>NZ_JANUGY010000009.1 GCF_024756235.1 Massilia kyonggiensis | reverse complement strand
CGGCGTGTCGGCGCTGGCCACGTTGTCGACGGGAGAACAGTGGCCGGGGCCAAGGGCTCTGCGTTCGCTCCTCGACCGGCTGCGGCGGCTGTCGCGCTCCCTGTCGCGCAAGGTGAAGGGCTCCCGCAACCGAGAGAGGGCGAAGCGGCGGCTGGCCCGGCTGCACGCAAGAGTTGCCAATCTGCGCCGTGACGGTTTGCACAAGCTCACGACCAGCGTCACCCGGCGCTTTCATACGATCGGGATCGAGGACCTGAACGTGAGGGGCATGCTTGGGAACCATCGCCTGGCACGCGCGATCGCCGACATGGGCTTTTACGAGCTACGTCGCCAGCTTGAATACAAGGCCGCATGGCGTGGCGGACATGTGGTCGTGGTGGACCGGTGGTATCCAAGCAGCAAGACGTGCTCGTGCTGCGGATATCGGTTGGAAGAACTCGCACTCGGGACGCGCAGTTGGACTTGTTCCGCGTGCGGAGTACACCACGACCGCGACGTCAACGCGGCGATCAACCTGAAGAATATGGCGATGAGTTCCATCGCAACTGCCTGTGGAGGGAACGGCGCTGGCCCCGTGCGCGAGCACGGGGCGAAACTGGTCCCCGCGAAGCAGGAACCCAGCGGCAAAAGTTAACTTTGTTTAGCTTTGCGTAGGTCTTGGAGAACGGACGCGATCTCATGGCATCGTCGCCACGCCAGGCGTACAATGCACATCAGAACCCAACATCCTCAATGCGCATCGGGACTGTCATGAAACTTGCACATTCTTCATCTCCAGAGAAAGTTCCTAGCAAAAAGGCGACCAATATCAGCCTGTCCATGGACGTGTACCTGGATGCCAAAAATTTCGGCATCAATATTTCCCAGCTGTGTGAACAAACACTTCGCGAAGAAATACAGAAGCGCAAGGAGCAGCAGTGGAATGAGCAGCACGCCGACTTCCTTGCCGCCTATAACAGCCTCGTCGACACCGAAGGTGTGGCATTGCAGGAATGGCGTGCATTCTGATGGCACGGTTCGATATCTACGACAATCCGGGCAGGAACAAAGCGAACATTCCCTATCTGGTCGAGGTGCAGAGCAACGTGATCAGCGGACTGGCCACGAGGATCGTCATACCGCTGCGCCATCTGGCCGCCTTTTCAAAGCTTACCCTCCCCTCCGACCTGTTCCCGTTCATCGCTATCGACGGGAAAGAATACTTGCTCGATACGCCGCAGCTGGGGGCGATCCCGTCGAGTGAGCTCAAGGTCAGGGTGGGCTCTGCCCAGGACTCTCGATTCGAGATCCAGGCCGCGCTGGACAGGGTGTTTGGCTCATACTGACACCTGCCGGGCAGAAGCCGAAGCGCGCAATAAAGAGTGATAAATTGCAAGAACTCGACGTGATAAGCTCGGGCTGTTCAACTGTTCGAACAATACCGACCAGCATCGATTTATCTACTCGAGAGAAGACAATGCGACGACTGCTACCCCTCTTGCTCGCCGCCATATCCCAATGCGTCAGCGCAAACTCGCCCAACGTGACCCTGCACACGGACTTTACGGGGCGCACCAACTGCCTCGATATCGTCAACGCAGGTGATCATGATCAGTTGCGCATGGCCCGCTGCGGTGCCTACTCCGGCCAGATGTGGGAAATCGTGCCGGACGCCGGAAGCAGCTTCGTGCGCCTGCGGACGCGCTTTACCGGCGCGGAGATGTGCCTGGACGTGGTCAACGACGGCACCAACGACCAGGTGCACATGGCGTCCTGCGCCAACGTGACGGGCCAGCAGTGGCATATGGATCAGACAGGCCCCGGCCAGCGCGTGCGTTTGTGGAACCAGTTCACGGGCCTGGGCAAATGCCTGGACATCGTCAACGATGGCAGCGGCCGTGTGCAGCTTGCGGCATGCGGTAATTATTCGGGCCAATACTGGAGCAAGCGTAACGGCCCGCGCGGCTGAGCATGGCAGAAGTCGCCACCGCTACTCCCACAACCGGCGCCGACTTGCCAGCTTCTGCCGGACGTCAGTCCCGCGCCGCACACTGCGCCGCGGACTTGCCCGACCTCATATCAGCCTGATCGATGAATTGCCAGGAATGGTGGATCAGCGTCTCCTTAATCCGTACAACGATTTGATCTCTGTCAAATCTTACTCACTATAGATTTGGCGATGAAACACCGCTACTGTACATTTGAACAGTATATTTTCAATCGCTTTCGATCATCGTTAATAGCTGCAGACAAAGGAGTATGCATGGCGTACACGTACAAACAAGCAAAGAGCAAGATTTACAGGAACTGGATTATTGGTATTGCAATCGTTGTACCGGCGTCTTTATCAACGATCATCTCTGTACTCAAGATGTTTTACTTCTCTCTCGATGGCGTAGACCCACTGTCGCATGCGCTTGCCCAACCGATAAAACGGCTAGTAGCGCTTATTTATCAGAACACTCGCTTCCTTGAATTTATCTGGGTGCATTCGCCGCTACCGTCACCAAAGGTTCTTCTCACCAGTCAGAACGCGTATTTTTTGATCGGTTACCTGATGATATTTGTCGGCCTCGCATTCATCGCCTCCGCGAAAGCCTTGTCCGCTCGACTGGCGACAATCAACAAGCAGATAGAAGACGAGATGATCAAGGCATCCGTGACCGGCAATCGGATTCGTCGACAACAGGAAATACAGGATTCGATCCCGGTCAACAAGCCCGATTTTGTCGCGCAAATTCACACCCTGTATCTGGCGCCTGTCATCGCTGGGGTGATCATCGCAGCCCTTACGAAATTCACAGGACTCACGTGACCGGAACGGGGCATGGCGCGTCAGGAAGCGCTGAAAATTTTGCCACCCGCAAAGTCAACTCCTTAAGCGGGGACGTCCACCAATGTTCGCCACACCGCCAGCTTTTGCTCGAAGTTGAGCGCCATATGCGCCGGCGACGATGACGGCAGCACGACGGTCCGATACCCCTGCTCCGCAAACTGCGGCGCGAACTTGCCCGACGTCTGCCCGTTGAACCCGACCGTTTCCAGCTCGGGACACAGCCGGTGCAGCCGCTCGAAATCATTGGCCGCCGGGTTGCGGATCGCGGAATCGAGGCTGCCTTCGCGCTCGCATGCGGCCAATACGTCCCACAGGCCGAAACGATGCGCGAGAAGGCGCGGCAGGCGGTCCGCATACGGCAGCGAATACAGGTCTTCTCCCACCAGGGCGCCGACCAGTTTCCAGAACTGGTTGCGCGGGTGGGCATAGTACTGCTGGGCGGCGAGCGATGCGGCGCCCGGGAAGCTGCCCAGGATGAGGATGCGCGTGTCTTGCGCGATGACGGGGGCGAGGCCGGTGAGCTGGGAGGAATCGGTCATGGGGCGATTCTAGCCCGCGCAAGAAAAAAGCGGCGATACGCTCGCACGTACCGCCGCAAAGGGCATTACCGGAATCACAGTAAGGCCAGGGACTTCGTCTTCAGTTGCGCGCCTGCGCCGTATCGTCCACGCGGGCAGCCGCATCCCAGCCGCCACCCAGCGCGCGGATCAGCGCCACGGTGGTGATCGCACGGTCGCCGCGCAGTTGGACCGCGTTGCGCTCGACGTTCGCCAGGTTGCGCTGGGCGTCCAGCAGTTCGAGGTAGCTGCCGCGGCCCGCGTCGTACAGCTTCTGCGCCAGGTCGGCCGAGCGGCGGGCGGAGATCACGGCCGCTTCAAGTTCGGCGCTCTGCCCCGCCAGGATGCGCAGGCCGGCCAGGTTGTCCTCGACTTCGGCGAACGCGGTCAGGACGCTCTGGCGATACGAGCCCACCGCTTCTTCCAGCGCGGCCTCGCTGCGCACGACGTTGTTGCGGTTGCGGCCACCGTCGATCAGCGGCATCGACAGCGCGGCGCCCAGCAGCCACGAACGGCTGCTCCACTTGAACACCTCGGCGAAGCTCGTGCCGACGCCGCCGGCGCCCGCCGACAGGTTCAGCGCCGGGAACATCGCGGAGCGTGCCACGCCGATGCGGGCGTTGGCCGCTTCCATCGAGCGCTGGGCGCTGGCGATGTCGGGACGGCGCTCCAGCAGCGTCGAGGGCAGGCCGGCCGGAATCACCGGCAGCGCGGCGACATCCGACAGCGGCGCCGACGGCGCGGTGAAGTTCGACGCCGGCTTGCCCAGCAGGACGGCCAGCGCATGTTCCGCGGCGGCGCGCTGGCGCTGCAGGCCGATCGCTTCCGAACGCGCCGTCGCCAGTTCCGTCTTCGCCCGCGACAGGTCGAACTCGCCGATGTCGCCGGCGTCGAAGCGGCGGCTCGTGACGCGCACGCTTTCTTCGCGCAGCTGCACCGTGTGGTTGACGGTCGCGATTTCCGCATCCAGCGAGCGGAGACGGAAATAGGTCTGCGCCACGTCGGCCTGCAGCGACAGCAGCACGGAGCGGTACGTCGCCTCCACCGCGCCGGCATCGCCGCGGGCGGCCGCCACGTTGGACGACACGCGGCCGAACAGGTCGACTTCGTAGCTGGCCGACAGCCGCGCCGAGTACGTGTTCGCGGCCGGAACGTTCGTACCCTTCGGCAGGTTGGCCTCCAGCGGCGACAGGCGGGTGCGCTCGGCACCGACACCGACGCCGATTTGCGGGATGCGGTCCGCTTCGGCGATCCCGGCGATGGCGCGGGCCTGCTTCACGCGGGCGGCGGCCACCGTCAGGCTCTGGTTGTTCGCGGTCGCTTCCGCGATGAGGCCATTCAGCGTCTCGTCGTTGAACGCGCGCCACCACTCGCCGCGCGGCTGGGCTTCGGCAGGGCGGCCGACAGTCCACGTGGTGCCGTCGGCAGCGCTGCGCACGTCATTCACCGCAGCAGCCGGCGCGGTCTGCGATTCCTTGAACGCCGTCGGCGTCGTAATCGTCGGTTGCTTGAATTCCGGGGCCGCGCACGCGGTCAGCAGCAGTGCTGCCATCAGCGGCGCCACGCCCCTTGCAATCATCGTTTTCATATCAGTTTCCTTCCAGTGCCGGAGCGTGGTCGCCGCCGACGGCTTTCGGTGCCGCCTCGGGAGCGTGAGCATGCTTCGGCTTCTCGAAACGCTTGGCCAGGGTACGCAGCAGGACGTAGAACACCGGCGTCAGGAACAGGCCGAAGAACGTCACGCCCAGCATGCCGGCGAACACGGCGACGCCCATCGCGTGGCGCATCTCGGCGCCGGCACCGTGCGACAGCACCAGCGGCACCACGCCCATGATGAACGCGATCGACGTCATCAGGATCGGACGCAGACGCAGGCGGCAGGCTTCCAGCGCGGCAGCGACGATGCTGCGGCCATGGTGTTCCAGCTCCAGCGCGAATTCCACGATCAGGATCGCGTTCTTCGATGCCAGGCCCACCAGCACGAACAGGGCGATCTGCGTGAACACGTTGTTGTCGCCGCCGGTGAGCTTCACGCCGATCAGGGCGCACAGGATCGACATCGGCACGATCAGGATCACGGCCAGCGGCAAGGTCCAGCTTTCGTACTGCGCAGCGAGCACGAGGAACACGAGCAGCACGCACAGCGGGAACACGTACAGCATGGTGTTACCGGCCAGGATGTCCTGGTACGTCAGGTCCGTCCATTCGTACGAGATCCCTTTCGGCAGCGTGGCCTTGACGATTTCTTCCATCGCGGCCTGCGCCTGGCCCGACGACACGCCCGGTGCCGGGCCGCCATTCAGCTCGGCGGCGACGTAGCCGTTGTAGCGCTGCACGCGGTCGGGACCATACGTGTCCTTGATCTTCATGAGCGAGGACAGCGGGATCATCTCGCCCTTGTCGTTGCGGACCTTCAGCTGCGCGATCTGCTCGCGCTGCGAACGGAACGGCGCATCCGCCTGCACGCGCACCTGGTACGTGCGGCCGAACTGGTTGAAGTCGTTCACGTACAGCGAACCGAGGTTGATCTGCAAGGTCTGGTTGATCTCTGCCAGCGGCACGCCCAGCTGCTTGGCTTTCACGCGGTCGACGTCGGCGAACAGCTGCGGCACGTTGATCTGGTAGCCCGAGAACACGCCCTGCAGGCGCTTGTCGGTCCATGCCTTGGCCTGCACGGCCTGCACGGCTTTGTACAGCTCGTCGTAGCCGACGCCGGCGCGGTCTTCGATCATCATCTTGAAGCCGCCCGTCGTACCCAGGCCGTTCACCGGCGGGGGCGACAGCACCATCACGAATGCGTCTTCGATGGCACCCATGCGCTTGTTGATCTCGGCGGCGATCGCCTCGGCGCTCTGCTCCTTGCCTTTACGCTCGTCGAACGGTTTCAGCGTGGTGAACACGATGCCGGCGTTCGGCGCGTTGGTGAAGCCGTTGATCGACAGGCCCGGGAAGGCGACCGACGATTCCACGCCCGGGATCTGCTTGGCGACGTCCGACATCTTGCGGATGACGGCATCGGTGCGGTCCAGCGAGGCGGCGTCCGGCAACTGCGCGAAGCCGATCAGGTAAGCCTTGTCCTGCGCCGGCACGAAGCCCGGCGGCACGGCCTTGAACATGAAGATGCCGGCGATGGCGAGCAGCGCGTACACGCCCAGCGCGGCGCTCTTGCGCTTCAGGACGCCCTGCACGCCGCCTTCGTAGGCATGCGACGAGCGGCCGAAGAAGCGATTGAAGCCGGCGAAGAAGCGGCCGAACACGGCGTCCATCATGCGGGTCAGGCGGTCCTTCGGTGCGTGGTGCGATTGCAGCAGCGCGGCCGACAGCGCCGGGGCCAGCGTCAGCGACGAGAACGCGGAGATCACGGTCGAGATGGCGATGGTCAGTGCGAACTGGCGGTAGAACTGGCCGGTCAGGCCCGAGACGAACGCGATCGGGATGAACACGGCGCACAGCACGAGGGCGATCGCGATGATCGGGCCGGAGACTTCCTTCATCGCCTGCACGGTCGCGTCATGCGGGTTCAGGCCGTTGGCGATGTTGCGCTCGACGTTCTCCACGACGACGATCGCGTCGTCGACCACGATACCGATGGCCAGTACGAGGCCGAACAGCGACAGCGTGTTGATCGAGAAGCCGCAGGCGAGCATCACCGCGAACGTGCCGACGACGGACACCGGCACGGCCAGCAGCGGGATCACCGAGGCGCGCCACGTCTGCAGGAACACGATGACGACGATGGCCACCAGGATCACGGCTTCGATCAGCGTGTGGATCACGGAGTTGATCGACTCACGCACGAATTGGGTCGGGTCGTACACAATGCTGTATTCGACGCCTTCCGGGAAATCTTTCGACAGTTCCTTCATCTTGGCGCGCACGTCGGACGACAGTTGCAGTGCGTTGGCGTTCGGCGCCTGGAAGATGGGGATGGCCACGGCCGACTGGTTGTCCAGCAGCGCGCGCAGGGCGTACGAGTTCGAGCCCATTTCGAGGCGCGCGACGTCCTTCAGCAGCGTGGTCGCGCCGTCGGCATTGGTCTTGATGACGATGTTGCCGAACTCCTCGACCGACTGCAGGCGGCCCTGCGTGTTGACGGTCAGCTGGAAGTCCGCGCCTTTCGACGGGCCCTGGCCGACGACGCCGGCCGCCACCTGCACGTTCTGCTCGCGGATCGCGTTCACGACGTCGCTGGCGGTGAGATTGCGCGCCGCGACCTTTTGCGGATCGAGCCAGACGCGCATGGCGTAGTCGCCCGAGCCGAACAGCTGGACTTCGCCCATGCCGTTGATGCGCGCGAGTTCGTCCTTGACGTTCAGGGTGGCGTAGTTGCGCAGATAGAGGTCGTCATAGCGGCCGTCCGGCGAGCGCAGGTGGACCACCATCGTGATGTTGGGCGAGCTCTTGACGGTCGTGACGCCGATCTGGCGCACCTCGTCCGGCAGGCGCGGGAGCGCGCGCTGGACGCGGTTCTGCACGGCCGTCTCGGCCTGCTCCACGTTGGTGCCGATTTTAAAAGTCACCGTCAGCATCAGCGCGCCGTCCGACGTATTTTGCGACGTCATGTACAGCATGTTTTCGACGCCGTTGATTTCCTGCTCCAGCGGCGTCGCGACGGTTTCCGCGATGACCTTCGGGTTGGCGCCCGGGTACTGGGCGCGCACCACCACGGAGGGCGGCACGACGTCCGGATACTCGGAGATCGGCAACTCGAAGATCGAGATGAGGCCGGCCACGAAGACCAGCACCGACAGCACGGCCGCGAAGATCGGCTTGTCGACGAAAAAGCGTGAGATGTTCATTTGTTCTTGTCCCTCGGTCTTATGGGATTACTTCGTGTCCGCCATGGCCAGCTTCGTGTCCTTGGCCGGCGCCAGCGACGCGACCATCGGCACCAGCTGCGCCGTGATGGGTGCACCCGGACGCACGCGCTGCAGGCCGTTGACGACGATCTTCTCGCCCGGCTTCAGGCCGGCGCGCACCACGCGCAGGCCGTCGACGACGGGGCCGAGCTTCACTTCGCGGTACTCGGCCTTGCCGTCCGCGCCGACGACGAACACGAACTTGTGGCTCTGGTCCGTACCGACGGCGCGGTCGGTGATCAGCAGCGCGGGCTTCGCTTCGCCGCCGCCGATCTGCACGCGGGCGAACAGGCCGGGCGCCATGCTGCGGTCCTTGTTCTCGAACGTGGCGCGCATGCGCACGGAGCCGGTCTGCGAGTCGAGCTGGTTGTCGACGAATTCCAGCTTGCCCTCGTGCGGGTAGCCTTCTTCGTTGACGAGGCCCACCTTCACCGGCACCGACTTGCCGTCGTGTGCCTCCTTGGCGACGCGCAGATAGGTCTCTTCGTCGCCGTCGAAGCTGGCGTAGATGCGGTCCAGCGACACGACCGACGTCAGCACGGCCGATGCGTCAACCAGGTTGCCGAGGGTGATCTCGGCCTTCGACACGCGGCCGTTGATCGGCGCGACGACGCGGGTGTACGACAGGTTCAGGCGCGCGGCTTCGGCCTGCGCTTCGGCGGCACGGGCGGCGGCGTCGAGTTCCTTCTGGCTCGACAGGCTCGCATCGTATTCGCGCTGCGCGATCGCCTTGTCGCCCAGCAGGCGTTCGGCGCGCGCCAGTTCCGTGCGGGCCAGGTCGGCCTTGGCGCGGGCCGATTTCGCGGCCGCGATGGCACGCTCGGCTTCCGCCTGGTACGGACGCGGATCGATCACGAACAGCACGTCGCCCTTCTTGACTTCGGCGCCCGGCTTGAAATTGACGGCGGTGATGTAGCCGGACACGCGCGGACGGATCTCGACACGCTCGATGGCTTCGAGACGGCCCGAGAATTCCTGCGTTTCGGCGACCGGCTTTTCGAGCACGGCGGCGGCCGACACGGGCGGACCTGCCTGCGCCTGGGTCTGCGCCTCGGCTGCCTTGCCGGTCGCATCCGAGCATCCGGCAATCAGGGCCGCGACGCCGGCTGCGCCCAGCGCCAGCACGACGGGTCGCACGGCCATCTGGAATTGTTGAATCGTTTTCATGGTTAGCCCTCCGGTTATTAACTTACTTTTAATGATTGGACGAAAACGGTCCTTTCCAGGCTTTTTCAGGAAAAGACAGGTCTCCCGTGCCTCGCAGGCACGTCTTATGGTTGGTGGTGAATCTGATGAACTACGAGGTCAACAGCTGGCCGGCTCGTCTTCCTCGTCGAGGCCGGCAATGAAGTTGGCAATCTCGCTCAATGCGTGGCCGCGACAGGCACACGTATCTCGCGCATTCGGTTCCTGCAGGCGTTGCGCCGCCTGCAAGCGTCTGACCGTCGTCGGCACGCCCGACTGGATCAGTTTGCCGCCGTAGGCTTCCGCTTCGTCGCGCAGCGGGTCGTCCTCGATCGACAGGATCAAGGCCGGCGGCAGGTTCTTCAAACGGCTCGACTGCAGCGGCGATGCGTACGGATGGCTGCGGTCGGCCGCGTGCGGCAGGTAGCCCCGGTAGGCGGCGGCGCATTCGTCGAACACCTTCGCCTTGTCGGGACAGGTCGGCATCTCGCGCATCGAGCAGGTCGACAGGCCCGGATCCAGCATCGGCATCAAGAGGATCTGGCCGGCCAGCCGCGGCGCCCCCCGGTCGCGCGCCATCAGGGTGCACACGGCGGCGAGGTTCGCGCCGGCCTCGATGCCCGCAACCAGCATGCGCTTGCCGGTCCAGCCGAGCTTCGTCTTGTTCTTCTTTGCCCACAGCAGCACGGCATGCGCATCTTCCGCGGCGGCCGGGAACGGCTTCACCGTCGCCAGCGTATAGGCCGACGACAGCACGACCGGATAGCCGCTCGCCTCGGACAGGTGGCGCAGAAACGGATCCGCGTCTTCCAGGTCGCCGTCGACGAAGCCGCCGCCATGGAAGAACACGATCAGCACGTCGCGCTTGCCGTCGACGGCAGCCTTGTACAGGCGGGCCGCCAGCGGGCCTTCCGCGCCCACGACCTGCAGGTCGCGGACCGCCAGCGTATGGCCGTCGTCGGCTTTGCGGGCAACGCTCATTTACGTACCCCTCGATTTACCTCATTGGACGCCACCAGCACAGCCGGGATCGCGGTCGCATCGCATTGTTCGCCCGTGGCGACGACATGAAACAGCGCATCGTATCCGCGTGCCTCGGCACCGGCCGCATGCGCGTACTCGTCGGTGAGTACCGTGCCTGCCATGGCCACTACGCCGAGTATCAGCCCGAACACTGCCGCGATTCCATCGCGATGCGCTTTCATGATCCTCTCCTTGGGTGTGTCAAATATCGAAACTATCAGCTACCGTACCGACACTATAGACTTCGACTAGAATCTAATAAATAGCTCAATTACGAATCCATTGTTCAGATTTTTGAACAATCACGCATTCTCACCGTTTATATGATGCCGATCTAGTATGAACAAGTTACAAGCGATGGAAGTTTTCGTGCAGGTCGTGGACGCCGGCAGCTTCACGCGGGCGGCCGAGATGATGAACCTGCCCAAGGCGACGGTGTCGACGCTCGTGCAGGCGCTCGAGGCGGCGCTGTCGGCCAAGCTGCTGCACCGGACGACGCGCCAGGTGACGGTGACGACGGACGGTGCCGCCTATTACGAACGGTGCCTGCGCATCCTGTCGGACGTGCGCGACGCCGAAGAGTCCCTGTCGCGCACGCGCCTGTCGCCCAGCGGGCGACTGCGCGTCGATTCGCCGACGGGACTCTCCAGCGAGATCCTCGTGCCCGCCCTGCCCGACTTCTTCGAGCGCTATCCCGACATCATGCTGGAACTGGGCAGTTCCGACCGTCCCGTGGACCTGGTCGAGGAAGGCGTCGACTGCGCGGTGCGCGGCGGCGCCCTGGGCGACACGAGCCTGATCGCGCGGCGCGTGGGCGTCGTCAACTTCCTGACGGCCGCGTCGCCCGCGTACATCGCACGCCACGGCATGCCGCAGCACCCGCGCGACCTCGACCGCCACCGCTGCGTGAATTATTTCTCGGCCAAGACGGGCAAGATCTTCGACTGGGATTTCAACCGCGGCGACGAACGGATCGAGGTGCCGATGCGCGGTGTGATCGCGCTGAACGATTCCAACGCCTACGTGGAGGCGGGGCTGGCAGGCCTCGGCATCATCCAGATGACGGACTACCTGCTCGACAAGCACGTGGCGGCCGGGCGCATGGTGCAGGTGCTCGCGGACTGGCGCAGCGATCCGCTGCCGATCCACGTCGTGTATCCGCAGAACCGCCACCTGTCCGCGAAGGTGCGCGTGTTCGTCGAATGGGTGGCCGAGCTGTTCGCCGCGAACCCGTACATGCACATGGGCGCGTTGCCGAGGGCACCTGCGCCAGTCCCGGCTGCCGCGTAATCACGGGTGTAGAATCGGAAGCACGATCAAGGACAGGAGATGACGATGCCGCGCACCATCGACGTGCTGCTCGACCAGTACAGCGACAGCCACCGCAATCCGACCAACGAGCTGATCCATATTGTCTGCGTGCCCGTGATCGTGTTCACCTTGCTGGGCATCCTGTGGAGCATCCACCCGGCCGTGGCCGTCGTGGCGGTGCTCGCGGCGCTCGTGTATTACTTCCGGCTGTCGCCGCCGTTCGCGTTCGGCATGCTGTTGATGAGCGCCGTGATGCTGGGCCTGCTGGCGCTGATGCCGCCGTTCACCGTGCTGCCGCTGTCGATCGCGATCTTTGTCGTCGCGTGGATCGGCCAATTCATCGGGCACAAGATCGAAGGCAAGAAACCGTCGTTCTTCGACGACCTGCGCTTCCTGCTGATCGGTCCGCTGTTCGTGCTTGGTTTTCTGTATCGTCGCCTCCATGTCGCTTATTAATTGCTTTGGAGTGAATATGAAACGCATCGCCATCCTCGCCCTCGTCCCGCTGACCGCCCTGCTCGCCGCATGTGCGGGCCCGTCGAACTCGGGCAGCGTCTACAGCAGCTACCAGACGATGAATGAACAATCGGTGCGCATGGGCACCGTGGAATCCGTCCGCAACGTGACGATCGCGAATCCCGAATCCGGCGTCGGCACGATGGCCGGCGCCGCACTGGGCGGCCTGGGCGGTTCGCAGGTCGGCGGCGGCAACGGCTCGGCCGCGGTCGGCATCCTTGGTGCCGTCGCAGGCGGCATCATCGGCAACCGTGTCGAGACCCAGGTCAACAACCGCCCCGGTTTCGAAATCACCGTCAAGCTCGACAACGGCGAACTGCGTTCCATCACGCAGGCGGCCGACGAAATGTTCCGGCCGGGCGAGCGCGTGCGGCTGCTCAGCAATGGCTACACGACGCGCGTGACGCACTGACATTTACCACCGGCCACGACAGTGGAGGGATCGCGATATACTTTCGCGATGCCCTCCTACGTCCTCTTCACCATTGCGTCCCTGATCTGGGGATCGACATTCTTCGCGATCACGCTCGAGCTGGGTGAAGTCCCTCCCGCGGTGTCGGTCGTCTACCGGTTCGCGCTCGCGTCGCTGACGTTGTTCGCGTACTGCCTGCTGCGCGGCGACAAGCTGCGGCTGCCCTGGCGCGTCCAGCGCTGGACCCTGCTGCAAGGCTTTTTCACATTCTGCGTGTCGTACGTCTGCACGTACAACGCCGAACAATATGTCGTGTCGGCACTCGTCGCCGTGCTGTTCGCGCTGATGGTGTTCTGGACGCCCATCTGTGCCCGCATCGCGTTCGGCACCCCGATCCCGCGCCGCACGTGGGGCGCCGGCGCCGCCGCGATCGCCGGCGTCACGCTGCTGTTCTGGCACGCGATCGGCAATGCGCTGCGCGACCTGGGCCAGGGCGGCCAGGGACATTTCATTCTCGGCCTCGCATTGGGTATCGTCGCGTCGATCGCCAGCTCGGCCGGCAGCATTGTCGTCGGCAAGGTACGCGAGGAATCGAACAACCTCGTACTCACGACCGGCTGGTCGATGTTCTGGGGCACGTGCATGGTCGCCGCGTGGTGCCTCGCGACGGGCCAGGCATTCGTCATCCCGCGCACGGCCAGCTACGTGCTGGGCCTGCTGCACCTGTCCATCTTCGGCTCGGTCGTCGCCTTCATCTGCTACTTCACGCTGATCAATCGCATCGGCTCGAACAAGGCCGTGTACATCGGCGTGATCACGCCTGTGATCTCCGTGCTGCTGTCGATCAAGCTCGAACACTACCGTCCCGGCCTCACCGAATGGCTGGGCATGGCCGTTTGCCTGGGCAGCGTCGCCTGGGCCCTGCGCGCGCCAGTGGCCAAGCCGGCCGCTTCCCTCAACCTCAACGATTGCATCGAAACGACTCCATGACTCTTGATACCACCTTCGCAATCCGCCCCGCCACGCCGGCCGACGTCACCCACATCCAGTCGATGATCGTCGAGCTGGCCGTGTTCGAAAAGCTCGAGCACCTCGTCGTGGCGACGGAAGAGAAACTGCACGAAGGACTGTTCGGCCCCCATCCGGCCTGCGAAGCCATCGTCGGGGAAGCGGATGGCGAAGTCGTCACGTTCGCCCTGTTCTTCCACAATTTCTCGACGTTCCTCACCAAGCGTGGGCTGTATCTGGAAGATCTGTACGTGCGGCAATCGCATCGCGGCAAGGGTTATGGCAGCCGCATGCTGAAGCACCTGGCGCGCCTGGCCGTCGAGCGCGGCTGCGGCCGCTTCGAATGGTCGGTGCTAGACTGGAACACGCCGGCAATCAATTTCTACCAATCGATGGGTGCCGAGGTCATGCCCGACTGGCGCATCTGCCGCGTCACGGGCGCGCCGCTGGAAGCGCTGGCCCAGGGCTGATTCAGGAAAGAAAAAACCCGCGGGCTGTTCGCAGCGCCGCGGGTGAACCCATTCGTCGATGGGGAGGGGAGACTTGAATCCAACGGCTTCAATATAGTCTCCCCACCGCCGCATTTGCAGATTCCTTACAAATGCTTACCTCGGTAACAGAAACCTGGGGTTTGTGGGCCGGACCCGATTGAGTGATCACAAATGCAAGAACGCGTCGAGCGGGACAATGTGGTCATTCACGAGGACATGGACATGAAAATGATCACCCGATGGGTCTACCGGGTCTGGCTCCGCTCCCGGATCGACACCTACACCCGCAGCCTGCACGCCATCGCCGTCCAGCGCGAAAACGACTTCCACGCGGAACGCATCCTGCATCGCGCGATCTCCACGACCCGTTCCAAGCTTCAGTCGCTGTAGCGCCGCCGGGCCAACAACCGCTCGCACACCTCGAACCCCGCCTGGGTCAGCAAGGCCAGCAACGCGGCCGGGATCGCGCCCGCCAGCAGCATGTCGTTGTCGTTCAGCGCAAGGCCCGTCGTGATGCGTTCGCCGAAGCCGCCGGCGCCGATGAATGCGGCAATGGTCGCCGTACCGACGCTCATCACGGCGGCCGTTTTCACGCCGGCAAGGATCGTCGGCATGGCCAGCGGCAGCTCGACCTCGACCAGCGATTGGCGCCGGGTGAGCCCCAGCGCCAGCGCCGCCGTGCGCAGGCCGGACGGCACCTGCAGCAGCCCCGTGCACGTATTGCGCACGATGGGCAGCAGCGCGTACGCGGACAGGGCGACGAGCGCGGGAACGGTGCCGATGCGGCCGAGCAACGGGATCAGGATCGCCAGCAGCGCCAGCGACGGCACGGTCTGCAGCACGCCCGCCACGGCCAGCACGGCCTGGCGCAGGCGCGGCACGAGCGCGGCGACGATGCCGAGTGGAATGCCGGCGAGGCAGCCCAACAGCACGGCCAGCACGACCAGCAGCAAGTGCTGGCGTGCAAGGTTCGTGAAACCATTGCCGAACGTTTTGGCAAAGAGACCGTCGCGGGTCGTGGCCTGGGTATCGTGGGACAACCACGCGCGTGCGACCGCCGGGAACGGCTGCCCGTCCAGCTCGGCCGCCGCGTTCATCGCGATCATGTCGTCCGCCTTGATCGCGCCTTCCAATTTCTCGATGGCACGCCATGCTTGCGGAAACCGCTGCGGCACGTCGAGCCGGTACAGCAGCACAGCGTCATAGCGTGGGAAATATTGCTTGTCATCGTCCAGCACGCGCAAGCCGTACTGGCGGATCTTGGCGTCGGTCGAATAAATGTCGATGGCGTCGACCTGGCGCTGTGCGAGCGCCTCGTACGCGATGCCGTGGTCCAGGCCGCGCGGTTGCTGCGCGAGGCCGTAGCGTCGCGCGAGGCCCGGCCAGCCGTCCGCGCGGCCCAGGAATTCGTGCGACAGCCCGATTTTTATTTCCGGATGCGCCGCCAGGTCGGACAGGCGGCGCACGCTGGCGTCTCCACGCACGGCCAGCGCGTAGCCGTTGGAAAACCCCAGCGGCACCGCGACGCCCAGGCCCAGTGGGCGCAGCGCCGCGCGCATCGCGTCGAGCGACGTCGGCTGGGCATTCTTGAGGATTTCCAGGTCGATGGTGCCCAGGTATTCCGGGTAGACGTCGATCGCGCCCGAGCGCAGCGCTCCCAGCACGATGGCCGTGTTGCCCAGGCCCTGCTTGTGCTCGGCCGGCCCGGTGCGCGCCGCGGTCTGGGTGAGGATCTCGCCCAAAATGTACGACTCGGTGAAGCGCTTGGAGCCCACGCGCAGGGTTTCGTCCGCGTGGGCGGACGACAGGATGCCGGCGCAGGCGAGCACCAGCATGGCAAATCTCAGCATGCGGTTTCCGGTGGCGTTGTGGATGAGCCGTCAGGATACCTGATCGCGCCACGCGCCCGCACGGACGACGCCCCGGCACGGGTTCGCGCCGATCGCATACGCCAGGTCGGCCGGACGGGCGATGTCCCACAACGCGAAGTCGGCGCGCTTGCCGGCTTCGAGTGTGCCGGTCTCAAGCAGGCCCAGCGCGCGCGCCGCGTTGACGGTCACGCCGCGCAGCGCTTCCAGCGGCGTCAGGCGCCACAGCGTGCACGCCATGTTCATCGCCAGCAGCAGCGACGTCATCGGCGACGTGCCCGGGTTGCAGTCGGTGGCCACCGCCAGCGGCACACCCGCGTCGCGCAAGAGAGCAAGCGGCGGCATGCGCGTCTCGCGCAGGAAGTAATAGGCGCCGGGCAGCAGCACGGCGACGGTACCCGCGCGCGCCATCGCGGCCACGCCCTCGTCCGACAACCACTCCAGGTGATCGGCCGACAGCCCGCCGTACTGTGCGACGAGTGCCGCGCCGCCCTGGTCGGACAGCTGCTCCGCGTGCAATTTGACGGGGAGCCCGAGACGCCGCGCCACGTCGAACACGCGCGCCGTCTGGTCGTGCGAGAAGCCGATGCGCTCGCAGAACGCGTCGACGGCATCCACGAGACCCTGCGCCGCCAGCGCCGGCAGCATCTCGCTGCACAGCATGTCGATGTAGTCGTCCGCCCGGCCCGCGTACTCGGGCGGCAGCGCGTGCGCGCCGAGGAACGTCGTGCGGATCGTCACCGGCAGCAGCTCGCCCACGCGGCGCGCCACGCGCAGCATCTTCGCTTCGGATTCGGGATCGAGGCCGTAGCCGGACTTGATTTCCAGCGTCGTCACGCCCTCGGCCAGCAAGGCGCGGATGCGCGGCAGGCTGGCCTGCAATAACGCGTCCTCCGATGCGGCCCGGGTGGCGCGCACGGTCGACATGATGCCGCCGCCGGCCCGCGCGATGTCTTCATAGGTCGCGCCGTTCAGGCGCGCTTCCCATTCGTCGCTGCGGGTTCCCGCGTAGACGACGTGCGTATGGCAGTCGACGAGACCCGGCGTCAGCCACAATCCGCCGCAATCGTGCGTGATCGGGGCCTGCGGCGCCTCGGCACGCGGCCCGACCCACGCGATGCGTCCTTCGCGCACGGCCACGGCGCCGTCCTCGATGATGCCGTAGCCGTCCGCCAGCGTCGCCACGCGCGCGTTCGCGTACAGGACGTCGACGGCTTCACTCATACATGCCGTCTTCGTTGTCGAGGTCGTCCTCGTCGTCATAGTAATGGATGTCGACGATGAAGATGGCGCCCTGCTCCGCGCGCAACTTCCACTTCGTGTCCGGGTCGAGCACGACGGCGTCGAAGCGCACGAGGTTGATGCGCTGGTCGTCGCTGCACAGTTCCAGGCTGTCGCCTTCGGCCAGGAACAGCACGGTGACGTCGGCGCGTGCGACGAACGTGGAATCGCCGTCGAGCCGGCGCCGGCCGAAGCGGTGCCAGCAGCGGTCCGTCCGCGTCATCACGTTGAAGTCGGTGCTGGCGCCGCGGTTCAGCTTGGCCTCCACGTGCGACTCGCCGTCGAACGCCGCGACCGGTTCGCCCTTCGACAGCAACGTCGGCGTACCGTCGATGTCGAGCGTCATGCCGGGGCCGTCGACAAGCACCAGCGTGCGCTCGACGCCGGGGAATACGGAGAACGGGCCGTCGTTCGCGATCGTGGCGAGGCTCACGCGCCAGTCGAAGTCGTCGAAGCTCGCATCCGGTGGGAACACGGCGATTTCGGTCGTGCTGCCGCCGCCGTTCTTCCATGACACGGGTTCGAGGCCTGCATACGGAATCAGCATCGTCATGGCTTACACCTCCATCAATGTGCGTGCAGTGTACGCGTTGCGGCCTTGTAGCGCTGCGCGATCGCGTCCTGCGCCTTGTGGCGGCCGCCCTGCACGACCCAGTGGCCGCCGGCCAGCACGTCGCGCACGAGGTTGTCGTTGCCGCAGAACAGGAAGCGGCCCAGCACCTCCTGCGGCGGCACGCCGTCCAGGTTCGGGTGTGCGCTGTCCAGCACGAGCAGGTCGGCACGCCGGCCCTGCGCAAGCACGCCGAGACGGCGCCCGGCCGCCTGCGCCCCGCCCGCCAGCGCCTGCTGCCACAGGAACGCACCGACGTCGCGTTCCTCGCCATGCACGGCGATATTGCGGCGCTGGTGGGCGAGACGCTGGCCGAATTCGAGCCAGCGCAGTTCTTCCACGGGGCTCTGCGACACATGGCTGTCGCTGCCGATGCCGAAGCGCCCGCCGGCCGCGATATACGGCGCCAGCGGGAACAGGCCGTCGCCCAGGTTCGCCTCCGTCGTCGGACACAGGCCCGCGACGGCGCCGCTGGCCGCGATGCGGTCGCGTTCCCCGTCCGACAGATGCGTCGCATGCACGAGGCACCAGCGCGCGTCGACGTCGACCTGCTCCATCAGGTAATCCACCGGCCGCATGCCGGTCGCCTCCAGGCACTGCGCCACCTCCAGCTGCTGCTCCGCGATGTGGATGTGCAGCGGCCGCCCGGCAGGCAACCCCTGCGCCAGCTCGCGCAACTGGCTCGCCGACACGGCACGCAGCGAATGCGGCGCCGCGCCCACTTCCACCTGCGGCCCGCGCAAGGGTTCCAGCGCTTCGACGATGCGCAGCACCTGGGCGGGATCCGTGCGGAAGCGTTCCTGGTCCTGGCGCAACGGCGTGTCGTTGAAGCCCGCGTACGCGTACATCACGGGCAGCAGCGTCACGCCGATGCCGGATTCGTGTGCGGCTTGGGCGATGTGCTGCGCCGTCTCGGCCGGATGGCCGTAGACGTGGCCACCGGGCGCGCGCTGTATGTAGTGGAATTCGCAGACGGCCGTGTAGCCGTGGCGCAGGCATTCCGCGTACAGCTGCGCGGCCACGGCTTCCATCTGCTCGGGCGTGATGCGGTTGGCGACGCGGTACATCAGGTCGCGCCAGGTCCAGAAGCTGTCGGGCGTACTCCCTGCCCGCTCCGTCAGCCCGCCGATGGCGCGCTGGAACGCGTGCGAATGCAGGTTGATCATGCCGGGCAGGACGTAGTCCACGCGCGCCACGCCGAGTGGCGGCGACGCTTCCGGCGCGACCTTCGTCAGGTCGCCGCGCACGTCCCATTCGAGCAGCACGTCCCGCTGCCAGCCGTCGCCCAGCAGCGCGTGGCGCGCGAACAGGGCATTCATGCATGCCCTCCGGCCCTCGCCCACCCGATCGCGGATTCCAGCAGCTCGCGCAACAGAGGCTGTACCTTGCCGGCGGCGTCGGGTTGATACGCGAACGGCGGCGCCTCGTCCATGTACAGGCACTGACACATTTCGAGCTGGATCGCGTGGACGCCGGCGGCGGGGTCGCCGTAGAAGCGCGTGATGTGACCGCCCTTGAAGCGGCCGTTGAAGACGAACGTAAACAGGTCCTGGGAGCCGGCCACGCGCATCATCTCGCCCTGCAGTTGCAGCGAGCATGAGCGGCCGTCGGCCGTGCCGAAGTTGAGGTCGGGCAGGCGGCCGTCGAAGAAGCGCGGCACGACGGACGCGATCGAATGCGCATCCCACAGCACCACCTGCCCGTGCAGCGCGAGCAGGCGGTCGAGTTCCGCGCGCAGTTGCTGGTGGTACGGGCGCCAGTAGCGCTCCAGGCGCCGCTCGATCTCGCCGGCGTCCGGCTCGCGGCCGTCCTGGTACAAGCGCTCGCGCGCAAACGTGTCGACGGGGCACAGGCGCGTCGTGTCTTGGCCGGGATATAAATTCGTGTCCTCCGGCGGGCGGTTCAGGTCGATGACGTAGCGCGACCAGCGCGCGGACAGCGTCGATGCGCCGATGCTGTCCGCGAACGCGTAGAGGTCGGGCAGGTGCCAGTCCGTGTCGGCCCGCGCCAGCGCGCACGGCGCCATGTTCGCCGCGATGTCGTCGGGAATTTCGGTGCCCGCATGCGGCATCGACAGCAGCAGCGGCACGGAACCCGGCTTGAACCTGAAATCCATCGTGACTCCCTGATCAGTGCAGTGAGGCGAATAAATCCTTGCACGCGGCCGACAGTTCGCCTTCCATCACCATCCGGCGCGCCACCTCGATGTCCGGCGCGAAGAACCGGTCTTCGTCGAACGCCGGCACGTGCTCGCGTAATTTTGCATGGACATGTTCCAGGTGACTGGAGCTCGTCAGCGGGCGGTGGAATTCGATCCCCTGCGCCGCCGCCAGCAGCTCGATGCCGACGATGACACCCGTATTGTGCGCCATCTGGCCGAGACGGCGCGCCGCGAACGTTGCCATGCTGACGTGGTCTTCCTGGTTCGCGGACGTCGGCAGGCTGTCGACGCTGGCCGGATGCGCCAGGGATTTGTTTTCCGACGCCAGCGCGGCCGCCGTCACGTGCGCGATCATGAAGCCGGAATTCACGCCCGGCTCGCGCACGAGGAACGGCGGCAGGCCGGACAGGGTGGAATCGATCAACAGCGCGATGCGACGTTCGGCCAGCGCGCCGATCTCGGCGATAGCCAGCGCCAGGGTGTCGGCCGCGAATGCGACAGGTTCCGCGTGGAAATTCCCGCCGGAAATGACTTCACCCGAGTCAGGGAACACGAGCGGATTGTCGGTCACCGCGTTCGATTCGATCAGCAGGGTCCGGCCGGCCTGGGCGATGAGGTCCATCACGGCGCCCATCACCTGCGGCTGGCAGCGCAGGCTGTACGGATCCTGCACGCGCTCGTCGCCGACGAGGTGCGACGCGCGGATCGCGCTGCCCGCGACCAGTTCCCGATAAATCTTCGCCGCCGCGATCTGACCCGGCTGGCCGCGCACTTCGTGCACGCGCGGGTCGAATGGGGCGTCGCTGCCGCGGGCGGCGTCCAGCGACAGCGCGCCCGACACCATCGCCGCCTCCAGCAGGCGTTCGGCCAGGAACAGGCCGTTCAGCGCCAGCGCCGTCGACACCTGCGTGCCGTTGATCAGCGCAAGCCCCTCCTTCGCGGCCAGCACGACCGGGGCGATGCCGGCCGCGTCCAGCGCGGCGCGCGCATCCATCAATTCGCCGCGCATGCGCACCTGGCCGACACCCAGCATCGCGAGCGTCATGTGCGCCAGCGGCGCGAGGTCGCCGGACGCGCCGACCGAACCCTGCGACGGAATCGCGGGCATGATGCCGGCGTTGTACAGGGCGATCAGCGTGTCGACGATCAGCGGCCGCACGCCGGAATAGCCGCGCGCCAGGCTGCCGATCTTGGTGAGCAGGATCAGGCGCACGACGTGGTCCGGCAGGAGTTCGCCCGTGCCGACGGCATGCGACAGGATCAGGTTCTGCTGCAGCTGTTCGAGCTGGGCCTGCGGGATGTGGCGCTTGGCCAGGATGCCGAAGCCCGTGTTGATGCCGTAGGCCGGATCGCCCTTGGCGACGATGGCCTGCACGGTGGCGGCCGACGTCTCGATCGCGGCATACGCTTCCGGTGCGAGCGTGAGCGGACCGTGCGCGCCCCAGACGGCGCGCAGGTCGTTCAGGGACAATGCGCCCGGTTGCAGGATGAGGTGATGGTCTTGAGTCATGGTGGCTGTCTTGTGCATTACTTGATCATCGGGAGGCGCAGGCCGAAGCGCTTGGCCGTCTCGATCGCGAGTTCGTAGCCGGCATCCGCATGGCGCATCACGCCCGACGCGCAATCGTTGACGAGGACGCGGGCCAGGCGCTTCTCGGCGGCCTCGGTGCCGTCCGCCACGATGACGACGCCCGCGTGCTGCGAATAGCCCATGCCGACGCCGCCGCCGTGGTGCAGCGACACCCAGGTCGCCCCGCCGGCCGTGTTCAGCATGGCGTTCAGCAGCGGCCAGTCGGACACGGCGTCGGTACCGTCGCGCATCGCTTCCGTCTCGCGGTTCGGGCTCGCGACGGAGCCCGTGTCCAGGTGGTCGCGCCCGATCACGATCGGCGCTTTCAATTCTCCCGTGCGCACCATCTCGTTGAACGCAAGGCCGGCCACGTGGCGCTCGCCGAGGCCCAGCCAGCAGATGCGCGCCGGCAGGCCCTGGAACGCGATGCGGTCGCGCGCCATGTCGAGCCAGCGGTGCACGCGCGTATGCTCCGGGAACAGCTCCTTGATCTTCGCGTCCGTCTTGTAGATGTCTTCCGGGTCGCCGGACAGCGCCACCCAGCGGAACGGCCCGCGGCCCTCGCAGAACTGCGGGCGGATGTACGCGGGCACGAAGCCGGGGAAGTCGAAGGCGTTCCTGACGCCCTGGTCGAACGCGACCTGGCGGATGTTGTTGCCGTAGTCGACCGCGTACGATCCCATCGCCTTGAAGTCGAGGATCGCCTGCACGTGCACGGCGCAGGATTCGGCCGCGGCCTGCTTCAGCGCCGCGTGCTGCGCGGGGTCGCGCTGGGCCGCCAGCCACTGCTCGACGGTCCAGCCGCGCGGCAGGTAGCCGTGGATCAGGTCGTGGGCGGACGTCTGGTCCGTCACCAGGTCCGGCACGAGGCCGCCCTCTTTGGCACGGCGCACCAGTTCCGGCAGCACGTCGGCCGCGTTGCCCAGCAGGCCGATGGAGGCGGCTTCCTTGCGCGCCTTGTGGTCGCGGATCATGGCCAGCGCCTCGTCGATGTCCTTCGCCTGCTTGTCGAGGTAGCGAGTGCGCAGGCGGAAGTCGATGCTGCTCTGCTGGCATTCCACGTTCAACGACACGGCGCCCGCGAACGTCGCGGCCAGCGGCTGTGCGCCGCCCATGCCGCCCAGGCCCGCCGTCAGGATCCAGCGGCCCGCCATGTCGCCGCCGAAGTGCTGGCGGCCGGCTTCCGCGAACGTCTCGTAGGTGCCCTGCACGATGCCCTGGGTGCCGATGTAGATCCAGCTGCCGGCCGTCATCTGGCCGTACATGAACAGGCCCTTGCGATCGAGCTCGTTGAAATGCTCCCACGTCGCCCATTTCGGCACGAGGTTCGAATTCGCGAGCAGCACGCGCGGCGCGTCGGGGTGTGTCTGGAACACGCCGACCGGCTTGCCGGACTGGATGAGCAGCGTCTGGTCGTCGTCGAGATCGCGCAGCGACGCGAGGATCTGGTCGAAGCAGGCCCAGTCGCGCGCCGCGCGGCCGATGCCACCGTAGACGACGAGCCCCTGCGGGTTTTCCGCCACCTCGGCATCGAGGTTGTTCTGCAGCATACGGTAGGCCGCCTCGGTCAGCCAGCTTTTACATGTGAGCTCGCTGCCGCGCGGGGCGCGGATGACGCGGGTGGAATCGAAACGCGGGTCTTTGGTCATGACGGACTCCTCGATTAGCATTCCAGGCAGTCTAAGTTGTCTATACAACCTCGTCAAGGGCGATAACTGAGGTTCGGACGGTAGCGCAGCAATTCGTTATCGACCCGGTCCACGAGACCGGACACAGTGTACGGCGTCCCCAGCGTGGCAGCCGCACCGAACGACGCGACGGCGCGCATCAGCACATAAGCGGGTGCCTCGCCCCCGGCCTGCAACCGGTACCACGTCTGGCGGGATGTGCCCCGTGCGCGTGCGACGGCCTGCTCGAACTTCGCTTCCTGGCCGGGACGGATGTGGTACGTGGTCATGGACAGGAACGGCGACGTATCCGGCAGCGGCTCGCCCGCGCTCATCGCGTCCATGCGCTGGTAGATGCCGTGGCTGACGAAGTCGGCGTACGGCACCACGTTCACGTTGTTGTCGGCGGCGTCGGCCGCAGGCTGCACGGCCGCGTCGAAGTCGGCGGCCGCGTGGCCGAACGTGCCGTCCATGAAGCGGTTGATGCGGTTGCCCAGCACGAAGGTCCAGCCGTACCACGTCCACGGATCCTGCACTCCCTTGTGCCATTGCAGGTGGCGCTCGTAGCCTTTTTCGAACGCCTCGGCCTGGCCGGGCTTGGGGACGATGACGACCATGCGGGCATAGGATGGCGATTGCGCCCAGGCCGGGGAAACGGCTACGAATGCGAGAGCGGCGGCGAGAGCTTTCATCATGGTTTGCGATATACCTGTTGGCCGCCGACCCACGTCTCGAGCACGCCGATCTTGTGGATGTCGTATGGCGAGATCTTGAAAAGGTCGCGGTCGATGACGATGAAGTCCGCGTACTTGCCCGCTTCGAGCGAGCCGAGCGTCTTTTCCTGGTGGCCCGCGTATGCCGCGTCGAGCGTGAAGCAGCGGAAGGCTTCTTTCAGCGACATCTCCTGCTCGGGATACCAGCCGGCGATCGGGTTGCCGTTCGCATCCTGGCGCGTGACGGCCGCGTGGATGCCGAAGAATGGATTCGGTGCCTCGACCGGGAAATCGGAGCCGCACGCGATGCGCGAACCCTGCGCGAGGAACGTGCGCCACGCGTACGCGCCCTTGATGCGCTCGGGGCCGATGCGCTGCTCGGCCATGTTCTTGTCGGACGTCGCATGCGTCGGCTGCATCGACGGGATGATGCCGATGCTCCTGAACCTCGGGATGTCGGCCAGCGTCACGACCTGGGCATGCTCGATGCGGTGGCGCAGCGCCTGGCCGCGGTTGGCCGGGATCTCCTTCGCGAAGGTGTCGAGGATCTGGCGGTTGCCGGCGTCGCCGATCGCGTGCACGTTGACCTGGTAGCCCTTCTTCATGGCCTTGGCGATCATCGCGTCGATCTCGCCGTTCGAGTGGAACAGCAGGCCGTGCGAATGCGGATCGTCCGTGTACGGCGCCAGCAATGCCGCGCCGCGGCTGCCCAGCGCGCCGTCCGCGTACAGCTTCACGGCGCGCAGCGCGTACATGTCGTGGCCGTACGTGTTCAGCGGGCCGTTCTTCGCCAGCTGGTCGAAGTCGGCGCCGGTGCCGCCGATCATTGCGTAGATGCGGGCCGTCAGCCTGCCGTGATCCGCGTAATCGCGGTACAGCCGATCCTGCGCGACGCCGATGCCCGCGTCGTGCGCACTCGTGAGGCCGCTGCTCGCCATCGTGCCCAGCGCGCGGTCGAGCATCGTGCGCGCTTCCTGCTCGGTCGGTTGCGGCAGCACCTTCTGGATCATGGCCTGCGCCGCGTCGACCAGCACGCCCGTCGCATGGCCGGCGGCATCGCGCACGATCTTGCCGCCGACCGGGTCCGGCGTCTTGTCCGTGATGCCGGCCAGCGCCAGCGCGCGGCCGTTGGCCCAGCCCGCGTGGCCGTCGACGCGTTCCAGCCAGACCGGCCGGTCGGCCACGACGCCATCGAGTTCCTGCGCCGTCGGGAAGCGCCCCAGCTTCCAGTTCTCCTGGTTCCACCCGCGTCCGCGCACCCATGCGGCCTTGGCGTTGCCGCGCGCGTAGTCGCCGATGGCGGCCAGCGCCTGCGGCAGCGACGTCGTGGCCGACAGGTCGAGCTGCGTCAGCATCTCCCCCAGGCCGAACACGTGGCCATGCGCGTCGATGAGGCCCGGCAGCACGGTGCGGCCGGCCATGTCGACGTGCTTCGCCTGCGGGGCCTTCGCGCTGACTTCCGCGGCAGTGCCGACGGCGAGGATGCGGCCGGCGTCGTCGAACGCGAGCGACGCGAACTGGATGACATCCCCTTTCGCATTCAGCGTGTAGCCGTTGGCGTTGTCGATGACGGTGGTGGCGTGGGCCGTGGCGGCCGTGAGGGCCAGGGCGATCAGGGTGCACTGCAGGGGCCTTGTGGGCTTGTGGCGCATGGGGTCTCCGTTCTTGTGATCGATGAACCGGGGTACGGCTCATTAGCAAGAAACAGAGTGTATCGAAATTTACATTGTGGTCAATCGTCGTGCCATCGATTCGATGGCAAGAACCGGAGGATACGGCGTGTCGTACGGTGGTCCAATCGTGGTCCGATTCAAGGAGACCAACGATGCTTACCCTGTACGATTACCTGCCCTCGCAGAACGCCTGGAAAATCCGCCTGCTGCTGAACCATCTCGACATCCCCTATCGCACGGAGATCGTCCGCATCTTCGAAGGCGAAGGCCAGCGCTCCGACTTCCTCGCGGTGAATCCGACCGGCGCCGTGCCCGCGCTGCTCCTTGAGGACGGCCGCACGCTGGCCGAGTCGAACGCCATCCTGGCGTACCTGGCGCACGGCACACGCTACCTGCCGTCCGATCCGTTCGGCCAGGCAAAGGTGCAGCAATGGCTGTCGTTCGAACAGGATTACGTGGCGTCGATCGCCACCCTGCGCCACTGGACGCTGACGGGCAAGCTGGCGCGGCGCGCGCCGGCGCTGGTCGACCGTCTGCGCCGCGTCGCGGGCAAGGCGCTGGCGATCCTCGACCGCGAGCTGGAAACGCGTACTTTCATTGCGGGCGCCGCCTACACGATCGCCGACATGTCGTTGTTCGCGTACGTGCACCGGACCGACGAAGCCGGGCTTGCGCTGTCGGACTATCCCGGCATCGTCCGCTGGATTGCCGACGTGCGCGCACAGCCGGGGTTCCTCGGCACCGTGTACCCGTACTCGATCGATCCGTTTTCGGGCGGCGAACTGCCGTGACCGTGCTTACTCGAGCTGGATGCGCGTGATGTAGTAGGCCGGGTAGGCGGCGCCCTGGCCCTGCCAGATGAGGGTATCGATGGTTTTCCCGGCCGCGTTGATGTCCTTCAGCGGCACTTCGACGGCGGCCCACGTCTTCGCCTTGAGCTGGATGGCGAAGTCGGCCTCGATCGCCTTGCCGTCGGCCATCGCCTTGACCATCAGCGTCTGGCCGCCGTTCATGCCGCCGTTGATGACGAAGGTCAGCTTGCTGTAACCCTCGGTGGAAAACGGCTCATGGTGCAGCGCAAGCGCGCTCCACGGCTCGCCTTCGACGCGGATCGGCTTGCCGTTACCGACCGGCACCGCCAACTGCGTCTTGGCCCAGCTCCAGTTCTGAAACCCGTTCTTCAATTCGTCATCGTAAATGACGAGGGGTTGCGGCAGGTCCCCGGCCCGGGCCAGGCTCCCGCCGGACACACCGGCCACGCCGAGGGCGGCCAGGAACAGGCGACGCGATACGCTCATGGTTGTCTCCTTTGGATTGTCGTTGTATGCCTGCTGAGGTGCAGGTTCGTCGATGCTACGACGGAAACGTATGCATGCCTAATGCCTGGTAAAAATTCTACTTCCCTTAGCACATTTCATAAATTCGGGGTCAGAGCACATTTTTCCTGAAATTCGGGGTCAGAGCACATTTTGCTGCAACGGCATGCGCTCAATTGAGCCGTATCCATGGCTGCGAACGCGTCTTGGCTAAGGTCGTGACTTTCACTCATTCACGCCTGCCATGTCACGACATACACGCCTGATCCTGCCCGCGGTGCCGCTTCACATCATCCAACGCGGAAACAATCGCGGTCCCTGCTTTGCGGGAACTACTGACTACCTGGTCTATTTGACGCTGCTGCGCAAGTATGCGGCCGAGGCCGCCTGCCATATCCATGCCTACGTGCTTATGACTAATCACGTTCATTTACTGCTGTCGACAGGCAGCCGTACGGGTCCAAGCGACCTCATGCGACGGCTCGGTCAGCATTACGTCCAGTATTTCAATCGCCGGCACGGACGCAGTGGGACGTTATGGGAAGGACGGTTCCGATCCTGCCTCGTGGACACCGAACGATATCTGCTCGTCTGCCAGCGCTACATCGAACTGAACCCCGTTCGGGCACGCATGGTCGAGACGCCGGAGGCTTATCCGTGGTCGAGCTATCGCGCGAACGCGCTGGGCGCCGACGACCCGCTGGTGACGCCGCATGTGGTCTATGCCAGCCTGGGCACGCACGACGTCGACCGGCGCGCGGCCTATCGCCACCTCTTCCTTGACGACTTGTCGGAGCAATTGCTCGCAGAGATCCGGCACGCCGGCAACAGCAGCCGGCCGCTCGGGCCCGCATCGTTTCTCGAGGAGGTCACACATGCGTCAGGGCGTCCGCCGGTGCAGCGTCGTCCTGGAAGACCTCGCAGCGGCGAAAAACAATTGTCCTGAAATGCGCTCTGACCCCGAATTTTGCCGGAAATGTGCTCTGACCCCGAATTTTCAAGCGGCGTCGTGGAAGATGATCCCGAGCGTATGCCGCTGCCCGCTGCGCACGCGGCTCACGCCGTGGCGCATGTTGACGCGGTAGATGCCGCGTGTGCCGTTAACGGGGCGTGTGTGCACGGGGAAGACGACGGCGTCGCCCTGCCCCAGCGGCACCACTTCGACGCGCGACTGCATGCGCGGACGCTGTTCCGTCAGGACGAATTCGCCGCCGCCGAAATCCACGCCGGGGCGCGACAGCAGTACGGCCACCTGTAACGGGAAGACGAAGTCGCCGTACAGGTCCTGGTGCAGGCAGTTGTAGTCGCCCTCACCGTATTGCAGCAGCAACGGTGTCGGGCGCAGCTGGCCGGCCGCGTGGCAGCGCGCCAGGTAGTCGGCGTGCGCGTCCGGGTAGCGTTCCTCCAGACCGAGCGCGGCCTGCCAGCGGTTGGCGATGCGCGCCAGCGGCGGGTACAGCGCCGTGCGCAAGTCCGCCAGGCCGGGCGGCAGCGGGTACGCGTAATAGCGATATTCTCCGCGCCCGAAGCCGTGGCGCTCCATCACGACGCGGCTTCGGAATAACCCATCGTTCGTGTAGCCGGCCGCATACGCCGCGCACTGGTCCGCATCCAGCAGCGAAGGCAGCACGGCGCAGCCGAAGGCGTCGAGGTCGTCGGCGACGCGGTCCCAGTCGATACTCATGACGCCTCGGCTTCGCGCTTGAGCAGCGCCTGCTTGCGTTCGACGCCCCAGCGGTAGCCGGAGATCGAGCCGTCGTTGCGCACGACACGGTGGCAGGGAATCGCCACCGCCACCGGATTGGCGGCGCAGGCGCCGGCGATGGCGCGCGCGCCCTGCGGCATGCCGAGGCGTGCGGCCAGTTCGGCGTAGCCGACCGTCCGCCCCGCCGGGATCTGGCGCAGTGCCTGCCACACGCGCTGCTGGAAGGCGGTCCCGCGCACGTCGAGCGGCAGGTCGAGCCCGAGGCGCGGCGCCTCGACGAAGGCGACGACCTGCGCCACCGTGCGTTCGAAGCCGGGTTCGGCGCCGATCAGGTCGGCCTTCGGGAAACGGTCCTGCAGGTCGCGCACGAGCGCGTCCGGATCGTCGCCCAGCAGGATGCAGCAGATGCCCTTGCCGGTCGCGGCGACGAGCAGCGCGCCCAGCGAGCACTGCGCCACGGCGAAGCGGATGGCCTCCCCGCCGCCGCCCGCGCGATAACGCTTCGGCGTCATGCCCAGCACGCCGGACGACGCGGCATAGAAACGGCCGCTCGAATTGAAGCCGGCATCGTAGGCGGCCGCGGTGACGGTGCCCGCCTGTGCGAGGCCCTGCTTCAGGCGCTCGGCCCGGCGCGCCGCCGCATAGGCCTTCGGCGTGATGCCCGTGTGCGCCTTGAAGATACGGTGGAAGTGGAAGCGGCTCATGCCGCAGGCTTCGGCCAGGCTGGCGAGGTCCGGTTCCTCCTCGGCGGCCTCGATCAGGCGGCAGGCCTTCGCCACGGCCTCGGCCTGGCGTTCGGCCAGCGGCGGCGCGTCCGGGCGGCAGCGCAGGCAGGCGCGGAAGCCCGCGGCCTCGGCATCGTGCGGCGTCGCGTGAAAAGCGACGTTGGCGCGGCGCGGCGTGCGCGACGGGCACGAGGGCCGGCAGTACACGCCGGTGCTGCGCACGGAATAATAAAACTGGCCGTCGGCCTCGCGCGCGCGGGCGACCACGGCGGCCCAGCGCTCGTCGTCGGTGACGTAAGCGGCAGCAGGTCGATGGATGGTGGCGGTGTTCATCTCGGTCTCCAGATTCTCGATGGCCCCATCGTAAGCGCGGGCGTTGCGGCAAACACTTCGGGTCTTGCTTTCGAATTCGCGATGCTAGAATGTCGCCTCCCCGACGAGGTGACAGATTCCGGAGAGTAGTTTGGACGAACAGATCGCGCAAGACAGCACCCCCATTTTCCAGCGTATCAAGGATTATCTGCTCGGCGAGATCGCGTCGGGCCGCTGGAAGGAAGGCGACCTGGTGCCGTCCGAGCAGGCGCTCGTGCGCCAGTTTGGCGTCTCGCGCATGACCGTCAACCGCGCCGTGCGCGAGCTGACGGCGGAACAGGTGCTCACGCGCCGCCAGGGGTCGGGCACCTATGTCGCGCCGCAGAAGTACCAGGCGACGCTGGTCGAGATCCGCAACATCGCCGACGAGGTGCGCGCCCGCGGCCACGTGCATGCGAGCCATCCGCGCCTGCTGGAACAAAGCCCGGCGGGCGAGGCGCTGGCGCGCCAGTTCGACCTGGAACCCGGCACGCCGCTGTTCCATTCGCTGATCGTGCACGACGAGAACGGCCAGCCGATCCAGGTCGAGGACCGCTGGGTCAACCCGGCCTGCGCGCCCGCCTACCTGGAACAGGACTTCGCGCGCATCACACCCAACGAACACCTGATGGAGGCAGCGCCGCTGCAGGGCGCCACCTACAGCATCGAAGCGCTGCCGGCCCCGCGCGAGGTGGCGGAGATGCTCGGCATCGCACCCGGCACGTCGTGCCTCGTGCTCAAGCGCCGCACGACGTCGAGTGGCCGGGTGGCCTCCGTCGTGACGATGTGGCACCCGGGACATTTATATAAATTTACGGGCAGCGTCGGCTAAGTTAATGTGATAATTGGTGAGGTCAATCAGGAACCTTGAGCATGTTGAGATTTTGTACAAAGCTCACGAACACGTTCCAAAAAAATCGGTTATTATTCCGATTAAACCCCGCCTGACATCCTCTTGCAGCTCTTCCACTATTGAATATTGCACACATTGGCACCACCTTTGTGCAGCAAGACACTACCGAGCAGGATCGACGAGAGGTCCACGAAAGACCTGCAGGCGTTAAATTGACCTACCTCTCATTGAGGAAAACATGAGCGAAAACATCAAACACATCAGCGATGCATCTTTCGAAACCGACGTGCTCAAGTCCGAGCGCCCGGTCCTGGTCGACTTCTGGGCCGAGTGGTGCGGCCCCTGCAAGATGATTGCACCGATCCTGGAAGAAGTCGCGAAAGAATACGATGGCAAGCTGCTGATCGCGAAGATGGACGTCGACGCGAACCAGGCCGTTCCGGCCAAGTTCGGCATCCGCGGCATCCCCACGCTGATCCTGTTCAAGAACGGTGTCGCAGCGGCCCAGAAAGTCGGCGCAATGGCGAAAGGCCAGCTGACTGCTTTCATCGATAGCAACATCTGATACCATTGGTGGCGGCAGCGCGCCCGCACTGCCGCCTGTTCCGGCCCGGGTAGACGATCGATTCCGATCCTCCCTTTGATTAACCCACGCAGTTCCCTCCCCTACCTTTACTTTCCCGTCACGGGACACCCGACACATGCACTTATCTGAACTGAAGGCAATGCACGTCTCCGCCCTTCTGGAGATGGCGATCAGCCTGGATATCGACAACGCAGCCCGCCTGCGCAAACAAGAACTGATGTTCGCGATCCTCAAGAAGCGCGCGAAACAAGGCGAACAGATTTTCGGCGACGGTGCGCTCGAAGTGTTGCCGGACGGGTTCGGTTTCCTGCGTTCGCCGGATGCGAGCTACATGGCTTCGACCGACGACATCTATATCTCGCCATCGCAGATCCGCCGCTTCAACCTGCATACGGGTGACTCGATCGAAGGCGAGGTGCGCACGCCGAAAGATGGCGAGCGCTACTTCGCGCTGGTGAAGGTGGACAAGGTCAACGGCGAATCGCCGGAAGCCTCGAAGCACCGCATCCTGTTCGAGAACCTGACCCCGCTGCATCCGAACGAGCCGCTGCGCCTCGAGCGCGACATGAACGGCGCGGAGAATATCACCGGCCGCATCGTCGACCTGATCTCGCCGATCGGCAAGGGCCAGCGCGGCCTGCTGGTCGCCTCGCCGAAGTCGGGCAAGTCGGTCATGCTGCAGCACATCGCCCACGCGATCACCGCCAACCACCCGGACTGCACGCTGATCGTCCTGCTGATCGACGAACGCCCCGAGGAAGTGACGGAGATGCAACGCTCGGTGCGCGGCGAAGTCGTCGCCTCGACCTTCGACGAACCGGCCACCCGCCACGTGCAGGTCGCGGAAATGGTGCTGGAGAAGGCCAAGCGCCTCGTCGAGATGAAGAAGGACGTCGTGATCCTGCTGGACTCGATCACCCGCCTGGCACGCGCGTACAACACCGTGATCCCGGCCTCGGGCAAGGTGCTGACCGGTGGTGTCGACGCCAACGCGCTGCAGCGTCCGAAGCGTTTCTTCGGCGCCGCCCGTAATGTCGAGGAAGGCGGCTCGCTGACGATCGTCGCGACCGCGCTGATCGAGACCGGCTCGCGCATGGACGACGTGATCTACGAGGAATTCAAGGGCACCGGCAACATGGAAGTCCACCTCGAGCGCCGCCTGGCCGAGAAGCGCGTCTACCCGGCGATCAACCTGAACAAGTCGGGTACCCGCCGCGAAGAACTGCTGATCAAGCCGGACCAGCTGCAGAAGATCTGGATCCTGCGCAAGCTGCTGTACTCGATGGACGAGATCGAGGCGATGGAGTTCATCCTCGACAAGATGCGCGCGACCAAGAACAACGTCGAATTCTTCGACCTGATGCGTCGCGGCGGCTGATCCTCCAGCCCTGGCATCGAACGGAAAAGGCGAGTCGTACTCGCCTTTTTTGTTTTATGCGCTACGATTCATGCAGATCAAGCCGAGGGGCGTCAGGGCGCGGAAAATCCGCGGCACGACAACCAAGGAGGCCAAGATGATCTTCAACGATTTACACGACGTCCCGGCACGGCACGATAAGGACGTCGTGCTCGACCGCCGGCTGACGGTTCTCGAAACCCGCTTCGACACCACGCTGACCATGTTACCCAACAAAGCAGACCTGGCGGACCTGAAGGCCGAACTCAAGGCCGACATCCATGGCGAATCGGCCCACCTGAGCAAGTGGATGGCAGCAACCGCCATCACCATGGTCATCGGCTTCGGCGGCATGATCCTCACCATGATGTCGCGCCTGCACGGCGCCTGAACGGTGCCGAAACTGCAACGGTTGCCTTGGGTGCAGGGCTGGCTTATAATCGCCGGTTCCGTATCCAACCCTGGCAAGTGATCGGCAATCGGGTCAAGAAGCAGGTCGACCGACGAAGTGCCGTTTGGCTACCAACTTAACCGAGGCAAAACCATGAAGACCGATATCCATCCGGATTACCGCGAAGTCGTGTTCCACGACCTGTCCTGCGATTTCAAATTCATCACCCGTTCGACCATCGCTACCCGCGAAACCATCAATTTCGAAGGTAAAGAGTACCCGCTGGTCAAGATCGAGGTGTCCGCTGAATCGCACCCGTTCTTTACCGGCAAGCACAAGATCGTCGACACCGCTGGCCGCGTTGAAAAATTCCGCCAGAAGTTCGGCTCGGTCGGTTCGAAGACCAGCGTCGCCAACGGCTAAGTCCCCGACGAGCGAACACTCGGGAAGCCTTCGGGCTTCCCCAAAGGAAGCCCAGGGGCTTCCTTTTTTTTTCGTCGTCGCCCACCCGCGTTACGCCTCGTAGCAATACCCCCGCGACGCTTTGCCACGGTCCCCTTATACTACGCGACATTAATTTATTGCATTACTTCGCGCGCTATCGATGAAACCCGTCCGCCTACCCGCCGCCGCCACCCTCGCGCTGCCACGCTGGGCTTTGTACGCACTCGGCCTGTTGTACATCCTGCCGGGCCTGATCGGGCGCGATCCGTGGAAGGATGACGCCGCCAGCTTCGGCATCATGTGGACGATGGCCCACGGCGGCATCCAGGACTGGTTGATGCCGCACATCGCGGGCCTGCCCGCGCCCGAGGAAGGGCCGCTGGCGTTCTGGCTCGGCGCCCTGTGCATCAAGCTGTTCGGCTGGCTCGTGGGCGACGTGCTCGGCGCGCGCATCTCGACCATCGGCATCTTCGTGCTGGGCACGGTGTCGCTGTGGCACACGGCATTCCACCTGGGCCGGCGGTCGGAAGCCCAGCCGCTGCGCCTGGCCTTCGGCGGCCAGCCCGAGCCGGACGATTACGGCCGCACGCTGGCCGACACGGCCGTCCTGATCTACCTCGGCTGCCTGGGCCTGCTGCTGCACAGCCACGAGACGCTGGCCGTCACCCTGCAGGGCGCGCTGCTGTCCTGGTTCCTGTTCCGTTCGGTGCGCTACATCGAAGACAGCACGCCCCGCAACGCCGTCCTCGTCGGCACCGCGCTGGGCCTGCTCACGCTGACGCGCGGCTACGCTCCGCCGCTTGCCCTGCTGGCCGCGCTCTACCTGTGCATCCGCTTCCTCAAGTTGCCGTCGGCATCCCTGCTGCGCCATCTCGGCCAGGCCGCGGGCACCGCGCTGCTCATCACGCTCGTGTGGGCCATCCCGGCCACGCTGGCGCATCCGTACGGCCTGTCGCCCGTGAGCGGCTGGCTGGCGTGGAATGCCGAACAGCTGAGCGTGCCGGGCTGGCATGCAATCAAGGCCTTCTTCCGCGTCGGTATCTGGTACTTCTGGCCGGCGTGGCCGTTCGCCGCCTGGGCCGCCTGGGCCTGGCGCCGCCAGCACGGGCTGCTGCACATCATCCTGCCGACCTTTTTCGTCGGCGTGCTCACGCTCGTGATCCTGTGCGACCCGATTCCCGAAAGCGGCGACCTGCTGAAACTGCTGCCGCCGATGGCGCTGATGGCCGCGTTCGGCCTGCCGACGATGAAGCGCGGCGCGATCAATGCGATCGACTGGTTCTCCGTGATGGTGCTGACCCTGCTGGGCGGCCTCGTCTGGCTGTTCTGGATCGCCAAGCTGACGGGCTGGCCCGCGCAGCTGGCCAAGAACGCCCTCAAGCTGGTCCCGGGCTTCAAGCCGGAATTCGGCATCGTCGCCTTCCTCGTCGCGGCCGCGACGACGGTCGGCTGGATCTTCCTCGTGCACTGGCGCCTGTCGCGCCAGCCGTCGGTGCTGTGGCGCGCCGTCGTGCTGTCGTCGGGCGGCCTGATCCTGCTGTGGGTCCTCCTGATGACGCTGTTCCTGCCGGACCTCAACTACGGCAAGAGCTACGCCAGCGTGGCCCAGCAGATCGCCGCGCGCCTGCCGGCCGGCGCCGACTGCATCGACACGAACGTCGGTGCGCCCCAGCGTGCATCGTTCGCCTACTTCGGCCACCTGCCGTTCGCCCCCGTCGACGGCGGCGCGTGCAGCTACATGCTGCTGCAGGACAGCGTCGGCCAGAAGGTGCCCGCCCAGTCCGGCCCGATGCAGAACGGCGCGCTCGTGCGCGGCGGCGCGGCGCTGCCGTTCCGCGGCCGCGACTGGACGTTGCTGTGGGAAGGCCGCCGCCCGTCCGACCGCGACGAACGCTTCCGCCTGTACCGGCGCGTGCGCTGATCGCTCAGCGCCGCCGGATGCGCGCGCGCGCGGGCTCGCGCCGGCGCCATGCCAGCGTCGTCAACACGCCCAGGCCGGCCAGCAGCATGCCCCAGGTCTGCGGCTCCGGCACCGGCGAGATCGTCAGGTCCGCCCCGAATGCCCCGCCGCCGGCGCCGCGCACCTCGCCATTCACCTGGATCGCGTAGGAACCGCTCGCCAGCCCGAAGCCGGAGAGCGCCCAGGAATCCGGCGCATCGGCACCCGAACCCGTCAGGTCGACGCCCGCGATGGCGGTCCCCAGCACGGCCTGCGTGACCGGATCGTAGCGGTACAGGGACAAGCCCGTGATCAGGAGGTCCTTCGTCTGCGGCGTGTTCAGGTACGACGACGTCAGCGAGGCGGCCGCATCGAACGGCGTGCCGACGTCGAACGTGAAGAGGTCGGTGAAGGTGCTGCCGGTGGTCGATTGCGCGAACGTATCGCCGAAATGCGCGTTGAAGCCGCCCAGGCCATCGTCCGCCGTGACGACCGGGGCCGTGCGGTTGACCGTCGCCGCCCCCGCGCCTTGCGCCATCAGGGCCGCGCCCGCGACCATGGCCAGAACGAGAGATTTGAGTTTCATGATAGTTCCGTTGAGAGATTAATCGGACTCGCTATCCTGGAGCAGGTGTCTTTACACCGATCCGTCGGAACAGCTTAAGTTCCGAAAGCCCAACTAACCGTTAGATCTCGCACAAATTTCCATCATTTCTGGAAAGAAAAGAATTTTCCGTCTAGGAACTTTTCATTCCAGAACAATTCTTCTCGGAAAAAGCGACTTTGAGGGAAGTCAATCCGCCACGGGGGCGCTTGATCAAAATGGAGTGTGTAGCCGGTCCCAGCCGTCGTTCAATGAAAGGACTCCGACATGAAAAGCGTGACGTTTTCCGAAATCGAGCGCGTCCGGAAGGGACCGCATCGCCCCACGTCTCTCGCCCCCGCGCAGCGCACGGCGGTCCTGCTGCTGAGCATGGTGCTGGGCCTCCCCGCGCTGGTCTTCGCGTTCCACCTCGTCGATCCGACGGCGCCGCTCGGCTACATCGTCGTGCCGGTCCTGCTGGGCGGCCTGCTGCCGGCGATCGGGAGCACACTGCCCGGCCGCTTCGAGGTCACGACGCGCTTTTCGGCCTGCCACCTGGTCGGCTCGCTGGACGATGCGATGGAGCAGCTCGGCTATGCGCCGGTCGAACGCGGCCCCGGCAGCGTGCGCTACCGCATGCGCGCGGCGCACTGGCCCGCATGGAAGAGCGCAGACATCACGGTGACCGTGCGCGACCACATGCTCGAAGTCACCGGGCCCGTGCGCACGCTGCGCGCGCTGCGCCGGCAACTCAGCTGCTGAAAGTCCTCACACCTTCATCGGCAGGATCACCATCTGCAAGCCTTCCAGGTGCAGCCGGCGCTGCACCGCCAGCGCCGCCTGGTTGTGCAGCAGCCGCGTGAACCAGTTGTCGGATGCGAAGATCAATTTACTGGTGAAGAAGATCGAGTTCGGATACTCGTGATTGATCTGCTCGCACATGCGGGTCACCTCTTCCACCGCGTCCGTGCCGAAGCCGATGTACGACGCCGACGCCATCCCGTGGCTCTGGCAGAAATCGACGAAGTATTCCAGCGTCCGCGCCGCATCCATCCGCATCTTCTCGAGCGCGCCTTCTCCGCCGTAGGCGTGGGCGTCGACGGTGCGCGCATTCACGAACAGGAAGTTCTTGAAGTGGCCGGGGAACATGCGCAGCACCCACAGCAGCGCATGCAGACCGCCGCCGCGCGAATTACCGACGATGAAGACGGCCGTCTGCGCATCCGGTTCCGGGTCGACGGCCTCCTTCACGGGGCCGAACGGCTGGTTGGCGAAGACGCGGTCGACGGAGCGGATGGCGCGCTTCGTTTCGCGGTAGTGGTTGCGGATGAAGATGCACAGGCCGGCGATGGCTGCGATGATCAGTGCCGTGGCCCAGCCGCCCTGCGTAAAACGTTCGACGAGCAGCACGGCCAGGATGCCCGCGCAGATGATGAAACCCGTCAGCGACAGCAGGAAGCGCCGCACCCAGCGTGCGTCCTTGCGATGGCGCCACCAGTACAGGCACAGGCCGAACAGCGAGATCGCGAACGTGAGGAACACGGAGATCGAATACAGCACGACGAGCAGCGTGACCTGGCCGCGCGTCCAGAACAGGATCGCCAGCGCGGCAATGCCCATCACGAGGATGCCGTTCTGCGTGACGAGGCGCGTGGACAGGTAGCGGAACTGGTGCGGCACCCACGAATCGCCCGCCATGTTCGACAACACGGACGGCCCGCCGAGGAAGCCGGTATTCGCCGCCACGAACAGCAGGCCGGCCTCGAACGCGAGGACGACGGCCAGCAGGATCTTGTTCACCAGCTCACCGCCCAGGCCCATGCTGGCGATGATGCGGCGGAAGGTGGTCGCGTTCAGCGTCTCGCCCGCGGTCGGCTGCGCGTCCCACAGCAGGTACAGCAGGATGATGCCGCCGGCCGTGACGGCAAGCGACAGGGCCATGTAGAACATCGTCATCTTGCCCGTTCGGACGCGCGGCTCGGCCAGCAGGTTGACGTTGTTCGACACCGCCTCGAGGCCCGTATAGGTACCGCCGCCCTGCGAGTACGCGAGCAGCAGCATGCCGGCCACGCCGGCCCAGCCGATCTCGCCGGCCAGCGAGCCTGTCTCGGCCATCGTATCCGGCACCAGCTGCGGCAGGTGCGACGCATGCGCCACGATGCCGTACACGATCAGCACGAGGTGCGTCGCGACGAAGCCGAGGAAGATCGGCAGCAGGATCTGGATCGCCTCCTTCAGCCCGCGCAAATTCATCACGATCAGGAGGCCGATGAAGAACGCCTCGGCCCACAGTTTATAAGGCTGGAAGCCGAGCGGCAGGAACGACGCGAGCGCATCGACGCCGGACGCGATCGAGATCGCGATGGTCAGCACGTAGTCGAGGATCAGGGCGGCACCGGACACGAGGCCGAGATACGGCCCGACGAGCTTGGTGGCCACGCGGTAGCCGCCGCCCCCGGTCGGAAACAGCTCGATCACCTGGTTGTACGCGAGCGCGATGATGAAGACCGTGACGGCGGTGGCGACGGCCATGTACAGGCCGAGGTGGGTGTGGGTACCGAGTGCGCGAAAGGTTTCTTCCGGACCGTACGACGAGGAGGACAGGCCGTCCGCCCCAAGGCCGACCCAGGCGAGGAAGGCGACCAGGGCCATCGAGTGACGCGTCTCGCTCTTCATGGGGTCGAGCGGCTTGCCGAGGATGATCTCGCGTATTTTCTTATTCTTCATCGTACAGGCCGCCTTGCCGGACGGCGCGTTTGCTCAGGTAGGCGAGATCATACGCCGGAACGCCCCCTGCGCCCACTGGGGGTGCACGCACTCTGGTCAGTTTTGCATTCCATGTGCTAATATGCGCGCCTGCGCTTGCAGCCTCTGTGGCGGAATTGGTAGACGCACTTGACTCAAAATCAAGCGCCGAAAGGCGTGCCGGTTCGATTCCGGCCGGAGGCACCACCTACTCATCCGTAGTAGTTCCGCAAAGTCCAAGAAACCGCGTTTCTCCCTCTGGGAACGCGGTTTTTTTGTGCGTCGAAGTTTGAGCTCGTCCGTCACCATCCAACGTTTTTGTATCCATACTTTGTTCACGGATACCGAATGCCAAACGTCATGGATCTAAAACGCCTAAGCTCTGCACCCCATTGACGGACACCGCCCTTCGCAACGCCAAGCCCCGAGACAAGACCTATACCCTGGGCGACGGGGAAGGCATGTACCTCGAGGTCATGCCGAACGGGACAAGATTCTGGCGCATGGCCTACAGGCAGCCGAACGGCAAGAAAAACCGGCTTACCTTCGGGAAGTAGCCTGAAGTCTCACTCGCGGAGGCCCGCAATAAGCGGCTGGCGGCCCGGAAGCTAATGGCCCAGGGGATCGACCCTGGCATGGCCAGACGTGAAGAAAAACATGCCAAGGAAAAGGCCGCGCTGAATACCTTCGAGGCGGTTGCCCGTGCATGGTTGGCTAGGACCGCAGGGGACCGGGCCGCCAGCACGCAAGAGAAGAACACCGCGTGGTTCGAACGGAACATCTTTCCGGCTAATAGCCTACATCGATCTGCACCGAGCAGCGTGCGTTATCCAGAACTCCAATCAGGGTGACGCGCACGCCCTCATAATTTGCCTGTTTGCGGATCGGTGCTGCCCGCACGCTTGTGTGGTCGAACGAGATGCCATCATCGGACGGCATCGTGCAGACCTGCTGGAATACCTCGATCAGGTCGTCGATCTCCGAGGGACCGAACCCGAGGAGGTCGATGTCCCGGGTTGGCCGATGCGGCTGGTCGAACCAAAGGTCGAAGAGCAGCGCACCCTTCAACAGGACTGGTAGAGCCACGGCGATACGCTCAATCGGTACAGCAGGCGTTCAAGCGAATACCGCGTTAGCATCAGGTTAAAGTCCGCCCTCTCGGCGCGTGCGCGGTTCAGTAGGCGCGCGCGGATGGATGCGGCGCGATTCGTCGCCTTCATGCTGCCCCTACGGCTTCCAGGTACGGACGCATGACGTTCGCCACCCTACAGATCTCGGCGTAGCGCCACAGTTCATCCATCGTTGCGCGCTTACCGTTCCAGGCTTCGCGCAGCGCTTCCAGGGCGACGTCGAGACCGATCTTGTTGCGGAATTTGAAGCAGTCGGCAACCGTCTTCGCCACGCCAAATACGCGCACCTGCGTGCCGGCGACATCGACCGTCTCCACGCCTTCGGTCATCGCCGGTCCGGACATGCGAATCACGCGCAGCGGTGGATAGTCGAAGCGCGGCGCGTGGGCCTTGTGCGGGATGGCGAGCCACACGTCGGAGGACTGCTGCGTCGTCAGGTCGTGGAAGCGCAGCGCGGACAGCAGACATAGCACGCCATTTTCGCTGCGCGCGGCCACTTCGGCGAAGGTGTCGTAGGCAGATGCTGCGCGGTCGGGCAAGACATACAAGCCGCGACCGAGCTTGAGCAGCTTGCCTTCATCGGTCAGCGACGCGAGGAGCGCGCGCGATGCACCGGCACTGTCCACGTCCCGGGTACGCAGCACGCCCTTGGATCGCGCCAGCTCAAGAATTCGGTCGGCTTGGTGGTTCATCTCACCAGTCTATACAAAATCTAGGCAATTATCTATATTTGCCGAGGTTTTGTTCAAAATCTCGACCGGCGTCGGGCGACCCTGCCGCGATTTCGTCATGACGAAATTTGTCCTTCCAAGCCTGCAAAAAGTTACCTATTAGAAATAAAGACGTAGATACTGAACAGTTCCACATTACAATAGTAATTAGCTCAACACCAAGGACAACAGCCGATGTCCGCCATCCCCTATTACGAACAGCACGCGACTCGGTTGGTTACTCAGTACGAGTCACTGTCATTTGAGGACGTCGACGCGGACCTGATCGCCATACTGCCTGCGCCCGGCAGCACGGTCCTCGATATTGGCGCAGGTTCCGGCCGGGATGCGGCGTGGCTCGCGGCAAATGGATACGACGTTGTGGCCGTCGAGCCGTCCGAGGCCATGCTCGCCCACGCGCGGGCGAAACACACATCGAGCCGGATCCAATGGCTGTCCGACAGCCTGCCCGACCTCGCGAAGGTCCGCCGCCTCGGCTTGAGCTTCGACCTCATCCTGCTGTCCGCAGTCTGGATGCACATTCCCCCATCCGATCGCCAGCGTGCGTTGCGCAAGCTGGCGACGCTACTCGCACCGAAAGGACGCATCGCGATCAGCCTCCGGTTTGGCGCACCCGACACCGAACGCGCGATGCACGAGGTCTCGCTGCTGGAACTGGCCGGCCTTGCCCAGCAATTCGGACTGCGCATCGTCCACACCAGCGACAGCCAGGACAAGTTGGGACGGAGCGAGGTGTCGTGGACGAACGTCGTGCTGGGACTTCCCGACGACGGCCTGGGCGCCCTGCCTCTGCTGCGGCACCTGATCCTCGTGGACGAAAAGTCGTCGACGTACAAGATCGCGCTGCTGCGCGTCCTAGCGCGTATTGCCGATACCGCCGCGGGACTGGCCAGGTACGACTCAGAATCCGTGGTCGTGCCGCTGGGTCTCGTATCGCTGTTCTGGCTTCGCATGTACAAGCCCCTGATCGAACACCTCCTTCCCCAGATGCCGCAGAGGATCGGCCCGGGCTTCGTCACCAACAGCTTCACCTCGCTGCGGTCCGTTACTGCGGTCGAACTCCGGATCGGCTCCGTGTTCGGGGACCAGACGGCGAAGCATCTGCATCAGAGTCTTTCCGAGATTTCGCAGGTGATCCGCAACATGCCTGCGAACTACCTGCGCTGGCCTGCAAGCGACAAGCCGATCTTCGACGTCACGCGGCGACGCATGGTGCCGACGCCATCCCTGCTGCAGATCGACGAAGCCTTCCTGTGGAGCCTCGGCGACTTCCGCATCCCGCTCGAGATCTGGCAGGCGCTCACGCATTACAACGTGTGGATCGAGCCCGTGCTCGTGTCGGAGTGGGTCAGGCTGATCGAGTCCTATTGTAATGACGGGCGACCGGACGTTCGCACGCTTGCGCACTCGCTGCTCGCATGGGTGGACCCTGCCCGCGACACCAGCTTCGCCAGGGCGGCGGTCGATCGCATGCGTGCGGCCGGCAAGCCTGTGTATTGCGTCTGGTCCGGTGCGCGCCTGCGCGACGAGTACGACGTCGACCACTGCTTCCCATTCGCCGCCTGGCCCTGCGGCGACGCGTGGAATCTGATGCCGGCGTCACGGCAAGTCAACATCCAGAAATCGAACCGGCTCGTCACCCAGGCAGCGCTGGAGCGCGCCAGCGGCACCATTAGCAGTTGGTGGAACGATGCCTTCCTGAGTCAGGGCGACGGCCTGCGGCGCCAGTTCTTCCTCGAAGCGTCGCAGACGCTGCCGATTCTCGTGGCTACTCCGGAGCCGGCCGACGTCATCGACGCGATGAAAGTCCATCGCATCAGGTTGAGCAAGGATCAGGGATTGCGCCCTTGGGAGCCCGCCAATGCCACCGGTCGCAACCGGGCTGCGGCAGCAAGCCTTCCGTCAATGCATCAACCGACTATCAAATGAGTTCGCACACATGAAAATAATCTTCGTCATCGTCATCCTTGCCGTTCTTCTAGCGGGACTCTTCGCAGTGCAGTTGAAGACGGCGAAGGGAAAGGCCGTACCGGTGCGTACCGCCGCCGCAAATTCATGACCGATAACGAGGAGGAGTTCTTCGGCCGACTCGTCGTGGCACTTCCCGATCACTATATCTTTCCGCAGGTCGCGATGTCGGCCCTGCTCGACACAGCGAGTGGCGACAAGCGAACAGCCCATGGCGACCGATTGCGGATCGCCCAGCAGCGCGTCGATTACGTCGTCTGCACCCGACGCTGCGAGGTCGTTGCGGTCGTCGAACTGGACGACAAAACACACTCACGCGCAAAGGATGAACTGCGGGACGCGCGACTCGAACAGGCAGGCATACGGACCGTCCGCTTCCAGGCCCGTAACAAGCCAAAGGTCGACGCCATCCGGAACATGATTCTCGGCTCCACGGTGACCGAAGCCGGCAAGGCTGCAACCGAACCTACCGGTCAGGGTGCTGTGCCTGCCGGCGCTACGTCACTCACACAGCAATAGTCCGGCCACGCCAGCGCCGGATTTCGTCATGACGAAATTTGTGTTTGGGGCCGCCGCGATGATGGCCCTCCCATCGTTGCGAACGACGGCGAGCTCGCAGACACGCCCGACAGCTCCGATGTGATCCGGTGATTCACCATCATCCCGACCGGCATCGCGTCTATCGAGCGCGGGTAGTCGGGACATTCGGCTAACATGCCGGGCGGTAACTCGACCGAGTCAGCGCTGCCGTCTGAATGTGCGTCTGCGCCAAGGCCTGATGTCATTGCCGCGTCGGGAGATTCTGTCGACGACAGCTGCGACTACGAGCGACGTGCAGTGAGCGGTATCAGACGGTGTGCGCAAGGGGACTGGCGATGCAGGAAGTGTCACGTGTCTGGAACGATCTGAAGCGAAAAGAAGACCAGTTGACGTGGAGTGGTGGCTATCCTGGTCACGGCGAACAGTACGACAGTATGGGGCGGCCCGCCGGCACCTCGGCTCACCTGGGCGGCGCGTGGGGCTACGACCAGCTCGGCCGCGTGAATCGTGTGCGCAAGGCGCTGCACGACTCCGGGCCACTGGCGCAGCGCATGATCGTCGAGCGCCTCGCTGGTATCGACTTGTCGATGATCGCGTCGATCCTCGTGTCGGCGTGCCAGGACTTGGCACTGATCTACGGTGGTTCGACCGTTATCGGTGGATTCATCGGCGGTGTCGGCGGCGCCTTCTTCGGCGGCATCGGTGCGGTACCGGGCGCTGCCGCCGGCGCCGCCGCGGGCAGCTACGTCGGTGGTCTCATTTTGAGCGTGCTGGGCCTGAAGTCGCTGGTGGAAGGCATCGCAGAGGCGATACCGGCCGCGCTGCGGCATTACCAGAAGGGGATCGCGGAGGCATGGGGCCCCGAGCGGCAGGACGACCGCTTGCGCCTGGGCCTGGGTGTGCGCGGCGACACGGCCGCGGCAGCGTTCGACCTCGCCAACGGCCACTTGATCGTGATGATGGCGATCCTGTCCGTCATGACGGCGTATCTTTCGCGAGGGAAGGCTGACCGGGCGGTCCTGCTGAACGAAATCGAGCGCAGCCCTCGGCTCGGTCCGCGCGTCGCTGCTTGGGTCGAGCAGAACGAAGAGCGACTGCGCCGGCAACCGGCGCTGCAGGCGACTCATGGAGGCGCTGGCGGTCCTCACGGGCCCGCGCAGGAGCCGCCATCTCGGCCGCGTGACGGACGACGCGAGAGCGAAGGCCCTCGCCCGCTCCTAATGCCGACGGCGAAGGTGCCATGTTTCAAGACCAACGGCTTGCCGCAGGCGCGCTTTCCCGAATTCGATCGCCAGCTGGCCGGGCAGGAAAAGGGGCTCAACAATATGACGGTGGCGGACTACCTCGGCGGCCGTGACGCGTTCGAGTCCCGAGTAACGGTGCGTGATCCAAGCATCGCACGCGCGGCACGAGTTGCGCAGGAAAGTGATCTTATAACGAAGTTCGCCCTGCAGCTGCGCAAACAGGGATGGTCGGCCCGGGATGCGAGGACCAAGGCGGCAGAGATGGCGGGGGACCAGATGAAAACGCTCGCCGCGCTGCATAATCCGGATATGGTGGCTGGCGGGAGAGATTTGATCGCCGGATTCGGAGACCGCTCCATCAATTCGCGCATCGGGGCGCAATGGAAGGCGCTGACCGGGGAGCCCGATGCGAAAACGACCCGGCTGGCCGAATTGGACAAGGCGGCCGAACGCGTGCCGGAATCGCTGCGCGCAACGACGAAGATGAACGCGAAACTTGAACGCTGCAAATAAGGGATGAGCAACATGGATGAGGATTTCGCCTGCTTTCTTGAAGAATTTGGACCGGCGATCGATAGGCGCTACGTGCCGCCCTCGACGATCGCACGCTACCGCGGCAAGTTGCCGGACCAGTTGCTCGCGTACTGGGAAGAATATGGCTGGTCCGGGTATGGCGACGGACTTTTCTGGACGGTAAACCCCCAGGAATACGAGCCCGCACTGGAGGCATGGATAGGCGACACCCCGTTCATGGAGCAGGATGCCTACCATGTCATCGCGCGCAGCGCATTCGGCCTGCTTTACCTGTGGGGGGAGAAGACCGGGGGCACGTTGCGTATCTTTGCACCTGCGTCATGCTGTTTCGCATCGGCGGCTGACAACGACGTCGATCGGGATTTCGAAATGCGCGTGTTTTTTGGTTCGCTGTGGCGCGACAAAAACGACGTCGAAGGACTATTCACGCCGGCGCTTAAGCAGTTGGGTCGCTTGGCACACGACGAAATGTACGGCTTCGTTCCCGCATTGGCACTCGGCGGCGCGCTCACGCTAGCCAACCTGCAAAAGGTCAAGGCAGTCGAGCATCTCGTTATCCTCGCGCAGCTTGCGCCGCTTCACGTGACCGAAACCTGAACGGTGCAATTAAGGGGCGCTCGACATGGACGAAGATTTCGCCTTGTTCTTGGCAAAGTTTGGACCGGCGATCGATAAGCGCCATGTGCCGCCATCGACGATTGATCGTTACCGCAGCAAACTTCCTGACCAGTTGCTGGCGTACTGGCAAGAATATGGCTGGTGCGGCTATGCGGATGGATTGTTCTGGACCGTGAATCCCCAGGAGTACGAGCCGGCACTGGAGGCATGGATCGGCGATACCCCGTTCATGGAGCAGGACGCCTACCACGTCATCGCACGCAGCGCTTTCGGTAAGCTTTACCTTTGGGGAGAAGAGTCCGGGGAGACACTGACCGTATTCACGCCAGCCTCGATCTGTTTCACATCGCCTCCCGACGACGACATCGACCGCGATTTCGAAATGCGCTTGTTCTTCGGTGGATTGTCGCTCGACTCGAACGACGTCGAAGGCTTGTTCGCGCCCGCGTTGCAAAAGCTGGGACGCCTTGCACACGACGACATGTACGGCTTCGTTCCAGCGCCCGCGCTCGGTGGAACTCTAACGCTCGCTCACCTGCAAAAGGTCAAGGCAGTCGAGTACCTTGCCTTCATCGCGCAGCTCGCGCCACTCCACGTGATCGAAGTCTGATCGGCTGGCACAACCTCAGCCTTCCCTTGCCTGGAAACGACGGTGAACCAAGATCCGCGACAAGGATCAAAGTGATCAGCGGGATTCCGCGTTAGAAAACCGCACCCCTACCCTAACCGGCTTTGTATCCACGCATGTATCCATGCCACAGCTGAGACCGCCAAGAAAACCCAGCAGCCACGCGCCTTCCAGCGAACTCATCGATTCCGGCCGGAGGCACCAACACATCGTATCCCCACGCACCATACCGTGTCGAAGCCCGCGATTCTCATGAAGAACGCGGCTTTTTTGTTGTGTGCACTATAAGCCGATCGCCCTGAATGCCTTGTCATAGCGGCGCGCCTTGAAAAAGCACCAGACACCGAACGGCAGGAAAACGATGGTCGCGCACAAGGCCACGCCGCCAATCCAGTAGGGCGCGGTGGAATGCTTGTTTTTGACGCCGCGTGTCGTGTTGTTGTAGCCAAGCGCCCGGAATATTCCACCGATCACACCGCCAGCCACGATGACTTCGTCACCCTCGCGAATAAAGATGCTGTCGCCAAATATGAGCTCGACCGGCCGGCCATCGAGCTCGAACAAAGCAACGTTTTTCGAGCCGGTGTGATGTTTGTCCCCACTGACGACCGTCGAAAGGCTTAGCTCACTGACTACGCCGCTCAGAATCTGCATCTTCAGTACACCCATGTACAAAGAAGCAACAGCGTGCAACGCCGAGCTGCGGTTGTCAACCGATCAAGTCCACCAGGTGGTCCATCGACGCCCGTCAGCGCGGCCGCACTCCCCAGTCGTCGTACCTGTGCACGATCGCCCGCGACGTCCCGTCGCGTTCCATGGCTTCCAGCGAACCGTTCATGCGCGCGACGAGCGCGTCCGGCACGGCGCGGTTGCAGGCCAGGTAGACACGGATGCGGTTGAACACGAGGACGGGCACCACCTTGCCCGTATAGCCCAGCCGGTCGAGCGTGAGGCTGCCGCGGCGGATGCTGGCGGCCCACAGGTCGATGCGGTCCATCATGAGCTTGCGTGGGTTGATCAGGTCGTTCGGCGCGGGGTCGACGTTGAAGCCGCGCGCGCGCAGGAACTGGTCGCGCGCGTCGCCGTTGTAGGTGCCCACGCGGTAGGCGCGCGCATCGTCCAGGGTGCGCACGTCGAAGCGGCGGTCGGCGCGGCCCATCAGGACCCACTCGGCCTCGCCGATCGGTCCGATCCATTTGAAGTGCGGTTCACGTTCGGGCGTGCGGGTGGTCGAATAGACGCAGGCGTCGCTGCGTTCCAGCGCAGCCGTGTAGGCGCGCTTCCAGGGCAGCAGGTCGATCGAATAGGCGATGCCGGAGCGGGCCATGATTTCGCGCACCATGTCGGTACCGATTCCCGTCACGCGGTCGCCTTCGCGCATGCTGTACGGTGCCGAGGTCTCCGTGGTCAGGTACAGCCGCGGCGCCGGCTCCGCCCGCGCCCACATGCAGGCCACCGCCAGCAGTGCGGCAAGAACTGTCGTTTTCATACGTTCGCACCTTGTGCGGGCGTCCCCGGCGGACAACCCGTTTTAACTAGCATAACAGCAACATCGCGCACGCGGCAACGCGTGGCACCCCCGCAACGCAGCAGGCGCATGGTGGCGACTTTGCGACAATTTACGTGTTCACTTTGGTATTTGATTCCTTAAAGCAAGACTTTGCGTCCTGAAAATGCCATACTGACGAGGCCGCGCTCAATTTCGTCATTCTCTCTAAAAATCACGCGTCCATGCTGTCCGTGTTTACACTTCCCTCCGATCCGTCGCTTCTCAGCTACGGCCTGTACACGCCCAAGCTGGTCGCGCTGTCCGTCCTCGTCGCCATCTTCGCTTCGTGGATGGGCCTGCAAATCGCCGGCCAGGCCGCCGCCAACCGCGCCCAGCGCTGGATCGTGCTGGGCACCGGCAGCCTTGCGCTCGGCGCCGGCGTGTGGGCCATGCACTTCATCGGCATGCTCGCGTTCGACCTGTGCACGGAGGTCGACTACGACCCGTCCGCCACCATCCTCTCCAGCCTGCCGAGCATCGGCGCGTCGTTCGTGGCGCTGACCCTGATCGCGCGCGAGCGCCTGGGCGGCTGGGGCCTGCTGGCCGGCGGCGTGATCGTGGGCGCGGGCATCGGCGTCATGCACTACGCGGGCATGACCGGCATGCAGATGGGCCTGGAGCTGCGCTACGACCCGTTCATGTTCGGCCTGTCGATCGTCGTCGCCGTCGTGCTGGCAACGCTGGCGCTGTGGGTGCGTTTCGGCCTGTCCAGCCTGTCGCACCGGCTGAGCGAACAACGCCGCCTGCTGCTGGCCGCCATCGTGATGGGATGCGCCATCGCCGGCATGCACTACACGGGCATGGCGGCCGCGCGCTTCGTCGGCCACGTGGCGACGCAGACGACCCACAAGACCAGCACCTTCCTGGCGCTGGCGATCACCCTGATCACCGTCGCCTTCACCGTCTTCGTGCTGGCCGCCAACGGCCTGCTGCGCTACCGCCAGATGTTCCGCGAACTGTCGCGCAGCGAAGCGTGGATGCGGGCGCTGCTCACCACCACGGTCGACGGCGTGATCACGGTCGACCGCCAGGGCACCATTCGCGAATTCAATGCCTCGGCCGAACGCATCTTCGGCTGGCGCCGCGACGAGATCGTCGGCCAAAACATCCGGCTCGTGATCGGCAACGAGGCCGCGTCCGAGGAAGTCGGCCTGCTGCGCTCGCTGCGGACGGGACAAATCAGCCCCAGCGCGCGCGGTGCCGACGTGACGGGCCGCTGCAAGGACGGCAGCATCGTGCCGATCCGGCGCGCCCTCGGCCATGCGCGCCTGGACGGGCAGGACCTGTTCGTCTGCTTCATCACCGACATCAGCGACCGGCGCAAGATGGAACAGGCGCTGCGCGCCAGCGAGCAGCAGTTCCGTTCGCTCATCGGCAACATCCCCGGCATCTCGTACCGCAGCAGCCTGGTCGAAGGCGAGGCGCCGATGCTGTTCATCAGCGATGCCGTCGAACGCATCACCGGCTACCCGGGCCGCGAGTTCCTGGGCGCGGCGCCGCGCCGTACCTTCGCGCCGCTGATCCACGCGGCCGACCGCGTGCGCGTGTCGGAGACGATCGCCACCGCGCTGCGCGAGGACCGGCCGTACCTTGTCGAATACCGTTTATTGCACGCGGACGGCAGCACGCGCTGGATGTGGGAAAACGGCACCGGCGTGCGCAACGAGGCGGGCGAGCTGTGCTGGCTGGACGGCGTCATCCTCGACATCACGGAGCGGCGCGAGATCGAAGACGCGCTGCGCGTGGCCAAGGAAAACGCCGAACAGGCGGCCGCGGCGCGCGCGAGCTTCGTGGCCAACATGAGCCACGAGATCCGCACGCCGATGAATGCCATCCTCGGCTTCACCGACGTGCTGCTGGACGGGCAACTGAACACCGACCAGCGCCGCCACCTGGACACGATCCGCAGCTCGGGCCGCGCCCTGCTCCGCCTCCTCAACGAGATCCTCGACACCGCCAAGCTGGAAAAAGGCGCGGTGGAGCTGGAACAGAACGACTACAACCTGCTGTCGCTGATCGACGAACTGTCGTCGACGCTGGCCGCGAACGCGCGCGCGAAAGGCCTGCACGTCGACATCCATTACGATCCGGCGCTGCCGACGTGCCTGCGCGGCGACGAACTGCGCGTGCGCCAGGTGCTCACCAACCTGCTCGACAACGCGATCAAGTTCACGGAACAGGGCAGCGTCACCCTGCGCGCCGACCTGAAGGACGAACACCTGCACTTCTCGATCAGCGACACCGGCATCGGCATCGCGCCCGAGCGCCTGTCCGCCATCTTCGAACCGTTCACCCAGGCCGACGCGTCGATGACGCGCCGCTTCGGCGGCACGGGCCTCGGCACCACGATCTGCAAGCAGCTCGTCGAGCTGATGGGCGGCCGCATCTGGGCCGAGAGCGAACCGGGCCGGGGCACGACGTTCCACGTGGTGCTGCCGCTCGTGGTGGCGCGCTTCGCCCCGCAGCAGCCGCGCGTGCGCACGGCCGCCGCCCTGCCGCCGCTGCGCGTGCTGGTGGCCGACGACGTGCCGCAGAACCAGGAGCTGCTGCAACTGCTGCTGGCGCGCCGCGGCCACACGATGACGGCCGTCGGCGACGGCGCCGCCGTCGTCGAGATCGCGGCCCGCGAGCGCTTCGACGTCATCCTGATGGATTTCCAGATGCCGACCATCGACGGCCTCACCGCCACGCGCATGATCCGCGAGCAGGAGGCCGCCACCGGCCGTGCGCGCGTGCCGGTCATCGCCATGACCGCCAGCGTGCTGCCCGAGCACCGCCGCGCCAGCGTCGAAGTCGGCATGGACGGCTTCGCGAGCAAGCCGGTCGACTGGTTCGCGCTGTCGCACGAGATCGCGCGCGTGCTGGGCCTCGGCCCCGGCCACCACGCCGACGACCTGCCGGCGCAGGAACGCCATACCCTCAACCGCCACGCCGGCGTGCGCCGCTGGAACGGCAACGAAGACGCGTGGCTGGAAGCCCTCGCCCACTTCGCCGCCCAGCACGACGGCCTCGGCGCGACGCTCGCGGCCCAGGCCACGGCGGCCGACTATCTCGCGCTGCGCATGCAAGCCCACAAGGTGCGCGGCATCGCCGCCAACCTCGGCCTGGAACTGCTGGCCGATGCGCTCGCCGGGCTGGAAGGCCTCGTCGACGGCGACAGCGGCAGGCTGTACCCGGGCGCCGAGTCCACGCTGGACACGTCGCTGGCCAACCTGTGCGGCCTGCTCGACGCCGCGCTGGACGCGATCCGCGCGGCCCAGCCCCAGCCGGCTCCCGCCGCCAAGCCGCAAGGGGCGCGCCCCACGGCCGACCTGGACCGCGCGCGCCGTGCCGGCAACGTGCTGCGCGACGCACTCAAGCGCGGCGGCCTGGACGACGCCGCGCTGGCCGGCCTGGCCGCCGCCACGAGCGGCCATCCGCTGGCCGCCCGCGTCGCGCAAGTCCACGCCGCCATTTCCGATTTCGAGTTCGACCTCGCCCTGCAACAACTTGACACCGTGCTGGCCGCCATCGACGAGCCGGCACAGGAGATCACCGAATGACCACCGTCACCCAGCCGCTGATCCTCGCGGTCGACGACGAGGCCAGCAACCTGCAGCTGCTGCGCCAGATCCTGCAAGACCACTACCGCCTGCGCTTCGCCAAGGACGGCCCGCGTGCGCTCGAACTGGCGCGCGAGGAAGTACCCGACCTGATCCTGCTCGACGTGATGATGCCCGGCATGAGCGGCTATGAAGTGTGCGCCGCGCTCAAGGCCGATCCGGCGCTGGCCGCCGTTCCCGTCATCTTCGTCACCGCGCTCAACGACACGAGCGACGAGGTGGAAGGCTTCGAGGCCGGCGCCGTCGACTACATCACCAAGCCCGTCAGCCCGCCGATCGTGCGCGCCCGCGTGCGCACCCACCTGTCGCTCGTGCGCATGGAAGAACTGCGCGCGTCGCGCCTGGAGATCGTCCAGCGCCTCGGCCTGGCCGCCGAATACAAGGACAACGAGACGGGCCTCCACGTCATCCGCATGAGCCATTTCGCGCGCATCCTCGGCCTGGCCGCCGGCATGACGGAAGCGGAGGCGGACGACCTGCTGCACGCCGCGCCCATGCACGACGTGGGCAAGATCGGCATCCCCGACCGCGTGCTGCTGAAACCCGGACCGCTCGATCCGGACGAATGGAAGATCATGCAGAGCCATGCGCACATCGGCGCCGAGATCATCGGCCAGCACGACCACGGCGTGCTGGCGCTGGCGCGCAACATCGCCCTCTCGCACCACGAGAAATGGGACGGCAGCGGTTATCCGAACGGCCTGGCCGGCAAGGACATCCCGCTCGAAGGCCGCATCTGCGCCATCGCCGACGTGTTCGACGCGCTGACGTCGATCCGGCCGTACAAGAAGGCGTGGACGGAAGCCGAGGCGCTCGACTTCCTCGTCAAGCAGAAGGGCAAGCACTTCGATCCGGAGCTGATCGACCTGTTCCTCGCGCAGATGCCGGCGATTCGGGCGATCCGCGAGCGGTGGGCGGAGCAGGATGTGGAAGCGGCACCGGAACGCGCCGCCGCGTAATCGTTACCCCAACCGCGGCGCGGCCGCGAGCCGCACTTCCGCCCGGCGCGCCACCAGTTCCTGGTACAGGCGCGCATAGTTGTCGGCCATCTGCGCCGACGTGAACAGCTGCCAGTAGCGCGCCTCCGCGCGCTGGCCCATCTCCAGCGCCATCTGCGGATCGTTCCACAGCCGCGTCATCGCGGCGCGCAGCGCCTCGTGGTCGGATGGCGGCACGACGAGGCCGGTCTCGCCGTGCACGTTGATGTAGGTGGTGCCCGTGCCGATCTCGCTGGAGATCATCGGCTTGCCGTACATCGCGCCTTCCAGCAGCGAGATGCCGAAGGCTTCCGAACGCAGGTGCGACGGGAAGGCGACGGCGTAGCACAGCTTGAGCAGCGCGGCCTTGTCGAGGTCGTCCACGGCGCCGACGAACTGCACCCGTTTCAGGCCCAGGCGTTCCGCGTGCGCCTTGAGTTCCGCCTCGATCGGTCCCGCGCCGACGATCACGACCGGGTAATCCGTGCCGGCCACGGCGTCGAGCAGGATGTGCAGGCCCTTGTAGTAGCGCAGCACGCCCACGAACAGGAAGAATTTCGGGCCGACACGCGCGCGCCAATGGTCCAGGCGCGCCTGGTCCGGTTCCGGATAGCTGGATTTGTCCAGGCCGAACGTGATCACGCGCGTCTTGTCGCGGTAGCGGTCGAGCACGGCGGACGACGCCAGGTAATTGGGCGACGTCGCGACGATCGTGTCGACGCTTTCCAGGAACCGGTGCTTGAGCGGCTGGTACAGCTTCAGCAGCGCTTTCTGGCGCACGATGTCGGAGTGGTACGTGACGACGGTCGGCTTGTCGATGCGCGCGAGGAAGTGCGCCAGGTCCATGAACGGCCACGGGAAGTGGTAGTGCACGACGTCGGCTTCGGCCGCCATGCGCGCCAGCTGGCCGATCGCCTGCACCGACACCGCATTCGACGCCAGCTCGAAATTCAGCGGCGCCCGGTGCACCGTATGACCTTCGTAGTCGAACGGTTCCAGGCGCCGGTCGCGCGACAGCGACAGCACCTGGTTCGTGATGCCCAAACGCCCTGTTCCCACGCACATCTGACGGATGACCTGTTCGACCCCGCCGACCGAATCGGGGAAATAGGTCTTGTAGAAGTGCAGGACACGCATGGGCTGGGTCATGGAGACAGTCTGATCAGAGTAAGGAGCGGTAGACGGCGGCGGTCAGGCGCGCCGTCGCGTTCCAGGTCAGCTGGGCGGCGCGCGCGCGCCCGGCCGTGATGCAGCGCGCCCGCACGGCGGATTCGCGCGCCAGCGTGAGCATGGCGTCGGCGATGGCGCCGGTGTCGAGCGGATCGACCTCCAGCGCCGCGCCGGCCGTCACTTCCGGCAGCGACGTCGTGTTCGACGCGACGACCGGTACGCCGGACGCGAACGCCTCGACCACGGGGATGCCGAAGCCTTCGTACAGCGAGGCGAACACGAACACGCCCGCACCCGCGTACACGTGGCGCAGCTCGGTGTTGTCGGTGAGGCGGTTCAGCCAGACGACGTCGGCGCCGTCCTGCACGGCAGCGGCGATGCGGCGCAGCAGCTCTTCCGAGCGCGCGCCGGCGCTGCCGACGATGACGAGCTGGCGCTCCGCGCGCACGGCGGGCGGCAGCGACAGGTACGCGTCCAGCAGGCGCTCGACATTCTTGCGCGGCTGCAGCGTACCCACGAACAGGAAATACCCCGGACGCAATCCGTTGGCCTGCAGGGTCGTCGCCACGGCGTGCGCCGGCGGCGGAGCTAGCCATTCGTCGTCCACGCCGCACGGCACGACGGTGATGCGACGCTCGTCGATGCCGAAGCATTCGACCAGTTCGTCGATGGCGAAGTGCGACAGCGCGATCACGTGGTCGGCCTTTTGCGCGGCCTTGCGCTGCAGCCAGTTCTTCAGGCCACGCATACGCGGATTGCACCACTCGGGATGTTTCACGGGCAGCGCATCGTGCAGGCTGGCCACCACGGGGCAATCCATGCGGATGACGCGGTAGTCCGTCACGTGGAACACGTCGACGGGCATGTGCACGCGGTGCGCGTTCGGCGTCAGGAGGTCGACGAACGAGGCACGCTCGAAGGTGTGGGGCAAGGACTCGCCCTTGGTCACGGGCCCGGCGCTGCGCAGGCGCGGCCAGGAATACGGCTGCATCGCGCAGCCGGCGTGCGGCAGGTGGCGCAGCAATGCCTGCGTATAGACGCCGATGCCGTCCAGGTGCCCGCCCGTGAAGGCCGGCTCGATCATGGTCGTGCCGATGCCGATGTGCAGATCCGGCTGCAGGTCCGGCTGGACATGCGCATCGTTCGCGGCCTCGGCGGCGCCCGGCACCGTGCGCAGGCGGTCCTGCACGGCGGGCGTATCGTCCGGTAGTCGCTTGGGGAGGCCCAGTTCGATCATGGTGGTGTCCAGGCCGGTCGGCACCCTGTTCACGCCTGGTACATCCAGCGCAGCGTCTCGACCAGCGGCGTCGGCTCGATCGTACCGATCGTGCCTGCCAGCTTGGCGTTGCTGCCGGACAGCGTGAGCACCTCGTTGGCGCGCACGAAGGCGGGGTTGACGTGCACTTCGATGCGGTAGCCGGCGATGTCGCTCATCATGTCGATGAGGCTCTCGAGCGAGTGCGAGCGGCCGGAGCAGACGTTGAAGACTTCGCCCGCGGGCGCCGCCGCGAGCAGGCGCCGGTAGCTTTTCGCGACCACGCGCACGTCGGAAAAATCGCGCGCGATCGCCAGGTTGCCCAGCTCGATGCGGCGCGCGCCCTTGCGGAAGTGCGACACGATCTTGGGCAGCAGGAAGTTCTCGTTCTGGCCAACGCCCGTGTAGTTGAACGGCCGCGCGATCACGATCGGCAGCTTGTCCATCCACAGGCGCGCCATGTATTCCATCGCGAGCTTGCTGACGGCGTAATCGTTGGCCGGTGCGGCCGGCACGAATTCGTCGATCACGGGCACCGCGGCGTTGCCGTAGATGTTCGCGGACGACGCGAGCAGCACCTTGGACGGCTTGTGCGCGCCGTGTGCCAGCGCTTCCAGCAAATTGCGGGTGCCGACCACGTTGACGCGGTACATCTGCTCGGCGTCGTTGTGGGCCACGAACGCGATGGCGGCCAGGTGGACCACCACGTCAGGCTGCACCTGTTCGATGACGGCGGCCAGCGCGGCACGGTCGCTCAGGTCGACGGTGAAGATGTCCGGTCCGGTCTCGCTGCCCGGCAGCACCGTGCCGAACACGTGATAGCCCGCGGCGGTGAGCTCGCGCGCCATGTAATAGCCGGTAAAGCCGCGCAGGCCCGTGATGAGGGCGCGCTTGCCCACGCCCTCCTGTGGTTCTGCGATCCGGACGAGATCTTCCGTGACCAGACGGTTCATGTCAGAACGAAAAACCGGTCTCGTTGCGACGCAGGTCGGCGTCGACCATCATCTGGCACAGTTGTTCGAGCGACGTCTCGGCCTTCCAGCCCAGTTCGCGCTGCGCCTTGGACGGGTCGCCGATCAGCAGGTCGACCTCGGCCGGACGGTAGAACTTGGGCGACACGCGCACGAGCAGCTTGCCGGTCCGGGCGCAGTGACCCGTCTCCTGCTCGCCCTCGCCTTTCCACTCGACGTCGAGGTTGGCGCCGCGGAAGGCCATGGTGACGAAGTCGCGCACGGTCTCGGTGCGGTTGGTGGCCAGCACGAACGTATCGGGCTCGTCGGCCTGCAGGATGCGCCACATGCCTTCCACGTATTCGCGGGCATAGCCCCAGTCGCGCTTGGCGTCCAGGTTGCCCAGCTCCAGCACGTCCAGCTTGTTCAGGACGATCTTGGCGACGGAATCCGTGATCTTGCGGGTGACGAACTCGCGGCCGCGCAGCGGCGACTCGTGGTTGAACAGGATGCCCGAGCTGCCGAAGATGCCGTAGGACTCGCGGTAGTTCACGGTCATCCAGTGGGCGTACAGCTTGGCCACGCCGTACGGGCTGCGCGGGTAGAACGGGGTCGACTCGACCTGCGGCACGGCCTGCACCTTGCCGAACATCTCGGACGTGGACGCCTGGTAGAAGCGCGCTTTCGGATGGACGATGCGGATCGCTTCCAGCAGGTTGACGGCGCCGAGGCCGGTGATGGAGGCGGTGGTCACGGGCTGCTCGAACGAGACGCCGACGAAGCTCTGCGCCGCCAGGTTGTACACCTCGTCGGGACGGGAGGACTCGATCAGACGGATGCTCGAGGAGAGATCGGTGAGGTCGTATTCGACGAGGTTCAGGTTGGGATGCTGCTCGATACCGAGTTCGGCGATGCGCCAGAAATTTACCGAGCTCGACCGGCGGAAGGTGCCGGTCACGTGGTAGCCCTTTTCCAGGAGCAGTTGTGCCAGATAGGCGCCATCCTGCCCGGTAATACCGGTGATCAGGGCCTTTTTTGTTGTTTGCATGTTCTTGGTGATCCAGTGGTGGTCCGTGGCGGCCGCCGCGACAGCCGAGGCGGGTCGGCATGCGGGATGTCAGCCGCGCTGGCGCGGACCAATAAATTTCCGACAACCCCGCATTGTAACAGAGTGGTGCTTCGGGCCTTGCACAAGAGAAATCGTGCAAAATAAACAATATGTACTCGTCTATTATCGCCCGAAACCACGCAAACACGTCGCGTGATTACGCATTGTTACGAGTCCCTCAAGCTTTATTACATATTCACGAAATGTCGGGAACTTCTACATTTCAATGACAAAAGGGCCGCAAAGGGCCCTTTTTGGTCATTTCGTCACAGGTGGCGAATCTACAACACAAAGGTGTCGTATCAACGCTCCGAAACGGCGTCGACGACGCACAGCGCCGTCATGTTGACGATGCGGCGCACGGTCGCCGACGGGGTCAGGATGTGCACCGGACGCGCGCAACCCAGCAGCACGGGGCCGATGGCGATGCCGCTGCCGGCCGCCGTCTTGACGACGTTGTAGGCGATGTTCGCGGCTTCGATGTTCGGCATGACGAGCAGGTTCGCGTCGCCCTTCAGCGTCGACTGCGGCATGATCTTGGCGCGCAGCTTCGCATCCAGCGCGGTGTCGCCGTGCATCTCGCCGTCGACTTCCAGTTCCGGGGCCTTTTGCTGGATGAGCGCCAGCGCGGCGCGCATCTTCTTGGCGGACGCGCTGTTCGACGTGCCGAAGTTCGAGTGCGACAGCAGCGCCACGCGCGGCGTGATGCCCAGGCGCTCCAGTTCCTCGGACGCCATCAGCGTGATCTCGGCCAGCTCTTCCGCGGTCGGGTTCTCGTTGACGTGCGTGTCGACCATCGCGATCTGGCGTTCCTGCGTGATGATGAAGTTCAGCGCCGCATAGACATTGCTGCCGGCACGCTTGCCCAGCACCTGGTCGATGTACTGCAGGTGCACGTCGGTCGTGCCGTAGGTGCCGCAGATCATGCCGTCGGCGTCGCCCTTGTGGATCATCATCGCGCCGATCAGCGTGTGACGGCGGCGCATCGCCAGCTTGGCCAGGTCTTCCGTGATGCCCTTGCGCATGACCATCTGGTGGTACGACTGCCAGTAATCGCGGTAGCGCTCGTCGAAATCGGGGTTGATGACGTCGAAATGCTTGCCCAGCTTCAGGCGCAGGCCGAACTTCTCGATGCGCTTTTCCAGCACGGCCGGACGGCCGACGAGGATCGGGCGGGCCAGGTTCTCGTCGACGACGACCTGCACGGCGCGCAGCACGCGCTCTTCCTCGCCCTCGGCGTAGACGATGCGCTTCAGTTCGGCCGGCGCGCTCTTGGCGATCTGGAACAGCGGCTTCATGAAGCTGCCGCTGCGGTAGACGAATTGCTGCAGGCTCTCCGCGTACGCGGCCAGGTCGGCGATCGGACGGGTGGCGACGCCGCCTTCCATCGCGGCCCTGGCGACGGCCGGCGCGATGTGCGTCAGCAGGCGCGGGTCGAACGGCATCGGAATCAGGTATTCCGGACCAAACGACAGGTTCGAGATGCCGTAGGCCGACGCCACGATGTCCGACTGCTCTGCGTGGGCCAGGTCGGCGATCGCGTGCACGACGGCGATTTCCATTTCGCGCGTGATGGTCGTCGCGCCGCAGTCCAGCGCGCCGCGGAACATGTACGGGAAGCACAGCACGTTGTTGACCTGGTTCGGGTAGTCCGAACGGCCGGTGGCGATGATGACGTCGTTGCGGACGGCCTTCGCGTCTTCCGGCAGGATTTCCGGGTTCGGGTTGGCCAGCGCCAGGATCAGCGGATTCGGCGCCATCTTCGCGACCATCTCCGGCTTGAGCACGCCGCCGGCGGACAGGCCCAGGAAGATGTCGGCGTCGGGGATGATCTCGGCCAGCGTGCGGTGCGGCGTGTCCTGCGCGAAGCGCTCTTTGTCCGGATCCATCAGCTCGGTGCGGCCTTTATAGACGACGCCGGCGAGGTCGGTCACGTAAATATTCTCGATCGGGAAGCCGAGGTCGACGGCCAGGTCGAGGCAGGCCAGTGCTGCCGCGCCCGCGCCGGACACGACCATCTTGCACTTCTTGAGATCCTTGTTGACGACCTTCAGGCCGTTCAGGATGGCGGCGCCGACGATGATCGCGGTGCCGTGCTGGTCGTCGTGGAAGACGGGGATCTTCATGCGCTCGCGCAGCTTGCGCTCGATGTAGAAGCACTCGGGCGCCTTGATGTCTTCCAGGTTCACGCCGCCGAATGTCGGTTCCAGCGCGGCGATCACGTCGATCAGCTTGTCCGGATCCGTTTCGTTGATCTCGATGTCGAACACGTCGATGCCGGCGAACTTCTTGAACAGCACGCCCTTGCCTTCCATGACCGGTTTCGAGGCAAGCGGGCCGATATTGCCGAGGCCGAGGACGGCGGTACCGTTCGAGATCACCGCGACGAGGTTGCCGCGCGCCGTATATTTATAGGCGGTGGCGGGGTCCTTGACGATTTCTTCGCAGGGCGCGGCGACGCCCGGCGAGTACGCCAGGGCCAGGTCGCGCTGGTTCAAGACGGATTTGGTCGGGGTGACGGCGATCTTGCCGGGAGAGGGAAACTGGTGGTACTCGAGCGCGGCAGCCCGCAGTTGTTGACGAAGTTCTTCTTTTTTATCGATTGACGAATCCATGCTGTGCTGCCTTCCTGAAGACCGGGGGTCTCCGATTTTAGCAGAGTGTCACCTCTAATCGTCTACGTATTTCTTGGTATCGACAGTAGTGACCGGAGGCAGGTACCATGGCCCCTGCCTCCGTTTCCCTGCTCAGGCAGGGGCTTTCGGGAAGTCCACCACCGTGTCGTTGATGCGGTTCAGCAGGTTCGTGAACGTGATGCTGGTAATCGCGAAGATCGTGTCCACCACCTGCGCATCCGTGTAGCCGGCCGCCTTGAAGGCCTCCAACACCGGCTGCGGCACCGTGCCGCGGGTCCCCGCCACTTCACGCACGAACGTCGACAGCGCGTCCAGTTTCGCATCGCCGCCCGGGTTGCCCTTGCGTGCGGCGAGAATCGCGTCCGGGCTCAGACCGGCCACCTTGCCCATCAGCGTGTGCGCGGCCAGGCAGTAGTCGCAAGCGTTCACTTCGCTGACGGCCAGCTTGATCACCTCGATCTCTTTCTTCGACAGGCTCGTGTCGGCCAGCTTCGCATCGAAGTTCAGCAGGGCCTCCAGGGCGACCGGGCTGTTGCTGCCGATGGTGTCGTACGCATTAGGCACTTTGCCCAGCTTCGACTTGATGGCGGTGAAGAGTTCGGCGGTACGGCCAGTGGCGTTGGCACCCAGTGCATTCAGACGGCTCATGATGTTTCCTTTCGTTGTGGGTTGGTGTGGAAAGAAGTCTAGGCCTTTGGGCTAGTACGATGAATACCCGGATGCTGCGATAATTTGCCCGATCGTCTCATCTGATAAAGACATGGATACCCTGAGCCGCCTGCTGTCCCTCTACACGATCCGCACTTCCCTCGACATCCGCTGCGAACTGGCGGCCCCCTGGGTGCTGGACGAACCGGCCGCGACGCCGGGTATGGCCCCGTTCCACGTGATCGTCGAAGGCGGCGCGCGCGTGGACGTGCCCGGCCACGACACCCTGGACCTCGCCACCGGCGACGTCGTCGTCTTCCCCGGCGGCAGTGCGCACCGCCTGCACGCCGGGCCGGCCACGGACGCCGCCCCGGTCCGCCCGCTCGCCGCGGACGGGCCGCTGCAGCGCAAGGGCAACGACGGCGACGGTCCCGGCACCGCCATCCTGTGCGGCAGCTTCGTGTTCGACGGCGCCGCGCGCCAGGCCCTCGCGCGCGCCCTGCCCGACGTGATGGTCGTGCGCGCCAGCCGCGCCGACGACTTCCCCGGCCTGCATGCGCTCGTGCGGCTGCTGCAGCACGAGACGACGGTGGTGCGGCCCGGCGGCGACGTCGTCGTCGCCCAGCTGTCGGGCGCCCTGTTCGCGCTGCTGCTGCGCGCCTGGCTGGCCGGCACCGACGCGGCGCCCGGCCTGTTCGCCATCCTCGCGGACCGGCGCCTGGGCAACGCGCTCGCCCGCATGCTGGAATCGCCCGAACGGCCGTGGAAGGTGGAAGACCTGGCCGAGGCGTGCCACATGTCGCGCGCCACGTTCGCCCGCCTGTTCGCGCGCCTGTGCGGCATGCCGCCGGCCGACATGCTGACCCAGCTGCGCATGGCGCGCGCCGCCCGCGCCCTGCTGCAGGGAGAGGGCGCCGTCGGCGACGTGGCGCTGGCCGTCGGCTACCAGTCGGAAGCGGCGTTCAACCGCGTGTTCAAGCGTCATTACGGGATCGGGCCCGGCGGCTACCGGCGCGCGGCCCACCTGGCGACGGTCCCGGATTAGAATCGCGGGATGCTCTCCGAATTCGATCTCATCAAACGCTACTTCCAGCGCGACCGCGCGCCCGGTCCCAACACGCTGCTGGGCATCGGCGACGACTGCGCGCTGCTGGCGCCCACGCCCGGCAAGGTGCTGGCCATCTCGTCCGACATGCTGGTCGAGGACCGCCATTTCTTTGCCGGCGCCGACCCGTTCACGCTCGGGCACAAGTGTCTCGCCGTGAACCTGTCGGACCTCGCCGCGATGGGCGCCCGGCCGCTCGGCTTCACGCTGGCGCTGTCGCTGCCGGCGGCGGAACCCGACTGGCTCGACGCGTTCTCGCGCGGCATGTTCGCGCTGGCCGATGCGCACGGCTGCGAACTGGTGGGCGGCGACACGACCAAGGGCCCGCTGAACGTCTGCATCACGATCTTCGGCGAACTGGCGCCCGGCCAGGCACTGCGGCGCGACGCCGCGCGCGCGGGCGACGACATCTGGATCTCGGGTACGCTGGGCGATGCGCGCCTGTGGCTGGCCGCGCGCCGCAGCGAGGTCGCGCTGGACGCCGCCGACCACGCCGCCACCGGCCAGCGCATGCACGCGCCGACGCCGCGCGTGGCACTGGGGCGCCTGCTGGCGGAAGGCGGCCTGGCGCACGCCGCGCTGGACATCTCGGACGGCCTCGTCGGCGATTTGAAGCACATCCTCGCCGCGTCGCGCGTGGGCGCCGTGCTGGACGTGGACGCGCTGCCGGCCGGCCCGGCGCTGGCCCGCCAGCCGATTGGACTGCGCCGCCGCTTTGCTGCTGCCGGCGGGGACGATTATGAACTGTGCTTCACGGCGCCGGCGGCGCAACGCGATGCGATTCACGCGGCCGGTGCGGCCAGCGGGACGGCCGTGACGCGGGTAGGATCGATCACGGCGGAGGCGGGCCTGAAGCTCGTCGATGCGGACGGCGCCGTGCTCGACCTGCAACTGGCGGGCTGGGACCACTTCAGCGCGGGTTGATTCACGCCGCCTCTTCGTCTCCCCGCGGCGTCTTGCGGTCGTCGTACGGCCCGTGCGTGAGCCAGTACTGGCGGAACGCGAGCCGCACGTTGTCGCGCAATTCCGTCTCGTTCCACGGCTTCGTGTAGAAGCGGTAGATCGCCCCGCGGTTGATTGAATCGAGCACCGTCTCCACGCCCGTGTAGCCGGACAGGATGATGCGCATCGTGTCCGGGTACATCTCCTTGACCTTGCTGAGGAATTCGGTGCCGTTCATGCCGGGCATCTTCTGGTCGCACAGGATCACCTGCACGTGGTACAGCGCCAGCAGCTCGAAGCCCTCGGACGGCGACGCGGCCGTCAGCACGCGGTAGTTGTCGCGCCTGAACAGCCGGTGCAGCGCGCCCAGCACGTTGACGTCGTCGTCCACCAGCAGCAGCGTCTGGACGTTGCGGTCGTCCTCCGCCGGCCGCGTGGGCTGGGCGCGGTTTTCCAGCACCAGCCGGGCCAGGTCGGCCGGCAGCAGCGCGCGCGCGAAATGAAAACCCTGGATCTCGTCGCAGCGGTGGCGGCGCAGCAGCGCCATCTGCGCGCGCGATTCCACGCCTTCCGCGATCACCTGCATGTGCAGGCTGTGCGCCATGCTGATGATGGCCAGCGCGATCGCCGCGTCGTCCGGGTTCGTCGTGATGTCGCGCACGAACGCGATGTCGATCTTCAGTTTGTCGATCGGGAAGCGCTTCAGGTAGGCGAGGCTCGAATAGCCGGTGCCGAAATCGTCGATGGCGATGCGGATGCCCAGCGCCTTCAGGCGCTCGAGCACCTGCACCGTGTGCTCGAAGTTCGACATCAGCGCGCTTTCCGTCAGTTCCAGTTCGAGCAGGCCCGGGTCCACGCGGTGTTCCGCCAGCGCCGCGCGGATGTCGCCTTCCAGGTCGCCCTCGACGAACTGGCGGCTCGACACGTTGACGGCCACGCGCACGTCGCGCACGCCCTCGGCATTCCACGCGGCGATCTGGCGGCACGCCTCGTTGATGATCCATGCGCCCACGCGCACGACCATGCCCGTGTCTTCCATGACGGGCACGAATTCGGCCGGGTACACGAGGCCGAAGCCGGGACGCCGCCAGCGCAGCAGCGCCTCCACGCCGCTCACGCGGCCCGTGTTCAGGTCCAGCTTGGGCTGGTAGTGCAGCTCGAACTGCTCGCCGTCGATGGCCGCGCGCAGCGCCAGTTCCAGGTCGAGGCGCGCCAGCACCTGCACGTTCATCCCGGCCGTGAAGAAGCGGTAGCCGTCGCGGCCCGCCTCCTTCGCGCGCACCATCGCCACGTCCGCATATTTCACGAGCGTGCCGGGGTCGAGGGCGTCGTCCGGGTACATCGCGATGCCGATGCTGGCCGTCAGCACCGCCTGCTGGCCGTTCAGGTCGAACGGCGCGCGCAGGGCCTCGCGCACCTCGTTGGCCACGCTGACCGCCTCGTCCTCGGTCTGTTCGCGCGTCATCGTGAGGATCAGCGCGAACTCGTCGCCGCCGAGGCGCCCGATCGTGTCGCGCAGGCGCACGCAGCGCACGAGCCGCGTGCTGAACTGGCGCAGCAGCTCGTCGCCCAGCGCGGGGCCGAGCGAGTCGTTGACGATTTTAAAGCGGTCGAGCGTGATGAACAGCACGGCGATGCGCCAGTTCTTATCTTGCGCGAGTTCGATGGCGTCGCGCAGCGTGTGGAAGAACAGGCTGCGGTTCGGCAGGCCGGTCAGGCTGTCGTAGTTCGACATGTGCTTCAAACGCTGCGCGGCCTGCAGGCGCTCGCTGATGTCGCGCGCGACGGCGATCAGGATGCGGTGGCTGTTGTCCTGCTGCTGCAGCTGCCAGCTGATCTCGACCGGCACGGCGCCCTGCCCGTCCGAGCGCAGCAGCTCCGTCTCGACGATGTCGTGCTCGCGCGACGTGGAGGCCGGGTCCGCGTAGCGTTCGAGCTGCGCGCGTTCCGCGAGGCCCAGCGCCACCGGATCGATGCGCAGCAGCGCCTCGCGCGAAAAGCCCAGCATGCGGCAGGCGCCGTCGCTGACGTCGACCATCGCCATCGTGCGCGCGTCGACGAGGAAGATGGCGTCGGTGGTCGCGTCCATCGCGCCGCGGAAGCGCTGCAGCTCGGCCGTCCGTTCGCGCACCGTGCGCTCCATGCGCGCGCCGTAGTCCTGCGACTCCTTGTGGAACAGCCGCACTTCGAGCAGGTTGCGGATGCGCGTGAGGACCTCCACCGTGTCGAACGGCTTGCCGATGAAGTCGCGCGCGCCCGCTTCCAGCGCGGCCAGCTTCTTGTCCGGCTCCGCCGTCACCACGAGCACGGGCAGCCAGGACTCGCGCTCCATCGGCTTCAACGCTTCCATCACCTGGAAGCCGTCCATGTGCGGCATCTGCAGGTCGAGGATGATCAGGTCGTAGCGGTGCTGCAGGTGCAGCGCGGCCACCTGGCGCGGGTCGGTGGTGCTGGCGACGTTCTCGTAGCCGCTGGTCTTGAGCAGGAACTCGAGCAGCTGCACGTTCACCGGTTCGTCGTCGACGACGAGGATGCGTGCGCGGCGGATGTCGTTGGGGGAAATCATGGAGTCGTCCTCATTCGGGCTGACAGTACGTCGTCGATGGCCTCGTTGAACTGGCCGATGTCGATCGGCTTGGTCAGGTAGTGCGCGAAGCCGGCCGCCAGCGCGCGGTCGATGTCGGCGCGCATGGCGTTGGCGGACACCGCGACGGCCGGGATCCGCGCGGTCTCGGGTTCGCGGCGCAGTTGCGCCAGGACCTCGAACCCGGAGAGGCCGGGCAGGTTCAGGTCCATCAGGATGATGTCGGGTTTCTGGCTGCGCGCGAGCGACAGGCCGAAATGGCCGTCCGGCGCGCTCACGAGCCGCAGGTCGGGCCGGAAGCGCACGATCTCCTGCACGAGCTTCAGATTGGCCGGATTGTCTTCGATGTACAGCACCGTATGCGGCGCCCCCGGTGCGGTGCCGTCCGCCGCGACGGGCGCCGACCGTGCGGCCGGCAGCGCTGCCGGCAGCGCGCCGTCCGCACCGGCGACGGCCAGCTCGATCCAGAACACGCTGCCCACGCCCGGGCTGCTGGTGACGCCGATCTCGCCGCCCATCAGCTCGACGAGGCGGCGCGTCACCACGAGGCCGATGCCCGTGCCTTCCTGCGCGCCCGCTTCCTGGCCCAGGCGGTTGAAGGGCTGGAACAGGCCCGCCACCTGTTCGGGCGTCAAGCCCATCCCGGTATCCTGCACGGACACGCGCAGGCGCTGCGGCGACGGCTGCGCGCAATCGACGACGATGGCGCCGCCGTCGCGGTTGTACTTGACCGCGTTCGACAACAGGTTCAGCAAGACCTGCTTCAGGCGCGTGCGGTCGGCCTGCACGCGCGCGCTGGGCGCGATCGGGAACAGCACGCGCACGCCGCGCGCGGCGGCCAGCGGCGCGATCATGCCTTCGCATTCGGCCAGCACCTCGGCCAGCAGCACCGGCTCCATCGACAGGCTCACGGCCCCCGCCTCCACCTTCGCCAGGTCGAGGATCTCGTTGATCAGCGTGAGCAGGTGCCGGCCGGATTTCAGGATGTGGCCGGAGAATTCGAGCTTCTGTTCCGGCGTCGTCGGCATGTCCTTCGATGCCAGGATCTGGGCGAAGCCGAGGATGGCGTTCAGCGGCGTGCGCAGCTCATGGCTCATCGACGACAGGAACGCGGACTTCGCCTGGTTGGCGTTTCTCGCCTCCTCGATCGCGAGTCCCAGTTCCGAATTGGCCAGCTCCAGCTGGGCCGTGCGTTCCTGCACGCGCGCTTCGAGGCGCTCGTTCAGGCGCGCGATCTCGCGGTTCGAATCTTCGAGCGCGCGCGTGCGCTGCTCGATCTCGGTCAGCATCGCATTGAAGGAATCGACGAGTTCCGCCGCCTCGTCCTCGCTGATGCGGGGCGCGCGCCGCGAATAGTCGCGCCGCGCCACCACGTCGCGCGCGATGCGGGTGATGGCGTCGATGGGCGTCGTGATCGTGTGGCCGAGGCGGCGCACGAGCAGCCAGGCGGTGAACAGGGCCAGTACCGTCACGCACGCGCAGATGACGAGGTAGTCGCGCATGCGTTCCATCAGCTGGTTTTCCGAGCGCAGGTAGACGGTGCCGAGCAGGTCGCCGTTTTCGCTGATCGGCTTGTACAGCACCAGTTCGTCCCCGCTCCCGACATAGGTTTCCGTGCCGCCCGCATGCACGCGCCGGCCGCGCTGCTCGGGGCGCACGGGAAACGTGGCGGTCACGCCGGGCGCCGCATAGGTCGCGAACAGTGCGCCGTGCTCGTCGTAGATGGCGGCGGCGCGCACCGACGGCCGGCTGCGCAGCAGGGCCAGGTTTTCGCGCGCCAGGCGCGCATCGTTGAAGGCCAGCGCGGCCGACGTCATGTGGCCCACCAGTTCGGCCTGCGTCGCCAGGTCGTTCAGCAGCGCGTGTTTATAGCTGCGCAGGTCGTAGACGACGACCGTGCCGACGGAGACCGCCAGCGCGGCGAGCGTCGTCGACATCACGATCGTGACGAGCTTTTCGCGGATGGAGCGGCGCGGACGGATCATGGGTCAAGAGACAGGACCATCACGAGAATGCCGCCCCCGGATGGTCATGCGCGAAACGGTCGAGCGGCATGCGAGGTCCTGGTTCGGTCAATGAACAACACTGCGGGGCTGCCGCAAGGCGAGCAGCATAGCAGCACGACCGGAGGTGATGTCGCACGGAACGGGGCCTGGTATTTGCACCGGTAAAGACATTTGCGTTTGTAAGGACGGCAAACACATAACCGCAAGAATGGCTTTTCGTTAAGATTACGACGCCGCTGGGCGGGAAGGCGCGCTAGAATGGACGCGAGCGCGCAGCGGAACCTTCCGCGACCCGGCACACGGCGGCGTGCTCAGGTTGAATCCTGGAGACCTGGCGGTTCTCTGCTACCGCCATTACAAGGAGGAGCGACACGTGACGAACGACATCATCGACCTGGCCACCCGTGTGGGCCGGGCACTCGAATCCAAGAACCTGCTGCTGGCCACCGCCGAATCCTGCACCGGCGGCGGCGTCTCCCAGGCCATCACGGAAATCCCCGGCTCGACCGGCTGGTTCGAATGCGGTTTCGTGACGTATTCGAACGCCTCCAAGACGGAGATGCTGGACGTGCCGGCCGCGCTGATCGCGCAATTCGGTTCCGTCAGCGAGGAAGTCGCGGGTGCGATGGCCGAAGGCGCGGTCGCCAACAGCAACGCCGACGTGGCCGTGTCCACGACCGGCATCGCCGGCCCGACCGGTGCCGTCCCCGGCAAGCCCGTGGGCACGGTGTGCTTCGGCTGGTCGAAGGGCGACACGACGTACACCGAACGCCTCGTATTCTCCGGCGACCGCCACGCGGTACGCGAGCAGACGGTGGCGCACGCGCTGGCCGGCCTCTTGCGACTGCTCGAGTAAGGATGCGCTGCCTGACAGCGGCCGCGCTCCTGGCGGCCGTATCCGTGCACGCGGCCGCAGCAAGCCCTGATCAAGGTGTCACCGTGTACGCGGCCGGCGACATCGCCCGCTGCGCGTATCGCGATCCGGCGTATTCGGGCGCGGCCGACACGGCCGCCACCGTCGCCGCCGGGCTCGCGCAGGATCCGGAGGCGGTCGTGCTGGCGCTGGGCGACCTGACCTACCCGAACGGCGCCATGAAGGAATTCACCGACTGCTACGCGCCGACGTGGGGCCGCTTCAAGGACCGCACCTGGCCCGCGCCCGGCAACCACGAGTACTACACGCCGGGCGCGAAGCCCTATTTCGACTGGTGGGGCGCACGCGCCGGCCGCGGCTACTACAGCTTCGAGCTGGGCACCTGGCACATCATCTCGCTGGACAGCAACCTGGCACCGGCCCAGCACGCGGCCCAGCTGGACTGGCTGCGCGCCAACCTCGCCGCCCACCCCGCGCGCTGCACGCTGGCCTACTGGCACCATCCGCTGTACAGCTCGGGCGGCCATGGCAGCATCCCGAAGATGCGCGACGCATGGCAGCTGCTGTACGCGGCCGGCGCCGAGCTGGTGCTGTCCGGCCACGACCACGACTACGAACGCTTCGCCCCGCAGGATGCGGACGGCCGGCTCGACCCGACGCACGGCATCCGCCAGTTCGTCGTCGGCACGGGCGGCGCGTACCCGACGCCGTTCCTGCTCACCGTTCCGCACAGCGAGGTCCGCGACAGCAACCGCACCGGCGTGCTGCGCCTGCGCCTGTACACGGGCGGCTACGGCTGGGAATTCGTCGAGTCCACGCGCGTATCTTCTTTCGGCATCGCCCCGCCCGACCACGGCAGCGCCGCCTGTCATTAAAAAAACGGAGCCCGCATGCGACGCCTCCTGTCCTTGCTTCTGTCCCGCTTTTCCCTGCTGCTCATCCTCGCAGGGCCGGCGGCGGCGGCCGACGTGCCGCAGATCCGCTACGACAAGACGACGCTTCCCAACGGCCTGGAAGTGATCCTCGTCGAGGACCACCGCCTGCCCATCGTGGCCGTCAACATCTGGTATCACGTGGGCCCCGCCAACGAGGCGCCGGGCCTCACCGGCTTCGCCCACCTGTTCGAGCACATGATGTTCGCCGGGACGCGGCACCTGCCGCGCGGCCTCGCCGACCGCCTGCTGGAAGGGGCCGGCGCCACCGACAGCAACGGCAGCACGGACTACGACCGCACCAATTACTACGACACGGTGCCGTCCAACCAGCTCGAACTCGCGCTATGGGTACACGCCGACCGCATGGGCTACCTGCTCGACGTGCTCGACCAGACGGCGCTGTCGAACCAGCAGGACGTCGTGCGCAACGAGCGGCGCCAGAGCGTCGAGAACCGCCCGTACGGCGTCGTCGAGGAAGCGCTCAACCACGCGTTGTTCCCGAAGACGCACCCTTATTACGCGGCCGTCATCGGCTCGCACACCGACATCCAGAACGCGAAGCTGGCCGACGTGCGCGATTTTTTCAAGCGCTACTACGGCCCGAACAACGCCAGCATCGTCATCGCCGGCGACATCGACAAGGTGAAAACGCGCGCCCTCGTCGCCAAATACTTCGGCAGCTTCAAAAAGAGTCCGCCGGTCGTGCATCCGAAAGTGACGACGCCCGCCATCACGCGCGAGCGCCGCATCACGGTACCGGACCGCGTGGAGCTGCCGCGCCTGTACATGGCGTGGCTCACGCCGCCGGCATTCCAGCCGGGCGATGCCGAGCTCGCGGTGACGGCGCAGATCCTCGCCGGCGGCAAATCGAGCCGCCTGTATAAAACCCTGGTGTACGAACGCCAGATCGCGCAGGAAGCGGCGGCCGCGCAGAATTCGAACGCGCTCACGTCGACCTTCATCGTCGACGCCACCGCACGGCCCGGCCACGACCCGTCCGAGCTGGAGACGGCCATCGACGCGGAGCTAAAGGCGCTGCGCGACACGGGACCGTCCGAGCAGGAAGTCGAGCGCGCCCGCAACACGATCGAGACGGCGATGCTGACGTCGATCGAAAAGCTGGGCGGCACGGGCCTCGCGAACCAGATCAACCAGTACAACCAGTACACGGGCGACCCGGGCTATCTGCCGAAGGACATCGAGCGCCTGCGCCGCGTCACTGCCGCCGACGTGCGCCGCGTGGCGCAGGCGTACCTGCAGCCGAACGCGCGCGTGATCGTCGCCGGCGTGCCGGGCAAGCCGGACCTCGGCCCCGACGTGCCGGCGCCGCCGCCACCGAAGGCGGGAAAGACCGACCGCGCCGCCGGCATCAACCGCGACGAAGCGTGGCGCCGCACGCCTCCGAAACCGGGCCCGGCACCGCGCTTCACGCTGCCGCAGGGCGAATCGTTCAAGCTGCCGAACGGCCTCACGGTCATCGTCCACCCGAACCCCGCGCTGCCGCTCGTGGCGGCGGAACTGGTCGTGAAAAGCGGTTCCGACGCCAATCCGTCCGACCAGCCGGGCCTCGCCGGCTTCACGGCGCAGATGCTGGACGAAGGCACGGCCACGCGCAGCGCACCGCGCATCGCCGACGAGATCGCGCAGCTGGGTGCCTTCCTCGGCAGCGCCGTCTCGTCCGACGCGTCGACAGTGTCGCTGCTGGCGCTGCGGTCCACGTTCCCGCAGGCGCTGGACGTGCTGGCCGACGTCGTGCTGCATCCGGCCTTCCCGAACGCGGAAGTGGAGCGCCAGCGCGCCTCCCGCCTCGGTGAACTGACGCAGCAGCGCGACGACCCGGCACTGATCGCCGCCGTCGCCGCGGCCGGCGCGCTGTATGGCCGCGATCACCCCTACGGCTACGGCCAGCTGGGCACGGAACAGGCGATCCGCATGACGACGCGCGAAGACATCGTGCGCTTCTGGCGCCGCCATTACCTGCCGGGCAATGCGGCCCTCGTCGTCTCCGGCGACATCACGGCCGACGAACTGCGTACGCTGGCGACGGCCCGCTTCGGCGGCTGGGGACGGGCCGACGCGGCCTTGACGTCGGTCGGCGATCCGTCCGGCACCAAGGCACGGCTCGTCGTCGTCGACAAGCCGGGCGCCCCGCAAACGGCGCTGCGCGTGACGACCATCGCGGCCGCGCGCAAGACGCCGGACTATCCGGCCATGCAGGTCATGAACGCGGCGCTGGGCGGCCTGTTCTCGAGTCGCATCAACCTCAACCTGCGCGAAGAAAAGGGCTACAGCTATGGCGTGTTCTCGGCCTTCCGCTACGACCGCACGCCGGGCCCGTTCATCATCGCGGGCAGCGTGCGCACGGACGTCACGGGGGCGTCGGTGTCCGAGATCCTGAAGGAGGTGAACGGCATGCGCGCCAAGCCGCTGCCTGCGGCCGAGCTGGCGGGCGCGCGCGACTCGCAGGTGTATTCGCTGCCGGGGCAGTTCGAAACGAACAGCGGCATCGGGACGAGCCTGGCCGAGACCTTCGTGTTCGACCTGCCGGCGGATTACTGGCGCACGCTGCCCGACCGCTACCGCGCCGTGACGGCGGCGCAGGTGCAGGCGGCGGCGCAGAAATATTTGAAACCCGATCAGTTGAAAGTCATCGCCGTCGGGGATCGGGCCGCGATTTTGCCGCAGTTGCAGAAGCTCGGGCTGGGGCAGCCCGAGATGCGGGATGTGGATGGACAGGTGCCGTGACGTTCAAAGGCTTTGCGCCACCACCCAGTCGCCGATCCGCTTGAGTACGGCCGGCGCGACGGTCTCTTCGATCTCGCCGTATTCCTCCAGCGCTCCGCGCTTCGCGGTCTGGAACAGGTGGTTAAGGCCCGGCAGTTCGACGACCGTCGCGCGCGGATTGCCCTGCAGTGCCGCCCGCATGGAAGTCAGGTTGGCTTCGGTCGGCACCTGGACATCGAGGCTGCCGATGAGTGCGAGCACGGGCGTTTTCAGCAGCCGCAGCGCCGGGCCGGGGTTGTAACGCGTGAGCTGCCGTGTCCTGGGACTGGTCTGATTGGCGATGAACGCGTCAGGTGGCAGCAGGAACGAAACCTTGTCGGCGACCGCCTGCGCGACGTCCGCCTTGATGACGGCCCGCGCCTGCTCGTCGTCCTGGGCGACCGCCACGTCGACGTAGATCTTGTCCTGGACAGCCAGGCGCTTCGCGATGTCGGCGTCGGAGACGCCGGACACCTTCGATATCGTCGCATTCTGTAGCCGCCACAACTGGTCGAGCGGCATCCCCGGCGCGGCCATCAGGACGACGAAGCGCGGCGACGGATCGCGTGCGGCGATCAAGGGCGCCACGAGACCGCCCTCCGAATGGCCCACGAGACCGACGCGGCCCGCCGCGATCTCCGGGCGCGACTTCAGGAATCCGAGTGCCGCTTCGGCGTCGGCGACGTAGTCGGTGAATGAGGCCTTCGCAAAGTCGCCGGTCGATTGGCCGACGCCGCGCTTGTCATAACGCAGCACGGCGATGCCGCGGCGGTTGAGCGCATCGGCGAGCACGAGGAAGACCTTGTGGCCCAGCACATCTTCATCGCGCGTCATGGGACCGGACCCGGCGATCAGCACGACAGCCGGGAACGGGCCGGCGCCATTGGGAATGCCGAGGGTGCCTGCGAGCTTGATGCCCGCTGCGGTACTGGCGAAGGTCACCGCCTCCTCCCGGTAAGGCCGCGGCCCGGCGGCGATCGCCTCTTCCTGCGGCCGCTTGGGGGGCGCGAGGGCAGCTGCCCGGCTCGTCATCCGCGCCAGGGCCAACGGGAAAGTCCGTCCTTGCGTCCACGTGCCGACCCAGGCGGCCTTCCCGGCGTCCCAGGTGCCGGCAAAGCTGCCGCCGATCTTCGGTATCGTGAAACTGAAATGGCCGGCGTCCGCCGCGACCTGATCGGCAGGCAGGACGACCTTGCCCTGGTCCGGACTTTCCAGCGTCGCAGCATAATGGCCGCCGGCGTCCTTCGAGACATGCACGATGATGTGGAGTTGACCAGCCAGCAGTCCGCTCCAGTCACCCGCCGCTTCTTCGGCCATGGCGCTGCCGGTAGCGAGCATCACGGTGAGTGCAAACAGGTGCGCGGCGGCACCGGAGCGTATGAATCGGAAAACTTTCAAAGGATTCTCCTTAGGTTGGAACGCCACGTCGGCGTTGTTTCGGACAGCATGGACGAGCGCGGTCACACGCCGCTCGCGTCGACGGCGAGCGCCATGGGTCGTACTCTTGGGAGTGTTACCAGACAACCCGGGCCCAGGCACCGCAGGGCTTGCGGCGGCCCGGGTACGGGCGGGGACTAGGAGGCGCTGCGCCTGTTGCTGAAACGCCTCCAGACGACGTACGCCATCATGCATACCACGACGAAGACAGGCAGCGCCAGGATACCAATGGCGACATGGCGGGCGATCGGGAGCGGCGCGAACGCGAACGCGAGTGTAAAACCGAAGCCGGCTACCACCAGCATCCAGCCAATGGACCGACGATAGGCCAGGTCATGTGCGGGATCGCAGTACAAACGCTCCACCGGCGGCAATCGTTTAGGAACGTCGTTCGCGCAGATCATCACGATGATGCCCTGTAGCATGCCCATCAGTCGCGCGACCGTCTCGGCACTGACCATCTGACGGTGAAGCAGCGCATTCAGTAGCGTTGACGCCAGCAAGAGGGCCGCTGCTATCGATAACAAACGACGGATTTGAAACTTCGTGATCATGACTTTTCCTCGGTCTGCCTGGTGGCGGTGGTGGTGGTGGTGGTGGGCGGCTCGGGCGTCACCTGCAACCCGAATGCCTGTGCGAAACCCATGAGCGCCTCCTCGAGCACCGACATCTTCAGCCGGTACGTGATCGTGCGCCCGCTCTTTTCGGCCTCGATCAGGTCTGCAGCCAGCAGCACGGCGAAGTGCGCCGACATGGTCGGCTTGGACACGTCGAACGCATCGGCCAGGGCGCCCGCACTCAACGGCCCGGCCCGCAGCATTTGCAGAACCTGGCGGCGGGTGGGATCGGCGAGCGCCTTGAAGATCGAAGTCATGATTGATTATTAGCTAAATATCGAAATATGTCCAAGGCTTTTTGCCGAGTCTGCGCATTGTAGACGGCGCGGCGTCCGTCCTGCACGGCTTTCCTCACGTAACAGCGCTCCCCTTGCGCTCGCTCGACGATGCGCTTAACATGTGAACAGTTCTTCAAACGTTAAGCATGAGCATCCCACCCGACATCGACAACGCGGTCGACGAACTCGCCGACCTGTTCCACCTGCTGGGCGACCCCACGCGCTTGCGCATCGTGCTCGCCTGCCTGGCGCAGCCGACGGCCGTGGGCGACATCGCCGGCGCGTTGAACCTGTCCAGTTCGCTGGTCAGCCACCATCTGCGCCTGCTGCGCGCGGCCCGCATCGTCAAGGCTGAGCGCCAGGGCAAGCAGGTGTTCTATGCGGCCGCCGATGCCCACATCAGCAGCCTGCTCTCCAATATGTTCGAACACATCGCCGAACCCACCACCGGACTGGACGCATGAGTCACCACCATTCCCACAGCCATGGACATGGCCACCATCACCACCCGGCGCCGGGCGACAACGGCCGCGCGTTCGGCATCGCCATCGGCCTGAACACCGCGTTCGTCGCCATCGAATTCATCTACGGCTTCATTGCCAACTCGACGGCGCTGATGGCCGACGCCGGCCACAACCTGTCCGACGTGCTGGGTCTCGGCCTCGCCTGGGGCGCCGCGCTGCTGACGAAGAGCGCGCCCACGCGCCGCTTCACGTACGGCATGCGCGGCACGACCATCCTCGCCGCCCTCGCCAACGCCCTGCTGCTGATGGTCGCGTGCGGCGCCATCGCGTGGGAAGCCGTGCACCGCTTCGCCCATCCGGAGCCGGTGGCCGGCACGACGGTCTCCATCGTCGCCCTCGTCGGCGTGCTGATCAACGGCTTCTCGGCCTGGCTGTTCGTGGCCGGCAGCAAGGACGACATCAACGTGCGCGGCGCCTACCAGCACATGGCGGCGGATGCGTTGCTGTCGCTGGGCGTCGTCATCTCCGGTGTCGTGATCATCTACACGGGCTGGTCGTGGCTCGACCCGGTCGTCAGCCTCGTGCTCGTCGTCGTGATCGTCGTGGGAACGTGGTCGCTGCTCAAGGAGTCTATCCAGATGGTGCTGGCGGGCGTGCCGGCCAGCGTCGACGCGACGGGCGTCACCGCCTACCTTGCAGCGCAGCCGGGCGTGACGGAAGTGCACGACGTCCACATCTGGGCGATGAGCACGACGGAAACAGCCCTCACGGCCCACCTCGTGATGCCGGACGGCTATCCAGGCGACGCGGCCATCGACAGCGTCGTGGAACATCTGCGCGAATATTTCTCCATCCATCACTGCACGCTGCAGGTGGAACAAGGGACGACCAAGCACCGCACTTGCAGCCTGCACGATGGACTGGAAGCGCACGCGCACGATGATCACGATCACGATCACGGCCATCATCACGGTCACTCGCACGCACATTAAAAAAGGCCCGCATGCAAGCGGGCCTTCTCGTAGAGGGAAGCCGGCTCAGTCGGCCAGGTTCGCGTACAACGCCGTACTGAGATAGCGCTCGCCGAACGACGGAATGATCGTCACGATCAGCTTGCCCGCATTCTCCGGCCGCTTCGCGACCTGGATCGCGGCCCACAACGCGGCGCCCGACGAGATGCCGACCAGCAGCCCCTCCTCGCGCGCGGCCGCACGGGCCGTCTCGAAGGCGTCCTCGTTCTTCACGGTGATGACTTCGTCGTAGGCTTTCGTGTTCAGCACGTCCGGAATGAAACCGGCGCCGATGCCCTGGATCGGGTGCGGGCCCTTCGTGCCCTTCGACAGGATCGGCGACGCTTCCGGTTCCACGGCAATCGCCTGGAACGACGGTTTTCTCGCCTTGATCACTTCAGCCACGCCCGTGATCGTGCCGCCCGTGCCGACGCCGGCCACGAGGATGTCGACCTTGCCGTCGGTGTCGCGCCAGATTTCCTCGGCCGTCGTGCGGCGGTGGACTTCCGGATTGGCGGGGTTGTTGAACTGCTGCGGCATGAAGCAGTTCGGGTCGGCCGCGACGATTTCCTCGGCGCGGCGGATGGCGCCCAGCATGCCTTCCGGCCCCGGCGTGAGCACCAGTTCGGCGCCGTACGCGCGCAGCAGCATGCGCCGTTCGTTGCTCATCGTCTCCGGCATGACGAGGCGGCAGCGGTAGCCGCGCGCCGCGCACACCATCGCCAGCGCGATGCCCGTGTTGCCGCTGGTGGGCTCGACGATGATAGTGTTCGGGCCGATCTTGCCGGCCTGCTCGGCCGCCTCGATCATGGCCCAGCCGATCCGGTCCTTCACGCTGTGGGCCGGATTGTAGAACTCGAGCTTGGCGGTGAGGTCCGCGCCGGCGCCCTGCGCCAGGCGGCGGATCCGCACCAGGGGGGTGTTGCCGATCAGTTCCGTCACGTCGTTCGCGATGCGCATGCAGTTCTCCCGTTGAGTGATTTGGATTTACTTGACCTTCAGGAGTTCCACGTCGAAGATCAGATCGGAATCAGGCGGAATGGAACCGCCGCCGGCGCCGCGCTTGCCGTACGCGAGTTCGCTCGGGATGATCAGCGTGCGCTTGCCGCCCACCTTCATGCCCTGCACGCCCTGCTCCCAGCCCTTGATGACCTGGCGCGCGCCGAGCTGGAACTCGAGCGGTTCGCGGCCCGCGTCCAGCGACGAGTCGAATTTGCGGCCGCGCTGCTTGGCGGCCAGCGGCTTGTAGAACCAGCCCGTGTAGTTGACGACGACCGTGCTGCCGACCATCGCCTCGGTACCCTTGCCGATCACGTGGTCGATGACCTGCACCTTCGGCCCTTGCTGTTCCTGGCCGGCGGGTGTCGGATCGACGGGATTGTTCGGGTTGCCGGGATGGGCGGCGTTGGCGGTGGCCTGGGCCGGGTCCTTGGGACCTTGCAGGCCGTCGCCGGCCTGCTGGGATGCGTCCTGCGCGTTGGCGGCAACGGCCGCCAGCAGCAGGCTTGCTACGGCGATACGACGGATCATGGAGCCTCTTTTCACGAATCAGTAAAAAACTGATCCTATGATAACAAGGCCTCTTCCACTTGGACAGCGTCGACGGATTCGGTTACATGTACCGGCACCGGCACGGCATTGGCTTCCTCCGCCATCTTGCGCAGCATATGGCCGGCAGCCACCATGCCGAACGTCGCGGTGACGACCATGCTCGAGCCGAAGCCGGCGCAGTTCAGGCCCGTGATGCTGTTCGCGTCGACTTCGCAGGCGCCGCCGGACTGCGGGTAGCGCAGCGGTTCCATCGAGAACACGGCGTCGATGTGGTACTTGTTCTTTTCGCCGCGCGCGAAGCCGTACTGGGCACGCAAGATCTTGCGCACTTTTTTCAGCAGCGGTTCCTGCTCGGTGCGGGCGAGGTCGCGCACTTCGATCTTCGTCGGGTCGAGCTGGCCGCCGGCGCCCCCGATGACGATCAGCGGGATCGCATGCTGGCTGCAGTACGCGATCAGCGCGGCCTTGGCCTTGACGCTGTCGATCGCGTCGACCACGTAATCGAATCTGTCCGTCCCGATCATCTGCGGGATGTTGTCCGGATCGATGAAGTCTTCGACGAGCTCGACTTCGCAGTACGGATTGATGAGCGCAATGCGCTGTTTCAGCGCCTCGATCTTGGGCATGCCGACCGTGGTCGACAAGGCCTGGATCTGGCGGTTGATGTTGGATTCGGCCACGTTGTCGAGGTCGATGAGCGTGAGCCGGCCGACGGCGCTGCGGGCCAGCGCCTCGACGATCCAGGAGCCGACGCCGCCGACGCCGACCACGCAAACGTGCGCCGCACGGAACCGTTCCAGTGCACGCTCGCCGTAGAGGCGGGCAATGCCGCCGAAGCGCCGCTCGAAGTCGACGTCATCGAAGAGAGAGGTGGAAGTCGTAATCATGATCTCTTCATTTTACCGGACGTAACGGCGCTCCTTGCTCTAAAATAACTTTCAGTCAATCAAAAAATTCCCCGCATTCTGCACGTCCACAACAGCGATCATGAACAACCTTCTTGCCGACCCCGCTCCCGATTTCGACCAACCCGTCGCCGTCCTCAAGCATTGCCACGGCCGCATCCGTAAGCAACTTGCCACGCTGGAAAAACTGCTCGCCCATCTGCCGGAACACGGCGCCGACGAGCAGGCGCGCCAGGCGGCAACCGCCGTGCTGAAATACTTCGACAAGGCCGCCCACCTGCACCACGAGGACGAGGAACAGGACCTGCTGCCGATGCTGCTCGCCGTCGCCAAGGGCGAGGATGCGGCCACGCTGCAGGCGCTGGTCCCCGTGATCCTGCAGGAACACAAGGATATGGATGCGATGTGGCAAGACCTGCACGAACAGCTCACCAGTATCGCGGACGGCAGCGGGACGCAGCTGTCGGCCTCGATCGTGCGCCGCTTCGTGCAGAACTATCACGGCCATATGGAACGCGAAGAAGGCATCGTCGCGCCGATGGCGCTGCGTCTCTTTGGCCCCGATCAGATGGCGCGCCTGGGCGGCGCGATGCGCCGGCGCCGCGGCCTGGAGCAGCCGGCACCGTCCATTGGCGACACGGTCGCCGACCTGCGCAAGGATTACGGCCAGGCCCGCCTGGACGAAAGCGACGTGGCCGACGACCCGATGGACCAGTTCACGCGCTGGTTCGAGGAAGCGCTGAAGGCCGAAGTGAACGAGCCGAACGCGATGAGCGTGGCCACCGTGGGCGAGGATGGGCGGCCGACGTCGCGCATTGTTCTCGTCAAGCAATTCGATGCGCGCGGGTTCACCTGGTACACGAATTACGACAGCCAGAAAGGCAAGCAGCTGGCAAGCAAGCCTTTTGCAGCTCTGCTATTCTTCTGGAGTGAACTTGAACGGCAGGTGCGAATCGAAGGCAGAGTGGAACGCACGAGTGCCGAGGAAAGCGATAAGTATTTCAACAGCCGACCGTTGAAAAGCCGGCTGTCGGCGATCGCGTCCGAACAAAGCGAGCCGATCGCAAATCGTGCCGCCCTCGAACTACACTACGAGGAAGTGGCGCGTCAGTATGGCGAAGCACCGCCACGGCCACAACACTGGGGCGGTTTTCGCCTGGTGCCGGAACGGATCGAGTTCTGGCAGGGGCGGCGTTCACGCTTCCACGACCGCATCGTCTACACGCGGCAGGAAGACGGCAGCTGGACGCGGCAACGTTTGCAACCCTGACCCGGTGCATCCGGCTCAGGATCAGCCGGAGAAGACGCGTGTTCGACCAGATGAAGCTTTCCGCCTGGACTTCAGGCATACGCAGCAAATTCAACCTGCCCCTGCGCGTGGAATTATGGAATGGCGCGCAGGTGGACCTGTCATCCGACCACCAGCCGCGCGTGAAAATCCGTGTCCCCCACCCGGGCGGCCTGCGCTACCTGCTTGCGCCGTCGCTGGGCAACCTCGGGGAAGCCTATGTCGAAGGTGCGCTCGAAATCGAGGGACGCGCGGCCGACATGATCCAGGTGGGATCTGCCCTCGCGGAAACCACGGGCAAGCCGGCGCGCACGAGCCGCGTCGCCAGCGCCGCCCTGCGCCTCGTCTCGCCGCACACGCGCGAGAAGGATGCGGAAGCCATCCGCTACCACTACGATGTCTCCAACGAGTTCTACAGCCTGTTCCTCGACCCGGCCATGGTGTATTCCTGCGCCTATTTCGAGAACGGCGACGAGGACCTGGCCACGGCCCAGCAAAAGAAGATCGACCACATCCTCACCAAGATCGGCGTGCAGCCGGGCCAGACGCTGCTCGACATCGGCTGCGGCTGGGGTGCGCTCGTGATCCGCGCGGCAAGTAAATTCGGGGCGCGCTGCGTCGGCGTCACGCTGTCCGAACGGCAATACGAGCTGGCGCGCGAGCGCGTGGCGCAGGCCGGGTTGCAGGACCGCATCGAGATCCGCCTGCAGGACTACCGCGACGTCGCGGGGCAGTTCGACCGCATCACGAGCGTCGGCATGTTCGAGCACGTGGGCGTGGACAATTTACCGGAGTATTTCGGCCGCATCAGCAGGCTGCTGGCGCCGGGCGGCGTCGTGATGAACCACGGCATCACCACGTCCGACGTCGAACAGCGCAACAGCCCGTACGGCGGCGGCGAGTTCATCGACAAATACGTGTTCCCGCACGGCGAGCTGGCGCACCTGTCCACCGTCATCCGCACGATGCAGGAAGGCGGCCTCGAGGTCCGTGACGTGGAAAACCTGCGCCGCCACTACGCCCGCACATGCGCCCTGTGGACCGAGAATTTCGAGAACAATGCCGACCGCATCCGGGCGACGTGCGATCCGAAGACCTTCCGCATCTGGCACGTCTACCTGGCAGGCTGCGCGTACGGCTTCGCGCACGACTGGATCAGCCTGTACCAGATCGTGTGCGGCAAGGCGGGAGAAACGCCGGACCAGATTCCGTGGTCGCGGCGGTACATGTATTCGTGATTTATTTCACCCGGTCCGTGAAGACCTTGCGGAACTTGGCCACCTTGGGCGCCACCACGAACGCGCAATACCCCTGCAACGGGTGCTGGGCGAAATAATTCTGGTGGTAGTCCTCGGCCTTGTACCACTGCTCGGCCGGCAGCACCTGCGTGACGATCGGGGCGTCCCACACGGCGGCCATCTCGGCCATGACCTTGCGCGCCGTCGCTTCCTGTTCCGGCGACGTGAAGAAGATCACCGAGCGGTATTGCGTGCCGACGTCATTGCCCTGGCGATTCAGGGTCGTCGGGTCGTGGATGGTGAAAAAGATTTCCAGGATGTCGCGATAGCTGATCACGTTCGGATCGAATTCCAGGCGCACCACTTCCGCGTGGCCCGTCGTGCCTGCGCATACCTGCTCGTAGGTCGGCGCGGGCGTCTCGCCGCCCATATAGCCCGATTCCACGCGGAGAATACCGCGCGCTTCCAGATAGACCGCTTCCAGGCACCAGAAACACCCGCCGCCCAGGATGGCCACTTCGGTTGCTGATTGCTGGCTCATGCTGACTCCTCGAGGAATGAATAGTTGTTCATGGTTTCACTGTAACCGAAACCGCCCGCTCGTGCAGGCTCGGGGAACCCTCGGGCCATTGATGGCATAATGCGCGCATGAACACCAGCTCACCTCGCGCCACCACGCGCGGTTTCGATTCCGCCCATTTTCGCCAAGCCCTGTCCCAATTCGCGACCGGCGTCACCGTCATCACGACCCGCCTGGGCGACGGCAAATTCCGCGGCCTGACCGCGTCGTCCTTCAATTCCGTGTCGCTGGAGCCGCCGCTGGTGCTGTGGAGCCTGTCGAACGTGGCCAACAGCCTGCCTATCTTCACCGGCAACTCGCACTACGTGATCAACGTGTTGTCCGCCGGACAGGAAGAGCTGGCGCGCCGGTTCTCGCGGCGCGGCCAGGATCCGTTCGAAGGCGTCGACTACGAATTGTCGCGCACCGGCCAGCCGATCCTGAAAGGCGTTTCCGCCTGGTTCGAATGCCATAACCGCAGCCGCTATCCGGAAGGCGACCACGTGATCTTCGTGGGCGAAGTGGAAGATTGCGCCGTGCATCCGCAGTCCGCCCTGCTGTTCCATGGCGGGCGTTTCGGCAGCACGTAATCCTTGTTTGAAAAATGAAAATGCCTGTCGCAGTTTGAAAAGATGCGGCGGAGCGGGGTTTCTATAATGGCTCGACCCGGGCGGCCATCCATTCGCCCGCCACATTCTTACAAAGATTGAGACAGGAGCCCCATGAGCCGTTCCGATACGCCCCGCAAAGCCCAGTTCCATTGGGATGATCCGTTGCTGCTGAACGAGCAGTTGCTCGACGAAGAGCGCATGGTGCGCGATGCCGCCGCGGCCTATTGCCAGGACAAGCTGCTGCCGCGCGTCCTCGAAGCCTTCCGCCACGAGACCACCGATGCCGCCATCTTCCGCGAGATGGGCGAGCTCGGCCTGCTGGGCCCGACCATCCCCGAGCAATACGGCGGCCCCGGCCTGAACTACGTCAGCTACGGCCTGATCGCGCGCGAGGTCGAGCGCGTCGATTCCGGCTACCGTTCGATGATGAGCGTGCAGTCGTCGCTCGTGATGGTGCCCATCCACGAGTTCGGCAATGAAGAGACGAAGCAGAAATACCTGCCGAAACTGGCCACCGGCGAATGGATCGGCTGCTTCGGCCTGACCGAACCGAACCACGGCTCCGACCCGGGCTCGATGATCACGCGCGCGCGCAAGGTCGACGGCGGCTACAGCCTGACGGGCTCGAAGATGTGGATCACGAACTCGCCGATCGCCGACGTGTTCGTCGTCTGGGCCAAGGATGACGAAGGCAAGATTCGCGGCTTCGTGCTGGAAAAGGGATGGAAAGGCCTGTCGGCACCGGCCATCCACGGCAAGGTCGGCCTGCGCGCATCGATCACGGGCGAGATCGTGATGGATGAGGTGTTCTGCCCCGAAGAAAATGCCTTCCCGGAAGTGCGCGGCCTGAAGGGTCCATTCACGTGCCTGAACTCGGCCCGCTACGGCATTGCCTGGGGCGCGCTGGGCGCCGCGGAAGACTGCTGGCACCGTTCCCGCCAGTACGTGCTGGACCGCAAGCAGTTCGGCAAGCCGCTGGCCGCCAACCAGCTGATCCAGAAGAAGCTCGCCGACATGCAGACGGAAATCACGCTGGGCCTGCAGGGCGTGCTGCGCCTGGGCCGCATGAAGGACGAGGGCACCGCTGCGGTCGAGATCACGTCGATCATGAAGCGCAATTCCTGCGGCAAGGCGCTGGACATCGCCCGCATGGCACGCGACATGATGGGGGGTAACGGCATCAGCGACGAATTCGGAGTGGCGCGCCACCTCGTCAACCTGGAAGTCGTCAACACGTACGAAGGCACCCACGACATCCACGCGCTGATCCTGGGGCGCGCGCAGACCGGCATCGCGGCGTTCTGATCACGCCCGTGAACGAAAAAAAACCCGCCGAACACGGCGGGTTTTTTTATTGCGCGGAACGCGATCAGAACTTGTAGCCAAGGGTCAGCACGGTCGACTTCGGATCCAGTTTCATGTGCTGGGTCTGTCCGGTCGAGAAGTGCACGTCGGTCCGCAGGCGGGTCTTCACGAGCGCGGCGTTGAGGAACCATTTCTCGTTGAAGTTCCAGACGGCACCGATCTGGCCCGAATAGGTCCATTTGTTGTCGATGTTAAACGTCGTGGCCGGACCGCCCGGGTTCGTCAGCGCCGTCATGCGGAACGAACCGGTTTCCTTGTAAAAGTAGGCATAGGTCACGCCCAGGCCGACATAAGGACGGAAGGCCGCGTTCGGCGCGAAGAAACGGTATTGCGCGAACAGCGTCGGCGGCAAGGCATGCGCCGTGCCCAGCTCGCCCGTACCGGCGATGGCGCCCGCGCCGTAGATGCTGTGCTTGTAGGGCTTCGCGATGGTGAATTCGGTGGTGATGTTGTCGGTGATCCCGTAGTTGATGATCGCCACCGGCTCCGTGTCCTTGCCGACGTCGCCCAGCGAATTCGGCAGGGCCGGGGCGGAAATCGCGCCGCTCTCCACTTTCGGTTCGATCTCGATGGCGCCGACCGACACGGCCCACTTCCCTTTGGCCTGTGCCGCGGCGCCGCCCGCCACGGCCAGCGCACCCGCGGCGACCAGCAGTTTCACGACATTGGAACTTACTTTCATGTTATCTCCTGATTCTTATTGATGGCCCGCCCTCCCGGACGGGCCTGTCGTGACGATTACAGCCAGCCCTTCACGGCCATCTGCTCGAGGACGTAGCGGGCGATCAGCCAGTTCTCGAACGGCGTCGGGTGCACGTCGTCGGCGAACATGTAGCGGCTGACGTCGCCGGCGATCACGTTCTTCGCATTGCAGACGAGCGACGTGGTGCCCAGCGCGTTCGGGCCGCAGGCCGGGGTCGACGTATTGGTGAGGCCGTACGGCGCAGGGTTGATCACTTCGTCGTGGCTGATGGTCCACAGGTCGATGTAGAGCACCTTCGGCTCGCTCGCGACAGCGGCCTTCAGCTGCGCATTGAACGCATCGACGGCTTTCACGATCAGGGCCTGGACGGCGGCCGACTGCGACTTGCCCGACGGCGTCGATGCGACGTCCGGCAGGTTGTTCACGACGACGTAGTTCGCGCCCTTGGCGAGGATCTGCGTCTTGACCAGGGCGCCCAGCTCGGCGCCGGCCGTCGCCATCGCGGTGACGACACCCGCGGCGTTGGCGGTCAGGTAATCGGCGCCCGCCTTCTGGCCGGCGGCCGTGGCGTCGGCCTGGGCCTTGGCGACCATCGGACCATACACGGTGGCCTGCGCGGCTGCCGTGTTGCCGGCCTTGACGGCGGCGGTGACGGCGGCTTGCACGATGGACGCGTCGGTGTGGCCGGCGTGCGCTGCTTCCGTCTGGATCGCGAGGCCGATCGCCTGGGCCGCGGTGGCGGGGTTCGTCGCACCGGCAGCCAGCTGGGTCGTCAGCGACACGGCAAAGGCCTGGGAACCGGCGGCGGTGCCGGCGGCGGTGGCGTTCGTCGACAGCTGGCCCAGCAGGAACAGGATGTCGTTACCGCCGGCCAGCACGGTCACGAGTTCGGTACCGCTGAATTTGCCGCCGGTCTTGGCCAGGTGGTTCGCGATCTGCGTCACCACGGGCACGGTGGTCAGGCCCAGCGTCGGGTTCACGGCCTTGTTGTTCGGGCCGACCGGGTTCGTCACGCGCGAGCCGCCCTGCGCGTAGTTGAGGCAATTGGTGTTGAACGTAACGGGCACGGCAAAGCCCTTGGTCGCGTCGCCCTGCAGGCCGGTCTGGGCCGCGCACGGTGCCGGCAGCTTCAGCTGGGCTGCGACGAATTCGGTCCAGTTCTTGCCCGTCAGGTCGGCATTGATCGACGTGTTGTCGCCGTTGATCGTGAACTTGCCGCCGCCCAGCGCCTTGACGCCGCCGACGGCATACGAGCCGACGTCGGACAGGCTGTCGCCGAACGATACCTGTGCGCTGAACTTGGTAACCGGGGTCTGGTCGCCGCCGCGAGGGGCAGTACTGCTGCCGCCGCAAGCCGACAGGACGGCAGCGGTCAGCAGCGCGAGCGCGAATGAGGTCTTACGCATTGTGTCTCCTAAGAAAATTTTTCTTTTGCAACGAACGGCCGTGCTATTCGTGTCTCGACTAATATGCCAGTGTTCGGCATCGTTGTATAGCGAAAAACTTTGTCGTGCACCGGCAACAACACCCTGTTGTGACGGCTGGAAGACGAGGCCGGCAGCGCGGCCGATTATAGCAACGCCGCCGGCGGATTCATGTCTTAATGTGACAATGTTGTTTGAAAATAATCACGCGTCGCGGCCATGCAGAATGGCGCCACGAGACCGGCGTGGTAGGCCGACGCCACGGCACCGTCGCCCGACGCCGCGCGCAGGATAGACCTGGCCGCCACGAAGCCTGCCTTGGCCGAGCGGTACGGATCGTTCAGGCTCGGCGTGTCGTCGATGTCCAGCAGCGTGATTTTGCTGCCGCGCGCGCTGAAATAGCTCGCGGCCGACGTCGAGTTGAAGAACGGCACGACGGGGTCGTCATGGCCGCCGCACAGCATCGTCGGCGCGCTGGGCATATAGCTGCGCAAGTCATTGCGCACGAGCCATTTACGCAGGTTGTGGGCCGGCGCACACGCCAGCGGCGACGCCGCGCTCTGGTCGCACGGGTGCGCGGCGAGGTCGGCCAGGTAGCCGCTGCGGTAAGCCGTACGGATCAGGTTGTTGGCGCCAAAGTATGCCGTGTAGCCGGCCGTCTGCGGCTGCGAATCCGCGGCGAACAGGGCCGTCGCCGGCAGCTTGCCCTGGTCGACGAGGTCACCGCTGCCGAGGCTGCCCGGCACCAGGTCGGCGATGGAGGGCGCGTACTGCGCCTCGTAGACATCCGCCGGCGTCGCGTACAGTGCCGCGCTCGCATGCTGGCCCGCGTTGATGATCATCGGCACGATCACGGTCGCACCATTGCGCGGCGCGCCGCCGAACAGGTCGTCGCCGAAGCGGGCGATGGCATACGGGCCCGACATGCCGGACGCTGCCGTCAGCGTGAACTCGTTCGTGCCCAGGTCTTGCATGGCGCGCTGCGTGGCCATCGCGACATAGCCGCCTTGGGAATAGCCCGTGACCATCAGCTTGCCAGAATCCTTGGCGCCGATCGCCGCGAACGACGTGCGTGCCGCGCGCAGCGCGTCGATCATGTCGGCGGCTTGCGCGACGCGGTCCAGATACGGGTGGTAGCCCAGCGACGAGCCGCTGTAACCCGTGTAATTCGGCGCGACGACGATGAAGCCCTGGGCCGCGAACACGGCCGCCGCGAGGCGCGCTTCCGTGTTGTTGGCGATGTCGGCCATGTCGTAGGATTTCTGCAACGAGGTGCCGTGCGCATACAGCACGACGGGCCGCGAACTGGTGCACGACGCGCCGCCGCCCGTGGGGACGAAGACGGCGGCGGTGCCGTCCGTCGCTTCGCCGGCGCCGCCGATGGTGTTGTAGTGCACCTTGTACACGGAGACCGAGCACTGCGGCTGGCCCGCAACGGCGAGCGTGCCCTGCTGGGCCGATTCGAGGAAGCCGGCCAGCACGGTCGGCGTCAACGTGGTCAAACTCGCGCCGCCGACGTTGACGGCCACGGAGGCGGCCTGCCCCACGAGGTTGCCGCGCGTCGCGACGGGCAGCGGTTCAGGATTCGCGACGCCGGTGGGCGTGCCGCCGGCAGTGGTGCCACCGCTGCAAGCGGCAAGCAAATAGCCCAGCCCGAGGCTGCAGGCCAGGGTAATGAGGGAACGCATGGATGTCCTTCGGCTAACTGATCAAGGCAAAAGGCCCGCGTAGGAGGCGGGCCGAGGATTGCCGAGTAGCATGCACCGGACGGGCGTTTTTGGGAAGATTCCCGACGAGTTACAGCGCGGGGGTGTTGTTTATCAACCCGTGCACGATGCCGGTCGAACCATGCGCAGCGCGGCGCAGGCGGTCGTTGACGCCCAGCCATGGGCCATCCTGCGGCGGCGCCTCGACGAGGATAACGTCGGCGGCGGCGCCATCCATCGCGCGCAGTGCCGCGTACAGCGCGTGCGCAAAGCCTTCCGGAGAATTCGGCAGGCGCACGGCCGCGTGCGTGGCCGGCAAGTCCGAATAATGGATCAGCGCAACCTTGCGTCCCGCCCCTTGCAACCTGGACAAGGTGTCGGCCAGGGTCGCCGTGTCCTGCATCGCCACCGGCGTATGCGGCGCGTAATGCGATTCCAGCGTGCCCGAGGCACGCGGGGCAGCGGCGTCCGGACGGGCCGGCACCTGGTCGATCACGGCCGCGATGGCATCCGCCGAGATATGGCCCGGACGCAGCAGCACGGGGCCGTGCGTCGCGAGGCGCGACAGGTCGACGATCGTCGATTCGATGCCGACCTCGCTCTGGCCGCCATCCAGCACGAACGCGATGCGGCCATGTTCTCCGATGTCGTCGCCGAATTCGTCGCGCACGTGCTGCGCGGTCGTCGGGCTGACGGCGCCGAATTTGTTCGCGGACGGGGCCGCGATGCCGCCCTTCCCGCCCTTGAATTCCTGCAGCAGTTCGATGGCAACCGGATGCGACGGGCAGCGGATGCCGACCGTGTCCTGGCCGCCCGAGACGGCATCCGGAATGTGCGGCGCGCGTTTCAGGATCATCGTCAGCGGGCCGGGCCAGAAGGCGTCGGCCAACTGGCGCGCTTCCGACGGGATGTCTGTCGCCCAGTAATCCAGATCCGCGCCGGGGGCCACGTGCACGATCACGGGATGATCCTGCGGGCGGCCCTTGGCGGCATAGATCGCGGCGACGGCGGCCGGGTTTTCCGCGTCGGCGCCGAGGCCGTACACGGTCTCGGTCGGCAGCGCGACGAGGCGGCCGGCCTCGAGCGCGCGCGCGGCCGCTTTGATCACATCATCCGTCACAGCGGGATCCCCAGGATGGCGCAGGCCTGGTCGAAATTCGCCTGGGCTTCCTGCAAGGTCGGCGCGACGAACGTCACGTGACCCATCTTGCGGCCGCGGCGCGGGTCCGTCTTGCCGTACAGGTGCAGGTTCGCGCCGGGCAGCGCCAGCACTTGGTTCCACGCCGGTTCGCGGACCGTCTCGCCCTCGAACCACACGTCGCCGAGGATGTTCAGCATGACGGCCGGCGAATGCTGGCGCACGTCGCCCAGCGGCAGTTTCGCCATCGCACGGACCTGCTGCGCGAACTGGCTCGTGACGCACGCGTCGATCGTGTAGTGGCCGCTGTTGTGCGGCCGCGGCGCCATCTCGTTGACCACGAGCGAACCGTCCGCCAGCACGAAGAACTCGATGCACAGCACGCCGACATAACCCAGCTCGGCCACGATGGCACGCGCCGCATCCTGCGCCTTGCGGGCGCATTCATCGGACACGTTCGGGCCCGGCACGGTCGTCGTGAACAGGATGCCGTCGCGGTGCACGTTCTCCGCGATCGGATAGACGACCGACTGGCCATCCGCCGCGCGCGCCGTCAGCACGGACACCTCGTACGCCAGCGGCAGCATCTTTTCCAGCAGGCACGTGACGCGCCCCATGGATTCGAATGCGGCGCGGACATCGTCGCGCGAACGCACGCGCACCTGGCCCTTGCCGTCGTAGCCCATGCGCACCGTTTTCAGGATGCCGGGCAGCAGGTCGTCGGCGATGGCGTCGATGTCGGCATCGCTCGCGATCACCTTGTGCGGCGCCGGCATCACGCCAGACTTGCCCGCGCAGGCGACGAAGAACGATTTTTCCGCGACGCGGTCCTGGGCGACGGACACGCCATGCGCGTTCGGCGCCACGAACACCTGCTGCGCGAGGCGCGACAGGCTGGCGGCCGGGACGTTTTCGAATTCCGTCGTGACGGCCACACATTGCGCGGCCAGTGCATCCAGGCCGGCCGCATCTTCATAGCCGGCCTCGACGAGGCGCTCGGCCACCTGGCCGGCCGGGCAGTCGGTCGACGGCTCCAGCACGGCCACGCGGTAGCCCATCGCCTGCGCGGCGTGGGCGAACATGCGGCCCAGCTGGCCGCCGCCCATCACACCGAGCCAGGCAGGCTCGACAGCAGCGGGCAGAAAGACGTTCGTATCGCTCATCAGTCGTTCACGGGCAGGGTCATGGCCTTGGCGGCGGCGGTCTGTTGCTGGCGGAATTGTTCCAGCTGGCCCGCCAGGGCGTCGTCGGTGGTGGCGATGATGGCGATCGCGGTCAGCGCGGCATTCGCGGCGCCGGCCTCGCCGATGGCGAAGGTCGACACGGGAACGCCCTTCGGCATCTGCACGATCGACAGCAGCGAGTCTTCGCCGCGCAGGTATTTCGACGGGACGGGCACGCCCAGCACCGGCACGACCGTCTTCGCGGCGACCATGCCCGGCAGGTGCGCGGCGCCGCCGGCACCGGCGATGATGGCGCGCAGGCCGCGGCTACGGGCGGTTTCCGCGTACGTGAACATCTCGTCCGGCATGCGGTGCGCCGAGATCACCTGGGCTTCGAACGGCACGCCGAACTGCTTCAGCATGGCGCAGGCATGCTGCATCACGTCCCAGTCGGAGCTGGAACCCATGATCACGCCGACCAGCGGCTTGTTCTGCTGATCCGCCATCTCAGACCTTCAGCTTCTCGCCGGTCAGGCGTTCGATGGCTTCGAAGTACTTGGCCTGGGTTTTTTCGATGACATCCTGCGGCAGCGGCGGTGCCGGCGGGGCCTTGTTCCAGTCCTTCAGCGTTTCCAGGTAGTCGCGCACGAACTGCTTGTCGAACGACGGCGGCGACATGTCCGGCGCGTACGAGTCCGCAGGCCAGAAACGCGAGGAATCGGCGGTCAGGACTTCGTCCATCAGGTGCAGCACGCCGTTCTCGTCCAGGCCGAATTCGAACTTGGTGTCGGCGATGATGATGCCGCGCGTGGCCGCGTAGTCGGCAGCGGTCTTGTACAGCTGGATGCTGATGTCGCGGATTTTATTGGCCAGCTCGGAGCCGATACGCTGTTCCATGTCGGCGAAGCTGATGTTCTCGTCGTGCTCGCCCAGGTCGGCCTTCGCGGCCGGGGTGAACAGCGGCTCGGGCAGCTTGTCGGCCTGGCGCAGGCCGGCCGGGAGCTGGATGCCGCAGACGGAACCGGTCGCCTGGTAATCCTTCCAGCCCGACCCGATGATGTAGCCGCGCACGACGGCTTCCACGAGGATCGGCTTCAGGCGCTTGGCGACGACGGCGCGGCCTTTCACCTGCTCCACTTCCTCAGGTGCGACCACGGATTCCGGCGCGACGCCGGTCAGGTGGTTCGGCACGATGTGGCCGAGTTTCTCGAACCAGAAATCGCTCATCTGGTTCAGCACCATGCCCTTGCCGGGGATCGGTTCGTTCATGACGACGTCGAAGGCCGACAGGCGGTCGGTCGTGACGATCAGGATCTTGTCGTCGCCGACGGCGTAGTTGTCACGGACCTTGCCATGGCCCAGCAATGGCAGGGAGGAAATAGTGGATTGGTAGAGGCTTTTCATAGAGGGGATATCTTGATAAAGCGAAACCGGCGAAGGAGCCGGTCGGATGGGCGGCGGCCAGTGAGAGCCGGTGCCAAAGCGATATTTTACGCGAATTCTTGCACACCATCCGCCATCGCCGCGGGAGCGGCAATGGCGGATGTGTTGCGGTTACCGATTACTGAACGATCTGCGCCAGTTCGCCAGCTTTATAGCGCTCCGCCATTTTCTCCAGCGGAATCGGCTTGATCTTCGCCGCCATGCCTTCGCAGCCGAAGGAGATATAGCGTGCCTTGCAGATCTGGGTCGCCGCTTCGCGGGCCGGCTTCAGGTAGTCGCGCGGGTCGAATTTCGACGGATTCTCGAACAGGTATTTGCGGATCGCCGCGGTCATCGCCAGGCGGATGTCCGTGTCGATGTTGATCTTGCGGACGCCGTGCTTGATGCCTTCCTGGATTTCCTCGACCGGCACGCCATACGTTTCCTTCATGTCGCCGCCGAATTCGCGGATGATCGCCAGCAGCTCCTGCGGGACCGACGACGAACCGTGCATCACGAGGTGCGTGTTCGGAATGCGCGCGTGGATTTCCTTGATGCGGTCGATGGCGAGGATGTCGCCGGTCGGCTTGCGCGTGAATTTATAGGCGCCGTGCGAGGTGCCGATGGCGATGGCCAGCGCGTCGCACTGGGTGCGCGCGACGAAGTCGGCGGCCTGTGCCACGTCGGTCAGCAGCTCTTCGCGGGTCATGGTGCGGTCCGCGCCGTGGCCGTCTTCCTTGTCGCCCTTCATCGTTTCCAGCGAACCGAGCACGCCCAGTTCCGCTTCGACCGTGACGCCGATCGAGTGCGCGAATTTCACCACTTCCTTCGACACTTCGACGTTGTAGTCGTACGAGGCGACGGACTTGCCGTCCGCTTCCAGCGAGCCGTCCATCATGACGGACGTGAAGCCCGAGCGGATCGCGGCCATGCAGACGGCCGGCGACTGGCCGTGGTCCTGGTGCATGACGACCGGGATGTGCGGGTAGGCTTCGACGGCGGCGTCGATCAGGTGGCGCAGGAAGGCTTCGCCGGCATATTTGCGGGCGCCGGCCGAGGCCTGCATGATCACCGGGCTGCCGGTCTGGTCGGCCGCGGCCATGATGGCCTGGACCTGCTCCAGGTTGTTGACGTTAAACGCCGGGAGGCCGTAGCCGTGTTCGGCGGCGTGGTCCAGCAGTTGACGCATTGATACGAGTGCCATGGTTTAGCTCCATAGGAATAAAGAAACCTTTCCGGGTCTCACACCTTCTGCGCGTGCGTGCGTCTGGCCTCGCGCGAAGGCGCGTCAGCCATGCACATCATCCGTTCGACAGTCTGGCGCGGCCGCGGTTGCGGCCGCGCGCTCAGGTGTTGAGCTCCCTCTTAATTGAATTCACCGACGCGAACGATCTTGAGCGCGTTCGTACCGCCGACCTGGCCCATCGGCTCGCCCCACGTGACGACGATGGTGTCGCCCTTCTTGACGATGCCGTTGGCCACCAGCAGGTCTTCCGCCTGTTTCAGGACGGCACTGCTGTCGCCGCGCTGCGTCAGGTGGTACGCATGCACGTTACGATACAACGCAACCTTGCGTTGGGTGGTGACGCTTGGCGTCAGGGCGAAAATCGGGGTGTCGACGCGGTGGCGGCTCATCCACAGCGCGGTCGAGCCGGACTCGGTCAGCGCCACGATCGCCTTCACGCGCAGGTGGTGCGCGGTGAACAGGGCGCCGTACGCGATCGACTGGTCGATGCGGGTGAACTGCACGTTCAGGAAGTCGGCTTCCAGCTTGTTGTATTCGGAACGTTCCGCTTCGACGCAGATCGCGGACATCATCTCGACCGTCTCGACCGGCCACTTGCCGGCGGCGGTCTCGGCCGATGCCATCACGGCGTCGGTGCCGTCCAGCACGGCGTTGGCCACGTCCGACACTTCGGCGCGGGTCGGCACGGCGTTGACGATCATCGACTCCATCATCTGCGTGGCGGTGATCGCCAGCTTGTTGCAATCGCGCGCCATGCGGATCATGCGCTTCTGCAGCGCCGGCACGGCCGCGTTGCCCACTTCGACGGCGAGGTCGCCGCGGGCGACCATGATGCCGTCGGAGGCGTCCAGGATCTCCTGCAGCACGGGAATCGCTTCCGCGCGCTCGATCTTCGCAATCATCATCGGCTTGTGGCCGAACGGTTCGCCGGCGATGTTCGCGAGCTGGCGTGCCATTTCCATGTCGGTCGCCGTTTTCGGGAACGAGATGGCCAGATAATCGGCCTGGAAGGTCATCGCCGTCTTGATGTCTTCCATGTCCTTCGCGGTCAGGGCCGGCGCCGTCAGGCCGCCGCCCATGCGGTTGATGCCCTTGTTGTTGGACAGGTCGCCGCCGACCTTGACGATGGTGTGGATCTCGCTGCCCGCCACGCGCTCGACGATCAGCACGATCAGGCCGTCGTTCAGCAGCAGCGTGTCGCCCGGACGGACGTCGTTCGGCAGTGCCTTGTAGTCGAGGCCGACGCGTTCCTGGTTGCCCAGCTCGCCGTTCTCGCCCCAGCGGGCGTCCAGGATGAAGCGGTCACCGTTGTTCAGCAGGATCTTGCCTTCTTCGAACTTGCCGACGCGGATCTTCGGGCCCTGCATGTCAGCCATGATCGCCACTTCGCGGCCGCACTCGGCCGCGGCGCGACGCACCAGGTTGGCACGGTCGATATGGTCCTGGGCGCGGCCGTGCGAGAAATTCAGGCGCACGATGTCCACGCCCGCGCGGATCATACGGACGAGCGTATCGAAGTCGGAGGAAGCGGGGCCGATGGTTGCGACGATCTTGGTACCACGAGACATTGATCTATCCTTGAAGTGAAAAGCGCAGCCCGTGGGCTGCGCCGGTGACCGTGAGGTGTTATTTCGCAGCGCTACGCTGCAGCAGGATCTCCACCGCCGGAAGCGTCTTGCCTTCGAGGAACTCGAGGAAGGCGCCGCCGCCGGTCGAGATATAGCCGACTTGGTCGGCAATATTGTATTTTGCGATGGCAGCCAGGGTGTCGCCGCCGCCCGCGATCGAGAAGCCTTTCGATGCGGCGATGGCCTGGGCCAGGGTCTTGGTGCCTTCGGCGAACTGGTCGAACTCGAACACGCCGACCGGGCCGTTCCACACGATGGTGCCGGCCTTGGCGATCTGTTCGGCGAGCTGGGCCGCGGTCTTCGGGCCGATGTCGAGGATCATGTCGTCGTCCGCCACATCCTTGACATCCTTGACGGTGGCAGCGGCGGTCGGCGAAAACTCTTTCGCGCACACGACGTCCACCGGGATCGGCACGGTCGCGCCACGGGCGGCCATCTTGTCGATGATGGTTTTCGCCTCGCCGACGAGATCCGCTTCCGCGAGCGATTTACCGATGTTCAGGCCCACGGCCTTCATGAACGTGTTGGCGATGCCGCCGCCGACGATCAGGTTGTCGACCTTGTCGGCCAGGCTCTGCAGGATCGACAGCTTGGTCGACACCTTGGAACCGGCGACGATGGCCAGCAGCGGACGCTGCGGCGCACCCAGTGCCTTGCCCAGCGCGTCCAGCTCGGCCGCCAGCAGCGGACCGGCGGCGACGACCGGCGCGAACTTCGCGATGCCGTGCGTGGTCGCTTCGGCGCGGTGCGCGGTGCCGAACGCGTCGTTGACGTAGATGTCGCACAGCTTGGCCATCTTCTGCGCCAGTTCGTCCGAGTTCTTCTTCTCACCCTTGTTGACGCGGCAGTTTTCCAGCAGCACGACCTGGCCCGGCGCGACGTCGACGCCATCGACCCAGTTCTGTTTCAGTTCGACCGGCTGGCCCAGCAGCTCGGACAGGCGCTTGGCGACCGGCGCCAGGCTGTCTTCCGGCTTGAACTCGCCCTCGGTCGGACGGCCCAGGTGCGACGTGACCATCACGGCGGCACCCGCATCAAGCGCAGCGCGGATCGCGGGAACCGAAGCACGCACGCGCGTGTCTTCCGTAATGTTGCCGGCGTCGTCCTGCGGAACGTTCAGGTCGGCGCGGATGAAGACGCGCTTGCCTTTCAGCGCGTCTTGGTCGATCAGGTCTTGCAAGCGGGTGAAATTGAGAACGGCCATTGTCAACAATCTTGGGATGTTTAAAAAACGCTATTTTACCTTAGAGGCCGTTGTGGAAAACATCAGAAACACGCAGGGCAGTAAATACCACCATGCCGATAACGATGGTCTGCAACATGTTCCGCCGCCACAGGTAATAGGCCAGCGCAACGATACCGGCCAGCAGTTTCGGGTTCGTGACAGCCAGCTCGATCTCGCCCTGCGGCCCCAGCATGAAGTCGGGCGCGACGATCGCAGCCAGCGCGCAGGCCGGCGCAAAGCGCAGCATTTCCTGCACGCGCCGGGGAATCGTCACGCGGTGGCCCACCATCCACAAGGCGCTGCGGGTGCAGGCGGTCGCCACGCCCAGCACCACGATGACGGTCCAGATTTCCCAGTCAGCCATGGCGCACCTTGCGGCGTCCGCGCGTTTCCTCGACGACGATGGCGGTGACCATGCCGACGAGCACCGCAACCAGCAGCCCCAGCTTGTACGGCAGGCCATGCGCCAGTACGGACACGACGCCCGCCACGAGCACGCCGCACAGGGCCGCGCTGTTCATGACCAGGGGAACCAGGATGCACAGGATCGCGAGCGTGCCGGCAAAGCCCAGCTGCCATTCCGTCGGCACGGCGCTGCCCAGGAAGATGCCGATGAACGTGCCGGCCTGCCACGCGACCCAGCTCGGATACAGCAAGCCTTTCAGGAAGGACAGCTTGCCCCGTTCGGGCGCCGCGCGGGGATAGCGCTGCAGGAACAGCGCAGTGGTCAGGTCGCCCGAGATATGGCCGAGATAAAAACGCTGCAGCAGCGGCAACTTCGAGAAATGGGGCGCGAGCAGCGCGGAAAAGATGACGAAACGCAGATTGACGACGAAGGCGGTGGCGAAGATGACGCCGATGGGCGCGCCGGTGGCGATCAGCGGCAGCGACGCGAGCTGGGCCGAGCCGGAGTACACGATCAAGGTCATGGCGCTGGCTTGCAGCACGGTGAGGCCGCTCTTGACCATCGCGACCCCGACCACGATGCCCCAGGCGCCCAGGCCGAACAGCGTGGGCAGGCCGACCTGGAAACCTTCGCGCCAGGCGGCGGGGTCGTGGCCGTCGACATCGTTGCCGCTCTCCATGCGTATCCCGCTCATGTCGCGTTCCTGCAACAAAAGCGGTCGACAAGCATGGCGGACGGGCGGCGTTCGAACATGAAACGAGGGCGTGAAAATGCGCGTAGATTTCTTTACAGGAAATTCTACTCGACAGTATTAAGATGTCTATTCTACCGGACCATTCCGGCAATCAGGTCGAATCCGTTAGAATCGTGGTTTTGGGAATGCTGCGGCTTCCCTTGCCAATTTGCTGACGGAGAAATGAATGAACGACAAGACCATCCCGGTCGTGGAACTGGAAGCCAAGGACCTGCCGGCCTATTGCCCGAACCCGGCCATGCCGCTGTGGTCGTCCCACCCGCGCGTCTTCCTGGACTTCGATCATGACGGCAACGCCAAGTGCCCGTACTGCGGCACCCAGTACCGCCTGAAGCCGGGCACCGTGCTGGCGCATCACTGATTTCTTTTCTTTCCGGGAGCTTGCCGTGAACCAAGCGGGCGCAGCAGGCTATCGGGCCCCGTGGTGGCTGCCGGGCGGTGATCTGCAGACGATTTATCCCGCTGTCTGCATCCGCAAGCCGGCCGTCGCCTACCGGCGCGAGCGCTGGAACACACCCTGCGGCCAGGATTTCATCGACGTCGACCTCGTCGACGGTGGGTCCCCTGCTTCTCCCTGTGTACTGCTGTTCCACGGCCTGGAAGGTTCGTCGGACAGCCATTACGCGCGGTCGCTGATGGCGGCCGTCAAGGCGCGCGGCTGGCATGGCGCGATCCCGCATTTCCGCGGCTGCTCGGGCGAGCCGAACCGCGCGCCCCGCTTCTACCACTCCGGCGACGCCGAAGAACTCGACTGGATCATCCGCCGCCTGCGGCCCCGCTTTCCCGGTCCGTTCTACGTGGCCGGCGTCTCGCTGGGCGGCAATGCGCTGCTGCGCTGGCTCGGTGAACAGCGCCATGGCGCGGGTATCGTCGACGCCGCCGTGGCCGTCTCCGCCCCGCTCGACCTGGCGGCCGGCGGCGCCGCGCTGTCGTCCGGCTTCAACCGGCTGTACACGCGCATGTTCCTGCAGACCCTGAAGCCGAAGGCACTGGCCAAGCTGGAACGCTTTCCCGGCCTGTTCGACCGCGACCGCCTGCTTGCCGCAAACGATTTATACAGTTTCGACAACGTCGTCACCGCCCCGCTGCATGGCTACCGCGACACGGACGACTATTGGCACCGCGCCAGCGCCCGCCACGTCCTGCACGACATCGTCGTACCGACGCTCGTGCTGAACGCGCAGAACGACCCATTCCTGCCCGGCCGCTTCTTGCCGCGGACGGCCGCGCCCGCGGTGACCCTGGAGTATCCCGAAACAGGCGGCCATGTCGGCTTTTCGACCGGCCCCTTCCCTGGAAGCCTCGACTGGCTGCCCCAACGCATCCTGCACTTCTTCGATGGCACGGCCATGCGCGCGCCGGCACCCGCGCGGCTGTGCGAAGCTTGAACCATGGACGACATCGTAAAACAGGCAATGGCCAAGTGGCCGAACGTGCCGTACTGCTACGGCTGGCTGGCACTGGACGCGCGCGGCGCCTGGCGCATGCGCGACGAGGCGGCCCAGCGCGCGGACGCCCCCGGCGACAAGCTGACGAATGCCGCACTGGTCGGCTTCATCGTCCGCAATTATTTATCGGATGAGCGCGGCTGCTGGTATTTCCAGAACGGTCCGCAGCGCGTGTACATCAATCTCGAGACGACGCCCTTCATCGCGCGCACGGATCCCGCGCACGGCTTCGTGCTGCACACGGGGCAGCCGCTGGGCGTGCCGGAGGAAGCGTTCATGACGGAGGCCGGCGGCATCGTGCTGCGTGCCGGCCGGACGGTGGCCCAGGTGGACGACCGCGACGCGGCGCAGTTGCTGCAGGCGTTCGAACTGGATGGGCGTCCTGCGACGGACGAGGACGTGATGGCGTGGCTGGAAGGTGGCGCCGGCGAGCTGGCGCTGCGCTGGCAGGACAGGCGCATCGCCGTCGGGCGGTTGACGGCGGACGAGGCGCCGGCGCGCTTCGGGTTCGTGCGCCGGCCCGTCCCGTGAATCACCGATCCTTGTCCTTCTTCTCTTTCTTCTCGTCCTTCTGGCGCTCGTTCAGCTCGCGCTCGCGCGCATCGATCACGGCCTGGTCGTAGAACGACACATCCTTCGCCTTGCGCGCGAGATTGAGCTGGTCGACGGCCGCCGGCAGCGCGCCCGTCAGCACATACGATTCGGCCAGCGCCATGTGCTGCAGCGCGATCTTGCCCTGGGCCGCATAGGCCTTGGCGAGCTGGTCGTAGAGCTTGGGTTCTTCGCGGTATTGCTGCACCTGGTCGCGCAGGAACTGGGCTGCCTTGTCCAGCTTGCCATCCGCGATCAGCGCGTCGGCGTACTGGCGCGCCAGCATGCGCGACAGCGGGAATTTCTGGTACGCCGCCTCCGCATCCTGGACGGCCTGGTGGACGACCTCGGGCGGCTGGCCCGGCGCCAGCTTGATCTCGGTGGCGAGGCCGGCGAACATGGCGCTGCCGTCCGTGCCGCTGCGTTCGCTCGAAAAGACGCCGGGACGGGGCTTCGTCGATGCCTTCGCCTTGTCGAGCCAGCTCTGCGCCCCTTTCAGGTCGCCCTGTCTCAGCGCGAGGAACGACAGGCCGTACATCGCGGCCGTCTGCTGCTGCGTGTTCGGCTGGGCCAGCTGGCTGTCGAACGCGGATTTCGCTTCGTCGCGCCCCTTCTGGCTCTCGTCCTGCAGCACGCGCGCGCGGGCGCGGACGAGGTGGAATTCGATGCTGTCCGGCCGGATGTGCACCACCTTGGGATTGTCGCGGATGCGCGACTGGATGTCGGCGATGCGCTCGCCCGTCAGCGGGTGGCTGCTGAGCCAGGCCGGCGCCTCGCCATAGACGCGCGTCGTGCTCTGCAGGCGCTTGAAGAACGCCACCATGCCCGACGTGTCGTAGCCGGCCGCGCGCATCGTCTGGAAGCCGACGCGGTCGGCCTCGCGCTCGGCGTCGCGGCTGAAATTCAGCTGGCGCTGGATGGCGAGACCTTGCCCGCCCAGCATGACGCCCATCGCCGCATCGGCCCCGCCGCCCGCCTTGCCGACGAGCGCCGCCAGCAGCAACGCGGCGAGCGGCAACAGCGCATCCTGCTTCTGCTGGCCGATCATGCGCGCGATGTGGCGCTGCTGCACGTGCCCGATCTCGTGCGACAGCACGGACGCCAGCTCCGACTCGTTCTGCGCCGAGATGATCAACTGCGAGTGCACGCCGATGAAGCCGCCGGGCAGCGCGAACGCGTTGATCATCGGATCGCGCACGGCAAAGAAGAAGAAATCGGCATTCGTCTCGCCGCGCGCGCCGGGTGCGTACGACACGAGGTTTTCGCCGAAGTTGTTCAGGAACTCGATGATCGCGTCGTCGTCCAGGTAATCGGGATCGCGCCGGATATCGTTCATAATCTCCTCGCCCAGCTTGCGCTCCAGGAAGGGCGACAAGTCGGCACGCGCGGTGTCGCCGAGCGTCGGCAACCCGGTCGTATCGGCGCTGCCGCGCAGGACGGGGACGGTGGGGGCGGCAAGCGCGCCGGCGGTGGCCACGACCAGGCCGGCGGCGGCGGCAACACGGCGCCACGGCCACCTTGGTGAAAGCTGCAACATCGCTGAAATCGGGTTAGGTTTCACGATGCTATGATAACCGCTTCCCGGCCGTTGCTACTGCTGGGCCAACAATGTGACTTCGTTCCCTCGACAATATGACAACATCCCCCGCCGATAGCCCCTTGACTCACTTCGACGCCACCGGACAAGCCCACATGGTCGACGTCGGCGCCAAGGACGCGACCCACCGCATCGCCGTCGCCGCCGGCACCATCCGCATGCAGCCGGCCACCTTGGCACTGGTGACGTCGGGCTCGGCCAAGAAGGGCGACGTGCTGGGCGTGGCGCGCATCGCGGCTATCATGGCGGCCAAGCGGACGAGCGACCTCATCCCCCTGTGCCATCCGCTGGCCATCACCCGGGTCGCCGTCGATTTCGAGATCGACGCGGCGAACAACAGCGTGCATTGCCGGGCGCAGGTCGAGACTTATGGCAAGACCGGCGTCGAGATGGAAGCGCTCACTTCCGTGCAGGTCGGCCTGCTGACTATTTACGACATGTGCAAGGCGGCGGATCGGGGGATGGTCATGACCAATGTGCGTGTGTTGGAAAAACATGGCGGCAAGAGCGGCGACTGGACGGCCGACATCTGATCGACCGGCAAGGCATACTCAGCACATGATGACGACCGCCTCGCAATCCCGGACGTGCTGGATGCCTTTCATATAGCCCCCGTATGCCTGCACCGCGACGGGCAGCAGCAGGAAAGGCACGACCAGCGGCCATCGATGGCCGCGTGCGGCGAAGATCCGGCCAACGACGGCCAGCAGCCAGATCCCGCACAGCGGCAGCAGGCTGTCGACGATGATCCTCGACGCCAGCTCGAGCCGGAACCAGTTGTCGGGGCGTGGATTACCGTAGCTGCACCAGATATAGAAGAGGGTAACGAGCAGCCCGGCGACCAGGAGCGGCAAGCCGATTGTCATGACCCGCAAGCCCGCATGCAATCGTCGGGAATATGGCGTTGCGCTGGTCATAACCGCGTCCCGATCCACCAGTAGTTCCCCTGCGCGTCCTGCACACCCGCCGTCCGGTCCCCATACGGCTGGTCGCGCGGCTCAGACAGGCTCGTCGCGCCATGGTCCAGCGCCCGCGCATAGACCCTGTCGACGTCCTCGACATACACGTGCACCGAGGCGATCAGCTCGGCGCCCGGCCGGCATCCCATCATCACCACCGAATCCCCGATGCGCACCTCCGCGTGCCGTATCCCGCCGTCGGCTTCGGGCTGGCGCCGCAGCTCGGTCGCGCCGAACGCGTGGGCGAGGAAATCGAGCATGGCGCGCACGTCCTTGACCAGCAGGTACGGCGACACCGCGTTATAGCCATCCGGTTTGTATCGTTCGTCCATATGCGTCTCCGAGTGTTCACACGAAACTGGACAATTCTGTCACAGATGTATCGTCGTGCAATACAACTGTTCATCTTTGACACAGGCCTGCCCCGGAGAGTCCACGCCGACCATGTGGCATGGATATTGCGAATTCCTCCTTGACTGCGCGCCGCGCATTCATCACCCATCCAACGATCAAGGAGACAACAATGGCCTGGACCAAACCTGAATTCATCGACTGGCGTTTCGGCTTCGAAATCACGATGTACATCGCGAACCGCTGATGCACCCACGCCCGCGGCAGCGCCGCGGGCTTACCGGATCCCAGTCATGAACATCGTCGTATTAGGCTCCGCGGCCGGAGGCGGTTTCCCGCAGTGGAACTGCAATTGCCGCAATTGCGCCGGGCTGCGTAACGGCACCGTCCGCGCGACGGCGCGCACGCAATCGTCGATCGCCGTGTCCTCCAACGGGACCGACTGGGTCCTGATCAACGCGTCGCCGGACATTCTGACGCAGATCCGCGCGACACCCGCCCTGCAGCCGGCGCGCGGCCAGCGCGATACCGGCATCGCCGCCGTCATGCTGATGGATGCGCAGATCGACCACGTCACCGGTCTCCTGATGCTGCGCGAGGGGAAAGAACTGCCCCTGTACTGCACGGCGCCGGTCTGGCGCGAACTGAACGACAACCTGCCGCTCGTGCCCGTGCTGTCGCACTATTGCGGTGTGCGCTGGCACGAACTGCCGATCGAAGGCGGCATGCACGTGCCGGGCATAGCCGGCATCCGCTTCACGCCGCTGGCACTGAACAGCAAGGCGCCGCCGTATTCCGACCACCGCAACGATCCGCACCCGGGCGACAACATCGGCCTGCTGATCGAAGACACCGTGACAGGACAATCCGCGTTCTACGCACCCGGACTCGGCGCGATCGATCCGCAGGTGGATGCCGCGCTGCGGAAAGCGGATTGCGTGCTCGTCGACGGCACCTTCTGGCGCGCGGACGAGATGATCGCGCTGGGATTTTCGAAGAAGACCGCGGCCGACATGGGCCACCTGCCGCAATCGGGCCCCGGCGGCATGATCGCCGTCCTCGACGGCATCAACGCGCGGCGCAAGGTGCTCATCCACATCAACAACACGAATCCGATCCTGGACGAAGACTCCCACGAACGCGCCCTGCTCGCGCGCCACGGCATCGAGGTCGCGTTCGACGGCATGGAGATAACGCTATGAGCACGGAAGCATGGAGCCGCGACGAGTTCGAGGCGCAATTGCGCGCACGGGGTGCCGGCTACCACATCCACCATCCGTTCAACGTCAAGATGAACGATGGGCTGCTGGGCCCGGACCAGATCCGAGGCTGGGTCGCCAACCGCTTTTATTACCAGGTCAATATCCCGCAAAAGGATGGCGCCATCATCGCCAATTGCCCGGACCGCGCCACGCGGCGCCGCTGGGTGCGGCGCATCCTCGACCATGACGGCTGGGGAGACAACGAAGGCGGCATCGAGGCGTGGATTCGATTGGGTGAGGCCGTCGGGCTCACGCGCGACGCGCTGTGGTCGCAGCGGCACGTCGTGCCCGGCGTGCGCTTCGCCGTCGACGCGTATGTCAATTTTGCGCGCCAGGCGCCGTGGCAGGAAGCCGTCTGCTCGTCGCTGACGGAGATGTTCGCGCCGAAGATCCACAAGGACCGGCTGGCCAACTGGCCGACGCATTACGCGTGGATCGATCCCGATGGCTTGCAGTATTTCCGCAGCCGCATCTCGCTCGCCGAGCGCGACGTCGAGCACGGCCTGGAAGTGACGCTCGGCCATTTCACCACCCGCGCCCAGCAGGAGCGCGCGCTCGAGATCCTGCAGTTCAAGCTCGACATCCTGTGGGCCATGCTCGACGCCATCGAGAAGGCTTATCCCTGAGGAGGTTCCCATGCACACCGTTCCCGATCAACCCGCCCTGTCGCGCCTGTTCCGCATGCAGTGGGAAGAGGCCCAAGGCAACTACGTGCTCCTGTATCCGGAAGGGATGGTCAAGCTGAGCCAGAGCGCGGCCGAGATCCTGAAACGCTGCGATGGCGCCCATACCGTGCCGGCCATCGTCGGCGAGCTCGAGCAGGCGTTCAACTGCGGCGGCCTGCGGGACGACGTCGACGATTTCCTGCGCGTCGCCAGCGAGCGCGGCTGGATCGTGTGAGCTCGCCATGAACGCCCCGACCTTCCGCCCCGCCATCGCGCCGCCGCTCTGGCTGCTGGCCGAGCTGACCTATCGCTGCCCGCTGCACTGCCCGTTCTGCTACAACCCGGTCGATTACGCCAATGACCGCACCGAACTGACGACCGAGCAATGGTTCGACGTGATGCGCCAGGCGCGCCAGCTCGGTGCCGCGCAGCTCGGCTTTTCGGGCGGCGAACCGCTGCTGCGGGACGATCTCGAAGAACTGGTCGGCGAGGGCCGCCGGCTGGGGTTTTATACGAACCTGATCACGTCCGGCATCGGCCTCACCGAATCGCGCCTCGCCCGCATGAAGGAACTCGGGCTGGACCACATCCAGCTGTCGTTCCAGGATTCGACGCGCGAGCTGAACGATTTCCTGTCGAGCACGAAGACGTTCGACCTGAAGGCGCGCGTCGCCAGGCTGATCAAGCAGTACGACTATCCGATGGTGCTGAACGTCGTGCTGCACCGTTTCAATCTCGACCACGTGGAGCGCATCATCGACATGGCCCTCGAGATGGGCGTCGAGTACCTGGAACTGGCCAACACGCAGTATTACGGCTGGGCGCTCGTCAACCGCGACCAGCTGATGCCGACGCGGGAGCAGGTCGCGCGGGCGGAAAGCGTCGTGAATGCGTGCCGCGCGCGGATCGGCAACCGGATGCGCATCCTGTTCGTCGTGCCCGACTATTTCGAGGCGCGGCCCAAGGCCTGCATGAACGGCTGGGGCGGCGTGTTCCTCGGCATCGCGCCGGACGGCACCGCCCTGCCCTGCCATGCGGCCCGCACCTTGCCCGGCATCGATTTCCCAAACGTGCGCGACACGAGCGTCAACACCATCTGGTACGACAGCGACGCGTTCAACCGCTACCGCGGCGATGCCTGGATGAAGGATCCGTGCCGCACGTGCGACGACAAGGCGAAGGACTTCGGCGGCTGCCGCTGCCAGGCGCATGCGCTCACCGGCGATGCCGCGAACGCGGACCCGGTGTGCGCGAAGTCGGCGCGGCATGGCGACGTGCAGACGATCGTGATGTACGCGCAGCGCGCACAGCAGGACGCCGTGTGGCAGCCCGCGCAGCCGATCGTGTTCCGCTCCGACGCCAATTCGCGCAAGGCCGGTCAGCCCTGTCCGTAGGGCGTGTACTCGAACCCGTTGCCGATCACGCCGATGAGGCCGGCCTTGTTCTCGGCACTATCGCTGATGGACGCCAGCACGTCCGCGGTACCGGCCGCCTTGCTGTCGAGAACGCCGGCCCAGAAGTCCAGGCCGCCCGCGTCCGGCGTGCGGTGCAGGATGTTCTCGTAGTACTTGGTGACCAGGGCGCGGTTCGACGTCACGCCGTCGTACGCCTTGTGGTATTCGGACGAATCGAGGAAGCCCTGGGCGACGCTCGCGAAGGTCGCGCCGTGGTCCATCGCATTGATCCAGTAGCCGAGGCCGGGCTTGTCGGGCGTGCGGTTGAATGCGGCCTGGTAGATGCGGTAGACCTGGCCCGCGTTGCCGTCGATGTCCAGCGCGACGGTACTGTCGCTGAAGGCGATGCGTTCGACGCCCGACAGCTGGTCGGCCGTGCCCGCCTTGTCGGTCACGGTAAAGGCGCTGCCCGTCGTGCCGATCCGCTGGACGGTCGCGTCGGCACGTGCCATCGACAGCCGGACCGTGTCGATGCCGGCGCCGCCGTCGACCGTATGCGCGCCGCCGAGCAGCGTGACCTGGTCGTTGCCCGCACCGGCCATCACGCCCAGCTGTCCGCCGCCGCCGTTGAGGCTGATGCGGTCGTTGCCGGCGCCCGCCTGCAGCATCACCGGCGCGTACAGGTGCGCCGGCAGGTCCACGTTGATGACGTCGTCCCCGTTGAAATAACTGGCGTTCGACCAGGCGTCATCCAGATTCTGGTACGGATTCAGGATGGCCGAGATACCGCTGATCTGCAGCACGCTGCCATCCCGGTACAGCGCCTTGTAGCCGGTCAGTACACCGCCCGTCGCGCCGTCGCCACGGTAGGTGTCGACGTAAAAATTACCGTCGACACTCGTCGAATCCAGGAATTTTTCGGCGTACACGGTCACGTTGCTGAAGGAACCGACCGTGTTACCGTCCGGCATAAGGCTCAGATTGCCTTTGATGCCGACGCCCAGGTTGCCGAACACCGGATCATAGCCGGGGCTGCCGGCCCGCAGATCGGTCGCGACGCCCAGGCTGCTGACGGTGTGCCCTTGCGTCGTCGCCGTCAGCCATACATTCGTGCCATCGACTTTATAGTCGAAATTGATCCGGCCCGTGACGACTGCACCGGCAACGCCGCTTTGATAGAGCTCGTAATCGTTCGCGGTCCCGTGCCCGGTGGCGCCGCCCGGATTGTCGAGGACCACGTTCTTATACGTTTCGGTGGCGCCGCTCGTGTAGCGGACGGTCAGCGTGGAACCGTTCAACGTCGAACTGACGGCTTGCCCCAGATCCACATCTTGCTCGTATTTGCTGATGTTGTTGTACAGCTCCGCGAGCGAGCCGCCGGATCCCTGGTTCTGCAGCTCGAGCGCGTGCTCCTGATCGATGACGGCTTGCGAAAATTTCATTGTGATCACTGCCATTCTGTTCATCCTGTGTCGGTAGCCGATCGGGCTATTGTAGTGAGATTAATGGACGGAAAAATCACGAAAAATATCTTCCTGCCAAACAACTTTTTATTGAACAGATATCGAAATAAGCGGGCAGGAAAGTAAGTGTTGGAAAAACGCGCCACATCGTCAATACGAGCCCGAATTCTCACGAATTATTTCCGTACATCAATTAACATTTACTTGAACTCATCATCAGGAGACGTGCCATGTTCAAGCAGATGACGGTCGCGACCCGGCTGACCCTTGGTTTTCTTGTCGTCGTCGTGCTCGGCGCCCTCGTCGCCGGCATCGCGATCTATAACATGACGCAGATGAACGAGCGCGCCAAGCGCATGTACCAGAAGGAATTGCTGGGCATTTCCTATGTCAAGGAAGCCAACCTGGACCAGGTTTCCCTCGGCCGTGCATTGCGCGGCGCCATGCTGGCGTCGACCGAGGAACAACGCACCAGCATGCTTGCCAACGTCGACAAGTACAAGCAGGAACTGCAGGAAGACCTCGACAAGGCGCGGCCGCTGTTCCACTCCGACGAGGGCAAGCACCTCTTTGCCGAAGCCGACACGCAACTGCGCGACTTCGACGGCGCGGTCGTGGAGCTGGTCAAGCGCGTGAAGGCGGAGCCGCTCCAGGCGAAGCGCGATGCCGTCGACTATCTGTTCGACACGCTCCTGCCCAAGTCGCAAGGCCTCGATACGAAAATGACGGCGCTGGCCCACAACAAGGAAACGATGGCCCAGGAAACCAATCTGAGCAATAAGAGCGCCTATGAAAACAGCCGCGCCACGCTGCTCGTGCTGGTCGCGCTCAGCGCCCTGGTCGGCACCGCCTTCGGCATCCTGATCACCCGCAGCCTGACGCGCCAACTGGGCGGCGAACCCGCCTATGCCGCCGACATCGCTGCCCGCATCGCCGACGGCGACCTGGGCACCGACGTGCAGCTGCGTCCCGGCGACGAGACGAGCCTGCTGTTCGCGATGAAATCCATGCGCGACCGCCTGGCCCGCATCGTGAGCGAGGTGCGCCAGGGGACCGACGCCATCGCCTCGGCCTCCGGCGAGATCGCGAGCGGCAACCAGGATCTGTCGTCGCGCACGGAACAACAGGCCAGCTCGCTCGAGGAAACCGCATCGTCGATGGAAGAGCTGACGTCGACCGTCAAGCAGAACGCCGACAACGCGCGCCAGGCGAACGTGCTGGCGCAGACGGCGTCGAACGTGGCCGGCCAGGGTGGCGACGTCGTGGCGCAGGTCGTGCAGACGATGGGCTCGATCAACGATTCGTCGAAGAAGATCGTGGACATCATCACCGTCATCGACGGCATCGCGTTCCAGACGAACATCCTGGCACTGAATGCCGCGGTCGAGGCCGCGCGCGCCGGCGAACAGGGCCGCGGCTTCGCGGTCGTCGCGGGCGAAGTGCGGACGCTGGCCCAGCGCTCGGCGGCCGCGGCCAAGGAGATCAAGGCCCTGATCGGCGACTCCGTCGACAAGGTCGAGGCCGGCACCAGGCTCGTCGACCAGGCCGGCAGCACGATGCACGAGGTCGTGTCGAGCATCCAGCGCGTGACGGACATCATGGCCGAGATCAGCGCCGCCAGCCAGGAGCAGACCAGCGGCATCGAACAGATCAACCAGGCGATCAGCCAGATGGACAACGTGACCCAGCAGAACGCGGGCCTCGTCGAGGAAGCGGCGGCCGCGTCGGAAGCGCTGCAAGGCCAGGCCGCGAAGCTGGCGGCGCTGGTCAGCGTGTTCCGCCTCGGCGACCGCGTGCCGGCGGCCGCGCCGGCCGCACCGGCGGCTCCGGTCCGTGCCGCGAAGCCTGTCTCGACGCTGGCGGCGCCGAAGCCGGCACCCGTCGTCAAGCCGGCGCCGGTGCGCGCGCCCGCGAAAGCATCGGTTGGCGCGGACGAGTGGGAAGAGTTCTGACGCCGTTCCCCCCTCCATCTTGCACGTGGTAAATTGCTGCCTTTCAGCGGCCACGCCAACAGGCGCGGCCGCGTATTCACAAGCCACAAGCGAGAGGACAGGATGAAATTACGTATGCTGGCGCTGGCCGCCGCCCTGACGGGCACGGCGATCGGCGCAACGGCCGCACCGCGCGGATTCACGGTCGAAGACCTGGTGACGATGGAAAGAGTCGGCAGCCCGGCGGTGTCGCCGGACGGCGGCCGCGTCGTCTACACGGTGCGCACGACCGACATGGGTAAGAACCGCGGTCATACCGACCTCTACCTGGTCGACCTGCGCGCCGCCAATCCGACGCCGCAACGCCTGACATCGGATGCCGCCAGCAGCACGGATCCGGAATGGTCGCCGAACGGCGACGCGATCTATTTCCTGTCGGCGCGTTCGGGCTCGGGCCAGGTGTGGCGCGTGCCGGCGGCCGGCGGCGACGCGGTCCGCGTGACCGACCTGCCCCTCGATGTGGACGCCTTCCGCGTCGCGCCGACGGGTGACCGCATCGCATTGAGCCTCGCCGTATTCCGCGACTGCGCCGACCTCGCCTGCACGAAGACCCGCCTGGATGCGAAAGAGAAGGACAAGGCCAGCGGCAAACTCTACGACCGCCTGTTCGTACGCCACTGGGACACGTGGGCAGACGGCCGCAACAACGTGCTGTATGCGGCCCCGCTGGATGCCTCCGGCCGCGTGAACGGCACGCCGGTCAGCCTGTCGGGCGCGCTCGACGGCGACGTGCCGTCGAAACCGTTCGGCGACCGCGAGGAATTCCGCTTCAGCCCGGACGGCAAGACCGTCGTGTTCTCGGTGCGTATCGCCGGCAAGACGGAAGCGTGGTCGACGAACTTCGACTTGTACACAGTGCCCGCCACGGGCGGCACGCCGCGCAACCTGACCGCCGACAATAACGCCTGGGACACGAAAGGCGTGTTCTCGCCGGACGGCCGCACGCTCGCCTACCTGGCCATGACCCGCCCCGGCTTCGAGGCGGACCGCTACCACATCGTGCTCCTCGATCTCGCCACCGGCAAGAAACGCAACGTGGCCGAAAGCTGGGACCGCTCGCCGGGCAGCATCCAGTGGACGGCCGACGGCAAGACGCTCATCGCGGACGCCGAGGACATCGGCCAGCACCGCCTGTTCGCTATCGACGTGGCCAGCGGCAAAGTGTCTCCGCTGACCGACAAGGGTTCCATCGGCGGCTTCGACGTGCGCGGCAACACCGTCGCGTTCACGCAAGCGAACCTGGCATCGGGCGCGCAATTGTTCGGCATGCAGCTGGGCACGACTCAATCCAGACAATTGACCCACGTGAACGAGGAGAAGCTGGCCGACGTGCGCTGGGGCGACTATGAACAGTTTTCGTTCAAAGGCGCGAACGGCGACACCGTCTACGGTCACGTGATGAAGCCGTGGAATTACGAGCCGGGCAAGAAATACCCGGTCGCCTTCCTCGTCCACGGCGGCCCGCAAGGCAGCTTCGGCAACGGCTGGAGCTACCGCTGGAACCCGCAGGTGTACGCGGGCGCGGGCTATGCGACCGTGTTCATCGACTTCCACGGCTCGACCGGATACGGCCAGAAATTCACGGACGCGATCAGCGGCGACTGGGGCGGCAAGCCGCTCGAGGACCTGAAAAAGGGCCTGGCCGCCGCGACGGCGAAGTACGCCTGGCTGGACCGTTCGCACGCGTGCACGCTGGGCGCGTCGTATGGCGGCTACATGATGAACTGGATCGAGGGTAACTGGTCCGACGGCTTCAAGTGCATCGTCAACCACGACGGCGTGTTCGACACCCGCGGCATGGCCTATTCGACCGAAGAACAATGGTTCACCGATTGGGAAAATGGCGGTCCGTACTTCGCCGTGCCGGACAAGCATGAGCGCTTCAACCCGGTGCTGCACGTGAACAAGTGGAAGACGCCGATGCTCGTCGTGCAGGGCGACCTCGACTTCCGCATCCCGACGGCGCAGGGCCTGTCCACGTTCACGGCGTTGCAGCGCCGCGGCATCGAGAGCAAGCTGCTCGTGTTCCCGGACGAGAACCACTGGGTGCTGAAGCCGGCCAATTCCGTGCTGTGGCATCACACCGTGATCGGCTGGCTGGACCAGCACCTGAAGCAGTAAATCCGCCCAGTATTCTTGCCTGGATGACGAAAAACGCCTGTACGTACAGGCGTTTTTTTCGTTTCCAAAGAATTGCCCCAGTGCTACTATTGGTCGCTTCCGAGATGAAAATATCATGAACGACCCGCAAGCCGACCGCGAACTCAAACCCCAGGAATTCGAATTCGAGTCGATGAACCTGCAGGTCGGCGTACGCCTGCAATTCATCACGCACCGGCGCCTGAAGCCCGTGCAGCATTTTTCCACGCTGATCGGCTGGCTGAAGGACGAATACCTGATCGTCAAGATCCCGATGGACAATGGCGCGCCGATCCCGCTGGTCGAGGGCGAGCGCGTGACGATGCGTGTGTTCTCGGGCATCCACGTGTGCTCGTTCGCGTGCACGGTCGAGCGCGTGTTCGGCCGGCCGCTGCTGTACGCCCACATCTCCTTCCCGCGCACGATCCAGGGCACGAGCCTGCGCACGGCGATGCGGGTCAAGGTCGACATCCCGGCCAAGGTCATCCCGAAAAACGCCGCCGTGCCCGGCGCCGACTGCCTGCTGACGAACCTGAGCGTGAACGGCGCCCGCATCGAAGCGAAGAAGAGCCTGCCCCAGGACGAGGATGAGATCGACCTGGAATTCGCCCTGCTGGCCCCGCCCAACAACCAGGAAATCCGCGTGCGCACGCGCGCGGCCGTGCGCAACATCAGCGCTCTCTCGGGCGGACCGGAACAGGCCGAAGGGTTTGCGTACGGCGTGCAGTTCGTGGACCTCGATCCCGTGCACTACACGCTGCTGCAGAACCTGACGTACGAGGCCTTGCTGGCGGACCGGCAAAAGATCGTCTGACCGCTCAGAAAAGGCCCAGCTCCCATAGGCGTGGCCAGCGCAGGCCCCGGTTCACGGCGGCGTTCGGCGTACCGTCGTTCATCAGCTCAACGACATCGGGGTACACGCCCTTGGCCAGGCATACCAGCGCGACCAGCAGGACCAGCACGTTGGCGCACCGCGTTACCGCCCCGGCTGCGTACGGCGGCTGCGCTACCGGGGCGCTCATGCGTACCCAGGCGATGGCAAATCCCAGGTACAGGGCGATCGCCAGCTGGCTCTGGGGCATTACGATCAGCCCCGAAACCAGGCCGTCGACGAGCACGGCAGCACCAGCGACGAGCAATGCCGGCAGCACCACATTGCCACACTCGATGGACGACATGCTCGTCCGCGAACGTACCAGCGCACGCATGCCCTTGAACAGCGCGAAGCCCAGCAACAACAGTGATGGCAGCCCCCACTCGGCCGCAATCTGCAGCACCCAGTTGTGCGGGTGCGCGGCTATGCGGGAGAGAGGGGCATCATGGGCGAAGTGCATGGGACCAACGCCGAACCAGGGATGATCGCGGATCAGTCCGAGGGCATTCCCCCATACTAAAAAGCGCGAGCTTGCGGGATCGCTCCTGCTGCGTTCGATGGCATTGTCGAAGGCGCCGAAGCTGCCGACTCCCGCGAGCACTGGCACGATGACTAGGAAGGCAACATACATGGCGATGCCGCCGGCGAAGGTCAACGCGAATGCCTTGAGGTAACCGGCCGCGCAACGCCGCAGCACGATCGCGGCGAAAACCGCGCCGGCCGCGAGCCCCATGAAGCTGCCACGACCCGTCGTGGCGAAAATACTCAACCACCAGAGCGCGACCACGGCTAGCCAGAGATAACGCAGGCGGGAAGTGAGCGGCGTGAGGCAGTAAAGAAGCACCAGCAGCGGAAGCAATACCGTCTGCGTATGGTTGAAAAACCGGTAATTGCTGAAACCGGGCGCAAAGTCGATAGGTTCGAGGTGCGTCCCCAGCGCAAAAGATGCGCAGTAGTTGACGACGATCCGGACAGCATGCAGCACGGCGGCGCAACCGATGGCCTGCAGTGCGGTCCGCATCAATGGAACGCCACCGCGCTGGATCTGGTCGGCGATCGCCAATGCAATTGTTAGCAGGAGCAGGAACAGCGCCACCTCGACGCCGGCGTAAGCAGGCGCATAGGCCACCGTGGCGGAGACGGCGCCATACGCAAAAAACAGAGCCAGTGCGCGGCCGCCCCAGGAGGCGCCGAGAAATGCCGTCAGTGCAGCGGATTGGGTGAAAACGAGCATGAGTCCTGTTGCCAACAGGAGCGCGATTTCATGGAGTCTCTGCTCGTCGTGTCCATTCCTGCTCAAGAAATTGATGCCCAGGACAACGATCAGGGCGAGCGGGTAAGCTGCCGACACAATCCGCTTCCAGCTGGAATTATTGTCGAGCTTGGCAGTTGCGGTTGTCGTTGTCATGGCCTTAGTAAATAAAAATGCCGCCCAGCTTACACTGAGCGGCATTGTCAGGGATCGTCGGAAGACGAGGACCGATTAGCTCTGGCCGACGCAGACGCCCGTGGTACCGATCAGCTTCTGCTTGACGGTCGAAGCGGCGCAAGTCCAGCCGCCGTCGGTGCCGCGGGTCAGGACGATGTCCTGGCCGGAGACGGTCGACGGGCCGCCGACGATACGGCAGGTCAGCGTGGTGCCGGTCACGGTGAAGCTTTGGCAGTTGGCGGTCGCGGTCGCCGACAGGCCGACGTCTGCAGGTGCGGCCGGGGTCGCGCCTTCGTTCAGCTTGACTTCGAACGCGGTCTTGCCGGCCGAGACTTCGCCCAGTGCGGCGGCGAACTTCGACTTGGCGACGTAGTCCTGGTATGCCGGGATGGCCACGGCGGCCAGGATGCCGATAATCGCGACAACGATCATCAGTTCGATCAGGGTAAAGCCGGCTTGGGCTTTCTTGACGATTTTCGGTGCTTTCATGATGTCTCTCCAGGTGGGGGCACTGCAAAATTAAAGGGGTACTGCGTATCCGGTTACTGCTTGCTTCTGCCCTTTACACTATGCAATCGGCGTGCCAGGCTGTTTCCGTACGGAATCGTTAGCACGGTGCCATCAAATAGTGAGTTTTTGCGTGTTTTTTGCATTGCCGCATGACAATTTTTGTCACGCGGGGGTGGCGAAAATTGTCGCCCCGACCGTTTTTGTTGAGTTGTGACAAAAATTGTCAGCACAAAAAAAACGGGACGCCGAAGCGTCCCGTTTCATCGGATCGGAACCGCAGGATTACAGCATCGCCTTCAGCAGACGAGCCATTTCCGACGGGTTCTTGGTGACCTTGATGCCGCAGGCTTCCATGATTTCCAGCTTGGCTTCGGCGGTATCGGCACCGCCCGAGATCAGCGCGCCGGCGTGGCCCATGCGCTTGCCCGGCGGCGCGGTGACGCCGGCGATGAAGCCGACGACCGGCTTCTTCATGTTGTCCTTGATCCAGTACGAAGCATTGGCTTCGTCCGGGCCGCCGATCTCGCCGATCATGATGACGGCGTCCGTGTCCGGATCGTCGTTGAACATCTTCATCACGTCGATGTGCTTCAGACCGTTGATCGGGTCGCCACCGATGCCGACTGCCGACGACTGGCCCAGGCCCAGTGCGGTCAGCTGGCCGACGGCTTCATACGTCAGCGTGCCCGAACGGGACACGACGCCGATGCGGCCTTTCTTGTGGATGTGACCCGGCATGATGCCGATCTTGATCTCGTCCGGGGTGATCAGGCCCGGGCAGTTCGGGCCCAGCAGCAGGGTCTTCGAACCGGCCTTGGCCATGCGGTCCTTGACTTCCATCATGTCACGGACGGGGATGCCTTCGGTGATGCAGATTGCCAGGTCCAGCTCGGCTTCCACGGCTTCCCAGATGGCGGCGGCGGCGCCTGCCGGCGGAACGTAGATGACCGACACGGTCGCGCCGGTTTCCTGCTTGGCTTCCTTGACGCTCGCGAAGATGGGGATGCCCTCGAAGTCCTCACCGGCTTTCTTCGGGTTCACGCCTGCGACGAAGGCTTCACGGCCGTTCGCGTAGTCGCGGCACATGCGGGTGTGGAATTGGCCGGTCTTGCCGGTGATACCTTGGGTGATGACTTTGGTGTCTTTGTTAATCAGAATCGACATTTTATTTCCTTCGCGAATTAAGCTTGGCCAGCTGCAGCGGCAACGACCTGCTTCGCTGCGTCTTCCATGGTGTCGGCCGAGATGATCGGCAGGCCGGAGTCGGCCAGCATCTTCTTGCCCAGGTCTTCGTTGGTGCCCTTCATGCGGACGACCAGCGGCACTTGCAGCGACACGGCCTTCGATGCGGTGATCACGCCTTCGGCGATCACGTCGCAGCGCATGATGCCGCCGAAGATGTTGACCAGGATGGCTTTCAGGCCCGGGTTCTTCAGCATGATCTTGAAGGCTTCCGTGACCTTCTCGGCGGTTGCGCCGCCGCCGACGTCCAGGAAGTTGGCCGGCTCGCCGCCGAACAGCTTGATGGTGTCCATGGTGGCCATGGCCAGGCCGGCGCCGTTCACGAGGCAGCCGATGTTACCGTCCAGCGAGATGTAGGCCAGGTCGAATTTCGAAGCTTCGACTTCGGCCGGATCTTCTTCGTCCAGGTCGCGGTAGGCGACGATTTCCGGGTGACGGAACAGGGCGTTCGAGTCGAAGTTGAACTTGGCGTCCAGGGCAATCACTTTACCGTCGCCGGTCAGGATCAGCGGGTTGATTTCAGCCAGCGATGCGTCGGTTTCCCAGTACGCTTTGTACAGGCCTTGCAGGTTCGCGCGGGCAGCGGCGATCGAGCCTTCCGGCACGCCGATCTTGCGGGCGATGTCGTCGGCATCCGCATCGGTCAGGCCGACGCTCGGCTCGATCACGACGTTGTGGATCTTTTCCGGGTTGCTGTGTGCAACTTCTTCGATGTCCATGCCGCCTTCCGACGAGGCCATCAGCACGACTTTCTGGGTGACGCGGTCGGTGACCATCGACACGTACAGTTCTTTCTTGATGTCGGCGCCTTCTTCGATCAGCAGGCGGCGGACTTTCTGGCCTTCCGGACCGGTCTGGTGAGTCACCAGCTGCATGCCCAGGATCTGGTTCGCGTATTCGCGCACTTGTTCCAGCGACTTGGCGACTTTGACGCCACCGCCCTTGCCGCGGCCGCCAGCATGGATCTGGGCCTTGACCACCCAGACCGGACCGCCCAGCTCTTCAGCTGCCTTGACAGCCTCGTCGACCGACAAGCACGGAATGCCGCGCGGAACGGTCACTCCGAATTTTCGGAGGATCTCTTTGCCCTGATACTCATGGATTTTCATGCTGGCTTCCCTTCTTCTGTTACTGATTTAGAAATGCGGTTGAATAAAAAAGCGACAAAACCGGAGTCTACTCCGGACGACACTACCCCGGCACCGCCTTGAGAGCCCAGCGCGGGTAATACGTTTCGACGGCGGGGCCGTCGAGTCGCAGCGCGTGGCAGCGGTCCAGTTCGTAAGGCCGCTCGGCCGAAGCATCGGCCGGGCGGTTGGCCATCGCGTCATCGGCGAAGGCCTGGATTGCCGCGGTGGGCAGGACTTGCGCGAGTTCGGTCAGGTGGGTGCAGCCGAGTACCCCGGACAGGCGGTCCTTCAGATGCAATCGGAAATGTTTCAGCAGCGACAAGCCGATGAGCTTTTTATACGCAGGAGCGATGGTGTCGCAGAAACCGGGATAGGGTACGGCATCGGACGCGGCTTCGGCGTCGACGATGTTCATGTCGCGGTCGATAGTCACCCGCAATTTGAGTTCGTGCACCGGCAGGCCGGCCGGACGGGAGCCGGAAGGCAGGGCAATGTCATGCGTCTTGGTGTCGCGGATGCACGCGTCGAGGTCCCACAGGCCATCGTCGCGCGCGAACGCTTCGACGGTAATGGCGCGCGTGTGCCTTGGCTTACGCGGAGCGGGAGGAGACAGGGGCATAAACACCAATGCCGGTATGCGGCGAAAAAATTTGCAGCCGTTGTGCCTGATGCACGTTGCCGCAGCTTCTACGGCAACAACCGCTCTTGCGGCGCTGCTTAAACCATGAAAGTTTAGCACAGGGTGCCGGGCTGTGCACCGTCTCCCCGGTTACAGAAGGGTTTTTGCAGGGAAGATAAGGGAAGATGTTGCGAAGTTGTGATGCCGAAACCGCAAGCTTGCCGTCATAAACAGAACGACAGTCGGATATTCACAACGATGAGATCAGAGGTCGTCGTCATCGTGGCCGCCCTTCAGCGCGGCACGCACCGCACTCTGGGAAAAGCCACGTTGCAGCAGGAAGCGCATCTGTTTGCTGCGTTCTTCGGCATCCTGCGGAACCTTGCCGAACTTGCGGCGCCAGACTTCGCGGGCCCGTGCCGTTTCGGATTCCTTCAGTTCGGACTTGAGTTCGTCGAATGCTTCGCCGTTGACACCATGCTGCTGGAGTTCGGCAAGCACCCGGGCGTTGCCGTAGCGTCCGGCACGCCGGTGGACCAGCGATTCGGCAAAACGCTCCTGCGACAGCCAGTTGTTCTTTTCAAGGAAATCGAGGAGGGCTTCGACGTCGTCGCCCTCCTCGGCATAGCGGGATAACTTGCGCGCCAGTTCGAGCCGGCTGTGCTCGCGCGTCGACAGATACTTCAACGCGCGAGCCTTGAGGCTCAGCTGCTGGCGCGGCATCCGGACGATTACTCGTCGTCGCCGATTGCTGCCGGCTCGACCGCAGCGCTGCCGGCCGGGGCCGGCGGCAGTTCGCGCACGCCGAGGGCGGCGCGGACCTTGTTCTCGATTTCGCGTGCCAGTGCCGGACGCTCCCTCAAGAAGATACGGGCATTGTCCTTGCCCTGGCCGATGCGTTCGCCGTTATAGCTGTACCACGAACCCGACTTCTCGACGATCTTGTTGTCCACGCCCAGGTCGATGATCTCGCCTTCGCGCGACGTGCCTTCGCCGTACAGGATGTCGAAGTGCGCTTCCTTGAACGGGGGCGCGATCTTGTTCTTGACGACCTTGACCTTGGTTTCGTTACCGATCACCTCGTCGCCGGTCTTGATCGAGCCGGTACGGCGGATGTCCAGACGCACGGAGGCGTAGAACTTCAGCGCATTACCGCCGGTCGTCGTTTCCGGGCTGCCGAACATGACGCCGATCTTCATACGGATCTGGTTAATGAAGATCACCAGGGTGTTCGTACGGTTGATCGATGCGGTCAGCTTGCGCAGCGCCTGCGACATCAGGCGGGCCTGCAGGCCCGGCAGGGAGTCGCCCATGTCGCCTTCGATCTCGGCGCGCGGCGTCAGTGCCGCCACCGAGTCGATGACCACGAGGTCGACACTGCCCGAACGCACGAGGGCGTCCGTGATTTCCAGTGCCTGTTCACCCGTGTCCGGCTGCGAGATCAGCAGCTCGTCCAGTTTGATGCCCAGCTTTTGCGCATAGGTCACATCCAGCGCGTGTTCGGCGTCGATGAACGCGCAGGTGCCACCCAGCTTTTGCATCTGGGCGATGGTCTGCAGGGTCAGGGTCGTCTTACCCGACGATTCCGGACCGTAGATCTCGACGATACGGCCACGCGGCAGGCCACCGACGCCCAGCGCGATGTCCAGGCCCAGCGAGCCGGTCGAAACGGTTTGTACTTCCTCGACGGGCGCATTGGTGTCCATGCGCATCACCGAGCCTTTACCGAATTGCTTTTCGATCTGCGCGAGGGCTGCTGCCAGCGCCTTGCCCTTCTCGGCTGCATTTAGTGCGGATTTTTTGTCGTCCATAACTTTCTTTCTGTCCTAGAGTGAACCAAGGTGTGGGCCGCTCGCGCGATTTCAATAGGAAGTACTGTATAAAATCCCAGTGGTTTTGGCAAGCGATATTTACCATCGCTTGACCGATTCGACATGTTGCGAAACTTCACACACAATAAGCGAGTTAGGTAGGTCGAACAACGAAAGCCGGGAGAAAAGATGCGTATTTTACTAGCCGAAGATGATAGCGTATTGGCCGACGGGCTGACGCGCTCCTTGCGCCAGTCCGGCTACGCGATCGACTGCGTCAAGAACGGCCAGGACGCGGACACGGCTCTGTCGACCCAGGAGTTCGATCTCCTGATCCTCGACCTCGGCCTGCCCAGGCTGTCCGGCCTCGACGTGCTGCGCCGCCTGCGTGCGCGCGGCTCGCTGCTGCCGGTGCTGATCCTCACGGCCGCCGATTCGATCGAGCAGCGCGTGGGCGGCCTCGACGCCGGCGCCGACGACTACATGCCCAAGCCGTTCGCGCTGTCCGAACTGGAAGCGCGCGTGCGCGCCCTCACCCGGCGCGGCCAGGGCGGCGGCTCGACCGTCATCCGCCACGGCCCGCTCGTGTACGACCAGGTCGGCCGCAGCGCGTACATCAACGACCAGATGCTTGACCTGTCCGCGCGCGAACTGGGCCTACTGGAAATCCTGCTGGCGCGCACGGGACGCCTCGTGTCGAAGGAACAGCTCGTCGACCACCTGTGCGAATGGGGCGAAGAGGTGTCGAACAACGCCATCGAGGTCTATGTGCACCGCCTGCGCAAGAAGATCGAGACGGGCGGCATCCGCATCGCCACCGTGCGCGGCCTGGGCTATTGCCTGGAGCGCTATTCCGATACACCCCGTGACAGCGCCCGCAAGAGCGCCGACGCGGCCAGCGGCCACAAGTGAAACGGTTCAAGCGGCGCGCGGCCGGGCCGGAGCCGCTCGCCGTCACGGAACCGGTCGACGAACTCTACGTCCCGCCCAGGCCCGAGCCGGAAGAAAGCATCCAGCACTCGCTGTTCGGCGAAATCCTCGACTGGATGCTGGCCCCGCTGCTGCTGCTGTGGCCGATGAGCATCGCGATCACGTACCTGGTCGCGAAATCGATCGCGAATCAGCCGTTCGACCACGCGCTGGAAGACAGCGTCACGGTGCTCGCGCAGCAGGTCAAGGAAGTCGACGGTAAAGTCGTCGCGCACCTGGGCGGCACCGCGCGCGACATCCTGCGCGCGGACGACGTCGACAGCGTCTATTTCCAGATCAGCGGCCCGCGCGGCGAGATCGTCGACGGCGACCGCGACCTGCCGCCGCCGAACCCCGACGACGCCGAGCGCAGCGGCCGCGTGCACTTCCGCACCGAGAACCTGCACGGCACGCCGGTGCGCATCGCCTATGCCTGGGTCAACCTGCAGCCGCTGCTGGACGCCACGCAGGAACCGCGCCTCGCGCTCGTGCAGGTGGCGGAAACGCTCGACAAGCGCGCGCAGCTGGCCAACGAGATCATCAAGGGCGTGATCCTGCCCCAGTTCATCATCCTGCCCGTGATCCTGGCCCTCGTCTGGTTCGCCCTGTCGCGCGGGCTGTCGCCGCTCGCTCAACTGCAGGAACGCATCCGCGCGCGGCCGCCGGACGATTTGTCGCCCATCGATTCGCGCCAGGTGCCGGAAGAGATCTCGCCGCTCGTCGGCTCGCTGAACGACATGCTGGCGCGCCTCGCGCACACCATCGACGCGCAGAAGCGCTTCATCGCCGACGCCGCGCACCAGATGAAGACGCCGCTCGCGGGCATGCGCATGCAGTCGGAGCTGGCACTGCGCCAGATCGATCCCAACGAGATCCACCGCTCGCTCGAGCAACTGGCCAAGAGCTCGGAATCGGCCACGCGCCTCGTGAACCAGCTGCTGGCGCTGGCCCGCGCGGAAAACCAGCCGCATGCGGGCCAGACGCTGGAGCCGCTCGACCTTGCCGCTTTGGCGCGCGACGTCGTGCAGGACTGGGTGCAGGCCTCGTTCGCGCACGAGATCGACCTCGGCTACGAAGTGATCGGCGACCCGCCGGAAATCGACGGCAGCGCCATGATGCTGCGCGAGCTGCTGTCGAACCTGATCGACAACGCGCTGCGCTACACGCCGCCGGGCGGCAGCGTCACCGTGCGCGTGCGCGGGACCAATATCGGCAACGGCAACCAGGCCTTACTCGAAGTCGAGGACACCGGCCCCGGCATCGCGCCATCCGAACGCCACCGCGTGTTCGAACGCTTTTATCGCATCCTCGGTTCGAGCGCGCCCGGTTCCGGCCTCGGTCTCGCCATCGTGCGCGAGATCGCGCAGCAGCACGGCGCCGACATCGAGATCTTCAACAACCCGCGCAGCACGCACAAGAAATTCCCGGGCAGCCTGTTCCGGCTGACCTTCCCGCCCACCGTCACGCTAGTCCCCGATGTCGACCGAGACCGTCCCTTCCTCTGACCCCGACCGCGAGCGCCAACGCATCGTCGCCGCGCGCGCCGCGCACTGGGCGCGCGCGCGCCGACTGATCGCGCTGCTGCTCGCGCTGTGGCTGGCCACGAGCTTCTGCACCGTGTTCTTTGCGCGCGACCTCGCGCACCTGTCCGTGTTCGGCTGGCCGCTGTCGTTCTACCTGGCGGCGCAGGGCGCGTCGCTCACGTACCTCGCCATCATCGGCGCGTACGCCTGGCGCATGCGCATCCTCGACCGCGATTTCGATCGCATGCTGGAGCAGCGTCGATGACCGGCACCGCCACCAGGACCCGCTCCTACTTCCGCCGACTGTCCCGCTACTACCTGTGGTTCACGCTGTGCTTCGCGCTGTTCCTGGGCGCGCTGGCGATCCTCGAACACGAAGGCATGCCGCGCCAGTGGATCGGCCACCTGTACATGTTCGCGACGATCGTCCTGTACGCGATCATCGGCGTCGTCAGCCGCACGTCGAACGTGTCCGAATACTACGTGGCGGGACGGCGGGTGCCGGCGCTGTTCAACGGCATGGCGACGGCGGCCGACTGGATCTCGGCCGCCAGCTTCATCAGCCTCGCCGGCACCTTGTACCTGCACGGCTTCGACGCCCTCGCCTACGTGATGGGCTGGACGGGGGGCTACTGCCTCGTCGCCCTGCTGATCGCGCCCTACCTGCGCCGCTTCGCCCAGTACACGATCCCCGATTTCCTCGCGGCCCGCTACGGCGGCGAGACCGGCACGCGCCAGGGCAACATCGTGCGCGCGCTCGCGGTGGGCGCCACCATCGTCGTCTCGTTCACGTACGTCGTCGCGCAGATCTACGCGGTGGGCCTGATCGCGTCGCGCTTCACGGGCGTCGATTTCTCGGTCGGCATCTTCCTCGGCCTCGCCAGCATCCTCGTGTGCTCGTTCCTGGGCGGCATGCGCGCCATCACGTGGACGCAGGTGGCGCAGTACATCATCATCCTCGTCGCCTTCCTGATCCCGACGATCTGGCTGTCGATGAAATTCGCGGGCAATCCGGTGCCGCAGGTCGCGTACGGTTCCGTGCTGCCCAAGCTGGCCGCGCGCGAAGCCCAGCTGGCGACGGACCCGCGCGAGGCCGAAGTGCGCGCCCGTTTCCGCGCCCGCGCCGACGACTACGCCGCGCGCATCGCCGCCCTGCCCCACTCCTGGGAGGCGGGCAAGATCGAGGCGCAGCGCCGGCTGGACAAGGCGCGCGGCCGCAACGCGCCGCTAACCGAGGTGCGCAGCGCGGAACGCGCGCTGCTCGACTATCCGCGCACGGCCGAGGAAGCCGCGCGCGTGTGGGCCGAACAGCGCGCCGCCAACCTGGCGCGCGCCCAGCCGCCGGAACCGCACGCGGAACCGTTCCCCGGCAAGACACGGGAGGAATCCGACATCCGCCGCAATAATTTTCTGTCGCTCGTGTTCTGCCTGATGTTCGGCACGGCGGCGCTGCCGCACATCCTGATGCGCTCCTACACGACGCCGTCCGTGCACGAGACGCGCGTGTCCGTGTTCTGGACGCTGTTCTTCATCCTGCTGATCTACCTGACGATGCCGGCGCTGGCCGTGCTGGCCAAGTACGACATCTACACGGCCCTCGTCGGCACGGGCTTCGATTCCCTGCCGACCTGGGTGTCGTACTGGGCCAACGTCGACAAGTCGAACCCGTTGATCAGCATCGTCGACGTCAACGGCGACGGCATCGTGCAGCTGGCCGAGATCGCGATCGACGGCGACGTGCTCACGCTGGCCACGCCGGAGATCGGCGGCCTGCCGTACGTGATTTCCGGCCTGGTGGCGGCCGGCGGCCTGGCGGCGGCGCTGTCCACGGCGGACGGGCTGCTGCTCGCGATCTCGAACGCGCTGTCGCACGACATCTACTTCAAGATCGTCGACCCGGGCGCCTCCACGCAGAAGCGCGTGACGATTTCCAAGCTGCTGCTGCTCGCCGTCGCGTTCATCGCCGCGTACGTCGCGTCGCAGAAGCCGGCCGACATCCTGTCGCTCGTCGGCGCCGCGTTCTCGCTCGCGGGGTCGACCATGTTCCCCGCGCTCGTGGCGGGCGTGTTCTGGAAACGCGCCAACTTCGCGGGCGCGATCGCGGGCATGGCGACCGGTTTCCTCGTCTGCATCTACTACATGCTGCACACGAATCCGATGCTGGGCGGGAGCCTCGACGCCGTCTGGTTCCACATCGCGCCCATCTCCGCCGGCGTGTTCGGCGTGCCGGCAGGGGCGCTGGCGCTGGTCGTCGTCAGCCTCGTGACCAGGGCGCCGCCGCGCGAGAGCGGGGGGCTCGTGGCGCATATCCGGGCGCCGGAATAGATGTTATCTTTATGCAAGTTTCTCGATGAGGATTTGCATGTTCCTGCGCCGCATCTGCCGTATCTGTTCGCCCTCTCCGGGGTCGGCGTCACCGACATCAACCTGATGTACACGGGCGCCTGGAGCCACGCGTCGGACCTGACGGACCAGTGGAAAGCCTACGGCATGCCGGAACTGATCGGCGACCGCGTGAAGGATGCGGCGCAACTGAAGGCCATGTCGCCCATCGAGCAGGCGGCCCGTATCACGCAGCCCGTGCTGCTCGCCTACGGCGGCGTCGACCGCCGCGTGCCGCTATACCACGGCCGGAAGTTCTACGACGCGGTCACGAAGACCAACAAGAACGTCGAATGGATCGAATACCCGAAAGAAGGCCATGGCTGGCATCTGCCGAAGAATTCGGTCGATTTCTGGACCCGCGTCGAGGCCTTCCTCGGCAAGAACATCGGCCCGAACGCGGGCCGATAACGATCGACGGGGCGCCGCGGCGCCCCGTTTTCATTTCTCCTTTCCCCCTCCCGTACGCCGCGATCTTGTAACCGCTCTTCGGTTATACCCATTGTGATTGTCGGTTTTATTTACAACTTGTTACAACCATTACGAATCCCAGAAGAAACCTTGAGAAAAATCAATGAGTTGTCTTTTTGGCACATTAATTGCATTCGCCACAGCAAAAAAAATATTTCCGCAATTCCATAACTTTTTGAATTGCGCCTGCATTTTTGCTGAGTTTCATCCTATTGCTGCGCTTACCTGAAAGGGAACGACGAATGGCGAATTTCACTGGCACCCGGCGGACCGACGTGTTCAACGGCACGGACGGCGACGACTTTATCGATGGCGGTGGGGGCACCGACACCCTGAAAGGTGGCGGTGGCAACGATACGATCGTGTACCAGAACGATTCGAACCGCGGCAGCGTGATCGACGGCGGCAGCGGCACCGATACCCTGCTCGCGAAGCAGGCCGTGCGCATCGACCTGGCGCTGGGCAACCAGGACGCCACGGCACGTGTCGTCACCGTTACCGGGTTCGAGAACGTCGACGCCGGCACGTCGGCGGAAGCCGTCTGGCTGGCCGGCGCCGCGGGCGTCAACGTGCTGCGCGGCGGTACCGCGGCGGACACGCTGGCGGGACGCGACGGCGCCGACGTACTGGAAGGCGGTACCGGTGCCGACCTCTTCGTCTACGAGCGCGCCAGCGATTCCACGGCCGCCGCCACAGATGCCATCCTCGATTTCCAGTCGGGCCAGGACAAGATCGACCTGCGCGCCTTCGCGGGCCTGCGCTGGACCGGCACGAACCCGGCGGCGCACGGCGTCTGGCAGGCGCAGTCCGGGGCTGACGTGCACGTGTTCGCGGACACCGACGGCGACGGCTTGGCCGACCTGAAGATCGCCCTGAAGAACGTGGCGGTCACGCTGGATACGAAGGACTTCCTCGGCGTCGCCGCGTTCGTCAACAGCGCGCCCGTGGCGAGCCCGGATCAAAGGACGATCGTCGAAGATGCAGCCAACCTGAAACTCGTCGGCAATGCCCTGGCCAACGACAGCGATCCCGACGCGGGAACGGTCCTGAACGTGGTCCAGCCGGGTACCTTCAACGGCAAATACGGTACCCTGGTCCTCGGTGCCGACGGCGCCTACGAATACACCCTGAACAACGCGAGCCCGGTCGTCCAGGCCTTGAAACAAGGGGAAAGCGGGACCGATGTCTTCAGTTACGGCGTGACCGACGGCAGCGCCGGCGCGACGACGACCCTGACGATCGCTGTGACCGGAAGTAACGACGCCCCCGTCGTCAGCGCGGCCGTCACAGGCAACGCCACCGAGGACGGCACGGCGGTCGCGCTGAACGCGCTGGGCAACGCGTCCGACGTGGACAACGGCGCCGTCCTGACCGTCGTGAATCTGCCGGCCACGCTGCCGGACGGCGTGACCTATGACGCCGCCACGCACACGTTCAGCCTCGATCCATCGAACGCTGCCTACCAGGCGCTGAACAACGGCCAATCGCAGGTCGTGACCGTCAACTACGGCGTCTCGGACGGCATGGCGACCACGCCGGCATCCGTCTCGTGGACGATCGCTGGCGTAACCGACGTGCCCGATAACCACGCCCCCGTCGTCAGCGGTCCCGTGCTCGGCACCGCCACCGAGGATGGCGCGGCCGTGGGCCTGGACGCACTCGGCAACGCATCCGATCCGGATGCCGGTACCACCCTGGCCATCGTGAACGTGCCGGCCACGCTGCCGGCCGGCGTGACCTACGACGCGGCCACGCACACCTTCACCCTCGATCCGTCGAACGGCGCGTACCAGGCGCTGGCGCAGGGCCAGACGACGACGGTGTCGGTGGCGTATGGCGTCTCCGACGGTTCGGCCACGACGAACGCGACGGCCTCCTGGACCGTCACCGGCACCAACGACGCGCCCGTCGTCAACGGCGCCGTCACGGGCAACGCGACCGAGGACGGCGCGGCCGTCGTACTGAACGCGCTGGCCAAGGCAGCGGACCTCGACAACGGCGCCGTGCTCACCGTCGTGAACGTGCCGGCCACGCTTCCTGCGGGCGTGACGTACAACGCCGGCTCGAACAGCTTCATCCTCGATCCGTCCAACGCGGCCTACCAGTCGCTCGCGCAGGGCCAGGCGACGACGGTATCCGTGACGTACGGCGTCTCGGACGGCTCGGCCACGACGGCCGCGACGGCATCGTGGACCGTCACGGGCACAAACGACGCGCCCGTCGTCAGCGGCGCCGTCACGGGCAATGCGACCGAAGACGGCGCGGCTGTGGCGTTGAATGCGCTGGCCAAGGCATCGGATGCCGACAGCGGCGCCGTGCTGGCCGTCGTGAACGTGCCGGCCTCGCTGCCGGCCGGCGTGACGTACGACGCGGCCGCGCACACCTTCACCCTCGATCCATCGAACGCGGCCTACCAGTCGCTGGCGCAAGGCCAGGCGACGACGGTATCGGTGACGTACGGCGTCTCGGACGGCCTGGCCACGACGACCGCGACGGCCTCGTGGACCGTCACCGGCACCAACGACGCGCCGGTCGTCAGCGGCGCCGTCACCGGCAATGCCACCGAGGATGGTGGCGCGGTCGCGCTCAACGCGCTGGCCAAGGCAACGGACGTCGATGGCAGCACCACGTTGACCGTCGTGAACGTGCCCGCCTCGCTGCCGGCGGGCGTGACGTACGACGTGGCCACGCACAGCTTCACCCTCGACCCGTCCAACGCGGCCTATCAGGCGCTGAACGACGGCCAGTCGCAGGTCGTGACCGTGAACTACGGCGTGTCGGACGGCACGGCGACGACCGCCGCTTCCGTCTCGTGGACGATCGCCGGCGTGACCGATGTGCCCGATAATCACGCGCCCGTCGTCGGCGGCCCGGTCCTCGGCAACGTCAACGAGGATGGCCCGGCCATCGCGCTGGACGCGCTCGCCAACGCGTCCGATCCGGACGCCGGTACGACCCTGACCGTCGTGAACGTGCCTGCCACGCTGCCGGCCGGCGTGACGTACGACGTGGCCGCGCACACGTTCAGGCTCGACCCGTCCTATCCGGCGTATCAAGCGCTGGCACAGGGCCAGGCAACGACGGTGTCGGTCACGTACGGTGTCTCGGACGGCACCGCCACGACGAACGCGACGGTGTCCTGGACCGTCACCGGCGCCAACGACGCGCCCGTCGTCAGCGGCATCGTCACCGGCGACACCACCGAGGACGGCCCGGCCGTCGTACTGAACGCGCTCACCAGGGCGTCCGACGTGGACAATGGCACGTCCCTGAGCGTGGTGAACGTGCCGGCTTCGCTCCCGGCCGGCGTGACGTACGATGCGGCCACGCATACCTTCAGCCTCGATCCATCGAACGCGGCCTACCAGTCCCTGGCGCACGGCCAGACGACGACGGTGTCGGTCACGTATGGCGTCTCGGACGGCACGGCTACGACGAACGCGACGGCCTCGTGGACCATCACGGGCGCCAACGATGCTCCCGTCGTGGCCGGCGCCGTCACGGGCAATGCCGTCGAGGACGGTCCGGCCGTCGTGCTCGATGCGCTGGCGCACGCGGCGGACGTCGACAACGGCGCCGCACTTGTCGTGGTGAACGTACCGTCCACGCTGCCGGCCGGCGTGACGTACGACGCGGCCACGCACACGTTCCGCCTCGATCCGTCCAGCGCGGATTACCAGGCCCTGAACGACGGCGAGTCGCAGGTCGTGACCGTCAACTACGGCGTGTCGGACGGCGCGACAACGACGTCGGCCTCAGTCTCGTGGACGATCGCGGGCGCGACGGATGTCCCCACGAACCATGCGCCCGTCGTCAACGGCCCGGTGACCGGCAACGCAACGGAAGATGGCCAGAAGGTCGTGCTGGACGCGCTGGCCAATGCCAGCGACCAGGATGCCGGCACGACGCTGACCGTCGGGTCGCTGCACAACGGCCTGCCGGCCGGCGTGACGTACGACGCGGCCACGCACACGTTCACCCTCGATCCGTCGAATGCGGCCTACCAGTCGCTGGCGCAGGGACAGTCGACCACGGTGTCGGTCGAGTACGATGTGTCCGACGGTGCGACCACGACGACCGGCACGGTCAAATGGACAGTCGCCGGCAGCAACGACACGCCCTACCTGGTCGCGCCGGTCGGCGACCAGCTCGTGGAGAACGGCACGGCGTTCAGCTACACGATCCCGGCCACGGCCTTCGCCGACATGGATGCTAATTCGACGCTGACCTACAGCCTGAAACTCGACGACGGCGCGGCGCTGCCGGCCTGGCTGCACTTCGACGCGGCCACGCGGACGCTGAGCGGCACGGCCCCGGCGGCGACCAACCTCACGCCGTACGCACTCGACATCGCGGCCACCGACCAGAACGGCGCCACCGCACACGACCACTTCACGCTGACCGTTGTCGGCGCCATCCGGGGCACGCCCGATGCCGACTCGCTGTACGGCACCGCGCTCGACGACCTGATGTACGGCCTGGGCAGCGGCGACGCCCTGTACGGCCGCGACGGCAACGATTCGATCGAAGGCAACGACGGCAACGACACCCTGTACGGCGATGCGGGCAACGACACGCTCGTGGGCGGCGACGGCAACGACTACCTGGCCGACGGCCAGGGCATCAACGCCTTCTACGGTGGCGCGGGCAACGACACCATCGACGCCAACGGTTCGTCGGAGCAATCCGTGATCGACGGCGGCAGCGGCAGCGACACGTTCTACATCTATGGGTCGAGCAATGCCCAGACCATCACGACCGGCGCCGACAGCGACCTGATCTATTACTACTATCCGACCAGCGCCAACGCCGTCGCCACCCTCACGGACTTTACCCCCGGTGCGGGCGGTGACCGGGTCGACATCAACAATATCCTCGCCTATTCCAGCGGCTACGTCGGCGACACCGATCCGTTCGCGACGGGCTACCTGCGCCTGCACCAGAACGGCGCCGACACCGAGTTCCAGTGGGACCAGGACGGCACCGGCGGCGGCAGCACGTGGAAGACGCTGATGGTGTTCCAGAACACGACGGCGACTGGCTTCACGATGCATAACTTCAATCCGGCCTACAACCCGGACGGCACCAGCCTCGGTATCACCCTCACCGGCACCGAGAACGGCGAGTCGCTGGAAGGCACGGTCAACAACGACACGATCAATGCCCTGGACGGCAACGACTACCTGTATGGCTACCAGGGCAACGACAAGCTCGACGCCGGCCTCGGCAACGACTACCTGGCTGGCGGCGCCGGCAATGATTCTCTGCTGGGTGGCGACGGCAACGACAACCTGTTCGGCGATGCGGGCAACGACACGCTCGTGGGCGGCGACGGCAACGACTACCTGGCCGACAGCCAGGGCATCAACGTGCTCTACGGCGGCGCGGGCAACGACACCATCGACGCCAACGGTTCGTCGTCGCAGTCCGTCATCGACGCCGGCAGCGGCAGCGACACGATCTACATCTATGGGTCGAGCAATGCCCAGACCATCGCGACCGGTGCCGACAGCGACCTGATCTATTACTACTACCCGACCAGCGCCAATGCCGTCGCCACCCTCACGGACTTTACCCCCGGCGCGGGCGGCGACAAGGTCGACATCAACAATATCCTCGCCTACTCCAGCGGCTACGTCGGCGACACCGATCCGTTCGCCACGGGCTACCTGCGCCTGTACCAGAACGGCGCCGACACCGAATTCCAGTGGGACCAGGACGGCACCGGCGGCGGCAACACGTGGAAGACGCTGATGGTGTTCCAGAACACGACGGCGACGAACTTCACGCTGAACAATTTCAACCCGGCCTACAACCCCAACGGCACCGGCGTCGGCCTGACTCTCACCGGCACCGACGGCGGCGAATCGCTGGAAGGCACGGTCAACGACGACACGATCAATGCCCTGGACGGCAATGACTACCTGTATGGCTACCAGGGCAACGACAAGCTCGACGCCGGCCTTGGCAACGACTACCTGTCTGGCGGCGCCGGCAACGATTCTCTGCTGGGTGGCGACGGCAACGATAGCCTGTACGGCGATGCCGGCAACGACACGCTCGTGGGCGGCGACGGCAACGATTACCTGGCCGACAGCCAGGGCGTCAATGTGCTCTACGGCGGCGCGGGCAACGACACCATCGACGCCAACGGTTCGTCGTCGCAGTCCGTCATTGACGCCGGCAGCGGCAGCGACACGATCTACATCTATGGGTCGAGCAATGCCCAGACCATCGCAACCGGCGCCGACAGCGACCTGATCTATTACTACTACCCGACCAGCGCCAACGCCGTCGCCACCCTCACCGACTTCACCCCCGGCGCGGGCGGCGACAAGGTCGACATCAACAACATCCTCGCCTACTCCAGCGGCTACGTCGGCGACACCGATCCGTTCGCCACGGGCTACCTGCGCCTGTACCAGAACGGCGCCGACACCGAATTCCAGTGGGACCAGGACGGCACCGGCGGCGGCAACACGTGGAAGACGCTGATGGTGTTCCAGAACACGACGGCGACGAACTTCACGCTGAACAATTTCAACCCGGCCTACAACCCCAGCGGCACCGGCGTCGGCCTGACCCTCACCGGCACCAACGGCGGTGAATCGCTGGAAGGCACGGTCAATGACGACACCCTCAATGCGCTGGATGGCAACGATTATCTCTACGGCCACCAGGGCAACGACAAGCTCGACGGCGGCCCGGGCAACGACTACCTGTACGGCGAAGCGGGCAACGACACGCTGATCGGCGGCGAAGGTGACGACTACCTGGCCGACAGCCAGGGCGTCAACGCGCTCTACGGCGGCGCCGGCAACGACACCATCGACACGAACGGTTCGTCGGCGCTGTCCGTCATCGACGGCGGCGGCGGCAGCGACCTCTTCTACGTCTACGGTTCGAGCAATGTCCAGACCATCACGACCGGTGCCGACAGCGACCTGATCTATTACTACTACCCGACCAGCGCCAGCGGCGGCGTCACCTTCACGGATTTCACGCCCGGTGCGGGCGGCGACAAGCTCGACATCAACAACATCCTCGCCTACTCCAGCGGCTATGTCGGCGACACCGATCCGTTCGCGACGGGCTACCTGCGCCTGCACCAGAACGGCGCCGACACCGAGTTCCAGTGGGACCAGGACGGCACCGGCGGCGGCAACACGTGGAAGACGCTGATGGTGTTCCAGGGTACGACGGCGACCAGCTTCTCGCAGAGCAACTTCAACCCAGCCTACAACCCTGACGGTACGAGCCTGGGATTGACGGTGACAGGTACCGACAACGGCGAAACCCTGCAAGGCACGATCAACAACGACACCATCAATGCGCTGGATGGCAACGACTATCTCTACGGCCATCAGGGCAACGACAAGCTCGACGGCGGCCTGGGCAACGACTACCTGTACGGCGAAGCGGGCAACGACACGATGACCGGCGGCGAAGGTGACGACTACCTGTCCGACAGCCAGGGCGTCAACGCGCTCTACGGCGAGGCCGGCAACGACACCATCGACGCGAACGGTTCGTCGGCGCTGTCCGTCATCGACGGCGGCAGCGGCAACGATACGTTCTACGTCTACGGTTCGAGCAATGCCCAGACCATCACGACCGGTGCCGACAGCGACCTGATCCATTTCTACTACCCGACCAGCGCGACGGCTCTCGTCACCATCGCCGACTTCACGGCCGGCACGGGCGGCGACCAGATCAACATCAGCAACATCCTGGCCTACTCCAGCGGCTACGCCGGCGGCACCGACCCATTCGCCGGCGGCTTCCTGCGCCTGCACCAGAACGGCGCCGACACCGAGTTCCAGTGGGACCAGGACGGCGCCGCCAACGGAGAGAGCTTCACGACGCTGATGCTGCTGAAGAACGTCACGGCCAGCGCGCTCGACGCCAGCAACTTCTCACCCAACTTTACCCCGGTCGCCGATGCCGCCGTCATCGTCGGCGTGGCGCACGCCGAGCCGGCCCTCCATTAATCCACCAAGGAAGACAACGATGAAAAAACTCATGTGCCTGTTGCTCGCCCTGGCCGGTGCCAGCGCCAACGCCGCGATCGTCAAGGCCGATTTCGGCACGTCCGCCGGCCTGCCCTACTGCGCCGCCTGCGCGCCGTTCAACTTCGGCCCGAAGACGTTCACGGCCACCGGCCAGGCCGTCGGCGCCGGCGTCGAACTGGGCGCGGGTGCCGTGGTCGGCAATCCGTCCGGCTGGGACGGCGGCGAGGTCTGGATCGACCTCGATCCGGTCGCGCAAACGCTGACACTGACGTCGCAAGACCTGTGGGACTTCGAGAATTTCACGGCCCTGATCTCGAACATCAAGTTCGACAGGAACGAGGTCATCTCCGGGCTGTCGCTCGTCTCGAACGACCTGACGGAAGACTTCGTCGTCGATCCGGTCCTGACCTTCACGGGCAACAGCCTGCGCATCGTGTACGACTCGCCGGACGGCTTTTATTTGACGGGCCGCAGCGCCGTCTTCCAGTACACGACGCGGGATCTGCCGACGGACGTGCCGGAACCGGGCAGCCTGGCGCTGCTCGCCCTGGGGGGCGCGGCCCTCGGCCTGCGCCGCCGCCGGCAACGCGGCTGATGCCGACGCCGCAATGACAACGGGCGCCACGCGGCGCCCGTTTTTCATCGCATTCGCAATGCTTATTCGACGATCGTCTGCGCCTGGCCTTCGCCGCGCGCGCGGATCTCGCCGATGCGGTACACGGTCTCGCCGGCCGCCTTCAGCTGGGCTTCGGCCGCGTCCGCGTTTTCCTTCGAGACGATCACGGTCATGCCGATGCCGCAGTTGAACACACGGTGCATCTCGGCGTCGGCCACGCCGCCGTGCTGCTGCAGCCACTGGAACAGCGGCGGCAGGGTCCACGACTTGCTGTCGAGCACGGCCGTCAGGTTATCCTGCAGCACGCGCGGGATGTTCTCGACGAGGCCGCCGCCCGTGATGTGCACGAGGCCCTTCACTTCCATCGCCTGCATCAGCGCCAGCAGCGGCTTCACGTAGATGCGGGTCGGCTGCATCAGCGCGTCGGACAGCTTGCGGCCGTGGAAATCGGCTTCCAGGTCCGGCTTCGACACTTCGATGATCTTGCGCACCAGCGAGTAGCCGTTCGAGTGGATGCCCGACGAGGCCAGGCCCAGCACGACGTCGCCCGGGGCGATCTTCGTGCCGTCGATGATCTGCGATTTTTCCACGGCGCCGACGGCGAAGCCGGCCAGGTCGTATTCGCCGTCCGGGTACATGCTCGGCATTTCGGCCGTTTCGCCGCCGATCAGGGCGCAGCCGGCCTGTTCGCAGCCGGTGGCGATGCCTTTGACGACGGCGGTGGCGGTCGGCACGTCCAGCTTGCCGCAGGCAAAGTAATCCAGGAAGAACAGCGGCTCGGCGCCCTGCACGAGGATGTCGTTGACGCTCATGGCGACGAGGTCGATGCCGACCGTGTCGTGGCGGTTCAGTTCGAACGCCAGTTTCAGCTTGGTACCGACGCCGTCGGTGCCGGACACGAGAACCGGTTCCTTGTACTTCTTGCTGATTTCGAACAGCGCACCGAAACCGCCGATGCCGCCGAGCACGCCTTCGCGCATGGTGCGCTTGGCAAAAGGTTTGATCGCTTCGACCAGGGCGTCGCCGGCATCGATATCGACACCAGCGTCGCGGTAGGAGAGAGAAACATTAGATGGTTGGCTCATGGTATTTGGCAGCGGAGGCGGTAAAATAGTAGGCGGTTGACAACTGGTCCCAGGACAGCACGGGCCGACAGTAGCCAGTCGGTCAATCCATTATTTTATCAAAACGGCCTGCTGCGGCGCCGTTTTAACGGTCAAGAACAACAATTAGATGCCTTTTTCCCTCAGCCCGGAGCAAAAACAGTCAGCATTCTGGTTGGCACTCTGGCTGGCTTGCGGTCTGCTGCTGTACGCCCTCGGCCCCATCCTCACCCCGTTCATCGCCGCCGCCATCCTCGCCTACGCCCTGAACGGCGCCGTCGACCGGCTCGAACGCACGCGCCTCGGCAAGTTCCATCTGCCCCGCTCGCTCGCCGTCGTCGTCGTCATCCTGGCGTTCCTGGCATCCGTCACCGCCCTCGTCCTGATCGTCGTGCCGGTGCTGCGCACGGAGCTGCCGCTGCTGCAAGCCCAGATTCCGGACGCGCTGGCCCGCATCGACACCATCCTGTCGCCCCGGCTGGCCCAGTTCGGCATCCACATCAAGCTGGACGGCAGCAGCCTGCGCACGATCCTCACGCAGCAGATCATGACGTCCAGCGACGAGATCTGGACGACCGTGCTCGCCTCCGCGCGCGTGGGCGGCAGCGCCCTGCTCGGCTGGCTGGCCACGGCGATCCTGATCCCGGTGGTGCTGTTCTACCTGTTGCTGGACTGGCACCGCCTGCTGCTGCAACTGGAAAACGCCGTGCCGCGCCGCTGGGTGCGCCAGACGGTGGGCATGGCCCAGGAAGTCAACGCCCTGCTGGCCCAGTACCTGCGCGGCCAGCTGCTCGTCATGCTCGTGCTGGCCCTGTACTACTCGGCGGCGCTGGCGCTGGCGGGCTTCGAGGTGGCGCTGCCGGTCGGCATCCTGACGGGGTTGCTCGTCTTCATCCCCTACCTGGGCTACGGGCTGGGACTCGTGCTGGCGCTGACGGCCGCCATCCTGCAGTTTTCCGACTGGAGCGGCGTGATCGCCGTCGCGGTGATCTATGGCGCGGGCCAGGTCATCGAAGGCTTTTTCCTCACGCCGCGCCTCGTGGGCGAGCGCATCGGGCTCAATCCCCTGGCCGTGATCTTCGCCCTGCTCGCGTTCGGCCAGCTGTTCGGCTTCGTGGGCGTGTTGCTGGCATTGCCGGCGTCGGCCGTGCTGATGGTGGCATTCAGTCACTTGAAACGCCACTATCTGCGCAGCAGCTTTTATAATGCCTAGTTCCTACGCACACGACATGATGAGAACCGAGCCATGAAACAGCTGGTGCTCGATTTGGGCGCCGAGCCGGCGCAAAGCCTCGACACCTTCCAGATAGGGGAAAATGCCGAAATGGCGCACCTGATGCACCAGTTCGCCCAACGCGCATCGCGCGAGCATTTCTGCTACCTGTGGGGAGAAACGGGCGCCGGCAAGACGCATTTGTTGCAGGGCCTCGCCGCCACGGACGGCGCGCGCTACATCGCGGCGACGAGCGGTGCAGACGAATTCGTATTGACGCCGGATGTGAGCCTGTACCTCGTCGACGACGTCGACCAGCTGTCGCCCGAACGCCAGATCGACGCCTTCGCCCTGTTCAACCAGGTGCGCGAGCACGGCGCCTACATGGTCTGCACGGGCCCGGTGCCGCCGGCCGTGCTCCCGGTGCGCGAAGACCTGCGGACCCGCATGGGCTGGGGTCTCGTGTACCAGATCCACGGCTTGTCCGACGACCAGAAGATCGCCGCCCTCACGCAGGCCGCCGAGGCCCGCGGTTTGACGCTGTCCGCCAGCGTGTTACCCTATCTGCTGTCCCATTTCAAGCGCGACATGCGCTCCCTGTCGACCATGCTGGATGCGCTCGACCAGTATTCGCTCGAGACCCAGCGTCCGGTCACGGTACCGCTGCTGCGTGATCTCTTGCTGCAGGGCAATCCCAGCAGTCCACACTCCGAATCAAAAGAATGAACGACCTCGCGCTGTTTGACCTCGACCACACCCTCCTGCCGATCGATTCCGACTACGAATGGGGCCAGTTCCTCGTGCGTGAGAAAGTCGTCGACGCCACGGAACACCAGCGCCGCAACGACGCCTTTTTCGCGCAGTACAACGCCGGCACGCTCGACCCGGTCGAATACCTCGAATTCGCCCTCGGCACGCTGGCTGCCTTCGATCCCGCCCATTTGAAAGACCTGCAGGCGCAATACATGCGCGACGTGATCAAGCCGGCGATCCGTCCGAAGGCCCTGGACCTCGTGCGCAAGCACCAGGACGCGGGCGACCTCGTGGCGATCATCACGGCGACCAACGCGTTCGTCACCGCGCCGATCGCGCGCGAATTCGGCGTCGAGCACCTGATTGCCGCGCGCCCCGAGCTGGACGAGCGCGGCCACCCGACCGGCAAGCTGGCCGGCACGCCCACGCAGGGCCACGGCAAGGTGACGCACATGCACGCCTGGCTGGACGGCCTGGGCCGCCCGTTCGACAGTTTTACCCGCAGCTGGTTCTACAGCGATTCGCACAATGACATCCCGCTGCTGTCGGTCGTCTCGCACCCGGTGGCGACCAACCCGAGCGAGAAACTGAACCAACACGCCAACGCCCTCGGCTGGACTTCACTGCACCTCTTCAATGATTAAAAAATTCATCCGCAAAATCCTGGGCGTCAAAGACGAGCGCGACCCGACCGAACCCGTCATCCTCGGGCCGGAGCAGCACGGCATCGATCCGAAGCTCGTATCGAACAATGCGGTGCGCGTCACGCAGACGCTGCAGGAAGCCGGCTTCAAGGCCTTCGTAGTCGGCGGTGCCGTGCGCGACCTGCTGCTGGGCGTGAAGCCGAAGGACTTCGACATCGCCACCGACGCGACGCCCGAAGAAGTGAAAAAGCTGTTCCGCCGCGCCTTCATCATCGGCCGCCGCTTCCAGATCGTGCACGTGATGTTCGGCCAGGACCTGCTGGAAGTGACCACGTTCCGCGGCAAGGGCAGCGACAACGCGCCGAAGGACGAGCATGGCCGCGTCCTGCGCGACAATAACTTCGGTCCGCAGCACGAAGACGCCGAGCGCCGCGACTTCACGATCAACGCCATGTACTACGACCCGGCCACGCAGTCGGTGCTCGACTACCACGGCGGCATCGAAGACATCCGCGCCAAGGTCCTGCGCATCATCGGCCAGCCGGAAGCGCGCTACCGCGAAGATCCCGTGCGCATGCTGCGCGTCGTGCGCTTCGCCGCGAAGCTGCAGTTCACGATCGAGCCCGCGACCCGCGCCCCGATCCCCGTGATGGCCCCGCTGATCAACAACGTGCCGGCCGCGCGCGTGTTCGACGAAATGCTGAAGCTCCTGATGAGTGGCCACGCGCTGGCCTGCCTGAAGGAGCTGCGCGCGTCCGGCCTGCACCACGGCCTGCTGCCGCTGCTGGACGTCGTGCTGGAGCAGCCGATCGGCATGAAGTTCGTGACGCTCGCGCTGGAATCCACGGACACGCGCGTAAAAGCCGGCAAGGGGGTGTCGCCGGGCTTCCTGTTCGCGTCGCTGCTGTGGCACCAGGTGCTGGAAAAGTGGAACGCCTACCGCGCCGCCGGCGAATCGCCGATCCCCGCGCTGCACCTCGCGGCGGACGACGTCCTCGACAACCAGACCGACAACCTGGCCCTGCAGCGCCGCATCGCCACCGACATGCGCGACATCTGGGCCATGCAGCCGCGCTTCGAACGCCGCACCGGCAAGACGCCTTACAAACTGCTCGAGCATCCGCGCTTCCGCGCCGGCTTCGACTTCCTGCTGCTGCGCTGCGAATCGGGCGAGCTCGATGCGGAGATCGGCAACTGGTGGGCGACGTTCTACGCCGGCGACGTCGCCGAACGCGAACGCCTGGTCAACTCGGCCCGCGACGTCCAGCCGTCCAGCCAGAAGAAACGCCCGCGCCGCCGCGGTCCGCGCCGTTCGGAAGGTGAAGGCGGCGCACCGGCGGACGCGCAACGGGCGGCAAGCGGCGAATGATCGCCTGGGTCGGCATCGGCGCCAACCTAGGCGACGCGCGTGCGAACGTGCTCGATGCGATCGAGCGCTTGTCACGCCTGCACGGGGCAAAGCTGCGGCAAACGTCGTCGCTGTACCGCACGGCGCCCATCGATTCCTCGGGCGACGACTACGTCAACGCCGTCGCGGCGCTCGACACGGAGCTCGATGCGCACGCGCTGCTGCAGGCCCTGTTCGCCATCGAACAGGCGCACGGCCGCGAGCGTCCCTACCGCAACGCGCCGCGCACGCTCGACCTCGACCTGCTCCTCTACGGTGACGAGATCATCGGCGACGCGCCGACCTTGATCGTCCCCCACCCCCGCATGCACGAGCGCGCGTTCGTGCTGGCGCCCCTCGCCGAAGTGGCACCCGATCTCGTCATCCCCGGCCGCGGCGCCGTGAGCGCCCTGCTCGCGGCCGTCGGCGACCAGGGCATCGCCCGCCTCGCTTAAAACCGCAGCGCCAAGTACACGCCGGAGACGGCCAGCGTCATCAACGTGACCGGCACGCCCACACGTGCATGGCGCTTCCAGTCGATGACGATGCCGCGCCGTGCCGCCGCGTCGACGACGATGATGTTCGCGATGCTACCCACGATCAGCAGATTGCCCGCCAGCGTGCTGACCAGCGCGAGCATGACGCCGCCCAGCGGGTGGTGCACGACGGGCATCAGGAGCATCACAGCGGGCACGTTCGACACCAGGTTCGAGAGCACGAACGTGGCGGCGAACAGGGAGCCCGGCTGGTCGAGCTGCACGCCGAGCGACGCGAGCCAGGCGATCGCATGCGCCGTGAAGCCCGTGCTCTGGAAGGCGGCGTTCACGACGAAGAGGCTCATGAACAGCACCAGCAATTCCCAGTCGACGAGGCCCAGCATGTTCTGCGAACGCAGCTGGCGGCTCATCAACAGGATGCCCGCGCCGATCAGCGCCATGTGCTCCCGGGGCCACGGCGCGACGAGGAACGCCACCAGCAACGCGCCCGCGATCAGCAGGCCCTTGGTCGTCTGCCACGCATCGAAAGGCACCGTTGCGGCCTGGGATTCGGCGGCGGCCGCGCTCTCTTTCCAGCGCCCTTTGGTCTGCCAGGCGATCAGCACCCAGCATGCGGCAAGGCCCAGCGCGACGGGCAGGATCGCATCGAGGAAGTAGCCGTCGAACGACAGCCGCATCGTCTGGCCGATCAGCATGTTCTGCGGATTGCCGATCAGGGTCGCGGCGGAGCCGATATTGGAGGCGCACGCGAGCGCCAGCAGGTAGGGCACCGGCGCGAGCCCGCGCCGCCGGCACGCATCGACGAGCAGCGGCGCCATGGCCAGGCAGACGATGTCGTTGCTGAATACCGCGGACAGTGCCGCCGACACGGCGATGAGGACGGCCAGCAGGCTCGCGGGCCCCAGCCCCAGCCCGGCCAGCTTATTCGTGACCCAGTCGTAGAATCCGCCCAGCCGCATCTGCGCCGACACGACCATGAAGGCGAACAGCAGGGCCATCGTCGGCAGGTGGATCGAGGCCACGGCCTGCTCCAGCGTCAGCGCGTTGATGCTGATGAGCGCGATCGCCCCGAGCAGCGCGACGCCGGTCCGGTCGAGCCGCAGGAACGGCAGGCCGCCGAGAATCATGCCAAGATAGACGATGAGGAAGATGATGAGGATGGTCGTGGCCATTGGAGGACTGCGTTTTCGGGTAAGATCGCGCATCTTAACAAACGATACCGGGCACGCCTGTGACCGCATGCCTGCCCGAGGCGAGTAACAACGCCGGGGCGATCCTCCGGCTTATCTTGATTTGCAAAGGAATACTATGAGCGCTTATCTGGGCGGCACCTCGACGAACGAAGCACCGGTACGCAAGGCCGTGACCCTGCCCTCGCTGCTGGCGATGCGCGCAACCGGCGAGAAGATCGCCATGCTCACCTGCTACGACGCCAGCTTCGCGTCGCTGATGGACCGCTGCGGCGTGGACATCCTGCTGATCGGCGATTCGCTGGGCATGGTGTGCCAGGGCCACGACTCGACCTTGCCCGTGACCGTGGCCGACGTGGCCTACCACACGGCCTCCGTCGTACGCGGCCGCAAGAACGCGTTCGTGCTGGCCGACCTGCCGTTCGGCACCTACGGCACCCTGCAGCAGGCCTACGACAGCTGCGCCGCGCTGATGCGCGCGGGCGCCCAGATGATCAAGATCGAAGGCGGAGAGTGGCTCGCCGAAACGGTCCGCTTCCTGACCGAGCGCGGCATCCCCGTCTGCGCCCACATCGGCCTGACGCCGCAATTCGTCCACCAGCTGGGCGGCTACCGCGTGCAGGGCAAGACCGACGAAGGCGCGGAACAGCTCAAGCGCGACGCGCTGGCGCTGCAGGAAGCCGGCGCGGCGATGGTGCTACTGGAAGCCGTGCCCGCGGCGCTGGGCAAGGAAGTGACGGGCATCCTGCAGGTACCGACGATCGGCATCGGCGCGGGTCCGGACTGCTCCGGCCAGGTGCTGGTCATGCACGACCTGCTGGGCGTCTTCCCGGGCCGCAAGGCGCGCTTCGTGAAGAACTTCATGGAAGGCCAGACGAGCATCGACGCGGCCGTGCAAGCCTACGTGGCCGCCGTGAAGGACGGCAGCTTCCCCGCGCCGGAACACTGCTTCTGAGATGAGCGCGCAACCGGACACCACCCGCCTCTTCCTGGCCCTGTGGCCGATTGAGCCCGTGCGTGACCGGTTGCGCGCTTGGCGCGACGCGTGGACGTGGCCGCGCGGCGCGACGCCTGTGCACACGGACAAGCTGCACGTGACGCTGCACTTCCTCGGCAACCAGCCCACCGCGCGGCTGCCCGAATTCCTGGACGGCTTCCAGGTGCCGTTCGAACCGTTCGGCCTGCAGTTCGGGCGCCCCGCGCTGCAGCGCAGCGGGATCGCGTGGATCGAGCCGCTCAGCGAACCGCAGGCGCTGCTGGACCTTCATGCGCGCCTGGCGGACGCCATATTGGCGCTGGGCCTGACGCCGGAAGCCCGCGCCTATCGGCCGCACGTGACGATGGCGCGGCGCGCGCACGGGGCGGTCATCCCCGCCGCCGGTCCCGCGATCGACTGGGCGATCACGCATTACGCCCTCGTCGCATCGCACGCCGGCACCTACACGGTGCTGCGCGAATACCGTTAGTTATTGCGCTTCACGATCCGCGCATTCGCTGCGATCACGATCCCCGACAACGACAGGATGCCCAGCGCGACGGCGATGTTCGTGTGCGCCGCGATCGCCCCGAGCAGCGGCGGCGCCATCAACAGGCCCGCGTAGCCGAGCGTGGCGACGGTCGCGAGGCCGCCTCCGGCCGACATCCCCGGCATGCGCGCGGCCGCCGCGAAGATCAGCGGCACGACATTCGCCGCGGCGAGGCCGATCAGCGCGAGGCCCAGCGCCGACAGCCAGAACGCCGTGCTGACGACGGCCAGCATCAGGCCCGCGAACATGCCGAGGCCACCGACGATCATCACACGCAGCGGGCCGAAACGCAGCACGAGACGGTCACCCGCGAAACGGCACGCGGCCATCGTCACCGAGAACGCGGAATAGCCGATGGCCGCCGTCGCCGCGTCGACCTGCGTGCGCTCCTTCAGCAGCAGCGCGCTCCAGTCCACGAGGGCACCCTCGATGGCAAAGCACAGCAGGGCCAATAAACCGAGGAACAGCGCGGGTCCGCGCGGCAGTGCGAAGTGGCTCGCATGCGGTGCCGGCGGTACCGCGAGCAGACGCCCGCCGCACGCCAGCACGGCGGCGAAGATGGCGACGCCCACCATCAGCGCGCCGCGTCCGTCGCCGAGCCCCGCAGCGATCAACAGGCCACCGAGCGCCGCGCCGATCAGGCCCCCGAGGCTGTAGAAGCCGTGGAACGACGACATCGTCGGGATGCCGCGCGCCGCCTCGACTTCGCTGGCGTTGGCATTCATCGCCACGTCCAGCACGCCGTTGCTGGCGCCGAACACGTACGCCGCGAGGAACAGCGGCAGGAGGCCGCCCACGTTCATCAGCACGGCACTCATGAGCGCGAACAGCAGGCCGCTGCCGACGACGACGGCGCGCGTGCCCCAGCGTCCCGCCATCCAGCCGGACAGCGGCATCGCGGAGATCGCGCCGCCCGCGATGGTGAGCAGCAGGAAGCCGAGCACGCCCGTGTCGATGCCGGCGCGCGCCTGCACGAGCGGCACGTGCGCGGCCCACACGCCGATGCCGGCGCCGTTCAGCAGGAAGATGGTCGACACGGACCAGCGGGCGGCGTTCACGGTGGCGGCTGGCGCCCGTTCGAAGGATCGGGTGTCGTCGATGCGGCTCATGCGCGGCTCCTTGCTGCCAGTACGATGTCGGGTGCGCGCTCGCCCTTGCGCAGGCGGGCGACCACGGTGGGTGCGGCATCCGCTTCCAGCACGAGGCGGTCGATGTCCGCCAGCGGCGCGATCGGGAACGGCGCCGGCGCTTCCAGCCGCTCGTTCAGCGCGGCGACGACGCGCCGGCTGCCCGCGGCCAGGATCGCCTGCTTGAGAATGGCTTCCTCGGGGTCGCTCGCGCCCAGGCCGCGCTCGGCCTCGACGCTGCACACGCCCACGACCGCGACGTCCACGCGCAGGCGCTGGATCTCGGCCAGCGTCTGCGCGCCCATCACGGCGCCGACGTGGGCGCAGTACACGCCGCCCAGCAGCACGACGCGCGTGATGCGCAGGTGCCCCAGGCCAAGTGCGATCTGCGGGCTGTTGGTGATGATGGTCGCCGCGCGGCCGTCTTCCAGCTGGCGCGCGAACGCGAGATTGGTCGTGCCGGCATCGACGAGGACCGTGTCGCCCGGCTGCACGCTGTCGGCCAGCGCGCGCGCGAGCATCTCCTTGCGCGCTTCGTCGGCCTCGACCCGCTGGCCGAAGCTGGGTACGGGCTGCGTGCGCCGCATCGCCCCGCCGTGCACGCGACGCAGCAGTCCGGCCGCGTCCAGGTCGCGCAGGTCCCTGCGGATCGTGTCTTCCGAGGTGTTGAACCGCTGCGCCAGTTCGGCCGCCAGCACCTTGCCCTGCTGCTCGACCGTGTCGACGATGTGTTGCCGTCGTTCTTCCGCCAATTGCATGTGTTTCTCCTTGAATGCACGGACCGTACACGTTTACGCACAAACACGCAATAATCAATACAAACGTGCACGTTCATGCATACAAGCGACCTGGTGGTTGGTTGGCGGCCTAATCGTTGCTACACTCGCGGCATTCATTATTAAAACAATATGCACAAGTCCGCTGCCATCCTGATCGTCGACGACTATCTCCTGATCCGCACCGCCGTGCGCCAGGTGCTGACGGAACTCGGCTTTTCCAACGTGTTCCAGGCCGAGAACGGCAAGACCGCGCAAGACCTCATGCGCAAGCAGCCGATCGACATCGTCATCGGCGACTGGGGCATGCCGGTGATGAGCGGCCTGGACCTGCTGCACTGGATGCGCCACGATGCGCGCTATGCGAAGACGCCGTTCATGATGCTGACGGCCGAGGCGAATCCCGCCTCCGTGCGCAGCGCCCTGCAGGCCGGCGTCAACGCCTACATGATCAAGCCGTTCACCGTGCACAGCTTCGCCAGCAAGTTCATGGCGATGATCGGCACGGTGCAGGAGACCGCGGGCGCCGCTGCGCAGCCGGCGCCCGCGCCCGAACCGCGGCCCGAGACGGCGCCGCCGCCCGTGCTGAAACCGACGCCCGTCCAGGCCGACGTCATCGGCCTGCAGGCGCCGCTGGCCGAGCGCCTGAAACGCTGCACGGTGCTGATCGTGGACGACGTCCCGACCAATATCGAGGTGCTGGCCGGCGCGCTGAAGGACGAGTACGCGATCAAGGTGGCGATCAGCGGCCGCAAGGCACTCGAGATCGCGGGCGCGTTCCCCATCGATATCATCCTGCTCGACATCATGATGCCCGTGATGGACGGCTTCGAGACGTGCCGGCACCTGAAGTCGAATCCGGCGACGGCGCACATCCCGATCATCTTCCTGTCCGCGAAGGACGCCGTCGACGACATCGTGGGCGGCCTGCGCCTGGGCGCGGTCGACTACGTGTCGAAGCCCGCCGACCCGACGATCCTGAAAGCGCGCATCGCGACACATTTGGCACTGGCCACGGCGATGGGCGACCTGAAACGCCAGAACGAACTGCTGATCGAGAATGCGCACCTGCGCGAAGACGTGGAGCGCATGACGCGCCACGACCTCAAGAGCCCCATCGCCGTCACCCTGCACGCGAGCCAGGCGCTGCTCGCGGGCGACCTGCAGGATGCGCACCGCGAACACGCGCACATGATCGAGATGGCCGCCAACCACGCGCTCGACATGATCAACCGCACGCTCGACATCCACAAGATGGAAAAGGGCGAGTACCAGCCGGCGCTGCAGCCGTTCGACATCAAGGACCTGCTGGCGCGCGTCGCGCAGCAGACGGAACTCGCGTTCACGGACCGCCGCATCGCGATCCGCTTCGACGCACCCGGCGACACCGTCTGCCTGGGCGAATCGCTGCTGTGCTATTCGATGTTCTCGAACGCCTTCAAGAACGCGGCCGAAGCAGCGCCGCCGGGCGGCACGATCAGGGTCGACGTGGCGCCGGGCCCCGGCTGCCTGCACGTCGTGATCGACAACGAGGGCGAGGTCCCCTTGACCATGCGCGGCCGCTTCTTCGACAAGTACGCCACGGCCGGCAAGCAGGGCGGCATGGGCCTCGGCACCTATTCGATCCGCCTGATGGCCGAGGTGCAAGGCGGCGACGCCACCATGGAGACGGGCGACGGGCATACGCGCCTGACCATCACGTTGCCCTGCGTGTGATCACACGAGGAGCATCAGGTGCTCCCGCTCCCATGAACTGATCACGCGCGAAAACGTCGCGAACTCCAGCTCCTTCACTTCGCAGAACGCCTGCACGAACAAGGGTCCCAGCATGTCGGCCAGCGCCGGGCACCCGCGCAGCTGCAGGATCGCATCCTCGAGGTTGCGCGGCAGGTCGCCGTGGATGTGCTCCGCGCTCTCGGGCGTGGGCGCGGACGGCTCCAGCCCCTCGACCATGCCGAGGAAGCCGCAGGCCAGCGTGGCCGCCATCGCGAGATACGGGTTCACGTCGACGCCCGGCACGCGGTTTTCCACGCGGCGGCTAGCCGGGCTCGAGTTCGGGATGCGGATGCCGCACGTGCGGTTGTCGTAGCCCCAGTGCACGTTCATCGGCGCCGACTGGAAGCGCGACAGGCGCCGGTAGGAATTCACGTGCGGCGCGAAGAGGAGTGTCGCGGGCGGCACGTATTTTTCCAGGCCGCCGATGAAGTGGCGGAACAGCGCGCTTTCCGTCCCATCCTCGTTGGAAAAGATGTTGCGGCCGTCCGCGTCGACGATGCTCTGGTGCACGTGCATGGCGCTGCCCGGTTCCGTCTCCATCGGCTTGGCCATGAATGTGGCAAAGATGCCATGGCGCAGCGCCGTCTCGCGCACGGCCCGCTTGAACAGGAACACGCGGTCGGCCAGTTCCAGCGCGTCCCCATGCGTAAAATTGATTTCCATCTGGCCCGCGCCGGCCTCGTGGATCAGCGTCTCGACGCCGAGCTCGTGCTGCTTGCAGAACGCCGACAGTTCCAGGAAGAACGGATCGAAATCGTTGACGGCGTCGATCGAATAGGATTGCCGGCCCTGCTCCGTGAAGCCGCTGCGGCCCGTCGGCGGGCTCAGCGGCTCGTGCGGATTCGTCGTGCGCGCGACGAGATAAAACTCCATCTCCGGCGCCACGACGGGCCGCCAGCCCCGCTCCGCATACAGGCCCAGCACGCGGCGCAGCACCGAGCGCGGGGCCAGGTCGACCTGGGTGCCGTCGAAGTTCGTGCAATCGTGGATGACGAGCGCGACACGCTCCGTCGCCCAGGGCACGACGCGGATCGTGGCCGGGTCGGGCACGCAGACCATGTCGGGATCGATGGAGCCGACGTACGGGGTATTGTTCGGTTGTTCGCCGTGCACCGTGTTCAGCAGGACGCTTTTCGGCAGCCGCATGTGCTCGCCCGCAAGGAACAGGTCTTTCGGAAGGATCTTGCCGCGGGCAATGCCCGTCATGTCGGCGATGACGCACTCGACTTCATGGATATTGTGTTCGCGCAGAAAATCGCGCATCGGGTTATGCGCTTCGGAATCCATTACGCTCTCGCTTGACTCGATGCGGGTCAATATAGCATCGGGGATTTTTAGGCCGCGCGCGGGTCGGGATGGTCCCGTTTCCTCAATTCGTTGCCGCGATACCGCACTTCGCGCCATGGAAGTTCCGCCCGCCGGCGTCCTGCGTCATACTTTCTGCATGGAACAGCTGACAACCACGACGACGCCAAACACCACCCGCATGTGGCGCAACTACGCCTGCGGCTGGCTCGCGTACATGCTGCTGCTCGCCGTCGTGCTGCGGCTCGCCGACTCCAGCCAGCACGGCTACAACTGGCGCGGCCTGGTCCCGATGCTGTGGATCGTGCCCCAGGCCTTCGTGCTGGCCCTGCACTGGCCGCTCAGCGGCTGGATGGAGCGCCGCCACGTCCCGTCCGCGACGCGCTGCCTGATCCACGTGGTGGGCGCGCCGGCGTATGCCATCCTGTCGTACGCGCTGCCGGGGCTGCTCTACGAGACGACGCAGCCGCTGTCGTTCTACGTGTGGCCCGTGCTGTATTCGATGATGGGCTACGGCGTCATCGCGACGACGTTCCACATGATCCGCGCGAACGACGCCCGCCGCCGGCAGGAAGTCGCCGTGCAGCAGGCGCACGCGCTGCTCGTCGCGACGGAGCTCAACGCGCTGCGCAGCAAGCTCAATCCGCACTTCCTGTTCAACACGCTGCACTCGATCATCGCCCTCACCCGCAAGGACCCGAACGCCGCGGAAAACGCGCTGTTCCAGTTCTCCGACATGCTGCGCTACGTGCTGGACACGGAAAAGACGGGCAACGACCGTGTCACGCTGGACGACGAACTGCGCTTCGTGCGCGACTATCTCGAACTGGAAAGCCTGCGCCTCGGTTCGCGCCTGCACGTCGACTGGGAACTCGACGACGCCGCCTCCAGCCACCTGCTGCCGGCGCTGTCGCTGCAGCCGCTCGTCGAGAACAGCATCAAGCACGCCTTCAATCCGCACAGCCGGCCGGGCCGGTTGCTGATCCGCTCGCGCCTCGACGCACGCACGGGCAAGCTCGTGCTGTCGGTCGGCGACGACGGCCCCGGCGCCGACATCGGCCGCGTGCGCGCGTCGAACGGCCTGGGCCTGCGCACCGTCGAGCGCCGCCTGCAACTGGAATACGGCACCGATGAGGGCCTCGCCATCGAGACGGCGCCGGGCGCCGGCTTCGTCGTCACGATGGCCATCCCCCTCGCCGCCAACGACAAGGAATTCACATGAATGCCCGGACCGTGTTCATCGCGGAAGACGAACCGCTCGCGCGCGACGTCCTGCGCGACTTCATCTACGCCCACTCGGGCCTGCGCCTCGTGGGCGAAGCGGCGGACGGCGCCAGCGCGCTCGCGCAGATCGACCGCATCCGCCCCGACATCGTCTTCATGGACATCCAGATGCCCGAGATGACGGGCCTGGACGTGCTGCGCCGCCTGACCGTCGTGCCGGACATCGTGTTCACGACCGCGTACGACCAGTACGCCGTCACCGCGTTCGAGCTGAACGCCGTCGACTACCTGTTGAAACCTTTTACGCGCGCCCGCTTCGACGCGGCCGTCGCGCGCCTGCTGGAGACGCCGGGATCGTCCGTGCCCGCGCGCGACCTCGTCGACGGCGCCCTCGCGCAGGCCGTGCAGCATGCGCCGGCGCTCATCGAACGCATCCTCGTGCGCGACCGCGGCCGCATCTTTCCGCTGTCCGTGAACGAGATCGCCTACCTGAAGGCGGATGCGAAATACACGGCGATCGCCGCGCGCGGCCACACCTTCCTCGTGCGCATCGGGATCTCGGAACTGGAAGCCCAGCTCGACCCCGGCCGCTTCATCCGCATCCACCGCTCGGCGCTCGTGAACCTCGACTTCGTGGATTCTATGCGCGCGGACGACCAGTCGCAGCTCGAGATCACGATGCGCGACGGGGCCGTGCTGACGGCGAGCCGGGAGGCGTCGAAGGTGCTCAGGGAAATGGCGATCTGACCGCGGTCAGATCTGGATCCACGTCGTCTTCAGCTCCGTGTATTTGTCGAACGCGTGCAGGGACTTGTCCCTGCCGTTCCCCGACTGTTTATAGCCGCCGAACGGCACCGTGATGTCGTCGTTGTCGTACTGGTTCACGTGCACGGTGCCCGCACGCAGCTTGCGTGACGTGCGGATCGCCTTGCTCATGTCGGCCGTCCACACGGCGGCCGCCAGGCCGTACGGCGTCGCATTCGCCTGGCGCACCGCCTCGTCGAGGTCCGTGAACGACAGCACCGACAGCACGGGGCCGAAGATTTCCTCGCGCGCGATGCGCATCGTGGCGTCCACGCCATCGAACAACGTGGGTTCGATGTACAGGCCGCCCGTCTCCGCGCGCGCCGCGTTGCCGCCCGCGAGCAGGCGCGCGCCGGCCGCCTTGCCGTCCTCGATGAAGCCGAGCACCGTCTTCATCTGGATCGAATCGACGATCGCGCCCATCACCGTGGACTCGTCGAGCGGATCGCCCGGCGCGTACTGCGGGATCAAGGCGAGGGCCTTGTCGAGGAACGCCTCGCGGATGGATTCCTCCACGAACAGCCGCGACGGCGCGTTGCAGCTTTCGCCCTGGTTGAAATAGATGGAACCGATGGCGCCCGCGACGGCCGCGTCGAGGTCGGGACAGTCCGCGCACACGATGTTCGCGGATTTGCCGCCCAGTTCCGTCCACGCCCGTTTCAGGTTCGACTGCCCCGCCATCTGCAGGATCTGCTTGCCGACGCGCGTGGAACCGGTAAAACCGATGCAGTCGACATCCATGTGCAGCGCGAGTGCGCGGCCCGCCTCGTCGCCGTAGCCGGGCAGCACGTTGAACACCCCTTCCGGCACGCCCGCCTCCAGCGCCAGCTCGGCCAGCCGCAGCGAGCTCAAGGGCGCCTTTTCCGACGGCTTCAGCACGACGCTGTTGCCGGCCGCGAGTGCCGGTCCGATCTTCCACGCAGCCATCAGCATCGGATAATTCCACGGGATGATCGCGGCGACCACGCCGACCGGTTCGCGGGTGATCAGCGCGAGGCTGTCCTGCGGGCTCGGCGCGACCTGGTCGTAGATCTTGTCGATGGCCTCGCCGTACCAGCGGATGCAGTTCTGCGCGAGCCGCACGTCCACGCTCATGCTGTAGCGGATGGGCTTGCCCATGTCGAGGGTTTCCAGCAGGGCCAGTTCATCTTCGTGCGCCAGCATCAGGTCGGCGAAGCGGATCAGGGTGCGCTTGCGCTGGGCCGGCGCCTTGCCGGCCCAGCGGCCATCCTCGAACGCGGCGCGGGCGCTGGCGACGGCCGCGTCGACGTCGGCCGCGTCGCAGCGGGCGACCTCGCCCAGGATGCGGCCGTCGATGGGAGAAATATTGTCGAAACGGGCGCCGGAGACGGCGGCTACGCGCCGGCCTCCGATGACGGCGCGGCCGTCGATATGCACCGTTTTGGAGCGCTCATGCCAGCTTGACGTCGTCATAATGTCTCCATGCAGATGTCATCGTGTTGTCAGGCCGATACTAGCAAACAAAATCAATCCAAATGCCGATTTCTGCCGCTATAATCGCGAATTTTTCCCCGCCGTAATTTCAGTTAACTGCCAGCCGCGGAGCACTTTAATGAACACTATTCTGATCACGTCCGTTGTGCTCTACCTGCTCGGCACCCTGGGCCTGGGCGTCTGGGCCGGCACGCGGATCAAGGACACGTCCGACTTCGCCGTCGCCGGCCGCAGCCTGCCGCTGATCATGGTGATCACGACGACGTTCGCCACCTGGTTCGGCGCCGAAACCGTGATGGGGATCCCGGCGAAATTCGTGCAGGGAGGCCTGGGCGCGCTGGTGGAAGACCCGTTCGGCGCCGGCACCTGCCTGATCCTCGTCGGCCTGTTCTTCGCCGCCCGCCTGTATAAACTGAACCTGCTCACCATCGGCGACTACTACCGCGCCCGCTACGGCAAGGGCATCGAAGTCTTTTGCTCGGCCGCCATCATCCTGTCCTACCTCGGCTGGGTCGCGGCGCAGATCACGGCGCTGGGCCTCGTGTTTTCCGTGCTGACGAACGGCGCGATGTCGGAGACGGCCGGCATGATCGTCGGCACGCTCGCCGTGCTCATCTACGTCGTCATCGGCGGCTTCCTGGCCGTCGCCATCACCGACTTCATCCAGATGATCGTGCTCGTGGTCGGCCTGTCCATCATCGCCGTGTTCTCGGCAAAGCTGGCCGGCGGCACCGGCGCCGTCATCGACATGGCCAATAACGCGAACCTGTGGCACTTCCTGCCGGAAGCGAAGTTCACGGACATCGCCTTCTTCGTCGGCTCGGCCGTGACGATGATGCTGGGTTCGATCCCGCAGCAGGACGTGTACCAGCGCGTGATGTCCGCCAAGAACGCTCCCACGGCCCGCGCCGGCGCCGTGATCGGCGGCGCCAGCTACATCATCTTCGCGTTCGTGCCGATGTTCGTCGTCGCGTGCGCCGTGATCGTGATGGGCAATGATGCGCTGGAACTGGCCAAGAGCGACTACCAGCGCGTGCTGCCCACGTTCGTGATGACGAAGATGCCGCTGATCATGCAGATCCTGTTCTTCGGCGCCCTGCTGTCGGCCATCAAGAGCACGTCGTCCGCGACGCTGCTGGCACCGTCGACCAGCTTCACGGAAAACATCCTGAAAAACCTGCGCCCGGGCATGAGCGACCGCCAGCAACTGCTCGCGATGCGCGTCACCATCGTCGTGTTCGCTTCGCTCGTGCTGGCGTACGCCATCGCGATGAAGGGCACGTCGATCTACGACCTCGTGTCGTCCGCGTACCAGGTGACGCTCGTCGGCGCCTTCGTGCCGCTCGTCACCGGCCTGTACTGGAAGCGCGCGACGACGCAGGGCGCGATCCTGTCGCTGGTGGCCGGCATCGGCACGTGGATCGTGTTCTTCCCGCAGGTCTCGTCGCTGGGCGAGGCCTTCCCGGGCCAGCTGGCGGGCCTGCTGGCGGCGTTTGCCGGCATGTTCATCGGCTCGCTGGCGCCGCAGGTGCTCAAGAACCGGCACGAGCCGCACAAGACGGCGGTCAGCGCGTAATCAATCGAGCCAGCCTCGGCCGGCGACGTCCGCCAGCGTCAGGTCGAGGCAATCCCGTATCCGCGCCACCATCTCGTCGATCTGCGCACAGGTCATCACGAGCGGTGGCGCGACGATCATCCGGTCCCCGACGGCGCGCATGATGACGCCGTTGTCGAACATGTGCTGCCGGCACACCATCCCCACGCCCAGGTCGCGCGCGAACGGTTCGCAGTCGTGCACCGTCGCGCCCTTGCGCCGCACGAGATCCAGGCCCGCCGCCATGCCGATGCTTTCCGCGTGCCCCACGAGCGGGTGCTCGGCCAGCTTCGCGAATGCGACACGCAGATGCGGCCCCGTCTCGCGCGCGACCTTGTCGACCAGTTTCTCCTCTTCGATGATGCGCAGGTTCTCCAGCGCCGCCGCGCACGCGACCGGGTGGCCGGAATAGGTGAAACCGTGGTTGAAGTCGCCGCCGCGCTCGACCAGCGCGCGTGCCACGCGCTCCCCGACCAGCACCCCGCCCAGCGGCACGTAACCCGACGTGACGCCCTTGGCGAACGGGATCAGGTCCGGCCGCGTGCCCATGCGCTCGCTGCCGAACCACGTGCCGAGGCGGCCGAAGCCGCAGATGACTTCGTCCGAGATGAGCAGGATGCCGTAGGTGTCGCAGATGCGCTGGATCTGCGGCCAGTACGTCTGGGGCGGGATGATGACGCCGCCCGCGCCCTGCACCGGTTCGCCGATGAACGCGGCGACCTTGCTTGGCCCCAGTTCAAGAATCTTCTGTTCGAGCCAGTCGGCCGCCAGCAGCCCGAATTCCGCTTCCGACAGGCCACGGCCATGCTCGCCGAAATGCGGTTGCTCGATGTGGTGGATGTGCGGGATCGGCAGCGCGCCCTGGGCGTGCATCGCCGCCATGCCGCCCAGCGACGCCCCGGCGATCGTGCTGCCGTGATAGGCGTTGCGCCGGCTGATGACGATCTGCCGCTCCGGCTGGCCCATCAGCTGCCAGTAGCGCCAGACCATGCGCAGCGCCGTGTCGTTCGCTTCCGAGCCGGAACTCGTGAAGAACACGTGCTCGAACCCGGGCGGTGCCAGGCCCGCCAGCTTTTCCGCCAGCCTCACGGCCGGCACGTTCGTCGTGTTGAAGAAGCTGTTGTAGAACGGCAGAACATCCATCTGCCGCGCGACGGCTTGCGTGATGGACGTGCGGCCATAGCCCACGTTCACGCACCACAGGCCGGACATGCCGTCGATGATTTGATTGCCGTCCGAGTCCCATAAATAAATGCCGTCGCCACGCACCATCACGCGCGCGCCCTTCGTGCTCAGGGCGCCGTGGTCGGTGAACGGGTGCAGGAAATGGGCGCTGTCGAGTCGTTGCAATGTGGTCGTATCATGGTCCTCACGGACCGGCGCGCGCAGGCCTGCCTCGAATGCCATGGTGTCGAAAGTCATGATGATCTCCTTGTCGTCGTCGTCGCATGGTCATACGTGCAGTAACAGGTGTTCCCGTTCCCACGGGCTAATGACGGTCATAAATTCCTGGTGCTCCAGTTCCTTCACCGCGGAATAGACGTCGATGAAGCGTTCGCCGAGGATGTCGCGCAGGCGGTCTTCGCCGCGCAGCAGGGTCAGCGCTTCGGACAGGCCTTGCGGCAGCTCGACCTTCATCTTGTAGGCGCTGCCTTCGACCATCGGCGTCGGTTCCAGCTGTTCCTGGATGCCGAGGTAGCCGCACGCGAGCGTGACGGCGAGGGCGAGGTAAGGATTGGCGTCGGCGCCGATCACGCGGTTTTCCACGCGCCGGTCCTGCGAGCCGGACACGGGCACGCGGAAGCCCACGGTGCGGTTGTCCACGCCCCATTGCAGGTTGATGGGGGCGGCCGTGTGGCGCACGATGCGGCGGTAGGAATTCACGTACGGCGCGACAATCGCCATCGCGGACGGCATGTATTTCTGCAGGCCGCCGATATAGTGGCGGAACAGGTCGGACGGCGATCCGTCGGCATTGCTGAAGATGTTGCGGCCGGATTCCGCGTCGACGACGCTCTGGTGCACGTGCATCGCCGAGCCGGGCTCGCCAGCCATCGGCTTGGCCATGAAGGTGGCGTACATGTCGTGTTTTAAAGCCGCTTCGCGCAGGGTGCGCTTGAAATAGAACACCTTGTCCGCGAGGCCCAGCGGTTCGCCGTGCTGGAAATTGATTTCCATCTGGCCGGCGCCGATCTCGTGGATCAGGGTGTCGACGTCGAGGCCCATCATGTCGCAGTAATCGTAGATGTCCTCGAACAGCGGATCGAATTCGTTGACGGCGTCGATGCTGTAGACCTGGCGGCTCGTCTCGGAGCGCCCGCTGCGGCCGATCGGCGCGGCCAGCGGCAGGTCGGGGTCGATGTTTTTCGCCGTGAGATAAAACTCCAGTTCCGGCGCAACGAGCGGCTTCCACCCCTTTTTCTCGTACAGCTTCAGCACGCGGCGCAGCACGCTGCGGGGCGCGAAGTCGACCAGCTTGCCGTCGGAGAAATAGCAGTCGTGGATCACCTGCGCCGTCGGGTCGACGGCCCACGGCACCATGGTGATCGTGCCCGGGTCGGCCTTCAGGATCATGTCGCGGTCGGTCGTCGAGATCGCGCGGTCGAACGCGTCGTCGTCGGACGGTGAATTGCCGGTCACGGTCATGCCCAGCACGATTTCCGGCAGGCGCATGCCGCGGTCTTCGGTGAATTTTACGCGCGGAAGAATCTTTCCACGCGCGACGCCCGTCAGGTCGGGCACCAGGCATTCGATTTCGGTGACTCGTTTGCCGTTGAGCCACTCGTCCATGTCGTTGTATGAAAAATTGTCGCGGATTGCCATGATGTTCTCTCTGTCCGTTAATGGATTGCACGCGAGCGCGAACGCGCCGCCCGCGGGCTGCGTGGATGTCGAGCAGGGATCAGGAAAGCTATGGGACGGGCGTGACCGCCCATTTCGCGTCGGGGGTCATGTCGGTGTCCGTTTCGTTGATCTGTAGGCGCGGCAGGCGGCGCCGAATGCGCCGAACATCTTCATCGAATGAGGATTGTGGACGATGCGCCATTCCGGGTGCCATTGCACGGCCAGGGTGAAACCGGGCGCGCCCTTCACCGAAAAGGCTTCCACGAGCCCATCTTCCGCCGTCGCTTCGACGACGAGGCCCGACGCCAGTTCGTTCACGCCCTGGCCATGGAGGGAATTCACGGGGATTTCCGGAAGACCGATGATCTGATGCAGCATGCCGCCTTCGACGAGCTGCACCTTGTGCGCGTCGCCGTATTGTTCGTCCATGCCCAGTTCCGGATTCTCGCGGTGGTCGAAGTGCCCGGGCACCGCCTGCACGGCCTGGTGCAGGCTGCCGCCCAGCGCCACGTTCATCTCCTGGAAACCACGGCAGATCGCGATGATCGGGATGCCGCGTTTCACGGCCGCACGGATCAGCGGCAACGTGGTCTGGTCGCGCGCCGGGTCCTGCGGCAGCGACGGATCGAGCACTTCTTCGGAGTAATAGCTTGGATGCACGTTCGACGCGGAGCCCGTCAACATGATCCCGTCGCACAGCGCGAGCATCGTCTCCAGGTCGAGCGCCTCCCCCAGCGACGGCAGGATCAGCGGGGCGCAGTCGGCACCGAGCACGACGGCGTCGACATACTTGTGCTGGGCCGCGTGGTAAGGGTGTTCACCGAAATCGCGGGTGCAAGCGGGGACGAAAACGATCGGGCGCATGGTCTCTACCTTGTAGTGAGCGCACAGGGACCATCATACGTACAAAGTGATCCAAATGCGAGTGGCCGTTGTTTCAGATCAAGGAAACTGCGTTCCCAATACAAACGCTTCCTGGGATCTGCTAGTCGAGCGGGTTCGCTGTTGTAACCCGTAGCAAAAGCTTAACGTCAACTGAAAAACGATGCCAACACAAACGCCCCGATTCGCCGCATCGTGCTATCTTTTTTCCCATGCTGAACCTCAAAGATCCTGCCCTGCTGCGTCAGCAGGCCTATATCGACGGTGCCTGGTGCAATGCCGACGACGGCAAGACCGTCCCCGTGATCAACCCCGCCACCGGAGACACACTCGGCACCGTGCCGCACATGGGCGCACGGGAAACCCGGCGCGCCATCGATGCGGCCCAGGCCGCCTGGCCCGCGTGGCGCAGGAAAACGGCGCGCGAACGCGCCCTCATCCTGCGCACGTGGAACGACCTGATGCTGGAGAACGCGGACGACCTGGCCGCCATCATGACGGCCGAACAGGGCAAGCCGTTGGCCGAATCGAAGGGAGAGATCGCGTACGCCGCGTCGTTCCTCGAATGGTTCGGCGAGCAGGCCAAGCGCATCGAGGGCGACGTGCTTGAATCGCCCGCGCGCGACCGCCGCATCGTCGTCACGAAGGAACCGATCGGCGTATGCGCCGCGATCACGCCGTGGAATTTCCCGGCCGCGATGATCACCCGTAAAGTCGGCCCGGCGCTCGCGGCGGGCTGTCCCATCGTGCTGAAACCGGCCGAACTGACGCCCTATTCCGCCCTCGCGCTGGCCATGCTGGCGGAGCGCGCCGGCGTGCCGAAAGGCGTGTTTTCGATCGTGATCGGGGACTCCAAAACAATCGGCGCGGAGATGTGCGCGAACCCCATTGTGCGCAAGCTCAGTTTCACGGGTTCCACGCAGGTCGGCCGCCTGCTGATGGAACAATGCGCACCGACGGTCAAGAAATTGTCTCTGGAGCTGGGCGGCAACGCCTCGTTCATCGTGTTCGACGACGCCGACCTCGATGCCGCGGTCGAAGGCGCCATGGCCTCGAAATACCGCAACATGGGGCAGACGTGCGTGTGCGCGAACCGCATCTACGTGCAGGATGGCGTCTATGAGGCGTTCGCAGAAAAGCTGACGGCCGCCGTCGCAAAACTGAAGGTCGGCAACGGCATGGAGCCGGGCGTGAACCAGGGGCCGCTGATCGAAGAAAAAGCCGTCGAGAAGGTCGAACACCACATCGCCGATGCGCTCGGCAAGGGCGCGCGCCTGCTGCTGGGCGGCAAGCGCCATCCGCTCGGTCACACCTTCTTCGAGCCGACCGTGCTGGCCGACGTCACGCCGCAAATGCTGATCTCGGATGAGGAAACGTTTGGCCCCGTGGCGCCGCTGTTCCGTTTCAAGACCGACGAGGAAGCGATCGCGCTCGCCAACGCGACGGAATACGGGCTCGCGTCGTACTTTTACGCACGCGACATCGGCCGCGTGTGGCGCGTGGCCGAGCAGATCGAGTCGGGCATGGTGGGCGTGAACACGGGCCTGATCTCGAACGAGGTCGCGCCGTTCGGCGGCGTCAAGCAATCCGGGCTTGGGCGCGAAGGGTCGAAATACGGCATGGACGACTATCTCGTCATCAAGTACATCTGCCTGGGCGGAATGTGATGGCGGAGGATCCCTTTCAGCGGGTGCGCGACGCGCCGCTGTTCATCGTGCCGCGCACGCTGGACGCGCTGCGGGCGTTCCGCGACGAGCCCGGGCTGGACGACGACCTCGCGCGCGTGGCGGATCGGCTGCTCGCCGGGCTCGCGGCGCATCCGACGAAGTTCTGGGTGCTGAAACAGTTCCAGCCGGCGCTGGAGAATGCCCGGGACGCCCCCGCGGAGACGCGCGAACGCGTCGATGCGGGGCTCAGGCAATTGATGGATATTCTCGGGATCGACGGTTCCGACGGGCTGCTGGCGTATTACCTGGGCTTGTACTCGTAATACTTGCGCGCGTCGCCCCGCACCTGGTCGGCCGGGTACTTGGCGCGATTGAGCACCATCTTGTCCTGCACGGCGGCGAGGAGATCGACGTCGAGTTTGTCGGCCAGCCGCACGAGATAGACGAGCACGTCGGCCATCTCGTGACGCACCTCGACGAGCTTGTCCGCGCCGAGTTCGTCGGCACGGCCGTGCTGCAGCCACTGGAAGTGCTCCAGCAGCTCGGCCGCTTCCACCGTCAGCGCGGATGCGAGGTTTTTCGGCGTGTGGAACTGGTCCCAGTCACGCTCCTCGACGAACTGGCGCACGATGGCGCGCAGTTGGTCGAGTTCGCCGCCGGGCTGCATCACTTCAGGTAGCCTTGCAGGATCTTGTCCAGCTTCGGCTGGATTTCGTCGTAGCTGCTGACGGTGCAGCCGAGGTCGCGCAGCAGGCCGTCGTGCACGCCGTAGACCCAGCTGTGGATGGTAATGTCCTGACCCCGTTCCCAGGCATCGCGCACGACCGTGGTCTGGGCGATGTTGATGACCTGTTCGGCCACGTTCAGTTCCACGAGACGGTTGGTCGCGGCGCTACCGGCCACGTTGCCCAGATATTTGCCGTGCTTGTCGCGCACGTCGCGCACGTGGCCGAGCCAGTTGTCGGCCAGGCCGACGCGGGTGTTGTTCAGCGCCGCGCCCACGCCCGAGCAACCGTAGTGGCCGCACAGGATGATGTGCTTGACCTTCAGCACGTCAACGGCGAACTGCAGCACGGTCAGGCAGTTCAGGTCGGAGTGCGAGACGACGTTGGCGATGTTGCGATGGACGAACAGTTCGCCCGGCGCCATGCCGACGAGTTCATTCGCAGGCACGCGGCTGTCGGAGCAGCCGATCCACAGGTATTCCGGGGATTGTTGGGAGGCCAGGTCCTTGAAGAAATCGGGATCCTCCTGGATCATCGACGCCGCCCATTGGCGGTTGCGTTCGAAGAGGTCTGCGGCGGTGAGGCCGGTGGGGGTCTTTGCCATGGCGTTTACCTTGCTTTAAATCTTGTTTAATCGACCACATTCTGGCCAAAAAAAACCGCCGGGGCTCGCGCGCCCGGCGGTCCATCCGCTATCTTACTCGAAGAAGTCCTTCACCTTGTCCATCCAGCCCTTGCTCTGCGGGCTGTGCTTCGCGCCGCCTTCGTTCGTCAGGCGGTCGAATTCGCGCAGCAGGTCCTTCTGCTTCTCGGTGAGCTTGACGGGCGTCTCGACCACGACGTGGCAGAACAGGTCGCCGGAGTAACCCGAGCGCACGCCCTTGATGCCCTTGCCCTTGAGACGGAAGGTCTTGCCGGTCTGGGTGCCTTCGGGGATCGTGAACGAGACCTTGCCGCCCAAGGTCGGCACCTCGATCTCGCCGCCCAGTGCAGCCTTGGAAAACGAGATCGGCATTTCGCAATGCAGGTCGTCGCCCTCGCGCTGGAACACGGTGTGCGGCTTGATGTGGATCTCGACGTACAGGTCGCCCGGCGGCCCGCCGTTCGTGCCCGGCTCGCCGTTGCCGGTCGAGCGGATGCGCATGCCGCTGTCGATACCCGCCGGGATTTTCACTTCCAGCGTCTTGTTGCGCTTGATGCGTCCGGCGCCGCCGCACGATGCGCACGGTTCCGGGATGATCTTGCCGCTGCCGTGGCACTTCGGGCAGGTCTGCTGGATCGAGAAGAAGCCCTGCTGCATGCGCACCTGGCCGTGGCCGTGGCAGGTCGTACAGGTGACGGGCGACGTGCCCGGCTTGGCGCCGCTGCCGTGGCAGGTGTCGCACTTGTCCCAGCTCGGCACGCGGATCGTCGTGTCGAAGCCGGCGGCTGCCTGCTCCAGCGTAATTTCCAGGTTGTAGCGCAGGTCGGCGCCGCGGTACACCTGCGGGCCCGAGCTGCGGCCGCGGCCACCGCCGAAGATGTCGCCGAAGATGTCGCCGAACGCATCGCCGAAGCCGCCGGCACCGAAGCCGCCGCCCATGCCGCCGTTCGGATCGACGCCAGCGTGACCGTAGCGGTCATAAGCCTCGCGCTTTTCCGGATTGGTCAGCATCTCGTAGGCTTCCTTGACCTCCTTAAACTTCTCTTCCGCTTCCTTGTTGTCGGGATTGCGGTCGGGATGGTACTTCATCGCAAGCTTGCGATAGGCCTTCTTGATCTCGTCTTCCGAAGCAGTCTTCGCGACGCCGAGGATCTCGTAAAAATCACGCTTTGCCATTTGTCGGCACCTTGCTGTCTATCTACAAAAGAACTGTGGCGGACCAGGCAGACACCTGCGAACGCACAGCCCAAAAGGATACGAGTATACAGTGAGCATGTCGGGCTTGCGCGACTCGGCCGTAAAAACAACGGCCGGAGCGGGCCCGATGATGTTGGACACACCACAAAAAAACGAGCCGGGCACCATGAGGTCGCATCGGCTCGGGTTGCGGCGACGGGGCCGGCCTTTAAGCCCGCCCCGTCAGGACGTCCTTACTTGGCGTCCTTGACTTCCTTGAAGTCGGCGTCGACGACGTCGTCATCCTGCTTGGCCGACTCGGCACCCGGCTGCTGGCCGCCAGCCTGTGCGCCCGCGGCGCCCTGCTGGGCCTGCATGTCGGCGTACATCTTCTCGCCCAGCTTCTGCGCGGCGGTCGACAGCGCGGCCACCTTGGCGTCGATCTCGGCCTTGTCGCCCGACTTGATCGAACCTTCCAGGTCGGTGATCGCGGCTTCGATCTTTTCCTTCTCGCCGGCGTCCAGCTTGTCGCCGTACTCGGTCAGGGACTTGCGGGTCGAGTGCACCAGCGCGTCGGCCTGGTTGCGCGACTCGGCCAGTTCCTTGACCTTCTTGTCTTCTTCCGCGTTCAGCTCGGCGTCCTTCACCATCTTCTGGATCTCGTCTTCCGACAGACCCGAGTTGGCCTTGATGGTGATCTTGTTTTCTTTACCGGTGGCCTTGTCCTTCGCGCCCACGTGCAGGATGCCGTTGGCGTCGATGTCGAAGGTCACTTCGATCTGCGGCGTGCCGCGCGGTGCCGGCGGGATGCCTTCCAGGTTGAACTCGCCCAGCGCCTTGTTGCCGGCGGCGATTTCGCGTTCACCCTGGTAGACCTTGATGGTCACGGCCGGCTGGTTGTCGTCGGCGGTCGAGAACACCTGCGAGAACTTGGTCGGGATCGTGGTGTTCTTCTGGATCATCTTGGTCATCACGCCGCCCAAGGTTTCGATACCCAGCGACAGCGGGGTCACGTCCAGCAGCAGCAGGTCCTTGCGGTCGCCGGCCAGCACGGAGCCCTGGATGGCGGCGCCGACTGCGACGGCCTCGTCCGGGTTCACGTCCTTGCGCGGATCCTTGCCGAAGAACTCCTTAACTTTTTCCTGCACCTTCGGCATACGGGTCATGCCACCGACCAGGATGATGTCGTCGATGTCCGAGACCTTCACGCCCGCATCCTTGATGGCGATGCGGCACGGTTCGATGGTCTTGGCGATCAGTTCCTCGACCAGCGCTTCCAGCTTGGCGCGGGTGATCTTGAGGTTCAGGTGGACCGGCGCGCCGTTCGCCATGGCGATGTACGGCTCGTTGATCTCGGTCTGCTGCGACGACGACAGTTCGATCTTCGCGCGCTCGGCCGACGCCTTGATGCGCTGCAGGGCGATCGGGTCCTTCGACAGGTCGAGGCCGTTGATCTTCTTGAATTCGTCGATGATGTAGTCGATGATGCGCTGGTCGAAGTCTTCGCCGCCCAGGAACGTGTCGCCGTTGGTCGACAGCACTTCGAACTGCTTCTCGCCATCCACGTCGGCGATCTCGATGATCGACACGTCGAACGTACCGCCGCCGAGGTCATACACGGCGATCTTGCGGTCGCCCTTGTCGGTCTTGTCCAGGCCGAAAGCCAGCGCGGCCGCGGTCGGCTCGTTGATGATGCGCTTGACGTCCAGGCCCGCGATGCGGCCGGCGTCCTTGGTCGCCTGGCGCTGCGAGTCGTTGAAGTACGCCGGGACGGTGATGACGGCTTCCGTCACTTCTTCGCCGAGGTAGTCTTCGGCGGTCTTCTTCATCTTGCGCAGCACTTCGGCCGAGATCTGCGGCGGTGCCAGCTTCTTGTCGCGCACACCGACCCACGCGTCGCCGTTGTCGGCCTTCGTGATCGTGTACGGCATCAGGCTGATGTCCTTCTGGACTTCCTTCTCGTCGAATTTACGGCCGATCAGGCGCTTGACCGCGAACAGGGTGTTCTTCGGGTTGGTGACGGCCTGGCGTTTCGCCGGCGCGCCGACCAGGATCTCGCCATCTTCCTGATAAGCGATGATCGAAGGCGTAGTACGGGCGCCTTCCGCGTTTTCGATGACCTTGGGCTGACCATTTTCCATGATCGCCACGCAGGAGTTGGTGGTGCCCAGGTCGATACCGATGATTCTGCCCATAATATTTTCCTTTTTAGTACTAAGTTTTCAGATGTGTCGAATATTGGGAAATGTCGCTTAGTTTCAAGAGCTTATTCAGCTCCGAAGCAACATTATTTCGGTGCGGCGGCGGTCACGATGGCCGGACGCAGCAGGCGGTCGGCGATCATGTAACCCTTCTGCAGCACGGCCACCACGGTGTTCGCTTCCTGGTCGGACGGCACCACGGCCACGGCCTGGTGCTTGTTCGGGTCGAGCTTGTCGCCCGGTTGCGGCATCACTTCGACCAGGCGGTTCTTCTCGAACGCGGCGGTGAGCTGCTTCAGGGTCATCTCGACGCCTTCCTTGATCGATTCGACCGTCGGCGCTTCGACTTTCAGCGCCATCTCGAGGCTGTCGCGCACGGGCACCATGGCCTCGGCGAAGCTTTCGATGGCGAACTTGTGGGCCTTGCTCACATCTTCCTGGGCACGGCGGCGGATGTTGTCCGCCTCGGCCTTGGCACGCATGAAGGCATCGTGCATCTCGGCCAGCTTGGCTTCGGTGGCGCTCAGCTGTTCTTCGAGGCCGGGCTCGTTGGCCGGGGCGGCCTGCGCTGCCGCGGCTGCAGCCGCATCGGCGGCTTCCGGCTGATTGCTCACCTCTTGGTTTTCTTGGTCTTGCATCGAAAAAACTCCTGAAATCAAGGACTTGGCTGATTGGTTGGACGACTGTTGCAGTCACACAGCGCCCCATATTGGGCATTCGCCTACATTTTCAAGGGGAATTGCAGAAACAATATGCAGATGTGCGTATTCTTTTGTTACAAGATTTACTTGCTCGTAGTCACCATCGACAGCCAGCCGTTCTACTATCGTGTCGTCAAGACATCCACCGACCCGATGGGAACGAACATGAAACTGCATTTGATCAGCGGCGCCGTGCTCATCTACACCCTCCTCGCACTGGCCGTCATCTGCCTGGCGGAGCTCGGGTCGGCGCCGCAAAACGTGGCATTCTAACATCCGCCGTCGGGCGGCTTCCGATTACGCCCCGAGTTTCCGCGCGTGCTCGCGCGCGATTTCCGCATCCTTGCGTTGCGCCTCGCGTTGCGCGGGCGTGAGCATCGTCGGCCAGCCGATCAGGTGCTGCTCGGCGATCTCGGCCATCCCGACGATCCAGGCCGGATTGTCGTTCAGGCAGGGAATGTAGTGATAATCCTGGCCGCCGTTCGATTCGAAGTCGTGGCGGACTTCCATATTGATCTCTTCCAGCGTCTCCAGGCAGTCGCTCGTAAAACCCGGGCACAGGACGTCGATCCGCTTGACGCCGTCCCGCGCCAGCTGCTGCACGGTCGGCGCCGTGTACGGCTGCAGCCACTCGGCCTTGCCGAAGCGCGACTGGAACGTCACCATGTACTGCTCCGGCGCCAGGCGCAGACGCGCCGCCAGCAGGCGCGCCGTCCGGTGGCATTCGCAGTGGTACGGGTCGCCCAGCAGCAAGGTGCGCTTGGGCACGCCGTGGAAACTCATCACCAGCTTCTCGCCGCGGCCGTGCGTCTCCCAGTACGTCTCCACCGACGCCGCCAGCGCATCGATATAACCCTCGTGGTCGTGGTAGTGCTTCACGAGGCGGAGCTCGGGGATGTTGCGCACCTTCTTGAAGTGGTCGAACACGGCATCCCAGATCGACGCGGTCGTCGTGCCGGAGTATTGGGGGTACGCGGGCAACACGACGATGCGCTCGACGCCGCGCGCTTTCAGGGCATCCAGCACGTCCGGCAGCGCGGGCGAGCCGTAGCGCATCGCCATCGCCACCTCGACGTCGTGGTGGCCGCGCTGTTCGAGCAGCGCCTGGAGCTTGTTCGCCTGCCGTTCCGTATAGACCTTCAGCGGCGAGCCTTCGCGGCTCCAGATCGTCGCATACTTCTGCGCCGACTGGCCCGAGCGGAACGGCAGGATCGCCAGGTGCAGGATCAGATTCCACACGGCGCGCGGGATCTCCACGACGCGCGGGTCGGACAGGAACTGCTTCAGGTAGCGGCGCACCGCGGGCCGCGTCGGCGCGTCGGGCGTGCCGAGGTTGACGAGGACGATGGCACTCTTCGCGACGGTGCCGTGCTCGTGCACCGGTTCTTTATTGAAGGGCATGAAGGTCCTCAGGAAGCCAGCAGTTCGCGCGCATGCTTGCGCGTCGTTTCGGTGATCTCGATGCCGCCCAGCATGCGCGCCACCTCTTCCACGCGGGCCTTGTTGTCGAGGACGTCGATGCGGGACACGGTCTTGCCGCCGTCCGTCGTGCCCTTGGCCACCTGGAAGTGCTGGTTCGCCTGGCTCGCGACCTGCGGCAGGTGCGTGACGCACAGCACTTGCCGGCTCTGGCCCAGGCGTTTCAGCAGGCGGCCGACGACTTCCGCCACGCCGCCGCCGATGCCCGTGTCGACCTCGTCGAAGATCAAGGTCGGCACCGTCGTCGCGTTCGCCGTGATGACGGAGATCGCCAGCGAGATGCGCGCCAGTTCGCCGCCCGACGCCACCTTGGCCAGCGGCCGCGGGGCGACGCCGGCGTGGCCGGCCACGAGGAATTCGACCTGCTCGCAGCCGTACACGGCCGGCTCGCACGGGTTCAGCGCGACGACGAAACGGCCGCCGCTCATCGACAGTTCCTGCATCGCTTCCGACACTTGCGACGACAGGCGCTGCGCCGCCTGCGCGCGCGTCGCGGACAGCTTCTGCGCGGCCGCCATGTAGACGGCCTTCGCCTTCTCTTCCTGCTTGCGCAGGCCGTCCACGTCGCTGGCGTCGGCCAGTTGCTGCAGCTTGGCCTTCAGCGTCGCGTGCTCTTCCGGCAGTTCTTCCGGCGTCACACGGAATTTGCGGGCCGTGCTGTGGATGGCGTCCATGCGCGCGTCGACCTGGGACAGGCGGTCCGGATCGAGCTCGACCTTGTCGACATACGTGTTCAGCGCGTACACGGCTTCCTGCAGCTGGATGCGCGCCGGCTCCATGCAGTCGAGCACGGCCTGCAGGCCCGCGTCGACGCCGGCCAGCTTGGACAGCTTCAGGTTCAGCGACGACAGCTGCGACAGGATCGGCTGCTCCGATTCCGACAGCGCATTCAGCGCTTCCTGCGCGCCTTCGATGAGGCTCGCGGCATGCGACAGGCGGCTGTGTTCATTCGTGATCTCGGCCCACTCGCCCGGCTTCACCGCGAGTTTATCCAGCTCGCCGACCTGCCACTCGAGGCGCTCGCGTTCCAGCAGCACGTTCTTCGCGTTCGTCTCGAATTCCTCGCGCTGGCGCGCCAGCGCCTTCCACGCTTTATAGGCGCTCGCGACTTCCTGCACCTGCGCGCTCGCGCCCGGATCGCGCACGGCGACCTGGTTGTCGAGCAGCGCGCGCTGCGCGTCGAGTTTCAACAGCGACTGGTGCGCGTGCTGGCCGTGGATGTCGACGAGCAGTTCGCCCAGTTCGCGCAGCTGGCTGGCCGTCGCCGCGATGCCGTTGATGTAGGACTTGGAGCGGCCGGCGTTGTCGATCACGCGGCGCAGCAGCGCGCCGCCTTCGTCGGTTTCGAACTCGTTCTGTTCCAGCCAGATGCTCGCGGCCTGGGTCAGCGCGAAGTCGGCGCTGATGTCGGCCTTGGCCGCGCCTTCGCGCACCATGCTTGCCTCACCGCGGCCGCCAAGCGCGAGCTGGAGCGCGTCGATCAGGATCGACTTGCCGGCGCCGGTCTCGCCGGTGAACACCGTGAAGCCGTTCGAGAACTCGAGCTCGATCGTGTCGACGATGACGAAGTCGCGGATGGTCAATGTGCGCAACATGAAGAAACAGGTCTCCTGATGGATGCTGGATTATTTGAGCTTGCCGTCACCGGACGGATATTCGTTCCAGTGCAGCTTCTCGCGCAGGGTGTGGTAGTAGCTCCACCCTTCCGGATGCAGGAAGGTGATGGTGTTGGGCGAGCGCGAGATCATGATCTGGTCGCCGTGCTGCAGGCTCGTGAAGGTCTGCATGTCGAAGTTCACGCTGATGTCGCGGCCGTTGATGATCTCGACGACGATGTCGCTCGTGTTCGGCACGACGATCGGGCGGTTGGACAGCGCGTGCGGCGCGATCGGCACCAGCACGATGCCGGCCAGCGTGGGATGCAGCAGCGGGCCGCCGGCCGACAGCGCGTACGCCGTGGAGCCGGTAGGCGTCGACACGATCAGGCCGTCCGAACGCTGGTTGTACATGAACGTGCCGTCCACCGTGACCTTCAGCTCGGCCATGCCGGCCCCCGTGCCGCGCGCGACGACGACGTCGTTGACGGCGACGGAGCAGTGGATCTCGACGCCGTCGCGCACGACGCGCGCTTCCAGCAGCGAGCGTTCCTCGGCCTTGGCCTTGCCGCTGAGGATCTCGCCCAGCGCGGGCAGCATCCGGTCGATGGGGATGTCGGTCATGAAGCCCAGGCGGCCCTGGTTGATGCCGATGAGCGGCACGCGGTAGCGCGCGAGCTGGCGGGCAATGCCGAGCATCGTGCCGTCGCCGCCGACGACGATGGCGGTGCCGCAGTGCGCGCCGATCTCGTCGATGGTCATGGCATCCACGCCGGCGACCTTCACGTGCCCCGCCGTTTCCTGCTCGAACACGACGCGGTAGCCGGCGCCCTGCAGGAAGTCGACGATGGCCTGCACGGGCTCGTCGATGCCGGCCGTATTGTGCCGTACGACGAGCGCGATGGTTTGTTGCGGTTCAGGCGTCACGGACATACGACTCTCGGCAGCGGGTGTTTGGGAGACAGAAGATTAACCGATTCGCCCGGCTTCTGCACTATCGCAACTCAGCAAATACTGTACAAACGCACAGTATAGTTGGGAGGATGGACTTCCGGCAAGCGGACGCTCGAGCCTGCTTCAATGAAGAATGCCGAACGCGAACGCGGCACCGATCGCCACCCCCACCCCGGTCACGTGCAGCGCCATCAGCACGAACCAGCGCAGGCCGGTCACCAGCCGCGAGCCGCCGTACACGCGCCGCATCGCGATGGGCGTGTAGAGCAGGAGCCACAGCCACAGCACGAACGATACGATGCCGACGATATCCGGCACCACCATCAGCAGGGTCAGGGCCAGGAATGCGAAGGCGTTCACGTGCAGCGCGAACAGCAGGTGTTCGCCGTAGCGTCGTCCCGAGCCCAGGTACAGTATCTTGAGGTACAGCGCGAACAGCGGCATCATCAGGAACACGGCATACGGCACGTAGCTGCCGAAGGCCGTCCGCATCACCTTGTCCCGCTCCGCCGGCGACATCCTGGCGAACCGGTCCGCCTGCTCGCCCCAGTGCTCGTTGACGCTGCCGATACTCTTGCGCAGGTCGACCGTGCCCTCGGCGATTTCACCCGGCGCATCTTCACGCATCAGCCCGCCCTGCTTCGCCGCCTCGCCGCGTGCTGCCGCCGGCGCGTGTCCCTGCCCGGCCGGGGCCGGGACCGCATCGTGGCCGCCGAATTTCGCGACCGCGAAGAAAATCAGGCTGAACGTCAGGTACAGGCGGAGCGGCTGGATGTAGCGCACGCGGCGCCCATTGATGTACTCCAAAGTCAGCTGGCCCGGGCGGAACAAAAGCAGCAGCAGCGACTTCCAAAGCTTGCCTTCCAGCGCCACGTAATGGCCGATGAACTCGTGCAGGAATTCGCGCGTGCTGGGTGGATGCAGGACGGTTTCCTGACCACATTCGTGGCAATAGTTCCCGGAAACGACGGCGTTGCAGTTCGGGCAGTCGCTGGCGGTGTGATGGAGATGGGCTGGCGTGTTCACGACGTTCGTACCATTTGTCATATCAACCAACATGTTAAACAGTTCATTGCAAAAAAGCATCTTCCAATTGCGCGACCGCGTTCGATTCGAAGGATTAGGATTTAATCAATTGAATCCAAGGAGGTTGCTATGGTGCAGGAAGAAAAAGACCGCGTCGTGAATACCGACCGGAAGATCGAAGAGCAGAGCTACAAGCGCGAACCGCACGAGCGCGACGAATCGCCGGACGGGCAAGGCGTCAGGCCGCGCGGCATCATGAAGCAGGCGGCGGAAGACCTCGAGCAGGGCCTCGTCGACACGGAAAACTACGAAGGCCGCGGCACGCCGGGCCTCGAACAGGCCGTCGAGCCGAAGCCGGGTGCGACGGGCCGGGCCAATCCGCAGCCCGACCGCCACCGCGACATGCGCGACCACGATTCGACCATTCCGGACGGAGGGCAGAACCGATGACACCACGTGCCAGGCTAGCATTCCTGCTCCTTCCACTGCTGGGCGCCGGCGCTGCACACGCCCAGCAATACCCCGTCGGCTGGGGGCCGAACCCGACCCTGCCGGCGCCCGAGAAATCGCTGATCCCGACCATCAACATCGCCGAGGCGGACGCGTGGCCGCAAGGCACGCGCCCCACCCCGGCCGCGGGCCTGGCCGTCACCGCGTACGCGACGGGCCTCGATCATCCGCGCTGGCTGTACGTCCTGCCGAACGGCGACGTGCTCGTCGCCGAGAGCAACAAGCCCGGCAACGCGCCCAAGGAAAAAGGCATCCGCGCCAAGGTGCAGGGGCTGGCGCAGAAAAAGGCGGGCGCCGGCGTCGAGTCGCCCGACAAGATCATCCTGCTGCGCGGCTTCAAGCCGGACGGCACGGCCGACACGAAGACCACGTTCATGCAGGGCCTGACGTCGCCGTTCGGCATGACGCTCGTCGGCAACGACCTGTACGTCGCGAATGCCGACGCGCTGTGGAAGTTCCCGTATAAATCCGGCGAGACGAGCATCACGGCCAAGGGCACCAAGGTGCTCGACCTGCCCGCGGGGATCAACCACCACTGGACGAAGAACGTCGTCGCCTCGCCCGACGGCAAGAAGCTGTACATCACGGTCGGCTCGAACAGCAACGTGGCCGAGAACGGCATGGAGATCGAAAAAGGCCGCGCCGCCATCTGGGAATACGACATCGCCAGCGGCAAGTCGCGCATCTACGCGAGCGGCCTGCGCAATCCGAACGGGATGGACTTCCAGCCGCAGACGAAGGCCTTGTGGACCGTCGTCAACGAACGCGACGAACTGGGCAACGACCTCGTGCCGGACTACATGACGGCCGTGAAGGAAGGCGCGTTCTACGGCTGGCCGTACAGCTATTACGGCCAGCACGTCGACACGCGCGTCAAGCCACAGAACCCCGAGCTCGTCGCGAAGGCGATCCCGCCGGACTATGCGCTGGGCGCGCACACGGCCTCGCTGGGCCTCGCGTTCTACGACGGAGATCTCTTGCCGCAGTTCAAGAACGGCGCGCTGATCGGCCAGCACGGCTCGTGGAACCGCAAGCCGCACTCCGGCTACAAGCTCGTGTTCGTGCCGTTCACCAACGGCAAGCCGAGCGGTCCGCCGCAGGACGTCCTGACGGGCTTCCTCGGCAAGGACGAGCATGCGTACGGGCGCCCGGTCGGGGTCGCGATCGACCGCACCGGCGCCATTCTGCTGGCGGATGACGTCGGCAACATCGTCTGGCGGATCACACCGGCCGCCACCAACCAGGGAGCTGCTAAATGATCAAACGTAAGGGAAGCGCCGTCTGGAGCGGCGGACTGAAAGATGGCAAGGGCACCGTATCCACGCAGAGCGGCGTCCTCAACCAGGCACAATACGGCTTCAACACCCGCTTCGAAAATGGCGCGGGCACGAATCCGGAAGAACTGCTCGCGGCCGCGCACGCCGGCTGCTTCACGATGGCCTTGTCGGCCCAGCTGGGCGAGGCCGGCATGACGGCGCAGAAGCTGGAGACGACGGCCACCGTGTCGCTGGACAAGGCCGACGGCGGGTTCGCGATCCCGGCCGTGCACCTGGAGCTCGTCGCCACGATTCCCGGCGCGAGCGAGGAAGCGTTCCAGGAAGCGGCGCGCAAGGCCAAGGAAGGGTGTCCGGTGTCGAAGCTGTTCAATGCGAACATCACGCTGGACGCCAGACTCCAAGCGTAATGACGAGGCGTGCCGCATCGCGCGGCACGCCTGCACGAATCCTCACGAGCGCATAAAATTCCTGCTTTCCCCTAACAATCAACTAAGCATCAAGGACAACAATGCGCCTCCTGCACACCATGCTTCGCGTCGGCGACCTGCAGCGCTCCATCGATTTCTACACCAAGGTGCTCGGCATGAAACTGCTGCGCACGAGCGAGAACCCGGAATACAAATACACCCTTGCCTTCGTCGGCTACGGCAACAATCCGGACCACGCGGAACTCGAGCTGACCTATAACTGGGGCGTCGACAAGTACGACATGGGCTCGGCCTACGGCCACATCGCGATCTCGGCCGAAGACATCTATAAAACGTGCGACCAGGTCCGCGCGGCCGGCGGCAACATCACGCGCGAGCCGGGCCCGGTCAAGGGCGGCACGACGGTGATCGCCTTCATCACCGATCCGGACGGCTACAAGGTCGAACTGATCGAGCGCGCCGACAACGCCGGCGGCGGCGGCCTCGGCAGCTAATTACCCACCCTGCTACAATCACCGCGCCCGTTTCGCGACGGGCGACAATTTAACTACGTCTTCGGGGCGGGGTGAAATTCCCCACCGGCGGTATGGCCATCACGATGGCCGAGCCCGCGAGCGCCTGCGGTTGCAGGGTCAGCAGACCTGGTGAGAAGCCAGGGCCGACGGTATAGTCCGGATGAAAGAAGATGTGCGTCATCATGTGTGCGCTGTGCCGCCAGGCTTCGGCGCATGCGTCGTTTCGCTTTGCCCTGATGCGTTTTTCGCTGTGTTTATCTTTTGCGAGGAGCGTCTCAAATGACCACCCAAACCTTTACTCTCTTCAGCGAGGATCTCGACGGCCGCATCGCCGCCGCCCTCGATGCCACGCGCGCCGGCGTTCCGGTGATCCTGCTCGACGATTTCGACCGCGAGAACGAAGCGGACCTGATCGTTGCGGCCGAAAAACTGACCGTCGAAACCATGGCGCTGATGATCCGCGAATGCAGCGGCATCGTCTGCCTGTGCCTGTCCGCCGACAAGGTCCGCGCGCTCGAGCTGCCGCCGATGGCGGCGGACAACGGCAGCCGCTACGGCACGCCGTTCACCGTCTCGATCGAAGCGCGCGAAGGCGTGACCACGGGCGTCTCCGCGGCGGACCGCGTGACGACGATCCGCGCGGCCATCGCACCGGATGCGCAGCCGTCCGACCTCGTGCGTCCGGGACACGTGTTCCCGCTGCGTGCCAACCCGGCCGGCGTGCTGGGCCGCAAGGGCCATACAGAAGGTTCCGTCGACCTGGCCGTGCTGGCCGGCCTGCAGCCGGCCGCCGTGTTGTGCGAGCTGATGAACGAGGACGGCACGATGATGCGCGGCGACGCCATCGAACGCTTCGCACGCGAACGCGGCTTTCCGATCCTCACGATCGCCGAGCTGATCGCCTGGCGGTCGCGCAACGAGCAGCAAGCCGCGTAAGCGGTCTCACTTCCTGGGCCTGAGCAGCGCCGGGCCCTGGTTGGTGCGCACGACGATGCAGCCGTCGTCGGCCACCGCGAGCGCGCGCACGAGCACGAGGCCGGCCGGGGGCGCGGCCAGCCGGTCGTTCAGGTCGACGAGGCCGTCCTTGCGGGTCCAGGACACGGCATGCTCCTCGGTCGCCGTCGCGGCCGCGCCGACGACGAGTCCGCTCGCATTGATCGCCTCCGCGATCGAGAAATTGCCGCCCGGGAGGGAACCGATGCTCGTCATGGTCGTGCCGTCGTAGACGAAACCGCGGTGGCTGCCATCCGAGGTTGCGGAAATACCGATGACGAGGCCCGCGCCATTGATCTGGAAAGCTTCCGCACTGGCGCCGCCGAGCGTGCCGATGCTGCGGATCTTGCCCAACTCGTACAGGAACGCACCGGTCGGACCCTCGCCGTTGCGGAACCAGCCCGTGACCTGGCCGGCGTCGTTGATGTCGACGGCGACCGAATTGCCGCCCGGCGAGCCGAGATCCACCAACGGTCCGCCCGTGCGGCTGTCGTACAGGAACGCGTGGAACCACGCATTGTGCGGACCGAACGAATAGCCCACCACCACGCCCAGGTTGTTCAGCCCGTTGCCGAACGAATTGCCGCCGAGCGAACCGAGGTCGTTCAGCTTCTTGCCGTCGTACAGGAATGCGTGGGTCTGCCCGGCGGCCGTCGCCGCCCAGCCCGTGATTTGTCCGCAGTGGGTGATCACGGTGCCTTCCGAATCGCTGCCGCCGAGCGTGCCCAGGTCGTGCATGGTGCCGTCGTACAGGAACGCGTGCGCGGACCCGGCCTTTGTCGCGGCCCAGCCCGTCACGTGGCCGCAAGCGTTCACGGCCAGGGCCTGCGAGAAATCGCCGCCGAGCGCCCCCAGCCCGATCGTCTTGCTGCCGTAATAGAGAAAGGCGTGCCCGACGCCGTCCGCGCCGCGCGACGTGCCGGCGACGACGCCGCCGTTCGCGATGCCGCGGCGCGTGACCTCGCCCGACGTCATGCCCGGCAGGCCGATCGGGATGACGTCGTACGTGGGACCGTTGCTGACCGGGCCCGGCCCGGGCCCGGGCCCGCCGGGATTGCCGTGATGGTGGCCACCGCCGCAGGCGGTCAGCGTCAGTGTCAATGCGAGCGCAGTGGCGGATGCGGATGCGCGGGAGAACGTGAACATGGCGACCTCGCTTTCGAATGGTTCACGCTTGAGTGTAGGAGTGCGTGTCGCGCGAGTTCAGTCAAAGCGGAGCTTGCTTGGGGCGTCTCAAGCAGGATTTTCGAGGGCAATAAAAAACGGCGCCGAAGCGCCGTTTCCAGATCCACCGACAAATTTACGGCTGTTGCAGCAGCGCGTTGATCGGCTGCAGGTCTTCCTCGCGCAGCGAACCTGCGGCGGCTTTCAGCTTCAGGCCGGCCAGGATCGTGTTGTAGCGCGCGCGGGCCAGGTCGGTACGGGTCTGGTACAACTGGCGCTGCGCATTCAGCACGTCGATGTTGATACGCACGCCGACCTGGTAACCGAGCTTGTTCGATTCCAGCGCGGAATTGCTCGACACTTCGGCTGCTTCCAGCGCCTTCACCTGCGCGAGGCCGCTGTTCACGCCGAGGAACGATTGGCGCGCCACCAGTGCGGCGTTGCGGCGGTTCGCTTCCAGGTCGTTGCGGGCCTTGTCTTCCAGCGCGATCGATTCGCGCACCTTGCTCGTCACGGCGAAACCGTTGAAGATCGGGATGCTGTACTGGATGCCGATGGAGTTGCTGTTGGTCTTGCCCGACGCGCCGGGGACCTGGCCATTGACGTCGCGGTGCAGCGACGATGCGACGAGGTCCACGGTCGGATAGTGGCCGGCACGGTTCTTCGAGATGTCGCGCTTGGCCGATTCCAATTGCAGCTGGGCCACGGTCACGGCGTAGTTCTGGTTCTCGGCGGCAGACACCCACTGGTCGACGTTGATCGGCTGCGGTGCCGTCAGGGACACGCCCGTGCGCAAGGTCGCCAGCGTGGACGGCGGGGTGCCGATGATGGCTTGCAGCGCCGTCTTCTTGGTTTCCAGATCGTTGACGGCAGCAATTTCCTGCGACACCACGAGGTCATACGCGGCCTGGGCTTCATGGGTGTCGGTGATGGTCTGCGTGCCGACTTCGAAGTTGCGCTTGGCGGAGGCCAGCTGCTCGGTCACGGCGACTTTTTGTGCCCGCGTGGATTCCAGCGTGTCCTGGGCGGCCAGCACGTCGAAATACGCTTGCGCGACGCGCGTGATCAGGTCTTGCTGGGCCTGGGCGAACTGGGCTTCGGAAATGGCTTGCGCCAGCTTGCTCTGCTGGTAGGTTTCCCAGCGGTCCCAGTGGAACAGCGGCTGCTGCAGGGTCACCTGGATTTCGTTGGTGCGCAGGTTGCTGCCGGTGGACGGTGTGTTGTTCCACGGCGAGTAGTCGCTGTTGTTCTTCGTGATGTCGCCATTGACGCCGACGGTCGGCAGCAAGCCGGATCGCCCCTGGGTGATACGTTCGCGACCCGCCGCGGCGGACGCGCGGGCGCTGGCATAGCTGGCGTCGTTCGCCAGTGCCTGCTGGTACACCTGGATCAGATCGGCCGCCTGGGCATTGAGCGAAAACGCGCTGGCCAACAGTACGGCGATGAGGGGCTTCTGCATTACTTTCTCCGTCGGAGTCATCAATAGTTAAGGACGCAGCGTCAATACTTCGGCATCGAAGGGTCGACCTGCACGGCCCAGGCGTGTATCCCGCCTGTAAGGTTGGTAATGTTGCTGAATCCGTTCCGTTCCAGGAAGGCGGCCACCTGCATGCTGCGGGCGCCGTGGTGGCATACGCAGACGATGTCCTGGCCGTCGTCCAGTTCGCTCACGCGGATCGGAATCAGGTTCATCGGGATCTGGGTCGAGCCCTCGATGTGGCAGGTCTCGAATTCCCAGTTTTCCCGGACGTCGAGCAGCAACGGCTTCGGGCGCGACGGGTCGGCCAGCCAGGCGGCCAACTCGGGTGCGGTAATGTGCTGCATGTTTGCCCGCCTCAGAACTGGAAGTGCGACGGCACCGGGGCACCCGTCAGGTAGCGCACGTTGGTCTCGAACACCTTGACCGTGCTGTAGGCGTTATCGCCGGTGCGGGTGATGATCGACGCTTCCATCACCGGTGCCTGGCCGACGATGGCGGCGATGCGGCCACCCACCTTCACCTGTTTCAGGATGGCTTCCGGCAGCACTTCCAGCGCGCCCGAGATCACGATCACGTCGTACGGTGCACCTTTTTCCCAGCCCTGGGCGCCGTTGCCGACTTCCACGGTCACGTTATGGACGCCGGCATTGGCCAGGTTCTTCTTGGCCAGTTCCGCCGTTTCCGGATTGATTTCGACGGTGGTCACCTTGGCGGCGCGGTGCGCCAGCAGGGCGGCCATGTAGCCCGAGCCCGTACCGATTTCCAGCACGGTCTCGTGCTTCTTCACACCGGTTTCCTGCAGGATGCGCGCCTCGAACTTGGGCGCCAGCATGGCTTCGCCGCCCGGCAGCGGGATCTCGACGTCGGCGAACGCCAGGTTCTGGTACGCCGCCGGCACGAACTGTTCGCGCTTGACGACGTGCAGCAGGTCGAGCACATCCTGGTCCAGCACGTTCCACGGACGGATCTGCTGTTCGATCATGTTGAAGCGGGCTTGTTCGATATTCATCTCTAGACTCGGTGGAAAAATAAATAATCCGATATTTTATCGTTGAACGGCTTCAGCAAACATATCTTAACGACATGTGTCTGAATGCCAGGGGAAATTGCGACAGTCTGCAGTTTCCGGGGCATGAACCCCGGAATTCGGCGTCTTGACGTAGGAAAACAGAGGTCAAGCGGGAGGTGCCGCAGGCAAAAGACCGTGCAGCGCCATGTCGAGGAAGGTGTCGAGGAAGGCCAGCGGTTCCAGTTCCGCGCGCGGGCACGGGCCGACCGAATGCTTCCAGATGATCAGGGTGAGCATCGGGGCGACGAGCACCTGGGTCATCGTATTGACGTCGATCTTGCGGAATTCCCCGCGCGCGATACCCCGTTCGAGCATCGACGCCATGGCATTGGTGCCGCGGGTGATGACTTCTTCCTGGTAAAAGCGGGCCAGTTCCGGGAAATTGTCCGCTTCGGCCATGACGAGCTTGATGATGCCGGAGGCCTTCGTCGCGCCCAGCCGCTGCCACCACGAGTGGATCAGCTGGCGCAGCAGGTCGGCGCTGTGGCCGTCGAATTCGGCGACGGACGCCTCCGCCTCGCCGATCACGGGCACGATATTGCTGCGCACGACGGCTTTGAACAGCTCTTCCTTGTTTTCGTAATACAGGTACAAGGTGCCCTTCGACACGCCGGCGCGGCGCGCGACGTCCTCCAGGCGTGTGGCGGCGTAGCCACGCTCGACGAACAGGTCGATGGCCGCCTCCAGCAACTCCTGGGGCCGCGCGTCCTTACGGCGCTCCCAGCGCGGCTTGGTGTCAAAAGGGCATGGCATGCTTCTGTCCGACAACTAACTGTTGAGTCAGCAAATATAGACCTGGGGATAGGGCCAGTCAAGAACGGCAGGCCCTGTCGGTAGTATACTGGCTCCTTGCCCGTCCCCGGTCTTTACATGCATACCCCGTCTTCCCAAATTTCCTGCCGCGCCGGCTGCGGCGCGTGCTGCATCGCCCCGTCGATCACGTCCCCGATTCCAGGCATGCCGAACGGCAAGCCGGCGGGCGTGCGCTGCGTGCAGCTGGACGAGCACGACGGTTGCAAGATTTTCGGGCAGCCGGGCCGGCCCCGCGTCTGCGGCAGCCTGCCGCCGTCGCGCGAGATGTGCGGCGACACGCGCGAGCAGGCGATGGTCTTCCTGGTCGAACTGGAAGCTGCGACAACGCCTGCCGCAATCTAAATTGCGCGTCACAACTTCCTATGGGAGAATGAGCTATGAGCTCGCGAAAGACAAACGCCAAGTCGCCAGGTTTCCAGCAATTAAATGCTGGCAAACGTGCACGCCGCGCGAAGTCGACGCAACAGGAGGAGTTCACTTCTATTGTTGGCTCAATTGCTAAGCGTTACGGTGTTAAGGTTGCGGCCGTCGCGACACCTGTCACGAACCCGTATGCGATGTCGGTTAAGCAATCCGCGAAGGTTGCATTGAAAGCTGGAATCATCACTTCGACAGGTAATCTCAAAGCCACGTTCAAGTGAGCGGCGAAACAGCTCTTATTGTCTATCATGGCTGTGATGTCACGACGCGTGATGATCTGGTCAGCGGACGTCTCAAGCATTTAAATCACAGCAATAACCGATATGACTGGTTAGGACCAGGCGCGTATTTTTTCGAAGGCGATGTCGAACGCGCACTGCTTTTCGCCCAAGCCTCCCATACGAATCCGACCAAGCGCTACACCGCCAAGCCTATTGCGACGCCCGCGGTCGTCGGCGCAATTTTGCGGATTCAAAGGTGGCTTGATATGACCACACAAGCTGGCATCAAAGAATTCAGCCTTGCTTATCAAGCTATGGCAGCAGGCCTGGAAGCCACGGGAAGTGCACTGCCGAGCAACCGCCCAGCTGACGACAGCGACGTTGAAGTCATCTATCGCGCCCTGGACAATGCTGTCTTTACTTGGCTACACGAAGCGCGTGCCTCGCACAAACCACCTCTCCCGCCTTTTCAAGCGGTACGTGCGGCATTTCATCAAGGCGAAAAAATTGCCCCGGCTTCCGGTTTTCATGCGACTACGCATATTCAGATTGCACTACGCGATAACAGTTGCGTCGTCGGATGGTTCTTGCCACTTGGCGCTGAACTTTTAACTGAACAGCAATACCTCGAGGCCAAAAACCGGTTAAGTGCTGTCGCCTATAAAAAGCCGCGAGTCAGGTCCAAGTCCGACACCGCCGAATGACATGGTTGCCCGCGATCCAACGCTTTACTTCTGAACTGTAACTCGACGGCAGCCCCCTTCCTCATGGTAAGCTTGCGGCCCGCGCAACACCTACCGCGCACGCGTCCCCAACCCTACCGAACCGCATACACCAATGGATATCATTCTCGCCCTGAAAGCGATCATCATGGGCCTCGTCGAGGGCTTTACCGAATTCCTGCCGATCTCGTCCACCGGACACCTGATCCTGGCCGGTAGTCTGATCAATTTCACGGGCGAAGTTGCTCAGGTATTCGAAATCGCTATCCAGGCCGGCGCGATCCTGGCCGTGATGTGGGAATACCGTGCACGCCTCGGCGCGGTGCTGGGCGGCATCACGTCCGATCCGCGCCAGCAAAAACTCGTCGTCAACCTGATCGTCGCATTCCTGCCGGCCGCCGTGCTGGGCTTCCTGTTCAGCAAGGCGATCAAGGCGCATCTGTTCGCGCCGGTGCCGGTGGCCCTGGCGTTCATCGTCGGCGCGCTCGTGATCCTGTGGGCGGAACGCCGCCACAAGGTGCTGCCGGGCGCGCATCGCATCCAGACCGTGGACGACATGACGATCATGGACGCATTCAAGGTCGGCTGCGCCCAGTGCTTCGCGCTGATCCCGGGCACGAGCCGTTCGGGCGCCACCATCATCGGCGGCATGCTGTTCGGCCTGTCGCGCACGGCCGCCACGGAGTTCTCGTTCTTCCTCGCGATTCCCACGCTGCTGGCCGCGACCGTGTACTCCGTGTTCAAGGCACGCCACGACCTGCACGCGACCGACCTGCCGCTGTTCCTGATCGGCGGCGTGGCGGCGTTCATTTCCGCCTTCCTGTGCGTACGTTGGCTGTTGCGCTTCATCAGCACGCACGACTTCACGGGCTTCGCCTGGTACCGTATCGTATTCGGTGTGGTCGTTCTGATCACCGCCCATTTCGGCTGGGTGGTTTGGGCCGAATAATTTTCGAGGCAGTACAGTAGAACCATGACGAGCGACATCGAGCAACGCGCGCTGCAGATCCTGCAGACGGTCTTCGGCTACCCCGCCTTCCGTGGGCAGCAGGCCGACATCGTCGAGCACGTGGCGTCCGGCGGCGATGCGCTCGTGCTGATGCCCACCGGCGGCGGCAAATCGCTGTGCTACCAGATTCCCGCGCTGCTGCGCGACGGCGTCGGCGTCGTGATTTCTCCGCTGATCGCGCTGATGCAGGACCAGGTCGACGCGCTGGCCGAAGTGGGCGTGCGCGCCGCGTTCCTGAACTCGACGCAGACGTTCGAAGAAACGCTGCGCATCGAACGCATGGTGCGCACCGGGGAGCTGGACCTCGTCTACGTGGCGCCCGAGCGCCTGATGACGCCGCGCTGCCTGGAACTGTTCGAGTCCGCGCACATCTCGCTGTTCGCCATCGACGAGGCGCACTGCGTGTCGCAATGGGGCCACGATTTCCGGCCGGAGTACATCCGCCTGTCGATCCTGCACGAGCGCTTCCCGCACGTGCCGCGCATCGCGCTGACGGCGACGGCCGACCAGCTCACGCGCGCCGAGATCGCCCAGCGCCTGCAGCTGGAAGAGGCGCGGCAATTCGTGTCGTCGTTCGACCGCCCGAACATCCGTTACTCGATCGTCGAAAAGACGAACGGCCGCAAGCAGCTGCTCGACTTCATCACGGCGGAACACCCGGGCGACTCCGGCATCGTCTACTGCCTGTCGAGAAAGAAGGTCGAGGAGACGGCGGAATTCCTGAACGAGAACGGCATCCGCGCCCTGCCCTACCACGCGGGCATGGAGTATTCGCTGCGGGCCGACAACCAGGCGCGCTTCCTGCGCGAAGACAACATCGTGATGGTGGCGACCATCGCATTCGGCATGGGCATCGACAAGCCGGACGTGCGCTTCGTCTGCCACCTCGACCTGCCGAAATCGCTGGAAGGCTATTATCAGGAAACGGGCCGCGCGGGCCGCGACGGGCTGCCGTCCAATGCGTGGATGGCCTATGGTTTGCAGGACGTCGTGCTGCAGCGCCGGATGATCGACGAATCCGACGCCGACGAGAATTTCAAGCGCGTGCTGTCGTCGAAACTCGACGCGATGCTGGGCCTGTGCGAGACGCTCAGCTGCCGCCGCATGCGCCTGCTCGAATACTTCGGCGAGCGTTCCGGCCCGTGCGGCAACTGCGACACGTGCCTGATCCCGCCCACGTCGTTCGACGCGACCGTGCCCGTGCAAAAGCTGCTGTCGGCCATCTACCGCGTCGACCAGCGCTTCGCGGCCGGCCATGTGATCGACGTGCTGCGCGGCGTGTCGTCCGAGCGCATCAACCAGTGGCATCACGACAAGCTGACCGTGTTCGGCGTCGGCGCCGAGCGCAGCGAGCAGGAATGGCGCGCGATCGTGCGCCAGACGATCGCCCTCGGCCTCGTCACCGTCGACCACGACGCGTTCAGTTCACTCAAGTTGACGGAAGCGGCGCGGCCCGTGCTGAAGGGCGAACAGAAGGTGCAGCTGCGCCAGTACCAGAAGCCGGCCAAACCCAAGCGGAGTTCCGCGCCGCGCGGCAGCTATGAAGAAGTCGAGCTGTCGAAGTCGGAACAGGCGATCTTCGACAAGCTGCGCTGGTGGCGCGTGGAGACGGCGCGCGCGCACGGCGTGCCCGCGTACGTCGTGTTCCAGGACGCCACCCTGCGCGAGATCGCCAAGGTCAAGCCCATGTCGCTCGACCAGTTGCGCGGCGTCTCGGGCGTCGGCGAGAAGAAGCTGACGTCCTACGGCGACGAGATCGTCGGGATCATCAGCGAGATGGTTTAACGGGTTACTTCTTCGTGAACACCAGGTCCCACACGCCGTGGCCCAGCTTCAGGCCGCGGTTCTCGAACTTGGTCAGCGGACGGTAGGACGGCTTTTCCGCATAGCCGTCGGCCGTGTTCTGCAGCGCGGGCTCGTTGCCCAGCACTTCCAGCATCTGCACCGCGTAATCTTCCCAGTCGGTGGCGCAGTGAATATAGCCGCCCTGCGCCAGCTTCTGGCACAGCAGTTGCACGAACGGCGGCTGGATCAGGCGGCGCTTGTTGTGGCGCGCCTTGTGCCACGGGTCGGGGAAGAAGATGTGCACGCCGGCCAGCGAACCGTCGGCGATCATGTTGTTCAGCACCTCGACGGCATCGTGCTGGATGAGGCGCAGGTTCTGGATGTCCTGTTCGCCGGCCAGTTTCAGCAGGCTGCCCACGCCCGGCGTGTGCACTTCGACGCCGATGAAATCCTTGTCCGGCATCGCCTTCGCGATGTGCGCCGTCGTGTCGCCCATGCCGAAGCCGATCTCCAGGATCAGCGGCGCGGTGCGGCCGAACGGGGCGTGGAAATCGAACATCGCCTTGCGATACTCGATCAGGTAGTGCGGACCATACGCTTCCAGCGCGCGCGCCTGGCCGGTCGACAGGCGGCCGGCGCGGGTGACGAAACTGCGGATGCGGCGTTCGGTCGGGTCGTAGAGCATGGCGCGGCCCTGCTCGTTGGTAGGCGTATCGGAAGACATGGGAATCTGGTGAAGTGATGAAAAAACGGGCGCCATTATAACCCGGCGCTTTCCCGCCGCGATCTCCGACATAATGCATCTGTTGCAACCAGGAGCCACGCATGCGCCAGCAGACCCACCCGATCGCCACCGAAGACAACGTCGCCGCCTACCGCCTGACGTCCTTCCACTACGGACCACAAGGCAGCGGCAGGAAGGTCTACATCCAGGCTTCGCTGCACGCGGACGAGGTGCCCGCGATGCTCGTCGCGCACGTCCTGCGCCGTGAGCTCGACCGGCTGGATGCGGAGAACAAGGTCACCGGCGAGATCATCCTGGTGCCGGCCGCGAACCCGATCGGGCTGTCGCAGGTGATCCACGGCGCGCCGTTCGGACGCTTCGACCTCGCCACCGGCACCAATTTCAACCGGTCGTACCGGCACGTGGCCGCGGCACTGAAGACGTCGCTGCAGGACCGGCTGGGGCCTGATCCCGCCGCCAACGCGGCCCTCGTGCGCGAGCACGCGCGGCGCGAGGTGGCGGCCTGGCTGCCGAAGAACGCGACCGAAGAGCTCAAGAAGACGCTGCTGGGCATGGCGATCGACGCCGACATCATGCTCGACCTCCACTGCGACAACGAGGCCGTGCTGCACATGTACACGGGCACGCCGCTGGCGGAAAGCGTAAAACCGCTGGCCGCGCTGATGGGTGCGCACGCAGTGCTGCTGGCGACGGAATCCGGCGGCGAGCCGTTCGACGAGGCGTGCAGCCGCGTGTGGTGGGAACTGGCGGAGCACTTCGGCGACCGCTTCCCGATCCCGCTGGGCTGCGTGGGCGTGACGGTCGAGCTGCGCGGCGAGAACGACGTCCGCTACGACGTGGCCGAACGGGACGCGCACGCGCTGCTGCAATACCTGGCGCGCGAAGGCGTCGTCGACCTGCCTGTCGAACCGCTGCCGGCGCCGCTGTGCGAGCCGACGCCGCTGGAGGGCGTGGAACCGCTGCACGCGCCGCATGCGGGCGTGCTCGTGTTCCTGAAACAGCTGGGCGACCAGGTGCAGGCGGGCGATGCCGTCGCCGACATCGTCGATCCGGTCAGCGGCCGGACGACGACCTTGCGGCCCACGCAATCGGGCGTGCTGTTCGCCAGCACGGCGCACCGGCATCTGCTGCGCGGGATGCACGTCTGTAAGATCGCGGGGGCGGAGGCGTGGCGGACAGGAAGCCTGCTGGGCGCGTGATCAGGCGGCCAGCGCTTCCTTGAACAGGTAGCGCTGCGCCAATAACGGCCCGATGCCCGCCGCCGGCAACGGCCGCGCGACGAAATACCCCTGCACCTCGTTGCAGTTCAGCGCGCGCAGGATCTGCAGCTGTTCCTCGTTCTCGACACCTTCCGCCACGACCTCCATCCCGAGCGCGTGCGCCATCGACACGATGGCCTGGAAGAACACCGTACCCTCGCGCGAGCGTCCCAGTTCGGCCGTGAACGAGCGGTCGACCTTCAGCACGTCCATCTTCATGCGCTGCAGTTGCGACAGCGACGAGTAGCCGGTGCCGAAATCGTCGACGTGCAGCTTGACGCCCAGCGCGCGGATCGCGGCCAGCTCGGCGAGGATCTCGGCCTGGTCGCCCATCATCGCGGACTCCGTGATCTCCACCTCGAGCAGGCCGGCCGGCACGCCGTGGCGGGCCAGCGCGTCTTCCAGCTCGCGCTGCACGCTGCCGCGCAGGAACTGCTTGGGCGAGACGTTGATCGACACGGGCACGGGCACCGGCACCGCGCCGTGCGCGCGCCAGGCGGCCAGCTGGGCGCAGGCCTGGTCGATGACGATGGCGCCGATCGGCACGATCAAACCGCTGGCTTCGGCCAGCGGGATGAATTCGTCCGGCCGGATCATGCCCAGCTGCGGATGCTCCCAGCGCAGCAGCGCTTCCATGCTCAGGAGCTCGCCCGTGCGCGTGTCCACGCGCGGCTGGTAGTGCAGCACGAACTGGCGCTTGTCGATCGCTTCCAGCAGGCGCTGGCGCAGCTGGGTGCGCGTCTTGAGGATGTTCGACTGCGCGGGGTCGAAGAAGCGGTACTGGCCCTTGCCCTCGGCCTTTCCCGCGTACATGGCGATGTCGCCGTGGCGGATCAGCGTGGCCGCATCGAGGCCGTCGCGCGGGTACACGGCGATGCCGACCGAGGCGCCGATCATGTGCTGGTCGTCGGCGATCGGGAACGGCTTGCTGAAGGCCTCGACGATGCGCGTGGCGACGATGGACACCTGCTGGTCGCTGTCGAAGGGGGTCAGCAGGACGACGAATTCGTCGCCGCCGAAGCGCGCCACGCTATCGCCGGGACGCAGCTGCGACAGCAGGCGCTCGGCCGCCAGCTGGAGCAGGCGGTCGCCGACGGCGTGGCCGTGCGTATCGTTGACCTGCTTGAATTCGTCGAGATCGATGAACAGCAGCGCGGCGCCGTGATCGCCGTCCTCGGCGCGCGCCAGCGCCACCGGCACGAAGTTCAGGAACCAGTGGCGGTTCGGCAGGCCGGTCAGGCTGTCCTCGTTGGCCAGGCGTGCGAGCTGGGATTCGTGTTCCTTGCGCTCGCTGATGTCCTGCAAGGTGACGGCGAGGTTGTCGCCCACGCGCACGATGCGCCGGTGGCCCCAGCGGATGTTCAGCCGGTTGTTGTCGGGCATGCGCCGGTCCTCCTGGTGGAAGCCGACGGCCAGCGCCGTGCGGTAGTTGGCGACCAGTTCGTCGAAGGCCTTGCCGTGGTGGACGGCGGAGATCAGGCTGCCGACGAGCTGCGCGCGTGTGGTGCCGTAGAAGAAGGCGCCGCGCTCGTTGCAGTCGACGATGCGGAAATCGACCGTCTGGCCCTTGCGGTCGCGCACCGGGGCGACCATGTAGAAGCCGTCGTTGCCGCTCTCCGTGGCCGTGCGGTAGGCATGCTGGATCTCGGCCCGCTCGCGCGCCCGCGCCGCCGCGCGCAGCGACAGCATGCTCGCGCCCAGCGCCAGCAAGGTCAGCACGGCGGTGGCCACCAGCGTGTGGTTGCGGCTGTCCGTCCAGTAGGCGTCGGCCGCTTCCAGCACGGCCGTGTGCGACAGCGCGACGAGCGCCACGAGCGGATACGCGCCGGAGCGGCGCCAGCCCAGCACGCGCGGCTCGCCATCGGCAAAGCCGCCTTGCCCGCCGACCAGCTGCACGCCGCGCGCCACCGGCCAGCGGTCGGCGTTCGCGGGCAGCAGCGAGGCGGCGCCCATGGTCCGCACGATGCCGCTGGCGTCCTGCTCGACGCGCAACGCATTGTCGGTGCCGACGAGCGCCAGCAGGCTGCCCGGCCCCAGCGTGGGCGAGCTGACGAACGACGTGAAATACGCGGCGTCGACGGCCATCAGCAGTACGCCGTCGAACCCGTCGTCAGGCGTATCGAGCCGGCGCGTGAACAGGATCGTGCCGTGGGCTTCTTCCAGTTCCGGCGGCGGCGTGCCGATGCGCAGCGCGGTCGAGATGGCGTTGCGGTGCTGGATAAAAAAATCGGTGCGGGCGAGATTCAGCCCGCGCGCGTGGATGCGGCTGGAGGAGCGCACCGCGCCGTCGGGACCGACCACGCTCACGTTGACGAACGCGGCGTCCGTGAACATGCCGTCGCGGCGCATGTTCTCGATCAGGCTGCGGTCGTGCGCGTGCTCCCAGCTGTGCTTGAGCTGCATGGTGATCTGGTCGACCTGGGCGACCGAGCGCGTGACGTACTGCTCGTAGGCCTCGGCATACGCGTCGGCTTCCTTGAACGCCTGCTCCTCGGCACGGCGGCGTTCGGCGCCGGCGTGCAGGATGGTGGCGGTCCAGAGGGCGGCACAGGCGAGCAGCGCCAGCGCTGGCCACAGCAGCGCGAGGAATCGGTGGGTGCGCGGGGCGGTGTGCGCACTGGACTTGGACATGCGGGTTCCGTCAGAAGGGCGTGCGCAGATGCACGCTCAGTTACTGTTCAGCAACTCGCAGTGTAAGAAGTGAAAGTGACAGGATGATGACAGGGCCTCGCGTCAGCTCGGCGTGCCCTTCGCCAGCGCCTGCGCCAGCGCGTCGACGTCGGCCGGCTTCACGAAGTGGTAATGAAAACCCGCGGCCTTCGACGCGTCGCGGTCCTGCTGCTGGCCATAGCCCGTGAGCGCGATGAACAGCGCACCGTCCGCCCGCGGCAGCGCGCGGATCTGGCGCGCCAGCTCGTGGCCGTCCATGCCCGGCAGGCCGATGTCGAGGACGAAGGCATCGAAGGACCGTTCGCGCGCGACGGCAAGCGCCTGCAGCGGGTCATATTCGACGGCCGTCTCGTGGCCCAGCACCTCCAGCAGCATCGCGACGGTTTGCGCGGCATCGGCGTTGTCGTCGACGACGAGCACGCGCCGCACGCCCGGCTGCGCCGCGGTGCCGCGCGCCATGTCGTCTGGCACGGACGCCGGCAACGGGTGCACCGGCCGGGACGTCGCCGCGCCCCCCATGCCCGGGCATGCGCCCTGCGGCGCGGCCTGTCCGCCGTGCCGCTCGAGGAGGCTGTTCACCTGCGGTTCTTCGATGGTCTCGTACATACGCTCGTCCCCGTATTCGCCCACATTGACCATGGTACGAAAATACGCCGCCCCGGCGCGCAGCGCAGGCGGCATGGCATGCACCTAGGATAGCGCTCCTTGTTCCGCGCGGCAATACGCGCACGCCAGAACGTTCAGCGCCGCGCCTCGGCCCGGGCCAGCACCTCGTTGACCTCGTTCAGGTCGGCGGGCTTGACGAGGTAATGGTCGAAACCGGCCAACTGGGCCTCCTCGCGGTCCTGGTTCTGGCCGTAGCCGGTCAGGGCGACGAGCGTGGCGCCCGCGTTCTCGGGCTGCGCGCGCAGGCGCCGCGCCAGTTCGTAGCCGTCCATGTCGGGCAGGCCGATGTCGAGCAGCATGACGTCCGGATGCTCGCTGCGCGCGCGGTCCAGCGCGCCGCGCGCGTCGTATTCGACGCTGACCGCGTGGCCCTGCACTTCGAGCAGCGCGGCCAGCATCTGCGCCGCGTCGGCATTGTCGTCGACGACGAGCACGCGCAGGTTGCCGTTGTCCGGGGGCGCGTCCGCCGCTGCCGCGCCGCCGTCATCGGTTGCCCCGGTCGGCACGCGCGCCGTACACGGCAGGCAGATCGAGAACTCGCTGCCCTGTCCCAGTCCTTCGCTGCGCGCATGCACGGTGCCGCCGTGCAGCGCGACGAGGCTTTTCACCAGCGCCAGCCCGATCCCAAGCCCGCCCTGCGACCGGTCCGGCGTGCGCTCGGCCTGCGTGAACAGGTCGAAGATGTACGGCAGGACTTCCGGCGCGATGCCGACGCCGTTGTCGCGCACGGACACGGTCACCTGCCCGTCCCCCACCGTCACGGCCAGCACGATGCGGCCGCCCGGCGCCGTGTACTTGGCGGCGTTGTTGAGGATATTCGAGATGACCTGCACGAGGCGCGTGCGGTCGCCCGTCACGTGCGCAGGCTGCCCCGAGAGCTGCAGGGTCAGCGCATGGCGGCGCGCGTCGATCAGCGGCCGCACCTGCTCGACGGCCGCGGACACGATCACGTTCAGGTCCAGCTCTTCCTTCTCCAGCGTGACGAGACCGCGCGTGACGCGCGAGACGTCCAGCAGGTCGTTGACGAGGTCCGTCATGTGCTCGGCCTGGCGCACGATGATCTCGCTCGCGTTGGCCACGCTCCTGGCGTCCAGCCGGCCGAGCTTCAACAGCTGGGCCGCCGTCATGATCGGCGCCAGCGGATTGCGCAGCTCGTGCGCCAGCATCGCGAGGAACTGGTCCTTCTGGCGGTTCGCGGCGCGCAGTTCGTCCTCGACGAGCTTGCGGTCGGTGACGTCGCTGCCTTCCACGAAGATGCCGCTGACGGCACCGTTCTCGTCGCGGATCGGCTGGTAGACGAAGTCGATGTAGCGCTCTTCCAGCGGCCCTTCCGGCTCGCGCTGCAGGCGCACGGGCAGCGCATGGCCGACGAACGGCTCTCCCGTCGCGTACACGCGGTCGAGCAGTTCGAGGAAGCCCTGGCCGACGATCTCCGGCAGCGCGTCGCGCGCGCGCTTGCCGACGATCTGGCGGTGCCCGACCAGCTGCATGTACGACTGGTTCGTCAGCTCGAACACGTGCTCGGGGCCGCGCAGCACGGCCATGATCCCCGGCGCCTGCGAGAACAGGCCGCGCAGCCGCTCGTTTTCCTCGTTGCGGTATTTTTCGGCCAGTACCTGGTCGGTGACCTCGACGCACGCGCAATACATGCCGGCGATGGCCCCGTTCCCGTCACGCACTGGCGAATACGAAAACGTGAACCAGGTCGGCTCGTCGTAGCCGTGGCGGTTCATCACGAGGTACAGGCGGTCGGCATATGTCGCTTCGCCGCGCAGCGCGCGTTCGATCAGCGGATTGATGTCGTGCCAGATCTCGGCCCAGATGTCGTGGAACCGCCCGCCCAGCGCGGCCGGATGCTTGTCGCCGAGTACCTCGCGATACGGGTCGTTGTACAGGAAGGCAAGTTCCTTGCCCCACGCGACGAACATGGGAAATTTGGAGTTGAGCATCAGCCCGACGACCGTGCGCAGCGCCTGCGGCCACGTGCGCGGATGGCCCAGCGGCGACGTGGACCAGTCGTGCGCGCGCATCATCGCGCCCACTTCGCCGCCGCCGCTCAGGAACATCAGGGCGCCGGCATTGTTTTCGTCAGACTGTTGTCCGTCTTGTTGCATGATTGACACTGGTTGAAGCGACAACGCCAGTGTGCCATAAGGGCTGGACGCAAGGCGCGCACGGGACTCCGCGGCATGTCGGCATTTTTTACATGCATATCCGCAATTAATTTTTCCCTGAAGATAAGTCCTTGTAACTAATGGGAAATAAATTTCAGGCACGAAAGATGCTATGACCCCGGCATAACGATTATTCCCTGGAGAGATCATGAAAAAACTGTTCTGCGCGATCGCCATGCTGGCCGTCAGCGCATCCGCGAGCGCCAACCTCGTCAAGAACGGCGATTTCGCCGCCGGCGGCAGCGAGTGGACACTGACGGGTAACCTCGGCCATTCGAGCTTCCCGGGCTACTGGAACGATGGCGCAGTCGGCAGCGATGCCTGGCTGAGCCAGGTCATCGCCACGATTGCCGGCGAGACCTATTCGCTCAGCTTCGATACCACGGTGAGCTGGGGCTCGATGGCCGTCGCATTGGACGGCACACAATTGTTCAGCACGTCGGCCAACGGCCACTACGACCTGTCCTTCGTCGCCACAGCCGACAATGCGTCGCTCGCCTTCGTCACCCGCAACGATCCGGGCTTTAACCAGCTGGACAACGTGGTGGTCGACCACGTCGCCCGCGCCGTTCCGGAACCGGCTTCGCTCGCACTGATGGGGCTGGGCCTGGCCGGGCTGGGTGCACTGGGCCGCAAGCGCCGCGGCTGAACGCGTTCGCGCCATGACAAATGCCTGCCGCGTGCGGGCATTTTTCGTTTCTGGGGGGGAAATTTGGGAGTGGAGCGGGTGAAGGGAATCGAACCCTCGTCGTAAGCTTGGGAAGCTTCTGCTCTACCATTGAGCTACACCCGCGTTGCCCGCATTCTACGCGGGATTTGCATCATGTGACAACATTGCCTAGCGCGTCGACAAGCGGCGCCGGAAGTATTTTTGGGACGGCATGTCCACGGCGTGATGCAGGAGCACCGACAGGACGAAGACGACCACGAACGACAACCACAGGTACAACTGGTCGATGTGATGCGGGTCCGACATGAAGACGGCTTTCAGCAGATCATAGACGAGGTAATGCACCATGTACGTCGAATACGAGATTTCCCCCAGGTAGACGAGTACCGGCGTGGACAGGATGGCGGTTATCCACGAGGTCGTGACGCTCAGGTACGCGATCAGGAACGCAAAGGTGATCGGAATCAGCGCGTAATCGGGCGTCGGCGTCATGGCGTACAACACGCACAGCGCCACGAAACCCGCGAGCGCCACCCTCGAATTCCGCACCAGGAAATCCCGGTGGTTGACGAACAACGAGCCGACGAATACGCCCATCAGGAATTCGAACATGGTGCGCACGAGCGCCATATGGGGAATGTCGGCACCGATCGAATGGAGCCCGCTCAGCGAGTAGATCACGTGCAGGCCCACGGCGGCCAGCGCAATGCTCAGCAGGTGCGCGACGATACCGCCGCGCAGCTTGCGCAGGCTGTATGCCATCAGCGGGAAGAACAGGTAGACGAACCATTCCGAACTGATCGACCACGACGGTACGTTCCACGTGACATCGCCACCGAACCACATGTGCACCAAAAACATACTCTGGATAAATGCGCCCCAGGTATAGGACTCCGGTGCGGTGTGGCTGCTCGACAGGAACGTGAAGGCACCGAACAGAATCAGGTAGCCCGCCAGCATGACGACATGCAGCGGATAGATGCGGGAAAACCGGTTCCAGTAAAACTTGCCGATGCTATGCGGAAAATTCGTCGACAGCGAGGCGTGGTAGCTCAGGAAGATGACGAAGCCGCTCAGGAGGAAAAACAGGTCGACGGCCAGGTAACCTTGCTCGATGAGCAGCTTGACCGGCATCGGCACCGAATCGTCCATCAGCGTGAGGGAATGGTAAAACACCACCCACCAGGCACAGATTCCCCGCAATCCTGCAAGTTGGTTGAGCTTCACGGTAACGCACGTCCTTTTGTCTTGAGTTGATCCCGCACCACGCGCGCCGCATACTGGTCCAGTGCCACCGTCAAACCGACGAGGTAGAAAAGATAGGGCTGGTAGGCGATGCCGACGAACGATCCGCCGGCGAGGAATACCATGACCATGGTGATCATGGCATTGGACAGGGCGGAAATCCATTCCATGCCGGGATCGCCTCTCCAGGTCCGCTTCAGTTTGATGAGTTTCACGAGCGTCAGCACGACCATCAGGTAATACATGATGAAACCGGGAATGCCTTGTTCGCCCAGTATTTCGAAATAGATGCTGTGGAAAGCCTTGCCGCCGATCTGGCCCTCCGGCAGGTATTGCGTTTCGCCTTCGGGGGTGACACCGAGAATACGGTTATACACATAGGCATTGAATCCACCGCCCATTGGATGGGTGCCGACGTACTCGACCGTCCATTGCCACACCTTGATCCGGCCCATCGCGGAGCTGTCGGTATTATAGGTCTCGATGGTCGACATGCGGTTGCCCCAGCGCGTCGACGACAGATCGAGATTCATGATGACGACGGCGGCGAGCGCAAGACCGGCAATCCACCACATTCTCTTTTTCGACTGCGCCAACGACATCAGGCACAGCACGACCACCGCGATGATCCCCGTGCGTGCCGTCGTACCGACCGTTGCGGCCAGTGCGACGACGATCATTCCCAGAAACAAAGCGTGCGTCAGCTTGTTCCGCGGAAATATCAACGTATAGCGCATCAGGAACATGATCAGGGGGACCAGCATCACGGACACCACCGCCAGCGTACTGCTCTCCGACAGGCCGGTGTTACCCGAGCCCAGCACGGCCAGCGTGCCGTAGCCGCCGCCGCCGAGCAGTGTCTTGACACCCGCCGAAAACAGCAGCGTCCCCGAGGAAAACACGAACACCAGCAGAAACGCTTCGATCTGCACCCGCGAACGGAAGAGATACGGAATCAACAGCGCAAAAATGAGAACCTTCGACGCCCAGTCCCATTTCGACCAGGCATATTCCGGGACCGGCGCCGTGGCGGACGTGAACGTCACCCATACGATCAGCAGCGCGATCAGGGCCAGGAGCGGACCGAATTTGGGAGGGGACTTCCTGTCTTTGGCAAAGAACAGCACCAGCGTGACCACCGCCACGATGAACGACAGCGGCTGGTTATTGATGATCGAATAGGCGAGCGCCTGGGGCCGGACCATGTCGACCCAGATGAACCCGAGCGCGGCGGCAAACGGTGCGTAAAAGCCCGCCACCATGAAAGCGGCAAAGACGGCCGACAAGAAAAGACTCTGCATACGTGTGAAGCCTTACCGGTGTTATTGTTATTTGCGGAAGCGCTTCTTCGCCGGCGGAGGCGGTTGCGGGGTGTCTTTGGAAAACCAGGGAAGCAGCTTGTCGAATTTGATGGCGCGGATGACCGTGTAGACGACGAGCGAGCTGAAGAGCAATATTGCTGCAGTATCAATCATGCCTGACCTTAGAGAGCTAGCGATTCCGTACGGATGAGTTGCCTTAACGAACGGGCGCTAGAATAGCATGCAGGCCACGGCCGCACCGTTGCCTCAACGGACTTTGTATTATCAGGCCGTCTCTAAATCGAGCGCAACATTCTTTCCTGACGCGTACCATCGCGTTAACACAAGTCTTCGCAAACGACCGTTGACGCGACGCAGCGCACCTTAAATCCGCTTAGACAATTTTCGGCATGAGCTTGTGTCGAAAAATTCGTTGGGCCACCCATGGACGGGCCCGTATATTGAACACTCGTCCATCAGCACAGCGGAGGCACCGTGAGGCCACAACGTTCCGATCAATACAGCCTCCGGGAGCACGACTGATGGCCGACTTCGACATCGGCGCGATCGTGCGCGACCTGAACGAGGCGCGCCGGCAATGGCGCCAGGCCCATCGTCCGGCCGGCGAAGTGCGCGGCATCGAGTTTCCGTCACGCGAAGCGCTGGCGACCATCGTCGCGCAGCTGAAGGGCGTGCTGTTTCCGCTGCGCCTGGGCCCGCCCGACCTGCGCCAGGAAAGCGAGGATTTCCACGTCGCCCACGCCCTCGACACCGCCCTGCACGCGCTGCTGCGCCAGGTGCGCATCGAGCTGCGCTACAGCGCCGCGCTGCGCCACCTGACCCATACCGACATCGAACCGCAGGCGCTCGAGGCCACCCGCGCGTTCGGCGCCGCGCTGCCCGGCATCCGCACCCTGCTCGACAGCGACGTGCTCGCCGCCTTCCAGGGCGACCCGGCCGCGCGCAGCGTCGACGAAGTGCTGCTGTGCTATCCGGGCATCCACGCGATGATCCACTACCGCCTTGCGCACTGCCTGTACGGACTCGGCCTGCCGCTGCTCGCCCGCATCATCGCCGAGCAGGCGCACGCGGAAACGGGCATCGACATCCACCCGGGCGCGACGATCGGCGCCGGCTTCTTCATCGACCACGGCACGGGCGTGGTGATCGGCGAGACGGCCGTCATCGGCCAGCGCGTGCGGCTGTACCAGGCCGTCACGCTGGGCGCCAAGCGCTTTCCCGCCAACGTCGACGGCACCTTGCAAAAGGGCTTGCCGCGTCATCCCGTCGTCGAGGACGACGTCGTCATCTATGCCGGCGCCACCGTGCTGGGCCGCATCACGATCGGCAAGGGCGCCATCATCGGCGGCAATGTCTGGCTGACGCACGACGTGCCGCCGGGTGCCCGCGTGGCCCAGGCCGCGTCGCGCGAGGACGATCCGGGCGTGCCGGGCGAATCGGCGTAGTCATCTCGGACTTTCGACCGTGTAGCCCCTGGCCTGCAGGCCAGCCAGGTAGCTCGTCGGGCCGAGGATGTCCTGGATCTCCAGCACGGCGAAGGTGGTGGCATTGCTGGCCAGCGCCGTTTCCGCCGCCTTGAGCCACGAGGTGCGCAGACGCTGGCGCACCTGGCGCAGGGCCGCGGCGTCTTTCGCGATCGAACTGTTCATGACGGCATCCAGGCACGCATCCCGGCGCTCCGCGTAATTCAGCCCGCGGATCTCGGCGATGTCGCCGTTGGCCCAGGCATTCGCGCGCACGCGCATCGTTTCGAGATCGGTGTCCAGGGTGTCGAGCGTCTTGGTGAAGCAGACGAGGTCGTCGACCTGCGAATTCTTGAAGTCGCGCACAAGCTTGCGCGGGTCGTCGACCATCACGTCGTAGCCCGAGTCGGTCATTTTGACCTTGTTCTTTTTCGCGATGTCCTCGATCTTGCCGAGCACTTCGCTGCCATAGGAGAGGCCGCTCTTCTTGAGGCCGGCGAGCAGCAACTCCTCGCCCGCGAAGACGGGCCGGTAGTGCTCGATGCCGTCGTCGTCGCCGATGTACTTGGCCTTGAGCACCGTCCAGTGCGCGTAGACGTCGGCCGGGACGACGTCGTGCAGGACCGCATCGTCCGGGTTGCGCTTGATGCCGATGAGGCTGGGCAAGGCCGTCAACCCGCTGAAGAAACCGATGTGGGCTTTCGCGACGGGCGGCATCAGGACTTCCTGCGACTTCGCCACGAGGCGCTCGACGCGCGACGCATCCCACTCCAGCTTCCGCGGCAGCGGAGAATAGGTGCCGAAGACCCACATCACGTGCGTTCCCTTCGACACCTTCCACACGCCGGGACCAGGTCGGCGGCCTTCGACGACGACGGTCGCGGGGATGGCGTTCGGGTCGACGGCCGGCTCCACGGTCTGCGCGAACGCCGGCAGGGCCAGCAGGCCCAGCCAGAGCACGTATCGGTTGGTTCTCTTCCTCATGGGACATCCTTGCCTTGTTATCTTGGACTCTCGACCGTATAGCCTTTCGCCTGCAGGTCGGCCAGGTAATTTGCCGGGCCGACGAGGTCTTTCATCATCAGCAGCGCGAACGTCGACGTGTTATTGGCCAGCGATTTCTCGGCCGTTTTCATCCAGTTGGCGCGGATGCGTTCGCGGAGATTCTGGAGGGCCGGCGTCGTTTTTGCCAGGTCGCTGTTCAGCAGCGCATCGCCGCATGCCTCGTCGCGCGCGGCAAAGTCCAGGCGGGCGATCTCGGCGATGTTACCGTTGGCCCAGGCATTGGCGCGGACCCGCATCGCCTCGATGTCGGTGTCCAGGCGGTCCAGCGTCTTCGTGAAGCAGCTCAGGTCCGCCATCTGCGTCTTCTTGAATTCCTTCAGCGTACGGCGTGGATCGTCGATCTCGAGCTGCAGGATGGTGGACGTCAGCTTGACCTTGTTCTGGTTGGCGATCTTGCCGATCTCGCCGCGCACGTCGTTGTGGGGCGCGAGGCCGTTCTTCTTCAGGCCCGCGTTCAACAGCTTGTCGGCCGCGAAGATCGGCCGGTCGCGCTCGATGCCGTCGTCCTTGCCGATGTATTTGTCTTTCAAGACCTGCCAGTGCGCATAGGCATCCGCCGGCACCACGTCCTGCAATGTGGCGCCGTCCGGATTCTTTTCCATGCCGATCATGGACGGCAGCAGGGTCAATCCCCGGAAAAACCCGACCTCGAAGTTGGCACCAGGCGGCAGCAGCACTTCCTGCGACTTGGCCACGAGGCGCTCCACGCGCGACGCATCCCATTCCATCTTCTGCGGCAGCGGGGCATACAGGCCGAACACCCACATCACGTGGTCGCCCTTCGACACTTTCCACACGCCGGGGCCGGGCCGGCGCCCTTCGACGACGACGGTGGCGGGGACGGCGTCAAAGGCCTCGGCGGCCGTGGGTGCGGGTTCAGGCTGGGGCGTGGTCTGGGCCAGAACCGGCAGGGTCAGGAGACTCAGGTAAAGCGCACATGCATAGCGTTTGCTCATCGGGCATCCCATCGTAGTTATTGTGTGCGCAAAAGCTTAGCGCCACGGATGAGCTTAGCCTATCGAGGCAACGAAGTGTTACATCTTTGACATGCATATGTCGCAACGGCAACGTTCACGCGTCCGGTACGTCGACCGGGCGGTCCAGGAGGTCGTGCGCCAGCTTCAGGCCCTCGACCATCGTGTTGAAGGCCTCGCGCTTCGCGTCTTCGCCCGGCACACGCAGCACGTACGACGGGTGGTACGTGGTGACGACCCAGCGCCCTTCGTGGCGCAGCGGTTTGCCGAGCGAGTTCTTGAGGGTGACGTTGGCGGTGCGCAGCACGGATTTGAGCGCGGTGGCGCCCAGGGCCACGATGACGGTCGGCCTGACGCTCGCCAGTTCCTTGTCGAGCCAGTAGTGACAGGCCTCGATCTCGCGCTGCACCGGCGTCTTGTGCAGGCGGCGCTTGCCGCGCGGCTCCCATTTGAAATGCTTGACGGCGTTGGTGACGTAGATCGTGTCGCGGTCGATGCCGGCGGCCTCGCACACGCGGTCCAGCAGCTTGCCGGCCGGGCCGACGAACGGCTGCCCCGCCAGGTCTTCCTGGTCGCCCGGCTGCTCGCCGACGAACATGATCTTCGCCCGCTTCGGGCCTTCGCCGCCGACGGCCTGCGTGGCGAACTGCCACAGCTCGCAGCGCCGGCACTCGTCCAGCTTCGAGGGCTGCTGGCGCTCGGGCTGGGCGTCTTCGGGGGCGATCGGGATCGTCGTGCCCTTGCGCTGGCCGACGGCCTCGTACTGGCCCACCTTGCGCGCGCCCAGCGCCGCCTCGCTGACCATGTGCGGCACGATCTTCGCCTCCGGCAGGTTCTTCCACCGGTCCGACTGGATATGCTGGTGCATCACGTTCGTGTTCAGGCGGGCGGGGTTGAACACGCTGCGGTAATACGTCAGCCACAAGGCCTCGCCCGTGTCTTCCAGGTCGGCCGCGTCGCGCACCAGAGGCCCCGTGTTGTGCAGCGTATGGCCATCCCACAGGACGCTCGCCTCCGGCGTGGCGATCATCCAGCTGACCTTGCCCATGCGGGACATGAAATGCTCGGCCACCTGGGGCAGCACGTCGTGGCGCGGCTCGTACCAGGCGACGAAGCGCGGCGGGCCGGCTTCTTCCGGGCGCTCGCGGAAGCGGATGTAGGCATGCATGTCGTGTTCCTCGCGGTGGACCGCCTTCACCATCGCGTGCAGCCGCGCGCCATCCTCGTCGGCCGGCGACTGCACGTCGTGCTCGCCCTGCTGCCAGCGCCAGATCACGCGGTACAGGAAGGCCCAGCGGTCCGGCACGCGGCAGCAGGCGGCCGACTGCAGCATCTCCATCAGCGAGCGCGGGATGTGCGGCGCAGGGCGCAGGGGCTCGTCCGGCGGCGGTATGGCAGGATTATGCGGTGCCTCGGCGGCGGCCGGCGCACCCGTGAACAGGTCGCCGCCCGCCAGCAGGTCGCCCATGTGCGGCGCGCCCCACGTCACCTGGTCGGGAGAAATGCCGTGGACGAGCAGCTCGCGCGCGGCCTCGCGCCATTCCGCGAACGTCTCGACCTGCACCGGTTGCCCTGCCCGGACCAGCGCATCCGCAGCCATCACGCCGCCTGCAATTCCGGCCACAGGTTCATCTGCTGCGGGGCGTCGGCCAGGTTACGCCGCAGCAGGTCGGACGACGCGGCGCCCTGCGCCGGCTTGTAGTCCGCCGTGATCACGAAGGGCGCCAGCTTTTTCAGGCTGCAGCGCAGGCGCGACAGGTCTTCCCAGCGGATGCGCCGCAGCCGCCGCAAATCGATCAGGCGCCTGGCAGTGCGCAGCCCGATGCCCGGCACGCGCGCGATCATGCTCTCGTCCGCGCGGTTCAGGTCGAGCGGAAAATGGTCGCGGTTCGCGAGCGCCCAGCCCAGCTTGGGATCGATGTCCAGCGCCAGGTTGCCGGCTGTCGGCATCAGTTCCTTCGCCGTGAAGCCGTAGCCGCGCAAGAGAAAGTCGGCCTGGTATAAACGGTGCTCGCGCAGCAGCGGGGGCGGCGCGGACGGCACGCTGGTCGGGCTCTGCGGGATCGGGCTGAATGCCGAGTAGTACACGCGTTTCAGCTTGTAGCTGCCGTACAGCGTTTGCGCGGTATTCAGGATCGTCTGGTCGTCGCTGGCGTCCGCGCCGACGATCATCTGCGTGCTCTGCCCCGCCGGCGCGAACGCGGGCGCCTTGGGGTGGTCGTCCTTTTCGTCCAGCTTCGTGCGGATGGAGCCCATCGCCAGCTTGATCGTGTGGACGCTCTTTTCGGGCGCGAGCTTCGTCACGCTGTCCTGCGTCGGCAGCTCGATGTTCACCGACAGGCGGTCGGCATAGCGGCCCGCGAGTTCGATGAGGCGCGGGTCGGCGTCCGGGATCGTTTTCAAATGGATGTAGCCGCGGAACTGGTGCTCTTCGCGCAGGCGGCGCGCGACCTCGACCAGCTGCTCCATCGTGTAGTCGCTCGACTGGATGATGCCCGAGCTGAGGAACAGCCCGTCGATGTAATTGCGCAGGTAAAAATCGCGCGTGAGCTTCACGACCTCGTCGACGGAGAAACGGGCGCGCGGCACGTTCGACGTGCGCCGGTTCACGCAGTACTGGCAGTCGTAGACGCAGAAGTTCGTCAGCAGGATCTTGAGCAGCGATACGCAGCGTCCGTCCGGCGTATAGCTGTGGCAGATGCCCATGCCGTTCGTGGCGCCCAGGCCGTCCTTGTCGACGGAATCGCGCTTCGGCGCGCCGCTGCTGGCGCAAGAGGCGTCGTACTTGGCCGCGTCGGCCAGGATCTCCAGCTTGTCTTTGAGTTCCATCGCGGAATAAATACTGTATATATGAACAGTATATCGCGAATCGCCCCCGCCGTGCCGTGCGCGAACGCACCGTGGCACCTGTCCCCAACAGTTATTTCACAATGTTAATATCGAAGAATCGCACCACGCTTCGGCCAGGATTCATCATGTCTGTACAGTTTCGCAACAACGTCCACGTGACCGGCTCGGGGCCAGCGACCATGGTGTTCGTGCACGGTTTCGGTTGCGACCAGACCATGTGGCGCTACCTGGCGCCGGCATACGCGGAGCGTTTCCGCGTCGTGCTGTACGACCTGACGGGCAGCGGCCTCTCCGACTGGGAAGCCTACGACCGCGCTAAGTACGCCAGCCTGCAGGGCCACGTGACGGACCTGCTGGACGTCCTCGACGCCTGCGCGGCCGGTCCGACCGTCGTCGTCGGCCACTCGGTCGGCGCGTCGATCGCGCTGCTGGCGACGGTGGCGGCGCCGGAGCGCTTCCTGGCCCAGGTCCTCGTCGGCCCTTCTCCCTGCTACATCAATGACGACGACTACATCGGCGGCTTCAACCGCGAAGACATCGACGGCCTGCTGCAGGCGATGGAGGCGAATTTCCTCGACTGGTCGCGCAAGATGGCGCCCGCGATCATGGGCGCGCCCAATCGCCCGGACCTGGGCGAGGAACTGACGCGCAGCTTCTGCCGCAACGATCCCGCCATCGCCAAGCATTTCGCGCGCGTGACCTTCCAGACCGACATCCGCGCCGACGTGGCGCGCTCCACCGTCCCCGCCCTGATCCTGCAATGCAGCGACGATTTGATCGTGCCGCGCGAAGTGGGAGAGTGGCTGCACCGCCACCTGGCGCACAGCACGCTGAAAGTCATCGACAACGTGGGCCACTGCCCGCACCTGAGCGCGCCGACGGCCAGCTCGGTCGCGATGGATACCTTCCTCGCGCGGACACTCCGCTACGCGGCGCCGATGTAGCCGTTGGCCTGCGCCAGCAGCGCAGGTTCCATGCGCGCGGCCACGCGCCGGATGTAGTTCGCGGCAGGCAGAATGCCCGCGGCGCCCGCGCGGTGCAGCCACGCATAGGCTTCGACGAGATCGAGCGGCACGCCCTGCCCCGCCGCATACATCACGCCGAGATTGAACTGGGCGCGCGCATGGCCCTGGCGCGCGGCGCACAGGTACCAGAAGTGCGCCGCCTCGTAATCGCGTTCGGCGCCGTGGCCACTGTCGTGGCGCAGGCCCAGCGCGAACTGCGCGAGCGCATGGCCCTGCTCGGCGGCCTTGCGGTACCACATCGTCGCCTGGCGCGGATCGACCGTGCCCGTGTCGTCGCGGTCCAGCAGCTGGCCCAGCGCGTACTGCGCGGGCGCGTATTCCTGGTCGGCCGCCTTGCGGTACCAGTACGCGGCTTCGCGCTCGTCCTGCGCGACGCCGTTGCCGCTCTCGTAGCGCAAGGCGAGATCGAACTGCGCACGGAGGTGGCCCTGTTCCGCGGCCTTGCGATACCAGTCCAGCGCGATCGCAGGATCCTGCGCCACGCCGTGACCGGCATCGTATAACTGGCCAAGGTGGTACTGCGCGCCGGCGAAGCCCTGGTCGGCCGCCTGGCGGTACCAGTGCGCGGCCTGCGCGTAATCCTGTTCGACACCCTGGCCATGTTCATAACGCAGGCCGAGATTGTCCTGCGCGCCCGCGTGTCCCTGCTCGGCCGCGCGCCGGAACCAGACCAGGGCCAGTTGCGGATCGCGTGCGACGCCGTGGCCCGCATCGTGGATCAGCGCGAGGTTGAACTGCGAGCTGGCGTGGCCTTGTTCTCCCGCGCGGCCGTACCACAGGATCGCCTTCTCGCTGTCCTGCGGGAGGTCCTGGCCCTTGTCGTAGCGGAGGCCCAGGTTGAACTGGGCCGGCGCATAGCCCTGCTCCGCGGCCTTGCGGAACCAGTGGATGGCCTGCTGCACGTCGCGCGCGATGCCCTGGCCGCTGTCGTACCGGAGCGCGAGGTTGAACTGCGAGCGCGCGTAATTCTGTTCGGCCGCCTTGCGGTACCACTCGACGGCGAGCGCGACGTCCTGCGCGACGCCCTTGCCGCCCTCGTACATCATGCCGAGATTGTGCTGGGCGCCGGGGTCGCCCTGTGCGGCGGCCTTGCCGAACCAGTGCAGCGCCTCGTGCACGTCGGCCGGCGTGCCCTGCCCTTTCGCATACAGCCAGCCCAGGTTGTACTGGGCCTGCACATAGCCCTGCTCCGCGGCCTGCCGGTACCAGTACAACGCCTGGCCCAGGTCCTGCGCCACGCCTTGTCCCTTCTGGTACATCACGCCGAGGTTGTACTGCGCCTGTTCGAGGCCGCTGCTGGCGGCCATGCGGTACCACGCGACGGCCAGCTCGTCGTTGCGCGGCACGCCCTGGCCGTTCACGTACATGAAGCCGAGGCTGTGCTGGGCCGACGCCACGCCGCGCTCCGCGAGCGCCTTCACCCGCAGGAACTCAGCGGTGTGGCGCGCGTCGGTCTCGCTGAGGTTGGCCGAACCTCGCATGGCGCATCAGGCCTGGAAGGCGAGCACGTTCGAGGCGCCCGCCGGCAGCGACTGCCCGCGCAGCACGTCGATGAAGCGGCCGAGCGGCATCGGGCGGTGGTACAGGTAGCCCTGCATCGTCAGGCAGCCGTTCGCGCGCAGGTAGCGGGCCTGCGAGTCGGTCTCGACGCCTTCCGCGATCAGGTTCAGGCCCAGGCCGCGCGCGATCGAGATAATCGCCAGGACGACCGGATAGTGCCCATGCTCGTCGTGGATCTCCTTGACGAACGACTGGTCGATCTTGATCGTGTGGACCGGGAAGCGGTGCAGGTAGGCCAGCGACGAATAGCCGGTGCCGAAGTCGTCGATCGCGACGGAGACGCCCAACTGGCCGAGCTTGTTGAGCTGCTCGATCGCGTGCTGCGGGTTGCGGATGCAGATGTTCTCGGTGATTTCGACTTCGATCTGGCTCGGCGCGATCCCGTAACGCAGGAGCGCGCCGCGCATCTTTTCGAAGAAGTCCCCCCGGTCGAGGTATTGCGGCGACAGGTTCAGCGACAGCCGTACCTGGTTGCCGCCGATGTTCTTCCACTGCAGCATGTCGCGGCACAGGGCGCCGATCATCCAGTCCGAGATCGGCAGCATCAGGCCGTTCTCTTCGGCGAACGGCAGGAATTCGCCCGGCGACACGATGCCGCGCGTCGGGTGGTTCCAGCGCATCAGCGCCTCGGCGCCGACGATGCGGCCGCTGATGGCGTCGATCTGCGGCTGGTAGTACATCTCCAGCTCGTTGTTCTCGAGCGCGCGGCGCAGGCTCTGTTCCAGCGCGATCTTCTGGTGCGACACGTCCTGCATCGACGGGTCGTAGAACGCGTGGCCGTTCTTGCCCTGCCCCTTGATCTGGTACATGGCGATGTCGGCGTGGCGCAGCAGCTCGTCGATCGATTCGCCGTGCTCGGGATAGATCGCGATGCCGATCGAGGCCGAGATGTGCACGGCGTGGCCATCCAGGTCGAACGGCTCCTGCAGCACTTCGAGGAATTTGTCGGCCACCATGCGCGCGTCGTCGCGGTCGCGCAGTTCCGGCAGCACGATGGTGAATTCGTCGCCGCCCTGGCGCGCGAGCGTGTCGCCCTTACGCAGGCATTCTTTCAAACGGCCCGCGGCCTGCTGCAGCAGCTCGTCGCCCTTCACATGGCCCAGCGTGTCGTTGACCAGTTTGAAGCGGTCCAGGTCGATGAACATGACGGCGAGTTCCGTCTGCTTTCTCTTGGCCTGGATGACGGCGAGGCCAAGGCGGTCCTTGAACAGGATGCGGTTCGGCAGGTCGGTCAGGATGTCGTGGTAGGCCTGGTACGAGATGACTTCTTCGGCGCGCTTGCGGTCCGTGATGTCGCGCGCGACGCCGTACGTGCCGTAGAATTCGAGGCGTTTGACTTCCTGGTCGGGCACGTGCATGCCGATGGCGTTCAGCGAGATCGTCATCAGCGTGTTGTTGAACGTGCGCTCCTGGTTGGCGCCCGCGTGGCACTTCAGGCGCAGCTCGACGTTGCGCGAGGCCCGCTCGTCGACGCGGCGTTCGTTGAAGACGTAGCGCGCGCGCTCCAGGTCTTCGTCGTGCACGAGGATCGAGTAATGCTGGCCGATGAGTTCTTCGCGCTTGTAGCCGAGCAGCTGGTAGGCGCGGTCGTTGATGAAGGTGAACTTGCCTTCGTGGTTCAGCGTGTAGATGATGTCCGGCGAGCTGTCGACCAGGTAGCGGTACATCTTTTCCGAGTTTTCCAGCTGGCTCGCGATGCGCGCGTTGGCCTGTTCCAGGCGGCGCTGCTTCAGGGCGTTCGCGACGGTCTTGAGCAGTTCCTCGCGGCTGTACGGCTTGCGCAGGTAGTCGTAGGCGCCGCGCTTCAGCGCGCCGATGGCGGCGTCGATGCCGACCTCGCCGCTCATCACGATCACGTCGGCGTCGATGCCCTTCTCGTTGATGAAATCCATGATCTCGTGGCCGCCGATGTCGGGCAGGCGCAGGTCGAGCAGCACGAGATCGAAGCGCAGGCGCGACAGGTGCGCGAGGGCTTCTCCTCCGGTGGCAGCCGTGACGAGCTGGTAACCGCGGCCCTGCAGCAGCTCGTACAGGGAGGTGAGCAGGCGCGGTTCGTCGTCGACGAGCAGGAGTCGGGGCTGGTCGATGCCGAGCGAGGATTGCGTGTCGTGGGGGCTGGACGACGTGGCGCTGGCGGAGAATGGATTCATTGTTACCTTATACGGATCCAAGCGCGCGCACCGGCGATGCGGCCGGGGCGCCGGCGCCGGCATGCGCCGGCAGCAGGATTTCAAAACTGGTGCCGGTCGTGCCGCTGCGGCAGGCGATGTGCCCGTTCAGCTTCTTGACCAGGCTGTGCACGATCGACAGGCCGAGACCGTGGTGCGGTCCCTCCTTGGTGCTCTTCACGGCCGAGAACAGGTTGGCCAGGACCTCGCGCGACAGGCCCGGACCGGTGTCGGAGACGACCAGCTCCAGGTACAGCCGGCGCTCGCGGTTCACGTGGCCGCGGTTGGCGATCTCGATGCGGCCGCCGCTGCCGGACAGCGCCTCGATCGCGTTCTTGACGAGGTTCACGAGGATCTGCTTGAGGATGTCCGGATCGCCTTCGATGCGGCTGTCGGCGTCAAGCATGCTCACGACGATTTCCACGTTCGCCGGAATGAAATTCGTCGTGCGGAACAGGCGCAGCACGTCGTCCACGACGCGGGCCACGTCGGCCGCCGGCGCACTGTCCACTTTTGGCTGGATCTCGGTCAGGCTGCCCACCAGTTGGCCCACGCGGTCGATCTCCTCGTTCAGGATCGACAGCTCGGCGCTGACGGGTTCCTGGCGTTCCAGCTTGCTGTCCAGGACCGACAGGTAGTTCTTGATGATCGACAGCGGGTTGTTCACTTCGTGCACGACGCGCCGCGACGCTTCGCGGTACTCCTCCGCCACGTGGGCGAGCTGGCGGCGCGCGTGGCCGCGTTCCGACATCGCCGTCTCCAGCGCGCCGGCGGCCTGCGCGCCGAACGCCTGCAGGAAGCGCTCGCGCTTCTGGCATGCCGGCAGCTGCCACGTCGCCACGCCGCCGATCAGCACGCCGAGGCAGCGCGCGCCCGCGACGAGCGGCAGGCACACGAGCGATTCCGTGCCCAGCATGCGCAGCAGCTGTTCTTCCGCAAGGCCGAGCGGCCGGCCGTCGCGGCGGATGAAGCCGAGGCGGCGGTCCAGCGCGGCCTGCGCGACGGCGCCGCCCTTCGCGAGCGGTACCGTAAATTCCGCGATGCGCTGCTGGTTCGCGGTGGGCGCGCCGATGAGCGCCTGGCCGGTCGGATTCTCCAGCAGCACGACGGCGTTCTCGAAATCGAACAGGATGCGCGCCGAACGCGTCATCGCTTCCAGCAGGCCGGACTCTCCCTGCTGGCGCGCGAAGGTCTGGCCCACTTCGGACACGAGCACCAGGTTGCGCACTTCCTCGGACAGGCGCTGCTGCACGGGGTCGACGGGCGGCGGCGGCGCGAACGCGGCTGGCACGGGCAGGTCGTCGGCGCCCGCGAGGTCGATGCCGAGGTGGATCGCGGCCTTCTCGACCTGGCGCGCGGCGAGGCCCAGCAATTCGTCCGGCGCATCCGGACCGAGGCCGCACAGCGCGCGCGCCTCGTCCACGAGGGCATCGTCGTTGGCATGGCTGGACAGCACGTGGGCCACGCGCACGATGCGGATCAGGGGATGCGCCGCTTCCAGGCGCTCGCTCGGCTCGTGGTGGTACAGCACGGAGTCAGCCAGGAAGGAATCGAGTTGCCAGCGCTCGATCAGCCAGGCACCCGCTTCCGCGTGCGTGATCTGCAGGGTGCGCTGTTCGACGGCGCACAGGTCTTCATCGTCGCGTGCCGTGAAGTTGAAGGCGTATTCCTTCGGCGCCGTCGCGAGCAGCGCGAGGCGGCCGACGTTGTGCAGCAGGCCGGCGAGATACGCTTCTTCCGGCTGCGCATAATCGATGCGGCGCGCGACTTCGCGCGCCAGCACGGCGGCCGTCAACGAGTTCTTCCAGAACGCGCGCAGGTCGGTGGCGCCGGAATTCGGGAAGCTGTTGAAGGTCTGGAAGACGGAGTCGCTGATGACCAGCGTCTTGATCATGTCCGTGCCCAGCGCCACCATCGCCTGCTCGAGGTTCGGCTGGCGGCTGTTGCGGTGGTACGCGGAGCTGTTGGCGACGGTGAGGATCTTGCCCGTCATGCCGGCATCCTTGGCAACCAGCGCGGCCAGTTCGGGCATGCCCAGATCGTCCGCCTGCAGGTGTGCAAGCAGCTTGATGAGGATCTGGGGCATGGCCGGCAAGCGCGCGATCAGCAGGCGATTGCGGATGTCCTGGTCAGGTTGATGTATGGATTCAAGCACGGCCGCCAACTTGGTTTTGGGTGATGGCCGCCTTCCCCTGCGGAAGCTGCCACAGTGTTCGTTCTTGCGGTCCCTGGAATAGAGCAATGTTTACAACGTTATTCCAAGCATGAAAAACTTATCTTAGCATATATACATTTCTGACCGGGAACAATACTTTCCGGACAAATTGCGGCGTTTTAGAGTCACCTTTCAACTGAAATGTATTGACAATGCACAGTACTGATCCCGAAATTTAGCATTTATTTATGATCGGGATCATTACAGTAACTACACGTTAAGCGAGCGCTTTGTACCGGCGGTATTGGCGCGACGTCATCCAGCAAGCGAGCGACGCCAGTGCGAACGCGGCCTGGCCGAGCGCCATCGCCAGCACGGAATGGGTCAGCGCCGGCGCGATGATGCCGGCCACCAGTGCGCCCATCAACGTGGTCACGAACGACTGGCATGACGCGACCGTGCCGCGGATGTGCGGGAACAGGTCGAGCGCCAGCAGGGTCGCGCTGGGGTTGATGATCGAACTGCCGAGGTTATAGAAGAACATCGGCAGCACGGTCCACGGCAGCGCCGGCGGCAGCACGGCGTGGTACGCGACGGAGCAAGTGACGGCCGCCAGCATCAACGCGTAGCCGATCGCGATCTGGCGCGAGAACGTCATCTTGCCCGCCAGCCGGTTGGCGGCCAGCGCGCCCAGGAAGATGCCGCTCACGGCCGGCACGAACAGCCACGCGAAATCCGACGGCCCCAGGTGCAGGTGCACGGGCAGCAGCACGGGCGCGCCCGCGATGAACAGGAACATGCCGCCGAAGTTGAACGCGACGATCCCGGACTTCATCTGGAACAACACGGAGCTGAAGATGTCCGAGTAGCTGCGCGCGAGGAAGCGCGGGTTGAACGGCTGGCGGCGCTCCACCGGCATCGTCTCGGGCAGGTGCTGCCAGCACACCCACCACAGGATCACGGAAAAGGCCAGCAGGCCGAGGAAGATCGACCGCCAGTCGAACGCGGCCACGACCCAGCCGCCCAGCACGGGCGCGATCGCGGGCGCGATGGAGAAAATCATCGTCACCATCGACAGCAGCCGCGCGGCCGGCGCATCCGAATACAGGTCGCGGATGATCGCCCGGCCGACGACGACGCCGGCCCCGGCCGATACGCCCTGCATGATACGGAAGATCCACAGGTAGTGCACGGAATGCGCGGACGCGCAGCCGAGCGTCCCGACCGCGAACACGATCAATCCGACGAGGACCACGTTGCGCCGCCCGAACGCGTCCGACAGCGCGCCATGCCACAGCGACATCGCGGCGAAGGCCAGCATGTACGCCGTCAGCGTCTGCTGCACTTCCAGCCCGGTCGCGTGCAGCGACGCCTGGATGGCCGGGAATGCGGGCAGGTAGGCGTCGACGGAGAACGGGCCCAGCATCGACAGCGCGGCCAGCAGGGTGGCGAGGCCGCCGGCCGAGAGCATCCTGATCTTGTGCGGGGCCGGCAGCGGGACGGGGGTGACGGGGTCTTTCGGTAGATTGTCCGGTTCGGGTTCGGGTAGCATTTACTGGTCGTCTTTGGGTTTGGCGGCGTCGCGTCGGTTGAAGCCGGCGACCATGTCGAAGCGGAACAGGCGGCATTCGAGCGCGCCGTTGAAGAACGGGGTCTTGCGCGATTCCTTCAGGCGCAGCATCTTCGGCAGGCCCAGGTCGGCCGTGAACAGGTACACCGTCCAGCCGGCGAAGCGCTGCTTCAGGGTCGCGGAGAGCTGCTGGTAGAAGCCGACGGCCATCTCGTCCTGCGGGATGGTCGAATCGCCGCGCACGCCGATCCGCTCGCCGTACGGGGGATTCGTCACCAGCAGGCCGGGCTCGCTGGTGGGCGGCTGCACCTGCTGCGCCTCGATCTGCTTCAGCGGCACCTCGAACAGGATGCCGGCCGAGCGCAGGTTATGGCGCGTCATCGCGACCATGTCGCCGGAGATGTCGGAGCCGAAGATCGTTGGCGTCTCCGGCAGCGGGTTCGGCTTGATGGCCGTCTTCATCTCCTGCCAGGCCTTGGCATTGAAGTTCCTGAATTTCTCGAATGCGAAACGGCGGCGCGCGCCGGGCGGAATGCCCTGCACCATCTGCGCGGCCTCGATCAGGATCGTGCCCGAGCCGCACATCGGATCGAACAGCGTCACGCCCGGCTTCCAGCCCGCCACGCGCAGCAGGCCGGCGGCCAGGTTTTCGCGCAGCGGCGCGTCGCCCGTCTCCTCGCGCCAGCCGCGCTTGAACAGCGCTTCGCCGGACGTGTCGAGGTAGATCGTGAAGTTGCGCTGGTCGAGGAAGCCCATGATGCGCATGTCCGGCGTGCGCGTGTTGACGGACGGGCGGCGGCCGAACTGGTCGCGGAAGCGGTCGCACACGGCGTCCTTGATCTTCAGCGTCGTGAACTCGAGGCTCGTCAGCGGCGACTTGATCGCGGTGATGTCGACGCGGATCGTATGGTCGACGCTGAACCAGTCTTCCCACGGCTGTTCCAGCACGAGGTCGTAGATGTCGTTCTCGTTGGCGTACGTGCGGTTGGCGATGCGCAGCAGCACGCGCGACGCGATGCGCGAATGCAGGTTGATGAGGTACGCGTCGGTATTCGTACCCGAGCAGTGGACGCCGCCCGGCACCTGGTTGTGCACCTTCAGCGACGTGCTGCCGGTGGTTTGTGCGATCTCGGCCAGCTCGTCGGCCAGCGCCTGTTCCATGCCGCGCGGGCAGGGGCAGAAGTAGGAAGTCATAGGGGTACCCTTTATCCGTAGTTGAAAAACATTCGGGGTCAGAGCCCGAATTTCACGGGTGGGCTCTGACCCCGACTGACTAAAACGAAACGGCCGGGATCAGGCCCGGCCGCCAATCAATCAAGTTGAATCTTCAGGTCAGAACGGCTTCACGACGACCAGGATGACGATGGCCAGCAGTAGCAGAACCGGCACTTCATTGAACACGCGGAACCATTTATGGCTGCGCGTATTGACGCCGCGTTCGAATTTTTTCAGCAGCGAACCACACGCATGATGGTAGCCGATCACGAGGATCACGAGCGCCAGTTTTGCATGCAGCCAGCCGCCCTTGATGCCGAAGCCCAGCCACAGCCACAGGCCCAGCAACAGCGCCGGCACCATCAGGATCGTCGTGAAACGGTACAGCCGGCGCCCCATGCCGAGCAGGCGTTCGAGCACGGCCGGGTTGCTTTCCTGGGCCAGGTTCACGTAGATGCGCGGCAGGTAAAACAGGCCGGCGAACCACGAGGCGACGAAGACGATGTGCAGCGCTTTGATCCAGAGATACATGCAGTTCCTTTATTCAAGAGCTCCAATTCGGGGTCAGAGCACGTTTTCGCGAAAATTCGGGGTCAGAGCACTTATTGATGCAATGGCTCTTGAGAATCAACGGGAGCCAAGAGATCGACAAAGTCCCTCTTCCCTGCCTCGCAAATGCAATCTGCCGCTATTGGAGGCACATTGGAACAATTGTCCTCAAATGTGCTCTGACCCCGAATTTTCCGAAAAATGTGCTCTGACCCCGAATTTATTTGCGGACTTCGCCGTGCCCGAACACCACGTACTTCAGCGACGTCAGGCCTTCCAGGCCCACCGGACCGCGCGCATGCAGCTTGTCGTTCGAGATGCCGATCTCCGCGCCGAGGCCGTATTCGAAGCCGTCGGCGAAGCGCGTCGATGCGTTGATCATCACCGAGGCCGAATCCACCTCGCGCAGGAAGCGCATCGCATCCGTGTAATCCTCGGTGACGATGGCGTCCGTGTGCTTGGACGAGTATGTGTTGATATGCTCGATGGCCGCGTCGATGCCGTCGACGATCTTCACGGCGAGGATCGGTGCCAGGTATTCCGTGCTCCAGTCCTCTTCCGTCGCAGGCACCAGATGCGGGTAGCCCTGCAGGATCGCCAGCGCTTCCGGATCGGCGCGCAGCTCGACTTCCTTCGTCGCGTACAGCTCGGCCAGTTGCGGCAGCACCGTCGGCGCGATCGCGCGGGCGACGAGCAGCGTCTCCATCGTGTTGCACGTGCCATAGCGGTGCGTCTTCGCGTTCATCGCGATGGGCAGCGCCTTGGCGATGTCCGCCTTCGCGTCGATGTAGACGTGGCAGATGCCGTCCAGGTGCTTGATCATCGGGACGGTGGATTCCTTCATCAGGCGCGCGATGAGGCCCTTGCCGCCGCGCGGGACGATGACGTCCACGAATTCCGGCATCGTGATGAGGGCACCGACGGCGGCGCGGTCCGTCGTCTCGACGACCTGCACGCCGTGTTCCGGCAGGCCTGCGCCGCGCAGGCCTTCCGCCACCAGTGCGGCCAGCGCGCGGTTGCAATGGATGGCTTCCGAGCCGCCGCGCAGGATGGCGGCGTTGCCGCTCTTGATGCACAGGCCGGCCGCATCGACCGTCACGTTCGGGCGCGCCTCATAGATGATGCCGATCACGCCCAGCGGCACGCGCATGCGGCCCACCTGGATGCCCGTCGGGCGGAATTTCAGGTCGGTGATCTCGCCGATCGGATCGGGCAGCGCGACGATCTGGCGCAGGCCGTCGACCATCGTGGCGATCGCCTTGTCGGACAGCGCGAGGCGGTCCAGCAGCGCCGGCTCCAGGCCGGCGGCGGCCGCCGCTTCCATGTCGCGCGCATTGGCGGCGCGCAGCGCGTCGGCGTCGCGCTCGATGGCGGCGGCGATCAGCAGCAAGGCCTGGTTGCGGGTGGCGCTGTCCGCGCGCGCCATGCCACGCGAAGCCGCGCGGGCCTGGCGGCCGATTGTGTGCATGTACTCGGTGATGTCCATCTGCTTCGTTCCTGTGTATTCGTTATGTCGATGCGACTTTCAACGCCAGCTGCAGCATCGCATCCCACGCATCGCCCGCGAACTGCTTCGCGCGCAGGCCCTTGACCATCCTGTCGACCTGCGCCGCCTGCTGCAGCGCCGCTTCCAGCGTCGGCAGGGAGATCCGGCGCAACGCGGGTTCCATCATGCGCTCGCGCGGGCCCCAGATGCGGTATTCCTTCAGCAGCGCACCCAGCGGGCGTCCCTGCGCCATCCCTGCCTTTAATTTTAGCAGCGTGCGGATTTCTTCGGAGACGGCCCACAACACCAGCGGCAGCGCCTCGCCCTCGCCTTTCAAACCTTCCAGCATGCGCACGAGGCGCGCCGGGTCGCCGGCCAGCATGGCTTCCGACAGTTTGAACACATCGTAGCGCGCCACGTTCAGCACGGCGTCGTGCACCTGCTCGTACGTCAGCTTGCCCGGTTCGTACAACAGGCCGAGCTTCTGGATTTCCTGGTGCGCCGCCAGCAAATTGCCCTCGACGCGGTCGGCGATGAAGTCCAGGCTCTGGCGGTCAGCGCTCTGGTTTTGCGCGGCCAGGCGCATGCCGATCCAGCCCGGCAGCTGCGCGCGTTCCACGTTCGGGATCTCGACGTAGACCGCCGCCTGCTGCAGCGCCGCCACCCACGACGCCTTGGCCGTCTGCCAGTCCAGCTTCGGCAGGGTGATCAAGGTGAGGTTGTCGGGGTTCAGGTCTTTCGCATAGTTCTGCAGGGCCGCGCTGCCGTCCTTGCCCGGCTTGCCGCCCGGGATGCGCAGCTCGATCAGCTTCTTGTCGCCGAACAGCGACATGGCCTGGTTGGCGGCCAGCAGCTCGCCCCATTTGAAGTTGCGCTCGACCGTGAGCACGTCGCGCTCGGAATACCCTTGCGCGCGCGCGGCACGGCGGATCTTGTCCGCCGCCTCCAGCGCGAGCAGGTGCTCGTCGCTGGTGATCACGTACAGGGGCGCGAGCCCCTTGGCGAGGTGCCCGTCGAGCGCCTCAGGCCGCAACTGCATGGTGTTCCTTTTTCGTTAAGTCGCCGGTTTGATCGAAGCGAGGCGGCGCATGATCTGCTGCACGAGGTCCGCCTGCATGTCGCGGTACAGCAGCGCTTCTTCCGATTCCTTGGCCAGCACCTGGGTCTCGTCGAACGCCATGTTCCGGCGCAGCGAGATCTGGGTAGGAGGCACCAGTTCCACGCCCTTCGCGTCGCGCACGGTGAACGACATCGTGTACGTCAGCAGGTATTCGCGCACGCGGCCCAGGCTGTTCAGCGACAGGATCGACTTGTTGCGCGACTCGCCCAGCAGCACGAACTGCGCCTCGGCATCCGCCGCCTTGTCGGCGATGACCACCTGGTCGGTCGCGCGCAGGTTGCGCTTGAGTTCCGTGCCCAGCGCGGACGTGTCCGGGAAGCCGAGATAGATGCTGTGGAACGGCATCGTGTAGCTGCCGTTCGAGCCGCGCAGCTGGAAGCCGCAGCCTGCGGTGGCGCTCGCCACCAGCAGGGCCGCAACCGCGCGCACCGCCAACTTCCGGGTCAGGGCGCGCATGGCTTACACCACGATGTTGATCAGTTTGCCGGGGACGACGATGACCTTCTTCGGCGTACCTTCGACGAACTTCTGTGCGGCTTCCGACGCCAGCGCGGCGGCTTCGATGGCGGTCTTGTCGGCCTCCTTCGGCACCTTCACCGAACCGCGCAGCTTGCCGTTCACCTGGATCATCAGCTCGATCTCCGCCTGCTCCAGCGCGGCCGGATCCACTTCCGGCCAGGCCACGTTCAGGATGTCGCCGTACTTGCCGGCGTAGCCGAGTTCCTGCCACAGCGCGTGCGTGATGTGCGGCGCGACCGGGTTCAGCATGCGCAGGAAGATCGACAGGCCTTCCGTGATGACGGCGTCGCTCGCGGCACCTTCCGCCAGCTTCGCCGACTCCAGCGTATTCAGCATCTTCATGCACGCCGAGACGACCGTGTTGTACTGGATGCGCTTGAAGTCGTAGTCGGCCTGCTGCAGCACCTTGTGCACTTCGCGGCGCAGCGTCTTCTGGTCTTCATCGAGCGTCCCTTGCTGCTGGGCGGCCAGTGCGCTGGCGATGCGCTCGCGCTGGGCATAACCAAAGGCCCAGACGCGGCGCAGGAAGCGGCTCGCGCCTTCCACGCCCGACTCCGACCACTCGAGCGTCTGCTCCGGCGGCGCGGCGAACATCGTGAACAGGCGGGCGGTATCCGCGCCGTACTGCTCGATCTGCGCCTGCGGGTCGATGCCGTTGTTCTTCGACTTGGACATCTTCTCGGTGCCGCCGATGACGACCGGCTGGCCGTCTTCCTTCAGCACCGCCGATTGCGGACGGCCGCGCTCATCGAACGTGAGGCTGACGTCGGCCGGGTTGTACCACGTCTTCTTGCCGCTGGCGTCTTCGCGGAAGTAGGTCTCGTTCAGCACCATGCCCTGCGTGAGCAGGTTGACGAACGGCTCGTCGAATTTCACGAGGCCGAAGTCGCGCATGACCTTCGTCCAGAAGCGCGCGTACAGCAGGTGCAGCACGGCGTGCTCGATGCCGCCGATGTACTGGTCCATCGGCATCCAGTAATCGTTGCGGGCCGGGTCGACCATCGCGTCGTTGGAACCCGGCGACGTATAGCGCATGTAGTACCAGGACGAGTCGATGAACGTGTCCATCGTGTCCGTCTCGCGGCGTGCCGGCGCGCCGCAGCACGGGCAGTCGACCTTCAGGAACGCCTCGTGTTTCTTCAGCGGGTTGCCGGAGCCGTCCGGGACGCAGTCTTCCGGCAGCACGACCGGCAGGTCCTTCTCGGGGACCGGCACCGTGCCGCACTTCTCGCAGTGGATCATCGGGATCGGCGTGCCCCAGTAGCGCTGGCGCGAGATGCCCCAGTCGCGCAGGCGGAACGTGACCTTCTTGTCGCCCAGCTCCAGGTTCGCGAGGTCGCCCGCGACGGCGTTGACGGCCGCCGTGTAATCCAGGCCGTCGTACTTGCCCGAGTTGATGACGACGCCGCGTTCCTTGTCGCCGTACCATTCCTGCCAGCCGTCCAGCGAGAAGGTCTCGCCTTCCACGGCCACGACCTGCTTGATCGGCAGGTCGTATTTTTTCGCGAAGCCGAAGTCGCGCTCGTCGTGGGCCGGCACGCCCATCACGGCGCCGTCGCCGTACGTGATCAGCACGTAGTTGCCGACCCAGACCGGCACCTGCTCGCCGGAGATCGGGTGCGTGACGAACAGGCCCGTGGGCATGCCCTTCTTTTCCATCGTCGCCATGTCGGCTTCGATGACGGAACCCTGCTTGCACTCGGCGATGAACGCCTGCAGTTCCGGATTGTCCTTGGCCGCGTGTTGCGCGAGCGCGTGTTCCGGCGCGACGGCGCAGAAGGTAACGCCCATGATCGTGTCGGCGCGCGTCGTGAAGACGTACAGCTTGCCCTCGTTGATGAGCTCACCCTGCTCGTCCATGATCACGTGCGGGAACGCGAAGCGCACGCCGGTCGACTTGCCGATCCAGTTGGCCTGCATGATGCGCACGCGCTCCGGCCACCCCGGCAGTTTATTTTCGACGTGGTCCAGCAGTTCGTCGGCGTAGTCCGTGATGCGCACGTAGTACATCGGGATTTCGCGCTTTTCGACGACCGCGCCCGAGCGCCAGCCCTTGCCGTCGATGACCTGCTCGTTCGCGAGCACGGTCTGGTCGACCGGGTCCCAGTTCACGGTGCCCGTCTTCTGGTAGATGATGCCCTTCTCGAGCATCTTGAGGAACATCCACTGGTTCCACTTGTAGTACTCCGGCTTGCAGGCAGTCATTTCGCGCGACCAGTCGATCGCGAGGCCCATCGACTCCATCTGGCCGCGCATGTGGGCGATGTTCGAATAGGTCCACTGGGCCGGCGGCACGTTGTTCGCCATCGCCGCGTTCTCGGCAGGCATGCCGAAGGCGTCCCAGCCCATCGGCATCAGCACGTTGTAGCCGTTCATCCGCAGATAGCGGTACATCACGTCATTGATCGTATAGTTGCGCACGTGACCCATGTGCAGCTTGCCCGACGGATAGGGCAGCATCGAGCAGGCGTAATACTTGCCTTTCGGGAAACGCGGGTCGTTCTCGACGGCTTTATACGCGTCGATCGACTTCCAGTAGGCCTGCGCGGCCTGTTCGACTTCGGCTGGACTATATTTTTCTTGCATGATGTTCTGCGGACTGAAGGAGGTGAGCAGAACATTATATCGTGTCACATGACAAGCGGCCTACCGCAGTTCGAGCTCCAGCGCCGGCTGTTCGCCGTAGTCCTCGTAGCGCTCGTTGATGCCGATGATGCAAAAGGCCATCTCTTCCAGCACGTCGGGCGCCCGTTCGCGCAGGGCTTCCGAGTGCGTCACGACGATGTGCAGCACCTCGTCCTTCTTCAGGCGGACGCTGCTCATGCCGTCTTCGTCACGCAGGTAGCTCAGGCAATCGACCCAGGAATCCATCGTATGCGCATACGAATCGGGGAAGCCGAATGCACGCTGGCTCTCGACGTGGAAGCTTTCCGCGTCGGTGATCGCGGCGCCGTTGAGCTCGACGGTGGCCATGGGGTTCTCCTTAAAAGGTCAGTATGCCAGCAGATCGCCGGCAAAGCCGTCCAGTTCGGCAGGCGTGTGCGCTCAGGCCTTCAGGCCCAGCACATCCTGCATGTCGTACAGCCCCGTTGCCTTGTCGGCAATATACCGCGCGGCGCGCAGGGAGCCCTGGGCGTAGCTGACGCGGCTGCTCGATTTGTGGCTGATCTCGATGCGCTCGCCGATGCCGGCGAACAGCACCGTGTGGTCGCCCACGATGTCGCCGCCGCGCACGGTGGCAAAGCCGATCGTCGACGGGTCGCGCTCGCCCGTCACGCCCTCGCGGCCGTAGACGGCACATTCCTTCAGGTCGCGGCCCAAGGCGTCGGCGATCACTTCGCCCATCTTGAGCGCGGTGCCGGACGGAGCATCGACCTTGTGGCGGTGGTGGGCTTCGACGATCTCGATGTCATAGCCCTCAGAGAAATTCTTGGCCGCCATTTCCAGCAGCTTCAGCGTGACGTTCACGCCGATGCTCATGTTCGGGGCGAACACGATCGCGGTCTTTTCGGCGGCGGCGCGGATGGCGGCCTTGCCGGCGTCATCGAAACCGGTGGTGCCGATGATCATCTTGATGCCGTGCGCGGCGCAGTATTCCAGGTGGCGCAGCGTGCCTTCCGGGCGCGTGAAGTCGATCAGGAAGTCGGCGTCCGCGAGGCCCTTGTCCAGGTCGGACTGGATCACGACGCCGGTCAGCTGGCCGGAAAACGCGCCGGCGTCCGAGTTGATGAACGGGTTGCCTTCGCGGTCGAGGGCGCCGGCCAGGACGGCGTCCGGCGCGGTGGCGATGGCTTCGATCAGCATGCGGCCCATGCGGCCGCTGGCGCCGGCAACGGCGATTTTCAGTTGGGTCATGTTATTGTCCTCCGCCGCCTTTCGCAGCCTCGTCGCGCTTGCGCTTCAGCTCGTCCAGCGACTCCTGCTCGGATTTTTCTTCGTATTTGGAGATGCCGATCAGGCGGTTGATGTAGTCGCGCTCCGTCGGCAGGTTGCCGCCGTCGAAATGGTCGACCTTGTCGTCTTTAAAATAGACGGTGACGCGGCTGGTGGTCAGCTCGCCGTTACCGCGCGCCAGGTAGAACGGGTAGTCCCAGCGGTCCTTGTGGAAGGCGTCCTGCAGCAGCGGGGTGCCGAGGATGAATTTCACCTGGTCGCGAGTCTGGCCGACCTTAAGCTGGTTCAGCATCTCCTGCGACACGAAATTGCCCTGCTGGATGTCCGGACGGTACGGCGAGAAGATCCAGAGGAATTTCTGCAGCTTGGTGACGGTCGTCGTCTGCGCGCCCGAATTCGCGATTGCCGCCGACTTGCCGGCATCGGCGGCGACCGCGGCAGGGGCGGTGCTCACCGGCTCGGCCGGCTTGGTCTGGTTACGCCAGGCGGCACAGCCGGACAGCGCCAGCGTCATGCAGGCGAGGCCGGCCACGAGCGCTGCCCGTGCGTGGGAACGATGGAAAACGGCTTTAGTGCGCATATCTGACCTTAAAATCGATGAGGCGGGAGCTTGTAAAACGCTATATCATAAAGCACTCCGCCCATATCCGAGTAACAAAACATGAGCAACAATCCAACCGACCTGAAAGCCAGCGGCCTGAAAGCGACCTTGCCTCGGCTGAAAATCCTGGAAATTTTCCAGAACAGCGCGGTGCGGCACCTGACGGCGGAAGACGTCTACAAGACCCTGCTGAACGAAAACATGGACGTGGGCCTGGCGACTGTCTACCGGGTGCTGACCCAGTTCGAACAGGCCGGCCTCCTGAACCGCAATCACTTTGAAACCGGCAAGGCGATCTACGAGCTGAACGCCGGCTCGCATCACGACCACCTCGTGTGTCTTGACTGCGGCCACGTGGAAGAGTTCTACGACGACGAGATCGAAAGCCGCCAGCAGAAGATCGCCAGCGAACGCGGCTTCAAGATCGCCGAGCACGCGCTGGCCATCTACGGCCACTGCCAGAAGACGGACTGCCCGCACCGGCACTGAGGTACCGGCAGCCGGATCAGGGCTGGCTCAGCGCATTCGACAGCAGCTTGGCCGTGATGTCGACGATCGGGATCACGCGTTCATAGGCCATGCGCGTGGGGCCGATCACGCCGAGGGTCCCGACGATCTTGCCGTTCACTTCGTACGGCGCGGTGACGACGCTCATTTCGTCCATCGGCACGAGCTTCGATTCGCCGCCAATAAAAATCTGCACGCCGCCGGCCCGGCTCGATACGTCGAGCAGCTGCATGAGGCCCGTCTTCTGCTCGAACATCTCGAACATCTGACGTAGCGAGCTCATGTTCGATGACAGGTCGGCCACCGAGAGCAGATTGCGTTCGCCCGCGATGATCATGTCGTCCGTCTCGGCCAGCGCTTCGCTGCCCGCCTCCACCGCGGCCTGCATCAGGCGCCCCATGTCGTCGCGCAGCTGGCGCAATTCTCCCGTCAGGCGGCCGCGCACCTCGTCGAACGACAGGCCGGCGAAGTGCTGGTTCAGGTAATTGGCCGATTGCGTCAGCTGCGCCGGCGAATAATCGACGTCCGTCAGCAGCAGCCGGTTCTGCACGTCCCCGCGCGGATCGACGATGACGAGCAGGATGCGCTTTTCCGACAGGCGCAGGAATTCGATCTGCTGGAACGCCGATTCGCGCCGGGGGCTCTGCACGACGCCCGCGAACTGCGACAGCGACGACAGCATCTGCGCCGCGTTCGCGATCACCTTCTGCGGCTGGTGCGCTGGCAGGCGCATGCCGGCTTCCACCGCGTTCTCGTCGATCTGCTGCACGGTGAGCAGCGTGTCGACGAACAGCCGGTAGCCGCGCGGCGTGGGAATGCGGCCAGCCGACGTGTGCGGACTGGCGACGTAACCCATTTCCTCGAGGTCGGCCATGATGTTGCGGATCGTGGCCGGGGAGAGATCGAGGCCGGAGATCTTCGACAGCGCGCGCGAACCGACCGGCTGGCCGTCGGCGATGTAGCGCTCGACCAGGGCTTTCAACAGGGTTTGTGCACGGTTATCGAGTTGCATGGTCTAGCCGGGATTTCGTTTCATTTCTGTCATTATGCACGTTCGGTCAAGGCTTGTGCTTAACCGCGCATTTCCTCGTGCTCTTGTTTGAGCCAGTCCAGCAGCCCGTCGAAGTCGCACACGATGGCATCCGGCACCACCTCGTGCTCCAGGTGCTTCGTGGATCCCGTGCGGTTCATCCACACGGCGCGCAGGCCGGCGCGCTGGGCGCCCTGCACGTCGAGCAGCACGTCGTCGCCGACGTAGACCGCATCCTCCGGCGCCACGCCCAGTTCCTTGCACGCGGCCAGGAAGATCGCCGCATCCGGCTTGGCCACGCCGAACTGGGACGCGGCCACCGACACCTTGAAGTGGTGCGACAGGCCGATCGTGCGCAGGTCGGCGTTGCCGTTCGAGATCGAGCCGATCAGCACGCGATTCTTCAGCTTCAGGAGGCCCGGCAGCACGTCGTCGTACGGGATCACGGCATTGCGCGCCGCGAAGAACTGCGCCATCGCGTGTTCGACCTTGCCCGCGTCCTCGCCGGCCTGCTGGAAGGCGTCGACGAGGCCGGCATGGCGCAGCTTGCCGAGGTCGAGCTGGAATTCGGGCTTGCGCGCGAGGAGTTCCAGGCGCGCCTGGCGCAAGGTGTCGATGGTGAAGCGCTCGGCCACGCGCGGCGCGTGCTCGCGCAGCCAGGCGAACAGCTTCTCTTCGGCCTGCAGGATCACGGGGGCGATGGGCCACAGCGTGTCGTCGAGGTCGAACAGGATGGCTTTGGGCCAGGCACGGCGCGTGTTCATGGTCGGGATTGCGGCTCCGGAAACGAAGCTTGGAGAGTGGAAAGGAGCGGTCCAAGCATAACGAGGGCGGCGCCGAAAAGCAATGCCGCCCGGGACACGGGCTCATGGTTACACCGTGATACAAAGCCAAATGGGGCCGCGGCTTGCCAAATGCACTAAAATGATGGGTATTTTTCTATTCAGCCGTACCGGCGCAGCGTCCGCGCGCCACCCATTCCACTGTGGAGATTTTATGAAGAGCTCGATCCTGCGTGCCGGCGTTGTAGCACTGGCATGCGCGCTGGGCCTGTCCGCCTGCGGCGGCGGGAGCGGCGACCTGTACCTGACCGGCGCGGTCTACAACGTCACCAAGGACGGTCTGGTGCTGACGAATAACGGCGAAGACCTGGCCGTGACGACGCCCTATACGTCGTTCCAGTTCAACAACCGCATCTCGACCGACGACCAGTTCAACATCACGGTCAAGAGCGTGCCGTCGAACGTCGAGAAGGTCTCCGATTGCGTCGTCAACAACGGCAAGGCACGCGCCAACTACTACACGATCGCGCAGATCAGCGTGACCTGCACGATCCGCAAGCGCGCGCTGACGGCGAGCATCAACAACCTGACGGGCAGCGGCCTCGTGCTCATCAACGGTGCCGACAAGCAGACCGTCGCGGCCGGCACGAATACCGTGAAGATGGCCCCCGTGAACGAAGACGGCGCGTACGGCGTCACCGTCCTGACCCAGCCGACCGGCCAGACCTGCACCGTCAGCGGCGGCAGCAGCGGCAACGGCTCGGGCATCATGGGCGCGACCGAAACCACCACCGTCACCGTCACCTGCGCTTAAATCTGGAATCTGGAGAGACCCACATGAAGTTTTCCCTCGCGCGTCCGGCCCTCGCCTTCGCGGTCCTGGCCACGCTGGCCGCCTGCGGCGGTGGCGGCAAGGCCACGTTCCCGATCAACGTCACGGTCAGCAACCTGCAATACACGGGCCTGGTCCTGAGCACGAACGGCCAGGACCTGGCCGTCAATCCACCGGCCACGGCCGGCCAGGACGTCGTCCTGACTTTCCCGAACCAGATCGAGTACGGCCAGATCTATGAAGTGACGCCGAAAGGCGCGACCATCTCCAACCACACCTACCTGGGCGGCTCGCAGCCGAAACACCAGACCTGCTCGCCGAACCTGTTCCCGGCATACGGCACGGCCGGCCAGCTGGCCAAGATCGACATCCGTTATCTCTGCTCGATCAACACGTACCAGCTCACCGGCACGGTCAAGGGCCTGACGGGCACCGGTCTCGTCCTGGCGAACGGCAGCACGACCAGCACCATCGCCGTCAGCCCCGCCCTGGACGCCAATCAGAAGCCGACCGGCGCCGACGTGACCCTCACGATGAACCCGGTACCGTACAACACGACCTATGGCGTGACCGTCCTGACCCAGCCCACCAACCCCGCCCAGACCTGCAAGGTCACCGGCGGCGCCAACGGCACGGGCGGCGGCACGATGGACGATGCGGCGGAAGCGGCAGGCGGCGTCAAGGATCTGCTCGTAACCTGCGTCAATAACTGAGCCCAGGGAGATTGGTTGAGATATCGCAATTTCTTATAACGAATATGCGAAACAAAAATTTGACTGATATGCTGTAGCGCAGCATAATGGCACCTGTCTCCTCCAACTCTCCTCAGAAAGAATTGGATTTAAGCCCGCCTCAACAGCGGGCTTTTTTTTCGCCCATACGGCAACAAGCGTCCCTGCGGCGGCGGGCCGTCGCGGCGGGTCTAAGTCTGCTGGGTGCCGGCGGAGGTGCCGGAGTGTCTGGTGCGATTGGCCTCTGGGGCCGGGTCCCGAACGGCGCTCTCGAGCTGCGCGTTCTTCGTCTTCACTGCCGGGCGGCAGCGGTTTCCAATACGGTGTTACAGGCGCTTCGCGGTCACTTTGACGACGGCCATCTGCTGGCCTTCGATCGTCACCTGCGCATCGTAGCGCTCATGCTTGGCGACGCTGGCGGCGTGCGCGGCGCTCGTGACGCCCACGAGGACGGCGGCTGCGAGGAAGATGGCTTCCATGTGTTTGATGATGTTCATTTGCGTTCTCCCTGATGTGTTCAGACGGCGCCCAGGCGCTTCGCGGTCACTTTGACGACAGCCATCTGCTGGCCTTCGATCGTCACCTGCGCGTCGTAGCGCTCGTGCTTGGCGATGCTGGCGGCGTGTGCGGCGCTCGTCACACCCACGAGGACGGCGGCTGCGAGAAAGATGGCTTCCATGTGTTTGAGGACGTTCATTTTGCTTCTCCTTGTGTGTTTGCTTCGTCGATGGTGTCACTTTAGGCGTACGCCCCCTTCCCTTCCACCGGCGTGCGACGAAACGCAAAAAACACGGGATAAAAGGCTTAAAAAGGGGATGGTGCGTTGCGGCACGAGCAGCCGACGCATGAGGACGCTCAACAGCCGGACCGGCTTCGGTCGCGATACTCCTCCATGGCACAAGGGGGGCGACATGGATCGGCTGAACATCCTGGAACTTGGGGCAAACGAGACTGAAAGGCGTCCGGCGACGGTGCTGGCCTGGAATGCGCTGGCACTACGGACGCTCGGCGCCGGATCAATCGCACATGAGCCTGCGCGTGCGCTCGCCCTCGTGCACACCTGCATGTACAACGCCTGGGCGGCCTACGACGGCAACGCCCGCCAGACCGCGCACGGCGTGGCCGTGCGGCTGCCGCATGCCGCGCGCGACGCCGCCAGCAAGGCCGCCGCGATGGGTCATGCGGCCCATGCGATCCTCGCCGGCCTGGACACCGGGCCGGGCTCGGATGCGGGCCCGTTCACGCCGGAGGGCATCGGACGCACGCAGGCTGCCGCCATGCTCGACGTGCGCCACCGCGACCAGCCGTTCGCGCTGATGCCGGCCGAAGTCCGCCCGGCCGTCGCCGCACAGCCGCTGGCGCTCGCCGCGGTGTGGTGCGACGTGGCGCAGCGCGTGTCCGTCCGCGACGGCCATGACGACGACCGCGACGTACTGCTGTTTTTCGTGCTGGCCAATGCGCTGGCCGACGCGGACGATGCCGCGCGCGACGGCGCCTGCGCTGCCTTTGCGGCCGCCGAGGTACTGCGCCGCTTCACGGGCAGTGACAGGCTGGACGCGGCCACGTTCACGGACGTGGCGGCGCAGGCTGGACCGGGGCCAGGCCAGGAAACGGGAAGAAAGATCGGCGCGCGCGTGTTCGACAAGGCGCGCCGCTACTGGCAAGGACGGCTGTAACGCGTTTTACGGGCGCGATGCAGTGCCGGACGACTGGCTGGCGCCCGTGCCCGAGCCGCCCGCGCTACCCGTCGCCGAGCCGCTCGCGTTGCCTTCGATGGCCACGCTGCCGTTCATGGACGACGCCGCATTCCTTGCCGCGCCGAGGGCGCCGCGGGCATTCCCTGCCGCTTCGCCGCGGGCCACGCTCACGCGGTCACGCGCCTCGCCTGCCGCGCCGCGAGCGGTTCCCGCCGCTTCGCTGCCTGCGCCAGCCACACGGTCGCGTGCCTGGCCCGCCGCGCCGGCGGCACCGCCGAGCGCACCGGTGACGGCACCGCCGTCCACGCTGGCCGAGCCGGAACCGTCCGCACGGCCCGATGCGCGTCCGCTGCCCGCATCGACCGACGCCGGGCGCTCCGTGCCGGCCGCGCCGCCGACAGCCCCGGCCAGGCTGCCGGCACCCGCCAGCAGGCCCGGCCGCTGCGCGGGTGCGGCGGTGCCGGACGGGCTGTCCGCCGCCTGCCGGTCGGCGGCACGGTTCGCGCGGCCGGCCGTCTCGCCGCGCACGCCATCCGTCGTGTCGCGCAGCGTGCCGCCCATCGTGTGCACACGGCCCATGTCGGTCATCCTGCCCATTCCGCCCACGCCGCCGATGGAGCCGCCCAGCGAGCCGCCCAATGAGCCGCCGAGGCCGACGCCGAGCAGTTGAGCGTGAGCCTGGGTAGCGATACCGAGGGCGATGACGAGGGCGAGGTATTTGGCTTTCATGATGTTCTCCTTGTGATGGGGCGGTGGATGTCACCGCCGATACAAGGAAAACGGATGGGCTCGCCGATTTCTTCCATCCCCTTCAAAAAATTTTTCAGCGCAGGTCCGCCGGGTCCGTGCGCAGGTTCGCGCCAACGACGCCGTAGCCGATCTCGCCGTTCGGGACGCCACCGCCCGCTTCGCGCGCGAGCGCATCCACGGCGCGCGCGGCGCCGGTCCGGTCCGGCCGCGGCAGGCGCTGCGCCAGCAGGGCCGCGACGATGGGCGCCGCGAACGATGTGCCGCGCACCTGGCGGTACGGCGGCGCCCCCGGCGCCGCACTGGCCATCTGGCTGCCCGGCGCGGCGAATTTTACCTGCGGTCCCCGCGCCGCTTCCGGCAGCGGCCGGCCGCGCCGATCGACGCCCGTCACGCCGACGACGCCGGGATAACTGGCCGGATACAGCGGCGGCGCCGCCGGCCCGTCGTTGCCGACGGCGGCCACGAGCAGATGGCCCCGCGCCTGCATGGCGGCGACGGCACGCGCCAGCAGCGCGTTGGACGGTCCGACGAGGCTGATGTTCACGACGCCGACGTCCTGCTGGTCCAGCCAGCCCAGTGCGGCGGCGATGCGGTCGGCCGCGCCGCCCACCGGGCTGCCGCAATAGACGTCGGCCGCGTACAGGCTGGCCCCGGGTGCCGCGCCGCGCAGGTAGTCGGAGCGCCCGACCATCAGCGCCGCCACCGCCGTGCCGTGCGGCGCGGGAATCGCCTGCCCGCCGCAGCCCCAGCGCGTGATGACGGCATCCTCGAACACAGGGTGGTCACCATCGACGCCGCTGTCGACGAGGCCGATGCGCACCGCACGACCGTCGCCAGCCCGCACGGCGCCCGCTTCTCCGCTGCCCGTGTAGACGTGGTTGAAATCGTAGCTGCCGTCGGGATCGATGGCGCGCAGCCGCTCGACCATGGCCGCCGTCGACACGCCGGGCGGCAGGCGCAACACCACGATGCGCTCGCCCAGCCCTGGCAGCACCTCGTCGCGCACGACCGCCGCACCCGCGTCCCGCGCCGCCTGCAAGGCCGCTTCCGATGGCGATCCGGCCAGCACCTCGCCGCGCAAGGCGGGCTCGCCGCGCGGGTCGGCCTCGACCTGGTCCGGATGGTCGCGCAGCAGGCGCCGGACCGTGTCGAGGCGCAGGCTGCCGAGATCCGGCAACGGCGCCCGGTCGAGCAACCGGTCTACGGGGCGGCGCACCCCGTCCAGCCCCAGCGGGCCGATGCGGTTCGGCAGCGGCAGCGACGGCAAGCCCAGCTGTGCGTGCGCCGAGGACATTCCGCACCACAGCGCCACGGCAAGAACAGCACGCATATTTACGGAAGGGAATTTCATGGGAAGATCATATATGATGAGATGGCATACCTGATCAACGAACGGCGCAGGGAAGAAAATCCATGCGCGGATCGTTTACCTGAAGAGACACCATGCTTGCCGACGAGATCGCCGCCCTGCTGCCCCGCATGCGCCGCTTCGCGCGGGCGCTGACCTTTCATCGCGAAGACGCGGACGACCTCGTCCAAGTCGCGATGGAGCGCGCGCTCGGCCGCAGCGAACAATGGGAACCGGGCACGCGGCTCGACAGCTGGCTGTTCCGGATCATCAAGAACGCGTGGATCGACGAAGTGCGCAGCCGGACGCGGCGCGCGGAGTTGTTCGCGCCCGAGGAGGAAGGCGAACACGTGGGCGACGACACGGCGCAGGCGCACCAGCAGCGGCTCGCCCTGCAGAAGGCGATCAGCCTGCTGTCCGAGGAGCACCGGCTCGTCGTCGGCCTCGTGCTCGTGGACGGCCTGCCGTACAAGGAAGCGGCCGACGTGCTGGAGATTCCCGTGGGGACGCTCACCAGCCGCCTCGCGCGCGCCCGCGACGCCCTGCAGCAGTTGCTCGCCGACCCGACACGAAGGACACCATGAACTATTCCGACGAGACCCTGATGGCCTATGCCGACGGCGAACTCGATCCCGCCGAACGGGCCGCCATCGAACAGGCGATGCGCACCGATCCCGCCATCGCCGCCGCCGTGGAGCGCCACCGCGCCTTGCGCGCGGACGTCGCGGCCGCCTTTGCCGGCATCCTCGACGAACCCGTGCCCGCGCGGCTGCAGCCGGCGCCCGCGAACGTCGTATCGCTGGAAGCCGCGCGCGAGAAACGCACCGAGCGCCGGCGCTGGTCGTGGCCGGAATGGGGCGCGCTGGCGGCCACGCTCGTCGTCGGCGTGCTGGCCGGGAAAATGATCCCCGGCGGCGGCCCCGCCATCGCCGGCAACGGCAACCAGGTGGTGGCGCGCGGGGAACTGGCGTCCGCGCTCGACCGCCAGGTCGGCGGCAAGACGGATGGCACGGTGCAGGTCGGCGTCAGCTTCGCCGCCCGCGACAATCGGTATTGCCGGAGCTTCGTCATGGGCGCGTCCGCCGGCCTCGCGTGCCGGGAAGGCGGACAGTGGAAGATTCCCGTGCTGGCCGAAGCGGAGAAGGAAGCGGCGGGCGGCTACCGCCAGGCCGGCAGCGCGTTGCCGCCGGCCGTGCTGGATGCGATCGACGCGCGCATCGCGGACAAGCCGCTCGACGCGGCGGGAGAAGCTGCGGCGCGGGACCGCGGCTGGCGTTGATCAGCCCTGCGGTTTGAGGATGTTGGCCAGCGCCACGTACTGCTCGAGCCCCACCGCTTCCGGACGCGCGCCCGGATCGATGCCGGCGTCGACGAGCTGCTGTTCGGTGAACATGCCTGCCACGCAGTTGCGGATCACCTTGCGGCGCTGCGAGAACGCCTTTTGCACGACCGCTTCCAGGGTGGCCGCGTCGGCCGGGAGCTGGCGCCGCGTCGGCACCATGCGCACGATGGCGGAATCGACTTGCGGCGGCGGATCGAACGCCGTCGGCGGCACGACGAACAGCATCGCCATGTCGTAGCGCCACTGCAGCATCACGGACAGGCGGCTGTAGGCTTTCGTGCCCGGCTCCGCCACCATGCGTTCCACGACCTCTTTCTGCAGCATGAAGTGCTGGTCCTCGACGAGGTGGGCGAAGTCGGCCAGGTGGAACAGCAGTGGGCTGGAGATGTTGTACGGCAGGTTGCCCACCACGCGCAGCTTCTTCCCTTCCGGGACGGGGATACTGCCGAAATCGAATTTCAGCGCGTCGCCCGAGTGGATGGTCAGCCGTTCGCGCGGATACGCTTTTTCCAGGCGCGCGACGAGGTCGCGGTCCAGTTCGACCACGTGCATGTGGTCGAGTTCCTTGAGCAGCAGCGCCGTCATCGCGGCCAGGCCCGGGCCGATTTCGACCATGGTGTCGCCGCGGCGGGGGTCGATGCCTTCGATGATGTTGTGGAGGACGTGGTCGTCGGTCAGGAAGTTCTGGCCGAAGCGCTTGCGGGCTACGTGTTTCATGGTCTTATGCGGGTTGTTGCTGTTGCGCGCGCACCATCGAGAGGGCGACGCGGATCGCCTCTTCCATGCTGCCGCAATCGGCCTGGCCGAGGCCCTGTGCGGCCAGGTCGAGTGCCGTGCCGTGGTCGACGGACGTGCGGATCAGCGGCAGGCCGAGGGTGATGTTGACGCCGCGGCCGAACGTCGCGTGCTTGAGCACGGGCAGGCCCTGGTCGTGGTACATGGCCAGTACCGCGTCGGCGTCCTGCAGGTACTTCGGCTGGAACAGCGTGTCGGCCGGATACGGGCCGCGCGCGTCGATGCCGCGCGTGCGCGCGTCTTCCAGCACCGGCGTGATGACGTCGATCTCTTCGCGGCCCAGGTAGCCGTTCTCGCCCGCGTGCGGGTTCAGGCCCGTCACGAGGATGCGCGGCGCCGCGATGCCGAACTTGCGCACGAGGTCCGCGTGCAGGATGTCCAGCACCTGCGTGAGGCTGTCACGTGTGATGGCGCTGGAAACGTCCTTCAAAGACAGGTGCGTCGTGGCCAGCGCCACGCGCAGGTAAGGCTGATCGTTGCCGGGCGAGCCCGCGAGCATCATGACGACTTTCGGCGTGCCCGTCTTCTCGGCCAGGTATTCCGTGTGGCCGGAAAACGCGACGCCCGCATCGTTGATGGTGCTCTTCTGCAGCGGCGCCGTGACGATGGCATCCCACCAGCCGGCTTGCGTCCCCTCGATCGCGAGATCGAGCGTGGCCAGCACGGCGCGGCCGTTGGCGGCGTCCAGCTTGCCCGGCACGACGTGGGCCTCGAGCGGCACGTCGACGACGGGGATCACGTCCGGGCCGAAGTGCGGCAGGCCGCTGTGGCGCAGTGCCAGCGTGGAGATCGCGGACAGGCGGATGGCCGGGTCGATCAGGCTCGCCGTGAGGGACAGAAAGGCGGCGTCGCCCACGAGCACGCAGCGGGCCTCGCCGCGCAGCGCCCACGCGGCGCGGATCGAGATCTCCGGGCCGATGCCGGCCGGCTCGCCGACCGTGACCGCCAACGTGGGACGTGGGCTCGAGGTCACTTACTTGTCCTCGCGGAACTCGACGTAGGCGCGGTCGCGGACCTGGCGGCTCCAGTCTTCCAGCGCTTCCTGGCGCTTGCGGTCGGTGAGGACCTGGCGCGCGGCCGAGCGTTCCTTCTCCTTCGACACGTCTTCCGACTTGCGCTCGATGACCTGGACGAGGTGCAGCCCGAGCGGCGTCTTGATGACGTCGGAGACTTCACCCGGCTTCAGCGCGTTCATCGGGTTCTCGAATTCCGGCATCGCGTCGCCCGGGTACAGCCAGCCCAGGTCGCCGCCCTTCGAGGCCGAGCCGTCGTTCGAGAACTGGCGCGCCATGTCTTCGAAGGTCGCCTGCTTGCTGTCGATCTTCTGCTTGATCTCGGCGAGCTTCTTGCGGGCGTCGTCCTCGCTCTGCGTCGGCGTGATCTTCAGCAGGATGTGGCGCGCGTGCGTCTGCTGCACGACGGCCTGGTCGGCCTTCTGCGCTTCGGCGAGCTTGCGCTGGTCGACGAGCTTGATGATGTGGAAGCCGACGTTCGTGCGGATCACCGGCGTCACCTGGCCCGGCTTCAGCTTGTGCAGTTCGCTCGCGAAGATCGGGGGCAGGCGGTCCGGGTCGCGCCAGCCGACGGAGCCGCCTTTCAGCGCGTCCGGCGAATCGGAATACGTGGCGGCCATCTTGGCGAAGTCCGCGCCCGTGCGCAGCTGGCGCGCCACTTCATCGGCACGCGCCTTGCGGGCGGCGATCTGTTCCGGCGACGCGTTTTCCGGGATGCGCACGAGGATCTGGGAAATGTCCATCTCCACGCGGTCGGCGGCGGCGGCCTTCTCGGCGGCCATGTACGTGTCGATCTCGGCGTCGGTCACCTGGATCTTGCTGTCGACTTCATGTTCGATCAGGCGCTGCATCATGATCTCGTTGCGGATCTGCTCGCGGAACTGGGAGAACGGCAGGCCGTCCTTCTCCATCGCGTTGCGCATGTCCTGCACGGTCATCTTCTGGTTCTCGGCGATGCGGCCGATGGCGCGGTCGAGCGTCGTGTCGTCGACGCGCACGCCCATTTCCTTGGCCAGCTGGAGCTGGGCGCGTTCGGTGATCATCGCTTCGACGACCTGGCGGCGCAGGTCTTCCTCGGCCGGCATCTGCGCGCCCTGCGCCTTCAGGCGCTGGGCGATCTCGGCCATGCGCTGGTCGACTTCGCGCTTGGTGATGACTTCGTCGTTGACGATCACGTACACGGAATCGATGACGTGGGCGTTGCTCGACGCCGGCGGCAGGAAGCCGCTGCCCGGCTTGGTCGATGGTGCGGCGGCCGGAGCAGCCGGCTTGGCCTGGGCCAGGACATCGCCGGCGGCGAGGGCGCACAGCAGCACCGCCGCGAGCTTGAGCTGGTGCGGGCGGAGCGGAGACAGACGGGTAGTACGCATATTCAGGGAAGCACTCATTTCAGGTATCTAGTTGTCCATGGCCCGGTCAGGGGCGGCCGACGTTGGTGTTCAGCCGGGTGTAGCCGGGAATGCTCTTGTTGAAAGTCTCCAGCGGGTTACCGAAGCCCAGGCGCGACAGGCCGTTCAGTTCGAGCTGGAAGAAGCTCGTCGTCGAGACGTTTTGCGCGGCGGTCACGAAACGCTGTGCGCCCATGCGGAACACCCAGCAATCGGCCTTGTACTCGAGCCCCACGAGGCTCTCGAGCAGCTTGCGGTCGCGCACCGAGTAGCTGACCCGGCTCACACCATACCACCGCTGCGACAGCGGCCACTGGCCGGAGATGTCGGCGTTGCGGAAGCCGTTGGCGAGGCCGAAGGTGTCGCGCTGGAAGCGGTACTCGACGTTCAACACCTTCATCGGGGCCGGCTGCCACTGCACCCCGAGGTTCGAGCTGTACAGGCTGCGCGCCTGCGCATCGTATTGTACGCCGCTGTCGAAGGTCCACGACTCCGAGATGCGGCCCGATGCCGCCACCAGCGCGTCCGAGCGGGTCTGGTTGCTTTGCTCGTTCGCGTTCAGGCGCACGCGCGGATCGGTGAAGTAGTACCGGCTGCCCACCGCGAGGCGCAGGCGCTCGGCGCCGTTGGCCTCGATGAAGCGCGACACGATCGCCGCCGTCAGCTGGTTCGCGTCCGACACCTTGTCGGCGCCGACGAAACGGTTTTCCGTGAACAGCTGGGCGTAGTTGAAGCCCGCGACGCCCGTGTCGAAGTTCGGGATGTCGCTCTGGTCCTTGTACGGCGTGCGTACGTAAAACAGGCGCGGCTCCAGCGTCTGCGTGCCGTCCGGCCCGAACAGCGACGACTTGCGCTCGAATACGAGGCCGCTGTCCAGCGAGAACGTGGGCAGCACGCGCGAGATCTTGTCGTCCGAGCCCGCCACGTTGTGTGTCAGGTTGTACTGCGTCGCGTGCAGCATCAGCTTGGGCGTGACGAACCAGCCCGGATGCACCCACGGATAGCTCACCTGCGCCACCATGTTGGCGCGGTCTCCCTGCACCTGGTTGTCGTCCGGGTGCGTGAAGCGCGTGGCTTCCGCATCGACGGCCCAGTCGAAGCCGCCCAGCACGTCGTAGCGGCCGGCGTGGAAGTTAATGGTCGGCAGGCGGTTGTACGGCGTCGCGACGTTCAGCTGCGGATTCGCGACGGCGCCCGGATCCTGCAGCACCTGGTAGCTCTGCACGCGCGCCGTCAGGTTCCAGTACTGGCCGTAGTAGTCCGTGCGCAGCTCGCGCAGCAGCTGGCGCTCGGCGCTGGCCGCGACGGTGCGCGAGAAGTCGGATGGGTATTCGTTGTCGGACGCCGCGTGCGCATTCCAGCCGAACGTCCAGTTAGGCGCGAGGAACTGGTTATGCAGCGTGTCGACCCACCAGCGGTCGCGGTGCGCCAGCCGGTCGTTCGCGAGATATTCCACGTGCGTCTCGCCGTGGTACGAACCGCGGTCCGTCTCGCCCAGGTAGCGTCCCGTCGCGCCCAGCTGCAGGCCGCGCGCGAAGATGTAGCGCGGGAACAGCGTCAGGTCGCGGTTGGGCGCGATGTTGACGTAATACGGCACCATCAGCTCGGCCGAGCCCTTGGAGCCGACGCCGATCGTGGGCGGCAGCCAGCCGGAGCGGCGCGCGCCCGACAGCGAGAACGACAGCGCAGGCGTGCCGATGATGGGCACGTCCTTGAAATAGATGATCGTCTTGCCGGCCGTGCCGACGTCGCGGCCCTGGTCCAGGCGCAACGTGCTGGATTTAAGATACCAGTCCGGATCGGGGCCTTCGCACGTGCTGTACGTGCCGTCGACGACGACGGCCTGGTCCTCGCCCAGGAAGTTGATGCGCTGCGCCTTGCCCTGCGCATTGTTCAGCGCCAGGCGATATTCGGGATGCAGCACCCAGCCCTTGCCCGTTTCCAGGTTCAGCTGCAGCGCGTCGCCCTTGTAGCGGTCGCCGAAGCGCCACATCGTGATGTGGCCCTCGGCCGTGACCTCGTCCTCGACGCGGCGGTAGCAGGCGGTGTCCGCCGTGACGCCGGTGGCGCCGCGCGTGATCTCCACGTTGCGGTCCATGTTCAGGATGCGGTCCGGGCGGCCGCTGAACGACTCGGCGCGCATCGTGATCGGCAGGTCCTGCTCGTCGGGGCGGGGCCCACCGCTGGGAGTCGTCTGGGCATACAGCGGTCCCGTGGCCACGGCCACGAGGGCAGACACAGCGGCGGCAATTCGCCGCGGCGGGAAAGGTAGGGCCGTCATCCAGCTCATGAAAGATCGCGTTGCACCATGGAGGGCGATTGTTTGGATTGAATCCCTTATTATAGGGGAATTCGTGCGGCACGGTCGCGTTAGTCGGCCCAGCGGTAATGATCCGCAAGCGCGACGGTGGACCATAACTCTTTGATTTTCAAAGGGAAATGATTTTTACCGATAGATACAATTTTAACAATGCGAACTTTCTCGTCGCGGGCTCGGGTGGTCCGATGCACGGGGAAATGGCGTATCATTACACCCGAACCGCCCCTGCCGGAATGCATGGGCAAACCTACAACTCCTGTCACCAACCCGTTCACCGGGACGCTTCATGTCTTCTCAGTCTCAACACGCTCCCTCCCCCTCTGACAAGGATGCCCGCCTCGCCCAGCTGACCGAATGGCTCGCCTCGCTGGACCTGGTCGACGTCGCCAGCCTGCGCCCGGCGTCGGCCGATGCGAGTTTCCGCCGCTACTTCCGCCTCGATGTTGTGCCGGCGCTACGCGACAAACTGGGTGACACGCTCATCGCCATGGACGCCCCGCCGGAGCGCGAAAACGTACCGGCCTTCATCCACGTCGACGGCCTGCTGCGCGACGCCGGCGTCACCGTGCCCGCCATCGTGGCCCGCAACGTGGAAGCCGGCTTCCTGGTGCTGTCCGACCTCGGCACGACGACGTATCTGCAACGCCTGGACGTCGACAACGCCCCGTTCATGTACTCGGACGCCATCGACGCCCTCATCAAGTTCCAGATGGCGAGCCAGGCCGGCGTGCTGCCCGAATTCGACCGCGCGTTCGTGCTGCGCGAGCTGAACCTGTTCCCCGAGTGGTTCATCGAGCGCCACCTGGGCGCGACGCTGAACGACATCCAGCGCGCCCAGCTCGATAAAGTGTTCGAGGCGATCACGGCGAACGTGCTGGCGCAGCAGCAGGTCTACATGCACCGCGATTTCCATTCGCGCAACCTGATGTTCCTCGACCAGGGCAACCCGGGCGTGCTGGATTTCCAGGATGCCGTCTACGGCCCCGTCACCTACGACCTGGCTTCGCTGCTGCGCGACGCCTACATCCAGTGGGACGAGGAATTCGTGCTGGACTGGGTCGTGCGTTACTGGCAAAGCGCGAAGCAGGTGGGCCTGCCCGTCAATCCGGACATCGACGCCTTCTACCGCGACTTCGAATACATGGCCCTGCAGCGCCATTTGAAAATCCTCGGCATCTTCTGCCGCCTGAATTACCGCGACGGCAAATCCCACTACCTGGGCGACCTGCCCACGGTGATGGACTACGTCCGCAAGACCGCCAACCGCTACACCGAACTCAAGCCGCTCCTGCGCCTGCTCGACGCGCTCGAGGACAAGGCGCCGCAGGTCGGCTACACCTTCTGAAGACCCGCTGATGAAAGCCATGATCTTCGCCGCAGGCCGCGGCGAGCGGATGCGTCCGCTGACCGACACCTGCCCCAAGCCCCTGCTCAAGGTGCGGGGCCGTCCCCTCATCACCTGGCACGTGCTGAACCTCGTGCGCGCCGGTATCAAGGACATCGTCATCAACCACTCCCACCTCGGCCACATGATCGAGGAAGAGCTGGGCGACGGCAGCCGCTACGGCGCGCGCATCGTCTACTCGCACGAGCCGACGCCGCTGGAAACGGCCGGCGGCATCGCGAACGCCCTGCACCTGCTCGGCGACGAACCGTTCCTGGCCGTCTCCGGCGACATCTACGCGCCCTACTTCGACTTCGAACAAGTCCTCGACGTGCTCAAGGACCGCGACGCCGTCGGTCAGCTCATCCCGACCGAGAAGCGCGACATCGCCTGGCTGTACCTGACGCCGAACCCGTGGCACAACCCGGACGGCGACTTCGGCCTGACGATGTACACGCTGTCCAACGAAGGCAGCCCGAAATGGAATTTCGCCGGCATCGGTGTGTATCGTCCTGAAATGTTTGACGGGATCAAGGCTGGCGAGTTCCTGAAATTCGGCCCGCTGATGCGCAAGTTCATTGATCAGGGTCGCGTGGGCGGCGAGATCTACAGCGGTGAATGGGTCAACGTGGGCACCGTGCGCCAGCTGGAAGAACTCAACGCGCCACCCGGCTCCGTGAAGGCGGGCGCCTGATGGACTACGCTGCACGACGGGCGCGCCTGGCCGCGCAGATGCAACCGGGCGCCGTCGCCGTGCTGCCCACCGCGCCGGAGGTACTGCGCAACGGCGACAGCGACTATCCCTATCGCCACGACAGTTCCTTTTACTACCTGACCGGCTTCACGGAACCGGAAAGCGTGCTGGTACTCGTCGCCGCGACGGGGGACAAGCCGGCCCGTTCGATCCTGTTCTGCCGCGAGAAGAACGTCGAACGCGAGATCTGGGACGGCTACCGCCACGGCCCGGAAGCGGCGCGCACGGCGTTCGGCTTCGACGACGCCTATCCGATCTCCGAACTGGATACGCACATGGCGCGCATCCTCGCCAACGCCCCCGCGCTTTACTACGCGGTGGCGTCGAACGCGGCGCTCGATGCGCAGGTGACCGGCTGGATCAAGGCCGTGCGCGCGCAAGGCCGCACCGGCACGACGGCGCCCGACACGTTCGTCAACCTGCTGCCGCTGCTGGACGAGATGCGGCTGATCAAGGACGCCGACGAGCAGGTGCTGATGCTGCGCGCCGGCGAGATCTCCGGCGGCGCGCACGCACGCGCGATGCGCGCGGCGCGGCCCGGCATGTTCGAGTACGAGCTGGAAGCGGAACTGCTGTACGCCTTCCGCAAGCACGGCGCCCAGTTCCCGGCCTACACGCCCATCGTGGCGTCCGGCCCGAACGCCTGCATCCTGCATTACAACGTCAACGACCGGCAGATGCAGGACGGCGACCTCGTGCTGATCGACGCCGGCTGCGAGCTGGATGGCTACGCCTCCGACATCACCCGCACGTTCCCCGTCAACGGCCGTTTCACCGATGCCCAGCGGACGCTGTACGAACTGGTGCTCGCGGCACAGGACGCGGCATTCGCCGCCATCGCGCCCGGACGGCCGTACAGCGCCTTCCACGAAGCGGCGCTGCGCGTGCTCGTGCAGGGCATGCTGGACCTGGGGTTGATATCGAACCATGCCAGCGTCGACGACGCCATCGCAAACAAGGCCCACGTCCCGTTCTACATGCACGGCACGGGCCACTGGCTCGGCATGGACGTGCACGACGTGGGCGCGTACCGCGACGTCACGCAGGCCGACAAACCTTCGCGCCCGCTGCAGGAAGGCATGGTCGTGACGGTGGAACCGGGCATCTACGTGCGCCCGGCCGACGGCGTGCCGGAACGCTTCTGGCACATCGGCATCCGCATCGAGGACGACGTCGTCGTGACCAGGGACGGCTACCGGCTGCTGACGGCGTCCGCGCCGAAGACGGTGGCGGAGATCGAAGCGATCGTGGGGAAGGCGCATGGCTGACGACACTCTGTCGGTTGACGTAGCCATCTGCGGCGCGGGCCCCGTCGGCCTCGCGCTGGCCGCGCTGATAGCACGCCGCGGCGTGGACGCGGGGCGCATCGCCCTCGTCGATGCGAAGGCACTGGGCCAGGCGATCTCGGACCCGCGCTCGATCGCGCTGTCGTGGGGCAGCCGCCAGTTGCTCGTCGACGTGGGCGCCTGGGCCAACGTGCAGCCGCACGCGACGCCGATCCACCAGATCCACGTCTCGCGCCGCGGCCACCTGGGCCGCAGCATGATGGACCGTGCCGAACATGATGTCGACGCGCTGGGCTACGTGGCGCGCTACGGCGACGTCGTCGACGCGCTGGTGCGCGCCTGCGACCGCGCGGGCGTGCAGACGCTGCGCCCCGTGCGCGTGGCGGCGCTCCATGAAGACGGCGACGGCGTCGTGCTGGACCTGGACGACGGCCGCAAGGTCCATGCGAAGGTGGCCGTGCAGGCCGAGGGCGGCGTGTTCGGCGAGCAGGCGGAACGCACCCAGCGGCGCGACTACGCGCAGACGGCCGTCATCGCACGCGTGTCGGCGAGCCAGCCGATCCCGCACCGCGCGTTCGAACGCTTCACGGACGAAGGCCCGCTCGCGCTGCTGCCGCAGGACGGCGCGGACGGCCACCAGTACGCGCTCGTGTGGTGCGTGCGGCCGGAACGCGCGCAGCAGTTGCTGGACCTGGGCGAGCCCGAATTCCTGCGCCAGCTGGGCGACGCGTTCGGCGAACGTCTCGGCACGTTGACGCGCGTATCGGCACGGGCGGCGTTTCCGCTCGGGCTGAATGCGGATCCGCGGTTCTCGGCGCGCACGGTCGCCATCGGGAATGCGGCGCAGACCCTGCACCCGGTCGCGGGACAGGGTTTGAATCTCGGCCTGCGCGACGCGGCCGTGCTGGCGCGCCTGCTGGCACGGGGAATCGACCAGGACCACGGGATTGCGGACGCGCTGGCCCGCTTCGCGGAAGAACGCGCACGCGACCGCGGCGCCATCATCCGCACGACGGATGCGATGGCGCGCGTGTTCGCGAGCACGGGGCCGTTGCAGCCCCTGTTCGGGCTCGCGCTGGCGGCGCTGGACACCGTCAAGCCGGCGCGCATGCTGCTCGCCGAGTTGATGATGTTCGGCCGCCGGTAGGCCTTACTCGACGGCCTTCACCATCGATTCAATGACCTTCTTCGCATCGCCGAACACCATCATCGTGTTCGGCTGATAAAAGAGATCGTTGTCCAGCCCCGCATACCCCGACGCCATCGAGCGCTTGTTGACGATGATGCTCTTGGCCTTATAGGCCTCGAGAATCGGCATCCCCGCGATCGGCGACTTCGGATCCTTCGCGGCCGGGTTCACGACGTCGTTCGCGCCCAGCACGAGCACCACGTCCGTCTGGCCGAATTCGCCGTTGATGTCTTCCATCTCCGCGACCTGGTCGTACGGCACCTCGGCTTCCGCCAGCAGCACGTTCATGTGGCCCGGCATGCGGCCCGCCACCGGGTGGATCGCGTAGCGCACCTGCACGCCGTGTTCCGTCAGCTTGTCGACCAGTTCCTTCACCGTGTGCTGGGCGCGCGCGACCGCGAGGCCGTAGCCCGGCACGATGATGACGGATTCCGCGTTCTGCAGGATGAACGCCGCGTCTTCCGGCGAGCCCGATTTCACCGGGCGCTGTTCTTTCGCGCCGCCGCTGTCGCCCGACGATGCCTCGCCGCCGAAGCCGCCCAGGATCACGTTGAAGAACGAGCGGTTCATCGCCTTGCACATGATGTACGACAGGATCGCGCCCGACGAACCCACGAGCGAGCCCGCGATGATCAGCATCGAGTTGTTCAGCGAGAAGCCGATTCCGGCCGCCGCCCAACCGGAGTACGAGTTCAGCATCGACACGACGACGGGCATGTCGGCGCCGCCGATCGGGATGATGATCAGCACGCCCAGCACGAACGACAGCACGGCCATCACGATGTACGGCGTCCACGCGGGCGCGGCGCCGCTCGAGAAGCAGAACACGAGGCCCAGGCCGATGATGGCGAGGGCGACGATCAGGTTGATCATGTGCTGGCCCGGGTAGCGCACGGGCGCGCCCTGGAACAAACGGAACTTGTATTTGCCGGCCAGCTTGCCGAACGCGATCACGGAACCGGAGAACGTGACGGCGCCGACGAACGTGCCGATGAACAGTTCGAGGCGGTTGCCGAACGGGAGCCCTTCGCCGCGCGCGGCGATGTTGAAAGCCCACGGCTCCGACACGGCCGCGATGGCGATGCACACGGCCGCGAGGCCGATCAGCGAGTGCATGGCCGCGACCAGTTCCGGCATCTTGGTCATCTCGACGCGCTTCGCCGCAATGGCGCCGATCGCGCCGCCGACGACGACACCGAGCAGGACGAGGCCAAAACCCATGCCGCCCGTCTGCATCTGCTCCTTCAGCTTGAACATCAGGGCGATGGTCGTGATGACGGCGATGCCCATGCCCGTCATGCCGAACGCGTTGCCCATGCGCGCGGTCGACGGCGAGGACAGGCCCTTCAAGGCCTGGATGAAGCAGACGGACGCCACGAGGTACAGCAGCGTCACGACGTTCATGCTGATCATGTTCATGCGGCCTCCTTGGCATGCACGGCGCCGGCGGCATCCTTGGCGCCAGGTGCCGGCTTCGCTTTCGGTTCCTTCTTCTTGAACATCTCCAGCATGCGCTGGGTGACGAGGAAGCCGCCGAACACGTTCACGGCGGCCAGCGCGACGGCGATGGTGCCGGCAACCTGGCCCGTCAGGCCTTCCGTCAGGCCGGCCGCCAGCATGGCGCCGACGATGATGATGGCGGAGACGGCGTTCGTCACCGCCATCAGCGGCGTGTGCAGCGCGGGCGTGACGGTCCACACGACGTGGTAGCCGACGTAGATCGCCAGCACGAAGATGATCAGGTTGATGATGGTATGGCTGATTTCCATGACGCGTCTCCTTGAGTTACGCCGCTTTGCGCAGCACGTCGCCGTCGATGGCGACGAGCACCGCGCGCACGATCTCGTCCTCGCGGTCGATGACGAGCTTGCCATCCTTGTCGATCACGAGTTTCAAAAAGTCCAGCACGTTGCGGGCATACAGGGCCGACGCGTCGGCCGCCACGAGCGCCGGCAGGTTCGGCTCGCCGATGATCGTCACGCCATGCTTGACGACGGTCTTGCCGAGCTCCGTCAGCGGGCAGTTGCCGCCCTGCTCGATGGCCATGTCGACGATCACGGAGCCCGGCTTCATCGCACGCACCGTTTCTTCCGAGATGAGCACCGGGGCCTTGCGGCCGGGGATCAGCGCGGTCGTGATGACGATGTCCGCGAGCTTCGCGCGCTCGTGCACGAGTTCCGCCTGGCGCCGCATCCAGTCGGCCGGCATCGGGCGCGCATAGCCGCCGACACCTTTCGCGATCTCGCGTTCCTCGTCCGTGAGGAACGGCACGTCGATGAACTTGGCGCCCAGCGATTCCACCTGCTCCTTCACGGGCGGACGCACATCGGACGCCTCGATGACGGCGCCGAGGCGCTTGGCGGTGGCGATGGCCTGCAGGCCGGCGACGCCGACGCCCATGATCAGCACGCGCGCCGCTTTCACGGTACCGGCGGCCGTCATCAGCATCGGCATGAACCGTTGATAGGCATTCGCCGCCATGATCACGGCCTTGTAGCCCGCGATGTTGGCCTGCGAGGACAGCACGTCCATCGACTGGGCGCGCGTGATCCGGGGCGCGGCTTCGAGCGCGAACGCGGTGATGCGCTGCTGGGCCAGCGCGGTCAGGTTGTCGGTATCGAACGGATTCAGCATGCCGACGAGGGCGGCGCCCGGTTTCATCAGCGCGCGTTCGCCGGCGTCCGGGCTGCGCACTTTCAGGACGAGGTCGGCCCCGAGGGCTTCTTCCGCCGTGACGATACGGGCGCCGGCGGCGACGTAGGCATCATCGATCGCGGCAGCGTGGATGCCGGCGCCCGATTGCACGATCACTTCGTGCTGGGCGGCCAGCTTCTTGACGGTTTCGGGAGTTGCTGCGACACGTGTCTCGCCCGGCCTCGTTTCGGCCGGCACACCAATTCTCATGATGCCTCCGTATAATTGATAAACTGTCTACAATCTAGCATGTAATGCCCCCGATCAATACAGATGAGTGGTTTTTCGTCAACAGATCGGCAATTTTCGTGGCCAAGGGCCCGAGAACCTAGATAAAGTCTCAAGCTTTTTGTTTCGTATCAATATTCAGACCTGTCCGGAACTGTTGCACCGCAGCGTGCGCCCGAGCAACGCACGTTCCATCAAGGTAGAATGTCGGCTCACTACAAGGACGCGCATGACCCATACCTTCAGACCGTCAGTCACCGTCGCCGCGATCATCGAGCGCGATGGCCGCTTTCTGTTGATCGAAGAAGAAACCAGCGACGGCATCCGCCTGAACCAGCCCGCCGGCCACCTCGACCCGCACGAATCGCTCGAACAGGCGGTGATCCGCGAGGCGATGGAAGAGACGGCGCACGAGTTCATCCCGGAAGCCCTCGTCGGCATGTATCTGTCGCGCTACCACTCGAAGTCGCGCGGGCACGACGTGACGTATCTGCGCTTCACGTTCTGCGGCAAGGCCGGCAGGCAGTTCGACCAGGCGCTGGACCACGGCATCCTGCGCACGCTGTGGCTCACGCGCGACGAACTGGCCGCGTGCCAGGAGCGCCACCGCAGCCCCATCGTGCTGCGGTGCGTGGACGATTACCTGGCGGGCAAGCGCACCCCGCTCGAACTGCTGTACACGGACCACTCGGTGTATAACAGCGGGCTAACCATCAAACCGGACGTAACCTGAAGCTATGCACAAAAAGAAAGTCGTGATCGGGATGTCAGGCGGCGTCGACTCCTCGGTCGCGGCCTGGATGTTGAAGGAACAGGGCTATGAAGTCGTCGGCCTGTTCATGAAGAACTGGGAAGACGACGACGATTCCGAATACTGTTCCACGCGCCAGGACTGGATCGACGCGGCCAGCGTGGCCGACGTCGTCGGCGTGGACATCGAGGCGGTCAACTTCGCCGCCGAATACAAGGACCGCGTGTTCGCGGAGTTCCTGCGCGAATACCAGGCCGGCCGCACGCCGAACCCGGACGTGCTGTGCAACGCCGAGATCAAGTTCAAGGCCTTCCTCGACCACGCGATGAAGCTGGGCGCCGACCTGATCGCGACCGGGCACTATGCGCGCGTGCGCCAGAACGGTTCGACCGGTAAATTCGAACTGCTGAAAGCCCTCGATTCGACCAAGGACCAGAGCTACTTCCTGCACCGCCTGAACCAGGCGCAGTTGTCGAAAGCACTGTTCCCGCTGGGCGAGATCGCCAAGACGGAAGTGCGCAAGATCGCGGAAAAACTGGGCCTGCCCAACGCGGCGAAAAAGGATTCGACCGGCATCTGCTTCATCGGCGAGCGCCCGTTCCGCGAATTCCTCGGCCGCTACCTGCAGCACAAGCCGGGCCCGATCAAACTGGATAACGGCCAGACCGTGGGCGAGCACGTGGGCCTGTCGTTCTACACGCTGGGCCAGCGCAAGGGCATCGGCATCGGCGGCCTGAAGTCGCACAAGAATGCCGACGGCACGAGCGAACCGTGGTTCGTGGCGCGCAAGGACATCGCCAACAATACCCTGTACATCGTGCAGGGCCACGATCACCCGTGGCTGCTGTCGGAGCGTCTCGGCGCCGGCCAGGCCAGCTGGATCGCGGGTGAGCCGCCCCAGCCCCGTGCCCTGTCGGCCAAGACGCGCTACCGCCAGGCCGACGTGCCGTGCACGGTGACGCCGGAAGGCCTCGACCGCTTCGCGCTGGACTTCACCGACCCGCAATGGGCCGTCACGCCGGGCCAGTCGGCCGTGCTGTACGACGGCGACGTGTGCCTGGGCGGCGGCATCATCGACACCGCGAGCGCCGTCTGATTGTTGCGTTCATCCCGCAGCTGCGGGATTTTTGTGCGCGATTGTCATTTGTCCATCGTAACTGACACAAAAATGTCGTAATCTCTCGTTATATTGCCACACGGAAATTAGCGAGGATTATCTATGGCCGAAGACATCGTCAACAACGCGACCGAAGTGCTGTCGTTCCGCCTGGGCGGCGAGGAATACGCCATCAGCATCCTGAAGGTCCAGGAAATCCGCGGCTACGACAGCGTGACGCGCATCGCCAACGCGCCCGAATACCTGAAGGGCGTCGTCAACCTGCGCGGCAGCATCGTGCCGATCGTCGACATGCGCATCAAGTTCAACGTCGGCGCGCCGACCTATGACGCGTTCACCGTCGTGATCGTCCTGAACATCAACAACCACACGATCGGCATGGTGGTGGACAGCGTCTCGGACGTCGTCACGCTGACGCCGGACCAGATCAAGCCGGCGCCGGACCTGGGCGCCACCGTGTCGGGCGAATACCTGCGCGGGCTGGGCACCGTCGACGAGCGCATGCTGATCCTGCTCGATATCGACAGGCTGCTCGGGTCGGAAGAGATGGGACTGCTGGCCGCTGCGAAAGACGCGGCCTGATCGAGCGGGCGCCGTCAGACTGCCACGGCGCCCCGCTTTTCCACCCACTGCACGAACGCCTGCGGCGCCAGCGGCCGCGCATACAGATAGCCCTGCGCTTCGTCGCAGTCCGCCGCCTTCAGCACGTCCACGACGTCCGCCGTCTCCACCCCTTCCGCCACCACGCGGTGCCCCAGATCGTGCGACAGCTTGATCATCGCCGCCACCAGTGAGCGCTTGCGCTCGTCGCGTTCGATGCCGCGCACGAACGACTGGTCGATCTTGACCACCTGCGCCGGCAGGCTTTGCAGATAGGCCAGGCTGCTGTAGCCCGTGCCGAAATCGTCGATGGCGAGACGTACGCCGGCCGCATCCAGCGCCTGCAGCGTGGCCTCGGCGAGCCGCGGGTTCTTCATCAGCGCGCTCTCCGTGATCTCCAGCGCGAGGCTCGATGCCGGCAGGCCGTGGCGGCGCAGGCCGTCGACGATGCGCTCGCAGAAGTCCGGCTCCAGTAGGTTCATGGCCGACACGTTCACGGCCACCTGCAGTTCGAGTCCCGCTTCCCGCCACGCCGCGAGCTGGCGCAGCGCCGTCTCCACGACCCAGTGCGTGGTCGCGCGCACCATCGACGTCTGTTCGACGATGGGGATGAACTCGGCCGGCGACACGTCGCCGAACGTCGGATGCGACCAGCGCAGCAGCGCTTCCGCGCCGATGCACGCACCGCTGTCCAGGTCGACCTTGGGCTGGTACACGAGGCGCAGCTGGCCGCTGCTCTCGAGCGCCGCGCCGAATTCGTTGATGAGCCAGAAGCGGCGCCGGTACACGGCATCCTGCTCCCACGAAAACACGGACACGCCGCGGTCCATCTCGAACGCGTGGCGCGCCGCCGAGTGCAGGTTGCGCAGCAGGTCCGCGCACGCCGTGGGGCCCAGCTGGAACGGCACGATGCCCACCGTCGCCGTCGTCACGAAGCGCGACGTCACCGATTGCGCGCGCCGCCGCAACCAGTCTTCGAGCTCCGCGCAGAACGCATCCAGCTCGCTGCCCGCCGACGCAATGAAGGCGAATTCCGTCGCGCCGATGTGGTACACGGTGCCCGTCCTGCCGATCGTCGCGTCCAGCATGCGCACGGCCTCGCCGACGATCTCGTCGAGGTAGGCCGCGCCCATCGCCCGCATCGCGTTGCCCAGCTGTTCGGGACTCGCCAGGTTCACGAGCGCGGCGAGGCGATGTTCGCCGCGCGGGCTGTCCATGGTGAGGTCCTTGAAGTCGTCGAGGAACTGCGTGCGGTTCGGCAGGCCGCTGACGGCGTCGACGCGGCCCAGCGCATGCTGCAGCTCGATCTGTTCCATCACCATCGCCGCCAGGTCGGCGAGCGCGGCGCGCTCGAGGTCCGTGATCGTGCGCGGGCTCGTGCCCAGCACGCACATCGCGCCCAGGCACCAGCCGTCGTGCGTGACGAGCGGCGCGCCCGCATAGAAGCGCACGCCCGACGCGGCCAGCACGCTGTCGTGGTAGCACGCATCCAACTGCAGGTCTTCGATGACCAGCACGGCCCCCTCGTCGGCCACCTGCCCGCACGGCGCCTTCGCGCGCGGGATCGAGTCGTGCTCGACGCCCACGCGCGACTTGAACCACTGGCGGTTGCTGTCCGTCAGCGACACGGCCGCGATGGGCAGCCCGAACAACTGGGCGGCCATGCGGGTGATGCGGTCGAAGGCCTCGCTCGGGGGCGTGTCGAGCAAGTTGAGCTTGCGCAACACGTCGAGACGGGCGGCTTCGCCGCGCGGGCGGAGGTGTGACAGGGGCATGGTTGCCTTTAAATTTGACGGATTTGACTGATTTAATGGATTCTGACCGTCAAATTTCCAGTCGTCAATAAGTACTTCCATCATACAATCAAGTATTTGCCGAATACGCCGGAAAGCAACGAATCAAATCCGTCAATTTTGTTGATGAGTGCCACATATGCAAGTAGAATGCCGTGACCATGCCGACACCCCGCATCGACGATTCCGACGATCCCGTCCTCACCACGGCCGCCGCCGCGCGGCTCCTTGGCGTGGCCGTCAGCACGACCCAGTTGTGGCTGGAGAGCGGCGCCCTGCCCTCGTGGAAGACGCCGGGCGGCCACCGGCGCGTGCGCCTGTCCGCCGTGACGCGCCTGCTGGCGCACAAGGCCGACCAGCCGCCGCAAACACAGGCCGCGCCGGGCCACCCGGTGCCGCCGGACGAACGGGCGCGCCTGGCCGCCGTCGCGGCGAGCGGCCTCGTGGACTCGGCGCCGGAGCCCGTGTTCGACCGCCTGACGTGGCTGGCCACGCAGGTGACGGATTGCCCGATGGCGCTGATCACGGTGCTGACGTCGCGCCGCCAGTGGTTCAAGTCGCGCATCGGCGTCGGCCTCGCGGAGACGCCGCGCGACTGGGCGTTCTGCAGCCACGCGATCGTGCAGGAAGAACCGTTGATGGTGGAAGATGCGTCGCGCGATGCGCGCTTTGCCGCCAACCCGCTCGTCACGGGGCCGCTGCACGTGCGCTTCTACGCCGGCGTGCCGCTGGTCGACGCGGGCGGCCATGCGCTCGGCACGCTGTGCGTGCTGGACCGCGAGCCGCGCCGCCTGCGCGCGCGCGAGATCAGGGCATTGCAGGAACTGGCGGCCATCGCCGTGGAGGAGCTGCGGCGCCGAACCTGAAGGTCAAGGCCCCCGGTGCTTCTTGACGATGGCGATGACGGTATTGCGAATCGTGCGCAGCACCGTGTCGGCCTTGAACGGCTTGACGATGAAGCCGTGCACGCCGGCCGCGACCGCCGCCTGGATGGCGGGCGCGTCGAGCGAGCCGGAGACCATGAAGATCAGCGTCTTGGGCAGTTGGGCGCGCAGCTGGTCGACGGCTTCCTGGCCATCCTCGAACTGTTCGCGCGCGATGCAGAAGATGTGCGGCTGGTGCCTGAGCGCGAGCGCGAAGCCGGCCGCCGCCGTATGGGCCTGGCCGGCGACGTCGTAGCCGCCGTCCGTCAGCACCGTGTTGAGGAGGCCGCGCGCCACCGCGCTGCCGTCGACGATGATCGCCTTGAGCATCGGTTTCCTTTCTTCAGTCTGACTCGTAGGCCAGCATGTTCCACGTGACGCCCAGCCGCACGTCGGTCTTCAGTTGCACCAGCTTGCGCGACACCTCGAGGATCTCGCGTTCCGCGCGCAGGCGTTCGCCCAGCGGCGTCTTGAGGATGCCGGCGCCGGCCATGACGGCGTCCAGGTCGCCGTACGCGTTGAGCAGCCGCGCCGCCGTCTTCATGCCGACCTTCGACACGCCCGGCACGCCATCGGTCGGGTCGCCCATCAGCGCCAGCAGGTCGTGCAGGCGCTCCGGCGCGACGCCGAACTTGTTGCGCACCCAGGCGTCGTCGTGCCACTCGCCCTTGAAATGATCCCACACGAGCGCGCCGTGTGCGATCAGCGGATGCAGATCCTTGTCCGTCGTCGCGACGACGGCATCGCCGCGTCCTTCCGCCAGCCAGCGCATGACGCCCGTGCCGATCACGTCGTCGGCCTCGACCTCGGGCAGCATCAGCACGTGCAGGCCGACGCTGCGCAGGCGGTCGTGGAATTCCGGGAGCGCCTCGCGCAGCACGCCCGGCATCGGCGCGCGGCCTTCGCGGTAGCGCGGATACAGCGCGTGCCGCCACGTGGGGCCCCCGTAGTCGAACGCGGCCAGCACATGCGTGGGCGCATGCGCTTCGAGCAGGTTGCGGAACGACGAGAACGCGTGGCGCAGCGCGATGCTCGCCTTGAGGTCGGAGTCCGGCTCGGGACTCGCCTCGTACACGCGCCGCACGATGTTCAGGCCGTCGATGGCCAGCAGCTTCGCCATGTCTTTACTTCAGAAAGTCGTATTGCCCGCCCCGTTCGAGCGCGCGCCTGTAGGCCGGGCGCGCGTGGATCTTGTCGAGGAACGCGACGAGGTTCGGATATTGTCCTCCCAATCCGCCGCGCGATGCCGCCGCTTCCAGCGGAAAGCTCAGCTGGATGTCGGCGGCGGAAAAATCGTCGCCCACGAACCACGCGTGCTTGCCCAGCTCTCCCTCCAGGTACGCCAGGTGCTGGCGGATCTGCGGCAGCACGTAGCTGTTCTTGACCTTGTTCGCGATGGCCTTGGCGATCGGGCGCACGAAGAACGGCGCCGGGCTCTTCTCCACCTGGTCGAACACGAGCTTCAGCAGCAGCGGCGGCATCGCCGAGCCTTCCGCGTAGTGCAGGAAATACGTGTAGCGCAGCCGCTCGGGCGTGCCGGCCCTGGGGGCCAGCGTGGGGCCGTAACGGTCGACGAGGTACTCGACGATCGCACCGGATTCCGCGACGACCAGGTCGCCGTCCTGGATCACGGGCGACTTGCCGAGCGGGTGCACGGCGCGCAGTTCGGGCGGCGCCAGCATCGTCTTCGGATCGCGCTGGTACTTCCTGATCTCGTACTCCAGGCCCAGTTCTTCCAGCAGCCACAGGATGCGCTGCGAGCGCGAGTTGTTCAGGTGATGGACGATGATCATCGATGAGGTTTACCAGCGTGGGAAAGGCGGTAGCTTAGCATTCTTGCGTGCCGACCAGAAGCAAACCGACAACATACTCGAGGAAAGATACCCTGTATATCGCTGGCCAGATCAGCGGCCTGAACATTTACAAGACTATAAAAGAACGTTGTAGCGATGCCGCGTCAAGGTCCCAGATGTGAGGAAAAACACTAATTACGGGCGTCATCCAACACATCCCTGATTACACTCAATAGACCTTTCCACGAAACAATTCACGTTCATGAACTTCCGTCATCTCGGCATCCGCAGCAAGCTCATGCTCAGCATGGGCGTGTGTCTGCTCGTCTTCATCGCCATCTCCTCCACCCTGTCCATTTCGATGACCAGTGCGCAGATGCGCGAGCGCGTCGTTGACAACGAATTGCCGGCCCAGGTCGGCGCCATCCGCAACGACATCCAGCGCCAGATCGCGGAACCCGCCGCGATCTCGCAGACGCTGGCGAACAACACCTTCCTGCAGGCGTGGGAAGACGCCGGCAATGCGGACGACGGCCTCGCCGCGTGGACCGCGCAGGCCAGGCGCCTACAAGAGGCCAACCGTGCGGCCACCGTGTTCTGGGTGTCGGACGGCACCTCGAAATACTTCACCGAAAAAGGGTTCGACCGCACGATCGACAAGAAGTCGGACAAGGATGCGTGGTTCAAGAAATTCCTCGACAGCGGTGTGCCCTATTCGCTCAACCTGGACAAGGACGGCACCACGGGCGTCTACATGCTGTTCATCGACGCGCGCGTGCAGACGCCGGGCGGCAAGCTGGCGATCGCCGGCCTGGGCCTGTCCGCCGAAGCGCTCGCGAACAGCATCCGCAACTATCGCCTCGGCAAATCCGGCTACGTCTACCTGGTGAGCAACGACGGCACGCTGCTGGTCCACCGCGACCGCAGCCTGCTCGACGGCCAGCACACCCTCGACAAGCAGCCCGGCTTCACGCCCGAACTCGTACGTTCGCTGCTGGGCAAGCAGGCATTCGCATCGAGCCGCTACGACGCGCCGGCGGGCCGCCAGTTCGTCGCCTCGTCGTACGTGCCGGAGCTGAACCTGTACGTCGTGGCCGAGGTGCCGGAGGCTGAAGTGCTCGGCAACATCGGGCAGACGGCGGCGGTGTCCGCCATCGTTGCGGCGCTCGTCGGCGGTGCCGTGGGTCTGGCCGCGATCTGGTTCGTCGCGGGTGCCATCTCGGCCCCGGTGATGGGCGCGGCCGGCATGCTGGGCGAGATCGCCGACGGTGAAGGCGACCTCAGCCGTCGTCTGCAAGCGGACGGCGAGGACGAAGTCGGCAAGCTGGCCCAGGCGTTCAACCGCTTCGTCGGCTCGCTCAGCGGCACGATCGGCAAGGTGCGCGACAGCAGCACCGTGATTGCCGGCGCCACCGACGAAATCGCGCGCGGCAACATGGACCTGTCCGCGCGCACGGAAGCGCAGGCGTCGAGCATCGAAGAGACGGCGGCCGCGATGGAAGAACTGACGACCACCGTGCGCCACAACGCGGAGCACGCGATGGAGGCGAACCGCCTCGTGTCCGAGACGGCGCAGTCGGCCGAGAAAGGCGGCGCCGTCGTGGCGGAAGTCGTGCGCACGATGGGCGCCATCACGGAAAGCTCGCGCAAGATTTCCGAGATCATCGGTGTCATCGACGGCATCGCTTTCCAGACCAACATCCTCGCGCTGAACGCGGCCGTGGAAGCGGCGCGTGCGGGCGAACAGGGCCGCGGCTTCGCCGTCGTCGCCGGCGAAGTGCGCACCTTGGCGCAGCGCTCGGCGGCCGCATCGAAAGAGATCCGCCAGCTGATCCTGGATTCCGTCGCCAAGGTCGACGCGGGCAGCGCGCTCGCGGACGGTGCCGGCCAGGCGATGGAAGCGATCGTCGCCTCCGTGCGCCGCGCGGAAGTTCTGATGCGCGACATCGCGGCGTCCAGCCAGGAACAGAGCATGGGCATCGCGCAAGTCAACCAGGCGATCGCGCAGATGGACGACGCGACCCAGCAGAACGCGGCCCTCGTCGAAGAAGCCGCCGCCGCCGCGGCCGCGCTGCAGGAACAGGCGCGCGAACTGGATGCCGTCGTCAGCACGTTCAAGCTGACCGCAAGCACGCCGACGCTCGCAGCACCGGCAGGCCGCAAGCTCCTGTCTGCCTGACCCTCCGGGCCGGTTCCCACCGGCCATTTCTTCAATTCGGGGTCAGAGCACATTTTGGGTCAATGTCCAAATGGACATTTTGCCTCCCGGATGCGCACATGGCGTCGTCTCTGGACGCTGCGCGCAGAATCGGCAGGCGACGGCTAGCGCAAAAGCTTGCTCTGAAGACCGTGCCTGAAAAAGTGCTCTGACCCCGAATTTTGGTGGCGCGTTTGCAGACTTTCCCACGGTTCGGTACCATGCTCTGTTGCAATCTTTATCCAAGGTTGCTCACTCAACCGATCCGTGGAGACCAATCCGATGCCGCGTTACCGCCTGCCGTCCCTGTCCGTCCTTTCCCTCGTGCTTGCCGCCGCCTTCGCCAGCGCGGCGCAGGCCCAGACGTCACCGATGGCGCCGGACATCCCGGCCGGGAAGTTCGAGACGACGGTCCCGAACGCCGACTACGTCAAGCAGGACGTCATGATCCCGATGCGCGATGGCGTCAAGCTGCACACCGTGATCGTGATCCCGAAGAGCATCATGGCAGGCAAGGCGCCGATCATGCTGACGCGCACGCCGTACAACGCGTCCGGCCGCGCGGGCCGCATGAAGAGCCCGCACATCACGTCGATCCTCGGCGACGGTGACGACGCCTTCATCGAGAACGGCTACATCCGCGTGTTCCAGGACGTGCGCGGCAAGTACGGCTCGGAAGGCGACTACGTGATGACGCGCCCCGTGCGCGGCCCGCTGAACAACACGCAAGTCGACCACACGACCGACGCCTACGACACAATCGACTGGCTGATCAAGAACATCCCGCAATCGAACGGCAAGGTCGGCATGGTCGGCTCGTCGTACGAAGGCTTTACCGTGCTGATGGCCCTCGTCGACCCGCACCCGGCGCTGAAGGCCGCCGTGCCGATGAGCCCCATGGTCGACGGCTGGCGCGGCGACGACTGGTTCCACAACGGCGCCTTCCGCAACCCGAACCTCGCCTACATCGCGAGCCAGAACGCGGCGCGCGGCGAAGGCGAAAGGATCGTCACCGGCATCAACGACGACTACGAGGCCTGGCTGCGCGCGGGCTCCACGTCCGACTTCGCGCACCTCTACGGCGTCGACCAGCTGAACTTCACGAAGAAGCTGTTCGAGCATCCGGCGTACGACAGCTACTGGCAGGAACAGGCGCTGGACAAGATCCTCGCCAAGCGTCCCTTGAGCGTGCCCACGATGACCGTCGTCGGCCGCTGGGACCAGGAAGACATCTACGGCGCCTACGCGACCTATGCCGCCGTCGAACCGCAGGACAAGACCAATAAACTGAATTCGCTGGTGGTGGGCCCGTGGCGCCACAGCGGCGTCAACTACGAGGGCTCGACGCTGGGCGCGCTGAAATTCACGGGCGACACCGCGCGCGAATTCCGCCGCGAGGTCATGCTCCCGTTCTTCAACCAGTACCTGAAGGATGGCGCGCCCGCGTTCGACACGCCGCCCGTGTGGTCGTACCAGACCGGCGTCAATCGCTGGCGCCGTCTCGACCAGTGGCCGCTCGTGCCGGCCGCCACGCCGCTGTACCTGAAGCCGGGCTTCGGCCTCGCCTTCGAGAAGGCGCAGGGCAAGGCCGACAAGACGGCCGCGTTCGACGAATACGTCTCCGACCCGGCGAAACCGGTGCCGTTCATTCCACGCCCCGTGCACATGACCGACGCCAACGTGTGGAAGCCGTGGCTCGTGACGGACCAGCGCAGCTACTCGGACCGCCCTGACGTACTGACCTACACGACCGCCCCGCTCACCGCGCCGCTGCAGCTGGCCGGCCAGCCGATGGTCGACCTGTACGCGTCGACGTCGGGCACGGACAGCGACTGGGTCGTCAAGCTGATGGACGTGTACCCGGACGAAGTGGCGGCGCAGCCGGAGATGGGCGGCTACCAGCTGCCGATCGCGATGGACATCTTCCGCGGCCGCTACTACCAGGGCCTGGACAAGCCGGCCGCGATCCCCGCGAACAAGGCCGAGCGCTACCGCTTCGCGCTGCCGAACGTCGATCACGTGTTCCTGCCGGGCCACCGTATCATGGTGCAGATCCAGTCCAGCTGGTTCCCGCTGTACGACCGCAACCCGCAGACGTTCGTGCCGAACATCTTCTACGCGAAGCCGGGCGATTATCGCAAGGCGACGCAGCGCGTCTATCACGCGCCGGGGCTGGAGAGTGCGATCGAGTTGCCGGTGGTGCAGGCAGGGAAGTAGTCACCGGCCTAGCGGCACGTGATGTCCAGGACGCGGTAGTACGGTCTTTTCGTCGCGGGGTCGACGGCCCCGTCCTGGCGGGTCGTCACCCTGCATGTTTTCGTCGTGACGGGCAGCTTGACGGCACGGTGGCTGTCGTCCCGGTAGCGGCACATCAGCCACTTTTCCAATCGCGGCGCTTCGCCGCCGGTCAGGTCGTAACGGATAACGTAGGCGCCATCCTTACGCCTGATCGACTCCGCCTCGTGCAACTCGCCCCAGGGCGCATCCAGCGGACCGAAGATGGGTTCTGCCCCATCCAGTTGACTGGCGGATGCCGGACAGACGATATGCTGTTCGGCCTTTGCCGATGCGGGACGCAGGGCCAGCAAAACGGTTATCGTTGCCGCGGCAGTCAATCGCTTCATGTCACCTGGATGCTTCATTTCTCGATCACGTAGAAGGCTTCGGCATTGTCGGAGATGAACGGAAACGTCCCGTCATCGTGCATCTTTCCTCGTCGCGGGACGGTGCGGCGCTTGATCAAAGGGCGGTCCGCACGTCCCGGCGGTGGATTCCACTGGTCCATCAGGATGATTCCCATGATGCTGCCGCTGACACTGCGCACAGGCCCCTCGTAGAACGCCGCATGACGGTGACCGGAAGACGGATATCGCCCTTTCACGAACGTGGCAACCGCCGTCCCGGGCTCGATTTTTCCGCCTCGTCCCAGAACATCGATCACCCGCTCGCCCGGCTTCCATGTGCTGGTGTGGCCGATCTGCGGGATGTACATCTGGACGAGGCGGGCGCATTCGCCTGTGTCCACCTTCTGCATCTCGTTCAGCGTGAACCAGGCCCAGTAGCGAAATGGCATGATACCCCAGCGAAGTAAGGACGAGCTGCCATTCTGGTTCCCTGCGGTTCAGCCCAGATTGGTGAGGCGCAATATGACGTTGCGAGTCATGCACTGTGGCTGAGCGGCGACACATATGTTAAATCCGTAGGACTTTCGTGGACGGCAAGGTAGGCTGTGCCCTGTCGCGCTTGTTGATTCCCGAGGTCCTTGTCATGAAGTTCATCGTCACCGCCGGCGTCCTGCTGCTGGCCAGTACGTTCGCCCATGCCCAGACGTCCCACTGGGCCTTCACCTACACCGGCTTCTACGACTACGAAGCCGGGGCCTTCCTGCCCGACCTGCGCATCGACGGTTCGTTCACCGGCGCCGATGCGAACGGCGACGGCATCCTCGAACGGGGCGAGCTGACGTCGTTGCTGGTCGACGCGAAGGACTACGTGGCTTGCGCCGCGGGCAGCAATACCTATTACCACTGCGATGCCGACAGCTTCCGCTTCTCCGCGGAGAGCGGCCTGTCGTTCAGCGTCAGCGAGTACTCCAGCGATCCGGAAGGCCTGTACGGCGGGGGCCATTTCGTCACGACGGGCCAGATGGTCTATGACTACCAGTTCGCCCCCTACGGCGGCTCGGAACACCACCTGCTCTGGACGGACGCCACGACGCTGTCCATGTCGTCCGCCCTGCCCGGCACCGAATCGGTGCCGGCCGTGCCGGAAGCGCCCACGTGGGCGATGCTGCTGGCGGGCGTGGGCGGCATCGCGCTGTGGCGCCGACGGCGCGCCTGATTTCCGCGCTTTGCCCTAGACTGGGGGCATGGGCGCAATCTACATCGGCATCTCCGGCTGGCGGTACGAACCATGGCGCGGGGTGTTTTATCCGCCCGGCCTCGTGCAGGCGCGCGAACTCGAATACGCTTCGCGCTTCCTGCCCACCATCGAGATCAACGGTTCCTTTTATTCGCTGCAGCGCCCATCCAGCTACGCGGCGTGGTACGACGCGACGCCGCCCGGCTTCCTGTTCGCCGTGAAGGGCAACCGCTTCCTCACGCACATGCTCAAGCTGCGCGGCATCGAGACGCCGCTCGCCAACGTGCTCGCCTCCGGCGTGTTCGCGTTGCGCGAAAAACTCGGGCCCTTCCTGTGGCAGTTCCCGCCGCAGCTGCGCTTCGATGCGGACAAGGTCGAACACTTCCTGTCCCTGCTGCCGCACGACACGGGCCAGGCGCTCGCCATCGCGCGCGGCCACGACGAGAAGCTCGTAGGCCGCGCGCTGCTGGAGATCGACGCCGTGCGCCCGCTGCGCCACGCCGTCGAAGTGCGCCACGAGAGCTTCCGCGACCCGGCCTTCCTCGCGCTGCTGCGCAAGTACAACGTGGCGCTCGTCGTAGCGGATACGGCCGGCAAATGGCTGGAGGTCGACGACGTGACGGCGGACTTCATGTACATCCGACTACACGGCGAGCATGAGCTGTATGCGAGCGGGTACGAGGACGAATCGCTGGAGCGCTGGGCCGCGCGGATCCGCACGTGGGCGGAGCATGGAGACGTGTTCTGCTACTTCGACAACGACATCAAGGTCAGGGCGCCGTTCGATGCGAAGCGTTTGATCGAGCTGATCAACGCAACTTAGCGTTGGACGTGCACCTGGATGACCTTGCGGCCCTGCGCATCCTTCTCGGGCAGCGGCTCGGTCTCGCACGTGCCGCACGTATCGCATCCGCTGCCGCAGCTGGAATCCGTGCCGAGCCACTGCACGATGCGGCCACGGCCGGTGCCGCCCGACAGTTTGTAGACGAGCTTCTCGCGCCACGCTTTCGGCAGGTATTTGACCGCCGCATACAGCGCGGCGAAGGCGACGATGACAGCGACGATCAGGTATTGCAGCATGATCAGCTCCCGAGCACGGCCCGTGCGATGTGGAAGGTGAGGAACGACGCCGTGTACGCAAGTGCGAACATGTAGCCGGCCATCAGGAACGCGTAGCGCACGTTGCCCGTTTCGCGGCGCACGACGGACAGCGTCGACAGGCACTGCGGCGCGAACACGTACCACGCGAGCAGCGACAGCGCCGTCGGCAGGCCCCACGATGCGGCGATGATCGGGGTCAGCGAGCTGGCGACGTCATCGCCGCCGCCCGACAGCGCGTACACCGTGCCCAGCGCGCCGACGGCCACTTCACGCGCGGCCATGCCCGGCACGAGCGCGATGCAGATCTGCCAGCCGAAGCCGATCGGCTCGAACACGACGGACAACGCGCGGCCCAGCATGCCGGCGATGCTGTAGTAGATCGGCGGATGCGTCGCGCCTTCCGGTGCGCCCGGGAAGCTGGAGAGGAACCACACGAGCACCATCAGGGTCAGGATCACGGTGCCCACGCGGGTCAGGAAGATGCGTGCGCGTTCCCACAGGCCCAGCGCCAGGTTGTGCATGTGCGGCCAGTGATAAGCGGGCAGTTCCAGCATCAGCGGCTGGTGGCCCTTGGCGCCCATCGTGCGCTTGAACACGTACGCGACGGCCATCGCGCTGACGATGCCGGCCGCGTACAGCAGGAACAGCACGAGCCCTTGCAGGTTGATGCCGCCGGCCAGTTCGCGGTCCGGGATGAACGCCGCGATCACGAGCGCGTACACGGGCAGGCGCGCGGAACACGTCATCAAGGGCGCGATCATGATCGTGACGAGGCGGTCGCGCGGATTCTGGATCGTGCGCGCGGCCATCACGCCCGGGATCGCACAGGCGAACGACGACAGCAGCGGGATGAACGCGCGACCCGAGAGGCCCACGCCGCCCATCATGCGGTCGAGCAGGAACGCGGCGCGCGGCAGGTAGCCGCAATCCTCCAGCACGAGGATGAAGAAGAACAGGATCAGGATCTGCGGCAGGAACACGAGCACGCTGCCGACGCCGCCCAGGATCCCCTCGACGATCAGGCTGCGCAGCGGGCCCTCGGCCATGGCGCCGCCGACCCATAGTCCGATGCCGTCGACGCCGTTCTTGATGAGGTCCATCGGCACGGCGGCCCAGCTGAACACGGCCTGGAAAATCAGGAACATCGTGGCCGCGAGGATGACCGGGCCGATCACCGGGTGCAGCACGACGTGGTCGATCTGCTCGCTCAGGTTGCCCTTGTCGTTGTCGAAGCTGACCGTCGCGTCGATGATGCGGCGCACTTCGCGCTGCGTGTCCTCGACCGGGACGGCGTCGATGGCGGACAGCGGATTCGGTTTGACGTGCAGCTCGAACGGCATGGCTTCCAGCGCCGCCAGCAGGCCCTTCTCGCCGCCGGCCTGCACGGCCACGGTCTCGATGACGGGCATGCCCAGCTCTTGCGACAGGCGCGCGGTGTCGATCTCAATGCCGCGCTTCTTCGCCACGTCGACCATGTTCAGCGCCAGCACCATCGGCAGGCCCAGGCGCTTGATCTCCAGCACAAGGCGCAGGTTCAGGCGCAGATTGGTGGCGTTGACGACGCAGACGACGGCGTCCGGCGTCTGCTCGCCGGCGCGCAGGCCGGCGACGACGTCGCGCGTGATCGCTTCGTCGGGCGTGTGGGCGTTCAGGCTGTAGGCGCCCGGCAGGTCGAGCACGCGCAATGCGCGGCCGCCCGGCAGCGTGAAGCTGCCTTCCTTGCGTTCGATGGTGACGCCGGCGTAGTTCGCGACCTTCTGGCGCGCGCCGGTCAGGCGGTTGAACAGGGCGGTCTTGCCACAGTTCGGATTACCCAGCAGGGCGATGAGCGGCGTTTTTGCGGCCGCCTGGACCTGCTGATCTACTGCTCCCATGTTGGTTCCATTACTCCGGCTGGATCGAGACCAGCGCCGCCTCGAAGCGGCGCAGGGCGAACGTCGACTGGCCGACCTTGACCGCCAGCGGACCGCCGGGCAGGCCGCGCTTGAGCATGCGGATGCGCTCGCCCGGCACGAAACCCAGTTCCATCAGGCGGCGCGACACGTCGATGCCGCCGTCGCGGCTGCCGACCGCGTTCGGCGCGAGATGGATCACGGTGGCGCTCTGGCCGGCCTTGAGGCTGTCGAGCGTGGTCAGGGTAGGAGCAAGAGTCATGGTGTCGCTTCCAATCAACGGTGCGATGCAGTAACGGATGGGTACATCATAAACCTAAATGCGAATTATTTCTATTTGCGGTTTATCTACTTCCGCTCTCTCAGCCTTCATTTAACGCAACGACGCAACAAAAACGCTTGCATTCGCGATCCAACTTGAGCAGAATACGAAGGGTAATGAGAATGATTCGCATTATAGACCAAGTAGCAACGGCCTGTGATGCATCCACCACCGGAACCGTCCATGATCGTCTGTGTCTGCAATAACATCTCCGACCGCGAAATCCGCCAGGCGGTCGACCTCGGCCTCACGTCGATGGCCGACCTGTACAAGGAACTGGGCGTCGGCACCTGCTGCGGCAAATGCGTCAGCTATGCACGCGAAGTGATGCACGAACACCTGGAAAGCAAGACCGTCGTCACCGAGCTGCGTCGTGCGCCGGCCGACGGGATCGTGGCCTGATCTCTTCCCGGCGGCTGCTGCACCGCCGATGTTGCTATGCACAATCGCACGTGCACCCGACCATGCGCGCCCCGCTCTTGGTAATATGTGACTTCCGACGCATCCGGATTTCACTCCCATGCCCGTAATCCCGTTCCGCCCACCCAAAGCGCCTTTTACGGTCCAGCCGCCTCCGCAGCCGACGCGCCGCGCCGTCATCGTCAAGTGGCTGCGCAAGACGCATGGCTGGATCGGTCTATGGGGTGCCGTGCTCGGCCTGCTGTTCGGCAGCACCGGCATTCTCCTCAACCACCGTGCCGTGATGAAGATTCCCGCCGTCCAGGCGCAGGAAGCCACGGTCCAGATTCCCTTGCCGAGTCCGGCCCCCGGCAGTCCCCAGGCGCTGGCAACCTGGCTCAAGCGCTCGCTGCGGCTGGAGCCGGAACCGGGGCGCGTAAAAGCCGAGGCGGCGCGTCCCGTCGCGTGGGGCGACAAGTCGCTGATCCAGCCCGCGCGCTGGAGCGCCAGTTTTACTTCGCCGTCGGGCAATGTCCAGGCTGAATATTGGGTCGGCAACAGCTATGTCACCGTCAAGCGCGCCGAGAACAATGTTTTCGGCACCCTCGTCAATCTGCACAAGGGCGTCGGCATGAGTGCCGCATGGATCCTGCTCGTGGACACGCTGGCCGGCTCCATCATCCTGCTGTCGCTGTCCGGCGTCGTGCTGTGGTCGCTGACCAACCGGCGGCGCACGGTGGGCATCGTGATCGGGGCCGTGTCGCTGCTGGCGGCGGGCGGCCTGGCATTGGCGGCGATTTAAGAGTCGTTAATTGCAACTGAGCACTAACCGGCTTTTGCGAATTGTCGGTCATCGTCGGTTTTCGATGGTGACGTGAAGGTCGTTGGCGATATACTGCGACTTTTAGTTTCCATAAGGAAACCTATTATGCCGACGATCACGCTGCAGCCAGGGCAATCGTGCATGTGCACGGTCCAGCAATTGCTCGAATACGATTTTCACATCCCGATGTTCCAGCGGCCCTATGACTGGGGAGCCGAACAGGTACAGGACATGATCGGCGACCTTGCCGAGGCCCAGAGCAGGCAGGGATCGCTGTTTCTCGGCTTGACGGTAGTCTGCCCCTCGGGCGCAAACCGCTATGCAATCGTCGACGGCCAACAGCGTCTGACCACGTTGATGCTCGCCCTCGCCGCACGCAGCGGCACGCAGCATGCCTTACGCGCACCCGACGGCATGCTGAGCGCGCCCTGGATTTCGCCGCGCCCCGCCGACGTCGGCTTCATGCGCGCGCTGCTTGCGCGAACGACGGAAAAACCCGGCACCTTGTCGCAGCGCCGTTTGCACGACGCGTTCGCACAGCTGTGCGATGCGTCCGGCTTTACGCTGGACACGATCCTGCGCGCGCAGTTGATCGTCTACGTGGCGCCCAACCTGGCCGGCGCGACCGGCCTGTTCGAACGCATCAATTTGCGCGGCAAGGAAGTCTCCCAGTTCGATCTCGTCAAGAACAAGCTGATCGAGTGGACGGCGATGGTGCCGACGCCCGCCGCCCGCGATAAGGTGGAAGCATTCATCACCGAGCGCTACGACCGGCTGTACCGGCTGCTGGACCCGGGAAGCTCGTCCACGCCCTTCGACTCGGACAAGCTGCTCAAGCTGCACTGGATCCTGTTTTCCGACAAGGTGTTCAAGCCGGGGCAACGCGTGCTGGCGCGCCTGGATGAAACGCTGAGCGAAGTCCATGACCAGCAGGGCAACATCGTCCAGTGGATCGAACAATACATCGACTCGTTGGTCGAAGTGGCCGAAGCCTGGGTCAAGACGGAACGTCCGTATGAAGACGCCGTGAGCCGTTCCGAAAAAAAGCTGCGCGATGCCCTGCTGGGTTTTGCAAGGCTCGGGCGCGAAACCGAATTGCAGCCCCTGATCGTGGCGGCCATCGTCCGTTGGGGCACCGGCGCAACGGACCTGATCCGTTTCTGCGAAATCGTTTCGTTCCGCGGCGCGCTCGCCAAGCAGAAGAGCCATTCCGAGCGATCGAGGAAATGGCGCTTTGCCCGCCAGCTTTATCAAGGCGACTGGGTGGATGGCAAGGGCGCGAAAATATCGGCGGCCTCGGCTGCCATTCATCAATTGTTCTGGGGTACGGCGTCCTGGTGGAACGAGGCCGAAGCCGAGGCACTGGGCCAGCCCATGTCGGCCGAGGAGCGGAACACCATGATCGTCCCGGAAAATGCGCTGGACAGTCCGAAGTTCTACCAGGAATACAAGCACATCATTCACTACCTGTTCTGGAACTACGGCCTGCACCTGCCCCGGTCGGAAAAATGGTCCGGCCAGGTGCGCGAAGACATCAGCCCGTTCCAGGAGAGCGTCTGGTTCGAAAACGACGACTCGTTTCAGAACTGGGATATCGAGCACATTTACCCGCAGAATCCGGATGACCGCCATACCAAAGACGGCAAGAACCAGTTCAAGGCGATGGCGCCCTGGCTGCACCATCTGGGCAACCTGACTGTATTGCCGATCCGCGACAACCGCGGGATGCAAAACGCGCCATTTGAAAGCAAGCTCGACTGGCTGCGCCAACAAAGAAAGGTCTCGTTCAACGAACTCCTGTCGAGCGCGGAATACCGCGGCAACTTGATGAGCCGCCCGCATTGGGGCGACAACAATTGCCGCAAGCGCGTCGCGCGGTTGAAGGAAGCCGCGGACGACATCTGGGGTCTGAGTGCCATCAAACGCCTGGGTGTCGGCAAATACGACGCACGGGTGCAGGAACCCACCGAGGACGACGACGACATGGACGACCAGTCCTGACCTGCCCGCCCTTCGATTTGCTATGATGCGCTGTACAACAACGCACAAAGGTAGATTATGAAGGGCGATCCCAACATCATCCGGCTGCTCAACGCACAGCTGACCAACGAGCTCACCGCGATCAACCAGTACTTCCTGCATGCACGCATGTACAGGCACTGGGGCTTCGAGAAACTGGGCAAGAAAGAATACGAGGAATCGATCGGCGAGATGAAGCACGCCGACCGCCTGATCGACCGCATCCTGATGCTGGACGGCCTGCCGAACCTGCAGGCGCTACACAAGCTGCTGATCGGCGAATCGGCCCAGGAAATGCTGGAATGCGACCTGAAGCTGGAACGCGCGGCCCAGGTCACGGTCAAGGAAGGCATCGCCGCCGCCGAGGTGGCGCACGACTACGTGTCGCGCGACCTGCTGCTGGAAATCCTCGAAGACACCGAGGAACACATCGAGTGGCTGGAGACGCAGCTCGACCTCATCGTCAAGGTCGGCATTCAAAATTATCTGCAGTCGCAGATGGGCGAGTGATCAAGCCGGGTCGCGCCAGCGTGCGACCCACTTGTCGTAGAAGCCGATGTCGGCAGGCACCGCCCCGCTGACCGCACAGATCGCGCCGGCGAATTCGTTGGCGCGTGCCAGCACCCGTTCCAGCGGCCAGCCGCGCGCGCGGCCCAGCATGAAGATGGCGGCGAACGCGTCGCCCGCGCCCGTCGTGTCGATCACGAACGGCGGCACCGGGTTGTCGCGGGTAGCGATGTAGCTGCCGTCCGCGCCGAAGTACACGGAGCCGCGGTGGCCCAGGGTCACGATCAGCGCTTCCAGCGCGAAGCGGTCCATCAGCGCGCGGCAGGCGGCGTGCACTTCTTCCGTCGACAGCGCGGCGTCGTTCGGGCCGATCTGGAAATACCACTGGAACAGCGCCTGCAATTCCTCCTCGTTGACCTTGACGATGTCGGCCGACGTCAGCGCCTTCGTGACGCCAGGCTCGTTCGCGTGGCCGGCGCGCAGGTTGAGGTCGAGGAAGCGCTTGGCCGCCGGCGTCGCGTCCAGCACGGCCGCCAGCGCGAGGCGCGAGCGTTCTTCGCGCTGGGCCAGCGTGCCGAAATACACGGTGTCGTACGCGCCGCCGGAAACGCTCGCGGCGGCAAGCGCGGGGTCGATGAAATCGTAGGCCTGGCGCGGCAGCAGCGTCAGGCGATGGCTCGTGCCCTGGCGCTCGACGACGGCGCGGCCCGTCTCTTCCATCGTGTCGATCTGCAGGCCCGTTTCCGGGATCACGAAGCGTTCGAATTCGGCGCGCACGGCGGCGCCGTTGCGGTCGTCGCCGATGCGGGTGATCAGGAGGGGCGGTGCCATGAAGGCGGCCAGGTGGCGCGCCACGTTGAACGGGGCGCCGCCCACGACCGGGGCGCCCGCGCCTTCCTCAACGAGCACCTCGCCGAACACCACCGCCATCCCGTTCCACTTCACCATACGCCATCTCCGTCCGTTCGATCGTACCCGGGGCATTGTAGCGCACCAGGCGCATCGCGAAAGCGGCGCAAACGAGCAGCGCGCCGGCCAGGCGGATCACGTTTTCCGGGTTCCCGCCGAGCCAGCTGTGGTAGTACAGCGGCAGCGTAAAGATCTGGATGATCATCGGGATCACGATGAACATGTTGAAGATCCCCATGTAGACGCCCGTGCGTTCCGGCGGCAGGCTGGACGCGAGGATCACGTACGGATTGCCCATGATGCTGGCCCACGCGAGGCCGATGCCGACCATCGGCACGAGCAGCAGCACGGGCGTATGGATGTGCGGGATCGCGAGCATGCCGGCGCCGGCCAGCAGCAGGCACACGGCGTGCACGACATGCGGTCCGTGACGCCGCGCGAACGGCACCAGCGCGAACGCGGCGAGGAACGCGATGAAGTTGTAGAACGCGCCGATCTGGCCGTTCAGCAGGCCCGCATCGCGAAAGCCCGGCGATGCGGCGTCGCTCGTGCCGAACAGGGTGCGCGCCAGCGACAGCGTGATGAATTGCCAGTAGCAGAACATCGCATACCACTGGAACAGTTTTACAAGGGCCAGCTGCTTCATCGTCGTGGGCATGTCGCGCACGGCCGCGGCGATCTCCGCCAGAGTATGCTTCCAGCCGCCGGGCGCGGCGCGCATGGCGGCCAGCGCGTGCGGCGGCAGCGGGTCTTCCGGCGTCGTCTTCACGGACCACAGCACGGACACGAGCGAGCACACGGCGCCGATCAGGAATGCAGCGACGACGACCTGCGGGATATGGCTGCCGTTGACGGCGTCCTTGTCCATCCCGATCCACACGAGCAGCGACGGCGTCAGGTAGGCCAGCGTCTGGCCCAGGCCCGTGAACGCGCTCTGCGTGAGGAAGCCGAGCGAGTGCTGGCTCGCGGGCAGCTTGTCGCTGACGAACGCACGGTACGGCTCCATTGTCACGTTGTTGGCGGAGTCGAGGATCCACAGCAGGCTTGCGGCCATCCACAACGTCGGGCTGTACGGCATCGCCAGCAGGCCGAGGCTGCACAGGATCGCGCCGATGAGGAAGTACGGCGTACGTCTCCCCCAGCGGCTGACGGTGCGGTCGCTCATCGCGCCCACCAGCGGCTGCACGAGCAGGCCCGTGACGGGACCGGCCAGCCACAGATACGGCAGGCTCGCCTCGTCGGCGCCGAGGTATTTGTAGATGGGACTCATGCTGCTCTGCTGCAGACCGAAGCTGAACTGGATGCCGAAGAATCCGATGTTCATGTTGACGATCTGCCAGAACGTCATACGCGGCTTGGCCATCATGGCTCCCAGCGTTCGATGAATGGACGGTAGAAGGCGCGGTCGTCCGGGACGGCGCCGACGATGCCGCATACGGCGCCGGCGAATGCGTTGGCGCGGGCCAGCACCACGTCGAGCGGCCAACCCCGCGCGCGGCCCAGCAGGAACACGGCGGAGAACGCGTCGCCCGCGCCCACGGTATCCGCCAGTTGCACGGGTACGCTCGGCGCCGGCGTGGCGTGATATGCGCCGTCAGCACCGAAGTACACGGCACCGCGCGGTCCCAGGGTCACGATCAGGCCCGTCAGGTTGAACACGCGCAGCAGGGTCGCGCACGCGTGGCGCACGTCGGCGCCTGCCATGTCGTCCGTCGGGAGCCGCATGTGGGTGTACCAGCCGAACAAATCCTGCAACTCCTCTTCGTTGACCTTGACGATATCGGCCGCGTGCAGCGATGCGAACACGCACCGCTCCGTCACCTGCCCGGTCCTCACGTTCAGGTCCAGGTAGCGGCAGGCATCGGTCGCCGCGAGCAGCCGCCCCAGCGCGTCGCGCGATGCCGGCTCGCGCTGGGCCAGCGTGCCGAAATACAGCGTCGCGGGCGCGGCGGCCGTCATGGCTGCCACGGCGGGCTCCGCCTCGATGGCATCATAAGCCTGGTGCGGCAGGATCGTGAAGCGGTGGCCGCCGTCGCTGTGGCGTTCCACACTCACCCGGCCCGTCGGCAAGGCCGCATCCACCTGCAGGCCGGCCATCGGCAGGCCGAAGCGCTCGAACTCCGCGCGCATGCGGGCGCCGTTCTCGTCCAGGCCCACGCGGGTCAGCATCAGGGCGTCGTGTCCCAGCGCGGCCAGGTGGCGCGCCACGTTGAACGGCGCGCCGCCGATCACCTGGCGGTCGCCGAAATCGTCGACCAGCGCTTCGCCGAACACGGCGACGGTTCCCATTACACGTTGCGTCATCATAGCCACACCTGATCCCACGGGGCCAGCGTCACCGCGCCGGCGCGGCCGTACGCGGCCAGGTCGACGGCCAGTGCGCGGCCGGAAAAATTGAAGAGGCCCAGGAAGCGCTCGCCGCGCGCCAGTGCCAGCAGGGCCGGATCGCCGGCAGGCAGCACCGTGCACGGCGTCCCGGCCGCGAGGTCCGGCGTTTCGCGGCGCTGCCGGATCAAACGGCGCAGGCCCGCGTACGCGCGGCCGGCCGGCGTCGCGGCATCGTCACGCTGTGCATAACGCGCCTCGTCGAACGGCGCGCGCTGGATCCAGCGGCTGTCGTGCGCTTTCGCGGGGTCGGCGAGATAGCTGTCGTCGTTGGCCATCGCCAGCTCGTCGCCCATGTACAGCACGGGCAGGCCGCCGAAGCACAGCGCGAGGCCGTGCACGAGCAGCAGGCGGCGCAAGCCCTCCTCGGATCCGTCGGCGCCGGAGAGCGCCGCGGCCGTGCCGTTGGTCGCGAGGCCGCCCTGGAAGCCGATGCCCGGCCCCTCGTTATAGAAGCGCGCGACGGCGGCCAGGCGGTCGATGCCACCCGCTTCCGCGAGCAGATGCTTCCAGCCGATGTCGTCGTGGCAGCGCACATAGGTCAGCCAGCTCGCACCTGGCGGCAGCGGCGGCGTGGCGGCGGCGACCGCGCGCACGAGGCTCGCATCTTCCTCCGCCAGCGCGGCCCAGCCGGCCGTCATGAGGGTGCTGTGATACGCGAGGTGGCATTCGGGTGCCTTGGCGTCGCCGAAGTAGGCGGGCAGTTCGCGCGTTGGCACGATCGCCTCGGCCTTCAACAGCACGCCCGGCGCGGCGATGTCGACGATGGCACGCAGCGCCTGCAGCAGCAGGTGCGCTTCCGGCTGGTTCATGCAATCGGTGCCGAGACGCTTCCACAGGAACGCGGTGGAATCGAGGCGGAACACGTCGATGCCGCGGTTCGCGAGGCGCAACAGCGCCGCCGCCACCGCTTCGAACACGGCCGGGTTGGCGTAGTTCAAGTCCCACTGGAACGGGTAAAACGTCGTCCACACCCAGCCGCCCATCGCCGGGACATGCGTGAAATTGCCGGGCGCCGCCTGCGGGAACACCTGGCCCAGCGTACGTTCATACGCCTGCGCCTTGTCTTCGTCCAGCACGTGGAAGAACGCGCGCATGGCGGTGTCGCCGGTCAGGGCGCCCTGTGCCCACGGATGGTCGTCGGCCACGTGGTTCAGGATCAGGTCCGAGCACAGGCTGATGCCCGCTTCGCGCAGCGCCGCCGTCAGATCTTCCAGGTCGGCCATCGTGCCGAAGCGCGGATCGACCTCGTCGAAGCTGGCGACGGCAAACCCGCCATCGCTCTCGCCCGCACGCGGACGCAGGAACGGCAGCAGGTGCAGGTACGTGACGCCGAGGTCGCGCAGGTGCGGAATACGCTCTTTCACGCCGCGCAGGTTGCTGCCGAACTGGTCGACGTAGGCGCTGTAGCCCAGCATCGTCGGGGCGCAGAACCAGCGCGGGTCGTCCTCGCGGGCGGCGTCGAGCGCCTGCAGCGCGGCCGGGCGCGCGGCCATCAACTGCCCGATCCCGGCCAGCAGGTTGTCGAACCAGGCGGCGTGGCCGGGCAGGTGGCCGTACAGGCGGTGCAGGCGGTCGGAAAGCACCGCCTCGTGGCGCGTGAAACGGCGCTGCGCGTCGGCGTGGCGCGCCGGCGGCAGCCCGTCGAGCAGGCGGCGCAGGGAATGGGACATCGTGCTCATGGATCCTTAAAACGCGTACTTGACGCTGGCCTTCACGGCGCGGCCCGTGATCGAGCGGGCGGCATGGCCGTCGCCTTCGATCTCGGTGTAGCCGATGCGGTTGAACAGGTTGTTGGCGTTCACGGACAGCTGCACCTTCGGCGTCAGCTGGTAGTTCAGGAACGCGTGCACGACGGTGTAGCCGGGCAGGACCAGCGTATTGGCATCGTCGCCCCAGCTCTTGCCCGTGCCGACGACGGTCAGGCCGAAGCTGGCCGCACCCAGGTCGTAGCTCGGCGCCAGCTGGTACACGGCGTGGGCCTGGCGGCGCGGCGTGTGGCCGATCGTGGCTTCGCCGCCCGGTGCCGTCGCGGTGATCTTCGCATTGGTCAAGGTGAGGCCGCCCGTGACGCGGAAGTCACCCACGCGATAGGCTGCTTCCAGTTCGGCGCCCTTCGCGTCGTAGCTGTTCGCGGTCGACAGGCGGGTCGTCGCTTCGTAGTTGGTCTCGCGGGTCTTCGCATGGAACAGCGTGAGGAAGGTGGACAGTGCGCCGCTGCGCCATTTCACGCCGCCTTCCAGCTGCTTGACCGTGTTGATGCTGATCGGCGCGCTGCCGTCCAGCGGGGTGCCGAACAGGATGCGGTCGGCGTTGAACGCGACGCCTTCGCTCGTGCGGGCGAACAGCGCCAGCGACGGCGTGACTCTCCAGTTGCCGCCCACCGAATACGACGTGTGGCCGATGTCGTAGTCGACGTGCTGCACGGTGCCCGGCTGGTACGTCGCCGCATTGGTGGCGATGTTGGCGCTGCCGCCGGCGTGCTGGCGGTCGCGGCGCACGCTGGCGTCCACGTTGACGGTGCCCTGCTCCCAGCCGATGTTCGCGTACGGCGAGTTGGTGCGGTATTCGACGTCCACGGCGCGCGAGCAGCAGGCGCCCCAGGCCGGACCGACATAGCCCGGCGTGCTGCTTGCCGTCTTCAGCAGCGCGGGATCGTCACCGGTCGCCTGCATCAGGTACTGGTTGAAGTTCCAGGTCAGGCCCAGCTTCTGCAGAGAGCTGTACCAGCCGGCCGTCACGTTCAGCTTAGCGCCGTCGATCTTGAAGGTCTTGGTCAGGCGCGCGTCGTTCAGCGTGTTGCCCGCGTCGTCGATGGACGTGTTGAAGACGACGGCGTTGAATGCGCGGCCGTTGTAGGCCTGGCCGGCCATCGGGCCCGTCGCGAACGTATAACTGCCCACCGTGCCGCTGTCGGCCGGGAACACGCCCACGAAGCGGCCGCTGTTGGACGCCTTGCGGAACTTGTCCGTCACGGTCCAGCCGTTGCCCAGGTCGAACGAGCCTTCCAGGCCGATCGCATTGCTCTTCACGGACAGGCCGTCGTTGACGTCGCTCGACACGTGGCCGTTGCCCTTGGTGAGCGAGACGTCCTGCACCCAGTACGGCGAATAGAACGACGCGTAGCGCGGGTCGATACCGGCGATTTCCGAGATATGGCCGTTGTTGACGAGGACCGGTACCGGCAGCGCCGTCGGGCTCTGGTCGTCGAGGTGCTTGAGCGAGACGCGTACGTAGCCGCCGTCGAAGTCGTGCGTGAAGTTCGCGCGCAGCTGGCCGCCCCGCTCGTCCTTGCCGGCCGCGTTGCGGATGCCTTCGCCGCGGCGGTAGAAGCCGCCGACGAAGAAGCGGTCGCGCTCGGAGATCGGCGCGCCGTAGTCGAAGTCGACGCGCGTGCTGTCGTAATCGAGGCCGCGCGTGAGGCCGATGCTGCCGCCCTGCTGCGCACCGTCCTTGGCGATGAAGTTGATGATGCCGCCCGGCGAGTTGGTGGCCAGCGTCGAGGCCGAGCCGCCGCGCACGGCTTCCACGTGGTCCAGCGTGCCGTCGATCTTGATGTAGCTGTCGGGAGTGATGAAGTTGAAGTCGCCGAACTGCAGCACCGGCAGCCCGTCTTCCTGCATCTGCACGTAGCGCGCGCCGCCCGCGGAGATGGGCACGCCGCGCACGGTGATGTTGGCATTGCCTTCGCCGCCCGACGATTCCGAGCGCACGCCGGGAATCGAGCGCAGCACTTCGGCGGCGCTGGTCGGCGCGAGGTTCTGGATGGCGTCCGCTTCCAGCGTGCTGACCGAGACGCTCGACTTCATCTTGCTCGAACCGATCGGCGTGCCGGTGACGACGACGCGTTCCATCTTCAGGCCATCGGTCGACTGTGCAGCTTCCTGCGCGGATGCGGCACCCAGGTGCAGCAAAGCCAGCGCCACGGCACGCGCCGTGTGCTTCATGCGAACTTCCATGTCTCCTCCGTTTGTATTCGATTTGTTAGCACCTTGTCAGGCACGCGGCCATTATTTCCCTATTTTGGGAAAATTGCAAACGATTGCAATAACGTTGCAAAAACGCTGCAACCGGCCATCCATGCGGGATCCGCATGCCTGAGAGCGAAAAAATCACCACGACTGCAAACGTTTGCAGTCACGCATGCAACGAGGGTAGGACGCCGACGCCCGGTCAGGCGCTGGCGCGGACGATCAGTTCGGTGGAAAGCTGGACGGAGGGAGCGCTGCGGCCGTCGACGAGGACGAGTAGCGCGTCGACGAGCGCGCGCGCGGCCACGTCGCGCGGCTGGGCGACGGTGGTGAGCGGCGGATGGAAGTAACTGGACAGCTCGATGTCGTCGTAGCCGACGACGGCGACGTCGGCCGGCACGTCCTTGCCCTGCTCGCGCATGGCGTGGATGGCTTTCATCGCGAGCAGGTCGCTGCTGGCGAACAGGGCATCGTACGCGACGCCGCGCCGGGCCAGTTCCGCGACGGCCTGGCCGCCGCTCTCGGGCAGGAACGACGACGCCACGTGCAGTTGCGGATCGGGAGAGAGACCGTGCGCGGCCAGCGCCTGTACGTAGCCGCGGTGGCGCTGCTCGACTTCGGGCAGGCTCGTGTCGCCGAAGAAGGCGATGCGGCGCCGGCCCTGCGCCAGCAGGCGTTCCGTCGCGAGGCGGCCGCCCGTGACGTTGTCGCCGCCGACGGTCGTGTACAACTGCTGCGGCAGTTGCGCGCCCCAGACGACGAACGGCACGCCGCGTGCGGCCATCCTGTTCAGCTGGTCGTGGTGGCGGCCCTGGCCGATCAGGATTACGCCGATGGCGCGGCCGCCGTCGAACGGCGCCGCGGCGGCATCGACCTGGTCGGCATCCACGCGCGAGACGAGGATGTCGAAGCCCTGGTCGCTGAGCGCATCCGCGAGGCTGCCCAGCATCGACAGGAAGAACGGGTCGGACAGTTGCTGGCGCGTGGCCTGTTCGATCGGGATGACGACGGCCACCGTGCGGTTCTGCTGCAGCCGCAGGTTCTGCGCGCCGATGTTGATCGTGTAGTTCAGCGAGCGCGCGAGGTCGAGGATGCGGTCGCGCGTTTCCTGGTTGACGAGGGGGCTGTGGCTGAGTGCACGCGAGACGGTCGACGTCGACACGCCGGCGAGGCGCGCGATGTCGGCCATTTGCAGGCGCCGGGACGACGTGGACATTGCGTCAGTGCGGGACGGTGTCCTTGAACGACGGCCGCTCCGACAGCTTGTCGAACAGGCGCGCCAGGTTCGGGTAGGGGCTGCGCCAGTCGATGTCCGGGAAGCGGAACGACAGCCAGCCGAGCGTGCAGCCGACGGCGACGTCGGCCAGCGTGTAATGGATCCCCATGCAGAACGGCTGCTCGCCCAGGTTCTCGGACATCACGGCGAGACCGCCGTGCACCTTGCCCATCTGGCGGTCGAACCAGGCCTGGCTCTGCTGGTCGGCCGGGCGCCAGTTGCGCTCCAGGTAGGCCAGCACGGCCGCGTCCAGCACGCCGTCCGCGAGCGCTTCCCACACCTTGACGTTGGCGCGGTCGCGGCTGTTCGCGGGGAGCAGCTTGCACACGGGCGTCAGCGTGTCGAGGTATTCCGCGATCACGCGCGAGTCGTACATCGTGCTGCCGTCTTCCATCACGAGGCACGGCACCTTGCCCAGCGGGTTCGACGCAGCGATCTTCGTTTCCGGCGCCCAGACGTTTTCCAGCTCGAACTGATAGTCGAGCTTTTTTTCTGCCAGGACGACGCGCGCCTTGCGCACATAGGCACTGGTGAAGGAACCGATGAGTTTCATAGATGCTCAGTCATGTGGATTGGCAGACAGTATAGCATCGGCCTATCGCCCGCCGAACGCCGGGGAACCGCCCGCAACGGTGGCCAAATGAGACTTGACAAAGCGGCCAACCCCAGCCTGCCGATGGTAGAATCTCGTTTTTGCACTCACCGCCTCCCTCCTCCCATGACCTCTACAGTATCCTCCTCGACCCTGTCGGCCCTGTCCCCGCTGGACGGCCGCTACGCCGCCAAGACCGACAAGCTGCGCCCGATCCTGTCGGAAGCCGGCTTCATGCACCACCGCGTGAAAGTGGAGATCGCCTGGCTGCAGGCGCTGTCGCAGGCCGGCTTCGCCGAACTGAAACCGTTCTCCGCAGAGGCAAGCGCCCTGCTGGACAAGCTGGCCGCCGACTTCTCCGACGCGGACGCCGCCCGCATCAAGGAAATCGAGGCCGTCACGAACCACGACGTGAAGGCCGTCGAGTACTGGCTGAAGGAACAAGTGAAGGACGTGCCGGAGCTGGTGGCCGCTTCCGAATTCATCCACTTCGCGTGCACGTCGGAAGACATCAACAATACGTCGCACGGCATGATGCTTAAAAGCGCCCGTGACGGCGTGCTGCTGCCGTCGCTGCGGGCCGTCATCGCGAAGCTGACCGAGATCGCCCACGCGAACGCCGACCTGCCGATGCTGTCGCGCACGCACGGCCAGACCGCCAGCCCGACCACGCTCGGCAAGGAATTCGCCAACGTCGTCGCCCGCCTGCAGCGCGCGGTGAAGCGCATCGCCGACGTGGAAATCCTCGGCAAGATGAACGGCGCCGTCGGCAACTACAACGCGCACCTGTCGGCGTACCCGGGCTTCGACTGGCCGGCGTTCTCGAAGAACGTCATCGAACAGCGCCTGGGCCTGACGTTCAACCCGTACACCATCCAGATCGAACCGCACGACTACATGGCCGAGCTGTTCGACGCGATCTCGCGCACGAACACGATCCTGCTCGACCTGAACCGCGACATCTGGACGTACGTCTCCCTCGGCTACTTCAAGCAGAAGCTGAAGGCCGGCGAAATCGGTTCGTCGACGATGCCGCACAAGGTCAACCCGATCGACTTCGAGAACTCGGAAGGCAACCTGGGCCTGGCCAACGCCGTGCTGCGCCACATGGCGGATAAACTGCCGGTCTCGCGCATGCAGCGCGACCTGACCGACTCGACGGTCCTGCGCAACATCGGCGTCGGCTTCGGCTATGCGCTGCTCGCGTACGACAGCTGCCTGCGCGGCCTGAACAAGCTGGAAGTGAACCCGGCGCGCCTGGAGCAGGACCTGGACGCGAACTGGGAAGTGCTGGCCGAGCCGGTGCAGACCGTGATGCGCCGCTACGGCATCGAAAACCCGTACGAGCAACTGAAGGAACTCACGCGCGGCAAGGGCATCACCCGCGACGCGCTGCAGGAATTCATCGGCAAGCTGGCGATTCCGCAGGATGCGAAGGACCTGCTGCTCGCGATGACGCCGGCGAATTACACCGGCCTGGCGGCGCAGCTGGCGAAAGCCATCTGATAAAAAAAGAACCGGGGCGCGTCCCCGGTTTTTTTTCATCTCTGCCAGGTGAACTTGACGCCCACCGTCCTGGGCACCTCGGTACGCACGGACGCCACGCCATACTCCGCGTGGCCGCCGTTCAGGTTGGTCCCGATCACCGACAATTCCATCCCCGGCGCAAAGCGCCAGCCGAAACGCGCATCGACGGCCCAGTAAGCCGGCACGTACGGGAAACCCAGCGCGCCGTTGCGGCGCACGCCCAGTTCCAGTTCGCGTGCTTCATCGATCGCGTAACTGGAGCGCAGCTGGGCCGTGTAGGCCGGGTCGCGGCCCGTCGTCATGAGGCTGCCCTGGTCGCGGCTGCCCGGCTTCAATGCGAATTCCTCGTGCAGCAGCGTGGCGCCTGCGGACAGGCGCCACGCCTGCGTCATCTGCACATTGCCCCACGCCTCCAGGCCGCGCGCCTGGCCTTCCATCAGGTTGCCGAACACGATCTGCCCGGCAGGCGTGACGTCCTGCGTGCGCAGGTGGTCGTACAGGTTGCGGAACGCCGTCAAGGAATACGACACGATCTGTCCCGCCTGGCCGCGGTAACCCAGTTCGAGCACGCGCGCGGTCTCGGCGCGCACGGCCCGGCCGCCCGCCAGCAGGTAAGGCGGCGCGCCGGGCACGTACGCATCCACGTCCAGCCGCGACGGCGCGCGCACGGTGCGCGACACGGCCGCCCAGAACGCGTGCGCGGGCGTGGCGCGCCAGGACAGGCGCACGTTCGGCAGGAATTCCGCGCCCGTGTACGGATTGCGCTCCCACCGCACGCCGGCCGTGACGCTCAGGTCGTCGCGCAACGCCACCTCGTCCTGGGCGAACAGGCTGGCCCAGGTCTGCGTGTCGCGCGCGGGCAGGAACGCAACGAAGCGGCTGTTGTCCACGCGGTCGCGGCTGGTGCGGTATTCGCCGCCCCACACGATGCGGTGCCGGCCCTGCTCGGGCAGCGCGTGCTGCAGTTGCAGGTCGAGGATGTCGACGGCGTCCGTGAACGTGGGCGGCACCTTGCGGTAGCGGTAGTCGTAATACGCCTGCGCGGTCACGCTGCCGCCGCCGTCGAGCACATGTTCCCACCGTCCCGTGACGTTCGCGCCGTGGATCTGGATGTCGTCCAGGCCCGTGCCCGCGCCCGGCGCCGCGATGACGCCCGGCGCCGGCTGGCCCTCGCGTCCGCGCCAGGCATTGGCGTTGACGCTGAACCGCTCCGCGCCACTTTCCCAGTCGCCGCGCCAGCCGACCTGGCCCTGCGTCCAGTCGTCGTCGATCGCGCGGCCGGAGGCGAGTTCGCCGTGCCCCAGCCCGAACACCTTGCCGTAGGCGCGCCAATGACCGCTGTCCATCGCGCCGCCGTGGCGGAACGCGGCCTGGGCGCCGTCGACGTCGGCGCGCAGCACGAGCAAATCTCCCTGCGTGTCGCGCGCGTGGCGGGTCGTGATGTTGATGACGCCGTTGACGGCATTCACGCCCCACAAGGTGCCGCCCGGACCGCTGATCACCTCGATCCGCTCGACGTCTTCCAGCATCACGTCCGGCTCGTCCCAGAACATGCCGGAGAACAGGGGCGAATACACGGAGCGGCCGTCGATCATCACGAGGAGCTTGTTGGCCGGGCTGTTGCTCGTTCCGTTCATGCCGCGCGCGGAGATGAACACGTTGGCGTTGCTGCTGCGCGCGACCTGCAGGTTCGGTGCGAGGTTCAGCGCCTCGACGAGGTTGCGGGCGCCCGAGCGGCGGATGTCTTCCGCCGTGATCACGAACACGGAAGCCGGCGCATCCTGCAGGCGCTCGGGGCGGCGCGAGACGGACGTGACGTCGATGTTGGCCAGTTCTTCGATCGACAGGTCGGCGAACTCGGCGCGCCGCGCCGCTTCGTCGGCATGCGCCGGCAGGGTCAGTATCAGCGCCGCCAATAACAGGGGCAGACCGGGCGTGTGGGTCATTATGTTTTATAAATCCATTTTTTTAACATTTTACCTTCGCGCATGCATAGCCCGGGGCGCGCACGTGCGGGAATGGCATATGCACCACGGATTATCCCACCAGCTGAACAAAGTTATCCGTATGGATAGCTTCCACGCAATATTTGGAACCGTTAAAGTATCCCTATTGCAAATCCACATCGACCCGCAACTCATGCTAGTGTGCTGGGTAGTTTGGTAATATTTAGTTCTAATTCGTACTAATTCATCGGAGACCCGTCATGCAGCGCTACACCACGACCGCCATCGTGCTTCACTGGCTGATCGCCGTGCTGATCATCGGTGCGTTCACGCTGGGTCTCGTGATGACGGACATCCCCGGCATCTCGCCCACCAAGCTGAAGTATTTTTCGTGGCATAAATGGGCCGGCGTGACCGTGCTGCTGCTCGCGACGATCCGCCTGCTGTGGCGCCTGAAGAACCGCCCGCCGGCGCTGCCCGACACGATGCCCGCGTGGCAGCGCGGCGCCGCCCACGGCCTGCACCACCTGCTGTACGTGCTGATCTTCGCCGTGCCGCTGTCCGGTTATTTCTACACGTTGGCGGCCGGCTTCCCGGTCGTCTATTTCGGCCTGTTCCAGCTGCCGGTCTTCATCGCCAAGAACCCGGCGCTGGCCGAGACGCTGAAGCCGATCCACTACTGGCTGAACATGACCATGGCCGGGCTCGTCGGCCTGCACGTGGCCGCTGCCCTGAAGCACCAATTCGTCGACCGCGACGGCACGCTCGGACGCATGCTGCCCGGCCGTTCCCACTGAAGGAGATCACCATGAAATTCACCCGTGGCGGCATCGCTGCCCTGCTCGCCGGCGTCACCCTCATCGCCAGCGCCGTCCCGCTGAAAACGGATGTCGCGCACAGCAGCGTCTCGGCCGTGTTCAAGCAGATGAACGTGCCGGTCGAATCGAAGTTCAAGAGCTTCAACGCCCAGATCGACTACGACGCGGCGCACCCTGAAAAAGCGACGGCGCGCGTGGACATCGACACCGCGAGCTTCGACATTGGCGAGGCCGAGTACAACAAGGAAGTGGCCGGCAAGGACTGGTTCAACGCGGCCAAGTTTCCGAAGGCGACCTTCGTGTCGTCCGCGATCAAGCCGGCCGGCGCGGGCAAGCTGAACGTGTCGGGCAAGCTGACCATCAAGGGCAGGACGCAGGACGTGACCTTCCCGGTCACGATCAAGCCGGAAGGCGGCAAACAGGTTTTCGAAGGACAGCTGCCGATCAAGCGGCTGGCCTTCAACATCGGCGAAGGCGAGTGGAAGGACACGAGCATGGTCGCCGACGAAGTCGTCATCAAATTCCGCGTCGCAGCGGGACAGTAACAACCACTCATCGTTTAAAGGATCGCCTTACATGAAACTCAAGCACCTCGCCCTCCTGGCCGTCGCCTTCGCTTCCAGCACCGCCTTCGCCGCCGATACCTACAAGATCGACTCGAACCACACCTACCCGAGCTTCGAGGCCGACCACTTCGGCGGCCTGTCGAACTGGCGCGGCAAGTTCGAGAAGACGGAAGGCACCATCGTCGTCGATCGCGCGGCCAAGACGGGTACCGTCGACATCACCATCGACGCGAACAGCCTGGACTTCGGCCACGCCAAGATGAACGAGCACGCCAAGGGTGCGGACATGTTCGACGTGGCCAAGTACCCGACCGCCAACTACAAGGGCAAGATCGTGTTCAAGGGCGACGTGCCGGCATCCGTCAACGGCGAGCTGACCCTGCACGGCGTGACCAAGCCGGTCACCCTGCAAATCAACTCGTTCAAGTGCATCCAGCACCCGATGCTGAAGCGCGAAGTGTGCGGCGCCGATGCGTCGGCCACGTTCAACCGTGCCGATTTCGGCGTGGACTACGGCATCAAGATGGGCTTCAAGCCGGAAGTGAAGCTGGCGATCCAGGTCGAAGCCGTCAAGCAGTAATCGGCGACAGCAAAGAAAAAGCCCCGCGCTGCGGGGCTTTTTTCATTGACGCAATGGATTAGCGACCGTCGCGGTCCGAATCACCCGGGATGGCGCGTTCCACGCGATCCCACGCGGCGCGGCTGGCCGACTTGGCCTGCTCCCACGACAGGCGCGAATGGCCCTTCACGCGATCCCACTCGTCGGCCATGTGCGGCTCGGCCAGGTCGTAGCTCGGGAAGCGGCGGGCATTGTTGTAGCCCAGTGCATAGGCCGGCGAATAATCGTCGTACGTGTAGCCCGTGGTGTAGTACGGCTGGGTCTGGTAGTTCGAACGCCAGTAGGCATCCTCCGCCGTCGGGTTCACGAGGTGGCCGGCGCCCTTGCCGACCATGCCGCCGGCGATGCCGCCGATCGCGGCACCTGCCGCCATGCCGACCGGACCGCCCACGGCGCCGATCGCCGCACCTGCAGCCGCGCCGCCACCCGCGCCGACGCCGCCGGCCAGGTTGTGCTCATGCAGGTCGTCGCCCGGTTTCGGGTTCACGACTTCGCCCGCGCCCTTGCCGGCCATGCCGCCCGCGATACCGCCGATGGCTGCACCCGCGACGGTGCCGATCGGACCTGCCGCGCTGCCCACGGCCGCACCGGTCAGTGCGCCCGCACCAGCACCGGTGCCCTGGGCCAGGTTGTGTTCATGCAGGCGGTCTTCCGAATGCGGATTCACCACTTCGCCCGCACCGCGGCCCGCTGCGCCGCCGGCCATGCCGCCGATCGCGGCACCGGCCAGTGCACCGACCGGACCGGCCACGGAACCCGCAGCCGCGCCCATCGCAGCGCCCGCGCCTGCGCCCGTGCCCTTGGCCAGGTAGTGTTCGCCCAGGTCATCGCCCGGTTTCGGGTTGACGACTTCGCCCACGCCCTTGCCGGCCATGCCGCCGGCGATGCCGCCGATCGCGGCACCTGCCGCCATGCCGATCGGACCTCCGGCCGCGCCCAGTGCGGCGCCGGTGGCGGCACCTGCTGCAGCGCCGATGCCGGTGCCGATCACGTGCGAACCGCCGTTATCGGTGAAGGTCTGGTTCAGGTAGGCAACGTCCTCGTCCGAACGCGGCGTCACGCCCATCACGATGCCGCCGTTGTTGATGCCTTCCTCGTAATGCTTGACGCGTTCTTCCGGGATGCCGGCACCGATCAGCGCGCCGATCAGGCCGCCGGTGATGCCGCCTGCGCCCGCGCCGGCCAGTGCCGCTGCCAGCGGACCGGCGACGACGAGGCCCGCGCCCGGGATCACGAGCGAGGTGCCGATGGCGGCCACGCCGGCCAGCACGGCGCCGATGGTGCCGCCGATACCGGCACCGGCAGCGGCGCCTTCCGCGGCCTTGCTGCCCAGCTCAGTTTCGGTATCGGAGAAATGGGTTTTACGGGTGGTATCCGACATCATCAGGTTGACGTCGTCTTTCGTATAGCCGCGGGTGGAGATCGCGCCATAGGCACGCTCCGCGCTGGCGCGGTCGGGGAACAGCCCGGTCACCATACGGTTCTGCTTGTTCTGCTCAGTCGTCGTGTTATCGAAAATAGCCATGATGCGTTCCTTTCAGTAATCGAAGCGGTCCGGGGTGTTACGTTTTTCATTCAATGCAAAGTGATTGAACGATATGCCTGCCGAGCAAGCCGCTTCTGTTCGGTGACGCACCCAGTTGGGGACATTCCGAACTACAAGAGAACACCGACGCAGTTTGCGCGTCTAACGTTCGGCAACGCACCGACCCCGAACTGTGTGCATCACTAGACTTTGCACATGGCCTCGGCATTCAATTGGCCTGGAGTATGTTTTTTCCAACTTGAGGAGGACTCAACATGTTATTCATTATCTGGATCGTTGTTGGTGGTGTGCTCGGCTGGCTCGCCAGCATGGTCATGAAGACGGATGCTGAGCAAGGCATGATTCTCAATGTCGTGGTCGGTATCGTGGGAGCCTTCCTGGGCGGCTGGCTGCTGTCCCCGCTGTTTGGTAGTGGCACCATCAACTCCGATGACTTCAGTGTATCGTCGCTGCTGGTCTCGTTCCTGGGTGCTGTGATCCTGCTCGCAATCGTGAATCTGCTGCGTCGCGGCCGCGTCCGCTAAGCAGGTGCAAGCCCCGCTTTGAAAACCAACGTCGGCTGGCGTTGGTTTTTTTACGTCTTAAAGTCGAACTCATGCGTATCAAACGTCCCATCGTCGTCCTCATCACCTGCATCGCCACGCTCGTGGCGGGCTTGCTCGTGCTGAACTTTGCACCCGGCGAAAAGAAGATCGACACGCAGCTCACGCGCCTGTACGACACGGACGATCCGCAATTCCGCCGCTCGCTGGGCGTGCTGCTGGGCCCGCCCATCATCGAGGGCAACAAGGCCGAGGTGCTGCTCAACGGCGACAAGATTTTTCCCGCCATGCTGGACGCGATCCGCTCCGCGCAAAAGTCCATCAGCTTCGAAACCTATATCTACTGGGAAGGCACGATCGGCCGCGAATTCACGGACGCGCTGTCGGAACGGGCGCGCGCCGGCGTCAAGGTGCACGTGCTGCTCGACTGGATCGGCAGCATCAAGATCGACGAGGCATCGCTCGACGAGATGCGCAAGGCCGGTGTCGAATTGCACCGCTACCACAAGCCCGTCTGGTGGAAGCTGGCGCGCCTGAACAACCGCACGCATAGAAAGCTCCTGATCGTCGACGGCAAGGTCGGCTTCACGGGCGGCGTCGGCATCGCGGACAAATGGCGCGGCAACGCGCAGGATCCCGAACACTGGCGCGATTCGCATTTCCGCGTGGAAGGTCCGGTCGTCGGCCAGATGCAGGCCGTGTTCAACGACAACTGGACCAAGGCAACAGGCGCCATCCTCGACGGCCCGGCCTACTTCCCCGCGCTCGTCGCGCAGGGCGACATGCCCGCGCAGATGTTCTCCAGCTCGCCCACGGGCGGCAGCGAGAGCATGCACCTGATGTACCTGCTGGCCATCACGGCCGCGCGCCGCACCATTCATTTGTCGAACTCGTACTTCGTGCCGGACGAGCTGGCCGTGAAGGCGCTCGTCGCCGCCGCAAAACGGGGCGTGGACGTGCGCATCATCACGCCGGGCCCCATCATCGATTCCGACGTCGTGCGCGCCGCGTCGCGCGAGCGCTGGGGCGAATTGCTGGAAGCCGGCATCAAGATGGCCGAGTACCAGCCGACGATGTACCACGTGAAGGCGCTGGTCGTCGATTCGCTGCTCGTCTCCGTCGGCTCCACCAATTTCGACAACCGCTCGTTCATCCTCAACGACGAGGCCAACCTGAACGTGCTCGATCCTGGCTTTGCCAAGCAGCAAGAGACTGTCTTCGAAGACGACTGGAAACACGCGCGTCCCATCACCTTGCAGGCATGGCAGAACCGCCCGTTCATGGAAAAAATCGGCGGCAAGCTGGCCGACCTGATCGGGGCGCAGCTGTAAAGGACTCACCATGAAACAGACCCTCATTTCGCTCGCCATCCTTGCCTCGTTTTCCGCCCAGGCCGACGAGGGCATGTGGATGCCGCAGCAGCTGCCGCAAATCGCGAAGCAGCTCAAGACCGCCGGCCTCAAACTCGATCCGGCGGCGCTTACCAAGCTGACCGCGTTCCCGATGGGCGCCATCGTGAGCCTGGGCGGATGCTCGGCATCGTTCGTGTCGCCGCAAGGCCTCGTGATCACGAACCACCATTGCGTGTACAACAGCGTGGCCGTGAACTCCACGCCGCAGCGCGACCTGCTCGCCGACGGCTTCCTCGCGAAGACGATGGCGGACGAGCTGCCGGCCGCGCCGGGCAGCCGCGTGTTCGTCACGGAGGAAGTCGCCAACGTCAGCACCCGCGTGATCACGCCGGACGTCGCGCAGCTGACGGGCAAGGCGCGCCTGGATGCGATGGAGAAGAACCAGAAGACCCTCGTCGCCGAATGCGAAAAGGATGCCGGCTACCGCTGCACCGTCGCGAGCTTCTACGGCGGGCTCGAGTTCTACCGCATCAAGCAGCTCGAGATCCGGGACGTGCGCCTCGTGCACGCGCCTGCGAGCGGCATCGGCAAGTTCGGGGGCGATACCGATAACTGGATGTGGCCGCGCCACACGGGCGACTACGGCTTTTATCGCGCCTACGTCAGCAAGGACGGCAAGGCCGCCGACTACGCGAAGGACAACGTACCGTACCGTCCGAAGCTGTGGCTGAAGATCGCGCAGGACGGCGTGAAGGAAGGCGATTTCGTCATGGCCCTCGGCTACCCGGGCCGCACGAACCGGCACCGCCTGCCGTCCGAAGTGGCGTTCACGTTCGACTGGAATTATCCTGCGTTCGTGAAGGCGTCCGGCGAAACGCTGGCCGTCATCGAACGCGAGACGAAGAACGATCCGGCCGCGCGCCTGAAGTACGCGGGCCAGATCGCAAGCGTCAACAACTACTACAAGAACCGCAAGGGCATGATCGCCAGCTACGAAGGCAGCGACATCCTCGCGCGCAAGACGGCCGAGCACAATGCGCTGAAAGCATGGGTCGATGCGGACCCGCGGCGCAAGGCCGAATTCGGCGCGGACATCGAGGCCGCCGAAAAACTGATCGCACAGCGCGACGCGGATTCCCGGCGCGAGTTCTTCCTCGGCTATTCGATGCCGCGCTTCCTGAACTCGGCACGCACCCTGTACCGCCTCGCGAACGAACGCACGAAGCCCGATGTCGAGCGCAAGTCCGGCTACCAGGAACGCGACCTGCCGCGCCTGACGTCCGTCATCGGCGGCCAGGACCGCACATACGACGAGAAGGTCGACAAGGCCCTCGTGCTGAACTTCCTGAAGCAGTACAACGCGCAACCGGCCGACCAGCACGACGCCGCGTTCGACAATGCGCTGGGCATCCGGCCGGGCATGAGCGAGGCCGAGCTGAAAACGGCGCTGGACCGCATCTACGCGGGCTCGCACCTGCAGGACAAGGAAGTGCGCACCGCGTGGCTGACGAAAAACCCGCAGGAATTCAGGGCCAGCAACGACAGCTTCATCAGGGCCGCCGTCGCCATGTACGACGCCGACATGAAGCGCGAGGCGGAAGAGGACGAACTGGCGGGGAACATCCAGAAGGCCTACGCGAGCACCATGAAGGCCAAGATCGCGTACATGAACAGCAAGGGACGCGCCGTGTACCCGGACGCGAACAGCACCCTGCGGGTCACGTACGGCAACGTCAAGGGCCGCGACTACGGCGCCGACGGCACCGGCTCATGGACCGCGTTCACGACCGTGAAGGGCGTCGTCGCCAAGCACACGGGCGAAGGCGAGTTCAATGCGCCGGCGCGCCAGCTGGCCGCCATCCGCGCGAAGGACTTCGGCCGCTGGGCCGATCCGAAGCTGAAGACCGTGCCCGTCGATTTCCTCGCCACGCTGGACATCACGGGCGGCAATTCAGGGTCGGCGGCATTGAACGCGCGCGGCGAACTGGTGGGCCTCGCGTTCGACGGCACGCTCGATTCGATCATCTCCGACTGGGATTTCGATCCGCGCGCCACGCGCGACATCCAGGTCGACGTCCGCTACATCCTGTGGAACATGGAGAAGGTCGACCATGCGGACAACCTTCTCGAGGAGATGGGCGTCAGTCGGTCGCGCTGACCTTGGACCGCTGCAGCGAGTTCTCGAGTTCCGCCATACCGGCCGGCAGATCCACGGTCGCACCCAGGTCGCGCATCGTGCTGCCCAGCGCGTGCACGGTGCGGAACAGGTGATGCGCGCGGCACTGCTCGCCCATCTGCCCGATCCTGACGATCGGCAGGCCGAACGAGCCCGAGATCTCGACCTGGTAGCGGCTGGAGATCGTGGCGCACACGGCCTGGCTGGTGACGTCTTCCGGCAGGGTGATGCCGACGACGGAGTTCAGGCGCGATTCCGCCGGTGCGAACAGGGACAGGCCCATCGCCTCGATGCTGTCCTGCAGCGCGGTCGAGCAGCGCAGGTGGCGGGCGAACCGGACCGGCAGCGTTTCTTCGCACACGAGGCGCAAGGCTTCGTGCAGCGCCAGCACGCCCGAGACGGGCGCCGTGTAGTGGTACGACGCCTTGTGCCAGAAATTCTCGGCCAGCAGGGCGTCCAGGCACCAGTGCGTGTTGGGCGTCGGGCGTTCGCGGATGCGGCTCCACGCGGCGTCGGAGAAGGCGAGCAGCGACACGCCGGGAATCGACGACAGTCCTTTCTGGCCGCCGGTGATCACGGCATCCACCTGCCAGTTGTCCATCTCGAACGGCGTCGTGCTGAGCGTGCAGACGGCATCGACGATGACGAGGCAGCCCCGCGCTTTCGCCAGCCGCGCGATGTCGCTTACGTGGCTATTGAACGTGGTGTTGGACGTCTCACCCTGGACGAGCGTCAGGCAGTGCGGCTTATGTTCGTCCAGCAGGGCTTCCAGCCGCTCCAGCGACATCGAGTGCGGGAAGATCTCGTTCATCGTGATGACCTCCGCACCCGCGCGGCGGCTCATTTCCGCCATCCGGCCGCTGAAGAATCCATTGCAGATCGAGAGCACGCGGGTACCGGGCCAGACCAGATTGCAGATCGCCATTTCCATTGCCGCCGAGCCGGGGCCGGCCACGCCCAGCACCCAGTTGGAGCGGGTCTGGAAGACGTAGCGCGCCATGTCCTTTACCTGGGTGATGATCTTCGCCATCGTCTCGCCCAGGTGGTTGATGACCAGCGAATTCGCGCGGGCGACCGCACTGGGGATCGGCACCGGGCCGGCGCCCATCATCAATAACGGATCGTCCGGCAGGATATTGCTGAGATATTCGACCTGCGGAGGCAGGATCTCGTCGGGGGTGGACTGGAGGCTGTGATTGTTCATGGTGGGCTCTTCGACGCGTTGACAGTCGAACAAGTGTATCTCATGCGCGCTACACTGGCGGCGTCTCGATAACCAGGAGCAGTCATGAAACGGATCTGGATCGCGTGCTGGGCCCTGCTCGGCATCGTATGCGCCGACGTGCGCGCGCAGGAAGATGCCTGGAACAAGGCCCGCGCCATCGTCGCGGACCTCGACAAGATCGTCGCGCCGCATGGCGTGCAGGAGTCGTACAAGACGCGCATCGGCGGCATCGACCAGTGGCTCACCGTGCGCGGCCAGGAGCGCGACAACCCGATGATCCTGTTCGTGCACGGCGGCCCGGCGGCGCCCGTCACGCCGACCCTGTGGCAGTTCGAGCGCCCGCTCGAAGAATACTTCACGATCGCGAACTGGGACCAGCGCGGCGCGGGCAAGACCTATGGCGAGACGGATCCCGCCCAGGTCGCGGACACCATCCGCATCGACCGCTACGTCGACGACGCCATCGAAGTGGCCGAGCACCTGCGCCGGCGCTACGGCAAGAAGAAGCTGATCCTGATGGGCCACAGCTGGGGCACCATCGTGAGCATGAAGGCGGCGCTGAAGCGTCCGGATTTATTTTATGCCTACGTCGGCATCGGCCAGGTGATCAGCGTGCGCGAGAACGAGCGCATCAGCTTCGACTACGCGCTGGAACAGGCGAAACTGCACAAGAACGAGGAAGCGCTGCGCGACCTGCAGTCGATCGCGCCCTACCCCGGCAACCAGCCGATCACGCGCGAACGCATCATCGTCGCACGCAAGTGGCCGCAGTACTACGGGGGCCTGAGCGCGTACCGCAACGAGTCGGCCTACTACTTCGACGGCCCGCGCCTGTCGCCGGAATATAGTTCGAAGCAGGTGCAGGACATCGACCAGGGCAGCCTGCTCACGCTGGGCCGCATCCTGCCGGCGTACCTGCAGGTGGATTTTTCGAACGTGAAAAGCTTCCCGATCCCGGTCGTGATGTTCCTGGGCCGGCACGATTACACGACGCCGACGGCACCGACGGAGGCGTGGCTCAAACAGGTGAAGGCGCCGTCGAAACAGGCCGTGTGGTTCGAGCGGTCGGCGCACATGGTGCCGTGGGAGGAGCCGGGCAAGACGCTCGTCAGTCTGCTGACGTACGTCCGCCCGTTGGCGCAACCGTGATCAGTGCGTCAATTCGGTTTGCTGGACACCCGCCTTGTTCAAGCGGCTGTTCCGCATCCCATAACCGAAATACGTGAGAACGGCCACCGCCATCCAGATGGTGAACACCGTATACGTCGTGCTGGACAACCCACCGACGAGATACAGGCACGCGAGGATCGACAGCCCCGGGACGAGGTAGGGGCCAAACGGCACGCGAAAACCCTTGCGGCCCGTGTCGCCCTGCTTGCGGCGGATGACCGGCACGGCGATCGACACGACCATGAACGCCACCAGCGTGCCCATGCTCACCATGTCCCACAGGAAGGTGGAGTCGACGAGGCCCGCGACGGCGCCCACGGCGATGCTGACGATCAGCGTGTTCGTCACCGGCGACTGCGTGCGCGGATTGACTTTGCGGAAGGCGTTCGGCACGAGGCCGTCCTTGGCGATGGCGTACAGGATGCGCGTCTGGCCGTAGATCGTCACCAGCGTCACGGAGAACACGGAGATGACGGCGCCGGCCGACAGCACGAGCGCCGGCCACGCTTTACCGGTCACGTTTTGCAGGATCACGGCGAGACCCGCTTCCTGGCCCGCGAACATCGTGGCCGGCTGGGCGCCGAGGGCCGCGATCGCGACCAGCATGTAGAACACGGTAACGATGCCGAGGGCGGCCAGGATGCCGACCGGGACGTCGCGCGTCGGGTTCTTGACCTCTTCGCCGGCCGTGGCGATGGTGTCCAGGCCGATGAACGAAAAGAACACCGTGCCCGCGGCCGCCGTCACGCCGGCCAGGCCGCCGACGCCCTTGCCGTCCGCCGGCCAGACGAACGGGTGGAAGTTGTTGATGTCGAAGCCGGACAGCGCGATCGCGGAAAAGAACACGAGGATCGCCAGCTTGATCAGCACCATGATGGCGTTCGTCGTCGCCGACTCCTTCGTGCCGCGCACAAGCAACACGCAGCACAGCACGACCAGCAGGATCGGCGGCAGGTTGATGTGCCCCGTGTGGAATTCGACGCCGCCGTTCTTGCCCGCAACGACCAGGGGCGAGCGCAGCGCGTCGGGGATTTGCCAGCCGAGCGCGTTCTGCAGGAAGTTATTCAGGTAATCCGACCATCCGATGGCCGTCGCGCTGGCGGCGAGGCCATACTCCAGCAGCAGACAGGCCGCGACGATGAAGGCGGCGAACTCGCCCACGGTGGCGTAAGCGAACGAATACGAGGAGCCGGCGGCCGGCACGCGGTTGGCCAGTTCGGCGTAGCACAACGCCGTGAGTCCCGCGGTGATGGCGGCCATCAGGAACGACAGCACGACGGCCGGACCGGCCTTCGGCACGGCTTCCACCATCGTGAAGAAGATACCGGTGCCGATCGTGGCGCCGACGCCGATCATCGTCAGGGGAAACAAGCCCAGCGAGCGGCCCAGGGCGTGGGCATGGCCGTCATCGAGCTGGTGCTCGGACGTCTTGGTACGAAAGAGCTTTTGGCCCAGTGTCTGGTTCACGTCGTCGTCCTCTTGGCGCGGGTAGCGCTGTTGTCTTATCCAAAGTCCGCGATTATAGGGCCAGTTCCCGGCACAGCTTTCACTGCGGGAAAAAAATACTTCCGTTAAACCTGCATTTTTAATGCATGTTTTGGTAGAATACGCCCATGAAGTTAGAATACGCTCGTAACCACTGAGCTTATCCGATGCGACTCACCCGATTCTCCGATATTGGCCTGCGTGTCCTGATCTATCTGGAACGGGCGGGAGAACGTCCGCATCCGGTGACGGTGGCCGAGATCGGCAAGCAATTCGACATCCCGCTGAACCACCTCGTCAAAGTGGTCGGGCAACTGGCCAAGCTGGGCTGGGTGCAGGCGACGCGCGGACGCAACGGCGGCCTGCGCCTCGCCGCGGATCCCGCCACGCTGACGATCGGCCAGGTGCTGCGCAAGCTGGAAGGCGAAGAGGACGAACTGGTCGACTGCGAGGGCACGGACTGCGCGCTGAAGATGGATTGCCAGCTGCGCGGCATGCTGCGCGCCGGCATGCGGGCGTTCTACGAGGCGATGGACCGCTATACGCTGGCCCACGCCACCGCCGGCAACACGGGCGAACAGGTCGTGCGCATGCACCGCATGTTCTGGGATGGCGCGGCGGCGAAAACCGCCGTGGCCCTGCCGGAGCCGGTGAGTGAGGAATAACTTGTTGTTTGATGGCGAGCCCGCCGAGCGGGCCTTTTTTTGAATCTTAAATCTGCATTTCAAATACATAATTAAAGGAACCACCATGATTTCGGAAGCTTCCCGCCCCTACATCGATGCCAGCGTCCCCGTCCTGCGCCAGCACGGCCTGACGATCACCAAGCTGTTCTACACGAACATGCTGGGCGCGCATCCTGAACTGACCCGCATCTTCAACATGGGGAACCAGGCCAGTGGGGCGCAGCAGCAGTCGCTGGCATCGGCGGTGTTCGCGTACGCGGCCAACATCGGCAATCCGGGCGCGCTGGGTCCCGTCGTCGAGCGCATCGTGCACAAGCACGTGTCGGTCGGCATCCGCGCCGAGCACTACCCGATCGTCGGCAAGCACCTGCTGGAATCCATCGCGACGACGCTGGGCGACGCCGCCACGGAGCCGCTGCTGAACGCGTGGAAGGAAGCCTACAACTCGCTCGCCAAGCTGCTGATCGAAGCGGAGGCGAATTTGTACAGCACGGCCGGCATCCAGCCGGGCGAGACCCGTCCGATGCGCGTCGTGGAAGTGAAAACTGAATCCGTCAACGTACTGTCGATCCGCTTCGTCCCCGCCGACGGCAAGCCGGTCCCCGCGTTCAAGCCGGGCCAGTACGTGAGCGTTGCCGTCGACCTGCCGGGCGGCCGTCACCAGCTGCGCCAATACAGCCTGTCGGATGCGCCGAACGGCGAAAACCTGCGCATCTCGGTGAAGCGCGAAGACGGCGTGGACGATACGCCGGCCGGTGAAGTGTCGAACTGGCTGCACGCCAACGTGAAGGTCGGCAGCACGCTGCAGGTGTCGCACCCGTTCGGCGAGTTCCTGCCGGAGACGGAAGGCGATGCGCCGCTCGTGCTGCTGTCGGCCGGCGTCGGCGTCACGCCGATGGTCTCCGCGCTGAAGCGCGTGGCACAGGTGAATCCGCAGCGCCGCGTGATCTTCGCGCACGCCGCACGCGACGCCGGCCACCATGCGCTGCGCGCGGAAGTCGAAGGCCTGGTGTCCGTGATGCCGAACCTGTCCGTCGTGACCTTCCACGAGGACGCACAAGGCGCCGCGGGCGTGATCGAAGGCCGCATGGACGTGGCGAAGCTGCCGGCATGGCCGCATGAAGAGGCGTCGGTGTACCTGTGCGGTCCGCACAAGTTCATGCAGGCCCAGTGGCTGGGCCTCCTGAACGCGGGCGTGCCGCCCGGCCGCCTGCACCGCGAGGTGTTCGGGCCGGAGCTGCTCGACCACCTGCTGTAATCGAAACGCCGGCCTTCGCGCCGGCGTTTTTTTCAGTTCACGACCTGGACGAGCTTCCCGCTCACCGTCCGCTGCGACGGGTTACCGTACACGCGGATGCCGCCGGACCCACCGTTCTGCGCGACGAGCGACTGCCGCACGTTCGCCGTCATGCCGCCCGATCCCGTCGACGACAGGTCCGCCTGTTCGCTGACGAGGTCCGCCAGGTCCAGGTGTCCGGAGCCGTTCGAGCGCGCGGCCAGGTGGCGCACCGCGCCCGTCACGCGCAGCTGGCCCGAACCGTTCAGGTTCGCCGTCACGCGCTCGCCCTGCATGCGGCCCGCGACCACGCGGCCGGAACCGTTCAGGGTCAGGTTGCCGCCGGCGCTCTGCAAGGTCGTCGCGTCGATGGTGCCCGAGCCGTTCTGAGACACATCCAGGCTGGACACGCGGCCCGTCAGCAGCACCGATCCCGATCCCCGCCCTTCCACCACGAGCGGTCCGCCGTTCAGGTCCTGCACGGACAGGTGGCCGGACCCGTCGTGACGCACGCTCGTGAGACGCGGCACGGTATAGGTCACCCGCACTGGATTGTTGGTGCGGAACGAACGCTCTTTCTCGATGACGAGGCGGTCGCCGCGCAGCTCCGTGCGGATGAACGGCAGCAGGTTGCTGTCCGCCTCCACGACCAGCGACGTCGTCGGCCCCACGCGCACGTCGACCGTGATCGTGCCGTTCACCTCCAGCGCCGGCACGGTGGCGATCGTACGCTCGTCGCGCGCCAGCACGCCGTTGCCTTCGATGGAATCGCTGGAGAACGGCGTGCGGACCTGGTAGTCGCCATCGCCGCCCGGCGCGACGATGATGGCGCAGCCGCCGAGGATGGCGCAGGTGATGGCGATGGCGAATGGAGTACGCATGGTGGGTGGCCTTGTTATGATTGTGATTGATCATGCCACTGTAACAAGTGCATCCGGTGCCGTCCGCGCGCGTGCGACGGACGGCGTAAAACGCGGAACGAACGGGGGAAAACCTGCGACGGCCGTCAGCGCTGGCCCAGGCGCGTATCGCCGAACAGATGCTTGTGTTCGTGCGGCTGCGAACGCCAGTACTGCGGCGGCGCGCTGACCGTCGCGCCCAGTTCCGCCGCCGCATGCCACGGCCAGCGCGGGTCGTACAGCATCGCGCGCGCCAGCGCCACCATGTCGGCCTGGCCCGTCTGCACGATGGTCTCGGCCTGCTTCGCTTCCGTGATCAGGCCCACGCCGATGGTCGGCATCGAGGTCTGCGCCTTGATGCGCGCGGCGAACTCGATCTGGTAGCCCGGCCCGACGGGGATCTTCTGGTGCGGCGACAGCCCGCCGCTCGACACGTGGATGAACTGGCAACCGAGCCGCTCCAGTTCCTGCGCCAGCACGAGGCTCTGTTCCAGGTCCCAGCCGCCGTCGACCCAGTCGCTGGCCGAGATGCGCATGCCGACCACCATCTCGGGCGACACGGCCGCGCGCACGGCCTGGAACACTTCGAGCGGAAACCGCATGCGGTTTTCCAGCGAACCGCCATATTCATCGTCCCGCTGGTTCGACAGCGGCGACAGGAACTGGTGCAGCAGATAGCCGTGGGCGCCGTGCAGTTCGATGGCGTCCAGGCCCAGCGCATCGGCGCGGCGCGCGGCGGCGACAAAGCCGTCCTTCACGCGCTCTAGGGCCGCCGCATCCAGCGCCAGCGGCACGGTCTCGCCCTCCGCATGCGGGAGCGCGGACGGCGCCACGGTCTGCCAGCCGTCCGCATGGTCCACCGGAAGATTCGCGCCGCCGTGCCACGGCACTTCGCTCGACGCCTTGCGGCCCGCGTGCGCGAGCTGGATCGCGATCTTGATGGGTGCGTACTTGCGCATCGCATTCACGACGGGCTCCAGCGCGGCCGCGTGCTCGTCGGACCAGAGGCCCAGGTCGGCGTACGTGATGCGCCCCTCCTCCGTCACGGCGGTCGCTTCGATGATGAGGAGACCGGCGCCGGACAGCGCGAGGTGGCCGAGGTGGATCATGTGCCAGTCGGTGGCGTAGCCTTGTTCGGCGGAGTATTGGCACATCGGCGCGATGGCGATCCGGTTGGCCAGCTCGAGCGGGCCGAGCTTGATCGGAGAAAACAGCTTGCTCATGGGTGAAGACTCCCCTTTGCGTTTCAAAGAGCCAGTCTAGCGCGCATGGCGCAAACGCGCTTTCAACCGGCGCGCACCACCATGATCCCCGCACGCAACCCCACGCGCACATCAGGGTTCGGAAACACGACGCACTCCTCGTCGTGCTGAACGGTATAAACGGTTTCGCCGTCGCGCGCGATCACGTCGCCTTTTTTCAACGGCGTGAAGTTCTCCGTATCGCGTCCGAAGCTCATGGTGAACGCATCGGACAGCTTGGTGATCGACTGGGCCGTGTTGAACACGATAGGCGCTGTTCCTCCGCCTTGCATGGACCCGCGCAGCAAGCCGTGCAGGGCCGACGCCATCGCCGCGAACTGCGACAAATCGTTCTGCCCCAGCGTGCCGATGCGTCCCAGTTCGACGGTCGTGCCCGCGGCGCCGTGCCGCTCGGCCGTCCAGTAACTGTACGTGCCCGCGGACGCCGGGTTCATGATGACGGCCTCGATGCCGCCGAGGCCCAGCCATGAGATCAGTTCGTTCCTGGCCTCGTCCGCGATCAGCTCCGGCACGATGGCGAAGCGCGGATAACGGGATCCACGAATCGCCGTGTGCAGGTCGAGGTGCCAGCGGCGCGGGCCGCTGCCGTCGAAGAACGCGCTTGTGGCCGCGATCAGCGTGTCGGCCCGGCCGGCTTCGAAGGTGCCGGCCAGGTCGCCGCGCTGGTCGCGGAACATGCGGTTCAGGTCCGCGTCGATGAAGCGCTTGCCGGCCGCGATGGCGTCGATGTTCCCGACGCACAGCATCAGGTCCACCGCAAGTTCCTGCGGCGTGCGCGACAGGGCCTCGATGGCGTAGGCCACCATCTCGATCGGCCCCGTCTCGTCGCCGTGCACGCCCACCGACAGCAGCACGGCGGGACGCTCTGCCATGGGTGCCGCCGCCTTCACGGTCAGCACACCCTTCGCAGGTTGCGCCACCGCGAAGCCGGCTGCCGCGAAACGGGCGGCAACCTCGCCGAAGTCGCCTTCGGCGAGCGCCCGGATTTCCTTCGGTAAGGCGGCCGTCATCGCTTACGCCAGCGTCGCGACGGTGAGCGACGCGTTGCCCGCCGCGATGCGGTCGGGGCTCGACCCTTCCGACAGCGACCACACGGCAAGCATCGCCTGCTCCAGGTCCGTCGGCTGGACGTAGCCGGCGGACAGGCCCATCGCCGCCGTCAGCTCGCGCACGGCCGCCTGCATGTCGCCGGTGGCGCGGCTCGCTTCCAGCACTTCCAGCAGCAGGCGTTGCTGCGTGCGGCGCAGGGCTTGCAGCGCGTAGTTGCGCAGCTGTTCCTGCGACTTGCTGATGGCCGGCAGCTTGAGGCCGCGTTCCAGCGTGTCGATGCCGGCCTGCTCGCGCAGCAGCATGCCGACGCGCAGGAACTCGGCCAGCGACATGCCTTGCGGACGCTGGACCGACACGGCCGCGAACAGGAACGCCGCCAGCGATTCGACCGTGTCGACGGCCTTCCACGCCTGCACGAACGACGACGACAGGCCGGCGTGGTTGTCCGCTTCCGATTTCGCCGGCATCAGCTGGCGCAGTTGTTCCGGCTGGGCGAACAGGTTCGACAGTTCTTCCATGCCGCCGGCACCGGCTTGTTCCGCCGGCAGCGACAGCACGCCTTCGATCACGGTGCGCAGCATCACGCGGGTGCGGGCGTCGACCGTCTGCGACACGTCGCGCGGCACGACCAGCGCGTCATGGTCCAGTGCCTCGAACACGGGCGCCAGGTGCAGCGCGGCCCAGGCCTGGCCCCACGCTTTCACGACTTCGGCATCGTCGATGCGGTGTTCCAGCGCCAGGTCGCGCAGCATCAGCGGGCCGCAGCGGTTGACCGATTCGTTGGCCAGCACGGTCGCGAGGATCGCATTGGCCAGCGGGTGCGCCAGCGGATCGCGCGTGGCGACCAGCTGCGCCGGGAAGTACGGGCGCAGGATGGTCTCGGCCCACGGCTGTTCCGTCAGCGGCAGCGCGGCCAGGACGCGCTTGAAGCGGTTCTTGACGTTGGCGACGACGACGGCCAGTTCCGGCGTCGTGAGGCCCTGGCCCAGGGCCTTGCGGCGCTGCAGTTCCGTCTCGCTCGGCAGCTGTTCCAGCTCGCGCGACACGGCGCCTTCCGCCTCCAGGCTCGCGATCAGCGCGGCATAGCCGTCGACGACGGCGCTGTTGCTTTGCGCCTGCGCCTCGCGCACCAGCAGGTGCGTCTGCAGCGTGTTGTCGCGCAGGACCAGCTTCTCGATATCGCCCGTCATCTCGGTCAGCAGGCGGTTGCGCTCGCCCTCGTCCAGCTGGCCCGCGTTGACTTCGGTGTCGAGCCAGATCTTGACGTTGACTTCGTGGTCGGAGCAGTCCACGCCGGCCGAGTTGTCGATCGCATCGGTGAAGATGCGGCCGCCGGCCAGTGCGAATTCGATACGGCCCGCCTGGGTCGCGCCCAGGTTGCCGCCTTCCGCCACGACTTTCACGCGCAGCTCGTTGCCGTTGACGCGAATGTTGTCGTTGGCGCGGTCCTTCACCTGCGCGTGGGTCTCCGTGGAGGCCTTGATGTAGGTGCCGATGCCGCCGTTGTAGAACAGGTCGACCGGCGCCAGCAGGATGCGGTGCATCAGTTCTTCCGGCGTGAGCGACGTCTCTTCGATGGCCAGCGCTTCGCGCACCTGTGGCGACAGCTCGATGTGGCGGGCGGTGCGCGGGAACACGCCGCCGCCTTCCGAGATCAGTTCCTTGTCGTAGTCCTCCCACGACGAACGCGGCAGCGCGAACATGCGCTTGCGCTCGTTGAACGACACGACGACGTCCGGGTTCGGGTCGAGGAAGATGTGGCGGTGGTCAAAAGCGGCAACCAGTTTCAGCTGGCGCGACAGCAGCACGCCGTTGCCGAACACGTCGCCCGACATGTCGCCCACGCCGACCATCGTCACCGGGGTCGTGTTCATGTCGTGGCCCATCTCGTAGAAGTGGCGTTTCACGGCTTCGAACGCGCCCTTCGCCGTGATGCCCATTTTCTTATGGTCGTAGCCGTTCGAGCCGCCTGATGCGAACGCGTCGCCCAGCCAGAAACCGCGCGAGACGGCGATGCTGTTGGCGATGTCGGAGAACGTCGCGGTGCCCTTGTCGGCGGCGACCACGAGGTACGGGTCGTCCTGGTCGTAGCGCACGGTGTCCGTCGGCGGGACGATCTCGCCGCGCACGCGGTTGTCCGTCACTTCCAGCAGGCTCGCGATGAACAGGCGGTAGACGGCTTCGCCCTCGGCCGCCACGACGTCGCGCGCCGCATCCTTCGGCATCTGCTTGCAGACGAAACCGCCCTTCGAGCCGGCCGGCACGATGACGGCGTTCTTGACCATCTGCGCCTTCACGAGGCCCAGCACTTCGGTGCGGTAGTCTTCCATGCGGTCCGACCAGCGCAGGCCGCCGCGGGCGACCGGGCCGCCGCGCAGGTGCACGCCTTCGAAGCGGCGCGAGAACACGTAGATCTCGCGGAACGGACGCGGTTCCGGCACGAGCGCCAGGTGGCTCGTGTCGAACTTGAAGATGATCTTCTCGCCGTCGTTTTGATAATAGTTGGTGCGCACGGTCGCCATCACCAGGTCGACCAGCGCGGCCATGATTTCCTCGGTGTCGGCGTGGTTGACCTTGGCCAGGCCCGCCTTCAGCGAGGCCAGTTTCGCGTCGCCCTCGGCGCGCTCTTCGGCCGAGCGTTTCGGGTCGAAGCGCAGCGCGAAGCCGTCCACCAGTTCCTTGACGAGGTTCGCGCGCGGGCGCAGCGTCTCGGCCATGTAGCGGGTCGAGAACTTGCTGCCGGCCTGGCGCCAGTAGCTGATGTACGCGCGCACGAGCTGCACTTCGCGCATCGACAGGCCGCCTTCGATGGTGAGGCCGTTCAGGCGGCCGTCTTCCGCTTCGTCGTTGAACAGCGCGGCGAACAACTCGTCCGCCACGTCGGCGACACCGGGCTTCGCCAGCTTGGCGGCGGAATCCGCATCGACGATCAGGCTCGTGATATAGCGGCGGGTGCCGTCGGCCGTGTCGATCCAGAAGCTTTGTTCGCGGTCGATGGCGACGCCGGCATTCTGCAGCGCCGGCAGGATGCGCGACAGCGACGGCATCGTGTTCGTCGAGTACAGGCGCAGCGACGTGATGCCCGCTTCGTCCGTCTCGATGCGGACCGAGACATGGCCCTGCTGGCCGTTCGCGATGATCGCGTTCACGTCGCGGAAGGCGATTTCCGGCGCCGTCGCGGCCACGTAGTTCACGGGCAGGGTGGGCAGGATTTTACGGAGCGCGTTGCGGGTTGGGACATCTTCGACCGTGTCGGTCAGCGCCGTGTAGCGGTCGTGCCAGCCGTCCAGCACGGACAGCAGCGGTTTCTGGATGTCGGATTCCAGGTCGAGCGGATAGCGCGCTGCCTGGGCGATCAGGTAGACGCGGGCCAGCGGACCGTCGGCGACGAGGGTCTGCGTGCGCACGTCGACGGCGCCCGAGCTGTCCTTCAGCGCCTGCGCCAGTGCGGCGACGACGGCGGCGCTGTAGCGCTCGCGCGGCAAATAGACCAGGACGTTCAGGTGGCGTTGATAGACGTCGCGGCGTGCGAAGACTTTCGCGCGCGGCTGCTTGTACAGCGAGACGACGGAGCTGCACACCTGGGCGAGCCAGTCCGGCTCCGCTTCCAGCGCTTCCGTGCGCGGCAGCGACTCCAGGATTTCGAGGAATTTCTCGGCGCGGAAGCCTTCCTGGCGCACGCCGGCGATGGACAGCACTTTCGCGACGCGGCCGCGCGCGAACGGCAGGCGTGCCAGCGGCGTCGACGTGGCGGCGCGGGTGAACAGGCCGACGAAGCAGTGTTCGCCGATCGTGTTGCCCTGCGTGTCGGTGTCGCGCACGCCGATGAAGTCCAGCGGCTGGTCGCGGTGCAAGGTGCCGGCCACGTCGGCCTTCACGATCGACAGCGTCTCGTCGCGCTTGGACAGGATCTCGAAGTCGCCCGGGATGTTCTGCAGGCAGGTGCCGTAGACGGGGTGCGACGTATCCTGCAGCACGCCGATGCGGCTCGGGATGTCGCGTTCGAGTTCGCGCACGCCCGGCTTCACGAAGTAATAGGCATAGCCAAACGGCTCGAAGCCTTCGTTCTTCGCCCATTCGAGGAAGGCGGCGACTTCCTGGCCGCCGGGGGTGCCTTGCGCGCTGGCCGCGGCGGCGACGGCCGTCATGCGGTCGGCCATGGCGACGGCGTCGCGGTGAACGATGGCGGCGTCGCGCGCGACCATCTGGATGCGGGCGACGAGTTCGGAGAGTTCGTCCTGCGGCAGGTCTTCCGCCAGCAGGCACAGGACATACGATTCCAGCGGCGCGCCGGCCTCGCCGACGGCGACCACGCGGCCGGCTTCGTCGCGGCGCACGGGCAGCACCGTATTCAGCACGCCCGACGCGACGACGCGCTGGCGGCGCAGCGCCATCACGAACGAGTCGACGAGGTAAGGCATGTCCTCGTTCAGGATCAGCAAGGCGGTCGACATGCCGCAGCGCCCGTCCGTATAGCGATTCTCCGCGATCTGGCAGCCATCGGTCGTGCGCTGCGCCACCTGGGCGAAGGCATCCCACAGGATGGCGGCGAGGTTGCGGGGATCGATGCCGGCGAGGTCGTCCTCGTCCAGCGCGCCGATCCAGGCGCCGATCAGCGCGCCCACTTGTTCCGAGGCGTCGGCCGGCTTGTTCTCATTGACCAGCGCAAGGGTTTGCGTGCGCAGATCGTGAGGCATGTCTTTGTTCATTTTTAGCTTCTCCAAAAGCTGGTTGTTGCGCCGGGTTCGGCGCGGCTTGTGGCCACATGTTCCCGGCTGGTACGGACAGGGTTGTCCCGTCCAAATCTCGTGCTTCCTGTCTCCGGAAACTATCTATTCGCTATTAAATCATGAAAGGTCGTAAAGACCGGGCAAGCCCAGGATGCGTTCCAGGTCTTCCAGCGCAGCGGCGCACTCGATGGCCAGCTGCGGGTCGGCCAGGTCCTTCGGCTCGACGCGGTCGCGGTAATGCCGCTCGACCCACGGCACGAGGCGCGCATACAGATCTTCCGTCATCAGCACGCCCTGGTGCATGGCGGCCGCTTCCTCGTCCGTGAGCACCACGCGCAGGCGCAGGCACGCGGGGCCGCCGCCGTTGCGCATGCTCTGGCGCAGGTCGAATTCGATCAATTCGTCGATCGGGCCACCCGACGCCACCAGCTGCTCCAGGTAGCGGGCCACGGTCGCCGTCTCGCGGCATTCGTGCGGGACGACGAGCGCCATGCCGCCGTCCGGCTTGGACAGCAGCTGGCTGTTGAACAGATAGCTGGCGACGGCATCGGCGACGGGGACAACGCCCGTGTCCACGCGCACGGCGCGCAAATCGGTGCCGGTGACGCCCAGCGCGCGGCGCAGCGCTTCCAGCGTGGAGGCTTCGTCGGCAAACGCCTGCTCGTGATAGAACAGCACGTTGCCGTTGCCGACCGCGATCACGTCGTTATGAAACACGCCCTGGTCGATCACGGCCGGATTCTGCGACGCGAACACGGTGCGCGCCGCGTCCAGGCCATGCAGGCGGGCGACGGCCTGCGACGCTTCCAAGGTCTGGCGCGCCGGGTATTTCACGGGTGCCGGCGCGGACGGGTCGAATTCGACGCGGCCATACACGAAGAACTCGACGCCGGACGCACCGTGGGCGCTGGCGAAGCGCGTGTGGTTGGCGGCGCCTTCGTCGCCGAACGCGGGCGTCGACGGCAGCGGGTCGTGCACGACGAAGCGGTCCGGGTTCGCGAACAGTGCGCGCAGGGTGCGCGTCGCCTGCACGTGTTCTTCCGCGCGGTGCAGCTTGTTGTTCAGGTTCGCAGCGGTGAAGTGCACGCGGCCGTCCGCCGTGTCGGCCGACGGGCTGACGGTGGCGGCGTTCGCGGTCCACATCGGCGATGCGGAGTAGGCGCACGCGAGGATCACGGGCGATTCGCGGTACGCCTGCGACAGCACGTCGGCGTCGGTGCCACTGAAACCGAGGCGGCGCAGCAGGCGGAAGTTCGGGCGCGCCTGCGGCGGCAGCAGGCCTTGCGCGAAGCCGCGCGCGGCCAGCGCGCGCATCTTGGCGAGGCCCTGCAACGCCGCCTGGCGCGGATTCGACGCGCTGCGCACGTTGTTGAACGAAGCCACGTTGCCGAACGAGAGGCCGGCATAGTTGTGCGACGGACCCACGAGGCCGTCGAAATTGAATTCGCGTGCGTTGCGCATATCGTTCAGAAGGTGAGGCCGGGCGACAGCTTGGCCGGCATGTCCAGTTCAGCGGTTTCGATGGAGGCGACCGGGTACGCGCAGTAGTCGGCCGCGTAATAGGCGCTCGGACGGTGGTTGCCGGACTTGCCGACACCGCCGAACGGCGCGGAGCTGGCGGCGCCCGTCGTCGGGCGGTTCCAGTTGACGACACCGGCACGGGCCTTGATGGCGAAGCGCTTCCACAGGTCTTCCGACGGCGACAGCAGTGCCGCGGCGAGGCCGAATTCCGTGGCGTTGGCGGCCGCGATGGCGGCGTCGAAATCGGCCACGCGCACGATCTGCAGCAACGGTCCGAACCACTCTTCGTCCGGGATGCCTTGTGCATCCGTCACGTCGACGATGCCGGCGGTGACGAAGCCCGCGTTCGGGTCGAGCTGGCGCATGCGCAGCAGGACTTTGCCGCCCTGCGCTTCCATCATCTCCTGCGCCTGCACGAGGCGTTTCGCCACGGCGGCCGAGACGACGGGGCCCATGAACGGTTGAGGTTCGGCATTCGACGGGCCGACGGCCAGCTTGGCAGCCACTTCCACGAGGCGGTCGATGAACGCCTGGCCTTCCGGCGTGTCCTGCACGATCAGGCGGCGCGCGCACGTGCAGCGCTGGCCGGCCGAGATGAACGCGGACATCACCGCATGGTGCACGGCCGCGTCGATGTTTTGTACGTCCCACACGACGAGCGGGTTGTTGCCGCCCATTTCCAGCGCCAGCATCTTGCCCGGCTGGCCGCCGAACTGCTTATGCAGCGCGACGCCCGTCTGGCTGCTGCCCGTGAACAGGATGCCGTCGACGTCCGGGTGCTGCGACAGCGCCACGCCCGTCGCGCGGCCGCCGTTCACGAGGTTCAGCACGCCCTGCGGCAGGCCGGCCTGTTCCCACAGCTGCACGGTACGCACGGCGGTGCGCGGCGCGTATTCGCTCGGCTTGAACACGAGCGTGTTCCCCGCGATCAGCGCCGGCACGATGTGGCCGTTCGGCAGGTGGCCGGGAAAGTTATAGGGGCCGAACACGCCGAACACGCCGTGCGGACGGTGGCGCAGCACGGCATTGCCGTCGGCGACCTTCGCAGCCGTTTCGCCCGTGCGCGCGGCATGCGACTGCACGGAGATATCGACCTTGTTGGCCATCGTCGTCACTTCCGTGCGGGCTTCCCACAACGGCTTGCCCACTTCCTCGGCGATGATCGCGGCGAGTTCCTCGTTGTGCTCCTTGAGCAGGTCGCGGAAGCACTGGCAGATGGCGATGCGTTGTTCGAGCGGCGTGAGCGCCCAGTCTTCGAACGCGGCGCGCGCGGCTTTCACGGCGCGGTCGACGTCTTCCGCGGTGGATTCGTTACTGGTCCAGGTCTGGCGGCCGGTGGACGGGTCGATCGTGTCGAGCTGCGGACCGGAGCCGGCCAGCCACTCGCCGCCGATGTAGTTAGAAACGTTAGCCATTGTTCTTCCTTACGTTGAGGGCCAGCGAGCGGATCGGATCGCCCGGCTGGCAATGCAGCAGTTGGAGTTCGCGCACGGATAGCGCGACCTTGCGGCCGCCGTCGCAGGCCTGGGTAAGGACCATGCGAAAATCGTCGAGCTTCGTGTTGGAGACGAGCGTGACTTCGCACTCGCCTTCCGGCTGGCCTTCCTCGGCCGTCGTTAGCACGCTGTCGCGCACGGCGCGCAGCTCGGCCACGCGGCCCTGCAGCACGGGGCCCGCGTCGAAGATGTCGACGTAGCCCTCGTAGTGCATGCCTTCCTGCTCCAGCAGTTTTCTCGCCGGGAGCGTGGAGCGGTGCACCTGGCCGATCACGGCCTGCGCGTCTTCCGGCAGGTACGCGACATACAGCGGCTGGCGCGGCATGAGCTCCGCGATGAAGGACTTCTTGCCGAGCGCCGTGAGGCCGTCGACGTGGTTGAAATCCATCTTGAAGAAGTGGCGGCCGAGGCCCTCGTAGAACGGCGACGTACCGTCCTCCGCCTGGTAGCCGCGCATCTCGGCGATGATCTTTTCCGTGAACAGGTGCTGGAACTGGGCCATGAACAGGAAGCGGCTCTTGGACAGCCACTTGCCGTTGTAGCCCGTGCGGTATTCCGGCATCAGGAACAGCGAGCACAGTTCCGTGGAACCGGTCAGGTCGTTCGACAGGTACAGCGTGTCCATGCGCGTGAACACGCCCAGCTCGCGGCTGGAGTGCACCAGCGTACCGATGCGGTAGTTATAAAACGGCTCCGTGAGGCCGACGGCGGCCTTGATGGCGCACACGCCGGCCAGGCGGCCGTTGGACGTGTCTTCCATCACGAACATGTAGTCGCGCTCCTCGGGCGGGATCGTCTGCGCGAACGATGCCACCGCGGTCTCGACGCGCTCGCCCAGCATGGCGCGGTCCGGCTTCAGCGTGGTCATGCCGCTGCCGACCTGGCGCGCCATCTCGATCAGCGGATCGATGTCGTTCAGGGTGATTGCGCGGATTACGAGCATGGGTTCCTCATGGTTGTGCATCAGATGCGTACGCAGATGACGCTGTCGCCGGTCGCGACGCCGAGCGCCTCGCGTGCCGTGGGCGGCAGGCAGATGGCTTCCGAGCTTTCGGCCGGGTCGCACGGCAGCACGATCGCGCGGAACTTGCGTTCGCTGCTGGCCACCGCGTAATTCACCATCGCGGCCTTGCCGCCGCGCGTGGGCGGCTGCAACTCGGCGTTCGCGACCTTCTTCACCATCGAGCCGGAGAACGACCGCAGCGCGTGCTTGTGCGCCTGCAGGATCGGACCGCCGTCGAAGATGTCGATGTATTCGTCGGCTTCGAAGCCCTCTTCCGTCAGCAGGTCGAACGCGAGTTCGCCGCTCGGGTGGATCTGGCCCATCACCGCCTGCGCGGGGCCCGGCAGCAGCGGCACGTACACGGGGTAGTGCGGCATCAGCTCGACGATCAGGGTGCGGTTGCGGGCGCCGCCGATCGTGCGCTCCGCATCGAGGAAGTCCATCTTGAAGAACTTGCGGCCCAGCGCATCCCAGAACGGCGACTGGCCATGTTCGTCGGTGACGCCGGCCAGCGGCACGAAGAAGCGGTCGCCGAAGCGGTGCGGCGCCAGCACGGCATACAGCAGACGGGCACGCGACAGCAGCGCGGCTTCGCGGCCGGCCGTGTCGCGGTGGCGGATGTAGAAGCCGGACAGCTGCGAATACGCCGTCAGCTCCGAGCACAGGGTCAGCGCGTGCACGCTGTGGCTGATGTTCAGGTCGCGCGAGACCTGCTGGATCACATCGTTGCGAAACGCGAAATAGGTGCCGTTCGAGCCGGCCGACGCGTGGATCGCGGCGGTGCCGACCAGCTCGCAGCTGTCGACGTCTTCGAGCACGAACAGGTAGGACTCTTCGCTGGGGATGTCGACGTGGGCGGCGAACGACGCCACCGAACGCTCCACGAACGCGGCGATTTTCTCGCGCGTGCGCGGCAGGGTGTGCACTCCCGGCGTGGACGCGGCAAGCAGCGTCTCGAGGGCGCCGACATCCGCTGGTTCTACCGGACGAACTACGTACATGGATTCTCCCGACAATGGCATCGAACTCACGGAGCCGGCCGGGCTGGGGTGTCCCCCCTTCCGGCCGGGTGTGCAGGCGCTATCAGCCGGCGAGGAACGCGTCGGCGGCCTGGCGCATGATGCGGTCCGCTTCCGCGATCTGCTCGTCGGAGACGACCAGCGCCGGTGCCAGGCGGACGACGTCCGGGCCGGCGATCAGCAGCATCAGGCCCAGTTTTTCCGCGACCTTCGTGTAGTCCTTCGACTTGCCCTTGTAGGCGTCGGCCATCGGCAGGCCGAGCAGCAGGCCCTTGCCGCGCGGCTTGGTGAACAGCTGCGGGTAGTCGGCGGCCAGCTTCTCCAGGTTCGCGACCACCTTGCCGCTCGCCTCGCGCACGCGCGCCAGGAAGGCCGGCTGGTTGATCTGCTCGATGACGGCCAGCGCCACCGACGTCGCCAGCGGGTTGCCGCCGTACGTGGTGCCGTGGCTGCCGACGGCCAGGTACTGGGCGATCTCGTTGGTGGTCAGCATCGCGCCGATCGGGTAGCCGTTGCCCAGCGCCTTGGCCGAGGTCAGCACGTCCGGGGTCACGCCCACGTTCATGTAATCGTAGAAGGTGCCGGTACGGCCCACGCCCGACTGCACTTCGTCGAAGATCAGCAGGGCGCCGGTCTTGTCGCACAGTTCGCGCAGCGTTTTGAGGAATTCGATGTCGCCCGGGATCACGCCGCCTTCGCCCTGGATCGGCTCGACGATCACGGCCGCGACGTCATCGCCGATGGCGGCGCGTGCCGACTCGATGTCGTTGTAGTTGATGTGGTTGATTTCCGGCGGCAGCGGCTCGAAGCCTTCGGTGTACTTCGACTGGCCGCCGACCGACACGGTGAACAGCGTGCGGCCGTGGAACGACGAGTAGCACGACACGATGCGCGACTTGTGCGGGCCGAACTTGCCGTGCGCGTACTTGCGCGCCAGCTTCAGGGCGGCTTCGTTGGCTTCCGCGCCCGAGTTGGCGAAGAAGCAGCGGTCGGCGAACGTGGCCTCGATCAGGGCCGACGCCAGGCGCAGCACCGGCTCGTTCGTGTAGCCGTTGCCGACGTGCCAGAGCGTATTGGCCTGGCGGGTCAGCGCCTCGACGACGACCGGGTTGCAATGACCCAGGCTGCTGACGGCGATGCCGGAGGTGAAGTCGAGGTAATGCTTGCCGTCCTGGTCCCACACGTCCAGGCCCGAAGCACGCACGGGCACCATCGCGGCGGGTGCGTAGGTCGGGACGAGCACCTCGTCGAAAGTCTGGCGTGTGACAGGCCGCGTGGCGACACCCGAGTCGAGCTTAGCATTCATGACGTTTTCCTCATCCAAATAAAAGATTGCGCGGACTCCAGCAGCCGCGCCGAGCGACTCATTATAGAGAAGCCAACGATTGCCGTTCTTTCCAAACTGCGACAGGCATTTTCATTTTTGGACGAGCAACAATTGCTCCAATTCGGGGTCAGGTCCAATTTATTTTAAAACTTCGGCCAAGCTGCGGCGATATTCAGCCTATGTCGATCAACATCGACGACCTCGCAAAAATAATGTGCTCTGACCCCGAATTTATTGGCTGAGCTTGCGCTGGCGTTCTTCGCGCGGCGTGTTGCCGAACAGCGCGCCGAAGGCAGTGGAGAAGTGCGAGCCGGACGAGAACCCGCACATCAGCCCCACCTGCACGATGGAGTAGTTGGTGTCGCGCAGCAGCTGGCGCGCCCGTTGCAGGCGCAGTTCGAGGTAGTAGCGCGACGGCAGGCTGCCCAGGTACTGCTTGAACAGGCGCTCCAGCTGGCGCCGTGATACGCCCGCCAGTTGCGCGATGTCATCGGTCGACAGGGGTTCCTCGATGTTCGCTTCCATCAGGGTCACCGCTTCCGTCAGCTTGGGCTGCAGCACGCCGAAGCGGGCCTGCAGCGCGACGCGCTGGCGCTCTTCCGGGCCGCGCACGCGGTCCACGCACAGGATTTCCTTCACTTGCGCCTGGACCGTCGCGCCGAACAGCACGTCGACGAGGGTCAGCGCGAAGTCGATGCTGGCCGCGCCGCCGCAGCTCGTCAGGCGCGCGCCGTCGATTTCGTACAAGTGGGGGCTCAGCAGGGCCTGGTCGGCGCGCATGTCGACGTCGGGATACAGCGACCACGGCAGCGCGGCGCGCGCACCGTTCAGCGCGCCCGCCTCCGCCAGCCACAGCACGCCGGCGCCGACGCCGCCCCAGCACGGGGCCGCGCGGCAGCGGGAGATCACGGTGCGCAGATTGGCTGGGCGCAGGCCGGCCTCGGCCTCGTCGGCGACGAGCAGCACGAGGTGCCAGTGGCGCTGGTCGGCCGCGAATTTGTCGGGGGTGCGCACGTCCACGTGCAGGCGTTCCGGCCCGAGCACCTTGGCCGCCAGGCGCAGCGGCTGCACGAGGCCGGACCACGTCAGCGAATCCGGCTCGCCCGCATGCACGAGCAGCACGCGCAGCGGCGCCTCCTGCGCGAGGCGGGACAGTTCAAGCTGCTGCATTCGGACAATGAGGGATCATCACTCGGGGGCGAGCGCGGCGGCGGGCCGGCTTTCGGCATTCCATTGACTGACTATCATACCGGAGATCAACAAAGCCGCGCCGAGCCAGCCCCGGCCGCCCATCGCCTCGCCCAGCCAGAAATACGCGAAGAACGCGGCGCCGCCGGGCTCGAACGCATAGATGACGGCCGCCTCGTTGGCGCTCGTGCGCGCCTGGCCCCAGGCCTGCATCGAGATGATGGCGGCGGTGCACAGCACGCCCAGGTAGGCGAAATTCGGCGAATAGTGAAGCAGCCCGTGGCCGATGTATGTCCAGTAGTTCGCAGCCTCCTCAACGGCTCCCTGCGGCACCTCGCGCGCGACCAGCCACAGGCCGGCGCACAGGGCGACGGTCCCGATCTGCGCGGCCGTCACGGTCATCAGCCGGACCGCGCGGCGGGTATAGACTTCCATGACCTTGATGTAGGCGCCGAACGTGAGCGCGGCCAGCAGCGCGAGCGTGTCGCCGCGGCCCCAGCCGCCGCCGCCGTCCCAGCACAGCGAGACCAGGCCCGCGATCGCGAGCAGCAGCGCGATGACGATGCGGCGCTCCGGCAGGCGCCCGCCGAGCAGGCCCAGCAGCGGCACGACGAGCACGTTCAGGCCGCAGATGAAGGCGTTGCGGTTCGACGTCGTCAGGGCGAGACCTTCCACCTGGAACAGGTAGCAGAAGAACAGCAACAAGCCGAGTATGCCGCCCAGCATCACGTCCGTGCGGCGTGCACGCCACAGGAACGGCGACAAGAGCGCCGTCGCGATGGCGAAACGGGTCAGAATGATCCACACGGGAGAAAAGTATGCCGTCAGCTCCTTCATCGCAGGAAATGTCGTGCCCCACACAAGGACGACGACGACGAGGGCGAGGATGCCGCGCAGATGCTGGGTCATGAAACGTGAAATATAGTCAGGCAAGATTGCTATGGTACCGGACGCGGCCGCAACGACGAAGACTGGGGTCGGCCCGCGCTGGCGGCTATAATCGTTTCATGGGTGAACGATATCTGAAGAGTGTGCGCCTGCTGGCCGAATGCCTGCAAGGGTTCGAGCGCTTCGTCGCCGAACCGGTGCGCCGGCATGGGCTGACGCATCCGCAATTCGACATCATCGCCACCCTCGGCAACACGCCCGGCATGACTTACAAGGAACTGGGCGAGCGAACCCTGATCACGAAGGGGACGCTGACCGGCGTCATCGACCGCCTCGAGCAGAAAGGACTCGTGGAACGTGCGCGCAATTGCGACGACAAGCGTTCGTTCCACGTGCGCCTGACGGCGGATGGGGAGTCCCTGTTCCGCAACGTGTTTCCGGCCGTGGTTGCACACGGCAAGCAGCTGTTCGCCGATTATGGCGAGGGCGATTTCGAACAACTGGACCATGCGCTGCGCCGCCTGCGCACCCGGCTCGATTCGCCGGGCCTGGTCACACCGGGCGGGCACGTTCCCGCCGACGAAGGATGATATGAATACAGCACTACTCGAAGGCAAGAAGCCTCCCCATTTCGACAAGCACATCATCGGCAACCTGCTGCTGGACGTGGCCTCGCCCGCCGAAGTGCGCGAGGAACCGATGGTGATCGGCGTGCGCAACGATGACGGCGAGATCTACCGGCTGATCGGCGCCGCCACCCTGAACAGCTTCATGAACGCGGTCGAGGAATTGTTCGACCTCGGCCTGATCGACGAGCTGCAGGACACCGAGGAACCGAAAGACGGCTGCGACGCCATTTTCAGCGAACCCTGATGAATTGTCCGGGGGTATAATTTTTTCCCATGGACAGAATCGACGCCCTCAAGAGCATTGCCGCGCAGGCCGGGCGCGGCGACCTCCACTTCCCCACCCACGTCGACGCGACGCTCAAGCTGCAGCGCGCGCTGACCGACCCGGATTGCCACATCGACGATGCGGCGCGCCTCGTGCAGACGGAGCCGCTGCTGGCCGCCCGCACCGTCGCCATCGCCAACTCGGCCGCCTATAACCGCTTCGGCAACGACGTCACCAACGTCAAGGCGGCCGTGCAGCGCGTGGGCTTTCGCACCCTGGGCGCGCTCGCTGCCGCCGTCATCGTGCGCCAGCTTGCGGGCGAGATCCAGGACCCCGAACTGCGCGCCAAGGCCGATCAGCTCTGGCTGCACTCGACCCACGTGGCCGCACTGTCGCAGGTGATCGCCCGAAGGGTGTCCTTCGTCGATCCGGAAACGGCCATGTTCGCCGGCATCGTGCACGAGGTCGGCGGCTTTTATTTGCTGTCGCGCGCGCCCGAGTTCCCGGGCCTGCTGGACGGCGGCGCCGACGAATGGATCGAGCATGGCGAAACGGCCATCGGCCGCGGCGTCCTGCTCAAGCTGGGCGTGCCGGCCCCCGTGATGGGTGCCATCGAAGCGCTGTGGAACGGCATGCGCGCCCTGCCGCCGGAAACGCTGGGCGACACGCTGCTGCTGGCGAACGACCTGTCTCCCGTCGCATCGCCGCTGCTGGAACGCGATCCCGGCGTATCCGGCATGCAGGTCAGCGCCACCATCGACTTCGCCGTCGGCGAAGGCACGCTGAAAACCATCCTCCAGGAATCGGAGGATGAAGTGCACAGCCTGACGGCCGCCCTGGCCTGATCCCCGCTTTTTCACGTCGACACCGGCCGCTACCATGCGGCCGGTGTCGTTCGCCTATATGTGACTTTCGAGTCACTTACTTTCATCTTGTTACATTCCTTACCGTTTAAGAACTTCTCTTAGGGAAACATGGTGCTATCTTGGCCATATTGCGATTCACGACGAATCGCGAGCCTAGAACACCAAGGAGTGAACCATGAAGAAACTGCTGCTCGCACTGATCGCCACCTCCGCCGTCGCCGGCGTCGCACAAGCCCAGACCACCGCGCCGCACGCCTACGTCGGCATCGGTGCCGCCACTGCCGACAACAAGTCGACCGATGACTACCACACGAGCGCCAAGATCTACGGCGGCTATGAATTCGACCAGAACTGGGGCGTCGAAGCCGGCTACACGAACTTCGACAACCAGGACACGTCCCTCGGCAACGTGAAAGGCTCCGGCACCTATGTCGCCGGCAAGTACAGCATGCCGCTGGGCGACCGCTTCACCGGCTACGGCAAGCTGGGCGTCTCGTACAACGAGCGCAAGTACAGCAGCAGCACCCTGGGCCAGGTCAACAGCTACGACACGGGCCTGTACGGCGGCGTCGGCGTCGAGTACAAGCTGAACCAGAACCTCGCCCTGAACGCCGAGTACGAGCGCTACGGCAAGGACAAGGCGTTCGGCGCCAAGGCCGACGTCTACACGGTCGGCCTGAAATACGGTTTCTAACCTCCCTCCCCGGACCCGGCAACGGGTCTGCTGCACCGGCGTCGTCCCTGCGCAAGCACGGACGACGTTTTTTATTGGCAGAACGGGCAAAAAAAATGCCCGCTCCAGGGAGCGGGCAAAGTCCAAAACTAGGGATGTCCTGAAAGAGACGAGTCCATCTTAGTTCTCCTCGCTCGGGCACTCTGTGCGTTAACACACATTTGTTAAATATTTTGACTAATTTGTGCCAGATCGCAAATGGACCGAATCAGCTCGATTGATTGAACCGGTATAATCCGAGTTTTCCAGTTCAATCCCGGTTCGCATGGACACGATACTCAAGCAATCCCAGGACAATGCCAATGACTTGACCTACCGCAGCGGCGTCGCGGCGCGCCTGGCCGGCCTGTCGGTGGAAACGCTGCGCGTGTGGGAACGGCGCTACGATCTCTCGGGCACGCGCCGCTCGGCCAGCGGCCAGCGCCTGTACACGGCGGACCAGGTGCAACGCCTGGGCCTGCTGAAACAGCTGGTCGACCGCGGCCATCCCATCGGCCAGCTGGCCCATTTGTCCACGGATGATTTGCGCGCGCTGGGCGGCGGAAGCGCGCCGCGCGACGGCGTGCTTGTGCGGCCCATCGATGTCGTCGTCATCGGCCTGGGCCTCGCGCGCCGGATCGCCGCGAGCCCGCACGACACCCTGCTGCTGAACGTGCAGGCCAGCTGCTCGCGCTTCGAACCGGCCGACTGCCTGGGGCCGGACCTGCGCACCGAAGTGCTGCTGGTGGAATTGTCCGAGCTCGACGAACACGCGATCCCGATGATCCAGGCGGCCAGCGACGCGCTGCATGCGGCGGCCGTCGTCGTGCTGTACCGCTTCAGCCCGAGCGCGACCATCCGCGCGCTAAGGGCGCAGGGGTGGCTGGTGGCACGCGTGCCATCCGAGATGGGTGAACTGGTACCGTTGTGCCGGCAGGCGCTGGAAGGACAGCATCTGCCGGCCCGCGCCGCCGACGCCCCGCCCGCGGGACCACGCTTCGACGAAGAGACGCTGGCCGGCATCACGGGCGCCAGCAGCGCGCTGGCCTGCGAATGCCCGCGCCACATGGCGGAACTGCTGCTGATGGTCGGCAGCTTCGAGCGCTACAGCGCCCAGTGCGCGTCGCGCAACAGCGCGGATGCGCAAGTCCACCTCGATCTGCACCAGTCCGCCGGCCAGGCCCGCATGATTCTGGAGGCGGCGCTGGAACGGCTGGCGCGCACGGAAGGCATCCCGCTGCCGCCGCCGGCTCGATAAAAAAAAACCCGCTCCTTGCGGGAGCGGGTGAAGTCCAAAACTAGGGATGTCCTGAAAGAGACGAGTCCATCTTAAGTCCGCCTTGTGTCGGCGCTCTGTGCGCTGTTTCACACAAAGTAAAAAAACAAAAGCCGCCACGGCGAGGCCGGGCGGCTTTTTCTGTTACGAGACGACGCGCACTTACACGACGGCGCCGTCCGTTTCGTCCTTCGCCTTGATCGGCTTGATCAGGTCTTCGCGCTTGACGCCCAGCCACATGGCGATGGCGGCCGCCACGAACACGGACGAGTAGATACCGAACAGGATACCGATGGTCAGCGCGATCGCGAAGTAGTGCAGCGTCTGGCCGCCGAAGAACAGCATCGACAGGACCATCATCTCGGTACAGCCGTGCGTGATGATCGTACGCGAGATCGTGCTCGTGATCGCGTGGTCGATGACCTGGGTCACGGTCAGCTTGCGCTCCTTGCGGAAGGTCTCGCGGATCCGGTCGAAGATCACGACCGATTCGTTCACGGAGTAACCCAGCACGGCCAGCACGGCGGCCAGCACGGTCAGCGAGAATTCCCACTGGAAGAAGGCGAAGAAGCCCAGGATGATGACGACGTCGTGCAGGTTGGCGACGATCGCGGCGACCGCGAACTTCCATTCGAAGCGCACGGCCAGGTAGATCATCACGCCGACGACGACCATGATCAGGGCGTTCAGGCCGTTCTGCGCCAGTTCGTCGCCGACCTGTGGGCCGACGAATTCCACGCGCTGCTGGCTCAGCACTTCCGCGCCCGCCGCGTTCACGCAGCTGGTGCGGGCGACTTTCTCGCCCTTGTCGGTGGTCTGCTCGATCTGCTTCGGCGTACCGGCTTCCGCCGCGCACAGTGCGTTGAACACCGTCGCCGACGTGCTCGAACCAGGGGCGCCCTGGCGGATCGGCAGGCGCAACATGATGTCCTGCGCGGTGCCGAACGTGGCCACTTCCGGCTGCTCGAAGCCCAGCTTTTCCAGGCTGTGGCGGATCTTTTCCTGGTCGGCCGCATGCGGGTAGCGCAGTTCCATCACTGTACCGCCCGTGAACTCGACCGAGAAGTGCAGGTGCTTGGTCACCAGGAAGAACACCGCGGCGACGAAGGTCAGCGCCGAGATCACGTTGAAGATCAACGCGTGGCGCATGAACGGGATGTCCCGTTTAATCTTGAAAAATTCCATGTTCTACCCCGGTTATCCTTTCTTGACGGCCGCCTTGGCCGCGCTGGCATCCGCGTTCCACACGGTGCCGATGGCGATCTTGCCGAGCTTCTTCTTGCGGCCGTACCACAGGTTCACGACGCCGCGCGACAGGAACACGGCCGAGAACATCGACGTCAGGATGCCCAGGCAGTGGACGACGGCGAAGCCGCGCACGGCGCCCGAACCGAACACCAGCAGCGCCAGGCCGACGATCAGGGTCGTCACGTTCGAGTCGAGAATGGTCGCCCACGCATGGCTGAAGCCGGCCGAGATGGCCGCCTGCGGTGTATTACCCGCACGCAGCTCCTCGCGGATGCGTTCGTTGATCAGCACGTTGGCGTCGATCGCCATACCCAGCGCCAGCGCGATTGCCGCGATACCCGGCAGGGTCAGCGTTGCGCCCAGCATCGACAGCAGCGCCAGCAGGAACAGCAGGTTGCAGGCCAGCGCCACGACGCTGAAGAAGCCGAACAGCTGGTAGTAGATGATCATGAAGATCGCGATCGCCACGAAGCCCCACAGCGTGGAGTGCAGGCCCTTGGCGATATTCTCGGCACCGAGCTGCGGGCCGACGACGCGTTCCTCGACGAATTCCATCGGCGCCGACAGCGCGCCGGAGCGCAGCAGCAGCGCCAGCTCGGCGGCGGCCTGCGGGCTGGCCATGCCGGTGGTCTGGAAGTTCGCACCGAATTCGCTCTGGATGGTCGCGACCTGCAGCACGTTGTACTTGCCTTTTTCCTTCAGCAAGGTGGCCATGCGCTTGCCGACGCGCTCGCGCGTCATGGCGCGCATCTTGCGGCCGCCTTCGGCGTTCAGCTCGATGTTCACGGCCGGACGCTGGTTCTGGTCGAAACCGGCGACCGCGTTGATGACCGCATCGCCGCTCACGACGACGTCTTTCGACACGACGACCGGCGCGCCGGCGCCTTCGGTGAACAGTTCCGAATTCAGCGGGATCGCGGCGGACAGTTCCGTGCCCGGGGTGACGGTATCGTCGGTCACGCGGAATTCCAGCGTGGCGGTACGGCCGATGATGTCCTTGGCACGGGCGACGTCCTGCTCGCCCGGCAGCTGGACGACGATGCGGTCGCGGCCCTGTTGCTGGATCACGGGCTCGCTCACGCCCAGTTCGTTGATGCGCTTGCCCAGTGCGGCGATGTTCTGCTTTACGCCCTCTTCCACCACGCGCTGCAGCGCTTCCGGCTTCAGGGTCACGATCAGCTTCAGGTCGGTGCCGTCGGCGGCGTCCGAAAACGCCAGGTCGGCGTTCTGGCGGGCCAGCACGTTGCGCGCCTGCGTACGGGTGGCTTCGTCGCGGAACTTGATCTCGACGTTGTTGCCGACGCGGTCGATGCCGGCGTGGCGGATGTTCTGGTCGCGCAGCTCGCTGCGGACGCTGGACAGGACGCTCTTGATGCGGGTCTCCTGCACGGCCTTGGAATCCACCTGCAGCAGGAAGTGCACGCCGCCGCGCAGGTCGAGGCCCAGGTTCAGCGGCTTGGCATTGATGGCCTGCATCCAGGCCGGGGTGTTCTTGACCAGGTTGACGGTGACGATGTAATCGGGGTCGGCCGGGTCACGGTTCAGGTCGCGCTCCAGCGCGGTCTTGGCCTTGAACTGGATATCGGGAGTGGCGAAGCGCGCACGCACGGCGCTCCTGTCGCCCGAACCTTCCAGCGCCACGGCCTCGACGGGAATACCGTCGCGCTTGAGCGCTTCGGCAACCCGGGTGACCGTGTCGCTGTTGACCTTGACGGTCGCCTTGGAGGTCGTCACCTGCAGTGCCGGCGAGTCGACGAAATAGTTGGGCGCCGTATACAGCAGGCCAACGAGCACTGTCACGAGGATCAGTATGTACTTCCAGAGGGGGTAACGATTCATGATGTTCCAGCGTTCAGGATCGGGCGGGAAGCGCGGCGCTCTGGCCGCGCGGCCGGATTACAGGGACTTCAGCGTGCCCTTCGGCAGCAGCGCGGTCACGGCGTTCTTCTGCACGACCACTTCGGTACCGGCCGACACTTCGACGGTCACGTACGTGTCGGTCACCTTGGTGACGCGACCCAGCATGCCGCCGACGGTGATGACTTCGTCGCCCTTGGCCAGCGCGTCCATCATGGTTTTCAGTTCTTTCTGGCGCTTCTGCTGCGGACGGATCATGAGGAAGTACATGACCACGAACATCAGGATCAGCGGGGCGAACGTGGTGAGGTTACCCATCAGACCCGGATCGGCTGCACCGGCGGTTTGCGCGTAAGCGTTGGAAATGAACACAAGGACTCCGATTATGAGATGAAAAAACAAGCGCTGTATTCTAGCACCGGCAAACTTGCAACAGCCAGTTTCCCGCCATGTGGGAACTGGCTGCCAAAATGCAAGATATTATCGGAAATTTAATGCTTTACACGCCGCGGGCGCGGTCCGCGTTGAACTGCAGGCGGAATTCGTGGAACCGGTCCGCATCGATGGCGTCGCGGATCTCCTGCATGAGGTTCAGGTAGTAATGCAGGTTGTGGATGGTGTTCAGGCGCGCGCCCAGGATTTCCTTGGAGCGGTGCAGGTGGTGCAGGTAGGCGCGCGAGAAATTCTTGCAGCAGTAGCACGAGCACGACTCGTCCAGCGGAGATTGATCGTCCTTGTAGCGGGCGTTCTTGATCTTGAGGTCGCCGAAGCGGGTGAACAGCCAGCCGTTGCGCGCATTCCGGGTCGGCATCACGCAGTCGAACATGTCGACGCCGTTCGCCACGCCTTCCACGAGATCTTCCGGCGTGCCGACGCCCATCAGGTAGTGCGGCTTGTTTTCCGGCAGGCGCGGGCCGACGTGCTGCAGCACGCGCATCATGTCTTCCTTCGGCTCGCCCACCGACAGGCCGCCGATGGCCAGGCCCGGGAAGCCGATCTCTTCCAGGCCGGCGAGCGATTCGTCGCGCAGGCGCTCGTACATGCCGCCCTGGACGATGCCGAACAGCGCATTCGGGTTCTCGCCCTTGTTAAATTCGTTCATCGAGCGCTGGGCCCAGCGCAGCGACATGCGCATCGACTTGGCCGCTTCCTCGCTGGTCGCCGGGCGGCCGTCGATCTCGTACGGCGTGCACTCGTCGAACTGCATAACGATGTCGGAGTTCAGCGAACGCTGGATCTGCATCGAGATCTCGGGCGACAGGAACAGGCGCGAGCCGTCGATGGGCGACGCGAACTTCACGCCCTCTTCCGTGATCTTGCGCATCGCGCCCAGCGAAAACACCTGGAAGCCGCCGGAGTCCGTGAGGATCGGCTTGTCCCAGCCCATGAAGCCGTGCAGGCCGCCGAACTTGTCCATGACGTCCGTGCCCGGGCGCAGCCACAGGTGGAAGGTGTTGCCGAGGATGATCTGCGAGCCCACTTCCTTCAGCTCGTTCGGCGCCATCGCCTTGACGGAGCCATAGGTCCCGACGGGCATGAAGATCGGCGTCTCGATGGTGCCGTGGTTCAGTTTTAAACGGCCGCGGCGGGCGTGCGACAGGCCGCTCGTGTCTTTTTTAAGAAGGGTAAATTCGAGCATGGTTCAATTCCTGGTGGCGCGTGATGGCGTCGTGAGCAGCATCGCGTCGCCATAGCTGAAGAAGCGGTATTCGCTGGCGATTGCATGTGCATACGCGGTGCGGATCTCGTCGTAGCCGGCAAAGGCCGAGACGAGCATCATCAGCGTCGACTTGGGCAGGTGGAAGTTCGTGATCAGGCGGGTGACCGTCTTGAACAGGTAACCCGGGGTGATGAACAGGTTGGTGTCGCCGCTGCCGGCGACGAGTTCGCCCGACTGCGACGCCGATTCCAGCGCGCGCAGCGACGTCGTGCCGACGGCGACCACGTCGCGGCCCGCGGCCTGCGCGGCGCGCACGGCGTCGACGGTCTCTTGCGGGATCGTGTACCACTCGCTGTGCATCTTGTGCTCCGCGAGATTCTCGACACGCACGGGCTGGAACGTGCCGGCGCCCACGTGCAGCGTGACGTACGCGATGCGCACGCCTTTCGCCGCGACCTTGTCGAGCAGCGCCTGGTCGAAGTGCAGGCCGGCGGTCGGCGCGGCGACGGCGCCCGGCTCTTTCGAATAGACGGTCTGGTAACGCTGCTCGTCGAAATCGTCGGCGTCATGCTCGATGTACGGCGGCAGCGGCAGGCGGCCGTGGGCCTCGATCAGCTCGAACACGTCGCCGTCGAAGTGCAGCGTGAAGAATTCGCCGGCGCGCTCGCCGACGCCGACCTCGAACGCATCGGCCAGGCGGATGCGCGAGCCGGGCTTCGGCGACTTCGACGCGCGCACCTGCGCGAGCACCGTGTGCGGGTCGAGCACGCGCTCGACGAGCACCTCGACCTGGCCGCCCGTATCCTTCTGGCCGAAGAAGCGCGCCTTCAGCACCCGGGTATTGTTCATCACGAGCGTGTCGCCGGCCTGCAATTGGTCGACGATGTCGGAGAATTGTCGGTCGGTGATGCGGTCGCCGTCCAGATGCAGCAGGCGCGACGCGCTGCGGTCGGGCAGCGGCACCTGGGCGATGCGCTCGGGCGGCAAGTCGAAATCGAAGTCGGAGAGGGAATACGTTTTGCTCATCTGGGAAAAACTGCTCATGGAGCCTTACAATATGGGCTACAGCGTGCGGCGAACCCATTATTTTACACCCGGATTCCGGCCGGCGGGCGCAGGCCATAACCGTTATGCCCAAATCCTGATAAGCCGACAACACGCGCCAACGAACCGCCATGCCAGCCACGAATGCCAAACCGGCGGCCAAAGCCGCAGCCAAACCCGCAGCGAAAAGCATCGAGAGCAAGCTCGCCAAGCTCGGCCTGCGCACGGACATGGACCTCGTCCTGCACCTGCCCATGCGCTACGAGGACGAGACGCAGATCGTGCCCATCCGCGAAGCCTGCCTGCGCGGCGGCCACGTGTCGCAGGTCGAAGGCGTCGTCACGAAGAACGAAATCGCCTATAAGCCGCGGCGCCAGCTGCTGGTGACCATCGCCGACGAGACGTCCGACATCCAGCTGCGCTTCATGAATTTCTACGGCAGCCAGGTCAAGCAGCTGGCCGAGGGCACGCGCGTGCGCGCCCGCAGCGAGGTCCGGCACGGCTTCTTCGGTGCCGAGATGGTCCACCCGGTCTATAAAATCGTCAACGAGGGCGCGCCGCTGCCGAACTCCCTCACGCCCGTGTACCCGGCCGGCGAAGGCCTGTCACAGACGGTGCTGCGGCGCGCGATTGCGGACGCGATGAAGCGCGTGGACTGGACCGACACCGTGCCGCGCGCCGTGCGCGAGAAACTGAACCTGGCCGAGTTCCAGCCGGCCGTGCGCCTGCTGCACTACCCGCCGCCGGACGTCGACGAGCACGCGCTGACGGAACGCAGCCACCCCGCCTGGACGCGCGTGAAATTCGACGAACTGCTCGCGCAGCAGCTATCGCTGAAACGCGCGCAGCAGGCCCGGCGCGAAAAGGGTGCGCCGGTGCTCGGTGCGGTCGGCTCGTTATCTTCGTCATTCTTGCAGGCCCTGCCGTTCAAGCTGACCAATGCACAGCAGCGCGTCGTGGAAGAAATCCGCCGCGACCTGCGCGAGGATTACCCGATGCAGCGCCTGCTGCAGGGCGACGTCGGCAGCGGCAAGACGGTCGTCGCGGCCCTCGCCGCCGCGCAGGCCATCGACAGCGGCTACCAGGCCGCGCTGATGGCGCCGACGGAGATCCTGGCCGAGCAGCACTTCCGCAAGATCGCCGCGTGGATGGAACCGCTGGGCGTGAAGGTCGCGTGGCTGACGGGCAGCCTCAAAAAGAAGGAAAAGACGGCGGCCAGCGAGATGGCGGAATCGGGCGAAGCGCAGCTCGTGATCGGCACGCACGCCCTCATCCAGGACACGGTGCAGTTCGCGAAGCTGGGCCTCGTGCTCGTCGACGAACAGCACCGTTTCGGCGTCGGCCAGCGCCTCACCCTGCGCAACAAGGGTAGCGATGGGTTGGTTCCACATCAACTGATGATGTCCGCGACGCCGATCCCGCGCACCCTGGCGATGACGTATTACGCCGACCTGGAAGTCTCCGTCATCGATGAACTGCCGCCGGGCCGCACGCCCATCGTCACGCGCGCCATCGACCAGAACCGGCGCGACGAAGTGATCGAGCGCGTGCACGCGGCCGCGCAGGAAGGCCGGCAGGTCTACTGGGTCTGTCCGCTGATCGAGGAATCGGAAGCGCTGCAGCTGCAGACGGCCACCGAGACCTACGAGACGCTGGCGGAAGCGCTGCCTGACCTCGTCGTCGGCCTCGTGCACGGCCGCATGAAGCCGGCCGAGAAGCAGGTGATCATGGATGCGTTTTCCGCGGGCGAGGTGCACGTGCTCGTGGCGACGACGGTGATCGAGGTGGGCGTGGACGTGCCCAATGCATCGCTGATGGTGATCGAGCACGCCGAGCGTTTCGGCCTGTCGCAGCTGCACCAGCTGCGCGGCCGCGTGGGCCGCGGTTCGGCCGCCAGCGTGTGCCTGCTGCTGTATCAGAGCCCGCTGGGGCCCGTCGCCAAGCAACGGCTGATGACGATGCGCGAGACGACGGACGGCTTCGAGATCGCGCGGCGCGACCTGGAAATCCGCGGCCCCGGCGAATTCCTCGGCGCGCGCCAGTCCGGCCAGGCGATGCTGCGCTTCGCGAACCTGGAGACGGACCAGTGGATCGTCGAACAGGCACGCGACGTGGCGGCGTGGCTGCTCGAGTCCGACCGCCCCGAGCTTGATGCGATCGTCGATGCGCACCTGCAGCGCTGGCTGGGCGGGCGCGAGGAATTTTTAAAGGTGTAAAAGGCGGATTACTTCGTCGCAGCCGGCGTCGTCGTATCGGCCGCCGCATCCTTCGCGGCTTCCTTCGTCTCGGCCTTCTTCGCGTGCTTTGCCTTCTTCACGTGCTTCGTGGTCTTCTTCGCTTCCTGCTTCTCGTGCGTCGCTTCGGCCTTGGCGACGGCCGGCGCCGTGGCCGAATCCGGCGTGGTCGTCTGGGCCGGAGCCGGGGTCTGGGCGAAGGCGGCGGTGGCAAACAGACCGGCGATCAGGGTGGCGATGGTACGTTTCATGATGAAGAGTCCTCGTAGTTTTGGGTTTGCAGTGAAGCACGTTTGCGTCTCACCTGTGCCTGAAAACGGCCCACCCCGACGCCCTGTTGACGCGCTTTACAAATGCTTACAGCGCCGCCTCGACCCGCGCCAGCCGCGGCGCCACCATCTCGCGGTAGCGCGCCACGAGCTCCGCCCCGGCGCCTTGCGGCGAGCCGGCATCGAACGGCGGCTGCGGATCGTATTCGAGCGCCAGCTGGATTATGCGCGCGGCGTCTTCGCCGGCCAGCTCGGCCGCCAGCGCGAGACCGAAGTCGATCCCCGCCGTCACGCCGCCGCCCGAGATCCGGTTGCGGTCGCGCACGATCCGCTCCGCGACGGGCACGGCGCCGAAGCGCGTCAGGAACGGCAACCAGATCCAGTGGCATGCGGACCGGTAGCCCTCCAGCAAACCGGCCGCGCCCAGCACGAGCGAACCGTTGCACACGGACGTGACGTAGCGCGCGTGTTCTCCGTGGCGGCGCAGGAAGTCCAGCGTGGCGGCGTCGCCGAACAGGTCCTCGATGCCGAAGCCGCCCGGCACGCACAGCACATCCAGCGGCGGGCAGTCGTCGAACGTCGTGGTCGGGTTGATCATGAAGCCGACGTCGGTCGGGACCGGGTCGCGCGTCTTCCACACGAGGTGCACCTGCGCGCCGGGGACGCGGCTCAGGATCTGGGCGGGACCGGTCAGGTCGAGCTGGGTCACGCGGGGGAACAGCAGGAATCCGATGTGCAGGGTGGTGGTCATGGCAGGCTCCGTTGACGATTGAAGGTGACGCCATTCTAGGAAGGGGCTAGCATTGGCAGCAATGTCAAACTTGTGTCGATTCCTGCCATGCCTTCCACATCGCGCCAGGTGGCGCTGATCACGTTCGACGACGTCCAGGTGCTCGACGTCACGGGCCCCGCCGCCGTGTTCGGCGCCGCCAACGACGCTGCCGGCCGCGCCTTTTATCGCATCCACATCCTGTCGCCGCAAGGCGGCCACGTGACGAGCAACTGCGGCCTCGCGGTCGTGACGAAGCCGCTGGCCAGCGTGAAGCCGGGTGCGATGGACACGGTACTGGTCGCCGGCGGCAGCAAGCGCGGCCTGCAGGCGCTCGCGCAGGACGCGGCCGCGCAGGCGTGGCTGCGGCGCGCCTGCGCCCGTGCGCGCCGCTACGGCTCCGTGTGCACGGGCGCTTTCGCGCTGGCCGCGTGCGGCCTGCTGGACGGCAAGCGCGTCGCCACGCACTGGGAAGCGACGGACATCCTCGGGCGCAACCATCCCGCCGTCGACGTCGACGCGAACGCGCTGTACGTGGAGGACGGCCGCGTGTGGACGTCGGCCGGCGTCACCACCGGCATCGACATGTGCCTGGCGCTCGTCGCGCGCGACCTGGGCGACGCCGTCGCCAACGCCATCGCGCGCCGGCTCGTGCTGTACGCGCGCCGGCCCGGCTACCAGTCGCAGTTCAGCACCGTGCTGGCAGCGCAGGAAAAGGCAGACAGTCCGTTCGCGGACCTCGTCGACTGGATCCGCACGCACCTGGACGGAGAACTCGACGTGGACAGCCTCGCGGCGCGCGCGGGCATGTCGCCGCGCACCTTCCACCGCCGCTTCACGGATGCACTGGGCGAAACGCCCGCCCGCTTCGTCGAGACGCTGCGCCTCGACCACGCGCGCACGCTGCTGCAGACGGCGATGGCGCTGAAGACGGTGGCGGCGCAGACGGGGTACGCGACGCCGGGCCAGCTGTCGAAAGCGTTCACGCGCCGGTTCGGCGTCAGTCCCGGGCTGTTCCGCGCGATGCAGGCGGAATAAAAAAGCCCGCATCGCGCGGGCTTCGTGAGGAGGGCTGCAGAGTTACTGGGTGACCGGCGCGGCGGGTGCAGCTTCCGGTGCCGGGGTTGCCGGCGTGGCAGGAGCAGCCGGGGTCGCCGGCGTGGCCGGGGTCGCCGGAGCAGCCGAGGCGTCCGACGTGCCCGCGGTACCCGAGCTGCCCACGGCAGCCGAAGAGGCCGGGGTGGCCGGGGTGGCCGGGGTAGCGGGAGTCGCTGCATCAGCCGGCGCCGGTGCCGTCGTGGCGGCCGTGTCTTCTTTCACGGCATGCTTGGTCTTGGCTTTGGCATGCTTGGCACTTGCCTTCGCTTCCTTGGCGTGGGTCTTGGCCGTCTTCGCATCGGCGTGCGCTTCCTTCACGTCGGCTTGGGCGGCCTTGGCTTCAGCCGGTGCTGCCTTCGTCTCGGTCTTCGTTGCCTTCACATTGGCGTTGTCGACCAGCACTGCTTGCTTGGGAGCAGGCGCCTGGGCGAAAGCTGCGGTGGCGAACAGGCCGGCGATCAGGGTAGCGATGGTTTTTTTCATGATGAAGGGTCCTCTTGGTTGTCGGTCAATATGCACATCGTTGTGTGTGACTTGTACCTTCAACGAGCCCTGCCGTCCGTGTGTTGACGAACTTTACAAACGGTTACGTGGTTGACAGATACTTACAAGCGATGCAACTATTGCTTATCGTCAATACAAAGGATGCGCATGCCCAGCCTCGTTCCCCAGCCCGCCTCGCTCGCCCGTCCCGAAGGACCGCGCCGCTACCTCGTCGCAGCGCCACCGGGCGAGACACCCGGCGGCCGGGCGCTGATCGTGGTGCTGCACGGCGGCGGCGCATCCGCGGAGCAGGTGCTGGGGCTGGCGTATCCGCCGTCCCCGCTGTCGGTCTGGCTCGACATCGCGGCGCGCGAGGAACTCGTGGTGATGGCGCCGGACGCCGGCAAGGGCGGCTGGAACGATTGTTTCGCGTCGGAAGCACGCGTGGCCCGGAAGGATGATGTCGCCTTTATCGACGCGCTGATCGACCATGCGATCGCCCGCCGCGGCGTGGACCCGGCGCGCGTGTATCTGATCGGCGTGTCGCGCGGCGGCTGGCTGGCGTATGCCGCGGCCACCCGGCTGCCGCATCGATTGGCCGCATTCTCCGCCGTGCTGGCGGGGATGCCGCCACCCGGCCGGACGAAGGCGCCCACGACGCCGCTGCCGGCGCTGATCTTCGGCTGCACGGACGACCCGCTGATCTACTATCGCGGCGGCAAGCCCTGGTATGCGTTCGGCTTCGCCGAACCGGTGCGCGGCATCGAGGACTCCGCGCACGCCTGGCGCGAACTGGCGGGCTTGCCGGACACCCCGGACGTCGTGCGGCTCCCGGTCAGCGACCCACGCGCCAGGACGAGCGTCACCCGCTTCATGTGGGGACAGTCATCGGGTGGAATGCAGGTCGGCCTGTACCGGATCGAGGGTGCCGGCCATGCGGAGCCCAGCCGACTGAAACGCTATCCTCGCTTCATCAACTGGCTGACCGGCCTGCAGAACGCGGACCTGGAAGTGGCGGAAGCGGCGTGGGACTTTTTTCGCGAGAAGCGGAAACAAGAAAGCCCGCATCGCGCGGGCTTCGTGGCTGCGTAACGAACCGGTTACTTGGTGGCGGCAGCGACGGTCGTGGCCTTGTGTTCGGCCTTATGTTCGGCCTTCGCATGCTTGGCGTCGGCCTTCGCTTCCTTCACGTCGGCCTTGGCTTCTTTCTTGACTTCCTTGGCGTCGGCCTTCGCTTCTTTCACGTCGGCTTTGGCATCGAGCTTGGCTTCCTTCACGTCGGCCTTGGCTTCCTTCTTGACTTCCTTGACGTCGGCTTTCGCTGCAGCTTTCGTTTCCTTCACTTCAGCCTTGGCGGCCTGCTTCTCCTGCTTGGCTTCGACCTTGGCCGCGGCCGGCGTCGTGGTGGCGGCAGGCGCGGGCGCCTGGGCGAAGGCAGCGGTTGCAAACAGGCCGGCGATCAGGGTAGCAATGGTCTTTTTCATGATGAAGGGTCCTCAGAGTTTTTGGGGTTCGGTGCAGGTCGTTTTGCGCTGCACTTGTCCCTAAAACGAGGCGGCCGGCCCGCCTGTTGACCGGCTTTACAAACCGTTACCGCGCTGACAGACGCTTACAACTCGACCATTAGAAGCCGTACCCGTGCCACGCATCCTTGAAGTCCTTCGCACGCGCATCGACGACTTCCGGCCGCGCGCGCAGCCACGCGATCACGGCTTCGCGGTCCTCTTCCGACGGCGAGCCGCGCTCGATGCGGGCGACGACGCCTTCCGTCTCGCTGAACGGCTCGCGGCCGCCGAAGCCGCCGCCGAGCAGGCCCCGTTCTTCCAGTGCGCCGAAGAAGTCGTTGATGAAGTCGTGATACGGCTCGCCGCGCATCGGGCTGTGGAAGACGAGTTCGATGTCGAAACAGTGTTCCTGGAATTCGCCGACGCGCAGCTTCTTGCGCTGGCGCGGCTTCAGGCGCCGCATGCGGCTGGTCGAACGGGGATCGCGTTTCATTCATTCTCCTTGGTGGTATGTGGGTTGTCGGCGTCATAGGTCAAGCCGATCTGGCGCCGGATCTCGTCCATCACGCCCATCAGCGCCAGCGTGTCCGCATGCGTCATGCCGGGACTTTCGATCAGGCCCGCGCGCCAGCAGCGCTGCGCCTCGATCACTTCGTGCACGTAGCCGTTGCCGATGTACGGCGTGGGCACCGTGCGCGAGATGCCGTCCGCGCGCACCACCGTCACCGTCTGCGCGCGGTGGAACATCGTGTTCATGCGCACGTGGCCGCGTTCGCCGGCGATCGTCAGTTCGCTCGGCAGGCGCGCGCGAAGGGAACAGCTGCACACGGACATGCCGCCGCCGCCGTGGCGCAGCAGGATGCCCGTCTGCTCGTCGACGCCGGTCGGGCCGAAGTCGGCGTGGGCCAGTACGGTGTCGACAGGCCCCAGCAGCGCCACCGCGATCGACAGCGGATAGATGCCCAGGTCGAGCAGCGCGCCGCCGCCCAGCACGGGATTGAACAGGCGGTGTTCCGGTCCGACGTCGGCCTTGAAGCCGAGGTCCGCGTTCACCTGGCGCACGGTGCCGATCTCGCCCGAGTCGACGATGCGGCGCACCTCCGCCAGCGCGGGCAGGAAGCGCGTCCACATCGCCTCCATCAGGAACAGGTTTTTCTCGCGCGCGAGTGCGACGAGTTCCTCGGCCTGATGGCGGTTGACGGTAAAGGCCTTTTCGCACAGGACGCCCTTGCCGGCCTCCAGTGCGAGACGCACGTTCTCGTAATGCATGGGGTGCGGCGTGCCGACGTAGACGAGGTCCACGTCGGGCGCACGCACGAGGTCTTCGTACGACGCGTAGGCCGTACCGCCGAATTCGCGGGCGAACCCTTCGGCGCTGGCCAGGTTGCGCGAGCCGACGCCGGCAAGCTGCGCGTCCGGCGTGTCCTTCAATGCGGTGGCAAAGGCCTTGGCAATCTTGCCCGTGCCAAGGATGCCCCAACGTACTTTGTCGGTCATGACGTCCTCCTTAGATGTTGCTGGCCGGCCGCCTGGGCCGGAACACGGTGTGGTCGAGATAGAAGGCTTCGTCCTGGTCCGGCCACCAGCCCGGCACGCCCAGCACGGGCAGCGGGGTGAAGCCGGCCGTGGACAGGCCCTCGGCCGCTATCGCCCTGGACACCGCGCCATCGATCCAGTCGCGGCGTCCCTCGCGCTCAAACGCAAAGAAATCGTCCGGGGCGAACACGACGCGTACATGGGCCGTGATCGCCTTGCGCGGCGCGACGAGCTTTTCCATCAGCGCATGCCCGAACAGCCACAGTTCGGCAGAGCGGCCGAACAAGTCGCGCTTGTCGAACAGGGCCGAACGCCACTGGTGCGCGCGCAGGTCGTCGACGAGCGCGTGGCCCGCCGCATCGTCGCGGACGACGAGCAGCGCCGCGTTCTCGTCGAAGATGGTGGCAGCGTCGCGCGCCGGCCCGCGCGACTTGCCGACGCCCGCCTGCGCGATCTGCACGGCCTGCAGCGCGTTCAGCTCCCGCTTGATGCGCGGGAAGGTCTGCCACACGAGGCCATTGAAGAAATCGTGCAGGTTCTCGCGCGTGGGCACGCCACCGGTGGCGCCGATGAAGGCTTCGTACGCCACGCCTTCCGGCAGGTCGGCCTGGGGCACGAAGCGGATCGGCTTGGCGTCCGCATTGACGAGCCCAAGCCGGGCCGCGTTGGCGTTGAACGCATCGATGAACGGGCCGGCAGGCAGGCTGTCGAAGGCGGGACGCACCGTGTCGTACCACGGCCGCGTCCAGTCGATCTCGGGGAACATCCGTTACAGCATCTTCCAGCCGATCTGTTCGCCCGCGTTCAGCGGGACGAGCTCCTGCTCGCCCATCGGCACGGTCGCCGGCAGGGTCCACGCCTCGCGCTTCAAGGTGATGGTGCCCTCGTTCACCGGCAGGCCGTAGAAGGCGGGGCCGTTCAGGCTCGCGAACGCTTCCAGTTTATCCAGGGCGCCGGCCTGCTCGAAGGCGGCGGCGTACAGTTCCATCGCGTGCAGCGCCGTGTAGCAGCCGGCGCAGCCGCAGCTGGCTTCCTTCGTGTGCACGGCGTGCGGCGCGGAGTCGGTGCCGAGGAAGAAGCGCTCGTCGCCGCTCGTGGCGGCCGTCACCAGCGCCAGGCGGTGTTCCTCGCGCTTCAGCACCGGCAGGCAGTAATAGTGCGGGCGGATGCCGCCGCGGAAGATCTCGTTGCGGTTGTACAGCAGGTGGTGCGCCGTGATCGTCGCGGCGATCGGGCCTTCGGCCTCGGCCACGTACTCGGCGGCGTCCTTCGTCGTGATGTGCTCGAACACGATCGGCAGTTCCGGGAAGTCGCGGCGCAGCGGACGCATCACGCGCTCGATGAACACGGCTTCGCGGTCGAACAGGTCGATGTGCTGGTCCGTGACTTCGCCGTGCGTCAGCAGCGGCATGTCCAGTTCCTGCATCACTTCCAGCGTTTTATAGCACTTGCGCAGGTCGGTCACGCCGGCGGCGGAATTCGTCGTGGCGCCGGCCGGGTACAGCTTCACGCCGTGGATGAAGCCGGTGTCGCGCGCGCGGCGGATCTCGTCCGGTTCCGTGTTGTCAGTAAGATACAACGTCATCAGCGGCTCGAAGCTCATGCCTTGCGGCAGCGCGGCCAGGATGCGCGCGCGGTATTCGGCAGCCAGCGCGGCCGTCGTGACGGGCGGCTTCAGGTTCGGCATGACGATGGCGCGGGCGAACTGGCGCGCGCTGTGCGGCAGCACGCTGGCCATGGCCGCGCCGTCGCGCAGGTGCAGGTGCCAGTCGTCGGGGCGGGTGATGGTGATGGTGTCGGGGGATTCGATGATGGACATGGCGGCTCTCGGATTGCGAACCCCGACATTTTACTAGCAGGCCAAGTTGCCGGCACGCGTTGTTTGCTACGCACGATACATTGCAATACAGAACGAAATCACCCGTTGGGGCTAGAATCGCGGGATGACGTACGATCTGCTCACGCTCGCCCAGCTGGCGCTCATCATCGTGTTCGGTTACACGGTATTCGGCCTGACCGGGTTCGGCTCGTCCGTGACGGCGATGCCCTTGCTCGTGTTCTTCATCCCGCTGCGCATGGCGGTGCCGCTGATGCTCGTGTTCGACCTCGTCTCGAACGTGCTGCTGGGCCTGAAGAACCGCCGCTTCATCGACAAGCGCGAAGCGTTGCGGCTGATTCCGTTCATGCTGGCCGGGATGGCCATCGGGGTGCTCGCGCTCGTGCGCGCGCCGGAGCGCACGCTGCTCGTCGTGCTCGGCCTGTTCATCCTGTGCTATTCGGCCTGGAGCCTGCTCGCGCGCCGCAAGCCGCCCCCATTCGCGCCCGCGTGGGCCGGGCCGTTCGGCGTGGTCGGCGGCATCTTCACCGCGCTGTTCGGCACGGGCGGGCCGTTCTACACGATCTTCCTCACGAGCCGCCTGGACGACAAGCTGGCCTTGCGCGCCACCCTGAGCGGCGTGCTGTTCTTCAGCGCCATCTCCCGCCTCGTGCTGTTCACGGGGGCGGGCCTGTACAGCCAGCCGGCGCTGCCGCTGCTGGCCGTCGTGCTGCTGCCGTTCGCGCTCGGCGGGCTGTATGTCGGCAACCGGCTGCACCATTGGCTGCCGGCGGAGAGGATCAAGCAGGCGGTGTGGGTGGTGCTGATCGCGGGTGGGGCCAGCCTGGTATTGCGCAACATGTAGCGGCGCGCCGGGCTTGCCGGTCCGACGGGTGTTAGCATATGGGTCGTGACTCCCACAGGATATCGAAAATGCAAGACGTGATCGCCAACGACATCGCGGCAATCCAACGGATCAGCGCGGTGCCGACGATCCTGGAAACCGTGGCCGCGATCACGGGGCTGGGCTTCGTCTGCATCGCCCGCGTGACCAGCGATTCATGGACGAGCTGCGCCGTGCTCGACCGCCTCGACTTCGGACTCAAGGCCGGCGACGGCCTGGATGTCACGACCACGCTGTGCGAGGAAGTGCGCGATACCGGCAAGGCCGTCGTCATCGACTGTGTCAGCGAGGACACGACCTACCGCGACCACCATACGCCGCGCATCTACGGATTCGAAAGCTATATCTCGATCCCGATCTTCCGCCAGAACGGCGAGTACTTCGGCACGCTGTGCGGACTCGACCCCAGCCCGGCCAAGCTGAAGACGGCGACGATCATGTCGAGCCTGACCCTGTTCGCACAACTGATCTCGCTGCAGCTGGATGCCGACATGCAGCTCGCCGATACGCGCAACCTGCTCGCGGACGAACGCGAAACCGCCGAGCTGCGCGAACAGTTCATCGCGGTCCTCGGCCACGACCTGCGCACGCCGCTCAGCGCCATCCTGACGGCGGTGGAGGTGGCCAGGCGCCAGGCGCTCGACGAGAAAATGCTGAAACTGGTCGATCACGTCGGCCGCAGCGCGCGCCGCATCGCGGCCCTGGTCGACGACATGGTGGATTTCACGCGCGGACGGATGGGGGGCGGCATCGCGCTCGCGCTACGCCCGGAAACCGAACTGGCACAGGTGTTCGAGCAGATCGTGGCCGAGCTGCGCGCGATCCATCCGCACCAGACGATCCACGTGCGCATGCAGCCCATCGGCACCATCCTGTGCGACGCCGGCCGGATGGGCCAACTGCTGTCGAACCTGCTCAAGAACGCGCTGGTACATGGCGATGTCGACCGCCCGATCGAAGTGACGGTCAACCACGTCAACGATGTCTTCCGGCTCAGCGTCACCAATGCGGGTCCGCGCATTCCCGACGACGTCAAGCGCCAGCTGTTCAAGCCATTCTGGCGCGGCGCCGCCAGGCATCCGGGCGAAGGGCTGGGACTGGGGCTGTTCATCGTGTCCGAGATCGCCCGCTCCCATGGCGGCACGCTCGACGTCACGACCTCGGACGAAGCGACGTCGTTCATCTATCGCAGTTATGGGCCGGCGTTCATCGAACGCCGCCTGGCGCCGCGCCCTTCGCATCAGTGAAGGATCCGGGCCAGGAACTCCCGCGCCCGCGCCGATTGCGGCGCCTCGAAAAACGCCGCGCCGGCGCTCTCCTCGACGATCCGCCCTTCGTCCATGAACACGACACGGTCCGCCACGCGCCGCGCAAACCCCATCTCGTGGGTCACGACCATCATCGTCATGCCCTCCTGGGCCAGGCCCGTCATCACGTCGAGCACTTCGCCCACCATCTCCGGATCGAGCGCGGACGTGGGCTCGTCGAACAGCATCGCGACCGGGTCCATCGCCAGCGCCCGCGCGATCGCCACGCGCTGCTGCTGGCCGCCCGACAGCTGGGCGGGGAACTTGTCCTGGTGCGCCAGCAGGCCCACGCGCTCCAGGTATTTCAAACCGTTGGCGGTCGCCTCGTCGCGCGAACGTTTGAGCACCTTGACCTGCGCGAGGGTCAGGTTGTCGCGCACGGACAGGTGCGGGAACAGCTCGAAGTTCTGGAACACCATGCCGATGCGCGCGCGCAGCGCCGGCAGGCGCGTGGCCGGGTCGCCGACGGACGTGCCGTCCACCTTGATCACCCCCTGCTGGAAGGGCTCGAGGCCGTTGACGGTCTTGATGAGCGTCGACTTGCCGGAGCCGGACGGCCCGCAGACCACCACCACATCGCCGCGCGCGACGCGTGTCGTGCACTCGCGCAGGACCTGGACGGGACCGTACCACTTGCTGACGTTGTCGATTTCTATCATTTATTTCCGTCCGATTTGGGTTTGCTAGAGGACACCTCGACAGACCGTCGCGAGCGGCCGCAATGCTGTGGGAGAAGCGCAGCTGTACGAGAGTACAGCGAGCATCGCAGCACAGCAGTGCAACGCGCAGCAGGTTTGTCGACGTGTCCTTGACAGTACCATCAACGCCTAGGATACTGCCGGGACTTGTCAATATCGCAGCACCAGGCACCCGGCAACTCCCTGATCTTGCACGAGATTGTGCCACGGCAGCGGAACAGGACGGACGATCTCCCCTGCTCCGCCATCCGCCACCTAGAGGAAACTTATGAACAAAAGAAACCGCCTCACCACCTGGATCCTCGTGGGCCTGGTCCTCGGCATCGCCGCCGGCTACATCGCGCACACCAGTCTCGCCGATCCCAAGGGCTTCGCCGACACGATGTCGCTGGTCACGACCCTGTTCCTCCGCCTGATCAAGATGATCATCGCGCCGCTCGTGTTCTCCACGCTGGTGGTGGGCATCGCCAAGATGGGCGACGCGGCGGAAGTCGGCCGCATCGGCGTCAAGGCGCTGGGCTGGTTCATCATCGCATCGATTCTCTCGCTTACGCTGGGCCTGATCCTCGTGAACCTGTTCCGTCCGGGCGACGCGATGGCCTTGTCCGGCACGCTGCCGGCGGCCGGCGCCTCGTCGGGCATCACCGCTTCCGGCCTGACGCTGAAGGACTTCATCACCCACCTCGTGCCGACGTCGATCTTCGACGGCATGGCCAAGAACGAGATCCTGCAGATCGTGATCTTCTCGATCTTCTTCGGCACCGGCGCCGCCGCCATCGGCGACCGCGCCGCGCCGATGATCGCCGCCATCGACGGCGCCGCGCACGTCATGCTGAAGGTGACGGGCTATGTGATGAACTTCGCACCGTTCGCCGTGTTCGCGGCCGTCGCGGGCGTCGTCGCCACGAGCGGCGTCGGCGTGCTCGGCACCTACGGCAAGTTCATGGGCGAGTTCTACCTCGGCATCGCGCTGCTGTGGGCGATCCTGATCGCGATCGGCGTGCTGTTCATCGGCCCGCGCCTGTTCAAGCTCCTCGGCCTGCTGCGCGAGCCGACCATCCTCGCGTTCACCTGCGCGTCGTCGGAAGCCGCGTATCCGAAGACGCTGGAAGGCCTGGAGCGCTTCGGCGTGAAGAACCGCCTGGCCGCGTTCGTGCTCCCGATCGGCTACTCATTCAACCTGGACGGCTCGATGATGTACTGCACGTTCGCCACCGTCTTCATCGCCCAGGCCTACGGCATCGAACTGCCGTTGTCCACGCAGCTGACGATGATGCTCGTGCTGATGCTGACGTCGAAGGGCATGGCCGGCGTGCCGCGCGCCTCGCTCGTCGTCATCGCCGCCACGCTGAACCAGTTCCACATCCCCGAAGCCGGCCTGCTGCTGTTGCTCGGCATCGACCACTTCCTCGACATGGGCCGCTCGGCCACGAACGTGATCGGCAACGGCATCGCCACCGCGGTCGTCGCGAAGTGGGAGGGGGATCTCGCCGATCCCACACTCGCGGACAAGGACATCGCCACAGCGCCGTTGCGCTGACCGGCACCCCGAACCAGGCTCCTCCCAAGGAGCCTTTTTTTTGCCTTCCAAAAATTGTTAAAAAAGGAGATCTTATGTTCTTAAAAGTTGTACGCACGTGGTTCGCACTGTGCCTCATGACGCTGCTGGCCGCCTCCGCGCAAGCCCAGACGGCAGCGCGCCTGCCCAACATCATGATCCTCGCCACCGGCGGCACCATCGCCGGCACGGGCGCCACCAGCACGACGACGGTCGGCTACACGGCCGCCAAGGTCAGTGTCGATGACTTGATCAAGGCCGTGCCGGAACTGAAGCAGGTCGCCAATGTCACCGGCGAACAGGTCTTCCAGATCGCCAGCGAAAACATGAGCAACGAGCACTGGCTCACCTTGGCCAAGCGCGTCAACGTGCTGCTGGCCAAGCCGGACGTGGACGGCATCGTGATCACGCACGGCACCGACACGATCGAGGAAACCGCCTACTTCCTCGACCTCGTCGTGAAGAGCAGGAAGCCGGTGGTGGTGGTGGGCGCGATGCGTCCGTCGACCGCGATCTCAGCCGACGGCCCGATCAACCTGTACAACGCCGTGCTGACGGCCGGCAGCCCGGACGCCGCCGGCAAGGGCGTGCTCGTCGTGCTGAACGACCAGATCAACGCCGCGCGCGACGTCAGCAAGACCAACACGACGACGACCGACACGTTCAAGGCGACGGAACTGGGCCTGCTGGGCTACGTGGTGGGCAACAAGGCGCACTTCTACCGCGCCTCGACCCGCAAGCACACCGTCGACACGGAATTCGACGTGAGCAACCTGTCGGCCCTGCCGCAGGTCGACATCGCCTACACCTACGCGAACGTGGGCCCGACCGCCGTCAACGCGCTGGTCGCCGCCGGTGCCAAGGGCCTGATCCACGCGGGTGTCGGTGACGGCAGCCTGCCGAACAAGGTGCGCCCGGCCTTGAGCGCCGCGCGCGAAAAAGGCGTGATCATCGTGCGTGCGAGCCGCGTGGGCCAGGGCATCGTGGCGCGCAATGGCGAAGCGAATGACGACCAGCTGGACTTCGTCGTGGCCGATACCCTGAATCCGCAGAAGGCGCGCATCCTGCTGATGCTGGCGCTGACCAAGACGAACAGCACCAAGGAGATTCAGCGGATGTTCTACACGTATTGAGTTGGATGAGTTGGATGGTTACTGAACATCCTTGACAGCATTTTCGGAGTCTGTAACCATACTCGTACCACTCCTCCCTTACGGTGTCATTCAGTTGGCTCTCGTTTGGGACGAAACAGCCGCTCTTCGGGGCGGCTTTTTCACATCTGAAGATCTGCGACGTGACGTCGAACTCAACCTCTCCAAGAAACACAGCCGTCTATGTCGATGGCTACAACCTGTACTACGGCAGGTCGCGCGGTACGGCCTTCAAATGGCTGGACCTGATCAAACTATTCGATGACTTTCTCGTCCGGCGCGATCAAAACGAAAAGCTGGCCAAAGTTTATCTGTTCACGGCCCCGGCGCTGGCTACGTTCGCCAGTCATGGCAACGCATCGGTTGAAGCGCAGTCCGCCTACCATCGCGCATTGAAAGCAAAGTACGGCGACCGCTTCGAAGCGATCTACGGCACGCACTCGTTCGATAAAAACGGCACGCTGCTACCTGTCTACGTACCCGGCCAGCCGTTTGATCGAACACAGCGTACGCGCGTGTGGAAGCTTGAAGAGAAGAAAACCGATGTGAATCTCGCCCTGCACATGTACCGCGACGCATGCAAAGGGCTTTACGATCGAATGATTCTTGTATCGAACGACAGTGACGCTGAACCCGCTCTCGAAGCATTGCGTTCGGATTTCCCGCACGTCATGCGCGGGGTCGTGATGCCGATTCGTCCCGTGGTTTCAGGCCTCGCGGCACATCGCCGGCCGAGTGGATCATTGGCCAAGCAGGCTGACTGGACGCTCTCTCACCTGAGCGACGATGTGCTCGCCGCAGCGCAGTTACCGGACATCGTCCCTACCAAGAAGAAGCCGATCCGCAAGCCCGCGCGTTGGTAGGGCTGCGCGCCCTTCGCGTCACACCAGCGCGTGCCCCTGCATCCGCGTCAAGATCGCCAGCGGACTCGCCTCCTTGTCGTACTGGTGCATGGGCGACAGCTGCAGCGTGTGCTCCATCATGTACTGCCCCGCCATCACGGCGTGCGAGGTCTGGTCCGAGTAGCACACCCACGCGCAGCCCGGCGGGAAGTCGAACGTGACCTGCGGCGCGTTCTTCTGGTAGTCGAGGTCCGACTTCATCGCGTCGTGCAGCTGCAGCATGATGTGGTCGTATTCGCTGCGCAGCGACTTCGTCACGTGCAGCGCCTTCAGCACCTTCGCCTGCCACGCCGAATACGGCTTCACCTTCGGCAGGAAACGGCGCGCCACGTCCTCGAACGGCTCGCCCACGCGCCACACGCGCGGCTCGCCTTCCAGGTTCACGTTGGTGAACACGCGCAGCAGGCGCTCGCCGTAGTTGGGGCGCGACGGGAATGCGTCCACGTGCATGCGGCGGTCGTCCGCGCGCCACGATTGCACGCGGTTCTGCACGACGGACGGTCGGAAGCTCGTCGCGCCGCGGCGCAGGTGTTCGCCGTAGCGCGGCACGAGGTTCGCGAGCAGGCTCTCCGCCTCGGCGCGGAAGCGGCCGATCATCCCGGCCATCAGCGCCTTGGTCGCATCGTCGCCGACGACGCCTTTCAGGTCGCCGCCCGTCGAGAGGCTGATGTTGCGGATCTTGGGGTCGCGGATGTCTTCGCGGAACAGCGCCAGCTCTTTCTTCTGCGGCGCGAAGCCGTGCTGCGCGAAATTCGGGAAGTACAGCACCTTGCCCGCTTCCAGCGCGGCGATCCAGGCCGGGTTGCCGTGGCCGACGTCGGCCATGTCGATCTCGACGATCTGTTTTTCCATCCTGTTCAATCCTTAATCTTGTACTTCCTCGACCGGCTTTGAGGCCAGGTCCTCATCCTGCCTTGCCTGCTGGCGGTCCCACATCTGCCGGTACAGGCCGTCCGCCGCGATCAGCGCGGCATGCGTGCCCCGTTCGACGATGCGGCCGTGGTCGAGCACGAGGATCTGGTGGGCGTCCGCGATGGTCGACAGGCGGTGCGCGATGACGAGCGTCGTTCTCTGCTTCGCGATTTCCTTCAACTGCGCCTGGATCGCCTGCTCCGACTTCGAATCGAGCGCCGACGTGGCTTCGTCGAAGATCAGGATCGCGGGATTCTTCAGCAGCGTGCGTGCGATGGCCACCCGCTGCTTTTCGCCGCCCGACAATTTGAGGCCGCGTTCACCCACCATTGTCGCATAGCCGTCCGGCAGGCTTTCGATGAAGTCGTGGATCGACGCCGCGCGCGCCGCCGCCACGATGTCCGCGCGGCTGGCGCCCGGGCGGCCGTAGGCGATGTTGTATTCGATGGTGTCGTTGAACAGCACCGTGTCCTGCGGGACGATGCCGATCGCGTGGCGCAGCGAATCCTGTGTCACGTTCTTCACGTCTTGCCCGTCGATGCGGATGGCGCCCTGCTGCACATCGTAAAAGCGGAACAACAGGCGCGACAGGGTCGACTTGCCCGAGCCGCTGTGGCCCACGACAGCCGTCGTCGTGCCGGGCGGGATCGTGAAGTCGACGTCGAACAGGATCTGGCGTTTCGGGTCGTAGCTGAATTCGACGTGCGAGAACTCGACCTTCGCGCCGTTCGTTACCAGCGGCTTCGCATCGGGCGAATCGGCCACTTCGCGGTTCTGATCGAGGAGGCCGAACAGGCGCTCCATGTCCGCGAGGCTCTGCTTGATCTCGCGGTAGATCACGCCGAGGAAGTTCAGCGGGATGTACAGCTGAATCATGAAGGAGTTCACGAGCACGAGGTCGCCCAGGGTCATCGTCTTGTCGATCACGCCCTGCGTCGCGCGCCACAGGATCGCCGTGACGGCCGCCGCGATGATCAGCGACTGGCCGCTGTTCAGGAACGACAGCGACGTCTGCGAGCGCACGGCGGCCTGCTCGTACTTCTGCAGGCCTTCGTCGTAGCGCTTCGCCTCGTAGTCCTCGTTGCCGAAGTATTTCACCGTCTCGTAGTTGATCAGCGAATCGATGGCCTTCGTGTTCGCCTTCGAATCCAGCTCGTTCATCGTGCGGCGGAAGTGCGTGCGCCATTCCGTCACGGTGACGGTGAACGTGATGTAGGTGACGAGCGCGATGGCGGTGATGCCCGCGAACCAGGCGTCGTAGTGCGTGCCGAGGTAGCCCAGCACCAGCGTGATCTCGACGAGCGTCGGCAGGATCGAGAACAGGGAGTAGGACACGAGCGAGCTGACGCCGCGTGTGCCGCGCTCGATATCGCGCGTCATGCCGCCCGTCTGGCGGTTCAGGTGGAAGCGCAGCGACAGCGCATGCAGGTGCCGGAACACTTTCAACGCAATCGTGCGCACCGCGCGCTGCGTCACGCGCGCGAACAGGAATTCGCGCAGCTCGGTGAACAGCGTCGTCGAAAAGCGCAGCGCACCGTAGGCGACCAGCGCGCCGAGCGGCAGCACGAGCAGCGCGTGCGGATCCGTCGGGCTGATCGTCAGCGCGTCGATGAGCTTTTTCAGCACGAGCGGCACGCCCACGTTGGCCATCTTGGCGCCGACGAGGCAGATCAGTGCGGCCAGCACGCGCCATTTATAGACCCACAGATAGGGCAGCAAGGTGCCGATGGTGGCCCAGTCGTTCCGCTTCGCGTTCGGATCGGATGGGGGCGGCAGGGAGTTCGGAGAGGAGCGTCGCATGGCAGTGCTTTGCCTTTTATGGTTCAATTCATGAGAATTGTAGCTTTTACCGAGAAATCAAGATGACCGAGCCAGTAAACACCACCCCGTCCACCACCCGCCTGCCGGAAGGAAAGATGCCCGTGCTGCGGATGATGCCCGCCCCGTCCGATGCGAACGTCTACGGGGACGTGTTCGGCGGCTGGATCATGGCCCAGGTCGACGTGGCCGGCTCGCTGCCGGCCGTGCGCCGCGCGAACGGCCGCGTTGCCACCATCGCCGTGAATTCCTTCGTGTTCAAGAATCCCGTGTTCGTCGGCGACCTGCTGTCGTTCTACGCCGACATCGTCAAGGTCGGCAATACGTCGATCACCGTCTACGTCGAGGTCTATGCGGAGCGCAACCGCCTGCAGACGGACGTCGTCAAGGTGACGGAAGCGACGCTGACCTATGTCGCCACGGGCCCGGACCGCAAGCCGCGCCAGTTGCCGCCGCTCGAATCGCTGATCGCGCAATAAGCGCATTTAGATGACCTGGCCGCGCCGTCTGTTCCTGCTGAACGCCGCGCGGCTGGCTGCGGCGTCCTCCTCGCTACTGCTCGCGAAGCCGTCGAACGCGGCCGGCTACCCGTTCAGCCTCGGCGTCGCGTCGGGCTCACCGCTGCCCGATTCCGTGATCCTGTGGACGCGCGTTGCGCCCGATCCGCTCGATGCGACAAAGACGCCGCCGCTCGCCCTTACCCTGCGCTGGGAAGTGGCGCACGACGGCGCGTTCCGCAAGATCGCCGCGAAGGGTACCGCCGTCGCGACGCCGGAACTGGCGCACAGCGTGCGCGTCGATGTGCGCGGCCTGGAGCCGGGACGCTGGTACTGGTACCGCTTCATGCTGGGCGACGCCGTCAGTCCCGTCGGCCGCACGCGCACGGCGCCCGCGCCGGACAGCATGCCCGATTCGCTCAAGCTCGCCGCCGCGTCGTGCCAGCACTGGGAGTTCGGCAGCTATGCGGCGCACCGCTACCTCGCCCAGGCGAACCCGGACCTCGTCGCCTTCCTCGGCGACTACATCTACGAATGGGGCGCGTACCGCCTGCAGCATCCGGCACCGGGCGTGCGGATCGTGCGCCAGCACGAATCGTTCACCCTGGCGGACTATCGCCGCCGCTACGCGCAATACAAGACGGACCCCGACCTGCAGGCCGCGCACCTGATCGCGCCATGGATCGTCACGTGGGACGACCACGAAGTTGCCAACGACTACGCGGCCGACCGCGACGAACGCCTGTCGCCGACCTTCGTACAGCGCCGCGCGGCCGCCTACCAGGCCTTTTACGAGCACATGCCGCTGCGCCTGCCGCCACCGAAGAGCTTCGCGAGCGTGCGCATGTTCCAGCGCTACGACTGGGGGCGCCTCGCGCGCTTCCACGTGCTCGACGACCGCCAGTACCGCGCGTGGGAAGCGTGCTCGCATCCGGGCATCGGCGGCTCGAATTCCGTGACGCCGCGCGCCTGCCCCACCCTCCTCGACCCGCGCCGCACGATGCTGGGCGCCGAGCAGGAAGCGTGGCTGAAGGCCGGGCTGGCGTCATCGAAGGCACGCTGGAACGTCCTCGCGCAGCAGACGATGATGGCACAGTCGTCGCAGATCCCCGTCGCGCCGCCGGACGGCGGCCGCTTCTGGACGGACGGGTGGGACGGTTATCCCATCGCGCGCCGGCGCCTGCTCGACACGCTCGTGGACACGCACGCCGCGAACCCGCTCGTGCTGGGCGGCGACGTGCACACGTTCTACGCGACGGAGCTGCGGCGGGATTTCAACCGGCCCGTGTCGAAAGCGAATCCGGTCGTGGCGACGGAATTCGTCGGCACGTCGGTCACGTCGAATTCGCGCCCGCAGCAGCGCACGTCGCAGTACGTGGCGATGAACCCGCACATCCGCTACGGCCGCAGCGACAAGCGCGGGTACATGCTCATGGAGATTACCCCGGGCGAAACGCGCACGCGCTTCATGGGGCTGGACGAGGTGCGCGACCCGAAAACCATCCAGCGGGAGCTGGCGGCCTTCCGGGTCGAGGATGGGAAGCCGGGGGCAGAGATTACGGCGATCTAACTGTGAAGGGTTTGAACAGCTGGGGGCCGAGCTTGCAAGTGTAACAACTGTTGACCCTACATACCATGCACCTTGATTGCTGCCAACGGTAGGTATGCGTCGTGCCGCAACAATGAAGCTCCCCTACTTCTACGAGCTCACATCATGGCACTCGACGTCTACCTGCAAATTGAAAGCATCAAAGGCGAGTCGCAAGACGACAAGCATAAGGACTGGATCGAGGTATCCCACGTCTCATGGCACGTCCACCAGCCAAGGGCCGCGACGGTATCCACTGCTGGTGGTCACACGAGTGGTCGTGCAGAACTGTCCGAACTGAGCTTCAAAAAACTGGCTGACTTGAGCTCCCCCATCCTTCAACAGACCTGCGCGGCCGGCAAGACGATACCGAAGGCGAAGATTGAATTCATGCGCGCCGACGGCGACGGCAAGCCCATCAACTACTACACGGTAGAGCTGGAAAACGTCATGATTTCCAGTGTCCATCCTGACAGCGGCGATGGTGGGACGGTCACTGAACTTGTCTCGCTGGCGTTCAGCAAAATCAAGTGGAAATACACCCAACAGAAAGTGGCTGGCGGGACTGGTGGCAACACCTCGGGCGGGTGGGATGCCGCCGCCAACAAGATCCCCGCTTGAGGCGCACATGCCGCGCCCCGTTATCTATCGAGGAAACCTGGAAGAGCTCATCAAGGACAAGACTGGCACGTTCATTGGACGTGACCAGCAGTGCGTAGCCCTGCCCCAGTTCCTTACCAGCGTTGGACACACGAGCCGATGGCAACCAGGTGAGCGGGTCGTGGATCTCAAAACGCTACAACCAGGTACCGTCATTGCGAACTTTATGTTTGACCACGGGAAGGCTCGTTTCCCTAACATGCATCGCTACCATGCTGCTATCTTTGTCGGGTTCGGTGAGCCAAAACCGGGCGGCGGCTACTGGAGCATATGGGTAGTTGACCAGTGGACGGGGATGCCTGCCGGGAAGCGTTACAAGCGGGCTTGGACAAAGGAAGAACTCAAGGCTCGTCACCCAGCCCCAGCCGACGACGCAGACCAATTTTACGTAGTGATGGTCCCATGAAAATCTTTGCATACACAGCCTTACTGCTGTTCTGCTCAACGGCTTACGGTAAGGCTCTGGAGTGTCCCAAGCTCTACCCTTCAAACGGGGAAGAAAACGTCCCGGAAGCCCGTTTAATAAGTGCTGGCGTGACTGCGGGTGATGTCGACGGCGGCGGGGACTTGCAGGGCGACATACGAGAGTTCAAGGGCGGAAGAACTGTTGATTTTGCCCTTCCGACAGGTCGGAAACACTTCGTCTGCGTTTATGGAAAACGCTACGAGCACAAGTGGTCAACAAAGCTGGACGACAACTTTAGTCAGTGCAGGCTAGTCGTTAAAGACAAGGTGCGGGAGAACATGACAGCTAAGCTCACCTGCAGGTAAAGAATCATTCGCCAAACGTGAAAAGCCACCGTATAGGTGGCTTATCTTTATCGTCCAAACGCCAGAATCACGCCGTCTGCTTCTCATCCCGCAACTCACGCCGCAGGATCTTGCCGACGTTCGTCTTGGGCAGGCTGTCGCGGAACTCGACGTACTTCGGCCGCTTGTAGCCCGTCAGCTGTTCCTTGCAGAAGGCGAGCAGGTCGTCCTTGGTCAGCGTCTTGTCCTTCTTGACGACGTACAGCTTGACGGCCTCGCCCGAATGCTGGTCCGGCACGCCCACGCACGCCACTTCCAGCACGCCCGGGTGCGCGGCGACGACGTCTTCCACTTCGTTCGGATACACGTTGAAGCCCGAGACGAGGATCATGTCCTTCTTGCGGTCGACGATCTTCACGGCGCCGGTGGCGTTCATCACGCCGATGTCGCCCGTCTTGAAGAAGCCGTCGCGCGTCATGACCTTCGCCGTCTCGTCCGGACGCTGCCAGTAACCGGCCATCACCTGCGGGCCGCGCACGGCGATCTCGCCAGCGGTGCCGAACGGGACTTCGTTGTCGGATTCGTCGATGATGCGCAGCTCGGTCGACGGCAGCGCATAGCCGATCGTGCCCGTGAATTCGGTGATGTCGCAACGGTTGGCGGCGACCACCGGCGACGTCTCGGACAGGCCGTAGCCCTCGACGATCGGCGCGCCCGTCACCGCGAGCCATTTGTCGGCCACGACCTTCTGCACGGCCATGCCGCCGCCCGGGCACACCTTCAGGCCCGAGAAGTCCAGGCTCGCAAAGTCCGGATGGTTCAGCAGGCCGTTGTACAGCGTATTCACGGCCGGGAAGACGTGCATGCGGTATTTCTTCAGTTCCTTGATGAAGCCGCCGATGTCGCGCGGGTTCGGGATCAGGAGGTTCGTGCCGCCCGCGCGCAGGCCCATCAGGGCGCACACGGTCAGCGCATAGATGTGGTACAGGGGCAGCGCGCACACGAAGATCGGCGTCTCGCCGGCCGGGATCTTCGCCAAGGTCGGCGCGAACCACGCTTCGTTCTGCAGCACGTTGGCGATCACGTTTTTATGCTTCAGGACCGCGCCCTTCGACACGCCCGTCGTGCCGCCCGTGTACTGCAGGAACGCGACGTCTTCATGGCCGCACTCGACCGGCTTGCGGGACAGGCGCGCGCCTTCGGCCAGCATGCGCTTGAACGGCACGGCCGACGGCAGCGACCACGCCGGCACCATCTTCTTGACGGTGCGGACGACGAAGTTGACGAGCAGGCCTTTCACGCCCAGCAGGTCGCCCATGGTGGCGACGACGACGTGCTTGAGCTTCGTGTTGTGCGCGACTTCGGCGACGGTGTGCGCGAAGTTTTCCAGCACGACGATGGCTTCCGCGCCCGAATCGTTCAGCTGGTGCTGCAGCTCGCGCGCCGTGTACAGCGGGTTGACGTTGACGATGGTGTAGCCGGCGCGCAGGATGGCGGCCATCGCCACCGGATACTGCAGCACGTTCGGCAGCATGATCGCCACGCGCGCGCCCGGCGCCAGGCCTTTCTGCTGCAGCCACGCGGCCATCGCGCCGGACAGTTTATCGAGCTCCGCGAACGTCATGGACTTGCCCATGCACGCAAAGGCGTCGCGGTTGGCGTACTTGCGGAAGGAATCCTCCAGCAGGTGCGTGAGGGAGCGGTACTGCGTCCAGTCGATCTCCGCAGGCACGCCCGCCTCGTACGACTTCAGCCAGAATTTGTCCATGTCATTGCCTCGCTAGTTCTCAATCATATAAATCGTATGCGCAAAAAAACCGCCCGGCAAACGGGCGGTTCATGCTCGCTGCCCTTGACGCTACGCCGCCTGCTTTTCCTCGCGCAGCGCGCGGCGCAGGATCTTGCCGACGTTCGTCTTCGGCAGCTCGGTGCGGAATTCGATGTACTTGGGCCTCTTGTAGCCGGTGAGCTCGTGCTTGCAGTAGTCCATCATCTGCTCGGCCGTCAGGTTCGGATCCTTGCGCACGACGAACACTTTCACGGCTTCGCCGGAATGCTCGTCCGGCACGCCCACCACCGCGCATTCCAGCACGCCCGGATGCGCCGCGATCACCGCTTCCAGTTCGTTCGGGTACACGTTGAAGCCCGACACGAGGATCATGTCCTTCTTGCGGTCGACGATCTTCACATAGCCGTTGTCGTCCATGATGCCGACGTCGCCCGACTTGAAAAAGCCGTCCGCCGTCATGACTTTCGCCGTCTCGTCCGGACGGTTCCAGTACCCGGCCATCACCTGCGGCCCGCGGATCGCAATCTCGCCGATGCTGCCCACCGGCAGCGGGCGGCCGTCGTCGTCGACGATGGCGATGTCCGTCGAGGGCACCGGCAGGCCAATGGTGCCGGTGAAGCCGGGGACGTCGCAACGGTTGCACGTGGCCACGGGGGACGTCTCCGACAGGCCGTAGCCCTCGATGATGTTGGTGCCCGTGAGCGACTTCCACTTGTCGTTGACGGCCTGCTGCACGGCCATGCCGCCGCCGTTGGACACCTTCAGCGCGCTGAAGTCGACGTCCTTGAAATCGGGGTGGTTCACCAGCGCGTTGTACAAGGTGTTCACGGCCGGCAGCATGTTGATGCGGTACTTCTTGAGTTCCTTGATGAATCCCGGGATGTCGCGCGGGTTCGGGATCAGGATGTTCAGCGCACCCACGCGCATGCCCCACAGCGCGCACGCCGTCAGCGCGAAGATGTGGTACAGCGGCAGCGCGCACACGATGGTGGGGAATTCGACGAGCGGCGGCTGGCTCATGGCCGGCTTCGACCACGCTTCCGTCTGCAGGATGTTGGCGATGACGTTGCGGTGCGTGAGCGTCGCGCCTTTCGACACGCCCGTCGTGCCGCCCGTGTACTGCAAAAAGGCGACGTCGCTGCTCTTCAGCTGCGCGGCCTGGAACGGCATCTTCGCGCCCTGCGCCAGCGCGTCCTTGAAGCGCACCATGTGCGGGATCGTAAAGTCCGGCACCATCTTCTTGATGTTGCGGACGACGAAGTTGACGAGCATGCCCTTGGCACCGCCCAGCAGTTCGCCCATGCTGGCCACGACGACATGGCGCACCAGCGTTTTACTCAGCACCTGCTCGACCGTGTGCGCGAAGTTCTCGAGCACGATAATGGCTTCGCTGCCGGAATCCTTCAGCTGGTGTTCCAGCTCGCGCGGCGTGTACAGCGGATTGACGTTGACGACGGTATAGCCCGCGCGCAGGATGGCGGCCAGCGCCACCGGGTATTGCAGCACGTTCGGCATCATCACTGCCACGCGCGCACCCGGCTTCATCCCGCGGCTCTGCAGCCACGCCGCCAGGCGCTTCGACATATTGTCCAGTTCCCCGTAGGTGAGGAACTTGTCCATGCAGACGTACGCGTTGTTCGCCGCATACTTGCGGAACGATTCCTCCAGCATTTGCACCAGCGAACCATACTGGTCGGGATCGATTTCCGCCGGCACGCCGGGCGGGTAAGCCTTGAGCCAAATCTTGTCCATGGTGCCTCTGTCTCCAGTATCGTTATCGTTCTGAGCGCGGCCCAAAAAAAATCGCACGGTCGTGCTGATATTATTAAACAAGATGCTATCGGGCAGCGCGCGCGGACGCAAGCACTTTTGCGCTTTTCGAACAACGACTCTATCGACGTTTGACCAAAATGGCTACGGACGTATTTCGCTGCGCTGCACCATCAGCGGCGCTGTGACGAGCGGAGGCACCAGGGCATTCAGCACACGGTGGCGGTCGGACCGGTCCATGTCGGCCAGGCGTTTCACCGCATTATAAAATTTCGGGAAACTACCCTCGCGCTGCAACAATGCGCGGAACGCGGGCACGAAATCCTCGTAGGTCGCGATCGATGCCAGGTGGGCGTTCGACAACGGCTGCTCGAAGAACCGATCATACCCCGCATAACCGCCCCAATTGCCTTTCAGGACCTGGTATTCGTCCTTCAGCTCTTGGAACAGGCGCGCCTTGACGGCACGCTTCTGGGCGTCGCTGCGGTCGACGAGCGCATAATTCTGCTCGAGCGCCTTGCGGTACTTCATCAGCAAACCGAGGAAATCCTTCTTGCGGCTCCGGTAGCGCGCGTAGGCGTCGCGCATCTGCTGGTTGCCGAAGCGCTCCATCCAGCGCTCGACGCCGACCTCTTCCACCGTCGACGCGAACGATTCGTTGAATTGCGAATCGCCCTGCACGTACACGACCTGGTGCGCCAGTTCGTGGAAGATCATGCGGGCCAGTTCGCCGTCCGGGTAATTGATGAACGTGGAGATCAGCGGATCGCTGAACCAGCCCAAGGTCGAATACGCGGCCACGCCGCCGACCTCGACGTCGTCGCCCGCGTCGCGCAATTCCTTCGCGTACGATTCCGCCGCTTCCTTGCTGTAATAGCCGCGGTAATTCACGCAGCCCGCCACAGGGAAGCACCATTGCAGGGGCCGCAGCGACAGCTCGGGCGTGGCGACGACGTTCCACAATACGTACTGCCGCTTCAGGGCCGCGTAGTTTTTGTAACTGTTGTTGTCGGGTAAAGCCATTTCGGCAACTGCGAAGCGGCGGATCTGGCGCGCCGTCTCGAGGCGATGGCGCAGTTTGGTACTGGTGCCGGGGTCGGCGATCCAGTCGTCGATCGGACGGGCGTCCGACAGGAGTTCAAGCTGCCCCTGGGCCGCCTGGGTGTAGTAGTTCAGCGTCGAGCAGCTGGCCAGCAGCCCCGCTGCCGTGCCTGCGATGAGCACGGGGCGGAGCCACGGGGTAATCCGTGTCAGTTTCATATTTCCAGATCATGGTGCGGCCTTTTCAACCTGCACCAGCGTGTCGTAAAAGGTGGGCGCCCGGCCCATGTCGGTCAGGCGCTGACTGGTGACTTCGTTGGCGTTCTTGCCGTCGCTGGCGAGCTTCTTCCACCAGATCGACAGGCCGACGACGAGGCCGGCCCGCGCCTTGGCGGTGACCCGGGCGCGCGCGACGAACGCGCCCCGGTCGTTGAAGATGCGCACCATCTCCTTATCGACGATGCCCCGGGAGGCAGCATCAAAGGGATGGATGTCCAGGTGCGGTTCACCTTCCGTTGCGCGGAGGCTCTGGACATTGACAAAGGTTGAGTTGAGGAAGTTCCTGGCCGGCGGAGAAATCATCGCCAACGGATATTTCTCTGCCAGTTCGGGGTTGGAGGCGACCGACTCGTGGTTCGGGATATAGGTCGGGAGCGGATCGAGGCCGTCAGCCAGCATCGAGCTCGAATAAAACTCGCACTTGCCGGACGGCGTGGGGAAACCGCCTTCGGCGAACGGCGCGGCCGGCATGTTCAGCTTTTGCCAGCCCGTGCGCTTCAGCGACGACCAGTCGAAGTGCACCGCGCGTTCGTGTGTCTTGTCGAACGCCTGGGCGGCCAGTTCGTCGTCCGTCTCGTCGAAGAGCGGATCGTTCATGCCCATGCGTTTCGCGATCAGGCGGAAGATTTCCGTGTTCGGTTTCGATTCGCCCAGCGGCGCGATCGCCGCGTTATTGGCCATCATGTACAAATGGCCATACGCGAGGTGCGCGTCGACGTGTTCCAGCTGCGTGGTGGCCGGCAGCAGGATGTCCGCGTAGTCGGCGGTGTCGGTCTGGAAGTGTTCCAGCACCACGGTGAAGAGGTCTTCGCGTTCGAAGCCGCGCTGCACCTGTGCCGAATCCGGCGCGATCGCGAGCGGGTTCGCGTTATACACGATGACGGCTTCGATCTTCGGGCCGAAGTCGGGCGACGCGTCCTTCTGCAGGTCGGCGCCGATCGTGTTCATGTTGATCGTGCGCGGGAGCTTGCCGCGCAACAGGTCCGGGCGTTGCAGGACGGTTTTATTGGCCGGGAACGTGCCCGACGTCGACAACTGCACGCCGCCCGCCGCATGGCGCCACGCGCCCACGAGCGCCGGCAGGCACGCGATGTTGCGCACGGCCATGCCGCCGCCATGCACGCGCTGCAGCCCGTAGTTCATACGGATCGCGACAGGTTCATTCTGCCGCGCAGTTCGCCCATATTCGCGCGCGAGGTCCACGACTTCCTGCTCCGTGATGCCGCAGGTTGCAGCCGTGCGCTCCGGCGTCCATTCGGCCACGCGGTCTTTCAGCTGCGCGAAGCCGAACGTGTGCTTCTCGATGTAGTCGTGGTCGAGCAGGTTCTCCTTCACGAGAACGTGCATCATGCCCAGCGCCAGCGCGGCGTCCGTGCCTGGCATCAGCGCGATGTGCTGGTGGCATTTCTCGGCCGTGAGCGAGCGATACGGATCGATGGCGATCAACTTGGCACCGCGGCGCTTGGCTTCCTGCAAACGCGTCCACAGGTGCAGGTTCGACGCGATGGGATTGCCGCCCCAGATCAAGACCAGCTTCGCATCCTGGAACTGTTCGGTATCCGTGCCGATCGAACCACCGATCGTGTATTTGTAGCCCGTGGCACCGGCGTTCGCGCACACGGTGCGGTCGAGCAGGGAAGCACCCAGCGTGTTGAAGAAGCGCATCGCCATCGCCTCGCCCTGCACGAGGCCCATCGTGCCGCAATAGCTGTACGGCAGGATCGCCTGCGGGTCGCGCGCGGCGATGGGTTGCAGGCGCGCTGCAATCTCGTCGAGCGCCTGCTCCCACGTGATGCGTTCGAATTTTCCTTCGCCCTTTTTACCCGTGCGGCGCATCGGGTACAGCAGGCGGTCGGGGTGGTATGTGCGTTCGACGTAGCGCGAGACCTTGGTGCACAGCACACCGGCCGTCGTCGGATGATCCGGATCGCCCTTGACCTCCGTGGCCACGCCGTCCTCCACGGTCACGAGCAGTGCGCAGGTATCGGGGCAGTCATGCGGGCAGGCGCCGCGGACGATGGTCTTGGTCATCGGATTCATCCAGAAAAAACGTCGATAAACCAGTACTTTATACGATTCCGGTGGCAGCCGTGGGGGCTCTGGCCTTCCACATGATGGAAGGGCTACAATAGTTCAAAACATGCATGCCTATGAGGCATCAGGAGAGATCAATGAGACTGGTAGAACCTATTCTCGCTTACCAATCCGAGCTCGAAACGATCCGGCGCGACATCCACGCCCATCCCGAACTCTGCTACGAAGAACAACGCACGGCCGACGTGGTGGCCGCGCGCCTCACCGAATGGGGCATCCCCGTCGTGCGCGGGCTGGGCGTGACGGGTGTCGTCGGCATCATCAAGAACGGCACCTCGGACCGCGCCATCGGCCTGCGTGCCGACATGGACGCCCTGCCGATGCAGGAACTCAACACATTTGATCACGCGTCGCGCCACGCCGGCAAGATGCATGCTTGTGGTCATGACGGGCACACAACGATGCTGTTGGGTGCAGCCCACTATCTGTCGCAGAACCGCAACTTCGACGGCACCGTCTACCTGATCTTCCAGCCGGCCGAAGAAGGCGGCGCCGGCGCGCGCCGCATGATGGACGACGGTTTGTTCGAACGTTTTCCGATGGAAGCCGTGTACGGCATGCACAACTGGCCGGGCCTCAAGACGGGCACCTTCGGCGTCGTCGCGGGGCCGATGATGGCATCCAGTAACGAGTTCCGCGTCGTCGTCAAAGGCAAGGGCGCGCACGCCGCGCAGCCGCACCGCGGCATCGACCCGGTGATGGTCGCCGTGCAGATCGCGCAAGCGTGGCAGACGATCATCTCGCGCGAAAAGAACCCGCTCGACACGGCCGTGCTGTCGATCACGCAGATCCATGCCGGCAGCGCCACCAACGTCATCCCGGACGAAGCCGTCATGATCGGCACCGTGCGCACGTTCTCCACGAGCGTGCTGGACCTGATCGAGCGGCGCATGAACGAGATCGCGAACGGCCTCGCGGCCAGCTTCGGCGCCACCGTCGATTTCTCGTTCAAGCGCAATTACCCGCCCCTCATCAACCATCCGGAACAGACGGCGTTCGCCATCGAGGCGATGCGCGCCGTGGTGGGTGCGGAGAATGTCGACACCAACGTCGAACCGACGATGGGCGCCGAGGACTTCGCGTTCATGCTGCAGGAAAAGCCGGGCTGCTATGTCTTCATCGGCAACGGCGACGGCGATCACCGTTCGCGCGGGCACGGCCTCGGACCGTGCCAGCTGCACAACGGCAGCTACGACTTCAACGACCACCTGCTGCCGATCGGCGCCAGCTTCTGGGCGCGGCTGGTCGAGATGAGCCTTACGGCCCCCGCTTCACAGCCCTAGTTCCTTCAACACGGCCTCTTTGAGGTCCTGCGCTTCGGGGCTGGACATCTTGCGCGGATGCGGGATGTTCACCTCGAACGTGGCCTGGATCGTCGTGGGCCGCGGCGACAGCACGACGATCCGGTCCGCCAGGTGCACGGCTTCCTCGACGTCGTGCGTGATCAAGAGGACCGTGTGGCGCTCCTCTTCCAGGATGCGCAGCAGCTCCATGCGCATCTTGAGGTTCATCAGCGCGTCGAGCGCGGAGAACGGCTCGTCCATGTAGAGGATCTCGGGCTTCATCACGAGCGCCCGCGCGATCTCCACGCGTTTCAGCATGCCGCCGGACAGTTCGTGCGGATAGCTTTTTTCGAAACCTTTCAGGCCCACCATCGCCGTGTAGTGGTCGGCGAGTTCCGCCTTCTCCGCCTCGCTGATGCCGTCCAGGCCGAACATCAGGTTCTGCTGCACCGTGAGCCACGGGAACACGGAGCCGTGCTGGGAAATGAGGATGCCTTTCGGGCTCGGACCGTGCCGCACCTGGCCGTCGATCAGGACGCGGCCTTCGTCCGGCTGGTCGAAGCCGCACAGCATCTTCATCAGCGTGGACTTGCCGCAGCCGGACGGGCCGACGATGGCGACGAATTCGCCGTCGCGGATCGTGAGACTGATGCCGCCGACGACCGGCAGCGTGCCCTTGCGCGTGTCGAAGCTTCTGCGGATGTCGTCGACGACGATCTTGTCCGCGACCTTGTAGTTCACCTTAGCGTCCATAACGCCACCTTACCGATTTGAGACGTTCCAGGAGACGGGTGATCCCGTCCAGCATGAGGCCGATGATGCCGATGATGATCATGGCGGCGATGACCAGGTCGTAGCGGTTGCCCGCGTTGCGCGAATCCATGATCAGGTAGCCGAGGCCCGAGCGCAGCGCGATCATTTCCGCCGCCACGACGACCAGCCACGCGACACCCAGCGTGATGCGCATGCCCACGATGATCTCGGGCAGCACGGCGGGGATGATCACCTGGCGATACAGCTTGGCGCGCGAGACACCGAAGTTTTCCGCCGCGCGCAGGTAGCGCCGCTCGATCGTGTGCACGCCGGCCGCGGTCTGCACGATCATCGGGAACACGGACGCGATGAAGATCAGGAAGATCGGCGACGCGTTACCCACGCCGAACCACAGGATCGCGAGCGGGATCCAGGCGATCGGAGAGATCGGACGCAGCAACTGGAACAGCGGGTTCAGCGTGACCCAGGCGCCTTCCATGCGGCCGATCCACAGGCCCAGCGGAATGGCGACGGCGATGGCCAGCAAAAAGCCGGTGCCGACGCGCATCAGCGAGGAACCGATGTGGTCCCACAGCGTACCGTCCTGGACCAGTTCCCACGTGCCCGTGACGACCTGCCCCGGCGTCGGGAAGATCGCGCTGTTGGTCTGGACGACAACGATCCACCAGACCGCGATCAGCAATGCCAGCACGACCGCCGGCGCGATGACCCGCGCCCGCTTCTGTGCAAAAAAACTCTTCTTTTTCACAGCCTTTTGTCCCCCTCTTATGGTTACAACCAATGTCGTGCGCGCCACACGAGCCGGCGCCAGCCCGCATCGGGCGCCGGATCGACGACGATGCGCATCTGGCCGCTCGCGTGCGCCGTGCATTCGAACTGGACGTCTCCCGCGACGCCGAACGGCATCCTGAAACTCTGCCCCGGCATGATCAGGACGGGGCCGAACGTCTGCGGCACGTTGTCGAGATTCCTCAGCACGAGGATGTCCTTCACGCCCAGCGTGAGCCGGATCGACGCCGGCAGGACCTCGACCTTGTCGCCCGCCGCGCGCCGCGCGTAGGTCCCCGCGGGAATCTCGAACAGCTGCTCGCGCGAGCCTGCAGGTATCGGCGCATACATGGCCCACAGCGCCGCGATGGCGAGCACCGCCGCCGCCAGCATCAGGATGCGGGAACGTGTCATTGATTCAGCAGGACGCGCACGTCGTGCACGACGTCATCCACCGCGCGCCCGTACGGACTCAGTGCGCGCAGCTTGCCGGACTTGTCGATCAGGTAGACGAAGGACGAGTGATTGAAACCGTAGTTCGCACCACTGCCTGTCCTGGTGGACGTGACGCCGTATTCCTTGCGCACCTCGGCCAGTTGCGCGGCGGGGCCGGTCGCGCCCACGAACGTCGGATCGAATGCCGTCAGGTAGGCGCGCATGCGCTCCGCCGTGTCGCGCTCCGGATCGACGGTCACGTACACGACCTGGAAATCCTTGCCCTGCGCGCCCAGCTTCGTCTTGACGGCCGCCAGTTCGGCGAGCGTCGTCGGGCAGACGGCCGGGCAGGATGTAAAGCCAAAACCCAGCGCCACGACCTTCCCGCGGTAATCGGACAGTTTCAATGACTTGCCGGTCGAGCCCTGCAGCGTGAAATCGGGCGCCATGCGGGGCGGCGAGAATTCTCCGGATTTCAATGCCTCGGCGCCCGCAACCAGCGGCAAGGCAAGCAGCAGCGCCGTGACGAAGCGTTTCATAGCGTGATCGTGACGGGGCGGACGGCCTTGAAAAAGCTCTCGTCCACGTACTGGTTGAACTGGATGGGCTTCTTCAGCGTGCCCGCCTCCAGCGACATCTGCATCAATTCGTCGAATTCCTTCGGGATGATGCGCAGGTCGCCATACGTGACGCGGTCGCTCGGATTCGTCATCACGAATTTCAGGATCTTCGGATCCTGGTTGAAGTATTTCTTGGTCGCGGCGATGGCGATGGCCTTGTCACGGTGCGCGGCATCCGCATCCATCCAGCTGCCGGCTGCCTGCACGTAGTTGACGAGGTCCTGCACGGCGGCGCGGTTACTTGCGATGAGGTCTTCGCGCACGGTGAGCACGCAGCAGATGTAGTTCGGCCATTCGTTGCGCGTCATGCGCAGCGGCGTCGCGTAGCCGGCCATCTGCGCGGCGGCGCCGAACGGCTCGCCCGTGCAATAGGCATCGATGGCTTTCGCATACAGGGCGGCGGGCATGTCCGGCGGGGGCATCTCGACCAGTTCGACGTCCTTGATGGCCATGCCTTCTTCGGCGAGCATCTTGCGCAGGAAGAGCAGGTCGACGGCGAACCGGCTGGGAATGGCGACGCGCTTGCCCTGCAGGTCGCGGAACTTCTTGTAGCCCGCATCCGTGCGCACCATGATGACTGCACCGGAGCGGTGGCCCAGCGACACGACCTTGACGGGGATATTGCTGGACACGAGGTCCATGACCATCGGCGCCAGCACGTAGGCGGCCTGGATACGGCCCGACATCAGCGATTCCTTCAGTTCGGGAAAGCCGCTGTATTTGCTGTACTCGAAGCCGAGCGGGTTCGCCGGCTTGTTTGTCGCGATCTCCGCCTCTTTGGCCGCACACGCGACGGGCAGGGTCAGGTTGCACGTCACCGGCAGGCCGCCGACGACCAGCGATGCGTTTTTCTTCTCCGAAGAACACGCCACCAAAGCGGACGGCAAGGCCATCGCCGACGCCAGTTTCAACAGCTGCCGCCGCGTGCGGAAGCTGCTTTCCAGATTATCCATGCCGCCCCTGTCCTCTCCGTGGATTACGTAACGACGTAATACCTCTGAGAATTATACGGACTTGTATTGATAGCGCAAACGTTATGGCATTTTGTCTGGTCCGCTTCCCAGCCGTTTGCCGGGATTCATCCGCTCCAGTGCGATGAGTCCGGCCGCATGGTCGGCGGACGGGATGTCGCCCGCGATGCTCTCGAACTGCCGCGTCACCAGTTCCGTCACGGGCAAGGTGACGCCGGCGCCGCTGGCCGCGGCCAGGATATTGCGCTGGTCCTTCAACTGCGTCTTGACCTGGCCGCCGGGCATGAAGTTCCGCTCCAACATGCGCTGGCCATGCACTTCCAATACCTTGCTGCCGGCAAAGCCGCCGCGGATCGCGTCGCGCACGGCAGCCGGATCGGCGCCGGCCGCTTCCGCGAGCAGCAGCGCTTCCGCGACAACATTGATCGTCGCGCCGACGATCAACTGATTGCACAACTTGGCCACCTGGCCGCTGCCGACGGGGCCGACGGCTTTCGGCGAGCCCATCACGCGCAGCACCGGTTCTGCTTGCGCATAGTCGGCCGCATCGGCGCCGGCCATGATCGCGAGCTGGCCCGCTTCCGCGCCGCCCACGCCGCCGGACACGGGCGCATCGACGAAACGGCAGCCGGCCTGGCGCAGGCGCGCGGCGAAATTCACGGCTTCGTCCTGGCGCGTGGAGCTCATGTCGATCCACAGCGTGTGTTGCGCGAGGGCCGGCAGGGCATCGTCGATGACCTGGCCGACGACGGGGCCGGCTTCCAGGATCGAGATCACGATGTCGGCACCGCGCACGGCATCCATCAGTTCGGCATGCGGTTGGGCCCCCGTGTCGCGCAGCGCCTCGGCCTTGGCGGCCGTGCGGTTCCATACGCGCAGGGGATAGCCGGCCTGCGCCAGCCGGGTCGCCATCGGCTTGCCCATCAGGCCGATGCCGAGAAATGCCACGGTCGGTAACGTCATTGCTTCCTCTCGATGATTCATCGTCCTCATTCTAACAATTGACGGGTCGACCACGTCCTTTCGACGACCTCGCTACAATAGCGGTTTGGCCGTGACCATTTTGCTTGCACGGCTCTCATTCACAACAAAGGCAATGTTTTCCATGAAAAAAATGATGCGTTCCCTGGCGGCCGTGGCCGCGATGTCGGCCGCAGCGGCGGGCCATGCCGCCGACGGTTATTTCGATTCGTCGTCGGTGGAAGTCGGCGGCGGCGAACACGTGCAGGTCGTCCGTCTCGCGGTCCAGAAAGACTGGAACAAGACCTGGCTGCCGACCAGCGGCTACCACCTGAACGGCTACTGGGATGCGAACGTCGCCTACTGGCGCGCCAACCAGTGGCTCGACCAGCCGGGCAACTCGAAGGACCTGGCCGTCGTCGGCATCACGCCGGTGTTCCGCTGGGAAGCCGACAATAAACTGGGCTTCTACGCCGACGCCGGCATCGGCGCCGCCGTCTTCTCGAGCGTGTACCGCAACACGCACCGCCAGCTGTCGACCGCGTTCGAATTCGCCGACCACGTGGGCGTCGGCTACGTCTTCGCGAACAAATGGGAACTGGGCGCGCGCCTGCAGCACTATTCGAACGGCGGCATCAAGAAACCGAACGGCGGCGTGAACCTGCTGCTGCTGAAGGCGGCGTACCACTACTGACCTGGTTGCGACTCGGTTATCGGATTTGTGTAAGAATTTATCCGATGACCGATACCGACACCATCAAACGCTACCTGCCGTGGCTGGTGGCAACTGCCCTGTTCATGGAGCAGCTCGACGCCACCATCGTCAACACCGCCGTCCCCAGCATCGCGGCCAGCCTGCAAGTCACGCCGCTCAGCCTCAAATCCGTCGTCACCAGTTACATCCTCAGTTTGGCCGTGGGCATCCCGGTGAGCGGGTGGATGGCCGACCGCTTCGGCACTCGCCGCGTGTTCTTCACGGCGATCGCGATCTTCACGGTGGCCTCCGTGCTGTGCGGCCTGGCGCTGAATGCGCCGATGATGGTGGCGGCCCGCCTGCTGCAAGGCCTCGGCGGCGCGATGATGATGCCGGTCGGACGGCTGTCCATCATCCGCACGTTTCCGAAGAACGAGTTGCTGGGCGCGATGAACTTCGTGATCCTGCCGGCGCTGATCGGTCCGCTGCTCGGCCCGACCGTCGGCGGTCTGATCGTGCACTGGATATCCTGGCGCGCCATCTTCTTCGTCAACGTGCCCGTCGGGCTGCTCGCGCTGTACCTCGTCTGGCGCCACATGCCGGACTACCACGGCGCCGAACCGCGTCCGCTGGACGTGATCGGGCTGATCCTGTTCAGCTCGGGTACGGCGATCCTGTCGTGGCTGCTGGAAGTCTTCGGCGAACACACGCTTGACCCGATGACGGCCGGCCTGATGCTGGCGCTCTCCATCGCCCTGCTGACCGCGTATGCCTGGCATGCGAGCGAGGCCCAGTTCCCGCTGCTGCGCCTCGCGTTGTTCAAGGTGCGCACGTTCCGCATCTCGGTGCTGGGCGGCTTCATCACCCGCCTGGGCATCGGGGGCCTGCCCTTCCTGCTGCCGCTGCTGTACCAGCTGGGCCTCAAGCTCGCGCCGTGGCAGTCGGGCCTGTTGATGATGCCGACGGCCGCCGCCGCGATGGGCATGAAGTTGATCGCGCCGAAAGTCCTCGCACGCTTCGGCTACCGCCAGGTACTCATGTTCAACACGATCTGCATCGGCCTGACGATCGGCCTGTTCGCGCTCGTCGACGCATCCACGCCGTGGTATGCCATCGCCGGCATCGGCTTACTGCAGGGCTTTTTCAATTCGCTGCAATTCTCGAGCATGAACACGCTCGCGTATGCCGACGTGGAATCGAAAGACTCCAGCATGGCCAGCACGATCGCGTCGTCGTTCCAGCAGCTGTCGATGAGCTTCGGCCTCGCCGCCGGGTCGATCGTGACGGCCTGGTTCCTGGGCCGCGTGCCGCAGACGGACCAGGTGATGGTGACCAGGGCACTCCATCACGCGTTCATCACGCTGGCCGTAATGACGATGTTGTCCTCCCTCGTCTTCGCGCGCCTGCGCCGCGACGATGGCGAGAGCATCACGAAGAGCAAGACGGCGACGGCCGTGGCCCAGGATCCGGCGCCGCTGTCTCAAGCCTGAAGAACA
>NZ_JANUGY010000008.1 GCF_024756235.1 Massilia kyonggiensis | reverse complement strand
GTAACCCGGCGCCTTGGCATACGCGATGCTGCCCTCGCCGCAGTGGAAATACACGCCGTCCACGTTGTCGGCAAAATTCGGGCGCACCACTTTCATCTGCTCGGGATCGTCGAGCAGATAGATCCGGAACTTCGCCTGCGTATTGCCTCCGGCTCCGGTCAGCAGCATGTTCGTCAGCGTGCGGAACGCTTCGAGCTTCTGTACGTAGCTGACCGTCTTGGCTTCCGTCGTGCTGCTCGTGACGACGAAATGCTCGGATTCCGCCCGCACCCAGTTTTCGGCGGCGTGGGCGGATACGCCCAGGCAAGCGGACAGCCCCAAAACCCGCAGACATGTTCCCAACAATGTCATCGATTCATCCCCTATTATTACTTTTTTTGTAATTAGTTCCTGCTGTCAATACTACCGCAGCGAAGGCCGCTTTTCCCGTCAGAGTTCGAAAACATGTCGGATCCTGGCGAAAAACATAAAACATCGTGGCGAACGCGGCCATTAGAATCGGGCGAAAAACCGACTCGACGCTTTGACAAGGAGGAGATATGAGACATGCAGGGGCCGCGCTGGTATTCACCACGCTCGTTGCTTGCGGAGGCGGAACAAGCGCCACCGGCACTTCGACACCGACACCGGCTCCCGTCGCCGTGCCGGCTGCGAGTACCGCGGGCTGCGGCAGCGGCTCCAAGTTGACCACCGGGATGCATTCGCTCACCAGCGACGGAACCCAGCGCAGCTATTGGGTCGAGATACCGGCTAACTATGACCGCAACAAGGCCTATCCCGTGATCGTCGGGCTGCACTGGCGTGATGGCAGCGCCGCCGATGTCTACGGTTGGAGCGGCTTTTTCGGGCTGAAGAATTTGTACGGCGACAATGCCATCTTCGTCGCCCCTCAGGGACTGGACAAGGGCTGGGCCAACACTGGCGACCGCGACATCCGCTTCCTGCGCGCCATGATCGGCGCGGTCCAGCAGGGCGCGTGCACCGACCCGCAGCGTGTTTTCGCAACCGGCTTCAGCTTTGGTGGCATGATGTCGAACGCCATCGGATGCCAGATGGGCGACGTGGTGCGGGCGATCGTGCCCATGGCCGGTTCGCTCTGGAGCGGCTGTGCCGCTTCTTCCGACAAGGTGGCGGCGCTGTTCATCCATGCCAAGGACGACAACACGGTGCCTTACTCGGCGGGGATGGAGGCGCGCGATCTTTTCTTGAAGCGCAATAGCTGTAGTACCACCACGGTGCCCGTCGGTAGCAACGGCTGCGTGGAGTACCAGGGCTGCGACAGCGGCAAGCCCGTGATATGGTGCGGCACCGAGACGGGCGGCCACTGGTATCCCAATTTCTCGGCGCAGGAATCCAAGGCCTTCTTCGATCGGTTCAAGTAGTCCCGGAAAAAACGAAAGGTCGTTGATGACGTGGATTCCGTCATCAACGACCCTTTTTTGTTGGCGGCTGTCGCGCGCGTCAGCCTTCCATCTGCTCCAGTTCCTTGCCGCGCGTTTCATGCACGTAGCGCAGCACGAAGTAGACCGAGATCACCGCGGCCACGGTGTACAGGCCGTAGGCGCCCGCTAGGCCGATGCTGGCGAGCAGCATCGGGAAGGTCACGGTAATCAGGAAGTTGGACGTCCACTGGGCCGCGCCGGCGACTGCCAGGCCGGAACCGCGGATCTGGTTCGGGAACATCTCGCCCAGCATGACCCACATCACCGGACCCCAGGAGATGTTGAAGAAGATGACGTAGATATTCGCCGCGGCCAGGGCCACCACGCCCATCGTGCCGGACAGGGCCAGTTTGCCGTTGGCGTCGAGCGAGGCGCTGGCGAAGGCGAACGTCACCAGTCCGAGCGTCACCGCCATGCCGGCCGAGCCGATCCACAGCAGGGGCTTGCGGCCGATGCGGTCGATCAGGAACACCGTGACGATGCAGGCGCCGATGCTCAGGCCACCCGACAGCACGTTGATCAGCAGCGCATCGCTTTCGGAAAAGCCCACGGCCTGCCACAGCACCGCGCCGTAATAGAACACCACGTTGATGCCGACCAGCTGCTGGAACGTTGCCAGGCCGATGCCGACCCACACGATCGGGCGCAGCTTGCCGGTCGCCTTGTTGACCAGGTCCGACAGCTGCGGACGGTGGTGGTCTTCCGCCAGCGACACGTCGATCGCGTTGAATTTCGTGCGGGCCACGGCGGCGCCGTACAGGCGTTCCAGCACGGCCAGCGCCTCGTCCTTGCGCTTCTTGGCGACGAGGAAGCGCGGGCTTTCCGGGATCGTCAGCAGCAGCAGCAGGAACAGCACGGACGGGATCGCCATCATCCAGAACATCCAGCGCCATGCCTCTTGCCCCAGCCACAGCACGCCGGTCGAGCCGCCGGCCGCGCGCGCCAGGATGTAGTTGCTCAGGAAGGCGCAGAACAGGCCGCTGATGATGGCGATCTGCTGGACCGTCGCCAGCCGGCCGCGGTAGCGGGCCGAGGCCACTTCGGCGATGTACGCCGGCGACATCACGCTGGCCGCGCCGACCGCGAAGCCGCCCAGCACGCGGGCGGCGATGAAGACGGCCGAGGTCGTCGCGAAGCCCGCGCCCAGTGCCGACAGCAGGAACATCACCGACGAGATGAGCAGCACGGTACGGCGGCCCCACAGGTCGCCCAGGCGGCCGGCGGTGAAGGCGCCGAGCGCGCAGCCCAGCAGCATCGATGCGACTTCGAAGCCGAGTTCGGCGTCGGTAGAATGGAAGGCCTGCTTCAGGCCGTCGACGGTGCCGTTGATGACGCCGCTGTCAAAGCCGAACAGGAAGCCGCCGATCGTGGCAACGCAGCTGATCAGAATGATGAGGCGGGTATTTTCCGCCTCCTGGATGGTACTCGTGCTCTCGACGGCACTGGTATTCATACAAGTCTCCTTGGTTTGTCTTGGTCTGTCAGCGCCGTCGGTGCAGGTCTATAACATCCTATACCATCAAACCAATAGCGCTAACATCTTGTCGAGTCTGTACGATTTCCGTCCCCGTGTCAATGCATTGCGACACGCTGCATTCGCCCCCAGGCAAGGGATCGAGTAAGATGCTCGCCTTACCTCGCAAAGCCCTGTCTTCACAGGGCTTTGTATTGAAACACTAGGAATCTCCGATGGAAATCAAGGTCAACTTTCTCGACAAGCTGCGTCTGGAAGCCAAGTTCGATGACTTCACCGTCATCGCCGATCAGCCGATCCGCTACAAGGGCGATGGCTCGGCGCCGGGCCCGTTCGACTATTTTCTGGCGTCGTCGGCCCTGTGCGCCGCGTACTTCGTGAAGTTGTACTGCAATACCCGCGATATCCCTACCGAAAATATCCGCCTGTCGCAGAATAATATCGTCGACCCGGAAAACCGCTACCGGCAGATTTTCAAGATCCAGGTCGAGCTGCCGCCGGATATCTCGGAAAAGGACCGCCAGGGGATCCTGCGTTCGATCGACCGCTGTACCGTGAAAAAAGTGGTGCAGACCGGGCCCGAGTTCGTGATCGAAGAAGTCGAGAACCTGGATGCGGATGCGCAGGCGTTGCTGACGCTGCAGCCTCCCGCCGATGCGGCCACCTATATTCCCGGCAAGGACCTGCCGCTGGAACAGACCATCGCCAACATGTCGGGATTGCTGGCGGGTCTCGGCATCAAGATCGAGATCGCGTCATGGCGCAATATCGTGCCGAACGTGTGGTCGCTGCATATCCGCGACGCGCACTCGCCGATGTGTTTCACCAACGGGAAGGGCGCGACCAAGGAAAGCGCGCTGGCGTCCGCGTTGGGCGAGTATATCGAACGCATCAGCAACAACCATTTCTATGCCGGCAGCTATTGGGGCGAGGAGATCGCCAACGCGGCCTTCGTCCATTATCCGGACGAGCGCTGGTTCCAGCCCGGTCCCGATGACGCATTGCCGGACGAGATCCTCGATGCGTACTGCCGCGAGATCTATGACCCGGAGGGCGAGCTGCGCGGCTCGCACCTGATCGACACCAATTCGGGGAACGTGGCGCGCGGGATCGTGTCGCTGCCTTACGTGCGGCAGTCGGACGGCGAGACCGTCTATTTCCCGTCCAACCTGATCGAGAACCTTTACGCCAGCAATGGCATGAGCGCCGGTAACACGCTGGCCGAAGCGCAGGTGCAATGCCTGTCCGAGATTTTCGAACGGGCCGTGAAGCGCGAGATCCTTGAAGGCGAGATCGCGCTGCCCGATGTGCCGCAGGACGTGCTGGCGAAATATCCCGGCATCGTGGCCGGCATCCAGGAACTGGAAGCGCAGGGCTTTCCGGTGCTGGTCAAGGATGCGTCGCTGGGCGGCGCCTATCCCGTCATGTGCGTGACCCTGATGAATCCGCGCACGGGCGGCGTGTTCGCCTCGTTCGGCGCGCATCCGAGCTTCGAGGTGGCGCTGGAACGGAGCCTGACGGAACTGCTGCAGGGCCGCAGTTTCGAGGGCCTGAACGATCTGCCGCAGCCGACCTTCGCCAGCGAAGCCGTGACGGAGCCGTACAACTTTGTCGAGCACTTCATCGATTCCAGCGGCGTCGTGTCGTGGCGCTTTTTCAGTGCCAAAGCGGACCACGATTTCGTCGAATGGGATTTCACGGCGCAAGGCGAGAATGCCAATGCCGAGGAAGCGGCGACCCTGCTCGGGATTCTCGAGGACATGGGCAAGGAAGTGTACATGGCGGTGTACGACGAACTGGGCGCCACGGCGTGCCGGATCCTCGTGCCCGGCTACTCGGAAGTCTATCCGGTCGAGGATCTGGTCTGGGACAACACCAACAAGGCGCTGCTGTTCCGCGAAGACATCCTGAACCTGCACCGCCTGGACGACGACGCCCTGGCTGCGTTGCTGGATCGCCTGGGAAACAATGAGCTGGACGAGTATTCCGACATCGCCACGCTGATCGGCATCGAGTTCGACGAGAACACGGAGTGGGGCCAGTTGACGGTCCTCGAGTTGAAACTGCTGATCCATCTCGCCTTGCAGCAGTTCGAGGAAGCGCACGAACTGGTGGGCGCCTTCCTGCAATACAACGACAACACCGTCGAGCGGCGCCTGTTCTACCAGGCGATGAACGTGGTGCTCGAAGTGGTGCTCGATGACGAGCTGGAACTGGACGACTACGTGGCCAATTTCCGCCGGATGTATGGCAATCCGCGCATGGACGCGGTGCTGGGTTCGGTCGACGGCAGCGTGCGCTTCCACGGCCTGACGCCGACGAGCATGAAGCTGGAAGGGCTCGACAGGCATCATCGCCTGATGGACAGCTACCGGAAGCTGCACGCGGCGCGGGCGAAGCGCCGGTAGGACTGCCGGAATCGGCTACTTGCGGATCGGCTCGCCCACATCGCCGGGCTTGAAAGGTGCCGTCAGCGGGTCCATCGGGCGGATCGCGCCGTCCGCGTCGAATTCCATCTTCGCCAGCACTGTTTCGCGCTGGTAGCCGCTGCCCACGGGCAGCGCGTGGCGGTGATAGGCAACGTACCACCGGTCGGTGCCCGGCACGTTCACGACGCTGTGGTGCGCCGTGCCCACGGCCGGCCCGTTCTTCTGCAGCACGATGAAATCCTTGTCCGGCGACTTGACAGGGCCCAGCGGGGAATCCGCCACGCCCCAGCCCACCCGGTAGTCCGGGCTGCGCGCATCGTCGATCGACCACATGAAATAGTATTTGCCGTTGCGCTTGAATACGACCGGCGCCTCGCGGTGGTCGCGCAATTCGATCGTGTGGACGGGGCCGTCGAGCGTCACCATGTCGGGCTTGAGCTTGTAGACGTTGCCCAGCTTGCCGTTGCCGTAGTAGAGGTAGGCCTGGCCATCGTCGTCGATGAACGGATACGGGTCGATCGTGTTGGACCCGACGCCGGACCCCTTGGGGATCAGGGGCTTGCCGAGCGCGTCGACGAATGGCCCCAGCGGCGACCTGGCCGTGGCCACGCCGATGTTTCCCTGCGCGCAGAAATAGAAGTACCAGGTGCCGTTGCGCTCGATGGCGTCCGGCGCCCAGGCTTCGACCTTCGCCCACTTCAGGTCGTGCGCCACGTCCAGGACCATCCGCTCCTTCTTCCAGTCGACCAGGTTCTTCGACGACCAGGCCGAAAAGTCGGTGGTCTGCCAGAACGGCTTGTCCGAGGTGGGATAGATGTAATAGGTGTCGCCGAATACGCGGATGGACGGATCGGCCGTGAACCCTTCCAGCACGGGCGGCGGTGCGGCGGCGATGCCGCTCGCGGGCGCGGCCGTCGTTGCAGGCTGCGCGGCGGCGACGTCTTTCGACAACCAGGCCGGCACCGACAACACGGTGCCGTGGCGCTGGCCCGGCGCGACCGCGACCTTGTCCGAGACGTCGGTCCAGGTGACCCAGTCGCGGGTTTCATACGCGCCGTAACGGCCGTCGGCGTAGAAGTCGACGTACAGGCGGGTGGTGTCGCCATCAACCAGCAGCGTCGGACCTTCGGCCCGCCCGGTGATCAGCGGCCTGGGGCTGAGCTTGTACGGCCCGAGCGGCTTGTCGGCCACGGCCCAGTGGAGCGGTCCCCAGCGTTTGGCCTTCTGCCTGTCGCCTTCCTTGAACACGGCGATGTAGCGTCCGCCGACCCTGGCGATCGTGGTGTCGATGTGGTCGAAGCCCGGATCGAGGAACAGCTTCGGTTCGCTGAACGTCTCGAAGTCGCGGGTGGTCACGAAATAGGTGCGGTTGTTCATCCGCTCGCGCGACTCGGTCTTCCTGAAACGCCCGTCGATGCTGGACGACCAGGTGATGACGAACTGCTTGCCGTCCTCGTCGTAAAAGGTTTCCGGCGCCCACGCGTTGCGCACGCCCGCTACCTTCTCGAAGAAGGGCAGGTAGCGCGGCGCCGTCCAGTGGAGCAGGTCATTCGAGGCGGCATAGCCGATGCCCTTGTCCTTCCAGCCCGTGGTCCACACCATGCGGAAAATGCCGTCGGGTCCGCGCATGATGTGCTGGTCGCGCATCAGGCCGCTTCCCACGGTCGACGTCAGGTAGACCTTGCCCGTGTCCTTCCATGCCATGCCGTCGTCGCTGGCGGCCAGGTGCAGGCCGTCGCCATTGCCGCGAAAGGAAGTGAACAGCCAGGTATTCAGGGGGGCCTTGTCTTGCGCCAGCGCGAGGGTGGGGGCGAGCAGGGCGCAGGCAAGGACGGTGGACAGGCGAAGCATGGGACCCTTTTCACGTGAATTTGCGGACCCGGCGAAGTCTAGCGGGGTTTGGAGATGGCGGGCGACGTCCGTGCCATGACTTTTTTGAAATTAGGTATGTGAATTCAGCTGTTGTTATCCGAACACATACAAAGTATTGACATTCGATTCAGCTTCAGCGGACAATGACTTCAGATTTGGCAACGTTTCCAAATTTTTTTCATCAAATTTGGCAACGTTTCCACTTTAGGTGCCGCACACCGCTGATCGGACGGGTCGCGAGAGGAAAGCGACGGAAACGCGTCCCGCGTGCGTCATGAGATGGCAACGTTTCCACATGCATATACGGATGGAAGCGCTTCCAGGATCACATTAGTTCAAACAATACGGAGACCATCATGCATCAACCCGGCAAAGTCCGCCCCCAGCAACGCATCCTGACCATCACCCCGATCGCCGCCGCCTGCGCCGCGCTGCTGTGGGGTGGCGCCGCAACCGCGCAAAGCACCGGAGACGCCACCGCGAACACCGTGGTCGTCACCGGCATCCGCGGCAGCATCGAGAGTTCGATGGCCATCAAGCGCGATTCCGATTCCATCGTCGAAGCGATCACGGCCGAGGACATCGGCAAGTTGCCGGACGTGTCGATCGCGGAATCGATCGCGCGCCTGCCGGGCCTCACGGCCCAGCGCGTGGCCGGGCGTGCCCAGGTGATTTCTCTGCGGGGGCTGTCGCCGGACTTCGCCGGCACCTTGATGAATGGGCGCGAACTGGTCAGCACCAGCAATAACCGCGGCGCCGAATACGACCAGTATCCGTCCGAGCTGATCAACGGCGTCACCGTGTACAAGACACCAGATGCGTCGCTGGTGGGCCAGGGCCTGTCGGGCACCGTGGACCTGCAGACCGTGCGTCCGCTCGACCGCCGCGAGCGCGCGCTGGCGTTCAACGTGCGCGGCGAACGGAACGGCAACGGCAAGCTGAACGACGAATCGTCGGCCTGGGGCCAGCGCGTCAGCTTCGCCTACATCGACCAGTTCATGAACAATACGCTGGGCGTGGCCGTCGGCTTCGCGCACCTGAATTCGCCGGGGCAGCAGAAGGAATACAAGGCCTGGTGGTGGGGCGACCAGAACAACCTGCCGCCCGGGAATGCCGACGTGGTGGGCCTGAAAGGTGCGGAAGTGACGGCGACGTCGCGCAAGCAAGTGCGCGATGGCCTGATGGCCGTGCTGGACTACAAGCCGTCGCGTGAATTCCGCAGCACCGTCGACCTGTACTACTCGCAGTTCGACCAGACGGAAATCATGCGCGGCATGATGTGGAATTCGCACCAGTGGAGCGCCGTCACGTACCGCGATCCGCAGATCGAGACGATCGGCAACGTGAAGCTCCTGACCGGCGGCACGCTGGTGAACCTGGAACCGATCGCCCGCAACGACTACAACACCCGCAAGGATACGCTCAGCGCGCTCGGCTGGAACAACAAGTACCGGACGGGGGAGTGGGAGTTCGTCGGCGACCTGTCGTACTCGCAAGCCAAACGCCACGAGCAGGTGCTGGAAACCTACGCCGGCCTGGGCCCGGCCAATTCGGGCATCACGGACAACAACTTCCAGTTCAGGATCCCGGTCGAAGACGGCATCCCCAAATTCACGCCGAGCGTGGATTTCACGAACCCGGCCCTCATCAAGCTGACCGACGTCGGCGGCTGGGGCAAGGATGCGGACATGCACCGTCCCAAGGTCGACGACACGCTGGGCTCGCTCAAGGTCTCCGCGCGGCGCAACCTGGCCGGCATGTTCAGCTACGTCGAGGGCGGCCTGAATTACTCGAAGCGCGACAAGAAGCACTCGGACATCAACAACTACTACTTCCTGAAGAACAACCACGCGCCGGTATCGGTGTCGCAGGATCTGATCCGGCCGTCCACGTCGCTGTCGTTCGCGGGCATCCCCGCGGTGCTCACGTACGACACGCTGGCCGTGCTGGCCAAGTACTACGACCAGCAGCCGGCCCGCAGCGCCGACCTCGCGATCCAGAACTGGAGCGTGGAAGAGAAGGTCACGACCGGCTACGCCAAGCTGGGCATCGACACCGATCTCGGTCCCGTTCCCGTGCGCGGCAACCTGGGCCTGCAGGTGATCGGCGTGAAGCAGGGCTCGGACGGCCTCGCGGTGGCCGGCGACAAGATCACGCCGCTGCACGGCGGCAGCGACTACCGGGACGTGCTGCCCAGCCTGAACCTGAACTTCGACCTGAGCCACTTCGTCGACCGCACCGCGCTGCGTTTCGGCGCCGCGAAGACGGTCGCGCGTCCGCAGATGCAGGACATGCGCGCCGGCGCGTCGGGCGGCATCAGCGACACGACGCGCGAATGGAGCGGCAGCGGCGGCAATCCGACGCTGGAACCGTGGCGCGCCCGCGCATTCGACCTGTCGCTCGAAAACTACTTCGCCAAGAGCAGCTATGTCGCCGTCGCCGCGTTTTATAAAAACCTCACCAACTACATCTACAACCAGCAGACGGCGTACGACTTCACCGGCTTCCCGACCCAGTCGAAGACGGTCCCGATCAGCAATATCGGCACGATGAACCGGCCGGCCAACGGCCAGGGCGGCATGGTCAAGGGCCTGGAGCTGTCCGGCTCCCTCGAAGGCGGCCTGCTGTGGCATGCGCTGGACGGCTTCGGCATCCTCGGCAGCTATTCGCTCACGGCGTCGTCGATCCACCCGAACGGCCCGGGGACGAGCGAGAAGCTGCCGGGCCTGTCGGGCAGCGTGTCGAACGTGACGCTGTTCTATGAAAAGAACGGCTTCTCGGCGCGCGTCAGCCAGCGCTACCGCTCCGCGTTCCGCGGCGAAGTCACCGGCCTGTTCGCGCTGCGCTCGTTCAGCGAGATCCTCGCCGAGAAGCAGATCGACTTCCAGACTGGTTACGCGTTCGAACAGGGCAGCCTGAAGGGCCTGTCGATCCTGCTGCAGGTGAATAACCTGAACAACTCGCCGTACCAGACGAAGCAGGGCAGCCCGTTCGCGAGCGGCGCCTATGCGCCCGAGCGCTACACGACGTACGGCCGCCAGGTGCTGCTGGGCCTGAACTACCGCCTGTGAGGACATGACCATGCGACTCACGACAGCGGCGCTGGCCGCACTCGTCCTGTGTGCTGGTTGCGGCGGGACCGGCGGCGGCACCTCCGTACCGGTGGCGGCAGCCCCGGTCCCGCCGGCCGCCACGACGCCCCCGCCCACGGCGCACCCGGTCGAGCCGGGACCCGCGGTGCCGATCACGCAAGCGGCGCAGATGATCCACGCGCAGGGGGCGAAATGGGTAACGGCCGACGGCGCCGAGGTCCACCTGAAGGGCGCGAACATCGGCAACTGGCTGATCAACGAGTTCTGGATGATGGGGCAGGGGTCGAACGGCATCGACACGCAATGCAAGCTGGAGGCCGTGCTGGACAAGCGCTTCGGCTACGCGGAGCGCGACCGCCTGTTCAAGCTGTTCCGCGACAACTGGATGCAGCCGGCCGACTGGGACCAGCTCGCGCAGTTCGGCGTGAACGTGGTGCGCCTGCCGTTCATCCACACGCTGGTGGAAGACGAGCGCCATCCGGGGAGTCTCCGCGCCGATGCCTGGCACTACCTGGACGATGCGATCGCCCAGGCGGAGCGGCGCGGCATCTACGTCATCCTGGACCTGCACGGCGCGGCCGGCGGCCAGGCGGGGGAAAAGGAACAGCACGACGGGTGTCTGGGTCCGGCCGCATTGTGGACGACGCCGGCCTACCAGGACCGCACCGTGTGGTTGTGGCAGCAGGTGGCGGCGCGCTACAAGGACCGTCCTGCGGTGGCGGGCTACAGCCTGCTGAACGAGCCGTGGGGCACCGATCCGGCCACGCTGGCCGCGTTCGTCGGCAAGCTGTACACGGCGGTGCGTGCCGTGGACCCGAACCACGTCGCCATCCTGCCGGGGCACAGCAGCGGCATCGGCGCGTACGGCGATCCGGCCGCGAAGGGCATGACGAACGTGGCGTTCGAGATGCACTTCTATCCGGGCCTGTTCGGGTGGGGCGCGATCGGCCCGGCCGTGCACCGCGACTGGCTGCTCTGCAACGCCGCGAAGACGACCGGCGTGTGCGAATGGGACAAGCGCATCCAGGGCCTCCGGACGCCGTTCCTCGTCGGCGAGACGCAGCCGTGGGCGAGCATGGGCCTGGAGACGGGCGCGCAGGTGACGCGCGCCACCTTCGACACGTACGCGAAGCTCGGCTGGGCCACCACCGCGTGGGCCTACAAGTACGCCAGCAACGCGGGCGGCCACGGCACGGGCACGTGGGGCATGGTCACCAACGCGGCGGGCGACACGATCCCGGCGCTCGACTTCAACACGGCGTCGCTGGCCGACATCGAGAACCTGTTCAAGCGGTACGGGAGCGTGCGCTACGAGCCGCACCGGCCGCTGCGCGACTGGATGACCAGCTCCAATGCGCCCGATCCGTTCGCGGGCCTCTAACGACAACGAGGAGACCATCGTGACCATCAAACGAACCATGATCCGGCTGGCGTGCGCCGCCGCGGCCATGTTGCCAGGCATCGGATCGGCCAACACGGCGGACCAGCCCTGGCAGGTGTACACGACCGCGCAGGGCGGCCAGCCCTTCGCGGCACGCAGGCTCGACGCGCCGCGTGCCGCGAGCCAGCCGCTGGAGACGGAGACGGCCGTCTTTGTCGACACCGGGCACCGCTTCCAGGAAGTGTTCGGCTTCGGCGGCGCCATCACCGACGCGGCCGCCGAGACGTATGCGAAGCTCAAGCCGGACGCGCAGCAGGCGTTCCTGAAAGCCTATCTCGATCCGCGCGAGGGCCTGGGCTACACGATCCTGCGCACGACGATCCACAGCTCGGATTTTTCCAGCGGCAGCTACACGTACGTGAAGGAGGGCGACCGTTCCCTGGCCTCGTTCGACATCGGCCACGACCGCCGCTACCGCCTGCCGCTGCTGCACCGGGCGCTGGACGCGGGCAAGGCCTACGGTGCGCAGATGCGCGTATTCGCGAGCCCGTGGAGCGCGCCCGCGTGGATGAAGACGAACGGCTCCATGCTGGGCGGCGGCAGCCTGCGGCCGGAGTACGCCGACACGTGGGCGCAGTACGTCGTCAGGTTCGTCCAGGCGTACGAGAAGGAGGGCATCCCGCTGTGGGGCCTGTCGGTGCAGAACGAGCCGATGGCGAAGCAGACCTGGGAATCGATGATCTTCTCGGCCGAGGACGAGACGCGCTTCCTCGGCGACCACCTGGGCCCCGCCCTGAAGGCGGCCGGACTGGGCGACAAGAAGATCATCGTGTGGGACCACAACCGCGACCTGCTGCCGCAGCGCGCCGCGCACATCCTGAACGATCCGAAGGCGCGGCCGTACGTGTGGGGCGTCGGCTACCACTGGTACGAGACGTGGGCCAAGGGCGAGCCGATGCACCGCAACCTGGCCGCCGTCCGAGAAGCGTGGCCCGACGTGCCGTTCCTGCTCACCGAATCCTCGATCGAGAAGTTCGATCCGGCCCAGGTGCAGAGCTGGGCGAACGGCGAGCGCTATGGCAGCGAGATCATCGCCGACCTGGCCGCCGGCTCCAGCGGCTGGGTCGACTGGAACATGCTGCTCGACAGCCGCGGCGGTCCGAACCACGTCGGCAACTACTGCTTCGCGCTGCTGCACGCCGGCGACGACGGCCAGCTCGTGTTTACGCCCGGCTACGCCTACATGGGCCACTTCTCGCGCTGGATCCGGCCCGGCGCGCGCCGCGTGAGCGCCGCCGCCAGCCGCAGCACGTTGCAGACGGTCGCGTTCCGCAATAACGACGGCCGGCTCGCGGTCGTCGTCATGAACCGGACGGACCAGCCGCAGCGCTACCGCCTCGTCGTCGACCGCATGGAAACGGCGGTCGACATCCCGGCGCACGCGATCCAGACGGTCGTACACTGACCATCGACGGGATGTTGTTTGCATGTTACAAAGGATAGTTCCAAAAGGAAATAATGCGTGACGCGATGCTAAGATGGGCACCTGCCCATACGCGATCATGCATATTTTCAACTTCCTCCTGCTGGCCGGTGCCGTGACGGCGCTGTTCCTGGCCTCCGTCGCCTGGAACCGCCGTCACGCCCCCGGTGCGCCGGCGCTGCTGGCCATGCAGCTGAGCGCGGCCTGGTGGCTGACGTGCTACGCGCTGCCGTTCGCGCGCCTGTGGCCGGACGACGGCATGTTCCTGCGGATGCGCGTCATCTTCCCCGCCGTCGTCGCGATCGCGCCGATCACGCTGGTCTTCGTGCTGAGCTACACGCGCGGCACGAACAAATGGCCATTGTCGCGGCTCCTGGCGCTGGCCGTCATGCCAGCCGTCGTGCTCGCGGCGGCGCTGTCGCCGCTGCACGACCTGTGCTTCGGCACCTGGCGGGGCGTTGCGACGGACAGCATTTTCCAGATGGGACCGCTGTTCTGGATCCATTCGTTGTACAGCTACGTACTGGTCGGGAAGTCGGTGCTGACCCTGGTGGCCGCGTACGACCGGGGATCGCGGCACATGCGGAGGCAGACCCGCATCCTGCTGGGCGCGCTGCTCGTCCCGATCATCTGCAACGTGACGTTCATCGCGGGCGTGTCCCCGCCGGATATCGATCCCACCCCGCTCGGCCTGGTCGCGAGCGGCGTCCTGGTGTCGCTGGCGATCTTCCGCCGCGGCCTGTTCGATCTCGTCGCCGTGGCGCGTGAAAAGATCGGTTCGGCGATCACCGACGGTTTCATCGTGATCGATGCCCAACGGCGCATCGTCGAAAGCAATGCGGCGATCCGGCGAATCTTCGACATCGGCCAGCCGGTCAGGCCGGGCCGCCCGCTCGGCGCACAACTGGCCGAGCTCGATGAACACGTGGCCCGCCTCGGCACGTCCCCGACGACGACGGAATTCGTGCATGGCGGTACGCGGCATCTCGAACTGCGCACGTTCGCCATCTGCGACGACGACGGCAACACGATCGGCGCCGTGCTGATCGTGCGCGACGTCACCGAAGCGAGGAGGACATCGCTCGCCCTCGAGCAGGCCAACGAGCAGCTCAAGGCCCAACTGGACACCATCCAGTCCATGCAGGCGCAGTTGCAGGAGCAGGTCATCCGCGACCCGTTGACGGGGCTGTACAACCGCCTCTACATGACGGACGCGCTGGCGCGCGAATTGACGTGCAGTGCGCGGAGCCAGGGCTCGTTTGCGGTCGTCATGATCGACGTCGATCATTTCAAGACCGTCAACGACGTGCACGGCCATGCGCTCGGCGACGCCATGCTGCGCGCGCTCGGCGCTTTGCTCAGGCAACAGGTCCGGCCGACCGATTCGCCCTGCCGGTATGGCGGCGAAGAGTTCGTGATCATCATGCGCGACGTGACGCTCGACCTGGCCATCGAGCGCATCAACGAATTGCGGGTCGCGTTTTCCGCCCTGCGTTTCGCATCCAACGGCCTCGACGTCAGCAGGACGTTCTCGGCGGGCGTTGCGCTCTATCCGATGCACGGCCGCGACGAGGCGACGCTCCTGGCCGCGGCCGATGCGGCGCTGTATGCGGCCAAGGACGCCGGCAGGAACCAGGTGTGCGCGGCCGCCGTCACGCCTTCGCCAGAAAGCCCGTCAGCGTATCGAACAGCTTCATCCCATCCGTTCCATCCGGATCCGCCTGGTCCACGGTAGCCGGCTTCACGTCCGGGTTATAGCCCTCCCACAGCGGCTGGATCAAGCCCGCACCGCCTTCCCCGAGCAGATTGCGCACGACGCCGAACGCGGTGCGCGGCAGCTCCAGCGCAGCCCATTCCGCGGTCGCGTTGGCGGGCCCCGTCCCGACGGGGACGCCCAGCCGCGTGGCCATCAGCGCGCGCCGGAACTGGCGCAGCTTCTTCGAATAGCCGTCTTCGATCACGCGGTCGAACGACACCAGGTCGGCGGCGCCGTCGAACGTCATGCCGCGGCGGCGGAAGTGGCTCGTGCCGACCAGCGCATACACGTCGTCGATGATCACGACCGAACTGCGGATCGCCGTCGCGCGGCCGGGGAAGCCGAGCGGGTGGAACACGGCCAGCCGGTCGCTGATGATGCCCGGGAATTTCGAAACGAGTGCCTTGCGCGCGCCGATCGCCTGCTGCACGAAGGTCTCGAAGTTCATCGGCGGGCCGCTGTGCGCGAAATCGGTGTCCCACGGCAGGGCGACCACCACGCGCAGGTCGCGGTGATCCGTCATGCGGTCGATGATCACCTGGGCCAGGTCGAGCATGTGCGCGGGCGTCCCGCCGTTGTCGGCGGCCGTCGGCGCGAACTGCGCGCTTTCGATGTAGATGAGTTCACGCGCTTCGCCCAGTGCGCGCCGCAGCGACCACAGCGCGTCGCGCCGGCCATGTTTCGCCACCCAGTATTCGCGCCGGACTTCGCGCAGCAGCCGGTCGCCGTTCGGCGAGTTGACGGTCGGCGGCGTGCCGCCCGGATTGATGGCGTTCGACACCTTGTCGACGAGGTCCTGCACCGTGGTCGGGTCCTCGAAGGCGGATTCCGGCGCCAGCGACAGCTCGGGCGTATCGCACACGGCGGCGATGGTCTGCAGCGCCGCGCCCATGCCGGTGCCGGCGCCCGGCGCCCCATCGTTCGGCGGCGTGGCCGGCTCGTTCATGTTGTTGCCGGCACCGTACAGGATCCAGCCGTCCAGCAGCGTGGGCGCGCCGGGGAAGGGCAGCGGCGGCTTGGCGCGGCGCAGCGCGTGCCACGCGAAGTCGTATGCGAGCGCGCCCGTCACGCGCGCGCCCGCCGCATGGATGTCGGGACCGGCCGGATTGCCGGGGTTGCCCTGCGTGTGCTGCGCGGAGCGCGACTCCGGCATCCAGCGGGCGCCCGTCACGACGGCCTGCCACGACAGCGCGCCGTTGCCGGCGCCTGCATCCGGTATGCCCGCCGCGACGATCGTCTCGAAGCGCGCCATCAACGGCAGGCGCGGGCCGACGCGCGGGATGCTTTCGGACGCCAGGCTGCGCGACAGCGCGGCCAGGGTGCCGCCGTTCGCGGCCGGCGTCGTGCGGGGGAGGCCGAACAGCGGCACCGGGCACCAGCCCTGCATCTCGGGCGGCACCAGGGGCAGGCGGTCGGTGCCGCCGAAGGTGTTCACCGGCGGCGCGACGGGTGCGCCGACGGGCACGCGGATGCCGCTCCAAAGCTTGCGCTGGCCGCCGCGCACGGTCACGACGATGTCCACGTCGATCTGGATGCCGGGGCTGTGCGGATCGCCCGGGCCCAGGCCGAACGGGTTGGCCAGCAGGATGCTCACGTCGTTGGTGCCGTCCGCCAGCGCCGCGCCGCCGTCGCCGCGCACGAACGACGGCTGCTTGCCGATGCTCGCGATCTCGGCGAAGCGGCGCGCGTACACGCGGATGTGCGCATCCTTCGGCGCCGCGGCCGCCTTCACGGTGAAGACGACGTCGGGCGACGTGGGGCCGGCCCACGCGGCGCTCGCGCCCACGCCGGGCGACACGTTCGTGGCCGCACCCGGTCCGGGCGATGGCGGCGGCGGGAACGCGGGCCACGCGACCGTCGTGCCGGGCGCCGGCGCGGGCGGCAGGCCGAACGCGGCGAAAGCGGGCGAGCACGCGTAGACGAGGCCTGTGCCCGCCGCCTGGAAGCGCGCCAGCACGCCATCGGCGAGCGCCCACGTGTTGACGCCGTCGACCGCGTAGTCGATCGCGACGCGGTCGCGCACCTTCGGCACGAGGTCGGCCGGCGTCTTGCCGTCGTCGCCGGGAATCGTGTTGCGTGGCGTGGTGTCGCGGTTGCCCAGCAAATGCCACTCGGGGTCGACCACGACCACGCGCAGGAACTGGCGGGCCAGCGTCGGCCCGGTCGTGGCGGGGAACGGCGGCGACGGCAGGGTGGCGGGCAGCACCGGCATGGACAGTGGCGTGCGGTCCAGCGTGCCGCGCGTGGCGAAGCCGAAGCGCAGCCCGCCGCTATCCCCGCTATTGCCGCTGCCCGCGGCGATGGTCTGGTTGGCGGCCAGCGTGGCGTAGCCGGTCGTGTGGTCGACCGGCGTGGTGGACGGGCCGGGCGCGACGACGTTCATCACGTTGCCGGGCCGCGTGGGCTGGTACAGGTTGCCGTGCAGGTCGGCGAACTGCACGAGGATCGCGCCGCTGGTGGGCAGCGCGGCGATGGCCGTCAGGCCGCCCGCATCGCCGACGGTGCCGGGCGCTTTCGGATAGCGCAGTCCCGGCAGGCCCTGGATCAGGTCCGCGAACATGGCGGCCACCGCCACCGGGCAGATGATGAGGCCGCGCGCGTCGTGGAACGAGACCACCAGCGGCGCCGGCAGGGCGACGCCGCCCTGCGGTTGTGGAACGGGATCGCCTGCTTCGACGCGGCGCGGCGTCTCGTCCGGCGGGGACGTCAGCCGGAACAGCATGGCGACGGGCAGCGGATGCACGAGCGTGCCGCCGTTGGCATAACGGGCGGCGGCGACGCGGAACAGGCGCTGCTGCGCGTGCGGATGCAGCCGGATCACGCCGCAGTACGCATCGATCGGCTGGCCCTGCGCATCGGTGAACTCGTTGCCGTGGACATGCCACGTGAGCATGCCGCCGAACGGGCACTCCGCATTCGTCAGCGCCAAGGTCAGCGCGACCGGATCGAACGTGGGCGCCGACGTCATGGACCAGCGCGGCGCCAGCTGCAGGCCGGTGAGGCCGAGCGTTTCGAGGCCGTCGGCCTGCAAGCGGTTCTGCGCCTGCGCAGTGGTGAACTGGGTAATGTTCATGGTAGCCCGTCCTGTCCTATTTCGCGACCTGTTCCGCAAAGCGGCCGTCCGGCGCCGTGATGCGCACCGTGACGCTCGCCACCGCGCCGTTGTACGTCAGCCCATAGCTGGTCACGCCGTGCGCGCTGTTCAGGCGGACCAGTTGCCACGGCTGGCCGGGCAGCGGCGGCTTGCCGGCGACCGGCACGTCGGCGAGAGCCATCTCGATCACCGTGACCTGGCCGGGCAGCTTGATGATCGGGCCGCGCACCACGTCCAGCGTCTCCAGCGCCACCTCGCGCTTGGCGAGGATGGCCGCCACGCCGTGCGGCTGTACGATCGGATGCGGCACCGGCGCGAGGATCGGTTTCTTCGGTGCGGCGACGGTCACCTTGATCGTGTACTTGCCGCCCGCGCGCTGCGGGATCGGGGCGCTGGAACGCCACGTGGCGTTGACCACGTTCGGCTTCACCGCGTGCATTTCCAGGTCCAGCACGTCCGGTGCCGGGTCGATCGGGCCAGACGCCACGGTGAGCACGCGTTCCGTGCTGCGCCCGAGCGGATCGGTCATGCGTACGACGACGGCTACGCGGTCGTCGACGGCGCCGCGCCTGAGCCGCACCGCGTACTGCGTGGCGCTGGTACGCCAGGTGCCGCTCGCCGGAGACGCTGGCGGCGTGGCGGGGACGGCCTGCAGCTCAAGCGCTTCCAGCAGCAACTGGTCTTTCGCAGATTTCGACGGGCCGCTCAGCACCCGCGCATCGACCGTCAGCTTGTGCGGCCCCAGCGCCGTCTTCGCGATGGGCGCGGTGCTGGAGAAATGCACCAGCACGTCCTGCAGCGGGCCGCCGGGCCACTCGGCCGTGAGCGGCGACAAATTCGGCGGGCCATCGGGCGGGATCACCACGGACATCGCGTTCGATGGCGGCGAGCGGCCCGGCAGCAGGGCGCGGTCCGGGTCCGGATGCGCCCACGCGACGGCGCGGTACCACACTTTTTTCCACGAGCCGTCCGGCTTGTCGGTGCCGCTCGCATCGGCCAGCGCGGCGGCGTCGCCCTCCAGCCCGTGCACGGTCCAGCCGCCGCCGCTCGCCTCGATGGTGGCGACGGGCGGGCCCATGGTGTCCAGTTCCATCGCGGCCGCTTCGACGCGCGTGCGGAACAGCTGGTAGCGCGCGACGCGGGCGCCGGGCTGGCTCGTCAGGTCGACGTGCACCGCGAACTTCGGCGTCGCGGCCGGCTGGTCGAGGCGGCGGATCTCGAGGCGCGGCGGGGCCGGCGTCGCGATGTCCGCCGCCGCGATGGCGACGACGCGCTGCTCGTTGTCTTCCGGCGCCGGCCAGTTCGATTCGACGTTGCCCGCGTTGACCGCGACCATCGTGAACAAATGGATCTCCTTCGTCCCGCGCGGCAGCACGAGATCGGCAGACGTCTCCGGCTGCGCCTTCGTGTTCACCCGCGTGAACAGGGCGCGGAAGTTGTCGTCGGACCCGGCAAGGCACTCGCGCAGGAAGGCCAGCCGCTCCGTGTAGGTCAGCGTCGGATCGGGCGCCGGATGGTCCGGGTCGTTCACCTTCGCGAGGATCGCGCTCTCGGTCGCCGTGTAGATGAAGTACCCCGTCGCGCCGGCGGCGGGCGCCCACGACACGCGCGCGTGATGCTCGCCGCGTGCGTCCGCCAGGCTGGCGCGCTTGACGATTTCCGGCGGCTCGGGCGCGGGCGGGATCGGGTCGGACGCGTAGGCGATGTTCGGTCCCGGTTCCGTCGCGGAGCCGGAGACGAGTGGCGCGAGCCAGGCGCTGTCGCGCAGGGGCTGGGCGCGTTCGCGCACGCGCGTCCACACGGCCACGCCGATATGGCCGATGGCGTTGTAGTCGAGCTGGAGGCCGGAGACCGTGATGCGGTAGCGGCGCACGTCGTCCGCGCCGACGGGGCCCGGCGCGACGAGGTTGCCGTCGATGTCGTAATAGTCGACGGTCACGTTGGGCGGCAGGGGAGACAGCTGGTCGCCGCTGAAGGGCAGCACCAGCGGCGCCCCGGGCGGCACGGCGAGCGACGTCTGCAACCCGGCCGGCAGGGTCGTGTCGGGTGGCGCCGTGTGGGAGCGCTGCGGTGCCGCGAACAGGCGGCTGCGCAGCTCGATCTGCAGGGGCCTGCGCACTTCCCAGTCCCACGCCAGTTCCACCGTCAGCGTGCCCGCGCACACGCGGCCCGATGCGGGCACGGCCGCGTCCAGCGCGCAGCGCAGCACGCGCGGGCGGTCCAGCGCCGGCTGCTGGTCGGCATGGTCGACAATGCCCCACACCGACCACTGGCCCCAGATGTCCTGCAGCGCCACGCCGTAGCGCAGGGCGAGGCCGGCCGCCGTCAGCGGCAGCACGAGCGAGGAATCCACGGCCGAGTGGCGCGTCGTCTCCTTGTCCTTGGCGTTGTTGGCGAGGGTGATCGGCGCGAGGCCGCCGCTGGGGCGCGGCCGCATGATCGCGTCGGCCGCGACGGCGGGCGTGACCGGGTTGGCGCGCGCGAACGCGAAGCTGGACGTGGTCAGCAGCTTGAAGCGCGGCAGGCGGTCCCACGACACGCGCGCGGCCGCGGTCCACGGCTGGTCGGGCACGTGCGGGCGGCTGTGCGATTGCGCCTGGGCCTGCAGGGCGTTGGGCGCCGGCGGGCGCACGGGCGGCGGCGCGCCAATCGCCAGCGCGGCCATCTCCAGCGGCCCGGACGTGCCGTCCATGCCCTTGTCCCACGTGGCCGTCACCATGAAGTCCATCAGGCGGCTGGGGACGGCGACGGCGCCCGGCGTGACCGAGCCGCCGGAGGTGACCTGGGCCGCCGGATACGCGGTGCCGAAGCCCAGCGCCAGCGCCAGCAGCGGATCGCTGCCGGCCGCGACGAACGTCAGGCCCAGCGGCGGCAGGCTGGCCGTGGACGGGTCGCCCAGCGTGCCGCCCGCGCCGGTCGGCCCGGGGATGTTGACGAGGTCGCGCTGGCGCGCCTGCAGCACGGGCGGCATCTTGAGCACCGGGTGCAGGCGCGGCAGCAGGTCTTGCCGCACTTCCTTGACCAGGCCGTCGAAGTCGGGCAGGGCCCATGCGGGCGCCGGATTCGGCCCGAGCGTGCCGGGCCAGCCGAAGGGCGCGGCACCGCGGCGCAGGCGGTCGCGCGCGGCGTCGCCGGGCGTCGTCAGGGCGCTGACCATGCCCTGCTTGCTGTCGTGCCGTCCCACGTCCGACCACTCGGCCTGGTCGACCGGCAGGCCGACGATCTCCAGCGGACGCCACGCGTCCGAGTTGGCGTAGTCGTGCGCCGTGATGCCGCGCACCTTGAGCACGCCGACGGGGCCGGGCGACGCGATCGCCACCGCGACGATGGACGTGCCCCACAGCAGGACCTGGCGCTGGCCGGTGCCCACGGTCTCGATGATTTCCAGCGCATCGATCGCCACCGGGCCGTTGAGCGCGGCGAGGCTGGCATTGGCGGCCGTGACATCGATGGCGAGGGTGACGTACACGAGCGGGTCGCCCATCCACCACACGATCGTGGCGCCGTCCTGGTTCTGGTAGGTGTGGAAGGGGATGTCGCGCATCTCCTTCTCGGACGGCAGCCGGGCCCACACCGTGAACGGCCCGCCCGGCATGCCGTAGTCCTCGTCCGGCAGCTCGGGCGCAAGCTGCGGATTGATCGACCAGCGCAGCTGGGCCATCGCATAGCCCTCGATGCCGCGCCGGCGCCATTCCTCCGCCCAGCGCTGGTCTTGCGGGTCGCGGGCCCGGTTGATGTGCGCCCAGTTCGTCAGCGCGGCGCGGGCGTAAAAGCGATAGGGGTCGACGACGCGGCTCATGCTTGTTCCTCCCAGGGTGCGCTCAGCAGCGAGACGTAGGTGATCTTGACCGGATCGGCCGGCCACGTGGCATCGAACAGATAAGGCTTGTCGGCGAAGCGTTCGCGCTTGAGGCCCAGCGCCAGGCCGTTTGCGCCGCGGCTGCCCGGCTTGAGGACGACGATCGCGCGCTGGCCACCCGGCGCCGGGATCACGCGCTGGATCAGGTCCGGCGTGCCCGGCATCTGGGCCAGCTGCAGCCACGTCGTCGACAGCATCTCGTAGCGTTCCGGCGCGCTGGGCACCGGATCCGTCACCTTGGTCGGGACGAGCCGGGTGCGATGCAGCGGCTCGGGCGAATCGACGATCACGGCCACCGGCTGCGGCGGCTGGGCGGGGTCGGGCTGCTCCCACAGCGCGACGACGCGCGGCGCGGTCGGCGTCCCCATCGGCCCGAGGCCGGCCGTGATCATCGCGTCATCGAGCTCGCTGCCTTGCGGCGCGTGGCTCGCGAACGTCGACGACAACGTGGCGATTCGGCCCGCTTCGACGTAGCGGTGTTCGGGGCGCGTGCCGAGGAAGGTATTGGCGAATTCGCCCAGCGTGCCGTAGGCCGAGGTCGAGAACGAGCGGCGCAGCACCCGGTCGCCGACCGTGTTCTCCGGCGCGTCCTCGTCCACCGACTCGATGTCGACGACGTAGTCCGTGTACGGATCGAGCGGGATCGGCACCGTGACCTTGCTGTGCCGGACCACCTCGGCCTCGAAGTCCACGCACGGCTTGCCGCCATCTTCCTGCAGTACCTCGCGCACGCTCTCTTCCCAAGGCGACAGCAGGCCGCCCTTCACGTCGTCCAGCGTGTCCGCGTTGATCGGGAACGGATGCGGCACGGACGGCGTGGAGACCGGGCGGCGGAACGACGCCGCCTTGATCCGCACCTGCAGCTTCTTGCCGTAGGCCGCGTACAGCTGGCTCACGTCGTTGGTGGCGAACACGAACGACAGCGGCTCCTGCCCGAACACGTGGCTCTCGCCTTCTTCCGGCAGCGTCATCAGCACCCATGGGTCGAGCTTCTTCGGTGCTTCGTCGTCGGTGCGGAAGTGGTACACGCGCGTTTCCGTCGTCGCGTCGATATCGTCCGTTTCCGCGGCGGTCGGGCGCGTGTCCTGGTCGCTGGTCTGCACCTTCCACTCGACCTTGACCTGGTAAGCCGTGTCGGGCGCCAGCAGCGCGTGGCCGCAGGCATCGTCCGACAGGGCCGCTTCCACGGCGCCGTGATTGCGCGTGGTCGTCGTCTCGTCCCAGTCGTGACGCGCGATCTCCTCGGCGTGCATGAACTCCGCCACGGCGAGGTAGTAAGGACGCATCAGCAGGCGCTGTTCTTCCGGCCGGATCGGGTCGCGCATGCTCTGGCCGATCTCGATCGTATGGACCTTGTCCGCGCCCTTGATCTCGACGATCACCGGCAGATACGCCTTGTTGCCCTGCGTGGACGTGGTGCCGCCCAGCGCCGCGAGGTAGCCTGCAGCGAGCTGCACGTCGTCGCGCCATGGGCCGGCGGCGCTCATCCACTCGGGCGGCACGGGCTTGGTCGGCACCACGTCGGCGAGGGTCACGGCCTGTTCGGCGAGGAGCGTGCCGTCCTTGGCGCGCTGGCGCACGAGCACGTTCTCCTTGCGCACGAGGGTCGACAGCACGAACAGCAGCAGCCGTCCCGCCGCGACTTCGCCGCTGTGCAGCACGATGCCGTTGAAGAGTTCCGGTGGGCGGAAGCCGAGCGCCTTCCACGCCTGCCTCACGGCCTTTTCATCGGCCGGGTTGCCGAGCGCGATCACGCGGCCGTCGTCGTTCAGCGGGCTGGCCAGCACCTTCGCTTCGCAGCGCTGCGGTTCCGTCGGCGACGTGGCCGCGGCGGCCAGGTGCACGGCGGACGTGGCCAGTTCGGCGCGCGACAGCGGCTGTCCCGCCTGCAGCCTGGCCGCGGTCGCGGCCCACGTGAGGCGCGTGGCCGGCAGCGTATCGATGCGCTTGATGCCGGCGACCTGGGCCACCTGCTCGCGCACGGCACGGCGCTGCAGGATGATAGGACGGGGCGCCCCGGTGGTCGGATCGACCGAGCCGGGCACCGGTTGCGGCGTCGGCTTCGTGTCGCGCGGGCAGGGCGCCGGCGTGCCGGTCACGAACGCGGGATCGATGCCGCGCTTGCGGTCGACGAGGTCGATGCCGCAACGCCAGGACTCCGTCACTTCGAGCGTCGTCACGGGCGCGCGCGAGCGCACGGTGTCCGGCGGATCGGGCCACGCTTCGCCATCGACGATCCAGCCATCCTTCGATGGGCCCAGTTGTTCGTACCGGAAGGTCCACAGCACGGAGGTGGCCGGGGCAGCCTTGTGGCAGACCGTGCCCCAGCGTTCGCGGATCGTCTCTTCCTGGTACTCGCTGCGTGTAAACGCTTTCGGCGTGGCGTTCGGGGTCCAGGCCAGCAGCGCGAGCTGCACTTCGAGCTGGCTGCTCGCCGGGTCGATCGGGTTCTTCAGCGTCCACCACACGGAGGGCTTGTCGCCGTCGCCGATCGCGCCTACCAGCTCGACCTTCGTGATCTCGTAGCGCACCCAGTTCTTGCCCTGCTGCTGCCAGCCGTTCTCCGCCGCGCCGGGATGGTTCAGCGGCGCGCTGCCGAACACGGTCAGGTTCTCGTCGACCGGCGGCACCGACAGCATCAGCACGGGGATCGCGTCGATCGGCACCACCGGCGTCTTGTCGGTGACGCCACCCTCGGTCCCCGTGCCGATGGCGCCGTCGACCGGACGGTCCGTGCCCGTGCCCATCACCAGCGCGGGCGAACGCGAGACGAGCTTCAGGTCGCGCACGAGCGGCGGCGCGGGCAGCTTCGGCACGTTCGTCGCGCCCAGGTGGAAGTCCACGCAGCCCTTGATCGTGAAGAAGAACAGGTCCACCTCGCCGCAGATCTCGCCGTCGATCTTCGAGATGCGTTCGCGCCGGCCGTCCGGCAGCACGTTCTCGCCGACGTCGACGTCCAGCTCCGCGTAGGCGCTGATGCTGAGGATGAACAGCACCAGTTCGCCGCGTACGTACAGCCGGCCCGCGAGGCGGAACGGGTCGAAGCCGAGCACCGCGTCGAAGCCGGCGCCGATGCGCAGGTACAGCCGCGCCGGCACGCTGCCCCAGGTGAACGCGGCGCGCAGGCCGGTGCCGATGGCGAAGCCGTAGACCTGCGGCAGGCCGGCGTCGGGATAGGCGGGCAGGCCGTTCCCGGACAACATCAGGTAGCCGGACGCGTCGATCACCGACAGGATCGTGCATTGCACCGGATCGCTGCGCTGGCCCAGGTACAGGTGCCAGTCCTCGCCCTTCTTGAGGTTGAAGAACGCTTCGATCGGCACGCGGATCTTGATCAGCGGGTCGATCGTGTAGTCGGCCACGATGCCGATCGTGAGCGTGCCGCGGCCGGCGTCCAGGTCGATCACGGCCAGCAGGTTGCCCTCGGCGTTCTTGTCCTTCAGCGCGGGCATCGGCTGCAGCAGGCGCGCCTTCATCATCAGCAGGATGCGCGGGCCGGGCAGTTCGAGCATGAACACGCCCTTCAGGTTGAACACGACGCTGCTGCCCATCGTGCCGATGGTCGCGCCCACGCCGAACGCCCAGTGGTCCGGATTCCCTTTCCATGCGTCGGGATTGGTCGGGTTGCCGTCGGCACGGTTCTTCAGCCAGTCGAGCGCGATCGTGGGCCCGGTCAGGCCATCCTCGTCGCGTGCGTAATGCATCGCGAACATGCCGAGGAAGCTGTAGATGCCGAGGCCCGAGCCGCCCAGCGGAATCGCGACCGGCAGCTCCAGCTCCAGCGCGACGAACACGCCCGTGCGGCCGCCCACGTGCGTCACCTTGAGCACGGCGCGCACGCGGGTATCGATCGGCACCAGCTGCAGGTCGATGGCGCCGCCGACTTCCTCGCCCAGTTCGAAGCTGCCCTTGCCGACCAGGACGCCGGGGATATTCACGCCCGCGCCGAACGCGGTGAGCTCCACGCCCGCCACGCCGCCTTCCTCCGCGAATTTCAGGCGCACGCGCGCGCGGTCGAACGTGACGACGCCCAGGTCCGCGTTCAGGCCCAGGTCGAATTCGAACGACAGCGGATTGGTGCGGGCCACGCGCGCGCCCAGGATCTTGATGAACTGGCCCAGCGGATCGGGCACCGTGATGCCGCCGCCACTGGTGAGGTCGATCGAATAACCGCGCGAGGAATCGAACACGGGGCGGAACTGGAAGTCGCGTTCGCCCGGCGTGTTCCCGAAGCGCATACCGATCGCCTTGTAGCGCACGGACAGCGGCGACTTGCGGGGTATGGTCAGCAGCGTGATGCCGCCGATCTCCACGTTCGCCGACACGGCGGTCTCGATGTCGCCCAGGATCGCCACCTCGGTGCCGTTGGCGCGCTTGCGCACGGCGATTTCGCCGCCCCACAGGACGACGCGCTCGACGTTGAAATAGCCGGCCTGCGCGAGGCCCGTCGCCAGCGCCACGCCGCCGACCGCGAGCACCGCCGGCACCATGTCGCCGGACGCCGGGTTGGCGGGGGCGGCGGCGTCGAGCAGGGGCGCGAACAGGGCCGTCATGCCGAGCAGGTTGCGGCCGAAATTGCCCTCCGCGAGCAGCGGCTGGCCGGGCAGCTGGCCCGTCATCACGAGGCCGTCCTTGTCGGCCGGGTCCGCGCCCAGGTAGGCGAGGGCGCTCCAGTCGCCCGTCGCGTTATCGATCTGGAATACGATGCGCGCCTTGATCACGCCATCCATCGGATTGCTGCCCATGCCGCGCAGGACGGGCTCCATGCCCGGATCGCCGCCGTTCTGCTGGATGAACTGCTCCGACGGCGTGTTGATGTCGAACTCGCCGAAGACTTCGACCGCCACGAATTCGTCGCGCACGATGCGCACCTTGGCGCCCAGCGCGCGGAACCAGCTGGGCGGCGTCGGCTGCGTCGGTGCCGGGTCGGGCGTGTTATCCGGGATTTGCGGGACGGTGGTGTCGCCGCGCGACACCGTGCCCTTCGTGACGGTACCGGACAGCGGCGCGGCCGGCAGCTTGGCCTCGGCGCGCCAGTTCGTGCGGCGCGTGTCGAGGTCCGAACTGCCAACGGGGCCGCGGCCGAGGAGGGTGAAGTGGAAGTTCTTGCCCGGCGCCGCCGCGCGGATGATGTGCGCGAAGGCTTCCGCGCGCCGGCGCGACAGCAGGAAGTTGTAGTCGACGTCGTTCGGGTCGTCCTCGTTGCTGGCCCAGCCCGTGATCTCGATGGTTGACCCGGCGGGAACGCGGTCCAGGCGCGCGGCATAGGTGCTGCCCACGGGGCTGCCCGTGAACGGGCTTTCCGGCGCATCCGTCGCGGCCGGGCCGGTGCTCGAATTGGCGGGCTTGGTCACATCGGCGGTCGGCGTCGGCCCCACGGTGCCGGGCAGGCCGGCCACATGATCGATGCCGGTGGTCGGGTCGTGCTCGGGCAGCTGCTTGTTTGTCGGGCGGTCGAAGCGGAAATAGGCCGTCACCGTCTCGGGCCCCGCGCCCACGTCCGGCGTGGTCGCTTCCACTTCGGCCGATTCGTTCGGGCCCAGCTCGATGGTGCACTCCTCGCCGGTTGGTTTGCTCACGGCTGGCGCCGCGGGCGGCTTGCGCACCTTCCACGCGGTGGCGGGGTTCGGCGGATCGAGCGTGATCGTGATGCTCGAGTTGTTGCGCGCCTTGAGGCGGAACGGGGGCGCACCGACGGGCGTGCCGTCGCGCGTGATGCTGTCGGTGTTGAACTGGGCCTCCGCGACGACCGGCGTGCCCGGCTTCGTGCCGCCCGTGCGCGGACCGGCCGCGATGGTGAGCTGGGCCGGCGCGCCGCCCCCGCTCGCCGCGCCGACGACGATGCTGCCGGCGCCGTCGCCGCCCAGGTCGACGTCGAACACGTTCGGCATCGAGGGCGCCACCGGCGCGAGCGGGCTGCCGTCCAGCGTGGCGGCGAAGGTGTAGGGCGGACGCTGGCCGGACGCGTCGACCACCATGCGCGTGCGTTGCGGCAGCATGGCGGTGGCGGTATCTCCGGTGCGCGTGATGCCGATCGGCTGGTTGCCGGGGCCGTAGAAGCGGACCGACACACCGATCGGCGCGCCCTGGTTGATGACGGAGACGTCGAAATCGCCCGTGATGCCGGGCGTGTTCCCGAGCCCGATCAGCAGGTTGCTGGCGCCGGCCGATACCGCGAGGTCGTTCATTCCGTGCGGCGCCACGAACAGGCGCACGATGGGCAGGTACAGGCCGGTCCAGTTCTCGTCGTAGCCGAACTGCGCCAGCACCTCGGGCGGCGTGTAGCCGTTCGACAGGTCCAGCACGGCGCTGCGGAAACCGAAGCCCACGACGTTCGAATCGCCGATGAACGCGTAGGGCGGCGTCATCGTGATCAGTTCCGCGGTACCGAGATCGCTGCCGTCGTCCAGGCTGGACGCGCCCAGGCTCAGGAGGTTGAAGGCGAGGACCCCGGCCGCATCCTGCGACAACTGCATGCGCAGCTTGGGCAGGGTGAACGACACGACCGTGTTGGCCGGGTCGCGTTCCAGCAGCCCGTCCGACTCGCGCAGCTTGGCGCCCTTCAGCATCGGGGGGCGCAGCACGACCGTCGTGAGCAGCATGTCGAGCGTGAACTGGGCGCCGGGGTAGTCGGACACGGGCATGTCGATCGGCAGCGTGTCGATCACGTTGAACACGTCGGTGGTGGCGGCTGGCACGCCCGCGGCGGCCGCGATGATCGGGGAGCCGGTGCGCGGGACGAACAGTTCGAAGGCGATCTGCGTGTCCTGGATGTCGATCCACGGATCGCGCCGCGTCGGGTCGTCCTGCGGGTGCAGGCCGCCGGCGGTCGCCTTGACGGTCAGGCGCGCGTTTGGCAGGTCGAGCACGGGACGCGCGGACACGGCGAACTTGGCCATGCCGCGGATCGTCGTGCCTTCGGCCGCGCCGGTTGCCTCGTAGTGGTCGACATAGATGGCGCCCAGCGCCGCCTGCCAGTCGCCCAGCGTCGTGCCGAGCAGTTGGTAGGGCGAGACCAGGTCGAGCAGCGAAAGAGGTAAAGCAGGCATTGCGGTCTCCTTCAGGCGTCGATGACCCGTACGGGCGGCACGCGGCCTCTCGCACGATGAGATTCGAAAACGGCGGTTGTCTTGGAGGTACGGCGCACGGGCCCCGGCCGCGCAAAAAAGGGCCGGAAGAAGTGTGTTCTTGTTATTGAAGCGGAGTCGACTGGGAATAATTTAAACGCAATTTTGTTAAATCACAAGCGGTCGGTTGCAAAATATTCGTAAATATGTTTGTTGCGTATTCAACCGGAATAAGAGGGAAGACGAGACGACGGAATCTTGAAAGGAGGGCAAGAGGATTAGGCTGCAATTAACATTTATTGCAATTAATTTCTAAAATCTGGACGAGTCATATAGACGAGATCAGCTTGGCGCCGCAGGCAGTGAGGTCTTGGTCGTATGCGACCCGTTTGCCGTGGTGCTTGCGCGAGTCGGCGCCAGGGTGGATGGCAAATTTACCTTTACATTGAGGGCAATACGTCGAGTCCCCTTCGAGAGCAACCTGCTTGCCGAGCACGGTGAAATCCTGCGCCGCCGAAATGACCTCTCCGCCGTGAGTGGTCTTGTCGCCGAGGCGGATGACACCGCGTCCTCTCTCGTCTTTCATATTGCCCTCATTTGAAATCCGTTACGCGATGCTACGTGCCGTGTCGGTCTCCTGATTCGCGGCCACGGTGTGGTCATCGCTACCCAAGAAGACTCGACGGTAACGCCAGTAGCCAGTCATTTCGCATCCCGGCGAGTTAAATCCAGCCAGCGAATCGTGTACGAAGCCGTCGAATAGCGTGGCGAACGATTGCGGTGCCGGCTTTGCGTGCTGGGCCAGCGCAAACACTTGGCGGGCTTCGGGTTCCAACGCGGACGTTGTTGCAAGATCTTTTCTTGCGCCCGTACTAAGTACATCTTTGAAGACAGCAAATGTTCGCTCGCTCACGCTCATTGTGGCGGATCGCGTCATTGCAGCGGCATCATCGATCAGGCTTTTATTGAACTTCATTAAAATTTCTCGGTCGGCCGGACTCGCTCGCTTGACCTGATTCGTCAGGTGAAAGTTGTTGCGTATTTGCCAGCGCCAGTTGAGATAGGGTTGAAGCCATTCATATATCGGCCGGGGCGCTGTTGTGGCTTGTTTAACGAAATCCTCAAAGGCTTTGGCCAAATCGGGGTGAATCGCAAAGGTGTTGTAGTTTTTAGAATCTGGTTTGGGTCTTTCCAATGGCACACCGGCTGCGATAGCGCAGTCCAACATGTGATTCAACGGCACCTGGGACAACTTTAATGTGTCGCTTTCTACCGCAATGCCGAGTTCGCCCGGCCTATAACCACCGCCGACATCGCTATGGGCACCTGGGTACGCGTGCTGGACCCATCCAGGTTGCAACTTCCCATCGACACCGATCTCGTCCAACGGGAAATTCCGCCGGAGTTCATGCATTGCGATCATATGCACACAATTTTTCACAGCGGCAGGTACCCGCAGTGATTCGGCACTTGCCCATGCGCCATGGCCACCGGTCGAGTTCGTCACCAACGACGACAAGCCAGACCAAAATCCTGCGGATGCAACCGTGTCAAAAATTCCTAAAAACCTGAAACGCAAGGGCACTCCGGCAAGGCGCCCGCCAATTAATAGCTCATCCAGCCAGTTACAAAATACACGCGCTTCCGCTGCGCCTCTGGAAAACCCAAATACGTCGATAAAACACTCGACCACTTTAGGGTTACCTTCTCTAAGTCTTGCCTCCAGGAGCCCGGCTTGCCGCGTTAGGAAATCTCGACGAATATTGTTGCTGCCTATCTTCGCCTGTAACAGCCCACTTTGTACGCCGAGCTTACCAAGACTTTCGCGGTCTTTTCCGTCACTTACACTCAGGCTGTTACGGCATAATGCAAGAATGCTCTCTTTTTCCCAAAGATTGCTTTTGTGGCAACGTCGATGCAAGGCGTTGAGCACCGATAAGATTCCAAAGATGACACGTCCTTCGCAACCGAAGGCACAACCGGCACCTAATTTGCTCTCCTCTTCCTCCCCGATCTCAGGGAATTTCGTGCCTACTCCTGGAATGTAAATTGAAAAGTTTCCGACTATCGTGTCGCGGCTATAGATACTGTATAGTCGCGCAATGTTGGTATGCGCAAGCTTTGGCTCATCCCGGTCCATATTGTTATTTGTTCCGTCAAAAAAGAGGCCGATGTTTACTGCGGCCTCACATTTTTTGAAATCGTACCCATGTTCTGAGATTATTGGTTTTACCCCGGCGGCCGGAGCGACATTCGTAGCGGTTAAGACTACATCAGCTCGTTTCATCGCCAGTCTCCAAATTTTGCACGTTCCCGCGCTGTTTCACGTTCTAATTCAATCGTTTCTTCCTTGGTGTAAAACGATTTAATAACAACACCTGCGGTTGCGTTGCGGTTCGCTTCGGCGTCACTCCATTGAATTGGATGCTGTTTTCCTTCGGGGCCAAAATTGCTCACAACAATACGCGCGCGACCGTCGGCGAAGAAATGGATGTAAAAGTCACCTGTATCTGTGTACGGTTCAACGGGTACCTGAGCACGGTATATAGCGACGAGTTCTTCTCTCGCGACCTCTATCCCATCAGGTTGTAGGATGATGTGACGTACCTCCCATCGGACATCGGCTGTAAGACCCGGCGACCATTTTTTCGGAATCATCAAGCAACACACGATGCCGCTAGATCCACTTCGGGCGATGTTGTCGCCTATTTCTTTATTAACCGAAAAGTGACTGATCAGGTATTCACTTCCCATGTGATGCACGCCGGATACCGTCACTGGAATATGGGTCTCGACGTTGAAGTAGTTAATATTGAGATAGTTGTATGTGAATGCGCACAAGGCGATTAATATCCCGCCCAATAGCAGTGACGCAACTGGATACCAGCGTATGAAGTTTGGAATTGGAATCTTCATAGTTATCCCTTGAAAAAGGTTGCCGTGCCATATTTACCCGCTGTCACCGCGTCGTCATTTCTTTGACGAGATCCTGCAGCTTGTCCCGAAACGTGTTGACCTCATCCATGGCGAGAAAATCTCGCATCTCGCTTCTGCACAGGATCGCGCCGCGACTGATAAGGCTGGCTTCAGTAAGAAAAAGCAAAATCAATGCATTGGAATTTCCTGCGGCACGCCATGCCCGACGCGCTGCCAGAGCCCATGTATGCTGCTCCGCCGTATTTCCGGGCAAGGGCATGTCATGACGCATCATTTTTACTTTAGCGATGCAATGGTCGGGTTCACTGGCCTCGTCGAGTGCGGCCAGCTGCTCGTGACTCAGGATAAACGGCGTTGGTGCGTACACGACTGACTCGGTTGGCGGTAGCGGAAGGAGCGTTCCCGATCGGTCATGAATTTCCCACCGTGAGATCGGTCCTTTCATGGTTGCCCATTGCGCCGCAGTCAGCACGGCCGACAGCGGGGCGAGAACCGCGCAGTCGGCATACCTGAGCGTGAACTGCTTATCGTCAGGAGAGACGATAAAAATGAACCGACGCAGATGTTGGGCGATCTGTTCAAGGTCCAGTTCGGTTTCGACGATCGACACGTGCAGGGCGGGTTTGCGTGCGTTCACATAGCTCATGACCAGATCGATGTCGCCTGCCTCATATGCGGCTTCGGGGTCGACCAGGAGTGGACTGACCGCCAAGGCATGATCGGGGTAGACAGGCGTAAGCCATGACGGACGATTCTTCGAATCAGTTTCGGAGTAGCTTGCCGACACTTCGTCCAACAATCCATTGTCGATCAAGAGGTACACGGATACGTTCTGATTTCCAGTCCTCATTTCGCCTCCACCAGAGGACTATGAGCGCGTGCTGCCATGAGCAGGCAAGGGATGCAAATGTCGTGGTGCGGCAGTTCGTCAGGGAACTGCACCTGTGTCGCCTGCTTGGCAAATGTCTGATGATCAGAGGCATACATGTAGCTGTTGCCTGTCGTTTTGCCGATGATGCCGTCGGCGCTGATCCTCAGTTCACTGCCGCCGCCATAGAGACAGATCCCTTTCCGGGCCTTGATGTTGATCCAGTCCGTTGCGCTGATCAGGTCCATCACTTTTTTTGCAAGCAGTTCTATGCTCCCGTCCTGCGCTTCAGTTTGCATATCTCCACGCGCAGCAATATTTTTCATGCCACCGTCGTTTGCAAAAATGCTGATTCCACGGGCAGCGTGTGTGGAAGTTCTTCCTCCCGTAGTGAAATGCATATCAGCCGCCGTAATGAAGTCGATATCTTTCTCGGCGCCGAGAGCAAGATTCTCGTTGCTCGCCATGATGATGCCCGCCGGCCCGCTGATCGCGACGATAGGGGCACCGCCTGAACCGTTTCCTGCATCCGCAATATTGGACCCGCTGTCCAAATGTCTAAGCTTGTCAACGAGCTGGGCCAGCTGTGGCCCATTGGCAGGATCTTTTGCATGGGTTTCCGCGAGTTTCGAAAGCTGGTCGGCAATATCGCGTAGCCCGTCAGCAAGACCGATGAGCTTTGTTCGATCCAGCTGATTGCCCCTGGCCCGATCGCTGCCCTCGGAGGTAATGAGGACGCCTTTGCCACCGCGAATCGCCACCACTTCTTCTCGCGAATGAAGTTGTCCAGTTCGTTAACGTCTTGCATCGCATCCTCCCATAGTTACCTATCGGAACAAGCGAGCATTCTGGCACTTAACGCAAAGGCGAAATTGAGTATTGGCAAAGCTTAGCCCTGAATAAGAAAAGCCCGGAAGCCGAATACCGGCTCCCGGGCTGCTTTCAGACCTTCAGGTCCGCTCAGAACCTGCGCGCCTCACGTCCACGCCAGGCCGCCATGGCCAGCATGGCGACGAGCACCAGCGCCGCCGTCGACGGTTCTGGAATCGTCGTCAAGCTGCTGACGCGGGTCGAGGGCGCCGCGACGAGGATCTGTTGACCGGTGGGCGCAAACGGCTGCAGGAACAGGTTGCCCAGGTCGCCGTCGGCGCCCAGGTAGTGCGTCGCGTCGAACAGCGCCCAGCCGAACGTCGTGCCGATGTCGCCCGGCGCCATCGTGAAGCTGACGTCGAAGCTGAACTTGCCGCCGAGCTGGATGGCCTGGACCAGGTCACCGCCGCCGCCGGCATTGCCGAACACGAAGGGACCGGTGCCCACGACCGTGCCCGTCAGGTCCGCCGCGCCGTCCAGTGCGCCGGTCAGGCTGCTCACGATGGCTGTCGCGGCCGGCGCACCGTCCAGTCCCATGAAGTACAGCTCCAGGAAAGCCGGACCCGAACCGAGCGTCGCGGTGTCGATGTCGACGTGGTAGCCGAGCGGCGTGGCCGCCGCCTGGCCGCAGGTGCCGGTCATCGCGGCTACGAGTGCCAGCCAGGATAAAAAATGCTTGAAGCGAGACATGGTCAGGTCCTTTACTGGATGCTGAAGAGGGCCGGCGTGTAGGCGATGCCGACCTTGTTCGGGTTGGAGAAGGTAGTCGTCAAGGTGACGCTCTGGCCCGCGGCCAGGCCGGCGGCGGGCAGCGCCAGGTACGGCACGCCATCCTTCACGCCGGTCTGGTTGTCCAGCGTGACGCCGGCCGTCAGGGCCTGCAGGCGCAGATGCAGCGGACCGGTGAGGGTCTGGCCACCCGTATTCGTGATCGTCACCGTACCCGTGTACTTGTTGGTGAAGCGGTTCACCGTCAGGCCCGAGCGGGCGATCGACACGGAGGACGTCACGTCCACCGATTTGTCGATCGATACCGTCACCGTGTGCGCCTGTTCGGTGTTGCCCGCCCAGTCCGTGCTCCAGTAGCTCACCGTGTGCGCGCCGCTCGTGTTCAGCGTGACCGAGTTGCCCTTTTGCTGCGCACCGCCGTCGACCGTGTAATACGTCGCGGAGACGCCCGAGCCGCCCTGGTTGTCCGTGGCCGCGAAGGTGACCGTCGCGTCCGTGGTCACCGTGCCTTGCGGAGCGGTGGCCGTGGTGCTGGGCGCGGTGGTGTCGGCGCCATGCAGCGAGCCGTGCAGGCGAATTTCCTTGATGGTGCCAAACCACGCGTTCGGGTTGTACACACGGATGTAGCGGTAAGGCACCAGGCTCGTGACCGGCAGCGTCTGCCAATCCGCCGTCGATTTCGCCGCCGGGGTCAGCGTGGTCCAGTTGGTGTTGTCGTTCGAGCCCTGGAACACGAGGCCGTTGACGCGCGTGAAGTACTGGTCCTGGCTGCCGATGACTTCGGTGCTGGTCAGGTTGACCTGGTTGCCCTGCTTGAAGTCGAAGACTACCCAGGCGCCCGTGCCGGAGCTCGTGCCGTTACGGAAGTCCGAACCGGTGCCCAGGTTCGCGTCGAACAAGGTCTTCACGATCGTCAGCGTCGTGGCCGCGGAGCGGTTCGTTGTCGAATCGATCAGCGTCGCGATGGTCGGCACGTTCTGGATGAGGTCGCTCTCGTCGACCAGGGTCAGGGCGGTGCTGTCCGTCGTCTCGGTGACCTGGTAGCCCGGCGTGCCGTCCTGCGTGACGTAGTCGATGGCGAACTTCACTGCTCCCGGTTGCGTGCCCTGGGGCAGGGTCGCGGTAGCGGTATAGGTGATGTTATCCGTCGTCGTGAGCGCGGCGGGCAGGCCGGCGATCGTCGCTTTCACGTTGCTGATCGCTTCCTTGGCCGTGAAGGGCAGTTTCACGGTATTCCCAGGCACGACGCGGTTGCGCAGGGCCTGGAGCGAGGTGAGCGACGCGGAGGCGATCTTGTTGGTCGACGCCGTCACGCCATACAGGCGCAGTTCCTGCATGTTGCCGAACCAGGCACCGGCGTTGGTCATGCGGATATAGCGGTACGGCGTCGGGTCGGTGATCTTCAGCGTCTGCCAATCCGGTGTGTTCCCCGCGGCGGTCGAGATCGTCGTCCACGTCGTATTGTCGTTGGAACCTTGCACCAGCGTGCCGTTGATCCGGCCCGAGTACTGGTTCTGGGGGCCGATGACTTCGACCCGCGACAGCGCCACGGTGCCACCGCCCCGGAAATCGAACTTGACCCAGCCATTGTTGCCGCTGCCGTTGAGGCGGTAATCGGTGCCGGTCGTCAGGTTGCTGTCGAACAGGTACTTGGCGACGGTGACCACATCGGTCGCGTTGCGGCCGTTGGAGTCCGTCACGGTCGCGATGTCGAACAGGTTGCCGATGTAATCCTTCTGGTCGGCGATGAACAGGGTCGACGAATCGGTCGGGAACAGGATGGGTTCGGCATCGGTGCCGTCAGCGGTCTTGTAGTTGACGAGGAACTTCACCGGGCCGGTCGTCGTAGTCGGCTTGACGAGCAGCGTCGCCGTCCAGTTCAGGTTGTCCGTGGTGGTGATGGTGGCCGGCTCGCCCTGGATCATGGCGCTCACGTTGTTGATCGGCTCGTTCGACTGGAACGACACCTTGATCGTATTGCCGGCCACGACCCGGTTCCTCAGGGCCTGGTCGGAGCCCAGCGAAACACCGGTCAGCTTGTTCACGGTTTCATAGCGGGTGCCGAAGATCCGGAATTCGGTCATCTCGAGGATGTTGTACGACCAAAGCTCATCGACCATGCGGATCTTGAAGAAGCGGTAGCGCTGGGTGCGGAACTCGTCCGCCACGTTCAGCGTCTGCATCTCCTCGACCATGCGCGTCTTGTCGGGCGTGATCTGCGTCCAGTTGACGAGGTCGTTGGATGCGAAGACGGTCGTGCCGCCGATCCGTTCCGGGAAGCTGCCGGGCGGCTTGAACGAGAATGCGGTCGCCGCCACCTTGAAGCCGGGGCCGAAGTCCATCGTGTGCGTGCGATTGTTTTCGATAGCCGAGCCGAACCCGATGTTGGTGCCGTCGATGTCGTCGGTCCCGTTGGCGGGCGTGGGGCCGAGGTTCGTCACCATGTTCGTCTTGAAGAACAGATTGGGGTAGTTGATGCTGCCGTCCGGTAGCAGCGGGGTCAGTTCCTGCAGTCCGGAGACGGCAGTGCGCAACGCCGCCAACTTCTGGAAGTAGTCGGTATCGGTGCCCGACCCGATCGTGTTCTGCAGGTCTGCGTACGCGGCCTGGTAGTTGTTCTTCGTCGACGTGACGTACAGCGTGTCCGGCTTGACCGTCGCCGTGACCGCGGTCACCACCGCCTGCCGGTCGGCACCGACGACCACGGCGACCCGCTTGGTGGTCACCGTGGTACCGTCCGAGGCCTCGACGATGAGCGTGTACGTGCCGGCCTGCGCCGGCGTCCACGAGAATGCGCCCGTGGCGGTGTCGAACGACGCGCCCTGCGGCAGGTTGTCGATGTTGTAGGTCACGACGTCGCCCGCGGCCGGGTCCGTGGCGGACAGGTCGATCGTCACCGGGACGGTGGCGCCGGCATAGGTGTACACGGTCGTGTCGCCATTGCCGGACTTGAAAGCCGGCGGGCTCAGCAGGGTGCTGGACTGGATGTTGATGTGGTCGACGTCGACCGTGGTACCGTTGCCGGTGATGGTGAGCGTCAGGAAGTCGGGCATGTTGAACGGCACGACCACGTAGCGCCATTGGCCCCGCGTGTTCGGCAATGTGATCGACGTGCTGTTGAGGCCCATCGTCGCCTGGCCATTGGTACGCACGCGCAACCCGATCGACGTGGTGGGCCAGCCGTAGGTGTACACCGCATAGCGCGTGCCTTCCGGCGTGGCCGTGCTGCGCACGAAGCCGGTCGAGCCTTCGGTCTGGGCGACCGAATTGCTGCTGTATGCCGTGAACCGGTCTTCCACTTCGCGATAGGGATCGACGATGGGGATGCCCAGGTATTTGCTGCCCTCGGCTTCGGCCGCCTTCGGGATCCCCAGCCAGAAATCGCCGCCGCCATCGGTGCCGTCCCAGTTGTAGGCCTTGCGCTTGGCGTAGATCGTCGTGTAGTGCGGCATCAGTTGTTCCACATCGAGGCCGCGAGCGTACTTGTAGTAATAGAAGGCTTCCCAGGTGTTCTGGGACAGCCGGCCGCGATACGCCCACGACACGCCGTTGTACATCGCGCGGATGCTGCCGTCCGGATTCACGCTCATGGCGACGGGCACCCACGGGATGTCGTAGCCAACCATGAATTTGCTCCACAGCTCATGGACAGCCAGCAGGCGGTCATCCATGAATTCGTACGGACCGACCGCGTTGGACGCAGTCGACGGCGTGCCCGTCACCGGATCAACCTTGGTACCCTGCGCCAGCATCAGGCGCGCGAGGATTTCCGAGTTGGTGAGGTCGCCGGCGCCGTGCGCCTGGTCGCGGCCCATTTCGACGTGCTGGATCTGCGGCGGAATCGCTTCGCCGGTGGCGTCGTTCTTCGTCACCGTGCGGAACAGCTGCTTGATCGAGCCGGTCCATGCGGGGTCGGGTGCATCCTTGTTGACCATGAACCACTCGACGGCCGTGTTATAGCCGTCCCGGTCGCCCATGAAGATCGAACCCGACATCTTGGCGATGGTCGTGTACAGATGCTGGTTCATGAACCGGCAGTTGCAGTTGTCGAAGGTCTGGATCACCGGCGTGATCAGGTTCCTGGAGAAGTTGACCGTATCGTCGTCCGTCCACGCGAGCGCCGGCGTCTGCGTGCTCGTGGCGCGCAGGATTTCCGCCGCAGTCGTCATCCGCTGGAGCGGAATGCCAGTGTGGATGTGGGAATCCGTGTAGTACGCGTATTGAGCCGGGTCCATCTGCGAGTACAGGCGGATGATGCGCATGGCGTTGTTACGATAGACGTCGTCGCCGGTCACGAGGTACAGGACGGCCTGGGTATACACGGTCCCGGCGTCCGCGATGAAGTTGCCTTCCAGCCCTTGCGACGTCAGACCGTAAAAGGCCGGCTTGGTAGGGTCGGCGCCGCTCACGTTCCTGATCCGCGGGGTACGCGAAGCGGAGGCCGAATTGAGCATCATGTTGAAATGCGTATACCACGGCTCCTTCTTCGCCAGGATCTGGGCCCGGGTGTTCTCCAGCATCTCCTTGGTGAACCCGACTCCGGGATGCTTGAAGCCGTTCGCGTCGATCGTTTCCGTGATCACCGGCTGGTAGCTGGTCACCAGCGTGTCGATCGGATCCGCCATGGCGACCTGGCCCGGTAAAGGTACCAGCGTCGTCGCGACGCCGACTGAAAATGCCATGGCGACGATGCGCCTTAGCGTGTTGTCGAATTTATTTGTTCTCACGTCTGTCCCCCCATTTTTTAACCTCTTCGTATTTAGGTTACCGATAACATTCTTGACCGGAGACGGACCGGAAAAGCAGGGCGCAGCAGCGCGACCGCATACCCGAACCGGGCTCCAGGGGTTTTTAATATATGAAGTACGTCTTGGTAACAGCTGTATCGACGGGCTGTTCGTTCCCGTCCCGTGCTGGATGGTGATCACGCCGCCGTCTGCACTGGATGGGATTGTACGTTATCGATACCATACAATTGTAGACCTAATTTCAACAGGTGCGTACATATTTTTCGCGGCGCTGGACAATGAAAAACCCCAAAAGCCGGACAACGGCTTTTGGGGTTCCGTGACGACGAAGGTACGTCAGGACGTATCAGAGCCGGCGCGCCTCCTGGCGGCGCCACGCGACCATGGCCAGCATGGCAACGAGCACCAGCGCGGCCGTCGACGGTTCCGGCACCGTGGTCACGCTGCTGACGCGGGTCGAAGGCGCCGCGACGAGGATCTGTTGACCGGCGGGGGCAAACGGCTGCAGGAACAGGTTGCCCAGGTCGCCGTCGGCGCCCAGGTAGTGCGTCGCATCGAACAGGGCCCAGCCGAACGTCGTGCCGACGTCGCCCGGTGCCATCGTGAAGCTGACGTCGAAGCTGAACTTGCCGCCGAGCTGGATGGCCTGGACCAGGTCACCGCCGCCGCCGGCATTGCCGAACACGAAGGGACCGGTGCCCACGACCGTGCCCGTCAGGTCCGCCGCGCCGTCCAGCGCGCCGGTCAGGCTGCTCACGATGGCTGTCGCGGCCGGCGCACCGTCCAGTCCCATGAAGTACAGCTCCAGGAAAGCCGGACCCGAACCGAGCGTCGCGGTGTCGATGTCGACGTGGTAGGCGATAGGCGTGGCCGCCGCCTGGCCGCAAGTGCCGGTCAGCGCGGCAGCGAGTGCCAGCCAGGATAAAAAATGCTTGAAGCGAAACATGATCAGGTCCTTTACTGGATGCTGAAGAGGGCCGGCGTGTAGGCGATGCCGACCTTGTTCGGGTTGGAGAAGGTGGTCGTCAGCGTGACGCTCTGGCCCGCGGCCAGGCCGGCGGCCGGCAGCGCCAGGTACGGCACGCCATCCTTCACGCCGGTCGGGTTGTCCAGCGTGACGCCGGCCGTCAGGGCCTGCAGGCGCAGATGCAGCGGACCGGTGAGGGTCTGGCCACCAGTGTTCGTGATCGTCACCGTACCCGAGTACTTGTTGGTGAAGCGGTTCACCGTCAGGCCCGAGCGCGTGATCGACACGGAGGAGGTCACGTCCACCGATTTGTCGATCGACACCGTCACCGTGTGCGCCTGTTCGGTGTTGCCCGCCCAGTCCGTGCTCCAGTAGCTCACCGTGTGCGTGCCGCTGGTATTCAGCGTGACGGTGTCGCCCTTCTGCTGCGCGCCGCCGTCGACCGTGTAATAGGTCGCCGCGACACCCGAGCCGCCCTGGTTGTCCGTGGCCGCGAAGGTGATCGTCGCGTCCGTGGTCACCGTCCCTTGCGGGGCGGTGGCCGTGGTCGTCGGTGCGGTCGTGTCCGCGGCGTTCACCGTACCGTACAGGCGCAGTTCGGTCATGTTGCCGAACCAGGCATTGGCGTTGGTCATGCGGATGTAACGGTATGGCGTGGTGCCGGTGATCTTCAGCGACTGCCACTCCGGCGTATTCCCGGCGAAGGTCGAGATGTTGGTCCACGTTGCATTGTCATTGGAGCCCTGGACGACGGTGCCGTTGATTCGGCCCGAGTACTGGTTCTGGGGACCGATGACGTCGACGCGGGACAGCACCACGGTGACGCCCGGCCGGAAGTCGAACTTGATCCAGCCGTTGTTGCCGCTGCCGTTGAGGCGCAAGTCGGTGTTCGTCGTCAGGTTGCTGTCGAACAGTAATTTTGCGTTCTTGATCACATCGGTCGCATTGCGGCCGTTGGAATCGGTGACGGTCGCGATGTCGAGCGCGTTGTCGATGTAATCCTTCTGGTCCGCGATGAACAGCGTCGACGAATCGGTCGGGAACAGGACGGGTTCGGCGGCGGTGCCGTCGGCGGTCTTGTAGTTGAGGAGCAGCTTCACCGGTTCCGGTGCCATGGTGGCCGTGACGACTGTCGTCGCCGTCCAGTTCAGGTTATCGGTCGTGGTGATGGTGGCGGGTTCGCCCTGGATCGTCGCGCTCACGTTGTTGATCGGCTCGGACGACTGGAACGACAGCTTGATCGTATTCCCCGGCACGACCCGGTTTTTCAGCGCCTGGTCTGAACCCAGCGACACGGTGGTCAGCTTGTTGACCGTTTCATAGCGGGTGCCGAAGATCCGGAATTCGCCGAGCTCGAGGATGTTATACGACCAGAGATCGTGGATCATCGAGAGCTTGAAGAAGCGATAGCGCTTCGTGCGGAACTCGTCCGCCACGTTCAGCGTCTGCCAGCCCTCGATCCCGAGCGTCTCGTCGGGCGAGATCCGCGTCCAGTTCTCGTTGTCGTTGGAACCGAAGATGGTCACGCCGCCGACGCGTTCCGGGAAGCTGGTGCGCGGCTGGAGCTGGAACTTGTTCGCAGCGACCTTGAAGCTGGGGCCGAAGTCCAGCGTGAACGTGTGATTGGCGTCGCGCGCGATGGTGAACGCGATGAAGCTGTCGGTATTGTTATCGACGCCGTTCGCCGCCCAGTCGCCGAAGTTCGTCACCAGGTTCGTCTTGAAGAACAGGTTCGTGTAGTCCATGCTGCCGTCCTTCAGCAGCGGAGTCAGCTCACGCAGGCCGGAGACCGCGGTGCGCAATGCCCCCAGCTTCTGGAAGTACGTGTCGTCGGTGCTCGAGCCGATCGTGTTCTGCATGTCGGCATAAGCACTCTCGTAGGCCGTCTTCGTCGCGGTGACGTACAGCGTGTCCGGCTTGAACGGCGCGGCGACGGTCGCCACGGCTGCCTGCCGGTCCGCGGCGACGACGACGACGACGCGTTTGGTGGTCACCGAGGTGCCGTCCGATGCTTCGGCGATGAACGTGTAGGTGCCGGCCTGCGCGGGCTGCCACGAGAACGCGCCCGTACTGGTATTGAAGGTGGCGCCCTGGGGCAGGTCGTCCATGTTGTAGGTCACCACGTCGCCCGCGGCCGGGTCGGTGGCGGACAGGTCGAGCGTCACCGGGATGGTGGCGCCGGCATACGTGTACGCCGTCGTGTCGCCCGTGCCGGACTTGAAGACTGGCGGGCTCAGCAGGGTGCTGGACTTGACGTTGATATGGTCGATGTCGACCGTCGTACCGGCACCGGTGATCTTGAGCTGCAGGAAATCGCCCAGGTTCAACGGCACCACGACGTAACGCCACTGGCCCCGCGTATTCGGCAACGCGAGCGACGTGCCGTCGACCTCCATCGTCGCCTGGCCATTGGTGCGGATGCGGAAGCCCATGTTGGGGATGGCGGCCCCGTTGTAGCTGTACACGGCGACGCGCGTGCCTTCCGGCGTGGCCGTGGTTCTCACAAAGCCGGTCGAGCCTTCGGTCTGCGCGACCGCATTGTCGTCGTACGCCGTGAACCGGTCTTCCACTTCCCGGTACGGATCGACGATGGAGATGCCCAGGTATTTGCTGCCCTCGGCTTCGGCGGCCTTGGGAAGCGTCAGCCAGAAGTCGCCGCCGCCGTCGGCGCCGTCCCAGTTGTAGGCCTTGCGCTTGGCGTAGATCGTCGTGTAGTTCGGGACGAGCTGTTCCAGGTCCAGCCCGCGGACATACTTGTAGTAATAGAACGCCTCCCACGTGTTCTGGGTCAGGCGGCCCCGGTACGACCACGACACGTTGGTGTACATTGCGCGGATGCTGCCGTCCGGATTGACGCTCATGGCGACGGGTACCCACGGGATGTCGTAGCCGACCATCCATTTGCCGAACAGCTCATGGACAGCCAGCAGGCGGTCATCCATGAACTCGTAGGGACCGACGGCGTTGGACGCCGTCGACGGCGTGCCCGCCACCGGGTCTACCTTGGTGCCCTGCGCCATCATCAGGCGCGCGAGGATTTCCGAGTTGGTGAGATCGCCGGCGCCGTGCGCCTGGTCGCGGCCCATTTCGACGTGCTGGATCTGCGGCGGAATCGCTTCGCCGGTGGCGTCGTTTTTCGTCACCGTCCGGAACAACTGCTTGATCGATCCGGTCCAGGCCGGATCGGGGGCGTCCTTGTTAACGGTGAACCACTCGACGGCCGTGTTATAGCCTTCCCGGTCGCCCATGAAGATCGAACCCGACATCTTGGCGATGGTCGTGTACAGATGCTGGTTCATGAAGCGGCAGTTGCAGTTGTCGAAGGTCTGGATCACGGGCGTGACCAGGTTGGCCGAGAACTTGGCCGTGTCGTCGTCCGTCCACGCGAGCGCCGGCGTCTGCGTGCTCGTGTAGCGCAGGATTTCCGCCGCGGCCGTCATGCGCTGAAGCGGGATGCCGGTGTGGATGTGCGAGTCGACGAAGTACACGTACTTGCTCGGATCCATCTTCTCGTACAGGCGGATGATGCGCATGGCCTTGTCACGATAGACGTCGTCGCCGGTCACGAAGTACAGGATCGCCTGCGTGTAGGCGGTCAGGGAATCCGAGATGAACAGGCCGTTGGCGCCCTGGGAATCGATCCCGAGGATACGCGGCTGCGTCGGATCGGCGCCATTGACGTTCGAGATCCCCACTGTCCGCGACGCCTTGCCCGACTTGAGCATCATGTTGAAGTGGGTGTACCACGGCTCCTTCTTCGCCAGGACCTGGGCCCGCATGGTCTCCAGTTGCTCCTTGGTGAGCCCGACCCCGGGATGCTTGAATCCGTTCGCATCGATCGATTCGCTGATGACCGGCTGGTAGCTCGTCACCATCGTATCGATCGGGTCGGCCGCCATGGCGACCTGGCCCGGGTAAGGCACCAGCGTCGCGGCGATACCGATCGACACCGCCATGCCGGCGATGCGCCGCGCGGCACGGTCGAATTTTATTGCTCTCATGTTTGTCCCCCCATTTTTCTACCTCTACTCGTGTTTAGGTTACCGATAACATCTTGTGCCGGAGCCAGAGCCGGGACAGGTCCCAACATCTGCTCCAGAGGTTTTTAATGTATGAAATGCACCCGCGTCCGGGCGGTATCGACAGCGCTGCCTTGCAGATCGGCCAGTTTGACTGGACAGGAATGTACGTTATCGATACCATACAATTGTAGACCTAATCCCGGCCAACGGACACACATTTTTAACGATCAGGACATCTGCAACGGACATGCCCACCTTTCCCGAACGTAAATTCTCCCGCTGGTGCGCCGTCGCACTGTCGTCCCTGCTCGCCGCGACCATGACGGGCCCTTGCCAGGCCGGGGAGGGCGTGGCGTGGGGCGACTGGACCCGCTGGGGCGACCTGGGCAACGGCCGCTATCGCAATCCCGTCCTGCCTGCCGATTACAGCGACCTGGACGCGATCCGCGTGGGCGACGACTATTACGCGATTTCATCGACGTTCCAGTTTTCGCCCGGGATGGCCGTGCTGCATTCGCGCGACCTGGTCAACTGGCGCACCGTCGGCCACGCGGTGCCCGACCTCACGCAGATCTCGCCGGAACTGGACTGGAAGCGCATGAACCGCTACGGACGGGGCATCTGGGCCGGCGCCATCCGCCATCACGCGGGCCGGTTCTGGATTTATTTCGGCACGCCGGACGAAGGGTATTTCGTGACCAGTGCGGAGCGGCCGGAAGGGCCGTGGACACCGCTGCACGCGCTGCTGCGGTCACCGGGCTGGGACGACTGCGCGCCGTTCTGGGATGACGACGGGAAGGGCTATTTCATCGGCACGCACTTCAGCGACGGGTACAAGATCCACCTGTGGGAAATGACCCCGGACAGCCTCGATCTGGTGCCGGGATCGGACCGCGTGATCTTTCAATCCAAGGGCAGCGAAGCCAACAAGCTGTACAAGTTCAACGGGACCTATTACCACTTCTTCAGCGAAGTGCAGGGCGACTCGCGCGTGATGATGATGCGGCGGGCGCCGTCGATTCGTGGACCGTGGTCGGAGAAACGCCAGTTGATGCAGGCGGACCGCGCCGCCATGGAGCCGAACCAGGGCGGGATCCTCCAGGGCCCGGACGGCAACTGGTATTTCTTCACCCATCACGGCAGCGGCGATTGGGCGGGACGGGCGGCAAGCCTGCTGCCGGTCCACTGGGTCGACGGCTGGCCGGTGATCGGGCGGCCCGACGCGGCGGGCATCGGGACGATGGTGTGGGAGGGGAAGATGCCGGTGCCGGATCCGGTCCGCCAGTTCCCGCAAGGCGGTGACGACTTCGGTGCCCAGGCGCTCGCGCCCGTCTGGGAATGGAACTATCAGCCGCGCATGGACAAGTGGTCGCTGGCCGCCCGTCCCGGCCACCTGCGCCTGCACGCATTTCCCGGCCTCGACGGCGCCAACCTCCTTAAAGTGGGCAACGTGCCGACGCAGCGGGTCGTGCGCACGCGCGACCAGTCGTTCGCGGCGCGGCTCGACCTGGCGGGGATGGCCGATGGCCAGCATGCGGGCCTCGTTCACTTCACGGCGCAGCCGCGTTCCGGCAATCCGGCCGAATCGACGGCATCGGCGGGCATCGTGATGGCGGGGGGCAAGCGCTATCTGGAAGTGTCCCGGGACGGTACTTATACGCGCCTGCAGGCGTGGCCGCACGATGCGATCTGGCTGCGCTCGACGTGGGGACTGGATGGCAAGAGCACGCTGGCCGTCAGCGCGGATGGGGCGACGTACAAAACCGTGCTGCCCGACTTTCCGTTGACCTGGGGCGCTTATCGCGGCAGCCGTGTCGGCGTGTTCACGTTCAATCCGACGGGAGAAAAGGGGTACGTGGACGTGGATAAGGTTGTTTATCGCATCGACAATCGTCAGTATTAACTTGTCAACAAGGGGCAAATAGTCCACACTGGTTGTGTGATTATTTGTGATATTTCCCGTTGAGATCGACATGAGTGCCGCGACCCTGGACGCGTCCGTGCTGCTGGATATCATCGGCATCCAGGCCGAGATCGCCTGCCAGGGCCTGGACCTCGGCGGCGTGATGCAGCTGGTCTGCCAGCGCGCGGAAGCGCTGTGCCGGGCCGAAGGGGCCGTCGTGGAATTGGCCGAGGGTAACGAGATGGTGTACCGCGCGGCGGCCGGCCTCGCCCGGGCGCAGTTGGGCTTGCGCCTGCGGCGCGAAGGCAGCTTGTCCGGCCTGTGCGTGGACGGGAACGACATCCTGCGCTGCGACGACGCCGAGCTCGACCCGCGCGTGGACCGCGCCGCGTGCCGCAAGGTCGGCCTGCGCTCGATGCTCGTCGTGCCGCTACGCCATGAAGACCAGTCGGTGGGCGTGCTGAAAATCGTGTCGTCGTCGGTGAATGCCTTCGGCGCCTGGCATGCCCAGGTGCTCGGCCTGCTGTCGACGCTCGTCGGCGCGGCGATCTACCACGCGGTGCGGAACGCATCGAACGACCTGTACTACCGCGCGACGCACGATGCCCTGACGAGCCTCGCCAACCGGGCCCAGTTCTACGACAGCCTGCGCCAGCAACTGGCGCGGGCGGCGCGGTGCCATGGACACGTCGCCGTCGTGAACATCGACATGGACGGGCTGAAAGCGATCAACGACAACCTCGGCCACCGCGCCGGCGACGCGGCCCTGTGCGAAGTGGCCAGCCGCATCGGCGCCGAGCTGCGCGCGGACGACATGGCGGCGCGTGTCGGCGGCGACGAGTTCGGCGTGATTCTCGTCGGGGTGCGCGATCGCTGCAGCGTCGCGAGCAAATGCCAGGCATTGACCACGGCGATCGGCGCGCCGTTCGAATTCGAAGGCCGTGCGCTGCCGCTGGGGGCGAGCGTCGGGTTTGCGTTGTGGCCTGAGGATGGCGATGATATGGAGCGGCTGATCGAACTGGCGGACCAGGCGATGTATCGGGTCAAGCATGGGCGCCGTGCGGGTGTCGGCGCAGGCTCCTGAGCGTCATTTGTCGTCGAGTTCGGCCCGGATGCGCGTCATTGTCGGTTTATGCGTGCAGCCAAGGCCGCCTTGGCTGTCCTGATGTCGCGCGTCGCCTCCGCGCGGTTGAGGGCGTCCGCCAGTTCTTTTTCGATCCTGATACTGCCGTCCCGCGCGACGGACACGATGCCGACGCGTTGCAGGCCGGTGTCCGTCTTGACCAGCGCGAGGTAATACGTAATCGCCGGTGTCGTCAATCGGCTCGACGCGAGGACGCCGGCACAGCGGGCATCGCCGGTGGCCTCGGGGAGGCTCGCCGATACCGGCCTGGCGCCCGCCTCGGCGGCGAACAGGCACGCGTGCGACTTGCCGTCTTCGAACGTGGCGAACGACGAGGTGCCGTCCGCGATGAAGTCCCGTTCTACGAAACGCCATTGCGGGAACGATGTCTTCATCGCGGAAGCGCGTGCCTGTTTGATGCCTTCGAGCGGACGGGCGGAGCCGTACTCGGACCGGGGCATGACTGCGTCTTGTCCGGACATGCCTCGATAAATCTTGTCGTCCGTAACGAAACCCGCGCCGTTGTCTTCGACAAGATAGTGGAACCCGCGATAGGTCTCGTCGCGTGTTTCGCGCGAGTAGTATTCGACCATGACGTAATTCCGCCCCTGCAACCTGAACGCAGTGATCGACGGCATGCCAAGGCATGCGGGGAAATCGACCTGAGGCTCGGATCCGACGATTTCGATATAGTGCGGCTTGCCCCCATGCGGCGGGGCGACCAGGACGCCGCAGCTCGGCACCGCGTTGTCTTTTTCGTAGAGCGAAACAGGGACGATCGCCGGGTTCGGCGAGCGGCCGATCAGACGGAGTCCGGCATCTTCTGCGCCGCGCTCTTTCAGGAACGTCGCCACGTTCACTGGCTCGGCGTCTGCCCGGAGAACAGGCATCGCGAGGGCGAGGGCAATAAGCGGTGTGATGATTTTCATCGTAGCGTACGCTGGTTCAATGGCAATCGGGTGTCGTATCGTACCCAAGCGCAAAGTAGTACGCTACGAACGGCTTTTTATCGGCCAAGGTGCGATAAAGCCGAAAATTGACGCCTTCGGCGCCCAGGCACTTCCGCACGACCAATGGCTTGCTGCCGCCGGCTAATGCGACTTCATACGTATTTTTCCCCTTCGCGGTCACGCCCGCCATGCCGACGACGCCAAAGGCCAGCATATCGCTCGCGGCGCGCTTTCCGGCACCGGGCTGCGCCGTCAGATAACCGGGGAACTGATACGTTTCTTCGCCGATCGACGAGGCCAGTGGCGGGGCGTCTTCGTCGATCCTGATCGAAGGCTTGCGCATGCCGGGTTTCGTGCCGAACCGGAAGCAGCAGTTGACCGTACCCGTGTCCGCCAGCACGTATTGCTGGTCCGCTTTCGGGATATGGTCGGTGTTCGCGTGCAGCACGGCTTCGCCGGTATGGCGCACGTCAAGCACATAAAATTCCGGCGTGTCGGCGGCATCCGCGAGGCCGCAGCACAGGACAACAATACAATACCAACCGATTTCATCGGTTCTCCATTATCCAATGTCGCCGGAACGGCCCCGCGTTCAGGTGCCGATGAATGCCGCACACAATGCGTCCAGCGCGGACTTGAGCGAGACGCCGGACCGCTTCAGGTGCCTGGACACCTTGGCGACGGCATAGTCCGTGTCCACCTGGTCTTCGATCCAGTCCAGGTCATCGAACGCGATGTGGCGCTCGCTGGCGGCTTGCGGATCCATGATCGCCTGCAGCGTGTGCGCCGACGCGCCGCCGAAACCGAGCACGAGGCGCGGTCGTGCGCCGATGCGCGTGACGAACAGCGCGAGCTCGAAATCGGCGCGCGCGAGGAACGGCGCGATCGCATGCATCCAGTAGGCGCCGACGAGGCCGCGATACAGCGGATCGGCCGGCAGCGGCAGCACGAGGCTTTTCTCCAGCCGGCTCGCGCTGCTGGCCAGGACCGGCTGCAGCAGCATGCCCAGCGCCAGCAGCACCCGGCGCACCGAGCCCGCGTAGCCGTCCTGCGCCAGCAGCGCCTGCAGCGTGTCGAGCGATTGCAGCTCGACGAAGTCGGCAAATGCCGCCGCGTGGGCATCCGCGCGCAGGTCGAGTTCGACGACGTGGCCGGCCGCCGCACGGAGCGGCGCATCGGCGTCGGCGGCCGCCGTCACCCCCTGGCTGAGCGACTCCAGGCGGTTCCACAAGCGGGCCAGCAGCAATGGCGCGGACGGGACGAACACGCCCGGCTCGGCCACGTCGAGCATGCCCATCATGAGGAACGGGAAGCGGCGTCCTGACGCGTCGCTGCTCGCCACGATGTGGCCGGCGACCGCATGCCGGCGGCGCGGACCCGTGATGACGAAATGCAGCGGGGAGACTGCGTCGTAATTCGCCTTCCAGTGTGCGTCCGCCGTCATGAGGTCCATCGCGCGCGCGAGCCAGTCGTCCAGCAGCTTGACGAGCGCCGGGTTGTCGGAACCCTTGACGAAGTCGCCGCGGCTCGGGATCTTGCCGAAGTAGCCGATCGACACGTGGGTGGACGCGAGACTCATCAGGCGGCGGCAGAAGCGGCGGCACTGGCCGCGCGGACCAGGGCGACACTGCGATGGACCGGATCGGCATTCCCGACGCACAGGACGGCGCCCGCGCCGTCCAGCGCCTGGCGGCGGGCCAGCGCGAGCGCGGCCAGGAAGGGCACGGCGCCGCACTGTCCGCAGGCCGGCCCGGTGGTCCGCACGTCGATACCTGCATCGAGGTGCGGCAGGTCGTCGTGGGCCAGTGCCATCGCTTCGAGGACGCGGTTGCTGCGGTGGTCGGCGTCCGCGAACAGGGCGGACACGTTGGCGGCGTCGACGGCCGTTTCGGCCAGCACCCGTTCCGCCAGCCGGCGCAGGTCCGCGGCGTCGATGCGCGGGGTGGCGTCGGCCGATGTGCCGCGCGTGGTGCTTGCCGCCTGCAGTGTCGGCGCCGCATACGCGGTATCGGCCAGCAGGAGTCCGGCGGCGCCTTCGCCCGGCACCAGTCCCTGCGGATGGGCGGCGGAGAACAGGGTGCCGTCGGCCGCCATCCGGTCGACGGCCGCCTGGTCGAGGCGCGAATCGAAGGCGAGCAGGATGGTCAATGCCGGATCGTTGTTCGTCTGGCCGGCCAGCACCGACAGCAGGGCGCTGGCGGCGGCCGCGGGTTCGCCCGGCGGGGCGGGGCTGACCGCGATCTTGTCCGCGGCCCAGCCGGCCTGCGCGGCGACGTGGACGAACCACGCGCCGGCCGCCGTCCGCTGGGCGGCGGTCCAGTCGCCGGGGGCCAGGGGCACGATGCGCAGCAACGCGTCGTCGACGGCGGCCAGTGCCGCGGCGTCGGCAAGTTCGCTCACGACGGCGCTCGCCAGTTCGAGGGCGCGCCAGTGTGCTTCATTGAAATGGACGTCCGATTGGCCCTGTGCGGCGAGCCAAGGCTCGGCCTCGGTCCGCCACGCGGCGCCGCCGGCGGACGGCACGCGTACGGTCATCGCGGGATAGCCGGCGTCGTCGACGAGGTCGGGGTCGAGGTCGGGGCGGGCGCGCTGCGCATCGATGGCGCCGGCCAGTTCATCGACCGAATCGCCGTGGCGCGTGCGCACGGCCGCATCGACCAGCGCCAGCGCGGGCAGGCGCGCGGCGGTTGCGGGAGCAGGAACGGCATCGGCAGCCGGCGCGGCGGCGTCGGCTGCCGGTTGCGGCCTCGCGAATCGCCGGACCAGCACCATGGCGGCCAGCACGGCGAGCGGCAGCGCGACCAGGTACGTGACAAGGTCGGACGTGGATGGTGCGCGGTCGGTGCCGCGCCAGGTGAAGATGGCGCCACCCCAGAAGGCGCCAAACGTCAGCATCGTCAGGATGCCGCCGCGGATCCATGTGCCCATCAGGTACGTCTCCGCATGCGGCTGCGGTGGCGCGGGTTACACATGATCGACCGTCGCCTGCTGGCCGGCGATCAGCGTGGCGCCGCAGCCGGCCTTGTCGCCATGGCGGGCGGCGGCCTTGCCGTCGACGATGAAGGTGGTGTCGCCGCTGACGATGGGGGAGCGGCCGTGGCGCGGACACACGGTCATGTCGCCCACGCGCGCGATGCCCTTGCCGTCGCAATCGCTCAGCGTCGACGCTTCAATCACGCTGCCGCCGTGCGATGTCCTGTCACCCAATACGATCAATGGTCCTGCCATGCTTTTCTTCCGTCACCGTTACAAATGTTCAGCATGTAATGTTACATGCAGACAATATTTTTCCCGCATTATAGCTGGGCAAAACAGTGTTCTTAATCACGGTTTGTAACAGTTATACAGTTTCTTTCAGGCTATAGCGTAGCGCTCGCGATTAGCGTAAAGTTAAGTTTGTTAAGTATGGATGAGTTGGAGAGTGTGTCTTGCAGCAATCGATGACCCAGGCGCTGGAAGCGCTGGCCGCCCTTGCCGGATTCGACAGCGTCACGCGCTTGTACGCCTTACGGATAGGGGACGGCGATTCGGATCTGCCGGGCGGTGAACTGCTGGTCGAAGCGTTCGTCGCCGACGATGCGGTGCAGGGGCTTGGCATACGCGACGTGATCGCGCTGTCGACGAGTGCCGCGCTCGATCCATCCTCGCTGCTGGGCCTGCCGGCCGCCCTCGAAGTCACCCTGGCGGACGGCACGCGGGCCGATTTCGCCGGCGAGATCTGCGCGGCCGCGCAACTGGGCAGCGACGGCGGCCTGGCACGCTACCGCGTGCGCATCGCGCACTGGGTGAGGCGCCTGGCCCACGTGCGCAACAGCCGCGTGTGGCAGGACAAGTCCGTCACCGACATCGTCGACGACGTTTTCTCCGCCTACGCGCCCGCGGCGCGCTGGCGCTGGAGCGACGAGGTCGGCCCCTGCATGGAGGCCGCCAATCCGCGCAGCTACTGCTGCCAGTACCGCGAGTCGGACCACGCGTTCGTCGAGCGGCTGCTCGCGGAAGAGGGACTGGCCTGGCGCTTCGAACAGTCCGAAGATGGCCCGCGCATGGTACTGTTCGCGGACAGCCGCGACGCATCCGCCGTGGCGGACGACCCGAGCATCGCCGCGGGCGGCGCGCGTTTCCATGGCGCGCACGCGCGCGAAAAAAGCGACAGCGTGCAGGCGCTGGCGGCGCTGCGCAGCGTCGGCGCGTCCGCCGTCACGCTGCTCAGTTACGACTACAAGAGCAAGCAGGCCGTGGCCGCGAACTCGCCGTCGCGGCTGTCGAACGGCAGCCTGCCGCGGCTGGAATCGTTCGACACGCCCGGCCAGTATGCGTTTGCCGACAGCGCCGACGCCCGCCGCTACGCCGACCTGCAGATGGAGGCGCGCGAGGCGCGCAGCCAGTTGTGGCGCGGCCGCTCGACCCTGCGCACCCTCCGGGCGGGCACGCGCCTGACGGTGACCGGCGCCCCGGTGGGCGCGCTCGGCGCGGCGGCGCCGTTTACGATCCTGCGCGTGACGAGCGTCGGCGTGAACAACCTGCCGACGCGGGCACAGGAGGCGTTGGCCGAGTTGTTCGGCCCCATTCCCGAACTGCTGGAAGAAACCCTGCGCGGCGACTTGCCGGAAGACTTCGGGCTGGCGCTCGCGCAGGCACGCGCGGCCGGCTACGCGAACTGCTTCGAAGCCGTCGCCGCCGACGTCGTGTGGCGACCGCAATTGGACGGCAGCGACAGCCGCAGTCATCCGCGTCCGACGGCGGCGGGCGCCCAGAGCGCGATCGTCGTGGGCGCCGACGGCAGCGACACCCCGCGCGGTGCCGACGAACTGTATTGCGACCGCCTGGGCCGCGTGCGCATCCGCTTCCACTGGCAGGACGGCGGCGACGCCACCTGCTGGGTGCGCGTGGCGCAGCGCCTGGCGGGCGGCGGCATCGGCAGCCAGTTCCTGCCGCGGATCGGGCAGGAAGTCATCGTCCAGTTCATCGAGAACGACATCGACCGCCCGATCATCGTTGGCGCCTTGTACAACGGCCAGGGCGAAGGCGGCGTCACGCCGACGCCGGGCGGCGAGCACCGCGATGCGGGCACCGATCCGTTCGATGCGGCGCATGATCACGCAACGTCCGGCCAGGGCAACCTCGCAGGCGGCAACAGCCCCGTGTGGCACGGCGCCTCGGCCGCGCCGGCCGGCCACCGCAACGCCGCGGCCCAGTGGGGCGTGCGCACGAAGGAATTCGGCGGCGCGGGCTACAACCAGCTGCTGTTCGACGACACCGACGCGCAAGGCCGCGTCCAGCTGCGCACGACGCACGCGGCGACGGAACTGAACCTGGGCCACCTGATCCACGGCGCGGACAACTACCGCGGCAGCCTGCGCGGGCAGGGCGCCGAACTGCGCACGGACGCCTACGGTGCGCTGCGCGCGGGCGCGGGTTTGCTCGTGTCGAGCTACCGCATCGAGCACGACACATCGTCACGCGACCCGGCGGGCGACAACGTGGCGGGCATCGCGCTGCTGAAACAGGCCGTCAAGCTGGGCGAGACGTTCAGCGAGGCGGCGGCGACGCACAAGACCGTGGCCTTGGCTGCGCACCTCGGCGCGACGAAGGCCGGCGCCAGTGCGTTGGATGCGAAGGCGGCGCCGTTGCAGGCCATGTTGAATGCGGTGGCCGGCACGGTGGCGCTGGATGGCGCCGCATCGGGCGACGACAAGCTGCCGCACGTGGCCGCGCCCGTGATCGCCGTGTCGGCGAAGGCCGGGCTGGGCGTGACGGCGGCGGATGCCGTGCAGCTGTCCAATGGCGAGACGGTCAGTTTGATGAGCGGGCAGGATACGCAGTTCGTCACGGGCGGTGCGTTGCGTGCGCATACCGGGCAGGCGATCGGCATGCTGGCCGGTGCCGTGAAGGTGGGCGAGGGCGGCGTCGGCCTGCAGATGATCGCGGCGCAGGATGCGGTCGACGTGCAGGCGCAGGCCGGGACGCTCGATGTGCAGGCGCGCCATGACGTGCATGTGGTCAGTGCGAATGCGCACGTGGATTGGGCGGCGGCGAAGCGGATCAGCTTGTCGACGGCGGATGGGGCGAACATCACCATCGAGGGCGGGAATATTACGGTGCAGTGTCCGGGGAAGATTGCCGTGCATGCGGGGAAGAAGAGCTTCAGCGGCCCTGAGCGGACGGATGTCGAACTGCCTTTGCTGCCCGCCGCACCGTACACGCCGAAACGCAGCTATCCATTCTCTTTGTAGTCACCATGTTGATCAGTCCACCTTTTCTGCCCACGCGTGAGGCGAATCAGTCGGAAGACGACTGGCTGGCCTCCGCAATGATCTGCGGCCAGCCGGGCGATGGCGCTTTCCCCTTGAGTTTCCAGCTCGGATGGCACGGCGGCGTGCACCTGACGGCGCCGGCCGCCGGCAACGGTACCGCGCGCGTGCGTGCCGTAGCGGACGGCACGGTCGTGTTCGTGCGGGCGCCGGCCGCTCGCGTCGACGATCCGCACCATCCGCAAAACTACCGCGGATGGACGGACAACGGCTGCGCGCTGGTGCGCCACCAGACCGCCATCGGCACCGGTGCGAATGCCGAGGAAGTCGTCTTCTTTTCGCTGTACATGCACCTCTCCCAATTGAACCCCCAGCTTGCTGTTGGACGCCGCGTGTTTCGCAAGGACGAGATCGGGCAGGCCGGTCAGATCTACGGGAGCACGCAGCGCAAGATTCATTTCGAGATCGTGTGCGACGACGCCAACCTGCGCAAGCTCGCGGGGCGCACCGGTGGCGCTGTCGAGAGAACGCGCGACGGGCGCACGGATGCCGTGTACGGTTCCATGTACTTCCTGCTCCCTGCCGGCAGCCGGGTGTTCGGGGCGCAGCCGGTGCCGCATCTCACGGCGGCGCATCGCCAGCCACCGAAGCCGAATGCCAAGGCGCCATTGCCGCCACTGGTGGCGTTGGATCCAGTCTACACCACCGACCGGCCGTTGATCGTCGAGATGTGCTATGCCGGTGGCGAAGGCGCGCTGGACGACCGGGGCGATCTCGTGGTCACGACGCGCGAAGCCGATGGCCGCGAGCTGGCCGCACCGCTGCGTGAAGAAGAAGGCGAATATCGTTTATTCGAATCCGCGAAGGCGATCGCCAAGGCTTTCCCAGCCGCGACCGCGCCGGCCCAGACCACGGTATTCGAAATGCTGCGATTCGGCCGCCGCGTCAATACCGCGGACGAGGTTGCGATACCGGCCGCGGTGCCGCACTGGCGCCGTATCGCCTATCCGAACGGCACCGGCTGGGTCAACCTGAATGTGGAAGCGATCCGGAAGTTCAGCGATGCGGACTTGCCGGATTGGCGCGGATGGACGCTCGTGGATGACGCGGCGGATGGCGACAGCCGCTGCGATTCCGCGACATTGCGTGGCTGGCTCGACAGCGATGGCGACGGCTCGGTGACGCCGGAGGAAGCGCGGGCAGCCATGAACGATGCCGCCATTGCAGCCCGTTTGGCGAAGGCGGTGTGCAAATTTCCGTCCGAGTGGAATGCGGCGACGATCGACGCCCGCTGGGGATGGCTGAAAACCGCATCCGCGGAAAATCCGACACCGCTCGAACCCGCCGACTTCGAGGAGCTCAAGGCCCATATCACGGCGCTTTGCATCGATGCGGAAGCACTGCAGGCCGCGCAATGGCATTGGCATCCGCTCGAATTCATGCGTCATTTCCGGCGTTGCACGTGGCTGAGCGTGGAAGAGCTGACGCAATTGCTGCCCCGGCGGTCCGGCCCGAACGCCGCGCAGGCCGCGTCGATTCCATGGGCAACCGCGCAGGCACGGATGCAGCCCTATTCGACGCCGCTCAACAAAACCATGCGCAAGTTCGGTATGGTGTCGCGCTCCCGGCAAATCCATTTTCTGGCGCAAACGTACATCGAGACGGCGCTTTGGCGCACCATGGAGGAACTCGGCCGCGCCCACCAGCAGCGGCGCCGCAACGGCACGATGTACTGGCCAGCCCCCGCCATGCAGTATTACCAGGCGTTCTATGGCAGGGGGGCGATGCAGCTTACATGGGCCGGCAATTACGACAGTTATGGTCTCTACCGCGCTTTTCCGCAAGTGGGCGCCAATCACCGCTATGTCGACGACCGCATCACGCACACGTCCACGCATTACTGGGCAGATCCGCGTGACAGCCATGGAAATGTGACGCAAGCTGCCCGATTATGGTATCCGCGGTTCGATCCGAACGACATCGCGACGTCCCCGTTTTATGCCTGCGACTCGGCCGGTTATTACTGGACGTCCAAGAACACGGGTGGCGGGCGGTTGAATATCAATCGTACCGCCGACCAGGGCGTGACGACCGACGCCGTTGGCCGCGCCTCGGTGCTGGTCAACGGTGGCGGGTACGGATTTGCAGAGCGGCAGTCGTACGCTGTGTACGTCGAACGATATCTCGACGACGCGGTTGGAACGGATGCAACCCGCAGTTTTACAGTGACTTATCGAGGAAGAAATTACAATGTTTATGTGGACTTCACGCCGCAGCGGCCGCGTTAGCTGTTCTCTCGTTCTTGGCGTTGCCTTGGCCGGCGTGTCTCACGCTCACGCGGCCGTGGACGACGGCATGCGCCGCGCCAGCGTCGCGGAGACGAACGACATCAAGGCGCGCGCAGCGTCGGTGTTCAAGGATCGCGACGACGTCCCCGAGGAGCCGATCGCGTCGCTCAAGCCGGAAAAGACGCTCTACTGGTCGGCGCCGCAAGGGGGCCATTTGCTGGCGCTCGTCACCGTACGGTTCAAGGGCGTCTCCAACGCATATTGTCGCCTCGTGACGGTGGAGAACGAACAGGCTGCACCTGTTCTGATCGACCTGCCCATGGACGTCAACGCCGACACGTGCCGGGGTTTTCGTGACGTGCGCTATCTGGACATCAATGGTGACGGCAAGCTCGACATCGCCGCCAGTATGAGCGTCAGGTCGAATTCCTTCGATGGCTATGTCGACCAGCCCGTTGTCTATTTATCCCGTGCCGACAAACAGGGCGGCTATTGCTATTCGGCTGCCGCGAGTCGAAACCTGTCGCCTGCAGTGATGGGAACCACTGAAAAAGTTCGGCAAGCGTTGGACCGGGAGCGGAAGCGGTTGGGTGTAGCGCAATTCGATTGCGCGACCAACGGCGCCCAGTGAACAGCACAGTCATGCGTGGGCTGCTGTCGGGAACGCTGTTGTGTAGTGTGGGATTGACGACCGCATCCTGATTCTGTCCGGGGCAACCTTCTACAGCTACACGAAGGAATCTGTGCGCGACGTCAAGCCTTAGCGTGGCCGTCACGGCATCGTTGCGCTGCATTGTTCGTCAGGGCGATCCCGCAGCACCTTACGCTCGATACGTCCCTTTGCAAAGTACGGAAACTCCGGACAATAACGACGTCCGCCGGGCGTGTCGACCGCTTTCCACGCCGTGCTCTCCGTGCGCACGACCTTGAGTGCCCCCGCCGCGTCGCGCTTCCATATCGCGATGTCGGGCACCGACGCGGACATGTCTGCCGCGTCGCACCCGCTGAAGTCATCGAACGTCAACGTCAGCCGATCGCCGACCTGTTCCACCCGATCGGGAAATTCGATACGTCCGTCCCGATACTCGGGAATCGTGTAGCAATACAGGATCTTCTGGCCGACCAGCACGGGCAATTGCACGCTCGACGCCGTGGCGGCTTCCTTGAGCTGTGTGCCATCCCAACGATACGTCGTCACGCCATGTTCGCAGCAACCGTTGCGCCATTGCGAAACGATGGTCTTGAATTTCTTGTCGAACTCGGGCGAGGTAATCCCCTGCAGCGTTTCCGGCGCATCGACGAAGCGCTGCGTGCGCGGATCGAACAGCCAGGTCTGCTGCGGGATGTTCGGCCCAGCCGGCAAACCGAGATCGATCGTCAGATCGGGGAACCCATCGAAATTGGCATCCACGAGCGATGGAATGAAGACGCTGCCCGGACCCTGGGAATCGGTCGCCAGCTCCTGCGCGAGCCTGCCGTTTCGATAAATCCTGATGGCCGATACATGAGGCGCTTCGTCGCTGTCATCCGTCTCTTTCGGCATCGCGTCGGCAACGAGGCGGAGTTCGAACGGTACCGGCTGCGTATCGCGCAAGTGCAGGGGAAACGTCTTCCTGCCGTCGGGCGACGTCCAGTTCCCCGAGGCGTTGTCGCCGTCCAGGTGAATGGCCCAGCGGCCGGTCGCAATGTTCTTCGCAGACCGCGAATCGCGCTCGGTCAGCTTGAGCGTGTTGGTTTTCACCGTGCCGGTTAGCTGCAGTTGTTGCCGGTTCTTCTCGGAGCACGGCTCATAGCAATACCAGCCCGACACGTTCGCGGCAATGCGGGTCAGTGTCACACTGATCGGCTTCGTGCCGAGTGTGCCGGACAGCACACGCTCCCAGACAGGAAATTCAACGCGAGGCGGCTTTGCCTCCTGGGCAAAAGACTGTCCATGCGCGGACAGCAACGAACAAGCCATGACGAATACGAAGATGTTGCGCATTTTGCTACCTGTGATTGATCCGCTCGAAGTCTACATGGAAACCCGAAACAGCAAAATCGCTATTTATTTGTATGGATCTTGATTTCGCCTACCATCGCTACAACGCTTACTTACACAGGATGAATCGATGGTAGAAATGGATGAATCGCTGGTCGCATGGCTCGACGGTCACGCGGACAACCTGGACTCGGAACCGCTGCACGCGGATGCGCTGCCGGCCCGCCTGGCCGAGGCCGGCCTGTTCGCGGTGGGTGTGCCCGAGAGCGAAGGCGGGGACGGGCTTGCGTTGAGTGCGGCCGTCGATGTCGTCGCAGGACTCGCCGAACACTCGCTCAGCGCCGCCTTCGTGTACTGGGCGCAGCGTGCCGTCATCGCCTGCCTGCTGGCGAGTCCGAACCGGGACCTCGTGCGCCGCCTCGTGCCGGATCTGTTGCACGGCCGGCTGGCGGGTGCGCCCGGCTTGTCCAACGCGATGAAATTCCTGGGCGGCCTGGATCGGTTACGGATCACGGGCGCCGCCGGCCCGGACGGCGTGCGCCTGAACGGCACGGTGGCCTGGGCGACGAATCTGCGCAGGCAGGGGTTCGTCGCTGCGATCGCCGTCGGCGACGAACACGGCGACAATCCGTCCGTGTACGCGCTGCCTCGCGACGTGCCTGGCGTGGCGCGCGAACCCGATCTCGATCTGCTGGCGCTGCGCGGCACCAACACGGCCGCCTTGCGGCTGGACGACGTCGCGCTCGATGCGTCGTGGCAGATCCACCCGCAGGCACGGGTCTTCCTGCCCGGGATCCGTCCCGCTTTCGTCGGCCTGCAATGCGGTCTCGGGCTCGGACTCGCGCGTGCATCGCTGCGGGCAGGGCGCGCGGCGCTCGATAACCGCCCGTCGGTCTTGTCCGGCGAAATCGACGCACTCGATGCGGACGTCGCCGCCTACCGGCAAACACTGTGCGCCGGCCTCGACGATGGCAGCCTGCGCGAACGGCCGCGCGATCTGCTGACGCTGCGCCTGCGGATGGTCGACATCGCGGCGGCTGCCGTCGCGCTGGAGTTGCAGGCATTGGGGGGACGTGCCTTGCTGCGCGCGGAAAACGGTGGCCACGCCCGCCGCGCGCGCGAAGCGGCGTTCCTCGCGGTCGTCACGCCGACCGTTGCGCAGTTGAAGGGCGACCTTGCCAGGACGGCCTAATTCACACAATTCACAAATGTTGTCTATACGAAATTATTTTCTTGCCAGAATGAGTAAATACCAGATAACATTTGCCTTAAGTCAACCTTAAGGGGCCGGCCGACGGCTTCCGCGTGGAGTGAAGATGCTGAGCCGCCTGCCCGTGATGTGGAAAGTCCTGCTGGCCCCGGCCATCGCGATGCTGTGCATGGCGGCTTACCTGACCTTCACGGCCATCGTCTTCAAGCAGAACAACGTGCGCCTGGCTGACGTGCGCGACGTGCAGTACCCCGTGCTCGACGCGATGACGGAGAACACGGGGGCCCTGGACAAGATCATCGACGTGCTCAATTCAGCCGCCGCGGCGGGCGAACCCGAGCAGATCGCCGCCGCCGACGCGCTCGCCGCGAAAGTCGCGGACAACTACCGCCGCCTGCGCGGGCTCGACACGGCGCACGCCGCCGACCTGGGCCGGCTGGCGTCGGAATTCGACACGTATTACAAGACGGCCCGCGCGATTTCCGACGCGATGGCGAGCCACAGCGGCATGCCGGCCAAGGACAGGCTTCAGGCGATGGCCGCGGCGCTGGCGACCTATCGCAAGGACGTGGCGGCGTTCCGCTCGGCCGCGCGCGACCGCTTCACCGGCACCGTGGCCGCGGCGACCGACGCGTCGAACCGGGCCGTGCTCGGCGGCGCCATCACGGGCGTGCTGGGCCTCGTCGTCACCTTGGCCTTCGCGCTGCTCGTCGCGCGCACGCTGGTGCGCCAGTTGAACGAGGCCGTGCGGGTCGCGGAGACCGTCGCCGCGGGCGACCTGACCAGCATGATCACCGTGGATGCCCAGGACGAGACGGGCAAGCTGCTGAAGGCGCTGCGGCACATGAACGGCAGCCTGGTGCGGATCGTCAGCGAGGCGCGCAGCGCCACCGACAGCATTTCGGCCACCTCGGTCCACATCGCGCAGGGCAATGGCGACCTGGCGCAGCGCACGGAGCACCAGGCGCAGGCCCTCGTGCAGACGTCGTCGTCGATGGGCGCGCTCACCGGCACCGCGAAGGAAAACGCCGCGAATGCCGCGCAGGCCAACGAACTGGCCGGATTCGCCGCCAATGTCGCCACGCAGGGCGGGGCTGTCGTCGGGCAGGTGATCGCCACGATGGAAGCGATCCATGCATCGTCGCGCGAAATTGCGGACATCGTCGGCGTCATCGAGGGCATCGCGTTCCAGACCAACCTGCTCGCGCTGAACGCCGCCGTCGAGGCGGCGCGCGCCGGCGAACACGGGCGCGGCTTCGCCGTCGTGGCGAACGAAGTGCGCAGCCTGGCGCAGCGTTCGGCCGCCGCCGCCAAGGACATCACGGCCCTGATCGGGCGCTCGGTCAACCAGGTCGAACTGGGCACGACCCTGGCCGACCAGACCGGCCGCACGATGGATGAGATCGTGACCAGTGTCCGGCGCGTCACCGACATCATGGCCGCCATCGCCGAGGCGAGCAGCGCGCAGACCGCCGGCATCGAGCGCATCAACGATGCCATCGCCGAGATGGACACGGACACGCAACGCAACGCCGGCCTCGTCGAGGAGACCGCGGGCTTCGCGGCCGCACTGCGCGAGCAGGCCGCCAGCCTGGCCGCCGTCGTGAGCGTGTTCACCCTGGCGCGCCAGGATGGACTGCCGCAGCCAGTCGTACCCGACAGGCTGGCGCTGCCGGCATCGAACAGTCCCATCGCGCGGCGCCGCGCCTGACCGCATCCTTTTCACCACCACACCATCATCATGAAGAGAGTCCTTCCCGCTGCGGCATCCGCCGTGGCGCTCGCGGCGTGCGCCGTAGCGCCCGCGCACGCCGAGATCAGCATCATCGTGTCCGCCCACTCGTCGCTGGCGCCGCCCGTGACGCAGGTATGCCAGGCGTTCCTCGGCAAGATCAAGTCGCCGACCCCGATCAACCTCACGGAAAAGAACCCGTTGCGCGACGAGTTCTTCGCCAAGGCCTGCAAGAAGGACCCGGTCCAGGTCCAGGCCATGTGGGGCAAGCTGATTTTCACGGGCACCGGTACGCCGCCGGCCGAGGTGGACTCGGGCGCGGCCATGCGCAAGGCCGTCGCGGCCGATCCGAACGCCGTCGGCTACATCGACAGGAAGGACGTTGACGCCACCGTCAAGGTCATCGCCACCGCCAACTAACCAGATAAAAGCATGAAGAAACTGATGATCGCCGCGCTGTTGTCCAGCGCCGGCATGGCACAGGCCAGCGACTTGAGCATTTCGGGGTTTGCCACCGTCACCGCGGGCAAGGCCTACGGCGGTTCCGACGGGGAGTTCATGGGACAGCCGTGTCCCTGCTTCATCGGCAATTACGAACACGGCGCCGTCTACCACGGCAACGAATGGAGCCTCGCGCGCGAATCGCTCGTGGGCCTGCAGGCCAGCTACCGCTTTACGGACAAGTTGTCCGGCACCGTCCAGGCGGTATCGCGCGCTTCGGAACACGGCAAGCCGGAAGTCGACTGGGCCTATCTGTCGTACGACATCGCGCCCGATACGACGGTCCAGGTGGGCCGCCGGCGCCTGCCGATCTACGCGTACTCGGACAGCGTCTACATCGGCTACACGCTGCCCTGGGCGCGGGTGCCGCAGGATATCTACGGCTGGGAGGTCGGCGCCTACAACGGCGTGAACGTGCGCCACTCGCGCAGCATCGGCGACTGGGCCGTCACCGGGACGGTGTTCGCCGGCCAGGAAACCTCGCACGACAACATCGAACAGCGCAAGATCTACTACGGCTACCGCGTCGACGACGACTGGAAGCACATCCTGGGCGGTTACCTCGACGTGTCCAACGAGGTGTTCGGCGCGCGCCTGATCTACATGCAGAACTCGATCGACCTGTCGATGTACGCGCCGGGCGAAGACCCGACGTTCGCCCGCGGCACGCGCCAGCGCATCATCGGCGTCTCCGGCAGCATCGACTACGGCAACTGGATGGTGCGCGCCGAAGCCAACCGCTTCATGCGCCCCGCGCTGGACTACAAATCGTCCAGCTGGACGGCGACGGTCGGCTATCGCATGGGCCAGTTCACGCCGATGGTCGGCTTTTCCTCGTACAAGGAAAAGGAGACGGCGTCCTACACGGCCACGCAGAACGACAACACGCGCTTCGCCGGCGTGCGCTGGGACTTCCGCAAGAACATGGACCTGAAAGTGCAGTGGGACTCGGTGAAGGATTCGAGCGCGTACGACTTCACCAAGAACGCGAAGATGGTGACCGTGACCTGGGACGTGCTGTTCTGATTTTGCGGTGCTCGGCGTTGTAAAACGTTTTACTTGAGGTTATATTTCACCGGATAACACTGGTGGAGACGACATGGAGAAAAAACGTTTTGCGCGCACGGCCATTGCCTGCGCGCTGATGGCGCTCGCGGGCGCGGCGCGGGCGGACGTGGGCCAGCGGGTGGAAGCGCTGTTGCGGCAGATGACGCTGGAGGAAAAAATCGGCCAGCTGAACCAGCTGTCCGGCAAGGACTTCAGCACGGGACCCGGCACCGACAAGGTGCGCGACATCGAACGCGATATCCGCGAAGGCAGGATCGGCTCCATGCTGAACATCCGCGGCGCGGCCGAGACGCGCCGGGTCCAGGCGCTGGCACTGCAGTCGCGCCTGCACATTCCGCTGCTGTTCGGGCTCGACGTCATCCACGGCTACCGCACCGTATTCCCCGTGCCGCTGGGCGAAGCGGCGTCGTGGGACCTCGACGCGATCGAGGAATCGGCCCGCATCGCCGCGCGCGAGGCCTCGGCGGCCGGCGTCCACTGGACGTTCGCGCCGATGGTCGACATCGGCCGCGATCCGCGCTGGGGCAGGGTGATGGAAGGCGCGGGCGAAGACACGTACCTCGGCTCACGTATCGCCGCCGCCCGCGTGCGCGGCTTCCAGGGCGCGAAGCTGGGCGGCCTGGAATCCGTGATGGCTACCGCGAAGCACTTCGCGGGCTATGGCGCCGCGATCGCCGGCCGCGATTACAACGCCGTCGACATGAGCGAGCACCAGCTCCACGACACCTATCTGCCGCCGTTCAAGGCCGCGGCGGATGCGGGCGTGGCCACCTTCATGAACTCTTTCAACACGCTGAACGGCATCCCTGCGACCGGCAACGCGATGCTGCAGCGGGACATCCTGAAGGGCCGCTGGGGTTTCAAGGGCTTCGTCGTCAGCGACTGGGGTTCGGTGCGCGAGATGGTCGTCCACGGTTATGCGGACGACTTGCCGGATGCGGCGGCGAAGGCCATCACCGCCGGCAGCGACATGGACATGGAGAGCAGCGCGTATGCGGCGTCGCTGGCGGACCTCGTGCGCAGCGGCCGGGTCGACGTGGCGCTCGTCGACGATGCCGTGCGGCGCGTGCTGACCAAGAAGTTCGAGCTGGGCCTGTTCGACGATCCGTACCGCTTTTCCGATCCCGCGCGCGAGAAGGCGGCGCTGGCGGATCCGCGTCACCGCGCGGCCGCGCGCCGGATCGCTGCGGAATCGATGGTGCTGCTGAAGAACGAGGCCGCCACGCTGCCGCTGCGCAAAGGCGCGCGCTCGATCGCGGTGATCGGCCCGCTGGCGGATGCCCGGCGCGACCTGGAAGGCGGCTGGATCGTCGACTCCAATGCGGCCACGATGGCGAGCCTCGTGGACGCCGTGCGCACGCACGCGGCACCGGGCACGCGTATCGCGTACGCCGCCGGCTGCGACGTCGCCTGCCGGGGCACCGACGGCTTCGCGGCCGCCCTCGACCTCGCGCGCACGTCCGACGTCGTCGTGTTGGCCGTCGGCGAAAGCTGGGACATGTCGGGCGAAGCGAAATCGCGCGCCCACCTCGGCCTGCCGGGCCGGCAGGCGGAATTGTTCGACGCACTGAAGGCGATCGGCAAGACACCCGTCGTCGTGATCATGGCGGGGCGCCCGCTGATCTTCGAGAACGTCGCGGAAGGGGCGAATGCCATCCTGTACGCGTGGCATCCGGGCAGCGAAGGGGGCAATGCGATCGCGGACGTGCTGTTCGGCGACGTGAACCCGTCGGCGAAACTCCCGATGACCTTCCCGCGCAACATGGGGCAGATCCCGATCGGCTACCAGCAATACCAGACGGGCCGCCCCGTGCTGGACAATGGCAACAGCGTCTACCGCTCCGCCTACATCGATTCGCCGAACACGCCGCGCTACGCGTTCGGGCATGGCCTGAGCTATACGACGTTCGCGTACGCCGACCTGCGCGCATCGAACACGCGCATGACGTCAGACGGCAAGATCACCCTTCAGTTCACGCTCACGAACAGCGGCCGCGTCGCGGGCGCCGAAGTCGTACAGTTCTACCTGCGCGACCCCGTCGCATCCGTCGTCAGGCCCGTGAAGGAATTGAAGGGCTTCCAGCGCGTGATGCTGAAACCGGGCGAGCGCCGCACCGTCAGCTTCACGATCGACCGCGACACGTTGTCGTTCTTCGACCGCAAGCTGGCGTGGGGTGCGGAACCGGGCACGTTCGAGCTGATGGTCGGCAGCGCATCGGACGACATCCGGCTGCGCCAGACCATCGAGCTGACGGGGCCTTGACGGCCCCGGGGCGCCGTCAGAAGGCGGCGCTCAGCTTCACCTGGTACGTGCGGCCGTCGACGTCAAGCCGGCGCGGTTTCAGCGTGCTGCTTTCGTACTCCTCGCGCACGGCGTTGGTGAGATTGAACGCGTCGAAAGACAGCTTGTAACCCTCCAGGAAGCTGTAGCTGGCCGACAGGTCCAGCTGACCGCGCGCCTTCACCGAACGCGCCGCGCCGTTGAACGTGCCGCCCGCCGCGAGGTCGTAGTCGTCGCGGTAGTTGTACACGGTGCGCACGCCCCACGTCTTCGTCTCGTAGTATGCGATCAGGTTGTAGTTGTTGCGCGAGACGCCGGGCAGCGTCGCCTGCGAACCGTCGTCGTTCTTCCCCTTAATCGTCGTGTACGCGTAGTTGAAACCGCCGCCCAGGTTGTCGAACGGCGGCGGCAGGAAGTCGAGGTTCTGCTGCACGTTGAACTCGACCCCGTGCACCTTGATGCCCTGCTGGTTCGTCTGGCCGTTGATGACGACGCGTGCCGGCACGTACGACGGCGTCGTCGCCGTGCCCACATTGACCTGGATGTCGGACATGCAGTTGTTGCCGACGATGGACAGGTGACCGAGTCCCAGCGCGGTGGCGTCGGCAGGGCATAGGCGGTTCACGTCGCGCACCGGGCCGACGAGGCCTTTCACGTCCTTCTCGAACACCGTCAGCGCCACCAGGCCGTTCGGGCGGTTGTACCATTCCAGCGCGAGGTCGAACGAATTCGCCTTGTACGGCTTCAGGTCGGCGCTGCCGAGGACCACGTTGAAGGTCGGCGTCGTGCTGTTCAGCGCCGGCTCCGTCACGACGGTGGCGGGCGTGATGTCGCGCGGCTGCGGGCGGACGAACGTGCGGTACGCGGCGCCGCGCAGCGCGAGGTTGCGCGTGAGGTCCGCCTTGGCGATCAGCGACGGCAGGAAGTTGTGGTACGACTGTTCGAACGTGCGCGGCGTGCGCGTCGTGACGACCCGCGTGCCGCCCGGGATGGCGACGGTGACGTTGCTCGTGTCGACCGAATCGACGGTCTCGCGCGTCGTCTCGTAGCGCGCGCCCAGGTTGCCTTTTACCGGGATGCCGAAGATCGTCGTGCCCCAGATGCTGGCCAGGTAGGCGGAGCCGATGCGGTTCTTGACCGTGAAGTTGTACGATGCGAAGCCCGGATCGGCGTCGTTGTTCACGAGGCCGTACTGCGTCAGCGTCTGGCCCGGCAGCACCTTGACGGGCGTGACCGCGTTCAGCACGGCCGGGATGTCCACCGCAACCCAGTTCTTCGTATAACCGGGAATATAACCGTCGGCGAACGTCGGCACGTACGGGTTGGCGATGGCGAGCGACGGCTGGATCGCCGCGAAGTTGATGCCCTGGGCCGTGTTGCGGGTGCCCGTCGATTTGAAATCGTTGCGTTCGGCGCGCAGGCCGCCCTTGACCGATTTGAAGAAGCCGTCCGCGAAGCTGCGCTCCAGCGAGGCCGACACGGCGTCGACGGCCGTCAGCGCGCGGCCGTTCGTGCCCGTCACGCCGAAACGGTCGTTGCCGTCGTTGCGGGCCTGCGTCACGGACGTGCCGGGACGCTGGTCGTATGGACCGGGGTTGATGTGGCCGGCCGTCGGCGTGACGAGCGTGAGCACGGACTGGGCGAGGTCGGTGCCGCCCGTGTGGTAATGGCCCGACGTGCCGTTGTTGCCGGGCAGGGGACGGGCCGATTGCACGATGTCGATCTCCAGCTGGTCCGAACGGTTTTCCGCGCGCGAGCTGTGGACGGCGCCGTTGAAGTGCCAGTCGTCGTTTTCCCAGTCGACGTCCGCCGTCAGTCCGTGCGTGCGCTGGCGCTGCGGCGCTGAGCGCAGCGAATCCGTGATGCTGGCGTTGGCGTAGTCGTACGAATTGATCATCGCCTGCTTCGTGACGACGCCCTGCGCATTCTTCTGGTCGATGAAGAAGATCGGGCCCAGGTTCGACAGCGGCGAATTGGCCGTCGGGTCGATGTAGTTCAGGTATTGGTTCGACGAACCGAGCTTGCGGTCGCTGACGAAGCCCGTGAGGTTCAAACGCGTCTCGCTGTTGACCCGCCAGCCGATGCCGGCCGCGCCGCTGTGCGTGGCGCCCGTGTTGGCGGTGACGGTCTGGCGGATCTGGCCGGGGAACAGGATGCCCGTCGGGTACTGCGATTTCGGATACTTTGCGTCGAACTGCGCCTGCGTGAGGCCCAGGTTACTGGGCGCGAGCGTGTCGTAGTCCTGGACCTGCGTCGAGTCGCGCCGGAAGTCCTCCTTCTTGTACGCGTACACGCCGAACACGGCGAGGTCCTTGCCGAAGTGTTTGTTCCAGGACGCCGATGCGTTCGGCGTGTTGAGGCGCCCCAGCGCGTCGTACTCGTCGCCGATCGTCACGCCGCCGCCATCCTTGCGCTGCAGCGCGGGCAGGATGCGCAGGTCGATATTGCCCGACAGGCCGCCCGGCTGCTCGGCCGCGCTGGGACTCTTCAGCACCGTCACGGCGCTGAAGATGTCCGAGTTGAACGCGCCCAGCGGCGTCGAACCGTTCAGCACGGGCTGGGCGAACGACATGCCGTTGATCGTCGTGAGCGCGAAGGTGCCGGGCAGGCCGCGCAAATTGATCGTCGCGTTGCGCGAGCCGGCTTCGCGGTTGATCTGCACGCCGGGGATGCGCTGGATCGCCTCGCCCACGTTCAGGTCGGGGAAGCGCCCCAGGCCGTCGGACGAAATACTGTCCGTGATCTCGAGCGTCTCGCGCTTCATGTTGACGGCATCCGCATACGACTTGCGGATGCCCGTCACCACGACGACGCTGTTGTCTTGCGCCGTGGCCGGCAGTGCCGTCATGCCCAGCAGCGCGGTGGCGACGGCCATTCTCGTTTTACTCATCTCGTCTCCTTGTTATTTTTAGAACGTCAGGTCGGCACGGACGCCGAAGTAGCGGTGCCAGTCGCGCGGCGGCAGCCATTCGGTGGTGTTCACGGCATGCGGCGTGTTCGGCGCCTTCGGGCTCCACGTGCTGTTGGCGATGCTGTTGTTCAGGCCCGCCGCGTACTGGCGGTCGAACAGGTTGTTGATGAACAGCGTCGCCTTCCAGCGGCCGCCCCGGTCCGCGGCGCCGAACGTCAGGTTCGTGATGCTGTAGGCGCCCTGGATCGTGTTCGGGTCCTGGTTCAGCGAGAACTGCGTGCGGCTCTGGTAGCGCGTGGTGGCGGCGATGAAGCCGTCGAACGGCAGTGCCGGCAGCGGCACGTCCAGCTGGCCGCCCAGGTTCAGTTTCACTTTCGGCGCGTTCGGCAGCGTCTTGCCGGCCAGGTCCTGCACGTTCGTGTTGTTGAATTCGGGGCTCTGGTAGCACCCCGGTCCCGGCACGGCGGCCGTACCCGCGGCGTTCAGCACGTTGTAGCAGGGGCCGTTGCGGAATTCGCGGATCGTCGCCTCGGTGTACGCGAGGCTGCCGTTCAGCTGCAGCAATCGCGTCACGCGCGCGCTGCCTTCCAGTTCCAGGCCCTGCGTGCGCAGGCCGCCGATGCTGTTCAGCGCCGTGCGGAAGATGCCGTCGTAGTCGAAGAAGCCGGCCGACTGCTGGAAGTTGCGGAAGTCGGTGCGGAACGCGGCCAGCGAGAACATCGCGCGGTTGTCCCACAGGCTCTGCTTCCAGCCGACCTCGTAGCTGCGCGCCGTCTCCGGCGCCACCGGCGGACGCGCCGCCAGCACGGCCGTGAAGCTCGACGTGAGGTCGTACGCGATGCCCTTATGGCCCGTCGAGAGCGTGCCGTACACCATCGCGTCCTTGTTCAGCCGGTGCTCGAGGCCCAGCTTCCACGTGCGGCTCGTGTTGCTGTCCGAGCGCGTGTAGAACTCGGTCTGCGCGAACGCCTGCGGCGGCACCGTGTAGCGGCGGAAGTTGTAGCCCGTGTCCTCGTCGTTCAGGCGCGCGCCGACGGTGAGGCTCGTGTCGGGACGGAAGTCCCAGCTGCCCTGGCCGTAGATCGCCTTGTTGACGTTCCACGCGTCGGCGCCGTAGTTGGTGCCGTAGTTCTGGATCAGCGGGACCTTGGCCAGTTCGCGATTCAGGTCGTTCTTGCCGTACCAGAGGCCGGCCACGTAGCGGATCGGGCCGCGGTCCGGCGACGTGAGGCGGAATTCCTGCGTCGTCGACTTCACGTTGAACACGCCGTACTGGTACAGGCCTCCATGCATCTGCGTGGGCGCGCCGTTCGGCAGGAGGAGGAACTGCAGGATGTCGATGTCGGTGGCGTCGTTGTCCTGGTAGTCGTCCATGTGGTACTTGCTGTAGGACGTGATCGAGCTGAGCGTGAGGCCGTTCGCGAGACCGTAATCGACCTTGAGGCCCGTGCCCCAGTCGTGGAATTTTCCGCCCGTCGGGTAATCGTTGCGCACGTCGCGGTTGGACGGATTGATGTTGATCCCGGCGAGGACGACGGACTGCGGCAGCTGCGGCGCGTTGCGATACAGGCCGCCCGGCGTCATCGACGTGAAGGCGGTCGTGCAGCAGAATTTCTCGGTGCGGTTGTAGTGGGGCGTCAGCGTAAACGTCAGGTCGTCGGCCGGGCGCCATTCGAACTTGGCATTCAGGTTGTCGCCCTTGCTGCCATTGAGCTTGCCGCCCGTCGTCAGGTTGTTCAGCGTGCCGTCGTAATTCGTCTTGCTGGCGGCGACGCGCATGCGGAACGTGTCGGACACGGCGCCGGACACGCTGACGCCCGCGCGCCATTCGTCGTCGTTCGTGGACAGGAGTGTCGCCGTCGTCCTGACCGGACCGCCGATCGGCTTCGTCGTGATGTTCAGCGCGCCCGCGATCGAGCTTTTGCCGAATAGCGTGCTTTGGGGGCCTTTCAGCACTTCGATGCGGTTGACGTCGGCCAGGTCCTTGAACGCGTTGGCCTGCATGCCGAGCGGGATGTCGTCGACGATCACCGCGACGTCGGCCTCGACGCCGATGCCCAGCGAGTACGTGCCGACGCCCCGCATATTGATGCTGAAGTTGCCGGGCTGCGTGCCGTACGACAGCGTCAGTGCGGGCGACAGGGCGGGCAGGTCGTCCAGCTCGCGCACATTCGAACGCTGCAGCACGGCGTCGCCGAGGACCGTGATCGACGCGGGCACGTCCTGCAGGTTCTGGGCGCGCTTGTTCGCGGTGACGACGACGGTTTCCAGCGTGGCAGGTTCGGGCTGGCGTACTTCCTGGGCGTAGGCGCTCATGGCGAGCAGGGCGATGGCGGCGGCCACGGGCTTGGGTGTGCCGGGGTAACGCATGTGAGTCTCCTTGTTATCGGTCTGGCCGGTGGCGCGGCTCGGTTGGCAACGTTTCCAATTCCGGCGAAATAAAAAGACGGTACGTTTCAGTTACGCCTCAATCGTCGGGAAAACGATTGTGCAGGCAATGCCACACAATCGTTACAGCCGCTTTATGAAAACATAAGTTAAACGTTTTCCGTCAAATGCGAAAATAACCCAACAATGCGATAAAGACAAGGGATATGAATGGCGCGGCGTTCCAGTGAGAGATCAATACAACACGAGTCGCGGACAATGTGACGCCGGGTCACATTCGTTGTTGCATGGACACACAAGCTGCTCGTATTGCATCGCATGACGACCTGACAAACTGGCAATCGCATACACTCGGCTGTTTGTCGAATCGTCGGGGGGAGTGTTGTTTCGTAAGGGAGCCAATGCGCTGTTGCAGTCGCAAACCGGACAGGCGGGGCAGGATCGTGCCGACGCGCTGGACGCCGGCCGCCGGCCGCTGAAGGCCGTCACGATCGCCCTGATCGTGATGGCGTGCCTCACGTCGATTGCCGTCATGGCGTGGAGCGGATATCACTCGCGCGCGCTGGAACTGTCCGGCGCGTCCATCTCCGCATCCAACACGGCGCACACGCTCGCCAACCAGGCGAATTCCTCGTTCAAGATGGCGGACACGGTGCTGGTGTCGCTCGTCGACAAGGTCGAAGTGGAAGGGTGGTCGGCCGCGAACATGGCGCGCCTGCGCGCGCTGATGATGAAGCACATGGCGGACCTGCCGGCGCTGCAGGGCCTGTTCATCTATGACGCGGACGGCCGCTGGATCGTGAATTCCGCCGGCACGCAGTTCGACGGCCGCAACAACAGCGACCGTGCCTACTTCCAGTATCACAAGCAGCATCCGGGGCAGGGCGTGCACATCGGCGGCCCGATCGTCGGCCGCACGAGCGGCGCCTGGATCATTCCCGTGTCGCGGCGCATCGACCATCCGGACGGCAGCTTCGCGGGCGTGGCGCTGGCGACGATCAAGATCGACTTCTTCCGCAAGGTCTACGAAGGCCTCGACATCGGCAGCGACGGCCGCATCCTGATGACCCTGGACGACGGCACCCTGTTGCTGCGCATGCCGTTCGACACGGCCAGCATCGGCCGCGACACGAGAAAAGACCCGGTGTTCCGCCTCCACGGACGCGACGCCGACATCGACGGCGAGACGTTCATCCACACCGAGTCGCACGTCGGCGACTATCCGGCACGGATCACGGTGCTGCGTTCGAAGGACGTGGCGCTGCGGCCGTGGCTGCACAGTGCGACCTTGTCGTACCTGGCGCTGTCCGTGCTGGTCGCCGGCCTGCTGCTGCTCGGGCGGCGCGCCGTGCGCCAGATCGCGCTGCGCGACGAGCTGCAGCGCGACCTGCTCACGACGAAGGCGCTGCTCGAGACGGCGAATGCGTCGCTGTCGGCGATGGCCTACGTCGACGGCCTGACGGAGTTGTTCAACCGGCGCTATTACGAACAGACCTGGGAGCGCGAGTACCGGCGCGCGTTCCGCAACCGGTCGTCCCTCGCGGTGCTGATGATCGACGTCGACCACTTCAAGCGCTACAACGACCGCTATGGCCACCTGGCGGGCGACGAATGCCTCAGGACCGTCGCGCAGGCCATCCAGCGCGGCCTGCGGCGCAGCGGCGACCTGGCCGCGCGCTACGGCGGCGAGGAATTCGTCGTGCTGCTGCCGGATACCGACCTCGCGGGCGCCTGCGAGGTCGCGGACAAGATCCACGCCAACGTGGCCACGCACGCGCTGCGCCACGAGGCGTCGCCGCTGGGCGTCGTCACCGTCAGCATCGGCGCGTACGCGGCCGTGCCGGAGCAGGCGATCGACCCCGACCGCGCATTCGGCGCGCGCGCGGACGCGGCCCTGTACCGCGCGAAGGAAGCGGGGCGCAACCGTACCGCCACCTGACCCTATAATGGGACCCATGAACTCGGATTTGTGGAACACGCTGGCGGCACGCCGCCATGTGGCCTTGCGCCGCCTGCAGGCGCCGGGGCCCGACGATGCCGCGCTCGCGCGGATGATGGACGCGGCGGCGCAGGCGCCCGATCACGGCTGCCTGCTGCCGTGGCGCTTCGTGCTGATCCCGCCGGCGCGGCGCGACGATCTCGCTGCCGTGTTCGAGGAGGCGCTCGTGCAGCGCGATCTCACGGCCAGCGAGGAAGCGCGGGCGTCCGCACGCGAGAAGGCTTTTCACGCGCCATGCCTGCTCGTGGCGATCCTCGTCGATGCCCCCGGCACCTCCATCCCCTTCGAGGAAAAGCTGGTCTCCCTGGGCTGCGCGCTGCAGAACGTGCTGCTCGCGGCGCAGGCGCTGGGCTTTGCCAGCGGCCTCGCGAGCGGCGGGGCGCTCGACACGTCCGCCATGCGCCGCCTGCTGGGACTCGAAGAGCACGAGCGCGCCGTCTGCTTCGTCGGCATCGGCACGGGCGAGCCTAAAAAAACGCCCCGGGTGCGTCCGCAGCCGGGGCAGTTCTTCAAAACCTTGTAGGGGTTATTGCACGAGCGGCGTCGCGCTCCCTTCCAGCGTGATGCCCTCGATGCGCGCGCGGCCCACGAGGATTTGGAGGTACTGGTGGATGCCCCGCTGCAGCGCCGCCGTCGCGAGCCAGGCGGCGATCTGCGACTTCACCGTCTCGAACGGCAGCAGCGACCCGTCGATGCGGCGCAGCACCTGCACGATGTGCAGGCCGAAGCGCGTCTCGATGGGGCGCGCGGCGAACTCGTTCTCGCCGAGGCGGAACAGCACGTCGTCGAATTCCGGCACGCAGTCGCCGCGGCTCAGCTGGCCGAGGCTGCCGCCCACGGCGCCGGACGGGCAGTTCGAGTACTGCGCCGCCAGTTCGCCGAAGCGTTCCGGCGCGGCCCGCAGCGCCGCCAGGATGTCCTCCGCCGTCTCGCGGACGAGGTCCAGCGGCACGGTCGGCGTCACCTGGAACAGGATGTGGCGCGCTTCGACCATTTCGCCGCGGGTGAACTTGTCCGGATGGTTCCGGTAGTACGTGAGGCACGCTTGCTCGTCGGCCTGCGGCACGCTGACTTCCTGCGTCAGCAGCGCCTCGATGCGCGCATCCTCATCGCCGTAGATGCCGAGGCGGTCCGCTTCCTGCAGCAGCACGGTGCGCAGCACGACTTCGTGCACCGACTGCTTCAGCGGGTTGGCGGCGCCCTTGTGGTGCGGCAGTTCCAGTTCGATCTGGCGGTCGTCGATCTCGACGCCGTTGACGGAGATACCCATGATGACTCCTTAGCGCGGACGGACCAGCTGGAAGGCACGGCCCAGGTAAGTCACCGCGCCGAAACCGCTCCAGATGTGGACGAGGCGGGTGAACGGGAAGATGACGAACAGCGACATCCCCATGAACAGGTGCAGCTTGAACACGAGCGGCGCATCGATGATGAAGCCGGCGGCGTCGCCGCGGAACGTCACGATGTGCTGGGCCCAGGTCATCAACAGGACCATCATGTGGCCGTCCATGTGACCCGCCGACACGAAGATCGACGAGAGACCCAGCAGCAGCGTACCGAGGATCCACAGCAGCACGATCTTGTCCTTGAACGTGGTGGCGGCACGCAGGCGCTCGTTGCCGAGGCGGCGGGCGAGCAGCAGCAGGATGCCGATCAGGCACAGGGTGCCCATCACGCCGCCCGCGGCCATCGCGAACAGCTGCTTGGCGCCGTGCGTGACGCCCAGCGTATCCCACACCCACACGGGCGTCAGCAGGCCGACGGCGTGGCCGCCCAGCAGGCCGATGATCCCGATGTGGAACAGGATGCTCCCCAGCCGCAGCTGGCCCGTGTGCAGCACTTGCGTGGATTCGGAGCGCCACGTGTATTGCTCGCGGTCGAAGCGAATCAGGCTCCCGAGCAGGAAGATCGCCAGGGCGATGTACGGGTAGATCCCGAACAGGAATTGATTTACGTAGTTCATGCTGCCTCCTCAGTGCACTTCTGCGACGGCCGGACGCGTGCCGCGCGGGTAAAAATTGATCGGTTGCGGACCCGAAGCCTGCGGCTTGAGCAGGGGCTCGACGCCGTCGGCGCCCGGGCCGAAGGTTTCCAGTGCCTCGTCCATGTCCTTGATCGGCGGCTCGGACAGTTCTTCCGCCGCGACCGGGGACAGGCCTTCCAGCACGCCGAACACGCCGGCATACGGGCTGCCGTTCGCGGCCAGCTTGCGGCCGATGAAGGCCAGCACGTGGACCGCGTCGCCCAGCAGGCGGCTGGCTTCCTCTTCATCCAGCTGCGACAGGAATTCGAGGAACAGCGGCACGAAGTCGGGCAGCTCGTCGCCCTGCATTTCCAGGCCGTGCTTCTTGTACTCTTCCATCAGGTCGACCATGGCCTGGCCGCGGTCGCGCGATTCGCCGTGGATGTGCTCGAACAGGTGCAGCGAGTGCGACGGCGTGCGGTCGAACGTCTGCACGTATTCCTGCTGCAGCGTGATCATGTCGTTCTCGGCCAGGTGCGCCAGCAGCGGCGCCACCTGGGCGCGCATCGGCAGCGGCAGGCCGTCTTCCAGCTCCGGGAGGGCGGCGACGAGGTCGCCCTCCGGATACAGCAGCAGCGCGGACAGGATGCGGTAGTGGTTCATGTCAGGCTCCTTCCGTTTCTTTCTTCTTGCGCGATTTCGGCATCGAGACGAAGATCGTCGAGCCCTGCTTCTTCTTGCCGAACAGCGAGGCGTCGCTCGTACCGTCCGAGCAGCCGTTACCGAACGAGAAGCCGCACGAGCCTTTTTCGTTGAAGCTGTCCTCGGCCATCTCCTTGTGGCTGCTCGGGATCACGAAGCGGTCTTCGTAGTTCGCGATGGCCATGATGTGGTACATGTCTTCCACGACCGCCTGCGACAGGCCCACCTGGCGCAGCACGTCGAGGTTCTCGACCTTGTCGACGGACTTCGAACGCATGTAGGCACGCATCGCCAGCATGCGGTCCAGCGCATGCACGACCGGCGCTTCCTTGCCCGCGGTGAGCAGGTTGGCGAGGTAGCGCACGGGGATGCGCAGGCTCTTCGTGTCCGGCAGGATGCCGTTCATGCCCATCTTGCCGCTCTCCGCGGCGGCCTGGATCGGCGACAGCGGCGGGATGTACCACACCATCGGGAGCGTGCGGTATTCCGGGTGCAGCGGGAATGCGATCTTCCACTCGACGGCCATCTTGTAGACGGGCGAACGCTTGGCGGATTCCAGCCACGAGTCCGGGATGCCCTGGCGGCGCGCTTCCGCGATCACTTCGGGATCGTGCGGATCGAGGAACAGGCCGAGCTGCGCTTCGTACAGGTCCTGCTCGTCGGCGACGGAGGCCGCGGCTTCGATCTTGTCGGCGTCGTACAGCAGCACGCCCAGGTAGCGGATGCGGCCCACGCAGGTTTCCGAGCACACGGTCGGCTGGCCCGCTTCGATGCGCGGGTAGCAGAACGTGCACTTCTCGGCTTTACCGGAAGACCAGTTGTAGTAGATCTTCTTGTACGGGCAGCCCGAGATGCACATGCGCCAGCCGCGGCACTTGTCCTGGTCGATCAGCACGATGCCGTCGTCTTCGCGCTTGTACACGGAGCCGGACGGGCACGATGCCACGCAGGTCGGATTCAGGCAGTGCTCGCACAGGCGCGGCAGGTACATCATGAAGGTGTTCTCGAACGTCGAGTACATCTCCTTCTGCACGTTGTCGAACAGCTTGTCCTTGCTGCGCTTGGCGAATTCGCCGCCCAAATCGTCTTCCCAGTTCGGGCCCCATTCGATCTTGTCCATCTTCTTGCCCGTCAGGACGGAGATCGGACGGGCGGTCGGCGGCGTCTCGGACAGCGGCGCGTTCTGCAGGCGCTCGTAGTCGTACGTGAACGGCTCGTAGTACTCGTCGATCTGCGGCAGGTTCGGGTTGGCGAAGATGTTCGCCAGGATTTTCAGACGGCTGCCCTGGCGCGGTTCGATCTTGCCGGACGCGGTGCGTTTCCAGCCGCCGTTCCACTTGTCCTGGTTTTCCCATTCCTTCGGGTAGCCGATGCCGGGCTTCGTCTCGACGTTGTTGAACCAGGCGTATTCCACGCCGTCGCGGCTCGTCCAGACGTTCTTGCAGGTCACCGAGCAGGTGTGGCAGCCGATGCATTTGTCCAGGTTCAGCACCATGCCGATTTGTGCTCTGATCTTCATATCTTTACCTCGTTATCTTTTCAAGCACCCTTCGGGCTGGCGACACGTGCCAGCGCGGGTTCGCGTTCTTCCGTCTCGCGTTTCGGCGTTCCTGCCGGCTTGGCCGGGGCGGGGCGCGCCGGCTGCTGGTCGCCGTTCGGACGCGATTCGTCGCGGGCACCTTCCATCCAGTTCACGTCGCGCATCTTGCGGACCACCACGAATTCGTCGCGGTTGGAGCCGACCGTGCCGTAGTAATTGAAGCCGTACGACAGCTGGGCATAGCCGCCGATCATGTGGGTCGGCTTGGTCACGGCGCGGGTCACCGAGTTGTGGATGCCGCCGCGTTTCTTCGACGTTTCCGCACCCGGCACGTTCACGATCTTTTCCTGGGCGTGGTACATGATCGTCATGCCTTCCGGGACGCGCTGGCTGACCACCGCGCGGGCCGTCAGCGTGCCGTTCACGTTGAACACCTCGATCCAGTCGTTGTCCTCGATGCCAGCCGCCTTCGCGTCGATCTCGGACAGCCACACGTGGGGGCCGCCGCGCGACAGCGTCAGCATGCGCAGGTTGTCGGAGTACGTGGAGTGGATGCCCCATTTCTGGTGCGGGGTGATCCAGTTCAGCGCCAGCTCCTTGTTCCCGTTCGGACGGCGGTTCATGATCGCTTCCGTCGTCTTGGTGTTGATCGCGGCCTTGTACACGCACAGTCCCTCGCCGAAATCGCGCATCCAGACGTGGTCCTGGTAGAACTGCTGGCGGCCCGTCAGCGTGCGCCAGGGGATCAGTTCGTGAACGTTCGTATAGCCGGCGTTGTAGCTGACTTCCTCGCTTTCCAGGCCCGACCACGTCGGCGACGAAATGATCTTGCGCGGCTGCGCCTGCACGTCGCGGAAGCGGATGCTGTCGTGCTCGCGCGGGATGGCGAGGTGCGTGTGGTCGCGGCCCGTGATCTTCGACAGCGCGTCCCACGCCTTCACCGCCACGTGGCCGTTCGTTTCCGGCGCCAGCGTGAGGATCATTTCGGCGGCGTCGATCGCGGTGTCGAGGCGCGGCTGGCCTTTCGACACGCCTTCCTCGAGAACCGTGCGGTTGATGCCGCGCAGGACGTCGACTTCGTGCTTCGTCTCCCAGCCGATGCCCTTGCCGCCGTTGCCGGCTTTTTCCAGCAGGGGACCGATCGACGTGTACTTCTTGTGGATCTGGCGGAAATCGCGTTCCACGACCGTCATCGACGGCATCGTCTTGCCCGGGATCGGCTCGCACTCGCCAGCGCGCCAGTCCTTCGGATCGAACGGCTGACCGAGTTCGCCCGGGGTGTCGTGCAGCAGCGGCGTCAGGATCAGGTCCTTGCGGGTGCCCAGGTGGGCGCCGCCGATCTCGGAGAACTTCGCGGCGAGACCCTTGTAGATTTCCCAGTCCGACTTCGCTTCCCACAACGGCTGCACGGCTTCGGACAGCGGGTGGATGAACGGGTGCATGTCGGACGTGTTCAGGTCGTCCTTCTCGTACCAGGTGGCGGTCGGCAGCACGATGTCGCCATACAGGCACGTCGTCGACATGCGGAAGTCCAGCACGACGAGCAGATCGAGCTTGCCTTCGGCGGCCGGGCGCACCTTGATGTCGCGCGGCTTGATGCAGTCGTCTTCGTCGCTCATCAGCGCGTTCTGGGTGCCCAGCAGGTATTTCAGGAAGTACTCGTGGCCCTTGCCCGAGCTGCCCAGGATGTTGGAACGCCACACGAACATATTGCGCGGGAAGTTCGCGGGATTGTCCGGATCGTCGCACGAGAAATTCAGCTTGCCGGCCTTGATCTGCTCGACCGCGTATTTCGCCGGGTCCTGGCCCGCGGCTTCGGCGGCGCGCACGACTTCCAGCGGATTCGTTTCCAGCTGCGGTGCGGACGGCAGCCAGCCCATGCGCTCGGCCTTGGCGTTGAAGTCGATCAGCGACATCTCTTCCAGCTTGCCGTCCGCGGTGGGGCACAGGATCTCGGACGTGTGCAGTTTTTCGTGGCGCCACTGGCTCGTGTGGGCGTAGAAGAACGACGTCGAGTTCATCTGGCGCATCGGGCGGTTCCAGTCCAGCGCGAACGCAAGCGGCGTCCAGCCGGTCTGCGGGCGCAGCTTTTCCTGGCCGACGTAGTGGGCCCAGCCGCCGCCGCTCTGGCCGATGCAGCCGCACATCATGAGGATGTTGATGATGCCGCGGTACGTCATGTCCATGTGGTACCAATGGTTCAGCGCCGCGCCGACGATCACCATCGACTTGCCGCGGGTGCGGTCGGCGTTGTCCGCGAATTCGCGGGCCACGGTGATGACGTCTTCGGCCTTCACGCCGGTGTGCTTCACCTGCCATGCGGGGGTGTACGGAACGTCGTCGCTGTAGTTCTTCGCGGCGTTCGGGCAGATGCCGCGGTCGACGCCGTAGTTCGCCATCGACAGGTCGTACACGGTGGTGACGAGGGCGGTGGTGCCGTCGGCCAGCGTGATCGATTTGACCGGAACGTTGCGCAGCAGGAGGTCGTCGGCATCCTTGCCGCCGAAGTAGGGGAAGCCCACCGGCACGATGCGGTCGTGCTTGTCCAGCAGCGACAGCTGCGGATCGATCGCATTGCCCGTGGCGCCTTCCGTCTGTTCGAGGTTCCACTTGCCGCTTTCTCCCCAGCGGAAGCCGATGGAGCCGCTCGGCGCGACGATCTTGCCGGTGGCCTGGTCGATGACGAGCGTCTTCCAATCCGGGTTATTCGTTTCGTCCAGGTTGTTCGCGAGGTGCGACGCGCGCAGGAAGTAGTCGGGGACCAGCGTGCCGTCGCGTTCCTTCAGCAGCACGAGCATCGGGAAGTCGGTGTACTGCTTGGCGTAGTCGCGGAAGTAGGCGGATTTGCCGGTGGCGTGGAATTCCTTCAGGATCACGTGGCCCATGGCCATCGCCAGCGCGGCGTCCGTGCCCTGCTTGGGCGCGAGCCAGATGTCGCCGAACTTGGCCATCTCGCCGAAGTCGGACGACACGGCGACGGTCTTCGTGCCCTTGTAGCGCACTTCGGTGTAGAAGTGGGCGTCGGGGGTGCGGGTCATCGGGACGTTCGAACCCCACACCATCAGGTACGTCGAGTTGTACCAGTCGGCCGATTCCGGCACGTCCGTCTGCTCGCCCCATACCTGGGGGCTCGACGGCGGCAGGTCGCAGTACCAGTCGTAGAAGCTCATGGCGACGCCGCCGATGAGGCTCAGGTAGCGGGTGCCGGCGGCATAGCTGACCATCGACATGGCGGGGATCGGCGAGAAGCCGATGATGCGGTCCGGGCCGTATTTGCCGATGGTGTAGGCGTTGGCGGCGGCGATGATCTCGTTGACCTCGTCCCACTTGGCGCGCACGAAGCCGCCCTGGCCGCGCACGGTCTTGTAGCTCGCGGATTTTTGCGGATCGTTCGTGATGTAGTCCCAGGCGGCGACCGGGTCGCGGGTGGCGCGCGCTTCGCGCCACAGCTGCATCAGGCGGCCGCGCACCATCGGGTGCTTGACGCGCTGCGCCGAGTAGACGTACCACGAGTAGCTGGCGCCGCGCGGGCAACCGCGGGGTTCATGGTTCGGCAGGTCCGGGCGGGTGCGCGGGTAGTCGGTCTGCTGGGTCTCCCAGGTGATCAGGCCGTTCTTGACGTAGACCTTCCAGCTGCACGAACCCGTGCAGTTCACGCCGTGCGTCGAGCGCACGATCTTGTCGTGCTGCCAACGCTGGCGGTAGGCCTTTTCCCAGGTGCGGTCTTCGTTGACGACGGCTCCGTGGCCATTCGAAAACGTGTCGCCCGTTTTGCCGAAAAATTTCAGGCGGTCCAAAAAGTGACTCATGGTTTCTCCAACGGCGCGCCGGGGCGCGCTCTCGATATTCGGTGTTGTGCAGCTGTGTTCAGTCTACGGACCGGGCCGACTACGCGGTATTCGCAAGAAGTCGGTCCGGCCGTGACATACGGAGTAGGCCGTCTACTCCTTTATGACTAGCAGGTGATCTCGGCACCCTTGCGGGCGTAGAACCACCAGGTGACGGCGATGCAGGTGACGTAGAAGCCGATGAAGCACCACAGCGCGGCATCGGCGCTGCCCGTCAGGGCGATCGAGGTGCCGTAGCTCTTCGGGATGAAGAAGGCGCCGTAGGCGGCGATGGCCGACGTGAAGCCGAGGACCGCAGCCGCTTCCTTGTTGGCACTGGCGACGGCCTGCGCCTGGGCGCCTTCCGACTGGCCCTTCGCGGCGCGCTGGTGCAGGGTCAGGAAGATCACGGGGATCATGCGGAAGGTCGATGCGTTACCGACGCCGGTGCAGGCGAACAGCACGAGGAACATGCCGAAGAAGCCGGCGAAGCTGCCGGCATGCAGGAAGTGCAACACGCCCAGCACGGCCAGGATCATGCAGACGAACGTCCACACGGTGACGCGGGCGCCGCCCAGCTTGTCGGCGATGAAGCCGCCTGCCACGCGGGCGAGGGCGCTGACGAGGGGACCGACGAATGCGTACTGCAGCGGATTCACTTGCGGGAACAGGGTGCTGGTCAGCAGCGGGAACGCGGCCGAGTAGCCGATGAACGAGCCGAAGGTGCCCACGTACAGCCAGCACATGAGCCAGTTGTGCTTGCGCTTGAAGATCACGGCCTGCTCGGCGAACGACGCCTTGGCCGATGCGAGATCGTTCATGCCGAACCAGGCGGCCAGCGTGCTCACGATGATGAACGGCACCCACACGAAGCCCGCGTTCTGCAGCCACATCTGCTTGGTCTGCACGACGCCCTTCACGGCCTTGGTCCAGGTCTGCGGTTCGCCGCCGAACAGGGCGAAGGTGATGACGAGCGGGACGACGAACTGCACGGCGGAGACGCCCAGGTTGCCGAGGCCCGCGTTCATGCCGAGGGCGTAGCCCTTCTGCGCTTTCGGGTAGAAGAAGCTGATGTTGGCCATCGACGACGCGAAGTTACCGCCGCCGAAGCCGCACAGCAGCGACAGCACGAGCATGGTCGGGTAGCTCGTGTTCGCGTCCTGCACGGCGAAGCCGATGCCCAGCGCGGGGATCAGCAGCGAGGCGGTGGAGATGGCGGTCCATTTGCGGCCGCCGAAGATCGGCACCATGAACGAGTAGAAGATGCGCAGGGTGGCGCCCGAGAGGCCCGGCACGGCGGCGAGCCAGAACAGCTGGTTGGTGCTGTACTTGAAGCCGATGGCCGGCAGGTTGACGACGACGACGCTCCACACCATCCAGATCGCGAACGCCAGCATCAGCGCGGGGATCGAGATCCAGAGGTTGCGGTTGGCCGTGGGCTTGCCCCGGCTGTGCCAGAAGGCGGGAACCTCGGGTTCCCAGGTCGAGATGAGATAACGACTCACGATGTTCTCCTGTGATTATTGAAGATGTCAGGCGGCCTTGCGCAGCGGCTTAGTCGAGGACTGCGCCGGTGCGGCGACAGGCGCCTTGGTTTGCGGTTTGAACGAGAAATGCATCCAGACGAGCGACACGCACACGGTCCCGTACAGCAGCATGAAGGAGCTGGAACGGATGCCGGTGAGGTCGACGATGGCGCCGAACATGATCGGCAGGATGAAGCCACCGAGGCCGCCGGCCAGGCCGACGACGCCCGACACGGCGCCGATGTTGTCGCTGAAATCGTCGGCGATGAAGCGGAACACGGATGCTTTGCCGATCGCCATGGCGACGCCGACGACGAACAGCAGCAGGGTGAAGGTCACGGGGCCGAGGCCGATGTGCATGTCCATCGCGCCGGTGACGGTCTTGACGCTCATCGTGGTCTGCGGATACGACAGGATGAAGAAGCACACCCAGCACACCCACATCACCCACCAGGTGACCTTGTAGGCGCCGAATTTGTCGGAGATCCAGCCGCCCAGCGCGCGCAGCACGCCGCCCGGCAGCGAGAAGCAGGCCGCCAGCAGCGCGGCTTCCTTCAGGCCGAAGCCATATTCGCCCACGTAGTATTTGGTCATCCACAGCGCCAGCGCGACGTAGCCGCCGAACACGACGGAGTAGTACTGGCAATAGCGCCACACGCGCGGGTCCTTCAGCACGCGCATCTGCGCGGCGAAGCTTTCACCCGATGCCGATTTGTGCGAAGGATCGGAATAGGTGCCGAACCAGAACAGGAGGGCGGTGGCGACCATCACGATGGCGTACACCTTGGGCAGCGCCTGCCAGCCGAGGGCGGCGATGATCGCGGGGGCCACGAACTTGGTCAGCGCGGAACCGGAGTTGCCGGCGCCGAACACGCCCATCGCGAGGCCGCGGCGTTCCTTGCCGAACCAGCGCGCGACGTACGGCGTGCCGACCGAGAACGAGCCGCCGGCTAGGCCCACGAAGAGGCCCAGCACGAGGAAGTGCCAGTAGGCGGTGGCGTGGCTGATCAGATAGATCGGCAGGGCGCAGGCCAGCATCAGCGTGAAGAACACGATGCGGCCGCCGTAACGGTCCGTCCAGATGCCGAGCGGGACGCGCACGAGGGCGCCGCTCAGCACGGGCGTGGCGACGAGGAGGCCGAATTCCGTTTCGTTCAGGCCCAGTTTCGTCTTGATGGGGATGCCCAGCACCGCGAACATCATCCAGATCGCGAAGCAGATCGTGAACGCGAAGGTACTGCTGACCAGGACCGCGAGGGGCCGTCTGTCGGTGCTCATTTTTTTTCTCCTGATAAAAGCACTTGTGGATGATGGAAGCGTACGTGGCGGGCGCCAGCCCAACCATTGGCCGGAGGGGTGTGCACGGCAGCGCAATAGAGCTAGGCGGCCTAGTCACAAAGGCGTAGGTCCGTGTACGATGGCGCTTATTGCCCCTAGCGCGACCCAGTCGCACGGAACCGCCATGCCGCACACCCTCAGCCCCGAACAGCTCAGCAACATCATCGACATCGCCGAAAACGCCGTGATCTGCACGGACGAGCAGCAGAAGATCATCCTGTTCAACAAGGGTGCGGAGCGGGTGTTCGGGTGGACGGCCGCGGAGGTGATGGGCCAGGACCTGGCGATGCTCATGCCGCCGCGTTTCCGGCCCGGCCACGCGGGACGGGTCGCCGGTTTCCAGCACGGGGAGCGTACGGCCCGGCGCATGGGCGAGCGGGGCACGATCTACGCCGTGCGCAAGGACGGCAGCGAATTCCCGGCCGAGGCGACGATCTCGAAGTCGGCGGCGGGCGGGCGCGTGATCCTCACGGCGATCCTGCAGGACATCTCGGAACGCAAGGCCTACGAGCGCGAACTGGAACTGGCGCGCGACCGTGCGGAAGCCGCGATGCAGGCCAAGAGCATGTTCCTCGCCAATATGAGCCACGAGATCCGCACGCCGCTGAACGCCGTCATCGGCATGACGAGCCTCCTGCTGCACACGGACATCGACGACGAGCAGCGCGACTACACGGAGACGATCCGCTCCAGCAGCGAGGCGCTGCTCTCGATCATCAACGACCTGCTCGATTATTCGAAGCTGGAAGTGGGCCGCCTCGATCTCGAGCGCCACGCGTTCGAGGTGCGCCGCTGCGTCGAGGAAGCGCTCGACCTGCTCGCGCCCAGCGCCAGCGACAAGAACCTGGACCTCGCGTACATGATCGAGCCGGGCGTGCCCGCGACGATCCTCGCGGACGCGACACGCCTGCGCCAGATCCTCGTGAACCTGCTGTCGAACGCGATCAAGTTCACGCACCACGGCGAGGTGGTCGTCACCGTGTCGGGCGAGCCGCGCGCGGAAGGCGGCTACCGCCTCGTGTTCGCCGTGCGCGACACGGGCATCGGCATCCCGCCGCACCGCCTGGACGACATCTTTCACTCGTTCACGCAGGTCGACGCGTCGACGACGCGTAAATACGGCGGCACGGGCCTGGGCCTGACGATCAGCCGGCGCCTGGCCGAGATGATGGGCGGCGGTCTTACCGTGGACAGCGAGCCGGGACGCGGCTCGACGTTCAGCGCGGCCATCGTCGCCGACGCGTTCGACGACCAGTTGGCCGAACACGTGCTGCGCGACCGCGCGGCCACGGTACGCGGACGCCGCATCCTGATCGTGGACGACAACGCGACGAACCGCCGCATCCTGATGAAGCAGGCGCTGTTGTGGGGGATGGCGCCGCTGGCCGCCGCGTCGGCAGTGGAAGCGCTGGACCTCGTGCGCGACGGCCACCCGTTCGACGTGGCCGTGCTGGACATGCAGATGCCCGACATGGACGGCGCCCGCCTCGCGGCCGAGCTGCGCAAGCACCGCGACCGCGCCGCGCTGCCGCTCGTGTTGCTGACGTCCGTCGGCCAGCGCCAGACCGGCGCGGGAGGGGATGCGGTGCGCGAATTCTCCGCGTGGCTGAGCAAGCCGATCAAGCCGGCCGCGCTGCTGGAAGCGCTGCAACAGGTGCTGGGGGAACGCCAGGCGGCAGCGCGGCCGGCGCCGGTGCCCGCCAGGGAAGAGACGGACCTCGCCATCCTCGTCGCCGAGGACAACACGATCAACCAGAAGGTGATCCGGCAACTGCTGCGCCACCTGGGCTACCGCGCGGACGTCGTCGGCAACGGCCTCGAAGCCGTGGCGGCGCTGGAGCGCCAGGACTATCCCGTGATCCTGATGGACATGCAGATGCCGGAAATGGACGGCCTGGAAGCGACCCGCCGCCTGCGCGAACGCTTCCGCGGCGCCAACGCGCCCTACATCATCGCGATGACGGCGAACGCCATGCCGGGCGACCGCGAACGCTGCCTGGACGCGGGCATGAACGACTACGTCCCGAAACCGATCGAGATGGACGTGCTGGACAAGGCGCTGGCCGCCGCACGCGACCACGTGGCCGCGCGCCGCGCCGGCGCTGCCGTGCTGGACCCGGCCCGTATCGCGCAGCTGCGCACGATCGACAACGATGCGTCACTGCTGGAGGATGTCGTGAACGCGTTCGTGGGCGAGGTGCCGCAGCTGTTGAACAAGCTGGAACACGCCGTGCGCGAGCACGACGGGCAACTGCTGGCGGCGACGGCCCATTACCTGTTGTCGAGCATCGATTTCGTGGGCGCCAACCGCATGCGGGTGCCGTGCACGAACCTCGAGCTGATGGGGAAGGCGGAGAATGTCGAGGATGCGGAGGAGCAGATGGCGCTGCTCACCGCCGCGTACGAAGACGCGAAAGAGGCGCTGCTCGCGCTGCGCTGATCAACCTTGCCGATCGGGTCCGCTGCCGAGCCCCTGCTCGACGGCGAACACCGCCGCCTGGACGCGGCTGGACAGCCCGAGCTTCTTGAGGATGTTCTGCACGTGGATCTTGACCGTGCTCTCGGCCAGGTCCAGCACGCGCGCGATCAGCTTGTTGCTTTCGCCACGCGCGAGGCAGGCGAGGATCTCGCGCTCGCGCGGCGTCAGCTTGTCCAGTTCCGACGGCGGCGCGGCCGGCTTGGGTTCGCGCTGTTTCTGCAGCTGGGCCACGAGCTTGGCGGCCATCGATTCGGCCAGCACGGATTCGCCGGCGGCCGCGCGCTCGATGGCGCGCTGCAGGTAGTCGGCGTCGATGTTCTTGATCAGGTAGCCGCGCGCACCTGCGTGCAGGGCGGTGGCCAGGTCTTCGCCTTCCTCGGACACGGTCAGCATGATGACGGCCGCCTCGGGCCAGCCCTGCAGGATCAGCTCCAGCGTCTCCACGCCGGTCATGCCGGGCATGTGCAGGTCGAGCAGGATCACGTCGGGCTTCAGCTGCATCGCCCGCTTCACGCCGTCGATGCCGTCCGACGCTTCGCCGACGACGGTGAAGCGCGGATTGCGCTGCAACAGCGAACGTACGCCGCTGCGGAACAACGTGTGATCGTCGACCAGCAGCACGCTGATCGGCTCGCGGGGATCTTCCATACTCAACTCCATTCGATTCAAGCGGCCCGCCGGTGCGCGCTCGGGACGTGCAGGCGGACGGTGGTGCCGGCGCCGCTCCCGGATTCGATGGCCAGGTCGGCGTTGATATGCCGGGCTCGTTCGCGCATGATGTGCAATCCCACGTGGCTGTCGCCTGACGTGGGCACGGCGGCGGAATCGAACCCGACGCCATTATCGCTGATCGATAGGGAAAAGTCTTGGCCATCACGGACTTGCACGAGCACCTTGTCGGCATGCGCGTGTTTACGAATGTTCGACAGCGCTTCCTGCACGATGAACAGCAGCTGCAGCTGTTCCTCGCGGGGGAACGGCAGGCCGCCGCTGCCTTCGGCCTTGAAGCTGGCCTCCACGCCCGTCTGGTCGCGGAACTTGCGCACGGCCTTGCGCAGCGCGCTGTTGAGGTCATCCTCTTCCAGCCGGCTGCGGAAGTTCTGCAGCAGCTCGCGCACGTCCTCGTAGCTTTCCTGCACGCCCGCGCGCAGCAGCGGCACGATGCCGGCCGCTTCCTGCTGCTCGCCGTCGCGCAGGGATTTTTCCAGCATCTGGACCTGCAGGTTGAGGAAGTTCAGGCCCTGGGCGATACTGTCGTGCAGGCCGCGCGCCACCATGTTGCGCTCTTCCGAGATGGCCATCTCACGCTCGCGCGCCGCCAGCCGCATGTTTTCGATGGCGGTGCCCAGCAGCCGGCCCAGCGTTTCCAGCAGGGCGGTTTCCCGGTCGTTAAAACTTTTTTCGGTGCGGAAATGCAGGCTGAACACGCCGAGGTGCTGGTCCTGGGCGAAGATCTGGAACACGGAGACCGTCGCGAACCCCTCGCGCGCGCAGCGCGACGGCTCCGGATCGGGCAGGGTGCGGAGCAGGCGCACGACGGGGTGCCTGCCTTGCGCCGCTTCGCCGCACAGGCAGTCGCCGACGGGCATGCAGCGTTCCGCCTTGACCATGTCGTCGGAGAGGCCGACCTGCACGATGAGGTGCACCTTGTCCGTGCTGGCGTCGACGAGCCGCACGGAGCCCCCGTCCGCGCCGAAATAGCGCATGATGCGTTCGATGAAGCCTTCGCACATCGGCTCCAGCGTCTGGCGCACCTGCAGGAACGCGGCGCTGTCGTACAGCAGCGCCAGTTCGCGGTTCTGGCCTTCCAGCGCGGCCGTCTTCTCGCGCACCTTGTCTTCCAGGCTCGCGTAGACCTGTTCCAGGCGGTCCGCCATCCGGTTGAAGCCCGTCGCGAGCTGGCCGAATTCGTCCTGGCTCGCGACGTCCAGGCGGACGCCGAAATCCGTGTCGGCCATGCTGCGCATCCCCGCGTGCAGGCGCTCGACCGGATCGACGATGAGGCTGAACATCAGGTACACGAGGACGACGGTGCCGCCCATCGCCAGCGCCATCAGCGCGAGCTGCGAGCAGCGCAGCCAGAACGTGCGCACCTCGTTGTCGCGTTCGATGAGGCCCACGATGGCGTCGATCTGGGCGACATAGGTATCGACCCGGCCGAGGAAGTCGCGCAGCGGGGGCAGGCGCTCGTCGCCCCGTGCCTGCAGCACCTGCAGCGCGAGCGGCCGCAGTTCGCGCTGCCAGCGCAGCGTCGCCGTGGAAAAGCTGTCGCGGATCGTCGCCGTGGGCGGCAGCCCGAGGGGGCGCTGCGGGTCGCCGCGGTCGATCAGCGCGAGGGTGGCGTCGATCGACGCGATCTGCGCGCGCGCGTCGCGGGCATAGCCGCCGCCTGGGGCGTGGACCTCGCGGCTGAGCAGCATCGCGAGACGGTATTCCTGCTTGCGCACGCCGCCCGTCTCGTTGATGGCGGCGGCCGAGCCCTCGAGCTGCCACGACAGCCACAACGTCGTGCCGATGGCGGTCAGCGCCAGCAGCAGGAAGCCGATCAGGGCACCGGCGATGCGGGTGGACAGGCGCAAATGGCCCGGGATCGGCGGGTAGTCGGGCGTCGTGGTCATGCCGCGGCGTCCAGCGGCTGCACGAGGTTCAGGAATTCCTGCTTGCGCGGCGAGTACGCGAGCAGCGAGCCGGTCTCGATGTCGAAGTACCAGCCGTGCAGCGCGACCTTGCCCGCTTCCACGCGCCGGCGCAGCCACGGGTAGGTCATCAGGTTGTCGAGCGAATGGAGGATGCTGGCCTGCTCGGCGGCGCGGCAGCGGGCGTCGTCGTGCTTATGCGGCAGCGCGCGCAGCACTTCCTCGCGCACGGGTTCCGCAATACGCATCCAGCGCGCGACGAAGTCCGTCTCGTCGGTCACGCGCTTGCCCGACATCAGGGCCCGGATGCCGCCGCAGCGCGCATGCCCGAGCACGACGACGCGCGCCACTTCCAGGCCGCACACGGCGAATTCGATGGCGGAACTGACGCCGGCCGACGCGTCCGCGGTGCACGGCGGGACGAGGTTGGCGATATTCCGGACGACGAAGATGTCGCCCGGATCGCAGCCCGTGAGCAGCGCGGGATCGACGCGCGAATCGCAGCAGCCGATGACGAGCGTGGACGGATGCTGGCCGTCGCGCAGGGAGGCGCGCACGACCGGTTCGCTCATGAAGCGCTGCTGGAAGCGGGAAAAGCCGCGGATGAAGCGTTCGATGTCCTGCATGTCAGCCTCCCGTTTGCGACATGAAGCGCACGATCTTCTCGGGCCGCGCCGTGAAGTCGTGCTGGTGGGGTTTCAGTTCGATGGCGTGGCGGATCGCGGCGTCGAGTTCCGCGTCGCTGGCACCGCCGCGTAGCAGCGGGCGGAATTCGAATTTCTCTTCCTGGCCCAGGCACAGGTACAGCGTGCCGTCCACCGACAGGCGCACGCGATTGCACGTGGCGCAGAAATGCTGCGACATTGGCGTGATGAAGCCGATGCTGCTCTTGCCGTCGCGGGTGGCGAGGTAGCGCGCGGGCCCGCCGCCCAGTTCCAGCGCCTGCGGCACGAGGTCGAATTTTTGCTGCAGGCGTTCGCGCACGGGCTGCAGGTCCATGTAGGCGGCGTTCCGGCCCGTTTCGCCCATCGGCATCACTTCGATCAGGCGCAGCACGAAGCCGTGGCCGATGCAGAACTCGACCATGCGCTCGATCTCGCCGTCGTTCACGCCGCGCATCGCGACCATGTTGATCTTGATGGGGTCGAAGCCGGCCTCCTTGCCGGCCATGATGCCGTCCAGGATGCGCGCGTGGCTGTCGCGGCCCGTTATCGATTCCATGCACTTGCGGTCCAGGGTGTCGAGACTCACGTTGATGCGCGCGACGCCGGCCTTGCGCAATGCCTGCGCGTGGCGGCGCAACGTCGTGGCATTGGTCGACAGCGACAGGTCGTCGATGCCGGGAATGGCGGCGATGCGTCCGGCGAGATCCGTCACGTGGCGGCGCAGCAGCGGTTCGCCGCCCGTCAGGCGGATGCGCCGGGTGCCCAGGCGGGCGAACGCGCGCAGCAGGCGCTCGATCTCGTCGAACGTGAGCCAGTCCTCCGGTTCCTCGAACCCCTTGAAACCCGTCGGCATGCAATAGGTGCAACGCAGGTCGCAGCGGTCCGTCACGGACAGGCGCAGGTATTCGATCGTTCGGCCGTAGCGGTCGCGCAACATTGCGGTTCTCCAAAGGGGTGATGGTGAAGATTGTAGAGACGGCGCGCCACTCTGGCAGTCGGCATGACGGATGACGGCGGGTAGTTCTTTCGGCGTATGTCGGCGCGCGCCGCACATGGTTAGACTCGGTTTCCTCGCGGCAATAATGTGTCGCAATGAAAGGATTGCATATGAAAATGTCAAACTTCAGGATCGGCACCCGTCTTGCCGGCGGCTTCGGCCTCGTGCTGGTGCTGCTCGCGCTCGTCGTCGCGGTCGGCCTGCAGCGCTTCCACGACGTCGGCCTGGCGACGACGACCCTCATCGACGAAGACTGGGCCAAGGCGGAAGCCGCCGCCACCATCGACACGATGACGCGGGCGAATGCGCGCCGCACGCTGGAACTGTTCATCGCGCCGGACGACGGCTACCGGGGCAGGGTGCGCGAGAAGATCGCGTCGAACCGGCACGAGATCGACGGCGCGCTCGCCACGTTGCGCCGCCTCGTCGCCAGCGAAGAAGGCAAGGCCGTGCTGGCCCGGGTGACCGAACGGCGCGAGGCGTACGTGGCCTCGTTCACGCAGGTGAACGCGCTCGTCGAAGCGGGCAAGCGCGACGAGGCGCAGCAACTGGTGCTGACGGAGACCCTTCCGCGCCTGGACGTGCTGCAGCAGGCGGTCCACGACCTGAACGTCCTGCAGAAGGGCCGCGCCGTCGCCGCGGGCAAGGCCGTGCAGGACCGCATCGCCTCCGGCCGCGTGCTGATGCTGGCGCTGGGCGCCGCGGCGCTGGCCGTCGGCCTCGTGTTCGCCATCCGCCTCGCGCGTTCGATCGTGCTGCCGTTGCGCAGTGCCGTCGCGGTGGCGCAGCGTGTCGCCGGCGGGGACCTCACCAGCAGGATCGAAGCACGGTCGAACGATGAAGTGGGCGAGCTGCTCGGCGCGCTGGCGGCGATGAACGCGAGCCTCGGCACTATGGTCGGAGAAGTCCGGCGCGGCACGGAGACGATCGCGACGGCCTCCACGCAGATCGCGAGCGGCAATTTCGACCTCGCGGCGCGCACGGAGATGCAGGCCAGCGCGCTGCAGCAGAGCGCCTCGTCGATGGAAGAGCTGACGGGCACCGTGCAGCAGAACGCGGACAATGCGCGCGAAGCGAACGCGCTGGCGGCGGCCACGGCGACGATCACGGCCGAGGGCAGCGACGCCGTCGCGCGCGTGGCGGCCACGATGGACGAGATCAGCGACGGCGCGCGCCGCATCGCGGACATCACGGGCATCATCGACGGCATCGCGTTCCAGACCAATATCCTCGCGCTCAACGCCGCGGTGGAGGCGGCCCGCGCGGGCGAACAGGGCAAGGGCTTCGCCGTCGTCGCCACCGAGGTGCGCAACCTCGCGCAGCGCTCGGCCGCCGCGGCCCGCGAGATCCGGCACCTGATCGACGACTCGACCGCGAAGATCGCGGGCGGCACGGAACTCACCGGCCGCGCGGCCGACACGATGCAGCGCGTGCTGGCCAGTGTGCGCCAGGTGACGGGCATCATGGCCGACATCACGGCCGCCAGCGACGAGCAGCGCATCGGCATCGAACAGGTCAACCAGGCCGTGGGCCAGATGGACAGCGTGACGCAGCAGAACGCGGCGCTCGTCGAGCAGGCGGCTGGCGCGGCGCAGGCCTTGCAGGAGCAGGCGCATACGCTGAACGACACGATCCGCATGTTCCGGCTGGAGGCTGCCTCGAGCGCCTGACAAAAGCTCATGCTTGTCCTGGCGGTAGCGACGCCGTACACTGGACCGTTCCGATTGCACGCAATCGGCCCAAAGCGGTCGTTCAGTGATCGAGGAGCCCATGAAGAACATCATCCTTGAAAAGACGGATCAAGTGAGCTGGTACACGTACATGCGCGACGTGTTTGAAGCCGCCAGCATCGCGCCGGAAGACTATGACTGGTACGTCAGCGACATCGAAACGAACTGGAACCCACCGGGGTTTTCGCCGGATGATCAATGGTTAACCGGCGACGAGCTTGCAGCCTTCCTGCGTGCCTACGAGGTCCAGTTTGTCTGGGCAGTATTCAGCGCGGTACCCAAGGGGCTTCGTCCGATACCTGCTCCGGTGCCGTACGCCGATGGCAATCCACGGTATTGGGACGGTACGGAACTGGAGCCGCAGCTGGCAGGCGCCTTGTTCGAGATTGCGTGTTGGGACAGCAGTGCAACGATTCTCATCAACTTGCCTGAACAGGCCATCCAGTCGTTCCTGATGCGATACCCAGACGCCAAGCCATTGGCGTCTGCGCGGTCCTGAGGCGTGCCGGGACGGCCGCAACGGGCCGATCGCCTGCTTAATCGTGAGCGCGCCGCATCAGCGCATCGATGCCGGCCACCGTGCCGGCCATCGCCAGCGCCGCGACGCCGGCGCCGGCCCAGGTGGCGATGCGGTCGCCGTGGGCCCACTCCTGCCACGCCAGCACGGCGGGCATCAGGACCATCGGGGCCGTCATCGCAGTGGCGAGCCAGGCGTGACGGCGTACGCTCTCAGCCACCGCAGCACCCGCCGCAGCAGCCGCCGCTCTTTTCCTTGCGCGCTTCGCCGTAGCCGGCGCCCAGCAGCGCGGCGGTGATGTCCTGCGTCGACGTGGCTTCCTCGTCGAACTCCACGTGCATCTGCCTGCCGCCCGGCTCGAGGTCGACGCCGCGCACGCCGGGCAGGGTGCAGAGGGCGCTCGTGAGGCGTTCGACATCGGCGAAGGCGAGAGGGGCCGAGAACTGGAAATCGTGTTGCATGATGCTCCTTTGCGATGGGTCGTTGGTATGCCGTTAGCGTAGGGCCGAAGGCCGGCCCTGTCCTTGAACCGGTTTCAGGTTTTACGAATCAGGCGCAGCCGCCCAGGTAGTGGCACGACGTGCAGCGCGTGCAGCCGTCCACTTTGCGCAGCGCGCGCGCGCCGCATTCGGGGCATTTCGCGCCCGTCTCTTCGACCGCCGCCACCTCGGGTGCCGGCGGTTCCGCCGGCGTGCCGCGTTGCGCGAGCAGGCGATCCAGCGCGTCCGCAGGGACCTGGTTGCCGTAGGCATCGAGGAACCCGCGCCGGATCAGGATCCGCTGCAGCATGAACGCGATCGCCGCAACTTCCGAATCGTGGTACACGGGCACCTGCACGCCATCGGCGCGCGTCAGGTGGCCGCAGCGCACCGGTCCCTTTTCCCACACGACGGCGCGCATGTCGGCGAGCGCCTTGGCGATGGAGCTGCCGGCGCGCGCGGCCAGCGACAGCAGGCGCATCGTGGACGTGATCCACTGGTGGCCGTCGCTGCGCTGGTTGGCGGGCATGAAGAATTCGAACGGGCGCTCGATCACGAGGTCGCGCCCATTCAGCCTTCCTTCCACGCGCATGAAGCTGAGGGTGAGATATACCGTCTTCTTGCCTTCCTGTGTCGTGTATTCGACCTTCGAGGTGACGGACTCCAGTTCGCCGGCCGGGCGGCTCTCGAAGCGGCGGCGCAGCGGGTCGACATCGTCAGGCGATTCGGCGGAAGGCGGCGGCGCGACACTGAGGACACTACCCGTTACGGCGTTCGGCCGGTACGTCGCGAGGCCCTTCAGGCCCGCGCGCCACGCCTCCGTGTATAAATCCTTGAAGTCGTCGAACGGGTAGTCGGCGGGTACGTTGACCGTTTTCGAGATCGCGCCGTCCACGTACGGCTGCACCGCCGCCATCATGCCGAGGTGGTCCTGCGCCGACATCTCCAGCGCCGTCACGAACTGCGGCGGGAGCGTGGCGACGTCATGCCCGAGGTGGCGGTACAGGCGCCACGCATGGTCGGCCACCTCGTAGATGCGGGTGCTGTCGTCCGGCATGCGCTTCTTGCGCTGGTACACCCACGAGAACGCGGGCTCGATGCCGTTCGACGCGTTGTCCGCGAACGCGAGCGCGATGGTGCCGGTGGGCGCGATCGACATCAGGTGCGAATTGCGGATGCCGTGGCGGGCGATCGCGTCGCGCAGGTCGTCCGGCAGGCGCCGCGCGAACGCGCCGTCCAGGTAGCGCTCCGCGTCGAACAACGGGAACGCGCCTTTCTCGCGCGCCAGCTCCACCGATGCGGCGTAGGCAGCGTCCCGCAGGGCGCGCGTGACGTCGGCGGCGAAGGCGCGGCCCTCGTCGGCGTCGTAGCGCAGGCCCAGCATGACGAGTGCGCTGCCCAGGCCCAGGAAACCGATGCCGATGCGGCGCTTGTTGCGGCCTTCCGCCGCCTGCTGCGGCAGGGGCCATTCGGTGGCGTCGAGCGCGAGGTCGAGCATGCGCACGCCGACGGCAGTCACTTCGCGGAACGTGTCGACGTCGAAGAACGCGTCCGGCGTGAACGGATGGCGCACGAACTTCGTCAGGTCGAGCGAGCCCAGGTCGCAGCAGCCGTACGGCGGCAGCGGCTGTTCGCCGCACGGGTTGGTGGCGGCCAGCGTCTCGGCGTAGTACAGGTTGTTCTCGCCGTTGATGCGGTCCAGGAACAGCACGCCCGGCTCCGCATGGTCGTAGGTGGAGCGGATCACCTTGTCCCACAGGTCGCGCGCCCGCACCGTGCGGTACACCCAGCGGCCGTCCGGACGCAGGCGCGCGCCGCCCGCCTGGTCGTCCGGTCCCGGCTCGGCCGCGTGCGTCAGCTCGACGGCATCGTCGTCGATCACGGCGCGCATGAACGCGTCCGTGACGCCGACCGATAGATTGAAATTGCTGAAGGCGCCGCCGTCCTTGGCGGCGACGAAGGCTTCGATGTCGGGATGGTCGATCCGCAGGACGCCCATCTGCGCACCGCGGCGGGCGCCGGCCGATTCCACGGTGCGGCACGACGCGTCGAAGACGGCCATGTACGATACGGGCCCGGACGCGCGCGACTGCGTGCCCTTTACCAGGCTGCCGGCGGGGCGGATCGCGGAAAAATCGTAGCCGACGCCGCCGCCCCGGCGCATCGTCTCCGCCGCTTCCGCGACGGCGCCGTAAATGCCGGGGATGGCGCCGTCGCGGCCGCTGATCGCGTCGCCGACGGGCTGCACGAAGCAGTTCATCAAGGTGGCTTTCAGGCCGACGCCGGCGGCCGAGTTGATGCGGCCGGCGGGCACGAAGCCGTGGTCCTGCGCCCACAGGAAGCGTTGCTCCATCTCCAGGCGCAGCGGCTCGGGTTCGTGCGCGGCCAGCGCGCGGGCCACGCGCGCGCGCACTTCCGCGACGGTCGTCTCGTCGCCTTTCGCGTATTTTTCGTGCAGTACGTCGGCCGACACGTCCTGCGTCGGCATGGTTGCGGCAAAGAGGGATTCGTTGGCGTTCATGTCATCCTCGGTGATAGTCAGGCGTCCACTATCCCCGAGGCGTGCCGGCCCCGCCTTAAACTGGTTGAAGCAATCGGCGTTCCGCCGCCAGCAGGGCCACGTCGTCCGCGACCTCGCGCGCGACGGCGGCCGCTTCGGCCGCGTCGAACTGCATGTGGTAGCGCTTGCGCACGCCATGTTCGGCCAGCTGGACGTGCAGGTCGGGCGTCACGCCGTGGCGCGCGAGGCAGCTGCGTACGCATTCGAGCGGACAGCCGTCGACGGCGACGACGGGCCGGCCCGACTTGGCCAGCTTGACGAGCGACGGCACGTCGCCGCCCACGCCGGCGATGCACGACATCTCGGCGACCTCGGCGCGGTCGAGTTCCAGCGCGATGTGGTTGGCCATCTGTGCCGCGCTCGAACAGCCCGAGCAGGAATAGACGAGGGGGAAGACGGTGCGGTCACGGCCCATGAGGCTCTCCTTTCAACGGTCGATGGCGTCCAGCGTGTTCTTGATGAGCAGCCCCAGCTCCGTGTCGCCTTCCATCACGAGACGGCGGCTGAAGAACAGCGTGTCCGGATCCTCGCGGCGCGTGGCCAGCAGGCCCAGGTCGTACAGGGTCGCGCCGATGACGACGTCCGGATCTGTCTTCGACGTCACGGCCGCGAATGACCGTCCGTTCCACGCGACGTCGAAGGCGACGCCCGCGTCCAGCACGGCCAGGCGCAGCCGCTTGCGCAGCAGCTGCGCGCGCGAGTCGTCGTCCAGGTGGGGCTTCAGGCCGGCGTTCAGGCCCGCCGCGAACAGCCACGCGCCGGGCCGGCCGGGCAACCGGGACAGGACGTGGCGGACGGGCGCCGGCAGGCGGTAGGGAGACGCGTTCATGCTGCGACCTCCTCGAGGCCGGGGCGGCCGTGCCAGAAGCCGTTGCAGGCCGCGGCCGGCATCCACGCGCCCATGCGCTCGCGCGCGGCCGCGCCGGTCATGGCGCCCGTCAGCACGCCGTGCACGCTGGCGACGATGTCGGCCATGTGGGCCGACTGCGGGCTGAGACGCACGACACGAACGCCCAGCGTGCGCATCGCGGGCAGCACGCCGACGAGGTTGTAGACCTTGGCCGACTGGGTCTGGATGCCGTTCAGGACGAGGAACGGCTTGCCTTCCTGCGTGTTCAGCACGAGGCCGTCCGGATGCTCCAGGCAGCTGAAGCGGCAATCGTCCTTGGGCAGGTTGCGGTGGCGCGCCGTGAAGCAGCGCGCGGAAAACGCGAGCGGCATGCGGCCGTAGGCGAACACCTCGGTCTCCACGCCGGCGGGGAGGGCGGCCTGCATCGCCGCGAGGCTTGTCGACGGCATCTCCAGCGGCGCGACCCAGCGCACGGCGCCGGCGCGGGCGAGCAGGGCGAGCGTGGCCGGGTTGTAGATGTTGAGGTGCGGCCCGGCGACGAACGGGCGGCCGTCGACGCAGTGGACGGCGCCCATGTCGTTGGCCTCGACGAGGAAGCGGCCGTTGGCGGCGACGCGGCGCAGGCTGCTCAGGTCGGACGGCGATTCGATCAGGACCTGGGTGGACAGAACGACCTCCTTGCCGGCGGCGGCCAGGCGGTCGGCAAGCAGGAGCCAGTCGGAGGGGCGCAGTTCGTGCCGGCGCGAGCACACGGTTTCGCCGAGGTAGACGATGTCGACAGGCGTCTCCGCCATCGCGTCGTAGAACGCGAACACGGTGTCGCGCGGCCAGTAGTATTGCAGGGGCCCGAGGGCAATCTTCATGATGGTCTTCCGGTACGAGTCATTTCCAGGGACGGTGATAGGCGCCCAGCGTGTGCTGGCTGCCTTCGGCGACGTTGTCCAGGCTCGCCATCCACTCGCGCCGGACCGAGTAGCGGCCATGCTCGGCGAGGCAGGCGTCGATGGCGGCGCGCCACACCTTCGTGACCTGGGCGACGTACGCCGGGCTGCGCTGGCGGCCTTCGATCTTGACGGCACGCGCGCCCGCGGCGGCCAGCTTCGGCAGGATCTCGAGCGTGTTCAGGCTCGCGGGTTCCTCGATCGCGTAATAGGTCTCGCCGTCCACGTCGAAGCGGCCCTTGCACAGCGTGGGATAGCCGGCCTGCTCGCCGTCGCCGTAACGGTCGATGAGGACGTCGTACAGGCGGGCCTCCAGCGCGCGCGGCGTCCGCGTCCAGCGCACGGCCTTCGCGGGCGAGCACACGCCGTGCGTGTTCGGCGATTCGCCGGTGGCGTACGAGGACAGCTGGCAGCGGCCTTCGGCCATCACGCACAGGCTGCCGAAGCCGAACACCTCGATCTCGACGGGCGAATGCTCGATGACTTTTTCCGCCTGGGCCAGCGACAGGACGCGCGGCAGCACGGCGCGCGCGATGCCGAAGTGGCGGTGGTAGAAGGCGATGGCGTCGATGTTCGTCGCCGAGCCCTGCACGGACAGGTGCAGCCGCAGCTGCGGGTGCACGCGCGCCGCGTAGTCCATCAGGCCGGGGTCGGCGAGGATCACGGCGTCGATGCCATGCGTGGCGGCGCGGTCGAGGGCGCGCCGCCACGGCCCGTCGCCGCCCGGCTGCGGGTAGGTGTTCAGGGCGAGGAAGATCTTGCGGTTGCGGTCGTGGGCATAGCGGATGCCTTCCGCGATGGCGTCTTCGGAGAAATTCAGGCCGGCGAAGTTGCGCGCATTGGTCGCGTCGCGAAAGCCGAGGTAGACGCAGTCGGCGCCGTGGTCGATGGCGGCCTTGAGGGCTGGCAGGCTGCCGGCGGGACATACGAGTTCGAGGGAGGGAGAGGTCATGGCGGGCGGGTGAACGGTAACGCGATGAGCATAATGACGCGTCGCCCGCACCGCCTTGAACGGGTTTAAGCAAATCGCACGGCGTGTCCGTCCGGGTCGAACGCGAGGAAGCGTTCGATCGCGCCGCGGTGCACGGAATCGATCATCATCTTGAGGCCGCGGTCGATGCCGGACGCCTGCTGTTCGCCGGCCAGCGCCGCGACGAACACCATGTCCCACGGCTGGCCCGTCGCGCGCGATTCGTCGGCCAGCGCCGCGAAGTCCGCCAGCTCGTCGAGGCCCTTGTCGACGCACATCACGGGCGCCAGCGCGCCGCCGCGGCCTTCCTCGAAGCGGCGCGCCTGGCCCGGCGTGTGCGTTTGCGGCAGCTCGGCCACCGCGAACACGAACAACAGGCGCTGCGCCTCGGGCTGGGCGCGCGCGGCGGCGAGGAAATCGGAAAAATTCGAGAGCTGCATGGGAAATCCGTGACAAAGAGGAGGATGGTCCGATTGTAGGCACGTTCCCCGCGCGCGTAAGTCGGCACGATGGAGGACGCCGCCTAGTCATTCCGGACTATCCCGCGCGCGGCCCGTACGCGCGAGAATGGCGGTATCCCGACTTTTTTCTCCCGCGACCGTGGCCACCATCGATCCCTGCACCTTCCTGCGCCGCCTGCCGCTGTTTTCCGACCTCGGCGAAGACGAGCTGCGCGCCGTCGGCGCCGCCGCCACCGAGCAGCACGTCGACCGCGGCCGCACCATCGTCGAGCGGGGCGACCCGTGCGAGGGGTTTCATTCGATCCTGTACGGCCAGGTCAAGCTGGCCTTCATCTCGCCGCAGGGACAGGAAAAGGTCATCGAGATCCTCGGTCCCGGCAAGACGTTCGGCGAAGCCGTCATGTTCATGGACAAGCCGTACTTCGTGACGGCGACGGCGCTGGAAGACTGCCTGCTGCTGCACGTGCGCAAGGAAGCCATCTTCGCCGAGCTGGAACAGAGCCCGGCCTTCGCCCGGCGCATGCTGGCGGGGATGAGCCGGCGCCTGCACGGCCTCGTGGCGGACGTGGAGGCGTACACCCTGCACACGGGCGGCCAGCGCGTCGTCGGCTATCTGCTGAAGGATGCGCCCGAATCCGGCGCGACGGTGCGGCTGTCGGTCAGCAAGCGCCTCGTCGCGTCGCGCCTGAACATCACGCCCGAGTATTTTTCGCGCGTGCTGAACGATCTCACGCGGCGCGAACTCGTGCGCGTGGCCGGGCGCGACATCGCGATCCTCGACGCGGACGGATTGCGCGCGTACGAGGGCTAGACGGCGTCAGGCCATCTGCACGATCGTCTTGCGGAAGCGCGCCAGCGACAGCCCGAACAGGACCGCGCCGATGGCGGCCAGCGCCAGCATGGACGGCCAGGCGATCGCCAGCCCGGCGCCGCGGAACAGGATGGCCTGGCTCAGGTCCACGAAGTGCGTCGTCGGCGCCAGCGACATCAGCCAGCGGACGGCATCGGGCATGCTCTCGCGCGGGGTGACGGCGCCGGACAGCATTTGCAGCGGGATCAGGGTCAGCATCAGCAACAGGCCGAACTGCGGCATGCTGCGCGCGACCGTCGCCATGAAGATGCCCATCGACGTCGTCGCGAACAGGTGCAGCGCGGCGCACAGCAGGAACAGCGCGGCCGAGCCATGGATCTGCACGCCCAGCGCCCCGCGGATCACGACGGTCAGCGACACGACGGCGGCGGCGACGACGATCAGGCCCATCGCCCACACCTTCGACAGCATGATCTCCGTGGGCGTCACCGGCATGACGAGCAGGTGTTCGATCGTCCCGTGCTCGCGCTCGCGGATCAGCGCCGCGCCGGTGAGGATGATCGACAGCATCGTGATGTTGTTGGCCAGCTCCATCACGGAACCGAACCACGCCGGGTCGAGCGACTGGTTGAAGCGTTGGCGGACCGCGACATCCACGGCCGGCGGCGCGTCCGCGCGGTAGCGCCGCACGAACTCCGCCACCTCGCCCAGCACGATCTGCTGGATGGTGCCGTTGCCCGTGAACGCCTGGCTCATGCGGGTGGCGTCGACGGCCAGCTGGATCTTCGGCGCGCGCCCGGCGAGGACGTCGCGCTGGAAGTCCGGCGGGATGTCGAGGACGAACGCGTACATGCCCGCGTCGAGCCCGGCGTCGGCCGCGTCGGGCGCGATCCGCGCGGGCGGCACGAACTGGGGCGGGTAAAACGCCGTCGCGATGCGCGCCGACAGCGCCGAATCGTCCTCGTCGACGATCGCGATGGCCGCGCGGCGCAGGCCCTCGGGCGCCGCCGTGGCCGCGAAGTACAGGGCGGCCGTGAACGTGTAGACGATGAGCACGAGCAGCGCGGGGTCGCGCCACAGGCTCCACAGTTCCTTGACGCCGAGCCGGAGGATGTTCGAGAGTCGGGGCGCCATGTCAGTGTTCCTGTTTCTTCAGCAGCGCGATGGCCGCGGCCAGCACGACCGGGTACGCAAGCGCCATCGGCCAGATGGCCGGCGCGAGGTCGGCCAGGCCGAGGCCCTTGTTGAATACGCCGCGGCTGATGCTGAACATGTAGCTGGCCGGGTAGACCGTGCCGATCATGCGGCCCACGCCTTCCAGCGAGGAGACAGGATTGAGCAGCCCCGCGAACGAGACGGCCGGCAGCAGCGTGCCGATCATCGTGAAGAACATGGCGGCAATCTGGCTGCGCACCAGCGCCGATGCCAGCAGGCCGATGGCCGTCGTGCCGAGCACGTAGAGCAGCGTGGCGAACAGCAGCGCCGGGAAGCTGCCGGTGACGGGTACGTGGAACACCGTCACGGCGGCCACGGTCATCAGCACGAAGTTCAGCGATGCCAGCGCGACGTACGGCAACTGTTTCCCGACGAGGAATTCGGTGCGGGTCGTCGGCGTGACGTACAGGTTGACGATCGAGCCGAGCTCCTTCTCGCGCACGACGGCGAGGGCCGTGAGCATGGCGGGCAGCATCAGCAGGAGCAGGGGGATCACGGCAGGCACGATCGCGGGCAGGCTGCGCACGTCCGGGTTGTAGCGGTAGCGCGTCTCCACCGACGCCGGCAGGGGCGGCGTCGCCAGTCCTCGTTCCTGCGCCTGGCGCGCCAGCCATTGCTGGTGCAGGCCCTGCACGTAGCCGCTGACGGTATCCGCGCGTTGCGGCATGGCGCCGTCGGCCCAGATGCCGATCGCGGTCGTGCGGCCGTGCTCGAGGTCGCGCGCGAACCCGGGCGGGATCTCCACGGCGAGCGCGATCTCGCCGCTGCGCATGCGGTCGTCGAGGTCGGCGTAGTCGTCGAGCGGCGGCCGCGCGGTGAAGTAGCGCGACCCGGCGATGTTCTGGACGTAGTCGCGGCTGAGCGCCGAGTCGTCCCGGTCGAGCACGGCGAAGCGCAGGTTTTCCACGTCCATGTTGATGCCGTAGCCCATCACGAACATCAGCAGCAGCGAGCCCGCGAGGGCAAGCAGGCCGCGGATCGGGTCGCGCCGCAGTTCCAGCGCCTCGCGCCACATGAAGCTGATCATGCGCGCCAGGCCGCCGCGCTTGGCCGCACCGGCGGGGGCGTCCGGCGCGGCCGGCGCGGCGGGGGCGGCCGGCGTCTCGGCCGCGCCGGCGTCGCGCAGCCAGGCCATGAACGCTTCCTCGAGCGTCGCGGCGCTGCGCGCCGCCACGAGGGCCTGCGGGGCGTCGCAGGCGAGCACGCGGCCGGCGTGCATCAGCGAGATGCGGTCGCAGCGCAACGCCTCGTTCATGAAGTGCGTCGAAACGAAGATCGTCACGCCGTCCTTGCGCGCCAGGTCGGCAATCAGGCGCCAGAACGCATCGCGCGCGAGCGGGTCCACGCCGGACGTGGGCTCGTCCAGGATCAGCAGTTCCGGCGCATGCACCATCGCGACGGCGAGCGACAGACGCTGGCGGATGCCGAGCGGGAGCCGGTCCGGCAGCGCGTCCAGCACGTCCGCGAGGCCGAAGCGCGCGGCCATGTCGGCCACGCGCGCGCCGATGCCGGCTTCCGGCACGTGGAACAGGCGCGCGTGCAGCACGAGGTTCTGGCGCACCGTCAGTTCGCCGTAGAGCGAGAACGCTTGCGACATGTAGCCCACCCGGCGCCGCGTGGCGAGGTCGCGGCCGTCGACCCGGTTGCCGAACAACAGGGCTTCGCCGGCGCTGGCGGGCAACAGGCCGGTCAGCATCTTCATCGTCGTCGACTTGCCGCAGCCGTTCGACCCGAGGAACCCGAAGATCTCGCCGCGCCGGATGCGGAAGCTGACGTTGTCGACGGCCGTGAAGTCGCCGAAGCGCATCGTGAGGCCGCGCGCCTCGATCGCGACGTCGTCCGCGCCGCCCGCATCCATCGGCGGCACGACGAGCGGCGCGTAGCCGGCGCGGCGCTCCGGCGGCAGCAGCGCGATGAAGGCGTCTTCCAGCGTGGTGCTGTCCGTGCGGGCCAGCAGTTCGTCCGACGTGCCGGTGGCGAGCACGCGGCCGGCGTCCATGGCCACGAGCCAGTCGAAGCGGCGCGCCTCGTCCATGTACGCCGTCGCCACCATCACGCTCATGCCGGGCCGCCCGGCGCGGATGCGGTCGATCAGTTCCCAGAACTGGCTGCGTGCCAGCGGGTCCACGCCGGTGGTCGGTTCGTCGAGGATCAGCAGGTCGGGATCGTGGATCAGGGCGCAGCACAGGCCCAACTTCTGCTTCATGCCGCCCGACAGCTTGCCGGCCGGACGGTCCAGGAAGGCGTGCAGGCCGGTACTCCCGGTGAGCGCGTCGATGCGGCTGCGGCGCTGGGCCGCGTCGTGGCCGAACAGACGGCCGAAGAACTGCAGGTTTTCCTCGATCGACAAGGTCGGGTACAGGTTCTTGCCCAGACCCTGCGGCATGTAGGCGATGCGCGGACACACGCGGGCGCGGTGCGCGCTGGACGCCATGTCGCCGCCCAGCACCTCGACACGACCGCGCTGCATGCGGCGCGCGCCGGACAGCAGCGCCAGCAGCGTGGACTTGCCGACGCCGTCCGGGCCGATCAGCCCGACGACGACGCCCGCCGGCACGTCGAGCGTGACGCCGTCCAGCGCGCGCACCCGGCCGTACGTCATGCCGACGTCCTCCAGCCGGGCGACGCGCGTGGCCGCGGGGACGTCCCTCATGGTGCGACCTTGCCTGCCAGCGCGGCGGGGAGCGGCGCCTTGGGATCGAGGCGCACCCAGGCGACACCGGGCAGGCCGGTCTTGACCTGCTGCAGGTGCTTCTGCAGCAGGTCGCGGTCGATCCGCGCCTTCACGCGGAACATCAGCTTCTGGCGCTCGTTCGCCGTTTCCACCGTCTTCGGCGTGAACTGGGCCGTGCTGGCCACGTACGACACGGTGGCCGGGATCGCGTAGCGCGGCGCGGCGTCGAGCACGATGCGCACCTCGGTGCCGAGGCCCACGCGGCCGGCCACGGTCTCGGGCAGGAAGAAGGTCATGTAGACATCCGTGAGGTCGACGAGGTTCAGCACCTTGCCGCCGGCGCCCAGCACTTCGCCGGGCTCCGCGACGCGGTATTGCACGCGTCCGGAGCGCGGGGCGGCGAGGACGGTGTCGGCCAGTTCGGCGTCGATGCGCGCGACGGTGGCGGCGGCCGCCTTTTCGTTGGCTTGTGCGCTCGTCACCTGCGTGCGCGCCGCGTCGACGGCGGCCGTGGCGGCGCGCACCTGCGCCCGCGCCGCCGTCAGCGCCGCGCCGGTGCCGTTCACGCGCGCGCGGTCGTCGTCCAGTTCCTGCAGCGAGGACGCGCCTTCTTCCGCCAGCGTGTCCGAGCGGACGAGCCGGCGGCGGGCCGCGTCCAGGTCGCTCTCGCGCTGGCCGACGACGGCGCGCGCCGCTTCGAGGTCGCTGTCGCGCAGCGCGACCTGCGACCGCGCGCCGGCCAGCGCCGCGACGGCCTGTTCGTAGCGTGCCACGGCCTCGTCGCGCTGGGCCTCCATGCTGCGCGTGTCCATCGTCGCCAGCACCTGGCCCGCTTCGACGAACTCGCCTTCGCGGGCGGCGATCGCGCGCACCCGGCCGGCGACCTTGGTGGCGACGTCGATGTCCGTCGCCTCGATCCGGCCGTTGCCCGTGACGAAACCGGGATGCTCGTCGCGCCGCGCGAGCGGCCCCCAGGCGGCAAAGGCGGCGGCGCCCGCGGCGGCCAGCAGTACGGCCGGCAGCAGGAATTTCAGTGTGCGGTTCATGTTCATGGTGTTCGGTCAATCCATCGTCGAGGCGCCACCGCCCAGCGCACGGTACAGCGCGACCTGGGCGGACAGCTGCTGGCGGCGCAGCTGCACGAGCTGCTGCTCGGCGCCGAAGCGTTCGCGTTCCGCGTCCAGCACTTCCAGGTAGGCGGCGGAGCCGTGTTCGTAGCGCAGCCGCGCGAGGCGGGCGCGTTCCGTCTGCAGCGCCAGCGTCGCGCCGAGGGCGTCGGCCTGGCCTCCAAGCCAGTGTCGCGCGGCGAGCGCGTCGGCGACGTCGCGGAACGCCGCCTGGATCGCGCGCTCGTACTGGGCCACCGCGAGCTCGTCGCGCACGCGCGCCATCGCGAGCTGTCCCTTCAGGCGGCCGCCGTTGAAGATCGGTACCGCGAGCGACGGCGTGAAGCGCCATGCCCGGTTGCCGCGGTCGAACAGGTCGTCCAGCTGGGTGCTCGCGGCGCCTGCTGCCGCCGTCAGCGCGATGCGCGGGAAGAACGCGGCGCGCGCGGCCCGCACGTTGGCCTCGGCGGCGCGCAGCGCGTGCTCGGCGGCGACGATGTCGGGCCGCTCGAGCAGCAGCGCGGACGGCAGGCCGGGTTCGAGGTCGCGCGCCAGCGGCGCACTGCCCAGCGCCGCGGCGGGCGGCGCGAGGCTCACGGATGTCCCCACGAGCAGGTCGAGCAGCCCATGCTGCTGCGCGCGCGCCTGCTCCAGCTGCGCCACCTGGGCCAGCGCTTGCTGGCGCAGCAGTTCGACTTGAGTGAGGTTCAGGCGCGACGCGGCGCCCAGCTCCCAGCGGCGCCGGAAGATGCGTAGCGATTCTTCGCGCGACGCGAGCGTGCGCCGCGCCAGCTGCAGGCGCTCGTCGGTCTCGCGCAGGGCCAGGTAGGCGTCGGCGACCTGCGCGACGAGGCTGACGGTGGCCGCGCGCCGCGTGGCATCCGTCGCCAGCCAGCTTTCCAGAGCCGCTTCGTTCAGGCTGCGCAGGCGGCCCCACAGGTCCAGCTCCCAGTCCGCCATGCCGATGCCGGCCTGGAACTGGTTGCCCAGCAGGGCGCGGCCGATCGGGCTTTGCGCGGGCGGGACGAGGGCGCGCGTCGCTTCCACGCTGCCGTTCACGACGGGCAGCCGGACGGCCCGCTGGATGTCGTACGCGGCGCCGGCTTCCTGCACGCGCAGCATCGCAGCGCGCAGGTCGCGGCTGTTGGCGAGCGCGAGCCCGAGGACGCGCCGCAGTTCGGGATCGGTGAAGAAGTCTTGCCAGCCGGGCAGCGGGGTGGCGGAGGAGGTCGCCTGGCCGGGCCAGGCCGACGGGACCAGGTCCGTCGCGGGCGCCGGCGGCGGCAATGGCGCGCAGGCCACCAGGATCAGGCACGACGATAGCGCGGCCAGCGAGGAGCACATGTCCTTCGGCTTCATCGGCTCACCTTCCCGCGACGGCGCGCGTCTCGCGCGCGATCACGGCTTCCTCGTCGGCCGGCAGCGTCCATACCGCGACGGCGCTGTCCGGCGCGTGCAGGCGCGGGCCGCCGGCCGCGTTCGCGTCCGCATCGAGGCGCACGCCGAGCCACGCCGCCTGTTCGCACACGCGGGCGCGGATGTCCGCCGCGTGTTCGCCGATCCCGCCCGTGAACACGAGGACGTCGAGACCGCCCGCCGCCGCGGCGAGGGACCCGAGTTCGCGCGCGATCCGGTACACGAACACGTCGACGGCCTCGCGCGCGGCGGATTCGCTGCTTGCGAGCAGGGTGCGCATGTCGCCGCTGATGCCGGAAAGGCCCTGCAGGCCGCTGTCGCGGTAGAGCATGTGTTCCAGCGCGTCGGGCGTCATCCTTTTTTCGCGCAGCAGGTGCAGCACGAGGCCCGGGTCGAGGGCGCCGCAGCGCGTGGCCATCGGCAGGCCGTCCAGCGCGGAAAAGCCCATCGACGTGGCGACGCTGCGGCCGCCGACCATGGCACACATGCTGGCGCCGCTGCCCAGGTGGGCGACGACGACGCGGCCACGGGCGCGCGGTTCGATGGCGGGCAACGTCTCCGCGATGTGGGTGTACGACAGGCCGTGGAAGCCGTAGCGCAGCATGCCTTCGTCCGCGAGCGCGCGGGGGAGGCCGTACAGGCGCGCGATTCTCGGGTTCCCGAGGTGGAACGCGGTGTCGAAGCAGGCGACCTGCGGCAGGCCCGGATGCAGGCGCGCCATCGCTTCCATGCCGGCCACGTTGTGCGGCTGGTGCAGCGGCGCGAGTGGGGCGAGCGCCTCCAGCTCCGCGAGCAGCGCCGGCGTCACGAGGGCCGGTCCCGCATGGGCATTCCCGCCGTGGACGACGCGGTGGCCGATGGCCGCGAGCCTGGCCGGCGCGAGGTGGCTCTCGACCTGGGCGATGATGGCGCCCAGTTGCGCGGGGCCGTGACCTTCCACCTGGCCGTGCGCGGTCGCGACGAGATCCTTGCCCCGCTCCACGTACACGGCGTACTTGATGCTGGACGACCCGGCGTTGATGCATGCGTATCCCTTGCTCATGGCGTGCCGATCACGACGGGGGCCGCCGCGTGGCGCACGAGCAGCGATGCCAATGCGCACGAGGCGAGGCGGGCCAGCGGACCATCCGCGCGGCTGGTGAGCATGATGGGCACGCGCGCGCCGAGCACGATGCCGGCTACCTGCGCTTCCGCCAGGTACTCGAGCTGCTTGGCCAGCATGTTGCCCGCTTCCAGGTCGGGCACGACGAGGATGTCGGCGCGGCCGGCCACGGGCGACACGAAGCCCTTCGTCCGTGCCGCTTCTTCCGAGACGGCGAGGTCGAACGCCATCGGCCCGTCGATGATCGCGCCTTCGATCTGGCCGCGGTCGGCCATCTTGCACAGCGCGGCCGCCTCGATGGTCGACGCGATCTTCGGGTACACCGTTTCCAGCGCCGACAGGATCGCCACGCGCGGTGCCGCAATCCCCAGCGCGTGCGCCAGGTCGATCGCGTTGCGGACGATGTCGCGCTTGTCCTCCAGCGTCGGGTAGATGTTGATGGCGGCGTCCGTGAGGAGCAGGGGACGCGGGTACGTGGGCACGTCCAGCGCAAACACGTGGCTGATGCGGCGGCCCGTGCGCAGGCCGGTATCGCGGGCGACGACGGCATGCATCAATTCGTCCGTGTGCAACGCGCCCTTCATGATCGCCCCCACCTCGCCCGTGCGCGCCAGCGCCACGGCGGCGTCGGCCGCGGCATGGCTGTGCGGCGTCGGCACGATCCGATAGGGCGCCAGGTCGACGTTCGCCTGCGCGGCCGCCTGCCGGATCTTCGCTTCCGGCCCGACGAGCACCGGCACGATCAGCCCTTCGCGGGCCGCTTCGACGGCGCCCAGCAGGGACACCGTGTCGACCGGATGGACGACGGCCGTGGGCACGCGCGGCGCATCCTGCGCGGCCGCCAGCAGCGCGCGGTAGCGGCCGCCGCGCTCGCGCAGGCGCACTTCCGGCAGCGCGATGCGGGGCCGCGCGACCTTCTCGGCCGGCGCGATGACCTCCGCCGTGCCTGTGGCCACCTGCTGGCCGTCCTGGTTCGTCACCGTGCAGTCCAGCGTGACGCGGCGTTTGTCCGGGTCGAGGCGGGCGACGGTGAGCAGGACGGTCACGGTATCGCCCAGGCCCACGGGTTTCAGGAAGCGCAGCGACTGGCCGAGATAGACCGTGCCGGGACCGGGCAGCTGCGTGCCGAGTACCGTGGAGATCAGCGCGCCGCTCCACATCCCGTGCGCGATCACTTCATGGAACATGCTGCTGCGCGCGTATTCCTCGTCCAGGTGGGCGGGGTTGACGTCGCCCGACATGACGGCGAACAGCTCGATGTCGGCGCGGGTGAGGGTGCGGGCGAGGCTCGCGCTGTCGCCGACCTTCAGCTCGTCGAACGTGCGGTTGCTGATCGTGTCCATCGCCTACCCCAACACGTGGTAGCCGGCGTCGACGTATTCGACGTTGCCCGTCACGAGGCGCGCGCCGTCGCTGGCGAGGAACGCGGCGAAGGATCCCACGTCGTCGAGCCGCGCCAGCATGTGCTCCGGCGCGCGCGACCAGGCGTCGCCGAGCAACTCGTCGAAGTGCTCCAGGCCGGACGCGGCGCGCGTGCCCATCGGGCCCGGCGACACGGCGTTCACGCGGATGCGCCGGCTGCCCAGTTCCGCGGCCAGCGACCGGACCGACGCTTCCAGCGCGGCTTTCACGGGGCCCATCAGGTTGTAGTGGGGGACGACCTTCTCGCCGCCGTAGAAGGTGAACGTGAGCAGGCAGCCGCCGTGCGGCATCAGCGGTTCCGCCAGTTTCGCGCAGCGGATGAAGGAGTGGCACGACACGTCCATCGCCAGCGCGAAGCCTGCCGCGGAACAGTCGACGACGCGGCCCTGCAGGTCGTCCTTCGGTGCATAGGCGACCGCGTGGATGACGAAATCGAGCGTGCCCCACGCCGTGCGCACGGCGTCGAACACGGCCTCCAGCTGGCCGGGCTCGCGCACGTCGCACGGCAGCACGAGCGGGCAGCGCAGGGCTTCCGCCAGCGGGCGCACGTGGGGTTCGGCGGCGTCGTCCAGGTACGTGACGGCCAGCTCGGCCCCGCACGCGGCCATCACGCGGGCGCAGCCCCACGCGATGCTGCGGTCGTTGGCGATGCCGAGAATGAGCCCGCGCTTGCCGCGCAGGTCGATGAGAGCATTGGACATGGGATTCTCCTGTAGAGGTTCAGCGTTCCAGCACGTAGCGGCCGGGGGCCGGGTCGAGCGGCGCGAAGCCGGGTGCGCCCAGCGTCGGCGGTGCGGTGCGTCCGGCGCTGCCGGCTTCCAGCCAGTCGGCCCAGGCGGGCCACCACGAGCCGTCGCGCGCGGGTGTGGCGGCGAGCCAGTCGTCCGGCGCCAGGTACGTGTCGCCGTCCATGCGGTGCGCGAGACGGAAATGGCGGCCCCGGTGGCCCGGTTCGCTGACGATGCCCGCGTTATGGCCGCCGCTCGTGAGCACGAAGGTCACGTCGGCGTCGGCGACGAGGTTGATCTTGTAGACGGACTTCCACGGCGCCACGTGATCCGCCTCGGTGGCGACGACGAACAGCGGCGCTCGGATGTCCGCCAGCGCCACGTGCTTGCCGTCGATCTGGTAACGCCCTTCGAACAGGTCGTTCTTCAGGAACAGCCGGCGCAGGTATTCGCTATGCATCCGGTAGGGCATGCGTGTGGCGTCCGCGTTCCACGCCATCAGGTCGTTCATCGGCCGGCGCTGGCCGAGCAGGTAGTCGTTGACGATGCGCGACCATACGAGGTCGTTGGAGCGCAGCAACTGGAAGGCGCCGGCCATCTGGCGCGTGTGCAGGTAGCCCTGGCGCCACATGATGTCTTCCAAAAAATCCAGTTCGCTGTCGTCGATGAACAGCGACAGTTCGCCCGCCTCCGTGAAATCCGTCTGCGCGGCGAACAGCGTGAGCGAGCGCAGGCGCTCGTCGCGCCGGCCCGCCAGGTAAGCGGCCGCGATGGCGAGCAGCGTGCCGCCCAGGCAGTAGCCGACGGCGTTCACGTGCTGCGCCGGAACGATGGCGTTGACGGCGTCGAGCGCATCGAGCACGCCCAGGCGCAGGTAGTCGTCCATGCCAAGGTCGCGATCCGCCTCGCCCGGGTTGTGCCAGGAGATCATGAAGACGGTATGGCCCCTGCCGACGAGGTAGTTCACCAGCGAATTGTGCGGCGACAGGTCGAGGATGTAGTACTTCATGATCCATGCAGGCACGATCAGTACCGGCTCGGCGTGCACGTCGGCCGTGGCGGGCGCGTATTGGATCAGCTCCATCAGGCGGTTGCGGTGCACGATCCGGCCGGGCGTGACGGCGACCTGGCGTCCAGGCACGAAGTCCTCGGCGCCGGCCGGCGGGCGGTCCGTCAGCATGCGCCACCAGTCGTCCGCGAAGTGCGCTGCGCCCTTGGCGAAGTTCATGCCGCCCTGATGCGCCGCAGCCTGCAGCACCTCCGGGTTCGTCGCGACGAAGTTTACGGGAGACATCATGTCCAGCAACTGGCGTGCGACGAACGAGACCACCTGCTCGTGGTGCGGCGCGACGCCGCCGATGCCCGTCGTGACGTTGTGCCACCATTGCTGGTTGAGCAGGAAGCCCTGCTGCATCACGTTGAACGGCCACTGCTGCCAGGCGGCGCCGTCGAAGCGGCGGTCCTGCGGCAGCGGCTGGATGCAGGGTTCAGGGTGTCCGGCCGCGGCGCGCGCGGCGTAGTCGCCGAACCGGCCAGCCTTGCGTAACGCCTTGTCGCACAGCCGGGCCCATTTGCCCGGCGACTGTGCCAGGTGCAGCGACCAGTCCATCCAGGCGAGTGCCAGCGCGGCGGGCGAGATGCCGGACGTCATGCGGCCGAGCGCCGCATGCAGCAGGCGGTCGGTCACGGTGGGTGGTTCGATGTCGGCCCAGGTGGCGGCGGGCGGCGGGATGAATTTGTCCATGCGCCCACCTTACCGGTTCGACCGAATCTGAATCGTTGATCTAAATCAAAATCTTGAAATATGGTCAATCGGCGCGCAGCGCCTGCACCAGTTGTTCGTCGAGTCCGTAGATGTCGTCCGTGAACAGCGCGCGGCCGTCGCGGTCCGTGAGCGCCGTCGCGTAGAACAGCACTACGGGGACGGCCTCCCGCAGCGTTACGGTGACGGTGCGGCCCGGCCGCAGTGCCGCCGCCACGGCGTCTGCGTTCCACCGCTCCGGGTCGGCCAGCACGAATTGCGCGAGCGCGGCCGGGTGCTCGACGCGGATGCAGCCATGGCTCAGGTCGCGCCGCGACCGTGCGAACAACTCCTGCGCCGAGGTGGAATGCAGATAGATGTTCATCGGATTCGGCATGGCGAACTTGACGGCGCCGAGCGCGTTCCTCGGCCCTGGCCGCTGCCGGACCCGCGCCGTGCCGACGCGCAGGGCGGCCAGGGCGGCGGCGTCCGGCAATACCTCGCCCGCGGCCGACACGGCTTCCATCTCGTTGCGCGCCAGGTAGCCGGGATCCCGCGCCAGCTTCGGGATGATCTCGGCCTTCTCGATACTGCGAGGCACGTTCCAGTACGGATTAAATTCCAGGTAGCGCATTTGGCCGATGAACAGCGGCGTCGGCGTGCGCGCGGCGGCACCGACGATGACGCGCATTTCCAGCAGTTGCCCGGTCGCATCGCGGCCGTCGAACGCCCACAGGCGGTAGGCCGGCACGTCCACGACGACGACGCGGCCCTGCGGCGGGCGCGGCAGCCAGCGCAGGCGCTCCAGCGTCAGCGCCAGCTGCGTCACGCGGCGGGCCGGCGGCACCGCCAGCGCGGCCAGCGTGCCCGCGCCCAGCACGCCGTCTTCCGCGAGGCCGTGGCGCGCCTGGAAGCGGCGCACGGCGGCCGCAAGTTCCGGCGTGTAGACGTCGCCGGCGGGCGTGTCCGCGTCCAGGTCGCCGAACAGGCGCAGGCGCTCGCGCACGAGTGCCGCGCCGGCATAGTGCATGCCCGGTTCGATCCGCTTGACGGGCAGCGGCGGCAGGTCCGGCCAGTGCGGGTTGGCGGCGGCGAGGGCGCGATAGCGGGCCAGCGCGGCCTCGACCCGGCGCACCATCGGTATCGGCGGCGCCGCCGTGTCGACCGCCTCTGCCAGGCGGCCCGTGCGCAGCGCCTGGCGCAGGTGGTCCACGGGGTCGAAGGCATCGTCGGACGGCAGCCGGTAGCCGGACGCCACGCGGCCGAAATGCAGGTCCGCCAGGTACTGGAGCATGGCGGTGCCCAGGTCCCGTTCGAGTGTCGGGGCGGCCATCTTGTCCGGGCCGGCGTCGAGCCGCTCGGCCAGTCCGTCGGCGTCGTAGCGCGCCGGATCGAGGCCGTGCGCGGGCGCGGCGCGCAGCAGGCGCACGGCTTCGCGCGCGCGCACGCCCCCATCGCCCAGCCAGGATGGCGGCGGCGCATCGCCCGCGTGCAGCCGTGCCGTCAGCGTGCGGACGTCGACGGGGCCGCGCGGTGCGCCCTGGGCGGCGCCAAGCGCGGGGACAAGGACGAACAGGAGGCAGCAGATCCAGCGGGAGGCAATGACGTTCATAGGGGCACGATAGACGGCGGGCAGGTCCATCGTCATTGATGCAGGTCAAACCGCTTGGCTTTGACGAAACCGGCCGCCGTTCCGAAAAGAATTAATTTGTCATCAACATTTCATCATCGTTGCCTACGCTAAAGCCTCGCTGAGCATCAAATCCGTCATTTCCGATAATCAACCTGGATGAGTCAAATGCAACTTTCTGATCTCGCGTTCCCCGCCCCGATGGTGCGCGCATGAGCCGCCGCGGCTTCCTCCGCACGCTGGCCCAGGCCGGCGGCGCCAGTGCCGTCCTCGCTTCCTTCCCGCCCGCCATCCAGCGCGCGCTGGCCCTGCCGGCCAACCAGCGCACCCGCAGCCTGCAGGACGTCGAGCACATCGTCGTGCTGACCCAGGAGAACCGCAGCTTCGACCATTATTTCGGCACGCTGGAAGGCGTGCGGGGCTTTGCGGATCCGTTCCCGGTTCCCGTGATGGACCGCCAGAACCTCTTCAACCGCAAGACGGTCTTCGTGCAGCGGACGGTCGGCGGCGCGCCGGTGCCGGGCCGGCCCGACTGGCCGCAGAGCCGAGCCATCGCGCCGTTCCGCCTGAATACCGTGCAGGACTTCCCGGTCATGCGCGTGGCCGGCACACCGCACGCGTGGCTGGATGCGCAGCTGGCGTGGGACCACGGCCGCATGAACGACTGGTGCACCGTGAAGCAGAACCATTCGCTGGGCTATTACGCGGAGGCGGACGTGCCGTTCCAGTTCGCGCTCGCCCGCGCCTTCACGATCTGCGACCACTATCATTGCGCCACGCAGACCGGCACCAACACGAACCGGCTGTTCCTGTTCACCGGCCACAACGACCCGCTGGGCGCGGCGGGCGGCCCGTCGACCGACAACAGCCACGACGACTTCAATCCGGACCCGAACACCGACTACCGCTGGACGACGTACCCGGAGCGCCTGGAAGCGGCCGGGATCAGCTGGCAGGTCTACCAGAACATGGCGGACAACTTCACCGACAATTCGCTGGCCGGCTTCCGCTCGTTCCGCAACGCGTGGTACCAGCGCCCCGGCTATTCGCCCTCGCTGCGCAGCCGCGGCGTGAGCACCCGCGACCTCGACCTGCTGAAGGCGGACGTGCTGGCCAACCGGTTGCCGCAGGTGAGCTGGGTCGTCGCCACCGCGGAAGGCTCCGAACACCCGGGGCCGTCGAGCCCCGCATCGGGCGCCGACTACATCGCGCGCGTGCTCGACGCGCTGACGGCCAACCCGGACAGCTGGAGCAGGACGGTCTTCATCATCAACTTCGACGAGAACGACGGCTTCTTCGACCACATGCCGCCGCCGGCCGTCCCGTCGTACACGACGTACAGTCCCGATCCGGCACAGGCCCGGTTCGCGGGCGCGTCGACGGTCGACACGACCGGCGAATACCATCACATCCTCAACGGCGCGGACGCGCGCACCCTGCACCGTCCGTACGGCCTGGGCCCGCGCGTGCCCATGTACGTCGTCTCTCCATGGACGAAGGGCGGCTGGGTCAATTCGCAGGTGTTCGACCACTCGTCGATCGTCCGCTTCGTCGAGGCGCGTTTCGGCGTGCGCGAACCGCTCATCAGCCCGTGGCGGCGCGCCGTGAGCGGCAACCTGCTGTCGTGCTTCGACTTCGCGAACCCGAACGACAGCGCCGTCGCGTTGCCCGACACGGCCGCCCGGCGCGCGCTGGCGCTGAGCCTGGGCGGCACCAGGGTCCCGCCGATCCCGACGACCTTGTCGGCCCCCGTGCAGGCCGCCGGCGTGCGCCCCGCGCGCGCGCTGCCGTACGAACTGCAGGTGCAGGCCGCCGTCGCGGGCAGCCTCGTCGACCTCACGTTCGAGAACGCGGGCGAGGCGGGCGCCGTGTTCCACGTGTACGACCGCCTGGCGTTGGACCAGATCCCGCGCCGCTACACCGTCGAAGCGGGCAAGCAGTTGACGGGCCGCTGGACCACCGGTGCAGCTTACGACCTGTGGGTGCTGGGCCCGAACGGCTTCCATCGCCACGTCGCGGGCGACGTGCGCCGCGCCGCGGACGCCGCGTTGCCGGAAGTGGTCGTGCGCGCCGACCGCCGGGCCGGAGAGCTCGTCGTCGACTTCGTGAACAACGGCGGCCAGCCGTGCAGCTTCCAGCTCGTCGCCAACAAGTACACGACGCACCGGATTCCCGACGTGCGCGTGCTTGCACGCTCGCGCAGCACCCTGCGCCTGTCGCTGGCGCAGACCGCCAACTGGTACGACTTCAGCGCGCGCGTCAACGGCATGCCCGGCTGGCTGCGGCGCTTCGCCGGACACCTCGAAAACGGGCTGCCGTCGATCAGCGACCCGGCGATGCAGGGCGCGGCCCAACTCGACCAGTACCGTATCGTTTGACCAGGAGACGCCCATGCACATTCGATTCCTCATCGCGGCCGCGCTGCTCGCCGCGGCATGCAACAGCCAGGCTGCCGTGGTCTATGGCAGCAACCTCGTCGTCAACGGCGACGCCGAAGCCGGCACCGCCGGCTGGACCGGCTACGCGGGCTACGACCAGTTCCAGTCCGTGGGCTACGGCAGCAACTGGGTGCTGCCCACGCAACCGGGACCGCTGGAGCGCGGCAATAACATGTTCGCCGGCTTCGGCCAGTACGCGGTCGGCTACCAGACGCTGGACTTCGGCGTGACGACGACCCGGGACACGTCGTACGCGCTGACCGGCTGGCTCGGCGGCTGGCAGGACCAGGGCGACAACGCCCTGTTCTACGTGCAGTTCCTCGACGCTTACGACAACGAGATCGGCAACTCGGTGCTCGGCCCCGTGACGCCGCAGGACCGCAACAACGAGACCGGTTTGATGTATCGCGAGACCGACGGCTTCGTGCCGACGGGCACCCGCAAGCTGTCGTTCTGGCTGTCGATGGAGCGCCTCGTCTCGGGCGACAACGATGGCTATGCGGACAACCTGTCCTTCGTCCTGCAGGCGCCGCCCGCGGGCGACGTGCCGGAGCCCGGCATGGCGGCGGTGTTCGCGCTGGGCCTCGGCATGCTGGGCTGGTCGCGCCGGTCAAAGCGCCCGACGGTGCCGCAGCACGGGCGCGGCGAGGTCGAGCCCCAGCCGCAGGCAGGCCAGGGCGAGCAACAGGCCGGCGACTGACGCCAGCGTCGGCACGACGCACGCGGCAAGCAGCACGGCCACGGCCGCGGCGTGCCAGCGGCATTGCGTGCGCTGGCGCGCCGGCGGGATGAGTTCCGCGAACTTTGGCGCCGCCACGTCCGGCGGCAGGCGGGCGCGCAGGTGGTGCCACACGAGGAAAGGCACGATCCGGTACAGCATGCCGTTCACGACGGACATCGCGCAGCCCGCAAGAAAGCAGACGCCGACGAGCGGGGCCGGTGCGTCGCCCGGCCAGGCGAACAGCCACGCGGCGCCGGCCAGCGCCGCGAGCGACAGCAGCCAGTAGCGCGTGCCGGCCGCGGTGCGCGTGCGTTCCCGCCGCAGCAGCAGGGCCGCGGCCAGGCCGGCATAGACGGTGACGACCGCCGCGCCGGCCAGCGCGGGCACGGTGCGCCAGGGCGCGTCCAGCCAGCGGCCGGCGATCCAGCCGGCCAATGCGAGCAGCAGGAGCGGCACCAGCAGCCGCGCCGCGAACGGCGGGAACGGGTCGGTCGCCTGGAACATCGGGATCACCTGGAACGACACGGCCATCACGAGCGGCACGATCCAGCCCGCCAGGCCCAGCGCCGCGTGGGTATCGACGAGCGGCAGCACGGGGACGGCCGGACCGCCGGCGAGCCAGCCGGCGAGGAGCAGGCCGGCCACCACGCACGCCAGCAGCGCCGCGACGGCCGCGCGCATGCCGCCGGCGATGTGGACGACGGCGGCGGCCCGTGTCCGTTGACTTAGCGTGGGCAGCAGGCAGGCCAGCAACGCGACGAACGCCGCCAGCAGTACCCCACCGCCCAGCGCGAACAGGCGCGCCTGTCCGGACAGGAATGCGGCAGCCAGCAGCGCCGCGCCGGCAGCCAGCAGCGGGCAGCTCCAGGCGGCGAGGCGGGACGTGCCGCGCAGCGCCAGGCCGGCCACGGCCGGCAGCATCTGCAGCAGCGAGCCCGCCATCGTCATCGTCAGGAAGCCCAGCGTGACGAGGTGGACGGCCGCCAGTGCCGGCCCGGTCCAGCGCGATGCGAATACGGCCGCGCCATGCCATGCGACGACGCCGCCCGCCGCCACGCCGAACCAGGGCGCCGCCAGCAGGAAGGCGAGCGGCACGGTGGGCGGCGGGAGGCGGGTGTAGTCGAGGGCGCGCCGCATCACGCGTTCCGCGCGATGGTCACGAGGCAGCCGTCGTCCTGCCAGTCGGACTGCCAGCGGTAGCCGGTGCGCGCGAGGATGCCGTACAGCGGATGCGGTTCGCGCGCCAGCAGCACGCGCAGCCGCGCGCCGTCGGGAAGGGTATCGAGCGCGTCGAGGACGCGCTCCATGGGTTCGGGGGCGGGCAGGGCCCGCAGGTCGAGAGTGTCGTTCATGATGGTGCGATGAGGCTGGACAGCGCGATGCCGTCCAGCGACTCGAGGAAGCAGGCCGTCGCGCGGCACAGCGCCCCTTTCAGCACGCACGCCGGCGCGAGCGGACACGCGCGGGCGCGGCCATCCAGGCAGGCGACGAGGTGGAAGTCGGGCTCCGTGTGGCGCACGACGTCGCCGACGGTGATGTCCGCGGGCGCGCGGGCGAGGCGGATGCCGCCGCAGCGGCCCCGCACGGTCTCGATGAAGCCCGCGTGTCCCAGCTCGTTGACGATCTTCGTCAGGTGATGATGCGAGATCCCGTGCAGGGTCGCCACCTCCCCGGTGGTGGCGAGGCGGCCCCCATTGGCTCCCAGGTACATCAGCACGCGCAGGGCGTAGTCGGTATGTTCGGTGAGACGCATGATCGCTCCGGCGCCCGTGGGCTCAGGCCTTGGTGGAAACGCGGGCCTTGGCGGCGGGCCGGCCGGCGATCTCGATCGGGACTTCGACCGGGACCACGGCGGGCCGGGCAGGGCGGCGCATCACCCGCAGCACGAACAGCGCGAGGAACACGGTGCCCACCGCGAACACGACGTCGCCCGGCACGCGCAGCCACACCATGTTTTCCATGAACGGGGAGTGGATCACTTCCGGCGAGCGCGCGAACCACATGCCCTTCGTGATGCTGGCCCAGGCCTGGTAGATGCCGGCCGGGACGAGCGCCATGAACACCATCATCGCGAGGCCGATGTTCAGCAGCCAGAACATGGGCTTGAGGAGGGCGTCCGACCAGGCGAGACGGTCCGTCAGGCCGCGCAGGCAGAACAGCATCAGGCCGACGCCCAGCATGCCGTACACGCCGAACAGGGCGGCATGGCCGTGCGCGGCCGTCATGTTCAGGCCCTGCATGTAGTACAGCGCGATCGGGGTGTTGATCGAGAAGCCCAGCAGGCCCGCACCGATGGTGTTCCAGAAGCCGACGGCGATGAAGCACAGGATCGCCCAGCGGTAGTTCGCGACCCACGGCGCGGCCTTCGTGCGCTGGTAGTTGCGGTAGGCTTCGATGCCGATCATCGACAGCGGCACCACTTCCAGTGCGGAGAACATGGCGCCGATGGCAATGACGGCCGTCGGGGTGCCCGTGAAGTACAGGTGGTGCAAGGTGCCGAGGATGCCGCCGAACAGGAACACGATGGTCTCCAGCACGATGGCGGCGTTGGCGCTGGCCGCGCGGATCAGGCCCAGGCGGGTGAACAGCAGCGCGATGACGGCCGTGGCGAACACTTCGAAGAAGCCTTCGACCCACAGGTGCACCAGCCACCACCTCCAGTACTCGACCATGGCGTAATGGGTGTGCTGGCCCCAGGTCAGCGACGTGGCGTAGAAGCCGCCGATGCAGACGGCCGCCAGGAACACCATGGCGATCAGGCCGCGGCTCTCGGACGGTTTGCGCAGCGCGGGCCACAGGCCGCGGCCGAGCAGGAAGGCCCAGAACAGCAGGCCGACGAACAGCAGGTATTGCCACACGCGGCCCATGCTGGTGAATTCCAGGCCCTGGTTGCCGAGCCAGAAGCTGAAGTCGACGCCGCGGTGCTGCAGCGTGCCGAGCCAGCCGCACGCGGTGGAACCGGCGACGATGAACAGCAGCGCGTAGAACAGCACGTTGACGCCCAGCGCCTGGTACTTGGGCTCATGGCCGGAGATGGCGGGCGCGATGTACAGGCCCGTCGCGAGCCACGCGGTGGCGATCCACAGCACGGCGAACTGGGTGTGGATCGTGCGGCTGATCGTGAACGGCAGGATGTCGCCCAGCGGGATGCCGAAGAAGCTGTGGCCCTCGACCGAATAGTGCGCGGTGACGACGCCCATGCCCACCTGGGCGAGGATCAGCGCGACCACGACGGCGAAGTACTTGCGGGTGGCCTTCATCGACGGCGTCGCCTTCAGCTTGAACAGCGGGTCGTCCTTCGGCGGTTTCGGGTCCGCTTCTTCCGGCTGCGCCGAGTGGAACAGCACCATGCCGGCGATGGCGCCGATCATGACGATGATGCTGGCGACCGACCAGATGCCCGCGCCGGCCGTGGGCGTGTTGCCGACGAGCGGTTCGTGCGGCCAGTTGCTCGTGTACGACAGGCCGGTTTCGCCCGGACGGTCCGCGGCGGCCGCCCAGGACGACCAGAAGAAGAAGCCGGTCAGCGCCGTGCGGTCGTCGAGCGCGGGCAGGGAGTTGGCGCTCATCGCGTACTGTTCGCGCAGCTTGTCGAGTTTCGCATCGGTGCCGAACAGGCCCGCGTAATGGCTCGCCACGGCCGCGATCGCGGCGGTGCGCTCGGCGGACATGGTCAACGTGTCGGCGGCCGCGTCGTACGTGTTGCGGCGCAGCGCTTCCTTCACGAGCGCGTCGATGCCGCCCCGTGCGGCCGCATCCAGCTGCGCGTACGGTTTGCCGTGATCGCGTTGTGCGAGCTGGTCCTGCAGGGCGACGGCTTCGCGGTGCAGCCAGTCGGCCGACCAGTCGGGGGCGACGTAGCTGCCGTGGCCCCACACGGTGCCCAGCTGCTGGCCGCCGGCGGCGAGCCAGGCCTGCTGGCCCCGTTTGATCTGTTCGCCGGTGTAGATGACGCGGCCCTGGTGGTCGAGGACTTGTCCGGGGATCGGTGGCGCCTTCAGGTAGATCTCCCGGCCCACGAACAAGAGCGTGCCGAAGGAGAGTACGCAGATGATCGCCAGCCAGGTCCATAGTCTGCGTGTAGCGTGCATGGCTTGTGTTCCTTCACTGTGGTTGATCGGTGGCGCAGCGGGGCGCCTGGACCGCATTGTGCGGCGAAACTCCGCAATAGTTGCATTGCAAATGCAGCTTTATTTGAAATGCTTGACCCAGTTTAGGAAAGGGCGCGAAGACGTCCTATCCGCATCGCGGACTAGTCACTTTGGCCGATTGTCCGGCACCGCCGCGGCTCATAACATGCAGTGGAGATACCACTTAAAAGGAGGCCGCCATGGCCCTCATGACCATCGAAGAAGCCCGTCCGGCACCCGCACCCGGCCACAGCGCGCCGCTGTTCGCGCTCGGCTTCCGCCCGTTCTACCTGCTCGCCGCCGCGTTCGGCGCGCTCGCCGTGCCGCTGTGGATCGCGGCGCAGGCGGGCCTGCGCGTCCCGGCCCGCATCGACATGCTGTGGCACATGCACGAGATGGTGTTCGGCTTCGCGCTGGCCGTCGTCGTAGGCTTCCTGTACACGGCCGGCTACAACTGGACGAAACTATGGACCCCGCGCGGCAAGGCCCTTGCAGCCATCGCCGCCGTGTGGGTGGCGGGGCGGATCGCCATGCTGGCCGCGCCGCCCGTCGCCGGTGCCGTCGTGGACGCTGCGTTCCTGCCGATCGCGGCGTGGCCGCTGTTCCGCGTGCTGAAGCAGTCGGGGAACATGCGCAACATGTTCCTCGTCGGACTGCTCGCGCTGCTCACCCTGACGAACGTGACGTACCACGCGGCCGCGCTGGGCTGGATGCACATCGATCCGCTGGCGCCCGTGCACGCCGCGATCCTGCTGATCGTCGTGATCGAGGTCGTGATCGGCGGCCGCGTGATCCCCATGTTCACCCGCAACGGCGCGCCGGGCACGCAACCCGTGCAGGATGCGCGCCGCGACAAATGGGCGCTGGCGCTGACCGTGCTGGCGGGCCTCGCGTGGACGTTCGGCCTGCCGGCGCCCGTGACGGCCAGCCTCGCGCTGCTCGCGGCCGTCGGCCAGGCCGTGCGCCTGCTCGGCTGGCAACCGTGGCGCACGTGGCGCAATCCGCTGCTGTGGATCCTGCACGTGTCGTACTTCTGGATCCCGTTCGGCTTCCTGCTGCTGGCGCTGGCCCAGTACGGCGTCGTCACGGGCAGCGCCGCGCTGCACGTGCTGACGGTCGGCGCGCTCGCCGGCCTGATCATGGGCATGATCACCCGCACGGCGCTGGGCCACACGGGCCGTCCGCTGAAGGCCGGCCGCGGCGAGACCGCGATGTTCGTGCTCGTGCAGGCGGCCGTGGTGCTGCGCTTCGCCGCCGGCGTGGTGCCGGCCTGGCGCGATGCGGGCCTGGTGCTTGCGACTGTCTGCTGGAGCGCCGCCTTCCTCGCCTACCTGGCCGTCTACGTGCCTTACCTGACCTCTGCCCGCATCGACGGCCGCGAAGGCTGAACCGGAGTGACCATGCATCCCACCATCGAATTCGACGCGGACCTGATCGCCCGCATGACCCAGCGCGGCCCGCGCTACACGTCGTACCCCACCGCGGACCGGTTTACCCCGGCGTTCGGCGCCGGAGAATTTGCCGCCGCGGCGCGGCCGGGCAAGCCGCTGTCGCTGTACGTGCACATCCCGTTCTGCGAATCGCTGTGCTACTACTGCGCGTGCAACAAGATCATCACGCACGACCGCGCGAAGGCCGCGAAATACCTGGGCTACCTGCTGCGCGAGATCGACCTGCAGGCCGCGCTGTTCGCGGACGGCGCCGTCGTCGAGCAGCTGCACTTCGGCGGCGGCACGCCGACTTACCTGAGCGACGACCAGATGGGCGACCTGCTGGGCCATTTGCGCAGCCGCTACGCGTTCGCATCGGACGACGTGGGCGAGTTCTCCATCGAGATCGACCCGCGCACGGTCGACGCGCGCCGCATCCGCACGTTGCGCCGGCAGGGCTTCAACCGGCTGTCGCTGGGCGTGCAGGACTTCGACGAGGACGTGCAGCGCGCCGTCAACCGCATCCAGCCGGAAGCGCTGACGGTCGATGCCATCGCCGCCGCGCGCGAGGCCGGCTTCCGCTCGATCAGCATCGACCTGATCTACGGCCTGCCGCTGCAGAACGTCGCCACGATGGCCGCGACCCTGGACAAGGTCGTCGCCGCGGCGCCGGACCGCATCTCCGTCTACAACTATGCGCACATGCCGCAGCTGTTCAAGTCGCAGAAGCTGATCCGCGACGAGGACCTGCCCGACGGCGCCACGAAGCTGGCGATGCTGGGCCTGTGCATCGAGCGGCTGGGCGCCGCGGGCTATGTCTACATCGGCATGGACCATTTCGCCAGGCCCGACGACGAACTGGCGCGCGCGCAGCGCGACGGCACCCTGCACCGCAACTTCCAGGGTTATTCGACGCACGCGGACATCGACATGGTCGCCTGCGGCGTGTCGGCCATCAGCGCCGTCGCCGGCACCTATGCGCAGAACGAGAAATCGCTCGAGCCGTATTACGCGCGCCTCGACCGCGGCGAGCTTCCGGTTGCGCGGGGGCTGGCGCTGTCGCCCGACGACCTGCTGCGGCGCGACGTGATCCAGAAGCTGATGTGCGACTTCGCGCTCGACCTGCGCGACCTCGCGGCGCGCCGGGACGTCGACGTCGCGCAACGCTTCGCGCCGGAACTGGCGCGGCTGGCGGAACTGGAAAAGGACGGGCTCCTGACGCTGACGCCGGACCGCATCGAGGTCACGCCGAAGGGCCGCCTGCTGGTGCGGAACATCTGCATGGTCTTCGATGATTATTTCGGCAAGCCGGCGGCCGTGCCGTTGCAAAGGATGCAGTACTCGCGCACGGTATAGCGTTGCCAGAGCGTCCAGACTGTATTCACAGGGACACAGTTTCCGCAAATATGTGAACATTCCCTACGGCAATGTTCTATATTCTCGACATAAGGCTTGATTTCTCTCAAGCTCATCGAGTATTGCATAACTGCCATGAATGCAGCCACCCAACATCTTCCCGCACCCAAGGCGGCGTCGACGCCGCCTTGCCCCGAAGGCTATGTCGCGCTCGAATGGCTCGAACATGCGCCCGGCTTCGTCGCCTTCCTCGTCGGCCCCGATCTCATGTTCGCCCACGCGAACGACGCCTACAAGCAACTGGTGGGGCGCGCCGACCTGATCGGCCTGCCGATGGAGATCGCCCTGCCGGACGTGGCGGAGCAGGGGGTCGTGGCGCTGTTGAAATCCGCGCTGACCACGGGCGAACCGGTCGTGCACCGCGCGTGGCCCGTGCGCCTGCCCGGTCCCGGCGGCGCGCTGCAACAGCGCTACGTCGACTTCGTGGCGCAGCCCGTGCCGCACAGCGCATCGCAGGGCGGGGCCGGCATCCTGGTCCTGGGCAGCGACGTCACCATCGAGACGGTGTCCCGGCGCGACCTGCAGTTCACGCTGACGCACGACGTGCTCACGGGCCTGCCGAACCACGCTCTGTTCCGCGACCGCCTCGAGCACGCGCTGCGCCGCGCCGCGCGCGCCCAGCGTCCGGTGCAGGTCGCGGCGCTGCAGCTCGACCTGTTCAAGCGCGTCCACGCGCTGGTCGGCCACGAGGACGGGGAGCGCATCCTGGTCGAGATCGCGCGCCGCATCGAAGGTGCGGCCGGGCCCGACGTGACGGTCGCGCGCGACGGCGGCGACAAGTTCCTGCTGCTGCTGGAAGGCGCGCAGCAGGCGCAGGCGTCGGCGCGCATCCAGGCGATCGTCGGCGCCGTGGCGGCGCCGTTCGAACACGACGAACACAGCGTGTACGTGACGTGCTGCGTGGGCGGCGCCGCATTCCCGCTGAGCGGGGGCACGGCGGAGGACCTGCTGCTGGCCGCCGACCGCGCCCTCGCGTGCGCGCAGGAAGCGGGTGCGGGCACGCAGTGCTGGGACGACGCGCTGCCGGAGGACGGTGGCCTCGACCGGCTGCGGATCGGCTTCGCGCTGCGCGAGGCGCTCGCGGGCGCCGGCCTGTCGCTGCGCTACCGGCCGCGGGTCGACCTCGTCAGCGGCACGATCTGCGCCGTGGAAGCGTCGGTCTGCCTGGACCACGACGGCGCCACGGTGCCGCCGGCCACCCTGCTCGGCGTGGCGGAAGAGTGCGGCCTGGGCGGCGCGCTGGCCGACTGGGTGCTGCGCCATGCCGCGGCGCATGCGGCGCAGTGGCGCGCGCAGGGATTCACGGCGCTGCGCGTGGGCGTCAGCCTGACGGCGCGCCAGCTCGCCATGTGCGACCTGGAAGACGCGATCCTGCCCACGCTCGCGGAGGCGGGGGTGCCGCCGACCTGCCTGGACCTGGAGCTGGCCGAGAACCTGCTGGCGGACGACGTGGACCGCCTGGCCGGGTGCCTGCGCGGGCTGCGCGACAAGGGCATCCGGCTGGGCCTCGACGGCTTCGGGACCGGTTCGTCGAGCCTCGTGAACCTGCAGCGCCTGCCGCTCGACGTGCTCAAGATCGACGGCTCGTTCATCGCGCGCCTGCCCGACGGGGACGGCGCCGTGGCGGTCGTCGATGCGATCGTCACGATGGGGCACAGCCTCGGCATGCGCGTCGTCGCCGACGGCGTCGAGCGCGAAGGCCAGTGCGATTTCCTGGCGCGCCACATGTGCGACGCCGTGCAGGGCGACTTCGTGTCCGCGCCGGTGCCGTTCGACGCGATGACGGCGCTGCTGCAGTCGGGCCCCGGCCTGGCGCCGCGCCTGCTGCGCTTCAACCGCACGCAGCCGACCCTGCTGCTCGTCGACGACGAGACGAGCATCGTGTCGTCGCTCAGGCGCCTGCTGCGCGGCGACGGCTACCGCATCCTCACCGCGAACAGCGGCAGGGAGGGCCTGAAGCTGCTGGAGGAACACACCGTCGACGTGATCGTGTCCGACCAGCGCATGCCCGAGATGACCGGGGTCGAATTCCTGCGCGAGGTGCGCCGGCTGTATCCCGACACCGTGCGCATCGTGCTGTCCGGCTATACCGAGCTGCAGACGGTGACGGACGCCGTGAACGGGGGCGCGATCTATAAATTCCTGACCAAGCCCTGGGACGACGAGCAGCTGCGCAGCCACATCCAGGAAGCCGTCGCGTACGGCGCGATGGCCAACGAGAACCGCCTGCTGACGCTGGAAGTGCGCACGGCGAACCAGAAGCTCGCGGCCGTGAACCGCCAGCTGGAATCCGTGCTGGCGCGGCAGCAGAGCGACATCGAACAGGGCGAGATCAGCCTGGACATCGTGCACGAGGCGCTCGACAACGTGCCCGTGCCGGTGCTCGCGAGCGACGATACGGGCACCATCGTGCTCGCCAACCGTGCGGCCCACGGGCTGTTCGGGGCGCAGGGGGCCGTGCTGGGATGCGATCTGCGGCAGTTGTTCCCGGCGCTGCCGGAGCCGATGTCGGACGGCGGTTCTTTCGCGTTCGAACACAGGCTCGGAGAGCAGCGGCTCCATGCCCGCGTGCAGCCGATGGGCAACGGCACGCAGTCGCGGGGATGGCTGATCGTCATCGAGGCGGCATGACGACGACCATGGTGGAACTCACCCAGGTGGTGCAGCGCCTGCGCGACCTGCCGGCGCTGCCGTCCGTCGTGCTCGACCTGATCAGTTCGTTCGGGCGCGAGGACGTCGACGTGACGACCTTGGCGGAAAAGATGTCGCGCGACCAGGCGCTGGCCGCGAAGATCCTGCGCCTGGCGAATTCGTCGTTCTACGGCCTGCCGTCCAAGGTCAAGACGGTCAAGCAGGCGATCGTCGTGCTGGGGTTCGACAGCGCGCGGGCACTGGCCGTGGCGAGCACCGTCATCGACCGCTTCGGCGGCGCCGGCCAGCCCAGGGTCGACGTCGCGTATTTCTGGCGCCACTCGATCGCGACCGCGTTGTGCGCCCGGAGCCTTGCGCGCCACGCGGGGCTCGACCAGGATGCCGCCTTCATCGGCGGCCTGCTGCACGACATCGGCCGGCTCGTGCTGGCGATCAGCTTTCCCGGGCAGTATGCGCGGGTGATCGCGGAGTACGACGAGGCGGGCCTCTCCGCGGTCGAGCTGCGCGTGCTCGGCGTGGACCACGAGCGCGCCGGCCAGCTGCTGGCCGAGGCGTGGAAATTCCCGCCGGCGATCCAGCGCGCGATCGGCCGGCACCACGCGCCGGAAGCGGCCGACCTGGCCGACATCCCCGGCGTCGTGCACGTGGCCAACGGGCTGGTGCACGCGCTCGATCCGAACGGGCGCATGGCCGGCGTGGCCGCGGCCAACCTCGGCCTGTTGCCGGAACAATTGCAGGCGGTGTGCCGCGAGACGGAAGGGCAGTTCGAGGAAGCCTGCCGGCTTTTGATGCAAGATTAGCTATGAACGACACTATTCAGTCATGAACATGTTATCCGCCACCGCGCGCACGGATGCGCCCGCGGCCACGATCCTGTGCGTCGACGACGAGCCGAACATCCTCGCCGCGCTGCGCCGCCTGTTCCGCCGCGAAAACTACAAGGTGCTCGTCGCGGGCGGCGCCACGGCCGGCTGGGCCGTGCTGGAAGAAGAACACGTCGACATCGTGATCTCCGACATGCAGATGCCGGAAATCAACGGTACCGAATTCCTGGAACGCGTGCGCCAGCGCTGGCCCGACACGCTGCGCCTGCTGCTGACGGGCCACGCCGACCACGAAGCGACCGTCGGCGCGATCAATCGCGGCGAGGTCTACCGCTACATCACGAAGCCGTGGAACGAGGAGGCGATCCTGCTCGTCGTGCGCGACGCGCTGGAACGGCAGGCGCTGCAGCGCGAAAAGATCCGGCTGGAAGAACTGACGCGCCAGCAGAACGACCAGCTGCGCGACCTGAACGCGAACCTGGAGCAGCGGGTGCGCGACCGGACGGCGGAATTGTCCTCGGCCCAGAAATCGCTGCAGGCGTCGCACGAGCGCCTCAAGAACAACTTCCTCACGCTCATCAAGGTGTTTTCGAGCATGGTGGAGACGCGCGCCGGCGCCGTGCCCGGCCACGGCCGTCGCGTGGCCGACCTGGCGCGCCGCATCGCCTTGCGCATGGGCCTGTCGGCCCGCGAGGCGCAGGACATCTTCGTGGCGGGCCTGCTGCACGAAATCGGCAAAACCGGTTTTCCCGACGGCCTGATCGGCATCCCGGAGTCGGTGCTGAAAGGTGACAACCTGGGGCTCTACCGCAAATACCCGCACCTGGGCGAACAGATCCTGATGCCGCTGGAAGAGTTGCGCGAGGCGGCACGCATCATCGGTGCCCACCGCGAGCGCTTCGACGGCGCGGGCTTCCCGGAAGGCACGGCCGGCTTCGACATCCCGCTCGGCGCGCGCATCCTGGCGGTGGCCCACGATTTCGAGGCGCTGCAGCGGGGCCTGCTCGCGCAGCGCCGCGCGGATGCGGCGCAGGCGACGGAACTCGTCGCCGAGAGCCGCGGCAAGCGCTACGATCCGGCCGTCGTCGAAGCGTTCTACGATATCCGCACCGGACGCAGCGTGGCCGAGGTGATCGCCGAGGTCGCGGCGGGCGTGGACCAGCTCAAGCCGGGTATGGTGCTCAGCCGCGACCTGCTGTCGCCGGAAGGGACGCTGCTGCTGTCGGCCGACCATGTCCTGTCCGACCGGATGCTGAAACAGCTCGCCGAGTACGAGCGCCGCTCGTCGATTCAATTGCAACTTTTCGTGAAGTCAGGGTCTCCCGATGCGCCGCATTCTCATTCTTGACGACGAACCGTCCGTGCTGAGCGCCCTGCGGCGCACCCTGCGCGCGGCATTCCCGTCGGACGACGTCGTGATCGAAGCGTTCGACGAACCGGAATCGGCCGTGCTCCGTGCCGGTGAACAGGACTTCGACATCGTCATCTCCGACTACCGCATGCCCGGCCTGAACGGCGCCGACGTGCTCCAGCTCATGAAGGGCCTGCAGCCGGAAGCGGTCCGCATCGTCGTGTCCGCCACGACGGAAATCCTCGAGGTGGCCGACGCCGTGAACCGCGCCGAAGTATTCCGCTACCTGGCCAAGCCGTGGCTGCAGGAGGAACTGGTCGCGACGGTGCGGGAAGGGTTCGCGCGCCGCGACCGGCTCGCGCCGCCGCGGCCGGCGCCGGCGCACGGGCAGGACGACGTGCTGCGCCGCCTCGAGCAGGACGAGCCCGGCATCACCCGCGTCGACTGGGACGAAGACGGCAACATCCGCCTGTTCTGAGCCGCCAGCTTGTCCGGATCAGTGGGAAAACGCATCCCGCCGCCATGAAATCGATCCCAATATGTGGAATGAATTGCCATTGGGCAATTTATTTGACACAATCCAACGCATAACAATATTGACGTTGGCGCGGGGTGACACATGGGTTGGATTTCTCGTTTGATGGGCGGTTCGGATGGCGGCGCCAGCCAGTCCGCGGCGGCAGCGGCCAAGGCCGGCGAGCAGAAACTGGAGCAGGCACGGCAGCTGGAGCGTATCGGCCACGACATCGATGCGGTATATTACCGCTGGCTGACGGGCTCGGCCCGGTTCGACGCGGCGCCCGACGTGGAGAACGCGATCCTGGACGAGGTCCGGGCGCTCGCCGCCCGTCCCGATGACGCGGCCGGGCTCGTGCCGCGCGTTCCCGAAGTGATTCCCAAGCTGCTCGGCAGCCTGGGCGAGGAAGACGTGTCGACCACCGAGCTGTCGCGCCTCGTCGTGCAGGATCCCGTGCTCGTGGCGGAAGTGATCCGCGAGGCGAACAGCGCGTATTACCGTCCCATGACGAAGGTCGACACCGTCGAGGCCGCCATCAAGCTGCTGGGGCAGAACGGCCTGCGCATGGTGCTGGCGCGCGTCGCGTTCCGGCCCGTCATCAACATGGATTCGGACGGCTTCGCGCGCCGGGTCGCGCCCCACGTGTGGGACCAGTCCGAGCGGTGCGCGCTGGCAGCGAGCCTCGTCGCGCCCGGCATTCCCGCCGGCGGATTCGAAGCGTATCTGGCCGGCCTGATGCAGAATGTGGGCCTCATCGTCGCATTCCGCCTGTGCCCGGACCGCGCCGTCCCCGGTTCCGCCGAATTCAGCAGCCAGTTGCTGGCGCTGGGGCGGCAGATCTCGGCCGCCATCGCGCGCCACTGGGAATTCCCGGCGGAGGTCGCGCAGGCGATCGAACAGGCGGGCGCGCCGGACGCATCCAACCTCGGGCGCGCACTCGCGCAGGGCGACCGCATCGCCAAGCTGCGCCTGCTGATCGACGCCGGCACCGTGGCGGAGGACGACGCGCTCGTCACGGACGGCCTCGACAGCTTCCAGCGCCGCTGCCTGGGCAAGCTGGCGCATCTGGAAAGTTGACTCATAGCACCCTGTGCGGAATGTCAACTTTTAGCAACATTATATCGATAACGCTTGTCGTTTAATTTGCGACAGAATTGCCGGATTTGCGGTATTTTAAAATGCGCATAGGCGATTTATTGCTAGAAATTTCAGGAAATCTACAGGTTTAGCCATTCTCCCTGCATACAGAGCCTGTACATACATCCAGAATACGCACGGCGGCGGTGAGACGCCGGTCTCAAGGTCCGTTACGATCAGCCTCATGCGAACGAAATGCCAGCGGTCGCCTGGCATCGCATCGACAGGAGACGATCATGAATCCCTCCGCTTTTGCGTCCGAAGCGGCGTTGCCGTCGCGACAACCGGCGGCAATGCAGATCCTCGAGTTCAGCTGCCGCGGGCAGCGCTTTGCCGTGCCGCTGGCGGCCGTGCGCCGCGCCGTCCTTAGCGCGCGGCCCGTGCCGTTGCCGGGGGCATCCGAGATCGTGCTCGGCGTGCTCGACGTGGCCGGCGATACCGTCACCGTCCTCGATTTCGCCCTGCGCGCCACCGCCCGCCCGACCGTCATCACGCCCGCCCAGCAATTCCTCATCGTCGAGATGGACGGGCTCCTGTGCGCGCTCGTGGTCGACGGCGTCCATGGCCCCGGCACGGCGGTCCCGGACAGCGCCTGGCCGGATGCCGCCGGGGCCGCCGCCTACGTCGACGGCGTGGTGCGCCTGCCGGACGGTCTGTGCCTCGTGATCGACCCGGCCCGGTTCCTGTTCGACCACGAACGGGCGCAATTGACGCAGGTGCTGGGGGCGGCGGGTGAACGCCATTGACGACACCGTCGGCGACGTCTTCGACCTCGCGGCGCAGCGGGTCGAGGCCGCGACGGGCCTGACGTTCGCGGGCCTGCGGCGCCGCCAGTTCGACGCGGCCCTCGACCGGATGGCCGGCGCGCTGGGCCTGCCGGGTGCCGCGGCCTGCGCGTCGTGGCTGCTGGCTGGGCCGTGGGACGACGCCCGCAGCGCCCTGTGCGCGCGCTTCCTCACGGTCGGCGAGACGTATCTGCTGCGCGAGCCGCGCGCCTTCGACCTCGTGTGCGACCGGGCGCGCGCGCTGCTGGCGCGCGGCGCGACGCGCCCCCTGCGTATCTGGAGCGCCGGCTGCTGCACGGGCGAGGAACCGTATTCGATCGCGCTGGCTCTGCGCCGCGGCGTGCCGCAGCTGCCGCCCGAACGGGTGGATATCCTCGCCACCGACCTGAACGACGCCTTCCTCGACGTCGCCCGCGCCGGCATCTACCGGCGCTGGTCGTTCCGCCGCACCGACCCGGCCGACCTCGCGGCGTTCTTCCGGCCGCTGGGCGACGGCCTCTACGAGGTCGACGCGTCGCTGCGCGCCCAGGTCCGCTTTGCGAACCTGAACCTCGCCTCCGACGTCTATCCGTCCGCCGGCACGGGCACGCTGGCGCAGGACGTCATCTTCTGCCGCAACGTGCTGATGTACTTCGCCCCGGCGCAGGCGGCCCGCGTCATCGCGCGCCTGCGCGGCTGCCTCGTCGACGGCGGCTGGCTCGTGGTGAACGCGAGCGAAGCGTCGACCCGCCTGTTCGACGGTTTTACGCCCGTGTTCCGCGAGGATGCCGTGTTCTTCCGCAAGGACGCGCTGCCTGTGCCGGCGCCGGCGCCGGCGGCGCCCGCCGTCGCGCCGGTCGTGCCGGCCCGCCGTCCCGAGCCGCTGCCCGCGGCCGCGCCGTCCGCGCGGGTCCCGGCGGACGCCGCGGCGATGGACCGCGTGCACGCGCTGGCGCAAACGGCCGGGCGCGAGGAGGCGCTGCAATGCCTGCGCCGCGCCGTCGAGGCCGAGGCGCTGTCGGCGCCGCTGCAGCAGCGCGCCGCCTTGTTCGCGCTGGAGCATGGCGATCCGGCCCTCGCGCGCCACTGCGTGCGGCGCCTGCTGTACCTCGAACCGGACAGCGCGTTCGGACATTACCTGTGGGCGCTGATCGAAGACGCGGCGGGCCGGCGGCCGCGCGCGCGCAGCCTGTTGCGCGATTGCCGGCGGCTCGCCGGCGCCGCAGCCGACGCTGAACTGGGCGGCGCCGCGGCAGCGTGGCTGGAGCGGATGTCATGACGGCCGCCTTCGATTGGGAAGCCTTGTCGCGCCGGCTCGAAGCGGCCGCCGCCGGCCTCGCCGCGCTGGACCGCGTCGACCCCGGAGTCCAGGAGCGCGTGCTCGCAGAGCGCGCCGCCGCGCTGGCCGTTGCCGGCGCCGCGCCGGTGCCGGCGCAGCCCGCAGGCATCGAGGTGCTGGCGTTCCGCTGCGGGGGCGAGCGCTATGCGTTCGACGCGGCCTGGGTCGCACGCGTGCTGCCGGCGCTGCCGCTGACGGCCTTGCCCGGCGTGCCTGACGTCGTTGCCGGCATTACGATGTGGGAAGGCGAGGTACTGGCCGTCGTCGACCTGCGCGCGCTGCTCGCGCTGCCGCTGACGGAACTGGCCGAGCCGGGCGCGCTGATCGTGCTGCGCGGCGAGGACAACCGTTTCGCCGTGCTGGCCGACGCGATCGACGGCACCCGCCGCTTTCCGGACGATCACCTTGGACATGACCTGCCGCGCCCGGCCGACCCGGAGGCCGGCTACCTGCTGGGCGTTGCGCCCGACCGCACCGCGCTGCTCGATGCGCGGCGCCTGCTTGCCGGTTCGACGCCGATCGTGAAGATGGACCACCAATAACAACAGGAGAATCCCATGCGTGCCCTTGCCGATCTGTCCACTCGCGGAAAACTGATGCTCGGTTTCGGATTGATCGTCGTGGCGATGGCGCTGTCCAGTTTCTCGTCGTGGAACGGTCTCGCGCGCCAAAGGGCGTTGCAGCAGCGCCTGTACAACGACGACCTGGCGGTCACGATGAAGGTCCTCGAGCTGCGCAGCGCCATCAACCGCGAACGCGTGGCGCTGCTGTCGTCGCTCGTCGCGGGCAGCACCACCCAGGCGGGCTTCGGCCGCCAGCTCGAGGCCGAGGAGGGCGCGATCCGGGGTCTCCTCGGCGAGCTCGCCGCCCACAGGAACGTCGATCAATCGTTTGCGGCGGACTATGCGCGGCTTGCCGGCGCCTACCAGGAATACGGCATCGTGCGCGACAACGACGTGCTGACGCAGGTGCGCGCCGGGCAGCGCGCGGCCGCCGGTGAAGCGGCGACCGGACGTCTGCAGAACACGTTCGACCGTCTGCGGACCGTCGCCGACGAGATCGCGGCGAAGCAAATGGCGGAAGCGCGGTCCCGCATGCGCGAAGGCGAAACCCTGGTGGAAACCGCGGGCGCGACGCTGGTCATCCTGAACCTGGCGGTCGTCGCGCTGGCATTCGCGAAGACGATCTGGCTCAACCGCGCCATCGCGGTCCCGCTGCGCGAAGCGACCGCCGTGGCCGCGCGTATCGCGACGGGGGACCTGCGCGCCGATGTTCCGCCCGGCACGAGCCGCGACGAGGTCGGGCAGCTGCTGCGCGCGCTGGGCGACATGGTGCAGTCGTGGCGCACGCTCGCGGCCGAGACGACGCGCGGCGTCGCCACCTTGAGCGGCGCGGCGAGCGAGATCCTGTCCAGCACCGCGCAGGCGGCGGCCAGCACGGCCGAGACGGCGGCCGCGGTGAGTCAGACGACCGCCACCGTCGAAGAGGTCAAGCAGACGTCGGTGCTGGCCTCCGAGAAGTCGCGCGCCGTGTCGGAGTCGGCGCAGCAGGCCGCGCGCACGGCCGCGGAGGGCAAGCGCGCGCTGGAAGAGAGCATGAAGGGCATGGAGTCGATCCAGGAAAAGATGGAAGCCATCGCGACCACCGTCGTGCGCCTGTCCGAGCGCAGCCATGCCATCGGCGAGATCACGGCGACGGTCGCCGGCCTGGCCGAGCAGTCGAACCTGCTGGCCGTGAACGCGGCCATCGAGGCCGCCAAGGCCGGCGAGCATGGCCGCGGCTTCGCCGTGGTGGCGCAGGAAGTCAAGAGCCTCGCCGAGCAGTCGCGCCAGGCCACGCGCCAGGTGCGTGAAATCCTCGGCGAGATCCAGAAGAGCGTGGGCGCGGCCGTGATGATCACGGAGCAGGGCGCGAAAACGGTGGCGCAGGGCGTCGAGCGGGCGACGCAGGCCGGCGAGGCGATCCGCGGGCTGACGGACAACATGACGGAGGCGGCGCAGGCGGCGGTGCAGATCGCCGTGTCGAGCCAGCAGCAGCTGGCCGGCATGGACCAGGTGGCGCTGGCGATGGAGAACATCCAGCAGGCCAGCACGGAAAACGCGGCCGGCACGCGCCAGGCGGAGGCGTCGGCGCGCAACCTGCATGCGCTGGGGCAGTCGCTGCGCCAGACCATGACCCGCTTCCAGTTCTGATCCCGCGATGACGGACGAAGCGTTCCGGGAACGGTTGCGCGCCATCTTCGGCGAAGAGGCGCGCGAGCACCTGGCCCAGATCGACGTGGGCCTGGTGGCGCTCGAGCAGGCGGGATCCGGCCAGCGCGACGCCCTGTTCGAGCGTTTGCTGAAGGTGCTGCACACCCTCAAGGGCGCGGCGCGCACCGTCGACGAGATCGAACTGGAACGTCTGTGCCACGCGCTGGAAAGCATGCTGGGCGCCGCGCGCGGGGCGGGCGCAGGCAGCTCGGCCGAACAGTTCGACCTGCTGCATCGCGCGGCCGCAGCCGCGCGCCAGGTCGTCGACGCGCCCGGCCTGCGCAGCCGCAAGGTGGCGGGCATGCTGGCGGCCCAGGTCGAGACCGCCGCGGCCGACCTGCCGGCGCAGGCGGCGGAGGCGCCGCCACCCGCGGCGGCGCCCGCGCCGGAAGTACCGGAGGCGCCGGAAGCGGCCGAGCCGCCGGTGGACGGCAAGGCCGACGGGCGCATCCGCGTCGACGGCCGCTGCATCGATTCGATCCGCGCCCACGCGGAAGCCCTGCTGCCCGTCGAACTGAAGTTGCGCCACCACGTCGACGAATTGCGCCTGCTCGTGGCCGGGATCGCGACGCGCCGGCGCGAAGGCGTCTTCTCCTTCGACGACGAAGCGGCACGCATCGAGTTCGCCTGCGCACAGCTGGCCACCGGGCTGGAAAACACGGGCAAGGAATTGCACGGCGTGCGCGCCCGCCTTTTCGACGCGGTGCTGGAGACCGCGCTGGTGCCGGCCGCCGCCGCGTTCGGCGAGCTGCCCGCGCTCGTGCGCAACCTGGCGCGGGGGCGCGGCAAGCAGGTGCGGCTCGAAACCTTTGGCGCCGACGTGGACCTCGACCGGCGCGTGCTGGGCGTCGTGCGCGAAGCGCTGATCCACCTCGTCACCAATGCCGTCGACCACGGCATCGAAACGCCCGGGGAGCGTACGCGCGCGGGCAAGGATCCGGCCGGGCGCATCGAGATCGCGGTGACGCAGCGCGACGCGCGCACGGTGTGCGTGCGCGTGCGCGACGACGGCAGCGGCATCGACACGGACGCGGTCGCGCGCCGTGCCGGCGTGGACGCGGCGGAACTCGCGCAGATGAGCGAGCAGCAGCGCCTGCAGCTCGCGCTGCGGGCCGGCGTGTCGACCCGGACCGAGGTCACGCCGGTGTCCGGGCGGGGCGTGGGGCTGGCCATCGTGGCGGACAAAGTCGCGGCGGGCGGCGGGCAGCTGGTCGTCGGCACGGTGCCGGGCGCCGGCGCGTCGTTCGAACTGCTGCTGCCGGTGGGCGTGGCGAGCCTGCGCGCGCTGGTCGTGGACGTCGACGGCCACCGCTACGCGCTGCCGCTCGCTGGCCTGGAGGCCGTGCGCAGCGCGGCGCAGGCGGCCGTGGACACCGTCGAGGGCCGCGAGACCGTGCTGGTGGGCGGCCGCGTGCTGCCCCTCGTGCGCCTCGGGGCGTTGTTCGGCACGGCGCGGCCCGGCGCCGCCGCGGAGGGCGTCGTGATCGCGGCGCATGCGGGCGGCCACGCGTTCGGGGTGCTGGTCGACGCCATCGTCGCCGAGCAGGACCTGCTGCCCAAGCCCCTGGGCCCGTTGCTGCGCCGGGTGCGCTGGTTCAGCGGGGCGGCCCAGCTGGGGGACGGCACGCTCGCGCCCGTGATCGCCCTTGACGATGTCGTCGGGCACGGCCTCGCCGCTGCAACGGCTCCCGCCGCGCCGGCGCCGGCGGCGGGACCGCGCAAGGTGCTCGTCGTGGAAGATTCCGTCACGTCGCGTCTGCTGCTCAAGCACATCCTGGAAGGCGCCGGCTATGCCGTGGACACGGCCGTCGACGGCCTCGATGCGCAATCCCGGCTGCGCACGGGACGCTACGACGTGGTCGTGAGCGACGTCGAGATGCCGAACATGGACGGCCTGGCGCTCACCGCCAGCATCCGGGCGACGCCGGCCACCGCCGAGCTGCCGGTGATCCTCGTGACGTCGCTGCAGACGCCGGAGCAGCGCGAGGCCGGCCTGCGCGCCGGCGCGGACGCGTATTTCACGAAGGGCAGTTTCGATCAGGACCGCCTGCTGGCGACCGTGCGCCGGGTGGCGGGGATGGAGGGATCATGATCCGGGTACTCGTCGTCGACGATTCGAATTCGGTGCGGGCGCTCCTCATGCACATCCTCGGCACGGCCCCGGGCCTCGCGGTGGTCGGGTGCGCGGCGGACGGCGAGGAAGCCCTGAAGCTCGCGCGCGAGCTGCAGCCCGACGTGATCACGATGGACCTGCACATGCCGCGCATGGACGGCTTCGAAGCCATCCGCCGCATCATGCGGGAATGCCCCACGCGCATCGTCGTCGTCAGCGGCAGCGACGACCGGGCCGAGGTCGACGCCAGCTTCCGCGCGATCGAGGCGGGTGCGCTGGTGCTGGTGCGGCGCCCGCTCGGCATCGGCAACCCGGCGCATGCGGACAGCGCGCGCGACCTCGTGCGCACGGTGAAGGCGATGGCCGAGGTGCGCGTCGTGCGCCGCTGGAGCGATGCGCGCCGGGCCGCGCGTCCGCTGCAGGGGGCGCCGCGGCGCCTCGTCGCCATCGGCGCGTCGACGGGCGGACCGACCGTGCTGCGCGACATCCTGGCCGAACTGCCGGGCGACTATCCGCTGCCGGTCGTGATCGTGCAGCATCTCGCCCCCGGCTTCATGGACGGGCTGGCGACCTGGCTGGGCGAGGCCAGCGGCTACCCGGTCGAGGTGCTCAGGGATGGCGCGCCGCTGACGGGCGGGCGTGCCTGCCTCGTCCCGGAAGGCTGGCAGGCGGCGCTGGGCCCGGGGCTCGTCGGCCGGCTCGTGCTGGCGCCGCCGGAACACGGCATGTGCCCGTCCGTGTCGCACCTGTTCCGCGCCATCGATCCCGAACTGCGTCCGGCCACCGCGGCCGTCCTGCTGACCGGCATGGGCAAGGACGGCTCGGCCGAAATGAAATCATTGCGCGAGCACGGCGCGCTGACGATCGCGCAGGACCGCGCGAGCGCCGTCGTCTACGGCATGCCCGGCGAAGCGTTGAAGCTGGACGCCGCGATGCTGGTGCTCGAGCCCGCGGAAATCGGCAAGGTGCTGGCGCGTTTGCCGGCCGAGCCGTTTCCGTCTTCCGTTTTCCCAACGAATGGAGACCTTCCATGAGCACGTCTCCCGAGAACGTCGTCGAACGCGGTACCGAAACCACGAACGACATCGAGATCCTGGTGGTGGAGGACAGCGCCACGCAGGCCCGCCAGCTGGCGCAACTGCTCGAAACCGTGGGCTACCGGGTGCGCATCGCATCCGATGGCCGAGCGGGCCTGGAGGCGGCCCGACAGCGACCGCCGACGCTCATCGTCACCGACATCAACATGCCGCGCATGGACGGCTTCGAGATGTGCAAGGCGATCAAGCAGGACGTGCGCCTGCGCGACGTGCCGGTGATCCTGCTCACGTCGCTCTCCAGCCTGTACGACGTGATCAAGGGCCTGGACTGCGGCGCCGACAACTTCATCCGCAAGCCGTTCGAGGCGGACTACCTGCTGGGCCGCATCCGCTTCATCCTCGCCAACCGCGCGCTGCGTTCCAACGAGCGGGTGCAGCTGGGGATGAAGATCAACCTCGGCGGCCAGACCCATTTCATCACGGCGGAACGCCAGCAGATCTTCGACCTCCTGATCTCGACGTACGAGGAAGCGATCCACATGACGGAGCAGCTGCGCGCCCAGCAGGAGCGCATCGCCCATTCGTACCAGTCGCTGGAGGGGCTGTACCGGGTCGCGGAAGCGATCAATCCGGTGCTGTCGGAGCAGGACGTGGCCGAGCGCGCGCTCGACCGCGTGCTGGACCTGCCGGGCGTGACCGGCGCGACGATCCGCCTGCACGACCACGACGGCCGGCCCACGTTCGCCGTCGCGCGCGACGGCACCGGCGCCGCGATGGCGCCGTGCACCTGCGTGCCGCCGGCGGGGCCGCAGCCCGCGGCGGTGATGCGGTCGACGTGCCGCGGCTTCCCCAGCCTGCGCATCCCGCTGTCGACCGGCACGCGCAGCCGCGGTATGATGTGCCTGACCGTCGGCGACGGCCCGCTGGCCGAGGACGACCGCCAGGTGCTCGAGACGGTCGGCAGCCAGATCGCCGTCGCCGTCGAGCGCGCGCACCTGTACGGCAACATGGAGCGCCTGGTCGATGAGCGCACCGCCGCGCTGGAATCGGAACGCGCGCTGCTGTCGGCCGTCGTGAACCTGTCCGGGGCGCTCGTCTGCGTGGTCGACGGCGACGGCAGCATCCGGCTGTTCAACCCGGCCTGCGAGCAGACGTCGGGCTGGCGCGCGGAAGAGGTACTGGGACGGCCGTTCCGCGACCTGTTCCGCCGCGCCGACAACGCGCCCATCGAGTTCAATGCGTCGCCGGCCGGCGCCGTGCCCGTGCAGCAGAGCGGCGAATGGGTGGCGCGCGACGGGACCGTCCGCTCCGTGATCTGGTCGTCGACCATGCTCCGCCGCGCCGACGGCAGCGTGCAGTACGTGGTCACGGCGGGGATGGACGTGACGGAGCTGCGCCGCGCGGAAGAAAGCCTGCGCTATCTCTCCAACTTCGACCGCGAGACGGGCCTGCCCAACGACGTGCTGCTGCGCGACCGCGTGCGCCAGATGCAGGCCCGCGTCATCGACGGCAAGCCGCTGCTCGGCTACATGCTGTTGCGTTTGACGCGGCTGCAGGTGATCCGGGCCAGTGTCGGGCTGGAGGCGGAACAGGCGCTGCTGCGCCAGGCCGCGAGCCGCCTCGGCGAATTGCAGGACGCCGACCTCACCGTCGCGCGCACGGGCGAGCGCACGTTCACGCTGGCCGCGCTGCGCGCGAACGAGGCGGAGCTGGCCGCGCTGGCGCGCCTAGTGCTGGAGCGCATGGACCAGTCGTTCGCCCACGACGGCGAGGAGGTGCACCTGGACCCGTGCATCGGCATCGCGCTGTTCCCGAACGACGCCGACGACTACGACGGTCTCACGCAGGACGCCGAGGCGGCACTGCAGCGCGCGCTGGCCAGCAAGGACGAGCGCTACGCGTTCTACCGCCCGGAACTCAACGACGGCGTGTACGAGCGCTTCCGCTTCGAGAACGCCTTGCGCCGCGCGCTCGAACGCGACGAGCTGATCGTGTACTACCAGCCGCAGGCGAGCCTCGCCACGGGCCAGATCATCGGCTTCGAGGCGCTGCTGCGCTGGCAGCACCCGGAACTGGGCCTGATCCCGCCGGGCCGCTTCATCGGCCTGGCGGAGGAGACGGGCATGGTCCTGCCCATCGGCGAGCGGGTGTTGCGGCTGGCGTGCGAACAGAGCGTCGCGTGGCAGCGCGAGGGCCTGCGCGCCGTGCCGGTGTCGGTCAACCTGTCGGCGCGCCAGTTCTCGGAACGGATCGTCGACACGGTCGCCAAGATCCTCGGCGAGACGGGACTGGAGCCGAAGCTGCTCGAACTGGAACTGACGGAAAGCGCGTCGATGGAAGACCCGCAGAAGACCGTCGACATCCTGTGCCAGCTGCGGGAAATGGGCGTGCGCCTGGCCATCGACGATTTTGGCACGGGGTATTCGAACCTGAACTACCTGAAGCGCTTCCCCGTCGACCGCCTGAAGCTGGACCAGTCGTTCGTGCACGACCTGACGTCCGACCCGGACGACCTGGCGATCGCGCGCGCCGTGATCGCGATGGGGCACGGCCTGCGGCTGGACGTGATCGCGGAAGGCGTGGAAACGGAAGGGCAGCTGGCGCTGCTGGCGCAGAACGGGTGCGACGAGGTGCAGGGCTATCTGTTCGGGCGGCCGGCGTCCGCCGAGGACTGCGCGCGCATGCTGCGCGAGGAGAAGGCGCTCGCGCTGGACAAGCTGCAGCCGCAGCCCTACCACCGCACGCTGCTGTACGTGGACGACGAAGTGAACCTGCTGGCGGCGATCCGGCGCTCGATGCGCCAGAGCGGCTACCGCGTGCTGGTGGCGAGCAACGCGCGCGAGGCGTTCGAGATCCTCGCGACGACCGAGGTCGGGGTCATCGTGTGCGACCAGCGCATGCGGGGGATGAGCGGCACCGAATTCCTCGCGCGCGTGAAGCAGATGTATCCGCTCGCCGTGCGCATGGTGCTGTCGGGGTACACGGACCTGCAGTCGGTCACGGATGCCGTCAACCGCGGCGCGATCTTCAAGTTCCTGACGAAACCCTGGGTCGACACGGAACTGGACGAGGCGCTGCGCGAGGCGTTCGCCGAATTCGAAGCGAAACGGCTGCACGGGCACCCGTGAAGGAGGCATCTGCTATCGCGCTTTTGGATACCGGCCCGGCCCATTTCATATAGCTGGGCGCGGGGAGGCTGGCTCATACTTCAGGTTTCCCTTCTCATAACCATAACGACGAGACCATGACGCTTCTTCCCCGTTCCCTCACCATCGTTGCCTTCGGCGTCGCCCTGCTGTGCGGCGCCGCCCATGCCGCCGACGTCCGCGAGCGCCTGTCGTTCGACGCCGGCTGGCGCTTCGCGAAGGGCGATCCGGCCGGCAGCGCGACGCCGGACGCCACCGCCCAGCCGGGCTTCGACGACGCCGCCTGGCGCAAGCTCGACCTGCCGCACGACTGGGGCGTCGAAGGACCGTTCAAGCAGGAGTATCCGGGCGAGACCGGCAAGCTGCCTTGGTGGGGCGTGGGCTGGTACCGCAAGCACTTCACCTTGCCGGCCGGCGACGCGGGCCGCCGCGTCTACCTGGACATCGACGGCGCCATGTCGCACGCGAAGGTGTGGGTCAACGGTCAATACGTGGGCGGCCGGCCGTACGGCTATGCGTCGTGGCGCGTGGACCTGACGCCGTTCGCGAAGCCGGGCAGCGACAACGTCGTGGCGATCCGGCTCGACAACCCCGAGCATTCCTCGCGCTGGTATCCGGGCGGCGGCATCTACCGCCACGTGTGGCTCGTCAAGACGGCGCCCGTGCACGTGGCGCAGTACGGCACGTTCGTGACGACGCCGCAGGTGTCGAAGGCTTCCGCGACGGTGTCCGTACAGACGACGGTGGAGAGCATCGGCCGCGCCGCGCAGGTGCAGGTCGCGACCGAGATCTACACGCTCGACGCGGCCGGCAAGCGCGGGGCGGCCCCGGTGGCGCGCCAGGCTGCGACCAAGGTGACCAAGGTGGAGGGCGACCGCCAGGCCAGTCTCACGCAGACGCTGACAGTGCCGCAGCCGAAGCTGTGGAGCATCGCGAGCCCGCAGCGCTACGTGGCTGTGACGACCGTCACGGAAAACGGCCAGGTGGCGGACGTGGTGGAAACCCCGTTCGGCATCCGCACCGCCGTGTTCGACGCGAAGAACGGCTTCCTGCTGAACGGCCAGCGCGTGCCGCTGAACGGCGTGTGCATGCACCACGACCTGGGTGCGCTGGGCAGCGCGATCAACGAGCGTGCGCTGGAGCGCCAGCTGGAACTGCTGCGCGAGATGGGCACGAACGCGATCCGCACGAGCCACAATCCGCCGGCGCCGGAGCTGCTCGACCTTGCGGACCGCATGGGCTTCGTCGTGCTGGACGAGGCGTTCGACATGTGGCACGAGAAGAAAACGCCGAACGACTACCACACGTCGTTCGACGAATGGCACGAGAAGGACTTGCGCGAGCAGATCCGGCGCGACCGCAACCACCCGAGCGTGATCGCCTGGAGCACCGGCAACGAGATCCCCGAGCAGGGCAGGCCCGAAGGCTGGAAGCTGGCCGCGCACCTGGCCGAGATCGCGCGCGGCGAAGACCGCACGCGCCCCGTCACGTCGGCGTACAACCATACCGACTCCGGCTACAACGGCTTCCAGAACGTGGTCGACCTGTTCGGCTACAACTACAAGCCGGGCGAATACGGCAAGATGCACGCATCCGCGCCTTACCTGCCGATCTACGGCAGCGAGACCGCGTCGACGGTCAGCTCGCGCGGCGAATACTTCTTCCCGGTCAGCGACGACAAGGCCAAGGGCGCCTTCAACTTCCAGGTGAGCAGCTACGACCTGACGGCACCGCCGTGGGCGACGTCGCCGGACGTCGAATTCAGGGGCCAGGACGACAACCCGTTCGTGGCGGGCGAATTCGTGTGGACGGGCTTCGACTACCTGGGCGAGCCGACGCCGTACAACGACGACTCGACGAACCTGCTGAATTTCACGGATCCGGCACAGCAGCAGCGCGCCGCGCAGGAACTGGCCGCGCTGAAGAAGATCGCGAAGCCGTCGCGCAGCTCGTACTTCGGCATCATCGACCTGGCCGGCTTCAAGAAGGACCGCTTCTACCTGTACCAGGCCCGCTGGCGCCCGGAACTGCCGATGGCGCACCTGCTGCCGCACTGGAACTGGCCGGAGCGCGTGGGCCAGGTCACGCCGGTACACCTGTACACGTCCGGCGACGAGGCGGAGCTGTTCTTGAACGGCAAGTCGCTCGGCCGCAAGAAACGCGGCCCGCGCGACTACCGCCTGCGCTGGGACGACGTCGTCTACCAGCCCGGCACGCTGAAAGCGGTCGTCTACAAGAAGGGCAAGCGCTGGGCCGAGGACACCGTCGCGACGACGGGCACGCCCGCGAAGCTGCTCGTGAAAGCCGACCGGGCGCAGGTGCGCGCGGACGGGAAGGACCTGTCGTTCGTGACGGTCACGATCGCGGACAAGGACGGCCGCCCCGTGCCGCGCGCGCATGACCGCATCACCTTCAAGCTGTCCGGGCCGGGCGAGATCGTCGCGACGGACAACGGCGACGCGACCGACCTGGAAGCGTTCCAGTCGCCGCAGCGCAAGGCGTTCAACGGCCTGGCGCTGGCCATCGTGAAGACGAAGGCCGGCGAAGCTGGGAAGCTGACCCTGACGGCCAGCGCGGACGGGCTCGAAGGGGCGCAGGTGGTGCTGGACAGCCAGGGGCAGTAACGCAACTGTTGTAATCAGGCGATATCGACCGAAACTCTTGCATGCAAGAGTTTCAAGAAAGCCCCCACGCTCGGCGTTTCCTCCGGATAATAGAATCTCCGTAGATACGCCGAGCCATCGCCATGGAATTTGAAGTTTTTGAATCAGTCACGTCGAGCCCAGCGCCGGTCGAAGCCACGTCGCCGCTGGTCCGGCTGCAATACCTGATCGACAACACGCCGGCCATCATCTACGCGACCGTGCCCAGCGGCGACTTCAAGATGACGTTCGTGAGCAACAACGCTTACAACGTCCTCGGCTACCGGCCGGAAGAGATGCTGGCCGACCCGAACTTCTGGTTCGACCATCTGCACCCGGACGACGCTCCGGCCATCTTTTCCAGCCTGGCCCAGTTGTTCGTGGAAGGCGAGCGCACGTACGAATACCGGTTCCGCACGGCGAGCGGCGAGTACGTGTGGATGCATGACCGCCTGCGCCTGATCCGCGACGAGCACGGCACGCCCGTGGAAGTCATCGGCTCGCTGACCGACATCACGGCGCGCAAGGGCATGGAGCAGAAACAGCAGCAGCTGATCGCCCGCCTGAGCGAGGCGCACGAGCAGCTGCTGCAATCGGAAAAGATGGCGTCGATCGGCCAGCTGGCGGCCGGCGTCGCGCACGAGATCAACAACCCGATCGGCTTCGTCAATTCCAACATGGGCACGCTGCGCCACTACGTGGGCACCCTGCTGAACGTGGTGGACGCCTACGGCGAGGCGGTGCACAAGGCGGCGCCCGGCTCGGCGCTGGAAGCGCAGATCGACGCGATCAACCGCGAGGCGGACCTCGGCTACCTGAAGGACGACATCGCCGACCTCGTCAGCGAGTCGATGGACGGCCTGAAACGCGTGAAGGACATCGTCCAGGCGCTGAAGGATTTTTCGCACGTCGGCCAGAACGACTGGCAGTACGCGGACGTGCACGCGGGCCTGGACACGACCCTCAACATCGTCGCCAACGAGATCAAGTACAAGGCGACGGTCGAGAAACATTACGGCAAGCTCCCCGAAATCAAGTGCCTGGCCTCGCAGCTGAACCAGGTGTTCATGAACCTGCTCGTCAACGCCGCCCAGGCCATCAAGAGCAAGGGCGTGATCACGATCGCCACCGGGTCGAACGACGGCTGGGTGTGGGTGAAGATCAGCGACAACGGCTGCGGCATCCCGCAAGACAACCTGAAACGCATCTTCGAACCGTTCTTCACGACCAAGCCTGTCGGCAGCGGGACGGGCCTCGGCCTGTCGCTGTCGTACAGCATCGTCAACAAGCACGGCGGACGCATCGACGTGGCCTCCAAGCCGAACGTCGGCACCGTCTTCACGATCAAGCTGCCGGTGGTGCCGCCGGCGTCGGTGACGGACGCAGCGAAGAATTAACCTCGACTACGATACAGGTCTGCCTGCTGTTCCAGACCCTTGATGAGCCTGCTGCTTGGCCAGGGATCGGAAGGCCTTCGGCGGATGTCCGTACTCGTCCTTGAACAGCTTATTAAAATACGGCACGCTGCGATAGCCAACCGAATAGGCAATTTCCGACACCGCCGCATCGCTTTTCTCGACCAGCAGCCTGGCCGCTTCGGTCAGCCTGAGCTTGTTCAGGTAAACGGTGAACGTCATGCCAAGTTCCGCTTTTAAAAAAGCGTTGATCTTGTTGCGATTCACCCCGGTCTCGACCGCTACCCCGTCCAGGTCCAGATCGGAGTCGATGTAGTTCGTTGCAATGAATCGCAAGACGGAGGCCTTTTCCTTGTCCTTATAGGGCTCCAGAGTCAACTGCCGGTACGCGACGAGCGGCAAATCGGTTTTCATCCGTGAATCCAGGCTTGCCACCAGCGCACGGGAATGCGCCCGGAAAAACCAGATGGCAAATGCGCCGGCACCCGCCACCAGAAAGACTGCGAGCGCCGCCAGATAGCGGTAATCGCGGCCATGCAGATAAAAGTCGGTAATCTCCACGGAGGAGTCGACGTTGCGCGGACTCTGGATGCTCGATCCGAACACGACTTTCGTCACTTTGTTGAGTTGATAGTCCTGCAGCGACATCGGGATGCGATGCAAATTGAACCACCACTCGGGAATGGTAAGGCGGGTCAAATCCACCGACACGCGAGCGCCTTTCGTATCACACGAAAAAAAACTTTGCGGCGTCCGGTACGTGTTGAACTCTCCCAGCCTCGACAATTTGTCATCGAAAGTCAGGATGGCAAATGTCAGGGAATTGGCAGGCGTACATTTTGCGACGAACGTGGCGGAGGTGTACTTCGACCAGTCGAGTTGAGCCAGGCGGTCGCTCCTGTCGTGCAGTCGTAGCTCGGCAGCAGCGAACGGAAGATTTACAGCGTCGGTCAGCTTGAAGTCAAAGCGCAGCCGCTTCCCGTCGGGATGCTGAATGCGGACGGATGACATTCCACCACCCGCCGTGTCGCCGATGTAACGCCAGTGAGTGTCATTCGGTTGGGTATCGAGAACCGAGAGGGACAGATAGCTTTTGGAAATGCAGAAAACCGCAACCAGCGCGTCCATCACGATCAGGAGAAGGAGCGCGAGCAGCGCCTTTTTATAGAATTCTTGCATCATCCTGCAGCGTGTCGGGCCAAGGGAGACCCGTTATACACGGTGTGTCCCATGTCCGCCAGAACCTTCTGCCGCGTCAGTCCTGGCGCTCGAGCAGTTCGACGCCGCGCGCCTCCAGCCTGAGCGTCTTGTCCCAGCGCTGGCCGCCGAGCACGCCCTTCATCGCGCCAGCAATGGGGATGTCGACCGGGGCATGGTTGGTGTTGACGTAGAGCACGCGGCCTTCGACGGCGCGTGCGAACACGCCGTCGGGCGTCTGCGGCCCCGGCTCGATACCGAGGCCGGCGTACAGCTGGCGCAGCAGCGGCCGCATGATCTGCGGCTGGGCGGGCGTGGCGAGATAGTAGGCACGTCCCTTGCCGAAGCGGTTGACGGTGAGCGCGGGCGGCGTGCCGTCGAAGTTGCTGAAGCGGCTCAGCACCTCGGCGGTGGATGGCTCCAGCACCTCGAAGTGTGCGATCGTGCTCTTGACTTCCTCGTCGCCGATTTTCATCGTGCCGGTCCAGTCGTAGAACTCGTTGGTGCGCAGGCCGAATACGTCGGTCAGGCCGCCCGGCAAGGGTGTGGCGAACCACTGGTTGTTGTCGTTCACCTTGGCCGATTGCGCAGTCATGATGACCGTGCCGCCGTCGGCGACGTACTTGCGCACCGCCTCGGTCGAGGCCTTGTCCAGCAGGTACATGCCGGGCAGGATGATCAGCCGGTAGCGGCTCAGGTCTTCATAGGAAAGCTTGATGACGGCAACATCGATGTTGTCCCTCAGCAGCGGCTCGAAGGCGCCTTCGGCCTGCTTCGCGTAGGAGGTCTTCAGGTAGGCGCGCGAACTGTTGCTCGGACCATTGGCGCTGTGGGCCGCCGTGTTCTCGAACGAATAGGCGATGGCCACCTTGGGCTCCACGCGGCGCGGGAAGCCCAGCTTTTCCAGCTTGGCGTAGTCGCTGGCGATTTGGGCCCATTCGCCCAGCTTCCATGAGGGCCGGTCGTCGTGGTCGATCAAGCCCATCAGTGCCTGCTCTTCGCCGCCCAGGTGGCTGTTGAACGTCCAGGCCAGGGAGGCCTGGCCGCCCATCAGCAGCACGAAGTGGGCCCACATGCGCGACCAGCCCTTGCTGCCGTAGGAGCCCGGGCCGCCGGCGGTGAACTCGTTGAACCAGGTCGGCGACGTCATGCCGCCCTTGATCAGCGCCGCCTGCCAGCCGCCGTGAACGGGGTCGCCGGCATAAAAGCCCATGGCGCCGTAGGTGGTGTGACGGCGGTAGCTGCCCAGGTAGTCGAAGCCCTTGCGGTCGGCCCAGTCCCAATAGTTGGACAGCACCGGCTTGTCGGGCGTGTTCTTCCGGCGCACGGCTTCCAGGTCGTCCAGCGTGGCGAGCGTCATGTCGGACCAGAAGCGCCGCAGGTCGAGGTAGCGCTCGGCCGGGCCGGGGCCATCGGCATACGGCAGGCGCACCTCGTCCCACTTGCCGATGCGGCGCGACCAGCGCTGCGTCGCCCAGGCCTTGTTCAATGCCTCGATGCTGCCGTAGCGCTTCTTCAGCCATGCGACGAAGCGTTCGCGGTCAGCCTCGGAGTACGACATGAAGCTGTTGCCGATCTCGTTGGTGTAGCCGACGGCGAGCAGCGCCGGGTGCTTCGCGTAACGTTTGGTCAGCGTGTCGGCCATGCGGATGGCCAGGCGGCGGTAGTTCGGGTCCGCGTTGTTGTCCATATAACGTTCGGCCGGCGCCAGGCGGGTGCCGGCCTGGTTGACGATGTCGACGCCCGGGTATTTGTGGTGCAGCCACATCGGCGCCGGCAGGGCGGGGATGTCGAGGATCACCTTGATGCCGGCGGCGTGTACCGTGTCCATCACGGCGTCGAAGTGCCTGAAATCGAATTTCCCTTCCTCCGGCTCGAAGTAGTCCCACGACAGGTCGCCCATGCGCACGACCTTGAAGCCTGATTGTTTCATTAGGGCAACGTCACGCTTGACCTGTTCCAGGCTGCGGTCGACAGGCTGATAGTTCGTACCTGCGAACAGTTGGCCGGGGCCCGGCCAGGCGGGGTGGCCCGCGGCGTCCTGCGCGAAGCTTGGGTTCAGCGTGGCAAGCACCAGCGTGCAAGCGAATAGGGTCTTCTTCAATCTCATGATCAAGGGCCGGATGCGTGGCGATGTTGTGGGTGATGTCGGGAGGGCGCTCCGCAGGAAGCGCCTGTCCAGGGCCCGAGAATACGGCTGCACCCAGAGTCGCCCTTACTCTTGCAGTCCAAATTCTTGCGTTGTGCAGAAAGTGCAAGGCCCTCTGCAAGGAATGCAATGCCCGGTCCGGCTCACTCCTCGTGCAGGCTGATCGCCTGCTTCTCCTTCTCCGGCTTGGCCAGCCAGCGCCGGTGCAGCGCGCGCTCGATCGGCTTGCCGCACACGAACAGGACGAACACGAGGACGAGGGCGATCGCGGCGATCTGCCACGAGCCCATGCCGCACAGGATGCCGAGGATGGCCGTGATCCAGATCGATGCGGCCGTCGTCAGGCCCCGTACGCGGTCGCTGCCGTTTTCCCGGATGATCACGCCCGAGCCGAGGAAGCCGATGCCCGTCACCAGCCCCTGGATCACGCGGCTGACGGCGGACGGGTCGGCCTGGCCGGCGCCGGTCAGGAAGTTGGCGCCGGCGAGGGTCAGTACGCACGCGCCGAGGCAGACGAGTCCCAGCGTCCGGATGCCGGTGGGCTTGCCGTGCAGGTTGCGGTCCAGGCCGATCAGGCCGCCCACGAGGACCGAGACCGTCAGGCGCAGCAGGATGTCGAGGTAGTCCATGCGTCGGTTTGTTGTCGAGAGGACACTATTGTACCGGCGTTGGCGACATTCTTACTTCAATCAAGTGTCGTGCATATGCCACGAACTGACACATTCTGATAGAATTTCCATGTGGAAATATGTAATGTTGGCCCACGCACCCGTGAAAGGGGATAGTCAGTCGAATGCGCGCCCGGGCCAGGTGCGCCACGAGGTCCATCATGTCATACCGAATTTCTTCAGCCCGCCGCGGCTTCACCCTGATCGAACTGCTGATCGTGGTGGCGATCGTCGGCATCCTGGCGTCCATCGCGCTGCCCGCCTACGGCAAGTATCTCGTGCGCGGCAACCGCGCGGCCGCGCAGGCGTATCTGCTCAACCTGGCGCAGGCGCAGGCGCAGTATTTCGCCGACGCCCACGAGTACGGGAGCACGCCGACCGCACTCAACCTGCCCGTGCCGGCCGAGGTTGCGAGTTACTATACGATCACCATCGACGCCGCCGGCGGTCCGCCGCCATCGTTCACGATCACGGCCGAGCCGCGGGTCGGGACGCGCCAGTTCGGCGACGGCAATCTCACCATCGACAACAGCGGCGCCCGGACGCCGTCCAACCTATGGTAAAGCGTGCGCACGGATTCACGCTGATCGAAATGCTGGCGGTCGTGGCCATCACCGCGATCCTGTCGGCCATGGCCGCGCCGGCATTCAAGAGCCTCGTGGCCGGCCAGCGTGCGCGCGCCACCAGCACCGACCTGTACGCGGCCCTCGTGCTCGCGCGCAGCGAAGCGATCAAGCGCAATACCCAGGTCACGCTGCAGCCGGCGGCCACGGCGTGGCAGGGCGGCTGGCGCATCCCGAATCCGTCCGATACCGGCCACCCGGTCGCGAACCACGGCCCGGTGCCGGGGGCGACGATCACCGGCCCGACCGCCGTCGTGTACCTGCCCAACGGCCGCGTCGCGAGCGATACGGCGCCGTCCTTCGACATCGCCGTCGACGGCGCGGAGACCCACCGCTGCGTGCAGGTGGACCTGAGCGGGCGCCCACGCCTGCAGGCGTCGGGGTGCTGAATGCGCCGCGCGCGGACACTCCCCAGCGCGGGCCTGAGCCTCGTCGAAGTGCTCGTGACCGTGGTCATCCTCGCATTCGGCCTGCTGGGCATCGCCGCCCTGCAGGCCAAGGTCCAGGTGGGATCGATCGAGGCTTACCAGCGTGCTCAGGCCATCGTGCTGGTGGATGACATGCGCGCCCGCATCCTCGGCAATGCGGCCAATGCGGCCGACTACGTGACGGAGACGCCGCTCGGCAAGAGCGACGGCCAGCCGGCCGACTGCACGACGGTGGCCATCGGCAGCGCGCGCGACCAGTGCGAATGGAGTCAGGAACTGAAGGGCGCCGCCGAGAAGACGAGTGCCGGCGCGGTCTCCGGCGCGATGATCGATGCCCGCGGCTGCGTCGAGCAGCTGCAGGCGCCCGACCCGACGGCCGGCGTGTGCAAGCCCGGCATCTATCGCGTGAGCGTCGCCTGGCAGGGCCTGCATCCGACGAAAGCGTCCGGGCTCGCGTGCGGCGCCAACCAGTACGGCCCGGACGCCAACCGGCGCGCGATCGCCGTGCAGCTGGCGATCGGCCTGCCTGCGTGCAGTTAGGAGACGCGATGCCCGTCCTGTCCAAGCGCCGCTCCGCCGGCTTTTCCATCCCCGAGCTGCTCGTGTCGGTGACGATGGGCCTCCTGATCGTCGTCGGCATGGTCACGCTGTTCTTCCATAACAGCCGCGCCCAGGCCGAGATCGAGCGCGCCAACCGCCAGATCGAGAGCGGCCGCTATGCCGTCGACCTGCTGGCGAACGATGTGCGCAACGCCGGCTTCTACGGCGAATTCGACCCGACCCTGCTGCCCGACCCGGCGGCCGTCCCCGACCCGTGCGCCGCCACGCTGGCCGCGCTGAAGGCCATGCTGCCGCTGCACGTGCAGGGGTTCAGCCCCGCCGACACGCTGCCGTCCTGCGTGTCCGACGTGCGCGCCGGCACGGCCCTCGTCGTCGTGCGCCACACGCGTGCCTGCATCAACGGGGACCCGAACTGCAGCGCCAACGATCCCGCCGGGCCGCTGTTCCAGGCGTCGCTGTGCAGCGATGCGGACGAGCTGGGTTCGGCCGACACGGCGAACTGGTATGCGCTCGACACCGATCCGGCCCAGCTTCTGCGCACCCGGCGCGACTGCACGACGGCGGCCGTCGCGCGCCGCTTCCAGACCCACATCTACTACGTCGCCAACAACGACGAGCAGGGCGACGGCATTCCCACGCTCAAGCGCGCCGAACTGCGCTACGTCGACAACGCGTTAAAATTCGTGTCCGTGCCGCTGGTGGAGGGCGTGGAGAACCTGCAGGTCGAATACGGCATCGATACGAGCGGCAATGGGACCGTGGGCGTCACCACGAGTTCGCCGGCCGGCGCCAACGGCTGCACCGCGCCCGCGTGCGCGGTGTCGAACTGGCGCAACGTCGTCGCCGTGCGCCTGCACGTGCTGGCGCGCAGCCCGACCACGACGCCCGGCTGGACCGATACGAAGACGTACAACCTCGGCACGGCCGCCGACGGCAGCGCGCGCACGGCCGGGCCGTTCAGGGACGGCTACAAGCGCCACGTGTTCCAGACGCTCGTGACCCTGGCCAATCCGGTGGGAAGGAAACAGCCATGAGGATCCCGCGCCGCGAACAGGGCATCACGCTGGTGACCGCCCTGATCATGCTCCTGCTGCTCACGATGCTGGCGCTGGCCAGCGTCAACCTGGGCAATTCGAACCTGCAGGTGGTCGGCAACATGCAGCGGCGCGACCAGGCCGTGGCCGCGGCGCAGGCCGTGCTGGAAGAGACGATCAGTTCGCCCACGTTCACCCAGACGCCGAACAGCGCGCTGTCGAACACGTGCGGCGCGCCGAACCAGCGCTGCGTCGATACCGACGGCGACGGCAGGAACGACATCAAGGTCACACTGAGCCCGCCGCCCAGCTGCGTGAAGGTCCAGCCGATCAAGAATTCCGACCTCAACCTGAACGACGACGAAGACATCGGCTGCGCCGTCGGCGCCTCCCAGATGCATGGCGTGGAGGGCGCCAACGACGGCAATTCCGACTGCGACAACAGCGTCTGGGACGTGAGCGCCGTCGCCACCGACGACGCGACGCAGGCCTCCGTCAAGGTCGTCCAGGGCGTCGCCGTGCGCATCGCGCGGGACGACGTCGCCACCAACTGTCCGCAACCGTGAGCAAGCCCATGATCCGACCCACTCTCGCGCTGGCGCTGTCCGCGTGCCTCGCCGGCCTGCCCGTCGTCGCGGCCGCGGACGACATCGACATCTTCACCGGCGCGTCCGCCGGCAACAACATCAATCCGCGCATCCTGATCGTGCTCGACAACACGTCGAACTGGGCCCGCCAGAGCCAGCAGTGGCCGGGCGGCCTGCAGCAGGGCCAGTCGGAAGCGCGCGCGATCAGGAATCTGCTGACGACCCTGGACAGCACGGTGAGCCTGGGCCTGATGGAATTCGTCACGGGCGGCAATGCCAACGACGACGGCGGTTTCATCCGCTCCGCGATCCGCCCGCTCGACGATTCGGCCAAGACGAGCTTCTCGAGCCAGCTCTCGACCATCTACGACAACATCAACTCGCCGAACGAGAAGCGCAACTCGCACACGCCGTACGGCGACCTGATGTACGACGTCTATAACTATTTCGCGGGCGCCGACGCGTATTCGCCGGGCGGCGTCATCGCCAGCATCGCGGACGCCGGCGGCTACACGACGCCGTATTCCACGTTCCGCTCGCCGCTGACGGCCGCGAACACGTGCGGCAAGAGCTTCGTCATCTTCATCGGCAACCCGAACGCGTCCGGCCCGGCCAGCGACACGGCGGCCAACACGGCCCTGCTCAACGGGCTCAACGGCAGTACCGTGAGCCAGCTGGGCCTGCCCAACTTCACGACGCAGAACGCGACGACGACCAGCAACCTGGGCGTCACCAACGCCTGCTACGCCAGCCCCGCCGCGGCGGCGGGCGAGATGGATTCGTACGCGGCGCAATGCGCCACGTTCACGGAAGGCTGCTCGATCGGCGCCGCGACGGCGAACGTGAACCCGATCGCGTGTCCGGCCGGCAGCCGGTCGTACACGGTGACGCAATCCGTCTACCACTCGGCCACGACGAGCCCGGGCCAGCCCGTGCAGGGCACGGTCACGACGGCGACCGGCACGACGACCGGGTATTACGCATCGGTGGCCGACGTCCCGGCGAGCGACCACGGCAACCTGACCTGCCCGGCCACGACGACGACCACGAACGGCACCAGCAAGACGACGACCACGTACAGCTGCACGTACACGGCCGGCGCGGCGGTCGGCACGGCGACCACGTCGACGGCCAGCGCCACCGCGCTCCAGGATGCGAACGGCAGGGGCCCCGGCTGCTACACCGGCATCGGGACGGCGGCCGGCAACTGGAACCCGGCGACGACCACCGACTTCGGCGGCCTGTCCTGCCCGGCCAACAGCACCTGCACGTATTCGGGCGCGCTGGCCAGCAACGCGAGCGGCTGCCAGGGTTCTGGCTACCGCCAGGTGAACGTCACGCAGACCGCGACGAGCAAGCGCCAGTACACGATCACGCAGACGGTGACGCCCACGTCGGTCAGCGACACGACGACGCCCGCCTACACGACGACCACGAACCTCGGCATGACGTCGCAGTGCTATGCGAGCCCGCCCGCGTCGACCACGGACTACGCGGCCTCCTGCACGGGCACCAACATCAGCTGCACGTACAACAACACGCCGACCAGCACCACGCTGGCAGCGTGCCCGGCCGGCACGAGCGCGTACAACATCGTGGGCACGAACATCGTGCTGACCGACGTCCCGACCGGCACCACGTCGACCGACACCGGCCCGCGCAATGCCGACGAATGGGCGCGCCTGCTGCACGACAAGGGCGTGCCCGTCCCCGGTGCGACGACCGTGCGCTCGCCCGTGACGACGTACACGATCGACGTCTACAACGCGCAGCCGAACGCCACCCACACGGCCCTCCTGATGAGCATGGCCAAGGCCGGCGGCGGCAAGTATTTCGCCGCCAAGAACGAGCAGGCGATCCTCGACGCGCTGCGCCAGATCATCATCGAGATCCAGGCCGTGAACACGACGTTCGCCTCGACCAGCCTGCCGGTGAACGCGACGAACCGCTCGCAGAACGAGAACCAGGTCTTCATCGGCATGTTCCGCCCCGACCCGGACGCGAAGCCGCGCTGGTTCGGCAACCTCAAACGCTACCAGCTGATCGCCAGCGGCGCCAACATCGAGCTGGGCGACGTCAACGGCAAGATCGCGGTCAACACGCTGACCGGCTTCGTCACGCCGTGCGCGGCGAGCTACTGGACGTCGGATTCCGGTTCGTACTGGAGCGGCCTCGGTATCAATCCCGACCCGGCCGGCGCCTGCGCCCCCGACGGCGCGAGTCCGTATTCCGACTTGCCGGACGGTCCGCAGGTGGAAAAGGGCGGCGCGGCGGAGATCCTGCGGCAGGGTAACGCGGCCGGCGCCTGGAGCGGCAACCAGGCGGTCAATCGCAACATGCTGACCCTGTCCGGCACGACGCTGACCACGTTCAACGCGGCCAGCACGGGCCTGTCGGCGAACCTCGTCAACTTCATCCAGGGCGCGGACACCAACAACGAAAAGGGCACCGGCGCCACGACGACGACGCGGCCCTCGATCCACGGCGACGTGATCCACTCGCGCCCGCTGCCCGTGAACTATGGCGGCACCACGGGCGTGCGCGTGTTCTACGGCGCCAACGACGGCGCGCTGCACGCGGTGAGCGCGAATACGGGCGTCGAGACGTGGTCGTTCGTCGCCCCCGAATTCTTCGGCCGCTTGCAGCGCCTGATGGACAATTCTCCGCTCGTCAGCTACCCGAACCTGAGCAGCGCGGTCTCGCCGGCGCCGGCGCGCAAGGATTACTTCTTCGACGGCTCGATCGGCCTGTACCAGAACGCCGACAATTCGAAGGTCTGGATCTTCCCCGCGATGCGGCGCGGCGGGCGCATGCTGTACGGCTTCGACGTCACCCGTCCCGACCAGCCGGTGTTCAAGTGGAAGGCCGGCTGCCCGAACCTCACCGACGACATCGACTGCACGGCCGGCATGTCCGGCGTCGGCCAGACGTGGTCCACGCCGAACGTCGCCTTCCTCAAGGGGTATTCGACGACGACGCCGGTGCTGGTCGTGGGCGGCGGCTACGATGCCTGCGAGGATGCCAATACGGCATCGCCGTCGTGCGGCAGCGGCAAGGGCGGCTTCGTGTACGTGCTGGACGCGAACACGGGCGCGGTGATCCGCTCGTTCCCGACCGACCGCGGCGTGGCCGCCGACGTGGCCCTCGTGGACGTCGACAACGACGGCTATCCCGACTATGCGTACGCGGCCGACCTGGGCGGCGGCATCTACCGCGTCGACTTCGTGGGCAGCTATGCGGGCCGTACGCCGCTCGCGTCGGAGTCATGGACCGCGCGCAAGGTCGCGTACACGGCGGGTGCCGGCCGCAAGTTCCTGTTCGCGCCCGCGCTGCTGGCCAGCCAGGGCAAGGTCTACGTGGCGCTGGGCAGCGGCGACCGCGAGCATCCGCTGCAGTCGCAATACCCGTATGCCAACGTGACGAACCGGTTCTACGTCTACCTGGACGACCTGACGGCGGCCACCGGCACGCCCGCGACGAACATGGACGCGATGACCAACTACACGACGAACACGGACTGCGCGGCCGCCAAGGTGCTGCCGAATTCGGGGACGAAGGGGTGGTTCATGGACCTGAACCAGTACGGCCAGGGCGAGCAGGTGGTGACGTCGGCGCTGATCGCGAGCGGCATGATCACGTTCAGCACGAACCGTCCGATCCCGCCCGACGCGGCCAGCTGCTCGACGTCGCTGGGCGAGGCGCGCGGCTACTGGGTCAACCTGCTGAACGGCTCCGGCGCCATCAACGTGCCGGGCCTGTGCGGCGGCACGCGCTCGTCGGTCTTCGTGGGCGGCGGCCTGCCGCCGTCGCCGGTGAAGGCCAGCAGCGTGCCGATCGGCGGCAAGGCGGTGTCCGTGGTGCTGGGTGCGGTGCAGAAGGGCGGCGCGGCGTCGGCGGGGGCCAGCGTGTCGATCTCGCCGCAGCGGATCCGGCCGGCGATCGCGTCCAAGCGCAAGCGGGTGTACACCTATACGGCGGGGGATTGAAGGGCGGGGCGGTCAGCCCGCCTTCTCGACCGCCTTGACCATGCACTTCGACAGCTTGTCGAAGTGCGCCAGCGCCGCCTGCGTGAGCGTCACCTGCTTGCGCCGCGTGTCCTCGGTATCGGTCAGCATGATCCAGCCCTTTTCGCGCATCGACGTCAGGCGGCTGTGCACGGTGGCGGGGGCGCCGAGTTCCTTCTTGGCCATCATGTCGCGCACGCACAGGCGCTCGCCCTCCTGCATGGCGCGCGCGACGGTGCCGAGGATGCGTTCTTCCAGCGGGTCGAGCGAGGGCAGGGACGGCAACCCGCGCAAGGCTTCCGCGAGTTGCAGAAAGCGCAGATAGATGTCGGCGGGACGGGTCGATTTGCTCATGCGCAGATTATAATGCGATAGCCACGCGAACTCCATCACCTACAAACCTTCATGTCATCCCCGTTAACTCCCGGTCACCATGCCGGCCCGGGCATGTCCGAACGCGTCCGCGTCGCCTGCGCGAGCGTCGTCGGCTCGGTCGTGTTCTACCTCGCCCTGGCACGGCTGCAGGACTGGGTGTTCCCGAACGTCGAGTTCGTCCGCGGCGTCGGCTGGATCTACCTGCCGGCGGGCGCACGGCTGCTGTGTCCGCTGCTGCTGGGCTTGCCGGGTGCGCTCGGCGTCCTGCTGGGATCCTGGTGCGAGTCCTTCTTCCACCTGTATCCGGACGATCCCGTGCGCTCCTTCGTCGGCGGCATCAGCTCGGCCCTCGCGCCTTACCTCGTGTATCTGTTCGCGCTGCGCGTGCTGGGCATGCAAGCGTCGCTGGCCAACCTGACGTCGCGCCGCCTGCTGCTGCTCGTGCCGCTGTTCGGCGTCGCCAGCCCGCTGATGCACCACCTGTGGTTCTGGCTTCATGGCGACCAGGTCGACCTGGCGCAGGGCTTCGCCGTCATGGCGGCCGGCGACATGCTGGGCGCGCTCGTCGTCCTGTACGCGCTGAAAGGCATGCTGGGGCTGCTGCCCACGCCGGCACCCCGCCGCAAAGATCTTTCATGACGCAGCGGACATGATTCCGCTGCGGATTCATGAATCCTATTCATAAGGTCAAGCAATCCCGGCGGGTCCCGTGCGGGAGGTTTGCCGTTACCATCGTCGGCCTGCGATGCAAACGACAACCTTACGAAAGGATCATCCATGACCGTCAAGGCCTTTGGCGCCCATGCCGCCGACAAACCGCTCGAATCCCTGGACATCGCCCGCCGCGCACCGGGTCCACATGACGTGCAGATCGCGATCGCCTATTGCGGCGTGTGCCACTCCGACCTGCATACGGTGAAGGCCGAGTGGGCCGGCACCCTATATCCGTGCGTGCCGGGCCACGAGATCGTCGGCAGGGTCTCCGCCGTCGGCGCCCACGTGAAGGGTTACCGGGAAGGCGACCTGGTGGGCGTCGGCTGCATGGTCGACAGCTGCCGGCACTGCGCGGATTGCGAAGACGGCCTCGAAAACTATTGCGACGGCATGGTCGGCACCTACAACGGCCCGACTGCGGACGCACCGGGCCACACGCTGGGCGGCTATTCCGAGCGCATCGTCGTGCATGAGCGCTACGTGCTGCGCGTGCGCCATCCGGAAGCGCAACTGGCGGCCGTCGCGCCGCTGCTGTGCGCGGGCATCACGACCTGGTCGCCGCTGCGCCACTGGAACGCGGGACCCGGCAAGACCGTGGGCATCGTCGGCATCGGCGGCCTCGGTCACATGGGCATCAAGCTGGCCCGCGCGCTGGGCGCGCACGTCGTCGCCTTCACGACGTCGGCATCGAAGCGCGCGGACGCCGAGGCGCTGGGCGCGCATGACGTGGTCGTGTCGCGCGACGCCGCCGCGATGGCCGCGCAGGCGAAGCGCCTGGACCTGATCGTCGACACGGTCGCCGCACCGCACGACCTGGACGCCTACCTGAACCTGTTGAAGCGCGACGGCACGATGGTGCTGGTCGGCGCGCCCGCGACGCCGCACCCGTCGCCGCAGGTGTTCAACCTGATCACGAAGCGCCGCGCGCTGGCCGGCTCGATGATCGGCGGGATCCCGGAAACCCAGGAGATGCTCGACTTCTGCGCGCAGCACGGCATCGTCGCGGACATCGAGATGATCCGGGCCGACGAGATCAACACCGCGTACGAACGGATGCTCGAGGGCGACGTGAAATACCGCTTCGTGATCGACAACGCGACCCTCGCCGGCTGAGGGTCGCTTAGAATCACGGCATGGCACGCGATAACCTCAGCGACATCCTCGTCTTCCTCGCGGTCGCGCGCGAACGCAGTTTTACGCGCGCGGCCGTCAAACTGGGCATGACGCAGTCCGCGCTCAGCCACACGATCCGGGCCCTGGAGGCGCGCTTGGGCGTGCGGCTGCTGACGCGCACGACGCGCAGCGTGTCGCCCACCGAGGCCGGCGAGCGCCTGCTGCAGAACGTGGCGCCGCGGCTGGAAGAGATCGACGCGGAGATCGCGGCTGTCAGCGAGCTTGGCGACCGCCCCGCGGGCACGGTCCGCATCACGGCCACGGACCACGTCATCGACAACGTGCTGTGGCCGCGCCTGGCCGCGGTGCTGCCGCAGTACCCGGACATCCACCTGGAGATCAGTTCCGAATACCGCATGGTGGACGTGGCGGCGGAACGCTACGACATCGGCGTGCGCTGGGGCGACCAGGTCGAGAAGGACATGGTCGCCGTGCGCCTCACGCCCGACACGCAGACGGTGATCGTCGGCGCGCCGGACTACTTCGCGCACCGCCCCGTGCCCGCATCCATCGACGACCTCATGAAGCACGAATGCATCCGCCTGCGCCTCGCGGGCGGCGGCGTGTACGCGTGGGAGATGCTCGATCGCGGCGAAGCCGTCGACGTGCGCGTGCGCGGCCGCTACACGTTCAACGGCATCTACCAGGTCCTGAACGCGGCGCTGTCCGGCTGCGGCCTCGCGTTCGTCCCGGAGGACGTGGCGGCACCGCACCTGCAGGCCGGCCGCCTTGTCAGCGTGATGGCGGACTTCTGCCCCAAATTCCCCGGCCTGCATGCGTACTATCCGGGCCGGCGTCATGCGTCGCGCGCGCTGGCCGTCGTGCTCGATGCGATCCGCCACAAGGGCTGATTTCTACTGGGATTTTTCGCGCATACCATATCTCCGAAGAGGCTGGCGCACGGTTGAAGCGAATACCTGAACGGATGGCCGGGATGTTCTAGAATGGGTCGCCTGCGGTGCCTGTCGCAGCCGCATGGAGGACCGCATGGACCTGCTCGAGGCAATCAACGACCCGGCCGCATTGCGCGCGCTGCCCCGCACGCGCCTGGACACACTGGCGCGCCAGCTGCGCCGCTTCCTGCTCGACACGGTGGCGCGCACCGGCGGCCATCTCGCGTCGAACCTGGGAACGGTGGAACTGACGATCGCGCTGCACTACGTGTTCGCGACGCCGCGCGACCGCATCGTGTGGGACGTCGGGCACCAGAGCTATGGCCACAAGGTATTGACGGGGCGCCGCGCGCAGATGCACACCCTGCGCCAGGCGGGCGGCCTGTCCGGCTTTCCGCGCCGCTGCGAGAGCGTGCACGACTGCTTCGGAACGGCGCATTCGTCGACGGCATTGTCGGCCGCGCTCGGCATGGCGCTGGCCGCGAAACTCCAGGGCGACGACCGTCATGCCGTGGCCGTCTGCGGCGACGGCGCGCTGTCCGCCGGCATGGCGTTCGAGGCGCTGAACAACGCCGGCATCGATCCTTCCCTGCGCCTGCTCGTCGTCGTCAATCACAACGGCATGTCCATTTCTCCCGCCGTGGGCGCGCTGGACCGGCATCTGTCCGATCTCGCCACCGGCCGCGTGCGTCCGGGCGCGTCGCTGTTCGAGGCGCTGGGCTTCGCGTATGCCGGTCCGGTGGACGGGCACGACCTCGACGCCCTGATTCCCGCGCTGGAGGCCGCCCGGGGCCGTCCTGGTCCGCAGGTGCTGCACGTCGTCACGCGCAAGGGCAAAGGCTATGCGCGCGCGGAGGCCGCGCCTACGCTGTACCACGGCACGGGCCGCTTCGATCCCGGGAAGGGCTTGCCGGACGGCGCCCGCGGCCGCCCCGCATACACGGACGTGTTCGGCGACTGGCTGTGCGACATGGCCGCGCACGATCCGCGCCTCGTCGGCATCACGCCCGCCATGCGCGAAGGCTCCGGCCTCGTCCGCTTTGCCCAGCGCTTCCCCGACCGCTACGTGGACGTCGGCATCGCGGAGCAGCACGCGCTGACGTTCGCGGGCGGCCTCGCCGTCGACGGCATGAAGCCCGTTGTCGCGATCTATTCCACGTTCCTGCAACGTGCCTACGACCAGTTGATCCACGACGTCGCGCTGCAACACCTGGACGTGACGTTCGCGATCGACCGCGCCGGCCTCGTCGGCGCGGACGGCGCCACGCATGCGGGCAACTACGACATCGCCTATCTGCGCTGCGTGCCCGACATGGTGCTGATGGCGGCGTCCGACGAAGCCGAGTGCCGGCGCATGCTGACGACGGCCTACCGCCATCCCGGGCCGGCGGCCGTGCGCTATCCGCGCGGACCGGGGCCCGGGGTGGTGCCGGCAGCCGAGCTGGACGCCATCCCGCTCGGCCGCGGCGAGGTGCGCCGGCGCGGGTCCGGCATCGCGATCCTCGCGTTCGGGCCGATGTTGGCGCCGAGTCTCGAAGCGGGCGCGGAACTGGGGGCGACGGTGGCCAACATGCGGTTCGTGAAACCGCTCGACGCCGACCTCGTCATGGCGCTGGCGCGCGACCATGCGCAGCTCGTGACGGTGGAGGAGGGTGCCGTCATGGGTGGTGCGGGCGCGGCCGTCGCGGAGGCGCTGGCCGCGGCCGGGATCCAGCGGCCGCTGTTGATGCTGGGCCTGCCGGACCTGTTCATCGAGCACGGCGACCCCGCGGCACTGCTGGGTGCCGCCGGGCTCGACGCGGCCGGCATCGCGGGCGCCATCCGCCAGCGTTATCGCACGGATGCGCCCCTGCTCGTCGCGAACAGTCATTGAGAGAGGTGCCCCATGGTTCCCGAAACGGATGCCCTCACTGTGCCCGACCACACGCCGGCCAGTTCGTTCGGCATCGCCATGCGCGTGCTGCCTGCGCCGCGGCGCGCCGCCATGTTCGGCATCTACGCGTTTTGCCGCGCCGTCGACGACATCGCCGACGGCCCCGCGCCGCCGCCCCGGCGCCGCGCCGCGCTGGAGCGGTGGCGGGCCGACGTCGACCTGGCCTGCGACGGGGGCTGGTGCCCGCGCCTGCGCGCGCTGGTGCCGCACATCGCCGCGTACGGCCTGGCGCGCGCCGACTTCCACGCCGTGATCGACGGCATGCTGATGGACGCGCAGGACCGCCCGATCTGCGCGCCGCCGGCCGACGTGCTCGACCTGTACTGCGACCGCGTCGCCGCCGCCGTCGGCCGCCTGTCCGTGCGCGTGTTCGGCCTGCCCCACGACGACGGCATCCTGCTCGCGCACCACCTGGGCCGCGCGCTGCAACTGACGAACATCCTGCGCGACATCGACGAAGACGCCGCCATCGGCCGCGCCTACGTGCCGCGCGAACTGCTGCTCGCGGCCGGCATCGACGCCCGCGTGTGCGCGGCCGGCGCGGACGACATCGCCGCGCACCCGGCGCTGCCCCGGGCCTGTGCCGACCTGGCGGCGCAGGCGCGCCGCCACTATGCCGCCTCCGACTTCGTGCTGCGCCGTCACCGGGGCAGCGCGGGACGTGCGCCGCGCCTGATGGGGGCCGTCTATGCGGCGCTGCTGGCGCGACTCGCGGCGCGCGGGTGGAGCAGTCCACGCGCACCGGTCCGGCTGGGCCGGTTGGCCAGGGCCGGGATCCTGTTGCGGTACGCGCTGTTGTAGCCGTGGGGGATGCCATGAGAGACGCGTCTTTCCGGGAAACCGCGCAGGCCGGTGCGATCGACCTTGCGCTCGCGGCCGTGCTTGCCGACCAGCGGGACGACGGGCACTGGGTCTACGAACTGGAGGCGGACGTCACCATCCCCGCCGAGTACGTGTTGCTGGTGCACTACCTGGGCGAGTGCCCGGACGCCGGGCTGGAACGCAAGATCGCAACGTATCTGCGCCGCCGCCAGGGCGACCACGGCGGCTGGCCCTTGTTCCACGGCGGCGCCTTCGACCCGAGCGCCAGCGTCAAGGCATATTTTGCGCTGAAGATGATCGGCGATCCGCCCGACGCGCCGCACATGGCGCGGGCGCGCACGGCGATCCGGGATCACGGCGGCGCCGAGCGCAGCAACGTGTTTACGCGCATGCTGCTGGCGCTGTTCGGCGAGATGCCGTGGTCCGCCGTGCCCGTGATGCCGGTGGAGATCGCGCTGCTGCCGCGCTGGTCGCCGTTCCATTTGTCTAAGGTCTCGTATTGGACCCGCACCGTGCTGACGCCGCTGCTCGTGCTGGGTGCGCTGCGGCCGCGGGCGCGCAATCCGCGTGCCGTGGGCGTCCCGGAACTGTTCCTTGCGCCGCCGGACAGCCTCGGGCTGGCGCCGCGTGCACCGCACCAGGACCGCATGTGGTTCGCGCTGTTCCGTACGCTGGAGTCGCAGATGCGGCTGCTGGCGCCGCGCCTGCCCGCGCGCCTGCGCCGGCGCGCGGTGGAGCAGGCGGCGGCGTTCGTACGCGCGCGCCTGAACGGCGAGCATGGCCTGGGCGCCATCTTCCCCGCGATGGTCAACGCCGTGCAGATGCTGGACGCGCTGGGCCTGCCGCCGGACGCACCCGAGGCATCCGCCGCGCGCCGCGCCATCGACCGGCTGGTCGTCGACCACGGTACCGAGGCCTATTGCCAGCCGTGCCTGTCGCCCGTGTGGGACACGGCGCTGATGTGCCACGCGCTGCTGGAAGCGGGCACGCCGGCCGCCCTGGACGCGGCACGCCGCGGCCTCGACTGGCTGCTGCCGCTGCAGATCCTCGACCGGTCCGGCGACTGGGCCGCGCGCCGGCCGGCGGTGCGTCCCGGCGGCTGGGCGTTCCAGTACGAGAACGCCTGCTATCCCGACGTCGACGACACGGCCGTCGTGGCGATGGCGATGCACCGCGCCGCGCACCTCGAACCGCAACCGCTGCCGGACCGGTACGCGGACGCCGTCGCCCGCGCCCGCGAATGGATCGTCGGCATGCAGGGCAAGAACGGCGGCTGGGGCGCTTTCGAGGCGGACAACACGCACGACTACCTGAACCACATCCCGTTCGCCGACCACGGCGCGCTGCTGGATCCGCCGACGGCCGACGTGTCCGCGCGTTGCCTGTCGATGCTGGCCCAGCTGGAACCGGGCGCCTGCGCGCGGCGCCGCTCGCCCGCCGCACGGGCACTGGGCTGGCTGCTGCGCCGGCAGGAGAAGAACGGCAGCTGGTACGGACGCTGGGGCGTGAACTATGTGTACGGCACGTGGTGCGCGCTGTGCGCCCTCGCGGCTGCCGGCCTGCCGCCGGATGCGCCGCCCGTCGCGCGGGCCGTGCGCTGGCTCGCGTACGTGCAGAATCCGGACGGCGGCTGGGGCGAAGGCGGCGACAGCTACCGGCTCGACCATGACGGTCACGCGTGGGCGCCATCGACCGCGTCGCAGACGGCGTGGGCGCTGCTGGGCCTGATGGCGGCGGGCGCCGTCGACACCCAGGCCGTCGCACGCGGCATCGCCTGGCTCGTCGACCACCAGCGCGCGGACGGCCTGTGGGACGAACCGCAGCACACGGCCACGGGCTTCCCCCGCGTGTTCTACCTGCGCTACCACGGCTACGCCCGCTATTTCCCGCTGTGGGCGCTGGCCCGCTACCGCAACCTGCGGGCCGGCGGCAGCGGCCGGGTCGCGTTCGGGATGTAGACCGTGCCTGACGCCCCGTGCGTGCTCGCCGTGTGCGGCATGCCGTTCGAGGCGGCGATCGCGGACGGGCCCGGCGTCGTCGCGATCTGCGGACCCGGACCGTGGAGGGTGGCGCAGCGGCTGCACGGGATGCTGGAGGGACCCGGTCAGGTGCGACCCGGTCTGGCGCGACCCGGTCAGGCGCGACCCGGTCTGGCGCGACCCGGTCTTGCGCGACCCGGTCTTGCGCGACCCGGTCAGGAGGGACCCGCCCGCTGGGCCGGCATCATCAGCTTCGGCTGCGCGGGCGGGCTCGACCCGGACCTCGCCAGCGGAGACTGCGTGGTGGCCACGCGCGTCCTGACGCCAGACGGCGTGGTCGCGGCGGATCCGGACTGGTCGCGCGCGCTGCTTTCGCGGCTGCCCGGCGCCCGGACCGGGCTGATCGCGGGCGCGGACGCGCCCCTCGCCACCGCCGCCGCCAAGGCCGCGCTGTGGCGTGACGCGGGCGCCATGTGCGTCGACATGGAAACGCATGCCGCCGCACTGGCCGCCCGGCGCCACGGCCTGCCGCTCGCGGCCTGCCGGGTCGTGCTCGATCCGGCCCGGCGCAGCGTGCCCGCGGCCGCGCTGGCCGGCCTGGACGCGGGCGGCGTCTGGCCCGTGCTGCGCGTGCTGGCCGGCGCGCCGGGGCAGATTGCCACCGTGTGCGTGCTCGCGGCCGAGGCGTGGGTGGCGCGACGCGCCTTGTCGCGGGCGCGTGCGCGGCTCGGGCCGGCGTTGGGGCGCTATTTGCCGCCGTCCTCTTTGCCGCCATCGTCCTTGCCGCCATGGTCGTTGCCATAATCCGGCAGCGGCGCTTCCTTGCCTTCGTCGAGCAACGCGCGGCGTCGGCCCAGGTAGGCGTCGCGCACGAACAGGTAGCGGTCGAGCGCGGCCTGCTCCAGCAGATTGGTCGCGTTCAGGTAACGGGCGCGGGTGCTGACGAAATCGACGCCCCACAGCGTGTTGCGCAGGGCCGGCTTCGCGTACGTGGCGGGCGAGCCGTACTGGTCGACGGCGAAGCCCGCCGTGTCGCGGAACGTGCTCGGGCCGAACAGGGGCAGCACGAGGTAGGGGCCGGCCGGCATCCCGTAGTGGCCCAGGGTGAGACCGAAGTCCTGGTCGCGCTTGGCGATGCTGGCCGGCGTGGCGATGTCGAGCACGCCCAGCAGGCCGAACGTGGAATTGACGGCCACGCGCATCAGGTCGTTCAAGCCGTCCATCAGGCGCAATTGCGCGAAATCGTTCAACATCACGGTGACGTCGCCCAGGTTGGAAAAGACATTCTCGACGCCGGTGCGGACGAAACGCGGCACGGTGCGGTTGTACGTGCGCGCGACCGGTTGCGCGATGTGGCGGTCGAGCGTGTCGTTCAAGCGGAACGTGGCGCGGTTGAGCGGTTCCAGCGGATCGGTCGGATCGCGTTGCGGTCCCGTGGCGCAACCGTATAGCGAGACAAGCAGCAGGGCGGCACCGAGCCGGCGCGGTGGCGGGTGGGTCATGGCGGTCCTCGTTCGGCAGGCGCCGGGGCGCGGGGCTGCCCCAGCAGGACGGGCTGGAAGAACACGGCGCCGATCAGGGTGCAGACCAGCGCCAGCACCAGCAGCTTGCCCATGCTGGCGGTGCCGGGGTGGTGCGACAGCCACAGGCTGCCGAACGCGGTGCCGGTGATCGCCGCGCTGAGGACGATGGCTTGCGTGAGCGGATGTTCCAGCTGGGCCGGCTGCCCCGCGCGCCACGCCATGATGTAATAAATCTTGAAGGCGACGCCCACGCCCAGCAGCAGCGGCAGCGCGATGATGTTCGCGAAATTCAGGTGGATGCCCAGCAGCACGCAGGCCTCCAGGGTGGCGAGGCTCGACACGAGCAGCGGCACCATCGTCAGCAGCACGTCGCCCACGCGCCGGAAGGCGATCCACAGCAGCAGCGCGATGGTGACGACGGCCAGCAGCGCCGCCTGCACGAACGCGGTGATGATCAGGTCGGCCGCATGGCGCACGGAGATGGGGCCGCCGGACGCATCGGGCGCAACACGCAGCACGGCATCGGCGAAGCGGCCCAGCCGGCTGTCGTCGTCGAGGCTCGTCCCCGTGGGCCGCTTCGGGCTGACGTCGACCAGCGCGCGGCCGTCGGGCGCGATCCAGTTGCGGCGCATCGCGGCCGGCAAGGCCGCCAAGGTGACGGGTTCCGGCCGCAACGCCAGCCGCAGTCCGTCCAGCGCGAGCCGCAGCGGGCCCGCCAGCGCCTGTTCGGCGCGGTCGCGGACCGCCGGCCCCGCGCGCGCCAGCGCGGCCAGCGCCCGCGCGAGCCGCGCTGCCTCGGCCGCGCCGCGCCCGGGATGGTCGAGCGCCGCGTTGTGCAGCGATTGCGCGGCCGTGCGCAGCGCCGCCGCGCGCTGCGGATCCGACGCGGGTGCGATTGCCGGTGCCCCTGCGGGCCGCTCCAGCACGGGGAGCAGGCGGGCGGCGGCAGCGGCGATGGCGTCCAGTTTCTCCGCCTGGTCGTCCGGGACGAGGCTGGCCGCCGTCAGCGCATGGGCCACGTCGGGCAGCCGTTCGAGGCGTGCCGCAAGGGCGGTGGCCTGCGCCAGCGACGGGACGAGCACCTGCACGTTGTCGAGGCCGATGTCGGTGCCGCGCGCGAGCGACGCCAGCGTGGCCATCGATTCGCTGCCGGGATTCTTGAGGTGCAGCGGATCGAAGTCGAACTCGAGGCGCCACAGCAGGGGAATGCCGGCCGCGACGAGCGCCAGCGTGGCCGCGAGCACGGTCTTGCGGTGGGTCTGCAGCGCGTGGTCGATGCCGGCCAGCCACGGATAGCCGGGCGCGAGCAGCCCCGCTGGCGGGTCGGTGATGCGGATCAGCGCGGGCAGCACGGTGAGGCAGGCGGGCAGGGCGACGCATAGGATGCCGACGCCGGCGATCTGGCCCAGCTCGGCCACGCCGCGGTACGCGGTGGGCAGGAAGGCGAGGAAGCCGAACGCGGTGGCCGTCGCCGCGAGCGTGAGCGGCAGCGCCAGCGCGCGCGCCGTCGCCAGCAGCGCCGTGCCGGTGCCGGGCCGCACCCGCCGCAGTTCGCGGAAGCGCATGCCGAACTGGATGCCGAAATCGATGCCGAGGCCCACGAACAGGATCGCGAACGCGATGGAGATCAGGTTCAGCGCGCCCACCATCATGAGGCCCAGCGCGGCCGTGACCGCGAGGCCGCCCAGCATCGTGATGCACAGCGCGAGCACGAGCGGGGTCGAACGCACCGCGCGCCACAGCAGCACGAGCACGATCGCGACGGGGATGCTGCCGACGAGGGGCGACCCTTCCTGCAGCGACGCGAACTCGTCGTCCGACAGCGGCACGGGCCCCGTCAGCGTCACGTGCGCGCCGTAGCGTTCGGCCAGGCGCAGGTCGGCGGCCGCCGCGCGGATCGCGTCGCTGGACGCGGCGCCCGGCAGCAGGGCGGCGTAGTCGAGCACGGGCCTGACTTCCACGAGACCGGGTTCGGCCGCTGCGCCGGCGTCGGCGAGCGCCTGCCACGACAGGGCGGCGTGCCGTCCGGCGAGGACGTCCTCGACCGTCGCCGCGCTGCGCGCCAGCAGCGGCGCCATCTGCGCGAGCGTGACCTGGCCCGTCAGCAGGGGCGTTCCCAGCGTGACCGCCAGCAGGTTCGCGACGCCCCGCAGCGAGGGGTCGCGGGCGAGCGCGTCGAGCAGGGGCCGCGCATCGGCGAGGCGTGCCGTCAGGTCGCGGACGGCGTGCACATCGAGGTACAGCAGGCCGTTGCGGCGGAAGAAATCGGCGCCCGCGCCGAGGTCCACCGCGCGAAACAGGCCGGGCTGCCGGCGCAGGCGCCCGGCCAGTTCACGGGCCGCCTGGGCCGCGAACTCGGGCGCGGGCGCACGGACGACCGCCAGGGTCGTGTCGCCCCGGCTGGGGAACGCGGCGGCGATGGCGGCGTCGCGCCGGGCCCATGGGGCGTTCGCGTCGATCAATTGCCCGACATCCGTATTGATCGCAAAATGGCGCGCCACATAGAGCCCGGATGCAAGTACCAGCACCGCGAACGCCCCGAGCACCGCCCACGGGTGGCGGCACGACAGGTGGACGAGCCTGGCAATCTGGTGGGTCAGCATGGTGCATTCATTAGAACGGATACGGTGCGGGTGGCCGTATGATCTGGCGCAGCGGTGCGCGGGAACACGGACGGCCCGGCGACGGTCATATGGATGTGCCGATCGGGGAACCCATGAAACCATTTTTATTTGCGCTCGCCCTCGTCTTTTCCATGCCGCCGCCGGCGTACCCCCAGCAAGTGGCCGAGCGTACGCCGGAGCAAATGCTGAAGGGCACGATCGACAAGGTCATGACCGCCATCCGCAGCGATCCCGGCGCGCGTGCCGGCGACCCCGAGCGGACCCTCGAGATCGTCCGCCGCGATTTCCTGCCGTCCACCGACTTCATGCTGACGACGCAGTACGCGGTGGGCAGCGCATGGGCGCAGGCGACGCCGGCCCAGCGCGACGCGTTGTTCCGCGAATTCCAGACGCTGCTGGCGTGTACCTACGCCATCCAGCTGACGCAGTTCCAGCAGGAGAACACGCAGTTCCGCTACGCGCCCGCGGGCCGTCCCGCCGTGAACGCTACCGATGCCGTCGTGAAGACGACCGTGATCACGGGCGGCGATGCGATGCCGATCGACTACCGGATGCGCAGGACGGCCGCCGGCTGGAAGATCTACGACATCAACATGATGGGCGCGTGGATGATCCAGGTGTACCGCCAGCAGTTCGCGGCCCGGCTGGCGACGGAAGGTATCGACGGCCTCATCAGATACCTGGCGGCTCATAATCGTGGTCCCTGAGCGCGGTCCCTGAACGGACGCAGGCGGCGCACTTCGAACCAATGCCATGAGAGGAGGGCCGGTATGCCGGTCGCGACCTCGCGCATCCGCTTGACGAGCGCCAGCGACAGTGCCACGTCCCCGCCCACGCCGGCCAGCTGGCCGAACAGCAGCACGGCGGCTTCCTGCACGCCCAGACCGGCGGGCACCATGAAGCCGGCGTGCCGCACGGCCTGCGTCAGCGCCTCGATGGCGAGCGCGGCCTGCAAGCCGACGGGATGGCCGAGCAGGGCCAGCGCATACCATGTCTCGAACGTGCCGAGCACGTAGGCCAGCAGCGACCATGCGCCCGCGCGTGCGAGGCGGCCGCGTTGCCGGAACAGGCGCGCGATGGCGGCGTCGATGCCGGCGCCGTCCAGGTGCAGTGCGATGACGTTCTGCGGTCCCAGCACGCGCAACACCCACCGCTCCAGCCGCGCGAACGGCGCGCCGTGGCGGAGCAGCCACCAGGCGAGCACTGGCAACGGCAGCGACAGCAACAGCGCAGCCGCGACGATTCCGACGAGGCCGGGCCCGGCCGCCAGCGTCAGCATCAGCAGGGCGCCGGCGCCGCAGAACAGGTACAGGACGACGATCGTCAGCAACACTTCCACGACGACGCTGGCCGTGACGCCCGCCGTGTCGGGCACCCGCAGCCCCGCGAGCCGCACCCCGACGAACTCGCCGCCGATGTTCGCCACCGGCAGCAGCCGGTTGACGGCCTCGCGCACGAACGCGACCCACAACAGGAACAGCGGGCCCGCCGCGCGCCCGGGATCGAACGGCGCGAGCAGCACGCGCCATGCGCGGGCGTCCAACGCCTGCGTGACGACGCGCGCCGGCACGACGAGCAGCAAGGCCCAGCCGGCCCGTTCGAACGCGGCCACGATGCCGGACCAGCCTTCGGCGACGACGAGGGCAGCCACCAGCCCGAGCCCCGCGATGGATGCCGTCCAGGCCAGCCGGCCCATCGCGCGGGTACGGCTCATGGGCCGCCGCTGCCGTTGCCGGCACGATCAGCCGTGCCGGTGTGTGCGCGAAGGCGCGGCGGCCCGGCGGCCGGGTGGGAACACGGCGGGGCGTCTGCATGCGCTGCCGATTCCGTTGCGCCGGCGCCTTGGCGGGTACGGTCGACCCGTGTGCCGGGCTCGTCTCCTGTCGCGGTGACAAGGTCGGCAAATCCACCGAAGCGCCAGCCTTGTGCGCGCAGGGCGCCACATACCGCACGCACACGCGGCGAGACGAGTGCCGCGAACTCGTCGGCGTGGCGGTACCCGCGCATCGAGGGCGCGATCGCCACGCCGGAATCGAGCGCCGGATGCAGGTACAGCTCGCCGATGCCGGACGTCGGCAGGCTGCACAGTACATCCAGCAGGGCCCTCTCGTCGAAGCGTCCCGACTGGCGGATGCCGGCCACATAGTCGTTGTGGCCGATGCCGGCCGCGTCCAGCCTCGCTTCGAGCAGCGCCAGCCAGGGGCGCAGCCAGCCCGGAGGCGATTGCCCGGGCGGACCCGTTTCACGCGGGAGCCTGACGGCGTGCAACCCGAACGCGCGGCCGGTATGGATGATCAGGGACAGGATCGTCGGATGCAGATGAAAATGCTTGTGCGCGTTGACGTGGTCGAGCGGCAAGCCACTGGCGGCGAACGCTTCGAACTGGGCGCGGACCTCCAGCGCCAGCTGACGGCGTACGCGCGGCAGGCACAAGAAGCGCGCGCCATCGCGTGTCATGTGCGCACCGAAGCGGCCGTGCGCGTCGACCAGGTCGGGAATGACACGCGGCGGCAGCACGGATGGACCATCCGCCAGGACGAGGTGCAGGCCCACCCGCAGCCCCGGTAACGCGTGCGCTCGGGCGATCGCATCCTGGGCGGCCGGTGCGCCCACCATCAGGCTGGCCGCGGTCAGGATGCCGTCCCGGTGCGCGCGTTCGACTGCCGCGTTCACGCTCGGGTGCAGGCCGAGGTCGTCGGCAGTGACGATGAGGCCCCGTCCATGCGGCGCGTTCATGAATGGGAAGCGCCGTGGGCGCGCAGGAAGTGGAAGAATTCGACGCCTTCGCGCAGGCGGCGCCGGGTCATCTCCCAGCTGTGCAGCATCTCGCTGACGATCTCCCAGATTTTCGAGGGGCGGAAGTAAAAACTGCGGTAAAACTGTTCGACGCCGTGATAGATCTCGTCGCTCGACAGGTGTGGATAGCTGAGCGCGGCCAGTTGCACGCCGCTGCCGTCGACGAGCGGAATGGTCTTGTGGGACGGTATCCAGTCGTTTTGCAGCGCCTGTTCGTACAGCCGGGTGCCCGGGTACGGGGCCGCCAGCGAGACCTGGATCGTGTGCGGGTTGATCTCCTTGGCGAACGCGATCGATTTCGCGATCGTCTCCCGCGTCTCGCCCGGCAAGCCGAGCATGAACGTCCCGTGCACGGTGATCCCGAGCGCGCGGCAGTCGGCGGCGAAGCGCCGCGCGATGTCGGTCCGCAAGCCCTTCCTGATGTTCAGGAGGATCTGGTCGTCGCCGGACTCGTAGCCCACGAGCAGCAGCCGCAAGCCGTTTTCCTTCATGATCTTGAGCGTGGAATAGGGCACGTTCGCTTTCGCATTGCACGACCAGGTCACGCCCAGCTTGCCGAGGCCCCGCGCGATCTCCTCGGCACGCGGGCGGACGTCGGTGAACGTGTCGTCGTCGAACATGATTTCCTTCACCTCCGGCATGTTCTCCTTGATCCAGCGGACCTCGGCGAGCACGTTTTCCGCCGAACGGGTGCGGTAGCGGTGCCCGCCGACGGTCTGTGGCCACAGGCAGAACGTGCAGCGCGAGCGGCATCCGCGTCCCGTGTACAGCGATACGTACGGGTAGCCCAGGTAGCCGATGAAGTAATTGCGGATGTTCAGGTCGCGTCGGTACACGGGCGCGACGAACGGCAGCGCGTCCATGTCTTCGATGATCGCGCGCGGCGGGTTGTGGCGGATCGCGCCGCCGGCGTCGCGCCAGCTGATGCCGTCGACGCCCGCCAGCGGCCGGCCCGCCGCGACGTCCCGGCAGGTGAAGTCGAATTCCTCGCGGGCGACGAAGTCGATGGCGCTGCCCGCCCGCAGCGACCCGGCGGGATCGACGGCGACCTTCGCACCCACCATCCCGATGCATACCGTGGAATGCACGTCCTTGAGCATCCCGGCGAAGCGCACGTCGCCCGGAAACGAGGGCGTGCTCGTATGGATGATCACGAGGTCGTATTGGCGGGCGACGTCGAGCGCCTGCGCGACGGTGAGGCCGTCCGCGGGGGCGTCGAGCAGCCGGCTGCCGGGCACCAGCGCTGCGGGCTGGGCCAGCCAGGTCGGATACCAGAACGAGCGGATCTCGCGTTTTGCCTGGTAGCGCGAGCCGGCGCCGCCGTCGAAGCCGTCGAACGAGGGCGCCTGCAGGAACAGGGGCTTCAGCATTGCGGTAGTCATCGCGGTGATATCCATGATCGTTATCGCCAGTACGGCCGGTCGTGCGAAGGGGGGCCGCCGTAAGTCCGGTCCGGTGCCGCCGCCCGTCCCGTATCGATGTGAAGGCGGTGTTGCCGCCAGCGCGCCGTCGTACCCGCAAAGGCGCTCGCCCACTCCAGCATCAGCAGGCAGTCGCGCAGCGGGGCATGCCAGGCATGGCCGGGCGCGGGGATGCCCGGGGCCGGCCGGCGCCAGTGCAGGCCAAACCGCGCCGTCGCGCCGCAGAGTGCCAGTGCGACGTTCCACGCGGTCGGCGCCAGCCACACGCCAAGCGCCAGCATCGGCAGGGTGAAGGTGATGAAGGACAATGCGTAGCCGAGCGGATTGAGCGAGCGGATCGTCTGCATCCAGCGCCGCTCTCTTGACCACAACGCGCGCAGGCTGACTTCGGTTACGTCGGTACCCACGTTGACGTCGGACAGCACCGTCTCCAGGCCCAGACCGCGTACGAGCTCGCCGAGCCGGTAATCGTCGGCCAGGCGGTTCTTCAGCACCTCGACCCCGCCGATGGCTCTGAGTGTCGCGGCGCGCACGGCGATCGTCGCGCCGAACGCGAAGGCGCAGCTGCCGCCGCTGCTCGCGACCCGCACGGACGGGGTAAACCACGTGTCGATGAAGAGTGCGCCGAGCCGTGGCCAGAACCCGTCCAGCGGCCGGCCGTGGTACAGGCAGGTGACGATGCCGACCTGCGGGTCGGCCAACGGCGCCGTCACGCGCACCAGGTAATCCGGCCCGACGGCGACATCGCTGTCGGCCAGCACGAGCCAGGGATGGCGTGCGGCCGGCATCATGTTGATGAGGTTGCTCACCTTGAAGTTGCTGCCGTGGATGTGCGGGTCGATGACGAGCCGCATGTCGACGGCGGGGAAGCGCCGGACGAGCCGTTCGACGACGGCGATGGCAGGGTCGGCGGGATCGCGCACCCCGAACACGAGCTGGTAATGCGGATGCGTCTGCGTGCACAGCCCGGCGAGATTCTCTTCGAGCCGGGGCTCGGCGCCGCACAGTGGCTTGAGCACGGTGACGGACGTGTGGCCGGATGGCCTGTCCATGCGCACGACGGGGATGCGCCCGCGACTGATCAGGGCCGCCAGCGCGTAGAGCGTGGCCAGCACCGTCAGCGTCGCGCCGGCCAGCGTGAAGAATGACGGCATCATCGAATGCCCCCGTTCAGCCCGGCCTTGCGGCCCCGGATCTCCTCGAGACGGATGGCGACCTGCTGCGCATGCACGTGTTGCGCGGGCCGCTGTCCGCCCAGCGGAATGTCGGGTGCCATCGGCCCGTCGGTGGCGACCCCCCGCAGTGCGACGCGGGCGGCAACGAGGGGACGGGCGAGCGTATCCCGCACGGCGCTCGCCTCGTAGCCGCTGTGCACCATGCAATCCGCGCATTTCTCGTAACGGCCCGTGCCGTAGGCCTCCCAATCCGTTTCTTCCATCAATTCCCGGAACGATGCGGCATAGCCTTCGCCGAGCAGGTAGCACGGGCGCTGCCAGCCGAATACCGTCCGCGTCGGATTGCCCCACGGCGTGCAATGATAGGTCTGGTTCCCGGCAAGGAAGTCGAGGAACAGGCTGGACTGGCTGAACGACCAGCGCCGTCCGCCTTCGCCGCGTGCGAATATTTCCCGGAACAACTGCCTCGTCCGGTTGCGCGCCAGGAAATGCTGCTGTTCCGGCGCCCGTTCATAAGCATAGCCGGGTGAGACAGTAATGCCGTCGACCTCGATCTCCTTCAACATGTCGAAGAAGCGCGCTACCCGCTCCGGGCGGGCATCGTCGAACAGCGTGCAGTTGACGTTGACGCGGAAACCCGCCGCCTTGGCGCGCCGGATCGCGGCGACGGCGCGCCGGTACACACCCGGGCGGCAGACCGAGCGGTCGTGCATGGCCTCGTCGCCGTCGAGGTGCACGGACCAAGTGAAGAACGGACTCGGGCGGTACTGGCCGAGCTGCCGTTCCAGCAGCAGCGCGTTCGTGCACAGGTAGACGAACTTGCGCCGTGCGACGATGCCGGCGACGATCGCGGGCATGTCCTTGTGCAGCAACGGCTCGCCCCCCGCGATCGAGACGACGGGTGCCCCGCATTCGTCGACGGCGGCCAGGCAGTCGTCCACCGACAGGCGCTGGTCGAGGATCTCGCCCGGATAATCGATCTTGCCGCAGCCGGCGCAGGCGAGATTGCAGCGGAACAGCGGCTCGAGCATCAGTGCGAGCGGATAGCGCCGCTGGCCGGCCAGGTGCTGGCGCAGCACGTAGGCGCCGATGAGGGTTTTTTGCAGGAACGGGATGGCCATTCGGGTTCTCCGTCGTCACGGCTTGCCCGCGTCGCGTGGCCGGTCCGCCAGGGCGCGCGGCAGCCGGAACTCGATGTGTTCCTCGATCCCGTCCATCGTCGACACCTCGACGGGCCCGAGCGCGCGCAGGGCGCCGATTACGTGCTCGACCATGGCCTCTGGCGCGGACGCGCCGGCCGTGATCCCGACCACCGCCGCGCCGGCCACCCAGGCGGGATCGAGTTCGCCGCCGTCCGCCAGCAGCCAGGTCGGGGTGCCGGTTTCCGCGCCGATCTCGCGCAGCCGGTTCGAATTCGAACTGTTCGGCGCGCCGACGACGAGCAGCACGTCGACCTGGCGGCACAGGTCGCGCACGGCGCGCTGGCGGTTCTGCGTGGCATAACAGATGTCGCGGACGTCGGGCCCGACGATGTCCGTGAAGCGCCGCCGCAGGGCCGCGATGACGCCGCGCGTGTCGTCCACGCTGAGCGTCGTCTGCGTCACGTAGGCGACGGGCGTGCCGGGCGGCAGGTCGAGGGACTCGGCCTCGCGTTCGTCACGCACCAGCAGCACGCGGCCGTCGATCTGGCCCATCGTCCCCTCGACCTCCGGGTGGCCGGGATGGCCGATCAGGATCACCGTGCGGCCGCCGGCCGCGTACTGGCGGCCCTGGATGTGGACCTTGGCGACGAGCGGGCAGGTGGCGTCCAGCACCCGCAGGGCGCGCGCGTCGGCATCGGCCTCGACCGTGCGCGCCACGCCGTGCGCGCTGAAGACCGTTACCGCCTGCGGCGGCACTTCGTCCAGGTCCTCGACGAACACCGCGCCCTTGGCGCGCAGGCCGTTGACGACGGCCTTGTTGTGGACAATTTCGTGGCGCACATACACGGGCGCGCCATGCCGTTCGAGCGCGCGCTCGACGATCTCGATGGCTCTGACGACGCCCGCGCAAAACCCGCGCGGCTGGGCAAGGATCACATGCATGACGGTTCTCTGCGGTGCTTTCCGTTCGGTGCAGATTGGAGTCCGCGCCCGCGCGCAAGTTCGCGCGCCGCGTTTGATCCAGATGCGTATGCGGCCTGCATATCAGATTAGAATGCGCTGCAGATGGATGCCGGAAGGGGGGCATGGTGGCGGAGAGCGGCCTGGTGCTTGTCACAGGCGCGGCCGGATTCGTTGGTGCCGCCGTGGCGCGCGCGGCGCTGGCAGAGGGGTATGCCGTCCGTGCCCTGGTGCGCGCGAGCAGCCCGCGCCGCAATCTGGCGGGACTGGACGCCGAGGTGGTCGCAGGCGACATGCGCGACGCGGCGGCGGTCGGGCGGGCGCTGGCCGGGGTGCGCTTCCTGCTGCATGTCGCAGCTGATTACCGGTTGTGGGCGCCCGATCCGGGCGAGATCATGCGCAACAACCTGGAAGGCACGGCGACCGTGATGCAGGCGGCGCTGGCGGCCGGCGTCGAGCGTGTCGTCGTCACCAGCAGCGTGGCCACGTTGCGGGTGAGCCCGTCGACCGTGGCCGCCACGGAAGCCGAACCGTTGGCGGAACACGAGGCGATCGGCGTGTACAAGCGCAGCAAAGTGGCGGCCGAGCGCCTCGTCGAGCGCATGGTCGTGCAGGACGGCTTGCCGGCCGTGATCGTCAACCCGTCGACGCCGGTCGGCGCGCGCGATGTGCGCCCGACGCCGACGGGACGCATCATCGTCGAGGCGGCCCGTGGACGGATGCCGGCGTTCGTCGAGACGGGGCTGAACGTCGTCGACGTCGAAGACGTGGCGCGCGGACATGTGCTCGCCCTCACGCGTGGGCGCGTAGGCGAGCGCTACATTCTCGGCGGGCAGAACGTGATGCTGCGCGAACTGTTGGGCGAGATCGCGCAACTCGTCGGGCGCATGCCGCCGCGCGTCAGGTTGCCGGCCGGCCCGCTGGTGCCGCTGGCGTACGCGGCCGAGGCGGTCGCGCGCCTGCGCGGGTGCGAGCCGTTCCTGACGGTCGATGGTTTGAAGATGTCGCGCAACCGAATGTTTTTTTCGTCGAACAAGGCGGAGCGGGAGCTTGGCTACCGGCCGGGGTCGTACGTTGCGGGCGTGCGGGCGGCGGTCGCGTGGTTTCAGCGGGAAGGGTATTTCGATTGATTGCGCGGCTTAAACGCCATGTGGCGCCATGTGTCCAGTAGCGGCGCGACCGTTACCGCCGCCGGCCGAACCGCGTTGCTACGCGCAGCACGACCCGCGCGAGGCGCGGCACCGTGCGGGGACGCAGCAGGCGTTCGTCATAGCCCGCAAAGCGCCGGTCATTTTCTGCGAGACAGAGCGCGAGCAGGTCGCGGACGCCCACGCCGCCCTCCGCCACCGATTGTGCGCCGCGCAAGGTGAAATTATTGTCCTGCGGCCGCGCGCCACCGTCCACGTCGATGGCGCGCGCGATGCCGATCCGCTCCCACGCGAGGAACGCCCACACGGCGGCGACCTTCGCTTCGAAGCGCACGCGGCGCAGGCAGGACAGGCGGGCGCGGTGCCAGGCGGCCCAGTTGGCGAACAGCAGGATGTGCCGGCACTCTTCCTGCATCACGGGCTCGAACGTGTCGACGAGCGCCCGCGGAAACAGGCCGGAACGCCGCGCCCGTTCAAACAGGCCGAAGGCGAAAAAGCTGTCGATGCATTCGCTGTAGCCCGTGACGAGGTAGGCCCATTCCGGATCGCGGGGCGGGCGCTGGACGGGTTCGGGGACGAGGTCGATGCCGTAGGCGGCGACCATGCACGCCAGCACGTCCTTGTGGCGCTGTTCTTCCCACGCGTTGAGTGCGAGGGCGTCGCGCATGGCGGGATCGCGCAGCGTGCCGGCATACGCCGCCATGCGCAGCCGCGCCTTGCCTTCGGTCTGGACGGCGATGTCCCAGATCGGCAGCGCGACGATGCGGTCGCGCACTTCCGGTTCCAGCCTGGGCCAGTCCAGCACGGCGGGCCGGTACGGGTTGAAGGTGTCGCGGAACATGCGGCACGTGGCGTCGCCGTGGCGGTCCGAACCGGGGACCAGCGGGCCCACGTGCGGATCGCGCCAGTGCCGCATGCGCGCGTCGGCTTCGGCCAGTTGCGCGTCGCCGAGGCCCGGTGCGGGCTGCGGCGGGGGCCGGAAGCCGGGCACCAGTTCGGCAACGTCGAAGGCATCCGTGGCGTAGCCATCCATGCATATCTCCCGGACGTCGATCACATCCAGGTATCGACCGGCTCAGGCGGCAGAGGTTCCGCCGCCAGACACACCAGCTTGATCTCCATCTGCAAGGCGACCAGCAACGTGGTTTGCACGAATTCCAGTTCGCCCCGGTCAGGATGCCGGAACCGCCGCTCCCCGCCTTCCCGGTGCAGCACATCCTGCTTCTCCCAGCACTGCGCGAACAGCGCGCTGTCCCGGCACAGCTGTTCGACGAGCGACTGCATGTCCCCGTCCGCCGGCCGGCGGTGAAAGTCGGCCCGGAATTCCGCCGCCAGCCGCCGGGCCCGCGTCTCCCAGTCCACGATCAGCTCGCGCGCGGCCGGATGCAGGAAGACGTAGCGGAGCAGGTTGCGGTCGGGCGCGTCCGCGTCCAGCCAGCCGACGAACAGCGCGGCCGCGGCACCGTTCCACGCGCGGGCCGTCCACGTGTGGTCGAGCAGGTAGGCCGGCGCGGACAACAGGCCCGGCAGCGCCAGCAGCGCCGGGGACAGGTCGTCGACGTGGTCGGGCAGGGCGCGCGGGTCTTTCTTGCCGGCGAGGTCGAACAGCGATGCCCGCTCGGCCGCGGACAGTTGCAGCGCCTCGGCCAGGCGCGACAGCGCGGCCACGGACGGCTGCACGTCGCGGCCCTGTTCCAGCCACGTGATCCACGTGACGCCGAGGCCGGCCGCGTCGGCCAGTTCTTCGCGGCGCAGGCCGGGCGTACGGCGGCGGGTGCCCGGCCGGGCGGGCGTCAGGCGTGCGCGGTGTGCGCGGATGAAGGCGCCGAGCATCTGGCGCTGGTGCGGGTCCGTCATGGTGCTCCTTATACCAGGATAAACAGGCTCCTTGTAACAGGAAAACGTCTCGCCGACAATGATTCCACACCCAACACCAAGGAGCGAACATGCAGACCCACGACGCCACCGTCCTCGAACAATACGATTCCCGCGCCGAGGCCTATCTCACCAGTGCCGTGCACGCCGCCGGCGCGGACCTGGACCGGATGGCGGACCTGATCGGCAACCGGCCGGATGCCGTCGCGCTGGACATGGGCTGCGGCGGCGGCCACGTGGCGTTCCGCATGGCGGGCCAGGTCGGCAAGGTGGTCGCGTACGACCTGTCCGCCGCGATGCTGGACACGGTCGCGGCCGAGGCCCGCCGGCGGGGCCTGGACAACGTCGTCACGAAGCAGGGCGCGGCCGAGGCGATGCCCTGTCCGGATGCTTCGTTCGACGTCGTCGCCACACGCTACAGCGCGCATCACTGGGGCGCGTTCAGCGACGGGCTCGCGCAGATGCGGCGCGTCGCGAAGCCGGATGGCCTCGCGTTGTTCATGGACGTCGTCTCGCCCGGCGTGGCGCTTTTGGATACGTGGCTGCAGACGCTGGAGTTGTTGCGCGATCCGTCCCACGTGCGCAACGCGTCGGTGGAGGAATGGACGACGACGCTGGCGGCCGTCGGTTTCGCGGTCGACGACGTGGTCACGTACAGGCTGCGCCTGGAATTCGGTTCGTGGATCGCGCGGATGCGCACGCCCGACGTCCACGTCGCCGCGATCCGCTCGCTGCATGCGCGCGCAGCGAGCGAAGTGAAAGACTATTTCCAGATCGGGGAGGACGGCAGCTTCACCGTCGACACGGCCCTGATCGTCGCCCGTCCGGTTTAAGCGCGCAACCGGTCGACGCGCAAGCGCTGCCGGTCGTCGCTGAGGGCGCGCACGGCCAGCATCGCGGCGCCGACGGACGCCAGCCCGCTCGCGCCGGCCAGCAGGAACATCAGCAGGATCTGGTACTTGACGGCCTCGATCGGGTCCATGCCGGCCAGCAGCTGGCCCGTCATGATACCGGGCAGGGTGATGATGCCGGCGGCCGACATCTGGTTCGCGACGGGGATCATGCCGCGCCGCGTGGCGTTGCGCACGAGCGGGCCGATGGCTTCGCGGAACGGCGTGCCGAGGGCCAGCCGCGCCTCGATGCGGGCGCGCTCGCGCACGACGCCGTCGAGGATGCCGTCCAGCGCGAGGCTGGCGGCGTTCAGCACGCTGCCGAGGACGATGCCCATCAGCGGGATCGCGTAGCGCGGTTCATACCACGGCGTCGGGCGCACGGCCGTCGTCAGCGCCAGCAGCACGGTAGCGAAGCCGGCGCAGGAGACGACGGCGGCGCCGATCCGGTAATTCATGTGGCGTTTCAGGCGTTGCTTCGGCCGGGTCGCGACCTCGCGCGCGGCGGCAGCGATCATGAACAGGACGACGGCCAGCGTGGCCGCCGCGGAGCTCGTGGCGAAGACGTGGCGCAGCACGAGGCCGACGATCGTCAGCTGCGCCACCATGCGCACGGCCGCGACGAGGATCTGGCGGTGCAGCCCCAGGCCCAGCGCGAGCGACAGCGCGGCGTCCAGGACGATCAGGATCGCGGCCGCGACCAGGTCCCACGTGCCCAGGTGGATCGCATTCATGTCGCGGTCAGCCTTCCCTGCTCGAGCCGGAAGATGCGCCGCGCGAGGCGGCGCGCCTGCTCGCTCGCGTGCGTGACGAGCAGCACGGCCATGCCGTCCGCGAGCCGTGCGCGCAGCAGCGTCTCCACGCGCGCGACGGCGTCGGGGTCGAGGGCGGCCGTCGGTTCGTCCAGCAGCAGCACACGCGGGCGCCGGGCCAGCGAGCGGCCGAGGGCGAGGCGCTGGCGTTCGCCCGTCGACAGGCGCCCGATGTCGGTGTCCAGCAGTGCCGGGGCGAGGCCCAGCGCGTCCAGCGTGGCGTCCACGACGTCGCGGTCGGCGTCGGCGAAGTGCGCGCCGGCCGTGTCTTCCCACCATGCCGGTTCCGCCGCCTGGTAGACGACGGCGGTGCGCCAGTCGGGCGCGGACATGGACGACGCTGCCCGCCCGTCCAGCAGGGCGTCCCCCTCGTGGGGATCGAGGTCGGCCAGCATGCGGAGCAGGACGCTTTTACCGGCGCCGGACGGGCCCTGGATCGCGATGCATTCGCCCGCGTGCACGTCGAACGTGAACGGTCCGCCGAACGGCGAACGCAGGTCGCGTGCGGACAACAGGGCTGTCGCGCTCACGATCACGAACGGGCGGCGGCGCGGATCAGGTCGAAGGGGGAGATGTCGCGCACGGTGGAACGCGAGTTCAGCAGGCTGTTGTCGAAGTGGCCGAAGCCGCCCGGTACGCCGGGCCGGTCCTGCCAGTGGCGCAGGGGCGTGTCGTCGGCGCCGAATTGCGCTTCCAGTTCCAGTTGCTTCACTCGCGCGGTCAGGGTGGCGACGGTGCTGCGCAGTTCCGCCAGTTCGCAGTCGCGCTCGTGGAGGGCCTGGTCGTGGGCGGCGCGCAGCAGGCGCATGCGCTCGTCGAAGTCGGCGTGCAGGCGGTCGGCCAGTTCGTCGACGAGGGCGTGCAGGGCGCGGCCCGTGTCCTCGCGGCGCATGCCCGGCAAGGCGTCCGCGGCGCCGTCTTCGGCGCGCAGCTCCTTCAGGTATTTGTGGATGGTCGACTTGGAGCCGCTGTCGCCCAGCGCATGGCGCACCGCGTCGACGGAGGGGTGACGGCCCTCCGCCAGCAGCCGGTCGCGGGCTTCCCTGACCTGTGATTTCGTGAGTCCGCTGCGCGCCATGAGTACTCCACTTCGTTCGATCCGATCAGGAACTGGCCTGATTCACCAGTCCGCGGTGCTGCACGCGATTCAGCTTCGGATGCACGACCGGGACGGTCAGCATTGTACTGCCGACGGCCATCAAAAGGAGCGCCGTGAACGTCTCGCTCGTGATGATCTGCTTGTCGAGCAGGATGTTGGCGAAGATGATCTCGATGAGGCCCTTCGTCTGCAGCAGCCAGCCGATGATCGATGCCTCGCCGTCCCTCCATTTCAGGATCTTCCCGGCGACGTGGGCGCCGGCCAGCTTGCCCGCAACGGAGGCGAACAGCAGCAGGGCGGCGGCGAAGAACACGGCATAGCCGCCCAGGTCCCATTTCGTGCGCAGGCCGGTGCTGAGAAAGAACACGGGCATCAGCGCGAGCAGCACGTTCTGGAAGAGGGTATCGAGGTGTTCCTGTTCGAACCAGTCGGCGTCCATCACGACGCCCGCCAGGAACGCGCCCACCATGAAGTGCAGGCCGGCCCAGTCGGCGCCGAACGCGCAGGCGATCAGCCAGATCAGCGCGAGGTACCACCGGTCGTTCCGCTCCAGGCGCGTCATCAGGCGGCGGAAGACGAAGGTCGCCACCGCGAATGCGGCGAGGAAGCCGAGCTGGCGGCCGATGCGCTCCCAGTCCAGCAGGATCAGGGCGAGGACGCCCCAGATCGCGACGTCGTCCAGGCTGCCGTAGCGCAGGATGCGCTGGCCCATCGGCAGGCGCAGGATGTCGAGTTTCTGCATCAGGAGCACGAGGATCGGCAGCGCCGTCACTGCACAGGCCATGCCCGTGCCCAGCGTGAACTGCCACGGCGCCGCCTTCGCACCCATCCAGCCCGGGTACGCCATCAGCAGCGCGGCGGCCGCGCAGCCGAACAGCAGCGGCGTACCCAGCGCGAGACCGGCCGTCGTCGCGCTCTCGCGGCGATAGGTCCAGGCTTTCTTCAGGTCGAGCTCCACGCCGGCCAGCATCACGAACAGCATCACGCCCCATTGGGCGATGCCGTTCAGCGTCTTCACGACGTCCGGGTTGAACACGAACCGATGGTAATCCGGGAAGGCCGCGCCCAGCACGCCGGGGCCGAGCACCACGCCCATGATGATCTGCACGATGACGAGCGGCGCGAAATAATCCGTGCGGAACAGGCGCCAGATGGCGTACGGGACGACGAAGATGATCAGCATCGCGAGCAGGAAGATTTCGGTAGTGCTCATGGGTCTCCTTTTTTGTATTACGTAATTATGTAACGCCATCCTAACGAGAAATTGAACAAATGAAAAGGATTTCATAAACATTGCCTAATCGGCAATTTGTTGTCGACGGTGACGGCCGTGTCGACGCGCGGGCATTGTGAGTCGGCTCCTACGCGGTGGCGTCGTTGTCTCCGATTGGGCGGGATGCGGCACGCTCCCATATATTTCTTATTGTCGTTACGCCAAGGAGACCATCATGACCGATCAGAAACGCAGCGACCCCAGCCGCCACACCAACTTTCCGGCTGCGTCGCCAGAAAGCAACGTGAATCCGCCAGGCGCGCCGCAGAGCAGCCACGGCAGCGCCACGGAACCGGTCCCGGGCGTCGATCGGGGCAATCGCCAGAGTGGCGAGGCGCAGACGCCGGACGATGCCGCGGCGACGGCGGACCGGGGCACCAGCCGCCGCGATGGTTGAGCCGGCTGTAATGCTCCGGTAATAAAAAATTCCCGATCCGCGTTCCGCCCCGTCCGCACGGATGCTCTACAATAGCTGTAAAGCATCAGGAACACGGATCACATGCTTCACCTGCACACATCGGTCGTCCGCCGCGCGCTGGCGATCGCGGGTCTTTCCCTGCCGCTGGCGGGCCCCGCATTCGCCGGCGTCTACCTCGAAGAGATGACGTCGCCGGAACTGCGCGACCGCATCGCGGCCGGCACCACGACGGCCCTCGTGCCCATCGGCGGCACCGAACAGAGCGGCCCGCACATCGTCCTCGGCAAGCACAACGTCCGCGCCCGCGTACTGGCGGGGCGCATCGCCGCCAAGCTCGGCGACGCCGTCGTCGCGCCCGTCGTCGCCTACGTGCCGGAAGGGGCGATCACGCCGCCGGCCGCGCACATGCGCTTCGCGGGCACGATCTCGATTCCCGACGCCGCGTTCGAGGCGCTGCTGGAATCCACCGCGCAGAGCCTGTGCCGGCACGGCATCCGCGACGTGTTCTTCCTGGGCGACCACGGCGGCTATCAAACGAATGAAGCGAAGGCCGCCGCGCGCGTCAACCGCACCGGCGGTTGCCGCGCCCATGCGCTGGGCGCCTATTACGATGCCGCCACGACCACCTTCGACGCCGACCTGAAACAGCGCGGCTTCACGGACGCCGAGATCGGCACGCATGCGGGGCTCGCGGACACGGCGCTGTCGCTGGCCGTCGACCCGGCGCTCGTGCGGCCCGCGCAGATCGCCGCGGGCAGCCGCGGCGGGGTGCGCGCGGGCGTGCATGGCGATCCGGCCCGCGCCACGGCGGACCTCGGCCGCATCGGCGTCGAACGCATCGTCGATGCGTCCGTCGCCGCGATCCGCGCCGCGCGCGACCAGAACCTCAATTCCTCCCATCGAAAGTAAGAAGCCATCGTGTCATCCAAAACCACCATTGGTGCCGTCCTGGTCCTGGGCGTCCTCGCGGGCGGCGTCGTCGTCTCCCGTGTCGTCGATGCCACAGCCACCGCGCCCGCACCCGCATCGAAACCCGCTGCCGCCGCGGCCGTCGTCACGGTCCCCGGCATGCCGCGCGTCGCCGACCCGAACAACGTCTACAGCGAGATCGCGCAGCTGAGCCCCGCCGTCAAAGGCGACCTGGAACGCGTGTATGTGCCGAACCTGCGCTCGAACGACGTGAGCGTGATCGATCCGGCGACGCTGAAGGTTGTCGACCGCTTCAAGGTCGGCAAGAGCCCGCAGCACGTGATCCCGTCGTGGGACCTGCGCACCCTGTGGGTCGCGAACAATGCCGAACGCACCGGCGACGGCAGCCTGACGCCCATCGATCCGCGCACCGGCAAGCCGGGCGCGAACGTCCCGGTCGACGACCCGTACAATATGTACTTCACGCCGGACGGCAAGTCGGCGATCGTCGTGGCGGAAGCGCGCCACCGCCTCGACTTCCGCGATCCGCACACGATGGCGATGCAGTACGCGATCGAGGTGCCGAAGTGCGGCGGCATCAACCACGCGGAATTCTCCATCGACGGCCGCTACGCGCTGTTCACGTGCGAATTCGACGGCAGCCTCGCGAAGATCGATCTCGTGGAGCGCAAGGTGCTCGGCTACCTGAAGCTGACGATGCCGTCCACGCGCTTCCGCGAAGGCGTCGACCCGACGGCGCCGGGCGCCAGCGAGATCTGCACGTCGAAGAAGGGCATGCCGCAGGACGTGCGCATTTCCCCGGACGGCAAGCGCTACTACATCGCGGACATGGATGCGGACGGCGTGCACGTCGTCGACGGCGACAACCTGAAGCAGATCGGTTTCATCCCCGTCGGCCTCGGCACGCACGGCCTGTACCCGAGCCGCGACGGCAAATTCCTGTACATCGCAAGCCGCGGCACGCACCGCATCCACGGCAAGCCGAAAGGCAAGGGCAGCGTGGCCGTGCTGGACTTCGCCACCGGCAAGATCGTCGCGAACTGGCCGGTGCCGGGCGGCGGCAGCCCCGACATGGGCAACGTCAGCGCGGACGGCAAATGGCTGTGGCTGTCCGGCCGCTTCGACGACGTCGTCTACCGCATCGATACGAAGACGGGCGACATGCAGAAGGTGAAGGTCGGCGGCGAACCGCACGGCCTGACGGTCTGGCCGCAGCCCGGCCGCTATTCGCTGGGCCACACGGGCAACCTGCGCTGAAGAGTGGCCGATCTGACAACGCTTAGTTGTAGATTGGCCACGGCGGGACAAATTCTGGTTAATTGGTGCCTAGGTCATTTCCACGAGGCATTAATGGTTTCTATAATTAATCGGATCCATTAACGTCCCGCCCATCATGCTAAAAAATATCACTATCAAGACTCGCCTGATCTTCGTGATCGCGCTCCTCGGCCTCGAACTGATCGTGGGTGCCACGGTCGGCCTCGTCAGCCTCGGCCATGCCAACGGCCAGATGCAATCCATGTATTCCGACGGCCTCGTCTGTGTTGGCGAGCTCGACAAGATCGTCCGCGCCATGGACGAGAACCAGGTCAACCTGTCGCGCGCCCTGACCGCCGAACCGGGCAAGGTGGCCGGCCTCGTCGACGATATCGAGCGCAACCGCGCGCTCATCGACACGCAGTGGAAGGCGTACATGGCCACGGCGATGGCCGATCATGAAAAGGAAGAAGCCCGGCGCTTCATGCAGCTCAAGGATAAATTCCTGGCCGACGCCCTGCAGCCGATCGTCGCCGCCGTGCGTGCCGGCGACACGGCGCGCGCCACGGCGCTCGTGCACGGCCCGATGGTGGAACTGTTCCGCCCCGTGAAGGCATCGATCGACGCGCTGATCCAGATCCAGCTGGACGAGGCAGCGGACGCCAACCAGCGCTCGCAGACGACGTACGAGATCGTGCGCTTCGTCTGCCTGTCCGGCATGGTGCTGGGCCTGATCCTGGCCGGCTTCGTGGGCGCCATGCTGATCAGGAGCATCGTGCGTCCGCTGGACAAGGCCGTGCGCATCGCCGGCGCCGTCGCGGATGGCGACCTGACGCAGGACATTCCCGTCCGCGGCCGCGACGAGACGGGTCAACTGATGCGCGCGCTGAACGAGATGAACGCGGGCCTTGCGCGCATCGTGGGCCGCGTGCGCACGTCCACCGATACCATCGCCTCGGCCTCGGGCCAGATCGCGAGCGGCAACCTGGACCTGTCCGCGCGTACGGAGCAGCAGGCCGCCTCGCTGGAACGCACGGCCACGTCGATGGAGCAGCTGACCTCCACCGTGCGCCAGAACGCGGACAACGCGCGCCAGGCGAACACGCTGGCGCAGTCGGCGTCGGAAGTGGCGGCCAAGGGCGGCACCGTGGTGACGCAGGTCGTGGCGACGATGGGGGCGATCAACACGTCCGCCACCCGCATCGCGGACATCATCGGCGTCATCGACGGCATCGCGTTCCAGACCAATATCCTCGCGCTCAACGCGGCCGTCGAGGCGGCGCGCGCCGGCGAACAGGGCCGCGGCTTTGCCGTCGTGGCATCGGAAGTGCGCAACCTCGCGCAGCGCAGCGCCGCCGCCGCGAAGGAAATCAAGTCGCTCATCGACGACTCTGTGCAGAAGGTGCACCATGGCTCGGAACTGGTCGATCAGGCCGGCGCGACGATGGGCGAGATCGTCGGCAGCATCAACCGTGTGACGGACATCATGTCCGAAATCATGGCGGCCAGCGAAGAGCAGTCGTCCGGCATCGAAGAGGTGAACCGCGCGATCGTCCAGATGGACCAGGCCACGCAGCAGAACGCGGCCCTCGTGGAGCAGGCCTCCGCGGCTGCGCAGCAGTTGCGCGAGGAAGCGGACAGCCTCGCGCTGGCGGTCGGCGCGTTCCGCCTGAACGTCCAGGCCGGCGCCGCCGCGCGCCCGGCGACCGCGCAGCTCGCGCTGCGCTGACCGGTCCGGGCGCTGCCGAACGTCAGGAGGCGCGGCGCTTGCGTGCCGACACCAGGCCGGCGGCGCCCAGGCCCAGCAGCATCAGCGAGGCCGGTTCCGGCACCTGGGTGCCGGCCGCATCCGCCTTGCGTTCGATGACGTTCGCCGTCAGCTTCAGCGTCAAGTTGTAGCCCGTGCCCAGGCTGTCGGAAGCGAATGCGACGTCCGGGTTCGCGTCGGCCAGCGTCAGCTGGTACGTGGCCGTGTTCAGGCCGAGCGCGGTCGCGAGGAACGACGCCGTATAGCCGTTGGTGCCGCCCTGGCCCAGGTTGTCGAACAGCGACAGGTCGGTCTTGAACACGTCGTTCTTGTCGCCCGATTCCGCGAAACTCGTCAGTTTCAGGCCTACGCGGTTGGCGTCGCCCAGGTTGGCGATCGAGAAGTCCTTCGCTTTCACCTTGTCGCCCAGGTAAACGTCGCCGAAATCCAGCGTCAGCTCGGTCACCGCCGATTTCCCGTCGAAGGACTGGGCCGCGTGCAGCAGGTAGCTGTACGTCGCGCTCAGGGAACCGTTCCAGTTGATCGTCGACGTCGTCGTGGCGGTGCCCTCGAACTGGTTCTGCGTCGTCTCGGCCTTGTTTGCGACGGCCAGCAGGTCGACGAGGAAACTGCTGCCGCCGACGTACGCGTTCAGCGAGCTGCTGCCCACCGTCGTGTTCTGGTTCAGCTGGTCGGAATGGGACGCGCCGTTGCACTGCAGCTTGGCCTTGCCCGCGCTGCAGGAATCCTCGACGGGGCCCCAGCGACGCGCTCGCGCCGGTCACGCCGGTCGGGATGCCCAGGGCGACGGTGCTGCTGCCCGTGCCCTTGGCCGTGAAGGTGCCGGTATCGGTTGCGTCGTTGCCTTTCGCGACGGTCACGCGCGTCGTCTGTTTATAGATCGACGTCAGGTTGACGGTCGCCCCCGTCAACACGCCCTTGCTCTTGTCGAACTGGGCCACCGTGGCTTTATGCAGGGTGTCCATGTTCGTGTTCGCGGTGCTGAAGCCCGGGCCGTCCGAGGTCGCTTTCCGGCCGCCGAGCGTGTCGGTGGCCGTGTTGCTCACGTCGAACGTGATGGTCGTGGTCATTGTCTCAATGCAGATGGGCCGGTACGCGCTGAGGCTGCGCGCCCGGGGGCGGTGCGGAGCGCGTGGCGGCGGCGACTTCCGTGCCGGCATCCCACGGCAGCGACAACACGGCCTCCAGCGCATCGGCGACCTGGCGGCCCAGGCCGACGTCGCCGCATTCGATCTGGGGCAGCGTACGGTGCAGGGCGCACAGCAGGATGGCGTAGTCGGCCCGGCGCGGGTGCAGCGCGGCATCGCCGAGGCGTTCCAGCAGCGCTTCCTCGCGGCGGAAATCGGCTTCGACGGCGGCCACGACGGCCGGGAAATCCTGGACGAAGACCTCGTCCGGCTGCGCTTGCAGGGCGGCGACGCGTGCGCACAGGCGGGCACGGCTCGTGCGCAGGGCCGCGCAAGCCGCGAGCGGGTCGGCGTCGGGATGATGGAAATGCATGATCTACCTCACTCTCGTCGATGATGACGAGCAGTGTCTGGGCGTCGGGCGTTTTATTGTTTGATCTGCCTCAAAAGCCGCGGATTCCGACTCCGATAAATCCGCGCCGCACCGTCTCAGTGCGCGAGCAGTAGCGGCACGCGGGACCTTTCCAGCAGCTCGCGCGTGACCCCGCCGACCATCCATTTGGCGTAGTCGGGCCAGCCGATGCCCGTGTCGGCGCTGCCGACGAGGTGGGCGTCGAAGGTGTTCGCGAGCAGCGCGGCGGCATGGAGGCGGCTGTCCTGCGCCGGGCTGCCGTCCACATGCATCAGGATGGTTTTGATCATGGCGTTCGTGATTGCATGCAGATAGGGTATGCGGTGACGACGCCCACGTCATAAATTCGTTTGATTCGAATCAAACCAGATTTATATAAATATCGCTCATCCATATTAAACGGTTTGCGGTTGATTATCGTAATTTGATAGCCGGCATATATATTTGGCGAAATACTTTTGTATATAAATAAATTCGTTATTGCATCATATTTACTCGTGCTAACACCTTCGTGTGACGTTTCCCGGGCATTCGGGTAAGTGGTTGAATTGATGAGAAAATCCCGGGAACGTCGGGCGATCTTCGTGGATTATCGTGTTTCATGTTATTGCGATAATTCTTTTCGTTAATTCGTTGTCCGCGCGCGACTCATATTGAACAATTTATTGATTTTTGCGATTTCCCGTCGGGAAATATCCTACACTGCGTGAATCCTCATTAGCCGCCCGGAATTCACGTGAACCGCATTTACCGCATCGTCTGGAATGCAGCAAAAAACATTTGGCAAGTCGTGTCGGAACTCGGCTCCAAACGGACCAAATCGTCGACCGGACGCGCGCGCCGGCGCCGCCGGCTGGCGCTGATGGCGCTGGCCGCCGCCGCCGCGGGCGCGCAGGCGGCGGATCCGCTGCCCACGGGCGGCCACGTGACGGCCGGGCAGGCGACGCTGAACTATGCGGGCAAGACGCTCACGGTCAACCAGGGCAGCAACAAGGCCGCCATCGACTGGACCGGCTTCTCGGTCGGCCAGGGGCACACCGTCAACTTCGTCCAGCCGTCCAGCACCGCCGTCGCGCTGAACCGCGTGCTCGGCGCGGATGCGTCGACGATCCAGGGCGCCCTGAACGCCAACGGCCACGTGTTCCTGCTGAACCCGAACGGTGTGCTGTTCAGCCCGACGGCCCAGGTGAACGTGGGCGGCCTGCTGGCGTCCACGCTGGCGATGAGCAACGACGACTTCCTGGCCGGGCGCTACCACCTGCAAGGCAGCAGCGCGCAGTCCGTCCGGAACGAGGGCGTGCTCCGCGGCGGGAACGTCGCGCTGGTGGCGGCGCGCGTCGTCAACACGGGCGAGATCGCGGCTGACAAGGGGAGTGCGCTGCTGGGTGCGGGCAGCGACGTCGTCGTCGACTTCGGCGGTCCCGTCAAGCTGCAGGTGCAAAAGGGCGCACTGGACGCGCTCGTCGACAACGGCGGCGCCATCCGCGCGGACGGCGGCACGGTGCTGATGACGGCGAAGTCGGCCGGCGAACTGTCCGGCTCCGTCATCAACAACAGCGGCATCGTGCAGGCACGTACGCTGGCGACGGGCGCGCAGGGCCAGATCCTGCTGCTGGGCGACATGCAGACCGGCACCGCCAACGTGGGCGGCACGTTCGACGCGAGCGCGCTGGCGGGCGGCAACGGCGGCAACATCGAGACGTCGGCCGCGCACGTGACGACCCTGCCGGGCCTGAACGTGACCGCGGGCGCGGCCGCGGGCAAGGGCGGCGAATGGCTCGTCGACCCGTACGACTATACGATCAACGCGGCCGGCGCCACGACGATCTCGAATGCGCTGAATCAGGGCACGAGCGTGACGGTGACGACGCAGTCCAGCAACACCAGCTACGGCACGGTGGCCTCGGGCAGCGGCGACATCACCGTGGGCAGCCCGATCACCAAGACGGGCGGCGCCGACGCGACCCTCACGTTGCGCGCAGACCGCAACATCTTCGTCAACAATCCCATCACGTCGACCGGCGGGAAGCTGAACCTGACCCTATCGTCGGCAAACGCGGCGGGCGCCACGGTCGGTGGCGTGTACGTGGGCACCAACCTGCTGTCGAATGGCGGCACGATCCTGATCGGCGGCGGCAGCGGCACGGCCTCCGGCGGCATCAACTTCGCCCGCAACGCGGACGCCAGCTCGCCGGCCGTGACGGTGGAGCAGAACGTCAAGATCCTGTCGACCGGCGGCAACATCACGATCAACGGCAAGACGAATCTCGGCTCGAACAGCGGCAGCGTGGATGCCACCAAGGCGGGCATCTACATCAAGAAGGGCGCGACGATCCTGTCCGGTAGCGGCAACCTGATGATGACGGGCCAGAGCGATGCCGGCGTCAAGGAATTCGGCATCGGGTTCCAGGGCGGCTCCGGCACCCTGACGACCGTCGGCAGCGCGCCCGGCGCGGGCACGGTGCTGATCAATGCCGTCAACACCGCCACCGGCAACAACATCACGAACGACGACCGCGACGCGGGCGCGATCGGCATGGTCAACTACGGCAGCCGCGAACAGATCACATTCCAGGGACCGTCGGTCGCGGCCTGGCTCGTGTACATCAACGGCGCACCGAAGCCGTCCGCCTACACGCAGGCGCCGCAGCTGTCCGGCTGCCTGAATCCGTATCCGAACTGCGGCTACCTCGTCGTCAGCGGCACGAACAACTCGTACCTGTATGCGAGCTACCAGGCCGTGGACATGTCGACGCAGCCGATCTACGTCCTCGGAACGAGCGCCGGCACCAAGGTCTACGACGGCACCACGCTCGCGACGGGCATGAACTTCACGGCGGTGGGCGGCCCCGCCGGCTTCACGGCGTCCAATCTCTCGCCCACGCCCCTGTTCAACACGAGCAGCAAGAACGTGGGCACGTACGGCACGCTGACGCCGGGCGCGGCCAACCCGCGCAACGTCACGTCGGGCGGCACCACGTACGCCGTCGGCTATTTCTACAACGGGAACTACACGATCACGCAGAAGTCGCTGACGCCGAGCGCCGCGAACAAGGTCTACGACGGCACGACGACGGCGGCCGTGGCGATGGCCGGCGCCATCGCGGGCGACGACCTCACGGCCAGCGGCACCGGCAACTTCGCGTCGAAGAACGTGGGCACCTATTCGGTCAGCATCAGCAACATCGTGCTGGGCGGCGCGGACGCGGCGAACTACACGCTGTCCGGCAACTCGGCCAGCGCCACGGCCAGCATCACGCAGCGCACGGTCACGCTCAACGCGAGCAAGACGTATGACGGCTCCGCGAACTTCTCGACCGTCAGCCTGGGCAACCTCGTGGCGGGCGAAGACCTCGTCGCGTCGGGCATCACGGCCAACAGCGCCGACGTCGCGGACGCGCAGTACGTCAGCGCCGTCACGCTGGCCGACGGCACCGCGGGCATGGCGAGCAATTACCGCCTGCCGGGCCTCACGGCGGCCGGCGCCTCCAACACGGCCACGATCACGCCAAAGGCGCTGACCCTGACGGGCCTGACGGCTTCCGACAAGGTCTACGACGGCACGACGACGGCCCAGCTGACGGGCGGCACGCTGTCCGGCCTCGTGGGCAGCGAATCCGTGACCGTGTCGAACCTGACCGGCAGCTTCGCGGACAAGAACGTCGGCACCGGCAAGGTCGTGGCGCTGGCCGGCGGCACGCTCGCCGACGGCGCGGGCGGCCGCGCATCGAACTACACGCTGGCCCAGCCGAGCGGCGTCACGGCGTCCATCACGCCGAAGGCGCTGACGGTGTCCGGCATCACCGCATCCGGCAAGACGTACGACGGCACGACGGCGGCCACCGTGTCCACGACCGGCGCGACGCTGCAGGGCCTCGTCGCCGGCGACGCGGTCACCGTCGGCGCGACGGGCGCGTTCGCCGACGCGGACGCGGGCACCAACAAGACGGTCGCGCTGTCCAGCACCCATGGCGGCGCGGACGCGGGCAACTATACGATCACGGACCAGGCATCCACGACGGCCGCGATCACGCCGAAGGCCGTGACGATCGCCGGCCTCGGCGCCGCGACGAAGACGTACGACGGCACGACGGGCGCGACGCTCACGGGCGGCACGCTGTCCGGCCTCGTGGGCAGCGAGACGCTGAACCTGTCCGGCCTCGCCGGCGCGTTCGCGGACAAGAACGCGGGCAGCGGCAAGACGGTGACGGTGTCGGGCGGTGCGCTGGCCGACGGCACGGGGCGCGCGGCGAACTACAGCCTCACCGTGCCGGCCAGCGTCGTCGGCACGATCACGCCGAAGGCGCTGACCGCGTCCGGCATCACGGCCTCCGACAAGGTCTACGACGGCACGACGGCGGCCACGGTGTCGACCGGCGCGGCGACGCTCGCGGGCGCGATCGGCGGCGACGACGTCGGCCTGGGCGCGACCGGCGCATTCGCCGACAGGAACGCCGGCACCGGCAAGACGGTGACGCTGAGCACGAGCCTGTCCGGCCACGACGCGGCCAACTACACGCTCGGCGGCCAGACGACGGCGCAGGCCGCCATCACGCCGAAGGCGCTGACCGTCTCCGGCATCACGGCGGCCGACAAGGCCTACGACGGCACGACGGCGGCCACCGTGTCCACCAGCGGCGCGACCCTCCAGGGCCTCGTGGCGGGCGATCACGTGACCGTGGGCGCGACCGGCACGTTCGCCGACGCCAACGCGGGCAACAGCAAGACGGTCACGCTGGCGAGCACCCACGGCGGCACGGACGCGGGCAATTACGCGATCACGGACCAGGCGTCCGCCACGGCCGCCATCACGCCGAAGGCGCTGACGCTGTCGGGCCTGACGGCGTCCGATAAGGTCTACGACGGCACGACGGCGGCGCAGCTGACGGGCGGCACGCTGTCCGGCATGGTCGGCGGCGAGACGCTGAACCTCGGCGGCCTGACGGGCGCGTTCGCGGACAAGAACGCCGGCACCAACAAGGCGGTGACCGTGTCCGGCACCATCACGGACGGCACCGGCCTCGCATCGAACTACGCGATCGCCACGCCGGCGGGCCTCGCGGCAAGCATCACGCCGAAGGCCCTGACGGTGTCCGGCATCACGGCGGCCGACAAGGTCTACGACGGCACGACGGCGGCCACCGTGTCGACGGCGCAGGCGCAGCTGGCCGGCCTCGTGGCGGGCGACACCTTCACCGTCGGCGCGACCGGCGCCTTCGCCGATGCCAACGCGGGCAGCGGCAAGACGGTCGCCCTTACCGGCACGTACGGCGGCGCGGACGCGGGCAACTACGCGATCACGGGCCAGGCGTCGACGCAGGCGGCGATCACGCCGAAGGCGCTGACGCTGACCGGCGTGTCCGCCGCGGACAAGACGTACGACGGCACGACGTCCGCCACGCTGACGGGCGGCACGCTCGTCGGCCTCGTGGGCGGCGAGACGCTGGGCATGACAGGCCTGGCGGGCACGTTCGCGGACAAGAACGCGGGCTATGCCAAGGCCGTGACGGTCAGCGGCGGCCTGCTGGCCGACGGCACGGGCCGCGCGGCCAACTATACCCTGGCGCTGCCGGGGGCCGTGACGGCGTCGATCGGCCAGAAAGCCGCGACCGTGACGGGCATCGCGGCGTCCGACAAGGTCTACGACGGCACGACGGCGGCCACGGTGTCCACGGGCGGCGCGGTCATCCAGGGCGTGGTCGCGGGCGACGACGTGCGCGTCGGTGCCACCGGCACGTTCGCGGACAAGAACGCGGGCAGCGGCAAGACGGTGACGCTGGCGAACACGTTCGGCGGCGCGGACGTCGGCAACTACGCGATCACGGGCCAGTCCACGGCCGTCGCCGCCATCACGCCGAAGGCGTTGACGGTGTCCGGCATCACCGCGGACAACAAGACCTACGACGGCACGACGGCGGCGACCGTCAGCAGCGCCAACGCGACGCTGGCGGGCCTCGTGGACGGCGACACGGTGACGTTTGCCGCGACCGGCGCCTTTGCCGACCGCAATGCAGGCAACGGCAAGACCGTCGACCTGGCCGGCATCCTGGGCGGCGCGGACGCGGCCAACTACGCCGCGGACATCCAGCGCACGACGACGGCGGACATCGCGCGCAAGGCCTTGAGCGTGACCGGCGCGGCCGTCGCCAGCAAGACGGCGGACGGCACGAGGACGGCGACCCTGACGGCGCCCGGCACGCTCGTGGGCACGATCGCGGGCGACAACGTGGCCGTGAGCGGCAGCGGGGCGACCGCGCAGTTCGCGCAGGCGACGGCCGGCACCGGCATCGCGGTGGACGTGAACGGCCTCGTGCTGACCGGCACGGACGCGGGCAACTACGCGTTCGAAGGCCGCACGGCGACGACCGGCACCATCACCGCGGCGGCGACGCCCGTGCCGACGCCGACCCCGACGCCGACGCCGACGCCGACGCCGACGCCAGTTCCGACGCCGACCCCGACCCCGACCCCGACGCCCGAGCCGCCGCCGGTCGTGGTGGTGCCGACGCCGGAACCGCCGCCCGTCGTTGTGACCCCGACGCCGGCCCCGGCACCGGCACCGGCACCCGCACCCGCACCGGTCCCCGCGACCGCCTCGGTGGTGGCGGCGGTGATTGCGCCGCAGTCGCTGGGCCTCGCCCCCGTGCTGCCGGCGCCGGCCGTCGGCGGCCTTGCCTACCTGGCCGTCCCGGACGCCGGCGCGGCGGGCGGTGGCGGAGCAGCCGCGGCGGACGCGCAGGGCGGCGGCGATTCGACCGTCAGCGCGACCAACCGCCGCCAGTCGTCCAGCCAGGCGCTGGCCGCGGGCCGCGACGTCAAATTCCTGAACGTGCTCGTCGTCTCCGGCGGCATCCGCATGCCGGGCGCCGGCAGCGACCAGGCGGGCGGCAAGGGCGCCGCGAACCCGTAACGAACACAGGCAACGCATGACCTACAACCTGAAACTCCTGCCGCTGGCCCTGCTGGTCGCGGCCTCCCTGCCGGCACTGGCGCAGCAGCCGTCGCTGCAGGAAAACGCGCGGCAACTGCCGCAGCCCCGCACGGGCACCGCGCCCGCCGTGCAGCCGGCACCCGCCGCCGCACCCTTGCAGGCGGGCGGCCAGCAAGTGCAGCTGCGCGGCGTCGTCATCACCGGCAATACGCGCATCGGCAGCGACGCGCTGCTGGCGGCCATCGGTCCCGTGGCAGGCAAGTCGTTCGACTTCGCCGGCCTCGCCGCGCTGGCCGCGCGCGTGACCGCGCATTACCAGAAAGCCGGCTATCCGTTCGCCCGCGCCTACCTGCCGCAGCAGGACCTGTCGTCCGGCGAGCTGCGCGTGGAAGTGCTGGAAGGCCGCTACGGCAAGGTCGCCGCGCACGGCGAGCCGGCGTTCATCGCGGGCGCGCAGGGCTTCCTGACCGCGCTGCCGCATGGCGACATCATCGAAAGCGGCCGCCTGGAACGCGTCACGCTGCTGCTGGACGACCAGCCGGGCGTGCGCACGGTGCCGCTCGTGCGGCCGGGCGAGGAAGTGGGCACCGGCGACCTGCTCGTCGAAGTGCAGCGCGACCACCGCTACCGGGGCGAGGCGGGGCTGGACAACTACGGCACCCGCGCGACCGGGCGCATGCGCGCGCACGCGAGCGTGGACGTGGACAGCCCGTTCATGCTGGGCGACCAGATTGCCGCGCAGGCGCTGTACACGGAAGAGGGCATGTGGTTCGGCTCCCTCGCGTATTCGGCGCCGCTGGGCTACCGCGGCCTGCGCGGGCGCGCCAGCTACACGCATTCCTACTACGACCTGGCCGGCAGCTTTGCCGCGCTGGGCGCGCGCGGCACGGCGGACGTGGCCAGCGTGGGCCTGTCGTACCCGATCGTACGGTCGCAGGTGCGCAACCTGATCCTGTCGGCCAGCGTAGACCACAAGCGCTTGCACGACCGCCAGGACGCCACGGCCACCGACACGCAGAAGTCGAGCACCGTCGTCCCCGTCACCCTGTCGTTCGACGTGCGCGACCAGTTCCTCCACGCGGGCATCACGTTCGGCGCGCTGAGCTGGACCCGCGGCAAGCTGAACATGAACGGCGACACGCAGGCCATCGACGCGGCGAGCGCCCGTTCGGCGGGCAGCTTCAACCGCTTCAACCTGGACCTGGCGCGCATCCAGTCGGTCAACGACCGCCTGGACGTGTACGCCCGCGTGTCGGCGCAGTGGACGGGCCACAATCTCGATTCGTCGGAAAAGCTGGGTCTCGGTGGCGTGAACGGCGTGCGCGCGTATCCGAACGGCGAAGGCTATGGCGACATGGGCTGGGTGGCGCAGACGGAAGTCCGCTATGCCGTGGGCGCCGTCGTGCCTTACCTGTTCTACGACGCGGGCCGCGTCACGCTGAACAAGTCGCCGTGGAACACGCTGGACAACCACCGTTCCCTGGGCGGCGGCGGCATCGGCCTGCGCTATGCCCGCGATGCATGGACGGCCGGTGTCACGGTGGCGTGGCGTTCGCACGGCGGCGCATCGCAGACGGATGACGCCACGCATTCGCCGGCCGTGCTGGCGAACGTCGCATATCGCTTTTAAGCTGAACTTTTAAGGATAGTTCAGGCCGGCGGAACGGCAAATTGATTCTGTCAATGCCGTACCGCCGCGCGATCGAAAAAATCATCTGCAGAGCGCGCCGCACAAGCATATGCTGAAATTGCATATACATATAGCGGAGACAAAGATGAAATTCGGAATCGCACCCGGCCGCGTCAAAGCGCACCTGCACCTGTCGCACATCCACCGCCCGCATTTCCACATGCCGCACGTCCACCGCGACTGGCATGCATTCGAGCCCGTGCTGCGCGTGGCGCAGATCATCCTGCTGGTCGTGCTGGCCCTGCCGTTCGCGCAATTCGTCGCGAAGACGATCGTGTGGGCCTTTAGATCCTTGTTCGGCTGAGTCGCTGTTCGGGTGAAACGATCAGCGAAATGAGCCGCGCAAACGGCGCGGCTGCTTTAGCATGAACCGGATCTGACTACGATCCGGACACCATGCCATTGCCATCCTCTTCCCGCCGCCGTTTCGCTCTCTCTCTGCTGTCCGTCCCGCTCTGGAGCCATGCCGCGCCGGGCGGCCGGCGCCTGTCCATCGTCGATACCGGTGCCGTCGCCGACGGCGCCACGGTCAATACGCGCGCCATCCAGGCCGCCATCGACCGCCTGGCCGGGCAGGGCGGCGGCACCGTCGTCGTGCCCGCGGGCGTGTTCGTCAGCGGCGCACTGTTCCTCAAGCCGCATGTCCACCTGCACCTCGACAAGGGCGCCGTGCTGCGCTGCTCGACGGACATGCGGCACTTCCCCGTCCAGCGCACGCGCATCGAGGGCCATTTCGAAGACCGGTTCAATCCGGGCCTGGTCAACGCATTCGGGTGCGACGGTTTGTCGATCACCGGCGAAGGCACGCTCGACGGCGCCGGCCGGCCGATCTGGGACCGGTTCTGGACACTGCGCAATGCGGCGAAGGACAAGGGCAACTTCCGCAACCTGGACGTGCCGCGGGCGCGTCTCGCCGTCATCGAAGACTCGCGCGGCGTGACCGTGGACGGCGTCACGTTCAAGGATTCGCAGTTCTGGAACCTGCACCTGTACCGCTGCCGCGACGTGGCCGTCAGGAACGCCGTCTTCGAGTTGCCGGACGATTACAGGCAGGCGCCCAGCACGGACGGCATCGACATCGACAGTTGCCAGGACGTGCTCGTCGACGGCTGCCGGTTCTCCGTGACGGACGATTGCATCGCGGCGAAGGGCACGAAGGGCCCGCACGCACTGGAGGACAAGGACAGCCCGCCGACGGAGCGGATCCGCGTGCGCAACTGCGTCTTCCGGCGCGGCCACGCGCTGTTCACGTGCGGGAGCGAGGCGACCGTCGTGCGCGACGTCGTCGTCGAGCGTTGCCGCGTGCAGGACGTGGGCGCCATCGCGCACCTGAAGCTGCGTCCGGACACGCCGCAGCGCTACGAGGACATCGCGTTCCGCGACCTCGTGCTGGAGTCAAGCAAGGGCGAGATCGTGGCGATCCGCCCGTGGAGCCAGTACTTCGACCTGAAGGGCGAGGCGCCGCCGCGCTCGATCGTGCGGGGCCTCGTGCTGGACGGTTTGCGCGGCCGCTTCGGCGCCTTCGGCATCGTCGCGCCGAATCCGGGCCAGACCGACATCGGCGGGATCGTGCTGCGGAACATAAATGTGCAACTAACCGACGAGCGGCTGCACGTGAAGGACGCGGGCAAGCCGGTGGTGGACAACGTCGTGGTCAACGGCAAGCCCTACGTCGTGTAGGGCCTGCCGGCGTCCGGTCTCAACGCACCAGGCAGGGGCGCTTGTTGTCGAACTTCCAGCCGGGGATCAGGAATTGCATCGCGACGGCGTCGTCGCGCGCGCCCAGGCCCATGTTCTTGTAGGCCTGGTGCGCTTTTTCCAGTTCGACCTCGTCCAATTCGATGCCCAGGCCCGGCTTTGCCGGGACGTGCACGAGGCCGCCTTCGATCTTCAGCGGTTCCTTCGTCAGGCGCTGGCCGTCCTGCCAGATCCAGTGCGTGTCGATCGCGGTGACCTTGCCCGGCGCCGCCGCGCCCACGTGCGTGAACATGGCCAGCGAGATGTCGAAGTGGTTGTTCGAGTGCGAACCCCACGTCAGGCCGAACATCTGGCACAGCTGCGCCACGCGCACGGAGCCCTGCATCGTCCAGAAGTGCGGGTCCGCGAGCGGGATGTCGACGGATTGCAGCTGGATCGAGTGGGCCATCTGGCGCCAGTCCGTCGCGATCATGTTCGTCGCCGTCGGCAGGCCGGTGGCGCGGCGGAATTCGGCCATCACTTCGCGGCCCGAGAAGCCGTTCTCCGCGCCGCACGGGTCTTCCGCGTACGCGAGGATGCCGTGCTTGTCGCTGCACACGCGGATTGCCTCGTCCAGCGACCAGGCGCCGTTCGGGTCCAGCGTGATGCGCGCGTCGGGGAAGCGCTCGTGCATCGCGATCACGGCATCCATCTCGTCGTCGGCCCGCAGCACGCCGCCCTTAAGCTTGAAGTCGTTGAAGCCGTAGCGGTCGCGCGCGGCCTCGCACAGGCGCACGACGGCGTCCGGCGTCAGCGCTTCCTCGTTACGGAGGCGGAACCAGTCGTTGTCCGCGTCCGGCTCGGCGCGGTAGGTGAGGTCCGTCCGGTTGCGGTCGCCCACGTAGAACAGATAGCCCAGCATCTCGACGGCGTTGCGCTGCATGCCTTCGCCCAGCAGCGCGGCGACGGGCACGCCCATGAACTGGCCCAGCAGGTCGAGCAGCGCGGATTCGACGGCCGTGACGGCGTGGATCGTCGTGCGCAGGTCGAACGTCTGCTGGCCACGGCCGCCCGCGTCGCGGTCGGCGAAGGCGCTGCGCATCGCGTTCAGCACGTTGTTGTACTCGCCCAGCGTCTTGCCGACGACGAGGGGGCGCGCGTCTTCGATGGTTTGGCGGATCTTCTCGCCGCCCGGCACCTCGCCGAGGCCCGTGTTGCCCGCGCTGTCCTTGAGGATGACGATATTGCGGGTGAACCAGGGGCCGTGCGCGCCGGAGAGGTTCAGCAGCATGCTGTCCTGGCCGGCGACGGGGACGACGCGCAGTTCGGTGACGACGGGGGCGCGGGTTACGATGGTGGTCATGTTGGCGGTATCGGTAGGAAACGAATCAATGATAGTCCCCGATCGATTCAGCAGCAAACCAAATTGGGATGCGAAGTATCCAGAACTTGAATCAATCAGGTCCGAAACGTCGGCAATACCTCTTGCAAGAACAGTTGCAGGACGGGGTTGTCGTGATTGCGGCGATACGTGCAGACGGTTTCGACGGGCTCGGTGGCCATCCGGCGCATCACGACACCGTCGAATTTCAGCCGGGCCGCGCCTTCCGCGATGAGGGCGGCGCCGATCCCCGCGCGCACCAGCGCCAGCATCGTGTGCACCTGGCCGATGTGCTCGACGACGTCCGGCACGACGCCCGCGCGGGCGAAGCGCTCGCTCAGCATCTGGTAGAAGGGCCGGGCCTCGTACGGCGAATACATGACGAACGGGCGGCCGTGCAGGTCGGCCAGCGTCGGTTCCACGGGCCAGCGGTCGGCGTCGCGCTCGTGAATCGCCAGCATCAGCGCTTCCGTCGCGATCAGCTGGCTGTCCAGGTCCGCGCTGACGGGGTGGGGGCGCATCAGGCCCAGGTCCAGTTCGCCCGCATTCAGCGCTTCCACCTGCATGGTGCTGACGAGTTCCTTCAACGTCAGCGACACGCCCGGCGAGCGCTCGCGCAGGCGGCGGACGACTTCCGGCAGCAGGCTGTAGCCGGACGCCGACGTGAAGCCGATGGCGAGGCTGCCCTGTTCGCCCTTCGCGGCCCGGCGGGCGGCGAACATCGCTTCTTCGGCGATCCGGAGGATGCGAGCCGCTTCCGGGAAAAAGGCCTTGCCGGCGGCCGTCAGCCTGACCGTGCGGCTGTTGCGCTCCAGGAGCTGGGCGCCGACGTGGTGTTCCAGCAGGCGGATCTGGCGGCTCAGCGGGGGCTGCGTCATGTTCAGGCGTTCCGCTGCGCGGCTGAAATGCAATTCCTCGGCGACGGCGACGAAGCAGCGGAGCTGGCTGATCTCGAACATGGATGTCCTGGGCGATGGTTGGGGCGACCGCAATTATGACCGATGTGTGATCGATGCGCGCCCATCCGGCCGCCCGTGGTATCGTCGTGCCGGATCAGGGACATGCACAGGAGGGAACCATGGCTTTCGACCAGCGCATCGCCATCGTCACCGGCGCGTCCGGCGGCATCGGCCGGGCCACCGTGCGGCGCCTGCTGCAGGACGGCGCGCGCGTGATGCTCGCCGGCCTGCACCTCGACCGCCTCGACGCCACCCGCGCCGACCTGGGCAAGGAATTCGACCAGGCCCGCATGGCCACCATCGCCTGCGACGTGTCGCGCGAAGACCAGGTCATCGCCGCCGTGGATGCGACGATCCGGGAGTTCGGCGGCTGGGACTACGTCGTCAACAACGCCGGCACGATGCTGTTCAAGAAGATCGAGGAACAGACGGAGCAGGACTGGCGCGGCATCCTCGACGTCGACCTGCTCGGCGCCTTCTTCTTCACCAAGCAGGCGTTCCTGCGCATGCGCCGGGGCGGGGCGATCGTCAACGTCTCCAGCGTGCACGCGGTGGAAACCGAGCCCCTCGTCGCACCGTATGCGGCCGCGAAGGCGGCGCTGCTGTCGCTCACGCGCTCGGCCGCGCTGGAGGGCAAGGCGAAGGGCATCCGCGTGAATGCGGTGCTGCCGGGCGCCGTCGACACGCCCATGTTGTGGGATAACCCGAACGTGAAGGCCGGCATCGAAGTGATCGACAAGGCCGACGTGGGCGCGCCCGAGGATCTCGCCGCCGCCATCGCGTTCCTGCTCACGGACGAGGCCCGCTTCGTCGACGGCGCATCGCTGCGGGTCGATGGCGCGCGCCTCGCGCGGCTCTAGGCTTTACACCCCGTCATTCTCACCCAGGATCGTCTCCGGATACCCGGAAATCGCCCGCGCCGCCTGCATGCCGCCCATCACGGCCGCCTCCACGCAGCCGCAATCGAGCCCCGTCTTCAGCCAGTCGCCGGCCAGGTACAGGTTCGCGAGACCCGTGCCGTGCGTGGCGAGGCGCCGCGCCGTGCTGCCCGGCACGGACAGGATGTAGCGCTCCGCCGGATCGACGTTGGCGCGCCAGTACTGGCGGTCGAAGCGCGCCGGTCCCTCGGCATTGGCCGGGTCGACGAGCCAGTGCCACGGAAAACCGCCGGCCGCCGCGGGCCACAGCGCCTGGATGCGGTCGCGCAGCAGCGCCACGCCGTCGTCGTGCGCGCGGGCGGCGGCGCGCGCCGGGAAGCCGGTGTCGGAGCGGGGCGGCAGCCCGGCCTGCGGCATCGGTCCGCAGAAATACTGCACACTGGCGGGGGCAGTCTCCGGCGGCCAGGCCTCGCTGGCCAGCACCTGGCTCATGCCGGCCCACGTGTCGTACGGTTTCGCGAACGTCGTCAGGATCGGTTCCTGGCCGTTCGGCGCCACCGTCCAGCCGAGGGCCCGGGTGTCGGGGTGCAGCCAGACCTGGCAGGCCTGGGTCGCGACCGTGCGCAGTGTCGCGACCGTGGCGCGCAGCGGGAGGCTCACGTCCAGCAGCGCGGGCGCGGCGAGCGCGAGCGCGTCGACGGGCAGGCCCGAGATCACGTGGTCGAAGTCGCGGCCGCGCAGCAGCGTCTTTTCGGGCAGGTCCTTGCCCGTCTCCGCGCGGAACAGCGCGGGCCAGTCGCTCCACCACGATTCCAGGTCGACGCCGTGCGCCTGCAGCAGCGCGGCCTGGGCCGGGTCGAGCTGGCCGTAGTCCGGCCGGTCCGGCCAGCACGGCAAGCCGTTCACGTCGACGAGCGGCCGGTAGTCGCCGCCCGGTACGTCGGCCTGCACCGTCATGCGGATGGACGCGACGCCGGCGCCATCCGGCACGATTTCCTCGACGCGATGGAAGAACGCGAAGCGCACGCCGCGCCGCGCCAGCAGTTCGACCAACGGCGCGAACACGGCGTCGCCCATCCCCGCCTGCATGCGGTACATGACGCTGCCCCGGTAGGCGAAGCCCATGCGCAACATGGCGCGCAGCGCCGTGCCGGCTTCCAGGCTGGGGCGCGCCGGGTCGCCGTCCTCGAACGCGAACAGCAGCGAATACATGCCCAGCACGGGCGCCGCGTTCACGCAGAGCGCCTGGTCGCCGCCATGGCGCAGCAGCCAGCCACGGAAATCCTCGCCGTTCACCGCGTCGAAGCCGCGCGTGAAGACGCCGTCGGCGAGCATGCCGCGCAGGATCGTGGTCGTGACGTTCAGCGCGATCAGGGCGCGGCGCACGCCATCGTCCTCGATGACACCGGCGAATGCGCACGGCTGCACGCGCTGCTCCACCCGTTCCAGCGCCTGGCGCATTCGGCGGCGGTCGGCCTCCTCGTGTGCGTGCGCGTCCGCGGGCAGGGCGCGCGCGAGCGCGACCAGCGCGGCGATGGACGCGTCGACCTCGGGCGCCAGCTGTCCCGGCGCGGCGGCGCGCAACTCGCTATGCCAGCGGGGCAGCCATTCGATCGCGGCCAGCGCCAGTTGCCACGGCGTGACGGGATCGAGCCCGGTGCCCGGTTCGCCGGGACGGCGCGGCAGCACGAGGTGCCACGGCCGCCAGCGGCCGTCGACGTCTTCGGCCAGCGCCACGTAGTCATGCGGCCGGAATGCCTCGTCCCAGCGGGCCAGCGGCGCGCCGGCCGGGCGTTCCAGCTCGGCATAGACAGCGCGGATCAGGGCGAAGGCGTTCGCATAACATCCGAACCAGATATGCAGGCCGTGTTCCTCGATGCGCTGGCCCAGCTGCGCATTGCGTCCGCTCGCGCCCTTGCCGCCGAGGCGCCAGCCCTGCTGGTAGACGGTGATGGCGTAGCGCTCGCGCCAGCCGGGCTTCGCGCTGAGATAAAAGGCGGCGGCCAGCGCGCCGGCGCCGCCGCCGAGGATGGCGATGTTCTGGGCCATGATGCTTCTCCGGTTGATGGGCAACCGGCCCAGTGTAGGCAGGGCGGAGACGGGGCGTGTTCGCCCGGATCAAGTCAGTGCCAGCGCACCGGCATCAGCATTTTCGACCGGAACCAGCGTGCCAGCAGGTTGCCGCACATCCGCACCAGGCCGAGGTGCCCCATCACGTGGCGCTGGTACGTGAGACCGTACATGGCCAGCGCGAACGGTCCTTTCACGTGCAGGTGGCGGTTGCCGATCGCCCGGCGCAGGATGCCCACCGCGCCCGCCTGTCCCAGCGACACCAGTGTGCCGTAGTCGCGGTACTGGAAGCCCTGCAGCGTTTCCGGCGCCTTGTGCGTCAGCAGCGTCGCCAGGTAGACGGCCTGCTGGCGCGCGGCCTGGGCGCTGGGCGGGGCCATCGCGGTCTTGTCCGGATTGAGCAGGGTGCAGCAATCGCCCATCGCGTGGATTTCCGGATCCGTCACGCTGCGCAGGCGCGAGTCGACGACGACCTGGTCATTGCGGTTCAGCGCCACGTTCAGGCCCGTGCTGAAGCGCGGGCCCTTCACGCCGGCCGCCCACACGGTGATCGCGGCGGGGAACACGCGGCCGTCCGTCGTCGTGACTTCGTCCTCGCGCACTTCGGCGATCGCGGTGTCGGTGCAGATCTCGATGCCCATCGCGCGCAGCTTGCGCACGGCCAGGTTCGACGCCTCGGCATCCAGCGACGGCAGCACCTGCGGGCCGCGCTCGACGATGCGGATGTGCACCTGGTGCGGCGATTCCAGTCCCGCCAGGCCGTAATGGGCCAGCGTGTCGACCGTGTGGCGCAGGTCGGCGGCCAGTTCGATGCCGGTCGGGCCGGCGCCGACGATCACGATGTCCAGCAACGGCGCGCCGGCGTCCGTGCGGGCATTGCGGCGCCGTCCCGCCTGCGCGCACAGGCCGAGGAAGCGCTGGCGGAACGTTTCGGCGCCCCTGACGCTGTCGAGCGCCAGGCAATGCTCCTGCGCGCCGGGGATGCCGAAGAAGTTCGTGACGGAGCCGTAGGCCAGCACGAGGCGCTCGTAGTCGATCGTCGTGTGCGCATCCGGTGCATCGTCGAACCGGCTGCGGACGGTGAGCGTGCGGCGGGCGCGGTCGACGTGGGTCACCTCGCCGCAGACGAACGTGAAGTGGTTGTCGATGGCCTGGCGTGCATAGTCGATCATGTGGTCGGCCGGGTCGATGGTGCCGGCGGCGACGGCGTGCAGCAGGGGTTTCCAGAAGTGGGTGGGTGCGCTGTCGATGAGGATCACGCGATCCCTGTTGCGGGCGCCGAGGCGGCGGCCCAGCCGGGTGGCGAGTTCGAGGCCGGCGACGCCGCCTCCGACGATGACGATGGACTGCATGGTGTGCTCCCTTCTTTTTTCGAATCGATGCGGCACCGGGGGCTCCCCGCGCCGCGCTGTTCGCGCATCCGGCGGGAGCAGCGCCCGCGGATGCCGGGAAGACTGCTTCAGTGGGCGGTGGCCTGCATCGCTACTTTGCGCATGTCCTTGCGCATGACGATCGCATTGGGCGTGCGTACGCCGATGCGCGCAGTGCGGGCGGCGGCGATGGCGCGCGGCGACGTCGTCACGGCCAGCGCTTCGTCCGGTTGTACGCCCAGCTGGTCCAGCACGACGGAGTACGGGGCCTTGTGGCCGCGCGCTTCGAAATCGGCGCCCGTCAGCACGACGGAAAAGATGTGGTGCGCGGTGTCGCCGAAGCGGCGGCGCAGCTGTTCGCCGGCCTGCTGGTGCGGCAGTTCGGAGATCAGGGCACATGGCAGGCCGTCTTCGATCGCCTGGTCGAGCAGGCGCTCGGCGTCGGCCGGGACGCCGGCGGAACGGAATGCGGATAAGTCGAAGATGAACGCTTGTGCCGTCATGATGATCTCCTTTTGCAGGTCGTTGTCGCTTGAATTGTTTTTACTATACGGCCGGGCGGGATAAAATAAAAATAAATCTTTTTTAGAATCCGATAAGGTCTAGCTTATGTATCCAGCCAGCTTCAAACAACTGCAGGCATTGATGCTCGTGGCGCGCCACCAGAGCGTGTCGCGCGCGGCCGAAGCGATGCACGTCACGCAGCCGGCCGTGTCGCTGCACCTGAAACAGCTGGAAGAAGCGGCCGGCGTGCCGCTCACGCGCCGCCAGGGCCGCAACATCCAGATGACGGCCGCGGGCGAGCTGCTGGTGGGCTATGCGGAACGCATCCTGGGCCTGTGGGAAGAGGCGGGCGACGAGATCGCGGCGCTGAAGGGCGTCACGTCCGGTACCTTGCGCATCGGCGCCGTGATGACGGCGGAGCACCTGCTGCCGCCGATGCTCGTGCGCTTCACGACGGGCCGTCCGCACGTGCGCATCAAGCTGCAGGTGGGTTCGCGCCCCGAGGTGATCGGCATGCTGTCGCGCGACGAGATCGACCTCGCCATCATGGGCACGCCGCCGCGCGAATTCCCGACCAGCGCGAGCCGCTTCGCGCGCCACCCGATGGCGTTCTTCGTCGCGCCCGGCCACCCGCTGCTGGCCAAGGAGAACGTGACGCTGGCCGACATCGCGGCCCACAACCTGCTCGTGCGCGAACGCGGGTCGGGCACGCGCGCGGCGATCGAGCGGCGCTACGAGGAAGAAGGCGTGGCGCTGGCGATCGGCTCGGAGCTGTCGAGCAACGAGGCGATCAAGCAGATGACGGCGGCCGGTCTCGGCGTCGCCTTCCTGTCCGTCCACGCGTGCACGCTCGAAGTGCGCAACCGGCTGCTCAGCGTCCTGCCGGTGCCGGGCGTCGTCGTGCAGGGGGAATGGCACGTGATGCACAAGGCGGCGCGCGCGATTCCGACGGTCGCCGCGTCGTTCCACGAATTCATGGTGGAGCACGGCCAGCAGGTCATCTCGGACGAGCTGGAAAACCTCGCGTGGCCGCGGCGCGACCCGGCCTGACGGACGTCATTGAAATGGCTGCGGCGGGGCGAAGAACATCTTCCCCACCTTCTGCAGGCCGGCGCTCAGTTCGATCCTGTTGATATTTGCGGTCGCATCGATGGTCCATTCGCGGAACGCCGGACCGGACCAGGGAAACGCGGCCAGGCCGGCGTGGATCGCATCGCGGGTCAGGCCGGCGTCGAGCCGCCGCTGCCAGTCGGCGGCCCAGGCCGCCGTGTACGGGTCGCGCCCGTTGCTGGCCATCGAACGCAGCAGGTTTGCGGCCCTGATGCCGTCGCCGCGCCAGGCGTAGACGAGCGCCGCAGTACGGCCGAGGCCGCCAACGTCGCGGCTGCTGCGCCAGGCCGTCAGGACGTCGTCGATGGCGTCCTGGCCGGGCTCGCCGCCGGCGACGATGTCGACGGACAGCTTGCCGAGTGCGGCGGCCGGCAACGCGGGGGCGAGTTCGACCGCGCGCGCGAAATGCCGCCGTGCCTCGGCCAGCCCGGATGTCCTGCCGGCGGCGCCGCCTCTGGCCAGGCGCAGGTGGGCCAGGCCCGCCAGCACATGCAGGTCCGCGTCGGCGTCGTCCTTGCGCAGCGCCGCGTCGAGGTAGGGCAGCGCGTCGGCGGGCCGGCCGGCGTCGATCAGCGCGCGGGCCACCGTACGCTGCACCAGCACGCCCACGGACTGCCCCGGTGGCGGCGCGCCGTCGAGCACGCGTTCGATCGTCGCCTGCCGGGCCGCGCCGGACGGGCACGATTTCAGCGCGGCCTCGGCCAGCAGGTAGTCGGACGCCGCTTCCGGCAGGACGTCGACGTTGACGGCGGCGCGCGTCAGCCCCGGCCGGTCGACGTGCAGCACCTGCAAGCCTTTCAGGCGGTAGCGCCACATCGCCGCCGACAGGTCGTCCACGCGGATGCCGAAGCTCTTCTCGAACGCCTGCACGGACGGCACGCCGTCATAGAATGCCTTCAGGTAGGCGCCCAGGCGGCGCCGGTTGTCTTCGGTCGAGAGGGCGTAGTGGACGAGCAGCCAGGACCGCGCCGCATACTCGACCTGCTGGCGCAAGCGGCCGTCGCCGCCCAGGCCGGCATTCTCGTTCTGCTCCAGCACGTCGCGGTAGTACAGGGCGTAGCTGCCCATTTCCCCGTCCAGCAGGCCGAAGTAGCGGCCGAGGATGGTGGGCCAGCGGCCGACCGCCATGCGGGTGTCCGTGAAGCGCACGGTCGAAAAATAGTGCGCGAAACCGTCGATGAACCACGTCGGGGCGCGCAGGTCGGTGTGCCGGTACAGGAAATGCCGCGCATACGCCTCGAACAGGAAGGACAGGCTGACGTTCAACGGATACCTGGCCAGCTTGTCGTTGTCGAGCGTGTCGATGGTCTCCAGCTGCGCACCGAATCCGGCCACGCCGTCGTTGCAGCTGCTGTAGACGCCGACGGTGTCCCGCGTCGGCGATCCAAGCTCGGCGCCCAGGCGGGCGAGGTCGTCGAAGCGCGCCGTGTAGTAGAGCGTGATTTTGCTTTCCGGCCCGCCGGTCCTGGCGTAGCCCTTCGTGTAGATGCGCAGCAGCTCGTCCAGCCGCTCGAGGTTGTCCAGCAGGCGCTGCGCTTCATCCTGGCTGGTGTCGGAGTACAGGATCACATGCTGGCTCTCCGCGCGGAACCATTTCGACGGGTTCCGCTGGGACGTGACGGTGATGCTCTGGACGCCGTCGGACGAGGAAGCGGCGACGGATCCGGCCGGCTCGGCGCCGGCGTGCAGGGCGAAGAGGAGGCCGGCGGCAGCCAGCGCGACGGAGCGAATCGACATGAGGTGTCCTTTCCCGCGTGAGCCATGCCCGTGCACGGCCGGGAACGATTGTGACACGGTCTCAGTATGTTATGTAAATAAATAGCTTGCCTGGCAACTAGTGCCATGTATATACTACGTGTATGAATTGTATATGGAGCATATGATGGGCATTGTAAATATCGAAGAGGAACTGCACGACCAGATCCGCAAGGCGAGCACGGTCTCGTGCCGCTCGATCAATGCGCAGGCCGCGTTCTGGGTCCGCATCGGCATGCTGTGCGAGCTGAATCCGACGCAGAGCTTCAACGAGATCATGGCGCGCGAACTGCGCGCGGCGGGCGTGGTGCCGCAGGCGCTCAAGGTGGCGTCATGACCAAGCGGCCGGAGGAAGTGGCGCTGATGGCGGCGGCCGGCAAGCTGCTGGCGGACGTGTTCGCGCAGCTCGACCGGCTGAACCTCGCCGGCATGTCGACCATGCAGGTCAACGACCTGGTCGACGACTTCATCGTCAACACGCTCGGCGCGCGACCCGCAAGCAAAGGGCAATACGGCTATGCGTTTGCGCTGAACGCGTCACGCAACGACGTCGTGTGCCACGGCGTGCCGTCGCCGGCGGAGATCCTGCAGAGCGGGGACATCGTCAACTTCGACATTACGCTGGAAAAGAACGGCTACATCGCCGACTCCAGCAAGACCTATCTCGTGGGTGAAGTCGCGGCGCCGGCGCGGAAGCTCGTGCAGGTGACGTACGAGGCGATGTGGAAGGGTATCCGCGCCGTGCGTCCGGGCGCGCGGCTGGGCGACGTGGGCCACGCCATCGAGCGCCACGCGCGCCGCCACGGCTATGCCGTCGTGCGCGAGTACTGCGGGCACGGCATCGGACGCGAGATGCACGAGCCGCCCCAGGTGCTCCACTGGGGCCGTCCGCAGACGGGCCTCGTGCTGCGCGAAGGGATGGTGTTCACGATCGAGCCGATGCTCAACGCGGGCCGCCATGCCGTGCGCACGGAGGACGACGGCTGGACGGTACGTACGTGCGACGGCGCGCTGTCCGCGCAGTTCGAGCATACCGTGGCCGTGACGCGCAGCGGCGTGCGCGTGCTGACCTTGCGGGCAGGGGAAGCGATGCCCGCCTGACGGGATCCACGATCAGGCGGCCAGACGGCGCTGGCGGTTGGGCGCGGCTTCCTCGATCTGGAAGATGTTCACGACCGCGGAGAGTTCGACCGCCTGCATCCGCAGCGATTCCGCGGCAGCCGCCGCTTCCTCGACCAGCGACGCGTTCTGCATCGTCATCTCGTCGAGGTGCGAAATCGCGCTGTCCACGCGGCCGATGTCCGCCTGCTGCGACTTGGTGGCGCCGCTGATGCGGTCCATGATCTCGCTCACGCGCTGGACGCCGTCCACGACTTTCTTGATCGTCTCGCCCGCGTGGCCCACGAGGGAGGTGCCGGCGCCGACCTTCGCCACCGAATCCTCGATCAGGGCCTTGATCTCTTTCGCCGCGGCCGCCGAACGGTGCGCGAGGTTGCGCACTTCGCCCGCGACGACGGCGAAGCCGCGTCCCTGCTCGCCGGCCCGCGCCGCTTCGACCGCCGCGTTCAGTGCGAGGATGTTGGTCTGGAAGGCGATGCCGTCGATGACGGAAATGATGTCGACGATCTTGCGCGACGATTCCTCGATCAGGTGCATCGTGGCGACGACCTGGTCGACCGCGGCGCCGCCTTCCACCGAGACGGTCGATGCCGTGGTGGCCAGCGTGCTGGCCTGGCGCGCGTAGTCCGCGTTCTGGTGGACGGAGGCGACCAGCTGCGCCATCGCGCCCGTGACCTGCTGGAGCGTCGCCGCCTGCGTCTCCGTCCGGCTGGACAGATCGTTGTTGCCGGTCGCGATCTGGGACGAGGCCGACGCGATCGTCTCCGTGCCGGTCCTGACCTTCGCGACGATGTCCGACAGGCCGTGGCGCATCGCGTTCATCGCATGGATCATGCTCGACGGCCCGGCGCGCGAGACGTCCACGTGGCACGTCAACTGGCCGCTGGCGATGGCATGCGCCACTTCGGTGGCCTGGGCGGGCTCGCCGCCCAGTTGGCCAATGAGGCTGCGCACGATCACGACGCCGACGACGGCGCACAGCACGACCGACACCACGCTCAGCACGGTGATCCACCAGCGCGCCCCTTTCGCCTCGAGGCTCGCGGCGGCGCTCGTGGCCGCGTTGTCCTGCTGGATGCGCTTGAGCAGCACGTCCATGTCCGCGACGATCTGACGGCGCAGCGGGCTGCATTCCTGCACGAGGAACTGGCCGTAGCCGTCCATGTTGCCGGCGGTGCGGTAGGCGCGCGGCCGTTCCAGTTCGGTCGCCATTTTCATCATGCCCGCCTTGACCTTGGCGTATTGCGCATCGTTGGCCAGCACCGCATCCAGCTTGCCGAGCGCCGCGAGGTAGTCGGCCTTGAAGCTGTCGACGAGGGCCAGTTCGCGCGCGGCCGCGGCATCGTCCTTGAACACGTAGGCATTGCGGGCGGCGATGCCGGTCTGGGCGAGCGCCTCGCGCGCCGCGTACAGCGGTTCGAGTTCGCTGTTGCGCACGGCGTTCGCTTTTTGCAGGGCGCCGTCGATGCTGTTGACCCGGGTAATCGAGAGGACGGACACGATGAGCGTGACCGACAGGATGAGGGCGAATGCGACGTACAACTGGGTCGCGATTCCAATGCGTTTGAGGAAATTCATGATGTCTCCAGGTGTAACTGCCGTAGTCGATGTGCTGTCCCGTCAGTTTAATCAAATTTACTGTCCAATATTTTCCCATTGGAACTAAAAATCACGAAATATCACTTTCTGTTGTATTGACGAAACTAAAACGCCAGTGCGGATAAGATACGACTCAAGTTGAATTGTGGAATTCTATGTTTCCCGATGTTACTATTCTGGATTGATTCCTGGAGACAACATGTTTGCGCACCGGTTCCTGTTGGGCCTGCTGTTCCTGTGCCGGGCGGCCCTGGCCCATGCCGGCGCTCCGCACGACGACTTCGAACGCGACCTCGCGGTGGTGCGGGAAGAGGCGTACGTGACGCCGAAGGCGGCGCTGCGCCGGCTGGACGAACTGAAGGCGGGCCGGGAAGGGCGCGAACTGGGCGAGGTGCTCGTCGTGGCGAGCCGCGCGCACTGGTGGCTGCGCGACAAGGACCGGGCGCTCGACGCCGCGCTCCAGGCGGAACGGATCGGGCGCGACACGCACGACGACGTGCTGCTGGCCAGGGCGATGTTGAGCCACGCGTACGCGCTCTCGAAGTTCGTGCACGACCAGCAGGCGGCGCGCCGCCTGATCGACAGTGCGGCGCGGCTCGCGGACAACACGCACGACACCTATCTGCAGACCCAGGTCCTCGTCACGCGCGGCATGTTGGCCGACGAAGACGGCAACACGGCGGACGGCCTGGAACTCCTGACGCGCGCCGAGGCGCTGGCGCGGTCGGGCGAGGATCCGGACGCATTGTCGATGGCGCTGCGCGAACGCGCCCGCCTGCTGGCCGCGGTGGGCAGCTACAAGGAGGCGCTGGCGCTCACCGACGAGATGCTCAAGCTGGCCCGCGCGCGCAACATCCCGGCCCAGCTGGCGTATGCGCGGCTGGCGGAGTACGCGACCTCGGCGCGGGCCGGCCAGCCCCGGCGCGCGGAGACTGCATTGCAGGCTGCGGTGGACCTGCTCGACAAGCTCGAGGCGCAGGAACGGCTTCCGGTGCCGTTGGCGCACCTCGCCGCGATGTACGTCCAGGCGCGCCGCTACGGCGAGGCCGAACGGGCCGCGCGCAAGGCGCTGCGCATCGCGCGCGAGGTCGGCGACGAAGATGCGATCCGGCTCGCGTCGTTCCAGGTCGGCATCGTCGACATCTGCTTCCGCAATATCGCCGCCGGCCGCGCCACGGTCGACAAGGCGCTCGCGGGGCTCACCAGCGACGACCAGTACGTGCCCATGCTGCTGCAGTACGGCCACGCGCTGAACCAGGTGGGCGAGGGCGACGTCGCCATGACCGTGTACGAAAAGGCGGGCGCCGTGTCGCTGGCCGCGTGGCGCAAGGAAAAGCAGTTGGCGTACGAGACGCTGCAGCGGGCGTATGCCGACCAGAAGAAGCAGAACGACCTGGCCGCGCTGCACCACGAAAGCATGCTCAAGGCCGCGGAGCTGCAGAACGTGCGGCGCCTGCGCAGCCTGTGGGCGCTGCTCGCCGCGATCACGCTCGCCGCCGTCGTCGTCATCGCGCTGCTGTACCGGCGCGTGGCGAAGGCGAACAAATCGCTGCAGCAGAAGAACGAGCAGCTGTTCCTGCAAAGCACCCGCGATTCGCTGACGGGGCTCTTCAACCGGCATTATTTTTACGAGCAGGTCGTGCCGCACCACCACCGCAAGTCCGGCCCCGTGTCCGAGCGGCGCGCCGGCGCGGAAGGGCGCACGGGCGGCGTATTCCTGCTGATGGATGTCGACCGCTTCAAGTCCATCAACGACACGCTGGGCCATGGCGCCGGCGACGTCGTGCTGAAGAACGTGGCGGCGCGCCTGGGCGCCACCTTGCGCGAACAGGACGTGCTGGTGCGCTGGGGCGGCGAGGAATTCCTCGCCTACCTGCCCGGCATCGGCACGGACGAAGCCCGCCAGGTGTGCGCGCGCGTGCTGGCGGCCGTTGGCGGCACGCCGATCGCCCTCGACGACCGCGCGCTTAACGTCACGATCTCCATCGGCTTCTGCCCGAAGTCCCTGAATCCGGGCGACGTCGATCCGGACTGGGAGCAACTGGTCCATCTCGCCGACCTGTGCCTGTACGCGGCCAAGCAGGGCGGGCGCAACCGGGCGGTGGGCATCCTGGACGCCGCCGTCCTTGCGCCGCCCGCGATCGCGGCGGCGGATGCGGATCTGAAGCGTGCGGCGGCAGACGGCGTGCTCGCGCTGGCAACCGTCACGGGGCCGGCCGCGCCGCCGGCCCGCGCGGCCGCCTGACGGCCCCCGTCAGGACTCCCAATACCCCGGCGTGTTGTAGACCGCCTTAAGGTGGTCGATGAAGTGCCGGATCTTGGCCGGCAGGTAGCGCTGCTGCGGGAACACGGCCTGGATCGGGTAGTTCCCGACCGCGTATTCGTCCAGCACCGTCACGAGCTCGCCCCGCTTCAGCTCGGCCTGGATCTCCCATGTGGAGCGCCAGCCGATACCCAGTCCCTGTTTCACCCAGTCGAACAGCAGCTCGCCGTCGTTGCACGCGAGGTCGCCGTCCACGCGCACGGCGAACAGCTTGCCGTCGCGCTGGAACGTCCAGCCGCGCTGCTGGCCGCCCTGCAGGTTGAAGGCGAGGCAGTTGTGGCGGGCAAGATCCTCCGGCGCGCGCGGCACGCCGTTGCGCTCGAAGTAGTCGGGCGTGCCGCACACGACACGCCGGTTGGGGAACAGCGGAATCGCCACGTAGTTCGGGTCGGTCACTTCGCCGATGCGGATGGACATGTCGTAGCCCTCGCGCACGAGGTCGACGACGCTGTCCGTGAAGTTGAACGACATCTTGAGTTCCGTGTGGATGGCGCGGAAGGCCGGCGCGTGCGGCGCCACGTGCTTGCGGCCGAACGCCGCCGGCGCCGATACCACCAGGTGGCCGCGCACCGTGCTGCGGCCCGCGCTGATGCTGTTTTCCGTGATGTCGAAATCGCGCAGCAGCTGGCGGCACGGTTCGATGAACTGCTCGCCCAGCGCCGTGAGCGTCAGGCCGCGCGTCGAGCGGTGCATCAGGCGCACGCCGAGGCGTTTTTCGAGGGCGTCCAGGCGGCGGCCCATGACGACGGGCGTCACGCCTTCCGCCAGCGCGGCGCCGGCGAAACTGCCTTTCTCGGTGATGAGTACGAAGCTGCGTATTTCGGTGTAGCGGTCCATGCCTTTTATCCCATTCAATACTTAAAGTATCGACAGAGCCGATAATAGCAGCAATTCAACTTGCCGTGGGTTATGGCTATGCTGGGTCATCAGTCCAAGACTAACCATAGCAACGGAGGAGAACATGGCCCGAATGAGAGCAATCGACGCAGCGGCGGAAGTGCTGCGCAAGGAAGGTGTGAGTACGGTGTTCGGCGTGCCCGGCGCCGCGATCAACCCGTTTTACTCGGCGATGAAGAAGAACGGTGGCTTCGAGCACGTGCTCGCCCGCCACGTGGAAGGCGCCTCGCACATGGCCGAGGGCTATACCCGCGCCAAGGCCGGCAACATCGGCGTGTGCATCGGCACGTCGGGTCCGGCCGGCACCGACATGATCACGGGCCTGTACTCCGCCTGGGCCGATTCGATACCTATCCTATGCATTACGGGCCAGGCACCCCGTGCCCGCCTGTACAAGGAAGACTTCCAGGCCGTCGACATCGAGTCGATCGCCAAGCCGGTCACCAAGTGGGCCGTCACCGTGCGCGAGCCCGACCTGCTGCCGCGCGTCGTCCAGCAGGCCTTCCACCTGATGCGCTCCGGCCGCCCGGGCCCCGTGCTGATCGACCTGCCGTTCGACGTGCAGGTCGCCGAGATCGAATTCGACGTCGACACCTACGAACCGCTGCCGGTCTACAAACCCGCGGCGACCCGCGCCCAGGCCGAGAAGGCGCTGGCGATGCTGAACGCCGCCGAGCGTCCGCTGATCGTCTGCGGCGGCGGCGTGTTCAATGCCGATGCCGCCGCGCGGCTGCAGGAATTCGCCGAGATCGTCGGCGTGCCCGTGATTCCCACGCTGATGGGCTGGGGCGCGATCCCGGACGACCACCCGCTGATGGCCGGCATGGTGGGCCTGCAGACGTCGCACCGCTACGGCAACGCGACGATGCTGGAATCCGACTTCGTGATCGGCATCGGCAACCGCTGGGCGAACCGCCACACGGGTTCCGTCGACGTCTACAAGAAGGGCCGCAAGTTCGTCCACATCGACATCGAACCGACCCAGATCGGCCGCGTGTTCGGGCCGGACCTGGGCATCGTCTCCGACGCGGGCGCCGCGCTGGACCTGCTGATCGACGTGGCCCGCGGCATCGCTTCCATCGGCGGCCTTCCGGACAGGAGCGCCTGGGTCGCGCAGTGCCAGGAACGCAAGCGCACGATGCTGCGCAAGACGCACTTCGAGAACAACCCGATCAAGCCGCAGCGCGTGTACGAAGAAATGAACCGCGCCTTCGGCAAGGACACGACGTACGTCAGTACGATCGGCCTGTCGCAGATCGCCGCCGCGCAGTTCCTGCACGTGTACAAGGAGCGCAACTGGATCAACTGCGGCCAGGCGGGCCCGCTGGGCTGGACCGTGCCGGCCGCCCTCGGTGTCGTCGCTTCCGGCGCCAAGACGGACGTCGTCGCGATCTCGGGCGACTACGACTTCCAGTTCATGATCGAGGAACTGGCCGTCGGCGCGCAATTCAAGCTGCCGTACCTGCACGTCGTCGTGAACAACGCCTACCTCGGCCTGATCCGCCAGGCGCAGCGCGGCTTCGACATGGATTACTGCGTCCAGCTGGCGTTCGAGAACATCAACGCGCCGGACCTGGGCGCCTACGGCGTCGACCACGTGGCCGTGGCGGAAGGCCTGGGCTGCAAGGCGATCCGCGTGCGCCACGTCGACGACATCCAGCCCGCGTTCGCCGAGGCGCGCAAGCTGATGGCGGAGCACCGCGTGCCGGTGATCGTCGAGATCATCCTGGAGCGCGTGACCAACATCTCGATGGGTACGGAGATCGACGCCATCAACGAATTCGAACCGCTGGCCGACCATCCGGGCGACGCGCCGACCGCGATTCGCGTCTGAAAGGAGAACGACATGCCAAGATTTGCTGCCAACCTGACGATGCTGTTCAATGAACTGCCGTTTCTCGACCGCTTCGAAGCGGCCCGTGACGCGGGGTTCAAGGGCGTCGAATACCTGTTCCCGTACGGCTTCGAAAAGGAAGCGCTGGCGGAACGCCTGCAGGAATTCGGCCTGACGCAGATCCTGCACAACCTGCCGGCCGGCGACTGGGAAAAAGGTGAGCGGGGCATCGCCGTGCTGCCGGGCCGCGAGGCCGAGTTCCGCGAAGGCGTGTCCCGCGCCATCGACTACGCGAAAGCGCTGAACTGCCGCCAGCTGAACTGCCTCGTCGGCATCGCGCCGGCCGGCGTCGACGAAGGCACCGTGCGCCGTACGCTCGTCGAGAACCTGCGCTACGCGGCGACGCAGCTGAAGCAGGCCGGCATCCGCCTGCTGATCGAGCCGATCAACACGTACGACATCCCGGGCTTCTACCTGAACACGACGCAGCAGGCGCTGGACCTGATCGACTCGGTGGGCGCGGACAACCTGTTCGTCCAGTACGACGTCTACCACGCCCAGCGCACGGAAGGCGAACTGGCGAAGACGATCGAAAAACACCTGGCCCGCATCGCGCACATCCAGGTCGCGGACAACCCGGGCCGCAACGAGCCGGGCACGGGCGAAATCAACTACCCGTTCCTGTTCAAGCACCTGGACCGCATCGGCTACGACGGCTGGATCGGCTGCGAGTACAAGCCGGCAGCGGACACCCGCGCGGGCCTGGACTGGATCTCGAAGCTGAACGGCTAACCCAACTACAAGGAGACACATCATGGCAAACATCGGATTCATCGGCCTGGGCATCATGGGTGCCCCGATGGCGGGACACCTCATCAACGACGGCCACACGCTGTTCACGAACACCGTCGGCCCGACCCCGTCGGCCCTCGTCGAAGCGGGTGCCCGCGTGTGCCTGAACGGCGCCGAAGTGGCGTCGCAGGCGGACATCATCTTCATCATGGTCCCGGACACCCCGCAGGTGGACGAGGTCCTGTTCGGCAAGGAAGGCGTCGCCTCAAGCCTTTCCGCCGGCAAGATCGTCGTCGACATGAGCTCGATCTCGCCGGTGGCCACGAAGGATTTCGCCAAGCGGATCAACGCGCTGGGCTGCGAATACCTGGATGCGCCGGTGTCCGGCGGCGAAGTGGGCGCCAAGGCCGCGAGCCTGACCATCATGGTCGGCGGCAGCGAGGCGGCGTTCGCGACGGTCAAGCCGCTGTTCGACAAGATGGGCAAGAACATCACGCTCGTCGGCGGCAACGGCGACGGCCAGATCACGAAGGTCGCCAACCAGATCATCGTGGCGCTGACCATCGAAGCCGTGGGCGAGGCGCTGCTGCTGGCCGCCAAGGCCGGCGCGGATCCGGCCCGCGTGCGCGAGGCGCTGATGGGCGGTTTCGCCGCGTCGCGCATCCTCGAAGTGCACGGCGAACGCATGGTCAAGCGCACGTTCGCGCCGGGCTTCCGCATCGACCTGCACCGCAAGGACCTGAACCTGGCGCTGACCACCGGCCGCCAGTTGGGCGTGGCGCTGCCGAACACTGCCACCGCGCAGGAACTGTTCAACACCTGCGCGGCGCACGAAGGCGGCAGCTGGGACCACTCCGCGATGGTCCGCGCGCTGGAGATCATGTCGAACTTCGAGATCGGCCAGAAGCAGCAGTAATGACGGCGACCGGACAGGAGACTACGATGACCACGATGACCCCCCGCGAACTGCTGGCCAGCATGTTCACCGCCGCCGTCGACGCGGCCCAGCCGCAGCTCGTCATCCCGCGCAACCTGCCGGCGCCGCCGAAAGGCCGCACGGTGGTAATCGGCGCCGGCAAGGCGTCAGCCGCGATGGCGCAGGCGTTGGAGCGCAGCTGGGCAGGACCGCTGTCGGGACTCGTCGTCACGCGCTACGGCTATGCCGTGCCGTGCGAACGCATCGAGATCGTCGAAGCCGCCCATCCGGTCCCGGACGCCGCCGGCCGCGAAGCCGCCCAGCGCATGCTGCGTACGGTGCGTGGCCTGTCGGCGGACGACCTCGTGATCTGCCTGATCTCCGGCGGCGGCTCCGCGCTGCTGCCGCTGCCGGGCGAGGGCGTCACGCTGGAAGACAAGCAGGCGATCAACCGCGCGCTGCTCGCTTCCGGCGCCAGCATCAACGAAATGAACTGCGTGCGCCGCCACCTGTCCGCCATCAAGGGCGGCCGGCTGGCCGCGGCCTGCCACCCGGCGCGCGTGGTCAACCTCCTGATTTCCGACGTCCCGGGCGACAACCCGATGGACATCGCCTCCGGTCCCACCGTGGCAGACCCGACGACCTGCGCCGATGCGCTGGAAGTCGTGCGCCGCTACGGCATCGACCTGCCGGCAGGCGCGCGCCGCCTGCTGGAATCCGGCGATGGAGAGACGGTCAAGCCGGGCAACCGCCGCCTGGAATACGTCGAAACGCACATCGTCGCGTCGCCGCAGATGGCGCTGGAAGCGGCGGCGGACGTCGCCCGCAAGGCCGGCGTCACGCCGCTGATCCTCGGCGACAGCATCGAAGGCGAGGCGCGCGACGTGGCCAAGGTCATGGCCGGCATCGCCCTGCAGGCGCGCCGCCACGGCCAGCCGGTGGCGGGACCGTGCGTGCTGCTGTCCGGCGGCGAGACGACCGTCACCATCCGCGGCAACGGCCGCGGGGGCCGCAACGTCGAATTCCTGCTGGCGCTCGCCGTGGCGCTGGACGGCGCAGCGGACATCCACGCGCTGGCGGGCGACACCGACGGCGTCGACGGCGCCGAGGAAATCGCCGGCGCGTTCGTCACGCCGGACACGCTGGCCCGCGGCTGGGAACGGGGCCTGCCGCCGCGCGCGAGCCTCGAGAACAACGATGCGCACACGTTCTTCCGTGCGCTGGGCGATTCCCTGATCACGGGCCCCACGCTGACCAACGTGAACGATTTCCGCGCGATTTACATCGCCTGAAGAAAGAAAACGTCTTCCCTTTAGCGGGTGCGCCGCGGCGGCGGCGTACCCGTTTTTTTTTGAGAACAGGACAACCCCATGCTTCGCCAACGCCGTGCCCGTATTCTTGCCACCCTCGGCCCCTCCAGTTCCACCCCCGACCAGATCTACGCGCTGGCGCTTGCCGGCGCCGACGTCTTCCGTTTGAACTTCAGCCACGGCAGCCACGACGACCACGCCATGCGCTACAACATCATCCGCAGCGTCGAGCGCGACATCGGCCGTCCCATCGGCGTGCTGATGGACTTGCAGGGACCGAAGCTGCGCGTGGGCCGCATGGCCGGCGGCAAAGCCATCCTCGAGATGGGCAGCCGCTTCCGCCTCGACCTCGATGCGGCGGAAGGCGATGCGACGCGCGCCGGCATGCCGCATCCCGAGATCTTTGCCGCCCTGCGCCCGGGTACTGACCTGCTGCTGGACGACGGCAAGCTGCGCCTGCGCGTGGACGCGTGCGGCGCCGACTTCGCCGAGACGACCGTGATGGCCGGCGGCGCGCTGTCCGACCGCAAAGGCGTCAACGTGCCCGGCGTCGTGCTGCCCATTTCGCCATTGACTCCCAAGGACCGCGCCGACCTCGCGTTCGGCCTGGAACTGGGCGTGGACTGGGTCGCGCTGTCGTTCGTGCAGCGCCCCGAGGACATCGTCGAGGCGAGGAGCCTGATCTGCGAGCGCGCCTGGATCATGGCCAAGCTGGAAAAGCCGGCCGCGATCGATGCGCTGGACGGCATCGTGGCGCTTGCCGACGGCATCATGGTCGCGCGCGGCGACCTGGGCGTGGAACTCCCGCCGCAACAGGTGCCCGTGCTGCAGCGCCGGATCGTGCACGCGGCACGCGCGGCCGGCCGCCCCGTCGTCGTCGCCACGCAGATGCTGGAATCGATGACGGCCGCGCCGGTGCCCACGCGTGCCGAAGTGTCGGACGTCGCCACCGCCATCTACGAAGGCGCCGACGCCGTCATGCTGTCGGCCGAATCGGCGTCGGGCCAGTACCCGGTGCAGTCGGTGGCCGTGATGGACAACGTGATCCGCGAAGTGGAGCAGGACCCGCGCTGGCGCGAAGGGCTCGACGCGAGCCACAAGCCGGCCGACAAGACGACGGCGGACGCCATCTGCTGCGCGCTGCGCCGCGTGACGAACCTCCTCGCGCCGGCCGCCACCGTGACGTACACCGCGAGCGGCGCGACATGCCTGCGCGCGAGCCGCGAGCGTCCCACCGCCCCGATCCTTGCGCTCACTTTGACGCCGGCCATCGCGCGCCGGTTGACCCTCGTGTGGGGCGTGCATCCCGTGCCGTTCGAAGAGGCGGAAGGCTTCGACCGCATGGTGGCGGACGGCGTCGCGGCCGCGCGCTTTCACGGCCTGGCCGATGCGGGCGACGACGTGGTCGTCGTGGCGGGCTTTCCGTCCGGGCGTCCGGGCCGCACGAACCTGCTGCATGTCGTCAGGGTGGGTGAAGAGCCGAGTGTGTGATGATCTGGTAACGTAGCGTTTTGTCCACTCAGGAGAAAACGCATGAAGACCCAGCTGGAAAAAGCGCAGGCATTCGTCGACCTGCACCGCCGCGGCAACTGCTTCGTCATTCCGAATCCGTGGGACGCGGGCTCGGCGAAGCTGCTGCAGCATCTGGGCTACCAGGCGCTGGCGGGCACCAGCGCCGGCTTCGCGTTCTCGAAGGCGAAGACCGATCCGACGATCACCATCGCGGAGATGCTGCCGCATTTGGCGGAACTGGCCGCCGCGACGGACCTGCCGCTGTCCGCCGACCTGCAGTCGGGCTTCGGCGACGCGCCGGAAGACGCGGCCCGCACGATCGTCGAAGCGGCGGCAACGGGCATCGTCGGCGGTTCCATCGAGGACGCGACCGACGATCCGGATGCGCCGCTGTACGACATCGGCCTCGCCACGGACCGTATCCGCGCGGCCGTGGAGGCGGCCTGTCGACTCCCCTTCAAGTTCATGCTGACGGCCCGCGCGGAAAACTTCCGCGTCGGCCGGCCGGATCTCGCCGACACCATCCGCCGCCTGCAGGCTTACCAGGAAGCGGGCGCCGACGTACTGTTCGCGCCCGGCATCGCGAAGCGGGAAGACATCGCGGCCGTCGTGCGCGCCGTCGACCGCCCCGTGAACTTCATGGCCGGCGCGCCGGGCCTGGGACTCTCCGTCGCGGACTTGGCGGCGCTGGGCGTCACGCGCGTGAGCCTGGGCGCGTCGCTCGCGCGCGCCGCGTATGGCGCGCTCGTGCGCGATGCGAAGGAAGTGCTGGAGCAGGGCACGTTTACCTATGCGGACCAGGCGCTGCCGGCGGCGGAACTGAACCGCGTGTTCACGCAGTAGCGGCGGCGCCGAACTCCACGATCCCCAGCCGCGCCGCCAGGTGCATCAACCTGAAGTCATTGTCCGCCCCCAGCTTCTGGCGCACGGACGTGAGGGTGTTCAGCACCGTCTTCGGGCTGATGGTCAGCTGCGTCGCGATGGCCTGCACGGATTCGCCGTGCACGAGCAGGCGCAGCATGTCGAACTCGCGCGGCGTCAGCCCGTCCAGCGGCGCCGGCGCCACGGCCGCCGCCACGTCGGACGACAGCACGCGCGTCCCGTTCATCACGGCGCGGATGCCCGTGATGAGTTCTTCCGGCTCGCTGCGCTTGGTGAGATAGCCGTGCGCGCCCGCCTTCAGCGCCTGCGCGACGTGGCCGGCGCTGTCGTGCATCGACAGCACCAGCACCCGCAGGCCGGGCTGGCGGGCGCGCATGCCCGCGATGGCTTCCAGGCCGCTGCTGCCTTTTAAACTCAGGTCCACGATGGCGACGTCAGGGCACACCTGCTGGACGAGCGCGTTCGCCTCCGGTGCGCTGGCCGCTTCGCCGACGACGTCGAAATCGGGTTCGGCGGACAGGAGCCGGCGGTAGCCGCTGCGCACGACGGCGTGGTCGTCGACGAGGACGATGCGGATCATGCCGGTTCCTCCACCGGTTGCGCGGCCGGCAGCGGCAGCGTGGCCAGCAGGCGCAGGCCGCCCGCCGGACCGGCGACGAGCCGCAGCTGGCCGCCCGCCATGGCGATGCGTTCCGTGATCCCGAGCAGGCCGCCGTGCCACGTCGCGCCCTCGTCGGGCAGGCCGCGGCCGTCGTCGCGCACTTCCAGCACGAGTCCTCCCGTGCGCACGGCGAGCCGCACGACGCACAGCGACGCGCCGCTGTGGCGCACGACGTTCGTGACGGCTTCCTGCACGACGCGGTAGACCGTCAGCGACAGCAGCTCGCCCACGTCCGGCAGCTGCGTGGGCAGGTCGAGCTCGAAATCGATGTCCGTGTGGCGCGCGCGCCAGCCCAGCACGAGTTCGCGCAGGGTCTGCGGCAGGCCGGCCGCGTGCAGGCCGTGCGGGCGCAATGTCTTGAGCATCGCGCGCAGCTGCTCGCCGCACGTGCGGATCTCGCGCCGCAGGTCGGCCGCGCATTCCGCCACGGCGGCGCGCGTCAATATGTTCGCATGGCGCGCAAGGTGGGTCGCGGTGACGTTCAGCGCGGTCAGCGTCTGCCCCATCTCGTCGTGCAGCTCGCGCGCCAGCACGCGCCGCTCGTCTTCCTGCACCGTGATCAACTGGCGCGCCAGCGCGTGCTGGGCGGCGCGCGCCTCCGCCAGCGTATGCGCGAGGTGGGCGATGGCGTCGGCCACGCGGCGGAATTCGCGCAGGGCGAACGGGGGCAGGGCGGGGTCGGGCTCGCCGCGCGCGAGGCGGTGCAGGCCCGCCTCCAATGCACGCACGGGCGACAGCGCGCGGTCGGCGCACCACCACGTCACGATCAGGGTTGTACCGGAAAAGAACAACAGGGTGATCCAGATTTGCACAGTGTCGTGCAGGCGCTCGGCGATTTCCGATTCGGGATTCGGCGCGATGTAGAGCAGTTGCCCGCCGATGCGGATCGCCCGCTCGCTGCGGTCGGGCGGCGCGAACCCCAGCCAGGCGGGCAGCGGGTGCGCGGCGCGCTGCGGCGGCGGTTCGTCGGCCGTGCGGATGCTCAGGTGGCGCAGGCCGGCGCCGGCGAGCAGGGCGCGTACGGCACCCGCATCGGCTGCGCCGGCACTGCCGGCCGCCACGAGCACGTTCACGAGGCGCGTGGACGCATCCACCTCGGCACGGATGTCGCTCCGGAGGGAATACAGTTGTATCAGCGTGGTCATGGCCAGCAGGCTGCCCAACAGCAGGCCGAGCGAGCCGATGAGACGGCGGCGCAGGTCCATGGTCTCCTCGTTGTGGTTGTTTGCCAGGGTGTACGCAACTTCCATACCAGTCGGGAATTTTTCCCTGTCGCCCGTGCGGCGGCGCTGGAATAGTTCGTGCAAAAGAACACACGAGGAGACATCGACATGACCAGAACCGCATTCGCCGCCGCCGTCGCGGCGCTCTGTCACAGCATCGCCGCCGCCGAGCCGGCGCCCGCCATCGTGGAAATCGTCGGCACGACGCCGCTGCAGGGGCTCGGCGTCGCGCGCGAACGGATTCCCGCAAACGTGCAGGCGCTCGACGGCGAGGACATGAACGACCCGGCCGCCGCGACGCTGCCGGCCGCCCTGAACCGCCGCCTCGGCAGCGTGTTCGTCAACGAGATCCAGGGCAACCCATTCCAGCCGGACGTCAGCTACCGCGGCTTCACGGCGTCGCCGCTGCTCGGCACGCCGCAGGGGCTGTCCGTCTACGTGGACGGCGTGCGCATGAATCAACCGTTCGGCGACGTCGTCAGCTGGGACCTGATCCCCCGCGCGGCCATCTCCACGCTGAGCCTGATGCCGGGCTCGAATCCGCTGTTCGGCCTGAACACGCTGGGTGGCGCGCTGGCCGTCCGCACGAAAGATGGCCTGCACGATGCGGGCAGCACCGTGCAGGCGCAGACAGGCGGTGACGGCCGCGGGGAGCTCGTGTTCGAGCACGGCGGCCACGACGACCGCGGCCTGCACTGGTATGTCACGGGCACGGCGTTCCGCGATGGCGGCTGGCGCGACGCATCGCCCACGCGCCTTGGCCAGATGTTCGGCAAGGTGGGCTGGCATGACGGCGTCACGGACGTGGCGGCAAGCGTCGCGCTGGCGGGCAGCCGCCTGACGGGCAACGGCCTGCAGGAGCAGCGGATGCTCGAGCGGGACTACGCGAGCGTCTACACGAAGCCGGACGTGACGCGCAACCGCGCCATGCTGCTCAACCTGACGGGCAGCCGCAAGGTGGCGGACGACGTGCTGTTGTCCGGGAACGCCTGGTACCGCCACATCCGCACGACGACGTTCAACGGCGACCTGAATGACGACGACGACGGGCCGTTCGCCGGCATCGTCAACCGCACCGCCAGCACGCAGGCGAACCATGGATTGAGCGGGCAGGCCGCGTTCTCCGGCCGCCTGACGGTCGGCGCGGCCTACGACGCGAGCCGCGCGGACTTCCGCCAGGCTGCCCAATACGGCGTTCTCGATGCGGACAGGGGCGTCACGCCGGTGGAGGAGACCGACGACGACATGGCCGTCGACATGGTCGGCCGCACGCGCACGTGGAGTGTCTTCGCCACCGATACGATCGACCTCCGCGACGACCTGCACGTGACGCTGTCCGGCCGCTACAACCGGACGGCGGTGCACAACCGCGACCGCGTCAACCCGGGCGGCGGCAGCGGCTCGCTGGACGGCGACCACCATTACGGCCGTTTCAACCCGGCGCTCGGCATCACGTGGGCGCCTTCGCGCACGTTCAACGCTTATGCCGGCTACGACGAGGGGAGCCGCACGCCGACGGCCGTGGAGCTGGGCTGCGCGGATCCGGCGAATCCGTGCAAGCTGCCGAACGCGATGGCGGGCGATCCGCCTTTGCGGCAGGTCGTCACGCGCACGTGGGAAGCGGGCGTGCGCGGCACGATCGGCCGGATGCACTGGAACGCCGGCGTGTTCCGCGCGACGAACGACGACGACATCCTGTTCGTCGCGGACGATGCGGCGGGCTTCGGCTACTTCCGCAACTTCGGCCGCACGCGCCGCCAGGGCGTCGAGCTGGGTGTCGACGGCCGCGCCGGACCGGTGTCCGTGTCGGCGCACTACACGTATCTGCACGCGACGTTCGCGAGCGGCGAAACGGTGGGCGGGGAGGGCAACAGCAGCGCGGATGCCGACGGCAATATCGCGATCCGTCCCGGCGACCGCATCCCGCTCATCCCGCGCCACGTGTTCAAGGCGCGTGCCGAGTGGCAGATCACGCCTTCGTGGTCGGCGGAACTGGGCGTGATTGCGGTCTCCGATTCGACGGCGCGCGGCAACGAGAACGGCCTGCACCGGCCGGACGGCGCGGATTACCTGGGCCGCGGCGCCACGCCGGGTCATGCCGTGTTCGACTTCGGCACGGCATTCCAGGCGACGCCGCGGCTGCGCGTGTTTGCGCAGGTGGACAACCTGTTCGACCGGCGCTATGCGACGGCAGCGCAGTTGGGGACGACCGGGTTCGACGCGGACGGCAGCTTCGTCGATGAAGACCGCGTGCACTCGACGTTTTATGCGCCCGGCGCGCCCCGCACCGTGCGCGTGGGCCTACGCTACACGTTCGACTGAATGTTCAAACCCACAACCGGTACATCCAGAACGATTCGTCCTCGGCGAAGCGCCGCGCGAACTCCGCCGGCGTGAAGCCGGTGATGCGGCGCACGGCGCGCGTCATGTGGGCCTGGTCCGCAAAGCCTTCGTCCAGCGCCATGGTGGCCCAGTCGAACGGCTGGCCCGCGTCGTGGCGGTCGCGCGCCGCGAAGAACAGGCCTTCCGTGCGCACGATGGATTGCCATTCGCGCAGCGAGCGTCCGCTGAACGACTTGATACGGCGCTCCACGTGGCGCGGACTGTGCTCGCGCCGCCATTCGTGCGCCTGCCACGCGAGGCGCTCGACCCAGTTGCGGCCCAGCTGGCGCAGCGACGGCTGGTCCGTGGCGCGCCCGGACAGCGCCTGCCAGCGCCGCGCAAGATGGTGTTCGAACACGCCGACAATCTCCTCGTCGCGGCTCGTCAGCAGCGCGTCCCACAGCGGCGCCCACTCGCGGCCCATGACGTCGGCGGCGGGCACGAAGCGGTCCTGTACGCGCGCGAGGTCCAGGCCGAACAGCGCATGCGCGGCATCGGCCTGGAACAAGGCCATGCAGCCGCGGCCCGTCGTCGGCGCCCACGACGTGGTGGGATGCGCCTGGGTGCCGGCGACGACGCACGCGGTACCGAACGGCAGCCACGCCGGGACGCCGCCTGTCATGCAGACCTGGCCCGCGTCGATGTCGCGGTACCACGACAGCGACACGAGCGGCGACGACGGGAAGTGCGACAGGCGCTGGGCGTCGTCCAGGGCCACGTGGCGGACATCGCGTCCGACGACGGCGACCAGTGCGCCCTGCAGCGACGCCGGCGGCAAACGCAGCCAGTCCGTCGGCGGGCCGTCGGGCGCGGCCCGCGGCGCGCGCGCCAGCGGGTCGGGGCAGAGCAGGGGATATGTCGGGATCATGATCGTCAAGTATAGCAAGCCGTGATGCCATTTTGTCCACGGCGACCTCCGGTTTACCCTCCCTACGCTTCCTGTCGAACGCGGCCTGACGCGGCGGTAGCGACGCCCGCCCACGCCGCGCGCGCCAGCAGCAGGTCCGACACCAGCGCGACGGCAAGGGCCACGGCGCCGATCTCCATCAGCACGCGATGGTCGCCCCCGGTCGCCGCGAAGATCCAGGAATAGGCATAGCCGGCGAGCGCCTGAAACAGGGCGAAGATCGTCGTCGCGCGGCTCCACGCGGCGCCCTGCGCGGGCACGTCCTGCGGCAAGGTGTGGCGGATGCGGCCGAGGGTCAGCGGCACGATGCCGGGCGGGTAGGTGCCGATGACGAACGTGGCCGCGAGCAGGCCGGCGAGGCTGTGTGCGAGGACCAGCACGGCCGCGGCGGCGATCTGCATGGCCAGCGCGATGCGCGTCGCGGTGCCGATGCCGAGGCGGTCGCCCAGCACGCCGTACAGCATGGGTCCGGCCGTCGCGCCGAGGCCGTAGACGACCCAGAACAGCGCCGCCGTGTGCGTTCCCATGTGCAGGCCGCGCGCCACGTAGTCGACGAGGAACACCATCATCGGCACGAGGCCGACGGCCTTCAACGCGTACTGCGCATAGATCAGCTTCAGCGCGAAGCGGGCGTGCGCCGGTGCGCTGCCGCCGCTCGCGGCGGGTGCGGCGGCGGCTTGCGGCCACCAGCGCCAGCTGGCGATCGTGAGCAGCAGCGACAGCGCGCCCAGCCCGGCCCACGTGGCGGCCAGGCCCTCGTTCAGCAGCAGCGGCACGACGGTGCCCGAGGCCGCGATGCCGAGTCCGAGACCCAGGAAGATCGCGCCGCTCGCCACGCCGCGGCGTTCCGGCGGCACCTGCGGCAGGATGCTCAGCGCGGCCAGCACCATGATGATGCCGCCGGAGAGTCCCGACAGGAAGCGCCAGCCGAAGAACCAGGCGACCGACAGGGGCAGGGCGCACGCGAAGAACGCGAGCGAGGCGAGCGCCATCATCAGTTGCAGGGTGCGCCGGCTGCCGAGGCGCGCGGCCAGCGGCCGGCCCGCGAGGGCGCCGGCCAGGTAGCCGACCAGGTTGGCGGCGCCGAGGAACACGACGTCCTGCGCGGCGAACCAGTGCGCCTCGATCAGCGGCGGAATGAGAGGCGTATAGGCGAAGCGCGCGAGGCCGATGCCGACCAGGCTGGCGCACAGGCCGGCGAGGATGGCGCGTGTGGCGGCGGCGCGGTCGAGGGTGGTGTCCATGCTGGGTCCTTGTGGGTGGCTCATGTTTGACAGGTTAGTCAAACTTGACAGGGCTGTCAAGGATGGCCATAATCCGGGCCATGGCAGGCACAAAACAATTCGATGAAGACGAGGTGCTCGACCGCGCGATGCTGCTGTTCTGGCGGCGCGGGTTCGGTGCCACGTCCATGCAGGATGTCGCCCAGGCGACCGGTGTCCTGCGCGGTTCGCTGTACCACGCGTACGGCGACAAGCAGGCGCTGTTCCTGCGCGTGTTCGGGCGTTACCGGGCGTGGTTCCTGGCCAGCCTGCGCGCGGCGCTGGACGCGCCCACGGCCGAGGAAGCGCTGCGGCGCTACCTGCGGTTCGCGATCGAGACCATCACGGCCGTCGACGACGACGAGGTGACGCGCGGCTGCCTGACGACGAAGACGGCGACGGACGAGACGGCGATGGACGACGCGATCCGGGCCGCGTTGCGCGGCCTGCTGGACGACGTGCAGCAGGCCCTGGCAGACCGCCTGGGCCAGCCCGACGCCGCCGGCCGGCTCGCATTGCCGCCCGCCGCGGCCGCGCGCCTGATCACGACGACGACGCGCGGCATGGTCGTGCTGGAGCGCGTGTACCGCGACGTCGCGCAGCTGGAAGCCGTGGCGGACGACTTGCTGCGGCTGATGTTTCCGCAATAGTCAGCTGAGGTCGTGCAGGTCCTTGCCGAGGGCCGGCCCCAGCGTGAATTCGCTGAAGTCCACTTCCAGCCCGGCGCGCTGCGGCGTGCAGCACATCGGTCCCACGAGATAGCGCGGCGCGGCCGGGAAGGGCGCCAGGCGCAGCATCGGCCAGGTGACGCCGTCCGCCGAATACTGGACGCGGATCACGCCCGCGCCGACGGTCACGCGCAGCCAGAAGCCGTCGGGGAACGCGGGCGCCGGCGCGACGGCCCAGTCGGACGTCCCGTTCGTCAGCACGGTGCTGAGCAGCGGCTGCCCGTCCGAGAACTCGACGCCCACCTTGATCCAGCGCTCTGCGTCGATGCGGACCATGAGGCCGGCCTGGTCGTACAGTGCGGAGAACGCCGCGCGTACGCGCACCTGCGCCGTGAACCCGTCGGCGGCGGGCGCGCCGAAGAAGTGGCCGTTGTCGCGGATGAAGCCATAGCTCGTGATCCGCCAGAAATCGGTGTGGTCGCCGGTGACGACGGAGAGCGTGCCGCCGTCGACCCGGTGCACCGGCGGTTCGTTGTGCCAGACGCCGTGGGCAAATGGTGTGGTATCCATGTCGTGATCCTTTCGAGGGTGGTCAGGCATACGCGACCGGGGCCGGCACGCGCAGCGTCCACGTCGTCCCGTCGCCGGGCGCCGTCCGGACCGTCAGCGTCGCACCCAGCGTGCGCGCACGCTCGCGCATGCCGGGGATGCCCCAATGGCGGTCGCGCCCGCGTTCCAGGTCGATGTCGTCGGGCAGGCCGACGCCGTCGTCGGCGATCGTGGCGACCAGGGCCGACGGCGCGTACTGCAGCGTGACGTCGACCGTGCGCGCCCGGGCGTGCGTAAACGCATTCCATAACGCTTCGCGCGCGATGGCGAACGCTTCGTCGGCCGCGGAGTCGCGCAGGCGGCGCGTGCGGCCGTCACCATGCAGGTGGAAGGCGATGCCGGCATCGCGCGCGAGCGGTTCGGCGTAGCGGCGCAGCGCGCCGGCCAGGTCGGCATCGGGCACGGCGGCCGAACGCAGGCCGGCCACGCGGTCGCGGCCCTCGGCCACCACGCCGTTGGCGCGCGCCAGCGCGGCTTCGAGCGGCACGCGCGCGTCCGCCGTCAGCCGGCTGGCCGTGCTCCAGAACAGCAGCATCAACCCCTGGATCGACTGCAGCAGCGTGTCGTGCAGCTCGCGCGCGATGCGTTCGCGTTCGGCGATCCGCTCGCCCATGCGGACCGCGAGCCGGCGCGCCGTGCGGCGCATCCAGAACAGCTGCAGGCGCCACGCGACGAACACCGCCGCCACGACGCACACGACCCGGAACCACGCGGTCTGCGTGAGGCTCGGGGCGATCTCGAACGACATGGCCGCCCCGGTCGTGTTCCACACGCCGTCGTCGTTCGACGCGAGCACCCGGAAGCGGTAATGGCCCGGCCCGAGATTGGTGTAGTGGGCGGAACGTTCGCCGCCCTCGCGCCAGTCCTGGTCGACGCCGTCGAGCCGGTAGCGGAATTCCACGCGTCCCGGTTCGCGGTAGGTGAGTGCAGTGAAGTCGATGTCCAGCTTGTCCGTCCCCGCCGGCAGGCGCATCCCGTCGCCCGCGTTGAACGTGGTCGCGCCGGACTTCAGGCCCGTGATGACGACGGGCGGCACCAGCGTATTGCGCGGCAGCGCGGCCGGGTCGAAACCGTAGACGCCGCCGATCGTCGTGAACCACAGCGTGCCGTCGTCGCTGCGGACGGCGGACGGCACCGGGATGAGCGCTCCTGCGGTGCCGCGCAGCCCGTCGCGGTAATCGATGCGGCCGAAGCCGACGGCGTAGCCGGGTTCGCGCAGCGCCTTCCGCAGTTCGGCCGGTGCGATGCTGGAGATGCCGCCTGCGCCGTTCAGCCACAAGGTGCCGTCCCGCGCGAACACCATGCCCGTGATGCCGGCGAAAGGCTCGCCGTTGCGGCCCGCGACGGGCGTGAAGCGCGTGCCGTCGAAATGCATGATGCCATTCTCGCCGCCGACCCAGGCGCCGTCGTCCGTCGGCAGGATCTGGATGACGGTGCCGACGGCGAGGCCGTCCGCGCGGCCGTAGTGCCTGACCTTGCCGCCGTCCAGGAGCGCGAGGTCGTCGCCGACGGACCCGAACCAGACGCGCCCGCGCCGGTCCGCCGCGACGGTCGCCGCCGCGTACGTCTTCAGCTCCGCCACCCCGCCGCCGTCGACCAGGCGCCCGTCGCGCCACGCGGCGACGCCGCGCCGTCCCAGCGCGAGCCACATCGTGCCCGCCGTGTCCTGCGCCATCGCGTAAAAGGTCGCCGGGCCTTCGAGGCCGGGATGCAGGCGGTGCCAGCCCGACCCGTCCGCGGGCACCGACCACAGGCCGTCGAAGCTGGCCGCCCACACGGCGCCGCCGGCATCCCGGTGCAAGGCGGTGGTCGCGGCCTTGACGGCGGCGGGCGGCGGGCCGTGGCGGCGCGCCGTGGCGCCCGGGGCGGAAAGGAAGAAATGGCCGGCCCATACACCGGCACCCGCGCCGCCGGCGAGCGGCAGCGCATCCGACGAGGCGTCCCCGGACAGCGCCTCCGCCCGCACGCGCGGCGCGTGGAAGCGGTCGAGGCCGCTTTCGGTCCCGAGCCAGACGTTCCGCTCGCGGTCTTCGAACACGGTCTGCACCTTGCGGCCGGACAGCCCGTGCTCGGCCCACATGCGCCGCAGCGGTGCCTGCCCATCCGCGCCGGGCTTGCGCAGGATGCCGGAGCCGTCCGCGATCCAGGCATGGCCTTCGCGATCGAACGCGAGCAGGACGGCGCCGCGCGGAACAGCCAGGTTCGCAGCGGGACCGTCGAGCCTGTGGATGCCCGGCTGCGCTTCGTTCGTGACCCAGATGCCGCCGTCCGGGTGGCGGACCAGCGGCACGAAGGTGGACGGCGTGGCCCGGCGCTCGAACCGGGCGCCGCCCTTGGGCAGCGCGAAGACGCCGTCGACGCCGGTCGCCCACAACGTGCCGTCGCCGTCCGCCAGCACCGACGAGAACGCGCGGGCGGGCGTGCCGAAAGCGGGGTCGCATGGGCGCCAGCGTCCGTCGGCGCCCTGCACGACGAGGCCGCGGCCGGTGGCGAGCCAGATCCGGCCGGACGCGTCGCGCGCGGCCGAGAAGACCGTGCCGGCCGGCCCGCCGTCCTCGTGGCCGGGGTGGTGGCGCATCCGGCCGTCCTGCAGCAGGCTCACGCCGCCGTATTTGTAGCCGACCCACATCACGCCGCCGGGCAGCACGCCGATGCCGGCCACGTTCGAGGACAGCGGCGCCTGCGCCCCGGTGGCGCGCAGGAAGCGCACCCCGTCGAACCGGTACAGGCCCGACGTGCTGCCGATCCAGATCCAGCCGTCGGCCGTCTGCGCGATGCCCGTGATGTTCGACGGCGCGCCTTCGCGGGCCGTCCAGCTGGCGTGCGGCAGGTCGATCACGGGCGCCTTGTCCAGAGGCGCCGCGTGGGCGGTGAGGATGCAGGCAACGGCTGCCGATAGTGCTGCGACTGGTCGAAAGAGTAACGTCATTCCCGATAGTATAAAAGCTGTAAGTTCGGCGTGACAACTAATTGTCGATGTCGTTTCCGTTCAATACCGGACTGCGCACCGGATCGAGAATGCCAGTCATGAAAACGACCACGCCCCCCTCCTGCCCCTTCCACGCCGGCGCTGCGAGCAGCGCGCCGGCCTCCCATCCACCCGGCACCTGGCCTCCCGGACCGCCGTCCGGCCTGACGGGCTGGCGCTTCCTGCGCGCGATGTCGCGCGACCTGCTCGGCGCATTGTCCGGCTGGCGCGACGCGTACGGCGGCATGGTGCACCTGCGGATCTGGCCCGAGCACCAGATCGTCGTCACCGACCCCGAACGGGTGCGCGAACTGCTCGTCGACCATCACGACGCGCTGGTCCGCTGGGAGCGCGCCGTCGACGTGTTCGCGCAGGTGCACGGCCACAGTACCCTCACGTCCGAAGGCGCCGCCTGGCGCACGAAGCGGCACGCCCTGCAGCGCGCGTTCACGCCGAAGGCCGTGCAGGCCTTCGCACCCGCGATCGCCGCCGCCGCGGACGCCGCGTACGCCCGCTGGCCGCAGGCCGACGGCGCGTGGCCGATCGAAAGCGCGTTCACGTCGCTGGGCATGGACGTGATCATGCGGATGACGTTTTCCTGCGGCGCGACGGCCGATACGCGCGAGGCCGAATGGGCCGTGCATCAGCTGAGCGTCGAGGGGGCGGCCGAGATGTACTGGCCGAAGAGCTGGCCCGACTGGATGCCGTGGAAGGCGAAGAAGCGCCGCGCGCTCGCCACGCTCGACCGCCTGATCGACGGCCACGTGCGGGCGCGCATGGCGTCGCCGCAGGCCGAATGGCCGCAGGACCTGCTCACCCGCCTGCTGGCGCTGCACGTCGAGGATCCCGCCACGTGGCCCCTGAAGGCGGTGCGCGACGAGTGCATGTCGGCGTTCCTGGCGGGCCACGAGACGACGGCCGCGACCCTGACGTGGTGGTCGTGGTGCATGGCCGCGAATCCGTCCGCGCAGGCGGCCGCGCGCGCCGAGGTCGACGCCGTCCTGCAGGGCAGACGCCCCACGGCCGCCGACCTGCCCGCGCTGGCGTACCTGGGCCGCACGTTGCAGGAAACGTTGCGCTTGCATCCCGCCGCGCCCGTGCTCATCACGCGCCGGTCGGTGCGGCCGATCACGCTGGGCGGCTGGCAGCTGCCGGCGCGGACGATGTTCGGCATACCGCTGCACCTGATGCACCACGACGCGCGCTGGTTCCCGGAGCCGGACGCGTTCCGCCCCGAGCGGTTCGCGCCCGGCGCGCCGGCGATTCCGCGCGGCGCCTTCATGCCGTTCGGGACGGGGCCGCGCGTGTGCCTGGGCCAGCATCTCGCGCTGGCGGAAATGACGGTGCTGGCCGCGATGTTCCTGCAGCGGTACCAGGTCGACGTGCCGGCCGGGATGGCGCCGCCGAAGCCGGTCTTCAACATCACGCTGAGGCCGGAGACGCCGCTGACGCTGCGCCTCGCGGCGCGCACCTGATGATTGCGCCGCGGCGGCTGCACCGGGCCGCGGGCGCCGTGCTCGCGGTCTTTCTGGTGATGCATGTGGCGAATCACCTGGCTGCGCTGGCCGGCGTCGAGTCACATATCCGCTTCATGGACGCCGCGCGCCGCGTGTACCGGCAGCCGGTCGTGGAAGCTGTCCTGCTGCTGTGCGTGGTACTGCAGGCGGCGAGCGGCCTGCGCATGCTGTGGGCGGGACGGCAGCGGCGCCGCGGCGTGCTTCCCTGGCTGCAGGCAGGGTCCGGCGCGTATGTGGCGCTGTTCCTCGCGATCCACGTGGTGGCCGTGCTGGCGGGGCGTGCCGGCGGGCTCGATACGAATTTTTACTTCGCGGCGGCCGGGCTGCACGTGTGGCCGTTCGTGCTGTTTTTCGCGCCTTACTATTTTTTGGCGGTGGCCGCGCTGTTCGTGCATATCGGGTGTGCGCTGGCACGGCGGGTCGGTGGGCGAGCCGACGTCATCGTCACGCTATCGACAGGCATTGGCATCATTGCGGCGGTACTTATCGTGACGGTGCTGGCGGGAGGCGTCTATCGCGTAGCGATCCCCCAGGAATATTTGAAAACCTTTGCCGGGACCATCCGATGAGAGGGCACATCTTTGCAATGCGCCGTATCAAGCTAGTCTGCTAATTGGTGTGGCAATTTCTTGTGGAGAAACTTTCCCAGTGAGAGGTTACCCACATGAATTTGCCCAATCTCCCCGGATTCACGGCTGCGCTTACCCAGGTAAACCGTCCGATACGTTTGCGTCTCTGGGTCGAAAACTCCACGTTGGAGGACGTCCTGCTCGTCAAGCATGTCCATGGCAGGGAAGTATTGTGTGGCGGCTTCGAATATCGGTTGTGTTGCGTTGCCACGCACGCGGGCCTGCCGCTGAAAGAGTTCCTTGCGCTGCCCGCGGAACTTCAATTCGTGACAGACCGGGGGCAATTGCGATCGATCTGCGGGATCGTGGCGCAGGCATCCGCCGGACGGAGCGATGGGGGACTGGCGACTTATCAGTTGATCGTGCGTGACGCGCTCGCGTTGATGGAGCAGCGCATGAATACGCGCATTTTCCGGGACTCGAACGAAGTCGACATCTCGGAACTGCTCATGCGCGAATGGCGTCGCGCCAATCCGATCCTCGCCGCTGTCTTCGATATCGATACGTCGAGCGTCACCAGGAATTATCCTGCGCGCGCATTCACGATGCAGCAGAACGAGTCGGACGCTGCTTTCCTGCGCCGGTTGTGGAAGCGGCGCGGCCTGGCCTGGTCCGTGCGCCACGTTGCCACTGGTCGATCCGCCAGCGCTGCCGCGCCAACCCACACGCTTGTGCTGTTCGACGAGCCGCAGGCGCTACCGTGCAACGCCGCGGGCGTCGTACGCTTCCATCGCGACGCGGGCACGGAAGAGCGAGATGGCGTGATCAACTGGTGTGCCGTCCGTACGCTGAAGGCGGGCAGCATTACGCGCGCAAGCTGGGATTATCTGCAGGGTAGGATGATGTCGACCCAGGCACCCACGACGATGCGTCAGGGTACAGCGGGTAGTCGGTTCGCATCGGGTATGGATGATTACCAGATCGACTCGCCGCATGCTGGCGACGACAGCGAGGATTACCGCACGCTTGGCGAATTGCGCATGGAGCGCCATGAGTTCGAAGCCAAGTGCTTTCACGGCGAAAGCGGCGTGCGCGACTTTCGTGCGGGCGAGTGGTTCCGCCTGGAGGGGCATCCTGAAATAGATACCCATCCCTCGGATGAACGGGAATTCGTGGTGACGGAACTGGTCGTCGTCGCGGAGAACAACCTTCCCGACGCAATCGAGGAGCGTGCCCGGCGCCTTCTTGCGGCCGACTTCTGGTATGCCGATGCCGAACACCTTGCGTTGCAGCGCGCGAGCGACGGGCGTGGCGTCAAATACACCAACAAGTTCACGTGCGTTCGGCGCGGCATACCGATCGTTCCTGCCTACGATCCGCGTGTCGACCTGCCCCACGCGCGGCTGCAGTCCGCCATCGTGGTCGGGCCACCCGGCGAAGAAGTGTATTGCGACGAGCTGGGACGCATCAAGATCCGGTTTCCGGGAACGCGCGAGCAGGATCACCCGAGCGGCGCCGGCGCAGGCGACACGGATCGGGATTCCGCTTGGGTGCGTGTCGCGAGCTACTGGGCGGGCGACCGGTGGGGAAGCATCAGCCTGCCCCGGGTCGGGGACGAGGTTCTTGTGGATTTCCTGGGAGGAGACCCGGACAAGCCCATCGTCGTGGCACGCGTTTTTGGTGGGACGGCTACCCCACCGGCGTTCAGCCACGCGGGCGCGTTGCCCGGCAACCGGTTCCTTGCCGGGATCAAGAGCAAGGAAGTCAACGGCATGCGCTACAACCAGCTGCGACTGGACGACACACCGGAGCAGATCAGTGCGCAGCTTGCGAGCGAACACGGGCACAGCCAGCTCAACCTGGGGTGGCTAACGCATCCGAGAAGCGGCTCGAACGGAAAGCCACGCGGCGAAGGGGCGGAACTGCGCAGCGATCAATCGGTGGTGGTGCGCGCGGCCCGGTTGATGCTGTTGACGACCCAGGCCATGCTCGGCGGGGCCGGCAAGCAATTGGAGCGTGCTCCGTTGCAGGCCCTCCTCGAGGGGTCGCAAGCGCTTCTGAAGGAGTTGGGTGAATTCGCCGAGCAGCATCAGGCGATGCCGGTCGACCTCACGTCACATCAGCAGTTGGCGGAAGACCTGCGGAATGCCGAACACGGCACCAATACCGCGGGCGAGGGCGCCGTCAAACCGGCGGCGCCTTTGATCGCCCAGTATGCGGAAGGTGGTTTCGTGAGCGCGACACCCAATTCGTGCGTGAGTTACAGCGGCGGCCACCAGAACATCGTCGCGCAGCAGCACATACAGGCGGTTGCGGGACAGCGCGTGAACATCCATGCCGGCAAAGGGATGTCGTTGTTTGCGCATCGCGACGGCATGAAACATATCGCACGTGCCGGCAAGCTGGAAATCCAGGCGCAGCAGGACAGCATCGGCATCGCGGCAAACCGCGACGTAAAAATCACCGCCAGCCAGGGCGATATCGTGATCGCGGCGAAGACGAGCATCACACTGTCATGCGGCGGGGCGTATATCCGAATCGCGGACGGAAAGATCGAACAGGGCTGTGCGGGGGACTTCACAGTCAAGGCCGGGAGGCACAAGTTTGAAGGACCTGCCCGTCGCGACGCCGAGTTGCCGTTCTTTCCGTCGGCTGACCACACCAGTTGGCTGAAACTCGATCTGGATGGCTTTCAAGGGAAGGCGATGGCAGGCGTCCCTTATACCCTGCACTTTGCCGATGGCAAGCAGAAGAACGGCAAGCTGGATGGGAATGGTGTCGCCGAAGAGCGCAACCTGCCCGACGCCGTCACCAAGGTCGTGTATCACAACGCGCCGGACGCCAGGGACGCGCAGCGTCCGACGACGGCGGAGTTATTGTCCAAGCTCGATTCCATTGTCACCGGCAAGCCAGCGGCGACGCGCGGCGGGGGAGGCGAATGATGGCGGCAAGCGACGATACCCTGGATGCGATGAATGAGGTTCACGGGCGCGAAAAGCCGGACGATGTGGGCGTGGGCGAATGGATATGGGGTGCGCTGCAGGGCGACTTCAATGCGGAGCGATCGACGGGGCAGATCGGATTCGACATGGTGGTCTCGCTGTTTCCCATCGTCGATACCGTCTGCGACCTGCGCGACTTGTGCGCGAACATCCGACAATACCGGCGCGATCCGGACAACAAGATCACTTTGTTTTTCATCGCGACGACCGCGGTCGGTTTTTTCCCGGAAGCCGGAACCGTGGTCAAAAGTGCCCTGCGCCTCGTTTGGGTCTATCTGAAGCCCATCATCAAGCATGCCGATGACATCACGAATGTCGGCAAGCTGGTCACTGCGGCAAATCGGGCGTGCGATGCTGCGCTTCCGAAAATCACGGAATACCTGCAGCACAACCGTGTGCTGAAGTGGGCGACGGACGGCAAGATACCGGACTTGTACCGGTTTCTTGCACAGGCAATTCGCGAAGCGGCGGAAAAAATCAGCCCGGCGAAGCTGGGCCGGCTGCTGGACGAGAAGATTGGTGATCTGAAAGCTTTGCTCCACAAGATACGGCCGGCGGTGCCCAGCACGGTTCGCGAGCATATCGATGAATTCCTAAAGCTGATCGATGCAGTACGCCGGCGGATGAGTGGTGCGATCCAGCAGTTCACGCAACCGGTGCGGACCGTATTGAAAGTTCTGGCCAAGAGGCTGGATGATCAGGCGTGGCGGGTGCAGGTTTATCAGACCAATCGCGGGTGGATTGCGCCTATGTCCGAGGCGGGCGCGGCGAAACTCATTAATGCTAAACCGCCGAGGTGGGCGAAAAAGCGCCCGAAAAACATAAAGCATCCTCCCTTGGAAATGTCCAAAAAGGATATCGAGGCGCTGATGAGAAAAAATCCAAATCACCCTCCACTCCAGGACTGGCTTATCAAAACCTTCTCTAAGAATGGAGGACTTAGACCGGACAAAATCAAAGGCCCAGCGAAGCTCTACCGTATTGTCGATCCATCTAATGAAGGTGCGGGTATATTCTGGATGACTGAAGAGGAGTTCAAGGCACTCAAGAATCGGGACGAGTGGCGCGAAAAATTCGCAGTCAAGCCGGATTGGAATCAAAACGGATGGGTTGTCGAATATGAGATCAAAGAGGGGGAGTCGTTGGCAGTATGGCGCGGTCCAGCTGCCAGCCAAGAGCTCGCGGGAACAGATCGTTACCTTGAAGGCGGTGGCGAGCAAATCGTATTCTTTCCCTCGTTCCGGGATGAAATGGCTCGTCCCCTGCCCAGAGTGGATAAAGCTACTGGACGAGAGCTAACGGATCGTGAAGGAAATTTGGACCGGCGGGTCGAATTTACTGACATAACCGGGCAGCTTGCACCGGCTAAGCTCAGAACCAAAATAGTGGACCCGCATATCAAAGGGCCGATGAGCACGGGATGGGGCGCCGCTGACTACACGGAAGAGGAAGCGCAACGCATCTTGTTAACCGTACCGCTGGCACAATAAACGATTGAATCTTGGGGAGAAGTAAATGCGAAATATGCACTTGGAGGCTGCTATATGGACTCTTTTTACATCGATAGAGTTCTATGAAGAGGCGGCACGCGAATGCGAGCGGACGATGGATTGGTTTGGCACTCTCGCGATTGCGCGAAGAGTCGCGAATTTCGGCAGGAACAACCAAATTTATGATACGTTTAAAAAACGAGCGGCCGACTTCAGGCGAGGCGCCGAGTTGGCAAGGCTTGGTGATTACGAACTGATCTGGAGGATCTCGGACAGTATTAGAGGCGACGCTCGTGGAATTATGGAGCAGCCATTGCCCAGTTGGATGACGAACGTTGAATACCAGGAGTTTGGTGAGGTTAGATGGAGTCGTTTGTTAGCGTATGCTTCCCAGATCACCAGGGCCCTTAATAATGCAATGACAGCGGGAGAAAGTTTTTTGCATCCAGATCCGGATTGCCCCGAGCGCAGTGACGATGACGACGGTTTCCCAGGAGATAGCATCGTTGAAGCTTATAGCGACAACGTCCAGTGGTATAAAGAACCGCTGTTTTGGACTCTGCCGGATCCTCTTCCAGAATACGTAATCGACAAATCAGTTAGCTGCCGTACAGGCGACGAAGTGCCGTGGACTGGTGTCTGGTATCCCGACACTGGATTGGACGGGTGTAGCCTCACTTTTGCCATCAAAGGCATGCTGATGCAGCCGGTGTTCCGGGTCGTTAAGACCATTGAAGAACGGAATCGCGAAAGTGGTGGCGCGATATTTGGTAGCCCCGTGACGGTTGCCGTCGCTACAACGTGGCATCCAGTCATCTCTTCCGGCCATCCGCTCAACGAGGAAGCCGACCTGCGCGCCAAAGCAGGTGAACCATGCCCGAAGGCTGGCGTCTGGCAACCAATGGAAGTTGGTGCGTCGGACCGACGATACGAGGCGGGCGAAATAATGGGAAGCCTTGGTACAGCCTACGGCTACACAGTCTGGCGGTGGAAGTCGGAGCGATAACCGGCAGCGCTCTGATAACGCAGAGACGAATGCAAACAAATACGGGCGCCGAAGCGCCCGCTGCCACGAGGGCGGAGGAAGTCTTAGTCGAGCAGATCGAACAGCGTCCGCGCGACGACCTTGGTCGCGCGGCGCAGGTCTTCCAGGTCGATGTGCTCGTCGGCGCGCTTGGCGTTGCTCTCGCCGACCGTGCGCGGGCCGCAGCCGTACAGCACGGCCGGGACACCCGCTTCGCCGAACAGGCGCGCGTCCGTGTACAGCGGGGTGCCGGCCGCGCCGATCTCTTCGCCGAACACGTTCGTCGCGTGGCGCGACAGGGCGTCGACCAGCGGACGGTTGCCGTCCAGCGGCTGCAGTGCGTTCGCCAGCAACATGCGCTTGATCTCGATGGTGATGCCGGCGCTGTCGGCGACGGCGTCCTGGATCACCTTGCGGATCGTCGCTTCCACTTCCGCCGGGTTCTCTTCAGGGATCATGCGGCGGTCGAGCTTCAGCACGACCTTGCCCGGCACGACGTTCGTGTTGGTGCCGCCTTCGATCAGGCCCACGTTCAGGTACGGGTGGTTGATGCCCTTGACCTGGCTCTTCACCTTTTTATATTGCGTGTTCTGGTCGTACAGCGCGACGAGGATGCGGGTCGCGGCCTGCAGCGCGTCGACGCCCGTTTCCGGCACGGCCGCGTGGCCCATCTTGCCGTTGACCGTCACTTCCATCTGCAGGCAGCCGTTGTGCGCCGTGACGACCTGGTAGCTGAAGCCCGCGGCGATCAGCAGGTCCGGCTTGACGAGGCCTTGCTGCAACAGCCAGCCCGGGCCGAGCTCTCCGCCGAATTCCTCGTCGTACGTGAAGTACAGCTCGACGCCGCCCTTCAGCGGGGTGCCCAGCGCTTCCAGTGCGCGCGTCGCGAACGTGAAGGTGGCGAAATCGCATTTGCTGACGGCGGCGGCGCGGCCGAACAGCTGGCCGTCGACGACTTCGCCGCCGTACGGGTCATGCGTCCAGCCTTCGCCCGGCGGCACCACGTCGCCGTGGGCGTTCAGCGCGACCGTGCGGCCGGCGCCGTACTTGCGGCGCACGATCAGGTTCGTGATCGTCTCCAGACCGGCGGCTTGCACGGTCGGCGCCGGCACCGCATGTTTTTCCGCTTCAAAGCCGAAGGCCTTCAGCAGGTCGGCCGTGCGCTCCGCGTGCGGCGCGTTGTTGCCCGGCGGGGTGTCGGTCGGCACGCGCACGAGCTCCTGCAGGAAGCGCACCTCCTCGTCGAAGTGCGCGTCGATCCAGGCGTCGAGCGCCTCGTAGGGGGCGGCGGTTTTATTAACGGTCGTGGTCATGTCAGAATTCCGTGGCGAGTTGGTCGAGAAGGGTTTGGAAAGCCCGGACGCACAGTTCGGTGTCGTCGTTGGTGATGGATTCGAGCGGGTTGTGGCTGATGCCGGCGTTCAGCCCGCGCAGGAACAGCATGGCCTGCGGCAGGATGTCGTGGATCTTCATCGCGTCGTGGCCGGCGCCGCTGGGCATGCGGAACACGGGCAGGCCCAGCGTCTCGACGGCGCGTTCCCAGCGCTGGCGCCATTCGGCCGCGCAGGGCGCGGCGGCGGCGCGCATCGTTTCTTCCAGCGAGAACTGCAGGCCGCGACGGGCGCAGATCGCGGCCAGTTCGGCCAGGATGTCGCTGGCGGCGGCATCGCGCACGTCATTGGTCGTGGCGCGCACGTCCAGCGAGAAGCGGCAGCGGCCCGGCACGACGTTGATCGAGCCGTTCGGCACCTCCAGCATGCCCACGGTGGCGACGAGGTCCGGCACGGCAGCGCCGCGCTTCTCGGCGAACAGTACCAGTTCCGCAGCGGCTGCGGCGGCATCGCGGCGCATCGTCATCGGCGTGGTGCCCGCATGGCTGGCGACGCCGACGATCTCGCCGACGAAACGCACGCTGCCGTTGATCGACGTGACGACGCCCAGAGGGAGGTCGAGGTCGTTCAGCACCGGACCTTGTTCGATGTGCGTCTCGACGAAGCCGAGATACTTCGACGGATCGCGCTTCAGCGCCGCGATGTCGTCCACGTTCAGGCCCGCGTGCGCGATGGCCTCGCGCATCGTGATGCCGTTCGCATCCTGTTGGTCGAGCCAGTTCGTGTCGAACCCGCCGCACAGCGCGCCCGACCCGAGGAACACGGCTTTATAACGCTGGCCTTCCTCTTCCGCGAAGCCGACGACCTCGATGCCGTACGAGAGGCGCTTGCCCTGGCGGTGCAGTTCGCGCACGCAGGCCATCGGTACGAGGATGCCCAGCCGGCCGTCGTACTTGCCCCCGTTGCGCACGGTGTCGTAGTGCGAACCGGTCAGCAGGCGCTGCGCGGACGGATCGGCACCATGATAAATGCCGACCACGTTGCCGACCGCGTCGATGGCGACGTCGTCGAAGCCGCAGTCTTCGCGCATCCACGTCGCCAGTTGGGCGGCGGCCGCGCGGTGCGCATCCGTCAGGTACGTCACGCACAGTTCTCCGCGCTCGGCGTAACCGGGTTCGCTGTGCGCGGCCAGCTGCTCGTGCCAGTCCCACACGAGGTTGCCCAGGGTCGGGTGCTGGTCGAACTTGTCGTCCAGGCGGATCTCGGCGATGCGGTGGATGTTGCGCAGTGCTTCCGCGAATTCGAAGTCCGTGCCATTGGCCAGGCGGCGCGCGAACGTGGCGATGATCTCGGCCTTCGGCAGCCCCTGGCCACGCGGGCCACGCACGGCGAGGATGAACGGGAAGCCGAACTTGGCGTTGTAGTCGGCGTTGAGCTTCTGGATGGTCGCGAATTCCTCCGGCGTGCAATTCGTCAGGCCGGCCTTGTTCTGTTCATTCGTCGATTCGGCCGTCAGCGTCTTGCTGACCATGGCCTTGCCGGCGAGCTCCGGGTGGGCGCGGATCAGGCCCAGTTGTTCTTCACGCGACGCGGCGCGCACGGCTTCGACGAGGCCGCGCTTCAGTTGCGCCAGCGTCGTGAACGGGCGCTTGGCCCAGGCGCGGGCCGCGATCCAGGGCGAGTGTTCGTAGACGCCGTCCAGCAGGGCGGTGAAGCCCGCTTCGTCGGCGGCATTGAGTGTCTCCAGGGTTAACATTGTGATTACTCCCACGCGAATGCGGTGTCGGGGTTGTAGGGATGCACGCTCTTCCAGTGGCGCGCGATGTCGATGCGGCGCGTGACCCACACGCGGTCGTGCTGTTCGATGTAGTCCAGGAAGCGCTGCAGCGCGCGGAATCGTCCCGGGCGGCCCAGCAGGCGGCAGTGCATGCCGATGCTGAGAATGGACGGGCGCTCGCCGCCTTCCTGGTAGTGCACGTCGAACGCGTCGCGCAGGTACGCGAGGAACGGGTCGCCATGCGAGAAACCCTGGGGCAGGGCGAAGCGCATGTCGTTCGCGTCCAGCGTGTACGGAACGACCAGTTGCGGGGCCTGCGTGCCGTCGGTCTTGCGCACTTTCAGCCAGAACGGCAGGTCGTCGCCGTAGTAGTCGCTGTCGTATTCGAAGCCGCCATAGTCCGCGACGAGGCGGCGCGTGTTCGGGCTGTCGCGGCCCGTGTACCAGCCGAGCGCGCGCTCGCCCGTCAGGCGTTCGATGGCTTCCATGCCGCGCGCCATATCGGCGCGTTCCGTCGCTTCGTCGACGTTCTGGTAGCTGATCCAGCGGTGGCCGTGGCACGCGATCTCGTGGCCCAGTTCCTTGAACGCGGCCGTCACGTCCGGGCTGCGCTCGAGGGCCATGCCGACGCCGAAGATCGTCAGCGGCAGGCCGCGCTTTTCGAATTCGCGCAGGATGCGCCACACGCCCACGCGCGAGCCGTATTCGTAGATGCTTTCCATCGACAGGTGGCGGGCCGGGAAGGACGCCGGGTTGAACATCTCGGACAGGAATTGCTCGCTGCCGGCGTCGCCGTGCAGCACGCTGTTCTCGCCGCCTTCTTCGTAATTCAGGACGAACTGCACGGCGACGCGGGCGCGGCCCGGCCAGTCGGCGTACGGCTGCTCGCGGCCGTAGCCGGCGAGGTCACGTGGATAGTGCTGGGTCATGGTGGCTAGTTCTTTTCTCACGGGTGAAGGATGTCGGCCAGATCCACGCGCTGCGGATCGAGGTGCAGGTTGTGCTGGACGTTGGCCAGGTGTTTGGAGACGAGGCGCACGGCCGCCTTGACGTCGCGCTTTTCGAAGGCGTCGACGATGGCAACGTGCTCATCGAGGGATTCTTCGGCCGACTGCGACGACTGGCGCATCAGCGCGATCAGCGAGGAGCGCGTCAGCAGCTCGGACAGCATCTGTACGAGCACCTGGTTGCCGAGCATCTGCGCCAGCACGAGGTGGAAATCGCCCAGCAGGCGGGTCCGGCCCGGCACCTCGGCGTTGTTGACGGCCGCGCGTTCCAGCTCCAGGTGTTCGCGCAGCTGCGTGATCTGGGCGTCCGTGATCGTCGCGCACAGCTGCTTCGTGACGGCCGTCTCGAGGATGGCGCGCACTTCGAACACGTCGTTCGCTTCCTCGGCCGTGGGCGTGGCGACAAAGGCGCCGCGCGCCGGTTCCAGCACGACGAGGCGGTCGCGCGACAGCTGGTTGAACGCCTGGCGCACGACGGTGCGCGACACCTTGAAGATGTCGCCGATCTTCTGCTCGGACAGTTTGGTGCCCGGCATCAGGCGGCGCTCGGCGATCGCGGTGGTGATGGAGTCCACGATGCGCTGCGTGGCGCTGCCGGACGGGGCGGACGCCGGCGTATCATGGATATCGCTGGTCAGCGGGACGATCTTCAGGGGTTGGCGGGCTCGGTTCATGGTCGCTCGGGACAATAAGTGATTGACATCGTGCCTGAAGTGTATACACTTTTCGAAAAAAAGAAAACACAAAGTGTATGCAATTTTTTACCTACATCAACAAGAAAGGAAATGAGATGGGACACCTCAGCACCCACGTGCTCGATACGATGAACGGCTGCCCCGCCGCCGGCATGCGCGTCACTCTGGAAGCGATCGCCGCCGACGGCAGCGCGCGCACGATCAAGACGCTCACCTTGAATAACGACGGCCGCAACGACGGCGGTCCGCTGCTGAACGCGGAGACGATAGCGGTCGGCCGTTACCGCCTCACGTTCAGCGTGGCGGCATACTTCCGCGGGAAGGGCGTGGACCTGCCCGAGCCGGCCTTCCTCGACGTCGTGCCGCTCGAATTCGGCATCGCCGACGCGGCCGGCCATTACCACGTGCCGCTGCTCGTCAGCCCGTGGTCGTATTCCACTTACCGTGGCTCGTAAGCACGGCGTGTTGTTTTTCTCATAAAGTCGTACCTTTTTTCAAAAAGATCGTATACAGTTGTTGTGTCGCCGCGGAGCGCATCGGCAGCAGGGCCCAGCCCCTCGCCGGTGGTTGCGATGATTTGCCCCTCACAGAGCCCGCTGTGGTGATGGGACAGCCTGGTGCGCCGTTTGCGCCATGCTTCCTTTGTTTTTGAGGCTCTCATGGAATCCTATTTGCTCGACTGGGTGAATTTGCTGTTGCGCTGGACCCACGTCATCACCGCGATCGCCTGGATCGGCGCATCGTTCTACTTCGTCTTCCTCGATAACTCGCTGACCAAGCCGACGGCGCCCGACCTCGTCGAAAAAGGCGTCGACGGCGAACTGTGGGCCGTGCACGGCGGCGGCTTCTACCACCCGCAGAAATACCTCGTCGCCCCGAAACAGATGCCCGAGGGCCTGCACTGGTTCTATTGGGAGAGCTACGCCACGTGGCTGTCCGGTTTCGGCCTGTTTACCGTACTGTATCTGTTCAATGCCGGCACCTTCATGGTCGACAAGCAGGTGCACGACTGGACGGCCGGCGCCGCCGTCGGTACCGCGCTGGGCTTCCTCGTCGCGTTCTGGCTCGTGTACGACACGATCTGCCGCACGTTCGGCCGCAGGAAGAACGGCGACGCCATCGTCGGCGCGATCATCTTTGCGTTCGTCGTGTTCGCATCGTGGCTCGCGTGCCAGCTGTACGCCGGCCGTGCCGCCTTCCTGCTGGTCGGCGCCATGCTGGCCACGTCGATGAGCGCCAACGTGTTCTTCTGGATCATCCCGGGCCAGCGCAAGGTCGTCGCCCAACTGAAGGCCGGCCAGCCCGTCGACCCGATCTACGGCTGGCGCGCCAAGCAGCGCAGCGTCCACAACACGTATTTCACGCTGCCGGTGCTGTTCGCCATGCTGTCCAACCACTACGGCTGGCTGTACTCGGGTGAGCACAACTGGGTCGTGCTGGTCCTCATGATGCTGACCGGCGCCCTGATCCGCCAGAGCTTCGTCGCCCGCCACAAGGCGCTGGTGCACGGCAAGCGCGTGCCGTGGGAGTTCGCCGGCTTCGGCGTGGCCGCCATGCTGGGTCTCGTCGTCTACCTGACCCCGAAACCCGAAGCCGACCTGCCGGTCATTGCGTCAAGCGCGCCGGTGAACAGTGCCGCAGCCGCCGGCGCCAGCGCGCAGAACGTCAGCTTCGACCAGGTGAAAGGCGTCGTTGCCCAGCGCTGCGCGATGTGCCACTCGGCCGCCATGCCGAGCAAGGGCATTTCGTTCGATTCGCCGGATGCGATCAAGCGTCACGCCCAGCAGATGTACCAGCAGGCCGTCGTGACCAAGCAGATGCCCCTGAATAACGCCACCCAGATCACGCCGGATGAGCGCAATCTCATCAAGCGCTGGTACGAAGAGGGCGCCCCCGTCAACTGACCCGTTGTACCCTGTCCGCCGGCCCACACAGCGGGCCGGCGGACACGCTCGCGCGCCCGGCCCAGATGGCCGGCGCGTGGCGGGCGGCATGCTGTTTGTTGTTCATAAAAACATTTAGGAGACAAGCATGAACCAGCCGTCCCGCCACCCGGTGGACGAACGGCTGCCGCTCGCGCGCCTCGGTGCGCTCGGGTTGCAGCACGTCCTCGTCATGTACGCCGGCGCCATCGCCGTCCCCCTCATCGTGGGACGCGCACTGAAACTTCCTCCCGAACAGGTCAGCATGCTGATCTCGGCCGACCTGTTCTGCTGCGGGATCGTGACACTCATTCAATCCCTTGGCCTGACATCGTGGTTCGGCATCCGCCTGCCCGTGATGATGGGCGTGACCTTCGCGGCCGTCGGTCCGATGGTCGCCATCGCGAACGCGGTCCCCGGCGTCGACGGGGCCCGCGCGATCTTCGGTGCCGGCATCGGCGCCGGTGCCGTGGCGCTGCTGCTCGCGCCCCTGATGAGCCGGTTGCTGCGGTTCTTCCCGCCCGTCGTCACGGGCACCATCATCCTGATCATCGGCGTGACCTTGATGCGCGTTGGCGTGGGCTGGGCGATGGGCGGTCCGGAAAGCACGGCGCAGAGCGTCGACACGGTGAAGCTGGCCGCGATGGTCGATGCGGCGCGCGCCAGCGCCGCGCAGGCGGCGGCCGCGCTGCCGCCGGGAGCCGAAGCGCCCGCGCTGAAGCTGGCCGGTCCCGTGCCGATGACGCCGAACCCGAACTACGGCGCGCTGGACCACCTGGGCATCGCCGCATTCGTGCTGGCCGTCGTGCTGTGCCTCGTGCGGTTCTGCCGCGGCTTCCTGGCCAACATCTCCGTCCTGCTGGGCATCGTGGCCGGCTGCGTCGTGACGTTCGCGCTGGGCGAGATGAACTTCGACAAGGTGGGCAAGGCCGCGTGGTTCCAGCTCGTGACGCCGCTGGCGTTCGGCACGCCCACGTTCGACCTCGTCATGATCGTCACGTTCGCCGTCGTCATGATCGTCGTGATGATCGAGTCGGCCGGCATGTTCCTCGCGCTGTCGGAACTGACGGGCAAGGACGTGGACCGGAAACAGCTCGCCGCCGGCCTGCGCACGGACGGCCTGGGCACCCTGATCGGCGGCCTGCTGAACACCTTCCCGCACACGAGCTTCTCGCAGAACGTGGGCCTCGTCGCCGTCACGGGCGTCAAGAGCCGCTGGGTGTGCGTGGCCGGCGGCTGCATCATGATCGTGCTGGGCATGCTGCCGAAGATGGCGGCGCTCGTGGAAGCGATCCCCCAGTTCGTGCTGGGCGGCGCGGGGCTCGTCATGTTCGGCATGGTGGCTGCGGCGGGCATCCGCATCCTGACGCGCGTGGACTTCCGGAACAACCGCTACAACCTGTATATTGTCGCCCTGTCGATCGGCTTCGGCCTGATCCCGCTGGTGGCACCACGCTGGGCCCAACAGATGGCCCACAGCCTGCATCCGTTGCTGGAGTCGGGCATCCTGCTGACCGCCGTCGCCGCGGTCGCACTGAACCTCTTCTTCAACGGTACCCGCGACATCCCTGCCGAGAATCACGGAGACGCGGGCGCCACCAACAACCACCCACCTATCGCCCAAGGGAGCAAAGCATGAAAAAAACCGTCCTGACCATGGCGCTGTGCGCATGCGCGGCAACGTCCGTCCAGGCCGCGGAATGGAGCGACACGTCGATCGGCTACCGCACCGGCAGCCGTTTCCGCGAGCCGTTCAACGCCAACGAGATCCGCAAGGACATCATCGACATCAACCACGTGAGCGGTTATGCCTACGGCACGAACTTCTTCAACCTGGATGTGCTGTTGTCGAACAAGACCGACCCGTCGGCGCCGGGCGCCAGCTCGGGCGCACAGGAGTTCTACCTCGTGTACCGCAACACGATCTCGCTGGGCAAGGTGAGCGGCAAGGAATTCGCCTATGGTCCCGTGAGCGACGTGGGCCTGACGCTCGGCTTCGACGCCAACACGAAGGACGACGCCGGCTACAACTCGAAGAAGCGCATGCTGGTCGTCGGCCCGACGCTGGCCTTCAAGGTGCCTGGCCTCCTGAACGTGGGTATCTACGGCCTGTGGGAGAGCAACGCGCCGAACAACGAATTCACGCAGACCAGCGTCTCGCGCTACCGCTACGACACGCACCCGATGCTGGGCGCCGTGTGGGCGTTCCCGATCGGCGCCTCGGGCTGGTCGTGGGAAGGCTTCGCGAACTGGATCGCCGCCAAGGGCAAGGACGAATTCGGCAACCAGACGGCGCCGGAAACGAACATCGACATGCAGCTGCTGTACGACCTGGGCCCGCTGCTGGGCGCCAAGCCGAAGACCTTCCGCGCCGGTGTCGCCTATCAATACTGGCACAACAAGTTCGGCAACGACAGCAAGCGCGTGCCGGGCGCCTCGGCCAGCACGCCGATGGTCAAGGCGGAGTACCACTTCTGATTTACGAGTAGGACGGGGCGGCACGGCGGTGCCGGCCCGTTGTTGCCACCGGCGCGCTTGCCTTCGGGCGGCGCGCTGTTTTTTTTGCTGGTGCCGCTTTATTGCTGATGCCGCTTATAAGGGAACTGCCAGATGGGCTTTTCCGAGGAGCACAGGAAACATGCCGTGGTATGCTCGAAAAAGAGCTTGAACAGTTCTCCCTCTGAATTTATTTCTAACTCATCTTATTCAGAGGTTCCATGGCCCAAGCCACTACGCTCCAGCCGGGGCAAATTCGTCACCTCCTCCGCGGTACAGCGGCCACGAGCAGGCATCCTGAGCGAGACTGCCTGGTCTTGTGGCTGGGCCTAACGGCCGGTACGCGTGTGACCGAGATCGCGCAGATCGAAGTTCAAGATGTGCTTTTCCCGTCAGGCGCCCTCCGTGACGAAGTCAGCCTTCGTGCGTCGATTACGAAAGGATGCCGGCAGCGCTGCATCTACCTGAGCCACACGAAGACCATTGAGACGCTTGAACGATACCTGGACTATCGAATAGCGCGGAACCTGCGTACGACTGGTGATCCTGCCCGCTATTGAGGCCTGGAACCGGAGAGCAAGCTGATCCTAACGCACAAGGAATATAAGTTCCACCTCAACACCAAGAAGCGCATGAACTGGGCCGGCGAACAGGTCGATTACCTAGCCTGCGATAGCTTGCAATCTCATGTCACGAAGCTGTACCGCGATGCCGGCATTCGGGGCGGATCGTTGCACAGCGGTCGCCGTACGATGGCGTCGCGACTGATTCAGCAAGGAGCGGACGTAGAAACTGTCCAGCTTTTATTAGGGCATGCCGAGCTAGATCATGTGCGACCGTACCTTGAAGTATCGTCGAAGAAGCTCGAGGCCGCAGTGCTTTGACGTGATCGGCGACTACAACATAAGGGATGCAGCGAGCAGCCGCTCGCTTCGCTACAAATTTTAGAGTGAATTCTGTCAAGTTTTGTAGACTAGGGTATTGATGGGATATAAAATTGCAAAAACGAAATCTTTGTTGCGCATAGCTTGGGCGAATCCGAATAGGAACGTGGGCCAATGAGTCAGGAAATCCGCTCACAGCAGCGCGCACGGACCGCACGATGGGCATGAGTACTGAAAGTGCCAACACGGCGCTAACGAACAAAGGGAATGCGATGGGACTGTTTGATCTCTTTAAGACTAAGAAGGCCGATAGCGGTGCAACGAAGCGCGAAGGTGGACCACGCGTAAAAACTGGTCCAACTCGTGGCAAGGTCCGCGCTCGGAACACAAACGGTCAGGGGCGCGCAAAACGCAACGATGCTGGTACGAAGCGGTAGCTAAGGAAAACTGCACTTAAAGTAGATAAAACTAATACTAGGGAAGAGTGTGATGGAACTTAGTCAAGACATTTTGGAAGAGATCTTTCAGGTTACGCAACGGGTGGATCGTGGAGATATCACCTTGACGCAAGGTAGAGATGATCTCGTGCGTGCTCATGGATTCAACGCTAACTCGGCGAACATGACTATTCGCTCACTGCGGCACATGCTCAACGGGGAGCGCTACCGGAGAGCGTTGACGCTGGACGCGACGGATTACTTCCTCGGCCGGATACGAGATGAGTACGGCAATCAAGGACTGCAAAAAGCTCTGGCGGCGTTATCTGCCCATATCGACTACCGCCACTCAACAGGTGTAGCGGTACCAGGCCTCCAAACTATCCTGGCAAAACATAGTAAGTAGCCCAGGAAAGACGATTATGGCAATAAACAAGAATGATGAGCCAATAGTCGGGTTAACAGAGGGTCACTCACTTTTAATTCGAACTTCCACCAAGTGGAAGATCCCAAGAGACATAGCATTTCAAGTAATCGCACGCGACTTCCAATGTATCTATTGCCGACACGTCTTTGCTGAGCCATACACAGATCGGGCAACCTGCCCCTCGTGGGAACATATTGTCAATGATCTGAATCTGGTCGATATCGACAACATCGCACTCTGTTGCGTACGCTGTAATGCTAGCAAGAGGGATCGACCACTGCGAGATTGGCTAGTATCGGAATATTGCAAAAACAGGGGCATTACAGAACAATCCCTAGCGGCGGTCGCGATCCGGCGTCTGCAGGCTCAACCCAACGGAAAAGTACATGGGTCGTTTTTATAAATTGACTTGGCAGGAGCCCCTCGCATACTTCGTCAGCGCCGCATCTCTCTTGATGGGCGCTTGGTTCGCGGGGAAAGGCATTGCTGACGCAATCGCAAGCGCCGGGGCTGTAACAGTCGTATGCGGAGTTCTGTTGGCATCGTCGCGGAAGATTGACGCGCTGCACACCAAGACAATTAATTTCATCAACAGCCGGCGCGAATCTGAACGATTGTCGATTAAGGAAATGATGACAAGCTCAAAAGGAACTGCGCCAAGCGATGAAGAGGTCAATGAAGTTCTTGAAACAGTGTTAAAGGATAGCGCCGGTATCATTGCCGAACTCATCGATAAGCGCAGAAGGGCTTTCAAAATTCATGAGCTTATTCTTGTAATTGTTGGCACGTTGATTAACGGATTCGGGCCATTCATTGCTAAGGGCGTCCTCAAACTGGTTTCGTAAGTTAGCCAATCCCCTAGGAAAAATACGATGCGTAAAGTCATACTTTTCTTCGTCGTCCTCTTGGCAGGTTGTTCACGCGACATCGAGTCGAACGAAGAGGCGGACAGAGAAATATCCCGAGTGACGGCCCAATATCGCGAAGCTGTGTTCGCAGAGAACAAAGTCAAAGCCCACGAACTCGAAGATCGTGTTTTTGATCTGATCCGCACGTGGCGGGAATCCGGCTCGACATGCACGGTAAGAGCCTTTCAGCAAAGCGCACAAAACTATATGGTGTACGCGATACCTATGGAATATCTGATGAATCGCAAAGCGAAGCTGACAGAGCCGGCGACTAGCAGTGCGCTTACGCAGTATTACTCGGTCTTCCACGACGCTGAAGTCGCGCCGGAGAAATTAGAGCGTGCTATCGAGTTTTGCAGGGACACCCTGAACGTAAAGTACACCCCAGCTGACCTGGCGGCAATTCATGCCGTCTTTCGGCCACTGCAGCAGATCGACCGCGATGCCAAGGAGTACTTCCCGTTAGATGTTTGGAATCAGCTGGGCACTGCCTACGCGAACGATGTCGCGAAAGGTGAGGCCCTGCAGCACGCCAGGGCTGCGGCGAACAGCGAATTGTCCGACTGCGTTGCCGCAGCGACCGCAGACCCGAAAGCGACTGCGCCAGTGTCGAGGGACGAAATCGTCGCAGCTTGCAAAACAATGCTGCGCTGATAACTTACTCCCGCCGCACGTGTTAGCTTGGCGTCGAGTCCGCTTCATTGGTCCTAAAATCTAAACACAACGGAAAAGCCAAGTCTAAACTTACAATAAAATATTTGGGCTAATTGGGAAGAATTGTGGGATTATTCATATTTATAATTCATGCGGTGTTCATTATTACGATTATTGTTTTTTTGTTCGCATCATTTATGTGCTTAAAGCACCCAAGCGCAACCATACGTGGTCGGATCGAAAATGCAAAAATCATCGGCGCCACAGTTGTAATTTCAGTAATTTATTCATTATTTATTAATTACAGGAATAATTCACATAATTCGCCCTCGACGGAGGCATCAACAAGTTCGACTAATCTAGAAGCATCGGGCATTGGATTAGCAAAGTCTGGTGAAGCCAGGCGTATTGAGCCTGAAGGTATTACAGGGCCAACTACGCCTATGCCTACAACTTCTACAGAATCCGGCAACGATTGGGTAAGGAAATCTACCGAGGACAAGTTGGGAATTATGTCGCGAGTTATCTCGGGAATGAAAACAAAGGGGTGCACCGTCAATTTTGACGCCCAGTACTATGTTCGCCAACTCAACGACTTTTTTGCGCCTCGAGAAATGCGGTCTGTCAAGGTGAGTGACGCGTTTGGATTAATCGCTACCGGTGCCGGCGAGAACTTCGCTTGCCCGGAAACTTAGGCCTCGGAAAAACATGTTCCATCAAGCATTGTACATACATGAGGAAACTCTTCAACATCACGCCTATATCCTTCTGTCTCAACTGCTCTCGATGCATGAGATCGAAAAACTGGCGTATTACCCAGGATGCAACGATGCAGTCGAAACGTTGCTAGCTGTAGGTGATCCTGAACTGAACAGAAATATCATGAGCCTGGCTGCGCTCGCGCGCGCCAACGACGATGGCAGAGGCGGATTGAAAACGCATTTTGAGCAAAACCCAAACGGTGTCGGAACGCTCACGAAAAACGGCCAAAGTGAACCTCTGAGTCCTCGCGAGGCGTGCAATAAGATCATCCACAACACGACAGTACAGCTGACCTTTGAGGTCACTGTGGAGCATCCACTGTACGCTGAAGCATACAGAAAAAATAACGTTGTAGATGATAAAGAGTACCGTGTCCCATACCTAGAAATCACTGGCAAAGGCCAGGGCGAAGGGGGGAAGCCATGGAGTGCACGGGTCGATCTTATCAAGTGGATTTTTGCAACTGCGCTCTTTGGCGCAGCGTAAGACTCAAAGAGGACGGAAAACCGTGGCGCGGTCTTCGCGTCCGCGAAATTGAGAAAAAGCCAATTGAAAGTTCGTAGATGAAGAAGATAATACTGATGACGGCGTTCTCGCTGTTGATGAACGCTGGTCTCGTGTGCGCAACCACTTTTGACGATGCGAAGGAGGCATATAGGCGGGGTGATTATAAACAGGGGATATCGATACTGAACCAGCTTGCCACTCAAGGCAATCCGGATGCGCAAGATGCGCTCGGCCAGATCTATCAGTTCGGGCAAGGCGTCGAGTTGGATTTCTCTGAATCGGCGAAATGGTACCGCCTGGCGGCTTGGCAGGGCAACGTCCATGCCCAGCAACCCGTGGGGTGGATGTATACGTTTGGAATCGGCGTCCGGAAGGATGTGGCAGAGGGTATCAAGTGGTCGCGCCTAGCCGCGACGAAGGGAAATGCGAAGGCACAGCACGTGCTCGCGACGATCTATTCCGACAGCAGTGGCGACGCGCACGATGCGGCGGAGGCGGTCAAATGGTACCGGCTGGCCGCCGCGCAGGGCGATGTGGCGTCTCAGGTCGAGCTCGGCAACATGTATTCGCAAGGAAAATCGGTGTTGCAGGATTACGCCGAGGCGCTCAAGTGGTATCGGGCGGCGGCGGCGCAAGGAAACGCCCCGGCTCAGGTGTTCCTCGGGTACATGTATGCACTGGGACGCGCCACATCGAGGGACCTGGTCCGCGCCCACATGTGGGCCAATCTCGCCGCCGCCACCGGCAGCAAGCCGGGTGTCGAGCTGCGCGATGACCTGGCGAAAGCGATGTCGCCCCAACAGGTGGCGAGCGCACAAAAGATGTCCCGCGATTGCCAGGCGCGCAAGTTCAAGAACTGTGACTGAACGAATTGAAAGAGCGCGACCGCAGACGCGGCGTGGTGCGTGGATCGAGGCCTTGACACTAGGCTAGGGCGCGGCAACGGGTACGGGGTCCCACCGCTGATGGCAGTAAATGGTGCGCCTGGGGCCGTTGCTGCGGGGGCCGAGCGCAGCCCGGCCGGGAACTAGAGCCGGGCGAATTTGCCGAAACCGCTGTAATGCGCGCCGCCGGTTTCTAGGACGAAAAATTGCAGTGAACGACTTTAGCCAGCCGGCGATGCATATCGACCTCCACACTTGACACGCATCAATCTGTGTACCGCGAACGCCTGCTTGAGCACTTGCTAATCGGAGATTTGCTGAAGTACTCGTGGCTGCATGCAGGTGCGACGCTGGAGGTATCGCAGCCTTCGATCGACCGCTCGGGCATGACGTGGTGCTGGAGGCTAATGGCGTGACACGTGATCTGCAGTTGAAGTCCTTATCACACACTGCCAGAACGCCGGCTCAGAACGTGCACCTTGGTCCGGCCGCGAAGCCATCCGGGTGCGTGGTATGGACACGCTTTGATCGGGCAACGATGACGCTCGGTCCGTTCCTATTTTTCGGAGCAGAGCCAGGCCTTCCGCTGCCGCCGCTCGATACATTCAAGGTCGCCAGGCACACGAAGGGCAACAAGGACGGGGCGAAGCAGGAGCGACCGAACCTGCGCGTTGTCCGGATGTCGTAGTTTCGCGAGATCGCTGACATACCGGCGCTCTATGTCGCCTTGTTTGGCAAACCTGTTGCAGATTCTACGCATGGTCGGCCGACGGTCTGCGCCGAACACATGGATGAATAACTGGCGCTAAGGAACGGAAAACCACATGAATATTTCGAACGAATCGATCTACTATAACGAAGGGTATGAGGCGGCCTATGTGTCCAACGCACCCAACGCGTCCCGTTATCCTCCGACAGCCGAGGAGGCCTGGAAGCGGACGGAGTGGGAGCGTGGTTGGGAGGACGGTGACGCTGATGCCTATATTGAAGCGGCAGATGACTAAAGGCGGCCCGAAAACGACGTGGCCCCGGCAAGCACAGCGAACATAAAATTCGACAAGGCCGGATACCATCGGCTGCTCCGGCGGCAAATCTTGGCTGTGTTCGCGGTAATTATGCGAACTGAAATTCGTTGCAGAGGTCTGACGCATCGTCGAGTTAACTCATGAGGAGTGACGATGCGCAGCCTGACGTTCGACGAATTGTTCGCCATGTTGGCAGCGGCGCAGTTGTCCGCGGACGACCTCGCCCGGCTACGGGAGTGGCTCGCCGGCATCGCGCATCCGGGCGAGTGCATCGCCTTGATCGAGCAGGCCGCAGCGGGGCGGCCGTGTCCGCACTGCGGCTGCGCCCGCAAGCACCGCTGCGGCCAAGCGAGCGGACTGCAGCGTTTCCGCTGCCTCGCCTGCGGACACAGCCATAATGCATTGACCGGTACGCCACTGGCCCGGCTGCGCAAGAAGGAGCTCTGGCTGCCGTATCTGCAATGCGTGCTCGAATCGCGCACCGTGCGCGATGCCGCGCGAGTCGTCGGCGTGCATCGCACGACCAGCTTTCGATGGCGCCACCGGTTCGTGCCCGGCGCCATGCGCGAGCGGCCGGCGACGCTGTCGGCCATCGTCGAGGCCGATGAAACGTACCGACTCGAATCGCAGAAGGGGGCGCGCAACCTGACGCGGCCGCCGCGAAAACGCGGTGGCGTGGCGACGCGGCGGGGCATCAATCGGGAGCACGATTGTCTGCTCGTCGCGCGCGATCGCAGCGGCCGAACACTCGATTTCCATACGGGGCGTGGTCAGGTGACGGTAGCGCAATTGCATGAGTGCCTCACGCCTGTGCTGCCAGCCGACGTTCTACTGATCAGCGACGGCGCCATCGTGTATCGACACTACGCCGAGCAGGCCGGCATCACGCATGAAGCGGTGAACGTGAAAGCCGGCGTGCGGGCGCGTGGCGCAATCCATGTGCAGAACGTGAACAGCTGGCACAGCCGTTTCAAAAGCTGGCTGGTGCGGTTCCGCGGCGTGGCGAGTCGCTACCTGATCCATTACTCGGGATGGCAGCGCGTGCTCGACGATGGCCGCCTCACGAAGCCGGCTCATCTGTTGTGCGCTGCGGCTCAGCTCGGCTAAACGAGTGCGTTACCGACCTACCGCGAACACAGCCCAAATCTTTCACGCTTTCACGCTGCGCACGGCGAAGAGGTGACCGTCCCGCTAACGGCCTTGCTCCGCTACCTTGCTTTACTTGTTTAGAAGAAGGATTTCAGCTTACACTAACCTATTCATTTCTCTTACAAGTCTGTTCATGAATGACGAGCTACCAGGTCCAAAGTATTCTAAAACCTTGCAGATGGAGGATCGAAGCCTCGATATTTTGCAGTATAAAAGGCCCGAGAACTGGATTGTGCGCCCGTTGGAAAAGCGCGATTTGGGAATTGATGGTGAGGTCGAGCTTCATGCAGACAATCAGTCGCAAGCCTTGTTTTTTAAATTCCAGCTGAAATCACGAGAAACCATAACCTGGAACTCTTCGGGCCAGGCGAGATCCACTCAATTGGGCGTGGCGTCCGCGAACTACTGGCTAGGCGTTCAAAGAAATCAAGGGCTTCCGGTCTTCCTGTTCGACGTAGACCTGTCTAATGAGGAGGTCTACTTTGCGGCCTTAGGTCCGGAGTTGCGTCGCAATTATGGCGATCTTTTTATTCAGAAGACTGTAACTGTCGGTCTGCAAAAATCGCATTACTTGACGAATGTAGGTTCAGAAGATATTTTTGCACACCAATTCCAACGCGAGCTGCATCTCAACAAATTTGTGAGCCGCGCAGAGAGTTTTCTCTCCGGATTTACGGCGAAGGCAGATTTTTTGCTGAACGTTCAGGGACGCGACGGCCACATGGAAGTTGATGACGAAGAGAAAGAGTCGCGAATTGCGGAGATTTACCAAGATACGTATGAATTACTTGAGTCTCTTCATACTCAAGACGACCGCTGTGAGATCTCTGGAATTCCTGAATTTGACAGCTATTTCCTGCAATGTCAACGGGAGATGGGTGGGGGAAATCACATGCTTGAGTACACGATAACAAAGCTTTGTGAAAAACTCGAGCAGGTCTTCCCGATAATTGCGACTGCGATCATCGAACGCTTCATATACGAAGAAGGTGAATATTGGGAACGTGTCGAAAGACGCCTGCATGCAAAATGTGTCTCGATGGAACATGTCGTACACGTTTACGCAAAGGATGTGAAAAGGCCGCGTGCAGAACGTCATCAGCAGTTCATTCATGGGAGAACTAGATGAGCAAACTTTTCTTATGGCGATCACTGGACAAATGGAGGGCCGGAGGCATGCCCGCTGGCGCGACCGTCGCTATCGGCATAGCAGACCGAATTGATGTGCATGGCGACGTGCTCATCAGCGCTCAATTGATGTCCGACGGCGAGGTAGACGAGGCGATCGACAACCTCGTTGCCGAATTGGAAGAGCTGCGCCGAAAGGCGAAGACGTTCATCCGATCTAACAATGCTAAGGTAGTCGCCGACGTAAGCAAACGAAATTCCGAATGTCCAAAATTTTCTTGAGCACGGAAAAGACTGGAACGCACGGCAGCACGCTGCAGTAGTTGCTTTAAGGGGGAAGTTGTGAAGGGACACGTGCTATTTCAGATGTGGCAGCCAGCAAGAATAATGCTGATCGAACGCCATAAATTTTATGTCGAGCAGGCACGTAAGCGTCTCCTGTCTCAATTCTCGAATATCGAGAGCGAGGCTGACAAAGCCGCGGCCGAGTGGCTTAAGCGTGCCGGCAGCAGATTTGATCCGGACAACGACGACCCAGCTTCGTTCTATGAAACCGCGCATGATGAGGGCGTCGCTTTTTACCAGCTGCTGGCGGATATGCGCGATAGTGTGCGCTTGAGCGTGGTTGCTGGCATGTTCCACGAATGGGACAAACAGCTTCGTGATTGGATTGTGCGCGAGATCCAGCATTGGCACCACGGTGAAGAGGTGCGCGCTAAGATCTGGTCCCAGGATTTCGGTGGCTTGGCCGACCTGTTTGCATGTCTCGGCTGGGACATCAGGAGTCAGCCCTTTTTCGCCACACTCGACGCTTGCCGCTTAGTGGTCAACGTGTATAAACACGGCGATGGAAACTCGTTCCGAGATCTGAAGCAGCGACATCCTGAATACCTGGAAGATCCGTTCAAGGGGTTTGGCGATGACGCGTTGGGGATGGGCTTTGTCGATTACACCAATCTCAAAGTCACCGACGATCACATCAATGAATTTTCCGCAGCCATAGTCGCGTTTTGGGAAAACGTTCCCGACAATATTCACGATGATCCTGTTGGCGATTTACCCAAGTGGTTTGAAAAGGCCTGGTTGAGGGACTTAGAGAATTCTGGCCGTTCTGCAAAGTGAAACCTGGAACGCGTCGGTCGAACAACACGCACGGCCACGTGGGCACGCTACGAGAAATGTTGGCTTCGCAGGCCGACCAGTTCAATAGCGTCAGCCCAGCCTTCCTGCGTATCATCGCGCAGGCGGCAGTGGCCTAACGGTCGAGGAAAAGCATGAACCGACAAGTGGCGTTTAAGAAGCCGACGATCAAGGCTACAAGCCGAGCATACGTGCACCTGTTCCAATATTTTTCGACACCTGCGACTTGGCTCGCTTTTCTCGAACGATATAAGGTCGAACAATTTGATTTCGGTATGCATAAGTATGGTGACTGCGCGGTGCGCGTTATCGATCCTGAAACCGGGCAGTTGGCTGCCTTGGGATTAGAGATCCCGAACGAAATCAACTATCACACGTATGTAGCGACGGCTCGGAGCTTCTGGACAGAGTCGTTCTTGAGCGACACGCAGCGGAGGAATCGGATCTGGGAAGTCGGATGTGCGGCCCCCTCAAAAGACGAAGTCATCTCGCGGTAAAGGAAAAATGATCTATACATCTGCGCACGTAAAGAAGCTTGTTTTCACCTTAGGGCTAGCTCTCGCATGTATCGCAAATAGAGACGCCGCGGGAAATGCGACGGGCCGGAAGCTAACGAGCTATGAATGCGCTCGAATGGAGCGTTTGGTCGCGCCTATGGCCGAGGTCCTTGGTATGCATGGAGAAGACCGATTCGATGTGGTGTTGCGTTGGGAGACAACAAGTGATGTGCCTGAAGCAGTCAATGCGCTTCCTCGACGGCTATACGGACGAAAGTTTACTGCGCAGTCAGCGTGAATTGAAGCTCCAGTTCGCCAACGATTGCAAGACAGGGAGGATAAAAGTGCTTACAGATAAAGACCCAAAGACGTGGACAGGTCATGACATCCGTAAGCTGAAGAGCCAGTAGACAAGAGTGAACGGAAACGGATCATGAACACGAACGATACTTTGGCCGCGGCTGATGCAGCGCTCGCACGACGATTCGCCGACAGCTGCTATAACCAGGATCACTTGGCGCCGGATCGCGCCGACATGCTGCGCTTGCAGAGCCTTGGCCTCGTCGCCGAAGTGGCGCCGGGCCGATTCGCCGAAACCGCCGCACTACGCGCGGCCGGCTTCTAGGAAGGAAAAGCATGAAAGTCTCAGGAGTGTTGGTGGGGGCGCCACGCCTTTACGATAGAAGCAGTGTAGATGTCCTGGTAACGGCGTTAAAGCGAGCACGGGAGTTCATCGCACAGGACACAAGCTCGCCTCGTGAGTCAGTGGCTCTCGAACTGAGAAACATTGACGAAGCATTGGCATCGCTGGATCCTCCGTCAACGTCAATCCAGATTAACCTACCCGGCGGCGCGCTCTGAAGCGGAAAAGGAGGAGCAAACATGGGTGAATAGTCAGAGTATTTCGAGGAGTTCCCAGAAGAGGACCAGGCCAACTACGTCAACGGGAGCTTTGATCCGCTAGGTGCGAGGGCGCGACGCGACGCGCAGCAAAAAGCGGCGCACAAGCTCAAGCGGGATCAGCAGCAGCTTGACGCTGAGATTGCTTCGATTATTCAGAAGCACAAGAAGGCCGACTGATCAAGTATATCAATGACTAGGATTCGATCGGTTTCCGTCTTCCTGTGCGTCCTGGTCCTGCTTACTGGATGCGACCCGAATGCAAGGCCTGAATATGGCGAAACCGGGCTCCCGAAGAACTGCCGCGCATACGTTCAGGTAGCGATCAACGACTACAAGGCGAAGCGCTACGCAGCAGACGAGGTGATGGAAGGACTTGAACGCAACTGCGGTGAGCACGGTGTGTCGTGGTCTTTGCCATGACCAATGAAAAGGACGAGAAACAGATGAGCCAGATGTTTGATGATCTGACCGCAACAGCCGAAGACATGATTCGTGCGGCGCTTACCGTGACAAAGGTAGTTTCGCCGGCAGAGATCGAGGTACGCAAGAAAATGGCGAACCAGGTTCTGAGCGCATGGGCAACCGGCGCCGCAGCTGCTCAGCCCACGTTCACCTCGGACTTCTCGCGAAACTTCGATGCTGAGCATGACCGCCTGGAAGAGTTGATTAATGAACTGTCGCTGGCCATCCCGGCAGCGGCCTGATGAGCACGGAAAAGGCCCAGCAGCATCCGAGCCCGCCGCGAGCGGGCTGAGGCATTGAGAGAACTGCGTGACGCGTCACGCGCAGACATGGCGCCGCTTGGAGCCCCGTTCCGGCCGGATGCCGAAGATGGAGAACAGCATGAATCGACCACCGACTTTCACCGACAAGGATCACGCTGACATGGACGCGTTCCTTGGCGCTGTTCTGGACGACTACAAGGCTTGCGAAATCACGAAACAGCAGGCCGTTAGCGGCCTCGCCCATGTCATTGCGGCGACTGACATCGGCAACTACGGTGAGGCCATCACCTGGTTTCGGCAAGGTCGCAAGTTCGTGCGCGGCACTCTCCCCGAATAGCCCGGAAAAAGCCCAGCAGCACCCACGCCGCGCTCGACGCGGCTGTGGCATTGAAAGCGGTGGCGCGGGGCTGCCCTAATAGATGGAGTGCATACGATGGCGAAAATTGATGGGTTTGGCAACGCTGGTTGGGCTGTGATGATGAGCAGCGTTTCCTTTCCGCTCGACGGAACTGATGCCTACGTCCTTGTCCGGCCAGCCGATATGGCCGGCCCCAGTCCAGATTGGTGGCCTGGAAAGATAGCTCAGATACTAACGCGGAATGAACCTGTTACCGCTGACAAGATCCGTGCGGCGTTCCCAAATTTATCCTCGGTGGTTTGGGATGACCGCGCCGTCGGTTTCGCCAACAACGTGGAATGCTTCGGCTTGTTCGACGGTTTGCGAATCCACATCAACAGCCATCTCCCTGGGGCAGTGCAGCCGACTCAGGAGGAACGTGAGAAAAAGCACGCGGAACTTCGAATGTTGGGCGACGATTTCATCGCAATGATCGCGCCGCGGCCATAATCGCGGAAAATCGTGCCTAGCGAGCCCGTGACGTGCCGATCCCGGCGCAAGAAAAACTTATTTGGAGTTCGTAGTGAAGATCATATGTATCGTGTTTGCGGGGTTCATGTTGCCGTGGAGTGCGGCGGTCTCTGCGGATTGGCAAACAATTAGCCAAGGAGCTGACCATGTCCGCATGATCGATCTCGAAACTGTTGCACGCAGCAAAGGCTACGTTAAGGCGTGGACGATGACGACATACTGGTCGGAGCAAACTACGCGTAGTTATCCTATTGTGAAGTATCGTTCAGTAAAGGAGCTTTCATACTTCAACTGTGGAGATCGCACGGCATTCACTGCCCAGGCAGTCTATTACGAGCGCGAGGCTGGTGAAGGTGAAGTACGCCATTCCGTCATCGATTCCATCGCAACGTCGAAGTTTTCTGAGGTTGTGCCTGACTCGGTAGGAGAAGCAAACTTGCGGACTGCATGCTCGCTGACAAAAGCGGCCAAACGAATGGGTTGATCGATCAGTATCAAGTCAATGAGCAACGTGCGCTGTCTCTTTCTCGCCCTCGTGATTGTTCTCGCTGGTTGTGACCAACCCGGACGGTATCAAATCGAGGCGACCAAAGGCTCGACACCCGACGATGACCGCGCGTGGGTCTTAGATACGAAAACCGGCCGTGTTAGTCTGTGCTACGAGCACGCAGGGGCAGTCAATTGTCTACATACCAGTGCGGTTCCGCCCCACAAAGATGATTAGGAAAACGATGATTGATATCGACGTCGACGGTTACGAGTTTGGCGGGTTTGCAGGGGTTAGGTCCGGTGTTCCATCCGCGTCGCGTTTCACGGTCCAGATGTGCTCAGTGCCACGCGAGGGAGAAACAATACATGTTGCCCGATCTTTAATGCCTGACATTTTCTTACCGGGCCTTATGCACCTGTTGCCAAAGTTGAGGGGCAACATGCTGGGTACATCGCATTGGAAGTGGTCGCGCTGAATCATAGGGTCGACCAGCACGACCATCGCCCATACCTCTTTTGCAAGCGAGTGCGCGCTGCCTTTGGTAGCACGTGATCAGATAGGAAAACTCAGAATGGACCAGTTGCAGTGCCTAGCCTCCGACCTAAAGCTAGCGGTCCTGCGCGAAGTGACGGGACATAACGCAGTGGCCACTGCTAGATGGGTGGACGACTTAGTCGAGGAGACTTTTTCTGAGGCACCTCGTCTATTCATACTACGAATCTTTCTTGACGAGATTCAGAAAAAGGCTCCTCCTTCACACGCGCTAGCAGAAAAAATCGAGGTCATCAAGCGCATGGTCCCTTAGAGCGGAAAAGCGTGATGCGCCACGCGAAACACAGTAGCCCCCCCTTACCCGCTCGACGGGACCAAAGCATTGGGAGGGCCCTAAAAATGAGTATCTACGTCCGTATTGACTGTACAATTTCTCGACAGACTGACCGGATTTTTTGACTCGATAGAAGGCATTGATGAAGAATTTCAGCTATATATTTATGGCCCTGGCAGTGATAGTCACTGTCACTGGTTATTTTTTCTACTCCTTTGAAAAGATCGAAAAAAAGCCGGAAATTAAATATGCGGACGGGGTGCAGTGGTTTGTACCATTGGGTAATGCCCCGTTCGCTAAAAGCGATTTGGATTTAAAACAAGGAACGCAGAAGACTGTATTTCGGGGCTGGCAAAATTATTGGGAAAAACAAGGTAATATCCCGTTAGGGAGCCAGGGGATAGAATACGTAACGATCAGCCGATCAACCATATCTGTAGAGTGCAAAGTAAAATGGGACGAGAAATGTGATGAGATATACACAATTAAACCACCTCTTTTTGATAAGCCTATTTATGTCCCGTGGACTGGATACTTTACGGAAGTGCCTCCATCGAATAATTTGAAGAGTTCCAATATTATTTCCCCTCCACCACTGGTTGAAGTCCCAGCAGGAACTAAATTTGAGTTTTGCACCTACAAAGTAGAACTGGCGTCTAAGCGTGGGGATACTGAATGGCTGGTTACGCACGCGCGTCCCGACTCTATCGGTATAAGGTTGAGAGCATGGGGCAGCTCTAACGTTTTCGATCGATGGGGAAGTCAGATTGAAATTTTACTTAATTCTGTCAAAATTATTTCTATCCCGAACACCCCAGATCAGCGCAAAGCGGCAGGCTGTACAGATGACTGGCATACAGTAGATTCAAGCGGGAGTAATACAGAGTTCAGTTGTGTACCGATACCAAACAGTGGCGGTCTCGGCACGCAAATCTGTAAGGACAGGAAATGGCAAGATGGCAGATGGGTTGGTGGTATCCCATATCCTTGTGGTACGTGTCAGACCGCCGATTTTTGATAAAGCAGGCCACTTACACGTCAGTATGATCGCTTGTCGGAAAGGCATAAAAGCAGCCTATTGGCCGAGCTTGTTTCCTTCATTGGACGCAGTTCTTGGCACTACCGCCTCCTGCAGATGTTTTGTAGTGTTTGCCGAGCTGGAAATGCGAACGAAGGCTAGTTAGAAAGTTGTTGCGTTAACAATTTACTAGGAGTATCTATGCCATCGCGGGTCCCGTCAGTTAATGATTTTTTTTCCGTAATGGGCCCACCTGGGCAGATAGCTGGAGCTCCATCTTCAAGTTCTTTCATGAGTGCGTTACCGCCATCCAGTTTTAGTTTTGCCATGCAATACGAGGGCGATAGCTATAGCTTTTTTACTTGATCCCTACGAAAATGAGATCTAATTCACACAGGAGGAACGATGCCGTTTTTTTGAAACCGTGAAGGAACTCGCGATATCAGATCTGGAGAACTATGCGGGCTGGGACTCTTGTTAAACAGCTAAGAAAACAATGAAAGAAATCAACTGGGATAGCGATGAGGCCGATGAGCCTCTCGTCGCCGCTACTGTAGAGCGTTCGACCACCTGGGATAGCTAGTTGAATCTCCTTTTTCAGGGAACTGATGCTTGGACGCGTGTTCCATACGATGGCCGGATCGTTTTAGATCTGCATACAGGTGAACAGAAGTTTACAGGAACTTACTCGACCGCTGGCCGAATGGTTCCATTCGTGATCAAGGGCCGGTTTGCTGACGCCGGCTTCACTCTATTCGAAGGACGCTGGGATGAGCCAGAATGGTCTGCCAACATCTGCATCCTTTAGTCAGGGTGATAAGCCAGCATAGGACGGAAAAATGCCTTACCGTGGAGTAGACAAAAGACCGATGTTGCGAATGGTGGCCACCTTCTACCGCGGGAGAACAATGTGGAAGTTGTCGCGTTGTTCGATGGACGATGGAAAGCTGACGGCACCATAGTAGCTGGGCCCACGCAGTCGAACACCGCGCGAGCACATCAGTTAGATACAGGCCTCTACGGTGGCTGCGGCGTGTCGACTTCGCGTCTAGAGAGTGTGGCTATAAAGTTTGCGACAGGAGACGGAATCGAGGACGGGTTTGTGTACGTAATCGACGAGATGAAGCTCGCCGAGGCCGGTATCGCAGCGTAGGAGTTCGTAGACCCTGCTGAACCGGAGGAGCACGAAGTCACTTTGATCCCGCTCGACGGCAATGCACTTTCGCCGGCCATAGTCGTAGACAAGTATGAGGTAACGAGCAATGGCGTGCGCACTGACGGAAAAGCGCCTCGAGCGCCCGACTGCCGGCCGGTAGACGACATTAGGAAGAAAAGATGGACTTAACAAAACTGACCGAGCAATGGGCCGCGGACAACAACAAGTCAGACAATCTGGACGCGAATATTGGATCAGACGGCACGAACGTCACTTACGATAAAGCACAAGGTAAGCGAGGCAAGCAGATGAACCCGAACTGGCATCCAAGCCATCGGAAGCCGGGCGCACCCGACGAAGAGGAATCGGATGACGGCGGGAAAGTTTACGGCCCTGTTGGTGGGACAGACTGATCTCGGAACAGAGCGCATTAATGGTCTCCATCAGAATATGGGTGAACCGATGCAGGTAAGCGACCACGACATCATCATCGTCGGCGCCGGCCCCACTGGCCTGATGCTGGCCGCCGAACTGGCCCTGGCCGGCGTCAACGCCGCCATCGTCGAGCGCAAGCCGGTGCAGGCCCGCGTGGGCGGCCGCGCGGGCGGGCTGCATGCGCGTACGCTCGAACTGCTCGACCAGCGGGGCATCGTCGACCGCTTTCTCGCCGAGGGCCAGACGCACCCGCGGGTCAGTTTCCACGCCGCCCTCGACATCAGCGACTTCCCGACCCGCCACAACTACCTGCTCGCGCTTCCGCAGGAAAAGACGGAACGGCTGCTCGCGGCGTGGGCCGCCGAATTGAACGTGCCGATCCACCGCGACCGGGACGTGGACGGCGTCGAATGCGACGCGGACGGCGTCGACGTCACGACGACGCAGGGCGCGCGCCTGCGTGCGCGCTGGCTAGTCGGCTGCGACGGCGGCCGGAGCCGCATCCGCAAGCTGGCCGGCATCGGCTTCCCCGGCTGGGACGCGTCCACGAGCTGGATCATCGCCGAGGTCAGGATGAAGGAAAAGCCCGTACCGGGCTTCCGCGAGGACGCGTCCGGCCGCCATGCGATGTCCGTGATGGACGACGGCGAGACGGTCGGCGTCGTGCTGGCGGGACGCGATCCGCAGGCGAGCGGCGAGCCGGCGCTCGAGGAACTGGCCGCCGGCCTGAAAGCCGTCTACGGGACCGATTTCGGCGTTCATTCTCCCACGTGGCTGTCCCGCTTCAGCGACGCGGTGCGCCAGGCGGACCGCTACCGCAACGACCGCATCCTGCTGGCCGGCGACGCCGCGCACATCCACCCGCCGCTGGGCGGGCAGGGCCTGAACCTCGGCGTGCAGGACGCCGTCAACCTCGGATGGAAGCTGGCGCAGGTCGTCAAGGGCGTGTCGCCCGCGGCGCTGCTCGACACGTACCAGGCCGAGCGCCATCCCGCGGCGGCACGCGTGCTGCGCAACACGATCGCGCAGGGCGTCCTGCGGCGCCCGGACGACCGCACGCCCGTGCTGGGCGAATTCGTCGCGGAGATGCTGGCCATGGACGAACCGCGCAGGCGCTTCGGCGCGATGATCGCCGGCCTTGACGTCCGCTACGACCTGGGCGAAGGCCACCCGCTGCTCGGCCGGCGCATGCCCGACCTGGACATCGTGACGGCGGAGGGGCCGGCCCGCGTCTACGCATTGCTGCGCGATGCGCGGCCGGTGCTGCTGAACTTCGCCACCACGTACGCCGACGACCGCGTGAAACGGGTCGACGCGGCGTTCGCCGGCGTCTGCGCGCTGCCGGTCGTCGGCCCGGTGCCGCTGCCGCCCGCGGTGCTCGTGCGGCCGGATGGCCACGTGGCGTGGACCGGGGACGGCGGCGCGGAGGGCCTGCGCGCCGCGTGCGCAGCCTGGTTCGGCGCCTGACCGGTGCAATGCGCGCCCCGCGCGGGGGCGGCTGCACCACGCCGGCGATCGGCCTCGCCATAAATGGTGCGCCGCTGCACCAGCAGGCAGCGCCGGCACGATCGCGGTGCGCCGGGCCGTGAGAATCGCCCCGGCCTGATGCGGGCCCGCTTCTTGCATAACTCCCCATGACGGCGCAATCGACGCCGGATCACCGATCAATCACGCCGCCTCACGGCGGCCCCTAGGGAGAAGTTTCATGGCCTATCTGGTGCCTTCTGAATTCGTGACCAAGATGGTCGACGCGGGCGAGTCCAAGATCTACATGTCCACGCGCGATGCGCTGATCCGCGCCTACATGGCCGGCGCCATCCTCGCCTTGTCGGCGGTGTTCGCCGTCAGCTGCTCGGTGGCCACCGGCGTGCCGCTGATCGGCGCGCTGCTGTTCCCGGTGGGCTTCTGCATGCTGTACCTGCTCGGCTTCGACCTGCTGACCGGCGTGTTCGTGCTGACGCCGCTGGCGCTGATCGACAGGCGCCCCGGCGTCACGCTGCCGCGCGTGGTCAAGCACTGGGGCATCGTCTTCACCGGTAACTTCCTCGGCGCGTTCACCGTGGCCTTCCTGATGGCGTATATCTTCACGTTCGGCTTCCACACGGACGGCGGCGTGCTGGCCAAGACGATCGGCTCGATCGGCGAAAAGCGCACGCTCGGCTACGCGGAATACGGCTTCGCCGGCATGGTCACCCTGTTCATCCGCGGCATGCTGTGCAACTGGATGGTGTCGACGGGCGTCGTCGGCGCCATGATCTCGACGACCGTCGGCGGCAAGGTCATCGCCATGTGGATGCCCGTGATGCTGTTCTTCGCGATGGCGTTCGAACACTCGGTGGTGAACATGTTCCTGTTCCCGTTCGGGATCCTGACCGGCGCGCATTTCACCTTCCTCGACTACCTGGTCTGGAACGAGATCCCGACCGTGCTGGGCAACCTCGTCGGCGGCCTCGCGTTCACCGGCCTGACGTTGTACTCGACCCACGTGAAGACGGCGCCGAAGCGCTCGTTCAACTAATCCATACGACGCGGGCCGGCGGTTCATGTCGCAGCTGTTGACGCTCTCCGTCGGCCAGCACACGGACCGCGGCCGCAAGGCCGTCAACCAGGATTGCCATGGCGTGGTGATCCCGCGCGCGCCGCTCGCCTCCACGAAGGGCGCGGCGCTCGCGCTGGCGGACGGCATCAGCAGCAGCGCCGTCAGCCACGTCGCCAGCGCCACCGCCGTCGCATCCTTCCTCGACGATTACTACGCCACGGCCGACGCCTGGTCGGTACGAACATCGGCCGAGAAGGTGCTCACCGCGGTCAACGCGTGGCTGTACGCCCACACGCGGCAGGGCCAGGACCGCACCGACCAGGACTGCGGCCATGTCTGCACGTTCTCCGCGCTCGTCATCAAGTCCAACACGGCCCACCTGTTCCACGTCGGCGACGCGCGCATCTACCGCGTTCACGCGGGCGCGCAGGGCGCCAGCCTGGAGCAGCTGACGACCGACCACCGCGTGTGGGTATCGCCCGAGCGCAGTTACCTGAGCCGCGCGCTGGGCGTGCAGGACCGGGTCGAGATCGACTACCGCGCCGTCGCACTGGAAGCCGGCGACCTGTTCATGCTGGCGACGGACGGCGTGTACGAGCACGTGTCGGGTGCCGACGTGCACGCGGCCCTGCGGGACGCGTCCGACCTCGATGCGGCGGCGTGCCGCCTCGTGGAGCGCGCGCTCGCCAACGGCAGCACGGATAACCTCACCGTGCAGCTCGTGCGCATCGAATCGCTGCAGGCGCGCGAGGCGTCCGAGCTGCTGCGCCAGATGGCGGACCTGCCGCTGCCGCCGCTGCTGGCGCCGCGCGCGGAACTCGACGGCTACCGCATCGTGCGCGAAGTGCACGGCAGCAGCCGCAGCCACGTCTATCTCGCCGAGGACCCGGACAGCGGCGCGCACGTCATCCTCAAGATGCCCTCCATCGACCTCGCCGGCGACCGCGCCTACATGGAGCGGTTCGTGATGGAGGAGTGGATCATGGGACGCGTGCGCAGTCCGCACGTCGTCAAGCCCGCACCGGCGCGGCGCCGCAGCCATGTCTACGTGGCGGCCGAATACATCGAGGGCGTCACGCTGGCGCAGTGGCTGCGCAGCCAGCCGCGTCCCGGACTGGACGCTGTGCGCCGCATCGTCGACCAGGTGGCGAAGGGCCTGCGCGCGTTCCACCGGCTCGAGATGCTGCACCAGGACGTCCGGCCGGAAAACGTCATGATCGACGCGGCCGGCAACGCGCGCATCATCGACTTCGGGTCGGTGAGCGTGGCCGGCGTCGTCGAGATGGCGTCGCATGACGAGGCGTGGACGCTGCAGGGTGCCGCGCTGTATGCCGCACCCGAGTACTTCCTCGGCGAGCGCGGGACGGTGCGCTCGGACGTGTTCGCGCTGGGCGTGCTCACGTACTTCATGTTGACGGGGCAGCTGCCGTATGGCGTCGAGATCCCGCGTGCGGCCGGGCGCGCGGCGCAGCGCCGGCTCGCGTACACGCCCGCGCGCGAGCACGATCCCGCGATCCCGGCCTGGGTCGACGCGGCGCTGCACAAGGCGCTGCAGATCGATCCGCGCCGGCGCTACGAGGACGTCGCCGAATTCGTGTACGACCTACACCATCCGAACAGCGCGTTTGCCGAGCGTACGCGCACGCCGCTGATCGAACGGAGTCCGCTGCTGTTCTGGAAGGCGGTGTCGTTCGGGCTCGGGCTGGCGCTGGTGGCGGATCTCGCGTTGCGGGGCTAAGCGCCGGCCAGCCGCGCAAACGCTTCCGCGAACGCCCGCCCCGCAGCCTGCGCCCGCGGCGCCCCGACATCGAACGTGCAATGGCGCAGCCTGGGGGCCGCCGCGAGGCCGGCCTCGGCCAGCATGTGCTCCGCCCGTAGGGCACTCATCATCCCGTCCAGCATCACGTTCTGCATGTCGAGCGCCCCGTTGTCCGTATGCCCCGCATCGAGCACGCTGGGCGCGAACGCCATCGACACGGCACCGAAGCGGATCGCCTCGCGCATCGCCACGCGGCAGGCGCGCCGCAGCAGGTCGCCGTCCAGTTGCGCCGGGTCGCCCATCCCGATCACCAGTACGGCGCGCGGCACCACGGCGGGCGGGGGCGAGGTGACGAGCAGCGTCTCCAGCGGCTGGGCGCGAAATGCCCCTGCCGCGCGCAGGCGCGACAACTGGCCGCCGAGCGCCTGGTCCAGCGCCAGCAGGCCGCCGGCCATGCCGCCGCCGAGTTCGTGCTCGAACATGCAGGCCACGCTGAAGTCGACGTCGGCGTGGGACGGGCCCCAGGCGACGACGTCGAACACGACGCCGTCGGCGGTGCCGATGGGCAGGCGGATGGGAGTGGTATCGGTCATGATGCGGAAATGGTACCGCCGATCGCGCCGGCATGCACCGGCCGAAGGTCAGGGGTGCCGGACATATAATGTCGGTCTCATCAGACCAGGAGACCACCCGCGTGAACGCCATCGAAAAAGCCAGCGCCTTCGTCGGCAAGACCTTCTCGTTGTGGGTGCTCCTGTTCGCCGCCCTGGGGTTCTTCGCGCCGCAGGCCTTCGTCGGCTATAAGACGTGGATCGCGCCGCTCCTGGGGATCGTCATGTTCGGCATGGGCCTGACCCTGTCCACGGAAGACTTCCGCGAGGTGTTCCGGCGGCCCAGGGACGTCGCCATCGGCGTCGTCGGGCACTACCTCATCATGCCCGGCATCGCGTACGTGCTCGCCATCGCCCTGCGGCTGCCGCCGGAAATCGCGGTCGGCGTGATCCTCGTCGGCTGCTGCCCGAGCGGCACCGCGTCCAACGTGATGACGTTCCTGTCGCGGGGCGACGTGGCGCTCGGCGTGTCGATCGGGGCGGTGTCCACGCTGATCGCACCGTTCGCGACGCCGGCGCTCGTGTCGCTGCTCGCGGGCGCGTGGATGCAGATTAATACGACGTCGCTGTTCATGGACATCGTGCAGGTCGTGATCCTGCCGATCGCGCTGGGCATCGTGGCGAAGACGCTGTTCCGCCGGCAGGCGGCGGCCAGCGTGAAGGCGCTGCCGCTCGTCTCGACGGTGGCCATCGTGCTGATCATCGCGATCATCGTCGCGCTGAACCAGTCCAAGCTGCTGACGAACGGCCTGCTGATGTTCGCCGCCGTCATCCTGCACAACCTGCTGGGCTTCGCGCTGGGCTATCTGTTCGCGCGCATGTTCGGCATGGACCTCGCCAAGCGCAAGGCCGTGATGTTCGAGACGGGGATGCAGAACTCCGGCCTCGGCGCCGCGCTGGCGGCCGCGCATTTCAGCCCGCTGGCGGCCGTGCCCAGCGCGTTGTTCAGCGTGTGGCACAACCTGTCGGGGTCCGCACTGGCGACGTGGTTTGCGCGCCGGACGAACCAGCGGCACCCATCAACATGAAAGCTGGAGAGACTATTTGAAAACCGACGTCAGGCTTCTTGCGTACTTTTACAGGGATCTTTCCGGGGACCTGCGCGCCGTGCGATTCACGAGCGAATGGCGGCCGGAAGTGTCGCGCGACGCCGCACGCGTGGTTCGCGCGGCGTCGCCGCTCCCGGCTGGCTTCTTTTCAGAACACATCACGTCGATCGCGGCCCTGGTGGGAAAGAACTCGGCGGGGAAAAGCACGATCATCGAAGACATTTGCCGCGTCCTGACGGGCAGGAAAACGAAGGCCAGCGCGTCGTGCCTGGTGTATAGCAGTAATGAAGGCCGGTTCGGGCTCGGTGCACCGGATTTCGACGTCGTCGTGGATGGGAAGCAGCTCGACATCGAGGAGAGACATACCAACAAGCAGCTGCATGCCTATTATTATTCGAGCGGTATCGAGCCTTTCGGCAGGCATGGTGAGCTCGTCAAGGACGATGGCTCGCTCGGGTTCACCGATATCTCGAGCCAGACGGTGTTCACGACGGATCTGCTCGAAGATGATTTTTCGCGGAAGATCGATTACCTGAGCCACGTGCTGGAGACGGGGCAGGATACGCTTGAACTGGGTGCGGAACGTGGCAGGCCGCGTTCCATCAAATTCATCTGCTCGTTGCCGTACGATGCCGAGGAAAGTGCGCAAGCTGTCGTCGGAATGATGTTGGCGTCGCGTCCCGCGTACGACCCTCGCCGCGCGCGGTTTGTCGATGAGCTGGTTCGTCACAACGTGGTGGGGCCCAAGGCGCTCGAGGAGGCATTGTCGGCGCGACCGCCTTTGTTGAAGAATTCGCGGCTTGCTCTGCCTGGCCGTGGATATTTCGAGTTTTTGAAGTGGTATGTTTATCATCCACAGATACGCCCCAGGCTCGACGCACACGCTGGAGCGTTTCGTCTTATCGTCGGGGCCATGGCGGATGCCATAAAATGGAATGATCCAAAGGGATTCGAAGAGATTGCCGCGACATTTGCAACGGCACTGGATGACCTGGACGGATGCGTGGAACGCCTGCTTGGCCCGCTGGTCCTGTCTTCCGCAAACGCACTTTTCACATTCCTGGAATCCTCGACGTCCCGCTTCACGCCATTGGCGGACGATTACACCAGGTTCGAAATCGAAATTTCCGGCGACTCGGCCGTCAACAGGAACCAACTCACGCAGCTCATCCTGCATCACGTGCAGGACTTGCGCAGACGATCGGTACGGTGGTCCTTCGAATTCTCCGGCATCAGCGAAGGTCAGAAAACACTGCTGACGTTTTATTCCAGGCTGTATCACGCGATGCAAATGGCGCGCACCGTGGGAAATGCGGTGATCCTGATCGACGAACACGAGACGGGGCTGCATCCCGAATGGCAGCGGCGCTACCTGAAGGAATTGATCGACTTCATCGGGCGCGAAAACAAGCTGCCGACGACCGTCCAGGTACTCCTGAGCACGCACTCGCCATTCGTCGTCTCCGACCTGCCCGCGCAGCTGGTCAATATTGTCGACCCGGCGCCAGGCGCGAGGCAGGAGACGTTCGCGGCCAACCTGCTCGACCTGTTGCTCTCGCCGGTATTCATGGACAAGTCGACCGGCGAGTTCGCCGCCAGCAAGATCAGGGAACTGCTGGCCAGTGTGGCGGAGGCGCAGCGCCCTGAAGACGTGGAGAAGCTGCGCGGCATCACGCAGGTCGTCGGCGACAGGATGACGAAAAACTTCTGCAATCAAAAAATGGACGAAAAGATCGCAGCGCTGCGCCGAGACCATGATAAGCCTGACTATAACTGACACACAAATCGCCCTGTATGCCGACGAGATTCATCAGAAGATTCTCAAGCACCGGCTGGATGCTGCGCTCGACCCGAAAAAGAACAAGAAGGGAGCACTGAAACGCTTCGAGATCAAGTTTTATGAAAGCGTACGCAAGGACGTCCCGCGGCTGTTGTCGCTGAAGCCGGCGGAGATCGAACAGGAATTCGCAGGTTATCTCGTCGATCACCTGGACTACGTCGTGTTCGCGTCGGGTGACCTTGAACGTATCGTCGCTCACATTCCCGCTAAAGACCGTCCTTTCTACGAGCAGGAATGGAAAAAACATGTCGCGCCGCCCCGGAAAAATGCAAAAAAGCCGGTGCGGCCAAAGCCGTGTAAATGCAGTTTCTGTGTGACGTCGAGGAACGCCCGGCTGATGTTCAACTGGCCTGACTTCACCGAAAAAGACAAAAAGGTCATCCCCAGCGAGTCGATGGCCGGCCGGTACGTGAAGTCGGTCGGCGCGACCGTCTGTCCCTATTGCAGCCGGAATTACATTTCGCCGATCAGCGACAAGGACGACAATATTTATCGTCCCGACCTCGATCACTTCTATGCCCGGTCCATCTATCCGTACTTTGGGCTGTGCCTGCAGAACCTTGTGCCGTCTTGCGCCGCATGCAACTGCCGCATCAAGAATAACGTCGACTTCATGTTTAAAAAGATCTTCCATCCGTATCAACATGAGGCGCCGGACGATTTGTTTGTCCTGGACGGGACATTCATCGTCGATAAAGGGAAGGCCGAGCCGTCATCGATGTCGGTCCGGATCAATACGGCAGTGGATGAACCGTTCCTGAATGGGGCGGCGTTCTTCCATCTCGACACCGCCTACGCGACCCATATTACGCAGGCATGCGATTTCGTGAACTCATTGAATCATCTGACGGACGAATGGCTCGAGGAGCGTGCCACGCTTCTGGGGCTGGACAAGCATTACCTCAAGGACGTCCTCCATAGGTCGAGGTTGGAAGACAAGGAGACGTACAAGACGCGCGCATTAGGCAAGATGTTCAGGGATATCTACAATTACTGCAAAACCGATTTGAAGCGATAAAAGCTGCCCCGCGGCAAGCGTGCACGGCCGGTTCGCGCTCCCGGGCTATACTCGGCTCCGCCTGAGAATCGAAAGGAGAGCCGCGTGGCACAGCGTCCCGGAATCTTTCCCACCTTTTTCCTGTCCGGATTCGAATGCTCCACCTTCCTGTGGGGGGAGGCGCGCGTGCGCCGCAACCTGGTGGCGGAAACAGGGCATGACCGCCATGCGGCCGAGGATTACGCCCGCCTCGCGCGTCTCGGCATCGCCGTCGCGCGCGAAGGCATCCCGTGGCCCATGATGGACAAGGGCGGGCGCTACGACTTTTCCGGCGTCGATCCGTTCATCGCCGCGATGAACGCGGCCAAGGTCATCCCGATCTGGGACCTGTGCCACTACGGCTACCCGGACGATCTCGATCCGTTCTCCGATGCCTTCGTGGACAGGTTCGCTGCATACTGCCGCGCGGCCGCCGACTACGTCGTACCGAAGGTGCGCGGCCCGCACTTCTTCACGCCCATCAACGAGATCACGTTCTTTTCGTTCTGTGCCGGGGAGTGGGGCTGGGCGGCGCCTTACCGCCGCACGCGCGAGGACCGGATGCGCCTGCGGCTGGCGCTGTGCCGCGCGGCGATCGCGGGCGTGAAGGCGATCCGCGAGGTCGATCCGGACGCGCGCATGGTCCACGTGGATCCGCTGGTGCGGGTCGTGGCGCCGCGCGACCGTCCCGACCAGATCGACGCTGCACGTCATGAAACGGAAGTCGACACCTTCCTCGCCTGGGACATCCTGTACGGCCGCGAACATCCGGAATTGGGCGGATCGCCCGACGTGCTGGACATCGTCGGCGCGAATTCGTATTCGTTCGGGCAGATGGAATACCGCGAGCACGGCCCGCATGCGCCGCTGCCTCCAGACGACGACCGCATCGCGCCGCTGTGCGACATGCTGGAGACGGTCTGGCAACGCTATCGCCGGCCGATGATCATCGGCGAGACGAGCGGCCTCGGTCGCGGCCGCGCGAGCTGGCTGCACGACGTGATGTGCGAATCGCTCGCCGCGGTGCGGCGCGGGATGGACCTGCAGGGCATCTGCCTGTTCCCCGGCATCGACATGCCGGACTGGCATACCGGCGACTGGGTGCACAACGGCATCCACGACCTGGTCGACAAGAACGGCGACCTCGAACGGGTGCCGGACCAGGCGTATGTCGACGAGTTGCGGCGCTGGCAGAAGGAGCTGAACCGCGTCACCGCGCTGGACGAAGACCCGTTCAGCGACCCAGTGGAACTGCAGGACGTGATCGACGCGGCGCGGCGCCTCGACATGAAGCCCGATAAGAACTGGTGCTGAGGAATTGGTGTTGAGGCGTCCGCCGAGACACCTGTCGGCCGCGATACGGATGGCACTGCGACACCTGTCGCACGCGCGGCCCGCCATTCGCCGTTTTCTCCCTGATATCCGGTCCGTGCCGGCACTGGCACGCTAGTTGCGTTCAACCCGGCGGCAACATCGTTCGGGACCAACCAACAATGAGGAGACGGAGATGTCGAATTCACTTCCCCTGGCCGGGCGTTCGGCCATCGTGACGGGCGGCGCACGCGGTATCGGCAAGGGCATCGTGCTGGAACTTGCGCGCGCCGGGGCCGACGTGCTGATTGCCGACCTGCTGGAGGAGGCCATGCAGGCGACGGCCGATGAAGTCAGGGCGCTGGGCAGGCGCGCGCTCACCCGGCGCGTGGACGTCACCGACGCCGCGCAGGTGCAGGCCATGGTCGACGAGGCCGTCGCGGCGTTCGGCGCGCTGGGCATCCTCGTCAACTGCGCAGGGGTCATCAACATCCGCCCGGTCGTGGAGCTGACGGAAAAGGACTGGGACGTCGTCATGGACGTCAATGCCAAGGGTACGTTCCTGGGTTGCCGGGCCGCGCTGGCGCCGATGCGGCGGCAGGGGTGGGGCCGCATCATCAACGTCGCCTCGATCGCGGGCAAGGAAGGCTTTCCCAATCTCGCGCACTACAGCGCGTCGAAGTTCGCGGTGGTGGGCTTCACGAATGCGCTGGCCAAGGAAGTGGCGCAGGAGGGCATCACCGTCAATGCCATCTGCCCCGGCGTCGTACGTACCTATATGTGGGATCGTCTCGCCGACGAATGGAAGAAGGAGGGGGAGTCGGTCGAGGATTCATGGGCGCGCCACCAGCTCACGCTCATCCCGCAGGGCCGCGCCCAGACGCCCGAGGACATGGGCCGGATGGCGCTCTTTCTCGCCACGATGGACAACGTGACCGGCCAGTCCGTCAACGTGGACGGCGGCTTCACCTTCCACTAGCCGGCCACGTACCCGACATGCTACTGCGACGCCAGGATCGCCTCGACCGCGGCGATCTCGTCGCCCGCCAGCGGCGCCATCTCCACGGCCTGTACGGCATCCAGCACCTGCTGCGGCCTGCTCGCGCCGATCAGCACGGACGCGATGGCCGGCTGACGGCGCACCCAGCCCAGCGCCAGCTGCGCGAGCGTGCGGCCACCGGTTTGCGCGACCTGGTCCAGCGCCTCGATGATGCGCAGGCGCTCCGGCGTGATGTGCTCCGGCTTGAGGAAGCCGACCTTGCCCGCCGCGCGCGAATCGGCCGGCAGAGCGCCGCCGAGGTAGCGGTCCGTCAGCAGGCCCTGCGCCAGCGGCGAAAAGGCGATGCCGCCGATGCCTTCCCGCTCCAGCACGGGGAACAGGTCCGCTTCCGGCTGGCGCACGAGCATGCTGTAGCGCATCTGGTGGATCACGAACGGCGTGCCCAGGCGGCGCAGTTCCGCCGCGGCGGCGGCCGTGCGTTCGCCGTTGTAGTTCGAGATGCCCGCGTACAGCGCGCGGCCGCTGCGCACGATGTAATCCAGCGCCGCCATTGTTTCTTCCAGCGGCGTGTCGGGATCGGGGCGGTGGTGGTAAAAGATGTCGACGTAGTCCAGGCCCATGCGCTTCAGGCTCTGGTCCAGGCTCGCGACGAGGTATTTGCGGCTGCCCCAGTCGCCGTACGGGCCCGGCCACATCGTGTAGCCGGCCTTCGTGCACACGACGATCTCGTCGCGGTGGGGCTTCAGGTCCTGGGCGAGGATGCGGCCGAAGTTTTCCTCGGCCGACCCCGGCGGCGGGCCGTAGTTGTTGGCGAGGTCGTAGCACGTGACGCCGTGGTCGAACGCCGTGCGCACGATCTCGCGCTGGCGTTCGAAGTCGTCATGCGCGCCGAAGTTGTGCCACAACCCCAGCGACACGGCGGACAGCCGCAAGCCGCTGCGGCCGCAATGCGGGTAGGGCATCGAACCATAGCGTCCGGCCGCCGCCTCGTACGTCATGGCGTGACTTTACCGGCGCCGGCGGCCGGCTTGCAGACGTAGATCGTCGCCGGTTTGCCGTCCGGCGAGCGGTATTCGCGTTCGACGGCGGCACGGGCCGCGTCGACCAGCGCGTGCGGCACGACGGCCACCACGCAGCCGCCGAAGCCGCCGCCCGTCATGCGCACGCCACCCTGGGTGCCGATCACGTTCTTGACGATGTCGACGAGGTTGTCGATGGCGGGGACGGTGATCTCGAAATCGTCGCGCATCGATGCGTGCGACGCGGCCATCAGCTCACCCAGGCGTTCCAGGTCGCCGGATTCCAGCGCGTCGGCGGCGGCCAGCACGCGGTCGTCTTCCGTCACCACGTGGCGCGCGCGGCGCAGCACGACCGGGTCCAGTTCGCCGGCACGGGCTTCCAGCGTGGCCATGTCGAGGTCGCGCAGGGCCGGGATGCCGAAGTGGCGGGCGGCCGCCTCGCACTGTTCGCGGCGCACGTTGTAGGCGCTGTCGACGAGGCCGCGCGTCACGTTCGAGTTGAAGATCATGATGGCGGCGTTGTCCGGCACCGGCACCGGCTTCACGTCCAGCGATCGGCAGTCGATCATCAGCGCGTGGCCTTCGACGCCGCAGGCCGAGCTGATCTGGTCCATGTTGCCGCACTTGGTGCCGACGAAGTCGTTTTCCGACGCCTGTGCGATCAGCGCGATGTCGATCGGCGACAGCGACTCGAAGCCGGGCAGCGTGGCGAACAGGCGGCCCACGGCGACCGACAGCGAGGCCGACGACGACAGGCCCGCGCCCTGCGGCACGTCGCCGGCGATGGCCATGTCCATGCCCTGCACGGGCAGGCCGCGCTTCACGAACTGCTCGACGACGCCGCGCACGTAGTTGGCCCACATCGGCTGGTCCACGCGGCCGATCGGGGCGTCGAGGTCGTATTCGTCGAGCGCGTCGCCGTAGTCGGCCGCCACGACGCGCACCTTGCGGTCGCTGCGCGGTTTCGCGGCGATGGCGGTGCGGTAGTCGATGGCGCAGGGGAGCACGAGGCCGTCGTTGTAATCGGTGTGCTCGCCGATCAGGTTGACGCGGCCCGGGGCCTGGACGAACAGCGTGGGGGCGGTGCCGAATGCGGTTTCGAAAGCGGCGGCGGTGCGGGAGAGGCGGTTATCTTGCATGTCAGGTCGTTTGATTGGATTCGGATTCGAGGTAGTGCACTTCGGATTGCGCGCGCAGGCGTTCGGCCGCCTGTTCCGGGGTCAGGTCGCGCTGGGCTTCGGCCAGCATCTCGAAGCCGACCATGAACTTGCGCACCGATGCGGAGCGGAGCAGCGGCGGGTAGAAGTGGGCGTGCAGCTGCCAGCCTTCGGCGTCTTCGTCCGGAATACCGTACGGGGCACCGTGCCAGCCCATCGAGTACGGGAACGAGGTCTGGAACAGGTTGTCGTAGCGGGTCGTCAGGCGCTTCAGCAGGACGGCCAGGTCGGCGCGCTGGGCCGGCTGCAGCTCTTCCAGGCGGCGCACGGCGAAGCGGGGCAGGACCAGCGTCTCGAACGGCCACGCGGCCCAGTACGGGACGACGGCGACCCAGTGCTCCGTCTGCACGACGACGCGCTCGGCGGCCGCGATCTCGCGCTCGGCCACGTCCAGCAGCAGGCGGCGGCCCTGTTCGGCGTGGTAGGCCTTCTGCTGGCGGTCTTCGGCCGCCGGCAGGTTCGGCACGTAGCTCGTGGCCCAGACCTGGCCGTGCGGGTGCGGGTTCGAGCAGCCCATCACGGCGCCCTTGTTCTCGAATACCTGGACCCAGCGGTACTTGGCGCCCAGCTCGGCGGCCTGCGCGCACCACGTGTCGATGACGCCCTCGAGGGCCGGCAGCGACAGCTGCGGCAGCGACTTCGCGTGGTCCGGCGAGAAGCAGATCACGCGGCTCGTGCCGCGTGCGCTCATCGACTGGAACAGCGGGTCGGTGCCCGCGCCGGCTTCCGGGGTGTCCGGCATCAGCGCGGCGAAGTCGTTCTCGAACACATAGGTGCCCGTGTAGTCGGGGTTCTTTTCGCCGTTGACGCGGGTATTGCCCGGGCACAGGTAACAGGTCGGATCGTGCGACGGCTTGGCCGAGCGGTCGACGGCTTCCTGCTGCCCCTGCCACGGACGCTTGGCGCGGTGCGGCGAGACGAGGACCCAGTCGCCTTGCAGCGGGTTGTAACGGCGGTGCGGATGGTCGGATGGATTGAACATGATCTTCTTCTGCGATTCGGAAATAGGATGCTCGAAAAGCCGCCGCCGGTGGTAGCAGAGCCTGGCGCCGGTGTCTGGGCCCATTCTACCGTCGGTCGCGCCGCGCACGGCTGCGCAGGCGTGCGGACTTTTCCTGAGGCAAGAAGCTTAACGGGATGCGCGGAAAGGAGTTATACCCAATGCAAGGGCAAATATCCTGTTTTTATATGGCAAACGGTCAATGAGGTCGTTGTAAACGTAGCAACAACCAGGCGATGGCGCCCGTGACGAGGGCGGTGAAGCCGAGCACGAGCCAGAAACCGTGCGGATGCTGGGACAGCGGCACGCCGCCCACGTTCATGCCCAGCAGGCCCGCGATCAGGTTGATCGGCAGCGCCATCACCGTCACGATGGTCAGCAGGAACAGGCTGCGGTTGTTGTCTTCGTTGACCCGCGCCGCGATCTCTTCCTGCAGCAGCTTGATGCGTTCCTGCAGCGCCGCCAGGTCGGACAGCACGACCGTGAACTCTTCCGTCGACTGGCGCAGCTCCTGGCGGTCTTCCGGCGCGACCCAGGCCGGAGGCCGTTGCAGCAGCCGGAAGAGGGCGGCCGGCTCCGGCGCCAGCAGCCGCTGCAGCCGGACGAGCACCCGGCGCAGCGCGCCCAGGTCTTCGCGCCGGCGCGTGAGGCGGCCGGCCAGCAGCTGGTCCTCGGCGGTGTCGACCCGCGCGACCGCATCGCGCACGATGTTGACGAGGACGTCGGCCTGGTCGCGCAGCAGGTGCACCAGCAGCTCGACCGAGGAACGCAGCGGCGCGCCGTTCAGCACGTCCTGGCGCAGGCGTTCGATGGATTCCAGCGGTTTGCGCCGGGCCGTGATCACGCCGTGCGGCGTCACGTGGACCCATAGGGTCGAGATCTCGGCCGCGTCGAACGTGAAATTATGCAGGACGTCGTTGACGACGGCGATCAGGGCATCGTCCGCCACCTCGATGCGGGTGGAGCGCGAGCCCTGGTGCAGCGTTTCGTAGAATTCCTCGGGCAGGCCGGCGTGGGCGCGCAGCCAGCGCTCGCTGGCCGCGTTGGAGAGGTTGAAGTGCAGCCAGACGAACTGTCCGGGCGCGGGGGCGTGCAACCAGGCCTCGGCTTCCTTCGCATCGATGGAGGCCGCCGGCGCGGCACTCCCCATCAGGAAGCCCCAGACCAGCCCCGTCACGTCGGAGCCGTAGTTGAACGCCGGTGTCGCCATCATCCATCCCATGCAAGCCAGAGGTGACGGCATTGTAGAGCATGACTATGACGTCATGCCGACAAGGTCGTGTCGTAACGCTTTCCGCCGATCGTGACGTTCGCCAGCTTCAGTCCCCGCACGTTATACGTGTACCACGGATGCGCCGCGTTGACGGGCGTGCCGAAGTCGCAGTCCGTGATCGTCACGTCGCGCACCGGCAGCACGGCCGGCGCCGGGGAGGGGCCGTTGTAGTCGGACGCCACCGGACCGAGGATGACGAACGCTTGGAAGCACGACGCCTGCGACCCGTCCTTCGTCTTCACGTTGCCCACCTTGACCTTCGAGATGTGCACGTTGCGCACCTCGGGCGGCCGCACGCGCACGTTGTCCGCCCGCGGCGTGTAGTCGCAATCGAACGTGACGACGGCGCCGGCGGCCGTGGCGACGGTCCGCGATGCGATCGGGGAGCCGGGCAACGATGCATAGAAGGACGGCGACGTCTGCACGCCGTTCGGGATGCTCACGTTGCGGACATAAAAATTGCGGAGGAAGCCGCCGCGGTTCATGTTCGTCTTCAGGCGGATGGCCGTGTTCAGCGGGTTCGTCGCCCAGTTCATGTTCTCGAACACGAGGTCCTGCGCGTACACGTTCTGGATGCCGCCGGCCATCTCGCTGCCCAGCGTGACGGCGCCGTGGCCGCTCTGCATCGTGCACTTCTGGATGACGATGTTCTGCGACGGGCCATACTGGGTGTCGAGGTTCTTGCCGGCCTTGATGGCGATGCAGTCGTCGCCCGTGTTGAACTGGCAGCCTTCCACGAGCACCGTGTCGCACGCTTCCGGATCGAAGCCGTCGCTGTTCGGCCCCAGGCTGTTCGCATGCACCTTGCGGATCGTGAGGTTGCGGCACGCGACCGGGTGGTGCTGCCAGAACGGCGTGTGAACGACCTGGTAGCCTTCCAGCAGCACGTTCGTGCACCCGATCAGCTGGATCATCGGCGGGCGCAGGTAGTGGCCCAGGCCGAACACGCGCTTCGCGAGCGGCACGCCCGCTTCCGACAACGCGGGCAGGTAGGCGTCGTCCGCGCGCCATTTGTCGCCTTCGCCCTGGATCAGCAGGCGTCGTGCTTCCGGCAGGTTCGGAGCCACTTCCGCCAGCGACTTCGGATTCAGCTCGTTGACCTGGTTCTGCGCCAGCTTGCCGGGCACGTAGTTCGGCGATTTGTCCTGGGCGACGGAATTGATCGTCGCATTCTTGCCCTTCCACGTCCACCAGCAGTCGGCGCGCCCCGGGAACGGCACGCCGCCCTGGCCGTCGAGGATGGCCGTCCAGTCGTCGCCGGTGAGCGCGATGTTGTCCTGGTTGTGCGCATACACCATCGGCGAGAAGTTCAGGCAGTCGTTGCTCTGCCAGCGCGAGACGACCAGCTTGCCGTTCTGGCCGCAGTCGACGTCGCCGTATTTCGCGTAGTCGGCCGGATCGTTGCTGAAGTAAACGTGGGCGCCGCTCGCGAGGTGCACGTTCACGTTCGACAGCAGCACGATCGGGCCGGCGCAGAACCAGTCGCCCTTCGGGATCACGACGCGGCCGCCGCCCTCGGCGTGGCATTTCCCGATGGCGGCCTTGATGGCGGCATAGCAGTCCGTCGCACCCGGCGCGGGCGTCGGCAGGTCGGCCTGGTCCTCGAACGAGACCCACGCTTTCACGGGTACGAGCTTGCATGGCGCGGCGCCGAAGTCGGTGACGAGGTAGTCGGCCTTGCGGAACCTGACGGGGTTGGCGAGGCGTTGCGCGATGCCTGCCGCGGCCTGCCACGGGTCGCTGGTCGCAGTGAGCGCGCGCGCGGGGCCCGACAGCGCGAGGCCTGCGACGGCCGCGGATTTGAGAAAGCCGCGGCGGGCGTCGAATGATTGCTTCATGGTGTCTCCGTCATTCAAGGGTGTTGTCGTATTCGCCGAGGTAGACGTCGGCGGGGACGGGGCGAGGATCCGGCGGCGCGAACGGCGTGCCGGCCAGGTTGTCCCAGTAATCGTCGGAACTGAATTGCGCGGGGCGGTGCGCCAGCGTGCCGTTGCGGTTCCATTCCGACCACGGCGTCGTCCTTTCGAAATGCGGCCCGATGCGCGAGCGCAGGATCACGGCCTTGCCGACCGTCTCCAGCGTGCGCCGGCGGATCGTGCCGTTCGGCGCCTTGTAGACATCGACGTCGCCCAGCCGGCACGTATAGCCGTCGACGGGGATGAAGCCATACGGTGTGCAGCGTTCGTTATGGAACCACTGGCGCGCGAAATAGAACTGCGTGCGGGCCGCGCCCGGCGCGTCGCTCGTGAAGCGGCAGCCGTCGAACACGAAGCCATACTTTGCCCGGCGGTTCGTGTCCGGCGCCGCGACGTAGGAAGCGGACCGGCCGCCGATGGCGTGGATGTCGCAATCCTTGAACACGGCGATGGTGTCGCCGAAGATGAAATCGACGTCGCCCTCGATGTGCGTATCGTGGAAGAAGCTGCGCACCGTCTCGGTGCCATCCTTCGAGCTGAGGAACAGCGTGTCCTGCAGCCCGAGGAGGCGCACCCGCTCGAACTGCGCCTTGTCGGCGCCGTCGACCCGCAGGGCGACGGCCTGGTGGTGCACGCGGCTGCCACCCGTCGTGTCGGGGCAGTTGTCGCCGCTGCATTCCGGATGCGTCACCGTCTTGTCGCGGTTGTACGCGTTCTCGATCGTCAAGTTGCGGGCCTGGAAGCCGTCGGCGCGCACCCACACGGTCGCGGAGCCCGTCGTCTGCAGGGCGGGCAAAACCTTCAGCGCGTCGTACATCGCGCGCACGCTTGGGGCCGCGTGCTCGAATTCCGCGGCGTAGCGGCTGCGGTAGGCGGCGCCCGTCGTCGACGCGTCCAGCGCGGCGCTGATCCGCACGGCCTGCGGATCGTCTCCCGCGCCGACCAGCGTGATCGGCGGCGCGCCCGGCGGCACGTAGACGAGTTCCTCGTACGTGCCCGGCGCGATGCGGATGACGATGCGGCGTGTCCCGCCTTCCACTACGGCGCGGCTGACCGCGGCCTGCACGGTGGCAAAGCGCGTCGCGCCATCGGCCGGTGCACGTGAATCGACCGCGTAGTCGGCTTTCAGATCGGCCTTGCTCGCGAGCGGATCGGCCAGCGGATCCCACGGCTCCACACGTTCGTTGCCGACGGGGCCCACGTACTTCAGCACCTCGCGGTAGTCGTAGGCACGGGCCTGCTGGGCCGTCAGCTGCGGGCGCGGCGAACGGACCGCCTGCTCGGGAAACGGCAGGAACTTCCCGGCGCAATCGGCCGAGGCGCCGAACCCGCCCTGCACGCGCGCATGCTCCCGTTTGATGTCCGAGCCGGGGGCAATCGCCACGTCCTGCAACTGCAGCACGAGCGGATGCGCGTCGTCATACCCCTGCAGCAGGATACGCCCAGGCGTCGTGCTGCGCACCCGCTCCATGCGGATGCCCGCATAGTCCGGGACGAGCCCACCCGGCTGCGCGGGCTGTTCGTAATGCGTCGTGATCTCGATGGGCGAGCGGATGCCGCGCAGGCAGACGTCGCGGTAGACGATGCCGTCCACCCGTCCTCCGCGCATGTCGTTGCTCTTGATGCGCAGGCCCGCAGTTGTCCCGCCCTTGGTCCCGTCCATCGTCAGCCCGTCGACGAGCACGTTGTGCACGCCGCCGTTCGTCTCGCTGCCGATCGACATGCCATGGCCGCTGTAGAAGCGGTTGTGCAGGATGGAGACGTTTTCCGTCGGCCCGTTGCCGCCTGCCTTGATGGCCACGTTGTCGTCGCCGGTGCGGATGACGCTGTGCGCGATGGTGACGTTGCGCGAGGAGATCGGGTCGATGCCGTCCGTGTTGCGCGCGTCGTGCGGCGTGTCGATGGTAACGCCCCACGCGGTGAAGCCGTCCACGTCGTTCAGCGTGACGTGGAAGTTGGGAGAATTCCTGAGGGTGATGCGGTACAAGGTGACGTCGCGGGCCTTGTCGGCCTGGATCAGGCGGGGCACGTTCTGGCGGGTCTTCTCCTTCTGCGCGCGGCGGGCGATCTGCCACCACGTCTCTTCCTTGCCGGCGATGCGCTGTCCACCCTGTCCGTCGATGGTGCCGGCGCCCATGATGCCGGCACCGCGCACGCCGTCGAGCAGGATGAACGGCCGGCACCCGCGGCCCGACGCATCGTTGGTGCCGCACGTACCGGCGCCGCGGTCGTACAGGCGCGGGTCCGTGCTGGCGTAGAGCGTGACGCCTTTGTCGACGAGGAGCGTGACACCGTCGCGTAGTTGCAGCGGCCCGGCCACGAAGCTGCGCCTGTCGTTACTGGCCGCGAGCACCACGGCGTGCCCGGCCCCGCACTTGTCGATGGCCGCCTGGATGCGCGCGGCATCGTCGCGGCCCGTGTTCGTCGTCTCGCCGATCAGGACCGCGCAGGCCGGCGGCACGACGGGCTCGCGCACGTCGCGCGTGTCCTGCGCCTGCGCGCCCGCGGAGGCGAGCGCGCAGGCGAGCAACACCAACCGCCTCAAGGCTTGCCCCCGTCCTTGAAGTACGCCGCCGTTTCCGGCCTTGCAGCCACCAGCTCCCGCTCGACCATCCGCGCGAAGAAGTCCGCGCCCTTCGTGCCGAGGTGCGTCCGGTCGAACGCCGTCTTCGCGGCGCCGGCCGGTTCGACCTTGTTCGGGTCTGCGGGGAAGCCGTAGCCTGGCGGACGCGGGACCACGGCCAGCGTGTCCGCCTCGTCCTGGCCCATCGCCTGGACGGCGGCCACGCTGTCCCGGTTCAGGTCCAGCAGCACGGCATGTTCCTGCGCGGCCGCGCGGCGGGTGGCCTCGGCCCAGGGCGCGAGGTCGTTGGCCAGGTACGCGCCCTTGAACGTGCGCCGGGTGAGCGGGGTGACGAGCACCGGCACGCCGCCCAGGTCCCGCGTCTCCTGCGCATAGCGCGCCATGTTGACGGGGAACTGGGTGACGAGGTCCGTGGAGCGCCCCGGCTTGCCCGGCTGGTCGTTGTGGCCGAACTGCACGAGCACGTACGTGGCCTTGAACGACGCGCCATCCTTCAGCATGCGCTGGACCTCGTCCCAGCGGCCCTCGGCGCGGAAGCTGCTCGTGCTGCGGCCGCCGCGCGCGAGGTTGACGCAAGCGACGTCCGGCGTGAAGCGGGCGCAGAAGGCGTCGCCGTAGCCGCTCTTGCTGGCCATCGTCGAATCGCCGACGAGGATCACGCGGATCGGCGCGTCGGCGGCGCCGGCCTGGCCGGCCAGCAGCAGCCCGGCCAGGACGATCGGTTGGAGCCGCATCGCGATCACTCGAAGTCGTAGCTGACGCGCAGGTTCCACGCACGGCCAACCGGATTCGACACGCTGCTCAGGTAGCCGCTGCTGTAGATCGTGTTGTTGGTGATCGGCGGCGCCTTGTCGAACAGGTTCGTGACGCCGGCCGTGATGCGCACCTGCTTCTGCACGCGGATCGAGCCGGTCAGGTTCCACGTCGAGAACGACGGGATGTCGCGGTAGTACTGCGACGTGACGGCCGTGTTGGCGTCGCGGTACTTGCTGTTGAAGTTGTTCGTCAGCTGTGCCGCGTAGTCGCCGCTCTGCCACGACAGGCGCAGGTTGTGCTTCCACTTGAAGGTAATGATCGGGAAGCTGGACGTGGTGCCGTTGCTGGCCCAGCCGAACTGGCCGACGTTCGACATCCACGGACCGCCCGGCACGAGCTGGTTGTCGAAGCGGGTCAGGTACGTGCCGTCGATGGCGGCGCCGAACGTGCCGTAGGCATTGCGCGCGATCTCCCAGTTGGCCGACACGTCGACGCCGCCGGCGATCTGGCCGCCCAGGTTCATGGTCGTGTTGTTGATGTACGCGAGCGAGCCGTCGGCGTTACGCACGAACAGGTTCTTGTAGTCGGCGTAGTTCGTGAAGTAGACGTTCTCCGGCAGGTTGGCCAGCATGTCCTTCATGTTGACCTGCCAGTAGTCGAACGACGCCGTGAAGTTGCGGCTCGGTTCGAACACGACGCCCAGCGTGCCGCCCTTCGAGCGTTCCGGCTGCAGCGTGTTGTTCGAGCCGGTCAGCTTGTTCAGCTTCGCGTTGCAGACGTCGGCCGCGTTGGCGCCGGCGACGGCCGTGCCGGTGCCGGGGATCGTCGGCGTCGGGCCCGGGCACAGGACTGGATCGTCCCAGCGGCCGGCCGTCGTCGTGTTGGCGACGGTGGTGCGGTAGCCGTAGCGGTCGAACAGCGTCGGCGCGCGGAAGCCCGTGTTGAACGAACCGCGGAACATGACGCTCTTCACCGGCTGCCAGCGGAAGCTGATCTTCGGCGTGACGGTCGAGCCGACGTCGCTGTACTTGTCGACGCGCAGGGCAGCGTTCAGGTCCAGGGTCTTGGTGACGGGCGCGTCGATCTCGGTGTAGATGCCGGCCACGTTGCGCGCGCTTTCGCCGTGCGCGGGCACGCTCTTGGCGTACGTGATGTCGGCGGCCTGCGCCAGCTTCGTGTCTTCGTTGGTGTCGCGATGCAGGTCGGCGCCCAGGGCGAACGCGAGGTCGCCGCCGGGGAGGGCCATCAGCGAACGGCTGATCGTGCCGTCGAAGCCGTAATAGGCGCTCTTCGAGCTGCGGTTCTGCATGCCGTCCGCGGCGATCGATTCGAGGTAGTCGAGGCCGGCCTGGTCCTGCAGGCCGAACGGGTTCAGGGTGCCGTTCGCGAGGCCGTCCAGCAGGCCGGTGCCCGAGAAGTAGCCGGATTTGTAATAGCCCTTGCGCAGCGACAGGCCATAGCTCATGCCGGCCTTGTAATCCCAGTTGCCCAGGTGGCCGTCGGCGGACAGCAGCAGGCGCTGGTTGATCTGGTTGTCGCGCGTGACGGCCGGGCCGAAGTCGGCAACCGCCCACGAGACGGTCAGCGGCTGGTTCGTGATGCCGGCGACGGCCGGCACGCCGCCGCTCTTGCCCGGGTACCACTTGCTGGTCGACGGCAGGATCGCCGCGCGCGAACCCACGGCCAGCGCCTGGGTCGGATTCTTGTAGCCGAAGATGGATTCGTCGCCGCGCGTGTATTCCACGGTGACGGTGTTGTCGGCGTCGATCTTCTTCGTCGCCTTGGCATACATCGTCAGCTGCTTGTTCGGGTGCAGCGCGGTGCCGTAGTTGTCGTCGTTCAGGATGCAGGTGTTTTTCCCGCCCTGGACCGAATACGGATTCAGGCAGCCGCTCGCGTAGTACGGATTCGCCGCGTTCTTGTTGGCGGAACTGGTGAAGTTGGCGGGCGTGGCGTAACCGCCGCTGGCGGTGGTCCTGGGCAGGCCGATGGCGGCCATCGCGGCGTTGTCGGGGACGAAGCCGGCGCGGTCCGACAGCGCGAGGCGGCTGCGCTGGTGGAAGTCGACGGTGCCGTAGACGTTCCAGCCGTCGCGTTCCAAGTTGCCCTTGCCGAACGTGGCCTGGATGCGCTGCTCGTCGCCGCCGCCGTGGCGCTGCGGCTGCACGAGCTGCACGGTGACGTTGCCGCCCTCGACTTCGCGCTTGGTGATGAAGTTGACGACGCCGCCGATCGCGTCCGACCCGTAGATCGACGACGCGCCGTCGCGCAGGATCTCGACGCGCTGCAGGGCGCTGATCGGGATGACGTCGAGGTTGGCGTAGCCGTCGGCGATGGCCTCGTTGGCGAGACGGCGGCCGTTCAGCAGCACGAGGGTGCGGTTCACGCCCAGGCCGCGCAGGTTGATGTTGGTGCCCGAGCCGGCGTTGGACGGCTGCAGCGACGCCGACTGCGGCAGCGCCATCATCACGTCGGCCAGCGTGGTCATGCCCTGCTTGACCAGTTCCTCGGCCTTGATGGTCGTGACGGGCAGGGCTTCCTCGGCGGCCAGGCGCTTGATGCTGGAGCCGGTGACTTCCACGCGCTGGATCGGCGCGTCGGTCTGCTGGGCCTGCGCCTGCTGGGCGAGGGAAAGGACCGCGAGCGCGATCGAGGACATGACGAAATGGCGGGGCGGGGTGCTGCGGGGGTATTTCATGAAGCTGTCTCCTGTTTTTATGTCGATGACGTGTCGGCATCCGCGGGGGGAAGCGGCGCCGATGATGCTTCTTGCAAAACTTGCCTGGCGTGGTCGGACCCTCACGTACTTTGCGTGGGGGTCGTTGATGGAATCATTCTAGAGTGGTCAGACCGCAATATCAATGTGGTCTGACCAGATTATGATGAGTATGTGCTGGAAAAGCAACACATATGATGACTGATCTTAGTTTGTGCCTGCTTTCAGCGCGATATGAACCGGATGCGCGGCGCGTTTGGCTTCGGCTGCCACGTACGCCTGCCACGCCGCTTTCGACGTGATGCGGCCGGCGCGGTCCCACGCGGCGCCGACCCAGTAGCGCAGCGGCTTGCCCGATTCCACGCGGGCCAGCACGAGGTCGTTGAGCGCGTCTTCCGCGAAGCCGGTGGACGCCGGCAGCACGATGGCCGTACCGAATGCGCCGTTCGAGGCCTGCTCGACCCATTGGAGCAGCGCGCGGTTCGCGTCGTCCTTGACGAGCGCGATGCGCGGTTCCTGCTTCTTGTCGGACGGCGTCTTGTTCAGGCCCACGGCCACCGTCAGCGCAGCCGGCCCGGAAAACGTGAACGTGCTGTCGACCTGGTCGAGCTGGCGGCCGGCGTCGACGGTAAAGCGCTTGGTTTCCATGACCTGGGTGCCGGCCGCATTCCACGCGGCGTACGACAATTCGAACACGGCGCGGATCGGACCATTGGCGAGCACCTTCCATCCGGCCCAGTTGCTGCTCGTGTAGAGCTGCTTGCCGTCCCACACGCCCGTGCCGCCGGCCCCGCGCGAGCGGCCGACGTTGTACATGTCCATGCCTTCGCCCTCGTCCTTGTGGTAGTGGTCGTGGCCCTTGTTGTACCAGCGGTCGACGATCGGATAGTCCACGCGTTTGAACCAGATATCGAGGCCGCTCGTCTCCAGCACTTCCTTGCCGCTGCCCGGCGCCGCGGGCGCGGCGAGGGCGGGGCCGTAGGTGCGGTGGCCGATCACGTCGTTTTCCCACGCGAAATCGTCCAGGCGTTCCGGCACGTAGCGGGCGAACGCCTTCGGCGCGAACGGCGGCGTGAGCGCCTCGCTCTGTTCGACGACGAACGTCGCCGTCTTTTCGCCGGGCTTGAAGTCGTGCTGGAACAGCAGTTCGCCGTAGGCGGCGCCGACGCCTTGCGGGTCCTTGGCCAGCGGCGCCACGTTCGTGACCTGGTAGGGCAGCGCGCGGCCGGCGGCGTCCTTCACGACGAGGTGCTGGATCAGCGCGCCCGGAAGCGCGGCGTTCACGTCCCGCCACGGGATGACGATCGTCTCGGACGGACGCGCGGCATCGAGGTCGTGGGTGACGGTGACGGTGAGGCGGCCGGCGGCCTGGGCGCTTGCGCACAGCAGGAGGCCTGCGGCGCAAAACAACGTTTTCGCTTGCATGCTCGTGGCTTTCATCGAAGAGGGATCAGGGATGTTCGCGGTAGCTGGTCTGCCCGCCGTCCTTCGGCACGTAGTGATACGTGCGGACGCGGAACTGGATGTCGACCGCCGGGTTGTTCAGCAGCCGGATCATCTCGGCGCCGGCCAGCAGCATCGGGCCGTAGCCGTGCATCGCCGTCGTGCTGGTCGGGCGGTTGTAGTAATAGACCTGGTCGCTCGCGAACGTCGTCTGCACGCACGTCCCTTCCACGCGGCCCTGCGCGTCGATGCGTGCAGACAGCGCATTCCAGCCGGCCTGCGCGATCGAGCCGTAGGTCGTCGGGCTGATCCACCCTTCGTTGACGGCGTGTGCGAGCACGTAGACGAACATGGCGCTGGCCGACGTCTCCAGGTACGAGTCGTCGCGGTCGACCATCTGGTGCCACAGGCCCGCGCCGGACTGGCGCTCGGCGATGCCGCGCAGCGTCTTCTTCAGCTGCGCCATCACCTTCGGATAGCCGGGATGATCCTTCGGCAGCACGTCGAGGACGTCCGACATGGCCAGCACGGCCCAGCCGTTCGCGCGCGCCCAGTAGAAGCGCGGGGCGTCCGGGTTGTTCGCGTTCCAGCCGTGCGTGTACAGGTTCCGCTGCGGATCGAACATGTAGTCCGTCATCTGCAGGATGTTCTTCACCGCGTCGTCGAAGTAGGCGCGGTCGCCCGTCATGCGGCCCAGTTCCGCCAGCGCCGGGATGCCCATGTACATGTCGTCGGCCCACAGCGACACGGCCTGCGGGCGCTGGCGCGCGAGGGTGCCGTCCGGGAGGCGGAACTGGCGTTTCGCCACCCATTCGCCGCACACCTTGATCTGCGCGGCGAGATCGGGCCCGATGCCGGCCTGGCGCGCACGCATCATCGCTGCGCACATCGAGCCCGCGTCGTCGAGCGCGCGCGGGTCGAGGAAGTGCGCGAAGCTGTTGGCGCGCTCGAGATGGAAGCGCTGTTCCTGCGCGCGGAAATAGGGGAGACGGTCGGCGAAGAACTGCAGGTGCCGGTTCGTCAGGGCCGTATAGCTCTTGTCGCCGGTGGCGGCCGTCGCCTTCAGCAGGCCGGCGTGCACGACGCCCATCTCGTAGGCCTGCAGGCCGAAGTCGGCGTCGCCCTTCTCGACGACGGCATCAGGCACCGGCGTGCGGAAGTCGGTGACCGGTGCGCCGCTGCCCTTGTGGACGATACGGGTAGGCGTCTGGCTGTCGACATAGCCGCGGATGCGCTGCAGCGATGCCGCGATCTCGGCGACGACCGGCTTCTTGTACGGCACCGGATACGTGCCTTCGGCCGTGTCGTTCGGGTTCTTGTTGTCGGGGTTGCGATAAGGCCCTTCGGCGTGCGCAGGGGCGGCAAGGCACGCGAAAGCGGCCAGGAAGGCGAGCAATCTGGTTGGCGGCACCGTGTAGTCTCCGGTCGTTTTTATATGATGGACGATTCTCGTCCTTTATTTGGCCAGACCATTCTAGGTTGGTCTGGCCACTTTTGCAAGGTGGACTAGCCGGGGTGCATTTTTCGGTGGCATACTGGCTTTCCACGATGAACGGAGGCAGGATGCGTTTGACGATGTATTGGATGGTGCTGCTGGCCGGATGCTCGGCGCAGACGCTGAAGGCTCCCGCGCCGGAGAGCTACACGGCGGAGACGACTTACGCGAAGCTGGCGCCCGCGTATCCCTTCATCCGCATCGCGAGCCGCGCCGTGCCCCCGACCGTGCGTGCCGTCACGGACGTCACGTACGTACGCCGGGGCGCCCACGACCTGAAGCTGGACCTGTACCTGCCGGCGGGGGCGGCCGCGGCGCCGCGCCCCGCCATCGTGTTCGTGCATGGCGGCGGCTGGCGCGCGGGCGTGCGCGCGAACTTCGCGCCGATGGCGATCCGCATGGCGGAGCGGGGCTACGTGGCGGCCACCATCAGTTATCGCCTGTCGCCGGAAGCGCCATACCCGGCCGCGATCCACGACGCGAAGGCGGCAGTGCGCTGGGTGCGCGCGCACGCGGGCGAGTACGGTATCGATCCGGACCGCATCGCCATCGCGGGCGGATCGGCCGGCGGTCAGATCGCGGCGCTGACCGGGGTGACGAACGGCGAGCGCCGCTTCGATCCGGACGGAGACCCCGTGTCGAGCGACGTGCAGGCGATCGTCAACATCGACGGGCTGTCCGACTTCACGTCCGAGGAAGCGCGCAAATACGAGGACGACGCCGCGAAGCAGCCGTCAGCCGCAGGAGCCTGGTTCGGCGGCCGCTATGCGGAGAAAGCCGCGTTGTGGCGCGATGCCTCGCCGTTGTATCACGTGACGAAGGGCGCGCCGCCGACCCTGTTCATCGTCAGCGCGCAGCGGCGCTTCAGCCTGGGGTACGAAGAGATGGCCGAACGGCTGCGGGCATTGGGCGTACCGAACCGGGTCGTGCCCGTGCCCGATACGCCCCACAGCTTTTGGCTGTTCGATCCGTGGCTGGCGCCGACGGTGGAGGCGGCGGATGCGTTCCTGCGCGAAGTCATCCCGCCGCGAACGGATTCTCCAGGCTCGCCGCCGGCTGCGTGAACCACTTCGGCCCGGTCGCCGTCATGTAGAAATGGTCTTCGAGGCGGACGCCGAATTCGCCCGGCACGCAGATCATCGGCTCGTTCGAGAAGCACATGCCCGGCTCCAGCACGCGGGTCTCGCCGCCGACGAGGTAGGGGCCTTCGTGGATGTCGAGGCCGATGCCGTGGCCCGTGCGGTGCGGCAGGCCGGGCAGCTTGTAGCCGGGGCCGAAACCGTTCGCCTCGAGCGAGCGGCGGGCGGCCCTGTCCACGTCTTCGCACGGCACGCCCAACTGCGCCGCGTCGAACGCCGCCCGCTGCGCCGCCTTTTCCGCATTCCACACGAAGCGCTGGCGCTCCGAAGGTTCGCCGAACACGTACGTGCGCGTGATGTCGGAGATGTAGTCGTGGACCTTGCAGCCCGTGTCGATCAGCACCGTGTCGCCCCGTTTCAGCGTCTGCACGTAGCTCACGCCGTGCGGGTACGCCGTCGCTTCGCCGAACAGCACGATGCAGAAGTAAGAGCCGCTCGCCCCGACCTTGCGGTGGGCGAGGTGGATGAATTCCTCGACCTCCTTCGTCGTGATGCCTTCGTGGAGGATGGACGCCGCCGCCACGTGCACGGCCATCGTCATGTCCATCGCGCGCTGGATCAGGGCGATCTCCGCGTCCGACTTGCGGCTGCGGCAGTGCGACGTGACCGGGTGTGCATTCTGCAGGGCGTAGCCGGCCAACGCGGCGCGGATCGCGTCGAACAGGAACAGCGGCGTGCTGTCGTCGATGGCGAGCACGCTGCCCGGCCTGATGCCGCGCTGCTCCAGCACGGCGCGCAGGCGCGCGGCGGGGGCCTCGTGCTCGTCCCAGACGGCGATGTCGCCTTCCACGACCATGAAGCCGCGGATCGTGCTTTCCTCGAACGCGGGCGCGATATAGACGAGGTCACCCTGCGCCGGCAGGACGGCGCCCACCATGCGCTCGCTGGGATTCCATTTCGTGCCCGTGAAATAGGTCAGGTTGCTGCCGGCATTCAGGTAGACGGCGGCGATGCCTCGTTCGGCCATGACGTCCTGGGCGCGTGCGATGCGCGCCCGGTGCTCGGCCAGCGTGATGGGCACGGCGCCCGCCGTCATGTCGGTCAAGGCGTCGAGTGCAGCCTGTTTGTCGGTACCGCCAATGTTCATGATTCTCCTTGCTTCATTCCAGGTCTGACAGCGCCCGCGCGGTCGCGGGCATGATGGGCGTCCGGGCATCTTCGTGGGACCACCCGAACAGGAAGGCGCACGCCGCGCCGCAGGTCTTGCCCTGGCAGGGCCCCATGCCGACGCGCGTCGCCAGTTTCGCTTCGCGCCAGTCGCGGTGCGGCAGCAGGCGCGCCCGCGTCACGTCCTCGCAGCGGCACACGATCGTGTCCGGTCCGCACATCTCCCGCAGCGACGGGTCCGGCGCGAACGTGCGCGCCAGCAGCGCGGCGAACGCGTGCGCCGTGCGCCGCAACGGCAGGTCGCGCCCGGACGGGGCCAGACCAAGGGCATCCAGTGCCGCGATGCGGCCCTCGGCGACCGCCTTGTCCACGCCGCCGATGCCCGTGCATTCGCCCGCGGCCCAGATGTCCGCGCGGCTCGTCCGCTGCGCGTCGTCGACCCGGATCGCGCCGTCGACGATATCGCAGTGGAGCGCCCGCGCCAGGTCCGTGTTCGGCACGAGGCCGAAGCACGCGGCCAGGAAGTCGCACGCGTACTCGACGTCCTTGCCGCCCGCCTGGACCACGACGCCGCGCAGCACGTCGTCGCCTTTCGCTTCGACGAGCCGCGCGCCAGTCACGTACGGGATGCCGCGCAGCTCGGCGAACAGCGACGCCGCCTGCAGGAATTTTTTCCCGTGGCGCGACAGCAGCCCGAGGCCGAACGCCGACAGGCGCGACCACGGCTGGTGTTCGACGATGGCGGCCACCAGCGCGCCCGCCCGCAGCGCCGTCGATGCCGTCGCGAGCAGCAGCGGGCCGGTACCGGCGATCACGACGCGGCGCCCGCACACGGGCATGCCGCCCTTGATCAGCGCCTGCAGGCCGCCCGCGCCCGTGACGCCGGGCAGCGTCCAGCCGGGGAACGGCAGCGACAATTCGCGGCTGCCAGCACAGAGCACGAGCCGCTCGAACGGGACGGCGACGCCGCGGCCGTCCGCTTCCACGAGCAGCGTGCCGGCGTCCACGCAGCCGATGACTTGGGCATCCTGCATCACCGTGCAATCCGGATGGGCGCGCACCGTGTTCCACGCGTCGCGCGCGCGGGCGTCGGTCCAGCGCGCCGGTCCGCCGCGCCAGATCTGGCCACCGGGCGCATGATTATCGTCGATCAGGCAGATTCTTGCGCCGGCATCGAGCGCGGCCCGTGCCGCGGACAGTCCCGCCGGGCCGCTGCCGACGATGTGCAATACGTTCTTCACCAGTCGCCTCCCGTCTCGATGGACATGCCGTCGGCGCAGATCGTCCTGCACGCCAGCTGGTTGGCGCAGCCGTCGACCGTCACCCGGCATTCCTGGCACTGGCCGATGCCGCAGAATGCGAACCGGCGCTGGCCCGTGACGGAGCGGCGCGTGCACAGCGAGCCGGCGGCGGCGAGCGCCCCCACGACGGTGACGCCGCACGGCACGTCCACCGCGACGCCGTCGACCAGTACGCGGCTCAGGGATTCAGGTTGGGACATGGGCGAACCTCGACGGTGAATAAGGCGCGGCATCGATCGAGACCGGGCGGTCCAGCATCAGGTCCGCCAGCAGCTGCGCGGTGCCGAACGCGGTCGTCACGCCGAGGCCTTCATGGCCGGCGGCGACCCACACGCGCGGGCTCGCAGGGTGCCGCCCGATGACGGGGCGCCCGTCGTACGTGGCGGGCCGCATGCCGGTCCAGCTGCGGATGATCTTCATGTCGGCCAGGCAGGGCAGCAGCGCGATGGCCGAGCGCAGCACGTGCGCCAGCACGCGCGGGTCGACGTCGGCATGCTGGATGCCGTCCTGGCGGCACGACCCGATCAGCCATTGCCCCGTGATGCGCGGCTGGACGTTCGCGGCGACGGCGAGGGCGTCGCTGCCGGCTTCCGTCTGGCCGTAGCCCATGCTCACGACCTGGTGCGACAGGCGGCGCGGGTAGCGCGCCGTGATGGCGAGGTGGCCCTTGCGCGGAAAGATGGGAATATCGGGCAGAAGCCGCGTCACGGCGGTCCCGGTCGCGACGACGACGTCGGCCGCGTCGACGCGTTCGCCGGAAGCGAGGGTGACGCTGCCGTCGTCGATGCGGGCGACCGCCGTGCCGAACCGCGTCTGCCCGCCCAGCGCGACGAGCGTGTCGGCCAGCGCGCCCGCGACGGCGGGCGGATACACGACGCCGTCGCGCGCGACGCGCACCGCGCCCGCGAGACCGGCGCGCAGTGCGGGTTCCACGCGCGCGAGCGCGTCGCCCGACAGCTCGGCGGCATCCCACCCGCGCCGGCCCAGCCGTCCGGCGCGCACGCGTGCATGGGCCATCTGCGCATCGTCCTCGGCGACCCACAGCGTGCCGCAGCGGACGTGTTCCGCGAGGCTGGCGTGGGTGGACAGCCAGTCGTCCCAGCGCGCCAGCGACAGCAGGCACAGGTCGAGTTCATCGTCCGTCTCGTCGAGGGCGACGAGGTGGCCCATGCCGGCCGCCGTCACGCCGCAGCCTGGGACACTCCCGTCGACGAGCAGCACGTCGCGCCCGAGCGCCTGCAGCTCCGCCGCGCACGCGGCGCCGACGATGCCGGCGCCCACGACGATCACGTCCGGCCGTTTCACGCCAGCGCAGGCAGGGTGGGGCGGTTGGCGATGGCGGCGCGGATCGTCCGCTCCACCTGCGCGCGGCGCTCTCCGGCCAGCGGCAGGCGCGGCGCGCGCACGCGCTCGTTCGAGCCGATCGCGATCGCTTCCGCGAGCTTGATGTTCTGGACGAGGTACGTCGACACGTCCAGGTCCAGCAGCGGGCGGAACCAGCGGTAGATGCGCAGCGCCTCGTCGTACCGTTTGGCCTGGACGAGCCGCCAGATCGCCACCGTCTCCTGCGGGAAGGCGAGGCCCACGCCCGCGACCCAGCCCTGGGCGCCGACCATGAGCGCTTCGAACGCGAGGTTGTCGACGCCGGTCAGCAGGTCGAAGCGGTCGCCGAAGCGGTTGATGATGTCGGTGCTGCGGCGGATGTCGTCCGACGATTCCTTGACGGCGACGAAGCGGGCGTCGTCCGCCAGCTCCTCCATGATCTCGACGGTGACGTCGACGCGGTACGCGAGGCGGTTCGAATAGATCATGACCGGCAGGTCGCCCGCCTGCGCGATGGCGCGCAGGGTCGCCACGGTCTCGCGCGGGTCCGTGTGGTAGATCGTGCTCGGGACCACCATCAGGCCGTCGGCACCCGCTTTTGCCGCCTTTTGCGCCAGCGCGCACGCATCCCGCGTGGACGCTTCGGCGACCGTCAGCAGCGCGGGCTTCGTGCCGGCCGCTTCCTTGCAGAGTTTCAGGACGTCGATGCGCTCGTCGTGCGACAGCATCGGGCCCTCGCCGAGCGAACCGCAGGCGATGAGGCCGTCCACGCCGGCGTCCATCTGGATGCCGAAGCAGCGCAGCATTTCGTCATGGTCGAGCGAGCCGTCCTCGTTGAACTTGGTGGTGACGGCGGGCAGAACACCTTTCCACATGGGTTAGTCTCCTTTTGAAAGCATCCATGCTAGGCCTGTTCGGTCCGAGGGTCTTGCGCGATGCGGGCGCCGGGAAGGCCGAAATCGGCACAACGCCCGCCTGCCGTTTGCCATGCGGGTGCAACGCGCCTATATTCACGTCCTGGAGGACACCATGATCGACGACACCACCATCCGCGCCATCGACACCATCGGCATGCAGGCCGTCGAAGCGATCTTCGACGCGCTCGGCGACGTCGCATTCTTCGTGAAGGACCGGGACGGGCGCTACGTGAGCATCAACCGCACGATGGTGCGCCGCTGCGGAGTTCGGCACAAGAAGGATGTGCTCGGCAAGACGGCGCTGGAACTGTTCCCGCGCGCGCTGGCAGAGACGTATCTCGCGCAGGACCGCCAGGTCATCGCCAGCGGCACGGCGATCGACAAACAGCTCGAACTGCACATCTACCCCGGCCGCAGCCGCGGGTGGTGCATCACCAAGAAGATCCCGCTGTTTGGCAAGGATGGGGACGTGGTCGGCCTGATCGGCACGTCGCAGGACCTCGGCCTGCTCGACGACCTGCACCCGGCGTACCGGCAGATCGCCCGGATCGCCCAGCACATCAGCGAAAACTATCGGGAGAATATCTCGCTCAAGGCACTGGCGGAAGAAGCGGGGCTGTCGCTGTCGCGGGTGGAACGGCTGTTCCAGAAAGTGTTCCAGCACTCGCCGCGGCAGCTGCTCGTGCAATGCCGGCTGACGGCCGCGCGCACCCTGATCGAGCAGAATCCGGGTGCGAAGATCGCGGAGATCGCGTACGAGTGCGGCTACACGGACCACAGCGCGTTCAGCCGCCAGTTCAAGTCGTACGTGGGCATGAGCCCGAGCGAATACGGGCTGCAGATGAAAAAAGCCTAAGCCGGGATGCCCCATGCGAACGGATCGCCATCGTCGAACAGCAGCGTGGACTCGGCGCTGACCCAGGCCGTGCCGCGGATCGTCGGCGCGACGGCGTCGCCCGCGCGGCGGTAGCTGCCTTCGAATACGCTGCCGATGATGCTCTCCTGGCGCCAGACGGCGCCTTGTTCCAGCTTGCCGTCCGCGGCCAGGCAAGCCAGTTTCGCGCTGGTGCCCGTGCCGCAGGGCGAGCGGTCGTACGCCTTGCCGGGGCACAGCACGAAGTTGCGGCTGTCCGCGACGAGCGACGGGGCGAACAGTTCCACGTGGTCGATCGGCGCGCCGCCATCGCCGGTGACGCCCTGTGCGGCCAGCGCGGCCATGACGGCTTGCGCGAACGCGGTCAGCGCCGGGATGTTGGCCGGGACGATGTCGAATGCATGGTGCTTGATGAGGAAGAACCAGTTGCCGCCCCACGCCACGTCGCCGCGCACGGTGCCATGGCCCGCGACATCGACGTGGACGTCCTTGCGCGTCCGGTATGACGGCACGTTGTCGATGCTCACCGAACCGTCCCCGTGCAGTTCGGCCGTCACGACGCCGACGGGCGTATCGATGCGGTGCCGTCCGGCCCCGATGCGTCCGAGGTGCGCCAGCGACACGACGAGGCCGATCGTGCCGTGCCCGCACATGCCGAGGTAGCCGACGTTGTTGAAAAAGATGACGCCCGCCGCGCAGTCGGGCGCATGGGGTTCGCACAGCAGCGCGCCCACGAGGACGTCCGAGCCGCGCGGTTCGCACACGGTGCCCGTGCGGATGTGGTCATACCGTTCGCGCATGCGCGCCAGGCGCTCCGACAACGACCCGTGGCCCAGGTCCGGACCGCCGTCGACGATGAGCCGGGTCGGCTCGCCGCCGGTGTGGGAATCGATGATCGAGATCTTGTTCATATGATATGTCGTTGTCGGAGACAGGGCACAGCCTACCCGCCGCGTCGTCACGGGTCTTGTTGTTTTTACGCGTCCCGGACCGTGAATATGGCACACAACGTGCTGACCGGGACCGCGTGGTGACAATCGGTGAGAATCCCGTTAATGTTTCCCTATATCATCAAATCGATTGTTTTCCCGTCGGAGACTCATATGTTCAAGAACACCAGCATCGGTGCGCGGCTTGCCTGCGGATTTGGCGCGGTCTGCGCGCTCGCGGTATTGATTGCCGTGATCGCGCTCGTCCGCATGGGCGGCATCGCCAGGGTCGTGGAGGAGGAAAAACGCATCCGCACGACCGAGCTGGCGCGGCTCTACGACCTGCGCGAGGCGCTGGACCAGACGGGCATCGCGGCAAGGAATGCCTATATCTACGAGGCCGACCAGGATGCATCGAAGGAGCTGGACGTGCTCGATGCGCAACGGAAGATCTACCTGGAACGGCTGGCGCAGCTGGAACCCGTGCTGGGCGGCCAGCCCGCATTCGACAAGGCGCGCCGGGAATTGCTGGCGATGGCGCAGGAACTGGATCGGCCGCGCCGGTATCGCGGCGCGGGCGACATGAAGGGGTACGGCGCGTTCCTGGTGAACGAATGCAGTCCGCTGCGCCGGCGCATCGTGAGCGACCTGAACGACGTGATCCGGGGGATCGAAGGGCACCTGGACGACGCGGGTACGCAGGTCGACGTCGTGCTGCGGGCCTCGAAGCTGCTGATGTCGGCGATCGCGCTGTTCGTGCTGCTGCTCGGCGCGGCGGTGGCGTACAGGGTTACCGTCGGCATCGTTCGGCCGCTGGCGCGGGCGTCGGCATTCGCGCAAGCCATCGCGGTCGGCGACCTGACGCACGACATCGCCGCCACGTCGCGCGACGAAACGGGCGCGCTCCTGGCGTCGCTGGGCACGATGAAGGACGGCCTGGCGAAAATCGTCGGCAACGTCCGCGCCGGCACGGACGTGATCTCGGTCAGCAGCGACGAGATCGCGGCGGGCAACCTGGATCTCTCGACGAGGACGGAGCAGCAGGCCAGCGCGATCGAGGAGAGTGCCGCGTCGATCGAAGAGCTGGCGACCACGGTCCGCAACAATGCGGACAACGCCCGCCACGGCAACGACGTCGCGGCGGCGGCGTCCGATATCGCGGCACGGGGCGGCACCGTCGTCGAGCAGGTGGTCGCCACGATGGGCGACATCAACGCGTCGGCGCGCCGGATCGTCGACATCATCGCCGTCATCGACGGCATTGCGTTCCAGACGAACATCCTCGCGCTCAACGCGGCGGTCGAAGCTGCGCGCGCGGGCGAACAGGGGCGCGGCTTCGCCGTCGTCGCCGGCGAGGTGCGGACGCTCGCGCAACGCTCGTCCGCGGCGGCGAAGGAGATCAAGGCGCTGATCGATACCTCGGTGAGCAGGGTCGACACGGGCATGCGGCTCGTCGACGAAGCCGGACGCACGATCGCCGAGGTCGTGACGAGCGTGCGGCGCGTCAGCGGCATCATGGCGGAGATCGCGACTGCGGCACACGAGCAAAGCGAGGGCATCCAGCAAGTCAACGCGGCGATCCGGCAGATGGACCAGGTCACGCAGCAGAACGCCGCCCTGGTCGAGGAAGCGGCCGCCGCGACGGACGCGATGCAATCGCAGGCGCGGCAGCTGGCGGACACCGTCAGCGTGTTCAGGGTGGCCGGACCCGGCGCCGGCAGGCCGCACGGGGCGGGCCGGCGCGCCCTGCCGGCCGCTCGGGAGCGCCTGGAAGCCGCGGCGTAGCGCGCGTGGAAAAGCGCGCATTTTCGCGCCCCCCGCGCTGCTAGACTCACCGGGTCAGCATTCGAGGGGGCCGCGATGAGCGCATACCGAGCCAGCAACGTCGTGTCCTTGCACGGCGATCCGATCTATCACCATACGGAGAGCACGCCGTGGGCGCCGCCGCAGGGCGAGATCTGCCTGCAGCAGATCTCGGACCACATCGACCGGCACCTCGGGCCCGTCGATTGCGTGTTCCACGAACTGGTGTCCGACACGGTCCACATCGACGTCCACATCGTCAAGCCGACGGACGCGTATCCCTTCATCCGGCTGGTTACGTCCGGCATGAGCGACCTGCCGATGTCGACGCCGCCGGACGCCGACGTCCCGCGCCACGCGGAGTTGATGATCACCCTGCCGCCGGACTGGAAGCTCGACAAGGAATCGTTCGAGGACGAGCGCTGGTACTGGCCCGTCCGGCTGATCAAGACGCTGGCCCGGCTGCCGCACAAGTACGGGACGTGGCTGGGCTGGGGGCATACGGTGCCGAACGGCGACCCGGCCGAGCCGTACGCGGCGGACGTCCGCTTCGACGGCTGCATCCTTCTGCCGTCCATCAGCGTGCCGGATGAATTCCACCGGCTGCGCATCGACGGCGACAAGGAGATCGCGTTCTTCGCGATCGTACCGCTCTACAAGGAAGAACTGGCCCTGAAGCTGCGCGCCGGGGCCGAGACGCTGCTGGAGCGCTTCGACAAGAAGAGGATCGGCGACATGATCGATGCGCGCCGCCCGAACGCGGGCAAGAAGCTGTTCGGCTTCCTGTGATCAGCCGACCCACCCGTCGGCGCCGGCCCTGACGACGAGCAGGCAATCGCCCGGCCCGGCCGTCGCCGCCACCAGCCGGCCCTGTTCGTCCCAGAACGCGCTGCGCCCGGCCGACGTCCAGCCGCCCGTCGGCCCGCCGTGGTTCGCGAGCAGGACGGCCATGCGGTGGCGCTGCGCATGATCCTGCAGCAGGGCGCTGTCGACCGGATAGCCGGACGCGCCGATCAGGGCGCTCGCCGCATAGATGCGCGCACCCGCGGACGCCGCCGCGGCGGCATGGGCGGGCCGGCAGAAGTCCGCGCAGATCGCCAGCGCCAGCGGCATGCCGCCGGCGTCGAGCAGCGGCCCGCCGGTGCCCGCGCTGAAATAGGGTTCCTCGCCCGTGTGCAGGTGCCGCTTCGTCTGCACGGTCGAGGTGCCGTCCGGGTGCAGGATGAAAGCGGCGATGTACGGTTTGTCCGCGGCGCCGGACCGCAGCGGCAGGCCGGCGATGACCGTCATTCCGGTGTCTCGCGCACGCGCACGCAACGGCGCGATGCAGTCCGTGTCCGCCGCCTGTGCAAGACGGCCGGCCAGCGCCGGCTCATAGCCCGTCAACGACAGCTCGGGGAAGACGAGGATGTTCACGCCTTGCCGGTGCGCGGCATCGATGAAGTCCAGGTGCCGGCCGACGTTGGCCGCGATGTCGCCCGCCAAGGCGCTGCATTGGGCGGCGGCGAGCACGGGGCCGGTCATGGTTTATGCGCGCGTTTCGCCAGTTCGCGGTCGAGCGCATTCGCGAACCGCTGCCGGTCCGCCTGGCTGAACGCGCTCGGCCCGCCCGTGTCGACGCCGCTGGATCGTAGTTCGTCCATGAAGGCGCGCATCGTGAGCTGCTGCGCGATGGTGTCCCTGGTGTACCACTCGCCGCGTGGATTGAGGGGCATGCCGCCCTTGTCCAGAACGAGGGCGGCGAGGGGAATGTCGCCCGTCACGACGATGTCGCCGGGCTGCACGCGCGCGACGATTTCCGCGTCGGCCGCATCGGCGCCCGCAGGTACCTGCAGCGCGCGGATGAAGCGCGAGCCGGGCACGCGGATCAGCTGGTTCGCCACGAGCGTGACGTTCAGCTGTACGCGGTCGGCCACGCGGAACAGGATGTCCTTGATGACGGCCGGGCAGGCATCGGCGTCGACCCAGATCTCCATGCCTGTCTGCGCCTAGCCGCGCGAAAACGTGCGCGTCACGCGGTCGAGGTGCGCGCGCATGGCCGAGCGGGCACCGGCCACGTCGTGCGAGGCGATGGCGGCCAGGATGGCGCGGTGGTCGAGGAGCGTCAGCTGGCGCAACTCCTCGGTCTGGAAGTGCTCCGTCAGCTTGTGCCACAGGCTGCCGCGCTGCGCCCACAGGTATTCGATCACGCCGACGAGGGCGCTGTTGCCGGCCGCGCGCGCGATCGCGAGGTGGAAGTTGCGGTCGGCCGATTCGTTCTCGCCCAGGTTGTCCTGGTTCTGCTCCATCTGTTCGACGGCGACGAGGATCGCATCGACGGCCGCCGGCGTCGCGTTCTTCGCGGCCAGCGCCGCGACCTCGACCTCGATCATGCGGCGCGCGGCCAGCACCTCGAACGGACCGGGACCGGCCGCCGGCCGCGTCGTCTTCGGCGCCGCCTGTTCGCTGACGTACACACCCGAGCCGCCGCGCACTTCGACGACGCCGCCCAGTTCCAGCGCGATCAGCGCTTCGCGCAGCGACGTGCGCGAGACGCCCAGCTTCGTGGCCAGGTCGCGCTCGGCGGGCAGGCGTTCGCCCGGCTTGATGTTCTCTTCCCGGATCAACGCTTCGATCCGGCTCGACACCACGCGATACAGTCGCGGCTCGCTCGCAATCGCATCGGGTGGCGCGGGCATTTTTCTCATTGTTTCAGTCCAGGAAAAAGTGGAGGCGATTGCCAAGATCGCATCTTAGTTTGGTCGGGATAATGTTGCAAGTGGTCAGACCAAAACGCTCATTTGGGCTGACTGCGTTGGCGGTTTTGCCGCTCGCTGAACTTTATTCGGCCAAGGTTGCGATCGAGGCCGTGCCGGCGCTGTGCATACGCATGTACAATGGGAAATATTGCTGAGCCGACCAATCGAACCATGACGACCGCTTACCCGAGCCTGAGCCACGCCCAGCGCATTCCGCTGGCCGCCGAAATCCATTCGCGTCCCTTCCTCCGGCTGGAAGCGCCCGAAGCCATCACCCACCTCGCCGTGTACCGCGCCAGCGAATCCGGATCGCGCAGCGAGCATGGCCCCAACCAGCATGCGCTGCTCGCCGCGCTGTGCGGGCATTTCGGCGTCGCGGCGCCGAACGTGACGGCCAACCACTTCTATCATGACTTCGGCCGCTTCCGCCTCAAGTGGGAACGGCACACGGAGTTCGCGACCTACACGTTCACGCAAAAGATCGCGCCGGGGTTGCCGATCGCCGAGGCGTTCGCGCGCATGCCGCTCGCGCACCTGCCGCAGTCGTGGATCCTCGGCCTGCACGGCCGCCTGATGTCGGCCGCGCACGTGCTGCTGGAGCGCGGCGCCGCCGATCCGGCCGCGCTGCAGGACGGCTTCGCCAGCAACAACTTGGTCGGCTCGCGCGTCATGCAGGGCGGCGAAGTGTGGACGGATTTCGCGATCCAGTCCGACGGCTTCTCGCGCTTCGTGCTGCGCGACGTCGAGATGCGCGCGCAGCAGGCCGGCCGCCTCGCGCAGCGCGTGCTGGAGATCGACACCTATCGCATGATGGCGCTCCTCGGGCTGCCGGCCGCGCGCACCGTGTCCGACGCGCTGGACGACATCGAGGCCGAACTGGCCACGCTGGCCGAACGCATGGTCGCGGGCGAGGCCGTCGCGGGCGACCAGGACCTGCTGGCACAGATCACGAAGCTGGCAGCGCGCCTGGAAAAACTCTCGCTCGACAACGGCTATCGCTTCTCCGCGTCGAAGGCTTACTACCGCCTCGTGAAGGCGCGCATCGAGGAATTGCGCGAGGCCCGCATCGAAGGCGTGCCGACCGTCGAGGAATTCATGGACCGCCGCCTCACGCCCGCGATGAACACGTGCGAATCGACGGCCGCCCGCCAGGAAGCGCTGGCGCGCCGCATCGCCAACGTCAACGACCTGCTGCGCACGCGCGTGTCCATCGTCCAGGAAAACCAGAACCGGCAAATCCTGCAATCGATGGACCGCCGCGCCGCCCAGCAGCTGCGCCTGCAGCAGGCCGTCGAGGGCCTGTCGGTGGCGGCGATCTCGTACTACGTCGTCGGCCTGCTCGGGTATGCCGGCAAGGGCCTCAAGAGCCTCGGCATGCCGGTCAACCCGGACATGCTCACGGGGGCGCTGGTGCCGGTCGTCGCGGGCCTCGTGTGGCTCAGCCTGCGCCGCATGCACAAGCAGATGCACAAACGATCGCACGCTTGACCATGCCGGTCGCTCCCGATCCGTCATTGGCGTTCGGCGCACTGGCGCTGGCCGTACTCACGTTGTGGATCCCGGCGCCGGCCGTGCGCGGGAACCGCGATTGGGCTTGGTGCACCGGGTTGCTGGTCGCATGCGTGGCCGGCCTCGCGATGAACATGCTCGATTGGCGCGGCGTCGCCGTCACCGCGGCCTATCTCGCGCTGGCGCTCGGCGCGCGCACGAGCGGACGGGCCTGGGTGCGCATTCCGCTGCTCGTGCTGACGGGCGTGTGCGCGCTGCTGCTGGCGCTGCACCGGCTGCCGGGCTTCCACAATCCCGTGCTGCTCGACCACGTGCAGGTGTCGGCCGGTGCGCCGCCGTTCACGCTGTATGCGAACTTCGACAAGGCCATCGCGGGCATCGTGTTGATGGGCGTGTTCTGCGCCCCGATCCGCGCGCGTGCCGACTGGCTGCCCATGCTGCGCCATACGCTGCCCGTGCTGGCGGCGACGCTCGTCGTGGTCCTCGGCGCGGGCGTGCTGCTCGGCGTCGTGCGGCCGGACGTGAAATGGCTGCCGGCGACACCCTGGTTCCTCGTCAACAATCTGCTGATCACCTGCGTGACGGAGGAGGCGTTCTTCCGCGGCTTCCTGCTCGCCGGACTGGCGCGCGGCGTGGAGGGACGCCGTTATGGCCTGGCCGTCGCGGTCGTCGTTTCGACTTTGCTGTTCGGGCTCGCGCACGCGGTCGGCGGCCCAATGCTCGTGGTGTTCGCCACGCTGGCGGGCTTCGGCTACGCTGCCGCGTACCTGCGTTCGGGACGTATCGAGGGCGCGATCCTCACGCACTTCGCACTGAACGCCGTCCACTTCGTCGCGTTCACGTATCCGGCCCTCGTGCGCTGAGCCGCATTGCAACTTCTGTAACACGGTGTGACAGCGTACCGTGCGCGCGGGGCGCCGGGGCTATGATCGGGTTTCAATTCCCAGTGCCATCGACGATCATGAGCGCATCGAACATCCTCCGGCCGGCCATCGCCTTCGCACTGGCGCTGGCTGCGGCAACCGTGTCCGCGCAGACGCAGGACCCGCCCGCGCGCGTGGGCCGCATCGCCTACCTCGCCGGTCCCGTCAGCTTTTCGCCGGCCGGCAGCCCTGACTGGGCGCAGGCGCCTCTCAACCGGCCCCTCGTCGCGGGCGACCGCCTGTGGACGGATGCCGGCGGGCGTGACGAAGCCCAGTTCGGCGCCGCCATCGCGCGCATGGACTCGGGTACCTTGCTCACCGTGCTCGCTGCGGACGAACGCACGACGCAACTGCAGGTGTCGCAGGGCCGCATCGACCTGCACGTGCGCCGCCTGGCGCCGGGCGAGACGGTGGAGGTGGACACGCCGAATCTCGCCTTCGTCGCGCGCCAGCCCGGCGACTACCGCCTGGCCGTCGCGCCGGACGGCAGCACGACGGACGTCACGGTGCTGAACGGCGCCGGCGACGTGTACGGCGACGGCACGTCGCTGGCGCTCGCGCCGGGGCAGGGCTATCGCTTCGGCGGCCAGGACCTGAACAACTACGTGCTGCTCCCGCCCGCGCCGCCGGACGAATTCGACCGCTGGGCGCTGGCGCGCGACCAGCGCTACGAGCGCGCCATCGCGCGCCGCTACGTGCCGCAGGGCGTCGTCGGCTTCGAGGATCTCGACGACTACGGCAGCTGGCGCACCATGCCGGAGTACGGTACCGTGTGGGTACCGGACCGCGCGCCGCGCAACTGGGCGCCGTATCACGCGGGACACTGGGCCTGGATCGACCCGTGGGGCTGGACGTGGATCGACGACCAGCCCTACGGCTACGCCGTGTCGCACTACGGCCGCTGGATCCGCACGCCGGACACGTGGGCCTGGGTGCCGGCGCCGTCGCGTGCGCAGCCCGTCTATGCGCCAGCGCTGGTGGCGTTCGTCGGCACGGTGCTGGCGTTCGGTGGCCGCTCCGATCCGGGTGTCGGCTGGTTCCCGCTGGCGCCGCACGAACCGTACCGGCCGCCGTACCACGCGAGCCCGACGTACATCACGAACGTCAACGTGACCAATACCGTGATCCGGCAGACGACCATCGTCAACAACATCACTTACCGGAACCGCGACGTGCCCGGCGCGATCGTGGCGATGCCCGCGCAGCAGTTCGCGCAGGCCGCGCCGACGGCGCGCGCCGGCCTGCTGCTGCCGCCCGGCGTGGCGCGCGCCGCTCCCGTGCTGGCCGCGCCGCAAGCGCGTCCGCTGCCGCACAGCCGGTTCGGCACGCCGGCCGGCCGCCCGCCGCCTGGGCCCGTGCTGCAGCGCGTGGCGGTGACGCGCGCATTGCCGGCGCATGCGTTCGTCCGCGGCCCCGGACCGGCGGCAGTCCGCCCGGATGCGCGCGTGGCGGTCCACGGTCCGGTGCCGCTGCGCGTGCTGCGGCCAGCGATCGGCAAGCCCGTGACGCCGTTGCAGGCGCGTGGGCCGGCTGGACAACGGCCGCAGACCGCGGCCGTGCCGCTGCCTGGGCCGGCCAATCGACCCGTCCACGGAGCGCCGCCGCTCGCCGGCCGTCCGCCGGTCGCGACGCCGGGTGTGCACGGTCCGCAGAGCACCGCGCAACTGGCCGCGCGTGGCGGCACCGGCGCAGGCACGACGGCCGCGGAGGCGGGCCGTCCGCAGCCGCCACATGCCGGCCGGGACAGGCCTGCCGACGAGTCGCGAGTTGCCGCGCACGGCGCGATGGCGCAACCGCAGGCGCCGCGTCCGCTGCGTGGCGGCGAACCGCGACAGGCGGGGCGTCAGGCGCCGTCGCACGCGCCGGCACCGCAACCGGCAGCGCATGAAGCACCGCGCGCGCCCGCGCCGCAGCGGGTGGCGATGCAGGCGTCGCATCCGCAGCCGGCCGCGCGCCAGCAGCCGCCGGCGCAACGTCCGCAGCCGGCACCGCGACCGCAGCCACCAACGCAGCGTCCGCAGTCTGTACCGCATCCGCAGCCGGCACCGCGGCCACAGCCGCCGGTGCAGCGTCCGCAGTCTGTACCGCATCCGCAGCCGGCACCGCGACCGCAGCCGGCACCGCGACCGCAGCCGTCGGCACCTGCCGCACCGAAGCCTGCGCAGCATCCGCAACCGGCGCCGCAACCGCATGCGGCACCGTCCAAAGGCGGCGACAAGGGCGGCGACCACGGGCACAAGAACGGCGACAAGGGCGGTCACTGACTACGGCAGCGGCGGCGGTGTAAGATGAGCTTCCTCGAGCTCACCGCCGCGCCATGCCGACACCACACCGCCCAGCCAACGACCGTCAATACGGAGCGGCAGCATGATGCTGCTGCTCGTCTTCCTGGCCGGGCTGTGGGCCGGCGTGCAGAACGCGCTGGCGGGCGGCGGCTCGTTCGTCACCTTGCCCGCGCTGATCGTCTCCGGCATGTCGCCGCTCGCCGCCAACATCACATCGACCGTCGCGCTGTTCCCCGCGCAGATCACGTCCGGATACGCCGGGCGCAAGCTGGTCAGCGGCGCGGGCGGCCTGCCGTTTTGGGCACTGTTTGTGCTGAGCATTGCCGGCGGCGCGGCGGGCGGGCTGCTGTTGCTGCACACGTCGCCCGCGGTGTTCGCGCGGCTCGTGCCATGGCTCGTGCTGTTCGCGACGGCCGTGTTCACGTGGGGGAGCTTCTTCCGCAAGCCCGGTGCGGCCGGCGCCGTGCACCTCGGCCCCGTCGCGACGGCGTGCGCGCAATTCCTGATCGCCGTCTACGGCGGCTATTTCGGCGGCGGCATCGGCATCCTGATGCTGGCCGCGCTGACGATGGCGGGTCTCGCCGCGCGCAACGCGGGCGCCACGAAAAATGTGCTCGCCGGCGTGATGAATGCGTCGGCGGTCGTCCTGTTCCTGACGTCGCCCGACCTGCACTGGCTGCAGTGCGGCGTGCTGGCGGCGGGGGCCATCATCGGCGGGCTGCTGGGGGCGTGGGCCCTGCACCGCGTGAACGAGAAGGCGCTGCGCGTGGCCATCGTCTGCATCGGCATTGCGCTGACCGTCGGCCTGTTTTTAAAACCCATCTGAAGCGCGCTGGACACGCCCGCCGGCTTGGTCTACATTGGAATCATGCGGTATCGCCATGAATGATTCCGCCAGGAAGGTAGGTGCGCCATGCTGGATTTACTGTACGGCCTCGAACCGGATCTCGCGTTGCACGCGATCGTGCTGGCATTCGGTTGCGCGACGTTTTTCCTGATCCTGTTGTGGCGGCGTTGCCCCAACTGCACGTGGCAGGAGTGGACCAGCGAGTTGTTGGGCCGCGACGAGAAGGACGACGCGGCCCAGGAGTGACCCGGCTCAGTCGGTGCCCTCCGCGTGATAGCGGTCGGCCTGCACCTTCCCGTTCACGCCGTGCGTGCGCACGTCCGGCGTGATCGGCAGCATGCTCGCGTTCCAGCTCTCCCATTCTTCCTTCAGCCTGTTGAACACGTCCGGATGGCGCTGCGCCAGGTTGGCGCGCTCGCGCTGGTCCACGGCCACGTCGAACAGGAACTCGTTGCCGTTCAGGCGCAGGTATTTCCAGTTGCCCGAGCGGACCGCGCGCTGGGCGTTCGCCTTGTAGCGCCAGAACAGCGTGCGGTCGCCGGGCGCGCGCTGGCCCGTCAGCACGGGCAGCAGGTTCTGGCCGTCGGGCGGGTAGGCCGGGTCGGGCGCACCGCCGGCCGCGGCGAGCAGGGTCGGCAGCCAGTCCATGCTGATCGCGACCTGCTCCGTCGTCTTGCCGGCGCCCAGCCGGCGCGGCCAGCGCACGATCGCGGGCACGCGGATGCCGCCTTCCAGCAGTTCCGTCTTCTGGCCGCTGAACGGCCACGTCTTCGAAAAGCGCTCGCCGCCGTTATCGCTCGTGAAGATGACGATCGTGTTGTCGGCGAGGCCCTGGTGCTGCAGCGCGTCGAGCACGCGCCCGATGGCGGTGTCCAGGCCCGTCACCATCTTGCCGTACGTGGCGAGATTGCCGCCGTCGTAGTGGAAGATGTTGCCGATGTCGCGCGACACGGCTTCGTCGCCCGGACCTTCCCACGGCCAGTGCGGCGCCGTGAAGTGCAGCGACAGGAAGAATGGTTGCTTGCCGTCCTGCTGGCCGATGTACTCGGTGGCGCGGTCCGCGAGCAGGTCGGTGTAATAGCCGACCTTGTGCACGGGGACTTCGCCTTCGTACAGGTCTTCCGGCACCTCCGGGCCCACGCCCGGCTTGTGCGTGAAGTAGTCGATGGCGCCGCCGTAGTTCCCGAAGAAGACGTCGTAGCCGCTCTTGAGGGGACCGAACACGGGCAGGTAGCCCAGGTGCCATTTGCCGAACAGGGCGGTGCGGTAGCCCGCCTTCTTCAGCAGCGACGGCAGCGTCGGGTGCGGCGGCGGCAGGCCGATGGTCTTCGATGCCCCGGCGATCGGTTCTTCCAGCCCGCCGCGCAGGCGGTACTGGTAGCGGCCCGTGATCAGGCCGAAGCGCGTCGCGGAGCACACGGCGGAATTGGCATACGCCTGCGTGAAGCGCACGCCCTGCGCCGCCAGGCGGTCAAGATTCGGCGTGGTGAAATCCGTGTTGCCGTAGACGCTCAGGTCCGCGTAGCCCAGGTCGTCCGCGAGGATGAAGACGATGTTCGGCTGCTGGTCCTTGCGGTCGGCGGCGAGCAATGCCTGCGGAGCGAGGGCGAGGGCGGGGAGGCCGGCGAGTACCGCGCGGCGTTTCTGGTCGGGTTGGGTCATGATGGTTCCTTGCTTAGAAATCGAGACGGGCCGTGGCGCCGATCGTGCGCGGCGTGCCGATGACGGCGTTGTACGAGCCGAATGCGTTGTTCCACATGCTCGTGTAGTACTGGCGGTCGAACAGGTTGCGGGCCCAGACCTGCACGTCCCACGCGTGCTCGCCGTTCGAGCGCACGCCCGCGGACAGGTTCGCGAGGCCGTAGGCCGGGATGCGCGAATACTTCGACGCGTCAAGCGTGCCGTACGTCGACGAGCGGTACGACACGTTGCCGTTCACGTAGGCGCGCCACACGTCATCCAACGGGTGCTCCCAGCGCGCGCCGACGTTCGCCGTGCGGCGCGGGGCGTTGACGAGCGCGTCGCGGCCGGACAGGTCGCACGACACGGCATTCACTTCCGGCGCGCACGGGGCGTTCCTGTAGGTCAGGTAGCGCGGGTCGTTGAACGACACGTTGGCCTGGATGTGCAGGGTGCGGACGGGAATCGCGAGGGCTTCCAGTTCGATGCCGCGGGTGCGCACGTCGCCGGCGTTCGTCAGGTACGACGTGCGCGTCGTCGGATCGTAGGCATTGCTCTGGTAGCCGTGGACGACGGTCGCGAACACGTTCGCGTTCAGCTGCAGGCGGCGGTTGAACAACGTGCTTTTCACGCCCAGTTCCGCCGCATTGGCGCGCTCGGCGCCCACCAGCAGCGACGCCGCACCGGCCGCGCCGGGCACCTGCAGGTTGATGCCGCCGGATTTTTCGCCGTGCGACAGGCTGCCGTACAACAGGACGTCGTCCCACGCCTTATAACCGGCGGACAGCAGCGCGCTGGGGCTGGCCTGGTGCAGCGCCAGCGGACCGGAATCGTAGGCGCCGTAGCGGGCGTTGCGCACGGCGAGCGCGGCACCGGTGACGGCCGGGCCCACCGGCGCGTAACGGATCACACGCACGCGCTTGTCCTCGTACGTGCCGCGCAGGCCGGCCGTCAGATCCCAGCGGTCCGTCGCATGCCACGTCGCCTGGCCGAACAGGGCATAGCTGTTGACGCGCAGGGTGCCCGGCGAGTTGCTGGTCACGTCGTTCCACGCGCCGGCGGGATTGCCGTTGAAGCGGTCCGCGAGGGGACCGTTGACGGTGAACGCGTTGTTCTCCAGCTCCTGGTAGTAATAGTAGGCGCCGGCGACCGTGTCGACCGCACCGGGCGCGCTGGCCCAGCGCAGCTCCTGCGTGAACTGGCGGTGCTTCGCGGACTGCCCCACGTTCAGCGTCACCGGCACGTCGAGACCGTCGTCGTTGTGCGGCACGAAGTTCCAGGTGCGCCACGCGCTGATGGACGTGACGCGGCTGGCGTTGGCGAGGTTCCAGTTGGCTTCCGCCGACACGCCACCCTGGTGCACGTTTACGTGCGAGCCGTTGTCGAGGGTGACGGCGCGGTCTTCCGGATTCGTCACCGGATGCCCGCCGACGAGGGCAGCCTGCGCGAGGTACTTGCCCGTCGCGCCCGCGTTATAGAAAATCAGCGTGCCGTTGTTCGAGTCTTCCTCGTTGTAGTCGGCGATCACGCGCAGGCTGAAGTCCTTGTTCGGCTCATACAGGGCTTGCGCGCGCAGTCCCTGGCGCAGGCCGCCCTGCACGCGGGTGCCGTTGTAGCGGTTGCGGATATAGCCGTCGTCCTGCGTGCGGTACACGGACAGGCGCGCGGCGAGATCGTCCGTCACGGGACGGTTCAGCACCAGCTTGCCCTGCACGTAGCCGTAGCTGCCGGCCGAGATTTCCGCCTGCGATTCCACGTCGTGCGATGGTTTGCGCGACGAGATGTTCACGACGCCCGCCGTCGTGTTCTTGCCGAACAGCGTGCCCTGCGGACCGCGCAGCAGTTCGAGCTGTTCGATGTCGAGCGCGTCGAACGCGGCCATGCCGGGGCGGGCGAGGTAGACGTTGTCGAGGTACAGGCCGACGCTGCCTTCCAGGCCGTCGCTGGCCGGGTTGTTGCCCAGGCCGCGCACGGCAAAGCTCATCTGGCGGGCGTGGACATAGTTGATCGTGGTGCTGGGCAGCAGCTGCTGCAGGTCTTGCGCGCGGTAGACGCGGTTCGCTTCCAGCTCGTCGCCGTTCAGCACCGTCATCGGCGTCGGAAGGCTTTGCGAGCTTTCGACGCGGCGGCGGGTTGAGACGAGCACCGTCTGGATCGTGTCGGACAGCGGCTGCGTGGCGGCCGGATCGGGGCCCACGTCGGCGGCGGCGATGAGCGTGCCGTTGACGACGGGGTTCGGACCATTCTCCTGCGCCCACACGCATCCGGCGCACATCATCATGGCCGCCGCCGCGATGGTGGTGCGTGAAACGGCCGGCGCGCCGTGGCGCCTGGTCCTCTGCTGTGCTGCGGATGCGTAAAACACGACATTCTCCTTGTAGTGATAATAAAAAGCGGGATGAGCGAAGCCGCTGTGGCGCGCGGGGACGCGCCGCAGGTGTTACCGAAGAGTGAAAAGGGATTAGCGCGCGCTGGCGACGGCCGGCACCCAGTCGTGCGGCACGGGCTGGGCGCGATAGACCCAGTTCGTGCGCACCGTGCGGCCGCTGCCGCCGACGGCGGAGTCGCCGTAGTACGGGCTGACGTACTCCCACACGATCTCGCCCTGCGGCGTGACCTGGAAGATCCGGCCGTTCATGCCTTCGTCGATGAGGGTGTTCCCGTTCGGCAGGCGGCGCGCGCTGCTGATGAAGGCGCTGTAGAAGCTCCACTGCGTCTGGTTGGAATTCACGGCGGTGTACTCCCACACGATCTCTTTCCTGACCGGGTCGATCTCCAGCACGCGCGAGTGCGGGAAGATGCCGGGGCTGACGATCGGGTAGCCGGCCTCGCCCTGGTTGTCGAACACGATCAGGTTGCCGGCACCGGGCAGGCCGGGCGCGATCAAATGCGGGTCGTGCTGGCCGATCAGCTGGTCGACGGGGCGCGGCAGCTTGCCGCCCGTAGGCGCAAAATCGGGACCGAGGCGCCACACGACCTTGCCGGTCTTCCTGTCGATGATCGCGACGATGTTTGCCTGGCGCGAACTGATGATCACGTTGTCCGGCGCGAAGCGCGTGTCGCCCTGGTCAAACCATTTGTTCGGGCCCAGCGCGCGGGCGCTGTTCGTGTGCAGGTAGTCGACGGCCCTGGCGCCTTCGCGCGGCGCGGCATTGCGCAGCTGGTCCAGCGCGGCTTTCGAGAAGCCGAATTCCTCGAGGTGGTCGGACGCCGTCCAGCGCCACACGATCTTCCCTTGCGGGTCGACTTCGTACAGCACGTCGTCCAGCACCTGCGGCGCCTTGAAGCCTTTCACTTCATGCACGAGGTTCGCCAGCACGAGCGTGTTGCCGTTGGCGAGGCGCTCCCAGTCGTGGTGCTGCTTGGCCGTACCGCCGGGGGCGGCGTTCGTGTTGGTGTCGGCCCCGCCGTACACGGTCTGCGCGGCCGCACCCCAGCGCCAGACGACCTTGCCGTCCCAATCGAGCTCGCCGATGGCGGCATTGCCGAGGCCATTGCCGGCGGTCTGCACGCCCGGCAGTTGCGCCAGTTGCAGCAGCACGCGGCCGCGCGCGCCGCCGACCCTGGCGGGTTCCACCAGCACGGGCGGGAAGCCTTCCTGCGCCCACTGGTGGACCTCGTTGCCGTTCACGTCGATCAGGTGCGTCTTCTTGTCCTGGCCCGAGAACAGCACATAGCCGTTCCACGCCTTCTGCGGTTCGTGGCGGGTGACGCCGGTAGGGAACACGCTGGGCGCGGCGAAGGTGGCCGCCACCGGCAGCATGCACAGGGCCAGCAGGGCGGCGGTTTGCAGGCGGCGCGCCTGTTGCTGTCGGTGGATGAGGCGGGCCTGGCGGCGCGTCGCGGTGGCGGTCATGGCGTCCCTTTCGTAATGGATGAGTCGAAACATCTTACGAATGGAAACGCCATTGCAGAACGATTATCTAGCCATATTCATATCCCGTTGGGGGTTCTAACGATATGCGGTTTTTGCAACAGTCCGCTGCTGCGAGCCCAACAGATTGGTGAATACCTGACCCCGCACCGCGCGCGGGCATCACGGCCGCAACTGCGCGATCAGGGCCGCCGCCGTCTCGGCCGACGATCCCGGGTTCTGGCCCGTGATCAGGAGGCCGTCGCGGACAACGTACGAACCCCAGTCGGGACCGCGCGAAAACACGCCGCCCTTGGCTTTGAGCTCGTCCTCGACGAGGAAGGGGACCACGTCGGTCAGCCCGACGGCCGCTTCCTCGCTGTTGGTGAAGCCCGTCACCTGCTTGCCTTCCACGAGGGGCCGTCCGGCCGGCGTGCGGACGTGGCGCAGGACGCCCGGCGCGTGGCAGACCAGCGCGACGGGCTTGCCGGCGGCCACGAACGACTCGATCAGGGCGATCGAGTTGCTGTCTTCCGCGAGATCCCACAGGGGGCCGTGGCCGCCGGGATAGAACACCGTGTCGAAATCGGCCTGTTTCACCTGGTGCAGGGGCACCGTGGCGGCGAGCTGCGCCATGGCACCGGCGTCCGCTTCGAATCGGCGGGTCAGGTCGGTCTGGAAGTCCGGCTCGTTGCTCTTCGGGTCCAGCGGTGGTCGTCCGCCCTTGGGCGAGGCCAGTACGATGTCGGCGCCCGCGTCCTTGAACGCATAGTAGGGAGCGGCCAGTTCTTCGAGCCAGAAGCCGGTCTTGCGGCCCGTGTTGCCGAGTTGGTCGTGCGAGGTCAGTACGATCAGCACTTTCATGATGTGTCCCTTCGGTTGAGGTTGCCAGTAGACCAGTCGTCTAGCGACTGGCCAAAAAAAATCCTGCCCGTTTCACGGGGCAAGATGAAGCATATGCCGGGTTGCCGCCAGCGCCGTCTCGAATGGCCGGGTCGACCGCTCGATCTTGGCCATCACGCTGGCGCCCAGCCACAACTGGTACAAACTGCCTGCCACATTCTGCGGCTCGCCGTCGACAGTCAACGACCCGTCTTCGACACCCTCGGTGAGCACCTGCGCGAGCCGGCCGACGATCGCTTCCGTGCCGCGGCGCAGGACGAGCCGCATGGCTTCGGACAGGTCGGCCACTTCCGCACCCAGCTTCACGGCCAAGCACTTGCCTTGGCACCGCTCGTACGACTGCGACGCCTGCCACGACTCCCAGTAATTCATGAGGCGCTGCGCCGCCGTCAGGCCGGGCTGGCCCAGCGTTTCTTCGAGCTCGGCCAGGTACTCCTCGAAATACCGCTCGAGCATCGCTTCGCCGTACGCGTCTTTCGAACTGAAGTAGTGGTAGAACGACCCCTTCGGCACGCCGGCCGTCGTAAGGATCTCGTTCAGGCCCACCGCCGAGTAACCCTTGCCGGCCATGATGCGTTGGCCGGTCGCCAGGATGTGCGAGCGTACGTCGGAGGAGGGCGTCGTGGCTGCCGTGTTCATGGGGCCACTGTAACCTTAAACCGACCGGTCGTCTAGTACTTTTTCCGAATCGCTCCGGAAGCGCGCCACGAAGGCGACCAATTGCTTCGAGTGGTAGCCTTGCGCGAGCGTGTCGACCCGGTTCGCGAACGGCGCATACGCGGGATCGAGACCCCGCAGGTAGGCGGCCCGCTCGCGGATCTTGCGCATGTTGCCGATCTGCGCCAGCTGCCACAGCGCCTCGATCTCGTCGACGGGCGGGATGGCCATGGCGGTTTCTTCGCCGCCCTCCGGCGCCGGCTGCCCCGAGGTCCACTTCAGCGCCAGGAGCGTACCGATCGTGCGCAGCAGGAGATCGTGGTCGACCGGCTTGGCGAGGAAGGCGCTGGCACCGGCGGCGCGGCTCTTGCGCTCGTCGTCCGGGCTGGCGCTGGCGGTCACGGCGATGATCGGGACGTCGCCCCAGCCCGGCATGTGACGTATCTGGCGCGTGGTTTCGTTCCCATCCATCACCGGCATCATGACGTCCATCAGGATCAGGTCCGGCCTGAAGCTGTCGAGCAGGACCAGGCATTCGAGTCCGTTCGCCGCGGCGGCGACGATGAAGCCGGTGTCCTGCAGCAGGTCCTGCAGCATCGCACGGTTCTGCGGTACGTCGTCCACGATCAGCAGCCGCTTGCGCTCGCCCTCGTAGCCCGTCAGGCCCTCGTGCGGCGCCACGGCGGCCGGTGCGGCGGTGGCCGCGGGCACGTCGATCTCGAACGAGAACGTGCTGCCCTTGCCGGGCGTGCTGACGACGTCGATATGGCCGCCCATGAGTTGCACCAGCTGCTGGCTGATGGCGAGGCCCAGACCGGTGCCGCCTTCGCGCCGCTGCGCCGTCGCCACCTGTTCGAAGGGCTGGAAGATGCGCCCGAGCTGTTGCGTGTTCATACCGATGCCGCTGTCGGCCACTTCGAAGCGCAGCCGCGCGACGTCCGGTGCGCCGGTGGATGCGGCCGGCAGCACCCGCAGCGAGACCTTGCCGGTGTCGGTGAACTTCACCGCATTGCCCAGCAGGTTGAGCAGCACCTGGCGCAGACGCGTCTCGTCGACCGTCACCGCGGCCGGCAGGCCGGGCGCGAGCTCGCAGCTGAACGCCAGGCCTTTCTCTTCCGCCTTGACGCGCATGATATTCGCCAGGACCTGAAGAAACGTGTCGAGATGGACAGCGGCCGGGTGCAGCACCATCTTGCCCGCTTCGACCCGCGCGAGGTCGAGGATGTCGTTGATCAGCGTGAGCAGATGCTGGCCGCTTTCATGGATGGTCGCCAGGCCGGCGGACTGGCGTTCGGTGAGGTCGTGGCAGTCGCGTCCCAGCAGCTGGGCATAGCCGATGATGGCGTTGAGCGGCGTGCGCAATTCGTGGCTCATCTGGGCGAGGAACTGGCTGCGCTGGCGCGCCAGTGCGACGGCTTCGGCCAGCGCCGTTTCACGGGCGGCCGCGGCCTGCTTGCGTTCGCGGTCGATGGCGGCCAGCTGTTCCAGGCGCGTTTTGCTGGCTTGCATGCCGGACCGGAAGTGCAGCAGGCCGAGCGACAGGCCGAGCATGCCGCAGACGATCCATGCGGCCATCAGCCAGCCTAGCAGGGTCGCCCGCGATATCCATTTGCCGCGAAACTCGATCTTGCGCACTTCGACCGTGATGGTGTGACCGGCGGCGCTGGCGTCGTCCGCCTGCAGTTCGACGGTTGTGACGTGATCGAGTCGAACGTAGCTCTTGGACAGCGGAATCTGGCGCGCGAAATGCCACCAGTCCGCAGTGCGCAAGGCGTGCATCGGGATCGTGACTTCGGACTGGGGCGGAATATCGATCAGCACTTCGTTGAACCGCTGCGCATCCCACTGGCCCGGCGTGTAGAACTCCGGTTCGAAATTCAGCAGGTGAAGCTTGACGACATGCCGGCCGTGGCCCGTATAGCGCACGTCGAGCGTGACCGTGTCGTACCGGGACATGTCGACGCCCTGGCCCGGGTCGCCCAGCCGGAACCGGATGGCGCAATTCGGATACCGCGCGGCCGTCCCCATCTGGCAATGCAGGATGTACGCATCCTTCGTGACGGCCAGCGACGCGGCCGAATTGCCCGGCGCCGGGTTCCCGCGCGGCAGGACGCGGTCGTCGGTCACGACGGCGTCGTAAGGATGCTGCGGGGAGATCTCGAGGGTGCGCGTCATGCCGTAGTGCTGCCAGACCAGCAGGACCGGGGTCGCCAGCACCAGGAGGATGACCAGGGCATAACCGATCCTGGTCGAACGGGAGAGCCACTGGGTCATGTTCGCATCGATTGGAAATCGTCATGCCGGCGGGCCGCGTCCCCGGTCCGGAAGCGCGCCACGAAGGCCGCCAGCTGCTTCGAATGGTAGCCCTGCGCCAGCGTGTCGAGCCGGTTCGCGAACGGCGCATAGGCCGGATCGAGACCCCGCAGGTAGGCGGCCCGTTCGCGGATCCCGCGCATGCTGCCGATCTGCGCCAGCTGCCACAGCGTCTCGATCTCGTCGGCCGGCGGGATGGCCATGGCGGCTTCACCGCCGCCCTCCGGCGCCGGCTGTCCGGTGACCCACTCGAGCGCCAGCAGCCTGCCGATGGTAAGCAGCAGGAGATCGTGGTCGACCGGCTTGGCGAGGAAGGCGTCGGCACCGGCGTCACGGCTCTTGCGCTCGTCTTCGACACTGGCGCTGGCGGTCACGGCAATGATCGGAACCTTGCCCCAGCCCGGCATGTGGCGTATCTGCCGTGTCGTCTCGTTGCCGTCCATGACCGGCATCATGACGTCCATCAGGATCAGGTCCGGCCTGAAGCTGTCGAGCAGGACCAGGCATTCGAGCCCGTTTGTCGCGGCGGCGACGATGAAACCCGTCTCCTGCAGCAGGTCCTGCAGCATCGCGCGGTTCTGCGGCACGTCGTCCACGACCAGCAGCCGCTTGCGCTCGCCCTCGTAGCCCACCGGGGTCTCGTGCGGCGCCATGGCGGCCGGTGCGGCAGCGGCGACCGGCACGTCGATCTCGAACGAGAACGTGCTGCCCTGGCCGGGCGTGCTGACGACGTCGATATGGCCGCCCATGAGCTGCACCAGTTGCTGGCTGATGGCGAGGCCGAGGCCCGTGCCGCCCTCGCGCCGCTCCGCGGCCGCCACTTGTTCGAAGGGCTGGAAGATGCGCCCGAGCTGTTGCGTGTCCATGCCGATGCCGCTGTCGGCCACTTCGAAGCGCAGCCGCGCGACGTCCGGCGCGCCGGCGGATGCGGCCGGCAACACCCGCAGCGAGACCTTGCCGGTGTCGGTGAACTTCACCGCATTGCCCAGCAGGTTGAGCAGCACCTGGCGCAGACGCGTCTCGTCGATCGTCACCGCGGCCGGCAGGCCGGGTGCGAGTTCGTAGCTGAATCCCAGGCCTTTCTCTTCCGCCTTGACGCGCATGATGTTCGCCAGGACTTGCAGGAAGGTCTCGAGATGCACGGCCGCCGGGTGCAGCGCCATCTTGCCGGCTTCGACCCGCGCGAGGTCGAGGATGTCGTTGATCAGCGTGAGCAGATGCTGGCCGCTCTCGTGGATGGTCGCCAGGCCGGAGGCCAGCCGTTCGGTCAGGTGCTCGCGGTCGCGTCCCAGCAGGTCGGCATAGCCGATGATGGCGTTGAGCGGCGTGCGCAATTCGTGGCTCATCTGCGCGAGGAACTGGCTGCGCTGGCGCGCCAGTGCGACGGCTTCGGCCAGCGCCGTCTCGCGTGCGGCCTCGGCCTCCTTGCGTTCGCGGTCGATGGCGGCCAGTTGCTCCACGCGGGTCTTGTTCGCTTGCAGGCCGGACCGGTAGTGCAGCAGGCCCAGCGACAGGCCGATCACGCCACACACGATCCATACGGACACCAGCCAACCCATCAGCGTCGCCCGCGATATCCATTTGCCGCGGAACTCGATCTTGCGCAGTTCGACCGTGACCACTTGTCCCGTGTCCTGATAGTTGTCCGTCGCCAATTCCACGGTCGTGACGTGGTCGAGGCGGACGTAGCTCTTGGACAGCGGGATCTGGCGCGAGAAATGCCACCAGTCCGCGGTGCGCACGGCATTCATCGGCGCCGTGAATTCGGGCTGGGCGGGGACGTTGATCAGCAACTCGTTGAACCGCTGCGAATTCCAGTCCTCCAGCGTGGAAAACTCCGGTTCGAAATTCATCAGGTGGAGCTTGAGGACATGCCAGCCCCGGCCCGTATAGCGCAGGTCGAACGCGATCGTGTCGTACCCGGACATGTCGATGCCCTTGACCGGGTCGCCCATCAGGAATTGCATCTTGCAGAACGGGTAGGTTGCGGCGGCGCCCAGATAGCAGCGCATGACGAACGCATCCTTCGTGACGGTCAGCGACGCGACCGAATTACCGTTCGAATTGTTGCCGCGCGTTGTGTCGCGGTCGTCCGTCACCCTGGCGCCGTGCGGATGCTGCGGGGAGATTTCGAGGGTGCGCGTCATCCCGTAGTGCTGCCAGACCAGCAAGACCGCGGTCGCCAGCACCAGGAGGATGACCAGGACGTAACCAATCCTGGTCGAACGGGAAAGCCACTGAGTCATGTTCGTACCGATGGGAAATCGGACGGCGATGTTTCAGTATATACCCAGGCAATACTCCTTTGTGTTCTTTCGGCATCCGCCGGCGTAATCTTTTTGCAACATCTCGGCGCATGCCGCCGCCGCGCGCAGGTGCGATTACGCGGCGTGACCGTCGCCCCCGTCCAGCCAGTCGAAAACCTGCGGCCAGAGGCGCGCATGCGCGCTGCGTCCCACCAGCACGCCCACGTGCTGCAAATTGACGCCCACGTCGCCCTCGTAATGCAGGAGCTTCTTGCGCGGGCTGGCCGTCGCCTCGTGGAACGGCACCAGCGCATCCGGCGGAATCAGCTTGCTGCGCGGATCGACGACGGACAGCAGCGGCGACGTGAGGTCGCGCGGACCGATCGTGCGGCTGCCGAGCGTGAGCTTGCCTTGCATGAAGGCGTCGTGCCGGTACAGCGACTCCACGATCTCCGTGAACAGGCGGCCCGGCAGCGGGAATTCGTCGTGCGTCCACCGTTCCACGCGCATGTGCGTGACGAGGGCTTGCGGGTCCGTCATCGACAGCATGCGGTCGGTCCAGCGCTCCCACTGGAACGCCTGCGGTTCGGCCATCGCGCTCATCATGTTGAGGAAGACCCCGGGCACCTGGCGGAACGTGTCGGCGATCGGGCGGGCGTGCGGCGTCGCGTCGATCAGGCGCGCGAAGCAGCTCGATGCGGGCGTGAAGTGCAGCGGCGATTCCAGCAGGATCGTCGCGCGTACGGCGTCCGTGTGCAGGCAGCTGTGGATGGCGGCCAGGATGCCGCCCAGCGAGTGGCCCGCGACGACGACCTGGTCCGGCCCGCCGTCGGCCGCGATGGCGCGGCGGCAGGCGGCCAGCAGGTGGTCGCCGTAGTCGTCCAGGCCGAAGTGGTCGTGCGTGTCGGGCAGCGCGACCCATTCGGCCAGGTAGACGCGGTAGCCGCGCTCCAGGAAGCGCCGCACGACGCTGACGTCGGGCGCCAGATCCCAGATGTAGGGGCGCTTGATGGGGGCCGGCACGATCAGCACCGCGGGGCTGTCGTTCGGGGCGATGTCGGCCGGGGCGCCGTAGCGGCGCACGTTCAGGCCCGGTTCCGTGTGCAGGACCGTCGATGGCGTCTGCTGCGGGCCGTAGCCCACGCGCTCCAGCATGTCGCCGCGTGCCTTGCGGCGGCGGTCCATGTCCTTCAGGGCCATGGCGCCGAGTGCGCTCATGGCGGTGTTCCAGTTGCTTGCCTGCATGGCGATTCGTCCGAGGTCAGAGTGGAAGACACCGCACTCTACGCCACCAAGCGGCCGGCTCCAATCGCGCACGACCGGAAAGTCACGCGCGTTTGCGGAGCGTTAAACTGGAAACGTGCACGATGCCAGCGGGCTATTGTGCACGATTAAAACAAGGGACGGCGCACGGGGCGCGCCGTCCCCGCACGCTTACTCGACCCAGCTGTGGCCGTCGCGCGCGAGCAGCGCGAACGATTCCGCCGGACCCCACGACCCGGCCGCGTACGGATGCGGCTTCTCGTCCAGCGTCTGCCAGCCTTCGATGATCGGGTCGGCCCATTCCCACGCGGCTTCCAGTTCGTCGCGGCGCATGAAGTGGGTGAGGCGGCCGCGCACGACGTCGATCAGCAGGCGCTCGTACGCTTCCGCGCGGCGCTGCTGGAATGCCGATTGCAGGTCGAGGTTCAGCGCGACCTGCTGCATCTCCATGCCGCTGCCGGGCTGCTTGGCCATGATCTGCAGCTTGATTGCTTCTTCCGGCTGCAGTTCGATGACGAGGCGGTTGGCGACGGCGCCGGCCGCTTGCGGGAACAGGGGGAACGGCGGATTCGCGAACTCGACGACGATCTTCGACGAGCGGCGGGCCATGCGCTTGCCGGTGCGCAGGTAGAACGGCACCTTGGACCAGCGCCACGTGTCGATGAAGGCGCGCAGTGCGACGAAGGTTTCTGTCTTGCTGTCCTGCGGAACATTCTTTTCTTCGTGGTAGCCGGGCACTTCCTGGTTCCCCGAGACGCCGTGGATGTACTGGCCGCGGATCGTGTCGCGTGCGATGTCGGCCAGCGACAGGCGGCGCAGCGAGCGCAGCACCTTCAGCTTTTCGTCGCGCACGGCGTCCGGCGACAGCGAGGTCGGCGGTTCCATCGCCACGATGCACAGCAGCTGCAGCAGGTGGTTCTGGACCATGTCGCGCATCGCGCCGGCGCCGTCGTAGAAGCCGGCGCGGCTGCCCACGCCCACTTCCTCGGCCACGGTGATCTGCACGCTGGAAATGTTCGGCGCGCGCCACAGCGGTTCCAGGATCGAGTTACCGAAGCGCAGCACCATCAGGTTCTGCACGGTTTCCTTGCCCAGGTAGTGGTCGATGCGGTAGATCTGCGATTCGGCGAAGTGGCGGCCGACGTCTTCGTTGATGGCGATGGCCGAGGCCAGGTCGGTGCCCAGCGGCTTTTCCAGCACGACGCGGGCGTTGGCGTCGACGAGGTTGCTGGCCGCGAGCTTGTCGCAGATGGTCGTGAACAGCGACGGCGCGGTCGACAGGTAGAACACGCGCTGGGCGCCGGCGCGCGAGGCCTGTGCGAGGGCCGAGAAGTCCGGCGCGGCCTGCACGTCCAGCCGGACGTACTCGAGCAGTTTGAGGAAGCCGTCCCACGTCTTCTCGTTGAAGTTGCTGGCCGCGATGAACGAGCGCGAATTCGCCTCGATGTGGGCGAGGTAGGCTTCGCGGTTGAAGTCCTGGCGGCCGGTGGACAGGATGCGTGTCGTCGGCGGCAGATTGCCGTGCAGGAAGGCCATGTACAGGGCCGGCAGCAGCTTGCGCATGGCAAGGTCGCCCATGCCGCCGAAGATGATCATGTCGAGGGGGAGGCCGTTGTCTGCTTCTGTCGAGTGGGTCTGCATGTTGTTCTGGATCTTGGAAGTTGAGGTGGTTGCCCGGGCGTGTGCGCTGTCATCCCGGCGGGGATGCAGGCAGGCCGGGCAGGGCAGTACGGATGCAACCCGCTGCGCTCCCGTGTCGCGGGGCGGCATGCGTGCGGCTTGTGGGCGCCGGGCGGCTCGGCTTGTGGCCGGGCGGCGGCGCCGTCGGGGATGGCGTCAACGGGGGCGCGCCAAAGGCCGTCCGCGCGCGTAGGGCGCTGCGGTCGAGGTCCGCGTGGCGGCGTTGTGGTGTCCCGGTGGTGGCCATGTCAGCTCGTAGTCGATGCACGATCGGTATCCGGAACCCGGCAGTGGCGCGGATTGCGGCCGTGCACGTGTTCCTGGAACAGGGGATTGTACACTGGGCCGGCGCCGGTGCCGGGAATGGGCCGCGAGGGCCGCGCCGGGTCCGCCGAGGCTATATCAAAAACCGATAGCAAATGGCGAATAAATGATGGGCGCGGCATGTCGCGGCGCGTTACGATGACGGCTCGTGCGGTGGCGTGGTGGCCATCAGCACGGCCTCGACTTACTTACTCTCGATATCACTTCAGGGCGCCCGCGTGGCGCCCTTTTTTTTGCCGCCATGCGTGCAGACTCGGGGTCAGACCCCGGTGTTTGGAAAATGCTCCAGGGCCAGTGCGCCAAAATGTGCTCTGACCCCGAATCTCAGGCGCTCTCGCGTTCGACGATGGTGAAGCCGATGTCGCGCACGACCTCGGGGATGGGGGTGCCCGCGATGCGGTCGATGATGAATTGCGCCGCGATCTGGCCCATCTTGCGGCCGTCCAGGTGGACCGTCGTGAGGGCAGGGTAGGTTTCGGCGGCGAACGGCTGGTCGCCGAGGCCGACGACCGCCAGCTTGCCCGGAATGTCGATGCCGAGCTTGTGCGCTTCCGTGAGCACGCCCAGCGCGACCATGTCCGAGCTGCAGAACACGGCGTCGATGTCGGGATGGTCCGCCAGCAGCGCGCGCAGGCCCGCGCGCCCGCCTGCCGCCGTGCCCGGCGCGGAGATCGTGTGGAAGGGGATCGCGCCGTCCGGGCCCTGCATGTCCAGCCGCACGGCCGCCTGCACGAAGGCGCGGTTGCGGCGCTGCGCCCGTTCGTCCGACGCGCTGATCACGGCCACGCGGCGCCGTCCCCGCTGGTACAGGAATTCGGCCACGGCCTGGCCGATGTCCTCGTGCGAAAAACCGACCAGCATGTCGGCCGGCGTGGGCGTCAGGTCCCATGTTTCGACGAGCGGGATGGCGCTCGCCTGCAGGCGGCGCCGGCCCTGCGCCGAGCGCATGATGCCGGCGAGGACGATGCCGTCCGGCCGGCGGCCGATGATCGCTTCCAGCAGTTCGTCCTCGCGCGAATTCTCGTACCCCGACTGGCCCAGGATCAGCTGGTAGCCGGCGGCGGCGAGGCTCTCCGTCAGCGCCTGCACCGTATCGATGAAGACGGAGCCCGCGATGGTCGGGAGGATTGCGGCGACCATGCGGCTCTTCGTCGACGCCAGGCTACCGGCCAGCAGGTTCGGCACATAACCCGTCCGATCGATGGCGTCGCGCACTTTCTGCACGAGATCGGGCGATACCTTTTCCGGCGAGTTCAGTACCCGCGACACGGTGATCGGCGCCACGCCGGCCACGCGCGCGACGTCGACGAGCGTGAGGCCGCCCTTGGTGCGCCGGGTCCGCTTGGGCGGGTCGACCGGCGCGTTCATGCGGCCTCCGGGCAGCCCGGGCGGGCGCTGCGGCGATTACGTTTCTGGAACTTCTGAAAATCCGTCATGTCTTTAATTGCGATCTCCCATTTGGAAATGGATCGCGTATCGAAATAAATGTTATGGACTCTAAATGCTGGACCGGATAGCGACAAGATACCACTGCATTCCCTTGCTGATGCGAAATGAGATCCGTTAAATGTTTTCATCAGTGATTCAAAAATTTAATTGATTGCGCTACCAAAGGGTATCGCTGATTGGGGCTGTTGCATTAAAGCGATATATAGAAGAAACGCGGCTTTCCAGGGGCAGGGTTGACTTCGCTGATAGCGCTACCTCAGCTATGCTCGGATCATACGAGTGAGTTTGTGTGTCGAACGTCATGGATTTTGTGCTCATCTGCGCGCATCGGCACGGCGGCGCCAGCGCGGATGCGGACTGGCGGAGGCGTCCCCGGGGACTGGATGGCCTTTTGCATCGTGTCCATTCGTTTGCGTTGCGGGCGCAATGTGATTTGACGGTGTAGCCAAACTGCTTGTTGCGGATTTTGGACGAATTGCTGAGCTATAAACTTTCAGCATACTTTTTTGTAAATAAAGAATACCTTCGATGTTAGCGTGCAACAGTGATGTTATGAGGTTTGACAAAAATCACACTAAATATCTAAACTCATGAAAACGATTACAAGACCATAACGACTACATCGCCAACGCAATAAATAACGCGTGGAGACAAGAATGCCGACCTCATCCAGCCGTCCTCATTCATTCCGATCCGGGCGCCATTCCCGTTCCGTTCCGACCGTCGTTCCGGCAGCGCCGCGTTACCGCGCAGCGTAACTCATCAGCAGTTTTCGCAGCCACCGCAAGGGGGCCGCTTCATCCGCCGTCGAAACCAGCTCCGCCGTGGAAGCGGAGCATCAAACACAGAGCACAGGAGACACCATGATTCGATTCAAGAGAACCGCGATCGCCGTGGCAGCCGGCCAGATCGCACTGCTCGCCAGCGGCGTCGCGCTGGCGCAGACCGAAGCGGGCCAGAACGCTTCCGGTTCCAACGTCGTCGTCGTGACGGGCCAGCGCGCCGCGCTGCAGTCCGCACAGAAGATCAAGCAGAATTCCGACGAGATCGTCGATTCGATCGTCGCCGACGACATCGGCAAGCTGCCGGACCGTTCGGTGACGGAAGTGCTGCAGCGCGTGGTCGGCATCACGATCGACCGCACGATGTCGAAGGGCGACCCGGAACACTATTCGGTCGAAGGCTCGGGCGTGAACGTGCGCGGCCTGTCGTACGTCCGTTCGGAACTGAACGGCCGCGACTCGTTCTCCGCAAACGGCGGCCGTTCGCTGAACTTCGAAGACGTGCCGCCCGAGCTGATGGCCGGCGTCGACGTCTACAAGAACCCGTCGGCCGAGCAGATCGAAGGCGCCGTCGGCGGCCTCGTCAACCTGCGCACGGCACTGCCGTTCGACTTCAAGGGCCGCAAGTTCGCCGTGTCGCTGCAGGACACGTACTCGGAACTGAAGCGCGGCAAGCGCCAGCCGTCCGGCTCGTTCATGTACTCGGACCGCTGGAAGACGGGCTTCGGCGAGGTCGGTGCCCTCATCGACTTGGCGTATTCCGAAAGCGGCACGCGCACGGACGCGTTCCAGGTCGAGCCGTACTACCCGCGTCCGGACCTCGTGGCCGGCAAGACCGTGTGGGTCCCGAAGGGTTCGCAGTGGCGCACGCTGGAATTCGACCGCAAGCGCCAGGGCACCTACGGCGCGTTGCAGTGGAAGAAGGACAACACGCTCAGCTCGTCGCTCACGTTCTTCAAGTCGAAGTACAAGATGCACTGGGACGAGCAGGCGATCTTCGCCCAGTCGAGCCCCTACAACATCCAGGTCAGCAAGGATGCGACGTTCGACTCGAAAGGCGCGCTGCTCACGGGCACGCTGACCGATCCGGCGGATGGCGGCATCAACTTCGGCGGCGACACGCGTTCGGCCGACCGCAAATCGGACACGACCGATATCGCGTGGAACCTGCGCTGGCGTCCGAACGACCGCTGGACCATCAGCACGGACCTGCAGCGCATCCGCGCTACGACCAGCAGCTTCGACTCGACCGTCGCCACCGGCGTGCAGATGCCCAGCGAGACGATCGACCTGCGCGGCGACGTGCCGACTCTGTCGTTCTCGGATGCCGACCGCGCCTACCTCGCGAACCCCAACAATTACTACTGGGCGTTCACGATGGAGCACCAGGACCGCAGCAAGGCGGGCGAATGGGCCTGGCGCACGGACGCTAAATACGACTTCGACCACCCGGTGCTGCGCGACATCCGCTTCGGCATCCGCCTGACCGACCGCGACTCGCGTAACGAGAACTCGAACCCGAGCTACAACTGGGCGGCCATCACCCAGACGTGGCAGGTCGGCCCGACCAACACGCTGTCGAGCCTCGCGTACCTGGGCGATCCGCGCTTCAACAACCAGGTGCAGGTCCACTCGTTCAACAACTTCTTCAACAACAACACGTCGGTGCCGGCGCTGGTCTTCCCGGCCGTGTCGCTGACCACCGGCTACCCGGCATCGTATGCCCAGCTGCACACGTATCCGAACATGCTGTGCAACGACGGCAGCGGCAAGTGCACGTCGTGGAACCCCGCCACGTTCGGCACCGATCCGGCCGGCCTGAACGAGCAGAAGGAACGCACCGGCGCGCTGTATTCGCAACTGCGCTTCGGCTTCGACGACCTGAAGTACCCGATCGACGGCAACATCGGCCTGCGCTACGTGAAGACCGACATGACGGCGCACGGCTACACCGTGTTCACCCCGAGCACGTCGACGGGCGCCGGCGTTCCGAAGTTCACTGCGTTCTCGCAGAAGCAGGACTTCAGCAACAACTACAACAACGTGCTGCCAAGCCTGAACCTGCGCCTGAAGGCGACCGACGCGCTGCAGTTCCGCGCGGGCCTGTCGACCGGTATCTCGCGTCCGGACTTCAGCGACCTGCAGGGCTACACGACGCTGTCGCAGAACGTGGACAATACCAGCGGCCTGGTCACCTACACGGGTACCGGCACCGGCAACCCGAACCTGCGTCCGGTCCGTTCGCACCAGTTCGACGTGACGGCTGAATGGTATTTCTCGAAGTCCGGTTCGCTGACCATGGCGCTGTTCAACAAGCAGCTGAAGGACGTCATCATCAAGCAGTCGTACGGCTACGACGTGTCGGACGTCAGCGGCAAGCCGTACACGTTCACCGTGACGGGTCCGGTGAACGGCGCCGACGGCCATGCGCGCGGCGCGGAGATCGCGTACCAGCAGTACTTCGACTTCCTGCCGGGCTGGCTGTCGGGCTTTGGCGTCCAGGCGAACTACACGTACGTCGACAGCAAGACGTCGCTGCACCAGCCGGTCCACTCCGTGTACTGCACGGGCAGCAACACTGCGGCGAACTTCAACCTGAACCTGAACGGCTGCGACACCAACGGCACCACGTTCAACGACCTGCCGCTGATCGGCCTGTCCCGCCAGTCGTACAACCTGGCGCTGATGTACGACCAGGGCAAGTTCTCGGCACGCCTGGCCTGGAACTGGCGTTCGAAGAACCTGCAGAACGTGAACGTCAACGGCACCAACGGCAGCGACGGCACGGACAGCAACCCGGCCAGCCCGACCTTCGGTCAGCACAACGTGGCCTGGGCCCTGCCGACGTGGGCCGACAGCTACGGCCAGCTGGATGGCTCGATCTTCTATAACATCACGGACAACCTGTCGATCGGCCTGGAAGCACAGAACCTGACGGACTCGAAAGCGCGCCAGCTGATGCAGCAGAGTATCGGCTTCAAGGGCCGTGCGTGGTTCGTGTCGGGACCGCGTTATACGGCGCAGATGCGTTACAGCTTCTGATGTAACCTGATCAGATGAAGACGACGCCCCGTTCGCGGGGCGTCTTTTTTTTAGATGCCGTCCAGCCCCAGTTCCTTAGCATGCGCCCGCAGGAACGCCACCTGCGCCGCGCGCGTATCCGGCCCGCCGTAGGGCAGCAGCGTCCACTGCTCGGACGCCTGCATGTGCCGGCCCGGTGCCAGCGTCACGTACGGCGCGTGCACCTCCATCTCCATCAATCCCTGCTCGGGCGCTTCCGGCTGCCAGTCGTTGTACAACTCGATCTGGCCCTGGTCCGGATGGATGGCCGTGCGCGGGTGGTGCGCGAACTGGATCACCAGCACCTGGCCTTTATGAAAGCCCGCCATCCAGCCGGCCGAGGGCTGCAGCAGCATCTTGCCGTTGCGGTGCGGCTGGCCTTTGCCCGCCGGGTAGGCGTCCAGCGAGAACAGGCCGTCGGCCAGCGTCCACGTGAGCGGCACCATGTCCGGCTTCGGCTCGATGGCCTGCTGGCGCACGTCCTCGCGGCGCGCGACGGGCACGTACACGCGCGTGTCTCCGTGGGTGCGCGTGTTGAACCAGATGTCCCACGCCACCTGCGTCTTGCGCGTGTTGGCCGCGTCGACGTCCAGGCGCAGGCTGTGCGGCTTGCCCGGCACGAGGCTGTAGCGTTTCACCAGCTGCAGGCCGTTCACCGGGCTGGCCGGGCTCGCGAGCGTGACGGCGTCCGGGCGCTTGTCCTCGACCTTGTAGCGGGCGAGGCTCAGCCAGGGATCGGGCGGCCACGGCAGGCCGGCGCGCGCCGGGTTCACGTCCTGGTGCGACCACCATTCCTTTTGCGGGCCGACCCAGATCTCGTGGCCGAGCCAGCCGACGTTCTCCGTCGTCGGCTTGATGTCGGCATGCGGATCGCCGGCCGCCAGGTCCGCCTTGAGGAAGTTGGGTTGGCCCGCCAGCGCGAACGACAGCAGCCGGCCGCCGATGGCGTCGGTGACGGTCGCGCGTACGCTGCCGGTGTCGAGGGTGTGGACGGGAATGTCGGCCGCTTGCGCGGCGGCCATCAGCGCGCAGGGCAGGGCCAGCGCAAGAATCGATTTGGTTGGTGTGGGCATAAGCTGTCGGGCTGGGTGTGAAATCGGTTTCAGCCCGACAGCTTAGCAAAGAATCACCCCGGCGGGGCGACCGATGCGCCTTCGATCCCGTGGCGCCGCAACGCGTCCGCCACGAAGCCGCCCGCCTTCATCTCTTCGACGAACGCGGCAAGGTACGAAGCTGCTTCCTCGCCCCGCGACTTCGGCACGCCCATCGCCTGGCGGATGACCATGAAGCGGCCATCCAGCAGGCGCAGGCCGGGCTTCCCGCGCGCATCCGCTTCCAGCTGCTGGCGCACGCCGGCCGCCACGTCCGCACCCTGTTCGAGGAACGTCGGGACGACGGCGGGCGAGGAGGGCGCGCGCACGATCTGCGCCTGCCGGAGTTCCCGGGTCAGGAACAGGTCGTACGCGCTGCCCTTGCCGACGACGACGCGGTGCGCCGCCCGGTCGACGTCCTCGTTGGCGCGGATCGGCGAAGCGTCGTGCACGAGATAGCTGCCCTCGATCAGCACGTACGGCGCCGTGAACGCGATGTCGGCGCCGCGCGCGGGATCGATGGCGAAGAAGCCGATGTCCGCGCGCTCCGTTGCGACGGCGTCGACCGACTTGCCGGCCGTGTCGACGACGACGAGCTCGAGGTCCACGCCGAGCCGCCGCGCGAACTCGCGGGCGAGGTCGACGGACACGCCCCCCGCGCCGCCAACGCCGACCGCGTGCGCGAGAATCGGGTTGCCGAGGTTGATCGCGGCGCGCAGCTTGCCGGTCGGCGCGAACGTCATGCTTCGGCCACAGCGAGCGCCGTCATGTTGACGATACGGCGCACGGTCGCGCTGGGGCTCAGGATGTGCACGGATTTCGCCGCGCCCAGCAGGATCGGGCCCACCGTCACGCCCTTGCCTGACGTGACCTTCAGCACGTTGAACAGGATGTTGGCGGCATCCAGCGACGGCATCACGAGCAGGTTGGCGCTGCCGGCGAAATCGTCTTTCGATTGATAGATGCGGCGGATGTCTTCCGACAGCGCGGCGTCGCCATGGACTTCGCCGAGCACCGGCAGCTCCGGCGCCGATTGCGCGAGCAGGGCGCGCGCGTCGCGCATGCGCTGCGCGGACGGACGCTGCGACGAGCCGAAGATCGAGTGCGACACGAGCGCCGCCTTCGGTTCCAGGCCGAAGTGGCGCATCTCCTGCGCGGCCAGCTTCGTGATCGCGGCCAGTTCCTGTGCCGACGGGTTGTCGTTGACGTACGTGTCGGTGATGAACAGGGTCATCTTGTCCAGCACGAGCGCGTTCATCGCGGCCAGCACGTCCGCGCCCGGCGCGAGGCCGATCTCGTTCTTCACGTGCGTGAGGTGGCTGTCGTAGCTGCCCGTCATGCCGCAGATCAGCGAGTCGACCTGGCCCGCGTTCAGCAGGCGCGCGCCTTGCAAGGTGGTGTCGCCTTCCGCTTCCACGAGGGTGTAGTCGACGCCCGCCTTCAGGCGCAGGCCGGACTGCTTGATGGCCTTTTCGACCTCAAGCGCGCGGCCGATCAGCACCGGCTTGGCGATGCCTTCGTCGACGACGGTCTGCACGGCGCGCAGCACGCGCGGCTCGGCGCCGTCGGCATACGCGACGCGCTTCGGCGCGGCCTTGGCTTTCGCGAACACGGGCTTCATGAAGAAGCCGGTGTGGTAGATCATCTCGCCCAGCTTGTCGCGGTAGGCGTCCATGTCCGCGATCGGCCGCGTCGCGACGCCCGATGCTTCCGCCGCCTTGGCGACGGCCGGCGCGATGGCAGCCATGAGGCGCGGGTCGAACGGTTTCGGGATGATGTAGTCGGGACCGAAGTTCAGGTCCTGGCCGGCGTACGCGGCGGCGACGGCGTCATTGGCTTCCGCCTCGGCCAGGTCGGCGATCGCGCTCACGCACGCGAGCTTCATCTCGTCCGTGATGCGGGTAGCGCCGCAATCGAGCGCGCCGCGGAAGATGTACGGGAAGCACAGCACGTTGTTGACCTGGTTCGGATAGTCCGAACGGCCGGTCGCGATGATGCAGTCCGGACGCGCGGCCTTCGCCACTTCCGGACGGATCTCGGGTTCCGGGTTCGCGAGCGCGAGGATGATGGGGCGGTCGGCCATGGTCTTGACCATGTCGGCCGTCAGCACGCCCGCGGTCGAGCAGCCGAGGAACACGTCGGCGCCGGCGACGATGTCGGCCAGCGTGCGCGCGTCGGTCTGCTGCGCGTACCTGGCCTTGTTCGCTTCCATGTTCGCTTCGCGGCCCTGCCAGATCACGCCCTTCGAGTCGGTGACCCAGACGTTCTGCTGTTTGATGCCCAGGCTCACCATCATGTCGAGGCAGGCGATGGCCGCCGCGCCCGCGCCGGACGCCACCAGTTTCACCTGGCCGATGTCCTTGCCGACGACCTTCAGCGCATTCAGGAGTGCCGCGCTCGAGATGATGGCGGTGCCGTGCTGGTCGTCGTGGAAGACGGGGATGTTCATCCGTTCGCGCAGCTTCTTCTCGATGTAGAAGCACTCGGGCGCCTTGATGTCTTCCAGGTTGATGCCGCCGACGGTCGGCTCCAGCATCGCGATCGCGTCGACCAGTTTATCGGGATCGTTCTCGGCCAGTTCCAGGTCGAACACGTCGACGCCGGCGAATTTCTTGAACAGGCAGCCTTTGCCTTCCATGACGGGCTTCGATGCCAGCGGGCCGATGTTGCCCAGGCCGAGCACCGCGGTGCCGTTCGAGATCACGGCGACGAGGTTGCCGCGCGAGGTGTAATCGGCGGCGGTGGCGGGGTCCGCGGCGATTTCCTCGCAGGCGTAGGCGACGCCGGGCGAATAGGCAAGCGACAGGTCGCGCTGGTTCGACAGGGGTTTCGTGGCGACGACCTCGATCTTCCCGCGTACCGGACTGCGGTGGTACTCGAGCGCGTCGGCGCGCAACTGGGTGTCTTTAGCCTCGTTCAGGCTGCTTTCGGTACTCATGATTTCTCCTATGCCGCTTTGCGCGGACGATGTTATGGATTCGTTGCGGCCATCCGGCGCACGGCAGGGACCGTGCGGGGAGGCAGGCCGGGACATCCGCCGCGCCCGATTCGGCGGCGGGTGGTGGTGCGCCTCCGTTGCCCGCACGGCGTGGTGGCCGGGGCTGTGCGCGCGCTCCTGGCGCGGGCGCGGACGGGGCGCCGTGTCCACGGCGATACGCGATCATACGTGATCGCGGCCGAAGTTGCCTACTTCGCCAGATATTCCGTATATCACTGTGGCCTGAACATGCGGAACAGTTGCTCCGGACCGACCTCGAAATAGTCGGCCGGCCCGCCGCCGCGCAGGATGTGGCCCGCATGTGCCGTGTCGTAGACGCCGTCCCGCAGGAGTGTCCGGTCGATGTGCACGCCGACGACTTCGCCCAGCACGAGCCAGCTCGGCGCCGGCTCCCCGTCCGCGCCCTGCAGGCGGATGAGCTGGGTGAGCTTGCATTCGAACGAGACCGGGGCTTCCAGCACGCGCGGCACGTCCACGAGGCGCGACGCGGCGGGCGTGAGGCCGGCCAGCGCGAATTCGTCGACGTCGGGCGGGACCATCGCGCAGGTGGCGTTCATGCGATCGGCGAGGGCGCGCGTGGCCAGGTTCCAGCAGAACTGTCCCGTTTCCTCGACGTTGCGGACGGTGTCCTTGTAGCCGATGCTGGCGAAGCCGACGATCGGGGGCGTGTAGTTGAACGCGTTGAAGAAGCTGTACGGCGCGAGGTTCAGGACGCCGGCGCGGCTCCGGGTCGAGATCCAGCCGATGGGGCGGGGGCCGACGATGGCGTTGAAGGGATCGTGCGGCAGGCCGTGGCCGGCGCGCGGTTCGTAGAAATGGATGTCGTTCATGCAAGTACGATACCGCATCGGCGTCATCCGTGCAGGCGCCGGCCATCTGCAACTAACCGACGGTGTGTATTGTACCGCCGTAGGGTGGACGGGTTCCCCGTCCACGCGTTCAACCAGCAAATGCGATCTCTGGCACCCCGGTCACGCCGGGCCGCACGAGCAGCACGGCACCCGCCAGCGAGTCATCCTCGTGCCCCGGCTGCACGATCGACGTGATCAGCAAGGTATCGAGATCCGGCCCGCCAAAGCACGGCATCGACGGCTTCGCCACCGGCAGCTTCAGTTCCCGATCCAGCTTCCCGACCGGCGTGAACCGCAGCAGGCTGGATCCATCGTTGCCTGCGACCCAATAACAGCCGTCGCAGTCCATCGCCGCGCCATCCGGACGGCCCGCATACGCGGCCATGTCGACGAGCAGGCGCCGGTTGTGCGGCACCCCTGCGTCGACGTCGTAGTCGAACGTCCACACGCGCCGGCGCGTCGGGTGCGAATCGGACAGGTACATCGTGCGCCCGTCGGGCGACCACGCGAGGCCGTTCTGCGTGACGAGGCCGGACACGAGCGGCGCGGACAGGCCGTTGCCGTCGTAGCGGTACAGCCGTCCGATCGGCAGCGCGGCCGCCATGTCCATCCACATCGTGCCGCTCCAGAAGCGGCCTTGCCGGTCCGTGCGGCCGTCGTTGAAGCGCATGCCGGGCGCCAGTTCGGGCGGTGCGGCGAGGCGTTCCGCGCGCACGGTCCCATCGTCCCGCAGGTCGACGGCGAAGATGCCCGTTTCCATGCCGGCGATCAGGCCACCCTGGGCGCGCGGCGCGATGCAGGCAACCATCTCGGCGGCCGTCCAGTGGCGCGTGCTGCCTGACGCGTGGTCCAGGCGCCAGATGCGGCGGGCGGGGATGTCGACCCAGTACCAGGCCTGTTCATCGGCGTGCCAGACGGGGCTCTCGCCCACGGCGCAGCTGACGCCGTGGACACGTTCTACGATCGCTTCAGGCATGCGCCAGCTCCTCCGGCAGGCGGACCATGTCTTGCGTCGGCACGAGCACTTTCATGATGCCCCAGGCGGCCAGGTAGGCCAGTGCGCAGAACGCGAACATGATCATGTAGCCCGTCTGGATCTGGCCTTGTGCGCCGTAGTAGTCGAACAGCATGCCGCCGATCTTGGTCACGAGCACGCCGCCGATGCCGCCCGCCAGGCCGCCGATGCCGACGACGGAGGCCACGCAATGGCGCGGGAACAGGTCCGACGTGATCGTCAGCACGTTGGCGGACCACGCCTGGTGCGCGGACGCACCGATGCCGATCAGGATCACGGGCACCCAGTAGCCCAGGTGGCCCAGCGGCTGCGCCAGCAGCACGACGAGCGGGAAGAAGGCGATCAGCAGCATGGCTTTCATGCGGCTGTCGTACGGGGCGGCGCCTTTGCGCATGAAGCGCGACGGCAGCGCGCCGCCGCCGATGCTGCCGACCATCGTCATGCTGTACAGGACGGCCAGCGGCAGCACGAGGTCCGACGTGGCCATGCCGTATTTGTCGGTCAGGTACTTCGGAAGCCAGAACAGGAAGAACCACCACACGCCGTCCGTCATGAATTTGCCGACGATGAAGGCCCACGTCTGGCGCAGGCCGAGCAGGGTGCGCCAACTTGGTGCCGGCCCGGTCGCCGCGACGGGCCCGGTAGCGACGTCGTCGCTGCGGATGTACTCGAGCTCCGCACGCGACAGGCGGCGCTGGCGTGCAGGCTCGTTGAACAGGAAGACCCAGAACACGACCCACAGGAAGCCGACGGCGCCGATCCAGATGAACGCGGCCTGCCAGCCCCAGATCGCCGCGAGCACCGGCACCGTCAGCGGCGCCAGGATCGCGCCGATGTTGGCGCCGGAGTTGAAGATGCCCGTCGCGAACGAGCGCTCGGACTTGGGAAAATACTCTGCCGTGGCGCGGATCGCGGCCGGGAAGTTGCCCGCTTCGCCGATCGCGAGGATGGTGCGCGCGATGATGAAGCCGACGACGGATGCCGGCACGGCGAGGCCCAGCAGCGATTTCAGACCGTTCCCCAACTCGATCGAATAGGCGTGGGCGACGGCGCCGGCGGACCACACGACGATGGCGAGGATGTACGCGGTCTTGGTGCCCAGGCGGTCCACGATGCGGCCGGCGAACAGCAGGGCGATCGCGTACATGAACTGGAAGGCGGCGGCGATGTTGGCGTAGTCCGTGTTGGACCAGCCGAATTCTTTCGACAGCGACGGCGCGAGAAGGCTCAGCACCTGGCGGTCGAGGTAGTTGACGGTGGTGGCGAAGAACAGCAGGGCGCAGATGGTCCACCGGTAGTTGCCGCCGGCGGGCCGGGCGGCGGGGCTGGCGACTGCGTCGCCGGTGCGGTTGCGGGTCATGGTCAGGCCTTATGTTTGATTATGCTGACGGTCGCTCGGCCGGCGTCTCCTCCGGCCGCTGCGGGCGGCCGGCACATCGTACCAGCCGCCCGCAGCTCACTTCGGTCTACTTCATGATCATTTCGCGAGCTGCAGCGTGCCGTCGACCAGGCGCGCGAGGCCCAGCGGATTGTCGTCGCGCAGGGCTTCCGGCAGCAGCTCGGCCGGCACGTCCTGGTAGCACACCGGGCGCAGGAAGCGCTCGATGGCGGTCGCGCCGACGGACGTCGTGCGGCTGTCCGACGTGGCCGGGAACGGGCCGCCGTGGACCATGGCGTGCGACACTTCGACGCCGGTCGGGAAGCCGTTGAACAGCACGCGGCCGGCCTTGCGCTCCAGCGTCGGCAGCAGGCTGCCGGCCAGTTCGCGGTCGTCGGCGGTGGCGTGCACGGTCGCCGTCAGTTGGCCTTCCAGGTGGCGCGCCACGGCCAGCATTTCCGCTTCGTCGCGGCAGGCGATGACGAGCGATGCCGGGCCGAAGATTTCTTCGTCCAGCGCCGGGCTGGCGATGTACGTGGCGGCGTCGCAGGCGTACAGCGCGGCCTGAGCGGCGCAGCCGGTGCCCTCGGCGCTGCCCTGGCCGACCAGTTGCACGCCATCGATGCCCGAGCGGCGGCCGACGGCGTCGACGTAGGCCTGGTGGATGCCCGCGGTGAGCATCGTGCCGGCGCCTTTGGCGGCCAGCGCCTCGGCGGCGGATGCTCGGAAGGCGTCGAGGTCCTTACCGGCGAGCGCGATGACGAGGCCCGGGTTCGTGCAGAACTGGCCGACGCCCAAGGTCAGCGAATCGACGAACGCGCCGGCCAGCTTCGCGCCGCCCGCGGCGAGGGCGCCCGGCAGCATGAACACCGGATTGATGCTGCTCATTTCGGCGTAGACGGGGATCGGTTCCTTGCGGGCGTTGGCGGTGCGGACGAGAGCCAGGCCGCCCTGGCGCGAACCGGTGAAGCCGACGGCCTTGATGGCCGGATGCGCGGCCAGCGCCTGGCCGGCTACGCGGCCTTCGCCGATCAGCATCGAGAACACGCCGTCCGGCATGCCGCAATCCTCGGCGGCCTGGCGGACCGCTTTGCCGACCAGTTCCGACGTGCCGAGGTGGGCGCTGTGCGCCTTCACGACGACCGGGCAGCCGGCCGCGAGCGCCGACGCGGTGTCGCCGCCGGCGACGGAGAACGCGAGCGGGAAGTTGGACGCGCCGAAGACGGCGACAGGGCCCAGCGGGATCTTGCGCATGCGCAGGTCGGAACGGGGCGGTGTGCGCTGAGGCAGCGCGGAATCCAGCGTCGCGTCGAGGAAGTACCCGTCGCGCACGACCTTGGCGAACAGGCGCAGCTGGTTGCACGTGCGACCGCGCTCGCCTTCCAGGCGGGCCGTCGGCAGGCCCGATTCGGCGGACGCGCGTTCGATCAGCGCGGGGCCGATGTCCATGATGCGGTCGGCAATGGTTTCCAGGAAGCGGGCGCGCAGTTCCAGCGGCAGGTTGCGGTACGTGTCGAAGGCCTGTTCCGCGAGCGTGCACGCGGCGGCGACGTCGTCTTCCGTCGCGAGCCCGAATTCCGGTTCCATCTCGGCGCGTGTGGCCGGGTTGAAGGCGCGCGTGGTGCCGGCGCTGCCGCGCACGACGCGGCGGCCGATGATCATTTCACCTTGAATTGTCATGTTTTCTCCTTGCGAATACTCGTTCTTCTTATTGGCCGCCTTGGGCGACGATGAGTTTGTGCAGCATGTCGCATTCTTCCGCCGTCAGGTCGGTCAGCGGCGCGCGCACCGGGCCGCCGTCGTGGCCGACGAGGCGGGCACCCGCCTTCACGATCGACACGGCGTAGCCGGCCTTGCGGTTGCGGATGGCCAGGTAGGGCAGGAAGAATTCGTCCAGAAGGCGGTTCGTCGTCGCGTGGTCGTCCTTCGCGATCGCATGATAGAACTCCATCGCGAGCTTCGGCATGAAGTTGAAGACGGCCGACGAGTACACCGGCACGCCCAGCGCTTTATAGGCCGCGGCGTAGACTTCCGCGGTCGGCAGGCCGCCCAGGTAGCTGAAGCGGTCGCCCATGCGGCGCCAGATCGACACCATCAGCTCGATGTCGCCGATGCCGTCCTTGAAGCCGATCAGGTTCGGGCAGCGGTCGGCCAGCTTTTCCAGCGAGTCCGGCGTGAGGCGGCACTGTGCGCGGTTGTAGACCACGACGCCGATCTTGACCGATTTGCAGACGGCTTCCACGTGGGCGACGAGACCATCCTGGCTCGCTTCCGTCAGGTAGTGCGGCAGCAGCAGCACGCCTTTCGCGCCCAGGCGCTCGGCTTCCTGCGCGAACGCGATGGCGGCGCGGGTCGGGCCGCCGGCGCCGGCCAGGATGGGCACCTTGCCCGCGCACGTGTCGACCGCGGTCTTGATCACCTGCGAGTACTCGTCATGCGTCAGCGAAAAGAATTCACCCGTGCCGCCCGCCGCGAACAGCGCGGTGGCGCCGTACGGCGCGAGCCATTCCAGGCGCTCGATGTAGGTGCTGGGACGGAAGTTGCCTTCGGCATCGAAGTCGGTGATGGGGAAGGACAGCAGGCCGGACGACATGACTTGCTTGAGTTCTTGCGGATTCATTGGGTCTCCAGGGAAGGACGCGCGGGCGCGATGATGTGTCAACAATTGTCAGTCATCGTACAAGTGAGCCATGAAAAGGGCAAGCACAAAATTGCTGGGGCTGCATATACGGTGATATCGGTTTTGACATCAAGCGATTAAAAAAAGTTATTGGACGGGTATTTACGATGCGGTTCAAAATGCATTTTACGCAATGATAGCGGTAACAGATAGCGTTACCACCGCGTAAACCAGAGGCAGCGGACCGGGATGAGGTGAAGAGAGCACCCTGCCGGGCATCGCGGTTCGCACAAGGACCACCCCGATAAAACAAAAAACGGAGACAACATGCCAAAGCAGTACCGCAAGACCCTGATCCACCTCGCCGTCGCCAGTGCCTGCGGCGTCCTTGCCCTCCCGGGCCATGCCCAGGAGACCACCACCCCCGCCGATCCCGCATCCGCACCGGCACCCGCCCCCGCTGCTGCGCCCATCCCGCAAGAGGGCGTCAACACGGTCGTGGTCTCCGGTTCGCGCATCGCCGCGCGCGGCTTCAACCAGCCGACGCCGACGACGACGCTGACGGCGGACGACCTGGCGAAATCCGCCAAGCCGAACCTGTTCAACACGCTGGCCGAACTGCCCGCGCTGCAGGGCAGCACGGGCCGCACCACGTTCACGTACAGCACGTCGAGCGGCGTGCAGGGCCTGTCGTCGCTGTCGCTGCGCGGCCTCGGCACGATCCGGACCCTGACGCTGCTGGACGGCCAGCGCGTCGTCGGCGCCAACGTCACGGGCGTCACGGACGTCAGCCAGTTCCCGCAGCTGCTCGTCAAGCGCGTGGACGTCGTCACGGGCGGCGCGTCGGCGTCGTACGGTTCCGACGCAGTGGGTGGCGTGGTGAACTTCATCACCGACAAAAAATTCAGCGGCTTCAAGTTCAATGCCGAAGGCGGCATGACGAAGTACCACGACGACAAGAACGGCACCCTGCAGGCCGCGTGGGGCAGGGGCTTCATGAACGACCGCCTGCACGTGACGGCGAGCGGCGAGTTCACGAAGGAGAACGGCATCGATTCGCCGGGCTTCGGCGAAGTCGGGGCGAACGGCCGCAGCTGGTACAAGAATCCGGCGCTGCAGGAATCGACGAAGGCGATGCAGGCCGCCGGCGCGCCGCGTTATAAAAGCATCCAGCACGCGCAGCACATCCAGTATGCGAAGTATGGCCTGATCACGAACGGCCCGCTGAAAGGCACGGCATTCGGTCCGGGCGGCACGCCGTACCCGTTCCAGTACGGGACCGATTGCGTCGGCAACTTCTGCGTGGGCGGCGACCTGTCGGGGAGTGTCGGCGCGGGCACGAACCTCGCCATGAACTTCAAGCGCCAGGTCGCGTACACGCGCGTGTCGTGGGATCTCGACGCCGACAACGAAATCTACGTGACCGGGAACTGGGCGCAGGTGAAATCCGTGTTCTCGCCGAATCCGGGCGCGGCCAAGCAGGCCAACCTCAACATCAGGTGCGACAACGCCTACCTGCCGGCGTCGATCGCGGCCGACTGCGCGTCCGGCTATCCGAGCGGCGTGATGCAGGTCGGTACGGCGAACGCGGAATTCCCCGCCAATATCTCGGTGCACCCGACGCGCACGCAGCGCCGCTTCGTCGTCGGTGCCGATGGCCGCTTCAGCCTGTTCGGCAAGGACTGGTCGTATGACGCGTACGCGGAACACGGTGAGAACACGACGGTGATCCACGTGCAGGACATCACCCTGAACCGCCGCTACAACTACGCGATCGACGCCGTGCGCGACGCCAGCGGCAATATCGTCTGCCGCGACGCCGCGGCGCGCGCTAACGGCTGCCAGCCTATCAACATCCTCGGCAACGTGCCGATCAACATGGCCGGCTGGTCGTACATCGCGCCGATGAACGGGCCGATGCAGCACACGGATTCGAGCCAGAACGTCGTCAGCGCCAACGTGCACGGCGACGTGGCCGAGGGCTGGGCCGGTCCGATTTCGATGGCAACCGGTCTCGAATGGCGCCGCGAAGAGTACTCCGTGTACGGCGACCCGTACGGCGCGGGCGTGGACCTGCAGTCGCGCTACGGTCCCGACTACCCGCTCGACACGACCCTGTCGACGGGCGGCGATAACTGGTTCGCGGGGAATTACCACAACGGCCGCGGCGCATTCAACGTGAAGGAAGCCTACCTCGAGTTCAACATCCCGTTCCTGAAGTCGGCCACGTGGGGCGAAGCGAACCTGAACATCGCCGATCGCGAAGAGAAGTACAGCACGGCCGGCCACGCCAGCGCGTGGAAGATCGGCGCGACGTGGAAGACGCCCGTTGACGGCCTGCGCCTGCGCGCCGTGAGCTCCAAGGACGTGCGCGCACCGAACCTGTCCGAGCTGTATGCCGCGATGACGGTGACGAACCAGGCCGTCAACAACAACCAGGGTTCATCGATCCAGATCCAGCAGCGCAACGTGGGCAATCCGGACCTGAAGCCGGAAGTCGCCCGCAACAACTCGTTCGGCATCGTGCTCTCGCAACCGAGCTGGGCGCGCGGCTTCAACCTGTCCGTCGACTACTACGACATCAAGGTCAAGAACGTGATCAACTCGCTGGGTCCCCAGCAGGAGGTCGACCTGTGCTACGCGGGTTACCAGAACGTGTGCGGCGCCGTGTCGATCAACGGCCCGGCAGGTACGAACTACGTGCTCGCGCAGAGCTTCAACTTCGCGTCGCTGCACACGCGCGGCGTCGACATCGAGACGGCGTACCGCACGAACTTGCGCGACTACGGGCTGCCGGGCACGTTCACGCTGCGCGGCATGGCCACGCGGACGATCCACTCGGTGTCCGACCCGGGCGTGCCCGGCACGACGCCGAGCGAAGGCGCGGGCAACATGGCGGGCAGCACGCCGAAGTGGAAGGCGCTCGTGACCCAGTCGTGGGAGAACGGCAAGCTGGGTCTCAGCCTGACGGAGCGCTGGGTCAGCGCCGGTGTGTTCAGCAATGAATACATCGAATGCCAGACGAACTGCCCGCTGCCGACGGCCGCGCACCCGACGATCTACGACAACCACCTGCCGGGTGCCACGTACATCGACTTCGGCGCGACGTACACCTTCGCGAAGGACTCGATGTTGTACTTCAAGATCGACAACCTGGCCGACCGCGGGCCGGTGCTCGTGCCGCAGACGAACCTCAGTATCGGCATCAATCCGGCGCTGTATGACGTGATCGGCCGGACGTACCGGGCAGGGGTGCGGATGGCGTTCTGATGGACCGGCACCGTCGTTCCGCTCGCGTCGAAACGACGGTGCCTAAATGCAACAAATATTGCGTACGAAAAATATATTTCCGGTTTTCCGGCTTTCCCACTATTTTGTAAGGTGAGATTTGGATAGATTGTAGATGTCGAGGAGGAGACAACCATGCGGCATCTTACGATCAAACAGACATTCATCACCCTGCTGGCCCTGACCCTGCTCATGGCCGGCCTCATGCTCGCCGCGCTCGAACGCGTGTCGGCCGCACAGCGCCGCGCGACGGAGGCAAGCGATACGCGCTACCGGTCCTACCTGCTGGCCGACGAACTGCGCCAGAGTTCCGACGACCTCACGCGCCTGGCCCGCACGTACGTCGTCACGGGCGACAGCCGGTACGAACAGCAATACCAGGACATCCTCGCCATCCGCAACGGCACGAAACCGAGGCCCGACCACTACGAGCGCATCTACTGGGACCTCGTGGCGGGCGGCGTCGCCGTGTCGCCGTCCAGCGGCCAGACCGTCCCGCTGCAGGAACTGATGCGCAAGGCCGGCTTCAGCGAGCAGGAATTCGCCAAGCTGAAGGAAGCACAGGACGTGTCCGACGCCCTCGTGAAAACGGAAGTCGCCGCGATGAACGCCGTCAAGGGCCTGTTCGACGACGGCCGCGGCGGTTTTACGCGCAAGGACGAACCGAACGCGGAATTCGCCCGGTCGATCATGCACGACGCCGCGTACCACCGGAACAAGGCGCGCATCATGGTGCCGCTGAACGACTTCCTGCGCCTGCTGGACGAGCGCACCGGCGCCGCCGTCGCCGACGCCCACGAGGCCACCGGTGCCGCGACGACGGCCGCCATCGCGCTGATCGTGCTGTCGCTCGTGTCGACGACGGCCGCGCTGTACCTCGTCTACCGCTACATCATGCGCAGCCTGAACAAGGCCGTCGACGCGGCCGACCGGATCGCCGCCGGCGACCTGTCGGGCGAGGTCGCCGTCGAATTCGACGACGAGGTGGGCCGGCTGATGAAGGCCATCGCCACCATCAACGGCAACCTGCACGACATGCTGGCCAGGATCCGCACGAGCACGAAGAACATGGCGACGGCGACGGATGAAATCGCGACGGGCAATGCCGACCTGTCGACCCGCACGGAAGCGCAGGCGGGGTCGCTGGAGGAGAGCGCCAGCGCGATGGAGACGCTGACCGGCACCGTCCAGCGCAACGCGGCGAACGCGCAGAGCGCGAACGAACTGGCGGCGCGCGCGTCCACCGTGGCCGGCAAGGGCGGCGACGTGATGGCGCAGGTGGTCTCCACCATGGGGCACATCAGGGATGGCTCGGCGCGCATCGCCGACATCATCGGGGTCATCGACAGCATCGCCTTCCAGACGAACATCCTCGCGCTGAACGCGGCCGTGGAAGCGGCGCGCGCCGGCGAACAGGGGCGCGGCTTCGCGGTGGTGGCGGCGGAAGTGCGCGCGCTGGCCCAGCGCAGCGCCGGTGCGGCCAAGGAGATCAAGGACCTGATCAACGCGTCGGTGCACAGCGTGGAGACGGGCAGCCGTCTCGTCGACGAAGCGGGCAGCACGATGGACGAGATCATGGACGCGATCCGCCAGGTGTCCGGCATCCTCGGCGACATCGCCCGCGCCAGCGCGGAGCAGGGGCACGGCATCGCGGAAGTGAGCACCGCCGTGCACCAGATGGACGGCATCACGCAGCAGAACGCGGCGCTCGTCGAAGAGGCCGCGGCGGCGGCGGAAAGCCTGAAGGAACAGGCGCGGGCGCTGCTGCAGGCCGTGAGCATCTTTACGCTGGAACGGACGCCGGTCCGGCCGGCACCGGCCGGCAAGCCGCGCCGCACCGCGCAGGTGGTGGCGCTGCAGTACCGCTGATCAGGACCGCGGCTGGTCCTGCAGCCGCTGCTGCGCTTCCCGCAGCCGTTCGCGGCTGTTCGAGAGGTGGGTGCGCATCGCGGCGCGGGCCGCTTCGGGGTCGCGGCGCAGGATCGCCTTATAGATGTCCTCGTGCTCGCGGTTCACGCGTTCGAGGTAGTCGGCCGGCTTGTCCTCGCCGAGGCCGGGGGTGTTGAGGCGGGCGCGCGGTATGATCGCGCTGCCCAGCTGGCCGAGCAGTTCGACGAAATACCGGTTGTCCGTCGCTTCCGCGATCAGCTGGTGGAAGCGTACGTCGGCTTCGACGGACGTGCGGCCGTTCTCGAGCGCGCGCTGCATCTCGCCCAGCGCTTCGCCCATCTGCGCGACCTGTTCCTCCGTGCGGCGCGACGCGGCCAGCCACGCGGCTTCCGTCTCCATGCTGATGCGCAGTTCGAGGATCGCGAGCACGTCGCGCACGGTCACCACGCTGTCCGTGCCGATGCCCAGCGTCGTCGCCGGCGGTTCCAGCACGAAGGTGCCGATGCCGTGGCGCGTCTGCACGAGCCCCCCCGCCTGCAGCTGCGAGATCGCCTCGCGCACCACCGTGCGGCTCACGCCGTACTCCTCCATGATGGCCGCTTCCGGCGGTAGCTTGTCGCCCGGGTTGAATTCGGAGCGGCGGATGCGCGCGCTCAGTTCTTCCACGACGCCCTGGGCGAGGTTGCGGTATTTCTTGCGGGCGGGCAGCAGGGCAGTCGGCGAGTTCATGCGGGCTATATATACAGTGGGTCCAGTCTACGATTATAGCCGTGCGGACTCACTTGTCGGACAAGTTTGCGAAAAAACGTGCGACATCGGACGTCAGACGACATCCGACGTGCCGATGCCTGCGGACTGGACGTGTTACGGCCGGTATTTCGGCCCGTTGTGCAGGAACACGCCGCCCTGGTAGAACGTGGTGATGTCGTCCGCCGGCGGGTACTGGACCTCCTCGGGCAGCTTGTGCGCGAACTGCTGCGAGCTGTCCTTCGGCTTGTAGCGCAGGAACGATGCGTGGCGGTCGTCCCACCAGCGGCCCTCGTTGTTCGAGATGCCGAACGTGATCGTGTGGCCCACGCGCGGCGTCGTCAGCGAGCGGTGCAGCAGCTGCACCAGGTCGTCGAGGGACAGCCACGTCACCAGCTGGCGGTAATTCGTCGCCTCCGGCCAGCAATAGCCGATGCGGATGCACACGGTCTCCACGCCGAAACGGTCCCAGTAATAGCGCGACAGCGTTTCGCCGAACACTTTCGACACGCCGTAATAGCCGTCCGCGCGCGGCGGCATCGTGGCGTCGACGAGGTCCGTCGTCTTGTACATGCCCATCGTGTGGTTCGTGCTGGCGAAGACGACGCGGCGGATGCCCAGCTTGTGCACGGCCTCGTACAGGTTGACCATGCCGAGGATGTTGGCCTGCATGATCGGCGCCCATTCCTCTTCGGTGGAGATGCCGCCGAAGTGCAGGATGGCGTCGACGCCTTCGCACATGCGCATGACGGCGTCGCGGTCGCCCAGGTCGCACAGCACGATCTCTTCGTGCGGCGCGGCGGGGCCGAAGTCGGCCACGTCGGACAGCCGGACGATGTCGGCGAATTCGTGCAGGCGCTCGCGCAGGCGGCGGCCCAGGTTACCGGCGGCGCCGGTGAACAGGATGCGTTTGAATGGTTTCGTCATTTGTAGTCGTCGATACGGGAAGGGAAAAGCGGCACGGGGCAGGCCCGCGTGCCGCAATGCTAACAGCGTTCGCGTCCCGTTGGCCAGTCCGGACGCCGTGGGGAGCGCGTGGTACGCGATAACCGGCGCCGCGCGGAACGCGCAAATCCGGCGCAAAAAAAGAATCGCAATCGCCGACTTGATCGATTCGTGTGGTCGTTTGCGCACACGCTTCGCTCACGTCGATGAGTATTTCTTGCTGATATATCACGGCGGGTGCGCGCAACCCTACACTGTTTTCAAGCCGATCCGGACAAAAACAGACCGCACAGCGGTCCACCAAGGAGACAGAACATGCACGACATCCGACAGGTCATCCGCCCCACGCGCCTCGCCTACGCCGTCTCGCTCGCGGTCGCATCGCTGATGGCCGGCCAGGCCGCGTACGCGCAGGACAATCCGCCGCCGCAGGACGCGACCAACGCGCAGGCGCCGGCCAGCGGCGCGGGCGACGCCACCGGCACCGCCGCGCCCCAGGGCAATCACGAGGTCGCGAGCGGCATCGCGACGGTCGTCGTCTCGACGCGCAAGTCGCAGCAATCGTCGATCGCCCGCAAGAAGAACGCGGCCACGGCGCTCGATTCCATCGTCGCCGAGGACGTCGGCTCGCTGCCGGACCGGAACATCGGGGAGGCGATCTCGCGCATGGCGGGCGTGGCGCTCGACCGCGGCGATTTCGGCGAGGGCGTGTCCGTCGCCGTGCGCGGCAACGGTCCCGACCTGACGCGCGTGGAGATCGACGGGATGGCCGTGCAGTCCGCGAACACGGCGGGTCCCGGCTCCACCGGCCGCGGCAACGAGTTCCGCCAGCTGTCCGCGGACCTGATCAAGAGCGTGGACGTCGTCAAGGGCTCGACGGCCGACATGGTCGAAGGTTCGCTCGGCGGCGGCATCATCATCAAGACCCGCACGGGCCTGGACTTCAAGGAGCCGTTCGCCGCCGTGCGCGTGGCCGGCACGACCAATAACCTGAACAAGAAGTGGGAGCCGGACACCAACGTCATCCTGTCGCGCAAGTTCATGGGCGACCGCCTCGGCGTGATCCTGAACGCGTCGAAGTCGACGACGGCCAACGAGCAGCACCAGATGCAGGTCGCGACGAGCGCCAACACGGGGTATGCGCGTGCGATAGACTTCGACAACTCGCCGGAGAAGACCTTCACGTACAACCCGTCCACGCTGAACATGGCCGATCCGGCGTCGACCACGCCGGCCGGGACGACGGTGGGTGCCGTCGGCGTCTATCCGTACACGAGCGGCACCGGCAACTACATGACGGCCACGCCGTACGAGATCCTGACGAAGTCGGCGGCGGCCAAGACCAAGGCCGAGTGCTACGCCGCCTTCCCGCAGATCACCACCGCCGACGCGGCGCTGAAGAACCTCAGCACCACCAACCGCAACAACGCGGTGAACGCGCGCCAGAACGAGTTGATCAGCTGCCTGAACCAGTGGAACGACTACACGCCCTCGCTCATCCGCAACAAGGTGCAGACGGAGGTCGACAAGCGCCAGAACCTCGACCTGCGCGGCGACTTCAAGGTCAACCGCGAGCTGACCGTCTACCTGAAGGGCAGTTATTCGAAGCGCGACACGACGAACAATACATCGTTCCTCAGCCTGGGCGGCATGAACACCAACCTGGCCAAGACCTACGTGGACACGAACGGCGTGCGCGCCGTCGCCCCCGGGGCGAGCGGCTATTACCTGTACCCGACCACTGCCAGTTTCCTGTCCAACAACCCGGCGGTGCAGGGCGCCGTCACGAACATCGACCCGTCGACCGTCACCGTGGACGCGAGCCACCACGTGACGAGCTTCGGCATCAGCGACGGCAGCGCGACGGTCGACCAGATCTACCAGAAGAGCAAGACGATCACCAAGTATTTCCAGACCGGCGGCGAGTGGCGGCGCGACGGCCTGACGGCGGAGTGGCTGGTCGGCGACGCGAAGTCGAAGTACACGAGCGAACAGTTCCGCACCACGTTCAGCACCAACTACGGCGCCGCGCAGCTGTCGGTGCAGCCGACCGGCCTGTGGGCCTATAACTTCCCGTCGGGTTCGAACTTCAACCTGTACAACCCGGCCAACTACGTGCAGATGGTGCAGCCGGCGGCATCCCAGGCCGTCACCGGCGGCGGCGGCAACATCAACAGCATCCCTGCGTACTCGGCCGCCCAGCAGCCGCTGCTGACGTTCTCGCAGCCGCAGCTGACCTACAACCCCGTGGTCAGCGAGACCGAGGAGCGCACGGCCAAGGCGGATCTGACGTGGGCGACGCCGGAGTCGATCCCGTTCTTCACCCGCTTCAAGACGGGCTTCAATTTCCGCGACACGCGCTACAAGCTGCCGGGTAACTACGGTAACGGCTATCAGGCGAGCACCGAGCCGAACGTGTGGGTGCAGCCGTCCATCGTCCGCAGTTCGCTGGTCGGTTGCCAGGACACGGCGGGCTCGCTGGGCGCGGGCGGCAACAAGTGCCAGTACGGCTTCGTGCCCGGGAACGCCTACAACCGCCTGGGTTCGGGTACGGTGTACGTGACGCCGCAGCAGTTCCAGGACATCGTCGGCAAGTCGATCGCGGGGAACATCTCCCAGACCGGCTTCTTTAGCGGCGCCAACGGCCAGTTCGGCAGCGCGCTCACCAACTGGCCCAACATCGACGTGCAGAAGGTGTTCCAGCTGTCCGGTGTGCCGAACGCGAACCTGAACTGCATCTATACCTGCGTGGGCTCGGACGGCAAGACGTACGACCAGCCGATCGCGCGCATGAGCGAGCGCTCGGAGGCGGTCTACGTCATGGGCGACTTCCACGTCGACCACATCCCGTTCACCACTCGTCCACTGCCGTTCGGCTGGGACCTGGAAGGCAACCTGGGCTACCGCTACATCCGCACCAAGGTGCACGGCATCGGCCAGATGTCGTTCCAGTCGATCACGAAGAACGCGAACTTCGATCCGGCCAATCCGGGCGCGCCGGCGGGCATCAACGACGTCACGGTGACGACCAACACCGCCGTCGATGCGACCACCCACGACTTCCTGCCCATCTATAACCTGGCGCTGTGGGTGGTGCCCGACCAGCTCGTGCTGCGCTACAACCGCGCCCGCACCGTAGCCCGCCCGCCCGTCACCTACCTGCTGCCGCAGGGCCTGTGCCGCTACGACGAGCGCCTCGCCGACGACGACACCCAGCGTTGCACGTCGAAGATCGGCAATCCGGCCCTGCAGGCCCAGAAGAACCTGAACCAGAACTGGAGCGCGGAATACTATCCGAGCAAGGACACGATGTTCTCCCTGTCCTGGTTCAAGCAGCAGGGCATCATCGGGCCGGCCATCGTGCAGACCGCCAACGGCACGCTGGGCATGTCGCTGACCGACCCGACCACCGGCCAGGTGCTGTCCAACCTGCCGTTCTCGTTCTCGACCTACCAGAACGGCGTGCCGACCACCCGCACGGGCTGGGAGTTCAACTCGAAGACTGCGTTCACGTTCCTGCCGTGGCGCCTGCGCTACCTGGGCCTCGACGCGAACTACACCAAGCTCGGTTCCGTCACGTCCACGCAGAACATCGTCGACCTGCTGACCGGTACGCCGATGCCGCCGCTGCGCGAATCGAAGTTCCAGTACAACTGGGCCCTCTGGTACGACGACGGCCGCTTGATGGCGCGCGTGGCCGTGCAGGGCGTGGCGAGCTACTTCGCCAACATCGCGGGCTGGACCGGCACGGGCGTGAACAACTACCCGAACGCGAGCGGCAACACCCGTCCGCCCGCGTACAACCCGGGTTCGCCGAACTTCCGCGACGCGACGCGTTACGTCGATGCCAAGATCCAGTACCGCATCACGCCGCAGATCGACGTGTTCGTGGAAGGCCGCAACCTGAACAACGCCGCGACCAGCAACAGCCAGGGAGGCTACGTCCCGTTCTCGAACGGCACGCCGAGCATCCTGGACTACAGCTACGCCGGCCGCCGCATCATGGTCGGTGCCGATTTCCGCTTCGGCGGCTGACGCATGAAGTATCTGTGGTGCGCCGCCGCGCTGGCCTGGGCCGTATCGGCCGGCGCGGCGAACACGATCGATCTTGCGGGCGACTGGCGCTTCGCGCTCGACCGCGAGGATGCCGGCGTCGCCGCGCACTGGGAAAACCGCGCGCTGCCGGACCGCATCCGCATCCCCGGCATCCTGAATGCGCAAGGCTACGGCGACGCCATCACGGCGCAAACGCCGTGGGTGCTGTCGCTGTACGATAAAAGCTGGGACCTGCGCGCGGACTATGCCGCGTTCACGACGCCGGGCCAGGTGAGAGTGCCGTTCCTGAGCCAGCCGCCGCGCCATTACCTGGGCGCCGCGTGGTACCAGCGCGACGTCGAGGTGCCGCCCGCCTGGCGCGGCAAGCGTGTCGTGCTGCACCTGGAGCGGCCCCGCTGGGGTTCCAGCGCGTGGATCGACGAGCGCGCGCTGGGCGCCAATGTTTCCCTCGTGGCGCCGCACGACTACGACCTCGGCCCGCTCGCGCCGGGCAAGCACCGGGTCACGGTGCGCGTGGATTCGCGCGTGCTGATGGCGTACCGGCCGGACTCGCACAGCATCTCCGACTCGCTCGGCATGAGCTGGAACGGCATCGTCGGCAAGGCCGAGCTGCGGGCGACGTCGCCCGTCTACATCGCCGACGCGCAGGTCTTTCCGGACGTGGCCAGCCGCAGCGTGCGCGTGAAACTCAAGGTGGGCAATGGCGGCGGCAAGGCGGGGGCGGGGACCGTCACCGCCAACGGGCGGCGCGTCCCCGTGCGCTGGACGGCGGACGGCGGCAGTGCCGAATTCAGCGTGCAGTATCCGAGGAACGCGCCGACGTGGGACGAGTTCCATCCGGTGCTGCAGAAGCTGAAACTGCACCTCGCGGGACCGGGCGCCGACGACGCGCGCGACGTGTCGTTCGGCTTCGTGCAGGTTGCCACGCGTGGCACGGACATCCTCGTCAACGGCCGCTCCGTGTTCCTGCGCGGGACGCACCACGGCGGCGATTTCCCGCTCACCGGCTATCCGCCGACCGACGTCGCGTACTGGAAGAAGATCTTCGCGATCAACAAGGCGTGGGGCATCAACCACGTCCGCTTCCACTCGTTCACGCCGCCGGAAGCGGCATTCCAGGCGGCGGACGAGGTGGGGATCTACCTGCAGCCTGAGCCCGGCATGTGGAACCGGTTCGAGCCCGGCTCGCCCATCGAACAGGCGCTGTACGACGAGACCGAGCGCCTGATCCGCGCCTACGGCAACCACCCGTCGTTCCTGCTCCTCAGTCCCAGCAACGAACCGTCGGGGCACTGGAAAGCCGTGTTCGCGCAGTGGACCGCGCGCTTCCGCGCGGAGGACCCGCGCCGCCTGTACACGAACGGCACGGGCCACACGGAACCCGTCGTGCCGGACCTCGACCAGGGCGTCGATTACCTCGCGGTGCAGCGCATCGGCCCGAAACCGCTGCGCAACAAGACGGGATGGTTCGGGCGCGACTACGGCGCTTCGCTGGACGGCATCCGCGTGCCCGTCATCGGACACGAGACGGGGCAATGGGTCGCCTATCCGGATTTCTCGATCATCGACAAATTCACAGGCTACCTGCAGCCCGGGAACTACGAGATCTTCCGCGACTCCGCCCGGCGGCACGGGGTCCTGGACCGCAACCGCGACTTCGCACTGGCGTCCGGGCGCTGGCAGCTCGCGTGCTACAAGGAAGAGATCGAGGCCGCGCTGCGCACGCGCGGCATGAGCGGCTACCAGCTGCTGGACCTGCACGACTATCTGGGCCAGGGCACGGCGCTCGTCGGTGTTCTCGACACGTTCTGGGAACCGAAAGGGTATGCGACGCCGGACGCGTTCCGGCGCTTCAACGGCGAGACGGTGCCGCTGGCCCGGTTGACGCGCCCGGTCCTCGCGGCGCATGACACCTTCGACGTGCCCGTGGAGATCGCGCACTACGGCGCCCGGCCGCTGCAGGGCGCGCGCCCCTGGTGGCGCATCGAGGACGATGCCGGGCGTGCGGTCGTCGCAGGGCGTTTCGCTGCGCTCGATATCCCGATCGGCAAGAATATCCCGCTGGGCCGCGTCGCGGCGGACCTGGCGCAACTGCCCGCGCCCGCGCACTACCGGCTGGTCGTGGGTCTGGAGGGCACAAGCATTGCCAACGACTGGAATTTCTGGCTGTATCCCGACCAGGTCGATCCCGCCATTCCCGCCGGCGTGCTCGTGACGCATGCGTGGGCGGAAGCCGAGGCGCGCCTGGGGCAGGGCGGCGACGTGCTGTACCTGCCGCGCAAGGCGGACCTGGACTGGACGTCGCCGCCGCTCGCGGACGTCCCCGTGTTCTGGAACCGGTTGATGAATCCCGGCTGGTCGCGCATGCTGGGCCTGTGGGTCGACCGCGCGCATCCGGCGCTGGCCGGATTCCCGTCGGCCGACCATATGGACTGGCAGTGGAGCGACCTCGCGGCGGGCGCCCGCGCGTTCAATCTCGAACGCCTGCCGGCCGGCCTGCGGCCCATCGTCCAGCCCATCGACGACTGGAACCGCAACTACCGGCTCGGCGCCGTGTTCGAGGCGAAGGTGGGCGCGGGCCGGCTGATGGTGTCGACGTTCGATCTCGAAAACCGGCTGGACGAGCGTCCCGCCGCGCGCCAGTTGCGCCGTTCGCTGCTGGACTACATGGCCGGTCCGCGCTTCGTGCCGGCGACGGACGTCGATGCGGCCGCGCTGCGCGCCAGCCTGTTCGACACGCGGGTGATGAAAAAGCTCGGCGCCGTGGCCAGCGGCTGGCCCGATGCGGCGAACGTCGTCGACGGCGATCCGAATACGTATGGCCTCGTCGCTGTGAAAGGCGAGGTGCCGCGCCCGCAGCCGGTATTGACGATAACCTTCGCGCGGCCCGTACCGTTCGACGGGCTCGTGCTGATGCCGCGCCAGAACCACCGCGACCACGAAGGCGACGTGCGCGAATGGCGCATCGAGGCCAGCGACGACGGCACGACGTGGCGCGACGTCGCCCGGCCGACACTCCAGTCCACGTTCGATCCGCAGGCCGTGCGCTTCGGGCAGACCGTCACGGCGCGCTGGCTGCGGCTGACGTCCCTGTCCGGTTTCGGCACGGACCGCGCCAGCGCGCTGGCCGACGTGGCGGTGCTGTACGCCGGCACCGCGCTGCCGGAGGAAGCGGGTGAACTGGAATACAGGCGCTCGCGGTCGACGTCGGCCGACGTCGACGAGGCGGGGATGGACGACCGGCCGCGCAGGCGGACACGTTGAATGGATATCGGTTGCGCGAAAAATTTCATTGGTTGGGTCGCTGCCGCCCGATTATGATGCGATCATTGCCGCGGTTTTATCTGGAGACCCGATGTATCGCTTTGCCCTTCGCGCCGTGCCGGCGCTGGCTTTGTCCCTCGCCGCCGCATTCGCGCCGGCCCGTGCCGCCGAACCCGTATTCCACAACCCGCTCGTGCTGCAGCGCGCCGACCCGCAGGTGAGCCTGCAGCCGGACGGCTGGTATTACTACACGGCGACCGTGCCGGAATACGACCGCATCGAGATCCGCCGTGCCCGTTCGCTCGACGACCTGGGCGCCGCGCCCGCGAAGACCGTGTGGCACAAGCATGCGACGGGCGTGATGGGTGCGCACATCTGGGCGCCGGAGATGCACCGCATCGACGGCAAGTGGTATATCTATTTCACGGCCGGCAGCGCGGAGCATCCGTGGGAGATCCGGCTGTACGCCCTGGAAAACGCGTCCGCCGATCCGTTCGCGGGCGAATGGGTCGAGCGCGGCCAGATCAAGACGGGCTGGGAATCGTTCTCGCTGGACGCCACCACGTTCGAACACCGTGGCCAGCGCTACCTTGCGTGGACGCAGACGGCGCCGGACGGCAGCAAGGGCACGAACATCTACCTGGCGAAGATGGATACGCCGCTGTCGATCAAGGGCCCGGCCGTGCTGCTGACCAAACCCGAGTACGCGTGGGAGAAAGTGAAATTCGCCGTCGACGAGGGCCCCGCCGTGCTGGTGAGCCATGGCCGCGTGTTCCTCACGTTCTCCGCGAGCGCGACGGATGCCAGCTACTGCCTCGGACTGCTCAGCGCGCCGGCGGACGCCGACCTGCTCGACCCGAAATCGTGGACCAAGCTGCCGGAGCCGGTCTTCAGGAGCAGCGAGAAGAACGGCCAGTGGGGCCCGGGCCACAACTCGTTCACGACGACGCCCGACGGCAAGACCGACGTGCTGGTCTACCACGCGCGCAACTACAAGGAGATCCAGGGCGATTCGCTGCACGACCCGAACCGCCATACCCGCGCGCAGGTCATCCGCTGGCGCGCTGACGGGATGCCGGATTTCGGCGAGCCCGTGGCGGATGCGAAGCGGTAAATTGAGCGTTGCTTTACCGCCCGGCACACTGGCAATGTGACCGGAAAGTCTGGTATTGTTGTCGCCGTCGCAACAAATTACAAGACGGAGGACACGATGAACGGTGCAGGGGGTACGAGCGGAGGAACGGGACAGTTCTTCCTGGGGCTGGTCCTGATGTGCGGGGGCTTCTACCTGCTGCTCAACAGCGTGGTGGTGAGTTCCAGCTTCGGCCTCGGCACGCGCCTGTTCGGCGTGGGCGGCTATGGCATCACGGGCGGGATCGTCCTCATTCCTCTCGTGATCGGCATCGCCATGATCTTCTATAACGCCCGCAACGTGCTGGGCTGGCTGCTGTCCATCTGCGCGTTCGCGGCACTCGTGTTCGGCGTGATCGCGTCGGTGAACATGTCGCTGCGCACGATGTCGGCCTTTGAACTCATCTGCATTCTTGCCCTGGCCTTCGGCGGCCTCGGACTGTTCCTGCGCTCCTTGCGCAGCGCGGCCCGCGAGGAAGAAGCGGCGGCGGCGCCCGAACGCCGCGTGCGTTCCTGATCAGCGGATGCCCGCCTCGGTCTCCTGGCGCAGACGTGCGCGCCAGGCGCCCAGGGCGGACAGCGCGGCATGGAATTTACGTTCGATCAGGTCGGCCTCGACCGGGGTGACGGTGCCGTCGAGCAGGGCGGTGGATACCGCCTCGGCGACGGCGCCCACGTCGCTCATCACGCGGCAGACGGTCTGCGACAGGTCGTCCTGGCGCGCCTGCTCCGGCTGCGGCACGACGAACGCCGCCATCCCGTGGCGCACCAGCAGCGCGTGCAGCGGCAGATGCGCTTCCTGCACGCCCGCCCTGTGGCAGCACTCGACGATCAGCGACACTTCTTCGAACGACGGGTAATGCGATGCGATCGTGGGCGACAGCTTGTTGCGCAAGACATTGGCGGACATGTCCAGCTCGCGGGCCAGCGCGTCGATGCCGCCCGGGTACTTGCGCGCCACCGTGTACAGGGCATCGTGCTGGTTCATGTCGAGGTAACGGCGGGTCATGGTATTCCTTTGCTAATTTTACCGGTGCATGCGACCATCGCGGTCGTTATGCTAATTCTAACTTTCGATCGCTTCCATGACCATGTTGAAGTCCTATAACGTCGCGTTCGTGCTGGCCCTGCTGCTCCCGCTGGCGCATGTCGGCGCCGTCGACGCGAAGCCGTCCTCGTCGAGCTCCTTCAAGAGCGGCTTTTCGTCGCAGCGCTCGTCATCGCCGTCCAGGCCGTCGTACTCGTCGGCGAAGTCGAGCGGCACGAGCTTCGGGTCGTTCAGCCGGCGCTCTGCGCCGCCGGATGCCGCGCCAGCGCAGCCGAGCCGGCCGTCCGGCGGTTTCGGCTCGTTCGGCCGCGGGTCTGCCACGCCGCAGAAGTCGGATTCGGCGCTGTCGCAAAAGCTGGACAGGAACACGTCGGAAGCGAACGCGCTGCGTACGCTGGATGCGCGCCGGCAGGCACAGGCCGATGGGGCGCGCGACACGCGTCCGGTGCCGGGGTATGAGCAGGGACGGAGCGCGCCGACCTATGCGCCGCCGCCCGTGCAGCAACAGCAGCCGCCCGTCGTCGTGCGGCAGGACAGCGGCCTGGGACACGTGATCGCGGGCGCCATGATCGCGAACGCGTCGCGCGGTGCGCATGCGAACAACAATGGTTATCCGGGCGGGTATGCGGGTGGAACTGCGCCCGCGCCTGCCGGCGGCGGCACGTCGTTCCTCGGCGTGTTCCTGACCCTGTGCGTGCTGGCGCTGATCGGCTGGGGCCTGTACTTCGCGTGGCGCCGCCTGCGCCGCGGCCGGGAAGCGAAGAAACCGAATTATTCGTTCGAAAGGAATTGACGAGAATGGCCTGGAAGGATGTCTTCAGCTACGTGCGTGCGGTGGCCGCCAACAAGGGCGTGACGCAGGGCGAGACCCGCGCCGACGACGACGTGCCGCTGGGCGCGCGCATCGGCAGCGTCGTGCAGATCCAGATGTCGCCGATTATCCGGGCGCAGACGAACGGCTCGCTCATCGCGATGCCGGCTGCGGCCGACACGCGCATCCTGGCGGTGTCGCAGATCCGCCTGCAACCGGACACGGAGTTGTACCGCCTGTACCTCGACAAGGGCGACGACGCCGCGGACGAGAAATTCCTGCAGGTGTTCTGCGGCGACGACGGCAAGGTGTCCGAAGTCCTGTACTGCACCCAGCTGGCGCGCGTGATCCCGGAGACGGCCGACGACCAGGACGCGTACACGGGCGTGGCCGGCTACGGCCTGGGCGACGCCGGCTACACGCTGTGGCGCGAACAGCTGGCCGACATGCTGGGCGCGGCGGAACTCGCGACCGCGTTCGGCGAGTCGGACCGTCTCGACTACACCCGTGACGCGGGCCGCCCCGATGCGCAATTCGTCAGCCCGTTCAAGGGCCGCGAGACGCGCATCGACGACGCCGCGGGCATGCACGGCCTGCGCCAGGAAATGTATTTCATGCCGTACGTGCGCCAGCTGGCGGACGGCAGCCGCGAATATTTATTGATCACGACAGAGATCGTGGAAAGCATCGACGGCGATGCGAACAAGCGCGGGATCCATGTCGATTTCGTCATCGGCATCCCGATGGAACAAGAGCGCATCGTCATCCAGTAACCGTATGAACCGTTTTCTTCACCGCAGAAAGGAACAACAATGAGCAACGCTAGTGGATGGGGCCTGACCGCACGACTGGTCACGAAGCATTTCGGCGCACTGGGCAACCGCATCGCCGAGGTCATCGCCAACTTCGACCCCGAAACCGCGACCGAGGCCGACCGCGACCGCCTGGTCGCCACCCTGCGCGAGACCGCGCAACTGCTGGCAACGTCGCGCGCGTCGTTCGACAAGGAGCATGGCGACGTGGTGAACCTGCAGAACCTGATCGCCAACGACGAACGCGCCGCCGAGAAGCTGGCCGAGCGCCTGGCGGCCGGCACGATCTCGGAAGCGACCGTGACGATGTTCTGCGACGAGCTGGAAGCGAACAAGGCACGCCTGCCGCAGGAGATCCAGGAAGAGGCGGATGCGAAGGCTTACATGGACGAGCTGCAGAAGATCGTCGATGCGCTGTCGAAGCAGCTGGCCGAATTCGACGCCCAGGCCAAGAAGGCGATGCAGGCGCTGGCCTCCGCCAAGGCGCAGAAGGAGCTGCAGGAATTGCGCATCGAGCGCCAGGAACAGCTGAACGGCCTCACGAGCATGCGCGGCAACTCGACGGCGCTGTCCGCGCTGACCCGCCGCGCCCAGGCCGTGACGAACGAGGCGTCGGGCCTGCGCATCGTCGCCGACATCGGCCAGAAGCCGCTGGACCAGCAGGCGGAACTGGATGCGATCCGCAAGTCCGTCAGCCAGCCGGAGACGGCCGGCGAGAGCGCGCTGGAACGCCTCAAGCGCCTGTCCGGCAAGACGGCGGCTTGAGGACTTGGCGAGCCCGATCAGTCGTTAGGCTGGCCGGGCTTGATGGCGAGCTGCTTGATCGACCCATCGGCGCCGTATTCCAGCGGCGCGATGGCGATCGAGCGGCGGTAGCCGCCACCGCCCGGCAGCAGGGCGTCGTGGTAGAACACCCAGCTCTTGCCGCCGTGTTCGAGGATGGCCTGGTGGTTCGTCGAGATCTTCAGGTAGTCGATCATGACGCCGCGGTACGTGAAGGTACCCATCGGCGAGCTGGCCGTCGCGTACAGGATCTGGCCGGGCCAGCCGGACGAGAACGAGAAGTAGTACACCCCGTTATGCTCGTGCATGAACGGCGCTTCCCCATACTTTTTCTTCGAGTCGGATGCCGGCAGGCCGTCGATCTTCACGATGCGGATCGGGCCGTCCAGCGAGATCATGTCGGGCTTCAGCTTGACGACCTTCGGCACGCGCGTGCCGAAGTACATGTACGCCTGACCGTCCTTGTCGATGAAGACGGCCGGATCGATCGGTTCGTCGCCCGCGTTCACGTCGCGCTCCCGGTCGACGAGCGGATCCTTGCGTGCATCGACGAAGCCGCCGTCCGGACGGTCCGATACGGCCACGCCGATCTTGTCGCCGCCGACGGGCGCATAGAAATAATACTTGCCGTTGCGGTAGGCCGCTTCCGGCGCCCATGCTTTCGCATCCGGGCGCGCCCATTTGAATACGGTGACGGCGAGCGGCACGCCGGCGTCGCGCCATGTTTTCATGTCGGGCGACGTGTACAGGCGCCACGTGACGGAATCCCAGTATTTGCCGGTGTTCGACGCGTCGTCCGTCGCATACAGGTAGAACTTGTCGCCTTTCGCATCCGGGAAAAAGTGCGGCGACGGGTCGGCGTTGAAGCGGGTAGCGATGGGCCGGCCCGTCTCCGGTGCGGCCGCGTGGGCGGCCAGCGCGAGCGACAGGGCGGGAACGAGAACGGCGAAGAAACGGCGTGGCATCTGCATGGCGGCGTCTGAATCGGAATATGAACGAGCACGCATGCTAGCACAGGTTGCGTGCAAAATGATATCGATAACTAATTTTTCCCCCGGTGCGCGAATTCGTTCGACAGGACGAGGAAAATCGCGCCGCCGAAGATCCACACGTCGGCGACATTGAACGAATACGGGTTGTCGATCGCGCAGCAGCTCACATTGATGTAGTCGGCCACCGCACCGTAGACGATCCGGTCGTACGCGTTGCCGAGAGCGCCGCCGATGATGGCGCCGGACGCCAGCAGCAACGCCCATCCCGACTGCCTGCGTGCCCATGCCATCAGCGCGGCCGAGACGATCACGCTGATCGCGACGAGCAGCCAGCGGGCGTCGAAGCCGTCCAGGAAACCGAAATTGACGCCCTTGTTCCAGGCCATCACGAAATTGACGTATGGAGGCCAGGCGGGGATCTTCTGGATCGACGCCAGGTCGAGCCGTTCGACGATCACGATCTTCGAAAGACGGTCGAGGCCGAAGAAAACGAGGGATGCGAGTACGATGCGGAGCAGGGGCATGAAGGAAGCCATTCGTTGGGTTCAGGGTGTGATCGGCCCGGGCCCGAACACGTCGTCGAAATCCGCGTCCTGCGTCAGCCGCGCCAGCGACGCGTACAGCGTGGCCGGGGGATGCCGCTCGAGCACCTCGGCCGCCGCGCATTTGGCGGCCTGGTAGTGCTGCACGATCTGCCCCCGGTCGCCATGCCAGAAGCGGCGCACGGTCGTCAGTTGCCGTACCTGGCGGATGCGCTGCTCGCCGACGGCGCCGCAATCGATGGCGTAAGGCGCGCGCCGGTCGAGCTGCACGGCGACGCCCTCGTCGAACCATACCGGCAGCTTGACGGTCCGGGTCCAGAACCCGAGCCGCTGCGCCAGTTCGGCATGGACCAGCTCGTGGGCGGTGACGTCGATGCTGAAGTGTGCCAGATTCAGGACGACCTCTGTGCGCAAAGGCGAGATGAATGCCGTGCCGGGAACGTCGTCCGCCAGGCCGAAGCGCGCCGCTTCCCGGTCGTCGGCCGCGATGATCGTCGTCGGCCGCGCCACCGGCACGCCGAACGGCCCGCGGGCTGCGCGCAGGGCGCTCAGGGCGCTCAGGGCGCGCCGGCGCTCCTCGGGCGGCAGGTCGCGCGCGGCATACACGCCGTCGTCGATCTGCACATAGTCCCCGGCGCCGACGAAGGCGCGGTTCACCCAGGCGGACGAGCACAGCGCGCGGACGGGAATCGCCAGTGCCGCCGCGAACAATACGAGTTTGACGGATTTCTTCATGGGCCGAGCTGCCTCTCCAGCATGTCTTTCGCCACCGCGAGCGCAGCGGCGGGTGGCGCCTTGATATCGGGTGCGACCCCCGAGCCTTCCCAGTTCGTGTGCGTGATCGGGCTGATGGTGCGGCTGTGCGGGATGGCGGCATAAAAATGGTCGCCGAGGCGATACAACGCCGTCGGATGGGCACCGCCCCAGGTCCGTTCCCCGATCACGGTCGCGCGTTTCAAGGCCTGCATTGTATACGTGAAGTCTTCGCCGGCGGACGCCGTCCCCGGGCCGGCGAGGATCACGACCGGCTTCGTGCCGCCATAGCGTTTGCCGTCGAGTGCACCTTCGCTCCAGGTCTGCGTCGTCCGGCCGGAATCGCGCGACCAGGTGTCGTTCAGGCGCGTCGGGCGGTCGACGAAATAGCTGATCAGCAGCGCCACCGATTCGGGCGCGCCGCCGCCGTTGTCGCGCACGTCGATGATGAGCGCGACGGTATCGGACAGCTTGTCCAGCGCGGACGCATACGCGCCCGCCACCGCGGCACGGGGTGGAAACGACGATATCCGCAGATAGCCGATGGCGGGACCCAGGTGGGCGACGCCGTCGACGCCATCGGTGTGGCCCCGGGCGGGGCCGGAAGTGGCCTTCGCCATGGCATCCACCTCTACGCCGGGGCGCAACCGCTGCGGGCTGAACTTCACTTTCAAGTGCAGATCGTGGGCCACGGACGCCATGTCCGTCGTGAGCCTTGCGGCAAACTGCTCGCCATCTGTCAGCGCGACGTACGTGCGGTCATGCTGCCGGTCTCGCAGCAGCATCGCAATCTGCTTTGCCTTGTCGGGAAACACATAGTGCTCGTCGAGCCGGGTGACGAGCGTATCGATCGTATGGGCGCGCATCGCGGCGTCGACCGACAGATCGGTGCGGAAGAGGTCCGGCAGGGCCACGACGGTGCCGATCAGCCCCAGCGACAGCAAGATCGACAGGACGAGCAGGTTTCTTTTCAATTCTTTCCTCCTGGCTGAGCAGATTAGCGGAAAGCCTGGCCGCGAAATGCGTGGATTGTCACACCGGCTCGGTAACACATCCGACACCATTGCCGTGTTAAGCTCGGCCCATGCATATCGTTCCCAGCTCGATCTTCACCATGTTGCTGGCCGCAGCCGTCGGCTGCAGCGCCTCCGCCGCCACATTGTCCGTCGGACCGGGCAAGGCATTTTCCGCGCCCTGCGCCGCCATCGCCGCGGCCCGGGACGGCGACACGATCGAGATCGAAGGCGGCACCGCGTACAAGGGCGACGTCTGCAGGATTGCCCGCAACGGCCTGACGATCCGCGGCGTGAACGGCCGCCCGCTGATCGACGCGGCCGGCAAGGACAGCGGCGGCAAGGGTATCTGGGTCGTTGCCGGCAACGACATCGTCGTCGACAACGTCGAGATGGCGGGCGCCAGGGTGGCCGACCGGAACGGTGCGGCGCTGCGCCTGGAGGGTACCAACTTCACGTTGCGTCACAGCTTCCTGCACGATAACGAAAACGGCATTCTCGCCAACCGCAACGAGAACAGCGACGTCCTGGTCGAATACACCGAGTTCGGGCACAACGGCTCTGGCGAGGGCCAGACGCACAACCTGTACATCAGCAAGGTCAGGAGCCTGACCTTCCGCTACAACTATTCGCACGATGCGAACGTCGGCCACAACCTGAAGTCGCGCGCGATGACGAACACGATCGTCTACAACCGCTTCTCGAGCACGAATCCGGGTGAAAAGGGCAGCACGGCCGCGGGCCAGCCGAGCTACGAGATCGATCTCCCGAACGCAGGCACCTCCTACGTGATCGGCAACGTCATCCAGCAACCGGCTGCCAACCAGAATCCGACCATCGTGGCCTACGGCGAGGAAGGCGCGACCAATCCCGGCCAGGACCTGTACTTCGTCAACAATACGGTGGTGAACGACTTCGCCGGCGGGACCTTCCTGTTCGTCAGCGGCAAGGTATCGACGCCCGCGCTCGTCCAGAACAATATTTTCGTCGGCAACGGCACACTCAGCACGCAGTCCGCCGCGATCTTGAAGAACAACTACCGCGCATTCGCGGCCGACAGCGCCGACCGCTCGACGGGCGGCATGCGGCGGTTTGCCAGCGCGCTCGTGATCGGCGCCGGCACCGACCCGGGCAAATCAGCCTCCGGCGTGGCGCTGGCGCCGACCGGGCAGTACAAGGACGTCGCGTCGGGCGAGGACCGCCCCGTGGCCGGCGCGCTGGACCTCGGCGCGTTCGAGATACCCGGCGTGAGGACCCGTGCGAAGGCGGTCGCCTGGACCGAATGCGCCGCGGAGAACAAGGTCTGCCACTTCAGCGGCACGCGTGAAGTGCGGTTCGGCAGCGAAGGGGTGTACACGTCGAGGATCGTGACCGCATCGACGCCCTGCACGATTGCCGCGTTCGGCGACCCGGCGCGCGGCCTGGCCAAGACCTGCAGCTATGCCGACGTCACCACGGTGGCGCCGGCCGCGCCGCCGAAAACCGCCGCCGCAAGCGGCTGGACGCCTTGCGCGGGCGAGGGCGCCGTCTGCCAGCTCACCGGCATCAACCGGGTGCGTTACGGTACCGAAACCAAGAACGTGACCAAGGTGCTCACGGGGCCCGTGCCCTGCTCGAACGCCACGTTCGGCGATCCCGCCCACGGCGATCTCAAGACGTGCAGCTTTCGCCCGGGACGCTGACAACCGGGCTTCCGCGCTCGCGCGTGTAAATGCCGACCGCCTTGCCGTAGATCTCGGTGTCGGCTTCATAAGTGAAACCAAGGCGCTTTGCAACGCGCAGCGATGATTCGTTGGCCGCGGCGATGAGCGCCCGGACTTTCGGTTCGCGCCGGATCTCGAGTGCATGGTTCACGACGGCCGCTGCCGCTTCGTTCGCGTATCCCCGGCCCCAGAAGGCACGATAGGTATTCCAGCCAAGTTCCATCACGGTGGAATCTTCGCGAAAGAACGCGCCGACATTGCCGACGAGCTGCCCCGTCTCCTTGTCCTCGACGGCCCACCAGCCGGCACCATGGATGAGCCACAGTCCCGCCTGCGAACAGAAGATGCGCCATGCGGCCTGGCGGTCGACCGGGACCAGGTGGGCCGCGCTGACAGGGTCGGCGACATGCGCCGCGAATGCGTCGAAGTCCTCCCGCCGATATTCGCGCAGGACGAGCCGCTCCGTGCGAAGGTAGGGAACAGAAGTGATGAACGCGTTGTTCATGGGCTGGATTCCATGGTCAGGTCCGGCATGCGGGGAATTTTTCCCGCTGGCGGTAGATGTTCTTGACGAACTCTTCCGCCTTATCCTGCGGATAGGTCTGCACCTGGTCGTTGATCTTGACCTTGTTGAACACTTCCTTGCCCTGGCACGTGACGAGAACGACTTCGCCCCGACGAACCAGAGCGGAGCGCATGTCGGCCAGCGACAGCGCAATGCTGTGGTCGAGGAACTGCTTGACGCCGCTGAGCGCCATCGCCTTTACCATGTTACCGAAAAAGCCTTCGTCCTTGTCGTGGGCGTCCTGCGGCTCGCCGACCTGCTTCAGGCCGTAATCCGTGAGCTGCATGACCACGGCATCGTCCTTCAGCATCAATTCGGTCCATCGGCTCGTCGACTGGACATACGGTTTCCCGGCGGCGGGCTGCTGGCGGGGACCGACCCGCTCGGGGCCATCCCCTTCTTTGGCATCCATGGTGATGCTCGAGACTTGCCGGGTCTCGCTGGCGTGGGCAAAGGACGTGGCCGCAAGCACGGCGGTGGCACACAGGATGGCGCGGATCGTGTTCATGGTTTTTCCAGAAGCCGATTGATAACGGGACGACGATAGCGGAAGCGGTACACCGCCGGCTCGCCGTTTGCGACGAACGGCAGGATTCGGGCGCCAGACGGTGGTATCGCCCTGTCAGCCCGCACCCCGTTTCGCCCGCGGTGCGGCGGGCTTCTTCGGCTTCGGCGGCGGCATGATCGCGGCCGTCTCCAGCAGCAGGCGGCGCAGCGCCTCCGGCTCGTCGAGCAGTTCGTCGGCGATCGGGTAATCCTTGGCGCCGGGGTAGGGCGGCCCTTGCGGCAGGTCGGGCGCGAGCCGGACGGCGGCGTCGGACGGCTTGACGAACAGGCTGCCGTCGCAGGCGAAGGCGACCACCTTGTCGTCGACGTACAGCGCGTATTCCCCGAACATCTTCCGGTGCGTCAGCCGCGCCCCCAGTCCCACCACTTCCGCGACGTAGTCGATGAAGCTCTTGTCCGTTGCCATGCGTGTTCTCCGTGCCGTGATCGAAGCCGCCAGCGTAGCCCGGGGCGGCGGTTCGATCAAGACCTCAGAACGTCAGGCAGCCGTCGACGCACGTGACGGCGTTGCCGCCGACCCGGATCGCATTCTCGCCGGTCTGCAGACGCAGGATGCCGGCCCGGCCCACTGCGGCGCCCTGGCTGGACAGGAAGTCGCGGCCGAAGGCGTCCGCCTGGCCCGTGTGGCGCAGGTACGCGGCGATGGACCCGTTGCCGCTGCCGCAGACCGGATCTTCGTCCACGCCGTGCGCCGGTGCGAATGCGCGGACCTCGATGCGTGCGCCGGCGCCGTCGTCGTGCGGCCCGAACACGATCACGCCCGTGTTGCCGCTTGCGGCATCGTGCGCCTTCATGCGGGCCAGGTCGGGCGCGGCGGCCAGCACGGCGCGGGCATCCGGCAACTGTGCGACGACCCAGCGCGTCCCCGCATCCACGAGGGCCGGCGGCGCGATGCCGGCCAGCGGCGTGCCGACGATGCGCGCCAGTTCATCCGCCTGCGCCGCGTCCAGCGGGGTGATCGTGCCCGCCGGCAGTTCGAACGCGATCCAGCGGGCGCCATCGGCGGCGTGCGTCACGTCCAGCCGGACCAGGCCCCGCGCGCACTCCTGCAGCAGGACGCCGTCGCGCGGCGCGATACTGCCCGCTTCCAGCAGCGCATGCGCCGTGCCGATGGTGGGATGGCCGGCGAACGGCAGCTCGGCGCTGGGCGTGAAGATGCGCACGCGGTAGTCGGCGCCAGCTTGCGTGGGGCGCAGCACGAACGTCGTCTCGGACAGGTTAATCCAGTTGGCGATGCGCTGCATCTGCGCGGTGGACAGGTCGTCGGCGTCGAACACGATGGCGAGCGGATTGCCCCGGAACGGGGTGGCGGTGAAAACGTCGACGGTCTTGAAGGGGTGGCGTGCCATGCGCATCTCGCGGAGTGGGGACGGGCCCAGTCTACGCAACGGCACGGTCCGCCGACAGGCACAGCGGGCCGATTGCGGCCGGCACTGTACTGGCCATCAGTCCTGCACGGTATCGGTGCCGTCGCCGGGACAAGCATCCAGCCCGGTCTGCTTCTGCCACGCGGCGAGCGCCTCCGGGCGTTCTTCGCGATAGCGCACGCCCCAGTCGCGCAGGCTGCGCATGACGGCGCCCAGCTGCTTGCCGATCGCCGTGAGCTCGTACTCCACGCGCGGCGGCACTTCCGGGTACACGTGCCGGAGCACGATCCCGTCCGCCTCCAGTTCGCGCAACTGCAGGGTGAGCATGCGCTGCGTCGCGCCGGGCACGCAGCGCGACAACTCCATGAAACGCTTTTTCCCGTCCACGAGCAGCTGGAACAGGATCATCGGTTTCCAGGCGCCCCCGATCACGGAGACTGTCAGTTCGACGGGGCAGCCGCCCTTCGGATCGAGGCGTTTCGGTCGCATGGTACGCACAAAAATGATAGTAAGGATGTTAATTGTATGTTCTTACAATTGAAGCGGCAATGCTTTACCCTTCGGGCTCCCGCATGTCCGTCGATGAGGGAAATACGTCCGAACGCCTGCCGCAGGGTGCGCGATCATCTGCCCTGAACCATGAACCGAACCATTGCCTTTTTCTTGTTCCCCGGCTTCCAGCTCGTCGACCTCGGCGCCATGACCGTGTTCGACCTCGCCAACAACGAGTATGGCGGCGGGACGTACGACCTGCGCATCGTGTCCGCGCACGGCACGCCCATCCGCAGCGCGGCCGGTGCCACGCTCGAGACGCAGGCATGGCGCGCCGCCGACGGCGCGTTCGACACCGTCCTCGTGTTCGGTGCGGCCGATCCGATCGTCCCGGACGCCGACACCGTCGCCCTGCTGCGCGGGGCCGCGACCGGCGCGCGCCGTATCGGCACCGTCTGCAACGGCACGGCGCTGCTGGCGCCGACCGGGCTGCTGGACGGGCGTCTCGTCGCCGTGCGCGCCGTGCATGCGGCGGGCCTGCAGAAGCGCCATCCGGCCATCCGCGTCGACCCGGAGCGCGTGTGGATCCGCGACGGCAAGATCTGGAGTTCGGCCGGGATGACGGCGTCGATCGACCTCGCGCTCGCGCTCGTGGAGGACGATCTCGGCGTGGACGTCGCGCTGGCCGTGGCGCGCAAGCTCGTGCTGTACCACTGGCGCAGCGGCGCGGACACGCAATCGTCCAACCTGCTGGACATGCGGCCGAAATCCGACCGCATCCGCACGGCGCTCGGTTATGCGCGCCGCAATCTCCGGCTGCCGCTGTCGATCGACGAACTCGCGGAGCAGGTCCACATGAGCCGGCGCCACTTCACGCGCATGTTCCGCGCGGAGACGGGGCAATCGCCCGCGCGCGCCATCGAGACCTTGCGCGCGGAGGTCGCGCGCATGCTGCTGGAGAGCTCCACGCTGCCGCTGGACACGGTGGCGCGCGAAGCCGGGTTCACGAGCACGGAACAGATGCGTATGGCGCTTGCGCGGGTGTACCGGCAGACGCCGCAAGACCTGCGCCGCCGCCCGGACTGACCCCTATCCAACGACAGGGGTGCGATGGCCCGGATCGCCCCGATGATGGCCCACGACAGGGTGCTTGCCTTTCTACAATGATTGGTATCCAGTCCACAGGAGATGACCTTGTCCCATCCCACCCTATCCCGGCGCCGCTTCCTCGCGGCCGGCGCCGCCGCCGGAGGCGGCCTGCTGCTCCAGTTCGCGCTGCCCCTTGCCGGCGCGGCCGCGCTGGCGTCCGGCCTGGCCCCCAACGCCATCGTGCGCATCCGCCCCGACGGCAAGGTGATCCTGACCATGCCTTACGTCGAGATGGGGCAGGGCACCTACACGTCCATCCCCATGCTGGTCGCGGAAGAACTCGAGATCGACCTGAAGGACGTCGTGCTGGAACACGCCCCGCCCGATGACGCCAAGTTCGTCAACCCGGCCCTCGGCTTCCAGGTGACGGGTGGCTCGACGACGATCCGCGCCGCGTGGGAACCCATGCGCCGCGCCGGCGCCACGGCGCGCGTGCTGCTGGTGCGTGCGGCGGCCGCCCGCTGGAACGTCGATGCTGAGTCGTGCCGCGCCGAGCGGGGCGCCGTGCTGCACGTCCCCAGCGGGCGCAGGCTGCGCTACGGGCAGCTGGTCGACGATGCCGCGAAACTGCCGCTGCCGAAGGATGCCGACGTCGTGCTGAAACCGGCGCGCGAATTCCGGCTGATCGGCACGCCGGCGAAACGCCTCGACACGGCCGGCAAGCTGGACGGGTCGGCACGCTACGGCATCGACGCCGTCGTTCCCGGCATGAAGGTGGCCGCGCTGGCCATCAGTCCGGTGTTCGGCGGCCGCCTGGCCGGCGCGGACGACGCGGCCGCGCTGCGCATCCGCGGCGTGCGCCAGGTCGTCAGGCTGGACGATTGCGTGGCCGTCGTCGCCGACAACATGGGCGCCGCCAACAAGGGCATCGTGGCGCTGGCGCCCCGTTGGGACGACGGCCCGAACGCCGGCCTGGCGACGCAGGACATCGTGGCCGACATGGCGCAGGCGTCTCTTGCAAAGGGCGCGAAGGTGCGCTCGGAAGGCGACCCGGAAGCCGCGCTGGGCAAGGCCGCGCGCGTGATCGAGGCGACCTACGAGCTGCCGTTCCTCGCGCACGCCGCGATGGAGCCGATGAACTGCACCGTGCACGTGAAGCCGGACAGCTGCGAGATCTGGACCGGCACCCAGGTCATCACCCGCGCGCGCGCCGTCGCGGCCAAGGTCACGGGCCTGCCGGAAGAGCGCGTGACGGTGCACAACCACCTGCTGGGCGGCGGCTTCGGGCGCCGGCTGGAGATCGACGGCGTCGAACGCGCCGTGCGCATCGCGCGCGAAGTGCGGCACCCGGTCAAGGTGGTATGGAGCCGCGAACAGGACATCCAGCACGACATGTACCGCCCGTACTTCTACGACCGCGTGCGCGCGGGCCTCGACGCGCAGGGCAAGGTCGTCGCGTGGACGCACCACGTCACGGGATCGTCCGTGCTCGGCCGCTTCATGCCGCCCGCATTTCAGAACGGCTTCGACCACGAGACGATGGATGGCGCCGAGGCCCCGCCGTACGCCTTCCCCGCGATCGGCGTCTCTTACGTGCGCCACGAACCGCGCAACATCCCGACCGCGTTCTGGCGCGGCGTCGGTCCCACGCACAACGTGTACGTGGTGGAGAGCTTCATCGACGAGCTGGCGGCTGCCGCCGGCGCCGACCCGCTGCGCTACCGCCTCGACCTGCTCGGCAATGACCCGCGCGCGCGCCGTGTGCTGGAACTCGCGGCAGAGAAGGCCGGGTGGCAGGGGCCGCGTGCCGGCAACGCCGGCCGCGGGCTGTCCGTGCAGTTCGCGTTCGGGACCTACATGGCGCTCGTCGTCGACGCCGTGGCCGGGCCCGAGAACGAGATCCGCGTGCCGCGCGTCGTGTGCGCGGTCGATTGCGGCGCCGTCGTGAACCCGGACACGGTGCGCGCGCAGGTCGAAAGCGCCATCGTGTTCGGCATCAGCGGCGCGCTGTACGGCGACATCACGTTCCGCGACGGCCGCGTCGAACAGAGCAATTTTCACGACTACCGCGTGCTGAGGATGCACGAGGCGCCGAAGGTCGAGACGCACATCGTGGCCAGTGCCGACGCGCCGGGCGGCATGGGCGAGCCGGGAACGGCCGCATTGATGCCCGCGCTGGCCAACGCCGTGTACGCGCTGTCCGGCCGCCGCATCCGCAAGCTGCCCATCGGCGCAACCCTGCCCACCGCCTGAACGAAGGAAAGACCATGACCACATTGAACATCAACGGCAAACGGCAGACCGTGACGGCCGAACCGGACACGCCCCTGCTGTGGGTGCTGCGCGACGAGCTGCACCTGAACGGCACCAAGTTCGGCTGCGGAATGGCGCTGTGCGGCGCCTGCACGGTGCACCTGGACGGCCAGCCCGTGCGCGCCTGCGTGACGCCCATCTCGGCCGCGGCCGGCCACAAGATCACGACCATCGAAGCGATCGGCGCCACACAAGTCGGCCAGCGCGTGCAGAAGGCCTGGGCGGCGCTGGACGTACCGCAGTGCGGCTACTGCCAGTCCGGCCAGATCATGGCCGCGACCGCGCTGCTGAAGGCGATCCCGAAGCCGACCGACACGGACATCGACCAGGCCATGTCGGGCAATATCTGCCGCTGCGGCACGTACCAGCGCATCCGGCTCGCCATCCACCAGGCGGCGGGCGATGCGTAAGGCACTGCTCGGCATGCTGGCCCTGGGTCTGTGCGCAACCGTGCACGCGGGCGACGCCTCCCTGTTCGACCCGGTGGCCAGCGTCGTGATGGGCCCGCGCTGCATCAACTGCCACCAGGCCGACGCGCCGCGCCAGAAGGACTGGGGCGTCATCCACGCGCAGCAGGTGGTGCGCGGCGCGGACGGTCACGGCTCGGCCGCGCTGCGCTGCCAGGCCTGCCACCAGGCGACGAATTCCGCGGACGGGCGCGTGCCCGGCGTGAAGGACTGGCACCTGGCGCCGCGCAGCATGACGTGGCAGGGGCTGGACAAGAAGGCGGTCTGCCTGCAGATGCGCGACCCGGCCCGCAACGGCAACCGCAAGACGCCGCACGAGGTGGTGGAGCACATGCGCACCGACCCGCTCGTGCTGTGGGCATGGCAGCCCGGCGGCAACCGCACGACGCCGGCGCTGTCGCATGACGAGTTCGTGAAGGCCCTCGTCGCGTGGGCGGATGCCGGCCTGCCGTGCCCCGGCACGCCCTGAACCAACCTGATAAGGAAAAAACAATGAACACGCTGATCGAACAGATTCTCGAAGCCCACGGCGGCCTGGCCCGCTGGCAGTCGCACGACCGCCTGTCGGCCCACCTGAGCCAGGGCGGCATCCTGTGGCCCCTGAAAGGACATGGCGGCAAGCTGGACGAAGTCGACATCACGATAGAGCTGAAGCGTCAATGGACGTCGCATGCGCCGTTCGGCGCGGCGAACCGCCGCACGGCCGTGACGCCGCAGCGGGCCGTCATCGAGACGGCGGATGGCACCGTGCTCGAAGCGCTGGACGACCCGCGCGCGTCGTTCGCCGGCTTCGGCCTCGACACGCAATGGTCCGAGCCGCAACTGGCGTATTTCGTCGGCTATGCGATGTGGAACTACCTCACCCTGCCGTTCGCGTTCGCGGAACCGGGTTTCGCGTTCGAGGAACTGCCGGCATGGGAAGAGAACGGCGAGCGGTGGCACCGCCTGCGCGTGACGTACCCCGACACCATCGCCACGCACAGCCGCGTCCAGACGTTCTACGTCGGCGCCGATTTCAGGCTGCGCCGCCACGACTACGACGTCGACATCAACGGCGGCACGCCGGCCGTGCACTATTTTTCGGACTACACGACGGTCGACGGCATTGCGCTGCCGGCCCGCCACCTGATCTATGTGCGCAACCCGGACGGCGGCCATTCGACGGATCCGCTGGTCGTGTCCATCGCCGTCAGCGACGTGCGTTTCGGCTGACGCGCATGCAGAATGGCAGCAAGATCCACGTGATGCACGCACGGCCGCTGATGACGGCCGGTCTCGCGGCATCCCTGCACGACCCCGACTGGCGGGTGACGACGCATGATGTCGATCCCGGCGCGGCGGCCGGCGCGGACCTCGTCATCGCCGACTACGACACGGGCCTCGCCATTGCGCGCGGGCGGCAGGTCCTCGTCGTCACGCACCGCGACCGCGAGGCGGACGTGCTGCGCGCCTGCGAGGCGGCCGTGGCGGGGTATTTGCTCGAGGACGCCGACGCGGCGGACCTGCGGTACGCGGTGCGGCGCATCCTGACGGGCGACCGGCATTACAGCCCCGGCGTGACGAAGCACCTCGAAGCCGGCGGGTGCCGCGAGCACCTGACGAACCGCGAGACGGACGTGCTGCGCCTGTTGGCCGGCGGCCGCTGCGACAAGCAGATCGCGCGCGACCTGGGCATCGGCGTCGGCACCGTGCGTTGGCATTTGCGCAACCTGATGGGCAAGCTGGGCGTGTCGGCGCGGCTGCAGGCGGTCGTCGTGGCGGCGCAGCGGGGCATCGTCGGCATCGACGGGGTCGTGCCGGGTTGAGTGTAAAGGCGCGTAAAGAAGGGTAAAAGACTTTTATTCGACACACATGGCGCGCGCCGTCGTGCGCATAATTCCTGAAACTCAGCCAGGAAAGGACGACGGTGAATACAGTGCGCGCACATGCCGGAGCGGTTCCGGTCCGCGCCGCCCGGGAGGCGGCACGATACGCGACGGCGGCCTTGCCGCTCGTCCCGGCCGGTGTGCTGGCGCGCGCCGACCGCATCCTGTTCGTCACCCACCTCGCCATCGGCGATTTCACCTACCTGCAGGCGTGTTTGCAGGCGTTCGCCCGCGCCTGGCCGCACGTGCGCATCCACGTGTGGGTCGACGAACGGCGCCGCACGGCCGATCCGGCCGCGTGGCCGCATCTCCGACGGTACGCGTTGTACGACTGGCTCGCGGCCTGCCCGTGGATCGACAAGGTCTACGACAGCACCTACAGCCCGGCCGCATTCGCGCAGTCCGTCGACGAGGCGCGGGCGGAACACTATCCGGTGGTCGCGTCGCTGGCCGTCGTCGACTGCCACCGCTATGCGCGGCTGGCGCGCCGCATCAGCCCGCGCGGCTTCGTCGTCGGCCTGACGAAGCCGGCCGAGCGCCTGCTGCACGTGCCGTCGCGCTGGGCCGGCTACCGCAAGCTGGACGCGGCGCTGCCCGTGTACGGGCCCGCGGAAGCGGCGCACCAGCACATCAGCGACATCTACGCCGGCTGGTTCGTCCGCTGCTTCGGCGTGGACGTGCCCCCGGCCGCGCGCATGCCTCGGCTGGACATTCCCGAACGCTGGGTACGCAGCGCGCACGCGCAGTTCGCGGCCTGGGGCTGCACGGTGGGCAAACCGGTCGTGTTCGTCAACGCGTATTCGAAATCGCCGGACCGCACGTGGCCCCTGGAGCGTGTGGCGGCGCTGGCCCGCTCGCTGAAGAACCGGCTCGCGTGGCGCGGCGTCACCGTCGTCGTCAACGTCGTCCCGGAAGCGCTGGACGAAGCGCGCCGGCTGTTCGAAGGGCGCCCCGACCCGGACCTGGCGCACGTGCGCCTGTTCAGCGCGGACGAACACTTCTTCCAGCTGCCGGCCGCGATGCGGCTGTGCAGCCTCGTGATCTCGGTGGAGACGGCCGTGATGCACCTCGCGAACGCGGTGGGCGTGCCGGTCGTGGCGCTGATGCGCCGCAACCACCCGGAGTGGGTGCCGATCGACCGCGCCTTCAGTACGGTCATCATGGTGCCGGAACCGGACGACTGGGTCACGCGCATCGGCGTGGACGAGGTGCTGGCGGCCGTGGACGGCCACGGTTAAGACGCTTCGGGGACCGGTTCCTCGAACGACAGGCGGTTGTGCGACGGATCGCGGATGGTCATCTCGCGCGTCCCCCACGGCATCGTCTGGATATGCGGGCGCGAGTACTTGAACGACTTGGCCAGCAGCGTGGCCTGGTAGCCGTCGAGATCGCGCACGGCGATGCGGATCGATGCGCCCGGGCTGCCGTCGCCGTAGTGCTCGGACAGGTGCAGCACGCAGTCGCCCAGCGATACCTGCATGTAGACGGGGAAGTCGCCGCCGTCGAAGCGGTGCTCCCAGTCGAGTTTGAAGCCGAGGAAGTCGATATAGAATTCGCGCGCCTTCGCTTCGTCGAAGATGCGCAGGACCGGGGTGACGCGGGACAGGGTGTACATGGGGCCTCCTTGCACGAATCAGGCGCTGCCGTCCCGGCCGGCCTCCGCGAGGCGCTTGCGGTGGGCCGCGCCGAAGGCCAGGTAGAGCATGACGGCCACGCCGGCGAAGCCTGCACCCGCGAGCCAGTCGGCGGTCGCGCCCGAGCGCACCGCGTCCACGATGCGCGTGGCGGCGAGGAACAGGAAGCAGGCCGGTGACAGGAAGCGTGCGTAACGTGCGAAAAAGGACATGGCGCGGCGGGATGGCAGTGAAACGGAAAGAATACCAGATCGCCGCGCCCTGAAGATCGCACTTTCTCACGCCCGCATCTTCAGTACTTGTAGTTCAGCCCCAGCACGAACGAACGGCCCGAGTGCACGTACAGCAGCGTGTCGTTGCGCTGCGTGTCGCGGCCGTAGCGCAGCGGCGTGTCGTTCAGGTTCTGCCCTTCCAGCGACACGCGCAGTTGCGGCGTGATGTTGTACGAGAGGCTCATGTCGATGTTGGTGGAGCCGTCGACCATCGTGTAGTCGTGGCCCGCCACGTCGCCCAGCACGGCATAGATGTAGCTGGAGCGGTGCGCCGCCGACACGCGCGCGCTGAATTTCGCATCCTCGTAGTACAAGGTCAGGTTGTGGGTGCGCGGCGACAGGCCCGTGAAGTCCGCCACCTGCGTCAGCTGCTCGTTCGCCGGCGTGGCCGGATTATCCACGCGGGTGATGTACGTGATGCGCGACTTCACGCGCGTGGCGTTGGCGAGCAGGCCGAAATTGCTCCAGAAGCCCGGCAGGAAGCTGAACGGCGCCTGCAGGTTGAATTCCCAGCCTTTCAGAGGGCCGCCGGCCGTGTTGACCTTGCGGCTCACGTTGACTTCCGTCGTGGGCAAGGTCTGGCAGATCGGGGCGCCCGTCAGCGAGCAGCCGTTGAGGATCAGCAGTTCGTTCGGCAGGCCGAGGGTGTTGTACGGCACGCGCTCGTTGACGCTCTGGATGAAGCTCTTGATGTCCTTGCGGAAGTGCCCGAGCGAGATCATGGCGTTCTTCGCGTAATACCACTCGGCCTGCAGGTCGTACGTGTTCGCGCGGATCGGATCCAGGTTCGGGTTGCCGATCGAGACCGACTGCGCGATCGGCGACACGGTGGCGTTCGGCGCGAGGTCCGTGTACTCGGGACGCGACAGCGTCTTGCCGGCCGAGAAGCGCAGGAACACGTCCTTCGGCAGTTGCGCCGTCAGGTTGAAGGCGGGCAGCCAGTCGCGGTATTTCTTCGTGCCGGTGTTCGGCTGCAGCTGGCCCTGTACGTTGATCATCGCCATGGAGGTGGCCGTCGTCTCGGCGCCGCGCACGCCGGCGTTGCCGCGCCACGTGATGCCGAACAGGTCGTAATTGAAGTCGACCATGCCGTACAGCGCATTGATCTTCTCTTCCACGCGGCGGTTGGTCTGCGCGAGGTAGTTGTATTGCGATCCCGGCACGGCGTCGCAATGGCACTCCGTGTTGACGACGCCGAGGAACTTCTGCAGGTCGACGGCCGCCCACGACGTCGGCACGCCGGTGCCGCCCAGGCCCGAGCCGAAGCCGCTGATCTGGCGCGAGATGTCGGCCATCGTCACGCCGGCCGGCAGGTTCACCGCGTTGGCGCTGTTGCCGATCTCGTAGTTGGTCCAGATGTTCTTGCGGGCCGAGATGCCGAAATGGCTCGTCACGTGGTCGTTGATTTCCCAGTGCACGTTGGCGGCCTGGGTCTGCAGCTTGTTCGTCGTGTCGAGGTAGCGGCCCACGAACATGCCGCGCACGTTGCCGGCGGCGTCCTGCGGCGCGAACTGGAAGTTGGCGGGATTGCTCACGTCGATGCCGAAGTTGAGCGTCGGGACGTTGCGGTTGTCGCGGAAGTCCCACGAGAAGCCGTTCACGTTCGGCGCGTCGAACTGGACGGTGGCGCGCATCGGTTCGTTCAGGTTCGAGTTCGAGTTACCGGCCATGAAGTCGGCCTTCACGGTGTCGCTGAACTTGTGGCTGCCCGACAGCACGTGCTGGCGGAACTTGGTCGTGTACACGTCCAGCAGGCCTTCCGTGCGCACGTCGACGCCGTTGAACTTGCCGTAGTCCCAGCTGCCGTTCTGGTCGAAGTGCGCATCCAGGATCGACGTCTGCGGCTTGCCGTTCGAGCCCAGGTTGCGGCCGAACGAGATCGCCTCGATGTAGTTGTCGTAACGTTTATTGGCGAACTTGCCGTACATGAGGTCGAGATTCAGCTCGCTGTCCGCATTGCGCCACTGGTACGAGTTGGTGATGCCGGTGCGCTGGTAATCCGTCTGCGAGCGGCGGTAGCGCGGGATGCGCGGCGCGAATGCGCCCGAGCCGGCGGCCGGGTTCGCGACCGTGCCGCCGTAATTGTCCTTGCGGCCCATGACGCTGTTGTACGCGGCCGGGTCGGTCGCGCGCGGCATGCCGGTGCCGCACGTCGTCGCGGTGATGCCCTTGATCGCGTCGTTGCCCGGGACCTGCGGCGTCACGCCGACCGGCGAGCAAAAGCCGCCGTCGTTGCTGGCGCTGAGCAGCTCCACGGCCTCGTAGCCTTCCTCGGTCGCGCGCCGTTTCGAGTACGCGACGGAGAGCAGGGCGCCGACCTTGCCGTAGCCGGTGTCCCAGCGGTCCGACAGCAGCGCCGTCACGCGCGGCTGCGTCTTGCCGGTGAGGGAGTTGTGGCTTTCCTGGCCGCCGATGCTGAACGTGCGGCCCTTGAAGTCGAACGGCCGCGCCGTGCGCAGGTCGACGGTGGCGCCCAGCGAGCCTTCCTCGATGTCCGCCTCCGACGTCTTGCGCACTTCGAGGCTGTTGAACAGTTCCGAGGCGAACACGGAGAAGTCGAAGCCGCGGCCGCGGTTCGTGCTGCCGTTGATGTCCGACGCGCCCGTCGCCGCCACGCCCTCGATGCCGTTGATGCGCACGCGTGTAAAGCCCGCGTTCAGGCCGCGCACGGTGATCTGCTTGCCTTCGCCGCCGTCGCCGCGCGCCAGCGCCACGCCGGGCACGCGCTGCAGCGATTCCGCGAGGTTCGCGTCGGGGAACTTGGCGATGTCCTCGGCCTTGATCACGTCGATGATGCCGTCGCTGTTCTTCTTCGTGTTCAGCGCGCTGTTCAGGCTCGCGCGGAAGCCCGTCACGACGACGACGCTGTCCGGCGACTTGCCGTCGGCCGTGGCCGGGGCGGCATCGGCCGCGGCGGCAGTTTCCTGGCCGTGCGCGTGCAGCGACGCGAGCATGGCCAGGACGCCGACGCTGATGCGGCTGCGACGCGAGAGGGGATGAAAGGTTCCGGGGTGTCCAGTTGAATGCATCGAGGTTGTCTCCGTGTTGTTATCGTTGACTCGTGAGGTCATATTGACGGGGGCATGGTAGCGCCAAGCACCGCGTCGCGAACCGTCGGTCCGGCCCGATCGCGGTAATAATCACGTTGTTGAGCGCTTGCATGGCGAATCGACAACGGTGCCCGCGCAGGCGGCACAATATGCGCTCACCGCGTGCGCGGTGCACAATCAAAGGAGACGTTCAGTGCCAAGTTCCCTCTCGCGGCGCGCGCTGCTGCGCGCCGGTGCCGCCATGCCCGTACTGGCCGGCTGCCAGGCCTTCATGCCGAAGTCCGCCGGCACGCTGCCGCGGTCCGACGTCCGCGTGGACGCGCCGTTCCTGATGCCCGCCATCGCCGTGCCCGATTTCTCGGGCGCGCCCCGCTACGACATCGCGGCGTACGGGGCCGCGCGCGACGACCAGGCAGCGACCGGCGCCGCGCTTGCGCGCGCCATCGCCGCGGCGCATGCGGCCGGCGGCGGTGTCGTCGTCGTCCCGCCGGGGACGTGGCCGACGGGGCCCATCCACCTGAAGAGCCACGTCGCGCTGCACGTGGAAGAGGGCGCGACACTCCTGTTTTCGCCCGACCCGCGCGACTACCTGCCGGCCGTGCCCACGAGCTGGGAGGGACTGGAGTGCATGAACTACTCGCCGCTCGTGTATGCCTACGGGTGCGAGAACGTGGCGCTGACGGGGCGCGGCACGCTCCGGGCGCGGCTCGACGTGTGGAAGCAGTGGTATGCGCGGCCGCAGGCGCACATGGATGCGCTGGTCGCCCTGTACAACATGGCCTGCCGCGACGGCGTGCCGGTCGAGCGGCGCGAGATGACCGCGGGCCAGGCCAACCTGCGCCCGCATTTCATCCAGTTCAACCGCTGCCGCCACGTGCTCGTCGAGGACGTCCGCATCGTCGACAGTCCGTTTTGGGTCCTGCATCCCTACCTGTGCCGCGACGTCGTGATCCGCCGCGTCGACATCGCCGCGCATGGCCACAACAACGACGGCGTCGATCCCGAGATGAGCCAGAACGTGCTGATCGACCAGTGCACGTTCGACCAGGGCGACGACGCCGTGTCCGTGAAGTCCGGACGCGACCGCGACGCGTGGCGCATCGGCGTCCCGGCCCGCAACATCGTCATGCGCCGCTGCCGCGTGAAGAATGGCCACCAGCTGATGGCTATCGGCAGCGAGCTGTCGGGCGGCGTGGAAAACGTGTCCGTCGACGACTGCCACTTCGAGCATGCCGATTCCTCGGTCCCCAGCACCATCAACAACCTGCTGTACGTGAAGACGAACGAACGCCGCGGCGGCTTTGTCCGCAATGTCCACATGACGAACGTGAGCGCCACCCGCATCAGGGGCGGCGTGCTCGCCGTCGAGACGGACGTGCTGTACCAGTGGATGACGCTCGTGCCCACGCTGGAGCGCCGCCTGACGCCCATCGAAGGCTTGCACGTGGCCGGCATCCGCGTCGAGGATGCGGGTTTCGTCTGCCTCGTCAAGGGAGAGGCGGAACTGCCCGTGCGCGGCGTGCACCTGCGCGACGTAGCCGTGCGCACGGTGCGCGGCACGCCCGTCGTCACCGAGCACGTGCAAGGCTTCGACAACCGCGCGGATGTGCGGGCATGAGCGGCCGTCTGATCGCGGCGCTCGCCGCCGCCGTCCTCGCGTGCGCGCCCGCAATGGCGCAGGAACTGGGCATCCCGCAGGCATCCGATACGGCGGCCCGCGCGGGAGACCGGTCGGGCCGGGCCGACACGACGTGGCTGATGGCCGCCGTGGCGCCGGGCCTGCCGGACCGCCTGAGCATCTTCCGGTCGGATGACGGCACGACCTTCGTCACGCAGGCGTCGGAAGCGTACGCGCCGCCGCGCGGCATGCTGCGCGAGCCGGCACTCGTGCGCCACGACGGCGAGTACCGGGTGGCGTACGTGGCAGGTGCCGGCAACGAGATCGGCCTTGCGCGGTCGCACGACCTGAAACACTGGACGTTCGACCGCACCGTGCCGATGCCGGGCCCCGTGCGCGCGCCGCGCTGGGTGCGTGCGCGCGACGGAAGCCTGAAACTCGTCGTGGCGCTGGCGCACGGCCCCGCGCTGCTGGAACCCGACGCCGCATCGGCGCCGCGTCCGCTGGCGGGCTTGCAGGACAGGCACGAGGATGCGGCCATCGTACAGGATGGCGACGGCTATGCGGCCCTCGCGCGGCGCCGCGCCGACGGCATCCTCGAGCTGGCGCGCGCCCGCGACCTGGCGGGACCGTGGACCGTGGAGCGCACCGTCGATGCGCCGGGCCGGACGGCTCCCGGAGTCGGCCTCGCGCGCCTGCCGGACGGCACGTGGCGCGCCGTGTTCGCCGACGCGGCGGGCCATGCCTGGCAGGCCGACAGCGCCGACGGCATGAAGACGTGGACAGGCAAGCGTCTGCTGGCGGGTGTCGCGGCGGGCGTGGGCGCGCCGGACCTGCTGGCTGCACGGACGCAGGACGTCGCGCACGCCGTGCGGCCCCGCGGCGCGCCGCAAGCGGTCGGCTGGGACCCGTATTCGCTGACGGTCGGCGGCAAGCGGATCGTCGTGTGGTCGGGCGAGATCCACCCGTTCCGCCTGCCGGATCCCGCGCAATGGCGCGACGTGATCCAGAAGATGAAGGCGCTGGGCTTCAACGGCGTGTCGTTCTACTTCGACTGGGCCTATCACTCGCCGGCGCCTGGCGTCTACGATTTTTCCGGCGTGCGCAACGTGGAGCGCGCCCTCGAGATCGCGGAAGAAGAGGGGATGTACGTGATCGCGCGCATGGGGCCCTACGTCAATGCCGAGCTCTCGGGCGGCGGCTTCCCCGGCTGGATGCTGCGCAACCGGGCGGAGGCGCGCACGGACGATCCGGCGTACCTGGCCGCCGTCGACGAATGGATGACGCAGATCGACGCGATCGTCGCGCGCCACCAGGTGACGACGGGCAGCGGCACGGTCATCGCCTACCAGATCGAGAATGAACTGGGCAAGGTGGAGCCGAAGCATGTGCGCCAGATGGCGCACCTGGCCGCGAAGGCGCGCGCGGACGGCATCACGGTGCCGCTGTTCCACAACGCGGCGGGCCGGCTGCCCGACTGGACGCCGAGGGACTCCACGGCGCCGTGGGCCAATCCGGGGCCGACGGACCTGTACGCGTTCGACGGCTACCCGGGCGGCGCCTGCGACGTCCATGCGAATCCGGCGGGGCCGAACAAGGCGCCCGACTGGGGCATCTACGCGACGCCGGGACCGAAGGCGGGCGCGCTCAGTTCCCCCGGCACGCCCGGCTTCGTGGCGGAGATCGGCGCGGGCTGGTTCGACTACTGGGGCTCGAACGGCACCTACGCCTGCACGGCCGAACGCCAGGGCAAGGGTTACCAGCGCGTGTTCTACGGGACGAACCTCATCAACCGCGTCACGCTCCACAATATCTACATGGCGTACGGCGGCACGTCGTGGGGCTGGCTGCCGGGGCCCATCGTGTACACGTCGTACGATTACGGCGCGCCGATCGCGGAAGACCGCGGCCTGCGTCCGAAAGCGCTGGCGCTGAAGCAGCAGGGCATGTTCGTGCAGGCGGCCGGCGACGTACTGGCGCGCATGGACAAGGGACCGGAAATCCACCCGACGAATCCGCGCGTGCGGCTGTACCACAACGTCAATACGGAACTCGGCACGCACGTGCTGTTCGCCGTGCACGGTCCGTCCGACCTGCTGACGGACGACGCGTTCTCGTTCGACCTCGCCACGCGCGACGGGACGTACACGATCGCGTCGCGCCTGAACGGCCAGGACGCGAAGATGCTGCTGGCCGACTACGCGCTGGAGCGCCAGCACCTCGTGTATTCCACGTCCGAGCTGCAGGCGCAGTTCCGCGACGGTGCGCGCGACGTCGTGCTGGTGCACGGCCGCGACGGCGAACGCGGCGAGACCGTGCTGCGCTACGCATCCGCGCCCAAGGTCGAAGTATTGGCGGGCGACGTGCGCACGACGTTCGACGCGGCGCGCGGCGACCTGAAGCTCGCGTATGCGCATGCGGAGCTGGCGCGCGTCGTCATCTCCGGCGGCGGGCGCGCGCCGCTGCTACTGCTCATCGCGGACGAGGGCACGTCGCAGCGCTTCTGGACGCAGGAGACGCCGGCGGGCCGCGTCCTCGAACTGACGCCTGCGCTCGTGCGCTCGGCGCGCATCGAGGGTGGGCGGCTGCACCTGACGGGCGACACGACGGCGGCCAGTCCGCTCGAGATCTGGGCACCGGAGGTCGCCGAGGTCTCGTTCAACGGCGCCTTTGTCAAGACGGCGCGCCAGCCGGACGGCAGCCTGCGCAGCGTCGCGCCGCTCGCCGGCCCGGTGTCGGTCACCGTGCCGGACCTCGGCAAGCTGGCGTGGTCGCGGCGTATGGACAGCCCGGAGGCGTGGCCCGGCTTCGACGACGGCGGCTGGGCACAGGCGGACAACCGCCCGTCGGCCGCGCAGACGTGGACCCTGCCGGAGCGGGGCCAGCCCACGCTCGCGATGAGCGACTACGGCTTTCACCATGGCGACGTGTGGTACCGCGGCCGCTTCGACACGACCGATCCCGCCGCGAACAGGCTGGAACTGTTCTACGGCGGGGGCGGCGCGGGCATGCTGCAGGCGTGGGTCGACGGCCGCTTCCTCGGCCAGCACGAGCTGGACACGGGCCGCTCGTTCCCGGAGACGACGGATACCGTCCGCTTCGACCTCGGCAAGCTGGCGCCCGGACCGCACGTCGTCGCCGTCATGGTGCGCAACGATTCGCACAACTGGGACCTGATGGCGGACGACGCCCACCGCGAGGCGCGCGGCCTCATCTCGGCGTCGCTGACGTCGACAGGCGGACGCCGCTTCGCCGTGCCGATCCGCTGGCGCATCCAGGGCAACCGGGGCGGCGAGGACATCGCCGACCGCGTGCGCGGGCCGTTCAACGACGGCGGCCTGTACGGCGAACGCGCGGGCTGGCACCTGCCCGGCACTGCGGGGCAGGGGTGGTCGAAGGCGCAGCCGGGCGCCGCGCCGCCGGCCCCCGGCACGTACTGGCTGCGTACGCAGGTGAAGCTGGACCTGCCGCGCGGGCACGACGTCCAGCTGGGCCTCGCGTTCGGCGACTCGGGCCAGCCGCGCTCCGGCCGCGAGAACCGCGCGCTCATCTTCGTCAACGGCTGGAATCTCGGGCAATTCATCGCCCACGTGGGGCCGCAGCGGGTGTTCGTCATCCCGCCGGGCATCCTCGACCCGCGGGGCGACAATACGATCGCCCTTGCAGTCACGACGGACGGCGCACCCGCCAATGCGCTGGAACCCGTGCGCCTCGTGGTGTTGCGTGCCGTCCACGGAGGTGCGTCCGGCGACGCGGTAAATGGCCAGCCCGGGCCTTAGTTATTGAACTGTCAGTCACAGACCCGCAACACCTTGTGGTGAACAACGTGACAGTCGCCGGTCTCGGGACTTACAATGTTTCCTTACGAGAACATTGGCCGGTACTTCCCCGGCCGCGTCGAGGAAACAGTTTGAAGCAAGGGTTTGACGACATCGCACAATGGCGCGCGCGGATTTTTTCGCGCCTGTTGGCGATCGTGCTCGTCCTGGGCACCGTCGCGGCCATTCCCAGCGTGATCGTCGTGCTGCGCCAGGGCCTCTGGGTCGTGGCCGTGACGGACGCGATCGCGCTGGCATGGATGTTCGCGTTGTGGCGCCTCGAGCGCCTGCCGTATACCTTCCGCGTCCTGAACTTCTTCGCCATCATCTACATGGTGGCCATCTGCCTGATGCTGAAGCTGGGGCCGGTCAGCCAGAATTACCTGATGGTACCGCCGGTGCTGGCGGCGATCCTGCTCGGCAGCGCGCAGGCGCTGACGGCGCTCGCGATCAGCGCGGTGATCCTCGTCTTCGGCGTCGGCCATTTCCAGTCCATGGTCCTGGACACGAGTTCCGGCCCGTACGTCGTGCCGCTCGTCGTCGCGCTGAACTTCACGTGCATGGGCGCGATGCTGACGCTCACGTGCAGCACCCTGCTCAAGGGTTTGTCGCGTTCGCTGGACGAGGTGCGCGGCTTCGCGACGTCGCTGGAGAGCGGGCAGGATGCGCTGCAGGCGGTGAACGCGGAGCTGCGCCTGACGTCGGCCGCGCTGGCGCGCCTGAACGACATGGTGCTGATCGCGCGCGCGGTCGAGACGCCGGACCGCGACCAGCCCATCATCTTCAGCAACGAAGCGTTCCAGCGCCGCACCGGCTACACCGATGCCGAGATCGTCGGCCGCAGCATGCGCGTGCTGCATGGTCCGGGCACGGATCCCGCGGTCGTCGAACGCATCGTGGCATCCATGTGCAACGGCCAGCCGGCGACGGCGGAACTGGTCAACTATACCAAGTCCGGCGACCCCTACTGGGTCGAGATGGAACTCATGCCGTTCACGGACGACGCGGGCCGGATCAGCCACTGGGTCGTCGTCGGCCGCGACATCACGGAGCGCCGCCACTCGGCCGACGCGATCCACCGCCTCGCGTACTACGACGTCCTCACGGGCCTGCCCAACCGGCGCCTGATGACCGAGCGCCTGGATGCCATGGTGGCATCGGCCAACGCGGGCCGCGGACTCGGCGCCGTGCTGTACATCGACCTGGACAACTTCAAGCACGTGAACGATGCGCGCGGCCATGCGACGGGCGATGAGCTCCTCAAGCATACCGCGAAGAGCCTCGGCCAGGTGGTGCGCAAGGGCGACACGGTGGCGCGCCTGGGCGGCGACGAATTCGTCGTGCTGCTCGACGGCCTCGGCACCGATCCCGCCGCCGCGCAGGCCGCGGCGTTGTCCGTGTCCGACAAGATCCGCGCCGCGCTCGCGGACGACGTCGTCATCGACGACCAGAACTACCATTCGACGGCCAGCATCGGCGTGGCGCTGCCCACGCGTCCCGGCCAGTCCGTGGCCGACCTGCTGCGCGACGCCGACCTCGCCATGTACCACGCCAAGGCGGCCGGCCGCAACGGTGTGGCCTTGTTCGAGACGCCGATGCTGGCCGCGGCCGAACGCCAGCTCACGCTGGGCCGCGACCTCTCCGCTGCGCTCGACAACGGCGAACTGTCCATGCACCTGCAACTCCAGGTCGACCATGCGGGCCAGCCGGTGGGCGCGGAGATGCTGATGCGCTGGCGCCGCGCCGACGGCACGTTCGTCCCGCCCGACGTCTTCATCCCCGTGGCGGAAACGACCGGCATGATCGTCCCCCTCGGCCAGTGGGTGCTGCGCCAGGCCTGCCAGGCGCGCCGCGCGCTGGAGTCGGCCGGCCATCCGCTGCAACTGTCGATCAACGTCAGCCCGCGCCAGTTCCGCCAGCCGGAATTCGTCGCGCAGGTGCGTGCCGCGTTCGAGGAATCGGGCGTCGCGCCGCATGCCTTCGTGTTCGAGGTGACGGAAGGCCTGCTCGTCGAGGACTTCGACCTCATCACGGCGAAGATGCGCGAACTGGCCGCCATGGGCATCCGTTTCTCGATCGACGATTTCGGCACCGGCTATTCGAGCCTGGGCTACCTGAAAAAGATGCCGCTGTACGAACTGAAGATCGACAAGAGCTTCATGCGCGACACGCCGCACGACGCCAACGGCACGGCGATCGTGCAGACCATCCTCGCGATGGCCGACCACCTGGGCCTGCGCGTCGTGGCGGAGGGCATCGAGACGGAGGCGCAGGCGCGCTTCCTCGGCGAGAACGGCCGGCCGTGCATGCAGGGTTATCTGTATTGCCGGCCGTTGCCGCTGCCCGACCTGGTCGCGCGCCTGGACCGCGGCTTCACATAACGTCGACCCACCCGGCGCCCGTGACGGCCGCCAGCCGGGCCGGCGTGATGCGCACGGCCGCATCCGGCGCGCCGGCGGCGGGGAACACCTCGTCGAAGTCCCGCAGCGACACGTCGCAGAACACGCGCAGCGGCCGCGCCAGACCGAACGGGCACACGCCGCCGACCGGGTGGCCCGTCTCGCGCTCCACCTCGTCCAGCCCCAGCATCCTGGCCTTTTGCCCGAACGTGTCCTTGTACTTGCGGTTGTCGATGCGCGCATCGCCCCTGGCCACGAGCAGCACGACTTCGTCGTCCAGGCGCAGCGACAGCGTCTTGGCGATCTGGCCCGGCGCGACGCCCAGCGCCTCGGCGGCGAGGGCGACGGTGGCGGTGCTGGTGGCGTAGCGCTGGACGACGATGTCGGGCGCGTGGGTGGCGAAGAAGGCGGTGACGGATTCGAGGCTCATGGGTCGATGCGCGGATGACGATCCGCTCAGTCTATCAGTTCTCGGTTGCAACAATCGTCGTTTGCTTCTGCGGACGGTGAGTCACCGTACTGACCGTTGCCGACGGAAGGCTTACGGTGAAGCCTTCACGCCAGGACGGCCCGGCACGAATGCCGACCACAGGAGGACAACATGACCACTACCGCTCACGAGACGCATGACGCCGGACCCCGCGCAGCTGCCGCCGAGTTAACAATCAAGGAAGAATTCGCAGAGTTGAAAGCGAAAGCTTCGGACGTGCTTTCCTCTCCATACGTGCGTGGCGCCGCTGTACTGGGAATCGCGACGGCGGGCTATGCGCTCTTCCGGCGCAAGAAACACCCTGTCCCTGAAATGGCACCGGAACGAAGGGACCGGACCGGCGACATGATGAAGGTGGGCAGTGTTCTCGTCTCCCTGCTGGCGTCGTTTGCCTCGGCCAGGAACAATGCCGGTGTCGAACCATCCGTGCCCGTCCGGGAAGGACCCGAACATGCTCCGGCGCGTTCGGAGGACGATCAGTCCGCCGCGAAGGATGCGGAACCATCCGCGAGCACGCCCCCGCACCCGAAGTTCGAGCAAACCTCGGCGAGCTGGATTGGCAGGCAGTGGCAAATATTCGTGGCGGCAGCCAATGCCTGGATGGACGATTACGCGCCGAGCATGGGGGCGGCGCTGTCGTATTACACGCTGTTTTCGCTGGCGCCGCTCCTGGTCATGATCATCGCGATTGCCGGGGTCGTATTTGGACAGGACGCTGCGCAAGGCGCAATCATTGCCCAGCTTCAAGGCATTATGGGTAAGGAAGGCGCGACGGCCGTGCAAGGCTTGCTGCAGGCGGCGCGTGAACCGTCCACCGGTATCGTCGCCAGCATCGTCGGCGGTGTTCTTGTGCTGCTGGGCGCCACCGCCACGTTCGCCGAGCTGCAAACGGATCTGGACCGCATCTGGCGGGTGCCGGCGAAAGCGAAACCGTCGGGCATCTGGGGTTGGCTGCGCAGCCGCGTCTTGTCCTTCGGGCTGGTTCTCGGACTTGCTTTCATGCTGATGATTTCACTCGTCGTCAGCGCCGCGCTGTCGGCGACGACCGAATGGTTGGGCGGCGGGGCTGCGGAAAGCGTGTTGGCAAGTGCATTGAACTTCATCGCGTCGTTCGCCCTGTTCACGGTGCTCTTTGCGTTGATCTACAAGATCATGCCAACCGCTAAGATATCCTGGCACGACGTGTGGATGGGCGCCGCGGTCACGGCGCTGCTCTTCAACATCGGCAAATCGCTGATCGCGTTGTACCTGGCCGAATCGAGCGTGGCCTCGGGCTTCGGCGCAGCCGGTTCGTTTGTCATTCTCGTCGCGTGGTTCTACTATTCTGCGCAGATTTTCCTGTTCGGCGCCGAATACACGTGGGTGTACGCAAACAGCAAAGTACGGAACGGATAGTTCTTGCGGGCGCGGGCGTCACTCGAGCGCGGCACGCCAGCGGGCCCGGTAGGCATCCAGGCCGGCCGGCTCGCGCGCCGCGATGGCCGTGCCGGCCCCCGGCGGCGCCGCGTCGCGGTAGCGCAGCATCCACCCGCCGCACGTGGTGCCGCTCCCATCGTCCGAATACGTCACCGGCTGCTGCGGCCGCAGCGCCGCGAGCAGGGGGCCGAACCACGGATTCGACGTGAAGCTGCCTTCGACGGCGAGCGGTCCCGCGGCGCCCAGCGCGTCGAGGCAGTAATCCGTCATCAGCACGCAGTACAGCGTGGCCAGCGCATAGCGTTCCTGCGCGTCCGCGGGCGGCGGACCCTCGATGCTGCCCCTGCGGCCCGCGAACGGACCGCCCGTTGCGGCGAAGCAGGGCAGCGCCAGCGTGCCTCGCGCGACGAGCCGCTCGACGGCGTCGAACCCGCATGCCGCCGGCTGCGCGCCGGCCAGTTCGCCGAATTCGCGCCCGCCCATGAAGCGCATGCACGCGACGGGCTGGCCCAGCGCATTCGTATTGGCGAGCATGTCGTCCCGCTCGCGCAGCCCGTCCAGCGCGGTGCCGAAGGCCGCTGCGATCATCCACGTGCCCGTCGACAGTACCGCGCCTTCGTCGCGGCCGAGGTAGCGCAGCAGCGACGCGTTGCTGTCGTGGATGCCGCACAGGACCTGGCAATCCGCCGGCAGCCACGCGGCGGCCGCGATCTCCGGGCGCAGCGTGCCCAGCACCGCGTGCGCCGGCGCCAGCGGCGGCATCAGGCCGGACCAGCCCATGCGGTCGACGAGGGTCGAATACGCCTGCGTGCGCGGGTTCCACAAGTCCGTGTGACAGCCGAGCGACGTCGCTTCCGACGCCGCCACGCCGCACAAGCGCCATGCCCAGTACTGCGGATACATGAGGATGTGCCTGGTCCGTGCGAACTCGCGCGGGTGGCGCGCCTGCAGCCATGCGAGCTGGCGGCCCAGGTTCAGGCCCGCCGGCAGGCGCGGGGACAGCGTTTCGTCATAGGACGGACGCGCGTAGTCGACGTCCGGCAGCTCCGCTTCGTAGTCGAGCACGGGCAGCACGAGGCCCCCGTCGTCGACCAGCGCCGCGGTGGCGCCGTGCGTGACGGGCACGATGGCCGAGACGCGGGCCAGCGCCGCGAACGCGCGGCACGTGGCCAGCAGCCAGTCCCACAGGCCGTCCGTGTCGAGGTGGGCGTAGGGTCCATCCGCAAGCACCGCGTTCGCGCGGCGCTGCTCGGAGAGAACCTTGCCGCCGGCGTCGATCAGCGCCAGCTTGGCGTTCGTCTTGCCGATGTCGAGGACGATCAGGGCATCCGGCATCATGCGCTCCGCGCGCGCCGCATGCGCAGGAGCTTCGGCAGCGCGATGGTCACCAGGAGCAGCACGCCCACGACGATCGTCATGTAGATGCCGGGAATATTGGCGAGCGACAGCCCGTACGTGACGGTGCCCATCGTGAGCACGGCCAGCATCACGCCGGCGATCGTGCCGGCGCCGCCCGCGATGCTGACGCCGCCCAGGATGACCATCGTGATCACTTCCAGTTCCCAGCCGGTCGCGATGTTCGGCCGCGTGCTGCCGATGCGGCCCGTGAGCAGGAAGGCGGCCAGGCCTGCCATCGCGCCCGTCAGCATGAACAGCGCGAGGCGGTAGCGGTCGACGGCGATGCCGGAAAAGCGTGCCGCTTCCGGGTTGTTCCCGATGGCGTAGATGCGGCGGCCCCAGCTCGTGGTATGCAGCAGGACGGCAAACAGCGCGGCGCACACGAGCAGCACGACGAATTCGCGCGGCACGATGCCGAAGAAGTAGCCCTGGCCCCAGTCGGCCATCAGTTGGGGATAGCCGGTGAACGCCTTGTCGCCGAGGACGACGCTGGCCAGGCCGCGGTACAGCGACACGGTGCCGATGGTGACGACGATCGACGGCAGCGCGAAACGCGTCACGAGCACGCCGTTCAGGAAGCCGCACGCGGTGCCCGTGGCCAGCGCGACGAGCGGCAGACTTTCGGCCGGGAAGCCGGCGCCCTTCGCGAGACCCATCAAGACGGACGACAGCGCGAGCGTGCCGGCGACGGAGATGTCGATCTCGCGGCAGATGATCAACAGCGCCATCGGCAGTGCGATCAGGGCCTTCTCGCTGAAGTTCTGGGTGCCGTCCAGCAGGTTGTACAGGTCGAGGAAGTGCGGCAGCGCGATGCTGTTCGCGGCGAAGACCACCACGAACAGCACGGCCAGCAGGCTTTCCCAGCGCCCGAGGATCGTTTTCAGGCGCGGCGTTTCGCGGTCGAGGATCGTGTAGCGCGACGTTTTTTCAGTTTGCATCGTGGTGGTCGGGTTCACGCGGCACTCCGGTTGGGTTGGGCGCCCGTGCCGTGCAGCGGCAGGATCTGGCGGCTGCGGCGGCCGGCGCCGCGGGCGTTGATCAGGACGGCGACGAGGATCACGAGGCCGGTGAGGGCGCTCTGCCAGAACGGCGACACCTGCAGCACGGGCAGGGCGTTGCCGATCACGGTCAGGAACAGCGCGCCGAGCGTCGCGCCCAGCACCGTGCCGACGCCGCCGCCGATGGAGACGCCGCCGATCACGCACGCGGCGATCACGGTGAATTCGAAGCCGTAGGCGATTTCCGTGTAGGCGACGGCATAGCGCGCCACCCACAGGTAGCCGCAGAGGCCGGACACTCCCCCGGACAGCGCGTACGTGCCGAGCAGGCGCTTGTGGCTCGGGATGCCGATGTAGCCCGCGCATTGCGGCGCATTGCCGATGGCGTACAGGTCGCGTCCGAACCGGGTGCTGCGTGCGATCCACGCCATGGCGGCGAGCGTCGCGGCCGCGATCCACACGAGGTGCGGAAGACCCAGCAGGCGGTCCAGCGGGAAGGCGATGAACGCGGCCGGCATCTGGTGCGCCGACACCCACGCGCCGCCGGACAGCACGAACACGGCGCCGCGGAAGACGCTCATCGTGCCCAGCGTCACGACGATGGGCGGCAGTTCCAGGTAGCCGATCAGCCAGCCGTTGACGAGGCCGAGCGCCAGGCCGACGGCGACCGCCGCCAGCATGACCAGCGGCAGCGGCAGGCCGGGATAATGCGCGCCCAGCATCGCGGCGACCATGCCGGACAGGGCCAGGTTCGACGCGACGGACAGGTCGACGCCGCGCGTGACGATGACGAGCATCTGCGTGAGCGCCAGCATGACGAGCAGCGTGCTGTCCGTAACGAGGTTGGCGAGCGAGCCGGCCGACAGGAAGACCGGCGCGCGCAGGCCGACCGCGACGACGAGCAGCACGACCATCGCCGCCAGCAGCGGTTCGCGTTGTTTGAGAATATTCATGCGGCCTCCATGGTCAGGTCGGATGCGGCGGCGACGACCGCTTCCGGCGTTGCCTCGCCGCGCAGGAATTCGCGCTGCACGCGGCCGTGGTGCATGACGACGATGCGGTCGGCCATGCCCAGCACTTCCGGCAGCTCGGACGACACGAGGATCACGGACAGCCCCCGCGCCACGAGCTGGCTGATGAAGCGGTGCACGGCCGCCTTCGAGCCGATGTCGATGCCCTTGGTCGGCTCGTCGAGGATGATCACTTTCGGATCCGTCGCCAGCCACTTGCCGAGGACGACCTTTTGCTGGTTGCCGCCCGAGAGCTCGGCCACGTGCTGCGTCAGGTGGCTCGCCTTGAGTTCCAGCTGCTCCGCGAAATGGCGCGCGATGGCGGCTTCCTGTTTGCCGCGTCCGCGCAGGAAGAACCCGATGCGCGACAGGATCGGCAGGGTAATGTTGTGCTGGATCGGCATCGTCAGGTGCGCGCCGTGGTGCTGGCGGTCTTCCGGCACGTAGGCGATGCCCAGCGAAATCGCCTCGCCGGGCGAACGCGCCATCACGGGGCGGCCGTCCAGCGTGACGCAGCCGGAGACCTCCGGCGTGAGGCCGAACAGCGCCTGCATCACTTCGGAGCGGCCGGCGCCCACGAGGCCGTAGAAGCCCAGGATCTCGCCGCGGCGCAAGGTAAAGCTGACGTCGTCGAATTCGGTGGGATGGGACAGGTTCTGCACGACGAGCAGCGGCTCGCCGATCTCGGCATCGAGCTTCGGATACGCCTGATGCACGGCGCGGCCGACCATCAATGCGACCAGTTCCTGTTCCGTGATGTCGGCCAGGCGGCCCTCGGCCACGAACTGGCCGTCGCGCAGCACCGTGTAGCAGTCGGCGACTTCGAAGATCTCGTCGAATTTGTGCGAGATGAAGATGACGGCGGTGCCGGCGGCCTTCAACTGGTCGATGATGCGGTACAGCTCGCGGATTTCGCGCTGCGACAGCGCGGCCGTCGGCTCGTCCATGATGACGACGCGGGCATCCTGGGCGAGGGCGCGCGCGATCTCGACGAAGTGGCGCTGCGCCACCGACAGGTCTTTTACGCGCGCCTTCACGGGCAGCGCGACTTCCAGGCGGGCGAACAGCGCTTCCGCCTCGCGTTCGATCCGCGCCCAGTCGATGCGACCCCCGCGCACGGGCTGGCGGCCGACGTAGATGTTCTCGGCGACGGAGAGCTCGTCGAACATGACCGTCTCCTGGTGCACGGCCGTGATCCCGGCGGCCATCGCTTCCTGCGGGCTCGCGAACGTCACGGGTTTGCCGTCGAGGGACAGCGTACCGGCGTCCGGACGGTAGATGCCCGTCAGGGTCTTCACGAGCGTGGACTTGCCCGCGCCGTTCTCGCCGATGAGGGCCATGCATTCGCCGGCGCGGATCGTGATGTTCACGCCGTTCAGGGCATGGATGCCGTTGAAGCGTTTGCTGATGCCGGTCAGTTGGAGGACCGGGTTTGTCTGGGTAGCTGGCATAGGGTATCGCGTTCCCGACCGGCGAAGTCGGGAACGACTGTTGATTGAGACGTACGGCTTAGAACAGCTTTGCGAACTTGTCGACGTTGTCCGCGTTATACGTGAACGGCGGTCCCAGTGCGGCCTCGCCATTGGCGTCGAGCGTCACGCTCCCCAGCCGTCCGACGGACACGCTCGCACCGGGCTTCGCTTCCGCCTTGCCCTTCACGAACTGGTCGGCCGCGTAGGTGGCGGCGTAGCCCAGGTCGATGGGGTTCCAGATCGCGAATTCCTTCACGGCGCCGCTCCTCACGTGGCCCGCCATCTCGGACGGCAGGCCGAGGCCCGTCACATAAACCTTGCCGACGAGGTGTTCGTCCGCCACGGCCTTGCTGGCCGCGACGATGCCGACGGTGGTCGGCGCGATGATCGCCTTCAGGTTCGGATGGCTGCGCAGCAGGCCGATCGCTTCGCGGTAGCTTTTATCCGACTGGTCGTCGCCGTACACCGTGGCCACGAGCTTGATCTTCGAGTACTCGGGCTTTTCCAGCACCTTCTTCATCACGCCGATCCAGATGTTCTGGTTCGTCGCCTGCGCGGAGGCGGACAGGATCGCGATCTCGCCCGCGCCCCCGATCTCGCCCGCCGCCATCTGGATCTGCTTCTCGCCGATCAGTTCCGCGTTCGACGGATTCAGCTGCATCTGCCGGCCTTCCGGCGCGAGGCCGCTGTCGAACGAGACGACCTTGATCCCGCGCTGCATCGCCTTCTTCGCGATCGGCACCAGCGCGTTCGGGTCGTTCGCCGAGATGACGATGGCGTCGACCTTCTGGCTGATCAGCGCGTTGATGATCTCGATCTGGCCTTCGGCACTGGGCGTCGTCGGACCTGTATAGATCACTTCGACGTTGCCGAGCTGTTTCGCCGCTTCGTCGGCGCCGGTGTGGGCCGCGTCGAAGAAGCCGTTGCCGAGGTTTTTCACGACCATCGCGATGCGGGTCTTCTCGGGCTTCTTCTCGCCGCAGCCGGTGGCGCCTGCCAGCACGCCAATGGCCGCCAGCGCGAGCAGGGTGGTCTTAAGCTTCAATGTGCGGCCTCCAGTTGCGCGTCCAGACGCGGGTCGAGCTGCGCGTCCAGGTGGAACAGCGCGGCCGATTGCAGGTCGAACTGCGGATTAAAAAAAGGCGCGCCGACGTTCGGCGCCACCTCGTCCGGTTCGACCGTGACGACCTTGACGCCGTATTGCTCGAGCGTCTGTACGGCCTTGTCGGAGGCGCCGGTGTCCGTGATGACGGTCGATACGCGATCGAGGCCGCACAGGATCAGGCCCGCCTTGCGCGCGAACTTGGAACTGTCGGCCAGCACGACCAGTTCTTCCGCCTGGCTGATCAAACGCTTTTCCGCCTGGATCAGCAGCGGATCCGCTTCCATCAGGCCGAGCAGCGACAGGCCGTAGACGCTCATGAACATCTTGCCCGCGTAGTGGTGCTGGGTGATGTCGTTGTCGAACGGGGAGAGGATCACGTTCTGCTCGCGGTAGACCTTCCCGCCGGGGACGATGATCTCGTTCTCGCTCGAGACGAGCAGGCGCTCCGCCATCAGGAACGAATTGGTGAGAATCTTGAGGTGTTTGTCGGCCAGGAACTCGGCCATCATGAACGTCGTCGTGCCGCCGTTGATGATGATCGTTTCGCCGTCGGTACACATGCCGGCCGCGTGGCGGGCGATGGCCCGTTTGCGGGCGGCGTAGCACTGGATATTGTTCTGGAACGTTTCGCTCGACAGCGGGAACTGGCGCTTCTTGGGAAGCAGGTTCTCGGCGCCGCCGCGGGTGCGGGTGAGCAGGTTGCGGGCTGCGAGCCAGCTGATGTCGCGCCGGACCGTGGCCGGTGACGCGTTGAGCCATTCGACGAGTTGCTGGACCGTCGCCGTCTGGTGCTCGGCGAGCAGTTTCAGCAAACGCTTGCGGCGCTTGTGATTCACCATAGTCTCCTCCTATGCCGTTTATGTAGTTGTGCGGCGGTGACAGCGTCGTACCGTGGGTCGCGCTGTCTGGGAAAAAGAGTAATGAGGAGTTGAAAGGCCGTCAATCGTTAAATGATCAAACGATTGATTATTTGACCCGCGAACGGCGCCCAAATGCGCGTTTCGATCAACCGCGTGATTAAATCGCTCTTGGTCACGATGTTGATCGATTCCGCGTTGACACTGCTTGGGCCGCTGAATTCTACTGTGCCCGATGCCGCGACCGTGACCCACGGCGCGGGCGACACACAACGCAAACACATGGAGACCTATTTATGGGTGCAATGAGCGACACCACGCACAAGGAACCGATCACGTCGCGCTGGGATGACCAGCACGCCGCCACGCTGAGCGAACCTGAACTGCTGCTGTACCGTTCCAACCTGCTCGGTTCCGACCTGCGCATCACGAACTTCGGCGGCGGGAATACGTCGGCCAAGATCGTCATGACGGATCCGCTCACGGGCGAACAGGTCGACGTGCTGTGGGTGAAGGGTTCCGGCGGCGACCTCGGTTCGATCAAGCTGGACGGCTTCTCGACCCTGTACATGGACAAGCTCCAGGCACTGAAGCAGCGCTACCGCGGCCTCGAACACGAGGACGAGATGGTCGGCTACCTGCCGCACTGCACGTTCGACCTGAACCCGCGCGCCGCGTCGATCGACACGCCGCTGCACGCCTACATCGACCGCCGGCACGTCGACCACATGCACCCGGATGCGGTGATTGCGATCGCGGCCTGCAGGAACAGCCGCGCGCTGACCGAGAAGATCTTCGAAGGCGAACTGGGTTGGCTGCCGTGGCAGCGCCCGGGCTATGACCTCGGCCTGAAACTGGAACAGCTGTCGCGGGAACAGCCGCAGCTGAAGGGCATCATCCTCGAAGGCCACGGCCTGTTCACGTGGGGCGACACCGCGAAATCCTGCTACGAGACGACGCTCGCGATGATCAAGCGCGCCGAGGAATGGCTGGCCGCGAACGTGAAGCAGCCCGTGTTCGGCGGCCAGGTCGCCCAGCCGCTGGCCGCGGATGCGCGCGCGGCCCTCGTCGCCCGCCTGATGCCCCTGCTGCGCGGGAAGATCAGCCAGCAGGAGTTCAAGCTGGGCCACTTCGACGATTCCGGCGCCGTGCTTGAATTCGTCTGCAGCGCCGACCTCGCGCCGCTGGCCGCGCTGGGCACGTCCTGCCCGGACCACTTCCTGCGCACGAAGATCCGTCCGCTGGTGCTGGACTTCGACCCGGCCGCGCCGGATTTCGACCGCCTCGTGAACAGCCTCGATCAGGCTTTGAGCGATTACCGCGCCGATTACACGGCCTATTACGAGCGCTGCAAGCGCGCGACGTCGCCGAAGATCCGCGACGCCAACCCGATCATCTACCTGATCCCGGGCGTGGGCATGCTGTCGTTCGCGAAGGACAAGGCGACGGCACGCATCGCCGGCGAGTTCTACGTCAACGCGATCAACGTGATGCGCGGTGCGAACGGCGTCGACGAATATGTCGGCCTGCCCGAGCAGGAAGCGTTCGACATCGAATACTGGCTGCTGGAAGAAGCGAAGCTGCAGCGCATGCCGAAGCCGAAGAGCCTCGCGGGCCGTATCGCTCTCGTGACGGGCGGCGCGGGCGGCATCGGCCAGGCCGTGGCGCGCCAGCTGCTGCAGGAAGGCGCGTGCGTGATGCTGACCGATATCGATGCCGAAGCGCTGGAAGGCGCGAAGGAGAACCTCGTCAAGGTCGCCGGCAAGGACAACGTCGCGACCGTGCAGGCCAACATCACGAGCGAGGAGCAGGTCGGCGGCATCCTCTCCGCGACCGCACTGCGTTTCGGCGGCGTCGACCTGCTCGTGTCCAACGCGGGCATCGCGTCGGCCGCGCCGCTGGACGAGACGTCGCTGGAAGTGTGGAAGCGCAACCAGGACATTCTCGTCACCGGCTACTTCCTCGTGTCGCGCAACGCGTTCCAGATCATGAAGCAGCAAAAACTGGGCGGCAGCATCGTCTTCGTGGGCAGCAAGAACGGCCTGGTTGCATCGGCCGGCGCGTCGGCTTACTGCACGGCGAAGGCGGCCGAGATCCATCTGGCCCGCTGCATCGCGCTGGAAGGCGCGGAGCACGGCATCCGCGTCAACGTGGTCAACCCGGACGCCGTCATCCGCGGCTCGCGCATCTGGGACGGCAAGTGGAAGGAAGAGCGCGCCGCGTCGAACAAGATCGACACGGACGACGTGGAAGAGTTCTACCGCAAGCGCAGCATGCTCAAGAAAAGCGTGTTCCCGGAAGATATCGCGGAAGCGGTGTACTTCTTCGCCAGCGAAAAATCGGGCAAGAGCACGGGCAACGTGCTGAACGTCGACGCAGGCAACGCGGCGGCGTTCACGCGATAATAATCATTCAAAAGAACAGCGGCACCGCCGGTCGCGGTGCCGCCGACGACAGGAGACTACATGACGACCCTCATCGATGCCGGTCTGGTGGCCGACCACAACGCGAAGCTGGCCTCAGGGCTGGAAGCCGACTACGACGCGCTGGGCGGCATGCTCGCCCGCCGCGGCCAGGATATCGAGGCATTGACGGCCCTCGCGCAGCGCTTCGCGGTCGCGGTCCCCAGCTGGGGCGTGGGCACGGGCGGCACCCGTTTCGCGCGCTTCCCGGGCCGCGGCGAACCGCGCAACGTGTTCGAAAAACTGGACGACTGCGCCGTCATCAACCAGCTGACCCGCGCCACGCCGGCCGTGTCGCCGCACTTCCCGTGGGACAGACCGACGGATGCGAAGGAGCTGCGCGAGAAGGCGGACAGTCTGGGCCTGGCGTTCGACGCCGTCAACTCGAACACGTTCCAGGACCAGCAGAACCAGGAACACACGTATAAATACGGCAGCCTGACGGCGCAGAGCAGCGCCACGCGCGCGCAGGCCGTGAAGCACAACATCGAGTGCATCGAACTGGGGCGCGAACTCGGGTCGAAGGCGCTGACGGTGTGGGTCGGCGACGGCGCCAACTTCCCCGGCCAGCACAACCTGCGCGGCGCGCTGGAGCGCTACCTGGACAGCATGCGCGAGATCTACGCGGCGCTGCCGGACGACTGGAACGTCTTCATCGAACATAAACTGTTCGAGCCGGCGTTCTATGCGACGACCATCGCGGACTGGGGCACGAGCTTCGCGTGCGCAACGGCGCTGGGGCCGAAAGCCAAATGCCTCGTCGACCTGGGCCACCACGCGCCGAACACGAACATCGAAATGATCGTCGCGCGCCTCGCGCAGTTCGGCAAGCTGGGCGGCTTCCACTTCAACGACAGCAAATACGGCGACGACGACCTGGATTCCGGTTCGATCAATCCGTTCCAGCTGTTCCTCGTCTTCAACGAGCTGGCCGATGCCGCCCTGCGGGAAGGCCCGGCGTTCAAGCCGGCGTACATGCTGGACCAGTCGCACAACGTCACCGATCCGGTGGAAAGCCTGATGAACAGCGCCGTGGAAGTCCAGCGCGCGTACGTACAGGCCGCACTGGTCGACCGCGCGCAACTGGCCGGGCTGCAGGAGGCGAACGACGTGCTGCTGTCGGCGCAGGCGCTGAAACAGGCGTTCCGCACGGACGTGTCGCCGATTCTGGCGATGGCCCGTGTGCGTTCCGGCGGCGCGGCGGATCCGGTCGCGTGCTACCGCGCCAGCGGATATCGCGACAAGGTGGCCAGTGCGCGCCCGGCGAAGGCGGGGGCGAGCAGCAGCGGCATCGTGTAAGTACGTCGCCGCGATTCGCACGCGCCGGCTCGTCCCGGCGCGTTCCTGCCACTCGTCCCGGAGTTTTCCCGCATGAGGAAGCCTTTATTGGCGCTCGCGCTGTCGTGTGCGTTCGCCGCGCACGCGGCCGGCTCGTCCACGACGTTCGCCGACGTCGCCCAGCACCTGCAAACCCCGCCGCCCGACGCGCGCCCGATGATGCGCTGGTGGTGGTTCGGCCCCGCCGTACAGAAACCCGAGCTGGAACGCGAGATCCTCGCGATGAAGGCCGGCGGCATCGGCGGTTTCGAGATCCAGCCCGTGTACCCGATGGAGCTCGACGATGCGGCGCGCGGCATCCGCAACGTGCCGTATCTCTCTCCTGAATTCCTCGACGCGGTGGGCTTTGCCAACCGCACGGGCCGCGCCAACGGCATGCGCGTCGACATGACGCTGGCCAGCGGCTGGCCGTACGGCGGCCCGCACGTGACGGTGGGCGAGGCCGCGTCGCGCCTGCGCCAGGACGTCGTGGACGTGCCTGTCGGTGCAGCGAGCTTCGCCCTGCCGGCCGTCATGAACGGCGAAAAGCTGATCGCGGCCTTCGTCGGCTCGGGCGTCGATCCCGGGTCCCTGACACCGCTGCAGGTACGGCCCGGCGCCGACGGCCGCGCGGCGATCGCGCCGGCCGACGCGCCGCGCAAGGTCGTCGTGTACATCGCCAGCCGCACGGGCCAGCAGGTCAAGCGCGCGGCGCTGGGTGCGGAAGGCTTCGTGCTCGATCACCTGAGCCGCAAGGCCGTCGACCATCACCTCGCCACCGTCGCCGAACCCTTGATGAAAGCGTTCGGCGACGCGCCGCCGTATGCCGTGTTCTCGGACAGCCTGGAGGTCTACAACACCGACTGGACCGACGATTTCGCGGCGGAGTTCAGGCGGCGGCGCGGCTACGACATCGTGCCGCACCTGCCGGCCGTGTTCACGGGGCAGGGGCCGGGCGCGCCCGCGCTGCGCCGCGACTGGGCGCTGACGCAGACGGAGCTCGTGAACGAACGGTACCTGACGCCGATCGACGACTGGGCGAAGAAGCACGGCACGCAATTCCGCTCGCAGACGTATGGCGAGCCGGCCGTGTCGCTGTCCAGCAACCGCCTCGTCGCGCTGCCGGAAGGCGAAGGGCCGCAGTTCCGCGAATTCTCGTTCACGCGCCTCGCCACGTCGGCCGGGCATTTGTACGGCCGGCCCGTGATCTCGGCGGAGACGTGGACGTGGCTGCATTCGCCCGCGTTCGCCGCGACGCCGCTGGACATGAAGGCGGAAGCGGACCGCATGCTGCTCGAAGGCGTGAACCAGTTCGTCGGCCACGGCTGGCCGTACACGCCGCCGGGCACGATCGAGCCGGGCTACGCGTTCTACGCGGCCGCCGTGTTCAACGACCACAACCCGTGGTGGAACGTGATGCCGCAAGTGACGGGCTACCTCACGCGCATGAGCTGGCTGATGCGCCAGGGCGAGCCCGCGAACCAGGTCGCCGTGCTGCTGCCGAACGATGACGTGTACGCGGCCCTCGTCCCCGGCAAGGTGTCGCTGTCGGCCGAGATGCACCGCCACGTGACGCCGGCGCTGACGGCGCAGATCCTCGACGCGGGCCAGAACCTGGACTATATCGACGCCGAAGCGATCCTCGCGCTGGGCGTTCGTTACCCCGTGCTCGTGCTGCCGCACGTGACGCGGCTCGCACCCGACGTGATCGACAGGCTGGCGGCTTACGTCCGCGGCGGCGGGCACATCGTCGCGGTTGGCGGCGCGCCGTCGCTGGCGCCCGGGTATCTCGACGCGGCGCGTGTGTCGGCGACCGTCGCGGCGAAAGCGAAGGCGCTGTTCGCGAGCCCGAACGTGCGCACCGTCGCGAGCGACGACGCCGTGGGCGCCGCGCTGCAGGCGGTGCTCGCGCCGGACATGAAGCTGTCGGCGCAAACGTCCGACGTGGGCTTCGTGCGCCGCAAGCTGCGCGACGCGGACATCTATTTCATCGCAAATACGAGCAACCGGCCCGTGCACGCACAGGCGTCGTTCGGCGCCAACCGCAAGACGGCCGCGTGGATCGATCCCGACAGCGGCCGCATGACGGCGGCCACCTTGCCGGCAGCGCTCGACCTCGCGCCGTACGATTCGCGCGTGCTCGTGCTGGCGGATGCGCTGCCGCCGGCGCCGGCGCCCGTCGCGGCCACGACGGAGATCGCGGACCTGGGCCGCGACTGGACCCTGCGCTTCCCCGGCCGGGCGCAGGCGCAGCGTCTCACTGCGCTGCGCTCGTGGACGGACGATGAGGCGACCCGCTATTTCTCGGGCGTCGCCACCTACGAAAAAGACGTCGAGCTCACGGCGGCGCAGCTGCGGTCGTCCCGCCTCGTGCTCGACTTCGGTCCCGGCACGCCGCTGGAGTCCGCGCCGAAAGTCCCGGCCGGCATGCGCGCGATGTTCGAGAGTCCCGTGCGCGAGGCGGCGCAGGTCCATGTGAACGGCCGTTACGTGGGCGCCGTGTGGCATCCGCCGTATGCCGTCGACGTCACGGGCTATTTGCAGCCGGGCCGCAACCGCATCGAAGTGCGCGTCGCGAATCTCGCGCTGAATGCGCTGGCCGGCCACCCGCTGCCGGACTACCGGCTGCTGTCGGCGCGCTACGGCCAGCGTTTCGTCCCGCAGGACACCGCGCTGATCGCGCCGCAGCCGGCGGGCATGCTGGGCCCCGTGAAGCTGCTGGGTACGGGCCAATGACAACGACAGGAGACAACACATGACGACGACCCGACGACTTACCCTGCTGGCCGCCAGCTTCGCGCTGGCGCTGCCGGCGTTCGCGCAGACCAGCGCCTACCCGCAGCCCACGCCGGCCATGCAGGCCATCATCGACAAGGACATCAGCCGGCACTTCGGCGACGCGCCGGCCGATGCGGGCCCGCTCGCGACGGACCTGTCGCCCGAACTCACCCCGGCGGCCATCGACAAGGCGCTGCGCAAGGTGGCCGACTGGCAGCTCGCGCGCTCGCAGCCATATTTCTCGCGCATCTGGACGGAGAGCGTGATGTACACGGGCTTCATGGCCGCATCCGAGGCCACGGGCGATAGTAAATACCGCGACGCGATGCTCGCGATGGCGCGCCACTTCGATTTCCAGGAGCGCGACCGCCTGCCGAACGCGGACGACCTGTCGATCGCGCAGACCTACCTCGACCTGTACTTCCAGGAGAAGAACCCCGGCATGCTGCGCCTGACGAAGGCCGAGATGGACGACCTGTTGCCGCTGGCGACGCTCAAACCGAACGATCCGCGCATCCCGTGGTGGTGGTGCGACGCGCTGTTCATGGCGCCGCCCGTGTGGGCCAAGATGTTCAAGGCGACGGGCGAGCGCAAATACCTCGACTACATGCACCTGAACTGGAAGCGCACGTACGATCTCCTGTACGACAGGGAGGAGCACCTGTACGCGCGCGACGCCAGCTACAAGGACAAGCGCGAGGCGAACGGGAAGAAGATCTTCTGGTCGCGCGGCGAAGGCTGGGTGATGGGCGGCCTGGCGCGCGTGCTGGACTACGTGCCGGCGGACGATCCGCAGCGCGGCTTCTATGTGCAGCAGCTGCGCGAGATGTCGGACAAGCTCGCGTCGCTGCAGGGCGCCGACGGCCTGTGGCATGCGGGCCTGCTCGATCCGAAGACGTATCCGCTGCCGGAGATCTCGGGCTCCGCGCTGTTCGTGTACGGCATGGCGTATGGCGTCAACCATGGCCTGCTGGACGGCGCGAAATACCGGCCCGTCATCGCGAAAGCCTGGGCCGGCATCCTGAAGAACGTCTACGCGGATGGCCGCGTCGGCAATATCCAGCAGACGGGCGCCGAGCCGGCGTTTTATCGTCCTTCGTCCAGCTACGATTACGGCGTCGGCGGCTTCATGCTGGCGGCCGCGGAGCTGAAGCGCATGGCGCAGGGAGGCGCGCGATGAGCGCTCAGTTCAACACGCGTGCCTTCATCATGCGGCTGAAACCCGGCAACGTCGACGAATACAAGCGGCGCCACGACGACATCTGGCCCGAGCTGGCAGACCTGCTGCGCGCGTCCGGCATCCACGATTATTCGATCTTTCTCGATGAGGCGTCGCTGCAGTTGTTCGCGGTGCTGAAGCTGCGTGACGGCCATACGGTCGCCGCGCTGCCCGAGCATCCCGTCATGCGGCGCTGGTGGGATGCGATGGCGCCGCTGATGGAGGTGGAGCCGGGCAACCGCCCGAAGGAGTGGCCGCTGCGGCAGGTCTTCCACCTGCCGTGACGGATCGATTACCTCGCGGGGTCGAGCAGGCCCCGCGCCTTCAGCCATTCCTCGGCCCGTTTCGGCCACTCCGACGCCGTCCCGAGCCCCGCCCGCATCCCCATCCCGTGCGATCCATGCTCGAACAGATACATCTCGGCCGGCACCTTCGCCCGTGTGAGGGCCTGGTAGAACAGGATGCTGTTCTCGACGGGCACCGTCTGGTCTTCCTGCGTGTGGATCAGGAGTGTCGGCGGGGTGGAGGCCGTGACCTGCTGTTCGACCGACATCAGCCGCACGTCGGCCGCGGATGGATTCGCGCCCAGCAGTGCCTTGCGCGAGCCCGCGTGCACGGCCTCCCCGATCATCGTGATCACGGGGTACATCAGCACGAGGAAGTCGGGGCGGGCGCTGACCTTGTCCAGGTCCGCGCCGGTGCGGCCCAGCGGGTGGTCGTACAGCGTGCCCGCACTTGCGGCGAGGTGGCCGCCGGCCGAGCTGCCCATCACGCCGATGCGGTCCGTGCGGATGTGGTACCGTGCCGCCTGCGAGCGCACGAGGCGGACGGCGCGCAGCACGTCGCGCAACGGCGCCGGGTGGCCGAACTCCTGCATGCGATACTTGAGCACGAAGCTCGTGATGCCGAGGGTGCCGAGCCATGCCGCGTATTGCTCGCCTTCGCGCTGGGTCGACAGGCGCACGTAACCGCCGCCGGGGCAGATGATGACGGCGGTGCCGTTCGGGCGGTCGACGGCCGGACCGTACACGGTCAGGGTCGGCTCGCTCACGTTGGACACGCGGCCGTCGTCGACATGTTCCGGGCCGAGGCCGGGTTTTGCGTCCGGCACGCCCTCGGGCCACAATGGGATCGTGGCGGTGGGCGGCAACTGTGGTGCGGCGAAGGCCGGAGCGGCGAGCAGGGCGCCGGCAACGAGTTTCAAGGTGCGTCTCCTGTTTTCATTCGAACGATTCATTTGAGGTCCTGACATGGTAAAGCTTCGATGGTTGGGCGGCGCACTGTTGTGCGCGGGTTTGCTGGGATGCGCATCGGCGCCGGCCACGGTCGACGGCCCGCTCGGCGCACTGGACATCGTGACGACGCCGGCCGCCGCGCTGGACACGGTGTGGCAACCGCGCGCCGACGGCGTCATCGCGGTGGCGGGCAAGCCCTCCGGCTTCATCGCCACGCGCGACACCTACACGGATTATCGCCTGCACGTGGAATGGCGCTGGACGGGCAAGCCGGGCAACGGCGGCGTGCTGCTGCACGTGGCGTCCGGGCCGAAGGACGGCGTGTGGCCCTACAGCATCCAGGTGCAGACGAAGCATGGCGCCGCCGGCGACCTGCTGCCGATGGCGGGTGCGACGTTCCACGAGCCGCTGACGACGGCGCCGGGCGCGTACCCGCCGATCAAGGCGCGCGTGGCGGCGGACAGCGAACGCCCGCCCGGCGAGTGGAACAGCATGGACGTGCTGGTGCGCGGCGGCTGCATCGACGTGACGATCAACGGTGTCGCGCAGAACGCCGTCACGATCGCGCAGCCGGCGACGGGCCGCATCGGCTTCCAGCTCGAAGGCACGCCGTACGAGCTGCGCAACCTGCGCGTCGAGCGGCTTTAACGCGACCGTTTGAGCCATGCTTCCGACACCGGCACGATGCAGATGTTCAGCGTGCGGCCATCTTCCGACAGCATCGCGGACTGGATCTCGATGCGCGTGCCGTCCGGGCTGAACGTGGGGTGAGGGTGGTCGGCGGCCGTCGTCTTGTGGCCCGTCGTCAGCAGTGTCATTTCATGCGAGGCGCGGTCGATCAGGTACAGGCTGCGGCTGAAATCGTCGCCGACGGCGAAGCGGCCGTCGCTGGACCCGTGCACGTGCCAGAAGCCGCTGCCGGGCGGCGTCTGGCCGACGATCTGCATCTGGCGCGTGCGCAGGTTGACGATGGCGAGACCGCTCGGCTTTTCGCGCGTGCCGGTCGCGCCCCAGCCGTCGTCCTGGCCGGGATTCGCGCCGCCGACGTCCGTCGCCGGACCGTCCACGGCGGCCGCCGCGCCGGGAATCGCGCGGTGGCCCATGATGGCGAGGGCCACTTCGTCCCTGCCGATCACCGCTTCGTGTGTCACCCATTCGTACGGCGCTTCCGGATACAGCGGACGCAGGCCGCTGCCGTCCGCCTTCACCGTCCACGTGCGCTGCGGCGACTTGCCGCCCGTCTCCCAGCAGAACACGATCTCGCCCGGATTCCACAGGTTCGCCTGGATGTGGCCCACCTGGAACGGCACGGAGACGACGTGGCGCACCTCGCCCGTGCGCACGTTCACGCGCGCGATGCCGGCCGGGCCGGCGCCCATCTTGCGCGGGCCGAACGCGGGCTCCAGCTTCGTGCCCGGCGCCAGGTGGCGCGCCGCCTCGTGCGGGCCGACGCGGACATACAGCCATTCCTCGTCGGCGTCCAGTGCCGTGTCGCCATAGGCTTCCATCGATGCCGGCAGGGTCGCCGCCACGCGCTGGTAGCTGGCCGCGGCGCGCATGCGGCCGGCCGCGCTGTCCGCGAACACGCGGGCGAGGTCGACTTCGACCACCTGTTTGTCGGCGCCCGCGCGGCGCAGGAAGAACAGCTTCATCGACTTGCGGGCCGCGTTCAGCATGCCCTCGTAGCCGCCTTCCGTCACCTGCACGATGTCGCCCGTCTTCTCGTTGACGGCCATCGCCTCGTTGCCGGCGAGGCGCGAGCGGAAGATGAGCCACTGGCCGTCGGCCGTCCACTGCGGGTGCGTCTGGTAGATCTTGGAGTCGCCGTGCGGGCGGCTGGTGAGGAAGGTCAGGCGGGTGCCGGTGACGGGGTCGACGACCTCCTTGCGTTCGGAAGGGAAGCGCTGGCCGATGGCGGCGGCAGCGTCGACGGATGCGAGCAGTGTGCAGCACAACGTCAATACGGTCAGTGTGCGCATGGGCGGTCTCCTTGTTTTTGGAATTCGATCATTGTTGCAGCGGCGGCTGCGCACAACCGATCATTTTCCTGATTCTTTAGTCGGGTCTGTTTTGACGGCGGACGGCGCGAGCATAGAATGCAACGCAGAACAACGAACCGGAATCCCGCCATGCCGTTCTACCGTTTTCTCCACGCCTTGCTCATCCTGCTCGCCATGGCGGGCGTCCAGGCGCAGCCGCTGCCCGCCGCCGTCAATACGGACCCGGCCCGCGCGCAGGTCACGTTGCCGGAACCGGCGAATCCGGTGCTGCCGTCGCTGATCCTGATCGGCGATTCGACCGTCCGCAACGGCCGCGACGACGGCCAGGGCAAGGGCGCCGCGGGCCAGTGGGGATGGGGCAATCCGGTGGCGGCGTGGTTCGATCCGGCGAAGGTCAACGTCGTCAACCGCGCCGTCGGCGGGCTGTCCAGCCGGACCTATATCACGAGCGGGCACTGGGAGCGCACGCTGGCCTTCGTCAAGCGCGGCGACATCGTCGTCATGCAGTTCGGTCACAACGACGCGAGCGCCGTCAACGACACGACCCGTGCGCGCGGCACCTTGCGGGGCATCGGAGACGAGACGGAGGAGATCGACAACCTCCTCACGAACAAGCACGAGACCGTGCACACGTATGGCTGGTACTTGCGCCGGTTCGTGGCCGACATCCGCGCGAAGGGCGCCACGCCGGTCATCTGCTCCCCGATCCCGCACAAACAGTGGGACGCGGCGGGCCGCGCGAAGCGCGACCGCGACACGTACGGCGGGTGGGCAGCGGCCGTTGCGAAGGCCGAAGGCGTCGGCTTCATCGACCTGAACGAAGGCATCGCGCGCCGCTACGATGCGCTGGGCCGTGACGCCGTCATCCAGCTGTTCCCGCAGACGACGCCGGACGAGCACACGCACACCAACTGGGCCGGTGCCGTGCTGAATGCGCAGGTCGCGGTGGAAGGCATGAAGGCGCTGGGCGATCCGCGCATCGCCGCGTGGCTCAAAGCACAGGCGCCCGTCGATCCGCAGCCGCCCGTGCGCGAGGACGAGCGTCCCGTCGTCGATGCCCGCGGCGTGCGCGACGAATCCCCGCGCGACGCGAGCCTGCCGACCCTGTACCTCGTCGGCGATTCGACGGTGAAGAGCGGCGGCGTGAACGGCGCCATCGGCTGGGGCGAGCGCATCGCCCCGTACTTCGATGCCCGCAAAGTCAACGTGGTGAACGCGGCGATCGGCGGCCGCAGCAGCCGGACGTATTTCACGGAAGGGCGCTGGGACAAGGTGCGCGAGCAGCTGAAGCGCGGCGACGTCGTGCTGATCCAGTTCGGCCACAACGACGGCGGGCGCATCGGCGACCCGGCGATGAAGAACCGTGCGTCGGCGCCCGGCACCGGTCCGGAGACCGTCGAGGACACGCGGCCGGACGGCACCAAGGAACAGGTGCACAGCTTCGGCTGGTATATGGCGCGTTACGTGGCGGACGCGAAGGCGAAGGGCGCCACCGTGGTCCTCGTCTCGCCCGTGCCGCACCGCGACCGGTGGCAGGAAGGCCGCGATTTCGCGACGTTCGCCGACTGGGACCGGCAGGTGGCCGAGGCGGGCGGCGCGCTGTTCATGGACCTGACCCTGCTCGTGGCAGACGGCTACAAACGGATCGGCGCGGACAAGGTGAACACGCTGTTCGCCGATGCGCGCACGCACACGAATGCGGCCGGGGCCGAGTTCAACGCGGAGCGGGTCGTGGCCGGCCTGAAGGCCCTGCCGGGCAATCCGCTTGGCCCTTATCTGGCCGCGCGATGAGGTCCGCGCTGATCGTGTTGATGGCGCTGTGCGGTTCTGCGCAGGCCGATGAGTGCACCGCGTGGGGCCGGCCCGGCGCCGTGCTGTTCCAGGACGACTTCAGCAAGCCGCTGGCCGGTTATGTCGCGGAGTATGCCCGCACGCCGGGCAATGTCGTCGAGAACCGGGACGGGCGGCTCGTGATGGACGTCGACGGCGGCGCCACCGTATGGCTGGACCGTCCGCTGTACGGAAATGTCCAGATCAGTTTTACGCGCCGCGTGATCGTGGCCGGCGGGAAGAACGACCGACTGTCCGACCTGAACGCGTTCTGGATGGCGCGCGACCCGAAACGCGCCGACCTGTTCACGCGCAGCGGCAAGTTCGAAGACTACGACGACCTCACGATGTACTACGCGGGCATCGGCGGCAACCGCAACACGACGACGCGCCTGCGGCGCTATGGCGGTGGCCGCCGCGAACTGATCTCCGAATACACCGACGGCGCGCACCTGCTGGAACCGGACCGCGACTACCGCATCGAGATCGCGGTGTACGAGGGCTGCACGCGCGTGCGCGTGGACGGCAACACGTGGTTCACGTATCGCGACCCGCATCCATTGACGTCCGGCTGGTTCGGCCTGCGCACGACCTGGTCGCGCCAGACGGTGGACGACCTGAAAATACAACGACTCGACTGACAGGAGACTTGCTTGAACAACCGTTTGAAGCCTTGCGTGGCAGTGGTACTGGCCGCCTGCGCGCTGCACGCGTCCGCCCAACAGGCGCCGGCCCCGCAGGAAAAGGGGCCGGCCGCCGCCGACGCCATGCTGCACGCGCTCGACGTGCGCTACCCGACGCCCTACCGCGCGATGGACGCGGCCGAGGTCAAGGCCGTGCTGGACCGCGTGTTCGACTACCTGGACAAGGTCACGCCGGCCGAGGTGATCGACCAGCGCACGGGCGCGCCCATCGCCGACCTGGCGAAGGCCGAGCCGAACGCCGTGCTGAAGCCGGGCGACTTCCGGTTGACGAGCTATGAATGGGGCGTGACCTATACGGGGATGCTGGCCGCGGGTGCCGCCACGGGCGACCGCCGCTACACGGATTACGCGCTCAAGCGCCACGAACTGCTGTCACGGCTGACGAAGACTTATCTTCCGGTCGTCCAGGCCGACCGGGAGCATGCCGCCGCGCCCATCAAGAGCTTCCTGAATCCGCACGCGCTGGACGACGCCGGCGCGCTGTGCCAGAGCTTCCTGAAGGCGAAGCTCGAAGGATCACCGGTGGATTATTCGCAGATGATCCCGATCTGCGGCGACTTCGTCACGAAGAAGGAATACCGCCTGAAGGACGGCACCCTGGCGCGCGGAGGCCCGGACGGGCGCGGCGGCGTGAAAATGCGGCCGCTGCCCGACACGCTGTGGCTGGACGACATGTTCATGGGCGTGCCCACGATCGCGTACCTCGGCAAGGCGACGGGCGACGCGCGCTACTACGACGACGCGGCGCGCCAGGTGCTGCAGTTCTCGAAGCGCATGTTCAACAGGAGTCTCGGCATCTACATGCACGGCTATGTGGAAGGCCTGCGCGACCACCCGGAGATGCACTGGGCGCGCGCGAACGGCTGGGCCGTGATGGCGATGGTCGAGGTGCTGGAAGTGCTGCCGAAGACGCACAAGGATTACAAGGCCGTGCTGGACCAGTTGCGCGCGCACGTCAGGGGACTTGCGAGCTACCAGACGAAGGACGGATTCTGGCACCAGCTCATCGACCGCAACGACACGTACCAGGAGACATCCGCCACCGCGATCTACGCGTACGCCATCGCGCGTGCCGTCAACCGGGGCTATGTCGACGCGCAGGCCTACGGGCCGATGGCGAACCTCGCGTGGAACGCGGTCGCCAGCAAGGTGCAGCCGAACGGGCAGATCGAAGGCATCTGCGTGGGCACGGGCATGGCGTTCGATCCGGCTTTCTACGCGTACCGGCCGACGAGCGTGAAGGCGGCGCACGGGTACGGGCCCACGTTGCTGGCGGGCGCGGAGATCATCGCGATGAACCGCAAGTTCAAATTCGGCCTGAACGACAGCGGGTTGATGTACCAGGGCGTGCGCTGATCTAGACTTCGATGACCAGGTCTTCCCGAAACGCCGCCTGTTCGCCCTTGTTCGCGTACCCGAGCGGATTCGCGACCACGCGGCAGCGCCAGCCCGGTCCTTCGACGACGTAGTCGTTGGCGCAATGCAGGTGGCCGTGCATCCACACGTCCGCGAACGGCAGCAGGTCGTCAAGCGCATTGCAGAACCCCGCCGTGCCGGGCGTGATGCCGTAGCGCGGGTCGGCGCTGCGCAGGCTCGGGGCGTAGTGCGTGACGGCGATCGTGGTGCCGGCGAACGGTGTCGCGAGGGCGTCGCGCAGCCAGGACTGGCAGGCGAACGACAGGTCCCGCTGGCCTTCCGCCAGCAGCGGGACGCCATCCACGAGCGTCGTGTTCCCGGACAGGTAGTAGTTCGCGGCGCGGAACGCTTTTTCGCGCTGCTTGAGCTGGCGCCCGATGTCGGTTTCGGAGACGGCCAGCGCGTCGAAGTCGGCCCACAACGTGGTGCCGATGAAACGTACGTCGCCGATCGTGACGATCTCGCGGTCGAGCCACGTGATGTCCAGCGCGGCGCACGTCGCGCGCAGGCGCGCCTGTGTGGCGTCGAAATCGAGGCCGTCGAATTCGTGGTTGCCGGGAACGTACAGGACGCGCGCGGCGGCACCCGTGGCGGACGGGGCGAAGCGCCCGAGGCCGAAGTCGTCGGTGTCCAGGCGCGAGCGGGCCTGGTACGAGCCGATGTCGCCGGCGAGGACGACGACGTCCGTGTCGGCAAAGATGGTCGGCTGGAACCCGGGGTCGCGTTCGAGGTGGAGGTCGGAGAAGAGCTGGATACGCATCCAGCCAGTATACCGCCTCTTGTTCCGACCCCGGGGGACGGCAGCTTACTTGCCGGCTTCCTGCAGCTTCTCGCCGGCGCGTTCCAGGCCGCGGCCCGTGGCGGCCGTCGCGTCCTTCGCGCCTTCCTTCACGTTCTGCGCGGCTTCTTTCGATTCCTGGCGCACTTCGGCGCCGGCCTGCTGCATCTTGTCGCCCGCGCGGTCGGCGGCCGCCTTGACGTTCTCGTTGGCCTCGTGCGCGGCTTCCTTCGCGTTCTCGCCGGCCTGCTGGGCAGCGGCGTTCGCGTTGGCGGCGGCTTCCCTCGACTCGGCAGCGGCCTTGGCGCCCGCGTCGTCGATGGCCTTGCCGGCTTCCTGGGCCGGACCCATGCCGTTCTTGTCCTCGGCTTTATGGCAACCCGTGACAAGCACGGCGACAGCAAGCATGATGCTCGAAATGGTGGTGGCTTTCATAATGTTCTCCTAGTAAGAAGTTGTCACTTAGATTACACATTTTCGAAAAGATGCGGCGTACGATACGGCTGGGCCGGACAAGGAGGAGGAAATGAACGACACGAACACACAGAAAGAAACGGCGATGGACTTCCTGCGGTTGACCGCGCGCGGCCAGGTCGACGAGGCGTTCGCGCGGTACGCCGCGCCGGGGTTTCGCCATCACAATCCGCATTTCGCGGCCGATGCGGCGACCTTGCAGGCCGCAATGAAGGAAAACGCGGGCCGGTTCCCGCACATGGTGTTCGAGGTGCAACGCGCACTGGGCGACGGCCCGCTGGTGGCCGTGCATTCGCGCGCCGTGCCGGAGGAGGGGGGAAGCGAGATAGCGATCGTCCACATCCTGCGCTTCGAGGACGGACGGATCGCGGAGATGTGGGACATCGCCCAGGCGGCGCCCGTCCCGATGGCGAACCGGGACGGGATGTTCTGATCAGATGGCCCAGCCGCCCGCGTAGAAGACGGCCAGCGCGAGGGCGATGCTGACGGTGCCGACGTTCAGCTTGCGCCATTCGCCGGCCAGCACGCGGCCGATCACGAGTGTGCAGAAGCCCAGCATGATGCCCGTGACGATGTTGCACGACAGCAGGATGAACACGGCGCAGACGAGGCCCGCCAGCGCATCGAGCTTGTCGTCCATGTTCATGTGCGCCACGCTGCTCAGCATCAGCAGGCCGACGTACATCAGCGCCGGCGCCGTGGCGTACGACGGGACCAGACCGGCCAGCGGCGAGAAGAAGATCAGGCCGAGAAACAGCAGGCCGACGACGACGGCGGTGAGGCCGGTCCTGGCGCCGGCGGCCGTGCCGACGCCGGATTCGATGTAGGCCGCCGCGGGCGCGCCGCCCACGAGGCTCGAGAAGATCGAGCTGACCGAATCGGCCGTGAGGGCCTTGCCGCCGTTGTGGATGTAGCCGCGCGCATCGACCTGGCCCGCCTGGCCGGCGACGGCGCGGATGGTGCCGGTCGCGTCGAACACGGCGGTCATGACGAGGGCCAGCACGCTGGGCAGCACGGCCATGCTCAGCGCGCCCTTGACGTCCATCGCGCCGATCAGCGATGCGTGGCCCGGGCTGCTCAGTTGCGGCCAGGAGAAGATGCCGGTGAAGTGCACCTTCGGGTCGAAGGCCAGGCCCAGGGCGGAGATGGCGATCACGACGAGCAGGATGCCGCCGGGGACCTTGCGCTGTTCCAGGCCGAAGATGGCGGCCAGGCCGAGGATGCTCATCACGACCGGGAAGGATGTGATCTGGCCCAGCGCGACGGGCAGGCCCGCGCCCGCGTTCTTGACGACGAGGCCGACTTCGCTGGACGCGATCATCAGCAGGAACAGGCCGATGCCGACGCCGGTGCCGTGCGCCACGCCGGACGGGAGGTTCTGCAGGATCCACGAGCGCACGCCGGTGATGGAGATCGCCGTGAAGATCACGCCCATCAGGAACACGGCGCCCAGTGCGATCGCCGGCGTCAAGCCCTTGCCCAGCACGAGGCCGAACGCGGTGAAGGCGGTCAGCGAGATCGCGCAGCCGACGGCGATCGGCAACCGCGCCCAGAATCCCATCAACAACGAACCGACGGCCGCCGTCAGGCACACCGCCACGAATACGGCGCTGACGTCGAAGCCGGCCTGGCCCAGCATGCCCGGCACGACGAACACGGAATACACCATCGCAAGGAAGGTGGTGACGCCGGCCACCACTTCCGTGCGCTGGGTGCTGCCGCGCGCCGTGATCTGGAAGTACTGGTCGATTTTGCCGCTGGCGGCAGGTGGGGACGTGAAAGTCTCCGCGCGTTCGACGCGCTGGAGTTGAGGCTGTGACATGGCTGCTGCTCCTCCGTGTTATTGCCCGATCGCCGCGGGGCGGCGCCGGCTTGTCTCGTCGTTATGGAGTTGGAAGCTTAGAGCCGAAGGTGCCCGGCGATACATGCGTCTGGTGAATATGCGCTATAACGAAACCCGTATTGCCTTTATTGTCACATCGGCGTTGCCGTGCATTTTTGTTACATGGTCCGGCGTCAAGCTGCGGCTTTGCCAAGCATGCATTTTCCTCAATGTGTATTGATTGGCAACAAACTTTCCTCAATCACCAAAGTATGTAGATTGCGCGCAACGTTTGCACCCTGCGAACGAGCTGAAATGCCATACTGCAACCTCTATCTATAAATGTTACATCGGCGGAGAGAAACGGTGAGATTTGCCGCCTGTCGGCGACGCTAGTATGGGACCGTCGTGCGTTCCACACGTCTCTATCTCGAGCGCATTTATCCGAATGGCGCCCGGCGCCAGCGGCTACCAGGAGATCAATATGAAGACATCCATCACGAAGTTCCGCAGCGCCACTTGTGCCGCGTTCCTGCTGGGCACGCTTCCGCTGACGGCCAGCGCCTGCGGTGTCGAGGCGTACGTCGGCGAAGTGTGCACGTTCTCGTTCGACTGGTGTCCCAACGGCTTCCTGCCGGCCGATGGCCGTACGCTCGCGCCGCAGCAATACCAGGTGCTCTTTTCGCTGCTCGGCAACCGCTTCGGCGGAAACGGGACCACGACATTCAACCTTCCCGACCTGCGCGGCCGTTCGGTGGTCGGAACCGGCCAGGGACAGACGCAGGGCGTCAACTTCCCCAGCAACGTCGCCTTCGCGCAGCAGGTCGGCCAGCAACAGCAGACGCTCACGCCGGCGCAGGCGCCGGTCGCGCCGCACACGCATACGGCCGGGTTCGCACCGGTCAGCGGTCCGGTCGACGTGGCCCTGCCGGCCAGCACGGGCAATCTCGGCGTGACGGCGGCGCTGCCCGTCGGCGCGCCGGCGTCCGGCGCGACGCCGACCGCCACGCCCGCGTCCGGGCAGAACTACCTGACCACGGTGAGCGGGCAGGTGGGGCCGAGCGCCGTCGCCGTGAAAGGGCCTTACACGACGGCCAGGCCGTCGGGCGCGACGCTGCCGGCCGATGTCTCGGTCACCGGCAACGCCGGCACGGCCGCCACGACCGTCAAGGTCAACATGGTGACGGGCGGTACCGTCACTGTCCAGAACAATGCGCCGGTACCCGCAGCGCAAGCCTTCTCGATCCAGTCCCCGGGACTGGGCATGACGGTTTGTATCGCATACAACGGCAACTATCCCCAACGGCCCTAAGCAAAAGGCACCCCATGTACCACCAGACTTCTTCTTCCGATACCGGTTCGTATGCCGCCCAGCCTGTTCAGGCGCGGTCCGCCAGGGAAATCGCATTCATCGACACCGCGCTGGACGACTGCGCCATGCTCGCCGCCGCATTGCGGGCCGGCGTGGAGGCCGTCGAGTTCGGCGGTGCGCGGGACGGTCTCGCGCAACTGGCGCTGTGGGCGCATGGGGAGGCGGGTTATGACGCCATTCACGTGCTTTGCCACGGCGAGCCGGGGCGGCTGATCCTGGGCGGGCGCGTGCTCGACGTTTCCGGCATCGACGCGCCGGAGGTGTCGGCCGCGCTGGCCGCGCTCGGCGCCGCGCTGAAGCCCGGCGGCGCATTGCTGCTGTACGGCTGCTCGGTCGGTGCGGGGGACGTGGGCCAGCGGTTCGTGGCCAGGCTCGCGCAGGCGGTTGGCGCCACGGTCGCGGCGTCGGAGGTGCCGACGGGGGCGGCGGCGCGGGGCGGCGACTGGGCGCTGCCGGTGCGGTCAGGGCCTGTGGCAGTGCCGCTGGCGGTCGATGAGGATCGTGCTGCGGCGTGGCCCCATGTGATGGCTGGGGTCACGTTCGACCTGTCTGCCGGTACCCGGGACGAGAATGCCGACCTGGCTGGCCCAGTGACGGAAACGGTCGGTGGCCTGACCATGTCCGCCATTGCGAACCAGATTCCCGGGCAACCCGGCAACGATGCCTATATCTGGGACACACTTCAATATGGCGACTTCTCGCCGGGGGTGCCGTGGGCGTACATTGCCGCGAGCAACAACAACGTCATGCTCATCAGCCAGCAGGGCCTCACCGCATCGGCGACGGTGACCTTCAACCAGGCCGTGACACTCGACTCGCTCGACTTCGCCGATGCCTACACGAACGGCGCCAAATTGCGCATCACCGCAACGAACACCAGCGACACGACGGTGGTAGATTTGACCCCGCAGGGCGACATGCGCGTCGTGCTGCACTGGGTGGGCGTCACGGGTTTCACGATCAGCAATGAGCTGGGACCGGCGTTGGAACCGCTCCTTATGGACAACATCGTCGTCACCCCGGGCAGCGCCCCCGCGACGACCGTCGCTACCGCCGCCCTGTCGGCCGACACCGGCGCCAGCAGCACCGACTTCGTGACGAAGACCGCGGCGCAGACGATCTCCGGCACGCTGAGCGGCCTGCTGGCGAGCGGCGAAACGGTGCAGATCTCCTACGACAACGGCGCCCACTGGCAGAACGCGGACACGTACGCGGTCGGCAGCAGCGCCTGGTCCGCGACCACGACGCTCGCCGGCAGTGGCACGCTGCAAGTCCGCGTGGCCAACGTCTACGGCAACAGCACGGCATACACCCACTCGTACACCGTCGATACGACGGCGCCGAACGCGCCGTCGGCGCCGGATCTGGCCAGCGGCAGCGACAGCGGTACATCGAGCAGCGACAACATCACCGCGGCCGCCACGCCCACCATCACGGGCACGGCGGAAAGCGGCAGCACGGTGACCCTGTACGACACGGACGGCACCACGGTGCTCGGCACGACGACGGCCACGGGCGGCGCCTGGTCGATCCCGAGCGGAACGCTGGGGCAGGGGAACCATACGCTTACCGCGAAGGCGACGGATTTGGCCGGCAACGTGTCCGCCGCGTCGACCGGCCTGGCGGTGACGATCGACACGGCCGCGCCGGCGAGCGTGGCGCTGAGCGCGTCCACGCTCGTCACGGCGAACGCGGGCAGCGGCGCATCGGTCGGCACGCTGTCGGCGACCGACGCGACGGCCGTCACGTATGCGCTGGCCGCCGGCAACGGCACGAACGATGCCGACAACGGGCAGTTCGCCGTGTCGGGCAATACCCTCAACGTGGGCGGCTCGGCGCTGACAGCCGGGACGTACCACGTCTATCTGTCCGCCACGGACGCTGCCGGCAACGTCAGTAATCTCGCGCAAACCATCACCGTGCAGTCGGTGCCCACGGTGAGCTCGATCGTGCGCGCGGGCGGTGCCGGCGCGGGCGTGGCGGGATCGGCCGCTTCGGTCGACTACACGGTCACGTTCAGCGAAAGCGTGACCGGCGTCGACGCGGGCGACTTCACGCTGACCGCGACCGGCACGGCCAGCGGGGCCATCGCCGCCATCAGCGGCAGCGGCACGACCTATACCGTGACGGTGAATACGCTGACGGGCGACGGCACCTTGCGCCTGGACCTGAACAACAGCGGCACCGGCATCCAGAACGGCAGCAGTGTCGGCATCGGTGGTGGATACACGGCCGGCGCCACGTACACGCTGGACCACACGGCGCCGAACGCACCGTCGACACCGGACCTGGCCAGCGGCAGCGACAGCGGCGCGTCGAACACCGACAACATCACCGCGGCCGCCACGCCCGTCATCACGGGCACGGCGGAAAGCGGAAGCACGGTCACGCTGTACGACAGCGACGGCACGACGGTGCTGGGCACGACGACCGCCACGGGGGGCGTGTGGTCGATCACGGCATCCACGTTGTCCAATGGTGGCCATACGCTGACGGCGAAGGCGACCGACGCGGCCGGGAACGTGTCGAATGCATCGTCGTCGCTCGCCGTGACGATCGATACGGCGGCACCGGCCAGCGTGGCGCTGAGCGCGTCCAGCCTCGTCACGGCGAACGCCGGTAGCGGTGCCACGGTCGGTACGCTGTCCGCGACCGACGCGACGGCCGTCACGTATGCGCTGGCCTCCGGCAACGGCACCAACGATGCCGACAACGGACAGTTTGCCGTGTCGGGCAATACGCTCTCGATCGGAGGCTCGGCGCTGACGGCTGGCACGTACCACGTCTATCTGTCGGCGACGGATGCCGCAGGCAATGTCAGTTATTTTCCCCAGACCATCCTCGTGCAGGACGCGCCCACGGTCAATTCGATCACGCGCGTGGGCGGCGCGGGCGTGGCGGGATCGGCCACGTCGGTTGACTACACGGTCACGTTTAGCGAAAGCGTGACCGGCGTCGACGCCAGCGACTTCGCACTGACCGCCACCAGCACGGCGTCCGGCCACATCGCGGCCGTCAACGGCAGCGGCTCGACGTACACCGTGACGGTCGACTCGCTCGCCGGCGACGGCACGCTGCGCCTGGATTTGAACGCCAGCGGAACCGGCATCCAGAACGGCAACAACGTCGCCATCGGCGGCGGCTACACGGCCGGCGCCACGTACACGCTGGATCACACGGCGCCAAACGCGCCGTCGGCGCCGGACCTGACCAGCGACAGCGGCGCGTCCAGCAGCGACGACATCACGGCAGCCGCCACGCCGGTCATCACCGGCACGGCGGAAAGCGGCAGTACGGTCACGCTGTACGTCACGAACGGCACGACGGTCCTGGGCACGACCACCGCCACGGGCGGCGCGTGGTCGATCACGGCAAGCACGCTGGCCGACGGCGCCCATACGCTGACGGCGAAGGCGGCCGACGCGGCCGGGAACGTGTCGAATGCATCGTCGTCGCTGGCGGTGACGATCGATACGACGGCACCGGCGAGCGTGGCGCTGAGCGCGTCCAGCCTCGTCACGGCGAACGCCGGCAGCGGTGCCACGGTCGGTACGTTGTCCGCGACCGACGCGACGGCCGTCACGTATGCGCTGGCCACCGGCAACGGCACCAACGATGCCGACAACGGGCAGTTTGCCGTGTCGGGCAATACGCTCTCGATCGGAGGCTCGGCGCTGACGGCTGGCACGTACCACGTCTATCTGTCGGCGACGGATGCCGCAGGCAATGTCAGTTATCTTCCCCAGACCATCCTCGTGCAGGACGCGCCCACGGTCAATTCGATCGTCCGGGTCGGCGGCGCGGGCGTGGCGGGATCGGCCACGTCGGTCGACTACACGGTCACGTTCAGCGAGAGCGTGACAGGCGTCGACGCCAGCGACTTCGCACTGACCGCCACCGGCACGGCGTCCGGCCGTATCGCGGCCGTCAACGGCAGCGGCTCGACGTACACTGTGACGGTCGACTCGCTCGCCGGCGACGGCACGCTGCGCCTGGACCTGAACGCGAGCGGCACCGGCATCCAGAACGGCAACAGCGTCGCCATCGGCGGCGGCTACACGGCCGGCGCCGCGTACACGCTGGACCACACGGCACCGAACGCACCATCGACGCCGGACCTGACCAGCGACAGCGGCACTTCCAGCAGCGACGACATCACGGCGGCCGCCACGCCGGTCATCACCGGCACGGCGGAAAGCGGCAGCACGGTCACGCTGTACGACACGAACGGCACGACGGTGCTGGGTACGACGACCGCCACGGGTGGAACGTGGTCGATCACGACATCGATGCTGGCCGACGGCGCCCATACGCTGACGGCGAAGGCGGCCGACGCGGCCGGCAACGTGTCGAACGCATCCTCGACGTTGGCGGTGACGATCGATACGGCGGCACCGGCGAGCGTGGCGCTGAGCGCAAGCAATATCGTGACGACGAATGCCGTCGGCGGCGCCACGGTCGGCACGCTGTCCGCGACCGATGCGACGGCCGTGACGTATGCGCTGGCCGCCGGCAACGGCAGCAACGACGCCGACAACGCGAAATTCGCGCTGTCTGGTAACGCGCTCGCCGTCGGCGGCTCGGCGCTGACGGCCGGCACGTATCACGTTTACCTGTCCGCGACGGATGCCGCCGGCAACGTCAGCCACGTCGCCCAGACCATCCTCGTGCAGGACGCGCCCACGGTCGGCTCGATCGCGCGCGTGGGCAACGCAGGCGTGCCCGGCGCGGCAACGTCGGTCGACTACACGGTCACGTTCAGCGAGAGCGTGACCGGCGTCGACGCGAGCGATTTCGCACTGACCGCTACCGACACGGCGTCCGGCCACATCGCGGCCGTCAACGGCAGCGGCTCGACGTACACCGTGACGGTCGATTCGCTCGCGGGCGACGGCACCTTGCGCCTGGACCTGAACGCCAGCGGCACCGGTATCCAGAACGGCAACAGCGTCGCCATCGGCGGCGGCTACACGGCCGGCGCCACGTACACGCTGGATCACACGGCGCCAAACGCGCCGTCGACGCCGGACCTGACCAGCGACAGCGGCGCTTCCAGCAGCGACGACATCACGGCAGCCGCCACGCCGGTCATCACCGGCACGGCGGAAAGCGGCAGCACGGTCACGTTGTACGACGCGAACGGCACGACGGTACTGGGCACGACCACCGCCACGGGCGGCGCGTGGTCGATCACGGCAAGTACACTGGCCGACGGCGCCCATACGCTGACGGCAAAGGCGACCGACGCGGCCGGCAACGTGTCGAACGCATCGTCGGGACTGACGATCACCATCGACACCGCCGCCGCCGCGCCGGGCGCGATCGCACTCGCGGCGGCCGGCGACAGCGGTGCCGTCGGCGACGGCATCACCAGCGTCAACACGCCCGCCGTCACCGGGACTGCGGAAGCCAACGCCACGGTGACGCTGTACGACACCGACGGCACGACCCAGCTGGGGACGACGACGGTCGACGGCAGCGGTGCCTGGCAGATCGTCCCGGCCGTGCTGGCGGACGGCAGCCACACGCTGACGGCGCGCCAGGTCGACGTGGCCGGCAACGCGTCCGCCGCGAGCGCCGGCCTGGTAGTGACCATCGACACGCAGCCGCCCGCGGCGCCGGACGCGCCGGTACTCGATGCCGCCAGCGACAGCGGTACCGCCGGCGACGGCATCACCACCGTCACGCGTCCCGTGATCCGCGGCACCGCCGCGGCCAACGCCGTCGTCACGCTGTACGACACGGACGGCACGACGCAGCTGGGCACGGCCACGGCCGACGGCGCCGGCAACTGGAGCGTCACGAGCGCCGTGCTGTCCGTCGGGACGCACACGCTGACGGCGAAGCAGGCCGATGCCGCGGGCAACGTCTCCGCGGCCGGCGCGGCCCTGGCACTGACGATCGCCGCGCCGCCGCCACCGCCCCCGCCGCCCACGTCGACGATCGACGGCGTCGTGGTCAGCGCGCAGCCGGTCGTCCTGCCGGGCGGCGGCTCGGGCACGCAGACCGTGGTGCCGATCGTGACGCCGGGCCGCGTGGAATCGACGGGCGCCGCCGCCGTGGCGGACATCCCGCTGGTGCAATCGGGCGGCGCGAATCTTCTGCTGGCCCAGGTGCCGGTCGGCTTCGGCCTGAGCGCCACCGGCGGTGCGAGCCGGCCCGCCGGCGATCCGCTCGAGCACCTGATCCAGGCCATCGTCGCGGCCACGCCGGACCACGCGCCGTCCGACCAGGCTCACCTGACGGGCAACGGCAAACAGTTCCTGCAGGCGCTGGCAGCCGACGCGCCGCTGCTCGTGCAGACGATCACGCCCGTGTCGAACGGTACGGCGCCGGCCGGCAAGCTGGTCCTGTCCGGCACGAGCGACGGCGCACAGCACACGGCCCTCGTCATCGACGCCACGCAGCTGGCGGCCGGCAGTGGCATCGCGCTGAACGGCGTCGATTTCGCGGCCGTCGTCGGCGCCGCGAACGTGACCGGTTCGACGGCAGGACAGGTCCTGACCGGCGACGCCGCCGCGCAGACGTTCACGGTGGCCGGGAACCTCGGCGGCGCGGTGTTTGCGGGCGGCGGGGGCGACCGGCTCGCGTTCGCGGCCACGCCGGCCACGCCGTCCAGCGCGGACGGCGGCGCGCGGGCCGCCTCGGCACCCGTCGAGACGATCCTGCACGGCGGCCTGGGCACGGACACCGCCGTGTTCGACGGCGCGCGGTCGGCGTACACGGTCGAGCAGCACGAGGGCTACCTGGTCGTCACCCCGGCCGCGCAGCCGGCGCAGCATGCCGTGGTGGTCAACGTCGAGCGCCTGCAGTTCGCCGACGCGACCGAGGCCGTCGTCAACCGCGCCGACCTGTCCTCGATCGCCGGCCTGTACCAGACGGTCCTCGGGCGCCAGGCCGACTACCTCGGCATGGATTTCTGGGGCAGCGCGGCCGCGAACGGCGTCGGTCTCGGCGAAGTCGCCCTGCGGATGATCGCGTCGCAGGAAGGGCAAGGCCGGCTGGCCGGCGCGTTCGACGGCAACGCGGCCCATGACGTCGCGCTGCTGTACCAGGACCTGTTCGGCCGCGCGGGCGAGGCGGCCGGCCTGGCCTTCTGGACCGATGCGATGGCCCATGGGGCGACGCTGGCGCAGGTGGCGCAGGGGTTCGCGACTTCCGCCGAGTTCGAGCAGCACAAGGTCGGCGTCGCGCAATGGGACTTCTTCGTGTGACGCGGCCCGTTCACGCCGTCCACACGGACAGTTCGACGTCGTCGGCGAACGGCATCGACAGATAGCCGGAGGCCGGCGCGCGCACGCGCTCGAGGTAGTCCGGGCTGTGGTCCGCATTGTCCGCGACGATCGCCGCGCCCGGGCGCAGGTGCGGCTCCAGCAGCGCGAGGATGTCGGGATACAGCGCCTTCGCGCCGTCGAGCAGGACGAGGTCGATGGCGTCCGGCAGGTCGCCGGCGAGCGTCTGCAGGGCGTCGCCCGTGCGGATCTCGACGAGGTCGGCCAGGCCCGCGGCGGCCAGGTTGGCGCGCGCCCGCTGGACCTTCGCCGCTTCGAACTCGCTCGTGATCAGCCGGCCGCCGCCGTTGTCGCGCAGCGCGGCGGCCAGGTGGATCGTCGAGATGCCGAACGACGTGCCGAATTCGACGATCGTCCGCGCCCTGCTCGCGCGCGCCAGCATGTAGAGCAGCACGCCGGTGCCGCGCGAGACGGGCAGCGCGAGGTCTTTCAGGCGGCCGTACAGGTCGCGGTAGTCCGTCTTGCTACGCATCAGGCGGTGCAATTCCGCCTCCGGCAGGTCGCGGCACGCCGCCAGCGGCGACTCGGCGTCGGTCTCGGCGAACAGGCGCGCCAGCAGCGGGGCGACGGGATCGGTGGTGAGGGTGGTCATCGTGGTTCCTTGTGGTCGTGGATGGGTCCGGGTATTATGCGAATAATCCTTCAGGTTTTCTATTCGCATTCCCGGAGCCCCCGATGACCGAACGCCGCCGCCCCCAGATCGCCTCGCGCAAGGCCCCCAAACAGGCCCGTTCCAACGAGCTCGTGGCGGCCGTGCTGGAGGCGGCTGTTCAGGTTTTGGCGGCGGAAGGGGCGCAGCGCTTCACCACGTCGCGCGTGGCGGAGAAGGCGGGCGTCAGCGTCGGTTCGCTGTACCAGTATTTTCCGAACAAGGCGGCGATCCTGTTCCGCCTGCAGAGCGACGAATGGCGGCGCACGACGGCCATGCTGTCCGCCATCCTTGCCGACACGGCGCGGCCGCCGCTGGACCGGTTGCGGTCACTGGTGCACGCGTTCGTGCGGTCGGAATGCGAGGAGGCGGCGATGCGCGTGGCGCTGAACGATGCGGCACCCTTGTACCGCGATGCGCCGGAGGCGCGCGAGGTGCGGCAGTCGGGGGAGGAGGCGGTGCGGGCGTTCCTGTGCGAGGCGCTGCCGGCGGCGCCGGACGCCACGCGGCTGCTTGCCGGCGATCTGCTCACCGATACGCTGTCCGCGGTCGGCAAGCAGTTTTCGGAGCGGCCGCGCGCGCCGCAGGAGATCGTGGCCTACGCGGACGCGCTGGCGGACATGCTGTGCGCGTGGATGGAGCGCCTCGGCGCGAACCGTTAGCGGCCCAGCACCCGCGCCAGATATTCCTGGTGCGTCGGCACCGTCGCGACGGCTGCCGCCAGCTGGCTGGCGCGCTCGCGCACCCATTCGAGCGACTGTTCCTCGGGGATCAGCTTCAGCGTCGGGTCGCTGCGCGCGGGCCAGTTCTGCATGCCGGCGTGGATCGCGAGCCAGCTGTGGCCGTCGAAGCCTTCCTCGTCGTACTGGTGCAGCACGCCCGTCTCGCGCCACGCGTGCAGCTTGTAGGCCAGCGTCTCGGGCAGGTCCGCGGCCGCCATGTACTGCCAGAACGGCGTGTCGCGGCGCGCGGTCAGGCAGTAATGCATCAGGATGAAGTCGCGGATGCGTTCGAACTGGCGCGTGAGGCCCGTATTGTACGCGTCGACGAGGTCCGGCGCGACGGGGCCGCCCCGCTGCAGGAGGGTCATCAGGCGGCCGACGCCCACCTGCACGAGGTAGATGCTGGTCGATTCCAGCGGTTCGAGGAAGCCGGTCGCGAGGCCGACGCCGACGACGTTGTGCGACCAGAACTTGGCGCGGTGCCCGGTCGTGAAGCGCAGCAGGCGCGGTTCCGCGAGCGCTTCGCCGTCGAGCTGCTGCAGCAGCTGTTCGCGGGCCTTGTCCTCGTCGATGAAGCGGGTGGAGAACACGTGGCCGTTGCCGGTGCGGTCCTGCAGCGGAATGCGCCACGCCCAGCCGGCGTCCAGCGCCGTCGCGCGGGTGTACGGCGTCAGGTTGTCGCCCACGCGGGCGGACGGCACGGCCCACGCGCGGTCCACGGGCAGCCAGTGCGAAAAGTCGACGAACGGTTCGCCCAGCGTGCGGCCCAGCAGCAGGGAGGAGAATCCGGAGCAGTCGACGAACAGGTCGGCACTCACGGTGCGGCCGTCGTCCAGCTTCAGCGAGGCGACGCCGCCGTCCGGCCGGCGCGCCACGTCGACGACCTTGCCCTCGGTGCGGCGCACGCCGCGCTTCAGGGCGATGTCGCGCAGGAAGCGGGCGTACAGGATCGCGTCGAAGTGGTAGGCGTAGTTGAAGTTCGCGGCGTCCTTGCCGGGCGCGCAGAAACGGTCGTTCATCGCCATCACGGTCGGCAGGCATTGCTCGCCGAACGTGGACAGGCTCGCGCGCGGGTGCCGGCGATACTGGCCCCACAGCGACTCGGGGCCGTTCAGCATGCCGAAGTCGCCGAACGTGTGGTAATAGTCTTCGCCCTTGACGCGCCAGTCGCGGAACCGGATGCCCAGCTTGTACGTGCCGTTCGTCGCGCGCAGGAAGTCCGCTTCGGGGATGCCCAGGATCTGGTGGTAATTGCGGATCGAAGGGAAGGTGGCTTCGCCGACGCCGACCGTGCCGATGTCTTCCGATTCCACCAGTTCCACCGTCGTGCCCTTCAGGCCCGTCGCGAGGGCCGTCGCGGCCATCCAGCCGGCCGTGCCGCCGCCGAGGACCACGATGCGTTCATAAGTCATGCTGTCTCCCTTTTTGTATGCACACCGATTGTACTGATGTCTTTACGACGCGCAAGAAACTTTTAGCGCCGGACATGAACTCGCGGCCGAGTGTTGTGAAAACGGTTTCATTCCGGAGTAAGATGTGGATGTTCGCGCTAACAAAAACGTTCACAAGGAGACAACATGCAGACGAACATCCTCCGCGCCGTGGCGCTGGCCGCCGCGCTGTGCGCCGGCGCCGCCCATGCGGCGACCTATCCGTTCCAGGACCCGAACCTGCCGCCGCAGCAACGCATCGCCAACATCCTGTCCCTGATGACGCCCGACGAGAAGATCGCCGCGCTGTCGCCGGATTCCGGCGTGCCGCGTCTCGGCATTCCCAGCTTCGGTGCGACGGAAGGCATCCACGGGCTCGTACAGCGGGGCGAATCCAAGCGCCAGCGCCAGCCCATCCCGACGACGCAGTTCCCGCAGCCGCCCGGCATGGGCGCGAGCTGGGATCCGGAGCTCGTGCGCCAGGCCGCCGCCGTGCAGTCGACGGAAGCCCGTTACATCACGCAGAGCGAGAAGTACAAGCATCCGATGCTGATGCAATGGGGCCCGCAGTCCGACCTCGCGCGCGACCCGCGCTGGGGCCGCGGCGAGGAGGTCTACGGCGAGGACGCCTTCCTCGTCGGGACGATGGCGACGGCGTTCACGCGCGGCATCCAGGGCGACGATCCGAAGGTCTGGCGCGGCGCGGCACTCCTGAAGCACTTCCTCGCCAACAGCAACGAGAACGGGCGCGGCAACTCCTCGTCCGATTTCGACGAGCGCCAGTTCCACGAATACTATGCGGCGCCGTTCCGCATGGCGTTCGAGGACGGGGGCGCGCGCGCCCTGATGGCGTCGTACAACGCGTGGAACGGGACGCCGATGAGCGTGCACCCGGTGCTGCGCAGTCTCGTCGTCGGGAAGTGGAATGCGGACGTGATCTCCAGCGACGGCGGCGCCATCGGCAATCTCGTGAAACTGTATAAACGGTATCCGGACCAGAAAGCGGCGGCCGTTGCGGGCCTGAAGGCCGGCATCAATCAGTACCTCGACAAATACCAGGACGAGCTGCGCGCGGCGCTGAAGGAGGGCACCATCACGGTGGCCGATCTCGACGACGCGCTCGCACGCAAGCTGCGCACGACGATCAGGCTCGGCCTCATCGACCCGCCGGCCGGCAACCCCTATGCCACGATCAAGGACGGTCCGGCCCCGTGGAACAGCGCGGCGCACAAGGCCGTGTCGCTGAAGATGGCGCTGGAATCCATCGTGCTGATGAAGAACGCCAACCACGCACTGCCGCTCGCGAAGTCGGGCATCAAGCGGATCGCCGTGATCGGCCCGCATGCGGACAGCGTGCACTGGGACTGGTATGGCGGCATCGCGCCGTACACGGTGACGGCGCTGGCCGGCATCAAGGCGGCCGCGGGTCCGGGCGTGACCGTCACGCATGTGGCCGACAATGCGAACGATGCTGCCGTGAAGGCGGCGCGCGACGCGGACGTGGCCATCGTCGTCGTTGGCAACGATCCGACCTGCGGCCCGAACATGGCGCACGAGTGGACCGACGCCGGTACGAAGCCTTGCGCCGATCCGGGCGACGGGCGCGAAGGCCGCGACCGCGAAACGCTGGCCCTTGCGCAGGAAGGCCTCGTCAAACAGGTGCTGGCGGCGAATCCGCGCACGGTGATGGTCCTCGTGTCGAGCTTCCCGTACACGATCAACTGGGCGAAGGAACACGTGCCCGCGATCGTGCAGATGGCGCATTCGTCGCAGGACCAGGGCACCGCGCTCGCGCAGGTGCTGTTCGGCGACTACAACCCGGGCGGCAAGCTCGTGGCGACCTGGCCGGCGGCGGAATCGCAGCTGCCGCCGATGATGGATTACGACATCCGCCACGGCCGCACGTACATGTACTTCAAGGGCCAGCCGCTGTTCCCGTTCGGGCACGGCCTGTCCTACACGACCTTCAGGTACGCGAAGCTGCGCACGAGCGCGTCGGCGCTGGCGGCGGACGGCACGGTCGATGTCGACGTCGACGTGACGAATACGGGCAAGGTGGCGGGCGACAGCGTCGTCGAGCTGTATGCGGCGTGGCCCAGGTCGCAGGTGGAGCGGCCGCGCCAGGCGCTCGTCGGCTTTCAGCGGGTCAACCTGAAGCCGGGCGAAACGCGCACCGTGCGCATACCGCTCGCGGCGCAGCGCCTCGCTTACTGGAACACGCAGGCGGGCCGCTTCGACGTCGAGGCCGTGCCCGTGAAGCTGATGGTGGGCGAATCGTCGGCCGACATCAGGCTGACGACGACGCTGCCGGTGAAGCGCTGACCCGCGCCAGGCGACGGCCCAGCCGCCAGCCCAGGCACAGCAGGGTCAGGGTGGGCGGCAGGCCCCACGGTTCGGGGATGACGGACGCGTCGCACACGTACAGGCCCGGCGTGGCAGTGGCCAGGTCCGCATCCAGCGCCTGCCCGATGCGCACGGTGCCGCCGGGATGCGCGGCGAAGTGGTGGCTGGCGAAGACGTGGCGCGCGCAGGCGGCCTCCAGGATGCCGCGCGCCGTTGCGATGCCGGCCTCGAAGCGGCGCCGGTCTTCCGGGGCCAGCGTCTTGTCGACCCAGCGCGGGCCGACGTCGCCTCGGATGGCGTCGCGGATCTTGACCATGATCGTCAGCGTGCGGTCGTGTGCCAGCAAGCGGTCGATCCGTCCCGCCTGCGCCGCGAACGCCTGGTACATGGGGCGGGGCAGGGTGAGGTCGGCCAGGCTGATGCCGGCGGCGGAATCGTAGGACCCCGCGGCCATCGGCACCTCGGCGCCCCCGCCCTCGACGCCGTCCACCGTGCCCATCACGGCCACGACGGGATCGCTGAAGAACGGGACGGGACCTGACAGCAGACCGGATGACCTGAGGATGCGCGGGCTGCCGATGCCGCCCGCCGCCAGCACGACGAGGCCGGCCCGGAACGTTTCACGCCGTCCGCCGACCTGTGCTTCCACGCCCACAGCGCGGCCTTCTTCCACCAGCACGCGCGTCACGTGCGCACCCGTGACGAGCCGCGCGCCGTGCTTGCAGGCGTCGTCGACCAGTTCCCGCGCCGACCACTTCGCCCCGAACGGACAGCCGTAGACGCAGCGCCAGCAGCCCGTGCGGCACGTCGCCGGGCGGATCATCTTGTCCAGCTTGCGCCATGCGAGGCCTTGCGCGCGGGCGCCTGCCGCGATGCGGGCGGCCATCGGGCCGACGAGATCGTCGGGCAGCGGCGCCATCGGCAATTCCGCGCGCCACGCGGCGAGGGCCGGTGCGAGGTCGATGCCGTGGCGGGCAAACATGGCGGCCGGGGGCGGGGCGGCGGTGGCGAAATTGATGGTCGACGTGCCACCGGTCGTCAGCGCACGCACGAGCAGCGACAGGTCGCGGTGCAGGAACGCGCCCTTGCCGGGCACGGCCGCCATGCCGGCCATCTGCGTCAGGGTGCCCGCGAGCGGCGCGGCGCCGCCCGCTTCCAGCAGGAGCGTTCGTGCGCCGGCCCGAGCGAGTTCGCGGGCGACGCTTGCGCCGCCTGGGCCGGTGCCTGCCACGATGACATCGAAAAACGTGGATTCGGAAGACATGCGGCATTGTATCGTGCACGCCGGGTGATTATGTACTATCATAAGTTACATGAGAACCGACAGCAAACTTTCCTCGATCCTGCACCTGCTGCTGCACATGGCCCACAGCGACCGTCCGCTGACGTCGGAAGCGCTGGCGGGCTTCCTGCACACGAATCCCGTGCTGGTGCGGCGCACGTTGGCGGGCCTGCGCGAACGCGGCTACGTGGCGTCGGAAAAGGGCCATGGCGGCGGCTGGGTCGTGGCGGCCGACCTGCGCCGGGTGACGCTGCGCGACGTGTACGAAGCGGTCGGGTCGCCGACCGTGTTCGCGATCGGCAACCGGGTGGAGCAGCCCGGCTGTCTCGTGGAAAAAGTCGTCAACCAGTCGCTCGGCGACGCGCTCGCGGAGGCGGAAGCGCTGCTGCTCGCGCGCTTCGCGCAGGTCACGCTGGCGGAACTGTCCGAACGGTTCAATGCGCAGTATCCCAAAGGAGGAGCACATCATGCACACCCAACCGAATGATTCCGCATTCGACGCCATCGTCGTGGGCGGCAGCTACGCCGGCCTGTCCGCGGCCATGCAGCTGGCGCGGGCGCGCCGGCGCGTGCTCGTCATCGACGGCGGCCGGCGCCGCAACCGCTACGCCGACCGCTCGCACGGCTTCCTCACGCAGGACGGCACGGAGGCGGCCGCGATCGCCGCGCAGGGCCGGGCCCAGTTGCGCGCCTATCCCAACGTCGCGTGGGCGAACGACACGGCGGTGGCCGCGCATCCGGCCGGCGACGGCTTCGACGTCATGCTGCCGGACGGCGGCAGCGTGCACGGGCGAAGGCTCGTCCTTGCCACCGGCGTCGCCGATACGTTGCCGTCCGTGGAGGGACTGGAAGCGCGCTGGGGTACGAGCGTGTTCCACTGCCCGTACTGCCATGGCTACGAGCTGGACGAAGGGGCCATCGGCGTGCTCGCGGCGGGCGAGTTGTCGCTGCACCAGGCACTGATGCTGCCGGACTGGGGCGAGGTCACCCTGCTGCTGAACGGCGCGTTCGAACCGCAACAGGAGCAGCTGGCAGCGCTGGCCCGGCGCGGCGTGACCGTCGAGCGCACGCCGGTCGCGCGCATCGAGGGCCGGGCCGACGTGGTGCTGCGGGACGGGCGCCGGCTGCCGCTCGCCGGACTGTTCGTCGCCACGCGCACGCACATCGTCAGTCCGCTGGCGCAGCAACTGGGCTGCGCGCTGGAAGACGGGCCGATGGGGCAGTACGTGGCGACGGACGCGCAGAAGGCGAGCAGTGTGCCGGGCGTGTTCTGCTGCGGCGACATGGCGCGGCCCGCCGGCAACGTGGCGCTTGCGGTCGCGGACGGCGCGCTGGCGGGCATCGCGGCGCACCGCTCCCTGATTCCGGAGCTCGCTGTCGTGGCGTGACGCTGGAACCAGTGGCCCCGTCTTGCCGTCCAACGGGACGATCCTGTACACGGATCGCCAACCAGCGAACAGGAGACCACCATGACCAGCGAAGCCATCCGCGACCCGCGCCAGGACCATCTGCTGACGCCCCAGAACGCGGCATTCGTCATCATCGATTACCAGCCGGTGCAGGTGAATTCGATCGCCTCGATGGACCGGCAGCTACTCGTCAACAACATCGTCGGCACGGCCAAGGCGGCCGTCGCCTACGGCCTGCCGATCGTCCACTCGACGGTGAACGTCAGGACGGGCCTGAACAAGCCGCCGATCGGCCAACTGCGTGCGGTGCTGGGCGACTACCCGACGTACGACCGCACGAGCATCAATTCCTGGGAAGACGTCGAGTTCCGCCAGGCCGTCGCGGCGACGGGCCGCAAGAAGCTCATCATGACGGCGCTGTGGACGGAAGCCTGCCTCACGTTCCCCGCGCTGGACGCGCTGCGCGAAGGCTATGAAGTCTATGTCGTCGCGGATGCGGTCGGCGGCACCTCCGTCACCGCGCACGAGATGGCGCTGCGGCGCGTGGAAAAGGCGGGCGCCCAGATGATCAGCGTGGCGCAGCTGTTCTGCGAACTGCAGCGCGACTGGCTGCGCAAGGAGACCGTGCCGGCGTTCATCGACCTGTTCATCGAGACGGGCGGCACGGCCGGCATCCAGTTCGGCTACGACCGGTCGGCGTGACGACGCTTTCTGGTATCGTTTCGCTCTTCCACCGAAACGAGTCCAGGCCATCCATGCGCGTCGCCCTTGTGTCGCCCGATCAGCACGAGTCGCTGATCGACCTGCTGTGCGAGCTGTATCGCTACTATCACGCTGATGCGGAAGTCGCGCGCGCCGACGTGCGCGATCACCTGCACCGGAATCTGCTGGCGCCGGACTCGCCGCTGCGCCTCGTCGTGGCGGCAGATGCGTCAGGGAACGTCGTCGGGTTCGCGGCCGTCGCGCTGCTGTATTCGCTCGTCGATCCGACGCCGGCGCACCGTCGCCAGTGCATGATGAAGGAATTGTTCGTGCGCGCCGACAGCCGGGGCCGCGGCGTGGGCCGGGCCCTGATGGCGTGGATCGCGCGCGATGCGGCCGAGCAGGGTTGCGGCCGCATCGACTGGCACGTGAAGGCGTCCAACGAGGCCGGCATCCGTTTCTATACCGGCCTCGGGGCGCAGCGGGTCGCCGACCGGCTGAGTTACCGGCTCACGGTGCGCCCCGCAGCGGATCAGGAGGTCATGCGGTTCCAGCCCGACCGCACGGCGGCCTTCATGCGTTCCCACGTGGACGAGCCGCTGCTGCCGTAGCGCGTGTCCCAGTCGCTGCGCAGGTCGGATTCGACGTCGTCCCAGTTGCGGCCCTGGTAGCGGGCGTCGCGCCGCATCTCGTTGCCGTAGCGGTAGGCCGGCGCGTAGTCGTCGTAGGTGCCGCCCAGGCTGGCGTAATTCGTCTGCCAGTCGTTGCGGTAATAGGTGTCGTCGTCGAGCGCGCTGCCCTGCAGGGGCTGCACTTCCACTTCCGTGTGGCGCACCGTGTCCTGGATGTTTTCCTGGCGCTGGCTGACCTCCTTGCCGACGACGACTTCCTCCACCACGCGGGCGGATTTCTGCACGACGGCTTCCTCGGCCGTTTCACGCAGTTCGATCGTCTGGTCCTTGAGCGCGGCAACGTCGGCCGGGTTGATCGGCTGGTCGACCGGACGGCGCTCCACGCTGACGTGTTCCTCGCGCAGCGACACGGTCTCGTTCACGGGCGTCTCGACCATGCGCGAGAACACGCGCACGCCGCCCCGTTCGACCTGGCGCTTGCCGACGCGGACCTCTTCCTGAACGACCGGGATCGCGGCCTTGTCGCCCGTCCGCTCGACGGCAGTATCGCGCTGCAGCGAGTCCGAGCGCAGGGTCGAGTCGGACAGGCTGCCCGACAGGTTGCCCACCTGCGTACCCGACTGCATCGAGCCGGCCTGCAGGGTGGACGACGACTGCGGCTGGTAGGCGCTCGTGCCCAGCGAGGCGGCGTTGCCCGACAGGTCGTGGCGCTCGTCGATGTCGATGGGGCCAAAGCGCTCGATGACGTCGGCGGCACGTTCCACTTCCGGCTCCGACGTCGTGGTGAGCGTCAGCACGTGCTGGCCGGCGGTGACGGCGCTGGAATAGCGGGTGGCGTGTTCGTCGTTGTCAGAGCCGAACAGGTTTTCGAAGAAGTGCCTGATCGAGGCGCCCACGCCTTCCTCGTGGGTCGTGCCGAGCGTCGTGCCGGTCGTTGTCGTGGTGCCGGACAGGTCGGCGCTGGAGACATAAACGTTATCGCGGGTGAAGCCGGATGCCAGCAGTTCGTCCATCGCGTTCTGGGCATCGCTGCGGTTGTCGAACACCGCTACGAGAGTATGTTGCATGATGCGTCCTCCGGTGATTGTCACGTGGGTGAGTCGTCGCCGTGCTCGTCGAAGCGCTCGACGCTGACCTGCTCGGACTTGAGCATGACGGTGTCGACGTGGTGTTCTTCGCGGCGGGTACGGGTGATGTGGAGCTCTTCCTTGATGCGCAGCCGCCGTTCGACGACCAGCACTTCCTCGAGGATCGGCACCACGAGCGTATCCCCTTCGTAGCGGGTCGCGGGCGCCTGGTCGAGCGGGACGATGCGGTCCACCGGCACATGGTGGACCTCGACGTCGTCGCGCAGCAGGCGCTCGTCGATCCGGCAGGGGTGCTCGGCGACGGTCTTGTGGATGCGTACGCCGCGACCCGTGTCGACGATCCGTTTCTCGACCCACGCCTCCTCATGGACCACAGGAACCCGCAAGAGCTCCTGTTTTTCCTGATCGGGTTTTGCTGAGTCAAAGGACACGGTCCGCCTCCGGGATCACGACGTTGGAGCAATCAGGTTACTCCAACGGCCGTGGTTCCCGCGCACCGTTGCCCCCTCACAATCGAGGCTGTAGGACAGGACGCACGGCCGCGTTACGGCCTGCGCAAGCGCTCCAGTACGTCCGCCGACACCCGCAACGCCGTCCCGTGGCGCATGCGCCGCGCCGTGCCCTCGTCCGGGAAGTGCATCTGTGCCGTCACGTCTTCCCAATGCACGAGATCGCGCGAACGCAGTGCGCCGTAGTGCTTCGTCGTGTAGGCGTCGTAGTACACGATGACGTCCTGTTCGCCTACCTGCAGCGCCGTCGGTCCCTCGGTCCACAGGCCCGCGGGCGAGATCGGCGCGCCCAGCGGTTCGAACGGTCCCTGCAGGCCGGCCGCACGCGCCAGCTGCAGGTATTTGCGGGGCGGGTGGCGGGTCTCGTCCTTCACGAGCAGCCAGTCGCCGCGGTTCGTGCGGAGGAACGTGGCGTCGATGACGGAAAAGCCCGGATCGTAGAACAGGCGCGTGGGCGTGAACGTGACGAAGTCGCGCGTCGTCGTCGCGTAGATGCGGTGGTTGTACTTGTTGGCGCCGGCATCGTCGCCGGCCGCCTCGGATTCCGGGAAGCGGCCGGGAATCGTGGACGACCAGAAGATCAGGTATTCGCCGCGCTTGTCGTCCCATGCGATTTCCGGCGCCCACGCGTTCAGGGTCGTCGGTTCGTGCGCCATCACGGGCAGTTCCCGTTGCGGCGACCAGTGGATGAGGTCCGGCGACGACGCGTAGCCGATGCCCGTCTCGTTCCAGCCGCTCGTCCACACCATGTGGTAGATGCCGTCCGGGCCGCGCACGATGCACGGGTCGCGCATCAGCTTCGCCTTGCCGACCGTGGGCGCCACGTAGCTGCGGCCGCCGTTCAGCGCTTCCCAGCGGTAGCCGTCGACGCTGCCGGCCAGGTGCAGGCCGTCCTGGCCGTTGTCGATGAAGTAGGCAAAGACGTAGGCGTCGTTGTTCGATGCCGGTTTGATGCCCGCGCAGCCGCCCAGTGCGGCCACGCCGAGGGCCGTAAGTACGGTGCGGCGTTTCATTGATGCTCCTCGTCGCCCAGCGGGCGTTGTGCGGTGTGATGTGGACTCGGCGGTACGGCGAATGCCGCGGCCGGATCGGGATGGGCGGGGTCGAACGCGAAATCGTCGACGACGAAGTCGGCCGCCGGCACGTGCGCCTGGCGCAGGCCCAGCACGACGGCCTTCGCGAGCTCGTAGCTGCCGTAGCTGTCGTGGTGCGTGTTGTCCAGGCGGCCCGGCGCAGGCTCCGCGAACGCGGCCTTCGAGCCTTCCGGCCCCAGCGCTTCATAGAACGTCTTGCTCATCGCGTTCAGGTCGACGAACGGCACGTTCAATTCCTGCGCGGACTGGCGCGCGGCCTCGGCGTAATCCTTCAGTGACGGGATCACGTGGCCGTCGGCGTCGAAGCCGCGCCGCTCCATCGGCGACACGATGACGGGCAGGCCGCCGCGCGCGCGGACGGCGTCCACGTGCGCCTTGATCTCCGCCTTGTACGTCGTGAACGGGCCGCTCTTGCCATCCTTGATCTGCTTCTGGTCGTTGTGGCCGAACTGCATGACGAGCGTGTCGCCCGGCTTCATGCCGCTGACGATCTTGTCCAGCCGGCGGCGCGCGAGCGAGTCGCGGTAGGTCTCGCCCGATTCGCCGTGATTGGCGATGGCGATGCCGGGCTTGAAGAAGCGCGGCAGCATCTGGCCCCAGCTGTTGTAGGGCTCCGCCGGCTGGTCGCAGACGGTCGAATCGCCCAGCAGGTACAGGGTCGGCACGTTGGCCGGCGCGATGGCGATCGTCCGCACGGCCGGGTGCGCGCCATTGATTTCCAAGGTCAGGCGCGGGTCCCAGTTCCACGCTTCCTCGACCGTTTCGCGCGGGGCCTTCAGCTGCACGGCGCCGCCCGTCGGGATCTGCGGCGTGCGCACGTTGACGGTGAACGTCCTGGTGACGGTCTCGCCCGGCTTTGTCGCGACGTTTTCCAGCATCAGGCGGCGCAGCTCGGATTTCACCGTCGTCGCGGCGGGCGCTTTGTCGTCGCCCAGCGTGACGGTCACCGTGTAATTCCCTTCCGGGAGGTCGACGGAAAAATAAAAGGGGTGGAGGCCGTCCGGCCGGCCGCCCGGTTCCAGGCCGTAGCCGCGCGCGGCGCTGTAGACCGCGTCGACGGGCGTGTAGCCGGCCGGTGCCTTGCCCGGCCCGAAGGCGAATTGCCAGCCTTGCGCGGCCTGGCCATGGGCCGCGCAGGCGAATAAAAGCAGGGCGCCGGCGGCTCCGCGTAGCGATGGGTTCATGGTCTTCCCTAGGGTTCGGTTCAGCGCTCGAACGCGCCCAGGTCCGGTGCCTTGCCGCGGAAGGGCAGGCCCACGTCGATGCCGCGGTCGATGACGGCGCTGGCGGCGGACGGGTGGAACATGGGTACGTCGGGCAGGCTGCCGTCCGGCTTGCGCGGCGCGTCCCAACCGGTGGTCGCCACGCTGTCGAAGTCGGACGGCTTCAACGCAAGGTGCAGATCCCAGGAGTTGGCCGCGCTGTCCGCGCCTTCCACCTTCAGCGCCGCACCCGCCGGATAGGCGAGGTTGTTGCGCAGGGTGCCCAGGTAAACGGGGCCGCCATCCGGGGCCACGCCGAGCATATTGTAATCGATAACATTTCCAAAAGCCGTATTTCCGAAGAAGTCCAGCGCGACGGGATGATGGTTGGCATAGAAGCCCGACACCTTGTTGTCGAACGCCACGGAAAAGCGCACCGTATGCTTCACCCCATCAGGCACGTAGCGCCCGCCGTAGCCGCCCGCCTTGATGCCGTTGCCGTTGCCCGCCGCGAGCGGCGTGTGCGTGCCCGGCAGATAGCCGTGCTGCCACGCCCACGAATGTTCGATCGTCACCGGCGAGTACGCGTTGATCAGGTCGAAGCCGTCGTCCGTGTTCGCCCACGCGCGGCAGCCGCGGAACACGTTGCCCGGATGGCCCGCGCTCACGTGGGCGCCGAAGCCGTCCGCGCTCTGGCCCGCGCCGTTCGACGTGTACGGATCGTAGTTGTGGTGCGAATCGCTGTTCAGCACGAGGTTCCAGCCGCCGTCCTTGATGAACAGGCCCGGTCCCATGTTGTGGTGCAGGTCCAGCTGCTCGAACACGCCGTGGTTCGCATTGATCCACACGCCCCACGATTCGTGGTTCAGGCGGTTGTCCGGCTGCTGCGGCGCGCCCGTGATGTCCAGGCCCTTCAAATGAATCCAGTCGGCGACGACCTCGATGCCCTTGACGCGGCAATCGTCTTTCATGCCCGAGAAATCGAACACGGGCGTCTCGCCGGGATACGCCCAGTAGCGGATCGGTTGCCCTTCGGTGCCGCTCCTGTCGATCACGATGGCGGACACCGTCGCGCGGCGAGAGGCGCAGGCCGTCGTCGCCTTCGTGTAGGCGTAGCGGCCGCCGCGGAAATACACGGTGTCGCCCGGCCGCGCGACGGCCTGCGCGTGCGCGAACGATTGCCACGGCGCGGCCAGGGTGCCCGCGGCCGTGTCGCTGCCGGTCGGGGCCACGTACCACGTCGCGGCGGAGGCGGGTGCGGCGGCGCAAGCCGCGGCGATGACGAGGAAACGGTGCATTCAGCTCTCCTGGGTGCGGGGCAGCGCGTCGCCGACCAGCGCGAGATTCTGGATGGCGGCCAGGCCCCACTGCGCCGTCTCGTTCGTGCTCACCCACGGGACTTCGTCGACGGGATTCAGCACGTCCGGTCCCGCCACGCGAGCCGTGCGGAACGGCCGCGGCCTGCCTTCGCCCGCGAATTCCTGCCATGCGCGCCGCGCCAGCCGGGCATCCTTGCGCTTCCAGGCTGCATACGCGGTCAGGCGCGAGTGGCCGACGTACAGCGCATGCGTGGCGCCGTGCGGCGCGCCCAGGCGCCGGCGCTGTTCGTCGACCGGTGCGTTGAACAGTTCGCAGTACTCGAGCCAGGCCCGCTCGAAGGCCGCATCGCCCGTCAGGCGGATCAATTCGTCGAAGATCTCGACGGCGCCGAACACGGCGTTCAGGTGCGACGCCTTCACATCCTTGCCGATCATGTCGTGCAGGCGGCCCGTGTCCGGCTCGTAGCCCATGCGGTCGCCATTGAAGAAGCCGTGCGGCATGGCGGCGATGTCGCGCATGCCGGTGAGGATCTTGTCGCGGTAGCGCGCGCTGCCGGTGCGCTCCCATTCCGTCAGCCAGTTCGCCGCGAGCGACGCCCAGTCCGTGCCGAAGCTGATCCGCGCCGGATACGGCCCCTTCGGCGGCTGGTTCGCCAGCTTGCGCACCGGATCCACGTCGTCCAGCCTGCGGTCCGCGTCCAGCACGTCGCGCATGATGTCGCCGGTGCGCTCGTCGCCCGTCAGGTAGTAATAGAAACGCCGGTAGACGGCGGTGCTGATGCGCACCTGCTTGGCGCTGCAGCCCCAGTGCTGCACGTTGTGGCGCGAGCCGAGGCCCGCGAACCGCCCCAGGTGGTACGTGTCGACCTCGCTCGTGTGCCGCACCATCGCCTCGCCCATGCGGAAGATGTCGGCGCGGCCCGTGCGCAGGAAGCTGTACCACAGCCACAGGTCGGGCGACAGTTCCGAATTGTCCCAGGCGAAGCCGCCCACGTCGTAGCGCCAGTCGTGGCGGTCGGCATCGTAGGTGTGGCGGACGTCGCCGTAGTCCCAGAAGCCGTACCAGCGGCGCTGCTCGACCTCCTTGCGGTAGAAATCGAAGCGCGCGTCCAGCTGGTTCTCGATGGCCGCGCGCGCCGGCGTGCTGCGGTCCGGCAGCGACCACAGGGCACCGAAGACTTGCGTCGCGAGGATGTGCGCGGGCGCGGGCACGAGTTGCGGCGGCGTCTGCACCATCTGCGCGATCTCGACGAGGCGGGCGCGCGGCGGCGTGACTTCGAGCGCCCACAGCGTGATCTCGCTGCTGCGCGCGACGCCGACGGGCGTGCCGAAACCCTTTTCGTAATCCTCGTACGTGATCTCGAGGCCCTGCAGTTCTTCGGCATGGGTGTCCATGCCCATGCCGTCGTGGTAGAAACGCAGGTCCATCGCGGGGGCGTCCGGGGACCACATCCAGACCGTCGCGCGTGCCGTGTCCGTGTGCGCGTCGCGGATGTCCAGTTGCGTCGGGTGGCGCTGCCAGAAGTCGCGCAGGCCGAATGCGACGCCGCCCGACACGCCGCCCACGTAGCCGCAGCCGGGCGCGCGCCGGCCCCAGGCCGCGTCGACCCAGCCGCAGCCGGCCTTCGTGCGCTTGCGGATGCGGAAGCTGTCGGCCGACAGCTGCGACAGCGACACGTCGCCCCATGCCGGCACGAGGTGCAGCAGCGGTGCGACCTTGTCCGCCACGGGCGGGCAGCGCTCGCCCGCCAGCTGCGCACGGCGCACGTCCGCGCCCGGGTCGCGCCGCAGGCCGGTCAGGTTGCGTACGCCTTCCGCCCACAGGCCGCCGTTCTCGCCCGCGAAGCGCACGTGGCGGTCGTGCAGCGCGTCGCGCAGCGGCACGTCGAACGTGATGCCGATGCCGCGGATGAAGTCCTTGTCTTCGTCGCCCTCGAACACGAACGTGTGCATGATGCGGACCGACTCCGCGCCCGCGTACAGGTACAGGCGGACGGTGAACGGGAGCCAGGCGCGGTCCCTGTCGCGATGCCTGCCTTCCAGCCTGATCACGCTGCGCACAGGGCCGTCCTGCTCCACCGTCACCTTCTCGACGTCGCTCGCGAATTCGCTACGGCGCGTGCTGCCTTCCGGCTGGTCGTCGCACAGCGCGACGAGGCGGACGTTGCGCGCGATGTCACGGCCGGCGCGGCGGATGGCCGTCACGAGCACGGGGCCGCGGGCCGGCACCGTGCATTCGACGACGCCCGTGCCGGCGACGAAGCCGTCGGCAGCGCGCCGCACGGTGACGGCGCGGTCCGCGTGGGCGCGCGGCGAGCCCGGACGCACGCGCAGGGCCGCATCGGGACGCGTGCCGGCGCCGAGCGCGTGCGCCGTCCATTTCAGCGAGCCGTCCGGCCAGTACGCCAGCGGCCAGCTTTGCGCGGGAACCTCGCCGGAGGCGCCGTCGACGACGAAAGTCTGGTCCTTGCGGATGGCGCCGCGCGGCCACGGTACGCCGAACGTCGTGCCGGCGCTGAAGGCGGGTGCGCCTTCCAGCCAGGCCAGCGCCGCGCCGTCGGGTGGCCGCGACGGCGTGGCCGCCGCCCGCGCCGGCCCGCCCAACGGCAGCGCCGCGGCCAGTGACGAGACGCGGAAAAAGTCGCGCCGGTCCATCAGCGCGACGACAGGCTGACGCGCACCGGCGCGGCCACGCGCGCCGCCTCGTCCGTCACGGTGCGCTGCCATTGTTCGCGCGACGTGATCTCGCCCGCCCGTGTCCACGCGGCGCCCACGTAGTAGCGTAGCGGCTGGCCGGACGTGGCCGGCGCCAGCATGAACGCGTTGCGCGCATCTGCGCCGAAGGCGGGCGTCCCGGCCGAGGGCAGGATCACGGCCACGCCGAAGTCGCCGCTCTTCTTCTGAGCGACCCATTGGACGAGGGCTTTCGCCTTGGCGTCCTCGGTGAACGTCGACTTGCCGTCCTCGCCCTTGTCGGCCGGTTCCTTGTTCAGGCCCACGGCGGCCTGCAGCGTTCTCGCGCCTGGGAACGTGAACGTGCTGTCGATGCGGTCGAAGTAGCGGCCCGCATCCACCGTGAAGCGCTTGACCTCGGTGACCTGCGTCCCGCCCGCATCCCAGCCGTCGTAGGTCAGTTCGAAGATCGCGCGCACTGGGCCGTTGGCCAGCACTTTCCAGTGCGTGAAGTTGATGCCCGACCAGAGCTTGCCGCCGGCCCAGATGCCCGTGCCGCCGGCGCCCAGCGTCGTGCCGACGTTGTACATGTCGATGCCTTCGCCCTCGTCGTGGTGATAGTGGTCGTGGCCGATGTTGTACCAGCGGTCGACGATCGGGTAGGGCACCCGCTTGAACCAGATATCGAGGCCGCTCGTCCTGAGCACCTCCTTGTCCGAGCCTGTGGGCGCCGGTGCGGCGAGGGCGGGGCCGTAGGTGCGGTGCGCGACCTTGTCGTTCTCCCACGCGAAGTCGTCCAGGCGCTCCGGCACGATGCGGGCCCAGACCTTGGTCGGGAAGGGCGGCACGACGGCGTCCGTCTTTTCGACCGTGAACGTGGCGCTCTTTTCGCCCGGCGCGAAATCGTGCTGGAACAGCAGTTCGCCGTACGCGACGCCGTTCTTCTGCGGGTCCTTGGCTTCCGGGGCCACGTTCGTCACCTGGTGCGGCAGCACGCGCCCGGCCGCGTCCTTCACGACGATGTGCTGGATGCCCGCGTGCGGCAGCGCGTCGTTGACGCTCTTCCACGGGATGGCGATGGTTTCCGCCGGCCGCGCGATGGCGAGATCGTGGGTGACGGTGACGGTCAGGCGCTCGGCGGCGTGGGCGGACGTGAAAGCGGCGAGGGCGAACAGCGGCAGGGAGAGTTTCATCATCGGGAGGCGGCGTAGTGGGTTTGCCCGTCGAGTATCGATTCGGCGCCTCCCGGGTGTCAACTTACGGGCGGTCGCGGTCGCCATTCAATCAGCGCGTTGAGCGATGGTCTTTACATCCATGACCCGCAAAGCCAGTGTTTTGGCTCGCAAGGACAAGGCGCAGGCCCGTGGAATGCGCGGGCTTTCAATTACTCTAATAGTGCTTGACGTTCATGCAACGTGAACGGAGGCAGAGGAGACACCTATATAGGTCGGAAAGACCGGAAGGGCAAACATGAGAGACAAGTACAAGCTCGTAGGGCCGATCTACGACTGGCTCAGTGCGTTCTACAGCGGCAAATCGATCCACCGCTGCAAGGTCGCGATGCTGGACAAGCTGCGTCCGGGCGACAAGGTGCTGTTCGCCGGCGTCGGCCACGGCCGCGACGCCGTGCACGCCGCGCGGCTCGGCGCCGAGGTCACGGTGGTCGACCTGTCGGCCACCATGCTGAAGAAATTCCAGGCCAATCTCGAACGCGAAGGCATCGTCGACGTGCGCATCCGCCAGGTGCACAGCGACATCATGCTGGTCGAGGAATTCGAACAGTACGACATGGTCGTCGCGAACTTCTTCCTGAATGTGTTCGAGCAGGACATGATGCTGCGCGTGCTCGCGCACCTGATCCGCCTGGGCCGCCCGGGCGCCCACATCGTCGTCGGCGACTTCTCGTTCCCGACCGGGAACGTGTTCAGCCGCGTCTTCAAGACCCTGTACTGGTACGGGGCCGTCGGCTTCTTCTGGCTATTCGCCGGGAACGCCTTCCACAACATCTACAACTATCCGGAGTGGATGAAGAAGTTCGGCCTGCAGGTCGGCGAACAGAAGCACTACAAGCTGCTGCTGCTCGATTGCTATTGGTCGGTCATCGGCCAGAAACCGGCCTGAGTCCTTCCCGCAGTGCCTGCCATCCAACCGGAGCCCCCATGAGCCAACACGCTGTCGCGCTGGAGCGGCGCATCGCCGCCGACCTGTCGCACCACGATACCGCGAGGCGCGCCGCCGTCCTGCGGCAATACGGCGGCCACGCGCTGTCGTTCTGCACCATGCAGCCGGGGATGTCGTATTTCGAAGTGCCCGGCGTCGGCTACATCGCCTTCGCGAAGTACTGGGGCATGCGCTTCGCGCTGGGCGAGCCCGTGTGCCCGCCGCACCTGCGCGATGCGATGCTCGACGCCTTCCTCGGCCGCTATCCCGGCGCCGTCTTCGTCCAGGTGGGCAAGGGCGTCGTCGACCACCTGCATGCCCGCCACGGCTACTACGGCACGCAGTTCGGCAGCGAGTCGCGCCTGGATCTCGCCACGTTCTCGCTGCGCGGCGCGCGCAAGCAGGTCATCCGCACCGCGATCAACGCCGCCCGCGCGGACGGCATCGAGATCCGCGAGGGCGGCTTCGACCACGACGTGCGCCGAATCTCGGACGCATGGATCCGTACGCGCCGCTGCAAGAACAACGAGATCCGCTTCCTGATCCGCCCGATGATCGTCGACTACCGCGAAGGCACGCGCTATTTCTACGCGTACCGCGACGACGAGGCCGTGGGATTCGTGTTCTTCGATCCGCTGTACCGCGACGGCCGCCTGGCCGGCTACGTGCCGAACATCTCGCGCTCGTCCGCCAACTTCCGCCAGGGCCTGTGGTATGCGCTGATGGCCTACGCGATCGCACGCTTCCAGGAAGAAGGCGTGCCGTGCGTGGACCTGGGCCTGACGCCGTTGATGCTGTCCGGTCAGGTCGAGCCGCAGGAATCGCGCCTGCTGCGCGCGACCTTGTCCGTGATCCGCGAGCGGATGGACTTCCTCTACAACTTCAAGGGGCTGGAATTCGCCAAATCGCGCTTCCAGGGGCAGGTCGGGAAGACCTATTGCTGCCACCGGAGCGCGCTGCCGGCCCTCGCCATGACGGCCATGTTCCGCCTGACGCGGATCATCTAGGAGACCCAATGACGACAACCATCAACGGGGCGGCCGCCGGGCTGCCCGACGTGCGCGAGGCCTTTGCCGGCAAGCGCGTCCTGCTCACGGGCGCGACGGGCTTCGTCGCGAAGGTCCTGCTGGAAAAGCTGATCCGGACCGTGCCCGACATCGGGCGCATCGTGCTCCTGATCCGCGCCGGCACCCAGGGCGACGCCCGCGCGCGTTTCGAACGCGAGGTCGCGGCGTCGTCCGTGTTCGACCACCTGCGGGCCGTGCGTCCCGCCTGGCTGGAACGCTTCCTCGCCGAGCGCGTGGACTGCGTGACGGGCGAGATCACGGCACCGGATTTCGGCCTGGCGCCCGCGCGCTTCGCCGAACTGGCGCGCGGCGTGGACGTGGTCGTGAACGCGGCCGCCAGCGTCGACTTCCGCGAACCGCTCAACGAGGCACTGGCCATCAACACGCTGAGCCTGCGCCACGTGACCGCGTTCGCGCGCGTGGCGAACGCGCCGCTCGTGCACGTGTCGACGTGCTATGTGAACGGCTACCACCGCGGCGAGATGCGCGAGCAGGTCGTGGCGCCGGCAGGCAGCGCGCGCGACGCTATCCCGCGCCATCGCGACGGCTGGTACGACGTCGACGCGCTCATCGGCTCCCTGCAGCGCAAGATCGAGCGGGTGCGTGCGACGGCCGGCGGCGCGGATACGGAACGGCTGCGCCGGCGCCTGACGGATCTCGGCATCCGCGAGGCCCAGCGCCACGGCTGGAACGACACCTATACGTTCACCAAATGGCTCGGCGAGCAGGTCGCGCTCCGTGCCATGCACGGCCGCACCTTGACGATCGTGCGCCCATCCATCATCGAAAGCACGCTGCGCGAACCGGCGCCCGGCTGGATCGAGGGCGTGAAGGTGGCGGACGCCGTCATCCTCGCCTATGCGCGCGGGAAGACGAGCTTCTTCCCGGCGCGCCGGGAAGGCATCATCGACGTCATCCCCGTCGACCTCGTCGCGAACGCCATCGTGCTGGCGGGCGCGGAGGCGCTGTCCGACGGGCCGGGCCGGCGCATCTACCAGTGCTGCAGCGGCTCGACGAATCCGCTCGCGCTGGGTGAGCTGATCCGGCTGCTGCAGACGGAGTCGAAGCGCAACTGGCGCAAGTACGACCGCCTATTCCACGCGGAGCCGAAGCACGACTTCCGCACGGTCGGGGAGGGCACGTTCCGTTTCGTGATGGGGGCGGCCGGCATCGGTGCGACCGTGTGGAACGGCCTGCGCCGCCTCGTGGGCGCGCCCGGCGCCACGCGCGCGCTGGAAAAGCTGCGCACCACGCGCCTGCTGGCGCTGACGTTCGCGTTCTACGCGCACCCGCGCTACCGCTTCCACAACGCCGGCCTGCTGGCGCTGGCGGCGCGCTTCGGGGAGGAGGCGCGGCGGCTGTATCCGGTGGATGCGCGCCTCGTCGACTGGGAAGACTACCTGTGCCGCATCCACATGGCGGGGCTGAACCGCTATGCGCTGCGGCGGCGGGATGCGCTGCCGGACGAGACGGTGGCGGCCGCGCCGGTGGACGCCGGCGCGGAATCGCTGGCGGCCCCGGCCGCGGTCTCGCACTGACGGACGGTGCGGCAAGCCGGACCGGCTTGTTCTGATATTCTGCAACTAACCGACAGGCGACGCACCAACCCCACAACCCCGCCACCAGCCGGCCGGAGGGGCAGGCGCCATGCAGTGTAAATATGGCGCCGCATCCGGCATGACTGCGCTATGATGTTTTCCCGATGGACGCAACGCGCAAGCGCGCCCAGCCGGTTCTCTGGAGGTGGTCGTGAACCTTTCGCCTTTACCCCTCGCGGTATTTGTCGTCGACGCGGCAGGGACGATCACGAGCTGGAACCGCGCCTGCGAGAAGCTGGCGGGCTATGGCGCCGCCGACATCCGCAACTGCAGCCTCGACAAGATCATCGCCTTCGACGATGCGGCCGCCGTGTCGTCGGTCGGCGCGCGCGTCAACGAGGACTCCACGGGCGAACTCATTTGCGCGGACGGGCACACGGTGCCTGTCAGGGTGACGGTGGCCCCGCAATCGCTCGATCCCGACCAGCCCGGCGGCTACAGCGTCATCGTCGTGCCGCGCGCCGGCCTGGCGCCGACCCGGTATGCCCTGATCCAGGACCTGCCGATCGCCGACATCATCGAGGAATTGCCATGCGTGTTCTACGTCATCGACCAGAGCGGGCACCTGCTGTTGTGGAACCACCAGCTGGAAGACGCGCTCGAGATGGCGAGCGAAGAGTTGCCGACGCTTAACGTCAAGAACTTTTTCGACGAGCGCGACCAGGCGATGATCGTGGAGAAGATTCTGAACGCCTTCGAGGGCGGAGGGTCTCACCACGAAGCCGACCTCGTGGGGAAGCACGGCAAGCGTACGACCTTCCTGTTCCACTGCTCGCGCGCGAGCCTCGGCAGCCTGCCGGTCGTGTTCGGTACCGGCCTGGACATCACGTCGCGCAAGGAGGCCGAGCGCGGCCTGCGCGTGCGTGAACGGGCGATGTATGCGAGCGTGAACGCGATCGTGATCACGTGCTGCGCGGAAGGCGCCGACAACGTGATCGAGTACGTGAACCCCGCGTTCGAGCAGATCACGGGCTATACGCTGGCCGAGGTGAAGGGGCGCAATCCCCGTTTCATGCGGGTGGACGACTGCGACGTGCACGAACAGAAGCGCATCCACGACGCCGTCGCTTCCCGGCGGAGCGTGCGCGCCGTCCTGCGCAACCGGCGCAAGAACGGCGAGATCTTCTGGAACGACCTGCGCATCGATCCGGTCGCCAGCATCGAGGGCGACGTGACGCACTTCGTCGGCGTGATCAACGACATCACCGAAGCCCGCCATTACGAGCGCAGGCTGCAGCACCTGGCCCACCACGACGCGCTGACGGGGCTTGCCAACCGCACGCTGCTGCTGGAACGCCTCAAGGCGGCGATCGATGCGGCGTCGTCCCACCGCCGCCAGGGCGCGCTCGCGTTCCTGGACCTCGACAACTTCAAGCACATCAACGACAACTTCGGCCATGAAGCGGGCGACGCCGTCCTGCGCGAGATCGCAGCCCGCCTGCGCGACAGCATGCGCGAGGAAGACACGGTGGCGCGCCTGGGCGGCGACGAATTCGTCCTCGTGATCGCCGAGCAGCCCGACGTGACCCAGCTGGCCTGCCTCGTCGAGCGGGTGCGCCAGAGCGTGTCGGCACCGATTGTCGTCGAGGGCAAGGAGATCCTGCCCGGCACGAGCATCGGCGTCAGCCTGTTCCCGCAGGACGGCCGGACCGTCGACGAGGTCATGCGCGCCGCCGACGCTGCGATGTACCACGCCAAGACGCTCGGCCGCAACAACGTCCAGTTCTATTCGGAAGAATTGAACCAGGTCGTGCACCAGCACCTGTTGCTGGAAGCGAGCCTGAGCCGCGCGATCCGCGACCGCGAGCTGGTGCTCGGCTACCAGCCCAAGGTCGACCTCCGTACGGGCAAGGTCGTGGGCGCCGAGGCGCTCGTGCGCTGGCAGCACCCGGTCGACGGCATCATCGCGCCCGACGTGTTCATTCCCGTCGCGGAGCAGACGGGCCTGATCGTGCCGCTGGGCGACTGGGTGCTCGACGAGGCCTGCGCCACGCTGCGCACGCTTGCCGCCGTGGGCATCGAGGATTTCGTCATCGCGGTGAACCTGTCCGCGCGCCAGCTGCGCCAGCGCCGCTTCGTGAACCGGCTGGCGGATACGCTCGCGCGGCACGGCGTCCCCGCGCACCGCCTGGAGCTGGAAGTGACGGAGAGCCAGCTGATGGACCACCCGGAAGAGGCGCGCGACGCGCTGGCCCAGTTGAAACTATTGGGCGTACGGCTGTCGATCGACGATTTCGGGACCGGCTATTCGAGCCTCAGCCATTTGCAGAAATTCCCCGTCGACTGCATCAAGATCGACCGGTCGTTCCTCGGCGGGACCGCGGATCCGGACGACGGCCACGAAGTCATCACGCGTGCCATCATCGCGCTCGGCCACAACCTCAAGCTGCAGGTGATCGCCGAAGGCGTCGAGACGATCGAGCAGCTGACATTCCTGCGCGACCACGACTGCGACCAGATGCAGGGTTATTATTTCAGTCCGGCGCTCGAGCCGGACCGGCTGCAGGACATGCTGCGGCGCGACGCCCGCCTGCCCATGTAGATGCCGATGGTGAGGAGAGGATCGATGAAGACGACGAACGTTGACGCCGTGCGCACGGACGTGCGCCGGGTGCTGCTTGCCACGCTGGCCATCCTGCTCGTGCCGGCCGTGGCGATGCGGTTCACGAATGAGGTGAACTGGGGGCCAGGCGATTTTCTCGCCGCAGGCGCGCTGCTGGCCGGAACGGGCCTTGCCTATGTGCTGGCGAAGCCGCGCATCGCCGGCCGGCCGGGCCGCCTGCTGCTCGGCGGCCTGCTTGCGCTCGGACTGCTGCTCGTGTGGGCCGAACTCGCGGTCGGCATTGTCCACTGATCAGGCGTATTCGCCCGTGTGCAGGACCGCGTAGGTGTGGCGCCCCGCCGCCTTGGCGGCGTACAGCGCGCGGTCGGCCGTCTCCATCAGCGCGCGCGGATCGACGCTGCCGCCGGACGCGAGGCCGATGCCGATCGTCGTGCCCACCTTCAGCGTGCGGCCGGCCAGCGCGAACGGTTCCGCGACGGCGTCCAGGATCTTGCGGGCAACGCGTTCCACGTCCGCTTCGCTGCGCACGTCGTGCAGCAGCACCGTGAATTCGTCGCCCGCCAGGCGCGCCACGAGGTCGGTCGACCGCACGCTGGTACGCAGCCGGCGCGCGAATTCCACGAGGACGTCGTCGCCGGTCGCGTGGCCGTAGCGGTCGTTGATCTGCTTGAAGAAGTCGACGTCCAGGTACAGCAGCGCGCAATCGCGGTCGCCCTGGCGCGAACGGTTGGCGGCGCCTTCCAGCGCCTGCTCGAAGCGGCGCCGGTTCGGCAGCTGCGTGAGCGGGTCCGTGTGTGCCAGCGCGTGCAGGCTGCGCTCGTGCATGCGCGAGGCGGTGGCATCCGTCGTCAGGATGTACACGCCGACCACGCGGCCGTCGCGCACCTGCGGCAGGAACGTCGAGTGGGCGATGCGCGTATGGTTCTTGCGCACGATCTCGTGTTCGCATTGCGACGCGTTGCCGAGCCAGGCCTGTTCCAGCGCCCTGGCCTGCGGCGCGTAAAAGGCCGGGCCGAACGCTTCCTCGACGGTGAGGCCGAGAATCTGCTCCGGCGGCACGCCCAGCCACGACGCGTGGACCGCGTTCGCAAAGACGTAGCGACGGTCGGCGTCCAGGTGGGCGATCAGCACCGGCACGTTGTCGGTGATCGTGCGCAGCCGCTCCTCGCTCTCGGCCTGGCGCAGCTCGGAGAGCTTGCGGGCGGTCATGTCGAACGCCATCGCGTAATAGCCGTCCGGGGTGCCGTCCGGCGCGCGCTGCGGCACGAACACGCACTGGTAGTACAGCTGGCGTCCGTTCACGTCGATGACGTCCTCGAACGTGCTGCGTTCGCCCGCGTGCACGCGGCGCAGGTGCGGTTCGAGCTTGGCGTATTCCTGTGCCGAGTAGGCGTCGCGCACGTCATGGCCGATCAGCGCCTCGGCCGGCTTGCCGTAGAACTGGATGGCGCGGCCGTTCAGGAACACGAACTTGCCGGCCGCGTTGACCTTGCCGATCAGCGCCGGCAGGTTTTCCGTGACGGCGCGCAGCCGGCGCTCGCTCGCTTCCAGCCGCTCGCGTGCGGTATTGCGTTCCGTGATGTCGGTCAGGGCGACGACGGCGCCCAGTGCGCGACCGTTCGCGCTCTTCAGCGGACGGCCGCTGGCCAGCATTGTCGCGGCGGGGCGGCCCGCCGGCGCGACCGTGAGCGCCTGTTCGCGCACCACTTCGCCGCGCAGCACGCGGACCAGCGGCACTTCGTCGGTCGGCAGCGGCGTGTGGCCGTCGGCCTCGTACAGGGAATAGTGCCGGGCCCAGTCGGGTGACTTGACGCATTCGCGGTCCAGGCCGTGCAGCATGCGGGCCTTCCGGTTGAACAGCGTGAGGTTGCCTTCCGCGTCGCACGCGACGACGGCGACGTCGATCGATTCCAGCACGGCGTCCAGCAATTCCTGCTTTTCCTCGAGCTGCTGGCGCGTGCGGTTGCGTTCCGAGACGTCGTCGATGAACGCGCCGATACAGCGCCGGCCCTGCCATTCGTAGGCGCCGACTTTCATCTCGATCGTGATGCGGCGGCCGCTCGCGGTCAGCGCGGGCAGCTCGATTTGCTTGTCGACGATTGTGCTGAATCCGGTCTGCGTGAAGCGGCGCATGCCCGCGGTATGCGCGTCGCGCAGCTCTTCCGGCACGATCAGGTCCGCCAGCGGACGGCCGACGGCGTCGCTCCGGCTCCAGCCGAAGATCCGTTCGGCGGCCGGGTTCCATTCCGTGATCCGGCCCTCGGGGTCGGCGCCCACGAAGGCGCTGTACGACGTCGCGACGATCGTGCGGTTCCAGCTTTCGGCGTCGCGCAGAGACGTTTCGGCAGCCTTGCGCTGAGCGGCCTCCGCGGACAATTCCGCGAGGCGGGCTTCCAGTTCCGCCGTGCGCTGGGCGACGCGCTGCTCCAGTTCCGCATTCAGTGACTTGAGGGCCTGTTCGGCCATCACCCGTGCCGTCGTGACACGGGCCTGGTTCAGTTCCACCTCGACGAGGTCGGCCAGGTCGCGCAGGCACTGGCGCTGCCCGTCGTCGAAGCGGCGCGGATTGCGATCGATGATGCACAGCGTGCCCACGGCCTGGCCGTCGCAGTACAGCGGCTGGCCCGCGTAGAAGCGGATGTGCGGTTCGCCCTTGACGAGGGTGCTCTCGGCGACACGCGGGTCGGCGGCCGCATCCTCGATGACCAGCATCTCGCGCTGCGCCACGGTGTGGGCGCAGATTGCATCGGCGCGGGGTGTCTGCTCGACGTCCAGGCCGCACCGCGACTTGAACCACTGGCGCTCGTCGTCCAGCAAAGAGATCAGCGCGATGGGCACGCCGAAGGTCATCGCGGCCAGGCGTGTGAAACGGTCGAAGCGGGGCTCCGGCCGGGTATCGAGCAGGTCGAGCGCGGTCAGTGCCGCGAGGCGAGAAGTTTCCGAGATCGTCTTGGTCATCAGCATGGGCCGTCCGGGTGGGTGAACGGCGGCGAGGCAGGGGCCGCAAGGAGGGACCTCGCCGGGTGCGGGGGCGGGAGTCCGAAAGGAATGGTAACACTAAATTCCTCACGGAAAGTTTCACTTTTGTGGAATGTGGCGCGCCGACGACGTTGCAGTTCACATATTGATCGGGCGCCGGCATGGTAAAGTAAAACCCCGCATTCCCTCCCTGGCAAAGGATGTTCCACCATGGCGCCGATCGATCTCACCGGCTATGACCTCGCCGAACTGAAAGGTTTGCTTTTCGATATCGAACAGGAGATCAAGCGCCGCGCCCGCGACGAACGCGACCGGGCGCGCGCGCGCATCCACGCGCTCGCCGCCGATGCGGGCATCCCGCTCGACGCGCTCGTCGGAAAAGCGGCGCCGCGCTACCGCAACCCGGCCGACAGCGGCCAGACGTGGACGGGCCGCGGGCGCCAGCCGCGCTGGATCGCGGAGGCGCTGGCCAGCGGACGGTCGCTGGACGATTTCAAGATCTGAGCATCGGCGACGTGTAAGCCGGATCGTGGGCAAAGGGCAGCGGCCGGCCGTCGCGCAGGGCGGCCAGGACTGCCGCGAAGTCGGTCCGGCAGCGGAAGCCCAGGTCGCGCTCGATCGCGGCGGCATCGTACACCCGGCCGATCGTCGCCGGCAGCGCCCAGCCCCGGTCAGCGTACAGACGTGCCGCATCGGGGAAGTAGTCGGCGATCACCGCGGGCGCATCCGTCCTGAGCCGGGCCGCGTCGGATCGGTCGAAGGGCGTCGGCGCGGACACGATGTACAGCCCGAAGCCGATGGCCGGCGCCTTGTCCAGCGCGGCCAGGTGCGCCAGCGCGCAGTCCTCGACGGTCAGGCGCCGGTGCAGGAATTCGTTGGCCTTCATGTTTTCGCCGTGCAGGTGGTCGTGCGTGTCGTCCTCTTCCGGGAAAAAGCGCGCCGTCCGCAGCACGATCACGGGCAGGCCATGGTCCGCGTGGAACAGCCGCGCCAGTTCCTCGGCCGCGCGCTTCGTCACGCCGTAGATGTTGCGGGGCTGCAGCGGTCCGCTCGTTTCGTCCAGCCACACGGCGGCGGGCGCCGTCTCGTCGCGGATGGCCTGCGTGATCATCAGCGACGTGGTCGACGTGAACACGAACCGGCTCGTGCCGTATTCCACCGCCGCTTCCAGCAGGTTCAGCGTCCCGGTGACGTTCACGTCGACGAACGCCTGGCGGGGATAGCGCGCGATGTCGGGCTTGTGCAGCGCGGCCGCGTGGATCACGCCGTCGAAGCGGTAGTCGGCGAACAGTCGCCGGACCAGCACCGCGTCGGCGACGCTGCCGACCACGTCGGTGTGCGGGCCGGGCGCCACGTCGAGGCCGACGGGGTCGTGCCCGGCCTGCCGCAGCAGGGGGGAGAGAAACCGGCCGAGCCAGCCGGAGGAACCGGTCAAGAGAATTCGCATGTCGATTTGATGGAATGCCGTTCGTCGTCAGGGTGCAAGACCCGTTTTTCGACCAACATTATGACAAGAGGACATCATGAACAAGCAAATCATCTTCAATCTGCCGGTGCAGGACCTGGAACGGTCGAAGGCATTCTTCACGAAACTCGGTTTTTCCATCAATCCGCGCTTCAGCAACGAGAACGCACTGTTCATGGACGTCGTGGACGACACCCTGCACGTCATGCTGATGACGAAAGCGTTCTTCGAATCGCTCATCAACAAGCGCGCCGTGCAGGCGCGCGAGGCCAACGAAGTGATCATCTGCCTGAGCTGCGAAAGCCGGGAGGAGGTGGACAGCCTGATCGCCCGGGCCACGGCGGCGGGTGCGCGGATTCCGCATCCGCCCGAGGATCACGGCTTCATGTACGACCAGGGTTTCGAGGACCTCGACGGCCACCTGTGGAACCTGGTGTGGACGGCGCCGCAGGCGTAACGCACTAGAAGCGGCTGGTCAGCATCAGGTTGACGCTGCGCGGACTGCCGGGTGCGTGCAGCGACTGCGTCCCGTCGTGCCACACGTAGTCGTAGTAGCGGTCCGCGAGATTGCGCACCTGGAGTTCCACGTCCAGGTTGGTCCCGATGCGGTACGCGGCCGACACGTTCGCGACCGCGTAGGCGCCGTACTTGCCGGTCGTGTTGGTGCGGTCCAGGTAATAGCTGCCCTGGCCGTTGATGGAGCCGGACAGGCGCAGCACGTCGCTCACGTCGTAGTCCGCGCCCAGGTTGTACAGCAGGTGCGGCGTGTGGTCGATCTCGTTGCCCTGCGTGGCGATCGACGCGGCGTCGGCCTTGACGATGCGTGCGCGCTGCACGGCGGCGCCGAGCCAGAAGCCCAGGCGCGAGGTCGGCCGCACGTTCAGTTGCAGGTCAACCCCGCGGCGGCGCGTTTCGCCGATGTTCTCGGCGTCGTTGGCCGGATCGTTCATCTTGCGCCGGGCTTCGTTCGACGCATATTGCTGCCACACCGCGAGCCGGCCTTCGACGCCGGCCACGGGGCGGAACTTGACGCCGGCCTCCCAGCCATCGTTGATCGACGGCGACAGGTCGCTCGTCTGGTTGACTTTATAGGTGGCGGTGCCGATGCCGATCTGGAACGTGCGGCCGAAGTTCCCGTAGACCGAATAGGCGTCGTCGAGCTGGTACACCGCGGACAGTTTCGGTTGGCGGATCAGGCCATAGTCGTTGATGCCGTAGACGCGGCCGTTCAGCAGGTTCGTATAGTTGCCGGTCAGCCGGTCGACGCGCAGCGCCGGGGTGATGGTGAGCGCCGCCACCGGTTTATAGATCGCCTGGACGAAGCCGCCGACGGTGTTCAGGTCGAATTGCTGGTCCCGGGTCTGGGTCTGGCGCACTTCCTTCGCCGTGAACCAGCGCTGGCTGGCGTTGTCCTGGCGCTCCGTATCCAGTCCGCCGACGACGCGCAGCTGGTTCATCGGGCGCCACGTGAGCGTCGTGGAGGCGCCCGTGTGGCTTTCCGCTATCGTGCGTTCCTGCTGGCGCACCTCGGCGGAGAACGTCACGTAGCGGTGGTCGTCCAGCGCATTGTGATAGACCTGCGCGGTCCAGAACACCTGGTTGCCCAGCGCCGTCTCGGCCTGCAGGGCCACCTGGTCCATCCGTCGGGTGCCGCGGTCGGTGGCATTGTGGGGCATCGATTGTTCCCAGTTCGTGCGGGCTTGCGCAGCCGTCAGGAAGCCCGGCTCGTCGGCGCGCACTTCATGGTGCCGCACGATCAGGCCGTACCGGCTCGTGCCGTTGTCGGGCGAATAAAACCATTTGCCAGAGAAGCTGGACTTGTCCGCGTCCGAGTGCGCGCGGTAGCCGTCCGTCTTTTGATAACTCGCCGCGTAGTTCTGCGAAAAGCCGTTGCGGTCGATGCCCAGCGCCGCCTGCGCGTCGCGCGTGTCGAAGCTGCCGTAGCCGAGGCGCGCCGCCCCGTAATTGCCGCCGATCTTCGTCACCACGTTCGCGTTGCCCGCGATGTTGTGCAAGCCATAGCGCGGATCGTTCGTGCCGCGCACGAGCTCGACGGCGCGGATGTCCAGCAGGGGCACCAGGTCGAGGTAGGGCATCATGCCGTCGTTGCTGTTGCTGGGCACCCCGTCGAGCAGCAGCTTGACGGCGTTGATCTCGCCTTCGCCCGTAAAGCCGCGGATCGAAATCTTGCCGGACGTCGTGCCCTGGCCGTATTGCGTCAGCATGACGCCGGGGAGCTGGCCGAACAACTGCCAGTTGTGGCTCACCGCCTGGGTGGCGATCCTGCTCTCGTCCAGGAGGTCGACGGACGTCAGGACGTTGCGCGTGGCCAGCGGGCCCGTTGCCTTGCCGACTACCGTGACCACGCCCACCGTCATCGCCGGCGCTGCGGTGCTCTCGGCCGTATCCTGCGCGTGAGTCGACAAACCAAAGCACAGGCCGATGGCGAGAACGACCGTCTTCTTGCGAAAAAACATCATTAAGTGTTGATAGAAAGAAAAGTTCGATCTTACTCCACATAAATTGGACTGTAAATTATAATGAGAATGATTCGCATTGAAGAATGTGCTTAAATACAACGGAACAGTATGCGCAGACTCATCTCATGGTTACACCGGTATGTCGGGCTGGCGGCAGCCGTCGTGCTCGTCATGAGCGGCATCACGGGTGCCCTCATCACCTTCGACGGCGAGATCGGCCGGGCGACCCACCCCGAGCTGCGCCGGGTCGAGCCGCGGCCCGCCGCGGCCGGCGCCGATACCCTGGCGGCCAGTGCGCGCGAGGCCTGGACCAGCGACCCCGTGCGCATGCTCGTCTTTCCCGAGTCGCCGGGGGATGCGGTCGAGGTCTGGTACCGGGGCAGCGGCATGCGCGCGTATCTGGATCCGTACGACGGCCACGTGCTCGGCTTGCGCGACACGCACGACTCGCTGATGGGCATCCTCGTCGACCTGCATACGAACCTGCTCGCCGGCGAGACGGGCAGGGCGGTCATCGGCTGGTTCGGCCTGGCCGCCGTGCTGCTCGTCGTCCTGGGTATCTGGCTGTGGTGGCCCAGGCGGGGCCGGTGGCGGCAGGCGTTGACCGTCAAGTGGGAAGCAGGCGCCGGGCGCGTCTGGCTGGACGTGCATAAAGTGGCCGGTGTCGTGACGGGGGTGTTCCTGGTCGTGATCGCCGCGACCGGCGCCGCGCTGGCGCTGCCGAACGTCGTGACGGAACCGCTGCTCGTCGCCCTCACGGGCGCCGGTGCGAAACAGGCCGCGCCGGCGTCGTCATCCCGTACGGGGCCTCCCGCGTCGCTCGACACGATGGTCCAGCGGGCCGGGGCGGCGTTCCCGGAAGGGAGGATCACGCGGCTGATGCTGCCGGCCTCGCCGAAAGGCGCCGTGACGGTGCGCATGCGGCTGCCGGGCGAGATCCATCAGGTGGGCCGCACGTTCATCCACTTCGACCGGTACGACGGCAGGCTGCTGCGGGCGGACAACGTACTCGAATCGAACCTGGCCACGCGCATCAATGCGTGGTTCTATCCGCTGCACACGGGCGTGTACGGCGGCACGGCCACCCGCGTGCTGAACGTCCTGTTCGGGCTGTCGCTCGCGCTGATCTCGCTGTCCGGCGGCTGGATGTGGGTCCGCAACAGGCTTGCAAGAAAACGGGCGGAGGCGAACAAACGGGGGCGTGCGCAGGTGACCAGCGCGGCAAATTGACGGTTCAGTCGTCTTTCCGGGACCGGAACGGGAACATCAGCTGCCTGGTGAAACCATCCGGTACATAATCGCCCACCACGCCGTATTTCTCGGGGAAGCCCGTCTGGCCTTTGACGGCCGTACCGAGGATATGGTCGATGAAAGCGAAGTGCGCGGCATAGTTCTTGTCGATGGCCGCGTCGTCCGACGAATGGTGCCAGTGGTGGAAGTCCGGCGTGACGATCACGTATTTGATCGGTCCCCAAGGCAGATGCACGTTGGCGTGGTTGAAGACGGCCTGGAATCCGACCACGACGATGTACACGTCCATGACGTTCTTTTCGAAGCCGAGCACGTACAAGGCGCCCAGCACGCCCACCCGGGTGATGATGAGTTCCACCATGTGCTGGCGCGAGCCGGCCAGCCAATCCATCGTTTTCGCCGAATGGTGCACGGCGTGGAAACGCCACAGGAACGGAATCTCGTGGTAGGCGCGGTGGGTGCAGTATTGCACAAGGTCCGCGCACAGGATGCAGAGCAGCAGTTGGGGCAGGAACGGGATCGACTGCACCGTATTCTGGATCGTGTCGCTGGCCAGCCAGCCGAACAGGCGGTGAATGGCGAAGTTCACGGTCAGCAGGGCCAGGCCGACGATGAAATGGTTGACGGCAAAGTGCACGAGATCGGTCTGCCATTCGCGGCGGAACAGCAACTGGCCCTTATAGAGCGGGAAGATCTTCTCGATCACTGCGAAAATCAGGGTCGAACCGAGGAGAAAGGCGCGGAATGTCACGGATGGCAATCTCATCGAACACGCCTTTTGCTGGTCGCTCCAGTGTAACCTGCGTTACGATGGCGCCTGCTGAACGAGGAGCGGCGTTGATTACGAGACGGGATGTTTTACTGCTGGCGCTGGGCGCCGTGAGCGGTGCCGCCGCGGGCGCGGCGCCGCTGCATATCGTGACGGCGCATCTGCCGCCGCTGGTGATGGGGCCGGGCGACGACGGGCAGCCGGGGGCCTTGCGCGAACTCGTGGACGCCCTGTGCCGGCGCCTCGGCCTGGCGCCGGACCTCGAATTCATGCCCTGGCGCCGCGCCCTGTACGTCGCGGCGACGACGCCGAACACGGCGATTTTCCCCTTGACCCGGCTGCCCGAGCGGGAGCCGCGCTACCGCTGGCTCGCGCCGCTGTACGAGGAGAATTACATCTTCATGGCGCAGAAGGGCAGCGACTTCGACGTCCACCGCCCCGAGGGCATGACGGGCAGGCGCATCGCCCTGCTGCGCGGCGCCGCCCAGTCTTCCATCCTGCGTGAGCTGGGCTTCGAGCGACTGGTGGAGGCGTCGTCCATCGACGAAGTCCACCGGTTCCTGCTGGCGGGCATGGCGGATGCCGCCTTCGGCGAGCGCGCCATCATTCACCGCTCGCTCGAGATGCGCGGCGAGGAAAAGCATTTCGATCTTGGCCGGCCGGTGCGGTCGACCACCGCCTGGCTCGCCGGCTCGCGCGATATCGGCGAGGCGGACGCCGCCCGCTGGCGCGCGGCGATGGCGGAACTGGTCGCGGACGGCACCCAGAAGCGGATTTTCCGCCAGTACGGACTGGCCTGACGGCGTCTATATCGTAACGGTATAGATCCCCCGCGATTGCGCATGCATGCGCCGGCCCGGGCGCGGCTACACTGGCCGCCATGAAAATCACCCGACTCACCACTTACCGCGTCCCGCCGCGCTGGATGCTGCTGAAGATCGAGACCGACGAGGGCGTCACCGGCTGGGGCGAACCCGTCATCGAGGGGCGTGCGCGCACCGTCGAAGCGGCCGTGCACGAACTGTCCGACTACCTCGTCGGCAAGGACCCGGGCCGCATCAACGACCTCTGGCAGACGATGTACCGCGCCGGGTTCTACCGCGGCGGCCCGATCCTGATGAGCGCCATCGCCGGCGTCGACCAGGCGCTGTGGGACATCAAGGGCAAGGTGCTGGGACAGCCGGTATACGAGCTGCTGGGCGGCCTCGTGCGCGACCGCATGAAGACGTACAGCTGGGTGGGCGGCGACCGTCCGGCGGAGCTGATCGCAGGGATCGCCGCCCTTCGGGAAGCCGGGTTCGACACGTTCAAGATGAACGGGACGGAGGAACTGGGCATCGTCGACAACGCGCGCAAGGTCGACCAGGCCGTCGCCCGCGTGGCCGAAGTGCGCGCGAAGTTCGGGTTCGAGATCGAGTTCGGCGTCGACTTCCACGGCCGCGTGTCCGCGCCGATGGCGAAGGTGCTGCTGCGCGAGCTGGAGCCGTTCCGGCCGCTGTTTGTCGAGGAACCCGTGCTGGCGGAGCAGGACGAGTATTACCGCGCGCTGGCCGATGCCACGTCGATTCCGCTGGCGGCGGGCGAGCGCATGTACTCGCGCTTCGATTTCAAGCGCGTGTTCGAGCGGGGCGGCCTGTCCATCGTGCAGCCGGACCTGTCGCACGCGGGCGGGATCACGGAATGCGTCAAGATCGCCGCGATGGCGGAAGCGCACGACGTGGCGTTCGCGCCCCATTGCCCGCTCGGTCCCGTGGCGCTGGCCTCCTGCCTGCAGGTGGACTTCGTCGCCCACAACGCCGTGCTGCAGGAGCAGAGCATGGGCATCCATTACAACCAGGGTGCCGAGCTGCTGGACTACGTGAAGAACAAGGAGGATTTCCGCCTGTCCTCCGGCTGGATCCGGCCGCTGGCGAAGCCGGGCCTCGGCGTGGAAATCGACGAGGAACGCGTGATCGAAGCGAGCCGCGCGGCGCCCGACTGGCGCAATCCGGTCTGGCGCCACGCCGACGGCAGCGTCGCGGAGTGGTAGACCTGCCGATCCGTGGTGTAGGATGCATGTTATATAAAAACATGCAGAGCCAGGGAAGCGGCAGGAAGAGATGAACGGAAGACTCGAAGGGAAGGTGGCGATCGTCACCGGCTCCACCATGGGCATCGGCGCGGCCGTCGCGCGCCGCTTCGTGGAGGAAGACGCGCGCGTCGTGATCAACAGCCACGTCGACGACGCGGCCGCGCAGGCGCTGCGCGAGGAACTGGGCGGGGCGCGCAGCGTGTTCGTCCAGGCGGACATCACCGATCCCGCCGCGATGGAACGGCTGGCGGCACGCACGCTGGAACGCTTCGGGCAGATCGACATCCTCGTCAACAACGCGGGCGTGAACGTGTTTGCCGATCCGCTGGAGCTGGACGCGGAAGGCTGGCGGCGCTGCCTCGCGCTCGACCTGGAAGGCGCGTGGAACGCGTGCCGCGCCGTGCTCCCGTCCATGCTGGCGGCGGCCAGGGGCAGCATCGTCAACATCGCGTCCGTGCACGGCCACAAGGTCATCAAGGGCTGTTTTCCGTATCCCGTCGCGAAGCACGGACTGATCGGCCTCACGCGTTCGCTCGGCGTGGAGTACGCGGCGCGCGGCATCCGCGTGAATTCCATCTCCCCCGGCCTGATCATGACGGAACGGATCGAGGCGTGGCTCGCGGGCTGTCCCGACCCGGAAGCGGAACGCCGGCGCCAGGCCGCGCTGCTGCCGTGCGGGTGGATCGGGGAGCCGAAGGATGTCGCGAACGCGGCGCTGTTCCTGGCCAGCGACGAGGCGCGGTTCGTGAATGCGACCGATTTGCTCGTGGATGGGGGGCGGAGCCAGGTGTACCACGATTAGGGTCACCCGACAAAACTGTCCGTCATTTCATAGTGAGTCGTTTGAGATAGTCCTTGCGTTGAAACTCGGTGATGCCCGGGCTACTTCCATTGCTCCAGAGCGCAACCAACGGCTCAGTGTACCGAGCCGTTGTCGTCAGAGCAACTAGAAGGTATTGATAGCCGCACTAAGTAGTAATCCCGAGTTTGACCCTGAACGGATCGGCAACTATCATTATGGAAACTTTCGAGGCCCACGCCGCTCCGCCATGTCCGATCCCCGTTCCGACCGCTTCGTCCGCGCCTACCTGAAGACGCGCCACCTCGTCCTGCTGGTCGAACTGGGCCGCCACGGATCGATCATGCAGGCCGCGCAGGCCGCGAACCTCACGCAGCCGGCCGCGTCGAAACTGCTCGGCGAGCTGGAACACGCGCTGGGCGTCACGCTGTTCGAGCGCCTGCCGCGCGGCGTCGAGCCCACGTGGTACGGCAAGGTGCTCATCCGCCGCGCCGGCGCCTCGCTGGCGGAGATGGACGCCGCGTACCAGGAAGTGATGGAACTGATGTCCGGCCTGCGCGGCCGCGTCGCGGTCGGGGCGATCCTCACGCCGTCGACGACCCTGGTGCCGGCCGCCGTCACCCTGCTCAAGACGCGGCATGCGCGCCTGAACGTGTCGATCGAGGTGGGCAGCAGCAAGCAGCTCGTCGAGCGCCTGCGCGCGGGGGACCTGGACATCGTCATCGGCCGCGTCGTCGACGGCTCGATCGCCGACGAGTTCCACTTCGAACCGATCACCGACGAGCCGCACAGCCTGATCGTGCGCGCCGGGCACCCGCTGCTGGGCGCGCGCGGCCTGGACCTGGCCGAGCTCGCGCAGCAGGCGTGGATCGTGCCGCCGGCCGGCAGCATGGTGCGCGACCGGATGGCGTCGCTGTTCCTCACGCAGGGCCTGGAGCAACCCGCGGAGACCGTGTCGACGGCCGAACTGCCCGTCGTGACGACGCTGTTGCTCGGCAGCGACATGGTGGCGCCGATGTCGGTGGAACTCGTCAAGCCCTACCTGGACAGCGGCCTGCTGGCCGTGCTGCCGTACGAACTGAACCTGCGGATGGACGTCTACGGCATCATCACGCGCCGCCATCACCAGCTGTCGCCGGCGGCGGAAGCCATGCTCGGCGCGCTGCGCGAGACGGCCACGCGTCCCAAGCCGACGGCGCGCGTCACCTATATCAAGTCGGTGTAAACTGGCGCGATGGCATCGATCGCACCACACCAACTGCTCGGCATCGACTGGGGGTCGAGCAACCGCCGCGCCTACCTCGTCGACGCCGCCGGCGCCTCCCTGGCCACGCGCGCAGACGACCAGGGCATGCTGGCGGTTCGCCCCGATTTCGCCGGCTCGTTCGCGGCGCTGGTGGCGGACATGGGCGTCGCTGCGGACATTCCCGCCGTCGCCTCCGGCATGGTCGGCAGCGCCCAGGGCTGGCGCGAAGTGCCTTATCTCGACATCGGCGTGCCGCTGGAAGCGCTGCCGGACCATGTGGTCCGCATCGACGACCCGCGTGCCGGGCGTCCCTGTTTCATCGTTCCCGGCTACGTCCAGCGCGGCGAACACGTTGACGTGATGCGCGGCGAAGAGACGCAGCTGCTGGGCGCCGTAGCGCTGGGCCGGCGCGACGGCTGGTTCGTCCTGCCCGGCACGCACAGCAAGTGGGTGCAACTCGCGGACGGCGTCATCCGCCGCATGTCGACATTCATGACGGGCGAGCTGTTTGCGATGGTCTCCGCGCACGGCACGCTGGCGCCGCTCATGGCGGGCGAGCATGACGACGATGCCGCGTTCGTTGCCGGCCTGGACGCGGCCCGCCGCGGCGCGCCGCTGTCGAATGCGCTGTTCGGCGTGCGCGCCCGCGTCGTCTCGGGCGCCATGCCGGCCGCGCAGGCGCGCTCGTTCGTCAGCGGCCTCCTCGTCGGGACGGAATTCGTCGCGGCCGTCGGCCTCGCGGGCGGCAGCGTGCCGCCGACCTGCATCGGTTCGCCCGTGCTGCGGGCCCGCTATGCGCGCGCGGCCGTCCACTTCGGCACCACGCTGGCCGGGCTCGATCCGGACCGCGTGTATTGCGCCGCGCTGGCGCGCTTCCTCGACCGGATTCCCTCATGAACCTTGACTTGCCCCTCGTCGCGATCCTGCGCGGCCTCGATCCCGCCGACGCCGCGGATGTCGGCCGCGTCCTGTTCGACGCTGGCTGGCGCCTGCTCGAAGTGCCGCTGAACCGGCCGGGCGCGCTCGACGCCATCCGCATCCTCGTCGACATGGCCCCGCCGGACGCCATCGTCGGCGGCGGCACGATGCTGAGCGTGGCGGACGTCGACGCCGTTGCGCAGGCGGGCGGTCGCCTGTTCGTCTCGCCGAACTGCAATCCCGCCGTCATCGCGCACGCGCGCGCGGCGGGCATGCTGTGCGCACCCGGCGTCGCGACGCCGACGGAAGCCTTCGCCGCGCTGGATGCCGGCGCCCACGCTTTGAAACTGTTCCCGGCCGAGTCGATCGGGCCCGCCGGACTGAAGGCGATGAAATCCGTCCTGCCGGGCGGCACGCCGCTGTGGCCCGTGGGCGGCGTCACGCCCGAACAGATCCCGGCGTGGAAGGCGACCGGCGCCACCGGCGCTGGCATCGGCAGCCAGTTGTTCACGCCCGGCGTGACGCTGGACGACCTGGCGGCGCGTGCGCGGGCGTTCGCGGCGGCCTGGCGCGGGTGAGGGGTTGCCGTGATCCTGCCGAAGGAACGTGATCCGCGGTTCATCACGGTGCGCCGGGGCGGTACGTTGTCGGACCCGGATCACCACCTGCTCGCCATCTGGGCGGCCGACTGTGCGCAGCACGTGCTGCATCATTTCGAACAGGCGCGGCCCGGCGACGACAGGCCGCGGCAGGCGATCGGGCTCGCGCGTGCGTGGGCCCGCGGCGAGATCCCGATGAAGGAGGCGCACAAGACGGCCTTCATTGCCAATGCGGCCGCCCGCGACCTGTCCGGCGCCGCCAAGATGGCCGCGCTGGCGGCCGGGCAGGCCGTCGCCGTCGCGCACGTGGCCGCGCACGAACTGGGCGCGGCCGCCTATGCGATCCGCGCCGCGCGCGAGGTCGTGGCGGAACATGAGCGGGACGACGCGGGCAAGCGGCAGTGCCACTGGCAGCGCGCCCAATTGCCGGATGCGATCCGCGACCTGGTGCTGGACGACCAGCGGCTGCGCAATGCGCTGTGCTGGAACGTGTTCGACTGCTAGTATGGATGGACGATCAAAAGACCGTATGACCATGCCCCGACCCGACCGCCATCCCGCCGCCCAGGTCTTCTGGCGCGATCCCGCCTTGCCCTTCATCGAAGCGCGCCACGTGACGGACGGACGCGGTCTGCACTACGGGCGGCACTGGCACGAGACGCATTCCGTCGGCCTCATCACGGGCGGCCCCAGCACCTATGTCAACGGTGCGCATGCGGAAACGGTGGAGCAGGGCGCCGTGGTCGTCATCAACCCGGGCGACGTCCACGGCTGCAATCCCGTCGACGACGCGCCGTGGTCGTACGTGATGTTCTACTTCGATCCGGCCTGGCTGGGCCGCGTGCAGGCGCGCGTGCGCGGCCACGCGGAACCGGCGTTCCGCCCGTATGCACAGGCGGCGTTGCGCGCGCCGCACCTCGTTGAGGCAGGCGTGCGGCTGTTCGCCGTGCTGGCGGACCCGCAGCGCAGCGTTGCCGACCGCGAGGCCTCCGTCGTGGATTTTGTCGCGCGGCTCGACGGCGAGCTCGCGCCCGGCCCCGTGCCGGATGCGGTGGCGGCGAAGGTGGAACGCGTCGCGCACCACATCGACGCGCATTTTGCCGACGCCTTGCCGCTGCAGGATCTGTGCGAGGCGGCGAACCTGTCTGGTTCCTACCTGATCCGTGCCTTCAAGAAGCGCTACGGCGTCGCGCCGCACGAATACCAGACCAACCGCCGCATCCAGTATGCGAAAGCCCGGTTGCGAGCGGGCGCGCCGATCGCCGAGGTGGCGCAGGACACCGGCTTCGCCGACCAGGCCCATTTCCAGCGCGTGTTCAAGCGGATGACGGCCGCCACGCCGGGCCAGTACCGCGACTGACGGTCACACCGCGGCCAGGTACACGACGCTCGCCACGAGCATGCCGGCCATCGTCCGGTTGAAGACGCGCACCCGGCGCGGCGTGCGCAGGTAGACCTGCAGCCGGCTGCCGGCCCACGCCCACGCGGCGATCGACAGCCAGCACACGACGAAGTAGATCGCGGCGAACAGCCAGACGGCCGCCGCATCGCCGCCGGATGCATACGTGCCCATGCCGGCCAGCGCGGCCAGCCACGCCTTGGGGCTGAGCCACTGCATGGCGGCGCCCTGCAGCATCGACGGCCGGACCGCCGCCTCGCCGGCATCCAGCTCGCCCGCATCGGCCGCGAGCTTCCAGGCCATGTAGAGCAGGAAGACGACGCCGGCCCAGCGCACGACGTTCGTGACCTGCGGCCAGGTGGCGACCACTTCGTGCAGTCCGAGTCCGGCCAGCACGAGCAGCAGGCAGAAGCCGGCCGTGGCGCCGGTGACGTGGGCGAGGCTGGCCGTGAAACCATGCCGGGCGCCGCTGCCGAGGGCGACGACGTTGACGGGGCCCGGAGAGATCGAGGTGGCGAGGGCAAAAGCGGCCATCGAAGCGAACATGCTCATCTGCGTTTCCTTTCGTGTTGGGATGCGGCAGAGGTTAGCGACGGCGCGCGGGCCGGTATTGAAGAAAATGACCCAACCAATTGCTCAGCAACTTGCGCGTTCGGGGCGCCGCGGCGATGGTATGGTGATGCGATGACTTCCTTCGACACGACCCGGCGCCGTCTCCTGCAGGGCCTCGGCGCCGCCTGCGCATCCGTGTGCATTCCCGCGCTGGCCGCGGATTTCGACGTGCGCACCTTCGGCGCCCGCGGCGACGGCACCACGCTGGACACGGACGCCATCAATGCCGCCATCGCCGCGGCCAGCGCCGCCGGCGGCGGCACGGTGCGTTTCCCGGCCGGCCGCTACCTGAGCTTTTCGATCCGGCTGCACAGCCGCGTCGCGCTGTATCTCGACGCCGGCAGCGTGATCGTCGCCGCCGACCCGGCCGACGGCCAGGGGCGCTACGACGCGGCCGAGCCGAACCCGCACGACGCCTACCAGGACTTCGGCCACAGCCACTGGCACAACTCGCTGATCTGGGGCGAGAATCTCGAAGACGTGGCGATCCTCGGTCCGGGCCGCATCTGGGGCCGCGGGCTGACGCGGTCGGGGCCGGGCGCGAATCGGGCCTTGAAGGCGGGCGACATGCCATCCTCGCTCGGCGGCAAGGACCCGATGGGCGAACGTACGAAGTCAGGGGCCGTGTTCGGCGCGGAGATGGACGGCAAGGGGAACAAGGGGATCGCGCTGAAGAACTGCCGCAACGTGCTGCTGCGCGACTTTTCGATGCTCAAGTGCGGGCACTTCGCCGTGCTGGCGACGGGCGTGGACAACCTGGCGATCGCGAACGTCACCGTCGACACGGAGCGCGACGGCTTCGACATCGATTGTTGCCGGAACGTGCGAATCAGCGATTGCGCCGTCAACACGCCGAACGACGACGCGATCTGCCTGAAGAGTTCCTACGCGCTGGGCCGCGCGCGCTTCACGGAACACGTGACGATCACGGGCTGCCAGGTGTCCGGCTTCGATCTCGGCACGTTGCTGGACGGGACCTACCGGAAGACGCAGCTGAAGGCGCCGGACGAGGAGGGCGTGTGCGGCCGCATCAAGCTGGGCACGGAATCGAACGGGGGCTTCCGCAATATCGTGATGTCGAATTGCGTGTTCGAGCACTGCCGCGGCCTGGCCATCGAAAGCGTGGATGGCGCCATCATCGAGGACGTCACGGTCGACAATCTCGCCATGCGCGACCTGACGACGGCACCGCTGTTCATCCGCCTGGGCCGGCGCATGCGCGCGCCCGCGGGCACACGCGTCGGCGCGATCCGCCGGGTGAACATCAGCAACGTCGTCGTGTCGCAGGCGAACGCGCCGTACGCGTCCATCGTGGCCGGCCTGCCGGAAGCGCCCGTCGAGGACGTGCGGCTGTCGAACATCACGATCGTGCACGGTGGCGGCGGCACGGCGGCGGACGCGCGGCGCGTGCCGCCCGAGGTGCCGGACCATTATCCGGAACCCAGCATGTTCGGCGTGACGCCGGCCTACGGCCTGTACGTGCGCCACGCGCGCAACGTCGAGGTGCATCACGCGGACCTGCGCACGGCGGCGGCGGATGCGCGGCCGCCCGTCGTGCTGGACGACGTGGCGGGCGCCCGCTTCGATCACGTGCGGCTGGGGCGCGCGGCCGGCGTACCGGCAATCAGGCGGGGACCGGCTCTTCCTCGCGGGTGATGCGCCACATGTCCAGGTTCACGCCCCGGCGGTAATCGTGCTGCATCTCGGGCGTCAGCACCTCGAACATCAGGCCATTCTCCAGCCACAGCTCGACGACGTCGAACACGCCGCCGCGCGAGCAGGGGACGGCGCGCCAGCCTTCGCGCTTGCCGATCGCGAGGATCTCCTCGACGGAGCGCTCGGTCGCGATGGCCAGGTGGAAGCAGGCGTACGGGCGCGGCGCGGCGTCGGGATGCGGCCGGGCCATCTCGGCGCCGTTCCCCGGCGCCATCGGCATCGTGTGCGGATACACTTCGACCATCGAACCGCGCACGTCGCCGGCCATCGCGACCCAGGCGCCGGGCCAGGGCGGGAAGCGGAACGACTGGCCGCCCCAGATCTCGGCAATGACGGCGGCGACGCGCTCGGGATTGCGCGCGGGGATGGAAGCGTGAAAAATCATGGTTCTCCTCGGGAAGTAGCGGCACGGGCCAGGGTTGCGATGACGCGGACGCCAACGCCGCCGAGGTAGTCCCCGAGTACCGCCCAGGCCGGGACGAAGCCCAGCTGCTGCTCGAGCAGGCACCGTGCGGCGCTCACGACGCAATGCTCGACCGTATCGAGCATTGCGCCGCGCCGCGGAAGAGGGAGGATAGCGGTGGTTGACGTGTCCATGGCGCGCATCTTGACATTCGCGCCACGGACCGTCATGCCCCACCGGTGGGGGCTTGTCTACTTGCCGATTTCGACGCGGTAGACGGGCACCACCTTCACCGCCTTCACCTCGGCCACCTGCGGCTTGCCGCCGAAGTCCGGACGATGCTCGCGCGGCAGGTAGATCGGCGCGTCCGCGCGCAGCGGCAGTACGGTCAGGGTCAGCGGACCCTGGCGCTTCGCCGGGAGATTACCCAGATCGAATTGCCAGCGCTGGCCGTTGTAGTACCAGTCGTCGACCATGCGCGTGCCGTCGAACAGCCGGGCCACGTCGCCCGTGAAGTCGATGTCGAGCAGCAGGCCGTCCACGTCCTTCGACCGGTTCGCCGTCGCCACGTCCACCAGCCACGCGGCCGAGGCGCCGAACGCTTCCGGGTCCGGCTGCACGGCCGCGTTGGCGTTGCCGCCGATGCGGACCGGGCGTGCCGGCTGGGCGTCGCGCAACGGTTTCACGGCGACCGCGACGTTGCGCGCCGGCAGCGTCGTGTCGAACACCTGGAACAGGCCGTCGCGGCCGGCACTCTTCAGCGGGGTGGGCGGATAGACGGCCGCGCGGACGTGCGGCTGGCCCGCGCTCCGAAGGACGAGCCGCCCGCTGTCGAAGTACGCCTGCGCCTCGCTGAGCACGAGGCGGCGCTGGCCCTGGAACGTGCCGATCGCCGCCTGGCGCGCCTGCGCCTGCGACAGCACGAGTACGGTGAGCGGCTTCGCGCCCGGGCAGCGCACCGTGAACGCCGCGTCGAGGCCGGGCTGGATGCGGTCCACGACGACCGCGCCGTCGCCGTCGTCCACGTGCGCACGTTGCGACTGCACGCAGCCGCGGGCCTTGTCGCCGAACGCGAATTCGACGGGGACGCCATCCTGCGCCGCGAACACCCACGTGCCGTCGTCCAGCTGCGCGAGCGGCTGCGCTGTCGCATACGTCAGGCGCTGCCCATCCATATCGAAGTTGACGGGCCACGCGAAGTACGCGCCGGCCGGCAGGTCGACGGGCTTGCGCGGCAGCGTCACCGTCCCGCCGGGCAGCTTGACCGAGAAACGCACCTGCTCGCGTGCCGGCGTCGGGTACTGGCGGATGTGGCCATCGTAGAACAGGAACGCTGCATCGCCACGGCTGCGCACGGACCACCGGGGCGGGCCCAGGTCCGCCGGATCCTTCGGCACCACGTCGGGCTTGCGCACGGTCATCGGCGCCAGGCGCGCGCCGAAGTCGTGCAGGAACCAGTGGAACGGACGCAGGCTCGCCAGCACGTCGCGCTGCTGGCCGTCCGGGCCCAGCGGGGCGTTGAAGTCGTAGTTGATCGCCGGGACATCGTTGTAGCCGCCGCTCTTCGTACTTTCTTCCAGGGTGGTGCCGCCGACGGGATTGCGCCCGCCGTGGAACATGTAGTAACCCATCAGGTTGACGCCGGAGCCCAGCTGCACGGGCAGCATCGAGGCGATGTCGTCGCTCGATACGAGCGTGCGGCGGCGGTACATCGCGGGCAGGCCCGCGCCGTATTCCGCGCCGAGGAACGGGGTCTTGTCCATGTCCGTCTCCGCCGTGCCCTGCTGGCTCGCGCGGGTCTGCGCACCGAGGTCGCCGCTGACGCGCGTGTCGAAGCGGAACGCGTACGTCTCCTTCGGCGGCAGTTCCTTCGTACTCGTCGCCCACGGCTCGTCCGGATAGCCGCCGAACACCGGCGTCACTTCGCCGGACGGGTACAAGGTCTGGTCCCAGCCCGTGACGGTGTAGTAGGGCACGTCGATGCCCGCCTTCACCGCAAGACCCTTGAGCGTGCGGATGTGCTCCGCGCCGCGGCCCGGGCCGGCCAGGTTGTACTCGTTCTCGATCTGCGCGCCGATCACGGGGCCGCCCTGCTTGTACAGCAGGCCATCCAGCTGGCGCCCGATCTCGCGGTAGTAGCGCTCCACGTAGCGCAGGTAGGTCGGATCGTTGCCGCGCGTCGGCATGGCGTCGACCACCCAGTCCGGGAAGCCGCCGTAGCGCACCTCGGCATGCGACCACGGGCCGACGCGGACGACGACGTCCAGGCCATGCTTGCGCGCGAGCTGCACGAAGCGGCGCAGGTCGCGGTTGCCGGACCAGTCGAACTTACCTTCGGCCGCTTCGTGGTGGTTCCAGATGATGTAGCTGGCGACGATGTCGATGCCGGCCGATTTCATCTTGGCGAGTTCCGCATCCCAGCTGGCGGCCGGGCTGCGCGTGTAGTGAAACTCGCCCATCACCGGCAGCCACGGCTTGCCGTCGCGCGTGAGGTACTGGTTGTTGATGCCGAGCGTGTGGCCGCCCGGCGCCGTTGCCGTGCCCAGCCTGATATAGCCGGTGCGCGGGTCGGGCGCCGGCGCCGTGGCGTCGACGGTGAGGAGTTGTTCCGCGCCCGCCATGCCGGGGCCGGCGAAGGCCAGCAGCAGGGCGGCGCGGAGCAGCGTGGGTCGGCTCGTCGTCATCATCAGAACTTGTACGAAAGACCCACGTTGTAGCGGCGGCCGTATTCCATCACGTTCTGCATGTACGCATTCGCGTTCTGCGTGTAGACCACTTTCTGGTTCGTGATGTTGTCCAGGCCCACGCGCAATTGCAGCTGCGGCGTCAGGTAGTACGAGACGTTCGCGGTGACGTAGGTCTCCTCGCCATTCTCCGCCATGTAGCCGGCCGTCCAGCGGGGCATGCGCACGAACGGGCTGTGGTAGTTGGCGGAGACGCGGGCCTCGAAGCCGTTCTTTTCGTACCAGAGCGTGACGCCGCCGTTGTTGCGCATCAGGCCTTCCATCGGGAAGTTATTCGTGTACTCGTGGATGTCGCTCTCGTTGTACGACCAGTTCGCGGCGACGCCCAGGCCGTCGAACGGTGCCGGCAGGCGCGTGAACGCGTGCTGGTACACCAGCTCCAGGCCGCGCACGTAGCCGCCTTCGCCGTTGATGGAGCGGGTGATGACCGCCTGGCGGTTGCCGATGGTCGTCGTGTCCGTCGTGATGCCGATGTAGCTGCCGATCTGCTTGTAGAACAGCGCGGCCGAGAACAGCGAGCCCTTGTCGAAGTACCACTGGTACGCGAGGTCGGCCTGGTTCGCCATCATCGGCAGCAGGCCCGGATTGCCGGCGCTGCCCGTCAGCGGCTGCTGCGAGCCCGGCGTCGTGTCCATCGAGATCTGGCGCGATGCGCGCATCTCGTCCATCGGCGCGCGCGACATGGCGCGGGCCAGCGAGAAGCGCACCTGATGCTTCTGTTCCTCGTCGAGGTTGAAGATCAGGTTCATGCTCGGCAGGGCCTTCGTGTACGACGCGCCGCCCGACACCGCGGTCGGCGCCGCGCCGTTGACGGACTCCATGCCTTCGCCGGTCTGGCTGGTGTGCAGGACGCGCACGCCCGCATTGCCGCGGTACTTCAGGCCGAACATCTCGCCGTCGAGGTCCGCCTGCGCATACAGGGCGCTCGTGCGTTCCTTGACGCGCCAGCCGGCCAGCAGGTCGTTCGCGGTCGGCGTGCGGCCGCTCGGATCGAGGGCGCCGGGACCGAACGTGGAACCCACCGTGCCTTCGAAGTCGTTCAGCATCAGCGCGGGGAAGTAGCCCGGCACGTTGATGGTCGTGTAGGCCGATGCCGGAATCGATGCGTTCGCCGGCGAGACGTTCCACGTGGTCTGGCGGTAGGATTTCTCGCGGTCGGCGAAGCGCGCGCCGATCTTGATGCGGCTGACGGGGCCCAGGTCCAGCGGCAGCGCGCCGCTCAGCTGCGCGGAATCGAGGCGATCGTGCACGTGGCCGTCGTTGTCGATATACAGCGACGGTGCGCCGAACGTGGCGAGGTTGCCGGTGTCCTGGCTGTACGAGTACGACTGCTGCTCGTTGCCGGTGAAGGCCCACGACAGGGTGCCGTTGTTCGCGGTGGTGTTGCGCACGTCGGCCCACTGGCTGGCGCGGCTCGCGCGCGACGTGGCGACGTCCGCTTCGACCTTCCAGTCGCCCACGTTGAACTTGCCGTTCAGGCCACCGGCGAAGTTGTCCATGTTCTGGATCCAGCGGGTGCTGTGCGTGGTCAGGCTGACGTCCTTGACGGTCGCGCCGACCACGTAGCCGTTGCGGATGTCGACGTTCGAGTAGTTACCGGTCTGCCAGCCGTCCCAGTTGCCGACGTCGCCCGTCCAGTGCTGCACGCTCGGCTCGCGGATCTTGTTGCGGGCGAAGTACAGGTCGGCCGTGATCATGGCGTCGGGGCTCGCCTTCCATTCCAGCTTGCCCAGCACGCTGCTGCGTTCATTGGTACCGCTCTTGAGCTCATCCTCGAAGCCCCACGGCGTCTTGTCGACCTTGCCGTCGCCATTCAGGTCGGCGGAATGGTCTTCGTTGAAGCCCCAGTGGTTCTTGCGTTCTTCGATCGACGGCTGCTTCTGGTAGCTGAAGGCCACGGCTGCACCGATGGTCTTGTTCGCAAACTGGTCGATCCAGATGCCGCCCAGGCGCGGGCGCACGGACTGCGCGTCGACGTCCTTCGCGAGCGGGTAGTACAGCGCGTCGGCCTTCAGCGACGCCTGGCGGCCGTTGTACTTCAGCGGCTGCACGGTCTGCAGGTCGATGGTCGTCGCGACGCCGCCTTCGACGAGGTCGGCGTTCTGCGTCTTGTAGACGATGGCGCCGGACAGCGACTCGGACGGGAACTGCTCGAAGCGCACGGCGCGGTTCGGCTCGGACGATGCGAGTTCGCGGCCGTTCAGGGTGGCGCCGATGAAGCGCTCGCCCATGCCGCGTGCGACGATCTGGCTCGCGTTGCCGCGATCGAGACCGGCGGCGAGGCCCGGCAGGCGCGCCAGCGATTCGGCGATGGTGGTGTCCGGGAGCTTGCCGATGTCTTCGGAGGCGACGACTTCGACCATGCTGTTGGAGTTCTCCTTGACGGAGAGGGCGCTGCGCACGGACGCGCGGATGCCGGACACGACGACCTGCTGCACGGCGGTGTCGCCGCCGGCGGCGGGTTCGGACGGCGTGGCTTGCTGGGCAAGTGCGGGGACGGCGGGGAGGGCCAACAATGGGAAGAGCGAGCGTACGAGTACGCTCAGGGTTTTCTGCTGCATGTAATCTCCTTGCTTTGTCGTTTAGACTTATGTGTTGTCGTCGTCATCGTTGGTGCGTCAAACGAACCAATCGTGCGACTGACCGGAATTCTGTCGCCTTGCAAGGAGCGCAACAATTATGTTTTTCACCAGCGTATATACGAAGTTCATATAGCCTGGCGAAAAACATAAAAAAAGGCGGCCCGCAGGCCGCCTCGCCATCAAGTGGAGGGGATTACCACCACATGCCGTAGATCGTGGCCAGCACGACGCAGATGACGGCCGAGCCCAGGGCAAAGGCGCCGTCGACCTTGAACAGCTTGGTGTCGACGATCAGCCCCTTGACCTTGCCGCGGGCGAACACGGTGCTCAGCAGGACCATGCCGGCGACGACCAGCCAGAACACGATGAACATGCGGTCCAGGAACGGGATCTCGTACACGCCCGAGCCATTGTCGTGCGCGAACCCGATCGGCGCGAGGAAGGACAGGTCCATCATCGTCGGCAGGAACTTCAGGATGATCGAGAACACGAGGCCGCCCACGGTCGCGAACATCGCGGCGCTCGACGTCGTCTTCTTCCAGAAGAAGCCCAGCAGGAACATGGCCAGGATGCCCGGCGAGACGAAGCCCGTGTATTCCTGGATGTACTGGAAGCCGCCTTTCTTGTCGATGCCCATCAGCGGGGCGATCACGACGGCCAGCAGCATCGACACGACGACGGTCACGCGGCCGATCCACACCATCTTCTTCTCGGTGACGTCCGGATGC
>NZ_JANUGY010000007.1 GCF_024756235.1 Massilia kyonggiensis | reverse complement strand
GTTCATCGTGATGTCCGTAATGTTCACGTTACGGATCGGCTGCCTTCGCTCCTGAACTTTTTTTATTGCTTCTGACATTCCAGCACTCTTCCAAAATTTAAAGTTATGGGCCCGCCAAAACGCGTCCATGCGGCTCGCGCCGCAAAAAACTTGTCCGTGGGATACCTGTATTATCGCCAAATAGCCATATACTGTCCAATATATGGATAATCTAGGATCCATACTTTTTACAGATACCGCATGGAACTCAGGCATTTACGTTACTTCGTCGCCGTCGCCGAGGAAGGCAATATCACCCGCGCGGCGGAACGGCTCGGCATCGGGCAGCCGCCGCTGAGCCAGCAGATCCACGCGCTAGAACGGGAACTGGACGTCAAGCTGTTCCACCGCACGGGACACGGCGTGGTGCCGACCGACGCCGGCAAGGCGCTGCTCGTCGACGCCAAGCGCCTGCTGGGCGACGTGGAGCACGCCACGCTGAACGCGCAGCGGGCCGGGCGCGGCGAAACGGGCCATTTGCACCTCGGCTTCACGGCCTCCGCCGCCTTCCACCCGATCGTGCGGGCGCTGGTGCGCGAATTCCGGAATGCCTACCCGGGCGTCGGTTTGACGCTGACCGAGGGCACGACGGCGCACCTGCTGGCGCAACTGGACGAAGGCCGGATCGATCTGGCGTTCCTGCGCCCCGGCGTGCACTCGTTCGCCGGCGTCGTGCTGCAGGACATCGCGAGCGAGCCGATGCAGGCCGTGCTGCCGATCACGCATCCGCTCGCGCAGCGGGCACGGATCCCGCTGTCCGCGCTGGCGCAGGAGCCGTTCGTGCTGATTCCGCGCGCGGCGAGCCCGATGCTGCACGACGAGATCGTCTCGGCCTGCCGCCACGCGGGCTTCGAGCCGATGCCGGGCCAGCAGGCGCCGCAGCTGTCGACCGTCGTCAGCCTCGTGGCGGCGGAGTTCGGCGTGTCGATCGTGCCCGCGTCCGTCAGCCAGTTCCACGCCGAAGGGGTGACGTACGTGGACATCGCGGATGCGAAGGTCCGCTCCAAGCTGGCGCTGGCGTCGCTCGAAGGGAACTCGTCAACGAAGGTGGGCAACTTTCTGGAGATCGCGCGGCAGGCCGCCGTTGCGGGCGGAGGGCGGTAATCACCCCACCTGCGCCGCGATACGCGCCGCGCTTTCCGGGTCGGTCTGCCGGATCGCGTCCACGAACACGTCCAGCGACGACCCGCACGCGAACACGAGCACGTCGCCGCGCCGGCACAACGACAGGCCCAGGCGGATCGCCTCGCCCACGTCCAGTTCGCGGTGCAGCGTATCCGTCTTGCCGACGACCTCCTCGGCCCCCTGCAGGATCAGGTCGACGGCGCCGCCGTACGCGCGGCCGCGGCTCGACGATTCGTACACGACCAGTTCGTCGAAGCGCGCGGCGCACACGTGGCCCACTTCCAGCAGGTCGGCATCGCGGCGGTCGCCCGGCGCCGTCACGATGCCCACCAGCTGGCCGGGCAGCAGCGAGCGCGCCATCTCGGCCAGCGCGGCATACGCGGCCGGATTGTGCGCATAGTCGACGATGACCGTGACGCCCCGTACGTCGAACACGTTCGTGCGCAACGGGTTCGTCTTGCCGTCGCTGACGAACGTCGAGAGGCCCGTCGCAATTTGAAGGTTGCTGAATCCCGCCGCCATCAGGCCCGCGGCCGCCGCGAGGCCGTTGGCGATGTTGTAGCGCGCACGGCCGCCCAGCGCGATCGGCATCGCTTCCACGCGCAGCAGCTCCTGGTGGTACGTCGCGTCGGCCACGACGATCGAATTGTCCTGGAAGTAGACGGCGCGGCCGCCCTCTTCCAGGTGGCGCAGCAGCACGGGACTGTCCGCCTCCATGGCGAAGTACACGATCTCCACGTCCGGATGCACGCGCCGCGCCATCGCCACGCACAGCGGGTCCTCGGCGTTCAGCACGACGGCGCGGCTGGCCGACAGCGGCACCACGGCCTTCACCTGCGCGAGGTCTTCGATCGTGTCGACGCCGTCCAGGCCCAGGTGGTCGGGCGATACGTTCAGCACCATCCCGACGTCGCAGCGGTCGAACGCGAGGCCGCGTTTCAGGATGCCGCCGCGCGCCGTCTCCAGCACGGCGACTTCGACGTCGGGCGACGACAATACCGTCCGTGCCGACCAGTAGCCCGTGCAATCGCCCTTCGTGACTTCCTTGCCGCCGATGTAGACGCCGTGCGTCGTCGTCACGCCCGTGACCTTGCCCGCGAGGCGCACCGTATGCGCCATCAGCAGGGTCGTCGTCGTCTTGCCGTTGGTGCCAGTGCACGCGATGATCGGGATGCGGCCGTCCGACTCGCCCATCAGGCCCTGCACGATGGCATCGCCCGCGTCGCGTGGCGTGCCGCTGCTGGGATGCTCGTGCATGCGGATGCCGGGCGCCGCGTTGACTTCGATGACGGCGCCGCCCTGGTCCGCCAGCGGCTGGGCGATGTCGCGGCAGACGATGTCGATGCCCGCCACGTCGAGGCCGATCTTCGCGGCCGCGCGCACGCACAGGCGGCGCGTGGATTCCGGCAGCAGGTCCGTCACGTCTTCCGCCGTGCCGCCCGTCGACAGGTTCGCATTCCCGCGCAAATACACCGTCATGCCGGCCGCGGGGACGGCGTCCGGCACGAGATCCTGGCGCCGCAGCAGGTCTTCCGCATGGGCGTCCAGCGCGATCTGCGTGAGGATGTTCGTGTGGCCGGCGCCCCGCGCCGGATTGCGGTTCTCGAGGTCGACGAGTTCGCGCACCGTGTGCGTACCGTCGCCCACGACGTGCGCGGGCCGCCGCAGCGACGCCGCCGCGACCTTGCCGCCCGCGACGAGCACGCGGTAGTCAAGCCCTTCGATGAAGCGCTCGACGATGATGTGGCGGCCGAACTTGCGCGCGTACGCGTACGCCTGCTCGATCTCCGCATCCGTGCGGCACGCGACCGTGACGCCCTTGCCCTGGTTGGCGTCCAGCGGTTTCACGGTCACCGGCACCTTCAACTTGCCGGCCACGCGCAGCGCGTCTTCGATCGTCGTCACCGTCTCGCCCTGCGGCACGGGCACGCCCGCTTCGTGCAACAGCTGCTTGGTGAGCTGCTTGTCGCTGGCGATGCGCACGGCGATGGTGCCCGTGTCGCCCGTGATCGTCGCCTGGATGCGCTTCTGCTTCACGCCCCAACCCAGCTGGAACAGGTTCGCGTCTTCCGTGATGCGCATGACCGGTATGCTCCGCTCCTGCGCGGCGGCCAGCACGGCGGCGGTGCTCGTGCCGATCGCGTAGTGCTCTGCGATCTCGCGCAACTCCTCCAGGCGCGGCGCCAGGTCGAAAGTGCGGCCGTGGGCGAGCGCGTCGACGATGTCCACGGCGAGCGCGAACGCGGGCTGCGCCACCTTTTCCAGCTGATAGGCACAGACGATGCGGTACTGGCCCGGGTTGCCCGTCACGGGACGCGTGCGTCCGAACGCGACCGGCGCGCCGGCGAGGCATTGCAGGCCCAGTGTCACGTGCTCGATCACGCGCGCGAGATACGTGCCTTCGCGCAGGCGCTGGGCGAAACCGCCCGGCTGGCCCGTCGGCACGAGATAGTCCGCGAGCGACGGCAGCAGCGCCAGCAACGCCTCGTTGAACTGCGGAAGGTCGCGCGTGGAGACGCCGTATAGATCGTCCAGGTCGAGCACGGACAACAGGCAGGGGGTGGCGGCGTGGATGTTCGGTCCACGCAGGAAGCGTTGTTCGAGTATGTGCACAGGAATCCCTTGTTTGTCGGTCGTCGCGGCGCGCATCAGCGCGCCGCTGCGTTCATGCTTAAGCGTCCAGCAGCTGCGAATACATCCGGGTGGCCATCAGGCCGATCGCCGTGTGGTGCAGGGACGGCGACATGAGTTGCGCCAGCATGGCCATCGCCTCCGGCTTGCCGACGGCCGCCGCGACGCGCTCTTCCAGCTGGTGCAGTTCGGTGTCGCCGCCGCTGCCGGCGGGACGGCGGCGGATCAGGCCCCGCTCCGGATACCCGCTGCGCTGTGCGTGCTGGGTGAGGCTGTCGAGCGTACGCTGGCGTGCGCGGTGGCTCAGCACGCGGGTCGTCCGCGCGGTGGCCGTGGCGTCGCGCGGCGTCGTGATCCAGTCGCGCAGCACCTGCTGCTCATAACTGGAGAACACGCCGAACATCTCCGCGCGCTCGCCCTGGATCAGGCGCCAGAAGCGGCTCTGCTCCACGTCTTCGCCGCGCTGGATCCAGCCGGATTCCTCCAGCTTCGTCAGGAAATCCGGGATCTGCTTCGGGTCGGCAAGCCAGTCGTTGACGGAGCGGCCGGCCACGCGGCAGTAATCCGAGTGCATGTTCTTGCCGATGGCCGCCTTCGCGCTGAAGATCTCGACCAGTTCCGCTTCCAGGTCGAACGCGCCGATGACGGACGTCGTGCACGCGCCCAGGTCGTTCAGGCGGTAGCCGTCCAGCACGCGCTGGAAGAACGCGGCCGGGTCGCCGGACTGCGCCATCAGGTGGCGCAACGCCTGCACGGCCTTGTGCGCGTGGCCGCTGCCGGCGTTGTCGACGGTGACGTGCAACGTGAAGTAATACGGATCGATCCCGAGTTCGTTCAACTCGTACGACGTGATCAGGAGATGCAGCGGCAGTTGTTCGTAGCCGAGGTTGTAGCCCACCACCTCGGGCAGGAACGCGTCGGCGTTGTACGCGAGCGCCAGCTGGATGGCGCCCTGCACGAAGTGGTCCTCCGGCAGCGTCTCCCAGTGTTCGCACCCGTGCGCCGCGAGCAGGCGGCGGTACAGCGTGACGTGGTTCTTGTCCGGCACGCCATCGCCCAGCTCTTCCAAATAGGTCTTGATCAGCGGGTGGAAGTCCGGATTTTCCCAGCGCGACAGCGTGCCGTACAGCCAGGCGCCGTCGACGAGCTTCGTGGGCGCGACACCTTTCAGGAAGTACAGCGCATGCGACTTGCTGGTGAAGTAGCGGCGCGGCGCCCCGTTCTTGCGCGCGGCGAGGTATTCGCGGTAGGCGATGCCGACCGATTCGGCACGGCCCTGGATCCAGCCCTGCAGCTGCCAGACGGCGTCCGGCAGCTCGCACGGTTCCGCGCGCGCGACTTCGATCTGCGCCGCCAGGAATGCACGGGACGCCTCGAGGGCCGCAGCCGGGTTGTCCATCAGCGCAAAGTACAGGTCTTTGGCGGACGATACCTGGACCGGGCGGGTGTCCCGGTCCGCTGCGCGTGCCGGGCTGTCGACGACAAAAGTGGAGGTCATAACAAATCTTTTGGTAAATGTTCTACCAAGATTATGCGGACCCGGCCTGGTTGGCGTAATCGGTACGCTTCCCTCCAGAATGTCGGACGAGGATTACAAAAATTGAATCGTTACATAAAAGAAAAGCGGCGCCGCAGCGCCGCTTTTCAAGCGGTAATGTCGAATTACGATTGCGTCACGCCGTTCAGCATCGAACGCGAACGGGCATAGCCGAAATACACCAGCAGGCCCAGCACCAGCCAGATGATGAACGCCACCCACGTGATCGCGGACAGGAACGACATCAGCGCCAGGCAGAACACGACGGCGATGCCCGGCACGATGGGCACGCCCGGGCAGCGGAACGCGCGCTTCAGGTCCGGGCGCTTCTTGCGCAGGACGATCACGGCGACCGACACGAGGCAGAACGCGGCCAGCGTGCCGATGTTGACGAGTTCGGCCAGCACGTTCAACGGCACGAACGCGGCGATGAGGCCGAACAGGATGCCGACCACCCACGTGGCAAAGAACGGGGTGCCGAATTTCGGGTGCACGGTCGACAGCTTCGCCGGCAGCAGGCCGTCGCGCGACATCGCATAGATGATGCGGGTCTGGCCATAGGCCATCACCAGGATCACGGTGGTCATGCCGAGAATGGCACCCAGGTCGATCCAGCCGGCGAACCAGTTTTCGCCCGCGTGCTGCAGGGCCAGCGAGACGGGGTGGTCGATGCCCTTGAACATCTGGAACGGGACGATGCCGGTCATGATGGCGGCGACGATCACGTACAGGATCGTGCAGATGGTCAGCGAACCGATGATGCCGATCGGGAGGTCGCGCTCCGGACGCTTGACTTCCTCGGCGGCCGACGTGACGGCATCGAAACCGATGAAGGCGAAGAACACGACGGCGGCGGCGCTCATGATGCCCGTGGCGCCGAACGGCGCGAACGGATGCCAGTTGGCCGGCGTGACGTGCTTGAAGCCGACGGCGATGAACAGCAGCACGACGACCATCTTGATGACGACCATGATGTTGTTGACGCGCGCCGATTCGCGCACGCCGTACGACAGCATCGCGGTCAGCACCAGCATGATGACGAGCGCCGGCAGGTTCATCACGCTGTGCACGCCCGGCACCGCGCCCGGCGCGGCGGACAGGATTTCCGGAATGGTGATGCCGAAGCCGCTCATCAGCGACTGGAAATAGCCGGACCAGCCGACGGCCACGGCCGACGTCGCCAGCCCGTATTCGAGCAGGAGGTCCCAGCCGATCATCCAGGCGACGAGTTCGCCGAGGACGACGTAGCTGTACGTATAGATCGAACCGGCGATCGGCACGGTCGACGCGAACTCCGCGTAGCACATGGCCGCGAAGCCGCATGCGATGGCGGCGACGATGAACGACACCGTCAGCGCCGGACCGGCCGTCAGGGCGCCGGTACCGGTCAGCACGAAGATACCGGTGCCGACGATCGCCCCGATGCCCATGAGGATGAGGTCGGTTGGCCCCAGCACTTTCTTCAGCCCGCCCGGGGTACGGGAGGCTGCGACCATGTTGTCGAGATTCTTGGTTCTGAAAAGACTCACTGCTTTCTCCAATCGATAGTAGATAGATCCCGGTCCCTGATTGTTATACGCGGCGGGCAGGCGATAACCTGCACATACATACGCCGAAGGGGGTCTCCTCCTGGGGCTCGGGCCGCCGAGGCTGGCATGCAAGAACAATGCCGGTTGCCAGCCTGGCGGCGTCACATTATCGCCATTCTGTTATCCAGAATCAAAGGAAATACTCAATATTTCCTGGTGGCGAAGCTGGGAAACCGCAAAAATGGGACGGGAATGGCTAGCGCAGGGTGCAAATGAGGAGTTCCGGGTCCGCATTCAGGCGCACCGGGATGCCGGAACAGCCGACGCCGCGGCTGACGATCAGCGGACCGTTGCCCGTCTGGTCGTAGCGGCCGTAACAGAAATCGCGCGAATATGGGCCGCTGGGACGGAACAGCGGCGCACCGTCCGGGAGCGCGATCTGGCCGCCGTGGGTATGCCCGGCGAACGCGACGTCGAAGCGCTGGCCTTCCAGGCGGTACAGCCCATCGGGGGAATGCGTCAGGTAGATCCGGATGGCGCCCGCCCCCGCGAACGTGGCGCCGGCGGACGGCGCGCCCGTCCACGGATCGTCGATGCCGCACACGCTGACGTCGGCGTACGGCGCCGGCAACGCGACGCTGCGGTTGACGAGCACCTCGACGCCGCCCGCGCGCAGCGCATCTTCGATGACGCCGCGGCCGTTCCAGGTGTCGTGGTTGCCGATGACGGCATAGGTACCGAGCGGTGCCCGCGCACCGGCGAAAAAGTCGGCCAGCGCGGCCACGTTCTCCGCATCGAAGCACACGTAGTCGCCGCCCAGCAGCAGCACGTCCGGCGCTTCCGCGCGGATCGCCGCCAGCAGGTCGTCGAACAGCGCGGGATGCGTCGTCGGACCCGCGTGGAAATCGGACGCGAAACCGATGCGCAGCGGCTGCGCCAGCCGCGCAGGCCCCACCTCGACGTCCCGGCGCGTCACCCGTACGCGACCCAGGCCGCCGAGCCGGTAGCTGATCCCGGCCAGCAGGCCCTTCATCAGGAACGCGTTCAGGACGCGTTCGAACGCATTGCGCAGGGGTTGCTGGTGCTTGTGACTGGACATAGGATCCGCACTTTACACCAAGGCCGCGGCGCGCGCCTACCCGTCCGTGTCGTCGTCCGGATCCCGGCGCATTTCATCCGCGATGGCAGCCGGCGTAAGGCCGGCGTCGAGGCGGCGCTGGAACGCGACGGCCCATGCCGCGAAGCGCGGATCGAAGCCGTCGTTCGCCATCATGCGCAGCACGTGTCCGGCCCTCGCCACGTCGCCCAGGTAGCACCACGCCAGCGCGGCCGCCCGCGCCAACGCCGACGAATCGTGGGCCGCGTTCCAGGCCGCGAGCACGCCGTCCAGCGCCTCGCGGCTCGGGGCGCCGGCCGCCAGCAGCGACAGTTCGAGCCCGGCCAGCGCGACGGCACCGGAAGCCGGTTCGCGCGCCCGCGCCCGCGCGAGACCGGCGCGGGCATCGTCGAGATAGGCGGCGCGCGCCACCGCATCGGCCCGCGCCGCCAGCTTCAGGTCGGCCCGCGCGAGCAGCACCAGTACGTCGGCGTCGGCGTCGGGCCGGCGCGCCGCCCGGCGCAGCCAGGGCAGCGCCGCCGCGGGATCGCCATACCCGACGCGCGCGCGGCTCAGCGCCAGCTGGGCGGCATCGACGTTCGGCACCCCGGCCGCGTCCTCGCCCAGCGTGCGCAGCAGGCTTTCGCCACGTGCCCGGGCCGGACAGCCCTTCAGGACGGCATCGGCCAGCACGAAGTTGCCTGCCGCCTCCGATAGCGTCGTCCATGCGATCTCCGGCCGCAGCTGCATCGGCGCCGGCATCTCGACGCGCAGCACCTTGGCCGCGCGCAGGCGGTAGCGCCACAGCGCCGTTCCGGCATCCTCGACGTCCAGCCCGAACGCGTCGCGCAGCGCGGCGGCCCCGTCTGCACCCCGGTGGACCGCGTTCAGGAACGCACCGAGGCGCTGGCGCCGCCCGGCCTCGCCGAGAATGTAGTGCGCCAGGGCCCACGCCTTGGCCTGGAATTCGTTCGCTGCAAGCCTCTGGTTCTCCCAGTAGAGGACGTTCTTGAAAGGATCGCTGGCCAGTACGTCGCCGTACTCGAGCCGGTAGTCGGCGCCGCCGTCGCTGGCCTGGAAAAAGTCGGCGACGTCCGCCGGCATGCGTCCGATCACCATCTGCCGCGTGCCGAACATCACGCTGGAAAAATACGTCGAAAACCCTTCGACCCAGCCCCGGGGGGCGCGCACGTCCGTATGCCGCAACAGGAAATCGCGCGCGTAGGCCTTCGACAGCCACGCCAGGCCCTTGTGCAGCTTCGCCACCGCGAGCTTGTCGTCTGCCACCTCGGGCAGCGGTTGCGTGTGCAGGAAGAAGCTCTGGGTGGCGCCCCGGCAGTCGGTGGTCAGCGAGACGAGAAATGGCGAGAGCTCCGGCCGGACCCGCCGCAGCGCGTTGAAGCTGTCCAGGTAGACGACGTTCGTCCGGCGCTCCGGTCCCGTGGCCGTGACGCGGTAGCCTGCCGTGTAGACGCGCAGCAGGGCGTCGAGGTGCTCGAGGTGTTCGACGAGCCGGGCGACCTCCTCGCGCGGCGCATCCGAGAGGACGGCCACATGGGCGCTCTCGCCCCGCACCCAGGCCGACGCGGCGCGCTGGCCGGTGACGACGACGCTTTGCGGCGCGTTTTCCGGCGCCGCGCCGGCGCCGCCCGCCAGCACGCACGCGGCGAATGCGAACAGGACGGCCCGCTTGACAGGAGGACCGGCCATGATCCAGCGCGCCATCGCGGCCAGCCCAGGATCGATGATTACATGCACGCGCCCATGCACGAATTGTAGACCGAGGAATAGACCTGTTGGCCCTGTTGATTCACCGTGGTCGGAATGGCGGCGTAGCACTGCGATTGACCCGCCGAATCCGAAATCTGGCTGCAGCTTTGATACATCTGCTGGGCGATCGATTGTTTGGCCGATTCCGATGCGCTATACGCAGCCTGCGAGCAGGTTTGGCTGCACATGGTTTGCCTGTCGTCGGCGTACGCGGCCGACATGACGATGGCGCCGGCAATGGCGAGGTATTTGAACATCTTGGAAGAAATTTTCATATGTTTAAATCCCTAAAATAGTTAACGTGAATTCGATGAACGCGAAGAATAAAAAAGCACTCCCCCGCCATCGAAAAAGAAGCCTGCAAACCAGGCTTGCCGCTCGTTCAGGCGATGCCTATCCTATTCGCCTGTACGGGCATCGACAACGTTAAATCCGTTAACAGTCATAATGAAATCAGCCACCGTTTTTAATCGCCGCTACTCGACATCATGCGTGTTACATAAATAATTCATGGCTCATGAAAATCACCCCTTATCGCGTCTTTTCACAATTTAAAACCTGGAAACCGATCACGAATTATTTCAGTGGGCTGGCGAATTGCATCGGTCCACGGTAACATTTCCTTTTCGTCCAGGACCGCCCATGCTGACACCCGACCAGTTCTTCGCCTTTCTCGCCGCCGCCATCCTGCTCACGCTGTCGCCAGGGCCGGACAACATGATGGTATTGAGCGTGGGCGTGGCCAAGGGCCGCGTGCGCGGCATCGCGTTCGGGCTCGGATGCGCGTTCGGGTGCCTGTCGCACACGCTGCTGGCCGTCGTGGGCGTCTCCGCCCTCATCGCCGCGTCGCCGCTCGCGTTCACGACGCTCAAGGTATGCGGCGGCCTGTATCTCGCGTGGATGGGCTGGCACGCCATCCGCAGCCGGGGCGGCGCCCGCGTCAACACCGCGCACGCCGCCGCCGATCCGGCCCGCGCGCTGTTCATCAAGGGCCTCGTCGCCAACGCCATCAATCCGAAGGTTGCCCTGTTCTTCCTGTCGTTCCTGCCCCAGTTCGTCGTTGCGCAGCGGGGCGACGCCAACCTGCAGACGGCGCTGCTGGGCCTCACGTTCACGCTGCAGGCCGTCGTGCTGTTCGGCCTGCTCGGCTTCTTTTCCGGCGCCATCGGCCAGTGGCTGGCGCGCCGTCCCAAGGCCGGACAGTGGCTCGACCGCATCGCCGGCACCATCTTCATCGCCCTCGGCCTGCGCCTGATCGTGTCGCGCTGACGCGAACCGTCAGATACATAGTCGCTTTTCGTTTTAACGTTCGACACATATCGAACGGCGAATATCTTCGTTCACGCCGGGTCTGCCGTTTGCAATACTGGGCCGACTTTGCTGAAGGATATCGACCATGCATCTGGCACTGCACCCAGTCCCCGCATCGTCGGACGGCCCCGCCCACCAGGCGCCGGCCCCCGACCCGTTCGACCCCATCGCCGCCGCCCACGACCTGGCCGCGCGGCTGACCGCCGCCGCCGGGCGCGGCCATCCCGGCGGCCACGCGGCACGCGAGCGGCAGTGGATCCGCGCCTCCGGCCTGCTGGCCCTGTCCGTGCCGCGCGAGTACGGCGGCCTGGGCGCCAGCTGGAAGACGATCGGCGACGTGGTACGCATCGTCGCGCGCGCCGACTGCGCCCTCGCCCACCTCCTCGGGCTCCACCACGTGCAGATCGCCGGCATCCGCCTGGCCGGCAACGCGCGCCAGCAACGCCGCCTGCTCTTCGAGACGATCGAGCACGACGTGTTCTGGGGCGACGCCATGAACCCGCTGGACAAGCGCCTCGTCGCCAGGCCGACTGCGGGCGGCTACATGCTGGACGGCGTCAAGGAGTTCGCGTCCGGCTCGGTCGGGTCGGACTGGCTCACCGTGTGCGCCTGGGATCCGCTCGCACACGGCTCGCTCGTCGCCGTGCTGGCCACGCAGCGGGATGGCGTGTCCGTCCATGCCGACCGTGACGCGTTCGGCCTGCGCCGGACCGACAGCGGCACCGTCTCGTTCACGAACGTCCGGCTCACGGAAGACGACGTGCTGCAGCCGGCCGGGCGGGCGCCCACGCCCCGGGCCGCGTTGCGTGCCCAGGTTGCGCAACTGCTCGTCACGAACGTGTACCTCGGCCTGGCGGAAGGCGCGCCGGACGCGGCCCGCGGGCACCTGCGCGGCGAAGCGCAGCGGTGGCACGCGGCCAGCCGCGACGCCGCCGGCGCCGCCGCGTCCAGGCTGGACGACGCCTTTGCGCGCGGTCCCGACCTGACGCGACGCGAACGGGGCGAAGTCGCCGTGGTCGTCGCCGAAGCGAAGACCGTCGCATACAACGCCGCCATCGAGATCGGCCGCCACGCCCTCGACGGCACGCTGCCGGTATCGGCCGCGTACGCGTGACGGAGCGCGCCATGAGCATCATCCGCATCGAGCACGTGACCACATCGTCCGGTCCCGGACCCGTGCTGCGGGACGTGTCGCTGCACGTGGAGCGCGGCGACATCTTCGGGATCGCCGGCCACAGCGGCGCCGGCAAGTCGACCCTGCTCCGCACGATCAACCTGCTGGAGACGCCGGACAGCGGGTCCGTCATCGTCGCCGGCCGCGACCTCACCCGATTATCGAAACGCGACCTGCGCGCCGCGCGCCAGAACATCGGCATGCTCTTCCAGCACCCCAACCTGCTGCAGAACCTGACCGTGTTCGACAACGTCGCGTTCCCGCTGCGCCTGCACGGCATGCTGAACCCGCCGCGCCTGCGCCGCCGCGTGCTGGAGTGCCTGGAGCGGGTCGGCCTCGCGTCGCGGGCCGACGACCATCCGGCGCGCCTGTCCGACGGCCAGAAGCAGCGGGTCGCGCTCGCGCGCGCGCTCGCGAGCCAGCCCGAGGTCCTGCTGTGCGACGGGCCGGCATCCGCCTTCGACGCCGGGACGACACGCGCGCTGCTCGACATCCTGCGCAGCGCGAACGCGGATCTCGGCGTCACGATCGTCATCGTCAGCCACGATCTGCCGGCGCTGGGCGCGCTGTGCAACCGCGTGGCCGTGCTGGAAAACGGCGCCGTCGCCGAGACCTTCGTCCCCGCCGACACGACCGCCCCCCGCCTCACGGCCCTCGGCCGCGAGCTCGCGTTCTACGGCACCGAAGCCGGTGCCCTTTACCGCCCCGGAGTCCTCCATGCCTGATCCGCTCATCGACCTGCTGCCCGACCTCGCCGTCGCGCTGGGCCAGACGCTCGCCATGCTGGGCATGGGCGTCACCTCCGCCGTGCTGTTCGGCGGCCCGCTCGGCATCCTGCTGTTCCTCGTCGGCGACGGCCAGGCGCTGCAGAACCGCCCGCTGGCGCTGCTGCTCGGGTGGACCGTGAACACGATCCGCTCGTTCCCGTTCATCATCCTGCTCGTCGCGCTCGTGCCGCTCACGCGGCTGATCGTCGGCACCTCGATCGGGCCGCTGGCCGCGTCCGTGCCGCTGTCCGTCGCGGCCGTACCGTATTTCGCACGCCTCGTCGAACAGACGCTGCGCGACGTGCCGCGCGGCGTGATCGAGGCGGCGCAGGCGATGGGCGCGTCCGATCTGCAGATCGTCACGCGCGTGCTGCTCGTGGAAGCCCGCTCCGGGCTCGTGCTGGCGCTGACCGTCCTCGCCATCGGTTTTCTCTCGTACGCCGCGGTCGCGGGCGTCGTGGGCGGCGGCGGCATCGGCGCTCTCGTCGTCCGCTACGGCTACTACCGCTTCGACACGGACCTCATGGTGTTCACCGTCGCCGTCCTCGTCGCGCTCGTGCAGGTGATCCAGCTGACGGGAACCCGGTTCGCGCGCCGGCTGGACAAGCGCTGACTACGCTCGACCGGGACCGCGCTGCGTCCTCCTTAAGAATTTCTTCATAGAAATTTGATTGCCGGCCACGTTTTTTGCTACATTGGCGGTTTTACCTTTACGGGATGACCGCCATCCCCGCAGCCGGCCGCGAATGCGCGAATCCACTCTGTTCAAGCACCTGACTTCCAGCTCGATCGTCACCGCCTGCTGCGTGCTCGGTCTGCTGTATTTCGGGCGCGACGTCCTCGAACCGCTCGCGCTGGCGGTCATTCTCAGCCTCGTCATCGCGCCGCTGATCCGCACCCTGCGGCGCATCGGCCTGGGCCAGATGCCCGCGACCATGTTGTCCGTGCTGATGGTGGGCACGTGCGTGGTGGGCCTCGGCATCGTCCTCGCGTTCCAGCTCGTCGCCGTCACGGGCGACCTGCCGAAATACCGCGCCGCGATCCGCACCAAGGTCGCGGCCGTGCGCGAACTGACGGAGCGGCCGTTCGCCCGCATCGAGGCCGAGATCAGCGCCGTGCAGCCGCAGGCGCAGCAGAGCGGCACCGTCAGCAGCCGGCGCGGCATGAGCACGGTGACCGTCAGCCCCACGCAGCCGCTGCCCGTCGAGATCCGCCAGCCGCGCCTGACGACGCGCGACTCCCTCGCGCGCCTGTTCGCCATGGCATGGGGCCCGCTGGGCGAGGCGGGCCTCGTGCTCGTGCTGCTCGTCTTCATCTCGCTCGAACACGAATCGCTGCGCGACCGCCTCATCCGGCTCGCGGGCCAGACGGAAATCAACCGCACGATCCGCACGCTGGGCGACGCGGCCCAGGGCGTGTCGCGCTTCTTCCTGTCGCAATTCATCGTCAACCTGACGTTCGGCACCCTGATCGGCCTGTTGCTGTGGCTCGCGGGCGTGCCGCACGCGGGCCTGTGGGGCGCGCTGTCGGGCATGCTGCGCTTCGTGCCTTACCTGGGCGTGATGGCCGCGGGCGCCGTGATCGCCGTGTTCGTCGCCGCCATCGACCCGGGCTGGCAACTGGCCCTGTCCTGCATCGCGCTGTTCGTCGCGCTGGAACTGTTCGTCGCGAACGTCGTCGAACCGAAGGTCTATGGCCACAGCTCCGGCCTGTCCCCGCTCGCCGTGATCGTCTCGGCCGTGTTCTGGGGCGCGATGTGGGGACCGGTGGGCCTCCTGCTGTCGACACCGCTGACCCTGTGCTTCGTCGTGGCGGGGCGCCACGTGCGCGGGCTGGAACCGGTGACGATCCTGCTCGGCGACGCGCCCAACGTCTCGGGCGCCCAGCGCCTCTATCAACGCCTGCTGACGGCCGACAGCGACACGATCGTGCGCGACGCCCACGCCTACCTGCGCCGCGCCAGCTTCGCGCGCTATTGCGACAAGGTACTGCTGCCGGGCCTCGCCCTGGCCGGCGCCGACATGCGCGCGGGCCGCATCGACGCGGGCCAGGTGGAAACCATGCGCGCCGCCATGGGCCGCGTGGCCGCGACCCTGAATCCGGAAGGCCGTACGCCCGCGCGCACGCGGCGCCGGCGCGACGTGTCGCTGCTCGACGCCAACCTGGGCGCCTACCTGCGCCAGATGCGCGAGACCCGCCAGGGCCGCTGGCAGGGCTCGCTGGACGTGCCGGCGCACTCCGTCGTGCTGTGCGCCGCCCTCGCGGTGGAGCGGGACGAGCTGCTCGCCGAGCTGCTCGTGTCGGCGCTGCGGGACGCGAACATCGATGCGCGCAGCACACTGCTGGGCTCGGCCGACCGGCCCGGTCCGGAAAAAGCGGAGCTGATCTCGACCGTGATCCTGCCCTACCCCGTCGAAGACCGCCTCGGCGACTGGCTGAACGCCGTCACGGAGCTGCGTACCCATCTTCCCGACGCGCTGCTGGCCACCGTCAAGCTGCCGTTCGACCAGTCGACCGTGCCGCAGCCGACAGTCGAGGAGCATGTCGACATCGTGCTGCGGTCGTTCGAGGAAGCGCTCGCGTTCGTGGCGCCGGAGCGGGCGCCGCGGGGGTGAGGTTACCACCCGGAAGCGCGGCCGGCACATCTGTGTATGCATCGACAAGTCTTTTTTACATTGCGTTCATTATCTGTTGTACAATTTCCGCACGGCAATTTAACGTTTAGAATGCCATGACGACGTGTTCTACCTGCTAAGAGGAATGCAAATGATGCAAAACAAGAAAATCAGCGTGGGGCTGGCGTTGTTCGCTGGCGTGCTTGGTTTGGGTGCCGGCGGTACCGCTTTGGCGCTGCCGGAACCGGACGTGGGCTCGACACCCCCGATCGTTGCCCCCCAGTCGGCTAATTCGGTCGACGCCACGGTCGCCGAACCTGTGTTAAGCGACGAGCAGGCGGACGCTTCCTAATTTACGGGCATCGTTTATCGGTCAGGTAGCGTATCCCTCCTCGACCGACGGCACGGCGGCGTCTTAAAGATGCCGTCGCCGACGGTCGGGAAGTTCTCAAAATTGGTTGCAGTACGAATCGCAAAATCGCTTCCAAAGAGTTGCTTACCGCTATAATGTTTCCAGACATCACATTTTTGCGGTCATGGCAGCTTCCACACTTCCTGATACGACCAGCCTGAGCGACTCCGTTCCCGGCCCCGGTCGCCCCGAACACTACGAACTGCGCGCCCGTCTCGGCGAAGGCGGATTCGGCGAAGTCTACGAGGCGTGGGATATTCGCCTGCACCGCAGCGTCGCAATCAAGACTATTCGGCAAGGCGGGACGCCAAATGCGAATCTCGTGCGCGAAGCACGCCTCGCGGCGTCGCTGCGCCATGCGGCTTTCGTCAAGGTCCACGCCATCGAAGACGACGGTAACAATCAGTTCATCGTCATGGAACTGGTGCATGGCCGCACGCTGAAACAGATTCTGCAGGATGAAGCGATCTCGCTTGCGACTGCACTCGATTGGGTCAGCCAAGTCGCCGAAGCGATGCGCGACGCGCATGCGTCCGGTCTCGTGCATGGCGATATCAAGCCCTCGAACCTCATGGTGGAACCGGACGGACGCGTGCGCATCCTGGACTTCGGCCTTGCGCTGCGCCAGGATGCGCTCGCCACCGAGACCGTCTCGCTAGGCGAAGTCGCGGCGACGGGCCAAACCGATCCGCAGGGGACGATCGCCTACATGGCACCCGAGCGCCTACAGGGTGCGACGCCCGATCCGCGCGCGGACGTCTACGCGCTCGGCGTGATCCTGTACGAACTCGTCTGCGGCAAGCGGCCGTTCGCGACCCTGCATGGACTCGCGCTGGCCGCGGCGCTCGTCCAAACGTCGTCAGATGGGTGGGACTATCCGGAGAATCTAGGAACGCCGCTGATCGCGCTGATACGTGCGATGACGGTGCGGTCGCCCGAGCAGCGCATACAGGCCATGGATGAAGCCGTGCGCCGGCTGGCCAAACTCACCAGCGGGCCCGCCACGAACGACCGGCGCGGTACGACCACCGCTCCGCCGCCGCGTACCGTCGGACGCCGGAGCAAAGTCATTGGCGCGGTCGCTCTCCTGGGCGCCGCGCTGGTGGGTGGGTTGTGGTGGCAGGCCGCGCCCCGGTTTGACGCGCTCACCCAAGCTCTTGCACCGTATTCGGAAGCAATCGAGATGGAACAAGCGTTGGCTGCCCTCAAAATATTCGACCTTCCTGGCAGCCTTGAAAACGCGGAATCCCATTTCAACCGCGTACTGAAGCGTAGCCCGGACAACGCTGCGGCCGTCGCTGGCATATCGCTTGTCCATGCGTTCCGTTACGGTAGCGATCGCGAGGACGGCACATGGTTGCGAAAGGCCGATGCAGGGGCGCAGCAGGCGTTGAATCTCAACAATCAGTTGGCGCTAGGTTATATCGCTCAAGGCTGGGTTCGCGATTTTCAGGCCCGGCACGACGATGCGCTCGCCGCCTATGAGCGTGCACTGCACCTCGACCCGACGAATTTTTTTGCGTGGTACGGCAAGGTCGAAGCGCTCCGCCACGCACGGCGTTACGCGGAAGCACGCGCGAACATTGCCCAAGCGATGCAACGGTTTCCTCGCGAACGGGTCTTCGCCGATGCGCTCGGCGCCGTGCACTACGAACAATCCGAGGATAGCGCCGCGGAACAGGCTTTTCGCCACAGTATTGCGTTGCAACCGGACGCAGTCACCGCCTATGCCAATCTGAGCGCGGTTCTGATGCGGGAGAACCGCCCAGACGAAGCACTGCGCGTGCTGCAACAAGGCTTGCAAGTCCGCCCCAGCGCCAAGCTGTACGGAAACCTCGGCAATATCCTGTTCTTGCGCGGCGACTACGTCGGTGCGGCCGACGCCTTCAGAAACGCGGTCTCTCCCACGCGCGGCGCACCGGGCGTCTATCTTAACTGGGCCAATCTTGCCGATACATTGCTGTGGATCCCGGGGCGCGGCGAAGAGGCGCGCGATGCCTACGACAAAGCACGGCGCCTTCTGGCCGACCGGCTCGCACGAGCCCCCGACGATGTAGTGCTCGTCTCGCGTATGGGCCTGTACGCAGCAAGGTCGGGGCACAAGGACGAGGCGCACACATTGATTACGCGGGCCATGGCACTGGCGCCCCGCAATGCCGACGTCCATTTCCGCGCCGGGCTCGCTCTCGAGGTACTCGGCGACCGCAAGCCCGCGCTCACGGCGATTGCCACCGCGCTGCGGCTGGGCTATCCGGTCAAGTACGTGGAAGCCGAACCAGACTTGGTGGCGCTGCGCCGCGATCCAGGATATCGAACCGACTGAACAATTGAGATCCCAACCGACTGCCGTTCAACCGAAAGGAGCATCATGTCGCAAACCCATCAACTCGTCGTTACTTACGTTCCGGGCCAGACCCTCGCCACATGGAGCCTGGACGGCGTCCAGCACGAGGACGGAGATCAGTTCCAGGTTCAGCCCGGGGACAAGGTCTCCTTTCAGTTCGACGGTCCCAGCGACATCGCCGAGTGCGTACTGATCTGCGGACAGATGGCCAGCCGCTGCCACGGCAGCTCCCCCTTCACCGAAGGCAACCGTGTTAACCTCAAGGCGAACTCGACGGTCACGGTCGGCAAGAGTCTCGGCGTGTGGGGCTTTACCGTGTCCTTCTCTACACACAACGGCGACGGAACCAGCTCGTTCTATTATCTTCCGGACCCGGAGATGCAAGTCGGCACGATGCTGCCAGACTGCGAGTAATCCGACTGTCTACGGCGTCAGCCCATCCATCGCCAGGCGCCGCACTTCCCGCCGCAACGACTCCGTCGGCGTCCTGAGCAGCTCCGCGCAACGCCCGACATCGCCGGCGCACGCGGCCAGGGCGCGTTCGATCTCGTCGGCGGGAATCCGCTCGGCCCAGCGGATCTCGCGGTGGGCATCGAGCAGCTTGTACATCGTCGGCCGCGAGATGCCGAGATCCCGTGCCGCGGCCTGGATGTTCCATTCGTTGCCGGCCATTGCCTGCAAGACCTCGGCATCGGTGATATCGGCCGGCTTGCGGCGCGGCGCATCCGGTGCGGCGGCCGGTGCCGGCGCGGCTTCCGCGGCCGGTGCCAGGCGCGCCGCGCTGCCGGCCGGTGCCGGCGTCAGGCGCACCAGTTGTTCGAGCTGCGGCGTACCGCCGTGCTGCACCAGCAGCGCGGCGCGGCGCAGCGTGTGGCCCAGCTGGCGGATGTTGCCGGGCCAGTCGTAGCACGCGATCTCCACCACCAGTTCCAGCGGCAGCACCGGCTGCGCGCCATGCGCCTGCAGCAGATGCACGATCAGCACGCCGATGTCCTCGCGCCGCGCACGCAGCGGCGGCAGCTGGAGCGCGAAACCTTCCAGGCGGCGCAGCAGGGCCTGGTTGAACGCGGCCGTGTCGAGGTCCTGGTCCGTCGCCGCGATCAGGCGCGCCGTCGTCCTGCGGTCCTGGCTCGCGCCCAGTGGCCGATAATCGCCGCCCTCCAGCACGCGCAGCAGCATCGGCTGCACACTCGCCGGCGCATTGCCGATCTCGTCGAGGAACAGCGTGCCGCCGTCCGCTTCCGCAAACAGGCCACGGCGCTCCTGCGCGCCCGTGTACGCGCCGCGCGCCGCGCCGAACAGCTCGGCGGCCGCCAGCGACTCGTTCAGTGCCGCCATGTTGACGGCAACCAGCCGCGTCCGGGCGCGCTGGCCGAGCGCGTGGATGGCGCGCGCCGCGATTTCCTTGCCGGTGCCCGTCTCGCCCAGCAGCAGCACGGGGATGTCCGTCGGCGCCACCATGCGGATCTGGTCGCGCAGCGCGATCGCCGCCGCACCCACGCCGACGAGCCCCGGTACCGGGTTGTGCTTGGGCAGGCAGTCCATCCAGTGCAGGCACAGCACGACGGCGCGGCCGAGGGTCAGGACCTGCCCGCGCGCGACGTCGGCCGCGTCGAACCGGACCGTGCCTGTCGCGGCCCGGCCGTTCAGCTCGACCGGCATGCGGGTCGCAGGGAAGTGCACGACGGCGCCATCGCCGTCGGCCTCGCGCACGATCCGCACGGGATCGCGCGAGATCGTGCCGTGGCCCAGCGGCAGGCCCGCCTGGCCCGGACGATAGAACAGCGGCGCGTAGCGGTTCACTTCCAGCGTGCCCGGATCGCCGACGAATTGTTCGCCGACGCGCGCCGGATCGGGATGCCAGAGGATCGTCAACGCCAGCAGCGGCCGTCCCGGCATGCCCTGCGTGGACAGCTGCAAAGTCTGGGTGTATTCAGTGGAGTCAAGCATGCGCGGCACGTCAACGTTGTCGCTTTACATGTAAAAAACATGGCAATTTTACACGCAGAAACCTTCGATGGGCCGAAATCTGGCCCGCCACCCACGGATATCGGCTTGGCACGCCGCTTGCAATAGAAGTATCGCCGCCATCGGGGCGGTGACTTTTCCCGGACGTGCCATGACAATCAACCTCGCTTCCTCGCCCATCCAGCCCTTTGACGCCCGCGTCATGCTCGACGTGCACAGCTTGAAAGCCCTGCGCCAGCGCCGCGGCGGACGCGAGGCGTTGTCCGAACAGTTCCAGGAACGCAGACTATGCCTCACCCGTGCCGCCATCAAGCGCGCCGAATCCGGCAGGCCCGTGCCCTACCGCACCGTGCGCCACCTCGCCGCCTACTACGGTATCGGCGTCGAGACCCTGATCGACGCGGAGCCGGCCCGCGAGGCCCCGCCTCCGCGCCCCGTACCGGATATGTCGGACGTCGAACGCCTGCAATGCCGGGCCGTCATCGACGCGGTCCACGTGGGCGGCCGCAGCCGGATCATCGACGTGCAGGGCGCGGCCGGCGCCGGCAAGTCGCACCTGCTGTCCTTCGGCGCCCGCGATGCTCGGGCCCGCGGCTACACGTGCGTGGTGCTCGACGGCGGCGCGACCCACACGGCCACCAGCCTGATGCTCGCCCTGCTCGGCCTGCAGGCCGACGCCGGCACCGCAGAGGCGCCGCTGGCCGGTCACGTACGCGAACGCTGCGCCGCGCTGGGCGTGTCGCCGGTCCATATCGACGCCTGCGTCGGCCTCATCGACGCCGCGCCGGAGTGGCCGCTGCCGGCCACCCAGTTGCTGCAGACGGCCGCGCTGTGCGCGCTGGTACAGCACCGCGCGGCGAACCAGCCTTTGCTCATCGCCATCGACGACCTGCAGTGCGTCGACTGGCAGCTCGCGATGATCCTGAACGTGGTCGTGCCCACGACGCTGGACTATCCGATCCTGTGGATGTTCGCCACCCGCCTGGAACCCGGCCCGATGCGGCGCCCGCTCGGCGTGCGCATGGACGCGCTGGCCCGTACCACCCTGCACCTGACGCCGCCGGCCGTGCGTGCCGACCGCGCCGATGCGGGCGGCGTGCACCGGCTCGGCCGCACGGTCGGCCAGGACGCCGGCTAACCCGCCGTCATCGGGCCGTCCACGTCCAGCACGTGATCGCGGAAGATGTCCGGCAGCATGTCAAGCACGAGTTCGCGGCCGAGCAGGTCCGAGCCGCGCACCGCGCAGGCCACCATGTCGATGTCGATGGCCGTCAGCGCCGCCTCTGCCGACGGCGCATAACTCAGGTGCCAGGGTGCCGGGCACATGCCGCGGCGACGGGTGCGGTACGGGCGGAAGAAGCCAAAGCGTTCGGCATGAGCGTCGAGCCAGGCGTGCAGGCGCGCGTACACGCCGTCCGGGCCCGCCTCGTCCGGCAACAGCGCCGTGCGGTAGCCCGGCGGGTGCGCGGCGCGATCGAACACGTCGATGTCCGTGCCCCAGTGGCGCCGCGTCGCGCCCGGCAGGCCCGTCCAGTTGAGGATCGCACGGACGATGTCGGGCGGTGCCAGCGTGCCGTAGTCGCGCGCCCTGCCCTGGCAATCGTACAGCGTCGCCTGCCCGGAAAACTTGCGGTTCCAGTTGCGGGCCTGGGCCTCGAACGGCCGCCAAGACGCGATCGGCAGCATGTCGATGCCGTCACGCGCGGCCTCGGCACGCAGCGCGAGAAAGGCGGCGGCGACCTCGGGCCGCGCCGCAAACCGCGGCTGTCCCGGCGGCTCCCCCGGCGTCTGCCCATACTGCCGCACATGCGTGCGCGCACGCCCCGTCAGCTCGAACTCGTCGAACGGCACGCTCCCCAGTCCCGCGGCGGCGGGTTCAGCGGGTATCGATCGCATCGACGCGGTCGGGATAGAACGCCACGTGTTCGCGGATCGCGGCCACGGCCGGATACGGCGTTTCGTAACTCCACACCGCGTTCTCGCCCCGCGGCCCCGCGTCGGTGATCGAGAAATAGGAACAATCGCCCTTGTACGGACAATGGGTGTGGCGTTCGGTGCGCTGCAGGCGGTCCATGGCCACGTCCTCGCGCGGGATGTACAGCACGGGCGGGTAATCCGCTTCGCGGAGCGCGAGCGCGCGGTCGCTACTGGCGATCACGGCACCGCCGGCGCGCACCGTCACGCGACCCGGGGCCGGCGCGATGCTGATCGGGTGGTCGGGACCGGGTGTCTTCATGGTTGGGGGCATGTCGTCTCCTGTCGTCACGCCATACGATCTCATGCCGGCCGGCCCGGTGCAAGCCTGGTTAAACCCCCGTCGTCCGCTAGCGCGCCGGCGCCATCCGCCGGTCGGGCAGGACGCGGCGGTCGTGTTCGGCCTCCCGCGCGCGCCCCAGCGTACGCATGCGCAGGCCGAGCCCCAGCAGCAGCGCGCCGGTGACGAAGGCATACAGGCTCACGAGCCAGACGAGGGCCAGTGCGCCCGCCCCCGGCCTCGCAAAGACGAGCGCGCCGAAGACGATGGATGCCAGCCCGGCCAGGGCCAGCAGCCATTCGCCCGCGATCGTCCTGCGCAGGCGGATCGCCGCCAGGATGTCGAGCACGCCGACCACCAGCGCATTCGCGCCCATGATCAGGACGAGCAGCAGCGCCGTCGCCGCCGGGTGGTAGGCGGCCACGAGGCCCGCGCCGATGCTGACGAGGCCGAGGATCACGGCGTCCCATCGGAGGTCGCCGCCCGCCCGGTGGCGCAGCGCCCCCGCCAGCGACGCGATGCCGGCCAGGATCGCGTAGGCGGCGAACAGGGCGACGAGGGACAGCAGCGTCAGCCCCGGCCACGCGATGGCCAGCACCGCGAACGCGATGCCCAGTACCCCGCGCAGGGCGGGCACCCACCATGCACGCAAAAAAATGTTTTCCATGACGTTCTCCCGGTTACGGTCGTCCGGTGTTTGGAGCGGCCGGGGCGCCGCCGGGTTCCGCGCACGCCGCAGATCTGGATCAATCGCTTTCGTTCCGGCCGCCGCGCACGATGCGCACGTACAGTACGGCGTTCAGCGCCAGCACGGCCGCCGCGAGCCCCCATTGCATGCCCCGCGTGAGGCCGGTTGGATAGACGAGCCCGACGAGGTAATGGTCGACGAAACCGCCCGCATAGCCGGCCGCCCCGGCCAGCATGCGCAGATGATTCTCGAGACCGGTCAGCGGACAGGCCGCGCCGCTCGCCTCGATCGCGGCGCCCCACGCGACGGCTGCAAGGTGCAGCGGCAACAGCCGGCGCCGGCGCGCCACGAGTGCCGCGCCGGCGACGACGAACAGGATGAAGCCCAGGTGCAACAACAGCACCATGGCGGCGAGCCATTGATAGACCATGGGGCCATCATACCGACCGGCGCACGACTGATACATGTCAAACCCGCATCCGGGTGCGCTCCTATCCTCCACCTTCATCGCCGATCCGTTCGGCCGAACCGAGGAGAACGTCATGATGCACGTGATGCCACGCACGACGCTGCCGCTCCAGGCGGACAGGCGCCGCTCCGTCCTGAGGCATGCCCTGCTCGGCCTTGCCGCCCTGCTCACGCTCGCCTTCGCGTTGCCGGGTGCCACCGCCGGCACCGCCCAATCGTCCCAGCCCGCCAGCTCCGCGACCGCGGCATCCGGCCAGGCGGCGCGCGGCACCGACAACGACTCCGCCACGCGGCGCCAGCAGACCGCGGCCAGGCACGTCAGCGACGCGGTGGGCGTCGCGCACACGATGAGCAACGAGAGCGGCATGACGGCGCTGCTGGGCCGCGCCCGCGGCGTGTTCATCGTGCCCACGTACGGCCGCGCCGCGCTCGGCGTGGGCGGTGCCGGCGGCGCGGGCGTGCTGATGGTCCGGCGCGCGGACGGTGCCTGGGGCAACCCGGTGTTCTTCGACACCGGCGGACTCAGCATCGGCCTGCAGGCCGGCGTGGAAGGCGGGCCGATCGCGCTCGTCCTGCTGAACCAGAAGGCCGTCGACAGCTTCCGCAACCGGAACAACTTCTCGCTCAGCGCCGACGCCGGCCTCACCGTCGTCAACTTCGCGCGCATGGCACAGGGCTCGACGGCGGGCGACGTCGTCGCGTGGTCGGGCAGCAAGGGGCTGTTCGGCAACGCGGCCACGGTGGGCATCAACGACGTCCACTACAACCAGCGCCTGACCGAAGCCTATTACGGCAAGCCGATGACGGCGCGGCAGGCGATCGACAGCACGGAGACCAACGCCCAGGCCGACGCGCTACGCAAGGTGCTCGGCAGTCCGCCGACACCGGCCGGCAGCAGCGGCAAGGCAGGCGGACGGTAGCGGCGCGCCGGGACCCGATACCGCCCCAGGGGTGGATACGGTGGCCGCGCCTGGCGGCGTGCCACCGCGGGCGATCAGGCCAGGCGGCGCCGCGCTGCCACCAGCACCGAGCCGGACAACGCCACCAGCAGCAGCGTGGACGGCTCCGGCACGGCACGCACGGCACTGAACGCATTGTCCGGCGAGATGGTCAGACGGCCGTCCGGCGCCGCGTCGGGGTGCAGAGCGATGCTGCCCAGGTCGCCGTCGACACCGAGGTAGTGCGTGTCGTCGAACAGCGACCAGCTGAACGTGCTGCCGTCGGTGCCGTCGCCGAACAGGAAGCTGACGTCGAAGCCGACGTGGCCGCCCAGCTGGATCGCCTGGAACCAGTCGCCGCCGCCCGCATCGCTGGTGAACGTCAGCGCGCCCGGCGGAGCGCCCGCCACGGCACCCGTCGCGACGGGCACGCCGAGCAGGTCACCGGCCAGGTTCGTCACGGACGCGCTGGCCGGCGTCGCACCGCCGACGCTGAGGAAAGACATGCCGAGATACGCCGTGCCGGTACCCAGCGAGGACGTGTCGATGTCGACGTGGTGGACCGGCACGGCCAGCGCCGCGCCGGCGCACAGGCATATCCAGGTGGCGGCCAGGAACCGGGCCGCGCGGTGTGTGATGGAATGCATCTTTCGTCTCCTAGTATTTCGCTTTGAACAATTGTGGGGTGTAGACGATGACCGACCTGGACGGGTTCGAGAACGTCGTGGTCACGGTCGCCGTCTGGCCCGGCGCCAGCTCCGCTTCGCCCAGCGTGACGTACGGCACGCCATCCTTCACGCCCGTCGCGTTGTCGAGCGTGACGCCGTTCGTCAGGCCGGCCAGGCGGAACTGCAGCGGTCCCTTGAGCGCCGCAGCGCTCGTGTTCGTGAACGTCACCGTCCCCGTGTACTTCTGGGTGAAGCGGTTCATCGTCAGGCCGGAACGCGCGATCCTGACGCTGCCCGTCAGGTCCACCGGCGCCAGCAGGTCGTAGCGCGTGCCGTAGAAATGGAACTCGCCGTACGACGAAATGCCCGGGTATGCCGGATCCGTCGGCGGTCCCGGGTGGTCGACGCGCGCCATGAAGTAGCGGTACTGCTGCGTCTCCAGGCCCGGCAGCACGGGGATGGTCTCCATCTCGAAGTTGCGGCCGCTCGTGTCCGTCGTCTCGCGGCTCGTGAGCAGGGTCCAGTTCACGTTGTCGTTCGAGCCGTAAACGTTGGCCCCCTGCGAGCGGTTGGCGAACATGTAGCGGGCCTGGATGCCGAAGGCGCTGACGGCCACGCGGTAGTTCTCACCGAAGTCGATGGTGATCGGCGCGCGCAGGTCGCCTGAATAACTGTTGTAGTTATTGTCGACGAGCAGTCCCGGACGGTCCGCGCCGAAGCCGATGGTCGTCACCATGTTCTTGCTCCAGTCGAGGCTGCCGTCGGATGCGACGCGCGGATTGACCAGCTCCAGCTTGCGCACGGCCGCCTGCACGGCCTTCAGCAGGGCCGGGAAATCGGCGTCGGACACGGTGCCCATCTGCTGCTGCAACGGCGCCAGCTCTGTCTTGAACGCGGCCAGCGACGGCGTGGTGTAGGCGGCGGACGGATCGTAGCCTTCCAACGCCGCCTGGAAAGCGGAGGCGCGGTCCGGCTGTACGTTCAGGCGTGCCGTCATCGTGCTGACGACGACGCCGTCGGTCGCGGCCACGACGATGTCGTGCACCCCGACCTGGTCCGGCGCAGGCGTCCAGTCGAACGCGCCGCTCGACGTGTTCACCGTCGCCCCGGCCGGCAGGCGGACGGCTTCGTAGACGACACTGTCGGCCGTATTGGCGTCCGTCGCCGCATAGCTCGCGCGGTACGGCATGCCCTGCACGACGATTTCCGTGACGGGGAACACGGGCATGGCGAAGCGCGGCGGCGTCAGCTGGGAAGGCGCGGCCATGTTCACATAGTCCACGTCCACCGTCGCACCCTCCGGGCCGGAGAATTTGAAGAACATGATGTTGTCGCCGAGCCAGCGGCTGCCGATGGCGGCCGCCGACGTGTCGGGCACGACGTAGCGCCATTGGCCGTGCGTGTCGGGCACCGTCATCAGCGACCACGGGCTGGCGTCGCGGTTCGCGCTCGCGGACAGCGTGACCGGCGCGTTGGTGCGGACCATGATGCCGACCGGTGCATATTTCGAGCGGTCCGCATACTGCACGTCGTGGAAGACGATCGTGGTGCCGGCCGGCGTCAGGCTGCCATGGCCGAACGTGCGATCGCCCTCGGTCTGCATCGTCCATCCGCCGTCGAGGAAGACCGATTTGCGCTCCGTCTCCAGGATGCCCGCCGTGCCGGCCGGCAGCGGCACGCCGGTGAGCGCCCGCGGCAGCGTGAAGATCGCGGTCGGGCCCATGTCCTTATTGTTGGGCGTCGCCGGCCCCCACGGGATGGCCGGGCCGTTCGCGTGCGCCGCCGCCGTCGCCAGGTAAGGCGCCTCCGCGTCGACGTCCACGCCTTCCACGTATTTGTAGGTGTTGTAGATCTCCGCGACCGCGTCGACCTCGTACAGGCGGCCGCGATAGGCCGGCGAAATGCCGGACGTGCCGCCCGTCGTGTCGGCCCACGGCGTGTCGTAGCCGAGCATGTACTCCGCGTACGCGTTCGCGCCCCGCAGCAGGCGATCGTCGCCGAACCGGTAGACGCTCACGGCGTCGCCGCCGCTCGACGGCTTGCCCGTGAACGGATCCACCTTCGTGCCCTGCGCGTTCACGAGGCGCAGCAGGCCGCCGAGGATGTCGACGTTGTCGCCCGCATGCGCACCGTCGCGCGACATCTCTTGCACCTCGTAGAACGTCTTGCCCGTCTTGTTGATCGGGTCGTCCGCGTCGATGCGGGCGATCGCCGACATGATCGCCCCGTTGATGTCCTGGCGCGTCGACGTCGCGTTCACGGTCAGCCATTCGACCGACTCGTCGTAGCGCGCGCGGTTGTCGGTGAAGATCGCGCCGGCGATCCGGCCGACGAGCGAATACTGCTGCTGGTTCCTGAACCGCTCGTTGCTGGAGAAGAAGGTGCGCTCCATCGGGTCGATCAGGTTATCCTTGAGCTTCTGCGTGTCGGTGTCGGTCCATGCGAGCGGGTAATCCGTGTAGGTCGGATCGGCCGGCGTATAGCGCATGATCTCCGCGGCCATCAGCATGCGCGACAGCGGCACGCCGTTGTGGATGTGCGCATCCGGGAAATACGCGTATCCGTTCGGGTTCATGTTGCTCCACGTGCGCAGGATACGCATCGCGTTGCGCCGGTACTCGTTGCGGCCCGTGACGTAGTACAGGATCGCCTGCGTCAGCGCGCCCTGCGAATCGTTGATCATGCGCGTCTGCGCCGTCGAACCGTTGTAGTTCGGCGTGTTCGGCGTATCGACCTTCGTGGCGTCGCGGTTCGTGGGCTGCAGGTTGATGTTCGCGTAGTTGCAACACACGTTCGCGAGCACGTTGTAGTACGACTTGTAGGGCTCGACGTCGGCGCGGATCTGCTGGCGGACGTACTCCAGCTGCTCCGGCGTGAAGCCGAGACCCGGATGGCGGAAGCCGGTACCGCTCACGACCGGCTGGGCCATCGGCGTGGCGACGAAGGTCACGGCCCTGGCGCCGCTCCCCACGAGCACCAGCGCGGACGCCAGTGCCAATGCCACCATCTTTCCTTTTGCGTTGCCGCGCAACGCATTCCACCTCTGATGCGAATGGTTATACATGATTGTCCTTATATGTTTGCTAACCAGTTCATTGGGTGCGATCGACGACACTGCCTCCTCCTTTGACTGTTGTGTTATCGATAGCGCCGACGATCGTAACACGAGTGCAACAAAACGGAAGCAATTTTGTTATCGTTACCGACACGTGTTGCGTGGGCGTTGAAGCCCGGTTGGCCGCCAGAAACGGGACGTCATCGAAATCTGTTGATATCGGCGACAAGTTTTGTTATCGTTAACTTGCGCTGTACGCTCGGGCATAGCCGGTTCATGCCGGTATGGCGATCTCCTTGCGGGTACGTTCCAGACCCGTATTGGGCCCGCCTCGACTTCGTCGGGGCGGGCCATTTTTTTTTGCGCAGGCCTTGCTCGGCGGATGACCCAAATACCGCGTTACCGCGACCACAGCCATTTTGTGCCGGCGGGCCTGCCGCGGGGTTTTACTTTTCGAAATACCCTGATATGATTGTTATCGATAACCGCTAACCGATGACTCATCACGGAGAACGAGGAGACACCCGTGTTCGAAAAGACCTACTACGCCACCCACCCCGACATGATGGCGGGCGCCAGCAACGAGCAGCTGCGCCAGCGCTACCTGATCGACCGGATGTTCGCCCCGGACGCCGTCACGCTGAACTATTGCCACGACGAGCGCTTCGTCATCGGCGGCGCCGCGCCCGTCGCCGGCCCGCTGGCCCTGCCCACGCACACGGAACCCGCGTCCGCCGCCGGCCAGCCGTTCCTCGCACGGCGCGAGCTGGGCATCATCAACGTGGCGGGCGGCGCAGGCCGTGTCACCGTCGACGGCCAGTCGTTCGGACTGGCCCCGCGCGACGGCCTGTACGTCCCGATGGGCAGCACCGACGTCGTCTTCGAATCGCTGGATGCGGCCAACCCGGCCCGCTTCTATCTCGCGTCGACGCCCGCGCACGTCCGCTGCGAACTCGTCAAGATCACCCACGCCCAGGCGATCCCGCTGGAACGCGGCAGCGCCGCGACGTCGAACGAACGCACGATCTACCAGTACGTCATCCCGGGCGTGTGCAAGTCCGCCCAGCTGCTGCTGGGCCTGACGGTGCTGAAGACGGGCAGCGTGTGGAACACGATGCCGCCGCACGTGCACGAGCGCCGGTCCGAGGTGTATTTCTATTTCGACCTGCAGGACGACCAGCGCGTGTTCCACTTCATGGGCGCCCCCGATTCGGCGCGCCACATCGTCGTGGCCAACGAACAGGCCGTCGTGTCGCCGCCGTGGTCGATCCACATGGGCTCCGGCACGGCCAACTATGCCTTCATCTGGGCGATGGGCGGCGAGAACCTGGACTACACGGACATGCAGGTCCTCGACATCTGCCAGCTGAAATAAGGGATATCCCATGCTCGACCTGTTCAACCTCGCCGGCCGCACGGCGCTCGTCACGGGCGCCAACACGGGCCTCGGCCAGGGCATCGCCATCGCGCTGGCCGCAGCCGGCGCCGACATCGTCGCGGCCGGGCGCAGCCCCGCCGACGACACGGCCGCGCAAGTCCGCGCGCTCGGCCGCCGCTTCCTCGACGTGCGCGCGGACCTGTCGTCCACGGCGCCCGTGCGCGACGTCGTCGATGCCGCCGTCGCCCTGAACGGCCGGCTCGACATCGTCGTCAACAATGCCGGCATCATCCGCCGCGCCGACAGTCTCGAGGTCGACGAAGCGGACTGGGACGCCGTCATCGACACCAACCTGAAATCCGTCTTTTTCCTGGCGCAGGCCGCGGCACGCCACATGGCGGCGCACGGCGGCGGCAAGATCGTCAACATCGCCTCGCTGCTGTCGTTCCAGGGCGGCATCCGCGTGCCGGCCTATGCGGCGAGCAAGAGCGCCGTCGCGGGCCTGACGCGCGCGCTGGCCAACGAATGGGCCGCGCAAGGCATCAACGTCAACGCCATCGCGCCCGGCTACTTCGACACGAACAATACGGCGGCGCTGCGCGCGGATTTCGTGCGCGAGCCGGCCATCCTCGCGCGCATTCCCGCCGGCCGCTGGGGTCAGCCGGGCGACCTGGCCGGCGCCGCCGTGTTCCTGGCCAGCCGCGCCAGCGACTACGTCCACGGCATCGTGCTGCCGGTGGACGGCGGCTGGCTGGCCCGATGAGCACCCGTCCCGACATGGCAGGCCGCATCGTCTGCTTCGGCGAGATCCTGCTGCGCCTCGCCGCCCCGCCGGGCCGCATGCTGCTGCAGACGCCGGCGCTGGACGCCTGCGCGGGCGGCGCGGAAGCGAACGTCGCCGTCGCGCTCGCGCTGCTCGGACACCGCACGGCGATGGTCAGCGTCCTGCCCGACAACTCCCTCGGCCGCGCCGCGCTCGACAGCCTGCGCGCGCACGGCGTGGACACGTCCGGCATCCGCCTGCGCCCGGGCCGCATGGGCCTGTACTTCATCACGCCGGGCGCCGCCGCGCGCCCATCCGAGACCATCTACGACCGTGCCGGCTCCGCGTACGCGCTGGCCGACCCCGGCCTGTACGACTGGCCCGCGCTGCTGGACGGCGCCGGCTGGCTGCACGTGTCGGGCATCGCGCCGGCCGTCGGCGACGGTCCCGCCCAGGCCGTGCTCGCGGCGATGCGGGCGGCCCGCGCGGCCGGCGTGCGCGTCGCATTCGATGGCACGGCGGCCATGCCGGGGGCCGAACGCGGCCAGGACGGCGCGCCGCTGCTGCTGGAGGCGATGCGCATGGCCGACGTGCTGTGCGCCACGCCGCGCGACATCGCCCTCGTGCTCGACCGCCCGGAACTGATGGACGCCGCGCGCGAGCAGGACGCGGCGCGGGTCGCGTTCGCCGCATTCCCGAACCTGGAACTGCTGGCCTGGACGCGCCGGGTCCACCACGGTGCCAACGAGCACGAGCTGTCGGCCGTCCTGCACACCCGCGCGGCGTCCGTGACGGGCGGGAGCTACCGGCTGTCGGGCATCGTCGACCGCATCGGCACGGGCGACGCCTTCGCGGCCGGCATCCTGCACGGACTGCAGACCGGCATGGCGCCCGCGGACGTGGCCGGATTCGCGCTCGCCGCCGCCGCCATGAAGCATGCGATCACGCGCGACGCCGACCCTGTGCTTACCGGAGCGTTCGATGGCCGGTCCTGAAGCACGGAGGTCCGCATGAGCGGCAGCTGGCGTCTCGCCTGGGACCACGGCAGCGCGGACGTGCAATCGCTCGGCGCGATGCTCGGTCCCCTGAGCCTGCGCATCGGCGACGAGCGCGAACTGGAGATCATGCACGTCGCGCCGTGGGCCGGCATGACGCGTGCCGGCACCCTGCCCGGCATCATGCGGCGCCTGCGCGGCGAATGGCCCTGCCTGCCGTTCGGCTGCACGGAGCCGCCGCACGGCCTGCCCGCCACGTGGCGCACGCACGCGCCCGAGGATGCGTGGAACCACGGCTACGCGGCGAACCATCACTGGCGCTGCGTGTCCGCGAGCGACACCCGCATCCACCTGGCCATCGATTATCCGTCCGACTCGCCGATCGAGCACATCGAGCGGGAGATCGCGGCCGATCCGGACGCCCCCGCCGTCGACATCACGTTGCGCGTATGGGCCCGCCGGCCCGCACGCGTGCCCGCCGGCCTGCATCCGACGTTCCGCCTGCCGCCGGCGCCGGGACGCGTGCGTGTCGTGCTCGGGCCGCACGACGGCATTCACAGCTATCCGGCCCAGCCGGCCGGCGCGGTGTCGCGGCTGCTGTCCGACACGCGCTCGGCGTCGCTGGACAGCCTGGCCGGCGTCGACGGCCCCATCGATCTCACGCACCTGCCGTTCTCCGCGCCGGCCGAGGAGCTGCTGCAGGTGCGCGCGATCGGCGGCCAGGACGGCGCCGCGCCGATCGCCCTGCACTACCTCGATTACGACGCCTGCGTCGGCCTGTGGTGGGACACGGCGCAGCTGCCCGACCTGCTGCTGTGGGTGAGCAACGGCGGCCGCATCCACTTTCCCTGGATGAGCAGCCACCTCGCGCTGGGCGCCGAACCGGTGAACAGCCTGTTCGACCTGGGCCGCGTCGCGACGGCGCCCGCGGACCACCCGCTGGCGGACCGGCTCGGGATCGCCATCACCCCCGACGCGCCGTGGGAAACCCGTTACCGCATCGCGGCCTGGCCCCAACCGTCCCTTCCAACCCAACGATAGAGAACCGCGCCATGGCACCCGATTTCCGTTCTCCCGGCTTCCTGCTCGACCACATCGCCCACACGATGCGGTTTTACCACCCGCGCTGCATCGACGCGAGCGGCGGCTTTTTCCACTTCTTCCGCGACGACGGCACGGTGTACGACCGCACGACGCGCCACCTCGTCAGCAGCACGCGCTTCGTCTTCAATTACGCGATGGCGTACCGGCGCTTCGGCGACGCGGATTATCTCGCGGCCGTGCGCCACGGCGTTGCGTTCCTGCGCGACGTCCATCGCGATCCGGACACGGGCGGCTACGCCTGGCAACTGGCGTGGAACGGCGGCCGCAAGGAAGTCCTCGACGGCGACAACCACTGCTACGGCCTCGCCTTCGTCATGCTCGCGTATGCGCACGCGCTGCGCGCGGGCGTGCCGGAAGCACGCGGCTACCTCGCCGAAACGTACGACCTGATGGAGGCGCGCTTCTGGGAGCCCGAGTACGGCCTGTACGCGGACCAGGCCAGCGCCGACTGGGCGGTGCTGGACGCGTACCGCGGCCAGAACGCCAACATGCATTCGTGCGAAGCGATGCTGGCGGCGTACGAGGCGACAGGCGAGGTCCGCTACCTGCACCGCGCCGAGACGCTGGCCCGCAACATCACGCTGCGCCAGGCCGCGCTGGCGCAAGGCTTCGTGTGGGAGCACTACCGCGCCGACTGGTCGGTGGACTGGGACTACAACCGCGACGACAAGACGAACATCTTCCGCCCCTGGGGCTACCAGCCCGGCCACCTGACGGAGTGGGCGAAGCTCCTGCTGCTGCTGGAACGCCACCGCGCGCACCTGGCGGGCGACGCCGAATGGCTCGCGCCCCGCGCCGTCCAGCTGTTCGACGCGGCGCTGCTGCGCGCGTGGGACGCGGACCATGGCGGCATCTGCTACGGCTACGCGCCGGACGGCAGCATCTGCGACGGCGACAAGTACTTCTGGGTCCAGGCCGAGAGCTTCGCGGCCGCCGCGCTGCTGGCCGTGCGCACCGGGAACTCCGCCTACTGGGACTGGTACGACCGCATCTGGGCGTACAGCTGGGCGCACTTCGTCGACCACGACCACGGCGCGTGGTACCGCATCCTCGGCCCGGACAACCGCAAGCTGACCGACGAAAAAAGCCCGGCCGGCAAGACGGACTACCACACGATGGGCGCCTGCTACGACGTGCTGCACGCGCTGGCGGGGGCCGTATGACCGCGCTGCCCCGCTTCGTCGCGGCCGGCGAAGCCCTGACGGACCTGCTCACGACGGGCCCCGGCACGTGGACGAGCCAGACCGGCGGCTCGACGTGGAACGTGGCGCGCGTCGTCGCCCGCCTCGGCATCCCGAGCGCGTTCGCGGGCGCCGTCAGCCGCGACGTGTTCGGCCTCGAACTCGCCGCCGCCAACGCGGCCGCCGGTCTCCACCCCGCCTTCCTGCAGCAGGTCGACCGCCCGCCGCTGCTGGCCGTCGTGCACGAACGCCATCCGCCCCGCTATTTCTTCATCGGCACGGACAGCGCCGACCTGCACTTCGATCCGGACCGCCTGCCGGCCGGCTGGCAGGACGGCGCCGCGTGGGTCCACTTCGGCGGCATCAGCCTCGCGCGCGAACCGCTGGCGGCCACGCTCGTCGCGCTGGCCTGCGACCTGAAACTGCGCGGCACGAAGATCAGCTACGACCCCAATTTCCGCGCGCTGATGGACGAGCGCTATGACGACACGCTGCGCACGATGGTCGGCCTGGCGGACGTCGTCAAGGTGTCCGACGAAGATCTGCGCGGCCTGTTCCGCCACGACGACACCGACGCCGCCTTCGCGGCGCTGCGCGCCATGAACCCGGCGGCGACGTACCTGTTTACGCGCGGCGGCGACGGCGCGCACCTCGTCCGGCCCGATGGCGTATGGCACGCGGCGGCGCCCCGCGTGGACGTCGTCGACACGGTCGGCGCGGGCGACGCCAGCATCGGCGCCCTGCTCTACAGCTTCATGACGTGGCCGGAGCGGGCCGGCGGGAGTCATCTGCGCGTGGCTGTCGGCGCCGGTACCGCCGCATGCCAGCTCGCGGGCGCGCAGCCGCCGGCGCTGGAGGCCGTGCTCGCGCTGGCCGACACCATCGTCGTCCGCCGCGACGACGCCCTTGACTTCCCGGCGCCCGGCCAACAGTATTTCGGCAAAGTATTACAACGATAACCAGGAGACACCATGGCAACGCGCACATCGCAATTCCGCTTCCTGTGCGGCTTCGTCTACATCTATTTCTTCGCCCAGGCGATGAGCATCTCCCTGCTCGCCGTCTGGCTGGGGCAGACGCTCAAGCTGTCGGGCACCGAGGCGGGCATCGTCTTCGCGGCCAACGCCTTCGCCGCGATGTGCTCGCAACCGGTCTACGGCTTCGTGTCGGACCGCGTGGGCACCCGCCGCAACATCCTGTGGACGGTCGCGGCGCTCGTCGCCCTGTCGGGCCTGTTCTTCCCGTTCCTCTACGCGCCGCTGCTGAAGACGAACATCCTGCTGGGCGCCGTCGTGGGCGGGCTGTACCTCGGGATCACGTTCAATGCCGGCAGCTACGCGATCGAATCGTACGTCGACCGCATCGGCCGGCGCGACGGCTTCGAATACAGCCGCGTGAGGCTGTGGGGATCGCTGGGTTTCGCCAGCGCCGCCGTATTCAGCGGCCGCATCTACAACGTCGACCCGGGCATCAATTTCGCACTGGCGTCGCTCGCGGGCGGCGTGATGCTCGCGCTGCTCGCCGTGACGCGCGCCGGTCCGGTCGAAGCGGGCGTGCGCGGCAAGGAAGGCGTCAGGCTCGCCGACGCGTTCGCGCTGCTGGCCATGCCCGGCTTCTGGCGCTTCATGGTGTTCGTGCTGGGCGTGACGAACCTGTACCTCGTGTTCGACCAGCAGTTCTCGCGCTATTTCGCGTCGCTGTTCCCGGACCCGAAGACGGGCGTCGCGATGTTCGGTTACCTGAACTCGGCGCAGATCTTCCTGGAAGCGGGCGGCCTGTTCCTCGCGCCCCTGCTCGTCCGCCGCATCGGCGCGAAGAACGGCCTGCTGCTGGCCGGCTCCATCATGCTCGTGCGGATCGCCGGATCCGGCCTCGCCACCGGCCCCGTCTCGATCTCGGCGATGAAGCTGCTGCATTCGGTGGAACTGCCGATCCTCGCCGTCTCGCTGTTCCGCTACATCGCGCGCCACTTCGACAACCGTCTCGCGTCGACCGTCTACATGGTCGGCGTGAGCTTCGGCCACTCGATCGGCATCTTCGCGCTGTCGTCGCTGGCCGGCGTCGGCTACGACCGGATCGGTTTCTCCGCAACGTACCTGATCCTGGCGGGCCTGGGCCTCGTCTTCCTCATCCTCTCCGCCGTGTTCCTGCTGCCGACGCCGCCGGAAACCGCGGCACCGGACGCGGCCCCACTCGCAGAGCCGGCAAAATGAATCACAAGGAGCAAGCATGACCTCACCCCTGAACGCGGCCGCGCCCGAGCCGCTGAACACCGGCGCACTGCCGGCCCACTGGAACCGCGATATCGACAGGGCCGCCATCGACCGCGCGATCGCCCGCGCGCTGGCCACCGTCGACCGCAACCTGGACCACTTCGGCGACGCATTCCCGATGCCGTCGTCGCAGGGCGGCGTCTACCAGGCGATGGACAACACGGAATGGACGAACGGTTTTTGGACCGGCATGCTGTGGCTGGCGTACGAACTGACGGGCTCCGCGCGCTACCGCGACGCGGGCCTGCGCCACGTGGCCAGCTTCCACGCGCGCCAGCGCGACCGCATCAACGTCAACCACCACGACCTCGGGTTCCTGTACAGCCTCTCGTGCGTGTCCGGTTACCAGCTCACGGGCGAGCCGCTGGCGGCCGAGGCGGCGCTGGGCGCCGCGCGCCTGCTGCTGGAACGCTACCTGCCCGGCGCCGGCATCATCCAGGCGTGGGGAGAATTGTCCGACCCGGCCCAGCGCGGCCGCATGATCATCGACTGCAACCTGAACCTGCCGCTGTTGTACTGGGCGAGCGATTTTACCGGCGACCCGGCGTTCCGCGCGGCGGCCGACCGCCACATCGAGGCGGCCGCGCGCCACATCGTGCGTCCGGACGGCTCCACGTTCCACACGTTCTTCTTCGACCCGGCGAGCGGCGCGCCGCTGCACGGCAAGACGCACCAGGGTCATGCGGACGATTCCTGCTGGGCGCGCGGCCAGGCATGGGGCATCTCGGGCTTCCCCCTCGTCTACCGCCACAACGGCGACGGCCGCCTGGTCGACCTGGCGAAGGTGCTGGCCAACTACTACCTGAACCGCCTGCCGGCGGACGGTATCTGCTATTGGGACCTCGTGTTCACGTCCGGGGCAGAACCCCGCGACAGCTCGGGCGCCGCCATCGCCGCGTGCGGCCTGCTGGAACTGGCGCGCAACCTGCCGCTCGCCGACCTGCTGCGCACGGCCTACGAACGCGCGGCGGCCGGCACGGTATTGACGCTCGCGGGCGACTACGCCGACACGAGCGGCACGCCCGGCAGCGGCCTGCTGAAGCACGGCGTGTACCACAAGCCGAACGGCGTCGGCGTGGACGAGGCCTGCATCTGGGGCGATTATTTCTACCTGGAGGCCCTCGTGCGGCTCACCCGCACGTGGCGTCCCTACTGGTAACCGCTACTCGTGGGCTTCCGTCGATTCGCGTTCGACCAGCGTAAACGGCATCAGCCGGTGCTGCGGCATGTACGACTGGCCGGCGCGGCGCGCGCGGATGTGTTCCACCAGCAGGGCGACGGCGCTGCGCGCCATTTCCGTGATGGGCTGGTGGATCGTCGTCAGTTCCGGCCACACGGTCGTCGCGACGGGCGTGTCGTCGAAGCCGCAGACGGCGATGTCGTCCGGCACCTGCATGTGCAGGCCGTGCGCGACGGCGATGACGGCGGCCGCCATGTCGTCGTTGCTGGCGAAGATCGCCGTCGGCCGCGTCGGCTGGGCCAGCAGTTCGCGCGCCGCCAGCAGACCCGAACGGTACGTGAACATGCCCTGCGCCACCCGCTCGGCGGGGACGTGATGGCCCGCTTCGCGCATCGCGTCGATGAACGCCTGGTAGCGCAGCTGGGCCGGCGTGTGCTCCGGATCGCCCTTGATGAAGCCGATGTCCGTGTGGCCGAGCGCCAGCAGGTGCTTCGTCATCGTCAGCGCACCCTCGTAGTCGTCGATGCGCACGGCCGACATCTGCGGCGACGGTTTCGCGGTGGCGACGGCCACGGACGGGATGCCCATCTCGGCCAGCTGCTTGAGCGCGGCCTTGGAGTCGCACAGCGGCGGCGGCACGAGGATGCCGTCGGCGCCGTCGGCGATCAGGCGGTCGATCGCCTTGCGCTGGCTGCGCAGGTTGTCGCAGTTCTCGAGGATCAGGTGGGCGCCCGTTTGGCTGCATTCGCCAAGGGCGCCCACGAGAAAGGCGCTGAGGAACGCGGCGCTGGGGTTGCTGTACAACAGGCCGACGCGCAGCGTACCGATTCGTGCGGCGCGCGCGGCCACGTTGACCTGGTAATTCAGTTCCTGGATGGCGCGGTTGACCTTTTCCCGCGTCTTGTCGCTGACGCTGGCGTTACCGTTGATGACGCGCGACACGGTCATCGCGGAGACGCCGGCCTTCTGCGCCACGTCCCAGACGGTCGCACCGCCGGCCGGGCGATCGCCCTGCTTGGTTTCACTACCCATGTAATTTTTGTCCTGTAGTCTGACGGCCTGGCTTTGTTATCGATTTCATCCTTGGCACGCGATGTCACATGATACCGCCGTGCCAGGGGAATTGCCACTTTTGACAACACGGCATGGCAATCGTTATGCAGCCTGGTTTGCCTTGATTGCATCAATTCAACAATGCTACCATGAGATCGATAACAACCCCAAGCTTCACCGAATGAAGAAGGAGACTTTCGTGCCCGCCTCTCGCCTCACCCACCCGCCCGCGCGCACGCGCATTGCCGCTGCAGTGCTTGTCGCCGCGGCGGCCGTCGCGGGTTGCCGCACCGTGGCCGCGCCGGCCCAGCCGCCGGCCGTCGCCGGCCTCGCCGCCGCGCCGTGGATCGCCGATCTCGGCGACGGCCGCTACCGCAACCCCATCCTGCACGCGGATTATTCCGATCCGGACGTCATCCGCGTCGGCAACAAGTTCTACATGACGGCGTCCAGCTTCAACAACGCGCCCGGCCTGCCGCTGCTGGAGTCGCCCGACCTGGTGAACTGGACGCTCGTCGGCCACGCCCTGCCCCGACTGGAGCCGGCCAACGTGTTCGACCGACCGCAATACGGCAAGGGCGTGTGGGCACCCACGCTGCGCTGGCACGACGGCCGCTTCTGGATCTTTTACCCCGACCCGGATTACGGTGTCTACGTCACGACGGCCGAGCATTTCGCGGGCCCGTGGACGCCGCCGCGGCTCCTGCTGCCCGGGCGCGGCATCATCGACCCCGCGCCGCTGTGGGACGACGACGGCAACGCCTACCTGCTCCACGCGTGGGCCAAGAGCCGCGCCGGCATCAACAACGTGCTGACCCTGCGCCGCATGGATACGCAGGCGACGCGCCTGCTGGACGACGGCGGCAAGATCATCATCGACGGCGGCCGCTACCCCGGCTACCACACGGTCGAAGGGCCGAAGCTGTACAAGGCGAACGGCTATTACTACGTGTTCGCACCGGCCGGCGGCGTGGAGATGGGCTGGCAGGCCGTGTTCCGTTCGCGCTCGATCGACGGGCCGTACGAGGCGCGCCGCGTGATGGACCAGGGCGACACGCCCGTCAACGGTCCGCACCAGGGCGCCTGGGTGGACGCCCCGGACGGCAAGGACTGGTTCGTGCACTTCCAGGACAAGGGCGCGTATGGCCGCGTCGTGCACCTGCAGCCGATGCGCTGGCAGGACGGCTGGCCCGTGATCGGCGCGCCGGGCCGCACGCCTGGCGTCGGTGAGCCCGTGAACACGTACACGAAGCCGATGCAGGGCTTCGGCGCAGCCGCGCCGGCGACGACCGACGCGTTCGACGGCCCGGCCCTCGGCCTGCAATGGCAATGGGGCGCGAATCCGGCGCCCGGCTGGTATTCGCTGACGGACAACCCCGGCCACCTGCGCCTGGCCACGCAGGTCGTGCCGGAGGCCGAAGGTTTCGTGCGCGCCGCGGGCGCGATCCTCACGCAGAAGGTGCCCGCGTCGCGCTTCGTCGTGGAAACCCGCGTGCGTCTCGCGGGCGCCGTCGATGGCGACCGCGCGGGCCTGATCATCAACGCCATGCAGTATGCCTGGATCGGCCTGCGCCGCAACGGCGGCAGGACGGAACTGGTGCACACCGTGTGCGGCCCGTTCGGACCGCGCTGCCGCGAGGAGTCCACCGTCGTGCTGGCGGACGCGCCGGACCACGTGTACTTGCGCATGTCGATGTACGAAACCGCGTTCGTCGGCATGTCGTACAGCCTGGACGGCCGCGAGTTCAAGCCGGCCGGCGCCCCGTTCCCCGTTACGCGCGGTACGTGGGTGGGCGCGCAGGTGGGCCTGTTCAGCGTCGGTGCGCGGGCTCGCACGCAGCCGTCGTTCCTCGAAGCCGATTATTTCAACGTGACGGCGCCGGGCGCCGGGCCGTACTGACCGGCGGTGTCCAGGCGCCAGTAAACGGAATAGCGTTGATGGTGCAGGTCGAATAACGGCCGGACGACGATGCCGCTTGCCGGACCGGCGTCCCTGAACGTGAACGCGGACGGGTCGCCCGGGACCGGCGCGAGCCAGTCGGCGGGATTGCCGGACGTGCCGGCGATGTCGGGAACCGGCGCCGCGGGGATCTTGAGGAAAGCATCCTTGTTGCCCACGTCGCTCGCAGGCATGTTGTCCCTGCCAAGTTCTCCGGCCAGCAATACGGGACCGTGGAACAGGGAGACCATCGAGGCGTCGTCCCTGGCTTGCTCCAGCCGCAGTCCCGCCGGCAGCGTGAGGTCGATCACGTCGCCGGCCTTCCAGTGCCGCCTCAACGCGAGATAGCTCGAGGGCCTTGCGTCCACACGTTGCGGCCTCCCGTTGATCCTGACCGTCGCCGGGCTGCCGACCCACGCGGGGATCCGCAGGTTGAGCGTGACGGCTCTCGCGCCAGGCTTGACGACCGTGAAGCGCACCGGGTCGCCCCGTGTGATATCCCCTTGCTGCCGCAAGACCAGCCCGGTTTCTCGCCAGCTGAGCTCGGACGGGATGTACAGGTTCACCCAGAGCGCATCGTTGTTGTGGAAGTAAATGCCTTCGTTGTAGCGTGCGGTGTTTTCGAGACCGCTGCCCGAACAGCAAAAGGTGCCGTTAAGATAGGTGCGAAAGTGCCCATGGAACGGCGTGAAGTAGGTCACGGCGCCCGAATCAGGCGCTACCGACGCCAGCACGTGGTTGTACAACGCCCGCTCGTAGTAGTCGGCCAGCTCCGCACGCGGGTTGCGCTCGAACAGCCTGGCGGTCAGCTTGAGCATGTTGTGGCTGTTGCACGTCTCGGCGGTCGTCGAGGGCAATACCTTCTGGGCGTCGATCGACGGACCGGCCTCCACACCGGGTTTGTCGAACCATTCGTTGAAGGCGTTGCCGCCGTTGGCAAACGAATGCCTGTGCACGACCAGCCGCCAAAAGTTCTCGGACGCTTTCAGTTCAACCGGGTCGCCATCGATGTTCGCGGCGTTGGCCAGGCCCACCACCTGCGAGATATGCGTATTGGCGTGCAGGCCGCCCAGCCGGTCCTCGCCCTCGGCAAGCGGGCCGACGAACCATGCGCGATTGAACATGCGGGCGGTGTCGAGATGCCGGGGATTCCTGTCGATTTTATAGAGCTCCGTCAGGACGTCACTCATCGCACCGAATTCGTTCTGTGGATTGCGGCTGCCGTCCGTGCGGAAGATCCTCTCGACCTGTGCGGCATCGAGCCGTGCGAGCCGTTTGCCGAAGTAGTCGGCCATCCTGGTCGCCACGTCGAGCGCCTGCCTGTTGCCGACATAGGCATGCGCGTCGAGGAGGCCCGACATGATCTTCTGGATCGTGTAATAAGGCACGCCTATGCCCCCCGCGTCGGCCCCGGGCTTCCCTTCGAGATGGTCGAATGCAGCCGTGGGAAAGGCGGCCAGGTAACCATCAAGGTCCAGGCTCTGCTGACACTTGGCGAGTTCCGCCACGAGACAATTGACCCGGTCGCGAAACAGGAGGCTGCCCGTCGCCGCCGCCATGCGCGACGCGGCGGACAAATAGTGCCCTGTCATGTGCCCGCGGATGAATTCACTGTCCCAGCCGTCGTAGCCGCTTTCGACACCTGCTTTCTGGGGCAGTCTGGCCAGGGCGCGGTAGTGGTACAACAATTTGTCCGGGTCATACGACGCGAGCACCCCTTTGCGATGCAGTTCCTGCCGTACGTAGAACGGACTTCCCGGTAGCAAACGCACCTGATCGGCCAGGACCGCACGCGCCGCATCGACTGGAACGGTGCCCTGCACGGGAGGCGGGCGTCGACCAACGCCGCCAAGGTCGCGGGCGGAGCCATGCGCCGGCAGCGCCGCGAGCGTGGATTTGAGCATCGAACGACGGGTGAAGGACATGAAAAAGCCTCTCGTCAGGAGAAAAAGATAGCGTCACAGCGGTGTAATCGATTTCAAATGATACAGCCACCGTGCACGCAGCCATGAAAAAACCCGCCGTCGGCAAGCGCCGGCGGCGGGGTCGAAAGCGGGACGAGGTCCCGCGACGAGAGAGAACGGATCTCAGAGCTTGCCGAAGGTGTAGTTCAGCCCCAGGCTGTAGATACGGCCATTGTAGAAGTGCTGGAACTCCATCTGCGTCTCGGTCCCGCCAGGCACGCCCACGCCGCGGTTGCCCGCCTGGTTCGTGAGGTTCTGGGCATTGAAGCGCAGGGACAGGTCGTCGGTCAGCTTGTAGCTGAGCGACGCGTCGAGCATCCCGTAGGCCTTGATGTAGCGGGACCAGATCGGATACGGATCCACGCCGAACAGCACCGACGGCGAACGCCAGGTATAGACCACGCGGCCCGACAGCTTGTTGTCCTCGTACATCGCGGACAGGCTGAAGTTGTTCTTCGAGACGAACGGCTGGAGCGTATGCACGATGACCGGCGCCGCGGCCGTACCGAAGTTGAGCGGGTTGTCCGTCTTGACGTAGCTGTAGGAGCCGGACACGCCGAAGTTCTTCAGGATGCCGAAGCTGGAATCGAAGAAGTACTGGCCTGCCACTTCAAAGCCGCGCGCGTAGCCCTTTTCCGAGTTGACCTTCTTGCTCACCGAGTACAGCCCGCCGGTGCAGCCGTTGTCCAGCACGCCCGAATACGGGCCCACGTTGTCGAGCGCTTCGCAGGACAGGATCGAGTTCGGGAAGTCCTTGATTTCCTTGTCGAACAGCGCCAGCGACGCATAGTTCGTCTTGTTGAAATAGTGTTCCAGCGAGATGTCGTAGCTGTCCGCCACGAGCGGCCGCAACTTGGTGTTGCCGATGCTCGCGGTGCCGTTGGTGGTATTCACGCTGATCGACGGGTTGAGGTCGCCCAGACCAGGACGGGTCATGCCGCGGCCATATCCCAGGCGCACGAGGGTATCGTGCGTGAGATCGTAGGTCATGTTAAACGTCGGCAGCACATTGTTGTAGTTGTTGGTCTTGGCCACATCCACCCAGTTGCCTGCGATCGCCCCCGGGCGCAGGTCGGTGGCGCGGGACATCGCCTTGGTCCGCGTCTGCACATAGCGTACGCCGACGTTACCCTTCAGCCGGTCGTCGAATGCGCTGAAATCGCCGACCAGGTAGAGGGCCGAGTCGTGTTCGCCGAACACGGTGCGATTCCCCTGGATCTCGGGCATGGTGGCCTCGGCCGGGAGGCCGAAGCCCGGGAACGCCGTGCGGACCTTATCGCCCAGCAGGGCATCCGGCGAATACACCAGATAGCCGCCGCTGTAGCCGGCTTCGCCGCGCATGAAGTTGGCGGGCGCCGTTTCCAGGTTGCCGGCCAGGGTCGTGGCGGACGTCGCATTCGAACGGGTCGCGTTCACGTCCTTCTTGTCGGTCGTCAGCCACGTGCTGACGCCATAGTTCTGGTACATGTCGCGCTGGTACGCATAACGGCCGCCGAAACGCAGTTTGTTGAAGAAGCCGTCCAGGTCGTACGTACCGGACAGGGCCATCGCGAAGCCGTTGTCGGTATTGTGGTAGTGCTGGCCGTTGCCATAGTCCTTGAACACGAAGTTCTTTGGATCGCTCAGGCTCGGGCCGCTGAAATTCAGGTATTGCGGCGCGCCGTCGGCCACACGGCTGACGTCCCATCCCAGGCCGGCCGCCGAATCCAGGCGGATCGAACGATTGTCGCTGCGCTTGTCCGACTTGATGTAGTTGAAGTCGCCCTTCAGCGACAGGCCCGGGGTCGGCGTCCACTCGGCGCCAAACGCGCCGATCGCCGTCCACCATGGCGTGTGCTCATCGCCGCCGACGGTGGTCACGGTCGAATTGAGCGCGGTGCCGCTCAGGAAGCGGTTGCCGAGGATCGTGTCGTTCGAACCGCCGTTGCTGTTGCGGTTGGCCAGGGCTTCGGTGTAGTTGAACGGCGTCGTCTTCAGGTTCTGGTAATTGGCGCCGTCGTTCGCGTTCAGGCCGCGGTAGTTCTGGTGGTAAATGAAGTAGTAGTAGTTCGCTTCCGCGTAGAACCGCAGGGTATTGTCGACGCGATAATCGGCCCCCAGGTTCAGCCCCTTACGCGTGCGCATGATCACTTCCTCGAAGACGTTGTTGTACATCGAGGTGCCCAGCATCACATTGCTTCGCTGTTCGGGCGTCAGGCCCGTCATGTCCGGGGTCTGCGCGCCGGTGGCATTCACATTCTGCAGGAAGGTGACGTCGCTGCGGCCGACGTAGGCGGCCATCGGCGCGTTGTTCGCGTTCGCCGTATTCTTCGCGGCCAGCGTGGCGTATTCGGCGCTGTCGCCGCGGATCGCGCGCTTGAAGTTGGGACCGCGGTTGGCCGGGTCGTTGTCGTTGCGGACCGTGCTCTTCTGATAGGTGGCCGCCGCCATCAGGCCGATGCGGCTGCCGCCGCCGAGGTCGAAGCTGTTCGCAAGCAGGCCGAACACTTCCGGATCGGCCTTCTTCGCCAGGTCGTTCTGGCGATAGTTCACGGCCAGCGACGCCGTCAGCTTCCTGAAGTCGCTCGGCTTGCGGGTACGCACATTGACCAGGCCGCCGATACCGCCTTCGATGTGCTCGGCCGACGGGTTCTTGTAGACGTCGATGCCGGCCACCATGCCGGGAACCGCCGCCTCGACGTTGAATTCGCGGCCGCCGGCGCTGAAATACTGGCGGCCATTGGTCTGGAACGCGGTATAGCCCAGGCCGCGGATGGTCATGCCGGAGCCGAAGCCGCCCCACGGCGCGGCCGCCTCGCCGCCGAAGCGGTAAGCCTGCACGCCGGGGACCCGGCTCAGCGTTTCGCCGACGTTCGTATCCGGCAGCTTGCCGATGTCTTCCGCCGTGATCGAGTCGACGACTTCCATCGTGTTGCGCTTGATCGAGACGGACGACTGCGCGCTGGCGCGGATGCCCGTCACGACGACGGTGTTGGCCTCGACGGGCTCGACTTTCTGGGCGTACGCGCTGCCCGCGAAGGCTTGCGTGAGGGCGACGGCGACTACCGACATCCTTGGGCCGATGTTGCGATTCTGCTTCATTTGCTTCTCCTCTTTAGACCGATTTGGCATGGTTTTTCCCGGCTCTGTATGGCCGGCGTTTTAGGTATCGATAACAAAACTGTTTAAATTATATGGGCCATCCTTCCTTTGTATTAGTGCCTTTGCGAAATATCATGTGCCGTGTGGTATTTACACGACGCCGGCTGCTTGACAAGCGACCGGCGCGTCGGCCCGGGACGCCGAGGCCCCGGGTTATCGATCACTGCTCCGCCACCCGCTGCGCACGCACGGGGGCGAGCACGAAGCGGTAGCTGGCGGGTGCCAGCGGGATGCGGTACTTCACGTGCGGCCGGCCATCCAGGCTCCAGCCCGTGTCGCCGCCGACGCCGGCCTGGGCGAGGTCGATGAGGACCGAGCCGTCGCCATGCGGCGCGATCTCGGAACTCTTCCACGTGCCGCGCGGCCGCAGGTACAGGTCTTCATACGGGAACGCGAGCGCATTGAACGCGATCGGCATGTCGGCGTCCACGCGGATGCCGGTGCCGGCGCCGTCCTGCAGCTGGAACCAGCGCACGTCCGTCTTGTTGCCGCTTTCCTGCGGCCGGATATAGCCGTGGTACTGGTCCGCCACCTTGCCCGCGTACAGGCCCAGCGCCGATCCCGTCTTGCGGTCCGCGTACGATTCGTACGGGCCGCGGCCGTACCAGGACAACGCGTCGAGCGCGGGCTGGCTGTCGAAGCGCAGGCCCAGGCGCAGCGGGTCCGGCAGGTCGTCGCGCAGCGGCGTGAAGCTGGCCTGCACGTCGACGCTGCCATCAAGGCGCATGCGGTAGACGTTTTCCCAGTACGCCGCGCCGGCGCCGAAGCTGAACAGCACACGCACGCCATCGCCCGTCACGGTCACGTCGCGCACCTTGCGCTGCTCGGTGAACGTCTTCCAGACCCAGTGGCTCTTGTCCACGCCGGCACCTTCGTCGTTGTCCGTCAGGCCGCGCCAGAAGTTCGGCGCGCCGCCCTTGAGGACAGTGCGGCCGGCCACCGTATAGGTCACGAGGCCCGTGTCCGGCGCCACGCGCAGCACGGCGTCGCCGGCGCGCAGTTCCACCGCGCCGTCCGTGCGTACCGGGGCCACGGCGGCCGTCTGTTTTTGCGGGGCGCGCGGCGACGCCAGCACGAACTGCGACCAGCCGACGACGGCGCCCTGCTCCACACCAGGCAGCGCGGCGCGGCTCTTCGCCCGCACGGTCAGCACGCGTTCGCCGCCGGCTGCGACGTCCGGCAGCGCCAGCGCCAGTTTCTGGCGGGCGCCGGCCGGCGTGGCCGCATCGGCCAGGGTGCCGCGGGCGACGACGATGCCGTCGCGCGCCAGCTCCCAGTCGAACGCGAGATGCGACAGGTCGCGGAAATCGTAGCGGTTCACGACCTCGATGCTGCCCGCGGCCGGATCGCCTTCGAACACGACGGGCGAATAGACCTTCTGCAGCTCGTAGTATTCCGGATCGGGCGTGCGGTCGGAGCGCACGACGCCGTCGCCGACGACGCTGTTGTCGCCCCGCTCCGGGTTCACGTCGAAGCCCGACGCCCAATAGGTGCGGCCCTTGTCGTCTTTCGCGAAGACGCTCTGGTCGACCCAGTCCCACACGAAGCCGCCCTGCAGCTTGCGGTGCGCACGGATGACCTGCCAGTAATCCTCCAGGTTGCCCAGCGAATTGCCCATCGCGTGGGCGTACTCGCACTGGATCATCGGCTGGCGGAAATTCGGGTCGAGCGCGTAGTCCGCCATCTTCTCGATGTCGTCGTACATGGGCGCGTAGATGTCGACGTAGGCGTTCGGCAGGTGCTCCTCGCCGATGGTGCCGTGGCCCAGGTAGCTGATCAGGCGCGTCGGATCGTTCTTGCGGATCCACGCGGCCGCGTTCTCGAAGTTCGGCCCCGTGCCCGCCTCGTTACCGAGCGACCAGAAGATGACCGACGGCGAATTCTTGTCGCGTTCGACCATGCGCGAGACGCGGTCCAGGTGCGCGACGCGCCAGTGCGGCTTGTAGCCCAGCTGGATGGCGGCGCGCTTCTGCGGGTCCCCCGCCTGGTCGCCCTTCTCCATGTAGCCGTGCGACTCGATGTCCGCCTCGTCCATGATGTACAGGCCGTATTCGTCGGCCAGGTCGTACCAGCGCGGATCGTTCGGATAGTGCGACGCGCGCACGGCGTTGACATTGGCGCGCTTCATCAACTCGATATCCTTGCGCATCGATTCCATCGACATCACGCGGTACGTGTGCGGGTCGTGCTCGTGGCGGTTGACGCCCTTGATCATCACCCGCCTGCCGTTCACGCGGACTTCGCCGTCCGCGACTTCGACGGTGCGAAAGCCGATGCGGCGCGACGTCGCCGACACGAGGCGGCCCTGCGCATCCGTCACTTCCACGAGCAGCGTGTACAGGTTCGGCGTCTCGGCCGACCACGGCTTCACGGCGGGAATCGCGCCGGCCAGCCGGGCCTTGCGGTCGGCGCCCGGCGTGCCTTTTACGCGCAGGATCTCGCGCGTGCCGTCCAGCACCCGCGCCTCGACCTCGACCTGCGCCGGTGCGCCGGCCATCTCGGCGACGAGCTCGAAGCGGCCGTCGCGGTAATTCGACTTGTCCAGCCCCGCCGTCACGCGGTAGTCGCGCAGCCGCGTCTTCGGTTCGGCGTACACGTACACGCTGCGTTCGATGCCGTTGACCCGCCAGAAGTCCTGGTCTTCCAGGTACGAACCGTCCGCCCAGCGATACAGCTCGATGGCGATCGTGTTGCGGCCCGGGCGCACGTAACGGGTCAGGTCGAATTCGGAAGGCAGCTTGGAATCCTCGGAGTAGCCGACTTTCTGGCCGTTCACCCACACATAATAGGCCGCGCCGGCCGCGCCGATCTGCAGGAACACGTCGCGGCCGTTCCACGCGGCGGGCACGTCGAAGTCGCGGCGGTACGAGCCCACCTCGTTCAGTTCGTGCGGAATGAACGGCTCGTTCTGCGGAAACGGATATTTAATGTTCGTGAAGATCGGCTTGCCGTAGCCCTGCGTCTGCAGCATGCCCGGGACCTGGATCCGGCCCCACTTGCTGACGTCGTACGACAGCTTGTAGAAATCCCTGGGGCGCGTTTCCGGGGTCTTCGAGTACGCGAAGGACCACGTGCCGTCGAGGGAGAGATAGTATTGCGACGCGGCCTTGTCGCCGGCCAGCGCCTTGTCCCGCGTTTCGAAATTGAAGAACGTCGCCTTCATCGGTTCGCGGTTGACCGCGACCACTTCCGGCTGTTCCCACTCGGCCGGTTTCGGCTGGGCGGCCAGCGCCGGCAGGGCCGCCGTCGCCAGCAGAAGCGCCGCGATGATGTTCGTTGATTCCATGTGTCTCCTCTCTCGTTGTTGTTATGTCAGCGGAACTGCAGACCGTCGACGAAGCCGTTCACTTCGAGCAGCCCCGCTTCGGGTGCGGTGAGGCGCTTGCCGCCCACGGTCACGTTCTCGATCGTCACGTTCCTGACCTTGCGCGCGGCGTCGCGGCCCGTGATGGCGCTGGCGCTGGGCGCGCCCTTGCCCGTGTAATGAATGTTGCGCAGCGTGACGTTCTCGATGCCCAGGCCCGGGCTCGTGTTGTACTTGGCCGTGTACGCGATCTTCAGGTTGAACAGCTTCCCTTCCTCGATGCGGTCGACGCGGATGTCCTCGAACACGACGTCGCGCACCAGGTTGTCGTCGCCCGCCATGATGCCCAGCGCGCCCTCGTATTCCGGGTCGTCCTCGTCGTGATCGAGGATGTCGATGTTGGAAAAGCGCAGGCGCTCCAGCACCTCGCTCTGCGGGTGCGCGGGCGTCGGCGTATTGCCGTGGATGCCGATCATGACGGCGTGCGCGATGTCGGCCCACAGGGTCGTGTCCCTGACCTGTACGTCGCGCGTATTGCCCCAGATGTCCCAGCGGTGGTTGTAGAACGTCAGGCAGTCGTCCGACGTGCGCACGAAGCTGTCCGCGATCGTCACGCGCTCGCACGCGAAGTGGCCCAGGCCGTCCGACCACTGGCCGGCGCCGATCGTGCGGATGTTCGTCTCGACGAGGTCCTGCGACGTGATGCAGCGCATCGTGCCGTGCGGCTGGTTGATGGCGATCGGTCCGTCGATGCCGATGTTGCGCGAGTTCCGGATGGTCGTCACGTCGGTGCCGTCGAACAGGCCGTCGCTGAACACCTGCACGTCCTCGACGCCGTCGATCACGAGCGGGCTTTTCAGGATCGCGGCACCGTGGATGTACACCTTCGTGTGCGAGCGCAGGCGGAAGTCGCCCTTGTGGATGCCCGGACCGAAGAACACGACGGGCTGCGTGAAGTCGGGCGTCGTGCCCGTGCCGATGTCGTTCGGCGCCAGGTTCGCCGGCACGGCCGGCATGTCGGCGCGGATCGCATGCGTGAACACGTGCAGGTTGTGCAGGCGGTCGTCGTCGAATTCGACGCTCAGGTTCTCGGGCCGGCGCAGCGTGAAATACACGATGCCGTCGCGGACGGCCGGCTTGACGCCCTTCGCATCCGGGCGCACCGTCACTTTCGAAAACGTGCCATTGTTCTTCTGGACCGCCACTTCCACCGTGCCGTCGAAATTGAAGTAGACCATCGACGCATCCTGCGGCTTGTCGAGGTCGACCTTGACGTTGTATTCGTACAGGTCCTGCCACTGCCCGCCGGGCACGCGCACGCGGACCGTGTAGTCGTCGTTGTGGTGGGAATAGCGGATGGGATTCGCGAACGGATGCACCTGCAGCCGGTTCTCCACAGCCTGGGCAGCGTCGAAGGCGACGCACCCCAGCAGGACGGCAAGCGGCGCGGCGCAGCGGCGCGCGAACGCATGTAGCGTGAACAACAGATCGTCTCCTTTGCCCGTGGGTGCGGCGCATGCCGCCGCCGGGCTTGTCGTTTGCGTGATTTTGGTATCGATAACTTGTCCAGTTATATCACAACTGGAAAGGGTGTCAAGAATTCTCCGGATTTCCCCGGATGTCGACCTACGATACCGGCACATCATACCGGCATGGCGGACGGCGCAGCCATGCCTTTTTTATCGAAACGGATATGTTTTGGACATGGCAGGCGTTTGATCACGATCTGGGTTAACGATAACAAAACCGCGTGCATACGTGCTAGCATCGGCGCGGCAGTACGGCAGCACCTTCGATCGCAGTTCAACATTCGCCTGCATGGCATGGAGACTACTCATGAAAAAAATGGAACCGAACGACTGCAACGCCCCCGCCCTGACCGCCGCCGAGGCCCCCGACGCGGTGTCGCGCACCCTGCTGGGACGCCGCGACTTCCTGATGGGCCTCGGCGCCCTCGCGCTCGCCGGCTGCGGCGCGGGCGGCGGCGACGCGCCGGCCACGCGCCTGCTTGCCACCGGCACGATGAGCGGCACGGGCGCCGCCACCGCCTTCGTCCATCCGGGCCTGCTGCACACGCAGGCGGACTTCGACCGCATGAAGGCGAAGTACACGACGTCGCCCTGGTCCGGCAGCTGGAACCTCCTGATCAATAATTCGCATGCCAGCCTGGCCTACACACCGCGCCCGCAGGCCATCGTGTACCGCGGGTACGACGGCACGCACAGCGAGAACTACAGCACGCTGTTCAACGACGTGGCCGCCGCGTACGCGTGCGCGCTACGCTGGAAGATCTCGGGCGACACCGCGTATGCCGACAAGGCTGTGCAGATCATGAACGCATGGTCGTCGACACTCACCTCGATCCAGGGTACGACCGACGCCGCCCTCGCCGCCGGCATCTACGGCTACGAGTTCGCCAATGCGGGCGAGATCATGCGCACCTACGGCGGCTGGGCCGCGGCGGATTTCGCGCGCTTCCAGACCATGATGAGGAACGTCTTCTATTCGATCAACCACGACTTCCTCATCCGCCACAACAACACGGACGTCACGCACTACTGGGCCAACTGGGACCTGTGCCAGATGGCGTCCATCCTCGCCATCGGCGTGCTGTGCGACGACCAGGGCCTGTTCGACGAAGCCGTCACGTACTTCAAGGCCGGCGCGGGCAACGGTGCCATCGCGCAGGCCGTCTACTACATCCACCCGGGCTTCCTGGGCCAGTGGCAGGAATCGGGGCGCGACCAGGGCCACAATACGCTCGGCATCGCCCTGATGGGCGCCATCTGCGAAATGGCGTGGAACCAGGGCACGGACCTGTACGGCTACGACAACAACCGCTTCCTGATGGGCGCCGAATACGTGGCGAAGGGGAACCTGATCCAGTCCGGCACCACGTATTACACGGTCCCGTACGTCCCCTACAACAACGTCGACAACGTCAACCAGACGGTGTTCTCGACGAACAGCCAGGGCAACGTCCGGCCCTGCTGGGCACTGGTCTACAACCACTACGTGAACCGCAGGGGCCTCGCGGCCCCGTATTCGAAGATGTTCGCCCTGCAGATCCAGCCGGAAGGCGGCGGCGGCAACTACGGCTCCACGAGCGGCGGCTACGACCAGCTGGGCTACGGCACCCTCACCTGCACGCGCGACCCGATCGCCGCCGGCGTGCCGCCGAGCGGCCTGAAGGCGCGCACGCCGGCCGGCCAGGTGGAGCTGTCGTGGTGGGGCAGCGCCTACGCCACGAGCTACAACGTCAAGCGCGCCACGTCGACGAGCGGCCCCTGGACCACCATCGCGAGCGGCATCACGGACCTGTTGACGTACACCGACAATCCGGGCGCGGGCACCTGGTACTACGTCGTTTCCGCCATCACGCCAGGCGGCGAGACGGCCGACTCGAACCGCGCCACCGCCAAGGTCGGCAAGACGCCGCATACTTACCTGGCCTGCAACGAAGGCACCGGCACGACGGTATCGGACGCGAGCGGCCAGGGTCATGCCGGCACGCTGACGGGCAGCGCCGCGTGGGGGACCGGCAAGTCGGGCAGCGCCCTGGCACTGAACGGCAGCACGGACTACGTGAACCTGCCGGCCAACCTCGTCACGGACCTGACGGACTTCACAGTGGCCTGCTGGGTATATTGGAACGCATCACGGAACTGGGAGCGGATCTTCGACTTCGGCTCGGGCACGGGCCGCTACATGTTCCTGACGCCCCGCTCGGGCAGCGGCGTCGTGCGCTTCGCCATCACCGTCGACGGCGGCAAGGGCGAACAGGCGGTAACGGGGACGGCCGCGCTGCCGACCGCCCAATGGGTGCACGTGGCCGTCACCCTGTCGGGGCGGCTCGCCACGCTGTACGTGAACGGCACCGCCGTGGGCTCCAACAACGCGGAATTCCTGCCGCCGTGGCAGCTGGGCGGCACGACCCAGAACTGGATCGGCCGCTCGCAGTATTCGGGCGACCCTTACTTCAACGGCCGCATCGACGAATTCCGCATCTATCGCGGGGCGCTGACGGCGGCCGACATCGCCGCGCTGATCGCCGCCAGCTGACCTTCTAACGCATCACACCCGGCGCCGGCGCGCGAGCGCCAGCGCCGTCAACCCGATCCCGGCGAGCAGCATGCCCGCCGGTTCCGGCACCGCCGTCACGGCGGGATCCGACACTGTGCGGCCGATCGTCCCCTGCCCCTGCGCGTTCAACGCCGGCGTCCACGTGAAGTCGGCCAGCGCCCCCGTGAACGGATCGGTGTGGCCCAGCGGCGCGAACGCGTCGTCGTACGCGGACACCACGAAATGCGACACATAGCTGGTCAACGGGTCCGGTTCGCCGTCGAAGGTCAGGTCGAACGACAGCGTGCCGCCGAAATCCACCGCGTGGAACAGGTCGTTCGACGTATCGTTGCGGAACAGGTAACCGCCCGCCACGGGCGTCACGCCCCACGAATCGATGAAGGCCGAGCTGTCGAAGCCGACCATGTTGCTGACCAGCGCCGTGGCCAGCGGCACGCCGCTGCTCGCGGACAGCTGCATGTCGACGTAGCCGGTGGCGGCGCCGAACGTGGCGGTGTCGATGGCGACGTGGATGGTGCCTGCCGACGCGGCGCCGGCGCCCGCCGCCAGCATCAGGGCCAGGGCGGAAACAAGGGATTTGAATCGAGTGGTCATGGCTGTCCTCAGAAACGGGGTTGGTAGAGCGCCGGCACGTAGCCGATCGCGACGCGGTTCGGATTGGTGAACGTCAGCGGCACGGTGACCGTCGCGCCCGGATTCAGCGGACCGGCGACGAGCACGTACGGCGCGCCGTCCGTCGTGCCGCCCGCGTTGTCGAGAGTGACGCCGGCCGTGAGGCCGTTCAGCGCGAGCCACAGCGGACCGGCCAGCGCGGTCGCACCCGTGTTCGTGACCGTCACGCCGCCCACGTATTTGCCGGTCGTGCGGTTCAGCGTCGCGCCCTGCTGGGTCATCTTGACGCTCACGCCGACGTCGACCGGCGCGACGTTCACGGCCAGCGTGTGCTGCGCCTCCGCGTTGCCGGCGGCGTCGACGCTCCAGTAGGCCACCGTGTGGCTGCCGGTCGTGTTCAACGCCACCGTCGTGCCGGTCTGGCGCGCGCCGCCGTCCACCGTGTAATACGTCTCCTTCACGCTGCTGCCCGTATCGGTCGCGGACAGCGTCACCGTCACGTTCGCCGACGGTTGCGCACTGGTGCTCGCCGTCGTCACGGGCGGGGTCGTGTCGGCGCCGTGCAGCGAACCGTGCAGGCGCACTTCGGACAGGTTGCCGTACCACGTGCCGCCGTTATAGATCCGGATGTAGCGGTACGGCGTCGGGTCGGTGACGGGGAACGATTGCCAGTCCAGCGTCGACCCCGCCGGCGTGGTCAACGTCGTCCACGTCGCGTTGTCGTTCGAACCCTGGATCACGGTGCCCTTGATGCGCGCGTAATTGTTGTCCTGGCGCGGCGCCAGTTCCACGCCCGTCAGGTTGACCTGGTTGCCGGCCTTGAAGTCGAAGATGACGTACGCGCCCGCGCCCGAGTTGTTGCTGCCGGTGCGGAAGTCGGAAATCGTGCCCAGGTTGGCGTCGAACATGCTCGTGACGACGGCCTGCGTCGTGGCGGCCGGCCGGTTGACCGTGGAATCGATCAGCGTGGCGACGGTCGGCACGTTACGGATCGTATCCGCCTCGTCCACCACCGTCAGGCCCGTGTTGTCCGTCGTGGCCGTGCTCGTGAACCCCGGCTGGCCGTTGGCCTGCGTGTAGCTGATGGCGAATTTCACCGCCCCCGCCGCCACGCCCTGGGGCAGGGTCGCCGTGGCCGTGAAGTTGATGTTGTCGGCCGTCGTCACCGTGGCCGGCACGCCCTGGATCGTGACGCCCACGCCGCTGATCGCTTCCTTCGCCGTGAACGCCAGCCTGACGGCGTTGCCCGGCACGATGCGCGTGCGCAGCGCCTGCGCGGAGCTCATCGACACGGTTGCGATCTTGTTCGACGATTCGGCGATGCCGTACAGGCGCAGTTCGTTCATGTTCCCGTACCAGTTACCGCCGTTCGTGATGCGGATGTAGCGGTAAGGCTGCGGGTTTGCCACGTTCAGCGTCTGCCAGTCCGCCGAGTTGCCGGCCGCAGTGGAAATCGTCGTCCACGACGTGTTGTCGTTCGAGCCCTGCACGACGGTGCCGTTGATGCGCGACGCGTACTGGTCCTGGCGGCCGATCACTTCGGCGCGCTGGATCGTGGCCTTGCCGCCTTCCTTGAAGTCGAACATCACCCAGGCGCCGTAGCCGCTGCCGTTCACGCGGAAATCGGTGCCGGTGCCGAGATTACTGTCGAACAGCGTGTTCACCGTCGCCAGCAGGTCGGTCGCGTTGCGGCCGCTCGAGTCCTGCAGGCTCGTGATGGCCAGCAGGTTGCTCAGGTAATTCGTCTGGTCCGCGATGAACAGCGACGAGCTGTCCGTCGTGAACAGCACGGGTTCCGCGTCGGCGCCGGCCGCGGTCTTGTAATTCAGCGTGAACTTGACGGTGCCTGCCTTGGCGTCGCCCGGCATGACGGCGGTGGCCGTGTAGTTCACGTTGTCGGCCGTCGTCACCTGGGCGGGGACGCCCTGGATCGTCGCGGCCACGGCGCTGATCGGGGCCGTCGCCTGGAAGTTCAGCTTGACCGTATTGCCCGGGACGATGCGCTTCTTCAGGGCCTGGTCGGACGCGAGCGATACGGAGGACAGCAGGTTGACCGTCTCGTGGCGCGTACCGAAGATCCGGAATTCGCCCATCTCGAACATGCTGCTCGACGGCTGGATCATCTGCACCTTCAGGAAGCGGAACTGCCGGTCCTTGAGGTCGTCGCTGACGGGGAGAGTCTGCATGTCTTCCGTCACGACCGTCATGCCCGGCGTCAGGCGGACCCAGTTCTCGTTGTCGTTCGAACCGAAGGCGACGACGCCGCCGCCCCGCTCGGGGAAGGAGGTGCGCGCCTGGATGCCGAAGGCCGTGGCGTTGACCTTGTAGCTGGGGCCGAAATCGAAGTAATAGGTGAGGTTCTGGGCCAGGTAGTAGCCGACGAACGAATCGGGCGTACCGTCCAGCGCATTCGGCACCTGCGTGCCGAACGTGGACGAGACGAACATGTTCGAATAGTTCATGCTGCCGTCGGCCAGCAGCGGGGTCAGCTCGGAGAGCCCTTTCAATGCCGTCTGCAGCGCGCCCAGCTTCTGGTAGAACTGGTCGTCGGTCGCCGTCGCCACCGCGTTCGTCGCGTCGGCATACGCGGCGTTGTAGACGGCCAGGCTCGGGGTCGTGTACAGCGTGTCGGGCTTGTACGCGGCCGTCACGGCGGCGATGGCGGACTGGCGGTCCGCGCTCACGACGACCTGCACGGCCTTCGACGTGACCACGGTGCCGTCGGTGGTCGTGACGATGAAGTTGAAGGTGCCGGCCTGCGTCGGCACCCACGCGAACGCGCCCGTCTTCGTGTCGAACTGCGCGCCCGGCGGCAGGTTGTCGATCTGGTACGTGAGGACGTCGGTGGCCGTGGCATCCGTCGCGGCGAAGCTGTACGAGACGGTCGCCGTGGAGCCGGCGTTGGTGTACAGGCTCAGGTCCGCGTCGCCGTTCGTGAACACGGGCGGCGTGATCGTGGCGCCCGGGTTGACGTTGATGTGGTCGATGTCGACCGTCGTGCCGGCGCCCTTGACCGTGAGGGGCAGGTAATCGCCCAGGCCCTGGTACTGGTTGAACGCATAGCTCACGTAGCGCCACTGGCCCTGCGTGTCCGGCAGCAGGATGGTGTCGCCGAATGCGTCCATCGATGCTTCGCCGTTGGTCCGCACGCGGAATGCCACGCTGCGCGTCCCGTTGCCGTAGCCGACGACGGCCAGCCTGCTGCCCGCCCCCGTGGCCGCGACGCGGATGAACGACGCGGTGTCGTCCTGCATGGCGGTCCCGAAGCCGTCGAGCGACGTGAAACGGTCTTCCACTTCGCGCACGGGATCGACGATGGGCTTGATCAGGAATTGCGTGCCCTCGCTTTCCGCCGCGGGCGGCATGAAGATCCAGAAGTCGCCGCCGCCGTCCACGCCGTCCCAGTTGTAGACCGTGCGGTCGGCGAACATGCGGGTGTAGTTGGGCGCGCGCTGGTTCATGTCCAGTCCGCGCGTGTATTTGTAGTAGTAGTACGGCTCCCACGTATTCTGCGTGAGGCGGCCCCGGTAGCCGCCCTGCAGCGTCTTGTACACGACCGTCGGCACGCCGTTGGCGTCCGTGTGGGCGGCCGTCGGCACCCAGGGCGTGTCGTAGCCCAGCATGAAGCCGGCGAAATACTCGGTCGCGTCGAGGATGCGGTCGTTCAGGAATTCGTACGGCCCCACGGCATCCGGCGCCGTCGATGGCGTGCCGTCGACGGGGTCGATCTTCTGGTTCTGCGCCATCAGGAGGCGAGAAAGGATGCTCATGTTGGTGACGTCGCCGGCGCCGTGCGCCTGGTCGCGGCCCATCTCCACGTGCTCCACCATCGGCGTCACGGCTTCGCCGGTCAGGTCGTTCTTCGTCACCAGGCGGAACAGCTGCTTGATGGCGCCGTTCTGGCCCTGGTCGACGGCTGTCCTGTTGATCGTGAACCATTCGACGCCCTCGTTCCAGCGGGCCCGGTTGCCGGTGAAGGCGTAACCGGACATGGACCCCAGCAGCGCGTACAGGTGCTGGTTCATGAAGTGGTCGGGGCTGTGGTTGAACGTCTCGGTGACCGGCACGATCAGGTTGTTCGTCAGGTTCACGGTGTCCTGGTCGGTCCAGGCCAGCGCCGCCGTCTGGCAGCTCGTGGTGCGCATGATGTCGGCCGCGGCCATCAGCCGGCTCATGGGAATGCCCGTGTGGATGTGCGCGTCCGTGTAATACACGTACTGGGCCGGGTCCATCTGCGCCCAGATGCGGATCAGGCGCATCGCGTTGGCGCGGTACGTCTCGTCGCCCGTCACGTAGTATAGGATGGCCTGGGTATAGGCGGACAGCGCGTCCGCGATGAACTTCGATTCCACGCCCTGGCTGTTGAACGCGACCACCGCCGGCTTCGTCGGATCGGCGCTGCTCTGGTTCTTCGACGCCACCGTCTTCGACGCGGCGCCGGACAGCAGCATCATGTTGAAGTAGGTGTTCCAGGGTTCCTTTTGCGCCTGTACTGCGGCGCGCATGTTTTCCAGCACCTCCTTCGTCACGCCGACGCCGGGGTGCCTGAAGCCGTTCGCGTCGGTGAATTCGTTGATGGTGGGCTGGTAGTTCGTGACGATCGTCTGGATCGTGTCGGCCGCGACGGCGTCGTGTGCGGCAGGCAGCAGGGTCGCAACGGCGAGCGACACGGCCAGCGCCGCCGCCCGCAACGCAGGCGTGCGGGTATCGGATTTACACATTGTAGTCTCCTGTTCGGTATTGTTTTTGCGGGATGCTCGACAACGTTCATGTTATCGATACCCCGAACCGAGTCTAGCATGCGTAAGCCGCCAGGAAACCTGCCATTCCGAAATATTTGTGATCGATACCAGATTTGGTATCAGTCCGGCACGACGGCCGTCGCCTCGATTTCCACGCGCGCGCGGTCCTCGATCAGCGCACGCACTTCGACGGCCGACATGGCCGGGTAATGGGCGCCGATGATCTCGCGGTAGACGCCGCCGATGGCGCTGCCGGCGGCCAGGTATTCGCGCTTGTCGACCACGTACCACGTCATGCGCACGATGTGCTCGGGCCGCGCTCCGGCCTCGCGCAATACGTCCACGACGTTGCGCAGGGCCTGGCCGGCCTGCGCCGTGAAATCGTCGCTGTCGAACTGCCCGTCCGCGTTCCAGCCGATCATCCCGCTCACGAACACGAGGCGGCCGCGCGCCGCGATGCCGTTCGCGTACCCGCGCGGGCGCGGCCAGCCGGGTGGTTGCAAAATTTCCATCATCGTTCCTTTGCCTCGCGCAGCAGCTCGCGCGCGATGATCAGTTGCTGCACTTCGGTGGCGCCCTCGTAGATGCGCAAGGCCCGGATCTCGCGGTACAGCCGCTCCGCCGGATGGCCGCTCGTGACACCGAGGCCGCCGAACATCTGCACCGCCGCGTCGATCACCTGCTGCGCCGACTCGGTCGCCGTCATCTTCGCCATCGCCGCTTCCTTCGTCACCTTGCCGCCGCGGTCGCGCTCCCACGCCGCGCGGTACGTCAGCAGCGCGCTCGCGTCGATGCTCGTTGCCATCTGCGCCAGTTTCGCCTGCGTCAGCTGGAAATCGGCGAGCGCCTGGCCGAACATCCGCCGCTGCATCGCGTAGGCCAGCGCCTCGTCGAACGCGCGCCGCGCAAAGCCCAGGGCGGCCGCCGCGACGGACGTGCGGAACACGTCCAGGGTCGCCATCGCCACCTTGAACCCCTGCCCCGCGGCGCCGATGCGCTGCGCCGTGGGCACCCGGCAACCCCCGAACCGCAGCCGCGCCAGCGGGTGCGGTGCGATGACGTCGATGCGTTCCGCGATCGCGAAGCCCGGCGTATCGGCGTCGACGACGAACGCACTGATGCCGCGCGCCCCCGGCGCCTCGCCCGTGCGCGCGAACACGACATAGAAATCCGCGATGCCGCCGTTGGAGATCCACGTCTTGTCGCCGTCCAGGATGTACGCGTCGCCGTCAAGCCGCGCCGCGCAGCGCATGGCGGCGACGTCGGAACCGGCGTCCGGCTCGGACAGCGCGAACGCCGCGATCGCCGCGCCGCGGGCCACGCGCGGCAGATAGCGCTCGCGCTGGGCCTCGGTCCCGAACAGGCTGATCGCGCCCGAGCCCAGGCCCTGCATGGCGAAAGCGAAGTCGGCGAGGCCATTGTGGCGCGCCAGCGTCTCGCGGATCAGGCAGATGGCGCGCGTGTCGATGGGCGAACCGGCGCCGCCGATCGCGTGGCGCAGCCAGCCGCCTTCGCCCAGCAGGCGCACGAGGCGCCGGCAATCGGCATCGACGTCGCTACCGTGCAGGTCGCGCACGTGCACGGCGGCCCACTCGTCCAGCGCCGCTTCCAGGTCGACGTGGCGCCCGTCGAAGAACGGCCACTCGAGATAACGTTTATCGGCCATGTCAATCTCCTTCGAAGCGGGGCGCCGTCTTCGCCGCGAAGGCGTGATACGCCCGCCGGAAGTCGTTGGTCGCCATGCAGATCGCCTGCGCCTGCGCCTCGGCCTCGAGGGCTTCCGCGAGCCCCATCGACCATTCCTGCTGCAGCGTCTTCTTCGTCATCGCATGCGCGAACGTCGGCCCGTCGGCGAGACTGCGCGCCAGTTTCCGCGCCTCGCCCGGCAAGTCGTCCGGCGCGCACAGGCGGTTATAAAAGCCCCAGCGCTCGCCCTCCTCGGCCGACATCGCGCGGCCCGTGTACAGCAGCTCCGCCGCCCGCCCCTGCCCGATGAGGCGCGGCAGGATCGAACAGGCGCCCATGTCGCAGCCGGCGAGGCCGACCTTCGCGAACAGGAACGCCGTGCGCGCGCGGGTGCTGGCGAGCCGCAGGTCGGACGCCATCGCGAGGATGGCACCCGCCCCCGCGCAGACGCCGTCGACGGCCGCCACGACGGGTTGCGGGCAAGCCAGCATCGCTTTCACAAGATCGCCCGTCATGCGCGTGAACGCGAGCAGGCCGGGCATGTCCAGCTGCGTGAGCGGCCCGATGATCTCGTGGACGTCGCCGCCGGAGCAGAAGTTGCCGCCCGCGCCGGTCAGCACGACGGCCTTCACGTCGTCCGCGTACGCGAAGGCGCGGAACAGGTCGCGCAGCTCCGCATACGACTCGAACGTCAGCGGGTTCTTGCGCTCGGGACGGTTCATCGTGATGGTGGCGACGCCATCGTCCGCCTCGTAGAGGAAATGTTCGGCGCGGTAGCCGGCCAGCTTCGTGCGGTGCATCGTCGTCTCCTAATCCTGGTCGTTCAGGTGCTTCTTCATCGTGTCCAGCAGCGCGATCATGGTGGCCTTGTCCGCGGCCGCCACGTCGCGGAACAGGTCCGCCACCCAGCCAGCGTGCACGGCCGCCATCTCCACGAACACCGTGCGCCCGCGCGGCGTCAACTTCAGCATGTACGCGCGCCCGTCCTGCGGGTCGGGTACGCGCACGACCAGTTCCTCGCGCTCGAGCTGGTCGGCGATGCCGGTGACGTTGCCGCCGGTGACCATCATCCGCTTCGACAGCTCGCCCATCCGCAAGCCCTCGGGATAGCGCTCCAACTGCGCCATCAGGTCGAAGCGCGGCAACGTGATGCCGAACGTGGACCGCAATCGGCTGCGGATCGTGTTTTCCACACGAACCGTGCAGGACAGCAGGCGCACCCACAGTTTCAGGTCGAGCGGAGCGTCGTCGGCCGGCGTCACATCACCTCCCCGCCGGCCACGGCGATGGCCTGGCCGTTCAGCGCCGCCGCGCCGGGCATGCACAGCCACGCGACCGCGTGCGCCACTTCGTCCGGCTGCACGAGCCGCCCCTGCGGATTGGCGGACGCCAGTTCTGCGCGCGCCTGGTCCGCCGTCCGCCCCGTCTTGTGCACGATGTTGGCGACGGCGTCCGCCACGATATCCGTGTCGGTAAAGCCGGGGCACACGGCATTCACGGTGACGCCTCGGTTCGCCACTTCCAGCGCCAGCGCCCGCGTGAGCCCGACGAGGCCGTGCTTCGCCGCGCAGTACGCGGCCACGTAGCGGTAGCCCGTCAGGCCGGCCGTCGACGCGACGTTGACGACCCGTCCCCAGCCCGCGTCCAGCATGCCCGGCAGCGCCGCCTGGATACAGTGGTAAGCCCCGGTCAGGTTTACGTCCAGCATGCGCTGCCACAGCGCGGCGTCCGTGCGGCCGAACGGCGCCGACGCGGCCTGCCCCGCGTTGTTGACGAGGATGTCGACGGCGCCCGCACGCGCGAACGCGGCCGCCACGCCGTCCGCATCCGTCACGTCCACGGTCTGCCACGCGGTATCGCCGCCCAATTCTGCCGCAGTGGCTTCCAGCGCGCGGGCGTCCCGTGCCATCAACGTCACGCGTGCGCCCTGTGCCCGCAGCGCGCGCGCGATGGCGAGGCCGATGCCCCGGCTGGCGCCCGTCACGACGGCGTGTTTTGCTTGCAGCGTCTCCATCAACCCTCCAGCTTGCGTTCGCGTTCCAGATTCCGTTCCAGCTGCGCCTTCCCGGCCAGGTACTGCTTCGGCCACGCGACCGCCGTGTAGCCGATCTTCGCCGCTTCCGCCAGCGTCCACGCGGGATTGGCCAGATGCGGCCGCCCCACCGCGCACAAGTCCGCGCGCCCGGCCGCGATGATGCTGTTCGCGTGATCCGCCTCGTGGATCGACCCGACGGCGATCGTCGGGATCCCCGCCTCGTTGCGGATGCGGTCCGCGAACGGCGTCTGGTACATGCGGCCGAACACCGGCCGTTCCTGCCTGCTGACCTGGCCCGACGAACAGTCGATCATATCCGCTCCCGCGTCCCTGAACAGGCGCGCGATGTGGACGGCGTCGGCGGGCGTGACGCCGCCGTCGACCCAGTCGTGCGCCGAGATGCGCACGCTCATCGGCTTCCCGGCCGGCCACACGGCCCGCATCGCGCGGAACACGCGCAGCGGATAGCGGCAGCGGTTGCCCAGGCTGCCGCCGTAGGCATCCGTCCGGCGGTTCGTGAGCGGCGAGATGAACGACGACAGCAGGTAACCGTGCGCGCAATGCAGTTCCAGCCAGTCGAATCCGGCCGCGTCGGCGGCCAGTGTGGCGCGCACGAAATCGGCTTCCACGCGCGCCAGATCGGCTTCCGTGGCGGCGCGCGCGACCTGCGAGATGCCCGGCAGGTATTGCTGTTCCGACGCCGCGATCAGGGGCCAGTTATCGTCCGGGAGCGGCTGGTCGATGCCGTCCCACATCGGCCGCGTGGAGCCTTTCGGGCCGGCGTGACCCAGCTGGATGCCGATGCGCGCGTCGGTCCGGCCATGCACGAAGTCGACGATGCGCTTCCATGCGGCAGTGTGTTCCGGCGCGTACATGCCCGGACAGGCCGGCGTGATGCGGGCGTCGGCCGACACGCACGTCATTTCCGCCATCACGAGCGCCGCGCCGCCCAGCGCCCGCGCGCCCAGGTGCACGAGGTGGTAGTCGCCAGGCACGCCGTCGACGGCCGAATACTGCGCCATCGGCGACACGACGATCCGGTTCTTCAGGAAGACGTCGCGCACGCGCAGCGGCGTGAACATCGGCGGGATCCGGGTGTTCTCCGGCATCGCCACGCCCGCCTGCGCGCACGCGCGCCGCGCGAACCAGTCCTCGACATGCGCGACGTAGCCGGGGTCGCGCAGGCGCAGGTTCTCGTGCGAGATGCGCTGGCTGCGCGTGAGCATCGAGTACGCGAACTGCTCCGCGTCCAGCGCGCCGCAGCGCGCCACGTTCTCGAACCATTCCATCGAATTGCGCGCGGCCGACTGGAGTTTCAGGACTTCGACGGCGCGGCTGGCCTGGTACGCGTCCAGCGCCGCGCGCACGTCGCCGCCGTGTTCTGTCACACAGCGCGCGAGCTCGATCGCGTCTTCCAGCGCCAGCTTGGTCCCGGAGCCGATCGAGAAGTGCGCCGTGTGCGCCGCGTCGCCCATCAGCACGACGGGGATGTTCCCGTTCCAGTGGACCCACCGCTCGCACACGATGCGGGGAAACGCGATCCAGACGGCGGCCCCGCGCAGGTGAGACGCGTTCGACAGCAGCGGATGCCCGTCCAGGTGTTCGGCGAACAGGCGCTCGCAGAACGCGATACCCTCTTCCTGCGGCATGTCGGCCAGGCCTGCCCTGCGCCAGACGTCTTCCGGCGTCTCGACGATGAACGTGGACGTGTCGCCGTCGAACTGGTAGATGTGGGCCTGGAACCAACCGAACACCGTCTCCTTGAACACGAACGTGAACGCGTCGAATTTCTTTTTCGTGCCGAGCCACACGAAGCGGCAGCGGCGCGTCTCGACGGACGGCTGGAACGTTTCCGCATAGCGCGTCCGGATGCGGCTGTTGATGCCGTCGGCTGCGACGACGAGGTCGGCCTCGTAGCGTGCCGCGACGGCCTGGTCGTCGCGCACGTCCGTCTCGAACACGAGTTCCACGCCCAGTTCCTCGCAACGCTGCTGCAGGATGTTCAACAGCCGCTTGCGGCCGATGCCGCAGAACCCGTGGCCGCCGGACGTGATGCGCTCGCCCTTGAAGAAGACGTCGATGTCGTCCCAGTGGTTGAACGCCTGCAGGATGCTGTGCGCGGTCGGCTCGTCGGCCGCGACGAGGTTGCCGAGCGTCTGGTCGGAGAACACGACGCCCCAGCCGAACGTATCGTACGGGCGGTTGCGCTCGACGACGACGACGCGATGCGACGGATCCCGCTTCTTCATCAGCAGGGCGAAGTAGAGGCCGGCGGGTCCGCCGCCGATGCAGGCGATGTTCATGACTGCCTCAGTTTGTAGCGCTGCAGCTTGCCCGTCTCGGTGCGCGGCAGCTTGTCGGTGAAGCGCACGGCGCGCGGGTATTTGTACGGCGCGATCTGCGCCTTGACGAAATCCTGCAGCAGGCGCGCCGTGTCCGGCGTCGGCTCGAACCCGGGCTTGAGCACGACGTGCGCCTCCACGATCTGCCCGCGCTCGTCGTCCGCGCGTCCCACGACGCCGCACTCGGCGACGGCCGGATGCCGCAACAGCACCTCTTCCACCTCCGCGCCGGCGATGTTGTAGCCGGCCGAGATGATCATGTCGTCCGTGCGCGAGCGGTAGTAAAAATAGCCGTCGGCGTCCGTCTCGTAGCTGTCGCCCGTCAGGTTCCAGCCGTCCAGCACATAGTCGCGCTGGCGGTCGTCGGCCAGGTAGCGGCAGCCCGTCGGGCCCTTGACGGCCAGCCGGCCGACCACGCCGGGACCGACCGGCGCGCCGTCGTCGTCGAGGATGCACGCGCGGTAGCCGGGGACGGGCTTGCCGGTCGCGCCGGGCCGGATGTCCGCGCCGCTCGCCGAGATGAAGATGTGCAGCAGTTCCGTCGCGCCGATCCCGTCGATCATGGCGATGCCGGTCGCCGTCTTCCAGCCGTCGCGCGTCGCCAGCGGCAGGGCCTCGCCGGCGGACACGCATTTCTGCAGCGAGCGCAGGTCGTGGCGCGCAACGAGGGGCGTCATCTGGCGGTAGAACGTGGGCGCCGTGAAGCAGACGGTGGCGTGATACCGCTCGATCGCGGCGAGCAGCCCTTCGGGCGTCGGCTTGTCGAGCAGGACGGCCGTTGCGCCCGCGCGCAGCGGAAACAGCAGCAGCCCGCCCAGGCCGAACGTGAAGGCCAGCGGCGGGGTGCCGATGAAGACGTCGTCCGCGTGCGCGCCCAGCGTGTGCGGCGGGAAGCAGTCGCAGATGGCCAGGATGTCGCGGTGGAAGTGCATCGTGCCCTTCGGGACGCCCGTCGTGCCGGACGTGAAGGCGATCAGGCACACGTCGTCGGCGGCCGTGTCCACCGGCACGAACGGCGCGTCGTGGCGGCCCATGCGCGCTTCCAGGCCGTCCGTGTCCTGGAAATACACGACGGGCGGGTGATCCGGCACCTGTTCGAGTTCGTCCGCCAGCGGCCGCGCGCACAACACGGCGTTTACGCGCGCCTTGCCGAGGATGATGCCCAGCTCGCGCGTCCGCAGCAGCGGCATCGTCGGCACGGCGACGAGGCCGGCCTTGAACACGGCGAGGATCGCAGCCGCCATCATCGGACAGTTGGCGCCGCGCAGCAGCACGCGGTTGCCGGGGACGAGGCCCATGTCCGCGCGCAGCACGTGGGCGATGCGGTCGACGTGGCGCATCAGGTCGGCATACGTCCACGTGACGGTGTCGGCCCGGATGGCGGTACGGTCGCCATGTCCGGCGGCAACGTGGCGGTCCAGCAGTTCCGCCACGCAGTTCAGCCGCGCGGGATACCGGAGCGCGGGCAGGTCGAACACGAGGTCCGGCCACAGGTCGGCGGGCGGGAGGTGATCCCGCGCGAACGTGTCGACATGGGCCGAAGGACTTGACTCTGCAGCGGACAAGTTCGTCATGAAGCGCCCCCGGAGAAAAGATCGGTCTGGAACCGGGAGATACTTTAAGCCTAAACTAAATCGGTACGCAAGCCGGGTTGCATAGACAACTTCATTTCACGCCGGCGCAGCAGCAGATACACCGCCGGCACGACGAACATCGACAGCAGCGGCGCCGTGATCATCCCGCCCACCATCGGCGCCGCGATCCGCTGCATGATCTCCGATCCGGTCCCACCCCCGATCATCGCCGGCACGAGGCCGGCAACGATCACCGCGACCGTCATCGCCTTGGGCCGCACGCGCAGCACCGCCCCCTCGCGGATCGCGTCGACGAGGTCGGCGTCGCCGGCCCTGCCCGCCGCCAGCCGGGCTGCCCAGGCCTGCTTCAGGTACAGCAGCATGATCACGCCGAACTCCGCCGACACGCCCGCCAGCGCGATGAAGCCCACGCCGCCCGCCACCGACAGGTCATGCCCCAGCAACCAGAGCAGCCAGGCGCCGCCGGCCAGGGCGAACGGCAGGGTCGCCATGATCAGCGCGGCCTCGTCGAAGCGGCCGAACGTGAGATACAGCAGCACGAAGATGATGGCCAGTGTCGCCGGCACGACGACCTTCAGCTTCGCGACCGCGCGCTCGAGATATTCGAACTGCCCGGACCAGGAAACCGAATACCCCGCCGGAAGCTGGACCTCCTGCGCGACCACATGCTGCATCGCGCGCACCGCCGACGTCAGGTCGCGGCCCCGGACGTCGACGTACACCCAGCCGGACAGGCGCGCGTTCTCGCTCTTGAGCATGGGCGGCCCGTCATCGATGCGGATGGCGGCGACGTCGCCGAGCCGGATCTGCGCGCCCGCCTCGGTGAGCAGCGGCAGCGCGCGCAGCTTTTCCAGCGAGTCGCGCACTTCGCGCGGATAGCGCACGTTAATCGGGAAGCGCTGCAGTCCTTCCACCGTCTCGCCGATGTTGTCGCCGCCGACCGCCGCGGCGATCACGCCCTGCACGTCCGCCACGTTCATGCCGAACCTCGCCGCGGCCGCGCGGTCTATCCGCACGTCGATGTAGCGCCCGCCGTTCAGGCGCTCGGCCAGGGCCGAGGACACGCCCGGCACCTTGCGCACGGCGGCCTCGATCGCGCCCGTGATGCGGTCGATCTCCCGCAGGTTCGCGCCCGCCACCTTGATGCCGACCGGGCTCTTAACGCCGGTCGCCAGCATGTCGATGCGGTTGCGGATCGGCGGCACCCACACGTTCGACAGCCCCGGCACCCTGACGGCGCGGTCGAGCTCCTCGACCAGCTGCGCCGGCGTCATCCCGGCACGCCACTGCTCGCGCGGCTTGAACCGGATCGTCGTCTCGAACATCTCGAGCGGGGCGGGATCGGTCGCGGTGTCCGCCCTGCCCGCCTTGCCGAACACAGTGTCGACCTCGGGCACGGTCTTGATCAGGCGGTCCGTCTGCTGCAGCAGTTCCGCCGCCTTGCCGATGCCGATGCCCGGCAGCGCCGACGGCATGTACAGCAGGTCGCCCTCGTCCAGCGGCGGCATGAACTCGCCGCCCAGCCGGCTGACCGGCCACGCCGTCGCGAGCACGATGCACGCCGCGACGCCGAGCGTGGCCTTCGGGTGGCGCAGCACGCTGTCGAGCAGCGGCCGGTACGCGCGGATCAGGAAGCGGTTCAGCGGGTTCGCGTCCTCGCGCGGGATCCTGCCGCGGATGAGATACCCCATCAGCACGGGCACCAGCGTCACCGCGAGGCCCGCGGCGGCGGCCATCGCATAGGTCTTGGTGAACGCCAGGGGCGCGAACAGCTTGCCCTCCTGCGCTTCCAGCGCGAACACGGGGATGAACGACAGCACGATGATCAGGAGCGAGAAAAACAGCGCCGGCCCGACCTCGACCGCCGCCTCCTCGATGACCCGCCAGTGCGCGGGGCCGTCGAGCCGTTCGCCGGGATGCCGGTGCTGCCAGGCCTCCAGGCGCTTGTGCGCGTTCTCGATCATCACGACGGCCGCGTCGACCATGGCCCCGATCGCGATCGCGATGCCGCCCAGCGACATGATGTTCGCATTCACGCCCTGGTACAGCATGAGGGTGTACGCGGCCAGGATCCCCAGCGGCAGCGAGACGATGGCCACCAGCGCCGAGCGAAGGTGGAACAGGAACAGCGCGCAGACCACGGCGACGACGATGAACTCTTCGAGCAGCTTGTGCTCCAGGTTCGTCACCGCCCGTTTGATCAGGTCCGAGCGGTCGTACGTCGTCACGATTTCCACGCCCGCCGGCAGGCCGGCCTTGAGCCGGGCGAGCTTCGCCTTCACCGCATCGATGGTCGCGAGCGCGTTCTTCCCCGAACGCATGACGATGATGCCGCCGGCGACCTCGCCCTCGCCGTTCAGCTCCGCGACGCCGCGCCGCATCTCGGGCCCGATCTGCACGCGTGCGACGTCGCCGAGCAGCACGGGCACGCCGCCGCTGCCGGCGGCCAGCGGGATGTGCCGGAAGTCGTCGAGCGAAGCAAGGTAGCCGGATGCGCGGACCATGTATTCGGCCTCGCCCAGTTCGAGCACCGAGCCGCCCGCCTCCTGGTTCGCCTTGCGGACGGCGTCGATCACGCGCGCATGCGTGATGCCGTAGGCACGCAGCTTGCCGGGGTCGAGCTGGATCTGGTACTGGCGCACCATGCCGCCGATGCTCGCGACTTCCGCCACGTTCGGCACCGTCTTGAGCTCGTACTTCAGGAACCAGTCCTGCAAGGCACGCAGTTGCGACAGGTCGTGGCGGCCCGTGCGGTCGACGAGCGCATATTCGTAGACCCAGCCGATGCCCGTCGCGTCCGGGCCCAGCGACGGCCTGGCCTGCGCCGGCAGCCGCGACTGGGTCTGGTTCAGGTATTCCAGCACGCGCGAGCGCGCCCAGTAGGGATCGGTCCCGTCCTCGAACAGGATGTAGACGAAGGAATCGCCGAAGAACGAGTAACCGCGCACGCTGCGCGCGCCCGGCACCGACAGCATCGTGGTCGTGAGCGGATAGGTCACCTGGTTCTCGACGATCTGCGGCGCCTGGCCCGGATACGTGGTGCGGATGATGACCTGCACGTCGGACAGGTCCGGCAGCGCATCGACCGGCGTGCGCTGCACCGCCCAGATGCCCCAGGCCGCCAGGCCCAGCGTCGCGAGCAGCACGAGGAAGCGGTTGGCGATCGACCAGCGGATCAGGCGCGCGATCATTTGCCGCCTCCCGATGCGGTACGCGCGATGGCGACGATCTCGAACCCGCCCTTGCCGCCCTTGCGGAATTCGAACGCCACCGTGTCTCCAACCTGGACGTCGTGCGGCAGCCCGCCGGGCGGCGGCGCGAAGCCCATCGTCATCGGTGGCCACTTCAGGCTCGGTACCGGGCCATGCGAGATCGTCACTTCGCGGCCGGCGATCCGTTCGATCTTGCCGGTCGCGCGATGCGTCGCCGCTTGCGCCGGCGCGGACGGCACTGCGGCACCGAGCCGTTGCAGGGTACCGCGCAGGCTCGCCTCGGAATCGATCAGGAACTGGCCCGACGCCACGACCTTCTGGCCTTCCTCCAGCCCTTGGAGGACTTCGGTCTGGCCGTCCGCCTCGGCACCCGTGACGACGTCCGCCGGTGCGAATCGGCCATCGCCGGACACCGTGATCACGACCGTGCGCTCCCCCGTCTGGATCACGGCTTCCGCCGGCACGAGCAGCGCTGCGCGGCCCTGTGCCGGCGCCATGTGGAGCGTCGCGAACATCCCCGGCACCAGTTTGCCGCCGGGGTTGGCCAGTTCGATCCGCGCCTTCAGCGTGCGCGTGGCTGCGCTGACTTCGGGCAGCAACGCCTCGACCTTGCCGTCGAAGGCCATGCCGGGGAACGCCGGGCTCGTGGCCCGCACCGCCATCCCGGGCCGGACCTGCGCCGCCGCGCTCTCGGGCACCTCGGCATTGACCCAGACCGTGCGCAGGCCGTTGATGCGAAACAGCGGCGCACCCGGTGCGACCGTCATCCCTTCGCGGACTGAGAGTTCGCTGACGACGCCGTCGGCCGGCGCCGTGACGGTAATGCGCGGACTGACCTGCGTTCGCGCGCTGACCTGCGCGACCTGTGCGGCCGTCATGCCCGCAAGACGCATCCGCTGCAGGGCCGCGTCGAGCAGGCCCGCCGTGTCCGCGCCGGCCGGCATGCGCCTGATGGCCATGTACTCTTCCTGGACGGCGACCCAGTCGGGCACGTACAGCTGGAGCAGCGGCTGCCCCTTGCGCACGGGGTCGAGCGGCGCGCGCACGAACAGCTTCTCCACGTAGCCGCCGCTTCGCGCCTGCAGCTGGACGAGATCGCGCTCGTTGAACGCCACGTTCCCGACCGCATCGAGGGAACTGGCCAGGATACCTTTGCGGACCTTTGCGACGCGTATGCCGAGATTCTGCCGGACGCCCGGGCTGACGGCGACGCCGCCCTGCGCCTGGCCTTCATCGGCATAGACCGGCACCAGTTCCATGTCCATGAATGGCGACTTGCCGGGCTTGTCGAACTTGTGGCCGGGTACCATCGGGTCGTGCCAGTACAGGATCTTGCGGCCCGGCTTGCCGGCTGCAGCCGCAGTGTCGTGCGCGCCGGCCTTCAGTCCGAGGCGATAGGCGCCGAAGCCGGTCGCCGCGAGCAGGGCCAGCGCGCCGGCAACGGAAATGACGATGCGGCGGCTCATGGCGTTGCCTCCAGGTGGTTCGACGGCGCCAGGAAATTCAGCTGCGCCCAGCGCCTGGCGGCCTCGCCCTCGATCTGCAGGGCCTGGAGCCGGACGTCGAGCTCATTGCGACGGGCCGCCAGCACGTCCGCCAGCGCGGCCTTGCCGCCGCGGTACGCCGCCAGGACGGCCGCGCTCTGATCGAGCGCGAGCGGCACCAGCTCGCGCCGGTAGCGGGCCAGACGCGCGCGGGTGCTGCGCCACTCGTCCAGCAGCGCCCGCACGTCCGCCGTGTGGGCACGCAGGCGCTCTTCGCGCTCGTCGCGGATGCGGTCCGCTTGCAGGATCTTCGCCGCCAGCTCGCGGTCCTGGCGGTGTGTCCGGTCCCACTGCAGCGGCACCGACACGCCGACGGACAGCATGTTCGAATAGCCCTGTCCGCGCTGCTGCAGCGTCACCTCGACGCTCCAGTCGGGATGCCGGTTGGCCTCCGCGAGCCGGGCTTCCGTCCGCGCGACGGCTTCCTCGCGATCGAGCACGGCGATGTCGGGATGATGCGCGAGCTGGGTCTCGAGGGCAGCCGGGTCGAGGCGGACCCGGTCGATGTCCGGCAGGCCGGCGGGCGCCACGTCGGCGTCGGGCCCGACCCAGCGCGCGAGCGCAGTCCGGGCCGTCCTGACGCGGGTGTCGACTTCGTCGACCTTGTCCTGCGCGGCGCCGACGCGTCCCCGGGCCGCGAAGACGTCGCCCTGGCTGCCTTTACCGGCGCGATAGGCCGCTTCAGCGGCTTGCAGATCGAGATCGGCCTGGGCGGCCTGCTGGCGGACGAGGTCCATCATCTGCTGCGCGACATACAGATCGATCCAGGCCTGCGCGGTGTCGCGCTCGATGCGCGCGATCTGCACGTCTTTTCCGGCGGCAGCCTTGTCCGCCGCGCCTTCCATGCTGGCCGCGCGCAGCCTGCGCTTGTCGGATGCGGTGAGCTCCTGCATGACACCGATGCGGCGCATGGTCATGAAATCGGCACCGATGTTGAAGCGGTCGGCGCCGCTGACCGGCAGGTTGTCGATGCCGGCGCGCAGGACGGGATCGGGCAGGCGGCCGGCGGCCACCGCCAGTTCGCGGTCGGCGGCGATGGCGGCATCCTGCGCCGGGATCGCGCGCGAGCGCGCCAGCGCGCGCTGCTGCGCCTGTTCGAGGGTCAGGCCGGCGGCGGCCTGTACGGGTTCATAGGGTAAAGCAAGGCCCAGCGCCAATGCGAGCGCGAGGACCGGGGCGATCGCGTCGCGCCCGGTAAGGTCGAGAAATTGCATGTGATAGCTCCAGCGTGCGAAGAACGGCGCCGCCACGGGTTCGACGTGGCGGAACGATGACTCGGCAGCGGGAGGCTATAGGCGGAAACAGCAGTGGCGTATCGCGATCGGTGGCGATGTGCCGGACGCGTGCAGGAAAACGAGCGGCGGATTCGGTGCCGCCGCGCCATGATCGGGCCACAACAAGGGCAGCGCGAGGCCGGTCGCGAAGAACGGCATGACCGTAGGCGCGTCCGGCTTGTCGAGCGACGGGGTCTGCTTGTGCGCGTGTTCGTGGCACAGGGTTGGACTTTGCCGGTCCATCTCGGGGCAATTCGCCATCGGCTGTCCGGAACGGTCCAGCATTGGTGCGCTCCGCACCGGGACCAGGTTCGGACATGCGTATGCCGCCACGGCCAGCTGCATGAACAGAAGGCTGATCAGCGCAACGATGGCGCTCAGGAGGCGGGTTCGGCGTGGATGGCGCATTGGACGATGTCGGATTCCCTACATTATAGGGCAGGGCCAAAGCAAAAAGGCCAGCGTTACGCTAGCCTTTTTGTCCGAATCCTGGTGGGCGGTGCAAGTTTCGAACTTGCGACCCCAGCAGTGTGAATGCTGTGCTCTACCCCTGAGCTAACCGCCCTACTTTTTACTGCTTTGCTGCGATTGCGTCGCTGCAATGACGAGCATTATAGGGGGAGTTTTGCGTTTTGTCACCCCTGCGGAGAATATTTTCTCCAAACACATTCCCCCTTCACGCCTTTGTCGAGTGCGGCAAGCACATTCTCGTGCTCGGCGAGCTCGTCGGCAGCGGCTGGCAGCACGAGGATCTCGCCCAGCGGACCGGCTTCCAGCACGATGCCGCCACCGCTCGCTTCGACCTCGACGTCCATCGACAGCGTGTTCTGGCCGCGCGTCATCGCCAGGTAAACGTCGGCCAGCAGCTCCGAGTCCAGCAGTGCGCCGTGCAGCTTGCGGTGCGCGTTCGAGATGCCGTAGCGGTCGCACAGCGCGTCCAGCGAGTTGCGCTTGCCCGGGTGCAGTTCCTTCGCGTGCACAAGGGTGTCGATGACGCCCGAGCAGTGTTCGATGAACGGCGGCAGGCCCATGCGCTCGAACTCGTGGTTCAGGAACGCGAGGTCGAACGGTGCGTTGTGGATGATGATCTCGGCGCCCTGCACGAATTCGCGCAGCTCATGGGCGATCTCGTGGAACTTCGGCTTATCGCTGAGGAATTCGGTCGTCAGGCCGTGGACCGCCAGTGCCGCTTCGTCCGAGTCGCGCTCGGGATTGATATACCGGTGGAAGTTGTTGCCGGTCAGCTTGCGGTTGAAGATCTCGACGCAGCCGACCTCGATGATGCGGTCGCCGGTGCGCGGATTCAGGCCTGTGGTTTCGGTATCGAGGACGATTTGGCGCATGCGCGTGAAGACTCAAAAAGCGTTGAAGAGAACCAGTAAGTATAACAAAATCAGCGCTTTACTGATGCGGCGCCCATGTTCGCCAAGGCATCCGCGCGCTCGTTGCCGGGATGCCCGTTATGGCCGCGCACCCAGCGCCATTCGACGGCGTGCTGCTGCTGGGCGGCGTCCAGCGCCTTCCACAGATCGTCGTTCTTGACGGGTTCCTTCGTCGACGTCTTCCAGCCGCGCGCCTTCCAGCCGTGGATCCATTCCGAGATCCCCTTTTGCACGTACTGGCTGTCCGTGTGCAGGACGACCTGGCACGGGCGGTTGAGGACGGTGAGCGCCTCGATCACCGCGCGGAGTTCCATGCGGTTGTTGGTGGTGTTCGGCTCGCCGCCGAAGATTTCCTTTTCATGGCCGCCATCGGCCACGAGCAGCGCGCCCCAGCCGCCGGTGCCAGGATTTCCCTTGCAGGCGCCGTCGGTAAAAATCTCAACTTTGGTCATGCTGCGCTTTCTTCCTTATGTGACTTATTTGTGATGTTCGTTGCGGTTCGTGGCCGGCACCGCCTGCGGCGCCTTGGCGGCCTTCTTGTTCCAGGCCGGGCCGATGATGTGCATGCCCTTCACGCGCTTGATCGCGTGGACGATGTACACGGCGCCGAGATAAGGCCACCAGCGCCGCCCCGCCCCTTCGACGAAAGCGAAGCGGTTGAGCCATTGCGCGGTCCGGAAAGGCGGCGCGTAACAGCCGAAGTGGCTGCGCGTCACGCCGAGATTCAACAATTTTAACCAGTCTTTCAGGCGGGGCATAGAGATGAACTCACCCGCCGCCGGCAGGTAGTCGCTGCTCGTGATGCGTCCCATCCCCTGGCGCACGCCCCACAGGCTGGCCGGATTGAAGCCGCAGATGATCACTTGCCCTTCCGGGATCAGCACGCGCTCGACTTCGCGCAGCACCTGGTGCGGCTCGGCCGCGAATTCGAGCACGTGCGGCAGCACCACGAGGTCCAGGCTTTGCGACGCGAACGGCAGCTCGGCGAAGTCCAGCGCCACCGCGATCTGCTTGCCGGTGGCCGCATAGACCAGTTCGTCGGCCGTGGACGTGCGCGTCGCGGCCTGCCATTTGTTGGGCATGCGGTTGGCGGCCAGCGCGTCGATCTGCGGCACGCCGATCTGGACCGCGTTGAAGCCGAAGATATCGACCGTCAGCTCGTCCAGGCACGCCTGTTCCCAGGCGCGCACGTACGCGCCCGCCGGCGATTGCAGCCAGCGGTCGAGCGCTATAATGGATTTTTCGGATGCCGCGCTGTCCATGCCCAACCTTTATCGATTCCCATATGATTCCCGTGCCCACTGAGCTTGCCGTCCTGACGGTGCCCGCGTTCAAGGATAACTATCTCTGGATCATCCACGACGGCATGCATGCGGCAGTGGTCGATCCGGGCGATGCCGATCCGATCCTCGCGGCCCTGCAGGCGAATGGCCTCACCCTGACCGCCATTCTACTCACCCATCACCATGCTGACCACATCGGCGGCGTGACGCGCTTGCTCGAGCACAGCAACGTGCCCGTCTTCGGTCCGCGCAACGACGGCATCGCCGTCGTCAGCCAACCGGTGGGCGAAGGGGATCGCGTCAAGGTGCCCGGCCTGGCCCTCGAGCTCGCCGTGCTGGACGTCCCCGGTCACACGAAGGGCCACATCGCCTACGTGCGCGAGGACGCCGGGGCGCGCTGGCTGTTCTGCGGCGACACGCTGTTTGGCGGCGGCTGCGGCCGCCTGTTCGAAGGAACGCCGGCACAGATGATGGCTTCGCTCGCGAAGCTGTCCGCCCTGCCTGACGATACACTGGTCTATTGCGCCCACGAATACACGTTGTCGAACCTGCGCTTCGCCGAAGCGCTGGAACCGGGCAACCGCGCACTGCAGATGCGCATCGCGCACGACAGCCAGCTGCGCGGCACGCACCTGCCGACGATCCCGTCGACGATCGCGATCGAAAAGGCGACGAACCCCTTTTTGCGCACGCGCGAGGCCGCCATCATCGGCAGCCTGACGGCGGCCGGACGCCTCGCGCCGGGTGCGGACCCGGTCACGGTATTCGCGGCGCTGCGGGAGTGGAAGAACGTGTTTTGAGCGTGACGACGCAACCGCCGGGAGACGGCGGTTGCGTGTAAGGGAAGGATTTAGATTTCTTCGTACAGCGGCAGCGTCAGGAATTCGGCGAATTCTTCCGACGTCGACATCTGTTCGAAGATCTGCGCGGCGCGGTCGTAGGTCGGGCTGTCGCCGTTCGGGGCAGCCGCCTTCGCGTTGGCAAGCTCCTGCGGGATCATGTCACGGACCATCTCGGCCGTGACCTTGCGGCCGTCTTCCAGCACGCCCTTCGGCGAACGGATCCACTGCCACACCTGCGAGCGGCTGATTTCGGCGGTCGCCGCATCTTCCATCAGGTTGTGGATCGGCACGCAGCCGTTACCGGCCAGCCAGGCGCCCAGGTAGTGGATGCCCACGTTGATGTTGTAGCGCAGGCCCGCTTCCGTGATCGGGGTCTCCGGACGGAAGTCCAGCAGGTCCTTGGCCGTCACTTCGACGTCCGGACGCTGCTTGTCGATCTGGTTCGGGCGGTCGCCCAGCACCTTCTTGAACTCGGTCATGGCCAGCTCGACGAGGCCCGGGTGCGCGACCCAGCCGCCGTCGTAGCCGTCGGTGGCGTCGCGTGCCTTGTCGTTGCGCACGCCGCCCATCGCGACTTCGTTCTTTTCCGGATCGTTCTTGATCGGGATCAGGGCCGACATGCCGCCGATCGCCGGTGCGTTGCGCTTGTGGCAGGTCTTCAGCAGCAGCAGCGCATAGGCGCGCATGAACGGCGCCGTCATCGTGACCTTCGGACGGTCGGCCAGGCAGAAGTCCTTGTCCAGCTTGAACTTCTTGATGCACGAGAAGATGTAGTCCCAGCGGCCCGCGTTCAGGCCGGCGCTGTGCTCGCGCAGTTCGTACAGGATCTCGTCCATTTCGAAGGCGGCGACGATCGTCTCGATCAGGACGGTGGCCTTGATGGTGCCCTGCGGCAGGCCCAGTTCGTTCTGCGTCATGACGAAGATGTCGTTCCACAGGCGCGCTTCCAGGTGCGATTCCATCTTCGGCAGATAGAAATACGGACCCGCGCCGCGGGCCAGTTGTTCCTTCGCGTTGTGGACCATGAACAGGGCGAAGTCGAAGATGCCGCCCGAGATGCGCTTGCCGTCGACGAGGACGTGCTTCTCGTCCAGGTGCCAGCCGCGCGGACGGACGACGAGCGTCGCAACCTTGTCGTTCAGCTTGTACTGCTTGCCGTTCTGTTCCAGCGAGATCGTCTTGCGCACGGCGTCGCGCATATTGATCTGGCCGGTGATCTGGTTGTCCCAGTTAGGCGTGTTGGAGTCTTCGAAGTCGGTCATGTAGCTGTCCGCACCCGAGTTCAGCGCGTTGATGACCATCTTGCGCTCGACCGGGCCCGTGATTTCCACGCGGCGGCATTCCAGTGCCTTCGGGATCGGGGCGATCTTCCAGTCGCCGTTGCGGATGTGCGCCGTCTCGGGCAGGAAGTCCGGACGCTCGCCGGCGTCCAGGCGTTTCGCGCGCTCGACGCGGGCGGCCAGCAGCTGCTGGCGGCGCGGCTCGAATTCGCGGCTCAGTTTCGCTACCAGCGCGAGCGCTTCCGGCGTGAGGATCTGTTCGTAGCCGGGCTTGATCTCGGCCCGGATTTCCATTCCGGCTGGGGTGGCGATGGTCATTGTGTTTCTCCTCTTCTAGTATGAGTTGGAAAGTGCCGCAGTTCTTGGCACAAGCCAGCTTGGCGTTTGATATTGCTTCCAGTATATTCACTATTACTCGCCTAAACGAGACAAAAAATATATTCATTTATGCTTTTTTGTCACAAGTGACGAACAGAATCGAGGCATTCCTTTGGACCATTTCCGTCAAATATCTACCTTCGTCGAAGTCATTGCCCGCGGCAGCCTGTCGGCGGCCGCGCGCGCGGAGGGCATCGCGCCGGCCATGATCGGGCGGCGCCTGGACGCGCTCGAAGCGCGCCTGGGCGTGAAGCTCTTACAGCGTACCACGCGCAAGCTGGCGCTGACGGACGAAGGGGCGGCGTTCCTTGAGGATTGCCAGCGTATCCTTGCGGAGCTGGAAGAAGCGGAAGCGGCCGTGTCGGAACGGAGCGCACGCGCCACGGGTCACCTCGTCGTGTCCGCCCCGGCCGGGTTCGGGCGCCAGCACGTGGCCCCGCTCGTGCCCTCCTTCCTGGCCGAGCACCGCGAAGTGAGCGTGAACCTGAATCTGTCGGACCGCGTCGTCGACGTCATCGGCGAAGGCGTCGACATCGCGATCCGGATCGCGAGCCTGACGGACTCGAACCTCGTCGGCGTGAAGCTCGCGGACAATCACCGCGTCGTCGTCGCGACGCCGGGCTATCTGAAACGCTACGGCACGCCGCAAACGCTCGGCGACCTTTCCAAGCACAATTGCCTGGCGATCAGCAGCCAAGGCAGCCAGCGGGGCTGGACGTTCCGCGACCACGGCAAGATCGTGACGATGAAGGTGAGCGGCAATATGGTGTGCAACGACGGCGCCGTGCTGCACGACTGGGCGCTGGCCGGGCGCGGGCTGGCGTGGCGGTCGATGTGGGAAGTGAGTTCGGAAATCGAAGCGGGCCTGCTGGTGCCCGTGCTGGAGCAGTTCGCGGCGCCCGGCAACGATATCTATGCCGTATTCGCGCAACGCCGGCACCTGCCGCTACGGACCCGGGTATTCGTGGATTTCCTGCGCCATGCGTATTCCCAGCCGGATTACTGGCGCAAGCCGGGGTAACCCAGCATCAAACAGAAGAGCAAAAACGGGTAGAGCAAAAAAAAATCCTCGGAAATTCCGAGGATTTTTTGTCAGACACTCAGCGGCATTACAGCGGCTGGATGTTCGATGCTTGTTTGCCTTTCGGACCAGAGGTCACGTCGAAAGAAACGCGCTGGTTCTCTTGCAGCGACTTGAAGCCTTGGGTTTGGATCGCCGAGAAGTGCGCGAACAGGTCTTCGCCGCCTTCGTCCGGGGTGATGAACCCGAAGCCTTTGGAGTCATTGAACCATTTTACGATGCCAGTTGCCATTACAATTTCCTATTTCAGTTGAAGTGGACCGAAGTCCGTTTACGATCGTTTGAAGAAGCAAGAAACAAATGACAGACTAACTGCACTGCTACCGCGAATCCAACGATCCCTAATTATACCGAATAAACCCACATGTACACGGTTTTCGCAAAATAAAACCGGGACCCGTAACAATTCCTGAAGCCAACCTTTTTACGGATCCCATTTGCGTCGGCAGTACGCAAAATATAGGGCATGGAAGCGGATAAAGTTTGTCCTAAATCAAACGATTCCGGGACAGGTGCTTTGTTGTGGCGCTATACGGCGGACTCGTCGCTCGGGTAAGCGGCCTTCGGGTCGACGCTACCCCAGGCGATGAACACATCCAGCTCGGACAGCCACGCTTCCCACTCTTCCGGGGCGACGGCGTCGAACGTCGTCAGCACGCGCAGGCGCTGTTCCAGCATGCGCGCCTGCTGCCCGAGGATGCGGAATCCGAATGTGGCGGACGAGCCCGCCAGCGTGTGCAGCACGGCATGCATCTGCTCGATCAGTGCCTCGGGAGGCCGTTTCGGGTCGAAGGCGTTGCGTGCGGCCGACAGGCGGCCGAGCGTCTGCGGCAGGCTCGCCGCGAATTTATCGTTCAACTCCGCGAGGCGCGCGAAGAATTCGGCATCCGCAGTCGAGCTCATTTCGTACCGCTCATTTCGTGCCAAATATACGGTCGCCGGCATCGCCCAGGCCAGGGACGATATAGGCGTGGTCGTTCAGGTTGCTGTCGAGCGAGGCCACGTACAGCTTCACGTCCGGATGGGCCTTGTGGAAGACTTCCACGCCTTCCGGCGCCGCGACGAGGGCCAGGAAGATGATCTGGTCGTCCGTCACGCCGCGCTTCTTGAGCACGTCGACGGCATACACGGCCGAATTGCCCGTCGCCACCATCGGGTCGCACAGGATGAACGTGCGCTCGGTCGTGTCCGGCAAGCGCACGAGGTATTCGACGGGCAGGTGCGTGTCCGGGTCGCGGAACACGCCGATGTGGCCGACGCGGGCCGACGGTACCAGCTCCAGCAGGCCGTCGCTCATGCCGACGCCGGCACGCAGGATCGGCACGATGGCCAGCTTCTTGCCCGCGATGACGGGCGCGTCGATCGTCATCAGCGGCGTGTCGATCTGGCGCGTCGTCAGCGGCAGGTCGCGCGTGATCTCGTAACCCATCAGCAGCGTGATTTCCCTGAGCAATTCGCGGAACGTGCGCGTGGACGTGCCGCGGTCGCGCATGTGCGACAGTTTATGCTGGATCAGGGGATGGTTCAGGATGAACAGGTTCGGGAAGCGCGGATCTTGTTTCATTATGCATGGCCGGCGCTTGTGGCAGCGGCGTGGTTATTTGGTAAATGGCGAGCATTATCCCAGTTTGTCCCGTCTTTTGTCGAAGTTTTATCGCCGCTCATCCACCAGGGCACGGGCGAGGATCGCGCCGCAGTCGACCCCGCCTGGCAGCCGGCCGAACGCGCCGCCGACGTCCACGGCGATGCGCGACGCGACGAACCCGTCCGCCACGAACGGCGGCGCATGGCGCAGCAGCAGGCCCGCCTGCACGGCCACGACCAGGTGTTCGGCGAGGCGGCGCGCGCCGAATTCGTCGGCGGCGAGCGTGGCGAGGCCGTCCAGCAGGCGCGCGCAATACGCGTCGAACCGGCTGTCGCGCCCGGAGGCGAGCGCCAGTTCCGCCGCCAGCGCGTCCCGCGTCTCCGGCCCCTTGGAGAACGCCCGCAGCACGTCGAGGCACATCACGTTGCCGGAGCCTTCCCAGATCGAATTGACGGGGAATTCGCGATACAGGCGGCCCAGCGGGCCGTCCTCGACATAGCCGTTGCCGCCCATGACTTCCATCGCCTCCGCGCCGAACGCCGGACCGCGCTTGCACACCCAGTATTTGCCGGCCGGCGTCAGGATGCGGCCCAGCAGTGTCTCGCGCGGGTCGACGGCGCCATCCGGCCCCGGGTCGAAGCAGCGCGCCAGCCGCAGCGCGAACGCAGTCGCCGCTTCCGATTCCAGCGCCAGGTCGGCCAGCACGTTCTGCATCAGGGGCTGGTCGGCGAGCTTGCGCCCGAACGCGCTGCGCGCCCGCGCATGGTGCAGCGCGTGGCACAGCGCGGCGCGCATGATGCCGGCCGAGCCCAGCACGCAATCGAGCCGCGTGTGGCTGCCCATTTCGAGGATCGTCGGGATGCCCCTCCCTTCCTTGCCGATCATCCAGCCGACGGCGTCGCAGAATTCCACTTCGGACGACGCGTTCGACTTGTTGCCGACCTTGTTCTTCAGGCGCTGCACGCGGATGGCGTTGCGCGTGCCGTCCGGCAGGAAGCGCGGGACGAAGAAGCACGACAAGGCCGCGCTGCCGCCTTCGTCCGCCTGCGCCAGCACGAGGTGCGCATCCGCTTGCGGAACCGAGAAAAACCATTTGTGGCCGACGAGGCTCCACGCGTCGCGCCAGTCGGTGCCGAAGCGGGTCTCCGCGACGGACGGATTCATGCGCGTTGCCCGCGTCGTGTTGGCGCGCACGTCGGTGCCGCCCTGTTTTTCGGTCATGCCCATGCCGATCAGGGCGCCCTGCTTCCGTTCGATGGGCAGCGAGCGCGGGTCGTACGTGCGCGACAGGATCTTCGGCAGCCAGTGCGCCGCGATGCCCGGGTGCTGGCGCAATGCCGGGACGGACGCGTACGTCATCGTCACGGGACATTGCGAACCGTTCTCGACCTGGCCGAACAGCAGATACGCGGCCGCGCGCGCGACCTGGGCGCCGGGCCGGGCCGCCTCCCACGGCAGCGAGTGGGCGCCGTTTTCGATCAGCAGGCGCATCAGCTCATGCCATGCGGGATGAAACTCGACCTCGTCCACGCGATGCCCGCCGCGATCGAAATTGACGAGGCGCGGCGCGTTGTCGTTCGCCAGCCGGCCCAGGTCCAGCACGGCGGCGGCGCCGAGTCGTTGCCCCAGCCGCCCGAGCGCGTCCTCCGCCCAGCCGGCCCCCTCGCGCGCCAGCCCTTCGCGCAGCGCGGGATCGCAGGCGAACAGGTCGACGTCGCCGAATGGCGGCGCCTGGTTGAAAACCTCGTGGGTATCGAATCGGTTCATGGCGTCTCCTCCGGATGGGCCGGGTTGTTGCAACTGAGCATCATATGAAGCGCACGAAAGTTTCTACTTTGCACTACATCGGCGACAATAACCCTTCAAGCCCTTGCGCCAGGTTATCGGATCGGCAACAAGGCTAGCGCAAAGCCATGAGCCGGGCAAGCGCGGCCATCCCGGTGGCGTCACTGCGGCGTATCAAGCGGGGATGGAAAGTGACAAGGCATTGTGCTTTTTAGTGCCGGCTGGAATCTTTCAGTGATACATTGCTTGTTGTTTTGGTACACTCCAGCATTAAAGGCAGCTCCTGCCAAGATTTGAAAGCAGATATTTCGACAATGCGCGCCAGTTCACCCGCAGTACCGAACGATCCGCGCCATGCGGCCCCGGCGGCAAGTCCCGACGGCTACATGGAGGCGGTAGGCGATGTCGCGTTCCGCCTCGACCCCTCCGGCCTGATCCGCCATGCCAGCCAGCGCGCCCAGCGCACGTTCGGCACCCAGTCGCTGGCCGGCACCGTGTTGACGACGCTCGCCGTCGACGTCGACCAGGCCGCCCTGCGCAATGCGCTCGTCGATGCCGGCAGCGCGAGCGACCCCGTGCTCGTCGAAGTGCGGCTGCGTTGCGCCGGCAAGGACGTCTGGTTCGAACTGCGTATCGGCCTGCTCCCGGGCAGCCATGAATTGCTGGCCGTCGGCCGCGACATGTCGGCCCAGCGCGCGACCGAACAACGCCTGCGCCACATGGCCACGCACGACGCGCTGACGGAACTCCCGAACCGCCTGCTGCTGTCCGACCGGATCCGCATGGTGATCGCCAACGCGCGCCGCTCGGGCCAGGGCTTCTGCGTCGCCACGATCGGCCTGGACGGTTTTAAAAAGGTCAACGACGGCCTTGGCCACCCCGTCGGCGACGCCGTGCTGCGCCAGGCCGCGGGCCGCCTGCGCAAGACCTTGCGCGACAGCGACACCCTGGCCCGCGTCGGCGGCGACGAGTTCGTCGCCGTCCTGCCGGGCACGTTCACGCCGGACCAGATCAAGCTCGTGAGCGGCCGCCTGCTGGCCGCGCTGCAATCGCCGTTCGAAGTCGACGGACATACGGTGTACCTGGGCGCATCCGTCGGCGTGTCGATCTATCCCGACCACGCCGAGGACGAGATCCGCCTGATCGCCCTGGCCGATGCCGCGATGGGCCGCGCCAAGGAAACGGGCAAGGGCCGCGCGGTCGTCTACAGCGTGCGCGAAAACGGCATGCCGCAGCACGACATCTCGCTGGAAGCGGCGATGTTCCAGGCCGTGCGCGAAGGCGAATTCCTGCTGTACTACCAGCCGATCGTATCCAGCCGCACGCGCCAGATCGAAGGCTTCGAGACGCTGATGCGCTGGAAGCATCCGACGCTCGGCATGGTGCCGCCGGTGCGCTTCATCCCCATCGCCGAGACCAATGGCCTCATCAACCTGCTCGGCGCCTGGGCGCTGAAGGCGGCGCTCGTGCAGCTGCGCCAGTTCGAGGAAGTGGCCAAGCGCGACCTGTACATCTCGGTCAACATCAGCCCGCGCCAGTTCCGCAACGACCGCTTCCTCAACGTGCTGGACGACGCCCTCGCCTTTTCCGGCGCGCCCGGGGACAAGCTCGTGCTCGAGATCACGGAAGGCACGCTGATGGTCGACCCGGCGCACGCCGAGGCCATCCTCGGCAAGATGGCCGAACGCAACGCCCGCATCGCGATCGACGACTTCGGCACCGGCTATTCGAGCCTCGCCTACCTGAAGCGCTTCCCGATCTCGGTGCTGAAGATCGACCGCGCCTTCATCAAGGATCTGCCCGCCTCGACGAAGGATGCGGCGATCTGCAACGCCGTGCTCGACCTCGCCAAGCACCTCGACCTGTCGGTCGTGGCCGAAGGCGTCGAGACCGAAGAACAACTGACCTACGTCGAGTCGCGCGGATGCGACTACGTACAAGGCTACCTGACCGGGAAGCCGATGCCGGCCCACGTGGCCATGGCCGCGCTCAAGGAAAACCTGTACACGGAACTGCTGCCGGACGAATTACGGGCGGGCCTCACATGAACCAGACTGCTACCATCGAACGATCGCCGAAAGCCGACGCCACCCTCGCCCTGCTGTGGGAGCGGATCCGCCGGCGCGGCGACATGCCCGGCTTCACGAAGGCCATCAACGCCATCCTCGCCTCCATGCGCGGCGAGGACGAGCGCGACTTTTCCATGACCCAGACCGTGCTGTCCGACCCCGTGCTCACCCAGAAGGTGCTGCGCCTGGCGAACAGCGGCATGTACTCGGCCTTCGGCCAGCGCATCAACACCGTTTCCAAGGCCATCCTCGTGCTGGGCACGGAAGCGATCGGCCACCTGGCCCTGGGCCTGAAACTGATCGAGGAACTCAGCAAATCCACGCCGGATTCGCTGCAGGCCCACATCGAAATGGAGAAAGCCGTGCTGGCGGGGATGGTGGCGCACCAGGTCGCGGCGGAAGCGGCCACGCGCGACCCGGAAGAAGCCGTCGTGTGCTCGATCCTGCACTCGCTGGGCCGGATGATGGTCACGTTCTACCTGCCCGAGCACTGGACCCTGATCCAGCAGGCGGCCGGCGCGGGCGACATCGACCCGATCGCCATCGCCCAGCTCGGCCTGACGCTCGAACAGATCGGCCGCGCCACCGCCGAACACTGGGGCCTGCCGCACAACCTGATCGCCGGCATGCGCCGCGTGGAGCCGGGCGAGCGCGGCGCCGACTTCGGCCACGACGACTGGCTCGCCGCCCTCGGCACGATGTCGTCCCAGTGCGCCGAGAGCCTGTGGCATGGCGACGAAGCGGGCGCCGAACAGGTGAAGCTGCTGGCCGCCGGCTTCGCGCCGCTGATCGGCGTCGAGCCGGACAACATCGTCGGCGCCATCGAAAAGGCGAAGGTCGAAGCGGCCGCGGACCTGTCGATCGCACCGCTCGCGAACCCGCCCGAAAAACGCGCCCGTGCCGCCGCCGTCACACGCATGCGCGAGGCCGGCAACAAGATTCTTCTCAACGGCGTGGCGGACATGCGCGACGCCGCCGCCACGGCCACGCCTGGCCAGATGGTGTCGATGGCGATCGAGACGGCCTACCACGGCCTGTCGTTCACGCGCGCGTTCGGCTTCCTGCGCAACCGCCGCGACGGCCGCTACACGGCCAAGATCGGCCTCGGCGACAACACCAAGACGCTCGTGCCGAAGCTGTCGTTCGACGATGCTTACGAACCGAACGTGTTCTTCGCCTCGCTCGGCAGCGACCGCGTGATCTTCATCGAGAACGCGCGCGACCCGAAATTCTCGAGCAAGCTGCCCGGCTGGTGGAAAGGCACGTTGTCCGAAGCCCGCTGCTTCGTGATCATCCCGCTGTGCACGCGCGGCGAACCGGTCGGCTTCATCTACGGCGACTGGGACGACCGCTTCCCGTCCGTGTACCTGAGCCAGACGGAGTTCTCGCTGCTGAACGACATGCGCGCGCTCGTCGTGCAGAGCGTCGAGCGGCGGCAGCCGGCGGAAGCGGTCGCGAGCCGGGCGTGACGTCGTTCCCGCGCGAGCGGGAATGGCGGCTTCAGCGCAGGCGCGGCGTATCCACGTGCACGTCGCCGCACTGGGCGCGATGCATGAGCGCGTGGTCGATCAGCACCAGCGCCAGCATCGCTTCCGCGATCGGCGTCGCGCGGATGCCCACGCACGGGTCGTGGCGGCCGAACGTCTCGACCGTGACCGGATTGCCCTGCTTGTCGATCGAACGGCGCGGCGTGCGGATCGACGACGTCGGCTTGATGGCGATGGACACCGTGATGTCCTGGCCGGTCGAAATCCCGCCCAGCACGCCGCCGGCGTTGTTGCCGACGAAGCCTTGCGGCGTCAGTTCGTCGCCGTGTTCCGAACCCTTTTGCGCGACCGAGTGGAAACCGGCGCCGATCTCCACGCCTTTCACCGCATTGATGCCCATCATGGCGTACGCGATGTCGGCGTCGAGCTTGTCGTAGATCGGCTGGCCGAGGCCCACCGGGACATTCCGCGCCACCACGTCGATGCGGGCGCCGATGGAGTCGCCGGCACGGCGCAGTTCGTCCATCGCCGTTTCCATGCGCGCGATCAGGTCGGCGTCGGACGTCGCGGCGAAGAAGGGGTTGTCATGCACGTGCTTGAAATCCTGGAACGGGACGGGGATGTCGCCCAGCTGGCTCATGCAGCCCAGGAATTCGGTGCCGAATTTCTCGCGCATCCATTTCTTGGCGATGGCGCCGGCGCCGACGATCGGTGCCGTCAGGCGCGCGGACGAGCGGCCGCCGCCGCGCGGGTCGCGCACGCCGTACTTGTGCCAGTAGGTGTAGTCCGCGTGGCCCGGACGGAACGTGTCCGCGATGTTGCCGTAGTCCTTGCTGCGCTGGTCCGTGTTCTCGATCAGCAGCGCGATCGGCGTGCCCGTCGTGACGCCTTCGTAGACGCCGGACAGGATTTTCACCTGGTCGGCTTCCTGGCGCTGCGTCACGTGGCGCGACGTGCCCGGCTTGCGGCGGTCCAGCTCCGGCTGGATGTCGGCTTCGGACAACGTCAGTCCCGGCGGACAGCCATCGATCACGCAGCCGATTGCGGGACCGTGCGATTCGCCGAAAGTGGTTACGGAAAACAGCTTGCCAAATGTGTTGCCGGACATGGAATCTCGTTGGGTTGTGCGAATGGAATGGAAGATTCTACCAGCATGGACAAGTCGACGGTGAATTGACTACTTGCATCAATAAAAATGTTTCCATGTGGAATTTTCTTACCTGACTTGATACCATTCCAGATATACTAGTTCGCAACTACCGAGCTTAACCTGGAGACGCAGCAATGCCCGCATCGAACACGCCCCCGGGCGCCGCACAGGACGACGACCTGGTGTTCGCAGACGAAACGCCGGCAGACGCGCCTGTGCAGGACGGCGGCGCGTGGCGCGTGCTGATCGTCGACGACGATGCCGACGTCCACTCGACGACCACGTTTGCGCTCGGGTCGCTGGAGATGCACGGGCGGCCGCTGGAATTCCTGCATGCGTATTCCGCGGCCGACGCCATGGACGTGCTCGCCCGCGAGCACGACATCGCCGTGATCCTGCTCGACGTCGTGATGGAACAGGCCGACGCCGGCCTGCACCTCGTACGCCACGTGCGCGACACGCTCGGCCGCCACGACGTGCGCATCATCCTGCGCACCGGCCAGCCCGGCTATGCGCCCGAGATGGATGCGATCCGCGGCTACGACATCAACGATTACCGCACCAAGTCCGAGCTCACCCGCACGAAGCTGTACACGAGCGTGGCGGCGGCGATCCGTGCCTATGAACAGATCCACGCGCTGGAAGACAGCCGCACGGGTCTCGCCGAAGTCGTGCGCGCGAATACGGAACTGATGGCCCTGCACTCCGTCGGCGAAATGACCCTCGGGATCCTGCGCGAAGTGGCCGTCCTCGCCGGCCAGCCCGCGGACGGCGTGCTGTGCGCCTGCCCGCCGGGCGCGGGCAGCGTCGGCTGGCAGGTGCTGGCCAGTTGCGGGCCCAGCGCGGACCTCGCGCGCGGCGGCATGCTCGCGTCCGGCGGCCAGGGTCCGGCCGCCGCCATCGCCCGCGCACTGTCCGAACAGCGCAACCTGTACGAAGCCGACCACCTCGCCCTGTACTTTTCCGGCAAGGCGCACCGCCATTTCGCCGCCTGGCTCAAGTTGGCGCGTCCACTGGACGCCCTGCGCCGCGGTCTCATCGACGTCTTCACGAGCAGCATCGCCGTCGGCCTGGACAACGTCGCGCTGATGACCGCCCTGCACCGCGCCGCCTTCTACGACGGGCTCACGAGCCTGCCGAACCGGACGCGTCTCGTCGAACTCGTCGACGACAGCCTGCAATCGCGCGCCGACGCCACGTTGTGCCTCGTCGACATCGACCAGTTCGCCGAGACGAACGACGCCCTCGGCCACCAGTTCGGCGACGCGTTGCTGGTCGCCGTGGCGCAGCGCCTGCGCACGCGCCTGGATCCCCGGGTGGCGCTGGCCCGCATCGGCGGCGACATCTTCTGCCTGCTGGGCGACGCCGCCCTGATCGATCCGGCCACGGTACAGGATCTGTTCGCCGCACCGTTCTCGATCGAAGGCCAGGACGTGCAGGTGTCCGCCACGCTGGGCCTCGTGCGCCTGCTGGAACACGACGGCACCGCGGCCGACGCGCTGAAGGATGCCGACATCGCGCTGAAGCGCGCGAAGAGCCAGCGGCGCGGCGGCCATTTCTATTTTTCGCGCGGCATGGGCGTGGAGATCCGCGAACGGGTGCGTCTCATGCATGCGCTGCGCGGCGGCTTCGCGCGCGGCGAACTGTTCCTCGCTTATCAACCCCAGGTGGAACTGGCCGCGCGCCGCGCATTCGGCGCCGAGGCGCTGCTGCGCTGGCGCACGGAAGACGGCCGCTTCGTCCCGCCCGACCGGTTCATCCCGATCGCGGAATACTCGGGCCTGATCATCGACATCGGCGCGTGGGTGCTGCGCGAAGCGTGCGCGGAACTCGTGCGCGTGCGCGCGGCGGGCCATCTCGACTTCACGATGTCGATCAACGTGTCGCAGGTCCAGTTCCGTCACCCGCACTTCATCGACATGCTGCGCCAGGCGCTGCTTGAAACGGGCGCGCCGCCGGAACGGGTCGAACTGGAGATCACGGAATCGATGGCGATGGAAGAACCCGACCTGCTGATCGAACGCCTCGCCGAGATCAAGCGCACGGGCGTGTCGATCGCCATCGACGATTTCGGCACGGGTTTCTCGTCGCTTTCGTACCTGCAGCGCTTGTGCGTGGACCGGCTCAAGATCGACCGCGCGTTCGTGACCGAGATCACGGACGCGGCACGGGGCAGCAGCATCGCCGAGATGGTGATCGAACTGGGCCGCAACCTGGGCCTGTCGATCATCGCCGAAGGTGTGGAAGACGAGGTCCAGGCGCAAATCCTGCAGACGCTCGGATGCCCGCTCGCGCAGGGCTATCTGTTCGCGCGCCCGCTCGCGCCCGAGGCACTCATCGAGTGGCTGGGCAGCGACGCGCTGACGCGCGCCGCCTGATCAGCGCATCAATCCTCGGCCATCTGCTCGGCAGGCCAGTCGCGAATATAGGCCTTGAGCATGCGGTTCTCGAAGCTCTGCGCCTCGAGCACCGCCTTCGCGACGTCGTAGAACGAGATCACGCCCAGCAGGGTGCGCGCGTTCATGACAGGCAGGTAGCGCGCGTGCTTTTCCAGCATGATGCGGCGCACTTCGTTGACTTCGGTGTCCGGGGTGACGGTGATCGGGCTGTCGTCCATGTGCTTGCGCACGGTGCCCGCGGGTTCGAGCGAACCGCCATGCGCATGCAAGGCCTTGATGACCTCGCGGAAGGTCAGCATGCCTACCAGGTCGCCGTATTCCATCACGACGAGCGAACCGATGTCGCGCTCGGCCATCGTGGCGGCGGCGTTGGCCAGGTCGGTGTCCGGCGACACGGTGTACAGGATGTCGCCCTTGACCTGCAGGATTTCCGATACCTTCATTTGGACCCCCTTGATTGGAGATGCGTGCTGCGTTGTGTATTTCATAAATTTGACTCTAGCCTAAGCTCCCCAAAAAATCCACCTTTTTGCCTTGCAACCGTGCACTCTGCATCATCATGATGATTAAATGTAACGGTTAGCGCTATCGGATGCTAGCATGCGCCGTCTTCGTTTTCAGGATGAACCCCATGAGCGGTCCAAGGTACCCCGGCTTCACCACGCTGGCGCTGCACGTCGCGGGCGGCGCCCCGATTTCCGATCCGGCCGTCGCCACCCTGGAGGAGCGCGCCGCCGCCCTCGCAGGCGGTGTCGCGGGCATCGCCACGGCCAGCGGCCAGGCTGCGCTGCATCTGGCGCTGGCCACACTGGCGGGCTGCGGCCATCACGTCGTCGCCGCGGACAACCTGCATGACGACGCGCGCGCCCTCCTCGCGCACGGCCTGCGGCGCTGCGGCGTGACGGTCACCTTCGCCGATCCGCGCGATCCCGGCGCATGGCGCACGGCCATCCGGCCCGAGACGCGAGTGCTGATCGGCGCGGCGCTCGGGCTGGACGGCACCGTCCTCGACCTACCACGCGTGGCCGCCGTCGCGCACGGGCACGACCTGCCCCTGCTCGTCGACGCGACGCTCGCCACGCCCTGGCTGCTGTCCGCCTTCGACCACGGCGCCGACCTCGTGGTGCACGATGCCGGCTTCCTCGCGGGACAGGCCGGGGCGACGGGCGGCCTGCTCGTCGACGGCGGCACGTTCGACTGGCACGCCGCGCATGCGCGCACGGGCCGCTACGCGGCACTGTGCGAACCGAACGCCGCGTGCGACGGCCGCGTGTTCGCGGAGGAGTCGACGGTCGGTGCCTTCGCGCTGTGCGCGCGCCACGCGGGCCTGCGCGATTTCGGCACTGCGCTGGGCGCGCACGATGCGGCCGCGATCCTGCGTGGGCTCGAGACGCTCGGCATGCGCATGGACCGCCACGTGGCCGGCGCCCGCAAGGTTGCGGCGGCGCTCGCGGGCCACCCGGCCGTGGCCAGCGTCGCGTATGCGGACCATGCACTGCTGCCGCGCGGCGCCGGTGCCGTCGTCCCGTTCACGCTGCAGGGCGGCCCGGCCGCAGCCGGCCGCTTCCTCGGTGCGCTGAAGGTCTTCGGCCGGACGAATGCCATCGGCGGCCCCCGCTCGCACGCCACCGATGCACGCGCTGGCACCGTGCGCCTCCACGTCGGCCTGGAAGACCCGGACGACCTGCTCGACGACCTCGCCCGCGCCCTGAAACTGGCGCAGAAAGGGGCCTGACATGCTGCTCGACGTGAACGGCAAGACCGCCTACGCCTACACCGCCGGCAGCACGCCCGGGCGCGACGCCATCGTGTTCATCCACGGCGCCCAGAACGACCATTCCGTATGGACGGCGCAGGCCCGCGCCCTCGCGCGCGAGGGCCACCATGTGCTCGCCGTCGACCTGCCCGGCCACGGCCGCAGCGTCGGCCCCGCGCTGGCCACCGTGGAGGACATGGCCGCCTGGCTGCTCGACCTGCTCGACACGGCCGGCATCGACCGCGCCGTACTGGCCGGCCACAGCATGGGGTCGCTGATCGCCCTCGAAGCTACGGCGCGCGCCTCCGGGAGAGTGCGTGCGCTCGCGCTCGTGGGCAGCACTTGGCCGATGAAGGTATCCGACGCCCTGCTGGAGACCGCGCGCACGAACGAGGCGGCCGCCATCGACATGGTCAACCTGTGGTCGCACGCGGCCATCGCGCCGGCCGCGCCCGGCCAGCCGCAAGGCGTCTGGCTGGCGGGCGCGTCGCGCCGGCTGATGCAGCGCCTGTCGCAGGTGAACCCGGACCGGCTGTTCCACACGGACTTCGTGGCGTGCGATACGTATGCGAACGGCGGTGCGGCGGCGCAGGCCATCGCTTGCCCGACCCTCTTCGTGCAGGGCCGGCGCGACGTCATGACGCCGCCCCGCTCGGCGCAGGGACTCGTGGCCGCGATTCCGCACGCGCGCGTCGTCGCGGTCGATTGCGGGCATGCGCTGATGACGGAACGGCCGGATGAGGTCGGCGCGGCGCTCGCGGACTTCGTGCGCGGGCTGGATTGATCTACACTGGACAGGAAGGACAAGAAAGGCAAAAGGAGACCAGCATGGCCGCCGTCCGCTACGACAGCTTCGCGCAGTTCTATCCGTGGTACCTGTCCCAGCACGAGAACCGGATGTGCCGGCGCGCGCATTTCCTCGGCACGTCGTCGGCCATCGCGGGCATCGCGCAATACATCGACAGCCTGAACCCGTGGTGGCTCGTCGTCGCCGTCGTGACCGGCTACGGCGGTGCCTGGATCGGGCACTTCTTCTTCGAAAAGAACCGCCCGGCCACGTTCGGCCACCCGTGGTATGCGTTCCGTGCGGACTGGGTGATGTATTGGGAGATGCTGACCGGCAAGCTCAGTTGGTGACGCGTTCAAAATGTGCTGCCAGCGTCTCGTCCAGCCCCCGCTCGACGGACGCTTCGACCTGGCGCGCGAGCGCGGCCGTGTCCAGCGCCAGCGGCGACTGCGCGCCGTCCGCGGGCGGCCCGGCCTCGCTCGTGACGCCGCCGAAGACGAACAGCCGGTAGACGTCCGCCAGTTTCACCAGGCGCGGATCGACGAGCAGGACCCAGCAATCGGTCCCGGCCCGCGTACCTTTACCCCAACGCAGGGACACCTGCTCCTCGACATGCACGCGGCCGACCCAACCTGCCGCCACCATCTGCTCCAGCAGGTCCGTCATCTCGTCGTAGCCGATCCGTGTGCATGCGCGGATCTGCGCGCTCGACACCATCGCCGTTCCCGTCAGGCGCGCGCCGCCATGCAGCACCTTCAGCACGGCCATCGCATCGACGAAGGCGCCGCCCGGCACGGGTTCGTACCACCAGCGCTCGTACTTGACGATGGGCAGCGCGGCCGTCAGCAGCGCGCCGACCAGCGTGATCATCCATGACAGGTACATCCAGACGAGGAACAGGGGCAGCGCGGCCAGCGCCCCATAGATGATGGCGTAGGTCGGGAACTGGCGGATGAAGATGGCGAACACGCGTTTCGCCACCTCGAACGCGATGGCGGCGACGAGGCCGCCCCAGACGGCGTCGCGCCAGTCGACGTCGCGGTTCGGCACCGTCATGTACAGCAGAACGTAGGCGCCCGTCGTCAGCGCGACCGACACGACGGTGTAGAACACGGCGCCCAGGAACGGCACGAGGCTCATCAGGCCGTTGGTCGCGGAAAACAGTTGGGACGTGAGCGTGAGCGACAAACCGAACGCGAGCGGCCCCAGCGTGACGAGCGCCCAGTACACGAGCACCCGCTGCACGACGGGGCGCGGGCGCCGCACCTTCCAGATCTGGTTGAACGCCCGCTCGATCGTGCCGATCATCGCGACGGTGGTGAGCACGAGGGCGATACCGCCGACGGCCGACAGCCCCGTCGCCTTGCTCGCGAACTGCGTCAGGTTCGACGTGATCGTGTTCGCGATCGCCTTGGGCATCAGCATCTGGACGAAATAATTGTCCAGCGCGGTGCGCAGCTTGCCGAACATCGGGAACGTGGTGAAGATGGCGAGCACGATCGTCAGCAGCGGGACGATGGCGAGGGTGGTCGTAAACGTGAGGCTGCCCGCCACCTGCGGCAGCTTTTCCTCGGTGAGACGGCGGCGCGCGAAGCGCACGAGGTCGCGCGCCTCGTTCCACGTCAATCCGCGCACCCGGTCGACGCCCGTATTGATCATCTCGGTCGTGCTGCGGGAAAGATTGGTGACGGTTTTGGAGAGCATCGAAAAAGCGCCGATGGCGAGCGTGTCATCTTGTAAAGCGCCCTATAATACCAACGATGAACCCAACCAATCAGATTATCCTCGTGTTGTATTACTCGCGTCATGGAAAGACGCGCCGGCTGGCCGAACTGATCGGCCAGGGCATCGACAGCGTGCCGGGCCTGGAAGCCCGGTTGCGGACGGTTCCCCCGGTATCGACGGTGACCGAAGCGACGGAACCCGACATCCCGCGTACCGGCGCGCCCTACGTCGAGCTCGAGGACCTGGCGGAATGTGCCGGACTGGCGCTGGGTTCGCCCACGCGGTTCGGCAATATGGCGGCGCCCATGAAATATTTTCTCGACGGCACTTCTGCGCAATGGCTGTCCGGCACGCTGGCCGGCAAGCCCGCCGCGGTGTTTACGTCGACGGGCAGCCTGCACGGCGGCCAGGAATCGACGCTGCTGTCGATGATGATTCCGCTGCTGCACCACGGCATGCTGGTGATGGGCCTGCCCTACACCGAGCCGGAATTGATGACCACCGCGAGCGGCGGCAGTCCCTACGGCGCGACCCACTGGTCGGGCGTGGACGGCAACCGGCCGGTGACCGAAGACGAGAAGCGGCTCGCGATCGCGCTCGGCCGGCGCCTCGCGATGGCGGCCCGACAACTGCAGGGGACGCAATAAGATGCAAACGCAAAGAGTGTTTCATACGGGCGCGGTGACGAGTCTCGTCATCCTGTTCGCCTGGCTGCTGGTCTGGGAGATCGTCGTCGCGCCGCTCCACCCGGGCGGCTCGCTGCTGGCGCTGAAGGCCCTGCCGCTGCTGTTGCCCCTTCGGGGTGTACTCAAGCGCGACCTGTACACGCTGCAATGGTCGTCGATGGTCATCCTGATCTACTTCGTCGAAGGCGTCGTGCGCGCCTGGAGCGACAAGACGGAAATCTCGCGCATGATGGCGCTGGGCGAAGCGCTGCTCGTCGTCTCGTACTTCCTGTTCGCCCTGCTGTACCTGCGCCCGTACAAGAAGCAGGCGCAGAAGCTGGCCAAGGAATTGCTCGACAAGGTCAAAGTGCCGCATGACTGATGGCCTGATCGAACGCTGCAGTGCGATCGTCGGTGCGGCCAACGTCCTCGTCGACGAGCACGACACCGCCCCGTATCTCACCGACTGGCGCGGCCGCTTCACGGGACGCGCCCGCGCCGTCGTCCGTCCCGCCAGCACGGCGGAAACGGCCGCCGTCGTGCGCCTGTGCGCGGAACTGCGCGTCCCGATCGTCCCGCAGGGCGGCCGCACGGGCCTCGTGCTGGGCAGCGTGCCGGATGCGGCGGGCGATGCCATCGTACTCTCGCTGCGGCGCCTGAACCGCATCCGCGGCATCGACACGTTCAACCGCACGATGACCGTGGAAGCCGGCTGCATCCTGCAGGACATCCAGCACGCGGCCGCAGGCCACGGCATGCTGTTCCCCCTGTCGCTGGCGGCCGAGGGCAGCTGCACCATCGGCGGGAACCTGTCGACCAATGCGGGCGGCACGGGCGTCCTGCGCTACGGGAACACACGGGAATTGTGCCTGGGCCTGGAAGTCGTCACGGCGCAGGGCGAGGTGTGGGATGCGCTGCGGGGCCTGCGCAAGGACAACACGGGCTACGACCTGCGCGACCTGTACGTGGGCGCGGAAGGCACACTCGGCGTCATCACGGCGGCCGTGCTGAAACTGTTCCCGCAGCCGAAAGCGGCGATCACGGCACTCGTCGCGCTGGCCACGCCGCGCGACGCCCTGGCGCTGCTGAAGCTCGTCGAAGGAGAGTGCGGCCCCACGCTGACGGGCTATGAATTGATGAGCGACGTGAGCCTGCGCCTCGTCGCGAGCCATTTCCCCGACCTGCCGAAGCCGTTCCCGGAACGCTATCCGCAGTACGCGCTGCTGGAACTGTCGAGCCACGAATCCGAGGCGCACGGCGTGGCGCTGCTGGAACGCGCGATCGAACGGGCGCTGGAAGACGGGCTCGCGCAGGACGCCGTCGTCGCGACGTCGATCGCCCAGTCGCGCGCGCTGTGGGCCATCCGCGAGCACATCCCGCTCGCGCAAGCAGCCGCCGGCAAGAACATCAAGCACGACATCTCCGTGCCGATCTCGCGCATCGCGGACTTCATCGAGACGACGGACGCCCAGCTCGACGCGGATTACCCGGGCGTGCAGGTCGTCTGCTTCGGCCACCTGGGCGACGGCAACCTGCACTACAACGTGGCGCCGCCGGAAGGCATCCGCCACGACGATTTCCTCGCCGAGCAAGGCCCCATCAACCGCATCGTGCACGACAGCGTGGCGGCGCACGGCGGCTCGATCTCGGCCGAACACGGCATCGGCGCCCTCAAGCGCGACGAACTTCCCCGCTACAAATCCCCGGTCGAGCTGCAGCTGATGCGTGCCGTCAAGGCCGCGCTGGACCCGCTGGGCATCATGAACCCCGGTAAAATCCTCTGAACAGGAGACCTTCATGATGCGCTTTCTGCCCCTGCTCGCGGCGTGCCTGTTGACCAGCGCCCTTGCCGATCCCGTCTACAAGTGCACGCAAGGCGGCAAGACGAGTTACTCGGACCGCCCCTGCGCCCAGGGCAAATCGGTCGAGCTCCCGCCGCCTGTGGGCATCCGCCCGGAAGGCGCGGAATCGGTGACGACACGCGACGCGCGCACGCTCCTCGAGCTGGAAAAGCTGCGCATCGCACGGGAAAAGGAACACGAACGCAGCGAGAAGGCCGACGCCCGCCAGGCCCGCATCGCCGCCACGCATCGCAAGCAGTGCGCGCGCCTGAACCTGCGCAAGCGCTGGGCCGAGGAAGATGCCGCCCGCCTGTCGGGCCGCGCGAAGGTGGCCGCGCAGCGCCGGGCGAAACGGGCGACGGAAGCGCTGGCGGTGGAATGTCCGGCGTAAGCCAGCTCCAGCGCTGGCTGCTGTTCGGCGAGTGGCGTGCGCACCCGATGCGCGCGGTGCTCGCCGTCGTCGCCATCGCCGTCGGCGTCGCGATGGGCTTCGCCATCCACCTGATCAACGCGGCGGCGTTCAACGAATTCAACGCCGCCGTGCAAAGCCTGTCCGGCCAGGCCGACGTGCAGGTGACGGGGCGCGAAGCCCTGTTCGACGAAGGCATTTATCCGCACCTGGCCACGCACGAAGGCGTCGCCCTCGCCTCGCCCGTGCTGGAAGTCGACGCCGCGCGGGCGGACGGCGAAGGTTCGCTGAAGATCGTGGGCCTCGACGCGTTCCGCGCCGGCTATATCGCGCCCGACCTGATCGGCGTGCCCGATGCCGCGCACCCGTACGACGTCCTCGCCGACGATGCCGTGTTCCTGTCGCCGGCCGCGCAGGCGTGGCTGGGCAAGGCGCGGGGCGACACCCTCGCCGTCCGCGCCGGCACGCGGGACCTGCGCCTGCGCGTTGCGGGCCCGATCCTGCGCGCGCGCAGCGGCCAGCGTCTCGGCGTGATGGATATCGGCGCACTCCAGTGGCGCTTCGATCTTACCGGCAAACTGTCGCGCATCGACCTGAAACTGCGCGACGGCGTCGACCGCGCCGCGTTCGAACGTGCGCTGGCGGCGAAGCTGGAGCGCGATTATCCCGGCCGCTTCACGGTGGGCCGTCCCGGCGACGCCAACCAGGAAAGCCGTAGCAATAACCTCAGCCGGGCGTACCGCGTGAACCTGACGGTGCTGGCGCTCGTCGCGCTGTTCACCGGCGCATTCCTCGTGTTTTCCACACAGGCGCTGTCCGTGCTGCGCCGGCGGGGCCAGTTCGCATTGCTGCGCGTGCTCGGCCTGGAGCGGCGCGCGCTGCTGCGCCAGGTGCTGCTGGAAGGCGCAACCCTCGGCGTGCTCGGCGCCCTGCTCGGCATCGCGGCGGGCTACGGTCTCGCGGCCGCGGCGTTGTCCCTGTTCGGCGGCGACCTCGGTGCCGGCTACTTCCCCGGCGTGAAGCCGCGCGTGCAGTTCGCGCCAGGCGCCGCTCTCGTCTACTTCGGCCTGGGCCTCGGCGTCGCGCTGCTCGGCTGCGCCGCGCCCGCACTGGAAGCGGCACGCGCCCGTCCCGCCATCGCGCTCAAGTCGGGCAACGACGAGACGGCGCTGGAGCGCCTGAACCGGATCTGGCCCGCGCTGGCCTGCCTGCTGCTGGCCGCTGCCTGCGCGTTCGCGCCGCCCGTGTTCGGGCTGCCCCTGTTCGGCTATTGCGCCGTCGCGTTACTCCTGGTCGGCGGCATCGGCCTGATGCCGCGGCTGGCCGCATCCGCGTTCCGGCTGCTGGATCGCGTGCTGCGCCGGCGCGAAGACCACTCACCGGTGCTGGCACTCACGCTGGCGCGCCTCGCCAACGCGCCGGGCCAGGCCTCCATCGCATTGGGCGGCGTGCTCGCGAGCTTCAGCCTGATGGTCGCGATGGGGATCATGGTCGCCAGCTTCCGTGTCTCCGTCGACGACTGGATCCTGCATATCCTGCCGGCCGATTTGTACGTGCGCAGCAGCGGCGGCGGCAACACGGGCGGCTTCGGCGCGCCGGAGCAGGCGGCGCTGGCCGGCGTGCCCGGTGTCGCGCGCGCCGCATTCCTGCGTACGCGGCCGCTGTCGCTGGACCCGGCCCGCCCGAACATCGTGCTCGTCGCGCGCGACATCGATGCGGACGATCCGGGGCGGATGCTGGCGCTCGTCGGCGATTCCGCCCCGGTTCCCGCCGGCGCCCGTCCCGTGTGGGTGTCGGAAGCGATGACGGACCTGTACCGCCTGCGCGTCGGCCAGACGATGAACCTGCCGCTGGGCGGCCGCCCGCAGCCGTTCTTCATCGCCGGCGTCTGGCGCGACTATGCGAACCAGACCGGTTCCGCCGTCGTGCTCCTGGACGACTATCGCGCGCTGACGGGCGACACGACGGTGACGGATGCGGCGCTGTGGGCCGCACCCGGCGCCGACGTCGCGCACGTGGAAGCCGCATTGCGCCGCCTGCCGTTCGGCGCCGCGCTGCAGATGGCCCGGCCGGGCGACATCCGCGCCATGAGCCTGAGGATCTTCGACCGCAGCTTCGCCGTGACCTACCTGCTGGAAGCGATCGCCATCGCCATCGGCCTGTCCGGCGTGGCTGCCACGTTCTCCGCGCAGACGCTCGCGCGCGCGAAGGAGTTCGGCATGCTGCGCCACGTGGGCGTCACACGCAGGCAGGTGCTGGGCATCCTCGCCGTCGAAGGCGGCGCGCTCACGGCGCTCGGCGTGATCACTGGCTTCGTGCTCGGCCTCGTCATCAGCCTGATCCTCGTGTACGTGGTGAATCCGCAGTCGTTCCACTGGACGATGCAGCTGCACCTGCCGTGGCCCCTGCTGGGCAGCGTCGCGGCCGTGCTGGTGGCGGCGTCCGTCGCGACGGCGCTCGTGTCGGGCCGCTACGCGCTGTCCGGCGGACCGGTGCGGGCCGTGCGGGAGGACTGGTGATGAGCATCCTGCGCATCCTGCTGCTGTGGCTCGCCGCGGCGTACGTCCACGCAGCGCCGCCCGTATTCGCACCGGTCACGCCGGGACGCACGCTGACCTTCCCGGCCGACTACGGTGCCCACCCCGACTACCGCACGGAATGGTGGTACGCGACCGGCTGGCTGAAAACGCCGGACGGCAAGCCGCTCGGCTTCCAGGTCACGTTCTTCCGCAGCCGCACGGAGACGGATCCCGCCAACCCGAGCGCGTTCGCGCCGAAACAGCTGATCATCGGCCACGCGGCGCTGTCCGATCCGGCCGTCGGCCACCTGGTCCACGACCAGCGCAGCGCCCGCGCCGGCTTCGGCCTCGCCCATGCAAACACGGGCACCACGGACGTGAAACTCGACGACTGGAGCATGCGCCGCGAGCCGGACGGCCGCTACCGCGTCGTCGTGCGCTCCGGCGAACTGTCGTTCACGTTGCGGCTCACGCCCACGCAGCCGGTGCTGCTGCAGGGCGTGGCCGGCTTTTCGCAAAAAGGACCGCAGGCGGGCCACGCCAGCTATTACTACAGCGAGCCGCACCTGCAGGTCGACGGCGACGTCGTGCGCGCTGGCCGCAAGCAGGCCGTGACGGGCTCCGCGTGGCTCGACCACGAATGGTCCAGCCAGGTGCTGGATACGAATGCCGCGGGCTGGGACTGGACCGGCGTGAACCTCGACGATGGCGGCGCCCTGATGGCCTTCCGCATCCGCGCGAAGGATGGTAGTACACTGTGGGCCCACGCGACCTGGCGCGACGGTGCCGGCAAGGTGACGCAATACGGTCCGGACCAGGTCCGCTTCGCGCCGCAGCGGACCTGGACCTCGCCCCGCACGAACGCCGCCTACCCGGTGGCGACGCTCCTCACCACGGGAACGACGCAATGGCGCATCGAGCCGCTGCAGCCGGACCAGGAACTGGATTCGCGCCGGTCAACCGGCGCCGTGTACTGGGAAGGCGCCGCGACCGTGCAGCGCGACGGCCGCCCTGCGGGACGGGGCTACCTCGAACTGACCGGCTACGTATCGGCGATGAAGCTGTAAGCACCCAGAAGAATACGAACGACGAACAACGACAACGACATGAGCAACGGTTCCACCAGCGACACCCCGACCACCGACTCCACCTCGCGCAAGGGCGCCCTCGCCGCATTGAAAGGACTGCTGCCCTTCCTGCGGCCGTACCGCCGCCAGTTCCTGTTCGCCGGCATCGCGCTCCTCGTCGCGGCTGGCGCCACGCTCGCGATCCCCGCCGCCTTCAAGCAGATGATCGACCACGGCTTCGGAGCCAAGGGCGGCGCATCGAGTGCCGCCAGCGTCAACGCCACGTTCCTCGCGCTGTTCGGCGTGGCCGCCGTGCTCGCGGTCGCGACGGCGGCGCGTTATTACACGGTGTCGTGGCTGGGCGAACGGGTGACGGCCGACATCCGCAGCGCCGTCTACCGCCACGTCGTGGAGCAGAGCCCGGAATTCTTCGAGACGACGCGCACGGGCGAAGTGCTGTCGCGCCTCACCACCGACACGACGCTGATCCAGACCGTGGTCGGCACGAGCATCTCGCTCGCGCTGCGCAACACTTTGCTGTTCGTCGGCGGCCTCGCGATGCTGTTCGTGACGAGCGCGAAGCTCACCTCGATCATCCTCGGCCTGCTGGTGCTGGTCGTCGTGCCGATCGTGCTGTTCGGCCGGCGCGTGCGCAAGCTGTCGCGCGATTCGCAGGACCGCATCGCCGACGCGTCGGCCATCGCCGGCGAGATCCTCAACGCCATGCCGACCGTGCAGGCGTTCACCCACGAGAAGATCGAAGCCCGGCGATTCGGCACCTCCGTCGAAGGCGCGTTCGCGACGGCGATGCGGCGCATCCGCGCCCGCGCCGTCCTCACGATGCTCGCGATCGCGCTCGTGTTCGGCGCCATCGTGTTCGTGCTGTGGCTGGGCGCGCACGCCGTCCTGGAAGGCAGCATGACGGGCGGCGACCTGGGCCAGTTCATTCTGTACGCGTCGATCGTGTCCGGCGCCATCGGCGCGCTGTCCGAAGTGATGGGCGAGGCGCAGCGTGCGGCCGGCGCCACCGAGCGCCTGCTGGAACTGCTGGCGGTCCGGTCAAGCATCCGCAACCCGGCGCACCCGACACCGCTGCCGGACCGCACGGCCGGCGGTGCCGCCCTGGACCTCGCGAACGTGCAGTTCTCGTACCCGTCGCGGCCCGAGACCGCCGCGCTGGATCACGTGAGCCTCGACGTACGTCCCGGCGAGACGGTGGCCGTCGTCGGACCGTCGGGCGCCGGCAAGACCACGCTGTTCCAGCTGCTGCTGCGCTTCTACGACCCGCAGGCGGGCAGCATCCGCCTCGACGGCGTGGACATCCGCGACCTCGACCTGCACGTGCTGCGCGGCGCGATCGGCATCGTCCCGCAGGACACCGTGATCTTCTCGGCCAACGCGCTGGAAAACATCCGCTACGGCCGGGCCGACGCGACTGACGAGGAAGTGATCGCCGCCGCGAAGCTGGCCGCGGCCCACGAATTCATCGAGCGCCTCCCGCAAGGCTACCAGTCCTACCTGGGCGAACGGGGCGTGCGCCTGTCGGGCGGCCAGCGCCAGCGCATCGCGATCGCGCGGGCACTCCTCAAGAATCCGCCGCTGCTGCTGCTGGACGAAGCGACGAGCGCCCTCGACGCGGAATCCGAACGCCTCGTGCAGCGCGCCCTCGAAGCGGCGATGGTGGGCCGCACGACCCTGATCATCGCGCACCGCCTGGCAACCGTGCAGCGGGCCGACCGCATCATCGTGATGGAAGACGGGCGCATCGTCGAGACGGGCACGCATGCATCGCTCGTCGCGCTGGGCGGCATCTATGCGAACCTGGCGGCTTTACAGTTCCATAACGTCCAGGTCGAACACTGAGTTAGCGCATCGACAATCCGGAGCGAGGTTTCACGGCAATACATGCCAGCGCGGCAAGTATTTGTTGCACGAACACATCGAAAAGACGACACAGTTTTGTTTCCTGATGGATACCTGACGTACCATAGCGCAACGTCAGCTTTCCCTCATCCCCATGAACAAGAAATCGTTCGGCTTCGCGAACTGGACTGTCGGCTCCAAGATCACCGCCTTCACGTTCGCCCTCGTCTCCGTCATCCTCGCCGGCCTCGTCTTCACCATCACGTGGACCACGTCGTCGATGCTGCATGCGCGCGCCATCGCCAACGTGCATTCCGAACTGCAGAGCGTCGTCAACGCCGTCGAGATGTTCGACAACGTGATGAAGAGCCAGGCCACGAGCTTCGGGCGCATCTTCGCCACCCATTTCGAAGGCGAGTTCACGCTCGACACGGACGCGATCGTGGCCGTCGGCGACAAGCAGGTGCCGACCCTGAACGTGGGCGGCAAGCCCCTGAACCTCGACTTCACCCTCCCCGACCGCTTCACGCGCCAGACCGGCGGCAACGCGACGATCTTCGTGGCCAGCGGCGACGACTTCGTCCGCGTGAGCACGTCCGTCAAGAAGGAAAACGGCGACCGCGCCGTGGGCACGATCCTCGCCCACGAGAGCCCGGCCTATGCCGCGATCCGCGCCGGCAAGCCCTACGTCGGCCTGGTCAAACTGTTCGGCAAGCAGTTCATGACGGACTACGAGCCGATCCGCGACGCGTCCGGCAAGGTGATCGGCATCCTGTACATCGGCCTCGACGTCGACGCCAACATCGCCGCGCTGCGCGACCGCATCAAGAAGATGAAGGTCGGCGACACCGGTTACTACTACGTCCTCGATGCGACGCAGGGCAAGACGTACGGCGACCTGATCGTCCACCCCGTCAAGGAAGGCAAGAACATCCTCGCCAGCAAGGATGCGGGCGGCCGCGAATTCATCCGGGAGATGCTGGAAACGAAGCAGGGTCTGATCACCTATCCGTGGATGAACGCCGAAACCGGCGAGACGAGCCCGCGCACGAAGGTCGCCGCGTACACGCTGTTCAAGGACTGGAACTGGCTGATCGCCGGCGGCACGTACGAGGACGAGATCACCAAGGAAGCGGCACGCCTGCGCAACCACTACATCGTCATCGGCCTCGTGGCGCTGGCGATCTTCGCGGCGATCCTGCACACCGTGATGAAGCGCACCGTCACCCGTCCGCTCGTGCGGGCGCGCGACGCCGCCGTGCGCATCGCCGAGGGCGACCTCACCGTGCGCATGGCCGTGGACCGCAGCGACGAGATCGGCCTTCTGGCCGAAGCGATGAACAACATCAGCAGCAGCCTGTCGAACGTCGTCGGCCAGGTGCGCAGCGGCGCCGAGCAGATCGCCAACGCGTCGGGCGAGATCTCGAGCGGCAACCTGGACCTGTGCTCGCGCACCGAACAGCAGGCCGCGAACCTGGCCTCCACCGCGAACTCGATGCAGGACCTGACGGAGACCGTGCGCCGCAACGCGGGCGACACGCACGAAGCGAACCAGCTGGCCGTGAACACGTCGATGGTCGCGCAGGAAGGCGGCCGCATGGTGCGCGAGGTGATCGACACGATGGACACGATCAAGGCGTCCTCCGGCAAGATCGGCGACATCATCGGCGTCATCGACGGCATCGCGTTCCAGACCAATATCCTCGCCCTCAACGCGGCCGTGGAAGCGGCGCGCGCCGGGGAACAGGGCCGCGGCTTCGCCGTCGTGGCCACCGAGGTGCGCAACCTCGCCCAGCGCAGCGCGGCGGCGGCGAAGGAGATCAAGGGCCTGATCGTCGCGTCGACGGCGGAAGTGGATGCCGGCAGCCGCATCGTCCAGGAAGCGGGCGTCACGATGAACGAAGTGCTGGCCAGCGCCGAGAAGGTCACCGCGATCATGGCCCGCATCAGCACGGCCAACGCCGCGCAGAGCAGCGGCATCGAGCACATCAACCGTTCGATCGGCGAGATGGACCAGGTCACCCAGCAGAACGCGGCCCTCGTCGAGGAAGCCAGCGCGGCCGCCCAGGCCATGCAGGAACAGGCCGACCAGCTGGCGCGCTCGGTGCGCCTGTTCAAGCTGGACCAACAGCAGGCGCCGGCCCGCCCCGCCCTCCCGCAATACTGACGGAACGGGCGGCTTCGGTGTAGAGTAAGCTTACCTACACCGGAGCTCCCCTTGACCGACACCGACCTGCTCGCCCGCTGCACCACCGTCTTCCCGGGCCACCGCGCCCGCACCCCGGCGGAGATGTTCGCCGCCATGGCCGCCTGGTGCGACGCCAACGGCATCGCCCACGACACGTATGGCGACGGCGCCCTGATCCAGGGGTTCGAGGCCCGCGTGGCCGAGCTGCTCGGCTTCGAGGCCGCCGTGTTCTGCATCAGCGGCACGCTCGCGCAGGTGACCACCCTGCGCCTCGCCGCCGGCGCGCGCGGGCGCGCCCCCGTGGCGCTGCATCCGACCGCCCACATCTTCGTCCACGAGCGTTCCAACTACCAGCTGCTTGGGCATTTCGACGCCTTGCGCGCCGGCGACCCGTATCGTCCATGGACGGCCGCCGACATCGTGGGCATCCCTGACCGCCTGGCCGCCGTCGCGCTCGAGATTCCGATGCGCGAGATCGGCGGCCAGCTGTCGACGTGGGACGACCTGCAGGCGATCAAGGCACACTGCCGTGCGCGCGGCATCCACCTGCACATGGACGGCGCGCGCCTGTGGGAAGCGGCGGCCGGCTACGGCCGCCCGGTGGCCGAGATCGCGGCCGGCTTCGACACCGTCTACACGTCGCTGTACAAGGGCATCGGCGGCCTCGGTGGCGCCATGCTGGCCGGCAGCCGCGACTTCGTCGCGCAGGCGGCCGAGTGGTTCAAGCGCCAGGGCGGCAACGTGATCCACCGTTCGCCGTACGTCGTCGCGGCCGCGATGCAGTTCGAGCAGAGACTGGCCGCGATGCCGGCGTACTTCGAGCGCACGCGCTTCCTGTTCGACGTGCTGCGCGACCACCCGGTCCTGCGCGTGAATCCGGCACGGCCGCAGGCCAACATGCTGCACGTGCACCTGCCCGTGAGCCGCGAACGCGCGCTGGAGATCCGCCGCGAACTGGCGCGCGACCACGGCATCTGGCCGTTCAACCGCGTCGGCCACGGCGTGCTGCCGGATACCTCGTTCTTCGAGCTGTACGTGGGCGACAACCTGCTGGACACGCCCGACGGCCGCGTGCGCGAAGCGGTGGCGCTGCTGGCGGGGGCCGTGGAGCGCGGCTTGGGGTAAAATGCGCGGGTTTTCAACCTTTCATTTTGAGCCATACCGATGCGCCAATACCACGACCTGATGCGCCATGTGCTGGACCATGGCACGGTCAAGACCGACCGCACCGGCACCGGCACCCGCTCCGTGTTCGGCTACCAGATGCGCTTCAACCTGCAGGACGGTTTTCCGCTGGTGACCACGAAGAAGCTGCACCTGCGGTCGATCATCCATGAACTGATCTGGTTCCTCGCCGGCTCCACCAACATCGCGTACCTGAAGGAAAACGGCGTCTCGATCTGGGACGAGTGGGCGGACGCGAACGGCGACCTCGGTCCCATCTACGGCTACCAGTGGCGCAGCTGGCCGACGCCGGCCGGCGAACACATCGACCAGATCACCCAGGTCATGGACCAGATCAAGAACAACCCGGACTCGCGCCGGATGATCGTCTCCGCCTGGAACGTGGCCGACGTGCCGAAGATGAAGCTTCCGCCGTGCCACGCGCTGTTCCAGTTCTACGTCGCGGACGGCAAGCTGTCGTGCCAGCTGTACCAGCGCAGCGCGGACATCTTCCTCGGCGTCCCGTTCAACATCGCATCGTACGCCCTGCTGACGCACATGATGGCGCAACAGGCCGGCCTGGACGTCGGCGACTTCGTGTGGACGGGCGGCGACTGCCACCTGTACTCGAACCACATGGAACAGGTCGAGCTGCAGCTGTCGCGCGAGGAGCGCCCGCTGCCGCAGCTGGTCATCCACCGCAAGCCGGACTCGCTGTTCGACTACAAATTCGAAGACTTCGAGATCGTCGGCTACGACCCGCATCCCGCGATCAAGGCGCCCGTCGCGGTGTAAGCAAGGAGGTTTGCATGGCTCATCATCTGTCCCTCGTCGTCGCGATGGATGCCAACCGCGGCATCGGCGTCGACAACAAGCTGCCCTGGCACCTGCCCGAGGACCTCGCGCACTTCAAGCGCGTGACCCTCGGCCACCCGATCATCATGGGCCGCAAGACGTTCGAATCCATCGGCCGTCCGCTGCCGGGCCGCCGCAACATCGTCGTCACGCGCAACACCGGCTGGCGCCATGACGGCGTGGACGTCGTGCATACGCTGGAAGATGCCGTCGCCCTCGTCGGCGCCGACTCGGCCAGCATCATCGGCGGCGCCCAGATCTTCGCGGAAGCGATGCACGTGGCCGACCGGCTGATCGTCACGCACATCGACAAGGTCTACCGCTGCGACACGTTCTTCCCGGAGATCGACAGCGCCCGCTGGGCTGCCGTCTCGAACGAACCCCTGCATTCACCGACGGCCGGCGTCGACTACGCCATCGTCACCTACGACAAAGTCAAGTAACACATGTCCGGACACGGTTTTCACGTACACGGACCGCACGATCACGCGGTCGAACACGCTGCCCAGCACGGCAGCGATTCCTTCTCGAACAACATCGCGGTGATGACGGCCATCCTGGCCACCGTCGGCGCGCTGTTCGGCTACCTGGGCGGCGCCACGCAGAACGACGCGGCCCTCTTCAAGAACAACGCCGCCATCGCCAAGACGACGGCGGCGAATTCCTGGAACTACTACCAGGCCAAGTCGAGCAAGCAGAACCTGGCCGAACTGGCGACGACCCTGCCGGGCGTGGACGCCCAGACCCAGGCGAAATACAAGGCCGACGTCGCGCGCTACGAATCGGAAAAGGCCGGCATCAAGAAAGAGGCCGAGAAGTACGAAGCCCAGTCGGACGAGTGGAACGAGAAATCGGAACGCGCGCTGCACACCCACCACCAGTGGGCGCTGGCGACGACGGCCGAGCAGATCGCCATCTCGCTGGCCGCCATCACCCTGCTGACGCGCCGGCGCTGGCTGCTGTCGGTCACGTACGTCGTCGCGCTCGTCGGCTTCGCGCTGGGCGCGTTCGCGTGGCTACACGTGGACCCCTTGGGCGCCCTGTTCGCCGCGGGGCACTGAACGCCGCTCGCGGTACTGCTTCTTCAGCATCGCGTGGCGGTGGCGAAAGAAGCGCTCGATGCACCAGCCGACGATGGGGCCCGCGAAGCGCGGCGTGAAGTCCAGGCGGTCGACGATGCGCGTGCCGTCCGGGGCGGGCGTGAGGATGCGCTCGTGCCGCCAGCTCTTCATCGACAGCAGCGGCGACTGCTCGACGAAGCGGCGGCCCGGTTCCATCTCGGTGAACGTCAGCCGCGACAGGTCGACCGGCACGATGCCGAACAGCAGGAACCTGCAATTGCCGAGCGGCCGGCCAAGTCCGCTGCCGTCGCGCGGGATATGCGTCATCCCCTTGGGAAAATCGAGCTTCAACACCGGCCCCATCTCGGTGTCGACGCCCTGTACGGACGTGCTCCAGTCCCACAGTTCGGCGGGTGAACGGGGGACTTTGCTTTCTAGCTCGACGTGGAAGGTGGACATGGCGGCCTCGGCTGCGAAACAGAGGCTCCACTTTAAGCCTGCGGCATACCCGCTTCCGTTAGACCCTTAACGCAGCGCCCGTTCCGTCATCTTGTTTACACAAGAGTGCGCCACAATCTTCCCCGTGTAGCTAACCTATTAAAAATTTTTGCACGGGACCCCGCAATTTCTGCGAAAATCCGCTTCTTCATTTTTCCGGTGCCGTGCCCGGCCGCCTTCCACCTCCCGGAAGACGGCGCGCACGGCGCTTCGCTTTGGAGCTGTCCATGAAATTTCGTTTCCCAATCGTCATCATTGACGAGGATTTCCGTTCCGAGAACACGTCCGGTCTCGGCATTCGCGCGCTTGCGGCCGCGATGGAAAAAGAAGGCATGGAAGTGCTCGGCCTGACCAGCTATGGCGACCTGTCGCAGTTCGCCCAGCAGCAGTCGCGCGCTTCGGCCTTCGTGCTGTCGATCGACGATGAGGAATTCGGCGGCGGCACCATCGAGGAGACCAATTTCGCACTCAGCGGCCTGCGCGCCTTCGTGCAGGAGATCCGCCACAAGAACTCGGACATCCCGATCTACATCTACGGCGAGACCCGCACGAGCCGCCACATCCCGAACGACATCCTGAAGGAGCTGCACGGCTTCATCCACATGTTCGAGGACACGCCGGAATTCGTCGCGCGCCACATCATCCGCGAAGCGAAAGCCTACCTGGACAGCCTGGCGCCGCCGTTCTTCCGCGCGCTCGTCAACTACGCCAACGACGGCTCCTATTCCTGGCACTGCCCCGGCCACTCGGGCGGCGTCGCGTTCCTGAAGTCGCCGATCGGCCAGATGTTCCACCAGTTCTTCGGCGAGAACATGCTGCGCGCCGACGTCTGCAACGCCGTCGAGGAACTCGGCCAGCTGCTCGACCACACGGGCCCCGTCGCCAAGTCGGAGCGCAACGCCGCGCGCATCTACAACGCGGACCACTGCTACTTCGTCACGAACGGCACCTCGACGTCGAACAAGATGGTGTGGCACTCGACCGTGGCGCCGGGCGACATCGTCGTCGTCGACCGCAACTGCCATAAATCGATCCTGCACTCGATCATCATGTGCGGCGCGATCCCCGTGTTCCTGATGCCGACCCGGAACAACCTGGGCATCATCGGCCCGATCCCGCTGGAAGAATTCTCGCCGGAGTCGATCCGCAGGAAGATCGAGGCGAACCCGTTCGCCCGCGAAGCCAAGAACAAGAAGCCGCGCATCCTGACGATCACGCAGTCGACGTACGACGGCGTCGTGTACAACGTCGAGACGCTGCGCGAACTGCTGGACGGCGAGATCGACACGCTGCACTTCGACGAAGCCTGGCTGCCGCACGCGACGTTCCACGACTTCTACCGCAACATGCACGCGATCGGCCGCGACCGTCCGCGCGCGAAGCAGTCGATGATCTTCTCGACGCAGTCCACGCACAAGCTGCTGGCGGGCCTGTCGCAGGCGTCGCAGGTGCTCGTGCGCGAATCCGAGACCGTGGCGCTGGACCAGGACGCGTTCAACGAGGCATACCTGATGCACACGTCGACGTCGCCGCAGTACTCGATCATCGCGTCGTGCGACGTCGCCGCCGCGATGATGGAAGCGCCGGGCGGCACCGCCCTCGTCGAGGAATCGATCTACGAAGCGCTGGATTTCCGCCGCGCGATGCAGAAGGTCGACGAGGACTACGGCGACGACTGGTGGTTCAAGGTGTGGGGCCCGCAGGTCACGAGCGAGGAAGGCATCGGCACGCAGGCCGACTGGATGATCCACGCGGAAGACGACTGGCACGGCTTCGGCAAGCTGGCCGAAGGCTTCAACATGCTCGACCCGATCAAGGCGACGGTCGTCACGCCGGGCCTGTCGCTGGACGGCTCGTTCGGCGCCTCCGGCATCCCGGCGTCGATCGTCACCAAGTACCTCGCCGAGCACGGCGTGATCATCGAAAAGTGCGGCCTGTACTCGTTCTTCATCATGTTCACGATCGGCATCACGAAGGGCCGCTGGAACACGCTCGTCACCGCCCTGCAGCAGTTCAAGGACGACTACGACCGCAACCAGCCGATGTGGCGCATCATGCCCGAGTTCACGGCCGCGAACCCGCGCTACGAATCGTGGGGCCTGCGCGACCTGTGCCAGCAGATCCACGATTTCTACAAGTCGCGCGACGTCGCCCGCCTGACGACCGAGATGTATTTGTCCGACATGATCCCGGCGATGAAGCCGTCGGACGCCTTCGCGAAGATGGCGCACCGCGAGATCGAGCGCGTGGCGATCGAGGACCTGGAAGGCCGCATCACCGCGATCCTGCTGACGCCCTACCCGCCGGGCATTCCGCTGCTGATTCCGGGCGAGCGTTTCAACAAGACGATCGTCGACTACCTGCGCTTCGCACGCGATTTCAACGAGCGGTTCCCGGGCTTCGAGACGGACGTGCACGGTCTCGTGAAGCGCGAGATCGACGGCAAGCTGGGTTACTTCGTGGATTGCGTCAAGCAGGACTGATGCGTACCGCGCACACGATTACGCTGCTGCTGGCGCTCGGCCTGACGACCGGCGCCGCCGCGGCGGTGGTCGACTGCGACAACGCCGCGTCGACCGTCGACATCAACGAATGCGCCGCGCGCGACCAGAAAGCCGTGGAGGTAAAATTGAACACGGCTTACCAGGCCGCGCTCAAGTCCCTGGGCGACGGCGAAGGTGCCGCGACGAAGAAGGCCCTGGTGCTGGCACAGCGGGCCTGGATCAAGTTCCGCGAGGCGGATTGCAAGGCGCTGTACGAACTGTGGTCAGGCGGCACCATGCGGGACATGGTCTTCCTGAACTGCATGCGCCGCCGTGCCGAACAGCGCATCAAGGAACTGGACGAGTTCGAGAATCCGCACTGAGGGATTCAAAAAAAAAGGGGCCGCGGCCCCTTTTTTGACGATCAGGTCTTCGGCAGCGTTACGCCGTGCTGGCCCTGGTACTTGCCGCCCCGGTCCTTGTACGAGGTCTCGCAGATCTCGTCGCTCTCGAAGAACAGCACCTGCGCGCAGCCTTCGCCCGCGTAGATCTTGGCCGGCAGCGGCGTCGTGTTCGAGAATTCGAGGGTCACGTAGCCTTCCCATTCCGGCTCGAACGGCGTCACGTTGACGATGATGCCGCAGCGGGCATAGGTCGACTTGCCCAGGCAGACGGTCAGCACGTTGCGCGGAATCTTGAAGTATTCGATCGTGCGGGCCAGCGCGAACGAGTTCGGCGGGATGATGCACACGTCGCTCTTCACGTCGACGAACGAATTCGAGTCGAAGTTCTTCGGGTCGACGATCGTGCTGTTGATGTTCGTGAACACCTTGAATTCGTCGGCGCAGCGGATGTCGTAGCCGTACGAGGACGTGCCCCACGAAATGATCTTGCGGCCGTCCGTCTCGCGCACCTGTTTCGGCGAGAACGGTTCGATCATGCCGTGTTCTTCCGCCATCCGGCGGATCCATTTGTCGCTCTTGATACTCATCGCGGGGTTCTTCTCTAAAAAAGGGGAATGACAATCCCGCAATTTTACGCGAAAAGCGCCGCCGGACGACCGGCCTTTTTTTCATCGGCCTGCGCCAGCAGCCGCGCGATCATCTCGCGCGTCAGCTGCGCCGTCAGCGCCGGGTTCTCCATCGGGTACAGGTGCGTGCCCTCGATCGTGACGAGATTGCCGCCGACCAGGCGGCGCGTGCCGTCCAGGCCCGCCTGGCGCAGCTCCGTGGAATCCGTCCCCGCGACGAAGCCGACCGGCACGGGGAACGGCGCGCGCAGCACCCGGTCCATGTCGTGCGGCAGCGTGCTGTAGATCGCGGCTTCGACGTCGCGGTCGAAGCGCAGTTGCACGCCCTCGGGGTGCGGCCGCAAACCGTGGTCGAGGTAATCGTCGAGTGCACCCGGCGCCCACGCCTGGAACACGGGCTTGGCGCTGAAATGCTCGAAGGCGGCCGCGCGCGACGGCCACACGTTGCGCCGCCGCCGGGCCACATTCCCCGGCGACAGCCGCATGCGCAGTCCGAGCATCTTCGCGATGCGCCACACCCACGCGCGCCAGCCCGCGACGACGGGAGAATCCAGCATCACCACGCAGCGCACGAGATCGGGCCGACGGTGCGCCGCCAGCATGCTGACCGCGCCGCCCAAGGAATGGCCGACGAGGATCGCCGGCCGGCCGTACCCCTCCAGCTGGGCGATCAGCTCGTCGATCAGCGTGTGCCAGTTGTCGCGCACGGGAAAGCGGGGATCGTGACCCAGCATGTCCGTCGTGCGCACGTCGAAATCGCGGCGGAGGTCGTGCAGCAGGCGGCCGTACGAACCGGAAGGGTAGCTGTTCCCGTGGGTGAAGTGGAGTAATGGCTTGGACATCGGGAATGGGATGACGCGGCTGCGCGTAGTAAAGACAACACCCATTGTAATGTCATTATCTCCAAGTATTTAGAGGCAAACGCCTACATCGGCGGGCGCTCGTCCCCGTCGCGCCCGCGCATGCGGTGCCGACCCATCTCTTCCCGCTGCTCCGGCGTCAGCACGGCCTGGATCTGCGCTTCCGTCCGTGCCTGCAGCAGCGCCTGGGCGGCGACGGCCTGGCCGAGATCGCGCGACAGGGCATTGGCCCTCGCGTCGTCGAACTTGTCGGCGCGGGCCAGTTCGCGCAGGGCTTCGTGCGCCTTGCGGACGGCCTTGTCGTAGTCGCGGCGCTGCGGGGCCTGGGCGTGCATGATGGCGAACACCTTGTCCTGCTGGGCTTCCGTCAGCTTCAGGCGGTGCAGCGGCGCGTGGCCGAAGGGCATGCCCGGCGCGCGGTCATGGCCTGCGGGAGGCGGCGCATCCGGCTCGCCGCTCGCGAAGGCGGGCGTGGCGGCGAAGCAGGCGGCGACCAGCGCGGCCGCCGCGGAAAGGCTTGTGAATGTCATGTCGGTCATCCTTTTTTGTTCGGAGACGCCATTCTCGGTTGTCGCCATGTTAAGGAGTGTTATCGCCGTGTAAAACGACGTAAAGAGGCATCTTCCTCCGTGGCCGGCACGGCCGCCCTGCGCTAAGATGCGAGCATGAACCAAGTCCTGCTTATCGACGACGACACCGAACTGGTCGGCATGTTTTCCGAATACCTGGAACAGGAAGGCTTCCGTGTCGCCTGTGCCCACGACGGCGAGACGGGCGCGCGCGAAGCGCTGACCGGCCAGTACGCCATCGCCATCCTCGACGTGATGATGCCCCGCATGAACGGCATCGAGACGCTGCGCCGCATCCGCGCCGCCAGCCGCATGCCGATCCTGATGCTGACGGGGCGCGGCGACGACGCCGACCGCATCCTCGGCCTCGAACTGGGGGCCGACGACTACGTCACGAAGCCCTGCACGCCGCGCGAACTGACGGCGCGCGTGCGCGCCATCCTGCGCCGCACGCAAAGCTCGCCCAACGACGGTCCCGGCATCACGCTCACGGTCGGCAAGCTGACGATGCTGCCGGAGCAGCGCCGCGCCACGTGGGACGGCCAGCCGCTGGACCTGACCAGCACCGAATTCAACCTGCTCGAAGTCCTCGCGCGCAACGCCGGCCGGCCCGTCAGCAAGAACGACCTGTCCGAGCAGGGGCTGGGCCGCCCGCTGGCCCGCTTCGACCGCAACATCGACGTCCACCTCTCGAGCCTGCGCCACAAACTGGGCACGCTGTCCGACGGGCGTTCCTGCCTGCAGACCGTCTACCGTCTCGGCTACCAGCTGATCCGCGAGTAGCGATGGGCCGGCTGTTCTGGAAGTTCTTCCTGTCCATCCTGCTGGCGCAGGTGGCCGCCACGATCGGCGTCGGCGGCACATTGTGGCTGCGCGACCAGGCGCGCCAGCGCGGCGGCGAACCCACGCTCGACAAGAGTCCGCCCGCCACGATCATGCTGGACGCAGCCGCCGCGACGCTGAAGCACGGCGGCATCGACGCGTTGCGCGACCTCGCCGCCGGCAGTCGCCGCATGCATTTATATGTGCTCGACGACCAGGGCCATGAACTTCTCGACCGGCCCGTGCCCGCCAGGTTGCGCGAGGAAGTCGAGCGCAACCTGAACGGCGACGGCCGCACACACGCCGTCGCCCAGCTGACGAGCGCGGACGGCCGCCGCTACACGGCCTTCGCGTCGCGCGCATGGCATATGCCGGGCATGGACGGTCCCGCTCCACGGGGCTTCGGCACCGGGCCGGGCGCCGGGCCGCCGGCGGCGGGACCGGGCGGCGGACCACCCGGCGGCCCGGGCGGTCCGGGCGGTCCGGGTGGCGGCTGGTTCGGCCTGCCGCCTGAATTCAGCCGCCACGTGGGCCCCTGGCTGCCGATCGTCGCCGCCACCTTGGCGAGCCTGCTGTTCGCCGCCCTCCTCGCCTGGTATTTCTCGCGTCCGATCCGCGCCCTGCAGCGCGCCTTCGACGCGGCGGCGGCGGGCGACCTCGCCCCCAGATTCGCGCACGCGGCGCCGCGCCTGATCGGCGACGAGCTGGCGGAACTGGGCCACGACTTCGACCGCATGAGCGCCCAGCTGCGCGCCCTGATGGACGGCCAGCGCCGCCTGCTGCACGACGTGTCGCACGAACTGCGCTCTCCCCTCGCGCGCCTGCAGGCCGCCATCGGCCTCGCGCACCAGCAGCCGGACCGCCTGCAGGCGTCGCTCGAACGCATCGAACGGGAAAGCGTGCGCATGGACCGCCTCGTCGGCGAGCTGCTGACGCTGTCCCGGCTGGAAGCGGCGACGACCCCGCCGGCGACGGAGCCTGTCGACCTCGTCGAGATGGTCGACCAGATCGCCGACGACGCCCGCTTCGAAGCCGGCGCGGTGGTCGACGTCGACGCACCGGAACCGGTGACGGTGCGCGGCGCGCCGGACCTGTTGTGGAGCGCCGTCGAGAACATCGTGCGCAACGCCGTCAAGCACGGCGCGGGCGGCCCGGTGAACGTCTGCCTGCATCCGGACGGCGACCTCGTTCACATCGAAGTGCTCGACAAGGGACCGGGCATCGCGCCCGAACACCTGGGCGACGTGTTCGAACCGTTCTTCCGCTCCAACCCCGCGCACAACAACGTCGACGGCCACGGACTCGGTCTCGCGATCGCCAAGCGGGTGGTGGAGACGCACGGCGGACGGATCTCGGCCGCCAACCGGGCCGAAGGCGGCTTGCGGGTGACGATCACGCTGCCGCGCCTGGGCTGATCAGCGCCCGTACCAGTAGCGCGCGTGGCCGGCGCGGTAGCTGCGCCAGGCGACGTCCGCGCCGAACTCCAGCGTCAGCGCGCCCGCGTCGTCGGTCCTGAGTCGCTGGGCCCCGAGCGCACCGTAGCGCTCATACACCTCGGGCTTCGGGTGGTGGTAGCGGTTGCGATAGCCGACCTGGAACACCGCGACTTCCGGCCGCACCGCCTCCAGGAACGCCAACGTGGACGACGTGCCGCTGCCGTGGTGCGGCGCCAGCAGGACGTCCGCACGCAGGCGGCCGGGCGCGCGCTCGAGCAGGGCCGCCTCCTGCGCCGCCTCGATGTCGCCGGCCAGCAGCACCGTGCGCCGGCCATTGCTGATGCGGAGCGTGCAGCTGCGGGCATTCGTCTTCAGGTGCGCATCGTCGTAGCTGGCGGGCGTCGGATGCAGCATGTCGAACGCGATGCCGTCCCATTCCCAGTGCTGGCCGGCGCTGCAGCGCACGTGGCGGCGCACCGCGCGGACGATCGCGTGCTCGAAGGGCAGCGACGACGCGAGCCAGTCCACGTCGACACCCTCCAGCACCGCCAGCGCGCCGCCAGTGTGGTCCGTGTCGCCATGGCTGACGACGATGCCGTCGAGCGTGGCGATGCCCCGCATCCGCAAGTACGGCAGGATGACGCGGCTGCCGCCGTCGGCGCCCGGCGCGTACGCGGGCCCCGTGTCGTACAGCAGGCGGTGGCGCTCGGTCTCGACGAGCAGCGCCATGCCCTGGCCCACGTCGAACGCCGTGACGCGAAAGGTTTTTTCGCGCGGATGGTCCGGCAGTTGCAGCAGCATCGGGAGCAGCGCGACGGCACCGGCCCACCGATGCGGCCAGCCGCGCGGCATCAGCATCCACAGCGTGCCGCCCAGGCCCAGCGCGAACACCCAGGCCTGCGGCGCCGGCGCGCGCCAAACGGCGCCGGGCCATCCGGCCATCTGCCGCAGCAGCCACGCGAGCATTTCCACGGTCCAGTGCGCGCACAGCAGCAGCCAGTCGCCGGGCGGCCCCGGGACCAGGCTGCCGGCGAGCGCGAGCGGCGTCACGACGAAGCTGACGAGCGGGATCGCCACGGCGTTCGCGACCGGGCTCACGATGGACACCTGGCCGAACAGCAGCAACGTCAACGGCACCAGCCCGGCCGTGACGGCCCATTGCGTGCGTCCCGCCAGCAGCAGCGCGCCGCGCGGGCCGGCGGGCGACGGCCCGATACGCCCATGTCCCGCGAACAGGATGACGGCCACGGCCCCGAACGACAGCCAGAACCCCGGCCACAGCACGGCCCACGGATCGAGCAGCACGACCACGCCGAGCGCCGTGCACAGCACGTGCGACACGGCCGCGAGGCGCCCCATCCACAACGCGAGCGCGACGACGGACAACATGTACAGGGTGCGCTGCGCCGGCACGCCGAAGCCGGCCAGCAGCACGTACAGCAGCGCGACCACGGTCCCGGCCAACGCCGCGGCTTTCTGCGCCGGCAGCCGCAGCGGCAGGCGCGCATCGGTGAAGAACGAGCGGCGCCACAGGGCCGACACCGCGCATGCGGCCAGCCCCGCGATCATCGTGATGTGCAGGCCCGAAATCGAGATGAGGTGACCGATGCCGGTGCGGTTGAAGACCTGCCAGTCGGCCTGGTCGATGCCGCGCTGGTCGCCGATCACGAGCGCCACGATGACGCCCGCGTAGGTGCGCCCCGAGAGGGCAGCCAGAATGCGCGCACGCAGCGCCGCGCGCGCGCGCTCGACGACCGCGCCGGGACTGGGCACGAATGCATCCAGCAGCCGGTTGCCATCGTCGGCGCGGACATAGCCGGTGGCGCGCACGCCCTGCTCCAGCAGCCACGCCTCGTAATCGAACCCGCCCGGATTCGCGTTGCCGTGCGGGCGCTGCAGGCGGACCGTCAGTTGCCAGCGCTGGCCTGGCTGGACGTCGCCGACGGCGTGGCGTGCGCCGTAGCGGCCCGCGTACCACGACAGCGCCACGTGCGGCGGCACGCGCACGTCCGCGTCGAGGGTGCGCTCCACGCGGAAGTCGAAGCGGACGCCCTGGTCGAAGCGGTACGGCAGCGTCTCGACGACGCCGACGATGCGCACGTCGCGGCCCTCGTCGCGTTTGGCCAGCTCCGGGGACAGCGTCGCCTGGGCGAGGACGGCGGCCCAAGCGTAGCCGGACAGCAGGCCAGCGGAGGCGATCGCGATGATGCGTGGTGCCGGATGGCGGATCATGGCGGCGCAGACAAGGACAAAGAGCGCGCCGGCCGCGCAGGCTGCCATCGGGCTGGATGCCGGCAGCGTGGCGGTGGTTTGCAGGTACGTGATGCCGGTGACGAAGCCAAGGATGAAGCTGCGCATAAGTGGACGGCGGCGCTAACGTGGGAGACCCATCACAAGCGATTGCGGTCACCAGGTGAAAATGGGGTGATTCCCCGACCACTTTTTGATAATGTATTCGAGCGGAGACGGATGCTGCTTGAAATACGGTCCCATAAAGTCAACACGGCATCTTGATGCAAGGTCGTGTCCACTGGCTCACCGCCTGAGTTGGGGCTGACCCCGCCCTGCAGTTCTAGAGTCAAAAACGGATGCAACAGATCATCCCGCGCGCCCGCAGTCTCCCAGATAAACCCATATGTGGACGCGAAATTGAACTCTCGCGTTCGCGCCATAACTTCTTCACCTGAAATCCCATTAATAGTGCGGGGCCCCATCCGTAGTTTGGTAACGCGCACTAATTCGTCAACACTTGCATCCCTGTCGATGTCGGCAAATCGAGTGAGCAGACTGCGGCCGCTTCCACCTCCCGGCATACTGGCAAAGCTGAGCATCACGTCAGGATGATTCAAAAACCCGATGTGCATCGCAATATGCTCGGATTTATGCGGCGGCAAGGGCTCAGCAAAAAACGCTCGCGCGGCGCAGAATCCAGGCGTAGTCGGAATCCCAGTTCCGCGAATGGGCTGTATCCGCGCTAATAGCGCCTCAGCCTTCCTGACGCTGTCTTCCTGGGTCGATTCATCTGTAAGCGAAAAACTCAAATCACGCATATGTGCGTGGACCTCCACCGACACTGACTCCATGTCGACCCGCTGGTCGCCCTCCATCACATGTCCACGGCTTCGTCCGAAAACAAATGCGCGCCCGGAGAGCCCGGGAATACGAAGATCGTGCGCCTCGATCATCCCACCGTCGTCGCTTCCAGTCTCGCCGGCGCCGCGCTCCACGATCTCAACCTCACGTGCCGACACCCGCGCATCAAAATCAGCTTGATTCTCCTCGAACGTTTCGATCCCGAACCCGGCAATTCTTTCGTGGGACATGCTGATCTGAGCCTCGACCGGTACGTCGACCACATAACGCCCTACGCATACCGTCTTCGTCTTGCCGGTCAGTTTTTCCGCGCTGTACACGTCGCGTATGCTCCTGACTTGACTGGCAGCCCAGGTTCCCACGCACGCGAACACCGCGAACAGCAGGAATGACCTGCGCCATCCGGATTTTATTAACTTAGTCATGGTCGGTTACCCATTCACGCGAGCGTCGACGGTCCAACGGCGGGCGGCATGGCACCAGCTTCGGGTTCCGGTCCAGAGTCAGCAAGAAGTGCGACTCGTTCGGCCTCGGCAAGGCGCATAAGCTGCCACGTACTGCGCCGCTGAATCACCTCCGGACCGGCCGAACGGCCGAACATGCCGACGGTTACCTGAAATGTCGCGGCCGGAAGCGCACTCCCGCGCGGGAACCAGCGGGTCCCGTCGAGGGCATGCGTTTCTCCGCAGCGCCACCAGCCGCTCGCAGGACAGACTTCACCAGTCCTGACATTGGTACCAAGAGCAACTGCCTGCGCGAGTTCGGCTCCGCCTTCAGTGGCAACACTGACCGGCCCTGGCGGAGCGAGCGTGACCAAGGTTGGCGTACGCGGACGCAGCCGCTTGTCGACGAGCCTCCACGTCGTTGGCTGCGACGGTTCGATGCTCGGTTGCAGACCACGCAGCTTTTGCCACAGGGTCTGCTGCGGTAACAGCAGCGCCTGCGGCATGCGCTCGCCTTTGCGGATCCATTGCACTGCGCCGCCCTGCACGTCCACACCGGGGCCACCCTCCCGGCATTTCCACCAGCCGGACTGCGGGCAGATTTCTCCGGCCGTCGCCAATGCACCCAGCTTCGGTCCGGGCGGTTCCGGCGGCGGATCCGTTGGCGGAGGCGAATCGGACTTGCGGAGGCGGATGCTGGACGAAATGCTGTTCCAAAGCTCAAGCACGGCGTCTTCATGAAGACTGGAATCGACAGGCTTCCCCCCGGGGCTCGGGTTCGTGCCGGTTTCCATGTTAAGCAGTAAGTACGGCTGCAAGTGATCATTCTCGACCCCGTGCGCCTCCCACATGAAGCTGTAGCCCGTCGTGAAATTCAGTTCGCGGACGCGCTCCAAGACCTCTTCTCCGTCAATACCATTGATGCTCCGCTTGCCCGACCGGAGCTTTGTCACGCGCAGCAATTCATCGGCACTGGCTTCTGCGTCGATATCGGCGACACGAACAAGCAAGCTGCGATCAGTGCGGCCAGCAGGCATAACGTCGAATGCCAATCCCATGTCCGGATGACCAGGCAGGCCAAGATGCAGAGTGACATGTTCGTTCTCATGTCCCGGCAAAGGTTCCGCAAAGACCCCTCGCCAGATACAGAATCCAGGTACGCGTGGGATCTCGTCCCTGCCGCGCACTTGCAACCGTGCCAACAAAGCTTCTGCCTCTTTGACACCTTGCGCCTGCTTCGAAGACGCTGACATCGTGAAACTCAAACCGTCCATGCGCGCATGGACTTCGATCGACACCGATTCCATATCAATCCGGCGATCCCCGCTCATCATATGCCCACGGCTACGACCGTAAACCAAGGTTCGCCCGCTTACCCCAGGAATACGGAGGTCATGGGCGTCGAGCATACCGCCTTCGCCGCTGTCGTCGTGATCGCGGCCGCGTGCCGCGATCTCTGCCTCGCGTGCCGCCACGCGCCGACGGAATGTGGCTTCATCCTCCTCGACGGAGTCGATTGCGAACCCGGCTATCCTTTCGCCCGACAAGGTGACATCGGCCTCGCCAGGAACATCGACCAGGTACCGTCCGACGCATACCGTTTTCATCTTTTCCGTCATTTTTGCCACCTCGGATCTGTCCCGTATGCTGCGGACCTGGCCAGCGGCCCAGGTACCTGCACAAGCGAGGGCTGCAAGCAAAACGATGAGCTCTCGCCAACCACGTTTCCTTGTTCGCGTCATGGCAACGTCGGTACCGGCATGGCAATGGAAACTGGGCCCGACGACAAGACGACTTGCCGCATGAACGCATCCATACGATCGAACGTACGGACGCCAATCATTCGCCCATCCAATTTACATTTAGCGGACCCTGCACACCGGATGAGGCTTGGGGTTTCCTTGCGTCTCATCATGCATGGAGGCGCAACTGATGTGGCGCCACTGCGCCAACGCTGTTTCTCCGCGCGCTTCATTGCAGCTTCTGAACCAGTTTGACGATCAGGTGCTGCGTTAACATCAGGATTGCATCATTGTTGTATGCGCCCTGATGATCGATTCCACGCACGTCGAACAACTGGCTGACCTTTCCACGTGGGCCCGCGCCGGACTGATGTGGAACAGTGCCGTCGCCGGCGACGTCCTGGCGTGCAGGGACAAAGTAAAGATCACTACGTCCTTCCACGCGCACGCGTCGCCCGCCACCGGGGCCATAGCCCGTCCGGGCCGCCGCCTTGATATTAGATTCTGTAAACACGGCACCGGCCGCCGGGTCGCGTGCGACCCAGCGCACCGCGCCAAACGACATGTGTTCTGAATCGGCGCCATAAAATGCGTACGTGTTCGGGTGATAGTACGTATCCAGGACCTTGCGGTGGAACCGCTCGGACTCGTCAACGGCTCGCCGTAAAACATCGACGATCTCGGTATCGTTGTATAGCTTGGCAGGGTCTGCGAGCACGGGGTCGATCAACCTGTACCACGACTGCGTATCGCGATACATGTCGTATGGATCACCCGCGGGCAAATGCACCACCTCACGCGGCACATCTTTATTGTTGACCTTACTGACCAGGCAAATGTGCAGCCAAGGTTGCGGATAAAGGTGATTAGGCAGCAGCTGCAGAGCTCCGGGCGAGGCGGCCATCACTGGCATCGTGTCTTTGGGCAGTTCACCCAGGATTTCGGCGACGTGCTCTGCCTTGATATTATCCACCTGCCCATTGCTAGGACTCCATTTCTCGGTACCGCATGCAATGCGGCGATAGCATGCAGGTGCACCAAGGGCAGGCATGGCACCATGGATGACGCCCAGGATCTGCTCTGGAATCTGCTTCGCGCAAGCGCGAGCAACCAGTCCACCCATCGAGTGGGTGACCAGGATCACTTGCCGGCATTCGCGCTTTCGTTCAGTCCAGAAAGCAATGATCCGTTCGATGCGCTGCCGCAGCCATTTGGCCGATGCGTCGCAGGACTCGAGCCAATTGTAGCCACAGGCATAAACTGGATAGTAATACGCCGCGTGCTTTTCGAGCTCCGCCTCCGTCACCTTGGCAATGCCTCGTACACCCCACTTCGCAGGGTCGCACGCCATCACGTCCTTCCAATGGCTGCATATCACGCGAACGTTATCCAGCGGATCCATCTCGAACGTGTGGTTGAGACAAACATGCAAGCCGTATAGCAGGCTGCCATACGAATCCCAATGAACTTCCCCCCACCAACGCTGCCGCACCTCGGCCTCGGTCGTACCATAGTTGCGCGCCTCCAGCGGCAAGTGGATATCGCCACGGTTGTCCACCTCGAGCGTCCGTGCATTGAGAATCTTTTGACGCTTCTTCGGATCGAACTCCTTCCACTTCCGCGCCGTCTTCAACCCTTCGAACGTCCCATTCGGCGCCCGCCACGCCGGCTCGCCCGGATCCAGCGCCTCATTCGCCCGTCTCGCCGGACTGGTCGCCGCCCTCAAATTGCTCCCCATGATCCCCGGCACGACGATGACGGGAATGACCTTCGACGGCGGCAACGTGAACAGCCCGCGTGTCGTGAACGAGGTGGGTGTCAGGACGGTCCGGCCGGTCCAGCTGCCGTCGGGCTGCGGGACGAGGTTGGGCAAGGGGCGGGTCGGGTCTGCCATGCGCGCTCCGTGGTCTGGGTTGAGTTTGCGTCAAGCTCGCGGTCAGCGGGCCGTGTCGTCGTCGGGAAGGAAGGCCATGTCCACGTCGCCGATCATTTCGCCGATCAGCAACGAGGTGCGGCCCTGTTCGTCGGTGCGTCCGGTGACGGTGCGGCCGTCTTCGAACGTCGCCTTGTAGCGTTGGTTCGGGACCGGCTTGCCGGTCTGCTGGTGCCGCAGCACCACGTATTCGTCCGTATGCAGGTGCGAGGTCGGCATGCGCACGCCCGCCGGCGTCGCGCCGCCGGGGCCCACCTCGTCGATTTCGCTCGCCTTGAAGATCTGGCGGCCGCTCGTCTGCTGCGTGACCGTGCCGTCGGCCCAGTCGGTCTGCGCGCCGGGCGCGATGATTTTTACGGCCGGCGCTTCCAGTTCGATGCGTTCTGCCGCGATCAGGCTGATGCGGCCCGCCGACTTGATCTGGATATTGCCCACGTGCGTGTGCACGACGATGTCGCCGCGGCCCGCGACGAGGCGCACGCCCAGTTCGTGGGCGAACAGGCTCAGGCGGCGCGCGGCGCGCACGAAGATATTAGCCCCGGCCGCCACCTCGGCGTCGCCCGCGCTGACCACGTCCACCTTGCCGCTCGCACCCAGCGCCAGGTTGTCGTTGCTGGCGACGATGATGCCGTTCGGCGCCGTCGCGGCCAGGATCGGTTCGCCGCCGCCCGAGGCGCTTTCTGCCACGTTGCTGCCCGCGTGCCAGCGTTTCAGCTTGTCGACGAGCGCGGCGAGGCGCTTGCCGGTCGGTTCGTCGTCCGTGTGGACGGCCGCCAGCTTGCCCACTTCGTCGAGGATGCCCTGCATGACGTCCGCCAGGCCCGCCAGGCCAGCGCGGTCGAGCTGGCCGCCTTCCGCCTGCGGGCTCGCCTCGGCGCTGATCAGCACCCCCTGGGCACCGCGCACGGCCACCGCCAGGTCGCTGCGCAATTCGGCGCCCTCCCCGCGCGGCGTGCCGGTGCCGTCGGCGCGGGGGCGCGTCAGCCAGCCGAGATTCAGTTCCGATGTGCCGTGGTCGCTGGCCAGCTGGGCGCTGATCTCCCCGCGCGTGTCGTCGAAGCGCAGCTGGTTGCCGCGCGCGCCCTGGATCTCGTGCGTGCGCGTGCCGGAGACGTACCGGTTGCCCGGCAACGGGCCCGCCTGGCTGAACGCGGGCGGCGCCGTCCTCTGGTTGTACAGCTGGGCGAGGATGATGGGGCGGTCCGGGTCGCCGCCGAGGAACGCCACCAGCACTTCGGAACCCACGCGCGGCAGCGACAGCGCGCCGGCCTGCTGCTGGCTGCCGTTGCCGTTGCCGGCCCAGTTCGACGCCACGCGCACCCAGGCCGAATCGGCCGGCGAACCGGACGCACCGGCGCCGTGCGCGTGGCGGTGATCGGCGGCGCGCATGCCCGGGAAGCGGATTTTTACGCGCCCCAGCGCATCGCAATGGACGTCCTCGCCGGCCGGCCCCACCACGATGGCGCTTTGCAGCTGCGGATGCGGCAGGTCGGTACGCGGGTCATAGGCGGGGACGATGGGAATGCCGCGCCGGACGGCGGAAAAGTTCACGCGCACGCGCGCCTGCCCGTCGCCCGCGCGCGGCGCCGGCAGCGCGCCCAGGGCCGCCTCCGCGGACAAATGCCTGGCGTGGCGATCGAGGTCGCGTGGCAGGTTGTTGTCGGCCACCACGTGCAGTTCGGTGATCACGAAATCGCGCTCCGCCGCAGGGTGGGTGTCGATCTCCGGATGGCCTTCCAGCGCAAAATACTGGCCGGCGCAGAAGTCGCGCACGCTGCCCTCGCCCTGGAAGCATTTCGATTCGAATTCGTGACGGCTCATGCGCACGTGGCCCAGGCGCCAGTGGTCCTCGACGTCGTTCCCGGCGTGCGGCATCTCGATCAGGTAGTCGTCCAGCGACGCGGCCAGCGCGTTGCCGCTCGGGCCCTGGTCGACGTTGCTGCGCGCGGTCGCCGTCATGAATTGGGCGGCGTCCGGATTCTTGTAATCCCAGCTGTGGCGCGTGGCGACGCCCGGCTGCAGGCGACGCGCCGCGCGCCAGGCCTGGACCGTGTCGCGGCCCTCCGCCATGCTGTCGCGGTGGTAGCGCACGGTGCCGGCCGCGTTCTGCGGCAGGCCGTTCGGGTCGTTGAACAGCACCAGCGTGTGCGCGGGCGTGCGGTCGTGTGCCGGGTCGACGGGGCTCCCGCGGCCACGGCCCGGCCGGAACACCCACGCGATGCCGCGCCGCTTGAGCAGCCGGCGCACGAACGCGGCATCGGACTCGTTGTACTGCATGGTCTGTTCGCGCGGCGGGAACTGGCGCATGTCGAACAGCGGGTCGAGTTCGAGCTCGAACGCGTTGGCCAGCACCGTGTTCGACTGGCGCCATTCGTCGCACAGCACCTGCACGATCTCCAGTTCGTTCTGGTAGCGGAAGACGCGGCTGTTGGTACGCTTTTCCATCACGGCGAACACGTCGCGCAGGACCAGTTCGTACCCGGCCAGGCCGCCGTCGGCGTCGCCCGCACGCGCTTCGGTGACGATGCCGCACACGCTGCGCATCTGGCCCCGGTCGGTGACGAACTGCAGTTCGGCCGGCAGCGCGATCAGGTCTTTCAGCGCGATGTGCGGGCTGCTCGCGAGGCAGGCGACGCGGTAGTCGATGCCGCCGCAGATCGCCTCGTGGCCCACGACCCGCTGGGGCAGCAGCACGTCCTCCGCAAGCTGGCCGCCGTGGGCCAGGCGCAGGCGCAACGGCCGGTGCGCGGTGCTCAGGACCTTCTCGTGCTGCAGAACCCGCAGGAACTCGCTCGCGCTTTCCACTGTCTCTCCCGTGAACACGCCGCGGCTGCGGCACGAGAATGGATTCTTCCATGCTTCAAACTGCGCGAGATTGCCGCGTATCAGAGTGCGCAGGAGCGAACTTCGGCGCGTGTGGATGGTCCCACGCGACGCGCCGCGCGGGTGCGCACGACGGGCCGGGGAAACACGATGGAACCGGGAGCGAGTCGGCGCGGTCGCGCCGTCATGAGGGCCGGGTGAGACCCATGTGCTTCATGCGCCGCGGGTGTTCAGCCCAGCAGCGTGGCCAGGCGCGGCAGCGTCGCCAGCGCGTTCGCGTGCGTCGCCGCGCGCACGGCGTCCGGATCGAGCGCGCGCATCCCGGCCAATGCGGCGCCGATCGCAGGCAATTGCTCCGGGCTGTTGCGGCCAGGGTGGACCCAGGCCGGCGAGATATCCGGCGCGTCCGTCTCCAGCACGATGGATTCCAGCGGCAGGTCCACGGCCAGCCGGCGGATCTGCAGGGCGCGCGTAAAGGTCATGGCGCCGCCGAAGCCGAGATGGAAGCCGGCGTCGATGAACGCCTTGGCCTGTTGGAAGCTGCCGTTGAACGCATGCGCGATGCCGCCCGCGGGACGGATCTGGCGCACGTGCTTCAGCACCTGGTCCTGCGAGCGGCGCACGTGCGTGAGAACGGGCAGGTCGAAGTCGCGGGCGATGCGCAGCTGCTCGCGCAGGAAGCGTTCCTGCTTCTCGCGCATCGCGGGCTCGCACAGCATCGGGATGAAGAAGTCCAGGCCGATCTCGCCGATGGCGACGAACTTCGGGTCGGACATCGATGCCTCGACCTGGCGCCGCAGTTCGGCCAGATCGTCGTCCGTCGCCTGCGGCACATAGATCGGATGGATGCCCAGCGCATAGCTGGCGTTCGGCAGGCCGCCGGCGAGCTTGCGCACGACGTCGAAGTTATCCCGTGCGACGGCCGGTATCACGATCATGCCGACCCCGAGCGCCGAGGCGCGCCGGGCGATATCCGCCGACTCCGCGCCGAATTCGTGCGCATCGAGGTGGCAGTGGGTGTCGATCCACATGCGACGTCACGCCTCGGCGGGCTGCAGGCCGTGCTCCGTCATGCGCAGCATGCGGTCGCAGCGGCGCGCCAGTTCCGCGTCGTGCGTGACGATCACGAACGCGGTGCCGAGCGTCTTCGACAGTTCCAGCATCAGGTCGAAGATCCCCTGCGCCGTCGAGTGGTCGAGGTTACCGGTCGGTTCGTCGGCGAGCACGCAGGCCGGTTCCGTGACGAGGGCGCGGGCCAGCGCCACGCGTTGCCGCTCGCCGCCGGACAGTTCGCCCGGCCGGTGGATGGCGCGCTTCGTCAGGCCCACGCGCGCCAGGATCGCCTCGGCGCGCGCGACGGCGTCCTCGCGTTTCATGCGCCGGATCAGCAGCGGCATCGCGACGTTGTCCAAGGCCGTGAACTCGGGCAGCAGGTGGTGGAACTGGTAGACGAAGCCGAGCGAGCGGTTGCGCAGCTCGCCGCGGCGCGTCTCCGACAAGGTGGCGAAGTCTTCGCCCTGCAGGGTGACGCTGCCCGTGCTGGGCGTGTCCAACCCGCCCAGGATATGCAGCAGGGTCGACTTGCCGGAGCCGGACGCGCCCACGATGGCAACGCGCTCGCCGCGGCCGATGGAAAAATCGATGTTGTCCAGCACCTGGACCGAATAGTCTCCCTGGCGGAAGGTCTTGCCGACGTTGCGGCAGGCGAGGACGGCAGTGGTTGTCGCCGGCGTGCCGGCGTTTTGTTCTTTCATATCATTCATAACGCAATGCCTCCGCCGGTTTCACGCGCGACGCGGACCAGCTCGGATAAATGGTCGCGACGAAGGCCAGCAGCACCGAGACGCCGCCGATTTTGAAGACGTCCGGCCAGCGCAGGTCGGACGGGATTTCGCTGATCAGGTAAATGTCCTTCGACAGGAATTGCACGCCCAGCAGGCGTTCGATGAACGGCACGATGACGTCGATATTCAGCGCCACGAGCACGCCGAGGCCCACGCCGGCCGCGGTGCCCATGATGCCGACGAGCGCGCCCTGGATCATGAAGATCTTCGTGATCGAGCGCGGCGACGCGCCCAGGGTACGCAGGATGGCGATGTCGGGCTGCTTGTCCGTGACCGTCATGACGAGGGTCGAGACGAGGTTGAACGCGGCCACGGCGATGATCAGGGTGAGAATGATGAACATCATGCGCTTTTCCGTCTGCACGGCGGCGAACCAGTTGGCGTTCAGCTGCGACCAGTCGCGCATGATCAGCTCGCCCGACATGCTGCGCTTGAGTTCCTGGGCGACGAACGGGGCCTGGTGCATGTCGGCGATGCGCAGGCGCAGGCCGTTCGGCGCGTCGATGCGCACCATGCGCTGCGCGTCCTCGATGTTGATGAAGGCGAGCGCGGAATCGAATTCGTAGTGGCCGGCCTCGAAGATGCCGCTCACGGTGAACACGCGCGAGCGCGGCACCATGCCGGCCGGCGTCGTCTGGCCCTGCGCCAGCAGCATGTTGACCTTGTCGCCGATGCCCACGCCCAGCGAGCGCGCGAGCGCGTAGCCGATGACGATGTTGTACTCGCCGGACTTGAGACTGTCGATGCTGCCCTGGCGGATCTGCTTCGCCACGTCCGACACCTTGTGCTCTTCCGACGGCAGGATGCCGCGGATGATGGCCGGCTTCATCGTGTCCTCGCGCACCAGCAGGCCCTGCGTCTCGACGAACGGCGCGGCGCCGCGCACGGCCGGGTTGCGGAAAGCCTCCTGTTCGGCCTGGCGCCAGTTCGGCATGGAACCGCTCGCGTCGAACACTTCGATGTGGGCCAGCACCGACAGCATGCGGTCCGTGACCTCTTTCTGGAACCCGTTCATCACCGACAGCACGACGATCAGGGCGGCCACGCCGAGTGCGATGCCGGACACGGAAATCAGCGAGATGAAGGAAATGAAGCTGTTGCGGCTGCTGCGCTTGCCGGCGCGCGTGTAGCGCAAACCGACCAGCCATTCGTACGGCAGTTTGTGGATGAGGCTCATGGGCTCCAGGGTAAATGCTTTGGTCCCGCAGTTTGCCACACAACGCTCATCCGTGTGGGGCGTTGTCACAATTGGAAGTACTTTTTCTATCTTGCACACACCGTAAAATCCCCGGAACTCCCGGCACTGCAAGACTATCGAACGCAGACAGGAGGTCGACCATGGCTTTTTCCGTCTTCGATTCGAAGGGCACGCCGCTCGACCGGCAGCGCACCACCTGGCGCGACATGGTGCGCAAGCCGATCAGCAAGCTGGACGACGATGCCTTTACCCGCATGCGCATCATCCTCATGAACGGTATCGAGCTCGAGGCCCTGCGCTTCTCGCACATGGCCGCGCGCTGCAACATGGCGCTGCGCCAGCCGCTGGCAGACGTCCGGCGCGTCGAGCAGCACCAGGCCACGATGGTGAACTGGCTGCTGTCGCCCGACCACTCGCCGCTCGAGACGACCATCGCCTACGAACAGCTGGCCATCGAGCTGACGGCGAGCGTGGCCCGGGCCGAGCCGGACGACTACCTGTCCCAGGTGTACCGTTTCGGCCTGCTGGAAGACTTCGACCACCTGTACCGCTACGCGGCGCTGCTCGACCGCGTGGAGGGCAAGGATGCGAACAATATCCTGCAAAGCTATACGGACATCCTCCCCGGCCGCCCGACACAAGAGCACCACCGCGCCCCGCAAGACGACCTGCGCATCCCGTACGACCGCAGCATGGCGACGATGCTCAGCAAGCTGCACGCGCTGACGATCACGGCGGCCGAGGCGCAGACGCACAACTATTATATGAACGTCGGCCCGACGTTCGCCGACCCGGTGGCGCGCCAGCTGTATGCGGAGATCGCCTCGGTGGAGGAACAGCACGTGACCCAGTACGAATCGTTGCTGGACCCGACGGAGACCTGGGTCGAGCAATGGATGCTGCACGAGGCGAACGAGTGCTACACCTATTACAGCTGCGTCGAGACGGAGACGAACCACCACGTCAAGGCCATCTGGGAGCGGTGCCTCGACGAGGAGCTCGGTCACTTCCACATGGCCGCCGACGCCTTCCGGCGCTACGAGCGGCGCGATCCGGCCGAGATCATCGGCGATTTTTCGGGGCCCATCCCGTTCCGCAGCCAGCGCGACTATGTGCGCCAGGTACTCGCCGCCGAGGTCGACCTGCGCGCGCTGGGCACGCAGTTCGTGCCGAAGGCGCACGAGGACCAGGCCAGCATAGCCTATCGCAGGCAGATGAACGGCGACGGCTCGCCCAGCGAGGCGGTGGCGGCGGGCTACGTCTGGACGCCGGGCACGGAACTGGTCAGCCACGGCGCGGCAGCGACGACGGCCGTCACGACGACCCTGCCCGCCAACCAGGGCGGCGTCGTCCAGCCCTGAACCGAAGGGAGCAACCATGGCACAGCAGACGGAACACCTGGGCATGAACCGGACGGGCGTGCAGATGTCACCCATCGACACGGCCGCCATGCAGGGCAGCGACAACGCGCCGATCCGCGGCGCCCCCGGCGACGAGCGCGCGCTGCTGGACGCGCGCGAGGCCTGCATCATGAATGCCGGCGACATCGGCTCGATCCCCATGCCGGGCACGGTGACCGGTGCCGTCAGCATGGGCATGCACATGCTCAAGGGCGACCGGCCGCAGATCCTGCTCGACAAGCTGGGCGAGCGCCTGGCCTTCGAGCGCACGGGCACCCGTCTTTACGACGCGCTGCTGGCGAAATGCGACGTCATGCAGGGCGGCCCGGCCGGCATGACGCGCGACCACGTGGCCGACATCCGGCGCGACGAAGCCCGCCACTTCCTGCTGCTGAAGGACGCGATCGAATCGCTGGGCGGCGATCCGACGGCGCAGACGCCCAGCGCCGATGTGACCGGCGTCGAGTCGCTGGGCCTCGTGCAAGTGCTGAACGATCCGCGCACGAGCCTGGCCCAGTCGCTGCATGCGGTGCTGACGGCCGAGCTGGCCGACCGCGCCGGCTGGGAGACGCTGATCATGCTGGCGGGCGAGGCCGGACAGGACGATCTCGTGGCGGGTTTCACGCTCGCGCTGGAGGACGAGCACCGGCACCTGGTCCTCGTGCAGGGGTGGTATCACGAAGCGATCGGGTTGACGCCCGTACCCGGCATGCTGCCGCCGGGCGGGTCGGCCGGGATGCCGCCCGATTCGACGACCGCGCCCACGACCACGCCGGACGTGACGACGCCGGGACCGGGGGCGGACATCTGAGTCCATTTCGCCTAAAATAGAGGGATGGCCCACATTTCGCTCGTCCTGCCGTTCGCCCTCCCCGCTCCCGAATTCGCGCCCGACCTGACCCGCGCCCTGCAGGCGCCGGCGCTGGCCGCGCTGTTGTCGAAAACATCAGACGTGCGCTACCGCCCGCTGGACACGGACGCGCGCGTCCTGCCGCACGAACTGTGGATCGCGCGGGCGCTGGGCGTCGCGCACGGGCTCGTGCCGGGTGTCGCGACCAGTGCGATGCGCGGCGTCGGCCTCGATCCGGACGACGGCATGTGGTTCGTCGTGAACCCGACCCATATCCAGATCGCACGCACGCACCTGCAGATGGGCGACATGCGCCAGCTCGACCTGCGCGAGGACGAAGCGCGCGCCCTGTTCGACAGCGCCCGCCCCTGCTTCGAGAACGCGGGCTATGCGCTCGCGTGGGGCTCCCACGACACCTGGTTCATGCGCGCCGACGACTGGACCGAGATCACGACGGCAAGTCCCGACGCGGCCGTGAACATGAACCTGACGGACTGGATGCCGTCCGGCCCGCAGGCGCGCGCGTTCCGCAAGCTGCAGAACGACGTGCAGGTGACGTGGTTCACGGACCCGGCCAACGCGGCGCGCGAGGCGCGCGGCCAATTGCCGATCAACTCGTTCTGGCCGTGGGGGAATGCCAGCATGGCAACCGAACACGCCCAGCAACTGGTGGCGAAGGTGTCCGGCAAGCCGCTCGTGCGCCCGCGCGTGGCCGCGTTCGACGCGCCGGGCTGGCTGACGGCGCTGGCCGACCGCCGCCTGGACACCCTGGCCGACCTCGACGCGCTGCTCGACGGCGGCGACAACTGGTTGCTCGCCTGCGGCAACGTGGTCGGACCGGGCATCGCGGCCGACTGGCACGGCTGGCTGCAGCAGATGCAGCGCCTCGAAACCGAACTGTTCGCGCCGCTGCTGGCGGCGCTGAAAAATGGGCTCGTCAAGGAAGTGCGCCTCGTGCTGAGCCACCGCGACGGCCACCTCGAAACGACGACGACACCGCTGGCGCAACGTAAATTCTGGCGCCGCCCGACCCTGGAACGACTGCTTTGAAGACCCGCATCACCATCCGCCCCTGCCCCGTAAGACTATCCGAAATGCTGCGCCAGGGCGGGATCCACCCCGTCCTCGCGCGCGTGTACGCGGCCCGCGGCCTGAGCGACCCGCGCGAACTGGAGACTGGGCTTCAAGCATTAGTCCCGCCCGGCGCGCTGCGCCAGATCGACGCGGCGGCCGTCTACCTCGCCGACGCCATCGCGGCCGGCAAGAAGATGACCGTCGTCGCCGACTACGACTGCGACGGCGCCACTGCCTGCGCCACGGCGATCCGCGGCCTCACCGCGATGGGCGCGAACGTCGACTACATCGTGCCGAACCGCTTCGAGTACGGCTACGGCCTGACGCCGGAGATCGTCGAACTGACGGCGCGGGAAAAATCGCCGGACATCATCATCACGGTCGACAACGGCATCGCCAGCATCGACGGCGTGGCGGCGGCGAAGGCGCGCGGCATCGACGTCGTCGTCACCGACCACCACCTGCCGGGCGACGCCCTGCCGGACGCGCGCGTGATCGTGAACCCGAACCAGCCGGAATGCGGCTTCCCCAGCAAGCACCTGGCCGGCGTGGGCGTCGTGTTCTACGTACTGCTGGCCCTTCGGGCGGAATTGCGCCGGCGCGGCGTGTTCGATGCACAGACACAGCCCAAGCTCGACAACCTGCTCGACCTCGTCGCGCTGGGGACCGTCGCGGACGTGGTGAAGCTCGACACGAACAACCGCATCCTCGTCGCCCAGGGTTTGAAGCGCATGCGCGCGGGCCGGATGCACGCCGGTGTCGCCGCGCTGTTCCGCGTGGCGGGCCGCGAGGCGCGCTGCGCGTCGCCGTTCGACCTCGGCTTCGCCCTCGGCCCGCGCCTGAACGCCGCCGGACGCCTGGAAGACATGTCGCTCGGGATCGAATGCCTGATCACGGACGACGAAGGCCGCGCCTGGGCCATCGCCCAGCAGCTCAACGACATCAACCTGAAACGGCGCGAGATCGAAGCGGACATGCAGGGCACCGCGCTGCTGCACCTCGACGATTTCAACCCGGCGGACGCCAGCACCATCGCCGTGTTCGACGACGGCTGGCACCAGGGCGTGATCGGCATCGTCGCGTCGCGCCTGAAAGAGAAATTCTACCGGCCGACGATCACGTTCGCGCCCGCGGGCGACGGCTGGATCAAGGGTTCCGGGCGTTCGATCCCGGGCTTCCACCTGCGCGACGCGCTGGACCTCGTGTCGAAGAAGGTGCCGGGCCTGATCGACAAGTTCGGCGGCCATTCGATGGCGGCCGGCCTGTCGATCCGCGGCGACCATTTCGACACGTTCGCGCAAGCCTTCGAAGCCGTCGGCCGCGCGTGGCTGACGGAAGCGCAGCTGGAGCGGGTCGTCGAGACGGACGGGCCGCTGGAAGACGATTTCTACAGCACGCAATTCATCGAGCTGCTGGACGGCCAGGTGTGGGGCCAGGGCTTCGCGCCGCCCGTGTTCTGCGACGAATTCCGCGTCGTCAGCCAGCGCATCCTGAAGGACAAGCACCTCAAGCTGCTGCTGGAGCGGAACGGGCGGCGCTACGATGCCATCTGGTTCGGGCATACGGACGCGCTGGGCGACAAGGCTCGCGTGGCGTTCCGGCTGGATGCGAACGAATACAACGGCGTCACAAAAGTTCAGCTGCTGGTGGAGCACGCGGAGCCCGCCTGAGTTAGGTAGGGTGGGCACCCCGTGCCCACGCGAGCGCCGGCGAACTGCAAACGTCCGCGTGGGCACCGAGGTGCCCACCCTACGCGCCATTCAGCGTGTAATGACCGGCGCCTGCGTCACCGCCCCCATCCCTTCGCCCAGGTAGAAGCTGGGATGCGGCGGCTGGTTGTAGCCCGCATTCTGCCCCGCCACCTGCGCCCTGTACTGCGGATCGTGCATCAAGGTCGGGATGCGCGCCGTCGTCGGCGCCGTGGTCGTGAACACGAGCAGCGCCGTGTTGTCGGCCGTGCGCCACACGACTTCCTCGCGCCAGTCGCCCAGGATGTCGGCCGACAGCACCGGCGTCGCCTTGGTCCCGTTGTTCGACGCCGCCCCGTAAGCCGCGCCATCGAGGAGGCGCACGACGGTCGACGTCGCCGGCTGCCACTTGTTGATGACGGTGCCGTCGAGCAGTTCGCGGCCCAGATCCCCATCCCACCAGCTGGCGAAATTCATGTTCCCCGGACGCGCCGTGGAGATCTGGTGTCCATTGGCCGCCATCAGGCCGCCGCGCGACGCCCAGCACTCCTCGCCCAGGTAATTCGGATCGATGTCCGCGCACACGCCGCGGCCCACGTCGGCGCCGCTGCCGCTGACGCCCCACAGGATCTGGCCCGTGGCCGCGTCGTGCATCTCGGAGCCCGTAGCGCCGTAGCAGGACGGCGTCTCGTGCACCATGTACGCCTGCAGGCCGGCGCGGGTCGGGTCGAGTTTGCCGACGTGCAGCGCGTCGCCGTGGCACAGCCCGGTGCTGTACAACATGTGACCATCGCTGCCGATCGCGGCCGCGCCATAGACGATGTCGTCGCGTCCGTCGCCGTCGACATCGGCCACGGCGAACCAGTGCGAACCCTGGCCGCGGACGGCGCTGCCCTCCTTGTCCGTGTCGAACACCCAGCGGCTGGACAGCACGCCGTCGCGGTAATCCCAGGCGGCCACCACGGCGCGCGTGTAATAGCCGCGCGAGAAGATGGCGCTGGGCCGGCGGCCGTCCAGGTAGGCGACGCCGCCCAGGAAGCGGTCGACGCGGTTACCGTAGTTGTCGCCCCACGCCGCCACCGAGCCGCGCGCCGGCAGGTAGTCGGTCGTGGCCAGCACCCGGCCCGTGCGGCCGTCGAACACGGTCAGATATTCGGGACCGGACAGGATGTAGCCGTTCGCATTGCGGTAGTCCGCATTGGCGTCGCCGATCACCTTGCCCTGGCCGTCGACGGTGCCGTCGGCCGTCTTCAGCATCACCTCGGCCCTGCCGTTGCCGTCGAAGTCGTAGGCGACGACCGTCGTGTAATGAGCGCCGGCGCGGATGTTGCGGCCCAGGTCGATGCGCCACAGCAGCGTGCCGTCGAGCCGATAGGCGTCGACGTAGGTGTTGCCCGTGTAGCCCGACTGCGAATTGTCCTTGGCATTGGTCGGCTGCCATTTGACGATCAGTTCGTACTGGCCGTCGCCGTCCAGGTCGGCCGGCGTGCCGTCGTTGATGTCGTACGTGTAGGCCTCGCCCTTGGGCGTGACGCCGCCCGCCGGCCGCTGCACGGGAATGCGCAGGACGGGCTGGCTCCACGTGGCGCCGGCCGCCTCGTCCTTCTTTTCGTGCCCGTCGACGATCGCCCGGACGGTATAGCGGGCCGCGGCCGTACCGGTGGCGTCCGTGAAATTGCTCGCTTCGAGCGGCGCGCCGTTCAGGCGGACGCCGTCGCGGTAGATGTTGAAGCGGGTGCCGGGGTCGTCGACGCCCAGCACGCGCCAGCTGACGAAGACGCCGCTGCCGGTGGCGGCGGCGACGACGCCGCGGTCGAGTTTTTCAACCTGTTTGCCTTGGGCGGCAAACGCGGACTGCGTGAGGGCCAGCGCCAGCAGCCCCAGCGGTGCAACGGTTCGGATCGGTATCATGTCTCCAGCCTGCTCGTCGTTGTTGGGCGTTCGAGTATCTGGATTGGCCTGGAGAGTGTCAATTCGGTCCAGGCAAGCAGTCACAATGTTGAGCGGGCCGCCTAGTCTTTCTTGCCGCAGTTGCAAGGCGGCGCCTCGCCCCGGTCGAACACGATCTTCCACCGTCCCGGCGCTTCCAGCCGCCAGATCGAATTGAAGCGCCCGACGACTTTGCCGCTCGGGTCGTAGACGGGTCCGCCGCTATAGGCCAGCGTACCGGAATCCACGACTTCCACCTGCTCTGGCTCCCACGAGAACGGTGCGCGTTCGCCTTCGTAATACTTGCGCCACGCATTGGCGACGCTCTCGCGCCCGCGCAGCGGGGTCGGGCCGGAAAAGAAGATGGCCTCGTCGGCCAGGAAGGATGTGAACGCGGCGTGGTCGCGCGCCTTCATCGTCGCGGCGAACGCACGCTCGGCGTCCGCGACCTGTTTTTTCAGCTCGTCGTGCGACGGCCGCGCCGCGCTCGCCATAGCCAGCATCAGCATGCTGATGCACATGACCCCAATCGACAGCAGACGCATCGCGCCCCCCTTTATCGTCGTTTGCAAGGATGATGATTTGATAAGCCTTGCATTCTGGCACGGCGATACAGTTTGTACAAGACGCTTGCACGATATCCGAAAGCGGAGTATATATAGTCCATAACCGGAGAATTCCTCATGAGCTTCGCTTACGCCTACCCCAAGAGCCGGTTCGAGCCGGCGGTACTCATCGATTTGTCCGCGCGTTCCGAGCGCGAACGGCTGTCGGAATCGGCCCTGAAAGGATTCTTCCGCCTGGCCGGCGCCTGGCAGATCCGCGACGAGGATGCGCGCGAGCTGCTCGGCGGCCTGTCGTCGTCCTCGTTCTACGAATGGAAGAAGCACCCCGCGCGGGTGCTCGAAGTCGACCGCATCACCCGCATCTCCTACCTGCTCGGCATCTACAAAGCCCTGCACATCCTGTACGGCGACAAGCTCGCCGACGAATGGATCCACCTCCCCAACACCAATCCCATCTTCAACGGACGCACGCCGCTGGCCTACATGCTGGGCGGCGGCCTGCTGGCGATGCAGACCGTGCGCCGCCTGCTCGACGCCCGCCGCGGAGGGCTGTGAGTGAAACTCATCCCCCGCCTGACCGCGCTGCGGCAGTTCGATACATGCCGCCTGATTCCGTCGCGCTTTGCCGACCTGGAAGACTCCGTGCTGGCCCCGCTGGCCGATGACGATGGCATGCTGCGCGACCTGTTCGACCTCGACAACGCCACCAACGACCGCCTGCGCGGCGAATCGGGCCTGCTGCCCGGCATCGGCGTCGACGAACTCGTGTTCGGCGTGCCGAACTTCCGCATCATCAACGCGGCCTACACGTATGCGCGCCCGGAAGGCAGCCGCTTCAACGACGGCGACCGGGGCGCATGGTATTGCGCATTCGAGGTCGAGACGGCGCTGGCCGAAGTCGCGTTCCACAAGGCGGTCGAGTACCAGGAGATCGGCCGTTTCGACGACAGCGTGAATTACCAGGCCCTGCTGGCCGACTTCAGCGCGAGCTTCCACGACCTGCGCGGCGCCGACGCGTGGGACGACTGCCTGGCCGCCGACAGCTACGTCGCGTCGCAGGCGCTGGCGGCGGAGCTGCTGGAAGCGGGCTCGATGGGCGTCATCTACCCAAGCGTGCGCCGGCCCGGGGGCACGAATCTCGCGTGCTTCCGCCCCGCACTGGTCGGCAATGTCCGCAAGGGCCATGCATATCGGTTAACATGGGCGGGTTCGCCGCTTCCGGCCATCGAACCCCTCTGAACCAGACACCACCATGAAAACCGATCCGCTCAAAGACACCGAACTGCACGACAAGATCAACAGCGAGACTGCCCGCGTGCACTGGTCGGAACTCGAACGCCATTTCGCCCACGGATCCGTCGTGTACGTGAGCGAGGAACTGGACCTCGTCGAGGTCGCCCTGCGCATCGCCCATGATGACAAGGATGCCATCAACCGCTGGATGAACGAAGGCAAGGTTGCCAAGGTGTCCGACGTGCAGGCCCGGACCTGGCAGGCGGCCGACACCCGCCTGTGGGCTTCCGTCGTGAGCCCGTTCGTCCTCGTGCAGCCCGAGAAACACGCCGTACACTAACCAAAGTGTTGGCTAGCAAACACATTACCGTGCGGCAACTAGTTTTTAAGAAATGTGAGCCCTCCGAATCCGCTATACTGGCGTGAAGTGAGGAAGTTTATGCAAAGCAACTTACAAGAAGATGACCCGATCCTGACCACGAGCGAAGTCGCGCGCCTGCTCGGCGTGGCGACGAGCACCGTGCAGATCTGGATGGAAAGCGGCGCGATCGAATCGTGGAAGACGCCGGGCGGTCACCGCCGCACACGCCTGTCCCTCGTGCAGGGCCTGATGCATGGCGACGACCAGGGCCGTTCGACCCCGAATCCCAGCACGGACAAGGAATACCAGCCGGCGCCGCAGCCCGGCTACCCCGTCGGCGTCAACGAACGTTCGCGCCTGGCCGCGCTCGCCGCTACCGGCCTCGTCGACACCGACGAGGAAGCCCGCTTCGACCGCCTGGTGCGCCTCGCTTCGATGGTGACCGGCTCGCCGATCGCCCTCATCTCCCTGCTGACGTCGACCCGCCAGTGGTTCAAGGCGCGCGTCGGCCTGGCCGCCCGCGAGACGCCGCGCGACTGGGCATTCTGCTCGCACGCGATCCTGAAAAACGAGTTGTTCGTCGTCGAAGACGCGATGGAAGACGAGCGCTTCCGCTCGAATCCCCTCGTGCTGCAGGAGCCGCATATCCGGTTCTATGCCGGCGTGCCGCTGCGCGACAAGTCCGGCCAGCCGCTCGGCACGCTGTGCGTGATCGACCGCGAACCGCGCCGCCTGCGCGCGGCCGAAGTGCAAGGCCTCATCGACCTGGCCGAGATCGCCTCGAACGAGATCCAGGCCACGGGCCGCAATACCCGCAACTGATCAATGTCGGTCCGCCGCGTGCGCGCGGTGGGCCAGCGCGTGCGCGGCCGCGCGCATGAGCGCCTCGGCCCGCTCCGGGTCCGGCTCGTTCAACGCCAGTTCCTGCAACGCTTCCGGATACTCTAGCGCCGCCGCCCGCTCCAGCCACGCGCGCGCGCCGGCCGCATCGGGCGGCCCGCCTTCCCCGTCCGCCAGCATGTGCGCCAGCAGGAACATCGCGGCCGGCTCGCCGCCTTCCGCCCGTTGTTGCAGGCGACGCCGCGCGGCGTTTGCATCTGCCAACGCCGGCAACGCCAGCGCGGCGAGCAGCATGGCCGCGATCCATCTCTTCATTTCGACAGGTCGACCGCGTACAGCGCAAACCCTCTGCCCTGGCCGTCGTCCGCCCGCAGTTCCGTGACATTGTGGAGTCCCGCCGCGCGCGCCAGTTCCAGCTTGCCCGGCGGCGCGTGGAACACGATCGGTCCCGCCGTCGTCACAGGCGTGAAGCGCCAGCTGCGCGCGGCGCCGTCGGCCGCCCGCGTGAGCCGCCTGTGCGTACGGATCCAGGCGATCAGCACGTCGCGGTTCGTGTCGGGCGACGCGATCACCGTCTTGCTGCCGTCCAGGCCGGGGAAGTTCCCGCCGCCGCTCGCGCGGTAGTTATTGGTCGCGACGAGGAATGCCTGGTCGCTCGCCACCGGCTTGCCCTGCCACGTGAGATTGCGGATGCGCTGGCCGGGCGGGCGCGTCACGTCGATCTCGTACTGGAGTCCGGGGTCCGTGACCGTGTCGAAGTTATAGCTGGGGAAGCCCGTGTTCACGAGTTCCTGCGGCTCGGTGCGCGCCGGGTCGATGGTGTTGAAGCGGTTCGCCGCCTTTTCCAGCCACGCCTTCAGCGCCGCGCCATCGACCTTCACGGCATACAGCGAATTGGGATACAGGTACAGGTCGGCCGCATTGTTCAGCGCAAGGCTGCCGGCTGCCACGTCCGTGTAATCGCCCGACCCCGCCGCGCCGGCCTTGAACGCGGCCGACACCGACAGCACCGGCACATCCGCATACTGCGGCAGATTGGCCTTCACGTAAGCGCGCACGTAATCCGCCTGCGCGGCGTTGACGGCCTGGATGGCGGACGGATCGCCCACGTCGGCGAAATACGTCGACATCCGGAAGTCCGTGCTGCCGACGGGCGTTTTCACGTAGCGGATCGTCGCCTCGTGCTCGGCGCGCACGAGATCCAGCACCGCCGGGTCGGCCGCCACGTACGATTTATCGGCCTGCTGCGTGGCGCGCGTCTCGACGACGGTCTGGTCGCGGACGATCGTCCACCCTTTGCCGTCATGGCGCAGGTCGAAACGGATCACGCCCAGGTTCTTGCCCCACAGGCTCGCCATCACGGTCGGCACGCCGAACACGGTGCCGCGGGCCTTGTCGACATTGGGCAGGTTGAATTGCGCCACCGTACTCGTGGGGTTCGGGAACTGCTGGTGCGCGTGGCCCAGCAACAGCGCGTCGATGCCGGGCACCTGCGCCAGATAGTAGTTCCCGTTTTCCATCGTGGGCGAATACGGGCTCGCATCGAGGCCGCCGTGCGAGATCGCGACGATCACGTCGGCACCTTTCCTGCGCATTTCGGGGATGTAGCGCCGGGCCGTCTCGACCACGCCTTCCGTGGTGACGCGGCCCTCGAGCCAGCGCTTGTCCCACGACAGGATCGTGGGCGTCGTAAAACCGATGATGCCCACCTTGACCGTCGCCTCGACGGGGTTGCCGGCGGCGTCCACGGCATGCACGCGCTTGTCGATGATGCGGTACGGCGCGAACAGGGGCTTGTGCGTCCTGACGCTGACGACGTTGGCCAGCACGATCGGGAAGCCGGGACCGGCGCAGGGCTTCTTCGGGCGCGCGACGCCGGGCACGTCGAACCGGTTGCCCGTCACCTGGCCGAGAAAGCCGAGACCATAGTTGAAATCGTGGTTGCCGACGCCGCCGCCGTCATAACCGAGCCTTTTCATCACCTTGTGGATGCCCAGCCGTTCGCCGCATTTCACGGGCGCGACGACGGCCTGATAATCGCCCAGCGCGCTGCCCTGGATCGTGTCGCCGTTATCGAACAATAAAGTATTCGGGAAATCGCGCCGGGCCTGCGCGATCAGCGTCGCCGTGCGGTCCAGGCCCAGCGACGGGTCGGCCGCCAGCTTGAAATAATCGTAACCGACGACGTTCGCGTGCAGGTCGGTGGTCTCCAGGATCGCGAGCGTGGCGCGGGTGCCGTCCTGCACCGGCGCGGCCGTGGCGGCGGAGACCATGGCCGCGAGCGGCATCAGGCGGAACAGATGGGAAAGGTGGTGCGTCATGGGCTCGCATCATAAAGCATGCGCGCACTAAGGTATAATCTCCGGTTCGATTCAACCACATAATATTGCCACAGACCATGGAAGCTGAACGCATCAATGCCCTCTCCTCCCTGCTGAACGACCTGACCAGCCGTGAAGCCGAACTTCGGAGGTATCTTTGACTTCGACCGCAAAGCGGAGAAGTTAGAGCAGGTCAACCAGGAACTGGAAGACCCCGCCATCTGGAACGACCAGAAACGCGCCCAGGACATGGGCCGCGAGAAGAAGGCGCTGGAAGGCGTCGTCCTCACGCTGGAAAAGGCGCGCGCCGACCTGACGGACGCGGCCGACCTGTTCGAGATGGCACGCGAGGAAGGCGACGACGCCACGATCGAATCGGTCGAAGGCGATGCCGAAGAGATCAAGAAGGTCATCGAAGCGATGGAATTCCGTCGCATGTTCAGCAACCCGATGGACCACGCCAGCTGCTTCATCGACATCCAGGCCGGCGCCGGCGGCACCGAGGCCCAGGACTGGGCGTCGATGCTGATGCGCCAGTACCTGCGCTATTGCGAGCGCAAGGGCTTCAAGGCCGAGGTGATGGAATTGTCCGAGGGCGAGGTCGCCGGCATCAAGACCGCGACCATCAAGGTCGAGGGCGAATACGCCTACGGCCACCTGCGCACCGAAACGGGCGTGCACCGCCTCGTGCGCAAGTCGCCGTTCGACTCGGCCAACGGCCGCCACACGTCGTTCTCGTCGATCTTCGTGTACCCGGAAGTCGACGAATCGATCGAAATCGAGATCAACCCGGCCGACGTCCGCATCGACACGTACCGCGCATCCGGCGCCGGCGGCCAGCACATCAACAAGACCGACTCCGCGGTGCGCCTGACGCACGCGCCGTCGGGCATCGTCGTGCAGTGCCAGAACGACCGCTCGCAGCACCGCAACAAGGCCGAGGCCTTCGACATGCTGCGCGCCAAGCTGTTCGAGCTGGAACTGCGCAAGCGCATGGCCGAGCAGCAGAAGCTGGAAGATTCGAAGACCGACGTGGGCTGGGGCCACCAGATCCGTTCGTACGTCCTCGACCAGTCGCGCATCAAGGACTTGCGTACCGGCTTCGAGACGGGCAACACGAAGAACGTGCTGGACGGCGACCTCGACGACTTCATCTCCGCTTCGCTGAAGCAAGGGGTATAAGCCGATGGCCTTCATCTTCGACATGGACGGCACCATCGTCGACAACATGGCGTTCCACACGGATTCCTGGCTGGCGTTCTTCGAGCGCCACGGCAAGACGTACGACGCCGACGCGTTCTTCCGCGAGACGGCGGGCGCGCAGGGCCGCGAGATCCTGCGCGAACGCCTCGGCCCGGAGATTTCGGACGACGAGATCGCCGTGCTGGCGCACGAAAAAGATGAGCTCTACCGCGAGATGTACGGCCCGCACCGCAGCGCGATCCAGGGCTTCGAGGACTTCGTGACGGCCGCGCGCGCGCAAGGCGTAAAACTGGCGGTGGCGACATCCGCCCCGCCCGCGAACATCGTCTTCACGCTCGACGAGCTGGACCTGCGCCGCCATTTCGACACCGTCGTCGGCGCGGCCGACGTCGCGCGCGGCAAGCCGCATCCGGACGTCTTCCTGAAAGCGGCCGAGAAGCTGAGCGTCGACCCGCGCGACTGCATCGTGTTCGAAGACGCGCCGATGGGCGTGGAAGCGGCGCGGCGCGCAGGCATGAAGGCCGTCGTCATCACGACCACCCTGCCCGCCGAGGCCTTCCGCGAATTCGACAACGTCGTGCGCATCGTCGAACACTACGAAGACCTGAACGTCGGCGATCTGCTCGGCACTCCCTGAATTCCAAACTAGACCGATACTGACATGAGCACCGAGAACCAAGAACAACACGAGCCGTCGACTCTCGCGGCCGAAGACAACAAGATCATCGCCGAGCGCCGCGCCAAGCTGGCCGCGATCCGCGAAAGAGGCATCGCGTTCCCGAACGACTTCGTCCCGCAACACAAGGCGGCCGACCTCACCGAGCAGTTCGGCGGCTGGACCCGCGAACAGCTGGAAGCGGAACCGCAGCAGGTCGTGCTGGCCGGCCGCATGATGCTCAAGCGCGAAGCGGGCAAGAAGGCCGCGTTCGCGACCCTGCAGGATTCGTCAGGCCCGCGCGCCGACGGCCGCATCCAGATCTACGTCACCCTCGACAACACGGGCGAGGAAGCGATGGAAGCGCTGCGCCACTACGACCTGGGCGACATCCTGGGCGTCGTGGGCACGCTGTTCAAGACCAAGACCGACGAGCTGACGGTGAAGGTCACCACGCTGCGCCTGATCACGAAGTCGCTGCGTCCGCTGCCTGACAAGTTCCACGGCCTCGCCGACCAGGAAACGAAGTACCGCCAGCGCTACGTCGACCTGATCATGAACGAGGAGACGCGCCGCACGTTCAAGGCGCGCACGGCCGCGATCTCGTCGATCCGCCGCTTCATGCAGGACAACGGCTTCATGGAAGTCGAAACGCCGATGCTGCACCCGATCCCGGGCGGCGCCGCTGCAAAGCCGTTCATCACGCACCACAACGCGCTGGACATGCAGATGTTCCTGCGCATCGCGCCGGAGCTGTACCTGAAGCGCCTCGTCGTGGGCGGCTTCGACCGCGTGTTCGAAATCAACCGTAACTTCCGCAACGAGGGCGTGTCGATCCGACACAACCCGGAATTCACGATGATGGAGTTCTACGCCGCGTGGACCGACTACAAGTGGCTGATGGACTTCACGGAAGCCGTGATCCGCCAGGCCGCCATCGACGCGCACGGCACGGCCGAACTGACCTACGGCGGCCGCGCGCTGGACCTGAGCAAACCGTTCCACCGCCTGACGATCGTCCAGGCCATCAACAAGTTCGCCCCGCACTACACGGACGAACAGCTGCACGACATGGATTTCCTGAAGGCGGAACTGGCGAAGTTCGGCGTCAAGCCGCACGCCATCTCGGGCCTGGGCGCGCTGCAGCTGTCGCTGTTCGAAGAGACGGCCGAAGCGCAGCTGTGGGAACCGACGTTCATCATCGACTACCCGGTCGAAGTGTCGCCGCTGGCGCGCGCGTCGGACACGCGCGAAGGCATCACGGAACGCTTCGAACTGTTCATGGTGGGCCGCGAGATCGCCAACGGCTTCTCGGAGCTGAACGATCCGGAAGACCAATCGGCACGCTTCCTGGCGCAGGTCGAAGCGAAGCAGGCGGGCGACGAGGAGGCGATGTACTACGACGCCGACTACATCCGCGCGCTGGAATACGGCATGCCTCCGACCGGCGGCTGCGGCATCGGCATCGACCGTCTCATGATGATCATTACCGACTCGCCGAACATCCGCGACGTGCTGCTGTTCCCGCACCTGCGCAAGGAAGATTAAGCGTCACGCATCACAAAAAAAGGCGCGGATTCGTCCGCGCCTTTTTTTATTGCCGCACGCCTTATCGCACGACGCGATAGCAAGGCACGTACTCCTTGCCCGGCAACTTCATGCGGCTCTGCTCGACGAACGACTGCAGCAGCTTGTCCATCGGCGCCATGATCTCGTTCTCGCCGTGGATCTCGAACTTGCCGAACTGTTCGATCGCGCGGATGCCCTCTTCCTTCACGTTGCCCGCGACGACGCCGGAGAACGCGCGGCGCAGGTTCGCCGCCAGCAAATGCGTTTCCTGGTTCTTGTGCAGCGACAGGTTGCGCATGTTCTCGTGCGTGGGACGGAACGGCTTCTGGAATTCCGGATCGATCCGCAGGCCCCAGTTGAAGTAGTACGCGTCGCTGCGCGACTTGCGGAATTCGCGCACCTGGCGGATCCCCTGCTGCATCTCGCGTGCCACCGCGTCCGGGTCGTCGATGATGATCTTGTAGCGGCGCTGCGCCGCCTCGCCCAGGGTCAGGCCGATGAACTGGTCGATCTGTTCGAAGTACTCGCGCGCCGTGGCCGGGCCCGTGAACACGAGCGGGAACGGCTGTTCCGCGTTGTCCGGGTGGAGCAGGATGCCGAGGATGTAGAGAATCTCTTCCGCGGTGCCGGCGCCACCCGGGAACACGACGATGCCATGGCCCGTGCGCACGAAGGCTTCCAGGCGCTTCTCGATGTCCGGCATGATCACGAGATCGTTGACGATCGGGTTCGGCGACTCGGCCGCGATGATGCCCGGCTCCGAGATGCCGAGGTAGCGGCCGCCCTGCAGGCGCTGCTTGGCGTGGCCGATGGTCGCGCCCTTCATCGGGCCCTTCATCGCGCCCGGACCGCAACCCGTGCAGATATCGAGTTCGCGCAGGCCGAGCTGGTAGCCCACGTGCTTCGAATAGTTGTACTCGACGCGGTTGATCGAGTGGCCGCCCCAGCACACGACGAGGTTCGGGTTGCGCTGCGGCTGGAGCACGTTGGCGTTGCGCAGGATGTGGAAGACGGCGTCCGTGATGCCTTCCGGGCGCGTGAGGTCGAAGCGCGGGTTGTCCGTCACCTCGAAGTTCACGTAGACGATGTCGCGCAGGACCGAGAACAGGTGCTCGTGGATACCCTTGATCATCTTGCCCTCGACGAAGGCGTGCGCGGGCGCCCCGCGGATATCGAGCTTGATGCCGCGTTCGCGCTGGATGATCTTGATGTCGAAATCCTTGTACCGTTCGAGCAGTTCCTTGCCGTCGTCGATCGAACTGCCGGAGTTGAGCACCGCCAGTGCGCATTTGCGGAAGATCTGGTAAAGCCCGCCCTGGCTCGTATCGAGGAGCTTGGCCACCTCGGCCTTCGACAGGACTTCCAGCCGCCCTTCCGGGGAAATCAGCGTATCGACAACGTCGTAATTCATGGTGTGTTCCTTTTCTCTTCTGTGAATCGGTGTGGCTTTTGCTCCAATATACGACAAGTCACACGAGTTTGCGCCTCCGTTTTCGCTAATGCCGATTCCGCATAAGGCTGAGCTGCAAAAAGCTGGCCCCATATGCACGATTTCCACTAAAATGCGACGCTAGCCGCGGTCCTTACCCAGGACGCGCAGGCCAGTAAAGACAATCACTCTTAAAAAGATTAGGGGAGGAACCGCATGAGCGGTGCAGCTACTTCAACCGCCGAACCGAAGGCGGTCCCGGAATTCAAGCAGATCATGGGCCATCCGGCGCCCCTCTGGATGCTGTTCATGACCGAATTCTGGGAACGCTTCGCTTTCTACGGCATCCGTTGGGCCCTGGTGCTCTACATCGTCGCCCAGTTCTACGGCGGCAGCGGCGTGGGCCAGGCCGACGCCAACCTGACCTATGGTTCCTACCTCGCCCTGGTGTACGCCGGCGCCGTGTTCGGCGGCTACATCGCCGACCGGGTGATCGGCTACCAGCGCTCGATCCTCGTCGGCGCCGCGTTCATGGTGGCCGGCCTGTTCGCCATCACCATCCCGAACCCGGACATCTTCAAGCTGGGCCTCGCCACGATCATCGTCGGCAACGGCATGTTCAAGCCGAACATCTCCGCCATGGTCGGCCAGCTGTACGGCATCAACGACCAGCGCCGCGACTCCGGCTTCACGATCTTCTACATGGGCATCAACGGCGGCGGCTTCCTCGCCCCGATCCTGACCGGCGCCCTCGCCCAGAGCATGTCGGGCAGCACCGGCGTCCCGGCCTACAAGGTCGTGTTCTTCGCCGCCGGCGTGGGCATGATCCTGTCGCTGATCTGGTTCCAGATCGGCCGCCGCATGCTGAAGGGTATCGGCGCCGCCACCGGCCCGCTGGCCAACCCGGTGCGCCTCATCGGCGTCATCATCGGTTCGCTCGTCGTGATCCCGGTCGTGTACTTCCTGCTGAAGCTCGGCGCGGAAAAGCTGCAGGGCGTGCTGTCGGTCCTCTTCATCATCCTCGCGGTCATGCTGATGGTGGAAGGCATCCGCGGCGGCGCGGTCGTGCGCGACAAGACGATCGCCATGCTCGTCATCTTCTTCTTCAACGTGATGTTCTGGTGCTTCTTCGAACAGGCGGGCAGCTCGTTCACCTTCCTGGCCGAATACATCGTGCGCCGCGACTTCGGCGGCTGGACGTTCCCGACCGGCTGGTTCCAGTCCGTGAACACGCTGGCCATCATCGTGTGCGCGCCGGTCGTCGCCGCCGTGTGGGTCGCGATGGGCCGCAAGAACCCGTCCATCCCCCGCAAGTTCGGCCTGGGCCTGATCTTCAACGGCCTCGCGTTCCTGCTGCTGATGTTCGCGCTGCAGCACCTCGTCGGCCCGGACAGCAAGATCCCGTTCTGGACGCTGTTCATGGTGTACGTGATCCAGTCCATCGGTGAACTGTGCCTGTCGCCGATCGGCCTGTCGATGGTGACCAAGCTCGCGCCGACCCGCCTCGTGGGCCTGGGCATGGGCGGCTGGTTCCTGTCCACCGGCATCGGCAACAACCTGTCCGGCATCTTCGCTTCCGTCGTCTCGGGTGAAAAAGGCATGACCGTGGAATCGGCCCTGTCCGGCTACACGTTCGGCTTCTGGGCGCTGATCGGCGCCGGCGTGCTGCTGTTCCTGGTCGCGCCGCTGATCCAGAAACTGATGCACGGCGTGAAATAACTATCCACGCTTCGGCCACGAGGGCGGCCCACGGGCCGCCGTCGTCGTTTACACGAACGCCAGGTCATGCAGCTGGATCGTATCGTCGATCCAGTCCTCGCAATGGCCGAACCGGTAGCCCAGCGCCTGCGCGCGCGACGTGTCGAGGACCATGGCCCCCGGCACGTCGAACGGCGACAGGCGCCCCATCTCCGCCGGCGGCACGCGCTGGCGCATCCGTACCGGCGTATCGAGCACGGCGCCGACGCGCTCGTACAGGCTCTTCGCCGACAGCGCGCCGTCGCAGGCCGCGTTCACGGGCCCCGTGAAATCCTGCATCCCGACCCACACGAGGAAGTCGGCCGCGCCCTGCAGCGGCATGAAGGACAGCACGGCGTTGGAATTCGAGTATTCCAGCACCCCGTTCATGCGCGCGAGTTCCACGTAGTGCGCGAGGCGACCCGTAAAGTCTTCCGGTCCGCCCAGCACGTGCGCGAGACGCGGCGTGACGACGGGCAGCGAGCCGGCCCGCACGAGATAGGCCTCCGCCTGCACCTTGCCCGCGACATAGCACTCGGTCGCGCGGCACGGGTCGTGCCACGGATACCCCGTATCGATCGGCTGCGCCTCCACCGCCAGGTCGCTCTCGCGCAGCGGCTCCGCATGGTCGTAGCCGAGGGCGCGGTAGGCATCGATCGTCGACGCCATCACGTAGCGCCCTACCTTGCCCGCGAACGTGCGCACGGCGATGGCCGCGTCCAGCGGGTTGTAGCACATCTGGTCGTACACGATGTCGAACGGGCCGAGGCGGGCGAACGCGTTGCGCATCGCGGTCTCGTTGCGGCGGTCGACGCGCACGCGCGCGATCCGGTCGCCGAACGGGTCGGGCGCATAGCCGCGCGTCGCGATGGTGACGCGATGGCCGGCGCGCAGCAGGCGCTGCACGAGCAGCTTGCCGATATAACGGGTACCGCCGATCACCAGGATATTCTTGGACATGAAGTTTTCCTTAGTCTGTGGGCGAGGCATCAGCACTGTTTTGGTGAATCCGTTATATTCTGTAACCAGAACGGCAATTGTTCAAACGAGAAAAATAAATGATATGAATAAGAAAAACTTAAGCTCGAGGATGACTTGAAACCGCTGCGCAGTCTCTCCGGCCTGATCGATTTCGACTGCGCCGCGCGCTGGGGCAGCTTCAAGCTGGCCGCGCGCGAGCTGCACAAGACGCCCGCCGCCGTCAGCCTGCAGGTCAAGCAGCTGGAAGAAGCCATCGGCTTCCCGCTGTTCGTGCGGCATCCGCGCCACATCGCGCTGACGGCCAAGGGCCAGGAACTGGCGATCGTCGTCGCCCGGATGCTGGCCGACCTGCGCGGCAAGGTGGCCGCGCTGCAGCGGGGCGACGAGGAAGCGGTCCTGCGGATCTCGACGACGCACTCGTTCGCGATCAAGTGGCTCGTGCCGCGCATGTCGCGCTTCACGAAGCTGCATCCGGAGCTGGACCTGCGCATCGACTCCAACGACACGCCCGTGGACATCGAGGACGACGCCGTCGACGTGGCGATCCGCTACGGCCCCGTGCGCGACGACGATCCCGCCCTGCTGTTCCGCGAGCGCCTCGTGCCCGTGTACAGCCCGGACCTGCTGGCGGAGGGCCAGGATGCCCTGCAGTTATCCGACCTGACGCGCTTCCCGCTGCTGTGCGAACGCACGCCGGAATCGTGGCTGCAGCTCCTGAACGAGAACCGCGCGCTGAAAGGCGATTACGATTTTGCGCGGACGTACAGCCACTGGGGCGTGCTGGCGCAGGCGGCCGTCGCGGGCCAGGGGATCGGCCTCGTGCCCTACGGGATCGCGTTCGAGGACATCCGCGCGGGCACGCTGCTGCAGCTCGCGTGCAAGAGCGCGCCGTTCGGCTATGGGTACCGGCTGCTCGTCAATCCGCACAAGGAGGCGATGACGAAGGTCCAGCATTTCCGCGACTGGATCGTCGCGGAAATGGAGGCCATGAAGGCGACGATCGCCTGATTAACTGCGGGCCTTCTCTCGACCCACAACATAGAGGAGCACGCAGATCGCCGCGTACGGCAGGATCGACAGCAGGTCCGCGCTGGCGCCCGCGAAGAACGGGTTCGCGGCCTCGGCCCACTTGTTCATCGCATCGTCGAAGTCCGTCATCACGCCGGCCGTGATGGCGATGATGATGCCGGCCAGCGCGCCGCCCGCGATGTAGCCGGAGGCCAGCAAGGTGCCCGAGCTGCGGTCGCCCGCGGCCTGCAGTTCTTCCTCGTTCATGTCCTGGTACTGCGGCAGCTTGTTGTTGCGGCGGTCGACCATCCAGCGGATGATGCCGCCGATCGCGATCGGCAGCGTGGACACGAGCGGCAGGTACACGCCCACCGTGAACGCGAGCGACGCGACGCCGGACATCTCCAGCACGACGGCCACCATCACGCCGAACAGCACGAGGGTCCACGGCAGCTGGTGGTCGAGGATGCCCTTGATGATGTACGACATCAGCACGGCCTTCGGCGCATCGAACTTCTTGACCTCGGTGCCGTCCGGCCGCGTGTGGTACTGGCCGTTGATGCCCGGGTCGACGAGGTAGGCCAGCGAACCGTCGGCGCGCACGAGGTATTTGCCGGCGGGGCCGCCGACGGTATCCGTCTTCTGCCAAACCTTATAAGTGGCGTGGTCCGACGCGGCCTGCGGGCCTTGCAGCTGCGCGGTCTCCGTCAGTGCCGTTGCGTCGGTCTTGATGTGCGGCGCCACCTGCGCGGCCGGCACGTACACGGTGCCCGCGTCGTTCAGCTTCAGCAGGATCGGGCCGAGGATCAGCGCGGACGCCAGCGCGCCGGCGAGGATCGCGTACTGCTGCAGCTTCGGCGTCGAGCCGACGAGGAAGCCCGTCTTGAGGTCTTGCGACGTCGTGCCCGCGTTGCTGGCGGCGATGCAGACGATGGCGCCGACCGACAGCGCCGTGACGTAGTAGCGGCCGCCCGTCCAGCCCATCACCAGGAAGATCAGGCACGTGAACAGCAGGGTCGCCACGGCCATGCCGGAAATCGGGTTCGACGACGAACCGACCTCGCCCGTCAGGCGCGAGGACACGGTCGAGAACAGGAAGCCGAACACGAGGATCAGCAGCGCGCCGAGGACGTTCATGTGCAGCGGCGTCGCGAACGTGATCACGGCGATGATGCCCAGGCAGCCGATCACGACCCACTTCAGCGGCATGTCCTGCTCCGTGCGCAGCGAGGCATCGACTTTCGACGTCTTGCCGATGCCCGAGAGGCCGCCTTTCAGGCCACCCCAGATCGTGGGCAGCGAGCGCACGAGGGAAATCAGGCCGCCGGCCGCCACGGCGCCCGCGCCGATGTACAGCACGTAGGCGCTGCGCACGTCGTCCGGGCTCATGTCGCGGATCAGCATCGTGCCCGGCGCCACCGGCACCGTCAGGGAATCGCCGAAAAACTTGATCATCGGGATCAGGAGCAGGTACGACAGCACGCCGCCGCCCGCCATGATCATCGCGATGCGCGGGCCGATGATGTAGCCGACGCCCAGCAGCTCCGGCGAGATCTCGGCACCCGCCGAACCGGATTTCAGGGGCGCGTCGAAGATGAAGTTGACCGTGTCCTTCCACAGCTTCAGCGAGATATTGAGGACCTTGTACAGCAGGCCCAAGCCGAAGCCGCCGAAGATGATGTAGGCGCGCCGGCGGGCTTCCTTCGCTTCGTCGGAATTCTCGTCGCGCACCTCGCCCGCGGCAGCGCGGGACGTTTCGGTGGCCGCGGCCTTCAGCACTTCCGCGCACGCGGTGCCTTCCGGGTATTTCAGCTCGCGGTGCTGGTCGACGATCATCGTGCGGCGCATCGGGATCATCATGAGGATGCCCAGCAGGCCCCCGAGCACGCCGACGAGCATCACGCGCGAGATCTCCAGGTCGAAACCGAGGATCATGATCGCGGGCATCGTGCAGCCGAGGCCGAACGCGAGCGATTCGCCGGCCGAACCCGCCGTCTGCGTAATGCTGTTTTCGAGGATCGTCGATTCGCGCCCGCCCATCTTCTTCGCGAGGCCGAACAGGGTGATCGCGATGACGGCCACGGGAATCGAAGCGCTGACGGTCAGGCCCACCTTCAGCACGAGGTACAGCGACGATGCGCCGAAGACCATGCCGAGCACGGTGCCCATGATCAGGGCGCGCCAAGTCAGCTCCGGTAGATGCGCGGACGCCGGAATATACGGTTTGACCGCGGGCGGGTGGGGATCGTAGGGCATCGGAGGGATTTCCTTCAGGCGTGGGTATTGTCAAACAGGACGGTCGGGATCGCCGGACGGCCCTTGAAAGCGTGACTATCTCACATGCCGTAGGTTAAGAAAAGCGGATTATAATTTCCTGAACCGCCCGTGTTTACGGCCTCAACGGGGTTTTACGACCCGCATCAAGAGAGTTCAGTTTTGGCAACTATCCCCCGCCGCCAGCGCGGCTTCCTGCTCCCCATCCTGGCCGTCGCGGCCGCCCTCCTCGTCCTGTTCATCGCCGGCGTCGCCGGCTACGTCGTGTTCCGCGTGCTGCCCAACGTGCCGGCGCTGGATGCCGTCACCGACTACCGGCCCAAGATCCCGCTGCGCATCTATACGGCAGACAACGTGCTGATCGGCGAGTTCGGCGAAGAACACCGCGATTTCGTCCCGATCAACAAGATCCCCGACCTGATGAAGAAATCGCTGCTCGCGATCGAGGATGCCCGCTTCTACGAGCACGGCGCCATCGATTACAAGCGCATGATGGGTGCCGTCGGCTCGAACCTGCGAGGCGGCTTCGGTTCCGGCGGCGCGTCGACGATCACGATGCAGGTGGCCCGCAACTTCTTCCTGTCGCGCGAAAAACGCCTGTCGCGCAAGATCAATGAGATCGCGCTCGCGTACAAGATCGAGGCCGCCCTGTCGAAGGACGAGATCCTCGAGCTGTACATGAACCAGATCTACCTGGGCCAGCGCGCGTACGGCTTCTCCAGCGCCGCGCGCATCTATTTCAACAAGACGCTCGACCAGCTGTCGGTGGCCGAAATGGCCATGCTGGCGGGCCTCCCGCAAAATCCGGCGCGCCACAATCCGGTCGCGAATCCGAAGCGGGCGCGCGACCGTCAGCACGCCGTGCTGGGCCGCATGCGCGCGCTGAACTACATCACGGAAGCGCAATACGAAAAGGCCATGGCCGAACCGCTGCGCGTGAACCAGCGCGGCGTGCAGGACTTCGGCACGCACGCGGAATACGTCGCCGAACTGGCCCGCCAGGCCGTGTACAGCCAGTTCAAGGAAGACGCGTACACGAAGGGCATCAAGGTCTACACGACGATCCTGAAGCCCGAGCAGGACGCCGCCTACGCGTCCGTGCGCCGCAACGTGCTCACGTACGACCAGCGCCACGGCTGGCGCGGTCCGGAAGACCGCATGGAGCTGCCGTCCGACCCGGTCGAGCGCGAAGACGCGATCGGCGATGCGCTGGGCAAGCGCCCGACGAGCGATGGCCTGATCCCGGCCGTGGTGCTGTCCGCGACGAGCAAGACCGTGCGCGTGGAGACGGTCGACGGCGACACGGTCGACCTCACGGGCGCCGGCCTGAAATTCGCGCAGGCCGGCCTGTCGCCCAGCGCGAAGGACAAGATGAAGCTGACGCCGGGCGCCATCATCCGTGTCGCGAAGGATGCGAAAGGTAACTGGAGCGTCACGCAGGTGCCGCAGGTGGCGGCCGCGTTCGTCGCCATCGATGCGGACACGGGCGCCTATCACGCGTTGGTCGGCGGCTTCGACTACAACTTCCAGAAGTTCAACCACGTGACGCAGGCGTACCGCCAGCCCGGTTCCGGCATGAAGCCGTTCATCTACTCGGCCGCCATCGACAAGGGCTATTCGCCGGCCACGCGCATCCTCGATGCGCCACTCGACATGCCGGGCGAGGACGCCGGCAAGACGTGGTCGCCGCAGAACGACGACTTCAAGTGGGACGGCCCGATCACGATGCGCCGCGCGCTGGCCGAATCGAAGAACGTGCCGTCCGTGCGCCTGCTGCGCGCCGTCGGCGTGCCGTATGCGCATGAATTCATCGCCAAGTTCGGCTTCGACCTGACGCGCCAGCCGTCGAACTACACGCTCGCGCTGGGCACCGGCGCCGCGACGCCGCTGCAGATGGCCGGCGCGTACGCCGTCTTCGCCAACGGCGGCTACCGTGTGCAGCCCTACCTGATCGCCCGTATCGAGGATGCCGACGGCAAGATCATCCAGGAGACCAAGGCCCCGGCCGGGCACACCGACGAGCAGCGCGTGCTCGACCCGCGCAACGCGTTCATCACGGACAGCATGCTGCGCGACGTGACCCGCTACGGCACGGGCGCCGAAGCGACCAGGGCATTGGGCCGCACGGACATCGCCGGCAAGACCGGCACGACGAGCGACGCGGTGGACGGCTGGTTCTCGGGCTATGGCGGCAATGTCGTCGCGGTCGCGTGGATGGGCTACGACGATCCGAAATCGCTGGGCGGGCGCGAATTCGGCGCCACCGTCGCGCTGCCGATCTGGATCGACTACATGCGCGTGGCGCTGGCCAAACGGCCGCAGCAGGAAGAGCGCCTGGCGCCGGAAGGCGTCGTGCGCGAGAACGACGACTGGGTCTATGCCGAGTTCGCGGAGACGCCGGCCCTCGGCGGCATCGACCTCGACCAGGCGCCGGATCCGAATGCCGTACAGCCCGTCGACGGGACGGTGCAGCCAGGCCAGCCGGTGCAGCCGGCGCCGCAGCAACAGCAGCCGTCGAATACCCTGTTCTGACCTGCTGTCGACTCGACGGACGGGCCGCCACGTGCGGCCCGTTTCCATTGGCAGACCGGCAACCGCATTGCCACAAATTGAAGAGATCGTGCGCGCAGTCCTACACGTCTGTACGAACTCATCCTATTTCGGACGCAAAAGTGTGCCCCCATTATGGCGTCACTTTTACAAAAGGAGTAAACATGAAAAAGTACCAAGCCCTTCTGATCGGCGGCCTGATGGCCATGTCCCTGGCCGCATGCAGCTCGACCGGCACCAGCGGCAGCGACAGCAGCAGTGCGAGCGGCAGCTCCTCGTCGGGCGCGATGTCCAGCGGCAGCAGCTCGGGTTCGAGCCAGACCGGCACGTCGGAATCCGGCACGACGGGCACCTCGGGCAACGGCGCAGCGGGCACGTCGAGCGCCACGCCGACCGGCACCTCCGCCGTCGGCACCGGCAATTCGGACGCCACCGGCCAGGGCACCAACCCCGCACCTGCCCAGACGACCGGCAACCGCTGATCGTCTTCCTTTTCGACCGGCCACCCCGGGCCGGTCGAATCCGGCCATCCCGGGCCGGACGACAGGGCGGCCGGAGCGTTGTTCGTCTATAATGGACGCTCGTCCTGACGAACCCGAACAGCACCGCGTCAATGCCCTTCGACCTCACCAAACACCTTCCCAAGCCCGGAACCCGTTTCGCCCTGCCCCAGCTGCACGGCTCGGCCGATGCCTATGCGCTCGCCGTCGCCGCGCTCGCGCTGAAAGCAAAAAAGCAGATGCTCACCGTGATCGTCGCGAATGCCAGCGACGGCCAGCGCCTGCTCGATGAAATTCCCTGGTTCGCGGAAGGCAAGCTGTCCTGCCACCTGCTGCCGGACTGGGAGACGCTCCCGTACGACGCCTTCTCGCCGCACCAGGACCTCGTGTCCGAACGCCTCGCCACCCTGCACGAAGTGCGCAACGGCCAGTGCGACGTGCTCGTCGTGCCCGCGACGACCGCGCTCGTGCGCCTCGCGCCGCCGTCGTTCCTGGCCGCGTACACGTTCTTCTTCCGCCAGGGCGAGAACCTCGACGAAGCGAAGCTGAAAGCGCAGCTGACGCTCGCCGGCTACACGCACGTCACGCAGGTCATGTCGCCGGGCGAATACTCCGTGCGCGGCGGCCTGATCGACCTGTTCCCGATGGGCTCCGCGCTGCCGTACCGCCTGGACCTGTTCGGCGACGAGATCGAGACGATCCGCACGTTCGACGCCGACACCCAGCGCTCGCTGTACCCCGTCAGGGAAGTCCGCCTGCTGCCGGGCCGCGAATTCCCGATGGACGAAGCGTCGCGCACCGCGTTCCGCGGACGCTGGCGCGAACGCTTCGAAGGCGATCCGTCCCGCTCCACGATCTACCGCGACATCGGCAACGGCATCGCGTCGGCCGGCATCGAATACTACCTGCCGCTGTTCTTCGACGGGACGGCCACGCTGTTCGACTACCTGCCGGAAGAATCGAGCCTGGCCCTCGTCGGCGACATCGAAGCGGCCATCCAGCGCTTCTGGCTCGACACGGAATCGCGCTACAAATTCCTAAAGAGCGACCGCGACCGCCCAATCCTGGAACCGAAGGAGATCTTCCTCGGCGCCGAGGATTTCTTCGTGCAGGCCAAGCCGCACGGCCGCTGGGCCATCGCGCGCGATGCTTCCGCGGGCGCGTCCGAATTGTCCGCACCGATCCCCGACATCGCCGTCAACCGCCGCCTCGACGATCCGCTCGCTAACCTGCGCTCGTTCCTGATGCAGGCCGGCGGCAAGCGCGTGATGATCTGCGCGGAGTCGGCCGGCCGTCGCGAGACCCTGCAGCAGTACTTCAGCGAGTACAAGCTGGACCTCGCCCTGATCGAAGGCTTCGACGGCCTGCGCGCGACGGATGCGAAGGTCGCGCTGGGCGTCGCGCCGCTGCAGGCCGGCTTCGAGCTGATGGAGGAAGGTGCCGGCCACCTCGTGTTCATCACGGAGACCGAGCTGTACGCGGGCACCGGCCGCCGCGCGGGCAAGAAGAAGCAGGAAGCGGGCTCGCAGGTCGAGTCGATGGTGCGCGACCTCTCGGAGCTGAAGATCGGCGATCCGGTCGTGCACATCAACCACGGCATCGGCCGCTACCTGGGCCTCGTCAGCATGGACCTGGGCGAAGGCGAGACGGAATTCCTGCATCTCGAGTATGCCAAGGAATCGAAGCTCTACGTCCCGGTGTCGCAACTGCACGTGATCTCGCGCTACTCGGGCGCGTCGCCGGACGACGCGCCGCTGCACACGCTCGGCTCCGGCCAGTGGGACAAGGCGAAACGCAAGGCCGCGGAACAGGTACGCGACACGGCGGCGGAACTCCTCAACCTGTATGCCCGCCGCGCCGCGCGCCAGGGCCATTCGTTCGAATACTCCGCCACCGACTACGAGAACTTTGCGCAAAGCTTCGGCTTCGACGAGACGCCGGACCAGCGCGCCGCCATCGCGGCCGTGATCCAGGACATGACGTCGGGCCGGCCGATGGACCGTCTCGTGTGCGGCGACGTCGGCTTCGGCAAGACGGAAGTCGCGCTGCGCGCCGCGTTCATCGCCGTCATGGGCGGCAAGCAGGTCGCGATCCTCGCGCCCACCACGCTGCTCGCGGAGCAGCACGCACAGACGTTCTCCGACCGCTTTGCCGACTGGCCCGTGCGCATCGCGGAACTGTCGCGCTTCCGCACCGGCAAGGAGATCAACAACGCGATCAAGGGCATGGCCGACGGCACCGTCGACATCGTGATCGGCACGCATAAACTACTGTCGCCGGACGTGAAATTCACGCGCCTGGGCCTCGTCATCATCGACGAGGAACACCGCTTCGGCGTGCGCCAGAAGGAGGCGCTGAAGGCCCTGCGCGCGGAAGTCGACGTGCTCACGCTGACCGCGACGCCGATCCCCCGCACGCTGGGCATGGCGCTGGAAGGCCTGCGCGACTTTTCCGTCATCGCGACGGCGCCGCAGAAGCGCCTCGCCATCAAGACGTTCGTGCGCAGCGAGGACGGCTCCGTCATCCGCGAAGCCTGTCTGCGCGAACTGAAACGGGGCGGCCAGATCTACTTCCTGCACAACGAGGTCGAGACGATCGAGAACCGCCTCGCCATGCTGCGCGAACTGCTGCCGGAAGCGCGCATCGCCGTCGCGCACGGCCAGATGCACGAGCGCGACCTGGAAAAGGTGATGCGCGATTTCGTCGCCCAGCGCTACAACATCCTGCTGTGCACGACCATCATCGAGACCGGCATCGACGTGCCGACCGCGAACACGATCATCATGCACCGCGCCGACAAGTTCGGCCTCGCCCAGCTGCACCAGCTGCGCGGACGCGTCGGCCGCTCGCACCACCAGGCCTATGCCTACCTGCTCGTGAACGACGCGCTCGCGCTGTCGAAACAGGCGCAGCGCCGCCTGGACGCCATCCAGCAGATGGAAGAACTGGGCAGCGGCTTCTACCTCGCCATGCACGACCTGGAAATCCGCGGCGCGGGCGAGGTGCTGGGCGAGAACCAGTCGGGCGAGATGCTGGAAGTCGGCTTCCAGCTGTACTCCGACATGCTGAACGAAGCGGTGAAGGCGCTGAAGGCCGGCCGCGAGCCGGACATGAGCGCGCCGCTGTCGTCGACCACGGAGATCAACCTGCACGTGCCCGCCCTGCTCCCGTCGGACTTCTGCGGCGACGTGCACGAGCGCCTGTCGATCTACAAACGCCTCGCGAACTGCGAGGAGCAGGGCCGCATCGACGACATGCAGGAAGAACTCATCGACCGCTTCGGCAAGCTACCCGATGCCGTGAAGGCGCTGATCGAGACGCACCGCCTGCGCATCGCGGCGAAGTCGGTCGGCATCGTCAAGATCGACGCGCATGCGGATGCCGCCAGCCTGCAGTTCATGGAAAAGCCGCCGATCGACCCGATCAGGATCATCACGCTCATTCAAAAGAACCGCCACATCAAGCTGGCCGGCCAGGACAAGCTGCGCATCGCGGCCAACATGCCGGACCTGGCCGCGCGCGTGAACCAGGTCAAGCAGACCATCAAACAACTCCTCGCATAAGTAAAACCCATCATGTCCAAGAAGCTCGTACTCCAGGGACCGCAGGCCGACCAGGCCGCGCTCGCACAGATCGCCGCCCTCGCCAATCCGGCACGCACCACCGAACTCCACGCGCACGCGCTGCGCTGCGACGGGTTCGACTTCACGCCGGAACTGAAGGCACAAGTCGAGACGGCTGCCCACGCGGCCGGCATCGACGCGACGTTCGTCGCTGCGGACCTCACCCTGGCCGACTTCAAACTGGTCGCGATGGACATGGATTCGACCTTGATCACCATCGAGTGCATCGACGAGATCGCGGACATGCAGGGCCTCAAGCCGCAGGTGTCCGCGATCACGGAAGCCGCGATGCGCGGCGAGCTGGATTTCTCGGAAAGCCTCACGCGCCGCGTCGCGCTGCTGGAAGGCCTGCCGACGGATGCGCTGGAGCGTGTGTACGAAGAACGCCTGCGCATCTCGCTGGGCGGCGAAGCGATGCTGCAGGCCGTGCAGGCTGCCGGTTTGAAAACGCTGCTCGTCTCGGGGGGCTTTACCTTTTTCACCGAGCGCCTCAAGACCCGCCTGGGCCTCGACTACACCCACGCGAACGTGCTCGAAGCGGCCGGCGGCGTGTTGACGGGTAAAGTCGTCGGCGGCATCGTCGACGCCGAGGAAAAGAAGCGCACCGTGGAGCGCGTATGCGCCGAGCTGGGCATCGCCACGAAACAGGCGATCGTCATGGGCGACGGTGCCAACGACCTCAGGATGATGGGCGTGTCCGGGCTGTCCGTCGCGTTCCGCGCCAAGCCCGTCGTGCGCGCGCAGGCCGACGTGGCGCTGAATTTCACGGGCCTCGACGGTCTGCTCGCGGTCCTCTCCTGATCGGGCGCGAGGACGATGGGCTGGTTCGGCGCATGACCGCGACATGGACACAACATGGACGGCGCGTAATGCTTGTAAAGCGGGGTAAAACCGCCCCGCTTGCCCATCAGGTTTGCCCGCCCGTGACGTTATAAGGCTCGGCGCTCGACGCAACGACGCGATCGGCGCTCTTTATCAACTCACGGGAGAATGAATATGTCCGTATCCGCAGTCTCGACCACCTCGGTGTCTCCACAGCCCGCATCCCGCAGCGGCGCAATGAAATCGCTCGTCGACGGCATCAACAGCGGCGACCTCACGAGCGCCAGGGCGGCGTTCGACACGCTCCAGAAAAACCGCCAGGGCGCGGCCGATGCGTCGGGCACGACGAGCCAGCGCGACCAGGACATCGCCGCGATCGGCAAGGCACTCGACAGCGGCGACGCCGATGCGGCCAAACAGGCCCTCGCGAAGCTGCGCGACGACCGCAAGGATGCCGGCGGCGCAGCGCAGGAAACGCATCGTCGTCACGGCCACCGGGCACAAGCCGGCGGCGACGCTGCGCTTACCTACAGCGCGTCCGCAACGACGGCGCCGGCCACCGCGCCGGGCGCCACCATCGACGTATCGGCCTGACCCGTCGCCGACGGCCCGGCACATCCGCCCGGCCCCTCCCTGCCTAGTAAATCAGCAACATTGTGACATTCCGCGTATATGCATATCCGGAACTCTCATACTCGCCAACCGCCTTCCGGATGGCCGACAATAACGCCATCCTCCCCAGAATAGCCGCATTTCGTCTATACCAACAAGCAACATTGCCCTACTTGCATCAATTTCACAACAGTATAGACAGGTGACGATTGTGAATACGGCTGACCGCTCGTTACACTGGCCCACGCCCGGCCGGCACCAAACCGGTGCGCCCGGGTGTTCGAACAACAACAACCAACGACGAGAGAATCAGGATGACCCAACACCGCGCCGTACCCGTCTTTACCCGCACTTTGCTCGCTTCCTCGCTGTTCCTTGCCTTCTCTCCCGCCTGGTCCCAGGACACCCCCGCCGAACCGCCCGCCGCCACTGCGGCCCCGCAGGCGCAGCCCGCCGCGGACAAGAACATGGCGTCCGTCGTGGTGCTCGGCTCGCGCTCGACGGCGCGTACGGCGCTGGACTCGGCCGCCCCGGTCGGCCTGATCGGCGCCAAGGACATGGCGATGGCCGGCCCGGTCGAACTGGGCAAGCTGCTGCAGACGCTCGACCCGTCCTTCAACTTCTCGACCACGTTCATCAGCGACGGCACGGACATCATCCGCCCCGCCACCCTGCGCTCGCTGGGCCCTGACCAGCTGCTCGTGCTCGTGAACGGCAAGCGCCGTCACCAGCAGGCGCTCGTCAACGTGCAGCAGACCATCGGCCGCGGCTCCGCCGGTACGGACATCAACGCGATCCCGATGTCGGCGATCCAGCGCATCGAGGTGCTGCGCGACGGCGCGGCCGCGCAGTACGGTTCGGACGCGATCGCCGGCGTGATCAACATCGTGCTGAAGAACCAGACCAACGAGACGCAGCTCTCGGGCACGGTCGGCGGCACGACCGAAGGCGGCGGCGAACTGCGCCAGGGCAGCGTCAACAAGGGCTGGACGATCGGCGACGGCGGCTACATCAACCTGACGGCCGAAGCCCGCCACCGCGGCGAAACCAACCGCGCGGGCGTGGACTCCCTCCGGGTCGATCCGCCGCGCGTCACGCAGCGCATCGGCGACAGCCTCGCGAAGGACAAGTATTTCTGGTGGAACTCGGCCGTGCCCGTGTCGAGCGAAGGCGAGTTCTACACGTTCGGCGGCGTGTCGCACCGGACGGGCGATTCGGCCGGCTTCTTCCGCTCCGCGGGCGACGGCCGCAACGTGCCGGCCGTGTATCCGAACGGCTTCCTGCCGAACATCCGCACCACCGTCAAGGATGCGTCGCTGGCCGTCGGCTACCGCCGCGACCTGGCGAACGAGTGGAAGGTCGACGTCTCGCTCAACCACGGCCGCAGCGAACTGGATTTCCACGAAAAGAGCACGATCAACGTCAGCTACTGGTACGAGCCGAAGCCGGGCGGCGGCATCTACGCCGAGTCGCCGCTGGAAGCGGATACCGGCAAGCTGAAATTCAAGCAGACGACGTTCAACGCCGACCTGCGCGGCCCGCTGGACGTCATGGGCAGGAAGATCAACTTCGCGACCGGCTTCGAATGGCGCCGCGACGGCTATGCGATCGTCGCGGGCGATCCGGTCTCGTACCAGTACGGCCGCACGAACAATCCGGCGATCGTGATCAAGGACCAGACGGGCGGCGCGGCCGCGTCGGGCACGCAGGGCTTCCCCGGCTACACGCCCGGCACCGCCGTCGACGATGCGCGCCACAACATCGCGCTGTACGCCGACGCCGAATACAACATCACGCCGCAACTGCTGGTCGGCGCCGCGGCGCGCTGGGAAAAATACTCGGACTTCGGCAGCACGACGACCGGCAAGCTGTCGCTGCGCTATGACCCGAGCCGCCAGGTGGGCTTCCGCGGCACGCTGTCGACGGGCTTCCGCGCACCGAGCGTGCAGCAGAAGTTCTACAGCTCCGTGTCGACGAACCTGAACGGCGCCGGCGTGCTGACCGAGACCCTGACGGCACGTGAAGGCAGCGCCGTCACCAAGGCCTTCGGCATCCCGAACCTGAAGGAAGAGACGTCGAAGAACGGCAGCGTGGGCATCATCCTGCGTCCGGCCTCGAATTTCTCGGTGACGGCCGACCTGTGGCGCATCGACATCGACAACCGCATCGTGTTCTCGTCGAACATCGCACCGGAATCGGGTGCCTGCGCGACGGCCGCCGCCTGCCCGATCAAGGCGATCCTCGATCCGCTGAAGGTCGGCCAGGCGCAGTTCTTCACGAACGCGATCGACACCGAAACGAAGGGCCTGGACATCGTCGCCGAGCACACCACGCGCTGGCCGGCCATGACGCTCGTGCTGTCCGCGCAGCTGGACTTCAACCGCACGTCGGTGACGGGCCGCCATTCGGATTCGCCGGTGCTGACGGGCGCCCAGCTGTTCGACGATTCGCAGGTCACGCTGATCGAACGGGGCCAGCCGCGCCAGCACCACGTGCTGGCGGCCGACCTCACGCACGGCAAGTGGAACGGCAACGTGCGCGCCAACTGGTACGGCGAAGTGCAGGGCCAGGGCTTCACCGCCCCGTTCGTGCAGACCTGGGACGGCAAGTGGATCGTGGACGCCACCGTGCGCTACAACTTCAGCAAATCGACCAGCCTGACCGTCGGCTCGAACAACATCTTCAACACGTTCCCGACCAAGTGGGATCCGGTCAAGGCGGCGCCGTTCCCGCAGCTGGGCTTCACCTACTGCTGGGAGACCTGCCCGTTCGGCATCAACGGCCGTTCGTGGTCGGCCCGCCTGGACGTTGCCCTGTAAGTGCAGGATGCGGGCGCGCGTCGTCTCCGGACAGGCGCAGCGCCCAACGGATCGCTTCGGTATACATGCGCGCCACATCGGGATCGTCGAAGGCTTCCTTCGCGTGCCCGATCGTGGACGCGAACACCCGTCCCTTGCCGTACTGCCTGATCCAGGCGACGGGGACGTCGCGGTCGGGCGGCAGCTGGTCCGGGATGTGCGTCATGTCCAGCCGCTCGCCGTCCATGCTGAGCAGGACTTCCGAATCCGCGCGCGAGAAATTCCGCACGACGTACAACTCGTCCTGCCGGATCCAGCGGGCCGGCAGGAACGACGTCATCGGCGTGTCCCGGTTCTCGGTCCGCAATGGGAACGGGAACAGCGGCCACGCGTGATTGTTGAACGGGTGGGACACGAACGCCCCGCCCACCATGTCCACGTACTCATTCCAGCCGAGATTCGCGTCGACCCCGCCGTGGATCGCGACGAGTCCACCGCCCGCGCGCACGAAGTCGAGGAGCGCGGCCTTCTGGGAAGCGTCCAACCCCCAGTCACCGGTCGCGCTGACGACGACGATGGCGTCGAAGTCGCGCAGGCCGACGGGCTGGAAGCCGGCCGTCATCGGCTGGCCGCCGCGCCCGTTGACGAGGCTGAACTCCGTGCGCATCTCGGTGTCCCACAGATGCGTCGCACGGCCCCAGTTGTACACGGCAGCCATGCCGGCCGGGATCGAGTCGTGATGCCAGCCGCGCGCCCCGCCCAGCACCAGCACGTGCTTGGGCGACGGCGAGCGCATCCCCGGCGGCACCGGGGACGCCGGCGCGGCGCCGGGCGGCGGAGGCGTCACGGCGATGGGGCCCGCGTTGGCGGGCGGTCCGGCCCAGGTCCCCTTCGATACGGATTGCGCGGCCGCGCCGCCCATCGTTGCGGCCAGGATGAGCGCGGCCAGGGCGCCGGCACGAATCAGAGTTTGCATATCAGTACGGCCCGCGGATGACGTCGGGCTGGGTTGTCGTTGTATGGGAGCGCTACTCTACCGCATCCAGCGGCAGCGCCATCAGGATCTCGTCGTAAAACACGCCGTCGACGCACAACGTGCGCGGTTCGCGGCCGTAGACGGTAAAGCCGAGCGATTCGTACAGCTTGTAGGGTGGGCACCCCGTGCCCACGTTCGCCCGCATGACGCGTACGTAACGCGTGGGCGGGGGCCGCCCACTCTACGCAAGGCCTGGTTCATAGCGGCACGGGCGGTTCGGCATCGGCGGGACGGCGGCGCGCGGCGAGGCTGGCACTCGTCGCGGCGCCAATCGACGACGCGACGATCAGCGCGATCGCGAGCCATTGCGACACGTCGAGATGTTCGCCCAGCAGCACGAGGCCCATCAGCGCGCCGATGGCCGGCTCCGCGCTGAGCAGCGTGCTGAACGTGTTGGCCGGCAGGCGGCGCAGCGCGACCATCTCCAGCGAATACGGGATCGCGCTGGACAGCACGGCGACGGCCACGCCGAACAGCAGTACGGAAGGTTCCAGCAGCGCCGTGCCCGCGTGCGCGATGCCGACCGGCGCGGCGATCATGGCACCGAGTACCGTGCCCCAGCTCGACGCGGCCGCGCCATAGGCGGCACTGGCGCGCTTGCCCGCGAGGATGTAGACGGCCCAGCAGGCGCCCGCGACGAGTGCGAACGCGATGCCGCGCCAGTCGACGGCCGGCGCATCGCCGCGCAGCGGCAGCAGCAGCGCGAGCCCGCAGCACGCGAGCGCGATCCAGGCGAAGTCGAGGCGCCGGCGCGACGTCGCCACGGCCACGACGAGCGGCCCCGTGAACTCGACGGCGATGGCGATCCCCAGCGGTACATACGCGAGCGCCGAATAAAAACTGAGGTTCATGGCGCCCAGCGACAGGCCGTATTGCAGCAGCGCGCGCCGGTCGCCGCGCGGCTTGAAACGCCACGGCCGGAACACGATGGCAAGGATCACGGCCGCGAAGGTCAGCCGCATGGCGGTGGCGCCGGCCGCGCCGACGACGGGAAACAGGTGCTTGGCGAGCGACGCGCCCGTCGTCAGCGAGACGAGGGACAACAACAGGGCTGCGTAGGGAACGACGGACGAACGCGTGGAAGAGGACATCGAAAAGCGGCGTGTAGCGAAACATGCAACGATATCATCAAACCGGCCGCGTCCGCAGGCACTACGATGGGATGGGACCGGTAACGCTCTTTTTCCGGATCATGAACATCTGTAACAGCCTGTAAAACAACAGGCACGCGCCAACGGAATCTTTATAGTTGGCAGGTGAGGAGAACCGCCATGATCAAGCTCGCTATTATCGTTTCCTGCGCCGCCGCCCTGACCGGCTGCGCCACGTATTACCCGGCGCCGGCCAACTACGGCACCCGCGCCTATTCGCAACCCGACGCCAACGGCTGGCAGGTTGTGTCCGTGACGCCGGTGGCGCCCGGAACCGGCGCCGCCGCGGCGGCATCGGGCGAGGCCGGCCGCGTGACCTATTCGCCGGCCCCGGCGACCGTCGTCACGCAACCGGTGTACGTCGCGCCGCCGGTCTACGCGCCCGCGCCGATCTACGCACCGGCCCCCGTGTATGCCGACCCGCTGTGGTACCCGCCGATCTCGATCGGCCTCGGCTTCAGCTGGAACCGCTGGAGCGGCGGCCATCGCGGCGGCTGGGGCCATCGCGGCGGGTGGCGTCACCGCTGACGCCTGCCCTACCAAAAAGGCTGCGCTTCGGCGCAGCTTTTTTTTCGTCGGTACCCCTGCTGCCTGACGCTTTCCTTACGCGTTTGCATGGATGACGCATGTTGCATCGCGTCACATCAATCGATTGCTGTTGTCTGATTGCCATTCTACAATCGGCTCACGATGGGCCCGGCACTGGTCCGCGGCACCCGGCGTAAAACAAATACGACTACGGAGACGTCAATGAATTTCACGATGAAAGCATTGGTTGCAGGGGTAGTGTTGGGTTTTTCGATGTCCGGCATGGCGGCGGAGCCGATCAAGATCGGCGTGTCCGGACCGTTCACGGGCGGGTCGGCGCCGATGGGCGTGTCGATGCGCGACGGCGTCCGGCTCGCCGTCGCTGAAATCAATGCCAAGGGCGGCGTGCTGGGGCGCAAGATCGAGCTCGTCGAACGCGACGACGAAGCGAAGAACGAACGCGGGGTGCAGGTCGCGCAGGAACTCATCAACAAGGAAAGAGTCGTCGCCACCGTCGGCTACATCAACACGGGCGTCGCCCTCGCCTCGCAGCGTTTCTACCAGCAGGCGAAGATCCCCGTGATGAACAACGTGGCCACCGGCTCCATCGTCACGAAGCAGTTCGCGAACCAGCCGGAAAACTACATCTTCCGCAACTCCGCGAACGACACCATCCAGTCCGCGATGATCGTCGAGGAAGCGGTCACGCGGCGCGGCTTCAAGAAGCCCGCGATCCTCGCCGACTCCACCAACTACGGCCAGCTGGGCCGCGAAGACCTCGAGAAGGTGCTCGACAAGAAGGGCGTGAAGCCGGTCGTCGTCGAGAAGTACAACATCGGCGACGTCGACATGACGGCGCAGCTGCTGCGCGCCAAGCAGGCGGGCGCCGACGTCGTGCTCACCTACGGCATCGGCCCCGAACTGGCGCAGATCGCCAACGGCATGCAGAAGCTGGGCTGGAAGGTACCCATCGTCGGCAGCTGGACGCTCGCGATGGCCAACTTCATCGACAACGCGGGCAAGAACGGCGACGGCACCCGCATGCCGCAGACGTTCATCCAGAATCCGGACACGCCGAAGCGCAAGGCCTTCATCGACGCCTACATCAAGGCCTACAACCCGCCGGGCGGCCGCATGCCGTCGGCCGTGTCGGCCGCGCAGGGCTACGATTCCGTGTACCTGCTGGCCGCCGCCATCCAGCAGGCCGGCAGTACCGAGGGACCGAAGATCGCCGCCGCGCTGGAAGACCTCAAGGCGCCGGTCGAAGGCGTCGTCACCACCTACAACAAGCCGTACACGCATACGGACCACGAGGCCATCAACTTCGAGAACACCAAGTTCGGCGAAGTGAAGGACGGGAGGGTCGTGCAGGCCAAGTAAGCCACCGCGTCGTCCCCGTTCACGCGGGGACGACGTCGCCCTATCCGCGCGTCCGCCCCTGGAGGAATCATGGAGATCCTGCTCCAACTCGTCGTGTCCGGCATCGCGCTCGGCATGATCTATGCCGTCATCGCGTTCGGCTACCAACTGACGTTCGCCACGTCCGGCACCCTGAACTTCGGCCAGGGCGAGGCGCTGATGCTGGGCGCCCTCGTCGGCCTGTCGCTCGTCGGCACCATCCACGGCGGGCCCTACCTCGGCTACTGGGTGATGATTCCCATCGTCGTCGTGTTCGGCGCGCTGCAGGGCGTGTTCGTCGAATGGATCGCGGTGCGGCCCGCCATCCGCATCAAGTCGGAATTCGGCTGGATCATGTCGACCATCGCCCTCGCCATCATCTTCAAGAACGTGGCCGAGAACATCTGGGGCAAGGACGTGCTGCCCTTCCCCTCGCCGCTGTCGTCCGAACCGTTCACCGTGCTGGGCGCGAACGTGCAGCCGATGCAGGTGGCCGTGATCGTCGGCGCGCTGGCGATCATGTTCGCCGTCGAGATCTTCAACCGCAAGTCCATCTACGGCAAGGCCGTCGTCGCCACCGCGAACGACCGCGACGCGGCGGGCCTCATGGGCATCAACACGCGCATGGTCATCACGTTCTCGTACGCGCTGTCGTCGGCGACGGCCGCCTTCGCGGGCGCCCTCATCGCGCCGCTAACGCTCACGAGCGCCACGATGGGCGCGTCGCTGGGCCTGAAGGCGTTCGCCGTCGCCATCATCGGCGGGCTGACGTCGGGCATGGGCGCGATCGTCGGCGGCATCATCCTCGGCATCGCGGAGACGGCGACGGGCTTCTACCTGTCGACCGGCTACAAGGAAGTGCCGGGGCTCGTCCTGCTGCTGCTCGTGCTGGCCGTGAAGCCGTCCGGCCTGTTCGGCAAGGCCGCCATCAAGAAGGTATGACGATGAACAAGCTGACCTGGAGCGGCGCGATTGCGGGCATCGCGCTGCTGGCCGCCTTTCCCGTGCTGGTCGGGAACCCGTATTACATCCACCTTGTCGAGACGATCCTGATCTACGCGATCCTGCTGTTCGGCCTCGACATCGTCGTCGGCTACACGGGCCAGGTGTCGCTGGGCCACGCAGGCCTGTTCGGCGTGGGCTCGTACGTGACGGGCGTGCTCGTGATGAAGCTCGGCGCCGCGTGGTGGCTCACGCTCCCCGCCAGCATCGCGGGCGCCGCGCTGTTCGGCGCCATCCTCGCCCTGCCCGCGCTGCGGGTGACGGGGCCTTATCTCGCGATGGTGACGCTGGCCTTCGGCACCATCGTGCAGATCCTCATCAACGAGATGACGTTCCTCACCGAAGGCCCGATGGGCATCATGCTGACGAAGCCCAGCGTGGCCGGCCACGAGCTGACGGAAGTCGAGTACTACTATGCCGTCGCCGCGCTGATGATCGTGTCGCTGCTGCTCGTGCACCGGCTGCTGAAATCGCACATCGGCCGCGCGTTCGAGGCCCTGCGGGACAGCCCGATCGCCTCGGACTGCATGGGCGTCTCCGTGTACCGCTACAAGGTGTATGCGTTCGTGATCAGCGCCGGTTTCGCGGGCCTGGCCGGCAGCCTGTATGCCTATTCCGAGCAGTACATCTCGCCCAACACGTACAACTTCGAGCTGACGATTTTATTCCTGCTCGCGGTGATCATGGGCGGCCGCAAGACCCGCAGCGGCGCGCTGATCGGCGCCGTGATCGTCGTGATGCTGCCGAGCCTCCTGTCCGACATCGACCTGTTCCGCCGCATCGCCGTCGGCGCCGCGATCCTCGCCGTCGTCGTCGCCGGCCTGCTGCTGGCGCGCCGCAAGACGACCGTGCGCCGCGTCGCCGTGCCCGTCGTGGCGACGCTGGCGCTGGCCGCCGTCTCCTACAAGCTGCAAAGCATGGTGGACTGGCGGCTGACGATCTTCGGCCTCATGACGCTGTTCGTCGTCTACTACCTGCAGGAGGGCATCGTCGGCTTCCTGCGCGACCTGCTGGGCCGCGGGCGCCAGCATGCGCGCGCGCTGGCGGACCACGGCGGCGATCCGTTCGCCGGCGTACCGCAGGCGGAAGCCACCGGCGGCGACCTGCTGAAGGTCGAGCAGGTGCTGATGCAGTTCGGCGGCCTGAAGGCGCTGAACCAGGTCGACCTCGCCGTCGCGCGCGGCACCGTGCACGGCCTGATCGGGCCGAACGGCTCCGGCAAGAGCACGATGATGAACGTCCTGACGGGCATCTACAAGCCGACTGCGGGTCAGGTGTTCTTTGCCGGCAGCGGCATCACGGGACGCACGCCGGCGCAGATCGCGCTGGGCGGCATCGCGCGCACTTTCCAGAACGTGCAACTGTTCGGCGAAATGACGGCGACGGAAAACATCCTCGTCGGCCTGCACCACAGCTTCCGTTCGAACGTGTTCGACGCCATGCTGCACACACCGCGCCGCCGCCGCGAGGAACGGGCGGCGCGCGAACGGGCCGCCGCGATCCTGCACTTCGTCGGCCTCGCCGACCTCGCGGACGAGGAAGCGCGCAACCTCCCGTACGGCAAGCAGCGCCTGCTGGAGATCGGCCGCGCACTGGCGCTCGACCCGCGCCTGCTGCTGCTGGACGAACCGGCCGCGGGCCTGACGGCGCCGGACATCCGCGAGCTGATGGCCATCATCCGCAAGATCCGCGACCACGGCATCACCATCGTCCTCATCGAGCACCACATGGACGTCGTGATGTCGATCTCGGACACCGTCACCGTGCTCGATTTCGGCCAGAAGATTGCCGAAGGCACGCCGGCGCGGGTGCAGTCCGACCCGCGCGTGATCGAAGCCTACCTGGGCGGTGCGGGCGAACCCGCCGCATCCGCCGCCGTTTGAGGAGACCGCATGCTCACCATCGACAACCTGCACGCGGCCTATGGCAAGGTCGAAGTGCTGCACGGGATCTCGCTGGAAGTCCCGAAAGGCAGACTCGTCACGCTGATCGGCTCCAACGGCGCCGGCAAGACGACGACCATGCGCGCCATCTCCGGCATGATCAAGCCGCGCGGCGGCAAGGTGCTTCTCGCCGGCCGCGACATCACGGGGATGGATTCGCACCGCATCGCGCGCGCCGGTCTCGCCCATTCGCCGGAAGGCCGGCGCGTGTTCGCGACGATGACCGTCACGGACAACCTGCTGCTGGGCGCCTTCCCGAGATTCACCCGCTCGCGGCCGAAGGGCGACGTGCAGCATGACCTGGAGCGGGCACTGGAACTGTTCCCGCGCCTGAAGGAACGCCGCACGCAGCTGGCCGGCACCTTGTCCGGCGGCGAGCAGCAGATGCTGGCGATGGCGCGCGCCGTCATGCTGAATCCGGACGTCGTGCTGCTGGACGAACCGTCGATGGGCCTCGCGCCCATCCTTGTCGACGAAGTCTTCCGCATCATCGCGCGGCTGAAGACGGAGGGCGTCACGATGCTGCTCGTCGAGCAGTTCGCCCAGGCCGCGCTGAACGTGGCCGATTACGGCTATGTGCTGGAGAACGGCAGCATCGCCGTGCACGGCCCCGCCGCGAGCCTGAAAAACGACCCGAAGGTCGTCGCGGCCTACCTGGGCGGCGCCCACTGACGGATCGCGGCCGCCAGCGCATCGAGGTCGTCGGGGCCGTTGTACAGGTGCGGCGTCACGCGCACGATGTCCGTGCCGGCGAATTTGCGGATGACCGTGAAGATGCGGTGCTCGTCCATCAGGCGCCGCACGACGTCCGCGGCGGGGATGCCGTCGATGCCGAACGCGCCCAGCGCGCCGTGCAGGTTCGGATCGCGCGGCGTGTACACGCGCACGCCGGGTAAATCGCGCACCTGGTCCATCCAGCGCCGCGCGAGCCAGCGCAGGCGGGCTTCCTTGTTGCGTGAGCCGATCGATGCGTGGAAGGCCAGCGCATCCTCGATGGCCATGATCGGTGCGGGCGGCACGGTGCCCACGTGGCCCAGCTTGTCGATGTCGGTGCGGGCGAACGTCACGTCGCCGTACAGCGGGGCGATGTCGGCAATGCGTTCGCGCGCGATGTAGAGCAGGCCCGTCCCGAGCGGCGCGCCGACCCATTTGTGCAGGTTGAACGCAGCGAACTGCGTGCCCAGCTGGGGGATCGTGTAGTCGATGTGCGCGAGCGCATGGGCACCGTCGACGACGACGTCGATGCCGCGTTCGCGCGCCAGCGCCGACAGCCGCGCGACCGGCATGATGCGGCCCGTGCGGTGCACCATGTGCGTGACGAGCAGCACGCGGGTGCGCGGCGTGATCGCGTCCGCGTACAGCGCCGCGATGGCGTCCGCGTCTTCCAGGCCGTGGGGCACGTCGACCTCCAGGACCGTGAGGCCCTTGCGCTCGGCCAGCATGCGGACGATGTCGTGGCTGCTGTCGTAGTCGTGGCGCGCCATCAGGATCGCGTCGCCGGGTGCGAACGGATACCCCTGCAACAGGATGTTCATCGACTCGACGGCGCTGCGCGTGATCAGCAGTTCGTCGGGCGCGACGCCGGTGAAGCCGGCGAGCAGCGCCTTCACGTGCGCGAGGCGCGCGGCCCAGCGCGTGCGCAGGAAGTACGCATTCTCGACGTCGACTTCGTCCTGGTAACGCTTCAGCGCCGCACGCACGGGATCGGCGGGCATGCCGAAGTAGCCGTTCTCCAAGTTGATGAAGTCGGGCGAGCGCGTGTACTTGGCGCGGATGGTCGACCAGTACGATTCGTCGTCGGGGCGGATGTCGGTCAAGGCGGGCTCCTGTCGTCGTTGTGCTAGCGACATCATAGCCCGCCCCGCTCATTGCTGCAGGCGGCCCCCGAGCGCCAGCGCCGCCGCGAGATTGCGCGCGGCGCGGCGCAGGTTGTCGGCGCCCGCGGCCAGCGCCTCGGCGACGGAACACGGCCGCGCGACCGCCGCCACCACGACCTCGATGCCGTGTGCGTGCACGGCATCCGCGTCGGCGGCGAGACTGCCGCCGATGGCGACGACGGGTTTCCCATGACGGCGCGCGGCATGCGCCACGCCCATCGGCGTCTTGCCGTGCACGGTCTGGCCGTCGATGCGGCCTTCTCCCGTCACGACGAGGTCCGCGTCGCGCACGGCCGCATCGAGCCCTACGGCCTCCATCACGATCTCGACGCCGGGCCTGAGCGCTCCTTCCAGGAACACGACCATCGCCGCCGCGATGCCGCCGCCCGCGCCCGCACCGGGGGTGTGCGCGATGTCCTGGTCCAGGTCGCGCCGGATGACGTCCGCATAGTGCGCGAGCGCGGCGTCGAGCTGGGCCACCATCGCCGGCGTCGCACCCTTCTGCGGACCGAATACGGCTGACGCACCCCGCGGGCCGATGAGCGGATTGTCGACGTCGCACGCGATCCGGAATTCGGCCTCGCGCACGCGCGGATCGAGCCCGGATACGTCGATGCGGTCCAGGCGCGCCAGTTCCGCGCCGCCCGGGCCGATGTCCTTGCCGGCCGCGTCGAGCAGACGCACGCCCAGCGCCTGCAGCATGCCGGCGCCGCCGTCGTTCGTCGCACTGCCGCCCACGCCCAGCACGAAACGCCGCGCGCCGGCATCGAGCGCGGCGCGGATGAGTTCACCCGTGCCGCGGCTCGTGGCCGTGCGCGGATCGCGCAGGTCGGGCGGCACGCCCTCCAGGCCGCTGGCGGCCGCCATCTCGATTACGGCAAGCTCTCCGCTCATGCCATAGAACGCGTCCACCGCCTGGCCCAGGGGTCCGGTCACGCGGGCGTCCACGCGCCGGCCGCCCGTCGCGTCGATCATGGCCTGTACCGTGCCCTCGCCGCCATCGGCCACGGGCACCTTCACATACGTGGCATCGGGCCAGATCTCGCGCATGCCGGTTTCAATAGCGTCGGCCACCTGCAGGGCCGTCAGGCTTTCCTTGAACGAATCGGGGGCGATGACGATCTTCATGGACTCTCCTCAGCGGTTGACCAGGCGCGCCGGCACGATCATGACCAGCACCGCGCCGACCAGCAGGACCGTCGACAGGATGTACAGGGCGACGTCGGTGCTGCCGGTGGCATCCTTGATCCAGCCGACCAGGAACGGACTGACGAAGCCGGCCACCTGGCCCAGCGAATTGATGAGGGCCAGGCCGCCGGCCGCCGCGGCGCTGCCCAGGAAGGCGGCGGGCAGCGGCCAGAACATCGGCAGGCCGGTCAGCGCGCCCATCGTGGCCAGCGTGAGGCCGATCATCACTAGCACCACGTTGTGCGAGAAATTCGCCGCCAGCAGCAGGCCGACCAGCGCCATCACCATCGGCACGGACAAATGCCAGCGGCGCTCGCGGCGGGCGTCGGCCGAGCGGCCCACGATCACCATGAAGATGCCGGCGAACAGGTAGGGCAAGGCGCTCAGCCAGCCTACGGTCGCCGGGTTGTCGAACCCGAGCGCCTTGATGATCGAGGGCAGCCAGAAGTTGATCGCATACACGCCCATCTGGATGCTGAAATAAATCAGGCCCAGCATCCACACGTGGCCGTTGCGCAGCACGCTGGAGAACGAGTGCACGGCATGGCTGCTGGCGCGGCGGCCCTGTTCGTCGGCGTCGAGCGCCTGCTTCATCGCGGCTTTCTCGTCGCCGGTCAGCCAGCGGGCCTGCTGCAGGCCGTCGGACAGGAAGAACAGCACGGCGACGCCCAGGATCACCGTCGGCAGGCCCTGCAGCAGGAACAGCCACTGCCAGCCAGCCAGGCCGCCCTGGCCCGCCGCGAAGTGGCTCAGCATCCAGCCCGACAGGGGGCCGCCGACGAGGCCCGAGACGGGGATCGCCGACATGAACAGCGCCATCACCTGGCCGCGCTTCTGCGACGGGAACCAGTTGGTGAAATAAAACACCATGCCGGGGAAGAATCCGGCCTCCGCCACGCCGGTGAGGAAACGCAGTCCGTAGAACGACGTCGGGCTCGTGACGAGCATCATCGCGGCGGACAGGCCGCCCCACAAGACCATCATCGCGGCGATCCAGCGCCGCGCGCCGAGCTTGTGCAGGATGAGGTTGCTCGGCACGCCGCTGGTGACGTAGCCGATGAAAAAGATGCCGGCGCCGAGTCCGTACACGGTCTCGCTGAGTTTCAGCGCATCGAGCATCTCCAGCTTGGCGAAACCGACGTTGACCCGGTCCAGGTAGTTGAACAGGTAGCAGATGAAGATGAAGGGGATCAGGCGCCAGGTCGCCTTGCGGTAACCGCGCTCGAGGATGGCGGGATCGGCAAAGCCCGCCGGATGGGCCGCGCCCGTGCTCATGCTGTTGCTCATATGTGTCTCCGTGATGTCCGCCATCAGTGAGGCGGCTGACAGCATTATGACGAAAGCGTCATCGCAATTCCTCGGCGGGCGGCACGAGACATGCAGGCATTTTAAGGGCGTTGATTGGGCATTTTCACAAAATTGTTCATTCAAGTACAAGATTATCATGCCAGACATTGGCGCTTGGCACAGTTGTCGCGATCGGCTACAGTGGCCACATGCTCGAACTCAGCGCCCGCCTCGCCCAGGACATCGTCAACCGCACCATGCGCATCATCCCGTTCAACGTCAACGTAATGGATGCGCGCGGCGTGATCCTGGCCAGCGGCGACGCCGCCCGGGTCGGGGAGCTGCACGACGGCGCCCTGCTCGCGCTGGCGCGGCGTGCGACGGTCGAGGTGGACGCGGCGTCCGCGCCGCGCATGCACGGCGCGCGCCCCGGCATCAACCTGCCGCTCGTCGTGGGCGGCCAGATGTGCGGCGCCGTCGGCCTGAGCGGGGAACCGGACGCCGTCCGCCAGTTCGGCGAACTGGTGCGCCTCACGGCCGAGATGATCCTGGAGCAGGCCAGCCTGGCCGGCGAACTGCAACGTGACAGCCGCTATCGCGAAGCGTTCGTGCTGAACCTGATCCGCAGCGATGCCGGCGGGCGGCCCGAGCTCGACGCCTGGGCGCGGCGCCTCGGCCTGGACTTCGGCCGGGTGCAGGCGGTCTTTCTCCTCGAACTGCGCGCCGATGCCGTCGACGCCGAACGGACCATCAGCGAGCTCCAGCGCCTGCAGCTGGCCCTGCTGGCGCGCCAGCCGGCGCTGCTGTCCGCGACCACCGGCCCGTACGACATGGTGATGCTGGATGCGTTCGAACCCGATGCGCTCCCGGTCGAAACGGCGGCGCGGCGGCGCCAGGCGGCGCTGACCGCGCTGGTGCAGGACCTGTGTGCCCTGCCCTTCACCCTGACGATGGGGCTGGCCGCGCGCGGCGTCGAGGCCGCAGCCGTGTCCTGGCAGAGCGCACGCACGGCCGCGCGCATCGGCCGCCGGCGCAACCCGGACCGGACCGAATGGAGCCATTACGACCTCGCGCTGCCGGTCCTGCTGTCGGGCCTGGACGCCGGCTGGCAGGCGGCGCAGCTGCGCCTGCCGGTGGCGCGCCTCGCCCGCGACCGCAGCGGCGCGACCCTGAGACGCACGCTGGACGCCTGGTTCGCCCACGACGAAAGCGCGGCCGCCACGGCCGCCGCCCTGCACATCCACCGGAACACGCTGGATTACCGGCTGCGCCGCGTCGAGGAATTGACCGGCCTGCTGCTCGCGCGCGCGGAAGACAGGTTGCTGCTGTACGTGTCGTCCCTGCTAAGCCAGGATTAAGTCGGAAGTATTGCTTTATCGACAAAAAGGCGTTCATAATCCTGCGACCCGACCCAGGAGAACGCCATCCGCTCACCGCTCCTCCGCCTGCGCCTGCGCTGGTATGCCGTCAGCACGGCGCGACTCTTGCTGCGCCGCTGGCAGGCCATCCTGCTGGCCACCGGCGTGCTGGCCTCGGCCAACGCGTCCGCGTTCGGCAACCTCGATACCTACGCCCGCCCCCTGCTGACCCTGCTCGCCCCCGGCCACGGGGCCGCGTGGCGCATCGGCTATCTGCTCGCCCTGCAGGCCCTGGCGGCAGCCTGGGTCGCCATGCAGCGCGAACAGGTCGCGGGCGGGCCGTTCATGGCATTCGCCGGATCGCTGCCGTTCACCCCGCGCCAGCGCCGCAACGCCGACCTGGCCGTGCTGCTGCTGGCCGATTCGCCGCTGCTGCTCGTCACCGCATGCGCGCTGGGGTTGACGGCCGGCCGCGGTGCCCCCGCGGCCCACGCCGTGCTGCTGTGCGACCTCGCGCTGCTGGCCCTCGTCGCGCAACGGGGCGTGCTGGAACGGCGGGCCGGCGCGTGGGCCGGCGTGGCGGCCGGCGCCTTGCTGGCCGGCGCATGCTTCGGCACGCGCCTGGATCTCGCGGCGAACCTGATCGTGGGCGCGGCGGCGGCGCTCGCGCTGGTCCTGGCACCGCGGCCGCGCGCGCAGCGGCATGCACGACGCCCGCACGCGCGCCGCGCCGGCCCGCTGGCCCTGGAAGTGCGCCGTGGCGCCGCACTCGGGATGTCGCTCGCCGTCATGTGCCGCGAGCGCCGCGGCGAACTGCTCGCCAAATGCCTGACCGCCGCGGCCATCGCGGCGGCGGCCGTCGGCCTCGTGACGCTGTTCGAGCGGGATGCGCGCAGCTTTCCCACCGTCCTGCTGGCCGAGGGCGCCATCGCGCTGGCGTTCAGCGGCCTGTTTCGCGGCCTGCATCTCGCGCATCGCGCCAGCTTGGGTTACGTGGGCGCGCTGCCGCTGCCCGTGGGCTGGTGGCGCCCGTACGACCTGGCGGCCGTGCTGGCGGCCGCCCTGCCGTTCCTGGCCGCGTTGACGGCGTTCGCATGCATCGCCGGCGCCGCGCCATTGCACGCGGTGGCGGCGCTGGTCTCGAACGCGGCCCTGCTGTGCGCACTGCGTACGCCGCAACTGATCAGCGAACGGCATGCCGTCGTCCTGACGACCGTCGCGGCCGCCGGCTGGACGGCAGGCACGTTCGCCTGCCTGCTTTAGGAGACACCATGCTGCACTTCGAGAACGTAAGCAAATCGTATGGATCCCGGCCCGTCCTGCAAGAGCGGACGGGACGCTTCGCGCCGGGCGCCTATGCGTTGCGGGGTCCGAACGGCATCGGCAAATCGACCCTGCTGCGCGTGCTGGCCGGCGTGGACGAGGCCGACGGCGGCGACATCGTCATCGCTGGCCACTCCCTCCGCGCCCAGCCGGCCGCCGCGAAAGCCCGGCTGGCCTACGCGCCCGACGAGTGCCCCGTGTACCCGTTCGTGACGGGCCGCGAACTGCTGGCGTTCGTCGCGTGGGCCAAGGGCTGCGCCATTTCGGACAAGGTCAGCCATATCGTCGAACGCTTCGGCCTGACCCGCCATCTCGACACGCGCTGCGGCGCCATGTCGCTCGGCACGCAAAAGAAGCTGATGCTGGCGGCGGCCTGGATCGGCGCGCCCGCCGTGCTGCTGCTCGACGAACCGTCGAACGGCCTCGATGCGGATGCGCGCGCCGTGCTCGTCGACCTGCTGGCGGCGCAGCGGGATACATCGGTCGTCTTCATGTCCACGCACGACAGGGCTTTCGCCGACGCGATCGGCGCGTCGGTGGTCGAGTTCGAGGCGCTCACGGGGAATTAATTGGATACGCAACTTCTCTTCATCTGCTTGCTCACGTTCGTGATCCACCTGATCGGAACGCTCGCGTACTCGGTCCGGATCGCCGGCGTACGGACCCGGCGCATCGCCGTCTCGCTGGCCCTGTTCGGCATCCTGGTGCTCGTGTCCCGCACGTCGAATTCGTTCCTGGGCCCGTTCCTGGCGAAACGCGTGGAGACCAACCTCGACGGGCTCGCCAGCGGGTCGCTACTCGGCGATTTCCGCTGGCTGCTCGCGTCGGCAAGCCTGGCGACGGTGGTGGGCGCATTGCTGATCCCGACGTTCCAGCGTGTGTTCTGCCGCGCGGTACTGCATTTCCAGGCGCACCGCTCGATTCCCAAGCTGATCCTGCACTGCGTCTTCAAGGGCGGGCTGTCCTACGTGCGGGACGTGGCCAGCATGCCGGCAGCACGCAACATGACCGGATGCCGGTCGGGACACGGCGTGTCGGGCCGGATCACGCTGCTGAACGTGGCCGCCACCGCGCTGTGGACCGTCGGCGTGTTCGCGGCCCTGTACGCCGGCGTCCTGGACCCGTCGGTCCGCGTCACCTCCAGCACGCTCTCGTCGATCATCAACGGCGGCGCGACCATCATGATGGCCGTGTTCATCGACCCGCACATGTCGGGGATGACGGACGACGTCGTCGAAGGCAAGCTCCCGGAAAGCCAGTTCAGGAAGGCCATCGTCTGGCTGGTCGGCAGCCGGCTGGCGGGTACCGTCGCGGCGCAGGCGCTGCTGGTTCCGGCGTCGATGCTGATCGCGGCCGTGGCCCGTGTCATATGACCGGGCACGGGCAGTTCCGACGCGCGACCCACGCCGACATCCCCGCCATGTCGCGCATCCGGCTTGCCGTCACCGAAAACGTCCTGCGGGATCCCGCGCGGATCACCGTCGCCATGTACGAGGACTACCTCGACCGGTCGGGTCGCGGCTGGGTCGCGGAAGCGGATGGTGAGATCGTCGGTTTCAGCTACGCGGACAATGTGAACGCGTCCATCTGGGCGCTTTTCATCGAGCCGGGCCGGGAAGGACGGGGACTCGGCAAGGCATTGCTCGACAAGGCGGCGGCGTGGCTGTTCGAACAGGGCCACGAGCGCATCCGCCTGACGACCGGTGCCGCCACGCGGGCCGACCGCTTCTATGCGGCCCAGGGGTGGCGGCGCGAGCCCGTCAGCGAGTCCGAGATCGCCTACACACTGGCGCGTCCAGTGGTATCCTTGACGCCATGACTACCGATTCCGACATCGAGCTGTCCGGCCCCTTCCAGGCCAAGGACGGCAACGGCCGTACCCTCGACGTGAAGTCGATCCGCATTTTCGACGAGGGCTACGGAATCATCGACGTGTACGTGAAATTCAAGGACCGGCTCGAGCCCGGCGCCTACAAGGATACTGTCCTCGTGCGGGCCATCATCGACCGGCTGCGCGCCGTCGGCTACAAGGGGCCGGACTTCGGCCACAGCGATCCGGGGCTGCAGGAAAGCCGCCTCATCGTGCTCGAGGCGCCCGAGGAGTTCGCGCCGTTCGCGAAAAGCAAGGGATGGAAGAACCTGGCCGAAGACTTCGACAGCTGATGGCCTGGCGCCCCGGCCTGCTCGCGGGCGCGTTTGCCATCGGCCTCTCGTGCGCGGCGTTCGCGCACGCCGACCCGGCGTACGAAGGCTGGCTGCTGCGCATGGGTGACTACGAAACGCTCGCCAATGTCTGGCGGGCGGACAACGACAGCGGCGACGGCGCGAAACAGGAACGCCTCGCCGAACTCTTCCTCGGTCCGCATGCGCAGGCCGCGAAGGCGCGACCGTTCGAGGGCATCCACAATCTCTACTGGGCGGCCCTGCGCGGACGCCGCGGCGCCGTGCTGCGGCTCGCGGACGCGCTGGACAAGGGGGCATTTGGTCTGCGCAAGCGGCCGGAGGCTGCCCGCTGCTGGGCGCACCTGCCCGCGACCTTCGATGCCCGCCTCGCGTGCGTCCGCCTCACGGAATTCCGCGATGCGAAAGCACGGCCAGGATGCGGCGACCTCCCCATCGCCAGGGAAGACGGCCGCCCGCTCGACGGCGCGGACGCGGCACGGATCTGCATCGCCACCGGCACGCCCACCCTGCTCGAGCCGGGTCCTCCGCCCGGCCCGGAGACCGTCAGGCGCATCCGCGCCTACGCGCGCCACGGCATCACGCTGGCGGTCACGGGCGACGTGTACGACCCGGCGTTCGAAGCGTACCGGGACCAGTACAACCGCACGACGGTCGCCGCGCTCGAGGCGATCCATGGGCGCGGCTATCTCGAGCGGCTCGGGAACGAGATCGACGCGCGCGCGGCGGCAAGATAAATCACGGTGCCCCGAACAGGTCGTGCGCATCGAGGATCGCGTACGTGATCTCGGGATGGCGCTCCAGCACCCTGCGCACGGCCGCCGGCACGGACTGGCGCACCTTCTTGCACAGCCCCGGCCGGTCCTGCAGCACGATGAGGATGCCGCGCAACGTGCGCACCTCGTTCGGGCCCGGCGCGATCCTCAGTTCCACGCCGAGGTTGGCGCGGATGCGGTCCTGCAGGCGCTTCAGCTCTTCATAGCTGGAGACGGCGTCGATGCGGTCGAGCAGCTTTTGCTCTTCCGTGCGCGTGAGGCGCAGCGGACGCAGGTCCGCCTCCGGATCGGCGAGCAGGATCTCGCGCTCGCAGACGCAGGCGCCAGGGGGGCATTCCGTACGGATGGGTATCGATACTTGTTGCAACATGGGGTCACGCTGTCAACGGATGGCTCGTCCGGGAAAGTAGTGTATATCATTTAATACGCCCGCCATGCGCTGCCAGTGCGAGCCCTTCCAGAACACGCGGTGGCAGCAGTCGCACGTGCTGAACTCGTCCTGCGTCGCGGCCACGCGCGGCGGCAGCCGGTCGAGCACATCGGCCTTCGCGACGGACCGCAGCGGCGCATTGCACGACAGGCACAGTGTGAACGGGCGCATGCGCTCGGCCAGGCCGAAGCGCTCGACCACTTCGCGCAGCTGGTCCTCCGCCTTCAGCGCCCGCACGTAGCAGCCGTAAGCGACGCCGCGGCGCTTGAGCAGTGCGCGGTCGCGTGTCAGCACGGCGCGGGCCTCATCGAGCGCGATCGCTTCGACCTCGGCATCGTTCAACGTGTTGCGGTAGATGGTGTCGAATCCCGCCATTCTCAACAGCCGTGCGAGTCCGCCGAGGTGCGCGTCCGCGACGAAGCGCACGCGGCCCGGCGGACGCTGGTCGAGCCGCGCCACGTCGGCCACGGACAAGGTCGTGAAGCGCGGATACACGGCGATGCGGTCGCCCTCTTCCAGGATGTCGTCGAGTCCCCGCGGCTCGCCGTTCAGGAGTACGAGCTCGACTTCCGTATGCGGCACGCCGAGCGCCTCGATCATGTGCTTGGTCGTGGCGGCGCGTGCGCACGGCGTCGCGAAGGAGCGTCCGCGCCGCTCGCGCGCGAGAAAATCGTTCAATTCGCCGTAGAAGCGGAATGTCGCGCTGACCATGATTCGTCCACGCCACGCAGCACCTCGAGCGCATTCGGCACCGAATGGCCCTCGGCCGTGTTATCGAAGATGCACCAGAGGTCGGCATTCGGCTGCGCCATCGCGATGATCCTCTGCTCGACCTCGCGCAGGAACGCCGGCGAATACGACGAATAATAGATGCGCGGCATGCCATGCAGACGGATGTAGGTCGACGCCGTCGTCGGCTCGTGCGGGCCGGGCTGGCCGGCGGGCGGATCGGCCATCACGCGCGTGACGCCGTGCTCGCGCAGCAGCGCGGTCGCCGTGTCGCCGAACCACGTCGGATGGCGGCCTTCCAGAGCCAGCATGCAGGGGAAGCGGACGCGCAGGCGCGGCAGGAAATCGGCGACGACGTCCGCATCGAACGCGCCGCTGGGGGGCAGCTGGACGAGCACGCAGCCCAGTTTCGGCCCGAGTTCGCCGGCCTCCCGCAAGAAGCGGTCGAGCAGTTCGTCCGCGTCGCGCAGCTTCGCCTCGTGCGTGATCGACTTCGGCAGCTTGACGGAGAACCGGAACGCGTCGGGCACGCTGGCGGCCCAGCGGGCGTACGTCTGCGGCTGGTGCGGACGGTAGAACGACGAATTGATCTCGACGGCCGGGAACACGGCCGCGTAGCGTTCGAGGTGGCTGCCCTCGACGGGGAAATCCGCCGCCACTTCCTTGTTGAGGCCCCAGCCGGCGCAGCCGATCAGGGGCCGATTGACGTTGACTGCCGTGGATTGCAATTCGCTCATCTGGACCCATGTTGGAGGGCATCCGCCCGGCATCCGATTCTATGTCGAACGGCATGATGGACGGCGCACGCGCCGCCGGGCTTAGAATAACGAACACCGAAGGAGGAACACCATGGCCGAGTCCCTGCACATCGTCTGTCCGCACTGCGACGCCGTCAACCGCGTCGCGGGCGAGCGCCTGGCCGACCAGCCCGTCTGCGGCAAATGTGCCAAGGCGCTGTTCACGGCCCAGCCGACCGATGTCTCGTCCGCCCGCTTCGACAAGCACGTCGGGCGCAACGATATCCCTGTCCTCGTCGATTTCTGGGCCGCCTGGTGCGGTCCCTGCCGCATGATGGCGCCGGCGTACGCCCAGGCCGCCGGCCGGCTGGAGCCGCACGTGCGGCTGCTGAAAGTGGACACGGAAGCGTCGCAGGATCTTGCGGCGCGCTACAGCATCCGCAGCATCCCGACCATCGCGCTGTTCCAGGGCGGCCGCGAGATCGCGCGCCAGGCTGGCGCGATGGATGCAAACCGCCTCATCGCATGGGTGCAGCAGGCGGCGCGCGCCGCGTGAGCGGCCGATCGGTTATCGTAATGGCAATCTACAACCCGGAGAGATCATGGCCCAGGAACTCGTCTACGAACGCGGCCTCGAGGATGCCAAGCAGTTCGCCCGCATCCTGTACGTCGCACACGCGCTCACTTTTTTCTTTTCGCTCGGCATGCTGTCGATCCTGGTGCTGATCGTCAACTACATCCGGCGGCCGGACACGGCCGGGACGATGGTGTACAGCCACCACACGTGGATGATCCGGTCGTTCTGGTTCTACCTGGTGTGGATGGTGGTCGCCGTGGTGCTGGCCATTACGATCATCGGCATCCCGATCGCCTGGCTCGTCGGCGCCGGCGCGTGGGTGTGGATGGCCTACCGGATCATCCGCGGGTTCCTCGACCTGAACAACAACCGCGCGATGCCCGTGTGATCAGAGCCGGCCGAGGGCCTGCTCGATGTCCGCGATCAGGTCGTCGGTCCCTTCGAGGCCGATATTGAAGCGCACGAGCGGGCCCGTGTCCGGCCAGTCGCGGCGCATCCCCTGCATCCGGTACGGCACCGCGAGGCTGTGCGTCCCGCCCCAGCTGTACCCGATGCCGAACAGTGCCAGCGCGTCGACGAAGCGGTCGACCTGCTCGCCCGAGTAGCGCGCATCGAAGACCACGGAGAACAGGCCGCCGGCGCCCGTGAAATCGCGTTTCCACACGTCGTGGCCGGGGCAATCCTCGAACGCCGGGTGCAGCACCTGCGCGATCTCGGGACGGCCTTTCAGCCACGCGGCCACCTTGCGCGCGGAGGCGTCGTGCGCATCGAAGCGCAGCTTCATCGTTTCCAGGCCGCGCAGCACGAGGTAGGCATCGTCCGCGCCGACGCCCATGCCGAGGCGCATGTGCGACGCCGCGATGCGGTCGTTGATGGCGGTGTCGCGCGTGATGACGGCGCCCATCAGCACGTCCGAACCGCCCGACTGGTATTTCGTCAGCGCCTGCATGACGATGTCGGCGCCGACGTCGAAGCCGCGCAGCGCGAGGCCCGCGGACCACGTATTGTCCAGCGCGACAAGAATACCCTGCGCCTTCTCTTTCGCCGCCGCGCTGATCGCGGGCAGGTCCGGCACTTCCATCGACACGGAACCCGGCGCCTCGGTCCAGATCAGCTTCGTGTTCGGCTGGATCAGGTCCGCGATGCCAGCCCCCACGAGCGGATCGTAGAAGCGCGCAGAGACGCCATGATCAGCCGCGAGCCAGCGTCCCAGCTCGCGCGTGGGGTTGTAGACGTTATCGGGCAGCAGGACGTCGTCGCCCGATTTCAGCAGCGCCAGCAGGATCATCGAGATCGCGGCGAGGCCGGACGGCGCGAGCAGGCAATGCGTGCCGCCTTCGATGGCGGCCAGGCGCGCCTCCAGCGTGAACGTCGTCGGCGTGCCGTGCAGGCCGTACGTATAGGCCTGCTTGCTGCGCCAGTCGCCCGAGCGCAGGCTGGCCACGTCCTTGAACAGGACCGTGGACGCGTGGTGGATCGGCGTCGGATACGCCGCGAAGCCTTCCGGCGGGCGGTAGTCGCTGTGGGTCAGTGTCGTCTGGATGGACTTCTTCGTCACGTCGCTGCCTTTCCGCCCGCGGCTATCAGGCGACGGTCGCCCACAGGTCGTGGGCATCCGCCTTCGTCACGACCACCTCGATGAATTCGCCCACGGCCGGCTTGGCCTTGCCCGGCGTGAGGGCGCGCTTGATGTGGACGACGCCGTCGATTTCCGGTGCATCGGCAGCCGAGCGGCCGACCGCTTCGCGCGGACCCACTTCGTCGACGAGCACGCGGATCGTCTTGCCGACCTTCGCCTGCAGGCGCTTCGCCGAGATCTCTTCCTGGAGCAGCATCACGCGCGCGCGCCGCTCTTCCTTGACCTCGTCCGGCACGGGATTCGCGATCTCGTTCGCCGTCGCGCCTTCGACCGGCGAGTACGCGAAGCAGCCCAGGCGGTCGATCTGCGCTTCCTTCAGGAAGTCCAGCAGGTATTCGAATTCCGCGTCGGTCTCGCCCGGGAAGCCGGCGATGAACGTCGAGCGGATCGTGAGGTCCGGGTTCATCTTGCGCCATGCCTGGATGCGGTCGAGGTTCTTTTCGCCGCTGGCCGGGCGCTTCATGCGTTTCAGGACGTCCGGGTGCGCGTGCTGCAGCGGGATGTCGAGGTAAGGCACGACGTTCTCGCCCATGAACGGGATCACCTGGTCCACGTGCGGGTACGGGTACACGTAGTGCAGGCGCACCCACGCGCCGTACTGCTTCGCCATCTGGCCCAGCGCTTCCGTCAGCTGCGTCATGTGCGTCTTGACGGGGCGGCCGTTCCAGAAGCCGGTGCGGAACTTGACGTCCACGCCGTAAGCGCTCGTGTCCTGCGAGATCACGAGCAGTTCCTTGACGCCCGCCTTGAACAGGTTCTCCGCTTCCTGCAGCACGTCGTGGATCGGGCGCGACACGAGGTCGCCGCGCATCGACGGGATGATGCAGAAGCTGCAGCGGTGGTTGCAGCCTTCCGAGATCTTGAGGTAGGCGTAGTGCTTGGGCGTGAGCTTGACGCCGTGGTCCGGCACCAGGTCGACGAACGGGTCGTGCGGCTTGGGCAGGTGCGTGTGGACGGACTCCATCACTTCGGCCACCGCGTGCGGACCGGTCACGGCGAGCACCTTCGGGTGCACCTTGGTGATGATGTCGCTGCCCGATGCATCCTTCTTGGCGCCGAGGCAGCCCGTGACGATCACCTTGCCGTTTTCGGCCAGCGCCTCACCGATCGCATCCAGCGATTCCTGCACGGCCGCGTCGATGAAGCCGCAGGTGTTGACGATCACGAGGTCCGCGCCGGCATACGACTTGGCGGTCTCGTAACCCTCCGCGCGCAGCTGCGTGAGGATCTGTTCGGAGTCGACGAGCGCCTTCGGGCAGCCGAGCGAGACGAAACCGACCTTGGGCGGCACGGCGGTGCCGGCGGCATCAAGGGTGGCAGGGAGAGGGTTACGGCGGAGTTCTTGCATTGTCGGATTGCGGCAAACGTTCAGGGCAATCCGCGATTGTACAGGAAGCGGGGGCGGAGGGAAATCGCCCGGCGGGACGCTCCCTCCTGTTGTAGCTTATTTCTTTTCCGGCGGCACCCCGAACGGGAACGCACCGAACATCGCCTTGCTCTGGCTTTGCATCTGCTCCTGCATCTGCAGGAACAGGTTCTTGCTCTGGTCGATGTAGTTGTTCATCATGCCCTGCATCATCGGGCCCTGGATGTTCATGAACTGGGTCCACATCTCGGTGCTGAACGGCTTGCCTTCCATCGCGCCCGTGGCCGAGCCGACGAATTTGTTCTGGATGTCGGTGAACGCCTGCACGTTCTTTTCCAGGTACGAACCCATCATGCCCTGCATCGCGTGGCCGTAGTAGCGGATGATCTGGGCCAGCACGCCGCTGGAGAACATCGGCACGCCGTGCGCTTCCTCTTCGAGAATGATCTGCAGGAGGATGCTGCGGGTCAGGTCTTCGTTCGTCTTGGCATCCACGACCGTGAACTCGTCGGAATCGAGGACGAGTTGCTTCACGTCGGACAAGGTGATGTAAGAACTGGTCTGGGTGTCGTACAGCCGGCGGTTCGGATACTTCTTGATCAGGCGTTCAGTGCTTTTTTTGACACTACTCATCTCATTTCCATATACAGCGCCGTAGCGCATTTTATAGCGCCGTAGCGCATTTTTTTATGCGGCGACCGCGGGGATCCCCCGCGGCGTCTCCGATTCCAAGAGGATATCCGCTAAAAATACCACGTTGCGAACGCAGGTGCAGCAATTATTCGCTGAGCAACTGAATGATTTTTTTCGCAACGCGGCCGCAGCCTCTTCAATCGGCCCTGGCCTTGACGTAACGGCCCGGCGCCGGCTCGATCGCCGGATACTGCGCATTGCCCGGCTGGGCGGGCGGCGCGACCTCCTTGCCGCCGTGTTCCACGAGGAATTTCGCCCATTCCGGCCACCAGCTGCCCTTCTTCTCGACGGCGCCGGCGTTCCACTCGGCCGGCGTCTTCGGCCGCGTCTTGCCGCCCTCGTTGACCCAGTAGCTACGCTTGTTCTTCGACGCCGGGTTGATCACACCGGCGATGTGACCCGACGCGCCAAGAACAAACCGGTTGTTCTTCGGCTTTTTCGGGTTGAGCAGGCCCATCGACGCGAACGCCGCTTCCCATGGCACGATGTGGTCTTCCTTCGAGCCGTACAGGAAGGTCGGGCAATCGATGGCGCCCAGGTCGACCTTGACGCCCGCCACCGTCAGCGCGCCCGGCACCTTCAGCTTGTCTTCGAGGTAGGTGTTGCGCAGGTACCAGCAATACATCGGGCCCGGCAGGTTCGTGCTGTCGGCATTCCAGTACAGCAGGTCGAACGCGGGCGGCGTCTTGCCTTTCAGGTAGTTTTGCTGGACATAGTTCCACACGAGGTCGTTCGGACGCAGCGCCGAGAACGTCGTCGCCAGGTCGCGTCCCGGCATCAGGCCGCCGCGCGACAATTGTTGTTCGCGCAGCTTGACCTGGGTTTCGTCGACGAACACGTCGAGCACGCCCGTGTCGGAAAAATCCAGCAGCGTGGTGAACAGGGAGAGGCTGGCGGCCGGCTTCTGGCCGCGCGCGGCCAGCACGGCCAGCGCAGTCGCGGCGATCGTGCCGCCCACGCAGAAGCCGAACACGTTCACCTTATCCTGGCCCGTGATCGCGCGGGTGGCATCCAGCGCGCGGATCGCGCCCTGCTCCACGTAGTCGTCCCACGTCGTGCCGGCCAGGCTCTGGTCCGGGTTACGCCACGACAGCATGAACACCGTATTGCCCTGCTCCACGAGATAGCGGACGAGGGAGTTCTCCGGCTGCAGGTCCAGGATGTAGTACTTGTTGATGCACGGCGGCACCATCAGCAGCGGGACTTCGTGCACGGTCGGCGTCGTCGGCGTGTACTGGATCAGCTGGAACAAATGGTTTTCGAACACGACCGTGCCCGGCGTGATGCCCACGTTGCGGCCCACCTCGAACGCGGATTCGTCCGATTGCGAGATGCGGCCCTTCTGCAGGTCGGCCAGCATGTTCTGCAAGCCCTTCGTGAGGCTCTCGCCCTTGGTTTCGATAATTTTCTGCTGGGCTTCCGGATTCGTCGCGAGGAAGTTTGCCGGGGACATCGCATCGACGATCTGCTGGACGGCGAAGCGGATCTTCTGCTTGTCGCGCGGCGGCGCTTCGACGGCCTCGGCCAGCGCCACGAGGAATTCGGAATTCAGCAGGTAGGATGCGACGCTGTACGCGGACATCGCGTTCGCCGTCCATTCGGGCGCGGAAAAGCGGCGGTCGCTGAAGGACGGCAGCTTGCCGGTGACAAAGTCCTGCCACAGCTTCATCGCCTTTTGCAGGTAATCGTCGCGCAGCGCTTCCAGCTTGCCCTGCGACAGCCCGGCGCCGATATCGCCCAGCATCTTGGCCACCGGTGCGAACGCTGCCGAGCCGTCGGCACCGTCGGGGAGTTTCATCCAGGACTGCCAGGCGGAGGGATCGGTGAATTGCGCGAACGGCGCCATCCAGGGTGCGGCAAGCATCTGCGGGGTAGCATCAGGCGTATTCATAAGGCGTCCATTGTGTAGAATCGTTTTATCGACAGCAACCGGAGCATCGCATGTGGATCGTAGCCATAGGATGGATGTACGTCGTAACCCTGATGGCGGCGACGGAGCCGACTGTGGTTGGCGGCATTATGACTTTTTTCGGCTATGGCGTGTTGCCATTCTCAATCGTTTTTTACCTCGCGGGATCACGACGGCGGCGCGCACGTAGAGCACAGGCGGCGCTGAAGACGGCTGACGGGACGGCGGTCGTGCCCGTCGCGGGTTATGTGCCCGGCGCCGATGGCGGCGCGGCCGGGCACGGCTGCGATGGCGGTGGCGGCTGCCACTGAACCACCGCTTATTTCAACCAGATGAGGCTGGCCTGCCGGCCGGTCACGCCGTCGCGGCGATAGGAATAAAACCAGTCGGTCTCGGTCGCCGTGCAGCGCTCGCCGCCATGGACGCGAGTGATCCCGTCGCGGGCCAGCATGCGACGCGCCAAGAGATACATATCTGCCAAATACTTGCCCGCCCGACCTGGATACGGCCGAAAAGCATCCTCCACCTGACCCGGCAAGGCGGCCTCGAAGGCGGCCAGCACGTCGGACCCGACTTCGAACGCGTCGCGGCCGATCGCGGGCCCGAGCCAGGCCGTGATCTCGCCCGCGCCGGCTGCGCGCATGGCGGCGACCGTCTGGCCAAGCACGCCGCCGGCCAGGCCGCGCCAGCCCGCATGCGCGGCACCGGCGACCTTGCCGTCCAGGTCCGCGAACAGCACGGGCAGGCAATCGGCCGTGAGGATGGCGCAGACGACGCCCGGCACCGTCGCGATGCTCGCGTCGCCCGTGCGCACGGGTCCGCCCGGCTGGACGGTCGCCGCATCGACGACGTCGGGGCCGTGCACCTGCGCGATCCACGCGGGCCGGCCCGGCAGGCGCTCGCGCAGGCGTGCGCGGTTGGCCTGTACGGTGTCGAGGTCGTCGCCCGTCTGCAGCCCGAGGTTCAGACCGCCGCCGCCGCGATTGTCGCCGTAAGGGCCCATGCTGACGCCGCCACGCCGCGTCGTGGCCAGTGCACCGAACGCGTCAGGCAGGTCGGGCCACTGGGTCGCCGGGTGGATCAGATCAGCGTCCTGCAGATCGGATGCCACCATCAGATCGCTTCCGGTTCTTCGATCCCGGCCTGTTCCAGAAGTTCCGCGAAATCGTCGGCCAGCGGCACGACCCATTCCATGTGCTCGCCGGTGACCGGATGCGTGAGACCCAGGCGGCGCGCCTGCAGGGCCTGGCGGTGGAAGAACGAACGCAGGTGCTGCTTGCCGTAGACGGTGTCGCCGACGAGGCTGTAGCCCAGCGACTGCATGTGCACGCGGATCTGGTGCGTGCGGCCCGTCTCCAGGCGGCATTGCACGAGGGTGACGGGACGGCGGTCCAGCTCGCCCGTCTCGATCACTTCGTAGTGCGTGATGGCGGGCTTGGCCGACGGGCTGTTCGACACCGCCATCTTGACGCGGTCCTTGGCGTCCCGGCTGATCGCGGAATCGATGGTGCCGTACGGGCGCGGCGTACCCCACACGAGCGCGAAATATTCGCGCTTGACGGTGCGCGCCTGCAGCTGGCGCACGAGGTCGGTCTGGGCTTCCAGCGTCTTGCCGACGACCATCAGGCCGCTCGTGTCCTTGTCGAGGCGGTGCACGATGCCGGCGCGCGGCACCGACACCAGCTGCGGGCAGTGGTGCAGCAGGCCGTTCAGCAAGGTGCCCGACCAGTTGCCCGAGCCCGGGTGCACGACGAGGCCGGCCGGCTTGTTGATGACGATGATGGCGTCGTCCTCGTGGACGATGTCCAGCTCCATCGCTTCCGGCGTGTAGGCCGTGTCCTCGGGCGCCGGCTGCGGCACGACGGTGACCGTCTCGTCGCCATAGGCCGTGCTCTTGCCCTTCGCCGGCTTGCCGTCGACGGTGATGTGGCCTTCGTCGAACCATTGCTGCAGGCGGCTGCGCGAGAACTGGGGCACCAATCCGGCCACGACCTTGTCCAACCGCTGTCCGCAGTGTTCAGGGCCCAGTTCCAGGGTAATCGGCGAGTAATCGGGACCACCAGAACCGACGTCGAGCTCGGCGTCGAGGTCCTCGTCCAGGTCGGGGTCGAAAAGGTTTTCCGCCGAATTCGGCGCAGCAGTTAATATCACGTCAGTCCCATCGGCTATAATCAGCCGTTCGTTGAATCTCGGTAAAACTTTCTTGCAATAGAGCTTATGCAAAAAAAATTGTCTGTATTAGTCGTGACTAGCGTTCTGCTAAGTTTGTCAGCTTGCGGTTTGTTACCGGAAAGATCCGACGAAAACAAGAACGTGTCAGCATCGAAATTATACGCTGACGCGCAGGAGGAAATGGCCGGCGGCCACTACGAAGCCGCGATCAAGCTGTTCGAACGCCTCGAATCCAACTATCCGTTCGGCACCTACGCCGCCCAGGCGCAGATGGAAATCGCCTATGCGCACTACAAGGCGCAGGACCAGGCCGAGGCGCTGGCGGCCGTCGAGCGCTTCATCAAGCTGCACCCGAACCACCCGCAGGTCGACTATATGTACTACCTGCGCGGCCTGATCAATTTCAATGACCAGATCGGCTTCCTGAGCTTCATCTACGCCCAGGACCCGACCGAGCGCGATCCGAAGGCGACGCGCGAAGCGTTTGCCGCGTTCAAGGAGCTGGTCGACAAGTTCCCGAACAGCAAGTACGCGCCGGACTCGATCGCCCGCATGAATTACCTGATCAATGCGATGGCGCAGTACGAAGTGCACGTGGCGAACTACTACTACCGCCGCGGCGCGTACCTGGCCGCGCTGAACCGCGCCCAGAGCGCCGTCACGCAGTTCAGCGACTCTCCCGCGCGCGAGGAAGCGCTGTTCATCATGATCCGCGCCTATGACAAGTTGGGCATGTTCGACCTGCGCGACGACACGCAGCGCATCTTCACGATGAACTACCCGAACAGCCGCTTCATGGGCGGCAAGGGTTCGGGCGACGCGCCGTGGTGGAAGTTCTGGGCCAAGGCCGGCCCGAAACCGGCGCCGAAAGACGCGGTCCAGTAAGACGACGATGCCCGCACCAGCGGGCATTTTTTATGGTCCATTTCCCAGATTCGGGGTCAGACCCCATTTTGAGTCAATTTCCCAAATTTGGGGTCTGACCCCGGTGCGGTCTCAGGCTTCCGTTCGCCGACGGAACACCCACGACTTGTCCGTGGACACCGTCTCGTCGTACGCATAGCCATCCACGTCGAAGTCCTTCAGGCGTTCGACGTCCGTGATGCCCTGCTCGGCCGCATGGCGCGCCATCATTCCGCGCGCCCGCTTGGCGAAGAACGAGATGATCTTGTATTTGCCGTTCTTCCAGTCCTCGAACACGGGCGTGATCACGGGCACGTCCAACAGCTTCGGCTTGACGGACTTGAAGTACTCTTCCGACGCGAGATTCACGAGGACATTCGCGCCCGCCTCCTTCAGGTCGGCATTCAGCGCGGCCGTCACCCGCTCGCCCCAGAACGCATACAAATCCTTGCCGCGCGGATTCGCCAGGCGCGTGCCCATCTCCAGGCGGTACGGATGCATGGCGTCCAGCGGGCGCAGCACGCCGTACAGGCCGGACAGGATGCGCACGCGGTCGCGCACGTACCCGAGCGAGCGCGCATCCAGCGTGCGCGCGGCGAGGCCCGTGTAGACGTCGCCGTCGAACGACATGATGGCCTGGCGGGCGGCGCCGTGGTCCGGATGCCAGTCGGCGTAACGGGTCACGTTCAGCACGGACAACTGGTCCGAGATGGCCATCAGCGCGCCGATCTCGGCCGGCGATTTCGGCTTGAGAACGCGGATGAGTTCGGCGGCGTCGTCGATGAAGCGGGGCGTCGTGCGCTCAAGGGTGGTGGGTGGAGATTCGAGGTCGAGGGACTTGGCAGGCGAGAGAACGATCAGCATTTAATTATGAAACACGTACAGCGGGTAAAATTGCTGACATGATACCTGCTTCAGCGAAACCCATCGTCATCGACACCAACGTCTGCCTCGACCTGTTCGTTTTCCGCGACCCGCGCTGGGCGCCCCTGCTCGCCGCGCTCGAGTCCGGCAAGGTGCGCGCCGTCACGCGCGCCGATTGCCGCGACGAATACCGGATCGTGCTGCATTATTCCCACCTGCCGCTCGACGACAACACCCGGCCGCAGGCCGAGGCCGCTTTCGACGCCCTGATCGAGGTCGTGGCGCCGACGTCGCGCGCGCTGCGCCTGCCCGTCTGCACGGACCGCGACGACCAGAAATTCCTCGAAATCGCGCGCGACGCCGACGCCGCCGTCCTCGTCACGAAGGACAAGGCCTTGTTGAAACTGGCCCGCCGCGCCGCGCGCGAGAACCTCTTCCGCATCATGACACCCGAGGCCTGGATCAAGACCGAGGCCCAACCCCTATCCACCCCGTCCGCACCATGACCACACCCGTCCTGCAATCGCGCCTGCCGGCCGTCGGCACCACCGTGTTCACCCTGATGTCCGCGCTCGCCAACGAGCACGGCGCCGTCAACCTGGGCCAGGGATTCCCCGACTTCAATTGCGACCCGCGCCTGCTGGACGCCGTCGACGCCGCCATGCGCGCGGGCCACAACCAGTACGCGCCGATGACCGGCCTGCCCGTGCTGCGCGCGGCGATCGCCGCCAAGCTGGCCGCGCTGTACGGCCACCCGTACCACGCCAACGCCGAGATCACGGTCACGGCCGGCGCCACGCAGGGCATCATCACGGCGATCCTGTGCGCCGTGCATCCGGGCGACGAGGTCATCGTCATCGAGCCCTGCTACGACAGCTACCAGCCTTCGATCGTCATGGCCGGCGGCGTACCGGTGCCCGTCGCGATGCGCGTGGACGCCGGCGGCTACAGCGTGCCGTGGGACGCCGTCGCGGCGGCCGTCACGAACAAGACCCGGATGATCGTCGTGAACTCGCCGCACAACCCGACCGGCACGATCCTGCGCCAGGCCGACCTCGAAGCGCTGGCCGCCATCGTCGCAGGGACCGACATCCTGATCCTGTCCGACGAAGTCTACGAGCACATGGTCTACGACGGCCAGCCGCATGCGTCGGTGAGCCGCCATCCCGTGTTGGCGGAGCGCGCGTTCGTCGTGTCGAGCTTCGGCAAGACCTACCACGTGACGGGCTGGAAGGTGGGCTACGTGGCCGCGCCGGCGCCGTTGATGGCGGAATTCCGCAAGGTCCACCAGTACAACGTCTTCAGCGTGAACACGCCGATGCAGGCGGGCCTGGCGGACTTCATGCGCAATCCCGCGCCGTGGCGCGACCTGCCGGCGTTCTACCAGCGCAAGCGCGACCTGTTCCGCGCGGGGCTGGCCAATACTCGGTTCACGTTGCTGCCGGCGGACGGCACGTATTTCCAGTGCGTACGCTACGACGGGATTTCGGATCTCTCCGAGTCGGAATTCGCGCAGTGGCTCACGCGCGAGGTCAAGGTCGCCGCGATCCCGGTGTCGGCCTTTTACAGCAAGCCGACGGAGTCCGGGATCGTGCGGTTCTGCTTTGCGAAGAAGGACGAGACGCTGAACGGCGCCCTGGAGCGACTGGCGAAAGTGTGAAGCGGGCGTAGGTGGGCACCACGTGCCCACGCGAACATCAGCGTCCCAGCTGCTGGATGCGCCGCTCCACGAACCCCTGCAATTCCTGCGACAACCCGCCGCTCGCGCGGGCATGCTGGAACGCGTCGAGCGCCTCGCCGTTGCGCTTCTCGGCCTGCAGCGAGATGCCGAGACCCATCCACCACACGCCGTTCGACGGCACCGCGCGCACGGCCTGGTGATACTGCTCGGCCGCTTCGCGGTGACGCTGCTGGCGGGCCAGCGCGGCCGCGAGGAAGGCGTGGTAGTCCGCGTCGTTGCCCGCGTAGGGCAAGGTGCGCGTCAAGGTGTCGATGCCGTTGCCGCCCCGCTCGATCTGCAATCTCGCCAGCAGCATCGCCATCGCGGGCTGGCGCAGATCCAGCGTGAGGCCCAGCTGCAGCTGGCGCATCGCCTCGTCGTTGCGGTTCGCCTCGATCAGCAGGCCGACCAGCGTCTGGCGCGCCGCCTCGTGCGTGGGTTCGTACTTCAGCGCCTGCTCGAGCGCGGCGACCGTTTCGATCATGCGCCCTTCCTGCAGGCTCGCCAGCGCGCGCCGGTATTCGCCTTCCGCGCGCTGGGCGCCCGTCTCCTGGCGGCCCTGGGCGCTGCGTTTTCCCTTCGGCGCCGCGTCGTCGTGCGCGGCCGCGCGGGCGGCGGCCACCATCGCGGCGGACGTCTTCTTCGCGGACTTGCCGCGCGCGGCCAGCGCCTGCGCCATCGCACGACGTGCCTCGCGGGCCTCCGCGCTGTCCGGCTCCATCGGGGCCACGTCCTGCGCGCGCACGGTCGCAGTTTTCGCCGCCTTCTCCGCCTTGCGCGCCGCGACTTTCTCTTCCGCGAGACGCTTGCGTTCCGCGCGCCGCTCCGCCCGCGTCATGTGCTTCGGCGGCGGCGCGTCTTCGGTCTTCTCGACGGCGGGGGGCGCCTCGACCGGCGCGGCGGCAGGCGCCTGCACCGGTCCGGACACCACCGGCGCCGGCTGCACGGGACCCGTCACGACGGGCGCCGCCTGGACCGCAGCGACGGGCGCCGGCACGGCAGGCGCCGGCGCCGGCGTGCGGTGCAACTGCGTCCAGCCGAACCACGCCAGCGCGACGCCGGCCATCCCGCCGACACAACCCGCCGCGATCGCACGGCGGTTCACCCGGTACGGCTCGCGCGCGACGGGCTTTACCTGGCCCGGCAGCTCGCCGTCCTTGGGCGTGCCGCGCGCGTCCAGGTCTTGCAGCATCTTGTTAATCAGGCTCATTCCGGCTCCCCGTCAATGGCTCAGCGCCCACGCCAGGCCCGCGCCCGCGGCGGCCAGCGCGGCGGCCGACGCGGCCCACGGCCACAGGCGGCGCCTGCTCGTCGCGAGCGTGTCGCGCGCGGCCAGGTTCACGTGCGCGCGCGCGACCTGCTGGCGTCCCTGGCCATAGCACAGCATCATCGCCTTGTGCGCGAGGATGTTGACGAGGCGGGGCACGCCGCCGCTGGCGGCATACAGGCGGGACACCGCGCCGCGCGAGAACAGGCGCGCCCCATCATACCCGGCCACGCGCAGGCGGTGCGCCACGTAGTAATCGAGGTCGTCGCGGCTCAACGGGCCGAGATGGTAGTGGAACGTGATGCGCTGGGCGAGCTGGCGGATCGACTGCAGTTCCAGCTTGCGGTTCAGCTCCGGCTGGCCGAACAGGACGATCTGCAGCAGCTTGCGCTTTTCCGTCTCCAGGTTCGTCAGGAGGCGCAGCGCCTCCAGCGTCTCGACCGGCATCGCCTGCGCCTCGTCGAGGCACAGCAGCACGCGCTTGTCCTCGCCCGCCAGTTGCAGCAGCCGGTGCGTGATGGCTTTCAGCACCTGGTGCTGGTCGGCGTCCTTGTCGTAGCCCACTTCCAGCTCGTCCGCGAGCGCCAGCATCAGCGTGCGCGGTTCGAGGTAAGGGTTCGGAATGTATGCGGTGACGAACTCCGGACCCAGGGTCGCCATGAACTTGCGGCACAACAGGGTCTTGCCGGTGCCGACTTCGCCCGTGATCTTGATGAAGCCCTCGCCGCTGCGCGCCGCGACGAGCAGCGTGTTCAGGGCTTCTTGCGAATGCGGGGCGCCAAAGAAGTAGCTGGTGTCCGGCGTGATCCCGAACGGCAGCTCGCGCAGGCCGAAGTGGGCCGTGTACATTCAGCGGCCTCCCCGGGTGCGCGGGTCGAGCTGCTCGATGCGGCGGTTCGTGTCGAGCAGGTCGTCGTTCCAGTTGTTGATGCCTTCGACGATGGTCGGCTTGATCAGCACGACCAGTTCGCGCTTCTGGTTCACGCGCTTCTTGGCGCCGAACAGCGACGACAGCAGGGGCACCTTGCCGGTCCCGGGAATCTGCGAATCGTCGGCCGTCGACGCCTGGCGCATCAAGCCGCCGATGGCGACGACCTGGCCGTTCTGGCCGCGCACGATGCTGTCCAGTTCCGACGTGGCCGATGCCGCGAGCGGCAGGTTCAGGCTGCCGGCCGTGCCCAGGTTGACGGACTTGTTGATGGTCGAGACCTGGCTCACGGACGGGTGCACGTGCAGCAGGATGTTGCCCTTCTCGTCGATCTGCGGCGTGACGTCGAGGACGACGCCGGAGAAGAACGGCTGCAGCGTGACGCTCGGCGACACCGTGTTGCCGGTCGTCGTGGAGTTCGTGGTCGTCTGCACGCCGGTGACGTAGAACTCGTCGGTACCGATCTTCAGCACCGCCTTCTGGTTGTTGACGGCCGCCACGCGGGGGCTCGACAGCACGTGCACGGTGCCCTGCGTCTCGAGGAACGAGATCAGCGCCGCGAAGTTCGCCGTCTGCACGGCGAGGCCGAACATCGAGCCGGCCGCCCCCGCCGCGTTCGACAGCGAGAAGCCGGTGCTGGCCGCCAGGCCCGTGCTCGGGTCCGTGATCACGGCCGGCTGGCCGCCGCCGAACGGCAGCGGTGTGAGCGTGGCACCCGGCGCGACGAGGCCGCCCGAGACGCGGTTGGTATGGCCGCTCCGGATCGACGCGAACGACGCCCAGTTGACGCCGCTCTGGTAGCTGTCGTTCAGCTCCACCTCGAGGATCTTCGCCTCCAGGATCACCTGGCGGTCGACGGCGAGCTGCGTGGCTTTCAGGTAGGCGTCGACGTTGCGCAGCTCGTCCGGCATCGCGCGGATCACGAGCACGCCCGACTGCGGGCTGACGACGACGCTGCGGCCGCCCTCCTTCGGTCCCACGATCGCCTCGATGGCCAGTTTCAGGTCGCCCCAGAAATCGTTGGCGGACGTCGTCGCGACGTCCGTGCTGTCCACCTGCGAGTTGTTCTGGCCGTTCGGATTGTTGCCGTTGTTGTTCTGGTTGTTGCCGTTGTTGTTCTGGTTCTGGCCCGGGTAGTTGTTATTGTTGTTGCCGTTGCCGTTGCCGTTGTTGACGGCGTTCGCGACCGACGTCGACGTCACGCGCGTGCTCGACATGCCCGCGCGCTTGCCGACCAGGTAGTTCACATGGAACATCTTGGTCTGCATCGTCAGCGGCTTGATCGAGATGCGCGTGCCCTCGATCTTGTAGTCGTAGCCGTACATCTCGCGGATCGCGTCGAGCGTCTCCGGCAGCGTCACGTCCTTCAGGTTCGCCGTGATGGTGCCGGCGACGTCCGGATGCACGAGGATGTTGTAGCGCGTGCCCGCGACGATCGAGCGGAAGAACTGCTGCGCCGGCACGTTGTTGAAGGAGACGTTGAAACGCTCTTCCAGCGCGGGCCGCGCCTTCGGCAATGCCGTGGCCAGGGCGGCGGCCGGCGGCAGCAGCGCGTCGGCCACGGCCGCGTCGACGGTCGGCGCGGCGGCCGGACGCTTGCCCGCGCCGTTCGCCAACTCGCCCTTGATCTTGTCGTAGGTGGCCGGGCTGGGCGTCGTCTGGCAGCCGGCCAGCACCAGGAGGGCGGCAGTGAGCGCCGCCATGGAACGCATCGGAATACGCTTGTCGTTCATCCTCATCCTCTGTCAGCGCCGCACGGTGACCGTGGCGGCGTGGTCGCCCTTGATGCCTTCCGCGGCGTCGGCGTACAGGCGCAGCACCTGGCGTTCGCCGCCGCGCACCAGTTCCACCTCGTTCTCGCGGATGCGCACGACCTTGGCGCCCCGGAAGCTCTCGCCCTGGCGCACCGTCTCGCCGTCGATGACGGCCACGTGGCGTCCGCCCGCCGCGCGTCCGATCAGGATCGATTGCAGTTGCGGGCCGCTGCTCGCAGCCTGCGAGCCGCCGGCCACCGGCGTCGCGGCCGCGGGCGGTTTCGTCGGGTCCTGCAGGGGCTGCGCATGGGCGGCACCCGCCAGCAGCAGCGCAAGGATCGCGGCGCCAAAGGCCGGTTTCATCGTCGTCGGAATCACAGCTTCATCCATTTCGGGTCCAGGCTCAGGGTGTACAGCGTCAGGGTCAGGCGCACGTTCGGGTACTCGTCCGCTTCCAGCTGCGCCTTGCCCCAGAATAGCTGGGTGGGCAGCGTTTCGAGCGCCTGCATGTAGTCGACCATGTCGAGATAGCTGCCGCGCACCGTCAGTTCGACGCCATGGCGGTACAGCAGGTCGGGCGACTTCGCGACGACGGGCGGCGGGGCGGCCGGCGTGCCGTTCGCGGGTGCGGGTGCCGGCGCGGCCGGCGCTGGCGCCGCACCGTCCGTCAGCGTCGTTACCGGCAGCGTCTTCAGCGACACGAGCTTCAGGCGCCCGTTCGCCCGCAGGATGGATTCCAGCAGCGGCGCGATGCGTTCCGGCGGCACGAGGCCTTTCTGCATCGTACGCAGTTCGTCGCTCGTGCGCGCGGTCTCGGCCCGCACTTCGCCGAGGCGCTTGCGCAGCGCCTCGTTCGGATCGTTGCCATAGGCACGCGCCTTGCCTTCGATGTCGGCGGCGATGCCGCCAAGGGTAATGGTCTGCTGCTGCAGGGTCGAGCGCAGTGCGGCCTCTTTGCGCGACAGCGGCGAGAACACCAGGGCGTTCGCGAGGAACACGAGCACGACGACGGCGGCGCCGAATGCCATGATGCGCTCGCGCGGCTGCAGCGCTTCCACGCGCGCCGTGAACTGGAGCCAGCGGCGCTTCATGGCTGGCCTCCGGCGGCCGGCGTCGACGCCGCACTGGCGGTGGCCGACTGCAGGCTGAATTCGACGTACGGCGCGGGTGCATCCGTCTCCTTGCCGTCGGCGCCGCGCACCTTGACGGTGGTCGCCTGGCCGATCTGCATGCTGCCCACCGGCTTGCCCTGCAGGACGCGCTCATTGCGCAGGCGCGCCAGGTAGCCCGGCACGAGCGCGGGATCGAGCGCGCGGCCGCGCACGCCGATCTCCGTGCCGGCGCCGGTGATCGTCACGCCCGTCAGCCACAGGCCGTCGACGCTCTGGCGTGCCAGCGCGCGGAAGTATTCGGCATAGCCTTCGGTATTGCCCAGGTCACCGCGCTGGATGACGTCGGCCACGCGCCGCAGCGCATCGTGCTCGGCCTGGGCCGCGGCCAGTTCCGCTTCGAGGCGGCCGTCCTTCGTGCGCGGCGCGAATTCGGCGGTGGCCGCTTCCAGTTGCTTCTGCGCGGCCTGCACCTGCTGTTCGCCGCGCGCGACCTGCGCCTCGAGGCGCGCCACGCGCACCTTGCCGTACACGCCCGTCGCGACGGCACACAGCACGAGCACGCCGAGCGCGGCGGCCATCGCATTGACCGAGAAGATCTTCTTCTGCGGCTGGAACGCGGGGTTGAAGAGGTTGATCTGCTGGCTCATGCCGCGCCCTCCTCCAGGCGCAGCGCGGCGCCGATGGGCACGAAGAAGCGCTGCTGGCGGCCCGGGTCGGCCAGGTCCGGCACGCGTTCGAGGTCCAGCACGTCGGCCAGGTCGAGCGTCTCGACGCGCGTGTACAGGTTGCTCGACAGGTATTCGTCCAGGCCCGTGGCGCCGGTCGGCGCCAGCACGAGCTTGGCCACGCTGATGAACGAGAACTGGCGCTCGAAGTTGTCGAGGGAGCGCTGCAGCTCCAGGGTGATCTTGTCGAAGGCCTGGTGCTTGCGGTCGTGGTCGTCGTCGAGCAGCAGGGCCAGCGTGACGTCGATGCGGCGCGACAGATACAGCTCGCCGCGCCACGACACGGTCAGCAGGCCGCCGTCCTCGCCGAACGACAGCAGCGCGATGCCGCGGCCTTCCGGCTCCAGCAGCGCGGACACGTTACGCTGGGCCATCTCGGGGATGTCGATCACGCGCAGCTTCACCTTGGCCGCGTTGAACATCTTCTGGCGCGCGGACACGATGCTGTTGCGCGCCGCGATCGCGAACACGCTCTGCTGCGGACGCACGACGGCGTTGGGGTCGAGCGGGACGTCGAGCACGTCGAACGTGGCGTCGTCGATGGAGAAATCGAGGATGTCCTTGAGGCGCCAGCGCATGGCGCTCTTGAGTTCTTCGCGCGGGACGTTCGGCGATTCGACGGACATGAACTGGTAGTCGCCGCCGGCCAGCACCGTCGTGCAGCGGTAGCTCGCGCTGTGCATCTCTTTTGCGGCCTTCTCGAGGCTGTCCGCGGACGGGGCGCCGGGGAAGAAGACGGCATGCGTCACGGCCGGCTTCGCGCCGTCGCCCGCGCCGCGGCGCACGCTGGCCGCCGCGATCCCGTCGCGCTGCGGCACCATGGCCAGCCAGGCTGCATTGTTCTGTGCTTTACTGAAAAAACCCATGCGTGGCGATGGTTATCCGTGACTTGGTCGAGATAGGTGCGATAGAGGCTTGATTATATTCAAGCGGTAGGAAATTCCGATACCAAAATTTTACTCTGGGAGAATATATTTGGTTTTCCGTGTGGAACTACTAATGGGGTGTGGTCAATACGCCGCATCGGGGCCGTAAACGACAATCGGGACCGCTTTATGGCGGTCCCGATTGAATCAGGCGAAAACGATCAGTTGCAGTCGTCGGCAGTGCCCACCACGGTCACAACCGGGGTCGCCGATGCCACCGCCTTATACGAGACGTAGCATTTCGCGGCACTGGCGGCGCTCAGGCCTACCGGCACAACGACCAGTTCGTCATCAACGATGGTGGTCACCGGATTGCCGGTGGTTCCTTTGATATACGCTTTATAGTCGCTGCCGAGGCCAGCGGCGGCGGCCGTCGCGGCTTCGGCTTTCGGATAACCGCCCGTCTGGAAATTGATCTCCTGGTCTTCCAGCTTGACTTTATTGGCAGCTGCAACGGTCGGGCTGGCCAGCCACTTGCCATGCGCCATCGCGGCAGTGGCGTTCAACGCACCTTTCGCAGCCTGCAGGCTGGCCAGGCGTGCATCGCCGCCGAGGCTCGCGAATTTCGGCAGTGCGGTCGCAGCCAGAATACCCAGAATGACGATCACGACGATCAATTCGATCAAGGTGAAGCCGCCCTGCGCATTGTTCTTGATACTTACTTTCATGCTCTCTCCGATTAAGGTGCGGCGTTCCCGGCCGCGTGGGTTTTAATTAGCGATTGCCTTGCGTACCGATTTCATTCAATGCAAGGCTCATCATTTGTTTCCCTGCGTCAGCAGGAGTTCGGGTTAATTCTACCTTGAACGTGGGCAATTTCGATTTGCCTGAAGCAAATCTTTCTCGTTCTGAGGTGAGATAGACAAGGATTTTGTCGCGTGGGTCAAACACCCACCCGTTTCGTGCCACACGACCCTGCTCGGATAGTGCGAATTCGCCAAGATAATCCGCCGGCGGACGGGCCAGCAGGCGCATCGGATTCTGGCCGGCCAGCGTGGCGAGCGTATCGGGATGGCGCGCCGCCTCGACCTGCAGCGCCGTGCGCAGTGCAGCCACCGTGTGGCGCGCCGCCGCTTCCTGCGCCGCGCGGCGGTAGCCGTCCAGGCGGTGCAGCAGCACGGTGCTCAATGCCGCCGTGATGGCGACGACGATCGCGAATTCGTACAGGGTGAAACCGCGCGTTGTCTTCACACGAATCATCGGATGCCTCGTCAATGATGCAGGGCTGCCTTGCCCAGGTCCCAGATCGGCAGGAAGATGCCGAGCGCCAGCACGAGCACCATCGCACCGAGGAAGGTGATCAGGATCGGCTCGATCTGGCTGGACAGCGTCTTGAGTTCGTAGTCCACCTCGCGCTCGTACATCTGCGCGATCTCGTCCATCAGGTCGTCCAGCGACCCGGATTCCTCGCCCACGGCGATCATCTGCAGCACGATCGGCGTGAACACCTGGGCGTTCGTCGCCGTGCGCAGGATGCTTTCGCCCCGCTCCACGCCTTCGCGCATCTGGTCGAGGCGCATGGTGAGATAGGCATTGTCGGCCGTCTGCGCGACGACCGACAGGGCTTGCACGATCGGCACGCCGCTGCGGATCGACAGCGCGAAGCTGCGCGCGAAGCGGGCCATCGTGGCCTTGTGGATGATCTTGCCGGCGATGGGGAAGCGCAGCTTCCAGCGGTCCCACGCCAGGCGGCCGGACACCGTGCGCGTCCAGGCGCGGAAGCCGAAGAAGGCCGCCACGGCGCCGCCGAGCATCACGGGCCAGTACTCGACGGTGAAGCGCGACGTCGCGATCAGGATGCGCGTCATCAGCGGCAGCTCGGTGTGGAAGCTCTTGAAGACCTTTTCGAACTGCGGGATCACGAACACGTTCACGACGACCATCGCCGCGATCATCGCGATGATGACGAACGTCGGATAGCGCATGGCCGTCTTCACGCGCTCGCGCATGTCGCGGTCGAATTCCAGGTGGTCGAACAGGCGCAGGAAGACTTCTTCCAGGCGGCCCGTCATCTCGCCCACGCGCACCATCGCCAGGTAGAACGGCGTGAAGCATTGCGTGTGGCGGCGCATCGCCGTCGACAGTTCGCGGCCCGAGTCCAGCGATTCGCGCAGGTCCTGGATCACGCGCGCGAAGCTTTTATTGGTTGCCGACTCCTGCAGCCCGGCCAGGCCGCGCATGATCGGCACGCCGGACTTCAGCAGCGTATAGATCTGGCGGCTGAACAGCTGCACGTCGATCGACGTGACCTTCTGGCGCGTCAGGCGCTCCCACAGCGTCTCGCCGGCGCCGCCACCGTTGGCGGGCGTCGTCGCCTTGCGGGTCGTCGGGGTGATGTCGAGCGGCGTGACGCCGGTGCCGAACAGCTGGTCGGCAACCGCGCTGCTGTCGGCGCCTTCCAGCACCCCCTGCATCAATTCGCCGCGCGCGTTGCGGCCTTTGTAGGCAAAGAACGGCATGGGCGTTTATCAGTCTTCCATCTGGTTGCTGATCCGCATGGCTTCCGCCACCGTCGTGCGGCCCTGGATCGCGAGGCGCACGCCGCTGCGGCGCAGCGTCTCGCCGCGCATCTCGGCATGCGCCACCTTCAGGAAGTGCGACGGGTCCGGATGGTTGGCGGCCTCGTTGACGGCGCGCGTCATCTCCAGCAGTTCATAAACGCCGGTCCGGCCGCGGTAACCCGTGCCGTTGCAGTGCGAGCAGCCGCGCCCGTGGAAGAACGGCACGGTTTCCGCGCGGTCGCCCAGTTCGGCGCGCAGCCAGGCGCGTTCCGGCGCCGGCAGCTGGTACGGTTCGGAGCAGCTTTCGCAGATCACGCGCACGAGACGCTGCGCCAGCACGGCCTGCAGCGACCCGCTCACCATGTAGCGCGGCACGCCCATGTCCATCAGGCGCAGCGGGGTCGACGCCGCGTCGTTCGTGTGCAGCGTCGACAACACGAGGTGGCCCGTCATGGCGGCGCGCAGGCCGATCTGCGCCGTCTCCTGGTCGCGCATCTCCCCGACGAGCACGATGTCCGGGTCCTGGCGCAGCGCGGAACGCAGCACGCGCGCGAAATTCAGCTCGATCTTGTCGTTGACCTGCACCTGGTTGATGCCGGACAGGCGGTATTCGATCGGGTCCTCGACCGTGATCAGCTTCTTCTCGACGGAATTCAGTTCGGCCAGGGCGCTGTACAGCGTCGTCGTCTTGCCGGAACCCGTCGGCCCGGTCACGAGCACGAGGCCGTTCGGGCGCTGGACGATGGCGCGGAAGCGTTCCACCAGCGCGGGCGGCATGCCGATCGCATCCAGGCGCAACGTGGTGCCCACCTGGTTCAGCAGACGCATCACGACGGATTCGCCGTACTGCGTGGGCATCGTCGAAATACGGACGTCGATGCGCTGGTTGCGCACCTTGACGGCGAAGCGGCCGTCCTGCGGCAGGCGCTTTTCCGAGATGTCCAGGTCCGCCATCAGCTTCAGGCGCAGCGCCAGCGGCGTCGCGATCTTGATGTCGGCTTCCGTCTGCAGGTGCAGCACGCCGTCGATGCGGAAGCGGATCTGCAGGCGGCCGTCCTGCGGCTCGATGTGGATGTCGGACGCGCGCACCTGGGCCGCGTCGTCGAACACCGACTGCAGCAGTTTCACGACCGGCGCTTCTTCCAGGCCGGAATTGGCGGACAGCGTGTTGAAGTCGACGGAGGTCGTGTCGCCCAGGTCCTGTTCGAGCTCGCGCGCCAGGCCCGTGATCTCGCCCGTGCGGCGGTAGATGCGGTCGATCGCCTGCAGGACTTCCGTCTCGTTGACGACGGCCAGCTCGACGCCCTTCTTGAGGAGTCTCGCGATCTCGTCGTAGGCAAACAGGTCGGTCGGGTCGGAAACGCCGACGAGCATCGTGTCGCCGCGGTCTTCCAGCGCGAGCGCCCGGAAGCGGCGCGCCTGCGTTTCCGGTAGCTGGCGTACGACGTCCTGGTTGATGTTGTAGAACTTGAGGTTGAGGTAAGGGATGCCCAGCTGGCGCGCCAGTGCGCCGGAAATCTGCTCTTCCGTGACGAAACCGCTCTCGACGAACACGCGGCCGAGCTTGCGGCCCGTGCGCTTCTGGTCGGCAAGGGCCTGGTTCAGCTGGTCTTCCGACAGCAGCTTTTGTTGCACCAGGATTTCGCCAAGTCGAACTTTTTCGGGCCGCGCCATACCACCTCTTGATCAATGTAGGACTAGTCCTTCATTGTATGCCAGAGGAACGAAAAATTAACCTAGAGAATGACTTTACGTAAGGCAAAACGTATCGTCCACGCGACTCCATGCCAGACATGCATGCCACCCGAGAAACAAATGTTGCCAAGATTCGGGGTCAGGTCCGTTTTTTCGCCGCACCGCGACGCTAAATCGTCGACAAAACAGGCACTTGCGCCTTCCGTGCATGCCAAAAATGTGCTCTGACCCCGAATTTACACGAGGTGGCCGCTCGGCTACCATGCTGGCAAGGCGCCTCGGCTGCGCACACTCCGCGGGGCTTGCAGTGCAGTTGTTACAACGTCGATCTCTTCCTTCCATCCGGCACAAGCTGGTGACGCTCGTGCTGGCGTGCGCCCTGCCGATCCTGATCGGCTATCTCGTGTTCGCCACCGACGCCGACAAGCGCGAACGGGCCCACGTCGCCGAGGATGCGCAGATGATCGCGCACGCGCTGGCGGCCGCCGTCGACCGTGACCTCGCCAACGGCGAAACGGCGGCGCGCACCCTCGCCAACCAGGCGAATCTCGCCAACGGCGACCTGGCCGCCTTCCACACCGCCGCGCGCCGGCTGCTGCGGCCCGAATTCCCCGCCTACGCCGTCGCGGTCAGCTCGCCGGACGGCAAGGTCCTCCTCGACACGCGCCACGCCCTCGGCAGCGTGCTGCCGGCACGCGGCAACGAGGCCGATATCCGCGCCGTCTTCGCCAGCGGCGACGCCTTCACGTCCGGCCTGCACCGGGGCGACGCCACGCAGCCGTGGGTGATCTCGATCACCGTGCCGGTCTGGCGCGAGGGCAAGGTCGCGTACGCGGTCACGGTCGAACTGCGCCCCCGCCGCCTGCAGGAACTGCTCGCGAACCAGAACCTGCCGCCGCACTGGACGGCCCTCGTGTTCGACAACCAGCGGCGCCTCGTCGCCTACCGCGGCCACGCGTCCCACGATATCGGCGACCGCATGCGGCCGGAACTGGCGGCCGCGCTGGCCCGCAGGCCGGTGGGCATCGTCGAGCTGGTGACGCATGGTCCGCAGCCCATGTACTCGGCCTATGCGCGCACGCTAGGCCACGACTGGGCCGTGGCGATCGGCTTCCCGCGCCACGCCGCGCGCGAGATCCTCGGCCCCGATCCCGGCACGACGGTGGCCTGGATCGCCGTCATGCTGGCCATCAGCCTGGGCCTGGCCTGGCGCATCGGCGACTCGATCGCGCGTTCCGTGCGCGCCCTGACGGAACCGGCGGCCGCCCTCGGCCGCGGCGAGGCGCTCGCCATCCCGCCGCTGGCGATCCGCGAGGCGGCGACCGTCGCGCGCGCGCTCGGCAAGGTCGAAGGGGAGCTGCAGCAGTACCGCGCCGGCCTGGAATCGCTCGTGGCCGAGCGCACCAACGAGCTGCAACGCTCCTCGGCCATGCTGGCCACCGTGTACGCGACGGCGCCGGTGGGCCTCGCGTTCCTCGACCGCAGCCTGAAAGTCGTGATGATCAACGACTACCTGGCGGCCGTGAACGCGCTTCCCGCCGCCGCCCACATCGGCCGCACCCTGCCCGACCTGCTGGGCGAGCGCGGCATCCACATCGAGCAGCCCTACCGCCGCGTGCTGGCGACCGGGCGTCCGCTGATCGACGTCGAGGACAGCGGCGAATCGCCCGCCGAACCTGGCGTCATGCGCCACTGGATCTGCAGTTACTACCCCGTCTACGGGCCGGACCGCGACCTGGTCGGCATCAACGCCGTCGTGCTCGACATCACGGAGCGCAAGCGCGAGGAACAGCGCAACCGCGACAACGAGGTGATGTTCCGCGCGCTGTTCGAAGGCTCGGGCGATGCCCACGTGCTGATCGCGTACGGCGCGGGTTTCATCAGCGCCAACCAGGCGGCGATCGACCTGTTCGGCTGCGCGGGCCCGGAGGAATTCCTCGCGATGGCGCCGGCCAGCAGCTCGCCCGAATTCCAGCCCAACGGCCGCCGTTCGGACGCGTTGTGGCACGAGGCGATGCGGCGCACGCTCGACACGGGCGGCAACCGTTTCGAGTGGATCTACCGCCGCCGCGACGGCACGCAGTTCCACGCCGACGTGCTGCTCAACAGCGTCGACATCGGCGGCCGCGGCATCGTGCAGGGCACCATCCGCGACATCACGGCGCGCGTGGAGACGGCCGCCGCGCTGCGGGCCGCCAGCCGCCGCCTGGAAGAGAGCGAACGCATGATCCGCACGGTGACCGACCACCTGCCCGCGCTCGTCGGTTACTGGGACGCGGACATGCGCTGCCGCTTCGCGAACAAGCCCTATCTCGACTGGCTGGAGCGCGACGCCGCCGACGTCATCGGCCACACGATGGTGGAACTCATCGACGAGGACCAGATCCGCGACGTGATGCCCCACCTGGAAGCCGTGCTGCGCGGCGAGCGCCAGTTCTTCGAGCGGCGGCTGCACCGCAAGGGATCCGGCAAGGTGATCCAGGCCTGGGGCAGCTACATCCCCGACGTGGACGCGGACGGCCGCGTGCAGGGCTTCTACATGCTGCACGCGGACATCACGGAACTGAAGCGCACGCAGTCGCGCCTCGAGGAAGCGCTGCGCGCGGCCGAAGCGGCCAGCAGCGCCAAGGGCGAATTCCTTGCCAACATGAGCCACGAGATCCGCACGCCGATGAACGCCATCATCGGCCTCGCGCGCCTGCTCGAGGAGGCCGACCTGGGCCGGCGCGAGCGGGGCTATGTCGCGCGCATGCAGATGGCCGCGAAATCGCTGCTGTCGATGCTGAACGACGTGCTGGATTATTCGAAGGTGGAGGCGGGCCAGCTCGTGCTCGAACAGACGCCGTTCGCGCTGGACGACGTCCTGTCCAGCATCGCCGCGATGTCCGCCACGGGCGCGTGGAACAAGGGCATCGAACCCGTGTTCGCCGTCCACCCGGACGTGCCGGCGCGCCTGACCGGCGACCCGATGCGCCTCGGCCAGGTGCTGCTGAACCTCGTCAGCAATGCGATCAAGTTCACGGAGCGGGGCGAAGTCGTGCTCGCGATCGAACCGGCCGGTCCGGACGCGCTGGCGTTCACCGTGCGCGACACCGGCATCGGCATCCCGCCCGAGCAGCAGCAGCGCATGTTCGAGGCGTTCTCGCAGGCCGACACGTCCACGAGCCGCAAGTACGGCGGCACGGGCCTGGGCCTGGCCATCAGCCGCCGCCTCGTGCGCCTGATGGGCGGCGACCTGCGCGTGGACAGCGCACCGGGTCGCGGCGCCACGTTCCGCTTCACCGCCCCGTTCGGCATCGCGAGCGACACCGCGCCCGCGCACCTGGACATGCCGCCGCTGCGCGTCCTCGTGGCCGACGACAACGCGAGCAGCCGCGCAGCGCTGGCCGCCCTGCTCGCAGGGCGCGGCTGGCACGTCGAGACGGCCGCCAGCGGCGCGGACACACTGGCGCTGCTGCGCACCGCCGGACCGTTCGACGTCGCGTTCATCGACAGCGTGCTGGGCGACCTGGACGGCGCGTCCGTCATCGCCTTCGCGCGCGCCGACCAGGCGATCTCCCTGCCCCGCTGCGCGCTGCTGGCGGCCGACCCGGAACGGGAGCGTCTCGATGCGCTGGCCGCCGACCTGCGCATCGGCGCCGTGCTCGCGAAACCGTTCACGCCGGGCGCGCTGGCCGACGTGCTGGCGGAACTGCACAGCGGCGCCCCGGCGCCGGCGCCCGGCCGCGCGACGGCACTCGGCGGGCGCCTCGCGGGCATGCGCGTGCTCGTCGTCGAGGACAACCTGCTCAACCAGGAAGTGGCGAACTATGTGCTCGTGCATGCGGGCGCCAATGTCGATTTCGCTGCCAACGGCCGCATCGCCGTCAGCATGCTGGCCGAACATTCGGCAAACTGCGCAGCCCACTACGACGCCGTGCTGATGGACCTGCAGATGCCCGTGATGGACGGCTTCGAGGCGACCGAGGCGATCCGCGCCATGGGACTCGACGGCCTGCCGATCATCGCGATGACGGCCAATGCGCTGGACGAGGACCGGCGCCGCGCGCTGGCCGCGGGCATGAACGACTACCTCGCCAAGCCCATCGACGTGGACGAGCTGGTGAACATGCTGGTCCGCGTCACGGGCCGCCCGGCGGCGCCGCCCGTCGAAGGCGCGCGGACGGCGCTGGCAGCGGGGCTGGCGGTGCCTGCCTACATTCCCGGCATCGACCTGAAGACGACGCTGCCCCGCTTCGGCGGCAATTTCGCCAGCTTCGCCGCCCTGTTCAAGCGTTTCGAGAGTTCGCAGGGCGGCGCGGTGGCCGACATCCGTGCCCTGCTCGACGCCGGCGACCGCGCCCGGGCGGGCCAGGCGGCGCACCGCCTGCGCGGCGTGGCCGCCAACCTGGGCGCGACGGACGTGGCGGGCCAGGCGCTCGAGCTGGAACAGGCGCTGCGCAGCGAGGACGAGGCGGCGCTCGCGCTGCGCCTCGCCCGGCTCGAGGCCGCGTTGTCGATCGTGCTGGAGGCGGCGCGCGACCTCCCCGCACCGGAAACGACGCCCGCGCCGGCCCCGGCGCCGGAAGATAGCGCTATCCTGCAGCATGGGTTGGCGCAGCTCCTCGATTTGCTCCACAATAACAACATGAAAGCAATCGCGCAGTTCGAGACGCTGCGCCCCGCCCTCGCCCGGCTCGAACCGGGCCGGGTGGCGCCGCTGGCGGACGCGGTGGCAACCCTGCGCTTCGAAGAGGCGGCGCAGCTGGTGCGGACGCTACTGGATACGAAGGAGGATGCATGAGCTGGACCGACATGGCCGTCAACGGCCGCATCCTGGTGGTCGACGATGCGATGGAGAACATCCAGATCCTGCACGGCGCCCTGCAGGATGAGCACGAGGTGTTGTTCGCGATGGACGGTCCCCGCGCGCTCGAGATCGCCCGTACCCAGCAGCCCGACCTGATCCTGCTGGACGCCGTGATGCCCGGCATGGACGGATATGCCGTCTGCAAGGAATTGCTGGCGGCACCCGAGACGAGCGACATCCCCGTGATCTTCGTGACGGCGCTGAAGTCGCCCGAGGACGAGACGCGCGCGCTGGGCGCCGGCGCCGCCGACTTCATCAGCAAGCCGGTGAACGCCGCCGTCGTGCGCGCCCGCGTGCGCACGCAACTGACCGTCAAGCGCCAGCGCGACGCCCTGCGCGCCCTGATCCTCACCGACGCGCTGACCGGCGTCGCGAACCGCCGCGCCTTCGACGAGCGCCTGGATGCCGAATGGCGCCGCTGCGGGCGCGCAGGCCTGCCGGTGGCGCTGATCCTCGTCGACATCGACCATTTCAAGCTGTACAACGACCATTACGGCCACCAGGCCGGCGACGCGACCCTCGTGCAGTTCGCGACGGCGATGCGGCGCGCCGCCGCGCGCTCGCAAGACCTCGTGGCGCGCTACGGCGGCGAGGAATTCGCGATCCTGCTGCCGCAGCTGGACGGGCGCGGCGCCACCGGCGTGGCGCACCGCCTCATGACGGAGCTGGAACAGATGGCGATCCCGCACGCCGCGTCGCCGACGGCGTCGCACCTCACTGCCAGCATGGGCATCGCCTGCATGGTGCCGGGCGAGCACAGCATGCCGGCCGACCTGATCCAGGTGGCCGACGCCCTGCTCTACCAGGCCAAGGCCGAGGGCCGCAACCGCTACCGGCTGGGCGGCGCCGACTGCGTCGCGTAGACGTTCAGGCGTAGCGCCGCACGAGGAATTCCGCCACGCACACGGGCTTCGTGCCGCCCTCGCGTTCGACCGTGACGTCCAGCGTCAGCTGGCTCGATCCGTTCTCGTCTTCCACCGCCGCCAGCACGATCGCCGCGCGCACGCGGCTGCCGGCCGGCACCGGCGCGGGAAATCGCACCTTGTTCAGCCCGTAGTTCACGACGAGCTTCGCGTCGACCATGGCGAGCACGTCGGACAGCATGGACGGCAGCAGCGACAGGGTGAGAAAGCCGTGCGCCACGGTCCCGCCGAACGGCGATTCGCGTGCCGCGCGCTCGGGGTCGATGTGGATCCACTGGTGGTCGTCGGTGGCGTCCGCGAACGTGGCGATGCGGTCCTGGCCGATCTCGAACCAGCGCGACCGGCCCAGCTCCGTGCCGACGAGGGCCCGCAGCGCGTCCAGCCCCGTCACTTCGTGCAGGGCGCTAGCCATGGCGCTGCTCCCCGGCGGGACGGCGCCCGAACATGCCCATGCCCTCGACCGTGCACACGGTCTCGCCATGCTGGTTGAGCGCGACCCACTTCGACCAGACGACGCCGCGGTCCGGCTTGGACGTCGACGCCTTCACCTGCACGGTCCGGTAGTGCACGTTCAGCGTATCGCCGGCGCGCACGGGCGCGAGCCAGCGCACGCCGTCCAGGCCGGGCGAGCCCATGCTGGCCGACCGGTTCATCAGGCCGTCGACGACCATGCGCATCATCATGCTGCACGTATGCCAGCCGCTGGCGATCACGCCGCCGAAGATCGACGCCGCAGCCGCGTCGCGGTCGACGTGGAACGGCTGCGGATCGAATTCCCGGGCGAACGCGACGATCTCCTCTTCCGTGACGGTGCGCGTGCCCAGGTCGATGTCCTGGCCGGGTTCGAAATCCTCGAAGTACCAGTAATCTTTCATGCTGCCGCCTCCTCGTCGTCGTAAAACCCCGGCTGCGCGATGAAGCGGGCCAGGTGGTGGTCGCAATCGCCCAGGGTCAGCTCGATCGTCGACAGCCGCTTGAAATAATGCGACGCCGGCAATTCGTCCGTCACCCCCATCCCGCCGTGCAGCTGGATCGCCTGCTGGCCGACGAAGCGGGCAGCCTGGCCCACGCGGTACTTCGCGGCCGCGACGGCGCGGCGGCGCTCGGCGGCCGCATGCACGTCGCCGGCGCTGCGGGCGTCGTCGGCCAGGCGCACGGCGGCCAGCAGCGCCATCGAACGGGCCTGCTCCAGATGCACGTACATGTCGGCCATGCGGTGCTGCAAGGCCTGGAACTTACCGATCGGCACGCCGAACTGCTGGCGCGTCTTGAGGTAATCCAGCGTCGCGCCGAACAGCGCATCCATCGCCCCGAGTGCTTCCGCGCACAGCAGGCCGGCGCCGAAGTCGGCCGCCGCCTCGAGGATGGCCCAGCCTTCGCCCACCGTGCCCACCACGGCGTCCGCGCCGACCTTCACGTCGCGCAGCAGCACGTCGGCCGCACGCTGGCCGTCCAGCATGCGCACGTCACGCATGACCACGCCCGCCGCGTCCGCCGGCACGGCGAACAGCGTGATGCCGTCCTCGTCGCGCTGCGCGCCGGCCGTCCGGCTCGACACGATCAGCACGCCCGCCTGCGCGCCGTGCAGCACGACCTTTTTTTCGCCGTGCAGGCGCCAGCCGTCGCCTTCTTGCGCCGCACGCGTCGCCACGTCGCGCAGGTCGTGGCGCGACTGGCGCTCGCCGAGCGCGCACGCCAGCTTCAGCTCGCCTGTCGCCACGCGTTCGAGCAGCGCGTCGTGCGCACGCCCGCGACGCAGGAATTCGGCGCCGAACATGGTCGCGAAATACGGTTCGACAACGAGACCACGGCCGAGTTCCTGCATCACGACGAACATGTCGACGGCGTCGCCATCGAATCCGCCCTGCGCTTCCGGCAGCGGCAGCGCGGTCAGGCCGAGCTCGGCGAGCGTGGCCCAGGCGGCATCCGATACGCCGGCAGCCGACCCGACGATGGCGCGGCGCGCCTCGAACGTGTAGTCGCGCGCGATCCAGCGCTTGAGCGCGTCCGCCAGTTGCAGCTGCTCTTCCTTGAAGTTGAAGTCCATGTCTTTCCTCACAGGCCCAGGATCATCTGGGAGATGATGTTGCGTTGGATCTCGTTCGAGCCGCCGTAGATCGACGTCTTGCGGAAATTGAAGTAATGCGGGAGCAGCGGCGCGGCGAAGTCGTCGTCGATGACGCTGTGCTCGCGCTCGCCTTCCAGGTAGGCCGGGTCGAACGGCAGCGCCAGCGGACCGGCGGCCTCGACCATCAGTTCCGACAGCCGCTGCTGGATCTCGGTGCCGCGCACCTTCAGCACGGACGCTTCCGGTCCCGGCGCCCTGTCGGCTTGCGCCAGCACGCGCAGCACCGTCATCTCGAGCGCCATCAGTTCGATCTCGAGGTCCGCCACTTTCGCCGCGAACAGCGGGTCGCGCAGCAGCGGCGCGCCGTTCTTCTGCTCGCGCCGGGCAAGCTCCTTCAGCCGGGCCAGGTCACGCCTGGACCGGCCCACGGCCGCGATGCCCGTGCGCTCGTGGCCCAGCAGGTATTTGGCATACGTCCAGCCCCGGTTTTCCTGGCCGACGAGGTTGGCGACCGGCACACGCACGTTGTCGAAGAAGACTTCGTTCACCTCGTGGTCTTCGTCCAGCATGATGATGGGGCGCACGGTGACGCCGGGCGCATGCATGTCGACCAGCAGGAACGAGATCCCTTCCTGCTTGCGCACGGACGGGTCGGTGCGCACGAGGCAGAAGATCATGTCGGCGTGCTGGGCCAGCGTCGTCCACGTCTTCTGGCCGTTGACGATGTAGGTATCGCCATCCCGCACCGCCGTCGTCTTCAGCGACGCGAGGTCGGAACCCGCGCCGGGCTCGGAATAGCCCTGGCACCACCAGTCCTCGCACGCCAGGATGCGCGGCAGGTAATACGCTTTCTGTTCCTCGCTGCCGAAGGCCATGATCACGGGCGCGACCATGTTCACGCCGAACGGCAGCACGGGCGGCGTACCGGCGCGGGCGCATTCCTCCTCGAAGATGTGGCGCTGCACGGGCGTCCATCCCGGGCCGCCGTATTCGCGCGGCCAGCCGGGCGCGGCCCAGCCCTGGCGCGCGAGGATGCGGTGCCAGCGCACGTAGTCGTCCTTGTGCAGGCGCAGGTGGTGGTGAACCTTGTGGCGCAGGTCGGCCGGCAGCTCGGCCTCGAGGAAGGCGCGTACCTGGTCGCGGAAAGCCAGGTCGTCGCCGGTATAGGTCAGGTCCATGTTGTCTCCTTTGTTATGCCGGCCAAAAAAGCACGACCGTTCAAAAGATTGTACCTGAAATCATCCGGCGGGAAACCGGGCGCGCAAATGGAAACGCCCCCGCGCGGGGCGGGGGCGTCCGTGACAAAGCGCGACCGTCGATCAGCGCTTGCGGCGACGAACGATGCCCATCGCGCCCAGCATGCCCGCCATCATGAGGGCGATCGAGGACGGTTCCGGCACGGCAGCCGCCGGTGCGGCCGGCAGGCCGTCGCCGATGTCGCCGCCGATGCCGCCACCGACGCCGTCATTACCCTTGCCGTTCTGCGCGGGGATCGGCAGTTCGACGATGGCGCCACCCTCCTGGCCGCCGGCGGCCGGCGTGATCACCGTCGCACCGTTGCCATGGTCGTAGTTGCCCGACGGGGCGCCGTTGACGCCGTCGCTGTTCGAATTGCCCTTCGGCGGGTTGGCGTTGGGAGCCGGCGCACCGGACCACGAGCCGCCGCCGACGCCGGCGTTGGTGCCGGCACCGCCGCCGCCCTCGTCCGAGACGACTTTGCCGTCGGCGGTGGACACGACGCCCTTGCCGTTACCCAGCATCGCTGCGAGTTTCGCATTGCTGGTGCTCAGCAGATAAGTGCCTTCGATACCCTGCGAGTAAGACAATTTCACTTGCGTACCGGTCTGGCCGACGCTTGCGCTGGCCTTCTGGTACAGGGCTTCGGCCAGGTTGCCGCTGCCGTAAGCAGCACCGCCGACCAGGCTCACGCCGTTCGACAGCACCCCCGAACTGACCACGTCCGAGCCATTACCGCTGGTCCATCCGTTCAGGAAGCCCGACTGGGCCGCCGTACCGGTCGCCGAAAGCACTTCTGCTTGGGCTCCGCATGCGCTCCCGACCAGGAGAGCCACAGCGATGAGGTAACGAGTTGTCATATTGCACTCCTTGCTCAGTTCAAAAAGTTATTTTTAATTTAACTGCTGAGCTAATGTAGCACAGGTAAAAAAAAGACAATTTTCAATTGAGCGGCATAAAAAAAGGCGAGGCTCCCAGGGGAACCTCGCCTTCAGCCATCCGGTAAGGATGAGTACTTAACTTACGGTTAATGCATTTCTGACAATTTCTTAATTGCCATTTTGTTTCAAAATAGACATGTACGGCATGGCGCGCGACGCCATCCGGGTATCCGCTTTCAGCATGCCCGCCTCGTCGGCCAGGATGTGGGCAGCCTCCTGCAGATACACGTCCTTGGCGTTCTTGGCGGCCTTCTCGGCGGCCAGTTCGGCGGTCAGGCTGCGCTCGTCGCCCTGCAGGCCGTCGTCCGCGCTGGCCGCACCTTTCAGCACGACGTTCGTCTTCTTCGGGCTGGTCGGCGCCGGCACCTTGCCGCGCTGTTCCTTGCTGCCCGGACCGGACACCGGCTCATCCGGATTGTCCTTGCCTGCCAGGCGCGATTCGCGCAGGCGGGCCTTGGCTTCCTGGTTCTCGCGCTCCTTGCGGCGCACGGCCTCGTTCAGCGAGATCAGGTTGTCCTTGCGGACCTTCAGGGCTTCGGCGATGTCCTGCTGGATGTCCTGGAAGTCGCGGTCCTTGGCGATGCGGCTGTCATGCTTCTTCTGCAGCGGATTGAACAGTTCCTTCAGGTCGCCGGACGGCATGTACGTCGCCGGCTTGATCTGCACCCACGGCAGCGCATTGTCGTAGGACGATTCGCCGAAGTTCTCGTCGTCCGACGTGACCGGGAACTTGATGTCCGGGGTGACGCCGCGCAGCTGCGTGGTGCCGCCATTGATGCGGAAGAACTGGGCGATCGTCATCTTGAGCTCGCCGTACTTCATCTTGTCGTTCTGCGAGAAGCGGTCGAGGTTGATCAGCGTCTGCACGGTGCCCTTGCCGAAGCTCGGCTCGCCGATGATGATGCCGCGGCCGTAATCCTGGATCGCGGCGGCGAAGATTTCCGACGCCGAGGCCGAACCGCGGTTGATCAGCACGCCCATCGGGCCGTCCCAGGCCAGGCCCGCATCCGTGTCGCTCTCGACTTCGACGCGGCCTTCGGCGCTGCGCTGCTGCACGACCGGGCCCTTGTCGATGAACAGGCCCGTCAGCTCGACGGCCTCGATCAGGGAACCGCCGCCGTTGTTGCGCAGGTCGATCAGGACATTGTCGACCTTCTCTTTTTTCAACTCGCCGAGGATGCGCTTCACGTCGCGCGTGGCGCTCTTGAAATCCTTGTCGCCCTTGCGGCGCGCCTCGAAGTCCTGGTAGAAGGTCGGCAGCTGGATCACGCCGATACGGCGCTTCACGCCGTTGTCCGTGACCTCGATGATCTTCTTCTTGGCCGACTGCTCTTCCATGCTGATCTTCTGGCGCACGAGCGAGATCGTCGTATGCTTGCCGTCCTGGCCGGCGTCGGCCGGCAGCACGTCGAGGCGGACGGTCGAATTGCGTTCGCCGCGCACGAGCTGCACGACGTCGTCGATGCGCCAGCCCATCACGTCCGTGAACGGGCCGTTGCCCTGCGCGACGCCGACGATGCGGTCGCCCACCTTCAGCTTGCCGGATTTGTCGGCCGGGCCGCCCGGGACGATTTCGCGGATTACGGTGTAGTCTTCACGCGACTGCAGCACGGCGCCGATGCCGTCCAGCGACAGGCGCATGGCGATGTCGAAGTTCTCGGCCGAGCGCGGGCCCAGGTAGTTCGTGTGCGGCTCGATGGCCATCGCGTACGCGTTCATGAACATCTGGAACACGTCTTCGTTGTTCAGCTTCTTGAGGCGGTTCTGGTAGCCCTCGTAGCGCTTGTCCAGCGTCTCGCGGATCGCCTTCTCGTCCTTGCCCGCCAGCTTCAGGCGCAGCCAGTCGTTCTTGACGCGCTTGCGCCACAGGTCCCTGGCTTCGTCCTCGTTCTTCGCCCACGGCGCCTTCTCGCGGTCGATCTGCAGCGATTCGTCCGTGCTGAAATCGAACTTGCCCTTCAACAGCTCGCGTGCATACGTCATGCGGTCGAAGAAGCGCTGCTGGTAGACGTTGTAGATCTGGAAAGGCACCGTCAGGTCTTCGTTGTTGATCGCATCGTCCAGCTTGGTGCGCACGGGCGCGAAGTTGTCGATGTCGGCCTGGGTGAAGTAGAGCTTCTCGCTGTCGAGCGCCTTGAAGTAGGCATCGAAGATCTTCGCGGACATCGCGTCGTCCAGCGGGGTCGCCTTGTAGTGGTAGCGCGCGAGCACGCGCGATGCCCACAGGGCGGCCTGGGTCTGGGCGGGGGCCGGCTTGAGCTGGCCGACGGGTGTCGTGTCGGTCTTGACCGCGGCAACCTTCTCAGGCTGTGCCGTGACCACGTGGGCCGACATGGCAAACGCCAGCGCGACCGTCAACAACTGCTTCTTCATTCTTGGTTCTCCGGACGGGAATATTCAAGCGACTGCTTGGCGGGAGGGCCGGCAGTCGCGCCGACGCAGCGGCGGATGCAACCCATTCTACAGGATAGCGCGGCGGCGCAGAGCCGGCTTGTACGCGTCTTCAGCCGAGCTTAAGTCTTCGCGGCGCCTGTCTGGCTACGCTTTTACAAATCGAAACAAAGTGGTTTGAAACCAGCAGTACGCCAGGCCGCCCGCCGCGATGATCAACAGATAAGGCCAGCTGCGCAGGCTGAGTTTCCAGTCGACGGGCGATGGCCAGAACGACAGGAACTGCGGCGCCAGCAGCAGGGTCAGCGCCAGGTCGGCCGGGCCGAAGTGCCACGCGGTGCGGGTACGCCACCAGGCAACCGCGAGCGGCACGAACAGCACGAGGAAAGGCGCCAGCGCGGCCGGCGCGGCGTTGTACCAGCGCAGGTTCGCGAACGAGACCGAGCCGAGCTCCCACGTGCGCCCGTTGCGGCGCGGGATGATGGTGAAACCGACGGGCTCGGCGCCCAGCAGCAGCCCGACGGCAAAATGCGCCAGCTCGTGGCAGAACGTGCCGACGGCGCTGAACAGGAAGAAGACGGGGTGCGCCCGCGTCACCATCCAGATCAGGAACGCGAGCGCCAGCGACGGCACGAGATACAGCAGCATCTCGCCCAGGCCGCAGGCCCACGCGGGCAGATGGTTGGCGCAGCCTGCCAGCCAGGCCATGGCCGCGGAGGTCAGCCCAGGTAGAAACAGCGGCCGCAGGCCTGGCGGTAGCTCTCGTTGCCGCCGATGCTGACCTGCTCGCCCTCGCGGATGCGGCGCCCTTCCGGATCGACCCGGATGTTCATCGTCGCTTTCTTTCCGCAGGTGCAGATGTTCTTGATCTCTTCGATATCGTCGGCCAGCGCGAGCAGGTACGCGGAGCCGGGGAAAGGCTCGCCGCGGAAATCGCTGCGCAGGCCATAGCAGATGACGGGCACGCCGCGCACCTGCGCCAGCTGGTGAAGCTGCACGACCTGCTCCTTCGTCAGGAACTGGGCTTCGTCGACGAGCACGCACGACACGGCCGGCGCCTTGTCCAGGAAATTCGTGTCCCTGTCGAACACGTCGGTCTGGCGCTGCGGCCCCAGGCGCGACGTGATCTGGCCGACGCCATAGCGGTCGTCGATGGCGGCCGTGTACAGCTGGACCTTCTGGCCCTGCTCTTCGTAGTTGTGCGCCACCTGCAGCAACGACGTCGACTTGCCCGCGTTCATTGCCGAATACCTGAAATAGAGTTTTGCCACTGCCCTGTCCTGCCCTGGAATGCCGTTGTTCGATCCGCCGATTATAGCAATCCAGCGTGGCGCGGCGCCAGGGCAGCGGCCGGCGTCAGCGGCGCCGGCGCCTTGCCGCGAGCCCCAGCAGGGTCACGCCCGCCAGCATCATGCCGTACGTGGCCGGTTCCGGCACCGCCAGCACGACATTGTTCGCCGTCGGCCAGTACCCGCCGCCATCCGTGCCCAGCGAGACCGAGGTCAGCGGCGACGTCGACACGAAGCCGACGAACGACGAGGTCGTCGCGCCGTCGATCGTATAGGTCATGGAGCCGCCGTCGGCGGCCGTCAGCACGATGGTACCGTCCGGCACGAACTGCCCGTTGACATCAGACGCGAAGAAATTGCCGCCAAACGCGCTCACGCCGCCGCTGAAGTTCGAGAACACGATGGGATTCAGCCGGGCATTGTTCGACAGCCAGAAATCGGACGGGCCGCCCGCGCCCCAGATGCCGGTGTCGGAATAGGCCTGATAGTCGTAGGTGCCGGCGTTGCGGTAGACAGTGTCGCCGTAGGCGGCGATCGTCAGGTCGTCGAAGCTGTCGACGCCGGGGGCAGAAACGGCGCTCAGGAAGGCGCTTTCGGATGTGTAGACGGTGATGCCGGCCTGGGCGCTGGTCGCAGCGCACAGCACGGCAGCAAGACAAAGCGGTTTCAGGGACGACAGCGAGGGAATATGCACGGTTCACTCCTTGGGTTCGTTGGGTAGCCACATGGCCGCCTCAAGTAGAACGAGGAATGCAGGTTGCATATTTGTCGGGACCGGCATTTAGGCCCCGCTTTGCGTTGCGTATAACGTGCGCGGGGCGTTTATTCGCCCGGATGATATTTGCGCTCGAGGTGTTTCTCGATATCTTCCTTGTAGTAAAGGACGTCCTTGAAATCGCCGCGGCTGTACATCGCGGCCTGGTCCATGAAATGGGGCGACTTCGGATCCCCGCTTTCGCCGCCGGCCAGGATGCTCTTCGCCCGCACACGCGGACCGAACTCGACCGCCGCAACGAAGCTGTTGCCGCGGTCGCCGTAGATGCGCTTCGTCGTCTGCTTGCCCGTCATGCCGAACGACGCCAGCGAGCCCCAATTGGCCGACGTGAAACCGACCGGCAGGCTCGGCTTGCTGTCGTCGTACTGCTGGTCGATGGCGCCGGACAGGCGCTGGAACCGGTTGATCTCGCCCCACGGCGTCTTCCAGCTGCCGAAGTCCGCCTGCAGCTTGTCGCTGGCGCGCGCCAGCGCATCCAACCGCTCCTGCGGCGTCAGCCGCGTCTGCACGAAATCGATCACCGGTACGCGCTGCGCCTTCGCGCGGTTTGATGCCTGCGCGACCATGTCCTGGCCCCAGTACACGGCCAGCGACGTGGGCACGGACGCCGTCGAGGAGCGCAAGTCCCAGCCGCGCAGCAACGCGACCTGGTCGGCCAGCCGTGCCTTCAGCGGATCGCCGTCCGGCAGCGCTTCCCAATCCTTGACGACGGCCGGGACGAGCGGCTCGAACGCCGTCAGGTAGCTGTCGTACGCCTTCGCGATGAGGCCATCGAGCGTGAGGCCGCGCGCATCGTGCAGCACGCGCTCCGCGTGGACGCCGCGCGGATTCTGCGGCAGCGACCACATGTACGCGGGGTACTTCGCGCAATCCGGGCTGCTCGCGCCGAAGCCCGTGCACGGCCAGTTGTTCGTGTTCGAGATATAGCCGCTGCCCGGATTGAACAGCGTGATCGTCTCGTCGACGGCGTGCAGCCCCTTCCACTCGGTGGCCGGATCGCTGCCGTCGACGGGCTTCGTCCAGTCGAAACGGGGGTCGCGGCGCGGGATGAAATTGCCGTGGAAGTAGGCGATATTGCCGTCCGCGTCCGCATACACCGTGTTGTTGGACGAATTCGTGCGCAGGTCCATCACCTTGCGGAACGCCGCGTAGTCGCGCGCCTTCGTGCGGCCGTACGACTGCATCAGCGCGTGCATCGGATCGTCCATCATGCGCACCGCCACCCACTTGCCGTCCTGTTCGCGGATGACGGGACCGTGGTGCGTGAAGTACGCGGTGACGGTGCGCGTCGCCATGCCGTTCGCGGTCTTGTACGGCAGCGCGATCGTCTTCGTGCGCACGGCGCGTTCTGCGCCGCCGTATTTGTAGACGAATCTGCCGTCGCGCCCCTCCACCGTTTCCAGGTACTCGTCGATGACGTCGCCGCCGCCCGACGTGTGCATCCAGCCGATGCGGTCGTTGAAGCCCTGGTAGATGAAGAACTGGCCCCATGTGACGGCGCCGTACGCGTTCAGGCCCTCTTCGCTCGCCATGTGGATCTCGGGGCGGAAGTAGAACGACGTGTGCGGATTGATCATCAAGAGGGCATGGCCGCCGGCCGTGAGGCGCGGCGCGATGGCGAAGCCGTTCGAGCCGCGCGGCTCCGGATCGAACCCCTTGTCCGCCAGCGCGACGGCGGGCGCCGGTGCCGCGCCGTAGAACGCCTGCAGTGCCTTCAGGTCGATGGTCTCGATGTCGCCGCCGATGCTGCCCTCGCTGAACGCGAGCGCCATCCACGGCTCGAAGCGCGTGATCAGCTTCGGCTTCACGTGCGGATGCGTGACGAGATACCAGTTCAGGCCATCCGCGTACGCATCCATCAGCTGTTTCAGCCAGGCCGGGCTTTCCGCGTACTTTGCCTTCAGCTCGGCCGGATCGATGTACAGCTTCATGCGCAGGTCGCGCCAGATCTCCTTCTCGCCCTCGACCTCGGCCAGCCGCCCCAGCGCGTTGATGTAATTGAGTTCGACGCGGTTGAAATCGTCCTCGGCCTGCGCGAACAGCATGCCGAACACTGCGTCCGCATCCGTCTTGCCGAACACGTGCGGGATGCCCCATTTGTCGCGCAGGATCGTCACGCGCCGCGCCTGCGCCTGCATGCGCGCGCGCTCGGCGGACGTAACAGCGGCGTGCGTGTGCGCGGCGACCGGCGCCGTGGCAGATGCGGCCACGGGTCGGGCGAGCGCGAACAGTGCGGCGCAGGCGAAGGCGACCGGGGCCGCGCGGGACATCGTCATGAGGACTCCTCGATCAGGCGCCGCCGAGCGCGGCGAGCTTCTGGCGCAGCACTTCGTTTTCCGTCATCAGCGTCGCGACACGGTCTTTCAGTTCGCCGACCTGGGCCCGCAAGGCCTTCACCTGGTCTTCCGGCGAATCGGGCACGGTTTCCTTCTTCGGCTTGGCGCCGGCCTTCTGTTCGCGCACCTGGCGGGCGGCCTGCTGCAGCTCCTTGCGCCCGCCGGCGACGGCGGCGACCTGCGCTTCCGGCGGGAGCGACGCGACGCTGGCGGCGGCGCTGACGGAAATCGTCCCGCTGCGCACGGCGTCGACCAGTTCCGGCGCCGCCGTCTTGCGGATGCGCTCGATCTGGCTCAGCGTATTGGCCGACACGCGCGCCGCCTTGGCGACGTCTTCGCGGGTGCTCCACGGCGGATCGGCCGGATCGTCGGCGGGTTCCTGCGCTGCCTGTTCCGGCGGTGCCTCGGCGGCACGCTGGGCGGCGCGCGTGGCGACGATTTCCTTCTTGCGCAGCGCGAGCATGCCACGCTGGAAGTCCGAGACGCTGCGGCGCGCGAGATTATTGTCGATGACCCACAGCATGACGTCTTCGAGCGAGTCGAACTTGTCGTTGTTGACGGTGCGGAACGGGATGCCGTGCTTCGTGCAGATGTCGTAGCGGTTATGCCCGTCGATCAGGACGTCGCGCCACAGCACGAGTGCGTCGCGGCAGCCGTCGGCCAGCAGGCTGCGCTCGAGCGCCGCGTATTCGACGGGTGTGAGGGGATCGATGAAAGAGCGGAGTTCCTCGTTGATCGTGATATTCAAAGTCTGTCCTTGCATGTTTCCTGCCGCGGCAACGGCGGCCGCGGGCGTATCGCCCCGCATGCTACACCATGCGCCGCCGGCCGGCACGCATCATGCATGTTGAATGGAAACTTTGGCCGGATCGGCGCACAATGAAACGGACTCAGCCATCGGGAGCGCATGATGAATCGCCGCCATGACCGTATCTCCGCCATGTTCATCGATGCCGTGTTGAACGGCAGCCCCCAACATGGCATCGCGCACGCCGCGCGCCTGCTGTACGAGGATGGCGTGCCGTTCGACGTCGCGCTGCGTGTGCTGACGCGTCCTGCGGGACGGCGGCTGGGGGCGCGTCCACCCCACGTGCTGGTGGCCGCCGCAGCAGCACTCGTGCGCCCCTTCGGGTCGGCCCATCGGTGGCCGGGCGCGGACAAGCCAACATTGCATTTTTGACCCTGAACGGGTCTGGCTGTGCTAGAATCCTGCCCGCTGCCCGGATGGTGAAACTGGTAGACACCCGGGACTTAAAATCCCGTGCCAGCGATGGCGTGCCGGTTCGATCCCGGCTCCGGGCACCATCGATTTATTCCCTTCCCGTTCCAATGCCTGACGCCTGTCGGAGGTCTCCGGCAGTCTTGCGTTTCATAAAACGCATCGATAACACCCCTAGCGACATCAGAAGCAGGATATGCGGCTCATCAACCGGTGCGCCCCTGACCACCACCTCGGCGGCATCGAGGCTGTCGACGGAGATGTCCTCCAGGTCTGAATTCAGCAGCAGCAGGTCTGAAACCGATATTTCGCCATTGCCTGCGGCGAGCGCATTGAACGTTATCGTCGCGAGCACGCCGCCACCGCTCAGGCCTGGGCCTGGCCCGAGAATCGTATTGGCGACGAAATCCAGCTTGCCCGATGCGTTGTCGATGATCCCCGAGAAAAATCCACCGCCGGTCGAGAAAAATGCGCCTTCATCCGCATGCAGGACGCCCAGCGTGCCGGGTGAAAAATCGAGACTGAATTGGAAGCCGTACAGGTCACTCACGTCGGCAATACTGATATCCACGGCAAACGATTCGCCGGGCGCCACCTCGGCCGCATGCGGCACGACGCTGATCACGGCGGCATGACACGGAGACGACAGTACGAGCAGCAGAACCAGGATTCCACGCCATATACTCATGATATTTCCCCTTTTTAAACGAATGTCATTTGCATGTAATTCCGCTCGACAATCCTTTCGAGACGATTGTCAGATCCCTTAGATCCACGATACCGTCGCCGTTCAGATCGGCTCGCGTATCGTACGAACCCTGCCCGGTCCGGGCACCGAACGATTTCTTGACGAGTTCCAGATCCGCGCAATCCGTCTTGCCATCCCCGTTCGCATCGCCGTTCATGAAAGTACCCTGGATGTTCGTGATGCGCTTCTCGGCGCCTTGCCCATTGGTGTACCACATATTCGAACCCGCAGACTCCGTGTCCAGGCCTGCCCGGCTGAAATATGCCCCGCCGGTCTTGTCCCAGCGCGGATACATATCTCCTGTCGGGCCGGGGTTCGTGAAGCTTCGTATTCCCGAGCCGGTCCCTCCGACTACCCATATCGATTGCAGACCGTCCCGGTCGGACGCAAAAACGATCCCCCAGCTGCTCCAGTGCGGCTGCCAATCGTTAGCCTGGCCAAACGTGATTTGCCTGGATCGTGCGCCGTCCGCGGTAATCGCATACAAGTTGCAGGTTCCTGCGCTGCATCCCACATAGGCAATTTCCGATCCATCGGGGGACCATGTCGGATCGCTCACTTTCTTTGAAATCAACCCGACCGAGTGCTGTCCGGTTCCGTCGGCATTCATGATCCATAATTCCCGCTTACCTGTACGGTCGGATGTGAAGGCGATGCGTGCACCATCCGGCGAGTAACGGGGCTGGCTATTGTTGGCGCCGCCGCTGGTAAGCTGCCTGGGATTCGCACCGTTTTGATCGGTTGCCCAGATATTCAATTTACCGCCATTCCGCGTCGAGGCAAACGCAAGGATTTTCCCGTCGGGCGACCAATCGGGAGCCAGTTCGTCGGAGCCGCTCCAATTGATCAACGGACGGACGTTACTGCCGTCCCGGTTGACGATCCAGATATCCTTGCTGGCGCCGGCATCCGACACGAAGACGATCTTTTGCCCGTCCGGAGAGACTGCAGGAAACGAAACTGACGGCCCCGTGCGCTCGTCAGGATCCTGGGCCTGCGCTGTTACCGCCGAGGCTGACAGAAGAAGGCATGTTAACGTGCGATGATTAACCATTTCCAGCTCCTTCAGGGATTCGCTTTGATGAAGTCATCGACCGCTTTGGCGATCGCACTGCCGACCGATCCTTTGAAACTCGCGGTACTGAGACGGAACTCGTCAGTGACGGACTGCCCGGCGGCCAGTTGGGAGTTGGTGTGAAAAGCTATTTCAACCAGGCTGTTCGACATGGTCGTACTCAGCACTCGATAGGAAAATGCCTTCGACCCGCGATTCGCTACTCCCGCGCCCGACACTCCCGCAACAAGACGAGAAGCCAGATCCGATGACTGGTTGCCCGCGCCCCGATAAAAACCCTCGGCGCCGTTGGCTTTTTTATCGGCCGATGCGTTCGTGTGAAGAGAAACAAATACGTCCACTTCATATTTCTCGGCCAACTCCTTTCTCTTGTCCAGATCGATATTGCACGGCACGCCACAGTTGGCCGGGGCAAACGGCGCCGTCGTCCCCGACCTCGTCATCATGACACCGTAGTTCTTTTCCAGCTCGGTCTTCGCGCTTTGCGCCATGTCGAGGGTGAGATTATCTTCGTAGAGCTGATAGGTAGCGGTCGCCGGGCGCTGATATTTAAAGACATTCCCGACCTTGATCTGGCCGTGACCGGCGTCCAGCATCACGGTTTTACCCTTGGTAAAAGTGAAGTCGTCGATCGTGAACGTATTACCTGAATCGTGGAATGTGACTGACGTGACAGGTAGTTGCCCGCTTGGTACTGTTATCGTCAATAACATATTCGCCGGCAGGCCGGTTCCCGAGCCGACATAATTCGATCCTCCGGTACTGATCGTTCCCAGCACCTTTTTGTTGACATCAAACGCCGTCATCGTAATGCTTCGGTTACCGGTGATACGGGCGCTCACTTTGCGTACATTTCCCGCTACCGTAGGATCGAATACAGCGGTAATAACGCCGCCGAAACCGGGGGTGTCATAAATGATGTTCCTGCCCGAGAATGGCGGATATGCGCTGCAATTCAAGGAACTGCCGCATTGCAGGACGCTTGCCCCAGTAAAACTGACGCCAAAATCTCCCACGTTCGCCGACAAGTCCGGCAAACCGTCGAAGCCTAATGTCACTTCTCCTGTGTCCTGTTGCTGGGCACGTGCTGTCAGCGGCGCAATCATTAAAGCGCCGGCCGCCAATGTGAACGCGGCTTTGGCAAAAATATGCGAAAACATATCGTTCCTTCCAGAGTTGATCCAACATTCGACGATCGAAGTCCGAACTCCCAGCAAGCAGCAGAGTCCTTTTTGAGTCATCCCTTCCCGCCAAGTCGCCTGACTGCTTAAGCAAGTGATATGCCACGCTTTGATACTCCCAACGATTCAACGACTTATTAAACCGCTGGTATTTTTTTCAAGGTAAATGTAAGTTATTTCGACAGACGACCGGAATCGCGCGACGCCCGAAATACCGTCGCGGTGGCCGGTTTTATCCGACCTGACTACCCGTGTCGGGAAACGGCGCGGAACGGGCTTCGACGACGCGATTGCGCCCCCCCCGCTTGGCGGCGTACAACGCGGCATCCGCCCGCTGCATCAGACCCGGCAGCAATTCGCCTACGTCCAGCGTGGCCACGCCCACGCTGACGGTATAGCGCACGCCCGCGCCGCCGACACTCGGGACAAAGGCCCGCTCCAGCATGAGGCGCAGGTCGTCCCCCATGCGGCTGGCGGCGTCCGCGGTGGTCTTCGGCAACAGCACCGCAAATTCCTCGCCGCCCAGGCGCGCGCAGCCGTCGCTGCGCAGCACCGTGCCCGCGCGCGCGACGAGGTCGGCCAGCACCCGGTCGCCGACGGCGTGTCCGTGCGTGTCGTTGATGGCCTTGAAGTGGTCGACGTCGAAGATCAGCAACGACAGCGGCTCGCCCGTGCGCACGGCGTCCGCGTGGGCGCGCTCGGCGCGGCCGAAGAAGGCGCGGCGCGACCAGGCGCCCGTCAGGTGGTCGTGTTCCGCCGCGTACCGGGCCTGGCCGATCAGGCCGGCGTTCGCCATCATCACGGCGCCCAGCGTCAGGCCGGGCAGCGCCAGCGTGCCGAGGGCAAAGCAGACGAGATTGACGGGCGACGCATCGAACAGCGTCACCTGCGCGTCGTGGTGCGAGGCGTACAGCACGGCGCGCACCGCGTGGGCCCCCGCCAGGGTCACCGCGGCGCCGAACGCGAAGCGGATCGGATACCGGGCCCGGCCGGGCTGTGCCCACGGCCGCAGTCCCCACGCCATCGCGACGCACACCGCGCCGTGAAACAGCGACGACAGCGCGACGCGCACCGTCATCGCGTCCACTCCATAGTGAAAGATGCCCAGCGCCACGGTCGACGTCGCCACCAGCGCCGCCAGCGCGCGGTACGGGACCGGGCGGCCGAGATGGCGCTCGAAGCCGGCATGCATCAGTGCGGGCGCGCCCAGGAACAGCAGGTTCGCGACGTCGATCGACAGCACGTCCGCGATCCGTCCGCGGCCGGCGAACAGCAACAGCGCCGCAATGGCAAGGACGTTCGCACCCGTCCACTCGCGCACGCCGGCGACGTCGCTGCGGGCGAGCGAACGCAAGACCATCAGCATGATCGCGGACAGGGCGATGGTGACGAACAGTAAAAGTAAGACGCTCAAATCGGAACGGGCTGGATGGGCCGGCCGTGCAACACTGTCGAGCTTGGCACGATTGCCGGGAAAGGCGCGCGAAATTGCGCAGTGGAAATAAGCTCCAGTTTAGCAAATTTGAGTGACATAATCTTGCCAATAAGGAACTATTTGGCGGATTTTTGGCGAAATCAGCGAAGATATGCCGACCACGATGATGCAGAAACAACACGCACCGCATACAGCCGCAGAACGCATCCAGTCCGTCGACGTCTTCCGGGTCCTGGCTATCGCCGCCGTCATCGCTCTGCACACGGCGCCGCACACCGGCCCGGATGCGGTCGGGCTGCGCGGCGACGCCCGCACGCTGCTCGACCAGCTGGAGCGCTTTGCCGTGCCCCTGTTCTTCATGTTGTCCGGCTATTTTTGGGCCGGCCGCTGCCGGGACCGCACCGCGTGCTGGACGGCCGGCGTCGCCCTCGCCCGGCGCGTGCTCGTGCTGTTCGCCGCCTGGTCCGCAATCTATTTCCTCATCACGGTCGCGGCGGTGGGCTGGCAAGGGGCCACGCGTCCCCTGCCCGGCGTGCCGACTTTGCTGCTGCAGGGCACCAAGGTCCATCTGTGGTTCCTGCCGGCGCTGGCGCTGGCGGCCCTCGTCAGCGGCGCCCTGCTCGCGCGGGGATGGGAGCGCACCCTCGTCGTGCTGGCCGTGGCGCTGTACGCCATCGGGCTCGCCGGCAAGGCGTATGCCGATACGCCCCTCGGTTTCCATACGCACGTCAATATCCGCAATGGCCTGTGCTTCAGCCTGATCATGTTCGTCACCGGGATCCGGCTGCAGCGCGCGGGTCCCCGGCCGTCCTGGCGCCGGCTCGGCCCCGCACTGGCGCTGGGCGGGCTGGTGCTGCAACTGGCCGAGGTGGCCTGGCTGCATGCGCGTTGGGGCACGAACATGGCGCAGGATTTCGTGATCGGCACCTATTTTTACGGGCTGGGCATGACGATGCTGGCCCTGTCGGATCCGGCGCCGCTGCGCTTTCCCCGCCTCGCGGGGCTCGGTCCGCTCGTGCTGGGCATCTATGCGTCGCACTTCCTCTTCGTCGACCTGCTCGCGCGCCCGGATTCGCCGCTGCGCGCCGTCCCTGGCTGGGATATCATCGTCGTCGCCCTCGTCTTCGCGCTGTCGCTGGCGCTGACGGGATTGTTGTGGCGGTTCGCGTCCACGCGCCGCCTCGTCGCATGAACCGGAGACACCATGTACGGACTGATCGGCAAGATCCTTTGCACACCAGGCCAGCGCGACACGCTGACGGCCATCCTCGCCCACGGCACGACGGACATGCCGGGCTGCATCAGTTACGTCATCGCGCACGACGACGCCGAGCCGGACGCCATCTGGATCACGGAAGTGTGGGACAGCCAGCACAGCCATCAGGCGTCGCTGGCGCTGCCCGCCGTGCAGGCCGCCATCGCAAAAGCGCGGCCGCTGATCGCCGGTTTCGGCGAACGCTTCGAGACGCAGCCCGTCGCCGGTCCGGGCCTGCCCGCGCCGGGCCTGCCGGACTGACCGGAGCGGCGCGCGCTAACGGACGGCCATCGTCTGCCATCTGCGCTACCATCGTCCCATGTGTGGACGATTTGACCAAAGCCAGACCGCGCGCCATTACGCCAACCTGATCGGCTGGACCGACGCCGTGTTCGACAGCGAGTCCAGGCCGACGACGAATGCGGCCCCGGGTACCTACCGCCCCGTCATGCACGTGCAGGACGGCGAGCACCGCGTGGACGACGTGTTCTGGAGTTACCGCGCGAAATGGGCTGAAGGTAAAGTGCCCATCGTCATCAACGCCCGGCTGGAAAAGCTGGCCAACCGCTACTGGTCGCGGCTCGTCAAGAACGGGCGCGGCATCGTGCCGGCCGAGGGCTGGTACGAGTGGACGGGAGAAAAAGGCCACAAGCAGCCGTGGCACATCCACCGCAAGGACCACGCCCCGCTGTTCATGCTGGCCGTCGCCAATTTCGGACCGTTCGAGGAGAACCGGGCCGAGGCGGGCTTCGTCATCGTCACGGACGACGCGTCCGGCGGCATGCTGGACATCCACGACCGCCGTCCCGTCGTGCTGGAGGCGGAAGACGCGAAATTGTGGCTCGATCCGGGCCTGTCGCCCCAGCAGGCCATCGAACTGGCGCGCCATGCGGCCGTGCCCGCGGACGCCTTCGCGTGGTACAAGGTCAGCACGGCCGTGAACCGCGCGGGCGCGGATGGCCCGGAGATCGTCCGGCCGCTGGACGACTGACGTAACCCCACACAAACATTTCCTCTGGTCAGCCTCGAAACGAAGGCTGAGAACCATAGTCGCAAACGCCGTTATGAGCTAGGTCTTATCGAATGTCGCAACCAAGCGCGGCGATCGATGGTCATACGAGACCGCAAGACATGACGAAAGGGTTGCGCAATGGGTGACTACCTGAGGATCCAAGAAATGTTGAAGGAAGGCGAAGCCTATGCCGGCCTGATACTCGGCAAGAACGGCGAGTCCGACTACCACCTGGTGCTGTTGCCGGACGAAGCGTCCGACGTCAGCTGGCCCGCCGCGCGCGAATGGGCTGCCGCGCAGCAGGGCGAGCTGCCGACCCGGCGCGAGCTCGCCCTGCTGTTCGCCAACCTGCGCGAAGGGTTCGATCGCGTGTGGTACTGGTCGAACGAGCACCACGACACACGGCCGCAACTGGTCTGGGGGCAAAATTTTGCCAGCGGCATCCAGACCGTGTACGGCCGTCCGTTCCGCGGGCATGCCCGTGCGATCCGGCGCATCGACGCCGGATGACGGCAACGGCAGGCGGTGCGCCGCCTGCCGCATGGCTGCTCCTGTTACTTCGCCGCCTTCGCCTCGGTGAAGACGTTGGAGCGGCCGATCGGCTGGTCCATGTTGGCCAGGAACCAGGCCGTCGTCGCCATGACGGCGGCGTGGCGGCGCAGGTTTTCCGGATCCACCTTATCGAAGGTATCGGCGGGGGTATGGTGATAATTGAAGTAATCGGACGAATCGATCCACGGTTCGAAGGTCGGCACACCCGAATCTTCCAGGTCGTGCAGGTCGCCGGCACCGACGACGTCGTCGCGGCGGAATGCGCCCGCGCCCATCGGATACAGGGCAGCCTGCAGCGGCGCCAGCAGCTTGGCGCCGGCCACGCTGATGCCCGCGTGCAGGCCGAACGGACGGCCCGAGCCGCCATCGTCCTCGTACGCCGCGAAATGCTTCCCGGCGAGCTTCTTGTTGACGGCGTCATACGTGTGCCCGCCGCGGCCGCCGTTCTCCTCGTTCATCCAGGCCACGACGCGGATCGTGCGGCGCGGACGATAATCCAGCTTGCGCAGCGTGTTGATCACTTCCATCGCGCTGACGACGCCGGATGCGTCGTCGTTGGCGCCGGTCGCCAGGTCCCAGGAATCCAGATGGCCCGACACGATCACGATCTCGTCGGCCTTGTCCGTGCCCGGCCAGTCGGCGATCACGTTGTAGCTGTCGGCGTCCGGCAGGATCTGCGGCGTCAGGGTCAGGTGCATGGTGACGGGACCGCGCTTCGACAGGCGCGCGATCAGCAGGGAGTCTTCGATCGTGACCGCTGCCGCCGGAATGCGCGCATCGTCCTTGAGGAGCGTCGCGCCCGTGTGCGGGATGCGGTACGCGGCACCGCCGACGGCGCGCACGAGGGCCGCCGCCGCGCCCATCTCGGCCGCCATGCGCGGGCCGGCCCCGCGGAACGCGACGGCCTGGCCATAGGCCGTGCCTGCCAGGCCGCGGTCCGCCATGTTCTGGTCGAACGGCACGTCGAACAGGACGATGCGGCCCTTCACCTCGGCCGCGCGCCCCTTCAGTTCCTCGAACGTGCGCACGACGATCACCGGCGCCGTGATGCCGGCGGCCGGGGTCGCGCCCGATCCGCCCAGCGCGGTCAGCACGATCTTTTGCGTGACGCCGGCCGGACGGCCCTGGTAGTCCACCAGCGCCGCCTTCTCTTCACCGCGTACCCAGTGCGGCACCTTGACCGGCTGCAGCGTGACCTTGGCGCCCAGCTTGCGCAATTCATCGGCGACCTGCGTCACGGCCGCGGCGGCGCCCGGGGAGCCGGACAGGCGCGGGCCGACGAGGTCCGTCAGGTCTTCCAGCCGCTGGTAGGCGTAATCGCTTTGCAGGGCCGTATCGCGCACCTTGGCGAGCGCGGCCGGGTCATTGCCGGGAGTGGCGGCGTTCGCGGTACTGCCCAGCAGGCAGGCGGCGAGCAGGCTCAAGGCCGGGAGACGGAGGCGATTCATGCTGGCAATCCTTTGGTCGGTGGAAAAACCAAAACGATAACGCATCCGCTTGTGTTTGTGGAAATATATTGGCGTACTCAATCACACCCGGCCGGGCACGAGGCGTACGAGCGTGATCTCGGACGGCGCGCCGAAGCGCTTCGGCGGTCCCCAGTACCCGGTGCCGCGGCTCGTGTACACCCACAGCGAACGCACGCGGTTCAGGCCGGCGACGAACGGCTGCTGCAGCGGGACGAACAGATTCCACGGGACGAACTGGCCGCCGTGGGTGTGGCCGGACAATTGCAGGTCGAAGCCGGCATCGGCCGCGGCCGGTGCCGTGCGCGGCTGGTGGGCCAGCAGGATGCGGACGGCGACATCGTCCGGCGCACCTGCGGCGGCCAGGTGCGGGTCGCTCTTGTGGGCGGGGTTGAAATGCTGCGCCGTGTAATCCGTGACGCCGGCGATCATCAGTGTCGCGCCGCCCCGGCGCCGGATCACGTGTTCGTTCAACAGCACACGCAAGCCCAGCCGGCGCACTTCCGCGATCCACTGCTCGGCGCCGGAATAGTATTCATGGTTGCCGGTGACGAAGAACGCACCGTCCGGCGCGGACAGGCGCGCCAGCGGTTCCGTGTGCATGGCCAGGCGCTGCACGCTGCCGTCGACGAGGTCGCCCGTGATGGCGATGGCGTCCGGCCTGAGCGCGTTGACCTTCGTGACGATGGCGTTCAGGTACGGCCGGCGGATAGTCGGGCCCACGTGGATGTCGGAAATCTGCGCAATCGAGTAACCGTGCAGGTCTTCCGGCAGGCCGTCGATGGGGACCTCGACCTTGACCACGCGCGCCACACGCCGGGCGTTAATGAAGCCGATGCATGTCACGGCCAGCGCCAGCAGCGGCACCGCGACGGCGCTGTCATGGGTGAAGCCGGGGCCGCCCGCGCCGGCCAGCGCCAGGACCAGCAGTAAAAGGTCGCGCAGCAGGGTCAGCACGAAGAGCGAGGAAAACAGGCCCATCGCGAGCAAACCCGCCCACGTGAGCGGTTCGGACCAGCGCGTACGGCGCAGGCTCGGCGCCACGAGACCGATGCGTACGAGCGCGGCCGACACGGCAAGGAACGCCGTCCCTGCCAGCATGCCGATCACACCGGCGTCCAGCGCGGGCAACAGGCGCAGGCCGATGTATGCGTGCAACAGCAGGAGAATGGCAAGAATGGAAACAAAAGAACGCCGGCGCGCCATGGTGGGGTCTGTCAGTCGATAACCTCTCCAAGATGGGGCGGCCTCCTGCGTCTGCAAGGGCGGGTGTAACCGATGTTACCGGGGCAGAAGCAGATGTAATAATCTGTATTAACGCGTGGCAGCATACACGGATGTATCTATGATGATTGCATGCCTGGCGTAGTTGTGATCATCCCGATCCCCGTTGAGGCGCAAGGAACTAACCATGTTGAAGAAAAAATGCATTGGTGCCATGCTCCTGGCCGCAGCTGCCGTGTCCACCTCGGCAATGGCTGACGATCGGGGTGTGAACACGGTCGTGGGTGCACTGGCCGGCGCCGCCATCGGCGGCAGCGTGGGCGGCCGCGACGGCGCGCTCGTCGGCGGCGCCATCGGCGCGGCGGTCGGCAACTCGGTCCGCACGAACGACGACTATTACTACCGCAACCGCGGCTACGCCTACTCGGGTGGCTATTCCGGTGGCTACAACGGCGGCTATTACCAGTCGGCACCGGCCTACGTCGAGTCCCGTCCGGTCTATGTGCAACCGCGTCCGGTGTATGTCGAATCGCCCCGCTATTACTACAATTCGCGTCCGGACGTCGTCGTCGTCGAACGGGGCCGCGGCTACGACCATGACCGCGGCCGGCATCGCGGCTGGGACCGCGATCGCGGCGGCTGGGACCGTGACCACGACCGTGGCTACGACCGTGGCTGGCACCGCTGATCGTTGAATGCCCCCTGAAGACCGCGCCTCGTGCGCGGTTTTTTATTGGGCGTTCGCGCGCAGTCCCGTCGGTGCGGCGCCCACGGCACGGGCATCCGCTTTCAGCGCCAGCCAAGTCCAGACACCGCCGGCCAGGTCGACGAGCCCGAACAGCACGATCATCGGGCTGACGAGGCCGAGCAGCGCGAACACGACGAACGCGGCGCACACGAGCGCACGCGTATAGACGGACGCTTCCAGGAACGCCCGGGAGCGTGCGCAGACCCACGCATACACGCCGATGTTGAAAGCGAGGACGCCGGCGACACGGATCCACACCTCGGCCGTGGGCGCGATCCCGAAGACGGACAGCAGCACGTTCGGCGCGACGACCAGCACGGTACTGACGGCGAACACGTAGACGGCGAACACCCGGGCGCTGAATGTGGCTTTGGACATGGCTTCCTCGACGAGTTATTGACACGGCAATCTTGTCGACTTTAACACGTTTTCTCCCTCCCCCCGCTACCCATCCATGAGGCGGCATCAGGCTGCCCGTTCGGGAGGGCACATGGTCGAGGCAGGCGACATCATCACGTTGACGGCGGGCGCCTGGCGCCTGCAGGCGCCGCTGGGCGGGTCCAGCTATGGCCAGGTGTGGCGCGCGGAGTCCGTGCTGGACGGTACGCCGGCCGCGGTGAAACTCGTGAACCGCGCGCAGATGGACCTGGCGTTGCCGCCGCAGCGGTCCATCTGGCGCGCCTGTTTCGAGGCCGAGATCGCCTTCCTGCGCGGCCTGCAGCCATGGGACCAGCGCCACATCGTGCGCCTGCTCGACAGCGGCGAACACGACGGTCAGCCGGCACTGGCGCTGGAACTCCTGGACGGCGACCTGGCCACCCACCTGGCGGCGCTGCGCAGCCGCGGCGCTGGGTCCGGCCTGGACCAGGCCCTCGCGTGGACGGCACAGGTAAATACCGCGCTGGCGAAGGTCCACCAATACGGCTGGCGCTACCTGGACCTGAAGCCGGCCAACCTGCTCGTCGACGCGAGCACAGGCGCACTCAAGCTCGCGGATTTCGGCACCAATCGTCCCCTGCAGGACAGCGCCGCACATACCTACGCCGGCACCGCGGCCTGGCAGGCTCCCGAACAATTCTTTCCCGATGACGCCGGCCGCTACCGGACCGACGCGCGCAGCGATTATTTCGCCTTGGGCGCGCTGCTCTACTGGCTCGTGACCGGCATCCCGCTGCGCTATTGCGCCGCGTGCGCCGACGCATACCGTACGCACGGCACGGCCGGTGCCGCCGCGCTGCGGGCACCCGCGATCCTTGCGCCGGACGAAGCCGCGCTGTTCGCCGGCCATGCCCGCGCGGACGATGCACTGGCGCTGCTGCGGGCGCTGCTGGCACCGCGTCCTGAAGCGCGGCCCCGCCATGCGCTGGAGATCAGCCGCCTGATCGCCCGCGCCGCCGCCGGCGACTACCCGTTGCGGAGCGCCGCATGAGCCGCGCCCGGATGGCGTCCGGCGCCTTGCTCGCCGTCCTGTGCGCGCTGCAAATGCTCGCATTGCTGCGCGCCCCGGCCGCGTGGCTGCCCGCGCAGGTGGCCGTCGCGCTGGCACCCGGTGCGACGCTGGACGTCGACCACGCCGCCCTCGGCGCCCCTGATGCAGACGCCGGCCGCCTGCGCCTGGAGCACCGCAACGACGGCACCTGGTGGGCGGCGGACGACGGCACGGGCGCGCCGCTGAGCGTCCAGGACGGCACGCGCCAGTACCGCAGCGGCAGCGTCGTGCTGGCGCCGGCCCAAACATTCCAGCTCGGCGCGCTGCGCATGCGCGTAGCCGCGGCCGGCGCGAACGCCGTCGACCTGGCGGCGGGCGGCACCCGCTGGCGCTACGACGGCGCCCTGCTGCGCCGCGACGGCGTACCGCAACAGGCCTGCCCCGACGCGCGCCTGGCGGACGCCTGGAACCGGATCGCACCGCGCGCGCTGGCGTTAGGCCGCCCGCTCGTCTTCGGCGGCAACCTCGATTGCGGCAACCGCATCGCGATCGCGGGCATGCCGTTGCACGCGGCAGGCATCGCTCGCAACGACGACGGCTTCCTGCTCGGCACCGGACCGGCCGTCCCACTGCTGCTGGAAGACGGCCACGGCGCAGCGCTGCTGGCCGGTCGCCCTCTGCGGCTGGATGCGGGGCAGACGCTCATCGTCGGCCGCACCCGCCTGCTGCTCGCACCGGACGGCGGCGTGCTGCGCATGCATCCCGGCGGCCACGTCGCGCTGTATGCCGACACGCAGAAGCGCCTGCCGGCCGGCGTCGCGTGGACGTGGACGCGGCGCGCGGCCTGGGACCTGCCGGCGCAGGCGGCCACGCCGCTGCTGGCCCTCCTCGGCCTCGCCTGCGCGGCCGCGCTGCTCGTGAACAGGAAGGCCGGCGCGGCCATGCTGCTGGCCGGCTGCGGCGCCGTCCTGTTCTGGCTGCAGCGCAGCGGCACACCGGCCGGCGCCGGCATCGGGCTGCTCGTCGCGTGGGCGGCGCTCGCGTTCGCGCTGCTGGCGCCGCGCAAGCTCGAACCCGTGCTCGCCGCCGCGCTGCCGCTGCTCGCAGTGGGCCTGCTGGCCCAGCTCGACCTGGGCCTCGGCGCCCCGGACACCGCCTGGCTGCGCCACTTCCACAAGACAGCGGCGCTGCTCGCGCTGGGCGCAGGCGCCGTGACGCTGGCGGGCCTCGTCCGCCCGGCGCGGCCGCTCCCGCAGGCGCGCATCGAACTGGCGTTGTTGCTGCTCACCGGCGCCGCGCTGCTCGCGCTGCTTGTGCAAGTCGCGTACGGCGACGAGACGGGCGTGTTCGACCTGCAGCCCGTGGAATTCGCGAAGCTGGCGCTGGCCGCGCTGTCCGCCCACTGCCTGGCGCTGGCCTGCGCGGGCGGTCCGGCGCCGGGCGGCACCCGGCGTCGTGCATTGCGGGTCGCGGCGCCCGCGCTGCTGTTCATGCTGCTGCTCGGCGTCGCGCTCGTACAGGTCGACGATTACTCTCCGCTCGTGCTGCTGGCGCTGTGGGCCGGCACGATGATGCTGGCGCAGGCCCTGGCCACGCGCAGGCGCGGCACCGCGTGGCTGCTCGCCGGCGTGGCGCTGGCGGCCGTCGCGACGGTGGCCCTGCTGCGCGGCGCGGGCGCGGACGGGATCGCGCGCTGGGATTTCTATGCCGACCGCTTCCTCGTGTGGCTCGATCCGGGCACGCATCCGCACACGGGACAGCAGTTGCTGCTGGGCGCCCGCGCCATCGCGCAGGGCGGCTGGGTGGGCGCCGACGGCGCGTTCGGCCTCGCGGCGCTCGGCCTCGATCCGGGCTTCGCGCTTCGCATCCCCGCCGTGCAGGACGACTTCGCCGCGTCGTTCTTCCTCGCGCGCCACGGGCTCGCGGCGGCCGTCGGCCTGTGGCTGCTGCAGGCGCTGTTCCTCGCCGCGCTGCTGCGCCTCGCCATGCGCTGCTGGCTGGCCGGCGCGAACGCGCGCGACTTCCGCGTGGCGTGGCTCGCGCGCCTGCGCTGCTTTTTCCTGGCCGGCGGCGCCGCGTTCGCGTTCGGCCACTTCCTGCTCTCGTGGGGCACGAACCTCGCGATCTTCCCGGTGATGGGCCAGCCGATGAGCTTCTTGTCGGCGGGCGGCTCGCACCTGCTGTTTTTCATCTGCCCCCTGCTAGGTGCCGCTGCCGCCAGCAGCCAATCTTTAGAGGAGAACGAATCATGCCGGTCTACGTCCAACATGAAGCCCTAGGCAAGATCAACGACGTCTTCGACGCCCATGCCATCTGGCAGGCGCCCGGACTGGCGCTGTTCGCGCGCCGTCCGCTGCTGCGCGACTTGCTGGAACGCTCGCCGCGCGAACAGCGCGGCCGCGCCGCCATCCGCTGCTTTTCCCACATCACGCTGATGCTGCCGCAGGAAGAGGTCGACGACGACCGCCACCTCACGCGCGGCGCCCGCGTGCGCGACCTCGCCGAGTCGCTCTCCGCGCTGCACCGCAAGGATTTCGGCGACCTGCTGCAGGGCGACGACGTCCGTTACCACGTCGTCGGCGCCGACCGGCTGGAGCCGGGCGAGGTCGAGGTGAAATTCGGCCACGCCGTCTACCTGCCCGCGCCGAACGAGACCGTGCAGTACACGGTCAGCGTGTCGCGCGACAGCGCCGTGTGGAAGACGGTCTGCCCCATCTACCCGAACCAGCGATTGACCCTGATCGGCCACGACGCGCACGAAGCCACGTACGCCGCGCCGGGCTGGCCGTTCGGCGCGGAAGGCGCCGTCCTCCTCATCAACGACGGGCCGGACTCGCCGCTGGAAGTCCAGGTGCGCCCGAAGGACGCCTTCGATTGCAGCTACGACGCGGCCGCAGGCTACTGGACGATCCGGTCGCGCCGCGGCGCCGTCGACGCCACCGGCGCGGCGCTGCGCCTGCTGTTGCGCGTGACGCCGGCCGCGGCGCGCCCCGCGCCGGTCAAACCTGCCTCTGCCCGCCCCGCCGTATGGAAACCGCGCGCCGCACCCGATCCCGAACTGACCGCAGTCCCGGTGGCGCGCGCGCCGGCGCCGCAACCGGTGGACGCGACGTACGCACCCGTCGCGCGCCAGCGCGTGACGCTGGCCGCGCTGGCGCTGCCGCGGCTGTCGCGCTACCGCGAGACGGGCGCGCAGGCGCTGGAAATCGGACTGAACCGCGCGTTCGTCCCGGCGGCGCAAGCCGCAGACGCCGTCATCGGCTTCGCCGTCGACGACCAGGACCAGCTGCAGGCGATCACGCAGGCCGGCCGCGAACGCATCGCGGTGCCGGCCACGTTCAGCCCCGTCGACGGCACGCGCGTGGAACTCGCCGCCTGCGCCCCCGCGCTGGCCGACCGCTATTGCGCGCTGCTCGTGCTGCCGCAGCCGCCGGCGCTGCCGGTGGCGCCGGGCGCGCGCTTCACGTTCGGCCGGGGCGCGCCGATGCTCGCGGCCCTTCGGGTGCTGGATTCGCCGACCTTCCTCAAGAACGCGGCCGGCACGCCGCCGTCGAGCGCCGACCGCCTCGGGCTGTCGCGCGACGCGTTCAGCTTCGAGGCGGGACCGGACGGCTGGCTGATCGCGCGCCTGTCGCCCACGCAGGCGCTTTACCACCTCGACGAGAAGCTCGCGTTCGTCGCCGCCATCGACGCCGCCACGCCGGAGCAGCCATACCGGCTGCCGGCCGGGCACCACCTCGTCGCGGGCCATTACGTGCTGCGCTTCGATGCGTGAGGCGGCCATGACGCCGTGGCTCGTGTGGACCGGCGCGCTGGCGGCGACGCTCGTGCTGGCCGCGTGGTGCACGCCGCGCGCGTGGTGGCGCCGGCCGAATCTGCGGGCGCTCGCGGTGGTCGCCGGCGGCACGCTCGGTTTCGGGCTGCTGTTCTCCACGCTGCTGCCGGCCGCGCCGGTACCGGTGGCAGCGGCCGCACCCGCTGCCGGCGCCCGCTACCGCGTCGTCGACGACCTGAACCTGCGCGCAGACCGCGGCGTGCGCGCCGCCCGCATGCGCGTGCTGCCCGCGGGGACGATCGTCCGCACGACGGGGGCGACGGACGGTGACTGGTGGCGCGTGCGCGTGGAAGGCAGCGACGTCGAAGGCTGGGCCAGCAGCCTGTGGCTACGCCGCACCGACGAGCGGCATTGACAGGCGCATCGGGTTGTAGCGCACCTTGTCGACCTGCATGGGCGCAGTGCGCTCAAAGCCGAGCGACTCGTAGAACGGCACGGCGAAATTCGACGAGTTCACCGTGAAGACGCCGGCGTGCCCGGGCCCGAGCGCCGCCCCGCGCCCCGCCTCCCACAGCGCCCGCGCGATGCCGCGCCGCTGGTACGCGGCATCGACGAACAGGTGGAAGACGTGCGTGCCGCCGCGCACCCCGATGAAGCCGGCCAGCACGCCATCGACGATGGCCACGTGGTAGACGAAGCCGGCGTCCAGGTTGCGGCGCAGGCCTGCCGCATCGTGCTGGGAGAGGAAGTTCGCGGCGTCCTCCGGCGCGGATTCGTGGAGGAAGTAGGTTATGGCGGCGCGGCGCAGCAGGTCGGCGGCGGCCGGAATATCAGTGGGTTCCAGTAAGCGTATTTGCATGAGCAACAAGATAACATAGCGGCGAGCTTGTCGAAACGTCACGTTGGGAAAACGACGCGGGCGTCCCCCGCCGCGTTGACCCGGCCGGGCCGCGCACTTAGACTGGCCCGATGACGACATCCAGCTTCACCCCGGCGCAGGCGGGCAATCAGGTTCGACGCAAGGTCCCGCTGACGCAACCGCTGCGCCACGCGCGCTACCGGCACCTGTGGTGCGCCAACCTGGTCTCGAATCTCGGCACGTGGATCCAAACGTTCGCGTCGGCCTGGCTGATCGCGTCCAGTTCGCACTCGGCGTCCACGACGACGCTCGTGCAGACGTGCACGTACATCCCGATCTTCCTGTTCGCGCTGTTCGCAGGCGTCGTGGCGGACGCCGTGCACCGCCCGAAGTTCCTGTTCTTCTGTAACCTGTTCATGGCCGGCTGCGCGTGCACCTTGGCCGCGCTGGTCGCGTCCGGGCACGCGCCGCACGCCGTCGTGCTGATGGTGCTGTTCTGCCTCGGCTGCGGCTCCGCGTTCATGTGGCCCGCATGGCAGGCGGCGATGTCCGGCCTCGTCGAGCCGGACGAAGTGGAAGCTGCCGCGACTCTCAACAACCTGTCGTACAACACGGCCGCGATCATCGGGCCGGCGCTGGGCGGCGTCCTTTTCAAATGGATCGGACCCGGGCCGCTGTTCCTCCTCAACGCGATCTCGTTCGTGGGCCTGCTCGCCATCTACCGCGCATGGTGGCGCGACGACCGCACGCACGTGAAGCCGTGCGCGGGCTATGGCGCGCGCCTGCGCGAAGGCGTGCATACGGCGTTCGGCTGCCCGCGCTACCGGCGCATCCTGCGCAACGTGGCCACCGTGTTCTTCGCCACCATCGCGTTCGCGGGCCTGCTGCCCGTGTTCGTGCGCGACGTTCTCCGGATGGACGCCAGCGTGTTCGGCACCCTGATGGGCAGCCTGGGCGGCGGCGCCGTGCTGGCCGCGTTCTGCCTGCCGGCGATCCGCGCCCGCGTCGACAAGACCCGGATCCTGGCCGGCGCGCTGGCCGTGTACGGCGCGATGCTTGCGATCATGCCCTTCCTGCACACGCTGGCGCTGCTCATCCCGCTGATCGTGTTCGGCGGCATGGCCTGGTCGGCCGTCGTGTCGACCTTGAACGCGGCCGCGCAACTGTCGTTCCCCGCGGACGTCCGGGCGCGCACGCTGGCCATCTATCTCGTCGTGATGGCGGGCGGCTACACGGTCGGCAGCCTGTTCTGGGGCCGGGTGGCGGACGCCTGGGGCGTGCGCTTCGCGATGACGGCCGCCGGCGCCTGCGTACTCGTCAACGCGGCCGTGTTACTGACGGGTAGGCGGCAAAAGCCCATCTGATCGAAGCTTGGTCTTTTGGCATTTGCGATTAGAGTAACCGGATGCCGATTTCTCACTTCATTGCCGGGCTGCGCTTCGGCCCCCTGGACGTCGCCGCATGCTCCTGCCTGGGCGCCGGCCCGCGCCTGCGCGCGGAAAACCAGGACAACCTCCTGCTGGTCGACGCCGACGGCCGTGCCGCGTGGCTGCAGGACCAGACCGTGCAACACCGCAAACTCCCGGGCTGGCGTCCCGGCCACGCGCGCCTCGCCGTACTGGACGGGATGGGCGGCCATGGCCACGGCCGCGAAGCCGCGGAAGCCGTCGTCGCCGGCCTGCTCGCGCTGCCCCCGTGCGCCACGGGCGCCGAGCTGGCGCGCCGCCTGGACGCGCTGCACGCGGACCTGCAGCGCCATTTCGCCGACGCACCCGGCCCCCGCCCCGGCACGACGCTGACCTTGCTGGAATTGCGCGCGGACGACACGCCGCTGCTGTATCACGTGGGCGATTCGCGCCTGTACGAAATCTCGCCATCGCGCGCGGCGCCGCTGACGGTCGACCACGTCCCCGCCACTGCGTATGCCATGGCCGGCCTGCTGGGCGAAGCCGACTGGTGGCGGCAAGTCCATGGCGAACACCGCCCGCAGATCGCCCAGGCCTTCCTGCTCGGGAATGCGTTCGCCGATCCGACGCGGCTGAACGATCCGCTATTCGAATTGTCGCCGCTCAACCTGCCGTCCTGGCTGTCCGGCCTGGCCGACCGCCGTCCGCTCGCACTGCGCCCGGGCGGCACCTATCTGCTGGCGACGGACGGCCTGTGGTCGTGCTCGGACCCGTCCGGCTGGGTCGGGCAATGGCCGCAACTGCTGACCGGCCCCGCGGATGCCGCCACGATGCTGCGCGCCCTGCTTGCCGCCTACGAGGCCCATCCGGCCGCGTTCTTTTATCCGGACAACGTCAGCGCGATCCTCATCCGCGTTCCCGGCGCCGCACGCGACGAGACCGCATTACCGGGGGCTTGAGTGTGGTAAATAATGCATCTTGGAAAAAAGTCTTGCTCAACTATGAAATCCGCGCGCCGCGCTACGCTACAATCGCGTAAGCTGGGTTCCCAAGCTCCGAACCGATAACCACGCGTGAAGCCATCGCACATGAAGCGTTGCAGCAGTCCCGATCACCCCCATTGCACCGTCTGGGTCGCCCCGGGCGAGGCGCAGTGCGCGCACGGCCACCGCCAGCCTTCCGGTGCGGTCGATGTGCTCGGCTCCAGCTTCGAGATGGTAAAACGCGTGCGCGCCGAAGGCCCGGCACGCGTCCCGGCGCCGATCCACGCACCACCGCCCCGCCCGCACCTGCACGTGAGCGGCTTCGACCCGCGCGCGGCGGGCGGCCGCCAGGCCATCAAGCTGGAACTGCGGGGCATGCCGGACGACGCCCCCGCGCAACTGACCCTGCTGCTCGAATCGAAGCTGCTGCCGATGGGCGCCGGCCAGCTGCAGTTTTCGCGTACCCTGCGCGGCGACTGGCGGCCCGTGTTCGTGGAATTCTCGTCGCGCGGGCGGGAGCACGGCCAGTACCGCGTCGACCTGGAAATCCATGCGCGCCACCCGGCGCGCACATGGGTCGCGACGCTCGTGCTGCTCGTGCCGCGCCCGGACGCGTCGCTGGGCGAGATCCACCAGACCTACCTGTCCACGCACAAGAACGTGCGCATCAGCGCCGACGATGGGGCCATCGCCAAGGTGCAGGGCCTGGCCGGCGGCGGCGCGATGGACATCGACATCCAGGCCCGCAACGCGTCCATCGCCCAACTGCACCTCGACGGGAATGCCGGCGGCAAGGTGGCCGTCGGCCTGCCGACCATCGCGTGGGACGAGGACCTGATCGAGATCGACCTGCCGGCCGAACGGCCCGCGCACCCGTGCCCCGCGAGCACCGCCTGCCTCGTGTACGCGGAACCGGACGCCGGCGCCCAGCGCCACGTGCGCCTGTTCGCACTGGACGAATGCGTGCTGGGCCGCCATGAATCCGTCGGCGCCGAGGCCGACCTGCTGCTGGAACACTTTGGCGAGCACGGGCCCGAGCGCGACGGCCTCACGCGCCGGCTGTCCGCGCGCCACGCCGTCATCCGCCCTGCGCGCGGCGGGTTCGAGATCGAGGACGTGTCGCGCTACGGCCTGCTGCTGGACGGCACCTGGCCCGGCAAGCACGTGCCCGTCCCCCTGCGCCTCGGGATGCGCATCGAATTGACGGCCAGCATACGCGGCGTGGCGACGTTCGTCGTGACGGCGCTGCACGCGCATGCGCTGACCCTGCACCGCGTGGACGCCGGCGGCGCCGCGGAGTGCTTCGTGCTGCTGGCGCCCGGCGTCGCGCCCGAGCCGGCAGCCGCGGGGGCCGGCGCCCTGCCGCGTGCGGCGGGCATGCCGGTCCTGTTCCACCGCGACGGCGGTTTCTGGCACCTCGACCCGGCCAGCGGCCAGGAAACCCCGATCGGCCCGGCCACGGTGCTGGACCGCCTCGCCCGCTTCACGGGCCGCGTACGATTCGCGGCGAGCCCGCGTCCGGAGGAGCTCACCGAACGCACGGGCGAGCGCCGCCGCCTGCACGCACGCCTGTTGGACGCTTGAGTCAGCCCGGTCGCAGGATCAGGAAGATCAGCGCCGCGCCGGTCAGCAAGACGGCTTCCAGCGACAGCACGATGAACGGGATCTGGATATCCTTGGGAATTCGCATGATCGCCTCCTCGTTTGCAGAGTGCGATTCATTATGCGCCCGGGCCGGAATTTCCGCTGCGTATCGTGTTGGCTACATCAGATCGCGTACGATACGAAAACCCACGATGTCGTTCGACAGGGCGGCCGAAAAGCCGTTGCGCAGCGCCGAGCGCAGGTAGCGCGGGTTGTACAGCCAGGAGCCGCCGCGCAGGATGCGCCGGGCCTGGTCGCCCCCTTCTTCCCACGCTGAACCGTCGAGGGGCGCGCCGTCGTAATTGTCGTGCACGACGTCCTGCACCCATTCCCACACGTTGCCGTGCATGTCGAACAGGCCCCAGGCGTTGGCCGCGAACATGCCGACCGGCGTCGTGCCGCGCCGGTACTCGCCGCGCGGGCCGCCGTTGTACGTGAAATTGCCGTCGTAATTGGCCTGGTCCGTCGTGATCGTGTCGCCGAACGAAAACGCCGTCTTCGTCCCGGCGCGGCACGCGTATTCCCATTCCGCCTCGCTCGGCAGCCGGTACGATTTACCGGTCGCCTCGGACAGCCAGCGCACGTAGCGGATGGCGTCGAACCAGTTCACGCCCACGACAGGATGGCGGTCCGTCTGCGCGAAGCCCGGCGCGTCCCAGTCGGTTTCCCCGCTCGGCCGCCAGCCCGTACTGGCCACGAACACGCGCCATTCCCCGACCGTGACCGGATAGCGGCCCATCGCGATCGGCTTCTCGATGCCGACCCAGTGCTGCGGCAGCTCGCGCGCCAGCCAGCCCGGCTGCGAGCCGGCGTCCATCGCGATCTTCCGTTCGTGCTCGGGAGAACCCATCTGGAAGCGGCCGGTCGGCAGCAGCACGAGTTCCGGCCCCTTGGCGTCGCCGCCCAGGAAGCGGTCGCGCAGCACGCCTTCCGTGTCCGCGACGGGGCTGGCCGGCGTGGGCATCAGCTGCGTCAGCACGGCCTGCGCGCGCGCCGCTTCTTCGAGCCGGGCGCGCTTCTGTTCCGCGATGTACGCGGCGGCGGCCTTCGCCTGCACGAGCTTGCGCTGCGCTTCCTCGCGCTCCAGTCTCGCCTTTTCCGCTTCCGCCGCGCGCCGCTCCAGCAACTGCTGGCGCAGCGCTTCCTTGCGCGCCGCACGCGCAGCTTCCGCGGCCAGCTTCGCAGCCCGCTCCTGTTCGCGACGCTGGCGTTCCAGCTGCGCTTTCGCCGCCGCTTCCGCCTGGGCCTGCGCCAGCTTGCGCGCCGCCAGTTCGCGTGCGGCGCGCTCCTGTTCGATGGCGTCCGCAGCCAGCCGCGCCGCCTCGTCGACGACCGGCGCCGCCTGCAGCCGCGCGAGCAGATCCGTCACGCTGGCCGGACGCCGGCCTGGATCCTGCGCGAAGGCGGCGCGCAGCACGGCCCACTGGGCATCGCTCAATGCCTCCGGCCGCGCGGGCTCGGCGCCGGCGGGCAGCGCACCGGCAAGCATCTGGTACAGCATGACGGCAACCGCATACACATCCAGCCCCCGGTCCGGCACGCCGCCGGTACCGCTGGCTTCCGGCGCGCGGTAGCCCGCCGTGCCCGAGCTGGCCGGGGCTTCCAGCGCAAGGCCGCCCGCGCGGGCGCGCGCCGCGATGCCGAAGTCGAGCAGCTTGACGTCGCCGCCGCGCGCGAGGAACACGTTGGCGGGCTTGATGTCGCGGTGGACGAGGTGATGCCGCTCCCACGCGTAGTCCAGTGCCGCGGCCACGGGCGCCAGCACGTCCAGCGCGCGTTGCAGGTCGAGCCGGCCCACGCGCGCCAGCAGCGAGTCGAGGTCCTCGCCTTCCAGGCACTCCATGATGATGAAATAGCTGCCGGTCGCCGGGTCCTGCGCCCAGTCGTACACGCGCACGATGTGCTGGTGCGCCAGCTGGCGCGCGCGTGCCGCTTCCTCGATCAGCAGCTTCGCATGCAACGAGTTTTCCGTGAGCCGGGGCGGCAGGATCTTCAGCGCGACCTGGGCGCTGTGGCCCAGTTCCGCATGCGTGGCCAGGTCGGTCGCCTGCCACACCTCGCCCATGCCGCCCTGCGCGATCAGGTGCTCCAGCCGGTAGCGGCGATTGACGGGCCCCACTTCCTGCGTGGCCATCAGGCCGATCTCGGTGCCGGCGCGCACGGGCGCATCCGCCGAAGAATCGGCTGGATACGCCGCGTCGAGGATCGCGTTCTTGCGGCTGTCGAATTCCTGGCGGCTCAACAGGCCGTCTTCGTGCAGCGCGCGCAGTTCGCGCAGCTTGTCGATCGCCGTCTGCATCATCCCCGCGCCGGCAGCGGCGCGCCGCACGTACCGCAGAACCGGTCGCCGGCCTGGGCGCCGGCGTGGCGGCAGGCCGACCCCGCAATCAGCGCGCCGCCCAGTTGCGCCTGCGTGGCCAGCGCGGTCTTGTTGACGTCGTTCTGCAGCGCGAGCAGTTCCAGCTGGTGGCGCCGTTCACGCTCCAGTTCCGCGTCGCGCCGCGCGCGCTCGCGTTCGACCTGTTCATCGGCGAGGCGCGACGACGTCAATGCCGCCAGCTGCTCGGCGCTCATGCCGGCCTGCGTCCGCGCCTTCAGCACGTCCGCCAGCAGCGCGGCATTCGTTTCGCCGGCCAGCACCAGCTTCGTCGTGTCGTCCACGGCGCCCAGCGTCTCCATGCGGCGCAGTTCGTGCGCGCGCTCGGCGCCGAGCATCTCGGCCTGCAGCACCGCGCGGGCTTCCTCGCCATCCAGCGCCACCCGCTGCAGCGCCGCATCCGCTTCGATCGTGCGCAGCAGTTTTTCGTGCTGGGCCAGCGCATCGGCCTGCGTGCCGTCGCGGCGCAACGCTTCAACGCGCTGGCGCACGGCTTCCACGTCGACGGACTCTTCCCGCTCCGCCGCCCGCAGCCGCGCCGCATGCGCCTGCGCCTCGATCTCGCGCATGCGTCGTGCCGCGTCTTCCTCGGCCGCGTGCAGGCGCGCCAGTTCCGCGCGCTGGCGGGCCGCGTCCTCGATGTCGCGCGCCTGTTCGATCTTGTTCCTGATCTGCTGTTGCAGCAACTGGTGCGCGAAGCGCTGTGCGGCCACCGTGCGCACCTGCGCCGCATCCTGGCGCGCCAGTGCGACCTCTTCGCGCATGCGCACGGCGGCCAGTTCGCGCAGGTGCGCCCATTCCGTCTCCTGGTCCGCGCGCGCACCCCGTTTCTGTGCCAGTTCGTGTTCCAGTTCCGCGACAAGGTCTTGCGCGCCCCGTTCGATCGCGTGCTTGCGCGAACGGGACTCGACGATGCGGCCATACAGCTCGATCTCGCGGGCGCGGATCGCCTGTGCGCGCTCGGCGTTCTGCAAACTCATCTCCGCGCGCTCGATGCCGGCGCCCTGGCGCAGTTCCGCGCGCCGGTGCGCGAGGCGCGCCTGGCTTTCCTCGCGCGCGATGCGGCGCCATTCGTCGTCCGAGTACAGTTCGTCGAGCTGGCGCGCATGCTCGACCTTCACCCGCTGCTCGTCCACGGCGAGCCACAGGCTGCCGATGCGGGCGCGGTTGGCGTCGAAGCGGTCGTGGCGCAGCGCCAGCGTCTCCACGCGGACGATGGCCAGGCCGTAATCCGCGAGCAGGGTGGCAAGGCCGCCCTGCAGGTGCTGGTCCAGTTCCGGACGCAGTTCGCGCTGGCCCGCCATCTCGCGCAGCGAACGGGCGGCGACGAATTCGCCCGCCAGCTGGCGCACCGGCTGCAGCAGCAGTTCGCGCAGGTGGTCGGCCTTCACCGTGCCGGGCATCGTCATGAAATGCCGCGCGAACGCGGGCACGCTCTCGATCCGCACGGACAGCGCGAGCCGCGCGGACACCTCCAGGTGCTCGGCGCTGACCAGGCCATCCAGCTCGAATTCGACGGGCAGCGCGCCGCTGCGCGTGACGAGGATTTCCGCGTGCTGGTCGCGCAGCAGGTGGTTCAGGCGCGTAAAAAATCCTTCGATCTCGTACTCGCCCTGCGGCACTTCCGTGGCTTGCTCGCCTTGCAGGATGTACGCACGCGCCGTGGCGGGCACGCGCAGCGTCTTGACGAACACGCCGGACAGCGCGCGCACGCCGAAGAACACCGCGAGTTCGTCCGGCCCGGGCACCCAGCGGTTCTCGACCAGCACGGGCGCATGGCGCGGTGTGCCGAGCATCAGGCCGCAGGCGGCGCAATAGCCGTCCGCCGCACCGGTCCCGTGGGAACAGCGCGGGCATTTTGCCCCACCCAATCCAAACATCCGCAACATCGTCGACTCCTTCCGGCTCGCCCTGCAAGCCTACATCAAATGATTCCGATCCGCTCCGCGCACACGACACTCGCGCCGCGCGCACGGACGTCGTCCGCGAACCCGGCCGGCAAGCTCTCACGCCACGCGTGCGGCAGCACGATGCGGTCGCCCGGCCCTGCCTCGCGCAGCAGCAGCGCGCATTTCGGCACGATGCCGTCCACTGCGTCCACGCGGCCCGCATGCCACGCATCCGAGCACCCCGTCGCCAGCAGGCGGGCGCGCGGGATGAAGTCGCGGCCGCGCGCGATGCGGTCGGCCAGCACGAGCGCCAGTTCGTACGACCGGCCGGCGAAGGCGGCGTCGCTGAAACGCACCGTCGTCCGCCAGCGGCCGAGCCCACGGCCGTCGAAGTGACGGGCACCGGCCAGCGCCTCGCGCACCGCCAGCTGGCGCGCCGCATCCGCGCCCGGCACCACGATCGTCTGTTCCTCGTCCACCCGTTCGCCCTCCAGCGGGTGCACGCTTACCTCGACCCAGCCGAGGCCATCGCCCTCTCCGCCGCTGTGCAGCGGGAACCACGCACGGGCGCTGGACACGCGGGCGCCGGGATCGGGGTGACCGTCCAGCTGGCCCAGGTGCGACAGGCCGTCCGGGCCGCCGAGCAGCGCCTCGGGCGACGCATCCGCGACGTCGTGACCGTCCACGCGGCCCAGCTGCCAGGCATCCGACCAGCCGTTGGCGACGACGTCGCCGCGGCCGTGCCACACGCCGCGCACGAGGCGGTCGGCGAGCACGAAGGCCAGTTCACAGTCGCGTCCGGCCGGCGCGCGGTCGACGCCGAGCACGACCTGGTCGCGGCTGTCGATCTTCGCTTCCGTGTGGCGCGCGAGGCGGACCACTTGCTGCAGCCGTTCGGCCATGGCCGCGTCGCCCGGCACGGTGCACTTGACGTCCGCGCGGCCCGCGCGTTCGCGCCGGGTGGCCGTTACGGTGAGCAGCGTGCCGTCGGGCAGGCGCGTACGGCAGATGGCTTGCGCGGGCCCACTCATACGGCCTCCGCGACGTGCTTCGCCGCGCGCCGGCCGGCGCAATCGGCTTCGAGGTTGGCGACGATGCGCTCGGCCTCGTCGTACAGCGCGGCGAGGCGCTCCCCCTGCGCGCCTTCAAGACGGGCCAGCAGCGCCCAGGCCTCGTCCAGCGCGACGGTGGCGCGGCGGCTGTGGCGCATGCGGCGCAGTTGTTCGTCCAGCGCGAGCGGCTGCCCCGGCGCGGCCAGCACGAGGGCGGGCATCGTCGTGATCTCGACGGACAGGCGGTCCAGGCGCTGCAGCAGGGCCTGCTGCTGACGGAACTGTTCCTGCCCGTTCGGCAGCGCGCCGAGGCGCAGGCCGCACATCAGGCATGGCAGTTCGAGGAACAGGCGGCGCAACGACTTCGCGTCGGCGAGGTCCGGTACGACCTTGTCCGCGACGGGTGCGGGCGCCACGGCCGCTGTGCTTGCGACCGCGCGGGCAGCCAGTTGCGCCGCATAGTCGACGCCCTCCAGCTCGACGGGCACGCAATCGTCCACGGTCAGGCCGAAGCGCAGGTACAGCAGGCGGTTCAGGCCCTGGCGGAACGCGTTCCACTCGTCGATGTCCGCGCACGGCGGCAGGTCCAGCGCGCCCTGCTCCAGCGCGCTGCGCACGGCGCTTTCCACGTTCGCGCCCAACGCGGCCAGGTCGACGCGGCCATCCGCTTCGGCGGCCAGGTACAGGTCGAAGCGTTTACCCGCGGCGGCGGGGTCCTGCGGGTCGATGGCGAAGGTCGTGCGCAGGCCGATCTCCGGTGCCTGCGCGTACGGGACCACGTCGATCGTGTACGGTCCCGGATGGAATGCCCAGGCGAGTTCGCCGGGACGCAGCTCGACCTTTTTCCCGGCCGGGGTCGTGGCGCGGCGCGGGCGGCCGTCCGCGTCGACGATGACGACGGGGCACCCCGGCGGCGCGCCGCAGCCGGGAGACAGCGGCAGCGCGACGGCCGTGCGCCCGAGGGCGCAGGCGTCATGCACGGGCGCGGCGCGCTTGAAGAATGGGATCATGGTGTGTCCGCCTCCAGCGGTTCGACGGTGAAACGGGCGCCGTGCGCCTGCAAGTGTTCATGAGGTGGCGCGGCGAACGGCCAGGCGGTCTCGCATTCGCCGTCCACATCGAGCTGGCCGGCGAGCATCACGCCGCCGGCGCCGTCCACGACACGCAGCGGCGCGCGCGCGACGAGCAGCGCTTCCGCGAACGGGGCCTGCGGCGCCAGTTGCAGGATCGCGCGCCAGCCGCCGCCCGCTGGGACGAAGTGCAGGGTCCACCAGCCATCGTCCGTCACGACCGCAGCGGGCGCGCCGGCGCTCGCGGCCCGCAGCGCGCCGCGGCTGCCGCGCCACGCGGTCGATGCGGCGGCGCGGCGCGCCAGCGCGAGATGACGCAGCCGGCGCGCGGTCAGCGGCGAGGCCTGCAGCGCGGCCCGCTCGCCGGACGTCAGCGGCCGGCTGCCGTCCAGCGCGGCGGCCAGCGTGGCATCGTCCAGCATCAACCGGTCGCCGTCCTTGCGGCGGGCCAGCAGCAGGGCTTCCTGCAGCCGGCGGGCGGTGTTCTCGTTGCTATGCATCGCTTCCTCGCTTCGTGTCAAAGGCGGCGCTCAATCTCGCGATCGCGGCGTCGCGGCGCTTGCGCAGCGTCGGCAGCGACACCTCGGCCAGCGCCGCCAGCTGCTGCATCGTCGGCAGCGCGCCCGTGGCCGGGTCGCGCCACGCGTCCGGGTACGCGTCGTCGTCCGGACCCAGCAGCTTCGCGTACACGGCCAGCCCCACCGGCAGGCCTTCCGCCGCCAGCAGGCCATCCGCCGGCGCCTGCGCAACATAGCCGGGGGGCAGTGAAACGCTCAGCGCCAGCGTTTCCAGGCGGGGATCCGCTTCGTCCGGCACCGGATCGGGTTCAGGTGCCGCGTCGTCGAGCGCATCCTGCTGCGCTTCCAGGATACGATCGTGGCCGGGCGTCGCCGCGCTCTCCGATTCCTGCAGCACGCGCCAGTAATCTTCCACCCAGACCGACGCGTCGCCCAGGTCCTGCAGCCAGTCCTCGTCGCGGTTGGCCGACAGCTGTTCGTAATCGCCGATCTCGTGCAGCATGGCGGCGATCCGTTCCGGGCTCGTTTTCAGGCTCGCGAAGCGCTTGGAGCGCGTGTGCAGCGGGCCGGGGCCGCCGCCGAAGTCTTCCAGCGACGCGCTCCAGCGCAGGATCCACTCGGCGCGGCAGTCGTGGATCGTGCGCAGCTGGCGCACTTCGATGGGGTCGGCGCCGTCGGCGATCTCGCGGCCGAGGATCGCGCCGACCTGGGCCCGGTGCGCGCGCCAGTTGGCGAACAGCCGGGCGACGTCGTGGTAGGCGGTGTCCAGCATCCGGTACGCGTACATGCGGTTCGGGCTGCACGGGCGGCCGCAGGCGGCCTGGTAGTTGTCGGCGTCCACGCGGTCGCGCAGCACGGCGTACATGTCGTTCACCTTCTTGCGCAGCAGCGCGTCGCCTGCCGCGCCTTCCGCCAGGGCGGCGCACAGTGCGTCCCAGTCGGCCGGACGGGCGCGCAGCTCGACCACGAGCGCCACCGCCAGCTCGTGGACGGTGTCGCCATAACCGTTGCCGGCCGCCCGGGCGCGCGGGCTGTGGCGCTGGGCCAGGAGCTGGTCCGTCATGCGCTCCACGTAATCGTCGAGATCAAGATGTGCGGCGTCGAGACCGCGCAGCGCGGCGAGCGAGCACTGTCCCAGCAACTTGCGCACTTCTTCCCAGCCCGGTTCCTGGTACCGGGTTCCCGGCAAACGCATAAATCCTCTTCGATGTTCGGCCGCTAATAGCAGGACCGTAACAGATCATGCCACAGAAACACATCGGTGAGGCGCGCAGATGAGCGGGAAAAACCCCTCAATTCGGCCCGTTGCCGGAGAGTGCCCCCAGGACGGCCGCCGCGACCGGCGCCGCATGCTCGCCACCGGTCGCTTCCGAGCGGCTGACGAAAACGGCGACGGCCAGCCGGTGGTCCTGCCCCGGCACGCTGTGCGGCTCCAGCCAGCCCGTGAACCAGACCGTCGCGAGCGACCCGTCGCCCACCGGCGCCGTCCCCGTCTTGCCGGAAAGACCACGCCGGATACCGGACAACGCCGGCGCGCGGAAGGCGCCGGCCGCCGTGCCCATGTCGACGACCCCTTTCATGCCGGCGCGGATGCGGTCCAGCCGGACGCCCAGCGCCAGTCCGTCCGACGGCGCGGCCGGCTTGCCGTCGAGCTCACCCAGCAGGTGCGGCACGATCGCCCTGCCCTGGCCGACGGCGCCGGCCACGAGTGCCATCTGCAGCGGCGTCGCCTGCATCCGCAAGCCGATCGCCATCTGGCGCAGCTCGTGGCGCGTGTGGACCGGGTCGATCGCGGCCGGCGTCGTCTGCAGCGCGTCCCACGTCGACCAGGCAACATCCGCCGGCAGCAGGCCGCCGTCCAGCCGCTGCGCCTGGCCGAAGCCGAGGCGGCGCGCCATCGCGACGATGGGACGCACCGGATCCAGGGCGCCGGGGTCGAGCGGCTGCAGGTCGGGCACGCCGCCGTCGGGCCGGCCGAGGAGACTCCGGTCGGACAGCTCGCCCGTCCATGCGAACCACGTGTTCAGGCTGTACGTGAGCGCCTGCGCCAGGCCCAGGCGGCCGTCCTGGGCGCGCCGGTCCAGGCCCTGGTCGCGGAAATTCGTGATGCGCGCGCGGCCGTCGACGGGATACGTGGCCGCATCCGTGCGGAACGCGAAGCCCCGCTCGTGCGCGGCGGCATTGATGCCGGCCAGCGGCAGGCCGTCCAGCAGGGCGTCCAGCTGGCGGTCGGACTTGGCCGCCAGTTCCAGGCCGAGGGCGCTGACGATCTTGAACGTCGACCCGGGCGCCCGCTCGGCGCCGCCGTCGTGCTGCAGCGCGGGCAGCCGCAGCGGACTCGCGGCCGGATCCACGCGGTCGAAGTCGCGCGCCTCGCGCCAATTCTCGTTCGTCACGGCCGGCATGCCCGCCCCGGCCGCGGCGAGGATCGCGCCCGTCTCCGTGTCGAGCAGGACGATGCCCGCCTGGCGGCCCGCCGGCACGGGCCCCGCGCCGCTGCACGCCTTGCCGTCCCAGTGCCCGCGCCGCATCGCGATGCAGTCGAGCGCCGCCTGCGCGGCCGCCTGCAGGCGCAGGTCCAGCGTCAGGCGCGCGGCGTGCCGGTCGCCCGGTACACGGCCGAGCAAGGTGGCGACACTGCCTGCCTGCCCCGCGCGCACGCCCAGCATGGCCGCCAGGCCGGCCGCGCGCGCCGCGTCCGTCGGGGCGCCGTCGCGCCACAGCGGGACGCCGTTGCGGTCGGCCAGCACCACGTCCGCCAGCGGCGCGGACGGGCGCGACGTGGACGGACCCAGCGCCTGCCACGCGAGGCGGCCGTCGCGCACGACGAGGTGGCGGTAGCGCGCGTCGCCCGGCGTGGCCAAGGCGCCCTGCGCCAGCGGTTCCGCATCGATCACGATCTCGCCGGCGTCCGGCAGCAGGTCGAGCACCTGCACCTCGTCCGGCGCAGTGCACGCGCGGCCGTCGCAGGCGGGTTGCGGGTCGCTGCGCAACCGTGCGCCCGTCACGTGGCGCAGGCGGCCCGCCAGCATCAGCCGGATGCTGTCCGTGCCAATGGGTACCGTCAGGCGCAGCCGCGCGGCGCTTCCGTCCGCCGGCCATGCGCCGATTCTCTGCCACGGCGCCCAGCCCTGTGGCAGCCGGGCGAACAGCCGGGCGGTGGCCGGCGGCATGTCGTCGGCCAGCGGCACCGGCATCGTGGCCGCGCCCTGCACGGCTTCCGCGCGCCACGTGGCCGCCGCGCCAGCCGGCAGGCGCCATGCGAGCAGCCGCCGCTCGGCATTGAAGATGCGGACCTGTTCGCGCACGAAATCGCCGTCGGCGCGACGATACAACCGTTCCAGCAGCCGCAGCGCGTCGCCGTCCAGATTCACGCCGTCCCACGGCGTCTTGCCGGCTGCGCGCCATGCGGCGAGGTCCGGCGGGGCCAGCTCGGCCAGGCCGTTCGCGCCCAGGCGCACGAGCCCCTTCGTCTGCAATTGCGCGAACAGCTGCTCGTCTTCCATGGCCGGCGCCGGTGCCGCCGGCACCCGGTAGTCGCCCGGCGCCAGCATCGTCTCGACGGCGCTGCCCTGCGCCGGCAGAGCGACGACCAGCGCGCGCGGCGCAGGTGCTGGCCGGTAGAGCTGGACGAGGAGCTCGCCGGCGGCCGGGCACGCGGTGCTCGCTAGGCGCCGCAGCCGCAACGCGCCGTCGCGCCACGCCAGCCAGCCCTCGCCGCCCGGCGCGACCTGGGCATTCGCACCGACCCACTGCGCCTGACCGTCCCAGCGCACGTCCAGCGGGGATCCGGCCCGGCCGTCGACGCGCACGCGCGGCATGGGAGCGTCGGCCAGCAGCACGTTGCGCGGCGCGGTCAAACCGGCCACGTCGGCGAACGTCCAGCCGATCCGCAGCGGCAGCAGGCGGCCGGGATGCGTGCGGTCGGCGAGCTGGCCGCACAGGTCGACGCGGTGCGTCGCGCCGGCGCGCATGCCGGACAGGATGAGCAGCGCTGCGCCGCCGTGCGTGCGCACCGTCACGCCCGGCGTGCCGGGCACCGTAAACGCGACGCCCGGCAGCACGGCCGTCAGGCGCGACGCGCCGTCGCCCGGGGACGCCTCCCCATCCGCGGCCAGCCAGCGCGCGTGCACGACGATGAGCGCGGCGCCCGCCGCGGCCAGCAGCACGCAGCCGGCCGTCAGCCAGCGCAGCGGCGCGGGTCCGCGTGCGCGCGGCCGGGCGACCGCCTGCGTACGCGTGCCGGCACGCAGGTTGCGCGCACGCCGCAAGCGCGTCCGGTTGGCCGCGACGGCCTCGACGAGCGTTCCGATCATCGCTGAGTTCTCCCCTCGTTGTGTTCGCGTGCGCCTAGCGGGGGGCGGATGAAAGCCGGTCCTGCATATCTGCGCTTCATCCTGCATTTCGTGCGGTTCGTCGCACGCGGGTGGAGACACCGAACCCTTGTGGCTACAGTACACACATCGACAAACGCTTAATCACTCAACCCGCAACCAACCCCGAGGAGAGCATCATGAACGTCATCAAGCACATGGAAGCCGCCTTCATCGTCGCACTGGGCGTGGCCGCCGCCGGCAGCGTGGCACTCGACAGCGTCAAGCCCGCACAGGCCACCGCACCCGTCGTCGCGACGACCGCCGGCATCCCGGTCGTGCACGTCACTGCCAAGCGCCTGACCCCGGTCGAGAAGCAGCAGATGCTGGCGCTGGAACGCGTGCGGAGCCGCGCATGATGGGCACGGCGGGGATGGCTGTTGCTGTCCCCGCACACAATCTGTTTCAGATGTAAGTAACTGCTTCAGTAGCTGAATCGTTCCGCCCGCCGCGCTATATTGGTCACATCCGAAGTCCGGATTGGAGACCAACATGAAACGCCTCACGCTTGCCGCTTTGATCGCCATCGGCGCCGCCGCCGCACCGCTTCCTTCCATGGCTTACAGCAATGTCAGCCTGTACATCAGCACCGCCCCGCCGGCCCCGTTGTACGAGCGCGTCCCCGCGCCGCGTCACGGTTACGTGTGGGCACCCGGCCACTGGGAATGGTCCGGCCGCCGCCACACCTGGGCACCGGGTTACTGGGTTGCCGAGCGCCCGGGCTATGTCTACCGCGCACCGGCCTGGTACCAGGGCAATGGCGGCTGGTATATGCAGCCTGCCGCCTGGACGCCGTACGGCCCCGACCGCGACCGCGACGGCGTGCCCGACCGCTTCGAGCGCCGCTATGACCGCGGGTATGACCGGGGCTATTACTACAACGACCGGCAATACTATCGTGGCCGCGACCGCGACCGCGACGGCATCCCCGACCGCTACGAGCGCGGCAGCCGCCGTTGGGACGAAGACCGCGACGGCGTGCCGAACCGGTACGACCGCGACCGCGACGGCGACGGTGTGCCGAACCGCTGGGATCACCGGCCGGACAATCCGTACCGCCGCTAACTCGTACAACAGCGCCGCCCGGCGCTGTTTTTCTTTGTAGTATCCTCTCGGCATGAACGAATTCCCCGACCTGGACCGGATCGCCTACAAGGCCGAGCGCGCGGCCAGCCGCCGCCTCGCCCTGGCCGAAGGGCTGTCCGCCGGCCAGGCGCTGCGCCGGACGCTGGAACTGGCCGCCGGCGCGGCCGGCCTCGCCGCCCTCGTCGAGCTGCGCACCGGCTTGCTGGCCGCGCAGGCGGCGCGCGACGCGGCACGGGCCTCGGCCAAGGCCGCCGCGTCCGCGAAACGTGACGCCCGGCCGACCGCATGGCGCGCGTGGTTCGACGGCTCCGCCAGGCCGAACCCGGGCCGCTGCGGCATCGGCGTCCGGATCGAAGGTCCGGAAGGCGATGTCATCGAACTCGCCCAGCCGGCCGGCCACGGCAACAGCAGCGAAGCGGAATACCGCGCGCTGATCGCGCTGCTGGAAACGGCTGTCGCCCACGGCGCGCACTCGCTGACCGTGCATGGCGACAGCCGGGTCGTGATCGACGACGTGACCGGCCCCGACCTGTACGCCGCGCCGGCGCTGGCCGGCTACCGCGCCCGTGCGCTGGCACTGCTCGTGGAGTTGCCCGACGTGCGCCTGCGCTGGGTGCCGCGCCACAAGAACACCGGGGCCGATGCGCTGTCGCAGCGCGCCCTCATTTCCCTGGACTCCAATGCAAGCACCCCATCCTGAACTCGACAGCTGGCGTCCGCGCCTCGCCCGACTGGCCGCACAGGCAGTCGCCGACCAGGGCCCCGACGGCGCCCATGACCTGAACCATTTCGAACGCGTCTGGCGCAATGCGCAGGCGCTGCTGGCGCAATATCGGCAGGCCGATCCTCTCGTCGTGCTGGCCGCGTGCTACCTGCACGACCTCGTCAACGTGCCGAAGGACGATCCGCGCCGCAGCAGCGCGTCGCGCCTGTCGGCCGAACTGGCACGCGAGCGGCTGGCGGCGCTCGGCTTTCCGGCGGATAAGCTGGCCGGCGTCGCCCACGCGATCGAGGCGCACAGCTTTTCCGCCGGCGTGCCGGCGACGACCCTGGAAGCGCGCATCGTGCAGGATGCCGACCGCCTGGACGGTCTCGGCGCCGTCGGCCTCGCGCGCATGTTTTATATTGCCGGCCGCATGGGCAGCGCCCTTGCCCACGGCAGCGATCCGCTCGCGCTGGACCGTCCGCTCGACGACAAATCGTATTCGCTCGACCACATCGACGCGAAGCTGGCACGCCTGCCGGGCATGATGCAGACGGAGGCCGGCCGCAAGCTGGCCGAAGCGCGGCTGGCCACGTTGACCGACTTCCGCAGCGCCTTCGCAGCCGAATGGACCGGCATCCCGCACGTGGAAGCTTGAACGTAAAGCAAGCAGTTGTCTGCCCGGCAATCGGTGCTACCATAGACGTTTTCCGCATCGTCACGGGCAGCCCATGGCCAAAAGCGCGAACCTGAATTTCGTCCTCATCTGCGTGTTCGTCGACATGCTCGGCATCGGCCTCATCGTGCCCGTGCTGCCGAGCCTCGTGGGCGAATTCGTCGACAACCGCGCGCAGCAGGCGCTGTGGTACGGCGTGCTGGGCGCCACGTTCGGGCTGATGCAATTCCTGTTCATGCCGATGGTGGGGGCGCTGTCCGACCGCATCGGCCGCCGCCCCGTGCTGCTGTATTCGATGGGCGGCATGTGCATCAACTTCCTCGCGACCGCGTGGGCGCCGAACCTCGCCTGCCTGTTCATCGGACGCGTGATCGGCGGGGCGTCGTCGGCCAGCATGTCCGTCGCCTCCGCATACGCATCGGACGTGTCGACGCCGGAGAACCGCGCGAAAAGCTTCGGCAAGATCGGCGCCGCGTTCGGCTTCGGTTTCATCTGCGGGCCGATCCTCGGCGGCCTGCTGGGCAATATGGGATTGCACCTGCCGTTCTACGTGGCGGCCGCGCTGTCCGCAGCGAACTTCGTCTACGGTTACTTCGCCGTGCCGGAATCGCTGCCGCGCGAGCGCCGCGCGCCGTTCCAGTGGTCGCGCATCAACCCGTTCGGGTCGCTGCAGCGCCTCGTGGGCCGCACCGACATCCGCGGCCTCGTCATCGTCTACACGCTCGTCTCCTTCGCCCAGATGATGCTGCAGTCGACGTGGGTCCTGTTCACGACGTTCCGCTTCGGCTGGACGCCGCGCGACAACGGCATCGCCCTGTTCTGCGTGGGCGTGTGCTCGATCGTCATGCAGGCGGGGCTGCTCGCGCCGCTGATCCGGCGCTTCGGCGAGGTGCGGCTGTCGCTGATCGGCCTCGCGTCCGGCGCCGTGACCTTTTTCCTGTACGCCATCGCCACGCAAGGCTGGATGATGTACGTCTTCATCCTCTGCAACCTGCTGTCGTTCGCGGCGGGACCGGCGCTGCAGGGCATCCTGTCGAAATCGTCGTCGGGCCGCGAACAGGGAGAACTGATGGGCTCCCTGCAATCGATCAGCAGCATGGGCCTCGTCGTCATGCCGCTCGTCGGCACCTGGCTGCTCGGTGCGGCAAGCGATCTGCCGCCGCTGGACTGGCGCGTGGGCGGACCGTTCTTCGTGTGCGCCGCGATGCAGGCCGCCGCGCTGCTCGTCGCGCACCGCTACTTCCGCAACCACGGCATCCCGGAGACGGCACCGGCCGCCGAACAGGCGTGACGCCGTCCGTACTGTGCGCCGTGCTGGGCGCGGCGCTGCTGCATGCGAGCTGGAACGCGCTCCTCAAGCGGCGCGGCGAGCCGCTGCTCGCGACGGTGCTCGTGGTCGCGGGTTCGGCCTGCGTCGCCATCGTGCTGCTGCCCTTCCTGCCGGCGCCGGCGCGTGCAAGCTGGCCGTTCATCGCGGCGTCGGGCGTCGTCCAGGCGGCCTATTTCCTGCTGCTGGTCGAGACCTACCGCGTCGGCCAGGTCAGCCATGCCTACCCGCTGATGCGCGGCTGCGCGCCGCTGCTCGTGGCGCTCGTCAACGGGCCGCTGACGGGCGACCGGCTGAGCGCAGGCCAGTGGGTCGCGATGTTGCTGATCTGCGGCGGGGTGCTGGGACAATGGCTGGCCGCGCCCGCGCACGGCGCGCGCCGCACGACCGTGTTCGCGCTGCTGACGGCCTGCGTCATCGCGGCCTGTACCCTGATCGACGGCCAGGGCGTGCGCCGCTCCGGCGCGCCGGCCGCCTACACGCTGTGGATCTTCCTGCTGACGGGCGCCTGGGTGTGCGCGTGGGCGGCCCGCGGCCGCGTGCACGCGCTCGTCGCGTTCGCGCGTGCGAACCCGCTCGTGGCGCCGCTGGGCGGGCTCGCCTCCGTCGGCTCGTACGGCATCGCGCTGTGGGCGATGACGCGCGCTCCAGTCGCGGCGGTCGCCGCGCTGCGCGAGACATCGATCCTGTTCGCGACCGCGCTTGCCGTGTTCATCCTGCGCGAACCGGTCGGCCGCACGCGCCTGGCGGCCGTCGCCCTGATCGCGTGCGGCGCGGTCGCGATGCGGCTGGCCTAATTCTGGCGCGTCGCTACGACCGTCACCACCGACATGGGTCGCGCATGTACGGACAACCTGGCGGCGCAGGATGCGGGTTTCGAAGTCGCCAGGTTATCGTTTGCCTGCGTAATAAAGGTTTTGCATGTGAATTTGCCGCGTTTTGCGTCCGGCAGCCGGATGTCCAGCATCCGCGCCACGATACCCGGATTGACCGCGACGATGACGACTTCCTTCGTCTCGGGGTTTTCGGCCACCAGCGCATCCGTGTGATCGGATTTCAGGAACCGATAGCCAGGCCTGATGAAACGGGTGAACTGAGCAAACGCCCAGAATTTCTTCGTGACCTGATATGCCGGCCGCTCCGGAGTTGAAAAGTCAGCCTTGATCAAGCCCCAGTTCGAGCTGTTCTTCGGATCGGAAGACCTGTTTTCGATGGCTTGCCATAGCACCCAGGCCCGGGGATTCATGCTGTTGATGTCGGTAACGATCTGCTGCGCCAGCGCGATGGCTGGACGCATGTCGTCGACATCTTCCCGCACATTGCTGGGCGACAGATCGACTTCCGACATCCATAACCGTTTGCCGGAAGTTTCCGCAATATCCCTCACCCCGCTTTTGCCGATCCATTCGTAGGTATGGACGTTGAGTTGCCGGATGACGGCTTTCGCATCGGGAGACAAACCGGCCCAATCGACGAAGAACGTCTGCGGATTGGTTTCGTCCGGCCCGGATATTTCCGTGGTCATGCGATATTCGGCCAACACCTTGGCCAACGCAACGAACATGCGCGATTGCGCTTCCGGCGACCAATGCGCGCCTTCCTGCTTGTTCGTGGAAAACCAATACGGCGTATTGGGCTCATTCACCGGCGACAAGGTCCTGAATCGAATACCGTGCCGGCGCTCGAGCTCCGCGGTGACGCGCGCCAGATACCTGGCGAACTGCGTTTCGAATCCCGGCAGCAGGTTGTCTTCCAGCCCGTTGACGTTACCGGAGACGAGCCCGCTGCGCGTCATGAAATAAGGCGGCGAGTTCGAAAACGCTTCCAGAATCAGGTCTTGCGATGCGACCCGCGCTTTGATGGCATCCAGCCACCAGCGCTGTCCCGCATCCGCAGACCAGTCCCAGGCATCGTCGGACTCCGGATTCCACCCGTCCGGCTTGCGCCAGAATCCGGGAATGTCGCCACCGGGCCGCAAATACGATGGCGTCCCGGGCGCATTGCCGCCGCCAATATTGTAGCGCGCGATATTCAGCGCAAGGCCGTCGCGTCCATAGAGCAAATCGGCCAACTGCGTGCGCTGCGGCTCGGCGAATCTCCCGGTCACATGGGCAAACCAGGCAAGCGCGGTTCCCCATCCTTCGAACGGGGGCTCCGGGTGCCGCCAGTCGACATTGACAACGACGGGAACATGCAGCGGCTTGTCGTCGTGGTTGTCGGCATGGGCACCGCTCGACACGAAACACAGGCCGATCAACACCATCCGCAGTGCACCAGAGATCATGGTCTCTCCATGGTCGAGGTCAGCCTGTGTTCCTTGATGTAGGCGGCGTGATCCGGAAGCCTCGACACGATTTTCTTGAAGTTGCGCTCCAGATTGCTGTATGCATTCGCCAGCATGGCGTCGTCCTGCAGGGCCATGGTGGGCATATAGGTTCGGGGCCGGATGCCCTGCCCCAACAGGACGGCATGCCACGAGGTGCTCTGGAATAGCTCTTCAGCAGCAATGTTCAGTTGTCCACGCTCGCGGAACAGTTCAATGCGTTCCTGGAGACTGTCCGGAATCCGCATGGTTTTTACGTAGCGCCATAATTCCGAGTCGTCGCGTTCGGTGGCGTGGTAATGCAGGATGAGGAAGTCCCTGACGTTTTCGATTTCCCGGGTTGCCTCCCGGTTGAAAGCCTGTGCACACACCGGAGCAAGTCCGGCATCCGGGAAATAACGAATGAGCCGCTGGATGCTGGATTGAATGAATTGAATGCTGGTGGACTCCAGCGGCTCGAGAAACCCGCTCGCCAGCCCGATGGCGACCACGTTCTTGTGCCAGTGCGTCTTGCGCCTTCCGGCTGTGAACTTGATCCGGTTGATCGGTGCGAGCGGCTCGCCCTCCAGTCCATCCAGCAGACACCGCTCTGCCGCTTCATCCGTGGCAAATTCGTTCGAATACACCACGCCGTTACCGACGCGATGCTGCAAAGGTATGCGCCACTGCCAGCCAAACGGCCTGGCCGTGGAAATCGTATAGGGCGTCAGTGCCAGCTTCTGTTCGCAAGGCACCGCGCACGCGCGATTCATCGGCAACCAGTGCGACCAGTCCTCATAGTCGACACCCAACGCCTGCCCGAGCAGCATGGCGCGCATGCCCGAGCAGTCGATGAACAGGTCACCCGTCACGAGCTCGCCCGACTTGAGCTTCAGACCCGTGACATGCCCATTTTCAGGGTTATGTTCCGCCGCCAGCATGTCGCCAATCCTGTGCGACACCCCGCGCGCGATGCACACCCCCTTCAAGTATTTCGCATACCGGCCGGCGTCGAAGTGATAGGCCGACTGGAGATGCTGCAGCGGATCGCCCGGCCGTTCAGAGGCGGGCGCGAACAGATTGCTTCGAGCCGCCAACGTACACAGCGAGAATTCGGAGAAGTCGGCAACCTGCCCTTTCTCCTTCAGGCGCAGCCAGTACTGGAAGAAGTAGCCGATGTCGCGTTCCACCCCATACGCGCCGAAGGGGTGGAAATACGTCGAATTTTCATTCAGCCAACCGCGAAATTCGATACCGAGTTTGAACGTTGCCCCGGTGGCGCGGATGAACTCCGCTTCATCGATGCCGATCATTTGATGAAACGTGCGGATCGGCGGGATCGTCGCCTCGCCGACGCCTACCGTGCCGATGGCGTCCGACTCCACCAGGACGATCTCGACGGCGTGACCAAATGTATGGGACAACGCGGCCGCTGTCATCCATCCGGCGGTACCGCCGCCGAGAATGACGACCTTATCAATCCATTTATCCTTGACCATCCTATCCCCTTATAAAACGCGCCGCGGAAAATGCGCGGCGCGTTCGCTCGTGTCAGCGTTAGAAACTTGCTTTCAGGGACACACTATATCGACGATCGTTCAATTGCCACAACAAACCGCCCGACGGACGCTCGACATACGTGTGGTACATCGAGTTCCTCAGGTTCACGGCGTCCGCCGACAGCGTGAAGATCTTGTTGATCTGGTAGCTCACCGACGCATCGAGTGACGAATACGGTGCGGCATACTGGTTTGCACCAAAAACACCGCTGCCGTTGATCTGGTCAAGGTAGGAGGAACGCCAGTTGTACGCAAGACGGGCTTGCAACGGTCCCTTTTCATACAGGCCGATCAGGTTGTAGCTATTCTTGGACAACTTCGGCAACGGAATAAGCGTCCCGGGCTTGAGCTCGACTCTGGAGTCGACATAGGTATAGTTCGCCTGTATGCCGAATCCCTTGAATGGATCGGGAAGGAAGTCGAAGAACTGCGTAAAGCCGGCTTCGATGCCTTTTACCGAGCCCTTGCCGAGATTGATGCTGGTGCCGATGTCGTAGACGACGCCGCCGAAATTCATCGGTTCGGTGCCGCTGGCCAGGTAACCGTCGATATCCTTCTTGAACAGGCCCACGAACGCCATGTTCGACGTGCCCCAATAGTCTTCCAACGTCAGATCGTAGGACGTGGCAGTCATCGGCTTCAGGTACGGATTACCGGAACTGCCGGTCGGGCGTCCGTTCGCGTTGTACTGCGACGGGATGTTCGGATTCAACTGGACATGGGCGGCCATGTCGGTAAAGTTTGGCCGCGTCATCGTCTTGCTGTAGCCAAAGCGGACCTGGACATCCTCGTTCAGGTGCAGGCGCGTGTTGAGGCTGGGGAGGAAATTCTTGTAGCTGTTATTCAGCGTGGCGGCACGCGACCCGGTACTGTCCTGCACATAGCCGATCGACGTCTGGTCGGTTTTCACGACGCGGATACCGGCCGTACCGTCAAGGTCGAAACCGAATACGCTGGTATCGAAGTCGCCCGTGACGAAGAAGGACCGCGTCTTTTCGCGTTGCTCGTTGATATCCCCGGGACGGAACGTCGTGTCGAACGTGTACGTGTTTGGCTTGCCGGCGAATAACTCAGCATAAGTCGCGACGGTGCGATCGAGAACGCTCGAGTTGGGATTGGCGTACTCCGGGAACACGGCAACAGGCCAGCCAATACCCGGCTGCATGAAATTGCTGGCAGGCCCCGCGTAGGCAAGACCCGGGTGTTGCGCCACCGGAATGAGCGGGCATGCGCCCCAGCTGGGGTTGGTGCCCGTATCGTTACAGACGCCGGTATTGTTCCAGTTGCCCCGCAACAGCACCTTGGTATCGGCCGCGCGGATGCCGACGTGCAGTTTGGTAAAGAAGCCGTCGCCCCCGAGGTCGTAGTCGAAATCCTGGCTGAGCGCCGACATGTTCAGCTTGTGGCGGTCGACCGCATTCGCGAGCCACTCGTAATACCAGTTTTTCGGATTGCCGAAATAGGCGTACGGGTTGCTCGGATTGGCCGGATCGACGATCGAAAACGTGGGAATCCTGCCGCGCACATCGAAGGCGAGATTCAGGTTGGGGATATTGGCAACGCTTCTGCTTTCATTATCGTACAGCTTGATGGAGTCGCCATTGCGGTCCGCGTCGTAGCTGGCACGTTCATACGCGAAGTCGGTCTTCGACTTGAGCCTGTCCGAAATGCGCCACTTGACGTTCACTGCGGACAGGTTCGTGCGATTGCGCACGTCCTGGTCGAACCGGGAGGACGAGAAAATCTGCGGCGACAACACGCCGCTCGTCGCGCTGCCATCCGGTCCCCAGGTCCAGGTGGAACCCGCCGCTGCGCGCGGGTCGTTGTTCTTGTCGTCGCCGTAGATGTATTCCCCGCGGCGGATGAACGTGTAGTTCGAATAGAGGTTCTGCGCCGTGAGGAGAACGTCGTTGTTCACCTGCCACTGATAGGCGAGTGCCAGGCCCTGGCGCTTGCGCTCACCCGAGTCCTGGTACATCTCGAAGGAAGTCGGCACATAGAGTTCCGAGAGCGACCCCTTGTTTGGCATCGAGTTGTAGGCCGCGACCTTCGCCGCCGAGGGCGCTTGCGTGGGGTCGGTCGCGCATTTCCCGACGGTCGCCGTCAGGCAGTGCTGCTGCTGTTGAAGCACGGCGTCCTGGCGATAATAGGTCTTGCTCGCCGTTGCGTTCACCAGGAAGCCCATGCGGCCGAAATCCGTCTTGAACTGGCGGCTCAACAGGCCCGAACCCGCCGGCGAATACTTGCGAATGCGGTCGTAGTAATTCGACTTGACCGTGATGACGTTGACGTCTTCTTTCGAGTCGAACGGCAGGCGCGTGCGAATGTTGACCACGCCGCCGACACCGCCTTCGATCAGGTTCGATGCCGCGTTCTTGTAGACGTCGACGCCGGCCATGAGTTCGGACGGAAGCCCTTCCAGGTCCGGTGCACGACCGCCGTTGGCCGTAAAGAAGTCGCGTCCGTCGATCAGGTTGCGGACCTGCGTGATGCCGCGGATCGTGATCGCGGGCTCGGTGCGATGGTCGTAATCGGTGCCGCCTTCGCCATAGCGGCGCTGGATCTGCACGCCCGCGACCCGCTGCAGCGACTCGACCGTACTCACATCCGGCAGCTTGCCGATATCGGTTGCCTGGATCGAGTCGACGATCTGGTTCGCGTCCTGCTTGAGATCGCGCGCCGACTTCAACGCCGCCCGCTGGCCGGTGACGATAACGGTGCTTGGCGCGCTCGCGTCCCCGCTTGCACTCGCCGTGCCCGTGTCCTGCGCATGCGCGGCAATGGGGCCTGCCACGAGAAGCGCGCAGGCTTGGGCCACCATCGTCTTTCTGATCGTTTTACTATTTCCGTTTCCCACAGCAATATCTCCTTATAGTAATTTTTGGGCGGTAGCCTTGTCTGCCCGAGCGGCGCGACAACGTTATCGCATAAATACAATGTTACGAGAAAAAATTGCCAGCAATCCTATGCGTATTTTGTATGGTGGTATAACGATTGAGGATAGATGGGAGAGGCGAACAGCCCGGCATTGGAGGCCTGTTGCGGGATGCGCGGCGCGTCGACTCGGAATCGGCGCGCCGTTCGGGAAATTGCCAAAAAACGGGCTCTGACCCCGGTGTCAGAACTTCATTTCGAGCGTTGCGCGCACGCTGCAGTACAGCGGGGTGACGGTGCGCGTCGACTGCGTACCGTTGCCGGCCAGGGCGTAGCTGCTTTCGCTGATGTAGTCTTGCGCGAGCAGGTTGGCCGTGGCGACGCGCAGTTGCAGCTTCGGGTCGAATTTCCACAGCGCGTACAGGTCGAGGTCGCGGCGCACGGACTGGTAGCTGATCTGGTTCGCCGACACGCGCACCTGGCCGCCGTTCTTGAACACGTACGAGCCGCCCACCGTCAGCGGACCGCGCTTGTAGTCCGCACCCAGCGTGGCAGACACGGGCGTCTGCGCATCCAGGCGGTTGTTCGGACCCGGCACCGAGTCGACCGTCGACCAGTTGCGCGACAGGCTCGCGCGCAGGTCCAGCGCCTCCTTCGTGTCGATCACGGCCTTCAGCGGGAATTTCGCTTCCAGTTCCAGGCCGTACGTGCGCGCCTGGCCCGCGTTGGACGGCGTCGACACCCAGCGCGTACCGTCGAACAGCACCTGGTTGCGCGTGTAGTCGTCGATGCGCCGGGTCGATGCGCTCGCCGACAACAGCGCGCCCTCGGCCCAGTAATGCTCGTACGACGCATCGATGCCCAGCGCCAGCTCGGGTTTCAGGTTCGGGTTGCCGGTGAAATCCGGTTCCGTCTGGCTGTTGTTGACGGTCGTGAACCGGTGCGGGATCAGGCTCTGCAGGCCCGGCGCCTTGTACGTGCGGGTGACGGCGAGACGCACCTGATCGCCCTTCGTATCGGGCAGCTTGTACAGGGTCTGCATCAGCGGGCTCCACACGGTCGAGCGCGAGTGCGCCGTCGCGAACGTATTGCCTTCGGTCCGCGTCTGGATGCCTTCCCAGCGCGCGCCCAGGTACACGGACCAGCGCGGCGTCACGTTCCACTCGTCCTGCGTGTAGAGGGCCAGCCGGGCGACGTGGGCATTGTAGACTTCGTCGCCGCCGGGCAACGCGACGTCGGGCCGGAAATAATCGCGGTCGCGGCGCGCATCGTCGCGCGTCGAATAGCCGCCGTCCCAGCCGAACGCGAGCGCGTGGCCTTCCCACGAGCCGCTCGTGTATTTCCCCATCGAGCTGATGCCGCGATCGGTGCCGGCCGAAAAGATGACCTCGTGCAGCGCCGGCGACGCCGGGTTGCCGCTGCCGGTGCGATAGGTCGCGTTGGCAAGGGCGCCATACAGGCCGCTGACCTTGGCGTCCAGCTTGCCGCCGCCCGCGAACTTGTGCACCCAGTTCAGCTCTTCGCGGAAGAAGCGGTTGTCGTTGCTCATCGTCTGGTCCAGCGCCGGGTACGCGGGCAGCGGGCCCAGCTGCGTGGCGACGCGGCCCTCGGATGCGTTCTGGAACCGGTTGATGTTGAAGAACGTCTGCGACGTCAGGGTGTCGCCGTTGTCGAAGGTCCAGTTCAGGCGCGGGCTCACGTTGAAGGCCGTGAACCGGGCAGCGTCGGACTGGTCGCCCAGGCGCAGGCCGTCGAGGCGGCCGGCCGTGTCGAGATGCCGCTCGACGGTTGCCGGCTCGCGCCAGAAGTGCGAGCGCGACACGTTGGCCGACAGCGAATACGACAGCTTGCCGACACGGTCCGACACCTGCAGGTTGAAGAACGGATTCGCCACGTCGTGCCCGTGGCCATAGCCTGCCTTCAGTTCGCGCTGACCCGTTTTCACCGTCTTCTTGAGGACGATGTTGATGGTGCCGGCGATCGACTGCGTGGAGAATTCCGCGCTGGCCGCGCGCAGCACTTCGATGCGTTCGATGACGTCCGGCGCCAGCGAATCGATGGAAAAGCCGGCCGGCGCGCGCTCGCCGTTGAGCAGCACCTGCGTGTAGCCGGCGCCGAGCCCGCGCATGCGGATTTCCCCGCCCCGCCCTCCGCCCGTCCCGCTGACGGTCACGCCCGGCACGCGCTTCAGCACGTCGAGCACGCTCGTGTCGCCATACTTGACGATCTCGTCGTGATTGACGACGATCTTGCTGGCGGTGTCGTCGCGGCGCGGATTGTAGGCGTCGGCGGCGCCTTTCACTTCGACCTGCTGGACTTTCTCGTCCTTGGCGAGCGGTGCCGGCACTTGTTGGGCATGCGCGGCGCAGGAGGCGGCAATGGCAGCAGCGAGCAGGGTCAGGCGGAATGGCATTTTCGCGATATGCATGTCAGAATGGCAAAAATTGAGCGGTCGCCATTGTCCCTCAGATCGCCGACTTATTGTTGCCTTCGCGTAAATATTTTTGATATGCATTACCGTTGGCCCATGCCGCTATAATGGCGCGTCTTCATATCGAGGTTTACCGTGTCCGATCGCCTGAAAGTCCTGCCCCAGTACCTGCTGCCGAAGCGGCGCCTCACGACGTTCGCCGGCCGCGTTGCCGGCGCCAAGGGCGGCACGGTGACGACGCGGCTGATCCGCTGGTTCGTCGCGAAGTACGGCGTGAACATGCTCGAGGCCGAGAATCCGGACATCACCAGCTATAAAAGCTTCAACGAATTCTTCACCCGCCCGCTGAAAGCCGGCGTGCGCCCGCTGGCCGACGCCGATTTCGTCTGTCCCGTCGACGGCGCCATCAGCCAGTTCGGCGCGATCGACGACCACCACATCCTGCAGGCGAAGGGCCACCGCTTCACGACGACGGAACTGGTCGGCGGCGATGCGTCGCTCGCCATGCAGTTCCAGCATGGCTGCTTCGCCAACCTGTATCTGTCGCCGAAGGATTACCACCGCCTGCACATGCCGTGCGACGGCAAGCTGACGCGCATGATCTATGTCCCCGGCGCGCTGTTTTCCGTGAACCCGACGACGGCGCGCGGCGTGCCGAACCTGTTCGCCCGCAACGAGCGCGTCGTGTGCGTGTTCGAGTCGCCGGAACATGGACCGTTCGTGCTGGTGCTTGTCGGCGCGACGATCGTCGGCAGCATGGCCACCGTGTGGCACGGCGTCGTGAATCCACCGCGCATGCAGAAGGTGACGGAGTGGACCTACGCGGACCGCGACATCGTCCTGAAAAAGGGAGACGAGATGGGCCGCTTCCTGCTCGGCTCGACGATCGTCATGCTGTTCCGCCCGGGCACGATCCGCTTCAACGCCGACTGGGCGCCGGAACGTCCCGTGCGCCTCGGCGAGATGATGGGCAACCGGCCGGCCTGACGCAACCATGCAGGCATCGCTCACCGTCGCCGCAGCCCAGCAAGACATGCGCACCGCCTACCTGGGCGGCGCGCCCGGACTGTTCGTGTCCGGCACCGTCTGGACCATCGCCGGCCTCGTCTGCCTGTGGAAATCGCCGCAGGCCGCCGTCTGGGCGCTGTACGCAGGCGGCGTGCTGATCCATCCGGTATCGGCCCTGCTGACCCGGCTCCTCGGGCGCTCCGCCCGGCACGCCGCCGGCAATCCGCTCGGCACGCTCGCGTTCGCCAGCACCATCTGGATGATCCTCATGCTCGCCCTCGCCTACGGTATCTCGCTGTGGCGCATCGAGCTGTTCTTCCCCGCGATGCTGTTCATCATCGGCGGACGCTACCTCACGTTCGCCACGGTCTTCGGCACGAAGCTGTTCTGGCTATGCGGCGCCGTGCTGGCGCTGGCGGGCTGGCAACTGGCTGCGACGCTCGCGGCGCCCGCCACCGCGGCGTTCGCGGGCGGCGCCATCGAGATCGTGTTCGGCGTCGTCGTGCTGGCAGCCCTCCGGCGCGCAAAGGGCGCAGCCCCCGCATCGGCCTGACCGCTCAGCCGGCCTGCTCCCGGTTCTTGCAGAAGATTTCGTCGAGCATGTCCAGGAACGCCCGCGTCTTCGCGGGCATCAGCCGCCTGCCAGGGAACACGGCCCAGCCCGTCGAACCGGGCAGGTCCCAGTCCGGCAGCACGCGCACCAGCTCGCCCTTTTTCACATACTTGGCCACGATGAAATCCGTGCTCGCCGCGATGCCGCCGCCGCTGCATGCGATCTTCGCGAGCAGTTGCGGCGAATTCGCCGTCAGGCGCGCCGTCAGCTCTTTTTCCCAACGCACCTTGCCCCGTTGCAGAATCCACGGCACGGCACCGCCCGAGCGGCTGAGGATGCACAGCAGGTCGTGCTGCAGCAGGTCGTCCGGATGCTCGGGCAGGCCCCGCTGCGCAAGGTAGGATGGCGCCGCGTACAGGCCGAACTGCTGGATCGCGACGCGGCGTGCGGCCAGCGTGGAATCTTCGGGCAGGTCGCCCATCCGGATCGCGATGTCGAAGTTTTCCGCGACGAGGTCCACGCGCCGCGGCGACAGATCCAGTTCCAGCGACACGGCCGGATAGCGTTCCATGAATTTCGGAATCATGTCCGCCATGACGACGTTTGCGAAATCCTGCGGCATCGAGATGCGCAGCTTGCCGCTGGGCGCGGCCTGGCGGTGCTGGGCCAGCGCGCCGGCCGCCTCCACCTCTTCCGCCACCTTGCGCGCATGTTCCAGCAGGCTCGCGCCGAATTCGGTCAGCATCAGCCGGCGCGTCGTCCGCTGCAGCAGGCGCTCGCCCACGCTCGCCTCCAGCATCGCGATGCGGCGTGACACGGTCGACTTCGGCAAATCGAGGCGCTGCGCGGCCATGCTGAAACTGCCGGCCTCGACGATACGGGCGAACAGCAGCAGGTCGTTCGGTTCGACGTCCATAGATTGTTCCACTGATTGAATAATGTTATCCATTCTACCGTCTACCGCACGATATTTGGAACCGTTAAAGTGACTCCATCGACACACGAACCAACAACGAAGGAGCACACCATGAAGATCCTGCAGATCAATTCCAGCCTGCGCGGCACCCAATCCGAATCCACCCGCGTGGCCAATGCGATCGTCGCCAAAGTGGCCGCCGCCAATCCGGGCGCGGCCGTGACCGTGCGCGACCTGGGCGCGAACCCGCATCCGGTGCTGGACGAAGCGGCGCTGGGCGCCCTGTTCACCCCGGCCGACCAGCGCACGGCCGACCAGGCCGCCCGCGTGGCCCTGGACGACGCGCTGATCGCCGAAGCGCAGGCCGCCGACGTGATCGTGATCGGCGCGCCGATGTATAACTTCGGCATGCCGATCCAGCTGAAAGCGTGGTTCGACGCCATCGCCCGCTCCGGCGTGACGTTCCGCTACACGGAGAACGGTCCGGAAGGCCTGCTGAAGAACAAGAAGGTGTACGTGGCCACGGCCCGCGGCGGCATCTACCCGCTCGACGCCGACCCGCAAGTCCCGCACATCCGCATGCTGCTGAACTTCCTGGGCCTGACGGACCACCAGTTCATCTACTCGGCGGGCCTGGCGATGGGTCCGGAAGCGGCCGCAAAAGGCCAGGCCGAGGCGGATGCCGCCGTCGCAGCACTGGCATAAACATCGACAACGTATTGCGTCAAGGAGAGAGATCATGACCCAGCAAGTGCAAACCCAGGCCGTGGCCACGAGCCGCGGCGTCGAACGCCTCGTCGGCGGCCAGTTCGTGATGGATGGCGCGGGCGTCAAGATCAACCGCGTCCTGACGCAACCGCTGCAGCGCCGCCTTGACCCGTTCCTGATGCTGGACGCGTTCGGCAGCGACAAGGCGGGCGACTACATCGCCGGCTTCCCGGAGCACCCGCACCGCGGCTTCGAGACCGTCACCTACATGCTGACGGGGAACATGCGCCACCGCGACAGCGCCGGCCATGAAGGCTCGATCACGAACGGCGGCGTGCAATGGATGACGGCCGGCCGCGGCGTGATCCACTCGGAAATGCCGGAACAGAACGAGGGCCTGATGGAAGGGTTCCAGTTGTGGCTCAACCTGGCCGCCAGGGACAAGATGAGCGCACCGTGGTACCGCGACATCCCGGCCGAAGCCGTGCCCCGCTTCACGCTGGATTCGGGCGCGACCGTGCAAGTGATCGCCGGGAGCACCCACGGCGTCGCCGGCGCCGTGCAGCGCGAGGTGACGGAACCGCTGTACCTGGACATCGAGCTGCCCGCGGGCGCCACGTTCGAGCAGCCGCTGCCGGCCGGGCATAACGCGTTCCTGTACGTGTTCCGGGGCGAGGTCGTCGTCGAAGGCAAGGCCGTGCCGCAGGCCCGCATGGCGATCCTCGACAACGCCAAGGCCGCCGACGGCGTGCGCATCAAGGCGGCGCAACCGTCGCGCCTGCTGTTGATCGCGGGCCGGCCACTGAACGAGCCGATCGCGCAGTACGGCCCGTTCGTGATGAACACGCAGGCCGAGGTGTTCCAGGCCGTCGAGGATTTCCGTAACGGGAAGTTCACGGACAGCACGGCGGCGTCGGCAGCGTAATCGCTGAAGTTTCCTCGCGCGGGCAGACTGTCACCCAGTGGCGGTCTACCGCGCGTTTCCATTTCTTGGTCTACACTAGCGGGCATTTGAATCGCCGTTCGCCAACGATGCCGCTGCTTCCCGTTATTTCGTCCCTGCTGTCCCGCGCCAGCCGCGCCCTCGGCCTGGAAAGCGTCGACGCCTTTCCGCCCGGCCACCGCTATCCCCACACGCGCTGGGACCGCGCCTATTTCGACATCGCGTCCGACCTGACGGCGGACCAGATGGAGACGGCGATCTGCGAAGCCATCACGAACACGCCCATGGTCTTCGCCCACATCACCCATCCGACGCCGCGCATGCAGCGCGCGCTGCTGGCCATCATCCACGCCCGCCTGCGCCGCGGCAGCACGCCGCCCACGGACCTCGTTGCGATGCTGATCGACGCCTGCGACAGCCCGCGCACGCCGGAAGCCCTGCCCGGCCTGCGCGCGGCGCTCGCATCGACGGACGGCTACGACCCGTCGATGCGCATCGCCCACCTGCAAACCTGGCTCGCGGACATGCCGGCCGCCTTCGACGTCATCGAAGCGCCGGTGCGGGTGCGGGGCTGAGCGCCGCATCCCACCGCGCGCGCAGGCGCATGAACGGCGTCTCGACGAGCACGTACAACAACCACCCGGCCGCCAGCGACGCCATCATGCACGCGGCGATCGTGAGGGGATCCTCCGCACCATACCCCGCCTGCGCCAGGCGTTCCGCGACGAGGATGCTGACGGATTTGTGCGTCAGGTAGATCGCGTACGACCACAGGGCAAGACTGGCGGCGCCCGGCACGCGCACGCGGTGCAGCAAGGAATCCGGCGCCAGCGCGGCCAGGATCAGCAGAGAAAAACCGAGGGCCAGCAGCGGATAGCCGGCCACTGTCTGCGCGAACGCGTAATGATCGTCAAGAAACCACGCAAACGTGGCGCCGATGACGGTGGCCCCGGCCACCAGCAACGCGGTACCGTGCGCAAGCAGGCGGCGCCACAAACCCGGAGCGCGATGCTTCAGCAGCGCAAGCGCCACGCCCGCCAGCAATTCGTCCGCGCGACACCAGCTCGCGTAATAGATGTACTGGTAGTAGTACCCCAGTCGGTTAGGTGCATCCTGGCCGTCCTGCCAGATCGTCGCCCGGGCCAGCATTCCGCCCGCGACGGCCAGCAGCAACGCGATCCACGCCCAGCGCTGCTTCACCCCGCCCTGCCCGAGCGCGGCGCCCATGATGGCGGCCGCCGGCAACAGCATGTAGAACTGTTCCTCGATGCACAGCGACCACGCGTGCGAAAACGCCGTGCCCGGTTGCAGGTGGATGTTCTGCGTGAAGGTCAGGTATTGCCACAGCGGGAGCATCGGCGTATCGCCGCGCCAGGCGGGCCACAGCGCGTACAGGGCCAGCACGACCCAGAAATTGGGGAGCGTGCGCAGCAGCCGCCTCAGGTAAAACCGGCCGAGCCCGAACCCGCGGGCCGAACCGAGCGCCGCGAAGATCTGGTTGCCGATCAGGTAACCGGACAGCGCGAAGAACAGGTCGACGCCCGCCCAGCCCATCGTCCCGACCCAGCCGAACGTGGGCGCATCGCTGACGAACAACGTGTAGTGATGCAGCACGACGAGCGTTACCGCAAGAGCGCGCAGGCTGTCGAGGCCGTGGATGCGGGACGCAGTCCCCGTATTGACGCCGTCCATGCTGACATTCTTCTACGAAAACCACGAATGATGCCATGGGCCGGGCCGGCACGCTACAATGCCCGCATTCTTCGCATTCATTCTTTTGGAACACGACGCATGATCCCCGCCAGCCAGCTGCACTTCAAATCCGTCAACTACACCGGCCAGGGCCAAGGCCCGAAAGTCATCATCATGGGTGCCACGCACGGCAACGAGAAATGCGGCACCCAGGCCATCCAGCGGATCATGGCGGAGATCGACGCCGGTGCCCTCCACATCGTCAACGGCAGCGTGACCTTCGTCCCCATCGTGAACCCGAAGGCCTATGCGCAGAATACGCGCTCGGGCGACCGCAACCTGAACCGCGACCTGTCCCCGAAAGCGGAACCGCACGATTTCGAAGACCACGTCGCCAACTGGCTGTGCCCGCTGCTGGCACAGCACGACGTCCTGCTCGACCTGCACTCGTTCAACGCCGCGCACGGCGAGCCGTTCGTGATGGTCGGCCCGCTCGACAACGACGGTCCCCTGGAACCGTTCAAACACATGCGCGCCGAACGCGCACTGGCACGCCGCCTGGGCGTGCGCCGCTTCGTCACGGGCTGGATGGCCGCGTACGGCGGCGGCGTGCAGCGCCGCTCGCGCGGCAACGCGCAGGAACTGCAAACCGTGCTGCGCTACGGCATGGGCACGACGGAATACATGCGCAGCACGGGCGGCTACGCGCTCACGCTCGAATGCGGCCAGCACCTGGATCCGCGCGCGCCGGACGTCGCGTACACCGCGATCATGAACACCCTCGCCTTCCTGAAGATCATCGACGCACCGGAACCGGAACCCATCCCGTTCGAAGCGATGGAGGCGCTGCAGATGGTGGTCGTGCACGACAAGCTCGACGCCGGCGACCAGTTCACGCGCCAGTGGGCCAGCTTCGACCCGGTCGCGGAAGGCGAACAGATCGGCGTGCGCGCGGACGGTACGCCCGTCGTCGCGGAATTCACGGGCCGTATCCTGTTCCCGGACGTGAACGCGCAGCCGAATCACGAGTGGTATTACCTCACGCGACCGAATCCCGCGTTCGGCCGCGAGTGATTTGTCGGTCTGCGGCGCGAGGCGGACGGTGCTAGGATGGTCGGCACCGTCCACCCTGCTCTGTCCGACACGCCATGACGCCGAACACCTTACTCCTCATCCTGAGCATTCACGCGCTGGCCCTGATCTCGCCGGGGCCCGACTTCGCCGTCGTGACGCGCACCGCCATCGTATCCGGCCGCCGCGCCGGCCTGTGGGCCGCGGCCGGCGTCGCGACCGCGATCGGCATCTACGTCCTCGTCTCCGTCCTGGGCATGTCGCTCGTGCTGGCCGCGCTGCCGGGCCTGTCGCGCATCCTGGCCGTCGTCGGCGCGCTGTACCTTGCCTGGCTCGGCATCCAGTGCCTGCGCTCGCGGGGCCAGTTGCCCGAGGCGCAGGCGGCCCGGGCCGGCCACAAGGCCTTCGTCAGCGGCTTCCTCACGAATCTGCTCAATCCGAAGGCCATGCTGTACTTCGGCTCGGTCCTGTCCCAGGCATTGAAGCCGGACCTGGCCGCGGCCGACGTCGCCCTCCTCTGGACGCTGCTCGTCGCCGAGTCGCTGCTGTGGTTCGCGCTGGTCGCGCTGCTGTTCTCGTCGCGCCCCGTGCTGGCCTGGCTGCGCGCGCGCCTCGTCTGGCTCGACCGGACCGTGGGCGCCGTGCTGCTCGTGCTGGCCGCCAAGGCCTCGCTGCTGGCCGTGCGCTGAACGCCGGATCAGTTGCAGATTGCGCAGGTAGATCGCGACGCCGAGACCCTGCCCGGCGACGAACACGGGATCGCGCCGGTGCAGCGCATAGACGAGAAGCACGAGCGCGCCGGCGATGCTCAGGTACCAGAACGGCACCGGAATCACGCTACGGCGGTCGCGCTCGCTGGCCAGCCACTGGATGACGAACCGGCCCATGAACAGGGCCTGCCCGGCGAAGCCAAGCAGCAGCCATCGATCTTCGTCAGCCATCGCCGCGCCTCCGCTGCACACGCTGAACGAGCCGCACCAGGCCGATCCCCCGCGGCCACCAGCGTAGCCGCACCGCGCGCGGTGACGGCGCCCGCGACAGGCAGCCCATCTCCCACGCGCCCCACGTGAAGCACCCGACCGCGAGCAGACGCTGCGCCGGCAGCACGACCGGAATGCCGATGTGGCGGCTGACGACGAGGCTCGCCGCGACGGCCATCAGCACCGCGCCGGCCAACATGCCTGCCCGTCCCGCCGTGGGCCAGGGCCCGTGCCAGCGCACCTGCACGGCGAGGCCGCACCACGCGCCCAGCCAGCCGCCCAGCATCCCCCACAGCACGTCGAGCGGCCAGTGCACGCCGACCATGATGCGCGACAGCCCGACGAGACTGGCGAGCACGAGCAGCAGTCCGCGCCACAGCCGCCGGCCTTCGACGCCCATGGCCCAGATGCCGGCCAGCGCGAACGCGGTCGCGGCATGGCCGGACGGGAACGACACGCGGCGATAAGCCGGTCCGGCGTGGTGAAACACGCCGTCCGCGAACACGGACAACGGACGCGGCACATCGACGAACTCCTTGGTGACCTGGGTCCACAGGCCCGCCACGACGGCCGCCAGCAGCGCCGCCCAGAACAGGTGCGGCGCGCGCCGGATCCACGGCAGCACGAGCGCCAGCGCCACGGCGCCATCGCCCAGCATCGTCAGGTGGAACCAGACGAGGTCGCCAACGGCCTGGCCGCCCCGGTTCAGCCACAGGAACACCGTGCGGTTGGCACCCGTGCCGAGGATGCCGGCCGCCAGCGCCAGCGCGATGGCGGGCGGAAGCCAGGCCCAGGGGGAGCGGAGGGAGACCGTCATCGCGTCACCCGTCGATACGCACCAGCAGCACGCCGCCCTCGCGGAACAGCACACGGAAGCGCAGCGGCAAGCCGTCCAGCGCATCGCTGCGCGTGAGGATCACGTCGCCCGGGCGCGGCGCAGCCGTCGCGGGCGTGACCGCGGCGCGGTAGACGGAAAAGCTGGGCACGTTGATGCGCCAGCTGCGCACCGGCCAGCCGGCCTGCCGGGCCAGCAGCGCGGCCCGCTTGACGGGGCCCTGCTGCAGCTCGGCCGCGGCGGGCAGCAGCAGGCCGCCGATGGCGTACGAACAGGCCAGCGCGGCCGCGACGAGGCGTGGCCACGGCCCGGCGGTGCGCGGTCGTTCCGGCCACAGCGCCAGCAGCAGCACGCCCGCCAGCAGCGCGATCGACTGCGCATGCCAGGCCATTCCGAACACGTCGTGCCGCGACAGCGCTTCGCGCACATATGCGTTGCGCGCGTCCGGCGCGGCGTAGCGCAGCACGAACGGCAAGGCCGCGACGGCGGACAGCAACACCAGCGCGGGCCACAGTGCCGCCGCGCGGCTGCGCAGCGCGTGGCGCCGGCGCGCCATCAGGATGAACAGCGGCGTCGCGCCGTACAGCAGATAGTGCGGCAGCTTGGTCCCGGCCAGCGTGAAGAAGCCGAGGACGAACAGGAACCAGCACCACAGCAGGGTGTCGAGCGGCGTCGCGCGCAGCCGCCGCGCGCCGGGCAGCGTGGCCAGCAGGAGACCCGTGTACGGCAGCACGAGCAGCAGCAGGGCCGGCAGGTAGAACAACGGGCTGCCCGCATGGCCTTGCAACGGCACGAGGAACCGCTCGACGTTGTGGCGCAGGAAGAAGCCGGCCAGGAACGCGTCCCCTCTGGCCGCGTATTCGAGCGCATACCACGGCCCCGCGACGCCGAGCAGGATCAGCCAGCCGACCGGGTCGCGCACGGCGCGCAGCCAGTCACGCATCCGTCCCTGCAGCCCGAACGCGAGCGCGCCGGCGGCCCCCGGCACGAGCAAAGCGACGGGCCCCTTCGTCAGCACGCCAAGCGCGATCCAGAAGAATGCCAGGCGGCGCCAGCGCGGCTGCGGATCGACCAGTTCCCGGTAGACGTCGAACAGCGCCAGCGCCAGGAACAGGTTCAGCAGCGCGTCCGCGATCGCCCCTCGGCCGACCACGACGACGCCGGCGCTCGTGGCGGCGATGAATGCGGCGGCGCGCGCCGTGTCGCGCCCAGTGTCCACATCAGGGACGCGGCGCACGAACGCGTAGATGGCGGCGACCCATGCGGTGGCCGCGAGCGCCGACGGGAGGCGCAGCGCGAATTCGTCCAGGCCGAACAGCCGCACGGACGCGGCCTGCAGCCAGTAGATGAGGATCGGCTTGTCGAAGCGGGGCTGGCCGTTCAGCCACGTCGACACGTAGTCGCCCCGCGCCAGCATTTCCCGCGTCGCCTCGCCGAACGCGCCCTCGTCCACGTCGAACAGCGGGATCGACCCCAGGTTGTAGAACAGCCCGAGCCACACGGCCGCCGCGAGCAGCGCCGGCCAGGCCCAGGGCGCCAGCACGGCCAGCGCGCCGGACCAACGATCTCGTGCCGGCTGCGTTCGCGCCTGCAGTTCCGGCGTCATGGCCGCTCCCGCGCCGGACGCGGCCGTTGGTGGGACGGCAGGTCGTCGCCGGCGCCGCCCAACGTCTCGCGCACGAGGTAGGCCGGGGCACCGCCGGCCTCGAACCAGGTGCGGGCCAGCATTTCCGTCAGGATGCCCGTGCAGACGAACTGCGCGCCGATCACGACGAGCAGGATGCCCAGCAGGAGCAGCGGGCGCCCCGCGATGGCGGCGCCCTCGCCGAGCTTGAGCCACGCCAGCCAGCCCAGCGCGGCCAGCCCGGCACCGCCGCACCCGAGTCCGATGCGTCCGAAGAAGTGGCCGGGACTGGCGCGGAAACGCACGAAGAACGCCATCGTGAGCAGGTCAAGCAAGACCCGCACGGCGCGCCCCAGGCCGGTCGCGCCGTATTTCGAGCGCCCGTGCCGGCGCGGGAAGTGACTCACCTCTTCCTCGCCGATGCGGTCCGGCGACGTCAGCGTCGCCATCCAGCTCGGTATGAAGCGGTGCATCTCGCCATACAGGCGCACCCGGCGCAGCACGGCGGCACGATAGACCTTCAACGTGCAGCCATGGTCGTGCAGCGGCACGCCCGTCAGCACCCCGATCAGGCGATTGCCCAGCCGCGACGGCAGGCGCCGCCACAGGCCGTCGCGGCGCGCGCGGCGCCATCCGACGAGGAGGTCGAGGTCTTCGTCGAGCAGCCGGCGCACCATCCGCACGATGTCGTGGGGACTGTTCTGCAGGTCGCCGTCCAGGGTGGCGATGACGGTGCCGCGCGCGAGGTCGATGCCGGCCTGCATGGCCGCCGTCTGCCCGAAGCCGCGGCGCAGGATCGCGCCGCTCAGGTGGCGGGGGCACGCGGCGACCGCTTCGCGGACGCGTTCGCTGGTGCGGTCACGGCTGCCGTCGTCGACGAGGATCAGTTGCCACGGCCATGGCGCGCCCGCCAGCGCGGCCTGGACCTGCGTCGCCAGCGGCAGCACGTTGTCCTCCTCGTCGCGCAGCGGCACGACGATGGACAGGCAGTGGCCGGCGCCCGTCTCACGCACGGCGAACCTCGTGACGGCGGACGTGCGCAAAAGGGCGCGGCCTGGCGATGACGGCCATCATGCAATCTCCTTGTCGACGCCGGCCGCGGCGGGCTGGCAGCGGTATCTTCGCGTGTGGTCCGGATCGGGAGACGATTCAGGTCAAACGTGCGCGGATCATGCGACAATCGGCCGTCTCGCAAGAACTCGACAGAAATAATGCGAATGAGGAAATACGCAAGAGCGGCACGGTACGCGCTGCTGGCGTGCGCGCTGGCCGCGGGCCCGATGGCGCGGGCACTGGAAGTCCGCGTCGCCTCGCAGGAAGTGCTGGAACCGAAGTGGCTGCGCGAAGGCGGGCGCGTCACCGGCATCTGCCCGGACATCATGGCCGCCCTCCAGAAGATCGAACCACGCCTGCATTTCACCGGTTACCAGCGCTACAGCCGCTCGTTGTCCGGCATCGAAACGGGACTGGAAACGGGCACGCTGGATGCCGCCTGCGGCCTCGTGTCGTCGCCGCGCCGGCTCGGCATCGGGCGGCCCGTGGGCAAGCCGATCTACCAGGTGCGCCATTACCTCGTGGTGCGCCGGAACGACCCGGTCACGATCGAGTCGGAGGAAGACCTCGCGCGGCTGGGCGACCTCGTCACGACCCAGCGCGCCTCGGTGTTCACGGAACGCCTCGTCGCCGCCGGCGTGCGGATCGACGACGCGACCGACGACAACCGCGCGAACCTGCGCAAGATCCTCGCCGGGCACGGCCGCTTTGCCTACGTCAACGACCTCACCTTGCGCTACCTGATCCGCAAGGAGGGCCTGGAAAACCGCGTGCGCGTGTTGCCCGTCGTACTGGGCGACGAACCGACGTATTTCTGGGTCAGCCGCAGGGCCGCGCCCGCGCTTGCGCCGCTGCTGGGCGCCGCCCTCGACAAGCTGAAGGCGAGCGGCGAGCTGGACCGCATTTACGCGCGCTGGGCCGACATGCCCTGACCGGTTCAGGCCGGCGTCAGCAGCTTGAGGCCGATGATGCCTGCCGCGATGAGGCCGATCGACAGCAGGCGCAGCGCGCCGGCCGGCTCGCCCAGCAGCACCATCCCCGCCACGGCCGTGCCGATCGTGCCGATGCCCGTCCAGACCGCGTACGCCGTACCGAGCGGCAAAGTCCGCAGCGCGAGGCCCAGCATGCCGACGCTGCCCGCCATCGTGGCCAGCGTAAACACGGAGGGCCACGGGCGCGTGAAGCCCGCCGTGTATTTGAGTCCGACCGCCCACGCGACTTCCAGCAGGCCGGCCACGGCCAGGTAGATCCAGCTCATCGATTGCTCCCGCGCGATGAAAAAAACCCGCCAGTATAGCACCGGCCCGCCGAGGCCGCCCCGGCGCTGCGAAATCGAGGCGTGCTCTGCAGGATTTCCGACCCTGCTTTAAGATGCCCTCTTTCGCCGCAAGACGCGGCGGATCAACGAAACAGGAGTACCGATGACGACTTTGTTTGACCCGATCAAGGTCGGCAGCCTCGAGCTGCCGAACCGCATCATCATGGCGCCGCTGACCCGCTCGCGCGCCGTGGGCGCCGGCCGTGTGCCGAACGCCCTGATGGCCGAATACTACGTACAGCGTGCCTCGGCCGGTCTGATCCTGTCGGAAGCGACCTCGGTGACCCCGATGGGCGTGGGCTATGCCGACACCCCGGGCATCTGGTCCGACGAACAGGTCGAAGGCTGGAAGCAGGTCACCACCGCCGTGCACGAGGCCGGCGGCCGCATCTTCCTGCAACTGTGGCACGTGGGCCGCATCTCCGATCCGATCTTCCTGGACGGCGAACTGCCGGTCGCGCCGTCGGCCATCCAGCCGAAGGGCCACGTCAGTCTCGTGCGTCCCGTGAAGCCGTACGTCACCCCGCGCGCGCTGACGCTCGAGGAAATCCCGGCGATCGTCGCGGCCTACCGCAAGGGCGCGGAGAACGCGAAGAAGGCCGGCTTCGACGGCGTCGAGATCCACGGCGCCAACGGCTACCTGCTCGACCAGTTCCTGCAGGACAGCACCAACCAGCGCACGGACGCCTACGGCGGCCCGATCGAGAACCGCGCCCGGCTGATGCTGGAAGTGACGGACGCGTGCATCGCCGTGTGGGGCGCCGACCGCGTCGGCATGCACCTCGCGCCGCGCCGCGATGCCCACGACATGGGCGATTCCACGCCGCTGGACACCTTCGGCTACGTGGCACGCGAACTGGGCAAACGCGGCATCGCCTTCATTTGCGCCCGCGAAGCGATCGGCGACGACCGCCTCGGTCCGCAGCTGAAGAAGATGTTCGGCGGCGTCTACATCGCCAACGAAAAGCTGACGAAGGAAAGCGCCGAGAAACTGCTCACGAGCGGAGACGCGGATGCCGTCGCCTTCGGTCAATGGTTCATCGCCAACCCGGACCTGCCGGAGCGCCTGAAGCGCAATGCACCGCTGAACGCGCCGCGTCCGGACAAGTTCTATGCGCCGACCGCCGAAGGCTATACGGACTATCCGGCGCTGCAGGCCAACGGCTGACGCCGCCCCGATGTTCGGACGGGCACCTGTCCGTCCGAACATTTCTCTCCTTCCTCATGCATATATCCCGGTAAAAAAACCTTCGATCGGGGGCGTCACCGATACGATTACTATTGCTGACATGATATTCTTGTGAGATTCCTACTGGCCGTGGTCACAAGCCGCGGCCTTCGTTCAGCCTCGCAAGGAGTCCCGTGAAGACCTGCCTACCCCGCCTGCTGCCGCTCGCCGTCGCCACCGCGCTGGCGTTTGCCGCCACCCCTGTCGTCCACGCCGCCGCCACCCAGCCGGCGCGCGCCGAAAACGCCTTCCTGTCCCAACTCGATGCGGCCGCCCGCTCGGCACGGGTGTCCAACGTCGACTACCAGCTCGACTTCACGCTCACGGGCAAGGAAACGTTCAGCGGCACGACGACGCTCACCTTCGACCTGAAGGACGCGGACAGCCCGCTCACCGTCGACCTCGACAAGGCCACGATCAGGTCCCTGACCGTCAACGGCAAGACCGTCACGCCGCGCTACAACGGCTGGTTCATCACGCTGGCGGCCCAGGACCTCGCCCGTGGCCGCAACACGGTCGTCGTCGCGTACGAGCGTCCGCACAGCACGAACGGCGAAGGCCTGCACCGCATGGTCGACCCCGTCGACGGCCGGGTCTACACGTATTCGCATTTCGAACCGGCCGCCGCGCACCAGATGTTCGCCGTGTTCGACCAGCCCGACCTGAAAGCGACGTACCAGGTGACCGTCAGCGTCCCGGCCGACTGGCAGGTGATCTCGACGACGCGCGAGACGAACGTCGCGCCTTCCGGCGACCTGCGCCGCTGGACCTTCGCGAAGACCAAGAAATTGAGCCCGTACAATTTCTCGATGCACGCGGGTCCCTACAAGATGTGGGAAGACACGAGCGGCAAGTATCCGATGCGCCTGTTCGCGCGCCAGTCGGTCGCGGCGCAGGTCAAGCCCGCCGAGTGGTTCAGGTACACGAAGGCCGGCCTCGCGTTCTTCGACGATTACTTCGGCATCCCCTACCAGTTCGAGAAATACGACCAGGTCCTCGTACCGGACTTCCTGTACGGGGCGATGGAAAACGCGGCCGCGATCACGTTCGCCGAACGCGGCTTCATGTACAAGGCCGACATGACGGCCGAACAGCGCGCGCGTCTCGCCTACGTCATCATGCACGAGATGGCGCACCAGTGGTTCGGCGACCTCGTCACGATGCAGTGGTGGAACGGCCTGTGGCTGAACGAGAGCTTCGCGTCGTTCATGGGCACCCTCGCGACGGCCGAGTCGACGGAATTCAAGGACGCATGGCGCGCCTTCTACTCCGACGGCAAACAGCGCGCGTACGAGCAGGACCAGCGCACCACCACGCACCCGATCGAGGTCCCGGTGCCGTCGACGCAGAACTCGTTCGACAATATCGACGCCATCACGTATTCGAAAGGCGCCTCCACGCTGATGCAGCTGCGCCACCTGCTGGGCGCCGACGTGTTCCGCAAGGGCGTGCACAACTACCTCGTCAAATACCAGTACCGCAACGCGAAGCTGGACGATTTCATCGGCAGCCTCGGCCAGGCCGCAGGGCGCGACCTGACGGGCTGGACGAAGGAATGGCTGTACCAGCCGGGCGTCAACACGATCGCCGCCAGCTACACGTGCAAGGGCGGCAAGGTCACGGGCTTCACGCTTGCCCAGACCGCGCAGAGCAAGGCCCTGCCGACCCTGCGCGAACAGCGCGTGCAGGTGGCCGCCTTCCGCCTGGACGGCAAGGACTACAAGCTCGAGCGCAACGTCGCCGTCACGTACAAGGGCGCGAAGACACCCGTCCCGGCCATGAACGGCGCCGCCTGCCCGGACCTCGTCTACCCGAACTACGGCGACTGGGGCTTCGTGAAGGTCCAGCTCGATCCGCGCTCGTTCGACAGCGCGCGCAGCCACCTGGCCGCCGTCGACGACCCGCTGCTGCGCGCCATGCTGTGGCAAAGCCTGTGGGACGGCGTCCGCGACGGCAAGCTGCCCCTGAACGACTTCCTGTCCACGGCGCTGAACAACGCGCCGCAGGAAAAAGACTACACGCTGCTCGGCGACGTGCTGGGCAAGGTCGCCGCTTCCAAGCGCTACCTCGACCTGATGGATCCGCAGGCGCCTTACGCCCAGGCCGTCTCGCGCCAGCTGGAAGACATGGCCTGGACCAGCACCCTCGCGAACAAGGGCGACGACAACTTCCAGCGCCGCTGGTTCGGCAACTATATCGCCGTCGCCAGCTCGCCGGAGGCGCTGCGCCGCCTCGCCGCCATCCTCGACGGCAAGGAACAGGTCGACGGCCTCGCGATCAACCAGGACCTGCGCTGGACCATCATCGGCCGCCTGAACCGCTACAACTACCCCGGCGCCGCCGCGCTCGTCGAGGCCGAGCAGGCGCGCGACAAGTCCGACGCGGGCCAGGCCGCCGCCCTGACGGCCGTCGTCAGCCGCCCCGACCCGGCCGTCAAGACCGAGTGGCTCGGCACCGTGCACGACCTGCAGACGAAGCTGCCGTTCTCGAAGGTGCGCACGGCGATGGAGCACCTGTACCCGGCCGAGCAGCACGGCCTGGGCGACCAGACGGCCGCCGCGCGTCTCGCGCGCCTGCCGCAGCTCGACAAGTCCGCCGGTCCCGTCTACATGCGCGCCTACGGTCCCGCACTGATCCCGGCCGGCTGCACGCCGGCCAGCGTCCAGCGCCTGCAAGCGGCCGTCGACGCCGGCAAGGAGCTGTCCGCCGGCACCCGCCGCGCCCTGCTCGACGCGCTGCAGGAAGACCAGCGCTGCGTCACCATCCGCCAGGCCATGACGGCGCACTGAGCATGTGGGACGGAGCACGCCCCCTCGCCACGTTCGACGCGCGCCGGCGCGGCGTGCTGGCGTTCGCGTGCGCCGCCCACCTGCTGGCGCTGTTCCTGTGGACCCAGGAACGGCGCTTCCTTCCCGTCCGCCCGTCCCGGGCCGTGACGATCCTGCTGCAAGCCGGTCGCGCGCCGGCCACGCGGCCGCCGGCGGAGGCAGCGCCGCTGCCGCTGCCCGCGCCGAGGATGCCGGCCGCACCTGTCATTGCCGCGCCCGCAACACAGTCCGAACCCGTGCACCCGCTTGACGACGAGGAGGCACGGCGCGTAACCGCGCCATCGTCACCGGCCCCAGCGACGCCGGACGCGGCCGCACCCACGCCCAATCCCATCGACACCGCGCAGGCAGTCGATCCCGCCGCGGACGCGCGCACGCTGGCCCGGACGCCGCCAGGCGCATCATCCGCGCAGGGCGGCTTCGCGGCCAGCCTGGCGCGGCAGCAGGCCGGACGCATCGACCGCGAACTCCGCAAGGGCAAGCCGGGCGTGCCGACCGAAGCGGACACGCCAACGGCGCGCTTCCAGCGCGGCGTCGAATCCGCCCACATCGACCGCTCGCTGACCTTGCAGTCCGATACGTACACGTCGCCGGACGGCGTGGTCATCTACCGCTTCCGCCAGGGCAACCGGTTCCGCTGCCGCCGGGCCGGTGGCGTCGGCATGCCCCTGGCCGGGATGCCGGGCACAGGCTCGATCACCGCGGGCGGCGCAGGCGCTGCCGGTGCCACCGATTGCCCCAAGGGCGTCGTGTGGAACCAGGATCCCTGAACGCCGCCGCGCCGCGCTAGCGCCTTGCCGACCTGGCCGGTTTCTCGCCGTTTCCGCCGCCGCCACCTCCTTCCTCGCCAGTACCCGGCTGTTCCGGCGCTCGGCACAGCTCGGCCATCCTTTCCCACGCCCCCTCGGCCTGGCAATGCAGGGGCGCGTACGCCTGCAGCGCCTTGGACAGGTCGATCGGCTTCATCTCGTTGACCCGGACGTTGTTGTTCACCTTGATGCACATGACGTCCTGCCAGGCCGCCGAATAATTGCGGGGAATGGGCACCGGCCCACGCAACCTGCGTGCTGCCGCTTCGCACTCGCCCTGCTTCAGGTACTGCCCCCGCAGGTTGGCCTGGTCCAGCGACACGTCCAGGCCCTGCTGCAGGTACAACAAAAGAATCATCGTGTACATCGTCGCGCCTCCATCGTTTGCATAGACCGTACGCGAGTCCCGCGGTTCACCGCGCACGCCTGAGCTGCATCAGTCCGCGCCACCGGGGCCGCGCTAGCCTGACGATCTCGAAAGGACCGCCATGCTCACGCTGATCACCTGGAACATACAGTGCGCCCGCACACCGGACGGCGGCGCCGACCTCGACCGCGTCGTCGACCGCGTGCTGGCATCCGGCGCCCGTTTCGACATCCTGCTGCTGCAGGAAGTCGGCTGCGGCCTGCCCGCGCGCGACGGCAGCCCGATCGGCGACCAGTTCGCCGGCCTCGCGCGCCGCCTCGACCGCCTGCACGCCGCGTCCGCGTTCGCCCTCGACGGGCGCAACGCGGACGGATCGCCGCGCCGGCTCGGGTGCATGACGTTCGCGCGCTGCCCCATCGAGCACGTACGGCGCCACGCTCTGCCCTGGCCGCCCGACCACGAGGTGCCGGCCATGCCCCGGGCCACCCTCGACACCGTCGTCGCCACGCCGGACGGCATGCTGCGCGTGCTGAACGTCCACCTCGAGTATTTTTCGGCGCGGCAGCGCTTGGCCCAGGTCGAGCGCCTGCGCGAGCTCCAGGCGGAAGCGCTCGCACGCGCGCGCGCTTCCGGCGCACCGGCGGCACCGCCCCACGGTCCGGGCGGCACGCCGTTCGCACCGCTGCCGCAGACCGCCGCCGCCATCCTCGCGGGCGACTTCAACATGCTGCCTGGCTCGGACTGCCACGCGCGCCTGCTGGCACCGGGCCCCGACGGCGCACCCCTGTGGCGCGATGCCTGGGAACTGACGCATCCCGGCGAACCGCATGCGCCGACCGCGGGCCTGCGCGGCGGCGCGGCGGCGCAGGCGCTCACGTTCGACTACGCCTGCGTCAGTCCCGCGCTCGCCGCGCGCGTCCGCTCGCTGCATGTGGACACGGCCGCGACCGGGTCCGACCATCAACCGTTGCTGCTGGAGCTGGCATGAAAACGGCATGCGTAAAGACCATGGATGCCGTGCGCCGACGTAAAATGCACGGCCCGCGCCCGCACGGCGCGCATCCACCCGCAGCAACTGGAAGGACTTTTCTTGCACTGGGATTACCCGCACCCGTTCACCCTGCCCCGTGTCCCCGAACCGGCCGACATCGACGGGCTGAACCACACCAACAATGCCGTCTACGTGCGCTGGTGCGAACAGGCCGGCTGGGCCCATTCGGAAGCGCTGGGCCTGTCGCTGGACGACTACCGGCGCCTCGACCGCGCCATGGCCATCCGGCGCGGCGAGTACGATTACCTGTTGCCGACCTTTGCCGGCGAAGCGCTCGTGCTCGGCACATGGCTCGTCGCGGGCGACGGCAAGCTGGCGATGGAACGCCGCTTCCAGCTCGTGCGCGAACGCGACGGCGCGACAGTGCTGCGCGGCCGTTGGGACCTCGTGTGCATCGAGCTCTCGAGCGGCCGGCCGCGCCGCATGCCGCAGGAATTCCTGGACGCCTACATGCGGGTGGTGGTGGCGGACGCGCAGACCGCGTCCTGACGCCGCACGCGGCCGCACCCGCGCATGCCTCAGCGGGCGTTGCCCTTCTGTGCGCGCACGAGCCAGCGCAGCGCGCCCCACAGCAGCAGGATCGCGATCACCGACGACGCGCCCAGCACGAGCAGCGTGAGGTCGTACAAGGCGTTGCCGAAGATCCACGCTCCGCCCGACACGACGGTAAAGATTTTCGCGAACACGAAGAACTTCGCGGCCGTCAGCAGGCAATACCGTACGGCCCGGCCGCGCACGGCCGGATCGGCGGCATCGAGGTCCCGTTCCAGCGCCTGCGACGCGGAACTGGCACTTTCCAGATACCGGTAGATATAGCTCGCGACCACGCTGCCCGCCACGCCCACGAGGACGAGGACGATGTCCTTGGCTTCGATCACGATATTCATGGTCTCGGGTCTGCTGGTGCGCCGCGCGGCCGGCTGCCGTCCACGTTCGAGTGGAACGGCGCCGCAAGATTCCGTGCGCCCGGCCGCCATGCCGGCACGATCAAGCCGTGCCGGGGCGCGGCGGCGCTGCAACGGTCATTCCGCGTCGATGATCCAGTCCGCCGGCTTGCCGCTGGCCTGGCGCGGCAGGCGCGCTCCGAACGTCCACGCGACGGGCCGCTCCGGCGCGGTCAGCCGTTCCGCGATCCAGCCGGGCAATTCCACGCGCAGGGCATCGACGTCCACACCCGGCTCCGCCACGACGAAGGCCTTCAGGCGCCGGCCCTCGTCGGGCCGCATCAGCCGCACCGCGGCTTCCCGCACGTGCGGATGCAGCGCCAGCACGTCCGCCACATAGGCCGGGAACACGTTCATGCCGCCGACCTGTACCGCATCGTCGACGCGTCCCGCGGGCAGGAAGCGCGTCCCGTCGGCCCAGTCGAGGCGGTCTTGCAGCGGATAGCGCCGCGTCGTCCCGTCCGGCAGCATGCGCGCCAGGCTGGCGGCGTCATCCGTGCGGGCCCAGTACGGCAGCAGGGTGAACGGGGCACCGGCCCGGTCGCGCCACCCGACGCCTGCCGTTTCCGAGCTGCCATAAACCTGCAGCAGGCGCAGGCCGGCGGCGGCCAGCGTGTCGGCGAGCGCGTCCGGACAAGGCGCGGTGGACGTCACGCCGACGATATCGGCGTCGAATGCCGGCATGACCCGTGCGGCGGCTTCCCACCAGGCGGGGTGTGCCACGACGAGGTCGCCGGGGCGCACCAGGCCGGCCAGCGCGGCCGGCCCAGCCCGGCGCACGTCGATCACCTCCAGCGGGTCGACCGCGTCGGCAGGTGCGACCGCGTCGACAGGCTCGACCGCGTCGAACGGATCGCCCGCCGCGACATTGTTCGCCCTCGGGAGTGTGCACGGCAACAGCACCGTGAACAGGAAGCCGTAGATATGGTGACTGGGCACGGCACTCAGGATGCGGCGGCGGCCCGGCACGAGCGCCGCCAGCGCGGCCACCTCCTGCGCCAGCGTGGCGAGCGCGTGCGTGCACCGCTTCGGGCTGCCGCTGCTGCCCGACGTGCGGAACGTCAGCGCGGGCGCGTCGCCATCCGCGCCGGCCCGCACGCCCGCTTCCAGGCCAGCCCGCGCGCTCGCGATCCAGTCGCCGACGCATGGCCGGGCCAGCAACTGCTCGTCGATACCGCCGCGCTGCAGGTGCAATGCCTCGGCCAGTGCCGTGCCCAGGCCCATCAGCTCCAGCGAATCGACGCCCAGGTCGCGCACGAATTCGGTGTCGGACGGCCACGGGAACGGCAGCGGCGACGGCGCACGGCCGGGGCGCATCTGCGCCAGTTCGGCGGCGAGCAGGTCCGTGACGACGCGGCGCAACGCGTCGCCTCGCGTCCACCACCCGTCCGGGCTGGCGCCGCGCCTGGTCCCACTTGAGGCAGAATGTGATCGTCCCGGCATGATGTGTGTTGTCGATGAGGCGGGCAGACTATGAGGGGCCCGCGTGCCGCTGTCAAATGCGTACGGACGCGCCAATGTGACATTTGCGCACACCAGGTTTGACAGAGACATGGCACCATGTCACTATACCTTTCTTTACTGCAACACGACCTTCCGCTGGAGCTGCCCATGACCGCCGCCGACCTGTCCTTCGCCACCCCGGACCTGCACACGCGCCTCGCGCAACTGGCCGAGGACGAGCTCGACCGCCTCGATTTCGGCGTCATCGGCTTCGATGACGACACCAACGTGTGCCGGTACAACCGCACGGAATCGGAAGCGGCCGGCCTCACGGCGCCGCGCGTGCTGGGCCAGCGCCTGTTCACGAACGTCGCGCCCTGCCTCAACAATTTCATGGTGGCGCAACGCTTCGAGGATGCCCAGGACGACGGCACGGCGCTCGACGACACAATCGACTACGTGCTGACCCTGCGCATGCGCCCCGTGAAAGTCGCACTGCGCCTGCTGGCCGCGCCGGATACGCCCGTGCGCTACGTGCTCGTCCAGCGCAAAGCATGACGGCGGGTCCGGACGCGTACGCCCGCCTCGCCGCCGAGCACGAGGCGCTGATGCAGTTCCTGTACCTGGCCCCCGTCGGCCTCGTGCAGACGGCGGCCGACGGCGAGATCCTCATGATCAACCCCGTCTCGGCGCAGTTGCTGATGCCGCTGCAGCGCGACGGCAACCTGGTCAACCTGTTCGACGCGCTCGCCGGCGTCGCGCCCGAGCTGCGCCACCTGTGCACGCTGTTCGCGCGGCCCAGCGGCATGGTCTGCGACGGCATGCACATCCAGCTCGGCAGCGCCGACGCCCGCCCGAAACGCGGACCGCAGGTGCTGTCGCTGACCCTGCTGAAGCTGGACGAGGCGCGGCTGATGGCCGTGCTGTCCGACGTCACGGAACAGGTGCGGCGCGACCGCCAGCTGCGCCAGAACGAAGCGTGGCTGGGCGCCCTCCTGACGAGCATCACCGATTACGCCCTCGTCGGCCTGGACGGCGCGGGCCGCGTCAGCGCGTGGAACGAGACGATCGCGCGCGTCACCGGGCATGGCGAAGGCGTCGTCGGCCAGCCGTATTCCGTGTTCTATCCGCACGGCGCGACGACGCCCCACCACACCCATGACCGCCTGCGCGAGGCCGACCAGAACGGCTGGAGCCTGGACGAAGGCCCGCGCGTGCGCGCCGACGGCAGCGAGTTCTGGGCCAGCGCGATGATCTCGCCGCTGCCCGACCGCGAGCCGGGGCTGGCCGAACCGGGCGAGCCCGCGTACTGCCTCGTGCTGCGCGACGTCAGCGACAAGCGCGAGGCGATCGATGCGCGTCGCAAGTCGCTGTTCTGCGACCACCTGACGGGCGTCGCCAACCGCCGCGCGTTCTTCGAGGCGGGCGAGCTGGAACTGAACCGCAACCGGCGCGCGCCGCGGCCCACGGCCCTCGTCCTCGTCGACGCCGACCACTTCAAGCGCATCAACGACCGCCATGGCCACGCCGGCGGCGATGCCGTGCTGCGCCACCTGGGGCAGCTGCTGGCGGCCACGTTCCGCCAGGTCGACGTCGTCGCGCGCGTGGGCGGCGAGGAGTTCGCCGTGCTGCTGCCGTCGACGGACCTGGATGCCGCCGTCGCCGTGGCCGAACGGGTGCGCGGCCTCGTCGCCGGCCGGCCCGTCGCGTACGACGGCGCACTCATCGCCTGCACGATCAGCGCCGGCGTCGCCGTGTGCGACGGCGAGGCGCTCGGACTGGACGGCCTGATGAAACGCGCCGACCGGGCCCTGTACGCCGCGAAGGCGGCGGGCCGCGACCGCGTCGAACGGTGGCGCCCGGCCCTGGATGGCGAGGCGAAACGATGAACGACGCGAGCAAGGTGGACGCCTACGAGGCGCTGGTCCAGTTTCTCTACCGCGCGCCCATCGGCCTCGTGCAGGCGGGCCTGGACGGCACGGTCGACATGCTGAACCCGATGTCGTCCAGCCTCCTGATGCCGCTCGCGCGCGACGGCAGCCTCGATAACCTGTTCACGGTGCTGCACGGCGTGGCGCCGCAGCTGCGCGACCTGACGGCGGCATTCGCGGCGCCTTCCGGCGTCGTGTGCGAAGGCTTGCGCGTGCAACTGGGGAATGCGGCCGCGCCGGGCGGGCCGCAAGTGCTGTCGCTGAGCGTCCTGAAACTGGACGGCACGCGGCTGATGGCCACCGTGACCGACGCCACCGCGGACGTGCAGCGCGAGCACGAACGGCTGGCGCGCCGCCTGCGCAGCCAGGCGCGCACGGACGCGCTCACGCGCATGCCCAACCGCGAAGCCGTGCTCGAACAGTTGCAGCAGATGCTGGACCGGCCGGCGCCCGCCCACGGTGGCGGCTTCGCTCTGCTGTTCATGAATTGCGACCGCTTCCGCCAGGTCAACGACGCGCTGGGCCAGGCGGCCGGCGACCGCCTGCTCGTGCAGATCGGCGACCGCATCCGCGCGACACTCCGCCCGCCGAGCGACCGCATCGATCCGCTTGCGGGCGCGGGCCAGATGGCGGCGCGCACCGGCGCCGACGAATTCGCGGTCGTGCTGGACGGCCTGCGCAGCCGCGACGACGCCGAGCGGGTGGCCACGCGCCTGCTCGACGCGCTGGCGCGCCCCCTTGCGCTGGACGGCCAGGACGTGGTGATCCGGCTGAGCATGGGCCTCGTGTGGAGCGCCGACGCGGGCGCCGCGGCGGGCGGGATGCTGCGCGACGCCAGCATCGCGATGGTCGAAGCCAAGCGCGCGGGCGGCGCGCGCTGCGTCGCGTTCGAGACGGCGATGCGCGAGCGGGCCGCGCGCCGCGCCGACATCGAATCGGACCTGCGCCAGGCCCTCGTCGACGACCAGCTGTTCGTCGTCTACCAGCCCGTCGTCGGCCTGCGCGCAGACGGCGCCACCGACGTCGCCGCCGGCGTCGAGGCGCTCGTGCGCTGGCGCCATCCCGTGCGCGGCGTCGTGCCCCCGATCGAATTCATCCAGGTGGCGGAGGAATCGGGCCTCATCGGCGCACTGGGCGACTTCGTGCTGCGCCGCGCCTGCCGCGATTTCGCCGCGTGGCAGGCCGCCCTGGGCGAGCGCGCGCCCAGGCTCCTCGCCGTGAACCTGTCCCGTGCCCAGCTGGCGGAACCGGGCTGGCCCGCCGTCGTGCGCGACGTGCTGGCGCAGAACGGCATGCGTCCGGAGCAGCTGCAGCTGGAAGTGACGGAGAGCCTGGCCGCGCAGGACCAGCAGGTGCAACAGCGCCTGCACGAACTGAAGGCCGTCGGCGTCACGCTGGCGCTGGACGATTTCGGCACGGGATACTCCTCGCTCTCCAGCCTGCACCAGCTGCCCGTGGACACGGTCAAGATCGACCGCTCGTTCGTGTGCCAGGCCGACACCAGCCACCACCACCGCGTGCTGATCGAGGCGACGGTGAAGGTGGCTCAGAGCCTCGGCATGAGCACGGTGGCCGAAGGCATCGAGACGGAGGCGCAGGCCGCCGCCGTGCGCGCCCAGGCGTGCGCCAAGGGACAGGGCTATCTGTTCAGCCGTCCGCTCGCCTCGCCCGACCTGGTCGACTGGCTTTCACGGCACTGAGCCGCGTTCAACGCATCGCCAGCGGGCGGCGCCGGCCCGGCGGCGGGCATCCCGCGTCCAGCAGCGCCAGGTCGTCCGGCGTAAGTTGCGGCGCGAGGTCCAGCGCGGCGCGGTTGGCGCGCACGTGGGCCGGTTGCACGGCCTTCGGGATCGTCACGACGCCGTCCTGGCGCAGCAGCCACGCCAGCGCCACCTGCGCCGGCGTGACGCCATGGCGGCGCGCCACCTCGCCCAGTTCCGGACGACCAAGCAGCGCGCGCTGCTCGGCCGGCGTCGATTCCAGCGGCGAATAGGCCATCACGGGGATGCCGCGCTCGCGGCACCACGGCAGCAGATCCCATTCGATGCCGCGCTTGACGAGGTTGTACAGCACCTGGTTCGCCGCGATGCCAGCGCCGCCCGGCAGCGCGGCCGCTTCCAGCATGTCGTCCGTGTCGAAATTCGAGACGCCGTACGCGCGGATCTTGCCCTCGTCGCGCAGGCGCTCGAATCCCTCCAGCGTCTCCGCCAGCGGCACGCCGCCGCGCCAGTGCAGCAGGTAGAGGTCGAGATAGTCGGTACGCAAACGCCGCAGGCTGCGCTCGCACGCGGCGCGCACGCCCGCACGCGAGGCGTTGTGCGGATAGACCTTGCTGACGAGGACAACCTCGTCGCGGCGGCCGGCGATGGCTTCGCCGACCACTTCCTCCGCCCCGCCCTCGCCGTACATCTCGGCCGTGTCGATGAGCGTCATGCCGAGATCGAGGCCGAGCCGCAGCGCGGCCACCTCGGCCGCGCGGGCGGACGGATCCTCGCCCATGTTCCAGGTGCCCTGGCCGAGGATAGGGAGCGCCGTCATTTCGCCGCCCGTGCCGTCGCGATCTGGTCGAGGATATGCTTCGGCACGGCAGCGTAGTGCTTGAACTCCATCGTGTACGTCGCCCGGCCCTGCGTCAGCGAGCGCAGCGTCGTCGAGTAGCCGAACATCTCCGCCAGCGGCACGACGGCGTTGATCAGCTTCCCGCCGCCGCCCGGGATCTCGTCCATGCCCTGGACGACGCCGCGCCGGGTCGACAGATCGCCCATCACGTTACCCGTGAACTCCTCGGGCGTCTCGACCTCGACCTGCATCATCGGCTCGAGCAGTTCCGGCGCCGCCTTGCGCATGGCGTCCTTGAACGCCATCGACGCGGCGACACGGAACGCGTTCTCGTTCGAGTCGACGTCGTGGTACGAACCGAAGGTCAGGGTCGCACGCACGTCCACGACCGGGTACCCGGCCAGCACGCCGTTCGGCAGCGTCTCCTGGATGCCCTTGTCGACCGCGGGGATGAACTCGCGCGGCACGACGCCGCCCTTGATGGCGTCGACGAATTCGTAACCCTTGCCCGGCTCGAGCGGTTCGAGCTTCAGCACGACGTGGCCGTACTGGCCCTTGCCGCCCGACTGCTTGACGAACTTGCCCTCGACGTTCTCGACCGCCTTCTGGATCGTCTCGCGATACGCCACCTGCGGCTTGCCGACGGTCGCCTCGACGCCGAACTCGCGCTTCATGCGGTCGACGAGGATCTCCAGGTGCAGCTCGCCCATGCCGGACATGATCGTCTGGCCCGATTCCTCGTCCGTGCGCACGCGGAACGACGGGTCTTCCTGCGCGAGACGCGACAATGCGATACCCATCTTTTCCTGGTCGGCCTTCGTCTTCGGCTCCACGGCCTGCGAGATCACGGGTTCCGGGAAGGTCATCTTTTCCAGCACGATCACCTTGTCCGGGTCGGACAGCGTATCGCCCGTCGTGACACCTTTCAGGCCGACGGCCGCCGCGATGTCGCCCGCGAACACCTCCTTGATCTCCTTGCGTTCGTTGGCATGCATCTGCAGGATGCGGCCCAGGCGCTCCTTCTGGCCCTTGGTCGGGTTGTACACGGTGTCGCCCGAATTCACGACGCCCGAGTACACGCGGAAGAACGTCAGCTGGCCGACGAACGGGTCGGTCATGATCTTGAAGGCGAGCGCGGAGAACGGCTCGTCGTCCGACGGATGACGCTCCAGCGGCTTGTCGTCCTCGTCGTGGCCGGCGATCGCGGGCACGTCCACCGGCGACGGCAGGTACTCGATGACGGCGTCCAGCATCGCCTGCACGCCCTTGTTCTTGAAGGCGGAGCCGGCCAGCATCGGGACGATCTCGCCCGCGATCGTGCGCGCGCGCAGCGCGGCCTTGATCTCGTCTTCCGTCAGCGCCTCGCCGTTCAGGTATTTTTCCGTCAGCTCGGGCGTCGCTTCCGCGGCCGCCTCGACCATCGTCTCGCGCCATTTTTGCGCGACGGGCACCAGGTCGGCCGGGATGTCTTCATACGCGAAGCGCACGCCCTGGCTCGCGTCGTCCCAGCGGATGGCCTGCATCTTGACGAGGTCGATCACGCCCTCGAAGTGCTCTTCCGCGCCGAGCGGGATCTGGATCGGCACGGCGTTGCCCTTCAGGCGGTCCCTGATCTGCTGCTGGACGCGGAAGAAGTCGGCGCCCACGCGGTCCATCTTGTTGACGAACGCGATGCGCGGCACCTTGTACTTGTTCGCCTGGCGCCAGACGGTCTCGGACTGCGGCTGCACGCCGCCGACGGAATCGTAGACCATGACGGCGCCGTCGAGCACGCGCATCGAGCGCTCGACCTCGATCGTGAAGTCGACGTGGCCCGGCGTGTCGATGATGTTGATGCGATGCTCGGCGAAGTTGCCGCCCATGCCCTTCCAGAAGGCCGTCGTCGCGGCCGAGGTGATCGTGATGCCGCGTTCCTGTTCCTGCTCCATCCAGTCCATCGTCGCCGCGCCGTTGTGCACCTCGCCGATCTTGTGATTCACGCCGGTGTAGAACAGGATGCGCTCCGTGGTGGTGGTCTTGCCGGCATCGATGTGGGCACTGATGCCGATATTGCGGTAACGCTCGATGGGGGTCTTACGGCTCATCACTATCTCCTGTGGATACGGAACGCCAATGTAAGTGCATATACCCCCACTTTCAAGGCCGGGCTGCGTGAACCGGTCTTAAGACAGAGGGTATAGCCGCACAATGTAACTGAAGTGCGGCTTTCGTGCTGGCGGCGACACCCGCGCAGGTGGCGTCATGCGACGAGGATGAATCAGCCGACGATGGTCTGCAGCGCCCGCGCCGGAATCTCGACCGTCACCTCCTGCCGGTCGACGAACAGCCGGTACCGCTGCGGCTGGTCGCTGCGGTTCATGACGACCACGGCCAGGCGTCCGTCCGCGTTGCGGAACGCCGTCGCGTCGAGGGTGCTGCGGCTCGTCGTGGCGCCCACGCGGCGTGCCTTCGGGCGGATGTAGCGGCTGAAATGGCCGATGGCCGTGTAGATGGGCGTGAACACGAGCTGCCCGTCGTCGCTCGCGTGCAGCGGCGCGAAGCAGAAGTTGTTCTTGTGGTTCGGACCGCCGCGGCTGTCGAGCAGCATGTTCCAGTCGACCCAGCCGCTGGAACCCGCGTTCAGGTCGGCGATCATCTCGCGGCCGTAGCGTTCGCCGTTGGACCAGTCCTGCAGGCGCGCCGGATCGAACTTCTCGATACAGCCTTCCGTCATCAGGAGGTTCACGTCCGGCCAGGCCGCGTGGACGGCGGCGACGTTGCGGTGCATCGGCTCGCCGCCCGACCACGTCTCGTACCAGTGGTAGCCAACGCCCCAGATGTATGGCCGCGCCTTCGCATCCGCGAGAATGGTCGCGGCGCGCTGCGGCAGCAGGTCGCGGTTGTGGTCCCAGACGATGATCTTCTTGCCGCCCAGTCCCGCCGCCCTCAAGGCGGGGCCCAGGTGGTCGCCGAGGAAGCGTGTCTCCTCGTCCGCGCTGAAGATCATCGATTCCCATTTCTGCTTCGCCATCGGCTCGTTCTGCACCGACAGGCCCCACAGCGGAATGCCGGCCTGCTCGTACGCCTGGACGAATTTCACGATGTAGCGCGCCCACGTGTCGCGGTATGCCGGCAGCAGGCTGCCGCCCGCGAACATGCTGTCGTTCGACTTCATCCATGCCGGCGCGCTCCACGGGCTGGCGAACACGCGCATGTCGGTGCCGTGCGCGCGGGCCGACGCGAGCGCCGCGCGCAGCAGCGGCACGCGCAGCTTCAGGTCCGGCGCGATGCTGAACGAGCCGAGCGAACGGTCGCCGGCGCGCACGTACGTGTAGCTGCCGCTGCCGAAGTCGGAACTGTGGATCGTCGTGCGCAGGATGTTGTAGCCCAGGCCCGCGCGCGGGTCGAAATACGCCGCCAGGAAGGCCTGCTGCTGCGCCGGCGTCAGCGTCGCGTGGACTTCCGCGACGGCGTCCGTGACGGCGCCCCCGAAGCCGAACACTTCCTGGTAACGCTTCGACGTGTCGACGAAGACGGCGATGTCCGTCTCGGGTGGCTGGACCGCCGGCTGGAAGGCGCCGAGCGGACGCGCGGCGAAGCGGTCCGCCCCCGGTGCGGACGTCACGACCTGCCAGGCGGTGCCGTTTGCGGCCGCCGGTGCCGCCCCGCTGCGCGCGGCCACGGCCATCTGTCCGCCCATCAGCGTCGCGGCGCCCAGCAACCGCATTGCATCTCGTCTCGTCGTCATCGTGTCTCCTGTCGTGGTGTTGTCGGCCGCATGATTGGAAACGTTACCAATCGAAGTCGGACGACTATACCATCCGTCGTTTCACGATGTCAAAAGACGATGTTAAAGAATCTCCTGCACCAGCTCGGACGGGCGGCACAGCCGCACGCCTTTCGGCGTCACGACGAACGGGCGGTTGATGAGGATCGGATGCGCGACCATGGCATCCAGCAGCGCATCGTCGGTCGTGGCCGGATCGTCCAGGCCCAGTTCCTTGAACAGCGCTTCCTTGCTGCGCACCGCATCGCGCACGCTCAAACCCGCGCGGGCGATCAGGTCCTTCAGCTCGTCCCGCGCCGGCGGCTGCGCGAGATAGTCGACCACGCGGGGTTCGACGCCCGTTGCGCGGATCGTCTCCAGGGTCGTGCGCGACGTGCCGCAACGGGTATTGTGAAAAATCGTGATGTCCATCTTGAAAATCCTTGTTCGAGAGGCAAGGATGATACCGACGTGGCTGCAACGCTTCCAGCTATTTCGCTTGTCCCCCTTCTGGTAGCGCTATAAAATGCCCGGTTTGCTTGCCAACGCGCAATGTAAATTGCATGCCGACGGCGTGCCGTATGGAGAGAACATGGACGACTACCTGATGCGCCCCGACGCGCTGCCGACCTGGGGCCAGCGCACCGCGCTGCGCGTGCTGAACGCGTTCGGCTGGAATATCCGTTTCAAGCCGCTGCCCGGCCCGCATGGCATCGCCGTCGTGTACCCGCATACGTCGAACTGGGATTTTCCCATCGGCCTCGTGGCCAAGTGGGCGGTCGGCGTACAGTTCCGCTGGCTCGCCAAGGATTCGCTGTTCCGCGGCCCGATGGGCGCCATCATGCGCTACTGGGGCGGCGTGGCCGTCGACCGCAGCGCCCCGCAGGGCGCCATCCTGCGCCTCGCGCAGACGATGCATGCGGCGGACTCGTTCTGGCTCGCCATCACGCCGGAAGGCACGCGCAGCTACCGCCCGCATTGGAAGAGCGGCTTCTACCGCATCGCGCTGGCCGCCCGCGTGCCCGTCCTGCTCATCTCGTTCGACTACGGCAAGAAGGTCATCGACGTCACGCGCTCGCTAACGTTGACGGGCGACGAAGCGGCCGACATGGCCGCCATCGCGCAGGCGTACGACGGCGTGCGCGCGCTGTACCCGGAGAAGGCGGCGCCGGTCCGCCTGGCCGAGCCGGGATCGTCGTCAGACGGCAGCCGCAAGCAGGCATAAGCCGGCTGCGCCGATCGCGGCGCCGGCCATCCGGCGCACCCGCTCCCCCGGCAGCGCGCCGAGCAGCATCACCAGGGCGCTCGCGACGAGAAGGCCGGCGCCGCTTGCCATTCCCGCCAGTTCCTGCCCGTGCGCCAGCCCATGCAGGAATGCGCATCCACCCACGACAGCGATCCCCAGCTGCGGCGGCAGGCGCCGCTGCAGGCCGGGCGCGCACGCGACCAGGGCACCCAGCAGCAGCACGGTCGCCGCGATCGACGTCTCCAGCGCGGGCAACGCAAGGCCCGCGCCGGCGCAGGCCGCGCCGAGCGCCATCATCACGAGGAACGCGGGCGGCAGCACGGCGCCATGACGCAGTTGGCGGCTCCACAGGCCGACGGCCAGCAGCGCGAGCAGATGGTCGAGCCCCGTCAGCGGATGCAGCAGGCCGGCCGTGAAACCGCCGTCGGGATGGCCCGGATGCGCGGCGGCCGGCAGCGCGACGGCAAGGCTGGCAAGTGCGGCGACCGCACCGCCCAGGCGCATGCGCGGACGCGGGGACGGACCGTCATGGCGCACGCGGATCGTCGTCTTGTCGTTCCATTTCATGGCATTCCCTTTCATTGGTCGAGTAATCCCTGCTCGCGGATGAAGCAAACGATGGCATCGACGCCCTCGCCCGTCCGCAGATTCGTGAACACGAACGGCCGCGCGCCGCGCTGGCGCTGCGCGTCGCGGGCCATCACGTCCAGGTCGGCGCCCACGTGCGGCGCGAGGTCCGTCTTGTTGATGATGAGGAGGTCGGAGCGCGTGATGCCCGGTCCGCCCTTGCGCGGGATCTTTTCGCCGCCCGCCACGTCGATGACGTACAGCGTGAGGTCCGAGAGCTCGGGACTGAACGTGGCCGCGAGGTTGTCGCCGCCGGATTCCACCAGCACGAGCTCCAGCGCCGGGAAGTCGGCCTGCAGCCGGGCGATGGCTTCCAGGTTGATCGACGCGTCCTCGCGGATCGCCGTGTGCGGGCACCCGCCCGTCTCCACGCCCATCAGGCGCTCGGGCGGCAATGCGTTCGCGCGCAGCAGGATCTCCATGTCTTCACGCGTGTAGATATCGTTGGTGATCACGGCCATGTCGTAGCGCTCGCGCATGCGCCGGCACAGCATCTCGCACAGCGCCGTCTTGCCGGAACCGACCGGGCCGCCGATGCCGACCCGCAGGGGATTCGATGTCATGGTGTGTCCTCCTTCAGGAACGGTACAACCGCCCATGCTGCACTTCGTGCCGCATCGACAGCATGGACAGGCCGGGCGACCAGTTCGACAGGTCCGCGTCCGCCAGGGAGCGCGCCGTGGCGGCCGCGCGTTCGAGATCCGGCCGCAGCGACAGCAGCAGCCGCTGCCCCGCCACCTGCCCCAGCGGCACCGACTTCACGCACACGAGCACCTGGTTCTCGGCCCACGCGAACAGCATCGCCAGCAGCGCCTCCTCGTGCGGGATATCGAGCGCGTCGACGGCGCACGCATACGCGGCCGGCAGCGTCGCCTCGCCGCCCAGCAGGCCGGTGTCGGCCACGCCCAGTTCCGCGATCAGCCGCGTGAGCGAATAGCCCATCTGGACAGTCTCCGCGCGCAGCTCCGCCGTGTCGCGCGACGCGAGAAAACACGCGCTCCACGCCGCGACAGCAGCGGCGTCGCGCGCGGCGAACGCGTTCAACAAACGCCACAGCAGCGGCGCGTCCCAGCGCGCCAGCACCTCGTCGAGACAGCGCACGAGCCACGCGCGGGCGCTGGCCGCATCATGCACGCGGCCTTCCCCGATGGCCGTCTCCAGCCCCTGCGAATAGCTGTAGCCGCCGATCGGCAACGCCGGGCTCGCGAACTGCAGCAGGTGCAGCAGGCTCGCGGCGTTCATGCGTCCGCCGGGCGGTGGATCTTCTGCCGCAGGGGCACGGGCGCCAGCAGGCCGTGGCCGTGGTGGTGGCCACCCGCATACGCGCCCGCTTCCGGCTCGAACTTCGCCATCTGTTCCTCGACCTGCGCGCCCAGTCCGACCACCATGTCCTTCAGCACGGGATCGACGCGGATCCGCAACCAGCCCGCGCCCACCTGCGTCTGCGTATGGCGGTTCCCGAGGTGGAAGGCGCAGCGCGCCAGCAGCGTCGCGTCCGCGCAGCGGACGAGATAGGTCGGCTCGGGTGCGGCGACGACCCGCACGACACGCCCATCCTCTCCCGTCAACAGGTCGCCGTCGCGCAGCACGGTCCCGCGCCCGAGGAACAGCGCGACTTCCTCGCCCGACGCGAGGCGCGCGCGCTGGCGGCAGCGTTCGCGCCGGTCGTACGGCAGCTCGAGCAGGTCGTGGACGGTGTCCGCGTGGGCGATCTTCGTATGCAGTGACATCATGATGGCTCCCGATGATCAGAACAGGAAATACCGCTGCGCGAGCGGCAGCACCTTGGCCGGCTCGCACACGAGCAGGCGCCCGTCCGCGCGCACCTCGTACGTCTCCGGATCCACTTCCATGTGCGGCGTGGCCCCGTTGTGCACCATGTCGCGCTTGCGCAAGCCTCGCGTGTTGCGGACCGGGATCACGGTCTTCGCCAGCCCCAGCTGGCGCGCGATGCCAAGGTCGAACGCCGCCTGGGACACGAACGTGAACGATTTGCGGAGTCCCCCGCCGAACGCGCCGAACATGGGCCGGTAGTGCACGGGCTGCGGCGTCGGGATCGACGCGTTCGGGTCGCCCATCAGGCTCGCCGCGATCATCCCGCCTTTCAGGATCATCGACGGCTTCACGCCGAAGAACGCGGGCCGCCACAGCACGATGTCCGCGATCTTGCCCGGTTCCAGCGAGCCCACGGCATGTGCGATGCCGTGCGTGATGGCGGGATTGATCGTGTACTTGGCCACGTAGCGTTTTACGCGCGCATTGTCGTTGCGGGCGGAGTCGCCTTCCAGCGCGCCGCGCTGCGCCTTCATCTTGTGCGCGGTCTGCCACGTGCGGGTGATGGTCTCGCCCACGCGGCCCATCGCCTGCGAGTCGGACGACATCATCGAGATGGCGCCCAGGTCGTGCAGGATGTCCTCGGCGGCGATGGTCTCGCGGCGGATGCGCGATTCGGCGAACGCCACGTCTTCCGCGATGGCGGGGTCGAGGTGGTGGCAGACCATCAGCATGTCGAGGTGCTCGTCCAGCGTGTTCACCGTGTACGGGCGCGTGGGATTCGTCGACGACGGCAGCACGTTGTCCTGGCCGACGGCCGCGATGATGTCCGGCGCATGGCCGCCGCCCGCGCCTTCCGTGTGAAACGTGTGGATCGTGCGGCCCTTGAACGCGGCCAGCGTGGATTCCAGGAATCCCGCTTCGTTCAGCGTGTCCGAATGCAGCGCGACCTGGACGTCCATGCGCTCGGCGACGGCCAGGCAGTTGTCGATGGCGGCCGGCGTGCTGCCCCAGTCCTCGTGCAGTTTCAGGCCGACGGCGCCCGCCTCGATCTGTTCTTCCAGTGGCCGCGGCTGGCTCACATTGCCCTTGCCGAAGAAGCCGAGGTTCATCGGGAACGCGTCGGCCGCCATCAGCATCGAATGGATGTGCCATGCGCCCGGCGTGCACGTCGTCGCGGCCGTGCCGACGGCGGGGCCGGTGCCGCCGCCCAGCATCGTCGTGATGCCCGACGTCAGGGCCTCGTCGATCTGCTGCGGGCAGATGAAATGGATGTGCGTGTCGATGCCGCCCGCCGTCACGATCATGCCTTCGCCCGCGATGATCTCCGTCGCGCCGCCGATGGCCATCGTCACGCCGGGCTGGACGTCCGGGTTGCCGGCCTTGCCGATGCCCGCGATCAGGCCATCCCTGACGCCGATGTCGGCCTTGACGATGCCCCAGTGGTCGACGATGACGGCGTTCGTGATCACGGTGTCCATCACCTCCGCGCGCACGCGCTGCGACTGGCCCATGCCGTCGCGGATCACCTTGCCGCCGCCGAATTTCACTTCCTCGCCGTAGATGGCGTAGTCCTTCTCGATCTCGATGACGAGGTCCGTGTCCGCGAGGCGGATGCGGTCGCCCGTCGTGGGGCCGTACATGTCGGCATAGGCCTGGCGGGAGATCGTGACCATTCAGAGTCCTCCGTCCACGCGGCCCTGGAAGCCGTGCACGATGCGGCTGCCGCTCAACTCCACCAGTTCGACGGTACGCCGCTGGCCCGGCTCGAAGCGCACGGCGGTGCCGGCCGCGATGTTCAGGCGCATGCCGCGGGCCGCGTCGCGGTCGAACTGCAGCGCATCGTTCGCTTCGTAAAAGTGGTAGTGCGAGCCGACCTGCACGGGACGGTCGCCCCCGTTCGCGACGACGAGCGTCACCGTGCGGCGGCCCGCGTTGAGCGGGATCTCGCCATCCTCGAGGAAGTATTCGCCGGGGATCATGCTGCCTCCGGCATCAAGAGGGTTTTGGCGTACACGCTATGCGAGCCCGCCGCGCCGTCGACGCGGGCGTAGCCGAGATCGTGGACCAGCGCCTCCGCCCCGGACCCGGGCTCCGCGGCCAGCCGCAGCGCGTCGCGTCCCAGCGCGCACGCCTCGGCTTCGGCGGCGCGCAGCAGCACACCGCCGATGCCGCGCCGGCGCGCGCGGCTGTGCACCGTCAGCGCCTGCACGTCGGCGCGGCGGCGGCCGTCGGCGCGCTGGCACAGGTCCAGCTGCACCGTGCCGATCAGGGTGCCGTCGTGCGACGCTGCCAGCAGCCGGCACGTGCCGGCGGCGACGGCCATGCGCACGTCCTGCCAGTAGCACAGGGCCTGGCGCCGTTCCAGGTCGAGCGCGTCCATCAGCAGGTCGGCCAGCTGGCCGCGCAGCACGTCGCAGGCCTGGGCATCGAGCAGGAGGATTTTCATCGGGGGCTCACGGAATCGGGTTGTGGACGGTGACGAGCTTGCTGCCGTCCGGGAAAGTGGCTTCGACCTGGATGTCCGGGATCATCTCCGGCACCCCGTCCATCACGTCGGCGCGCGTCAGGATCATGGTGCCCGCGCTCATCAGCTCCGCCACGCTGCGGCCGTCGCGCGCGCCTTCCATGATCGCGGCCGTGATCAGCGCGACGGCCTCCGGGTAGTTCAGCTTCAGGCCGCGTGCGCGGCGGCGTTCGGCCAGCAGCGCGGCCGTGAAGATCAGCAGCTTGTCTTTTTCGCGCGGCGTCAAGTCCATGGCGATCCTTTACGTATTCCAGATGCGCGGCGGCGCCGCAGGCCGGTCCAGCAGGTGCGGCCGCAGCACGGCCCACGCGCCCGTCAACGCCGCGCGCGCCCGTTCGCCGTCGTCGCCGAGGAAGCGGGCCACGAACACGTGCTTCACCTGGCTGACGGCGAGGCCGGGGTCGATGCCGCGTACCGCATCCTGCAGGCCCGCGGGCACGGCCTTGCCGACGGCGACGAGCGTCGCGCACACGCTGTGGCCATCCATGCCCAGCGGGCTCGCGAGCAGCGCCGGCGTGGCGCCGCCCTGCTCCCACCACACGGGCCGGCCGTCGATGCGGATGCGCGTACGCTGCCCCACGCGGCCGCGCGTAAAACGTTCGCCGGAAGCGCGGCGGCCGAAGCACAGCACCTCGCTGCCGATGTACACGGCGCCGGAGGCGAGGTCGACGTCGTGCGCGAGCATCACGTCGGCGTCGTCGTAGACGATGGTTTCCTGGGGCAGCCATTCGATCGCGGCGCCGGGGCCGGCGGCCAGGTGCACGTCCTGGCGCGACGTGCGGCCGTTGGCGCGGTACCACTTGGCCGCGCCGGGCGACGTGGCCAGCACGTGGCAGCCGGCCGGCACGTCGAGCGCGATGTCGAGGCTGTCGCCGCCGACGATGCCGCCGGGCGGATGCACGACGATCACGTGGCAGGTACCAGGGCCTTCCGGGTACAGCGCTTTTTGCACGCGCAGCGGCCCGCGGTGCTCGCGCCGGACGAGCCGCGTGCAGCCGCCGTCGCGCGCGAAGCCGAGGCGCAGGGTCGCGTGCCAGGAGGTGGTGATCGGGTCGTCGAAGGGCATACCCGATGAGTTAGCACGATGCATGCCACTCCCGGGATAGGGGAACGCGCCGACGCGGCGCACCAGCACGGCACCAGCGGCACCGGAACGGTGCAGGCGCACGCCCGGATCAGGTGATCGTTATGATTTGGGCATTACCAGGGACGAGGAACGGGACGGCCGCACAGGGCGGCCAGGGAGGGAACATCGAGGATGTCCGCGAGCCCGACCGGCGCATGAGGCCGGTCAAGCGGGCGAACCGGGGCCGAAAAAAATCAGCGGCGGCGGCGCAGCGGGCGGGCGATGCGGACCGGGCGCAGCGCGCGCTCGCGGTCGGCGGCGCGCTTGTAGGCGGCCAGTTCGAACGTCAGCGCCAGGGCGATGCCCGCCGGGACGGCGGCAGCGAAGCCGAGGGCGAGCAAGGCAACGGTTGACAACAGAATAACGACAGTACTTGGGCGCGGCATGATATCCACCTTTACTTTAAAACCGTGGTTCCATCCTGCCACAGCTGGGATTTGCTTGCAATCACGTACCGTGCCGTGCGAGGGCATCCCAGGCGTTTGCTGTACTTAAAAAGAGACGTCCGCTGAGCTCACTCAACAAAGTCGACGCGCGCAAGCGGTCCAGCACCGGTCCCTTGACCTCGGCCAGGTGCAGGCGGATGTCGCGCCGTGCCAGGCCGCGATTCAATTCCAGCAACCCGAACAGCGCCGAACTGTCGATCGCGTTCACGGCCGACAGCACGAGCACGAGGTGGCGCGCCTCGCGGTGCGCGGCCAGTTCTTCCTCGATGCGCTCGCTCACCGCCTCGATATTCCCGAAGAACAGGCCCGCGTCCACGCGCAGCAGCAGCACGTTCGGGTCCGTCTCGGCCGAGTAACGGTCGATGTTGCGGAAGTGCTCCGTGTGCGCAATCCTCCCCAGCACCGCGATGTGGGGCCGGCTCTCGCGCCAGATCATCGTCCCCAGCGACAGCAGAAGGCCCAGCACCACGCCCGCCTCCACCCCGAGCAGCAGCACGCCGCCGCTAGTGGCCAGCAGCGCGAGCGCGTCCGCGCGGTCGTAATCCCATGCGGTCCGCAAGGTCGACCAGTCCAGCAGGCCGAGCACGGCGACGATGATCGTGGCGGCCAGCACGGGCAGCGGCAGCAGCGCGAGCCAGCCCGTGGGCAGCACGAGCGCACCGGCCAGCAGCGCCGCCGAGATCACGCCGGCCAGCTGGGTGCGCGCGCCGGCCGCGAAATTCACGGCGGAGCGCGACAGGCTCCCGGTCACGGGAAAGCCGCCGGACAGCGCGCTGCCGACGTTGGCGAGGCCCAGCCCGACGAGCTCGCGGTTCGTGTGCAGCTTTTCCGCGCGCTTCAGGGACAGCGTCTGCGCGCCCGACATCGCGATCAGGAAGCTCATGAAGCCGATCAGCAGCGACGGCTTCAGCAGCTCCTGCCAATGCGCGGCGGACGTCGCCAGGCTCAGGCCCGGCAGCCCGGCCGGCACGGCGCCGATCACCTGCACGCCCATGCGGTCGAGGTGCAGCCCGGCCACGAGCGCGATGCCGGCGAGGACGAGCACCATCGGCGCGAGCCGCGCAGCGATGTCGGCCGCGCCGCACGGCATCCCGAGCCGGCGCAGCAAGGGCGACAACCAGCGCCGCGCGAACAGCAGCAGTGCGACGCTGCCGAGGCCCAGCGCGGCGCTGGGGACGTGCACGTGCGGCAGCGAACCGCCCAGCAGGGTCCGCATCTGGCCGAGCGCGATGACGACGGCGGAACCCAGCGTGAAACCGCTCATCACGGGGCGCGAAAAGAAGTTGGCGAGGTAGCCGACGCGCAGCAGGCCGCACGCGAGCAGCACGACACCCGACACCAGCGCCAGCTGCGCGGCCAGCATGCCGTACAGCGCGCTGCCCGGCGACGCGAGGGGCGCCAGCGCGGACGCCGTCATCAGCGAGATGATCGCCATGGGCCCGACGGATTGCGTGGAACTCGTGCCGAACACGGCGTACAGCAGCGGCGGCACGATGCTGGCGTAGAGGCCCGCGACGGGCGGCAGGCCGGCGACGAGCGCGTACGCCATGCCCTGCGGGATCATCATCATGGCCACGACGATGCCGGCGCCCACGTCGCCCGCGAGATCGTCGCGGCGGTACGCCCGCAGCCAGCCGAGCAGGCGCGGTGCCGTCGAAACCATCTCGCTCACTGCATCGCCAGTTCGACGCAGTTGCGGCCCGCCCGCTTGGCGCGCGCGAGCGCGGCGTCGGTGCGCTGCGTCAGCGAATCGCCGCTCTCCTGCTCGCCCAGTTGGGCCACGCCGAGGCTCACCGTCACGTGGTCGCAGCCGGGGATCTCGGCCTGCTCGATCGCCACGCGCACCTTTTCCGCCATCCTGAGGCCGTCGACGGCGCTCGTGTGCGGCGCGATGATGTGGAATTCCTCGCCGCCCGAGCGCACGAGGATGTCGCTGGCGCGCAGCACGGCGCGCGTCGTGTCGGCCACCGTGCGCAGCGCCACGTCGCCGACCGGATAGCCGTACGTGTCGTTGACGGCCTTGAAACGGTCGATGTCGAGCGACAGCAGCGCGAGCGGCACGCGGTAGCGGCGCGCGCGCTTGATCTCTTTTTCCAGCAATTCCTCGCCGTGGCGGCGGTTGGCGACGCCGGTCAGTGCGTCCGTCGTCGAGATGTACGTGAGGCGCGCCATCAGGTGTTCGTTTTCCTGGCCGATGGCGACGAGGCGCAGGCCGAAGGCGGCGAGGCGCGTCACGTCGTGCAGGGTCGCCCACTCGTCCGGCGTGAGTGCGCGCGCGGCGCCGAACAGCAGCGACAGCGCGCCGCGCGGCGTGCCGGGGCCGTCGGCGGGAATCGGCAGGCCCAGCGCCATCGCGGCGCCGTGCGCGCGCAGGCCTTCCGCCAGCGCCGGCTCGCCCGATTGCTCCGGCACCTCGATCAGCGCGGCCGTGCCGCCCGCCGCGGCCAGCAGGCCGGGGAACGCGTGGCGCAGTGGCGCCTGCAGCAGCCGGTCCGTGCGCTGCAGCAGCGCGCCGAGCAGCAGTCCTTCGGGTCCCTGCTGGGCTTCCAGTTGCAGGTCGTTGCCGTCCTTGAGCAGGAAGACGCCCGCGTGCAGCACGCCGGGCCAGGCGCACAGCGCGGCGCACAGGGCTTCCGCCAGGGTGTGCGCATCCTCCGCGTCGTCCAGCGCGGCCTGTACGCGGGCGCGCAGGTCCAGCAGGGTGCGCAGGCCGCTGGCGTCCGCGGACGGCGCTTCCGGCTGCGCGAGGCGCCTGCTCACTGCCGCGCGCAACGCGGCCGCGTCGAGCGGCGTGACGGCATAGTGCACGGGACCGTGCGCCATCAGGGCGGGCAGCCACGCGGCGCCGGCGAAAGGACACAGCAGCAGCACCGGCGCGCCGGCGCGGCGGGCGACGAGGTCGCCGAGCGCATCGAGGTCGATGCTCGGTTCGAAGCGGTCGAGGTCGATCACGAGCAGGTCCGGCTGCTCGCGCGCCAGCAGGCTCGCGGCCACGTCGGCGCTGTCGGCCAGGTGCAGGCGCGCGAACAGGGAGGCGCAGGCGTCCCCGAATTCGGCGCGCCGCTGCGCCATCGGACTCAGGTAAATCGCGGTCTGCTCTAGCATGAATCACCTCTGGAATACTTTGTTACGCTAACAAGTTTGCCACAAAGCACCTGTAACAGCCAGCAAATGCTCGCAATGTGTGGAAGCGCACCGTCAGCGCGTCCTCCGGGCGGGAATACTGGCGGAATCATGCACAAGGAGAGCACCATGGCAATACAGGACGATGCAGCGAACAAGCAGAAGGCCATCCAGAACCGCCAGGACCAACGCGATGCCAGCATGCAGAAGGGTGACCAGGGCAGCGGCGGCGCGGCCCAGACGGGCATCCAGCAGCCCAGCGGCGATTTCCCCGCCCAGCACCTGGCCAAGCCGGGCATCGAAGCCCAGATGGAGCTGAAGCCGAAGTTCATGGCCGAGCACTACAAGGGCAGCGGCAAGCTGGCGGGCCAGGTCGCCATCGTGACCGGCGGCGATTCCGGCATCGGCCGCGCCGTCGCGATCCTGTTCGCGCGCGAAGGCGCCGACGTCGCGATCCTGTACCTGAACGAGCACGAGGACGCGGCCGAGACGCAGCGCCTGATCGAGGCCGAGGGCACCAAGTGCGTGACCGTCGCCGGCGACGTCAAGGACATGGAATTCTGCCAGCAGGCCGTCGACCAGATCGTCGCCAAGTGGGGCCGCCTGGACGTCCTCGTCAACAATGCCGCGTTCCAGGAACACGCCGAGTCGCTGCTCGACCTGACGGAAGACCGCTTCGACGAGACGATGCGCACGAACATCTACGGCTACTTCCACATGGCGAAGGCCTGCCTGCCCTACATGAAGCGCGGCGCGGCCATCATCAACACGGGTTCCGTGACGGGCCTGAAGGGGTCGAAGAAGCTGCTCGACTATTCGACGACCAAGGGCGCCATCCACGCGTTCACGATGTCTCTCGCCGCGAACCTGCTGGACCAGGGCATCCGCGTGAACGCCGTCGCGCCGGGTCCCGTGTGGACGCCGCTGAACCCGGCCGACCAGTCGCCGGAAGACATCACCAAGTTCGGCCAGAGCACGACGTTCGGCCGCCCCGCGCAGCCGGAAGAGCTGTCGCCGGCGTACGTCTATCTCGCATCGAACGTGTGCTCCGGCTACGTCACCGGCGTCGTGCTGCCGATCACGGGGTCGGTGGGCGAATAATTCTCATCCAGGGAGCTCAAAATGGCACGCAGCATGTGGAAGGGTGCGATCAGCTTCGGGCTGGTGCACATCCCGGTCGAGATGTATCCGGCGGCGAGCGACCAGGGGCTCGACCTGACGATGCTCGACCGGCGCGACTTCGCGCCGATCGGCTTCAAGCGCTACAACAAGGCGACCGGCAAGGAAGTCTCCTGGGACGACATCGTCAAGGGCTATGAATACAGCGACGGCGAATACGTCGTGCTGTCCGACGAAGACCTGCGCCGCGCCAACCCGGAAGCGACGCAGACGATCGACATCATCGCGTTCGTGAACGCCGAGCAGGTCCCGCTGATCTATTACGAACAGCCCTACTACCTCGCGCCCGGCAAGGGCGGCGACAAGGTCTATGCGCTGCTGCGCGAGACCCTGCGCGACGTCGGCAAGATCGGCATCGCCAACGTCGTCATCCGCGTCAAGCAGCACCTGGCCGCCCTCGTCTGCGTGGGCGACACCATCGTGCTGAACACCTTGCGCTATCCGGACGAGATCCGTCCCACCGACGAACTGAAAATCCCGGCGGCGGACTCGAAGGCCGCGCAGGTCACGGAGAAGGAATTGCAAATGGCGAAGGCGCTCGTCGAAGGGATGAGCGAGAAGTGGAAGCCGCAGCAGTACCACGACACGTACCGCGAAGACGTGATGGCGCTGATCAAGAAGAAGATCGCCGCCAACCAGACCAAGACGCTCACCGAACCGGAACCGGAGGAAGAGAAACCGGCCAAGTCGAACGTCATCGACCTCGTCTCGCTGCTGCAGGCCAGCCTGGGCAAGAAGCCCGCCAAAGCCGCCGCGGCGGACGACGACGACGACGACGAACCGCCGCCGCGCAAGTCGAGGAAACCGTCGAAGGACGACGAAGACACGGACGAGACGCCGCCGCCACGCGCGCGCAAGGCGCCTGCGCATGCGGCCACGCATGCTAGCGCGAAGCGCACGACGGCCGCGAAATCGACCGCGACCAAGACGGCAGCAAAGAAGACCGCCACCAAGGCCGCGGCGAAGCCTGCAGCGAAAGCGGCGCCCGCGCGGCGCAGGAAGGCTGCCTGAGTGGATGTCGATACGCTGCTGGACCTGCTGCAATGGCCCGCGATGGCGGTCACGCTGGCGGCCGCCTTCCTCGTCGGCGCCCGTCACGCGAAGAAGCGCGTGATCGGGTTCTGGACCTTCATTCTCAGTAATGTGCTGTGGATCGTGTGGGGCGTGCATGACGAGGCCTGGGCGCTGATCGCGCTGCAGGTGGGCCTCGCCCTGATGAACATCCGCGCGATCTTCCGCAACGAGCGGGGCGATCCTGCGGACGAAGAGGTCGGCGCCGAACGGCGCACGACCTGAACACTACGCTTTCTTCCCAGCCTTGAATCCCAGCGCCTTCATTGCCTTGGTGAGCGTGACCGCGCTCTTGTCGTAGTCCGCCCACGGCGCATTGCCCTCGTCCAGCCGGGTGTGCACGGTCTTGACGGTCCAGTGGCTGCCCGACTTCAGCTTCGGCAGTTCCTCCCAGCGCACGGGCACGGAGATGCCCAGGCCGGGCCGCGCGCGCGCCGACCACGCCGCCACCGTCGTCGCGCCGCGGCCGTTGCGCAGGTAGTCGATGAAGATCAGGCCCACGCGGTTCTTCGCGCCGCTCTTGGCGGAGAACCGGTCCGGGATCGTCTTCGCCAGGTGGGTCACGATCGCGCGCGAGAAATCCTTCACGGTGTCCCAGTCCAGCTTCGGCTTCAGCGGCACGACGACGTGCAGGCCCTTGCCGCCGCTCGTCTTCAGGAACGGATTCAGCCCCAGCTCCTGCAGGAAGGCGCGCACCAGCTGGGCCGCTTCCCGCACCTTGGCGAAGTCGACGCCCTCGCCCGGGTCGAGGTCGAACACCATGCGGTCGGGCGTGTCGTAGTGTTTCGACGTCGCGTTCTGGCTGTGGATCTCGACGACGTTCCACTGCGCGCTGGACAGCAGGCCTTCGATCGTCGCGATCTCCGTCATCCGGGGGTGATCGGGATCGAGCGCCTGGTCCATCTGCGCGACGCCGGGCATCTTCGCGGTGTCGGCGACGTGCTTCTGGAAGAACAGCTCCTTGCCGACGCCGTCGGGCGCGCGCACGAGCGAGACGGGGCGGCCCTTCAGGTGCTCCATCATCAGTTCGCCGACGAGGGCGTAGTAGCGCACCATCTCGACCTTCGTGACGCCGCTCTCCGCATCCATCACGCGGTCGCCGTGCGTGACCTTGAACGTGGCGGGCAGGTTGCCCGGCAGTCCCGTCTCCGCCTCGGCCTTCTTCGTCGCCCGTTTGCGGGCGGGCTTCGGCGCCTCCTCCTGCATGTGCTTCGGCAGCTCGCGCACGACGCTCTTCGCCGGCTTGTCCTTGCGCAGGCCCTGGAACACGGGGTGGCGGATGGAGTCGGTGGCCGTCCATTCCGAGAAGCTGACTTCCGCGACCAGTTCCGGCTTCACCCAGTGGTTCGTCCGTCCCGGCACGGCGCGCGGCGGGAACGGGTTGTCATCCGTCTCGATCGCTTCCAGCACTTCCCGCATGTGGCGCAGCGACGCGCCGTTGAAGCCGCTGCCGCAGTTGCCCGCATAGCGCAGCACGCCGTCCTTGTCGTAGTAACCGAGCAGCAGCGAGCCGATGCCCGTGCGGGCACCGTGCGGATCGGTGTAGCCGCCGATGACGAACTCCTGGCGCTGGCCGCATTTCAGCTTGATCCACTCGGGCGAGCGGCGCGTGACGTAGCGAGAGTCCTTGCGCTTGCCGATCACACCCTCCAGCCCGATCTGGCACGCGGCCACGACGAGCTGCGCCGGGTCGGTGCCGAATTCGGCGGAGAAGCGCACCGTGTCCGACGGCCGCGCCGCCAGCGCCTCCTGCAATATCGGACGGCGCTCGTCGAGCCGCACGTCGCGCAGGTCGTAGCCCTTGAAGTACGGCGCGTCGAACACGAAGTAGACGATCTGCGCGCTGTTGGAGCCGTCGAACGCCAGCTGCAGCAGATTGAAATTCGGCTTGCCGTTCTCGTCGTGGACGACGATCTCGCCGTCGTACCAGCCGTCCGGCAGCTTCATGCGGCGGATTTCCTGCTGCAGGGGCTTGAGCTTGTCGGTCCAGTCGTTGCCGTTGCGGGTGATGAGGCGGACGTCCTTGCCCTGCACGCGCGTGACCATGCGGTAGCCGTCGAACTTGATCTCGTAGATGTAGTTTTCCGGATCGGCGGGCGGGCCGTCGACGAGGGTCGCCAGTTCGGGCGTCAGCGTCTCCGGCAGCTCGGCCTTGACGGCGCCGGCGGGCATCGCGCCGCGCTTCGCGCCTGCTTTCGGCCTTGCTGCGGTTTTCCGTGCCGGCTTCCCGGCCGCCAGTTTTTCCACCTTCACCTCGGCGCCATGCTCCGGCATCGGCAGGTCCTTCACGCTGTCGGGGAATTCGTCGACGACGGAAAACTCGGCGGCCGGTTTCGCGTACTCGTCGTTTTCCTTGATGAGGAGCCACGGCTCCTGCTTGTCGTCCTCGTGGCCGCGCAGGCGCACGAGCACCCAGCGGCCGTGCATCTTGTGGCCGTGCATCTCGAACTTGATCTCGCCCTTCTTGTAACCCTGGCGCGGGTCGCCGACGGGCTCCCACGTGCCCTTGTCCCAGATGATGACCTTGCCCGCGCCGTATTGATGCGGCGGGATCGTGCCTTCGAAGTCGGAATACGAGATGGGATGGTCTTCCACGTGCACGGCCATGCGGCGGTCGTGGGTGTCGTAGCTGGGGCCTTTGGGTACGGCCCAGCTCTTCATGACGCCGTCCAGTTCCAGCCGGAAATCGTAATGGAGGCGCGAGGCCCAGTGTTTCTGGATGACGAAGGTGAGAAGGCCCTTGCTGGCCTCCCCACCCTCTTCGGGCTCGGCAGTGATCTTGAAATCGCGCTTGGCCTTGTACAGCTTTAACGGGTCGGGCATGGCATCACCTCTGCAGTGTGTGCCTTAGTGTAGGCAGTAGCTGCAGACGCGACTGTTCGCTAATTAACCCACGTTATTTGCGGTCTGCCGCGGTCTTGTCGCGCGCAGCGCGGAACTCGGAATCCTTCGACCAGTTCGGCCAGGCACCCGAGTCGGCCAGGTCGCGGCCCACCGAATACAGCACGCCGAGGTCGCGCGCCATGCCGGTGAACGGCCACGAAGCGCTCCACTCGTCGGCCGGCTGGTGGTACGCGACGGACACGTATTTCTCCTCGGCCGCCTTGCCCGCGGCGACGCCGCCCTGCTCCCAGTCCTCGCCCGAACCGAACGAGATCGCCGGCACGCCGTGCTTGGCGAACGGGAAGTGGTCGGAACGGAAGAAGTGGCCCGCTTCCGGTTTCGGATCGGCCGAGTAGCGGATGCCGTTCTGCTTGGCCTTCGCAACCAGCTGGTCCAGCAGGTCGAGCTTGGCGCTGCCGGAGATCGTGAAGTCGCGCGACGGACCATACGGGCTCAGCGCGTCCATATTGATCACGCCGACCGTCTTGCCCAGCGGGTAGACCGGGTTGTTCGCATAGTATTCCGAGCCCAGCAGGCCCTTCTCTTCCGCCGTCACGGCGAGGAAGACGACGCTGCGTTTCGGCGCCGGCGCCTTGGCGTAGGCGCGGCCCAGTTCCAGCAGCGCGGCGATGCCGGTGGCGTTGTCGACGGCGCCGTTGTAGATCTTGTCGCCCTTCGCGTCCGGCAGGCCCACGCCCAGGTGGTCCCAGTGGCCGCTGTAGATCACGACCTGGTCCGGATGCTCGCTGCCCGGACGCACGGCCAGCACGTTCTTCGACGTGATGACCTTGGCGTCGACGGCGTAGTGCGCGGACATCGTCACGCCCTTCAGCTCGACCGGCTTGAACGCGCGGGTCTGCGCCTGCTTCTTGAGCTTGTCGAAGTCCAGGCCGGCGCGCTTGAACAGGTCGACGGCGACGTCGCGCTGGATCCACGCTTCCACCGGCGCGTGCGCTTCCAGCGGGTTCTTGCGCACGATGTCGTACTGCACGTTCGTGTTCGAGTTCTTCACGGTGGCCCAGCCGTACGACGCCGGCGCGGTCTCGTGCACGATCAGCGTGCCCAGCGCGCCGCGGCGTGCCAGTTCCTCGAACTTATAGGTCCAGCGGCCGTAATACGTCATGGCCTTGCCGCCGAAGTCGCCCTTGCCCGTCTCGAAGTCCGGATCGTTGATCAGCACGACGGCCAGCTTGCCCTTCAGGTCCTGGCCCTTGAAGTCATCCCACTTGCGTTCCGGTGCCGTCACGCCATAGCCGACGAAGACGAGCGGCGCATTCTTGAACTCGACGCTCTTCGCGCCCGTCATCGCGGCGCGCATGGCGACTTCGTTACCCTGCGTGAAGGCCTTCGTCGTGCCGCCGGCGTTGACGGACACGTCGACCGGGCCGCTGATCTCGAAGCGGCCCAGCGGGACGTCCTGCGTCCAGCCGCGCTTGCCGTCGACGAGGTCGCCGCCCGGCTGCAGGCCGGCCTGCCTGAACTGTTCGATGATGTAGTTGACGGTCTTCGTCTCGCCGGCCGTGTTCGGGCCGCGGCCTTCGAACTCGTCGGACGACAGGACTTTCACGTCCTGCGACAGGTTCTTCGGATCGATGTGGACGGCGTCTGCGGCATGGGCGGCCAGCGTCGCGGTGGCGAGCGCAATGGCGGTCAGGGTGGTACGGAGGGTAGTAGGTAGTCTCACGAGCGGTCTCTTGGGCGTCGAATTATTGGATGGGCACGGATAGTGCCGCCAAAGTATCGTTCGAATGATTTCCACTGTCAAACATCGAATGGGCAAAAGGATTTCCGTAAGTACACTTGTAACGGGATGTAAAGGATCGTCAACCGCCCGCCGCATGGCCGCGTTTCTGGCCCAGTAGCACCCCTTAACGAGACCTGAAGGAAACACCGCCATGAACAAAATCGTCGCTACCCTGATCGCAGGCCTGTTCGCCACCTCGGTGTACGCCCAGACGACCGCCACCCCGGCCGCGACCCATGCAGAAATGAAAGCCGAGAAGAAGGCCGCGAAGGCGGAAGCCAAGGAAGAAAAGGCCGACGTGAAAGCGGACGCGAAGCTCGAAAAGAAAGCCGCCGAAGCCAATGCGGACGTCGCCGTCGCGAAGGCCGACGCCGCGAAGACCAAAGCCAAAGCACACAAGAAAGCCGCCAAAGCCAAGGCGGAAGCCGCAGCCGACAAGGCTGAGGCACACGCAGACCAGAAAGCCGCCGCTGCCCACTGATCCAGGCAGCGCACAACCGGCTCAAGCCCCTCCATCCTCGAAAGACAGGCTGCGGCCTGTCTTTTTTTTGTCCGCGTTCTACAATGGTCGTCCTTCTTTGCCCGGGACTGCCATGCACGACATCGCTCATCACAAGATCGTCTTCCTCGACCGCGACAGCCTCATCGCGACTATCCGCAAGCCATCCTTCGAGCACCGCTGGCACGACCATCCCGCCACGCACGCGAGCGAGGTCGTCGAGCGCCTGCGCGGCGCCACCATCGCCATCACGAACAAGGTGCCGCTGCGCGCGGACGCCATCGCGCAACTCCCGGACCTGAAGATGATCGCCGTCGCCGCCACGGGCACGGACAACGTGGACCTCGCCGCCTGCCGCGAACGGGGCATCGTCGTCGCGAACATCCGCAATTACTCGCTCGTCTCGGTGCCGGAACACTGCTTCGCGCTGATGCTCGCCGTGCGCCGCAACCTGCGTGCCTACGTCGCGGACGTCGAAGCCGGCAAGTGGGAGGCCTCGACGCGTTTCTGCCTGCTGGACCACCCGATCGGCGACTTGGCCGGCAGCCGCCTCGGCATCGTGGGCTATGGCGCGCTGGGGCGGCGCGTCGCCCAGATCGCGCGCGCGTTCGGCATGGACGTCGCCGTCACGTCGCGCTCGAAGGTAGCGGACACGGACGTCGTGCAGCTGCCGCTGGACGAGCTGCTGGCCACGTCGGACGTCGTCAGCCTGCACCTGCCGCTGACGGACCAGACCCGCCACATGATCGGAGAACGCGAGCTCGCATCGATGAAGAAGAGCGCCATCCTGATCAACACGGCGCGCGGCGGCCTCGTCGACGAAGCGGCGCTGGCACGGGCGCTCACGGACGGGACGATCGCCGGCGCGGGATTCGACGTGCTGAGCAAGGAGCCGCCCGTGCCCGACAATCCGCTCCTGCGCCTGCGCCTGCCGAACTTCGTGCTGACGCCGCACGTGGCGTGGGCCAGCGGCGGGGCGATGCAGACGCTGGCCGACATGCTGGTCGATAATCTGGAAGCGTGGGTCGCCGGGAAGCCCACCAACGTCGTCTAACCGTCTGCCCGCAGCGGCAGCTCGATGACGAACACCGTGCCGCGTCCCGGCCGGCTCTCGACCCGGATCGTCCCCTGCAGCACGGTCGTCACGATGTTCCAGGCGATGTTGAGACCCAGGCCCGTGCCGCCCTGCCCCATGCGCGTGGTGAAGAACGGGTCGAAGATGCGCGACAGGTGTTCCGGCGCGATGCCGCGGCCGTCGTCGGAAAACTCGATGCGCACGCGGTCGCCGTCCAGCGGGCGGGCATGGATGCGCATGCGGCCGCCCGGCCCGTCGAACGCGTGCAGCAGCGCGTTGTTGATGAAGTTGATGACGACCTGGCCGAACGGCCCCGGATAGCTGTCCATCGCAATCCCCGCCGGGACCTCCAGGTCGAGCGTGTGTCCGGCGCGGCGCACCTGGTTCATCATCGTGGCCGCGATCTCGTGGCAGGCCTGGGCCAGGTCGAAGCGGCGGCGCTGCGTGCTGGCCTGGTCCACGGACACCTGCTTGAAGCTGTTCACGAGGTCCGCCGCGCCGCCCAGGCTGCGCACGATGAGGCTCGCCGCCTCGCGCGCCGCCGCGATCCACGTCTCCAGGTCCGATTTCTTCAGCGCGTTGCTCGTAAACCGGTCGGCCAGCGCCGTCGTCTTTTCTTCCAGCGTGCTCGCCATCAGGAGGCTGTTGCCGATAGGCGTATTCAGTTCGTGCGCGACGCCGGCGACGAGGGAGCCGAGCGACGCGAGTTTTTCGCGCGCCGCCAGCTGCGCCTGGGTTTCCTTCAGCTGGCGGTAGGCGTCCGCATTGTCCAGCGCAACGCCGACGTAGGATGCAAGGGTGCTCAGCATGTCGAGCTGCACATTCTGGTACGCGCCCGGCCGGCCGCTCTGCACCGTGATCACGCCCAGCACGCGCTGGCCCACGAGGATCGGCACGAACATCAGCGAGCGCGGCGCCGGCGGCGTGTCGGCGTCCGTGCGGGCGGGTTCGCTGCCCAGCACGTCGCGCACGAGTCCGGAGAACCGGGCGTAGTCCCGCGCCAGGTCGCCGACCAGGATCTCCTCGCCCGTCACCAGGCAGTATTCACCGAGGCCGCGCACGCGCGCGGGGAAGCGTCCCTGTTCGGGCACGCGGCGGCCGTCGGCGACGACGTACGGATACGCGATCGGACCGTCCACGCGGGCCAGGCCAATGGCGAACAGCGGCGCATCCATCAACTGGCGCACCTGGCCATACACGTTGGCCATGATCGCCTCGCCATCGAGGTTCGCCGTCAGCTCGCGCCCGATGTCGGACAGCAGCGCGATGTTGCGGCGCGCCTGTTCCACCGCTTCCTTCTGCGCCTCGGCCTCCTGCTTGCGCTTTTCCGCCTGCTCCTTCTGCAGCACCAGCTCCGCCGTGCGCGCGCCGACCTGGCGCTCCAGGCGCGCCTTCTGCTGCACCAGCACGCGCACGCGCAGCCGGTACAGCGCGATGGCCGTAGCAAGCAGCACGCTCGCCGCGGCCAGGCGGAACCACCACGTCATCCAGAACGGCGGCGGGATCGAGATCGTCAACGTCGCCGGGTGCTCGCTCCACACGCCGTCCTTGTTGGCAGCCTTTACCTCGAACACGTAGTCGCCCGGATCGAGGTTCGTATAGGTGGCGAAGCGCTTGCGGGCGTCCGTCTCGGTCCAGTCGCGGTCGAAGCCGAGCAGCCGGTAGGCGTAGCGGTTCGCCTGCGGATCGGCGTAGTGCAGCGCGGCGAATTCCAGCGTGAACACGGAGTCGCGGTGGCTCAGGCGGATGTCGCGCAGGCGGTCGACGGCGACCGGCAGCGCACGCGGCCGGTTGAACACGAGGAAGTCGGTGACGACGACGGTGGGCGGAAACGGATTGTCGTGGATGTCCTCCGGCTGGAACGACGTCATGCCGTTGATGCCGCCGAAATGCAGCTCGCCGTCCGCGCCGCGCGCCGCCGAGCCGACGAAGTACGACCCGTCCGTCAGGCCGTCCTTGGCCGTGTAGTTCTTGTAGCGCCCCGTCTCCGGATCGACGCGGGTCAGGCCGACCGTCGTGCTGACCCAGATCTGGCCGTTGCCGTCTTCGAGGATGCCGCCGATCGGCACCTGTTCGCGCGTGGGTGCGACGGCGAACCTGCGGAACACCGTCTTGCCGCCGGGCCCCCTCTCCATGCGGTGCAGGCCGCCCGCCGTGCCGACCCACAGGTCGCCGCGCGCGGACTCGTACAGGTAATAGACGCGGTTGTGGCCCAGGCTCGCGGGATCGCGCGCGTCGTGGCGGAAGTGCGTGAACGTGTTCGTCGCACGGTCGTAGCGGTCGAGGCCATTCTCGGTGCCGATCCAGATCGTGCCGGCGCGGTCTTCGAACACGGCGAAGCCATAGTTCTCGCCCAGGCTGGCCGGATTCGCCGGATCGTGGCGCCAGCCCCGAAGCGTGCCGTCCGGCGCCAGCTTGAACAGGCCGCCGCGCGTGACGATCCACAGCGCGCCGGTGCGGTCGAGCGTGAGCGCCTGGACCCAGCTGGCGCCCGCCTCGCCGCCCAGCGGCACGGACGTGAAACGGCCCGTCGACGGATCGCGCCACGACAGGCCGCTGGGCGAGCCCACCCACAACCGCCCGCGTCCGGGCAGCACGCTGCTGACCGTGTCGTCCGGCAGGCTGGAAGGGTCGCGCGGATCGTGGCGCAGCATGTCCACGCGGCCGCTCTCCGGATCCAGATGCAGGATGCCGCCGCCGGTCGTGCCCAGCCACAGGCGGCCGTCGGCGCCGACGGCGATGCTGCGGATCTTGCGCGCGCTGCGCGGATCCGCCACCTGTCCCGGCAACAGCGCGAAGCGGGAAAAGCCGCCGCTGGCGAGGTCCGCGCGGTTCACGCCGCCGAACATCGTTCCGGCCCACAGCGTGCCCGTGCGGTCGACCCAGATCGACATGACGCGGTTGTCGGACAGCGTGTGGCGGTCGAGCGGCTGGCTCGTGTAGCCGATGAAGCGCCCGGTCGTGGGGTCGCGCCATTTGAGGCCGTCGAGTTCCGTACCCACCCACAGCGTGTTGCCCTGGTCGTGGTACAGCGACTGCACGCGGCCGTCGTTCATGCCTTCGTCGGCGCCGACGTGGTGGCGCTGCGGCGCGCCCTGCCCGATACGCCACGCTTCCAGGCCGGCGTCGGTGCCGATCCACAGCGTGTCGCGCGGCCCCATCGACAGCGCGGCCACGGCGATGCGCTTGCCGGTGCCCGCGGCGTCGATGTCGTAATGCTCGAACCGGGCCGCGCCCGCCGGCAGGTGGTCGAGGCCGACGCCGGTGCCGATCCACAGGCCGCCGCGCGGATCGAGGGCCAGCGCCGTGACGCGGTCGTCGCGCAGGCTGCCGGGGTCCTGGCCGTCGTGGCGCAGCGTGCGCAACGCGCCCGTCGCCGGATCGACGTGCACGATGCCGTCGCTGGTGCCGACCCACAGGCCGCCGCCGCCGTCGCCGATGATCGCGGTGACGGCGCTGTTGCGCGCATTGCGGTCGGTGCCGGCCAGCAGCGGCAGGCGGATGAATTTGCGGGTCGCGGGGTCGAACCGTGCCAGCCCGCCGCGCGTGCCGAACCACAGCCGGTTCTGGCCATCCTCGTACGCGGCCTGGACGTAGTTGTCGGCCAGGCTGGCCGGGTCGTTGGGATCGTTGCGGAAGACCTGGTTGCGGTAGCCGTCGAAGCGGTTCAGGCCCGCCTGCGTGCCGAACCACATGAAGCCGTCGTGGTCCTGCAGGATCGCGAGCACGGATTCCTGCGACAGCCCCTCTTCCAGGCCGATGCGTTCGAACCGGAGGCTGCGCGGACCGCCCGCCAGCACCAGCGGGCACAGGCAGGCCAGCAGCAAGGCGCACAGCATGCGCAGCAGCGCGTGTTGTACGGATGGGAGAGGTTGGGGTTTCCAGGACACAGGCCTAATCTACCAGAACCCCCGAAAATGTTGAAAGAAATTAAGACTTCCTCATTCGTCATGCCACTGCTATAATGCGTGCATCGGGCGGCTGTAGCTCAGCTGGATAGAGTACTTGGCTACGAACCAAGGGGTCGTGGGTTCGATTCCTGCCAGCCGCACCAACTTATACGAAGGGCCAGATCGCAAGATCTGGCCTTTTCCTTTTGCTGCTTTACATCTCATCATGTCCGGCCAGCTCAACATCCGCCCTCTCGATCCCCAGGACCTCGCCGGCTGGCGCCCGCTGTGGGACGGCTATAACGCCTTCTACGGACGCAGCGGCCCCACGGCCCTGCCGGAATCCATCACGCAAGTCACGTGGCAGAGGTTCTTCGATCCCGCCGAGCCCGTGCACTCGCTGGTCGCGGAGGCGTCCGGCCGCATCGTCGGCCTCGCCCACTATATCTTTCATCGCAGCACGGCACGGCTGCACGACGTCTGTTATCTGCAAGACCTGTTCACCGCGCCGGACATGCGCGGGCTCGGCGTCGGCCGGCAATTGATCGAGGGTGTGTACGACAAGGCGCGCGCGGCCGGCAGTTCGCGCGTGTACTGGCAGACGCACACGGACAATGCGGCGGGACGCGCGCTCTACGACAAGGTCGCACGGCACCTGGGCTTCATCGTCTATGCGCACGAACTGTAAGCGCTTTGCCAAACAGGAAACGGCTGCTATAATGCGTGCCTCGGGCGGCTGTAGCTCAGCTGGATAGAGTACTTGGCTACGAACCAAGGGGTCGTGGGTTCGATTCCTGCCAGCCGCACCAACTCATACGAAAGGCCAGATCGCAAGATCTGGCCTTTTTCATTTCTCGTTCCCCTCTTCCTCGTCCGGCTGCGCAGCCCCGACCCGGATGCCCCGCCGCGCGAGCGCCTCGCGCAGCAGGAACTCGATCTCCGCATTCACGCTGCGCAGATCGTTGGCGGCCAGCCGCTGCAGCTGCTCCCACAACGCGGGATCGATGCGCAGCGGATAGGACTTCTTTCCGGGACTTGCCATCGACGCGCCGCCTCAGTTGTACAGGGTGCCGGCGTTGATGATGGGCTGCGCGTCGCGGTCGGAGCACAGCACGACCAGCAGATTGCTGACCATCGACGCCTTGCGTTCCGCGTCGAGCTCGACGATCTCGCGCTCGGCCAGGCCCTTCAAGGCATCTTCCACCATCGTCACGGCGCCATGCACGATGCGAGCACGGGCGCTGATGATCGCCTGCGCCTGCTGGCGGCGCAGCATCACCTGGGCGATCTCGGGGGCGTAGGCGAGGTGCGTCAGCTTGGCGTCCAGCGTTTCGACGCCCGCCGCCTCGAAGCGCGCCGTCAGTTCCACGCTGAGCGCGTGCGCCACTTCCGCCGCGCCGCCGCGCAGGGTCGTTTCGCCCGGCGCGAGGTCCTCGCCTTCGTCGTAGGCGTATTGCGCGGCCAGGTGGCGCAGCGCCGCCTCGGCCTGCACGCTCACGTAGCGCTCGAAATCGTCGACCTCGAACAGCGCCTGCGCCGTATCGCGCACGCGCCACACGACGGCGGCCGCCAGTTCGACCGGATTGCCCCGCTTGTCGTTGACCTTCAACGTGGACATGTTGAGGTTACGCGCCCGCACCGTCAGCTTTCGCTTGCGGTACAGGGGGAATGCCCAGCGCAGGCCCTCGCCGCGGTCCGTGCCCACGTAGCGGCCGAACAAGGTCAGCACGGCCGTCTCGTTCGGCTGCAGCATGTAGAGTCCCGCGCACACGAATATGCCGGCAAGGATAAGCGCGATGCCGGCCAGCGCCGCCCCGGCCGCCATGCTGCCCAGGATGGACAGGTGGACCAGCCAGGCGCCGGCCAGGACGGCGAGAACGCCGCCGGCCGCAGCCAGGTAGCCATTCATCGAAGAGATCGGTATTTCCTGACGAGTGTGTGCAGACATGCCGGGTTCCATGAGGTTATATGAAAGTGATATCACTTTAGGATCACCTTTCCGGTTTGTCAAGCATGCGGTTTTGTTATTCGCCACAGGGCTGCTATAATGCGTGCCTCGGGCGGCTGTAGCTCAGCTGGATAGAGTACTTGGCTACGAACCAAGGGGTCGTGGGTTCGATTCCTGCCAGCCGCACCAACCAATTACGATGGATGGCTCATAAACGCATTGCGGTTATGAGCCATTTCTACTTGAAACGCGCTGTTCTTCGACGTTTTCCGTCTTTTCTGTCTTTGCCGTTTCGTTCGAAGCGCGCCCCCTCGCCTCGCACCTTTCCATCGCACAATGTTGTATGGCATTGCAGCGTCGATTCGTGCGAGTCTCACCAGAAATAAATATTCCAACAAACCGACGTAGATCATCGCTTCATTCTATATTTCCGCACATCACTTGATTAAAATCAACTATTTCTGTCGAAGAAATTTACACCCCTCTATTTTAACCAAGAGTTTTTAAAAATAAATCTCTGTAAATACTAGATTTCTATTTTCTGGCACGGTCATTGCAGCATTAGATATGGCATTACCGTTTATCCAAAACCAGGGAGAAATCATGTTCCGCACAAATCTTGGAAAAGTCAGCGTAGCCTGCTCCATTCTCTTCGCTGCACAAGGGGCATTTGCCACCACCGTATCATGTACCAGCATATCGCCCGCCTACGATATTTCGAGCAAAGTCAGTAATACCAGTAATTGCGCGATTCTCTCGCCGATCGACGCCAACCAGAATGACAACAACCTCACCACGATCAATTCCGGTGGCTTCTTCGGCATCTCCAACTGGGTGTTTGGCGGGAAGTATGACAACATGAACTCGTCCGGAGGCACCGATACCTCGGCACTGTTCAACTTCACCGGCAACAATGTCTCGGGCACCTATATCTATGCCGGCGGGTCCCCCGCTCCACAGGACGTGATGCTGATCTTCAAGGATGGCGACAATACCAACCTCGTCGGCTATCTGCTCAAGATGCCCTACGGCGGCACCTACTCCCGGCCGTTCACCGATCCGCCGTTCCCGCTGAATGGCAATTCGACCGTGCACGATATCTCGCACATTTCGGTCTATTACCGGAATGGCGACGGCTCGGGCGATCCGACCGGCGACGTCCCGGAACCTGCAACGCTGGCCCTGATCGGACTCGGTCTGCTCGGCATGGGTAAATTGCGCCGCAAAGGCTGATCTGTCAGCCGCATTCCCAGTTCATTCAAAGCCCGCCGACCGGTGGGCTTTTTTTTATTCACGCATGAAGCAGCTTGATTTGACTGCAAGTCACTTTCCTTCTTTTTAATCGTTTCGTTTTTTCCGACTCGCGTTTTTATCGTCGAAAGTATTAACTTCATTATCACAGCCATTTCACTTTCGATAATGAACTGTTGCGAAGGCGCAATTAAATCCGGATACGCCAACATTTTATTTCCATTTGGCAGTACATTTATTTCCGGAAACCGTTATGATTTCCCGAAACAGCTGAACGCTGCTTATTGAAAAGGGCAAAGCCCGCGAAAGCGGGTGACGCAAAGTCAACGGTCTAACGAGCTCCGGCTCCACGACGGCAGGACTGCCAGATGCCAGCTTTCGATACGGGCCGCCGCCCGTCGCGACAGAGCGCCACTGCGCACGATCCTGCTTATTTTTGATACAAGGATTTGTACGCGATGAAAGCCGCTCCCTCCTCCCTCCGCCTGGTCTCGCTGCTGGTTGCCAGCACGCTTTCCATTGTTGCCGCACAGTCCGCCGTCGCCGCGCAGGATGCGGGTTACGCGCGTGGCCGCATCCTGATCGAGGCGCGTCCGGGCCTGTCGGATGCGGCGCTGGACCGCATCCTCAAGGAACACGGCGGCAAGCGCCGCAAGGTCGGCCAGAGCCGCCTGCAGATCGTCGACCTGCCGGCCAACGCGTCGGAAGTGGCCGTCGTCGCGAAACTGGCGCACCGTCCTGAACTGAAATTCGCGGAGCTCGACCGCATCGTGCCGGCCACGCTGGCCGTCACCGACCCGTATGCGGGCAGCGAGTGGCACCTGGCCAAGATCGGCGCGGCGAGCGCCTGGGACAGCTCCCTCGGCCGCGGCGTGACGATCGCCGTCCTCGACTCGGGCGTCAACGTCAACCACCCCGACCTCAAGGACCGCATCGTCCCCGGCTACAACATCTATGGAAGCAATACGGACGTGACGGACGTCTGCGGCCACGGCACCGCGGTCGCCGGCTCGGCTGCCGCCACCAGCAACAACGCGACCGGCGTGGCCGGCGTGGCCGGCGCCGCTTCCATCATGCCGCTGCGCATTGCCTACACCGACAGCACCGGTTGCCACGCTTATTTCAGCACGATCGCAAGCGGCCTCACGTATGCGGCCGACCACGGCGCGCGCGTTGCAAACGTCAGCTACAGCGGCGTCGCCGGCAGCGCTTCGATCCTGAGCGCGGCACGCTACATGAAGAGCAAGGGCGGTCTCGTGTTCGTCTCCGCAGGCAATAACAACGTCGACGAGAACGTGGTGCCCGATCCGGCGCTGGTCGTCGTCTCGGCCACCGACGGCAACGACGCCAAGGCCAGCTTCTCGAGCTGGGGCAGCTTCGTCACCATCGCGGCACCGGGCACGAACATCTGGACGACGAACAATTCCCTCGGCTATTCGGCGTGGAACGGCACGTCGTTCTCGGCCCCGGTCACTGCCGGCGTCGCCGCATTGATGATGGCGGCCCGCCCCGAACTGGGCGGCGACACGATCCAGTCGCTGCTGTACTCGACCGCAGTCGACCTCGGCGCGGCCGGCCGCGATCCGGTATTCGGCTACGGCCGCGTGGACGCCGCCGCCGCCCTGCGTGCCACGGTGGCGTACCAGCCCCCGGTGGACACGACCGCCCCGCTCGCCTCGATCGTCGCGCCGCTGGCGAACAGCTCGGTATCGGGCCTCGTCGGCGTCTCCGTCAATGCCAGCGACAACGTGGGCGTCGCCCGCGTCGACCTGTCCGTCAACGGCACCGTGGTTGCCACCGACACCGCCGCGCCGTACAGCTTCAGCTGGGACTCGACCGGCGTCGCCAACGGCATGGCCAGCCTGGTTGCCGTCGCCTATGACGCTGCGGGCAATGCCGGCCAGTCCGCCGCGGTCGCCGTCAACGTCGCCAACGCCGTAACGGTCGTCACCAAGGACACGACGGCGCCTGTCGTCGCCATCGGCAATCCGGTGGCAGGCGCAGTGAGCGGCAACGTCACGGTGTCGGTCAACGCATCGGACGACGCGGGCGCCGCGGGCATCAAGACCACGCTCGTGATCGACGGCCAGACGAAGGCCCAGGGCACGGGCGGTACGCTCGGCTATAACTGGAACACGCGCAAGGTGGCGGCCGGCCAGCACACCATCACCGCCACGGCGCGGGATGCCGCGGGCAATACGAGCAGCACGTCGGTCACCGTCACGACGAAGTGATCTCGTATTTGCCAAAAGGAAAAAGTCGGCTATAATGCCGGCCTCGGGCGGCTGTAGCTCAGCTGGATAGAGTACTTGGCTACGAACCAAGGGGTCGTGGGTTCGATTCCTGCCAGCCGCGCCAACTATACGAAAGGCCAGATCGCAAGATCTGGCCTTTTTCTTTGGCTGTGTTCGCGGTAAGTCGGTTACGCGCTCGTTTAGCCGAGCTGAGCCGCGGCGCACAGCAGATGAGCCGGCTTCGTGAGGCGACCATCGTCGAGCACACGCTGCCATCCCGAGTAATGGATCAGGTAGCGGCTCGCCACGCCGCGGAACCGCACCAGCCAGCTTTTAAAACGGCTGTGCCAGCTGTTCACGTTTTGCACATGGATTGCGCCACGCGCCCGAACGCCGGCTTTCACGTTCACCGCTTCATGCGTGATGCCAGCCTGCTCCGCGTAATGTCGATACACGATGGCGCCGTCGCTGATCAGCAGAACGTCGGCTGGCAGCACAGGCGTGAGGCACTCATGCAATTGCCTCACCGTCACCTGGCCACGCCCCGTATGAAAGTCAAGCGTCCGGCCGCCGCGGTCGCGCGCGACGAGCAGGCAATCGTGTTCTCGATTGATACCGCGCCGCCTGGCGACGCCGCCACGTTTGCGGGCTGGCCGCGTCAAGTTGCGCGCACCCTTCTGCGATTCGAGACGATATGTCTCGTCGGCTTCGACGATGGCCGACAGCGTCGCCGGCCGCTCGCGCATGGCGCCGGGCACGAACCGGTGACGCCACCGGAAGCTGGTCGTGCGATGCACGCCGACAACTTGCGCGGCATCACGCACCGTGCGCGATTCGAGCACGCATTGCAGGTACGGCAGCCAGAGCTCCTTCTTGCGCAGCCGGGCCAGTGGCGTACCGGTCAATGCATTATGGCTGTGTCCGCAGGCGAGACAGCGGAAGCGCTGTAGTCCGCTCGCCTGGCCGCAGCGGTGCTTGCGGGCGCAGCCGCAGTGCGGACACGGCCGCCCCGCCGCGGCCTGCTCGATCAAAGCGATGCACTCGCCCGGATGCGCGATGCCGGCGAGCCACTCCCGTAGCCGGGCCAGGTCGTCCGCGGACAACTGCGCCGCCGCTAAGATGGCGAACAATTCGTCGAACGTCAGCCTGCGCATCGTCACTCCTCTTGAGTTAACTCGACGATGCGTCAGACCGCTACAACGAATTTCAGTTCGCATAAATAGCGCGAACACAGCCTTTTCTTTGTTGCTGCTTGCGACCAAAGTTCCGCCCTTTGCGAAATCGCTTTTCGCCGCTATAATGCGTGCCTCGGGCGGCTGTAGCTCAGCTGGATAGAGTACTTGGCTACGAACCAAGGGGTCGTGGGTTCGATTCCTGCCAGCCGCGCCAGTTTTTACGAAGGCCAGATCGCAAGATCTGGCCTTTTTCATTGCCGCGTTCCACACCCCTCCCCCCTCAGCCGTATCTCCCGCGATCTTACCGATCGTTCAATGCCAGTCTGCAAACAAAAAACTCAGCGGCGGATTTTCTCGCGTCTTTACGTAGGAGTGAACCTACAAATACTATGCAATATGGCTCAAGACCGCCGTTCGCAGATGCCAGACACACCATCTCCTCTATGAGAAGCGGGTTAAAACCGCATCCTCGCGGAAATTATTTATGTTCAGCATCTTTCCACGAAGAAGCGCACACTTCCGTGATTTTTCGTGCGTTTTATCGATGATTTGATACGATGAAGCTCCCCGATTCTTGAAAACCAAGCTGCAGGACGCGGCTGTTTCTTTGCGAGGTAAGAAATGAAAAAATCACTGATTGCTGCTGTTGTGTTGGCCTCTGCGTCGTTCGTTTCCACCGCTGCCATGGCGGCCACCGTCGGCAACACCCCGCAGGTCCTCGACCTGACCGACGGCGCCGGCTTCTTCGGCGATACGTTCGCAACGGGTAACAACGGCAATACCTTTGCCGACCGCTTCACCTTCTCCGTCGAAGGCACCACCGGCTGGAACCTCGACGCCATCATCTCGTCGGTGAGCCGCAGCGCCGACACCGGTCTCGACATCACCGGCGTGTCCCTGTACAGCGCCGCCGGCGACGCGCTGATCTCGTCGGGCAAATCGCTCCAGTCGGGCGACATCGACGTCTGGACGATCTCGAGCGACAACCTGGCTGCCGGTAACTACTACCTGCAAGTGAGCGGTAACCTGGTGTCGGACCAGGCCGCCAGCTTCGGTGGCGCAGTATCGCTGGCTGCCCCGGTGCCGGAGCCTGAAACCTACGGCATGATGCTGGCCGGCCTCGGCGTCCTGGGCTTCCTGGCTCGCCGCCGCAAGGCAGCCAAGCCGGCGTAACAGTCCCTTCGCACGAGTCGGGCGGAAGCGTTCGCGCTTCCGCTTTTTTTATGTGCGCAGCTTCTTGATGATGCTGCGGTTCCCCAGGATTTCCTCGATCTGCTCGAAGCGCACGGGCTTGACCATGTGATGGTCGAAACCGGCCTCGAACGCAAGCTGCCGGTCCTTTTCCTGCCCCCAGCCCGTGACGGCGACCATGACGGTCATCGTGCAGCACGACAGGTCGCGGATGCCCCGCGCGAGGTCGTAGCCGGACATCTGCGGCAGGCCGATGTCGAGGAACGCGTAATCCGGGCAGAAGCGCTTGGCCGCGGCCAGCGCATCGGCGCCGTTGTGCGTGATGACGACGCTGTGCCCCATCGCCGTCAGCAGCGCGCCGATGCTGTTGACGAAGTCGACGTTGTCATCCGCCAGCAGGATACGGTAGGTTTCGGCACTGATGAACGACATAGGCGTCGGCTTCGCAGGCAGTTCCGGCTCGACGACGATCGGCAACCGCACGACGAACTGGCTGCCATGGCCGAGGCCCGCGCTGTGCGCCTCGATGGTGCCGCCGTGCAGCTCGACCAGTTTCCGCGCCAGCGACAACCCGACGCCCAGGCCGGCGACCGAACGTTCCAGCGTCGAATCGACCTGCACGAACATCTCGAACACAGTGTCCAGCATGTCCGGCGCGATACCGATGCCGGTGTCGGACACGACCAGGGTCAGCGTGCGGTCGTCCACCGTCGCCCGCAAGCCCACGCGGCCGCCGCGATTCGTGTACTTGGCCGCATTATTCAACAGGTTCGACAGGATTTGCGCGAGACGCGTCGCGTCGCCGTTCAGGAACACGGGGCGGTCCGGCAAATCGATCGTCAGTTCGTGCCCGTGCAGTTCGATGTACGGCCGCACCACCTCCAGCGCGTCGTTGACGACGGCCTTCAGCTCCACGCGGCCGCTCTTGATGGTGAATTTGCCGGTGTTGATGCGCGAGACGTCCAGCAGGTCGTCGACGAGGCGCACCATCTGGCGCAGCTGGCGCTCCATGATGTCGGTGGCGCGCTGGGTGGCCTGGGCGTCGCCGCTGCGCAGGCGCAGGATGTCCAGGCCCGTACGGATCGGCGCCAGCGGATTCCTCAGTTCATGCGCGAGCGTGGCGAGGAATTCGTCCTTGCGGCGGTCGGCCAGGCGCAGCGCCTCTTCCGCCCGCTCGCGCACCTGCATCTCGTGCTCGAGGGTCGCGTTCGCCTCCTGCAGCGCGTGCGAGCGGCGGCCGATCTCGGCCAGCATGTCGTTGAAGGCGGCGACGAGCACGCCGATTTCTCCGCTGTCGTTGCCCGGCACGCGCAGGGTGAAATCGCGCCGCTGCATCACCTGGCGCGCGACGTTCGTCACGGCCGCGAGCGGACGCGTGATCGCGGCCTGCAAGCGCGAGGCGACGAGGCCCGCGATCAGCAGCGCGCCCAGCATCACGGCGCCGAGGATGGCGCCATAGCTGAACAGGCGGTCGACGAGGCCGTAGCGCGAGCGCAGGTAGACCGTGCCGACCATCTCCCCGTTTTCCACAATGTTGCGGAACACGGCCACTTCGCCACCCTCGATGCGGTAGCCGGACGGCGCCGGGCGCGCGGGGATGGCCTGGTTCGGCGCCGCCGCGTAGGTGGCGAAGCGGGTGCCGTCGCTCGTGTAGATCGCGGCCGCGAGGATCTGCGGACGCACGCGCAGCACGGCGAGGTTCTGGCGCGCCGTCTCCTCGTCGTTGAACGTGAGGGCCGGCGCCGTCACGCGCGCCATGATGTCCGCCTGGGTCATCAGGTCGTCCGTCCAGTAGCGCTGGAACGCGCGCAGGTCGAACAACAACATGGCGACGGAAGCCGCCAGTAGCGCGACGAACGTCGTCGATACCGCCATCAGAATCAGTTTGCCGCGGACCGTGCCGCCGTCGCGCACCACCATCACTGCGCTCCTTTCTGCACCCGGTTCGCCACCGTCAGCAGGCGGGAACTGAGTTTGATGCCATTGCGTTCTGCCGCGTCGAGCGCGACGTCGAAGCGGACGCGTTCGTCGACGATGCGGAAATTGATCACACTACCGAACTGCAAGCCGTTGTCGCATTCGGTCACGACGAGCATGGCACCGGTCGCCTGGTGCACGATGCGCGCCACCCGTTGCGGATCGGTTCCGCCCACGAACAGCAGGTGCACGCGGGCTCCCGCGTCGCTCTCGCGCAGCTCGCGCACTTCGAGCGCGCGGTTGTTGACCGTGCGTCCGGCGACCACGCGCGCCAGCTCGACGGCGAGGCCGTCGTTGCCGATCACGCCGATCGTCAGCGGCGCCGCGGCATCGGCGAACGCATTCGCGGGAAAATCGGTATAGCCGAGGAATTTGTACAGGAAGGCCGCCTTCACGCGCCGCTCCAGCGGCACGCCGGGCACGGCGCTTTGCGCACGCACGGGCGGCACCAGTCCGACGCCGGCGCACAGCACGGCAAGCGAGGCCAGCGCCCAGCCGGCAAAGGACCGGCGCAGGCCTCGATTCATGGATGGCTTCAGTTGACGATGCATCGGCCGGATGGCAAACCCTGGACTGGAAACGGTGGCAGGAAGCGCCGGGAAGGATGGCGCCCTACGGAACGGCCGGACTGTGACGCGCCATGATAGCCGGGTAAGGTCGACAATGGCAACGCGCGCGCGGGCCGCGTCCACGAAGATGGGGCATCGCGAAAAAACGTGAACGACAGCAAGGCGTCTTTAAACATTTTGCTATCGTAGAACATTTTCTCTGGTGCACCAAGAGTGACCCGATTGAAGCGGGCACGGCTGTGTCATTTATAAAAGCAATGGCGGACATTACAAATCTAAATTGGATTTCTTTTTTGCGATGCAGCATTATGAACCTGTCTCCTCTATTCTCCTCCAAGGATAGATTCAGCCCGCTCCCGTAGCGGGCTTTTTTTTGCCCCGCCGCCCGGACCGGGTCACCTATGCTGTAGTGCAATATCAATAGCGCACGATGTTGTTCTTTTACGACCGGAGTATCGGTTTTTCCGACCTCCGCCAGGACGCGCAGTCGTGTCGCCCCCTGCTTACAATTTGGGGTACTATGCAACCTCTTTTCGTTTAGATAACAATATTTACCGCGCTATGCTCCATCCCGGCAGGTCCGCACACTCTTCCAGCTCCTACGACTGGTCCGCTTCCCGGCTCGGCGAACCGCGGCAATGGCCGCAGGCATTGAGGCTGGCCGCCGACGTCATGTTCAACACGCCGCTGCCCCTGCTGCTGGTATGGGGACGGGACATGACGGTCCTGTTCAACGACGCCTACGGCGCGCTGGCCGGGCCGGCGTACGGCCGGGTTCCCGGCGGCAATGTGCCGCCCGTGATGCCGCCCCCGCTGGCGGTGGCCGGCGACGAGCTGCAGCGTGCCTGGAGCGGCGAAGCCGCATGCGCCCCGGACCGCGACCTCATGTTCGCGGGCGATGAAGGCGGCAGCGGCCACTACGACCTGTATTTCACGCCCGTGCGGACGGACGGCGAGTCCGTCGCGGGCGTCCTGTGCGCGCTGGCGCCCGCCGCGCCCGTGGCGGAAGCGCCGGCCGAGTCGACCGGCCCGCTGCGCATCCTGGTGGTCGAAGACAACGTCGACTCGCAATACCTGGTGTGCGAGATGCTGCGCGCCTTCGGCCACGAAGCGGACGGCGTCGGCCATCCGAACGATGCGCTGGCACGTCTTGCGGCCGGGCAATACGATGTGTTGTTCACGGACGTCAGCCTGCCCGGCATGTCCGGCGTCGACCTGGCGCGCCAGGCCGTGACGCAGGCGCCGTCGATGCGGGTGATCTTTGCGTCGGGTTATGGCGACACCCTGCTGCGCCACGTGGAATTCCCCTACCTGTCGCTGCAGAAGCCCTACGAACTGGACCAGCTCCAGCAGGCCCTCGACAAGGTAGCGCAGCCGCTGCCGGTGCGCACCTGAACGATGACCCAAAGGTGTGCAACAAAGCGCCCGGGCTGGGCTAGAATCGATGTACGGCTCGTTACGCGCCGTGGACGGACGTTCGCGCGCGCAGAGCCCAACACGATGATCGATTTCGAGCCCACCGGCAGTGCACCCCGCCTCTCCGAGCTGACGCACAAGCTCGCCCCGGCGCCGTCCGCGGTGATCTCGTGGGGAGACGTACGGTGAGCAACGAGCGCGACGAGCTGCGGCACCCCTCGGCGCAGCCCGCTGCGGCCGCGACCGCGCGCGAACTGCAGGAGGCGCGCGAAGCCCTGCGCCTGGCCAACGCGCGCATGGAAAACATGCTCGAGAGCCTGGTCGACGGCTTCTGCGCGGTCGACCACCACTGGCGCATCATGTACATCAACGGGCGCGCGCTGGAGATGCTCGCGCCCCTGCAAAAGACCCGTCCCAGCCTCGTCGGCCACGACCTGTGGGCCTCCTTCCCCGAGCTGCGCGGCAGCATGCTCGAGACCGTCTACCGGCGCGCCATGGTCAGCCGCGAGACGGCGATCCAGGAATTCTTCTGGCCGGCCTTGAAACGCTGGTTCGAGGTGCGCGCCCATCCGTCGCCGGACGGCCTGACCCTGTACTTCCAGGACATCAACCGGCGCAAGGCCGACCAGCAGGCCCTGCAGCAGGGCAACAGCCGCCTTCAGGTGGCGCTGGCCGCGGGCCGCCTGGGCGACTGGCGCTGGGACGCCGCCAGCGACCGCGTGATGCTGGGCGAACGGGCGGCCGCCATCTTCGGCCTGCCGGCGGAACAGCCGCTGGCGTGGAGCGAGCTGCGCGCCCGCCTCGACCCGGGCGACCGCGAGAGCGTGCGGCGCGCCGTGCTGCAAGCCTTTGCCGGCCACAGCGACCTCGAACTGGAATGCCGCCTGCCGGGCCCGGGCGGCGAACCGCGCTGGGTGGCGCTCGTGGGCCGCGCGGATTACGCCGACCAGGCGCGCCGCGAAGGCGTGCTCGGCATGACGGGCGTCGTGCAGGACGTCACCGCCCGCCGCAGCGCCGCCGACGCGCTGCGCCAGAGCGAGGAAGTGCTGCGCGCGCTGGCCAATACGATCCCGCAGCTGGCCTGGATGGCGCAGGCGGACGGCGCCATCGTCTGGTTCAACGAACGGTGGTTCGAATACACGGGCACGACGCCGGACCAGGTCGTGGGCTGGGGCTGGCAGACGACCGTCGAGCCGACGGTCCTGCCGGCCATGCTGGAGCGTTGGAACGCCAGCCTCAAGAGCGGCGATCCGTTCGAAATGGAGTACCCGATCCGCGGCGCGGACGGCAAGTACCGCTGGTTCCTCACGCGCGTGAATCCCGTCCGCGACCGCCACGGCAAAGTCCTGCGCTGGTTCGGCACGAATACCGACGTCGACGAGGTCAAGCGCGCCGAGCAGGCGCTGCGCGACGAATCGCACGTCCTCGAACTGCTCAACAGCACCGGCAGCGCGCTCGCGTCCACGCGCGACCTGCGCTCGCTGCTGCAGGCCGCGACGGACGCCGCCACCGGCATCGCCGGCGCGCGCCAGGGCGCGTTCCTGTACCACGGCCGCAACGACGGCATCGAGGCCGATGCGAACAACCTGTTCACGCTGTACACCGTGTCCGGCGGCAGCCCGGTCGGGTTCGAGGCGTTCGGCGCGGCCGGCCCCAACGGCCTGTTCGGCCCCGGCCTGCTGGACCATCCGGCGGGCGTGGTCCGCTCGAGCGACGTCACGCTCGACGCCCGCCTGCGCGACGGCACGCCGTTCGCCCTGCCCGCCAGCCACCCGGCCGTGCGCAGCTATCTCGCCGTGCCCGTCGTCGGCCATTCCGGCGAATTGCTCGGCACCATGTTCTTCGGGCATCCGGAGCCCGACGTGTTCACCGAGCGCACGGAACGCATCGTGCGCGGCATCGCGGCCCAGGCCGCCGTCGCCATCGACAACGTGCGCCTGTACGAAGCCGCGCAGCGGGCCGCCGAGGAGCGCAAGGTGTTGCTCGAAAGCGAGCGCCAGGCGCGCGCCGAAGCCGAACGCACGAGCCAGATGAAGGACGAATTCCTGGCCACGCTGTCGCATGAATTGCGCACGCCGCTGTCGGCGATCCTCGGCTGGGCGCAAGTCCTGCGGCGCGGCAGCCGCGACCAGAACGACCTGCAGAAAGGTTTGCAGACGATCGAGCGCAACGCCCGCGCCCAGGCCCAGCTGATCGAAGACCTGCTCGACATGAGCCGCATTACGTCCGGCAAGGTCTTGCTCGACATGCAGGCCGTGGCGCCCGCGAGCTTCATCGACGCGGCCATCGAGACGGTCCGTCCCGCCGCCGACGCCAAGAACATCCGCATCGAGAAGCAGTACGCGGCCGACCCGGGCCTCGTCGCGGGCGATCCGGCGCGCCTGCAGCAGGTCGTGTGGAACCTGCTGTCGAACGCGATCAAGTTCACGCCGCGCGATGGCCAGGTCAGCATCGAACTGGCCCGCAACGATGCCAGCGTGGCCATCACCGTACGCGACAATGGCGCGGGCATCCGCCCGGAATTCATCACCCATGTCTTCGAACGCTTCCGCCAGGCGGACGCTTCGATGACGCGCCGCCACGGCGGCCTCGGCCTGGGCCTGGCCATCGTGAAACACCTGATCGAGCAGCACGGCGGCACCGTCCGCGCCGAGAGCGCCGGCGAGGGCAAGGGCGCCAGCTTCACGATCGAATTGCCGCTCGCCAAGCAGCAGCCGCCGGCGACGCGCAGCGCGCGTGCCGCGATGATCCTGCCGACGCCGGCCACGCCGGAAATGACGGTACTCGACCTGTCCGGCGTCAACGTACTCGTCGTCGACGACGACCGCGACGCGCGCGAACTGATCAAGCGCATCCTCAGCGATTGCGGCGCCTCCGTCCGCATCGCCGCCAGCGCGCGCGACGCCTTCGCCCTGTTCAAGGAGCGCGTGCCGAACCTCCTGATCAGCGACCTGGGCATGCCGGAAGTGGACGGCTTCGAACTGCTCGACTGGGTGCGCCACCTGGGACGCGAGGAAGGCAGCCAGGTCCCGGCCATCGCCCTCACGGCATTCGCCCGCTCGGAAGACCGGCTGAGCGCGCTGGAAGCCGGATTTTCGGCGCATATCTCCAAGCCGGTCGAGCCGAGTGAACTAATTGCAACAGTTGCCTCCGTCGTCGGCCCCTCCGCCCCGCTCGTGAATCGTGCTGCCGCATCCACTGCGGGCAGAAATGGCGTACGCTAGTAGGGTGCGGTTAATACGAAAGATGTTCCTACCCAAGGACGCGGCGCTGTCCTACAAGAAATTCTCGGCGTTTTGCTAGACTATGAAATGTTGGTATTAGTTAAGGAACAAATAATACCGGCCTTGATTTGACGAGAGTACGCATGCCCAGCCGACAAGACATCCTGAACGCGAAGATCCTGGTCGTAGATGACTCCCCCGACAATATCGAATTGATGGAAGAGATATTGCGCGAGGAAGGCTACACCGACGTCAGTTCGACGATGCTGCCGGAACAGGTATGCCCGCTGCATCGCGAACATAACTACGACCTGATCCTGCTCGACCTGCAAATGCCGGGCCTGAACGGTTTCCAGGTCATGAAAGGCCTGAAGGAAATTGAACAGGGCGGTTACCTGCCCGTGCTCGCCCTGACGGCACAGCCCAGCTTCAAGATCGCCGCGCTGGAAGCGGGCGCGCGCGATTTCATCAGCAAGCCGTTCGACCTGCTTGAAGTGCACAAGCGCATCCACAACATGCTGGAAGTGCGCCTGCTGTACAAGGAACTGGCCCAGTACAGCCGCGCCCAGCAGGAGCTGGCGCTGCACGACGCCCTCACCGGCCTGCCGAACCGCCGCCTGCTGGAAGACCGCATCGAAACGGCCCTGCAGCACGCCAACCGCAACCACCACAAGGCCGCGGTGATGTACCTCGACCTGGACGGGTTCAAGGCGATCAACGACACGTACGGCCACGCATATGGCGACGAGATCCTGAAAATGGTGTCGCAGCGGCTGCTGTCGAACTCGCGCAAGGAAGACACGGTGGCGCGCCTGGGCGGCGACGAATTCATCGTCCTGCTGGCCGACGTGCACAGCCTGGCCGATGCCCAGGGACCGGCCGCCAAGCTGGTCGAGGCGCTGTCGGAACCGTTCTTCATCAACGATCTCACGCTGCAGCTGTCGACCAGTATCGGCATCAGCCTGTATCCGGACGACGCCGAGAACGTCGTCGACCTGATCAGCATCGCCGACTACGCGCTGTACGAAGCAAAACGGGCCGGCAAGAACCGCTACTGCGCCAACGGCAGCGCCGCGCGCCAGGCGGCGCTGGCCGTCAAGCCGACCATGGCGCCGCCGACGCCTTCCCCGGCGATCGCGCCATCGCCGGAGCTGGCGCAGCACCGCTGACACTCCTCCCCCGCATGTCCGCGCCCGCCTCGAGCGGGCGTTTTGTTTTTCTCTTTACAACATTCCCGCTCTCTAATGTAAAATTTGACAATTGCAATTTAGCATTTTCGATTTTTTACTTTTGGGAACCCTATGGAAGACTTGAAGGAACCGATCACGGCCACGCCCGTCCGCCCTGATCGAACAGGCCGCCGCTGGGGCCGCATCGTGCTGTACGTGCTGGCCACCATCGGCGTGCTGGCGCTGGCACTCATCGCCCTCGCCTATTACCTGAATGCGAAAGAAGCCCGAAAACGGGTCACGATCGACGAGGCGGCCGTGATCGACAACGTGATGGGCGAAACGTACGGCAAATACTCCGCGGCGAAAAAGGGGTGGCTGTATGTGGGCGACGACGACGTCACGTATCTGATGCGCGTCGTGCAGCAGGCAAAGATCCCGGATGGCGCCGACGGCGACGAGTTGTATTTCGTAGCGAGCGGCAACGACGTCAACGGCGGCGCGAACGCGTTATATGGGGTCTTCTACGTCCATCCCGACGGCAAGGCGGGCCTGACCCAGGAAAACACCCAGATCCGGTATCCCTCGACCGCCCCCGTCCGTCCGGAACAGGTGCATTTCGAAGCGCTGAGCGAGAACCTGTGGGGCTGGGTGATCAAGACCCGGGACGATGCCGACCCGGGCTATGCCGTCACGACGACGAACACGGTACTGGCCCCGCACGACGGGCAGATCGCCGTGCTGGCCGAGTTCGTCGCGGCGCGCGACGCCGCGCCCGACAAATCGTGCGACGAAGCGAAGGCCGAGTGGGATGCCTGGGAAAAAGAGATGGCAGACGAAGAAGGCGACTTCAGGATTCCGCTGCGCTGCGACAAGCGCCGCTGGACCTACCGCACTGCCACCGTCAACGGCAACATTCCCGTGCCGATCACCGTAACGGCAGGCGGAACGCTGGACGGCAAGCCGGTCGAAGCACGCTCGTGGAAACTGATGTTCGATCCGAAGAGCTTCACCTACACCATCCCCGACGACCTCAAGGAACAGTGAGCGTTGGCGATTAACAACAGGACAAATGTTGCTTAAACCATACGCCGGGCGCGCGACGCCGCTGCCCGGCGGTCAACCCGGCAACGCCCTTCTCTCTGGCGCCCGCAAATACGATCGTGAACGCCAACCCGACACTATGCAACAGTTGATCGGCACAAGCAAATACCGTTTGGCTAAGCGATTCAGAGGGTTTCCATATAAATTGAACATCATCTTTTCCGCCTGTCTTTACTGCTAGGATGAGCAATCTTTGCCATTCGACAAAGACAATAAAAACAAGCACCAAGATAAGGAAGAGATATACATGAGCGTACGCCCCACCCGAATGTTCGCCCGCACGCTGCTCGCCGCCGCCGTGACGAGCGCCTTTCCCCTGGTCGCGCTGGCCGATGAACCCGACCAGGCCGCTACCGCACAGGACGCCTCCGCCGCCGCCAAGCCCGCCGGCCAGCGCCTGGAGACCGTGATCGTGACCGCCCAGCGGCGCGCCGAGAACCTCAAGGAAGTCCCGATGTCGGTCACCGCCATCAAGGGCGAGAAGCTGGACGTGCTGACGTCCGGCGGCGCCGACATCCGCTTCCTGGCGGGCCGTTCGCCGTCGCTGAACGTCGAATCCGACTACGGCCGCTCGTTCCCGCGCTTTTACATCCGCGGCCAGGGCAATACCGACTTCGACCTGAACGCGTCGCAGCCGGTCGGTCTCGTCGTCGACGACATCGTGCAGGAAAGCCCGATGCTGAAGGGTTTTCCCGTGTTCGACGTCGACCAGGTCGAAGTGCTGCGCGGCCCGCAGGGGACGCTGTTCGGCCGCAACTCGCCCGCCGGCGTGATCAAATTCGATTCCGCGAAACCGGTGTTCAGGACGGAAGGCTATGCCGTGCTCGGCGCCGGCAACTACGGCACGATCAATGCGGAAGGCGCGTACAACGTGCCGCTGTCGGACATGCTGGCCCTGCGCGTCTCGCTGCAGTCGCAGCACCGCAACGACCGCGTGCACAATCCGCAACCGAACGCCTACACGCGCGATTTCGAGGGCTATGACGACAACGCCGCGCGTATCCAGCTGCTGTTCAAGCCGACGCGCGACTTCTCCGCCCTGTTCAATGCCCACGGCCGCGACATGCGAGGCAATGCGACCCTGTTCCGCGCGAATATCATCAAGAAGGGCACGAGCGACCTCGTCGACGGCTTCAACTACGACAGCTATCCGACCGACGGCGGCAACAGCCAGACCTTGCGCACCAACGGCGCGAACCTGCGGCTGCGCTGGGACCTGGACGGCATGACCCTGCACTCGATCACGGGTTACGAGCACGCGGACTTCTACAGCCGCGGCGACGTCGACGGCGGCTTCGGCGCCGTGTATGCCCCGCCCATGGGGCCGAATTATCCGAACCAGAACGCATTCATCCCGTTCACGGTCGAGACCGCTGACCTGCTGCCCGAACACGACCAGACGACGCAGGAAATCCGCCTGGAATCGAACACGAAGGATCCGCTGCAATGGATGGCCGGCGTGTTCTATTTCAACGAGCACATCCGCATCGATTCCATCAGCTTCAACACGCTGGCACCGGGCAATCCGCAAAACGCCGCGTACGCGACGCAGACGCAGGACGCCCGTTCGTGGGCCGTGTTCGGCACGCTGAACTACAAGGTGTCGGAGCAGCTGAAACTGCGCGGCGGCGTGCGCTACACGAGCGACAAGAAGGATTTCGTTGCCCAGCGCTTCGAACCGCCGCAGACGAGCGGCCCGCTGCCGCTGCACAGCGATTCGCACAACGTGAGCTGGGATGCTTCGGCGACGTATGCGCTGGATGCGGACACGAACCTGTTCGCGCGCGTGGCCACCGGCTACCGTGCACCGTCGATGCAGGGCCGCCTGAACGGCCTCGGCGACAAGCCGTCGATCGCGGGCGCGGAAAAGGCGCTGTCGTATGAAGCGGGCATCAAGGCCGACCTGCTCGACCGCCGCGCGCGCCTGTCCGCGACGGCGTTCCAGTACCGCGTGAACGACAAGCAGCTGACGGCCGGCAGCGGCACGATCAACATGAACCAGCTGATCAATGCCGAGAAGGTCACGGGCCAGGGCTTGGAACTGGACTTCCAGGCGATCCTGTCGGACGACTGGCGCGCGAGCATCGGCGCGAGCTACAACGACACCGAGATCAAGGACCCGAACCTGTTCGTGCAGACCTGCGGCAACCAGCCCAACACGAACGGCGTGAACGGCTGCACCCCGACCGGCACGCCCGGACCGTTCCCGTACACGCAGAAGCTGAACGGCCTGCCGCTGCCCCGCTCGCCGAAATGGCAGACGAACTTCACGCTGCGCTATTCGCATCCGCTGGCCGACGGGGAACTGTATGCGCTGACGGACTGGTCGTACCGGACCACCTACAACATGTTCCTGTACGAAGCGAAGGAGTACAAGGCGAAGTCGCTGCTGGAAGGCGGCCTGCGCGTGGGCTACAAGTGGGATAACGGCAAGTACGAGGTCGCCGCGTTCGCCCGCAACATCACCAACCGGATCCAGGTGGTGGCGGCGATCGACTTCGACAACCTCACGGGTATCGTCAACGAACCGCGCAACTTTGGCGCGCAGTTCCGTGTGAACTTCTAATCGTCTGATAGCAAGTGCGGAGTGCGCGCCGGCCGGCGCGCACTCGCAAGAATCAGGCCGCTCCGGCCGTCTTTTCCCCGCCCGGGCCCAGCGCCCGGCAACCGACCGCCTGCTCGTTGTGGGCCTCGATGGCGGCCGCGTTCTGGTGGTCCGAGCTGGCGTCCACTTTTTCCGGCGGCACCTCGATACGGGTGATGCTGGATGCCACCGACACCGGGTCGCTGGCCGGGAACGTCATTTCCACGGCGTCGTCGAGCAGCGTTTCCTTGGCCACGGCTTCGCGCGGCTCGGCCTCGGCGCTGGCCATCGTGCGGATCGCCCGCGCCCATTTCACGACCTTCAGGTCCGCCAGGTCGGCGATGGTTTGGATACCGAACGCATCACGCAGCGCATCCGCCTGCTGCTGCGTCACATCGCGCAGCGCCGTCACCGGCTGGTTCACCAGTTCGCGGAAACATTTGTCGTGATGGGTATCGTTTACGATGATTTGAATATTCATGTCTGTCCTTTCAAGTGGGCCCCTGACACGTGTCCACTATCGCATATGGCCTTGACACGGTATGTGCGGCACCGAACGATGGCCGCGCACGATTGATTCACGAGTAAGGACGGGCCCGTGCTACCATGACGAATTGCAACAGTTTTTATCAATTTATTTTGCTAAGCGGCATGCTCTGCTATCCTGCTGAGCTTGTGAATACGAGTCCCAAGCCTGTTCGAACGCCGTGTCCCTCACCGAAAAACCGAAGATTCTCGTCGTTAATGACGACGCTGCCAGCCTGCTTGCACTGACGAGCCTGCTGGAACAATGGGCCGACGAAAGCAATTACGAGGTCCTGTCCGCGCGCTCCGGGCAGGATGCGCTGCGCCAGGTGCTCCGTCACGATTTCGCCGTCATCCTGCTCGACGTGAACATGCCCGGCATGGACGGATTCGAGACGGCCGAGGCGATCCACCAGCGCCCCCGCTCCGCCGACATCCCGATCATCTTCGTCACGGCGTTCCTCGCCGACGAGATCGACCGCCTGAAGGCCTATCAGCGCGGCGCCGCCGACTTCCTGTTCACCCCCGTGATTCCGCAGGTCCTGCGCGCCAAGGTGCAGGTGTTCGTGGCGCTCGCGACGAAGAACGAACAGCTCAAGCGCCAGGCCGAAAAGCTGTCCCAGCGCACGACCGAGCTGACCGCGACCAATAAACGTCTCGTGCGCGAGATGGAAGAGCGGCGCGCGGCCGAACGCAAGAGCAGCGCCAAGGACGAATTCCTTGCGATGCTGGGCCATGAGCTGCGCAATCCGCTCTCCGCCATCAGCAGCGCGGGTTCGCTGCTGGGCATGCCGGGCGTCAGCGGCGATTCGATCGCACGCGCGCGCCTCATCATCCAGCGCCAAAGCCAGCATTTGTCGCGCATCGTCGACGATCTGCTGGATCTGTCGCGCGCGATGTCGGGCAAGATCCTGCTGTCGCGCAAGCGCCTGGACATCGCCACGCTCGTCTCGAGCTGCCTCGACACGTTCCGCGCGACGGGCCGCACGGCCGGCTACGACATCGACGCGCAGCTGGCCGCGGCCTGGGTCGACGGCGACGCCACGCGGCTGGAACAGATCGCGACGAACCTCATCGACAACGCCCTGAAATACACGCCGGCCGGCGGCCGCATCGAGATCACGGTGGTGCCCATCGGCGAAGAAGTCGTGCTGCGCGTGAGCGATTCCGGCGTCGGCATCGCGCCGGACCTGCTGCCGCACGTGTTCGACGTGTTCGTGCAGGGCGCGATCTCGATCGACCGCTCGCAGGGCGGCCTCGGGATCGGCCTGTCGCTCGTACGCCGCCTCGTCGAACTGCATGGCGGCACGGTCAGCGCCAGCAGCCCCGGCAACAGCAGCGGCAGCACGTTCGAGATTCGCCTGCCGCGCACCGAAGCCGCGCTTGCGGGCGACGCGCCCGCGCGCGCACAGCCGGAGGAAACGGGCAAGCCGAAAGTCCTGCTGATCGAAGACAATGACGACGGGCGCGAGATGATGGCGACGATGCTCGCCTCGTTCGGCTATCCCGTGCTGCAGGCCGGCGACGGCCTGGAAGGCGTACGCGTTGCATGCTCGGAAGCGCCGGACGTGGCCCTCGTCGATATCGGCCTTCCCGGCATCGATGGCTACGAAGTGGCGCGCCGCCTGCGCCAGGATCCGGCGGCGCGTGCAATCCGGCTGATCGCGGTGACGGGTTACGGTCTCGAAGAAGACCAGCGCCGCGTCATGGAGGCGGGTTTCGACCTGCACCTCGTGAAGCCTGTGGATCTGAATGCCCTGCTCGAACAGCTGGCCGCCGCGGCGCCCGCTCCGGTCGACGCGGGCCAGCCGCAAATCCAGCCGGCGGCCGCCGGCTGACAGCCAGGGTTACAGGGTCGACATCAGTTCCTGCTTGCGCAGCGCCATTTCCTGGCCCAGCGCGAGCAGGTCGAGGCCGGCCTTCTTCGCTTTCGGGAACATCTCCTTTTCTTCCTCCTTGACGTGGTGCTCGATCTGCTCGCTCAGCACCTTCACTTTCGCGTCATACAGGTCGTCGTCCGGCTGCATTTCCTGCAGCTGCTTGATCAGGTCCTTCGCCGAGGCGTGTTCGACGATGGCTTCGTCGACCATGTCCTCGCCCTCCTCGACCTTGGCCGCGCGCACGGCCGGATAGAAGATCTCCTCTTCGATGGTCGTGTGGGCGATCAGCGCCTTGCAGATCTTGTCCTTCAGCTTTTCCTTGCTGGTCGTGGCGCGGTCGCCCAGTTGCTCGAACTGCTCGAACATCTCGGACACTTCGCGGTGGTCGGCGGTCAGGAGGGCGATGGCGTCCTGGCCGGCGGCCATGGCGTTCGACTGGGTGCCGGCCTGTGCGCCGGATTGGGTTCGCGTGCTCATGTTGACTCCTTCAGTGGGGGTTATCGGCACTGGGCCAGAGCCCCTAGAATGACCGGATATGCAACATCGGACTGTACGGGAACTCACAAAGACGATTCCTGCGCCGTCCCGGGCCAAGCTGTTGTATCATCCCGAGAAACATAATTTGGTTGCCTTCATGAAAGTTTCGGAACCTCATCCGCCGGATTCCGGAGAAGACAGCCAGCATGCGGCGCGCGCCGCCGAGCTGGCCGAACTCCTGGCCCATATGACGACCTGCTGGGACGACGAACGACGCCAGCTGGCCCGCCGGCTGCACGACAGCCTCGGTTCGTCGATGACGGCGCTGACGATGCATCTCGGCCTGCTGTCGCAGCACCTGCAGGAACAGCCGCAGCGCGACCGCGCGGCGCAGATGAAGCAACTGCTGAACAACATCATCGAGACCAACCGCAAGATGCAGTTGGCACTCTGGAACGACAAGCTGGAATTCCTCGGCCCCAAGTCCGCCATCGCGGAACTCGTGCAGGAATGGAGCCGCGAGCACGGCATCAAGGCGAAAGCCAGCATGCCTGACGAAGACCCCGACTACACGCGCGCCCAGGGCGTCGCGCTGCTGCGCTGCGCCGAGGAAGGGCTGCGCAACGTCGTGAAGCACGCGCAGGCGACCCGGGTCGACGTGATCCTCGACGACGACGGCGACCAGGCCATGCTGACCGTGCGCGACGACGGCGTCGGGCCCGGTGCCGGCGCCTCACCGCCCGCGAGCTGCTACGGGCTGCGCATGCTGCGCGAACGTGCCCGCACGCTCGGCGGCACGCTGACCATCGGCGCCGGACCGGACGGCAAAGGCACGGCGCTCACCCTCGTATTTCCCAAGCAGCCGGCCTGACCGTCAGTGCAGCTTGACGAGCGGCGTCGTCCGCCGGATCAGGAAGCGCGCGAACGCCATCAGGCCCGTGCGCAGCGACCCCAGCACGGCCTTGTGGTGCATCAGGTGCAGGCTCATGTACATGATGCGCGCCATGAACCCTTCCACGAACAGGCTGGCGCCCCGTAGCGAACCCATCAGGCTGCCCACCGTCGTCTGGTGGCCGATCGACACGAGCGAGCCGTAATCCCGGTAGACGTAGGGCGCGTCTTGCGGCGGCTCGCCCCTGTCGAGGCGCAGGAAGGTCTTGAGTAGATAGTCGGCCTGCTGGTGCGCGGCCTGGGCGCGCGGCGGCACCGCTTTGCCATTGCCGTCCGTGCAAGCGGCGCAATCGCCGAGCGCGTACACGCCGGGGACGCCCTTCACCGCCAGGTGCGCATCCACGTCGATCTGGCCGCCCTTCGTGACCGGCAGCCCGAGCGAGCCGAGGAATTCCGGCGCGCGGATGCCTGCCGCCCACACGCACAGGTCGGCCGGGTAGACGTTGCCCTTGTTGTCGCCGACCTCGCTCTTCTCGATGCGGCTCACGCGGCAATCCGTCACGACGCGGATGGCGCGCTGGTCGAGCAGGCGCGCGGCCGCGGCGGACACGCGTTCCGGCAGAGGCGCCAGGATACGCGGCGCGCCTTCGAGCAGGGTGATGCGCACGTCGCGCCTGACCTGCAGCCGGCGAAAGCCGTACGCGGCATAGACGCCGGACGCTTCGCGCAATTCCGCCGCCAGTTCGACGCCCGTGGCGCCGCCGCCGATGATGACGATGTCGAGGCCGCCGGAATCCCGGGCGCCGTCCTCCTTCTGCTGCTCGGCCTGGGCGAGCAGGCGCAGCAGGCGCAGGCGGAACCGCTCCGCGTCCTCGGTGGCATTCAGGGAAATGGTGTGTTCGCGCGCGCCGGGCACGCCGAAATAATTCGACGTGCTGCCGACGGCGATCACGAGCGAGCGATAGCCGAGCCTGCGTTCGGGCAGCACTTCTTCGCCGTCGCTGGGCGCGGTGACGGGGGCGATCGTGATGTGGCGCGCGGCCGCATCCAGCGCGGTCATGGCACCGTACACGAAGGAAAAGCCGCGGTCGTGCGCCAGCATCTGGTACGACAGGCCTTCCTGGTGGATGTCCAGCGTGCCGGCCGCCACCTCGTGCAGCGACGGTTTCCATACGTGGTACAGCCGGCTGTCGACCAGCGTCACATTGTCCGGTCCGAGTTTCCGGCCCAGTTTGCAGGCCAGCTCCAGTCCGCCAGCCCCGCCACCCACGATCACGATATCGCTTTGCAAGCCTGCCTCCGTCGGTCGCGCCCGTTCCCGGGCTCACGCGAGGCAGTTTACTACGGGCGGCAAAACCGCCCGGCACGCGTCAGTCGTGGCCGCGTCCGTGGCCCTTGCCGTGACCGTTGCCGTGGCCGTGGCCATGACCATTGCCGTGGCCGTGACCGCGGTCCCAATCGCCGCGGTCGTCGCGGTACTCGACGCGCTCGACGACGCGCACTTCGCGCGGCGCCTCGCGGTAGCCGACGTGCTCGCGGTAGCGCGGCACATACGTGTTCGTGTACCACTCGTCACGGACGAACAGGACCGGGCGGCCGCAGGCGCCGTAGCGGCCGCAGAACTTGGCCCAGTGCTTGCGGTGGCCCGGCGGCACGCGCAGGTACACGGGCTCCGCCACGTAGTGCGGCGCCGGCGTGATGATCACCGGCTGCGGCGCGTACACGACGGGACGCGGCACGTAGTCGCCGATGTCGATGCGGCCGTAGAAACCGGGCTGGCCGATGCTGACGGAGACGTTGGTCTGGGCCAGGGCCGGGAGGGAGGCGGCGCACAGCGCCACGCCGAAGATCAGGGCTTTCATAGGATGACCTCGTTGTAGTGTTTCACTGAAGTTTATCAAATGAAATCATATGCACAATTCCCTGCAACACCTGCTTACATTGTCGTTCCGGGCGGGATTACAACAAACCGCAGCGCAACATTTCCCCTGCAACAACCGCCCCGCTACAATCGCGGCCTCAACCACTGAAAGGTCATCGATGTTCGCGAAATACACCGTGCTGGCCGCGGCCGCCCTGCTGGCGGCAGGCGCCGCCAACGCGCAGGTCGGCGCAACGGCCGACCTCGGCTCCACAGGCGTGGGCTTCCACGTCGTCGTGCCGATGGAAACTTATCTGAATGGCCGCTTCGGCGCCAACTACTTCCGCCACAACTTCGACAAGACGTCCGACGGCGTCGACTACGCCATCAAGGGCAAGCTGCAGACGATCGACGTGCTGTTCGACTGGTACCTCACCGAAGGCAGCAGCTTCCACCTGACCGGCGGCCTCGTCTACAACGGCAACAAGTTCAACGCGACGGCGAAGCCGAACGGCCTGGGCGGTTTCACGCTGAACGGCCACGCGTACACGGCGGCCGATGTCGGCCTGCTGACGGGCCGTATCGACTACCGCAAGGCCGCACCCTACGTGGGCATCGGCTGGGGCAACGCGCTGGCCCGCTCGTCGAGCTGGACCACGAACATCGACCTCGGCGTGTTCTACCAGGGCAATCCGAACGTGACCCTGGCGAGCGTCGGCTGCAAGACGTCGGACGCCGTCTGCAAGGCCCTCGCCGCCGACGTCGCCGCGGAGGCCCTGCACCTGCGCGACGACGTGGATGCGCTGAAGCTCTATCCGGTCGTGCGGGCGAGCATCGGCTACCGGTTCTGACCGTTTCAGCGGCGCGCCGCGGGCCTCGGCATCGCGCTAGGATGATGTCAAAGGAGGTGCGTCATGAATCGCCATCGCGCACGCTGGAGCCTCGTGCTCCTGGCCTGCCTCATGCTGGTGGCCTGCCAGGACCGGCGCGAACCGGTGAAACCCACCGTCGTGCTGGCCACAGCCGCCATCGCCGTCACGGCCTGACCGCGCCCGCCGCGCGGCCTGCCCCGCCTTCCGGCCCCGTCCGCGGGCCGGTGCCCCCTTGCATCCTCGTGTTAGAATCCTCCCTGCCATAAGGCAACGCTAGGGGTCCTGCAGCCGCCACCGCGGCCGCGGGTGAGAAACACCCTCCGAACCTGATCTGGGTAATGCCAGCGAAGGGAAGCATGCGGATTCCGGTCGCGCACCGGCTCCGGTTCTCCCTTGCCGGCTCCACCCTTTGCACTCACGAGGAGCCGCATGCATCATCCCGTTTTCGACATGGTCCCGCACCCATGCACGTGATCGTCCTGGGAGCCGGCATCATCGGCACCGCCTCCGCCTGGTACTTGCGCGAAGCGGGCCACGACGTCACCGTCATCGAACGCCAGGGCGGCCCCGCTCAGGAGACGAGCTTCGCGAACGGCTGCCAGATCTCCGTCTCGCACGCGGAACCGTGGGCCACGCCCGCCGGCCTGCTGAAAGTCGTGCAGTCCCTGGGCCGCGCCGATGCGCCGCTCCTGTTCCGCCTGCAGGCCGACCCGCTGCAATGGCGCTGGTGCCTGCAATTCGTGCGCGAATGCGCCCCCGGCCGCGTGGCCGCCAACCTGCGCCGGATCGTCGCGCTGGCCGAATACAGCCGGCGCAACCTGCAGGCGCTGCGTGCGCGCACCGGCATCGAGTACGATAGCCTCACGCGCGGCATCCTGCACTTCTACACGGACGAACGGGAATTCGAGCGGGCCTGCCGCGCGGCCGCCGCGATGCGCGAGCTGGGTTGCCCGCGCATGACGGTCGATGCCGACGAGGCCGTGCGCATCGAACCGGCGCTTGCCTCCGTGCGTCGCAGGCTGGTCGGCGGCGACTTCACGGCCACCGACGAATCGGGCGACGTCCACCGCTTCACGACGCAGCTCGCCACACGCGGCGCAGCGGCCGGTATCCGTTTCGCCTACAACACGACGGTCACGCGCCTGCTGGCCGAAGGCGACCGCATCCGCAGCGTGGAAATCATCGATGCGCACGGCCGGCACGACGTCGTGCATGCGGACGCCGTCGTCGTCGCGCTGGGCAGTTTTTCCGTCGGATTGCTGGCACCGCTGGGCATCCGGCTGCTGATCTATCCGGGCAAGGGATATTCCGCCACCTACCCCATCCGCGATGCGGACGCGGCACCGACCGTGTCGCTGACGGACGACGGCCACAAGCTCGTGTTCTCGCGCCTCGGCAACCGCCTGCGCGTGGCCGGCACGTGCGAACTGAACGGCTACACGCGCGACCTGAATCCCGTACGCTGCGACGCGATCACGCGCCGCGTGCGCGCGCTGTTCCCGGACGCCTGCGACTACGACAACCCGACATACTGGGCCGGCCTGCGGCCGCTGACGCCGTCGAACGTGCCGTACATCGGCCGCACGCGCTTCGCCAACCTGTACCTGAACACGGGGCACGGTACGCTGGGCTGGACGATGGGGTGCGGGTCGGGGCGGGCCATCGCGGATATCGTGTCGGGGCGCAGGCCGGAAGTGGATTTCGCGTTCACGGGCGGAGCGTGACAATCGGCGTGTTTTGCGCCGCGCGGCCGCTGCTATACTGGCGTCTTTACGCGATCGGGCGGCAATGAAAAAACTACACAGAAAATACTGGTGGGTCGAACTGGCCTGCCTCATGTGCGCGATCTTCCTCGTCAACGCCCTGCTGCGCGCCGCCGGCCTGGAGGCCGCACTGCCCGGCACCGGGTCTTCGCTCGCACGGTTCGCCGTCTGGGCATGTTGCCTCTTCGCCGTCGAGCGGGCGCTCAGGTTCGCACTGTGGGCCGTGGTGGCGGTCGTCGCGCCCGCGCGCGCGGCCGACATGCCGTGAAGGCGGCTTGAAGAATCCGGCGGCCGCCATCCGCGTCCTGTACGCGGCCTGCCTGGCAGGCGCCGCCTGGAACCACGCGCGCATCGTGTTCGAGCACGGCATCGCGTGGGACTACGGCGGCGTCCCGCCGTTCGTCGCCGCATTCTGGACATCCCTGACATTCTTCGATGCGCTGGCCGTCGTACTGCTGCTGGCCCGACCGCGCGCGGGCGTGGCGCTGACCGCGCTCATCATCGTGTGCGACGTGATCGTCAACACCTACGTCGGACTGGCGTACGGCTTCGACGTCGCGTCGTTTGCCGCGCAGTGCCTGTTCCTCGTCTTCGTCCTGGGCACGGTCCGGCGGACCTGGGCGCCGCCGCAACTCAGCCCGGCGCTGGCGCGTCTACCCTGACGAACCGGCCGCCTGCGCCGACGGCACGAATGCTTCCAGGTCCCCCTCCATGCACCGGCAGGTTACACTGTCGCCTTTTACAAAGACTGCTGTCACCACCATGTCGTTCGCATCGCTCGGCCTGATCGACCAGATCACGCGCACCCTCGCCTCGCTGTCCTACACCACGCCCACCGCCGTCCAGTCGCAGGCGATTCCCGCCGTGCTGGCCGGCCGCGACGTCATGGCCGCCGCCCAGACGGGCACCGGCAAGACGGCCGGCTTCGCCCTGCCCCTGCTGCAGCGGCTTGTGATGGACGGCGCGCAGGTCGCCGGCAATTCGGCGCGCTCCCTGATCCTCGTGCCGACGCGCGAACTGGCCGAACAGGTGCACGAGAGCGTGCGCGCCTACGGGGCCGGACTGCCGCTGCGCACGATGGTCGCGTACGGCGGCGTCAGCATCAACCCGCAGATGATGCGGCTCCGTAAGGGCGTCGACGTCCTCGTCGCGACGCCAGGCCGCCTGCTCGACCTGCAGCGCCAGAACGCCGTGCGCTTCAACCAGGTGCAGACGCTCGTGCTGGACGAGGCGGACCGCATGCTCGATCTCGGCTTTTCGCGCGACATCGACAACCTGCTCGCGCTGCTGCCGAAACGCCGCCAGACGCTGCTCTTCTCCGCCACCTTCTCCGATCCGATCCGCGCGCTGGCGACGAAGCTGCTGGTCGATCCGGTCAGCATCGAAGCCACGCCGCGCAACACGACGGCGAAGGCGATCCGCCAGTGGATCGTCCCGGTCGACAAGAAGCGCAAGCCCGACCTGTTCCTGCACCTGCTGAAACGCCACGGCTGGCCGCAGGTGCTGGCCTTCGTGAAGACCCGCAAAGGCGTCGACCAGCTCGTCGACCTGCTCGAGGCGAAGGGCATCTCGGCCGACTCGATCCACGGCGACAAGCCGCAGCCCGCGCGCCTGCGCGCGCTCGACCGGTTCAAGGCGGGCGAAGTCCGCGTGCTCGTCGCGACCGACGTCGCCGCGCGCGGTCTCGACATCGAGGAACTGCCGGTCGTCGTCAACGTCGACCTGCCCATCGTGGCGGAAGACTATGTGCACCGCACGGGCCGCACGGGCCGCGCGGGGGCGTCCGGCGAAGCGGTGTCGCTCGTGTGCGCGGACGAAGTCCAGCAGCTCGCGGCCATCGAGGCGCTGACGAAGCAGACCTTGCAGCGCAAGGAGGAAGCGGGCTTCGAGCCCGAGCACCGCGTGCCGCAGACGAATGCGGCCGGGCAGATCGTCAAGAAGCCGAAGAAGCCAAAGAAGCCGAAAGGCGCCGACCGCGACGCGCCCGTCGTGCAGGAAGACGTGCGGTTCAGGCGCTGACCGGATCGCGCAGGTCCGGCACGGCATCGCGGCGCGCGCCCGGCTGCAGCGTCAGGTAACGGCCGGCGCGGAAGATCACGTAAAAATACGCCGTCAGCGGCGTCGCGTTCGGACCGCAGTCGAGCACCTGCGCGCCGCCTGCCGGCACGTCGACCTCGATGGCGGGCGAGCCGCACCAGTCGATCTTCAGCTGCACCTTGTGCCGGCCCGGTTCCACGTGGACGCGGACCTCGGCGTCGTTGCCGACGCGCCCGCGCTCGCTGCCGTCGACGAGGACGATGTAGTCCCGCATCCGGTCCTGGTACCACGCGGCGCGCCTGCGCACGATGAGTTCGGCCATGTTGTCTCCGTTCGGTTGTTCCGCCGATTTTACGTGACGCAATCCGGAAAATAATCACGGTTTGTCACGAGGCCAGCGGTCAAAGCGCCCGGTACATGATGTGAGCGTCGACGTAGCCAAGCTCGATGTGATCGAACGCCTCGGGCACGGTCCCGATGACGGCAAAGCCCAGGCTTCGGTAGAGGGCAAGTGCAGGCAGGTTGCTGCTGAGGACCTGGTTGAACTGCATGGCCCGAAAGCCGGCAGCCTGCGCCGACTGGAGACAGTGTTCGACCAGCGCCCTGCCAACGCCCCGGCCACGGGCACGTTCACCGACCAGGAAGGTGGCCGTGGCGATGTGCGAGCCTCGCCCCGGCATGGCCGGCCCATAGCGGTACATGCCGAGCACCTCGCCGTTGTCGCAGGCGAGAACGCAGCCCCTCGCCCCCAGCCATATCTGATCGATCATGTTGCCGTCGATGCCGTCGACGAATGGCAGTGCGCTGCCTTCCTGGCTGACCGACTGCAATAGTCCAAGCATTGCACCTGCATCGTCACGTGTCGCCGGTCGCAGTTCCATGGTTTTTTTCGACGTCACCGCAGCTCCAGCCAGAACTTCCGCACACCCTCGTCCTCGTCCACCGGCCCGACGGTGAACCCGAGCTTCCGCACGAGACCGATGACAGGCGCGTTCTGCGGCAGCGCCTCGCCCACGATCTCGCGGGTGCCGCGCGCGCGGCAGTACGCGATCAGCTTGTTCATCAGCATGACGCCCAGCCCCTTGCCTTTCAGGTCGGAGCGCACCGTCACGGCGAATTCCGCGCTCATGTTGTCCGGGTCGGCCACGACGCGGGCGACGGCCAGCGTCTCGGGATGGCCGTCCGGGCCCGTGCGCGTGGCGATGAATGCCATCTCGCGGTCGTAGTCGATCTGCGTAAAGCGCGCCAGCTGCGCCGGCTGCAGCTCGCGCACGCGCACGAACATGCGATAGCGGACGTCGTCCGGCGTCAGCGCGTTGAAGAAGGCCACGTGCGCGGCGCCGTCTTCCGGGCGGATCGGACGCAACAGGATCGTCCCGTCCTGCCACGGCACGACCTCTTCCAGTTCGACCGGATACGGGCGGATCGCGAGCCGGTCGAGCGCATTGCCGGCGCGGTCGGCCATCGCGATGCGCATGCGCGCGTCCAGCACCACGGCACTGTTGCCGTCGGCCAGCAGCGGGTTGATGTCCAGTTCGACGATCTCCGGCACCTCGGCGATGAGGCGCGCCACCTGGACCAGCACGGCGGCGATGGCGTCGAGATTCGCGGCCGGGTGGTTCCGGTAGCCGGCCAGCTGGCGCGCCACGCGCGTGCGCGAGATGAGGTCGCGCGCCAGCACCGTGTTCAGCGGCGGCAGCGCGACGGCGTGGTCGTTCACCGCTTCCACCGCGAGGCCGCCCTGGCCGAACAGGATCACTGGGCCGAACACGGGGTCGGTGGCGGCGCCCGCGATCAGTTCGTGCGCTTCCGGATTGCGCGCCATCGCCTGCACGATGAAGCCGTCCAGGCGCGCGTCCGGGCGCAGTTCCGCGAGCCGCTTCGCCATGCGTTCCGTCGCCGCGCGCACGGCTTCCGGCGTGTCCAGGTCGAGCGACACGCCGCCCACGTCCGACTTCTGCACCACGTCCGGCGACAGGATTTTCACGGCGACCGGATAGCCGATCTCCTCGGCCATCGCCACCACCTCGTCCGGCGTCGCGGCGGCGCGCGTGGGGACGGTGGGGATGCCGTAGGCGTCCAGGATGGCCTTCGTGTCCGGGTCGTCCAGCAGGTAGCGGCCCGTGCGGCGGCCCCGCTCGAGCAGCTCGCGTACGAGGGCGCGGGCGCGTTCGCGGTCCGGTTCGCCGTCGCCCACGGAGGCCGGCACCTCCATCAGTAATTGCTGGTTGCGGCGGAAGTGGACGATCTGCAGGAAGCCGTTTACCGCCGCTTCCGGCGTGCGGTAGGCCGGCATGCCTGCCTCGTACGCGATCGTGCGCGCCTCGCCCACCGACTGCAGTCCGAGCCAGCACGCGAGCACGTTGCGCGACGACGCCTTCGCCAGCGGCGCCACGGCGCGCGCCACGTCGGCCGGGTCGACGACGGCGTTCGGCGCGTGGATCATGACGACGGCGTTGGCCTGCGGGTCGTGCAGCAGCACGTCGATGACGTCGCGGTAGCGCTCCGGCGGCGCATCGCCGCGCAGATTCAGCTCACCCGTGCCGCTCCATTCCGGCACGAGGTCGCGCAGTTTGGACACGGTCTCCGGCGCGAGCTCCGCCTGTTGGCCGCCGCCGTATTGCAGCGCGTCGCTCGCCAGCACGACGGGGCCGGCACCGTTGCCGAGGAGCGCCAGCCGCTCGCCGAACAGCGGTTTTGCGCGGGCGAGCGTCTCCACGGCCGCGAACAGCTGGTCCGTCGTGTACACGCGCAGCATGCCCGCGCGGCGGATCGCGGCGTCGTAGACGTCGTCCGGCCGCGCGAGCACGCCGGACAGGCAGGCGCCGGCCGTCGCTGCTTCCAGCGAACGCCCGGCCTTGAGCATCAGCGTCGGCTTGCTGCGGGCCGCCGCGCGCGCGGCCGACATGAACTTGCGGGCATAGCGCACGCTTTCCGCATGCACCAGGATCGCGGACGTGCCGGGATCGCTGGCCAGGTAATCGAGCACGTCGCCGAAATCGACGTCGGACGATTCGCCCAGCGCGAGGATCGTGGAAAAGCCGACGTTGCGCGTGCGCGCCCAATCGAGCACGCCCGCCATCAGCGCGCCCGATTCGGACACGAACGCGATCCGCCCCGCCGCCGCGCCGCCAACGGCGATGCTCGCGTTGAGGCCGATGCCGGGCGCCAGCAGCCCGGAGCTGTTCGGACCGAGGATGCGCAGCAAATACGGGTTCGCGGCGTCGAGCATCGCCTGCTTGATGCTGCGGCCGCGCAGGTCGCGCGCCGTCGATACGCCCGCGCTCATCACGATGGCCGCGCGCGTCCCCAGTTCGCCGAGGCTGCGCACGATGCCGGGGATGGTGGACGGCGGCGTGCAGATGATGGCCAGGTCCGGCGCCGCGGGCAGGCGCGCGACGTCCGGCCAGACCTGCAGCCCGTCCAGCGTCTCGTACTTCGGGTTCACGGGGTACAGCTGCCCTTTGAAGCCCCCTTCGCGCAGGTTGTGCAGCATGGTCGCGCCGACACTCCCCGGACGTTCGGACGCGCCGACGAGGGCCACCGATTTCGGGGCAAACAGTTGCTTGAGATTACGTACGCTCATCCACCGCTCCCAGCCGTGCAAGCCGCTCCACCCGGATTGGCTACACTTGGTTCGACATAGACAGGATGATATCAGCGCTCACAGACCATGACGGAAACAAACACGGAAGAAATGGGAAAAGACGGCGGATCGCGCAAGGTGATCTACGCGGCGATCGTCGCCAACCTGGGCATCGCCGCCGCCAAGTTCATCGTCGCCGCCATCACCGGCAGCGCCGCGATGCTGGCCGAGGGCATCCACTCCGCCGTCGACACGGGCAATGAATTCCTGCTGCTGGTCGGAGAGCGCAACAGCGAAAAACCGCCCGACAAACGCCACCCGTTCGGCTACGGCAAGGCCCTGTATTTCTGGGCACTGCTCGTCGCGCTGTCCGTGTTTTCGCTGGGCGGCGGCCTCTCCATCTACCACGGCATCACCGCGCTGCGCCATCCGGAACCGCTCGAGGATCCGATGTGGAATTACGTCGTGCTGGGCGTGTCGGCGTGCTTCGAAGGCTATAGCTGGAACGTGTCGCGCAAGGCGCTGAACAAGCGGCGCAAGGCGGGCGCCTCGCTGTGGCAGACGGTCCACGCGAGCAAGGACGCCTCCGTGTTCACGGTGTTCATCGAAGATACCGCCGCCCTGCTGGGCCTCGCCATCGCCGCCGTCGGCATCACGCTGGGCCACGTGTTCGACAACCCTTATTTCGACCCGGCCGCGTCGGTGCTGATCGGCCTCCTGCTCGTAGGCGCCGCGTTCGCCCTCGCGCGCGAGACGGGCGCGCTGCTCGTGGGAGAAGGCATCGGCACGGACGCCACGCGGCACGTGTGCGAGATCCTGCGCAACGACCCGTCCATCGAGGACGTCGGCAAGCTCCTCAGCATGCAACTGGGTCCAGACGAGGTCCTGCTGACGGCGGCCGTGCGCTTCAACCGCGGCATGCGCATCGACGAAGTGGAGGCGGCGATCGAACGCCTGGAGAAGGCGGTGGCGGCCGTGTATCCGGCCATTCGCCACATCTATTTCGAATCGGGCGCGCTGCGCTCCGCGATGCGCTGAGCGGCCTGCACGACGGGCAGTGCGCGAAAGCGCGGGGAGCGCGCCCGGAACTCGCGCAGCAGGCCGTCGACGACCGCCGCCTTGTACATGCGCAGCACGGCCGGGTCGGGATCGCGTTTCGCCACGCCGGACAGCGCGGTGCACTCGGCCAGCTGCGCCAGCGCCACCGTGACGACGTCGCGGCCACGCGCGGCGGGCGCGCTCGAGAAGTGCGGGCGGCAATGACGATCGAGGCCGAACGAGCCCTGCACGAGGCGCTCCACGCCCATGTCGAAGATCACCCGGTCGATGACCTGCGCCGCCCGTTCGCCCACCTGGCGCTGGCTGTGCATGGCCCGTGTCGCGAACATGCGCCTCAACATCCCGTTCCCGTTTATTCTAGTTGTAATAGCAATATGCTAGCACGCACGGCCATTTTTGCATCATTTATTGCGCCCGGGGATGCATCGAAATGCAACAGTCCATCGTGCTAGAATGCGCTCGATGAAGACCGTAATGCGCTCGCTGATCGTCTGGCTGCTGTTGCTGGCCCTGCCCTTCCAGGGCCTGGCCGCGGCACGCATGCTGCCGTCCGTGAGTGCGCCGGCCGTCACGCATGCGGTTTCGGTCGTGAAGAGCTGCCACGACATGGCCGCCGCCAAGGTGGACGACACCGGTCATCAGCACAAGCACCGCAGCGTCTGCGGCGACTGCTGCATCGTCGTCGCGCTCGTGCCCGTGCCGCTCGTCGCGCCGGCGTTCCCGCCGCCCTCCATCGCCATCCCCTTCCGCGCCGGCCACCTGGCCAGCGTCGATCCGCCGCTGCCCGAACGCCCGCCCCGCCGCCTCGTCGCCTGAACGCCGTATCACGCCGCTCGCGCTCGTGCGCGGCGGTGCCATTCACGCATTCGCAACGAGAACGACATGAAACGATTCTTCCCGACGTACGCGCTGGCCATGCTGCTCGCCGCGCACGCCAGCGCCCAGACGTCTTCCGCCGGCGTCGCCGATCCGCAGGCACCGGTGCCCGCGACACAGGCCCGGCCGGCCATCGATTACCGCACCGAACCCGCACCCGCCACGCGCCCCGACCAGACATGGCGCGACGCCAACGCCACCGTCGGCGGGCGCAATGCCATGCGCCTGACGATGCCGGCCATGGACATGGGCCACGATATGCACAAGGAGATGAAGTGAACCCGCGACAACGACTTTTACCGCGTGCGGGGGCGGCTGCCGCGCTGGCCCTGCTGGCCGGCTGCGCGACCGTCACGCCGGACGGCGGCTTCGGCGACGTCGCCGCCACGACGCACGCCCGCATCGGCGCCACGCCGCAACTGACGCGCGACGGCGCCGGCCAGGGCGCGCTGGCGGCATCGCTGCGCGACCTGCCCGTGTTCAGGGAAGGCCGCCCGCTGGACATCGACACGGCCGTGCGCATCGCCCTCGTCAACCATCCGGGCCTGCAGGCCACATACTGGAACGTCGGCATCGCGCAGGCCGACCTGGCGCAGGCCGTCCGGCCCCGCAATCCCTCGTTCGACTTCACGCGGCTCGCCGGCGGCGGCGTCCTCGAGATCGAGCGGGGCATCACCTTCGACCTCGTCGGCCTCCTGACGACGCCGCTGGCCGCGCGCATGGAGACGCGCCGCTTCGAACAGATGAAGCGCGACGTGGGCGCCGCCATCGAACGCCACGCGCTCGAGACGCGCACGGCCTGGGTCGAGGCGGTGGCCAGCCGGCAGGCGCTCGAGTACGCGCGCCGCGTGCGGGCGTCCGCCGAAGCGGGCGCGGAACTGACGGGCCGCATGGCCAAGGCGGGCAACACGAACCAGCTCGACCTGGCGCGCGAGCAGGTCTTCCTGGCCGAGGCGGCACGCGACGTCGCGCGTGCGGACAAGCGGGCCACGGCCGCGCGCGAACGCCTCACCCGCGCGCTGGGCCTGTGGGGCCAGGACGCGAATTACGCCCTGCCCGACCACCTGCCCGACCTGCCGGCCGCGCCGGCGGACCTGCCGGACGTCGAACGCATCGCGCTGGCGCAGCGCCTGGACGTGCGGGCGGCGCAGGCCGAGGCGGCCGCCACCGCGGCGGATCTCGGGCTCACGCGCACGACGCGCTTCATCAACGTGCTCGATCTCGGCTACGCCAACAAGACGCAGACGGGCGAGCCGACCGAACGCGGATATTCGCTGTCGCTGGAACTGCCGCTGTTCGACTGGGGCGGCGCGCGCGTCGCCCGTGCCGAAGCCACCTACATGCAGGCAGTGAACCGGGTCGCGCTCACGGCCGTCACGGCCCGCAGCGAGGCGCGCGAAGGCTATCTCGCGTACCGCAACGCGTACGACGTTGCGAAGCATTACCGCGACACGATCCTCCCTCTGCGCAAGAAGATCGGGAAAGAAGTCCTGCTGCGCTACAACGGCATGCTCGCGAGTCCGCACGACCTGCTGGCCGATGCGCGCGCGCAGGCCGAGGCGGTCGGCGCCTACATCGAGGCGCTGGAAACCTTCTGGACCGCCCACGCAGAACTGGAAGCCACGCTCGGCACCCGACTGAACAAGGAAAAAGCAGAATGACAACCCGTCGCAACTTCATCACCGGCGCGGCCGGCGCCATGGTCGGCGCTTCGCTCGTGTCGAAGGCCGGCGCGGCCGCCATCCCGGAAGCCCCGGTCCAGTCGTCGCCCGCCACCCAGCCGCCGCTGCATCCCGCCAGCGGCCGCCCGTACAACCCCGTCGTCACGCTGAACGGCTGGAGCCTGCCATGGCGCATGAAGGACGGCGTCAAGGAATTCCACCTCGTCGCCGAACCGGTCGTCCGCGAGATCGCGCCCGGCATGAAGGCCAACCTGTGGGGCTATAACGGCCAGAGCCCGGGGCCGACCATCGAGGTCGTCGAGGGCGACCGGGTGCGCATCTTCGTGACGAATAAACTGCCGGAGGCGACGACGATCCACTGGCACGGCCAGATCCTGCCCAGCGGGATGGACGGCGTGGCGGGGCTCGTACAGCCCGCGATCGCGCCGGGCAAGACGTTCGTCTACGAGTTCGTCGCGCGCTACGCCGGCACCTTCATGTACCACCCGCACAGCGACGAGATGACGCAGATGGCGATGGGCATGATGGGCTTTTGGGTCACGCACCCGAAGAATCCGCGCCAGCACGCGGTCGACCGCGACTTCGTGTTCCTGCTGAACGCCTACGACATCGAGCCCGGCAACTACACGCCGAACGTGAACACGATGTTGGACTTCAACCTGTGGACCATCAACAGCCGCGCCTTCCCCGGCACGGACCCGATGGTCGTGCGCAAGGACGACAGGGTGCGCATCCGCATGGGCAACCTGACGATGACGAACCACCCGTTCCACATCCACGGCCACCGCTTCGAGGTGACGGGCACGGACGGCGGCTGGATTCCCCCGTCCGCGCGCTGGCCCGAGGTCACGGTCGACATCGGCGTGGGCCAGATGCGCGCCATCGAATTCGTCGCCGACAATCCCGGCGACTGGGCCTTCCACTGCCATAAGTCGCACCACACGATGAACGCGATGAGCCACGCCATGCCGAACCTGATCGGCGTCGACCAGGCCGGCGTGGCGAAGAAGATCAACGACCTCGTGCCGGGCTATATGGTCATGGGCGACAAGGGTGGATCGATGGGCGGCATGCACATGGCGCTGCCGGAAAACACGCTGCCCATGATGAGCGGTAAAGGCCCGTTCGGCGACATCGAGATGGGCGGCATGTTCACCGTCCTCAAGGTGCGCGAAGGGCTGGCGCGGGGCGATTACCGCGATCCGGGCTGGTACAAACACCCGGCGGGGACGGTGGCGCGCGAGTGGACGGGGGCGGTGCCCGACCCGGTCGGCGCACCGGGGGCGCCGGCGTCCGGGGAAGTGATCGGGACGGCCAAGCGGGGTGGGCACGCGGGCCACTGACGGTCCCGTCACGCCCATCGGGGCGTTGGTCACACAGGTCGCGCATCGGCGGCGATCGTCTCCGACAATCTGGTCCGCCAGATGGAAAGGACACCGTGACCAAGCCCCGTTATGCCGCGCTCCTCCTCGTGCTCGCCGCGCCGTCGGCCCGCGCCGACGACCCGCCCGCCCCGACCGTGACCGTCACCGCCCGAAAAGAGGCAGTGGTAAAAAAAATCGACAAGACCGTCTACGACGTGTCGAACGCACCGCGCGCCGCCAACGGGTCCGCGCAGGACGTGCTGCAATCGACGTCCGAACTGGCGGTGACGGCCGACGGCCGGATCGCGGCCAAGGGCAATACGCAGGTGACGCTCCTCGTCGACGGCAGGCCGACGGCGCTGCTGTCCGGTTCCGGAGAGGAGCGCGCGGTGGCGCTGCAGACGATGAGCGGTGCGGACATCGCAAGCGTGGAAGTCATCACGAATCCGTCCGCCGCGCAGAACGCCAATGGCGGCGCGATCGTGAACATCGTCCTGAAACGCAACCGCAAGCCCGGCGCGCACGGGCAGGTCCAGGGCAGCGCGACCGACCAGGGATTGTGGAACGCCGGCGCGTCGGGCGACGTGACGCGGGGCCGCCTGAGCGTGCACGGCAACGTGGCGGTCCGCCACGACGGCACGCGCAAGGTCCGCCGTTCAAAGGTCGACTGGCACAACCCCCTCACCGGCCAGGCCGGGCAAACGGTGCAATCCTCCGAGGTGTTCGTGCGCCGCGTCGTCGACAGCGCCGCGTTGGGGATCGACTACGCATTGACCGACACGGACAGTATCAGCATCTCGGCGCGCCATGCGCGGCGCCGGTCGCGGCCCCTGTTCGACGTGCTGGGCGAGGAGCGCGAAGGTGGCATGGAGACGATCCATCACCGCATCTCGTACGGTCCGAACGAGCAGCGTGATGCCAGCGCGAGCCTCAGCTACAGCCGCCGGCGGAACGGCACCGCGCTGCAGGCCACGCTCCAGCACAGCGCTACGGACGCCCTGGTCGACAAGTCGTATCGCGACGTGTTCGTCGTACCCGTGCGCGCCACCGCATACAGCCGCGGCGCAGGCACGTCGGCGCGCCGCCTCGACCAGGCCACGGTCGACTGGACGCTCGGCCAATGGGGCCTGGGCCTCGACATCCAGCACAAGACCGACGACATCGGCAACGTCCAGGCCACCGTCGATCCCGCGACCGGCGCCGCGACGCCGGACCGCAACACGACCAATGCGTATGCCGTGACGACGACGTCGGTCGCCGCCTATGTCACCGACCGGATCGTTCACGGCAAATGGGAAGCGCTGCTGGGCGGACGGGCCGGGCGCATCGCACGCCGGCAGGCGTTCGATCCGAGCCTGCACGTGAAATATGCGCTGAACGACGATACCGGCGTGACGCTCACCTACCGCCGCAGCCTGCAGATGCCCGACCCGCGCGACCTGAATCCGTTTACGGCCTATGTCGATGCGCAGAACCTCAGCCGCGGCAATCCGGATCTCGGGCCGCAGCGGCTGGGGTCATGGGAAATCGGCGTGAACAAAGAGACACCGCGCCTGAACTGGAGTGCCGGCGCCTTCTGTCGCACCAGCCGCGACACCGTGGTCGACATACGCACCTTCGAACATGACGTGCTGGTGACGTCGAAACGGAACGGCGGCGAGACCCGCTCGGCCGGCCTCACGGCCTCGCTGGACTGGAAACCGGGCGGACCGCTGCAAATCGGCGTGGACGGCGGCATCTACCGCGTGACGCTCGACCAGGATGCCGTCGCAGGCTACGTCAACGTGAGGGTCGGCTACGGCGACGTGTCGCTCGACGCGCACGCCCAGTCGGCCGGCATCACGCCGCAGGGCCGCTACGGCCCGACGAGCAGCGTGAACCTGACGTGGAAGCACGCCATGAGCAAGACGCTGAGCGTGACGGTCAACGCGAACGACATCTTCGACGGCAGCCTGCGCGCGTATCGCACCGATACGCCGACGTTCCGCCAGGCCGGGTTCGACCACTTCGTCGCCCGGCGCGTGTACGTGGGCCTCGTCAAGCGCTTTTCGCAGTGACCGGATAGCCGGCGGCCACGATCGCCTCGGCGATCCTGTCGAGGTCCGCGCTGCTGTCGATCTTCACCTTCTTGGTCGGCAGGTCGACTTCGACTTTCGCATCCTTGTCGAGGGCCTGCACGGACTTCGTGACGCGGCCCACGCAGTGGCCGCAGCTCATGTCTTCGACGGTCAATTCATACATCTTGTGTGCTCCTTGGGGTTGGGTTGAAACGGGGTCGGGTGCGCGCCGCGGCGCGGGTTGCCAGCGCCGCAGCAACAGCGCATTCGTGACGACGCTGACGGAACTCAGCGCCATCGCCGCGCCGGCCAGCACGGGGTTCAGCAGACCGAGGGCCGCGACCGGAATGCCGATGACGTTGTAGACGAAGGCCCACACGAGGTTCTGGCGGATCTTGCGCCACGTGCGGTCCGAGATGTCGATGGCATCCGCCACGAGCAGCGGGTCGCCGCGCATCAAGGTGATCGCGGCCGTATGCAGCGCGACATCGGTGCCGCCGGCCATGGCGATGCCGACGTCGGCCGCGGCCAGCGCCGGCGCGTCGTTGATGCCGTCGCCGACCATGCCCACTTTACGGCCTTCCTTCATCAGGCCGCGCACGACGTCCGCCTTGTCCTGCGGCTGCACCTGCGCGACCCAGCGCGTCAGGCCGAGCGCTTGCGCCACGGCGCGGGCGCTGCCTTCGTTGTCGCCGCTGAGCATCATGCTGTCCACGTCGAGGTCGCGCAGGCGGGCGATGGCGGCGCGGCTCGTCGCTTTCAAGCGGTCGCCGAACGCCAGCACGCCTTCCACGACGATGGCGCCGCCCTGCTCGCGGGCGAGCCACGACACCGTGCGCCCGTCCGCTTCATGGCGCTCGGCAGCTGCCGCCAGCGCGGCGGGCAGTGCCGCGCCGGCGCCGATCTCGTCGAGCAGCCTGCGGTTGCCGAGCCAGACGGCCGCGCCATCGACACGCGCACGGACACCGCGGCCCGGCAACGCGGCCGATTCCGTCGCGGCCGGTGCGGCCACGTCCTGCGCCGCCGCCAGTTCCGTCACCGCGCGCGCCAGCGGGTGCGCACTGCCCTGCTGCACGGCCGCGGCGAGCGCCAGCAGCCGTTGCGGGTCGTCGCCTTCCAGTGCCACGACGCGGGGACGGCCTTCCGTCAGCGTGCCCGTCTTGTCGAACACGACCATCCGCAACGCGTGCGCCGTTTCCAGCGCTTCCGCGTCCTTGATGAGGATCCCGTGACGCGCCGCCGCGCCCGTGCCGACCATGATGCCCGTCGGCGTGGCGAGGCCCAGCGCGCACGGGCAGGCAATCACCTGCACGGCGACGGCGTTCAACAGCGCCTGCTGCCAGTCGCCCGTGGCCAGGCCCCAGGCCAGCAGCGTGACGAGCGAGATGAGCAGCACGACCGGCACGAATACGGCACTGACCTTGTCGACGAGGCGCTGGATCGGCGCCTTGGCCGCCTGCGCATCCTCGACCATGCGGATGATCCGGGCCAGCATGCTGTCCGCGCCGACGGCCGTCGCCTCGACGAGCAGCAGGCCTTCGCCGTTCACGGCGCCGCCCGTCACGCGGTCGCCCGCGCCCTTGGCCACGGGCAGGCTCTCGCCCGTCAGAAGCGCTTCGTCGAGGTGGCTGGCCCCTTCCACGACCTTGCCGTCGGCCGGTACGCGCTCGCCCGGCCGCACGACCATCAGGTCGCCGGCGCGCAGGGCGTCCAGGGCGATCACCGTATCCCGGCCGTCGCGGCGGACGATGGCCTCGGAGGGCCGCAGCGCTTCCAGCGCCCGGATCGCCGCCACGGTCTGGTGCTTCGCCCGGCCCTCCAGCCATTTACCGAGCAGCACGAGCGTGATGACGACGGCGGCCGACTCGAAGTACAGGTGGCCATGGGCGCCCGCGTTCAGCAACTGCCACAGCGACAGGAAATACGCGGCCGACGTGCCGATGGCCACGAGCAGGTCCATGTTGCCCGCCCCGGCCCGCAGCGCTTTCCAGCCCGCGCGATAAAAACGCGCGCCGAGCCAGAACTGGACGGGCGTCGCCAGCAGCAGTTGCAGCCAGCCGGGCAGCATCCAGTGGACGCCGAAGGGTTGCAGCAGCATCGGCGTGATGAGCGGAAGGCTCAGCAGCGCGGCCAGCGCGACGGGCCACCACGTCGGCAGGCCCGGCGCCGCCTCCACCCTGGCCGTCCCCGTCGGCCGCGCCGCATAGCCGGCCTGCTCGACGGCGGCCAGGATGGCCTGCAGGTCGAGCCCCTCGCCCTGCACGGCCGCGCGTTCCGTGGCCAGGTTGACGCTCGCGTCGCGCACGCCCGGCACGGCCTTGATCGCCTTTTCGACGCGCGCCACGCATGAGGCGCACGTCATTCCGCTGATGTCGATATCGATCGCCATGGGTATCCTCCTGTCATTTCCAGCACAGGATATGCCTTCCCACAATGGGAAGGTCAAGCGGATTTTAAGGCGGGCAACGGATCCAGTGGGCGGAGTTCGTAACAGAGGTCGGCCCGGTCCGTAGTGGCCGGCGCCGACAGCAGGTAGCTGTCCAGGCCGAGCCGGCGCCCGGGCGCGTCCAGTTGCATTGGACCCAGATCGGCCTGGCGCAGCACGAGCACGATGTCGTACGCGAGGGTCGGGACGGCGAACAGCTGCAGCAGGGTGCGCAGCGCGCGGGCGCCAGCGGCGCCCGGCAGAAAATGGTCGTAGCGGGCGCGGTCGAGGGGGCCGATGCGCACGCGCACGCGCAGGTCCGGACGCCAGCTGCGTGCGCCCAGCAGCGCACGCCGGCCCAGCAGCGCGCTGGTGCCGATGATGCTCTGCTCGCCGGGCGCCAGCGGATCCCAGTGGCCGATCCCCTCCTGCACGCGCACGGCCACGCCGAAATGACCTGTCAGGGCCCGCCCCAGCACGGCCGCGGACACGGGCCGGCGGCGCAACAGGCCGGCGAATGCGGCCAGCGCGGTATCCGGCACGCCGTCGCGCGCGAACACGCCGCCGGCCGGCACGCCGGCCAGTGCCAGCAGCAGCGGCAGGAAGGCGTCGCGCGGGCCGGCCACGAGATGCTCGACCCGGTATTTCTGCCATGCGCGGTACCACAGCGCGAGCATGCGCGTGTTGAACATGTCGAGGAAGGCGCGGGCCGCCTCCGCATCCGGCCCGTCCGCCGGCAGCGCGAGCAGCCGCTCCGTCACGTGCAGCGGCAGCGCCCCGTGCGCGCCCAGCAGGCTCATGAAGCTCGGCGTCAGGCGATAACCGTCGGGCTCGGGCGCCGCGGCCTCGATCTGGCTGGGCGGGAACGCCAGCGCGAGGCTGTTCGCGAAGCGCAGGTGCCGCGCCAGCGCCCGCCGTTCGGGGATGCCGCGCTCGCCCAGCGCCAGCAACAGCAGGCGCACGGCCTGGACGAAGTCGAAGCGCTGGGGCTCGGCCAGCAGGCGGGCGATCAGGTCCATCCGCCGCCGCTCGTGCGGGGAGAGCAAGCAATGATTTCGCGGCCCGTCTGCTGCGACACGACCTGCAGCCGCGTAAAACAGTTCAGGTGGCCGTTCAGGGCGAAGTACTGGTCGAGCACCTGCACGAACGGGTACAGGCCCGTGCCCGCGAACGCTTCCTCGTCGACGGTGAGGCGGATGCCGATGCCGGGCATCAGGCTGGCGACCGGCGCCGCGCCCACCCACGCGCGCACCGTGCCGTGTTCGAGGCCGACGATGCCGGCGATCTGGCGCTGGGCGACCGGGGACCGCGGCAAGTCGTACAGCGCCAGCATCTTCTGGAAATCGGCGAGGCCCGCCATCGTCAGGCCCGCGTGGTTCAGCGCGAGGTGGGCGATGAGGCGCCAGTGCGACCCGCGCGTGCCGCCGAAGCGCCAGCTGGGCGTCGGTTTCCTCAGCATGCGGATCGGGGCCAGTGCGGACAGCTCGTCGCTGCGCAGGTCGCCCTGCGGCTGGCCGTAAGGCAGGCGTGACGGCACGTCGCGGTTGCTGCACGTCAGGTCCGTGGACAAGGTGGCACCGGCGGCGTCGAGCGGGCGGAAATCGGCGTCGACGAGGGCGATGCGCATCTCGTGGCCTGGGCTGACGGCCGCCGTCGCGTAATCGCGCCGCGCGATCCAGTAGTGCGTGCGGTGCGACGCTTCGCCGCCCGCCCTGCCCTCACCTCCGGGCGCGTAAAGCGGATCGAAACGGGTGACCGTGCCCGTCCCCTCTCGCACGAGGCGGACGGCGTCCACGCTGTGGATCTCGTATGCCGCCGCGTGCGCGCCGTCGGCCAGCAGCGGATAGTCGGCGCTCGTGTACGCGAGCTGCACGGGCGCGCCGGCCTTCGGGAAGAGATTGATGACGGGGGTGCAGCCGGGCAGCAGGTTGCGCGCATCCACGCCGCCCAGCAAGCGGACCGCATCGGAATCCGGCGCGATGCCGGACAGCGCCAGGTGCAAGGTAAAACGCCGGCAGCGCGGCGGCAGCAGGCCGGCCAGTTGCGCCAGGTCGACGTCGACGAAGTTGAATTTTTCCGGATAACAGAAATACTCCGTCAGCAGGCGTGGGGCCGGATGCGAGCGGGCGGGATACGGCAGCATGGCGTCGCCCTCCGCGAGGCCGGCCAGGCGCAGCGGGACGCGCGGCAGCGGCAGCCAGCCCTTGTCGCCTTCCGGCTGCACCCACGCCGCGGCACAGCGCAGGAACAGCGCGTCGATCAGCGCGGCACGCGTCGACGCCTCGCCGTCCGCGAACAGGCGCAGGCTCGTCGGCAGCCGCTCGAACGCGCCGCGGGTCGCTTCGATCGTCAGGCTGATACCGCAGCCCGCCCCGCGGGGTGCCCGCAGCGTGCGCGGCACCTCGAGCAGCGGCACGAACGCGAGGCAGGAGACGGCGAGCGGCGCCAGCAGGACGTCGTAGACGGTGCGGAACAGGCACGGCGTGTCGGTGCCGGCGCTCGAGCGCAGCGTCGTGCCGCGCGCCAGCAAGGAGGGGGTGTCCGGCACTTCGGCCGGCCCGCGCTGTCCTACCTGGACGATGGAGTAGGACGGCAGCGGGCGCAGGTAGTGCGGATACAGGCTGTCGAGCAGCGCTTCCGTGAACTTGGGGTAGTCGTCGTCGAGGCGCTTGTTGATGCGGGCGGACAGCAGCGCGACGGACTGGATGAGCCGGGCGACGCCGGGATCGTCCCACGTCTCGCCGGCCACGTGCAGGTCGCTGGCGGGCTTGGGATAGCGGGCCCGGAATTCGCGCGCGAACTGGCCGAACAATCCCAGCTCTTCCTCGTAATAGCGCAGCAGCTCGTCCATGGCTCCCCATCGTTGCCCAAGACCAAGATGTATGCTCCCACCCGGCGGAAAACCGTATCTTGAGTACAATCAACGCTCTCAACCCGAAGGAGAATGCCGTGACCGACCTGAACGACTTCCTCATCACGCAGAAATGGCCCCCGCAGCATCCCGACCGCCTGCAGCTGTACTCGCTGCCCACGCCGAACGGCGTCAAGGCGGCGATCATGCTCGAAGAGATCCAGCTGCCGTACGAGGTGCACCGTATCGCGTTCGACAAGAACGAGCAGACGACGCCGGAATTCATGTCGCTGAACCCGAACAACAAGATCCCCGCGATCCTTGACCCCAACGGCCCCGGCGGCAAGCCGCTGCCGCTGTGGGAATCGGGCGCGATCCTGCTGTACCTCGCCGAAAAGACCGGCAAGCTGATCCCGGCCGACCCGGCGCTGCGCTACCAGACGATCCAGTGGCTGATGTTCCAGATGGGCGGCATCGGCCCGATGTTCGGCCAGCTGGGCTTTTTCCATAAATTCGCCGGGCGCGAATACGAGGACAAGCGCCCGCGCGACCGCTACGTGCACGAAGCGAAGCGCCTGCTCGGCGTGCTGGATGGCCACCTGAAGGGCCGCGACTGGATCATGGGCGATGAGTACACGATCGCCGACGTCGCGACGTTCCCGTGGGTGAACAACCTGGTCGGCTTCTACGACGCGGCGGAGATCGTCGGCTTCGACCGCTTCCCGGAGGTGGGCCGCGTGCTGGACGCGTTCCGCGCCCGTCCTGCCGTCATCGAGGGTCTGCAGATCCCGCGCGCGCCCGCAGCCTAGGACAGGGTCCGCAGGTCGGCGATCACCTCGGCCCCGAAACCGGCGCCGAGCAGGTAGTCGACGAGGCGTTCCGCGCATTCGTCCGGCTCGACGAGCGCGCCCGTCTCCTTCAGGTCGACGAAGCGCTTGCGCAGCGGGAAGCGGTCTTCCGTCGTGGCGCGGATCTCGGCCTGCATGTCCGTGTCGATGACGCCGGGCGCGAGGCTGCAGATGCGCACCCCGCGTTCGCAATCGAGGGCGACGGCGCGCGCGTGCTGGTCGAGGGCGGCCTTGGTGGCGCAGTAGACGCTCCAGCCCGGGTACGCGTTACGGCCGGCACCGCTGGAAATGTGCAGGATGCGCCGTTGCGCCCCGCCGCTGGCGCGCACGACGGCGGCGGCGAGCGCCATCGGCGCCGCCACGTTCAGCTGCACGGCGCGCAATACGGCCTGCGGATCCTGCGCGTCGAGCGGGCCGACGGGGCTGACCATGCCCGCATTATTCAGCAGCAGGACGGCGCCGGTGCCGTCCAGGTAATCGCCCAGCATGCCGTCCGCCAGCCAGCGCGCCAGCGCCACGCTGTCGGCCAGGTCCAGTTCGACCTCGTCGAACAGGCCGGGATACGCGTCCGCCAGTTCGGCCGAACGGGTGCGCGCCAGGCCGAGGACGGGCACGCCCCGCGCCAGCAGATTGGCGGCGAGCGCGGCGCCGAGGCCCCTCGTGTGGCCGGTGACGATTGCTTTCATGTGGATCTCCTGGGGCGGTAAAGGAAATGTTAACCCAAGGACGTCCTGCCGCCAATCGTGCGCACCTATACGAACGTATGAGGGCCCATACCGAGGTCTGATGGCGCGCCGCGCGTGCCCGGCCTACGATGCTGGCATTTCGACAAGGAGACCATCATGCCGCTGCATCGCCTGCTCCGTTTGACCGCCGCGCGCCGCCGCCTCACGGAGTGGCTGATCCTGGCCGCGGGCCTCGTATCGTCCGGCCTCGTGCTGGTCTGGATGGTCTGGACCGAGCGCGCCGAGGCACTCTCGGAAGACGCCGACCGCATGCGTGCCCAGGCCGTCGTCATCGACCAGACGCTGCACCGCCAGCTCGAGGGCATCCGCTGGGCGCTGGACGGCTCGCGCGCCGCGCTGGCGCCGAACAGCGGCTGCGACCTGGCCTGCCGCCGCACGCTGCTGCAATCCCTGAAGCGCGCCATGCCGGGCGTGCGCGCGCTGCTGGCCGTCGGCCCGGGCGGCCATATCGAGATCTCCGACGACGACCTGGGCGACCGCCGCCTCGACGACAAGCGCTTCCTCGCCCAGGTGCCGCACATGTGCGACGGCCGCACGCTGTACCTGTCCGATCCGTACGAGCTGCAGCCGAACCAGTTCAACCTCAAGGTGGCGATGTCGCTCGACGCGGGCGACGGGTGCGGCCACGGCGCCGTCGCCGCGATCCTCAATCCGGAATACTTCGACGCCGTGATGCGCTCCGCGCTGTACGCGCCCGACATGACGATCACGATCACCGACCTGGAGGGGCACCGCCTGCTGTACGTCCCGCCCGATCCGGAAACGATGCGCGCGGGCGCCCTGCACCCGGATGCGCTGCTGGCCGCGCACCGCGCCAGCGGCGAACGGGTGTCGGTCCGGCGCGGCGTGGGTGCCGACGGCGTCGACCGCCTCGTCGTCCAGCGCAGCATGCGCGTGGAAAACCTGGGCATGGACCGCGGCCTCGTCGTCGCCCTCGCGCGCGACGCCGGCCGCATCGACGCCGGCTGGCATCGCCTCGCGCTCGTGTCCACCGCGGCCTGGACGCTGTTCTGGTCCGCCTGCGCGGCCGCCATGCTGTTCGCCCAGCGCCGTCGCGCCGCACTGGAACGCCTGGCGCGCAATGCCGAAGCCGAACGGGCCGCCGCCGCCGAGCGCGTGGAGCTGGCGCTGAACGGCGCGAGCCTGGGCCTGTGGGACTGGCACATTCCGTCCGGCCGGCGCACGGTGGACGGCCGTGCCTGCGCCATCCTCGGCTACACCCGCGACGAGCAGAACCGCCAGAGCGACGAAGGCGACATGTTCTCCCCCGTCCACCCGGAAGACCGCGAACACCTGCGCCACGCGCTCGACCAGCACCTGCAGGGCGCCGTACCCGCGTTCGAGGCCGAGTTCCGCATGCGTCACCGCAACGGCCACTGGGTGTGGGTGCAATCGCGCGGCAAGGTCGTCGAGCGCGGGCCGGACGGCCAGCCCGTCCGCATGGTCGGCACGCGCACCGACATCAGCGCGCGCAAGCAGGCCGAGGCCGACATTGCCCACCTCGCGTTCTACGACGGCCTGACGAACCTGCCGAACCGCCGCCTGCTGATGGACCGCCTGAGCCACGCCGTAGCCAAGTGCGAGCGCAACGGCGGATTCGGCGCCGTGCTGTTCGTCGACCTGGACAACTTCAAGACCCTGAACGACACGCGCGGCCACGACATGGGCGACCGGCTGCTGGAAATGGTCGCGTTCCGGCTGCAGCAGGTCACGCGCGAGGCGGACACCGTGGCCCGCCTCGGCGGCGACGAATTCGTGCTGCTGCTGGAAGACCTGGGCACATCGAGCGTCGACGCGACGGCCCACGCCGAGCTGGTGGCCAGCAAGATCCTGGGCACGCTGTCCCTCGCCTACACGCTGGACGGCCACGAGCTGCGCAGCACGCCCAGCATCGGCGTCTCCCTGTTCGGCAATGCGAACCACGTCGTGCACGACCTGCTGCGCCAGGCCGACATGGCCATGTACGAAGCCAAGTCGGCCGGCGGCGCCACGTTCCGCTTCTTCGACCCCAGCATGCAGGCCGCCGTCGACGCCAGCACGAGCCTGGAAACCGATTTGCGCTTCGCGCTGGCGCGGCGCGAGTTCGAGCTGTACTATCAGCCCGTCGTCAACGCGATGGGACTGATGGTCGGCGTGGAGGCGCTGATCCGCTGGCACCATCCGAAACAGGGACTCACGGGCCCCGGCACGTTCATCGCCCAGGCCGAGAAGTCCGGGCTGATCGTCGGCATCGGCGACTGGGTGCTGCAGGAGGCGTGCCGCCAGCTCGCGCGCTGGGCCGGCGATCCGGCCGCGCAGCACTTCACCATCGCAGTCAACGTCAGCGCGCGCCAGTTCCGGCAGGAGGATTTCGTGCCGCGCCTGCTCGAGATCCTCGCGCACAGCGGGGCCGACCCGCGCCGCCTCAAGCTCGAGCTGACGGAAAGCGTGCTGCTGGCCGACGTCGAGGACACCATCGCGCGCATGACTGCGCTGAAGGAGCAAGGCATCGGCTTCTCGCTCGACGATTTCGGCACCGGCTATTCGTCGCTGAGCTATCTGCAGCGGCTGCCGCTGGACCAGCTCAAGATCGACCAGTCGTTCGTGCGCGACATGCTGAGCGTGCCGCACGCCGCGAGCATCGTCCAGGCCATCGTGCACCTGGCGGGGAATCTCGGCCTGCACGTCGTGGCCGAGGGCGTCGAGGACGAAGCGCAGTGGGACGAGCTGCGCACGCTGGGCTGCGGCGGCTTCCAGGGCTATCTGTTCGCCCGGCCGATGCCGCTCGCCGAGCTGGCCGCGCTGACCGGGGAAGACGCCGTGCCCGCGTGAGACCATCCATTCTGCCAGTTGGCCGCGGGCACGCGCCGATGTATGCTCGCGGCTGAACTGGAGTCCTTACATGCCGCGACGCCGTACCCACCCCGTGCAATCCGCCATCCTGCTGCTTCTCACCGCCGCGATCTTCGCGGCCGACGCCTTCACGCGGCTCGACACGGCCATCGCCGTGATGTACGTCGTCGTGCTGCTGCTGGCGTCGCCCGTGTGGCCGCGCCGGTACACGCTCGCGCTGGGCGCGGCCTGCGTGCTGCTGACCATGGGCGCCTACGCCGTCGCGCACGGGCTGCGCGTGGCGCCATCCCCGGCCGGGCGCGCGCTCGTCAGCATCGCGGCCATCGCCATCACGACCTGGCTCGTCATCCAGCGCCAGCAGGCCACGGACCGGCTGCGCCAACGCGAACAGGCATTGCGCCGCAGCCAGGCCTTCCTCGCCGGCGCCCAGCGGCTCACGCGCACGGGCAGCTTTGGCATCCGCGTGCCGGACGGCGCGATGGTGTGGTCGGAGGAAGCCGCGCGCATCTTCGGCTACGCGGGCGACGCCGCGCCCGACATGGAGCGCGTGCTCGCGCACACGCTGCCGGAAGACCGTCCGCTCGTCACCGCCGCCCTGCGCCGGACGATGGCTTGCGAAGGCCACATCGACGTCGCGCACCGCCTGCTGCTCCCGGACGGCACGATCCGCCACGTGCACGTGCTGGCCGAGGCCTCGTACGACGCGGACGGCCGCTGCGAATACCTGGGCGCCGTCACGGACGTCACCGCGCGCGTGGAAGCCGAACAGCAGCTCCACGCATCGCACGTCCAGCTGGCGCACGCGGCCCGCGTCAGCATGCTGGGCGAACTCGCGGCCTCCGTCGCGCACGAAGTCAACCAGCCGCTGACGGCGATCGTCGCCAACGCCCAGGCCGGACGGCGCTGGCTGGGCCGCGCGCAGCCCGACATCGGCGAGGCCCTGGGCGCGCTGGACGGCATCGTGCAGGCGAGCGAACGCGCGGGCCAGGTCATCCGCCGCATCCGCGCGCTGGCCCGCCGCACCGAACCGGAACACGTGGCGCTGGACCTGAACGTGCTCGTGCAGGACACGGTCGAGCTGCTGCAGCGCGAACTGGACCGCCGCCCGCTGGCGCTGCGCGTCGAGCTGGCCCCCGGCCTGCCGCCCGTCCTGGGCGACCGCATCGAGCTGCAGCAGGTCCTGATCAACCTCGTCATGAACGCCCTGCAGGCGATGGACGGCCTGCCCGATCATCACCTGGAAATGCGCCGCCTGGAACTGCGCACGCGCCAGGACGACGGCATGGCCCTCGTGAGTGTGCGCGACAGCGGCCCGGGCATCGCCGACGCCGACGGCGCGCGCCTGTTCGAGCCATTCTTTTCGACCAAGGCCGACGGCATGGGCCTCGGCCTGCCGATCTGCCGGTCCATCATCGCCCGCCACGGCGGCCGCATCGCCGCGCGCAGCACGCCGCCCGGCTCCACGTTCAGTTTCGAACTCCCCGTCCACCAGGAATCAGCCCGCCATGAACAGCAGTCCGACGCCCTCCCGTGAACTCGTGTACGTCGTCGACGACGACGCCGGCGTGCGCGACAGCCTCTCCCGGCTGCTGCGCTCCGTCGGCATGGAGGTCGCCGTCTACGGCAGCGTGGCCGACTTCGCGCGCGCGCGCCGGCCGGACGTGTGCAGCTGCCTGCTGCTGGACGTGCGGCTGCAGGGCGCCAGCGGCCTCGATCTGCAGGACCAGCTGAACCGCGACGGCGTCCCGCTCCCCGTCGTGTTCATGACGGGCTTCGGCGACATCCCGATGACGGTGCGCGCGATGAAAGGCGGCGCGGTCGACTTCCTCGCGAAACCGTTCCGCGAGCAGGACCTGCTGGACGCCGTCCACCAGGCTCTCGCGCGCGACCGCGAACGGCGCGCGAAGAGCCACGCGCACGAGGCGCTCGCGGCCCGCTACGCAGCGCTCACGCCGCGCGAAAAACAGGTGATGGCGCTCGCGGTGCGCGGCCTCATGAACAAGCAGATCGCGGGTGAAACGGGCACGAGCGAAATTACCGTCAAAATCCACCGCGGCAACGCGATGCGCAAGATGGAGGCGAAGACGTTCGCCGACCTCGTGCGGATGGCCGAGGCCCTTGATATTTCGCAAAGTCAGGATGCCTCTCATACCTAGGTATGATTCCGTGCGCATAGGGCGGGACGGTATGCTGCACGGCATGGATACCCAGTTGCCCGCCCCCCACGTCGCGCTCGTCGACGACGACCCCGACGTCGGCACGAGCCTGCGCGGCCTGCTGCGCGCCTGCGGCTACCGCGTGAGCCTGTTCGGCGGCGCCCAGCAACTGCTGACCCACGGCCTCGACGACGTCGACTGCGTCGTCAGCGACGTGCAGATGCCCGGCATGGACGGCTTTGCGCTGCTGGAACGGGTGCGGGCCATCGCCTCGGCGCCCCCCGTCATCCTGATGACCGCGTTCGTGGACGATCACGTGCGGCTGCGCGCCCTGCGCGGCGGGGCGGCGTGTTTCCTGGCCAAGCCTGTCGATGCGGAGCAGCTGGCGGAATGCGTGCGGCTGGCGTGCGCCCGATAACGATCGACTATGCAAACCATCACTTACGCCTGGGAGTGCCTGGCCTGCGCATCGGATAACGCTGCCGGGGCCACGGCCTGTGCGCAGTGCGGCTGCCCGGCCCTCGCGACCGCGAGCGAGATCCAACGCTTCCGTCCCGGCCATGCGCAAGCCGTCGAGGCGCACCGGCGGCATCTCGCTGAAGCCAGGGTCGCGGCCGGCGCCGCGCTGGCGGCCAGCCGGTACCGCTATCTGTACTGGGCGAGCGTCGCGTCGTACCTGTGGTCCCTCGTGGTGCCGGACTTCAGTGGGCTGTTCATGCTGGCATTCGGCTGGATGTTCCTGCAGCAATCCTTGGCCTGGGTTGCGAACCCGCTGCTGATCCTGGCATTCGTCGCCGGACGGCCCCGCGGCGATCCCGGAGCGTGGCGCTGGGTGGCCTATACGGCATTCGCCATGATGTGCACCCTGCCGCTCTGGAAGCTCAAAGTCGCCGAGCTGCGTGCCATGCTGCCGTGGCTGGCGTCACCCGTTTTACTGATCGTCGGCACCGAACTGTACCGCCGGGCGTATCGCAAGGCGCTGGCACAGGCGCAGCAGTGCGCCGGGCCGGACTGAACTGCATATAGACTGGCCATCTTTCCGCTTCGGGACGATGCCCATGAACCTGCTCTCTTCCATCCTGATCGGCGCCGTGGCCAGCGCCCGCTCGATGACGCCGATGGCCGCCCTCGCGACGGCCCGCCTCGCCCACCGCGGCACGCCCGGCAAGCTCGCCCTGCTGGATCGCCCCCTGTTCAAGTTCGGTGCGTTGGCGATGGGCGTCGGTGAGCTACTGGGCGACAAGATGAAGACGGCGCCCGACCGGACGGTCTTCCTGGGCCTGCTGGCGCGCACGATGAGCGCGGGGATCGCCGGCTCGGCGCTGGCGCCGCGTGGGCGTGAACGGGATGGCGCGCTGGCCGCGGTCGCGACGGCGGTGCCGCTGGCCTATGTGACGCTCGCGGCCCGCAAGCGCGCGATGGCCCGGGTCGGCCAGACACGCAGCGGCCTCGTCGAGGACGCGCTGGTGGTGGCCGCCGGCGCCGCCATCGTCGCGCTGGCGACCCGCCGCTAGCCCTGACGGCGCCGGCGCGCCAGCCCCAGGAAGGCGACGCCGCCCGCGAACAGCGCGGACGTGCCCGGCTCCGGCACGAACGCCGTCGGCGCGAACGTCGAGAACGGACCCGAGATCGCACTGTGCGTCGTCAGGTCGTAGAACGCGGAGCGGTTGTAGCTGTTCGCACTGGTGTCCAGGAAAATGAAATAACTGCTCATGCCTGGACCCAGCTCGCTGCCACCCTCATGGCCGAACACGAAATTCACCTGCGGGCCGGGAAACTTGAACGCGGCATCCGGTCCGATGTCACCCAGCCCGTCGGTCGCGTAGTCGCCGCTGTACAGGGGCGCGACGAAATCGCCGATACGGAACAACGCGATCGTATCGGCCGAATTCGCGTCGCTGATGATGCGCCAGTAAAAATCCAGCGTGCCGTCGAGCGTGGAGCGCACCACGCGCGATTGCACGGTGCCGGTGACGGTCCCGCCCGCCGAGGAAAAGGCGAACGGTACGACGTCATCCTCGATGACGGTACCGGCCAGTTGCGGACTCGCGGCGGTCGTGGTGCCGCTCAGCGAGGTGTAGCCGCCGGGAAGGATGACGGCCTGGGCACTGCCGCACAGGGCGAGCGCGGCAGCCAATGCAAGAGTGAGACGTTTCATGAAGATCTCCGGTAAAGGTCGGCAGAAACAACGTCTATCCAAGGGAAAATGCTTTGTTGCAATAAACGCAACATTAACATTATATGGACCGTAAATACGCACTCAAGCACTAATTTGTAAATAACTCGGAGCAACCAACAAGCATAATATTACGGGTTGCGCGCCGCTTCCTCGATCAATCCCGCCACTTCCTTCGGATGGGACACCATCACCACGTGCGAGGCGCCGTTCACCTCCACGGTGTGCCGCGAATGCGCGCGCTCGGCCATGAACGACAGCGCCTGCACGGGAATGTTCCTGTCCTGCTTGCCGTACACGAAATACGACGGCAGCGTCTTCCACGCCGGCGTACCGGCCGTTTCCTTCAGCGCCGCTTCCGCGATCGGGCGCTGCGCCGCCGCCATCAGTACGGCTTTCGCACGGGGGACATCGGCCGCGAACTGTTGCGGGAACTTGTCTTGCTGGATGTAGAGGTCGACACCACCATCGGCGAGCGGCACGGGCGCCGCGAGGGTCGGCGGCAACGTGCTGCCCGGGAACTTGCCCGTCAATTCGAGCGCGCTCTCGCCGGTGTCCGGTGCGAAGGCCGCCACGTAGACGAGGCTTTTCACGTTGGCGTTGCCGTTGGCGGCCTCGGTGATGACTGCACCGCCGTACGAGTGGCCGACGAGGACGACGGGACCGGTCACCGATTTGAGGACGCTCGATACGGCGCCCGCATCGGATTTCACGCCGCGCAGCGGATTGGCCACGCCGATGACGCGGTAGCCGTCGGCTTGCAGCTTCGCCGTGACGCCGTCCCAGCTGGACGAGTCGGCGAACGCGCCGTGCACCAGCACGACGGTGGGTTTGACGGGGGCGGCCGGGGCGGCGCCGGCGGCGGCAAAGGCAAGTGCTGCGGTTGCTGCGGTGAGGATGGTTTTCATGGTCGTTCTCGCTCTAAACGTTTCGGACGTGCGGCTCAGCGTACGGGTGCCGCGACCAGGGCCAGCACCGGGTTATCGCCCCGGTTGCGCGCCGGTGCCTTGTGCACCATCGTGTAGGCGTAGTCGACGCCCATGCCATACGCGCCCGAGTGTTCCATCACGATCTTCATCACGGCATCGTAGGTGTCGCGGTGCGCCCAGTCGCGCTGCCATTCGAGCAGCACCTGCTGCCACGTCACGGGCACGACACCGGCCTGCACCATGCGCTGCATCGCAAAATCGTGCGCATCCTTGGACGTGCCGCCCGACGCGTCGGCCACCATGTAGATCTCGTAGTCGCCTTCCAGCATCGCGGACAGCGCGAACGTCGTGTTGCACACTTCCGTCCACAGGCCCGCGACGATGATCTTCTTGCGGCCGTTGGCCTTGAGCGCGTCGCGCACCTTCTGGTCGTCCCAGGAATTCATCGACGTCCGTTCGAGGATGGCCTTGCCGGGGAAGACATCCAGGATTTCCGGGTAGGTCTTGCCGGAGAAGGAATCGCTTTCGACGGTGGTGATCACGGTCGGGATGTCGAAGGCCTTGGCCGCCTTGGCCAGGCCGACCACGTTGTTCTTGAGGGTCTGGCGGTCGATCGACTGGACGCCGAAGGCCATCTGCGGCTGGTGGTCGATGATGATCAGTTGCGAGTTGTGCGGGGTCAGGACTTCGAGTTTGGCGTTGCTCATGATGTTCTCCAATGTTATCGGGTTGGGTTCGATATTGCATCGAACATTTCGAAGCTCTGTGCTTCGTTGTTCGCTGCGATGGAGACATTATGCTCGGCCGCTCGACATTAAAAAAACGAGAAAATTGCCAGCCTTTTATCGATATTTTCGAACATCGTTTGGGCTGCCAGCGACGTGTGCCGGCAGCCCTGGACCGCGATCAATCGTTGATCCATTTGTATTGGACCGTGGACCAGCTCGGCTCGCCCCCGCCTTCCTTGGCGCCCGCGCCGAACTTGCACGTATAGCTGGCGCGCAGCGAGGCCCTGTCAAGTGCACGGTGACCGCTGGACTCGACCACCTTGGCCTGCTTCACCGAGCCGTCGGCGCCTACCAGGACAGCCAGGCGGACAGTGCCCTGCAGATATTCATCCTTCAGGTCCGACGTATAGGCGGGAACGCCGCAGGTGGCGGATTTCAGCCGCGCCGGCTCGGCGGCATGGGCCGTCAGGGTGAGGACGGAAGCGATTGCAACAACGTGACGTTTACCGATCATGATCAGCTCCAGGTGGTTGGGTTCAAGGAATCGCTGCTACGAATCCAATTTACTGCGGTGCAGCATCGTTGAAAAATTTATTGTTGGAATAGCAGTCATTCGCCGTCCGGTTATATCGGCGATAAATAAAACACATTGTTGTGCCAAACTGAATTCTGAAGCCGTTTTCTCAAGGATTATCTTTTCGTCGAAATCAATCATCATGACTTCACTGTCAACCAACCAAGGAGGTCACGATGAACACCCAAACCCAACACACCACCCGCGTCGCACTGGTCACCGGCGCGTCGCGCGGCATCGGCGCCGCAGTTGCGAAACGTCTCGCCGCCGACGGTTACGCCATTGCCGTCAACTATGCCGGCAACGAAGCGGCCGCCAACGCCACCGTCGCCGCGATCGAGGCGGAAGGCGGCCGCGCCATCGCCGTGCGCGCGGACGTCGCCAAAGTCGACGACGTGAAAGCGATGTTCGCGGCGATCGAAGAAAAGCTCGGCCGCGTGGACATCCTCGTCAACAACGCGGGCATCCTGCCGTACGTGACGATCGCCGAGACGAGCGACGACGTCTTCGCGCGCACGATGGCCATCAACGTCACGGGCACGTTCAACACGATGCGCGAGGCGGCGGCGCGCCTGAACGACGGCGGGCGCATCGTGAACTTCTCGACCAGCATCCTGCACATGGCGCCGCCGACGTATGGCGTGTATGCCGCCACGAAAGGCGCCGTCGAAGCGCTGACCCGCGTGTTCGCGAAGGAACTGCGCGGCCGGGGCATCACCTGCAACGCCGTGGCACCGGGTCCGGTCGCGACGGAGCTGTTCCTGAACGGGAAGTCGGACGAGCAGGTGGCGCACTTCGCCAAGATGGCACCGCTGGAACGCCTCGGCCAGCCCGAGGACATCGCGGGCGTGGTTGCTTTCCTGGCCGGTCCGGACGGCAGCTGGGTGAACGGCCAGGTCCTGCGCGCCAACGGCGGCATCGCCTGAGGAGAACGACATGAACAAGGCAATCATCCTCATCACGGGCGCCGGCAGCGGCATCGGCAAACTCTCGGCCCAGGCGCTGGCGTTGGCCGGCCACACGGTCTACGCGACGATGCGCGACATCGAGGGACGCAACGCGGCCCGCGCGGCCGAGGCGCGCGAGTGGGCGCGGCAGCACGGCGCCGACCTGCGGCCGCTGGAACTGGACGTGCTGTCGCAGGCGTCGTGCGATGCGGCCGTGGCGGCGGTCGTCGCGGAACAGGGCCGGCTCGACGTCGTCGTGCAGAACGCGGGGCACCTCGTCGTCGGCCCGACCGAAGCCTTCACGGCCGAGGAAGTGGCCAGGGTGCTGGACACGAACTTCCTCGGCGCCCAGCGCGTGCTGCGCGCCGCCCTGCCCCGGCTTCGCGCCCAGGAATCGGGCCTGCTGCTGTGGATATCCAGCACGACGACGAAGGGCGGCTTCCCGCCTTTCCTCGGCCCGTACGGCGCGGCGAAGGCGGCGATGGATTCGCTCGCGGTGTCGCTGTCGTACGAGGTGGCGCGCTTCGGCATCGAGACGGCGATCATGGTCCCCGGCGCGTTCACGCGCGGCACGGAGCACTTCCCCAGCGCCGGCAAGCCGGCGGACGCCGAACGCGCCGCCGCGTATGCGCGCTACGACGGGGTGCTGGACCAGGTGGGCGAACGCCTCGACGCGTTGACGCCGCCGGAGGCCGATCCGCAGGCGGTGGCCGATGAACTGGTGCGCATCGTCGGCCTGCCGCGCGGCCAGCGGCCGTTCCGCACGGTGGTCGACTTCGTCGGCGACGGCGCGCGCGAGGTGCTGGAGGTGGCGGAGGCCGTGCGCGTGGACTTCGCGCGCCGCATCGGCATCGCCGACCTGCTCACGCCAACCGCGCCGACCGTATAATCGCAGAGGGAGGTGGCGCATGTCGACGCAGATGGACCGGTTTCAGGAAATGCAGATCTTCGTGCGCATCGTGGAGCGCCGCAGCTTCACGCAGGCCGCCGAGGACCTCCTGATCCCACGCGCCACCGCCACCAACGCGATCAAGCGGCTGGAAAACCGCCTCGGCACGCGCCTGCTGGAACGGACGACGCGCGCCGTCGCGCCCACGCAGGACGGCGCCGCCTATTACGAACGGTGCGTGCGCCTGCTCGCCGACCTCGACGAAGCGGAAGACGCATTCCGCGGCAGCGAGCCCGCGGGCCTGCTGCGCGTGAACCTGCAGCCCACCTTGGCACGGTACTTCGTCTTTCCCGCGCTATCGGGTTTCCTCGCGCGCTACCCCCGCATCCAGCTGCACGTCGGCGAGGACGACCGTCTCGTCGACCTCGTGCGCGAAGGCGTCGACTGCGTGCTGCGCGCGGGCCAGTTGCACGATTCGTCGATGGTGGCGCGGCGCGCGGCGGACCTCGAACAGGTGACGGTCGCGAGTCCCGCCTACCTCGACCGCTTCGGCGCGCCGGCCGCACTGGCGGACCTCGTGCGCCACCAGGCGGTGCACTACTTGTCGACGGCGACGGGCCGTCCGTACCCGCTGGAATTCATGACGGACGCGGGCCTGAAGCTCGCGACGCCGCCCGGCGTCGTCTCCGTCACCGGCACGGAGGCCTATACGGCAGCCGCCCTCGCGGGCCTGGGCCTCGTGCAGGTGCCGCGCTACCGCATCGCCGGGCAGCTCGCGGACGGCCACCTCGTCGAGGTGCTTACGGACGTGCCGCCGCCCACCATCCCCGTCTCCGTGATGTATCCGCACGCGCGCCAGCTGTCGGCCCGCGTGCGTGTGTTCGCGGACTTCCTCGTGCAGTGCTTCCGTCAGGCGTAGTCGGCATCTTCGAGCAGCATGTCCTCGAAAAACGCGCCGAAGCGGCGCTGCGGATCGAGCAGATGGATCTCGAGGATCCAGCGCATGCTCGACGGCGCGTGATCGTAATCGGCCAGCGCGCCCGTGTGCAGCGCCGCGTGGGGGAAGTCGGAGACGCGGTGGCCAGGCAGGTCCGGGTCGAGGTCCCAACCCATGTCGCGTGCGCGTCGCTCCGCGAATTCATACAGCTTCCGGCCGGTCCAGTCGTGCGTCGTCCACGCCTGCCGCACCTCGTGGAACAGGCGCCCGGCGTCGGCGGCGCAGCGCGCATACTCCGGCGCGTCGCCGACCGTGAACGTGGCGCCGCCATCGCCTTCCCAGTGCTCCACGCGGGGCGCGATGTCGATGAAGAAGATGTCGTCCTCGCCCAGCACAATGCCGGGCGTCGACGCGCGTTTCATCGGCAGGATCGTGTTCGCGCCGAAGCGCACGCGCACCGGGTGCCAGCTGAGCGTGTGGCCCTGCGTGGCGATGACGTCGCGCGCCATCGCGACGGCGTCTTCTTCCACCATGCCGGGCCGGATGCGTTGCGCGAGCGCGGCGATGGCCTTGCGGGTTTCATGTCGTGCGCGCAGCATGCCGTCGACGGAGAATGCGGGGCCCACGCGTTCCGCGGTGTTGTCCATGTGTCGTCCTTTCGGTGTGTTGAGGATGGCGACATTCTGGCGCTGGGCCGTGCGCCGGCGTGCGCCCGATGCACCGGTTTCCGGCCACGGTGCGCGCATTTCCCGCCATCGCGAACTGTTGCCGCGCGCGCGGCGCGATAGTGACGGCGTCCGTCGTCTTCGCAGGAGTCCGCGCTTGCCCACCATCGCCATCCTCGCCTTCCCCGGCGTGCAGTCGCTCGACGTCACGGGTCCGCTCGACGTGTTCGCGGAAGCCAACCGCTTCCTCGCGCCGCGCGACCATTACCGGATGCGCGTGCTGGGGACGGTGAACGGGCCCGTGGCGTGCTCGAACGGGATGCTGCTGCAGCCGCATGCGCGCTACGACGATGAGCCGGACACGCCCGACCTGCTGCTGATCCCCGGCGGCCCGGAACTGCCGCGCCGGCCGGCCGATACCGCGCTCGCCGCGTGGCTGCGCGCGATGGCCACGCGCTGCGCGCGCATCGCGTCCGTCTGCAACGGCGCGTTCCTGCTCGCGCACGCGGGCCTGCTGGACGGCCGCCGCGCCACCACGCACTGGAACGACGTCGCGCTGGTGGCCGCGCGCTTTCCGCAGGTGGCCGTCCAGCCGGACCGCATCTTCGTGCGCGACGGTCCCGTCTACACGTCGGCCGGCGTCACGGCGGGCATCGACCTCGCGCTGCACCTCGTCCACGAAGACCACGGCGCGGACGTCGCGCTGAACGTGGCGAAGCGCCTCGTCGTCTTCACCCAGCGCAGCGGCGGGCAATCGCAGTTCAGCCCTTACCTGACGCCGTACGTGGGCGACGACTCCATCCTGCGCACCGTCCAGGACCACGTGCTGGCCCACCTGGACGCGCCGCTCGCCGTGGCCGACCTCGCGCGGGTGGCGGCGCTGAGCGAGCGCCACTTCGCGCGCCAGTTCGCGCGCGCGGCGGGCGTCACGCCGGCGGAATTCGTCGAGCGGGCGCGCGTGGACGCGGCCAGGGCCATGCTCGAACGTTCCGGCCAGCCGCTCAAGACGGTGGCGCACCGCTGCGGGTTCGGCACCGCGGCGCGGATGCGCGCCGCGTTCCTGCGCCACCTGGGCGTCAGCGCGCTCGATTACCGGCAGCATTTCGGGGCGTTTAGCCAGCCCGAACATTCCTGAGAGCAAGATCGCACCAAGCTCGTGCCTCGGCTTTGCCGCTCGTGGCAGAATGTGTCTCAACGACGCTCCGCAAGACACGACATGCAGACCCCATCCATACCGCTCGACGAAGCGCGCCGGTTGACGGCGCTGCACGCCACCCGCCTCCTCCACAGCGCCCCGGAGGACGCGTTCGACCGCATCACGCGCATGGCGAGCCGGCTGCTGAAGATGCCGATCGCGCTCGTGTCGCTCGTCGCCGAGGAAGACCAGTGGTTCAAGTCGCGCTGCGGCATCGACATGACGGGCACCAGCCGCGAGATCTCGTTCTGCGGCCACGCGATCCTCGACCACGAACCGCTGATTGTCCCGGATGCGACGAAGGATGTACGGTTCGCGGACAATCCGATGGTCGTGAATCCGCCGCACGTCCGTTTCTACGCCGGCGTGCAGCTGTACTCGATCGACCGCATGCCGCTGGGGACCCTGTGCGTGCTGGACCGCGTCCCGCGCACGCTGAACGAGGAGGAGCTCGACATCCTGCGCGACCTCGCGCGCATGACGGAGCAACTGATCCACTTCCGCCAGCTGGCGACCGCGGCGCAATCGCTGCACTCGCACGTGTACGTCGACAACGCGAACCCCGACCTCGCGGCGGCCGCCGGCCAGGTCGAATTCCTGCTCACGCACGACGTGCTGACGGGCCTCGCGAACCGCCAGGTGCTCGTGCGCACCATCGGCCAGAACCTCGATAAATGGAAGAACGACGGCCTGCACACGCTCGTCGCGACGATCAACATCGACAAGTTCAAGCGCCTCAACGAGCTGCTGGGCCATCACGAGGGCGACAAGGCGCTCGTCGCCATCACGTGGAGTCTGCAGAACCTGCTGCGGCCGGGGGACATGCTGGCGCGCGCCGGGAGCGACGAATTCGTCGTGCTGCTGCCGGGCCTCGGCGACGACAGCGTCGCGCGCGACCGCCTGCGCCAGCTGCTGCAGGCCGCCACGCGCGAGTTCAAGACGCCGGGCGGCGCGATCCCGCTCACGTGCAGCATCGGCTATGCGATCTTCCCGGAAGACGGCACGGACGGCGACCTCCTGCTCAACAATGCGACGATGGCCGTGCGCCGCGCCAAGGCGCTGGGCGGCGGCCAGATCCAGCGCTATTCGGAAGAACTGAACCAGGCGTTGCAGCGCAAGCTCACGCTGGAAAACCAGTTGCGCCATGCGATCGAGCGCGGCGAACTGTATCTGAACTATCAACCCAAGACGGACCTGCACAGCGGCGGCGTCGCCGGCATGGAAGTGCTCGTGCGCTGGAAGCACCCGGACCACGGCAGCATCTCGCCGGCCGAGTTCATCCCAATCGCCGAGGACTCCGGCCTCGTCGTGCCGATCGGCGAGTGGATCCTGCGCACGGCCGTGGCCCAGCGCCGCGCGTGGAGCGATGCCGGCGTGCCCGACGTGCCCGTGGCCGTCAACCTGTCCGGCAAACAGTTCCTGGGCACGGACGTCGTGGCCCTCGTCGGCGACGTGCTGCGCACATCGGGCCTGCCCCCGCGCCTGCTGGAGCTGGAACTCACGGAAAGCATCTCGATGGACGACCCGGCCCGCACCGCGGACCTGATGCGCCAGCTGCGCGAACTGGGCGCCACGCTCAGCATCGACGATTTCGGCACCGGCTATTCGAGCCTCAGCTACCTCAAGCGCCTGCCCGTCGACAAGCTGAAGATCGACCGCTCGTTCGTCCTCGACGTGCACCAGAGCGCGGAATCGCTGGCGATGGTGAAGGCGATCATCGCCATGGCCCACACGCTGCGCCTGGAAGTCATCGCCGAGGGCGTCGAGACGGACGAGCAGCTGGCCGCCCTGCGCAGTGCGGGCTGCGACCAGATCCAGGGCGATTACTTCAGCAAGCCGCTGGATGCCGAGGCCTGCGCCGAGTACATGCGCCGGCACGCGGCCGCGGCGCGCGCGTAAATACGGCATCCTGCAACACGATTCCGGCGAAATGATGGCCGGAATTGTGGAATCCCTCAACAAGGCTTACAATGGTGACACGGAGCGTTGCCTAAATTCATGAGGCACATCCGTCGCTCAACGGGTCCGTCGCTCTCGGCCGCACGGACCGCATCCGATCATTGCAACCCAACCCCATAACTATGCGTTACTCCAGTAACCATAAGGCCGAAACGCGTCAGCGCATCATCGGCGAAGCGTCGCGCCGCTTCCGCAAGAATGGCATCGAAGGCACCGGCCTCGTGCCGCTGATGAAGGCGCTCGGCCTGACCCACGGCGGTTTCTACGCCCATTTCGAATCCAAGGACGCCCTCGTGCAGGCGTCGCTGGAAGCCGCCGTCCAGCAGACGCTGGAACGCTGGCTGCCGTCGGCGGATGCCGCGCCGCGCGCCGTCATCGACCATTACCTGTCGGCGGACCACCGCGACGAACCGGGCGAAGGCTGTCCGCTCCCCACGCTGGCCGCGGAACTGGGCCTGCGCGGTCAGCCCAGTGCGACGGCCGACGCGATGGTGGCGCGCATGACGGCGCTGCTGGCGGACTGCCGCGTGGCGCCCGCCGCCGGCGACCAGGGCATCGTCGCCCTCGCCGCGATGGTCGGCGCCCTGACGCTCGCGCGCGCCGTGTCGGACCGCACCGCGTCGGACGCCATCCTCACGGCCGTGCGCGGCGCGCTGCAACCGGAGGCCTGAGCGCCGTCAGGCGGTCCGCCGTGCCACGACCGCGCCGCCGAACACGAGTTGCCGCACGAGCGGCCGTTCCGTGAAGCGCTGCGGGAAGATGGGAGCCGGCCGGCTGGCCGCGTCCAGGCGCGCCACGTGGTCCGCATCCAGCCTGACGTCCAGCGCGCCCAGGTTGTCCTCTGCCTGCGCGAGCGTGCGCGCGCCGATGACGGGCGCCGTGACGGACGGGTGCAGCAAGGTCCACGCGAGCGCCACCTGCGCCGCGCTGGCGCCGGTCTCGCGCGCGACGGCCTTCACTTCCTCGGCGATGCGGAGCGACGCCTCGTTCAGCAGCCCCGTCGACGCGATCACACCCTTGCGCGTGGCGGCCACGCCGGCGGCGTCGTTCGTCGCGAGGTCGGACGCCCCGTACTTCCCGCTCAGGAGACCGCCGCCCAGCGGCGACCACGGCATCACGCCGAGCCCCAGCCCGCGCGCCATCGGCATCAGTTCGTGTTCGACGCTGCGCTCGACGAGGCTGTACTCGATCTGCAGCGCGACGAACGGCGACCAGCCGCGCAGGTCGGCGATCGTCTGCAACTGGGCGACCCGCCACGCGGGCGTGTTGCAGATGCCCAGGTACAGCACCTTCCCGGCGCGCACCAGGTCGTCGAGGGCACGCAGGACTTCGTCCGGCGGCGTCGTGTCGTCCCATGCGTGCAGGTGCAGCAGTTCGATGCGGTCGGTGCCGAGCTGGCGCAGGCTCTGCTCGACGGAGCGCACGAGGTTCATGCGGTGGTTGCCGCCGGAATTCGGATCGCCCGGATCGCGCGCCATCGTGAACTTGGTCGACAGGACGATACGGTCGCGCCGCCCTTCCATCAGCTTGCCGAGGATACGCTCGGACGCGCCGTTCGTGTAGTTGACGGCCGTGTCGACGAAATTGCCGCCGCGGTCGACGTAGGCGTCGAAGATGCGCCTGGCCTCGGATTCGTCGGCGCCCCAGCCCCAGTCCTGGCCGAAGGTCATCGTGCCGAGCGCCAGCGGCGAGACGCGCAGGCCGGAGCGGCCCAGCAGGCGGTATTGATCGAGTGCGGTCATGGTGATCTCCTGTGCGGTTGAAAGTGCGCACAGTGTCGGGCCGCGCGGGCAATTGCCGGTAGCGCAAACGTCGCACATGCTTGCACGATCGTCCGGCGGCGCGCACGCCCGCCTGTCGGCCTGCTATCCTTGGCGTCATGGATACGCTCGCCCTCTTTGCCGCCGCCATCGCCCGCCACGCCGCCGTAGACGGCATCCACGACACTCCTCTCCCGGGCGTGCGTCTTATACGATCGTCCAGCCCGACGATGCCGATGCCCGTGCTGTACGAACGGACCGTGTGCCTCGTCGCGCAGGGCCGCAAGCGCGCGGTGCTCGGCACGACGGCCTTCGTGTACGACCCTTCCTACTACCTCGTTGCCTCCGTCGAACTGCCGGTGACGGGCGCCGTGATCGAGGCGTCGCCGGAACGGCCCTATTTGTGCCTGAGTCTCGACCTGGACATGGTGGTGCTGGGCGACCTGGCGTTGCGGCATCCGCCTGCGGGCCCCGACGATGACGGCGACGACACGGGCATGGCGCTGAACCGGACGACGCCCGAACTGCTCGACGCGGCGCTGCGCCTGACGCGGTTGCTCGACACGCCGGCCGACATCGACGCGCTGGCGCCGCTCGTCACGCGCGAGATCCTGTACCGGCTACTGACGGGCGCCGGCAACCGCATCGTGCGCCGCATGGCGCGGAGCGACAGCCGGCAGAACCAGATCGCCCGCGCCATCGTGTGGCTGCGCGCGCACTACGCGCGCGACTGCCGCATCGACGAAATGGCCGACGTGGCGCGCATGAGCCGGTCGACCTTTCATGCTCACTTCAAGGCGGTGACGGCGATGAGTCCTCTCGAGTTTCGCACGCAGTTGCGCATGCAGGAGGCAAGGCGGCTGATGGTGGCCGAGGGGATGGATGCGGCCAGTGCGGGGTATCGCGTGGGATATGAGAGTCCGTCGCAGTTCAGCCGGGATTATGTGAGGTTGTTCGGGGCGCCGCCGGCGCGGGATGCGGGCAGATTGCGGGAGAGTGCGGGGGCGGCACACTGAGGCCGCATCCGCCGCCGGTTGCCCGAATGTCAGCGGGGGACTTCGCCAAGTGCCGCGCGCAATCCATCAAACCCGGACTTGTACATCCCGGCGACGATTTCCTTTGCCTTGGCGTCATCCACATCCCTGGCCGCCGGATCGCGCTTGAAGCGGCTCTTCCAGGTGATTTTGCTGCCTTTGCCCGCAGGAGCCACGGCGAGGGTCGAGATATAGTCCGTGACCGGCAAAGGCGACGCGCTGATACGATAGGTCATGTTGTGTTTGCTGGCGTCATAGGAAAGCAATTCCTCGACGATCCGTGCGCCATCCTTGGTCGTGATCGATCGCACCGCGCCCCGTTGATTGTCGACTCCTTTGACGATGTCCGTCGCGGCAACGGCCGGGTGCCAGCCTGGCAAACCCGAGAACTTGCCCAGCACGGCCCACACCTTATCGGGACTGGCGGCGACACTGGTGCTTTCCTGGACGGCGAGATCGGCTGCCTGGGTGCTGCTGACGGCGAATGCGGTGCCCAGGCAAATGGTTAAACGTGATGCGCTAACGAGAATGCGTGCAATCATACTCATGGTGACGTCTCCTTGGAGTTTCGGACGGAATGCCGTCCATATATGAATTTCGTGGCATGCGGTCGAAAGCTTTCGCTTTTACTGTTGCTGCCGGATACTGCAAAAGAATCAGCTTGCAAAATGCGTGCCTGAACAGCATTGCGGCGAATATCGCCCGCATTAGCGTGCCGGCGCGACTCCACCAGTCGTATCGAATGGTGTGGCACGTGTTGCAAAACGTCGCAAAGGAATGCTCAAATTAGGGACGGGTGTATAGATGATTAAGCTGGCCGATTGCCGATGCCAGCGGCATACAGGCCTCAAGTCGAGAAATTGAATCGGTCGGCATACCGACTAAATAGGCAAACTTCCCGCGCCCGACGGTAGACGCCCGGTTGCAGGAGGCAAGAATCGACATGAGGCTTAGTAGCGCTTGTAAAAGGGCCAACTACAGGGATCCAGTCCTGCATTTACCTCATCAAAATTCTCGCACTCGATTTCAAACTGATTTCCTTCGGGATCCGATAGCAGTGCATAGTAGCCGCCGGGGTGCGATATGACGGATTCGAAGACGGCGCCGCGTGACATCAGCTTGTCGCAGTACGACGCAAAATTATTATCGATTAAGAAGCTAAAAATAGGAAAATGCCGGCGTGGCGGACTAGCCTCCCGTGAGGCTGCGTCGACTATTAGCAGCTTCAGAGCCACATTGGACGCGCCGTTCGGCAAGAAGAACAAGTCTTCGTGCAGTTCGAACTGAAGCACATCCTTGTAGTATCGTTCGACCTTCGCGTAATCCGAAACAGGAATGATGATTTTTACCGGGACCATAATGAGCAGAGCGCTTTCGCTTTTGACGTAAAAGTCTTCCGCCCCCTTCGCCATCGACTGGACGACTCACTGGGACGCATGAAACGCTCGATCTTTCATTTGAACTCAAGGAAGGGGAACAGTTTCTGGCGAAATCGAAGCCTACTTTATCACCTTACCAAAAGACAAAGTATTATTCACTCTGTCACACAATACTATCGTATCAATCTTACTGCCGCACAAACTCGCGCGAATTGCCGATTCCTCAATCGACAGGGTAAGGCGCGACGACATCTCGAGCTCGAATTAACTGGCGTGTCGTGTCCCGGCTCGTCCAGTATAAAAAAGTAAGAAGGATGCACTTCTATCCGAATCCGTGAAATTGCGGCGACATGCTGCAGGAATGAAGCAGCCAATGCGCTCCGAGGTCGTTCGCAAATCCCCCGTCAGTTATCTCTACGGGTCGTAGAAGTCATCTTTTTCTCGATAAAAATCAATTGCACAGATGATGTCCGCAACAGATGCTCCTGGATTTCTCTTCCGCTCGAAATCAACTATGTCCCGGAAGGTTTCCATATCTAACAGCTGCCTCATATCCCGGCTTTTTGCGAGCTTCGGAAGGTGCGTTCCCGGAACAACATCCTCGAGTTCGGCATCCCCGTGCAAAACAAGGATTTCGGCACGCTGAGGATCGCCACCCCAAGAATCTTGCCTAATAAAAACCGCCGAGTCCCAATAAATTTCGTCGAGCTCACCAAGCAATTCCTCAATCGAACGGAAGATCTTCATCGCATTTCTGGAGTTAATGATGACGTGTTCAACCACCTCATATATTCCGATCAGCTGCGCCGCCGCACGGCAAGCAAGCGGCAAGCGTCTCTTTCCAACCCATCAATAAGGTACTCGCACACGAAACGGCGTGCCGTGTAATCTGTTTTGCGCGATGAGGTATTGCACACCGCGCTGCATTGGGCCGAGTTACTCCCGAAAGTGCTTTTTTTTGATTGCCTAGGCAAAATACCTGTCTGAGCAACACCTTTTTCACTTAGTGTTGCTTGAATAGTCCAGGGTACGACTACTCCATGGGTGCTCCGAACTCAACCCATAGCCCAGTCCCATTTCGGCTGCCGATCGAGCGTAAGCACAAACTGTTGGCCAGTTTGAATTAAACCAAAGTCATTGTCGAGGAATACATCTGGCCTATCCAGGGCCATTTCCAGTATGCGCTTAAGCAAATCGATATCCTGAAAATTAACAATATAATAGGCCGGATCGGATATACTCGATTTAAAAACATCATCCTCCTCGTCATCGTAATACAATGCAATGTTATCATCACGCTCAATTTGAACAAAATTTCTAGTCGACACATCTTGAATAGAAATTCTATCTCCCGCCGTGGTTATTTCAAAATCACCCGGATTTATGCGATCCTTAATTTCACTGAGATTAAACTTCCTATCGGCGATAAGTACCATGTCACGCATTTCAGTTACCTCCGCTTTTTTTTGCGCGGGCCCAATCTTGCTAAGTAGCGCTTCGATGTCGTTTGTTAGATTTGGACAGGGTTTTGCGGTTACCACAGTATCAGATAAGTACCTTCGTAGCGTCTTTTAATTAAGAATACGACTTCACATTCACATTAATCGAGTCTAAGGTTAAATCTCTCAGCAAGTGCCCATTCAGCATCCTGAGATTCAGCTCGTTTCAAACCAGACATTATTCTTTCAAAATTTTCGGCCAGATACGTTTTTGAAAGTTCCGAATTTTTCCAAGTTAAGGTAAGCGGGCGCTCGACGTCCGTACTCAATACATCCCACAAAGCATCCAGGTTCTTTCCATAATACGATGACAAATTCAACGCGTTCGCTATGGCGTTGTGAAAATCCGCCTCACACTTAATGACTTCGCCATCAATGTTTATTTCCACATTTCCCCCTATGGTTTCCAACGCCCTATCGGCAGTACCGTATCATAGTGATCAGGTGTATCGTACAGCTACCCGTCATTTGAATACAAAAAACGAGTGTCGGGTTGGTTGGATCGACTCATCGTGTGCGGGCGATCATGCGGTGCGCCCGGTCCCGTTCGATGTCGGTGATGACTTCGCCATCGAGGTTGACCTGGTGCAGGTGGCCCGAGCCGTAGTACAGGTTGTTCAGGACGCGGCCATCCTGCTGCGTCGTCTAAACACGAGCAGGCAGCTCAAGCGGATCATCTGCCCGGTACAACCCCAGCTTCATTGTGGCTGACGCTATCGCGTCGACGAGCGCGTCAACTAATCTAATTGTTTGACCAGAATTCTCGCGAAAATTCGATGGCTAAATACCGCTGCAAAACCAACACCACTGAAGCAAAGCATCATGAGTCATGAGCCTCAATACGCTTCCCAAGAAACTCATAAAAATTTTCAGCGTACAGCATGTGCTCGCCCGACGGAAGTCTGAGATATATTGGACATTCGCCGTTTTTGAAATTGGTATAGTCAAAGAAAAAAATTTCACCAAGATCAGTTTCGCTAATAACAAGTTTCGAATCGTCAAGCAACCCAGCCTTGCGATTCATTAGGTGCTGAAAAACTATGTCTCCCCCATTAGCCGACTCGAAAGGAATTCCGTAAATGCTATAAATCTCTTCCCCTCCCACTTCGCCGCCTGCGTATCGCTTGAGAAACCACTTATATGATTCCGGCAATTTGCGATTTAGCACGGATTCCGCATTTATCAGCCATTCATCCTCGACCGCATCGGACGATGATCCAAAATTAATTATCGACTGATGGGCCGCGATCGATTTCTCCACCGTTATCGCTTCCAAACGGACCGTTATCGTCGCCATGTAATTTCATCGAGTTCGCAAGCTTCGACTCGGCGCCCAATGACGTAGCACTGTCCGTCCTCGCGCACTTCATCCAGGGAACTCGGGTCGCCAGCCAGACTGTAATCGCCGTCAATATCAATACACAACAATTCTCCAAAGTTAAGGAGTTTCACTCCGGAGGATATGGAGTTAAATTGATTTCCCTTAACTTTTGCAACGAGTTCCTGTGCGTCTCTAACTACCACTTTAATCTTCCGCCAAACGTTGCCGTCCAGCTTATGATTTCGAGCGTAAAGAATTATTTCAGCAGCTAGCGGCTCATTAATTGCGTAAAAGTATCCAAAAGATAAAATTAGCCCATCATCAAAACGATGATAATCTTCAAAAAGTTGCTTCGAGTTTTCTATGAATGCACTCATCTATCGACCTATTGGTGTTGATAGAACAGTTCCTGGCGGAATTACACTCCACTCTGAGGGCACTGCGTTAGGTGGTAGGTGAACCGCACCGCAGGTCGCCCGCATCGTCGTACTCGTACGACACCAACGTGTGCGCGCCAGCTTCCGGTTCCGCAGGCATCAGCGTCACGCCCAGCAGGCGCATGCCGCCGGCGATGCGCCCGAACTCGAGGGCGAGGCTGTGGCCCGCGCTGTCGTCGATGCGCACAGGCAGGCGCCGGGCGTCGTAGGCGATGCGGATGTTGTTGTCGTTGGTGTCCTGCCAGCCCGTCAGCCGGGCGATGCCGTCGCCGTACGCGACGGCGAATTGCGTACGCGAGTCGTTCTTTGCATATAAAAAACTTTCAACTAAAATCTACCCTCCCTGCGGATAGACTGCCTGGCCACCTTATTTTACACCCGTACTCAGAAACTACCCCCGCGCCTTAAACTTGCAAACGCTTAATGACGGCGAACAAAATAATGATCCGACCAACTATTCTGATTCGCCCTAAAATAACAGGGAAGGTTCACGCGCCAAGCGATCACAGTAACGTGAACGCTTTAATTTGCTGCATTGATGTGCCGCCGCCATTCTCCAATTAATCCGTTTGCCAAGACCGAATCAATGACACCATTATCAATTGTTCCGACATATTGCCCATCCAATTCAAATTCGAATTCAAGCCCGTGCTCTTGCGATAAGCGCCGTATAGAATCGACAATATATTCAACTTCTTCTAGGTGAAGCGCATCTATTTCGTGCGGAAGCTCATTCGAGGCCGATGCAGAATAGATCTCATGCACGCCCCCAACGGTTTCAATCGGGGAATCGCCTGGATTCGTTCCGACGCTTTCCACAGTGTCGACAAACTCTGGGGCACTGATAACCCAGGCTCGCGATGACGCCATTGCATTGATCGCATCCCTCACTAATTTTCGATCTTCATCATCGACGTCTTGGGCCAAAAAAAACAGGAGTCTCTGTTTTGGATGCGACTCGAAAACTTGAATATGCATGATATTTATTAAGGCTCAGTCAATTTAGGCGGATAAAAAGGCAGGGCTGATCCGGGTCCACCGACGTTATAACGGAATCCGCCTGGAAGATGAGCATTCAAATGACGAGTTGCCGGCAATGGGATAGTTACCGGAGTACTGCCGATATGATGCATGGAAATTTTTTCCCCCATTAAACCGGCGTCTTCTGGGAAAAACCTGACCCACGCTTCATCCACCTTAGGAGTCCTGCCTTTAGCGATTGCCGAAAGATTATCTCCACTAAGAATTTCACCATACCCGATACTATCCCAGTGATCACGAAGAGTACGCCAATCAGCAGCATTCGTTCGAGTGACTCCCGAGCGAGTTGTATTCGGCTGCCTAGGCGAAATATCGGTTTGCGCAACCCCGTTTTCACTTAGTGCTCCTTGACCGGTCCTACACGGACTTAAACCTAGCGGATCAATCCAGCTTACCGGATTCCGAGCATACGTAAATGTGTTCGCTCCGCCGAACAGACCGATGGGATCAATCGAAACGAACCGACCTATATCCGGATCATAATAACGAAACCGATTGTAATGCAATCCGCTCTCGCTATCGTAATACTGTCCTTGGAACCGAACAGGCTGCGCCTCCTCGATCTCATATGACGGCAAGACGGCCGGCACGGCGTCCTGGACAACCTCAAGCGCATTCCCCCAAGCCCTATACCTTGCAGCCCAAACCACGCGCCCATCCGCATTCGTCATCTCCCGCGGCGTCCCAAGATGATCCAGATGCAAATGCCTCACCTCGGCCCGCACCGCTCCATCCCCACCAGTGACAGCATCCACCCGCGCCAGCGGCACAAACGCATCCTCGCCATACACGTACGTCCGTGAATAGCTACCACGCTGCTCGCACAACAACCGGTTCCCATCCCAGACAAAGCGGGTAACACCGAACGCATCCCGCTTCGCAATCCGCCGCCCGAACGGATCGTACGCATAGCTGACAGTCTGCGCCGCATCCGAAGACCCGCGCGCCACCACGCTGCGCACCAGCTGATGCGCCGGATTCCACTCGAACCGCATCCGCGTATGTCTGCCGACCAGCTTCTCGACGACATTGCCATGCGCATCGTAGTCATAACGCTTGTCCTCGTACACACAGATGCGGTTGCCTTCCACTCGGCCGGCGGAAGCCACGGTCGTATCGAGCAGGTTATGCGCCGGATCGAACGCAAACCGCTCGCTCAACTGCGGCTGCACGGCCGACAAAATGCGCCCGATCGGATCGTAGGTGTAGCGCGTCAAACCATTGCGCTGGTCGTCGATCGACACCAGATTGCCGACCTCATCGTATTCGTACTTGCGCGCGATGACGGTCGACGCGCCCTCGCCCGCAGTCTGCGACAACAGCCGCCCTACCGGGTCGTACCGGAACTGGCTGACGAGCGTCCCCTGCGTGCGGGCGATCATGCGGTGCGCCTGGTCCCGTTCGATATCGGTGATGACCTCGCCATCGAGGTTAACCTGGTGCAGGTGGCCCGAGCCGTAGTACAGGTTGTTCAGGACCCGGCCATCCGGCAAGGTCGTCTGCACGCGGTTGCCCAGCTCGTCGTAGACGTGACGCAGAAGTACGCTGGCGCCTGCCGAATCCGTCTGCTCCGCGACCAACTGGCCAAGCGCGTCGTACGTCATGCTGACCGTCGCATCCGCATTGATCGCCTGCGTCAGGCGCCCCAGTGCGTCGTACGCGAACCGCAGCCGCATCTGCTGCGCCTGCGCCGCGCCCGTCACGCGCGAGATCACCTTTTCCATCAACTGGCCCAGCGCATCGCGCACATACGTCGTCGCGATGGGCGTCAGTTCCGTGCGCGGCGCGCATCCCAGTTCGTCCTTGCCGACGATGAGGCCACTGTCGTCGTAGCGGTAGCGCGTCACGCGCGCATCGAAGCTCGTTTCTTCGGCCAGCCGGTCCAGCGCATCGTAGACGAAGCGGTGGACGTCGCCGTTTTCGTTGATCAGTTCCGCGATGCGGCGGGCCGTGTCGTAGCGGTATTCGAGCACGCCACCGCGCGCGTCGATGCGTTTCAGCGGACGTCCGTCGCGATCGAGTTCGTAGGCCGTGCGATGGCCGGCCGCGTCGACGTGGGCGACGAGGCGGCCCAGCCGGTCGTATTCGTAGCGCTCGCTGGTCCCGTCGGCATGCGTCACGATCTGCAGCCGGCCCAGCGCGTCGTAGGCGTACGTGCTCGCGTTGCCGTTGGGGTCCGTGGCGCGCACCAGGCGACCTTGCTCGTCATAGGCGAACGCACTCGTGCTGCCCGAGCAGTCGGTGTAGCGAATCAACTGGCCGGCGCGGTTGTACGCAAGCTCCTTGACGCCGCCCCGCGCGTCGATCACTTTGACCGGCAGGCCGCGGTCGTCGTACTGGTACGCCGTGCGCTGGCCCAGCGCGTTCGTCACGCTCGTCAGGTTGCCCTGCGCGTCGTAGCGCAGCACCGTCGTGGCGCCGAGGGCATCGGTGATGAGGGCAGGCTTGTCGAAGCGGGCGTCATAGACGATTCCGGTGCCGCGCCCGCCCCGCTCCACGCGGACGATGCGGCTGCGTTCATCGTAGCGGTAGCGCACGGCGCGGCCGGCCGGGTCGGTCAATTCGAGCAGGTTGCCGTTCTCGTCGAGGCGGTGCGTCGTGACGCCGCCCGCCGCATCCACCTGCGCGACCAGGCGCCCGCGCGCGTCGAACCGGTAGCGCTGCGTGCGGTTCAACTGGTCGGTGACGACCGTTTCCTTGTCGAGATAGCGGAACGTCCACCACTGGCCCGTATTGGTCCAGTTGCGCAGCACCTTGCCGTCTGGCGCCTCGACGTCGTATTCATAGCGCGACACGAGGCCGTCCGGCTGGCCGTGTTCCACCATGATGTGATCGCGGTAGGCGAACTGGCGGATGACGTCGCCCGCGCGGTTGCGCACGCGCCGCAGGTCGCCCGCATCGTCGTACTCGTAGGACACCAGCGTGTGCGCGCCAGCTTCCGGTTCTGCAGGCATCAGCGTCACACCCAGCAGGCGCATGCCGCCGGCGATGCGCCCGAACTCGAGGGCGAGGCTATGCCCCGCGCTGTCGTCGATGCGCACAGGCAGGCGCCGGGCGTCGTACGTGATGCGGATGTGGTTGTCGTTGGCGTCCTGCCAGCCCGTCAGCCGGGCGATGCCGTCGCCGTACAGGACGGCGAATTGCGTGCGCAGGCCGTTGTTGTCGACCAGCTCGAACGCGGTGTCGCCCGTGCGCGCCAGCGTGATCTGTTCGGACGGCGAATAGATCGCGTCGCCGACCCGCGGCAGAGAAAACGTGATGCCGCGGTCGAACGCATCCAGCACGACGACTTCGTCGGCGCTGAGCTGCAGGCTGTCGCTGATGGGCAGCGCCCAACCCTGGCCCAGCCAGCCGGCGCGGTGCAGGGCCGAACTGTACGTGCGCTGCCAGACAAGCGGCAACGGCGCGGGCAAGGCGAAGTCGAGATCCAGCTCGCCGAGCAGGATCTTGCCGCCCGTGATCGGATTGACGGGCTGGCCGACCAGGTAACACGGCGCCTGGCGTTCGGCGACGCCGCGCTTGAGCTTCGACGGCTGTTCGTCCGACTTCGCGGGCGGTTTCTGCGCCTCTACCGATTCCCTTGCAACAGCCTTGCCCGCACCGGCTTCGGCCTGGCCTTGCGCCGAAGCGACCCTGGGCTTCAGGTTCGGGTGCGCCATCAGCCTGTCGCGGTTCTCGCCGACCCATTCCGCGAACTTCGGCCCGAGCCGGCTGTTCGACAGGTTGCGCACCAGGAGCGAACTCTGGACCTGGCCGCGCGACAGGTACAGCACCAGCGCCGTCAGGATCGCCTTCACGAGCAGCATCTGCCCTTGCGCTAACGATTCCGTCGCCTCGCGCAGCATCGACGTGCGCCGGGCCGTCGCGTCGGCCGGCAGGTCGCCGGCGTGCCAGGCGGTCGCGAAGCCGTGGGCGGCGTGCCGGCACAGGTCCGCCACCGTGCTGCTCATGTCCATGACCAGCATGCCGAGACCCATCCAGACGAGGATTTCGCCCCCGATCGCGACGCCCGCCTGCGCACCCACCGCCGCGCCCGGAATGGCGCCCACGCCGAAGGCCAGCGATCCCAGCGCCCCGCCCGCGGCCGCACCGAGCACCGCGCCGCCGCCCAGGTACAGCGCCATCTGCTTCATGACCTCGTATAAAACGTCGACGATCATCGCGAAGTTCAGGCCGGCGAACTGCTGTTTGAGCAATTCCGCGAAGCGGGGCCGCGACGCATCGAGCGCCTGCTTGACGGCCAGTGCGTTGCGTACGCCCCCCATGTCCGCGCCCGCGTCGGCAATGCGGCCGAGCGTAGCGCTGGCCTGGTGCGACCAGCGCTGCACGCGCCGTTCGACGTCGAGCCGGGCTTGCGCGCCGGCCTGGGCATAGTGGCGCTGCATGGTGTCGAGTGCGCGCGTCAGATCGGTCCAGTTGCTCGAAAAGTCAGACATGGTGCTCGCAGGAAAACAATTGTGAACGGCGCCAATGGCCGATTTAACGAACAGTAAATTTCTGATAGTATATACATGCTTTAACACAAATCTAACAATCCCCCGTGCGGAGGACACATTCGATGCAGGAGCCGCGATATGCCATCAGATTCGCTCGATAATCCAGTCAAGGCACTCGGCGTGGCCGGCACCGCCCTCGACGCCGCGGCGCTGTTGAAAGCCGGTTCGGGCGGCGCGGCCCTGGCGTCGGGTGTCGCCGGCCTGGCTGGGCATGCGAGTCCGCAGCTGGCGCAGGCACTCCAGGTCGCGTCGCAGGCGCATTCACTGGCGCAGAATGTGGACACGCTGGCCGGCCACGCCGCGACTCCGGTAGAGCAGAGCACTGCGCCAGCAGAACATCTTGCCATCGAAGAACACCCCCTGGCCGGCCAGGCCGTGAGCGATTTCGCCGGCAACGAGCCGCAGTACGTGCCGCCCAACATCGATCCCGCCGCACATGACGACGCCGCGTCGGCCGTCGCCGCCCTGCTGGCGAAGTTCAACGACGGCAAGCGCCTGCTGCGCTTTTATTCGCCGTTGCAGGGCGAGAAAACCCTGTTGATCGAGTCGCTGAGCGGGTCGTCGGCCATGTCCGACCAGTTCGTGTTCAACCTGAGCCTCATCTCGGAAAACGCCGCCATCGATCTGAAAGACCTGATGGGCAAGAACGTCAGCGTGGGCGTGCAGCTTGCCGACGGCAGCGAGCATTTCATCAACGGCTACGTGCATTCGTTCGGCTTCAGTCACTCGGACGGCGGCTTCGCGTTCTATCACGCGCAGATCGTGCCCTGGCTCAGCTACCTGAAGCAGCGCGTCAACTCGCGCATCTTCCAGGACCAGAGCGTGCTCGAGGTGCTCGACACGATCTTCAAGGGCGACTACAACGGCCTCGCCACCTACGAATTCCGCGTCAGCCAGACCTACCGGCCCGAAAACTACATCGTCCAGTACGACGAGACGGACGAGCACTTCGTCTGCCGCCTGATGGAAAAGTACGGGCTGTTCTACTATTTCGACCACAAGCCGAACGGCCACGTGATGGTGATCAGCGACGATTCGCGCTCGGGTGCGTTCTGCCCACCGCAGAAGGATCACGCCGAGGTCGAATTCAATGGCGGCAACCGCTGGCACGACCGCGACAGCGTGACGGCCTTCGCGGCCGAGCGCAACCTGCAGCCGACGAAGGTCGCCCTGAACACGTTCGACTTCAAGGCGCCCAATGCGATGCAGTACGTGGAGCTGCCCACCGTGACGCAGCAGGGCGACATGCCGACCATGGAAATTTATGACGGCAACCCGGCCTTTTCGTACAAGGACAAGGATGACGGCCAGCGCGAAGCGCGCCAGCGCCTGGAAGTGCTGGAGTGGCAGGCCAAGGTCTTCACGGGCGCATCCGACTGCCGCGGGTTGGTTGCAGGACACACGTTCAAGCTGCTGGATCACCACTGGTTCGATCCGGCGACGGAAGGCGACAACGACTTCCTCGTGCTGTCGGTGCAGGTCAGCGCCCGCAACAATTACTTCGAGCGCGGGCAGAGCGACGTCTATCGCAACACGTTCACCGCCATCCGCCGCAAGATCCCCTATCGCCCACGCCGCGCGCACCCGCCGCCGCGCATGCCCGGCCCCCAGACGGCCACGGTCGTCGGCCCCAAGGGCTCGGAGATCCACACGGACAAGTACGGCCGTATCAAGGTGCAGTTCCACTGGGACCGCTACGGCCGCCGCGACGAACGCAGCTCGTGCTGGATCCGCGTCTCGCAGCCGTGGGCCGGGCGCGGCTGGGGCACGATTTCGGTTCCCCGCATCGGGCAGGAAGTGATCATCGACTACCTCGAAGGCGATCCGGACCGTCCCGTCTGCACAGGGCGGCTGTTCAATGCCGACCAGCCGGTTCCGTACGGCCTGCCGGACGGCGCCCACATGATGGGTTTCAAGAGCCGCTCGACACCAGGCGGCGGCGGCTTCTGCGAGATGGTGATCCATGACAGCAAAGGCAAGGAACTGATCAATATCCATTCGCAGAAGGATATGATCACGACCGTCCAGAACACGCAGGCGACGGTCGTCAACGGACCGCACCAGACCAACACGGTCAGCACGGGCTACCAGACCAACACGGTCAAGCAGTACATCGTGACGACGGCGCAGACCGGCCACATCCACGACACGGCGAAAACCAATATCGAGCTGACCGCCCAGGACGACTACATCCACGCGACGGCCAAGACCAACATCGAACTGGTGGCGCAGAACGCCCACCTGCACCAGACCGCGAAGCAGAACATCGAGCTGACGTCGCAGACGGAGCACATCCACCTGAAGGCCAACACCGACATCACGCTGGAAGTCGGCAGCAGCAAGATCGTGCTGCAGGCCGATGGCACGATCCTGATCCAGGGCGTGAACGTCAGCGTCATGGGCAACCGGATCGATTTGAATAAATAAGCAAATGAGCGAGCGCGCCATGTACCACGCCAACCACGCCACCTTCGAACTGCCCGCGCAGCTGAAGGACAAGACGATGCACATGTTCACCTTGCGCGACGATGGTCCCAGCGAGTTCAACGTCGTCGTCTCGCACGCGGACGTCAAGCCGGAGGAACGACTGGACCAGTTCGGCGAGCGGCTGACGACGGAACTCACGCGCGCACTGCCCCGCTTCCAGCTGAAGGCGATGACGGAACGCACGGTGGACGGCGCGCCGGCGCTGGAACTCGCCTACAGCTGGCGCAACGAGGCGGGCTTCATGCACCAGCGCCAGGTCATCACGCTGGTCCAGGGCAGCAGGCCGGGCACCATCGAGGCCATGCTGATGGCGGCGACGTGCCTGCGCGAATTCACCGACGATTGGAATGCCGCGTTCGACGCGATCGTGGACAGCATCAGGCTGCGCCGCCCGCTGGCGCAGGCACAGGAAGCGCCGAACGCGCCGCAGTCCCCTTCCCTGTCGACGATCTTCGCCCTGTCCGAGCCGCGCAAGACGTTGCACGTGTTCGCCGACAGGCACGAGGCGGGCGCCAGGCTGTCGGCGCGCGACGTCAACGAGGACCATTGGGAATTCTATGATGCCGACGGTACACGCCTGCAGGCGAACGTCTCCCGGACGAACGCCGGCCTGTCGCTGCTGCGGCCTTCCGGCACGGTCAAGCTGGAACGCACGGCGGAGCCGCCCGGCCCGGCACTGGGCGAACGGCTGCACCTGGCCCAGTACATCCAGGCCAGTTCGTCGTCCGTGCCGTTCTACAGTCTGACGGAGGTGCGGGCGCATCTAGACCGGGTCGCGGAGCGCTAGATGCCGGCGGCAGCACGACTGGGCGATCCGATCGGGCACAGCCCGACCATGAGCTGGCTGTTAAAAGGCCTGCTCATCGGCGCGGCCATCGCGGTGGCCGGCGTGGCGATCGTGGGCACGGGTGGCCTCGCGGCGGTGGCCGTCGTCGGCGCCGGCGCGGCGATGGGCGCGGGCCTGGGCGAGGCGATGAGCACGATGAGCTTCGCCGCCAAGGAGGTCACGGGCGCCATCGCGATGACCGGCTCGTCCAACGTGTTCGTCAACGGTCTCGCCGCGGCGCGGGCGCACGTCGACAAGGTCTTGTGCTCCAAGCACCCTGGACCGATCCCGATCGCGACGGGCAGCGGCCAGGTCTACATCAACGGCATGCCCGCGGCGCGGGTGGACGACAAGACCGGCTGCAGCGCCGTCATCACGAAAGGATCGGGCAACGTCTACATCGGCGGCGGTACGGCGCAGACGGACACGATCAATCCCGAGAACCTCGTGCCGGGCTGGGTGCATGCGTCGCTGCTGGTCGTCGGCGTCGGCTCGGCGATCGTCCTCGCCGGGCCCGTGGTCGCGATCGGCGGCCTGGTTGGTGCGTTCGCGGGCGGGATCGGCGGCGGCTGGGTCGGCGGCAAGATGTTCGGCGAAGGCAGCGACGGCCAGAAATGGTCGGCGATTGCGGGCAGCTTCCTGGGCGGGTATCTGGGCGCCAAGGCGGCGCCGGGGGCGTGGGAGTTCGCGCAGCGGGTCCAGGTGTCGGTCGAACCGGGCACGCTGGGCATGAACGGCGGGAACGTGCGCGTCTCGCTGCGCCCGCCGGCGACGACCGCCGAGCCTCCGGTCACGCCGCCGGTGGAACCGCCGCCACGCGTCTCGGCGTCGACGTACGCGCGCCTGCGCTCCAAGACGCCGAGTTCCGCGATCCAGAAACAGGTCAACGAAGGCGTGACCTTGCCGATGCCCGATCGTGCACTCCCCGGCCTGACGGTCACGAAACCGCTGCACGCCGACCACATCGTGTCGATGAAGCAGATTACGGAAATGGAAGGATTCGCCCGGCTGTCGCAGGAAGACCAGCTCGCGGTGCTGAACAATCCCCGCAACTTCATCGGCCTGAGCGAAACGGCGAATACGTCGAAAGGGGCGAAATCGTTCGCGGAATGGACCGAATACAAGAAAGGCGGCATTGCCGTCGACCCGGCATTCCGGCAGGAGATGATGCAGAAAGAGGTCGACATGGCGGCCGAGCTGCAACAGCAGATTTATAATCTCCTGGGCGGCAATCACTGAGAAGACGAAGCGATGACAACAGAATTTGACAAGAACGCGGTACTGAATGAATTGCAGAAGTTCGTGCAGCCGGCTGCATTGATGACCACGCCGGCCGAAGCCGAAGCGGATCCGGCCGTGCCCGTGCAGTGGCTGCGCTTCATCGACGAGCAGGAACATGGCCGCAGGCTCGCGCTCCTCACGGAATGGACCGACTTTGCCACGGAGTGGCCCAGCGCCCAGGATTTTCTGCGGACAATGCTGAAGCGCCTGTACGTCATGCGCGAACAGGACGATACGTTGTCGCTGCTGTATCTCTACACCGTCGGCGGCAACGACCTGAACTTTTATCGCGGCCGCGCCCCGCTCACCGAAGTGCCGGAGCGCCTGCGCCCGATCTGGGACTGGGTGCCCGCCAAATTCCGCGACTTCTACACGCAGTTGCACGATGGCTGGACCTTCCTGCCGGCCAATTCGATGGGGCCGTTGCCGGTCGAGGATTGGGCATTCCTGTCCGACGACAAGTTCGACATCGACGACGCCACCGCGCGCGCCTTGCCCATCGATATCACCAGGACCGTGGCCGTGTTTCACAACGGCGCCGGCGATTACCTGTGCCTGAATTGCGTGGGCAATGGCGAAGCCACGGGCGTCATCTGGTGGCACGAAGATCCCGAGAATCCCGAGCCGGTCGATTTCTGGGGCGTGCTGGATGCGTGGGTCGGAATCTTTCTGGAAGAAGCGGACCGGCACGGTGCATGAGCGGATCGCCGAACTGTGCAAGGAAGGCGATGCGCTGGCGTCGGCCGGGAGGCCGGAGGACGCCAAACAGCAATACATCGCCGCGCTGAAGCTGCTGCCGGGTGAACCTCGTCAGTGGGAAGCGGCAACGTGGATCTATGTTGCGCTTGGCGATGTGCATTTCCGCTCGCAGAACTTCGACAAGGCATTCAAGTGTTTTTATAACGCTGTGCAATGTCCCAAGGGTCTAGGCAACCCGTATATTCACTTGCGGCTCGGGCAGCTCTACTTTGAGCAGAACAACGTCGACAAAGCAGCTGACGAGTTAACGCGGGCGTATATGGGTGGCGGGCTCGATATCTTCCTGGAAGATGATCCCAAATATCTGGATTTCCTCGAGATGAGAATCTTCTTGTGACGCGCCCCATCTATTTCTGCAAAAGCTGGTTCCGTGCGAAGAAAAGACCGATCGAGCTTTGGTCGGTCGAGAAAGCCGAGGCTGCGCATTTGAGTCGGCAGCCCTTTACGGCACTCGTCGGAAGCACGGAACGGCCCTATTGTTTTTTGGACGTCACCGACATGGTAGTCGGCGTGGGATTTCTCGACAGTCTTTTGCGAGAGTCGCTGACTTATGTGTTCAAGAAAGTCGAACCAGGAAACTTTTCATGACGATGGCGGTCCGTCGGGAGTTCGAGGGCGAGACCGATAGAACGAGGATAAACGGGAACGTCGCAACATGGATTTCAACACGATTCGCGATCAACTCATTGCACTCGACAAAACACCGGGGGCGCCGGCGGCGAAACATCTGCTCGAATCCTTCGAGCGCCGTTATGGCATAAGTCTGCCGACCGACGTCAAGAAGAGTTACTCGATCATGAACGGTGCCGACGATTCGACCGACGGCTACACCTCATGGATACGGTTCTGGCCCATCGACGAGTGGAAGCCCGCAACTCGAGAGTTCGCCAGCGATCACGTACTCACGTCCTTATCGCCGCATGTGTTCGTTTGCGCCGACTGGGGCATCGAATGCGTGTTTTATGTCATCGACCTCGACAAAGCGTCACCCACATTCGGGCATGTCTACGGCATCGGCGCTACACGTGCAGGCCTGAGCGCAACGAGTTTTTCCGAGTTCATCATGAAAGTCGCGGAAGATCATGATGACCTCCACAACTATGGATAGACCACTGATCTACCAGTCGGAAGGCCCGGCGACCTATGGCCTCGCCCAGCTCAAAGCACCATATTCCCAGCTCCACGGCATGCCGGTTTCGCCAAGAACGATTTTTACGATCCCAGGAAGCAGGGCCTCGGCACGAACGTCGTTCGACAGAATGACGACGCAGCGCTTGTGCTCCTCGATACAAACCCAGGTCTTGCCTGTCGAATCGTTGTGGCCGCCCTTTTGAAAGCCGGGACCTTGCGGGCCGACGAAGGTCACGACGCCCAGCCCCGCCGCCAGGTTCCGGTGACGCTTTTCCGACTAGCGAACAGGCAAACAAGGCACATCGTTTGATGCAGGCATGCATAGCCAGACCCTCCGGTGACGGTGCCATTCATTGTAGACTTGAAGGTGAGAATGTGCGTACCTCTGGCGGGTTCGAACTGATATCGTTGTCGGGGCAAACGCAAACGCACCGATTGGATACCGCGATGAAGCATATGATGTTGGCAACCCTGACGAGCCTGTTGTCGGCGCAAGCGCTCGGCTGCCCGCTGTCCGAATCCCTGGCGTCCCGCTACGGCATTTCGTTCGCAGGTTTCAGCAGCGCGGTCCCGGAATCCGCAGCGCCCGACACGACCCACGGCGGTCCGTTCGTCCGCGTGCGCATGCCGGACGCGAGCAACGTGGCCGACGGCTTCCACCACACGATCGTGATGGATCGCGCCACGAAGAAAATCTGGATCCTCCGCACCGGCGGCTTCGTGGGGGTCTACCAGTGGTTCGGGCCGGTCGATGCCGTCGATCCTTCCCTCGACAACTGCCGGCTGGAGCCGACGGATGTCACGAATCGGGCCGAGCGCCATGGATGACCAACTACGCGTGCGCGTCACCGACGACGAGACCATTTGCATCGATGGACGCCCGCTGACCGGTAATGCCGAACTGGTCGACGCGCTCAGGTCGGCCTTGCAGCACAATCCGAACGTCGCGCTCGTGATCGAACCGGTGAAGGCCGAGTACTACGCGGGCGTCGCCAAAGTCATCTACGCAAGCCAACGCGCCGGGGTACCGGTCGAGAACCTGCGCTATGCGACGGGGATCGGTTGACATGAGCGGACAGGGGCACGCCTGTTGCTGCAGGCATCCGCCGTTCCGGTTCGCCGACTACGATACGGTGGAACTTGGCGAAGACAGCCGCGGGGCGGAGGTCTCGCTCTCGGCCTGCAAGTCGTGCGCTGCGATCTGGCTCACGTATCGGATCGACGAACCCCACCATCATCGCTCCGGCCGCTGGTGGCGCGTCGAGATCACCGCCAGCGACGCGGGTGCGATGTCGGCCGCCGCCGCCCGGGACCGCGTCGAGCGGTCACCCGACGGGTTTGCCGGCGGCAGCTTCTTCGACTCGCAGGGCCACCCGATCACGGCCCCGATCAGGGTCAGGTAATCCGCGTCCCCATCAACGATCCACCATCGCCATCGCCTTCTCGTTATACCGCGCCCCCGCCACGCCGATCTGCGTCAGCGCCCCATCGAGCCGGCGCAGGTCCTCATCATCCAGCCTGAGATCGGCCGCGGCGAGATTCTGCTCGAGATACGTACGCCGCTTGGTCCCCGGAATCGGCACGATGTCATCTCCCTGGGCCAGCAGCCACGCCAGCGCCACCTGCCCCGGCAACGCGCCATGCCGGGCCGCGATCTCTTTCACCAGGTCGGCGATGGCGAGATTGCGGTCGAAGTTCCCGCCCTGCAGGCGCGGGTCGTTCTGGGCGCGGAAGTCGTCGGCCGGGTAGTCCTCGGCGCGCTTCGCCGTGCCGGTCAGGAAGCCGCGGCCGAGGGGGCTGAACGGCACGAGGCCGATGCCCAGTTCGCGCAGCACGGGCAGCACGTCGGCGTCGAGGTTGCGTTCCCAGATCGAGTACTCGCTCTGCAGCGCCGACACGGGATGCACGGCATGCGCACGGCGGATCGTCGCGACGCCCGCTTCCGACAGGCCGAAGTGCAGCACCTTGCCTTCGCGGATCAGGTCCTTGACGGTACCGGCCACGTCCTCGATCGGCACGTTCGGGTCCACGCGGTGCTGGTACAGCAGGTCGATGCGGTCCGTGCGCAGGCGCTTCAGCGAGGCTTCGACCACCTCGCGGATGTGTTCCGGGCGGCTGTCGGCACCGGCGAAATGGCCCTTGCCGATGATGAAGCCGAACTTGGTCGCGATCTGCACCTCGTTGCGCCGGCCTTCCAGCGCGCGGCCCAGCAATTCCTCGTTCGTGAACGGGCCGTAGACTTCCGCCGTGTCGAAGAAGGTGCAGCCCAGGTCGATGGCGCGGTGGATCGTCGCGATCGATTCCGCGTCGTCCGGCGTGCCGTAGGCGTGGCTCATGCCCATGCAGCCCAGGCCGATGGCGGAGACTTGCAGTCCTTGGGATCCCAGTTGTCGAGTCGTCAGCATGTTCTTCATCCTTATTTGGAAAACGCCGCAGTTCGCGGCATGGAGACAATGTAAGCGTTGCGCCTTGCAAAGAAAACACCAATAATCGGCGGATCATTTTCCAAAAATGGAAAACGCATGGATTGGAACGATCTCAAATTTTTCCTGGAAGTGGCGCGCGGCGGCAGCCTGACGCGCGCGGCGGACGTGCTGCGAGTGAGCCAGTCGACCGTCAGCCGGCGCATCGCCGAACTGGAAACGCGGCTCGCCACGCGCCTGTTCGCGCGCCACCAGTCGGGCTACTACCTGACGGACGAAGGCCGCGAGCTGCTCGGGCGCGCGGAAGCCGTCGAGGACAATATGCTGGCGTTCGAGCGGGGCGCGTCCGGCCTGAGTCCCGGCGTGTCGGGCATGGTCCGCCTGGCTACGTCGGACAATCTCGCATCGGACCTCGTGGTCCCCGCCCTGCCCCGCTTCGTCGCGCGTCATCCGCAACTGCGCCTGGAAATCGTCACCACGACCGCCGCCGTGGAACTGGGCCGGCGCGATGCCGACCTCGCGCTGCGGCTCGTGCGCCCCAGCCGCGGCAACCTGAAGGCGCGCAGGCTGGGGGCGATGTCGTACGGCGTGTACGGGCACCGCGACTATCTCGCGCGCCATCCCGCGCCTGACGGCGATCCGCTGGCCGGCCGCGCGATGATCACGTGGGACGAAGCACACGCGCACCTGCCGGCCGCGCAATGGCTCGCGAAACGCGCGCCGGATGCGCACGTGGTGCTGGCCGTGTCCACACTGCGCGCGCAGATCGCGGCCGCGCGCGCGGGGCTCGGCCTCGCCATCATCCCCGACTTCCTCGTCGACGATCCCGCGCTCGAGTGCGTGCTGGCGCCCGGCGACGTGTTCAGCGACGGCGTCTGGCTCGTGATGCATGCGGATCTCGCCGCGTCGAGCCGGGTGCGCGCCGTCGCCGACTTCCTCGCGGAGACGGTCGAGGAAGCCCGCGCCGCGCTGGCGGGCCATCAGGCGACCGTATAGCCGCCGTCGACGAGCAGGCCGTGGCCCGACACGAACGCGGCGTCGTCGGACGCGAGGAATGCGACGGCAGCCGCAACCTCCTCGGGCGAACCCGCGCGTCCGGGCACCGTCGCCGCCGCAAAGGCGTCCTTCGCCTCGGCGCTCGGCCAGACGCGGTCCTGGAACGGCGTGTCGATGATGCCGGGATTGACCGCGTTGACGCGCACGCCCTGCCGGAACCACTCGAGCGCCGCGGTCTTGGTCAGGCCGAGCACCGCATGCTTGCTGGCGATGTACAGGGCCGCATTGGCGAAGCCGATGACGCCGCCCATCGACGCATTGTTGATGATCGTGCCGCCGCCCTGCGCCAGCATCGCCTTGGCCTCGTGCTTCATCGACCAGAACACGCCGCGGACGTTGGCGTTGAAGATCGTGTCGTAGACCTCGTTCGATTGCTCCACGAACGGCGAAAATTCGCCTTCCGTGCCGGCGTTGTTGACGGCGATGTCGAGACGGCCGTAGCGCGCGACGGCCTGCGCGACGAGGTCGATCACGTCCTGCTCGACGTTGACGTCGGCGACGATGGCCAGCGCTTCATGGCCTTCCCGCCGGATCTCGTCCACGAGTGCATCCAGCTCGGGACGGCGGCGCGCGCTGGCGACGACCCTGGCGCCGCGGCGGGCCAGTTCGATGGCCGTCGCGCGGCCGATGCCGGAGCTGGCGCCCGTGACGAGGGCGACCTTGCCGGAAAGGGTTGGGAATGTCGTTGCGGTGTTCATGCGTTTCTCCATGATCGGTAGTGGGAGCACCGATTATGGATGTGGCGATTACGCCGATAAAGTATCCTATTCCGCATAGGTTAATGAATGGGATTCACCAATGGAAAATGCCGAATTGGCCGAGCTCGCGGTATTCGCCGCGGTGGCAAGGCATTTGAGCTTCCGCCAGGCGGCGGTCGAACGGGGCACGACGCCGTCCGCGATCAGCCATGCGGTACGCAGCCTCGAAAGCCGTGTCGGCGTGCGGCTGTTCCATCGCACGACCCGCAGCGTGTCCCTGACCGAGGCTGGCGAAACGCTGTTCGCGCGCCTGTCTCCGGCGCTGTCCGAGATGCGCACGGCCGTCGACGAACTGAATTCGTTTCGCACGACGCCGTTCGGTACGATCAGGCTCAACGTCCCGAACTCGCTCGCGCCGTACGTGCTCGGCGATGTGATGGAACTGCTCGTGAAGAAGAATCCCGGCCTGAAGCTCGACGTGGTCGCGACGGATCGTCTCGTCGACATCGTCGAGGAAGGGTTCGACGCGGGCATCCGGCTCGGCGAGCGCCTGTCGCAGGACATGGTCGCCGTCCGGATCAAGCCGACGTTCCGGATGATCGTCGTCGGCGCGCCGGACTACTTCGCGCGCCACGGGAAGCCAGACACGCCGCACGCCTTGCGCGAGCACACCTGCATCCGCTACGCCTTCCCGAGCGGGACGATCTACCACTGGGAATTCGTGCAGGACGGCGAACGCATGGAGGTGGAGGTCGACGGCCCCCTCACGCTGGACAGCCAGGAATTGATGGCCGACGCGGCCGCGCGCGGCCTAGGGCTGGCCTTCGTCTGGCACGACCGCGCGGCGCCCTACCTCCGCGCCGGCCGTCTGCAATCCTGTCTCGACGACTGGACCGCCGTCGACGAGAACCTCTACCTCTATTTCCCGAGCCGCAAACACCAGCCGGCAGGATTGCGCGCGTTGATCGATGCGTTGAAGGCGTGAAGCTTACCGGTTCTGGTAGCCACCGTAAGCGGCGACGGGACTCCACGCCGGCGACACCGGCAGCGCCTTCGGTGCCAGCGGCGCATAGTCGCCCGCGCCGTACACGACCTTGCCGTTGACGACGGTGAGCACGCTCTCCAGCCGCTTGATGCCCTCCGCATCCATGCCGAAGTAATCCCGCGGCAGCACGACGAAGTCGGCGTACTGGCCCTTCTTGAGCGTGCCTTTCACCTTCTCCTCGCCGCTCATCCACGCGGACCCTGTCGTGATCAGCTTCAGCGCCTCGTAGCGCGACAACCGGTCGCTGTCCTGCCAGATCTGAAGCCCGCCGGCCGTCTTGCCCGTGACGGCCCAATACACGGACGGCCACGGGTTGTAGCTGGAGACGCGCGTACCGTCCGTACCCAGTCCGACGGGGATGCCCTGCGCGAGCATCTTGCGGATCGGCGGCATCTGGCGCGTCTGCTCGCCGTAGCGCTTCCAGTACGACTCGCCCTGGAAATGCATGCGGTCCTGCACGGCGATGCCGCCGCCCAGGTTTTTGATGCGCGCGAGGTCGGCGTCGGTCACGGTCTCGCCGTGGTCGATGATGAAGCGCAGGCCCTTTAGCGGCGTCTGCGCGTTCACCTTTTCGATCACGTCGAGGTCGCGCGCGATGCTCTCGCCATACGTCGCGTGCAGGCGGAACGGCCAGCGGTTCTTCACGAGCAGCGAGACGACCGGTTCCAGGTCGTTTTCCATCGAGGCCGGCAGGTCCGGCCGGGGCTCCAGGAAGTTCTCGAAGTCGGCGGCGCTGGCGACGAGGTTTTCGCCCGCGCCCTCGGCCGAGAAGCCGTTCGGGTACAGCATGTGGTCGTTCTGCTTCGGATGCGTCATGGTGAGCCAGCGCTGGAAGTCTTCCAGTTCCTTGCCGGCCTTCTGCGCGAACAGGTAATACGCGGTGCGCACGGTCAGCTTGCCCTGCTTCGCGAGTTCCAGCGACACGCCGTAGTCGTCCGGGTAATTCTGGAACCCGCCGCCCGCGTCGATCGCGCTCGTCACGCCCAGGCGGTTCAGCTCACGGTAGAACTGCAACGTGGAGTTGACCTGGTCGTCGTGCCCCAGCTTGTTCGTCTTCGCGAGCGTCGAATACAGGATCAGCGCGTTCGGCTTGGCGATCAGCTTGCCGGTCGGCTGGCCGTTCGCATCGAGCTCCACTTCGCCGTCCTTGTACCTGGTGTTGCGATCGTAGCCCAGCGTCTCGATGCCCTTCTTGTTGAGGAAGCCGAGGCCGTACAGGTAAAGAATGAACACGGGCTTGTCCGGCACGGCGGCATTGATCTCTTCCAGCGTGGGCAGGCGCTTTTCCTCGAACTGCCATTCGTTCCAGCCGCCCACGACCTTCACCCACTGGCCGTCCGGCGTGCGCGCGGCCTGCTCCTTCAGCATGTCCAGCGCGCGCTTCAACGACGTCACGCCGTCCCAGCGCAACTCCATGTTGTAGTTCAGGCCTTCGCGGATCACGTGCAGGTGCGAGTCGTTCAGGCCGGGGATCACGGTGCGGCCATGCGCATCGATCACCTGTGTGTGCGCGCGCTTCAGTTTCAATACCCTGGCGTTGCTGCCGGTGGCGAGCACCTTGCCGTCCTTGACGGCGATGGCCTGCACGAACTCGCCTTCCTTCGCCATCGTGGCGATCTTGCCGTTCGTGAGGATCAGGTCGGCCTGCGCGAACGCGGTGCCGGCCGTGAGCAAGCCTGCCGCCGCCAGGGCGTAACGAGTGATTGTCATGATGTCTTTCTTCGGTTTTCAACGGGCGCAGGTTAGCGGATCGTAAGCGACGGCACACCTGTCTTCCGACCGGGGTTGCCGCCTTCGTGTTAGCATCGAACGATGGAACGACGAAGCGACTACAAGACCGCCCTGATGATCGAATCCACGATCCACGAGGCCCAGGAACAGAACCGCTCGCCCGCGCGCGCACTGGCGTCGCTGGGCGTGCCGTTCGAGATTGCGATGCGAGTGCTCACGCGCCCTGACGAGCGGCGCCATGCGGTGCCGCTGCCACGGAGCGCAGAGGCTCAGGGATAGCGCACCGGCCGGCCCGGCAAATCGGGCAGCGGGATGAATTCGGTCTCGCCGGGCACCTGCGGGAAGCGCTGGGCTTTCCAGTCTTCCTTCGCCTGCTCGATGCGGTCGGATGACGACGACACGAAATTCCACGTCAGATAGCGCGGGCCATCCATCGGCTCGCCGCCCAGCAGCATCACGCGCGCGCCCCTGTTTTCGGTCGCCGCCAGCGTGACCGTCGCCCCCGGTTTCAGCACGAGCAGCTGGCCTTGTTCGAAGCGGCCGTCGCGGCCCAGGTCGAGCGTGCCGTCGACCACGTACAGCGCCTGTTCCGGATACTCGGCCGGCATCGTCAGCCGCGCGCCCGGCTGCAGCGCCAGGTCGACGTAGAACAGCGGCGATTGCACAGGCACGGGCGAGCGCTTGCCGAAATAGCTGCCCGCGATGATGCGGGCAGTGGCGCCGTCGCCATCGAGGATCGGCAGCTCCTGCGAGCCGATGTGCGCAAAGGCGGGATCGCATTCTTCCTTCGCCTGCGGCAGCGCCACCCAGCACTGCAGGCCGAACAGGTTGGAGCCGGCCGCGCGCACGTCCGGGCCGGTGCGCTCGGAGTGGACGATGCCCTTCCCGGCCGTCATCCAGTTCACTTCGCCCGGCTTGATGTCCTGCACGGTGCCGAGACTGTCGCGGTGGCGGATCTGGCCGTCCAGCAGGTACGTGACGGTGGCCAGGCCGATGTGCGGATGCGGCCGCACATCGATACCCTCGCCCGCGTGGAAGACGTGCGGTCCCATCTGGTCGAGGAAAACGAACGGTCCCACCATCCTGCGGTCCTTGTGCGGCAGCGCGCGCCGCACTTCGAAGCCGCCGCCCAGGTCGTGCGTGCGGGGGACGACGATGGTTTCCAGGCTCTCGTGTTCGAACGCGTCCATGTCAGATGGCCTCCGTGGTGATCTGGATGGTGCCCGACAAGGTCTTGTGCACCGGGCATTTGTTGGCGATGTCGGTCAGCCGGGCCTTCGTTTCGTCGTCCAGCGCGCCGATGTATTCGATGGTGCGGTGCAGGCCGTAGGCCGCGCCTTCCTGGCCATGTTTGATGGAGACCTTTACTTCGTCCAGCGGGTAGCCCTTGCGCTTGGCGTACAGGTTCACGGTGAGCGTCGTGCAGGCCGCCAGCGCGGCGGCCAGGATGTCGTGCGGTTCCGGGCCGCTGTCCTCGCCGCCGAATTCCGGCTTCACGTCGGTCAGGATGCGGTGCTTGCCGATCTCGATCACCTGCTGCAGCGGCCCCGTGCCGCGATGCGTCGTCACTTCCATGGCTCGTTCTCCTCGTCTCTTTCGTTTGCGTGGATGTCCGCCACCCGTATACGCCAGGTCGCGGACAAATTGTACTCGTCTCAGGCCGCCCGGCTGCGCAGCACGTTCACCCGTGCGGCGCTGGTCTCGCGCTGGCGTTCGAATTCGAACAGGACCAGCAGGCCGCCGAAGATCGCCACGTTCTTCAGGAAGTGGTTCAGCTGGTTCTGGAACTCAGCCGCATCCACATGCCAGAAGCCGTGGAAGATCAGCGTGACGGGCACCGTGAAGAGCGCGAGCGCCAGCGCCGCATATTTCGCCTGGATCCCGGCGATCAGGGCCAGCCCGCCGCCGACCTCGAGCAGGATCGCGCCCGCCAGCAGCAACCCGGCCGCAGGGATGCCCAGGCTGTTCATCCATCCGGCCACGTAGCCGAAGCCGAGGATCTTGTTGATGCCCGATGCCAGGAACAGGACGCCCACCAGGGCGCGGCCGACGGGATAGAGTTTAGTGGTTTCCATGATCTTCTCCTTGAATATCGTTGCGTTTGACTCGTTCATCGTTCAGCAGGTTCAGACCGGCAGGTCGAACACCAGCACTTCCGCATCCTTTGCGTCCGACAGCGCCACGACGGCCTCTTCGCTGATCTGGACCGCGTCGCCCGCTTCCAGCGCGCAGCCGTTCACGGTCAGGCTGCCCCGCGCCACTTGCACATAGGCCTGGCGGCCCGGCAGCAGCGCATGGTCGACGCGCTCGCTGCCATCGAGGATCGTCGCGTAGATCGCGGCGTCCTGGCGCAGCGACACGGAACCGTCGCGGCCGTCGTTCGACGCGATCAGGCGCAGCCTGCCGCGTTTGCTGTCCGTGTCGAAATGCTTCTCTTCGTAGCCAGGCTCGCCGCCCGCTTCGGCCGGGATCACCCAGATCTGCAGGAAGTGCACGGATTCCGTCGCCGAGTGGTTGTACTCGCTGTGCGTGACGCCGGTGCCGGCGCTCATCCGCTGCACGTCGCCGTAGCGCAGGACGGAACCGTTGCCCATGCTGTCCTTGTGCTCCAGCGCGCCGTCCAACACGTAGGAGATGATCTCCATGTTCTTGTGGCTGTGCGGGTCGAAGCCGCGGCCCGGGGCCACGCGGTCCTCGTTGATCACCCGCAGCGGGCCGACGTTCATGTGGGCCGGGTCATAGTAGTGGCCGAACGAGAAGGTGTGCTGCGAGCGCAGCCAACCGAAACTGGCGACACCGCGGTCCGAGCTTTTACGTACTTTCAGCATGATGTTCTCCTTGTGATTGTTAAGTTGTGTGTTCGAACCGTTCGAACACGTTGCGCCTTCTTACTGGCTCGCTGCCGTCGAAAGCGCGTTTCCATGGAAAGCATTATGGTCGGTGCCAAGCAAGAAGAAAAACGAGTTGTTTTATGATCTATCATCGAGTTTTTCGACAATAGACCGCCCGGCGACAACGCTACACTGTGTCGAAAGCGTGAAAACAGGAGACAGAGATGCAGGCCAGCTACGTCCACGGAGCGCATTCGCTCCCCCTCATCGGCGACACGATCGGTGCCCACCTCGACCGCATCGCCGAGCGCCATCCCGACCGCGACGCGCTCGTCATCCCGCACCAGTGCGTGCGCTGGAGCTGGCGCCAGCTACGCGAACGCGCGGACCGGCTCGCGGCCGGCCTGCTGGGCCTGGGCCTCAATCCCGGCGACCGCATCGGCATCTGGTCGCAGAACCGCGCGGAATGGGTCCTCACGCAGTTCGCCACCGCCAAGGCCGGCCTCGTCATGGTCAACATCAACCCGGCCTACCGCCGCGCCGAACTGGAATACGCGCTGGCCAAGGTCGGCTGCCGCGCGCTGATCCTCGCACCCGGCTTCAAATCGAGCGACTACCTCGGCATGCTGCGCGACCTCGTGCCGGAACTGGACGGCGCCGCCCCCGGCGAACTGCGCAGCGCGAAGCTGCCGGAACTCCGGCACGTGATCCGGCTGGGGCAGGAGTCGACGCCGGGGATGCTGAACTTCGACACGGTGGCGCAATGCGCGGGCCCCGCCGACATGACGCGCCTGCACGCCGTGGCGCGCACTTTGCAGTTCGACGATCCGGTCAACATCCAGTTCACGTCCGGCACAACGGGCGCGCCGAAGGGTGCCACGCTCACGCACCACAACATCCTCAACAACGGCTTCTTCATCGGCGAGGCGATGCGCCTGACGGAACGCGACCGCCTGTGCATCCCCGTCCCGCTGTACCACTGCTTCGGCATGGTGCTGGGGAACCTCGCCTGCATGACGCACGGCGCCGCGATGATCTATCCGGGCGAAGGCTTCGATGCCGGCGCGGTGCTCGCCACCGTGCAGGCCGAACGCTGCACGGCGCTGCACGGCGTGCCGACGATGTTCATCGCGATGCTGGACCATCCCGAATTCGCATCGTTCGACCTGGGCAGCCTGCGCACGGGGATCATGGCCGGCTCGCCGTGCCCGATGGAAGTCATGCAGCGCGTGATCCGCCAGATGCACATGGACGAGATCACGATCGCCTACGGCATGACGGAGACGTCGCCCGTCAGCTTCCAGACGTCGGTCGACGATCCGCTCGCGTGCCGCGTGGGCACGGTCGGGCGGATCCACCCGCACCTGGAAGTCAAGATCGTCGACACGGACGGTCGCGTGGTCCCGCGCGGCGAGACAGGCGAGCTGCTGACACGCGGCTATTCGGTGATGCTCGGCTACTGGGGCGACGACGAGCGCACGCGCGAGGCGATCGACCCGGCCGGCTGGATGCACACGGGCGACCTCGCCACCCTGGATGCGGACGGCTATTGCCGCATCGTGGGCCGCGCGAAGGACATGGTGATCCGCGGCGGCGAGAACATCTACCCGCGCGAGGTCGAGGAGTTTTTATACCGCCACCCGAAGGTGCTGGACGTGCAGTGCGTGGGCGTGCCCGACCCGAAATACGGCGAGGAGCTGTGCGCGTGCATCGTGCTGCGGCCGGGCGAACACGCGGATGCGGACGAGATCTGCGCCTTTTGCCAGGGACAGATCGCGCATTACAAGATCCCGCGCTACATCCGTTTCGTGGACGGCTTTCCGATGACGGTAACGGGGAAGATCCAGAAGTTCATGCTGCGCAAGGAAGCGGCGGACGATCTCGGACTGGGGGAACGTGCATGAAGTGTCTCGTCGTGATCGCGCACCCCGTCCATGACAGCCTGTGCCGCACGCTGGCGCAGCACGCCATCTCCACGCTGACTGCCCACGGCCACGACGTGGTCGTCGAAGACCTGTACGGCACCGGCTTCGCGCCCGCGCTGACGGCGGCGGAACGCGCGAGCTACTACGGACCGGCGTTCGACGCAAACGCCACCGGGACCCATATCGCGCGCCTGCAATCCGCCGAGGCCCTCGTGCTCGTGTTCCCGACGTGGTGGTTCGGCTTCCCCGCGATGCTGAAAGGCTGGTTCGACCGCGTGTGGGCGCCGGGCGTCGCGTACGACCATGCCAGCGACCTGGGGCCGATCAGGCCGCGCCTGGACAAGCTGCGGCACGCCGTGGCGATCACGTCGCTCGGCTCGCCGTGGTGGGTCGACCGCTTCATCCTGCGCCAGCCCGTGAAACGCGTGCTCAGGACGGCGCTGTTGGGGACGTGCGCGCCGCAGTGCCGGTTCGGGATGCTGTCGCTGTATCGGGCCGAGTCGCTCGCGCCGCACCAGGTGCAGGCGTTCCGCGCCCGTATCGGAAGGACGTTGTCGAAGTGGGCGCGCGCCTGATACGATGCGCGCTCCCCGCCCTCGGACACTCGCACATGCTCAGACTCAGCCTGGACGCCCTGCTCACCGTCGACACCATCGCCCGCCGCGGCAGCTTCTCGGCCGCCGCGAAGGAACTGTATCGCGTGCCGTCGACGATCTCGTACACCGTCTCCAAGCTGGAGGACGACCTCGGCGTGCAGCTGTTCGAGCGGTTCGGCCCGCGCGTCGTCCTCACGCCTGCCGGCGAAGAGCTGCTGAAGGAAGGCCGCTACCTGCTCAAGGCCGCCGGCGACCTGGAAAGCCGCGTGCGGCGCGTCGCCTCCGGCTGGGAGACGGAATTCGCCATCGGCATGGACTCCGCCCTCGCCCCGCTCGGCCTGCAGGACGATATCCGCGCCTTTTATGACGTGGCCGACCAGACGCGGTTGCGCATCGTGCGCGAAGCCTTGTCCGGCACGTGGGAAAGCCTGCTCGACCGCCGCGTCGACCTGCTCGTGGGCGCGGCCGGCGAAGGGCCGTCCGGCGGCGGCTACACGGCCGAACCGCTCGGGACGATGTCGTTCGTGTTCGTCGTCGCGCCGTGCCACCCGCTGGCGCAGGTCCGGCACCGGCTCGGCAAGGCGGAGCTGACGGCGCACCGCGCGGTGTCCGTCGCCGACTCCGTCCGGCTGCTGCAGGCGCGCACGGTGGGCCTGCTGTTCGGCCAGGACACGTTGACCGTCCCCGACATGCAGACGAAGTACGAATTCCAGCTCGCAGGTCTCGGCTTCGGCTTCCTGCCCGAGGCGTGGGCCCGGGCCGACATCGCGGCCGGGCGCCTGATCGAAAAGGAAGTCGAGGAGCCGAAGCCGGACGAGACGCTGTACATGGCCTGGCGTACGGGCGAGGAAGGCGCCGCGCTGAAGTGGTGGCGCGAGCGCATGCGCACGTCGTCGCCGGTGGCGCGCATGCTTGCCCTCAACTGCCCGGTCGAGAAGGCAACACCCGATACCGCCGGGTAAGCGGAACCTATACGTTCGTATGACTAGACCGCCCGCGCGGGGCTCCCGACAATGACCGGGTCCGGATTCGTCCGGCTTCCAGCCACCAACCTGAAGGGACACGCCATGACCATCACCCGCACTGCCAACACCATCACGACCCGCGACGGGACGACCATCTACTTCAAGGACTGGGGCCACGGTCCCGCCGTCGTGTTCAGCCACGGCTGGCCGCTGCAGGGCGACGCCTGGGAAGACCAGATGATGTTCCTGGCGAACCACGGCTACCGCGTCATCGCCCACGACCGCCGCGGCCACGGGCTGTCGAGCAAGCCCTGGCACGGCAACCACATGAACGATTACGCGGACGACCTGGCCCAGCTGGTCGAAGCGCTGGACCTGACCGACGTGACCCACGTCGGCCACTCGACCGGCGGCGGCGAAGTCGCCCGCTACATCGGCCGCCACGGCACCGGCCGCGTCAAGCGCGCGGTGCTGGTGGGCGCCGTGACGCCGCAGATGATGCAATCCGACGCCAACCCGAACGGCGTGCCGATGTCCGTGTTCGACGGCATCCGCGCAGGCGTGCAGGCCGACCGCGCCCAGTTCTTCAAGGACCTGAGCATGCCTTTCTACGGTTTCAACCGCGAAGGCGCCAAGGATTCGCAAGGTGCGCGCGACACGTTCTGGCTGCAGGGCATGCAGTGCAGCCTGCGCGCCGCCTACGAGTGCATCAAGCAGTTCTCGGAAACGGACTTCACGGAAGACCTGAAAAAGATGACGATCCCGACCCTCGTCATCCACGGCAGCGACGACCAGATCGTCCCGATCGACACCACCGCGCGCCGCGCCGTCGAGATCCTGCCGCAGGGCCGCCTGGTCGTCTACGAAGGCGGCCCGCACGGCCTGGCCTTCACCCACAAGGACCGCCTGAACGCCGACCTGCTGGCGTTCCTGCGTTCCTGATTTCACGCCGGCAGCGCCGCGCCCTCCACGGGCGCCGGCGCGCCGCTGGCGCCGAACAACCCCGTCATTGCGACGGACGGCGCCGCCGTATGCACTTCCAGCAGAAGACACAGGCCGCCCATCAGGAGGCCCAGCATCACGAACGTCAGGTAGTAACGCATCATTTCCTCCCCAAACCGGCCGAATCGATCATGGAATCATGGTAGGCGCAGATCGGCGCACGGGACAGTATCCTTTGGTATGAGTAAAGTCGATGGACCGCTTCGCCGAACTGAAAGCCTTTTGCACCGTCGCCGCCACTGGCGGCTTCTCGCCCGCCGCGCGCCGGCTCGGGCTCGTCACGTCGTCCGTCGCGCGCCTCGTCGACGCGCTCGAAGGCCGCCTCGGCGCCGTGCTGCTCAACCGTTCCACACGCAGCGTCACCCTGACGGACGCGGGCCGCACATACTACGAGGAAGCCCTGCGCATCCTGGAACGCCTCGACGCGGCCGACGAGGCGGCGGCGGACGGCGCGGCCGGCGTGCTGCGCGTGGCGGCGCCCGTCACCTTCAGCACCCTGTACGTGGCGCCCATCCTGCCCGCGCTGCGCGCGCGCCACCCGCGCCTGATCCTCGACCTGCGGCTGGACGACGCGCCCGCCAATCTCGTCGACGAAGCGATCGACGTGGCGATCCGCATCGGCAGCCTCGATCCGCAATCGAACCTCGTCGCGCGCCGGCTCGCCGCCCACGACCGCGTGCTGTGCGCCAGCCCGGCCTACCTGGCCGCGCACGGCGCGCCGGACGCGCCGATCGCGCTCGCGGCACACGACTGCCTGCAGTTCGCGTTCGGCGGGGGCCGCCGCACGTGGCGCCTGCAGGCCGACGGCGCGGATGCGGAAGACGTCGAGGTGCGCGGCGTGGTCCACGCCAACAACGCGGAAGTGCTGCGCCAGGCCGCGCTGGGTGGCCTCGGCATCGCCATGCTCGCGCGCTGGCTCGTGCAGCGCGACCTGCGCGCCGGCACGCTCGTGCAGGTCCTGCCCGGCTACCGCGTCAATCCGGGTCCCATGGACGTCGGGCTGTACGCGCTGTATCCCGCGAGCCGGCGCAACTCGACGAAGATCCGCGCCTTCGTCGACCTGCTGGCCGAGCACCTCGCGGAGCAGGATCTCGGCGACCATCTCAGCGCACCTCCAGCGTAGCGAGGCGCGGCACGATCTCGCGGCCCAGTTCCTCGATCTGGTCGCCGATGGGCCGCGGACCCTGCAGGTTGACGAGCATGTGGGTAACGCCCAGCGCCGCCATCCGCTCGAAGTAGCCCAGCAACGCATGGCGGCCCGCGCGCAGGCCCAGTTCCAGCGGCTGCGCGGGCGCATCCGGGTCGGCCAGCAATTCCAGTTGCAGCGACTGCACGAACGGTTTGCGCGCGCCGCCGGCACGTTCTTCCAGCGCCCGCTGCCACAGCGCGATGCGGCCCTGCTGGCGCGCCTCCTCGCGGTGGTACGTGGCCCAGCCGTCCGCATGCGCTGCGATCCATTGCAGGGACTGGCGTGCCGTGCCGACTGCGAGCAGCGGAATGCGCGACGTCGTTGCAGGAGTCGGCGCGTAGCCGCCCGTGCCCACGAGCAGGTTATCGCGCGTACGCTCGTCGGTGGATAGCGCGGCAGCCAGCGTCTGCCAGCGCTCGCGGAACAGCACCTCGGGCGCCGTGTCCACGCCGAACGGCGCCAGTTCCTCCGGCCGGTCGCCCGAACCGACGCCGAGGATGAAGCGGCCGCCGCTCAACCGGTCCAGCGACCACGCGGCCTTGGCCACGTGCAGCGGATGGCGCAGCGGCAGCACGGCGGCCGCAGTGCCCAGCGCCGCGGACGTCGTCGCGCCAGCCAGCACCGCCAGCCAGACGAACGGGTCGTCCAGTACGGCCGCCTCCCTCGCGCTGCCCTGCGGGACGATCAGCGGCACGTCGCGCGTCCACAGCGCGGCGAATCCGAGCGCGTCGGCGCGGGCGGCCAGCGCCGTCTCGCGTGCGAAGTCGGCGGGCTCGCCGGGCACGCGGGCAAGGGGCGTCATCAGGCCCAGCGTGAGGTGGCCCGCGCCCAGCACACTGTCGTACGCGCGGTTGAAGGCAGCATCGGTCATGGAAATCTCCTGCGAACACCCAGCATACCGCTTCCGCGGCGCGCGCGTCGGCGCCTGGCGCGCAAGACACTCTTGCGCCAGAAGCATCAATCGGCCCGGCCTTCCGGCGCTACAGTGACGGCGATCGGTATCCCTTCGTATAACTAGACGTTGGACCGGCCGGAATCGACAATCGCCGCAACCAATCAAGGAATCCCGCGATGAGACTTCGCACCCTCGCCGCCACCGGCGCCGCCTTCGTGGCCATCGTAATGGGCGGCCTGTATCTCTGGACCCGCCCGGCCGCCATCGCGCCCGCCGCCGGCCCGCCGCCGCCACCCTCCGCCGCCGTCCTCACGGCCGGCGCCCGCGTCGTGGCGCTGGGCGACTGCATGGTCTGCCATACCGCGCCGGATGGTCCCGCGTACGCCGGCGGCCTCGGTCTGAAGACGCCGTTCGGCATCATCTACAGCACCAACATCACGCCCGATCCCGACACGGGCATCGGCCGCTGGACGAACGCCGCGTTCAAGCGCGCCCTGCGCGAAGGCGTCGCGCGGGACGGCCACCTGCTGTATCCGGCCTTCCCCTACATTCACTACACGCGCATGTCCGACGAGGACATCGAGCTGGCCTATGCGTACCTGATGTCGCGCACGCGGGTCAAGGTGAACCAGCCGGCCAACGACCTCGTGTTCCCGCTGAACTTCCGGCCCCTGCTCGCGTTCTGGAATGCGCTGTACCTGCGCCCCGGCGACAGCGCGGCGCCCGGCACGGGCCAGGTCGAACGGGGCCGCTACCTGGTCGACACGCTGGGCCACTGCGCGTCCTGCCACAGCGGCATGAATCTGCTCGGCGGCGAGCGCAATCCGGCGTTCCAGGGCGGCACCGTCGACGGCTGGCACGCACCGGCGCTGACCCGCCTCGCGCAAGGCAGCGCGCCCTGGACGCGCGCCGAACTGGCCGACTACCTGCAAGGCGGCCTGTCGCTCGCGCATGGCGCCGCGAAGGGTCCGATGCGGCCCGTGACGGAGCGCCTGGCCGGCGTGCCGCGTGAAGACGTCGAGGCGATGGCCGCCTACCTCATGACGATCCAGCAGCCCGCGTCCGCGACGCCCATCCCCGCCGTGGCACAGGCAGGAACGCCGGGCGCCGCCCTGTTCGCGGCCGCCTGCGCCGGCTGCCACACGCCGGCGGCGCCGATGATGCGCCTCGGCGGGCGCCCCGGTCTCGCGCGCAGCAGCGCCGTGCTGGGCGACGATCCATCCAATTTCATCCAGACGGTGCTGCACGGGATCCCGTGGGAACGTCCCGCCCCGAATGGCGCGGCCCCCGCCTACATGCCGCCGTTCGCCGACGTGCTGTCCGACGCGCAGGTCGCCGAACTGGCCGCGTGGGTGCGGACCGGCGCCGGCCGTCCCGCCTGGCCCGACGTGGCCGCCGCCAGCGGCAAGCTGCGCAAGGAGATGCAACCATGACCAAGGTCGAAGTCAACGGCCGCGCGCACGACCTGCACGCGGATCCCGCCACGCCGCTGCTGTACGTGCTGCGCAATGAATTGAACCTGAACGGCGCCAAGTTCGGCTGCGGCATGGGCCAGTGCGGCGCCTGCACCGTCCAGCTGGACGGCAAGCCCGTGTTTTCCTGCGTGACCCCGCTGGCCGCCTGCGCCGGCCGCAAGGTGCGCACCGTCGAGGGCCTGGGCAGCGCCGAAAAGCCGGGCAAGCTGCAGGCCGCGTTCATCGAGCACCAGGCCGCCCAGTGCGGCTACTGCATCGCCGGGATGATCGTGCGCGCGCAGGCCTTGCTGGACAAGGTGCCGCATCCGACCGACGAACAGATCCGCCGCCACATGGAACCGAACCTGTGCCGCTGCGGCACGCACCACCGCATCCTCGCGGCCATCCGCGCCGCGGCGGGAGAACCCGCATGAGCAAAGTGAATCACGGCCGCCGCGCGTTCCTCGAAGGGGGTGCCCTCGTGCTCGCGTTCGCGCTGGTGCCGCGCGCCGCCCGTGCCGAATTCAACGGCATGGGCGTGCCGCCGGTCGCGAATCCGAAACTCGCCGGCAGCCTGCAGCGCACGCCTTTCCTCGACGCGTGGATCCGCGTCGCGCCCGACGGCAAGGTGACGGTCTTCAGCGGCAAGGTGGAACTGGGTACCGGCGTGCGCACGGCGCTCGCGCAGGTCGCGCTCGAACAGCTGGAACTGCGGCCGGGCGCGATCGAATTCGTGCAGGGCGACACGGCCCGCACGCCCAACGAAGGTTTTACGGCCGGCAGCCACACGATGGCCGACAGCGGCAGCGCGCTGCTGCATGCCTCGGCCCAGGTGGCGGCATTGCTGCGCCAGGGCGCGGCGGCGCAGTGGCGCGTGGGACCGGAGACGGTCTTTCTGCGCGCGGGCCGCGCCGTCGGCCCCGACGGCCGCAGCATGCACTACGGCGAGGCGCTGCGCGGCCTCGACGCGGCCGGCCTGCACCGCGCGGCCGGCGAGACGTCGCCATTGCGCCCGCCCGCGCGCTACCGCCTGATCGGCAAGCCGCTCGCCCGCTTCGACATCCCGGCAAAGGTCACGGGCGGCGCGGCCTATGTGCAGGACATGCGCCTGCCCGGCATGCTGCACGCCCGCGTCGTGCGGCCGCCGCGTCAGGGCGCGAAGCTCGTGCGCGCCGATCTCGATGCCATCCGGCGCCTGCCGGGCGTGCGCCACGTCGTGCGCGACGGCGATTACCTGGCCGTGCTGGCGGACGACGAGTGGCGCGCCGTGCAGGCGATGAACGCGCTGGCCGCCAACGCCCAGTGGCAGGGCGGCACGCCGCTGCCGCAGGCGGACGCGATCCACGCGACCTTGCAGAAGCTGCCCGAGCAGCGCATCACGATCCTCGACCGCGGCAAGGTCTCCACGCCCGCCGCCGGCCCCGGCGTCTCCGCCCGCTACACGAAGCAGTACGTGATGCACGGTTCGATCGGGCCGTCGTGCGCCGTCGCCCGGCTGGATGGGGACATGCTGACCGTCTGGACGCACACGCAGGGCGTGTATCCCCTCCGGGCCGCGCTGGCGGAGCTGACCGGCATGCCGCTCGAGAAGGTCCGCTGCATCCACACGGAGGGTTCCGGCTGCTACGGCCAGAACGGCGCCGACGACGTGGCGGCGGACGCCGCGCTGCTGGCCCGCGCCGTGCCCGGCGTGCCCGTCCGCGTGCAGCTGATGCGCGACCAGGAAAACCTGTGGGAGCCGTACGCGCCCGCGATGGTGACGACCGTGCGCGCGGCGCTCGACGGCCAGGGCCGCATCTCGCACTGGGACTACGCATTGTGGAGCGGCTCGCACAACGAACGGCCCGGCAATGCGGGCAAGCTGGTCCCGGCGTGGCTCCTTGCCAAGCCGATCGCGCCGTCGCCGTCGCAGCCGATGCCGATGCCGGAAGGCGGCGGCGACCGCAATGCGCTGCCGCTGTACGCCATCCCGAACGCCCGCGTCGTGAACCATTTTCTCCCCGTGACGCCGCTGCGCAGCTCCGCGATGCGCTCGCTCGGGGCGCATATCAACATCACGACCATCGAAGGGACGATGGACCAGCTGGCGAAGCTGGCGGGCGTCGACCCCGTGCGCCTGCGCCTCGACCACCTGGGCGGCGAGCCGCGCGCCCGCGCCGTCATCGAAAAGGCGGCCGCGCGCTTCGGCTGGGGCAAGTCGAAGCCCGCGCCGGGACACGGCTACGGCTTCGGGTTCGGTCAGTACAAGAACATCATGGCCTACGTCGCGATCGCCCTGGAACTGGCGGTCGACAAGGACAAGAACACGGTGCGCATCGTCCGCGTGGCCTGCGCGGCCGACTGCGGCCAGGTCGTGAATCCGGACGGCGCGCGCAACCAGCTCGAAGGCGGCATCATCCAGGCCGCCAGCTGGACCCTGCACGAGCAGCTGCGCTACGGGCCGGACGGCATCGCCAGCATGGACTGGAGCACGTATCCGATCCTGCGCTTTTCCGGCGTCCCGGAACGCATCGACGTCGACCTGCTGGACCAGCCCGGCCTGCCCTTCCTGGGGGTGGCGGAAGCCGCGCAGGGCCCGATGGCGGCTGCGCTCGCGAACGGACTGGCCGACGCCACCGGCGCGCGCCGCCACGACCTGCCGCTGCTCGGGCGGCCCTTCCCCGCCTGAGGCCGCGATGCTCGCCCCCGCCGCTACGCATGTGTCAATACGCGCATCGATCATCCTTTCGTATGAGGGGATTGTCCTACAAGGCCGCGATACTGGTTCCGCCCCGGCCCAACTCCCGCCGGCGGCACTCTTGAGCGCGCAGATGAATCGAACGACCGTACCGAACCCACCTGCTTGTGCGTCCTCCGTCCCGCCCGATGCCGACGGACCGGCGTCCGAGCCCCAGATCACAGCCTGCCGGCGCGCCTGGCAGCTGCTGTGCGATGCCGGCATGCCCACGCTGGCCGACGCGCCGCAGCTGGCGGCCGACCCGTTCCTGACTCACGCGTTGCAGGACGCGTTCAACGCGGGCCGCCTGCCCGGCGCGCTGATCGAAGCCGAGATCCGGCGCGCGCTGCTGGACGGTCCACGCGACGCGACGCTGCTGGCGGCCGTCCTGCTGGCGGCTGTCGCGCTGGACCGCTTTCACGGCGGGCGCCGCGCCATGCTGCTGGCCGAAACCTGCGCCGTACGCGCCCGCCACGACGATGCGCGTGCCGTCGCCGGCGCCGTGCTGCGCGCCCACGCCACGCTCGTCCTGTCCCGCTGCGCACCGCTGCGCGAAGCGGCACTGCTGCAGGCCGAAGCCTGCCGCCTGGAGGCCGTCCGTCCCGATACGCTGGCCCGCAACGCCGTCCTGTGGACCGGTGTGCGCCTGCTGTGCGGCGCGCCGCTGGCCGAGCTGCTCCATTACGCCGACGCCGTCCGTCAGTCGGTCCCGTTTGGCAACGTTTCCGTCGCCACCAGCCAGCTCGACAGCCGCATCGCCCTGTTCCGGGCACTGGCCGACGGCCCGCGCACGCCGTACGTGCCGACGGTGCCCGCGGACGCCATGCAGTTCGGGTGCTGGCTCGGCTGCCTGCAGGCGACATGGCTGCGCGGCGAGACGGGCGCGGCGCGCGCGGCGCTGGCCGCGGCACGCCAGCTCGTCACCCCGGTCACGCCGCCGTGCGAACTGCTGCCCTACCACCTGTTCGGCGCGCTGACGCTGGCGCGGCTGGACCATGTGCCCGGCGCCACGGCCGCCCTGCGCGCGCACCGCCGCGCGCTGCAGGCCTGGGCCCGGCGCGCGCCCGACGTGGCCGGCGCGATGGCGCTGCTCGCGCTCGCGGCCGAACAGGATGCGGGCGGGGCGGGCCGGGCCCTGGCCGCCTACGAACGCGCCGCCGCGCAGGCGCAGACGGCCGGCCAGGCGTGGATCGCCGCGTTGGCCTGGGAAGGCGCCGCCGGCCTGTGCGCCCGCCACGGTCTCGCCGGCGCGCTGCCGGGCTACCGCAAGCTCGCGCTGGACGCCTGGCGCGACTGGGGCGCGCACGGCCGCGTGCGCGACCTGATGCAGGCCTGGGACGCCGCGCCCGCCGCGCCCGACCACGACCAGCAGACGCGCGCCGCCCGCGCCGGCACCGTCGGCGAACTGGGCATCACGATCGCGCACGAAGTCAACCAGCCGCTGGCCGCGATCCTGCTGCATGCGGCCGCCGCCCGCCGCTGGCTGCGGCGCGGCCAGCCCGACACCACGCGGGCGCTGGAGGCGCTGGAACAGATCACGGCGTGCGGCCGCCAGGCCGGCGACATCGTGCGCAGCGTGCGCGGCCTCGCGCGGCGCGAGGGCGAAGCCGCCAGCACGTTCGCGCTCGACACGGCGGTCGGCGAAGTCACGCAGCTGCTGCGCGCGCTGATGGTGCGCCAGAACGTGCAGCTGGAAGCGCGCCTGCTGCTGCCGGAACGCCAGATCCACGCGAGCCGCGCCCAGATCCAGCAGGTGCTCATCAACCTGTTGCTGAACGCGATCGAGGCGCTGGCCGGCGTGAGCGACCGCCCGCGCCGCATCGTGCTGGAATCCGTGCCGGCCGGCCCCGCGCTCGTCGAACTGCGTGTATGCGACAACGGCCCCGGCATCGCGCCGGCCGACCGCGAGCGCATCTTCGACGCCCTGTATTCGACCAAGCCGCACGGCACCGGCGTCGGCCTGTCGATCAGCCGCGCCATCGTCGAGGCACATGGCGGCCGCATCGAATATACGCCCGCCGAGCCGCACGGCGCGCTGTTCCGCGTCGTGCTGCCCGTGCGCGGCGTCGCCGGCGTCGTGCCGCCTTCCGAAAGCCGCAACCATGCCTGAGAATTCCGCACCCGTGATACGCGTCTGCCGCTACATCGACGACCACCTGACCGAGCCACTCACCCTGGCCGACCTGGCCGGCCACGCCGGCCTGTCGCGCCACTATTTTTCGCGCCTGTTCCGCGCCACGACGGGCGACCCGCCCATGCGCTACCTGATGCGGCGCCGCCTCGAACACGCGCGCCGGCTGCTGCTGGACCGCCGCCACAGCGTGTGCGAGATCGCCATGCTGCTGCACTTCGCCGACCAGAGCCATTTCTGCCGCAGCTTCCGCCGCAGCACGGGCCTGTCGCCGCTGCAGTACAGCCGCGCGCAGTAATATATTTACATTCCGGAGGAACCATGAACACACCCGCCATCGCCGACCTGATCCTCACCAACGGCCGCTTCCACACACTGGACCGGTCCAACCCGCAGGCGGACGCGGTCGCCATCGCCGACGGCCGCTTCGTCGCCGTGGGTGACGCCGCCGACGTCATGCGCCACCGCGGCGACACGACCCGCGTGATCGACCTGGACGGCCACACCGTCATCCCGGGCCTGAACGACTCGCACCTGCACCTGATCCGCGGCGGCCTGAATTACAACCTCGAGCTGCGCTGGGAAGGCGTGCCGTCGCTGGCCGATGCGCTGCGCATGCTGAAGGAGCAGGCCGACCGCACCCCGAGCCCGCAATGGGTGCGCGTGGTCGGCGGCTGGAACGAATTCCAGTTCGCGGAACAGCGCATGCCGACGCTCGAGGAACTCAACGCCGCCGCACCGGACACGCCCGTGTTCGTACTGCACCTGTACGACCGCGCCCTGCTCAACCGCGCCGCCCTGCGCGCCGTCGGCTACGACAAGACGACGCCGAACCCGCCGGGCGGAGAGATCGTGCGCGACGCCGCCGGCAACCCGACCGGCATGCTAATCGCGCGCCCCAACGCGATGATCCTGTACGCCACGTTGGCGAAAGGCCCGAAGCTGCCGCTGGAACAGCAAATCAACTCGACCCGCCACTTCATGCGCGAACTGAACCGACTCGGTCTCACGAGTGCGATCGACGCGGGCGGCGGTTTCCAGAATTATCCCGAGGATTACCAGGTCGTCGAACAGCTGGCCGCGCAAGACCAGCTCACGATCCGCATCGCCTACAACCTGTTCACGCAGAACAAGGGCAAGGAGCTCGACGACTTCAAAAAGTGGACGGAGATGGTGACGCCGGGCCAGGGCACCGACTGGTACCGTCACAATGGCGCGGGCGAGATGCTCGTGTTTTCCGCCGCCGACTTCGAGGACTTCCTGGAACCGCGCCCGGACCTGCCAGCCGGCATGGAAGCGGAACTGGAGCAGGTCGTGCGCCACCTCGTGTCGAGCCGCTGGCCGTTCCGCCTGCACGCGACGTACGACGAATCCATCTCGCGCATGCTGGACGTGTTCGAAAAGGTCGACCGCGAGATCCCGTTCAACGGCCTGCGCTGGATGTTCGACCACGCCGAGACCATCACCCCGCGCAACATCGAACGCGTGAAAGCGCTGGGCGGAGGCATCGCGATCCAGCACCGCATGGCGTTCCAGGGCGAGTACTTCGTCGACCGCTACGGCGCCAAGGCCGCGGAATCGACGCCGCCGATCAAGCGCATGCTCGACGCGGGCGTGCCCGTCGGCGCCGGCACGGATGCCACCCGCGTGGCCAGCTACAACCCGTGGACGGCGCTGTACTGGCTCGTCTCCGGCCGCACCGTCGGCGGCCTGCGCCTGTACGACGCAGGCTCGCGCCTCGACCGCCACACGGCGCTGGAACTGTGGACCGCGGGCAGTGCCTGGTTCTCCAGCGAGCAGGGTCACAAGGGCCGCATCCAGGCAGGCATGCTGGCCGACCTCGCGGTGCTCTCGGCCGACTACTTCCGCGTGGACGAGGAAGCGATCAAGGCCATCGAGTCCGTGCTGACCGTGGTGGGCGGGCGCGTCGTGTTCGGCCAGGGACCGTTCGACAGGCTGGCACCGCCCGCTATCCCCGTGCTGCCCGAGTGGTCGCCCGTCGCGAAGGTGCCGGGCCATTACCGGCCCGTCCAGCAACCGGTGGCCGCCAAACTGCCGCACCAGTGCCGCGGCGCCTGCTCGGTGCACGCGCATGCGCACGACCGCGCCCGCAAGTCCGACGTGCCGGTATCCGATTTCAGCGCGTTCTGGGGCGCGTTCGGCTGCAGCTGCTTCGCATTCTGAGGAGTCCACCATGTCCATGAAACCCAGTGACCTGACGCTCGGCGTCGGCCTCGGCCTGCTGGCCGGCTACATCGACACGTCCGCATTCGTCGGCCTGTTCGGCCTGTTCACCGCGCACGTGACGGGCAACTTCGTCCTCATCGGCAGCGAACTCGCGCGGCCGTCGCACGCCGGCGTGCTGCCGTTGAAATTCCTCGCGATTCCCGCGTTCGCGGCCGGCGTCGTCGTGGCGCGCCTGATGGACGTGCGCTGCGCGCGCCTCGGCCACAATCCGGCGCGTCCGCTGCTGGGCATGCAGCTCGTGCTGCTGGCGCTGTTCATGATCGCCGGCCTCGCCGCGTCGCCGCTGGCGGGACCGGAAGCGCCGCTCGTCCTCGTGACCGGCATGCTGGGCACCGCGGCGATGGGCGTGCAGAACGCGGTCGGCAAGCTGCAGCTGGGCCGCATCGCGCCCACGACGGTCATGACGGGCAACGTGACGGAACTCCTGATCGACATGACCGACCTGGCCACGGGCCGCGCCACGCCGGCCGTCAGGGCGCGCTTCGTGAAGTTCTTCTGGCCCGTGCTGGCGTTCGCCCTCGGCTGCATCGCGGGTGGCATGGCGTGGATGGCGGTCGGATTCTGGTGCTTCCTGCCCGCGCTCGCGCTGCTCGCGTGGCTCGTGCTGCTGGACTGGCCGGCGCTGGAAGCCGCACCCGCGGCAGCGTGATCCCTATATTCCGGCGAGTGGTTTTTACCGCTCGCATCGGGCATCGTAGTACCTGAACATCGGTTCATCACAACAACATCCAGACGAAAGGGAAAAACGATATGAACGATATGAACGAAAAGCGCCGCAGCATGCTGGGCGGCGCCGCCGCGCTGCCGCTGGCCATGATGGCCGCCGCCGGGTCGGCCGAGGCCGCGACGGAAGCGAAAGGCGGCGCCGCCCGCATGACGTCGAGCTACGTGCGCACGAAGGACGGCGTCGACATCTTCTACAAGGATTGGGGCAGCGGCACGCCGATCGTGTTCTCGCACGGCTGGCCGCTGAGCTCCGACGACTGGGACTCGCAGATGATGTACTTCGTGCAGCGCGGCTTCCGCGTCATCGCGCACGACCGCCGCGGCCACGGCCGCTCCACGCAGGTGGGCTCCGGCCACGACATGGACCACTATGCCGACGACCTGGCGGCCGTCGTCCAGCACCTGGACCTGAAGGGCGCCATCCACGTCGGCCATTCGACGGGCGGCGGCGAAGTCGTGCGCTACCTGGCCCGCCACGGCCAGTCGCGCGCGGCCAAGGCCGTGCTGATCGCGGCCGTGCCGCCGATCATGGTCAAGACCGCGTCGAACCCGGGCGGCCTGCCGAAGGACGTCTTCGACGGCATCCAGCAGCAGGTCGCGACGAACCGCGCGCAGTTCTACCGCGACCTGCCGTCCGGCCCGTTCTACGGCTTCAACCGCCCGGGCGTGAAACCGCAGGAAGGCATCATCCAGAACTGGTGGCGCCAGGGCATGATGGGCGGCGCGAAGGCGCATTACGACGGCGTCGTCGCGTTCTCGCAGACCGACTTCACGGCGGACCTCAAGAAGATCACGCTGCCGGTGCTGGTCCAGCATGGCGACGACGACCAGATCGTGCCGTATGCCGACTCCGGCGTGCTGTCCGCCAAGCTGCTCCCGCACGGCACCTTGAAGACGTACAAGGGCTTCCCGCACGGGATGCCGACGACGCATGCGGACGTCATCAACGCCGACATCCTCGCCTTCATCAAGGGTTGATGTGTGAACGTGATCCGGCCACGCGCCGGATCACGTGGGACTGTAAATTCGGGGTCAGAGCACATTTTTGCCCGGATTCGGGGTCAGAGCACGTTTCTGATCAATGTTCACCATGCCATTGCTTGCCCATCTGCAGCGATCTACCGGTGCGTGAACGAACGACACCCGCTTCTCTCGACCGACAGGATTGCACGAAAAACAATGCACCAAAAAGTGCTCTGACCCCGAATTTTTTACAAAAAGTGCTCTGACCCCGAATTTTCTCTGACCCCGAATTTTTCGGACCGAGGAGCTTCAGCGGCTGCGTACGCTCGCGATGCCGAGCTTCTCGGCCATGCGCACCAGTTCGGCCAGCGTGCGCGTCTGCATCTTCTGCATCAAGTTGCGCTTGTGGACCTTGGCCATGATCTCGCTGATGCCCATCTCGTCCGCGATCTGCTTGTTCAACAACCCGCCGATGGCAAGCCCGAACACTTCGCGCTCGCGCGGCGTGAGCTGGGCGTGGCGGCGCGCCAGTTCGTCCGCTTCGCGGCGCTGCGCGATGCGGCTCGCATCGCTGGCCAGCGCCTCGTCGACGGCGGCCAGCAGCGCGTCCGGGTCGACGGGCTTGGTGAGGAATTCGTTGGCACCCGCCTTCATCGCGGCCACGGACAGAGGAATCGTGCCGTGGCCGGTCAGGAAGATGACGGGGAGCGCCAGGTGGCGCTCGGCCATGTGCTGCAGCACGCTCATGCCGTCCAGCTGCGGCATCTGCATGTCGAGGATCAGGCAGGCCGGCACGGGCGGCGCCGGCTGCACGAGGAAGTCGGCCGCGTCGGCGAACGCGCGCACGTCGTAGCCCTCCGCCTCGAGCAGGTGTTCGAGGCCGGAGCGCACGTTCGCATCGTCGTCCACCACCATCACCATCCGCTCGCCCATGCCTGCCTCCTCGTCTGTTGCAGACGCAAGCATAGCGGAAAATGCGGGGCCGTGCGGCGGGGTGGGCATCACTGGATGGCGTCCGGCGGCACCGGGATCGCATCGATCAGCGCCAGCAGGCAATCGGCATCGACCGGCTTGAGCAGCAGCGTCAGCGCGCCGACGACGTTCGCGCGGTGCACGAGCGCGGGGTCGTCGTCGCCCGTGATGAAGATGACGGGCAGGCCGGGCGCCAGCGCGCGCAGGCTCTCGCGCAGCGCGAAGCCGTCCGGCTCGCCGATGTGGATGTCGAGCACGGCGCAGTGGGCGCGCACGGGGTCGCAGGCGTCGAGCGCGGCGGCCGCGCTGTGGTAGCCCTGGGCCGCGTAGCCGGCCGCGCGCAGCAGGCCGAGCATGCCGGTGCGGACGGTGTCGTCGTCGTCCACCACGAGCACCGTCTGGCTGCCGTCAGGCTGCGCGATCATGGCCGGCCTTGTCGTCCGCAGGTGCGGGCGGCGGCGTCACGCCGCTGATGCGGGTCACGCACTCGCTGCGGAACCAGGACATGGTGACGGGCTCGCCGGAGATCAGGCGCTTGGCGATGGGCACGGCCTGCTCGCCCACGAGCATGCCGAACAGGCCGATCAGCGCGATCGCGGGCGGGGCCGGCGAACGGACCTGCAGCAATGCGTAGATGCAGCCGACCAGCAGGCCGACTGCCAAGGAAACCAGGTAGAACTTCATGCATCCCCCTGTGGATGAATGGCGGGAGCGGCCCCGGCGCGGATAGGCGCCGGAGCCGCGGACGCACGCACCGGGATGGCCGGCGCGCGCGAAAAATCAACGTGCCGCTACTGGCGCCAGCGTCTCGTGGCTGGTGGTGCCGCGTTGCGGTGCCTTGTGCACCATCGTGTACGCGTAGTCGATGCCCATGCCGTATGCGCCCGAGTGCTCCTTGGCGATGCCGGTCACGGCGTCATAGGTGTCCTTGTGCGCCCAGTCGCGCTGCCACTCGAGCAGCACCTGCTGCCAGGTCACCGGCACGACGCCGGCCTGGATCATGCGCTGCATGGCGTAGTCGTGGGCTTCCTTGGTCGTGCCGCCCGAGGCGTCGGCGACCATGTAGATCTCGTAGCCGCCTTCCAGCATCGCGCACAGGGCGAACGTGGTGTTGCAGACTTCCGTCCACAGGCCGGCGACGACGACCTTCTTGCGGCCGTTGGCGGCCAGCGCGTCGCGCACTTTCTGGTCGTCCCACGAGTTCATCGAGGTGCGCTCGAGGATGGGCTGGTTCGGGAACACGTCCAGCAGTTCGGGGTAGGTGTAGCCCGAGAAGCCTTGCGTCTCGACGGTGGTGATGGTCGTCGGGATGTTGAACGTGCGGGCGGCCTTGGCCAGGCCGACGGTGTTGTTCTTCAGGACCTGGCGGTCGATGGACTGGACGCCGAATGCCATCTGCGGCTGGTGATCGATGAAGATGATCTGGCTGTTATGCGGCGTCAGCACTTCGAGTTTTGGATTGCTCATGGGATGATCCTCTGGGAGGGATGGGTGGATAGGCCAGGCCATGGTAGTCCCGCCCCTGCCGCATCGCCAGTATCCGTTCGTATAGGCGCGCAGGCACGGCGTGCTTTACAATCCGACAAATGTTCCGTTCCGCCATCGTCTTCATCCTCGCGCTGCTGTCCGGCAGCGCGCACGCGCTCGACCCCACGCTCTCCATCGCCCAGCTGCACCACGACGCGTGGACGAGCAAGGACGGCATGCCGGGCGACGTGTGGGAAATGACCCAGGACACGGGCGGCTTCATGTGGTTCGCCACGCCGTCCGGCCTGTACCGCTTCGACGGCGTGCGCTTCGAGCACATCCGGTCGCTGGGCGGGCAGCCGCTGCTGTCCAACGTGATCGCGACGGTGCGCGCGTTTCCCGACGGGTCGCTGTGGATCGGGTACCGCTTCAACGGCCTGTCGGTGTACCGCGACGGCCGCCTGCGCCATTATTCCGAGGCCGACGGTTACGAGCCCGGCGGCGTCTACTCCGTCGTGGCGGATGAGCGCGGTCGCACGTGGGCCGCGACGAGCAAGGGGCTGTTCATGCTCGACGGCAGCCGCTGGCGCAAGATCGGCGCGGACTGGGGACTCGACGGCACCTCGGAAGGCCTGCGGCGCGATCCGGCCGGGCGCCTGTGGGTGAATACCGAGAACGCGCTGTTCTATCGCGACCCCGGCGTCGACCGCTTCGTGCCGGCCGGCCTCACGGGCCAGCATTTCAACATCATGCCCGACCCGGATGGACACCTGTGGCTGTGGTACCTGGACAAGATCACGCGCCTGCCCGAGCGCCTGGCCGCCCCGCCGCGACCGCGCGACTGGTGGACGACATCGTATTCGTTCGACGCCATCTTCGACCGCGACGGCAACCTGTGGCATGCGGGGGACGGACTCTACCGGCTGGGGCCGGACGCGCTGGCGCGCACCGACGTCCTGCACCCGCGCACCGATCCGGGCGAACGTGTGCCCGCGAGCCTGATCAGCGGCGACGCGATGACGATGTTCGAGGACCGCGAAGGCAGCGTCTGGATCGGCACACGGCGCGGCGTCGACCGCTTCCGGCGCGACCGCGTCGTGTCCATCGGCCTGCCGCCCGGTTATTCCAACGTCTCGATGGCCCTGGACGACGCCGGCCGTGTGTGGACAAACGCCGAATACGTTCGCCAGCCGCGCCTGTGGATGCATGACGGCAGCCGCCTCGTCGAACTGCGCGAGCGCGACGTGCAGGAACTGGCCACGGCCGCCGACGGCGCCCTCCTCGTCGCGCGCCGCGGCGTCATCGAGCGGCGCAAGGGGAGCATGACGATCCGGATCCCGTTCCCGGACAGCGTGCCGCAGGCCGCCATGGACGGCGGCGTGCGCACGATGCTCGACGACGGCACGGGCTTGTGGGCCGGCTTCGCCTACGACCGGCTGTACCGGTGGGACGGCAGCCGCTGGCAACGCGCACGTGCGTTCGGGCTGCCCGACGACCTCCCGGTGAGCATGACGCGCGACGCGGGCGGCGCACTGTGGTTCGGCTATCGCGACAGCACCGTCGTCGCGCTGCGCGACGGGAAGGTCAGGCGCTACGGCATGGCTGACGGCCTCGACGCCGGCGTCGTGGGACGCGTGTACGACGCCGGCGGCGTGTTGCTGGCCGCCGGCGACAAGGGCCTGTCCATGCTGGCCGACGGCCGCTTCGTCCCGGTCCGCCTCGCCGATCCGCAGGCGCTGGCCGGCATCACCGGCATGCTGCTGCGCGCCGACGGCGACCTGTGGCTGAACGGCAGCCGTGGCCTCGTCCGCATCCCGGCCGCCCAGTGGCGCGCATTCCTGAAAGCGCCGGCCGGCACCATCGCCACGTACGACCTGTTCGACGCGACCGACGGCTATCCCGGCATCGCCCAGTTCCGCTCGGGGCAAGCCAGCCTGCTGGAGACGCCTGACGGCCGCCTGTGGCTGTACGGCACCGACGGCGCCGCCTGGATCGACCCGGCCCGCCTGCCCCGCAACCGGCTCGCGCCGCCCGTGCACATCCTGAGCGTGTCCGCCGGCGGACGCACGCTCGATGCGGCGGGCGGCTTGATCCTGCCGGCCGGCACGCGGGACCTGCAGATCGCCTACACGGCCCCCAGTTTCACGATGCCGGAACGCGTGCGCTTCCGCTACAAACTGGAGGGCGTCGACGACGACTGGCGCGACGCCGGCCCGCGCCGCACGGCCTATTACACGCGCCTGGGACCGGGCAGCTACCGCTTCGTCGTCAGTGCCGCCAACGAGGACGGCATGTGGAACCCGGCGGGTGCCGCGCTCGACGTCACGATCGCGCCCACGTTCGTGCAGAGCACACCGTTCAAGGCGCTGTGCGCCGCCCTCCTCGCGCTGGGCGCCTGGCTGCTGTACCGCCTGCGCCTGCGCCGGGTCACGCTGCAGCTGCGCCGCCTGCTGCAGGAGCGCGCGGGCGAACGCGAACGCATCGCGCGCACCCTGCACGACACGCTGATGCAGTCCGTGCAGGCCTTGCTGATGCTGTTCGAGCACGCGCGCGACCGGCTGCCGCAGGATTGCCCCGACCGGCCCCTGATCGACCGCACGCTCGAACAGGCGAGGAACGCGCTGCGCGAAGGCCGCGACGAGCTGACGGCGCTGCGCGGCGCGGCGGCGCCGGCCGAGGACCTCGTCGGCGCGGTCGTCCCGCTGGGCCACATCCTCGGCGAGCAGTTCGGCGTGCGCTTCGACGTGCGCGTGGAGGGCCAGCGCCGCACGCTGTGCCGCGACGTCGCGATGGAGGCGTGCTTCATCGCGCGCGAGGCGCTGCAGAACGCGTTCCGGCACGCGCATGCGAACGAGGTCGTGCTGGAGGTGGCCTACGGCGAGCAGGCGTTCGAACTGCGCGTGCGCGACGACGGCCGCGGCATCCGCGAGGCCGCCCGTCCCGGACACTGGGGCCTCGCGGGCATGCGCGAGCGCGCGGCGGCCATCGGCGCGCGGCTCGACATCGGACCGGGAGCCGAACGTGGGACGGTCGTCGCGCTCACGGTACCGGCCGGCCAGGCGTACGAGCGTCCGGCGCGCCGGCCATGGTGGCGCCGCCGCGCGGGACGCGTCCCGGCGGGCCAGCCGTAGATATGCATATGTGTCTTGGTAGCGTCGATCATGTTACGATCACTGTCCCGTAATGACATGCGCGTCCTTTACGAACGAACGACACCATGATGACTCTCCACGACCTCCGCCACCTCGCCATGCGCCACGCCGGCACGGGCCCGGACTGCATCGTGCCCGGGCTGCGGGTGCGTTCGGTCACGGCGCCGACCCTGCCGATGAGCGGCATCGAAGAGCCGATGTTCGCGCTGATCCTGCAGGGCCGCAAGCGCTCGACGATCGGCGGGCGCACCTACGAATACGGCCCGGGCGACTGCGTGATCGTGTCGCTGACGATGCCGTCGACGGGCCAGGTGACCCACGCCAGCGAGGACGAACCGTATCTCGGCGTCGCGCTCACGCTGCGCCCGGCCGAGATCGCGGGCCTGATCGTCGAGGCGGAAGCCGAGGCGCCGCAGGCCGCCGCGCCGATGGCCGTGCATGCCGCGTCCGCACCGCTGCTGGACGCCGTCGGGCGTCTGGTGACCCTGCTCGACCATCCGGACGACGTGCGCATCCTGCGCCCGCTGCTGGAAAAGGAGATCCTGTGGCGCCTGCTCTCCGGCCCGCACGGCCCGATGCTGCGCGAGGCGGGCCTGGCCGACAGCCGCGCCTCGCGCATCGGCCGCGCGATACGCTGGCTGCAGCAGCACTACGCGGAACCCGTCTCGACGCAGCAGCTGGAAGCCGTGAGCGGCATGAGCGCGTCGTCGCTGTTCCGCCACTTCAAGGACTTCACGTCGCTGAGTCCCCTGCAATACCAGAAGCAGATCCGCCTGCACGAGGCGCGCGCCCGCCTCGCGGCCAGCAGCTGCGACGTGGCGGCCGTCGCGTACCAGGTGGGTTACGAGAGCCCGTCGCAGTTTACGCGCGAGTACAGCCGGATGTTCGGGCGGCCGCCGCGCGACGATCTGCGGCGCGTGCGGGAGACCGTCGTATGACGGTCACGCCGACGCGGCTCTTCCTGCACTACCTGCGCCGGCTGGAAGCCATCCTGAAACAGGTCGAAGCCTTCGACGGGGCCGTGGCGGACCGCCGCCTGCATCCGGACATGTTTCCTTTGCTGCAGCAGGCGCGGGTCGCGATCGGCTTCACCTTGCGCGCCACCTGTCCGCTGGCGGGACGCGAGATCGTCTCGTTCCGCGCCGGCGACGACGTCACGTTCCCAGGCATCTACGCGGAACTCGAACGGACGATGGCGTACCTGGCAGCGCTACCCGATGCGGATTTCGACGGCATCGACGCGGTGAACGTCCGTACGACGGCCGGCTTCGCAGAGCTGGACCTGCCCGCCGCCGAGTATTTCCACATGTACGCCGTGCCCAACTTCTTTTTTCACTACGCGATGGTGTATGCGATCGCGCGCCAGGGCGGCGTGCCGGTCGGGAAATCCGATTTCGACGGCTACCACCGTTATCCCGCCGGATTTTCATTCGACGCGCATTGACGGGAGCGAAATGTGACAGCGGCGACGCTGTAGAGCGTTCTCTGTCACAATGTTGTCATAATCGGCTTCTACACTCCGTTGTCACGAGTGAAATATTCCCGAAAAATGGATATGAAGTTAAAAACGGACGAGGCACTGGCCGCGCTTCCGCCCGATAGCCCACACCTGTTCCTCAACCGCGAACTCTCGCTGCTCGAATTCAATCGCCGCGTGCTCGAAAACGCGGAGGATCCGTCCGTCCCGCTGCTCGAGCGCCTGCGCTTCCTGACGATCGTCTCCAGCAACCTGGACGAATTCTTCGAGGTGCGCGTCGCCAGCCTGCTCGCCCAGCACCAGGCGCACGGCGGGCCCGATCCCGGCCAGGCCGACCTGGACGGCGCCGCCGACGAATGCCGCCAGATCATCGCGCGCCAGTATGCGCTGCTGAACGACCAGATCCTGCCGCAGCTGTCCGCCAACGGCATCCACCTGCTGCGCCGCTCGGACCGCAACGCGGCGCAGAAGGCGTGGGTCAAGCAGTACTTCGACAAGGAGGTACGCCCGCTCCTCACGCCGGTCGGCCTCGACCCCGCGCACCCGTTCCCGCGCGTAATCAACAAGAGCCTGAACTTCATCGTCGAACTGGCCGGCAAGGATGCGTTCGGGCGCGGCACCGGCATCGCGATCATGAAGGCGCCGCGCGTGCTGCCGCGCCTGATCCGCCTGCCGGACGAACTGTCCGACAAGCCGGGCGCGTCCTACTGCCTGCTGACCTCCGTGATCCAGGCCCACATGGCGGACCTGTTCACGGGACGCGAGGTCGTGTCGTACTCGCAGTTCCGCGTCACCCGCAACAGCGACCTGTGGGTGGACGAGGAAGAAGTGAAAAACCTGCGCCAGGCGCTGCAGAGCGAACTCCATAGCCGCAACTACGGCTTCGCGGTGCGCCTGGAAGTGGCGCGCGGCTGCCCGAAGCACCTGGCCGACTTCCTGCTCGACCAGTTCTCGATCGACCGCTCGCGCCTGTTCACGGTGGACGGCCCCGTCAACATGGGCCGCCTGCTGGAAATCGCCAATAGCAACGCCCGGCCCGACCTGAAATTCACGCCGTACGTCCCGGGCTTTCCGGCCAAGCTGGTGACGGGCCAGGACATGTTCGCCCTGCTGCGCAAGCAGGACGTGCTGCTGCACCACCCGTACCAGTCGTTCCAGCCCGTGATCGACTTCGTGCGCTGCGCCGCCGCCGATCCGAACGTCGTCGCGATCAAGCAGACGATCTACCGCGCCGGCTCGAATTCGGAACTGATGGATTCGCTGATCAACGCGGCGCTGCGCGGCAAGGAAGTCACCGTCATCGTCGAACTGATGGCGCGCTTCGACGAAGAGGCGAACATCAACTGGGCCGAGCGTCTGGAAGAAGCCGGCGCACAGGTCGTGTACGGCGTCGTGGGCCTCAAGACGCACGCGAAAATGGCGCTCGTGCTGCGCCGCGAACCGGACGGCCTGCGCCGCTACGCCCACCTCGGCACGGGCAACTACAACCCGACGACGGCGCGCTTCTACACGGACTTCGGCCTGCTCACGTCGGACGACGAGCTCACGGCCGACGTCAACGAGGTGTTCATCCACCTGACGAGCATGACGCGTCCCACGCAGCTGTCGGCGATGTGGCTGGCGCCGTTCTCGCTGCAGAAGGAAATCGTCAAGGCGATCCGCCAGGAAGCGGCGATCGCGCGCGAAGGCAAGCCGGCGCGCATCATCGCGAAAATGAATTCGCTGACCGACGAATCCGTCATCCGCGCGCTGTACGAAGCGTCCGCGGACGGCGTGCGCATCGACCTGATCGTGCGCGGCGCGTGCTCGCTGCGGCCCGGCGTGCCGGGGCTGTCGGAAAACATCCGCGTGCGCTCGATCGTCGGACGCTTTTTGGAGCACACGCGCGTCTACTACTTCCGCAACAACCTCAGGAACGACATCTACCTGGGCAGCGCGGACTGGATGAACCGCAACCTGTTCCGCCGGGTCGAAGTGGCTTTCCCCGTCCGCTCGCCGGCGCTCAAGAAGCGCGTACTGCGGGAGGGCCTGCAAGTCTATTTGAAGGATAACGTCAACGCCTGGGAACTGGGCAGCGACGGCCGCTACAAGCGCCGCAAGGCACGGGGCAGCCAGGCGGCCTTCAGCGCCCAGCAATTCCTGATGGAGACGCTGGGCGCGCAAGGTACCGCCCACGGACATAACAAGGAGAACGACCATGGAACTGATCCTGTGGCGCCACGCCGAGGCTGAGCCGCACGTGCCCGACCGCCAGGGCGATCAGTTGCGCGAGCTGACGGCCAAGGGTGCGCGCCATGCGTCGCGCGTGGGCGCGTGGCTCGACCGCCAGTTGCCGTCCCACTGCCGCATCCTCTCCAGCCCGGCCGCGCGCTGCGTCCAGACGGCGCAGGCGCTGGGCCGCAAGTTCATCACCGTGGAAGCGCTGAACACGGATTCGTCGGCCGAACGCATCCTGGAAGCGGCCGGCTGGCCGGACAACAAGAATCCCGTCGTCGTGGTCGGGCACCAGCCGTTGCTGGGCCAGGTGGCGTCGCTGATCTTCTCGGGCACGGCGCAGGACTGGAAGATCCGCAAGGCCAGCGTCTTCTGGATTGCCAGCAAAGGGGAAGACGATCCGGCACCGTTCGTCAGGCTCGCGGTGGGGCCGGATATCGTCGGGAAGCTACGCTGACGACGGGGGCCGTACGGCCCCGCACAGCCGCTGCGCCGCTTCTCGTCGGTTAGTTGCAGCAGTTTCGCACAACGAAACGTCTCGGCGGTTCCGGCAATTCGTGGTACCGTGTCAGCCTCCCTGCCTACCGCAGCCCTCGCCCGCGCCGCACTACGGTCCGCCGCCAATTTAGGATCGCAGACGTGCCCCCCGATATCACTGCACGCATCGTCGTTATCGACGACAACGTCGATGCCGCCGACATGTTCGGCTGGCTGCTCGACGCCGAGGGCTATCCGACCAGGATCGCCTACTCGGGCCACGCCGGGCTCGACCTGGTGGCGGCCTTTTCTCCCCATGTCGTGTTCTGCGACCTCGGCATGCCCTGCATGTCCGGCTACGAATTCGCGGCCACGCTCATGGCTCGCGAGAGCGTGCCGCGGCCCATGCTGGTGGCCGTGTCGGGTTGGGGCGACGACCGCACGCGGACCCGGACCCGGGAGGCCGGTTTCGACGCCCACCTCGTGAAGCCAACCAGGTTCTCCGACATCCGCATCCTGATCGCCGATCATATGGGCGGATCGGACATCGTCGGCCGCGCGCTCGCGTGAGTGTTGGTGATATTTTTTCGTTGCAATATAATTTGACGAAATTCTCACTCATTCGACACCGCGCAACTTGCGAAAGGATCCGATCATGGAAGTCAGCAAGTGGCCCCTCGGCGGTGGCGAAACGGGCGCCCTGATCCGCGATGCGGACTGGACGGCGACGCCGCTCGGTCCCATTGCCGGCTGGCCCGAGAGCCTGCGCACGCTCGTCGAACTCGTCCTCGCGAACCCGGCACCGACCGCGCTCCTGTGGGGCGAGGCCGGCACGCTGATCTACAACGACGGGTACGCGGTCATCTGCGGCGACAGGCATCCGCACGTGCTGGGCGGGCCGCTGCGCGATGCCTGGCCCGAGGCCTGGGATTTCAACGGTGCGATGCTGGCAGAGGGACTCGCCGGCAAGCCGCAGGTCTACCAGAACGCCCATTTCGTGCTCGCGCGCGACGGCGCGCCGCGCGATGCCTGGTTCGACCTCTACTACGCCCCCGTCGGCGGGAGCGCGCACCGCGGCGTGCTGGCGACTGTCGTCGAGATCACCGACCGCGTGCTGGCGGCGCGGGCGCGGGCCGCGCAGGAGAACGAGTTGCGCACACTGAATGCGGAGCTGGGCGCGCAGCGCGCGCGCCTCGAGATCGCGAACCGCCAGCTGGCCGGCGACATGCAGTTCATCAGCAACCTGTTCCAGAGCTCGCCCAGCTTCATGGCTGTGCTGCTCGGGCCGGACCACCGGTTCGAACTGACCAACGCCGCCTACGACCGGCTGATCGGACGCCGCGCGCCGCAGGGCATCCCCCTCCGGGAGCTGCTGCCCGAAGTGGCGGCGCAGGGATTCGTCGACCTGCTCGACCGCGTCTACGCGAGCGGCGAACCCTACCACGGACAGGATGTCGTGGTCATGCTGGAAGGCGCCGGCACGCACGACAGCGCGCGGCGTATCGTCGACTTCATGTACCAGCCGCTGAAGAACGCGGACGGCGTCACCTACGGCATCCTCGTCGAAGGCGTCGACGTGACGGCGCGTGCGCTGGCGGACGAACGGCTGCGCGTTGCGCAGGAAGCGGGCGGCATCGGCACGTTCGAATGGTACCCGCTGCGCAAGTCGCTGGTCGTGTCCGACACCTACCGCCGGCTGTGGGGCATCGCGCCGGACGTTCCGGTCACCGACGACCTGTTGCTGGGCCTCCTGGACCCGGCCTGGCAGCAGCACAGCGGCGTGCACCGGATCCGGCACATGACCGATCCCCTCGACTATACGGAATTCCCGATCCGCCATGGCGCCACGGGCGAACGCCGCTGGATCGCGCGCCAGGGCCAGCGCGTGGCTTCCGACCGGCAGGGCGAGCCGCGCTATCTGGGTGTCGCGTTCGACGTCACCGGCCGCAAGCTCGCGGAACAGGCCTTGCGGGCCAGCGAGAGCCGGCTGCAGACCGTGTTCGAGCAGGCATCGGTGGGGATTTCCGAGACGGACCTGGACGGCCGCTTCCTGCGCGTCAACCAGGCCATGTGCCGGCTGCTCGGGCGCGACGCGCACACGCTGCTCGGCCTCACGTACCGCGACGTCATCCATCCCGACGACGTGGCCGCCAGCATCGCGACCACGCGGGAAGTCGCCGCCGGGGGCAGCATCGCCGCCCTCGACAAGCGCTACGTGCGCGCGGACGGGAGCGAGGTGTGGGGCCATACCGGCATCAGCCGGATCGTGGACAGCGCCGGCGAACCCATCTCCATCATCGCGGTCACGACCGACCTGACGGAGCGCCGCCGGGTCGAGGCGCAGTTGCGCGACCTCAACGAATCGCTCGAACGCACCGTGAGCAACGAGGTGGCCGAGCGGATCAAGGCCGAGCGTGCGCTGCGCCACGCCCAGAAAATGGAGGCGGTGGGCCAGCTGGCCAGCGGCGTGGCGCACGACTTCAACAACGTTCTGCAGATCATCTCGAGCAACCTGCAGCTGATCGAGCGCGATGCGACCGCGAGCGCGCGCCAGCAGGAGCGCGTGGCACAGGCGCTCGCGGCGGTCACGCGCGGCTCGCGCCTGTCGCGGCAACTGCTGGCGTTCGGCCGCAAGCAGAACCTGCAGCCGAAGGTGACACATCTCGGACGTCTGCTGGACGAGATCGCGCCGCTGCTCCTGCGCGCGCTCGGTGACGGCGTCAACCTGACGTTCGAGGCGGCCCCGGACCTGTGGAGCACGGCCGTGGACCGCAACCAGTTCGAGAACGCGGTCCTGAACATGGCGATCAACGCGCGCGACGCGATGGGCGGCAACGGTAACCTGCACATCGCCGCAACCAACCGGGCCGCCCCCGACGGCGCCGACGTGGTCGCACTGGCCGTGACGGACGACGGTTGCGGCATGACGCCGGAAGTCCTCGCCCACGTGTTCGATCCGTTCTACACGACCAAGGATGCCGGCAAGGGCACGGGCCTCGGCATGAGCATGGTGTACGGATTCGTGCGCCAGAGCGGCGGCACCATCCGGATCGACAGTGCGCAAGGCGCCGGCACCACCATCGTCGTCGAACTGCCGCGCGTGGACGGCGCGCACGAGATCGCGCGCGACGCCGCGGCCGCCCAGGTGGCGGGTGGCCGCGAGACCGTCCTGCTCGTCGACGACGATCCTGCCGTCCGCGTCGTCACCATCGACATGCTCGCCGGCCTCGGCTACCGCGTGCTCGCCGCAGCCAGCGGCGACCAGGCGCTCGACATCCTGCAGAGCGGGGCCACGATCGACCTCCTGTGCAGCGACGTCTCGATGCCCGGCCGGGTGACGGCCGCCGACCTCGTGTGCCACGCCGCGCGGCTCGCGCCCGGGATGGCGCTCGTGCTGACGTCCGGCCACGCGATCGACCCATCGCTGCTCGACGCCGGGATGCCGGCCGACATCGTGCTGTTGCCGAAGCCTTACACCCTGCCCCAGCTCGCGCTGACCCTGCGCACCCGTCTCGATGCGCGCGCGCCCGTCCAGGCGGTTGCGCCGGCCGTGCCCGCGGAGGCTGCGCAGACCGGACCGCTCCGTTTCCTCGTGGTGGAGGACGACCCGGACGCACGCGTGCTCACGTGCGAGATCCTGGAAGCCCTCGGCTACACGGCCCGTGGCGCCGCGACCGCCGAGCAGGCGCTCGCGCTGCTGCAAGACGGGGCCGTCGACGTGCTGTTCACCGACCGGAACCTGCCGGGCATGCAGGGCGACGTGCTGGCCACACAGGCTTGCGCCTCCAACCCGTCATTGCGGGTAATCCTCGCGTCGGGCGAGGGCATCGTCGATGTCGACACCGGCGCGCACGCGGCCGCCCTGCTGCCCAAGCCGTTCGAACTCGCCCAGCTCCAGCACACCATCGCCGCCATCGAAAGCGCCCTCCGCGCGAACGACGCCGACCTGCTTGCGCGCGCCTGACGCGCCTCTCCACGACCTTCCATGTACAGCAACGACAACGACCTCCGTCTCCTCCTCGTCGACGACGAACGCATGAGCGCCGACATGATGCTCGGGATGTTTGCCGGCGAAAGCGGCGCGACGCTCCGCTGCGTGCACGATCCGGACAGCGCCGTCGCCGCGGCACTCGACTTCGAGCCCACCGTGATGCTGGTCGACCTGCGCATGCCGGGCGTCGACGGCCTCGACCTGATCCACCGGCTGCGTCGCCATCCGGCGACGGCGGCGGTGCCCCTGCTGATGCTGTCGACCGAGGTCGATCCACACGTGAAGGCAGCCGGCTTCGCGGCGGGTGCGGCCGACTACCTCGTCAAATGGCCGGACCGCGTGGAATTGACGGCACGCGTGCGTGCGCATTCGAACGCATTCCTCGTGGCGCGCGAACGCGACCGCGCCGCCGCCGCCCTGGCGGACAGCCGCACCGCCCTGCTGCGCCGCACGGAGCAGCTTGCGCACGCCCAGGCCGCACTGCACGAGGCGCAGAAGATGGAAGCCATCGGCCAGCTCGCCGGCACCGTGGCGCACGACGTCAACAACATCCTGCACATCATCAACGGCCATTTGCAGCTCATGCGCATCGAGAACCCGGACGAGCGCGCGCGGCGCCGGATCGACGCGGCAACGGACGGCGTCCGCCGCGGCACCCAGCTGACCACGCAGCTGCTGGCGACGGCACGGGGCAATTCGCGCACGTCGGAAAGCATCGACCTCGGCGCCTTCCTGCGCGGGATCGACGGCACCGTGTTCAACCCCGCGGGCGCCATGCCGCCATGCGCGCTGGACCTGGCCAGCACACCTTCGTGCGCGTCGCTCGACCCGATCGAGCTGCAGAAGGTACTGGCCGAACTGGTGAAGAACGCCCGCGAGGCCACGTCCGGCGGCGGCGCCGTCACCCTCGTCCTCGACAACGAGCAGGTCGCGTCGCGCACGGCGCAGGTCCCGGCGGGAAGCTACGCGCGCATCCGCGTCGTCGATACGGGCGCCGGCATGGCGCCCGACGTGCAGCGCCGCGCGTTCGAACCGTTCTTCACAACCAAGAGCGGCGTGCACGGTGCGGGACTCGGCCTTGCGCTGGCGGCGGGGTTCGTCCGCAAGCACCATGGGCACATCGACCTGGAGAGCCGCGCGGAACAAGGCACCTGCGTCACGCTGCGCTTTCCGCTGCAGGGCGGCTGACGGTCAGGCGTTCTGCAGGCGGCCGGCACGCGTCCCGCCGCCCACGCCCACCGCCGTGACGATGGCCAGCGCCTGGAACAACGCAATCCCCGCGAACAGCCACCCCGGATGCCCCGCATCCATCACGAGCCCGAACAGCGCGGGCCCCACGGACAGTCCCGCATCCAGCCCCGAATACACGATCCCATACACCCGCCCCGTCGCATTCTTCGGCGCGGCCGCGCGGATCATCAGGTCGCGCGACGGCCCCGCGACGCCCGAGAAGAAGCCCACGAGCGCCATCAGCGGCAAGGCGAGCCAGCCCGGCACGACGGCCACGCCCAGCAGCAGCGCCAGCGCGGCGGCCACGGCGAACGCGATGGCCACCGTGCGGTCGTGGTCTTGCCGACCCGCGCCCACGAAGCCACCGAGCAGCATGCCGCCCGCCGACGCCAGCATGTACGCCGTGTACGACCCCGTCGCCAGCTCGCGCGAGATGCCGTACAGCTGCATCAGCCCGATCGACGCGAACGCCTGGATGCCGCCCAGCGCCACGGCCGTCAGGAAGAAGAACGCGAAGCACATCCACACGGCGCGCAGGCGCAGGAACGACAGCGTCCCTTCCCTGCCCGCGGCGACCGGTGCGGCAACCGGCTTCGGTTCTGGCCGCAGATGCGCGCGGTTCAGGACCAGGATCGCCAGCACGGCGAACGGCAGGATCGCCGCACACGCGAGCGCCATGCGCCAGCTGGAGAACGCGGCGACCGTCGTCATGAACAGCGGCGCCGCGGCCCAGCCGATGTTGCCGCTGATGCCGTGCACGGAAAAGCCGTGCGCCAGCCGGGCGCGCGAGACGCGCTGGTTCAAGAGCGTGTAGTCGGCGGGGTGGAAAATGCTGTTGCCGACGCCGGCCAGCAGCGCGCCCGCCATCAGCGCCGCATAACTGCCGGCCACCGACAGCACGAGCGCGGAGATGCCCAGCATCGCCATGCCGAAGAACAGCACGCTGCGCGCGCCGACGCGGTCGACGACGAAGCCGGCCAGCGCCTGGCCGATGCCCGATACGACGAAGAACGCCGTCAGCAGCAGGCCCAGTTCCGCATAACTGAGGTCGAACGCGGGCTTCAGCCAGGGGAACAGCGCGGCCAGGATCAGGTGATAGAAGTGCGAGGTACCGTGGGCCAGGCCCACCAGGGCGATCACGCGCGCGTCGGCGCGCAGGGTGCTGTCGTGTGACATATTTACTCCAGGGGAAAACGCCAGTGTAGGCAAAACGATCACGACTGATTTACGATAGCAGGACAACTTCTATCGAGAATCGGACATCCGTGAGCATCCCCGTCGTCCACCATACGCAGCCGTTCCCCGACTGCTTCGACCCCACGCCGGCGCGGCCCGTCACGTTGACCGCGCGCGACCTGGAGGCCGCCGACAACGTCGCGCCCCACACGCACACGTTCGGCCAGCTGACCTATGCCCGCGAAGGCGTGATCCGCCTGACGGCCGCCGGCAGCAGCTGGATCGTGCCGCCGTCGCGCGCGATCTGGACGGCGCCCGGCGTCGTGCACGAGGTGACGGTGCTCGAACCCGTGCGCCTGCGGCCCGTACGCATCCACGCCGCGCGCTCGCCGTTCCCTGGTGAGGACTGCCGCGTGCTGGAAGTGTCGACGCTGCTGCGCGAACTGATCCTCGCACTGGAACAACTGCCGCAGCTGGAACCGTCGCCGCGCGCGACGCTCCTGTCCGAACTGATGCTGGACGAACTGGCGCGCTCGCCCGCGCTGCCGATCCGCGTGCCGCTCCCGCGCGACAAGCGCCTGCAAAGCCTGTGCGAACGCCTGCTCGACGAACCCGGCGCCACGCACACGCTGGCCGACTGGGCGCGCCAGGTGGGCGCATCGGAACGCACGCTGGCACGCCTGTTCGAGCGGGAACTCGGAATGAGTTTCACCGAATGGCGCCAGCAGGTGCGCCTGGCGCACGCGGCACCGCTGATCGCGCGCGGGATGCCGCTGTCGCGCGTGGCGGAAGAACTGGGCTATACGAGCCAGTCGGCCTTTTCGCACATGTTCAGGAAGACGTTCGGCTGTTCGCCGTCCGCGTTTTTCGCGCAGCGCTGACATGCAGCACTTTTACCGGAAGGCCCTCGGCGCGTTCGTTCTACTGCTCGCCGCCGATGCGCTGGTCGCGGGCTTCTGCGTCTATCGCAGCCAGCCGTCTGCGGCGCTCGTGCCGCGGGATCGGACGGCGCCGCGCTGGCACGCGGCCGCCATCACGGACGCCCCCTACGGCGGCACGTCGACGGTGCGCATCCACGACGCCGCGCAGCAATCGCTCCGCTTCGACTTCAGGCTCTCGGGCGCCATCCCGCATCCGTGGGCGTGGGCGGCGCTGCAATTCGAGCCCGGCACGGCAGATCTGTCGGCGTACTCGACGGTGACCTTCGTTGCGAAATGCACGCCCGCCAATTCGTTGATCCTCAACGTCGCCGTGATCGACGAGGGTATCGCGAAGCCCGCCATGACTTTCTTTTCCTGCAACGAAAAGGGCATGCCGGTCTCGCTGGATCTCACGCGCCTGGCCATTCCGGAGTGGTGGTACGACGCCGAACACGTCGACCTTGCGCGCAGGTCCTACAAGCTGGATCGTGTCCAGAAGCTGGAATTCGGCGGGAGCCAGTACAGCCCGCGCGAGCTCGATGCGCATGTCGAGATCAGCGATCTCACGCTGCATGGCCGCGACGACCGCTACCTCGTCGCGCTGGCGGTGATCCTGATCATCGGTTGGTGCGCCTTCGGCATCGGATTCTTCCGGGCGCAGTCCCGCGCCTTCGGTGCGAAGGTGATATCCCGGCTCAAGAAGGACCTGTCGTTCGCGGCATACCGCCAGTTGACCGTCGATGGGTTCGAGGACGAGGAAAAGGCCGGCATCCTGCGCTTCATCGCCACCCATTACGCGCAAGCCGGACTGGACCTGGACGCTGTCGCCGCCGGCACGGGCACGAGCCGTAGCAAAATCAATGACGTGCTGACAACGGAACTCGGCATGACATTCACCGGGTATCTGAAGAAGCTGCGCTTGACCGAAGCGGCCAGGTTGCTGGCCGAGCAGGCTGGTGCGACCGTGGCGGAAATCGCGTACTCGGTCGGGTATGCCAACAGTTCGTATTTCAACAAGCTGTTCAAGGAAGAGTATGGTTGTTCGCCCAGGGAATTCAGGAAGCTGACAAGCAGGCTGGAGACGTCTGCCGGCCACCAGGATGCCTCGACAATCCCACCCTAAACGAAAGCATATAGACGATGAGCTTATCATTTCACATTGACTACAACGGCGAATGCGAAGAGGCATTCAACTTTTACGCAGCACATCTCGGCGGGCGTATCGGTACGATGCTCAAGGTCGCCGATTCACCGATCCCGGCATCGGAGACGCGTCCGGGACGTCACATCGTTCATGCAAATATCTGCATCGATGGGGTCGAGCTGGCTGGCGCCGATGTCGAAGCGCACAATTACAAAAGGCCGGCAGGCTTCTATGTGTTGCTCGGTGTCGATTCGGAAGACAAAGTCGATGCTTACTTTAGTGCGCTGCAAACCAATGGGCAGGTGATCCTGGCGCCGCAGCGGACGTTCTGGTCTTCCCGCTATGCCATTGTCATCGACAGGTTCGGCGTACCCTGGAAGATCAATCGCGGAACGTGACAAGGTCCGCTTCTAAAACAATCTGCCGAAATTCCTGCAAATTCCTGCACACGATGGAATTTTCCGCAATAAGCGTTAGAGCGCCATCCGCTCGATCCCTACGATTCGGGATCCACAACAACGATTGCAGGAGACCATCTTGAACAGGAAGTACAACATCCAGGCCGCCATCCCTGCCCTGCTGGTGGCGTTTCTTTCAGGCTGCAGCGGAGGCAGCAGTGCGGGCGGCAGTACCGTCAACGGTCCCGACGTCCAGGCGGGCGCCGGCGGCGCGGCCGCTGCTGCCCCCGTCCTGACGATGCCGGCCACCCTGAGCGTCCACGAAGGCCTGACCGCGACCTTCCTGATCCCGTCGGCGACCGTCGCCGGCGGACGCACCGCCACGTGGTCCATCGCCGGCAGCGACGCGGCGCGCTTCAAGATCGATCCCGCGACCGGCGCCCTGTCGTTCCGGCAGGCGCCGGACACCGCGCATCCCGCCGACGCCGATGGCCACAATGACTATGACCTCAGCGTGCAGGTCAGCGATGGCCAGCGCACCAGCCAGGCCCCGCTGAAGGTACAAGTACTTGCGTGGAACGATGGCGGCACGGCCGGCCTGCCGCTGCCGCTCGCCCCGAGCGACGTGGCCCGCCCCGCCGGCGCCACGGGGCAACCCGGGCTGCGCGTGCTCGACTGGGCCGGCTTCAAGTCCGCCCTGTCCTACACCTTCGACGACTCCCAGCCGTCGCAGATCGATCACTATCCCGACCTGAAGGCGCAGCGCGTCCGCGTCACCTATTACGTCAACCCGGTCGCCAACTGGTATCCCAACTACGACGCCACCTGGAAGGACGCCGTCGCCCAGGGCTCGGAAATCGGCAACCATACGACGCACCACTGCCGGGCCGCGGAACTGACGGACAACGATCCCAACACCTGCCCGGCCAGCCTGGGCAGCGCCGGCGCCGAGTTCGACGACACCGGCGTCTACATCCGCACCAAGCTCGGACAGTCCGCGGTCTGGACGTCCGCCTACCCGTTCGGCGACACGGACTACAAGCCGGCCGCCGCATCGCGCTTCCTCGTCTCGCGCGGCGTCTGGCCGGGCATGGTGGCGCCCGGCCCGGGGGCCGACGCGCAGAACCTGCCGCTCGCCGAGTTCCCGGCCGACGCGTCGAAGTTCGACACCGCCGCGAGCCAGGGCCGCTGGATGATCTACCTGTTCCACACGCTGCTGCCCACCACCCAGGACTGGGGCGGCGGCGTGAACATCGGCGCGGTCACCGACAACATGGCCCATGCCAAGGCGCTGGGCACGGTCTGGATCGACAGCGTGGTCAATATCGGCGCCTACTGGCGCGGCCAGCAGCTGCTGCAGGCGGCCACGCCCACGACCAGTGCCGGCACGACCACGTGGCGCTGGACGCTGCCGGCCAACTTCCCGCCGGGCCGCACGCTGCGTGTCGTGGTGAACGGCGGTACGCTGTCGCAGAACGGCAAGCCCCTGACCTGGGATCGCCGCGGCTATTACGAAGTCGCGCTGGACGCGCAAGCGCTGAGCTGGACGCAGTGACAGGTAAAATGATTCCCCCCGCGCGGGGGAATCACCAATGAGGCCCATGCAAGAGTTCTACAAGAAGGCGTTGGTTGCGCTCATCCTCGTCCTGGCAGCCGATGCGCTGCTCGCCTGGTTCTGCATCCGCCAAAGCCATCCGTCCGTCTCGCTCATTCCCAGGGAACGGGGCGGCGTGCAGTGGCGGCCGAACGTCGTCACGGATGCCATCCTCGGCGGGACGTCGACCATCCGCATCCTCGAACCGGGCCGGCAGTCGCTCCGCTTCGATTTCAGGGTCACGCCCGCCGCGAGTTATCCCTTCGTGGCGGCAGAAATGCTGCTGGAGGATGCGCGCGGGCCGGCGGATCTGTCGAGGTACACCACCGTCACGTTCGTCGCCCGGTGCGCGCCCGCCAATTCCCTGCTGTTCGGCCTGTCCACCTTCGACCCGGCCGTCTCGACGCCGGGCATGTTTCATACCTACCCGTCGCCGCACACCTACTTCTCGTGCAGCGAGAGCGGAACGCCGGTGTCGCTGGACCTGACCCGCCTCACGATTCCGCCGTGGTGGTTCCAGACGTCGAAGGTCGACCCGTCGCGCCAGTCCTACGACCTGGGACGGGTTGCGAGGTTCATGTTCGGCATCAGCCAGAAGAGCCCGCGCGACACCGTTTCCCGCGTCGAGATCAGCGACTTCACGCTGCACGGGCGCGATCGGCGCTACGTCGCGGCGCTGGCGGTCATCTCGACGATCGGCTGGGTCGCGTTCGCCGTCTGGTTCTTGCGGGGACACTCCCGGGCGCTACTCGCCAGCCTGGACGCGCAGCTGAAAAGCGACCGGCAGTTCTCCGCATACCGGCAATTGACGCTGGAGCCGTTCAAGGACAAGGAAAAGGCCGCCATCCTGCAGTACATCGGCACCCGTTACAGGGATCCCGAACTGGACATGGCGAGCGTGACCGCACGGATCGGCGCGGACCGCGAAAAGGTCAACGAGATCCTGAAGGCGGAGCTCGGCATGACCTTCACGGCCTACGTCAACCAGTTGCGGCTGACGGAAGCGGCGCGACTGCTGACCGACCACGCGGGCATGCCCATCGCGGACATCGCATTCGCGGTCGGTTATGCCAACGTCTCGTATTTCAACAAGCTGTTCAAGGAAGAATACGGCTGCACGCCCGGGACGTTCCGGCGCCATGGATCCCGATCCGTTGCTCCAGGCGCGCCCGCACGTCCGGCCAATCGAGGTCCGTGATCGCGAACAGCACGCTGTCGCGCACGTGGCCCGTCCACGTGACCCGTTCGCGCCGCAGCACGCCTTCGCGCACGGCGCCCAGTTTCGCGATGGCGGCCTGGCTGCGCACGTTGCGCGCGTCGGTCAGCAGCTCCACGCGGCGCATGCCGCTGGCGAACGCGTGCGCCAGCATCAGGTATTTCGCTTCCACGTTGACGAGCGTGGACCGCACGTCCGGGTGGATGAAGGTGCCGCCGATTTCCACGGTCTGGCGCGTGGGCTTGATGTTCAGGAAGCTGGTGGTGCCGACGACGGTGCCGGTCGCCGCGTTGCGGACCGCATAGGCGATCCAGCCGCCCTGCGCCACCTGGGCGTTGAGACTGTCCCAGCAGCCGTCGAAGCCCTCGCCCTGCCCGTTGATCGCGAACAGCCGCCATGCGTCGGGATCGCAATCGAGCGCGCTGCGCACGGGTTCGCGGAGCGTCTCGTCAAACGGTTCGAGCCGCACGTGGCGGCCTGCGAGGGGGACGGTCTTCATCCCGCCATGATGCATGGGTGTATTCTTGAATGAGCAACAGCGCCGAATACAGAAACCTACGCCGAAAGCTACACCGACGTAACTCAACAATTCGCCGGCTGCGACAACGTTCACGTACTGCCATAACGCCCCCTCGACCTCGCTTTCCGCCATGGACGCGATCAAATAAAGTAAACGATTTATATTATTTAGTCGATTTACTGGAAAACACTGCAGCAAGTAAACATCCGCAACAGGTCAGATCCGGCCGCTCGTGACGCTCCGTAACTTTCATCGACGCAATCTACTATTCTAAGTCGAAGGACCGAGTCCGACCTTGGATTCAACTGGTGACCGCAACACTCTGAGGCGTATGGAGGAGTGTTCACATGAAGCGAAAGCCTCGGATCTATTATTCGGACAGCCAGAAGGCACAGATGTGGGAGCGATGGCGGCAAGGCGATTCCTTCAAAAGATTGCCCAGCTGTTTGATCGCAACCATTCGTCAGAAGAGAGGATTCTGGCTGAGACAATCAGTCGAGAGATCAAGCGGAACGGTGGCATTGAGGCCTATCGAACCGGTCTAGCGGACCAGCGAGCATGGGATCAGGGACGACGACCCAAACCATGTAAGTTCGTGATGAATCGAAAGCTTGCTGACATCGTCGCATCGCAGACCGCGTTCTCTTTACGGAAAACAAGTTAGCTGAGCGTTGCACTTTCCACCACAACGTTCGTTCGCGCGGTGTGTGTGGCAACCTTCAATGCTCAGTCTGTGCAGGGCACCAATTTTCGCACCAGCGGCCCGGTCGTCATCCCCTGCACCATAACCGAAAAGACCACCACCACATAGGTCACCGTGACCAGGACATCCCGATACGGGCTCGGCGGCAAGGACAGCGCGAGTGCCACGGAGATGCCACCGCGCAGCCCGCCCCAAGTGAACACCTGCCACGCCCCCTTTGGCAGGCTGCCGCGGCGCTGGAACCACGCCACCGGCAGACCGGCCGTAAGCAGTCGCGCTCCCAGCGTGACGATAATCGCCGCCACGCCGCCGGCCAGTAACGTACCCGACAACGGCAACACCATCGCCTCGAAACCGATCAGCACGAAAAGGATCGCGTTGAAAATCGCATCGAGCAATTCCCAGAACTGGTCCACGTGCTCCTCGGTCTTGCTCGACATGGCGTGCTGCCGCCCGAGGTTGCCAATGAGAATGCCGGCGGCTACCATGGCCAGCGGTCCCGACACCCCGAGCGAATGCGCCAGTGCATAGCCACCGAGCACCGTCGCGACCGTGATCAGGACCTCTTCCTGATAGCTGTCGATGGCAGCCAGCAGACAATAGGCCAGGTAGCCCAGCACCATGCCAAACAGGATGCCCCCGCCTGCTTCGCGCAGCAACAGCAGGGCGACGTCGCCCGCCGCCGGCACATGGTGGCTGGCTGCCAGCTCGGCCATGACAACGAACACGACGATTCCCACACCGTCGTTGAACAGCGATTCGCCCGAAATCACCGTTTCGAGATTATGCGGTGCCCCCAGCTTGCGCAACAGGCCGGTGACGGAGATCGGGTCGGTCGGAGCGATCAGTGCACCGAATACCAGGCAATATTCAAGCGGCAGAGGCAGGCCGATTGCGGGCAACACGGCGTACAGGCCGAAGCCGACCAGCAACGCGGCCGCCAGCGTCCCGCCCACGGCGAGCAAAGCGATCGGCCAGCGGTACGCGGCCAGCTCGCGCAAGTCGACCTGCAGCGCGCCCGCGAACAGCAGCACGCTGAGCATGCCCTGCATCAGCACATCCGAAAAATCGAACTGGCTCAGCAGCTCCGCACCGAGCGCGTGCGGCGTATCCACGCCGAGCCGGTCGAGCATGAGGGCCGCTGCCGACAGGATCAGCGCCGCCGCCATCACGCCGATGGTCGACGGCAGCTTCAGGAACCGAGCGTTGAACCATGCGATCAACGCCGTGATCGCGAGAACGATGGGGATGACTTCGGACAAACGAACCTCCTGACGGCCAGGCGCGATAATGGATGAGCTTGAATATTGGCATAGAAAAAGGCGGATGCACGCATCCTACCGTACGCAAGCGAACGGACGGTTTCTGTCCCTTGCCTCAGGCTGAGGGAAAGGGCACGTAGCGCCCGCCGAACCGATTGCCAATGCGAGAACGCCTCCGATTCCTGCTCAGCCGCCTCCGCGAACGATTGTGGATCAAGCCGCTGTTCGCCTGCGCCCTGTCGGTCGCCGGGGTACTGCTCGCGCACCTGGCGGACCGTATGGTGGTCGACGGCTCGGTGCCGGAGGTGACCCAGGCCTCAGTCATCGAGCTATTAAAGATCATCGCGGCGGGCATGCTGGCGGTCGCGACGTTCGCGGTCGCCTCGATGGTGTCCGCCTACGCATCGGCCGGACAGATCGCCACCGCGAGAGCCTTTCCGCTGATCGTCGCCGACGACGTGTCCCAGAACGCCCTGTCGACGTTCGTTGGCGCCTTCATCTTCAGCGTCGTGGGCATCAGCGCCGCCATGAACGGCTATTACGGGCGGGCCGGGCGCTTCACGCTGTTCGTGCTGATGGTGGTCGTCCTCGTGATCGTGGTCCTGACGTTCGTCCGCTGGGTCGACCGGATCGCCAGGCTGGGCCGCATCGGGGCGATCGTCGACAAGGTAGAGCGGGCGACGGCCGCGGCGCTGGCACGTCGCCTGCATCAGCCGCGGCTGGGCGGCGTCGCGGACGAGTCCTCCGTGGCGGGAGTCGCGATACACAGCGACCGCATTGGCTACGTCCAGCACATCGACATGGCGCGCCTGCAGCGGCTGGCCGCCGACCACGCAATACGCGTCGGCGTGGCCGTGCTGCCAGGCGCCTACGTGAGTCCGGCGCGCGCGCTGTGCCGCCTGCACGGCACGCAGGCCATCGACAAAGCCTCCGCGCGCGCGGCGTTCGCGCAGGCGTTCACGATCGGCAGCCAGCGCCAGTTCGACGGCGATCCCCGCTTCGGCATGGTCGTGCTGGCGGAAATCGCCGGGCGCGCGCTCTCCCCCGGCATCAACGACCCCGGCACGGCGATCGGCGTGCTGGGCTCGCTCCACCGCCTGTTCGCCGGCCTGGCGCCTGAGGAAGCGGCTGAGGCGCCGACGTGCGACCTCGTGGCCGTCCCCGCGCTGGCGCTGGACGAATTGTTCGACGACGCCTTTAACGCCATCGCCCGCGACGGCGCGGGCATCGTGGAAGTGGCACTGCGCCTGCAACGCCACCTCGGCGAACTCGGGCGGGAGCATCCTGCGCTACGCGCGGACGCGCGGCGCCATGCCGACCTCGCACTGCGCCGTGCCGAACGGGCGCTGAATTTTCCAGACGACATCGAACGGGTACGTGCACGCCACGCCGCTTACTGGAGCGGACCCGGCTCGACCGCCCACCACTTCCGGAACACCCCATGAACGCCGAGATCGCCATCGCCTACCAACGCCTGAACTCCCTCGGCACCAACGCCATGCGCCTGTTGCCGAACCTGGCCATCGCCCTGCTCGTATTCCTGCTGTTCCTGCTCGCAGCCACCGTCGTCCGCAAGCTGGTGCAGCGCTTCAATGCGAAGAAATACCACCGCAACCTCGTGCTCGTGCTGGGCCGGATGACGCAATGGGGCATCGGAATGCTGGGCCTGCTGCTCGCGATCACGATCGCGTTCCCGTCGTTCACGCCGGCCAACCTCGTGAGCGCGCTGGGCATCACCGGCATCGCCATCGGCTTCGCCTTCAAGGACATCTTCGAGAATTTCCTGGCGGGCATTCTAATCCTGCTGACCGAGCCGTTCCGGATCGGCGACCAGATCGTCTTCGGCAATTTCGAGGGCACGATCGAGCAGATCGAAACGCGCGCCACCAAGATGCGGACGTACGACGGCCGCCTGGTGATCATCCCGAATGCCGACCTGTACAAGGGCTCGTTCATCGTCAACACGGCCTACCCCGAGCGACGCCTCCAGTACGACGTGGTGATCGGCAACGGCGACGACATCGCCACTGCCAAACGAGTGATGCTCGAGGCCATCCGCGCCGTAGCGGGCGTCGAGGCGGAGCCGGCGCCGGATGCCCTGGTCATGGATTACGTGGATGCGGGCGTCAGGATCCGCATCCGCTGGTGGATCAAACCGCCGCGCCGGGCGGATGCGCTGGACCTGCAGGACAAGGTGCTGGAAAGCGTGAAAGCGGCCCTCGCCGCGCAGGGGATCGATCTTCCGTTCCCCACCCACCAGGTACTGTTCCACGACCAGACCGAAGCGACGGACGGGGACCGCCGCCGCCAGCGCGAAGGCTGGCCGGCGGGCAAAGTCGAAGTTCCGGCACCGGCCCGGCTGGGCGAGGCATTGCGGACGCTGGCTGACGGGAAGCGGGCGCCCGACTCATGAGGCGTCGGTCGCCTTTTACCGGGCGTCCGTGACGCTGCGCACATCAGGACGAGGCCCGCGTAGGCGAGGACGCCAACTACGGCGACACGCATGATGCTGTCCCATCCGTTGAAAAACATGCTGTCTCCTCTTCCTGAGTCATGCCGACGGCACAAGTTCGCATGGCCCTTCCCGGACGAACTGCACGGCCAAACGCTCTCATGGCCGCGGCGACAGATGTCGTAGCGGCTGCAGCCGCCCGGCGACCAGTACCACTCTGGCGTCAGGCGACCCGCTGCGTACCTTCAGCCACTCGTTGATCCGCTTGACCTCGTCCGCACGGGGCATACGCCGGCAGGTCGCGCTGAGGAAGGGCACGGACGGCGCGCCGTCGACGCCGTCTTGGGCGGCCTTGCCCACGAGAACTTCGCCGCACTGCGGGTACTGCGCCTCGAATTCGCGCGTCACCGCGCCGGCCCGCGCCACCCATTCCTGCTGGGCTGTCACCTGGCGGCGCAAGGCCTCGATCGTCGCATCCCTGTCCTGCAGCGCGTCCTGGTTGTTGCGCACGATCTCGGCCAGGATGTCGGCCTTCAGGCTGCCGACGTCGATCTTCTGGCTTTCGACGTGCGGCACCTCGCCCTGGTGCACGAACAGGCGCGCGTTCGTCAGGCCGGCGGATGCCAGCTTCTGCTCGATGGCCTTGATCGCCGCCCTGGCCAGCGGCGTGCCGATCAGCGTGACTTCGATGTCGTGCGTGCCCGGCGCGACGCGGGTCTCGAGCACGTGCACCGTCGCGGTGTTGAATTCCTTGCGCACGAATTCGCGCGCGCGGCTGCCGAAGACTTCATTGTCGACGAGGCGTGCGGCGAGCCAGATGCTCGGCAGCGCCGTGAGCAGGACAACCGCCAGCAACGCCCGCTTGACCCGGCGCTCCTTGACGGGGTCGATGAATTTCCGGTGCGGCAGGCGGAGGAAGTCGATGACGATCACGGCCGCGAAGGCGATAAACACGCAGTTGATCGAGAACAGGTAGAAGGCGCCGCCGAACACCGACCAGTTCGCGTTGGCAAGGCCGTAGCCTGCCGTGCACAACGGCGGCATCAGCGCCGTCGCGATGGCCACGCCGGGAATTACGTTCGACTTTTCGCGCCGCGTCTGGCCGATGATGCCGGCCAGTCCACCGGCGAGGGCAATCAGCACGTCCCACAGCGAAGGCGTCGTCCGTGCCAGCAGTTCCGACTGCGCTTCGGCCAGCGGCGTGACGAGGAAATACAGCGTCGACGTCCCCAGGCTGATCGTGGCGGCGATGCCGAGGTTGGCGAGCGCGCGGCGGATCAGCGCAAAGTCGAGGATGCCGATCCCGTAGCCGAATCCGACGATCGGCCCCATCAGCGGAGACACCAACATGGCGCCGATGATCACGGCGGTCGAGTTGGTGTTCAGGCCGACCGAAGCGATCAGGATCGCCAGCATCAGGATCCACAGGGTCGCGCCTTGCAGTTCCACGCCGGCGCGGATCGCGCGGTCGATCTCGGCATCGTCCGCCTTGTCGTCGTGGAGGCTGAAGCGGTGGGCGATCGCGGCGCGCAGCGATGGCGGCCGGGGCTGGGTGTCGGGTGCGTTCATGACATCGGTATCAAGGAAGAGTACGCGCTGGATTGTCGCCCACCCGTCGCATTTGTCCAAACATTTCTTGCAGCCATGCATCAAATCGTTGCATGGATGCGGTCCACGTTATAATCGCGGCAAGGGTGATCGTGCCGCGCCGGCACGACAGGATGTGCGATGGTCGGGCCGCCACGCGGTACGCGCGCGTCCAAGCATGACCTTTGGACGCGTGCCCATCCGGGAATTGGCATGCACGTCGAGTCTTCGCTCAGCAAGAGCTTCAACGAATTCACCGCGTCCGGCAAGGCCGCCGGCATCATCCTCATCCTCTGCACCGCCACATCGCTCGCGATCGCCAACTCCGCGGCGGGCGCACCTTACGTGCAGTTCTGGCATGCGCACGTGGCGGGACTGAGCCTCGAACACTGGGTCAACGACGGCCTGATGGCCGTCTTCTTCCTGCTGATCGGCCTCGAACTCGAACGCGAGCTGTACAACGGCGAGCTGTCCGATTTCAAGAACGCATTGCTGCCGATCCTGGCGGCCGCCGGCGGCATCGTGGTGCCGGCGTCGCTGCATTTTGCCCTGAACGGCGGCGGCCCGACGCAGGCGGGCATGGGCATCCCGATGGCGACGGACATCGCGTTCGCGCTCGGCGTGCTGGCCCTGCTGGGGCGCAACGTACCCGCCTCGCTCAAGGTCTTCCTCACCGCACTCGCCGTCATGGATGACCTCGGGGCGATCGTCGTGATCGCCCTGTTCTACACGAAGCAGTTGTCGCTCGCCTATCTCGGCGGCGCACTCGTCGTGTTCGCGGGCCTGGTCGCGCTGAACCGCATCGGACGGGTGATGGCGCTGGCGCCCTACCTGCTCGGCGGCGCACTGATGTGGTTCCTCATGCTGAAGTCCGGCGTGCACGCCACGATCGCGGGTGTGCTGCTCGCCTTCGCGATCCCCTACTCGGCCCGGCGCGACGACGAGGCATCGCCTTCGCACCGGCTCGAACATTTCCTGCACAAGCCGGTCACCTTCCTCGTCCTGCCCGTTTTCGCACTCGCGAACACGGGCATCGTGGTCGCCGCCGGCTGGACCGAGCAATTGCTGTCTGCGAATAGCATGGGCATCATGCTGGGACTCACGGTAGGCAAGCCGGCGGGCATTGCAGCGATGAGCTTCACTGCCGTCTCGCTCGGACTGTGCCGCTTACCCGCGGACCTTGCCTGGCGCCACGTGATCGGCGCGGGCCTGCTGGGCGGTATCGGTTTCACGATGTCGATCTTCATCACGAACCTGGCCTTCGCCGGGCAAGCGGAGGCGGTCGATGCGTCCAAGATTGCGATCCTGCTGGCGTCGCTGGCGTCGGGCGTGCTCGGCTATGCGTGGCTGAAGCGGCGCGGCACCTAGTCCCGCATCAGTTCGCGCATGCGGCGCCGCAGTTCGCGTTCGCGCCGCGCTTCCTCGCGCCAGTCTTCGCGCAACGCGCGCCACAGCGCGACGACCATCAGCACGATCACGAGGGCGAACGGCAGCGCGAACAGGATCGTCGCGGTCTGCAGGGCCTGCAACCCGCCCGCGAGCAGCAGGCTGACCGCGATCCCCGCGACGAGCACACCCCAGACCAGCTTGACGCGGCCCGGCGGATCGGGATTGCCGCGCGTGCTCATCATGCCGAGTACCAGCACGGCGGAATCGCCGGACGTCACGAAAAAGACGAGGACCAGCAGCGTGGCCACCATCGACATGATAGCGCCGAACGGCATCGCGCCGAACATCGTGAACAGGGCCGTCGCGACGTCGGCCTTGACGGCCTCCGCGAGCGGCACGTGCTGCCAGATCTGCATGGTCAGTGCACTGCCGCCGAAGATCGAGAACCACAGGAACGCCGCCAGCGATGGCGCCAGCACGGTGCCGATGACGAACTCGCGGATCGTGCGGCCGCGCGAGACGCGGGCGATGAACAGGCCGACGAACGGCGACCAGGAAATCCACCAGGCCCAGTAGAAGATCGTCCAGCTGCCGACCCAGTTGCTGTCGCGGAACGGCGTGGCGCGCAGGCTCATCCGCACGATATCGCTCAGGTAGGCACCGAGCGTGTTGGTCAGCGTGTCGATGATCGCCACCGTGGGGCCGAGGATAAACACGGCCACGGCCAGCGCGACCGCAACGCCCATGTTGAAATTCGACAGCAGCTTGATCCCCTTCTCGACGCCGGCGAGCGCCGAAGCGATGAATACGGCGGCGGTGACGACGATGATGGCGACCTGCGGCCCCGTGCCGACCGGGACGCCGAATACGGCATGCAAACCGCTGTTGATCTGCAGCGCACCGACCCCGAGCGACGCGGCAACGCCGAACGCCGTGGCGACGACGGCGAGGCCGTTGAACAGGCCGGAGAGCGGCCGCACGGCGCGCCACGGCAGCGAGCCGGTGACGCTGCTGATAAGGGGCGTCTGCCTACGCCGGTACTGGAAGAATGCGATCGCCAGAGCGACCACGCTGTAGACCGCCCACGGATGCACGCCCCAGTGGAAGAACACGTAGCGCATCGCGGCGTTCGCGGCTTCCGGCGTGCCGGACACGACACCGGGAGGCGCCGTGTTGTAGTGGGAGATCGGCTCGGCGACGCCCCAGAACACGAGGCCGATGCCCATGCCCGCCGCGAACAGCATCGCGAACCAGCTGCCGGCACCGAATTCCGGTTCCTCGTCGTCGCCGCCGAGCTTCATGCTGCCGTACCGGCTGAACGCGACGAAGCCCGCGAACAGGACGAGCCCGAGCACGACCCACAGGTACAGCCAGCCGAAGTTACGGGTCAGAACCGACAGCATGGCGCCGAAGACGGCACTCATGCCGGCCGGGGCGACGATGCCCCACACGACGACCGCGAGGATGAACCCGGACGTGAATATCATTTGCATGGCGCTTGCGTTCCCCCGGCCTGTGCGAAATACACGGTCTGGGTAGGATACGCGAACGCGATGCCTTCCTGCGCAAACCTGTCGAACAGGGCCACGTTGATCGCCTGCTGGATGTCCATGTACACCGCATACTCCGGCGTTTCCACGACATACACGGTCTCGAAGTCGAGCGAGGACGCGCCATAGCTCTTGAAATGGGCGCGGTCGAAGCGCGCCTGCGGCTGGGCCGACACGACCTCGCGCAGGATCTCCGGGATCGCCAGCAGCCGGCGCTTGTCGATCTCGTAGACGACGCCGATCGTGAATACGATGCGGCGCGTCTGCATCCGCTTGTAGTTGCGGATCCGGCTCTTGAGCAAATCGCTGTTCGAGAACACCACCTGCTCGCCGCCCAGGCCGCGGATGCGCGTCGTCTTCAGTCCGACGTATTCGACGGTGCCGGCGATGTCGTCCACGGTGATGAAATCGCCCACCACGAACGGCTTGTCGAGCACGATGGACAGCGAAGAGAACAGGTCCCCGAGGATGTTCTGGAGCGCCAGCGCCACGGCGATGCCGCCGATGCCCAGGCTGGCGACGAGGGTCGTGATGTTGACGCCGAAGTTATCGAGGATCATCAGGACGATGACGAGCCACAGCAGCGTGCGCGCGACGAAGCCCAGTGCCGCTGTCGACGTGGTGCTGGCGACGTCCTGCGCACTGCGCGCCGTCCGGTAATGGTGCAGCCAGTCGCGCATGCCGACGTCGCCCCAGCGGGCCACCTGCAGCAGCAGCGCCGCGATCGCGAGCCGGGCCAGCACGGCGGCGCCATTGCCCGGCAGGACGAGCCACTGGGCGCCGGCATACAGGCCCATCAACAGCACGAACAGCGGGCTGGTCGCGCACAACACCTTGATCGCCACGTCGTCCAGGTGGGTTGCGGTCGTCTGCGCGAAGACCTGCAGACGGGAAACCACCAGGCGCCGTGCGCCGTACAGCAGCACGCACACGACGACGGCGGTCGCCAACGCGGCCGTCCATGCCGTCACGTCGTTGCCGAGGATGACGTGGTTCATGCCGCCTTCACCTCCTCCAGTACCGGTACGCACGCGTTGTCGACGGCAGCCAGGAAATCGTCGCCCCAGCGCACGACGTCGTGCTCGGCAACGATCATGGCCATGCGCGCCGTGCGGTAAGCACGCTCGTCCTCGCGCATGGTCAGTGCCTGGTGCAGGGCGCTGGTCATGGCGTGGCTGTCATACGGGTTGGCCAGCAGCGCGCCATGCAGCTCGACCGCTGCCCCGGCGAATTCCGACAAGATCAGCACGCCCGTACCGCCGCCGGCCTTCTTGGCTGCGACGAATTCCTTCGCCACCAGGTTCAATCCGTCGCGCAACGGCGTGATCCACGCCACGTCGCACGCCGCGTAGTGGGCGATGACTTCCTCGAACGGCAGCGAGCGGTAAAAGTAGCGCACCGGCACCCAGTTCAGCGTGGAGAAGCGGCCGTTGATGCGCCCCACCGTACGGTCGACCTCGACGCGCAGGCTCTCGTAGATCTCCATTCCCGGCGCCGCCGGCGTGATGATGTTCAGCAGCGTGACCTTGCCGATGTGTTCCGGGTGCATCTCGAGCAGGCGCTCGAACGCCTCCAGCTTTTCCAGCGTGCCCTTGACGTAGTCGAGCCGTTCGATCGACACGATGCCGGCGGCGCCGCCGAGATAGTCGCGGATCGCGTCCGCCTGCGCCTGCACCGGCGGCGACGCGACGATGCGGCCGATCAGCGCGGCGTCCGTGCCGACCGGATGCGCGCCCAGGCTGACGCGCCGCCCCCCGGCCTCGATCGCTGTCGTCATGGTGTCGACGCCAAGCGCGCAACCGTAGGTGAGGAAGCGCGGCGCGCAGGGCACGCTGCCGCACGGGTCCACCGGCGCGAACGAACGCACGGCGTCGACGAAATTCTCGACGTAGCGCGGGATGTGGAAGCCGACGTAGTCGCACTGGAGCAGGCTGCCGATGATCTCGCGCCGCCACGGCAGGATGTTGAAGACGTCGCTCGACGGGAAGGCGGTGTGGTGGAAGAACGCGATGCGCAGGTCCGGGCGGAGCGGGCGCAGGAACGCCGGCACCATCCACAGGTTGTAGTCGTGGACCCAGACCACGGCGTTCTCCGCCGCCTCGTGCGCCGTGCGCTCGGCGAACAGGCGGTTCACCTCAAGGAAGCGCTCCCAATGCGCCTGGTTGAATTCGGCCTTGTCCGGGAACGAGAAGATGATCGGCCAGAACGCCTCTTTCGAGAATTTCTTGTAGAAGACGTCGACGTCGTCCGCGGTCAGCGCGATGCGCGCCGCCTGCAGTCGCGGGTAGCGCTCCGGATCGACCGGGACGTTCGGCTCGAAGCCGTCCGGGTCGCGGCACGGCTGCTGCGACCACGCGACCCAGGAGCCGGACCGTTCGCCGGCGAAGAAGCGCAGCAGGGTCGGAATGATGCCGTTCGGACTGCGCGGGCGCCGCCGGTACGCGACGCCGTCCTCGACCACTTCGTCGAACGGCAGACGGTGGTACACCATCACCAGTTCGGCCCGGCCCCGTGCGCGTTCCTCCCGCGCCGGCGCCGCGGGGGCGACCGCGCCATGGTGCACCAGCCCCTCGAGAATGCCGTCGCACCCCTCGCCCGTCGCGATGTGGACGAGCGGTCGCTTGCGCACTCGCTCCACCAGCGCTGGCTCGGCCCCGCCGACGACGATCCCGCGCAGGCCCGTCTCGAACATCGACAGGTCGTTGAGCGTGTCGCCGGCGACGACGATGGCGGCCGGGTCGATATCGACCGCCTGCGCGAGCCGCAGCACGGCCGCGCCCTTGCTCACGCCCCGCGGCAATACGTCGAGATAGCAGCCGGCCGACAGCAACAGGTCGCACCCGAGCCGGTCGACGGCCGCGCGCAGCTGGGGCGTGACATCGCCCTCGCCCGCCAGGAAGGAACAGCGCCGTTCCTGCGGGACGCTCTGGCGCCGCAGGCCGGAAAAGCCGGCGAGCGCCTTCAGCACCGCCTGGGAGCCTGGCCAGCGCGCGGCGATTTCCTGCTGGACGTCGCCCACCGGGCGCAGGTCGCCGTGCACGATCGTGGCGCCGACGTCAGCGATGATGTAGTCCGGCGCGGGTATCGTCGAATCGCTGAGCAGCGGCAAGATCGATTCGAGGCCGCGTCCGGTCACGTAGACCAGGCGTACGCCGGCCGCTGCCGCCGCGAACAGTTCGCGAATGCGGCGCCGCGCTTCGACGCTGCCGGCCAGCAGCGTGCCGTCGAGATCCGTGGCAAGTACAAAATTGTCGGGCGACGGGCGCGCGGCCAGCCGTCGGGGATATACGAGAGTCATCGTCTTCGTCCTTTCTTGGCGATGCGGAAGGCGGCGCGGCATGGCCTGACGGCATGCCGGCGCGGCACAGGGCGAACGCAATCGGCGGTGACTTGACGAACTGCGTCACCGGCAATTGCCAGAGTGAGACGCGGACAGATCGGGACCCGCCGCGCCGGGAAGAAATGCTCGATTCCTTCGAAGAGGGTTACATCTTAACACCATTATGCATTTGCACAAATATGTTAACACATAAGCATTTTAATGGACTCAACCGCGCATCGGACCGACAGCTGGGTGAACCCGGCCATGGTAAGCAGGCCGACTTAGCAAACCCTTAGCGTCGGGAAATCAGTACGGAGGAATGTCGAAGTGGCCGTTCTCGACGCTGACGGTGTAGGCGTCGACGCCGGACCAGTCCGTGAGATTGAAAACGGTCCGGGAATCCGCGAGTTTCCTGATTTCGACCCGGTCGATCGAAAGCGGCACGCCGGGTTCGCATTCGCTCGGCGGCGCCAGCGGACGCACGAAATAGACCGCGCCCTCGGTGTCACTCCAAGGATTCTTGACCCTGCGGGCGATGTAGTCGTGCTTGTCCGCCGTGCTTTCGATGAGCAGGGCCGCCTGTTCGCTGACGCCGATGCCCCGTATGCCGCCCAGGTTCTTTTGCGCCGCCGCCAGCTTGCCCAGACAGCCGTTCCCTTCCCCACCCTCCAGGCGCGACAGAAAGGCGACCAGGCGCCCCATCCGCCTGCGACGATCGAAATGGGAATCCGTCAGCACACCCATCAACGGCTTGGGCACCAGGAAGCTCTGGCCCGGGTCGACCGGATCGGGGTCGAGCGTGACGCGCGGATCGAACGGATTCGACAGCGCCGCCGCAGAATCGATCGTCCCCTGCAACGCGGCAAATGCGTATTCCCCCAGGATCGCAAGACCGGCGCTCGTGCCGCCGATCGGTACGTTCCGGTCCAGCAAGGCGGTGAGGCTGCGGTCGAGTGCGGTCCCTTTCCAGAAACGGATGTACCGGCTCTGGTCCCCTCCCGCGATGAAGATGGCGTCCGCGCGTCGAACGACGTCGTTGACGAACGGATCGTCGGCGGCGGCCCTGCTGGGAATGACGAGGGTCTCGACGGAACTCAGGCCCATTGCCGCTCCGCCAACCCAGTAGGGATCTGCGGGTTCGCCCGTTTTGCCGCCGGGACCGCTGTAGTAGATATAGGGGTTGTATCCGTCGGCCCCGCTCGCCCGCAGCACGACGAAGCGGCCGCCCGAGCCCGGTTTGATGCCTGCCCTGCGTATCATCCAGCGAAAGGCCTGGTCGACGTCCTGGCCGCCGCCCATCAGGACGAGGGCCGTCTGGGGATGACGCACCGGTACCGCGATGCTGGCCTGCGGCTCGCCGATCACGAAATAGCGGAATTCGTCGTCGTCCGCTAACGCGACGTACGACCAGATGACCAGCAAAAGCCCCACCACGCGCATGGCGAGGCGGCGGGGATCGGATCGGATGCGTTGGTTCATGTTTACGCGAAGTCACGTTGCCGGCGGCGTCATCAGTATGCCTCGATTCCGCCACCTCGGGTGCGTCACCCGGATGCGCCGCTGTTACCGCCTCGCGCATGGCCCAGGCTAAGTCTTCGCTAAGTGATGCCTTCTATCCTTACGCTCAGCACGCGCGGCCGCGGCGATCGCCGGGCCGGAACAGATCAGGGAAGGAAGTCGAACATGGTGGGATCGATGCCGCTGCCGCGGTTCGCCAGGGCGCGGCCGGGCAGCATGAGGATCGGGCTGGAGTGGATGGTACTCGACCGCATGACGTACGATTTGCGTCCAGCCGCGCCCGACATCGTGTTCCGACTCGAACGGCCGCATGCGGCGTGGGCTGCTACGCCCGAAATCGATGCGACGACACTCGACGTGGCCACCTCGGCGCTGGACGGCTACCGCGCGGCGGCGGATACGCTCGAAGACATGCGCTGCTGCGTGCGGCGGGAGGCCCGCTCGGTCGGCGCCGCGGTCGCGGGGGGCGGTGCGCATCCCGTTCGGACCTGCGGCGGGCAACGGGAGCCGGGCAAGCTCGCCGGTTTCGGCATGCATGTGCAGATCGGCGTACGGGACGCCGACGAGGCAGTGCGTATCGGCGCCTGGCTGAACCAGCGCGCGCCGCTGTTCATTGCCCTCTCCGCAAGCTCGCCTTACTGGCGCGGCCGGGACTCCGGTTTTTGCAGCGCACGCAACACGGTATCCGGCGCCTTCCAGGCCAGCGGCGTCATGCCGTCCTCGCTGCGCAGCTGGCAGGATGTCGCGCAGCACGTCGCGCGCCTTGGATGCCATGGTCTCGCCACGCGCGTGCAGGACGTGGACTGGGACGTCCGTCCGGATCCCGAGCGTGGCGCAGTGGAACTGCGCGCGCTAGACGCGCCCCTTCACCCGGCCTATGCCGCGGCCATCGCGTGCTATGCGCGCGAAGTGTGCGCCGAAGTGGCGGACCGTCCCGGCGTCTGGCCCTGCGCGCGCGCTGCGGAGCTCTATCCATGGAACCGCTTCAACGCCACCCGGTGCGGCGTGCTGGGCGACTGGGTCGACCCGTGCACGCGCAGGAAAAACAGCGTCGACTATGTGGTGCGAAGCGATCTCGCCCGCCTGGCGGCACGTTCGGACGATCCCGACTTTCCGGCCGCGTGCGTCCTGATTCATGAGCTGCTGCATAATGGCGGACAGGCACGCTGGCTGACCGCGCACATGGCCGCGGGCGCCGGGACGATCGACCTGGCGCGGCTGGCGAGCGCGATGTTCGACAGCCCGGTGGCGCCCGGAGGGAACGTGGAACAATGAGAGTATTGCTGGTGGAAGACGACCCCATGATCGGCAGCGTCGTCCAGCATGCGCTGCGCGACGCCGGCTATGCGGCCGACTGGGTATGCGACGGCGAGGCCGCGCTGACCGCGCTGCTGGTGCATGCGTACGCGCTGGTCCTCCTGGACCTGAACCTGCCCCGTATGGACGGCATGGAGGTACTGCGCCGCATCCGCGCGGCGCACAACGGCGTTCCAGTGCTGGTGCTGACCGCGCGCGAGACGACGGAAGACCGCGTGGCCGGACTCGACGGCGGCGCGGACGACTACCTCGTCAAACCGTTCGTGATGAGCGAACTGCTGGCGCGCATGCGCGCGCTGAGCCGCCGCGCCGAGGGAACGGGCAGCACCGTGCTCGGCAATGGCATCGTCGAACTCGATCCCGCGACCCACGAGGCGCGTACCGCCGCAGCGACCGTCCTCCTGACCGCGCGTGAATTCCCGCTGCTGCAGGCGTTGCTCGTACGCCCGGGCGCGATCCTGTCCCGTGCCGAACTCGAACACAGGGTCTACGGCTGGAACGAGGAAGTCGAAAGCAACGCGATCGAGTTCCTGATCCATTCGATCCGCAAGAAGCTGGGCAGCGACATCATCAAGAACGTCCGGGGCGTGGGATGGATGGTCGCGAAGGGCCGTTGACGGCGTCGTTGCGCTTCAGGCTGTCGCTGTGGATTTCGGCGGCCATCCTGATCGGCGCCGCCTTCGCAGGCCTCTATTCGTACATGGCCGCCACCGCCGAGGCGCATCGCGGCCAGGACACGCAGTTGCGCCAGGTCGGCTACCTCATCAGCAGGCTGGACGCCGTGCCGGCGTCGCCGATGGCGCGCGAAAAGGCGGGCGACGTCGACTTCGACGCGCGCCTGGTCGTGCGTTTCATCGACGCGCCCGGCACGCGTCTGCCCGAACCGGAACGGCCGCCCCGTTTCGCGCGTTCCCTGCCCGACGGGTTGCAGACGGTCGCCATCGCCAACGAAACGTGGCGCGTTTTCGTCCGCACCAATGCGAAAGGCGTGCGCGTCGCCGTCGCGCAGCAAACCGCGGTGCGCGATGCGGCCGCGCGCGCGAGCGCCCTGCGCACCGCGATGCCCATCCTGTTCCTCGGTCCGGTCCTCGTCCTGCTGGCGACGCTGCTGGTACGTACGATGTTCTTGCCCCTGCAAAGGCTGGCCGTACAACTCGGCAAGCGCCGCGAGCACGACCTGGGGCAACTGGACCCGATGCCGCTCCCGTCCGAGGTGTGGCCTTTCGTCGGCGAAATCAACAAGCTGATCGCCCGCACCGCGCGTGCCCTGGCCCTGCAACGGCGCTTCATCGCGGATGCCGCCCACGAACTGCGTTCGCCGATGACAGCCATGTCGCTGCAGGCGGAACGCCTCGCGGCCACCGATATGCCGGACGAGGCGCGCGCCCGGCTCGGGGCACTCTCGGCGGGCCTCGCGCGTACCCGGATCCTGCTCGACCAGTTGCTGACGCTGGCCCGCGCGCAGGAGGGCGGCGGCGAGCCGTTGACGCAGGTGCCGTTGCAGAAGGCGATCCAGGAAGCCTTCGAGGATCTCGTCGCGCTGGCGGAGGCCAAGGGCATCGATCTCGGGATGGTGGGCGATGCCGATGCGTCGGTCGCCGGGCGCGCCATGGACATCCGGATCCTCGTCAAGAACCTCGTCGACAACGCGATCCGCTACACGCCGGTAGGAGGACGCGTCGATATCGGCGTGACCGCCACGGACGAGCACATCGTTCTCGACGTGGACGACACGGGACCGGGTATCGCCCCGGACGAGCGCGAGCGCGTATTTGATCCGTTCTACCGCGTACTCGGCAGCGGCGAGATCGGTTCGGGACTGGGGCTCGCGATCACGGCGTCGATCGTGGGCCGGATCGGCGCAACCATCGCCCTGCTCGACAGGCCTGATGGGGTGCGCGGCCTGCGCGCCCGCGTCGTCTTTCCCGGGAGAGCGATCAGGATTGCTTCGGCGGGAAGTGGATCACCAGGTCCTGCCCCCGCCCGTTCCTGACATTGACCGTCCTCGTCTGGACCTGCCCCTCGACCTCGGCCCGCACGTCGTATCTTCCGTCTGGGAGTTTGACGAACAACATCGGTCCGCTGGACACGGTGTCGAGCACGAGGCTGCCTGCGCCGCTTCCTTCCGTGCGGTCGATCGTGACTTTCACGCTCGCGAGATAGGAACCTGTCTGCTGGCGCGCGAACGTCATGCGCAGGTCGTAGTCCTTCGTTGCATCCTTCATCGCCTGCTGTTGCGCGTTGCCGACGCCGCCACTGACGTAGACGACGCCGGCTGGTGTGGTCTTCGGCGCGAGCGACGCCCCGGCCTGGGCGAAAGCCGCTCCGGATGCGAGCGCGAATACGGCGGCCAGCGCCGATGTCCTCATCCGACGATTCCGGTTCATGATGTGCTCCTTGCTGTCGGTGATTCACGAATGATGCTGGCGGCGCCACACCGGGTGCGGCCCGCCATCGTGGTCAAGGTATCAGGCAAGGATTAGGCGCGACTTAGGCCGCTGCGTCCATCTGGCGGCACGCTTCCGCGCAGCGCCTGCAGGCGGCCGCGCAATCCTGACAATGGCTGGCCTGGTGTTTCGCGCACTCGTCGCCGCATGCCTGGCAGACCTGGGCACAGACCTGACACAACGCCGCGGCGAACTCGCTGTTGCGCGCCATCATGGCGGCGGCGAGACGGCACAACTGGGCGCAATCGATGTCGAGCGCAATGCAGCGTGCCATCATCTTCACGTCGTCTTCCTGCAGACATGCCGTGGAACACGTGTCGCACGCGTCGGCGCAAGCGTTGCAGGCGGCAATACAGGACTGGTACTGTTGTTGCATGACGTTCTCCTTGAGTGGTTTATGAATGTCTCTCCAGGTTCCCTGCCCCGGTTCGGACGGCCGCTCAGCCGCCCATCTTGCTGAGTACGAAAGCAGCCAGGAAACCCGCTACGGTGATCAATCCCGCGAAATCATGCGTCTGCTCGAACGCTTCCGGAATCATCGTATCCACCAGCATCGACAGGATGGCTCCGGCGGCAATGGCCGTCGTCGCCGCGACGACGTTGGCGGAAAAACCCTGGAATACGGTGTAGCCGACCAGGGACGCAATCCCGGAAGCGACCGCTATCGCGCCCCAGACACCGAAGATATAGGCCGCCGAACGGCCCGCCCCCTTCATCCCGGCCGCGCTGGACAGCCCTTCCGGGATATTCGAAAGGAAGATCGCAATCACGGCCACGGTGCTGACCGCCCCTCCCTCGAGCATCGACAGGCCGATGACGATCGACTCGGGAATGCCGTCCAGCAGCGCGCCGACGGCAATGGCGGCGCCGCTGCCGCTGTCCTCATGTTCGGAAGGCTGTTTGCCGTTGGACCGCTTGCGATGTTTGGCGCCATGCCGGGCCAGTATCCAGTCGGCGAGCGTGTAGACCGCTGCGCCACCGAGGAAGCCGATCGCCGTTGCGTCGAATCCACCTTTCTTGTACGCCTCGTCCATCAGCTCGAAGGACAGTGCCGAAATCAGCACGCCGCTGCCGAACGCCATCACACCGGCGATGAGCCGCTGGGGCACGCGCATGAAGTAGGCGACGCCGGCACCGACCAGCAGCGCGGCGCCCGCCACGAAACCCCAGAAACCGGCTTGTGCCCACAGTGGAATACTTCCCATGGGCAGTCTCCTCAATTATCGAGCGTTCGATTTCACGCTTTTCAAGGGTGGGGATTCAAGGGCGGGGTCCATTGCGCTCGATGTCGGCGATCAACGCCTCCATCTCGGCGATTTCCTTGCGCTGGGTAGCGGCGATACCGTCGGCAAGCTTGCGCACGCGGGCGTCGCGGATATGCGCGCGTTCGCTCGTCATGATGGCGATCGAATGGTGAGGAATCATTGCCCGCATGTAGGAGATGTCGTCGACCGTCGCTTGGCTGCGCACGAACCAGAGCGACACGGCGAAGATCGCGCAAGCACCAAGAAAAATCCCAGTGTTGCGCCGCCTGTCCTTGTACATGCCGAGCATAAAGGCAAGCATGACGATCGCCATTGCAGCCCCCATGACCAGCGCCATCCACGCTCGCGTCTGGCTGAAGTGAACATGCGCCAGTTCATAGGTATTCAGATACATCAGGCTGAACATCACTAGCGTGGAACAGGCGATCATCCAGCCGAAGCGGGTATAGGAAGCCATACGATCCTCGATATAATATTGTACGAATTTTGTTGCCAATTAAGCACTAGAGGATGGTACTGCAGATCGCGGAGCCGTGGCGTACGGATGCGGCACTAGCGGGACGCGACCGCACCGGCGCGGGTGGAGATCAGATAACCAGCATTAACATTGCGTAAGGTTCGGATGGGGTCACAAGCGAAATAGAACACAGACGCCCGATTTAGGTCAGCGCTACTGTGACGGTTCCGCGTCTATCATCATGGGAAAACATCATGTTCCTCTCCTTTCGCCTTCGTTACGAGGTGCGCCATGCATAACCGCGCACCCGAACCGGTCCTTCGCCCCCATCTCGGACTGGCCAGTCAGCCGGTATATGCCGTGCTGGTACAGTTTCCCGCCGTATGCTTCGTTGGAACGCTGCTGACCGATATCGCCTACTGGCAAACTGCGAACATCATTTGGGAAACTTTTTCCGTTTGGCTGCTGACAGTCGGCTGCATCATCGCAGCATTCGCCGCCATCGCCGGCCTGATTACCTGGATCAAGTACCGCCATGTGCGCACGCTGCCCTATGCAGGCCCGCACGTCGCCGTGAGCATCGCTACGCTACTGCTCGCCATCTCCAACGCCTTCGTGCATAGCCGCGACGGGTGGGTGGCGGTCGTTCCGCAGGGCTTGACGCTATCGATCGTCGTTTTCATCCTCATGCTGATTGCGACATGGCTTGGCTGGCCGCGTCCGCAATATGCGACCGATGCAGGGAGTACGCAATGAACACGCACCGTTCCGTCCTCCGCACAACAACTCTCGTCGCGGCCGTCGGCTGCCTGATGGCCGCTTGCGACCACGGCAGCACGGCGATCCAGGCAGCCCAGCACGGTGCCGCTCCCGAACTGCCCGCCGCGAAGAACTACCTCTTGCCGCCGATGAAGGTCGCCCCGGCGGGTACCTGGAAACAGGGAGAGACGCCGGCCGTCCAGGCGTCTCTCAAGATCAGTGCGCTCGCCACTGGCCTCATGCATCCGCGCTTCGTCTACGTGCTGCCGAACGGGGACATTCTGATTGTCGAATCGAATGGCCCCAAGCAGCCGAAGAACCGGCCGAAGGACATCGTCATGGGACCGATCAAGGCCTACGGCGGCTCGGCGCAGAAAGGCGGCAACCGCATCACGCTCGTCCGTCCAGGCAGTGCCAACGGGCCGGAGCAACGCACTGTCTTCCTGGACCACCTGAAGTCGCCGTTCGGTGTGGCGCTCGTCGGCGGCGACCTGTACGTTGCAAACGCAGATTCCCTGATGCGCTACCCCTACAAGGACGGCGACACGACGATTACCGCGCCAGGCATAAAGGTCATCGACCTGCCCGGCGCGGAAGGCGCACTGAACCACCACTGGACCAAGAGCCTGCTGGCCAGCCCGGATGGCAGCAAGCTGTACGTCGGCGTCGGATCGAACAGCAATATCACGGAAAACGGCATGGAAGCGGAATTGAACCGTGCCGACATCCTCGAGGTCGATCGTGCCACCGGTGCCACACGCATCTTCGCCAGTGGCTTGCGCAACCCTAACTCGATGCAATGGGAGCCGCAGGGCAAAGCCATGTGGGTGGTCGTCAACGAGCGCGACGAGATCGGGCCCGATCTGGTGCCCGACTACCTGACCTCGGTACGCGACGGCGGTTTCTACGGATGGCCCTACAGCTATTACGGCCAGCACGTCGATGCACGGGTGATGCCGCAGCGTCCGGACCTGGTCGCGAAAGCCATCGTTCCGGACTATGCGCTCGGCTCGCACGTCGCTGCTCTCGGCCTGGTGTTCGGCCACGCGGCTAGCGCGATGCCGGTCAATCTGCGCGAAGGTGCATTCGTGGGCGAACACGGCAGCTGGGACCGTAGTCCGCCGAGCGGCTACAAGGTCGTGTTCGTGCCGTTCCGGGACGGCAAGCCCGCCGGAAAGCCGATCGACGTCGTCACGGGCTTTCTGGCAGACGGCCATGCAAAAGGACGCCCTGTCGGCCTTGCCATCGATCACAGCGGGGCGCTTCTGGTAGCGGATGATGTCGGCAACACGGTATGGCGCGTAAGGGCGGCAAACGCTCCTTGAGGTATGGGCACAGGATCTGAAACAGATCGTAAAACGTGCCCACCGCGACGCGTTGGCCAACGTCATGAGGTTCGCCGCACGTAGCCTGCGCGGCGGACGTGGTTGACATTATTGCCATAATGCCTAATCTAGGCCTGATGCTCAGGCGATGCTCCCCAACCAAGCCAGCAACGGTGCCGATATTGGATTCTGCATGACTGGCGATTCATCTTGCCAGATCCAACGGGGCCAATCCAGCCCATTCCTTCCCTCCGCGCGGCTTAGCGGTGAAATGACGGTCTTGCTTCTGGTCCGGGACTTTTCCGGCCGATACTATCCTGAACCATGACCGTTCCACACGAAATTGAACCTGCTGCGGCAGAGAGCCCGGCCGGACAGCCTTCTATCAGAAAACACACGCCTACGGATTCGCAGGGTATGAAGCCAGGGAAGAGCCCCTTCTCTCCTATGATAGCAGAGCGTCAATGCACGGAAGGCTGCGGCGCAGCCGCGCCGGCACCCGCACCCCGCGGCTGGTAGGCCTGCGCAGCCTGGTGGGTATCGTCGTATTCCTTGAAGCTGGCGATCTTGCCGCCGGCGACGCGGAAGATATGGCACCAGTCGCCGCTGAACTCGGCGCCGGTGGCCTTGACGGCGAACGTGCCGTGGCCCTGCACGACCACCTGGTCATCCTGCGCGATGAAGCGGTCCGGGGTGAATTCGCGCGGTTCCTGGCACTCGGCCAGGATGCGGAAGAAGTCGGCCACCTCGCTCACGCCATGGCGCTTGCCGCTGAACGGAATACCCTCCACTTCGGGCAGTTCCCAGTCGATGTCCTGCGCGGCCAGGCCAAGCAGCGTCGGAATGTCGCCCCGGCCGTACGCGTCGTACGCCTGCCTGATCAGGTTGATGTTCGCTTGCTCGTTCATGATCCTCTCCCTGAAAGTCGGTGATCGGACTTCCAGTATCGATCCCGCGGCGCGGATTGCAAGCGTGGTCAGGCGGCCACGAACCGCTGCCGGTACGCGGCCGGCGTCGCGCCGAACGTGCGGCGGAACAGGTCGATGAACGTGCTCGGCGTCGAGTATCCGAGGTCGAGCGCGATGCGCGTGACGGGCACGCCGTCCGCCAGCATCTCGAGGGCCCGCAGCAGCCGCGCGCGCTGGCGCCACGCGGTGAACGTGAAGCCCGTCTCGGCCACGAAATGCCGGCTCAGCGACCGGGCACCGATGGCGGCCCAGCGCGCCCAGTCCTCGAGCGTACGGTCGTCGGCCGGATCGTCTGCCAGCGCACGGGCGATGCGCAGCAGGCGGGCGTCGCGCGGCAACGGCAGGCCGAGGGAGTCCACGGACGACGTCGCGATCTCGTCCAGGATGACGCCGGCCAGCCGCTCGTCGCGCGCATCCAGCGGCCCCACCGGCCAGCGCGCGGCGCGCAGCATCGCCTCGCGCAGCAGGCCCGACATGCGGATGCTGCACGGCGCGGCAGGGAGCGCCGCGCAATCGGGTTCGGCCACGTAGATGGCAAACCCCTGGAACGGCCCGTGCGAGCGCGCCCAGTGCACGCGGTGCGGCGGGACCCAGATGGCGTGCGTCGTGGGCACGACCCACACGCCCTCGTCCACGCCGACCGTGATCAGCCCGCGCGTCGACCCGAACAACTGGCCGCGGCAGTGGCTGTGCGCGCCCGAACTGCGTACGGTTTCCTGGCTGCCTGCCGCCACGATGATCACCGGGCCGTCGGAACGGTTGGTGAGGGCGGGATCGAGGGTCAGGTCGGCCATGGCGTCGAATCGTTATGGATTGGCCGAGAAATTGTACAGGCAGGCATGCCGCCGAACCTACACTGGCCCGACCTTTCACCACCCAGGAGTGCACCATGTCCCGTCCCGACCTCGACGCCCTGTACGATCCGCCGGCCGAACGCATCCAGAAGGCCGTGCTCGACCGCCTGATCGACTTCCACCGCGACTACCTGCGCGTGGCCACGTTCTTCTGCCTCGCCACCGGCAGCGAGCGGGGCCTCGATGCGTCCCCGCGCGGCGGTCCGCCCGGCTTCGTGCACGCGCTCGACGACCATCACGTCGCCTTCGCCGACTGGCCCGGCAACAACCGCATCGAATCGCTGCGCAACCTGGAGCGGGACGACCGCGCCGGCATGCTGTTCCTGTTTCCCGGCCTGGAAATCTTCATGCGCATCAACGGCCGCGCCCGCGCGACGACGGACGACGCACTGCTGACGCGCTTTGCCGAAGGCGGCAAGCGGCCAAAGACGGCCATCGTCGTCGCCATCGACGAAGTCCTGTATCACTGCGGGAAAGCGGTCAACCGTGCCGGATTGTGGCAGCCCGGGCGCCATCTCGACCGGACCACGTTGCCCACCCCGGGCCAGATGGTCGAGGCGCTGAACGCGGCGGCGCAGGGCCGCCCTGCCGATGCCGGGGCGGCCGCGCAGCTCGACGCCCATTACGAGCACGGCGTGCGGCACGACCTGTACGGCTGAAGCGGATCAGGTGGCGACGCTGAACGGCACGCCCACGTCGCCCCAGGCGGCCGCCTCTTTCTCGAACCAGGCGGCCACGGTCGGATGCTGGTGCAGCCAGCCGCGCGGCGTCTCGATGTCGATGCGGCCTTTCATGCGCAGGCGCACGGCATCCACGTCGCCGTCCACGCGCGCATGCATGAACACGGCCGCGAGACGCAGCGCCAGCACCGCCTTGGCGAGGTCGGGCACGCCCAAGACTTCCCTCACCTTGCGCAGATTGCCCTTCTGCCCCAGCACGATGAGGCTCATCAGCCGCTGCTCGCGCGCCGTAAAACCCGGCAGGTCGGCGTGTTCGACGATGTAGGCCGCGTGCTTGTGCGCGCCCGTGTGCGAGACGGCCTGCCCCACCTCGTGCAGCATCGCGCTGCGCAGCAGGTGGTGGACGACAGCTTCGTCCTGCGGCGCCAGCTTGTCGAACAGCGTCTTCGCGATGGCCGCCGTGCGCGCGGCACGCTGCGCGTCGACGCCGAAGCGGCGCATGCAGTCCTGGATGGCCAGGTCGCGGCGGTCGTGGCGGTTGGCCCGCAGTTCCAGGTCGGACAGCACCCCGAGGCGCAGGCCGGCGTTAATCGCTGTCATGGCGGGTACCCCCAGCTCCTGCATCACGCCGATCAGGATCGACAGGCCGCCCGTCATCACGATCACGCGCTCGCGTTTCACGCCCGGCAGGTCGAACGCGTCGACGTGGCCGAGTTCGATGAGCTTGTCGCGCAGCGCGAGCAGGCTCGCCAGCGACATCGTGCCGTCGCCGATCCGGTTGCGCGAGATGACCTCGTTAATCGCGCGCATCGTGCCGGACGAGCCATAGACGGCGTCCCAGCCATGCTGGCGGTACTGGTCCGCCAGGTCCTCGAACTGGGCGCGCGCGGCGTTGACGGCCGTCTCGAACGCGTCCGCGCTGATGTGGCCGCCCCGGAAATACGCGGCGCTCTGCGGGTGCGTGCCGATGCTGAACGATTCGACGATATCGATGTCGTCGCCGTTCGCCGCGATGACTTCCGTCGAGCCGCCGCCGATGTCGATCACGAGCCGCCGCTCCGTACGCCGGCCCAGCGCACGGGCGACGCCCATGTAGATCAGGCGTCCCTCTTCCTCGCCGGAGATGATCTCGATCGGATAGCCGATCGCCTCTTCCATGCGCGGCAGCACGGCCTCGGCATTGCTGGCCACGCGCATCGTGTTGGTGGCGACCACGCGCACCGCGTCCAGGCGGAACTGGCGCAGGATGCCGCTGAAGTCGCGCAGGGTGCGCAGCGCCGTCTCGACCGCAGCCTCCGAGAGCGCGTTGTCCGGGCCGAGGCCGGCCGCGAGGCGGATCGGGTCGCGCGCCGTGCGCACGATGTGGATCTGGCCCGCGATCGGCTCGCCGATGTGCAGGCGGAACGAGTTGGAGCCGAGGTCGACTGCTGCGTACATGGAAGGGCTCGCATTGAGTGGTATTGACGGCAGTATAGCGGCCCCCGGCGCTCCCGCGTCTCCCGTTACGTCGTCAGGGAACGCCATCAACGCAGCGCCTCCTTCAGCACGCGGCCTTCCGCGCCCGCCGGACGGCGCACATGCAGGATCTGCGCCAGGGTCGGGGCGATGTCGACGACTTCCGCATAGCCGGCCTGTTCGCCCGGGCGGACCCAGCGTTTGCCCATCATCAGCAGGGGCACGGACGTGTCGTATTGCCACGGCGTACCGTGGCTTGCGCCGGACGAACCGCTGCCGAAGATCGTGTACGGCGTCGTCACGACCAGCAGGTCGCCGGACAGCTGGCTGTTCCACGCCCGCTGCATCAGCGTGCCCAGTCTCGATCTGGCGGCGACGCCCTGCTCCAGCTGCGTGCGCGTGAAGACTTCAGAGATGCCCAGCTGGGTCCGCAGGAAGCCGACGGCGGCGTTTTCCACGTCGGCGCGGGCAAGGCCGCGGCGGGCGATGGCGTCGTCGTCCAGGTGGATGTCGGGCAGCAGCGACGTCTTGACCAGTTTCGCGCCGCCGAAGCGTTCGGCCAGCGCGGCGTTCAGGTTCTCCAGGAGGGTCTTCGGATTCACCCGCAGCGCGTCCGCATGCTGCGTGCGCGCGAACTCGGCCGTGTTGGCGAAACCGTGGTCGGCCGTCAGCACGACGAGCACGTTGTCCAGGCCGACGCGCTTGTCGAGGAACGCGAAGAACTCGGCGATCTTGCGGTCGATCTGCTGCAGGTGGTCGTGCGACATGCGGCTTTCCGGGCCGTACGCATGGTTCACGTAATCGTGGCCGGACAGGCTGACGCCCAGCAGGTCCGTCGCGCCCGTCGGATTGCGGCCCAGCTGCTCGCCGTCGACGGCGGCCTCCGCGAACTCGAGGGTCAGTTCATCCACGGCCGGGCTCACCTTCAGGCGGCCGTAGTAGTCCTCGGCCGGCTTGCCGCTCTCGCTGTAGAACGTGAACGGGAACCGGTTCGGGTTGGCCGTCGTCGCTTCCGGGTACGGCGCGTCGTCCGCGTAAGCCTTGTCGTCCAGCAGCGGCTTCCACGACCTGGCGTAATAGCGGTCCTGCGGCTTCGCGGCGCGGAAGCGTTCGACCCAGGCCGGGTGCTTGTCCATGTAATAGGTGCTGCTGGCAAAGTCGCCCGTCTTGTCCATGAACATGTACGCGGTACCCGTCTTGCCCGCGAGCAGGATGGCGCCGCGGTCCTTGCCGGACACGGTCACGACCTTGCTGCGGTTGCCGGTGGCGTAGCGCAGCTGGTCGCCCAGCGTGTCCACGCGCAGGTTCGCGGGCGACGTGCCGTCGTGCGGGTCCGTTTCTTCATCGATGTAGTGGTAACGGGTGTCCTGGGTGCAATAGACCTGCTTACCTTCTGCATCGATCCAGTTGTTGCCGATGATGCCGTGCCGGTACGGATATGCGCCCGTCAACACGGCCGAGTGACCGATGGCCGTCACCGTGATCCCGTGCGCCTGGTGCGCATCCGTGAACGACGCGCCCTGTTCCAGCAGCCGGCGCAGGCCGCCGGGGCCGAACTGGTCGCGGTAGCGCTGCACCTGCTCGGCCGGCAGGCCGTCGATCACCATCACGACCACCAGCTTCGGCGGCTTTACCTGCGCGGCGGCCTGGCCGGCTGCAGCGGGCTTGTCGGCGGCCGCGGCGGGGGCCAACGCGGGCAGCCACAGCGCGGAACAGGTGATCAGGGTGAGCGAAGTCTTCAGCCAGGACGGTCTCATGCGGTCGGTCTTTCTGTCGGGTTGCTGGTCATTGGCAATCGTACATTGTATTAAGGCCAGATGTCAGTTCCGTGACAGTCTTCAGCCGCCAAAATGCGCGGCCAGCCCCTGCTCCCTGAAACGCTCGACGACGAAATCGACGAACACGCGCGTCTTGGCGGGCAGCAGCCTCCGGTTCGAATAGTAGAGAAACAGCGGGCCCGTCTCCGCATACCAGTCCGGGAGTATCCGCACGAGCCGGCCATCCGCCAGCAACGGCCCCGCGTGCGGCGCGGGCAGCAGGGCGATGCCGAGACCGGCGGCAGCCGCATGCGCCATCGCTTCCGGATCGTCCAGCACCGCGACGGGGCGTGGATCGTAAGGGGCCACCGTGCCCGCTTCATCGCGCAGGGTGAGCGTCTGCAGGCGGCCCGTGCGGATCGAGCGGCGCGCGATGCCGTCGTGCGCGGCCAAGTCGTCCGGGTGCATGGGCGTGCCGCACCGGGCCAGATAATCGGGCGACGCCGCGAGCACGATGCGCACCCGCGCCAGCTCGCGCGCGACGACGCCCTGCGGCAGCTCGACACCGCCGCCGATCGCAACGTCGAATCCTTCCGCGATCAGGTCGACCTGGCGGTTATCGAGGTGCACGTCGGGCAGGACCTCGGGATAACGGCGGCGGAATTCCGCCAGCATCGGCACGAAATGCATGCGCCCGACGGCCGGCGCCATGGCCACCTTCAGCGGCCCGGCGGCGTGGTTGGCGCCCCGGCGCACGATGGCCATCGCGTCCCGGATGCGGTGCCACGGCTCGGCCACCTCGCGCAGCAACTGCTCGCCCTCTTCCGTGAGGCTCAGCTTGCGCGTACTGCGCCGGAACAGGCGCACGCCCAGGTTCGCCTCGAGCCGGGCCACGTTCTTGCTGACGCCTGCCGGCGTGAGGCCGAGGCGGCGCGCAGCCGCCGAAAAGCCGCCGTCCTCGGCGCTGTAGATGAAGGAATCGAGATGCTCCATTGCTCACCTTTAACTAACGGTTGAAAGTCTTGTGCTTACTGCCCGGCTAGTTTGAACCGTGAGTTGGAATGATACTGCAGACATCAACCACCCCAACCGAACGGAGAGCATCATGGCAAACACGAACCTGCAACAAAAAGTCGCTTTCGTCACCGGCGGATCGCGCGGCATCGGCGCGGCCATCGTGGAACGTCTCGCCCGCGATGGCGCGGCAGTCGCCTTCACGTACCAGTCGTCGGACGCCGCCGCACAGGCGCTGGCCGGGCGCATCGAAGCGGCAGGCGGCTGCGCCCTCGCCCTGCGCGCCGACGTGGCCGATCCGCAGGCGCTGGCCGCCGCCATCGACACGGCCGCAGCGAAGTTCGGCCGGCTGGACATCGTCGTCAACAACGCGGGCGTCTTCCTCGGCGGCCACGTGACGGAATTCGCCATCGCCGACTTCGACAAGACGGTGGCCGTGAACCTGCGCGCCGTGTTCGTCGCCACGCAGGCCGCCGCGCGCCACCTGCCGGACGGCGGGCGCGTCATCAACATCGGCAGCACGAACGCCCTCCGGGTGCCGTTCGCGGGCGCCTCGGTCTACGCGATGAGCAAGTCGGCCCTGACGGGCCTGGTGAAAGGTCTGGCACGCGACCTGGGGCCGCGCGCCATTACCGTCAACAACGTGCTGCCGGGCCCAGTCGACACGGACATGAATCCGGCCGACACCGATTTCGGCAAATCGCTGCACGGGTTCATGGCCCTGCCGCGCCACGGCCGGCCGGAAGAAGTCGCAGCGATGGTCGCCTGGCTGGCGAGCCCGGAAGCGAGCTTCGTCACGGGGTCGGACCTGGCGGTGGATGGCGGCTTCGCGGCCTGACCGGCATCACGGGCCGCCAGTGCGGTGCACGTCGCGCCAGGCGAGCATCGCACCGAGGCGTTCTTCCTTGTCCGCGTCGAAGCCGCACGTGGCCTCGAAGCGGGTGGGGTTCTCGTAGGTGCCGAACAGCCAGTCCCACCAGACGATGTCGCCGTAGTTGTTGCGGTGGCGGCCGTGCTGATGGTGCACCCGGTGCATTTCCGGACGCTGGAAGAACCAGCCGACCCAGCGCGGCGTGCGTACGCTCGTGTGATAAAAGAACTCGCCGAGCGCCGTGCACAGCGTGTAGACCGCGCCCGCGGCCGGCGACAGGCCCAGCACCGCATACACGAGCAGGCTGCCGATGATGGAATTGACGACCATCTCGACGGGATGCTTGTAGAACGAGGTGATCACCTCGATGCGTTGCGGGCTGTGGTGGATCTGGTGGAACAGACGCCACAGCAGGTCGGACTCGTGGCGCGCCCGGTGCCACCAGTAGAACACGAACGTGGCGATGAAGTAGGCCACGAGGCCGCCGGCCGCCGGGCCCAGGTGGCGCGACAGGTGGAACAACGAGCCGGCGGAGAGCCAGCGCTCCCACGTGAAGCCGGCCAGCACGACGACGCCCAGTTGCACGGCATTGATGGCGAGCACGCGCAGCGGCCAGGTACGCACGTGCGGCAGGCGCCAGCCGGGGACGAGCCGTTCGAGCACGAAGCAGGCGCCGAAAACGATGAAGATGGTGGGTAGCATGGGATCCTCGCATGATGTCGGAATCCCATCATCGTCCGCCGCGCGCCGCGGTGCCAGCGGCACGGCGCCCGGTACGCGACGATGCTACCGCCGGTCGCGGATCCTGCTACCGCAACCGTAACGTTGCCTAAAACCGGGGTCAGAG
>NZ_JANUGY010000006.1 GCF_024756235.1 Massilia kyonggiensis | reverse complement strand
TATTCCCACCCTCGAGCTTGAGATACGCCCCCTGCGCCGTCAGCAACACATGCTCCCGCGCCGCCACATTGAAGCTCGCCCAGCAGGCGCTGCAGCGCATTGCCGGTGTCGGCGTTCTGGTTGTTGTGCGCCAGATGGCTGACGCGCAGGATGATAAAACCGGCTTCATCGTCGCCGTCGTAGAGGCTGTGATCGTGCAACGTGAACGTCGTGCCCAGTACGAAGGTGCGGACGGTGCCCGCGCCGACGAAGGTTTTACGGCCCGCTTTCGCTACCTCCATTTACTTATGGAACCCACTGCCAGATCGTGTGTCCGTATTCAGATGCATCGAACACTGGCATTATTTCACCGACTTTAAAATAACGTGAACTATCAACCTTGGCTGGACTAAACCAAGTCCCTTCCCGCACGCAAGGCTGCCCTCCTTCGATTCGCAATATTTCGACGCCATCCGACATTTTTATCGCACGGCGTGGCTGGCTACGTGCGTAGTCAACCATGTCCTTGGGATAGACTTCCTCATCTCGATATGATCTGTCATCAATATTAAGAAGATAAGTAAATGCGCCTGCACACATGGCCCAATAACCGAAGTACGGAGACAGTTCAGGCTTTATTTTTTCGTGTTTTCCCCAAAATCCAGCACGTCCTTTCATCGCAGGGTACCAGCCTTTGACATACTTCTTCATCAGCTTTGCCCGGTCTGCGGCGACTGCTGCGTCAACCACATCCAGCAATGCCTGGTAAGGTTTATCCCATAACCATTCGTCAGGTGAGGGACGATCAGGAAAGTAAAAATTCAGGAGTTCCTCAAGGATGGCATCGGCACCGTCATATTCACCATCTTTGATCCAGCCGAGTACCGTTGGCAATAAATCTTCGCGATGCAGCAAAACTGCTGCGCTTATCATGTTAAGTAAATCAACATAGGTGTCGATCAGATCATTTAATACAAAAGGCGGGTAATATTCTTCGTCCGGCAACTCCTCTTTGACTTGCACGTACCGGTCATATAGTTCAATTATTTCCCCCAGAGACTCTGCAAGCTGTGACAAATCGGCTCCGGCTGTATATTCAATCTGGAATTTCCTCCATAAATCTAACGCGTGCCCGGAGAGCGCCCTAGCACGAGTACGACTTGTCGCTCCAGGGGCGTTCAGCATTTCTTCATAAAAAGATTTCCCTTCATTTAAATGCTGAACAGTATTCTTATAACTTTCCTCATCCAAATATTTTTGCCGCCTGCGCTCAGTAAAATCGACCATTATTATCCTTTTGCATGATTAATTCTTCTTTTTTGAACGGCGATACTTTCCTTGAGCCGAATATGTTTTCTCAGCCTCATTGAGGTGGGATTCGCCGAACTCTTTTTCCACATCGTGCTTAGCGTGCATCTCTGCGTATTTTTGCGCCCCCTTCGGGTTACTTACTAAGCCCTCTTTCATAATTTTTGACACGGCTTCTACATGCTCCACAGCCTGCAGTGGCGACACAAGGAATACGTGCCTGGAGTAGTTTTCAAGCACCCTTCTCTCAATATGGAAGAAATCTCTCTTGATTCGGGTCTCAATCCAGTCGTGGCTCATCTGCATAATCTGACGACTCTTGCTTTGCTGTTTGGAAGGTTGGGCAGGTGGTCGCCCTGCTCTAGTTCTTCCTTTTCTCGAACTATTTTGCGATGCCCCTTGCGAAGAACTGGCCTCCCCAAGTAGTTGATACACCGAAGCCCGCGCGCTTTTGCTTGCTTTTGCCTCCACAACGGCATACTGAGCAGGCCTAGATCGATTCGTAAACCATAACGAATCGATACCGCTCGTCAGGACATGTGCGCTTGGGGTGCATAAATAAAGAGGAGTTTCGTCATCATTTATTTTTCGAAATTCACTTTGCCACCCCCCTATCTCGGCGCCTCGTGTGGGACTCATCATGTCGTGTTTGTTCCAGTGCAGCCCCCAGTTTTTGTGCTCGATAACGTAGTGATCAACAATGTGTTCACCCATCAATCCTTTTACTGCATGCTCCAGGGTTGCATAAACTTCCCAAGCCGTCTTTTGAACTGCAGACGCAATTTTGCCCTGCGCTGATTTCCCTTGCGTCCGGGCCTGACTACCGACTTGCGTGTGAACTTTGGTTGTACCGCGAGCGCCATTTTTTTGAGCAGCAGCACTGCTGTGTACCGGTCGCACAGCCGCTGCATGATTCGCCACAGCCAACGCCACCGCCGCCGCATGCTCACCCAACATATCCTCCAGAAATGCCCTGATCTCAGCGGACGCTTCCCTGATCGGCGCTTCGAGTTTTCCGCGCATGGACTCCAATCCCGGTGCCGTATCCCTGGCGAGCTGCTCCAGATGATCCGGACACCACCAATGCCCTTGCCCCAGATATTCCAGCAACGCAATGCAGCTGGTTAAGGCGAGATTCGCCTGCACGATGGCCGCTTGTGTATTACCCGCCCAGTCGAGCGCACGCACCCAACGCACGGCGCCGCCTTTCTTCTGCCCCAGCATCCGCTCGATCATGGCGACGCCGCCATTGATGACGCCTTTGGCCGCTTTGCGTTGCTTGTACAGCGGCTTGAATACGGTTTTGAAGGCGCTGCCGACCTCCGGAACGACGCCGAAGGCGGCGAAGCCGAAGTCGATCTTCTGATCGAGCGTTGCCTTCGCAAAGCCGCCGTGCTTGTTGATGCGATACAGGCTCCCAGAGACGTCGCGCACGTCCATGACCTGGTCCACGATCGGAACCAGGGAGATCAACCCGCCGATCACCTGGGCCGATACCATTTGCTGCTCGTTGAAGTCTCCAAGGATCAGGTCCTCGAGGAATTGAACGCAATCGTCGATGATGCTCATGCTTGTTCACTGTCCCTCTGCGCTCGCAGGTAGGCCGCGCGGGCTCGTTCGATCTCCAGACGTGCCTGCTCGCGTACATCCGGCTTTTTGTAGTCGGGCTCGGGTTCCGGCGGAGGCGCCCAGTCGCGCGGGTCTTCACCGAATTCGACGAGATATTCCCCAGGGGGGACGTTTTTCAGGACCGCATGCCCTTTATTGTCGAGCGTCCCCTTGCGTACCGTGCCGTCGGCAAAGGTGACGATATAAGGCGCGTTCGGGATGCCGTCGAGGTCGTCATATTGGAAATTGAGCTCGATATCGCTGTCGATCCGATCGGGATGAGGCAGCGCCGGCAACTCGGGCGACGCGCTCTCCGGCCCCGCCAACTCCTTCATGCTGGCCTTGAACTCGATCTTCCCCGGCCCATGCAGTTGAATATTCCCACCCTCGAGCTTGAGATACGCCCCCTGCGCCGTCAGCAACACATGCTCCCGCGCCGCCACGTTGACGCTCGACGCGACGCTGGCCACCGTCACGAGCTTATCGGCGGTCACGCGTGTCGGGCCTGACTGGCTCTGGCTGCTGACCTTGCCGCTGGCCGCATGCAATCGGATCCCGGTCTCCTGATTCGGCTTGTTTCCATTGCCGGCCTTGCCATACGTGAACATACTTATGCCGGCCTTGACGCCATGGTGCAGGTTCCCCTGCGCGGCAAAGTTCAGGTCCTGACCCGCGACCAGCGACGTGGATGCGCCGGCGCTGAGCACGGCGCTGGCCGGCGTCGTCGCGACGATGCCTGCCGGGGCCGACACTTGCAGCTGCGGTTCGGTATAGCCGACCGCACCTTCATCGGCGGCCTGCACGACCTCGGCGCTGCGGCGCATGGCCTCGATGGCCGGCAGCTTGTCCGGGTCGGGCTCCTTGTCCAGCCGCGCATTGTGTTTTTGTGCCGTGCCTGCCAGATCGGTTTGCAGCTGCGCGGCAGCAGTGATTTGCTGGCCCGCCTGGTTGGAATCCAGATGCGGTTGCGCGGCGCCGGCGCGGTCGGTGGACAGCAGCATGCCGCTGCCGGCGCGCAGGGCGGCGGCGTGTTCGGTCTTCAGTTCCGCGCCCTGGCCGGCGAGCGCCAGACGCTGGTTGTCGGTCTGGTGGCGCAGGTGGCCGAGGTTCAGTTCGGCCGTACCCTTGTGCGCCGTCGCATGGTGCTGCAGCGCGACGCGGGCCTCGTTCGGCGTGTCGTCGAACACGAGCTGGCTGTACGCGCCGGTGCCGCTCTGGCTGGCCTGCATCGCCTGGCTCTTGATGCCGGACAGGACGGCCGCATGCGCATGTGCGGCGGACTCGCCCGGGAACCACATCGGCGCATTGCCGGTCGCGGCGCCGGCGCCGTAGGCGGCCTGGTTGTGTGGCGCGTTCTGTTGTCCGGCGCCGTTGTAGACGGTGCCGATCACGACGGGGCGGTCGATATTCCCGTCCAGGAAATCGACGAGCACCTCCTGGCCGACGCGCGGCAGCGCGTGGCTGCCCCAGTTGGCGCCGGCGACCGGGGCCAGCGGTGTCGCCACGCGCACCCAGGTGCCGGAACGGTCGTCCGCGGGCGCGCCCGTGTGGCCGTCCGGTACGGGGTGGTCGAGTCGGCTGTGGCTCGCCTCGCCGCGCTGCCAGTGGAACTGGACCTTGATGCGATGGTCGCGGTCAGTGTGGATGACGGCGCCGGGCGGACCGACGACGATCGCCGTCTGCTGGCCGCGCACGACCGGCCGTGGGTGCAGCAATTGTCCGTGGCCGTCCGTCCGGCTGGGGCGGTACGGCACGCTGGCCGGGATGGCGTCGATGCGGTTGCGGTAGACCGGGCGTTCGCCGGGGCCGCGTCCGGTTGTATGCAGGCTCGTCGCGAGATCGGCATCGTTCTCCTGCTGCAGGCGGCTGGCGCCCAGCAGACGCTGCAGCGCATTGCCGGTATCGGCGTTCAGGTTGTTGTGCGCCAGATGGCTGACGCGCAGGATGATAAAACCGGCCTCGTCGCCGCCGTCGTAGAAGCTGTGATCGTGCAGGGTGAACGTCGTGCCCGGTACGAAAGTGCGGACCGTGCCGGCACCAACGAAGGTCTTACGCCGCGCTTCCAGCCCTTCCAGCTGGTTGTCGGCGATACGCTGGCCGTGTGCGCGGTTCGTGTACGCGTACGCGCCCGGGACATCGCGGATCGCCAGCATGTCCCCATCGCCGCCCGCACTGGACACGACCCGCACCGAACGCGTCCGGTAGTCCCAACTGGCCAGCTCGACGGCATTGGTCTGCATGCGCACTTCGGTGCGCCAGCGGTCCAGGCTGTCTTCGCGCATCACGGCGCCCGGTTGCGTGAATCGCACGTCCGGCTGGGCATTGCGTTGAAAAGCGCCGTTGTGGTCCGCGATCACCAGCGTGTGGCTGCCGAGCGAGGGGCTGTCCGGCGCGGCCTCGTGCTCGAAGAAATAGAACAAGCCTTCTTCGCTCATGAGCCGTTCGGCAAACGCGAGGTCGCTTTCCTGGTACTGCGTGGTCAGGCTGCGTTGTGGATAAATGCTGCGATCGCCGATGTCGAAACGCCAGGATGGCGCGAGGCGGCCCTTGCCGTCGTATCCCTTGAATACGGCGTCGAGGATGTCGAAGACGGTCTTGTCCTGGAACACCCGGCTGTCGCGACCCAGTGCGAGGAACGCGGTCCAGGGTTCGATCGTGAGGCTGTAGCGTGCGAAGCCGCCGTTCGCACCCAGCAGTTCGGCGGCGGTGACGTGGCCATGGAACGCGCGCGGTGCGGCAAAGGCGGCGGTCTCGAGTTCGAGCAGCACGCTTTGTCCAAGCAGCGTCTTCAATGGGATGTCGGCGTCCAGCGCCAATGCCGTTACCTGGAACCGGAAGCCCTCGTCGATGCCTTCGTCGCCGCGCAGGCTTTCCGCCAACAGATCCGCGCCAGTCGGTAACGATAGACGCAAAATGCGCCGGTGTTGGGTGAACCGTCCGGCAATTTCTCCAGCCAATACCGAGAGCGTGGCCTCAAAAATCCCCGTCATCTTCGTCACCTCAGAATGTTAACATTAAGAAATATTAACTTTACAAAGTTCTGAGTATAACACTGGGGAGATAGCGCAAATTGCTCGAAATCTAACAGGCGGTGAAGTGAGCAATAGACGAAAAAAAACCGGGGACTCGCCCCGGTTCTTGCTAACTTATTTGCGCCCCGCCCTGGGCTTCGACTTGATCGTCGACAAAATTCCCGCTTTCGCCTTCGGCGGCGGCGCCATGAACGGTGCCGGTTCGACGCTGCGCCCTTTACGCCGCGTCGCCACCTCGATCACACGGCCCTTCGGCGCTTCGCTGCGCGGCGCCACCGGCGGACGGCGCTCGCCACGCTGCGGGGCAACTTCCTGTTCGGACCCAGCCGGCGGCACCAAGTGACGCTCGCCGTTGCCGATCAAATCGCCGCGGCCCATGCGCTTCAGACCCTCGCGGAGCACCGGCCAGTTCTCCGGGTCGTAGTAGCGCAGGAACGCCTTGTGCAGCTTGCGGGTCTTGCCGCTCTTCGCGGTGAGGACTTCTTCCGAATCCTCGGTGACCTTGTGCAGCGGATTTTTACCGGAGTGGTACATCGTGGTGGCCATCGCCATCGGCGTCGGCGTGAACGTCTGCACCTGATCGAGGTGGAAATTGTTTTTCTTCAGCCAGAGGGCCAGGTTCAACATGTCCTCGTCCGTCGAGCCCGGGTGCGCCGCGATGAAGTACGGGATCAGGTATTGCTTTTTGCCCGCTTCGCGCGAGTACTTGTCGAACAGCGCCTTGAACTCGTCATACGCGCCGATGCCCGGCTTCATCATCTTGGACAGCGTGCCCTCTTCCGTGTGCTCCGGCGCGATCTTGAGCAGGCCGCCGACGTGGTGCGTGACCAGTTCCTTGACGTATTCCGGCGAGCGCACCGCCAGGTCGTAGCGCAGGCCCGAGCCGATCAGGATCTTCTTGATGCCCGGGATCGCGCGCGCCTTGCGGTACAGCGAGATCAGCTTGCTGTGGTCCGTGCCGAGATTGCTGCAGATGGTCGGGTACACGCACGACAGGCGGCGGCACGTTTCCTCGATCTTCTTGTCCTTGCACGCGAGGCGGTACATGTTCGCGGTCGGGCCGCCCAGGTCCGTGATGGTGCCGGCAAAATTCTTCGTCGTGTCGCGGATCAGCTCGATCTCGCGCAGGATCGACGGCTCCGAGCGGCTCTGGATGATGCGGCCCTCGTGCTCCGTGATCGAGCAGAACGTGCAGCCGCCGAAGCAGCCGCGCATGATGTTCACGGAGTAGCGGATCATTTCCCACGCCGGGATGTGCGCCTTGCCATAGCTCGGGTGCGGCGCGCGCGCGTACGGCAGGTCGTAGACGCCGTCCATCTCGTCCATCGCGAGCGGCAGCGGCGGCGGGTTCAGCCAGACGTCGCGGTCGCCGTGCTGCTGCACGAGCGCACGCGCATTGCCCGGGTTCGATTCCAGGTGAAACACGCGCGATGCGTGCGCGTACATCACCGGATCCTCGCTGACGGTTTCAAAACTCGGCAGGCGGACGACGGTCTTCTGTGCCTTCTCGCGCGCGGCGGCCTGGCGCTGTTCGCGCGTCATGATGACGATCGGCTTGACCTCCGGTTCCGGCTGCGCATTGTCCAGCGCGCACTGCTTCGGATCTTCCAGCGCCATCGCGTACGGGTTCGGCTGCACGTCGATGCGGCCCGGCACGTCCACGCGCGTGGAATTGTGCACGGTCCACTCTTCGTCCGGCAACCAGCCGTGCGGCACGAGGAACGCGGTACCGCGCAGGTCGCGGATGGACTTGATGTTCTCGCCTGCCGCGATGCGGCGGGTGACGTCGACGAGCGCGCGTTCGGCGTTGCCGAAGATGACAAGGTCGGCCTTCGATTCGAACAGCACGGAGCGGCGCACCTTGTCCGACCAGTAATCGTAGTGCGCGATGCGGCGCAGCGACGCCTCGATCGAACCGGCGATGACGGGCACGCCCGGGAACGCTTCGCGCGCCCGCTGGCAGTACACGGTCACGGCGCGGTCCGGCCGTTTATTGGGCTCGGCGTTCGGGGTGTAGGCGTCGTCCGAGCGGATCTTGCGGTCGGCCGTGTAGCGGTTGACCATCGAGTCCATGTTGCCGGCCGTGATGCCCCAGTACAGGTTCGGCTTGCCCAGCGCGCGGAACGGTTCCACGGAGGTCCAGTCCGGCTGGCTGATGATGCCGACGCGGTACCCCTGCGCTTCCAGCAGGCGGCCGACGAGGGCCATGCCGAAACTCGGATGGTCGATGTAGGCGTCGCCCGTGATCAGGATGATGTCGCACGAATCCCAGCCCAGCTTGTCCATCTCGGCACGGGACATGGGCAGGAACGGGGCCGCGGGCGCGCGGCTGGAACGCTTGGCGACGTTCGCGAAAAGATTGGCAGGGGAGTTCATTGGCCGGCATTTTACCGGAAAACGCCTCTTTAAGCTGCGGACCCCTCGAAAAATGGCTTAATTTTCAATGGCTTGTCGTTAAATCCCCATGCTCGCGAGGATGTTGCCGAGCTCACGCAGAGCCGGCTCCAGGTGCGGATGGCGGATGGCGAAGCGGGCCGTCAGCTCCTGCGTGCGCGAGGCCAGGCCGTACGTGTTCGCGTCGGCATCCTGGGCGCGCTTGTCGAGCACGTGCTTGATGTCGCCGTCCAGCTGGCGCAGCAGCATTTCCAGTTCGTCGTCGACTTCGCCGGTTTCCTCGAGGCTGCGGTGCAGCGTCTTGAGGTGCGCTTTCAGGGTGTTTTCGTTTTCAGGCAGCATGGCTTTCTCACGTCATGATGTTGTGAGAAGTCTACACCCGATAAGGGCGGCCTGGCGCGCCGCCCTTGTCGTCGGGATTTACTCGCCCGTCAGGCCACGGCGCTCCAGCAACGGCTCGATCTTCGCATCACGGCCGCGGAAGTTGCGGTACATGTCCATCGCATCCATCGTGCCGCCGCGCGACAGCAGCATCTGGCGGAAGCGGTCGCCGTTCGCGCGCGTCAGGCCGCCGTGTTCCTTGAACCATTCGACGGTGTCGGCATCCAGCTTCTCGGCCCACAGGTAGCCATAGTAGCCGGCCGAGTAGCCGCCCGAGAACACGTGCGAGAAGTACGTCGTGCGGTAGCGCGGCGGGACGAGCGGGAAGTCGACGCCGGCGTCGTGCAGTGCCGTCGCTTCGAAGCCCAGCACGTCGGTCGGGATCTGCCCGGCGCCCAGCTGATGCCATTTCTGGTCGAGAATCGACGCGGCCAGGTACTCGGTCGTGCGGTAGCCTTCGTTGAATTTGGACGACGCCTGGACCTTCTCCAGCAGCTCCTTCGGCATGGCCGCGCCCGTCTGGTAATGTTTGGCATAGTTCGCCAGCACCTCCGGCCAGGCCATCCACATCTCGTTGACCTGCGACGGGAACTCGACATAGTCGCGCGGCACGCGGGTGCCCGAGAAGCGCGGATACTTCACGTTCGAGAACATGCCGTGCAGCGCGTGGCCGAACTCGTGGAACATCGTGCGCACTTCGTCGTACGTCAGCAGGGTCGGCTCGCCGGCCGCCGGCTTCGGGATGTTCAGGTGGTTCGCGATGACCGGATGCGTGCCCAGCAGCTTGTTCTGGCCGACATAAGCATTCATCCACGCGCCGCCGCGCTTGTTCGAGCGGGCATACGGGTCGTGCAGGAAGATCGCGAGCTGCTTGCCGTCGGCATCGAACACGTCGAACACGCGCACGTCCGGGTTGTACACCGGCAGGTCGTGGCGTTCCTTGAACGTGATGCCGTATTCCTTGGTCGCGGCGAAGAACACACCGTTCACCAGCACGTTGTTGAACTCAAAATACGGACGCAGCTGGTTCTCGTCGAACGCGTAGCGTGCCTGGCGCACCTTGTCGGTGTAGTAATTCCAGTCATAGGCGGTCGCCTGGAACTTGCCGCCTTCGGCATCGATGACCTTCTGGATCTCGGCCGCTTCCTTCTTCGCATTGCGTACGGCCGGCTTGGCGAATTCCGCCAGCAGATTGTTGACGGCATCCGTCGTCTTGGCCGTCTGGTCTTCCAGCATGTAGGCGGCGTGGTTCGGATAGCCCAGCAGCTTCGCGCGCTCGGCGCGGGCCTTGGCCAGGTCCAGCACGACCTGGCGGTTGTCGTAATCGCCGCCGTGGCTGCCGCGGGCCAGCGACAGGGCCAGCAGTTTTTCGCGCGTCGCGCGGTTGGTCAGCACGGACAGCGGCGCCTGCTGCGTCGTGTTCACGACCGGCACCTTGAACTTGCCGTCGAGGCCATCCTTTTTCGCCAGCGCGGCGGCGGCGTCGATCGCCTTGTCGGACATGCCGGCCAGTTCTTCGCGCGTGTCGACGACGAGCGCCGACGCATTCGCTTCCTTCAGCACGTTCTGGCTGAACTGGGTCTGCAGGGCGGCGATCTTGCCGTTATAGGCTTTCAGGGTTTCCTTGTCGGCGGCGGACAGCTTGGCGCCGGCGCGCACGAAGTCGGTGTGATAACGCTCGAGCAGATAGGCCGATTCCGGATCGAGGTGCAGCTTGGCGCGCTTGTCGTACAGCGTCTGGATGCGCTTGAACAGCTTTTCGTTCAGGCGGATCTTGTCGCTGTGGGCGGCCAGTTTCGGCGCGAGATCCTTGTCGAGCGCGTCGAGCGTGGGATTCGTGTTGGCGCCGACCAGGCTGTAGAAGATGGTCGAGACGCGGTTCAGCAGCAGGCCCGAACGTTCCATCGCGACGATCGTGTTGTCGAAGGTCGGTGCCGCCTTGCTATTGGCGATGGCATCGATTTCCAGCGACTGCTGGCGCATGCCTTCCTCGAACGCCGGCGCGAAGTCCTCGTTCTTGATCTTGTCGAAGGCCGGGTACTGGAATTGCAGGGTGCTCGGCTTGGCGAACGGGTTGGACGCCGGCAGCAGCGAGGCAGGGGCCGCATGGGCCAGGTTGGCGACGGCTGCGGTAACAGCGACGGCCAGGATGTGCGAACGGTTCATTCTTTGGGCTCTCCGGAGGGTTGTCGGATCCGACCGTGCTTGTGCCACGGACCGATCTCTTCTTGCTCGTGCACTCCATAATGGAAACCGCCGGGACGAACCCGGCGGCGAAGTGCGCCCTAAGAATAGCAGGGATATTGCCCTAAGTTACATATTTACGGCCGAAAAAAGAGGGTTTGCGGGCGGTTCAGCCCCGCTCCGATTGCTCTTCCTGCGCCACTTTTTCCTCGATGCGGCGGTCCGGAATCAGCCACACGATGGCGACGGCGGCATAGACGAGAAACCCGAGCCAGGCGCCGAACCACGACAGCGCGACGCCGCAGAGATACAGGACGCACGACAGCTTGCCTTTGCGATCCTTGCCGATCGCCTTAGCCAGTGCCGCGTTCTTCGGATGCTTCGCCGTCAATGTCTGCACCAGGATCAGGTAGGCAATGGAGCACATGAACAGGACGAAGCCGTATGCCGCGGTCGGCCCGCTCTCGAAATGGTTCTCGCCCATCCACGCGGTGACGAACGGGATCAGCGACAGCCAGAACAGCAGGTGCAGGTTGGCCCACAGGACACCGCCGCTCACTTCCTTCACGGCGTGCAGCATGTGGTGGTGGTTGTTCCAGTAGATGCCCACGTAGATAAAACTGAGCACGTAGCTCATGAAGACGGGCCACAGTGGCAGCAGCACGCTGAACTCGGCGCCGTGCGGTACCTTGAGTTCGAGCACCATGATGGTGATGATGATGGCGATGACGCCGTCGCTGAAGGCTTCTAACCGATTCTTTCCCATTATTCATCTTTCTCGTTGTCGCCCACGACCTGATCGCGATACCCCTGCCACGCGCTCACGTCGCCGACGAGCGCTTGCGCCAGCTCCACCGGGGACGTCACCAGTCTTACGACCCCGGCGTCGGACCACAGATGCTGCCGCTGCCCTTCGTTCACGATGATGGTCGAGGGCGACTCCTCGGTGCCGTGCCCCTGCCCGTTCGCGATCATCATGTCGCCCGCCACCGCGACCTCGTAAACGAAGCGCATGATCGGGAACGTGAAGTTGCGCAGATGAAAAACACAAATATTGAAGTCCTCGTCCGTTTCCAGGCCGCTGGCGGAAAACTGCACGTGGCTGCCGTCGTCGAAGAAGGCATCGTAAAAACCGCCGCCATGGCGCTCGACGGTGCCGCAGCAATCGAACACGTCCAGGACCGGCTGGCGATCCGCCTGGCCAGGTTCGCCGTCTTTCATATGGATGACATACAGATCGAAGCTCATCGGCGTATCTCGGGTTAATCATGACAATATGATAAACGCCGGCATGGGCGCGGCGCTTGAACACCATTTCCCTGCGCAAGAAAAAGGCCGCACGCGGCGGCCCTCTGCAGAGTGCGCGCGCTTACTTCGGCGCCCGCTTCATGTAAGTGTCGTAGTTCTCGATGAAATCGTCGAGATTGGCTTCCATCATCTTGCGGAACTGGTCGGTGAAATACTCCAGCGCCCGTTCCTTTTCCGAAGACATGGTCTGCGCGCTACCGGTGGTGGCCGCGACGATGAAGGCGTTGAAGCGCGCCGAGGCGTACAGCGTCGATGCACTGACTTCGCTCGGATGGGTCGACGCGCACTGGTCGTTCGCCAGGTTGATGAGGGCGTTGGCGCGGTCGAAGAATTCCGGGCTGGGGGCGTTGTTACTCATGGGTCGCAGTGGGGGGTGGAATGATCGTGCCGCCACTATAACAGCAGCGGCGCGACCTCAAGCGGCTCTCAAGCCGCCTTCGCCACCCGCCGGCGCTGCGCCCGCCACGTCTGCACCCGCTTGACCTGGCGGACCAGCGCGGCATGGATGGCGTCGCACATGCCGTGTGCCTTCAGCAGCAGGGCCGTGCCGCTGCGCGCGCGATGCAGCAGGACATGGCCGCGCGTCTGCAGCACGTGGGTGGAGCGGAATTCCGCCTGCGGCGTGCCGTAGCCGAAGTCGATATGCTTGAGCGTGGCGTGGGCCAACAGGTCCTGCACGGCCAGGTGGACCGCACTGGTGCCGATCGAGAGGTGCGGGTAGTCATGCCGGCACAGGATCTTGTAAACGTGCCAGACGGACGCCGAACGCATGCCGTACACGACGCCGACGTCCGTATCGCCGCAACGGATCACATACGACAGCAGCAGGCCGTGACGTGCCAGGTTTTCCAGACGGGCCCGCGCGCCTTCGCGCTGCTCGATGCGGGACGCATCCACGGCCGTCATCGCCTCCAGCAGGGTGGAGACCTGCCCCGGCTGGTCGATGCGCAGCACCTGCAACGGGCCGAGCGCCTCCGACATCAGCCGCACCTGGCGCGACAGGTTGTAACGCTTTTTGGCGCTGAATTTCTGCAAATAGGCATCGACGCCGTCCGGCAGCGGCTGCGTATGGCACGCGCGCCAGCCGTTCAGCACATACGTCGACACGCCGGCGATGCCATCCAGGGCGGCACCGTTTTCTTCCGGCACTGTCTGCATGTAGAGCACTTCGCATTTTGCATAGCGCTCGAGCAATTGGTGCATGACAAAGTCTGCGAGGCCTTCTTCGCCTGGCGCCAGCAGTGGCACACTGCCGAGAACCTGGCAGGCGTCCACCGTTCGTTTGAACAGGGACAACGGACCGAGGCGAAAATCGAGGGCCATGTCGATGATACGCACCGGAACGAAGCCGACGATCGCGTAGTCGCTGCTGCGGCGCACGACGAACAGTTCGTAGCTCGTCTCGTCCCCGGGGTTCGTATCGATCAGATGATTGAAAAATTCCGGTGACTGATACAGCGTTTCTGGACCGTCCGCCTCGGCCAGCATCTGCCGCCACGCCGCGAGAATGTCCGGACGGTCATGATAAGCGGTCGCGACATTCAGCTCGAACCGGCCCGGGGATTGCATGGTCCGCGACCGAATGGTCCTGCGGCCCAGCGCCGGCGGCGCGAAATTACTGATCATCTCAAGGTTACGCAACAACATCGTATCAGCCCTCGTAAGGCGCGTGACGGTTCACACGCGTATTTACGAATGCTACCTTCAGCTCATCAGTTACGTACAGTTAAATTTGATTACAATATGGACAGAAAAATAGTTGTTGACATTTAATAGAGTATGCGGAAAAAACAATCGAAGGAATGTTCTTTCTATCAACCTGCATGAGCATGCAGAATCTTTCAAATAAAATGAGAGAAAATAAAATAAACAATCCAAAACCGACATCTTCGACCTACTCGCCCGCCAGTGCTCGAACAATCAATTTAAACAAATATAGTATTGCACATACAACATACTAGATTCATATTTGCAAGAATTTTTCTTCAGCCCCGACCTGCTCAGTAGTGCGGCGGCCTCTCGTTGATGGGTCCCTGTCCCGCATCCCGAAGGGTGCGCACGTGGTCGGCCAGCTTGGCCACCATGGCTTCCAGCTGGTCGATGCGGCGGCCCTGTTCGTAGATCGTGCGGTTGAGGGTGTCGACGAGGTTTTCCTGGTCGGCCAACTTGATTTCGATGTCGATGAAACGGTTTTCGTCGCTCACGTCGGTATCCATGAATAAAAGTAAAAGGCGCATGATACTGCGCCCGCAAAAGCAAAGAGCCGCTGGCGTAGCGGCTCTTTGCAGGGTCGGGCGGAAACGGATCAGCCGTGCCAGGGCGTGTAGTCGATACCGTTCTGGATGCTGCCGATGACCTGTGCCTGGTTTTCCGGGCTCTCGCTGAAGAACTTGACGATGCCGACGTGCGTCGTGTCGTGGTTCGTCAGGGCCTTCACCCAGAAGTCGTAGCCGGCCGCGTCCGGCGTGCGGTGCAGCACGTTGGCGTACAGCAGGTTCACGAACTCGGTATCGGTCGGGTTCGCGCCGTACTTCTTGATGAATTCCGGCTGCGTGTTGATGATGTCCTGCACCATGTCGTCCAGCGTCAGGCCGCGGTCCAGCTGGTAGATCCAGAAGCCCAGGCCCGCCTTTTCTGCCGGACGGTCGAGGGCGGCCTGGTACAGGCGGAAGGCCGCGCCGGCGGAGCCATTGATGTCCAGCGCCACCGCGCCGTCGTCGAACTGCAGGCGCTCGACGTTGATCACGGCGTCGTGGCCGGCGCTGCCGACCCGGTCCGTCACGCCGAAGCCCCAGGTTTCCTTGGCGACCGTGAAATTCGACCGCGCACCGGTGAAGGTGACCGTGTCGATGCCATCCAGGCCGTCGATCGCGCCATTGGCGGCGACAGGTGCCAGCTTGTCGTTGGCGGCGGTGCCGGTCACGTTGGCGCTGCTGTTCACCGTAAAGTTCACGTCGGCATTGGCACTCTTCGCGTTACCGGCCAGGTCTTCCGACACGGCGCGGATCGTATAGCTGCCGTTCGGCAGCGGCGACGTGTTGACGGTCCATTTGCCGTCGGCGCCGACGGTCGCGGCGGCGACGTCGATGAAATCGCCGACGCGCGTCAGGTAGATCGTCGTGCCGGCTTCGCCGGTGCCGCTGAACGTGCCCTGGTTGCCGTTCTGGCTGAACGCGGCCGTCGGGGCCACGGGCGCGTGCGCGTCGATGTTGAACGTGACCGTGCTGCTCGCCGCGGACGTATTGCCGGCCGCATCGGTGGCCGTGGCGAAGACCCCGTAGCCCGTGCCGTCGGCGAAGGCTTTCGCCGTCGTCAGGCTCCAGACGCCGTTCGCGTCAGCCGTGGTCGAGCCGACCAGCGTATTGTCCGTCGCATAGACCTTCACCGTGGCACCCGCTTCGGCCACGCCGGTCACGGCCGGATTGCTGCCGGCGGCGTAGCCGTTCGCGTTCTTGGTCACGGCCAGCGTCGGCGCGCCGGGGGCCGTGGTGTCGGCATTGACGACGTCCGCGCTGCTGACGGTCTGGTCCGCGAATTGCAGCAGCTCGACCGAATGCAGCGTGTCGACGCCATCGCTGCCGTCCTTGCTCGTCACCTGCAGGTTGCCGCCCGCCAGGGCGCTGAAGGTGTAGTTGCCACGCACGCCGCGGAATACGGCCGTGTCTGTGCCTGCTCCCCCATCGATCATATCGTTACCTCCATCTCCCTCAAGCTTGTCGTCCACGCCCGTCCCGGTGATGACGTCGGCACTGCTGGTGCCGACGAGGAAGCGGGCGCCCGTCGTCGAATTGATGCCCAGTTTGCCGCGCAGGCCGTCGTCGCCGTACAACCACATGAGGGAGGCGATGTCGTCCTGGCGGTAAGTCGTGTACGGACCGCCGACTTCGGTATAGGACATCAGCGTATTCGACGTGTTGTCCTGCGATGCCGGCAGCGTGATGCTGTCCTCGAACGGGTGCTTCAGGCCGAGTGCGTGGCCCAGTTCGTGCAGCAGCGTTTCATAGCCCTGGCCGCCTTGGGCCAGGTTCGCGTTCTGGTAATTCCATTCGACGTTGTCGAGGTAGACGTAGGCGTCGGCGTCGTAGCTCCTCAGTTGCACGCCTTCGTAGCCGTAGCTGCTGTGCCAGCTGCACAGGCCCGTCACGTTGCTTGCGATGAGGTTGACGTCGGCAAAATGGAGCTGCGCCGCATTGCCGTCGCCCGTCTCGGCGAACTGGATGCCGGTCAGCTTCGAGATGTAGGCCAGGGCGGTGCGGGCCGCATCCTGCTGGGAAGCGGAAAACGCCTGCTGCGCGCCCGTGAAATTCTTTTGCGCGGATGCCGCATCCTCCGTGCCGGCCGAGACCGAAAACGTATAGGTCAGCGTATAAATCGGTGTGCCCGACGAGTTCGTCAGGAAGTTCCAGTCGGGACCGCTATCGAGCAGGGCATCGATATAGTTCAACCCGGAAAGAGGGGTGGTCGTGATGTCGGATACGGTAGCCATTAGATTAACGATGCTTGCTGCTTGAAAATTGATTCGTTGAAGTATTTCCCGCGCAACAGTTGAAGTCAAATAAGAATTTCAATCGTGCGCACCCTTGCCTGTGACGGCGTTCAGACCTTCGGCGTGGCCAGCAGGGCTTTCAGGTTGGCAAGGCGTTCCTTGGGCGTCAGCACTTCGTTTTCCTTGGGCGGCGCGTCGCCCACGTCGAGTGCCATTTCCTTGATGAAACGCGATGGATCGCAATGCACGAGCTCGCCCGCGCGCTTGCGCTTCTTGCACCACGTGACGTGCAGGCTGCGCTGGGCGCGTGTGATGCCCACGTACATCAGCCGGCGTTCTTCCTGGATGCGGGCGGCGATCTTTTCGACGGGGTCGTCCGGATCGCCCTTGTGCGGCAGGATGCCTTCCTCGCAACCGACGAGGTAGACGTGCGGATACTCGAGGCCCTTCGAGGCGTGCAGGGTCGACATGCGGACGGCGTCCGGCTCTTCGTCCTGGCCCTCGAGCATGGACATCAGCGCGACCATCTGCGTCAGTTCCAGCAGGTTCTTTTCTTCGCCGTCGCGGTCGCGTCCGCCACGGCCCCGCTCCTTCAGCCAGTTGAGGAACTCGAGCACGTTCTGCCATTTACCCTGCGCGGCCCTGTCGTCGAAGTTTTCGTACAGGTAGTGCTCGTAATTCATCTCCTTCATCATGTCGTCGATGAGCTCGGCGGCGTTATCTCCGCTGCCGGACGGGCCGGGACGCGTGGCGCGCGATTCCAGTTCGTCGATCCAGTGGCAGAACTCGCGCAGCGGGTACAGCTGGCGTTCCTGCAGCAGCGCCTCGATACCGCCCTTGCCCGCCGCCTCGAACAGCGAGCAGTTCCACTGGCGCGAGAATTCGCCCAGCTTTTCCAGCGTCGTCATGCCGACGCCGCGCTTGGGCGTCGTGATGGCGCGGATGAAGGCGGGATCGTCGTCCTGGTTCGCGATCAGGCGCAGGTAGGCGATGATGTCCTTGATCTCGGCCTTGTCGAAGAAGCTCTGGCCGCCCGAGATCGTGTACGGGATGCGCTCCTTGCGCAGCGCCTGCTCGATCACGCGGGCCTGGTGGTTGCCGCGGTACAGGATCGCGAAATCCGACCATTTATTTTTGCGCTGGAAATGGTCGGCCGAGATCATGATCGCGACCTGGTCCGCTTCCGTCTCGTCGTTCGGCATGCCCAGCACCTTGATGGGCTCGCCCAGGCCGTGCTCCGACCACAGCGACTTTTCGAACAGCTTCGGGTTGTTGCCGATGACGGCGTTGGCCGCCTGCAGGATGCGCGTCGTGGAGCGGTAGTTCTGCTCCAGCTTGATCACTTTCAGGTCGGGGAAGTCCGTCTGCAGGGTGCGCAGGTTTTCCACCGACGCGCCGCGCCATGCATAGATCGCCTGGTCGTCGTCGCCCACGGCCGTGAACATCGGCTTCTTGCCCAGGCCCGTCACCATCAATTTGACCAGCTCGTACTGGCACGTGTTGGTGTCCTGGTACTCGTCCATCAGCAAATAGCGCAGGCGGCGCTGCCAGCGGTCGCGGATCGGCTCGTTATTGCGGAACAATTCCACCGGCAGGCGAATGAGGTCGTCGAAGTCGACGGCCTGGTAGGCCTGCAGGGTCGCGACATAGCTGCGGTAGATGCGGCCGGCCTGGGCTTCGTCCTCGTCGCGCGCGTTCCTGATTGCGTCCTCGGGGTCGACGAGACCGTTCTTCCACAGCGAGATGGCGTTCTGGATGCGGCGGATTTCCTGCTTGTCGGTGGTGACGGCCAGGTCGGAGACGACGGTGTAGCAGTCGTCGCTGTCCATGATCGAAAACTTGTCCTTCAGGCCGACGCCGGCCGCTTCCTGGCGCAGGATTTTCACGCCCAGCGAGTGGAACGTGGACACCGTCAATTGCTTGGCCTGCTTGGGCTGCTTGAGCAGCTTGCCGATGCGCTCCTGCATCTCGAGCGCGGCCTTGTTCGTGAACGTGAGCGCGGCGATCGTGCGCGGATCGTAGCCGCGGTGCTCGATCATGTAGGCGATCTTTTGCGTAATGACGCGCGTCTTGCCCGACCCGGCGCCGGCCAGCACCAGGCACGGGCCGTCGAGGTAGAGCACGGCTTCGCTTTGCGGACCGTTCAGGCCGAAATTCGGGGTGTTGGACATTGGAAATATTGGAGAGGACAGCCCAGCATTGTAGCGAAGCTGGACGCTCATGCGTAACGTTCGTGTCGAATCCACGACGCCGCTTGAGTAAACCGCAAGCCGCCACCACATGGGCGTTTTGCGTCAGTCCTGCGCCGCATGCGCTAAGATGGCCCGGGCTGCACCACCAAGGGATACAACATGAAATTTGAACACCTGATCGAGATTAACGACCCGCTGAATCCGCTGGCGGACACCATGACACGCGAACAACTGTGGCGCGGCCTCGTGCTGCGCGCGGAGGACCCGAAGATGTTCGTGCCGCACCTGGACGAATGCACGATCAGCGACCGCGAAAGCGGCAGCTTCATGCGCCGCCTGCGCTATGGCGAGCTCGTCATCGACGACAAGGTGGTCCTGCACCCGCTGCACGAAGTCCGCTACGAAGTGCCGGCGCAGGGCGATATTGCCCAGTCGCTGCTGACCATGACCATCGAGGCGCCGTCCGAGGGCGTGCTGTGGGTGCGTTTCCTCTACGACGACGGCAATCCGTCGGCGACCGACGAGACGGGCCGCATGTACGAGGATTTCAAGAAGTCGGCCTACCAGGAAGCCGACATCGATACGATCAAGATCGTGCGGCAGCTGGCGTCCGAAGGAAAGCTGGACGCGTCGCTGCTCAATTAATCAAGTTCCCGGCTCGACCGAGTCGGGATCGATGTCGCTTTCTCCCTTCGCGAGATTGGCGGCGAGATCCCGCAGCGCCGTACGCACGCCTTCCTCGACGACGGGATGATAGAACGGCATCTCCAGCATCTGGTCCACCGTCAGGCGCGACTGCACGGCCCAGCTGAGCAGATGGCCGATGTGTTCGCCGCGCGGCGCGATCATCTCGGCGCCGAGGAAGCGTCCCGTGCGGTATTCGCCGTACACGCGCAGCATGCCCTTGTTCTGCAACATGACGCGGCTGCGGCCCTGGTTCTCGAACGACACCTGCCCCACCGCGAATTTTGACTTGCCCGGCGCGCACAGCGCCTTGTAGCTGGCACCCAGCGTGACGATGTTCGGCTCCGTGAACGCGGCCGTCAGCGGCGTACGGCGCAGGCCGGGGCGGATGTCCGGGAAGCGGCCGGCGTTGTCGCCCGCGATCTTGCCGTGGTCGGCCGCTTCCGGCAGCACGGGGCGTTCCTGGTTCGCGTCGCCCGCGATGAAGATGTGGCTGTTCCCGCACTGCATGGTGCGCGGATCGAAGACCGGCACGCCGCTGCCGTCCAGCGCGATGCCCGCGTTTTCCAGGCCCAGGTCGTGCACGTTCGGCGTGCGTCCGGCCGCCTGCAGCACATATTGAAACCGTTCCGTGATGGCTTCGTCGTGGCGGCCCGTCGTCAGCACGACGTCGTCGCCGTCCTGTTCCGCTTTCAGGATGCGCGACTGGAAGTGGATGTCGAGCTCCTCGCACAGCACGCGCGACGCCGTCTTGAGCACGACGGGATCAGACAACTGGGCCACGCTGCCGCCGCGCGCATACACGCGCGTGCGCACGCCCAGCCGCGCGAGGGCCTGGCCGATTTCCAGGCCGATGACGCCCGTGCCGATCACGGCCACGGAACGCGGCAGGTCGTTCCAGTAAAACACGTCGTCGCTCGTGATCACGCCGGGTCCCACGTTGTCCAGCGTCGGCAGGCGCGTGGGGCTGGAGCCGGTGGCGATGACGATGCGGCGGGCGTCGATCTCCGTATGGTCGTCGACCTGCAGCGTGTGCGGATCGACGAAGCGGGCATGGCCGCGCACCTTGTCCTCATCCGGCATCGCGTCGACGCCTTCGACGACGAAGCCAACGAAGCGGTCGCGCTCGCGCCGCACGCGCTCCATCACGGCGACGCCGTCGATGCGGGTCGTCCCCGGATGGACGCCGAACTGGGGCGCGAGATGCAGCATGTGGGCGGCCTCGGCGGCTGCGATCAGGAGTTTGCTGGGCATGCAGCCCACGCGCGCGCACGTGGTGCCGTACACGCCGCGCTCGATCAGCACCGTCCGCGCACCCTGCGCCTTCGCGGCGCGGTAGGCGACGAGGCCGGCCGTACCGGCGCCGATCACGGCGACATCGACCTTCAGTTTTTTCATTGCACCTCCGGGAAGTTCACGAGCGTGACGATACGCTGTTTTCAGGAACTCGGCTTGGAAGTGAGTGATTTTCAGATGTCGAGGGGATCCACCTCGAGCGACCAGCGCACCCGCGACTTCATCGCCCGCAGCGCATCGACCCACTCGTTGAGAAACGCCTGCAATGCGGGACGCGAATTCGATTCGACCAGCAGCTGCGCCCGATCCACGTTGTGCACGCGGGTCATCGTCATCGGGATCGGCTCGTTGATGACGACCGTGTCCGACGGCACCGCGTCGCGCGCCGCCTCGAGGAATTCGATCGCCGTCGCCAGCTCGGGCGCCTCGGCCCGCAGCAGCGCCTGGTACATGTACGGCGGCAGCGCGGCCTGGTGACGCTCTTCCAGCAGGCTGCCGGCAAAGCGGTCGTAGTCGTGCCGCATCACGGCGCCGTACAGCGGATGCTGGCAGTAGCGCGACTGGATCAGCACCTCGGATTCCAGTCCGGCGCGGCCGGCGCGTCCCGCCACCTGCATCAGCTGCGCGAACAGCCGCTCGCTGGCGCGGTAGTCCTGCGAGAACAAGGCAGTATCGGGATTGAGCACGCCGACGAGCGTCAGCTTTTTGAAATCGTGGCCCTTGGCGACCATCTGCGTGCCGATCAGGATGTCGACGTCGCCCCGGTGCACCGTATCGAACGCCTCCTGCGCGCTGCCCTTGCGGCGCGTGGAGTCCGCGTCGATGCGCAGGATGCGCGCGTCCGGGAACAGCGCCTGCAAGCCCTCTTCGATGCGCTGCGTGCCGCGGCCCAGCGGCTGCAAATCGATGTTGCCGCAGGTCGGGCACGCATGCGGGATGCGCAGCTCGAGCGAGCAGTGGTGGCAGCGGAGTCTCCGCTCCGGCCGGTGCAGGACCATGAACGCGGTGCAGCGCGTGCAGTTGCTGATCCAGCCGCACGCCTCGCAGCACAGCACGGGCGCATAGCCGCGGCGGTTCAGGAACAACAGCGACTGTTCTCCCCGTTCCATGCGCAGGCGCAGCGCCTGCATCAGCGTCGACGTGAGGCCTTCCTTCGGCTTGTCGCGCTCCATGTCGATGAGTTTGACGCGCGGGAGCACGGCGTCGCGCACGGCGCGCTCGCGCAGTTCGAGCCTGCGGTAGCGGCCTGTCAGCGCGTGGTGCCAGCTTTCCAGCGACGGCGTCGCGGAGCCCAGCACGATGGGAATGCCGAGCTGGCGCGCGCGCCACACGGCCAGGTCGCGCGCGGAATAGCGCAGGCCTTCCTGCTGCTTGTACGACGGGTCGTGCTCCTCGTCGATGACGATCATTTTGAGGTTCGGCAGCGACGCGAGGATCGCCAGGCGCGTACCCAGCACGATGCGCGCGCGGCCCGTGTGCGCGGCCAGCCAGTGCAGCATGCGCTCGCCTTCCGACAGGCTGCTGTGCAGCGTCGCCAGCATCACGCCGGGAAAGCGCGCGCGAATGTTCGCTTCCAGCTGCGGCGTCAGGTTGATCTCGGGGACCAGGATCAGGATCTGCGCATCCTGGTCGCGCGCGAGTACCTGCGCGCAGGCCTGCAGATAGACCTCGGTCTTGCCGCTGCCCGTGACGCCGTACAGCAGCAGCGGACTGAATCCCTGTGCGCCGCCGATGGCGTCCGCCGCCTGCTGCTGGGCCGCGTTCAATACCGGCATGTCGGCGGGCGTCGGATCGTGCGCATCCGGCAGCTTGGCCAGCTTTTTCAGCGCGCGGTCCAGCGCCACCGTCGTCGACAGGCGCAGGTTCTTCGGCAGGCCGGGCATCGCCACCTCGCCCAGCGGGCGGTGGTAATAGGCGGCGGCGAAGCGCGCCAGCGCGATCCACCGCTCCGGCAGCGGAGACAACTGGCTGCGCACGGCGAGCGCATCCTTCAGCTTGTCGGCCGGCACATCGGTCTCGTGCTTGACCGCGACGATCAGCCCGATTGCCTCGCGCCGCCCGAAGTTCACGAGCGCCAGTTGCCCGACTTCCGGCTCGCTACCGGGTTCGCATGCCCAGCGGTAGTCGAACAGGCTGTCGAGCGGCGTGTCGAGCGCGATTTGCAGGATGCAGTGGGACAATCCGGTACCTTGTCGAGAAGCTGTGGAAAACTGTGGAAAACTTTGTGGAAAATGGAAAAGTTGACCGTGGAGAAGGTTTACGCTAGATCAAAACGTTAGGAAATTCTCTATATGCAGCTTGAAAATTTCCATATAAATTCAATGACTTACGATTTTCAGCTTTGAACTCGCGAAATATCCCATCGCTCCAACGCTTCTGTGCATAACTGTGCATTTCCAGGTGAAAAACTTAAGCGCAGTGCAGCATAATCTTGATACAACACTTGAAGAAAATCCGTAAACCACGGTAAACCAAGCACTTTTCCGGATTATTCACAGAATCTGTGAATAACTTTGTGAACAATGGGCTGAAAGCTTCGGTGGATAACTGGTCACCCTGCCGGGAGCGTCTCGCAAGGCCCCTCTGGACCCGGCAATAAACCTCATCAAATCAATCACTTACCATATGTGGGCGGGCACTGTACATTTCTACAGTTCCCGCAGGTAGCGTCCGATTTTTTGTGAATAAGTGTGATTGCCTGCCGACCGCGCTACGGATGCGTCAGGCGGCGCGCTGGCGGCGGCTGAAGTCGTGGACCGCCTCGACCATCGCGGTGACGGATTCCGGCGGCGTGAATTGCGAGATGCCGTGGCCCAGGTTGAACACGTGGCCGTGGCCCGCCGATGGCGTGCCGTAGCTGGCCAGCGCCTTTTCCACCTCGGCACGGATCTGGTCCGGACCGGCGAACAGGATGGCCGGATCGAGGTTGCCCTGCAGGGCGACGCGGTCGCCCACCTGCGCGCGGGCGCGGCCCAGGTTGACGGTCCAGTCCAGGCCCAGCGCGTCGGCGCCGATATCGGCCATGGCGTCCAGCCACAGGCCGCCGCCCTTCGTGAACACGATGGCCGGGATGCGCACGCCGTCTTTCTCGCGCTGCAGCTTCGCGACGACCTTCTCCATGTACGCGAGCGAGAACTGTTGATACGCGCCGTCGGCCAGCGCGCCGCCCCACGAGTCGAAGATCATGACGGCCTGCGCGCCCGCGTCGATCTGGGCGTTCAGGTATTGCGCGACGGCTTCGGCGTTGGTCTCCAGGATGCGGTGCATCAGGTCCGGACGCGAGTACAGCATCTTTTTGATGGTGTGGAATTCGCGCGACCCACCGCCTTCGACCATGTAGCAGGCCAGCGTCCACGGACTGCCGGAAAAGCCGATCAGCGGCACGCGGCCGTTCAGGGCCGTGCGGATCGACGTGACGGCGTCGAACACGTACTGCAGGGATGCCATGTCGGGCACGCGCAGGGCGGCGACGTCGCTTTCCGTGCGCACGGTGCGCTCGAATTTCGGGCCTTCGCCATCCTCGAAATACAGGCCGAGACCCATCGCGTCCGGCACGGTCAGGATGTCCGAGAACAGGATGGACGCATCCAGCGGATAACGGTCGATCGGCTGCAGCGTGACTTCGGTCGCGAAGTCCGGATTCTTGGCCAGGCCCAGGAACGAGCCGGCTTTCGCGCGCGTGGCGCGGTATTCCGGCAGGTAGCGCCCCGCCTGGCGCATCAGCCACACCGGCGTGTAGTCCGTCGGCTGGCGCAGCAGCGCACGCAGGAAGGTGTCGTTCCGGAGCGGGGCAAATTGTGGCATGGCTGGCAATCCGATCGAGAATGGGGTGGGCAAACCTCTATTATCGCATCACTGGCGCCCGCGTACCGCACTTCCCGGACATACCCCGGCGCGGCACGCACTTATAATGTTCGTCTTCCTGCTGCCCGTCCCAGAACCGACCATGACCGACACCACCCGCAAACAGGCCGCGCCCTGCGGCACCTGGACTTCCCCGATCACCGCCGCCGTCGTCGCGGCCGGCGCCACGCCGCTGTCGCAGGTGCTGCTCGACGGCGGCGACGTGTTCTGGCTGGCCGGCCGCGCCAGCGAAGGCGGCCGCAACACGCTGCTGCTGCGCCGCGAGGGCCAGGTCGAGGAACTGACGCCGGCCCCGTTCAATGTCCGCACCCGCGTGCACGAGTACGGCGGCGGTGCCACGCTCGTCGCGGACAGCCACATCTGGTTCTCGAACTTCGCCGACAACCGCATCTACCGCCTCGACCGCGCCGGCAGCGGCGAACCCGTCCCCGTCAGCGCGGGCGGCGACGAGCGCTGGGCCGACTTCGTGCTCGACCGCGCGCACCGGCGCCTGATCGGCGTGCGCGAAGACCACTCGCAAGGCGGCACGTATCCGGACAACACGCTCAGCGCGCTCGGCGCGGACGGCACGGTCACCGTCCTCGTCGACGGCAACGATTTTTATTCGTCGCCGCGCATCTCCCCGGACGGCAAACACCTCGCGTGGCTGAGCTGGGACCATCCGCGCATGCCGTGGCAGGGCACGGAACTGTGGCTGGCCGAGATCGGCGACGACGGCACCCTGCTGGACGGCCGCCTGATCGCGGGCGGAGAAGACGAAGCGATCGTGCAGCCGGAATGGTCGCCGGATGGGACGTTGTACTTCGTCTCCGACCGCAGCGGCTGGTGGAACCTGTACCGCTACGAGCACGGCGTCGTGCATCCCGTGTGCCCGCGCGCGGCGGAATTCGGCGGTCCGCACTGGGTCTTCGGGAACAGCATGTACGGCTTCCGCTCGGCGCAGGAAATCGTCTGCACCTACATCGAGGATGGCGTGAGCCGGCTCGCGCGCCTCGACGTACGCAACGGCCACCTCACGCCCATCGCCACGCCCTACGAACAGATCAGCGAATTGAAGATCGAAGGCGACACGGTGGCGCTGCTGGGCGGCGCGCCCACGCTGGCGGCGGAAATCGCCTGCATCAATGTCACCACCGGACAGCGCGACGTGCTGGCGCGCTCGATCGAGCAGCTGCCCGACGTGAGCTATCTGTCGGTCCCGCAGAGCATCCAGTACCCGAGCATGAATGGCCGGACGGCGTACGCGTTCTACTATCCGCCCACGAACAGGGATTTCGCGCCGCAGCCGGGCGAGCTGCCGCCGCTGATGGTGATCGGCCACGGCGGTCCGACGAGCATGGCGGCCAGCACCCTGAAACTGGCCACGCAGTTCTGGACGAGCCGCGGCATTGCCGTGCTGGACGTGAACTATGGCGGCAGCACGGGCTTCGGCCGCGCCTACCGCGACCTGCTGAAGGGTCAATGGGGCGTGGTCGACGTCGAGGATTGCGTCGCGGGTGCCCAGTACCTCGTCGACAACGACCTCGTCGACCGCGAACGCCTCGTAATCCGCGGCGGCAGCGCCGGCGGCCTGACGACCCTGTGCGCCCTCGCCTTCCACGACGTGTTCAAGGCCGGCGCCAGCTATTACGGCGTGTCCGATCTGAAAGGCCTGGACGCGGACTCGCACAAGTTCGAATCGCATTACAACGAATACCTGATCGCGCCGAAGGAAAGCGCGGACCGCGTCTACGCCGAGCGCTCGCCCATCAACCACACCGACAAGCTGCAGCGGCCGATGATCTTCTTCCAGGGTCTCGACGACAAGGTCGTGCCGCCGCCGCAATCGGAAGTGATGGTGTCCGCGCTGCGCGCACGCGGCGTGCCGGTCGCCTACATCACGCTGGCCGGCGAAGGCCACGGCTTCCGCAAGGCGGACAGCATCGTGCGCACGCTGGAAGCCGAGTTGTATTTCTACCTGCGCGTGTTCGGCATTCCCGTGCCGGAAAGCCTGCCGGCCGTCGAGATCGAGAATCTCGCCGCATGAGCGATGAGGTGTTGCACGCGGTCGTCGACGCCTGCGACGAGCGCCGCAAGCTGATCCTGGCCCTGCTGGCGCTGGCCGGCGAGCCGATGGGACGGCGGCGCATCCACGACCACCTTGCGCCTTTGGAGGCCAGCGCGAACGAGGAAAGCCTGGCCGAGCCGTTGGAGCGCCTGCGCGCCGATGGCCTGATCGGCGAGCTGCCGTCGCGCGGCTACACGATCGACCAGGATGTGGCCTGGCCCGCCATCCAGTGGGCGCTGCGCGCGCGCCGGTTCAACGAATTGCGCGAGGTGTACCAGCAGGCGACGCCCCTTCGGGTCGACTGGCAGGGCACGCCCATGCTGCGCAGCTACCGCCAGGGCGTCGCGCTGCTGCGTTTCGCGCTGCTTGCCGGCGAAGGCCCGAAAACCATCGCGCCGCTGCTGGCCGCGTGCCTGCGCTGCCACGAGGCGGCCTACCTGCATCCGCTCGTCGACATCTGCGCGCGTCCGTTCGAGCCGGACCTGATGGAGCGCATCAACGGGCTCGTACGCGACGACGTGCTCGCCGTCCTCGTCAACCACGTGCAGCGCGAGCCGGCCAGCGCGCCCGCGATCCGCACGTATGCGGAAGAACACGCGGCACAGGGCGGCGCGTCGATGGCCTTGCGCACGGCGCTGGCCGAACACCTGATCCTGTGCGGGCGCCTCGATGCCGCGGCCGACCTGCTCGTCGACCTCGATGAATCGGCCACGCTGTACTACCGCAGCGTGCTGCAACTGCTGCGCGGCGACACGGAGCCCGCGCTGGCCGGCTTCGACAAGGCGTTGAAGGCGTTGCGGCGCGAGACGGGCAAACGCAAGGCCATCTTCGAAGGCATCGGCGGCCATCTGTACGTGACGGCATTGCTGCGTAGCGGCGACGCGAAGCATGCGAAGGCCGTGGAGTCGTATCTCGACAGCGCCACGCGCGCCGTGCAAAGCCACGACACGGCCGTCTACCAGCAGTTGTCGATGCTGCGCCAGATCCGCGGCGGCACGGTCGATGCGGAAGTGCTCCCGTCGCGTAACTGGGAAACGAGCCTGCAGCCGGTGATGTTCCGCGCGCTGCTGCACTGGTGGCTCGGCATGCCGCAGCTGGCGGACAAGCGTGCCATGCTGGAGCAGCAGTTCGACGTGGCGCGGGAAGCGGGCTTCGACTTCATCGCGGCGCAGATCGCGTCCGTGCTGGGCCAGCTGGGCATGGTCGGCATCGACAAGCAGGCGATCGCGCTGCGCCAGCAGCACCGCTTCGTCGACCTCGCGCTGTGGTTCGAGCGCGAGCAGCCGTGGGAGCGCCAGCTGAATGCCCTCATCAACCTGCAGCCCGCCGTGAACGTGGAAGTGGTGAAGGAATCGCGCCTCGCGTGGCTCGTGGCGTGGGACCAGCACCTCGGCATCCGCGCCATCGAACCGCGCGAACAGAAACGCGACGCGCAGGGCGGCTGGACGCGCGGGCGTCCACTGGGCCTCAAGCGCCTCGCGGAAGAGGCGGCGGAACTGGACTTCCTCACCGCGCAGGACGTGCAGGTGGCCGCCAGCATCGGCGCCTACCGCTACTACAGCGGCACGGGCACGCGCTACGAATTCGACCTGGACAAGGCCGTGGCCGCGCTGGCCGGTCATCCGCTGCTGTTCTGGATGGATTCGCCGGGCACGCGCATCGAACTGCTGCCGGGCGAGCCGCAACTGGTCGTGCGCGCGGGCGGCGGCAAGGTCTTGATCACGCTGGTGCCGCCGCTGCGCGAGCAGCAGGGCGAAGTCGTCGTCACGAAGGAGACGCCCACGCGCCTGCGCATCGTGCGCGTAAAAGACGAGCACCGGCGCATCGGCGCCATCGTCGGCGACGGGCTCGAAGTGCCGCTGGAAGCGGAAAAGCGCGTGCTGCAGGCGATCAGCGCCATCTCCTCGATCGTCACCGTGCAGTCGGACATCGGCGGCAGCGCGGCGGACATCGAACAGGTGGCGGCCGACCCGCGCCTGCACATCAACCTGCTGCCCTACCAGCAGGGCCTGCGCATCCAGGTGATGGTGCGGCCGCTGCCGGATGCCGGCCCGTACTTCCGTCCGGGCGACGGCGCGGAAAGCGTGATCGCCGACGTGGGCGGCGTGCGCACGGAAGCGCGCCGCGACCTCAACGCGGAACGCGAGGCCGAGCGCCAGCTGCTGGCGGACCTGCCCGCGCTGGAGCACGCCGAAGACGAGCATGGCGAATGGCTGCTGGCTGCTCCCATCCACTGCCTGGAACTCGTCGTCCAGCTGCAGGAACTGGATACGTCGAAGGTCGTCGTCGCGTGGCCCGAGGGCGAATCGTTCCGCGTGTCGAAGAATATCACGTCGAAGTCCGTGCGCCTGCAGATCCGGCGCGACAAGGACTGGTTCGCGGCGAACGGCGAGGTGCAGGTCGACGAGAACAAGGTGATGGACTTGCGCGAGCTGCTCGCACGCGTGCGCGAAGACCGTTTCATCGCGCTCGGCGACAACCAGTTTTTAGCGCTGACGCACGAACTGCACCGCCGCCTGATGGACCTCTCCGCCTACAGCGACGCCGACCAGGAAGCGCTGCGTTTTCACCCCCTCGCCAGCTTCGCGCTGGAAGAGATGGCGCTGGAAGCGGGCGGCGTCGATGCCGATAAAGCCTGGCGCGCGCACCTGAAACACATGCAGGAGAATGCGGAATACCGGCCCCAGTTGCCGGGCACCCTGCAGGCGGAGCTGCGCGATTACCAGGTCGAAGGCTTCGAATGGCTGGCGCGCCTCGCGCATTGGGGCGTGGGCGCCTGCCTCGCGGACGACATGGGACTCGGCAAGACCTTGCAGGCACTGGCGCTGATCCTGTCGCGCGCACCGGGCGGGCCGACGCTCGTCGTGGCGCCGACGTCCGTCGCGACGAACTGGCTGGCGGAGGCCGAGCGCTTCGCGCCGACACTCAACGTGAAGCTGTTCGGCCCCGGCGACCGCGCCGCGATGCTGAAGGAAGCGGGACCGTTCGACGTGATCGTCGCCAGCTACGGCCTGCTGCAGCTGGAGTCTTCGCTGTTCGACGGCATCCGCTGGCACACCATCGTGCTGGACGAGGCGCAGGCCATCAAGAATGCGTACACGCGCCGCTCGGCGGCCGTGATGGCCCTGCAAGGCGATTTCAGGATGGTCGCCACCGGCACGCCGCTGGAGAATCACCTGGGCGAGTTGTGGAACCTGTTCCGCTTCATCAACCCGGGCCTGCTCGGGACAAGCGACCAGTTCCAGCTGCGCTTCTCCGGCCCGATCGAAAAAGCGTCGGACAAACGCGCGGAGCTGGCCGCGCGCACGCGCCTGCGCCGCCTCACGCAGCCGTTCATCCTGCGCAGGACAAAAGCGCAGGTGCTGTCCGAACTGCCGCCGCGCACGGAGATCGTGCTGCCCGTGCAGCTGTCGGAAGAAGAGATGGCCCTGTACGAATCGCTGCGGCGGGAAGCGCTCGAACGCATCGCCGCGCTCGAGGCACCGCAGTCGCAGAAACAGATCCAGATCCTGGCCGAGATGATGAAGCTGCGCCGCGCGTGCTGCAATCCCGCGCTCGTCGCACCGGAAAGCGGCATCCGCAGCAGCAAGCTGGAGACGTTCGCGCGCCTCGCCGACGAGCTGCTGGAAAACCGCCACAAGGCGCTCGTGTTCAGCCAGTTCGTCGACCACCTCACGCTGATCCGCAAACACCTCGACGAGCGCGGCATCCGCTACCAGTACCTCGACGGGTCGACGCCCATGCAGGAACGGAAGCGCCGCGTGGACGCGTTCCAGGCGGGCGACGGCGATTTGTTCCTGATCTCGCTGAAGGCGGGCGGCGTCGGCATCAACCTGACGGCGGCCGACTACGTCATCCACATGGACCCGTGGTGGAATCCGGCGGTGGAAGACCAGGCCAGCGACCGCGCGCACCGCATGGGCCAGCAGCGGCCCGTCACGATCTACCGGCTCGTCGCGCGCCACACGATCGAGGAAGGCATCGTCGACCTGCACCGCCACAAGCGCGACCTGGCCGACAGCCTGCTGGAAGGGACGGACGTCGCCGCGCGCATGTCGCCGGCGGACATGCTGGCCATGCTGCAGGCGGGGCTCGCGGGGTCGGCGGGGCCGCGTCCACCCTCCGTCGCCGAGTGGCAGACGGGCTGAGGATGCATGCCGTTGCGGGGTCGTTGGCGACGGATCGCGTCATGACACGTGCGTGACGTATTGTTTCAGATGCCCGCAAGCACGGCAAATGATGCTAATCTGACGCCCCCCATCTGGCCCTTCAATAAACCAGGCAGATAGAACATGATGAAATCGAAAATCGCACTGGCCGTCCTGCTGACCAGCGTCGCGCTGGCGCCGGCGAGTGCGCGCCCCAAGACGCACCACAAGGCCACCAGCAGCGCCAAAGCCAAGCCTTCTTCGAAGAAGGCAAAAGCCGATGCCAAGCCCGTGCAGAAGGCCGCCGCGCCCGTCGCCGCCGCCACGCCGCAGAACCGCAACGACCGCTACATGGACTCGCTGTCCATGCAATTCCTCACCGCGCTGTGGCGCATCGATCCGGAAGACGGCATCTACGTCGGCAAGTTCGACGCCGCCGCGAAACTCACGATCCCGGACGCCGCTACGCGCGCAAAAAAGCTCGCCTTCATCGACGAGTGGCTCGACAAGTTCGGCAAGCTGAACGCCGACAAGCTGTCGCCGAATCAGCGCACCGACCTCGCCGTCCTCCTCAACAAGCTGAAATACGAACGCTGGCAGCTGACCACGTTCCGCGAGTTCGAATGGAATCCGGCCGAGTACAACGTCGCGCAGACGTTCGACCTGATCCTGAACACGGAATACGCCGCGAAGGCGCAGCGCCTGCGCACGATCCTGAAACGCCTGGCCGACGTGCCCGCGTACTACCAGGCTGCGCAGGCGTCCATCGTCAACCCGACGCACGAACACACGCAGCTCGCCATCCAGCAGGCGCCGGGCACGCTCGTCGTGCTGGCGGACCTCGGCAAGGCCGCGCAGGAATCGATCCTGACGCCGCAGGAAAAGGCGATCTTCGCCCAGCGCATCGCGAATGCCGGCACGGCGGTGGTGGCGTGGGTCGACTTCCTGACGGAGCTCGACAAGTCGCAGGTGCAGATGCAGCGCAGCCGCTCGTTCCGCATCGGGAAGGACCTGTACGAGCAAAAGTTCGCGTTCGAGATCCAGTCGGCCAGCACGGGCGAGCAGACGTATCGCAAAGCCCTGGCCGCGCGCGACGAACTCCTCACGCGCATGGACGGCCTGGCCGACCAGCTGTGGGACAAGACGATGGGCGGCGCCGCGAAGCCGGCGGACCGTTATCAAAAAATCGGCATGGTGATCGACAAGCTCTCGCTGCAGCACACGACGGCCGCCAACTTCCTGCCCGAGATCCGCCGCCAGATCCCGCAGCTGCAGGAGTACGTGATCAAGAATAATCTCGTGACGATCGACCCGAGCAAGCCGCTCGTCGTGCGCGAGACGCCGCTGTACCAGCGCGGCGTGGCCGGCGCCAGCATCGATGCGCCGGGTCCGTACCGTCCGAAAGACAAGACCTATTACAACGTGACGCCGCTGGACGGCCTCACGCCCGAACAGGCCGAGAGCAGCCTGCGCGAGTACAACAACTGGATGCTGCAAATCCTGAACATCCACGAGGCGATCCCCGGCCACTACACGCAGCTGATGAACGCGAACCGTTCGCCGTCGCTGGTGAAAGCCCTGTTCGGCAACGGCGCGATGGTCGAAGGCTGGGCCGTGTACGGCGAGCGCATGATGCTGGAATCGGGCTATGGCGACAACGCGCCGGAACTCTGGCTGATGTGGTGCAAGTGGAATTTGCGCAGCGTCTCCAACACGATCCTCGACTACAGTGTGCACGTGCTGGGCATGACGCGCGAACAGGCGATGGACCTGCTCGTGCGCCAGGCGTTCCAGACGCCGCAGGAAGCGGCCGAGAAGTGGAAGCGCGCGCAGCTGTCGTCCGTGCAGCTCTCCAGCTATTTCAGCGGCTACAGCGACATCATGGAATTGCGCGAGCGCCGCAAGGAGCAGTTGGGCGAGCGCTTCAACCTCAAGCAGTTCCACGACCAGTTCCTCGGTTACGGGAATGCGCCGGTGAAGATCATCGGCCAGCTGATGCAATAAGGTGAAGCGCACAGCAATCGTCGCGGCGCTCGCGGGCGTCGCCGTGCTGGCCGGCGGCGCGGCCCTGTACGTGTTCAACACGCGCCAGGACGCCACGCCGGGACGCGCGTTCTGGCGCCCCGCCGACGCGCCGACCAAACCAGCGTGGTCCGCGCGTGTGACGCCGCTGCCGGACCGCTTCGGCGATCCGTTCGGGACCGTCGTCGACGCGCACGGCAACGTGTTCGTGGCCGACGGCGGCGACTGCAGCTGCATCCGCCGCATCGCGCCCGACGGGCAACAAACCATCTTCGCCGGCGGCCACGCGGGCTTCGCGGACGGTGTCGGCGCCGCCGCGGCATTCGACACGCCGTCGGCGCTGGCCGTCGACCGTCTCGGCAATCTCTACGTCGCCGACACGCACAACAACGCGATCCGCAAGGTGGCGCCCGACGGCAGCGTGAGCACGCTGGCGGGCAGCGCCGCCGGCTTCGACGGACCGGTCGGCGTCGCCGTCGACCGCGACGGCACCGTCTATGTCGCGGACACGTACAACGACCGCATCCTCCGCATCGCCAAGGACGGCGCGGTGACGACGGTGGCCGGCAGCGGCACCCCCGATTACCTCGACGGCACGGGCACCGCGGCCGCCTTCGACACACTGAGCGCCATCGCGGTCGACAAGCATGGCGTGCTGTTCGTCGCCGATACGGGCAACAACGCGATCCGGCGCATCGACAAGACGGGCGAAGTGACGACGCTCGCGCGCGCACCCGAGGACGAGCGGCGTCCGCTGCTGCGGCGCCCCGTCGCGCTGGCGCTGACGCACGACGGCTATCTGTACGCGAGCGGCGCGGGTGGCCGCATCCTCCAGTTCGATCCGAGCGGGCAGTATCACGCGCTGCCCGACGCCGACCGTCCGCCGAACACGAGCTACGCCAGCGACGGGAGCGTGCGGCTGTATGCGCCGCGCGGCATCGCGGTAAAACGCGACGGCGCGCTGGTGGTGGCGGATGGCCAGGCGCAGCAGGTGTTCGCGCTGGCGCCGCCCCAACCGGGCACGCCCGCCCCGCAGGCGAGACCGCAGATGCTGCCCGCGGTGGCATCGATGCCCTGGCCCGTGGGTCCGCAATCGGAACCGCACGAAGTGGTCGGCGTGCTGGGCGAGGTGCGCGGCAGCTACGACGGCGAGAACCGCGACCACTTCCACGCGGGCCTGGACATCCGCGCCGACGTCGGCGCGCGCGTGCTGGCGGTCCTGCCGGCGACGGTCAGCGATCCTTATCCCAACTGGGCGTTCGGTGAACTGGGCGAAGGCATGAGCGTCGGGCCGCTGTCGTACATCCACATGCGCGTAGGCCGCGACGCCAAAGGCAATGCGCTCGATCCGCGCTTCCAGGTGCTGCACGGTGCGAACGGCAAGCCGGTACGCGTGCGCGTGCGGCGCGGCACGCGGTTCGCCGTCGGCGACGCGCTCGGCACGATCAATCCGATGGCGCACGTGCACATGGAGTACTACCCGGGCGGCGTCGCCATCAACGCGCTGGCCCTGCCGTTCACGGGCCTGCGCGACACGGTGCCGCCCCGCATCCAGGGTATCGCACTGTACGATGCGAGCGGCCAGCGCCTGCCGCGCAAGAAGGGCCAGCGCCTGCACGTGGCGCGCACGCTCGGAGAAGTCTCGATCGTCGCTTCCGGCTACGACCAGATGGACGACAACCTGGCGCGGCGCCGCCTCGGCCTGTACAAGGTGGGCTACCAGCTACTGCATGCGGACGGCAGCCCCGTCGCAGGGTACGAGACGCCGCGCATCACGCAGGTCTACGACCGCCTGCCGCGCGAGCGCGAAGCGGTGAAGCTGCTGTATGCGGAAAACAGCGGCATCACGGTCTACGGCAGCAAGGCCACGGTGTTCGCCTATGCCGTCAACAACACGCTGCACGATGGCCTGGCGCTGCCGGGCACGTGGAAAGTGGACAGTCTCGAACCGGGCGATTACGTGCTGCGCATCTATGCGGCGGATTTTGCGGGGCAGGTGGCGCAGGAAGGGCGGGATCTGCCGATCACGGTCGAATAGCGCTCAGGCCAGTTCCGGATACCCCAGCGCCCGCGCGGCGGCCTCCAGCCGCGCGATCCGCGCATACTCGGCATCGTCGACGTGGCGGAAGACCGTGATCCGCAACGGGTCCATCGCTTCCTGCAGGCGCTCGCCCGGCGCCAGCAGGGCACTGCGCAGCCGCCGCACCCACGTGGCCGGCACGGCGCTGCCCGCGACCAGCGGCAGGCCGGGCGACCGCGCCGACCAGCCGATCACCTGCAGGCCCGCCACCGCGGCCGGGTCCTCGTCGCCCAGATAGGCATACGTCACGCAATCGATGGCAGCGATGTCCGCCTCGCCCGCGCGCACGAGGCGGAGACTCCCTGCATGGCTGCCGGTCCACGCCACCTGTCTGAAAAACCGCCCGCCGCGCGCGAGCGGGGCCACGGCATGGCGCAGCGCGTTCATGCCGCTGTTCGAATGGCGCTCGTTGGCGGCGGCCACGCGGCCGCGCGCGTCCGCCAGCGTGCGGATGCCGCTGTCGGCGCGGACGACGAACGCGCTCGCGTAATCGCTGCCGGCACATCCCGGCACGTCGAAACAGGGCGTCGCGACAAGCGCCGCGCGGCCCTGCAACGCATGCAGATACGGGTAGCCGCATGTCTGGCTGAACAGCAGGTCGGACCGCTGCCAGAACGCGGGCAGCGACACGTCGCGCACGACGTCGCCGACGCCCTCCAGGCCCGCCTGCTCCATCAGCGCGGCCAGCAGGGATTCGTAGCCGTCGCGCAGGCGCGGCGACACGTTGTACATCGGCAGGGCGATCTTCCAGCTCATGATGCCTGCGGATGCACCGGCGCGTCGACGGCACGCCAGCCGTGGCGGCGCGCCAGGTCGCCGTAGCCGTCGAAGTGGAAGTGGCCGTTGCGCGCGAGGTACTCGGCGCGGCGCGCACGGTACACGCGCGGCAGCAGGTACCACGGCAGCGACGGCAGGTCGTGGTGCACGAGGTGCAGGTTGTTGTTCAGGAAGAGCAGGCGGAGCAGCGGGTCCGCTTCGTTCAGCACGATGCGCTCCTTGGCGCGCGCGGCCGGCCGGTGTTCGTAGAACGAGCGCACCATCGCCAGCGATTGCGCCGGGTACGAGACCGCGACGAGAAAAGACAGCGCGCTCACGCCGCAGCGTGCCTGCATCCACCACAGCAGCGCGGCCAGCAGGGTCAGATGCGTCAGCCACATCGGCACGTTGCGCCATTCGCCGCGCAGCGGCTGGCGTACGGCCTCGATCCAGGTCGCGGAGACGGCGAGCGCCGGGCCCACCAGCAGGCGGCCGACAAACGTCTTGTTGAACCAGTGCAGGCGGCGGCGCAGCGGACCCATGTCTCCCCACGCGGCGGGCGACACGTACCAGCTTTCCGTGTCGCGCTCGGGCAGCGTCAGTTGCGAGTCGTTGTGGTGGCGCAGATGGCTGTCGCGGTACAGGCCGTACGGATACCACACGGCCAGCGGCAAATAGCCGAACAGCGCGTTGAGCCAAGGGCGGCGCGTCGGGTGGCCATGGATCAGTTCATGTTGCAGCGACATGTACCACGCGGTCCACCAGATCATCAGCGGCGTACCGAGGACGGGGCCGATCCGTTCCCAGTACGCGAGCGTGCCGAACCAGCCGCCGTGGATGACGGCGATGAGGAGCCAGGTCGGCCATTCGCCGCGCCACAGCGGGCGGGCGCGTTCGGCGGCCACGAGCCGCCGCTGGGCGTCGTCCAGGTAGGCCGAGCGCCGGAATATCGTAGATGCCATCTGCCAGATCCTTGCCTCATCCTTTTGAAAAAAGTATAGGGATGCACGGGACGGCGGACCACGAAGATATTCGCGCTTCGATATGAAGAATCTGGCGTTCTTCAGCAAACGATAAGGTAACGCTCAGCGATTCTTCACGTGAAGCCGGGATACTTGCGAGCTCCCTTCCATTCGGAGCACGACATGCGACGTTCCCTCTCCCTTGCTTCAGCCCTGCTGCTGGCGGGCTGCGGCCATCACGACAGCGCGCCGCCGCGCCAGCCCGGCCGCACGACCTACGACGCCACGATCAGCCGCACGGCGTTCGGCATCCCGCACATCAAGGCGGACGATGAACGCGGCCTCGGTTTCGGCACCGGCTATGCCTATGCGCAGGACAACTTCTGCCTGCTGGCGAACGAGGTGACGACCGTGAACGGCGAGCGCGCGAAGTATTTCGGCGCCCAGGCCGCCACGTCGGAGAACCCTATCCTCGCCATCAACAACCTCGACGCCGACTTCTTCTTTCGGCTGATGAACGACGACGCGTCCATCGCCAGGGCGTGGGATGCGCAGCCCGAAGCGATCCGCGCGCTCGTGCAGGGCTGGGTGGCCGGCGTCAACCGCTACCTCGCCGAAACGGGGACGGCCGGGCTGCCGCAGGCGTGCCGCAACGGCGCGTGGGTGCGCGCGCTCACGGAACGCGACGTGATGAAGCTGCTGCGCCGCATGGCGACCACCAACGGTGCGATGTATTTCGTCGGCGAGATCAACGCCGCCGCGCCGCCGGGTGCGGCCGCTGCCGGCCGGCCGGTGGTGTCCCAGGCCCGGCCGCGGCACCCGACCGCGAGCAATGCCATCGCCCTCGGCAAGGATGCGACGTCCACCGGCCAGGGCATGCTGCTCGGCCAACCCCACCTGCCCTGGAGCGACGGCATGCGCTTCTACCAGCTGCATCTGACGATCCCGGGCAAGTTGGACGTCATGGGCGCCTCGCTGCTCGGCCTGCCCGTCGTGCAGATCGGTTTTACGCAGGATTATGCGTGGACCCACACGACCGACACGGCCGCGCACTACACGCTGTACGCGCTGCAGCTGGACAGCGCCGATCCCACGCGCTACCTGGTCGATGGCCGCTCGACGCCGATGACGCGGCAGACCATCACGGTCGAGGTCAGGGATGCGAACGGGAAGCTGGCGACGCAGTCGCGCGATTTCTACGGCACGCGCTACGGCCCCGTCCTCGCGCGCACCGACGGCAAGCTGCCCTGGTCGCGCAGCACGGCGTTCGCCCTGCGCGACGCGAACCTCGACAACCCGCGCCTGCTGCAGCAATGGCACGCGATGAACCGCGCGTCGACCCTGCAGCAGGTGGTGGAGGTGAACCAGCGCATCCTCGGCAACCCGTGGAACAACACGATCGCGGCGGACAAGCACGGCAACACGCTGTTCATGGACGTCACGCCGGTCCCCGCCCTGTCTGCCGACCGGCTGGCGGCCTGCATGCCCGCGCCCTATCAACCCTGGGCGGCGGCCGGCACGTGGGTGCTGGACGGCTCGACGGCGCACTGCGACTGGGCCAGCGACCCGGCGGCGCCGCAGCCCGGCATCCTCGCCGCAAATGCCCTGCCCGTCCTGTACCGCGGCGACTACGTGCAGAACGCGAACGACAGCGCCTGGCTCGCCAACCCGGCCGCGCCGCTGACGGGCTATTCCCCCCTCGTCAACCAGGACGGGACGCCGCCGGGCGCGCGCACCCGGCAAGGCCTGGACGAACTGGCGCGGCGCCGGGCCGGCGGTGCGCGCCTCGACCTCGCCGATCTCGAGGACATCGCCCTGAACAACCGCATCTTCCTCGCGCAGCAGGCGATGGACGACGTGCTAGCCTTGTGCCGCGACACGGCGCCGGTCACGCTCGAGGACGGCCGCAGCGTCGACCTGGCCGACGCCTGCCGCCGCCTCGCCGCGTGGAACCGCACGGCCAACCTGGACAGCAACGTCGGCCTCGTGTATTTCTCCGGATTGATGAAGCGGGTGCTGCCGAACGGCGCGATCTGGGCCGTGCCCTTCGACCCGCGCGACCCCGTGCACACGCCGCGGCAACTGAAGGTGAACGATCCGCTGGTGGCCGCGCTGTTGCGCCAGGCACTGGCGGGCGCCGTGCAGGACGCGCGCGATGCGGGGCTGGATCCGGACGCGACGCTCGGGCAGCTCCAGGCCTTCCAGGCCGGCACGCAGCCGGTGCCGATCCACGGCGCACCGGAACATCTCGGCATCTACAACGTGATCGAAAGCGGCGCCGACGGCAACGGGCACCTCGTCCCGCTGGCCGGCACCAGCTATGTGCAGGCGGTGGCGTTCGACGGCGGCGGGCCGCGCGCGCGGGCACTCCTCAGCTATTCGCAGTCGGCCGATCCGGCATCGCCCCATTACGCCGACCAGACGCAACGCTTTGCGCGCAAGGACTGGATCGCGCTGCCTTTCACCGAACAGGCGATGCGGGCCGATCCCGAATACCGCACGCTGCGGATTTCCGGGCCCTGAATGAACAACGGCGCCCGCGGGCGCCGTTGTTTCGGATCAGGACTGTTCCTGCGGCGCCTGCGTGGCGCGCACGAAGATCGGCGCCATCAGCAACCCGAGCTCGAACAGCAGGCACATCGGCACGGCCAGCGCCAGCTGGCTGACGATGTCCGGCGGCGTGACGATGGCGGCGATGACGAACGCGCCGACGATGGCATACGGACGGATCGAGCGCAGCTTCTCGACGCTGACGATACCCATGCGCACGAGGATCACGACGACGACCGGCACCTCGAACGTGGCGCCGAACGCGAGGCACATCGACATGATGAAGTCGAGGTAGTTCTCGATGTCCGGCATCACGGCGATGGAATTCGGCGAGAAATTGCCGATGAAGTGGAACACGCGGCCGAACACGAAGAAATAACAGAACGCGACGCCGCCGATGAACAGCAACGACGACGAGATCACGAGCGGCAGCACGAGCCGTTTTTCGTGCGCGTACAGCCCGGGCGCGACGAAAGCCCAGACCTGATAAAACACCCAGGGCAGCGCGAGGATGAAGGCGATCAGCAGCGTGACCTTCATCGGCACGAGGAAAGGCGCGACGACGCCGGTGGCGATCATCTTGGAGCCGGCCGGCAGCGCGGCCAGCATGGGCGCCGCGAGGAAATCGTAGATGCGCGCCGGGCCCGGCCACGCCATCAGGGCGATGCACGCGATGGCGATGCCGTACGTTGCCTTGATCAGGCGGTCGCGCAGCTCGACCAGGTGGGAGATGAAGGTTTCTTCGCCCGCGGTTTCTTCAGTCATCTGGCGCTAGGAGGCGGCGCCCAACGGCGGCCGTCATCAGAAAAATTTGGTGTTGGAAGTGGCGCCGGGACGGAACTTGCGCACGCGTGCCGCGCCGGACAGCACATGCTGACGCGTGCCCTGGCGATTCTTGTACCAGGCCGGCATGCTCGACGTCTTTGCCAGCTTCTTGCGGCGGAAGTCGCGCGCCTTGCGCTCGATGTCGTCCGTCGAGGCCGTCGTGGGCATCACGGCCGTGTCGCCGCGCCAGGCCGACTCGACCTCGTCCATGTGGGTCGAGACGGTGTTCTCGACCTCGGACTTGAACGTGTCGACCTCGGACTTGAAGCTTTGCGCGCTGTCCTGGATATCCTTGTGCAGGTTGCGCAATTCTTCCATCTCGATCTCGCGCGAGACCTCCGACTTCACGTCGTGCAGGTAGCGCTGGGCGCGGCCGTACAGGGTGCCGGCCATGCGCGCCACCTTAGGCAATTTCTCGGGGCCAATCACGACCAATGCCACCGCGCCGATGACGGCGAGTTTGGTAAGTCCGAGATCGATCATGGATGATTCAGTTCAACCACGCTGCGTGATCAATGACGAGTCTTTTCGCGCGCGTCGACGTCGATCGTCGACTTGTCGGCGACCTGTTGCGTGGTCTGTTGTGCCGTCTGGCTGGCAGGCGTCTTGCCGTCTTCGTCGCCCTTCATGCCATCCTTGAAACCCTTGACGGCCTTGCCCAGGTCCGAGCCCGCATTGCGCAGCTTGCCCGTACCGAACACCACCACCACCACGACCAGCACGATCAGCCAGTGCCAGATACTTAACGAACCCATTGTTTTCTCCTTGCCGGGCGCTAACCCGATCAGCGTAAGCTAAAGCTACGCCAGTATAAGCGGTTTAGGGCAAGAATGCCCTCTTTCCTTTGGGGAATTACGTTCCCAAGCCACGCCACGGACGCGGACCACCATAGACGTGCAGGTGCAGGTGATACACCTCCTGCCCGCCGTCCGGACCGACATTGAACAGCGTCTTGTAGCCGCCGCTGCGCTGGCCGTCCGGGCCGGTTTTCACGGCGATGCCGTGCTCGGCCGCCAGCTTCGGCGCCAGCGCGAGCATCTTGCCCAGCACGGGCGCGTGCGCATCGGTGCAGTCGGACAGGCTGGCCACGTGCTGCTTCGGGATCACCAGCAGGTGGACGGGCGCGGCCGGGTTGATGTCCTTGAACGCGAGCAACTCGTCGTCCTCGTACACCACGCTGGCCGGGATCTGCTTGGCGATGATCTTGCAGAAGATGCAGTTATCCATGTTCTCTCCAGGTTCTTAGTCTTGCGGACGCGACGCCTTCTCTTCGATGCCGGAAATGCCTTCGCGCCGTGCCAGCTCATCGAGCACCTGCTGCGGCGTGAGGCCGAACTGCGCCAGCAGGACGATCGAATGGAACCACAGGTCGGCCGTCTCGTACAGCAGCTTCGACGCGTCCGCGCCGGCGCGCACGTCCTTCGCGGCCATCACGGTCTCGACGGCTTCCTCGCCGATCTTTTTCAGGATGGCGTCGTCGCCCTTGGCGAACAGCTTCGCCACGTACGAGGCCGCGGGGTCGCCGCCGTTGGCCGGCTTGCGGGATTCGATGACGGCCGCGAGGCGTTCCAGTTGCGTGCTCATTATTTCTTCTTCGAGTTGGTGTAGATGGTGTCCGGATCCTGCAGGACGGGCTCGACGCTGTTCCAGTCGCCGTCCTCGAACTTCTGGAAGAAGCAGGAATGGCGGCCGGTGTGGCAGGCGATGCCGCCGGCCTGCTCGACCTTCAGCAGCACCACGTCTTCGTCGCAGTCGAGGCGGATTTCCAGCACTTTCTGCACGTGGCCGGACTCTTCGCCCTTGTGCCACAGCTTCTTGCGCGAGCGGCTCCAGTACACGGCCTCGCCGAGCTCCACGGTCCTGGCGAGGGCTTCGCGGTTCATCCAGGCGAACATCAGGATGTCGCCGGTGGCGGCTTCCTGGGCGATCACCGGCACGAGGCCATGCTCGTCCCATTGGACTTTCTTGAGCCAGGGCTGGGCCGGGATCATCGGGGGGGTGGTCGGGGTCACCATGGTCGTCGGTTCCATCAATCAGTCGAGGCGCATCGGGATGCCGCGGTCCGCCATGAAGCGCTTGGCTTCGCCGACCGTGTGCTGCCCGTAGTGGAAGATGCTCGCGGCCAGCACGGCGTCGGCATGCCCTTCCAGCACGCCATCGGCGAGATCCTGCAGGCCGCCCACGCCGCCCGAGGCGATCACCGAGATGCCAACGGCGTCGGACACGGCGCGCGTCAGGCCCAGGTCGAAGCCGGACTTCGTGCCGTCGCGGTCCATGCTGGTGAGCAGCAGTTCGCCGGCGCCCAGGCTTTCCATCTTGCGGGCCCATTCGACGGCGTCGAGGCCGGTCGGGTTGCGGCCGCCGTGGGTAAAGACTTCCCACTTGCCGGGCGCGACCTGCTTGGCGTCGATGGCGACGACGATGCACTGCGAGCCGTGCTTTTGCGACGCGTCGTACACGAGTTGCGGGTTCGTCACGGCCGAGGTGTTCATCGACACCTTGTCGGCGCCGGCGTTCAGCAGCCGGCGCACGTCCTCGACCTTGCGCACGCCGCCGCCCACGGTCAGCGGGATGAACACGGTCGATGCCACGGCTTCGATGATCGGCAGGATCAGGTCGCGGCCGTCGCTGGAGGCAGTGATGTCGAGGAAGGTGATCTCGTCGGCGCCCTGCTCGTTGTAGCGGCGTGCGATCTCGACGGGGTCGCCGGCATCGCGCAATTCGGTGAAGTTGACGCCCTTGACCACGCGGCCGCCGGTGACGTCCAGGCAGGGGATGATGCGTTTTGCGAGCATAAGAGTATTTGCGATATTCAGCCGCCGTCCCCGCGCAAACGGTGACGGCGGCGCGGGCGCGGGCGGGAATTACGCCTGCGCGCCCTCGGTGAGTTCATCCGCGCGTTCCTGCGCGCTGGCCAGGTCGAGCGTGCCTTCGTAGATCGAGCGGCCGCAGATCACGCCTTCGATGCCCTCGTCCTGCACGGCGCACAGGGCTTCCACGTCGGCCAGGTTGTGCAGGCCGCCCGAGGCGATGATCGGGATCTTGACGGCCTGCGCCAGGCGCACGGTCGCTTCGATGTTTACGCCGCCCATCATGCCGTCGCGGCCGATGTCGGTGTAGATGATCGATTCGACGCCGTAGCCTTCGAATTTCTTGGCCAGGTCGATGACTTCGTGGCCGGACATCTTGCTCCAGCCGTCGGTCGCGACCTTGCCGTCCTTGGCGTCCAGGCCGACGATGATTGAACCCGGGAAGGCACCGCAGGCGTCGTGCAGGAAGCCCGGATTCTTGACGGCGGCGGTGCCCACGATGATGTAGGTGATGCCGTCGTCCAGGTAGCGCTCGATGGTGTCCAGGTCGCGGATGCCGCCACCCAGCTGGACCGGGATCTCGTCCAGGTCGTTGTCTTCGGCGTATTCCTGCACGACTTGCAGGATCGACTTGATCGCCTCTTCGTTCTTCGGCTTGCCCGCGAACGCACCGTTCAGATCGACCAGGTGCAGACGGCGCGCACCCTTCTTCAGCCAGTGCAGCGCCATCTCGGCGGGATCTTCGGAAAACACGGTGGCGAGGTCCATATCGCCCTGTTTCAGGCGAACGCAGTGACCGTCTTTCAGGTCGATGGCGGGGATCAGCAGCATGGTCGGTATCGATTAGGTTAATGCCGGATAGACGGCGGAAATTACGGATTCCAGTGAACGAAATTCTTGTACAGTTGCAAGCCAGCAGCGGCGCTCTTTTCCGGGTGGAACTGGGTAGCGACGATGTTGTCCTTCGCGACGGCACAGCAGTACGGTGCGCCGTAATCGGTTTCGCCGATGGTGTGTGCCGCGTTTTCCGGCACGGCAAAATAGCTGTGCACGAAATAGAAATAGCTGTCGTCGGCCACGCCGTTCCACAGCGGGTGCGCGCGCGACTGGTGCACGCGGTTCCAGCCCATCTGCGGCACCTTGAAACGCGAGCCGTCGGGCTGCAGCTTGCCGTCGAGCTGGAAGCGCACCACTTTGCCGGGCAACAGGCCCAGGCCGGGGACGTCGCCTTCCTCGCTCAGGTCGAACAGCATCTGCTCGCCCACGCACACGCCCATCACGGGACGGGTCCGGGTGGCGCGCAGCAGCGCGTCCTGGGCGCCGGATTCGCGCAGGCTCTGCATGCAATCGCGCATCGCGCCCTGGCCGGGCAGCACGACGCGGTCGGCCGCGTCGATCACGGCCGGGTCGTTCGAAATCTGCACGTCGGCTTCGGGCGCGACCGCGCGCAGGGCCTGTGCCACCGAGCGCAGGTTGCCCACGCCATCGATCACAACAATCTTGTTCGTCATTCTGGAATCCGTGCGTTACAGGCTGCCCTTGGTGGACGGAATCGTGCCCGCGGCGCGCGCATCCAGTTCGGACGCCATGCGCAGCGCGCGGCCGAAGGCCTTGAAGACGGTCTCGCACTGGTGGTGCGCGTTCACGCCGCGCAGGTTATCCACGTGCAGCGTCACGCCGGCGTGGTTGACGAAGCCGCGGAAGAACTCGATGGTGAGATCGACGTCGAAGCGGCCGATGGTCGCGCGGGTGAACGGCACGTGCCACTCCAGGCCCGGGCGGCCGGAAAAGTCGATCACGACGCGCGACAGCGCCTCGTCCAGCGGCACGTAGGCATGGCCGTAGCGGCGGATGCCCTTCTTGTCGCCGATGGCCTTGGCGACCGCCATGCCCAGCGTGATGCCCGTGTCCTCGACGGTGTGGTGGTCGTCGATGTGCAGGTCGCCGACGGCCTCGACTTCGAGGTCGATCAGGCCGTGGCGCGCGATCTGGTCCAGCATGTGGTCGAGGAACGGCACCCCGGTATTGAGTTTCTGGCGGCCGGTGCCGTCCAGGTTGAGCGCGACGCGGATCTGCGTCTCGCTGGTGTTGCGCGTGATTTCTGCGGTGCGGGTCATTGCAAGGTGCTCGGCGGTGTTCAGGCTTGCAGCGAAGCCTTCAGGGCATTCAGGAATACGGAGTTCTCTTCCGGGGTGCTGACCGTAACACGGATGCAATTGGCCAGCAATTCATGCATTCTACTCAAATTTTTAATCAACACCCGTTCTGCGAACAGTTTAGCGCAGGTCTTTTCCGCGTCCGGTACGCGCAAGGTGATGAAATTGGCACTCGACGGGAACACCGTCACGCCCGGCAGCGCGGCCATCGCGGCGGCCAGTTCCGTGCGCGCCTCGTTCAGGCGGGCAGCCTGCTCGTCCAGCACTTCGACGTGGTCGAGCGCGAATTCGGCGGCCACCTGCGTCAATACGTTGACGTTGTACGGCGGGCGCACCTTGTCGAACTGTTCCAGCAGCGCGGGCGCGGCGGCCAGGTAGCCCAGGCGGATGCCGGCCAGGCCCAGCTTGGACAGCGTGCGCATCACGACGAGGTTCGGATACTGCGGCAGCTTGTCCATGAAGCTCGTGCGCGCGAACGGGTGGTAGGCCTCGTCCGCGACGACGATGCCGTTCTCGCCCAGCGCGTCGATGATCGCGACCATGTCGGCCTCGTCGTACAGGTTGCCGGTCGGGTTGTTCGGGTACGCCAGGAACACGAGGCTCGGCTTGTGCTTGTCGATGGCGGCCAGCATGGCGGCGCGGTCCAGCGAGAAATCGGCTTTCAACGGCACGCCGACGAAGTCCATGCCCGCGAACTGGGCGGAGCGCTGGAACATCACGAATGCCGGGATCGGCGCCAGCACGACCGAGCGTTTATCCTGACGGGCGGTGGCGGTGCACAGGATAGAGATGATCTCGTCCGAGCCGTTGCCGAGGATGACGTCGAACCCGGCCGGCACGCCCAGCTTCGCGCGGATGCGTTCCTTGATGCCCGCGTACGACGGCACCGGGTAGCGATTCAGGACGGCGTCCGCCAGGCGCTGGGCCAGCTCGGCGCGCAGCGCATCCGGCAGCTGGTACGGGTTTTCCATCGCGTCCAGCTTGATGTAGCCGCTCGAATCCGGCACGTTGTAGATATGGCCGGCACGGACGTCTTCGCGGATCGTGTTGGCGATGAGGTTGTCGATGCGGGTCATGCTTGGTTCACTCCTTCGGTGGCGGCGTCCGTGCGGGCGCCTTTGCGTTTTTTCGTGGCCGGCTGCGCGGGGGCGGATAAACGTTCCGCGATGGTCGCGCAGTAAGCGGGGTTCAGCTCGAAACCGGTGAAATGCCGGCCGAGGCGTTTGGCGGCCAGTGCCGTCGTGCCGCTGCCCATGAACGGGTCGAGCACGACGCCGCCCGGCGGGCACGACGCCTTGACCATGCGCTCGATGATCTCGAGCGGTTTCTGGGTCGGATGGTCGACCCGTTCGGCATGTTCGCGATGCAGGCGCGACACGCTCCACAAGTCCTTCGGGTTGTAACCCACTTCCAGCCACTTGGCGCCCACGAAGATCGAGCGCGATCGCGCCTTCTTCGTCTCGGCGTCGTACGGGATACGCACGGAGTCCAAGTCGAAATAATAATCCTTGCGCTTCACGAAGAAGCCGATGGTGTCGTGCACCGAGGAAAAGCTCCTGGTGCTGCCCCCCATCGAGGGGACGCGGCGGTCCCAGATGATCTCGTTCATCATCGTCATGCGCCGCTTCAGCATGACGAAGATCTCGGGCGCGAAGCGCCACGTGAGAAAGATGTACAGGCTGCCGTTGTCTTTCAGTTTCGGCAGCGCACAATCGATCCAGCGTTCGGTCCACGCGAGGTAATCCTCCACGCTCTGCTGGTCCGAGCCGTTGCCGTAATCCTTGCCCAGATTGTACGGCGGGTCCGTCAGGATCAGGTCGATGCTGCCGTCGGGGATGCGCGCCATGCCGGCCAGCGCATCCTCGCAGAAGACCTGATCGAGCCAGGCCGTCATGATGCCGGCTGAATCCTGAGCTCTGCGCTGCGCGCGTGCGCCTGCAGGCCCTCGCCGTACGCGAGTTCGGCCGCGACCTTGCCCAGCGTTTGCGCGCCGGCCTGCGACACGTACAGGATCGACGAGCGCTTCTGGAAATCGTACACGCCCAGCGGCGACGAGAAACGCGCCGTGCGCGACGTCGGCAGCACGTGGTTCGGGCCGCAGCAATAGTCGCCCAGCGATTCGGACGAGAAGCGGCCCAAGAACATCGCGCCCGCGTGGCGGATCTTGTCGGCCCACTGCTGCGGCTCCTCGGCGGAGATTTCCAGGTGCTCGGCCGCGATGGCGTTGGCGATGGCGCATGCTTCATCCATGTCGCGCACCTTGATCAGCGCGCCGCGGTCCGTCATCGACGTGGCGATGGTGTCCTTGCGCGGCATCGTCGGCAGCAGTTTGTGAATGCTCGCTTCGACTTGCGCGATATAGTCGGCATCGGGGCACAGCAGGATCGCCTGCGCCAGTTCGTCGTGCTCGGCCTGCGAGAACAGGTCCATCGCGACCCAGTCCGGGTCCGTCGTGCCGTCGCACAGCACGAGGATTTCCGACGGGCCCGCGATCATGTCGATACCCACCGTGCCGAACACGCGGCGCTTGGCGGCGGCGACGTACGCATTGCCCGGGCCGACGATCTTATCCACCGGCGGAATGGTCGCCGTGCCGTACGCAAGCGCGCCGACGGCTTGGGCGCCGCCGATCGTGATCACACGCGTGACGCCCGCGATCGCGGCGGCCGCGAGCACCATGCGGTTCTTGACGCCGTCCGGCGTCGGCACGACCATCACGATTTCCTTCACGCCGGCCACTTGCGCCGGGATCGCGTTCATCAGCACGGACGACGGATACGCGGCCTTGCCGCCCGGGACGTAGATGCCCACGCGGTCCAGCGGCGTGACGCGCTGGCCCAGCACCGTGCCGTCGTCTTCCGTGTACGTAAAACCGTTCAGTTCCTGCTTCTGGCGCTCGTGGAAGACGCGGATGCGTTCCGCGGCCGTTCGCAGCGCAGCGCGCTGCGATTCCGGCAGCGACGCCAGCGCTTCGTCCAGCTCGGCCTGGCCGACGTCGAGGGCAGCCATGCTCGTGGCACCGCCGTTCGGCAGACGATCGAACTTGTTCGTGTATTCCAGCACGGCGGCGTCGCCGCGCGCCTTCACGTCGGCGAGGATCTTCGCGACGGCGGATTCGATGGCGTCGTCGGTCTCGGCTTCGAACGCGAGCAGGTTATTCAGGGTCTGCTGGAAACCGGCGGCGGTGGAATCGAGTTTGCGGATCGTGATGGACATGGTCGTTAGCACTTCTGCTGCTTGGACGCGCGTTCGAACGCGTCGATAATCGGTTGCAGGCGTTCGCGCTTCAGTTTCAGCGCGGCCTGGTTGACGACGAGGCGCGACGAGATCTCCATGATCTTTTCGACTTCAACGAGATTGTTGGCCCGGAGGGTGCCGCCCGTCGACACGACGTCGACGATGGCGTCGGACAGGCCGACCAGCGGCGCCAGCTCCATCGAGCCATACAGCTTGATGAGGTCGACGTGCACGCCTTTCTTGGCGAAGTGCTCGCGCGCCGTGTGCACGAACTTGGTGGCCACGCGCAGGCGCGCGCCCTGGCGCACGGCGTTGTCGTAGTCGAAGCCGGCGTTGGCGGCCACGGACATGCGGCAGCAGGCGATGCGCAGGTCGATCGGTTGATACAACCCTTCGCCGCCATGCTCGAGCAGCACGTCCTTGCCGGCCACGCCGAAGTCGGCGGCGCCATGCTGGACATAGGTCGGCACGTCGCTGGCGCGCACGATCAGCACGCGGATGCCGGGATCGTTGGTGGCGAGGATCAGCTTGCGCGAGGTTTCCGGATTTTCCAGCACCTCGATGCCGGCCGCGGACAGCAGCGGCAGCGTGTCTTCGAAGATGCGGCCCTTCGAGAGGGCGAGGATCAGCTGCGAGCTGTCCCGAGTAGTGTCGTTCATGTGAATGTCGTTCTGGCGCGCCGCGCCCCGTGCCGGGGCCGGCCCGCGTGCTTTATTTGATGCGTACGATATCCGCGCCCACCGCCGACAACTTCGCCTCCATCCGGTCGTAGCCGCGATCGAGGTGATAGATGCGGTCGACGAGGGTCGTGCCCTCGGCGGCCAGGCCGGCGATCACGAGGGACGCCGAGGCGCGCAGGTCGGTCGCCATCACGGGCGCGCCGACGAGGCGGTCGACGCCCTTGATGAAGGCCGTGTTGCCCTCGGTGGAGATCTGCGCGCCCAGGCGGTTCAGTTCCTGCACGTGCATGAAGCGGTTTTCGAAGATCGTTTCGGTGACCTTGCTCGAGCCGTTCGCGATCGTGTTCACGGCCATGAACTGGGCCTGCATGTCGGTCGGGAAGCCCGGGTATTCCGTGGTACGGAACGACACCGGCTGCGGGCGGCCGTCCATGCGTGCGCGGATGCTGTCGCCTTCGATGGTCAGTTGCAGGCCCATCTCGCGCAGCTTGTCGATGCCCGCGTCGAAGATGTCCGTGCGGGTGCGGGTGATGCGGATGTCGCCGCCCGTCGCCGCCACGGCGCACAGGAACGTCGCCGCTTCGATGCGGTCGGAGATCACCGCGTGTTCCGTGCCGTGCAGGCTGTCGACGCCCTGGATCACGAGGCGGTCGGTGCCGATGCCGTCGATCTTCGCGCCCATCGCGACGAGCATGTTCGCGAGGTCCGTCACTTCCGGTTCGCGCGCGGCGTTTTCCAGGATCGTCTCGCCCTCGGCCAGGGTGGCGGCCATCAGCAGGTTCTCGGTGCCCGTCACGGTGATCATGTCCGTGTGGATGCGGGCGCCCTTCAGGCGGGCCGCTTTGGCGTAGATGTAGCCGCCCTCGATCGTGATGTCGGCACCCATCTGGCGCAGGCCCTTGATGTGCTGGTCGACGGGACGCGAACCGATCGCGCAACCGCCCGGCAGCGACACCTTGGCTTCGCCGAAGCGCGCCAGCATCGGGCCCAGCACGAGGATCGACGCGCGCATCGTCTTCACCAGTTCGTACGGTGCGACGAGGGTGTTGATGGCGGATCCGTTCAGCACGACGTTCTCGTCGTCCTGCGTGACCTTCAGGCCGGTCTGTTCGAGCAGGCGCAGCATCGTGCGCACGTCGTGCAGGCGCGGCACGTTCGACAGGGCGAGGTCGCCGCCCGTCAGCAGGCCCGCGCACAGGATCGGGAGCGCCGCGTTCTTGGCGCCCGAGATGGGGATGTCACCGTTCAGGCGCTTGCCGCCGACGATCTGGAGCTTGTCCATGCTTATCCTTGATACTCTTCCGGGGTCAGCGTCTTCATCGACAGCGCGTGGATTTCTTCACGCATGCGGTCGCCCAGTGCGGCGTAGACGATCTGGTGGCGCTGGATGCGGCTCTTGCCGGCAAACGCGGGCGAGACGATGACGGCGCTGAAATGCTGGCCGTCGCCCTCCACTTCCAGGTGGGTGCATTCCAGGCCCTTTTGGATGTAGCCGTGGATCAGTTCGGGTGTAGTAACCATGTTTTTTCAGTGACGCAGCTTGTAGCCGCGGCGAAGCAGATTGATTGCGATAGCGGCCAAGGCCACGAAGAAGACGGCGACGATGGCCAGGCTGGTCCAGGGCGACACGTCGGACTGGCCAAAGAAACCATAGCGGAACCCGTCAATCATATAAAAGAACGGGTTGAAATGCGAGACTGCAAGCCAGAACGGCGGAAGTTTCTTAATGGAATAGAACACACCGGCCAAAAATGTTGCTGGCGTGATCAAAAAGTTCTGGAATGCGGCCAACTGGTCGAATTTTTCCGCCCAGATGCCGGCGATGACGCCCAGCGTGCCCAGGATGCCGGCGCCCAGCAGCGCGAACACGATGATCCACAGCGGCGCGACGAACGACAGGTGCGCGAACCACGCCGTGATGATGAACACGCCCAGGCCGACGGCCAGCCCGCGCACGACGGACGCCGTCACGTACGCGGACAGGATCTCCACGTGCGACAGCGGCGGCAGCAGGATGAACACGAGGTTGCCCGTGATCTTGGACTGGATCAGCGAGGACGACGAGTTGGCGAACGCATTCTGCAGCACGCTCATCATCACGAGGCCCGGCACGAGGAAGGACGTGTAGCTGACGCCATCGAGCATCTCGACGCGGCCGTCGAGCACGTGGCCGAAGATCAGCAAATACAGCATCGCGCTGACGACGGGCGCGGCGATGGTTTGCGTGGCGACCTTCCAGAAACGCAGGATCTCTTTATAGAACAGCGTGCGGAAGCCTACGGAAAACATGTTCATCGTACGGATGCTCCAGCTTGAGATTCGCCTTCCATGATCTGGATAAAAATGTCTTCCAGGTCGGCCTGCTGCAACTGCATCTCGTCGATCTCGGCGCCGGATTCGCGCAGGCGCGCGAGGATGCCTTCCACCTCGCTGTACTCGTTCACGCGCAGCGTGTATTTGTTGCCGCCATTGTGTTCGTCGTGCGCGACGAGGTGGCGCAGGCCTTCCGGCAGGCCGCCGTGCTTCAGGTGCACGACGAGCGACGAGCCGGACACGCGGCGCAGCAACTGCGACATGGTGTCCAGCGCGACGACGTTGCCCGTCTTGAGCATGGCCACGCGCTGGCACATGGCCTGCGCTTCTTCCAGGTAGTGCGTCGTCAGGACGACCGTATGACCCTCGCGGTTCAGGCGCGCGATGAACTTCCACAGCGTCTGGCGCAGTTCGACGTCGACGCCGGCCGTCGGTTCGTCCAGCACGATCACGGGCGGTTTATGGACGAGGGCCTGGGCGACGAGCACGCGGCGCTTCATGCCGCCGGACAGCGCGCGCATGTTGACGTCCGCCTTGGGCGTGAGGTCGAGGTTTTCCATGACCTCGTCGATCCACTTGTCGTTGTTCTTCAGGCCGAAATAGCCCGATTGCAGGCGCAGCGTCTCGCGCACGGTGAAGAACGGGTCGAACACGAGTTCCTGCGGCACGACGCCCAGCTTCATGCGCGCGTCGCGAAAATCGCGCACGACGTCGTGGCCGTGGATGCGCACACTGCCCACGTCCGGACGAATGAGGCCGGCGATGGTCGAAATCAGGGTCGTCTTGCCGGCGCCGTTCGGGCCGAGGAGGCCGAAGAATTCGCCTTGTTCGATGTTCAGTGAAACGCCCTTGAGGGCTTTAAAACCCTTGTAGCTTTTCTCGACGCTGTCGATCTGGATGGCTGCTGTCATGCGTTGGGGATCCGAAGGACCGGAACCGTGCGGGGGAAACGAGCCATTATAGAAGAAAACGCCACGGCGTTCCGGGCCGTGGCGTTTTGGGGAGGCGGTCAGGCGCGGCCGAGCAGGCCGTCGACGCCGTATAACTTTGCCAACGCATCGACGTTGGCCGGCACATTGATGAACTTCAGGCTGCGCCCCTGCCCCTGCGCGCGGCGCTGCCAGGCCAGCATCAGGGCCAGGGCCGAGGAGTCGGCAGCCTTGACGCCGCCGAGGTCGAACTCGGTTTCGCCGGCGGTCACGGCCGCACAGCCCTGCGCCAACGCCGCTTGCGCGTTGTCGAACGTCAGGGCTTCCAGCGAGAGCATGGGGTTCGCTTCCGCCATGCTTATTTCTGCGCGGACTTGGCCAGCGGTTTGTTGGCCAGCTGCTCGTTGCGGTCGTGCAGTTTCTTGATCAGGCCGTCGATGCCGTTCTTGCCGATTTCCGACGCGAAGGTGCTCTTGTAGGTTTCCACCAGCCACGCGCCCAGCACGTTCAGGTCGAAGATCTTCCAGCCCTGCGGGCCCTTGGCAAGGCGGTAGTTCAGGGTGATCGGCTCGCCGCGGGTCAGGTTGACCTGCGATTTCACCTCGACTTCCGTGTCGGCCGGATCGGCGCGGAACGGCTTGAACTCGATGGTTTCGTTCTTGATCTGCGACAGGGCACCGGCGTAGGTGTACACGAGCAGCGTGCGGAACTCGGCCGCCAGCTGCTTTTGCTGTTCCGGGGTCGCCTGGCGCCAGAAGCGGCCGGCGGCCTGGGCCGTCATCTTGTCCGAGTCGACATACGGCAGGATCTTGCTGTTGACCAGATCCATGATTTTCTTGCTGTTGCCGGCCTGGATGTCCTTGTCGGCCTTGACGCTCTCGATGACGTCGGTGGAGACGCGTTTCACGAGGGCATCCGGCGCCTCGACGGCGGCGCGGGCCGGCGCGACGAGAACGGCGGTGGACATCGCCACGGCGGCGGCGGTCACGATCAGTTTTGCGATGGGCTTCATACGCTTCCTTTATTTGGTTGGGTCTGACCGGGCGGTCCCGCGTGCTGAACGGACGGCCTGGCTGTACCGTAGTTAACTATTTACTGGCCGGTTCGGATGACACGGGCGCCGCTGCGGGCTCTTCCGCACCATCTTCGGGCGCCGGTTTCGGGCCCAGCTTCACGCCCAGCTTCGATTCGACCTTCTCCTGGACCTTTTCCAGTTTTTCGTGGACCTTGTCGGCGCGTTCCTGCGCCTTGTCCGTGTCGAGCACCTTACTGTTGCGGCGCTGCATGTAGCCGTCACGGATGAATTCGTAACGGTCGAGGGCGGCGTCTTCCAGCAGGTTCGACGCGTCCAGCACGCTGGCGCGCTGGTCGACCGCACGGAGGACGATGCCGCCCGTACGCCACGGCACGTCGTTCACGTGGGTCCACGCGTCGCCCCACCAGTCGGCCGGCAGGGTTGCGGTGTCACGGACCGTAGATGGGCCCAGCAGCGGCAACATCAAGTAGGGACCACTCGGCACGCCCCAATATCCCAGGGTCTGGCCGAAGTCTTCGTTATGCTTGCGCATGCCGGCCGGAGTGGCGATGTCCAGCACGCCGGCGAGACCCAGGGTGGAGTTCACGGCAAAACGCATGAAATCGTTCAAGCCGTCTTGCCCTTTCAGCTGGGCAAAGTTGTTCAGCGAGCTCCACAGGTCGGTCAAGTTACCGAAGAAATTGTTCACACCCGTTTGCACGAAGGTCGGCGTGGCATTCTTGTAGGCGGTGGCGGCCGGCTTCAGGGCGACGCGATCGACCGTGTCGTTGAAGCTGAACATGGCCCGGTTGAATTTTTCGAACGGGTCTTTCGGGTTGGCGGTCGTCGCACAGCCACTCAGCAATACGGCTGCACCGAGTGCCAGCGCCAGGCCAGTGCGCGTGCGCGGCATGGCGGAGTCATTACGGTTCGTCATTTGCTACTGTCCTTTCCTTCGGCTGCCTTGCTATAGATAAATTGATTAATCAAGTCTTCGAGCACTGCGGCCGATTGCGTACGGGTGATGCGGTCGCCTTCGACGAGATTGTTCGTGTCGCCACCGGCCTCGATGCCGATGTATTGCTCACCCAGCAGGCCCGAGGTCAGGATCTTCAGCGAGCTGTCCTTCGGGAACTTGTAAGCAGGATTCAGATCGAGGCGAACGATGGCCTGGAAGCTTTTGTCGTCGAACGAGATGTCGCCCACGCGGCCCACGACCACGCCCGCGCTCTTGACGGGCGATTGCGGCTTCAGGCCGCCGATGTTGTCGAACTTGCCCGTGATCGAATACGTCTTGCTGAACGAGATCGTGCTCATGTTACCGGCCTTGAGGGCCAGGAAAAGGAGCGATAACGCACCCAACAGGACAAAAAGGCCGACCCAGACGTCAATGGATTTACGATGCATAAGTTTTTCCCAACTCTTCAGATTACTTGTTGAACATCAAGGCGGTCATGATGAAGTCCAGCCCCAGCACCATCAGCGACGCGATCACGACGGTGCGCGTGGTGGCGCGCGACACGCCTTCCGGCGTCGGCTGCGCTTCATAGCCTTGGAACAGGGCCGTGAACGTCACGGCCATGCCGAACACGAAACTCTTGATGACGCCATTCATGATGTCGCGGCGCACGTCGATGTTCGCCTGCATCTGCGACCAGAACGCGCCTTCGTCCACGCCGATCAGCTGCACGCCGACCAGGTAGCCGCCGATTACGCCGATGGCGGAGAACACGGCGGCCAGTACCGGCATGGCGATCAGGCCAGCCCAGAAACGGGGCGCCAGCACGCGCTGGATCGGGTTGACGGCCATCATTTCCATCGCGGTCAGTTGCTCGCCGGCCTTCATGAGGCCGATTTCCGCCGTGAGGGACGTGCCGGCGCGGCCCGCGAACAGCAGTGCCGTCACGACCGGGCCCAGTTCGCGCAGCAGCGACAGCGCCACCAGCTGGCCCAGTTTTTCCTCGGCGCCGAACTGGCTCAGCGTGTAATACCCCTGCAGGCCCAGCACCATGCCGACGAACAGCCCGGACACGGTGATGATCAGGAGCGAATAGTTGCCGATGAAGTGGACCTGTTCCGAGATCAGGGCGGGACGGCGCAGCGCCCCCGGTGCCTTGCCGAGCAGGCCGCCGAACGAACGCGTGACGACGCCGACGCGCGCAAACGTGTCGAGGACGAAGCCGCCAAGGAGTGCGAGAGGATTGGTCATCGCTTGCCTCCCAGGCCGAGGTCTTCGGCCAGCGATTTGCCGGGATAATGGAACGGCACGGGGCCGTCCGGCTCGGCGTTCACGAACTGTTTGACGTACGGGTCGGTCGAGCGGCGCATCTCGTCCGGGGTGCCTGCGGCGACGATCTTGCCGCCGGACAGGAAATAAACGTAATCGGCGATCATGAAGGTTTCGTTCACGTCGTGCGAGACGAGGATGGACGTCGAGCCGAGCGCGTCGTTCAGGTTGCGGATCAGGTTGGCGGTCACGCCCATCGAGATCGGGTCGAGGCCGGCGAACGGTTCGTCGTACATGATCAGCGCCGGGTCGAGCGCGACGGCACGGGCCAGCGCCACGCGGCGCGCCATGCCGCCCGAGATCTCGTTCGGCTTCAGGTTCGCGGCATTGCGCAGGCCGACGGCGTTTAGGCGCATCAGCACCAGGTCGCGGATCAGCTCTTCCGGCAGCTCCGTGTGCTCGCGCAGCGGGAAGGCCACGTTCTCGAACACGGTCAGGTCGGTGAACAGCGCGCCGAACTGGAACAGCATGCCCATCTTGCGCCGCAGGCGGTACAAACCATCCGTGTCGAGCTGGTTCACCACCTCGCCGTTCACGGCGACGGTGCCGCGCTGCGGCTTGATCTGGCCGCCGATCAGGCGCAGGACCGTCGTCTTGCCCGAGCCGGAGCCGCCCATCACGGCAATCAGCTTGCCGCGCGGGAAGTCCATGCTCAGGTTCTGCAGGATCGGGCGATCGCCATACGAAAAATGCAGATCGCGAATTTCGACGAGGTTGGACACAGTGGATATTGGAATTTTGAGAATCCCGTATTGTAGTGCAGAAACGGCAAGGCCTGCAGGACGCGGCCCAATTCCGGCCATGTTATCGACGTGATATTACAACATTACTAAACGAAGAGTCAGATATTTTGCGACATAAGTGCTTGTTTTTACTAACTTATGCATACAACACATTGTTTCACATCAGTAAACAATCTTTACAAATGCCTCAAAGAAACCCCTTTTAGGGGGGCATCCTGAAGATTCATTACATCCACCTTCAGCGTCATGTCCCGGACGTCGGGAACGCATAAATACCGGACTTTCGGTCACGCCCCATTTAACAATCGGACGCCGAATCTTTGCCCCTGCCAGATGGTCTAACGATCATGACAAAAGCCCTGGTCCACATCGACAGCGGCGCGGCGACGATGGAAGGCATGCTCGAGCTGCCCCACGATGCATCCGGCGTCGTGCTGTTCGCGCACGGCAGCGGCAGCAGCCGGTTGAGCCCGCGCAACAACCACGTGGCGCACGTGCTGCGCGACGCCGGCATCGGCACGCTGCTGCTGGATCTGCTCACGCCGCACGAAGACCGCCAATACCATAACCGTTTCGACATTTCCTTGCTGACGGGCCGTCTGCGCGCGGCAGCAAGCTGGCTGGGCGCGCAGGACGCGACGGCGCCGTTACCGCTGGGCCTGTTCGGCGCCAGCACGGGCGCCGCCGCCGCCTTGCAGCTGGCGGCCGACCCGGCCGTGCCTGTCGTCGCCGTCGTCTCGCGCGGCGGGCGGCCCGATCTCGCGGGCAGCGACAGCTTGCGCGCCGTCCTTGCGCCGACACTCCTCATCGTGGGCGGCGCCGACGAACCCGTCATCACCCTGAACCGGCAAGCCTATGCCGAGCTGGGCTGTGTGAAGCGGCTGGCGATCGTGCCCGGTGCGACGCATCTGTTCGAGGAACCCGGCACGCTGGAAGAGGTGGCTCGGCTGGCGGCGGAGTGGTTCACGACTTACTTCACCCATGAGCCCTGATTTGCGCCTCGTGTTCGGCGGCGACGTCATGCTGGGCCGCCACGTGCGCGACGTCATGCTGCGCGACGGCATCCACGCGCCGCTGGAAGCGATCTCGCCGCTGCTGCGCGCGGCCGACGCCGTCATCGTCAACCTCGAGTGTGCACTTACTGACAGCGTAGAGCACTGGCACGGCGTGCCCAAGGCGTATTACTTCGCGGCGCCCTCCACGGCCGGACAGGCGCTGGTCGACGCCGGCATCCGCATGGTCAGCCTCGCGAACAACCACAGTCTCGACTACGACGTGCAAGGCCTGGCGGACACGCTGCGCATCCTCGACGCGCACGGCATCGCCCACACCGGCGCCGGTCCGGACCTCGCATGGGCGCTGTCGCCGGCCGTCGTGGCATGCGGCGACGTGCTCGTCGGGATGGCGGCGTTCTGCGACCACCAGGCCGATTTCGCCGCGACGGACGATCACCCCGGCATCGCCTGGCTCGGCCTGCACGACGAAACGGCCGCCACCGACGCCTTCGCACGCGCGCTCGCGCCCCTGCGCGCGGCCGGCGTGCGCTGGCCGGTGCTGTCGCTGCACTGGGGTCCGAACATGGTGACGGCGCCCGCACCGCACCTGCGCCGCCTCGCTCACGCCGCGATCGACGTCGGCTGGAAAATCGTCTACGGCCACAGCGCCCACTTCTTCCACGGCATCGAGCTGTACCGCGGCTGGCCGATCCTGTACGCGACCGGCGACCTCGTCGACGACTACGCCGTCGACACGGACCTGCGCAACGACCATCAATTGCTGTTCGAGGTGCACCTGGGCGAGGACGCCCTGCGCCGCATCGTGCTGCACCCGGTATTCATCCGCCACGGCCGCGCGCTGCCGGCCGACCACACGCAACGCACATGGATCACCACGCGCATGCAGGCGCTGTGCCGCGACCTCGGCACGACGGCGAGGCTGGACGGCGACCTGCTCGTCATCGAACCGGACGCCGCCACGCCGCACGAGTGATCAGGACTCAACCGTCGTGATACGGCAGGTAGGAGATGCCCGTCTTTTGCACGCCGACGAGGGCCGCGACGTTCTCGGCGCTTTCACTGAAGCCGATCAGCACTTCCGCGACCGTCGCCGCCTTGCGGTCGAGCACGTCGACCCAGAACTGGCTCTGCGGATCGGGGGCGCGGTGCAGGACGTTGTGATAGAACTTGTCGACGATCTCGGCATTGGTCGGATTCGCGCCGTACAACGTCTTGAATTCGGCCGACCCGACGAAGGCGTTGGCGATGTCCGTCAGGTTGACGCCCTTGTCGAGACGGCTGATCCAGAAGCCGATGCCGAAGTCGTCTGGGGTACGGTCGAGCGCGGCCTGGTACAGGCGATAGGCCTGGCCCGCGTGGCCGTCGAAGTCGAGCGCCAGGCCCTTGGCATTACTCGCGCCCGGCTCGCCGTAGATCACGCGCTCGACGTCGACGAGCGTGCAGCCATGCCCCGTCAACGTCGAGGCGAACCAGCGATGGTCGTCGAGCTGGCCGACCGTGTACACCGGCCCATAAAACGTATCGATGCCGTCGCCGCCGTCGAACACGGTGCCCGAACGGTAGACGAACGAATCGTTGCCGCCGCGTCCCTGGATGACTTCACCCGGGATACCGTCGGCGCGGATCATGTCGTCGCCCTCCGTGCCCGTGGTCCGGACATGGGTTTCGATGACGCCGTACCGATCGGCATAGGTGGCGATCACACGCATGACGGGCGGCACGCTGTCGCCCAGCGTGAAGTCGGCGGACCAGTTGCCGGTGACGTTCACGTAATGGCCGCTGCCGTCGTCGATCTGCCACTGGTAATAGACCTTGCCGGGCACGTCCGCGTCGACGACTTCCGCATGCAACGTATGCCCCTTCGCCAGCTGGCCCGACAGGACGAGCGCGCCCGAACTGTTCTGGTGCACGGCCTTCGGATCCGCATCGCTCGCCACCGATTCCGCCTGGCCGAAGCCGTCGACATAGCTGGCGACGACGCTGATGGCCTGGCCGGCGTTCGCCGCGCTCAACGTCAGCGTGTCCCCGGTCGCGCCGGCGATCGGCTGGCCGTTCGCCTTCCACTGGTAAGACAGCGCGCCCATCCCGTCCTCGTCGGTGAGCGCGGCGACGGCGTGCAGCTGGCTGCCGGCGCGCGTCGTATCGCCCGTGATCGTCACTGTCCCGACGGGCAGGTCGTTGACATTGATGACGGTCAGCGCATTCGGGCTGCTCGCCGTGTGGATGCCGTCGACGTAGGCGACGGAGCCGGTCACGGAGATCGGCTTGCCGACGTCGGCCTGGGTGGGCGTGTAGTTGCTCACCGCGGCGTCGTACCAGACGCCCACGGTCTCCACCTTGCGGTCGCCGATCGTCCACGTGTACTTGCCGGACGCGTTGTTGACGGCAACGGTGGGGTAATCGCCCAGCAGCAGATGCGCTTCGATCGGCACGCCTTCGAACGCCAGGTTCTGCCCGTTCAGCGCGAGATTGCCCTTGAGAGTGACGGTATCCATGGTGGAACTGGAAAGAATGAAAACCATCACGTTACAGGAATTCATGCGCAACAAGTCCGCAGATTCTCACGGCAAAAAAAACGGCCCGGGTTGCGTACCCGGGCCGTCCATTCCGTTGCGGCGACGCTTCGATCAGCGCGGCAGCACCGACGAACCCATCAGGAATTCGTCGACGGCGCGCGCACACTGGCGGCCTTCGCGGATCGCCCACACGACGAGCGACTGGCCGCGGCGCATGTCGCCGGCGGTGAAGACCTTCGGCACCGACGTCTGGTAGCAGGTCTCGCCATCCGTCGTGGCGCGCGCGTTGCCGCGGGCATCCTTCTGCACGCCGAACGCGTCCAGCACCTGCTGCACCGGCGAGACGAAGCCCATCGCCAGCAGCACGAGATCGGCCTTCAGTTCGAATTCCGAGTTGGCCACTTCCGTCATCTTGCCGTCTTTCCACTCGACGCGGCAGGCGATGACTTTTTCCACTTTGCCGCCCTTGCCTTCGAAGCGCTTGGTGGCGACGGCGAAATCGCGCTCGCAGCCTTCTTCGTGCGACGACGAGGTGCGCAGCTTGGTCGGCCAGTACGGCCACACGAGCGGCTTGTTTTCCTGTTCCGGCGGCATCGGCATCAGTTCGAACTGGGTCACCGAGGCGGCGCCGTGGCGGTTCGACGTGCCCACGCAGTCGGAGCCGGTGTCGCCGCCGCCGATCACGATCACGTGCTTGCCCGTGGCCTTGATCTGGTCTTTCACTTTGTCGCCGGCGTTCACGCGGTTCTGCTGCGGCAGGAAGTCCATCGCGAAGTGCACGCCCTTCAGGTCGCGGCCCGGGACCGGCAGGTCACGCGGTGCCTCGGCGCCGCCGGCCATGACGACGGCGTCGTAATCCTTCACCAGGTCTTCCGGGAAGATGGTGTCGCGCGCCATGTTGCTGACGGTGGTCGGGAAATCCTTGCCGATCAGGGTCGACGTGCGGAAAGTCACGCCTTCCGCCTTCATCTGCTCGACGCGACGGTCGATCAGGTCCTTCTCCATCTTGAAGTCGGGGATGCCGTAGCGCAGCAGGCCGCCGACGCGGTCGTTCTTCTCGAACACCGTCACGTCGTGGCCGGCGCGTGCCAGCTGCTGGGCGGCGGCCAGGCCCGCGGGGCCGGAACCGATGATCGCAACCTTCTTGCCGGTTTTATTGGCAGCCGGTTGCGGGACGATCCAGCCGTGTTCCCAGCCGGCGTCGGCGATCTTGCGCTCGATCGACTTGATGCCGACCGGCTCATTGTTGATGCCCAGCGTGCAGGCGGCTTCGCACGGTGCCGGGCAGATGCGGCCGGTGAACTCCGGGAAGTTGTTCGTCGAGTGCAGGTTGTCGACGGCGGAGCGGTAGTTGCCGTGGTAGACCAGGTCGTTCCAGTCGGGGATCTGGTTGTTGACGGGGCAGCCGGTGTTGCAAAAGGGGATGCCGCAATCCATGCAGCGCGCACCTTGTACCTTCGCTTGCGCGTCGGTCAGGGTGATCGAGAATTCTTTGTAGTTCTTGAGACGCGCAGCGGGTTCCAGGTGGTCTTCTTCCTGGCGCTGAAATTCCATGAAGCCGGTGATCTTACCCATTTGTATTCCTATCGTGTTCTGTTCGGTCTAGAGAGATGCGGCGGGCGCGTGGGGACGCCCGCCGGGAGCATCAGGCAGCCAGTTCGATCTTGTCGTTGGCTTCTTCCATGCTGCTGTTGTGCATCTCTTCCAGTGCGCGCTTGTACTCGGTCGGGAAGACCTTGACGAACTTGCTGCGGCTGTTGGCCCAGTCGTCCAGCAGGTTGCGCGCACGGGTCGAACCGGTGTGCTTGAAGTGACGCTCGATCAGGCGCTTCAGGATCGCTTCGTCCGACTCGCGCTCGCCGTTGCGGGTCTGTGCGTGCCAGCTCGACTTGTCGCTCTGTTCCTTGGTCGACAGCACGCGCTCCAGTGCCACCATCGCGGTGTTGCACTTCTGCTCGAAGTCGCCCTTCGGATCGTAGACGTATGCCACGCCGCCCGACATGCCCGCCGCGAAGTTGCGGCCGGTGTCGCCCAGCACGACGACGGTACCGCCGGTCATGTATTCGCAGCCGTGGTCGCCCACGCCTTCGACGATGGCCGTCGCACCCGAGTTACGCACCGCGAAACGCTCGCCGGCCACGCCGTTCAGGAATGCTTCGCCGGCGATCGCGCCGTACAGCACCGTGTTGCCGACGATGATGTTGTCGACGGCCCAGCCGCGGAATTCCGTGTTCGGACGCACGATGATGCGGCCGCCCGACAGGCCTTTACCCACGTAGTCGTTGCCCTCGCCCACCAGATCCAGCGTGATGCCGTGTGCCAGGAACGCGCCGGCCGACTGGCCCGCGGTGCCCTGCAGCTGGATGTGGATCGTGTCGTCCGGCAGGCCGGCATGGCCGTAGCGCTTGGCGACTTCGCCCGACAGCATCGCGCCGACCGTGCGGTTGACGTTCTTCACCGGCGAGATGAACGAGACGCGCTCGCCCTTCTCCAGCGCGGCCTTGGCCTGCGCGATCAGCTTGTGGTCCAGGGCCTTGTCCAGGCCGTGGTCCTGGCCGTCCGTGTGCAGCAGCTGGCGCTTGTCCTCGACCTTCGGCTGGAAGAAGATGTTCGAGAAGTCCAGGCCTTGCGCCTTCCAGTGGCCGACGGCTTTCGACTTGTCCAGCAGGTCCGAACGGCCGATCAGTTCGTCGAACGTGCGGATGCCCAGCTGGGCCATGATCTGGCGCGCTTCTTCGGCGACGAAGAAGAAGTAGTTCACGACGTGTTCCGGCTTGCCCGAGAACTTGGCGCGCAGTTCCGGATCCTGGGTCGCCACGCCCACCGGGCAGGTGTTCAGGTGGCACTTACGCATCATGATGCAGCCTTCGACGACCAGCGGTGCCGTCGCGAAGCCGATTTCGTCCGCGCCCAGCAGGGCGGCGATGACGACGTCGCGACCGGTACGCATCTGGCCGTCGGCCTGGACGCGGATACGGCTGCGCAGGCCGTTCAGCACGAGGGTCTGCTGGGTCTCGGCGAGGCCCAGTTCCCACGGCGTGCCGGCGTGCTTGACCGACGACAGCGGCGATGCACCCGTACCGCCGTCATGGCCGGCGACGACGACGTGGTCGGCCTTCGCCTTCGACACGCCTGCAGCCACCGTACCGATACCGACTTCCGACACCAGCTTCACGGAGATCGACGCGTGCGGGTTCACGTTCTTCAGGTCGTGGATCAGCTGCGCCAGGTCTTCGATCGAGTAGATGTCGTGGTGCGGCGGCGGCGAGATCAGGCCCACGCCCGGCACCGAGAAGCGCAGCGACGCGATGTACTCGGACACTTTATGGCCCGGCAGCTGGCCGCCTTCGCCCGGCTTCGCGCCCTGCGCCATCTTGATCTGGATCTGGTCGGCGGATGCCAGGTATTCGGCGGTCACACCGAAGCGGCCCGATGCCACCTGCTTGATCTTCGAACGCAGCGAATCGCCTTCGACCAGCGGGATGTCCGCGACGACGCGTTCCTTGCCCAGGATCGAGGCCAGGGTCTCGCCCTTGGCGATCTTGATGCCCTTGAACTCGCCCATGTAGCGCGCCGGATCTTCACCGCCTTCGCCCGTGTTCGACTTGCCGCCGATACGGTTCATGGCGATGGCCAGCGTGGCGTGGGCTTCGGTCGAGATCGAGCCCAGCGACATCGCGCCGGTGGCGAAGCGCTTGACGATTTCCTTGGCCGGTTCCACTTCGTCCAGCGGGATCGCCTTGGTCGGATCGATCTTGAACTCGAACAGGCCGCGCAGGGTCAGGTGGCGCTTGCTCTGGTCGTTGATGATCTGCGCGTACTCTTTATAGGTGCTGTAGTTGTTGGCACGGGTCGAGTGCTGCAGCTTGGCGATCGCGTCCGGCGTCCACAGGTGGTCTTCGCCGCGCACGCGGTAGGCGTATTCGCCGCCGACGTCCAGCGAGTTGGCCAGGATCGGATCCTTGCCGAAGGCCAGCGAATGCAGGCGCAGGGCTTCCTCGGCCACTTCGAACAGGCCGATGCCTTCCACCGTCGACGACGTGCCGCGGAAGTATTTGTCCACCAGCGACTTGTTCAGGCCGATGGCTTCGAAGATCTGCGCGCCGCAGTACGACATGTAGGTCGAGATGCCCATCTTCGACATGACCTTCATGAGGCCCTTGCCGACTGCCTTCGTGTAGTTGTAGATCGCCTTGTCGGCGGCCATCTCGTGCGGCAGCGTGTGCGCCAGGTCGACCAGCGTTTCCAGCGCCAGGTACGGGTGCACGGCTTCCGCGCCGTAGCCGGCCAGCAGCGCGAAGTGGTGCGTCTCGCGGCACGAACCGGTTTCCACGACGAGACCCGTCGACGCGCGCAGGCCGCGCTGGACGAGGTGCTGGTGAATCGCGGACGTCGCCAGCAGCGCCGGGATCGCGACCTGGTCGGCATTGAGGTTGCGGTCCGAGACGATCAGGATGTTGTGGCCCGACTTGACGGCGTCCACGGCTTCCGCGCACAGCGAGGCCAGCGACGCTTCGATGCCTTCCTTGCCCCACGAGACCGGGTAGCAGATGTTCAGTTCATACGACTTGAACTTGCCGCCGGTGTGCAGGCTGATGTTGCGCAGGCGGGCCATGTCGTCGAAGCCGATCACCGGCTGCGACACTTCGAGGCGCATCGGCGGGTTGACGTTGTTCGTGTCCAGCAGGTTCGGCTTCGGACCGATGAACGACACGAGCGACATCACCATCGCTTCGCGGATCGGGTCGATCGGCGGGTTCGTGACCTGGGCGAACAGCTGCTTGAAGTACGAATACAGCGGCTTCAGCTTGTTCGACATGACGGCCAGCGGCGAGTCGTTACCCATCGAGCCGGTGGCTTCCTCGCCCAGCACGGCCATCGGGGCCATCAGGAACTTCAGGTCTTCCTGGGTGTAGCCGAATGCCTGCTGGCGGTCCAGCAGCGAGATGGCGGCCTTCTCACCCTGCGCGTCCTTGGCACGGTTCTGCGACAGCTGGCTTTCCGACAGCTTGATTTCGTTCAGCTTGATGCGCACCGACTTGATCCATGCCTTATACGGCTTGGCGTTCGAGTAAGTGTCTTTCAGTTCCTTGTCATCGATGATGCGGCCGGCTTCCAGGTCGATGAGGAACATCTTGCCCGGCTGCAGGCGCCATTTCTTGACGATGCGCGATTCGGGGATCGGCAGCGTGCCCGATTCCGACGCCATGACGACCAGGTCGTCGTCCGTGACGATGTAGCGGGCCGGACGCAGGCCGTTGCGGTCCAGCGTACCGCCGATGTGGCGGCCGTCGGTGAAGGCCATGGCGGCCGGGCCGTCCCACGGTTCCATCATCGCGGCGTGGTATTCGTAGAACGCGCGGCGGTTCTCGTCCATCGTCGCGTGGTTTTCCCAGGCTTCCGGGATCATCATCATCATCGCCTGGGCGATCGGGTAGCCGGCCATGACCAGCAGTTCGAGCGCGTTGTCGAAGCAGGCGGTGTCCGACTGGCCTTCATAGATCAGCGGGAACAGTTTCTGCAGGTCGTCGCCCAGCACGGCCGACTTCATGACGCCTTCGCGGGCGCGGGTCCAGTTGAAGTTGCCCTTGACGGTGTTGATCTCGCCGTTGTGCGCCAGCAGGCGGTACGGGTGGGCCAGCGGCCATTCCGGGAACGTGTTCGTCGAGAAGCGCTGGTGCACCATGGCCAGCGCGGAGACGCAACGCGGATCCTGCAGGTCCTTGTAGTACACGCCGACCTGGTCCGCCAGCAGCAGGCCTTTGTAGACGACGGTACGGGCCGACATCGACGGCACGAAGAATTCCTTGCCGTGGATGAGTTTCAGGGCCTGGATCGCGTGGCCCGACGATTTGCGTATGACGTACAGCTTGCGCTCGAGCGCGTCGGTGACCATCACGTCCGGACCGCGGCCGATGAAGATCTGGCGGATGACCGGTTCCTTGGCGCGGACGGTCGGCGACATCGGCATCGTGTCGTCCACCGGCACGTTGCGCCAGCCCAGCACGACCTGGCCTTCGGCGCGCACGGCGCGCTCGATTTCCTGTTCGCAGGCGATGCGCGAAGCGTGTTCTTTCGGCAGGAAGATCATGCCGACGCCGTATTCACCCGGCGGCGGCAGTTCGACGCCCTGCTTGCCCATCTCGTCGCGGTAGAACTGGTCGGGGATCTGGATCAGGATACCCGCGCCGTCGCCCATCAGGGCATCGGCACCGACGGCGCCCCGGTGGTCCAGGTTCTTCAGGATCAACAGACCCTGTTCAATAATGGAGTGGCTCTTGTTGCCCTTGATATGGGCGACGAAACCGACGCCGCAGGCGTCGTGTTCATTGGCGGGATCGTACAAACCTTGGGCAATCATGGGGGCTCCGCAGCATTTTGAAGATATTGAAGGTCGAGGATAGAGCAGACTTCGGTAAACATCAATACCAATAATTAGGGTCAGAGTCGAATTAAAAGAGCAGTTTTTCGTCCGCAAAACAAATGGGGACACAGTGATTCGCAAGGGGAATATGCCCTATTAAACTAATAAAATCATATGCTTATCTGAAAACCGTCAGTGCCGCCAGCGCGGGAAATCATGGGCAATAAAAAAGGAGGCCGTAGCCTCCTGATCATTCATTTGTTGCAATGACGCAGCGCACAAGGCTATTCCGCAGCCTTCGCCTTGAACGGTCTACCCCGCTTGGCCGGCAAAATCTGCCGCTTGGTCCTGTGCTCCAGCGCGACCTTGAAGGCATGCGAGCCCAGCGGCGCGCCCTTCAGCACCGCTGCATTGATGGCATCCAGTTCCTGCCCGGACATCCCCTGCTGCGCCAGCTCGATGAACGCCGCCTCGCGCTGGAACGGCGTGTTGCCGAGTTCCCAGTACTTGGCGTGGTCGGTGATCAGGGGATCCGGCCGCACGCCGGCATGATGCGCATAGCTCGACCACGGATAGTCGAGCGGGTCGAATGCGAGCTGGTTGCGCAGCGGATTCAGTTCGATGTAGCGGATGCAGGCGAGAAAGTACGCGTCCGGATCGATCACGGACGTGCGGAAGCGTCCCTGGAACAGGGTGCCCGAGCGGCCGTACTTGTTGTTGAACCACGGAACATATAAACGGCCCACTTTCTGCATCATCGCCGCCAGGCCGTCCTCGTCGGACGGCGTTGCCAGCACATGCAGGTGGTTCGGCATCAGGACGTACGCGTGGATGGCCACGCGATAGAACTTGGCGCTCTCGCGCAGCCATTCCAGGAAGCGGCGATGGTCTTCGTCGTCGCGGAAGATGGTCTGGTTGTCGTTGCCGCGCTGGAGGATGTGGTGCGGCTCGTTCGGCAGGATGAGTCGGGGTTGGCGGGCCATGGCGTCATTCTAACGCAATCGCCTCGCTCTGTCCCCGATTAATTTTGAGCGCACCAAGATAGTGCGCCACTCTGTCCCGATTAATTACGCCAGCGTGAAACCGGCGGACAGGCTGTAGCCCTCGCCATAGGCGCTGCGCAGCGGCAGATCCTGGCCGAGGCCGGTGCGGGCCTTCTTGCGCAGGCGGTAGACGAGCATGTCGACGCGGCGGCTGGCATCCGGATCGTCGCCGCCCATGCCGGCCACGATCACCTGGCGCGGGACGGGCCGGGTGTTGATGGTCAGCAGGTGCAGGAAGTTGCACTCTTTTTCCGTCAGGTCGATCACCTTGCCCATCAGCTCCAGCTGGCGGGCCGAGACGCGCAGGGTCCACTTGCTCGGCGCGGGCGCCGGCTCGGACGACGGCCGCACGCGGCGGTCCAGCGCCTCGATGTGGGCGGCCAGTTCCGGAAACTTGATCGGCTTGGTGAGATAGTGGTCGGCGCCGAGGCGCAGGCCGAGAATGCGGTTGTCGAAGGCCACGCGGCCCGTCAGCACCAGCAGCCCGATCTCGGGATACAGCTGGCGCATCCGTGGAATCACGTTGAATCCATCCTCGTCGGGCAGGCCCAGGTCGAGCACGACCACGGCGGCCGGCGTGCGCGTCAGCGCAGCCCACATATCGCTGGCAGTGGTCGCGATCGTGACCTCGTGGCCGAGTTCCTTGAGGAAATCGGCCATATCGCCTGCGTACTCGCCGTTGTCTTCAACAATCAATATTTGCGTCATGGGTTTTGCCAATTCCTTGTTTCGTATTCCCGGCTTCGTTGTCGGGCGGCTAACCCCGGTCGCCATTCCGATTATCACTGTTGCTCATTCCGGAAGCAAGACTTTTTGCCCCGCTCGCCTGTGCCGGCAGCCATAGCCTGAACGCGGCGCCGCCCTCTGGTGGACATGCATATGTCAAACTGCCGCCATGCACTTCGACCACGGAGCGCGCCATGTACAACCCGAGCCCACTGCCCGGGACACCTTCCGCATTCGCGCCGCGGTAGCCCTTGTCGAAGATGCGCGCGACGTCGTCCGCCGGCACGCCATGTCCCTCGTCGCGCAGCGCCAGCTCGACGCCGCCGTCGACGCGCCGTCCCGTCGCATGCAGCGCAGTGCCGGCCGGCGTATAGCGCAGGGCATTGTCCAATAACACCTTGAGCGCCAGACGCAAGCCGGACGGTTCGCTCCGCAGCGCGGCCGGCAGGTCGGCGGCCGCCAGCGTCACCGGGCGTCCGGCCGCGCGCGCCTGCGCCACCAATTCTTCCAGCAACAGTTTCGGCCCGACCTTGTTCTCGCGGCGCTGGCTGCCGAGCGCGGCCATGCGTTCGGGGGACAGATAATCGTCCAGCATCGCGATCAGGCGGTCCGTCGCGGTGGCGATCTTGCGATAGCGCTCGCGCGTCGCCTCGTCCGCCTTCGTGCCAAGCGCTTCGAGGCGCTGGATCGCGCCGTCGATCGTCGACAGCGGCGTGCGGAACTCGTGGTTCAGCATGCTGGCAAACCGTTTTCTCTCGCGCTCCCGCTCGCGCCGCGCGGACACGTCGCGCACGAGGCCCAGCAGCGCCCGCGGCTGGCCGGCGTCGTCCAGCGCCAGGGTCGAAATCACCTCGACGGCCACTTCGCTCCCGTCCGGCCGGCGCAGGTCGAACTCGCGCATCACGCGCAGGCGCGAACCGTCGCCGGCGGCAAACCGGCGCAGGCGCTCCGGCAGGCCGGCGCACAGGGGCGCCAGCGGGCCGTCGCCGCCCTGCTCCACCTGCGCGCGGATGTCGGCGATCGAATAGCCGAGCATGTCGTCGACGCCGGGGCTGACATAGTCCGGTAGGCCCGTGGCGCAATCGAGGATGAACGCGAGGTCACCGCCCAACTCGGCAATCGTGCGAAAGGCGTCCGCCGTGGCGATGTCGGTCATGATGGCCTTAATGAGAATGATTCCAGACAATAAGTATAGTGCCCGATATAACGCTTTGCATAGATAACTGGCCTCTGCCGTTGCGTCAAACACGCAGAATACGCAGATAAGCAATATATGCATACGCAAATAAAAAAGGGCAAGCCGCCCTGGCTTGCCCTCTTGACCACACACGGCCGCGCTTACTCGTCCAGCGGCGCGAAGATCGCCTGCAGGTCTTCCTGCGTGAGCGCCATCTTCTGCGATTCGCCTTCGGCCAGGATCGACGCCGCCAGCTCGGATTTCTTTTGCTGCAGCAGCTGGATCTTTTCTTCCAGCGTGCCCTTCGCGATCAGTTTATAGACGAACACCGGCTTGTCCTGCCCGATGCGCCATGCACGGTCCGTCGCCTGGTTCTCGGCCGCCGGGTTCCACCACGGGTCGTAGTGGATGACCGTGTCGGCTGCGGTCAGGTTCAGGCCCACGCCGCCCGCCTTGAGGCTGATCAGGAAGATCGGCACGGCACCCTGCTGGAACGCGGCAACCTGCGCGGAACGGTCGCGCGTCTCGCCGGTGAGGATCGCGTACGGGATCTTGCGCGCATCGAGTTCTTCCTCGATCAGGCCCAGCATGCTCGTGAACTGCGAGAACACGAGGATCTTGCGGCCTTCTCCCAGCAGGTCGTCGACCATCTGCATCAGGTCGGTCAGCTTGGCCGACACGGCCGCCGTGTTCTTCTTGCCCGGCATGGCTTTCACCAGACGCGGGTCGCAGCAGACCTGGCGCAGTTTCAGCAGCGCTTCCAGGATGACGATCTGGCTGCGCGCCACGCCCTTGCGGTCGATCTCCTCGCGCACCTTCTTGTCCATCGCCAGGCGCACGGTCTCGTACAGGTCGCGCTGCGGACCCGTGATCTCGATGCGGCGGATCATCTCCGTCTTTTCCGGCAGCTCTTTCGCCACGTGATCCTTCGTACGGCGCAGCAGGAACGGCTTGATGCGGCGGTTCAGCAGCATGCGGCGCACCGGGTCGTCCTGGCGCTCGATCGGGTGACGGAACTGCGTATTAAAGGTCTTCTCGTCGCCGAGCAGGCCCGGCAGCAGGAAGTGGAATTGCGACCACAGCTCGCCCAGGTGGTTTTCCAGCGGCGTGCCGGACAGGCACAGGCGGTGGCGCGCATTCAGCGAACCGGCCGTCTGCGCCGCCTTCGAGCGGGTATTCTTGATGTAGTGCGATTCGTCCAGGATCACGAGGTGGTACTGGTGCTCGCGCAGCTTTTCCTCATCGCGCGGCAGCAGCGCGTACGTCGTCAGCACGATGTCGGCGCCATCGATCTGGTCGAACAGGTCCATGCGCTCCTTGCCCTGCAGCAGGAGCACCTTCAGGTCCGGGGCGAAGCGCGCCGCTTCTTCCATCCAGTTCGTCATGAGGCTCGTCGGCGCGATGACCAGCGCCGGGCTCGTCAGGCGGCCCGCTTCCTTTTCCGTCAGGATGTGGGCGATCGTCTGCACGGTTTTACCGAGACCCATGTCGTCGGCGAGGATGCCGCCCAGGTCGTATTCGCGCAGGAATTGCATCCACGCGAGACCGTCGAGCTGGTAATCGCGCAGGGTCGCCTGCAGGCCTTTCGGCGCATCGACCTTCTTCACCTTGCCGAACTGGCTCAGCTTGCGGCCCGTTTCGCGCAGGCGCTCGCCGCCTGTCCAGTTCAGTTCGGTGCCTTTGGCGAGTTCTTCCAGGCGCGCCGCATCCAGGGTCGACAGGCGGACCTTATTCTTGATCTTGTCGTTGAAATACAGCTCGCCCAGCGTCGACAGGATGGGCTTCACGCGGCCCCACGGCAGCGCCACGCGCACGCCGTCCGGCAAGGTCGCCAGCATCTGGTCGGCCTCGGCGTGGGCGGCCAGCACGTCCGGATTGAAGTCCAGCGGCGCCGTGCGAATGAGTTGCACGAGCACGGGCAGCAGCGGCACGCGCTTGCGGTTGACGACGATGCCCAGTTCCAGCTCGAACCACGCGTTGCCGGCTTCGGGCGGCTCGTCGATGTCGGCATACCACTCTTCGACCGGCACGACGTCGTAGCGGTACTTCGGCGACTTCTGCACGTGCCAGCCGAGGTCGGACAGCGCGTCGAGGTCGTTTTCGGCAAAGCGCAGCCAGTGCGCCTGGCCGTCCAGCAGCAGCGCGCCGGACAGGGCCGACAGCGGCGTCGTGGCCGGCTTGCGGAAGCCCAGCTTGTTCAGGGTATCCAGTGCGGCCGCTTCCAGCGCTTCGTCGCGCTCGATGACTTCGGTGACGTCGCCGATCTGGCGCACGACGCGCTGGGCCGGATCGAACGAGATGCGCTGGCCGTCGTAGTCGAACGACAGCACGGCGAAATCCTGCCAGCGCTGGCCATTGCCCTCGGCTTGCGGAATGGCGTCCAGCAGCAGGTGCGGCTGCGGTTTCACGTCCGTGCGGATGCGCTGCGTGAGCGGCTGCGGCAGCGGCATCAGCTGTTGCAGGCCGTGCGCCAGCAGCAGTTGCGACACGCGCTTTTTATCGTTGCCGGCCAGCGGCGGCGCCTGCGACACGAGCGCCTGCAGGTCGGCCAGCGAGATGTCGATGCCGCCGCGGTTCAGGTCCAGCGGGCCGCACGACAGGTTGTCGATGTACCACGGCGGATCCGTCGGCAGCATGTAGTCGACGAGATCGGCGCCAGGGTGCGTCGCGCCCTTGGCCGGTTCCACTGACCAGCCGAGCTTGGCCGCACGGCCTTCGTCGCGCCACGTGAGATTGGCCTTGCGCACAGGACCGGCCTGCAGCGGATACAGCAGGCCATTGGTCATGTCGGACCACGAGTTCGCCCACAGCAGTTTCCCCTGCGCGAGCAATTGCTGCAGCAGGATGGCGCCGACCTTGCCCTTGGGCTCGGTCGCGCTCGTGCTCTGGTTCGAGCCGCTGCGCATGGCGATGAAGAACCGGACCAGGTCCTCGTCGTCGCCTTCAAGGTAAGCGGGAGGCGCCGACAGCAGCGAAAACACTTCGCTCACCGGGCTGGCCGCGGCCACGTCCCCGTTCGGGCGCAGGCGCGCCTTGCACAGGCACACCGCGACGTGGCGGCCGCCGCTGGTCGGGGCCATGACATAAACGAATTTGTACTGGACGGCCTTGGGGTCAGTGACTTCCGCGGTCAGCTTCGGCTGGGGATGTGCTGCCGCCTCGACCCTTTGCAGCCAGCTTAACACCGGTGCGGGCAGGGCCGGAGCGCGTGCGGGTGCTCGAGCCGGCGGTGCGTCGCTGGTGTCGTCGCGATGAAAATCAACTGTGTGCATGGGTCTCACGAGTCTTTAATTTGAAAAAACAACAATTCCTATTATCCGCCATGCGACCCGAACAGCTTTGTTAAGGATCGCACGTAGCGGGCAAAACTTTACGAGACGAAAAGAGTAGAAGTTACACTCTGCCGACCCGCTTTGCCAGCCCCCGTCACGTATTTTTTTCGCGCCAGCCCGGCGCACTCAGGTGCTTTACAAAGAACCCGGCCAGGGCTTCCACCTTGGCCGGCCGCGTGCGTGCCGATGGCGTGACGAAGTACAGGCCGCCGCGCGCCATATGCCAGTCCTCCAGTATGGGGACAAGCCGCCCGGCGCGCACGTGATCTGCCGCAATAAATTCAGGGAACTCGGCAATCGCAAGGCCCTCCAACACGGTGGGCAGCAGCGCATCCGAATTCGTCACCCGCAGCGGCCCTTCCGGCTTGATCGCGGCTTCTTCTCCGGTCGCGTTGGTGAAGCGCCACACGTCGATGCGGGTGCGGTATGTATAGCCGAGGCACGGATGATTCACGAGTTCGGAGGGATGGCGCGGCGTTCCCCGCGTTGCCAGGTACTCGGGCGAGGCGACGAGGATCTGCGCCACCGGACACAGCTTGCGCGCCACCAGCGACGAATCGGGCAGCACGGCGATGCGCAGGGCGGCATCGAAGCCCTGGCCGACGAGGTCGACCGTGGCATCGGACAGGTGCAGGTCGATCTGCACATCGGGGTATTCACGGAAGAACGCGGGCATCAGCGGCGCGACCCAGCGCAGCCCGAACGACATCGGCACGGCCAGCCGCACGAGCCCGCGCGGCCGGGCCGACATCTCGCGCGCGGCATGTTCCGCCTCTTCCGCCTCGCGATAGATCTTCAATGCACTGTCCGCGATGGTGCGGCCGAATTCGGTCAGCGCCAGCTGGCGCGACGTGCGGTTGAGGAGTCTCGCCCCGAGCCGCTCCTCGAGCCGCGCGACGGCCCGCGACACGGTCGCCACCGACACGCCCAGCGCACGCGCGGCGCCGGCGAACGAGCGTTCCTCGGCCACCTTGGCGAACATCGCGAGACCTTCGAAATCGGGCAACAGGGACATCGTTCGTCGTCGGCAGGGAACCGATGAGTTATCGAACCCGACATGTTACGGCATCCGGGCGCCGGTGCCTATCGGCCTTCCGGCGTATGCACGACAAAAATGCAAAGATACTTTGCGATCAGTGCTATTTTAATGTGGACCTTACCTCGGTACGATGGTTTCCGTCGACTTCGACATCAACCGAAACGGAGAACATCATGACTGCCAAACTCGCCAATAAAATCGCTCTCGTCACCGGTGCCACCAGCGGCATCGGCCTGGCCACCGCCCAACGCTTCGCCCGCGAAGGCGCGCAGGTGATCGTCACCGGCCGGCGCCAGGCCGAACTGGACGCCGCCGTCAAGACCATCGGCCACGACGCCATTGGCCTGCGCGTCGACTCCAGCGACCTGGCCGCACTGGACGGCCTGTACGAGGAGATCCGCGCCCGCTTCGGCCGCCTGGACGTCCTGTACGCCAACGCCGGCGGCGGCTCGATGCTGCCCCTCGGCGAGATCACGGAAGAACAGTTCGACGACACCTTCGGCCGCAACGTGAAGGGCACGCTGTTCACCGTGCAGAAAGCGTTGCCGCTGCTGTCGACAGGCGCCTCGGTGATCCTGACCGGCTCGACGGCCGGCAGCACCGGCACCCCGGCGTTCAGCGTCTACGCCGCCAGCAAAGCCGCCGTGCGCGCCTTTGCCCGCAACTGGATCCTGGACCTGAAAGACCGCGGCATCCGCGTCAACACGATCAGCCCGGGCGCCACGCGTACCCCCGGCCTCGTCGAACTGGCCGGCACCGACGCCGCCGCGCAGCAAGGCCTCGTCGACTACCTGGCCGCGCAGATCCCGCTGGGCCGCGTGGGCGAGCCGGACGAGATCGCGAAAGCGGCCGTGTTCCTCGCGTCCGACGACGCCAGCTTCGTCAATGGCGCCGAGCTGTTCGTCGATGGCGGCCAGGCGCAGATCTGATCATGATCGACCATCGTCCCTACGCCGCCCTGGGTGGCCATGACCTGGGCTGGCTGAACGCCCGGCTGCACGTGGCCGTCGACGGCATGGGCCGTCCGGAGCACGGCGCGATCGGCCCGCTCCGGGCCTGGAACGACGACGCGTTCGCGCCGCATACGGGCTTCGGGATGCACGGCCACCGCGACGTCGAGATCGTGACGTACGTGCGCCAGGGCGCCGTCACCCACGAGGACAGCCTCGGCAACCGTTCGACGGTCGCCGCCGGCGACGTACAGGCGATGCGCGCCGGCAGCGGCATCCGCCACAGCGAGCGCAACGACGGCGCCGTGCCGCTGCTGCTGTACCAGATCTGGCTGCGTCCGCGCACGCCGGGCGGCGCGCCGTCGTGGGCCACACGGCGCTTCCCGCGCGACGAACGTGCCGGCGCCCTGACCGTGCTGGCCAGCGGCGATGCGGGGGATGAAGGCGCGTTGCCCATCGACGCGGATGCGCGCCTGCTCGGAGCCACCCTGCGCGCCGGCGACGCGATCGAACACCGGCTGCCGCCGGACCACGGTGCCTATCTCGTCACGACGGCGGGCCGCGTCACCGTCAACGACGTGACGCTCGCGGCGCGCGACGGGGCCGGCATCGTGGACGAAGCCATGATCACGATCGCGGCGCAGGACGATACGGAGATCGTGCTGGCGGAACTCTTGCAGGATTGATAAAGGCGTTGTGCCACCTTGATATCGCTCTGCGTGTCAAGACTGGCGCATCGCCCGCGATTGCGTATCATTGCCGGTTCGATTCACCGAACATTGCAACCAACCCATGCTGCCTTCGATCGAACAACGCCTCGCTCAAGAACTGTCCGCCAAACCGGCACAGGTGGCCGCCGCCATCGCCCTGCTCGACGAAGGCGCGACCGTCCCTTTCATCGCCCGCTACCGCAAGGAAGCCACGGGCGGTCTCGACGACACCCAGCTGCGCCTGCTGGAAGAACGCCTGCGCTACCTGCGCGAACTGGAAGACCGCCGCGCCGCCATCATTTCCTCCATCACGGAACAGAACAAGATGACGCCGGAGCTGCTGCAGGCGATCTCGCTCGCGGAAGACAAGACGCGCCTGGAAGACCTGTACCTGCCGTACAAGCAGAAGCGCCGCACGAAGGCCCAGATCGCGATCGAGGCCGGCCTGAAGCCGCTGGCCGATGACCTGCTCGACGATCCGTCGCGCGATCCGGAAGCGGAAGCAGCCAAGTATCTGCGCGAAGCGTTCACGAATGCCGATGGCGTCGCGAACCCCGGCGTGGCCGATACGAAGGCCGCGCTGGACGGCGCACGCCAGATCCTGATGGAGCGCTTCGCGGAAGACGCCGAGCTGCTGCAGTCGCTGCGCGAATACGTGCAGGAGCACGGCGTCGTCGAATCGAAGGTCGTCGACGGCAAGCAGGAAGAAGGCGAGAAATTCGCCGACTACTTCGATTATTCGGAGACGCTTGCCACCATCCCGTCGCACCGCGCGCTGGCGCTGATGCGCGGCCGCCGCGAGGGAATATTGGACGTGACCCTGCGCCTCGATTCCGAGCCGGAAAAGCCGAAGTGGGACGCGCCGCACAACCCGTGCGAAAGCCGCATCGCCGCGCGCTTCGGCATCAAGGGCGCGGGCCGCCCCGCCGACAAATGGCTGCTCGACACGGCGCGCTGGACGTGGCGCGTGAAGAGCTTCATGTACATCGAGACGGAGCTGATGGGCGCCTTGCGCGAAAAGGCCGAGGGCGATGCGATCCAGGTCTTCGCACGCAACCTGAAGGACCTCTTGTTGGCCGCACCCGCGGGCCCGCGCGCGACGATGGGCCTCGACCCGGGCCTCCGCACAGGCGTGAAAGTGGCCGTCGTCGACGCGACCGGCAAGGTGGTCGACACATCGACCATCTACCCGCACGCGCCGCGCAACGACTGGGACGGTTCGCTGCACACGCTGGCGAAACTCGCCGCGAAACACAACGTCTCGCTGATCTCGATCGGCAACGGCACGGCATCGCGCGAGACCGATAAACTGGCGCAGGACCTCATCAAGCAGCATCCGGAGCTGAAGCTGACGAAGATCGTCGTGTCGGAAGCCGGCGCGTCGGTGTACTCGGCGTCGGAATTCGCGTCGCGCGAACTGCCGGAACTGGACGTGTCGCTGCGTGGCGCCGTCTCCATCGCACGCCGCCTGCAGGATCCGCTCGCGGAGCTCGTGAAAATCGATCCGAAGTCGATCGGCGTGGGCCAGTACCAGCACGACGTGTCGCAGACGCAGCTCGCGCGCCAGCTCGACGCCGTCGTCGAGGATTGCGTGAACGCGGTCGGCGTGGACGTCAACACGGCGTCGGCGCCGCTGCTCGCGCGCGTGTCGGGCCTGTCGTCCAGCGTCGCGCAAAGCATCGTCAACTACCGCGACCAACAAGGCGCGTTCGCGTCGCGCGCGGCGCTGAAAAAGGTGCCGCGCCTGGGAGATAAAACGTTCGAACTGGCGGCGGGTTTCCTGCGCATCGTAAACGGCGACAATCCGCTGGATGCGTCGGCCGTGCACCCGGAATCGTACCCGGTCGTCGAGAAGATCCTGGCCGACATCCAGAAAGACATCAAATCCGTCATCGGCGACAGCGCGCTGGTCAAACGCCTGAATCCGGCGAAGTATGCCGACGACAAATTCGGCGTGCCGACCGTGACCGACATCCTGAAGGAACTGGAAAAGCCGGGCCGCGATCCGCGTCCGGAATTCACGACGGCCACGTTCAAGGAAGGCGTCGAGGAGATTTCGGACCTGCGTCCGGACATGATCCTGGAAGGCGTCGTCACGAACGTCGCGGCGTTCGGCGCCTTCGTCGACATCGGCGTGCACCAGGATGGCCTCGTGCACATCTCCGCGCTGTCGAACACGTTCGTGAAGGACCCGCACACGGTCGTCAAGGCGGGCCAGGTCGTGAAGGTGAAAGTGCTGGAAGTGGACGTCAAGCGCAAGCGCATCGCGCTCACGATGCGCTTGTCGGACAGCGCACCGCAGGCGGGGTCGCAACCTCAGCAGCGCGGGGATCGGGACGACCGCAAGCGCCTTGCGGATCACCAAAATAAGCACCAGAAACAGGAGCGGTCGGCGCCAGGCGGCGGCGCGATGGCGGCGGCGTTTGCCAAGTTGAAGCGTTGAATGGGCGGCCGGGACGCCGGTCCCGGTTTTCTTATAAAATGCCGTCATCTACTCAAATTCTCACCAAAGGCAGAACCAAATGAGCGACGTACAATCCTGGATCAAAGAGACCGTGACCAACACGCCCGTCGTGCTGTTCATGAAGGGCACCGCCCAGTTCCCGCAATGCGGTTTTTCGGGCCGCGCGATCCAAATCCTGAAAGCTTGCGGCGTCGATAACATCGCCACCGTGAACGTGCTGGAAGACGCGGAAGTCCGCCAGGGCATCAAGGAATACTCGAACTGGCCGACCATCCCGCAGCTGTACGTGAACGGCGAATTCGTCGGCGGTTCCGACATCATGACGGAAATGTACGAATCCGGCGAACTGCAGGCCCTGCTCAAGAAGAATGGCTGATTCCGGCCCGCGCCGGATCGTCGTCGCCGTCACCGGCGCGACCGGCGCGATCTATGGCGTGCAGCTGCTGCGGCGGCTGGCCGCCGTACCCGGCGTCGAGACGCACCTCGTCATTTCCGACGCCGCCACCCTCACCCTGCACCAGGAAGTCGGCCTGCAACGGCGCGACGTGGAAGCGCTCGCCCACGTGGTGCACCGCAACCGCGAGATCGGCGCATCGATCGCCAGTGGCTCGTTCCAGACGGACGGCATGGTGATTGCCCCCTGTTCGATGAAGACGCTGGCTGCGGTCGCGCATGGTTTGTCGGACAACCTGATCACACGCGCCGCCGACGTCGTGCTGAAAGAACGCCGGCGCCTGATCCTGATGGTGCGCGAGACGCCATTCAACCTGGCGCACCTGCGCAACATGACGGCGGTCACGGAAATGGGCGGAATCGTCTTCCCGCCGCTGCCGAGTTTTTATCATCGCCCCGCCACCATCGACGAGATGGTCGACCACACGGTGGCGCGCGTCATGGACCTGCTGGGCGTGACGAACGATCTCGCCCCGCGATGGGGCGGCATGAAAGACGATACGCCCTGATCAGGCGTGGTCGCCGTACGGGTCGCGTTCGGCCCGTCTCTGTTCTCTTGCGTCTTCGATTTTTCTGCGCTGCTCGTTACGCTTGCGCATGATTTCTGCGTGCTGGGCCGCCGTCATCGGCGGAGCTGTCATGAGGTCCTTCAACTGCGCGGTGTTGCTGTAGTTATTAATCATGAGGCGACTGCATCCTTATATGACCGATAACACTGGCGTACGCCAGGCAGGAACGCAAACTCGACGGTTGCGACGTTCCGTTAGCGTTACCGATTATGCGCGAGACTCGGCGGTTTGTGCGGATTAATCGCAGAAAAATTGCAGTACAGAAGCGCGTGACGCGGCGCCGGAGCTTGCCGGACGCCGCGTCATGGGATTCGGCCATCGTAAGTACGATGGCGATCAGGAAGGATTATTTCTGCTGCTGGTGATTCATGCGCACGAGCATGCGGATGAATTCGCGCGCCAGTTGCTTGTGGTGCTCGTCCAGGCGCTGCAGGTCGGCGATCAGCTTGACGTCGGCCGATTCGAACCGGGTGCTGCCGTCGGCACCATCGCCATTGGCGGCTGCATTTTCCGAACCGCCAAAGCGCAGCCAGTCGGCCGGCACGCCCAGCCACTGCGCGATCATGCGCAGTTTTTCCTGGGTCGGGATCGCCTCTCCGACCAGCCATTTACGAGCCGCGTGGACCGTGATCGGACGGCCCTCGAAGCGAATGTTAAATTCCCGCGCCAGACGGGTGGGGCTGTCCGGAGAATAATGGGCGTTTTTCAGGGCTTGCTGCAGGCGCTCGCTGAAGCTCTCCCGTTCGTTAGTCGAATTCATGGGTGGCACTAAGGGTTCATGCAAAGCCGTCATTAGGTCGCTCCGTTGACCAGACCGTCTGTGACGGCAGGAGAGGCTGTAGGTAACAAATAGGTGAGTATTGATCAATTCTCACAGTGCTGTCCAGCAATTCCCGTTGTGTTCAGCATGTTGTGAGATATGTGTGAAAAATATCCTACAGGAAAAGGAAAACGTTTGCTCGTTCAATTTCCTACTAAAAATTGGAACGTTTCTTCCTCTGCGCACGACAAATGATGCCAAGAGTCAACAAAATGGTCAGAAGTCCTGTTAGATTGTCGTGATTTTTGCGACATCCATTGGTGTCAATATGTTGTTTTAAGTCAACTTAAAACGGAAGATGCCATCGTCGCCGGTTACACGCACGAGGTTACCGTTGTACCAAAGATAATGAAGGTGGGCTAAAGCCTCGCCGATCGCAAAACTGAGCTGGTGCGCATCGAGTTGTCGCTTGAACATCAACGGGACAATGTCAACTGCGGATTTCGGCTCGGCACACACGGCGCGGACTTCGTCCAGCCGCGCTGCATGGTGCGCGCGCAATTGCGCGATGCGGGTGTGCAGGCCTCGGAACGGCTTGCCGTGCGCGGGCAGGACGAGCGTGTCGTCGGGCAGGTCGGCGAACTTGTCCAGCGAATCCAGGTACATCTGCAAGGGGTTGCCGTCCGGCTCGACGGCGAACACGGAGACGTTCGTCGAAATGCGCGGCAACACCATGTCGCCCGCGATCAGGATCCGGTCGGTGGCGTCGTACAGCGAGACGTGTTCCGGAGAGTGGCCGAAACCAGTGATCACGCGCCATTCCCTTGCCCCGACGATGACGCGCTGGCCATCCTGCAGGCGGGTGTACGCCGCCGGCACGGACGGCACGAGCGACGGGTAGTAATTCTTACGGCTCTGCATCTGCTCGAGCATGCCCGCATCGACGAGACCGTGACGCTGGAAATGCGGGATCGCCGACGGACCGTCGACGCCGGGCAGCGCGGCGGCCATCATGCGCGCGAAGCCGAACTCGCCGGTGCTCGTCCAGAACGGCGCGCCGAACCGGTCGCACAGCCAGCCGGACAAGCCGACGTGGTCGGGGTGACAGTGCGTGGCAAACACGCGCAGCAGCGGCCGGTTCCCCATCGCACCCGTGAACAATTGTTCCCATGCTGACCGGGTCGCATCGGTGCCGGCGCCGCAGTCGACGAGGGACCAGCCGCGCTTGTCGCCCGAGGCATCGTCCAGCAGCCACAGGTTGATATGGTCGAGGGCGAACGGCAGCGGCATGCGCAGCCACGACAGGCCGGGTGCGACGTCCGTCACGGTGCCGAGCGGGGGAATGACATCGCCGAACGGATAGCTGAGCTGGGCTTCGAGGGGATTCATGCGGTCGACTTTCGTATGGATGCAGGCGCAGGCGCGTTACAATGCCGCAAACGCTTTGACGTAAACGTAAACGGAAGGCGCAGGCTGTGATTCTAAGCGATTCCGGACCTCGCCACTTTTGACCCGCAGAACACCATGGCCACCACCTATACCATCGCCGAACTGGCACGCGAATTCGACATCACCGCACGTGCGATCCGTTTCTACGAAGACCAGGGGCTGCTCAGCCCGATGCGCGAGGGCCAGGGCGGACGCAACCGGGTCTACACCCCGCGCGACCGAACCCGGCTGAAACTGACGCTGCGCGGCAAGCGCCTGGGCCTGACCTTATCGGAGATCAAAAGCATCATCGACATGTACGAGACGCCGAAGGACACCGTGGCCCAGATCAACCGTTTCCTGGGCGTGCTGGCGCACCAGCGCGAGACGCTGGAACAACAGCGGGCGGATATCGAGATGTCGCTGGCGGAAATTTCTGTTCACGAAGAAGAATGCCGCCGGCTGCTGGCGGAATCGGGCGCTGCCGGCACTCTGCTGGGCGAAGATGTCGGCGAGAAGGACGCTGCCTGATATAAAGCGCGTCTTTTTCCGGAGGACGATTTGCTATCTTGGGGTTCCAAAACGAACTAATCCAGGAAGCAATCAGGCATGCGTCGCACATTCTTTTCCTCCATAGGCCTCGCGCTTCTCCTTGCCGCGCTCGCCGGCTGCTCGAAGGTGCAGCAGATGCCGATGCGCGAGCAGGCGCCCATCGCCCAACATGACCGCGCAAACGCGGCGCGGCAACTCGCCTACGAGCACTTCGTCGACGTCGACGCTGCACCGGACAAGGTGGCAGCCCTGTACGCCGACGGCCTGCGCGCGTGCCGTGCAGCCGCCGACGCGTGCACCCTGCTGGAGTCGCGCATCGACAGCGAGCCCGACGCCGCGGCATCGCTGAAATTCCGTGCCAGGCCGGACATCATCCCGGCACTGATCGCGGCAATGGGGAAACAAGCCGAGCTTGCCCGTCAGTCGACGCATGTCGAAGACCTGTCCGGCCCGATCGCGGATACGGCACGCGAACTGGCCATGCTGGACGACTATCGCAGCCGTCTCGAAGCCTTGCGTAACCGCGCCGGCAACGACGTCGACGCACTGATCAAGGTGAACCGCGAACTGGCCGAGATCCAGTCGAAGTATGAAACGGCGGACGGCAAACGCGCCCAGCTCGCCCGGCGCGTCGACACCGACATCCTGAATGTATCCATCCGCTCGGACCGCCAACGGCCGTTCTGGGCGCCGATCCGCCGTTCACTGGAACAGTTCGGCAGCAACCTGTCGCAGGGCATCGCGTTTGCCGTGTCGGGCATCGCCTATCTGCTGCCGTGGTTGTTCATCATCCTGGTCGCGGCCTGGGCGGTACGCAGGATGTGGCGCAGGCGCCGCCGCTGAGTACGGGCAATCGCTTGACGTTTACGTTAACGTCACTCCGCGCTATCATCTAGCCTGGCCACCAGCCATCCACTAGACGACGAGAACGAGGACGACATGCTGCATCTCCCTGGCTTGACCTTTGACCACGGCGAAGACATCGCCGCCCTGCGCGAAGCTGTACAACAGTTCGCCGCGAGCGAAATCGCCCCCCGCGCGGCCGAGATCGACCGCACCGACCAGTTCCCGATGGATCTGTGGAAAAAGATGGGCGAACTGGGCCTGCTCGGCATTACCGTCGGCGAGGAATACGGCGGTGCCAACATGGGGTATCTGGCCCACATCGTCGCCATGGAAGAAATCTCGCGCGCCTCGGCCTCCGTGGGCCTGTCGTACGGCGCCCACTCGAACCTGTGCGTCAACCAGATCAAGCGCAATGGCAACGAAGAACAGAAGCGCAAATACCTGCCCAAGCTGATCTCGGGCGAGCACGTCGGTGCATTGGCCATGTCCGAACCGAACGCCGGATCCGACGTCGTCAGCATGAAGCTGCGCGCCGACCTCAAGGGCGACCGCTACGTGCTGAACGGCACCAAGATGTGGATCACGAACGGTCCGGACGCCGACACCCTCGTCGTCTACGCCAAGACCGACATCGAGGCCGGCCCGCGCGGCATGACCGCCTTCCTCATCGAGAAGGGCTTCAAGGGTTTCTCCATCGCGCAAAAGCTGGACAAGCTGGGCATGCGCGGTTCGCACACGGGCGAGCTGGTGTTCCAGGATTGCGAAGTCCCCGTCGAGAACGTGCTGGGCGGCGTGGGCAAGGGCGTAAACGTGCTGATGTCGGGCCTGGATTTCGAGCGCACCGTGCTCTCCGGCGGCCCGCTGGGCATCATGTCGGCCTGCATGGACGTCGTCGTGCCGTATATTCACGAGCGCAAGCAGTTTGGCCAGGCAATTGGTGAGTTCCAACTGATGCAGGGCAAGATCGCGGATATGTATTCGACGATGATGGCATGCCGCGCGTATGTGTACGCGGTCGGCCAAGCTTGCGACCGCGCCTCGAACCCGGAACAGGTGCGTGCCCTGCGCAAGGACGCGGCCGGCGCCATCCTGTACAGCGCGGAAAAGGCGACGTGGATGGCCGGCGAAGCGATCCAGACGCTGGGCGGCAATGGCTACATCAACGAATATCCGGTGGGCCGCCTGTGGCGCGACGCCAAGCTGTACGAGATCGGCGCCGGTACGAGCGAAATCCGTCGCATGCTGATCGGGCGCGAGCTGTTCGGCGAGACGATGTAAGGTTGTGGAGAGAGGAGACCGGGCGAACAAGAAGATCGGCAAGAGCCGGCAAAACAACAACACTCCACCTAGCCCGAAAACCACGAACGTCGTTCCCGCCCCACAGGCGGGAACGACGGATCGGGTAATACAATAACAATAACGTTCCCCACCGCGCGAGCCGCCCGATGACCCAGGCCACCTTCCCCAAGCTGCTGTCGTCCCAGATCGCCTTCGACATCGCGCGCACCATCCTGGACGGCTTCGACCGCCACTACACGCTGTTCCGCCAGGCCAGCAAGACGGCCAAGACCTGGTTCGAGCGTGCCGACTGGACGACGGCCCAGCAGGCCGCGCGCAAGCGCATCGATTTCTACGACAAGCGCGTGCAGGAATGCGTACAGGCGCTGGAAGACGAGTACGCGCCGGAAGACCTCGACGACGAGACGTGGCGTGAAACGAAGCTCCACTACATCGGCCTGCTGACGGACCACAAACGCCCGGAGCTGGCGGAAAGTTTCTTCAATTCCGTCAGCTGCCACATCCTGCACCGCAGCTACTACCGCAACGATTTCATCTTCGTGCGCCCGGCCGTCTCGACGGAATACATCGAGACGGACGAACCGGCCCCGACCTACCGCGTGTACTACCCGGCAGCGGACAGCCTGCGCTTCTCGTTGCGGCGCATGGTGACGAATTTCCAGCTCGACTGCCCGTTCGCCGACCTCGACCGCGACATCGCCCTCGTCGAGGCGCGCATGGTCGAGCATTTCGGCCTGCACGAGCGCGAGCCGAACCAGCAGCTGCACGTGCTCTCGAGCCTGTTCTTCCGCAACAAGGCCGCCTACATCGTCGGCCGCGCCATCAACGGCGCCCGCGAGCACCCGTTCGTCGTGCCGATCCTGCACGATCGCGCCGGCCGGCTCGTCCTCGATGCGGTGCTGACGGACCCCGAGCAGGTGATCCTGCTGTTCTCGTTCACGCGCGCCTATTTCATGGTCGATATGGAAGTGCCGTCGGCATTCGTGCAATTCCTGCGCAGCCTGATGCCGAAAAAGCCGCGCAGCGAGATCTACACCATTCTCGGCCTGCAAAAGCAGGGCAAGACGCTGTTCTACCGCGACTTTTTACAGCACCTGAAGCACAGCTCCGACGCCTTCCGCATCGCGCCCGGCATCCGCGGTCTCGTAATGCTCGTGTTCGAACTGCCCTCCTTTCCGTACGTGTTCAAGGTGATCAAGGATTTCTATCCGCCGCCGAAAGAAACGACACGGGCCCGCATCAAGGAAAAATACCTGCTGGTGAAACACCACGACCGCGTGGGCCGCATGGCGGACACGCTGGAGTATTCGGACGTGGCCTTTCCGCTGTCCCGCTTCGACGAGGAACTGCTGGCCGAACTGCGCCGGTTCGCCCCTTCGCTCGTCGACATCGAGGGCGACCACATCGTCATCAAGCACCTGTACATCGAGCGGCGCATGGTGCCGCTGAATATCTACCTGGACCGTGCACAGCGCAGCGGCGACGACGAGCTTATCGAACACGGCGTGTTCGAGTACGGCAATGCGATCCGCGACCTCGTCGCCGCGAATATTTTTCCGGGCGATATGCTGTACAAGAACTTCGGCGTGACCCGACATGGCCGCGTCGTGTTCTACGACTACGACGAGATCGAATACCTCACCGATTGCAACTTCCGCGACATCCCGCAGCCGCGGAATGAGGAAGACGAGATGGCCGCCGAGCCTTGGTACCCCATCGGCAAGCACGACGTCTTCCCGGAACAGTTCGCGCGCTTCCTGCTCGCGAATCCAAAGATACGCGCCGCGTTCATGAAACACCATGCCGCACTATTGACGCGCGTCTGGTGGCAGTCGCACAAGGACCGCATCCTCGCAGGCGAACTCGAAGACATTTTTCCGTATCCGCAGCACATCCGGTTCCACCTCACGGACCCAGCGAACCCGGCGACACCCTCGCCGCAATCCCATTACTTGGAGACCTTACACAATGAATGATCCAATCGTTATCGTCGGCGCCGCCCGTACCCCGATGGGCGCCTTCCAGGGCGACTTCTCTTCGAAATCCGCGAGCGACCTGGGCGCCATAGCGATCAAGGCGGCCGTCGAGCGCGCCGGCGTCGACGCGAGCCTCGTCGAGCACGTCTACTTCGGCAACTGCCTGATGGCCGGCCAGGGCCAGGCCCCGGCGCGCCAGGCGCTGATCAAGGCGGGGCTGCCGCTGTCGACGGGTGCCGTCACCCTGTCGAAGATGTGCGGCTCCGCGATGCAGGCCGCGATCTTCGCGCACGACGCGCTCAAGGCCGGCAGCGCCGACGTCGTCGTGGCGGGCGGCATGGAGTCGATGACCAATGCCCCGTACCTGATACCGAAGGCGCGCGGCGGCTACCGCATCGGCCATGGCGTCATGTTCGACCACATGATGATGGACGGCCTCGAAGACGCCTACTCGCGCAACGAGAAGACGGGCGAAGGCCGCTCGATGGGCACGTTCGCCGAGGAGTGCGTGGCCAAATACGGCTTCTCGCGCGAGCAGCTGGACGCGTTCGCGATCGAATCCGTCAAGCGCGCGCAGAACGCCACCGAGTCCGGCGATTTCCAGTGGGAGATCGCACCCGTGACCGTGGCGAACCGCCTGGGCGAGACGATCATCGAGAAGGACGAAGGCCCCGTCAAGGCCAAGGTCGACAAGATCCCGACGCTGCGTCCGGCATTTAAAAAGGATGGCGTCATCACGGCGGCGTCTTCGTCGTCGATCAACGACGGCGCCGCGGCCCTCGTCATGATGCGCGAATCGACGGCGAAGGAGCTGGGTGTCACGCCGCTCGCCCGCATCGTCGCGCACACGACGCACGCGCAGGAGCCGGACCAGTTCTCGACCGCGCCGATCGGTTCGCTGCAAAAGCTGTTCAAGAAGACCGGCTGGTCACCGAAGGACGTCGACCTCTTCGAGATCAACGAAGCGTTCGCCGCCGTGCCGATGGCCGCGATGCACGAGCTGGACATCCCGCATTCGAAGGTCAACGTCCACGGCGGCGCGTGCGCGCTGGGCCACCCGATCGGCGCATCGGGTGCACGCATCATCGTCACGCTGCTGGGCGCGCTGAAGAAGACGGGCGGCAAGCGCGGCGTCGCGTCGCTGTGCATCGGCGGCGGCGAAGCGACCGCGATGGCGATCCAGATGGTTTAACCATCACGCATGCATTGCTAAAACACGGTATGGTGACGGACTGTCATCCATACCGTGAAGGAGCTTCCATGTCCACCGTTCTCATTGTCGGCGCCTCGCGCGGCATCGGCCTCGAACTGGCCCGTCAATACCGCGCCGACGGCTGGCGCGTCATCGCCACCGCGCGCAAGCCCGCGGATTGCGAGGCGCTGCGCCGGCTGGGCGCGGAAGCGCACCAGGTCGACGTCACGAATGCCGAATCGATCGGTGGCCTGGGCTGGAAGCTCGACGACGAAAAGATCGACGCCGCCTGGCTCGTCGCGGGCGTGTACGGCCCGGATCACGCGGGCTTCCCGACCGAGAAGGAATTCGACGACGTCATGCACACGAACGTGCTGGCCGCGATGCGCCTGCTGCCCATCGTCGCGCCGCTGGTCGCCACGACACGCGGCAAGGTGGCCGTGATCTCGTCGCGCATGGGTTCCATCGGCGCGCGCACGAGCAACCAGGGCTCGCTGTACCGCGCCAGCAAGGCCGCGCTGAATTCCGTGCTGGCCGACGCCGCGCTGACCTATGGCCCGCAGGGCGCTTGCTGCCTGACCTTTCACCCGGGCTGGGTGCAGACCGACATGGGCGGCGCGAACGCCACGCTCACCGTCGAGCAGAGCGCGGCCGGGCTGCGCGCCACCTTGGCCAAGGCGACGCCGGCGCAGAACGGCGCCTTCCTCAATTACGACGGCACGCCCATCCCATGGTGAGCCGTCCAGGATAACAACCGAGACAATATGATTTTGACCGAAGAACACCAGATGATCCGCGACGCCCTGCGCACCTTCGCGCAGGAACGCCTGGCGCCCAACGCGGCGCGCTGGGACCGCGAGCACCATTTTCCGAAGGACGAGCTGAAGGAACTGGCCCGGCTGGGCGCGTTCGGCGTGGCCGTGCCCGAGCAGTACGGCGGCGCGGGCCTCGACTACGTCGCGCTGGCGCTGGTGCTGGAAGAGATCGCGGCCGGCGACGGCGGCACCTCCACCATCATTTCGGTCAACAACTGCCCCGTGTGCTCGATCGCGATGACGTACGCGAACGCGGCGCAGAAGGAACGCTGGCTGCGCCCGCTCGCGCAGGGCGACCTGCTGGGCGCCTTCGCGCTGACGGAGCCGCACACGGGCAGCGACGCCGCCGCCCTGCGCACGACGGCCGTGCGCGACGGCGACCACTACGTCCTGAACGGCACGAAGCAGTTCATCACGAGCGGCAAACACGGCGACGTCGCGATCGTCATGGCCGTCACGGATAAAGCGGCCGGCAAGAAGGGCATCAGCGCGTTCTGGGTGCCGACCGACACGCCCGGCTACATCGTCGCCGGCATCGAGCAGAAAATGGGCCAGCATTCGTCGGACACGGCGCAGATCGTGTTCGACAACTGCCGCGTCCCGGTCGAAAACCTGATCGGCGAAGAGGGGCAAGGCTACAAGATCGCGCTGTCGGGCCTGGAGGGCGGACGCATCGGCATCGCGTCGCAATCGGTGGGCATGGCGCGCGCCGCGTTCGAGGCCGCGCTGGCGTATGCGAAGGAGCGCGAAAGTTTTGGTGCGCCGATCTTCGACCACCAGGCCGTGCAGTTCCGCCTGGCCGAGATGGCGATGCAGATCGAGGCCGCGCGCCAGCTGATCCTGCACGCCGCGTCCATGAAGGATGCCGGCCTGCCCTGCCTGAAGGAAGCGGCGATGGCCAAGCTGTTCGCGTCCGAGATGGCCGAGCGCGTGGTATCGTCGGCGATGCAGGTGTTCGGCGGCTACGGCTACGTGGCCGACTTCCCCGTCGAGCGCATCTACCGCGACGTGCGCGTGTGCCAGATCTACGAAGGCACGAGCGACATCCAGAAGATTTTGATTGCAAGGGCTTTGTGACGACATTGATGGACAACACGGAGGCGTTGACGATCCGCCCGGCCAATGAAGCCGACCTGGCGCCGTTCTTCGCCTACCTGGACGACCACCTGCGCGACAACGGCGCCGACGGCACGCCGCTGTTCCAGCCGATCGCGCCGAGCCAGCCACGCCTGCCCGCCGGGCTGCGCATCGCCTTCATCAAGGGCATCGCCATCCCCGTCGGCCAGCCGGGCTGGCGCCGCCTGTGGCTCGCGATCGACGCCTACGGCGACATCGCCGGCCACATCGACCTGCGCGGCCGTCCCGAACCCGCTGCCACGCACCGCGCCATGCTGGGCATGGGCGTGCACCGCGTGTGGCGGCGGCGCGGGCTCGGGCGGCGCCTGCTCGAAACGGCCGCCGGCTGGGCGCGGGCCGAAACGGACATCGAGTGGATCGACCTGGAGGTGCTGTCGGAAAACCAGCCTGCCGTCGAACTGTATGCGCGTGCCGGTTTTACCACCGTCGCGCGCGTGGCGGATATGCTCAGGATCGCGGGGGTCAGCCATGACTTAAGCTACATGACGTTCAGACTGCGCCAAGGGTGAGAATCGGTGAGCATGCGGTCCGAATCCGCATGCTAGAGTTGTATGTATTTATCGAAACAACTCTTGTCACAATGAAAACCGCCCTTCCTCTCCTCCTGGCTGCGTGCGTCACGCAAGCGGCCCACGCCGGCGACTGCCAGGTCGGCAAGCTTCTCCCGGCACCCAACGACCAGTCCGTGCACTGGACCGGCCCGTGCAAGGATGGCTATGCGGACGGCAAGGGCGTGCTCGAATGGACGACGAAGGACGGCACCACGCGCCGCATCGAAGGCACGTTCGCGCACGGCGCCGTCAGCGGCGAAGCGAAGCTGAAGGTGGGCGACAAATTCACGTACATCGGCTCGCTGACCGACGGCGTGCCGGACGGCGAAGGTTACCTGCGCTTTGCCAGCGAGCTGCGCTATGAAGGCGGCCTCAAGATGATGCGGCGCGAGGGCAAGGGCGTGCAGATCTACCCGAACGGCGACGTCTACCAGGGCGAATTCCGTGCCGACCGGCCGAACGGCCAGGGGCGCCTCACGTATGCGCTCGGCGGCATGATCGAAGGCGAGTTCCGCGACGGTCGCCCGCTCGACGGCGACCGCATCACGTATGCCGGCAGCGGCCGCACCGGCACGCTCGATGCCGCTGCCCGCAACGCGGCGCTGGCCCGTCCCAGGGCGGAGAACACGTTCCAGCAGCGCCAGGCCGAGCCGGACACGGGCACGCTGCTGGCGAAGACGGACGTGCGGTCGCCGCTGCCGACCAACGTCGGCTGGGATGGCCTCACCCCCGAGCAGAAGGATATCGTCCGCAATGGTTATCCGGCCCTGGAGCCGGGCGACGATCCGCCCTATCCGCTGAACGGCACCGTCGAATTCAACCGGCTCGCGGTGGCCGTCGCCGGCAAGTATGACGCGCGCGGCGTGCTGCGCCTGCACGTGCTGGTGGGCGCGGACGGCAAGGCGAAGGAAGTGCGCAAGGTGGGCAGCTTCGACGACGACGTGGTGCGCTACGTCGCCGCCGGCGCCATGGCCATGCGCTACAAGCCGGCCATGTGCCACGGCCAGCCGTGCGAGATGATCTATCCGATCGCGATGGAGTTCACGCGGCGGTTGTAATCAGAATCCCGCCAGCACGATCTTGCCCTGCGCCCGATTCGACTCGATCAGCGCGTGCGCGCGCTTGAGGTTCGCGGCATCGATGCGCCCGAAATTCTCGTTGGCCGTCGAGCGGATCGTGCCCGCGTCGATCAGGTCTGCCACGCGGTTCAGGATCTCGTGCTGGCGGATCATGTCCGGCGTCGAGAACAGCGCGCGCGTGAACATCAGTTCCCAGTGCAGCGACACGGCCTTGCGCTTGAATTTGCGGACGTCGATCGGGGCCGGGTCGTCGATCAGGCCGAATTTCCCCTGCGGTGCGATGATCTCGACGATCTGGTCGAAGTGCTGCTCCGTGTGCGTGAGGCTGATCACGTAGTCCGGCGCGCCCAGGCCCGCGCGCTGGATCTCGTCCGTGAGAGGCTTGCCATGGTCGATCACGTGATGCGCGCCGTGCTTCAGCACCCAGTCGCGCGTTTCCGGGCGCGACGCCGTGCCGACGACCGTCAGGCGGGTCAGCTGGCGCGCCAGCTGCACGAGGATCGAGCCGACCCCGCCCGCCGCGCCGATCACCAATAACGTCTTGCCCTCGCCGCGCTCGTCGGTCGGCACCTCGAGACGGTCGAACAGCAGTTCCCACGCCGTGAGGCTCGTCAGCGGCAGCGCGGCCGCGGCACCGAAGTCCAGCGATTGCGGCATCCTGCCGGCGATGCGCTCGTCGACCAGTTGCAGCTCGCTGTTGCTGCCGGCGCGGGCGATGGAACCGGCGTACCAGACGCGGTCGCCCGGACGGAACAGCGTCACGTCCGGCCCGACGGCCTTCACGATCCCGGCCGCATCCCAGCCCAGCACTTTCCACTCGCCGTCGGCCGGCTTCGAACCGGCGCGCACCTTCACGTCGACGGGGTTCACGGACACGGCCTTCACTTCGACGAGCAGGTCGTGGCCGGTCGCGACCGGGTCCGGCAGGGTGATGTCGACGAGCGCGTCGGTGTGATCGATGGGCAGGTTGTTCTGGTAGGCGATGGCTTTCATGGTGGCTCCTTGGTGATCGATGGGGCTTATTCTGGGCGCCTCGACCTTTTTGATAAACTAGGCAATCAAGAAATCAATTTCAATTTTTGTTTGAAAATGAACCTGCGCGACCTGGAATTGTTCGTCACCACGGCGGAGCAAGGCGGCCTTTCGGCGGCCGCGCGCCTGCTGGATATTTCTCCGGCCGTCGCTAGCGCGAGCCTGAAACGGCTGGAGGCGGACCTCGGCACGGCACTGTTCGTGCGCACGACGCGCAGCATGCGGCTGACGGTGGCCGGCGAACGCCTGCTGGCCCGCTGCCGGCCGCTGCTGGACGGCCTACGCGACGCCGAGGCGGAAGTGCGCGCGGGGGAAAACACGATCGAGGGCCAATTGCAGATCTCGATGCCGTCCGACCTCGGCCGCCACGTCGTGCTGCCGTGGCTGAACGCGTTCCAGGAACGGCATCCTGGCGTGCGCCTGAAGCTGCAGTTGACGGACCGGCTGGCCGACATTTATCGCGAGCCCGTCGACATCGCGCTGCGCTTCGGCAAGCCGAAAGAGTCCAGCATGGTGGCGCTGCCGCTGCTGGAGACGAACCGGCGCGTGCTGTGCGCGTCGCCGGCATATCTCGCGCGGCACGGCGCGCCGGCGTCGCCGCACGATCTCGGCGCGCACAACTGCCTGTGCTTCATGCTGGACGAGACGGTCAACGACCGCTGGCGCTTCTACAGGGACGGCGCGGAAATCGAGGTGACGGTGCGCGGCGACCGCGTGGCCGACGATTCCGAGATCGTGCGGCGCTGGGCGCTGGAGGGCCTCGGACTGTGCTACCGCTCGCGCATCGACGTGCAGGCCGACCTCGCAAGCGGCGCACTGCGCACCGTGTGCGCGGACTGGGAGGGCAACAACCAGCCGCTGTACATGGTGCTGGCGAACCGGCGGCAGGTGTCGCCGGCCGTCAGGGTGCTCAGGGAGTTCCTGGTGGAGCGGATGAACGCGTTCGTCGCCGCGTGATCACACCTGCTCCAGCGCCAGCGCGATCCCCTGCCCGCCCCCGATGCACAACGTGACCACGCCGCGCCGCGCCAGCCCGCGCCGCATCGCATGCAGCAGCCGCACCGTCAGCACGGCGCCCGTCGCGCCGATCGGGTGTCCATGCGCCACCGCGCCGCCTTCGACGTTGATGACGTCTTCCGCCAGCGACAGTTTTCTCGCCACGGCCAGCGGCACGGCGGCGAACGCTTCGTTGATCTCGTAGCGGTCGACGTCGCCGACGTTCCAGCCCGCGCGCGCGAGGGTCTTCTGCACGGCCGGCACGGGGCCCAGGCCGAACATGCCCGGCTCCACGGCCGCCACGCCGGAGGCGACGAGGCGCGCGATCGGCTGCAGGCCCAGGCGCTCGGCCGTCGCGCGGTCGGCGACGATGACGGCGGCGGCGCCGCTGTTCAGGCCCGGCGCGTTGCCGGCCGTGATCGTGCCGTCCGGGCGGAATGCCGGTTTCAGTTTCGCCAGCGCCTCCAGCGTCGTGTCCGGGCGGTTCGCTTCGTCCGTGTCGAACACCTGCACGCCGCCCTTGCCCGCGATCTCGATCGCGACGATTTCATCCTTGAACGCGCCGGCCACCTGGGCCTCCGCAAAGCGGCGCTGCGAGCGTTCGGCCCAGCGGTCCTGCGCGGCGCGGGTGATGTCCACGTCCTTCACGAGATCTTCCGTATGCCAGCCCGAGTGCTGGGCCGAGAAGGCATCGTTCAGGCCGTCGTGCAGCAGGCTGTCGTAGATCTGCGCGTGGCCCATGCGCGCGCCCCAGCGGGCCTGCGGCATCAGGTACGGCGCCTGGTCCATGTTTTCCATGCCGCCGGCCAGCACGACGTTGGATTCGCCGGCGAGGATCTCGTGCGCGGCCGACGCGATGGCCTGGGCGCCCGAGCCGCACACGCGGTTCAGCGTCATCGCGGGCACGCTGACGGGAATGCCGCCGTGGACCGCGGCCTGGCGCGCCGGGTTCATGCGGTTGCCCGCCTGGACCACGTTGCCCATCAGGACCGCGTCGATGGCGTCAGGCGCGATGCCCGCGCGCTCGACGGCGGCGCGCACGGCGGCCGCGCCCAGCTCGACGGCGGGAAGGGATTTCAGGGAACCGTTGAACGCGCCGATGGCGGTACGCACGGGGGCACACAGGACGATGTCGCGGGCAGACATGATGACTCCTTTCGGATTGGATGGCGGGATCGCGCAAATAGGAGTATATACACGTATTTTGAAAACCGCATGACGCGCGGCCTGCCGGCGAGCGGATTATTTGACTTCGGGCTCGTGGATGCCCGTCTCGACGACGGCGCGCAGCAGCATGCGCAGTTCGAGCGCGCGTTCGCTGCCGAAGTTCTGTTCGAAGGTCTGCTGGGCGCGGCGCCACAGGGGCAGCACGGCTTTCACCTTGGCCTTGCCGGCCGCGGTGAGGACGATCACGCGCTCGCGTTTATCGTGCTCGCTGGGACCGGTCGTCACGAGAGCATCGCGTTCGAGCGGTTTCAAGTTGCGGGTGAGGGTCGTGCGGTCCATGACCAGTTCGGCGGACATCTGGTTGACCGTCATCGGCCCGAGCCCCAGCAGCTTGTACAGGATGGAGAACTGCGTGACGCGCAGGCCGGCCTCGCTCAGTACCTGGTCGTACACGCCGGTGATGTAACGCGACGCCTGGCGCAGGGCGAGGCAGTTGCACAGGGGGTCGTTCGATGTCATGTACGGTATTCCATTGCCGGGACGGCGTTAGTGCCGCCCCTCTAGCGAGTATAACCCCGGGGACGCCGGAACCCGTGCATAATCCGCCCGGAGCCTTGCATATACACTCAATCACACGACAGGAGGATCGCATGGAGACGCAGCCGACGGTGGCGGAGCAATGGGAAGCACAACTGCGCGCGGTACGCGCGCGCATCGAGCAGGGCGGCGGACGTCCGGGCGTCGTGCCGGCGCAGGAAGCGCGCGGGATGTCCGGCCTCGCCATCATGGAGGCGCTGCTCGACGGCCGCTTCCCGTACGCGCCCATCGCCGAGACGCTCGACTTCTTCCTCGTCGAGGTGGAGAAGGGCAAGGCCACGTTCCAGGGCACGCCGCAGGCGAAACACCTGAATCCGATGGGGACCGTGCACGGCGGCTGGTACGCGACCCTGCTCGACTCGGCCGTCGGTTGCGCCGTGCAGACGGCGCTCGAACCGGGATACGCCTACACGACGGCGGAGCTGAGCGTGAATCTCGTGCGCGGCGCGCGGCTCGACGGCGGGCCGCTGCGCGCGATCGGCACGGTGCTCCATTGCGGCCGCCAGCTGGCCACGGCCGAAGGGAAGATCGTCGATGCGCAGGGACGCCTGTATGCGCATGCGACGACCACGTGCCTCGTGTTCGAAGCCCGCTGATTCAGGCCGCGACGGCGTAGCGGCTCGCCGGCTTCGTCCGCGACAGTTCCGGGTGCATCGCGCGGCGCGCGGCTTCGTACGCGTTCCACTTGGCGCCGTCTTCCAGCGCCGGGATCGTGGCGAATTCGCCCTGGTCGTAGCCGGCCAGCGCGGCATCGACGAGATCCTCGGCGCGCATCACGATCTCGCTGGGCAGATGCTCGACCGGCGTGCCGGCGATCTGCCAGAAATCCGTCGCCGTGGCGCCCGGCAGCACCACCTGCACGCGCACGCCCTTGTCGGCCAGTTCGTGTTGCAGCGACTGGCTGAACGCCACCACGTACGCCTTGCTGCCGCCGTACACGCCGTTCAGCACTTCCGGTGCGATGGCGACGATCGAGGCGATGTTGATGAAGGCGCCCTTCCCGCGCGCCACGAAGCCCGGCGCAGCGGCATACGTCAGGCGCGTCAGCGCGGTCACGTTCAGCGCGATCATGTCCTGCATCTTGTCGACGTCGGAGCCCAGCAGCGGTCCGGTGCCGCCCACGCCGGCGTTATTCACGAGCAGCGTGATGCTCTCATCGCCGCGCAGCAGGTCTTCCACGCGATACAGGTCGGCATCGCGGGTTAAATCGGCGGCGACGGTACGCACGGCGACGCCGTGGGCGGTGCTCAAACGGTCGGCCTGCGCTTGCAGGCGTTCGCCGTTGCGGGCGACGAGGATCAGGTCGTAGCCGCGGCGGGCCAGGCGGTCCGCGTAGATCGCGCCGATGCCGGTGGAAGCGCCCGTGACGACTGCGGTGCCCAGGTTTGCGTTGCTCATGTTGTTCTCCTTAGTTAACTGTGTGTACGCACATATCAGTGCAAAAAATTTTTGCTACGGTGCCAGCGTCGACAGCGACTGGCGCAACTCCCCGGCCAGCCCGGCGCCGAATTTGCTCTCGAACTCCGCCTGCGCCGTTTGCCACACGGGCAGCGCGTCCGCCAGCTTCGCGCGGCCCGCGTCGGTGAGGCGCACGACGTTGCGGCGCGCATCTTCCTCGTGCGGACCGATGACCACGAGGCCGTCGCGTTCCAACGGCTGCAGCGCGCGGATCACGCTCGTGCGCTCCATCACCATCGCTTCGACCAGGTCCTTCATCGAGGCCGCCTCGACCTCGTCGACGTAGACCAGGATCGAGAACTGCGTGCTCGTCAGGCCCACGCGCGACAGGTGGTCTTCATACATCTTCGTAATCAGACGCGCCGCCTTGCGGGTGGCGAAGCAGTTGCAGGCAATGAGTCGTTCGGAAGCAGTCATGGGCACAGTATTATGTGTGTACGCACACATGTCAAGCACTTTTCTGAAATTACCCGGCCATGACGGTATCCATGTGCGCCTTCAGCATGTCGACGAACACGCGCGTGCGCGCCGGCATCAGGCGCCGTCCCGGCATCACGCACCACAGGCTGGCCGTGGGCAACCACCAGTCCGGCAGCACACGGCGCAGGCGGCCGTTGCCGATGCAGTCGCCCAGCGAGGTGTCCGTCGGCAGCGCGGCGATGCCGGCGCCGTGCAGCGCCATCTCCCGCTGCAGTCGCGGCGAATTGCACACGAGCGGTCCCGGCACGACCTGTTCCCAGCGCGCGTCGGCGCGCGTCAGCACCCAGGGCGTCGTCTCGCCGTCGTTGCCCGCGAGCGCGAGGCAGGCGTGGCGGACGAGGTCGTCGGGCGTCTCCGGCGTGCCGTGTTCGGCGAGGTAATCGGGGCTGGCGAACAGGCCCTGGCGCATGTCGCACAGCTTGCGCGCGACGAGCGTCGCGTCGTCGGGCAGGTAGTGGGCCGCGCGCACGGCCACGTCGAAGCGCTCGCTGACGAGGTCCACGCGGCGGGGCGACAGGTCGATGCGCAGCCGGATTTCCGGATAGCGCGCCTGGAACGCCTGGCAAAACGCGGCGAACTCGAATTCGATGAGATCGGGCGGCATCGACACGCGCAATTCGCCGCGCGGCGTCTCCTGCCGATGCTGGGCCAGCGCCGCGACTTCCTCCGTTTCGTCGACGAGGCGGCGCGCATGCTCGAGGATGCGCTCGCCGAACGCCGTGATCGCCACGCGCCGCGTGCTGCGCACGAACAGCTTTTCGCCCAGCGCTTCTTCCAGCAGGGTCAGGCGGCGCGACAGCGTCGACTTGGGCAGGTCGGCCCGCTCGGCCGCCTGCGAAAAGCTGCCGGCGTCGACGACACGCACGAACAGGATCAGATCGTTTGCATCCACCATGTTCCAGACCTCCGTCCCATAAATGGAACAATGATATCCGGAAAACCGGCTTAATCCCGCCAAAGAGTCTCAATAGAATGTTCTCCATCGACCCAACACTTCTGGAGAACACGATGAACATCCTGCAAATCAACGGTAGCGCCCGCCTGAACGGCTCGAACTCCACCCGCGTCGCCGACGCGATCACGGCGCGACTGAAGGCGCGTCATCCGGAAGCGACGGTCGAGCTGCGCGACCTGGCGCGCGACCCGCACCCCGTGCTGGACGAAGCCGCGCTGTCCGCCCTGTTCACGCCCGCCGAACAACGCACGCCGGAGCAAAGCGCCCGCGTGGCGCTGGACGACGCGCTGATCGCGCAACTGAAAAACGCCGACGTGATCGTGCTGGGTGTGCCGATGTATAACTTCAGCGTATCCGTGCAAATCAAGTCGTGGATCGACGCCGTCGCCCGCGCCGGCCAGACCTTCCGCTACACGGCGAACGGTCCGGAAGGCCTCGTCACCGGCAAGAAGGTCTACGTGGGCCTGGCTAGAGGCGGCATCTACCGCGACACGGAACGCGACTCGCAGGTGCCGTACCTGAAGGGCGTGCTGGGCCTGATGGGCATGACGGACGTCGAGTTCATCTACGCCGAGGGCGTGAACATGGGCCCGGACCGCGCGAACGCCGCGTTCGACGAAGTGGCCACGCAGATCGACGAGGTCGTGGCGTAAGGTCTTACGCGATGGTGTCCACGACACCGCCATCCACCCGCAGCGCCGCGCCCGTCGTGGCCGACGCCTGCGGCGAGCACACGTAGACGATCATGTTCGCCACCTCGTCCACGCTCGCCGTGCGGCGCAGGATGGAACTGGGGCGGTGCGTGCGCACGAAGTCCGTCGCCGCCTGTTCCACTGACACGTGCGCCTCCTGCGCGGCGCCTTCCAGCATGGCGCGCACGCCGTCCGACAGGGTCGGCCCCGGCAGCACCGCATTGACAGTGACGCCGCTGCCGGCCGCCAGCTTCGCCAGCCCGCGCGAGATGGCCAGTTGCGCCGTCTTCGTCATCCCGTAGTGGATCATGTCGGCCGGGATGTTCAGTCCCGATTCCGACGAGATGAACACGACGCGGCCCCAGTCCCGTTCCAGCATCCCTTTCAGGTAGTGCCGCGCGAGGCGCACGCCCGACATCACGTTCAGCTGGAAGAAATGCTCCCACGTGGCGTCGTCGATCTCGAAGAAATCCTGCGGCCCGTAGGTGCCTGCGTTGTTGACGAGGATGTCCACGTGCGGCTCGGCTTCCAGCAGCGCTGCAGCGCCTTCCGCCGTCGCGAGATCGGCCGCGACGCCGCGCAACTGCGCTTGAGGCACCCGCGCCAGCACGGCTTCGCGGGCGCGCGCGATGGCCTCATCGCTACGCCCGTTAAGGATGACGGTGGCACCCGCGTCCGCGAGCCCGATGGCAGTCGCCAGGCCAATGCCCGCGGTGGAAGCGGAGACGAGTGCGGTCTTGCCGGTCAAATCGATGTGCATATTGGCTCCTTTCAGCGGGCGACGAGGCCCAGTTGCTGCATCAGCGTGAGGTTGTCCTCGATGTGCCAGTTGTCGGCGATCTTCCCGTCCGCGATGCGATAGATGTCGGTGGCGATGAAATCGATCGCCTGCCCTTGTCCCTGCTTGTTCCCCCACTTTCCCGTGAAATGGCCGTGGAAGCGATAGTGCACGGTGACGCGGTCGCCCGCGACGATCAGCTGCCGCAGGTCGGCCTGCAGGTCCGGAATCGCCGTGCGCACGAATTTTGACGCGGCCAGCGGCCCCGGCACGCCTTGCGCGCGGCCCGGCGGCAGGGTGCGGTCCGTGAAACCGGCTGCGAGTGCGGCGCGGGCATGGCGCTCGTCGCCAGTGTGCCAGAACGTGGCGTAGCGGCGCGCCGCCTGTATCTCGGCGTCGCGCTGCGCCGGCGGCAGGGACGGGTCGACGATGACTTCCTGGGCTTTCACGAGGTCGTCGGCCGCCCAGGCCGGCAGCGCGACCAGCATGGCGGCGAGGATGGGGAAGGCTTTCATGATGATGCTCCTTGGTTCGATGAGCTCATCATAGATTTCACGCTGGCCGAAAAATAGCGGCAGAATACGAAATCATTGTTTCCAAAAAGCGCAAGATGGACACGCTCGCCAACAACTTCCCTGCCCTCGTCGCGTTTGCCCGGATCGTCTCGGCCGGTAGCCTGTCCGCCGCAGCGCGCGAGCTGGACGTGCCGGTGTCCGTCGTCAGCAAGCGCTTGTCCCTGCTGGAAGCGAGCCTGGGCACGCGCCTCCTGCAGCGCACGACGCGGCGCCAGACGTTGACGGAAGAAGGCCGGCTGTTCCACGCCCGCGTGCTGCGCATCCTGGACGAAGTCGAGCAGGCCGAGGCCCTGCTCGCGCAGCGCCGCGACGGCGTGCACGGCTTGTTGCGCATCACGGCGCCGGGCGAATTCGGGCGGCGCTGGCTGGCGCCCATCGCGGCCGCGTTCCAGGAACTGCATCCGCAGGTGACGATCCAGCTGGAGCTCCTGGATGCCGTCGTCGACCTGCTGGACAGCGGCATCGACCTCGGCATCCGCTATGGCGCGCTGGCCGATTCCTCGCTCGTTGCACGCGAGCTTGCGCCGAACTACCGCGTGCTGTGCGCGTCGCCGGCCTACCTGCAGCGTCACGGCGAACCGCGCACGCCGGCCGAACTGGCGGGCCACCGCTGCATCGTGATCGGCGATCAACGCCGCACGGACTGGAAGTTCGACGGCGACGAGACGGCGCCCGTGCGCGTGGACGCGGCGTTCCTCACGAACGACGGCGGCGCCGCGCAGCAGCTGGCGCTCGCGGGCAGCGGCATCGCGCTGAAATCGATCTGGGACGTGGGGGATGACCTGGCAGCAGGCCGTTTGCGGCGCGTGCTGCCGAATCACGCGATGGCGGCGGCGCCGCTGCATGCGGTGTATCCGCACCAGAGGAACCTGGCGCCGCGGGTACGGGTGTTTGTCGGATACCTGAAAGAGAGATTGCAGGAGGCGTGGCGGTGGTAGCCGTCAACTGACGCCGGGTTCCAGTAACGTCACCGTCCGCGCCTCCGTATCGAGCCGGCCCCGGATCCCCACCGGCATCGTGAACTGGTTGCGGATATGCCCGAACGAATATCCCGTCACCGCCGGCACGCGCAGCGGCTGCAGGTGCACGTCGAACGTCTCGTCCAGCGTCAGCGACGGCCCGTCGCCCTGCGGCCCGCAGTTCTCGCAGATGCCGATCATGACGCCGGCCGCTTTATCAAACCCGACGGCGAGATCGAGCTGCGTCATCCAGCGGTCGATGCGGTACGGTTCCTCGTTCACCTCTTCGAGGAACAGCAGACCGCCCGTGAAATCCGCCGCGTACGGCGTACCGGCCAGCGCGCTCACGAGCGACAGGTTGCCGCCGATGAGCGGCCCCTCGGCGACGCCTTCGTGCACGGTACGCGTCGCGTACCACGGTTCGTCGAGCGCGCGGCGGTCGTTCTCCGCCGACATCGGGATCGTGTACGACGCCCGTGGGTCCGTCAGCACGGCCAGCAGGTGTTCCGTCGAATAGTCCGACGGCGTGCTCGATGCGACCGGGCCGTGGAACGTCACGAGGCCCGCGTGGCGGTGGATGGCGAGATGCAGCGCCGTGATGTCGGAATAGCCCAGCAAGATCTTCGGATGCGTGCGGATCAGGCGGTAGTCCAGGTGCCGCAGCAGCGAGATGCACCCGGAACCGCCGCGGATCGCCCAGATGGCTTTTACGTCGGGATCGCGGAACATCGCGTGCAGGTCGGCGATGCGCGCCGCGACCGTGCCGCCGTAATTGCCCCACACGTCGCGCAGATAGGTACCCAGCTTGACGCGGAACCCCAGCGCCTCGATGTGCTGCACGGCCTTTTCGATGGAGGCGTCGCTCGTGTACCCGCCCGGCGCGATGAGGCCGACGACGTCGCCGCGGCGCAGGCGCGGTGGTTTGATCAATGGAGTCATTTTTCTGGATGCGGACCACGCAGGCGTGAAGGGGAACAGCAGCGCCGCCGCCATCATTGCGTTGAATCTGCGCCTGCCGTTCATGGGATGAGGTTCAAGTAAAACGGCCCGCGCCGCGGAAGCTTGTGGCTTCCAGGGTCGCGGGCCGCAGGTATGCCAAGGATACAGGCAATACCGGTTAGAAGAAGCGGTACTTGACGTCGAAGCTCAGCGAGCGGCCGCGCGGGTCGGCCACGCGCGGATCCCAGCCGGCACCCACGACTTCGTCGACGTTGTGCGCCGTGAACGGCGGGTCGCGGTCGAACAGGTTCTGGATGCCGACGGTGATCGTCGTGTTTTTCAGGCCCGTGTACGTCGTCGACAGGCCCCACGTCGTGTAGCTGGCCACGCGCGGATTGAAGCCGGCCGGCGGCGTGCCCTTGCCGCCGTTCGGCAGCTGGTCCTTGTAGCCGTCGCGGTACAGGTTACTGAGCAGGACGCTCCACGGGCCCTTGGCGACGCTGAACGTCGCGTTGTGCTTCCAGCGCAGGTAGATGTCGCGCGTGTAGAAGTTGCCGACGTATTCGACGTACGGCTGGCCTTCGAACTCGGCGAACTGGTAGCTCTGCGTCCAGGTGCCGTCGAGGGTCGCGTTCCAGCGCCAGCCGTCCGGCAGGTTGCCGCGGCCGCGCAGGCCCACGTCGGCGCCGCGCGTCTTGAGGCCGGCCGCGTTGATCCAGCCCGCGTCGACGTAGTCGATGGTGCCGTCCGCATTGCGGTGGATGTACTCGCCCAGCGATGCCGCATTGGCCAGCACGACCTGCGGGGTGCGGTTCAGGATGCGGTCCTTGACGTTGATCGCCCAGTAGTCGACCGACGCCGAGAAGTTCGCGTTCGGCTCGATGATGAAGCCCAGCGTGCCCTGCTTCGACGTCTCCGGACGCAGGTTCGGATTGCCGCCGCTGAAGTAGTTCAGGCGCTCGATCGCGCAGAAGCGCGGATCGCCCGGGTGGGACGCGCAGCCGACCGGGTCGGACACGCCGTTCGGCAGCTCCTGGTCCAGGCGGCCCGAATACAGCTGGGCGAAGCTCGGCGCCAGGAAGCCCTTGTTCGCCGAGCCGCGCAGCATCAGCCAGCTCGTGGGACGGTAGCTGAACGCGATCTTCGGATTCGTCGTCGCGCCGATCAGGCTGTAGTCGTCGCGGCGCAGCGCGAGTTGCAGTTCCAGGTTTTTCATGACCGGGACCACGAGCTCGGTGTAGATCGCCTTGACGTTGCGGTTGACCGTGTCCTGGTTCGCGTTACCCGGCGCCAGCAGGATCTTGGTCGCGTCGACGTCCTGCGCGAAGCCATAGCCCTCGCGGCGCAGGTCGGTGCCGATCGCGCCCTGCAGCGGGCCAGCCGGCAGCTGCCAGATCTCGCCCGAGATCGACGCGTTGAACTGCGTGAGCGTCGTCTTGCCGTGCTGGAGGCGGCCGTAGAACTTGGTCCCTTCCAGCGCCTGCATCGCCGCGGCGCTCTGGCCCTGCGACGGCGCGGCGAACGGGTTCACGACGCCGCTGCCCAGCACCTGGTACAGCGCGCTCGTGTACGCATAGCCGTCGACGAGGTCCGTCTTCGTGTGGCTCTCGCTGTGCGACAGGTCGATCTTGTAGTCCCACTTGCCGGCGAGGACGCCTTCGGCGCCCGTCATCAGGCGCACGGTGTCGGTCGTGTAGTTCTGGGTGCGGTTACCCAGCGGCCACGCGCGCCATTTGTAGATGATCGGTTTCGTCTTGTCGAACGAAGCGATGTACGGCGACAGGTCCTGGTAGTACGGGCCGCCCACCGGATACGCGTTGCCGTTCGCGAGCGACGTGGAGATCTGCGCCGGCGTCAGGATGGCCAGCGAATTCGTGTGCGCGCCCACGGCTTCGGCGAACACGCGGTGGTCCGGCGCGATCTGGAACGTGGCGCGGGCGACGCCGTTCGTGCGCTCCGTCGGCAGCTGCATCACGTAGTCGCCGCCGTAGTCGTAGGCGCAGGAATAGGTCGTGCGCAGCGGCGACGTCACGTCCTTCCACAGCGCCGTCGCGTACTGGTTCATGCCCTGCACGCTGTCGCACTTGCCCTGCAGGGAGAGGAGACCGGCCTGCAGATACTTGTTCGGATCGCCCGGCATCTGGAAGTTCGAACCCAGCGCGGTGCCGGCGCCCGTCAACTGGTTGGCGACCGGGGTGCCGGTGGTGTCCGGCGACAGGCCGCGTGCCGGCTGGTAGCCGTTGGCGAACCCGCGCTGGTGCGAATCGAGTTCGTTGTTCCTGTCGTAGCCGATCGCCGCCATGATGTTGAAGCGGTCGGTGTCCAGGTTGCCGTGGCCGGCCACGACCTGCAGCCGGCGGGTGGCGCCGCCCCCGTGCTCCGTCCAGTTGCCGGTGGCATTCGCCTGCACGCCTTCGAAATTGGTCTTGAGGATGAAGTTGATGACGCCACCCACGGCATCCGTGCCGTAGATCGCGGATGCGCCATCCTTCAGCACTTCGATGCGGGCGACGGCCGCCAGCGGGATCGTGTTCAGGTCGACCGCCTTGCCGGACAGGCCGTAGCCGGAGATGCGGCGGCCGTTGATCAGCACGAGGGTGCCGGTCGGGCCCAGGCCGCGCAGCGACGCAAACGAGCCGCCGCCGCTGACGCGGTCGGCATCCGCGCCGAACACGTTATTACCTGAAGTCATATTGTCCGCTCCCGTGCCGTTGGCCGAGATCAGGCGCATCAGCTGTTCCGCGTTCGTGACGCCCTGCTTGTCCAACTGGTCCAGCGTGATCGTCTGCACCGGCAGCGCGCCTTCGGTGGCGATACGCTTGATGCTCGAACCGGTGATCTCGACGCGTGCGATCGGCTTGTCCGTTTGCGCTTGCTGCGCGACCGCCGGGGCGGCGGTACCGATCACGGCGATCATGGCCGCTAGCTTCTTTAACTTCACGTGGCTCTCCTTGGTGCACGATGACGTTGGCATAATGATCAAAGGTAAGCGCACTGGCGCGCGCCCATCCAATGAAAATTCCGGCGCTGACTATAACTGCAGGGAATATTTCACATAGTCAATCTAGCAAAAACTATCACTTCCCTCTCGCAGCACGTGTCCTTTCCGCAACATCGACATCCAGATAACGCCATTGCGTGAATTCGACGGGGTGGCGTTTGTAGTTTTTGAGCCACGGTTGCCGGATATCCGCCGAGAGCACGTGGGTCAGCGGCACCCACGGGTTATAGGCGTGGATCAGCTGGTTTATCTCGAAGTACAGCTTCTGGCGCTCGGGACCGTCCTTGAGCGCGTGCGCCTGCCCGTAGCGTTCGTTATAGGCCGGCAGGTTGAAGCGGGCGTAGTTGGCGCGGCCCGCGTTCGGGCCGTACAGCAGCTGATAAAAATTGTCCCCGTCGGGGAAGTCGGCGATCCAGTTACTTTCGAACATCTGCACCTTGCCGAGACGCGACGCCTTGATGATCTCCGTCTTCTTGTCCGACTTGAACACGACGCGCAGGCCGACCGCGTTCAGGCATTTGCGCCACAGTTCGTCGCGCAGGCGGCCACCGACCGTCGCTTCGCTGCTCATCTGCAAGGTCAGCGGTTCCGTGCCGCCGCCGCCCGGCTTCGGCTGCCGTCTGAATCCGTCCGGGTCGCGCTTGTCGTAGCCGAAGCGGTCCAATAAGGCGTTCGCCATCGCGGGGTCGTACGGGACAGGGCTGCGGTAGTTCGGGTCATAGCCCAGCACGCCCGGCGGCAGCGGCGATTCCGCCTTGATCGCGAAGCCCTGTTTCAGCAGGGCGATGTCTTCGGCGCTGTTGTAGCTGAGCGAGATCGCGCGGCGCAGCGCCACCCGCTCCTTCGAATAGCCGCCCAGCACCGGATCTTCCATGTTCATCCACATGTAGTAGGTCTGCAGCACGGGGAAACGGTACAGTTGCATGCCGCGCGCGGCCAGATCGGGCTTCAGCTTGCCGTTGCGGATGACCATGTCCGTCATCGATTCCGGCACCTGCTCCAGGTAGTCGTATTCGCCGTTCAGGAAGCCCAGCATGCGGCCCTGGAATTCTTCCGCGATCTTGATGTCGACCTTGTCCACGCGCGGCAGCTTTTGCCCTTCGAGCGCGCGCGCGATGGCACGGTCGGCGGGATCGGCCGCCGGGTCCGTCGCCACGCTGGAATGAAACACGGACGTCGACGTTGGATTCGCGACGAGGACGATGCGGTCGCTGCGCTTCCAGTCCCCCAGCATGAATGGCCCGGTCCCGACGGGGTGATTGCCGGCCTGGCCCGGATACGCTTCGATCACTTCGCGCGCGACGACGCCCGTTGCCGGCGTGGCCAGGTAAAACAGGAAATTGTTGTCCGGCTCGGAAAGGCGGATGCGCAGCGTGTACCGGTCGACGGCCTGCAGGCCCGGGATGCTCGTCGCGTAGCTGAAGCGGTCCTTCCACGCGGCGTCGCCCAGCAGTTTTCCTTCGAACATGAACGACCACGGCGATTTCAACGTCGGGTCGTACAGGCGCTGGATGCTGTAGACGTAGTCGGCCGCCGTCACCTCGCGCGGCGGCCCTTTGAAGGCCGGGTCGGGCGTGAACCGCATGCCGGGGCGGATGTGGAACGTGTACGTGAGGCCGTCGGCCGAGATCTCCGGCAGTTCCTTGGCGCCATTGCCCTGCAGTTTGACGGGGCGCGCGAGGTAGTCGTAGCGCAGCAGCGGATCGAACAGGTTTTCCAGCAGGGACAACGTGGCGATGTCGGACGCGACGGCCGGGTCCATGCCCGTCTCGCTCGTCGACAGGAACATGTGCAGGACTTTCGGTGCGGGGCCTTGCGCGGCGGCGAATGGAGCGAGAGCGGTGAACAGCAGGGAAGCGAGGAAGGAGCGGCGAGTCGGCATGGCGGGGTCCTGGAAGCGTTGCGTATCATAGGCTCAGGCTTTGGGCCCAGGCAATACGGCACGACGATGACAGAACACCAACCTTCCCAGTGGCGCATAACTTTTTTACATATCCCCAGCCCATTCTTTCATCAGTGCAGCTTGCTCAGCGCCTATACTCTCCGCTGCACAATCGAGCTCAGGCGGCATGAGCCGCCGAAACTACGACACCCATGGCTTTAAATTACATCTGGATCGGCTTCTTCCTCGTCGGCTTCGTCGCGGCTTTGGCCCAATGGATCTTTCTCGGGGATACCGAGATTTTCAAGCGCATCATCGACGGCACCTTCGACGCGGCCAAGATGGGCGTGATGGACATCGCCCTGCCGCTGGCCGGCGTGATGACCCTGTGGCTCGGCATCATGAACATCGGCGAAAAGGCCGGCGCCGTCGGCTGGCTGGCGAAAGTGATTTCGCCGTTCTTTTCGCGCATCTTCCCGGAAGTGCCGAAGGACCACCCTGCCACGGGCCACATGGTGATGAATTTTTCCGCGAACCTGCTCGGCCTGGACAATGCCGCGACGCCGTTCGGCCTGAAGGCAATGGAAAGCCTGCAGACGCTGAACCCGAACAAGGACACGGCGAGCAATGCGCAGATCATGTTCCTGGTGCTGCACACGTCGGGCCTCACCCTGATCCCGCTCGCGATCATGGCGCAGCGCGCGATCCTCGGCGCGAAAGACCCGTCCGACATCTTCATCCCGTGCATGATCGCGACCTATGTCGCCACGGTCGCCGGCATCATCGCCGTGTCGATCCGCCAGCGCATCAACCTGCTGAACGGCGTCGTGCTGGGCTGGCTGGGCGGCATGACGGCGGCCATCGCCACGCTCATCTGGTACTTCACGCAATACCTCACGAAACCGGAAATCGAGACCGTCTCCAAGGTCGCGAGCAATTTGATCCTGTTCACCATCATCGTCGTGTTCATCGTCGGCGCGATGATCAAGCGCGTGAACGTCTACGAGGCGTTCATCGAAGGCGCCAAAGGCGGCATCCAGACGTCGCTCACGATCATCCCCTACCTCGTCGGCATGCTCGTCGCGATTTCCGTGATCCGCAATGCCGGCGTGCTCGGCTTCGTCGTGCAGGGCCTGGAATGGCTCATCCGCATGGCCGGCCTCGACACCGCGTTCACGCCCGCCCTGCCGACCGCGCTGATGAAGCCGCTGTCCGGCAGCGGGTCGCGTGCGCTGATGATCGACGCCATGAAGACGTATGGTGTCGATTCGTTCGTCGGCCGCCTCGCCTGCATCTTCCAGGGCTCGGCGGACACCACGTTCTACATCGTCGCGCTGTACTTCGGCTCCGTCGGCGTGCGCAAGACGCGCTATGCGATTTCCTGCGGGCTGATCGCCGATCTGGCCGGCATCATCGCGGCCATCTCGGTGGCCTACGTGTTCTTCGGATAACCCGTGCTTACAAGGACAGGCATGCTTCGTCGTCACGCACTGACTCTTCTCTCCGCCGCGCTGCTTGGCGTCGGCATGCCGGCCGCGGCCCAGCTGCAGGCCTCGCCGCCGGCGTCGATGACGGCCCCGCTGCCGATCCCCGTCACGGACGCCCTGCGCGCGGCGGCGATTCACGAGGATGCCGTGAGCGTGCTCGTCCTGCGCGGCGACAAGACCGTGCTGTCGCACCTGGCCGACCATCCGCTGCACCCGGCGTCGACGATGAAACTCGTCACGACGCTGGTCGCCCTCGAGCAGCTGGGCCCCGTGTTCCGCGGCCGCACCGAGATGCGCACGACGGGCGAGGTCAAGGGCGACGTGCTGCACGGCGACCTCGTGCTGCGCGGCGGCGCCGACGTCGACCTGTCCACGGAGACCCTGACGACCATGCTGCGCGCCCTGCGCTACCAGGGCATCCGCACGATCGCCGGCAACCTGGTCGTCGACCGCACGCTGTTCAATCCTGCCCGCGCGGACCTGGGCGCGCCACAGTTCGACGAGTCGCCGGAGGCCTACTACAACGCCATCCCGGACGCGCTGTTCGTCAACCGCAACATGCTGCAACTGGACATCCGCTCGACGCCCCGTCCGGACGGCAAACCGGCCACGCGCGTGCGCGTCGCGATGCAGCCCGAACTCGACGGCGTCACCGTCGACACGGACATGAAGCTCATCGATGCCGACTGCGCCACCTGGGAAAACGGGTGGAAGATCCCGGAAGCCGTGCCGCGTCCGGGCGGCGGCATCAAGGTCGTGCTGCACGGCACCTTCCCGAAAAACTGCGTGGCCAGCGAGTCGATCAACGTGATCGACCGCCAGGAATACGTCGCCCGCCTCGTGCGCCGCCAGTGGAAGACGCTGGGCGGCACCATCACGGGCACGGCCGTCGAAGGCGCCACGCCGCCGGGCGCGCGCCTGCTGGCCGAGCACGTGTCGCGGCCGCTGCCGGAAGTCATCCGCGACGTCAACAAGCCGTCCGACAACACGCTCGCCCGCCTGCTCTTCCTGAGCCTGGGGGCGCTCGAACCCGACCCCGTGCTGGGCAGCCACCCGCAGCCCAACACATCCGGCACGACCGTCACGACGCTCGCGCGCAGCGAGGCGGTCGTGCGCGCGTGGATGCGCACGCACGGCATCGACGACACCGGCTTCGTCGTGGAAAACGGCTCGGGCCTGTCGCGCATCGAGAGCATCACGCCCATCCAGATGGCGGGCCTGCTGCAAGCGGCCCTGCGCAGCAACTGGGCGCCGGAATTCCAGGCCAGCATGCCGATCGCGGCCGTGGACGGCACGATGCGCCGCCGGCTGCACGGCAGCCCGGCCGCCAGCCGCGCGCGCCTGAAGACAGGCACGCTGTCCAACGCCGTCGCGCTGGCCGGCTACGTGCCGGATGCGGACGGCAGGCAGTGCGTGCTCGTCGCCTTCGTCAACAGCGACCGGGTCGGCAACGGGCGTGGCCGGGCCGTGCTCGATGCGCTCGTCGACTGGGTCGCGCGGCTGGATGGGGCGCCGTCGGCGACGGGTGCTGCAAACGATACCGCTACGCCGTAACGGCTCCGTTCGCGGTCTCCACGGCGCCACCGTCGCGTATCACCGCGTGGGCGGCGGTCATGTCAACACGGTGCCAGTACCCGGGTGCAGCCGCCCACCCTACGGCCTCGCGGCGGCGAGCGGCGCATCGCCCTTCTCCATCTCCAGCCACGGCGTGCCCGGCAGGTTCGGCTTCGCTTCCACCAGCGACACCTGCGCCTTCGTGTTCGCGCGGATCGAGCGCACGATGTCCAGCATCGTCGTCTCGGTGAATTTTTCCGGTGTGCCGAGCATCATGCCGCCCACCCGGCGCGGCCAGGACAGCCAGCCGCCTTCGGGCTTCGTGAAGACGGCGTACATGTCGAGGTGGTAGCCGTTCTTGTACGGGAACAGGCAGGCGACCACGTTCATGTTGTCGCCGCCGCGCACTTTCGGAGCGGCCTTGGCGGTCCAAGCGGCGCCTTCGCAGCTCGGACTCTTGTCGACGGCGGTGCCGGGCGCGGCGCTCGTGGGGTCGGCCATCTTGAAGTGGCCCGGTAGATCGGTGGCCTCGGCGGCCGGCGTCGCGATCGAGGCTTCCTTCACGTTGCGGTTGAGGCCTTCGGTGGCCGCCCTGGCCACCTCCTCGCGCGCGGCGTCGGTCTTGATGTCGAATACGCGGTAGTACTCGACCGTCGTGTCGCGCGCGGCGAAGCGGCTGCCGGCGTCGGTGCCGCAGCCGGCCAATGCGGTCATGATCAGCAGGATTAAACCGGACAACAGCGAGCTCTTCATCTCTTTCTCCTTCGCGTGGGCGTGGGTCAGTAGACCGATTGTCCCGGCGGAGAAATGCAGGAGAATGAGCTTGCTCAAGCGTGCACGGGTGCCGTCAGCGTGGCGCGACAGCACCGTGCGACGAGGTCAGAGAACGCGGCGGAAAGTCTGGCGCACGAGGTTGCGGTCGCCGCAATCGAAGTGCCACCACTCCGTGTTGATGCCGACAAAGCCTGCCTGGAACATGGCGTCGCGCAGCAATTGCCGGTTGGCGATTTGCGCGACCGTGATGTCACCGCTGGCCAGGAAGCGGGCTTCCAGTGCCGGATGCGACAGCTCCGTCATGTCGTCGAAGCCCGTGCCCATGTCGAGCTCGCGGCCGTCCTCGTCGAGGATCGTGATGTCCAGCGCCATCCCGAACGAGTGGATCGAGCCGCGCTGCGGATTCGCGAGATACATCTGCAGGTCGGTGCCCGCCAGCGCATCCCACAGCTGCTGCTGCACGCGCTGCGGACGCAAGGCGTCCAGCACGAACGGCGTGCAGCCGGGACGCCGCGCCTTCAGCCATGCGACGACGCGCTCCAACGCAACAGCCGCGTCGCGGTGCAGCCAGGCGCAATCGTAGGGAGAGTACAAATCGCGGCCGACGAAATTGTTCGGGGTCGCGTAGCGCAGGTCGACGGCGATGCCTTCGATAGTGGAAAGGTGGCGGAATTCGGGGTGGCCGGCGATGTCCTCGCTGGCGATGGTGTTCGCGAACATCATTTATCCAACAGATTGCGCGCCGTGGCGCCGATGCACATGGCCAGTTCGCGGGCGCCGTGCGACAGCGGCGCGTGGCTGGCCGTCAGCAAATACAGCTGGACGGGGATCGTCGGCGCCCACGGGCGGCACTGCACCTTGCCCGGCGCGGCGGAGGCGGCCGTGAATGGATCGAGCACGGCCGTGCCCGCCCCTGCCTCGACGAGCGACCGCGCGATCTGGTACGTCTGCACGACGGTGTGGAAGACGGGGTGCACGTCCTGCGCCTCGCACGCGGCCACGACCATCTCGCCGAGCGGGTCGCGGTCGGCCAGGCCGATCAACTCGCCGCTGAGGCCGGACGGCGTGATCGGTTGCGCGCACTCCGCGTCCGTCCACGTGCCGGCCGGCGCCATCACCATCAGCGCGCCCTGCGCGATCGGCTCCGCTTCGATGCCGGGGTGGCGCGGGTCCTGCAGCGACAGGGCCAGGTCGGCCTCGCCGAGGCGCAGCGCGTTCACGATCTCGCTCGTGTGGAACGTCGCGAGCTCGCAGCGGGTCTGCGCGAAATCGCGGCGCCACACGGTCAGCGCGGCGGGCAGCACGGAGACGGCGATCGTCGGCGTCGACACGAGCCGCACGGTTTCTTCGGCGCGGTTTTTCAGGCTCGCGGCCAGGCGGCGGATGCCCTGCAGGTCGCGGTTCAGCTTTTCCGTCTCGGCGAACAGGCGGTGCGCTTCCGGCTTCGGAATCAGCTTGCCGCGCACGCGCTCGAACAGCGGCATGCCCAGCTGCAGTTCGGCGTGCTGCAGGACTTTCGTCACGGCCGGCTGCGAGATGTGCAGGACCTGCGCGGCGCCGCTGATGGTGCCGACCTGCATGATGGCGTGGAAGACTTCGATATGGCGCAGGCGCATCGTCAATCCCTGATCACTGCTGCACAGGTGCCGGCGGCACCGGCTGCGACGGTTCCGGAGGCGCAGGCGGCACCGGCGTCGCCTCCGGAATGACGACAGGCGCCGTGATCACGGGCGCCGGCAGCGGCTGCGGCAGCGGACCGGTCGGATTCGTCAGCGCTTCCAGCAGCGCGGCCGTCTCGACGTCCGGGTTGCCGTCGATATTGGCCGGACGGTATTTCATCTGGAATGCCGACAGCACGGTGCGCGTCTGCTCGTCGAGCACGCCCGACTGCACGAGGCCATAGCCCCACGTCGCCAGCTTCTTCTGGTACCACGCGATGTCCGGCAGCTGGACCTGGAAGATCGGCACGAGCATCGCGACGCGGTTCGCATCCGGCCACGCGACGAGGCCCGCGGCGGCCAGCTGGCGCCACGGGAACATCGGACCCGGGTCCTGCTTGCGCAGCGGCGCGATGTCGGAGTGGCCCAGCACGTTTTCCGGCGCGATGTGGTGGCGCGTGACGATGTCGCGCACGAGCGGGATCAGCGCGTCGATCTGCGATTGCGGGAACGGCGCGTAGACGCGGCCACCCGGCGTATCCTGCCAGCCCGGGTTGACGATCTCGATGCCGATCGAGCTGTTGTTCAGCTGCGTGAAATTCTTCCAGCTCGAATTGCCCGCATGCCAGGCCGCGTTCTTCTCGTCGACGAGGTTGTAGATGACGGGGATGGGATCGTCCGTGACGAGGTAGTGCGCGCTGACTTCCTGCTGGGTCAGGATCTTGATCGAATCCGCGCGGTTGCTGACGGTGTAGTGCAGCACGAGGAAGCGCGCGCGGCTGCTCTGGCCACGGGCCGTGTACGTGTGATCGTATTGCGGTCCGGTGGGCGGCGGCGTGGCGCAGCCGGCCAGCAGGGCGAGGAGCAGGGTCGCGACGAGTGTCTTCATGTCGATGTCGTGGGGTTGGGTGGATCGGCGGCGAGCGCCATGCGCGCCGCCGCGTGATGGGCCTGGCCCGGGGTCTGGGTCAACGCGATGCCGGGCACGCTTGTTCGCATCGTGTCGACGATGAGCGGATGCAGCTCCGCGGCCCGTCCGGACACGGCGACCGGACGCGGTCCGAAGCGCCCCGTCAGCGCCAGCGCGAGGCGTGCGAGTTCGCGGCCGGCCGCGCGCAGGATGTCGGCGGCGACCGGATCGCGGTTCGCCGTCGCGGCCACCGCGAGCGCCAGCTTGCCGACGGCGCCCCGTTCCTGGCCATAGATGAACTGGCGCGAGTATGCCCAGTCGGCGCCGCCGACGTAGTCGAACACGGCCTGCGCCAGCGGCGATTGTTCCCAGCTGCCGGGCCGCTCGTCTTCCAGGCGCCAGATGTGGCGCAGCGCTTCCCTGGCGATCCAGAAGCCGCCGCCGCCATCGTCCAGCACGACGCCGCGTCCGCCCGCGCGGTGGAACTGGCCGTGCGCATCGACGAAGGCGCCGATGGAGCCCGTGCCCGCGTACACGAGATAACCATCTCCCGGCGCGAAGCTGGCGCGGTAGGCGATTTCCATGTCGCTGCAGAAGTGGATGCGGGCCGGGTCGAGATGCAGTTCTTCCGCGAGCCAGCGCTGCAGCAGTTCGCTGTCGCCGCCGAAGCCCGTCAGGCCGGCTTCCACTTTGCCCGGCACGCCGTGCACGAGGGCTTGCGTCGCCAGTTGGGCGAAGGTGGCGCGGACGGCGTCGCGTCCTTGCGGCGTGCCCATCTGCAGGGCGGACAGGCCGGCGACGCGGCCCTCGGCCACGATGGCGCCGCCGGGCGCGGCAAGGGCCCAGCGTGTCTCGGTGCCGCCGGCGTCGATGCCGAGTCCCAGGCTGCCAGCCGGGCTCGGCGGTATAGGTTCGGGTTGCGAATCGATCATGATCGTCCGCCAGTGTACGCCGTCAGGCGCTCATCGGGCGAATGAATGGTGGCGTGCGATGCATGAGCCAAGGTTATGCCTTGCGCCACGCTTCGATTCTGGGACTTTCATTGCCCAACCGGTCGACGGCGCTGACGACGATGGCATCCGCCGCGCCCAGCTTCGCATCGTCCGGCACGGCCCAGTCCACGCGCGACGCGGGCGCCACGGCGAAGCGCCACTGGTTGCCGAAGCGCGACCAGATCGCGTACATCGCGTTGGCCTTGCCGGCCACGAGTTTCAGATACACGGACGGGCCCTTGCGCACGGCCGCGACGGATGGCACGCCCGGTGCTTCGTTGCCGAGCCACGGCGTGGCGGGCACGAGCGCGGGGCCCGGATACGATACGGTGCGCAGCTGGTCGCTGATGCCTTTGCGGTTTTCCATCAGCGGCGCCATGCTGAAGTGCACGTGGCCGCCCGCGTTCGGACGCGCCCGCGTGTGGTCGATCTGCTCGAGGATTTCCTGCGGCGGATAATCCTTCGTCGGCGCGCCGATGCGGCTCGTGAACAGGCCCGGCCACACGTGGCGGCCTTTCGGGTTCTGCGTCAGCCAGTAATCCAGCAGCACGTCATACGCCTGGCCCGGCTGGCGGATGCCCCAGTACAACTGCGGCGAGAAATAATCGAGCCAGCCGTTCTGCAGCCACGTCTCGGCGTCCGCATACAATTTATCGTACTGCGAAAAGCCGACGATGCCGCGCGGGCGGCGGTCCGGCCGGCCCAGGCCGAACGGGCTGATGCCGAAGCGCACCCAGCTCTTCTCGCGGTGGATACCTTCGTACATGGCCTCGATCAGGCGGTTGACGTTCTGGCGCCGCCACGACGCGCGATCGAGCCGTCCGCCCCCGGCCACGTAGCGCTGCCACGCGGGTTCGTCCGGGAAGTCCAGCTCCACTTTCGCGGTCTTTCCGTCCAGTGCCGCAGCCTCCGCTCCAGTCGCCTCGATCGGGTACGGATAAAAATAATCGTCGATGTGGACGCCGTCGATGTCGTAGCGGCGAACGACGTCGAGTACGACGTCCAGCGTCTGCTTGACGGCGGCTTCCTCGCCCGGATCCATCCACTGGTATTTACCGTAGGTCTTGACGGCGGCCGGATTCGTGCGCGTGATGTGGTTAGCCGCGGCCGGCGAGCGGGCGCCGTTGTGACGGGCGCGGTACGGGTTGAACCACGCGTGCAGCTCGAGTCCGCGCGCGTGCGCCTGCGTGACCCAGAATTTCAGCGGGTCGTACCACGGCTGCGGCGCCTGGCCCTGCAGGCCCGTCAGGTATTCCGACCACGGCTCCAGCTTGGACGGGTAGATGGCGTCCGCGGACGGGCGCACCTGCAGCACGATGGCATTCAGGTTCAGCGCCTTGGCGCGGTCGAGGATGGCGATGGCTTCGGCCTGCTGCTTCTCGGCGGAGAGGTTCGGCTTGCTGGGCCAGTCGATGTTGGCGACGGTCGATACCCACGCGGCACGGAATTCGCGGGGGGCAGGCGGCGGCTGGTCGCCGGCAGGTATGTTGCTCACCAGCGGGGGCGTCGAACTGCAGCCCGACATGAGGCCTCCCATCGCCAGCGCACCGGCGACTCCCGCGAACGCGAATGCGCGTCGTTTTTGATCAGGTTGCAACACCAACTCCTAGACTTTGACGAACCACCGTTTGCGCCACATGCCCCACGCGACGAGGAACATGCACGCATCGAACAACATGGCATGCAGCAGCGACGTATTGACGGCGCCGATCGGCAACGCGGCGATCGGCGCGTACAACACCTGTCCCAACGTGTGCAGGCTGCCGTCCGGCTGCGCGAATTTTACATAGCCCAGCATTTTCGCGACAAATCCGGAAAACGCAAAGATGAACAGTGCATTCATGCCGTAGATGACGAACGGATGCGTCCAGCGCGCCGCCAGCGTACGTACGCGCGCGGACGGGCTGACGTCAAGCGGCCAGTAGAACGCGGCAAATGCCAGGCAGGCCAGGCCGGTCATCAGGAAGCAGTAGGACGGTGTCCACAGGCTCTTGTTGATCGGCATGAGGATGATATCGAGAAACATCCCAATCGCGACGCACGCGATGCCGGCGACGATCAATCCCCCCACCTGGCGCGTGCGGTCCACGCTCGACGCCAGCCAGCGCCCGGCCAGCACGCCGAACAGCTGGCTGCACAGCGCGGGCAACGTGGACACGATGCCTTCCGGATCCCACGTCTTCGACTGCACCCACAGGTGATTGCCCAGCAGCGTGCGGTCGACCCACGCGCCGAAGTCCTGCCCGGGCTCCAGCACGCCGGCGCCGATGCCCGGCACGGGCACGTAGAGCATCAGCACGCTGTACAGCGCCAGCACGCCCGCGATGACAGCCAGTTGCGCCCGCCAGCCGCAATACACGACGATGGGTGCGGCCAGCAGGGTGCACAGCGCGATCCGCTGCAGCACGCCGGGGATGCGCACTTTCTCGATATTGAAATACGGCATGAAGTTCAGCAGGAAGCCGATCAGGAAGATCAGCATGGCGCGCTTCGCCAGCTTGGCGAGCAGCCGCGGCCTGTCGGCACCGGCTGCGGCGAGGCGCCCCAGCGACAAGGCCATCGCCACGCCGCCGATGAACAGGAAGAACGGGAAGATGCAGTCGGTGAACGTCCAGCCGTTCCACTTCGCGTGTTCCAGCGGTCCGTACAGATGGCCCCAGTCGCCCGGATTATTCACCAGCACCATCGCGGCAATCGTGAAGCCGCGGAAGGCGTCGAGCGACACGAGGCGGTGATTGTTCACTTCTTGCCGAACTCCGGATCGATTTTCACCAATGCCGCCATCGCGAACGCGGGAATCGTCGCGAGGCAGGTCCAGATGAAGAAGTGCTGGTAGCCGATCATCTCCTGCAGCTTGCCGCTCCACATGCCGGGCACCATCATGCCGAGCGCCATCAGGCCCGTGCAGATCGCGTAATGCGCCGTCTTGTACGGGCCTTCCGACACCATGATCATGTACATCAGCATGGCGGTGAAACCGAAGCCGTAGCCGAACTGCTCGATGGCGAGGAAGCCGCAGATGACGCCGAAGTTCTGCGGCTGCGCGGACGACAGGTACACGAACACGAGGTCCGGCAGGTGCACGGCGCACACCATGAGCCACAGGCAGCGTTTCAGGCCCAGGCGCGAGATGAGGTAACCGCCGAACAGGCCACCGATGGTCAGCGCGATGATGCCGATGGTGCCGTACGCGGTGCCATACTGCTCGGTCGTGAGGCCCAGGCCGCCCGCGCTCACCGGATCCTTCAAAAATGGCGCGACGAGCTTCAACAGCTGCGACTCGCCCAGGCGGAACGTCAAAATAAAGCCGAGGATCAGCCAGATGTCGCGCTTGCGGAAGAAGCTGGCGAACGTGGCGAAGAAGCTGGCGAGCGGATTGGTACCCTCGGCGGCCTTGTGATCGGTGTCCGGCCGGGGCAGCACGGCCTGGTGCCATGCGCAGAGCGCGAAGAACAGCCCGCACAGCACGAAGAACACGATGCTCCACGCCTGGTGCACGTCGCCCAGCGATGTCGACAGATGGCCGGCCAGGATCACGAGCGGTCCCTGCGCGGCGAGGGTCGCCAGCCGATAAAACGTCGAGCGCACGCCGACATACGCGGCCTGCTGTTGCTGGCGCAGACCCAGCATGTAAAAGCCGTCGGCGGATATGTCGTGCGTGGCGGACGCGAATGCCATCACCCACATGACGGCCAGGCTGATCATGAAGAACGACGGCAAGTGGAGCGTCCCGCCGACGGCCCCCAGCGCGGCGGCCAGCACCAGTTGCAGAGACACCGTCCAACCGCGCTTGGTGCCGAACAGGTCCACCACCGGCGACCACAAGGGCTTGATCACCCAAGGGAGATACAACAGGCTCGTATAAAACGCGATATCGGTATTGGACAGCCCCATGTCCTTGTACATGATGACGGACAGGCTGTTGGCGACGATGTAGGGGATGGCCTGGCCGAAATACAACGAGGGCACCCACAGCCACGGGTTCTTGGATTGCGTAGTCTGCATGTTCTTTCGTCGTCGGCCGGCGGGCGGTACCGGAGCGCCCGCGCCGCGTCAGCCGGCCAGGGCGGCGCGCACGCTGCCGCGCGCGCTCTCCAGCAGGGCACGCGCCTGCTCGACAGGGATGTTCTTGGACAAGGCCACGATCGCGACCTTGACATGGAAGTCGCACTGCGCCAGCACCGCGCGGGCCGCCTCTTCATCGGCCCCGGTCGCGAACGACGTCAGGCGGATGGCACGGCGGACCAGCTTGGCATTGGTCGCCTTCAAGTCTACCATCAGGTTGCCATAAACCTTGTTCAAACGCACCATCAAGGCGCTGGAGAAGGTGTTCAACGCGATCTTCTGCGACGTGCCCGCTTTCAGACGCGTGCTGCCGGAGATGGCTTCCGGGCCCGTGTCCAGGGTGACGCCGATCTCGGCCTCGCCGGTGACGGGCGCCTCCGGATTGTTGGCGAAGCCGATCGTCAGCGCCCCGGCCGCGCGCGCGGCGCGCAGGGCGCCCAGCACGTACGGCGTCGCGCCCGATGCGGCGATGGCCAGCACGACGTCGTCCGGTCCCACGTTCGCATTGCGGATATCGGCTGCGCCCTGGTCCACATCGTCCTCGGCGCCTTCGACGGCGACGAACATCGCATCCGTTCCGCCCGCCAGCAGCGCGACAGCGCGCTCGTGCGGCCAGGAGAAGGTCGGATACAGCTCGACGCTGTCCAGCACGCCCAGCCGGCCGGACGTCCCGGCACCCACGTACACGAGACGTCCGCCCCGCTCCATCCGGGGCAGCGCGGCGGTGACGGCCGCGGCGATGCGCGGCGCGGCGGCGCGGACGGCATCGACGGCCTTGTACTGATCGTCGACGAGTACATTCACCAGCTCGGCGGTGGGATATTGATCGAGGGAGGCGTGTTGCGGGGCGGGGGTTTCGGTGTTCAGCATCGCGTTGTTGTTCGACTCGGATGTGCGGACATGACCAGTGTAATACCAATGCCGCCGGGGCTGTCATGAAAGGATCGGCCGTTGTCATTCCGAAAAGTTATGCTGGATTGACATCGCTGCATTTGCCCGATGAGGGCCGAGTCCGTATTCTCGCCTGTATATCGAGGATACGGGGATGACGATGAACAGAGTGCGGCGTTTGTTGCTGGGCATGGGCTTGCTTGGTGCCACCGCACCGTTGCTGGCGGCGGCGCCGCGGCGGCTGGACAGGGAACTCGCCGCCATCGCTGCGGATCCGGCCTGCGAGCTGGCAAGCTTGTCCGTGCTGGCCATGCGTGCCGGACAGGTCAGCTACTCGTATCAGTTCGGGCGGCGCTTCATCGGGCATGATGGCTTGCCGGACAAGCCCGTTGGGCCGGATACGCTGTTCCGCATCGCGTCGATCTCGAAGATGATGACGACCCTCGGGCTGATGCGCTTGCTCGAAAAGGGCAAGGTCAGTCTGGATGCCGACGTCTCCGGCTACCTCGGTTTTACGTTGCGCAATCCGCATTTTCCCGATCAGGCAATTACCCTACGCCACCTGCTCACGCACACGTCCTCGCTGCGCGACGATGCGGGTTATTCGTGGGGCGTGGACGTCGCGCTGAAGGATGTGATCGACTCGCGGATGTTTGCGGCCAACGCGGGCCCGGGCACTTACTTCACGTACTGCAATCTCGGCTGGGGCGTGATCGGGACCGTGATGGAACGCGTGACCGGCGAACGCTTCGACCGCTTGATGCGGCGCCTGCTGATCGAGCCGCTGGGTTTGCAGGCCGGCTATCTCCCTTCAGAACTTCCGCCCGCGGCGCTGGCCAATCTGGCAACGCTGTACCGCAAGCGCACGGTCGACACCGAGGTGTGGGATCCGGCCGGTCCGTGGATCGCCCAGGCCGATGACTACAGCGTCAAGCCGCCTGTTGCCATCGACCGTTACGTCATCGGTACGAACGCCACGCCGTTCAGCCCGACCGGCGGCCTGCGCATCAGCGCGCGCGACATGGGTGTCGTGATGCGTATGCTGATGGGGCACGGCCCGCAGCTGTTGAAGCCTGCGACGCTCGACTTGATGTTCAGCCGCCAATGGACGTATGACGGCCGCAACGGCGACACGTCGGATGGCTTGTTTCACTGCTGGGGTCTTGGCAATGAACAGTTCCCGGACGAAACGAGTACGCGGCTGGTCGAAGGTGGCGGCTTCCCGGCTGTCGGACATCTGGGCGATGCGTACGGGCTGATGTCCGTATTCGCGTTCGATCCGAAGCGCCGGAACGGGATGATCGTGCTGGTGGGCGGTACGTCGACGGATCCGTTCGCGCCTGCCAACAAGGGCAAGTATTCGTCACTGGCGCGGTTCCAGGAGCGCATCCTGACGGCGTTGTACAAACACGCCATAACATGAACACCGGTTATGCCCGGCCGCGCTACATTCATTAGCCGAGCGCAGGGCCAGCCCCTAAGCTTCTTCGCATGTCCATGATCAACAGCGTGCTCGGATGCAACAAGTAATCGTCATCGGCGGCGGCGTCGTCGGCCTGACCTCGGCGTGGTGGCTCCTCGAAGCCGGTTACCGGGTCATGCTGCTGGAACGCGCACCGGGCGTGGGCACCGGCACGAGCTACAGCAATGGCGGGCAGTTGAGCTACCGCTACGTGTCGCCGCTGGCGGACGCGGGCGTGCCGCTGAAGGCCTTGAAATGGCTGTTCCAGGAACACGGCCCGCTCCGGTTCCGCCCGCAATTCGACGCGCACCAGTGGCGCTGGCTGGCCGCCTTCCTTGCCAACTGCCGCGCCGACGTGAATCGCAAGACGACGAACAAGTTGCTGCAACTGGGCGAGCTGTCGCGCCAGGCAATGGCCGCGCTGGCACCCGTCGTGCCGCTGGACGCATTCGCATGGCGCGACGCGGGCAAGCTGGTCGTCTACCGCACGCGCGCCGCCTTCGACGCGGCCGCCGCGAAGCCGAATGCCGGCGACGTGTGGGATGCTTCCGAATGCGTCGCGCACGAACCCGCGCTGGCCGCGATGGAAAACAGGCTCGCCGGCGGCATCTACAACGGCGGCGAAGCGGTGGCCGACTGCTACGCGTTCTGCGTGGCGCTGGCCGAACGCATCGGCGCGCATCCAGGCTTCTCAGGCTTCGTGCATGGCGAGGTGCAGCGCTTCGTCGTCAGTGGCGGCAGGGTCGGCGGCGTGCAGACCTCGGCGGGATTGCTGTCGGCCGATTCGTACGTGCTGGCGGCCGGCATGCAGAGTCGCATGCTTGGGGAATCGGCGGGTCTGTCGTTGCCGATCTACCCGCTGAAGGGCTACAGCCTGACGGCGCCGATCCGCCAGGACGACGTGGCGCCCGAGATCAGTGTCACCGACTTCGAACGCAAGGTGCTGTATGCGCGCATCGGCGACAAGCTGCGGGTGGCGGCGATGGTCGATATGGTGGGCGAGGACCTGAGCCTGAATTTGAAACGCCTGGATAGCCTCACGCGCCAGGTGAAGGAAACGATGCCGCGCGCGGCGGACTACACGCAGATCACGCCGTGGGCCGGGTTGCGGCCGGCGACGCCGAACAGTGCACCGATCATCGGGGCGACGCCGTATTCGAATCTATGGCTGAACGTGGGGCATGGGCCGCTTGGGTTCACGTTTGCTTGCGGGACGGCGAGTTTGCTGGCGGACCTCATGCGCGGGAAGGCGCCGCCGTTTAGGCTGGATGGGCTGACGCTGGGATAGCGTGCAGAAACGCCGGCAGCTATGCCCGATATGAATCTGCAAAGAAGTAATTTATTGCTGGCAAAGTCGCAAGTGCCACCGCCATCGGTAGCAAGCCCGCGACACGCGCAAGAATGGGGAAACCGTGAAAGCGTGCGACCGTCTTTTTATAGCAGCGGAACGCGAAATAAAGCGACAGCGGCAACAGCACCAGAATCGGAAGCATCAGCCACCACGCGAAAAACAGCATCAATGAAGACAGCAATGAAATCGAAGCCTCAAAGATCATCGATTGGTCCCGGTAATACACCTTGCGACTGAAATATAACGACAGCAGCAGCCCCCCAGAGAAGTGGAAGGGCCAGCCACATGACTTGGTAAAGGATCATAAACTTACCACCAATAGAAATCTGTTTTTCCCGGCACGCTCAACGATCCATACGGGACGCCGCGTTGCCCGACTTGAGCCCAGCTAACGCTACATTACCCTTGGGTTGCGTCGATAGCGCTGGCAATCAGCGAGCAGCCGCACGCGGTTTTGTGTCCGTGCAGCGCCACGCTGCGACCACCGACACTGAACACAAGACAACCTTCTACGATCTCATTTATCCCGTGCCCCGGTAACGGACACGAAACCATGTCTCCCTTGCGAGCGATGCCGATACCGCGTAACGTATGCACCGGCGATGCGGTAATCACAACACCGCCATGTGTCGTCTTGTCTCCAAGCCGGACAATTGCAAGTGTCATTTCTAGATACCAATCGCCGAACGTACCGAATGCCAGCCTTCTTCCACTGCGTGCATGCCGGTATCTACAGCCTGTCCTACGCTTTTGGCTGCTCCCGCTGCACCGTTGTATATCTGATTGCCGACTTCATTAGCCATTTTTTGCGTTGCATCGGCAAACTCTCCAACCTTTCGCTGGGTAGCATCCGCCAACTCGGCCGCTTTTTTCTGAGTCGCCTCTGCTGCTGCGCTGGCCTGCTTCTTGGCCATATCGATCGATGTGATCACCATTTGCTGGCCCCGCTTGACCGTCGAAATAAGCACCTGCTTGCTGGTCTGGTAAACCTCAACCGTGTAATTAACGCCGGCACGAACGGTATCGACGACGAACTTTTCGCCGACTCGATAAGTGTGAGTCGCGATTAGCTTGCCCTCTTCCCAAGTCTCGACAACGACACCCTCAACTCGATGATATACCTTGATAACGCCGTTTTTAATCGCAGTCAGTGTGTCATCCATCCAGTCTAGCCCTTGCGCTAGAACGTTCCTCGAAGATTCGGCCATACCACGTGCGGTAAAATAGCTGAAAGGTTCAAGAGCGTGGATGAAACCCGACTTCGAATCGTGTACGTATCGTTGTATAAAATTGAACACCGGTTCCGATGCGGTCGTTTTCCAAGCGTCGAGTCTCCATTTGGCTGGACGAACCACACAACCGAAAAATTTCCCTTCTACATTCAACGCCGGCGGTGAAAGGTCTACCGAGCCGTTGTTACGGGCTGAATGCTCGAATTTTTCCATCGACAGAAAAATTGCAGCTTCGGCAGCAATTCCAGGGTGACCGATACATTTAGAGAGTCCTCTGGCTTCCGCCTCAATCAAATCGGGCGTCTTAATTTTTCGGCGAGTCATCGTACCCCACCCGGAATATAGCGCCTTCATGTGAGCCATCACGGATTGCTCAATATTCCCATGCATACCCACAGCGGCTAGATAATTCTTGTAATCCGCCTCCACTTCGGGCTGCACTTTAAAGCGCGACTCAAATAAATCTGCATCAATTTTTTCAATATCGTCATAATTAACCAATCGCACTCCACTTATCGATGCTTCACGCATCATATCTCGCATAGGAATGCGTGCATAATTATTAAAAACGTTTTGACTAATAGGTTCGTATCCACCGCCCACGTCGGAATGTGCTCCTGGATAGACACTTTCAATCCAGCCTGGTCGTAACTTACCATCTTTCCGTATCAGGTCTACAGGAAAAGAAAAACGTAGCTCATGTGCCGCGACAAAGTGGACGCAACGTTCAACTGCGTGAGGAACGACCAGGTCTCTTTCACTAAATGGCATATCGACGTTTTTCGCCGGCAGACCAAATGACGCGACAGTGTCAAATAAGCCCATAAAATGAATACGAACCGGCACACCTTGATACCTGAGCGTTCCATTACTGTCGCGAATGCATTCGCTCAATATATTATTACTGAAAGCACGAGCCAAAGCGGCCCCGCGAGAAAATCCAAATATCGATAGATTGATTATCGTAATAAGCCCATGTGCCTCAATCGCAGCTGCTAACTGTTTGATATTTGCGGGCTTACCTTTCTCGATATATGGTTTTAAAGATATATCCAGCTTGGCAGCGCTCTTTGTAAGTATAGCTCGCAGACGATCGTTTACACTGGCCTCCCCAAAATCCAAACGCCGTGTGCCGCCGGCCCCACCGCCTGAGCCCAGGAGCGCGCCGTCCTGGAGCCTCATCAATTTTTGGTCAATCCAATCAGTTGCACTTCCATTGAATGGAGTACCAACGCCTGAAACGTAAATAGGGTAGTTTGGAATATCCTTTTGCCCAAGCAATTGAGCTGCACGCCAAATCCGCGCAGGATTGCTCCACTTTTGGTCAACATCATCAACGTCTTTGTTGTTTCCGGTGCCATCGAAAAACACGCTTATATTAACGACATCCGAACAGTTCTGTGTTGGCGCTGGTTTGCTGGTGGGTGCGTCACGATTACAATTGCGTGCGGCCGCTAGTTTATCGGCATTAGACATTTATTCGCTCTCAGAAATAATCTTTTCACCGCGTGCCGTTCTATCTGGAATCGTATCCGAAAAGGTAATTTCAGCCGTATAGTCAGGATAAAGATGTAACCCAATATAGCGCGTTCCATTCGGTATCTGCTCAGGCAATATAGTTAACTTATTTTTAATTTCGACGCGAGTTCCGTTTCCCGGCATCCCTTTCGGGCCGCCGAGAGTTAATCTTAACGCTTGCGTACCAAACGGAATTCTAACACCCGTGATCGTTCCTGTTCCACCAAATGAATTCATGACTCCTAAATCAGTGCCATTAAAAATTATATCGTGAACTGGCCTATTCAGATACGAGTACATCTCTACGTTAAGTACGATTCCCTTTTGCATCTCAACTGCTCCTTGGCTGCAAGCAGAGAATGGCGTGATTATTCCTAGCCCGACGATTTTTATAAAATTCCGCCGAATCGCCAATCTTTGCTTACAATATTTATTAAAAGTATCTTGTTTCCCGATTTTCATTTTCTTCCTTGCAGACGGATCTGTTACAGAACGTCTTACTCTAGGCTTTGAAACTGTTCCATTGCAGCATCGAAACTGATCGCCCCAGCCTTGACTTGCTCGAGTAATCCAGCGATGGAGGGGTTTGTCTGGAGTTCGTCTCCATAAATCAACGCCGCGCATATGTAGTTCAGAATGTCGCGCATCCCGAACAGTTTTAGCTTCCGCGCATCGAGCAGATATTTTTTGATCGTTTTATAGTGCTCAGAGGTTGGAATATCCCAGAGTAGCTGTGACTGGTTTTCTATCACCATGGACAACAGCTGATCAGGCACACCAGCCTCCACAAGCATGTCCACCTGTACCTGAGTAAGCTTGAGTGGCAAGCTGACCAGATGCGCAGCAGCAGCCTCGGCATTGGTCCTTGGCAGAATCTGTTGAGGATTACCGTCCCGGTCCCAATACCACCACGCTGAGATACCCTGCAACAGACGCGCGCGCTGCCGCTCGCTCAGCACCGGCGCCGGAACGTGCAACGTGAGATCGCTTGCCTGCCCGGTCAGGGTTCCGAGCACGGCGGGATCCCAGAACGCGAAGATCATGTCGGTATCGTCGGGCAGCAGGATTTCAGTAAACGCCGCGAGATGGTCCCACAGCGTATCGAAGGAAAATCGGCTCGCCAGTAAGGTAAAGCTGACTGGATGCTCAGCACCTGCACGAAGAATGGAAGGCCAGATTTCCGAATCCGCTGCAAGCGGCGACAGCTCCAGCAGATACGGCGCGTAGTTTTCCGCTTCGGAATCCAGCGCCGCCGGCAGCATGCACTTACCACGCACACCGATCCCACCTTTTTCGAATTTCTCAAGCAGCGTCTTGTCCTGTGCCTTGTCGATGATCGCGTAGCAGGTAAGGTTCTGGTTATCGAAAGCACTCGCCAGGTTCGATTCGAAAGTAGAGACTTCCAAAGGAGCGATCTTCATTGCTGCGCTCCTTTGTTCACGAACGCGCTACGCTGTTTCGCGCGTTTTTTCAGGCATTCAAGACAAACTTCCTTGGGAAGCGTGGGTAGCGAATATGTCGTCGTCTGCGGACCTGGTACGGAAAGCTCGGATGTGTGGATGATGCGCTTACCACTCGTCATGTCTGTGATCCCCGAGCCATTGATCTTGATTGCAGAGCCGTCGGCACCGATCACCACCTCTTTCTTGGCAAAGATTTCGATCCGATCAGTAGCGGACAATAGTCGCAACACCTTCTCCGCAATGATGTCGATGTCGCCGTTCTGGGCTTGCACTTCGACTTTTCCCTTGGCTGCAAACAGCTTGATACCGGCGTTGTAGGCGAATAGGCTGATTTTTTCCTTGATGCTGGCAATCAGACTCTTACCAACGGCCAGATTAGTATCGGCACCCGACGACATCGTCATCTGGTCGCTGCTGTGAATATGCGTGCTTTTGGGCGTACTCAACCCGATACCAGCGGGAGAGGCGATCAGCAGCAGAGGGGCGGCAAAACGGTTGGCCTCTTCTTGCCCCGGACCGCTGTACTGCGCCTGGGTGGCGTCGACGAATTCCTGGAGTGCCTCTTGTCCCGGCAGCGCCTCGGCACTGGACTTCTCGGCGACGTCCGACAAGTTCTTCGTCAGCTCCTGCGCCTCCTTCAGCTGGTCACGCGCCTCCCGGACGTCCAATTGCGAACCTTTCGGCCCTGGCCTGCCATAGGTACTGATGTACAACCCCTGTTGCGTCGTAATGGCGCCATACGCGTCCGAATTGAGTGCAAAACCGGAACCATAAAAACCGGCACGATTGTTCCCCTGTTGGCCGATCAGATAGCCGAGACTGAGCTGCGCATTCGTGTAACTGCTGAACAGCTGCGCCCGGTTCTGTTCGGATGTGTCATCCATGACCAGTTGGTTGAACCCGGCGCCTTTGTATTCTTTCGATTTGTAGCCGGACAAGCGGCCGTCGCTATGCCAATGCGGTGACTGCTCGCCGTTGTAGATACGTCCCGTAATGATTGGCCGGTCCACGTCCCCATCGAGGAAGGTGATGATCACTTCCTGGCCGATGCGCGGCACATGGACGGCGCCCCAACCTTCGCCCGCGTTCGGATAGCTGACCCGTACCCAGCAAGATGCCTTTTCGTCACCCGGGTTGAGTCGGTCCCAATGAAAGCGCACTTTCACGCGATTCAGGTTATCGGTATAGATTTCTTCGTCGGCGGGCCCCACCACGGTCGCCGTCTGCGCATGCATCGACGGCTTCGCGTGGGTGAACGGGCTGCGGTACTCCACAGTGCGCCGCTGCACTTCGAAACGGTTGAAGCAGTGACCAGTGCGGCTATTCTCAGCACCCGGCCCCTCATCATCAAGGCCAGACAGACCCGCATCCGCAGCAAACTTGAGTAACTGGCCTTTCAAACTGCCCGAAAACGCCTTCTGTGTCGTGGACAGAGGCAAATTATTTTCGATAGCCCATTCGACATTCAACACCACGAACTGGCGGGCTTCATCGGCGACCTCATCATGAGCAGGATGGTCAGTGAGCGTAAACCACCGGCCCACCGGCAGATGGCGGGCACCCGATATGCCGAAAAACCGCTTGGCGCGAGACTCCCATTCCTGCACGCGCACGCGGGACTGGTCAGTCCCATGCTCGACACCCGAATTCGTATACGCGCCGGTATATTCATAGACTTCCAGTTGCGCGGGGATGTTTCCGTGGTCCGGAAGAATCTGCATGCCGGTTTCGCTGATATTGCGCGGCGCCTTGTAATCGAACGTCTTCGTTGAAAGTTGGCTGTTCAAAAGCGTTCGGGTGGTACCCCACTGAACAATCTTGTCGACTTCATCGTTGGTACCGGCGCGATGGAAAGCGATGTCTTCGGACTGACGCGACTTCAGGTTTCCCACCGAATCGGTGATGATCCATTGATGGCCACTGCCGTCAGACGCCTGTTCAAAGTACGCATACCAGCCTTCGCTCTCCATCATGCGCATGACGAAGTGCCAGTCGGTTTCATACTGGGTGCAATAAGAACGAGGTCGGGCTGGCTGCGTCAGCTCGAACCTGAATCGGCCCTGGCATTGAGGATGGCCTTTCAATACGTCGGCGATGATGTCCTCAGCATTCTTATCCTGCCAGATGCGCGCGTCCTTGCGGAACTTGAGAAAGTGGATACAACCCGAGAACTGGATCTGGTACGCCGTCAGTTGCCCGTCGCTGCCCAACTTCTTGGCCGTGTGTACATAGCCATGCACAGGTAAATAGGTGGCATCAGTCTGCAGTACCCACAGGGTGACTTCCTGTGCGATGAGTTGCTTGAGTTCGATGTCGGCGTCGAGCGACAGCAAGTCAATCTTGTAGTCGAATCCTTCACTGATGCGGTCGACCCCATATGCCCGTTGCGGCAACAAGGTATCGGAGCCAAGGGATGTGTCCAACTTCAACAGCCGTCTTTCTTGGCCGAGTTTCCCAAACACGGCACCTTTTACTTGGCTCACTTCACTCATCGGATTCAATTCCATCTAGCTCAATGCGTTAATACATGGTCGACAATGATACCTTGCAGTTTAACCTTACTGAAAAAAACGTGTCTTTCATTAACATTTTTTTCCAGTACAAAGCTACCTTTGTCTACACCGCGTACATGATGTCGGCTTATCAAGACGTTATTAATATATAATCGTTCAGACGGTTCGTGTCATTTTTGCATCACTTTGCGGCGCAATCGCAGGGAAGTTTTATAGAACAGCCATCTCAAGCACCCAGAAACAAAAAATTTCTGCGCCCATTTAATGAGCAGTTCATTTATTTTCGGCAAAAGATCTGCGCAGATGCATTAACGCCCGCCCATCTGCGCGCATCCCGCATGAATGCCCTGCTCACCCAGCCCCCGGAAATGGCGGATAATTGCCGCCATGCCTACTCCTGCGAAGCCTCTCCCCTGTCCTTGCGGCGGCCCGTCGATCATGCGCTGCTGCGGCCCCTTCATCGCCGGCGCGGAACTGCCGCCGACGGCCGAGGCGCTGATGCGATCCCGCTACACGGCCTTCGTGATGCGGGACGAGGCCTATCTGCGCGCGACCTGGCACCCCAGCACACGGCCGACGGAACCCATCATCGATCAAAGCCAAAAGGTGCAGTGGCTCGGACTTGAGATAAAATCTGCTTTACGTTTACGTCAACGTAAAGCAGACCTGCCGGAACAACCCAACGAAGACACCGTCGAATTCGTCGCCCGCTTCAAGGTCCACGGCCGCGCCCACCGGTTGCATGAAGTCAGCCGGTTCCTGCGCGAGCCGGACCCTGCCGTGGGTGGCAAGATGCGGTGGTTCTATGTGGACGGCAGTTTCCCTGAATAAAACCGCGCCACAAGCCGCGAACAGCAGGAGACAGGATCCGATGCCCCAGATCGACACGAAACTCAACCCGCGCAGCGAAGATTTCAAAGCCAACGCCGCCGCCATGCAAACCCTCGTCGACGACTTGCGCGCCAAGGTTGCGCAGGTTGCCAAGGGGGGCGGAGAGGCCGCGTGTGCCAAGCACGTCGCGCGCGGCAAGCTGCTGCCGCGCGAGCGCGTGCAGATGCTGCTCGATCCGGGCACCCCGTTCCTCGAATTCTCCCAAATGGCCGCCTACGCCATGTACGACGACGCCGCGCCCGCCGCCGGCATCATCACGGGCATCGGCCGTGTCGCCGGACAGGAATGCGTGATCGTCTGTAACGACGCCACCGTCAAGGGCGGCACGTACTACCCGATGACGGTCAAAAAACACCTGCGCGCGCAGGAGATCGCCGAGCAGAACAACCTGCCCTGCATCTACCTCGTCGACTCGGGCGGCGCCAACCTGCCGAACCAAGACGACGTGTTCCCCGACCGCGACCACTTCGGCCGCATCTTTTATAACCAGGCCAACCTGTCTGCGAAAGGCATCCCGCAGATCGCCGTCGTGATGGGCTCCTGCACGGCAGGCGGCGCCTACGTGCCGGCGATGAGCGACGAATCCATCATCGTCAAGGAACAGGGCACGATCTTCCTGGGCGGGCCACCGCTGGTGAAAGCGGCGACGGGCGAAGTCGTCACGGCCGAAGACCTGGGCGGCGGCGATGTCCACACGCGATTGTCCGGCGTCGCGGACCACCTGGCGCAGGACGACACGCACGCGCTGGCACTGGCGCGCACGATCGTCTCGAATTTGAACCGCACCAAGCCCCAGCAGGGTGCGCTGCGCGAAGCGGCGGAGCCGAAGTACGCACCCGAAGAACTGTATGGCATCATCCCCGTCGATACGAGAAAACCGTTCGACGTGCGCGAAGTGATCGCCCGCATCGTCGACGGCAGTGAATTCGACGAATTCAAGGCCCGCTACGGCACGACGCTCGTCTGCGGCTTCGCCCACATCTTCGGCATGAAGGTCGGGATCATCGCCAACAACGGCATCCTGTTCTCGGAATCCGCGCTGAAAGGCACGCACTTCATCGAACTGTGCTGCCAGAGAAAAATCCCGCTCGTCTTCCTGCAGAACATCACCGGCTTCATGGTCGGCCGCAAGTACGAGAACGAAGGCATCGCCCGCAACGGCGCGAAGATGGTCACCGCGGTCGCGACAGCGTCCGTGCCCAAGTTCACGGTGATCATCGGCGGGTCGTTCGGCGCCGGTAACTACGGCATGTGCGGCCGCGCGTTCTCGCCGCGCTTCCTGTGGATGTGGCCCAACGCGCGCATCTCCGTGATGGGCGGCGACCAGGCGGCGTCGGTGCTGGCGACCGTCAAGCGCGACGGCATCGAAGCCCGCGGCGGCCAATGGAGTGCCGAAGAAGAAGCCGCGTTCAAGCAGCCGATCAAGGAACAGTACGAACACCAGGGCCACCCGTATTACGCCACCGCGCGCCTGTGGGACGACGGCGTTATCGATCCGGCCGATACGCGCATGGTGCTGGGCCTCGGCCTCTCGGCCGCGCTGAACGCGCCGATCGAGGACACGAAGTTCGGCGTGTTCCGCATGTGAGGAGACAGACATGGACTACCAGACCCTCACCGTCACGATCAGCGACCGCATCGGCCACGTCACGCTGAACCGCCCCGACCTGCGCAACGCGTTCAACGAACAAAGCATCGCGGAACTGGCCCTCGCCTTCGACGAGCTGGGACGCAATGAGCTCGTACGCGCCATCGTGCTCGGCGCGAACGGTCCCGCGTTCTGCGCCGGCGCGGACCTGAACTGGATGAAGAAGATGGCCGGTTATTCGGACAGCGAAAACCGTGCCGACGCCATGCGCCTCGCCGACATGCTGCGCACGATTTACATCTGCCCGAAGCCCGTCGTGGCAAAAGTGCAGGGCGACTGCTACGCCGGCGGCATGGGCCTCGTGGCCGCGTGCGACGTGGTCGTTTCGGTCGACACCGCGAACTTCTGCCTCTCCGAGGTAAAACTTGGACTGATCCCGGCGACGATCTCGCCATACGTGATCAAGGCAATGGGCGAGCAAGCCGCGCGCCGCTACTTCCTCACGGCCGAACGCTTCGACGCGCGTGAAGCCCACCGTATCGGCTTCGCGCATGAGATCGTGCCGGCCGCGGACCTCGACACGAAGGTCGCGGGCATCGTGCAGGCGCTGGCCAACAACAGCCCGAACGCCGTGCGCGAAGCCAAAAAACTCGTGCGCGAGATCGCCGGTGAACCCGTCACGGAAGCGCTGCTGGAAGACACGGCGAACCGCATCGCTGGCATCCGCGCCTCGCTCGAAGGCCGCGAGGGCGTCGCTTCATTTCTCGAAAAACGCCGGCCTTCATGGCTGGACTAGCTAGACCAACAGGACGTAGATTGAAATCCACCACCACTTCCTCCGACTGGATCGCGCGCAGCCTGCGCAGCGTCTGGCATCCATGCACGCAAATGCAGCACCACGAAGAGGTGCCGCTGATCGCCGTCAGCCACGCCAAGGGGCCGTGGTTGTACGACCATGAAGGCCGGCGCTACCTGGACGGCATCAGTTCGTGGTGGGTCAACCTGTTCGGCCACGCCAACCCGCGCATCAACGCGGCCTTGAAGGACCAGCTGGACAAGCTGGAACACGCGATGCTCGCCGGTTTTACGCATGAACCGGTGATCGAGTTGTCCGAACAACTGGCCGCGCTGACGGGCCAGCAGCTCGGTCACGCGTTCTACGCATCGGACGGTGCATCGGCCGTCGAGATCGCGTTGAAGATGAGTTTTCATTACTGGCGCAACGCGGGCTATGCGGACAAGCAGGAATTCGTCTGCCTGCAGGGTTCCTACCACGGCGAGACCGTCGGCGCGCTGGGCGTGACGGACGTCGCGCTGTTCAAGGATGCCTACGGCCCGCTGCTGCGCGCCGCGCGCACCGTGTCGTCGCCGGATGCGCGTAATGCCGTCGACGGCGAGTCCGCGCAGGACGTCGCGCTGCGTGCCGCGAAGGATGTCGAGGCGCTGTTCGCGGAACAGGGCGACAAGATCGCCGCCATCATCGTCGAACCGCTCGTGCAGTGCGCGACGGGCATGGCGATGCACGATCCGCTGTACCTGCAGCGCCTGCGCGAGCTGTGCGACAAGTATCACGTGCACCTGATCGCCGACGAGATCGCGGTGGGCTGCGGCCGCACCGGCACGTTCTTCGCGTGCGAACAGGCCGCGATCTGGCCGGACTTCATGTGCCTGTCGAAGGGCATCAGCGGGGGCTACCTGCCGTTGTCGCTCGTCCTCACCACCGACAAGGTCTACGAGGCGTTCTACAGCGAAGACATCACGCGCGGCTTCCTGCACTCGCACTCGTACACGGGCAATGCGCTGGCCTGCCGCGCCGCGCTGGCCACGCTGCAGATCTTCCAGGAAGACGACGTGTTGAACAAGAACCGCGAGACGGCCACGCGCCTGATGCTGGAACTGGCGCCGCTGCTGGACCACAAGCGCGTGACGAACTTCCGCCAGCGCGGCATGATCCTCGCGTTCGACGCGGTGGAGCCGGATACGCAGCGCGCCTCGACCTTCGCGCGCCGCTTCTTCACGAGCGCCGTGGAAAACGAACTGCTGCTGCGCCCCATCGGCCGCACCGTGTACCTGATGCCGCCATACGTACTGGACGAGGAAGAGATCGTGGGCCTCGCGGCGCGCACGCGCAAGGTGTTCGAAGAAGTGATCGCGGAATGATGACGAACCTGATCGACAACGTCCGCGCCCAGCTGGACGAGCTGGCAAGCCGCAGCCTGACCCGCCACCGCCGCACGGCGGAGACGCCCTGCGCGCCGCGCCAGGTCGTCGACGGCCGGGACATGCTCGCGTTCTGCAGCAACGATTACCTGGGACTCGCTGCGCATCCGCGCGTCGTCGAAGCGCTGCGTGAGGGCGCGAGCCTGTATGGCGCCGGCAGCGGCGCGTCGCACCTCGTGTCGGGCCACAGCCGCGCGCACGCGCTGCTGGAAGAGCGATTGGCCGCGTTCGAAGCGCCGCATCTGGAATCCGCGCGCGCGCTGTACTTCTGCACCGGCTACATGGCGAACCTCGCCGTGCTGACGGGTCTCGGCAGCACACCGGATGCGATGATCTTCTCGGAAGCGCTGAACCACGCGTCGCTGATCGACGGCGCCCGTCTTGCGCGCGCGGGCGTGACCGTGTACCCGCACGGCGACGTGGCCGCGCTGGAAGAGAAACTCGCGGCGAGCGCTGCGTCCGTAAAAATCGTCGTCACGGACAGCGTGTTCAGCATGGACGGCGACCTCGCCCCGCTGCCGGCATTGCTCGCGCTGTGCGAACGCCATGGCGCGTGGCTCGTCGTCGACGATGCGCACGGCTTCGGCGTCCTGGGAGATAGCGGCCGCGGCGCGCTGGAGCATTTCGGCTTGCGCTCACCGAACCTCGTCTACATCGGCACGCTGGGCAAGGCGGCCGGCGTCGGTGGCGCGTTCATCGCGGCGCACGAAGACGTGATCGAGCTGATGATCCAGCGTGCGCGCCCGTACATCTACACGACGGCCGCCGCGCCCGCGCTCGCGCACGCGCTGCTTGCAAGTGTCGATATCATCGAGGGTGATGAAGGCGAGCAGCGCCGCGCCGACCTGCGTGCACGCATCGCGCAACTGGACGGCGGCCTGCGCCTGGAACGCTGGCAGCGCCCGGTGTCGACGACGGCGATCCAGCCCATCATCATCGGCGCCAACGACGAGGCGATGGCGGTGGCCGCCCGCCTGCACGAGCGGGGACTGTGGGTGCCGGCGATCCGTCCGCCGACCGTGGCGGTGGGCACGGCGCGTTTGCGCGTCACGCTGTCCGCCGCGCATACCGAACAAGACGTCGCGCAGTTGATTACTGCGCTCAACCAGCTGGAAAGGACCTGGGCATGAGCCTCAACGAGCCCGAACAATCCGTCGGCACGGCGGAAGTGGCAACTGCGCCGGCCGCGGTGCCGCTGACCGTCCCCGCGCCGCTGGCCGCAGAAGGCGTGCCGACGCGCTTCGCCTGCTTCGTGACGGGCACGGACACGGAAATCGGCAAGACGCTGGTCTCCAGCGCCATCCTTCATAAACTCGTGCGCCAGGGCGTGCGCGCGTGCGGCATGAAACCCATCGCGGCCGGCGCCGAGGAACGCGACGGAGACTTGCACAATGACGACGCCGCCATGCTGCGCGCGGCCGGCAACGTGCAGCTGCCGCAATCGATCACGACGCCGTACATGCTGCGCGAGCCGTGCGCGCCACACATTGCGGCAAGCCTGGAAGGCGTCACCATCGAACCGGTGCCCATCCTGACGGCGTACGCCGAAATCCTGGGCGCGTCCGACGCCACCGTCGTCGAAGGCGTGGGCGGTTTCTGCGTGCCATTCTCCGAAGATTTCGACAGCGCCGATCTCGCCGTACAATTGGGGTTGCCCGTCGTCCTCGTCGTCGGCATGCGCCTGGGCTGCATCAACCATGCTTTACTGACGGCCGAGGCGATCGTCGCGCGCGGCCTCGTGCTCGCGGGCTGGGTCGCCAACCAGGTGGACCCGGACATGCGCTTCGCCGACGAAAACGTCGCGGAGCTCGAACGCCGCCTGCCCGCCCCGCTGCTCGGCCGCGTGCCGCGCCTCGACGAACCGACGGCCGCCAAGGCTGCCACTTACCTCGAACTCGCGAACCTGCCCGGATGGCCGGCCAAGCGAGCCTGACCAAAACAAGGAATCCGAAATGACCCAAGTCGTTACTCTCCACCCGCCGGTCACGCCGGCCTCCCTGCCGAAAGACGCCACCTGGCCGCTGGACGACGTGCTCGCGCTGTTCGAACTGCCGCTGCCGGAACTGATGTTCCGCGCGCAGCAGGCGCACCGCGCCGAGTTCCCCGACGGCGACGTCGAACTCGCGACCCTCCTGTCGATCAAGACGGGCGGCTGCGAAGAGGACTGCGGCTACTGCCCGCAGGCCGCGCGCTACGACACCGGCGTCGAGGCGAAGAAGATCCTCGACCTCGACACCGTGCTGGACGCCGCGCGCGAAGCGAAGGCCAAGGGCGCGACGCGCTTCTGCATGGGTGCCGCATGGCGCAGCCCGAAAGAGCGCGACATGGAAAAAGTGGAAGCCATGGTGCGCGGCGTGAAGGCGCTGGGCATGGAAACCTGCGCGACCCTCGGCATGCTGGAAGAAGGCCAGGCCGAGCAACTGAAGCAGGCGGGCCTGGACTACTACAACCACAACATCGACACCTCGCCGGATTTTTATGGCGACGTGATCTCCACGCGCGAATACCGCGACCGCCTGGATACGCTGGGCCGCGTGCGCACGGCCGGCCTGAAAATCTGCTGCGGCGGCATCGTCGGCATGGGCGAGACGCGTGCCCAGCGCGCGGGCCTGATCGCGCAACTGGCCAACATGAACCCGTATCCGGAATCGGTGCCCATCAACCACCTGGTGCAGGTGGAAGGCACGCCGATGCACGGCCTGCCGCCGCTGGACCCGATCGAATTCGTGCGCACGATCGCCGTCGCCCGCATCACGATGCCGAAGGCGCGCGTGCGTTTGTCGGCCGGCCGCCGCGAGCTGGGCGAAGCCGTGCAGGCGATGTGCTTCATGGCCGGCGCCAATTCCATCTTCTACGGCGACAAGCTGCTCACCACGGACAACCCGGAAGCGGACGACGACCGCAAGCTGCTGGAAAAGCTGGGCCTGAAAACCCGCTCGGCGACGCTGGAGTCGGTGCAGAAGGAAAGCTGCGGCTGCTGAGCGCAGCAACCGACGTAGTCAGGCCACAAGCCAGTTTTATAGAAGTCACGGCCACAAGCCGATTTTCACAACACATAAAACAGACGAGACACCATGTTCACGAAGATCCTCATCGCCAACCGTGGCGAAATCGCCTGCCGGGTCGCCGCCACCGCGCGCCGGCTCGGCATCAAGACCGTTGCCGTCTATTCGGAAGCCGACGCCGGCGCGAAACACGTGGCGGTATGCGATGAAGCGATCCTGCTCGGCCCCGCCGCCGCCAAGGACAGCTATCTGCGCGGCGACAAGATCATCGCCGCCGCGCTGGCGACCGGTGCGCAGGCGATCCACCCGGGCTACGGCTTCCTGTCGGAGAACGCGGAATTCGCGGAAGCCTGCGCGGCCGCGGGCCTCGTGTTCATCGGTCCGCCGGGATCCTCGATGCGGGCGATGGGATCGAAGTCCGCCGCCAAGCAGCTGATGGAAGGCGCGGGCGTACCGCTCGTGCCGGGCTACCACGGCGACGCGCAGGATCCGGAACTGCTGCAATCGGAAGCGAACCGCATCGGCTACCCGGTGCTGCTGAAAGCCAGCGCGGGCGGCGGCGGCAAGGGCATGCGCGTGGTCGAGCGGTCCGAGGATTTCCAGGCCGCGCTCGCGTCGTGCAAGCGCGAAGCGATCAGCTCCTTCGGCGACGACAAGGTGCTCGTCGAAAAATACCTCACGCGCCCGCGCCACATCGAGATCCAGGTGTTCGCGGACACGCACGGCAACTGCGTCTACCTGCACGAGCGCGACTGCTCCGTGCAGCGCCGCCACCAGAAGGTGCTGGAAGAAGCGCCTGCACCGGGCATGCCGCCGGAGCGCCGCGCCGCGATGGGCGAAGCGGCCGTCGCCGCCGCGCGTGCGGTGGGCTATGTGGGCGCGGGTACCGTCGAATTCATCGCCAACCAGGACGGCTCGTTCTACTTCATGGAGATGAATACGCGCCTGCAGGTCGAGCACCCCGTCACCGAAATGATCACGGGGACGGACCTCGTCGAATGGCAGCTGCGCGTGGCCGCCGGCCAGCCGCTGCCGAAGCAGCAGCACGAACTGACGATCCACGGCCACGCGATCGAGGCGCGCGTGTATGCGGAAAATCCGGAAAAGGGTTTTTTACCGTCGATCGGGACACTCCAGCACATGGATACCCCGAGCCACGTCGCGTTCGAACATGGCGACGTGCGCATCGATTCCGGCGTGCGCGCGGGCGATGCGATTTCGCCGTTCTACGACCCGATGATCGCCAAGCTGATCGTGTGGGGTGCGGACCGCGCCCAGGCGCTGGCGCGCATGGCGCAGGCGCTGTCCGAATTCCACATCGTCGGTCTTGCGACCAACATCGCGTTCCTGAAACGCCTCGTCGAAGGCGATGCCTTTGCGCATGCCGACCTGGACACGGGCTTGATCGAACGGAACACGGCAACCCTGTTCCCGCCGGCAGGCCCGGCGCCGTTGCCCGCGCTGGCACTGGCGGCTGTGGCCCTGGTCGCGGCGGAAACGCCCGCAAGTCACAACCCGGCCGACCCATGGACCAGCACCCACGGCTGGCGCATGAACGGCACGTATCGCCGCCGCCTGGCATTCGGCGACGAATACGCGGCCACGACCCAGGCCAAGGTCTATGCGATCGACATGGCCTATCATGCGCATGGCTGGACGCTCGAGGCGGACGGCAAGACCCATCCGGTGGCGCTTGTCTCGCAGCATGACAGCCGCTACGCGATCCGCCTGGACGGCCAGGCCATCCAGGGCACGGTACGGCGCGACGGCGAAACGCTGCACGTGTTCACCGGCGGCCTGCATCACGTGCTGGAATGGAACGACCCGCTCGCGCATGCCGGCGAGCACGAGACGGCGGACGGCCGCCTCACGGCACCGATGCCGGGCAAGGTGGTGGCCGTGATCGCGTCCAGCGGACAGCACGTCAGGAAGGGCGAACCGCTCGTGATCATGGAAGCGATGAAGATGGAACACACGATTGCCGCGCCGAGCGACGGCCTGGTCGAGGAAGTGTTGTACCAGGTCGGCGACCAGGTTGCGGATGGCGCACCGCTGCTGGCCTTCAAGGCGGCAGCGTAATCAACGCCGTGGCGGAGACCGCGGCGCAGGACTACCAACGAGACAGCAAACGCAAACATCCATAACAATCAGGAGACAAGACATGCGGATACTGCTGTACCGGGGCGACGGTGTCATCGAACCGTGGGCCCGTGATTTTGCCGATGCATTGCCGCACGCGGAGACCGTCGTGTGGCGCGAAAACATGTCGCTGGCGTCGGAAGCGCCCTGCGATTACGCCGTGGTGTGGGCACCGACGCCGCAGCTGCTCGACCAGCTCGCCCACGTCAAGGCGATCTTCCTGATGGGCGCCGGCGTGGACGCGCTGCTGAAGTTCGGCGACGCGCTGCCCCCGGTCCCCATCGTCCGCCTGGGCGATGCGGGCATGGCCGAGCAGATGGCGGAGTACGTGGCGTATGCGACGTTGCGCTACTTCCGCCGCTTCGACGACTACGAGCAGCAGGCGCGCCAGGGCATCTGGAACCCGCTGGAAACGCGTCGCCGCAAGGCCGACTTCACGGTCGGCGTGCTGGGCCTCGGCAAGCTCGGGATGCCCGTGCTGCGCACGCTGCGCCAGCTCGGCTTTCCCGTGCGCGGCTGGAGCCGTTCGCCGAAGGACGTGCCGGGCGTGCCATGCTTCGCCGGCATGGACGAACTGGGCGACTTCCTGTCCGGCACGCAGGTCCTCGTCTGCATGCTGCCGCTCACGCCCGAGACGACGAACCTGCTCGACCGCGCGCACCTGTCGCAGCTGCCCGAAGGCGCCTACGTGATCAACGTGGCGCGCGGCGCGCTGCTGGCCGAGCCGGACCTGCTGGCGCTGATCCGCGCCGGCCATATCGCGGGTGCCACGCTGGACGTGTTCCGCAACGAACCGCTGCCGGCGCCGCATCCGTTCTGGAACGAACCGCGCATTACCATCACGCCGCACATCTCCGCGCTGACCCTGCGCGAGGAAGCCGTACGCCAGATCGCCGCCAAGATCGGCAAGCTGGAACGGGGCGAGGCCATCGACGACATCGTCGACCGCGCCCGCGGCTACTAGGAAACCACCATGCACAATTCACTCCCTAAGCACGTCAAGATCGTCGAAGTGGGCCCGCGCGACGGGCTGCAGAACGAAAAGGAAGCGGTGTCCGCCGCGGTCAAGATCGAACTGGTCGACCGCCTGTCGCGCGCCGGTTTCGCCAATATCGAGGCGGCGTCGTTCGTCTCGCCGAAATGGGTGCCGCAGATGGCGACCAGTGCCGAGGTCATGGCCGGCATTACGCGCCGCCCCGGCACGCTGTATTCCGCGCTGACGCCGAACATGCAGGGTTTCGAGGCGGCGCTGGCGGCCAAGGCCGATGAAGTCGTGATCTTCGGTTCCGCGTCGGAAGCGTTCTCGCAGCGGAACATCAACTGCTCGATCGCGGAATCCATCGCGCGCTTCGAGCCGGTGGCGAAGGCCGCGAAGGACAACGGCCTGCGCCTGCGCGGCAGCATCAGCTGCGCGTTCGGCTGCCCATACCAGGGCGACGTGCCGCTGGATGCCGTCGCGGACGTCGTGGGCCGCATGCGCGACCTGGGCTGCGACGAGATCGACATCGCCGACACCATCGGCGTCTCGACCCCGCGCAAGACGCAGGCCGTGATGGAGACGGCGGCGCGCGCCTTCGCGCTGGACCGCATCTCCGGCCACTTCCACGACACCTACGGCCAGGCGCTCGCCAACATCTACGCCAGCCTGGAACTGGGCGTGACGATCTTCCACTCGTCCGTGTCGGGCCTGGGCGGCTGCCCGTATGCGAAGGGCGCGACGGGCAATGTGGCGACCGAGGACGTGGTCTACATGCTGAATGGACTCGGGATCGAGACGGGCATCGATCTCGATGTCGTCGTGGATGCGGGCGCGTTCATTTCGCAGCATCTCGGCCGCAAGGGCGCGAGCCGGGCCGGCAATGCATTGTTGGCGAAGAGAACCTTGTAACAAATGAAAAAGGCCGACGATCTCTCGTCGGCCTCTTGCTATACTGGTCGGAGTACAAGGATTCGAACCTTGGACCCTCTGGTCCCAAACCAGATGCGCTACCGGGCTGCGCTACACTCCGAAGACAGCCATCATACCTTCCGGGTACGGTCCCGGTCAAGGAAAGCCCGCGGGTCCGTGGTTTTCGCACAGGTGAAGACGTGACGTTTGCAATCGACAACATCGACAGTGCCCTCCCCGACCGCAAGCAAATGAACCGCATTGTGGCCGGCATTGCGCTGTCGGTGCTCGCGCACGCGCTGCTGCTCGCGTTCTATCGCCAGCCCACAACGACGTTGCCCGCCGCGCCGCCGGAACGGCTCACGATCCGTTTACAGGCCGCGCCGCCGCCACCGCCCGTGCAGGTGAAACCGGCCGAGGAGCCGCCGAAACCGATCCCGCGCGCGCAGCCGCCCGCAAGGAAAACCCGTCCCGTGATCGCCGTGCCCGTGGAAAAACGCCAGTCGACCGAAGAAACCTATGCCGTGAAACCGGCACCGGACACGCCCGCGCCGCCACCGGAACCCGCGACGACGACGCGGCATTTCGACGTCGACGCCGCCCGCAGCATGGCGCGCGGCATGGCGACGAAGCTGGCCAACGAACCCGATCCGGACAAGGTGGGCACCGCGCTCGAACGCTTGCCGAAACCGCAACTGCAAACGGAAAGCAAGTTCGAACGGGCGATCAAGCAGGCCAAGCGGCCGGATTGCAAGGATGGCGTGCCCGGTGGCTTGCTCGCGCCGATCTTCCTGGCGATGGACAAGAAGGACAGCGGCTGCAAGTGGTAACGGCGCCTACTCGCCGCCCTTGATCTGCAGCGCCCGCTCGTACAGCGCGTTCTTCTTCTTCCCGGTGATCTGGGCCGCCAGCGCGGCCGCCTGTTTCACGGAACACTCCTCCAGCAGGATGCGCAGCACGCGCTCCGCTTCGACGTCGCCTTCATCGTCCGCCACCTGCGCGCCCTCGACCAGCACGACGAATTCGCCGCGCTCGCGGTTGGCATCGGCCTTCACCCACGCGAGCGCGTCGGCAAGCGGGCACCGGTGGATTTCCTCGAACAATTTCGTCAGCTCGCGCGCAAAGACCACCTGGCGCGTCGGTTCGAACGCGGCGACGAGAGATTCCACACAGTCCGTGATGCGATGCGGTGCCTCATAGAACACGAGCGTCGCCGGCACGGCCTTGAGCGTGGCCAGTTCCGCTTCGCGCTGCTTCGTCTTCGCGGGCAGGAAGCCGACAAAATAGAAGCGGTCGTTCACGAGCCCACTCGCCGACAGCGCCGCGATGGCGGCCGACGAGCCGGGCACGGGCACGACGTGCAGGCCGGCATCGCGCACGGCGTCGACGATGCGCGCGCCCGGGTCGGACACGGCCGGCGTGCCCGCATCCGATACGAGCGCCACGCGCTCGCCCGCGCGCAGGCGCGTGGCGATTTTCTCGGCGACCTCGCGTTCGTTGTGCTGGTGCGCTGCGATCATCTGTTTGTTCAGGCCGAAGCGGGTGAGCAAGGCGCCGGTCTTGCGCGTGTCCTCGCAGGCGACGACGTCGGCCAGCAGCAGCACGTGCAGCGCCCGAAGGGTGATGTCGGTGACGTTGCCGATGGGTGTGGCCACCACGTAAAGCGTTGCGGTAGGATAGGACTGCTGGGCGGCCTCGCCCATGACGGGCAGTTGGGCGATCTGGCTGGACTGGGTTTCTGTCATGTTGGGGATACGGATGAAGATTCTCGAGGCACTGTGCGCCCGGCTGGCCTGGCTGCTCATTACGATGAGCGTATGCGGCCATGCCCTGGCCGGCACGCCATGTGCCGGGCCGCAGCGATTGTGCGCGTCCGTGGACACTAACACAAGTGCGCACGCGCCCCTTCTCGCCATGCTGGATCCCGCCATCCAGCCGCGTCCCACCCGACCGCCACCGAACGAACCCGCTCCGCCGCCCCCACCGTCTGCCGCCCCCATCCGCATCGCCCTGCTGTTGCCGATGCGATCAGGCACGCTGGCGACAGCCGCCGAGGCCGTGCGCGCCGGCTTCATGGCGAGCATGGAGCGGGACGGCACCGGCTTCAAGGCCGAGGTCGTGTCGACGGGCGACGCGCCGCGCGACGTGCTCGACGCGTACGCGCGCGCCGCGGCCGCCAGCGACATCGTCGTCGGCCCGCTCGCGCGTTCCGCCGTCGCGGCGCTGGCCGACAGCGATGCGGTCACGCGGCCGACCGTCGTGCTGAGCGTGCCGGAAGGCCGCGCGACGGTACCGCGCGGAATGCTCGTGGTCGGACTGTCGATCGAGGACGAGGCGCGCCAGGTGGCGGAGTGGGCCGCGCGCGAGCATCCGCACGGCCGCGCCCTGATTCTCACGGGCGGCGCGGCCTGGGCGCAGCGGGCGGCCGGCGCGTTCGAGGCGCGCTGGACCCAGCTGGGTCATACGAACCAGCGCTTCGCGGTACCGTCCGGCGAAGGCGGCAAGGCGGCCATCGAGGAACTGAAGCAGAATCTGGAGATCGACTCGCCCGACCTGCTGTTCGCCGCACTCGACAGCGCGGCGCTGCGTCCCGTGCGCGCGCTGATCGGCGCCACGATCCCGTGCTACGGCGGCGGACCGGCGAATCCGGGGCGGTCGGCGGCGCCGGACCCACCTGGCCTCGACGGCATGCGCATTCTCGACCTGCCGTGGATCGTGCTGCCCGACCACCCGGCCGTGATGGTCTACCCGCGCCCGCTGGATACGGAACAGCCGCTCGACATGGACCGTTTATATGCCCTCGGCATCGACGCCTTCCGCGTCGCGCGCGAACTGGCGCTGCGGGATGGCGCGCCGTTCGGCATGGATGGCGTCACGGGCCGGCTCGAGGTGGTGCGTGGTCCCGGCGGCCAGTTGCAGCTGCAGCGAGCGGAAGCGGCCGTCGTCGTCCGCGGCGGCGCGTTCGAGCCCGTCGACAAGGGCCGCTGACATGTGGCCAACCCGGCTGTCGCGCAAGCAGGAGCAGGGACGCGCTTGGGAAGACGCGGCCCTGTCCTGGCTCGAACGCCGTGGTCTCGTGCTGGTGGAAGCGAATTTCCAGTGCAAGCTGGGAGAAATCGACCTGATCCTGCGCGACGGCGCCACGCTCGTGTTCGTCGAAGTGCGCCAGCGCGCGGCCGGGGCCCCGGTCAGCGCGGCGGAGAGCATCAGCCCGGCGAAAATCCGCCGCATCATCCGCGCCGCGCAGTTTTATTTACAACGTTTCGATCGCCTGCCGCCGTGCCGCATCGACGTGATCGCCATCGACGGCAACCATGTCGAATGGATAAGGAACGCGATTGAAGTGTAAGCATTTTTTGCTGGCCTTGATCGCCCGGCATTGCCACTGCACTATAATCTTCGACCATGAATACTCAACGCATCCTCGCCCACTTCCAGGAAAGCGCCGAACTCAAGATGAAGTCGGCGACTCTCCTCGCACAACCGATTTCTCAAGCGATTGAGCTGATGTTCAATGCGCTTTCCAACGGCAACAAGATCCTCTCTTGCGGCAACGGCGGCTCGGCCGGCGACTCGCAGCACTTCGCCGCCGAACTGGTCGGCCGCTTCGAACGCGAGCGCTTCCCGCTGCCGGCGATCGCGCTGACCACCGACACGTCGATCATCACCGCGGTCGGCAACGACTACAGCTTCAACGAGATCTTCAGCAAGCAGGTGCAGGCGTTCGGCCAGGCCGGCGACATCCTGCTGGCGATTTCCACGTCGGGCAACTCGGGCAACGTGCTGGCCGCCGTCGAGGCTGCGCTGGAACGCGAGATGCGCGTCGTCGCCCTGACCGGCAAGGACGGCGGCAAGATCGCGCAGATGCTGACCGACGCCGACGTCCACATCAACGTGCCGCATTCCCGCACCGCCCGCATCCAGGAAGTCCACCTGGTCGCGATCCACAGTATCTGCGACGGCCTCGACGTCGCCCTGTTCGGAGAAGAAGATGCAAATTAACGCCGGCGCCGTGCTGCGTCCCCTGTCGAAGGCCGTGCTGTGCGTGGCCCTGCTGTCTTCCCTGCAAGGCTGCGTAGCGGTCGTGGCCGGTGCCGCCGTTGGCGGTGCCGTCGCGACGGCCGACCGCCGCACGCTGGGCGCGCAGACCGAGGACAAGGGCATCGAAGTGAAAGCCGCAACCCGCATGGGCAACATCGTCGGCGACGCCGGCCACGTCAACGTCAACAGCTACAATCGCAAGGTGCTGCTGACCGGTGAAGTGAAGGACGAGGCGATGAAGCGCGCAGTGGAAAACGAAGTGCGCGGCATCACCAATGTCGACAACGTCATCAACGAGCTGCAGATCGCCGGCCCGTCCAGCTATACGTCGCGCGCCAGCGATGCCCTCATCACCAGCAAGGTCAAGCTCAGCCTCGCGGACAAGAAGACCGTGTCGGCCACCTCGTTCCAGGTCGTGACCGAGGGCGGTACCGTGTACCTGATGGGTCTCGTGACGCAGCGCGAAGGCAATATCGCCGCCGACGTTGCCCAGGGCGTGTCGGGCGTCATGCGCGTAGTGAAAATGTTCGAGTACATCAGCGAAGAAGACCTGCGCTCGATGTCGCCGCCGCAACAGCAGCAACCCGAACCGCGGGGCACGTCGTAACACATCGGGTTATCCGGAAGGAGACGCCATGACCACTTCACATCGCGCCTGGATCAAGCCGGCCGCCATCGGCGCGGCCGTGCTGGCGATCGCCGGCATCGGTTTCGCCACGTTCAGCCAGCAGCAGCAGGCGCCCGACGTCACGTTCATCACCATCGCCGGCCAGAAGATCAGCTCGCAGGACTTGCGAGGCAAGGTCGTGATGGTCAATTTCTGGGCGACGTCGTGCGCCACCTGCGTGAAAGAAATGCCGCAGATGGTCGAGACGTACAACAAGTTCAAGCAGGACGGCCTGGAATTCGTCGCCGTGGCGATGAGCTACGATCCGCCGAACTATGTCTTGAACTACGCCGAGACGCGCAAGCTGCCTTTTAAAGTGGCACTCGATTCGGGCGGCGACCTGGCGAAGCAGTTCGGCGACGTCAGCATGACGCCGACCACCTTTGTCATCGGCAAGGATGGCAAGATCCTCAAGCGCTACCTGGGCGAGCCGGATTTTGCATCGCTGCACGCGCTGCTGCAGAAATCGCTGAAGTCATAACAGTTCCCGCACACCGCTGACCTCCCGCAAACGCTGAGGTCTGGTTCGGCACAAGCTTGATGCCGGCAAAGGAGAGGGCGATGCGCAAGCTGATCAAGTACACGCTCATTGCGGGCCTGCTGACAGCGGCAGGCTGCAGCAGCGTCGACACGGGTCTGCGCAACACGGTGGTGTTGCATTACCAGCACGTTGCCAACGTCCACCGGATCGATTTTACGAACCCCGTCGCGCTGCCGAACCGCGCCCCTGTCCACACGGTACTGCCGCTGGACTCGCACGGGTTCTGGGCCGTGTTCCTGCTGTGCGACCTGGACGTCACGGGCGCCAACATCCCGAGCTTTTATTTCGACGCCGACCGTCTCCGCGTGCAATACGGCGACCAGCGCTACGGGCCGCTGCGGCCCTACACACTGCGGCTGGAAGACACGGCCGACATCAACAGCCGCTTCGACACGCAAACCCTCGCCGATGCGATCGCGGCCGAACTCCAGCGCGGCCCGGCCAGCCAGGTCTTCCGGCATGGCTATTACGCGGGTCTGGATTACCGCTTCGCCATCTACGTCCCGCGCGCGCTGTCCGACTATTCCGGCGACCAGTTGAGACTCCGCTACGAAGGGGGCCGGACGCTGGCACTGGGCAATGGCTACCCGCCTGCCGACATCGCCTTCGCCGGCCCCGGCGGCTCCGGCGGCTCCGGCATTGCCGCGCACTGCCTGCCATGAACGGCGTAAGCTGGCGTCATCGACACGGAGGCCATCATGGATGTGGGTAACCAGACATTGACGGTCGAGCAGGCGTACCGGGCCATGCTCGCCTTCCTCGAACGTGAAGTCGACCTGACGGAATCGAGTGACCTCGCCGACCTGCTGGCCGGCTACCGGCTGGATGAAGACGGCCGGACGAGCGATCCGGCCCTGTGGGAAGAATGGCTGGAAGCCGTCGGGCGGGCCCGTCAGCTGCCGTGAAGCGGGCTGCTTACCAGCGTCCCCGCTCCTTCCTGGCCTGCCGCTTGCGCGTCGCCGCATTCTGCTGCTGCAGCAGCGCATCGACGCGCTCGGACGCTTCGCGCGCCAGGGTTTGCGCTTCCTCGATGCTGGGGAAGAATTCCGGCATGCGGTAGCCGAGCCAGGCATAGGCCGAGTACATGCGGCACGTGTCCTCGACTTCCTGCAGGTTTTGCCAGAACAGTTCCTGTGGATGGGGCTGGAGCTTGCACACCTTGCGTTTCGCGAGCGATTGCGCCCAGTGCGACCACGCGCTTTCGAGCGTCGGCACCCTGGTCGAAATGGGCACGAGCGACATCGTGAACTTCTCCGCCACGCTCAGGTCCAGCGTATCGAGCCACTCCGCGCGCTCGTTCTGTTCTTCCGTGATGCGCGGGTAGAAAAAGCCGTCGGGTACGTCAATGTTGTGCACGAAGCGTTTCAGCAATTTCACCAGCGATGTCTCGCCCGTCACCGACGAGATGCGGTGCAATTGCTCCAGCGACGGGGCGACCGCAAAACCGCTGGCTGGCACCGGTGGGATCTTTTCCTTCATTAACGAGCGCATGACCTCGTGCGTGTCGTCGTCATAGCCGGCCACGAAACCTTCCTCGTGGACGCCGTAGCGGCCCGCGCGGCCGGCGATCTGCTTGGCGAGCGCGGCGGAAATCTCTTCTTCCTCGACACCGTTGTACTTGACGGCCGTCGTCATCACGATGCGCTGGATCGGCATGTTCAAGCCCATCGCGAGGGCATCCGTGCCGACGACGATATCGGCCTGCCCTTCGCGGAAGCGCTCGGCCTGCGCGCGCCGCACTTCCGGAGATAAGTTGCCGTAGACGGTGGCCACCGATAGCCCCATCTCCGTGATCATGTCGCGCCACATCAGCACCTCGCGCCGCGAGAACGCGATGACGGCGTCGCCCCGCTTCAGGTTCCGCAGCTTGCGCACGGCGCTGGGCTCCATCGACAGCGGTGCCTTGCGTTTCAGCACGTGCACTTCGAGCGGACATTCCAGGCGCTCGGCCAGCGCCTCGATCGCGCGCCGCGCTTCCGGTGCGCCGACGAGGTACACGGTCGACGCCGGGGCGCCGCACACGGCGGCGGTCCAGGCGGCGCCGCGGTCGCGGTCGGCCAGCATCTGGATCTCGTCGATGACGGCGACCTGCACGGGCGTCTTCGTGTCCAGCATCTCGACGGTGCTGGCGACGTGCGTCGCGCCTTCGGCCAGGCGGCGTTCCTCGCCCGTGACCAGGCTGACCTTGATGGGCTCGCCATCCGCATTTACCGCGTTCTGCAGGCGCTCGTAGTTTTCCAGCGCCAGCAGGCGCAGCGGCGCGAGGTAGACGCCGCTGTCGGCCTGGGCCAGGTGCTCCATCGCGCGGTGCGTCTTGCCGGAGTTGGTGGGGCCCAGCAGCGCGATGAAGCGGCGCGCCATCTTGCTCGCCACTTCGAACGATGCCGGATACTCGGCCAGGTTGATGCTTTCCTTGGTGCGCGCGGCGTGGCGCTCTTCCTGCTCGCGCTCGCCGGCGTGCAGCAGGCGCTGGCGGATGCGGTCGAACACGAACTCGGCCGGCTCGGACGTCTCCAGCTCTTCCAGCACGTGCAGGAACAGCATCGGGTCGAAGCCGAACTCGTCGGCCTGGTCGGCGATCTCGCGCACGAATTCCTCGACCTCCTGGTTCAGGTCGTCGACGGCGTCGCGCGTGGCCCGCTCCTCGACGAGCTCGCGCCGGGCCAGCAGGTCCATCTTGCGCCATTTGCTCGGCTTGGCCAGCACGCCGCGCGACGGCACGAGGCGGTACTCGACGTGCAGGCCGTCCACGCGCACGGCGCCGGCAAAGCGCAGGAAGACCCGGCCTTCCATGCGGACCAGCTCGACGCCGCGCGCATGCAGCCCGAGCTCGCGCTCGAGGAATGCGTCGTCGTCCTGGGTGTCGTCGGTGGCGGGAGAAAAACGGGGATGCTGTTCGCTCATGTGTCCAATATAACGCGGGCATGAAAAAAGCGGTGGACGGAAGCCGTCCACCGCTTTTTTGCATTGCCGAAAATTACGCTGCGACGCCCGCTTCGTGTGCCTGCTGGTCCGCGTGATACGACGAGCGCACCATCGCGCCGACGGCCGCGTGCACGAAGCCCATCTCGTACGCCTTCTCTTCGAACATTTTAAAAGTGTCGGGGTGCACGTAGCGGCGCACCGGCAGGTGCGAGTTCGACGGGGCCAGGTACTGGCCGATGGTCAGCATGTCGATGTCGTGCGCGCGCATGTCGCGCATGACTTCCAGGATTTCCTCGTCGGTCTCGCCCAGGCCGACCATCAGGCCGGATTTCGTGACAGCGTTCGGGTACATCTTCTTGAAGTCGCGCAGCAGGACCAGCGAATGCTGGTAGTCGGCGCCCGGGCGCGCTTCCTTGTACAGGCGCGGCACGGTTTCCAGGTTGTGGTTCATCACGTCCGGCAGGCCGTCGGCGAAAATGTTCAGCGCCTTTTCCAGGCGGCCGCGGAAGTCCGGCACGAGCACTTCGATCTTCGTGTTCGGCGACAGCGCGCGCGTCTTCTGGATGCACTCGACGAAGTGGCCGGCGCCGCCGTCACGCAGGTCGTCGCGGTCGACCGAGGTGATCACGACGTACGACAGGCGCAGGTCGGCGATGGTTTTCGCCAGGTTGGCCGGCTCGTTGACGTCCAGCGGGTCCGGACGGCCGTGGCCGACGTCGCAGAACGGGCAGCGGCGCGTGCACTTGTCGCCCATGATCATGAAGGTCGCGGTGCCCTTGCCGAAGCATTCGCCGATGTTCGGGCAGCTGGCTTCTTCACACACGGTGACGAGGTTGTTGGCGCGCAGGATGTCCTTGATCTCGTAGAAGCGCGACGACGGGCTCGCGGCTTTTACGCGGATCCAGTCAGGCTTCTTGAGGCGCTCGTGTTGCTCGAGCGGCACGATCTTGATCGGGATGCGCGACGTCTTGCTTGCGCCTTTCTGCTTTTCGCTCGCGTTGTACGCATTTGCTGCGGATTCTGCTGCTGCGGTGCCGGTGTCGATTTCGGAAGTCATGTGCGTTAGTCAGTTGGTTGCGGCCTGCGCGACCGCTGCGGTTGAAGAGGGTGCCGTGGACAGATGATCGATCAGCGCGGCGGCGAGGGCTTGCTGCACGTCGGCCAGCGGCGCATCGACGCCCATCGTTTTCATGTCCACCGTGGCCAGGCCGGAATAGCCGCACGGGTTGATCCAGGTAAACGGCGCCAGATCCATCGCGACGTTCAGCGAGACGCCGTGGTAGGTGCAGCCGTTGCCGCGTACCTTCAGGCCCAGCGCGGCGATCTTGGCGCCCTTGCGCGGACCGTCGGCGATATAGATGCCGGGCGCGCCTTCGACGCGTTCACCGGCAAGATTATACGCCGCCAGCACATCGATCACGGCCTGCTCGATCTTGTGGACGAATTGCCGCGCGTACAACTTGCCGCCGGGCTTGTTGCGGCGCAGGTCCATCAGCAGGTAGATCACGACCTGGCCGGGGCCGTGGTACGTGACTTCGCCGCCGCGGTCGGTCTGCACGACGGGGACATCATGCCCCCCGACGCTCAGCAGGTGGCCGCGGTCGGCGCCCAGCCCGAGCGTGAACACGGGCGGATGCTCGACGATCCACAACTCGTCGGGCGTGTCGGGCGTGCGCGCATCCGTAAAGGCGCGCATCGCGGCAAAAACGGGTTCGTAGTCGGCGCGGCCAAGCTCACGGATAGCCGGCTGGTTCGCTTGCATGGATAGGGTCTGTGAAGAGAGCGTACCCGTCATTATAAGCCAGCCTGATGGCTGGCGCTGCAAACCCAAAGTTACAGAACGATCTTCACCATCGGATGCGACGACAGTTCGCGGTACAGGTTGTCCAGCATCTCGCGGCTGGTGGCGCGCACGATCACGGTCAGGCCCGTGTAGGCGCCCTTGGCCGACGGCCGCACTTCCATCTTGCCGGCATGGAAAGTCGGATCGTGGATGGTGACTACTTCGACGATCGTCGTGGCGAAATCGTCGTGCGTCGGGCCCATGACCTTGATCGGGAAATCGCTCGGGTATTCGATGAGGGAATCTTTCGGGTCCATGGCCACTCCTTTTGTAAAACAGCATTGTAGCCAAACCGGTCCGATTCCGCCCGGATCAACGCTCTTTCTGGTCCCGCCCGCGCTGGTCGACGTGGCGGCGTTCTTCCGACCTGGCCGGCGCGGGCGCCGGTGCGGGTGCCGGGGCCGGCGCAGGTGCAGCGACGGGTGCCGGACGCGGGGCCATCTGCACGGGCGGCGGGGCCGGCGCGGCGATGGGTACCGGGCGCGGCGCCATTTGCACGGGTGCCGGTACCGGGCGCTCGACGCGCGGCTGGGGTTGCGGCTGCGGCTGCGGTGCCGCCATCATCGGCTGGGGTTGCGGCTGCGGCTGCGGCTGGGCCTGCTGCATCTGCTGGCGGTTGCGGCGCATCTCTTCGAACTGTTCGCGGCGCTCGTCGCGCCGGGCGTCGCGCTCCATCCGGTCGCGCAGCCAGATGCCGGAGACGCCCGTCTGCGGCTGCTGGACCGTCGGGCTGCTCGTCGACAGCGGTTGCGGCGGCAGGTGCGGCGTCGGGCTCGTCACGGTGCTCAGCGGCTGCGGCGGCAGATGCGGGGTCGGACTCGTGACCGGCAGGCCCTGCGCCGGCGGGGGCGCCGTGATCACCTGGCCTTGCGGGCGCTCGGCGCGTGCCGTCTCGATACGGCGCTCGCGGCCCGGGTCCGCGTGGCGGCCTTCCATGCGGGCGATGCCGACGGGGCCGCGGATGCCGTCCCCGTCGCGATCCGGGCGATCCGGGCGGTTCGGCCGGTTCGGCAGCAACGGAGCGGGCGGCGGCGCGCTCGTGGGGACGTTGTGCACCAGCACGGGCGGCGCGGTCGTGATCGGCGTGCGCGGGACGTTCACCCGGCCCGGCCGGTCGAAGCGGTCCTGCGGGAGGACCGTCAGGCCTTGCGGGCGGTAGTCGCGCGGGCGGCGCGGGTTGTCGCGCACGTGTTCGTTCAGCCAGCGCAGGTGGTGGTCCGGCGCGCGCCAGGTGGGCACGTAGCGGTCGTGCGGCGTCAGCGGATACCAGCCGGCGGCCGGGAGCGGGCGGTTGCGGTCGCGGAACGTGAGGTTCCAGCCGTTGCCTCCCACCCAGCCGACGAGCGCCGGCGCCCAGACCAGGTGCTCGTGACGGCGGCCCGGCGCCCACGCCCAGCGGTTGCGCACCTGCACCCAGCGGCCGTAGTGGAACGGTGCATAGCCCCACGGCGCGTTGTCGACCCAGGTCCAGCCCCACGGCTCGAGCCAGGTCCAGCTGCCGTCGCGGTACGGCACCCACGTGGAGGCCACGGTCGGGGTCCACAGCGGGCCGTATTCGGGATCCTCGCGCCAGCTGCCGTAGCGGTCGAGGTCTTCGTAGCCCGTCATCTCGGTCGTCACATAGCGGGATGAAGCGGCATTGTCCTCGTAGCGGTCGCGCACGAGAGCCCACTCGTCGAACGAGTCGCGCACGGCCGCCATGGTGCGCACGTCGGCGTCGCCCACCTCGGCGCGGCGGCCGGCGCGCAGGGTCAGCTGCGAATCGCCGTCCTCGACGAGCGCCACGCCGTCGAACACGGTGACGAAGCTGGTGTCGCGCACGCGCTCGGCGTCCACGCGCAGGCGGCCGGGCTGTTGCAGGCGCACGCGCGCCTGCGGGGTCTCGAGTTCGAAGCCGCGGACGATATCCGCGTTCAGCACACGCACGCTGGCGCTGCCGTAGTGGAGGCGCAGGCGCAGGCCGTCGTCATCCATCTGCAGCACCTCCAGAGACGAGTCGCCGTCCAGGCGGATCGAGGTCGAACCGACGCGCAGCTCCGTGCGGCTGCCGGCCGCCGTGCTGATCGTGTTGCCCGACGTGACGGGCCAGTTGACCTGCGCGGCCATCATCTCGGCACCAACGTCGCTGCCGATGGTGACCTGGCCCTGGGCCAGCGCGACGCGGCCCACGCGCGCGGGCGGATCGGCCGCCACGGCGAGCGCCGTCAGGGTGGAGAAGGCAAGGAGGACGGCGGTTTTCGCGACGCGGTTCGGCATGATGTCTCCAGGGCGGGAGTGGACGTGGTTGTTCTTATTGGTAGACGCGGCGGATTGCGTCTCCTGCATTACAACGCACGAGCGTACGAAACGACGACACGAATTACAAATGGTTGCGAAATGTTTCCGCGCTCAGGTGTGGGCAGGCTTGACGAAGAACATCAGCGCACCGACGGCCATCAGCACGGCGCCGAAGAAGCGGTTCTGGACCTTGACGGCGCGCGGGTCGCGGAACCAGCGCTGCATCGTCGATGCCAGCAGCGCGTAGCCGTGCATGACGGTGGTGTCGATGGTGACCATCGTGACGCCCAGGATCGCCAGCTGCGGCAGGACCGGCGCCGCGTTCGAGATGAATTGCGGCAGCACGGCGACCATGAAGATGATGCCCTTCGGGTTCGTCGCGTTGGTGAGAAAGCCGGTCAATACGCGGCGGCCGAACGACGGGTGCGCCACGAGGCCGGCGGTCGACACGTTCGACACTTCCGCCTTCGCGCGCCACTGGGCGATGCCGAGCCAGATCAGGTACAGCGCGCCGACGATCTTCACGACCATGAACGCGGTTTCCGACGCGATCAGCAGCGAACCGACGCCGGCGCCGGCGATCGCCAGCACGAGCACGAGGCCCAGTTGCAGGCCCAGCACGGTGGCGCTGGCCTTTTTCAGCCCGTAGGCGAGGCCGTGCGACATCGACAGGATGGCACCGGAACCGGGCGAAATGGCGATCAGCGTGCCTGCGATGACGAAGGCGATCCAGGTGGCGAAGCTCATGGGAGAAAACGGAAGGGGAGGAAAAGGGACGCGGGCATGGCGCACGGCGCCGGCGATTGCCGGACGGCCGCGGCCAGCCGCGGGGTACTGCTTACTTCTTCTTCGGGTTGACGGCGGCCTTCAGGGTCGCGCCGGCAGCGAAGCGCGGCGTCTTCGACGCAGCGATCTTGATCACTTCGCCGGTTGCCGGGTTGCGGCCCTTGCGGGCAGCGCGCTTGGTGACCGAGAACGTGCCGAAGCCGGTGATACCCACCGTGTCGCCTTTTTTCAGACGCTCGGTGATGATGTCGATGATGGTGTTCACTGCGTCGTTCGCAGCGGCGCCCGACATCTCGGTACGCTTCGCAAATTCAGCGATCAGTTCGCCTTTTTTCATAAATCCTCCGGGTTGAAAGAGCCGGAAGATTAGCATAATTAATTGCTACGCGTAATCTTCTTACACGTCAGACACCCAGTACTGGCGGGGTTTCTGCGTTTTTGGCCTCAGGCCGCGGCCGGATTCGCGTCGCCGCTGGCCAGGCGCAGGCGCAGCGCCGCGTTGATCAGCGTCTGGTAACCGGTGCCGGTGCGCTCGGCGCGCGAGCGGAATTCGTCCAGGACCTCGTCGTCGAGGTAGATGGTGATGCGGGTCTTGCGCTTCGGAGGACGGGCACGGCGGCGCGGAACGGACGGCAGGTCGAGGTTCTGGTTCATGGGCATCTCCTTCAGGTCGGAAAGGCTGCTGCACCGCAGCCAATGTTGTCACTATACGTATGGCCCGGGATGAGCTGCACGGGAAAGCGACGAGATGCAGATTTTCGGGTTTGAAACGCAGAAAACGCGCCTGAACCGTGTACCGGGCCGACGGGCTGCGTCGGTTAAGATGTGTGAACATATTGATATTGGGGAGCGGTACATGGCTGCAGGAAGTTTATTGGCACTTATCGACGACATCGCCACCGTGCTGGACGACGTGGCCCTGATGAGCAAGGTGGCCGCCAAGAAGACGGCTGGCGTGCTGGGCGACGATCTCGCGCTCAATGCACAGCAGGTAACGGGCGTGAACGCGGACCGCGAACTGCCCGTCGTGTGGGCGGTGGCCATGGGCTCGCTGCGCAACAAGGCGATCCTCGTGCCGGCCGCGCTCGCCATCTCTGCCTTCCTGCCGCAGGCGATCACGCCGATGCTGATGGTGGGCGGCGCCTACCTGTGCTTCGAGGGCTTCGAAAAAGTGGCTCATAAACTGCTGCACAGCGCCGCCGAGGATGCCGCGCACGAGGAAGAGCTGGCGACGGCGCTGGCGACGAACGCCGACATGCGCGCGGTCGAGAAGGACAAGATCAAGGGCGCGATCCGCACCGATTTCATTTTATCGGCGGAAATCATCGTGATCTCCCTGGGCGTCGTCAACGAACAGGGCGCGTCGTTCGGCGCGCAGGTGGCGGCCCTCGTCGCGGTGGCGGTCGCGATGACGATCGGCGTCTACGGGATCGTCGCGGGCATCGTCAAGATCGACGACCTCGGCCTGTACCTGAGCCGCCGCGCGAGCAGCGCCGCGCGCGCCATCGGCAACCTGCTGCTGGCGGCCGCGCCGCGCCTGATGAAGTCGCTGTCCGTGATCGGCACGGTGGCCATGTTCATGGTCGGCGGCGGCATCATCGGCCACGCGTTCGAACCGCTGCACCATCTGGCCGAAGGCGCCGCTGCAGCTGTCGCCGGCGTGCCTGTCATCGGCAGGCTGCTGGCGGCGGTGGCCCCGGCCGTCGTCGATGCCGCGGCGGGTGTCGTCGTCGGCGCGGTCGTGCTGGCGGTCGTGACGCTGGTGCAGAAAATCCGCGGAAAGTAACAAAGTCCGGCCCACCGCGGTGCACGCATGCACCGCGCATGCGCAACTGTTGCGTCCTTACATCTATTGCGGGTTAGCACAATTGACAACGATAACAAGCACGCGCCAGTATCGACGAGCTTGCCCGTTGTATCCGCAACCCGCCGCCCCGCGGGCCTAGACCAAGAATAAGGATCAAGAGAATGCAACAACGATTTGTGCCGGAAAAATCCGTACTCGCCCTTTCCATCGCCGCGCTGTTCGCCGGTACCCCGCTGCTGGCGCAAGCCCAGGACAGCACCGCAACCGTCGTCGTGACCGGTACCCGCGTCGCCAACCGCACGGCGCTCGACACGGCGTCCCCCGTCGACATCATCTCGGCCGACACCCTCAAGACGACGGGTTCGACCGAACTGAACCAGGCCCTGTCGGTGGCGCTGCCGTCGCTGAACTTCCCGCGTCCCACGCTGACGGACGGCACGGACACCGTCCGCCCGGCCACCCTGCGCGGCATGGCGCCGGACCAGAGCCTCGTGCTGGTGAACTCCAAGCGCCGCCACACGTCGTCGCTCGTGAACCTGAACGGCTCGATCGGCCGGGGCTCGGCCGCCGTCGACCTGAACACGGTGCCCTCGGCCATCGTGAAAAGCATCGAGGTGCTGCGCGACGGCGCGGCCGCGCAATACGGTTCCGACGCGATCTCGGGCGTCGTCAACGTCCGCCTGCGCACGGACCGCACGGGCGGCGAAGGCACGATCACGTACGGCGCCCACATCTCGGAATACGACCTGCTGAACGCCGCCCCGCCGGCCGGCGCCACCTGGACCGCGCCCAATTCGCGCAAGCGTACGGACGGCCAGACCACGACCGTCAGCGCCTGGAAAGGCCTGCCGCTGGGCGAGACGGGCTATATCACCATCGCGGCCGAATACAAGGACCAGAACCATACGGAGCGCAGCGGCTACGACATGCGCCAGCTGTATGCGAAGGTGAACGGTGCCTACGATCCGCGCGAACTGACCATCAACCGCTTCGACGCCTGGTACGGCGATCCGGAGATGCAGCAGAAGACCGTGTTCGTCAACGTGGGCAACAACCTGTCCGGCGACGTGAAGGTCTACGGCTGGAGCAGCTACCAGCTGCGCGACGCGCGCTCGGCCGGCTACTTCCGCATGCCGCAGGATGCGCGCAACGTGCAATCGATCTATCCGAACGGCTTCCTGCCGATCATCGCCCCGACCGTCGAAGACTTCAGCGCCGCCGCCGGCATGAGCTGGAGCCTCGGCGACTGGGACATGGACACGTCGCTCGTGTACGGCCAGAACGGCATGAACTACGACGTGCAGAACACGCTGAACGCGTCGATCGGCCCGACCAGCAAGACGAACTTCGACGCGGGCGGCTTCTCGTACAACCAGATCGTCTACAACCTCACCGGCGTGCGCAAGTTCGACGTGGGCGGCCTCGCGTCGCCGGTGAACGTGGCGGTCGGCACGGAGGCGCGCCGCGAAGGCTACGAGCTGCACGCGGGCGAGCCGGATTCGTGGCGCAACGGCGGCGTGATCCTGCCGAGCGGCGTCCCGGCCGCGTCGGGCGCGCAGGTGTTCCCGGGCTTCCGTCCGGCCAACGCGTCGCACAAATCGCGCACCGCGATCGGCGTGTTCGTCGACGTCGAGGCGAACGTGACCGACAAGCTGCTGGCGTCGGCCGCCATCCGCGAAGAGCATTACAACGACTTCGGCAACAACCTGTCCGGCAAGCTGGCCGGCCGCTACGACTTCACGAAGAACTTCGCGCTGCGCGGCGCCGTGCAGAACGGCTTCCGCGCACCGTCGCTGCAGCAGCAGAGCTTCACGTCGACGTCGACCAACTTCGTCAACGGCATCCCGTACGAGATCACGACGTTCACGCCGAGCGATCCGGTCGCCGTCGCGCTGGGCGCCAAGCCGCTGAAGGCCGAGAAGTCGACCAACTTCTCGCTGGGCGCCGTCATGCGCTTCGCACCCGTCAGCCTGACGGTGGACGCCTACCGCATCAACGTGCGCGACCGCATCGTGCTGTCGGAAAACCTGCTGTCGACGGCCGTGCGCAATTACATCGTGTCGCAGGGCTTCGTCGGCGTGGGCGGCGGCCGCTTCTTCATCAATGGCGTCGACACGAAGACGGAAGGCGTGGACATCGTCGCCAGCATGCCGTGGAACGCGGGCGCCGCCGGCCGCTTCGACTTCACCCTGGCCGGCAACTTCAACCGCACCGAAGTGACCAAGGTCCCGACCACCGCCCAGCTGGCCGCGCTGAATCCGGCGCCCGTGCTGTTCGACCGCGTGAACGTGCTGACGCTCGAGAAGGGCCAGCCGAAGAACAAGATCACGGCCAGCGCCAACTGGAAGCTGAACCAGTGGGGCGTGACGGCCCGCGCCACGCGCTACGGCGACGTGCTGTCGCCGGGCACGACGGAAGCGTTCGACTTCACGCTGAAGGCGAAGACGATCGTCGACCTGGAAGCCCGCTACGCCTTCTCCCGCCAGTTCAGCCTGGCGGTCGGCGCGGACAACCTGTTCGACCAGTACTCGGAAACCCTGCCGCCGGCGCTGAACACGACCAGCAACACGCCGTTCTCGAACTACACCCCGTTCGGCAACAATGGCCGCTACGTGTATGCGCGCGCGACCTACAGCTTTTAATTACGCTTGACCTCACCGCGGCGTACCGTGACACTGCACGGTACGCCGTTTTTCATTGGGGAGCCCAGGTTATGACGATCACGATCACCGCCTTCGAACGTTCGCCCGACGGCGGCAAGGGCCTCGCGCGCGACACGCGCGTGCGCTGGGCGCTGGAAGAAGCGGGGCTGCCGTACGACGTCCGCCTCGTGTCGTTCCGCGCCATGAAGGAACCGGCGCACCTGGCCCTGCACCCGTTCGGCCAGATCCCGACGTATGAAGAAGACGGCCTCGTCCTGTTCGAGACGGGCGCCATCGTCTTTCATATCGCCACGCACCACGGCGCCCTGCTGCCGGCGGACGACCACGCCCGGGCCCGCGCCATCACGTGGATGTTTGCGGCGCTGAATACGGTGGAACCGCCCATCCTGGAACTGGTCACGGCCCGCATCTTCGAAGGCGACAAGCCCTGGGCCAGGGAACGCATCCCGCTCGTCGAGGAACGCGTGCGCGACCGCCTGCACCCCTTGTCGGCACGGCTGGGCGATGCCGACTGGCTCGACGGCGACTTCAGCGCGGGCGACCTCATGATGGTGTCGGTACTGCTCCGGCTGCGGCCGTCCGGCATCCTGGACGAATTCCCGACCCTCGCCGCCTACGTCGCCCGCGGCGAGGCGCGCCCCGCCTATCAGCGCGCGTTCGCGGCGCAGCTGGCCGTCAACGCGCCGTTTTCCCATCCTTGACGCCACGATTTCGCGGTCTCGCTTACACTCGAACCGGAATCAGGACCGGCGCGTGAGCATCGCACCGAGCGCCAGCCCGATGCCGAACGCGCCGTAGACGACGGCCAGCGACGGCTTCGACAAGTGAGCCTCGTAGCCGGGCTGGAAGCGCCTGGGCGTCAGCTGGTAGTCGGCGAAGCAGGCCACGGCGGAGGCGGCGGTCGCCACGCCGAGCGTCGTCGTGGGGTCCTTGCGGTCGAGCAGGTGGCCGCACAGGCGCTCGAACAGCACCGACCAGAACATCGCGCTGCCGTGGTGGATCAGGTAGCCGGGGACGGTGTGGCGCAGCGTGGGCGTGTGTTCGTGCAATGCCTCGTCGCCATAAATCCAGTGGCTGACCGCGTTGGTGGGGGCGTAGGCGCTGCCGGCTTCGCGCCGGCCGAGCAGGGACAGCGCCGCGGTCGACAGCAGGCTGGAGGTGGCGCCGCCGACGAGGCCGCGCCTGAATGCCGTGTTCCATGATTCCATGAAGTCCTCTTGAGAAAGGAAAACGGATGCGGATCCTGCTCACGGGAGCAAGCGGATTTATCGGGAAACACCTGCTGCACGCGCTGCTGGCGGAGGGCCATGACGTCGTGTGCGCGATACGGCATCCGCAGCGGTTGCCCGCTCATCCGCGCCTGTCCGCCATCCGTGCCGATTTCGCCAACGATACCGACAAATCCACGTGGCTGGCGCGCCTTTCCGGGGTGGAAGCGGTGATCAATACGGTCGGCATTTTCCGCGAACGCGGCGCGCAGACGTTCGAGAACTTGCATACGAGAACGCCGCGCGCCCTGTTCGCCGCCTGCGCCGAATCGGACGACGTGCACATGGTCGTGCAACTGTCCGCGCTGGGCGCCGACGACCAGGCCGACACGGCGTACCACCTGTCGAAGAAGGCCGCCGACGACTATCTCGCGACACTTCCGATCCGCGCGGCCATCGTGCAGCCGTCGCTCGTCTACGGCGCGGACGGCGCCAGCGCGCGCGTGTTCAAGGCGATGGCGTCGCTGCCGTTCGCGGTACGCCTGGGCGACGCCCCGCAACTGGTGCAGCCGATCCACGTGGACGACGTCGTCGCCGCCATCGTGACCCTGCTGCGTCAGCGGCTGTACGCGGACAAGGCCGAGAGCGGCCCCGTGCGCCGCATCGCCCTCGTCGGTCCACAGGCGCTGCCCTTCGTCGACTACCTGGCCACCCTGCGCCGCGCGATGGGCATGAACAAACTGCGCGTGCTGCCGCTGCCGGGCGGCGTGGCGAAGCTGCTCGCACGGATCGGCGCGTGGCTGCCAGGCGCCCTGCTCGATCCGGACGCGCTGCGCATGCTCGACCGCGGCAACGCGGCCGATCCCGGACCCACGCTGCGCCTTCTGGGCCGCCCGCCGCGCGACATCGCCTCGTTCGTCGTCGACCCCGGCGCCGAGCGGGCGCGCGCGAAGCTGGACTGGCTGCTGCCCGTGCTGCGGCTCGCCATCGCCATCGTGTGGATCGCCACGGCCATCGTCTCGGCGTTCATTTATCCGGCCGCAGACAGTTACGAGTTGCTGGCGCGCTCCGGCATCCCCGAGCAGTTGCGCCCGTTGATGCTGTACGGCGCGTCCGTGTTCGACCTGCTGCTGGGCTTCGGGACGCTGTTCCTGCGCCGGCGCCGCTGGCTGTGGTTGATGCAGCTGGCGCTGATCGGCTTTTATTCGATCGTGATCGCCATCCGCCTGCCCGAATTCCTGATCCATCCGTATGGCCCGCTGACGAAGAATTTGCCGATGCTGGCCGCGATCTGGCTGCTCTACGAACTCGAAAAAGAGGAAAAGTAATGGACTACGTCGTCGTGAAATGGCTGCACATCCTGTCGTCGACCTTCTTGTTCGGCACGGGCATCGGGTCGGCCTGGTACATGCTGTTCGCGAACGTGAGCCGCGACGTGCGCGCGATTGCCGTCGTCAGCAAATACGTCGTGATCGCGGACTGGCTGTTCACGGCCACCACGGCCGTCGTCCAGCCGGCGACGGGGTTCTACATGATCCACCTGGCCGGGTATCCGATGAGCAGCCGCTGGATCATGTGGTCGCTGATGCTGTACGTGCTGGCGGGCGCGTGCTGGCTGCCGGTCGTGTGGCTGCAGATGCGCCTGCGCGACATGGCGGCCGACGCCGCGCGCGACGGCACGCCGCTGCCCCCGCTGTACTGGAAATACTTCCGCACATGGGTGGCGCTCGGCGTGCCCGCGTTCATCGCATTCGTCTTCATCTTCTGGTTCATGGTGGCCAAGCCGATCTAGCTCTAGAATGCCTGCTTCACCACTGAAAGGCAGCATCATGATCCGTCTCGGCCTCGCCCTCCTGTTCGCATCCGGCGCCGCCTGCGCAGCCGCACCCGCCTGGGTCGCGCGCAGCGACGCCTACACCCAGCCGGTCCTGAAGGACACCGGTAAATACGTACCCGAGGAATCCACCGAACTGGGCGACGAAAGCCATGACACGCAGGTGGCCGACTTCAAGCCGCGCGTCTGGGAGCGCGAACTGGCCGACACGGAAAAACGTCTTGCGGAACTGCGCCGCCAGCGCGCGCAGGAGAAGGATATAAAAGTGCGCCAGGACCTCGACATCCTGATCGACTCGCGCGAAAAGAAGATCGCCACGATGAAGCTGGAGCACCAGTACCTGCTCGAGTACGTGAACGTGGGCGAAGTCGTGTACGGCGGCCTGCGCGCCCTGCTCGATCCGCGCAACAAGCCGGAACGCCGGAAGCTCGCGCTCGTGCGCCTGAAGCGCTACGCCGGCAAGGAAGCGGGCTACTCCCCGATCGCCGTGCTGGCGCGCGCACGCGGCGAGGAACGCCTCGCCAACAAGGCGCTGATCGGCCCGTACGTGGGCGAGGTCGAGGAAGGCCTGAACAACAACGCGACCTACATGGACGGCATCGAGGAGCTGTTCAGGAAGGCGAACGTCACCGGGTGGGAAAGCGACTTCGCGGCGCTGAAGGCGCAAGTGAAGGAGTATGACGACTGGGTCAAGAGCCGCCTGATGCCGCGCACGCGCAAGGAAGTGCGCCTGCCGGAAGCCATCTACGTGAACCGCCTTGCCAACGTGGGCGTCGACATCGCGCCGGAGCAGATGATCGAACGCGCCGGCTTCGACTTCCAGGAAGTGCGCGACGAGATGCAGGTCGTGGCGGGCGTCATCGCCGCGCGCAACAAGCTGCCGTCATCCGACTACCGCGACGTGATCCGCGAGCTCAAAAAATCGTCGATCGCCCCCGACCAGCTGATGCCGTACTACCGCGAGCGGCTGAAGGATATCGAAGGTATGGTGCGCGCCCACGACCTCGTGACCTTGCCCACGCGCGAGGCGAACATCCGCACCGCGACGCCGGCCGAGGCGGCCCGTTCGCCGGCACCGTTCATGAACGCGCCGCGCATGATCGGCAACACGGGAGAATACGGCGAGTTCGTGATCCCGCTGGCGAACCCGAACGCGAAGTCGAAAGAGAAGATGAACGACTTCGACTTCGCCGCGATGGCCTGGACCCTCACGGCCCACGAAGCGCGTCCTGGCCACGAGCTGCAGTTCGCGTCGATGGTGGAGCAAGGCATGTCGGTGGCGCGTGCCCGCTTTGCCTTCAACAGCACGAACGTCGAAGGCTGGGGCCTGTATTCGGAAGCGATGATCCTGCCGTACATGCCGCCGGAAGGCCAGCTCGTCTCGCTGCAGGCCCGCCTGCTGCGCATGGCGCGCGCCCTGCTCGACCCGCAGATCAACCTGGGCCGCATGACGCCGGAGCAGGCGAAGCAGTTCCTGATGCGTGAAGTCGTGCTGTCCGAACCGTTCGCGCAATCGGAAGTCGACCGCTATTCATACCGCATGCCGGGCCAGGCGACCGCGTACTACTACGGCTATGTAAAACTGCGCGCGCTGAAGACGCAGGCCGAGATCGCGCTGGGCGACCGCTTCAACCTGAAGGCGTTCAACGACTTCATCATCGCCCAGGGCATCCTGCCGCCCGCGCTGCTGAAACAGGCCGTGCTGGACGACTTCATCCCGAGCCAGCGGGGCAAGGTGGCGGCCAAATAAGCGTGCGCCACGCACGCCGGTCTTGCGGCAACAATATCCTCCCGCCCGGCGTGGGCGGCCGACCAACCGATGGAGGACAGCGATGCGGGCTTACCAGATCTTACCCGGCGATGGCATCGACGGGCTGCAGTGCGTGGATTTTCCTCACCGTGAACTGGGCAATGGCGAAGTGCGCATCCGCGTGCACGCCGTCTCGCTGAACTACCGCGACCTGATGGTCGCCGGCGGCAACTACCTCGTCACCGTCGACGACCCCATCATCCCCTGCTCGGACGGCGCCGGCGAAGTCGTCGCCACCGGCCCCGGCGTCACGCGCGTGCAGCCCGGCGACCGCGTCACCGCATCGTTCTTCCCGCACTGGCACGACGGCCCGACCGCTCCCGACAAAGTCCGCCACGCACTCGGCGGCGACGTCGACGGGATGCTCGCGGAAGAAGTCGTGCTGGACGAGGACGCACTCGTCAGGATCCCCGACGGGATGAGCTTCGTCGACGCGGCCACGCTGCCCTGCGCGGGCGTGACGGCGTGGAATGCCATCTTCGAATCCAGCAACGCGATCCGTCCGGGCGACACCGTGCTGCTGCTGGGGACGGGCGGCGTCAGCATCCTCGGCCTGCAGCTGGCCCGCGCGGCCGGGCTGAACGCGGTCATCACGTCGTCCAGCGACACCAAGCTGCAGCGGGCCAGGGAGCTCGGCGCACGCCACGTCATCAATTACCGCACGACGCCGGAGTGGCAGGAAGAAGTATTGCGCGCGACGGACGGCGCCGGTGCGCAGGTCGTGCTGGAAGTGGGCGGCCAGGGCACCGTGAACCGCTCGATCGCATCCGCCGCGATGGGCGGCAGCATTGCCATCATCGGCGGCGTCAGCGGCTTCGGCGGCGAAGTCAACCCGGCCACCCTGCTGGCGACCGCCAAGCGGCTCGTGGGCGTCTACGTCGGCAGCCGCGCGATGTTGGAAAAGGTCGTGCGCTTTGCCGATGCGACCGGGCTGCAGCCCGTCGTCGACCGCGTATTCACGTTCGACCAGGCGCGCGAGGCGTACCGGCACATGGCATCCGGCTCGCACTTCGGCAAGGTCGTGATCGCGATGACGTAACGGTCAGGGGCGCTTGATCGGCACGAGCTCGATCTCGAACAGCTTGGGCCACAGCTTGCCCGTCACGTACAGGCGGTGCTGCTTCGGCTCGTAGGCGATGCCGTTCAGGACCGCGTCCGGATTCGTCGTCCCGCGCTGGTCCGGCGGCAGCAGGCCCGTGCAGTCGATCCAGCCGACGACGTTGCCGGTCTCCGGATCGATGCGGGCGATGACATCGGTCCCCCACACGTTGGCGAAGATCTGGCCGTCGACGATTTCCAGTTCGTTCAGCTGCGTGATCGGCTTGCCCTCGGCCGTCACGCGGATGCGGCGCTGCTCGTCCAGCGTCTTCGGGTCGAGGATGCGGATCTCGTTCGTGCCGTCGCTCATGTAGACGTGCGTCGCGTCGCTGGCCAGGCCCCAGCCCTCGCCCTTGTAGTTGAAGCGGCCCTTCAGCGCGAACGTCTTCGCGTCGAACAGGAAGCCGACATTCGACTGCCACGTGAGGTTCACGATGGTGTCGCCCACGGCCGTGGAGCCTTCGCCGAAGTACTCGTCCGCCAGGTCCTTCTTCTGCAGTACCTTGCCGGTTTTCAGGTCGACCTTGCGCAGCGACGACTGGCCCTTCTGGCCCGTGGATTCGTACAGGTGGCCGTCCTTGAAGAACAGGCCTTGCGTGAACGCCTTCGGGTCGTGCGGGTAGGTATTCTTGACGAAGAAGCCGTACACAGGAATGGCCGCGTGGGCGGACGTGACTGAAACGGCGGCGAGCGCGAGGGATGCAAGGATCTTCATGAGCAAGATAGTAACGCAGGATGGTAAGCTAGTGACATGCAACGAAAGACTCTTACATATCTGCACCTGCCGCCCGACGCCGACCTGCCCGACCTGGGCGCGCGCCCGCCCTTCCTTGCCATCGTGCTGGCCGAGGACGAGGTCGAGGAAATGTGGCTGTGGGACGTCGCGCGCTGGCTCGTCGCGTCCGGGGCGCGCTATGTGCAGGCCTGGGGCAAGGATGCCGAGGCCTGGATCGAGGCCGTCGACGACGCGGCCCTCGAAGCCGTCGATTACGAGGACGCGCCCGAGGAGCAGCGCGTGCTGGCCACCGCGCACGATGCCGGGGACGAGGACGTGGACGAGGTGTTCTGGTTCACGAAGCACCGTGCCGCGCACCCTGCCCTCCCGCTGGACGCGGTACTGGTCGTGCACATCGCGTCCAGGCCGCGCAAGGAAGCCATCGAGACGGCTTACGCGGACGCCTGAGCCAGTTCCGCGCCGAGCAGGCGCACCAGTTCTCCCGCCGGCAGCGCACGCGCGAGCGCAAAACCCTGGCCGGCCCAGTTGACCGTGAAATCATTGTTGCCGGCCTTGGTCGCCGCCGCGTTCAGCGCCTTCACGGCATCGTAGGCGATCGGATAATCCGGCAGCGGCGGGTGACCGGGCGCGCCGATCTCGCTGAACAGCCGGTTCACGAGGCCGCGCGCGGGACGGCCGGAGACGACGTCCGTCACGGCCGTGATCACACCCTCCCCCGCCTGCATCAGCGCGCGGTGGTGCGGCGTTGCCGACGACTCCGGGCACAGGATGAATGCGGTGCCCATCTGGGCGGCACTGGCGCCCAGGCGCAGCGCGGCGGCGATGCCGTTCCCGTTCATGATGCCGCCGGCCGCGATCACCGGAATGCGGACGGCGTGCGCCACCAGTTGCGTGAGCGCGAACGTGCCGATGGCGGGGTCGCCCCGCTCCGGGTCGAACAACCCGCGGTGGCCGCCCGCTTCGTAGCCCTGGGCGACGACGGCATCGATGCCGGCAGCCTCCACCTGGCGCGCTTCGTCCACCGACGTCGCGCTGGCCAGCAGCACGATGCCCGCGTCTTTCAGCGCCTGGATGCGGCGCGCGTCCGGCAGCCCGAAATGAAAACTGACGACGGCGGGACGCGCTTCCAGCAGCACGTCCAGCATCGGATCGTCGTCGAGGAAGCTTTTATAGATCTCACGCAGGCCCGTCGGCGGCTGCGCGCCGCTGGCGGCGAAGTGCGGCGACAGGTAGTCGAGCCAGGCCGCTTCGCGCGCGGCGTCAGCCTGCGCGGGGCGGTGGCAGAACACGTTGACGTTGAACGGCCGGTCGGTCAGGCGGCGCACGTCGGCGATGGCGGCGCGGCCCTGTTCGGCGTTGCCCGCGCCGACGGAGATCGATCCCAACGCGCCCGCCTCGGACACGGCCGCCGCCAGCGCCGCCGTCGAGACGCCCGCCATCGGGGCCTGGATGATGGGAAGATCGATGCGCAGCATGGACAGCAGGTCTGGCTTCATGGTGGTCTCCAACACGGGTCGCAGTCCGACGAGTATAGCGCCGCCATGCGCAAAAACGGTATAAACCGTTTTTGCCCTGCATTCTTGCCGGGTGCTGCAGCCCGTCGCGGTTCGCGTTTTTGCGTTACGATTCACGCTGCCCTGTGGGCTGAAGAATTATCGATTGGCAACAAAAGGAAGGCAATGGACAGTATCGACCTCGAAGTGCTGCACGCCTGCGACCAGTGGCTGCGCGCCGGCTGGCGCTGCGAGTACGTGACCGTCGTCAGGACGTGGGGATCGAGCCCGCGGCCGGAAGGCGCCACGATGGCGATCCGCGCGGACGGCGTCGTCGTCGGTTCGGTCTCGGGCGGATGCATCGAGGACGACCTGATCGCGGCCGTGCGCGAAAAAGGCATCGTACGTACGGCGCCGGAAGTCATCACGTACGGCATCTCGGCCGATGAGGCGCACCGCTTCGGCCTGCCCTGCGGCGGCACGATCCAGCTCGTCGTGGAACCGCTCGGGGCGCACAGCCGCATGGACGAACTGCTCGCGCTGGCCCAGCGCCGCGTGCTGACCCGGCGCACGCTGGATCTGACCACCGGCGCGGTCGAACTGGCGCACGGCAAGGCCGACGAGCAGCTGCGCATGGACGGCCGGATGCTCGTCACGATCCACGGTCCGCGCCTGCGCATGCTGATCATCGGCGCAGGCCAGCTATCGCAATTCCTCGCGCAGATCGCCGTCGGCCTGGAATACCAGGTGACCGTGTGCGACCCGCGCGAAGAATACCGCGCCAGCTGGGCCCTGCCGGGCGTCGACGTCGTGCACGCGATGCCGGACGACCTCGTGCTGGAGATGAAGCTGGACAGCCGCAGCGCCGTCATCGCCCTCACCCACGATCCAAAACTGGACGATCTCGCGCTGATGGAAGCGCTCAGGACGGACGCGTTCTACGTCGGCGCCATCGGCTCGCGCGCCAACAATGCGCGGCGGCGCGAGCGCCTGCGCGAATTCGACCTCACCGAGGACCAGATCGCGAAGCTGCACGGCCCCATCGGCCTGTACATCGGCAGCAAGACGCCGTACGAGATCGCCGTCTCCATCCTCGCCGAACTGACCGCGGTGAAGAACGGCGTCGCGCTGCCGGCGCAGATGTCGGTCGAGCACGGCAAGGCGCTCGCCGCCTAGCTTTCGATCAGCAGCAGCGCCGCCAGCACGAGCATCGTCGTCCCCGTAAAGCCTTCGATGGCGCGCCAGACGGCGGGCCGCGCCAGCACGAACGCGCAGCGGCGCGCGCCCAGGCCCAGCGCGGAAAACCACAGCAGTGACGCCGTCATCGCGCCGGCCGCGAACGACACGCGGTGATTCGCCGCGAGACTGCTGCCGACGGCGCCCAGCACCACCACGGTATCCAGGTATACGTGGGGATTCAGCAGCGACATCGCCAGCACGATGCCCAGCGCGCGCGATGCGGAGACGCCCACCTGCCCGTCGCCCATCGCATTCGGCGCCGCCGCGCCGCGCCAGCAGCTTTTCAGACAGCGCAGTCCATACCAAAGCAGAAAAGCGGCGCCGCCCCAGCGGGCCGCCAGCAGCAGCGCGGGAGAATGCTCGATCAGCGCACCGAAGCCGGACATGCCCAGCGCGATCAGGGTGACGTCGATCAGCACGCACGCGAGAACCGTCAGCACGACGTGGCGGCCGGCCACGCCCGTGCGGATCACGTGCGCGTTCTGGGCGCCGATCGGCATGATCAGGCTGGCGCCCATGCCGAGGCCTTGCAAGAAAATAGGTTGTGAAAACATGATGCTCCCCTGTTGTTATTGCGGAGCAGCATGCCTTCTACGCACGGCTACATCAATTATATTTATGGATTCTAAAGTTCATTAAGCTGGGCTAATCCAAATGAAAATCGACCCGCGCCGCAGCGAGGCGTTCGTCGCCGCCGTAGACAGCGGCAGCCTGGAGCAGGCGGCGGCGCGCCTCAACGTAACGCCGTCCGCCATCTCGCAGCGCATCGCCGCGCTGGAACACGACCTGGGCACGCCGCTGCTCGTGCGCGCCCGCCCCTGCCGGCCGACGGCGCCCGGCATGCGGCTGTTGCAATTCCTCCGCCGCCGCGCGCTGCTGGAAGACGAGTTCTTCGCGGAGCAGCAGGCCGATCCCGGCCCGGTGCGCGTCGCGCTGGCCGTCAACAACGACACGCTGGCGACGTGGCTGCTGCCCGTGCTGGCGCCGGAGCTGATCGAGGAAGGACTGCTCGTGGAATTCGTCACGGGCGACCAGAGGCACACGTTCGCGCTGCTGGAACAGGGGCTCGCGCTCGCCTGCGTGTCGGGCGAATCGGAACCGATGCGGGGCTGCACCGTGAGCCCGCTCGGCGTGATGCGCTACCGGATGGTGGCGGCGCCCTCGTTCGCGGCGCGCTGGTTCCCCAGCGGGATCACGCGAGAGGCCGCGCGGCGGGCACCGGTGATGGTCTTCGACCGCAACGACCGCCTGCAGACGGCGTTCCTGCTGCAGCACTTCGGCCTGCCGGAAGGCGCGTACCCGTTTCATTACGTGCCGTCCAGCGATCCGTACGTACAGGCGATCCGGCTCGGTCTCGGCTACGGCCTGCTGCCGCTGGAACAGTGCGCGGACATGCTCGCCAGCGGCGCCCTCGTCGACCTGACGCCGGATCTGTTCGTCGACGTGGCGCTGTACTGGCACGCCTGGCGCATTCAGCCGCCGCGGCTGGAGCGCATGGGCACGGCGCTGGTGAAGGGGGCTCGTGCGGCGCTGCTGCCGTCTCCCTGAGCGACCGGCAGCCACTGCGCCAAGCCCCAGCAGAGCTCCGGCACGAGGAACAGCCACAGCAAGGGCGCGCCGCTGGTTGCGAGCGCCCACGCCATCCAGGCGGAAAACAGGAAGCGGCCGGCGCCATCGTAGCGGCCCAGCGTGACGCTGGCGGCACGCAGGCGCAGCACGGACCACACGAGCACGATGCTGCCCATCAGGCAGGCGAACAGCACGTGGAACGGACCGAAGTCCGGCAGGGCATCGCCGCCGAGTTGCTGGTTGATGGTCGAGAGCTGCGCGTGCGCGAGGGCGAAGGTCCACGGCGTAGCGAACGGCGCCGTGAGCAGCAGGTCGTACGCGGCACTGGCGCGTACCAGGGTGAGAAAGGCGGATCGGCTGAGTTGCATGGAAATCTCCCGGGATGAAGGTTCCGGGATCATGGACCCTGGAGTACACTCCAAGGTCAAGGTATTTATCGCTATCGCCATGCAGATCGGAGAACTCGCCGCCGCCACCGGCCTCACCCGGGACACCCTGCGCTTCTACGAGAAACGCGGGCTGCTGCTGTCGCGCCGCCTGTCCAACGGCTACCGCGACTATCCGCCCGAAGCCGTGCAATGGCTGTGCTACCTGCGCGCCGCCCAGGCGCTCGGTTTTACGCTGGCCGAGATCGAGACCGGACTGCCGCTGCTGGACGATCCGGCCGCGGCCGCGCCGCTGCTGCGCGACGCCTTGATGCGCAAGCTGGAGGACATCGATGCGCGCATCGCGGGCCTGTCTGCCCTCCGCGCAGATTTGACGCGCGAACTGGCGCGGCCGGGATTCGGCTGCCCGGTACTGGAGGAGCAAGCCGCCGCGTGAGGAGGTCTCCATGACCTGGGGTATCGAATTCTCGTCCGACCGATTCCTGCCGACCTTGCCGGAAGACTGCCAGGCCAATCCCGGCGTCTATGGCTTCAAGCTGGCGCTGTGGCTGGCGCAGGCGCTGAACCGCCAGGGCATCGTGACGGGCTACCCGAGCGCGGAAGACTGGGGCTGGTGCTTCGACTACGCGCCGGCGGACGACCTGCGGCTGACGATCGTCTGCGCCAGCCTGTGCGCGGCCGACGCGGGCTATGACGGCCGGCCGGTCGGCTGGGCGGTCTCGATCCGCGAACAGCGCAGCCTGGAGCAGCGCCTGCACAACCTGTCGAACCATACGGCGCTGGAAGACCTGGGCCGGCAGATCGTCGATCTGCTGCGGGCCGAACACATCGACGCCATCCGCGTGCCGCCGGTCGCGTAAAATTTTGTTACAAGGAAACTGTCAGCCGTCCGTACGGCGCCGGCGTTAACAGCACAGGCGCCGACGGAAGGCGCACACCCATGGAGAGATCATGAAACGCCTGCTTGCCGCCGCCGCCGTGCTGGCCACCTTTACCCACGCCGCCTTTGCCGGAGAACTGACGCTGTTCTCAGACAGCAATTTCCGTGGCCAACGCGTGACCATCGACCGCGACGCCGCCAGCCTGGGCGATTTCAATTTCAACGACCGCGCGTCGAGCGTCGTCATCCGCTCGGGCGCGTGGCTGCTGTGCGAGCACGCCAACTTCGGCGGCCGCTGCGAAGAGTTCGGTCCGGGCGAGTACCGCGAGCTGCCGGGTTTCAATGATTCCATCTCCTCGGCACGCCAGCTCGACCGCGACCGTGGTGGCCGCGGCCGCTGGCGCGATCACGACCGTGACGACGACCGTGGCGGCTGGCGTGGCGACGACCGTGGCGACCGCGGCGGCTGGCGCGGTGATCGTGGCGGCCCCGACGTCGTGATGTTCGCCGGCCCCCGCTTCGAAGGCCCGCAAGTGGAACTGTCGCAGGACGTGCGCGCGCTGAGCGACGTCGGCTTCAACGACCGCGCCACCTCGCTCGTCATCCGCGAAGGCCGCTGGGAATTCTGCGAACACGCCGACTTCCGGGGCGAATGCGTCGTCCTGGGCCCGGGCCGCTACGACATGCTCGACCGCATGAACAACCGCATCTCGTCGATGCGCCGCGTGCGCTGACCACCGGGGTCAGAGCCCGAATTTTGGAAATTGCCCTAAACCGGGCTCTGACCCCGGTTTGAGGCAAGTTCAACTGAGCAAGGCCACGCCCTTGATCTGGACCCACAGCCGCAGCCCGGGCGCGATGCCCAGCTCGCGGCGCGAGCGTTCGGTGATGCGGGCCAGCAGCGGCGCGTCTCCCATCCGCAGTTGCACGAGCACGTGGCCCGGCGTGTCGGTGGCGGCCACCGCCGTCACCACGGCCGGCAGGCGGTTGACGATGCTCGTGCCTTGCGGGCGGTCCAGCGCCAGGCTGACGTCGCGCGCGTGGATGCGGCAGCGCAGGTGCGTGCCGACGGCTTCGCGGCGCCGGCCCACGAACAGCGCGCCGCCCGCGAATTCCAGGCGGGATAACGCGTCTTCCTCGTGGCCGGCCAGGATCGTGTCCAGCACGACGCCGGCATCGTCGGCGAAGCTGGGCGGCAGGTCCAGGCGCGCCAGCGTCTCCGACAGCGGTCCGCTGGCGACCGCCTTGCCGGCGTCCAGCAGCACGAGGTGATCCGCGAGCCGCGCGACCTCGTCCGGCGCGTGGCTGACGTAGACGATCGGGATCGCCAGTTCCCCGTGCATCCGTTCCAGGTAGGGCAGGATCTCCTGCTTGCGGCGCAGGTCGAGCGCGGCCAGCGGTTCGTCCATCAGCAGCAGCCGCGGCGACGCGAGCAGGGCGCGCGCGATCGCCACGCGCTGGCGCTCGCCGCCCGATAAACCGTCCGGCCGGCGCTCGAGCAGGCCCTCGATCCCCAGCAGGGCCGTCACGGGCTCCAGCGCGAAGCGGCGCTCGTGCGCGGGCACGCGCTTGCGGCCGAATTCCAGGTTGGCGCGCACGGACAGGTGCGGGAACAGGCTCGCTTCCTGGAACACATAGCCGATCGCCCGTTTGTGCACGGGGACGAACAGACCGCGCGCATCGTCCTGCCAGACCTCGTCGCCGAGCGCGACGACACCGCCGGGCGCGCGTTCCAGGCCGGCGATGGCGCGCAGCACCGTCGTCTTGCCCGAGCCGGAATGGCCGAAGAGGGCGCTGATGCCGTGCAGCGGCAGGTCGAGGTTGACGTCCAGTTGAAAGGCGCCGCGGCCCATGCGCAGGCGCACACGCAATCCGTCCGTCATCGGCGCCGTCCTTTCATCGCTTGCGGGTAGAAGGTGTACAGCGCCAGCAGCACGAGGAAGCTGAACACCAGCATGCCGCCGGCGAGCCAGTGCGCCTGCGCGTATTCGAGCGCCTCGACGTGGTCGTAGATCTGCACGGAGACGACGCGCGTCTTGTCCGGGATATTCCCGCCGATCATGAGCACGACGCCGAATTCGCCCACCGTGTGCGCGAACCCGAGCACGGCACCGGACAGGAAACCGGGACGTGCCAGCGGCACCGCCACCGACCAGAACGTGTCCCACGGACTCGCCCGCAAGGTGGCCGCCGCTTCCAGAGGCCGGGTGCCGATCGCCTCGAACGCATTCTGCAGCGGCTGCACGACGAACGGCAGCGAATAGCACACGGATGCCAGCACCAGGCCGCCGAACGAGAATGGCAATAACCCGATGCCGAGCGCCTCCGTCAGCTTGCCGACCGGGCCGTTCGGGCCCAGCAGCAACAGCAGGTAAAAGCCGATCACGGTGGGCGGCAGCACGAGGGGCAGCGCTACGACCGCCCCGACCACGTGCCGCAGGCGCGAGCGCGTGCGCGCGAGCCACCACGCGATTGGGGTGCCGATCGCCAGCAGCAGCAGGGTCACGACGGTCGCCAGTTCCAGCGTCAGGCGGACGGCCGCGAAGTCGGCGGCGTCCAGGGTCACAATGCGTAGCCGTACGAGCGGATGATCTCTCTGGCCTTGTTCGATTTTAAATAGCTTGCCAAAGCCTTCGCGGCCGGGTTGGCGCCGCCCTTGGCGAGGATCACGGCGTCCTGGCGGATCGGGCCGTGCAGGTTGTCCGGCACGATCCAGCCGGATCCGGACGTGAATTTACCGTCGCGATACACCTGCGACAGCGCGACGAAGCCAAGCGGCGCATTGCCCGTGCTAACGAACTGGTGCGTCTGGGCGATGTTTTCGCCCTGCACGAGCTTGCCCTGCACGCGGTCGTAGACGCCCAGTTTATTCAGCGTCTCGATGGCGGCCGCGCCGTACGGGGCCGTCTTCGGATTGGCGATGGCGAGATGGGCATAATTGCCCGTGTTGAGGACCTGGCCCCGGCCGTCCACATAACCATCCTTCGCGGACCACAGCGCCAGCTTCCCGGTCGCATAGGTGAAACGCGTGCCGGGCACGGTGCGGCGCTCCGCTTCCAGTTTCGCAGGCGTGTCGTCGTCGGCCGCGAGCAGCACCTCGAACGGCGCGCCGTTGACGATCTGGGCGTAGAACTTCCCGGTGGCGCCGAACGCGAGGACGGCCTTGTGGCCCGTGTCCTGTTCGAATGCCGCCGCGATTATCTGCATCGGCGCGGTGAAATTGGCGGCCACGGCCACTTGCACCTCGTCCGCCTGGGCGGCGTGACACGCGATCAGGGCCAGCAGGCCGGCAAGTTGCTTCATGGTCGACTCCAGTTCGTTAGCGCTATATAGTAGAGTATATAACGAAACGGAACAGGACAAAGTGGAAAGCGACAACACAAGCTTCGCGTTGCAGGGCGCCGTCTGGATGACGGTCGGCGGCGAAAAATTCGGCGGCCAGGGACGGGTCGAGCTGCTGGCCGCGATCGCCCAGACGGGGTCGATCAGCCAGGCCGCGAAAGCGGTCGGGATGAGCTACAAGGGGGCGTGGGACGCGATCGACGCGATGAACAACCTGGCCGGCGAAGCGCTGGTGGAACGCGTTGCCGGCGGCAAGGGCGGCGGCGGCACGCGGCTGACGGCGCGCGGCGAACAACTCGTCAGGAACTTCCGGGCGCTCGAGCAACTCCATCAACAATTCCTGGAACAACTCAACGGGCAGGCCGGCGACCTGTCCGCCGACCTCACGCTGATCAGCAGGCTGAACATGAAAACGAGCGCACGCAACCAGTTCTTCGGCACCGTCTCCGGAATCCGGCCCGGCGCCGTCAACGACGAGATCGAACTCGACATCGCCGGCGGCCACCGGATCGTCGCCATCGTCACGCACGAGAGCACGGCCAGCCTCGGCCTGGCACCGGGCGCGCAGGCGTTCGCGCTGGTGAAAGCGTCATCGATCATCCTCATGACGGAAGGCGAGGGCGCGCGCTTCTCGGCCCGCAACCAGCTTGCGGGCACCGTGTCCCGCCTGACGCCGGGCGCCGTCAACACGGAGGTCGTCCTCGACCTGACGGGGGGCGGCAGCATCGCCGCCATCATCACCAACGAGAGCGCGCGGTCACTCGAACTGGCCGAGGGCAGGACCGCTACGGCGATGTTCAAGGCATCCAGCGTGATCGTGGGGGTGCCGGGATAGGCGCCGATTGGCGCATAATCGACGCGTCATGCACGAGCGTCGAGAACAATGAACGATTTTTTGCCGAAAGAATGCGATATCGTGATGGAAGGCGGGGTGACCTCCGGCGTGGTCTACCCCGCGTTCGTGGCGCGGCTGGCCGACAAGTTCACCTTGCGCTCGATCGGCGGGACGAGCGTCGGCGCCGTGGCGGCCATCGCGGCGGCGGCGGCCCAGTTCAAGCGCAACCGCGTGCGCAAGGACGGGCAAGGTGAGGACGACGGTTTTCATTTGCTGGCCCGGCTGCCGGGCAGCCTGCAGGAGGCCGTCGGCAGGCACACCCGCCTGTTTTCCCTGTTCCAGCCTTGCGCCGCGCTGCGTCCGCACTTCCGCGTGATCGCGGCGGCGCTCAACGAAACGAGCAAGTCGAAGGCGTGCGGCTATCTGTCTTTTGCCATGCTGTGGAATTTCCCGCTCGGTGCCGTTGCAGGTGGCGGCATGTGGCTGCTGGGCTTCCTGATCAGCAGCAGCCTGCTCGGCGGAAGCTGGCCCAGTGTGCCCCTCGTCGGCCTCGCCAGCATCCTGTGGTTCGGCCTGTGCATGTTCGTGGGCGCGCTGGCCGGGGCGCTGCTGCAAGCCACGTGGTCGGCGTGGCGCGGCCTGCGCGCCAACCGCTGCGGCATCTGCTCCGGGCTGCGCACGGATGCGGACAATCCGCCCGCCCTGACGGAATGGCTGCATGGCCTCGTGCAGGACATCGCCGGCCTGCCGCTCGACACCCCGCTGACGTTCGGCCAGCTGCGCACGTCCGAGCCGCCGATCGAGCTGGCCCTGATGACGACGGGCCTCTCCGAACTGCGTGCGCACCGCCTGCCGCATTCGAGCGCCGACCTCGTGTTCCGCGCCTCGGAAATGGCCGCGCTGTTCCCGCCCGCGATCGTCGACTGGATGAAGGCGCGCTCGCGCCATACGCGCCACGGCGCACGCACGGTGACCGTCCTGGAACGCATGAATGCCGACGCGGAAGATTACTACTTCATGCCCGATCCGGACGACCTGCCGCTCGTGGTGGCCGCACGCATGAGCCTCAGTTTTCCCGTGCTGCTGCAGGCCGTGCCCCTGTACCGCCTGCGCGCGCTGCCGGTGCACGGGGAAGGCGTCGACCTGCTGCGCGTCTGGTTCTCGGACGGCGGGCTGACCAGCAATTTTCCAATTCACTTTTTCGACAACATCCTGCCGACCCGGCCGACCTTCGGCGTCACCCTGCAGGACGACCTGGCCGACGACGACCCGTTCGCCGCGCGCGTGTCTCTCCCGACGAACAACAACACCGGCGTGACGGCGGCCTACATGCCGGTCGACGACACCGACGGCCGCCCCTCGCTGCCGCGCTTCGCGGGCGCTATCCTGCGCACGATCCGCACATGGCGCGACGAAGCCCTGAAGCGCACGCCGGGCTACCGCGACCGCGTCGTGCAGATCCGCCATACGAAAAAAGAGGGTGGCCTGAACCTGAACATGACGCGCGCCGCCATCGACGTGATGAGCCGCAGCGGAGACGAGGCGGCGCGCCAGGTGATCGAACGTTTCCTGAATCCCGTCGAGAAGGAAAACGGCTGGCTGAACCACCGCTGGGTGCGCATGCGCAGCACGGCCGCCGTCCTCCAGGAAACCTTCGCGCCCCTCTCCGAAGCGTGGCACGACGCGCGCCTGAAACCTTCGTACGCAGCGCTGTGGATGGCGCACGGCATGGACGCCTTGCCCGCCTACCAGCTCAGCAAGGCGAACCGCACGGCCGGCTTCGCGCTGTGGGAGCGCATCGTCGCACTGCCGCAGGAAGTGGCGCCGGCGGAGCTGTCCGCCCACGCACCGCGGCCGCAGCCGGAACTGGTAATCGCGCCGCGCCTGAACTGAAGGTCAGGCGTCGCGGCCGTCGTAGTGCTGCACCGGGATCGCGTCGAGGTCGATGCCCTCGAGGCAGCGCAGGTTGATGGCCGCCATCGGATTCCCCTTCGGATCGACCCCTTCCGCATACGGATGGATGCCGCACGTGGGACAGAAGCGGTGCTGGATGACGTGCTTGTTGAACGTGTAGGTGGCGGCCGCGTCCTCGGGCGTGCGCAGGCGGAACTGCGCGCGCGGCACGAACCAGAGCAGAGAGCCCTTGCGCTGGCACATCGAGCAGTTGCAGGCGAGGGCGCCCTGGATGTCTCCCTCCACTTCGTACGCCACCTGGCCGCAGTGGCAGCTGCCTTGATAAATCATGTGTCGTCCCCTTTGTCCGTTGAGATATGGGGCACATGGTAGCGCAGAATTTTTTGCAAGCGCATGTGTCGGGAGGCGCGCCCGACACAATCGGACACCAACCGGCGCACGCAGCCCGCTACAGTGGCCGCATCGTCATCGACAGGTGCAGACCATGACATCCGACTGGATCAGGACATTCTTCCCGCTGGCCGCCGCCGCTCTCCTGGCGCCGCTGCCCGCATCGGCGCAACGCGTGGACGTCTGCGCACTCGTCTCCTGCAGCGCCAGCGGCCAGCGCGCCGCCGTGCTCGACGAACGGGCCCCGACGCCGCCCGCCGCGCGGACGCCGACCGCGACGCGCCGTCCCGCGCAGGACGAGGCCACGCGCGATCCGTGGGCACGCCGTTACCAGGGACGGGAAAACGACGACGAGGATGTCTGCCTGCTGAACTTCGGCATCGGCGGCCAGCTGGCCAGGAAGGGATCAATCGACAGCCACGTGCTGGGCCGCACGCAGGCGTGGCGCGCGCCGGCCCGCTGAGCGTTCAATCCGCGGGCCGCACGACCGTGGCGATGCGGCGGCCCGGCATCTCGTTGGCGAGACACAGCACCGGCGCCTGGCGCACGCCCGCGTAGTGCGCTCCCAGCGCGAGGGCCGTCACGAACGGCACGACGCCGCAATCGCCACTCGCCGCGCCGACGCGTACGATGTCCTCGCTGCCGTCGAGCTGCCGCATCGTCGTGGCCGCATATTCCATCAACTCGTACACGGGACGCGACCGGTGGCCGGTATCCGCGACGATCATGGCCACGTCGCCGGCATCGGCACCCGCGTCGGCGAGCAGGCGTTCGACGAGCCCCGCGAGCACGCGATCGGCGCCGCGCCTGCGTGCGTCGGCCGACTCCTCGACCTGCGCCTGCGCGAGCGGCGCCAGGAGTGCGACGGCCTGGCCATCGGACGCCCCGGACAGCGCCGCACCGCCCAGCAACAGGCCGGCGGCACCTTCGCCCGGCATCATTCCCTTCGGCTGCGCGGACGTGAACAGGATCTGTTCCGACGCCCACCGCGCGACCGTGGCCTCGCCCACATGCGAGGCTGCCGCGACCACCAGCGTGACCTTGGACGCTGCACCGGCGGCGGCAATGCCGGCCACAGGATCGGCATTGCTCGCGGCGGCGCCGATCTCGCCGCGCCATCCCGCCTGCGCCGCCGCATGCCGCAGCCACGCCGCTGCGGCATCATGCTCCCCCGCGGACCAATCTGCCGGCAGCAGCGGCAACACCTGGAGCCCGGGCATGGCATCGTCGCGCACGGTCCACTCGATCGCCGCGCGTCCCGCGAGTTCGGCGACCACGCTGCTTGCCAGCGTCAGCGCACGCCATTGCTCGTCGCTGAAGTGTGCTTCTATGCCGCCATGCGTGGCCAGCCAGTCGGCGACGTCTTCCCGCAGCGCGTCGTCATGGGCGTCCTCGCAACGGGCGCACATCACGGGGAAACCGTCGTCGTCGACGAGTTCCCGGTCCAGATCCGGCCGCGCCTTGTTGTCGGCGATGGCGGCTGCCAGTTCTTCGGACGAGGCGCCATGCGGGGAGCGCAGTGCCGTTGCGAGGATCGCCAGGTGTTGCGCCTGAGCTGGGCTCCCGGCGGCGCTGGCCGGACGCGCGGGTGTGGCGGGCAGTGCGTCGGCCTGGGCGGCAGTGCGCTGCGTGATCCATTTGTGCCCGATTAAGCCCGCCAGCAGCACGGCTACGGGCAGGCCGAACAGCAGCAGCATCCATTCAGAGGTCGCGGGCACGCGTGCCCCCACGCGCCACCAGACGATCGCACCGCCCCAGCAGGCGACGAAGACGGCGACAGCGGTCAGGGCCTGTTTGATCCAGGCGGGCACTGTATGGGAGGCGGGGAGCGGTTCGGCGGTGAGAGGTGTCGACATGATTGTGTGTCAATCAAAGGTTATCGATAGTGGTCTGCTGGCCCGCGATGAGGACGGCGCCGCAGGCGGTCTTGTCGGCGTGACGGGCAGCCGGTTTGCCGTCGATGATCAGGCTGGAATCGGATGGGGCAGCTCGTCTTGTCGCCCATGCGGGCGATGGGGGTGCCGCTAATGTCACTGTGCCGGGATGCTTCGATGACGGTGCCGCCGTGGGAGGTTTTGTCGCCGAGTCGGATGAGAGGACCTGCCATGATCGATCTCCATTCAATGGGGAATATACGCCGCGGGATCAAGCGGCAACGGCCAGCAGTTCCAGCTTCAGCCCCTTCATCCCCGACGGCACGTAGATCGCCATCGATTGTGCCTGCAGCATGCGCTCGTACATCTGTCCCTTGGCATCGAGGATGAAATAACACGTGTCGGGACGCACCGGCACGGCGGCGGGCAGTTGCGGCGCGTATTGCAGGCGCACGCCGGGCAGGGCGGACAACACGCATTTCTCGACGTCGTCCGGCGCGCCGACCTTGAAACGCAGCGGCACGGTGTCCACGAGTTCCAACGTCGGGATGTCGGCCGAGACGGCGATGTAGAAGGTCGTCTTGTCGTCGATCTTGCCGGAGTCGAGCATGCCGTGGTGGTACGACGGCCGCACTTCGTTCAGGACGATGGCGAAATACTTCGACGAGATCACGGTGTCGAGCAGTTCACGGATGATCTGGAACAGCTTGGCGAAGCCCGTGCCGGGGTCGGCATGCTGGTAAACGGGCAGGTCGGTCAGCGTCCAGCTTTTCGAAAACGTCATCAGCGCGCCGGCCACGCCGAGCAATTGTTCGTGCAAGCGTTCCGGGTGCAGGTCGGGATGGTGCAGGTAGTGGGAGAGTGATGCGCAGGCGGAACTGGCTGTGTGCAATAGCCAGAACGACGACATGTCGCCGGAGCGGAACTCGATCACGTTACGGCTCGGCTCGCGGTGGTGGCCGTACAGCGAGCTCACCTTGGCCTGCAGCGCCTCGAGCAGGCGGCGCAGTTGCTGGAACAAGGCGGGTGCGGAACCTACCGACAGGCTCGGCGGCAGGAACGACGGGTCCAGCTCGAAGCCGCCGGACGGGGCGCGCCGCAGGCGCAGCACCGGAAAGCTCAGATAGGCGTCGCGCGGCTCGAAGTCCGGGACGAGGCGCACGGTTTTCCTGAGGTAGGACACGGACGCCGGCGCCGCCTGCGTGTAGAGGTCGGGCGTTTCCTCGTTGGTTTGCACGAAACGGACCGTCTTGGTCGGCTGGCCCGGCTGGGCGAAATTGCCGCTGAACGGTTTGAGACCGGGCAGGGCGGCGTAATACGTGATGGTTTGCTGGGATTGCGGCAGTTGGCCGAGGTCGACGGTGTCGGGCAGCTCGTCGGCGCCCGGTGCGTCGACCAGTTCGCCATCCTGGAAGCGCAGTGCGAGTTCGAGGACGCGCAACACGTTGCTGGACAGCGCCTCGCGGTCGATTTGCAGCGCTTCGATGCCCCAGGCATACGGGTGCACGGCCCGGATGCTCTTGTACAGGCGGTGCTCATGGTACTGATCCTGGCGCTGGAAATGCTGCGGACGCAGGAGCAGGCCTTCGCCCCACAATACCTTGCTGGCCATGTTGCCGATCATCGTGCTCGTCATGCATGTCCTCCAGTCATTGACTTGTCCCAAGTCGATCACCTTAGTCCTTCGCGACGGGTTTTTTTCTGCAATGACCTGCAGTTTTGCTACCGCTCAAAGTAACCGTGGGTCAATCCCAACTGAACTATTTTTTCGCGCCCGACTGTGTGAAGATGCCGGCTTGCGCTGCCGGCATGGAGGAGTTCGATGGAAGGATTCACGCCTGGTTTTTTCGACCGTCTGCTGGGTACCACGGTGCGCGGCACCGGCAACGCCACCGTCTCGCGCATGACCGCCGAGGATTTCAAGGATGCCGTCGCGCGCGACCTGGAGGCGTTGTTGAACACGCGCTCCGTCTTCCCGGAAAATTCACTGCAGGGTTTTCCCGAGTGCAGTGACTCGCTCGTGACCTACGGCCTGACGGATTTCGCCGACCGCTCGCTGTCGAGTCCAAGCGATCGCGCCTACATCTGCGAGTGCCTCGAAAAAACCATCGCCCGCCATGAGCCGCGCCTGCGCAACGTGAAGGCGGTGCTGGAACTGCGTGACGAGAGTCTCGTGAACCGCCTGAAGTTTTCGATCACGGCGGTGCTCGTCGCCAGCGCCTCGGAAGAGCCGGTCAATTTCGACGCGCTGCTGCAGCCGTCGACCCTGCAGTACAGCATCAGCAAGGCGGGCAGGGCGTCGATGGCCGCGTCCGCGGGAGCTTGAGCTTGGAACAATTGCTACCGTACTACGAGCGCGAGCTCGGCTACCTGCGCCGCCACCTGCGCGAATTTGCCGAGCGCTATCCGAAGATCGCCGGCCGCCTGCTCATCAGCGGCGAAGTGTGCGAAGACCCGCACACCGAGCGCATGATCGAATCGTTCGCGCTGCTCAACGCGCGTATTGCGAAGCGGCTCGACGACGACTATCCGGAATTCACGGAAGCGCTGTTCGACGTGCTGTACCCGCATTACCTGCGCCCGTTTCCCTCCTGCTCGATCGCCCACATGGATTTCGGCGGTACCGCCAACCAGCAGACGGGCATCAGCGTCCTCCCGCGCGGCACCGCACTCAGTACGCGGCCCGTGCGCGGTGCGGCCTGCACGTTCCGCACCGTGTATCCCATCACCGTGGCGCCGCTGGCGCTGACCGGTGCCGCGTTTTCCGCCATCATCGATCACCCCGAAGCCGTGCGCCTGCCGGACGGCGCGGGCTCCGGCCTGAGCCTGACGCTCACCGCCACGGCCGACCAGCTACGCCTCGGCCGGCTGGCCCTGCCGCGCCTGCGCGTATTCATCGACGGCGAAGCCTCATTCTGCGCGGCGCTCCGCGACACGTTGTTCATGCGCGCAGTGGGCGCCTACGTCGAGGCGGATCGCAATGGCCGCTGGTTTCCGCTGGACGCGATCCCGATCGAGCCCGCCGGTTTCGCCGACGACGAAGCCCTGATCGATTTTCCCGCCCGCTCGCATGCCGCCTACCGCCTGCTGACCGAGTACTTCTGCTTTCCGGACAAGTTCAACTTCTTTGACATCGACCTGGCCGCGCTCGTGGCCGCGCTGCCGTCCGCGCTGGCGGCCGGGGCGACGACCGTCACCTTGCACCTGGCGCTGGCGGGCCTGCGTGCCGATTCGAACACGGCGCGCATGCTCGGCACGCTGTCGACGAACAACCTGCTGCTCGGCTGCACGCCCGTCATCAACCTGTTCCCGCAGCGCGGCGAGCCGATCCGCCTGACGCACGCGAGCGCCAGCTACCCCGTGCTGGCCGACGCGCGCCGCGCCTTCGCCTACGAGGTGCAATCCATCGAATCCGTCAACCTCGTGCGCCAGACGCCGCAGGGAGAAACCGTCGTCGAGTTCCACCCGTTTTACTCGCTCAAGCATGCCCAGACGCCCGAACAGAACGGGCATTACTGGGTGCTGCGGCGCGACGAGACGCTGGCCGAGCGCAGCCCCGGCTACGAGACCCAGATCGCCATCGTCGACATCGACTTCGACCCTGCCGCCGTCGAAACCCAGACGCTGAACATCGAACTCATCTGCAGCAACCGCGACCTGCCGGCCTTGCTCTCCTACGGCCAGCGCGGCGGCGATTTGTTCCTCGAAGGCGGCTCGAATGTGAAGACGATCAACTTCCTGCGCAAGCCCACGCTCACGTACCGCTTCGAGAGCGCCCGCAGCGCCCACTGGCGGCTGATCTCGCACCTGACGCTGAACCATTTGTCGCTGGCAAATGGCGGCGTCGACGCCTTCCGCGAGATGCTCGCCCTGTACGACCTGCCCCGTTCGCCGTCGTCGCAACGCCAGATCGGCGGCATCGCCGGCATCGAACAGCGCACCGCCAGCGCCTGGATGGCGGGGAATCCGTTCACCTGCCTCGTGCGCGGCATGGAGGTGCGCATCGTCATCGACGAGGAAGCCTTCGTCGGCAGCGGCATCTACGCATTCGCCCACATCATCGAGCGGTTTCTCGCCCTGTACGTGCACGCCAACAGCTTCACCCAACTGGTGGTGGTGTCCAATAAAACCGGAGAGGAATTATTGAAATGCCTACCGAGAAGCGGCGATTTGAGCCTGCTGTAATCGAGCGCCTGTTCAGGGAGCCCTATCGTTTCGAGTACTTCCAGGCCGTGCGCATGCTCGAGCTCTGGCTCAAGCGGCACGGCCGGCCCCAGCACGACGTCATCGCCCACGACGTTATCGCCCGTTATGTGCGCTTCCAGAACTCGACGTCGCTCGGCTTCCCGGCCAGCCAGCTGGAAGCCATCCAGCCCGAGCCGCGCGACCTCGAACGCGGCGCACACGCCCTCGGCAAGGCGCTGCAGGAAGCCCGGCTCACCTACATCCGCGTCACGCCATCCTTCATGGGCCTGCTGAGCGCCACCGGCGTGCTGCCGGCCCATTACACGGAACGCATCGCCGAACACCAGCAACGCCAGGCCGACGAGGGCCCACGCGCCCTGCTGGACACCTTCTCGAACCGCTCGCTGGCCCTGTTCTACGCGGCCTGGCGCAAGTACCGGCTGCATTTCAAGTATCAGCTCGACCGCCAGGACAGCTTCCTCCCGCTGCTGCTTGCGCTGGCCGGACTCGGCCACAACGCGCTGCGCCGGCGCCTGGCGCACGACAAGGACGGCGCCCTGCTGGACGAAACGATCGGCTACTTCGCCGCGTCGATCCGCCAGCGCCCGCCCTCGGCCGTGCAGATGGGACGCGTGTTGTCCGAGTATTTCGGCCACCCGGTGCGCATCGTGCAATTCGTGGGCGCATGGTACGACGTGCCGCCCGCCCAACAGACCGTCCTCGGCCACCCCACCGCCGTGCTGGGAACGAGCGCGATGGCCGGTGACCGCGTGTGGCAGCGCGACCTGCGCCTGCGCGTCGTCGTCGGTCCGCTGGACCATGCCGGTTTCACGTCGTTCCTGCCGGGCGGCCTCGCGGCGCGCGCCCTCAAGAGCATGCTGGGCCTGCTGGCCGGCGTCACGCTCGAATACGAAGTCGAACTGATCCTGCGCGGCGACGAGGTTCGCAGCACCGTTCTCGGCCCCGTGCCGAGCGGGAGACTGGGCTGGGATGCCTATCTCGTCACCGGACCGCAGGCAGAGGACCGCGGCGACGTCCGCTACGACCTGCAGCCAATCGACCAACCCGCCTGATCATCGCTCCTACGGCACCACCTCAGCGGAAAACAGGCGCTCGACCGGCACCGGATCGAACAACCCATGCCCATCCCAGCGCGGCAAGGCGATATCCGATTGCGAGGGCACGGCCTTGCCCGCATAGCGCGGCCCGAGCCGGGCGATCATGCCCGGGAAGGCGCGGCAATAACTCGATGCGACGCCGGCCAGCTGGGCCAGCCGTTTATACGTGATCACGCTGGCCGGCGGCAACATATCGAGCACGTGGACGATGCGCTCGCGCCAGTCATCGGACCACGCGGGCAACGGCGCGCCCGCCGGGCGGATCCGGTCGCCCGGGCGGATCTCTCCACCGCGCAGTACGCGCGCCAGCATGCCGCGCCGCGTGCCGATGCGCGTCGCCAGGCCGGGTTGGTGCGCATCCAGGTGCCCGCAGGCTTCGCACTGGAACATCAGCCGCAGCAGGACGCTGTCGCCGACCTGCAGCACGGTGCCGGAGACGAGCCGCGATGTGTCGACGTCCACGAGCAGGTTCTCGCGCAGCGTGTGGGGCGGCAGTGCGAACGCGTCGTACGCATCCGTGCCGGCCAGCAGCAGCTGGCGCGGCGACAGCGCGTCGGCGTGCACGTCGCCTTCCAGTCCCTGATAGGCGATGGCCCTCACGCCATCCACGCGCACGGGCGGTACGGCCAGGCTGGGGCGCAGTGCCAAAGCTTCGATCCGTCCGATGTCCATGCGCATGTCCGTCTTGGTAGGTGATAAGCGATGACAAAGTCTGCCACAGGTGCGGCCGCTCCGGATGGCGTACCAGACGGCCTTACCATGACGCTCAACGTTAGGCCGGATCGCGGGAACTTTCGTGCGCCCACGTGTACAAGGCCGGCAGGATCAGGAGGGTCAGCGCCGTCGACGACAGGATGCCGCCGATGACGACCGTCGCCAGCGGCCGCTGCACCTCGGCGCCGGTACTCGTCGCCAGCGCCATCGGCAAAAAGCCCAGCGACGCGACGAGTGCCGTCATGAGGACGGCCCGCAATCTCACCTGCGCGCCCTCGCGCATGGCCTCCTCGGCCGTGTGGCCCTGCTCGCGCAGCGAGCGCACGAACGCCAGCATCACGAGCCCGTTCAGCACGGCCACGCCGGACAGCGCGATGAAGCCGACGGCCGCCGAAATCGACAGCGGCAGCCCGCGCAGCCACAGCGCCAGCACGCCGCCCGTCATGGCGAACGGGATGCCGCTGAACACGAGCAGGCCATCCTTCACGCTGCCGAACATCAGGTACAGGAGCGTGAACACGAGCGCCAATGCGGCCGGTACGACGAGCGCCAGGCGCTGGCCCGCCGCCTGCAGGTTCTCGAATTGCCCGCCAAGACTCAACCACACGCCCGCCGGCAGTTTCAGCTTGTTCAGCCCGGACTGCAGGTCGGCGACGAACGAGCCCAGGTCGCGCCCGCGCACGTTCGCCGTGACGACGATGCGGCGCTTGCCGTTCTCGCGGCTGATCTGGTTCGCTTCCGGAATGAACGCCAGCGTGGCGATCTCGGACAGCGGGATGCTGGCACTGCGGCCCTCGCGCGCAGGCAGGGAGATGGGCAGGCGGCGCAGCGTCTCGACGTCGTTGCGCGCCCCTTCCGGCAGGCGCACGGTGATGGCGAAGCGGCGGTCGCCTTCGAACACGGTGCCGACGTCGCGGCCGCCGACGAGCGTGCCGAATGCTTCCTGCACATCGGCCACGTTCAGGCCGTAGCGCGCGGCCTTGATGCGGTCGACGGCCAGGGTCAGCGCGGGCAAACCTTCCGTCTGCTCGATCTTGACTTCGGCCGCGCCCGGCAGCCGATCGAGGACCTGGGCGATGCGCTGCGCCGTCGCGAGCATGGTTGCCGTGTCGTCGCCGAAGACCTTCACGGCCACGTCACTGCGCACGCCCGAGATCAGCTCATTGAAGCGCAGCTGGATCGGTTGCGAGAACTCGTAGTTGTTGCCGGGGATGCGATTGGCCGCTTCGGCGATCGCGGCCACGAGCTCGGCATGTGTGCGGCGCGGCCGCGGCCACTGGTTTTCCGGCCGCAGGATCAAATAACTGTCGGCCGCGTTCGGCGGCATCGGGTCGGTCGCCACCTCGGCCGTGCCGATGCGCGCGAACGCCCGCTCGATCTCGGGGAATTCACGCAGCAGCGCCGCTTCCAGCTTCTGCTGCATCGCCACTGATTGTTGCAGGCTCGTGCCGGGAATCCGCAACGTCATCACGGCGAGATCGCCCTCGTTCAGGTTCGGCGCGAACTCGGTGCCGAGCCGCGTCGCCAGCAGGCCTGTCAGCAGCACGGAGAGCGCGGCAAACGTCAACGCCACCGGGCGGTTGCGCAAGGTCCAGTCGAGCAGCGGCCGGTACCAGTCGCGCGCCTTGTGCATCAGGCGGTTGTCGTGCTCGGCCACGTCGCCGCTGACGAACAGCGCGACGGCAGCCGGCACGAACGTCACGGACAGGATCATCGCGCCGACCAGCGCCATCACGACCGTGAGCGCCATCGGATGAAACATCTTGCCTTCGATGCCGGACAGCGCGAGCAGGGGCAGATAGACCGTCATGATGATCAGCTGGCCGAACAGCAGCGGCCGCCTCGCTTCCGCCGCCGCGAGCGCGACTTCCGTGCGGCGTTCCGTGCCGGTCAAAGGGCGCCCGACCTCGGCCTGGGCGATGCCGAGCCTTCGTATGCAGTTCTCGACGATGACGACGGCACCGTCGACGATGATGCCGAAGTCGAGCGCGCCGAGGCTCATCAGGTTGGCGCTGACGCCTGCCTCCACCATGCCCGTGAACACGAGCAGCATCGTGAGCGGAATGACGAGCGCCGTGACGAGCGCCGCGCGCAGATTGCCGAGAAAAGCGAACAGGATCGCGATGACGAGCAGCGCCCCTTCGACGAGGTTGTTGCGGACGGTGCCGATGGCCTTGTTCACGAGCACCGAGCGGTCGTACACGGGCAGCGCCTGCACGCCGGGCGGCAGCGAACGGTTGACCTCGTCGAGCTTGCGGCGCGCGCTGTCCGCGACGGCGCGGCTGTTCTGGCCGATCAGCATGAAGACGGCACCCAGCACCACTTCGCGACCGTTCTCCGTGGCGGCCCCGGTGCGCAGTTCGCGGCCAGGTTCGACGTCGGCCACGTCGCGCACGCGCACCGGAGCGCCGTCGACGACGTCCAGCACGATGTTGCGGATCTCCTCCAGCGTTTTCACCTGGCCGGGCGTGCGCACGACGAACTGCTCGCCACCGCGCTCGATGTAGCCGGCGCCCGCGTTGACGTTGTTGCGGTCGATGGCGTTCACCAGGGTCGCCAGCGACAGCCCGTGCGCGGTCAGCTTCGCCATGTCCGGCGCGACCTGGTATTCCTTCAGGTAGCCGCCGATCGTGTTCACTTCCGTGACGCCCGCGACGCCGCGCAGTTGCGGTGCCACGATCCAGTCCTGGATTTCGCGCAGGTCGGCCGGGGAATAGGGCGTGCCGTCCGGCTTCAACGCGTCGGGGCGCGCTTCGACGGTCCAGTAAAAGATCTCGCCGAGGCCCGTCGCGATCGGCCCCAGCGCGGGATCGGCCTTGTCCGGCAGCCGGCTCTTCGCCTGCTGCAGCCGCTCGCTCACGAGCTGGCGCGCAAAGTAGATGTCGGTGCCTTCCTTGAAGACGACGGTGACTTGCGACAGGCCGTAGCGCGACAGCGACCGCGTCTGCTCGAGCCGGGGCAGGCCGCTCATCGCCGATTCGATGGGGAAGGTGATGCGCTGCTCGACTTCCAGCGGAGAATAACCTTGCGCGGCCGTGTTGATCTGCACCTGCACGTTCGTGATGTCGGGCACGGCATCGATCGGCAGGCGTTGATAGTTATAAACGCCCAGTCCGGCGAGGGCGACGACGGCGAGGACGACCAGCCAGCGGCGCGCGATGGCGAATGCGATAAGTTGTTGGAACATGGGCGCCTCGTCAGTCCTCGTGTCCGGCTTCGCTCTTGCCGAGGTCCGCCTTCAGCAGGAAGCTGCCGCCGGCGGCGACGACCTCCCCGGCCGCCAGCCCGCGCACGATCTCGATCCGCTTGCCGTCCGAGCGTCCGGGCACCACGTCGCGCAGTGCAAAACCCGCCTTCGTGCGGACGAACACGACGCTGTGCTCGTGGATCGTCTGGATCGCATCGCCGGATACCGTCACGGGCACCTGCGCCTGCGGCCCCATCAGGTCGACGCTGGCCAGCATGCCCGGCCGCAGGCGTGCATCCCGGTTCGGCAGGACGATGCGTGCCGTCGCCATGCGCGTCGTCTCGCCGAGGACGGGGCCGACGAAGGCGACGGTGCCGTCGATCTCGCCCGGCTGCGTGCCCACGCTGATCTTTGCCGCCATGCCCGCGCCGACCTGGCCCAGGCTGTCGGCGGGCACGGCCGCTTCGATCCACACGTGCGACAGGTCGGCGATCGTCAGCAAAGGTTTGCTCTCGTCGACCGCCTGCCCGGCGACGGCCGGCTTCTCGACGACGACGCCGGCGATCGGTGCGCGCATCGTCACGCTGCCCGAGACGCCACCGCCGGGATCGATGCCCAAGGCGGCCAGATGCTGCGCCGCGGCCTGTGCGGCGATCTCCGCTTCCTTCATCGCCGTCGCGGCGGCTTCCAGGTCCTGGCGGGCCGAGATGCGCTCGTCCCACAACGTCTTTTCGCGTTGATAGGTCGTGCGGGCGAGCTGCAGGCGCTGGCGCGTGGTGGCGGCCTCGGCGCGCCACTGTGCGACGGCCGGACTCTGGATCGTCACGAGCGCCTGCCCCTTGCGCACCAGGGTGCCCGGCGACACGAGCACGGCCTGCACGATGCCCTGCGCCGGCGCAGCCAGCGCGACGGTGCGTTCCGCGTCGGTTTTGACTTGCGCGGGCAGGTGCAGCCGCTGCCGCAAGGTGGCCGGGCCGGCCGAGTCGAGGGCGATGCCGTTGGCCTTGATCTGTGCGTCCGTCATCGCGATGCCGCGTTCACCGGCGTCTTCCGAAGCGGCGCCGGTTTCCGCGCCGCGGTCGTCATGGCCGTGCGCATCTTTGGCAGGTGCCGCGTCCTGGCGTGTCAACAGCATCAGGGCGGCAAGGAGGAGGGCGAGCGCGCACATCAGCGCGATCGCCAGGGTCTGTTTCTTCGTCATGGTGTTCTTTCAGTCTTGATCGGTGCCGGCGAGGCGTTCGATGTCGGCCCAGGCGCGCCAGGCGGTTTCCAGGCTGTCCCACTGGCGCGTCTGCGCCTGGAACCACGTGCGCTGCGCATCGAGTACGTCCAGGAAGGAAAACTTCCCGTACTCGAACCCTTTCAGCGTCTGCTCGTACGCGGTCTTCGCACCCGGCACGACGTCGTCGCGCAGCAGCCGGGCTTCCTGTTTCGCCGTTTCGTAGCGCGTGTGGGCAGCCGTCAGCGCCGCCGTTGTTTCGATGCGGGCAGCGGCCAGTTCGTCGTTCGCCGCGTCGGTACGGCGCAAGGCTGCACGCAGGGCGTCCTCGTTGCGATTAAACAGCGGCAGCGGCACGGACAGGCCGACGACGGCCTGGCGCCGGCCCACCTGGTCATCCTTTTGCGTGCCCACGGACAGGGTGACGTCCGGCACGCGCGCCGCCCGTTCGACGTCGGCCTGGGCCTGCCGCGCCGCCAGCTGGCCGCGTGCACGGCGGACCGCGGCGGATTCACGGGTCAGCAAATCGGCGATGGGCATGCTTTCCGGCAACCGGTCGCTGTCATCGTCCAGCGCGAGGGTTTCCGCAGGACGGCCGATCAGCGCGCCCAGCGTCGTGCGGGCGATGGCCAGCGCGGCCGTCGCGTGGGCCAGCGCGGTCGATGCGTCGACGGCGGCGAGGCGGGCCCGCGTCTCGTCGATGGGCGAAATCTTCCCGGCCGCCACGCGCTTGCCGGCCACGTCGACGGTCCGGCGCGCGAGGTCGGTCAATGCCTGGGCGAGGGCCAGCCTGTGTCCGGCGATCAGCACCTCATGGTAGGCGGCGCTGACGTCGGCCCGGATGGCCAATCGCTGCGCCAGCCGGTCGCCGCGCGCCGCGTCCGCCGTGCCCCGGGCGAGGGCAACGCGGGCTTGGCGTTTGCCGCCGAGCTCGATCGGCTGGTTGATCTGCACGGTGGTCGTGCGCGTGCCGGCCTGCTGGCCTTCGCGCAAGTAAGACAGCTCGGGATTCGGCAGGCGGCCAGCCTGGCCGACCAGCGCATCGCTCGCCGCCACTTCGTGCGCGGCCGCGCGGGCGGCGGGCTGGTCGAGGGCGAGCCGGATCGCTGTGGATAAGTCGATGGGGGCGGTGTCCGCCGCAACGCGCAAGGGCTCGGCGCCGCAGCGCCATGCCAATGCGGATGCGAGGACGAGCACCGCCAATGTCTTGGATGTGTTCATGCGTGCTCCTGAAAATGGTCGATTCAGGCGCGCGGGGATTTGTGGGGGATCAACGCCGCGCGCGGGTCAGGCGGCGGCAGGCCATTGCGGCCGTTCGGGACGGCTTGCGGGAGGCGCTTTGAGGTAGGGCGGGAAAAAGTCGATGCCGGATGCGTGCCGGCGTTCGGCCGGTACTACGACGAGCTGGACGGGCAGGCACGCCGTGTGCCCGAACGTGCAGGCCGCACAGTGCGAGTCGGCCAGGGACGCGCCGTCGTCGGCCACGAACACGGAACCGGCCTCCGCTTCGACGCTGTGGTGGCTCACGCCAGCCGGCGTCATCGCGCAGCACTTGTCCGCCATGGCCAGGGCGACCTGGAATGGATAGACGACCAGCAGCAGGATGAGGATCAGGCGGCGCATGGCGCAATGATACCGCAATAAAAGATGGCGTTATTCATCAATGAGCGGCCTCAACAGATCACGGGAATCAGGTTGGGTTCGTAACCGATCTGCATATACCTTTATCGGGAGGGTTTATCCATCCGTGGATGATTCCCGGAATAAACGATTGAACTCGCTGGAGGGTCGCCGTAATGAAAAGCGCACATATTCTTGGCGGAATTTTTTTATTGGGAACTTTATCTGCCTGTTGTCATCCACCACTGGTATCCACGATCGACGTTCCGAAATTGCCGCAGCAGGCGTCGAACTGGTGCTGGGCGGCGAGCGGCCAGATGACCATGCGTTTCCTGGGCCATGACGTCGCCCAGTGCGTGGAAGCGAATAACCGTTTCGGCCTCACGACGTGCTGCGAAAACAATTCCGGAAGCTGCAATAACGGCGGCTGGCCGGAATACGAGAAATACGGTTTTACGGCCGACCAGACCTCCGATACGGCACTTACGTTCAACCAGATCAAATCGCAGATTTACTGCAAAAAGAAACCCATCGCATTCAGCTGGCACTGGCCCGGCGGCGGCGGCCACATGATGGTCGTAAAAGGCTATTTCACCGTGAATGGCGTGCAATACGTGGACGTCAACGATCCCGAGCCTTTTACGGACCTGAATACGCTGGTCGGCGGCACGGAAACCATCATGACGTATGCCGATTACGTCAGCCGCGCGGGCGACCACACCCATTGGAACGACTATTACAACATCACGTATAAAGGTGAATGACATGCGCAAACTTCCTTTCGCGTTGATCGTTGCGGTGGTCCTCTTCCTCGGCGGCTGCCAGACGAGCCAACCCCGCCCCAACCACAGCCAGGACACCGCCGCCCAGCACGGCCTGGCCACGCTCCGGCAGGTCGTCAATGCAAGCAACTATGCGTCGCTCGGCTTCGACTCGCTGGACGAAGTGCGCCAGGCCAGGCTCGGCGAGCCGCTGCAGGTCTACCGCGTCCAGCTCGACGCCCTGCGTGCCTTTACCTCGAACACCGATCCGGAAACGCTGCTCGTCGACATCCGGCGCACGCTGTACCCCGTCAAGGTCGGCGACCGCGTGGCCACGTCCATCTTCGTCATGGGATCGCGCGAAGGCTGGCGGGCGTCGGAACTGGGCAATGCGGCCGTCGCACGGCTCATCAGCCGCTATCGCCATGGCGCCGGCGATTTCGTCGTGCATGTGGCTGCGATGAAATCGTGGTTCGTCGCCGACCGGGTTGAAGGCAAGCTCATGCTGACGCCCGTCATGGACGACCCGCGCACCAAGCTGCGGGCCGGCGAGACCGTGCCGGCGGACGTCGTCTTCCTGCAGCTCAAGGCGGCGTCCGAAGGCTACAACGGCTTGCCGCAATAGCGGTCACCCGCCGAGCTGGCGGAACGGATCGAACGCCAGGTCGATCAGGCGGCGCTTGCGCACGACGATTTCCGCGCTCGCCGTCATGCCGTAGCGCAGCGGGTACGACGTGTCGCCCACCGTGTAGTGGTCGCGCTCGAGGGCGACGCGGCCTTCGTACACGGGCAGCCGCGTCTGCGGCGAGACGCGCGTCGCGGGCGCGATGGTCTGCAAGATGCCGTCGATGATGCCGTAGCGCTGGTAGGGAAAGGCATTGAACTTCACCTGCACCGGCAAGCCCTCGCGCAGGAAAGCGCGGTCCTGTTCGGGAATCTCGATCTTGAGCAGGGGCCGCGTGTTCTTCGGCACGATGCCGCCCAGCGGCGTATTCGCCTGGATCTTGTCGCCGGGCTGCGTGGACGTCACCTCCGTGATCACGCCATCCACAGGCGCAAGGATGCGCAGGAAATTGTCCTTGTCGATGTTCTCGAACTGGATGCGCGATGCCGCATCCGCCACCAGCCGCGCCGTCTGGACCTGCAGCCGCAGCTTTTCCTCGACATTGGTCGCCTCGCGCGTCGCCGCTTCGTACTGCAGGCGCAGGCTCGCGAGCTGCTGGCCGCTCGTCTCCAGCTGCGACCGCGCCTCGGTGGTTTCCAGGCTCTGGCGCGCCGACAGTTCGCTCACGCGCGATTCCGCCACGCGCACCGCGTTCTCGGCCGCCTGCAGCGCATTCTTCTTGCCCTCCACCTGCAGCTGCGACACCCCGCCGCCGCCTGGCAGCGCGAACAGGCGTTCGTACTTGGCCGCCTCGTCGCGCGCCGCGTCCCGAGCGCGGCGCGCGTCGTCCAGGTTCGTGCGCGCCTCCTGCGACTGCGCGCGCTGCCCGGCGGCGAGGCGGCTCGTGCCCTCGGCCTGGCGGCGCTCGTGCTGGCGAGCCTCCGTGTCCATCGCTTCCTTGAGGGCGGCCACGCGCTCGTCCAACAAGGCTTTCTTTTGCGGGAACTCCTTCCATTCGCGCTCGGCATCTTCCAGTTTCAGACGCGCCTCCAGTGCATTGCGCGCCGCCTCGATGGCGCCACGTGCGTACAGCCGCGCCACCACGTCGCCCTTGAGCACGGGCTGCCCCTCGGCGATGTAGATATTGGCCAGCTCGCCATCGATCGGCGCATACAGCCTGCGTACCTCGGACGCCGGTACCAGCGTACCCGGCGCCATCACGAGCACGTCCGCGCGGCCGAAGAACGACCACGCCAGGCCGGCCAGCACCAGCGCCACCATCACGTAGATGGCCACGTGCGTCAGGCGCGCCGGGGTGGCCGTCAGGATGCCGATGCCTTCGTCGCTGTGGTCTTCCAGCGCGCCGATCAGGGATCGTGCAGGCTTATTGCTCGTTGCCATCTCCGCCTCCCGCCAGGGCCAACTTGCGCAGGTCGCTGGCCGCCTGCGCATACGTGTCGCGGAATGCCGGCACATGGGCCGAGATCGTCGCGAACGCGCGCTGGTGCGCCGGCTGCTCGTCCTGCCATTGCTTCAGTATCCGGCGTACGCGCGCACCGTCGGCCGCGTCGCGCACGGGAGCGGCCGCGCCGCCGCGCGCATGAACGAATCGTTCCACGTCGCCGACCCAGGCGATTTCCGCCACGAGGATCTTCGCATCCGCATTGTGGGTGCTCAGGCGGCGCATGCGTGCCTCGGCCTGGACAGTGCGGTCGAAGCGGCGCCCCTTCAGGTCCGCCATCCACTGCGGCAGTTCCGCTTTCAGCAGGGCTTCCGTGCCCAGCGCCTTCACGTCCGCATTGTCCGGATCGCGCGCGAGGCGGTCGTCGGCGAGGCGGGCCGCCGTTGCGAAATCGCCGCCGTCGACGAGGCCCTGCAGCGCGCGCTCCGGCGCACCGGCCAGCTGGAACAGCAGGATGACAGCGATCACCAGCGCGCTCAGCGTCATCAACCAGCGGCGCAGGCGCGCGGGATCGGCGTCGCCGGCGCCGCCCAGTGCATCCAGCACGGCGGCCGTCATCAGGGCCGCCTTGCCGCGTGCTTCCCTGGCCGGTTGTTCGCCGGCGGCGGGATTCACCTCGTCTTCCTGCGCGCCGCGCGGCTCGTCGGCGCAAAAGATGTCGAGGAAGGAACCGGCGGAAGCGACGAACGTCGTATGCTCCGCGTCCAGCACCGCGGGAGAGACCACCGGCGCGGACGATACCCGCGTCACGGTCGGCTCCGGCCCCGCCTGTTCCCATTGCAGACGCACGCGATAGACGAAGTGATGGCCCCCGAACGCAAGCACGTCGCCCTCCTCGAGCGCGTGTGCGTGTTCGTCGAGCCGTACCGCGCCGATGAAGGTGCCGTTCGTGCTGCCCAGGTCTTCCACGTACGGCACGCCCGCCTTGAGGAAGATGTGCGCGTGGCGGCGCGACAGGTAGCCGACCTGGTGCGGTTCCTTCTCCTTGTAGCGCGCGAACGTGTCGTCGACCTTGCTGATCAGGAACGGGAAGCTGGTAATGACGATGGTTTCCAGCCCGAGATCGGTCCGCTCCGGTTCCAGCGTCAGGCTGGCGAGCCGCGCCACCGGCGCCGGGACGGGTGGAGTCGCCTGCAGCCGCACCCGGTACGCGAGCACGCGCGCGAGGCCGACCTCGTCGCCGTCGTGCAGCCGCACGATGCCGTGGCGGACGGCCACGCCGTTGACGGTGGTACCGTTCTTGCTGCCCAAGTCGGCGAGATAGGCGTCGCCGCCCTCGACGAAGACGCGCGCATGGCGGCGCGACAAATCGGCCACGATCTCGGGCGGATACGCGGCGAACGGCTGCTCGGTGCGGCCGATGGCGAACAGGCCGTCGTCGATGGCGACCGCGCCGAGCTCGGGATGGTTCAGCGGTTCGAGCACGATGCCGACGCGCTGTGTCTGCATCGTGCCGACCAGGACTTCGTCAGGCGCCATGGGAGCGTCTTTCAATGCTGCGCCGCATCGGCCACCTCCACCGGCGGCCAGCCGCCGCCCAGCGCCTTGTACAGCGTGACCGTGTCGGACAGGATCTGCTGCTGGTTGGCGAGCAGCGCCAGCTGGGCCCCCAGCAGGGAACGCTCGGTCTCGAACACCTCCAGCTGCGACGCCACGCCCTCCTTGCGCTGCGCATCCGTCGTGCTGGCCACGAGCCGAAGCTGGTCGACCTGCTGCTGCAATTCTGTCCGCTGCTTCTTATGGGCCTCCAGGTTGACGAGCGCATTCTCGACGTCCTCGAACGCGGCCATGACGGTCTGGCGATACGCCTGCTCGGCCACCTTCGTCTGCGCCTCGCTCGTGCGCACGCGGGCCTTCACGCCAGGATCCAGAATGGGAAAATTAATGCTGGGCAGTAGCCCGAACGTGAAAGACTTCAGCAGTGTCGAGAGCGCGAAACTGGACGTCCCGCCGCGCCCCGTCAGGCTAATCGACGGCAGTTGCGCCACCTTGGCCTGCCCCGTCAGGTCGTACGCTTCCAGCACCCGGTATTCGGCCGCGACGACGTCAGGCCGGCGTTTCAACAATTGCGACGGCAGGCCGCCCGGCACCTCGGGCACGCGCACCTGCTCCTGCAGGCGCCCGGCGGGCATCTGGAAGTCGCCGGCTGGCACGCCGATCAAGGTTGCCAGCGCATTGCCGGCCAGCGCGCGCAGGCGCTGCAATTCGATCAGCTCCGTACCCAGGCGGTTGACCTCGGCCGATTGCTGCAGCACGCGCGTGTGCGGGATGAGTCCGTTCTGCTCCATCGCCTGGTACGTCGTCAATATGTCGCGGTTGCGGGCCAGCGTCTGCTGCTGCTGGGCGATCTGTTCGTCGAACTGCAGGATCTGGAAATAGGTCGTCGACACGTCCGACACGAGTTTCAGATAGCCCGCGCGCCAGTCGGCCTCGGTCGCGGAAAACTCGGCCTTCTGCGCCTGCACGCCCTTCTCGACCTTGCCCCAGATGTCGATGTCCCAATTGGTCTGCGTGGCCAGGTTGAACTGCTTCGTGAACGGTTGACCGGTGACCTTTTCGAAGCTAGCCCCCGCCCCCGCATCGAGCGTGGGCAGGGCGCCGGCCCGCGCTTCTCCGATCTGCGCGTTGGCCACGCCGATGCGCGCGGCAAGCACGGCCAGGTCGAAATTGCCGGCGAGCGCGCGGCTGACGAGCTGGTCGAGGTAGGGATCGCGGAACGCGTGCCACCAGTCCGGGGCGATCAGCTCCGCCTTGGACAGCGGCAGGCTGGCCGAGTTCGCCCACGCCGTCTTGGCCGGCACGGACGGCCGCGCGTACGGACGCATGCCGACGTCGGCGCAGGCGGCGAGCAGCAGGGCGGCAACCAGGCACGCAAGTCGATACATCATGGCGCCGCCCACGCACGGGACTCCACGAACACCTGGAACAGGCGCGCATCGATATGCCCCGCGTCGCATTCCTCGCGCATCAGGCCCAGCGCCTGTTCCACGGGCACGGCCTTCTTGTACGGCCGGTCGCCGGCCGTGAGCGCGTCATAGATGTCGGAGATCGTCAGGATGCGCGTCTGGATGCTGATCTGCGGTCCGCGCAGGCCCGACGGGTAACCGGACCCGTCCAGCTTTTCGTGGTGGCCGTGCGCGATCGCGGGCACGCCGGCCAGATCCCGCGTCCACGGGATCAGGACGAGGAACGAGTACGAATCCACCACGTGCTCCTCGATCTGGCGCCGCTCGTCCGCCGTCAGGCAGCCTTTCGCCAGGCTCAGCGCGGCCACCTCGTGGTCTTCCAACAGCGCGAGCGGATGGCCGTCCGGGTCGTGGCAGCCGTAATGGACGATGTCGCGCAAATCGGGCAGGGTGCTGCTGCGCGAAATGGCGGGCTCGTTGGCGCTCCGGATCGTGGCGAGGAAGCCGTCGAGCCGGGCCGCTTCCTCGGCCAGGCGCGCATCGGCGGAGGCCTTCTCGGCCCGGAACGTCGCCGCGCTCCAGCCCTCGTCGATGTGGCGCTGCGCGAGCGTGTGATAGGCCTGGCGCTCCAGGCAGGCGCGCGCGTACAGGAAGCGCTGCTCCAGCAGGCGCATGTCGGCGTGGTGCAGCTTTTTCTCCTTGCGCAGCACGTGCTCGCGCACGCCGACCTTGCCGAAGTCGTGCAGCAGCGCGGCGTAGCGGATCTCGCGCAGCTGCTCGCGCGTAAAGGCGATGCGGCGCACGTCCGGATCCTGCGCGCGATCGAGTGCCGTCGCGAGACGTTCGGCGTAGCCCGCCACCCGGAACGAGTGGCCGGCCGTGATGGGGTCGCGCTCCTCGATCGCCTGCACGGACGCGCGCACGAAGCCGTCGAGCAGGCGTTCGATGTCGGAATACAGTTGAAAATTCTTGAGCGCGACGGCCGTTTCCGCGCATACGCCCGTGAGCAGTTCGAGGTCGGCCTCCTGGAACGCGCGCGGGTCGGACGAGCTGTCGACCTGGATCAGCCCCAACACTTCCTCGCCCACGATCAGCGGCGCGCACATGACGCTGCGGATCGCCTGGGCGACGATCGAATCCTGGGCGGCGAAGTGGCGGTCGGCCAGCGTATCGACGGACAGGATCGCACGCTTCCTGCCCAGCACTTCGTCGACGATCGTGTGCGACAGCCGGGCCTGCCTGGGATCCTCGACCATGCCGTTGCGCCGCCGCGCCGCCACGGGCACGGGCGGGTCGCGTTCGTTCTGGCGCAGCAGGATGAACGCTCGCTCGGCCAACGGAAACAGGTCGAACATAAAATTCATGATCTTTTCCGTCAACGTCGCGCGGTCGGTGACGGCGCCCAGCGCGATGCTGACCTGGGCCATCGCATGCAGTTTCAGCACCGATTTCTCGAGCTCGCCGCGGGGCGCATCGCGCGGACCGGCCGCCGGCACATACTGCGTCGCGTCGACGGACTGCCTGATCACCGTGGGCTGGCTGGCCGTGCCCGGCGCGACCAGCGAGCGGAACACGAGCTGGGTGGAGGCGAGCGCCAGTTCGTCGCCGTCGCCCAGCACGTGCCATGAACCGGGCTGCAGCCGCTCGCCATTGACGAAGGTGCCGTTCGACGAGTGCAGGTCCTCGACCGACCAGGCCTCGCCGCGGCGCCGCACGCGCGCATGGCGGCGGCTGATCGTGTGCAGCGGGATGCAGATGAACTGGTCGGAGGCGAGCGCATCCTGGCGGTCGCGGCCGATCACGACCTCGTCGTGCAGCGGAAACAGCCGCGGCCGGACGTCGCGCCCGCCCAGCAGCTCGAGATACGCGCTGACGCCGCCTTCCACGGGCGGTGCTGCATAAGGTTCCGGTGCCGGTTCGATCGCCATGTCGTCCTCGCCTTGAGACCCGTAAGACAATGACCCCGCGCTACAGTTCGCGATCATTTGACTGTAATCGTGATTTTTTTGGACTCGACAGTAGGGTCGAAAGAAACGTGCTGGTCGTCCCCCATGACGAGCTGCAGCGTGTGCCTGCCGGGCGGCAGCTCGATCGTCGTCTCCGTCTCGCCCGCGCCGAAGTGCAGGTGGTTGCGGTCGTTCGGGATCTCGACGCCCGGTCCGGGCGCGTCCGTGTCGACCAGCAGGTGGTGGTGCCCCGTATTCGGAAATTTCACGCCCTTCGGCGCCACGCCCATATTGCGCAGGCCGAACCAGACGCGGATCGGTTTGCCGGATGACACCACCTGGCCGTCGTTGGGCCAGCCGATGTACAGGTAGGCGTTGGGCGGCGCGGGTGTCGGCTCGGCGCCATGACCCGGGAGGGTGATGGCGAAGAGGATGGCTGCCAGTCGCGTGCGCATCGAAGACTCCTGTCTCACTTGACCGTGACCGTGATCTTTTTCGAATAGACCGGCGGATCGTGCGGGATATGATCCTTGTCGGCCAACAGCAGTTGCAGCGTATGCGGCCCCGGCGGCAGTTCGATGCGCGCCTCCGTTTCGCCGGCGCCGAAGTGCAGGTGGTTGCGGTCGTTCGGCACGGCCTGGTCCATGTTCTCGGGCAGGTCGGTGTCGATCAGCAAATGATGGTGGCCCGTCTTCGCGATGTCCGTGCCCCTGGGCGCGATGCCCATGTTGCGCAGGCCCATCCGCACCCAGAACGCGTGGCGGACGGTCATGCCGTCGCTGGGCCAGATGAAATACACCTGCGCGCCTTCGGGCGACGGCGTGCGCGCGAGCACGGGCACGGCTTGCAGCACCACCGCGCCAAGCATCAAAACGATCAAAACAATTGTCTTGCGCATCCTCGTCTCCCCCCGCCGTGCGGGCCGCTGTTCGGGCAGCATCCATCAACCGGGACGCATGGCACCTGTGCCAGCACAAACGTGCGGCCGGCACAATCGCGACGGCCGGTGGTCTAAGCGGTTTCCTGACACTTGTGGAGGCGGCCTGTGTGGATGAGGCTCTTGATCCTGTGCAGCCTGATGGCGCTGGCGGCCGGCGCGCCCGCGCGTGCGCACGGGTTGCCCACGACGTTCCAGGTGGCGGGCGTCCTGCCCAAGAACAGCGCCGAGCAGTTCGAGCTGGCGTTCTGGAATTCCGTCAAGGACAGCAAACAGGTCGGCGACTACGAGGCGTATTTGCAGGCCTATCCCAAGGGACGTTTCGCGTCGCTCGCACGCACACGCATCCAGCAGCTGAAGGCGGCCCCGCCCCAGGCGCCTGCGCCTGCGCCCGCGAAGCCGGCCGAGAGCAAGCCCGCGGGCACGCAGGCACAGACAAAAAGCGCGCCGAAGCCGCAACCGGCCAAACCGCCCGACAACCGGATCCGTCCCATACCACCTCCCGTCGACGGCGGCCGGGAAGAGGCCCCCGCGGCGGGACCCGCCGGCTCCGTGGCCACGATCAAGGATTGCGACGTCTGCCCGGTGATGGTGGCGCTGTCGCCGCAGCCGTTCATGATGGGCAACAACAGCAGCGATCCGTCCGAGCGCCCCGCGCACAAGGTGGTGCTGCATACGCCGTTCGCGATCGGCAAGTACGAGGTCACGGTGGGGCAGTGGAACCAGTGCGTCCGGGCCAGCGTGTGTCCGACGATGCCGTCGCTGGGCAACGTGCCCGACAACCTGCCGATGCGCGACGTCAGCTGGGACGAGGCGCAGCTGTACCTCAAATGGCTGGGCACGGTGAGCGGGAAGCCGTACCGCCTGCCCACCGAGGCCGAGTGGGAATACGCGGCGCGCGGCGGCACCACGACCCGCTACTGGTGGGGTCACGAGATGAAAGGCGGAAATTCCAGTTGCGAAGGCTGCGGCGAGCCCTGGAGCGAGGAACGCCCGCCGCCGGTCGGCAGCTTCCCCTCTAACCCGTTCGGGCTGAACGACATGAACGGCAGCGTGTGGGAATGGGTACAGGATTGCTGGCACAGCACCTATAAGGGCGCACCCGCCGACGGCAGCGCCTGGGCCGAGGGGAACTGCCAGGCGCGCGTCATTCGCGGCGGCTCGTGGCGCGAGAATGGCAGCTACATGCTGTCCACCACGCGTTTCAAGTACGACGCCAGCGTGCGCCAGTCGCAGAACGGCTTTCGGGTCGCGCGTTCGCTCGATTGATGCTAACGGCGTGCGTGCGTCGTGATCTGCAAAAAGTCGACGGCGACCGCACCCGCACCGTGTGTCCGTGCGATCGCGGCGAGGCGCTCGTCCAGGGCACGCAGGTACGCCTGCCCCGGTTCCGCGTCGGGACGCAGACTGTCGAAAACCGGCACGGATGTAGTGACTAGCACGAGCATCTCGGTGCCGAACGGCGGACCGATCACCCAGTTGCCGAGGCTGCCGATAGTGGCCGTGTAGCGGGGCGGCGCCAGGTTTTCGCGCGCGGCGGCGTTGGGCAGCAGGTGGACGACGTTGCCGTCGAGGACGAAATAATCGACCGACACGTAGGACGGGTAATCCGGCGTGGACACGTCGACCATCAACGTATCGCCCGCCGCCAGGTTGCCGCCCCGGCCGCTGCCCGGGTTCAGGCGGAGCGACACGCCGGCCGTGCGGGACGCGGCCCAGTAGCGGCCGAGCACGCGCATCAACGGGCATGCCGCCTCATCGACGTCGTGCAGGGTCAGCTCGACCCGCGTCACGCCCGGCAGCGCCGCCAGCATGGTTTTAAGGCGCGCCGGCCCGACGCTGTGCGCGAGATAGCCCTGCACGCGCACGACACGTCCGGCGATGGCGGGAGCGAGCGCCGAGCACGGCACGCCGGCCAGGATGGTGGAGACGGCCGCCAGGGTCGGCGGCGGCGCGGCCTGCCTGGGCGGCGCGACGGCAGCGGGCGTGGGCGGTGCCTGCGTACCGGGCGCAGTGCCATGCCGCGGCAACAGCAGACGCAGCACGACGAACACGACCAGTGCGGCTGCCGCGGCGGCCAGCACGGTCCCTGCCCCGATCAGCAGCGGCTGCCGGCGCCGCATGTCCCGGGCGCCGATCTCCTTCAGGAAACCGTTGACGGTGGGCGTGCGGAGCTCGCGCCGCAACGCGAGCGCATTGCGCAGCGCGCGCCATTGCCGGTGGCCGAGGCCGGGCGGGCGCTGCGGACGCAGCCCGGCATCGCGCGCCTGCAGCGCGGACAGGCGGTTGAACGGGTGGCGGCCCGTCAGCAATTCATATGTGATGCAGCCGAGCGCGTAGATGTCGTCGCGCGGGTCCGGCTCGCGGTTTTCCAGCATCTCGGGGCTCGCATAGGCGGGCGTCAGGGCGCCCAGGCTGCCGGGATCGAAGACGGTCACGTCCGCATCCTCTTCCGCCTTCTGGAACACGCGCGCGATGCCGAAGTCGATGACCTTGACGCCGCCGGTCTCCGTCAGGATCACGTTGGCCGGCTTGAAGTCGCAGTGGACGAAGCCGCGCTCGTGCGCATAAGCGAGCGCACGGCCCATGCCGCTCACGATCTTCATCGCCTCGTCGAACGGCAGGACGTGGAAATCGGGCGCACGCAGCATCTGGCTCAGCGATTTACCTTGCAGGTATTCCATCGTGATGTAGACCATCGAGCCGTCGCGGTCGAAGTCGTACACGGCCACGATGTTCGGATGGGCCAGCGTCTGCGCCTTGCGCGCTTCCCGCTGCAGGGCGATCAGCGATTTCGGGTGACCCTGGAACTGCACGTTCAGCACCTTGATCGCGATATAGGGATGACGGTCCGACGCTTCCAGCTTGCGCAGGTCGAGCGCCTTGTAGACGGTGCCCATGCCGCCGAAGCCGACGCATTCCTCGAGCACGAAGCGGCCGTTGAGCGTGTCGCCCACGCCCTTCATGCGTTCGACGGTTGCGCCCGGCGGGCCCGCGATGCCCGCGGGCTGCGTCGGCGGTTGCAGGGGCTTGGTCTGGACATAGGTCTCCTCTTCGCCGACGCGCTGGCGCTGGCGCGCCTCGATCGCCTGCGCGATGCGGCGCTCGACTTCGCCGTAGACCTCGGCCGGCAGGGGCGCGCGGCGGTGCGCGTCGTTGAGCGTCTTGAGCAGGCTCGACACGCTCTCGGACGTACTCGCCAGCAGGCGGTCGACGCGCGCCAGCAGGTCGGCCTGCCCGAGGGTGCCGCTCTGGAACTGGCGAAGGGTATCGGCGAGGTTGTCCATTCTTCCTCTGACAGGTGCGCCGTGTGCAAATTCACCGTACAGACGATGTGTTGTTCCCGGCCAAACGGCGTGGAGACAGGTGTTGGAACGAACCCACCGGATACCCGATAAAACGCGGTAAGTGGGCGCAAAACGCGCTGGCACGCTTCTCGCAAAGAGTAGGGTGAGCACGACGAAAGCGGCTCACCAACCAATCCATCCACTCAAAGGAGAAACATATGAACACTCTGTCGATCAAAGACCTGGCACTGACCTGCGAACTGGGCCGCGGCGCGATGGCACGCGTGCGTGGCGGTCACGGCAAGATGCAGCAACAAACGCATGCGCCGTACCCGATGCCGGCCTACTTCCCGGGCTACAACTCGACCGTCGACGTCAACCAGAACCTGCAGCAATTCCAGAACGTGACGAACGCGACCGCGAACGGTTCGGCCTTCATCGACGGCGTCACCGTACACAACAACACGAGCCAGTTCGGCCAGAACAACGCGGTGGTTGCTCACTGAGCGGAACCAAACGACGTTTGAGCTGTCACTCATGCCGGCCCTGCCATCTTGCGATGGCCGGGCCGGTATTTTCATTCAGGAGGACGACATGGCAACCATCACCATCAAGGATTTATCCGGGAACACCGACCTGGACCGCAAGGCGATGCAGGCGATCTCGGGCGGTTCGCGCGCCCGCTCGCACGCGGGCGTGCTGCGACCGGCGCAACCGCAGAGGATCGTTGATTTCCGCACGAGGGCGAAGGCAAGCAGTCCGCCTCAACGATAAACCATATAAACCGTTTATCACGATCATCATGCCGTCCGGATCGCCAGCCGGGCGGTTTTTTTGTACGTGCAGGTTCGGTGTTCGGCTCTATCCAACAGATACGGCGCGATGTTGGTCCGCACCCGCCATTTTCGCCGCCAAAACAGCAGGAACACCTGTTTTTACGGGCTTTTTGGCCTGGCACGCATTCTGCTCATACCCTGGTGAGCGCAAATTAACCGCTCTTTCAACCAAATCACCGATTCAAGGAGAAACGACATGAAACACCTGATCATCAAAGATCTCGCCGCCACCTGCGAACTGAGCCACAGCGACATGCGCGCCATCCGCGGCGGCCACGGCAGCACGACCATGCCCTGGCTGCCGATGCCCAGCCCGTCGTACGACACGTCGGTCAAGGCGAACCAGAACCTGATGCAGTTCCAGGATGTGAAGAACCTGACCGCCAACGGCTCGGCCTTCATCTCCGGCGTCACCGCCACCAACAACACCGATCAATTCGGCCAGAACAACATCACCGTCCTGTAAGGAGAGCGTCATGAAAACCCTGATCATCAAAGACCTGGCCCAGAACTGCGAACTGGATCACAAACGGATGGCAAGCGTGCGCGGCGGCCTTGGCATGAGCAGCCCGTCGTATTCGCTGTACCCGATGCCGTCGTATGCAAAAACCGTCAACGCGACGCAGAACCTGACCCAGTTCCAGAACGTCCTCAACGAGACGGCCGACGGCTCGGCCTTCGTGAACGGCGTCACGGCGAACAACAACACGTCGCAATTCGGCCAGAACAACCTGCTGGTCATCTGAGGAGAACGCCATGTCGTCGATCGTCATCCAGGACCTCACCCGTACGCGCGCACTGGACACGCATGCCATGTCCACGATCCGCGGAGGCCAGGCCTTTGCGCCGAACGTGAACGTCAACCTGAACCTCGACCAGCGCATCGCCCAGGTCCAGGACATCAAGGTCAACGTCCTCAACAACAGTGTGATCGGCGACGGCTTCACCGCCCCCGCCGTGACCTTGAACCCGCTGCAATTTGCTACCAACAACGCCGTCGTCCCGCTGTAATTTTTTAAGGAGAATCATCATGAAAACCCTGATCATCAAAGACCTGTCCGTCGCTTCCGAACTCGATCGCGACACCATGGCCGCCGTACGCGGTGGCTACAACATGAGCCAGACGTCCTGGTACCCGCTGCCGTCGCCGACGTACGGTACGACGGTGGACGCGACGCAGAACCTGACCCAGTTCCAGAACGTCGTCAACGCGACCGCGAACGGATCGGCCTTCGTCAACGGCGTAACCGCGAACAACAACACGAGCCAGTTCGGCCAGAACAACATCGCGGTGATTTAACCGGGATGGCGGGGACCTGATACGGTTCCCGCCAAATCGATGAACCAAAACGACCAGCCGTTGTCTTTCAAATCAGGAGGCCCACATGGCGCACATCAGGATCGATGACCTTCGCGTCGAGCGCACCCTCGACGCACGCGCGATGAAACGTGTCCGCGGCGGCGACGGCGCGGCGTGGTGCTTCGGTTGGATCCACGCCTTCCTGCCTGAGCAGCTACGAACGGCGCCTGTGATTAATTTCTACCAGATCAATAATTTCGCGGACCAGATGATCAACCAGTTCCAGACGGTCAGCGTGAGCAATTCGGCGCCGAATTCGGTGGTCACCGTCGGCGTGGATGAACGGAGCATCAACAACGGACACGTCTGATGGGCGAGGCGCTGCAACTCCGCTGGACCTCGGCGGCGCGCACCGATACGGGACTGGTGCGCAGCAATAACGAGGACGCCGTACTGGACCGGCCGGCGCGGCGTCTATGGGCCGTCGCCGACGGCATGGGTGGCCATGCGTTCGGCGAGATCGCGAGCCGGATGACGGTGGAAGCGCTGGATGCGCTGGCGCCGGAAGACGCCCTGCAGCAGGCCGTCGCCGCCGCGCGCGTGTGCCTGCTCGAAGTGAACGGCCTGCTCGTGGCAGAAGCCGCCGCGCGCAACGTGCCCGTCATCGGCACGACCCTCGTCCTTCTGCTGGCCTCCGGCCGCACCGCCGTGTGCGTCTGGGCCGGCGACAGCCGCATCTATCTATGTCGCGGCGGCAGCCTGCACCAGCTCACGCGCGATCACAACCAGTTCGAGGAACTCCAGGCAAGGAACCATTTGTCGCCCGCCGACGCATCGGCTTACCCGGGCGCGGCCATGATCACGCGTGCGCTCGGCGCGGCCGCGACGCTGGAGCTGGACGAAGTGCAGGTGCAGGTCAGCGACGGCGACGTGTTCCTGCTCTGCAGCGATGGCCTGAGCAATGCGGTGAGCCCGGAGGCCATGTTCGGCGCACTGACCGGCGGCGATTGCGCGCAGGCGGCCGATACGCTCGTCCGGCTGGCGCTGGAAGCGGGCGGACGCGACAACATTTCCGTCATCGTCGTGCGCGCGGACGACGTCGAGGCCGACCAGACCGTCCTCAATCCATCATTATGAACCGTTGCTAATGCCGCCGAAAATCCTTGGAATGAAGGCCGTGCTTCTTCAGCAGGATCTGCAAATGGGAGCGGTTCATGTCCCAGCGCCGGGCCAGTTCGGTGACGGTGCCGCCGACATCCTTCAAGCCGCGTTCCAGGCAGGCGCGCTCGGCTTCGTCGCTGGCCGCCCGCTTGGCTTCGGCCAGCGATGCGGGCGGCTCAGGTGACGCGGATCGCACAGGCGTCCGCGCGGCAGGACGGATATCCTCGGGCAGGTGCGCGATGTCCGCCGTGTCCCCGGCCAGGCAGGCCAGGCGGTACATCAGGTTGCGCAACTCGCGGATATTGCCCGGGTAGGCGTAATCGAGCAGGAAGGCGCGCAATGCCGGCGTCATCGCGACCGGCCGCCGTTTCAGCGCTTCGGCCGCCTCGTCGCCGTAATAGGCCAGCAGCAGCGGGATCTCGTCCTTCCGCTCACGCAGCGGCGGCAAGGTCACGTGGATGACGCTGAGCCGATAAAACAGGTCTTCGCGGAACTGGCCCTGTTCGATCAGCTTGCGCAGGTTCTTGTTCGTCGCCGCGACGATGCGGGCGTCGACGGCGATCGTCTCGTCCGAACCCACCCGCTGGATTTCGTGCGATTGCAGCACGCGCAGCAATTTCACTTGTCCCTGCAGCGGCAGCTCGCCGATCTCGTCCAGGAAGATCGTGCCCTTGTGCGCGCTTTCGAACTTGCCCTTGCGGTCAGTCGCCGCGCCGGTGAACGCGCCGCGCTTGTGGCCGAACAGTTCAGACTCGATCAGGCTCTCGGGAATCGCGCCGCAGTTGACGGAGATGTACGCCTTGTCGGCACGTGCGCCGTTGGCGTGGATCACCTTGGCCATCAATTCCTTGCCCGTGCCGCTTTCGCCATCGACGAGGACGGGCAGGTCGGTCGGGGCCGCCTTTTCCGCGATCTCGAGCGCGTCCAGCAGGCGCGGGTTGTCGCCGAACGTGCCTTCGAACACGAAGCTGCGCGCGAGCAGGGCCTGGCGGCGTTCGCCCGGCTGCTCCGGCACAACTTGGCTGCCGACTGCCTGCACGAAGCGTTCCTTGTGCGACAGCTGCATGACCTCGTCGCGCACGGCATTCGCCTGGCGCAGCAGCTTTTCGATGTCGGGCCGGTCCAGGCGGCTGGCCCAGCGCAAGGTCGAGCGCAGGATTTCCAAGCGCTCCAGCAAGCCCGCGTACGACATCGACGATGCACCGCGCGGCAAGTCTTGATTGAACAGTTTCATGCTGCCGCTAACTGCTTCTGCACGAGTTCGTAATACATACCGCGCCCCGCCAGCAGCTCGTCGTGCCGGCCCTGCTCGACGATGCCGCCCTCGTACAACACGACGATCTTGTCGGCCCGCATGATGGTGCTGAGCCGGTGCGCGATGATCACGGCCGTGCGTCCGGCAAGGATCTCGTGCATGTTCGCGATGATGTTGCTTTCGGACTGCGTATCGAGGGCCGACGTCGCCTCGTCGAACACGAGCAGGCGCGGGTCCTGGTACAGCGCGCGGGCGATGCATAAGCGCTGCACCTGGCCGCCGGACAGCCCGACGCCGCGCTCGCCCACCACCTGCTCGTACCCGAGCGGCATCTTGCTGATGAAGGCGTGCGCATCGGCCATTTTCGCGACCTGTTCGATGCGGCGCCGGTCCGGGCTCTCTTCACCGCTCGCAATGTTCTCCGCGATGGTGCCGGAGAACAGCAGATTGCTCTGCATGACATAGCCGACCTGGGCCCGGTAATAATCCTTGTCGATCACGCTCATGTCGTAGCCGTCGACGAGGATCTTGCCGTCCGTGGGCGCATAAAAGCCGACCAGCAGTTTCGCCAGCGTCGTCTTGCCCGAGCCGCTGCGGCCGACGATGGCCACCAATTCTCCGCGGCGGATATCGATGCTGATGTTTTCCAGCACATAGGCCGTGTCGTTGCCGCCATAGCGGAAGTACACGTTCTCGAGCTTCACGTCGCCGTGCAGGTCGGGCAGGACGACGCGGCTCGCTGCCTCGCTGGGCTTTTGTTCCGGTTCGATGTCGAGCACGTCGCCGAGGCGTTCCATCGCGACGCCGGCATCCGCCAGCCGGCTCCACAGCGCCACCAGGCCCATCAGCGGCGCCAGCACGCTGCCCATCAGGGCATTGAAGGCGATCAGCTGGCCGATCGTCAATTCGTGGTCGAGGACGAGGCTGGCGCCGGCCCACAGGATCGCGATCGTCGTGCCCGCGTTCAAGAGCTGGCTCGCGAGGCCGACGAGGATGTTGAATTGCTGCGCGCGGTACTGCGTGTCGAGCGCCTTGACGTATTTCTTTTCCCACTTCAGGCGCACGGGACGCTCGCTGCCCATGCCCTTGATCGTCTCCACGCCGCCCAGCGCCTCCATCAGGAAGGCGTGCGCGTCGGTAGAGGCATTGAAGACGTCGCGCGCGTACTGCTTGATGTGCGGCGTCGTCAGGATCGTCAGTGCCATGATCGGGATGACGAACGCGATGAGGAGCAAGGTCAGCTTGACGTTGTAGACGAACAGGATGGAAAAATAGATGAACACCATCAGCAGGTTCAGCATCGTCGTGACGGTGGACTCGGTGAGAAACGCGCGGATCGTCTGGTTTTCCTGGAAGCGCGCGACGATGTCGCCCGTCTTGCGCTTGGCGAAGAACGAGAACGGCAGCGACATCGTATGCTTGAAAAACCCTGCCATCATCGAGAAGTCGAGATTTCGCACCATGTAGTTGGCGAGGTAGGCGCGCACGGTCGCCATCAGTTGCGAGAACACGTTCGAAATGACGAGCCCGGCGATCAGCAAATGCAGCAGGCTGACGTTCTGGTGCACGATCACGCCGTCCAGGATGTTCTGGATGATCAGGGGCGGCACGATGCCCAGCATCTGGATCACGAACGTGGCCAGGAACAGGTGCAGCAATATCTTGCGATACGGCCGCAGGTAGCCCACGAAGCGCAGCCACGGCGAGCGAAGGGCGGCCTGCGCCGCCATGTCCTGGCCGGGCGTGAAGACGAGGCAGGTGCCGCTCCAGCCGCGCTCGAACTCCTCGACGGACATCTTGCGGAACCCCACCGCCGGATCCGCGACCCAGATCTTGGTCGGCGAGATGCCGTACACGATCACGTAATGGTAGCCCTCCCAGTGCACGATGAAGGGCAGTTCAAAACCCTGCAGGGCGTCGAACGTGCACTGTACGCCGCGCGCGGAAAAGCCGAGCGTCTCGCCCGCACGCGCGAGGCTGTCCAGGGTGGCGCCCTGCGTGGTGACGTTGGCCAGTTCGCGCAGCTTGCCGAGCGTGATCTGCAGGCCGTAGTGGCGGCACAGCATGGCCAGGCAGGCCGCGCCGCAATCCATCTCCTCGGCTTGCTCCACCAGGGCGAAGCGGCGGATCACGCGCTCGCCGGCCTCGGGCTCGGCGAGGTCCAGCCGCAGCGGCCGCTTGCGGCGTTCAGCCAGCTTCTTTTGCCGCTCCAGTTCCCGTTCGACGAAGCGGATGCGGTCTTCCAGCACCTCGCGCAGGCCGGCGTTGCGCTCGAAGATCACGTGCGCCGTCTTTTCGGGAATGACGAGCAGGGTGGCGGGCGATACGGCCACGGCCGATGCCATCTGCTCCTGCCGCATCAGGCACGCCTTCTCGCCGAACGTATCGCCCGCCTGCAGCGTGGCCAGCGTCAATTCGTCGGCGCCGTCGTGGTAGACCAGTTTCACCTGGCCCTGGCGCAGCACGTACAGGCGGCGGTCGTCGCGTCCGTCCTGCTTGAGGATCTCCTTGCCGGCCGGGACGCGCTTGACGCCCACGCTGCGCACCATCTCTTCCAGTTCTTCCTTGCCGACCTTGCCGCGCAAATCGAACAGGCGCGCCACGAGGCCGCCGGCCGACCCGATCGCGACATAGCTCGTGACGAAGTCGAGCGCCTGCGGATTGCGGGCCAGCACGGGCTCGATCGCCGCGCGCGGGATCAGCCACAGCTCCGTCTTGAGCGATGCACGCGCCGACAATTCATGGTGTGCATCGCGCAGCATGGCGATGTCGCCGAACGTCTCGCCGGTTTTACGCACGCCGATGCTGAGTTCCTTGCCGTGCTCTTCGGAGAACACGCGCACCGAACCGGATTTCACCACGTACAGCCCCTCGGCGGGGTCGCCCGCCTTGCAGATCGTCTCGCCGAACGCGTAATGGCGCACCTGCACCGCGTCCGCCAGTTTCTCCAGCGCGTCCCGCTCGAGCGGCGACAGGATCTCCACGGATGCCAGGAAATCCGTGGACGGCAGCGCTCTGGACGGCGTTTCCATGATGTGTGCGGGGACTCAACGCGTGGGACACGCTTCGATCACGTGTTCCTGCGCGCGCGCCATCAGCCATTCTTCGCGCAGCAGGCGCCGCACCTCGGCGGCCGTGTCGGCATCGAGCGTGGCCGGGTGTTTCGCGTTGACGCAGAAGATTTCGTAGCACGCGCCGTCGGGGGATGGAAACGGCCCGAGCAGTTCGCCCTCGCGCGCATTGAACACGCGCGCCTCGATGTCGCCCTTGAGCGAACCGCGCAGCACCTTGCCGATGACGCCGCCCTGCTGGCGAGTGCCCTCGTCGATGGAATGTTCGCGCGCCATCTCGGCGAACGCTTCGGGTTCCTCCTGCAACACGGACAGCATCTCCCTGGCCGCGCCTTCGGAATCGAGCACGACGTGGCTGACCTCCACGCTGTCGAAGCGCGGCGAATTGAGCTTGAAATACTGTGCGACGGCCGCTTCGCTGCACACCTGTTCCAGCATCTTTTCCTGGTACAGGCTGTCGGTGATGTATGCCTCGAACTCGTCCAGCGAGACGCCGAGCGCGTCGAGATAGTGGTTGGTGTCGGCCGCGCGATGCAGGCCCAGCGCGCGGCGGAAGGCGTCGGCGCGCTCCTGCACCTGTTCGGGGGCGAGCACGAGGCCGGCCTGCCGCGCGGCGCGCGCCGTGAGGCGGTCGCGCACGATCTGCTCGACCAACCCTTCGAACTGTCCGTTCAACTTCAGCGTACGGATGAAATCATCCGTCGTGATCACTTCGTCGTCGATACGCACGATGCCTGCCATGGTCACGCTCCTGCGGCCGGTTGATGTCCGGGGCAGGTGTTAGAGCGCGCGGCAAAGCTTAGGTTCGCAGTCGTTTGGTGTTGCAGATCAACAACACACCCTGCGCGTGTTTTCCCGCGTGCAATCAACAAAAACGCAACGGCTGGTGAATTTCATGTCCTAACTTAAAGGTTATTGTAATTGTGGCCATGCCGCCGCCAATGGCATCATAAATCATGAGAATGTCCGTTATATATAAAGAACAATAACAACTGAAGCGCGATTGCAGCCCCGCGTTCCCAGGCATTCCCGCCCCGATACCAGTCCAGTGCCTCCCTTCGGAAGCATTCGCCCGACGCGTGTCCGCACGTGGCCCGGTGCCATGGGCTCATGAAAAACGCATCAATACGACAAGAGGAACAACACCATGAGGAGAGAAGCGATGAAATTCCATGTTTCTGCGATTGCACTCGGCTGCATCGCACTGCTGAGCGGCTGCGGTGGCGGCGGTGGCGGCAGCACTGACGGGTCCGCGGAGCAGACCATCAGCTTCCAGCTCCCGTTCTCGGGCCAGGCGTTGATCGGCGTGCCGCCCAATTCCGCAACGACGACGCTGAAGGCGTCTGCGAGTTCCGGCGGCGCCGTGACCTTTACGTCGAACACGCCGGACATTTGCAGCGTCAATGGTGATCAGCTGACGCTGCTGAAACTGGGCGAGTGCTCGGTGACCGCCACGCAGGCCGGTTCCAACGGCTACGCGCCGGTCTCGCAGCGCCAGATCTTCGTCGTGCCGAAGAACCCGCAGCAGATCACCGCGTTCCCCCACCCGGGCTGGCAGCCGCTCGATTCGACGCCGGTGCAGTTGTCCGCCACGTTCAGCTCGGGTCTCCCGGCCAAGTTCACGAGCAAGACGCCTGCCATTTGCTCGGTCAGCGGAAACACGATGACCAAGCTCGCGAACGGCATGTGCATCGTCATCGCCGAGCAGGAGGGCAATGACTACTACCTGCCGGCGCTGACGTCGGCGACGGATGCGGTGTCGGTAGGCATGGCGAAGTTCATGCAGAAGGACATTCCGATCGGCACCGAAAAACCGGCCAAGCTGAATTTCCTGACCGGTTACAAGGACAACGACAACACCAACGAAGGCCTGATCGGGCACCTGGGCAACCAGTGGTGGTGCGACAGTTGCGACCGGGCGGTCGGCGACGGCGGCAGCAGCTACACCTTTACCGCGACGTCCGACAAGGCGCCGGAGGCATGGTGGACCAGCCGCGCATCGTTCCAGATCTTCGGCCCTGGCCTCGTGGACGACGATCTCGTCTCGAACGACGGCTACCGGACCGGCGTGAAGGACACCATTTTCAGCAAGCCGCTCACCGCACCCAAAGGCCTGATGATCGAAGTCCAGGGGGCGATGCACTTCAACCTCGCCCAAAACCCCGAATGGTACGGTTCGGCCAATAACAAGTTCAACGTCGAACTGTTCCTCGGCCACTTCGCCCAGAAGGATGGCAAGTCCTGTGCCGTGACCCTGAAATCGACCGTGCAGCCGACCGCCGCCGCCGCCACGGACTACAGCCTCAGTCTCAAGGACAAGTTCACGGTCAGCGAATCGTGCGGCTTGAGCGGGCTGGACGCCTGGAACGAGATCCATAGCTATCCGCTCGTCGAGATCAAGATCTCCGCAGTACAGGCGAACGCGCAGGTGGCGAACGCGGCGTCGAAGTACCAGACCCAGTTCAAGCTGACCGGCCCGATCTACTTCCAGTGACATTCACAGCCACCGCACAGCGCGGTGGCAACCAAGGCATAAACAAAGGACATCAATAATGACAAGAGATGAGACCAAGGTCGTCAGGAAAACGATCAAGATGACCGCGCTGGCGATGGCTGCGGCGCAATTCGCGCTGCTGTGCGGCAGCGCGCAGGCGCAGGCACAGACGAACGACAACGCAACGAACACCGTGGTGGTGACCGGCCAGCGCAAGCAACTGGAGACCGCGACGGCGATCAAGCGCGATTCCGACCAGATCGTCGATGCGGTCGTGGCGGACGAGGCCGGCAAGCTGCCGGACCGCTCGATCACCGAAGTGCTGCAGCGCGTGGTGGGCGTCACGATGGACCGCAACCAGTCGCGCCAGGGCGCCTCCCTGGCCGCGAACGGCCTGGAATTCAACGTGGAAGGTTCGGGCGTGCAGGTGCGCGGCCTGTCCTGGGGTTCGTCCACGATGAACGGACGCGAGACGTTCTCGGCCGGCTGGCCGGGCCGTGAACTGAGCTGGGGCGACGTGCCGCCGGAACTGATGGCGGGCGTGGAAGTCTACAAGAATCCGTCGGCCGACCTGATCGAAGGCGGCATCAGCGGCCAGATCAACCTGCGCACGCGGCTGCCGTTCGACGCGCCGGGCCAGTACGGCGCGCTGACCACCACGGGCAATTACGCCGAGCTGGGCAAGACCAAATCGCCGGGCTTCTCGGGTCTGTACTCGAACCGGTGGAAGACCCGCGCGGGCGAATTCGGCGCACTGGTGGATTTGTCGTACAACCGCACCAAATTCCGCTACGACACGATCGACCAGAACGTCTACTACCCGAGGCGCGATCTCATCCCGGGCCAGACCGCGTGGGTCCCGGCCGGTGGCAATTGGGGTAGCAACAACGAAGATACCCGCCGCGTGGGCTTCTATGGCGCGTTGCAGTGGAAGAAGGACAACCTGGAATCGTCGTTGACGTACTTCGACTCCGCTTTCCATCAGGTCAACGCGAACGTCTCGATGGGTGTCAACCCTGAAAACCCGTACAAGACCGTCTATACCGACGCCAAGTTCAACAGCGCCGGCGTCTTCCAGTCGGGCGTCCTCAGCTATCCGATCGGCGGCAAGGGCGCGAACCAGTTCGTGGACGGCGGTCTCGGCATGAACACCACCCAGAACTACCGCGACGTGCATGGCCGCACGCGCGAGCTGGCGTGGAACTTCAAATGGCGCGTCAATGAAAGCTGGTCGTTCCAGAACGACCTGCAGTGGGTGCACGCCACCAACAGCGGCAATTACGGCATGCTCAACCTCGGCACGTTCCTGCCGAGCGAAGGCCTGGACGTGTCCGGTTCGCGGCCCGCGTTCAATTTCAACGACAAGGCGATCGCCTTCATGGCCGATCCCCGCAACTACTTCTGGGGCATTTCGCAGCCTGAGTTCAACCGCGCCAAGGCGGATCTGTACGCCTGGAAATTGGATGGCAAATACAGCTTCGACCATCCGGTGCTGCGCGACGTCCGCTTCGGCGTCCGCATCACGGAACGTTCCTCGCGCAAGGACAAGAATGCCGGTTCGGGTTGGAAATCCTACCAGGAAGAATGGGGCGTGAAGGAAACCGACGTCCCGGGGCAGCTTCCGCACCTCGAAAGCTGGGACTGGCAGCGCCCGAACTTCGGTTACTTCAGCGACCCGAAATACGCAGCGCTGGGCAACGTTCAACCCTTCTCGTTCCCTGACTTCTTCAACGGCAGGATGCCTGCACCGCCGGCGTTCGTCGTGCCCGCACAGTCGATGGTCAGGGACATGGCCGCGTACAGGAATCTGCTGACCGTGCTGCGCTATAACTGCGAGGACGACAACAGGCTGACGGGCGCGACGAGCGATTGCTCGAAGGCCGGCAGCGATTGGCGCCCGCCTGGCTTCAGCACCGAACCGCAGTACGTCAGCAAGCACAGCGAAGGCACCCAGGCCCTGTACGGCAACCTGCGCTTCGGTTTCGACGACTGGAAATATCCGGTGGACGGCGTCGCGGGCGTACGCGTGGTTCGGACCAACACCGTGGCCCATGGCTTCACGGTGTTCGACCCGACTTACAGCGAAACCACCAATCCGAACGTTCCCCGCTTCGGCCCGATCAAGGATCCGATGGATCTCAAGTCCAGCCACGTTGACGTGATCCCCAGCCTGAACCTGAAGGCGAGCCTGACGGACAAGCTGCAAGCACGCGTTGCGCTGTCGCGCGGCATCTACCGTCCCGGTTTCGATCAATTGCAGGAGTACATCACGCTGTCGCAGAACGTGATCACCGATCCCAACGACAGCAAGAAGATCACCACCATCACGTATACCGGCAACAACGACGGTAACGTGAAGCTGAAGCCGCTCAAGGCGAACAATGTCGACCTGACGCTGGAATGGTATCCGCGCCCGGGCCAATCCCTGACCGCTGCATTCTTCTACAAGCAGGTCAAGGACATCGTCATGAACGAATCCTATACGAGGACGTATAAGGATCTCGCCGGCAATGATATGGAGTTCACGATCACCGGTCCGGCCAACGCGGCCAAGGCCCGCGTGCGCGGTATCGAGCTGGCCGGCATGACCTACCTCGATCACCTGCCCGGCGTGAGCGACTACCTGCCGGACTGGGCGAAGGGTTTCGGCGTGTCGTCGAACTTCACCTACATCGAAGGCAAGCAGCAGCTGTATCACCCGAACCCGTCGAATTTCTGCCCGTCCGGCGGCGAGCTGAAAGGGTCCGCGGCACTGTATGGCTGCGACACCAACGGCATCCCGTACAAGGACCTGCCGGTGCCGTACATGTCGAAGCGCGCTTTCAACCTGGCGTTCATGTACGACCGCGGCCCGGTGTCGGCACGCCTGGCGTATTCCTGGCGTGACCGTACCCTGCTGGCGACCGGTGTCTACGGCGCCAAGGGGCAAAACGGCACCAGCGCCGATCCGGCGCACGTGGACGCCAAGGGCAACCCGCTGCAGGATGCGGGCTTCGGCATCCCGGTGTGGCAGCTGCCGGTGGGCCAGTGGGATGCGGGCATCAACTACCGCTTCACCGACCACTTCTCGGGCAGCTTCAACATCAGCAACCTGACCCGTACCGTGACGAAGCAGGTCAACCAGCAGACCCCTGGCGACATGGGCCGTTCCTGGTTCGATCCGGGCCGCAGCTTCCGCATGCAGGCGACCTACGTGTTCTAACCTGACAAACGGCCCCGACTTCGGGGCCGTTTATTTTTGGAGAAGGAAGTCATGAAACCGATGCTCATCATGGCCGCCGCATTGACGGGCGTTGTCGTCGTACCCGCCCAGGCCGCCGACCAGTCGCACTGCTTTTACCAGGACCAGAAGTATTCCGAAGGTGCGGCCCTGAATGGCCGCGTGTGCACGCGCGGCAATGCGACTGGCAAAGGCGGAGATTTGATCTGGGCACCGCAAGAGGGCTCCGGACTCTCAGGCATGCAGCAGGAGGTGGAACGCATACGCATGCAGGCACAGCTTGTCCAGGCGCGCATCGCCCTGGCCGAGATAGAAGCCCGGTATCGTGAAGTGGCGGCCAAATCGTCCGGCAAGAACTAACAATCCCTGCGGGGTGTTGGTCACGAACCGACACAAAACACCGGCCTGTCCCACGCCACCGCTGGCATGCTCCCTGCATAGTGGGAAGCAGGCGCGTGACATGCGCGCCGTTCCACTTCCAACCATGCGAGGAGAACTATCATGAAGACATTGATTATCGAAGACCTGGCCTTCGACGGCACGGCAGCAGCCGGCTTGCGAGTACGCTCGCTGTCGAGCGAAGAGATGAAGCGCGTGTGCGGCGGCCGGGCGATCAGCGTGCTAGTCGACGGCCGGACCGCGGGTACGGTGGACGATTTCTCGTTGAATATGGAAATATTCAAAGGGAACATTGGGGGGCCGATGGTGCTGTGACCATCGTCCCTATGTAGCCGTGCGGCCTGGGCCGTACGGCTTACTTTAAGCGACAAACATGGTGGCCTAGCTAAATGCAATGTTGGACAGTTTATTTGAAAATACACTCTTGAAAAGACATATATTGTGCCCCTGAAGAGAAGGCCAAATCACAAACGGCCTTGAATTTAGCGCCAGCTTGCAACGCCTTTAGCTTATTTTCTTGAACATCATCGGCAGCGGTCAGTCTCGCTAATTCTTGCGAATTAGCGTGTACGCCGACTTTCAAAATTGAATCGCCACTAAATGATTGACTAACATTAAACACTACACCTGAAATTAGTACTCGCTTTGTAGTCTCCATAAGCTCTAGAGATGAATATCTGGCCTTTTCAAAACGTTCAAAAAGTTTATTCAAATCGACAGCTTTTGGTGCCGGCTCTGCCATTGCCATAGATGCTGCTAGCATAACGCTTGCAGCCACAACGATTTTTTTAAATTGCACTATGACCCCCTTGAGGTTCCAACAAAAAATCTTCGGCACAGGTTCAGGCACCCTGAACAGCTCAACGTAAAATAGATGCCCCAAAATAAGGTATGAGCGATCTCACTTAGGTTTCATGAAAATAGCTACATCAAAGGAACGTACTTCATAGCTCACGTTAAGTTGCCCCCACTTGAAGCACCATGTACGCGTCCCGGTTCTTATATTATTAGGTGGAGCCCCAACCTGCTTTTTCACGAAATTCGATAGCAGACGATATTCATCTGTCATTGCCTTTTCACTTACGTCATCCCAACTTTTCATAGGACGGTCTAACCAGCGCAATAGTAGCCACTCAATCTTTTTGCCTCGCAACGAGATGAAAACGCCAAACCTCATGCCGTCCGCCTCAGTTTCGACGTAGTAGTACATGCCTCCAGCGTCTTCTCGTTTCTCTATTAAACCTCCTTCGGCGAGGGCACCCAATTCTTCATAATCACACACGACGGAAATACTTTTATCGCCGAGATTGATCTTTCCTTCAATGAAATTAATCATGAGCTTGTCAACTCCATAAGTGCGCCTTTTTCCATACTCATACGGTCTTTTGCGGTGATGTAATACTGTGTTCCGCCGCCAGGCCCATATTGGTCATTAGCTAATGCGTAAGCTTTTCCTACGCAAAGATCTTCTTTTAGTGTAAATGCTTGTACCTGTTGTCTCGGACCAAATGGAAATAACTTAGAGTTTTTTCCAGAGTGCCCTACTTGTACCGCCTCATGATATGCACTAACCGATTTCTTTGATGCGGCAAGAGTAGACGCGTCAGCAAAGAAGCCGCCTGGCTTCGGGCCGTAAGGGTACAGTGTATAGACAGTGGTTCCTTTTGGCAGGATAACATTTGACCAACGATCTTTATTTGGGTAATGATCGCCGCTTTGAAATCTTGCTGCACCACGCGAAGGATTTCTCGTCCCTCCACATGGCGTTCCGCTACATGCAGGACAAATAGTTTTCTTATTCTTACTGCGCAGCCCCAAAGGGTCTATCCAACTCGTCGGATTAGGCGCATATTGATAAGCATTGATCCCGCCGAGCAGACCAATAGGGTCAGCCGTTATGTAACGTGCGCTGTCCGGATCGTAATACCGATGCCGGTTGTAATGCAGCCCCGTCTCGTCATCAAAGTACTGCCCCTGAAACCGTATCGGATTTCGCATCCCGGCCCTGTACGCCGCGCCGCTGATCGCCTGCTTCGCTTGCCCCCACGCCCTGTACTGCGCTGACCACGCAACATTGCCCTCCCAATCCGTCAACTCCTGCGGTGTACCCAAATGGTCGCATTGATAAAAAGCGATCTCATCCTTACCGAATGGTTCAGCTTCCAACTCGAACTCGCCGTTCCATAGCGGATCGAGCGCAATATCATACTTGCCCTCATTGCCTGCCATCAGCGCCTTGACATCGGTGGTGGGCGCCAGTCGAAGCGCCCCGCTTCGACTTGCCTGCACCAGCGGCACAAAGCTGTCGTGCTCATACACGTAGTGCACCGTTCGTTCACTTGCCGCATAGCCCTGATGCACGCTGCTTTCCAACGCCAGCGTATCGCCGTCCCAGCCGTACATGGTCCGGGTCGCCTCCCGAAAGGCGGTACCTTCCAGCGCCTGGCTGTGCTTGGCAATGCGCCGGCCCAGTGGATCGCAGGCAAAGGTAGTGACACCATGCCAAGTGGTGGCGCGGATCATCCGGTTGAACGCATCCCATTCATACTCGGACCGCTTGCCGTTCTGCACGCGTTCCACGAGGTTGCCGCGCTCATCGTAGCGGTAGCTGACGCCAGCATATTCCTTGAGCAGGTTGTCCAGCAGCTTTGGCAGCGGGTCACGACGGGTAATAGGCTCCTGCTGTGCAGTATCGGCTGCCTGGATATTGCCGGCCGGGTCGAACGCAAAGGTTTCATGGCCCAATGCGCTGTGTGCCGCCAGCAGTCGTCCGACCGGGTCGTAGCGATATTCGACGCGACCGCGCCGGCTGTCTTCAAGGCTGGCCAATTGGCCGGACGGGTCGTAACGGTAGCGTCGCAGGATTCTGGCTTGCATGCCCGCCTGGGAATCGGGGCGATACTTGTCGAGGTAGAAGTCCCGATCCCTCTGCCTGGCTTGCACAAGGGCGCCGAGCTCTTGTTCGATCAGGCGGCCGACCGGATCGTACTTCAGCGTTTGCAGCAGGCCGTTGGCCTGGGTGCGGCCGGTTTCTTGGTACAGCGCGTCGCGCTCGAAGGAGACGAGTTCCTGCCCGTCGAGCAGCAGGCCATGCACGTGCCCGGCGCCGTAGGTCAGCCATTCGACGCGGTGGCCGTCCGGGCGGACGGTGCCGGTGCGTTGGTTGAGTTCGTCGTAGTGGTGGTGCCAGACCGCGGTACGCCTGTCCGGATGGAACGGCCCCTGGTAATGCTGGTGCTCGCGGATCAGGTTGCCGGCGGCGTCGTAGAACCATTGCAGCCTGGCGTGCTCGTTCTTCGCTTCGGCCAGCTGGCCGTTGGCGTTGTAGGCGAAGGTTTCGATTTGCTCCGGCTGGCCATGGGCTGCGGCGCGGCGTTGCACGAGCCGGCCCATGGGGTCGAAGTCGAGCCGGGTGGTCACGTCGGCTTCGACGGTTTCAGCCAGCACGCCGCTGGCTTCGTCGTAGCGGTATTCGGTGGCCTTGCCATCAAAACCCTGTTCCTGCAGCAGGCGCCCGACCGGGTCGTACTGAAAGCGGTAGACGCTGCCGTTTTCATTTTCCAGTGCGGATAAGCGGCCGAGCGCGTCCCACTGGTAATCCAGGCTATGTCCCAAAGCGTCGGTGCGCCTCGCGATCAGTCCGGCCGCGGTGTAGCGGTAGGCCGTGGTGCGTTGCAGTGCGTCGATGTGCGCAAGCAGCCGGCCTTCGGCGTCGTGGCGCAGTTGCTCTTCGCTGCCGTCGGGATGGATAACGGCTTCGAGCTGGCCGGGATGGTTGCCGCCTTCACTCAGCGCCTGCGCCAGCGCCTCGGCGCTGAGAGGCGTGTAGCGGTAGCGGGTCACATTGCTGGCGGCGTCGATGCTTTTGACCAGGCGCTTGCGGTCATCGTATTCCCAATGGCTGCTGTGCCCCGAACAGTCGGTGTAGCTGGCGAGCTGGCCGTCGGGCGTGTAGGTAAGCTTCTTGACGCCCCCCTTGGCATCGGTGACTTCGACGGGCCGACCAACCTTGTCGTACGCATATTGGGTCTTGTTGCCGCGCGGGTCTGTTTCCTCGACCAGATGACCCTGGACGTTATAGTCACGCTTCCAGGTGCCGCCTTCGCCGTCGCGGATGCCGGTGACGCGGTGCTGGCCGTCATACTCGAAGTGAACTTCGCTGCCGTCGGCGCGGGTATGCGTGAGCAGGTTGCCGTGTTCGTCGTAACGGAAATGTTCGCTGCTGCCGTCGGCGTGAACGTGACGGACGACGTTCTTGGCATCGTCGCGGAAGAGCCATTCCTCGAGCCCGTCCGGATACACGATGCGGTAGGTGTAGCCGGCGATGTCGTAGTAGTAGCGGGTCTCGTGGCCAAGGGCATCGGTGACGTAGGTCAGGCGGATGTTCCTGTCCCACTCGAGCCGGGTATCGTAGCTGCCGTCGTCGGCCCACTCGCGGATTGCTTTGGCGTGAAGCCCGCTGTCGATGCTGGTGTCGTAGACCAGGTTGATACCGCGCCCGGTGCGGTCGGTGTAGCGGGTAACGAGGTGGCGGTCGTACTGGTAGTGCCACGCGGCGGCGTTCTCGTCCTGCGCGCGGACCAGGTCGCCGTGGTCATCGTAGTCGTAGGCGGCAAGTTGGCGCACCAGCTTGCCGTCCCGGATTTCCCACAGCGCGCGGATGTGGCCGGTATCAAGGTCGACTTGGGTGCCGACGTGGGCGACGATGGTCTCGCCCTGCTTGCTGATGATATCGCTGACGACCTGCTCGCCAGCGGCGACGTGGTCGTAGCGCAGGCCAAGTGCGGCGCCGTCGCGGGCGTGCACGGCGATCAGCCGGAAATGCTCCTTGCCCAGATCCGCTGCCTTGGCACGCACTGTGTCGACCAGCTCGTAGGTTTCGCGCCACGGGCTCGGTTCGCCTTCGGCCAGCGGCTTGCCGAAGTCAAGGGTGAGCAGGTTGATGCTCACGCGAGTGAGCATGATTTGTTCGACCGGATCGTAGTGGCGCTGGCCGACACCCAGCCACGGATAGCGATGGCTGCGGCCGTCGGCGGCGTGATAGAGCAGGGCGGCGGGCTTGCCCTGGCCGACGACGTCGATGCGGGTGCTGTACGGAGTAAGCCAGCGCGCGCCGAAATTGCCGCGGTCGTATGCACTCAGCTGGCTGCGGTAAGTGCGGCTCCATGCGATGGGAAGCGGCGCATCCAGCACGAAGTCGGTGTGGGTGAAAGTTTCGGCGCCGGTGGCGAAGCTGATCGAGTGCGCGGTGCCGCCTTTTGCAGGGCACAGCTTGCACGCATTGGCATCGCCGGTCGCCGGGCTTTGCCGACCGACGGCGCCCAGCTCGTGGCCGGGGTTGTTCTTCTTGTGTTGCGCGCCCTTGCTTGATGGGACCAGCACCGGATGCCGCTTCCTGTGCTTGACGACTGCGTCGCGCAGCCGCATCAATATCCACCGGATACTCATCTGCGCCTGTTCGTCGGCCAGGGCGGCGAGCTTGCTGCGAAATGCCGGCTTGAAGTCCTTCAGATGACCGATGATGCCCGTCACGCCCACGACCGCGCTCTGCGGCAGGTGGCGGGCTGCGGCGGCGACAGCGTAGTTCGCCGCCTGCTTGTACTGCCGGCCTAGGGCGCCAAGCACGCGGCGCCAGCTGCTTTCCACTTTAGGGTCGTGCAGCTTCCGCTCCACTTCCGCAGGGGATGTGACGTCGAAAAGCGGTTCCTTGCCGATGCAGCGGTTGAGGATCTTGATCAGATCGTCGGCAATGCCGTCGGCAAGGTGGGCGCAATCGTCCAGTATGCCTGCCAGCTTGCCCATCGCACCGTCGATAAAGGTCTCGATCTCGCCAGCCAGCCTGGCGTTGAGATGCACGATCAGCACCTCGATCAGCGCGGCGCCGAGATCCTTGACGCCCAGCGCCAGCTTTTGACGGACCAGATGCAGCGCCGGCCGCAGGCTCATGCGCGCTGCGCTCATCCCCAGCGGCACCGGGACCACGCCGATGAGGTTGATGCCCAGGCTGACCCATTCCAGGAAATCAATTTCCTTTTTGGCGATGTACTTCTGGATGACCCCCACCACGTCCATGATGGCGTCGATCAGTGCCATGATGTTGCCGATCACCGGCAGGCTGCCGGCGACGGTGCTCAAGCGTTCCAGCGTGACGTAGTCATGGCTGATCTTGCGCAGCCATTTGTCAAAAGCGGCGGCGGCGGCGCCGATGTCTTGCTGGTCTATCGTGTTGAGTGGAGCGACTGCGACTTCCGGCACGCGTTCGGCCGGCTTGGACGTGGCTTGCGTGGGTTCGGTCATGGACGTTTTTTATGCGATGGATTTTTTCAGAGGCGAGGGTGGTACTTCAGCGCCGATGCGCGGCAGCGCTCCAGGCAAACCAAGGGGCGTCGCGGTGCTCGGAAATTTGCCCGCAATATTGGCCAGGACCGCCTGCCCGATCGGTGCCAGCAGTGCTTGCGCGCCGCCTTTTTGCAGCGACTGCACCGTGCTTGCTGCTTGTTTCGCGGCTTGCGCAATCGTGCCGAGCTTGTTGGCTGCGCCGTTGAGGCTGCCTGCCGCAGCGTTGGCGCCAGCCTCGGGCGACGCCACGGTCGGCCATTCGGTTCCCTGGCCGAAGTAGCTGCCTTCATCCCACGGGTCGCGAGGGTCCTTGCCGTAGCTGACCGTGGCCATTCCCATCGGCAGGCCGGCTACGCTGGCAAATCCGTTACCATCGAGCGTCCCCTGGTGGACGCCACCTTCGGCGTCGACGACGGTGTAATCGCCTTGCTGGATGCCTTGCTTCCTGCTGCCTTCCAAGTTCACGTATTGGTGATACAGGTCGAGCTGCCCCGGCGGCAGCTTCACAGTCTGCGGCAAGCCCGGCGTGCCTTCGCTCTTGCCGGGGTCGAAGCTATGTTTCGCCGCGTGTTGGCGCCAGATGCCGTTGGTGCCATGGACGATCCCCGATGCGTTCCAGCGGCTGAAGCTGGTGCCGCCGTTGATCACCACCTCTTCCTTTGCCGTGATCGTGATCCGGTTGGCGGTGTGAGTGATGTTGAGCTTGGCCAGGATGTTGACGCTGTCTTTCAAAGCGATGATGTCGATGTCGGCACTGGCTGCCACCAGCTTCATGCCGGCCTTGTAGGCAAACATGCGCACCGCTTCCTTGACGCTGACAAGCAGACTCTTGCCCACACCCACGCTGGTATGGCCGCCGCTGGTCAGGGCGGTGTGTTCTACGCTCATCACATGGGTGGAACCCTGCGTGGTGGTTTCGATGCCGGCGGGGCTGGCCAGGATCAGGTGGGGCGCCTGAAATTCCGGGAATTCACCTTGGGCCGGTGCGCCTCCCTGGCCTTTGATGGCGTCGACCTGCGCCTGCAGCGCGGCGGCGACCTGATCCTGGTCTCCCTGCTGGTGCGCCTGGGCCTGCAGCGCGGCCTGCGACAGGCTGTCGTGCAACGCCTGGCCCTGCGCCATGCGCGCCAGCGTTTCCTCCATGTCGGTGATATGAGCGCGCGCGTTCGGCCGTCCTTCGGTGCTGAGCAGAAGACCCTGCTGCGCGCGTAACGCGCCGTGACCGTCGGTGCGCAGCTCGAAGCCCTGGCCGCGCGCGCCCTTGCGTCCGGCATTGTCTTCGATGCGGTTGATATGGCCGAGGCTGAGCTGGCTGGCGAGATGGTCGCTCCTGAGCTGCGCCTGGATCTGCCCTTGTGTATCATCCAGCACCAGATGATTGCTGCGTCCGCCGGGTGCGTTGCCGCCGTTGGCGGTCAGCTCCCGGCTTCTGAGCCCCATCAGCGCCCGCTGTTCGGGCAGCTTCCACGGCGGCATATAGCTCTGGTTGTACACCGAGCCGGTCACGATCGGATGGTCGGGATTACCGTCGAGCCATTGCACGATCACTTCCGATCCAACCCGCGGATGGCTGGCCAAGCCTTTCTCGCCGCCGGCCCAGTTGCTGCTTACCCGTACCCAGCAGCTACCGCTTTCGTCCCGGTCCCAGTGAAACTTGACCTGGATGCGCCCGTACTGGTCCACGTTCAGGCTGCCCTGACCTTCCGGGCCGACCACGATGGCGGTCTGCAGGGCAGCAGTCTGGTATCCGTGCTGTTGAAGCCGCGTCCAGGCCGCCAGGGCACGGCCTTGCTCTGGCAGAGCAGGCGGTTCTTGTACTCGGCGAGCGCATTCTTACCTTGCAGGTAATTGTTGCTGGCTTCGTGGTGGACTTCCAGGATCAGGAATTCACTGTCTTCGCTTTCGCTGAAATGGTCGAGCAGCCTGAACCACCTGCCCGCGGCGACGCGTCGGTTGTTGCCTTGTGCTTCGTACAGCTTGCCGCGGGCCTCGATCTCTTCCATGCGCAATTGCGAAAGCCGGTACGCATCGGACTGATGCTTGAATCCGTAATGACCCTCGTAGCTGTGCACCTCCAGCTGCGGAATATCGCCTTGCTGGTTGATGGTGACGGTGTCTGCATGTATCGGGCGCGGATTCTTGAAATCGAAGCCGCTTACCGCTGCTTGTCCGGACGTCCACTGGCGCAGCGGGCTCCACTCGCCGATCGCGTTCTCTTCGATCGCGCCACCGGCGCGGTGGAAGCGGATGCCGGGCGACGGCCCGTCGATCGGCGGCGCGGCGCGAGTGTCGTCGCAAACCCTGAGCGTATGACCTTCGCTGCTGTGTTCGTACCAATAGCTATAGCCCGCCGCTTCCCAGCGCCGGCAAAGGTAGTTGTGATCGGTTTCGTCCCATTGCGTGGCCATCGTGAGCTGCGGCTGTTCGCCAGTGACTTCCCATTCCCACGCGGGCAGGCCGCTGTAGCCGGCGAAAATCGTCTCCGCCTGCTCACGCAGGCTTCGCGCATGGAACAACCGGTTGTTCCGTCTCAGGCGCGTGTACGCCAGCCATGGCCTCAGCGTGGCCTCATAGAACGCTACGCCACCATCCGTTTTGACCAGCTTGAAGGACGTGACATAACCGGTGAAGGGACGCAGGCTGCCGTCAGCCTGTACCAGCGAGACGCACAGCAGTTTGCCGTGCATTGCCTCAAGTTCCATCCTGCCGTCGTCGCTCAGGAGTTCCACCTTGAATTCGAAGTCGCGCGACAGGTGTTCCGTGCCTTCGAACCGGTTCACCATCAGCTTGGCTCGCGGGCCGTCGTTCCTCGGAAACGACAAGCGCAACAGGCGGGTACTTTGGTGAGCGTCCAGCAGTGTTTGCAGGTCAGTCATCGTAGTTGCTCATTCGTTGAGCTGCGCAATGTTGATTTCGAGATGCTCCAAGTGCCGTTAGAGCGCGTCTGGACTTGCGACGAACTTCTTGACTGTAGTGATTGAATAGGGTGTAGACAGTGACAAAACGCAAGTTTTTGCAAGGCCGCACTACTGTGCATTCCGCGGCAACGCTGACCCAAACGCGCGTGGACGGGACTACTGATAGCTATCAGGTTGGTTGGCATAACAAGAAAAGCAAAAAGCCCGGCATTCCTGCCGGGCTCTGCACTCGTGGTCAACCTTTTAGTTTGTGGCGAACTTTTTTATCTCGCCACCGCCGTACGTCTTACTCGACCGTCACCGACTTCGCCAGATTCCGCGGCTTGTCGACATCGGTACCACGCGCCAGCGCCGTGTGATACGCCAGCAGCTGCAGCGCCGCCACGTGCAGGATCGGCGACAGCAGGCCGTAGTGCTCCGGCAGGCGGATCACGTGCAGGCCTTCGCCCGACGTGATCTGGGTATCGACGTCCGCGAACACGTACAGCTCGCCACCGCGGGCGCGCACTTCCTGCATGTTCGACTTCAGCTTTTCCAGCAGCGCGTCGTTCGGGGCAATCGTCACCACCGGCATCTCTTCCGTCACCAGCGCCAGCGGGCCGTGCTTCAGTTCGCCGGCCGGGTACGCTTCGGCGTGGATGTACGAGATTTCCTTCAGCTTCAGCGCGCCTTCCAGGGCGATCGGGTAGTGGATGCCGCGGCCCAGGAACAGGGCATTTTCCTTGCGGGCAAATTCCTCGGCCCACGCGATCACCTGCGGCTCCAGCGCCAGCACGGACGACAGCGCGACCGGCAGGTGGCGCATCTGCTTCAGGTAATCTGCCTCCTGCTCGTCGGTCAGGCGGCCATTCACCTGGGCCAGCGTCAGGGTCAGCAGGAACAGCGCGGCCAGCTGGGTGGTAAAGGCCTTCGTCGACGCGACGCCCACTTCGACGCCGGCGCGGGTGATGTACGCCAGCTTGCACTCGCGCACCATCGCGCTGGTGGAGACGTTGCAGATCGTCAGCGTGTTCGTCATGCCGAGGCTGCGCGCATGCTTCAGCGCGGCCAGCGTGTCGGCCGTTTCGCCGGACTGCGAGATCGTCACGACGAGGGTGTTCGGGTGCGGGACACTGTCGCGGTAGCGGTATTCGCTGGCGATCTCGACGTTCACCGGCAGCTTGGCCACCGACTCGATCCAGTACTTGGCCGTCAGGCCCGCGTAGTAGCTGGTGCCGCAGGCCAGGATCAGCACGCGGTCGATTTCCTTGAACACGCGGAACGCCTGGTCGCCGAACAGTTCCGGCATGATGCCCGTCACGCCTTCCAGCGTGTCGCCGACGACGCGCGGCTGTTCGAAGATTTCCTTCTGCATGTAGTGGCGGTACGGGCCCAGCTCGGCGGCACCGGTGTGCGCGTGCACGGTCTTGACCTCGCGCTCGGCCGGACGACCCTCAGCATCGACGATCCAGTAGCGCGCCAGTTGCAGGTCGACGACGTCGCCTTCTTCCAGGTAGATGATCTGGTCGGTGGTGCCGGCCAGCGCCATCGCGTCGGAGGCGACGAAGTTTTCGCCCTTGCCCAGGCCGACGATCAGCGGCGAGCCCTGGCGGGCGGCCACGACACGGTGCGGCTCTTCGCGGCAGAACACGGCGATCGCGTAGGCGCCATGCAGGCGCTTGACCGCCTGCTGCACGGTGTCGAACAGGTCGCCGTTGTACATGTGGTCAACCAGGTGCGCGATCACCTCGGTGTCGGTCTGGCTCTGGAACACGTAGCCCAGGCCCGTCAGCTCGGCGCGCAGCTCATCGTGGTTCTCGATGATGCCGTTGTGGACGAGGGCGATGCGCGCATCGTCGCTGTTCGGCGAGAAGTGCGGGTGCGCGTTCCTGGTGGCCGGCGCGCCGTGCGTCGCCCAGCGGGTGTGGGCGATGCCCGTAAAACCTTGCAGCTGGGTTTCCTGGATCTGGGTCTCCAGGTCGGCCACGCGCGACGTGCTGCGCGAGCGCGCCAGGCGGCCGTCCACGTGCAGCGCCACGCCGCAGGAATCATAGCCGCGGTATTCGAGACGCTTCAGACCTTCGATGAGCACTGGGGTGATGTTGCGCTGGGCGACTGCGCCGACGATGCCACACATGGGAACCTCCGAAATCGATTAATGCATGCACTGTAGAGTAGAGGAAACGAAATATGCTTTCTAAGTGCGCACGATTTTGATAGATAATTTCATGACGCATCCGATATGAAATATCCTTTCATTTTTACAGAAAGATTTTACTTATATGCCGCAAGAGGACGCCATCCTTGACGATCTGGATCGTCGCATCCTGAACATCCTGCAGGTTGATGCCTCGCAGACGAATGCGGAATTGGCGGAATTGGTACATATCTCGCCGCCCACTTGCCTGCGCCGCGTCAAACAGCTCAGGGAGAACGGTGTTATCGAGCGGCAAGTTGCGATCGTCGCGCCGGACAAGGTCGGCGCGCGCCTGTCCGCCATCGTCGAGATCACGCTGGACGTGCAGGCGGCCGACCGCATGGCGGAGTTCGAACGGGTCGTGGCGGACGAGGCGGCCGTGCTGCAGTGCTATCGCGTGTCGCCCGGGCCGGACTTCGTGCTCGTCGTGCAGGTGGCCGACATGCCGGCATATCACGCCCTGGCGCACCGCCTGTTCACCACGCACAGCAATGTACGAAACGTGAAAGCGTACTTTTCCACATTCCGCAGCAAGTTCGAAACGCGTATCGCCGTCTGACGAGCTGTGGATAACTCTGTGCACTCATCCCCGGCGCATGGGCACGCCAGTGGCGCCATCTCCCGCCACACGCGCATTTCACCGGGTTTCTGAAACGATCAGGCCCGCCGGGATAACGCGGCGGGCCTGTGGATGACTCTGTGGATGATGTTGTGGATGGTCGGTTGACATCCCTGTGCACAGGCAGTGGACCAGGCTGTGATTACCCTGTGTTTATGCCGTGGATTGCCTGTGCGTATGCGGTGGACAAGCTTATTTCTTGACCTTGACCGGACGCTTCCAGTTCTCGATCGTCAGCTGCTTCGGACGCGAGATCGTCAGCTTGCCGGCCGGCGCATCCTTGGTCAGCGTGGTGCCGGCGCCGATCGTCGCGCCCTTGCCCACCGTGACCGGGGCCACCAGCTGGCTGTCGCTGCCGATAAAGGCCTCGTCTTCGATGATCGTGCGGAACTTGTTGGCACCGTCGTAATTGCACGTGATCGCGCCCGCGCCGATGTTCACGCGCGAACCGACGTCGGCATCGCCCACATAGGCCAGGTGGTTCGCCTTGCTGTGCGCGGCGACCTTGCTGTTCTTGATCTCGACGAAATTGCCCACGTGGACGTCTTCGCCCAGCTCGGTCCCCGGACGCAGGCGCGCATACGGGCCGATGATGGATTTTTCGCCCACGACGGCGTCTTCCAGGTGGCAGAACGGCTTGATCTGGGCGCCCGCGGCGACCGTCGCGTTCACGAACACGCTGTGGGCGCCGATCGTCACGCCGTCGCCGATGACCACGCGGCCTTCAAACACGCAGCCGACGTCGATGGTGACGTCGCGTCCGCAGACGAGTTCGCCGCGCACGTCGATGCGCGCCGGATCCATCAGGGTCACGCCCTTTTCGAGGAGGGCGGTGGCGATGTTGAGCTGGTGACGGCGCTCGAGCTCGGCCAGTTGCACCTTGCTGTTCACGCCGGCCACTTCCCATTCGGCCGACGGCTGGGCCGACACGACCGGTACGCCGGCCGCGACGGCTTGCGCGACGATGTCGGTCAGGTAGTATTCGCCCTGGGCGTTGTTGTTCTTCAGCGAGCCGAGCCAGGACGTCAGGTGGCGGGTCGGAATCACCATGATGCCGCTGTTGATTTCCTTGATCGCGCGTTCAAGCTCGTTCGCATCCTTTTCTTCGACGATGCGCACGATGTTGCCGTTCTCGCGGACGATGCGGCCCAGGCCGAACGGATTCGCCTGCTCGACGGTCAGGATGGCCAGCTTGTCGTCGCCGGCAGCCTCGACCAGGCGGCGCAGCGAAGCGGCGGTCGTCAGCGGCACGTCGCCGTACAGGACGAGCGTCGGCGCATTCTCGTCGATCTGCGGCAGGGCCTGCATCACGGCGTGGCCGGTGCCCAGCTGCGGTTCCTGCAGGGCCGTGTCGATCGCGACACCGCCCTGGGCGGACCAGGCTTGAACCGCACTCGGCACCGCTGCGCCGCCGTGCCCGTAAATCACGCATAATTTACTCGGGTTCAGGCTGCGCGCCGTATCGATAACATGCTGCAACAGCGGCTTGCCGGCCAGTGGATGCAAGACTTTCGGCAGTGCGGATTGCATGCGCTTTCCCATGCCGGCGGCGAGGATGACTACGTTCATAGGCCGTTCTCAAAACGAGTTAAAAAAGATGAAAAAGTTTAACACGCCCCCTATCGTGTTCCTGCGGGCACGCATGTTGTTCCTGATCGCCTTCGTGGCGCTGCTGAGCGCGTGCAGCACGATCCGGTTTACCTATAACCACGGTGACACATTGCTGTACTGGTGGTTGAACGCGTATCTGGACCTCGACAGCGACCAGTCCGACTGGGTCAAGAAAGATATCGACAAGCTGTTCCAGTGGCATCGAACGACGCAGCTGCGCGATTACGCCGGCCTGCTGACCAAGATGCAGCGCCAGCTCGGCGACGGTAATGTCACGCAGGACGAGCTGCTGTCCGACTACCGCGACGTCAAGGCCAGAACGGAATTGCTGGCCTTTAAAGCGCTGCCGGATCTGGCCGACCTGGCGATGTCGATCAAGCCGGACCAGATCGCGCAAATGGAAAAGAAATTCGCGAAGAATAACGAAGACTTCCGCAAGAAATTCATGAGCGGCAGCGTCGAAGACCAGCACAAGGCCCGCTATAAAAAGGCGATGGAACAGCTCGAACTGTGGTTCGGCAGTTTCAGCCGCGACCAGGAAGCGGCATTGCGCAAAGCGTCCGATGCACGTCCGCTCGACAACGAGATCTGGCTGCAGGAGCGCGTACTGCGCCAGAAAAAAATCATCGCGCTGCTGCAGCGTATTCAGCGGGACAAGCTGAACAAGGAACAGACGATGTCGGCGATCCACGACCTGCTGCGCGACCTCTTCGACCGCATGGAAGCACCGGAGCGCAAGGCTTTCTTCGACGCCTATGTCGACAACACGTCGAAGTTCATCCTGACGGCGATCCGCCTGACGACGCCGGAGCAGAAAGCCCATGCGCAGAAACGCATGCAGGGTTGGATCAACGATTTCAATGCACTGGCGGCCGGAAAGTGATCGGTAGGGTGGGCACCTTGTGCCCACCGAACACCGTGTTATATTCCGCCGCATGCAAAAAAAGAAGTCCGCCCCTACCTATGCCCGCCGTCCAGGCCCGCCGCAGCAAGTCCGCATCATCGGCGGCGCCTGGAAACGCACGCCGCTGCCCGTCCTCGATGCGCTAGGCCTGCGTCCCACGCCCGACCGCGTCCGCGAAACCGTCTTCAACTGGATCAATCACCAGATGACGGGCGACTGGGATCGCGCCGACTGCCTCGACCTGTTCGCCGGCAGCGGCGCCCTCGGCTTCGAGGCGGCCAGCCGCGGCGCGCGGTCCGTCACGATGATCGATACCGTCGGCCCCGTCGTGCGTCAGCTCGAGCTGATCAAGGACAAGCTCAAGGCGGACAACGTGCGCGTGGTGCGCGCCGATGCCCTGGCGGTCGCGCGCGACTGCATCCAGCGCGGCCAGCGTTTCGACGTGATCTTCCTCGACCCGCCGTACCAGCAGGATTTCCTGGTCCAGGCCCTGCCGCTGTGCGCGCGACTGCTGAATGAAGGCGGCCTCGTATATGCCGAATCGGGCGAGCGCCTGCCGTTCGCGGAGACGGATGAGGCCACCGACGGCGTGCCCGACTGGCTGCAGCCCTGGCAGCTGGTCCGCGCCGACAAGGCCGGCATGGTGCATTACCACCTGTTAAAGTTGCGTTAAAACACCGCTTTTCTGGGTAAAACTGCCTAATCAATAAGCAAAGACCGCCCCACCCCGGGGCGGCTGCCGAAATTTCAGGCATAATGCGCGTCTATTCAGGTGCATTCTCCAGGGAGCCGCAATGGTTGTAGCCGTTTATCCAGGAACTTTCGATCCGCTCACGCGCGGCCACGAGGATTTGGTGCGTCGCGCATCGGGTCTGTTCGACACCCTGGTGGTCGGGGTCGCCGACAGCAAGAACAAGCGCCCCTTTTTCTCGCTCGCCGAGCGCCTGGAAATCGCCAACGAAGTGCTGGGCCATTATCCGAACGTGAAGGTCGAGAGCTTTTCCGGCCTGCTCAAGGATTTCGTCCGCCAGCATGATGCACGGGTAATCGTGCGCGGCCTGCGCGCCGTGTCCGACTTTGAATACGAGTTCCAGATGGCGGGCATGAACCGCTACCTGCTGCCCGACGTCGAAACCCTGTTCCTGACGCCGTCCGACCAGTACCAGTTCATCTCCGGCACCATCGTGCGCGAGATCGCGATGCTGGGCGGCGACGTATCCAAATTCGTGTTCCCCTCGGTCGACCGCTGGCTGCAAAAGAAAATCGCCGACATGGCGGCCGCACCGAAAGCCTGAGGTCTTATTTAGTCATGGCATTACTGATTACCGAAGACTGCATCAATTGCGACGTGTGCGAGCCCGAGTGCCCGAACGACGCGATCTCGATGGGCGCGGAGTTCTACCAGATCGATCCGCACAAATGCACGGAATGCGTCGGCCATTTCGATGAGCCGCAATGCCAGCAGGTGTGCCCGGTCGCCTGCATTCCGTTCAATCCCGAATGGCGTGAAACGCGCGAACAGCTCCAGGCGAAATACGAACGCCTGACCGCAGACAAGGCCAAGGTGGCTTGAATCGCGAAGCCGGCCCCGAGCCGGCTTTTTTTCGCGTCCGCGGCGATCCGGATGCCCATGCTATGCTCGATTCATGAGCGACGCTTCCGATCCCCGTGACCGCTTGCCCTCCTCGGTGAGCGACAACATCGACACCGTCGCCGAATTCTATGCGCGGCACGAAGAGCAGGTGTCGGCCACCCAGCGCGTCGTGGAAAAGGTGGCGCTGTTCCTCGGCAGCCCCGGTTATGTAGCGGCGAACATCCTGTTCACCGTCGGCTGGATCGCGGCCAATTTGCTGGCGGAGGATATCGGCTGGGAGCAGATCGACGAGCCGCCGTTCTTCTGGCTGCAGGGCGTCATCGGCCTGAACGCCTTCATCATCTCGACCACCGTGCTGATCCGCCAGAACCGCATGTCGAAGCTGGCCGACCACCACGCCCACCTCGACCTCCAGGTGAACCTGCTGACGGAAGAGAAATCCAGCAAGATCATCCAGATGCTGGAAGAGTTGAGACGCGACATGCCCAACGTGCGCAAGACGGACGATCATGAAGCGGCCGAACTGGCCAAGCCGGCGGATCCAAAGGCCGTGCTGACGGAAATCGAACGCACGCACGACGAACCGTACGGCGAAGCCGGCACCCGCAAGTCGTGACGACGCGGCGGGTTGTTCCAAAACCCAACACTCTGTGCAATTGCAGCATTGAAATAGTTCTGAGTCTCTAATTTTGCCCAACACATCGGTGCTATATTTATCTTGCAAAATTAGCACGCCCATTCTTTTTTCGGACGGGGAGACTCACAATAATGATTAGAAATATGAGTATCGGCCAGCGTCTGGCCATCGGGTTCGGGGTCGTGATTGCCTTGCTGGTGCTGGTGGCCGGGCTGTCGTATGTCAGGATTGCCAGCCTGAACAAGGAAATGGAGAGCCTGGTCAAGGTGCGCTACGCAAAGACCGTCGCGGCCAACCATATCAAGGAAGACGTGAGCGAAGCCACGCGCAGCATGCTCAACGTCCTCATCATGTCCGACCCGGAGCAGATCAGGAAGGAATTGGCGAACACCGAAGCGAGAAGCGCCAGCGCCACGGCCCTGGTCGCCGAACTGGCGAAGAGCACGGGCGATGCCGAGGCGGCCGACATCCTGAAGGCGCTGGCCACCATCCAGAACAAATTCCTGCCGGCGCAGACGGCGTTCACCAAGCTCGTCAACGAAGACCGCAAGGACGAGGCGATGATGAAATTCATGTTCTCGCTGCGTCCCCAGCAGACGCGCTACTTCGAACAACTGGATAAATTCGTCGCCTGGCAAAACGCCGCGATGCGCCAGGCCGGCGACGACACGGCCGCCGTCACGCAGCGCACCGAGATGCTGATCCTGGCGCTGACGACGATCGCGGCCGGGCTGTCGCTGGGCGTCGCCTGGCTCGCCACGCGCAGCATCACCCGTCCGCTGGGCCAGGTGGTGGAGATCGCGCGCCGCGTCGCCGACGGCGATCTCACGAGCAACATCGCCGTCGACAGCCGCGACGAGGCAGGCCAGATGATGGAAGCGCTGCGCCACATGAACGCCAGCTTGACACGCATCGTCGGCGAAGTGCGCACGAGTACCGAATCGATGTCCTGCGCATCCGGAGAAATTGCCACCGGCAACCAGGACCTGTCGACGCGCACGGAATCTCAGGCCATGTCGCTGGCGCAAACGTCGAGCTCGATGCGGGCACTGACCGGCACCGTGCAGCAGAATGCGGACAATGCGCGCCAGGCAAATCAACTGGCGGCGCAGGCGTCGGAAGTGGCGGCGCGCGGCGGTTCCGTCGTCGCCCACGTCATCGAGACGATGGGATCAATCACGGCGTCGTCGAAGAAGATCGTCGACATCATCGGCGTGATCGACGGTATCGCCTTCCAGACGAATATCCTCGCCCTGAACGCGGCGGTCGAGGCCGCTCGCGCGGGCGAGCAGGGGCGCGGCTTTGCCGTCGTGGCCTCCGAAGTGCGCAGCCTGGCGCAGCGCTCGGCGGCGGCCGCCAAGGAAATCAAGCTGCTGATCGGCGATTCCGTGGACAAGGTCCAGGAAGGCAGCACGCTCGTCGAGCAGGCCGGCGTGACGATGGAAGAGGTCGTCGAAAGCGTGCGCCGCGTCACCGACATCATGGGTGAAATTACGGCTGCCAGCCTCGAGCAGAGTGCCGGCATCGCCCAGGTCAGCCAGACGATCGTCGCGATGGACGAGACGACCCAGCAGAACGCCGCACTCGTCGAGCAGGCGGCCGCCGCGGCCGCATCGATGCAGGAACAGGCGCAGCGCCTGGCGCGCGCCGTCAGCGTGTTCAAACTACAGAATGCCCAATCTACCCTGGCACTGGCCGCAGCCTGAATCGCGGCCGACGATTTTCACAACGATAGCTTTCCCATCAAGGAGACAACCATGACTACCCCGACTTTTGCCATCAAGGGCCTGCTCGCAGGCGCCATTCTCACGCTGGCCGCCAGCCTGCCGGCCATTGCCGCCGTCGTTGACGTGAACGGCTACAAGTTCGACGACATGACGAAGGTCGCCGGCAAGGACCTGAAACTGAACGGCGCCGGCATGCGCACCAAATTCATCGTCAAAGTCTACGCGGCCGGCCTGTACCTGCCGGAGAAGAAGAACAACACGGCCGAGATCCTGAAGGAAGAGGGCCCGCGCCGCGTGACCCTTCAAATGGCGCGCGACATCTCGTCCGAGGATTTCGGCAAGGCCTTCATGGATGGCCTGAACGAGAACATCGACAAAGCGGAAAAACAGCGCATCGTGGCCCAGATCAGCAAGATCGGAGAGATCTTCGCATCCGTCGACGGCCTCAAGAAGGGTGACGTGCTGCACCTGGACTGGATCCCGGGTACCGGCACCCAAGCCGAGCTGAACGGCCAGAAGCTGGGCGGGCCTATCCCGGACATCAACTTCTACAACGCGATCCTGCGCATCTGGCTGGGCGACAAGCCCGTCGACCGCTCGCTCAAGCCGGCGCTGCTGGGCGACACCAAGTAAGCCGCCCGTTTTCCCCTGAAACGCGGCCCCGGGCAACCGGTGGCCGCGTTTTTTTTCGCCCTCGTTTTTTGACTGCGTGCACCCCGGATTTTTGGATGAGGTGGGGGTCCAGCCGGCACATCGAAGCCTCCAGCGCCGCATCCATTCGATCAGATCGATGATTACCGTAACTCATCCATACGATACTACCAATCATGAACTTCTCGTATTTTTCGATGATATTGTTGTGAATGCCTGCGATATTCTCGCTATCTCATCATTATCATGTTTCATGTATGCGCCATACGACCAAATTGCAGAATTTCCTCATATCTCATCAATATTACTATATCCTCTTCTAATTTGTCGTCAACTCATCAATTCATGAATCATCGATTTTTTGATACCGCATATGGACATCTACCAATTGTTAAATGAAATCGGCAAAAAATGGCCTGACAACTCGAGCGACCACGAGTTACCTGCGATGGGTGAGAGTAGGGGCGAAAAAAAAGCGGCGCCCGGTGATCCGGGCGCCGCTTTCGAGGAATAAGCTGTGTAGACTAGACTGTAAGGATCAGTGCGATCCCACCGCTGCGGCCTGCGCACGCTGCCTGCGTGCCGCCAGTTCGTCCTTCGTCGGGCGGGGGCGTACCACCAGCACCAGCGCGCGTACGATGCCGACCAGCAGCGGACGGAAGAACATCAGGACGCCGCCCAGCAGGGTCAGCTGGACCATGCACAAGAGCAGTTGGGTGAAGGGCAGAGCCAGCACCGGGGTCTGGAAAAGGGTGGCAGAGAAGGACATGGGAAATCTAAGTGGCAAGCTGATCTATTCGTTCGATGTAACTATAGTGCAACGCAACATATAAATCTAATTACACTTAGTAATAGCTATTATATTGATCGTGAATGGAAATCGGGTACACTTACCGTACCGACAAACCATTTACTGCCAGTCCTGAACGGAGTCCCATGAGCTTCCTCACGCTTGATCTGAACCTGCTCCGCGTCTTCGACGCCGTCATGACCGAGCAAAACCTCACACGCGCCGCCGGTCACCTCGCGATGACCCAGCCGGCCGTCTCGAATGCCATCAAACGCCTGCGCGAAAGCCTCGGCGACGAGCTGCTGATCCGCACCGCTTACGGCGTCAAGCCGACGCCGCGCGCGGAAGCGCTGTGGCCCGCCGTACGCCAGGCGCTGGCCGCGCTGGAAGCAGCCGTGATGCCGGAAACCTTCGACGTCTCCAAGGCCCAGGCGACGTTCCGCATGGCGATGGCCGACGCCACCGCTGCCCTGTGGCTGCCTTCCCTCGTGCGGTCGATCGAAAAAGAAGCGCCGGGCGTCAACATCCGCATGGTGCCGCTGACCACGCGCGAACCGCGGCCGATGCTGCTGCGCGGCGACATCGACCTGGCCGTCGGCTTCTTCCCCGGCGTCGCGGCCCAGCTGTCGTACGAAACGGGCTCGCCGATCCGCCACGAGCGCCTGTACTCGGGAGAATATGTGGTCGTGATGCGCAAGAATCACCCGCTCGCGCAGGGCACGCTCTCCCTCGACGATTATTGCAAGGCGAACCACCTGCTCGTGAGCTTCTCGGGCCGCGCCCACGGCCTCGTCGACGAAGCGCTGGCGCAGATCGGCCGCGAACGCCGCATCCTGCTGACCGTGAACCAGTTCTTCACGGCGGGACGCGTGGTCGCGAACTCCGACCTGGTGACGGTGTTGCCGAAGCACCTGATCGCTTCGACCGGTGCGGCTGAACAATTGATTTGGCGCGAGCTGCCATTCCAACTGCCGGCCGTGCACCTGGACATGTTGTGGCACGAACGCGACGGCCGCAGCCCGGCGCACCGCTGGCTGCGCAAGAACCTGGAAAGCCTGTCCGCCACGGCGCAAAAGATGCTTCCGCAGAAGTCGGAAGCGTCGGAAAAGATGGAAAAAATCGCTTGAAGATACAACGCCCCGCCAGCCGGGGCGTTGTTCATTTGATGGGCAGCTTGGTCGTATTCTTGACTTCTTCCATCACCGCATACGTGTGCGTCTCGCGCACGCCTTTCTGCAGCAATGTCTTGCCGAGGAATTCGCGGTAAGCTGCCATATCTTTTACACGCGCCTTGACGAGGTAGTCGAAACCGCCGGCCACCATGTGGCATTCAAGCACTTCGGGAATCAGCTGCACGCTCTGCTTGAACGCGTCGAAGACTTCCGGCGTGGTGCGGTCCAGCACCACTTCGATGAACACCAGCAGCGACACATCCAGCAGCTGCGGATTCAGCTGGGCCGTGTAGCCCATGATGTAGCCGGACTCGTGCAGCTTGCGCACCCGCTCGAGGCAGGCGGCGGGCGACAGGTTGACCCGTGCGGCGAGCTCGACGTTGCTAATGCGCCCGTCGCTCTGCAGCTCGGCCAGGATTTTCTTGCTGATCTTGTCCAGCATGTGTTCTCTCTCCACTATAAATATTATTTGGTGAAATTCTCTCACCAAAAACTATCTATTGCTAGTCTTCTGTAAAAACAGAATTAATCCAGAAGATTTCCTTCTACAATCGAATCATTGATCCGCACTCCAGACCGGCGCCTGCCGGTGCTCGTCCTCATCCATTTTTTCCAGACCGTTCATGAACATTGCCGCCTTCCCGGCTTCCACCTACGTCCCATTCGACGCCCTGCAGGCCGAAACCCGCCGCGAACAAACGCCGCTGCGTGCCGCGATCACCGCCGCCTACCGCCGTGACGAGACCGCCGCGGTGGAATGGCTGCTGGCCCAGGGGGCCTGCGCCAACGCCGACGCCTACATGCTGGCGCACCGCCTTGTGTCCGCCGTGCGCGAAAAACGTACGCGCTCGTCGGGCGTGGATGCGCTGATGCACGAATTTTCGCTGTCGTCGGAAGAAGGCGTCGCACTGATGTGCCTGGCCGAAGCGCTGCTGCGCATTCCCGACACGGAAACGGCCGACCGCCTGATCGCCGACAAGATCAGCAAGGGCGACTGGAAGAAGCACCTGGGCGAATCGCCGTCGCTGTTTGTGAACGCCGCGACCTGGGGCCTGCTCGTCACCGGCAAGCTCGTATCGTCCAGCAGCGAGAAGGGCCTGGGCGCCGCGCTGACCCGCATGATCGCCAAGGGCGGCGAACCGCTGATCCGCAAGGGCGTCGACCTGGCGATGCGCATGCTGGGCAACCAGTTCGTCACCGGCCAGACCATCGATGAAGCGCTGAAGAACAGCCGCGAGAACGAAACCCGCGGCTACCGCTACTCCTACGACATGCTGGGCGAAGCGGCGCTGACGGAATCCGACGCCGACAATTACTACGCCTCGTACGAAGCGGCCATCCACGCGATCGGCAAGGCCTCCAACGGCCGCGGTATCAAGGACGGTCCGGGCATCTCGATCAAGCTGTCGGCCCTGCATCCGCGCTATAGCCGCGCACAGTACGCCCGCGTGATGGGAGAGTTGCTGCCGCGCGTGCGCAAGCTCGTACTGCTCGCCAAGGAATACAACATCGGCATCAACATCGACGCCGAAGAAGCGGACCGCCTGGAAATCTCGCTGGACATGCTGGAAGCTCTCGCTTTCGATCCATCTTTGGCCGGCTTCGAAGGTATCGGCCTCGTCGTGCAGGCGTACCAGAAACGCTGCCCGTTCGTGATCGATTTCGTCGTGGATCTTGCCCGCCGCAGCGGCCGGAAATTCATGGTGCGCCTGGTCAAGGGCGCTTACTGGGATGCCGAGATCAAGCGCGCCCAGGTCGACGGCCTGCCGGGCTATCCGGTCTATACGCGCAAGATCTACACGGACGTATCCTACCTCACGTGCGCACGCAAGCTGCTGGCCGCGACGGACGTCATCTACGCTCAGTTCGCCACGCACAATGCGCACTCGCTGTCCGTGATCTACACGTGGGCGAAGGCCGACAACGTCACCAATTACGAATTCCAGTGCCTGCACGGCATGGGAGAGACGCTGTACGACCAGGTCGTCGGCAAGGACAACCTGAACAAGCCGTGCCGGATCTACGCGCCGGTCGGTTCGCACGAGACGCTGCTCGCCTACCTCGTGCGCCGCCTGCTGGAAAACGGCGCGAATTCGTCGTTCGTGAACCAGATCGTCGACGAGAGCGTGCCCATCGACACCCTGCTGACCGACCCATTCGAGGCCGCGCGCGCCGCACACTGCCTGCCACACCCGCGCATTCCTCTGCCTTTGGCTCTGTTCCCGGACGGCCGCCGCAACTCGGCCGGCCTCGACCTCGCCAATGAACACGTGCTGGCCGAACTGGCCGCCGACCTCGGCACGCCGCGCCACTACCTGGCCGCGCCGCTCGTCGACGGTGCCGTCGCCGCCGCCGGCGTGCTGAACATCGTGAATCCCGCGCAGTCGGCGGACATCGTCGGCCAGGTGACGGAAGCCACCACCGCCGACGTCGACACCGCGCTGCAGGCCGCCGTGAACGCCGCGCCCGGCTGGGAAGGCATCGGCAATGCGGCTCGCGCCGACATCATTTCCCGCGTCGGCGATTTGTTCGAGCAATACCGTGGCGAACTGATGGCCCTGGCCGTGCGCGAAGCGGGCAAATCGCTGCCGAACGCGATCGCGGAAGTGCGCGAAGCCGTCGATTTCCTGCGCTATTACGCGGCCGAGATCCGCAATGCCCCGCAAGCCCGCGCGCTGGGACCGGTGACGTGCATCAGCCCATGGAACTTCCCGCTCGCAATCTTCACGGGCCAGGTCGCGGCCGCGCTGGCCGCTGGCAACGTCGTGCTGGCAAAACCGGCCGAGCAGACGCCGCTGATCGCCCACCGCGCCGTGCAATTGTTCCACGAAGCGGGCGTCCCGGCAGGCGCACTGCAGCTGCTGCCGGGCCGCGGCGAGACGGTCGGCGCCGCGCTCACGGGCGATGCCCGCGTCAAAGCCGTGATTTTCACGGGCTCGACGGAAGTTGCGCAATTGATCAACCGGACACTGGCCGTCCGCGCCGCCCAGGAAGGCGCCGATATCCCGCTGATCGCCGAGACGGGCGGCCAGAACGCGCTGGTCGTCGATTCGTCCGCGCTGCCGGAACAGGTCGTGCAGGATGTGCTCAGTTCCGCCTTCGACAGCGCCGGCCAGCGCTGCTCCGCCCTTCGGGTGCTGTTCCTGCAGGAAGATATCGCGGATAAAACGATCAAGATGCTCAAGGGTGCGATGCAGGAATTGCGCGTGGGCGTGCCGGACCGCCTGTCCACCGACATCGGCCCCGTCATCGACAAGGAAGCCCAGCAGAACCTGCTCGGCCACATCGAGCGGATGAAAACGACGGCGAAACAGCACTTCTCGCTGGTCCTGCCGGACGCCTTGCAGGCGCAGGGGACGTTCGTGCCGCCGACCGTGCTCGAGATCGGCTCGATGAGCGAACTGAAGCGCGAAGTCTTCGGCCCCGTGCTGCACATCGTGCGCTGGCGCCGTTCCGAGCTGGACAAGGTCGTCGACACGATCAACGCCACCGGCTACGGCCTCACCCTGGGCGTGCATTCGCGGATCGACGAGACGATCGAATTCATCACGACGCGCGCCCACGTCGGCAACATCTACGTGAACCGCAACATCGTGGGCGCCGTCGTCGGCGTGCAGCCGTTCGGTGGAGAAGGCAAATCCGGCACCGGTCCGAAGGCCGGCGGCCCGCTGTACCTGAAGCGCCTGCAAAAGGATGCGGCGCCGCTGCTGCGTCACGCACGCCGCAGCAATAACGCGCTGGACGGCCTGCTCGCCTGGGCGTGCGCGAACGGCCACGGCGACATCGCCGACCTGGCGCACGGTTACATGGAAACGACGCTGGACGGCGTGCGCATCGACTTGCCGGGCCCGACGGGCGAGCGTAACGAGCTCGATTTCGTCCCGCGCGGCAGCGTCCTGTGCGCACCGAACGGCACGGCGAGCCTGCTGAACCAGCTGGCGGCCGCATTCGCGACGGGCAACCGCGCCCTCGTGCTGGCGGAAGCGCTCCCGGCATTGCCGATCGCCGTCAAGGAACGCGTGCGTTTCATCACCGCGCAGGAACTGGACGGCAGCGAGTTCGCCATGGCGCTCGTCGAGCAGGATCTTGCCGGCAATCTGCGGGCGCAGCTGGCGGCCCGTCCGGGCGCGATCGTCGGCATCGTCGATACCCGTGCGGGCGAACCGGTGGCGTTGTGGCGCCTGGTGGCGGAACGCGCCCTGTGCGTCAACACGACCGCGGCTGGAGGTAACGCAAGCCTGATGACGCTCGGTCTGTAATCCGGGTCCAGATGGCTTCGACGCCGCGGCTGTAGGTTCACACCTGCGCTGCGGCGTTTTGTTTTTTTAGGTAGTTAACCTGGAGGCAGACATGTTGATAGGCGTACCAAAAGAAATCAAAAACAATGAATTCCGGGTGGGCTTGACGCCCCCCAGCGTGCACGAACTGGCCGCGCGCGGCCACAAGGTCATCGTGCAGACCGGCGCCGGTGCCGGCATCGGGTTGACGGACGAGCAGTACACGGCCGCCGGCGCCACGATCGTCCCGTCGGCGCAAGAGATCTTCGCGCAGGCCGAGATGGTCGTGAAAGTGAAGGAACCGCAGCCGCAGGAATGCGCGATGCTGCGTCCGGGACAGATCCTGTACACGTATCTGCACCTGGCGCCGGATCCGGAGCAGACGGCGGCCCTCGTGAAATCCGGCGCCGTGTGCATCGCGTATGAAACCATCACAGGTCCGGGTGGCGGGTTGCCGCTGCTGGCACCGATGAGCGAGGTGGCGGGGCGGATGGCTATCCAGGCCGGCGCCAGCCACCTGGAAAAATCGAAGGGCGGCGCCGGCATCCTGCTGGGCGGCGTGCCGGGCGTGGCGGCGGGCCATATCGTCATCATCGGCGCCGGCGTCGTCGGCACGAATGCGTTGCAGATGGCGGTCGGCATCGGTGCGCGCGTCACTGTGCTCGACAAGAACGTCGACCGCCTGCGCCAGCTCGACCTCGTCTACGGCAACCGGATCTCGACGCTGTACTCGAACGCCCACGCGATCGAGGAAGCGGTGCTGTCGGCCGATCTCGTCATCGGCGGCGTGCTCGTACCCGGTGCGGCGGCGCCGAAGCTCGTCACGCGCGACATGGTGTCGAAAATGAAAAAGGGATCTGTCGTCGTCGACGTGGCGATCGACCAGGGCGGCTGTTTCGAAACGTCGCATCCGACGACGCACGCGGATCCGACCTTTGTCGTGGACGGCGTCGTGCACTACTGCGTGGCGAACATGCCAGGTGCGGTGGCCCGCACGTCGACGTTCGCGCTGAATAACGCGACGATAGCCCACGCGGTAGCGCTGGCGAACAAGGGCTGGCGGCAGGCGATGCGCGATGACGTCCACCTCAAGAACGGCCTGAATGTCTGCGAAGGGAAGGTGACCTACGCGGCCGTCGCGAAGGATCTCGGCTACGACTACGTGCCGGCGGACACCCTGCTGGCCTGATTCTGCCAACCCAGGCAGAACTGCCTGACGATGTAAAAGGCATAACGCGCGGCGACGGATTTCACGAAACGCATGAAATCCGTCGCCGCGTGTTCATTGGCGTTGTCGGAAATCGTCCGAATGACGCCGAACGGGATGCCCAGCTCGAAACAGGCTTGCGCGACCGCGGCACCTTCCATCTCCACCGCCAGCAGACCCGGCAATGCCGCATTCAACGCGTGCAGACGGTCCCTGTCGCTCACGAACTGGTCGGCGCTGGCAATCAGGCCACGATGCAGCCGCGGCCCGCTGAGCGCGAATACGGCCCTTTCTCCGGGGTCGACGGCCAGCGCGAAGTCGTCTTCCAGGAACCGATGTGCCGCATCGGCCAGTTGCAGCGCCATATGGTGGTCGGACAGGAAGTGCGTCAAACCCGTCAACGGCACTTCATAGCGGGGGAACAAAGGGCTCGCATCCATGTCGTGCTGGACGAGCGATTCGGCCACGACGATGTCGCCGACACGGATCGAAGCGTCGCCAGCGCCAGCCACACCCGTAAAGAGGATGTGGGTAACACCGAACTTCTCCACAAGCGTTGCGGTCGTCAGTGCCGCTGCAACCTTGCCTATACGCGATAAAACGCACACAGCGTCGATTTCCCACAGTCGTCCGACAACGTACTCGCGCATGCCGTGCGTGAGCTTGTAGGGCCCTTCCATGGCCTCCACGAGCCCCTGCTGTTCTTCGTGCAACGCGCTGATGATCCCTAATCGCATGTTTTGGCCTTGTTCTGAAGCGTTTTCGGAGGGTTCTGGCGGCTTGTTCACGCTGTTCCCGCTGTTTTTGTCTTAATAAAACAAAGATGTATATAAAAAATGGTAGTGATAGTAAACGCGTTCCCAGCTGTGGATAAGACGGAATTTGTCTACAGCGTCAACGGTTTACGCGTTCACGGAGCGGCTGGACAAGCATTGTATCGATGCTGAACCGATGTTGGACAAAAACCAGGCGAGCAGAAAAAGCGGTCGTTCTGCACATCCGATCCTGTGGATATGCAGCGCCTTTTCCACAGTCGAGCTGGTTTTGTCTGCCGACACGGTGCTTGCAGGATGCGGACGTTGTTCCGGATGCAACGGTGGCATCTTGTTCTTTCTGTAGACAGGACAGACGTCGAGCAGTGGTTGCGTCGGCTTTGGATGCGACAGTGCCAAATTCTTTTTTTTGCAGACAAAAGAGCGTTTGCGTCGTTCGCGGCGGTTTTCCTTCTTTAGTTAACTTGGATAGATAGTAAAGATGGTGATGATAGTAAACGCCGCGTGAACTGTGGATAAACGGGATTTTTTCCACAAGCTCAAGGGTTTACGTGCGCCGGAAGCGGCTGAACAAACCTTGCTTCTGGATGGGATCGAAACTGGACAAAAAATTCGCCGTCGTATCGCGCGGCAGTTTCGCACATTCGATCCTGTGGATATTCAGGAGCTTATCCACAAAAGGGTCAGAAAACGGGTGTTTGACACTTCTGGAAGCCAGCCAGGTCAACGTCGCGAAGGTGTCGAAGTCGCGCGGTGTCCGAAGTCGGGAAAATTTTTTTTTCGACAGGGCCGCAGTCTTCGAAGCGCGTCGTCAGGTTTACAACCAAAAGCTTGTATACAGAATGATGGTAATAGTTAACGGTGCCACTCTTCTGTGGATAAGCCCGGTTTTTTCCACAACATCAAACGTTTACGGTTCGCATAAGGCGGTGGGCTGGTCTTGTATGTGCCTTGTGGCAAAACTGGATAAAAATCCGGGCTGTGCGAAAAGTCGATCTTCCTCACATTTCGTACCTGTGGATATTCATACGCTTATCCACAGTCCAGGGACCCCTTGTTGAGCTTAATCATCTGGTAAGCTTGCTCGAACGAATCACGATGCGAGGGTCCATGGAGTCCGCAGGGGAATTCGATGTCATCATTGTCGGGGCCGGTACCGCCGGCTGCGTGCTGGCCAACCGCCTGACCCGCAGGCCCGACGTGCACGTGCTGCTGATCGAGGCCGGCGGCAAGGACGATTACCTGTGGATCCATATCCCCGTCGGTTACCTGTACTGCATCGGTAACCCGCGCACGGACTGGTTGTACAAAACGGAAGCGGATCCCGGCCTGGCGGGGCGAGCGCTGATCTATCCACGCGGTAAAGTCCTGGGCGGCAGTTCGTCGATCAACGGCATGATCTACATGCGCGGACAAGCCGACGACTACGACCGCTGGGCCGCCATCACGGGCGATTCCTCCTGGCGCTGGGATAACGTCCTGCCCGTTTTCAAGGCAAGCGAAGACCATCACGGCGGCGCCAGTGCCATCCACGGCAGCGGCGGAGAGTGGCGAGTCGAGCGCCAGCGGCTGTCCTGGGAAATCCTCGACGCGTTCCGCGAAGCGGCCCACCAGACGGGCATACTGAAAGTCGACGATTTCAACGGTGGCGACAACGCCGGCTGTGCCTATTTCGAAGTCAACCAGCGGCGCGGTATCCGGCTGAACACGGCGAAGGCGTTTCTCAGGCCGGCCTCCACGCGGCCGAACCTGACGATCATGACGGGGTGTCACGTCGAAAAGCTGTTAATCCAGCAGACGGAGCAGGGCGCGATCTGCCGCGGCGTGCAATTCACGGGCGGCGGCCGCGCATTCACCGCCACGGCACGACGCGAAACCCTGCTGGCCGCCGGCGCCATCGGCTCGCCGCACATCCTGCAGTTGTCCGGCATCGGACCGGCGGCTTTGCTGCATCAGCACGGGATCACGCCCGTCGTCGATGCGCCCGGCGTGGGCGAAAATCTGCAGGATCATTTGCAACTGCGCATGGTCTACCGCATCACGGGCGCCCGCTCGCTCAACACGAGTGCCGCGTCGTGGTACGGGAAGATGAAAATCGGCGTGCAATATCTGCTGTTCCAGAGCGGGCCGATGTCGATGGCGCCATCGCAACTGGGCGCATTTGCCCGGTCCGATCCCGGCCAGGCGACGCCGAACCTCGAATACCACGTGCAGCCGCTGTCCCTGGAAAAATTCGGCGATCCGCTGCACGGTTTTCCCGCTTTTACCGCGAGCGTGTGCAACCTGCGGCCGACGGCGCGGGGCCACGTCCGGCTGGCGGCGAACGACAGTTATGCACCGCCGAAGATTTCGCCGAACTACCTTAGTACGCCGGAAGACCGCAAGGTGGCGGCCGACGCGCTGGCGTTGACCCGGCGCATCGTCGCGGCGCCCGCGCTGGCCAGATACCGCCCGGAAGAATTTAAGCCGGGCCCGCACTACCGTACGGAGGAAGAGCTGGCGGAAGCGGCCGGGCTTATCGGCACGACGATTTTTCACCCCGTCGGTACCTGCCGGATGGGGAAAATGGACGATCCGCTCGCCGTCGTCGACAGTGAACTGCGGGTCAAAGGCGTCAAGGGACTGCGTGTCGTCGACGCATCCATCATGCCGACGATCACATCCGGCAACACGAATTCACCCACGTTGATGATTGCCGAAAAGACGGCTGCACTGATCGACCGCGCGTGGTCGTAGTGCGTTTTTGCACAATGGGTTTGCGCTTCGTCATGACGTAACGCAGGGCGATACGCGGCGCACGTGCTGTATCTTGACGAGTTCCAAAAGTGTGTATGATTTGTAAAGCTTGAATGGACGAAAGCGGGGAGACGCAATGCCGGACGTCATTCTGGAAACACGTGATCTGACGAAGGAATTCAAGGGTTTTACGGCGGTCAACCAGGTGAGTCTGCAGGTGCAGCGCGGCCATATCCACGCGCTCATCGGACCCAACGGCGCCGGCAAGACGACGTGCTTCAATCTGCTGACGAAATTTCTCTCACCGTCCGCCGGGCGGATCCTGTTCAACGGCACCGACATCACCTCGCTAAAACCGGCGCAGATCGCGCGCATGGGCATCATCCGCTCGTTCCAGATCTCGGCCGTGTTTCCTCATCTCACCGTGCTGGAAAACGTGCGCATCGGCCTGCAGCGCGCCCTCGGCACCAGCTTTTATTTCTGGCGCAGCGAAAAAACGCTGAACCAGCTCAACGACCGCGCCATGGTGTTGCTGGCCGAAGTCGACCTGGGGAACTTTGCCGACACCATCACGGCCGACTTGCCGTACGGGCGCAAGCGCGCACTCGAGATCGCGACGACACTCGGCATGGAGCCGGAACTCATGCTGCTGGACGAGCCGACGCAAGGCATGGGCCACGAAGACGTGCACCGCGTGACGGCACTGATCAAAAAAGTGTCAGCCGGCCGCACGATCCTGATGGTGGAGCACAACATGAACGTCGTCTCCGGCATCTGCGACCGCATTTCCGTGCTGCAGCGGGGCGCCGTGCTGGCGGAAGGAAATTACGCGGACGTGTCGCGCAATCCGCAAGTCATCGAAGCGTACATGGGGAGCGCCGACAACAACCTGGCGGGAGCACACGGATGACGCCGGCACTGGAGATCGAGAACCTGCAAGCCTGGTATGGCGAATCGCACATCCTGCACGGCGTCAGCCTGACTGTGCAGCCGGGCGAAGTCGTCACCCTGCTGGGCCGCAACGGCGCGGGCCGCACGACCACCTTGCGCGCGATCATGGGCCTGACGGGCGCGCGCAGCGGGTCGATCAAGGTCAACGGCGTCGAGGCGATCCGCCTGCCCACGCACCGCATCGCCCACCTCGGCATCGGCTATTGCCCGGAAGAGCGGGGCATTTTCGCGTCGCTGTCGGCCGAGGAAAACCTCTTGTTGCCGCCGAAGCTGGCCGGTCAGGGCGCAGGCATGAGCGTCGCCGAGATCTACGAGATGTTCCCGAACCTGTACGAACGGCGCCACAGCCAGGGCACGCGGCTGTCCGGCGGCGAGCAGCAGATGCTGGCCGTCGCGCGCATCCTGCGCACGGGCGCGAGACTCCTCTTGCTGGACGAGATCTCGGAAGGGCTCGCCCCCGTGATCGTGCAGGCGCTGGCGAAGATGATCACGACCCTCAAGGCGAAGGGCTACACGATCGTCATGGTGGAACAGAATTTCCGGTTCGCGGCGCCGCTGGCGGACCGGTTTTATGTCATGGAACACGGCCGCATCGTCACGACGATCGCGGCCGCGGAACTGCAGGCCAGCATGCCGGCATTGACCGAGCTGCTGGGCGTTTGATCATCGACAACGGAGACCACATGAAAACAGCGATTGCCTTTGCCGCCGCCGCCTTCGCGGCCGGTTTGTCCATGCCGGCGCTGGCCCAGATCTCGGGCGACACCGTCAAAATCGGCATGATCACGGATTTATCGGGCGTGTATTCGGACATCGACGGCAATGGTGGCGCCGAAGCCGTGCGCATGGCGATCGCCGATGCGGGCGGCGCCATCAATGGTAAAAAAATCCAGTTCATCGTCGCCGACCACCAGAACAAGCCGGATATCGCCGCCAGCAAGGCCCGTGAATGGTTCGACCAGCAGGGCGTCGACATGCTGATCGGCGGCACGAACTCCGGCGCCGCCCTGGCGATGGCCAAGGTCGCGGCGGAAAAGAAAAAAGTCTTCATTGCCATCGGTTCCGGCAGTGCGCAGCTGACCAACGAACAGTGCTCGCCATACACCGTGCACTACGCCTATGACACGGTCGCGCTTGCCCGCGGCACGGGCGCCACGATGGTGAAGCAGGGCGGCAAGAGCTGGTATTTCCTCACGGCCGATTACGCGTTCGGCCAGTCGCTGGAAAAGGACACGACGGACGTCGTGAAGGCCAACGGCGGCACCGTGCTGGGCAGCGTGAAGCACCCGCTGGGCGCATCCGACTTTTCGTCGTTCCTGCTGCAGGCGCAATCATCGAAGGCGCAAGTGCTGGGACTGGCGAATGCGGGCGGCGACTTCATCAACTCCGTCAAGGCGGCAAAGGAATTCGGCCTGACGAGCAAGATGAAGATCGCGGGCCTGCTCGTGTTCATCAACGATATCCACACCCTCGGGCTGCAGACCACGCAAGGGCTCTACCTGACGGACGCGTGGTACTGGGACATGAACAACGACACCCGCGCGTGGGCGAAAAAATACTTCGCGAAGATGAAGAAGGAGCCGTCGTCGCTGCAGGCGGCGGATTATTCCGCCGCGATGAACTACCTGAACGCGGTGAAAGCGATCGGCACGGACGATGGCGACAAGGTCATGGCGCACCTGAAAAAGACCAAGATCAACGACATGTTCACGAAGAATGGCGAGATCCGTCCGGACGGCCGCATGGTGCACGACATGTACCTGATGCAAGTTAAAACGCCGGCCGAGTCGAAAGCGCCGTGGGATTACTACAAGGTCGTGGCCACGATCCCTGGCGCCCAGGCGTACACGACCAAGGCCGAGACCAAGTGCGCGGCCTGGAAGTGATCTAAGCGCGCATGGAGATCTTCGGTGTTCCCCTGCAGGCGATGATGAGCCAGCTGCTGCTGGGCCTGGTGAACGGTTCGTTTTACGCGATGCTGTCGCTGGGCCTGGCCGTCATTTTCGGCCTGCTCAACGTGATCAATTTCTCGCATGGCGCGCTGTACATGATGGGCGCGTTTGCGGCGTACATCGGCGTCACGTCGTTCGGATTGAACTACTGGACGATGCTCGTGCTGGCGCCGCTCCTCGTCGGCGCGTTCGGCATCCTGATCGAAAAGACGATGCTGCGCTGGCTCTACAAGTTCGACCATCTGTATGGCCTGCTGCTGACCTTCGGCATCACCCTGCTGCTGGAAGGCCTGTTCCGCTCGTTCTTCGGCGTGTCCGGCCAGACCCTCGATGTGCCGGAAGCGCTGTCCGGCGCCACCGACCTCGGCTTCATGATCCTGCCGAACTACCGCGCGTGGGTCGTGTTCGCGTCGCTCGTCGTGTGCCTGGCGACATGGTTCACGATCGAAAAGACGAGATTGGGCGCCTACCTGCGCGCGGGCACGGAAAACCCGAAGCTGGTCGAAGCGTTCGGCGTCAACGTGCCGTTGATGGTGACATTGACGTACGGCTTCGGCGTCGCGCTGGCGGGCTTTGCGGGCGTGCTGGCGGCGCCCGTCATCAACGTCACGCCGCTGATGGGCTCCAACCTGATCATCGTCGTGTTCGCCGTCGTCGTGATCGGCGGCATGGGCTCCATTCTCGGCTCCATCGTCACGGGCCTGGCGCTGGGCGTCATCGAAGGGCTCACGCGCGTGTATTACCCGGAAGCGTCGGAAGTCGTCGTGTTCGTCGTGATGGTGATCGTGTTGCTGCTGCGTCCCGCCGGCCTGTTCGGCAAAGAAAAGTGAGGCCATGATCATGAACAGAACCCTCGGCTACGGCCTCGCATTGGTGGTGGCGCTGGCGGCACCGTTCGTGGGCTACCCGGTCTTCCTGATGAAACTGCTGTGCTTCGGGTTGTTCGCCTGCGCCTTCAACCTGCTGATCGGCTATACCGGATTGCTGTCGTTCGGCCATGCGGCGTTCTTCGGCGGCGCCGGCTATGTGACGGGCCATGCGCTGGCGGTGCTCGGCCTGCCGTTCGAGGCGGCGGTCGTGCTGGGCGTGCTCGCGGCCGCGGCGCTGGGTGTCGTCATGGGATTGCTGGCCATCCGCCGCCAGGGCATTTATTTTTCGATGATCACGCTGGCGCTCGCGCAGATGGTGTATTTCGCGGCGCTGCGTGCGCCGTTCACGCACGGCGAGGACGGGTTGCAAGGGGTCCCGCGCGGCAAGCTGCTGGGCAGCGTCGACCTGGGCAATGACCTGACCCTTTACTACGTCGTGCTGGCGATCTGCGTGGCCGGGTTCGCCCTGATCGTGCGCACGGTGCATTCTCCATTCGGGCAGGTGCTGAAGGCGATCAAGGAAAACGAAGCGCGTGCCATTTCCCTGGGCTATGACGTGGACCGCTATAAAATCGTCGCCTTCGTGCTGTCGGCCGCGCTGGCCGGCCTGGCGGGTGCGACGAAGACAGTCGTGCTCGGCTTCGAGACGCTGACGGACGTGCACTGGACGATGTCCGGCCTCGTCATCCTGATGACGCTCGTGGGCGGCATGGGCACCCTGGCGGGGCCGATCCTGGGTGCCTTCCTCGTTGTCGCGCTGGAGAACAAGCTGGGCGACCTGGGGAACTTCCTGGCCGAGACGACGCATGTAGAATGGTTCGCATCACTCGGAGAATCGGTGGGCATCGTCACCGGCCTCATCTTTGTTGCCTGCGTGCTGTTGTTCCGCCGGGGTATCGTCGGCGAGATCGCGGCGCTGCTCCACGCTCCGGTTTCAAGGAGACGCACGTGATCGACGAATCCCTCATGCTTGACGTCAACGGCATCCGCATCCACACGACGACGACGGGGCAGGGGCCGGCCGTGCTGTTGCTGCACGGCTTTCCCGACACCCACATCGTCTGGCGCAAGCAGGTCCCGGTACTGGCCGCCGCGGGCTTCCGCGTGCTGGCGCCGGACCTGCGTGGCTATGGCCGCAGCGATGCGCCGGGCGGCATTTTCGACTACACGATGGACAAGCTGCGCGGCGACGTGCTGGGCCTGCTGGACGCGCTGCACATCGACAAGGTCTTCCTCGTCGGCCACGACTGGGGCGGCATCATCGGCTGGCAGATCGCCGCCCTGGCGCCGGAACGCGTGCACCGCTACGTGGCGATGTCCACCGGCCACCCGTACGCCATCGCGCGCGCGGGCATCCTGCAGCGCCTGCGCATGACTTATATCCTCGGCTTCATCATGCCCGGCATTGCGGAACATACGCTGCGCGCGGGCGACTGGTTCATCATGCGTCAGTTCACGGACGAGCCCGGCCAAGCTGACCACTGGAAGCGCGACCTGTCCCCGCCCGGCCGGCTGACGGCGGCCCTGAACTATTACCGCGCCAACCTGAGCCTCGCGCTGCCGCGCGGGCATCGCCAGGTGCGCGTGCCCGTGATGGGCTTGTGGAGCGACCGCGATCCGGCGCTCGGCGAAAAGCAGATGCGCGACTCCGCCCACTACGTCGACGGCGAATTCCGATTCGAGCGCATCCGCGGCGCGGATCATTGGCTGCAACTGACGGCAGCCGACGAGGTCAACCGCCTGCTGCTGCAATTCCTCGAAGAGGGACGCGCGGCGGCGGTCTGAGTTTGTTGCGTCGCAACAAGGCTGCCGGACTACAATAGCGCTTTTAGGCGCTATTCATCATGTTCGATTTTGCCCTGCTGGCCGTCGCGGCCTTCGTTGCCGGTCTCGTGGATGCTGTCGTCGGTGGGGGAGGATTGATCCAGATCCCGGCGATGTTTGCCATGTTTCCGCGAGAGGTGCCGGCAACCCTGCTGGGCACGAACAAGCTGGCGGCGATGTTCGGGACGGCCGTGGCTGCAGTCAAATACTCGCGCCGCGTGACGGTCGCCTGGAGCACAGCGGCGCCGGCGGCCCTCGCCGCATTCGCGCTGTCGTTCATCGGTGCGTGGACGGTGACCCGCGTGCCGGGCGATTTCGTAAGGAGTCTTCTGCCGCTGATTCTCGTCGCGGTGGCCGTGTACACGTACAAGAAGAAAGACCTGGGCGCCGTACATGCGCCGGCCCACAGCGGTATGAAGGAACGGCTACTGGCGATGGGTGTCGGCGCCGCCATCGGCTTTTATGACGGCTTCTTCGGTCCCGGCACCGGCAGCTTCCTGATCTTCCTGTTCGTCCGTTTCTTCGGGTTCGACTTCCTCAGTGCGTCTGCGGCGGCGAAGATCGTCAACGTCGCCTGCAATATCTCGGCGCTGATCTGGTTCGGCTATAGCGGCCATCTGCTGTGGCAACTGGGCCTGCTGATGGCCGTGTGCCAGATCGCCGGCTCACTGGTCGGGACAAAGCTGGCACTGAAGCACGGCAGCGGCTTCGTCCGTAAACTGTTCCTCGTCGTCGTCGGGCTGCTGATCGTAAAGACAGCGTTCGACACGTTCAAGCGCCTGGGCTGGTGAATGTTTCACGTGGAACAGTCAACGCGACTTTCGTACGTTCGTAACGAGCGTCGGTAAATCCCATGCGCCGCCGGGCGTGATCTGGCGGCACATGCCGGTCGTCGTGTCGGACGTGTGGACGAATGCGCGGCCATCCCAAGTCCAGGTCGCGGTCGCGACGCAGTCGGCGATGCCGCGACCTTTCTGGAATGACGTGATGACGCCGTCGTCGTAATCGGTGGCGGACGTCGTGACGAGGATAGCGGAGTAGGGCGACTTCGCATTGACAACCCAGTAGCCGTCGCCTGTGTTGTAGGCGGCGATCCAGCAGGTGTGCGACACGAGCAGCTTGTCCCTCGTAAAGGGCCGCACCTCGAGCTCGCCTGCCGTTGCGGACTTCGAGTCCAGCAACTCGCAGTCACCTTCCTTTACGGTCTTGCGCAACGCGGCCTTGAGCTCGCGGATCTGCGTGGCGGTCAGTTTGATGGGGTTCTTGTCCTGGCTGACCAGTCCCGCCTGGATCTCGGGCGCGGGCAATGGGGGCAGGACATCTGATTCAGGTTTGCTGCCTTTGCGCACCAGCGCACCGGGTGTATTAAGCCGGCCCTGGAACTCGTCCATCTTGAGCAGCACGGCGTTGGCGCCGGCCGTTGACACGGTCCACGTCGTGCCTTTGCCCGTCCACGCGACGCGGCCGTCCTTCAGCAGGGCTGGCAGCAGGGCGCGCACTTGCGCATCGGTCAGCGTGAGGGTGGATGTCTTCGCGTCCGTGCGGACGATGCCGAGCGCGCGGCCGTCGATCGACATCGCCAACTGGTCGGGCGCTGGGTGGCGTTCGTCGTCCGCCAGCTGCAGTTCGACTTTCACGGGCTGGTTCGGTCCGGCAGCACGCGTCAGCAGGATGGTGGCGTTCGGACCATCATCCTCTTCGTGATACCCGGCGGCGCGGCACGTTCTCGTGTTGTCGCAGGCGAGCTCCCAATCCTTGTGGCTGAACGTGGTCGATGCGGTGGCGGCGGCACCGGCGGCGAACAGGATGCAAATCAAATGGCGGCGTTTCGGCATGGCGGCAAGGTAGAGTCAGTGTGGCGAAAAGCCTAACACGACACTGTTTCACGTGAAACAAATCGTCGTTTTCGGGGCCGAGCCGAAGCCGCACGGAAAAAAGAATCTATAATCCCTTCTTAATCCTCCTCGCAACACACTCCATCATGCTATTTCCGACTGAATTCGACGTGATCGTCGTTGGCGGCGGCCATGCCGGCACCGAAGCGGCGCTCGCGTCTGCGCGCATGGGCCAGAAGACCCTGTTGCTCACTCATAACATCGAAACACTGGGCGCAATGTCCTGCAACCCGTCCATCGGCGGCATCGGCAAGGGCCACCTCGTGAAGGAAGTGGACGCCATGGGCGGCGCGATGGCCATCGCCACCGACGAAGCCGGTATCCAGTTCCGCATCCTGAACTCTTCGAAGGGCCCGGCGGTGCGCGCTACGCGTGCCCAGGCCGACCGCATGCTGTACAAGCAGGCGATCCGTTCGCGCCTGGAAAACCAGCCGAACCTGTGGCTGTTCCAGCAGGCCGTCGACGACTTGATGGTCGAAGGCGACCGTGTCGTCGGTGCCGTCACGCAGATCGGCCTGCGCTTCCGCACGCGCGCCGTCGTGCTGACGGCCGGTACTTTCCTCGACGGTAAGATCCACGTCGGCCTGCAAAATTACTCGGCCGGCCGTGCCGGCGACCCGCCGGCGGTCTCGCTGTCGTCGCGCCTGAAAGAACTCAAGCTGCCGCAGGGCCGCCTGAAAACGGGCACGCCGCCGCGCATCGATGGCCGCAGTATCGACTTCTCCGTCATGACGGAACAGCCGGGCGACCTCGATCCGGTCCCCGTGTTTTCGTACATGGGCAATGCCGCGATGCACCCGAAGCAGTTGCCGTGCTGGGTCACGCACACGAATGCGCAGACGCACGACATCATCCGCAACGGCCTCGACCGCAGCCCGATGTACACGGGCGTGATCGAAGGCGTCGGTCCGCGTTACTGCCCGTCGATCGAAGACAAGATCCACCGTTTCGCCTCGAAGGAATCGCACCAGATCTTCCTGGAGCCGGAAGGTCTCACCACGAACGAGTTCTATCCGAACGGTATCTCGACGAGTCTGCCGTTCGACGTGCAGCTGGCCATGGTGCGCTCGATGCGCGGCCTGGAAAACGCATTCATCCTGCGTCCCGGCTATGCGATCGAATACGATTATTTCGACCCGCGCGGCCTGAAGGCATCGCTGGAGACCAAGGCGATCCAGGGCCTGTTCTTCGCCGGCCAGATCAACGGCACCACCGGCTACGAAGAAGCCGCGGCGCAAGGCATGCTGGCCGGTATCAACGCGGCGCTGCAGACGCAGGGCCGCGACGCGTGGACGCCGTCCCGCTCGGAGGCGTACCTCGGCGTGCTCGTCGACGACCTCACGACGCAGGGCGTCGCTGAACCGTACCGCATGTTCACGAGCCGCGCGGAGTACCGCCTGTCGCTGCGTGAAGACAATGCGGACATGCGCCTGACAGAGATCGGCCGCAAGCTTGGCGTCGTCGGCGACGCGCAGTGGGAAGCGTTCGAGCTCAAGCGCGAAGCGGTCGCGCGCGAGCTGGAACGCCTGCGCGCTACGTGGGTGAACCCGCGCATCCTCGCCGCGGCCGAATCCGAACGCGTGATCGGCCAGGCGATCGAGCGCGAGTACAACCTGGCGGACCTGCTGCGCCGTCCGGGTGTGGAGTACGACAAGCTGGTCACCCTGCAGGGTGTCGACGGCCAGGCGCTGGGCGGCCCGGGCGTGGCAGATCCGGCCGTGAAGGAACAGGTCGAGATCCAGCTGAAGTATTCGGGCTATATCGACCGCCAGGCACGCGAGGTCGAACGTCACGATCACTACGAAAACCTGAAATTGCCCGAGAACCTGAACTATCTCGAGATCGCGGCGTTGTCGATCGAAGTGCGCCAGAAACTCGATAAGCAGCGGCCGGAAACGCTGGGCCAAGCCTCGCGCATTTCTGGTGTGACGCCCGCGGCAATTTCTCTGCTGCTCGTGCATCTGAAAAAACGCGGTGCGAAAGGCTTCACCAGTGTCCCAAATGAGGAATCGGCCGCATGAAGAATTTCGACCGAGCGGCCTTGTCCGCCGTGCTGGGCGAGGGCATCGACGCGATGCGTCTCGACGTCAGTCCGACCCAGCAGGACAAGCTGATGAATTACTTGGCGTTGATGTTCAAGTGGAATGCCGTCTATAACCTGACGTCGTTGCGCGACCCGATGCAGATGGTCACGCACCATCTGCTGGATTCGCTGGCCGCCGTGCCGGCCTTCGCGGCCGCGCAGAACGTGCTGGACGTCGGTTCTGGCGGCGGTCTGCCCGGCATCGTCCTGGCAATCGTGCGGCCAGACATGAAAGTGTCGATGATCGACACGGTCCACAAAAAAACGGCGTTTCTTACGCAGGTGAAGGCGGAACTGGGCCTGGCCAATGTCACGGTGTACACGGCACGGGTTGAGCAACTGCAGGTGAGCGACAAATTCGACGTCATCACCTCACGGGCTTTTGCCGACCTGTCGGATTTCGTCAACTGGTCTTCGCACCTGCTGGCAGACGGCGGGCGCTACATCGCCCTGAAAGGGGTGGCACCGAAAGACGAGCAGGAACGGCTGCCGGAAGAGTGGAAGGTCGACAAGGTGGAACCGCTGGACGTACCGAGACTAGGCGCCGAGCGTCACCTGGTATTCATCGAACGTTCCACGTGAAACAATCCCGTCGGCGCACAAACATATAAACTGTATAAACAGTTTATACCGTTATTACCATATAAACCGTATAAATCGTTTTAATGGTATTAACCGTATGACAGTTAAAGGCATACATGGCGAAAATTTTTTGCGTAGCAAACCAGAAGGGCGGCGTCGGCAAGACCACGACCAGCGTGAACCTGTCGGCCGGTCTCGCCAAGCTGGACCAGCGCGTGCTGCTGGTCGACCTCGACCCGCAGGGCAATGCCACCATGGGCGCGGGCATCAACAAGGCGGGGCTGACCTCGTCGATCTATGAGGTGCTGCTGGGCGAGGCCGACGTGGCCACGGCGCGCCTGCGCAGCGAAGCGGGGCGCTTCGACGTGCTGCCCGCCAACCGCGAACTCGCCGGCGCCGAAGTGGAGATGGTCGAGCTGCAAAACCGCGAGCGCCGCCTGAAGGAAGCGTTGGCCAAGGTCGATGCCGACTACGATTTCATCTTGATCGACTGCCCGCCCGCGCTGTCGATGCTGACCCTGAACGGCCTCGTGTCCGCGCACGGCGTCATCATCCCGATGCAGTGCGAGTACTACGCGCTCGAAGGCCTGTCGGATCTCGTGAACACGATCAAGAAGGTGCATGCGAACCTGAACCATGATCTGCGCATCATCGGCCTGCTGCGCGTAATGTTCGATCCGCGCATGACACTGTCGCAGCAGGTGTCGGCGCAGCTCGAGCAGCATTTCGGCGACAAGGTGTTCAAGACGATCATCCCGCGCAACGTGCGTCTGGCGGAAGCGCCGTCGTACGGCATCCCGGGCGTCACGTTCGATCCGTCCTCGAAGGGCGCACAGGCCTATATCGCTTTCGGCGCCGAGATGGTCGAGCGTATCAAGACAATGTAACCGGAACCACCATAAGTCATGGCAACCAAAAAACTCAAAGGACTCGGCCGCGGTCTCGACGCGCTGCTGGGTGGAGACGCTCCCGAGACGCCGGCCGCACCATCCGGTGCGCCGTCCCTGCTGCCGGTCGGCCAGATCCAGGCCGGCAAATACCAGCCGCGCACGCGCATGGACGACGGCTCGCTGGCCGAACTGGCCGCGTCGATCAAATCCCAGGGCATCATGCAGCCGGTGCTCGTGCGCCCGATCGACGTGTCTTCGTCCGGCGCGCGCTACGAGATCATCGCCGGCGAACGCCGCTTCCGCGCGGCGCAGCTGGCGGGCCTGGACGAGATCCCCGTGCTCGTGCGCGAAGTGGATGACCAGAATGCCGCCGCGATGGCGCTGATCGAGAACATCCAGCGCGAAGACCTGAACCCGCTGGAAGAGGCGCAGGGCATCGCGCGCCTGATCTCGGAGTTCAGCTTTACCCACGAGCAGGCGGCGCAAGCCGTCGGCCGCTCGCGCAGCGCCGTGTCGAACCTGCTGCGCCTCGTGAACCTCGCCCAGCCCGTGCAGACGATGCTGATGGCGGGCGACATCGACATGGGCCATGCACGTGCGCTGCTGGCCGTCGACGCCGCCAGCCAGATCGCGCTGGCGAACCAGGTGATCGCCAAGCGCCTGTCCGTGCGCGAGACGGAAAAGATGGTCGCGCGCGCGCTGGAGGAGCAGAACGCGCCGCCGGCCGCGGCCCGTCAGAAGGAAAAGTCGGGCGACATCGTGCGCCTTGAGGAAGAACTGTCCGACCGGCTGGCGACGCCCGTCGCGTTCAAGATGGGGCCAAAGGGCAGGGGACAGATGATCATCGACTTCGCCGACCTCGACGTCCTCGACACCGTGCTCGCGCGCCTGCGCGCCTGACGTCACGCACGCCTCACCGATGCCGGGCCACGCGCCCGGCATTTTTTTATCCACGGTGCGTGCACCATGGCGACGCGCCTGCGCACTCCCACCGCACAGCCTCCTCACTGCCGCGGTGCAAAACGGGCAGACCGGTGAGCGTGCCCCTGGTCGCGCTACCAAGCTGTGCCAACCGGTATATGCATGGCCGAAACCATTGGTTTACCTCGCTCAGCAGCCGCAAATACACAACATTTCGTAGGAAATTTAACAGTTTTCAAGTAATTTATTTTGTCGTTTTTACACCCGATATAAGCGAGCGCAAGGACGGAAGAGTTTGACTATGGCTCCGATAACACCTTATAATCCCGCTGATTCATGTAATTACCATACCGTTACACGGTTCCACCACGGCTGGCGCGAAAAGAACAGAAAAATGCTGCGCTTGGTCTCCCTGCAAATCCTGGCAACACTTGTGGCCGGCGTGATCGCCGGACTGCTTGGGGGGTGGGCCGCGATGTTTTCGGCGGTACTTGGCGGGATGTGTTGTGTCGTGCCCAATGGCATCATGGCGTTTCGCCTGTTCGCCAGTTCACAAAAAATGGGCGGTGCAAACCCTGCCACATTTTTCATCTGGGAATTTGTAAAGATTGCTTTAACGCTCGCGCTATTGCTCGCAACGGCGCGGCTGTACCACGGCCTGAACTGGCTGGCCCTCTTGGGCGGGTTCATCGTGGCGCTGAAAAGTTACATCATTTTATTATTTGGGCATAAACAATGACGAGTACGGTAGAAACCGCGGCGGAGCATGCGCCAAACGCGAGCGAATACATCAAACACCACCTGGGGCACCTGACGCAGGGCCATCAATCCTTCGTGGTTGACTTCAGCGTGTGGAACCTCGACACGATCCTGTGGTCGGTCGCAATGGGCGTGATCGGTATCACCCTGATGTGGCTGGCAGCGCGTCGCGCCACTTCCGGCGTGCCTGGTCGCTTCCAGGCTTTCGTCGAGATGATCGTCGAAATGGTCGAAGACCAGTCGAAAGCGATCGTTCACGGCGACCGTACGTTCATCGCTCCGCTGGCATTGACCGTGTTCATCTGGGTCGTGCTGATGAACTCGATGGACTTCCTGCCAGTCGACCTGTTTGCCGGCATCTTCCGTGCCTTGGGCATGGGCGAACCGCATTTCCGCGTCGTGCCGACCGCTGACCTGAACGGCACGCTGGGCATGTCCCTGGGCGTGCTCGCGCTGATGCTGTACTACAGCGTCAAGATCAAGGGCCTCGGCGGCTGGATCCACGAATTGTTCGCCGCCCCGTTCGGCATCTGGATGGCTCCGTTCAACTTCCTGTTGAACATTATCGAATACGCAGCAAAAACCGTGTCGCTCGGTATGCGACTGTTCGGCAACATGTACGCCGGCGAGCTGCTGTTCCTGTTGATTGCACTGCTCGGCTCCACGGCAACCGTGTTCGGCTTTGTCGGCCACGTCATTGCAGGTTCGATCTGGGCAATCTTCCACATCCTGATCGTCGTGCTGCAGGCATTCATTTTCATGATGCTGACGCTGGTGTACATCGGTCAGGCCCACGAAGGCCACTGATCGGCACGATCGCAAGAACGACCAAGATAGTGGTAGTAAAGAAGTTGTAATTTTTCAATTTTTTAAATTAACTTTTGGAGTAAATCTCATGACTGACGTTTCTTTCGTTGCACTGGCTTGCGGTCTGATCATCGGCCTGGGTGCTATCGGCGCATGTATCGGTATCGCGATCATGGGTGGCAAGTACCTGGAAGCCTCGGCACGTCAGCCTGAACTGATGAACACCCTGCAGACCAAGATGTTCCTGCTGGCTGGTCTGATCGACGCTGCATTCCTGATCGGTGTCGGTATCGCCATGCTGTTCGTGTTCGCCAAGCCGTTCACCAGCTAAGAGCTTCCCACGATAAGTGATCTGAAGCGCCGAACCGACAGCACGGTTCGGCATCCGTTTTTGTGAGAAGGAACCTACCGTGAACTTGAACGCAACTTTGTTTGCCCAGTTCGTGGTCTTCTTCATCCTGGCGTTCGTCACCATGAAATTCGTGTGGCCGCCGCTGATGAAAGCGCTCGACGAGCGCGCCGAGAGGATCGCGAATGGTCTGGCCGCCGCCGACCGTGGCAAGGCCGAAATGGCCGCCGCAGAAAAGCGCATCGCCGCCGAACTGGCCGCGACCCGTGACGAAAGCACCAAGCGTATCGCCGACGCCGAAAAGCGTGCCGCAGCGATCATCGAAGAAGCCAAGCAGCAGGCAAGCGCCGAAGCCGCACGCATTCTCGAAGGTGCGAAGGCCGACGCCGAACAGCAGGTTACCCGCGCGCGCGAAGAACTGCGTGCCCAGGTGGCTGCCCTGGCCGTTGCCGGTGCCGAGCAGATCCTGAAGCGCGAAGTCAACGCAGCGGCCCACGCCGACCTGCTGAACCGCCTGTCGACCGAGCTCTGATCATGGCTGAACTCGCAACCGTCGCCCGCCCTTACGCCGAAGCACTGTTCCGCGTCGCCCAGCAGGGCGACCTGGCCGCCTGGTCGGCCACCGTCGCGGAACTGGCGCAGATCGGTGCCAATCCGGATGTGCAGGCTTTTGCTGCCAATCCGAACGTCAAGCAAGCACAGCTGGCCGATACGATTGCGTCCCTGGTCAAGTCGCCGCTGAGCCCTGAAGCGAAGAACTTTATTGCGATGCTGGCCGAGAACGGCCGCGTTGCCCTGCTGCCGGAAATCGGTGCCCAGTTTGCTGTGCTCAAGAATGCACAGGAAGGCGCCGCCGACGCGACGATCCACAGCGCGTTCGACATTTCGGCCGACCAGCTCACCCAGCTGGTCGCCACGCTGGAAAAGAAATTTGGCCGCAAGCTGAACCCCACGGTCGTGGTCGATCCGTCGCTGATCGGTGGCGTGCGCGTGGTCGTCGGCGATGAAGTGCTCGATACCTCGGTCCGCGCGAAGCTGCAGCAGATGCACAACGCGCTGGTTGCCTGAGAATCGCACGCTCGCCGCGTCCAGGACTTGCCCTACGCATCAAGAAACTATTAGGAGTTAGCACTCATGCAACTTAATTCGTCTGAAATCAGCGAACTGATCAAGAGCCGCATCCAGGGCCTCGAAGGTCAGGCTGATGTTCGTAACCAAGGCACGGTGATCTCCGTCGCCGACGGTATCTGCCGCATCCATGGTCTGTCGGACGTGATGCAGGGCGAGATGCTGGAATTCCCGGGCAACACCTTCGGCCTCGCCATGAACCTCGAGCGCGACTCCGTCGGCGCCGTGATTCTGGGTGCCTACGAGAACATCTCGGAAGGCGACACCGTCAAGACCACGGGCCGCATCCTGGAAGTGCCGGTCGGTCCGGAACTGCGCGGCCGCGTCGTCAACGCGCTGGGCCAGCCGATCGACGGCAAGGGTCCGGTCGATGCCAAGCTGACCTCGCCGATCGAAAAGATCGCTCCGGGCGTGATCGCCCGCGAATCCGTGTCGCAGCCGCTGCAGACCGGTATCAAGTCGATCGACGCGATGGTGCCGATCGGCCGTGGCCAGCGTGAGCTGATCATCGGCGACCGCCAGACCGGTAAATCGGCTGTCGCAGTCGACGCGATCATCAACCAGAAGGGCCAGGGCGTCACCTGCGTGTACGTCGCTATCGGCCAGAAGGCGTCGACCATCAAGAACATCGTCCGCTCGCTGGAAGAGCACGGCGCGATGGAATACACGATCGTCGTCGCCGCCTCGGCGTCGGAATCGGCAGCAATGCAATACATCTCGGCCTACTCGGGCTGCGCGATGGGCGAATACTTCCGCGACCGCGGCGAAGACGCGCTGATCGTGTACGACGACCTGTCGAAGCAGGCAGTCGCTTACCGCCAGATCTCGCTGCTGCTGCGCCGTCCGCCGGGCCGCGAAGCTTACCCGGGCGACGTGTTCTACCTGCACAGCCGTCTGCTGGAGCGTGCCGCACGCGTCAACGCCGACTACGTCGAAGCCTTCACCGGCGGCGCCGTCAAGGGCAAGACCGGTTCGCTGACCGCACTGCCGATCATCGAAACGCAAGCGGGCGACGTCTCGGCATTCGTGCCGACCAACGTGATCTCGATTACCGACGGTCAGATCTTCCTGGAAACCTCGCTGTTCAACGCCGGTATCCGTCCGGCGATCAACGCAGGTATCTCGGTGTCGCGCGTCGGTGGTGCAGCCCAGACCAAGGTCATCAAGGGCCTGTCCGGCGGTATCCGTACCGACCTGGCGCAGTACCGTGAACTGGCTGCGTTCGCGCAGTTTGCATCGGACCTGGACGAGTCGACCCGCAAGCAGCTGGACCGCGGTGCACGCGTGACCGAACTGCTGAAGCAGAAGCAGTACTCGCCGCTGCCGATCTCGCTGATGGCCGCTTCGCTGTTCGCCGTCAACAAGGGCTACTTCGACAGCATCGACGTCAAGCGCGTGCTGGACTTCGAAGCGGGCCTGCACGGCTTCCTGAAGTCGAGCCACGGCGCGCTGCTGGCTAAGATCGAAGAGACCAAGGCACTGGACAAGGACAGCGAAGCAGCGCTGGCCGCCGCCGTGGCCGATTTCAAGAAGTCGTTCTAAGACCGGCTTATTGATGGATCTCGGGACGGGGAGCGATCCCCGTCCACTTAAGGAGTAAGGGCTCATGGCAGCAGGCAAAGAGATACGAGGCAAGATCAAAAGCGTAGAAAATACGAAGAAGATCACCAAGGCGATGGAAATGGTCGCCGCGTCCAAGATGCGCAAGGCGCAGGACCGGATGCGCGCCGCCCGTCCCTACAGCGAGAAGGTCCGTAACATCACGGCAAACCTCGCCACTGCGAACCCGGAGTACACCCACGCGTTCATGGCGCAAGCCAAGGACGTCGAGGCGAAAGCCGTCGGCTTCATCGTCGTCACGACCGACAAGGGTCTGTGCGGCGGCATGAACACCAACGTGCTGCGCCAGGTGACGCAGAAGTCCCGCGAGCTGGAAACTGCGGGCAAACGCATTGAAGCCGTTGCAATCGGCAATAAAGGTCTGGGTTTCCTGAACCGTGTCGGCGTGAAGGTCGTGTCGAGCGTCACCCAGATCGGCGACACCCCGCACCTGGAAAAGCTGATCGGCCCGATCAAGGTCATGCTCGACGCTTACCAGGATGGTCAGCTGGACGCGGTGTACCTGTGCTACACCAAGTTCATCAACACCATGCGCCAGGAACCGGTCATCGAGCAGCTGCTCCCGCTGCCGGCAGGTCACCTGCAGGCGGACAGCGGCGCCCACTCGTGGGACTACATCTACGAGCCGGACGCGCAAGTCGTGATCGACGAGCTGCTGGTCCGTTACGTGGAAGCGCTGATCTACCAGGCGGTGGCCGAGAACCTGGCGTCCGAGCAATCGGCACGTATGGTGGCAATGAAGGCTGCGACCGACAACGCGGGTAACGTCATCGGCGAGCTGAAGCTGGTCTACAACAAGACCCGCCAGGCGGCGATTACCAAAGAACTCTCCGAGATCGTGTCGGGCGCTGCTGCGATCAGCAGCTGAGCGACCAGCGACCTCACGAAACGACATTAAAACTATATCTGAAGGAACGAAAATGGCTGATGGCAAAATCGTTCAGTGTATCGGCGCAGTGGTTGACGTGGAATTCCCGCGCGACGCCATGCCGAAGGTGTATGACGCACTGAAAATGGAAGGCTCCGAACTGACGCTGGAAGTGCAGCAGCAGCTGGGCGACGGCATCGTCCGCACCATCGCGCTGGGCAGCTCGGAAGGCCTGCGTCGCGGCATGACCATCCAGAACACCGGCAACCCGATCATGGTCCCGGTTGGTCCGGCGACCCTGGGCCGCATCATGGACGTGCTGGGCAACCCGATCGACGAGCGCGGTCCGGTCAGCCAGGAGCGCACCGCGTCGATCCACCGTACCGCCCCGCAGTACGACGAGCTGTCGCCGTCGCAAGACCTGCTGGAAACCGGCATCAAGGTGATCGACCTGGTCTGCCCGTTCGCCAAAGGCGGTAAGGTCGGCCTGTTCGGCGGCGCCGGCGTCGGCAAGACCGTGAACATGATGGAACTGATCAACAACATCGCTAAAGCGCACTCGGGTCTGTCCGTTTTCGCCGGCGTGGGTGAGCGTACCCGTGAAGGTAACGACTTCTACCACGAAATGGCCGATGCGAAGGTCGTCGATCTGGACAACCTGGGCAACTCGAAGGTCGCGATGGTCTACGGCCAGATGAACGAACCGCCGGGCAACCGTCTGCGCGTCGCGCTGACCGGCCTGACGATGGCCGAAGCGTTCCGTGACGAAGGCAAGGACGTTCTGTTCTTCGTCGACAACATCTACCGTTACACGCTGGCCGGTACCGAAGTGTCGGCACTGCTGGGCCGTATGCCGTCCGCCGTGGGCTACCAGCCGACGCTGGCCGAAGAAATGGGCCGTCTGCAAGAGCGCATCACGTCGACCAAGACCGGTTCGATCACGTCGATCCAGGCCGTGTACGTCCCTGCGGACGACTTGACCGACCCGTCGCCTGCAACGACCTTCGCCCACCTGGACTCGACCGTCGTTCTGTCGCGTGACATCGCTTCGCTGGGTATCTACCCGGCCGTGGACCCGCTGGACTCGACCTCGCGCCAGCTGGACCCGCTGGTCGTCGGCGAAGAGCACTACACGACCGCGCGCGCCGTGCAGGGCACCCTGCAGCGCTACAAGGAACTGCGTGACATCATCGCGATTCTGGGCATGGACGAACTGGCACCGGAAGACAAGCTGGTCGTTGCACGTGCACGTAAAATGCAGCGTTTCCTGTCGCAGCCGTTCCACGTCGCTGAAGTGTTCACCGGCGCACCGGGCAAGTACGTCTCGCTGAAAGACACGATCAAGGGCTTCAAGATGATCGCATCGGGCGAGCTGGACCACCTGCCGGAGCAGGCGTTCTACATGGTCGGCACCATCGAAGAAGCGATCGAAAAGGCCAAGAAGCTGGCTGCTTAAGAGCTAGCCTCTTCAAAGGACACTTATGGCAAATACCATTCACGTTGACGTCGTCTCGGCCGAAGAGCAGATCTTTTCGGGCGAAGCGGAATTCGTCGCGTTGCCGGGTGAAGCGGGTGAGCTGGGTATCTACCCGATGCACACCCCCTTGATCACGCGCATCCGCCCGGGTGCCGTGCGCATCAAGGTGGCGGGCCGCAGCGACGAAGAGTTCGTGTTCGTTGCCGGCGGCATCCTGGAAGTCCAGCCGAAAGGCGTGACCGTCCTCGCCGACACCGCGATCCGCGGTGCCGACCTGGACGAAGCGAAAGCCCAGGAAGCCAAGCGCAAGGCCGAAGAGCTGATGGTCAACAAGGACTCGGCGATCGACTACGCCAAGGCGCAAGCCGAACTGGCGGCGGCGGTCGCCCAGCTGGCGGCCATCGCCAAGCTGCGTCATAAAGGACGCTGATCGCTGGTTGTTCGAGCGCTCAAAAGAAAGGCAGCCCCCGGCTGCCTTTTTTATTTCCAAGAACCGGGGTCAGAGCCCTGTTTTTGGAAATAGCTTCCAGGCCGTTGCCAAAATTCGGGCTCTGACCCCGGTTGTAGCCTGCGCCGATGGGCGATGCAAACCTGATAAGCTAGTGTCAACGACAAGACAAACTCAGGCCTAGCATGCGAACCATCGAACAAATCCTCCGCGCCGCCCGGACCGTGGCCGTCGTCGGGCTCTCGAACAAGCCCGAACGCGCCAGCCTGGAAGTCGCTACCTACCTGCAGCAGCAGGGCTACCGCATCATCCCCATCAATCCCGCCTATGCCGGCCAGGAAATCCTCGGCGAGACCGTCTACGCCACCTTGCAGGAAGCGGCCGATGCGCTGGCGTCGTCCGGCACGCGCATCGATATCGTCGATTGCTTCCGCAAATCCGAAGAGATCCCGCCGATCGCCAAGGATGCCATCGACGTGCGCGCCAGCTGCCTGTGGATGCAGCTCGGCATCGAGAACCAGGTCGCCGCCGACCTGGCCCGTGCCGCCGGCCTGGACGTGGTCATGAACCACTGCATGCTGATCGAACACCGCAAACTGGGAGAGCAGGCCGCATGAGCATGCTGGAACGCTTCCGCGCGCCCAAGCACCTGGAATTGCGCGACAAGGATGCCGGCGCCACCCCGCTGCGCGACGACAGGAAGGGCAAGCTCAAGAATGGCGAGATCAAGGAGCGCGAGCGAGCGCTCACTGCCGAGCTGACGGCCGAAGTGGCCAAGCTGCAGGAAAAGCTGTACGCGGCGCGGGATCAAAAACTGCTGCTGATCCTGCAGGGCATGGACACGTCCGGCAAGGACGGGACTGTCCGCGCGCTGTTCTCGCAGATCAATCCGATGGGCCTGCACGCCACCGGCTACGTGGCCCCGACGGAAAAGGAAAAAGCCCACGATTTCCTCTGGCGCGTGCACGCGCGCGTGCCGGCCAAGGGAGAAATCGGGATCTTCAACCGCAGCCATTACGAGGACGTGCTCGTGCCCCGCATCCTCGGTACGCTGGACGGCAAGGACCTCGAGCGCCGCTACGCCCAGATCCGCGACTTCGAACGCATGCTGGCCGAGACGGGGACGACGGTCATGAAGGTCTTCCTGCACATCTCGAAGGATGAGCAGCGCGAGCGCCTGCAGGCGCGCCTGGACGATCCGGAGAAGCACTGGAAGTTCGACCCGGCCGATCTCACCGCCCGGGAGAAATGGGACGTCTACCAGAACGCCTACGCCGACGCGATCAATGCGACGGATGCCGACCACGCGCCATGGTACGTCGTGCCGGCCGATTCGAAGACGCACCGCAACCTGATCATCGCCCACCTGATGCTGGAGACGATGCAGGGCATGAAGCTCGAGTGGCCTGAGCCGAAGGCGGACATGGCCAAGGTAAGGATAGACAACTGAGTCGACGGGTGAGATTGGCATAGAATGGAGATCCACCAACCCGTGCGATTTCCAACCATGTTCAAGTCCACCGCTTTGCTGCTTTCCCTCGGCGCCGCCGCGACGTTCTCCACGATGACGGCGGCACCCGCGCTGGCGCAGACGCCGGCCGCCCAGCCCGCGGCCCACCCGGCCAGCTGCCCGGCCGTGCTGAAGCACACCTTCAACCGCCTGCAGGACGAAGCGCCGCAGGACCTTTGCCAGTACGCCGGCAAGGTCGTGCTGGTGGTGAACACGGCCAGCTACTGCGGTTTCACCAAGCAGTACGAGGGCCTGGAAAAGCTGTACGCGAAATACGCGCCGCGCGGCCTCGTCGTGCTCGGCTTCCCGTCGAACGATTTCAAGCAGGAAGACGCGGACGCGAAGAAGATCGCCGACCTCTGCTACAACACGTATGGCGTGAAGTTCCCGATGTTTACCAGCACGGTCGTCTCCGGAGATAAAGCCAATCCGCTGTATTCGGAGTTGATCAAGGCGACGGGCAACCAGCCCAAGTGGAATTTCAACAAATACCTGATCGACCGGAACGGTAAAGTCATCGACTACTTCCCGAGCAAGGTAACGCCGGAAGATCCGACCCTCGTCGGCAAGATCGAGCAGGCGCTGAAGGGCTGAGCTTTTCTTGACCAGTGACAGGTTTATCGTAATAACCCGCATGGCTTCATGGTCATTTTGATGCACATCAACGATTTTGTTGAGGTGGCTCAATAGACTGATCTTCGTCGAACAACAACACGAAGAAAGGTCTCACCATGAAGAAGTCGATGCTGAAACTGGTGTTCGCCGCCCTGGGTCTCGTCGGGACTGCCGTGCCCGCACTGGCGCAGGAATCGCCGTGGCTGGTGCGCGTGCGGGCGGTGCACATCGATCCGGCCGACAAGTCCGATCCCGTAGGCGGTACCGGCGCGAGCGACCGCCTGCACGTCAGCGACAAGTGGATCCCTGAAGTCGACATCTCGTATTTCTTTACCCCCAACTGGGCCGCGGAACTGGTGCTCACGGTGCCGCAAAAGCATGACGTCACGCTGGACGGCAAGCGCATCGGCAGCTTCAAGCACGTGCCGCCGACCCTGCTGGTGCAATACCACTTCCTGCCGGGCGCGCAGATCGACCCGTACATCGGCGCCGGCATCAATTACACCCTGATTTCCAAGGTCGACATCCTGAGCGGCGCCGGACGCCTCGAGCACGACAGCATCGGCGCGGCGCTGCAGGCCGGCGTCGACTTCCGCATCGACAGCAAATGGTCGGTCAATCTCGATGTGAAGAAGGTGCAGATCCGCAGCGACGTCGACATCAACGGTGCACGCGCGAGCCGCGTGAAGATCGACCCGGTGCTGCTGGGCGTCGGCATCGGCTACCGGTTCTGACCCGCGTAACGAACCCCGCTTCCTCCAAAAGCGTGCCGGCCGTAACAGGCCGGTTTTGGCCGGCCTTGCGCCGGCCCTTTTTATTTGCGCAATACCGCGCGCAACGGTCCGCGCAGCGCGTTGCAGACGACGATCTCCTGCGCCCGCGCGAGGCTTTCGCGCGTGAGCGGGCATTCGATCGCGCCCCAGGCCGGATCGTCCAGCAGCACGCCGCGCATCACGCCGGGCAGCACGCCGGACGACAGCGGCGGCGTGTACCAGTGGCCGCCGATTTTTACGAATACGTTGCTGCGGCCGCCCTCCGTCAGTTCGCCCCGTTCGTTGAAGAACAGCGTGTCGAAGGCGCCCACGCTTTCCGCCGCGCGCCAGGCGGCGTCGTAGCGGCTGCGGATGCTCGTCTTGTGACGCAGGAAGACGTCGTGCGCGTGCGTGGGCGCGTCCGCCAGCAGCAGGGCGACCGGTTCCTGCACCGGCGCCAGCACGCCCGTCTGCACGACGATCTCGCCGTCGGGACGCAGCGCGAGCCGTACGCGGTGCGGCCTATCGTCCGGCAATGCGGCGCAGGCCTCCAGCGCGGCGTTGCGCGCCAAGTCCGGCTTGAACGGATGGCCGAAATACGCGGCGGACGCGCCCAGGCGCGCGAGGTGGCGCTCCAGGTGCCGGCATCCGTCCGCGCGCGTGGCGTAGATGGTCTCAAAAATCTCGAAGGCGTTCGGCAGGCCCGTGAGGAAGCTCGCCTTGAGCCGGCATTCGGCATACTCGGCGCCCGCGTCGCTGTCGTAGACGATGCCCGCACCCACGCCCAGTTCGCCGTGCCGCACGCCGTTCTGTTCCGGCTGCAAGGTCAGCGTGCGGATCGGGACCGACAGGCAGAAATCGCCGAAGCGCGCATGCTGCAGCGTCCCGAACCCGCTGCCCGCCGGCGGATCGATCCAGCCGATCGCGCCCGTGTAGATGCCGCGCGCGGCCGGTTCCAGTTCGCGGATGATTTCCATCGTGCGGCGCTTGGGCGCGCCCGTGATCGAGCCGCAGGGATACAGGGCCGCGAAGATGTCCTGCAACGACGTGCCCGGCGCGAGCTGGGCCTGCACGGTGGACGTCATTTGAAGCACGCTGCTGTAGCGCTTCACTTCGAACAGCGCCGGCACGCCCACGCTGCCCGTGCGCGCGATGCGTCCCAGGTCGTTGCGCAGCAGGTCGACGATCATGAGGTTCTCGGCGCGGTTCTTCGGATCGGCGGCCAGGTGCTGCGCGCGCACGGCGTTCACGACATCGTCGTGCAGGTCCGCGGGCGCCGTGCCCTTCATCGGACGCGCCAGCAGGCGGCCCGCGTCGTGGCGCACGAAGAGCTCGGGCGACAGCGACAGCACCGCGCGTCCATCCGGCAGGCCAAGGAGGGCGCCGTAAGGCACCGGCTGGCGTGCGCGCAGGCGCGCGTACAGCTGCCGGATGTCGCCGAAGGCGTCGAAGCGGAGACGGTAGGTGTAATTGACCTGGTACGTGTCGCCGGCCGCGATGTAGTCGCGGATGCGGTCGATCGCGTGCGCGAACGTGGCCTCGTCGACGTTGGCGCGCATGGCGCCGATGCCGGCCGGCGTGTCCGGCTCGCGCGTGGTCAGCCACGCGTCGACCTGGTCCGCTTCCAGCATCGTGTAGCGCTCGAACAGCAGCACCTGGGCCAGCGGCGCGTGCAGCTCGCGCGGCGGCACGATGCCGAGCAGCTGCTCGCCCAGCTCATACGTCAGCACCGGCACGGCGTGCAGGCCGCGCGCGAGGGCGTCCTGCAGGCCGTCCAGAAGACGCGGCCAGTCTTCCACGTGCGGGCATGCCAGCATGCCCGCATAGCCCTCGTACAGGCGCGAGCGCGCCTGTGCATGGCCTTCGGGGCTCGCATCGTCGAGCAGGGCGAACACGGTGGCATCCATGGCGACGGTCAGGCGGCGAGGAGGAGGGCCAGCTGCAGCGGGCTGTTCTCGGTGGGATGCTGCTTGAAACCGCTCTTGGCGTAGCGGTGCCAGCGTCCCGTCACGTACGCGACGAGCATCCCGGCGCGCGCGGCCACGTCTTCCTCGCGGCCGTGGCCCTGCGTGGTGGCCACGCGCAGCGCCTGCTTGAACGCCAGCTCGACCTTGTCGTAGAACTGGTTCATGCGCAGGATCAGGCGGTCGTCTTCGCCGACGAGGGCGTCGCCGATCAGCACGCGCGTCATGCCCGGATTGTTGGCGGCGAACGACAGCAGGATCTGCAGCATCGCATGCGCCTGCGCGAGGCCGTTGTCCTCGCGTTCCGCGACCTGGTTGAACAGGGTGAACACGGTGCCCTCGATGAATTCGATCAGGCCCTCGAACATCTGCGCCTTGCTGGCGAAGTGGCGGTACAGGGCCGCTTCCGACACCGACAGCCTGGCGGCCAGCGCCGCCGTCGTGATCTTCTCGCCCTTCGGGTGTTCGAGCATGGCCGCCAGGGCCTGGAGGATCTGCTGTTTGCGTTGGCCCGGCTTGGTGCTTGCCATGTTGTTAGAGGTTCTCCGTGATGTATCGAGGTGCGAGCCGGCGCAAATGCGCGGGCAGCTTGAGCACGGATTTTACTTTGACATCGACGTAACCGGGGCGTTTGACCATCTTCGGCAACGGGGCTTTGCCGATCGGATCGCTGTAGCGCAGGTATTGCGTGACCCACGCCGTGCGCAGGCCGAGCTGCTTGGCGCGCTTGAGGTTCATGAGCGTGTCCTCGACGAGGATGCAGCGCCCGGCCGCCACGCGATGGCGCCGCAGCAGGCGGCGCAGCATCAGCTTCGACGGCTTGGGGCGCAGCTGGCGGTGCACGTGCATGTCCTCGATCGAGACGTGGTGGGCGAACTGGCGCTGCAGCCCGATGTGGCGCACGACGCCCGTCGAATACGCGGTCGGCGCGTTCGTGAGAAGGATCTTGCGTCCGGGCAGGCGGCGCAGCAGGCGTTCCAGGCCGCGCTCGTAGCGCACCAGATCGTGCAGCGCGCCGATGTCGTGCGTCTGGCGCAGGAAGTCGGCCGCGTCGACGCGGTGGTGGCGGATCATGCCCAGCAGCGTCGCGCCGTAGCGCTTCCAGTAGCCGACGCGGGCCGCATCGACGGCTTCCCGGCTCGCGGGCGTGACGCCGTCGCCGAGCACGCGCGCGATGTACGTGTTCATGTTGGCGCTGATCGCCGGAAAGATCGCGTGCGATGCGTCGTGCAGCGTGTTGTCGAGGTCGAACAGCCAGACGGGCGAGGGGTGCTTGGACACTTTGGGAACGGAACGGACAAGGGAACCCAGATTATATCGGCATGACGCAGCGCGTTTCCTTCTCTGATCCAGATCGCATGCCGGCCTGTCGGGGCGATCCAGAATGGGTCAAGGATGACTTCCGCGAGGATGCGTATGCGCCGCTTCTTCCTCCTGATTCTGGTGTGGCTGCTGGCCGCGCCAATGGCCCACGGGACCGATCGCGGTGCCCTGTTCCGGCTTACGCTGGATGGCCACGTGATGCATCTGTTCGGCACCTTGCACGTCGGCCTGCCGGACTTCTATCCACTCGAAGACCGCCTTACGGGCGCGCTGGCCGAGGCGTCGACGCTGGCGCTCGAAATCGATCCCGACCAGCCGCGTGCCGACCTGCAGGAAGCGCTGCGCGCGTACGGCATGCTGGCGCCAGGCAATCCCGCCTACGACAGCCTGCCGCCCCTGCAGAAGCGACGTCTCGACAGGCTGTTGCAGCAGGGCGGTCTCGACGCCTCGTTCATGCTGGGCTTCAAACCGGTACTGCTGGCGACGATGCTGACATTGGCCGAATACACGCGCCAGGGGTACCGGGCCGACCTGTCGAGCGATGCCTGGCTCGCGCGCCAGGCGCGCCGGCGCCACGTCCGGGTGCTGGCGCTGGAATCGCTGGGCGGGCAACTGGCGCTGCTCGACCGCCTGCCGATGCCGGACCGCTGGCGCTTCCTGGAAGAGATGATGGACACGATCGAATCCGGCGCCCAGCGCACGGAAGCCCGCGAAGTCGTGCGGGCCTGGAGTATCGCAGACCGGCAGGCGCTCGACCGGATGGCGGAGAGATGCGAGACGGACAGGAGCGTATCCGGCCGCTTCGTGACGCAGGTCCTGCTCAAGGAGAGAAACGTCGGCCTGGCCGACCGTCTGCTGCAATTGCTGCGTGCGGAAGACCGAACGGTGGCCGCGATCGGCGTGCTGCACTTGCTGGGGACGGGGAGTGTGCCGGCTTTACTTGAACAAAGCGGAGTAACGATCGAGCGGATCTATTAACAAAAAAGGGTCCGACGAATCGGACCCTTCTTCTAAATTCTGGCGGAGCGGACGGGGCTCGCCCACGTTCCGCGGGCCGCGGTTTCGCTTGCAAGCGAAACCCTTCGAGCCCCAAACCGTGCCTCCCGCAGGGGAGGCACTCTGATAGAACGAAAAAGGGTCCGAAGATCGGACCCTTTTTCTAAATTCTGGCGGAGCGGACGGGGCTCGAACCCGCGACCCCCGGCGTGACAGGCCGGTATTCTAACCAACTGAACTACCGCTCCAGCTTTTACTGCTTTCTCGCATTCCGACGCTTGTCATCGCGCCGCGAGTGTCCTTCGTTCCTGCCGCGCAAACGCGGAGCAGGGACAAGATGCTGTCTTATCCGTTACGTCAGGCATCGGGGATACCAAAACAGGCGGGAATCTGGACAAATCCTGGTGCCCTTGACGTGGATTGAACACGTGGCCTCTCCCTTACCAAGGGAGTGCTCTACCACTGAGCTACAAGGGCAGTGATTTTTGTGGCGCCATTAAGACGCCACAGAAATTCAGTGCGAGCGGATCATAGTGCCAAAAGCCTGTTCGGTCAAGACTTCCAGCAACAAAGAGTGCTCGATGCGGCCATCGATGATGTGCACGGTGTTCACGCCCGACTTGGCGGCGTCCAGGGCCGACGAGATCTTCGGCAGCATGCCGCCGGAAATCGTGCCGTCCGCGAACATCTCGTCGATCTCGCGTGCCGACAGGTCCGTCACCAGGTTGCCGTTCTTGTCCTGCACGCCGGCGATATTGGTCATCATGATCAGCTTTTCGGCTTTCAGGATTTCCGCGATCTTGCCGGCGACGACGTCGGCGTTGATGTTATAGGCCTGGCCGTCCTGGCCGAAACCGATCGGCGAGATGATCGGGATGAAGGCGTCGTCCTGCAGCGCTTTCACGACGGCCGGATTGATCGCTTCGATTTCGCCGACGAAGCCGATGTCGAGGAATTCGCCCGGCTTCTCCTTGTCCGGCATCGCCATCCTGCGTGCACGGATCAGGCCGCCGTCCTTGCCGGTCAGGCCCACGGCCTGGCCGCCGTAGTGGTTGATCAGCATGACGATGTCCTGCTGGACTTCGCCGCCCAGCACCCACTCCACCACTTCCATGGTTTCTTCGTCGGTGATGCGCATGCCTTGCACGAAGGTGCCCTGCTTGCCGATTTTCTTCAGGGCGTTGTCGATCTGCGGACCGCCGCCGTGCACCACGACCGGGTTCATGCCGACCAGCTTCAGCAGGATGACGTCGCGCGCGAAGCCGTGCTTCAGGCGCTCGTCGGTCATCGCGTTGCCACCGTACTTGATGACGATGGTCTTGCCGTGGAAATTACGGATGTAGGGGAGTGCTTCGGCCAGGATCTGCGCCTTGATCTGCGGCGAGACCGCAGTCAGGTCATTATTCTGGTCGTCGCCCGTCAGATTGGTCAGCGTTGCGTTCATTGGGGGTCCGGAAAAGAATTTGCGAGATTTTACAGGCAATAGCCTACCGCAGTGGCCATTATAGAAGTTCTATGTTGTATTTTCTGGCACCGGCCGTTAAGGTGGATTACATCTCGATACACGATGTCACCTTTGCATGAGCACTTGTTCACAATGCGGCACCGAATTCGGCTGCGCGATGGTCGACGGCACGGATGGTGCACCGTGCTGGTGCACGAAGCTGCCGCCCGTGGTCCCGCTCCCGTCCCCCGCCGCAGCGGCCGGGTGCTGGTGTCCCGCCTGCCTGGAACAGCATATCGCGCAACGGGCCGCCAAGGCGCCGGATACGTCGGATACGTAAGCGTCAGCGCGCCGTGCGAAAGAACCGCATCATTTCGCGGCTCGCGTTCGGGCCCTTGCCATCCGTATAGCTGCCGCGCGTATCGCCGCCCGACCAGGCGTGGCCGGAGCCATGGATCTCCCAGTGTTCCGCGTGGATGCTGCCGTCGGGCCGACGATGCACGGTGCGCGTATAGGCATGGCCATCGGGTACGCTGCCGGGTTCGACGACGACGTCTTCCGATGGATGGCGCCGGCGCTGGTTGATCAGTTCGTGGCCGTTGGCCGGATGCACGGTCGTGTCGCGGTCGCCGTGGAAGACGATGATCGGCAACGATTTACCCGGTTTGTGGCCGGCGCGGAAATCGCCTTTCATTGCCGCCATCGCGGACGGCAGGTCGTGCGCGGCCGCGAACGGCAGGCCCGAATGGACGCCGACGGCAGCAAAGAGGTCCGGATACAGCGTGCCCATGATGGCCGCCATCGCGCCGCCCGCGGACAGGCCCGCGACGTAGACGTGCTTCGGATCGATCACGTAGCGCGCCATGATGTCCTGCGTGAGGCCGGCGATGATCGACGGTTCTCCCTGGCCGCGCTGCTGGTCCGCCGCGCTGAACCAGTTCCAGCAGCGCGACGCGTTGGCCTGTTGCGACTGGGCCGGGTAGGCGACGAGGCAGCCGTATTCCTCGGCCAGGGCGTTCATGCCCGTGCCGACGGCGAAGTCGTCGGGATTCTGCGTGCAGCCGTGCAGCATGACGAGCAGCGGCGCCGGCTGTCCGGCATAGGTGCTCGGGATGTACAGTTTGTAGTCGCGGGTGCCCGCGTCGTTCGTATAGCTGGCGTCGATGAAATGGCCGGGCAGGCCGATCGCGGCCGCGCCCGTCGACAGCGGCGGCACATTGAACGGGTTGGCATTCTGGCCCAGGCGCGACAGGTCGGCCAGCATCTCGGAAAAGGCGTCGTAAGTCGGATAATTCGAGGCCGGTGGCGTGATGGTTTCCACGCTTTTGACCGCCGCGGTCTGCACGGCGGTGGCATTCTTGACGGATTCCCGGATGACGGTGCGGGCAACGGACGGGCCGCGGCGCATCAGGGAGCGGGTCGCAGCGCGCATTTGCGCCAGGAACTTGTGATTCAGGGTCATCGGCACTCCTTGTGGGGTGTGTCGGCAATGCCGCCGGCGCGTGGCTGAGGCATCGAACGAGGGTTCAGTCTTGATGGCGAAGCTTGCGCGAACCTTACAGATGGGGTAAGCGCAACGCGCAACGGAAGAGCCCCAGTCTACGCGGGTGGGCTCGTCGGTCAAGCGCGATTCGTCCCGGTAGGTTAATCTGCGCACCATGTGTCCCATATCCCAGACTCGTTCGCGCTCCAGGTGGCGCGACGCAATACCGACTTTTGCACAGGCCGCGGCATGAACGAGACACGTCTTCCGCCGGAACAACAGACGCCGGTCCCTTCTCCGTGTATCAATGTGTGCAAGATGTCGCCCGTGACGGGTTTGTGCGAGGGTTGCCTGCGCACCATCGACGAGATCGTCGCCTGGAGCCGCGCCGACGACGGCTACAAACGCGCCGTGTGGGCGGAAATTCGCCGGCGCGAAGAACAGATTCCGTTCGATTGATGCCGGCGCGTTGAATTTAGAGCCCGGAATCTAGCACGGTCGTGCTTTTCTAATCCATAATCGTCGGGTCCGATCAACTATCGCGAGAAACCCATGGCGCTGCCTCCCGTCCTGCAAGACCTGTCCCTCCCCGTCATCGCGTCGCCGATGTTCATCGCCAGCGGCCCCGCGCTGGTGGCCGCGCAGTGCAAGGCGGGCATCGTCGGTTCCTTCCCGGCGCTGAATGCGCGTCCGGCCGAGCTGCTCGATACGTGGCTGACGGACCTCCAGCAGGAACTGGCGGATTACCAGGAAGCGCATCCGGATAAAAAAGTCGGCCCGATCGCCGTCAACCAGATCGTGCACCAGTCGAACGACCGCCTGGAACACGACGTGGCCGTGTGCGTGAAGCACCAGGTGCCGATCATCATCTCGTCGCTGCGCGCGCCGCCGAAGGAGATGCTGGACGCCGTGCACGCCTATGGCGGCATCGTCATGCACGACGTGGTCTCGATCCGCCACGCGGAAAAGGCGCTGGAGGCGGGCGTCGACGGCCTGATCCTCGTCGCGGCCGGCGCCGGCGGCCATGCGGGCGCGCTGTCGCCGTTCGCGCTGGTGGGTGAAGTGCGCAAATTCTTCGACGGCCCGATCGCGCTGTCGGGTTCGATCGCGACGGGCGACGCCATCCTCGCCGCGCAGGCGATGGGCGCCGACTTCGCCTACATCGGCTCGCGCTGGCTGGCCACGCGCGAATCGAACGTGACCGACGCCTACCGCAACGCGATCGTGGAATCGACGGCGGCCGACGTCGTCTACACGAACCTGTTCACGGGCGTGCACGGCAACTACCTGAAAAAATCGATCGTGGCGGCGGGGCTCGATCCGGACAACCTGCCGGTGTCGGACAAGAGCAAGATGAGCTTCGGCTCCGGCAGCGCCAAGGCGTGGCGCGATATCTGGGGCGCGGGGCAGGGCGTCGGCCTGATGGACGACGTACCTACCGTCGCGGAGATGGTGGCGCGCCTGACGCAGCAGTATCAGGCGGCCCGGGAGCGGCTGGGCCTGAAGGCCTGAACGGTCAGCCCAGCACTTTATCCGCGTCGCGGATCACCCACAGCCCCGGCAGGTTGCGCCAATACCCGTGCGCATCCATGCCGAAGCCGACGACGAACTGGTTCGGCACCGTCAGCCCGACGATGTCCGCCTGCACCGGTTTGACTTTACCCAGTTCCTTGTCGGCGAACACGGCCAGGATCACCTCGGCCGCACCCATGTCCAGCAGGCGCTGCTTCACGTGCGCCAGCGTCTCGCCTTCGTCGAGGATGTCGTCCACGATGATGATCTTGCGGCCCTTGACGTCCTGGCGCGGGATGACTTTCCACACGACTTCGCCCCCGCGGTCCAGGTCGCCGTAGCGGGTGACGTGGATGTAGTCGAATTCGAGGGGGAACGTCAGTTGCGGGAGCAGGTTGCCGGTGAACACCACCGCGCCGCCCATGACGCCCAGCACGAGGGGAAATTCAGCCGTTTCGTCATTGTCGAAACGCTGGTTCAGCACCTCGGCGACGTTGCGCACGGCCGCCTGGACCTTGTCGGCGCTGACGATTTCCTCGGCATTGGCCAGCAGGGCGCGGGCGCGGTTGTAGTGAAAGTCTTGCATGATATTTCAGAGTCGGTTGCAGGATCGGATTAATCCCTGGGTGTGCGATTATCCGCCAGTTTGCGCTTGCGCGCGATTCCCGACAGCGCGGGTCGGCGGTATGCTTCGGAGGGCGTATCATACCGGCTTGATAACCACATCATCCACAACCGAGCCACCATGCCAGCACCAGACTCCACCCACGTGCGCGCCGAGCGCCTCGAGAAGCTGCGCGCCGCGATGGCGCGCCACCGGATCGACGCCTTCATCGTACCGTCCGCCGATCCGCACCTGTCCGAATACCTGCCGGGCCGCTGGCAGGGCCGCGCGTGGCTGTCCGGGTTCACGGGATCCGTCGGCACGTTCATCGCCACGCAGGACTTCGCCGGCGTCTGGACGGATGGCCGCTACTACACGCAGGCCGAGAACGAACTGGCCGGCACGGAGATCAAGCTGATGAAGATCCCGTCCGGCGCGAGCCTGCTGCACATCGACTGGCTGGCGGACAACCTCGACGCAGGCCAGACCGTGGCAGTGGATGCGCGCGTGCTGGGCCTCGCCGTCGCGCGCCTGCTGGGCGATGCGCTGGCCGCGCGCGGCATCCAGCTGCGCACGGACGTCGACCTGCTGGACGAGATCTGGGATGACCGTCCGGGCCTGCCGCCCGAACCGGTCTACGAGCACGTGGCACCGTTCGCCGTGCTCGATCGCGCGGATAAACTGCATGCGACGCGCAACGCGATGGCGAAGCTGGGCGGCGAACGCCATTTCATCTCGACGCTCGACGACATCGCCTATCTGTTCAACCTGCGCGGCGCCGACGTCAGCTTCAATCCCGTGTTCCTCGCGCACGCGCTCGTGGAGGCGACGGGTGCGACCCTGTTCGTCGCCGACGGCAAGATCGAGGGAGACCTGCGTGCGCGCCTGGAGCAGGATGGCGTGCGCGTCGCGCCGTACGACCAGGCGCAGCAGGCCCTGGCCGCACTGCCGCCCAACAGCACGCTGCTGATCGACCCGCGCCGCATCACGGCCGGCATGCGCGCCGCCGTGCCGGCGCACGTGCGCGTGGTGGAAGCCATCAACCCGACGACGCTGGCGAAATCGCGCAAGCTCGACGCCGAGATGGACCACGTGCGCGACACGATGGAACAGGATGGCGCCGCCCTGTGCGAATTCTTCGCATGGCTCGAGTCGACGCTGGCCGACACGCATCGCGCCCCGCTGAACGAAGTCCACATCGACGAGCAGATCACGGCCGCGCGTGCGCGCCGTCCCCACTTCGTCAGCCCCAGCTTTGGCACGATCGCGGGCTTCAACGCCAACGGCGCGATCATGCACTACCGCGCGTCAAGCGAGAACTGCGCCGTGATCGAAGGCGACGGCCTGCTGTTGATCGACTCCGGCGGCCAATACCTGGGCGGTACGACGGACATCACGCGCGTCGTCCCCGTCGGCACGCCGTCCGCCGCGCAGAAGCGCGATTTCACGCTGGTGCTGAAAGGGATGATCGCGCTGTCCGTCGCGCGCTTCCCGCGCGGGACGAAAGGGCCGATGCTCGATGCGCTGGCGCGCGCGCCGATCTGGGCGGCCGGCATCGATTACGGCCACGGCACCGGCCACGGCGTCGGCTACTTCCTCAACGTGCACGAAGGGCCGCAGGTGATCTCGCCGTCGGCGCCGCCGGAGCCGCATACGGCCATGGAACCGGGCATGATCACGTCGAACGAACCGGGCATCTACCGCCCCGGCCAGTGGGGCATCCGCATCGAGAACCTCGTGCTCACGCGCAGCGTCGGCGACGAGGGCTTCGGCGAGTTCCTCGGCTTCGAGACGCTGACCCTGTGCCCCATCGACACGCGCTGCATCGACCTGTCGCTGATGCGCGGCGACGAGGTCGCGTGGCTCAACGACTACCACCGCAGCGTGCGTGCGCGCCTGCTGCCGCACGTGAGCGGCGCGGCGCGCGACTGGCTCGAACTGCGTACCAAGGAGATCTGATATGGCGGGAGCACGTTCCACCCGCGCCAGTGCCGCCGTCGACCGGCTCAAGCGGCGCACCGGCGTGACTTCGTATTCGATGGCGCGCACCGGCGACGGCCTGTTCTTCCTGTCCGAAAAGCCGGGCGCGCCGCCGCTGTGCGCGCCGCTCGAACTGGACGAGTTCGTGGCGTTCGTCAACGGCCTCGGTCCGCAAGAGGTCAAGCGCGTCAGCAAGCACGATCTCGAATTCGAAAAACAGCTGGTCAGGAAAAAACCTTGACGGCTCCCCCATCGAACGACCTGGCCCTGACCCTGCCCGGGCTGTTCGGCGCGTACTGGTCGCAGGCCGAACTGGCGACGAATGCCCTGATCCTGCTGAACCTGGCGGGCGCGCTGCTGCTGGGCCTCATGGTCGGCTACGAGCGGTCCTACCACGGCCGCGCGGCCGGCATGCGCACGTATGGCCTCGTGTGCATGGCATCGTGCGCGCTGACGATCGTCGCCGGCTATCCGAGCCACTGGTTCGGCGGGCACGGGTCGTCCGTGGCGCTGGTCGACCCCACGCGTGTGATCCAGGGCGTCGTGACGGGCATCGGCTTCCTCGGCGCCGGCGTCATCATGCGCTCGGGCTTCAACATCAGCGGCCTGACGACGGCGGCGTCGATCTGGTCGTCGTCCGTGATCGGCATCCTCGTGGGCCTCGGCTTCTACATGGCCGCGATGGGTCTCGCGTTCTTCTCCGCGATGATCATGATCTACCTGAACAAGGCCGTGGGCCTGCTGCCGTCGCGCCATGCGGTGGCCGTCACGCTGCACTTCAAGCCCGGCGTGTATCCGCAGGAAGAGATGCTGCGCCAGGCGGCGCTGGAGCGCGGCTACGAGATCGCCGGCGGTTCATTGACCATCTCCAGCGAGAAGGGCTGCCAGGAATGGCATTTCGTCGCGCTGGAATTGCCCGGCAAGCCGGGCGCGCCGCTGTCGGTGCTGGCCAGCGAGCTGTCCACGTTCGAAGGCGTGGATGGCTTCCAGCTTTCGCACGCACGCAATTGATATGAAGGGACATGAATGACACCCCAGGACGTTCTCGATTTCTGGTTCGGCGCACCGGGCAGCCCGGAGTCCGGTAAACCGCGCCGCGAATGGTTCGTCAAGAAGGACGAATTCGACGCCGTCATCCGCGACCGCTTCGGCGCGGCCATCGAACAGGCGCTGGCCGGCGGCCTGCGCGAATGGGATGCACAGGGACCGCAGGGCACCCTCGCGCGCATCCTCGTGCTCGACCAGTTCACCCGCAACGCCCACCGCAACACGCCCTTGTCGTTCGCCGGCGATGCGCTGGCGCTGGCGGCCGCGCGTTCTCTCGTCGACAGCGGCGCCGACCGCGAACTGCCGCCGCTGCAGCGCGCCTTCGCCTACATGCCGTTCGAGCACGCCGAGGACGCGTACATGCAGGAGCGCGCCGTCGAACTGTTCGGCGTGCTGGCGGCGGAACATCCGGGCTTCGACGAGATGCTCGATTACGCGCACCGCCACCGCGGCGTGATCGCGCGCTTCGGCCGCTTCCCGCACCGTAACGAGATCCTGGGGCGCGCCTCGACGCCGGAAGAAGTGGAATTCCTGCGCCAGCCGGGCTCCCGTTTCTGATGACCATGTTGAACATCGTCGGCGCCGGCCACGTGGGCCGCGCCCTCGGCCGTCTGTTTCTTACGCGCGGCGTGTTCACCGTGCAGGACGTCAAAACGCGCAGCGGCGACAGCGCGCGCGACGCCGTCGCGTTCATCGGCGCCGGTACGCCGGCCGACGGCGCCATGCGGCCGGCCGACGTGTGGATGCTGGCCGTGGCGGACGATGCGATCGCCGGCGTCGCCGCCGCGCTGGCGCAATCCACGCCGATGGCGGGCGCCGTCGTGTTCCACTGCAGCGGCGCCAAGGCCTCGGCCGAGCTGGATGCGCTGCGCCAGGCGGGGGCGCTGGTCGCCAGCGTCCATCCGGTGCGCAGCTTCGCGGATCCGGCGGCCGTCGCGGCGGCGTTCGACGGCACGTTCTGCGGCGTGGAGGGCGACGCCGCCGCGCTGGCGGTCCTGCTGCCCGCCTTCGAGGCGATCGGCGCGCGGCCCGTGCAAATCGACCCGTCCGCCAAGACCGTGTACCACGCGGCCGCCGTGTTCGCGTCGAACTACCTCGTGACCGTGATGGATGCCGCGCTGCGCGCCTACGAGGCCGCCGGCATCCCGGCCGACGTGGCGCGCGAACTGGCGCGGCCGCTCGCGACCGAAACCTTGTCGAATGTGCTGAGGCTGGGGCCGGAAGCGGCGCTGTCCGGACCCATCGCGCGCGGCGACGCGGCGACGGTGGCGCGCCAGCACGCGGCCGTCGCGGCCTGGGACGGTCCGACGGGAGATTTATACGATGCCCTTGCCATGGCGACGTGGGACCTGGCGCGGCGTAAGCATGTCGTTTAATGTTTGGAGATCGGATGGTATTGACTGCATGGGCCACCCTGGCCGCACTCGGCGTATATTTCTGGACCGGCGTGATGGCCGGCTGGGCGAGGAACAAGTACAACGTCCCGGCGCCCTCGATGGACGGCCCGCTGCCGTTCCAGAGCGCGCAGCGGGTGCAGGCGAACACGCTGGAACAGCTGCCGCTGGTGCTGGCGCCGCTGTGGCTGTGCGGCCACTATCTCGGCGACGTCTGGGCGGCCGCGGGCGGCCTGCTGTGGTGCGTCGGGCGGATCCTGTATGCGCTGGGCTATTACCGTGATCCGGCCAAGCGCGAGATCGGCTTCATCATCGGCATGGTCGCCTGCGGTGCCCTCGTTGCCGGCAGTGCTATCGGATTATTGTCCGCCTGACCTGTTGCAGTAGAGCAAAATCTCGAAAACCATTCGTCGACAAAGTTCCCATACTGCAATAAGCTGTGTCTGATTTCAATTTATTGAATGGCGGTGCCCCTACCGCCATGCGTGGAGGACGACAGCATGCTGTTCCTGAAAAGTACAAGTGTCACCAAGGCACCGGGCATTTATGAAGTCGACGTGGCGGCCAAGCCGCCGGGTAAAACGTTCGGCGTATTCCTGGCCACCGATCCCGACAATCCGCCGCGGGCCGTGCTGACGGCCCTGGCCGAACTTGGATTCGAGAACACGTATCAACAGACCTATGTCCACAAGGACAAGGGCAAAGTCCTCGACCTGCATTTCCAGAAGAACGGCACCGATTTGTTCAACGGCTGGAAGAGCGAGGAATGCGCGGCCAACCTGGCCGCGATCGACACCCTGTTCGGCAACGTCGGCATCAAGATCACGCCGCGCGTGATGAGCCTGGCCGAAGCCTACGCCTGATCAGCTTTTCACTTCAATGTGATACAGCGCCCACGGGCAGGCGGCAAAGCGCTGCGGCAGCGGCAGCGCCTTCATCTCCGCCACCCGGTCGGCGTCGTACACGGCCCATAGCGGTCCCAGACCTCCCAGCGGCATCGGATTGCCGTCGATGTGCGTGGCGACGATGAAGCGCCGTGCACGCGCCTGCGCGACCGGCAATTCCACGTTGTAGCCGTCCACGGCGCGCAAGATCAGGACCGTCTTGTCGTTCGGCGTGGCGCCGGCGCGCGCCAGCACGTCCGTCAGAAGCGGGCCGCGCAGCGTGTGCGGCTTGCCGTCGTATTCCAGGGTCGGACGGATCGTCACGGGCGGCAGGGCCAGCAGGCTGGCGTAATCGAATGCCCATGCTTTCGTGAACGTGACCTGGTGCTTGTGCATCATCTGGTCCAGCGCCGGGTCGAGCGGGTCACGGTTGCTGTGCGCAATGTCTCCGGTGATTGTCAGCAGGGCAGGGCCGCGTCCGGACGGCTGCGCCGCCTGGCCGGTGATGGGAAGGGCGCCCGCGACGGCTGCGGCGCCGAGGAACTGGCGTTTGTTCATGAGAAAATGCCTGGTCGGTAAGATCTTCTCATCATAGCAATATTGTCGAATGGATTTGTTTTCCACAGGCATGGATTTGATCCCCATCCCGATCGAGGATGGCGAGCTGGCCATGCTGGCCCAGCTTCCTATGCCGATCGGCAATGCCGATATCCTGGCACGCTTGCTTGCCGAAACGCCATGGCGCGCTGACAGCGTCGTCGTGTACGGCAAACGTTACCTGCAACCCCGCCTGACGGCCTGGTATGGCGAAGCCAGCTATACGTATTCCGGGCTGACCCTGCAGCCGCTGCCGCTGACCCCGCTGCTGGAACAATTGCGCGCCGCGGTCGAGCAGGCGACGGGACGGCGCTACAACAGCGTCCTGCTGAATTACTACCGCGACGGCGCCGACAGCATGGGCATGCACAGCGACGACGAGCCGGAACTGGGACCGCAGCCTGTCATCGCCTCGCTCAGCTACGGCGCCACGCGCACGTTCATCCTGCGGCACAAGCGCACGAGGCGCATCGTGAAACTCGACCTGACGGACGGCAGCCTGCTGTTGATGGCAGGTGACCTCCAGGCCAACTGGCAACATGGGATCAACAAGACGGCCAAACTGGTTGGACCACGGCTCAATCTAACTTTTCGTTACGTGGGCTAAATCGTTGTTATCTCTGCCCAATTTTCGTTAAAGCACTACTGAATTTAGGGTCATTAAGTTACATTCGATTACAAGTCTTACGAGTTCAGCACGGACTTCACCAATTTGCGGTGCTATCTTGACCACATCGCGATTCACGATCGAATCGCGAACCAGTCAAACAACGCAAAGGGAATCCGAAACATGAAAAAGCTCATCGTTGCACTGATCGCCACCACTGCCGCCGTCGGCGCGGCCCAGGCCCAGACCACCCAGACCCAACCGCGCGCCTACGTCGGCGTCGGCATCGCCACGGCGGACCACGTGAATTCGTCGGTCGGCGGCCTGACCAATTTCGACAGCGACGGCTATAAAGCCTCGGGCAAGATTTTCGGCGGCTATGAATTCGACCAGAACTGGGGCGTCGAAGCCGGCTACACCGACTTCCGCAACTCCGATTTCAACTACACCGCCAACGGCGTCAACGGCAGCGGCCGGACCAAGGGCAACAGCTACTACGTCGCCGGCAAGTACAACCTGCCGGTCAACGACCAGTTCTCCGTGTACGGCAAGCTGGGTCTGCAGCACAGCGAGCGCAAGCTGGAAAGCGCCGCGCTGAACCTGAAGGACACCGACACCGGTGCCTACGGCGCGGTCGGCGTGCAGTACAACCTCAACCAGCAGGTCGCCCTGACCGCCGAGTACGAGCGCTACGGCAAGAGCAAGGATTTCGGCGCCAAGGCCGACGTCTGGACCGTGGGTGCGCGCTACAGCTTCTAAGCGTTTCCAGCTTTACTCCTAGGGTAGAAAGGCCTGCACATGCAGGCCTTTTTTAATTCGGGGTCAGAGCACATTTTCGATCAATTTCAGCTGCGCAGCGGCTCCCCGACGGCAGCCCATGAGTATGACGTTGGATTGGCCGCCGACGACAAACGGTTGATTTAACTTGCGTTGAGGATCGTGCACCAAAAAGTGCTCTGACCCCGAATTTTACGGACGCGCGGTCCGCCCATGCTGGCCTGCCGGCCGCATCCACGGCGGCAGTGCCAGCGGCAGGGCGGGCGGCGTGAACCCGGCCGAGATGAAGCGGTGCAGCGACGACCACGGCCACTCCGCCGGATGCTGGCAAAAGCCGTGGCGCATCGGGTTGCCGTGCACGTAGTCGATGAGGCTGGCGTACTCCTCGTCGTCGCCCACGCGATAGTCGCGGTAATGGCGTTCCCAGATGGTGCCGTCGCCCGTGCCGCCATCGCCCTTGCCCTTGGCGCCGCCCGGCAGGCAGGCCTTATGTAACGCCTTGGAAAAGGCGATCTTGACGGCGCGCCAGCGTGACGCGCAGTCGTGGTCGCCCGGCGGCAGGGTCCAGATGGCGTGCGCGTGGTTCGGTAGCACGACCCAGGCGTCGACGTGGAACGGTTTGCGGATGCGCGCCTGGCGCATCGCTTCGCCGAAAGCCGAAAAATGGTCCGTCAGTAAGGTGCTGTCCCGATCCAGCAAACGCACCGTGAAGAAAAAGGTCCCGCCCGGGACCCGGTTGTCGCGGTAATGTGTCATGAACGTAGTCTGCCAAGCGGCGCAGCCATGCCGTGTCGATCTGGCGCAAACGCGCACGAGTTGAAGAGTCTCAACCACAACGATTCTACCCACGATGTCTCTTTGACGACGATCCATTTCCGCGCATTAAACGGTGTAGCGGAAGTGGCAAACATGATGTTTTGACACCGCCATGGTCGTCATTGGTTCATCCGATGAATTTTTTTTCAAACGGACTGAACCTTTTCACAACGGCCGGTATTAACCGGACGATTTCCGCAGTAGCAACCTGACATGCCACCCATTGCCCTGCTGTCCCAGCACCTGGTCTGCACTGGCCAGCTCGTCGCGCCCGACGCCGCCGCGCTCGTGCGCCTGCTGTTGCTGGCGCCCGTGCTGGAGGAGTGGGTCGTGCGCGCCGGCCTGCAGGAGTGGCTGGTCAGGCGCATGGCGTTTGCGCCGCTGCCGGTGGTCCTGTCGGCGGCCGCGTTCGCGCTGCTGCACGTCGGCTCCGGCTGGCACGCGGCGGGGCTCGTGCTGGCACCGGGACTGGCGCTGGCGCTGCTCTACCAGCGCGGGCGCGACTGGCGCTGGTGCGCGCTGGCGCACTGCGGGATGAATGCACTGGCCCTTGGTGGCTGTGCCCTTTGAACGAATCTGGGAGTCATTATGATCGGGCTGCAAAGAAGTGTTTATACCGTTCTCGCCGTGCTCGCGTTCGTCCCGGCCGCGCACGCGGCCGATGCACTGAACGGCAAGAACCTGTACCTGAACGGGCCGACCGGCGGCGGCACGTCCTGCGCGTCGTGCCACGGGCCGTCGCCCGCCACCAACGTCAACGGCATCCTCGCCGCGGCGAACAACCCGAGCGTGATTACCAGCGCGTTCAGCGCCAACAAGGGCGGCATGGGCACGCTGTTCAACGGCAAATTCACGACGGCGGAAATCGCGGACCTCGCCGCCTTCATCGGCAACCCGACCGTGACCGCCGCCCCCGCGGCCGCCGTCAATCCAGCCTCGCTGAGCTTCGCGGCCACCACCATCGGCCAGTCGGCGTCGCCGCTCGCCACCACCTTGTCCAACACGGGCAATGCGGCGCTGAACGTCGGTACGCTGAGCCTCTCCGGCGCGGCCGCCAGCGACTACACGATCAGCGGCGGCACCTGCGCCAACGGCACGTCGCTGGTGGCGGGCGCCAACTGCACCGTGCAGGTCACCTTCAAACCGTCCTCCGCCGGCGCGCGCGGCGCATCGCTCGTCATCGCACACAACGCGACGGGCGGTTCCAGCACCGTGGCCCTCTCCGGCACCGGCAATGCCGTTGCGCAGGCGACCGTCGCGCTGTCGGCCAACGCGATCGATTTCGGCGCCCTCGTCGCCGGCACCGCGTCGCCCGCGAAGAGCATCACCGTCAACAACACGGGCCAGGCCGCCCTGACCTTCTCCAGCATCGCCGTCGGCGGCGCCAACGCGAGCGTGTTCACGCTGGGCGGTACGTGCGCCACGGGGACGTCCGTCCCGGCCGGCGGCAGCTGCACCGTGACCGTGACGGCGAATCCGTCCGCCAACGGCGCGTTCAGCGGCAACCTGTCCCTGGCCTCGAACGCTTCCAATGGCGCCGTCTCGGTCGCATTGTCCGGCACCGTGTCCGCACCGGCACCGGCCGTCACCGCGAACCCGTCGGCCGTGGCGTTCGGCACGCAGACGATCGGCGCACCGGCGGCGACGCAGACCGTCACCCTGGCCAACACCGGCAACGTGGCGCTCACCCTGAACGGCATCGCGGTCTCGGGCGCGTCCACCGTCACCATCGCGAATAAAACCTGCGGCACGACCCTGGCCGTCGGCGCCAACTGCACCGTGACGCTGGCCTTCGCACCGACGGCATCCGGCACGGCCGCGGCCACGCTGGCCGTCACGTCGAACGCGGCGCCGCTGCAGGTGTCGATCAGCGGTACCGGCACCACGGCGCCGGCGGCGAAACCGGTGCTGTCGGAAGCGGGCCCCGTCGCCTTCGCGGATACGCAGGTCGGCAAGAGCGCTGCCACGCACACGATCACCCTGTCGAACGGCGGCACGGCCGCGCTGAAGGTTGCGTCGCTCGTGCTGGACGGCGCGCAGGCGTCCGACTTCGTCCTCGGCGGCACCTGCGCCACCAACGTGTCCGTGGCTGCATCGGCCAGCTGCACGATCGACGTCGGCTTCAAACCGACCGCCGCCGGCCAGCGCGCCGCGACCATCGTCCTGATGACGGATGCGGGCAACCAGTTCACCGTCGCGCTGAGCGGCACCGGCGTCGCCGTGCCCGTGCCGATGCTGACCGTGAACCCGCAATCGTTCGACTTCGGCGCGGCCGACGTCAACGGCACCTCGCCCACGCACCGCTTCACGCTGACCAACACGGGCGCCAACGCGGCCACGGTGACGGCCGCCACGTTCACGGGGCCGTACGCGCTACAGGCGGATACGGGCGCCTGTGCGGCCGTGCCGTTCACCCTGCAGCCGGGCGCGAGCTGCGACCTCGTCGTGCGCTTCACGCCGGTGGGTGCGGGCGATGCCGCCGGCAGTCTCGCATTGACGGCCGATGGCGGCGGCGCGTGGAATGTCGCGCTGACCGGCAAGGGCAATGTGCAGACCGCGCAAGCGCCGCAGAACACCGGCGGCGGCGGCTGCTCCTCGATCAAGGACGGCAACGATCCGGTGCTCGCGCTGCTGGTCGTGCTGTCGTTCGGCGTGCTGGGATGGCGTCGTTTCGGCAAGAAGGAGGTGAGCAAATGAGCGCCCGTACGACGCGCGTACTGCGCATGGCGCTGGTGCTGGCCGCCGCGCTGGAGGCATCGACGGCCTCCGCACTCGACAAGGGCGCCGCGGCGCCGGCGTTCGACCTGCCTGGCAAGGACGGCACGGTGCAGCTGGCGAAGTACCAGGGCAAGGTCGTGTACGTGGATTTCTGGGCCTCGTGGTGCGGCCCGTGCCGCCAGTCCTTCCCGTGGATGAACGAGATGCAGGCGAAATACGGCGCGCGCGGGCTGCAGGTCGTCGGCGTGAACCTGGACGCGAAGACGGACGACGCGCGCCGCTTCCTCGCCGAGACGCCGGCCCGCTTCGCGATCGCGTTCGATCCGGCCGGCGCCACGCCGCGCGCCTACGGCATCAAGGGCATGCCGAGCAGTGTCCTGATCGGACCGGACGGCAAGGTCTTGTACGAGCACGCGGGTTTTAAAGAAGCGGACCGCGCGGAGCTCGAGCAGGTCATCCAGAAGGCGTTGGGAGGTGCGAAATGAAGGCAGTTGTCCTGATCGCGCCGGCGCTGCTGGCGCTGGCCGGCTGCGCCACCGTGCAGCCGTGGGAAAAAGGAAAACTGGCGAAACCGGAGATGACCTTCGGCGGCGACAAGCTCGAGACCCGTTACGCGGACCACATCTACACCAGCCGCGAAGCCGCCTCCGGCGGCGCGGGCGTGGGTGGCGGCGGCTGTGGGTGCAACTGAGGAGACTCCATGACGACATCCAAGCAAGCTCCCCAGGACCTGGCGGCCTCGCTGCTCGCCGCCGCGCTGCTGCTGCCTGGCGTACAGGCGCTGGCCGACGAACCGCCGCAGGAAGGCAGCATCAGCCTGCGCTATCTCGATTACGCGGACCGCCAGAGCGGCCTCGATCGCATCCGTGCCCATTCGCCGTCGATCTCGGTGACGGCGCCCGTCGCCGGCGACTGGTCCATCGAAGGCACGCTGACGGCCGACGACGTGTCCGGCGCGTCGCCGCGCTACCACACGGCCATTTCCGGTGCCTCGCACATGCAGGACGAGAGAAAAGCCGGCGACTTCGCCGTCACGCGCTACTTCCGGCGCGGCACGCTGACGGCCGGCGCCGCGTATTCGACGGAGCACGATTACGTGTCGCGCGCGCTGTCGCTGAACGGCACCGTGTCCAGCGAAGACAACAACACGACGTGGGCATTCGGCGTCGCGGGCAGCCGCGACAGCATCGATCCCGTGAACCACGTCGTCGTCGATGAGCACAAGCGCACGGTCAGCGTCCTCGCGGGCGTGACGCGCGTGCTGACGCCGAACGACATCGGCCAGTTGACGCTCACGCGCACGAACGGCGACGGCTACTTCAACGATCCGTATAAATTGTTTGACAACCGGCCCCGATCGCGCCGCCAGAACACGGTGCTGCTGCGCTGGAATCACTACATCGACGCCACTGGCGGCACGTCGCGCCTGTCCTACCGCTACTACAGCGACTCGTTCCGCATCCGCGCGCACACGCTGTCCGGAGAATACGTGCAGCCGCTCGGCGGCGGCTGGAGCATCGTGCCGGAGCTGCGCCTGTACACCCAGAGCGCCGCCTACTTTTACTACGATCCCGTGTACGACGGCACGCTCGGTGCACCGTTCCCGCCCGGCTTTGCGAATGCGGATCCGAACCGCCTGTCGTCGCCGGACCAGCGCCTGTCCGGCTTCGGCGCCGTCACGGCGGGGCTGAAGGTCCAGCGCGAGATCGGCAAGTTGTGGACGGTCGACGTCAAGGTCGAAGGCTACGAACAGCGCGGCAACTGGCGATTGTTCCACGACGGCAGCCCGGGGCTGGCACCGCTGCGCGCCCGCATCTTCCAGGTCGGATTGACGCGGCGATGGTAGACGGCATGTACCGCTTTCCGTTCGACGCGATGGCCAGCCGTTGTGAAGTGAGGCTGGCCGCGCCGGACGGGCATGCGGCGGAAGAACTGGCGCTGGCCGCAATCGCGGAGGTGCGGCGCATCGAGCGCACGTATTCGCGCTACCGCGCCGACAGCATCGTCAGCCGCATCAATGCCGCGGCGGGCCGCTACCGGGTGGAATGCGATGAAGAGACGGCGCAGCTGCTCGACTACGCGGACCACCTGCACCGCGCCAGCGACGGCCTGTTCGACATCACGTCCGGCGTGCTGCGCCGCGCCTGGGATTTTCGTCAGCCGCGCGTGCCGCATGCGCGCGACCTGGCGCCGCTGCTGGCGCTGGTGGACTGGACGGCCGTGCAGCGCGGCGACGGCGCCGTCTACCTGCCGCGCGCCGGCATGGAGCTCGACTTCGGCGGCTTCGGCAAGGAATATGCGGCCGACCGTGCGTGCGCGCTGCTGCAGGAACGGGGCGTGCGGCACGGCTACGTGAACCTCGGCGGCGACATGCGCTTCATCGGGCCGCAACCCGACGGGCGCCTGTGGAGCATCGGCATCCAGGACCCGCGCAAGGCAGACGGCACCATCGCCAGCATCGCCGTGAGCCACGGCGCGCTGACGACGAGCGGCGACTACGAACGGTTTTTCGACGTCGACGGCAAGCGTTATTGCCACGTCTTGAACCCGCGCACCGGCATGCCCGTGTCGCATTGGCGCTCGGTGAGCGTGCTGGCGCCGCTGGCCGTCCTGGGCGGCAGCGTGTCGACCATCGCCATGCTGAAGGAGCTTGAGGGCCTGTCCTTCCTGGCTTCCAGCGGGCTCGCGTACTTCGCCATCGACGCTACGGGACAAGCGCATCACCACAGTATTTCAGGAGATTACGCATCATGAAGCAGCTCTTTCGATGGATGGCCGCGCTGGTCCTTCTGGCCAGTACGCTGGGCCGGACGGCCGTTGCGGCCGACGACTTCCTGCCGCCCGAACAGGCGTTCAAGCCGGGCGCGGAACTGCGCGCGGGCGGCATCGTTCACCTTACCTGGGCCATCGCGCCCGGCTACCACCTGTACCGCGACCGCCTCGTGTTCGACGCGCCGCAGGTGGGCGTGCCGGTGCTGCCGGACGGCGTGCGCAAGTTCGACAGCAATTTCAACAAGGAGATGGAGACGTATGCGGGCCAGCTGGCGGTCGACCTGCCGCTGAAGGCGGACGTGAAAGGACCGTTCGTGCTGCGCGTGGGTTACCAGGGCTGCGCGGACGCGGGCCTGTGCTATCCGCCCGCCGAAGTCGCGTTCACGGTGGACCCGGCGGCGCCGGGCGTGCTGAAACTTGCGACGCAGGAGGCGGCTCCTGCGCCCGCACCCGCACACGAAGACGACAGCTCGCTGGCCCAGCGCACGCTGCAATCGGGCAGCGCGTGGCGCATCGGCCTCGCGTTCCTCGCGTTCGGCCTGCTGCTGTCGTTCACGCCGTGCGTGCTGCCGATGGTGCCGATCCTGTCGTCCATCATCGTCGGCGAGGGCAACGTCTCGCGCAGTAAAGGTTTTATCCTCGCGCTGGCCTACAGCCTGGGCATGGCGCTCGTCTACACGGCGCTCGGCGTCGCGGCGGGCCTGGCGGGCGAAGGTCTCGCCGGCGCGCTGCAAAAGCCATGGGTGCTGCTGACGTTCGGCGCGCTGCTCGTGGTGCTGGCCTTGTCGATGTTCGACGTCTACCAGTTGCAGCTGCCGAGCAGCCTGCAAAGCCGCTTGAGCACGACGAGCGGCCGCATGAGCGGCGGCCGCTTCGCCGGCGTGTTCGTGATGGGCGCCTTGTCCGCATTGATCGTGGGCCCGTGCGTGGCCGGTCCGCTGGCGGGCGCGCTGCTGTACATCAGCCAGACGAAGAACGTGTGGACGGGTGGCTGGGCGCTGTTCTCGATGGCGGCCGGCATGAGCGTGCCGCTGCTGCTGACGGGTGTCTCGGCGGGCAGCCTGTTGCCGCGTGCCGGCGCGTGGATGAACCACGTCAAGCGCGTGTTCGGCCTGCTGCTGCTCGCGGTCGCGATCTGGATGGTGACGCCCGTGTTCCCGGTCACCGTCGCGATGCTGCTGTGGGGCGCGTTCGCCGTGCTGTGCGCCGTGTTCCTGCGCGTGTTCGAACCGATTGCCGCGGGCGCGGGACTGGGCCGCTACGCCGGCAAGACGCTGGGCCTCGTGCTGTTGACGGGTGGCCTGTTCGAACTGGTGGGCGCCGCCAGCGCGGGGCAGGACGTGCTGCAGCCGCTGGCGCACCTGCGCGGCACACAGGTCGCGGCGGCGGCCGAGGGCAAGGCGCAGAAGTTCGAACGCATCCGCACGCTGGCCGAACTGAATCAGGTGCTCGCGTCGTCTCCCACGCCCGTGATGCTGGATTTCTATGCCGACTGGTGCGTGTCGTGCAAGGAGATGGAACGTTTTACCTTTTCCGAACCGAAGGTGGAAGCGCAGATGAAGCAGGTGCGCCTGCTGCAGGTCGACGTCACCGCCAACAACGATGAAGACCGTGCGCTGATGAAGAAATTCGGGCTGTTCGGGCCGCCCGGCATCATCCTGTTCAAGCAGGGCAAGGAGGTGCCGGCGAGCCGCGTCATCGGCTTCATGGCCCCCGAACGCTTCGCCGAGCACCTGTCCCGCCACTTCGCCTCCTGACATCATGAAAAAACATGCCAAGGTCCTGATCCTGGGTTCCGGCCCGGCAGGCTATTCCGCCGCCGTCTATGCGGCACGTGCCAACCTGGACCCCCTGCTCGTCACCGGCGTTGCGCAGGGCGGACAACTGATGACGACGACCGACGTCGAGAACTGGCCCGCCGATCCGGACGGCGTGCAGGGACCGGACCTGATGCGCCGCTTCGAGCTGCACGCGCGGCGCTTCGAGACGCAGATCGTCTTCGACCACATCCACACGGCGCACCTGCACGAGCGGCCGCTGCGCCTGTCCGGCGACCAGGGCGAGTACACGTGCGACGCGCTGATCATCGCCACGGGCGCGTCCGCCCGCTACCTGGGCCTGCCGTCGGAACAGGCTTTCATGGGGCGCGGCGTCTCGGCGTGCGCCACGTGCGACGGCTTCTTTTATCGCGGGAAGGAGGTTGCCGTGATCGGCGGCGGCAACACGGCCGTGGAAGAGGCGCTGTATTTGTCGAGCATCGCGTCCAGGGTGACGGTGGTGCACCGGCGCGACCATCTGCGCGCGGAAGCGATCCTCGTCGAGCGCCTGCTGGCGCGGGTGGAAGAGGGGAAGGTGGACGTCCTGTGGAACCACACGCTGGACGAGGTGCTGGGGGATGCGGCGGGCGTGCACACGCTGCGTCTGCGCGGCGAGCGCGGCGGCATCCGCGTGCTGCCCGTGCACGGCGTGTTCGTGGCCATCGGCCACCAGCCGAATACGGGGATCTTCGCGGGTCAGCTAGAGATGGAAAACGGGTACATCGTGACGCGCGCGGGACGCAACGGCCTGGCGACCGCCACGAGCGTTCCCGGCGTGTTCGCGGCCGGCGACGTGCAGGACCACATCTACCGGCAGGCGATCACCAGCGCCGCCAGCGGGTGCATGGCGGCGCTGGATGCCCAGCGCTATCTGGAGGAGTAAGCTTAGCTGGTGAGCGGCTTGTAGCGGATCCGCTTCGGCTTGGCGCCTTCTTCGCCGAGGCGCTTCTTCTTGTCGGCTTCGTACTCCTGGTAGTTACCGTTGAAGAAGGTGACCTGCGACTCGCCTTCGAACGCGAGGATGTGGGTGGCGATGCGGTCGAGGAACCAGCGGTCGTGCGAGATGACCATCACGCTGCCCGCGAATTCCAGCAGCGCGTCTTCCAGCGCGCGCAGGGTTTCGACGTCCAGGTCGTTCGACGGTTCGTCCAGCAGCAGCACGTTGCCGCCCTTGAGCAGCGTCTTGGCCAGGTGCAGGCGGCCGCGTTCACCGCCGGACAGGTTGCCGACCAGCTTCTGCTGGTCCGCGCCCTTGAAGTTGAAGCGGCCGAGATACGCGCGCGAGGGCATCTCGAAGCGGCCGACGGACAGCATGTCGGCGCCGCCGGACACGTCTTCGAACACGGTCTTGTTCGCGGCGAGGCTGTCGCGCGACTGGTCGACGAGCGAGACCTTTGCGGTCTTGCCGATGACGACTTCGCCGCTGTCCGGCTGCTCGATGCCCGCGATCATGCGGAACAGCGTCGACTTACCGGCGCCGTTCGGGCCGATGATGCCGACGATCGCGCCCGGCGGCACGGTGAACGACAGGTTATCGATCAGCAGGCGGTCGCCGAAGGCTTTCGAGACGTTCTTGAACTCGATGACTTCGTTGCCCAGGCGTTCCGCGACGGGGATGAAGATCTCCTGCGTCTCGTTGCGCTTCTGGTATTCGTATTCGGACAGTTCGTTGAAGCGGGCGAGACGCGCCTTCGACTTGGCCTGGCGCGCCTTCGGATTCTGGCGCGCCCATTCCAGTTCTTTCGCCAGTGCTTTCTGGCGCGCGGATTCCGTCGCTTCTTCCTGCTTCAGGCGGGCTTCCTTCTGCTCCAGCCAGGACGAGTAATTGCCCTTCCAGGGGATGCCGTGGCCGCGGTCCAGTTCCAGGATCCATTCGGCGGCGTTGTCGAGGAAGTAGCGGTCGTGGGTGATGCCGACGACGGTACCCGGGAAGCGCAGCAGGAACTGCTCCAGCCACTCGACGGATTCGGCGTCCAGGTGGTTGGTCGGCTCGTCGAGCAGCAGCATGTCGGGCTTCGAGAGCAGCAGCTTGCACAGCGCCACGCGGCGCTTTTCGCCGCCGGACAGCACGCCGATCTTCGCATCCCACGGCGGCAGGCGCAGCGCGTCGGCGGCCATTTCCAGCTGCAGGTTCAGGTTGCCGCCGTCGGAGGCGGCGATGATCGATTCCAGGCGCTCCTGCTCCTTGGCCAGCGCGTCGAAATCGGCGTCTTCCTCGGCATACGCGGCGTACACGGCTTCCAGCTTCGCCTGCGCCTCGAAGGCTTCGCCCAGGCCGCTTTCCACCTCCTGGCGCACGGTTTTTTCCGGATCGAGCTGCGGTTCCTGCGGCAGGTAGCCGATGTTCAGGCCCGGCATCGGTCGCGCTTCGCCCTGGATGTCGGTGTCGATGCCGGCCATGATCTTCAGCAGGGTCGATTTGCCCGAGCCGTTCAGGCCCAGCACGCCGATCTTCGCGCCCGGGAAGAACGACAGCGAAATGTCCTTCAGGATCTGGCGTTTCGGTGGGACGATCTTGCCCACGCGGTTCATGGTGTAGACGTAATTGGCCATTGGTAATGTGCTTCGATTTTGAAATGAGGACGACAGGATACTGAAAATTCGGGGTCAGAGCAGGTTTTTCACCAAATTCGGGGTCAGAGCACTTTTTTGGCAAATTGCTCTGGTAGGAAAATCGAACGGGAACAGTGCGGCACCCATGCACGGCGTCACCGGCAATGCGGCGGCTGACAGCTTAATCGCATCCAAAAGAAATTGTTCGAAAATGTGCTCTGACCCCGAATTTCGCCCGAAATGTGCTCTGACCCCGAATTTTCAGGCTTGTTTGGCTACCGGCTGCGGCCGGTTCAGCAGGCCTTCGGCCGCGAACAGGGCCAGCGCAAGCCAGATCAGAACGAAGCCGACGAGACGGTCTGGAGTAAATGCTTCGTGGAACAGCCACACGCCCAGCAGGAATTGCAGGGTGGGCGACATGTATTGCAGCAAGCCGACGATCGACAGCGGGATTTTTCTCGCGCCCGCTGCGAACAGCAGCAGCGGGATCGCCGTGATCGGCCCGGCCGCGACGAGCAGCAGGCGCGTCGTGTTCGAGTCCGTGTTGATGAAGGTGTTCTGGCCGTGCACGCTGAGCCACACGACGTAGGCGGCCGCGAGCGGGAACAGGACCATCGTCTCGAACGACAGCCCTTCCAAAGCGCCGAGCGCGGCGGTCTTGCGCAGCAGGCCGTAGCCGCCGAACGACACGGCCAGCGCCAGCGCGATCCAGGGCACGTTGCCGGCCTGCCACGTCAGCCACGCGACGCCCAGCGCCGCCACGCCGATCGCCATCCACTGCGTGCGCCGCAGGCGTTCCTTCAGCAGCATCGAGCCGAACATGATGTTGACGAGCGGATTGATGAAATAGCCGAGGCTCGCCTCGATGACGTGGCCGTTGTTCACGGCCCAGATGTAGATGAGCCAGTTGACGCTGAGCAGCAGGGCCGACGCGACGAAGCTGCCGAACACGCGCGGCTGGCGCACGAGGTTCAGCCAGGCCCACTGACGGCGCACGGCGAGCACGATCACGAGGAACAGCAGCGACCACAGCATGCGGTGCGCGAGGATCTGCAGCGGCGGCACTTCGTCGATGGCGTGGAAATACAACGGAAACAGGCCCCAGCACAGGAAGGCGAGGGCGGCGGACAGGATGCCGGTGTTCATGGGAAGGTGGTGCGGATGATTGGTTGGACATTATCCCCGAACGGGCGCAGCCTTGCTGGCGGCCCCCGATTTACGGCGCCCGATGCGTGCGCTCGGCCTGCTTCCATTGATGCAGACTTTGAGAAAATGGCGTCCCGGCAAAAGAACGCACTCTTGTCTTTCCTTGTCAATTATTCTATTGTGCAACGCACCAGAACAACAAAACGGTGAAACCTTGACGGCAGAACATAAGAAAAGCAGCCTGGCAGGGCTGACGCTGGCGGCGGTCGGTATCGTCTACGGCGACATCGGCACCAGTCCGCTGTACACGCTCAAGACCATCTTCGATCCCGTCCACGGCCTGGCCCTGACCACGCCGAACCTGCTGGGCATCGTGTCCCTGATCTTCTGGGGCCTGACGATGATCGTCTCGCTCAAGTACGTCACGCTGGTGCTGCGTGCCGACAACCGCGGCGAGGGCGGCATCATGGCCCTGATGGCGCTCGCGCTGAATTCCGTCACGCGCACGTCGCGCTGGCACTACGTGCTGATGGTGCTGGGCGTGTTCGGCGCCACCATGTTCTACGGCGACAGCGTGATCACGCCGGCGATCTCCGTGCTGGGCGCGATCGAAGGTCTCGAAGTGGCCACGCCCGGCCTGGAAAAATACGTCGTGCCGCTGACGATCGTCGTGCTGGTGGGGCTGTACAGCGTGCAGCGCCACGGCACGGCCGGCATCGGCCGCTGGTTCGGGCCCGTCATGGTCGTGTGGTTCGCCGCGCTGGCCGTCATGGGCGTCATCAACATCGTGCAGGCGCCCGTGATCCTGCACGCCCTGAACCCGCTGCACGCGTTCCAGTTCATGCTGCGCGAGCAGATGATCGCGTTCGTCGCGCTGGGCGCCGTCGTGCTGGCGTTCACCGGCGCCGAGGCGCTGTACGCGGACATGGGCCACTTCGGCAAGAAGCCGATCCGCGTCGCCTGGTTCATGGTCGTGTTCCCGGCGCTCGCCCTGAACTACCTGGGCCAGGGCGGCCTGCTGATCACGCATCCGGAAGCGCTCGAGAACCCGTTCTTCCACCAGCTGGGCAGCTGGAGCGTGCTGCCGCTCGTGCTGCTGTCGACGATGGCGACCGTGATCGCGTCGCAGGCGACGATCTCCGGCACGTTCTCGATGACGCGCCAGGCCATCGCGCTGGGCCTGTTGCCGCGCATGCGCGTGATGCACACGTCCGAGAGCGAGATCGGCCAGATCTACATCCCGGCCGTGAACTGGCTGCAGCTGATCGTCGTGCTGCTGGCGGTCGTCGGCTTCGGTTCGTCGGACAAGCTGGCCGGCGCCTACGGCATCGCGGTGACGGCGACCATGTTCGCGACGACGATCCTGACGTTCTTCGTGATCCGCTACCGCTGGCACCTGCCGCTGTGGCTGTGCTTCGGCGCCACCGGCTTCTTCATGGCGATGGACATCATGCTGTTCTCGGCCAGCACCCTGAAACTGCTGCACGGCGGCTGGTTCCCGCTGCTGCTGGGCGCGGTCCTGCTGACGATCATGCTGACCTGGAAGCGCGGCCGCGAACTGGTGTTCGAGAACCTGGAAAAGCACGCGATCCCGCTCGACGACTTCCTGCAGTCGCTGTTCGTGGCCCCGCCCGCCCGCGTGGCCGGCACCGCCATCTTCCTGCGCAGCGAAACGGACGGCGTGCCGCACGCCCTGCTGCACAACCTCCTGCACAACAAGGTGCTGCACGAGCGCGTCGTGTTCCTCACGGTGCACATCCGCGAAGAGCCGTATGTGCCGGAAAACGAACAGGTCGAGGTCGTCCCGCTGGGCCACAACTGCTACCAGCTGAACGTGGCCTATGGCTTCAAGGACGAGGCCAACATCCCGGACATCCTGCGCCTGTGCGGTGCCTGCGGCCTCGAGTTCGAGATGATGGAGACGTCGTTCTTCATCGCGCGCCAGACCGTGATCTCGGTGCCGGGCCAGGGCATGATGCCGTGGCGGGAGCACCTGTACGTGGCGATGCAGCGCAATGCCCGCACGGCCGCGGACTATTATCAAATCCCGACCAACCGCGTGATCGAGCTCGGCACCCAGGTCGAGATCTGAATTACAAAGGCATACAAATCCCCCACAGACGCTTGCAGGGCACGTTGGTAAGGTTCGGTTTTCGATCCGCTCACCAACTTGTCCTGTAGGAGTCCCATGAAACTGTCCTTCCCGCTGGCCGCCGCCTTCGCCGCCCTCCTGAGCCTGTCCGCATGCGGCGGCGGCGGCGATTCGGGCAGCACCACCCCTCCCGTCGTCAACAATCCCGCCGCGCTGACCAAGACCGACATCTCGATCGGCACCGGCGCCGAAGCCGTCAACGGCGCGCGCGTGCAGGTCAATTACACGGGCTGGCTGTACAGCGCCGCCGCCGCCGACTTCAAGGGCAGCAAATTCGACGCGTCGCAGCCCGGCAAGCCGTTCCCCTTCGTCATCGGCGCCGTGAACACCAACGAATCCGTGATTCCCGGCTTCGGCCAGGGCGTGCTGGGCATGAAGGTCGGCGGCAAGCGCACGATCCTCATCCCGAGCAGCCTCGGTTACGGCGCGGGCGGCGTGCCGGGCGCGATCCCCGGCAACACCGGCCTCGTGTTCGAAGTCGAACTCGTGAAGGTCTGCGGCACCGCGGCCTGCTGATTCACTCCCGCAGCGCGCTAGCGGGGCGGATGCGCACCGCCGCCAGTGCGTGGCGCAGGGTCGACACCAGCGCCACCACACCCGCCACCAGCAGTGCGGCGACGAGCGTCCAGGCGCCGATCGGCGCACGCTCGGTGAATGCGCCGAGCCAGCGCTGGATCGCCACCCACGCGAACGGTAATCCCAGTACCGCGCCGGCGCCGACCAGCGCGGCGAACTCGCGCGCCACCAGTTTCGAGATCGCAGCAATGCCGGCCCCATGCAGTTTGCGCAGCACGATTTCCCGCTCGCGCCGGCGCACGCTGTACGCGGCCAGCACATAGATGCCGAAGGCGGCGATCGCCGTCGCGATCGCGCTCGCCGCCGCCAGCAGCTTGGCGAGGCGCAGGTCGTCGGCATAGAAGATGTCGGTGATCAGCGTCGGCATGCGCACCACGTCCACGGGCTCGTTGGGGAAGTAGCGCGGCCACAGCGCCTCGATGGCGCGCCGGACCGCGTCGACGTCGCCGTTGCACCGTACCGTGAACCCGCCCACGCGGTCGTTCAGGTAGAACATGCTCGGCTGCTGGCCGTCCCGCGCCGAACGCTGGCGCAAGTCCGGCGCCACGCCCACGACCTGTTTCGGCTTGTCGTCCATGTTGTCGGTCACCATCTGTCCGACCGCAGCGCGCGGCGTGGGGAAGCCGAGCTGGCGCGCCGCCGCCGCGTTGAGCACCACCCGGTCGTTGTCGCTGGACTTGTCGAGCGCGGGCGAATACAGGCGGCCGGCCACGGGCTTGACGCCGTAGACGTCGAAGAATTCGGGGCCGACGGCATACAGGTTGACGTCGGTGGCCGTGCCGCCGGCGCGGCGCATGACCACGATGTTGTGGCCGACGCTGAAGGGCAGGTGCGACACCGTCACGCCGGCCACGCCGGGCAGGCGCGCGATCGCGTCACGCAGCGCGCGCGTGCGCGGATCGCGCATGTCGTTCGCGGCCGGGAACATCAGCAGGGGTGCCGTATCGAAGCCGGGATCGAGCGTGCTGGCATAGCGCGTCTGCCAGGCGACGGCGAGCGTGGTGGCGGTCAGGCCGATGGCGACGCCGAATTGCAGGGCCGTGAGCCCGCGCCGGATCCACAGGCCGCGCGCGGTCTCGGCGGCACCGCGTCCGGCCAGTGCGGCGGTGGCGCGGACGCGCAGCGCCGACCAGGTCGGATAGGCGCCGGCCGCGAGACCGAGCAGCACGCCCAGCCCCAGCGTCGCCGCCAGCGCAGCGGCGTTGAACATGCCGTCCAGCTTGCGCTGCACGAGGTCGGCGAAGACCGGCAGCAGCAGCCACGCCAGCAGCAGGCCGAGGACCGTCGCGATCAGGCAGACCAGCACCGACTCGGCCAGGAACTGGCGCGCCACGGCCGGCGCCGACGCGCCCAGCACCTTGCGCACGGCGATCTCGCGCTGGCGCGCCAGCGTGCGCACGGTAGCCAGGTTGACGTAGTTGGTCGCGGCCAGCAGCAGCACCAGCACGGCGACGGCGCCCAGTCCGATCACGCCGTGGCGGTTGCCGTGCGGTGCGAACAGGTCGTTCAGGTCGGGGGCGAGATACACGTCGGCGATCGGCTGCAGGCGGTAGTCGATCAGGTCACGGCCACCCAGTGCGGCCACCTGCTGGGCATATGACTGCCGCACGAGGGGCGACGCGCGCAGGCCCCGCCGTAACGTGTCCAGCACGGCGCCGGCATCGGCTCCCGGCAACAGCTTGAGGTAGACGCGGCCGGGCGAAAAGCCCCATGCCTGGGAGGCGAACGCGCGCATGTCGGCGGCCAGGATGGGGCTACCCGTGCCGGCCAGCGCCTCGTACGGCATCGTGGTGGCGGCGGGCGGATTGGCGACGACGGCCGCCACCACGTACGTCTGGCCATCGCCCTGCAGCGTGCGTCCGGCCACGTCGACGCGGCCGAACACCTTCAGGGCGGTGTCCGCCGTCAGCGCCAGCGCCTCCGGCCGCGTGAGGGCCGCGTGCAGGTCGCCCGCCAGGACGCGCGGCGCGAAGATCTTCTCGAAGTCGGGGTCGACCAGCGCGACGCCGAAGGCAAGCGCCCGGCCGCTCACGCGCACGTTGACGCCGCGGTCGAGGAAGGCAGTGGCGAGCACGGGCTGGCCGCTCGCCACCGCCGCGTCGCGCGCGGGCAGGCTGGCGGTGCTGCTCCAGCCGTTGCCGAGCAGGGCCAGGTTCCATCTCTGCTGCAGCTGGACGACGCGTTCGCGTTCCGGCACCTGCTCGTCGTACGAAAACGAGTGGCGCACGAAGCCGAGCAGCAAAAAGCACACGGCGATGCCGACCGCCAGGCCGAGCACCACCACCGCGGAATAGGCCGGCTCCTTGACGAGCAGGCGCCAGCCGATGCGGAAATCGCGCAAATTCATCGCGGCCTCCTCAAGCGGCCAGCAGCGCGTCGACGACGATGCGGCCGTCGAGCAGGCGCAGCGTGCGCGATGCCTGCGCCGCGTGCGCCGGCGAGTGCGTGACCATCACGACCGTCGTGCCTTCGGCGTTGATGGTCCGTAGGAGACGCATCACCTCGTCGCCGTGCGCGGTGTCGAGGTTGCCGGTCGGTTCGTCGGCGAGCAGCATGGCCGGCCCGGCCACAAGGGCGCGCGCAATCGCCACGCGCTGCTGCTGGCCGCCCGAGAGCTGCGACGGCCGGTGCCCCGCGCGGTGCGCCATGCCCAGGCGCTCCAGCATGTCGCGCACGCGCCGCCGGCGTTCGGCCGCGGGCATGCCCGTGTATTCGAGCGCGAGTTCCACGTTCTCGAACACGGTCAATTCCTCGATCAGGTTGAAGCTCTGGAAGATGAAGCCGATCTTCCCGCGCCGCAGCGCGTTCAGCTTCGCCTCGCTCCACCCGGCCACGTTGCGGCCTTCGAACCAGTACTCGCCGGACGTCGGCACGTCGAGCAGGCCGAGGACGGACAGCAGCGTGGACTTGCCGCAGCCGGACGGTCCCGTGATGGCCACGTATTCGCCGGCCGCGATCTCGAGGTCGATGCGGTCGAGGGCCGTGGTGCGGACTTCGCCCGCCGTGTGGATCTTGCTGACGCCTGATAGTCTGAGCATGTCGTTCTTTCGTGGTTGATGTGATGTTGGAGGGTGCGGGTTACTTCGTCAATTCCAGCCGCTCGGCCTTGCCGAACCGCGTGTAGCCGGACACGATGACGTCCTCGCCGGCGGCCAGCCCGGACAGGACTTCCACCTGCGTGTCGTTGCGGCGCCCCAGGCGCACGGTGCGCCGTTCGGCGTGGCGGCCGTCCGGAGTCACGACGAACACCCACGCGCCGCCGCCGTCGCCGGCGTAGGCGCCCTGGGGCAGCAGCAGGGCCCGGGCCGGCTCGCCCAGGGTCAGCCGCGCGTCCAGGCCCTGGCCGGGGCTGATCACGGGCGGCTGTCCACCCGTGAAGACCAGTTCGACGGTGAAGCGGCCGTCCTTGACCTGGGGGTAGATCGTGGCGACGCGCAGGGGATATCGTTCGCCGTCCTGGACCGCCTGGCCCGGAAGTCCCGTCGTGACGCGGCTGAGATAGAACTCGTCGACCTGCGCGACCAGCTTGAAGTGCCGCGGATCGTCGATGCGGCCGAGGCGCTGGTCGGGACGCACGGTCTCGCCGACGAGCAGCCGGAAATCGGTCAGCACGCCGTCCGCCGGGGCGCGCACGGCCAGCGCGTCGACGGTCGCGTTCACCAGCTTCAGGCCCGCCTGCAGGCCCGCGATCACGCCTTCGATCTGCTGCAGGACGCGTACGCGCACCTGTTCCTCGGCCGCGCTGCTCCGCCGTTCGTCGTCCAGCAGGCGGCGCTGCTGCGCGAGCTTGTCGGCCGAATCTTCCAGCGCAGCCGCGGACAGGAAGCCGCGCGCAGCGAGGCCGGCGTTGCGCGCGTGCTGCTTGCGCGCCTGCTCCAGCGCGTATTCCAGGTCCGCCACGCGGCGCTGGTGGTCGGTGCGGCTGGCTTCCTGGGCGACGCGCAGGGTCGCGAGGTTCGAGATCTGCTGCGCGTATTCGGTCTGGCGCGCCAGCAGTTCCAGGTTGCGCTGCGGGTTCGACAGGCGGAACAGCAAATCGCCTTTCGCCACGTGCTGGCCGTCGTGCGCGATCACTTCCTCGACGCGGCCGGATTCGACCGAGTCGAGCACGATGGCGCGCAGCGGTTCGGCGCTGGCGCGCACGACGATCTCGTCGCGGAACACGCCCGGCGCGGCGCGGGCGATGCGCACGTCGCGCGCCGCCACCTGCAGCCCGTGCGGCAAGGCCTGCCACGCGGCGAAGGCCGCCAGGGAGAGGGCGGCCAGCAGCGCGCCGGCGCGCAGAAGGCGCCGGCCGCGCCGGACGGGGACGCGCACGTCCATGGCGGCGCCGGTGACGAGGTGGGGAGATGGATTGGTCATGCCACCCCTGTTTGCAAGCCCCGTGCCACGCTGTTTTTCTCGCTTTGGCGAGGGTTTTAGGGTTCGACTGTCCGGAAGCGTACAGGTACCCCTGTACGCTTCCGGACAGGTGACCGCCGGGCAGTACAACGCCGCCGTGTGCGCTGCTAGAATGGCCCGATGCGCGAATCCGGCACCCGACTTTTGATCCTCGACGACGACCGCGACGTCGCCTGCGCCGCGCAGATGCTGCTGCGCCGCCGCCATGGCGCGGTCGCCACGCTCGACGATCCCGCGCGCCTGGAGGCGCTGCTGGCGGACGGCGTGCCGGACGTCGTCCTGCTCGACCTGAATTTCACGCCGGGCCGCGTCGACGGCGCCGAGGGACTCGCGGTGCTCGACCGCCTGCGCACCCTGGCGCGGCCGCCCGCGGTGATCGCGCTGACCGCGTATGCCGACGTGCCGCTCGCGGTGGAAGCGCTGAAACGGGGCGCCGTCGACTTCATCACCAAGCCGTGGGACAACGCGCGCCTCGCCGCCGCCGTCGATGCCGCGCTGGCGCGCCGCGCGGCCGCGAACGTGCCCGGCGCGTCGGCCCTGATGGGAGAATCCGCGCCGATGCGCGAGGTGAAGGCGATGATCGTGGGTGTCGCGCCCACCGAGGCGAACGTGATGGTGCTGGGCGAGAACGGCGTCGGCAAGGAGCTCGTCGCGCGCGCCCTCCACCAGGCGTCGCGCCGCGCCGCCGGCACGTTCCTGGCCGTCGACATGGGCGCGCTGCCGGAGGCGACCTTCGAGAGCGAGTTGTTCGGCCACCGCAAGGGCGCGTTCACCGACGCGAAGAGCGACCGCGCCGGTCGTTTCCAGGCCGCGCGCGGCGGCACGCTGTTCCTCGACGAGATCGGCAACATGCCGCTGCCCGCGCAGGCCAAGCTGCTGACGGCCCTCGAACGCCGGGAAGTGACGCCGATCGGCGCCGACCGTCCCGAACCGGTCGACGTGCGCATCGTCAGCGCGACCAACCTGACGGAAGAGCGCCTGTTCGATCCGGCCGTGTTCCGCGCCGACCTGCTGTTCCGCCTGAACACCATCGTGATCCGCGTGCCGCCGCTGCGGGCGCGGCGCGACGACATTCCCGCGCTGCTGCATCACTACCTGTCGCTGTACGAGGGCCAGTACCAGCGGCCCGTGCGCGAGCTGGCGCCGGAAGCGCTGGAGCGCCTGTGCGCGTGGGACTGGCCGGGCAACGTGCGCGCGCTGCGCCACGCCTGCGAGCGCGCCGTGATCCTGGGCGCCGCCGCCGATTACCGCTACGAGGATTTCGGCCTCGCGCCGGCCTCTCCGCCCGCACCCGTCCACGTCGAGGAGGATCAGGACTTCAGGCTTGGCGCGCTGGAGCGCGACACCATCGCCGCCGCGCTGGACAAGGCCAGGGGCAACATCAGCCTCGCCGCGCGCATGCTGGGCGTCAGCCGCGCCGCGTTGTACCGCAAGCTGGGCAAGCATGGCATCTGACGCGCGCGTGAAAACCGCGGCGCTGCTGGCGGCGGCCGGCCTCGCGGCGCTGGCATTTATCGCCGGCCGTGCGGACGATACGCCGCGCCTCCTCGTGCTGTGCGCGCTGGCGGCCGTGGTCCCGGCGCTGATCCTGTGGCGCTGCCTGCACGTGCTGGCGGCGCCGCGCGGGCTGCCCGCGTTGGAACCGCGCGCCGTGCTGAACCTCGAGCAGCAAACCCTCGTCGACAATGCCCTGTCCCTGGAAGCGCGCCTGGAACACGCGCCGGTCGCGCTGTTCGGCATCGACGGTGACGAGAACGTGCAGCCGCTGAACGCGAACGCGCGCAAGCTGGTCGCGCCGGGCCGCGCCACCGATGCCGCCGCGCTGTACCGGCAGCTGGCCGCGCATCCGCATGGCGCGCGCACCCTGCTGCAGTTCGAGACCGAGCGCGGCACCGAACGCGCGCTGGCGACGGTGTCGATGCTGACCCTGCACGGCCGCCCGCAGCGTCTCGCCGCCCTGATGCCGGTCGAGAGCGAACTGGAAGCCGAGGCCCTGAACGCATGGCGCCAGCTGGTGCACGTGCTCACGCACGAGATCATGAATTCGTTGACGCCGGTGGCGTCGCTGTCGCGTACCGCGCGCGACCTGGTCGAGGAAGCGCGTCCCGCGCTGCCGGCCGACGTGGCGGCGGACCTCGGCACGGCGCTCGACGCCATCGGCCGCCGCGCCGACAGCCTCGCCGGTTTCGTCGCCAGCTACCGCAGCCTGTCGAACGTGCCGGAAGCGCGGCCGGAACGGGTGCGGTTGGCCGCCCTGTTCGCGCGCCTGGATGCGCTGGTGGGGCCGGACTGGCGCGCGCGCGGCGGCGACGTGGCGTTTACGGTCGAGCCGGCGTCGCTGGAACTGATGGCCGACCCGGGACAGCTCGAGCAGGCCCTGATCAACCTGCTCAAGAATGCGTTCGAGGCCACGGGGGCGGGCGGCCGCGCGCGCGTCGCTGCCCGCCTGGTGCGCGGCGCGCGCCTGCGTATCGAGGTGGACGACGACGGTCCCGGCGTGCCGGACGCACTGGCGGCGCACATCTTCACGCCCTTCTTCACGACACGCAAGCAGGGCGGCGGCATCGGCCTCGCGATGGTGCGTCAATTAGTACATGGCAATGGCGGCACGGTACGTTACGCGCGTCCCGTGAGCCGTGGTGCGCGCTTCGTCATCACGTTCTGAACGCGGGGCCGCGCACGCCTGATCTGGCTCAGTTTCGCGCAGCGCGTCGGGCCGTATCGTTGGCACGCCTGTCTGTCATCGGAGCCTGCCATGTCGATACGCCATTGCCTGTTCGTCCTGTTGTTGCCGTTTCTCGCCGGCGCGCATGCGTGGGCCGATCCGTTGTACACCGCGACCTTCCTGCCCGAAAATTTCATGGCCTACGGCATCGGCAACGACGGCAGCGTCGTCGGCAGCGGCCTCGATGCCGATTTCCAGGGCCGCGCATTCGTCTGGAAAGACGGCATGACGACCTTCCTCCCCACGCTGGGCGGCGAATCCGCTTACGCGACCGCCATCCACGGCGGCGCCGTGGTCGGCGCCTCGCTGACCGGCGACGCGACACGCGGCTTCATCTACCGCGCCGGCGGCATCCAGCCCATCGGCACGCTGTACGGCGGCGACAGCGTCGCGTACGCCATCAATGCGGGCGGCCAGGTCGTGGGCGATTCGACGGATGCGACGGGCGACACCCGCGCGTTCCTGTACAGCGGCGGCACGCTGACCGACATCGGCACGCTGGGCGGGACGGTTGCGGCGGCGCGGGGCATCAACGACGCGGGCATGATCGTCGGCGGTTCCCAGCCGGGCCCGGGCTTCCCGGACGACGGTGCCCACGCGTTCCTCTACCACGACGGCACCATGCAGGATCTCGGCACGCTGGGCGGCGGCTTCAGCTGGGCCGAGGCGGTGAACAATGCAGGCCAGGTGGCGGGCTACAGCCTGATCGGCGCCGAGGCCGTCTGGCATCCGTTCCTGTACAGCGGGGGCGTGATGCACGACCTCGGTTCCTTCGGCGGCGACTTCGGCGAAGCCCACGCGATCAACGCGGCCGGCACGGTGGTCGGTTATTCGAGCTTCGCCGGCGGCGGTTTTTCGCACGCGTTCGTGGCTGTCGACGGCAACCTGGTCGACCTGAACACCGTCACGGACGGCATCGGCATCCAGGTGCTCATGGATGCGGTCGGCATCAACGACGCCGGCCAGATCGTGGCCAACAGCTGCAACGATTTCGGGTATTGCGCGCCGGTCCTGCTCACGCCGGTGCCGGAACCGGCAGCGGCGCTGCTGCTGCTCGCGGGTATCCCGGTACTGCTGTGGCGCCGTAAAAACCGGGAAACTGCTATGCTGGATTTCCGGCCGTGTCGGCCAAGCGGACTCGGAGACAGCAATGACCACAACGGACACAGCGGATCCACATGCCATCGAACATCTCACATCGCGCCAGCGTGTGTTTGCGATTGTCGGCGCCTCGTCCGGCAACCTGGTCGAATGGTTCGACTTCTACATCTATTCGTTCTGCGCACTGTATTTCTCGTCCGCGTTCTTTCCGACAGGGAACCCGACGACCCAGCTGTTGAACACGGCCGGTATCTTCGCGGCAGGCTTCCTGATGCGCCCGATCGGCGGCTGGCTGTTCGGCCGCATCGCCGACCGCTACGGCCGGCGCAACGCGATGATGATTTCCGTGCTCATGATGTGCGGGGGTTCGCTGATGATCGCCGCGCTCCCGACCTATGCCAGCATCGGCACGGCGGCGCCGGCGCTGCTGCTGGTGGCGCGCCTGTTCCAGGGCCTGTCCGTGGGCGGCGAATACGGCACCAGCGCCACCTACATGAGCGAGGTGGCGGAGCCGGGGCGCAAGGGGTTTTTCGCGTCGTTCCAATACGTGACCCTGATCGGCGGCCAGCTCGCGGCGCTGCTCGTGCTGGGCATCCTGCAGCTGTTCCTCACGCATGACGAACTGAAGGCCTGGGGCTGGCGCATCCCGTTCGTCGTCGGCGCCTGCGCCGCGCTCGTGTCGCTGTACCTGCGCCGTTCGCTGCACGAGACCACCACCGCCACCGAGCGCAAAAGCGAGGCCGCGGGCAGCGTCGCGTCGCTGCTGAAGCACCACCGGCGCGCGTTCGTCACTGTCCTGGGTTTTACCGCCGGCGGTTCGCTGATCTTCTACGCGTTCACGACGTACATGCAGAAATACCTCGTCAACACGGCTGGCATGAGCACGGAGACGGCCAGCCGCATCATGACCGTCTGCCTGCTGGTCTACATGCTGCTGCAGCCGGCGTTCGGCGCGCTGTCCGACCGCATCGGCCGGCGCACGTCGATGATCGTCTTCGGCGCGCTCGCCGCCGTGTTCACGACGCCGATCATGATGTCGCTGCGTAGCGTATCGAGTCCGCTGACGGCGGGTGCCCTGATCGTGTGCGCTTTGGCGATCATCAGCCTGTACACGTCGATCGGTGGCCTGATCAAGGCGGAGATGTTCCCCGTCGAAGTGCGCGCGCTGGGCGTGGGCCTGTCGTATGCCGTCGCCAACGCGATCTTCGGCGGCTCGGCGGAATACGTGGCCCTGTGGTTCAAGCAGGCCGGCCATGAGCCGTATTTCTACTGGTACGTGAGCATCATGTGCGCGCTGGCCTGCCTCGTCGCGATCCGCATGCCGGATCCGACCAAATCCGGCCTGCTCAAATAGCAGTAGCGGGGCGCACCATGTCGATGTGCATGATGCCGTCCTCGTCGTACGGCGCGGACACGGTGCGGAAGCCGAAGCCTGCATAGAACGCTTCCAGATGCGCCTGGGCGCCGATGCGGATCGCGTGGCCGGGATGCAGCCGTTCCGCGCACGCGATGCCTTGCGCGACGAGTTCCCGTCCGAGGCCCGTACCGCGCGTGGACGGGCTGGTGACGACGCGGCCCAGCGACATCTCGTCGTATTTCGCACCCGGCGCCAGGCAGCGCAGCGTGGCAGCCAGTTCGCGCTTGCCGTCGACGGTGCGCCAGCCGAGCAGGTGATGCGCGCCCGGATCGAGGCCGTCGATGTCCGGGTACAGGCATGTCTGCTCGAGCACGAACACCTGCTGGCGCAGCGCCAGCATCTCGTACAGCTCAGCCGCCGTCAGGTCGGCGAAGCCGCTCCACTGCCATTCGATCATTGTCGTTTCCTGCGTAAAGTTCAGGCCGCCGTCTCGAAACCTTCGAGCACGTTGACCACGTTGATGCCGAGTTCGGGCACGACCGAGCCGCCTTCGAACACGAAGACGGTCGGCAGGCCGAGAAAGCCGATGCGCTCGCCGATGCGCAGGAAGTCGCCGCTGGACAGGCCGAAGTGCGAGCGAGGGTCGCCGTTGAAGCCGTCGACGCCGAGCGACACGACGAGCGCCTGCGGAGAAAAGCCCGCCATCTTCACGCAGGCCGTTTCCAAAGCGAGAAACCACTGCGCCGCGCTTGTTGCGCGCGGCAGCGGCACGTTCAGGTTGAAGCCGAGGCCCGCGCCGGCGCCCGTCTCGTCGGCGTGGCCGGCATAGTACGGGTAGTCCGTGCGCGGGTCGGCGTGGATCGATGCGAACAGCACGTCCTTGCGTCGATAAAAGATGTCCTGCGTGCCGTTGCCGTGGTGGTAGTCGATGTCGAGGATGGCCACGCGCTGCAGGCCGTCGTCGAGCAGGTGCTGGGCCGCCAGCGCGGCGTTGTTCAGGAAGCAGAAGCCGCCGCAGTAATCGGCGCCGGCATGATGGCCGGGCGGGCGTGTGAGCGCGAACGTGCCGCGCTCGCCCAGGCGCAGCGCGTGCGCCGCATTGATCGCGCAGTCGGCGCCCGTCTTCGCGGCGGTCCACGTGCCGGCCGTCAGCGGCGTGGTGGCGTCGAACGCGTACAGGCCGAGGCGGCCCGTAAAACTGTCCGGCTCGACGTCGCGGCGCATGCCCTGGCCGGGCCACACGGCCGGTACGAGATCACGCCCGGCGTTGTCCGGGTCGAGTGCGAGCCACTCGTTCCACGCGCTGCGCAGGAAGTGCAGGTAGCGGGGCGTGTGCGTGCGTTCCAGCGACGTCAGGGGCACGCCGTGCGGGGTGACGATGCGGCCCAGGCCGCGCCGCGTGAACTCGTTCGCCACGACGTCGATGCGCTGGGGCGGTTCCGACGGCGTGGCGTGCTGCGCGTGATGTTCGTTGAAGAAAGTAAGCAAGGCGGCCCCGGTTCAGCCCGACCTGGCGGGTCAGCTGTTACGGCACAGTGTACTACTGTTATATGCCGCCACGAAGTCGTCGAAGGAACCGGTATCCGTCGCCTCGATCTGCGCCTGCTCGGCCAGCGATGCCCGCGCCATCTCGTCGAACAGCGCGGTCTCGGCCAGCATCAGCGGTTCGGTGCGGAACGCCTCGGCATGCAGCTCGCTCTGGCGCAGGCCGAACTTCGCGAACGAGCCGAGCGTGCGCACTTCCTGCAGCACGCGCGCGGACGGCGTCTTTTCCGGGTCCGCGACCTTGGCCTTCTGCGCGTTCAGCGCGTCCATGTGCGCGCCCTTGTAATTGTGCTCGTGGTCCAGCAGTTCGGCGATGGGGCGGATGCGTTCCAGCAGCTCTTCCGCCCAATCCTGCAGCAGCACTTCGTGGTCGTTGCGCGTGAGGGTCAGGCCCGGACGGCGGCCTTCCTTCACGGTGCGCGCGAAGTTGCGGGCGTGGACCTGTCCTTCCATCGCATTGATCAGCGGGCTTTCCTCGAGGGCGCAGAACAGCAGGAAGGCGTCCAGGAAGCGGCCCGTTTCCAGCGCGATGCCGACCGGTTCGAACGGGTCGACGTCCAGGCAGCGCACCTCGATGTATTGCACGCCGCGCGCGCACAGCGCCTGCACCGGGCGCTCGCCCGTGCGGATCACGCGCTTGGGACGGATCGTCGAATAGTATTCGTTCTCGATCTGCAGGATGTTGGTCGACAGCTGGACCCATTCGCCATCCTTCTTCGTGCCGATCTCCGCGTACGGCGGATATGGGCGCTTGACGGCGTCCATCAGCGACGTCACATAACTTTCCAGGCTGTTCTCGTGCGGACGCAGGCCGGACTGGGCATCGTTCTGGTAACCCAGGTCGCTCATGCGCAGGCTCGTCGCGTAGGGCAGGTACAGCGTGTCGTCCGACAGCGTCTCGAGATTGTGGTCGCGGCCGCGCAGGAAGCCTGTCGACAGCGTGGGCGAGGCGCCGAACAGGTACATCAGCAGCCAGCTGTAGCGGCGGAAGTTGCGGATGGTCGCGATATAGCTCTCGGACTGGAAGTCGCGCAGTGCGTTGCGGCGTTCTTCCGTGATGCCCTCGTGTTCCGCCAGCAGCTTCCACAATTCTTCCGGCAGCGAATAATTGTAGTGGATGCCCGCGATGCATTGCATGGCCTTGCCGTAGCGCAGCGCCAGGCCGCGGCGGTACACGTGCTTGAGCATGCCGATGTTCGACTTGCCGTACCAGGCGATCTCGATGTCTTCCTCGGCCGGCAGCTCGCATGGCATCGACTGGCTCCACAGCAGCTCGCCGTCCAGCTTGGAATAGGCGTAGCGGTGGATCGCGTCCAGGCGGTGCAAGGCCAGGCCGATGTCGTGTTCGGCCGGCGTGATGAATTCGAGCAGCGCTTCCGCGTAATCCGTCGTGATCTGCGCATGGGTCAGGGCCGAGCCGAGTTGCACCGGATGCGGCGTGCGGGCCAGGTGGCCCTGGCCGTCGACGCGCAGCGTCTCGCGCTCGATGCCGCGCAGGCCTTGCAGGAGCAGGCCGCGGTGGGCATCGTCGTCCAGCAGGGCCAGGCGGCGGGTCAGTTGGTTCGACACGAGGTTTCCTTTCTTATACTGCCATGAGACGCAGAGAGTAACCGAAATCGGCCAACCGCGCCGGGCTGCTCTTAATCTGACATTTTAATTAATGAACCAGGTCAGGTTCCGGGACATTCTGCGCCGCGATCCAGCGGTCGACGCGCTTTTCCAGCACGTCCAGCGGCAGGGCGCCGTTTTCCAGTACGGCGTCGTGGAAGGCGCGCACGTCGAAGCGCGGGCCCAGCGCCGCCTGCGCCCGCGCACGCAGCGCGGCGATGCGCAACTGGCCGATTTTATACGCCAGCGCCTGGGCCGGCTGGGCGATCATGCGGTCGACTTCGACCTCGTTGTCGGACGGCGGATTGGCCGTGTTCGCGTTCAGCCAGTCGACGGCCTGCTGGCGCGGCCAGCCCAGCGCGTGGATGCCCGTGTCGACGACGAGCCTTGCGGCGCGCAGCTGCTCGTCCGCCAGGCGGCCGAATTGCGAGAACGGATCGCGCATCAGGCCGAGCATCGGCCCCAGGCTCTCCGCGTACAGCGCCCAGCCTTCGCCGAAGGCCGGATACCAGGCGTGGCGGCGGAATGCGGGCAGTCCGTCGATGGCGTGGGCGCGCGCGACCTGCAAATGGTGGCCGGGGACGCCCTCGTGCAGGGCGAGCGTCTCGACTTCCCACAGCGGCCGCGTGTCCAGGCGGCTCGTGTTGACGGCGAGGGCCGCGACGCGGTCCGGCGTGCCCGCTTCGTAATACGCGCCGCCCTGTGTGTCGGCCCCTGCCTGCTGCACGGGTTTGACGGCCAGCTCTTCCTGCGGGATCGTGCCGAACTGCGTGGACAACTGGGCCTGGACGCGCGCGATGGTGCGCCGGTAGCGGTCCAGCAGCGCGTCCGCGCCCGTCGGGAACAGGCGCGGATCGCTGCGCACGAACGCGACGAATTGCGGATAACTGCCCTTGAAACCCGTGCGCGTGGCCGTCGCTTCCATCTCGGCGCGCAGGCGCGCCACTTCTTTCATGCCCAGTGCGTGGATCTCGGCCGGCGTCAGCGTGGTCGTCGTCGCGGCCTTGACGAGATACGCGTACCACGCCGCGCCGCCGGGCAGGCTGGAGGCGCCGATGGTCGTGCGTGCGGCCGGCAGGTAGTCGGTGCGCACGAAGTCTTCCAGCTTTTGCAGCGCACCCGCCGCCGTGCGCAGGGCGGCCGCGCCATCGGTGGCCAGCCGCGTGCGCGCCTCGTCGGGAATCGTCGCGGGCAGGCGCTGGAACGGTGCGCCGAGCGCGCCGTCCTGTACGTGCTCGCGCATCGTCCGCAACTGCGCGGGCAGGGCGGCCATGATGGCTTTCGGTGCCGTCCAGCCGGTACGAACCCCCTCGCGCATCTGCTCGATGATGCCGTCGACGTGGCGCGGCAGGGCGTTCAGGCGCGCGATGTAGTTGCGGTAGTCGTCTTCCGTGAAGAAGGGCATTTGCGCGACCAGTTGCGGGAAGCGGATCTGCAGGCCGTCTTGCGCACTGACCGGCTGCGGATCGAACGCGACGAACGCGGCGCGCGCGAGGATGCGTTCCTGGTCGCCCGTGAACAGGTCCCAGGAAAGGCGGTCCTGGCCGGCCAGCTGCGCGCGGTCGATCTGGCGCGCGAGGTCGAGCATGCGGCGCGCGTGCTCGATGACGGCCGTCTGTTCCGCGAGCGAGGTGTCGGTGAGCAGCGCGTCGTAGCGGTGGTCGCCGACGCTCGTGGCGAATTCGGGCCGGTGCTTGAGGCGCCATTGCCAGTCGCGCTCGAACAGTGCTTGCGCCGGGTCGGCGGCGTCCGCCGCGAGCGCAACGAGGGGGCCCAGCAGGATGAGGGTCGCGAACAGTCGACGCATCGTGTTGGCTTCCGGGTGGTGGACCCGAAATTGTAACAAACGGAGAATCCGGGCCGCGCCGGGGACGACGTCAGCCGAATCGACCGCCGCTCACGCGCTCGATCCCGGCGAGATCCTGCCAGCTTTGCACGTCCGCGAAGCCGGCATCGACCAGCAGCGCGCGCACGGCCGCCGCCTGGTCGTAGCCGTGTTCGAGCAGCAGCCAGCCGCCCGGCACGAGGTGGCGCGGGCTGCCCTGGACAATGATGCGCAGCGCGGACAGGCCGTCCGCGTGGTCCGTCAGCGCGCCGACCGGTTCGAAGCGCAAATCGCCCTGGGCCAGGTGCTCGTCGCCGGCCGCGATATAGGGCGGGTTGGAGGCGATGACGTCGAAGGTTTCCCCGGTGGCGAGTGCGTCGAACCAGCTGCTCTCCAGGAAGCGCACGCGCGCGCCGTTGGCAGCGGCATTCGCCTGCGCGACGGCCAGCGCGTCCGGGCTGACGTCCAGCGCGGTGACGTCGGCATCCGGCCGCGTGTGCGCGACGGCGACGGCGATCGCGCCGCTGCCCGTGCCCATGTCGAGCAGGCGCGGTGCGTTGCCAGGCAGGCGTTCCAGGGCCAGTTCGACGATCAGTTCCGTGTCCGGCCGGGGAATCAGCACGGCGGGGCCGACCCGAAACGCCAGGCCGAAGAATTCGCGCCGGCCGACGATGTAGGCGATCGGTTCGCCGCGCAGCCGGCGCGCGACGAGATCGTCGAGGCGGGCCGCTTCGTCCGGCGTGAGCGCGCGGTCGCCCTGCGTGATTAGCTGGACGCGGGTGAGGCCCGTCGCCTCGCACAGGAGGATGCGGTTTTCCAGCGGGTCGAGCGGCAGGCCTGCCTGCACGGCCGCGATGGTGGCGCCGGGCTGGATGGTCATCAGCGCGCGCGCCGCACCAGCACCCAGACGAGGGCCAGCGTGAGGATCGTGAACCAGACGGCCGACCATTGCGGCACGTTCAGGCCGAACACGGTTTCCTGCGCCGCTTCGCACAGGCCGTCGGCCTGGAACAGGCCGGGCAGCAGGGTCGCGGTCGGGATCTTGTTGAGCGTCGTCTGCATCGGATCGATGCCGCACGAAAAGCCCGGGTGGGCCAGCACGTACAAATGCTTGCCGACAAAGCCGAGGCCGCCCAGCGCGCACAGCAGCGCGAGCCCGGCGCCGGCCTTGATCTTGTTGGCGAAGGCGCCGATCAGGCTGAAAATCGCGATGCCGAGGTACAGGTAGCGCTGGATCACGCACAGCGGGCAGGGCAGCAGACCCTGCACGTGCTGGAGATACAGGGCCGCGCCGATCAGGGCGATGCTGACGGCGGCGATGGCGAGCAGGAGGTTGCGGGACGAGGACATGGGCTTCCTGGTGGATGTGGTCGAAAAAGATATTTTCAGTCTAGCAACTTATAACCGTCTTAATTCGGGGTCAGAGCACTTTTTTGATCAATTGCCCGGAAATGTGCTCTGACCCCGAATTTTTTAGTCGCCCAGCGCCGCCAGTTGTTCGGCCTGGTGCTCGGCCGACAGCGCGTTCGTCAGTTCGGCCAGGTCGCCATCCATGATCATGTCCAGTTTATAGAGCGTCAGGTTGATGCGGTGGTCGGTCAGGCGGCCCTGCGGGAAGTTGTAGGTGCGGATGCGCTCGCTGCGGTCGCCCGAGCCGATCAGGCTTTTACGCGTGGCCGCTTCCTTGCTCTGCTGCTCGCGCAACTGCACGTCCTTGATGCGCGCGGCCAGGACTTTCATCGCCTGCGCCTTGTTCTTGTGCTGGCTGCGGTCGTCCTGGCATTCGACGACGATACCGGTCGGCAGGTGCGTCAGGCGCACGGCGGAATCGGTCTTGTTGATGTGCTGGCCGCCGGCGCCCGAGGCGCGGTAGGTGTCGATGCGCAAGTCGGCCGGGTTGATCTGCACGTCCTCCACTTCGTCCGCCTCCGGCATCACGGCGACGGTGCAGGCGGAGGTGTGGATGCGGCCCTGCGTCTCCGTCGCCGGCACGCGCTGCACGCGGTGGCCGCCCGATTCGAATTTCAGCTTCGAATAGGCGCCTTGGCCGACGATGCGGACGATGACTTCGCGGTAGCCGCCCAGGTCGGACGCCGATTCCGACACCATTTCGACCTGCCAGCGGTTGCGCTCCGCATAGCGCGTGTACATGCGCAGCAGGTCGCCCGCGAACAGCGCGGATTCGTCGCCGCCCGTGCCGGCACGGATCTCGAGGAAGATGTTGCGCTCGTCGTTCTCGTCCTTCGGCAGCAGCATCTTCTGCAGTTCGAGGTCCAGCTCCGCCATGCGCGCCTTCGCCGCGTCGATCTCGTCCTGGGCGAATTCCTTCATGTCCGGGTCGGCCAGCATCTCCTGCGCGGCGTCGATGTCGGCCTGCGCGGTCTGGTACTGGCGGTAGACGGCCACCAGCGGACTCAGTTCGGCGTGTTCGCGGTTCAGCTTGCGGAAGCTGTCCATGTTCGCGGTGGCGCCTTCGGACATCAGGAGTTCGTCCAGTTCGACGAGGCGGTTGGCCAGTTGGTCCAGCTTGGCCAGCATGGATGGTTTCATAGGACTCTTATTGGAATGACAGCGGAAAGGCCGCGGGAAGCGGCACGCGGGTGCAACGAAGGAGTGCAGGCCGCTAACGGCGGCCGCGGAACAGCTGGGGCAGCAGGCTCGCGAGACGGGCGCGTTCGTCGCCCTGGGCGCGGTGCAGGGCCTGTTGCGGGCCGTGCAGGAATTTTGCGGTCAGGCCCTTCGACAGGGCGTCGAGCACCGTCTCGATGTCCTCGCCCTTGGCGAGCAGCTTGCGCGCCCGTTCCAGTTCGGCCAGGCGCATCGCTTCGCTCGATTCGTGCATGTCGCGGATCACGGGCACCACGGCGCGGTCGCCGATCCAGTGCATGAACGATTGCACGCGCGTTTCGATGATGGCCTCGGCCTGGGCGACGGCCGCCTGGCGGCTTTCGACGCCCGTGCGCACCACCTCGGCCAGGTCGTCGACCGTGTACAGGAACACGTCGTTCAGGCGGCCCACTTCCGGTTCGATGTCGCGCGGGACGGCCAGGTCGACCATGAACATCGGGCGGTGCCGGCGTGCCTTGATGGCGCGTTCGACGAGGCCTTTGCCGATCAGCGGCAAGGTGGAGCCGGTGGAGGAGATCACGACGTCGAACTGCGACAGGCGTTCGGACAGGTCGGCGAGGCCGATCGCGCTGCCGTTGAAGCGCGCGGCCAGCGCTTCGCCGCGCGCCAGCGTGCGGTTGGCGATCGTGATCGACTTCGGATTGTGGGCGGCGAAGTGCGTGGCGCACAGCTCGATCATTTCGCCGGCGCCGATGAACAGCACGTTCTGCTCGCTGACGCGGTCGAAGATGCGTTCCGACAGGCGCACGGCGGCGGCGGCCATCGACACGCTGTGCGCGCCGATCTCGGTCGTCGTGCGCACTTCCTTCGCGACGGCGAAGCTGCGCTGGAACAGCTGGTGCAGATAGGTGCCGAGGCCGCCCGCCTCGTCGGCGACGCGCACGGCATCCTTCATCTGGCCGAGGATCTGCGCCTCGCCCAGCACCATCGAATCGAGGCCGGAGGCGACGCGGAACGCGTGGCGCACGGCGTCGTGCTGCGGCAGCATGTACAAATGCGGACGCAGTTCGGCGAAATTCAGGTCGTGGTAATCGGCGAGGAAGCGCGCGGAGGCGTCGAGCGGGTCGGGTGCACAGCTGGCGGCGTACATCTCGGTGCGGTTGCACGTCGAGAGCAGCGCCGCTTCGTCTTCGCCGCGGGTATTGAACTTCGAAAACCACCCGCGCGCCGCCTGCACGGCCTCCCCGAGCTGCTCGGGCGCCAGCGCCAGTTGCTCGCGCAGCGAGACCGGTGCTGTGGTGTGATTGAGGCCGACGGCGAGCAGTTGCATGGGTGATCAAAAATTGGGCAGCGCGCCCATTATACCCCTACAGCGTCAGGGTTTCACGCGCCCAGCTTTTCCAGCCTATAGCCGTAGCTATATACCGGCACGAGACGGAAACCGTTCTCCGGACGCAGGCGCAGTTTGTTGCGTACGCGCGAAACGTGGGTGTCCATCGTACGCGACGGGACTGCCGTCTCGCGCACCCAGATCGATTCGTGGATGTACGCGCGCGACAGGGGACGGCCCAGGTTGCGGAAGAACAGCAGCGCCAGGTTGAATTCCTTGTGTGTGACGTCGATCTGCTCGCCGTCCATCATCAGGCGGCCGGGGCGCGTCTCGAAGATGTACGGACCGAACTGCAGCTGTTCGGCACCGTTCTGCGACGGATACGCCCGGCGCAGCAGGGCTTGCGTGCGTGCAACCAGCTCGCCGCGGCGCAGCGGCTTGACGAGGTAGTCGTCGGCACCGGCCGTGACGCCGGCCACGATGTCGTCTTCGGCCGAGCTGCCGGCCAGGAACATCGTCGGGGTATTCGGCGCCAGCTTTTCCTTGGCGCGGCGCAGGAGTTCCGCCGCCGGGACGTCCGTGACTTGCCAGTCGACGATCAGCAGGTCGGTGCTGTCCTTGCGGAGTTGCCCCAGCAATTCTTTGCCGCTGTCAAAGGCTTGACAGCTGTGCCCAGCTCCGTTCAGAACTTGGCAGATGAGTTCTGCCTGGGTCGTGTCGTTGTCCAGTACGGATATTCTCATGATTTTCAGGCTGTCTCGGCTGTGGGACTGTAGGACATCACTGTAGGAACATTCCTACAATGTCACTAAATATATCAGACTTTTAAAACGCAAAGCTACCGATGCCTCAGATAAATTCACATTTTCGTTGGGAAATTGCGTCATAGTTGTGTCGGGCCGTAGACAAACTCCCGGTTACACTAACTTCAACAATGTGGTTGAGGAGCTAACATGTTCAAGAGAAAGAACAAGGACGGCGAACTGGCGCTGTTGCCGGTCTCCAGCGAGGACATCGAACGCGTGCGCGAACGCTGCCGCGGCCTCGTGCGCAAGCGCGCGGCCATTTCCGCCGGCGTGTCCGTGATCCCGGTGCCGGGCGTGGACATCGTGGCGGACCTGTCCAGCTTCGCCGTCATGGTGGAAGAGATCAACCGGGCGTTCGGCCTGTCGCCGGAGCAGATCGACCGGCTGCAGCCGCGCATGCGGATCGCCGTCTACCAGGCCGTGGCGGCCATCGGCAGTACGCTCGTGGGGAAGATCGTGACGAAGGAGCTGGTGCTGAAACTGCTGCAGAAGTCGGGCGCCAAGCTGGCGGCCAAGTCGGCTGCGAAGATCGTGCCGCTGGCGGGGCAGGTCGCGTCGGCCGCGATCGGCTTTGCGTTATTCAGGCAGATGGGCTACCAGCACATCGACGCCTGCACGCGCGTGGCGCGCGAGGTGGCAGCGACACCGGCATGAGCCGGCGCCGCTGAAAGCCGGAGTCAGGCGTCCGGCAGGACGACGTTGACGTCGAGAACTTCCAGGTTGCCCTGGCGGTCGAGGGAAATCTTGATGTCCTCGGCGCTGACCTTGGTGTACTTGGAGATCACTTCGATCAGCTCGCGGTGCAGGGCGGGCAGGAAATCCGGGCCATCGCGGCCGCTGCGTTCGCGGGCGATGATGATCTGCAGCCTTTCCTTGGCCGCCGTCGCGCTTTTCTGATTCTTGGGAAACAGGAATGAAAGCAGGGGCATATCACTTCGCTCCGAACAGGCGCTGCAGGAAGCCCGGCTTCTCGTAACTGGTGAAGCGCAGCGGGATTTCTTCGCCGAGGAAACGCGACACGACATCCTGGTAGGCCTGGGCCACGTCCGTATCCTTGAAGTGGATGGCCGGGTTGCCCTGGTTCGATGCGTGCAGCACGGCTTCCGATTCCGGAATGATGCCGAGCAGGGGGATGCGCAGGATTTCCTGCACGTCCTGGTACGACAGCATTTCGTCGTTTTCCACGCGGCGCGGCGAGTAGCGGGTGATCAGCAGGTGTTCCTTGACCGGCTCGCCGCCGCTCTGGGCGCGGCGCGACTTGGCCTGCAGGATGCCGAGGATGCGGTCGGAGTCGCGCACGGACGAGACTTCCGGGTTGGTGACGATCAGCGCCTCGTCGGCGAACGTCAGCGCCATCAGGGCGCCGTGCTCGATGCCGGCCGGCGAGTCGCAGATGATGAACTCGAAGTCCATCTTGATCAGCTCGTTCAAGACGTTTTCCACGCCTTCTTCCGACAGCGCATCCTTGTCGCGCGTCTGCGATGCCGGCAGGATGAACAGGTTGTCGCAATGCTTGTCCTTGATCAGGGCCTGGGTCAGGCTCGCTTCGCCGTTGATGACGTTGATCAGGTCGTATACGACGCGGCGTTCGCAACCCATGATCAGGTCGAGGTTGCGCAGGCCGACGTCGAAGTCGATGACGACGGTCTTGTGGCCGCGCAGCGCGAGGCCGGTCGAGAAGCTTGCGCTCGAGGTGGTCTTGCCCACACCACCCTTACCGGACGTTACAACGATAATTCTTGCCATGAAAAAATTGTGTCCTTTTCAGTATCTGGTCAGTGCTGGTACAGGGGGCGCGCCTTAATTGCGGGTCGCCGAACCCAGCGATGATATATCGATTCGGTCGCCGACCAAACGGATTTGTGCCGGCTGGCGTGCGACCTCTGCAGGAAAACCTTCGTCGAACGTCCGGTAAACACCCGCGATCGACACCAGTTCGGGCTGCAACTGCAGCGCGAAGATGCGCGCGCCCGCATTGCCCGACGCACCCGCCAGCGCGCGGCCGTGCAGGGGGGCGTACACGTGGATGCTGCCGTCGGCGATGAGCTCGGCGCCATGGTTGACGACAGCCGTCACGATCAGGTCGGTGCCGCGTGCGTAGATGCGCTGGCCGGCACGGACCGGCGTATCGACGACCATCGCGTGCACCGGTGCCGGGGCTGCTGCAGGGGCCGGCGCAGGCGCTTGTGCGGGCTCTGGCGTGTCGGCCGGCGCTGCGGGCATCTCCCGTTCGCGGCCGGCGGCCGTTTGCAGTCCGCTGGTGCCGTCGTCCAGGAACAGGTCGTGGGCGCGGATCACGTCGTGCAGCGCGGCCGGCGCGCCGCGCACGGCGACGGCGTTCAGGCGGTACTTCTTGAGCAGCGCGACCAGCGCCTCCCAGTCGATGCGCGCGGCGTCGTCGGCGATGCCGGCGATGTCGATGACGGCGAATTCATCCTCGAAGAAATCCGACACCCCCCCGGTCATCTGCTTCAGCGCGGCATCGATCGCGATCGGATCGGCCGAGTGCAGGATGGTCGAAATGGCCACGACCGTGGAGATCTTGATTTCGATGGGCAGGGAGCTCGAGCTTTTGGGCATAAATCAATGTGGTTGGCTTAGCCCGTGCATTCTACTGTGAAATTTCACTCAACGGAAAAGGGTTTTGGCCGAGGTTTGGATGACTGGAAACTCCTGTTTCCTGTACAAAAATAATGTCTGATAAAGATGCTCAGCCTTAAGCAAAATCAATAAAAAGGCTGTTTTCTACGATGAATAAGCTGATAAGATTGATTTTGCTTAAACAAACTTTAGGCGAGGTCACTAATATTGTTGGCTTTCTGTCCAAGCTTAAGCGGAGATTGTGATTCCTCAAGCGCGCGTTGTGCTGGTTTTGAAGTCTTCCAGGCCTGGCCAGAAAAAGGCCGACAGCAGGGCTGTCCACTCATTGAACCCCGGCCGCTGGGGCCGGGATACCGGAGATTGATATGGAAGATGTCGTAATCGTGGCCGCTGGCCGTACTGCAATCGGCAAGTTTGGTGGCACGCTCTCAAAAATTCCGGCTGCCGAGCTAGGCGCCCAGGTCATCAAGCACCTGCTGACGAAGACCGGCATCGATCCGGCGGCGGTCAGCGAAGTCATCATGGGTCAGGTCCTCACGGCCGGCGTCGGCCAGAACCCGGCACGCCAGGCCGTCATCAAGGGCGGCCTGCCGGACAAGGTCCCGGCCTTCACCCTGAACATGGTGTGCGGCTCCGGCCTGCGCGCCACCCATCTCGCTGCCCAGGCCATCAAGTGCGGCGACGCGTCGATCGTGATCGCCGGCGGCCAGGAAAACATGAGCGCCTCGCCGCACGTGCTGAACGGTTCGCGCGACGGCTTCCGCATGGGCGATGCCAAGCTGACCGACACCATGATCGTCGACGGCCTGTGGGACGTCTACAACCAGTACCACATGGGCGTGACGGCCGAGAACGTCGCGCGCAAGTACGAGATCTCGCGCCAGGAACAGGACGAATTCGCGCTGCAGTCGCAACTGAAGGCGGAAGCCGCGCAAAAGGCCGGCAAGTTCAAGGACGAGATCATCCCGATCGAGATCGCCTCCAAGAAGGGCACCACCGTGTTCGATACCGACGAGTATCCGAAGCACGGCGCCACGCTGGAAGGCCTGGCCAGCCTGCGTCCGGCCTTCAACAAGGAAGGCAGCGTCACCGCCGGCAACGCATCCGGCCTGAACGACGGCGCCGCCGCCGTGATCATGATGTCGGCCTCGAAGGCCAAGGAACTGGGCCTGACCCCGCTGGCCCGCATCAAGGCCTATTCGTCGGCCGGCCTGGACCCGGCCATCATGGGCATGGGCCCCGTCGACGCCGCCCGCCAGGCGCTGGAACGCGCCGGCTGGACGCACGAAGAAGTCGACCTGATGGAAATCAACGAAGCCTTCGCCGCCCAGGCCGTCGCCGTCAACAAGCAGATGGGCTGGGATACGTCGAAGATCAACGTCAACGGCGGCGCGATCGCGCTGGGCCACCCGATCGGCGCCTCGGGCGCGCGCGTGCTGGTGACTCTGCTGCACGAAATGATCCGCCGCGACGCCAAGAAAGGCCTGGCAGCGCTGTGCATCGGCGGCGGCATGGGCGTGGCCCTGGCGGTCGAGCGCTGAAAGTAATCCGGCACGGCGCCACGGAGGGCGCCGTGCGTTCGTAGTCAACAGGTTAAAGCGAAAAACAGGAGAAGACGATGGCAAGAGTGGCATTAGTGACCGGCGGCATGGGCGGCCTGGGTGAAGCGATCTGCATCAAGCTGGCGGCGCTCGGCTACAAGGTCGTGACGACGTACTCGCCGGGCAGCAAGAAAGCGGAAGGCTGGCTTGCTTCGATGCGCGAACAGGGCCATGACTTCAAGGCCTATGAATGCGACGTGTCCGATTACGACTCCGCCCAGGCCTGCGTGGCCAAGGTCGTACAGGAAGTCGGCCCCGTCGACGTGCTGGTCAACAACGCCGGTATCACGCGCGACATGACCTTCAAGAAGATGGACAAGGTCAACTGGGATGCGGTCATGAAGACCAACCTGGATTCCGTGTTCAACATGACCAAGCCGGTCGCCGACGGCATGGTCGAGCGCGGCTGGGGCCGCATCATCAACATCTCGTCCGTCAACGGCCAGAAGGGCGCGTTCGGCCAGACCAACTACTCGGCGGCCAAGGCCGGCATCCACGGCTTCACGAAAGCCCTGGCGCTGGAAGTGGCGCGCAAGGGCGTCACCGTGAACACCATCTCGCCGGGCTACATCGGCACCAAGATGGTCACCGACATCCCGGCCGAAGTGCTGGAATCGAAGATCCTGCCGCAGATCCCGATGGGCCGCCTGGGCAAGCCGGAAGAAGTCGCCGGCCTGGTCGCGTACTTGTCCTCGGACGAGGCTGCCTTCGTCACCGGCGCCAACATCGCCATCAACGGCGGCCAGCACATGCAATAAGCGGTTACCGCTTGCCGTACAGCGACACCGCCTCCGGGCGGTGTTTTTCGTTCCGGAGCAACCATGCCGCCGCTCACCGCCAAGCCTTATTTGCGTTCCGTCCAGATCGATCCTCGGGCGGACATCGACTTCGACCGTTATCCGTTCACGATTCCCGCCGTGCGCGACCTGGGCGTGCTCGAGCCGCATCCCGACGTCACCTTTTTCGTCGGCGAGAACGGCGCGGGCAAGTCGACCGTACTGGAAGCGATCGCGGTGGCGCTGGGACTGCCGGCGGAGGGCGGCACGAAGAACGTGCACCGGCAGCAGCAGGAGGTGTCGCCGCTGCATCGTCTGCTGCGCGTAGCCAAGGGCTGGCGCTGGCCCCGCAACAGCTATTTCCTGCGCGCGGAAAGCCTGTTCAATGTGTTCACTTATCTCGACGAGCTGCCCGGCGGCGGGCCGTCGCTGCACCTGCGCTCGCACGGGGAGGCGTTCATGGACGTGATGCTCGGCTTCCGCGGCGACGGCTTGTACCTGCTGGACGAACCGGAGGCGGCATTGTCCCCGAACCGCCAGCTGGCCGCGCTGGCCGTCATCGACCGGCTCGTGAAGGAGGGCGCCCAATTCATCATCGCGACCCACTCTCCGATCCTGCTCGCGTACCCGCGCGCGAAGATCCTCAGCTTCGACGGCACGGGCATCGCCGAGATCAGCTACGAAGATACGGAACACTACGCCGTCACGCGCGACTTCCTGAACCACTACCCGCGCCGGCTCCAGCAACTGCTGGACGACGAACCGGGGTCAGAGCCCGATTTTGGGCAATTTCCAAAAAACGGGCTCTGACCCCGGTTGGCTTGCGCGCCGTGCGGGGGCCAAGGTGTCGTATGCTCGTCCCGACAGCCGCCGCCGGGCGCGCGTGGGAAAAGTGAATGATCGATGCTGAACAAGTGAAGGCCGTGGTCCGCCTGCCGGCGCCGCAGCGCTATGAATATTTCGTCAAGCGGGTCGCCGCGTCGGGCACCGTGTGGGGCCTGTACCGCAACGGCTGGGCGCTGGCGAAGAAGGATGACGGCACGCTCGTGTTCGCGATGTGGCCGGACGAGGCATTCGCCCGGCTGTGCGCGGAATTCGAGTGGGAAGGCTATGAACCGCAGGCGTTCGCGCTGGACGAGCTGTTGTCCGAGCTGCTGCCCCAGCTGCAGCAGGACGGCCTCCTGCCCGGCATCTTCCGCACGCCCGGTTCGAAAGGCGTGATGCCGACGCCGGGCCTGCTGCGCGTCGACCTCGAGGACGAATTGCGAAGGGAAACACCATGAATGCATTGCCGCACGGCGCGCTGGCCTTGTCCAGCCTGGAAGAACAGATGCTGCAGCCCGGCGTGAAGGGGCTGCCGTTGACGGCGCCGCTGCGCCAGGGTGCGATCGGCGTGCAGGGCTGGAACGTGCTGCACGGCGATACGAGTTATCCCGTCGCGGTGTTGAAAACGTCCGCGCTGCGCCACAACCTCGACTGGATGCGCGATTTTTGCGAGCGCCACGGCGTGCGCATCGCGCCGCACGGCAAGACGACGATGTGCCCGCAGCTGTTCGGCGCCCAGCTCGCGAACGGCGCCTGGGGCATCACCTTGGCGAACGCCGTGCAGGTGCGGGTCGCGCACCGCTTCGGCGTGCGCCGCGTGCTCGTCGCGAACCAGCTCGTCGCGCGCAGCGACGTGCGCATGGTGCTGCAACTGCTGCACGAGGATCCAGGCTTCGAATGCGTCGTGCTGGCCGATTCGCTCGCGGGCGTGGCGCGCCTGTCCGAGGAAGTCGATGCGCATCCGCTCACGCGGCCCTTGTCCGTGCTCGTGGAACTGGGGCTGTCGGGCAAGCGCGCCGGCTGCCGCACGCCGGAGGAAGCGCTGACGGTGGCGCGTGCCATCGAGCGCGCGCCTGGCCTCGTGCTGGCCGGCTTCGAAGGCTACGAAGGCTTGCTGGTATCGGACGACCACGATGCCGACCTGCGCGCCGTCTCCAGCTTCGTCGCGCGCCTGTGCGCGCTCGTGCGCGAGGCCGACGACGAAGGCCTGTTCGGCACGCGCGAGATCCTCGTGACGGCGGGCGGCTCGTCGTACTTCGACCTCGTCGCGCGGGGCTTCCAGGAGCTGCACGGGCTGTCGCGCCCACTGGTGTCCGTACTGCGCAGCGGCTGCTACCTGACGAGCGACCACGGCATGTACCAGCGCCACATCGAACAACTCGATACGCGCGAAGGCACGCCGGCGGGCGAGGGCCTGCGTCCCGCGCTGGAAATCTGGAGCGTCGTGCAGTCGCGTCCCGAACCGGGGCTTGCGATCCTCACGATGGGCAAGCGCGACGCGTCGCACGACGCCGGCCTGCCGGTGCCGCTGTGGCACCACCGGCCCGGTCCCGGCGCCGCGCACGCGCTGCCGGACGGCTGCGAGATCGTCAAGATGAACGACCAGCACGCGTACCTGCGCCTGCCGGAAGGCCCGGTGCGCGAGATGCTCGCCGTGGGGGACCTGGTCGGCTGCGGCATCTCGCATCCGTGCACGACGTTCGACCGCTGGCCGCTGCTGCTGGCCGTGGACGACGACTACGCGGTACGCTTCGCGCTCAACACTTTCTTCTAGAATGGCCGGGCGGTACGCTACAATCGGTTGTCGTTTTTTCGCTGACCGATCATGCCCGCCACCCCGCCGTCGCTGTTCCCGCCCATCCTCCCGAACCGTCACGGCATGCTGGCCGTGGACGACCTGCACACGATTTATTGGGAAGAGGTGGGCAACCCGAACGGCATCCCGGTCGTGTTCCTGCACGGCGGGCCGGGCGCGGGCCTGTCGCCGCAGCACCGCCGCTTCTTCGACCCGGCCACGTACCGCGTGATCCTGTTCGACCAGCGCGGCGCCGGCAAGTCGACGCCGCTGGGCGAATGGCGCAACAACACGACGCAGCTGCTCATCGAGGACATCGAACGCCTGCGCGCCATGTTCGGCATCGAGCGCTGGCTCGTGTTCGGCGGCTCGTGGGGCTCGACCCTGGCGCTGGCCTACGGGCAGGCGCACCCCGAACGCTGCCTCGGCTTCGTGCTGCGCGGGATCTTCCTGTGCACGCCGGCCGAGATCGAATTCTTCCTGTACGGCGTGCAGTGGTTCTATCCGGAGCTGTACGACGAGTTCATCGCCCCGATTCCCGTCGAGGAGCGGGGCGACCTGCTGAAGGCGTATACGAAGCGCCTGCTGTGCGACGATCCGCAGCAGTACTGGCCCGCCGCGCGCGCGTGGAGCCGCTTCGAGGGCCGCCGCGTATTCCTGCTGCCGCAGGAAGAAGAGCACGCGTCCGACACGCTCGACCTGGGCGTGGGCCGGCTCGAATCGCACTACATGGCGCACGGCGGCTTCCTCGAGCCGGACCAGCTGCTGCGCGACGTCGGCCGTATCTCGCACCTGCCGGCCGTGATCGTGCAGGGCCGCTACGACGTGATCTGCCCGCCGCTGTCCGCGTACCGCCTGCACCAGGCCTGGGCCGGGTCGCGCCTGCGCATGATCCCGGACGCCGGCCACGGCGCGCTGGAAGCGGGCATCGCCCGCGCCCTCGTCGCCGCCACGGAACAGTTCAAGCGACACGGCCGTTTCGATTGAAACGGTGTTAATCCGGACAGGGGCCGCCGCCTGCTACACTGTCCCCAGCTTCTTACAATAACGACAAGCTACCCGCATGAATATCCAGACCAACGACATCGGCCATGTCATCCAGCTGTCGATCGCGCCCGTGTTCCTGCTGACCGGCGTGGCGACCAAGCTGACGGTACTGATGAACCGCCTCGCGCGCATCATCGACCGTACCCGCGACCTCAAGATCGAACTGCGCAAGGGACCGGATCCGGACTGCAGCGAGGAGCTCGACGTGTTGTACCAGCGCTGGCGGCTGATCAATTATGCGATCACGGCCAGCACCGGTTGCGGCTTCCTGATCTGCGTGGTGATCGCCTGCCTGTTCCTCGGCGATACCACCAACCTGCCGCTGGACCGCTACATCGCCGGTATGTTCGTGGTGGCCATGGTCGCCCTGATTGCCAGTTTCATTTTCCTGCTGCGCGAAGTGTCCGTCTCGTTCCGCTACATGCGCATCCACCGCCACGACGCTCCGGTCCGGCCGGACTAGTTTTTACGAATCGAGACCATCATGAACGACTATCAACGTCCCCCCACCCTGCACCGCTACGGCCTGCGCGCCGAGCTGGAACTGGCGCTGTCCTCCGGCCAGTTCAAGCTCCAGCCCGAGAACGGCTTCCTGACCTTGTCGTTCTCGACGGCGTGGAACAAAGGCCTGTTCGACGTCCTCGGCCCGGCCGACAGCTGCCTCGTCATCCACAACACGGAAGAATTCGGCGAGCGCCTGCACCGCGCCGTCCAGCGCACCTTGCCCAACTGGGCCGGCATCGACGGTCCTGTCGAATACGGCATCCGCTCGCGCCTGGGCTCGGCCTTTTCGCGCCCGATTTCCGACGCACGCGAAAAGGAGTGGAAGTTCGCGTGGCGCTCGATGGCGCCGCACACGAGCCTGAATCCCGTCACGGTGCGCATCGGCAGCATCGAGCAGTTCGCCGAACTGCGCACGCCGGAGAGTTATCCCGCGTAAGCGTTGCGATTAGAACCACGGCTCGACGAAATCCCGGTGTAATGCCGGGATCATCACTCACGTCGTGCCCATGACCGCCTCGCTTCCCGACACCGCTTATCCCCACCTGCTGTCCCCCCTCGACCTCGGCTTCACGACGCTGAAGAACCGCGTCGTCATGGGCTCGATGCACACAGGGCTCGAAGACCGCTTCTGGAACTACGGCAAACTGGCCGCGTTCTACCGCGAGCGGGCGCGCGGCGGCGCGGGCCTGATCGTCACGGGCGGCATCTCGCCGAACCGCCAGGGCTGGCTGCTGCCGTTCGGCGGCACGCTGAACTTCCGCGGCGACGTTTTCAATCACCGCAAGGTCACGCGCGCCGTGCACGAGGAGGGCGGCAAGATCCTGCTGCAGATCCTGCACGCGGGCCGCTACGGCTACCAGCCTCTCGTCGTCTCCGCATCGAACGTCAAGTCGCCCATTTCTCCGTTCCGCCCGCGCGCGCTGACGGCACGCGGCATCGAGTCGACCATCGCGGCCTACGTCCGCTGCGCGAAGCTGGCACAGAAGGCCGGCTACGACGGCGTGGAGGTGATGGGCAGCGAGGGCTACCTGATCAACCAGTTCCTGTGCGCGCGCACGAACCGCCGGACCGACGCCTGGGGCGGTTCTATCGAGAACCGCATGCGCCTGCCGGTGGAGATCGTGCGCCGCATCCGCGCGGCCGTTGGGCGCGAGTTCATCGTGATGGTGCGTCACTCCGTGCTGGATCTCGTCGACGGCGGCAACACGTGGGACGAAGTCGTGCAGGTGGCGCAGGCGCTGGAGAACGCGGGCGCCACGATTCTCAACACGGGCTACGGCTGGCACGAGGCACGCGTCCCGACCATCGTCACGTCGGTGCCGCGTGCCGCGTTTGCAGGAGTCGCGGCGCGGCTGCGCGATGCGGTCAGGATTCCCGTCGTCGCGTCGAACCGCATCAACATGCCGGCTGATGCCGAGCGCCTGCTGGCCGACGGCAGTGCGGACATGGTGTCGATGGCGCGGCCGTTCCTGGCCGATCCGGACTGGGTGAACAAGGCCGCGGCGGGGCAGGCGGACCGCATCAACACGTGCATCGCCTGCAACCAGGCGTGCCTGGACCACACGTTCGCCAACAAGCGCGCGACGTGCCTCGTGAACCCGCGCGCGTGCCACGAGACGGAACTCGTCTATACGCCAACGCGCCAGCGCAAGCGCATCGCCGTCGTCGGCGCCGGCCCGGCCGGATTGTCCGCCGCGACGGTAGCGGCGCAGCGCGGCCATGCCGTCACGCTGTTCGACGCGCTTGACCGGATCGGCGGCCAGTTCAACATCGCCATGCGCATCCCGGGCAAGGAGGAATTCGCGGAAACCATCCGCTATTTCGGCCGCCAGCTGGAGCTGACGGGCGTCGAACTGCGGCTCGGCCAACGCGTCACGCGCGAGGAGCTGATCGCGGCCGGCTACGACGACGTGATCGTGGCGACCGGTGTCACGATGCGCCGTCCCCGCATCGAGGGGATCGATCATCCGAAGGTGTTGTCCTACCTGGACGTGTTGCGCGACCGGGCGCCCGTGGGGCCGCGCGTGGCGATTATCGGCGCCGGCGGCATCGGCTTCGACACGGCGGAGTTCCTCGTGCACGATGCGAATGCGCCGCGCCCGCAGCCTGTCGCGGAGTGGGCCGGCGAATGGGGCGTCGACCTGGAGGTGACCGCGCCGGGCGGCCTCGTGAAGCCGCATGGCGTGACGCCTGCGCGCAGCGTCTGGCTCCTGCAGCGCAAGACGACGCGTCCGGGCGCGGGCCTGGGCAAGACGTCGGGCTGGGTGCACCGCGCCACGCTGGCGCGCAACGGCGTCGCGATGCTGGCGGGCGTGCAGTACGACCGCATCGACGACGCGGGCCTGCACATCACCGTCGGCGGAGAGTCCAAACTGCTGGAAGTGGACAATGTGGTGATCTGCGCCGGGCAGGAAAGCCTGGCGGAACTGATGCCGCCGGAAGGGCAGCAGGGCGGACCGGCGTTCCACAAGATCGGCGGCGCGGCATTGGCGGCCGAACTGGATGCGAAACGGGCGATCCGCGAAGGCGCGGAGCTGGCGGCGCGTTTATAAGACGAGCCGCCTGGGCCTAGCTGCCGCGTTTCTTGCTCTTCCTGCTGCGGGAATCCGATGCCGGCTGTGCCGTCTGGTCACCCTGGCGCGGCGTGTTGAGGTCGCTCTGCCGGGAGCCCGTCGAGGATTCCAGCGAGCCGCCTTTCTGCTGCTGTTCCATGCCGCCGTAGCCCGACTGGCGCGACGCGTTCAGGCGGTCTTCTTCGCCCCGTGCCTGCATGCGCTGGCCGCTCTGGCGGGCGCTCCACCCGGCCTGCTGGGCGCCCGGGCCGCCGCGCTGGCTGCCCAGGTTCTCATCGATACTGCCTTGCAGCGAGCCGCGGGCGCGCAGCGACGCGCCCTGCTGTTCGATATTGGCCGACTGGACGTTGGCCCCGCCCGGCGCCACCCAGCCCGGTGCCCGCGGCTGCTGGCTGCCTTCCGCGACGGGGACGATTTTTTCCTTGGCGATGCCGCGCGAATGCGTGGTGTCCGGTCCTTTTTGTTTCGACATTTGATCCTCCTGTGAGCTGCGCTGACAGGAAGATCATGCGCGCGGGGAATGCGCTATTCCAGAGGAAGAGGGAGCGCAGCCGTGTAGGACTGGAACTACCACATTGCGTGTGGGCACGGAGTGCCCACTCTATTTCTTACGCACGACAACGCAGCCGATCGAATAGCCGGCGCCGAACGAGCAGATGACGCCATTGGCGCCGCTGGGCAGGTCGTCCTGGTGCGAGTGGAACGCGATGATCGAGCCGGCCGACGACGTGTTCGCGTAGCGGTCGAGGATCACCGGCGCTTCTTCCGGCGTGGCGTCGCGGCCCAGCAGCGTGCGCACGATCAGCTGGTTCATGCTCAGGTTCGCCTGGTGCAGCCAGAAGCGGGAGATGTCCTCGATGTTCAGGCCGATGCCTTCGACCGTGTCGCGGATCATCGCGGCCGCCATCGGGCACACTTCCTTGAACACCTTGCGGCCCTGCTGGCGGAACAGCTTGTCCGGCTGGCCGACGCCGGCTTCGTCGAAGCGGTTCATGAAGCCGAAGTTGTTGCGGATGTTGTTCGAGAACTTCGTCTTCAGTTTCGAATCGAGGATCTCGAACTGGTGTTCGCTCGTGGCCGTGTCGGCCGCTTCGATGACCATCGCAGTGCACGCGTCGCCGAAGATGAAATGGCTGTCGCGGTCGCGGAAGTTCAGGTGGGCGCTCGTGATTTCCGGATCGAGCACGAGCACGGCGCGCGCCTGGCCCGTCTGGACGGCGGCGGCCGCGGTCTGGATCGCGAACGTGGCGGACGAGCAGGCCACGTTCATGTCGAAACCGTAGCCCTCGATGCCGAGGGCGTCCTGCACCTCGACGGCCATGGCCGGGTAGGCGCGCTGCATGTTGCTGGCGGCGACCAGGACCATGTCGATGTCGGCCGGCGTGCGGCCCGCGCGGGCGAGGGCCTGGCGCGCGGCGGCCACGCAGATCTCGGCCTGCAGCGACAGTTCCTCGTCGGCGCGTTCCTTGATGCGCGGCGTCATGTGGGTCGGATCGAGAATGCCTTCCTTTTCCATCACGTGGCGCGATTTGATGCCCGACGCTTTTTCGATGAAGGCGCTGCTGGACGGCTCCAGCGCGGTGATCTCGCCGGCCGCGATTTCATCCGCGTGCTCGGCGTTGAACAGCTCGACGTACTGGTTGAAGGCCGTCACCAGCTCATCGTTGGAAATGGAATTCGGTGGCGTGAACAGGCCGGTGCCGCTGATGACGACAGATTTCATGCTTGACTTTCTTGAACAATAACGGTGGCAACAATGCCGAAGCAGGCGATTCTACACAATCGTACCGATGGCGTTAATGGGCCTGTTGGGCGAGCGAGGCGGGGGGTGTTGCGCGTTTGGACAACTGCACCGGCAGACCCTGCAAATGGTGCAGCGCCTGGGTCAACTGAAAATCGTCGGCGCTGCCGAATTCGAGCGGCTTGCGGGTGCGTGCAAGCGCGAGGATGCGCATCTGTTCCTCGATGTCGTCGTGATTCGTCATGTCCTCGGCCGCGCGGCTGGTGTCGTTCTCGAGATGGTGCCGCAGGTCGGCCTCGCGCATGCGCAGGGCGTTCAGGCCGTCGCCGTCCGCGTTCTCGTCGACGGGGATGTCGGGCACGATGCCGCGCGCCTGGATCGAGCGGCCGCTGGGCGTGTAGTAGCGCGCCGTCGTCATTTTCACCGCGGTGTCGCCGGCCAGCGGACGGATCGTCTGCACGGACCCCTTGCCGAACGTCCGGCTGCCGACGATGGCGGCGCGTTTATGGTCCTGCAGCGCGCCCGCGACGATTTCCGATGCCGATGCGGAGCCCGTGTTCACGAGCACGACCATCGGAATCGTCTTGAACAGCTCCGGCACCTTGTCGAGCGGATCGCTGCCGCGGCTGAGCAGGTAGTCTTCGGGCTTGCCGTAGAAGCGGGCCTTCGAATCTTCCCGCTGGCCGTTCGTCGAGACGATCTCGGCATTCTTCGGCAGGAACGCGGCGGAGACGCCAATCGCGCCCTGCAGCAGGCCGCCCGGGTCGTTGCGCAGGTCGAGCACGAGGCCTTTCAGGTCCGGCTCCTCGCGCGCCAGCGCGGCCAGTTTATTGGCGAGATCCTCGACGGTCGGTTCCTGGAACTGCGAGACGCGCACCCATGCGTAGCCAGGCGCGACGATCTTGCCCTTCACGCTCTTCTGCACGATCTCGTCGCGCATCACCGTAAACGACAGCGGTGCCGCGGCATCCTTGCGCTGCACCGTGAGCACGACCTTCGTGCGCGGCTCGCCGCGCATGCGCTTGATGGCCTCGTCGAGGTCCATATCCTTCACCGCCGCGCCGTCGATGTGCGTGATCAGATCGCCCGCCTGGATGCCGGCGCGGGCGGCCGGCGCATCCTCGATCGGGGTGACGATGCGGACATAGCCTTCCTCGCTCTGGTTGATCTCGATGCCCAGGCCGACGAATTTGCCTTCGGTCCCTTCGCGCAGTTCGCGGTAGGCCTTGCGGTCCAGGTAGGCCGAGTGCGGGTCGAGCGCGCTCACCATGCCGGAAACGGCCTGTGTGAGGAGCTTGCGGTCTTCCACCGGCTCGACGTAATCGGCCTTGATCGTGTTGTAGGCATGCGCCAGCTGGTGCAGGCCCTCGATGGGCATGCCGTCCACCGGCTTGTGGGCCAGGGCCGAGTATTGCATCGTGACGCCGACCCCGAGGATCACACCGAGGGTGACCAGGGCAGCGTTCTTGAAGCTGGAGCGCATGGGTGATGAACGAAAGGGGACTGCGGTCCAGTATAACCGTCCCGCGGCCCGGGTGCGACGCCGCGACGCGCGGGAACGCCGTCAGGCGACGGCGCGCTTGCCGGCGGGCAAGGAGCCGCGGCTGTTGATGATGCGCGAAAACAACGTCAGCTGGCCGTTGGTCGTGTCGTCCCAGCTGAAGCCCTCGGCATAACGGCGGGTGGCGGCGTGGTCCGGGTAGTTGCGGCGCAGTTCCGTCAGCGCTTCCGCGATGCCTTTCGCCGTGCGTTCCTTCATCAGCACGCCGGCTTCCGGTTTGGCCACGACTTCTGGCGTGCCCCACACGTTCGATGCGACGACCGGCGTGCCGCAGGCCATCGATTCGAGCAGCACGTTGGCCCAGCCTTCGCGGCTGGACGCGAGGATCATCGCATCGGCCGCGTTGTAATAGTGTTTGAGCTCGGTCTGCGCGACGGCGCCGAGGAATTTGACGCGGTCCGTCACGCCCAGGCTGGCCGCCAGCGCTTCGAGCTTCTTGCGCTCCGGGCCGATGCCGGCAATGAGAAGTTTTACGTCCGGCAACATCGGCAGCGCGCCGATCGTGAGATCGTGCGCCTTGCGCGGGTCGAGCACGCCGACGGAAATCACCGTGAACCCGTCGATGCCCAGCTGGGCGCGCGCGGCCGCGCGGTCCATCGGGACGAAGCGCTGCAGGTCGACGCCGTTGCGCAGCGACACGATGCGGTCGCCCGGAATGCCGAGGCCGATCATCTCCTCGCGCAGCGCCTGGCACACCGTGATCATGCCGGCGGCGTTGTTTGCCGCCCACATGAGTTGCTTTCTCGGCAGCGTGAACTGCGGAATCAGGTTAATGTCGGTACCGCGGGCCGTGATGACGACGGGCTTGTTGAAATACTTGCCCAGCATCACCGCGGCAACGCCGTCCGGATAAAAATAGTGCGCGTCGATGACGTCGAAGTCATAGCCCTCGTCGATGATGCGGCCGATCTCTTTTTTGCAGGCCTGGGCCATCAGCCACGGCGCCGCCGTCATCCCGACCTTCGGAATGACGAGGTAGCGGGGGTGCGTGACGTCGATGTCGTAGCGTGTCTCGACTGCCGGCACCTTGGAAAAGGCCGCGTAGTCGCCGAAACGCGGGTGCTGCGACGGGAACCAGGGCACGGGCGCGACCACTTTCGATTCGACCTGGCCGCTGGCGAGCAGGTAGCGCAGACGGGTTTCGACAAAGATGCCGTGGCTGGGTTTGACCGTGTTCGGGAAGAGGGAACTGAATGTAAGGAGCTTCATCGACGATGTGCGCGGGGCGGAGTGGTGCAGAGCGTAGCATCTATTATGTAATAGATTGCAATACTTGTCTGTTCTGGAGGAACGTGCTCCAGTTTAATAGCAAAAAAGCAAACGTGTAGCGTGCTCGTCAGAAATCTGTGATAAATTCGTCTAGTTATTAGTCCGGCGGCAAGTCCTCCGGCCCACTCCCTCATGAGGCGAACCGGCATGCAGCGCCGGGCGTCCCGTGGTCCCTTACCTCAATCTGTAGAAGATCATGAAAATTTCAGTTATCGGGACTGGTTACGTCGGACTGGTGTCTGGCGCCTGCTTCGCCGACGTCGGTAATACCGTGCTGTGCCTGGACGTCGATACGCGCAAGATCACGATGTTGAAGGACGGGATCATCCCGATCCACGAACCGGGCCTGGACAGCCTCGTCCAGCGCAACGCGGCCGCCGGCCGCCTGCTGTTCTCGTCGAACTACGACGACGCCGTCAGCCACGCCGACATCATCTTCCTGGCCGTCGGTACGCCGCCGGACGAAGACGGCAGCGCCGACCTGACCCACATCCTGTCGGCCGCGCGCAGCATCGGCGAGCGCCTGACGAAGCCGGCCGTGATCGTCGACAAGTCGACCGTGCCCGTCGGCACCGCGGAAAAAGTGAAACGCGCCATCGCGGGCGAACTGGAGAAACGCGGCGTGAACGTGGCGTTCCACGTCGTCAGCAACCCCGAATTCCTGAAAGAAGGCGCCGCGATCGACGACTTCATGAAGCCGGACCGCATCGTGGTCGGTTTCGATGACGCCGACGCCGGCAAGCAGATGCGCCAGCTGTACGCGCCGTTCAGCCGCAACCACGAAAAATTCGTCGAGATGGACATTCGCAGCGCCGAGCTGACGAAGTACGCGGCGAACGCGATGCTGGCCACCCGTATCAGCTTCATGAACGAGCTGGCGAACCTGTCCGAACTGCTGGGCGCCGACATCGAAGCCGTGCGCCTGGGCATCGGCATGGACCCGCGCATCGGCCCGGACTTCCTGTACGCCGGCATGGGCTATGGCGGTTCCTGCTTCCCGAAAGACGTCAAGGCGCTGATCAAGACGGCGTCGGACCATCAGAAGCAGCTGCACCTGCTCACCGCGACCGAGAAGGTCAACGAGGAACAGAAGAACGTGCTGTTCACGAAGCTGGTGCGCTTCTTCGGCGGCGAGAGCAACCTGAACGGCAAGACGATCGCCCTGTGGGGCCTGTCGTTCAAGCCGAACACGGACGACATGCGCGAAGCGCCGAGCCGTATCCTGATCAAGTCGCTGTTCGACGCAGGCGCCAACGTGGTCGCGTACGACCCCGTCGCCAGCACGGAAGCGAAGCGCGTCCTGGTGGCCGAGCATGGCGAAGAGCTGTGCAATACCCGCCTGCGCATCGTCGAGTCGGCCAAACAAGCCGTCGAAGGCGCGGACGTGCTCGTGCTGGTCACGGAGTGGAAGGAATTCCGCGCGCCGGACCTGCCGTTCCTGGCCGAGAACCTGAAACTGAAGGCCGTGTTCGACGGTCGTAACATCTACGATCCGGACGCTTTCGGCGCCGCCGGCCTCGTCTATGAAGGCATCGGCCGCCGTTCGGGGAAAGCCGAACAATGACTGAAGCAAGCAACAAAGGTACGATCCTCGTCACCGGCGCCGCCGGCTTCATCGGCAGCGCGGTGGCGGTGCGCCTGACCGCCATGGGCCACACCGTGGTCGGCTGCGACAATTTCAACGATTACTACGACCCGGCGCTGAAGCACCACCGCGTCGAGGCGCTGTTGAAGCCGGCCGGCGTGCCGTGCGAGACCGTCGAACTGAGCGACGGCGAGCAGGTGGCCGCGCTGTTCGAGCGCGTAAAACCGGCGCTCGTCGTGCACCTGGCCGCCCAGGCCGGCGTGCGCTATTCGCTGAAGAACCCGGCCGCGTACGTACAGGCGAACCTCGTCGCGTTCGGCCACATGCTGGAAGCGTGCCGCAACCACAAGGTGGAGCACCTGCTGTACGCCAGCAGCAGCAGCGTCTACGGCGCCAACGCCAAGACGCCGTTCAGCGAGGACGACGTCACCGACGCACCGGTCTCGCTGTACGCCGCGACGAAGAAGTCGAACGAGCTGATGGCTCATTCGTACAGCCATCTGTACGGCATCCCGACGACGGGCCTGCGCTTCTTCACGGTGTATGGACCGTGGGGCCGCCCGGACATGGCGTACTTCAGCTTCGCGCGCAAGATGCTGGCGGGAGAACCCATTCCCGTGTTCGCCGAAGGCAAGCTGTACCGCGACTTCACGTATATCGACGACATCGTCGAAGGCGTCGTGCGCCTGCTGTTCAAGCCGACGAAGCCGGAAGGCAAGCCGCCGCACGCCATCTTCAACATCGGCAACCAGACGCCGGTGCAGGTGCTGGACTTCATCCGTACGCTGGAAGGCGCGTTCGACGTCAAGGCGCAGCTGGACTTTCAACCGATGCAGCCGGGCGACGTACCGGCCACGCATGCCGACACGAGCAGGCTGCAGGACTGGGTCGGTTACAAACCCACGACGTCACTGGAGACGGGTTTGCGTGAATTTGCGCGGTGGTATAATCGGGCGATACGTGAAAATGTTTCCTACCTGAAATGAAAAAAGTCCTCATCCTCGGCGTCAACGGTTTTATCGGCCACCATCTCTCCAAGCGCATCCTGGAGACGACCGATTGGGAAGTGTACGGCATGGACATGAACTCCGAGCGGATCGCGCATCTGCTGGACCATCCCCGCATGCACTTCTTCGAAGGCGACATCACCATCAACAAGGAGTGGGTCGAGTACCACGTCAAGAAGTGCGACGTGATCCTCCCGCTGGTGGCGATCGCGACGCCGTCGACGTACGTGAAGGAACCGCTGCGCGTCTTCGAACTGGACTTCGAGGCGAACCTGCCGATCGTCCGTTCGGCCGCCAAGTACAAGAAACATCTGATCTTCCCGTCGACGTCGGAAGTCTACGGCATGAGCCGCGACGCCGAATTCGACCCGGAGAACTCGGAACTGGTCTATGGCCCGATCAACAAGCCGCGCTGGATCTATGCCTGCGCCAAGCAGCTGATGGACCGCGTGATCTGGGGCTACGGCATGGAAGGCCTGAACTTCACGTTGTTCCGTCCGTTCAACTGGATCGGCGCCGGCCTGGATTCGATCCACACGCCGAAAGAAGGCTCCTCGCGCGTGCTGACCCAGTTCCTGGGCCACATCGTGCGCGGCGAACCGATCCAGCTGGTCGACGGCGGCCAGCAGAAGCGTTCGTTCACCTATGTCGACGACGGCATCGATGCGCTGATGCGCATCATCGAGAACAAGGACGGCAAGGCCACCGGCAAGATCTTCAACGTGGGCAACCCGACCAACAACTACTCGATCCGCGAACTGGCCGGCATGATGCTGGACCTGGCCGCCGAGTATCCGGAATACCGCGAGACGGCCAAGCAGGTGAAACTGGTCGACACGAGCTCGGGCGCCTACTACGGCACCGGCTACCAGGACGTGCAGAACCGCGTGCCGAAGATCGAGAACACGGTCTCGGAACTCGGCTGGAAGCCGCAGGTGTCCATGCGCGACGCGCTGGTCAAGATCTTCGATTCGTACAAGGACAAACTGGGCGACGCCGAGCAGCTCAATACCTGATCTGCGTTCGACCGCATTCGAAAAGGCTGCCCCGGCAGCCTTTTTTATTCACATGCACATAGCCATTCTCGGCGGCGGCGTGGCGGGTGTCGCCAGCGCGATCGCATTCAGGTTAAAAGGGTTCGACGTCACCGTCTACGAACGGCGCGACGCCGATACGAACATCGGCGCGGGCATCGTCGTGTGGCCGAATGCCGCCTTCGTGCTGGACCAATTCGGCATCCTGGACGACATGGCGGCCGTTTCCGGCCGTCCGCGCGCGATGCGCCGCCTGTCGCGTGCCGGCGAGGACCTCGGTGCGCTGGACATCGGCCTGATCGACGCGGGGATGGGCTATTCCAGCCTGTCCATCCTGAGAATGGATTTCCAGCGCATCCTGGCGGCGCGATTGCAGTCGCTGGGCGTCGACATCCGGTATGGCCACAAGGTCGCGCGCATCGACGCGGGCACGGTGGTCCACTTCGAGAATGGCGCGACACTGACGGCGGACCTGGTCGTCGGCGCCGACGGCCGCATGGCGTCGTGTGCCCGCCGCTACGTCACGGGCGACGCCACGCCCGTCTATCAGGGCTTCATCAACTGGATCGGCGTCTGCGAAGGCGAGTTCGACGCAGACACGATCTCGGACTACTGGGGCACGGGCGAACGCTTCGGCATCGTGCCCGTCGCACGCGACAAGGCGTATTGGGCCGGCGGCGCGGCGCAGGCCACGATCGGTGCGCGCGATCCGGACGACTATCGCGACGAGTTGCAGCGCATCTTCGTGGACTGGCCGGCACCGGTACGGCGCGTCATCGCCGGCACGCCCGTCGCTCGCATCAACAAGATCTACGTGCACGACCACGACCCCGTGCCGGCGTGGCACCGGGACAACCTGGTCATGATCGGCGATGCGGCCCACGCGGCCCTGCCCACGTCAGGCCAGGGCGCGTGCCAGGCGCTGGAAGACGCGTGGCACCTGGCGAACTGCATCGAAGCGCATCCGGGCAATGTGGACCGGGCCCTGGGAGCCTTCACGGCGCTGCGCTTCCAGAAGACGGCAGGGATCACGCTGGCCGGCCGCGGGCTTGCGTCATCGCTGTTCAACCGCGACGAGGCGTTCTGCCGCGAGCGTGACCGCGCCAGCCGGCATGCGGACTACGCGGCGCTCGCGCGGGCAATGGCCGATGGCTGGAGCCGGCACCTGCCGCTGGGGGCCTGATGGCGTTCCGGATCGAGCATCTGGCGGATTGCCCGGAGCATCTCGCGCGCGTCGCCGCGTGGCAGCACACCGAATTCGGCTACCTGAATCCATCCATCCGCCTCGAACAGCGGGAAGAGCGCCTGCGCGCATCGCTGTCCGCCACCGGCCTGCCGCTGACGCTGGTCGCCGTGTCCGATGACGGCGATCCCATCGGCGCCGCGACGCTGCTGCCCCGGACGATCACGCATCCGCACCTGACGCCCTGGTTGTCGACCGTCGTCGTCCCGCCCGCATGCCGGGGGCAGGGTATCGCGTCCGCACTTTCGCTGCGCATCGCGCTTGAAGCGGCCCGCCTCGGATTCCCGATGGTTTATCTGTTCACGCCGCACAACGCATCGCTGTACCGGCGGGCAGGCTGGGAGACCGTCGAGATGGCGGAGCTCAATGGCGCGCCGGTCACCATCATGGTGCGATCGACCTCTGTGTAAATACGATTTCGGGGTTCTTGTTAATCCTTGTATCCCACGACAAACACGGCGTAAGTATTTGTAAAGTGCCCGGACAGGGGGAGGGGCGGAGCATATAGTTCTTATCAGTTTTTCTCTCTCTCCACTCTTGAAGTGGTCTTTGCCCACGGTTCCCCCACCGTGGGCTTTTTTATGCCTGGAGCGTGTTCGATGTTTAGAAACCGGTTCTCCCGCGCCTGCCTGCTCGCATTCGCCATCGGCAGCGCCGCCCCCTCGTTCGCCGTCCCGCTGATGGACATGCGCGTAGAAGATCTGCTGTTCATGTCCGCCGACGTGAAAAAATCCCTGAACCTGACGCCGAACCAGCAGACGCTGTGGAACCAGATCGAGGGCCGTTCGCGTTCGATCCTGCGCGAGCGCCAGCGTCGCCGCGAGGCCTTGCAGGAACAGGCGAAGACGCTGCTGGCGAAGCCGGAAGTCGAATTGCGCGACCTGAACCGGGCCGTCGAGGCGGAAGCGGCGGCGACCAATACCGAGGACAAGCAGCTGCGCGAAGCGTGGCTGGAAGTGAACGATGCGCTCGACGACAAGCAGCGCGCCCAGGTCGCGACCTTCATCGGCGAGCAATTGATGCGCGTGGTGCCGGAGGGGCGTCCGGGTGGCGAGCGTGGCGGAGAACGAAGCAATGAGCGCAGCGGCGGACGCCCGGGCGGCATGGGCGGCCACGGGCGTGGCGGGATGGGCGGCCCCGGCGGCGCGTCGATCAATCTCGGCGGTTGAGTTTTGCACACTATGTATCGTTAAGTAAAAATCCGCCGCACTTCGGTGGTTTGACTATCCTTCCCGCTAGAATTGGTGCCGCTGCGCAACCGATAACAACGATAGTCATGAGCAAACTGATCCCGATCGCCTGCCTGGCTCTGCTGGGCACGGCGGGACCTGCATTGGCCCAGTCCGGCCAAACCTCCGACCCGATCCAGCAGGTGAACGTGAGCGGCGCGCGCGCCGACGACACGGAAACGCGCCGCCTGTCGACGGCCGCGAAAATGGTATTCGGGCGCGAAGAGCTCGACCGCAACGGCGACACGAGCATCAGCGAAGTCCTCAAGCGCCTGCCGGGCGTGACCCTGGGCGGGCCGCCGGGACGCGGCGGCGGCGGTGTGCGCATGCGGGGGCTCGGCAACGGCTATACGCAGATGCTCGTCAACGGCGAGCGCCCGCCGCCGGGCTTTTCGCTGGACGCGCTGGCGCCCGACCAGGTCGAGCGCATCGAAGTGATGCGCGGTCCCGTCGCGGAGCACAGCACCCAGGCGATCGCGGGCACCATCAACATCATCCTGCGCGAGGGTTATCGGCAAAAGGACGTGCAGCTGCGCGTGGCCGACAGCATCGAGCAGGGCCGCCACGGCGTGAACGTGGGCGTCGTCGTGCCGGGGCAGGCGGGCAGCCTGTCGTGGAACCTGACGGGCGCCGTCAACCAGGCGCGCCAGCACAACGACAGCGACACCGTCAACCTGAACACGCTGAAGGATGGCACCGTGCAGCGCGAGCAGCGCATCCACGACGAAGGCGGCGGCGTCAACGACTCCCTGTTCCTCACGCCGCGCTTCGCCTATAAATTTTCGAACGGAGACACGCTGACGTTTCAACCGTTCCTCGTCGCGAACCGCAACCGCAGCGGCGGCGACAGCCGCCTCGACCAGCCCATCGGCACGACCGCGCCGGAATATGCGCACCAGAGATCCGATTCGACGTCGAATTCGACGTTCGTACGCGGCTTCGGCAACTGGCTGCACCGCATGGACGGCGGCGCGCGCCTGGACGTGAAATTCGGCTTCGCCGGTGGCCGCAGCCACAGCGACGTCCTGCGCAATACGTTCGATGCCGCGGGCAGCCCATTGCTGCGCTACGTCGACAGCGACGCCACGCGCGACGGGAGCCTGAATACGGGCGGCAAGTACACGCGCCCGATGGGTAAAGGACACCTGTTCGCGGCCGGCTGGGAGGTCGAAGGAGGCCATCGCAGCCAGGAACACGTCGCGGCCGGCGATTCGGCCGCGCTGTTCGACGGCGGCGGCGCATCGCTGGCGGCCGATTCGCGCCGCGTCGCCGCGTTCGTGCAGGACGAGTGGGACGTCACGCCGCAGTTTTCCACTTATCTCGGCCTGCGCTGGGAAGGCATTCGCATCACCAGCGATCGGGTCCGCAACCTGTCCAAGGTGTGGAGTCCCGTGCTGCACGGCGTGTGGCGCATCCCGGAACACGATAAAGACCAGGTGCGCGCGAGCGTCACGCGCAGCTATAAAGCGCCGGGACTGAACGATCTGATCGCCGTGCCGACGATCTCCACGTACAACGACGCCACGCGTCCGGACCGCACGGGCAATCCGAGCCTGAAGCCGGAACTGGCGACCGGGATCGACGTCGCGTACGAACATTACGTCGGCAAGAGCGGCATCCTGTCCGCGAGCGGATTCGCGCGCAACATCGACGACCTGCAGCGCCGCACGACGGTGCTGGCGCAGACGGCGAGCGGGCCGCGCTGGGTGTCCACGCCCATCAACATCGGCCGTGCCCGCACGCGCGGCATCGAACTGGAAGCGAAGTTTCCGCTGACGGACGTCTACGCGGGCGCGCCGAACGTCGACGTGCGCGCGAACTACAGCCGTTACTGGTCGAATGTCGACGGCATTCCGGGCCCGGACAACCGCCTCGACCAGCAGCCGAAGCAGACGGCCAACGTGGGCTCGGACTGGCGCCTGAAAGGCTTGCCGCTGACGGTGGGCGGCGGCTTGAACTGGACGCCCGCGACCCTCGTGCAGACCACCGTCAACGAGACCGCGTACACGGGCATGAAGCGCCAGTTCGACTTTTACGGCTTGTACAAGCTGAATGCGAACGCGCAGGTGCGCCTGTCCGCGAACAACCTCGATCCGCGCCTCTACGACAGCGCGCGCAGCGTCGACACGGGCACCCTCGTGCAGAGCGCGGCGACGGCGACCCGTACGTACACCACCCTCGGCATCCGCTACGAAATGAAGATGTAGCGCTGCCACCCATGGCCACAAGCCGCACCGCAGCAAAAGGACCTCTCGTGAAACGATACCTCCTCAGTACCCTGACCCTCTCCATGTTGGCCACCTTCGCATCCGCGGCGGACCGTGCCGGCATCGACACGCAATACATCGACCCGAGCGTACGCGTGCAGGACGATTTCTTCACTTACCTGAACGGCAAGTGGCTCAAGACGACCGAGATCCCCGCCGACCGTTCGAGCTGGGGCACCTTCATGAAGCTGCGCGAAGACACGCAGCCGCAGCTCCTCGGCATCATCGAAGCGGACCAGAAGGACCCGCACAAGAAGGCCGGCAGCGATGCGCAGAAGATCGCCGACCTGTACACGAGCTTCATGGACGAGAAGAAGCTGGAGACGCTGGGCTACAAGCCGCTGACGGGCGAACTGGCCCGCATCCGCACGCTGAAGGACAAGAAGGGCGTGCCGGACCTGATCGCGCATCTCACGAAGATCGGCGTCGCCACGCCGTACGGCATCGCCGTCGCGCAGGACGCGAAAGCCTCCACGAAGTACGCCACGTACATCCGCCAGGGCGGCCTCGGCATGCCGGACCGCGACTACTACCTGAAGGCGGACGACGCCAAGATGGCCGCGACCAGGGCGAAGTACGAACAGCACGTCGCGAAGATCCTGGCGCTTGCCGGCGACAAGGATGCGGACGCGAAGGCGAAAGCGATCGTCGCGTTCGAGACGGAACTCGCGAAGGTGCAGTGGACGAAGGTCGAACTGCGCGACCCGAACAGGAACTACAACAGGATGGACGTGGCGCAGCTCGCCGCGCTGACGCCGGGCTACGACTGGAAGACGGCGCTGGGCGCCGCCGGCGTGGGCAACAAGGTCGATTACGTGATCGTCGGCCAGCCGACCTACCTGCAGGGCTTAGCCAAACTCCTGGCCGAAAGCGACCTCGAGACCGTCAAGGCCTATTTCCAGTGGCAGCTGCTGCGCGAATACGCGCCCTACCTGTCGAAGGCGTTCGTCGACGAGGACTTCGATTTCTACGGCAAGACGCTGACCGGTGCGGACGTCAACCGTCCGCGCTGGAAAATCGGCGTGTCGGTCGTCGAAGGCGCGCTGGGCGAGGCGCTGGGCCGCGAATACGTGGCGAAGTACTTCCCGCCGGAGCGCAAGGCGCGCATGGAGGAACTCGTGAAGAACGTCCTCGCCGCGTACCGGGAATCGATCGACCAGCTCGACTGGATGGGGCCGGAGACGAAGAAGGAAGCGCAAGCCAAGCTGGCGAAGTTCACGCCGAAGATCGGCTACCCGAACAAGTGGCGCGATTATTCCCGCCTGAGCGTCAGGAAGGATGACCTCGCCGGCAACGTGATGCGCGCCGCGACGTTCGCGTACAACCGCAACATCGACAAGCTGGGCAAGCCGATCGACCGCGAAGAGTGGGGCATGACGCCGCAGACGGTGAACGCCTACTACAACTCGCGCATGAACGAGATCGTGTTCCCGGCCGCGATCCTGCAGCCGCCGTTCTTCGATGCGGATGCGGACGATGCCGTGAACTACGGCGGCATCGGCGCCGTGATCGGCCACGAGATCGGCCACGGCTTCGACGACAAGGGCAGCCAGTCGGACGGCGAAGGCAATCTGCGCAACTGGTGGACGGCGGAGGACCAGGCGCGCTTCAAGGCCAAGACCGACATGCTGGTGAAGCAGTACGACTCTTTCGAACCGCTCCCGGGCTACCACGTCAACGGCGCCCTCACGCTGGGCGAGAACATCGGCGACAACTCGGGCCTCGCCATCGCGTACAAGGCTTATAAAATCTCGTTGCACGGCCAGCAGGCGCCCGTCATCGACGGCCTCACCGGCGACCAGCGCTTCTTCATGGGCTGGGCCCAGGTGTGGCGCTCGAAGATGCGCGAGGCGCAGCAGATCGTGCAGGTGAAGACCGACCCGCACTCGCCGGGCCAGTTCCGCGCCAACGGCACGCTGCGCAACCAGGCCGCGTTCTACGAGGCGTTCGGCGTCAAGGAAGGCGACAAGATGTATTTGCCGCCGGAGCAGCGCGTCACTATTTGGTAACAAAAACGGATCGCCATCAGCGATAATCAGGGGCGGCGGTACCCCCGCCGGCCCACCATCCCACCCATAACAACCCGAGGGAGATGAAGAGATGATGAAGAAACACACCCTGTTGAGCGCCCTGACCCTGGCGCTGCTTGCCAACGCCGGCCATGCGGCGGAAGGCGCCGCCGCCAAGAACACGGCCATCAAGAAGGGCCAGACCCTGTCGGCCGGCATCGCCACCGAATACATCGATCCGGCGGTCCGCCCGCAGGACGATTTCTATGAATACCTGAACGGCAAGTGGATGAAGACGGTCGAGATCCCGGCCGACAAATCGAGCTGGGGTTCGTTCGCCAAGCTGCGCGACGACACGCTGCCGCAGCTGCGCGGCATCATCGAGAAAGCCGCCGCCGGCAACCCGGCCAAGGGCACCGACGCCCAGCGCATCGGCGATTACTACGCCAGCTTCATGGACGAAGCGAAGCTGGAGCAGTTGGGCATCACCCCGCTGAACGGCGAACTGGCGAAAATCGCGGCGCTGAAGGACAAGTCCGAACTGCCCGCGCTGCTGGCGCACCTGGGCAAGATCGGCGTCAACGTGCCGTACGACTTCGGCATCCACCAGGACAACAAGGATTCGACCAAGTACGTCGCCGACATCTACCAGAGTGGTCTCGGCATGCCGGACCGCGATTACTACCTGAAGGCGGACGACGCCAAGCTGGCCGACGCGAAGGCCAAGTACCTGACGCACGTCGAGAAGACGCTGGCGCTGGCCGGCGACAAGAACGCCGCCGCCAACGCGAAGGCCATCGTCGACTTCGAGACGGAACTGGCCAAGGTGCAGTGGACCAAGGTCGAACTGCGCGACCCGATCAAGGCCTACAACAAGGTGCCGCTGGCCGACATGGGCAAGGTCGCACCGGACTACGACTGGAACGGCTACCTGCAGGCCACCGGCATCGCCGGCAAGGCGACTTATGTGATCGTCAGCCAGCCGACCTACCTGAAGGGTTTCGCCGAGATCTCCAACAAGACCTCGCTGGACACCTGGAAGGCGTACCTGACGATGCACCTGCTGGACGCCTACGCGAGCTACCTGAACAAGGCCTTCGTCGACGAGCGCTTCGACTTCTACGGCAAGACCCTGTCGGGCGTGAAGGAGATGGAACCGCGCTGGAAGCGTGGCGTCGCCGCGATCGAGCGCTCGCAGGGCGAGTCGCTGGGCAAGCTGTACGTGGCCGAGTACTTCCCGCCGGAGCGCAAGGCGCGCATGGAAGCGCTGGTTAAGAACCTGCTGGTCGCCTACAAGCAGAGCATCGACAAGCTGGACTGGATGTCGCCGGCCACCAAGAAGGAAGCGCAGGCCAAGCTGGCCAAGTTCACGCCGAAGATCGGCTACCCGAACAAGTGGAAGGATTACTCGGCACTGGTCGTGTCGCGTGACGACCTGGTGGGCAACGTGATGCGCTCGCGCGACGTCGAGTACAACCGCGAGCTGAACAAGCTGGGCAAGCCGATCGACCGCGACGAGTGGGGCATGACGCCGCAGACCATCAACGCGTACTACAACCCGGAGATGAACGAGATCGTGTTCCCGGCCGCGATCCTGCAGCCGCCGTTCTTCGACGCCAATGCGGACGACGCGGTCAACTACGGCGGCATCGGCGCCGTGATCGGCCACGAGATCAGCCACGGCTTCGACGACCAGGGCGCCCAGTACGACGGCGACGGCAACCTGCGCGACTGGTGGACCGCGGCCGACCACAAGAACTTCGAGGCCAAGACCAAGATGCTGGTCAACCAGTACAACCAGTTCGAGCCGATCAAGGGCTACCACGTGAACGGCGAACTGACGCTGGGCGAAAACATCGCCGACAACTCGGGTCTCGCGATCGCTTATAAAGCCTACAAGATCTCGCTGAAGGGGAAGAAGGCACCGGTGATCGACGGCCTGACGGGCGAACAGCGCCTGTACATGGGCTGGGCCCAGGTGTGGCGCACCAAGATGCGCGAACAGCAGCAGATCGTCCAGGTGAAGACCGACCCGCACTCGCCGGGCCAGTTCCGCGCCAACGGCACGCTGCGCAACCAGCCGGGCTTCTACGACGCCTTCAAGGTCAAGCAGGGCGACAAGATGTACCTGGCCCCGCAGGAGCGCGTGATCATCTGGTAATGCCGTAACGCCGGCACGCAAAAAAAGCCGCTCGAAGCGGCTTTTTTTCATGGTGCGGGTGAAGCGATTACTGCGTCACGCTCGAGTAGGAGCAGGACTTGACCTGGCCGCGTGCCGGGTCGCCGAACACGGCGTTGGTGCACTTGGCCGGACCGGTCACGACCTTCGAGGTGTAGAGCGTGCTGGTGCCGTAGCGGACTTCACGCTTGCCGGTGAACGAGCAGGTGCCGTTTTCGGTGGCGCAGGCCGTGAACGTCGGCGTAGCGGTCACCGGCGCGGCCGCCGTGGTCGTGCTGGCGTAGCTGCACGACTTGGCAACGCCGCGGATCGGGTCGCCGAACACGGCGGTCGTGCACGGCGTCGAGGCGGTGATCATTTTCGACGTGTACACACCGTTCGCGCCGAAGCGGACTTCACGGGTACCGCTGAACGAGCAGGTCGAACCTTCGTTGCCGCACGCGGTCCAGGACGTCGTCGTCGTGGTCGGCGCGGTCGTCGATTCGTACGCACCGATGTCGAACTGGCCAACTACCGGGCGCGCTTCGCCGGCGGCGACATGCTTGTACTGCGCAACAGCCTTCAGCGACACGCCCTTGGCCGACACGCCCGGATCCGAGCCGGCATCGATCACCATCGCGCTGCCGGTCGGATGCAGGTCGTACGCGGCGCGGTTCGCGAAGCTCGGCGAGGCCGACCGATAGTTCGTCTTGTCGACCGTCGTTGCCTGCGTGCTGAACGTGCCCACGCCGGCATAGATGTTGTTCTGGGCGATGGCCGGGGTCGGCACCTTGCCGCTGACGAACATGAACGTACCGCCGCTGCCCATATCGTTCAGGAACGTGTTGTTGATGACGTACAGGTCGCTGCCGGCGTTGGTCGCGCCTTCTTCACCGTAGGCCAGCATTGCCGAGTTCGCGTTCGATGCCGGTTGCTGGATGATGTTGCCGATGACGTAGGACGTACCGGCGTTCGGCAGGTCGATCTCGTACGACGGCTTGCCGGCGGCGGTGCTGCCCGTCTCGCCCGGGTTCAGGCTCGAGAAGCGGTTGTACGCGATCAGGTTGGTGTCCGCGCGCGACTTCAGGTTGTGGCCGAGGTTGGCGTCGTGCGAGAAGTTGTAGCGGAAGGTCAGGCTCTTCACGTGACCGATGTACAGGTTGTGCGACTGGCCGTCGCCTGCGCCGTTGTGGCCGAATTCGCTGTTCTCGATCACGATGTCGCTGTTGACGTTGGCGTTCGCCAGGATACCGTTCTGGTTGTCGTGGAGGAACGAGTTACGCAGCGTGAAGCCGGCCGCTTCGAGGCGGAACGCAGCACCGTTTGCGTCCGGCACTTTAGCGCCGTACATTTCGACGTTGTCGACGGTCAGGTTGGCGCCGCTGACGACCCAGATGCCTTTGCCGCCGGCGTTCTTGCCGGCCGCGTCGATCTTCGGACGGCCGTTGACGCCGCGGATCGTCAGGTTGTTACGCGCGATGTAGCAGACGTCGCCGCTGTAGGTGGTGTTGCCGGTGATTTCGATGACGTCGCCATCCTTGGCGGCGGCGATCGCAGCGCACGGCTTGGCGTAGGTCTTGCCCGGGCCGACCGACAGCGTCGCTGCGGATGCAGTGGCCACACCTGCGAACGCCATCAGGACGGCAGCAGCCAGGTGCGATGCGGAGAATTGGGTGTTGCGCGATGCGGTTTGACGCAGTTGTTGCATGTCGATTTATCCTCGTAAGCAGATTGCCTGTCAGCAGTTGTTCCTGCTGGAAAGTTGCAGAATACGAGTTTTAAGATCGACGGTTTGTAACGAAGTGTAACCGGAAATAATGAACCGGCAATCCTGAAAAGAGGCTAATTGATGTTCCTTTTAGCCTTATTTAGTAGAGCGAAAGAACATTATGTGGTTGCTCTTTCTAGCATTGAGCGCAAGAAAGATTGATGCCTGAAAACCGTTTTTTACGGTTTTTCCCTATGGAATCTAATTTCCGGCGGAAAATTTATCGACAGAGCCAGAATGACAACGCGGGTGTCTTTCTGGCAAGTCCAATGTCGGGGCATGTTATCGAAATGACTTCAAAAAAAATTTTTTGAAATTAAGCCGATGTTGCGTTCGCGCCGCATTTTTTTAGGCGAAATTGTTGTGCCGCGGTTCAGCACGTTCGTGGAATGTACAGAAAAAGTTCAGGCCTGGAAACTATTTTTTGACAAAAGGTTGTTTCCACAGTAATTGCGGACAATTAATGAGACTTTGGCGCCACAAAATACCTCGTCAAGCCGGTAATCGAAAATAAAAAACGCGGCACGAGGCCGCGTTTTTGCCGGATGGGGAAAGCCGGTGATTACTTGTAGCTGCAGCTCTTGACGACCCGGTAGGCCGGATCACCGAAGACGGCATTCGTGCAGGCCACCGGACCGGTCACGGTCTTGGTCGCATACAGGCCGTTGGCGCCATAGCGGACCTGATGCGTACCCGTCACCGAGCAGACACCGCCTTCGACCGCGCACGCCGTCCAGCCGGTGTCGGACGGTGCCGGTGCCGGTGCCGGTGCCGGTGCCGTGGGCGTCGTCGCCGAACCCGACGTCGCGATCGTGCTGCTGGAGTAGCTGCAGGTCTTCAGCACGCCTTTGGCCGGGTCGCTGCCGAACGCCTTCGGCCAGCAGGTGACGGAGCCGGTGAACGTCTTGGTCACGACCGAGGTCCCGGAGCCGAAACGGACTTCGCGGGTGCCGGTGAACGTGCAGAGGTAGTTCTCGCCGGCGCAGGGAATCCATGCCGGGGCCGCAGCCGCACTCGCGGTCGACAGTGTGCTGGAATAGCTGCACGTCTTGGCGACGCCGCGGATCGGATCGCCGAACACGGCGCTCGTGCACGGGGTCGAGGCGGTCACGAATTTCGTCGTATAGACGCCGTTGGCGCCGTAGCGGACTTCACGGGTACCGCTGAACGAGCAGGTCGAACCTTCGTTGCCGCAAGCCGTCCAGGTGACGGACGCAACGTTCGCCGCATCGCCCGTCGCTTCGTACGCGCCGATGTCCAGCTGGCCGACCACCGGACGCGCTTCGCCGGAAGCGTTGCCTTTGTATTGTGCGACCGGGGTCAGCGAGACGCCCTTGGCCGACACGCCCGGATCCGTAGCGGCATTGATCACGAGCGCACTGCCGGTCGGGTGCAGGTCCCCTTTGTCACGATCGGCGAAACCGGGTGCGACCGAACGGTAGTTGGACTTCAGGATCGAGCTGGCCTGGGTGCTGAGGGTACCGATGCCGCCGAAGATATTGTTCTGGATCACCGCCGGAGTCGGGACCTTGCCGCTGACAAACAGGAACGTGCCGTCAGAGTAGTTATTCAGGAACGTATTGTTGATGACGTACAGGTCGCTGCCGGCGTTGGTCACGCCTTCTTCACCGTAGGCCACCATGGTCGGGTTCTGGTTGGCGGCCGGCTGCTCGATGATGTTGCCGATGATGTAGGACGTACCGGCATTCGGCAGGTTGATTTCGTACGACGGCTGGCCGGCCGCGGTGCTGCCCGTCACGCCCGGCGGAGTGCTCGAGAAGCGGTTGTACGCGATCAGGTTCGTCTCCGCGCGCGACTTCAGATTATGGCCGATGTTCGCATCGTGCGAATAGTTGTAGCGGAACGTGAGGCTCTTCACGTGACCGATGTACAGGTTGTGCGACTGGCCGTCGCCTGCGCCGTTGTGGCCGAACTCGGTGTATTCGATCAGGATGTCGCTGTTGACGTTGGCATTGGCCAGGATACCGTTTTCGTTGTCGTGAATGAACGAATTACGCAGGGTGAAACCGGTGCCCTGCAGGCGGAACGCGGCGCCGTTGACGTCCCAGACCTTCGCGCCGTACATCTCGACGTTATCGACCGTCAGGTTGTTGCCGTTGACGACCCAGATACCCTTGTCGGCGGCACTCTTGCCGGCGGCGTCGATCTTCGGGCGGCCGTTGACGCCGCGGATGGTCAGGTTGTGGCGGTTGATGCTGCAGACGTCGCCGCTGTAGGTGGTGTTGCCGGCGATTTCGATGACGTCGCCGTCCTTGGCGACAGCGATGGCGGCGCAGGGTTTTGCATAGGTTTTGCCCGGGCCGACCGACAGCGTGGCTGCGGACGCGGAGGTCACACCTGCGCAGGCCAGCAGAACGGTGGCAGCCAGGAGTGATTGGTTACGCAAGGTGTGCATGAGAGTCCTCGTAAAGTTTCTGTGCGGGAAGTAATTCCCAGGGGCAAGATGCAGAATACGAGGTTTCCCATCCCGCTTTTGTAACGGCATGTAACAGGGATTGTTCAATTAAAAAGACCTGGAACAAAACGATGGACGCTTCGTTCACCATTCTTCATGCCAAAAATTCCATCTTGATGACATCCTGAACATTTTATTCGGTACGCTGCCGTTTGTGTTTCCTCAACCCAACTTTTATTCTCCCTATGAAACGTCGAGTTCTGGAAGCAGCAAACCAACAGTTAAAGATTTGCAATAGGTCTTAGCATTCAGGCATAAAACCCCAACATCCACTTTTTTGACGAAAGTCAGCAGAAAAAACGCTGATGGACGCGAACTGTTGCGTATAAGCGTCAGGGACGGCCGGTGCTGCTTGGGCGGACTTTGGAGGCGGCATCCTTCGAAGCGGCGCCGCTGGCCCACGGATCCGCTGCCGGACCCGCCTTCAGGACGATCTCATTGACCAGCGGCCGCAACGTGAGGCCGGCGCGGTCGACGAAACCCGGCTTTTCCAGGCGGCGGTTGTCTTTCTGGATGGCGCTGGCTTGCGTGCTTACGGTACCGGGACCGGCAAAGACGTTGTTCTGGATGAGGGCGGGCGTCGACACCTTGCCACTGACGAACACGAACGTACCGCTGGTAAAGTCGTTCACGAACGTATTATTGATGACGTACAGATCCTGCCCAGGATTCGACGCGCCTTCTTCGCCATACGCCACCATGGCGGGATTGTCGTTGATGGCCGGCTGTTCGATCACGTTGCCGATGAGGTAGGACGTACCGGCGCTCGGCAGGTCGATCTCGTACGACGGCTTGCCGCTGGCAGTGCTGCCGGGCCGGCCGGGCGGCGTGCTCGAGAAGCGGTTGTACGCGATCATATTGAACATCGCACGCGACTTGAGGTTGTGGCCGATGACCGCGTCATGCGAATAGTTGTAGCGGAAGGTCAGGCTCTTGGCGTTGCCGATGTACAGGTTGTGGGTCTGGCCGTCGCCGCCGCCGTTGTGGCCGAATTCGCTGTGCTCGATGACGATCGTGCTGTTCCGGTTCGCGCCGCTCAGGATGCCGTTCTCGTTATCGTGGATGAACGCCTGGCGCAGCGTGAAATTCGTGCCTTCGAGGCGGAGCGCCGCACCGTTGCGGTCCCTGACTTTCGCGCCCAGCATCTCAACGTTCTCGACCGTGATGTTGTTGCCCGTGACGACCCAGGTGCCCTTGTTGCCGAATTGCTGTCCAGCGGCGTCGATGACCGGACGGCCCTGCACGCCGCGGATAGTCAGGTTGCTGCGTGCGATCGCGCACGTGTCGCCGTTGTACGTCCAGTCGCCGACGATCTCGATGGTGTCGCCATCCTTGGCGGCCGCGAAGGCCGCGCACGGGGCGACATAGGTCTTGCCCGGCCCCACCGACAGCGTGGCGGCGCCTGCGCTGCCGGCTGCCAGCAGCGCCGTTGCGAGGGCAAGGGAGAATATCGGTTTGCGGGTAACGGGGGTGTACAACGGTGACACGTCGATTCCTTCTCTGATCCATGAAAAAACCGTCCCGCGGGACGGTTTTTTCGGCTAATTCAGCTTATTTCGCTGCCGCGACCATATAGTCCACGGCGGCTTTCACGTCGGCATCGGGTGCCGTCGATCCACCCTTCGGCGGCATCATGCCGGTCTTGCCCTGGAAGCCCTTGATGGCATGTTCGTACAGGGTATTGGTGCCTTGCGCGATGCGCGGTGCCCAGGCGGCCTTGTCGCCGATCTTGGGTGCGCCGGCGATGCCGGCCGTGTGGCAGGCGGTGCAGGCCGTATTGAACAGGGCCTTGCCGGCCTCGTTGTTGCCGGCCACGGCCGGGGTCGCGATCGCGCCTGCGACGGGCGGCGTACCTGGCGTCGCAGCCGGCTGGGCCGGTGCCGGCGCGGCGGGCGCTGCCGGTGCGGCTGCGGCCTGGGCCGGCGCCTGCGCCTGCGCGCCTGCGGCCGGCGCTTCCGGCTCCTTGAACTTGGCGCCCGACTGGTTGGCCATGTAGACCACCGCGCGGGCGACTTCGATGTCGTCGAGATCGGGATTGCCGCCCTTGGCCGGCATGGCGCGGATGCCTTGCACGGCGTGCTGGACGAGGGTGTCGTAGCCCTGGGCGATGCGGGCGCCCCAGCCGGCTGCATCGCCAACCTTCGGCGCACCGGCTGCGCCCGAGCCGTGGCAGGCGACGCAGGTGGCGTTATACACGGCCTGGCCCGATTGCAGGACCTTGGGCGCGTTCACATCCTTGAACGCGAACCCTTCCTCGGCCACCGGACGCACGCGCGTCGCGACGGCTTGCGCACTCTGGCTTTCGGACCCGGCGCCACCCAGGGGCTTGTTGGTGGCAAAGATCACCAGCAGGATGATGCCGATGACGATGACCAGGAAAAAACCAGCCACTGCGATGATCAGTTGCTTGGGGGTCCGGATAAAGGATTGGTGTTCGTTGTGCGCGTCGCTCATGATTTCCTTAATACAAATTAAAAAAACCTGCTTCTGCCCTGCGGAATACGTGGAATACTTATTTATATGCAATGCCGCCGGGCGATTATAGACCCAAAGACACTTGGTGGAAACGCAATTTCCCACTGGAGCAGCCGGTTGCCATAGACGACGCACGGGAAAGACTGTATCCTTCGCATCACTTCGACCAGCGCGGCTGTAGCTCAGTGGATAGAGTATTGGCCTCCGAAGCCAAGGGTCGTGGGTTCGATCCCCGCCAGCCGCGCCATGCCTTCCTCTTCCTCCCGCACGCAACTGATCCGTTTCCTTCCGAATTTGCTGCAAATGTGTCAACATTCGACCCTGCAGCAGATTTCCAGCCATTTCAAAGAGGATGACGATGAGCGCCAAGGTTTTTGTGGTCATAGTGACCTACAACGGATCCAAGTGGGTGACCCCCTGCTTTTCGAGCCTGCGCAAGTCGACCGTGCCGCTGCACACGATCGTCATCGACAACGGATCGAAGGACGACACGCTGGCGCGCATCGCGGCCGAGTATCCGGAAGTGGAGGTCGTCGATACCGGGAAGAACCACGGGTTCGGCAAGGCCAACAACATCGGCATGGAGCTGGCGTACCAGCGCGGCGCGGATTATGTCTTCCTGCTCAACCAGGACGCCTGGATCGATCCGGACGCGGTGCAGAAACTCGTCGAGGCGCACCAGCGGCATCCGGCCTACGGCGTCATCAGCCCGATGCACCTGAACGGCGCCGGTGACGGCCTCGATTACGGTTTTTCGAATTACATCGGACCGAACAAGTGCCGGGGCCTGTACTCGGACATCTACCTCGGCCGGGTGAAGGACGTGTACGACGTCGGCTTCGTGAATGCCGCCGCCTGGCTGGTGACGCGTGCATGCCTGGAACAGGTGGGCGGCTTCAGCCCGTCGTTCTTCCATTACGGCGAGGACGACAATTACACACAGCGCCTGCAGTTCCACAAGCTGAAACTCGGCGTCCTGCCCACGGCGCGCATCTATCACGACCGCGAACAGCGTCCGCCCAGCAAATTCTTCGAATCGGGCGAAACCTTCCGCCGCGAAGTCATCGCGCGCAGCTCGAACCCGAACACGCATTTCTCGTTCGGTCGCGAGTGGGTGTCGGTGTTCGCCCACCTCGGCTATGCGCTGGCCCGCGTGAATATGCACGACGTCAAGCTGCAGCTGGCCAAGATCCGCCTGCTGGCCGGCATCGACAAGGCGACCATCGCTGCCAACCGCGAGCGCAGCAAAACCGGCCGCGCCGCGTTCCTCGATCTCGACGCCTCAAAGGACGCCGCGTACCCGGGGAGCATAACATTACGACAAGTTACGAGCGTTCAATAACCATGCTTACAACACTCCGGCGCGTCAAGACAAGGTATTGCTTGCCTGTTTAGACCGCAGCCACTTATTCTGCTGTTCTCGGAGCGTTTCGATTCATGCGCACGGTATGTCTTGTTGCTAACTTGTAATCGATAAAATGTTATTATCTCATCAGCACGGCGGTGAGGATTCGTGAAAATCAGATGGGCTCCCACGATGTGAACGCCAGTCTGCAAACGACGATGGCGCAAGGCGCCGTCGGCGGCAAGACGAAGTGACTTGTCGGGCGGGCAGGCGTTTTCCGTGCTGACTCAAAGTTATCGTAATAGCAACCAAGCGGAACGGAATCAATATGAAGCCAGACGAGGTCATCGCAGTAGTGGGATTGGGTTATGTAGGTTTGCCGCTGGCTGTCGAGTTCGGCAAGCTCGGCCCGACGATCGGGTTTGATTTGTCGACGACAAAGGTCGAGAGCTACAAGAAATTTGTCGATCCCGCCGGCGAGGTATCGACTGAGCAATTGCGTTCGGCACGCCACCTGAGCGTCACCACCGACCCGGCCGCGCTGGCCCAGGCCGATTACATCCTGATCGGCGTTCCGACCCCCGTCGACATCGCCCACGTCCCCGATTTCGCGCCGCTGATCAGCGCCAGCGAGACCGTCGGCAAGCACATGAAGCGCGGCGCGGTCGTCATCTATGAATCGACCGTCTATCCGGGCGCGACCGAGGAAGTCTGCATCCCCGTGCTGGAAAAATTCTCCGGCATGAAGTGGAAGGAAGGTTTCCACGTGGGCTTCTCGCCCGAGCGCATCAACCCGGGCGACAAGGAACACACGCTGACCAACGTGATGAAAGTGGTGTCCGGCGATGACGCGGAAACCCTGGAGCGCGTGGCGTCCATGTACGAAACCGTCGTCAAGGCCGGCGTGCACCGCGCGTCCAGCCTGAAGGTCGCGGAAGCGGCCAAGGTCATCGAAAACACGCAGCGCGACCTGAACATCGCGCTGATGAACGAACTGGCGATCATCTTCGACAAGATCGGCATCGACACGCTGGAAGTGCTGAAGGCCGCCGGCACGAAGTGGAACTTCCTGCCGTTCCGCCCGGGTCTGGTGGGCGGTCACTGCATCGGCGTCGATCCGTACTACCTGACGCACAAGGCCGAGATGATCGGCTACCACCCGCAGGTGATCCTGGCGGGGCGCCGCATCAACGACGGCATGGCCAAGTTCGTGGCAGAAAAGACCGTCAAGTCGATGATCTCGGCGGGTTTCCACGTCAAGGGTTCGAAAGTCAACGTGATCGGCCTGACGTTCAAGGAAAATTGCCCGGACCTGCGCAATTCCAAGGTCGCGGACATTGTGTACGAGCTACAGTCGTACGGCGTGGAAGTGCACGTGCACGACCCGGTGGCCGAAGCGGACGAGGCGCAGCACGAATACGGCATCGCGCTGGAGCGCTGGGAAGACCTGCCGAAGGCCGACGCACTCATCGTGGCGGTCCCGCACAAGGAAGTGCTGGCGCGTTCGCTGACGGACTTCCAGTCCAAGCTGAACGACGGCGGCTGCTTCGTCGACGTCAAGGCCCAGTTCGATCCGAACGGAATCCGCGAGGCGGGCTACTGCCTCTGGCGTTTGTAATGTATCGCCGGCATCCGCAACTGCGGATGCCGGGACTATTCGATGGGTCGTGCCGAGGGCAGGCCGCTTGGACTTCGAGCCTTGCCGTTTTGCATGCAATGATGACAATGACAGTTCCTGGCTATTCTTGGCCCTATCAAATTTCCTTGAGTCAAAAACTTTTGGGAACGCGTACGCGTCTCCCGGTTCAACCATTGGTTGTGCAAGTCAGCAATAACAGCTACACCGGAGGCAATTGTGCTTAGGATTTCTAATCACTATGTGTCGAAGATCGTATTCGTCCTGCTGTTCGTCGAAGTGTTGGTGCTGCTTGGCGCAGCCTACATCGGCGCGACGGTACGGTTCATGGAACTGGGCCAGAACGCGTCCCTGCCCAACCTCGACCATCACTTCTTTACATCCGCCATCGCCTTTACCGCCGCGATCATCTTCAGCATGAGCGCAATGGGCATGTACCAGCTCGACTTCAACGAAGGCCTGCGCCATCCGTTCTTCATGAAGCTGATGCCCTCGTTCCTGATGGGCTTCCTGATCCTGACGCTGGTGTTCTACGTGGCGCCCGATCTGTATTTCGGCCGCGGCATCATGGCGCTCGTGTTCGGCATCGCCGCCGGCGGGATCTTCCTGGCGCGCATGGTGTTCTTCAAGTCGTCCGAGCTGCGCTTCCTGGAAACCCGCATCCTGTTCCTGGGCAGCGGCCCGCTCGCCAAGGAATGCAGCGACCTGGCGATGCAGAGCACCAGCTACCACCGCTACAACATCGCCGGCTTCGTGCCGACGCCGACCGAGGAACTGTGCGTGCCGTCGACCAGTCTCCTGAAGTCGCGCGAGGGCGAATCGCTCGTCGCGCTGGCGCGCCAGTACAACGTCGAGGAGATCGTCGTCTCCGTGCAGAACCGCCGCGGCGGCTTCCCGATCAAGGATCTCCTCGAGTGCAAGCTGCAAGGCTTCAAGGTGACGGACGCCGCCACCTTCTTCGAGCGCGAGACCTGCCAGATCCGCGTCGACTCGCTGCAGCCGTCGTGGCTCGTGTTCGGCGGCGGCTTCGACCAGAGCTTCGTGCGTACGTTCATGAAGCGCAGCTTCGACATCGTCTGCAGCCTGATCATCATGGTGCTGACACTCCCGCTGATGCTGCTGGCGGCGCTGGCCGTCAAGCTGGAAGACCGCGGCCCCGTGTTCTATTCGCAGGAGCGGGTCGGCAAGGACGGCGCCCCGTTCTTCGTCCACAAATTCCGCAGCATGCGCACCGACGCGGAAAAGGGCGGCAAGCCGCAATGGGCGCAGAAGAACGATCCGCGCATCACGCGTGTCGGCAATTTCATGCGCAAGACGCGCATCGACGAGCTGCCGCAGGTGCTCAACGTGCTCAAGGGCGACATGTCGTTCGTGGGCCCGCGCCCGGAGCGCCAGTACTTCGTCGACCAGCTGATCGAAGTGGTCCCGTATTACAACGTGCGCCACAGCGTCAAGCCGGGCATCACCGGCTGGGCCCAGGTGCGCTACGGCTACGGCTCCTCGGCCGAGGACGCGCTGCAGAAGCTGCAGTACGATCTGTACTACGTGAAGAACAACAGCCTGTTCCTGGACGTCCTGATCCTGATCGATACCCTGAAGGTCGTCCTGTTCCGCAGCGGACGCTGATGTTCCCTGCGGCCGAATCGTGCCCAGTAACGTGATCAATATCGCTGTCTCCAGCTACGCACTGGCCGCCATCGGCTTCCTCGCACTGGGCCTGTCGGTCCTGTCGGGCTGGCGCGGCCGTGCCCAGCGCGGCACGCTCAGTGTCGCCTGCCTCGCGACGGCGGCGTGGGCCGCGGCGCTGGCACTGGATGCAACCCGGGAGATCCTGTGGAACACGCGCACGGCCGCGCTCGAGGTGCTCCGCGACGGCGCCTGGTCGCTGTTCCTCGTGGCCCTGCTCGGCCACTGGCACGGCACGGCGGACGGCACGCCGGCACGCCTGATCCTCGGCCGCTTTCCCGCGCCGCGTCCGGCGCTGCTGGCGGCAGGATGCATCTATCTCCTTCTGCTGGGCGGCATCGGCCTCGGGCACTGGAACCACGAATTCCTGCCCGCGCTCGGCCTGCCCATCCTGGTCGGCTACGTCGGGCTATCCGTGTACGGGATGCTGCTCGTCGAGCAGGTCTACCGCAACAAGACCATCGAGGAGCGCTGGGCGATCAAGTTCGCCTGCCTGGGCATCGGCGGCATGTTCGCCTACGACCTTTACATGTACAGCAATGCGCTGCTGTTCCGCAAACTGAGCGCGGACCTGTGGACGGCGCGCGGTTTCGTCAACGCGCTGACCGTACCGCTGATCGCGCTGTCGATCACGCGCCGCAAGTCGTGGACGACGTCGTTCGCCGTGTCGCGCCGCGTCGTCTTCCATTCGGCCGCGCTGTTCGGTTCCGCGATCTACCTGCTGGCCATGGGGTCGGTCGGCTACTACCTGCGCTACGTCGGCGGCAGCTGGGGCACGGTGATGCAGACCGGCTTCCTGTTCGGTGCCATCTCGCTGCTGGCCGTGATCCTGTTCTCGGGCACGGCGCGCTCCTGGCTGAAGGTCTCGATCAGCAAGCACTTCTACCGCTACAACTACGACTACCGCGAAGAATGGATGCGGTTTACGCGCACGCTGTCCGAGCGCGGCCCGAACCTGGGCGAGCGCGCGATCCAGGCGCTGGCCGTCCTCGTCGAATGCCCCGGCGGCACGCTGTGGCAGCGCGATGCCGGCGGCCGCTTCACGGTCAAGGCGGGCTGGCCGACGGCCGACACCCACGTGAGCGAGCCGGCCAACTCGCCGTTCTGCCGCTTCCTGGAAAGCACCCAGTGGGTCGTCGACGTCGACGAATACGTCGCGCGCCCCGACAAATACGAGGGTCTCGCCTTGCCGGAGTGGCTGCTGGACGCCCCGCGCCGCTGGCTCGTCGTGCCGCTGATGCTGCAGGAAAAACTGTTCGGCTTCGTCGTGCTGCAGCGTGCGCGCAGCCCGGTGAAACTCAACTGGGAAATCATCGACCTGCTGGAGATCGCCGGCAGCCAGGCCGCCAGCTACCTCGCGCAGGAAGACGCGGCCAACGCGCTGATGGTGGCGCGCCAGTTCGAGTCGTTCAACCGCATGTCGACGTTCGTCGTGCACGACCTGAAAAACCTCGTCGCCCAGCTGTCGCTGATGAACGCGAACGCGGAAAAGCACAAGGACAACCCCGAGTTCCAGCGCGACATGCTGGAGACGCTGAACCACTCCGTGCAGAAGATGAAGCTGCTGCTGCAGAAGCTGTCGCGCAGCGAGAATGCCGACAAGCCGCAGCCGCTGGCCGTCGACGACGTCGTGCGCCAGGCGCTGGCCCTCAAGAGCGCGTTCGAACCGCATCCGCAACTGCTCGTCGAGCAGGCGGGCCTGCGGGTGCTGGCCGACCGCGAGCGCCTGGAGCGCGTGCTCGGCCACCTGATCCAGAATGCGATCGAGGCGACGCCGCGCGACGGCAACGTGATGGTCCGCGTGGCGCCGCCGGCCGACGGGCGCGAGCACGCCGTCGAGGTCGAGATCACGGACACCGGCGAAGGCATGACGGAAGAATTCATCCGCGAGCGCCTGTTCAAGCCGTTCGACTCGACCAAGTCGGCCGGCATGGGCATCGGCGTGTTCGAGAGCCGCGAATACATCAATGAGCTGGGCGGGGCGCTGGAAGTGACCAGCCAACCCGGCATCGGCACTACATTCAAGGTCGTCCTGCCGCTGCACCGCGTCGCGGCCGCCGCGACGATCGCCTGAAAGAAGACACCATGACACAACAAAAACCCAAGCTGTTGATCATCGAAGACGATCCGGGCCTGCAGAAGCAGCTGCGCTGGAGCCTGGACGCGTACGATGTGGTGGTGGCCGGCGACCGCGAGGCGGCGCTGGCGCAGATCCGCCGCCACGAGCCGGCCGTCTGCACGATGGACCTGGGCCTGCCGCCCGATCCGGACGGCTCGACCGAAGGCCTGGCCACCTTGCAGCAGATCCTGGCGCTCGCGCCGGACACGCGCGTGATCGTCCTGACGGGCAACCAGGACCATGCCAACGCCGTCAAGGCGATCGGCATGGGCGCCTACGATTTCCACCAGAAGCCGGTCGATCCGGAAGTGCTGAACCTCGTGATCCAGCGCGCCTTCTTCCTGCACAACCTGCAGCAGGAGAACCGCCGCATGCAGCAGTCGCAGGCCGACTCGCCGCTGGCCGGCGTGATCTCGCGCGACCCGGGCATGCTCAAGGTGTGCCGCACCATCGAGAAGGTGGCGCCGACGTCGGCGTCCGTCATGCTGCTGGGCGAATCCGGTACCGGTAAAGAGGTGCTGGCGCGCGCCATCCATGCGCTGTCGCCGCGCGCGAAGGAGCGCTTCATGGCGATCAACTGCGCGGCCATTCCGGAAAACCTGCTCGAGAGCGAGTTGTTCGGCTACGAAAAAGGCGCCTTCACGGGCGCCGCCAAGCAGACCAAGGGCAAGGTGGAACTGGCCCACGGCGGCACGTTCTTCCTCGACGAGGTCGGCGACCTGCCGATGGCGCTGCAGGCGAAGCTGCTGCGCTTTTTGCAGGAGCGCGTGATCGAGCGCATCGGCGGCCACGAAGAGATCCCCGTCGACGTGCGCATCGTCTGCGCGACGCACCAGAAGCTGAAGGACTTGTGCGCACAGGGCCGCTTCCGCGAAGACTTGTATTACCGCCTGTCGGAAATCGTCGTGACGATCCCGCCGCTGCGCCAGCGCGAAGGCGACGCCGCGCTGCTGGCCCATCACTTCAAGAACAAGTTCTGCACGCAGGAGTCGCGCGCGTCGCTGCACTTCGCGCCGGACGCGCTGGCGGCGATCGAAGCCTACCAGTGGCCCGGCAACGTGCGCGAGATGGAAAACTGCATCAAGCGCGCCGTCATCATGGCCGACGCGAACACCATCGTCGCCGACGACCTCGGCCTGCCCGACACGAACACCGAGGAAGAGCCGCTGAACCTGCGCCAGGTGCGCGACGAAGCCGAGTACAAGGCCATCGCCCGCGCGCTCGCGCGCACGGACGGGAACATCGTCAAGGCGTCGGAAATGCTGGGCGTCAGCCGGCCCACCCTGTACGACCTGATGGGGCGCCACGGCATCAAGGCCAGCGCGTGAGCGCGGCCGCAAAGCTCGCGCGCCGCGGCCTGCTGGCCGTGGGCGTGCTCGCCGTCGTGTCGGGCGGCGTCCTGCTGGCCGCCATCGACCACGTCGGCCGCGCGCCGCGTACGCTCGCGCCGTACATCGAAAAGCGCAGCAGCGGCCACAATCCGCTCATCGAACACACGGGACGCCGCGTCGCCGCGATCCTGACGTCGCTCGACCGCGGCAGCGCCGACTTGCAGCCGGCGCGGCTTGCGCTCGTCGCGGGCGCCCAGCCGCGGCCCGCCGGGCGGGACGGCGCCGGCATCCAGGTCGCGACGCCCGAGGCCTTGAGCGCGGCGCTGCTGCAGGCTGCTCCGGGCGACGTCATCACGCTGGCGCCGGGCACCTACCGGTTCCAGGGCAAGGGCATCAACGTGCCGCGTGCCGGCCGTGCCGATGCGCCCATCGTCGTGCGCGCGGCCCAGCCGGGCACCGTGCACATCGAACTCCAGACGCTCGAGGGCTTCGTCGTCGGCGCGCCGTACTGGCGCTTCGAAAACCTGAACATCGACGGCACGTGCCCGGCCGACGACGACTGCGAACATGCCTTCCACATCGTCGGCAACGGCCACCACTTCGCGAGCGTCAACAACACGATCCGCGACTTCAACGCGCACTTCAAGATCAACGCATTCGACGGACGCTTCCCGGACGACGGCCTGATCGAGCACACGACCCTGACCGCCACGCACGTGCGCACGACGACGAAGCCGGTGACGCCGATCGACATCGTGACGGCCAGCGGCTGGACGGTGCGCGAGAACCTGATCACCGACTTCGTCAAGGGCGAAGGCAACCAGGTCAGCTACGGCGCCTATGCCAAGGGCGCCGGCAAGAACAACGTCTTCGAGCGCAACGTCGTGTGGTGCGAGCAGATGTTGCGCGGCCTGCCGGGGCAGCGCGTCGGGCTGTCGCTGGGCGGCGGCGGCACGGGCACGCAATTCTGCCGCGACGGCCGCTGCATCACGGAACAGGAGGGCAGCACCGTGCGCGCCAACCTGATCGTCGGCTGTTCCGATGCGGGCATCTACCTGAACGAAGCGGCGGGGAGCAAGATCTTCGACAACACGCTCATCGACACGACGGGCATCGACGTGCGCTATCCGGCCAGCAGCGCGTACGTGGACGGCAACCTCGTCGACGGTCCGATCCGCGGGCGCGACGGCGGCATCGTGCACTTGGGCGACAACCGCGCGACGCCGCTGTGGCGTGCCTACCTGGGCAGTCACCCCGTGCGCGGCCTGTTCCGCGCGCCCGAAGCCGGCGATCTTACGTGGCGCGACGACGCGCCGCTGCGCGCCGAAGCGGACGAGGGAGAACGGCCGGCGGAGGCGCTCGACCTGTGCGGCACCAAACGGGCCACGCCCGCCGTCTATGGGGCGTTTGCCCGCTTTACGGAGTGCCTGGCAAAGCCTTGACCCATTCGCGGGTCCAGGCGGCCACCTGGTCGCGCCACGCGCGGCGCGAGAACGTGTGGTCGGCCTCCTCGATGCGCCGCCACGTCACGCGCGGCGCGGCGAGGAGGCGCTTCCAGGCCGGCGTCGAACCGGCCACATCGCAGAATTCGCGGCCCGTCAGGTCGGCGCCGCCGATCACGAGCAGGGTATGGCCCTGGAACCCGTGCAGGCTCTGGCGCATCCGCTCGGGCAGCGAGACCGGCTCATCCCGTGAAGACGCAGGCCCCGCGAACGCGGTGCGCACGAGTTTCAGCATCGACGACAGCGAGCCCGCGTAGTCGAACTGTCCGCGCGCCAGCTTGCGCCAGAACGCCGGGTCGCGCAGGCGGTCGCGGTAATGATGTTTCAGCGTCGTGCGGGCGACGCCGTCGTCCGTGCGCACCCAGGGGTTCAGCAGCACGAGGCCGCGCACGCGCGCATCGCCCGGCGCATACATCGCGGCCGCCGACGCGCCGTCGCACAGGCCCCACAGCACGACCTCAGTCAGGCCCGGCACGGCCTCGACGAAGGCGTCGAGCGCGGCGCGGATGTCGTCCTGGATCGCTTCGAAGTCGCGTTCCTCGCCGTCGCTGTCGCCCATGCCGCGGTAATCGAAGCGCATGGCGGCGATGCCGTGTTCCGCCAGGTCGCGCGCCAGCAGGGCGAACTGGCGGTGGCTGCCGACACGGTATTGCGGTCCGCCGACGACGACCAGCACCCCGCGCGAACACTCACCCGCGGGGATGCTGGCGATGCCGACCAGCGCCGCGTCGCCGCAGCGGAACGCCAGGGCGCGTTCTTCATACGACATGGGCGCGCTCCAGGGTGGCGCCGACGGTCGCGTCGAGCAGGGCGGGACAGGTCGAGATGCCCGTCGTGGCCCAGAACGGCGCGCCCGTCACCGTGTGGACATGCAGCGGTGTGCCGTGCGCTTCCCACGCCGCCTTGACGCGGGCGGCAGCGGGACCCGGCGCCTGGCCCGGCGCGCCGAGCACCTCGAACCAGTGCGCGGGCACGGGCGGCACCATCGCGTCGGGCGCGGGCAGGGCGTCGATGGCCAGCGCGAGTCCGGGCGTGAGATCGTAGCCGGCGATTTCCAGCGTCTCCCCGGCCTGCAGCGCGGCGCGCAGCACCTTCGTGCCGCTCTGCGCGGCGGCGTCTTCGCCCAGCATCGCGTGCGCCGTGCGCAGGCGCAGGAACTGGGTCAGGTACGTGGATCCTGCGGCCACCGGCTGCCACAGCAGCATGGGCGCGAGGGGGACGTCCGTCGTGCGCGCAAAGTCGAGGGCGAGCAGCGCGCCGAGGCGCAGGCCCCACAGCGTGAGCGGGGCATCGACGCGTGCGCGCAGCCAGGCGGCAGCCGTGTCCAGGTCGTGTTTCCACAGGTTCCAGCGGGCGTCCGCGAAGTCGCCGGCGCTGTCGCCGGTGCCGAGCAGGTCGATCTGCAGCACGCCATACCCATGCGCGGCCAGGCGGCGTGCGCCGAGGGCGGCCATGCGGCGGGTGCGGTTGAGTTCTTCGGCGAACGGCGGCACGTACAGGACGGCGCCGCGGCAGGTGCCCGCGGGGCGGTGGAACAGGCAGAAGCGCCGGTCCGCGCCGCTGCCGAGGAAGAACGGTTCCGTGTCCACCTCGGCGTGCTCCGACGTCATTCGGCGCGTTTCGCGGCCACGAAGTCGGCCAGGCTGCCGAGGGTTTCGAAGGTGCTGGCGCTCAGGTCGTCGTCGTCGATGGCGATGCCGAAGCGTTCTTCGAGGGCGCCGATCAGGCTGACGACGGCCATCGAGTCGAGTTCGGGCAGGCTGCCCAGCAGGGGAGAGTCGGCGTTCAGGCGCTGGCCGGCGTCGCCCAGGCTCAGCACGTCGATCAGGGTCGCTTTGACTTCGTCGAGATACGTCATGATGGTCATTCGGTTCAGTAAGCGCCACGCCCCGATGGGGCGAGCGGTCGATTATACATTCGGACGCAACAGGGCCAGCCGGGCTTTCAACGGTGCGGCCAGGCGGTGCACTTCGCCCGCCAGTTCGTGGCGGGTGGCGCGCAGCAGCAGGTACCAGGTCAGGGCCAGCGGCAGCAGCATCACGAGCAGGCGCGCCATGGCCGGGATGGACGCCGGCAGCAGCAGCGCCAGCATCCAGGCGACGGCGCCGGTGCCCGCCGCCACGATGGCGCTGGGCAGCAGGGCGCGCAGCATCATGCCGGTCGTGAAGCCGAAATAGCGGCTCTGCTGGATCGCGGTGACGGGGGCGCTGACGACCGTTGCCAGCAGCAGCGCCCAGGCGAATCCGCTCAGGCTGCCGTCGTACAGCAGCACGCCGAACAGGATGCGGGTCGCCAGGGTGACGATCAGCGGGAACGCGCTCAGGTACGGCTTGCCGATCGCCGTCACCGCCATCGGGATGTAGTTGAAGGCGAGGGTCAGCGCGGCCGCCAGCACCAGCGGCAGGATCGCCGGCACGGATTCCAGCCATTTGGCGCCGTACAGGGCGACGACGATGTCCTGGCCGAGCACGGCCGTCAGCGCGAGCGCGGTCCAGCCGATGCCGGTCAGCAGCAGGGTCGAGCGGGCGAGGATCGGCGCCAGCGATTCGCCTTTGTGCCAGGTCTGGGCCAGATAGGGGATGGCGCCGTAGTTCATCGTCGAACCGGCCACGTAGCTGAAGATTGACACGGTGGAATTCGCGCGGCTCAGCAGGCCCACGTGGCGCGCCGACCCCAGCTTGCCGAGCAGGATGTCGGGGATCGAGTTGTTCAGCGTCGTCGCGCAGTTCGTCACGAGGGAACCGATGCCGAAGTGGGCGACGCTCTTCCAGTGGCGGAAGCCCGGCAGCCACGGCATGCCTTTCGGGCGCAGCGGTATGTAGGCGATGCCGCAGGCGAGGATGTTGATCAGGTTACCGTAGGCCATCGCCATGGCGCCGAAGCCCATCTCGCCGAGGATCAGCGTGCTGGCGCAGAAGCACACGGTGCCGACCACGTGGACGATGGCCTGCTTCCGGGCCTCGTAGTTACGGGCGAGCAGGGCGCCCGTGACGGTGCCGAACGGGATGAACACGAAGCCGATCGCCAGCACGCGCATGACGGGGACGATGCCCGGTTCCTTGAACCACGTGCCGAGCCAGCCGCTGGCCGCGAACAGGGCGGCCGCGATGACCCAGGACGTCGTGAACACGACGCCCGTCGCCGAGCGGATCTTGTCGTTGTCGAGGTCGGGTTCGCGCTGCAGGTAATAGGTGACGCCGAAATCGCGGAAGACCTGCGCGAAGTTGACGAACACGACCGTCATCGAATAGATGCCGATCTCGCTCGGGCTCAGGATCCGGGCCAGCAGGATGCTGACGACGAATTGCAGGATCCTGGTGCCCGAGGTCGCGAAAAAGTTGATGACCAGCGAACGACGCAAATCAGCCATGACAGGGCAACCGGGAGGGAAAAAACGCGCCGGAGATCAGGCCGGCGCGTTGGAGATCAGGTGGATGGCCTGGCGCGACGTCGTCTTGTACTTGTTGTTGATGAAGCGCATCGGCCCGATGAAGTGGAAGAACGCCGTCTCCGCCGTGGCGCAGTCGGGCGTGCCGTATTTCGGGAACGGCAGCGATGTCGCGGCGAACGCGTTCGCCACCAGGTAGTTCGAGGTCACCTGTTCGGTGCCCCAGCGTTTCCAGTCGTCGCCCAGCTTGCCCTTCATGCGGCGCGAGAAGTCGAGCAGGTGCTCGCGCATCGTCGTCGACGGCGGGAAACCGGTGAAGCCCGAGCAGCCGCGCACGTAGCGGGCATCGTTCGGCAGGCCGACGTTGGCCATCTCGGCTTCCGACAGCGTCTGGATGTGCGCGCCCGGCTTGACCTTCGGCAGCGCGTGGGCGCGTACCGCGTCCAGCGGGCGGATCGGCGTGTCCGGGATTTCGCCCAGCACGAAGCCGGCGCCGGTCTGGATGGCGTGCAGGACTTCCGGGATCGGCTGCATGGTCAGCGTGTCGGCATCCAGCTGGATGACGTAGCTGTCCAGCGCATAGCCGGAAATCGCGAACAGGCGCTCCCAGGTGCCGCCGCGCGGGATGTCTGGATGGGTGAATTCATGCGCCTCGCGCAGGGTCACGTGCGGCAGGTGATGTTTCAGCACGGCGCGGTCGTTCTCGTCGATCGACGGATCGCACACGACGACGATGCGGGACGGATTCAGGAAATGCGTGAACGACTTGACCGCGACCAGGTAGGAATGCACGTCGCGCTGGTGCACCATCGACAGCAGCGTGAAGGGCAGGTCGCCGCGCTTGACCGGGCGGGTGTCCAGGATCTGGCGTGCGACTTTCTGGTACTGCCATCGGAAATAGTCTCGCCTGATGCGCTGGACCACCCTCTCGACTAAAGACATTCCTCTGGACTCCCTTTTCTGCTGATCAAATTCAAAGCACGCGTTGGTTGGGCGATCAAAGGAACCGCGCGATATGTGCAGCGAACTCCTTGCTTTGACGCACAACATTATATGCGGTATCGACGTGCGCACGCGCGTTGTTTCCATGCATTTTTGTCATTTCCGGATCGTCGACATAGCGCAGCACGGCCTGCGTGAAGCCCGCAAAATCGTCCAGGCCGATCACGGCGCCGGTCTTGCCGTCGAGGATGGTTTCCTTCGGTCCCAGCGCCGCGCTGGCGACGACGGGGATGCCGCAGGCCATCGCCTCGACGATCGCATTGCCGAAGCTTTCGCGCTCGGCCGCGTGCACGAGCAGGTCGGCGGCGCGGTAGTAGGGCACGAGATCGTTCTGGCGGCCGGCGAACACGCACACGTCGGCCAGGCCGAGGTCGCGCGCGAGCTGTTGCCATTGCACGGCCGGCGGGCCGTCGCCCACGTAGACGAAGCCGATACGTTTATCGGGGCGCGCGTCGATGACGTCGCGTACCACCTGCAACAGCCGGTCCACGCGCTTTTCCGGTCGCGCCTGCGCGACGGCCAGGATCCAGAAACGCTCCTGGTCCAGGCCCAGTTGCGCGCGCGCGGCAGCGCGGTCGCCTGGGTAAAACTTGACCGAATCGACCGAATTGCGCATCAGGATGACCTTGTCGCGCGGCAGCTTCTGGTAATTCAGCAGGAACTCTTCCTGGGCGACGGAATTGGCCAGGTGCAAGTCGTGCTGTTGCAAGCGCAGCACGCGCCGCAGCAGGAATTTCGCGATTTTCTTGGCCGCGCCGTCGCGCTGGCGCGGGTCGAAGCTGTCGTTTTCCGTGTTGATGGTGCGCACGCCCAGGCGGCGCAGCAGGTCCAGGCACACGGTATTCGACAGGGCGCTCATGAACACCATGACTTTTACGTTATGGGTGCGCACGAATTGTTCGATCGCAGCGCGGCCAGCCGGCGAATTGTCGTAGCAATCCAACTCGACGGGTTGCAGATTCTTCGGCTGGTAGCTGGGATTGCCGGACAGCTTCGGAAACGCCATGTACACGTTCGCCTGTTCGCGCAGGTCGGCACTCGCCCGGTCGCGCACGGCGGCGGTGAAATTCCATACGTAGCCCGTATCGTCGGGATAACGCATCGTGAATACGATTCCTGGCTTGTCCGCTGGGGGCACCCTGTTCTCCGGTCCTAATGCGAAGTTGCAATATTTAGCACAAAATTATAGCTCATCAATTAATTTCACATGTTGCGCCGCAGCGTAAGCGTGTGTGGCGGGGGCAAACGGACATGCCGTCGTGTCGCACGATTGATTTCCGGACGACAAACACAGTGTGCTAGGATTGCAATACTTTTAACGGCCCAAGTAATGTTGAAAAAAGCTCAGCAAGTGCCGGCGCAACTGGCACCAGGACAGCGTCCGGTCCTGCTCGTCATCGTCGACACCGAGGGTGAATTCGCCTGGGACCAGCCGTTCAACCGCAGCGCGATCGGGACGACGTCGATCGCCAGCCAGCCGCTGATGCATGCGCGCGTGTTCGACAAGTTCGGCATCGTGCCTACCTATATGGTCGACTGGCCGGTGGCGACGACCCCGGACGCCGTCGCCACCCTGCGCCGCCTGCTCGATGCCGGACGTTGCGAGATCGGTGCCCACCTGCATCCCTGGGTCTCGCCGCCCTACGAAGAAGCGCTGTCGGATTTCAATTCGTACGGAGGCAACCTGCCGCGCCAGCTCGAATACGACAAGCTGCGCCTGCTGACCGAGACCATCGCCGACGCGTTCGGCCGCCAGCCGCGCGCCTTCAAGGCCGGCCGCTACGGCCTCGGTCCGCACACGGCCGAGTTGATCGCGTCGCTGGGTTACGAAGTGGACGCGTCCGTCGTCCCGTACAGCGCCTTCACGGAAGACGGCGGCCCGGATTTTCGCACCTACGACGAACATCCGTTCTGGTTCGAGGCGGGACGGCGCGAGCTGCTCGAATTGCCGGTCACGACCGGGTATTGCGGCTGGTTGCGCCATGCCGGGTCGCGCCTGTACGACGTCGCCCAGCGCCGCTGGGCACGGCGCCTGCGCCTGGGCAGCGTGCTGGCGCGTTCGCGTGCGCTCGAGCGCGTGCGCCTGAGCCCGGAAGTCGCAACCGGCTCCGAAATGCGCCGCCTGACCGAGGCGCTGCTGGCCGGCGGTTGCCAGGTCTTTTCGCTGACGTACCACAGCCCGTCGATGATGCCGGGCCATACGCCCTACGTGCGCAGCGAGGCGGACCTGGAAGACCTGATCACGACGGTGCACGATTACTGCGCGTGGTTCCGCGACCGCGTCGGCGGCGAGTTCATGAGCCTGTCGCAGCTGCAGCAGGCGCTGCGGCACAGCACGGGCGCCGAGGGATCAGCCGTGCGACTGCGGGCCGGTCAGCACTGACCGGAGGGCAGCGGAACATCCTTGGCGCCGCCGGCGCGCAAGCGGCCCAGCAACGGCCAGCGGTAGCCGTTCAGGTGGTACATCGTGCGGATCTCGTCGGTCCAGCGGGTGTGCCATTCCATCACCCGTCCATAGAATTCGATCCGTTCGAAGCGGCCTTCGTCGAACAGGCTGCGGGTCGCTTCCTCGCGCATCAGCAGGGCCGGCGACAATTGCGGGCCGAGTGCCTCGTCGTACGCCGTCTTGAGGATCACGATGCAGTTGCCCCCTTCGACGCACAGGTCCATCGCGGCCAATTGCGGGCCGTCGGGGCCGTCGAACCAGTAACGATAGACGCTGGCCGCGCCGCGCTGCGCGAACCCTTCCAGCAGCGCGCGGTAGAAGCGGCCCTGGTCGTTGTCCGCGGCGACGGCAGTGCCTTCGGAAGCCTTCCAGCCGCTCGTCTCGAGCTTGCCGTAGTCGGCCACGGCACCGGCCATGAGCCCCGGATCGCGCACGATTTCCAGGCGCGTCGCGATGCCTTCCTGGCGCAGGCGGTTGCGCTGTTTCTTCAGGTTGCTGCGCAGGTTCTTGCCGCGCGCATTCCAGTAGTCCTCGAAGGTGCCTTGCAGCGTGATGCGCGCCGTCTCGATGTAATCGAAGCTGTGGCTGCCTTTCGGGCGTGGCATCAGCATCGGATCGCACTGCGTGAGGCCCAGCATCAGCGCGGGGCCCGGCAGGGCGCGGAGCAGGCCCGCAAGCAGGCCGTCGGCGCGGCGGGAATCGCGCTGCAGCCACAGGCCGACGGGCGCCTGGGCCGGCTGGAACGTGTTCCACGCGCCGAAGCGGCCGGGCGTCACGATCGTCATCGCGTCCGTCTGGCCATCGCTGTCATGCCAGGCGAGCATCTCGCGACCCGTGCCGAACACTTCCAGCAGGGGCCGCACGAAGTCGACCGCGAGCAGGGGCGAGGCCGGACCGGCCGCGTGCAGCCGCTGCCAGCGGTCGGCATGCCGCTCGAAGTCGCGCGCGGGAACCACGGTCCAGGTCATGCCGGCACCGCCGCGCAGGTTTCCAGCGCCTGGCGCACCTGCGCGTGCAGCCACGTTCGCTCGTCGTCCTCCAGCGCCTGGTGGCAGGGGAGGGCGATCAGGCGCCGACCCAGGTCCGCGCTGTTGGCGCACACGCCCGCGTCGACGCCCGGCCACAGCGTCGCGCCGAAGCGCGTGATCGGCACGCCGGCGCGCAGCAACGCGGCGGCCACGGCCTCGGGGCGGTCCACGACCAGCGGGAACATCCAAGGACAGGCGCCGTCGGGCAGGCGGGGGAACAGGGGGCTGCAGCCGGGTACGCCGTCCAGCGCGCGCTGCAGATCCAGATAGTTGCGCCGGCGCCGCGCGACGATGCGTGCGGGCGACACGCCGCGCAGCACGGTGCGCGAGAACCAGGACGAGCGCTTGTCGGCCCAGCGCGCATCGAAATCGAAGCTGCTGTCCGATGACGACGGCGCCAGCGCGGGCGCCGGCGGCGCGGTGCCGCCGCCGCTGGTGCCGCTGCCGCGCGACTTGAGCGCGTTCCACAGCGCGCTTTTCAGGCGCAGCGGCAAGGCGAGCAGCACGCGCAGCACGGGCAGGCGGCCGTAGACGAAGGCCGCTTCGAGCGCGTTCAGCGCGGCTTTCACTTCGAAGCCGGCGCCGGCGCCGTGCAGCGCGGCGTCCAGGGTATGCCGGCGCGACACCAGGCAGCCGCCCTCATAGATGGGGAAAAATTTCATGCTGCTGCCGATCGCATAATCTCCCGTGCTGCCGACCGGAACACCGTCGCGCGCGCCGAAGAACGCATGCGCGCAGTCCTCGACGAGGCCGATGCCGTGGCGGTCGCACAGCGCGCGCAGCGGCGCCAGGTCGTGCGGGATACCGAAGAAATGCGTGGCGATGATCGCCTTCACCCGGCCCCCGGCAACCTTGTCGCCGATGTCGGCCAGGTCGGGCGCCGTGTCAGGGCGGACGCGGTAGAACGCCACCTCGGCGCCGCACCAGTGCGCGGGCGGTACCATCGACGGGCTATGGTAGGCCGGGACCAGCACGACGTCTCCTTTACCCACGCCCAGCGCGCGCAGCGCGAGGCCGATGGCGATGCGGCCGCTCGTGACGAGACGCACGTCCGCGCCGTCCAGCAGCGACGGCAACGCGGCGCGGCGCCCGCCCGTGAATGCGGCAAGCGACAGCACGGGCACGTGGGGAATGGCGCGGCGGGAGGATGACGGCGTGTTGATTGACGACATGCATTAAATATAACATGCGCGCCGCCGTGCGATCCGCGGGAGAGGCTGTTGTATAAAACCGCGCGCAGCGGCCGCGTTGCCAAAATTTCTTGCAAGTTGCAAATTTTCTATGCTACCGTAAGCGTTGCACCTGGACCGCCTTCGCTTCATGGCCATGTCCGTGAAATTACGCCGACCGCCTGTTGTTCGAGCCCATCATATTTCCGCGCGGCATTATCTCCATCGTTGAGTTGATGGTTGATACAATGTCATCTTGCCGGCGCGACATAGCGCCGAGTTTTCAGTAGAGCCATACACCCATGCGCACCAAGGTTTGCATAACGATCGATACCGAATTCTCCATCGGAGGTGCTTTTGCGGATGCCACGCGTGTTCCCGTGGCAGAACAGAACGTCTGGTGCAATGTCAAAGGACGTTCGGAAGGATTGGGTTTCATGCTCGATACGTTCCGCAAATACCAGGTGGAAGCGACGTTTTTTGTCGAAACGGTCCAGCGCTATTATTTCAAGAGCGCGGATCCAATGCGGGCCATTGCCCGCCAGATTCACGAAGCCGGGCACGAGGTCCAGCTGCATTCGCACCCGTGCTGGTCGCTGTTCGAGCATGACGACTGGCGCGAGCGCGCCCGTACCGCCAAGGCGCCCGACAATTATTTCGGCCGCAGCCTGGACGATTCGGTCCGGCTCCTGCAGCAAGGTATCGACACATTCGCCGACTGGGATTTGCCGCGTCCACGCGCCTTCCGCAGCGGCAACCTGCAGCATGACGAGAATCTCTTCAAGGCGCTGCACCAGGTCGGCATTCCCTACAGCTCGAACGTGGCCGTGTCCGTATTCCACAGCGGCCATCCCGACTACAAGCTGTACAGCGGAACGCACGAACGGCTGGGCGTGCTGGAATGCCCGGTGCTCACGTACTCGGACTGGCAGATCGGCGGACGTACGCACCTGAAGGCGCTCAGCATCGCCGGTACGAGCTTCGCGGAAATGCGCGTGTTGTTGAACAAGGCGCAGGCGGCGGGCGTGCCGCTGGTGGTCATCCTGACGCACCCGTTCGAATTCGTGCAGAAGGACGACCTGGCCTACCGCCATGCGCGCCGCCACGGCGTCACCCAGCAGCGCCTGACCCAGCTGTGCGCTTTCCTGCAGGCGAACAACGACCGTTTCGACGCGTGCGGCATGGTGCGCGCGGCCGACGATCCGGCCTGCCGCGACGAACGCAACCTGCTGCTGACCACGCCGATCTGGCACAGCGCGCCCCGTATGGGCACACAGGTTGCTTATGATTATTTCGGGCGCTGGGCGCTTGCACGTACGAGGGCCGCAGCATGAAAAACTGGATCAACCGCCGCTTCGGCACCTGGCGCGGCCTGGTACGCCTGCTGCTGGCGTATCTCGAACTGGCCACCGGCCGCCTGCGTCCGTTCATGCTGAAGCATCCGGAAGCCGTGCGCCGCGTCGTTCCCATCTGCCAGGGGAATATCTGCCGCAGCGCCTATGCGCACCATATCGTCGAGGAATGCGGCCTGCCGGTCGCGTCGTTCGGCCTGTCGACCCATACCGGCGGTGCATCGCCGGCGGAGGCGGTCGCGGCCGCGGCACGCCTGAACGTCGACATGACGGCGCACCGCGCCACCGACTGGACCGACTTCAAGGTGCTGCCCGGCGACCTGCTGCTCGTCATGGAAATCCGCCAGGCGCACGAACTGCGCCGCCGGCTGGGCCCGCGCGACGACGTGCAGATCTGCCTGCTGGGCATGTGGTGCAAGCCGGTCGTGCCGCACCTGCATGATCCCCACACGCTCAGCAGCGGCTATTTCGACACCAATTTCCGCCGCGTCGACCAGGCCGTCCGCCGGCTCGCCGCGGAACTGCCGCACCTGAAACAAACGCCGCGGGCGTTCCATCCAGCACACGAGCAGGCGCTATGACCACACCTATGCTACCCGCCATCGTCCTGGGCATCGACACACCGATCGGCCTGACCGTCGTGCGCGACCTGGGCATGCACGGCGTGCCCGTGTACGGCATCGGCCGCGGCGAGACGGCACTGGGCATGCATTCGCGCTTCCTGCGCCGCGGCCTCGTCCGTCCGGCAACGCCCGACGCCCTGATCGACCAGATCGTGGCGCTCGGCCAGGAACTGGGCGAAGCGTGCCTGTTCGCGATTTCCGAATCCGACATCGTCCTGCTCAACCGCTACCGCGACCGCCTGGACGGCTTCAAATGCCTGTTTGCCGATGCCCCCCGGCTGGCGAGCGTGCTGGACAAGGCCGAGACGTATCGTGTCGCGGAACAGGTCGGCATCCGCGGCCCGCGCACGGCGACCATCTCCAGGCTGGACGAAGCCGAGCGCCTGCGCACGGAACTGCGGTTCCCCGTCGTGCTCAAGTGGGCCAACCCGCACGAAGCGTGGAAGCTGCTCTCGCCGTTCGGCGTCACGCCCGAGAAGACGTATTACTGCCAGACCCACGAAGAACTGATGCAATGCCTGCGCCGGTTCGAGCCGGCCGGCACGTATCCCCTGATCCAGGAATACGTCGCCGGCAACGGCCTGGGCCAGTTCGTGCTGATGAAGGACGGGCAGGCCCACTACACGTTCCAGCATTACCGTGTGCACGAGTGGCCGCCGGAGGGCGGCTCGTCGAGCCTGTGCGAATCGGTCCCGCTCGACCAGCATCGCGCGCTGATGGACAAGTCGATCGCGCTGCTGCGCGCACTCCGCTGGGAAGGGGTGGCGATGGTCGAGTACCGCTACGATCCCGCCACCGGCGAAACGGCGCTCATGGAGATCAACGGCCGCTTCTGGGGCAGCCTGCCGCTGGCCTATCACGCCGGCGCGCATTTCCCCTACCTGTATTACCGCCTGTTCGGCCTCGGCCTGCCCGTCTCGGACGCACCCGCCTATCGCGCCGGGGTACGGTGCCGCTACATGGTGCCCGAAACGAAGCGCCTGGCGCGCGTCCTGTTTGCCGCGCACAAGATTCCCGACCGGGCATTGTCGTTCAAGCGCATTCCCGAGGTGCTGAGCTACCTGGCCGACTTCGTACGTCCGCGCAGCCATTATTTTGTGCTGGACCGGAAAGACCCGCAGCCGTTCTTGCGGGACATGCAGCAAATCCTGGGTAAAGTGTTCTCACGAGGCCAGGGTAAGCCGGAGACCAAGCCCCTGTTGCAGAAACAGGGCTCCAAACGCTGAGTCATTGCCGATCATGAAGCGCGAAATCCCCCTTGGGTTGTCGGTGTACCTGGACCTGGTCCGTTTCGGTGCCGCGTCCGTCGTCTTCTTCTTCATGCTGTCCGGCTTCGTGATTTCGCACGCGGCGCTGCCGTTCTTCGGCCTGCTGCTGCTCGGCGTCGTGGGCATGGGCGAGCTGACCGAGCGGCGCACGAACTGGTACCGGTCGCTCCTTGCGCCGCTGTTTGCCGGCCGCCGCGGCGCCGTGCCCGTGGGGCGCTGACTGTTTTATGTGCACGGCCCGAACTGGTAAGATGGGCATTTGCCCGTTGCGGGCAGCCCCCTGGCATCGATGAACCACCTGATCCACGACTCCCTGTTCGAGACCGCGGCGCGCACGCCCGCCGCGGAAGCCCTCGCGTACGGCGACCGGCGCTGCAGCTATGCCCAGCTGGCCGGCGACGTGCGCGCCGTCGCCGCACTGCTGCTGGACGCCGGCCTGGAGCCCGGCGCGCGCGTGGCCGTGTACATGGAAAAGCGCATCGAGAACGTGGCCGCCCTGTTCGGCGCCGCGGCCGCCGGCTGCGTCTTCGTCCCCGTCAATCCGCTGCTCAAGCCCGAGCAGGTCGCCTACATCCTCGCCGACTGCAACGTGCGCCTGCTGGCCACGACGGCCGAACGCCTCGCGCAGCTGGCCCCCGTGCTGGAACGTTGCCCGGACCTGCGCGCGGTGCTGCTGGCCGACGGTGACGTGCCGCCGCGGGAGGCCGCGCTGCCGGTGCTGGCCTGGCCGGCAGGCGCCGCCGCGGACTTCGCGCCGCACCGCCGCATCGACACGGACGTCGCCGCGATCCTGTACACGTCGGGCAGTACGGGCCAGCCGAAGGGCGTCGTGCTGTCGCACCGGAACATGGTCGCGGGCGCGCAAAGCGTGGCCGGCTACCTGGACCTGCGCGCCGACGACCGCCTGCTGGCCGTTCTGCCGCTCAGCTTCGATTACGGCCTGTCGCAACTGACGACGGCCTTCCTGCGCGGCGCCAGCGTCGTGCTGATGAACTACCTGTTCCCGAAGGACATCGTGACGATGGTCGCGCGCGAGCGCATCACGGGCCTCGCCGCCGTGCCGCCGCTGTGGATCGCGCTGGCGCGCCTCGCCTGGCCGGCCGATTGCACGCTGCGCTTCGTCACGAATTCCGGCGGCGCGATGCCGGTGCCCACGGTGCAGGCGTTGCGCGAGATCCTGCCGGACACGCGGATCTACCTGATGTACGGCCTGACGGAAGCGTTCCGCTCCACGTATCTGCCGCCGGAGGAAGTCGCACGCCGTCCCGATTCGATCGGCCGTGCGATCCCGAACGCCGAGATCCTCGTCGTGCGCCCGGACGGCACGCCATGCGATGCCGACGAACCGGGTGAACTGGTGCACCGTGGCGCGCTCGTCGCGCTGGGCTACTGGAACGACCCGGCCCGCACGGCGCAGCGGTTCCGCCCCGCGCCCGGCCAGGATCCGGGCCTGCCCGTGCCGGAACTCGCGGTGTGGTCGGGCGACACGGTGCGCCGCGACGCCGACGGCTACCTGTACTTCATCGGGCGCAGCGACGACATGATCAAGGTGTCGGGCTACCGCATCAGCCCCACCGAGATCGAATCCGTGCTGCACGCGACCGGCCTCGTCGCCGAGGTGGCCGCCTTCGGCATCGACCATCCGCAACTGGGGCAGGCGATCGCCGTGATTGCCGTGCCGGTGGAAGAGGGCGTCATCGACGGCGCTGCCCTGCTGGCCGAATGCAAGCGCCGCCTGCCGGCCTACATGGTCCCGGCCCGCATCGACCTGCGTGCCGGCCCGCTGCCGCGCAACCCGAACGGCAAGATCGACCGCAACCTGTTGCGCCACACACTCCAGGCAACCGAAGCATGACCACCAAACCACGCCACGCGCCGCAGATCCACTTTCCCGTCGTCGACGACGTCCTGCAAATCGGCGGCATGCCGCTGACCCGGCTCGCGCAGCGCGTGGGCCGCACGCCGTTCTTTGCGGTCGACCGTGCCCTGTGCACGCAGCGCGTGCGCGACCTGCGCGCGCAACTGCCGCAAGGCGTGCTGCTGCATTACTCGATCAAGGCCAATCCGATGCCGGCGCTCGTGCAGCACATGGCGGGCCTCGTCGACGGCCTCGACGTCGCGTCCGGCGGCGAACTGAAAACGGCGCTGGATGCCGGCATGGCGCCGGAGCGCATCAGCTTCGCGGGTCCGGCCAAGCAGGAGGACGAGCTGGCGCAGGCCGTCGCCGCCGGTGTCTGCGTGAACGTGGAATCGGAGCGCGAACTGATCGCGCTCGCGCGCATCGGCGACGCGTTCGGGATCGCGCCGCGCATCGCCCTGCGCGTGAACCCGGACTTCGAACTGAAATCGTCCGGCATGAAGATGGGCGGCGGCGCCAAGCCGTTCGGCATCGATGCCGAAGAGGTCCCGCGCCTGCTGCGCGCGGCGGGCGCGCTCGCCGTCGACTTCCAGGGCTTTCACATCTTTGCCGGTTCGCAGAGCCTGCGCGCGGACGCGATCATCGACGCGCAGGCGCGCAGCATCGACCTCGCGCTGCGGCTGGCCGACGCGGCACCGGTCCCCGTGCGCCAGGTGAACATCGGCGGCGGCTTCGGCATCCCGTATTTTCCGGGCGAGGAACGCCTGGACGTGGCGCCCATCGCCGCGCGCCTGGCGCCCGAGGTGGACAAGCTGACGGCCGCGCTGCCGCAGGCGCGGCTGGCGCTGGAACTGGGACGCTACCTCGTGGGCGAATGCGGCGTGTACGTGGCGCGCGTCGTCGACCGCAAAGTCTCGCGCGGCGAAGTCTTCCTCGTGACGGACGGCGGCATGCACCACCACCTGGCCGCCTCCGGCAACCTGGGGCAGGTCATCCGCAAGAATTATCCGGTCGCCGTGGGCAACCGCGTGGCGGCCGTGGACAGCGGGCCGGCCAGCGTGACGGGGCCGCTGTGCACCCCGCTCGACATCCTGGCCGACCGCATGGAACTCGCGCATGCGCAGGTCGGCGACCTGATCGTCGTGTTCCAGTCCGGCGCCTACGGCCCGTCGGCCAGCCCGGGCGCCTTCCTGGGGCACCCGGCGGCGCTCGAGGTGCTCGTCTAGCTGCCGGAGTCGTGCTTCAATCCGCGCGGGGACGGGCGGCCGGCACGATAAAAGACGACAAGGCATTCCATCGATTGTTCAACTGTTGTTTGAACGGCGTCGCAAAGCGCTGTTCGATATACACGTTGATCAGATAGGCAACGCCGATCATGATGGCTATCGTTCCCCAGAACAGCAGATGGGCATTTACAGCCGGATAAAAGCGCTGGAAGATGAGATAGCCGATCGCTTGGTGGATCAAATACAGTGGGTAGGTCAGGCTGCCGAGCAGCATCCAGTTCCGGCGACCAATCCACGAGGTTTTTTTCAGTGCTACCAGAACCATCACGATAAAAAATGCGGTGATCAATGCAAGGACGATCCCACGGTTCATCACCGTGCCGGTGACCGCTTCAAATTTTGGAAGCGCAATCCAGACTTCATATAGGGACAATGCCCAACTTCCGAGGATGACGCCCATGCGCAATGGCGACCATCCTTCCGACCAGATCCGGAACATCATGGCGCCGCCGATGAAATAAGCGCCGTAGTCGACCATCAGAATGTCGCGCATGCGATCCAGGCGCGCTAATTCGAAAAAAATAATGACCAGCAGCCATCCGGTGAGCAGGATTTCGGCCCGATGAATCTGGCGCAGCAAGAGGACAATTGCGACGAGCATATAAAAATACATTTCGACGACAAGTGACCAATACGCGCCGTCGATATGCGTTACGGGTGCGAGTTTTTGCATGAAGCTGAAGCTGCTCAGCATGGTCATGTTCGACAAATATTGCACGAACGTCGGTTTGCCATTCGCGAACAGAAGCAGGATCAGGAACGTCAACGTACAGCAGACCCAGAAGGCAGGATACAGGCGGACGATACGCGATATCACGAAATGCTTCAGGCTTCCCCCCGAAGCGGTCATCAGGATGACAAAACCGCTGATCAAAAAGAACAGCTCCACGCCGTAACGGCCGTACTTCGCGATGGATTCCAGCAGCGGATACGGCATGGGCGAACTGTGCGCAACATATCCCCGGAATGCATAGTGAAAAAGCACCACCGCAATCGCGGCCAGAAATCGCAACAGGTCGATTTCGTTCGCGCGAGACTTGTTCATTTGTGATCCTTATAATTATTCTAAAAGCGGAGGGCTGATGACAGGATGGGGACAGGCAGGAATCTGACAAACACGGACGCGTCGCATGATGCGAACTCCATGCGGCAGCAGATGCATTGTTATCTGCCGCCTAATAAGAGTCTTTACATCAGATGATGGCACTCTTTATATTGCACGTCAACAAAACTGCCAGCAGGCATGCCTGACTGTCACTTTTTTGTTTGTCGAGCCCGACGCTGCGGTTGGACGCCACGGCCCGCTTCGCGGCGGCGTCTTTTTATTGAAGATATGATGCGCGAGCCGGTGCGCCAGGTAAGGAAAAACAGCATTAAAAAAGCAATAGCCCGCGTTCGCCCGATACCTGGATTCCATTCACTCCAGATGTTGGCCGCATTCTGTGCAAACATCGTCATGATGGTCATCCAGGTAATCAGGATGAATAACTGGATCACTGGGCGGCGTGAAGCCGGGTAGGCATGTCAAGACTCGACACTCACCCTTAAGAATGCATCGAACATCATCAGCGACCACAACGCCACGCTGTGGTCCGCCGTGCCGGCGTGGTGCTCGGCCACCAGCTTTTCCAGGTAGCGCCGGTTGAAGATGCCGGTATCGACCAGGCGCGCGCCCAGTACGGCCTCGCGCACGGCGTCGCGCAGCGGGCCGCGCAGCCAGGCCGCCAGCGGGATCGAGAAACCCTTCTTGGACCGGTACATGATGTCGTGCGGTAGGTGCGGCTCCAGCGACTTCTTGAGGATGTACTTGCCTTCGCCGCCGCGCAGTTTCAGGCTCGGAGGCAAGGACGCCGCGTATTCGCAGAATTCGTGGTCGAGCAGCGGCACGCGCACTTCCAGCGAATGGGCCATGCTGGCGCGGTCGACCTTCGTCAGGATGTCGCCCGGCAGCCAGGTCTTGAAATCGAGGTATTGGATCAGCGACAGCGGATCGTCGGTCGGCGCCTCCCTGGCGTGCGCGCGCATCACGTCGATCGCGCGGTAGCCCTGCAGGTCGCTGCGGAACGTGTCCGAAAACAGCAGGTCGCGCTGGCGGTCCGGCAGGCGCGACACGCCGTGGAAGTAGCCCTCCACCAGGTCGCGCGCGATGGACTCGAACGTCGTCTTGGCACGGAACACGCGCGGCGCCCAGTCGGCCTTCGGGTACAGGCTGCCCAGGGTGCCGAACAGCGGCTTCCTGATCGCTTCCGGTACCTTCGAGCGCACGCTGTGCTCGGCCATCGCGAAGCGGTAGCGGCGGTAGCCTGCAAAATTCTCGTCGCCGCCGTCGCCCGACAGCGCCACCGTCACGTGGCGGCGCGCCAGCTGGCACACGCGGTAGGTCGGGATCGCGGAGCTGTCGGCGAACGGTTCGTCGTACAGGTGCGCCAAGGTGTCGATCAGGCCGTAGTCGTCCTTGTCGACGATCTGCGCGTGGTGGTGCGTGCGGTAGCGCTGCGCCACCTGCATGGCGTACTGCGTCTCGTCGAATTCCGGATCGTCGAAGCCGATCGAGCACGTCGTCACGCCTTCGCTGACCGTGCCGTCCCGTTCCCCCGCCATCATCGCGACGACGGCGCTGGAATCCACGCCGCCGGACAGGAAGGCGCCCAGCGGCACCTCCGCTTCCATCTGGCTCTTCACCGCTTCGCGCACGCGCTCGATCAGTTCGGCCTCCACGTCCGCTTCCGGCCGTGCCGGCGCGACGTTGAACGCGAGGTCCCACCAGCGCTTCGGCGTGACGGCCCGGTCGCCGACCTTCAGCAGGATCGAGTGGCCGGGGCTGAGTTTATAGGCGTTGTGGAAGATCGTGTTCGGCTCCGGCACGTAGCCGTACGCGAAGTAATCCTCGACGGCGCGCGGGTTCAGCTTGCGCGACAGTTCGGGGAAGGTCATGATCGACTTCAGTTCCGAGCCGAACACGAACAGGCCGCTGGGCAGCAGCGAATAGAACATCGGTTTCACGCCCACGTGGTCGCGCGCGAGGAACAGCGTCTGCTTCCTGCGGTCCCACACGCCGAACGCGAACATGCCGCGCAGCCGGCGCACGCAATCCTCGCCCCATGCGATCCAGGCGTTCATGACGACTTCCGTGTCGGATTTCGTGCGGAACACGTGACCCAGCGCGACCAGTTCGTCGCGGAGCAGCCGGTAGTTGTAGATCTCGCCATTGAACACAAGGGCCACGTCGCGCGCGGCATTCAGGAACGGCTGCTGGCCCGTGGCCACGTCGATCACGGACAGGCGGCGGTGGCCCATGCCCAGGGCCTTTTCCAGATACAGCTCGCCTTCGTCGGGACCGCGATGGTGCTGGCTTTCGTTCATGCGCCGCAGCGCTTCGCGGTCGATTTCCCGGTTGCCCTGGGTGTCAAAGATTCCGACTATTCCGCACATGATTTGGCTTTCTTGCTTGTCGTTGGGTGAAACGGTAACGCGTCAGTGTGCCTTGTTTCGGCAAAGTCCGTCGTACAGCGCGCCGTACGCGGCCACCATGGCGCGCAGGCTGAAACGGTCTTCCACGCGCGCGCGGGCAGCAACGCCGTGGGTGGTACGCAGCCCTGCATCCTGCGCGTAGCGCGCCAGCGCGGCCGCCAGGGCGTCGACGTCGCCGACCGGTACCAGCAGGCCCTGCACGCCTTCGTCGACGACTTCCGGGATGCCGCCCACGCGCGAGGCGACTACGGGCAGGCCGCACGCCATCGCTTCCAGCATCGAGACGGGCGTGCCTTCGGCCAGCGAGGGCAGCGCGAAGACCGAGAACGTGTGCAGCACGGCCGCGATGTCCGCGCGTGCGCCGGGCAGCCACACGGCGCCTTCCAGGCCGAGGCTGGCGACCTGGTCGCGCACGGCCGGCAGCAGCGGGCCGTCGCCGACGATCGCGAGTTTCAGGCGCGGCGCCAGCGCCGGCAGCTGCGCGCGCAGCCGCGCGAACGCGTCGACGAGGGCGCGGTGGTTCTTGACGTCCTGCACGCGGGCGACGGTGCCGATGACGATGTCGTCCGCCGCGAACGGCGCGTCCGCGGCGGGCGTGCCGTTGGGCGCGTACTTGTCCGTGTCGACGCCGTTCTTGATGAACAGCGTCTTCGCGGTGGGGATGCGCACGACGTCGCCGAGCCAGCGGTTCAGGTCTTCGGACACGGGAATGAAGCGGTCGACGAACGGGACGAGGCGGCGGCGCAGGAAGTTGTGCTTCGGGTTCAGGCCGTGCGGGTCGCTCGCGTCGCGCCCGTGTTCCGCGTGGATGCGCACGGGGACGCCGGCCAAGGTCGCCGTGAACGCGTACTCCAGCGCGGCCAGGTTATACGTGTGCAGCACGGCCGGGCGCAGGCGCCGCATCAGGCGCCAGAACGTCAGGTGCGTGCCGAGGCCGAGGCCCGGCGGCTTGCCGAGCGCGTGCAGCTCGACGTCGCGGCGGGCGATGCGGTCGGCGAACGACGTGTAGGTCGTCAGGCAGACGACGGCGTGGCGCCACGCCGGCATACGGTTGATGCAGTCGACGAGCAGCGTCTCCAGGCCGCCCACGCCGAGCGAATACACGAGGTGCACAACCAGCGGTCGGGTGTCGACGCCGGCCGGCGCGAGCTCGGTTGCGGGTGCGTTCATCGTCGCGCTTTCAACAAGGTCATGCCGCCAGCGCCTTACGGGTGAGACGGCCGTAGATGGCCGGGTAGCGGCCCACGCTGACCTTCCAGTTGCGTTCCGTCTCGACGTAGTGGCGGCCGGCCTGGCGCAGTTGCGGCCACGTCTCCTGCGCGGCGAGCAGCGCACCGACCTTGTCGGCCAGCGAGTCCGGATCGTCGGCGCGGAACAGCACGCCGGTCTTGCCGTCGGCGATCAGTTCCAGGTGGCCGCCGACGTCGGACGCGGCCAGGATGCGGCCCTGCGCCATCGCTTCCAGCGGCTTGAGCGGCGTGACGAGGTCGGTCAGGCGCATCGACAGGCGCGGGTACACGAGCACGTCGAGCAGGTCGTAGTACTTGTTGACCTGGTCGTGCGGCACGCGGCCGGTGAACACGACCTTGTCGGCGATGTTCAGGTCTTTCGCCATCTGGCGCAGCTGGGCATCCTGCGGGCCGCCGCCGACGAGCAGCACGCGCAGGTCCGGCATGCGCGCGACGAGTTTCGGCACGGCGCGCAGCAGCACGTCCAGGCCTTCGTAGGCGTAGAACGAGCCGATGAAGCCGATCAGGCGCGAGCCGCCCAGGCCCAGTTGCTCCTTGAGTCCGAGGTCGGGCGTGCCGCCCATCGAGAATTTTTCGATGTCGACCGCGTTCGGGATCACCGTGACCTTGTCGGCCGGGACGCCGCGCGCGACGATGTCGCGACGCAGGCCTTCGCAGATCGTGGTGACGGCGTCGGCCTGCTTCAGCGCATAGGTCTCGAGCGCGCGCGTGAGGCGGTAGCGCAGGCCGTTCTCCGTGCTGGTGCCGTGGTCGACGGCGGCGTCTTCCCAGAACGCGCGCACTTCGTACACGACGGGGATGTTGAAGCGCTTGCCGGCGCGCAGCGCGGCGATCGCGTTCAGCGACGGCGAGTGCGCGTGCAGGACGTCCGGCTTGACGAGCGGGATGATCTCGGCCAGGCGCTTGGCCAGGCCGTCGATCACGTTCACCTGGTTCAGCACGGGCATCTTCGCCAGCGCACCCTTCGATTCCGGCGTGCGGTAGAAGTGCAGGCCGTCGACGGTTTCTTCCAGCATGTCGCCGGAATTCTGCTTGGCGCCGGTGACGTGGAAGGTTTCCCAGCCGAGCGCGCGCTGCTCGCGCAGGATCGAACGGGTGCGGAAGGTATAGCCGCTGTGCAGCGGGATCGAGTGGTCGAGGACGTGCAGTACACGCATGGTGGTAGTTCCGTTCTGGTTGTCGCGTTATTTGTGGGTTCGGGTCGCGTTCAGCGCCTGGTCCAGTGCCGGACCCTGTTCGGCCAGGAAGCGATGCAGTGCGGCGCGCGCGCGTTCCTTGTCGTTGTCGTACGGGACGGCGAGCATCACGGCGGCGCCGTCGTCGCCGCGCATCATCGCCTTGTTCGCGGCCTGCCACAGCTTGCCGACGTAGTCGCTGCCCGTGTAATGGCCGCCGACCCATTTGAAGGCCCAGACCATGATCGCGCCTTGCGGCGTGCGCAGGATGCCCTCGTGCAGCGTCACCGGCGTGCCGGCGACGGTTTCAAGGCGCGACGCCCCTTCGACCTCGTGCCAGGCATCCTCGTAGCCGCTCAGGCGGTTCATGGAGCTGATCAGGTTCTTGCCCGGGTTCTGGTTGCGGTAGTACAGGACGGTCAGGCTGACGGGCAGGCCGCCTGCCTGGTAGGCGCGGTGGAAGCGCGCATCCGGTTCCATGTAGAAGGGTTTCCAGTCCGCGAAGTCGGCGGCCGGCGGCGCGGTCACGGCGATGTCGGCCAGGCGCACGGGCGCCGGGTTGTGGTTGACGCGTTCGCCCATCAGCGCAAGCGCGGGCCAGAACGCGCACACGGCCAGGACACCGATCACCATCGCCGGCAGTCGCGGGGGCGTGCCCGCCGCGCGCGGCGCGGTTGCCGCGGACGCAGTCGCGGAGGCGGAGGCTGGCGCGGGATCGGTATCTTCGCGCCAGTAGCTGCCGATCCAGAACATGACGAACATGACGAGGCCGAAGAACAGCCAGCCGTAGATGATGTGGTCGACGCCCGTCGCGAGCTCCATGCCGGACAGGTGGCCGATCATCACGATCATGTAGGCGCGCAGGCCGTTGGCGATGATGGGGACGATGACGGACAGGCCGATGAACAGGGCGCGGCGGGCCGTGGAGCGGTAGGTCAGGTAGGCGTACAGGCAGCCCAGCGTGATCGAGGAAATCAGGTAGCGCACGCCGCTGCAGGCTTCCACCACGGACCAGTTACCGGTCGGCAGTTCGAAACGGGTGCCGCTGCGCAGCACGGGGATGCCGGTGGCGCGCACGGCCCACACCGTGAAGTCGGCCGTGAACTGGATCAGCGGTCCCACGAAGATTTCGCCGAACGGCACCGCGAACAACAGGAACAGCAGCGGGAAGGTGAGCGAGCCGGCCAGGCGCGGGCCGAACAGGGCCAGCGCGGCCACGGGCAGCATCGCGACGAACGTATATTGCGACACGACCTGCACCTCGCCCAGCTGGGCCGCGAGCCAGCCGGCGCCGAGCATCGCGAGCAGCAGCAGCGCGGGCGGCCACGGCTTCGGCGGATACAGGCTGAAGTTCTCGCGGCGGCGCCAGATGAGCCACAGGCTGATCGGCAGGATCACGTAGCCGTGGGCGAAGGTTTCCGAACTGTTCCACACCGAGACGATCGAGCGCACCGTGCCCAGGTACAGCAGGAACGGCGCGAGCAGGGCCAGCGCGATCAGGGCCGTGCCCTGGCGCGAGATCGGGGCGGACGTGGCGTTGATCACGCCGGGCGGCGGTTTCAGGAACATTCGAGACTCTCCCCAATGCAGGCCAGGTTGCTGGACCAGCTGTAGCGGCGCTGTACCTTCGCGCGCGCGGCGGCGCCGATCGCGGCGGCTGCGCTCTCCTGGCCGGCCAGCAGCGTGCTCACGGCGTCGACGAAGGCGCCGGCATCCTCGGCCAGTACCAGTTCGCTGCCCGGCACGGCGTCGATGCCTTCCAGCGCCTGCGGCGACACGACGACCGGCGTCGCCATCGCCATCGCTTCCAGCACCTTGTTCTGGATGCCGCGCGCGATGCGCAGCGGCGCCACCGACACGGCGGCATGCGCGATGTACGGCCGCACGTCCGGCACGGTGCCCGTCACGACGACGCCGGGCAGTTTGGCCAGTTCCTGCACGGCCGGCGCCGGCCGCGAGCCGACGATGTAGAACTTCACGTCGCCGAAGCGCTCGCGCAGCTGCGGGAAGACGTCGGCCGCGAACCACTGCACGGCATCCACGTTCGGCCAGTAATCCATCGCGCCCGTGAACACGAGGGCGCGTTCGCCCGCCGCGTACGGATTCGCATGCGGCTGCTCGGGCGAGAAGTAATCGGTGTCGACGCCGTTGCTGAAGTGGCCGATCTTGGCCGTGCTTTCCGGCGCCAGCTTGCGGAACAGGTCCGCTTCGGGGGCCGAGACGAACAGCGACGCATCGTAGTCGCGCGCCACGCGGCGTTCGTACGCGAGCAGCTGGCGCGCCTCGTAGCGGTACAGCCAGTTCATCGGCCACGATTTCTGTTCGGCGTACTGGCGCCACTTGTCGGAGTCGACGTCGCAGAAGTCGACGACGCGGCGCGCCGAGCGGTACGGGTCGGCGTACTGCGCCATCGCCGACGAGAACACGAGCACGCGCTCGATCCTGTGTTTCGCCACTGTCTCGTCGACCCAGCGTGCGAGCGCGGCGTCGCGGTAGTACTCGAGCGAGAGCGAGCGGTTCTTCAGCAGCGCCTGCAGGCTGCGCACGCGCGCCAGCAGGGGCTTCATGCCGGCGAAATGGCTGCTGGCGCACAGCGCCTCGACGTGCGGCACGTACTGCCAGTCGTCGGGGTCGTCCACGAACGTGGCCAGGTGCACGCGGTAGTGCCGGGCCAGGTGCTTGAGCAGGTGGTACGACCGGATCTTGTCGCCCTTGTTGGGCGGGTACGGGATCCGGTGGATCAGCAGCAGCAGGTCTTCCATCGCTTATCCCAGGTTACGGACGATGTAGGGGCCCATGAAGTTCGCCACCGGCAGCGGCAGCTTCTTCCACATCTTGATGAACAGCTGGTATTTCGGGTTCAGCGGATTGTTGTCCGGCAGCGCGGTCGAGCCGTACAGCTTGTACTCGTACGGCAGGTGCTGCGCCGTGAAGCCCCAGTTCTTCTTGAAGTCGTAGGCGCCCGTACCCAGCTTGCTGCGGCCGAAGTCGAACAGCCGGCAACCGCGCGCGGCCGCCGCCTGCATCAGGTTCCAGTACATGAAGTCGTTGCCCGCCATTTCGCGTGCGAGGTCCGTGCCGCCGCCGTAGTAGGGCACGACTTCGTCGCGCCAGAAGAACGACAGCACGGCGGCCACCAGGCGGTTGTCGTCCGTGACGATGGTGCGCACTTCGCACTCGTCGCCGAAGACGTCCTGCAGCATCGCGAAGTATTTTTTCGGGAATACCGGCGTGCCCAGGCGGTGCACGCTGCGGGCATAGGCGTCGAACATGCGGTCGACGTTGTTATCGACTTCGCCGCGCAGGCCCAGCTTGATGCCCTTGCGGACCATCGCGCGCTGCTTGCGCGGGATGGCGTTCATGTTCGCCTCGTCGTCGCCGGTGATCTCCTTGCGGAAGGTGACGTACAACTCCTTTGTGTGCCAGTCGGGGTCGTCCGGGTGGAAGCGCTGCATGCCGCGGTATTCCAGGTGGCCGACGCCGAGTCGTTGCGCGAGTTCGTGCGCGGCCTGGTCGAGCATCCCGCGCGCCGCATCGTTCGTCGCGGCGGGGCCGCCGTACACGCAGAACGGCATCGCGCCCAGCGAGTGGCCGAACATGCGGCTCTTGATTTCCGCGAGGGGGAGGACGCCGAGGATCTGGCCGTCCTGCTGCACGTAGTAGAACCAGGTCTTGATGCCGAACGAGCCTTCGATCACCTTCTGCCAGCCGGACAGGTGGAAGAAGGTGGCGTCCGGGCAGGCGCGCACGAACGCATCCCAGCGGGCGTATTCGTCTGCCTGCAGCACGTGCAGCGTCATGGGGGAGGTGGCCGATACGGGCGCGGCCCGCTTGGCCTGTGCGGCTTCGATGATGGAGTTCATGGGCGGTTCAGGAAGATGTTGTCCATGCGGTCCCACGCGAAGTCGCGCGCGAGGGATTCGATGCGGCGTTCCATCCGGTCGATGTTGATGTAGTGGCGGAAGCGCGCTTTGGCGTCGAGGCCTTCGGGGCGCGGCTGGCCGGTGTCGACTTCCCATGGGTGGAAGTAGAACAGCGCGGGCTGGCCATCCTCGCGGTTGACCTTGGCCATCATCCAGCGCGACAGCGCGTACGGCAGCAGGCGGAAGTAGCCGCCGCCGCCGGCCGGCAGGTTACGCCCCATCATCTGCACGGTCGTGATCGGGATTTCCAGCAGGCCGTCGGTGCCGTTCGGGTAGAACGCGAAGCGCGGCGCTTCCGGCATGCCGTAGTGGTCGTGCACGACCGGATAGATGCTGGAGCTGTAGCGGTAGCCCGCTTCGAGCAGCTCGTCGAGCGCCCACAGGTTGTCGCGGCCGATCGAGAAGCTGGGCGCGCGGTAGCCCAATACGGCCTGGCCGCCGATGTCTTCCAGCAGCGCCTTCGCCGAGCGGATGTCGTTGGCGAATTCCGCGCGGGTCTGGTCCGACGCGCGCAGGTGGCCGTAGCCGTGGCTGGCCAGTTCGTGGCCGGCGGCGACGATGCGCTTGACCACCTGCGGATAGCGTTCGGCGATCCAGCCCAGCGTGAAGAAGGTGGCGCGCACGTCGTGGCGCTCGAACAGCGCGAGGATGCGATCCATGTTGGCTTCGACACGGCATTCGCGGGTCGGCCAGCTGGCGCGATCGATGTAGGGGGCGAATGCGGAGACCTGGAAGTAGTCCTCGACGTCGCACGTCATCGCATTGCGGATGCGTTGGCCCGGGGCAGGCAGGGGCCGCGGGGCGAGTTCGACCATGTTCATTCTTGATTGTCCATAGGGTGGGTTACCGCCCCTTGGGGCGTGGCGACGATCTTCTTCAGGATCGACAGCACGGAAACGATCGATTTCTCCAGGCGCATCATGCGCTCGTCGAGCACCTCGACGCTGCTGGCGCGGCGTTCGCCGATGCGCTGGTCGATGGTACGCAGGCCGGTCTTGTAGTCGGTATCGCCATCGTCCTCGGACAGATGGCCCGGCAGCGTGTCCGCCGCCGGCGTGCCGACCGGATCCGGCACCTGGAATTCTTCGCTGATGTCCTTCACGACGGTGTTGATGTCCTGCTCGCCGAACGCGTGCATCTCTTCCAGGAAGCCCATCAGCAACACGCGGTCCATCAGCGTGTTGACCTTGCGCGGGATGCCGCCGCTGTAGGCGTAGATCGCGGCATGCGCGCCGTCGTCGAACGCCGGGTCGTTCTTCCACCCGACCGTGGCGAGACGGTGCTCGACGTAGGCGCGGGTTTCCTGCGCATCCATCGGGCCCAGGTGGTAGCTGGCGATCACGCGCTGGCGCAGCTGCTGCATGCCGGGGCTGTGCAGGGTGGCGCGGAATTCCGGCTGGCCGAGCAGGAAGGTCTGCAGCAGCGACTTGTCGTCGGTCTGGAAGTTCGACAGCATGCGCAGTTCTTCGACCGTGCGCGCGGACAGGTTCTGGGCTTCGTCGATCACGAGCAGGGCGCGCTTGCCCTGGTGGTCGACGTCGCACAGGAATTTTTCCAGGCGCGTGAGCAGGTCCGTCTTGCTGGCGCCTTCGTACGGCAGGCCGAAGGCCGACACGACCATGCGCAGCGTGTCGTCCGGATCGAGGTGCGTGTTGACGATGTGGGCGGCCACGATCTGGTCGGACGGCAGCCGGTTGAACAGGTTGCGCACGAGCGTGGTCTTGCCCGCGCCGACTTCACCCGTGATGACGATGAAGCCCTCGCCCTGCGACAGGCCGTACTCGAGGTAGGCCATGGCACGCTTGTGGCCTTTGCTGCCGAAGAAGAAATGCGGGTCCGGGCGCAGCTGGAAAGGTTTGGCGGATAATCCGTAAAAAGACTCGTACATCGTATGCCTCCGCGGGCTCAATACTGGACGGAAAGCGTCGCCACGATGGCATTCTCGTGGTAGTCGCGGTTGTCGAATACGCCGGCGCGGCCTGTCGAGTGGCGCAGGTCGAACGATCCGGTGGTCTTGCTGTCGAAGCGGCGGCTCATGCCCAAGCTCAGCTGGCGGACATCGTTGGCCTGGCCCGTCTGCAGCGATTTGATGTTCACGGTGTACAGCGTGGCATGCGCCGACGAGCGCGAGGACAGCCGGTAGTCCAGGTTCGCGCTGGCGCCGAGCTGGGTCGTGTCCTCGTTCAGGGAGCTTACCTGCGACGGCAGCAGGGTACTGTCTTCCTGCTGCAGCGACAGGGCATTCGTGTGGGTCTTGAACACGGTGAACAGCAGCGTGCTGCGCACGCCCCGGAACGTGGCACTGCCCTGCAAGCGCTTGTTGCGCATGTAGCGGTTGCTCAGGTAGTGGATGCTGTCGAGCAGCACGGGCGGCAGGCCCGCCTGCGCGATGTAGGCCTGAACGATCTGCTGGCGCAGCACCGGATCGGGATACTGGCGGGCGAACAGGCCGTCCAGCATCGTGGCCGTGTCGAGTGCGGCCGGCAGGAGGAGTTGCTGGCGCGACGTCGTGATGTTGTCGGCATAGGTCAATGACCACACGCTGTGCGCGGTGCGGTAGCTGGCGTCGAACGAGCCCGTCTTCCCGAAGTAGCGGCGCCCGAACGTGGCTGTGACGCGCGTGCGGGTCGACGGCTGCCAGATGAAGCCGCCCGACCAGCTGCGGCCGGCTGTGCGTTGCCCCAGCACGGCCGCTTTGTAGTCGTAGCTGTCGTAGCCGACGCTCGACGTCAGGCTCAGGTGCGACGTGGCCCGGTACCGCAGGCCCACCTGGCTGTTTTCCGTCGTGGTCTCGTCCGTGCGCTGGGCGCTCATGTCCTGGCGCGAATAGTGCAGGTTCCAGCCGAGATCGGGGAACGCGGGACCGCTGATCACGTCGAATGCGCCCGTGCTGGACAGGCTGTTGCCGAAACCGCTGTTGCTGCCGCCCTCGACCGAGTCGCGCGCGTAACGAAGCGTCGCCGATGCAGTCGCGCCGAACTGGTGACGCAGGTAAGGACTGATGCTCCAGGTACGGATGTCGGTGCCGTTGTTGGCCGTATACGAGTTGTTCGGCAGCGGGCCGAACGCCGACACCGCCTGGCGTGTCCTGCCGGCGCTGGCGTCCACGTACAGCCATTCCTTGACGGCGATTGCCTCGGCCGTCGCCTGGTAGCGGCGGTCGCTGTCGCGTGTATTGGCGATGTCGTCGCTGCTGTACGCGTACTTGCGCCACTCCGCGCTTCCTGCAAACTTCAGGCGCGGGCCGGTGCCCACGACGGTCAGGCTGGGTGCCGCTTCGCTGACGAAGCTGCCGCGCGCCAGCTCGTCGGCCTGGTTGTTGGCGTTGTCGGAATACGTTTCGCGCAACTGGATGGTGGGTATGATCCGCCAGTCCGCCCGCGCTTCGTTCGACAGCAACAATGCCGCCAGTGCGAGCGGCGTGAGGCGGAGCACGCGGCGGACGGACAAATCAGCCGTAGTGATAATCATACGTTTCTTCGATGCCGGGGAACTCCCTGGTCTTGTTATAGATGAGATTGACGTTCTCGTAGCCTTCCAGCTGGTGCAGTGCTTCCTTGACCGCATGCTGCGTCGTGGTCTGGGCTTCGACCACCATGACGATCTGGCCCATGTGCGAGGCCAGCACGCGCGATTCGCTCGTCAGCAGCAGCGGCGGCGAATCGAAGATCACGACGCGGTCCGGATACCGGTGGGCGATCTCGTTGACCAGCGTGCTCATGGCCGAGCTGGCCAGCAGCTCGGTCGCGCGCGGGGTGCTGGTGCCGGCCGGCAGGATCGACAGCGTGTCGACGTTGGTGCGCAGCATGACGTCGGACATGTCGATCTTGTCGTCCAGCAGGATGTCCATCAGGCCGCGGTGCGCCGGCAGGCCGAGCGAGCGCAGCACCGACGGGCGCGCGACGTCGGCGTCGACGAGCAGCACCGTATGGTCGAGTTCCATCGCAATGCTCATCGCCAGGTTGATGGCGCAATAGGTCTTGCCTTCGCCCGGCAGCGAGCTCGTCACCATGATCAGGTTGCCCGGCTTCTCGCCTTCCGCGCGTTCGGCGAAGGCGCGTTGCAGCAGCGGCCGCTTGATGACGCGGAAGTCTTCCAGCAGGCGCGTGCGGCCGCTGGCGGCGGTGACCATGCCCGTGTCGCGCATGCGGTTCAGGTCCAGTTCGACGCGGCGGGTCGAGAATTTTTGCGCCGGACGCGGTGCCGATTCGGCGGCCGCGGGTGCCTGGGGCGCAGCGGGAGCGGGTTCGGCCGCCAGTACGACAGGCGTGTCCGCCTCGATGGCGTCGACAGCGGCGGTTTCCGGCGCCCTGGCGCTGGCGGGTGCGTGGCGCTGCTGGTCGATCCGGCTGGCCGCTTTTTCGATGATGCTCACGGTGTACTCCTTAATCTTAAAGCGTGGGGCGGACCAGGATCGCGGCCATCCCGATGCCATAGGCGCCGAACAGCAGCAGCACGGAACCTGCAAGCGCCACCAGGCGGCGACGGCGCTTGACGGTCTGTTCCGGCGTCCAGTTCATGCCGATCGACCCGAGCACCGGCAGGCCGGTCACGTCGCGCAGTGTGCTCTGGCTCAGGAAGGTCGGGCGCAGTTGGCTCATCAGGAATGCCACGGCCAGGCCGGCGGCGAGGGCCCCGCCGAACACCAGCGAGAACAGGCGCAGGCGGTTCGGGCCGGTCGGGTGGTTGGGCACGGTGGGCGGATCGATCACGCGGAACTGCAGCATGTCCGTGGCGGACGACAGGTCGCCCGACAGGCGTGCCGATTCGCGGCGCTCGACCAGCTTCTGGTAGTTCTCGCGATTGACGCTGTAGTCGCGGTTCAGTTGCGCGTACTGGGCTTCGATTTCCGGCGCCGTCGTGCTCTGGTTACGCAAGCGCGCCACGCGGTTCTCGTATTCCGCGACGCGGGCACGCATCGACGCCACGCGGGCCTCGGCCTGCGACAGCGACACGTTCAGCTGCTGCAGCATCGGGCTGTAGCTGGCGCCCGGATCAAGGCTGCGCTTCTTGTTCTTGGCCAGGTCGGCCTTCTGCGCCATCAGCTGGTCCAGCAGGCGGCGGTTGGCGATCACATCGGGATGCTGTTCCGTGTACTGCAGGCGCAGGTTGTCCAGGTTCTTCTGGGCCTGTCCAATACGGGCCTCCAGTTCCGGATCCACGAGGGCTGGATCGACCGTCACGGTGCCCGGCTTGGCCGGCTCGCCGTCGATCTGGCGGCGGATCGCATTGCGCGCCTGTTCCGCTTCGGCCAGTTCCAGCTTGGCCTGGCTCAGCTGGTCGGTGGCCGCTTGCAGCTGCCCGCCGAAGTCGCCGGAACCGCTGCCGCCGCCCGGCAGCATGCCGAGGTTCTTGAGCTTGAACTCTTTCAGCGAGTTTTCGGCCGCCGCCAGTTTTTCCTCATAGGTCTTGATCTGGTCGTCGATGAACTGGACCGCCTTTTCGGAATCCTGTTTCTTGCCGCTGAAGCTGCCTTCGACGAAGATCGTGAGCAGGGACGACACGACGTCCTTGCCCAGTTTCGCATTGTCGGAGACGTAGGTGATCGTATAGATGTCGTCGCGCTCCGTGCCAGTCACCTTGATCTGCGACATCAGTTCATCGACGAGCTTGTCGTGTTCCTTGGTGTCTTTTGCCTTCACGTCCAGGTCAACCATGCGCATCAGGCGCTCGACGTTCGGGCGGCTGATCAGGGTACGGCGCATGAACATGACCTGTTGTTCCAGGTTCGGCACCGTAGTCATGCTCGAAAGCAATGGCTTCAGGATGCTCTGGGTGTCGACATAGACACGTGCCGACGCCTCGTACTGATTGGGGAGTCGCAATACCACCGCCCAGCCTACAAGTGCGATAACCCAGGTGATGACGACGGCATGCCAACGGTATTTGCCAATCGCCTTGAGGAAGTTTAATAGTACGGCTGTGATCTCTGCCATCTCGTCAGTCTCGCCATGAACAGCCCGTTACCCGTGGGGAAGAGGGGCCTAAAAAATAATCAAATACCTCGCATGATCGCTTGTACCCCGAGCAATTGCAATTACACGCGAGAAAAATATGGTGAGCTCATTCGGGAGTGCCTCATCTGCAACACACATGCCACCAAGCAAGCTGAGGACCGTGGGGTTTTTTACTTAATATCCGTGAATTATTAGCATGGATTTAATAAAAAATCGTTAAACCGTTGTATGCCTTCAACGCTCATGACGGACATCGAGCGATCGCTTCGCGTAGACTTACGTTTCAGCAATTTTTCAAGCTCAAACGCTTTATTGTAATGTCTAAATTGCAAAATGGGGTGCACGGTTGATGCCGTTCCGAAACAAGTTCCGATCCCGGCGCCGGTGCGTGGGGAGCCTGCTCGCTGTCGTCGCCGTGGCAGCCGGTACGCTGCCGGCCCGGTCGATGGCCACCGACCTACGGCCCATCGTGCCGGTGATCAAACGTTCGGTCGTCGGCATCGGTACGTTCGAGCGGACCCGCAGCCCGTCGATCATCTTCACCGGTACCGGGTTCGTCGTCGGCGACGGGCTGGACGTCATCACCAATGCCCACGTCGTGCCGGCCACGCCGACCGACGGCAAGATCGTCCAGCTGGGCATCGTATTGCCGGATGGCGAAGGCGTACGCTTCCGCCCGGCCGAACTGGTGACGCGCGACACCGAGCACGACCTGGCGCACCTGCGCTTGTCCGGCACGCCGCTGCCCGCGCTCGAGCTGGGCGATTCGGATAAAGTCGAGGAAGGGCAGGAGCTGGCGTTGACGGGTTTCCCCTTGGCCATGGCGTTGGGCCTGCATGCCGCCACGCACCGGGCGACGCTGGCGGCCATCACGCCCATCGTCCGTCCGTCGATCGGCGCGCGCAGCCTCGACCCACGCCAGATCGCGGCACTGCAGCGCACGCCCTTCAATATCTTCCAGCTCGACGGGACGGCGTATCCGGGCAACAGCGGCAGCCCCGTCTACGATCCCGCCACCGGCAAGGTGCTCGGCGTCATCAATGCCGTGTTCGTCAAAGGGCTGAAGGAAACGGCGATCACGGCACCGAGCGGGATCACGTATGCGGTTCCTTCGAACCATGTCCGGGATCTGTTGCGGAAAAAATGAGCAGGAAAGCGGCACGCGCATCATGACGAAGAACAATTTGTATTGTGCATCGTCTGTTCGCTTGGCACTATGTTATACAATACCAAGCTGTTAATGGCTTTATAACAACGGCTTTACCGAAAGGGATCTGACGTGGGCAAGTACAAGGCGAATCTGGGGAAATATTCGGCGATCGTGCTCGCCGCCGCGTGCGCGCTGGCGCTGGGCGGTTGCGCAACGCGTGGCGGCCAACAGCCGATCGAGACGCAGGTGACCGATGCCCAGTATCTGATCGGGCCCGGCGATGCCGTCAACATCATCGTCTGGCGCAATCCGGAAGTGTCGATGGCAGTGCCGGTTCGTCCGGACGGCAAGATCACGACGCCGCTCGTCGAAGACCTGCCGGCCGCCGGCAAGACGTCGACCGCACTCGCACGCGACATCGAAAAAGCCCTGGCCAAGTATATCCAGCAGCCCGTCGTCACCGTCGTCGTCACGAACTTCGTCGGCAACTACTCTGAACAGATCCGGGTGATCGGCCAGGCGACCAAACCGCAGGCGCTGCCGTATCGCCGCGACATGAGCCTGATGGACGTGATGATCGCCGTCGGCGGCACCACCGAGTTCGCCGCGGGTAATCGCGCCAGCCTGATCCGTAACGTGGACGGCAAACAACAACGCTTTAACGTCCGTCTGGACGACCTGGTCAAGGATGGCGACATCTCGGCCAACGTGCCGATGCGTCCGGGCGACGTTCTGGTCATCCCGGAAAGCTTCTTCTGACAACAGCGGCCGTCGATATTTTTTACACCACCCGGTGTTCCAACATACAATAGTAGTTGCTGGGTGGTACGGCGCCAAAATAAGCACCTGATTTAACGTAAGTTTTTCTTCCAGGCAGCACTCTGGCGCAAAACTTGCTTGGTCTGGTACTGGTCGCCCTCAGTGAGCGACAATATTTTGGGGAACGCACGTGGCTACCGAACATCAAGATAACGACAAGATCGAAACGGCGCCGTCCTTGACCAAACGGGGCGCGGCCCGCCGCCGCCTGGCCAAAGCCGGCATGGGCGCGGGGGTACTCGCAACGCTTGAAAGCAAATCGGCGATGGCGTCGATGGTCTGCAGGTCACCTTCGGGCTCGCTGTCGAACGGCCTTGCCACGAGCCATTACGGCACGAAGGCACCGGCCTGCAACGGCCTGTCGCCGGGCTATTGGAAACAGCCCCAGCATGCGTGGCCGGTGTCGCGCGACCTCAAGTTCACCGACGTCTTTTATGCGGTCAGCACGGGCACGACCTGTCCGGTGCGTGCGGCCTCGTACGATAACGGCAAGTGCTACAACCCGGGCTCGTACTTCTGCGCGAAGCTGGAGGATATGCTGAACCCGCAGCCGTTCGACACGAACAACGTCGGCATGCACCTGGTGGCGGCCTACCTGAACGTCCAGCAGAAACTGGTCGGCTTCCTCGATCTTACCGACCTGCAGACGATGTGGAGCGAGCTGCAGACCACGGGCCGCTACAGCCCGACCGCTGGCGTGTACTGGGACAATGCCCAGGTCGCCAACTACCTCGCCTCCATTCACGACTGAACGAGGCGGCGAAACGCATGTGGCGTCTGACGCCTGGCCAGGCGCTGGCCTGCCGGGAATGGGATGGGGAAGCCGTGCTGTACAACGACTTGTCGGGCAATACCCACCTGCTGGACGGCGCCGCACTCGACCTGTTGTTCGCCCTGCGTGAAGAGCCCGCCGATGCGCCCGCGCTGGCCGGCCGCCTGGCCGACCGCTTCGAGGCCGGCGACGACGACCTCGTTTCCCTGATCGACGAGATGCTCGCGGCGCTTGCCGGACTGGACCTGATCGAACCATGCTGACGGTCGGCTCGCTGACGCGCGCCGAGCTCGTGGCGCGCCTGTCCGGTGACGGCCTCGTGCTGCGCACCGGACCCTTCACCAACCGCATCCGCAGCGACGTGGCGCCGTTGATCGACAGCGTCGCGCTGATGTATGCGGATTATCCCGTCGAGCCTGCGGGCGGCTTCGTCGATTTCCATCTCGAACTGAGGCGCTCGGGCGGCCTGCGCCGCTGGTACCGGTCGCAGGTGCATTTCGCCTACGACGGCACCACGCCATTCCAGCCTTTGCCGCTGGCGCAGGCGTATCCGATGCTGGAATGGACCATGAACTGGTGCGTCTCGCACCGCGCCCACGGCTACCTGATCATCCACGCGGCCGTGCTGGAAAAACATGGCCGCGCCATCATCCTGCCGGCGCCGCCCGGCTCCGGCAAGAGCACGCTGACGGCTGCCCTGCTGGGCCATGGCTGGCGTCTGCTGTCGGACGAGATGACGCTCGTGCACCTCGATGACGGCGTCCTCGTGCCGCTGCCGCGCCCGGTCAGCCTCAAGAATACGTCGATCGACATCATCCGCGCGTTCCGTCCGGATGCCGTACTCAGCCGTCCCGTGGAGGAAACGACCAAGGGGACGATCGCCCACCTGAAGGCGCCGGCCGAGAGCATCGCCCGCGCCGTCGAGCCCGCACGGCCGGCCTGCATCGTGTTCCCGCGCTGGGAGGCCGGCGCCGCCGTGCAACTGGACCCGCTGCCGAAAGCGCGCGCCTTCATGCAGGTGGCCGACAACTGCTTCAATTACCAGGTGCTGGGTGCGCGCGGCTTTACGGCACTCGGCCGGCTGGTCGACGCCAGCGACGCTTATACGTTCCGCTACAGCAGCCTGCCCGAAGCGATGGCGCTGTTCGAGCGCCTGGCACAGGGGGAGGCATGAAGCGCCTGCCTGTACTGGTGCGTGTGTTGCGCGATCCATCTGTCGTGCGGGACCTGGACGATGCCGGCTGGGATTTGCTGCTGCGCCAGGCCGATGTCGCCAACCTCGACGCGCTCCTCCTCGTGCGGCTGGAAGACGCCGGGCTGCTGGACGCGGTGCCGGCCGCGCCGCGCACGCACCTGGAGTGGACGCGCGTGGGCGCGGCGAGCCACGCCCGGGCCGCGCGCTACGAGGTCCGCCAGATCGGCCGGGCGTTGGCCGATCTGGGCTTGCCATTGATCTTGCTGAAGGGCGCGGCGTATGCGATGGCGGGCCTGGATGCCGGCCGCGGCCGACTGTTTTCCGACATCGACATCCTCGTACCCAAGGCGCGCCTGCCGGAGGTCGAAGCAGCCCTCATGATGCATGGCTGGATCACGACCCACCACGATGCCTACGACCAGCGCTATTACCGGCAATGGATGCACGAGTTGCCGCCGATGCAGCACGCGCGGCGCGGCAACTCGATCGACGTGCACCACGCGATCCTGCCGGAAACGGCGCCGGTGCGCCCCGACCCGGACAGCCTGCGCGCGCACGCGCGTCCGATCGACGGCATGCCTGGCCTGGCCGTGCTGGCGCCGCACGACATGGTGCTGCACAGCGCCGTGCACCTGTTCTTCGATGGCGAATTCGACAAGGGCTTGCGCGACCTGTTCGACCTGCACCGGCTGCTGGACCAGTTCGGCGCGGAGCCGGGCTTCTGGGAAGGCTTGCCGGCGCGCGCACGCGCGCTGGAACTGGGGCGGCCGCTGTTCTATGCGCTGCGCTACTGCCGTCTGTTGCTGGGCACCGCAGTGCCGCAGGACGTAATGGACGCGGTGGCGCAGGACGGTCCGAATCCGGTGCTGCGCAAGCTGATGGACAGCCTGTTCGAACGCGCGCTGCTTCCGCAGCACGCAAGTTGCGACACCCCTGCCAGCACCGCCGCGCGCTTCCTGCTCTACGTGCGCGGCAACTGGCTGCGCATGCCGCCGTTGCTGCTGGCGCGTCACCTGTTTCATAAAGCCTTCTTCGCACCGCGTACCGAGCCCGCGGCTTGAGCTGCGGGATGTTGATTCAATACGACTCCTGTTCATGTGAGGATGGAATGGACGATGCACGCAATCCGTTGTTGCGCCTGCAGGACTTGCAGCACGTCCTGGCCAGCGGCACGCTCGAAGAAAGCCTCGACCAGCAAGCCGCGATGACGACGGCGCTGATCGGTGCATCGAGTTGTTCGATCATGCTGCTGGGCGGCGACGAAGGCGAAGGCATGCGCATGAGCATGTATGCGCGCCATGGGCCGCTGCCCGAGGAGGCACTGCGCGCCTCGGTCGGACGTGGCGAAGGCATCGCCGGCCGGGTCCTGGCCAGCGGCGAAGCGCTGCTCGTGCCCGACATCGGCACATCCGAACTGGCGCCGCTCGCGCGCCGGCGCGCACAGGCCGGAACCAGTCTGATTTGCGCGCCGATCCGCATCGACGGCCAGATAGTCGGCGTGATCAATGTTGCCAGTACGCCTGGCCAGCCGGCCTTCGGCGAGACCGAGCTGCATCTGCTCGAAGTGACGGCCCTGTTCATCGGCAAATCGATCCAGGTGCAGCAGTTGCAGCACCTGCTCGATTCGCGCTTCGCCCAGATGGCGCTGCTGCAGGAAGCCCGCGAGCACGCCGGCGACCCGGTGCGGCTCGCCTATCGCAACCCGGAGGACGTCGCGAAGATCCTGGCGCGCTCGTTTTTCAGCGAGATGACCAGGGCGGGTTTCGAGCCGGCCCAGATCGTCGGCGCTGCGTCCGAACTGATCGAGCAGCTGAACCGCCGCCTGCAGCGGGGTGCGCCCTCGTGAGTGCCGGCGGATAAAAACATGGACGAAAAAAAACCGGCCGAAGCCGGTTTTTTTTCGAATCGCCAGATTACGACTTGCGGCGACGCAGAGCGCCCAGGCCCAGCAGGCCAGCGCCGAAGATTGCCAGCGATGCCGGTTCCGGCACGGCAGCGGCTTCCAGCTTCAGCTGGCCACCGTTCTGCACGAAGAAGTGATCCGGCGGTGCGTTGACGGTGCCGGTCGAGCCGCTCAGCGTCTCCTTCAGCAGGGGCTTGATGGTGTTGACGTCCTGCGAAGCGTTGGTGGTCACGAAACCAAAGGTAAACCCTTCCTTCAGTTCGTTGCCGTCCTTGTCGAACCAGATACCGTCGAGGAGGTCGGTTGCCTGGAACAGCAGGGTCAGCTGACCGTTCGCGGTCGGGGTGCCGTTCGGGTTGATGCCGCCGCCGCCACCTGCCAGCTGGGTGAAGGAAGCGATCTTCGTCCCCGTTGCTGCGCCGTAGCGGTTAGCCGCGGTCGCGCCATTGGCGGTGTTGCCGTAGGCGGTGGTCGGGTTGTACCAGATGTCCAGGGTACCGCCTGCACCGAAGGTAATCGTGCCGCCCTTCAGGCTACCGGTGCCAACGCCGCCCTGGTAGTCCAGGGTCAGTTGACCAAAATTCAGCAGCGGAACGCCGCCGCTGTTTCCACCCACGAAGAAAACGCCGTTGTCGGTGAAGGTGAACTTGTCACGATCCGCCGGGACCGGCGTGGTGAACGTGTTGCTCACGTAGCTCTCGCCGCTGAAGTTCAGGGCGCCGATATCGGTGATGGTCTGACCCGGCAGTTTCAGGGTGTACTGGTCGATCAGGGCGCCTGCATATGCGCTCGACATCATCGTTGCGGAAAACGCAACGCCTACAACTGCTTTAAATACTGCATTCATCTGACTCTCCTTGTTCATCAGTAGTGATCTGTGCAGAGTTTCGTCTGCCGGCTGCTGGCTTCATATAAGCATGTTCTGTGCCAGAGATCTTAAGTCACTGATTTAAAGCGAACTTCCTTAAAAAGCTAAAGTGGAATCTCGCCGACTGTAAAAAAAACCGACAAGGAAAGTCACTTCGTCCCGACCAACCTATTTCAGCAGGCGTTCGACCGGAAGACGTTCCGAGCGCGCGTGGGGGAGCGGTCCTGCGCCGAGCCGGCCCATGTACACCGGGAACAGGTCATCGGTAAAGATGAGGGCGCCGACTTCTTCCGCCAGGCGTCGCGCCGGTCCATGCAGACGGGTATTCGCGGTGAAGTGCGTGCCTTCGCGTACGTATTTGGAGAAGATCAGCGGGGTCATTTCGGGCTGCATCAACAGGCCGAGCTGCGTCAGCGTGAGCCAGAAACGCTGGAGAGCCCGTCCGGCCTCGATGTAATCGTCGATTCCCTTCGGCGCCTGGCGCGCTTTCAGCACGAAATGCGCGGCGCAGGCCACGCCGGGGATCAAATCCATCTGCAGACGCGGGGCCCACGTGCCCATCAGCGTGTTCATCGTCGACAGGCGTTTCCAGTTCGCCATCGCCCATTTCATCAGCTTGAGCGTCATGTTGTCCACGCCGAGGGCCTGGTCCGGTACCTTGTCCGGGCTGCGCACGGCGTTCCAATGGATGATGCGGCGATGGACCTCGTAGGCCTCGGGCATGGTCAAGCGGAGCTTGGCGTTATCGAACATCAGGCGTGCGATCCGCAATTTGGGGCCGAATCCTTCGATCCACGTCACCGAGAATCCCGGGCCGACCGCATCCTCGAGCGCACGTTTTTCTTCCGCCGTCAGAGGACGCGTGCTCATCGGACGACGCTGCACCGTGCGTTTTTCGATGGCGCCGATGAGCGGGCTTGGCTGAACCTTGGAATCTGGGCTGAAACGGACATCGAACAAGGGCGCCTCGACGGGGCTGTCGGCACGGCGCGATATATCCGTGCGCAGCCCCTGTTCACTTGCTGCGATCGCCATCGTTTCCAGCAGTGCGCCGACGGAGATCTGGCTCGGATGGCCATCCAGGTCGTAGACGGTATCGGCACGCGTGTCGTGGGCGTGCACCACCACGTGATCGGCGGCGACCACTTCGAAACGCCAGCATTGGGTGTTGTCGCCGCTTGGGGCCCAGCGGGCCAGATCCAGGATACGGTAGATGCTTTGTGGAATGGTCATGATTGTGCTGTCTGGCTGGCCAACTGAAGTTTGATTCGCTTGGTCATGGCTTTGATGATCAGGCGGCTGATAGGATTCTTGTTGCCCCCCGGACGCCAGGTACGCACCAGTTTATTGTGATAGGCATCGAAATGGATGCCGTAAGGTGCTGCCCATACCTTGCCGCGTCCCAGCAGGATCTTGAGCGCTTCCGTTCCGATGATGCCGGCGCACATCTGGCAGGCCATGATCGTCGACGGCCCGCGCCGCTCGGCCAGGTTGATCGCCCCGGGAACGACCAGGTAAGACCGGTGCAGGGCCGCCGGCGACAGGCCAATGAGGAAGCGAACCGCTTTATCGACCTCGGGCAGGTCGCCCCACTGGAAATATTCTTCGAAGGTCATTTTCCCGGGGATGAAGTTCAACAGGGCGGCGCCCATGCCGAGCGGCGCCGCGGTGGTCGCCGGTATGCCCAGTTCAGCGCATTTGGCAAACGTCTGTTGCCGTGCGTCGAACGCGAAGAAGTCGAGTGCATCAACGTACAGGTCGACATCCTGCAGGAACTCCTGCAGGTTTTGTTGGTTGACGCCTTCGGGGAAGAGCTTGATCTCGACTTCCGGATTGATGTCGCGCGCCATGCGGGCCAATACCTCGCACTTTGGCTGGTCGAGCGTCGACATCATGGCGCCGACCTGGCGGTTGAAATTCGGCACATCGAAGCGGTCGAAATCGGCGATGTGAAATTTGCTGACGCCCAGGCGCACCAGTGTCAGCAAGTGCACGCCACCGACGCCTCCTCCCCCGGCAATGGCCACCCGTTTATTGCGCAAGCGCTGCTGCTCCTCGGGCGTAACCCAGCCAATATTGCGCGAGAATGCGGCTTCGTAGTTGAACGAAATGCTCATTGATGGAGAGGGAAAAAAGGTTGTTGATGAAACGAAAATGCCGCCTGCAGGCGGCATTCCTTGTCAGGACGCCACATGCTCGTCCATGCGCAATAGGCGATTGATAATGCCGTATTCTTCGCGAGGCGAGAAAAAGTAGGGATAAAACGAGCGCTCCGTCACTTCGCCCTTGCCGTCATACGTGCCGCCATGCTCCCGGATCTGTTTCGACATGTAGTCCAGGCTGATGTAGAGCAGGTACGCGGGCGCATTGACGCGCGGGTTCGTTTTCAGCTCCCCTTCCTGTTTGAAACCGAGCATGCGCTCGTAAAACCGGCGATGGCGCGGATTTACTTCGATGACGATCTCCGAGCATTTGTGAATATCGCGCGCATAGATGACCGCCAGGTGAATCAGGTTGGCAAGTGCAGTTTTAGAACGTACCGACGGATCGAACGCCAGCTTCGTGAACTCGCATAAACGTGCACCTCGTGCGCGATGAACGTCCAGCTCTTCCTTGAAGAGCTGGTCCGCAAGCAGGCCACTGGGGGAATCGATACCGATGCTCAGCGTACCCACCACGTCGCCCTTGTCAGTCGCCGTGAGCGTGATGCGATTCGGGTCGTCGGTGAGCTGATGCGTGCCTGCATAGCCGCGCCAGGCATACATCTTGTTGATCAACATACTGGCCGAATTGCGCCCATCCGCTGTATCGGTAAGCCGGATTCCGTATGAATCGTGGTTCACGATCACATCCTCAAATTGAGAGGAGGCTATATTATCTCGTTCATCAAGAACATGTGCGTCCGATAAGGATGGGGGGGCTTCATCCTTGGCATCGCTAAAGTCGTCTTCTGTATTCATCGCAGGCTAATCACATGATGTGATGGAGAAATGGCTTGCAGATATCTGATTTTGGCGCGTCAGTTTCAGTATTGCAAGAATTAATTACGTTCTGCTACGTTATGATGAACAAGTGCCTCAGAGCGTCTTGAGCAATGCACGTGCCTCCGCGCTTTGCGGGAACGGCTTGTCTTGAGCTAGCAGTTTTTCCAATTCCTTGCGCGCGCCCTGTTTGTCGCCCGATTTGTTCAGACCGACTGCCAGGTGATAATGGATCTCCGGAGCATTCGGCGCAAGACCCCGGGCCTTTTGCAGCAACGGCAAGCCGCGCGCGGTATTGCCCTGTTCAACAAGCATCCAGCCCAGGGTGTCCATGACGCCCGGGTTATCGCCCGCCAGCTTGAATGCCTGTTCAGCAGTCTCAAGTGCGCGCGGATCTTTTTCCTGTTGATAAGCCCAAGCAAGATTGTTGAGGACAACCGGATTGTTGGGATTGCGCTTCGTTAAATCTTGCAGCAGGGCAATGGCTGATTTGAAGTCCTTGTTGGCGAGGCTCGTTTCTGCCGCAAACATGCCGACCGATTGATCGTCCGGATTCTCCTTGAGCCACTGTTGGGCGCGTGCCTGCGCTTCCTTGCTCTTGCCGGCTGCGTTCAACGCCATCAGCGACTTGATCATGGCGGGGCTCGACTTCCCGAGGGCCAGCGCCTTGTCGTAGGCTGCTACCGCTGGCGCTGCCTTGCGCTGGGCCATCAGCACATCGCCTTCGGCAGCAAAGCCGAGCGGCGATTTCGGATTCAGCTTCTGCATCTCGCGGGCGATGTTGAGGGCCTCGTCCGGGCGATTGGCGCGCATTGCCATTTCCATCTGCGCCACGCGTGCCGGCATGAAGTTGGGCGCCAGGTCGATCGCGCGCTTGATATCGTTCGCCGCTTCCGCTTCATTCTTCATGAGCAGATGGATGCCGGCCAGACGCATCTGGGCCTGCGGCGATTTCGGCAACAGATTGACCAGCTTGCTGTAGGACTCGAGTGCGCCGGGGTAATCCTTGGTCGCGACCTGGGCCTGGCCCACCAGTTCCACCAGGCCGGGATTGGTCGGGTTCGCCGTCTGGAACTTGCGTGCCAGCGTCAAGGCTTTCTGCGGCTGGTCGATGCGCAGGTAGTGATCGCCCAGCTTCAGCGCCGGTAAAACCGCGTCCGGATTGGCGGCGCTGCCTTTTTCATACCAGGAGGTCGCCTCGTCGGTTTTCTTTTGCAACGTGGCGATATCGCCGAGCGCGGCCATCGCACCGAAATTGTTCTTGTCCTTTTCCAGGAGCTTTTCGAGACGCTGCTTGGCAGCGTCCGGCTTCTTCTCGGCCAGGTCCATGCGCGCCAGATTGTTGGCGGCGGCAAAATAAGTCGGTTGCAACGCCAGCGCCTTCTCGAAAGCGGCGCGGGCATTCGCGGTATCGCCTTTGATGAGGTAGACGGCGCCCTTGATGTTCTGGGTCTGGGCATTGTCCGGCTGCTCTTTTTCCAGCGCCTGGACGGCGGCCAGCGCCTTGTCGTAATGATTCAGGTTCAGTTCGGCCTGCACCAGCGCCATCGTGGCCTGGGTCGACTTCGGGTTCAGGGTGGTGGCCAGCTCGAGCTCGTTCAAGCCGCCTGCCTGGTCACCTTGCGCCAGCTTGGACAGGCCGAGCGAGGTGCGCACGGTCGCTGCCTTCGGCGCCATTTGCGCCGCCTTTTCCAGGTACGTGCTGGCCTTGTTGAAGTCGCGTACCTGCATATAGGTTTCGCCGGCCAGGGCCAGGACCTGCGGGTCGTCCACCGCGTTCTTCAGTGCCGGTGCCAGGGTGGCAGCCGCATCGTTCGGTTGCGAGCTCCGGAGCTGGACCTGGGCCAGCAGCTTGCGGGCGTAGACGTCGTTCGGATAGCTTTCCAGATATTTGCGCAGATGCTGGTCAGCCTGCTGCAGCGAGCCGAGGTTCAGTTCGGACGCGCCCGCCAGCAGCACGCTGGGCATGTGGTCCGGCGCGGCTTTCAGCACGCGTTGCAGGGCATCCTGGGAAGCCTGGTATTTACCCTGGGAGAATTCGTACAGCGCGCGGGTGTACGACACGAGCAGGTTGCCAGGGGCACTTTTCTCTGCCGCATCGATTTCGTTTTTTGCATCTGCGAACTTGCCGCGCGTAATATGGACGTACGCCTTTTCGATATGCGCCGTGCGATGTTGCGGGTTCAGCGCCAGCGCCTGGTCGAAGGCAGTGAGCGCTTCGTCGTTCTTGCCCTGCGCGCGCAGCAACGTGCCACGCGCCATGAACACGTCAGGATTCTTCGGGTCTTTCTCGACCGCTTCGTTGATATAACGTTCGGCGGCGGCCTTGTCCTGCTTGACGCCATAGTAGCGTGCCAGAGCGAGCAGGGTCTCGCCCGCATTTGGGTTCAGCGTCAGCGCCTGTTCAAGTGCCTGTTTCGCGTCGTCGGGCTTGCCGCTTGCCAGCAGCGCTTCGCCGCGCAGCGTCAGCAGCGGCGCCGACTTGGCGGCGATTTCCGGCGTCATTTCGTCGAGGATTTCCTTGAACTTGCCTTGCAGCGACATCGCCTTGGCCAACGGGGGCAGTGCGCGGTCGGCGGGGATGCCGTTCGAGCGCGCCTTGCGGAATTCCTTTTCGGCCGAGGCGAAATCGCCCATGCTGAGTTCCAGACTGCCCAGCTCCATGCGCGCCTCGCCGCTTTCCGGGCTCTTTTCGACGGCATTCTTGAGCTGAATCATTGCTGCCTTCAGGTCGCCCTTCTGCTGATACTGTTTGGCTTCAGTGAGCAGCTGCTCGGTCGACTGCGTGGAGCGGCCACAGGCGGACAGCCCGGCCACCATGAATGCACCGGACAGGATGGCAGCAGTAAGTTTGAGCTTGTTGGGGTGACGCGGCATCTGGCAGTTCCTTGAGATAGGTATCGTAACCGCATTGTTGTGCGGATTCCTCTTCAACAATAATACCTGAAGGAATACTAACAAAGACGTACAAGTTTGCCGTCTTGTTGCAAATCCCCCCACCAAAGTGGTGGAAGTCCGTCACTTTTAACGTCATTTCTCGGCAATATGACGTCCGTACTCCTATTCAGGTCCGTTTTCACCTTTGCGCAGACGGCTCAGCAGGGCCTCGACGTTGTCGCCGACGGGCAAGCCATGGCGACGTAATAATTGGACGTGCAATACAAGATTTTCGAGCACGAGCTTGGCCGAGACGGCCAGCAGGGTCATCAAGCGGTCTTCGGTACTGAAGTTTTCCATCGAGGCGGCCATTTCGCACAGGTGGCTGGCGACGAGTTCGCGCAGGTCATCCTCGGGGAATGGGAGATCCGCGAAGTCGATCGGGTCTTCCTGTTCGACTTCGCGCATGAGGGCGGCGAGTTGTTGCGGCTGGATGGGCATGCATGGCTCCCTGGGGTCGGAGGACATTTTTGGCGGAGCCGAAAATGTGCTCTGACCCCGAATTTAGAACCATTCTACATATTGCGGCGATACTGTCCGCCCACTTCGAACAGCGCGGTCGTGATCTGGCCCAGGGAGCAGACGCGTACGGCATCCATCAGGCGGGCAAACACGTTTTCGTTGTCGATGGCGGCCTGCTGCAGGGCGGCCAGCGCGGCCGGTGCCTCGTCCGCATGGCGGCGGTGGAAGTCTTCCAGGCGCGTGAGCTGCGACTGCTTTTCGTCGTCGGTGGAGCGCGCCAGTTCGATCGTCGCCGGGGCCTCCGCCGCCTTCGGATTGCGGAAGGTGTTGACGCCGATGATCGGCAGGCTGCCGTCGTGCTTGCGGTGCTCGTACAGCATCGACTCTTCCTGGATCTTGCCGCGCTGGTAGCCGGTTTCCATCGCACCAAGCACGCCGCCGCGCTCGGCGATGCGCTCGAATTCCTGCAGCACCGCTTCCTCGACGAGGTCCGTCAGTTCCTCGAGGATGAACGAGCCCTGGTTCGGGTTCTCGTTCTTGGCCAGGCCCCATTCGCGGTTGATGATCAGCTGGATCGCGAGCGCGCGGCGGACGGATTCGTCGGTCGGCGTCGTGATCGCCTCGTCGTAGGCGTTCGTGTGCAGCGAGTTGCAGTTGTCGTAGATCGCGATCAGCGCCTGCAAGGTGGTGCGGATGTCGTTGAAGTCGATCTCCTGCGCATGCAGCGAGCGGCCCGACGTCTGGATGTGGTACTTCAGCTTCTGCGAGCGGTCGTTCGCGCCGTACTTGTCGCGCATCGCGACGGCCCAGATGCGGCGTGCCACGCGGCCCAGCACCGTGTACTCCGGATCCATGCCGTTCGAGAAGAAGAACGACAGGTTCGGCGCGAAGTCGTCGATGTGCATGCCGCGCGCGAGATAGGCTTCGACGAACGTGAAGCCGTTCGAAAGGGTGAAGGCCAGCTGCGAGATCGGGTTCGCGCCCGCTTCCGCGATGTGGTAGCCCGAGATCGACACCGAGTAAAAATTGCGCACCTGGTTCTGGACGAAGTATTCCTGGATGTCGCCCATGACCTTCAGCGAGAATTCCGTCGAGAAGATGCAGGTGTTCTGGCCCTGGTCTTCCTTCAGGATGTCGGCCTGCACCGTGCCGCGCACGTTCGCGAGCACCCAGGCGCGGATCTTCGCGGCTTCGTCTGCGTTGGGCTTGCGGCCGTTGTCGCGTTCGAACCTGTCCATCTGCTGGTCGATGGCGGTGTTCATGAACATCGCGAGAATGGTTGGAGCGGGGCCGTTGATCGTCATCGACACGGAGGTGTTCGGGCTGCACAGGTCGAAGCCGTCGTACAGCACCTTCATGTCGTCCAGCGTCGCGATCGACACGCCGGAGTTGCCGACCTTGCCGTAGATGTCGGGCCGCAGCGCCGGGTCGGCGCCGTACAGGGTGACGGAATCGAATGCCGTCGACAGGCGCTTCGCGTCCATGCCCTGCGAGACCAGTTTGAAGCGGCGGTTCGTGCGGAACGCGTCGCCTTCGCCGGCGAACATGCGGGTCGGATCCTCGCCCTCGCGTTTAAAGGGGAACACGCCGGCCGTGTACGGAAACGCGCCCGGGACGTTTTCCAGCATCAGGAAGCGCAGGATCTCGCCGTGGTCCTCGAAACGGGGAAGGGCGACCTTGCGCACCTTGTTGCCCGAGAGCGTCGTGTAGGTGAGGTTCGTGCGGATTTCCTTGTCGCGGATCTTGACCACGTGCTCGTCGCCCGCATAGGTCTCTTGCAGCTGCGGCCAGGATGCCAGCAGCTTTTTCGCCTCGCCTTCCATCGCGTTGTCGCGCTCCGTGATCAGGTCGTCCAGCACGACTTCACGGTTCGCGGCGGCCAGCATGCGCTTCGTCTCCGTCAGCTGCTGGCGCTCGCGCGCGAGTTTTACCTGCCTGCCCACGTTGCGGTGGTAGCCGCGCACGGTATCCGCGATCTCGGCCAGGTAGCGCGTGCGCGCGGGCGGCACGATCACGTTCTTGCCGCTCGAGTAACGGGTGGCCGGTTTCGGCAGCTTCGGCGTGGCTATCTTCAGGCCGAGTTCCGCCAGCGCCGGCAGCAGGCCGAGGTACAGCGCGGTCACGCCGTCGTCGTTGAAGCGCGACGCCTGCGTGCCGTAGACGGGCATCTCGTCCGGCGATTTGCTCCACAATTCCTTGTTGCGCTGGACCTGCTTGGCCACGTCGCGCAGCGCGTCCTGGGCGCCCTTGCGGTCGAACTTGTTGATGGCGATGAAATCGGCGAAGTCCAGCATGTCGATCTTTTCGAGCTGCGATGCGGCGCCGAATTCCGGCGTCATCACGTACATCGACACGTCGACGTGCGGCACGATGGCGGCGTCGCCCTGGCCGATGCCGGACGTCTCGACGATGACGAGATCGAAGCCCGCAACCTTGCACGCCGCGATCACGTCCGGCAGCGCCTGCGAGATTTCCGAACCCGCTTCGCGCGTGGCGAGCGAGCGCATGAACACGCGTGCCTGCCCGTTCCATGGGTTGATCGCATTCATGCGGATGCGGTCGCCCAGCAGCGCGCCGCCGGATTTGCGGCGCGACGGGTCGATGGAGACGATTGCGATGTTCAGGCGGTCGCCCTGGTCGAGGCGGATGCGGCGGATGAGTTCATCCGTCAGCGACGATTTGCCGGCGCCGCCCGTGCCCGTGATGCCCAGCACGGGCACCTTCAGGCCTTCGGCCGTGTCCATGATGCGCTTGCGCAGTTCGGCGGACGCTTTGCCGTTTTCCAGCGCCGTGATCAGTTGCGCGAGCGGGCGGTGGCGCTGCTCGATCGGGCCGGTCTGCAGCGGCTCGAGGGTGGTCGGCGCATAGGTCGACAGGTCGACGTCGCACGCTTCCAGCATCGAGCGGATCATGCCGACGAGGCCCATGCGTTGGCCGTCTTCCGGCGAGAAGATGCGCGTGACGCCATAGGCATGCAGTTCTTCGATCTCGTGCGGGACGATGACGCCGCCGCCGCCGCCGAACACCTTGATGTGGGCGCCGCCGCGCTCGCGCAGCAGGTCGATCATGTACTTGAAGTATTCGACGTGGCCGCCCTGGTAGCTGGAGATGGCGATGCCCTGCACGTCCTCGGCCAGCGCCGCGGTGACGACTTCGTCAACCGAGCGGTTATGGCCCAGGTGCACGACTTCGGCGCCGTTCGTCTGCAGGATGCGGCGCATGATGTTGATCGAGGCGTCGTGGCCGTCGAACAGCGAGGCGGCAGTGACGAAGCGGACTTTGTTGGACAGTTTGGCGTGCTCCGGCAGGTCGAGCTTGGCGGCAGGCGTGATGTCGTTCATGGTGTTCCTTGGAAAACGGAAGCGAACTGTGGGTTCTTTGTACGGTATATGACGTTAACGTAAACGTCAAGAATGGTTCTTGGCATCACGCGGCGCGTCTTTTGACGCTGCCCGACAGCAATTCCTGCTTGCGCACGCGGTACTCGGCCACGGCCTTTTCCTTGACGTGGCCGAAGCCGCGGATCTGCTCCGGCAGCGCCGCCAGCTCGACGGCGACGGCGTGGTTCGATGCCTCCAGCGACGCCAGCAACGCCTCGATCATGTCACGGTATTCGGCGATGAGGGCGCGCTCCATCTTGCGCTCGGCCGTGTAGCCGAACACGTCGAATGCCGTGCCGCGCAGGCTTTTCAGCCTGGCGAGCAGCTTGAACGCACTCCACATCCACGACCCGAATTCGGCTTTCACGAGGTGGCCTTTGGCATCCTTCTTCGCGAACAGCGGCGGGGCCAGGTTGAACTTCACGCTGAACTTGCCGTCGAACTGGCTTTGCAGCTGTTCCACGAAGCGGCCGTCCGTGTACAGGCGGGCCACTTCGTACTCGTCCTTGTACGCCATCAGCTTGGCATACGACTTCGCGACGGCCATCGACAGCTTGTTGCCCAGCTTGAGCGCCGACTCGCGTTCGCGCACGCGCGCGACCAGCGACTCGTATTGCGTGGCATACGCCGCGTTCTGGTAACCGGTCAGGAATTCGACGCGTTTTTTGATCACGCTGTCGAGGCTTTGCGGCATCTGGACCAGGACCGGCTGCGCCGGGATCGCGGTGCGTTCGACACGTTGCAGGTCGACGGCGGCGCGGCGGCCCCACAGGAAGCTGCGCTGGTTCGATGCGACGGCCACGCCGTTCAGTTCGATGGCGCGCAGCAGCGAGGCTACCGACAGCGGCACGAGGCCCTTTTGCCACGCATAGCCCAGCATGAACAGGTTGGCGGCGATCGAGTCGCCCATCAGCGCCGTCGCGAGCTTCGTCACGTCGAGGAAGTCGGCGCCGGCCTCGCCGCCGACCGCTTCCACGATCAGCGAACGGACCTGGTCGGCCGGGAATTCCCAGTCGCGCTGCTGGGCGAAGGTGCCGGTCGGCTGTTCATGCAGGTTCACGACGACCATCGTGCGGCCCGGACGCATCTTCGAGATGGCGTCGGCGGCGCCGGCCGTCAGCATGTCGCAACCCAGCACGAGGTCGGCCTCGCCGGTGGCGATGCGCTGGGCGCGCAGGCGCTCCGGCGTCTCAGCGATCTTCACGTGCGACGTGACGGAGCCGTTCTTCTGGCTCATGCCCGTCATGTCCAGCACGGACGCGCCCTTGCCTTCGAGGTGGGCCGCCATGCCCATCAGCGCGCCGACGGTGATGACGCCGGTGCCGCCGATGCCGTTGATCAGGATGTTGTACGGTGAAGCGATCGAGGGGAGGGCGGGCGTCGGCAGCGGACCCCAGCCGTCGTCGCCATCCTTCTTGCTGGCGCCGGCCTTGTTCTTCTTGAGCGTTCCGCCTTCGACCGTGGCGAAGCTCGGGCAGAAGCCCTTCGCGCACGAATAATCCTTGTTGCACGCGGACTGGTCGATGGCGCGCTTGCGGCCGAATTCCGTTTCTTTCGGCAGGATCGAGACGCAGTTCGACTGGACGCCGCAATCGCCGCAGCCTTCGCACACGGCTTCGTTGATCACCATGCGTTTCGCGACATCCGGGAACTCGCCTTTCTTCCGGCGCCGACGCTTCTCGGCCGCGCAGGTCTGGTCGTAGATGAGGACCGTCACACCGGGGATCTCGCGCAGTTCGCGCTGCACGTCGTCCATCTTGCTGCGGTCGTACAGCGTCACTTCGGCCGGCAAGGCGGAACGGTCTTCATAGCGCGACAGGTCTTCCGTGACGAGGGCGATGCGTTTGACGCCTTCGGCCGCCATCTGGCGCGCGATCAGCGGCACGGACGTGGTGCCGTCGACCGGCTGGCCCCCCGTCATCGCGACGGCGTCGTTGTACAGGATTTTATAAGTGATGTTGACCTTGGCCGCGATGGCGGCGCGCACGGCCAGATAACCCGAGTGGAAATAGGTGCCGTCGCCGAGGTTCTGGAACACGTGCGGCACTTTCGAGAACGCGGCCTGGCCGATCCACGGCGCGCCTTCGCCGCCCATGTGCGTCGTCAGCTTGTTCATCTCCGGATAGATCGACGTGGCCATCACGTGGCAGCCGATGCCGGCCAGCGCGAACGACCCTTCCGGCACCTTCGTCGACGTGTTGTGCGGGCAGCCGGAGCAGTAGAACGCGGGACGGAACGGCGTCGTCACGGCCTTCATCAGCACCGCATCCTTCGCTTCCAGGAAGGCCAGTCTCGCCTTGATCAGGTCGCGGGTGCGGTCGTCGAGATTCAGACGGGTGATGCGGCCGGCGATCACGCGCGCCACCTGCGCGACCGAGAAATCGGCCTTCGGCGGCAGCAGCCATTCGCCGCGCGGCGCGACCCATTCTCCCTTTTCGTCGAACTTGCCGATCACGCGCGGACGCACGTCGTCGCGCCAGTTGTACAGCTGTTCCTTCAGCTGGTATTCGACGACCTGGCGCTTCTCTTCCACGACGAGGATCTCGTCCAGGCCTTGCGCGAATTCGCGCACGCCTTCCGGCTCCAGCGGCCAGATCATCGCCACCTTGAACAGGCGCAGGCCGACTTGCGCCGCCATCGCTTCGTCGATGCCCAGTTCTTCCAGCGCTTCCAGCACGTCCACGTACGATTTGCCCGACGCGATGATGCCGAGCTTCGCATCCGGACTGTCGATTGTCGTGCGATTCAGCTTGTTTTCACGCGCATACGCGAGGGCCGCGTAGATCTTGTAGTCCTGCATCAGGGCTTCCTGATTGCGTGCCTGCTGGCCCAGCGGGATCGCCGACAGTCTGGTATTCAGGCCGCCTTCCGGCATCGCGAAGTCCTGCGGGATCTTCACGTCGACGCGGAACGGATCGGCGTCGACCGAGGCGCTCGATTCCACCGTGTCGGCCAGCGCCTTGAACGCGACGGCCAGGCCGGAAAAGCGCGACATCGCCCAGCCGTGCACGCCCAGGTCCAGGTATTCCTGCACGTTCGACGGATACAGCACGGGGATCATGCAGGCGGCGAAGATGTGGTCGGACTGGTGCGGCAGGGTCGACGAATACGCGCCGTGGTCGTCGCCCGCGACGAGCAGCACGCCGCCGTGCTTCGCCGTGCCGGCGTGGTTCATGTGCTTGAAGACGTCGCCGCAGCGGTCCACGCCCGGGCCTTTCGCGTACCACATCGCGAACACGCCGTCGTATTTCGCCGGGCCGATCAGGTCCACGGTCTGCGTGCCCCAGACGGCCGTCGCGGCCAGGTCCTCGTTCACGCCCGGCACGAACTGGATGGATTTCGCTTCCAGGTGACCCTTGGCCTTCCACAGGTTCTCGTCCAGCCCACCCAGCGGCGAGCCGCGGTAGCCGGAGACGAAGCCCGCGGTATTCAGGCCGGCCTGCTCGTCGCGCAGCTTCTGGATCATCGGCAGGCGCACGAGGGCCTGGATGCCGGACAGGAAGATCTTGCCGGAGGTGGCGGTGTACTTGTCGTCGAGGCTGACGTCTTTGAGGGGCGCGGGAACGGCGGGCGTGGCAGGGGTGGACGCGGGTGCGCCCTGGCCCAGGACGGTGTCAGGCATGGTGTCTCCAAACTTTGTGTTTTCAGATGGACCCGTGCCGGAGGCGCGCCGGGTAGGCGCTGGCCGGAATGGGTCCCGGTGCCGCTTTGGCGGCTGTTACACCCAGTGTAGAGACAAGTTGACGTATACGGAAATACGGAATGGGGATGGAGCCATAAGAAAAAATGATGGCCCGGCTCATACTCCCCGGGCGCCGATCCAGCGGCCCGTAGCGCACAGGTCATGCGCGACCTGGACGACGAGGCGGCTGACGGCCGCGGCCGCATTGGTCAGCGGGATATTGCGTGAGGTGCACAGGACGACAGTGCGCGCGATGGCCGGGTCGCGGATGGCCAGCGCCCGCATGGCGCCGCGTTCGACCTCGGCCTGTACCGGCGCGACGGGCAGGATGGTGGCGCCCATGCCGGCGAGGATGGCCGATTTCAGGATCGCGATCGAGTTGATTTCGATGACGTCGTGCGTGGCCAGGCCCGCGGCGCGCGCCGTGCTTTCGATGCGTGGCCGCACGCCGTGCTGTAGGCCCGGCAGGATCAGGGTCGTGTCCAGGGCGGCGCGCAAGGTCAGGCTGTCGTGCCCGGCGGCGGCGGGCGCGTCGGCGCGGCAGATGAAGCGCAGTTCTTCCTCGACGAGCGGGATGGCGGCAAAGCTGCCGAGCTGGCCGTCGTCGAACAGCACGGCCAGGTTGATGCGGCCGGCGCGCAGCTGCTCGGCCAGGCTGCCGGTGATTTCCTCGGTCAGCTGCAGCGTGATTTCCGGATAGCGCTCGCGGATCGCCGTCAGCAGCGGCAGTGCGAGGGCGTCCGAAATACTGTGCGGCAGGCCGAGCGTGACGCTGCCCGACGGGCGTTCGGCCGATTGCACGACGGCGGCCTGCGCATCCGCGACCTGCTTGAGGATGGCCTGCGCGTGTTCGTAGAACACTTTGCCCGCATCGGTATTGAGCACGCCCTGCGCCGAGCGGTGCAGCAGCTGCACGCCCAGTTCCTCTTCCAGCTGGCGCAATTGCTGGGTCAGCGCCGGCTGCGCCACGTGGAGGACCAGCGCGGCGCGCGACAGCGAGCCGTGGTCCACGATGGCGACGAAGTAACGTAGCTGCCGGAGTTCCATTTTGTAAATGCTTGTATCGTTATGGCTACAAAAAGCGACTAGAAGTTTATTATTGGAAAGTTTCCTGTCGTCAAATTGTTATACTTGAACGACGCCGGATCGCGGCGAGAGTAACACACACTTTGCGGACGTTTTCATGCTTAAGAAAGTCGATTCTTCCCAGTTGCGCGTAGGGATGTACATCCATGACCTGGATTGTGGCTGGATGGAACATCCGTTCGTTCGCAACCGTTTCGCCATCACGACGGAAGACGAGATCCGCAAGATCATCGCGGCCGGCATACGCGGCGTGACGATCGATTGCGGGCGTGGGCCGGACGTTTCCGACGCGCCCACGGTCGCCGAAGCGGACGCCGCGACGGAAGCCGAGGTTGCCGCGATCGCCGCCAAACCGGTGGCGCCGCTGCGCACGACGCTGGCCGAGGAATTCGACCGCGCCGTGGCGATCCGGCGCCAGGCCGCCGGCCTCGTCAAGACCGTGATGCAGGATGCGCGCCTGGGCAAGGCGGTGGAAATGGACAAGGTGTCGCCGGTCGTCGAGAACATCACGGCCTCGATCCTGCGCAACTCATCCGCTTTGCTGGGCCTGTCCGCCATCAAGACCAAGGACGATTACACGTTCCTGCACTCGGTGAGCGTTTGCACCCTGCTGGTCGCTTTCTGCCGCTCGCGCCAGCTGGATGCGGAAACCACCTACCAGGCCGGCATCGGTGGCCTGTTGCACGACACAGGCAAGGCGCTAGTGCCGGACGCCATCCTGAACAAGCCGGGCCGCCTGACCGACGAGGAATTCGAGATCGTGCGCCGCCACCCGAAGGATGGCTACGACATCCTGCGCCGGTCGCCCGAGATCGGTGCCATCCCGCTCGACATCACGCTGCACCACCACGAGCGGCGCGACGGTACGGGGTATCCGGACCGCCAGGGCGAACAGCAGATCAGCGAGCTGGCGCAGATGGCCGCGATCGTGGACGTCTACGACGCCATCACGGCCGACCGCTGCTACCACAAGGGCATCCCGGCGGCCGAGGCGCTGCGCAAGATGTATGAGTGGAGCAAGTTCCATTTCAACCCGACGCTGACGCAGGAATTCATGCGCTGCGTCGGCATCTACCCGGTCGGGACCCTCGTCCTGCTGGAATCGGGCCGGTTGGCCGTAGTTGTCGAGCCGCACGAAACGAGTCTGCTGACGCCCAAGGTCAACGTCTTCTACAGCACGAAGAGCCAGACTTACATCAAGCCGGAGACGGTGGACCTGGCGCGTGGCATGGGCTTTGGCGGCGCCGACAAGATCGTGCGCCACGAATCGCCCGACAAATGGCAGGTCGACCCGCTGCGTTTCCTGCAGCTGGCTTGAATCGACCGGGGACGATCAGAAGAATTCGGCGGTGTCGTTGGAGGCGACGGTCTGCAGCAGGCCGTGCGCGACGAGGTCGTCGTAATGGCAGGCGCGGTTGCGCCCGTTGCTTTTCGCGTAGTACAGCGCCTGGTCGGCGTGGCCCAGCGTGACCACGGGCGATTCATACGCACTGATGCTGACGAAGCCGACACTGACCGTCACCCGTCCTACCTGCGGGAACACATGGCTTTCGACGTTGATGCGGAAGCGCTCGATGATCTTCCAGGCATTGTCCAGCGTGGTCGAGCGCAGCAGCACGACGAATTCCTCGCCGCCGAAGCGGAACACGCGGTCCTGGGCGCGGAACGACGATTGCAGCAGGTTCGCGATCAGGATCAGGACCTCGTCGCCGTACAGGTGGCCGAACTTGTCGTTGACGGCCTTGAAGTGGTCGACGTCGACGACGGCCAGCCACTGCTTTTCCTGGGCATGATGCTGGCGCCGTTCCGGCTGGCCCGGCAGGCGCGGATCCCGTTCATGGGAATGCTGCAGCATGCGCGCCAGCTGGTCGTCGAACGTCTTGCGGTTGAGCAGGCCGGTGAGCGAATCGCGCTCGCTGTAGTCGAGCAGGTTCTGGAAATTCCGGTAGACGCCGACGATGCCGCCGATCACGTACACAGTCTCGCGCGAAAACGCCTTGTCGTCGCGGATTTCCAGGCAGGTCGTGGCCTTGTCGCCGAACCAGATCGGCAGCCACAGCACACGCATACTGTCGGCCGCGATCGCTTCCGCGCTCGCCTGATGCTCGGCCAGGCAGCGTTTGAGTTCGGGGAGGGCAGCTACCGGATCGCCCAGCACGCCATCCTGCGATTCTTCCAGGCGGGCCGCGCCGCCCCGCACGATGCTGGCGCGCGCACGTAGGTATTGCTGTCCCGACACGGTCGTGATGGCCAGTATGCGCGTCTGCGCCGCACCGGCCAGCTCCTGCACTGCCGAGATCACGGAAATATCGAGCATCGCGTGATCGCGGTGGCCGGTCATGTCCACCATGTGTTTCAGAAGCGAATCCATGTCGTTCTCAGCAATGTAATCAACCGACCTGCAGGCTGGGCACAGCCGCCGTCGCGTTCGCAGGTATCAGGCATTTCACAAAGAGCAAGCGAAACAGGATATAGCGTTTTTGCATTCTAAGCAATTATGCAAATGCAATTTTTTTAGCCTGAGTGAATTTTCTCAAAACCAAACTACAACGTGCTCCCCCAGAGCAGGGGGATTTTGATTCTTGCGAACAAAAAATAGTTCCATGCAGCAAAGTTGTTGGTCATCAACTTGCCGTACGGCATCAAAACTTATAGTGAACTCACTGGCACGGAACGCAGCAAGTCAGCTGGAAGTGGTGACTTGACCAGCGTCTCCGGCCGGTAGCTGTTCTTATTAACCCACCATATGGGAGTTTGTCATGAGCAACTTCATCTCCGCAGTCAAAACCTTCGCTGCTGACGAGAACGGTGTGACGGCCATCGAGTATGGCCTGATCGCTGCGCTGATCGGCGTAGTGGTGGCTGGCACAGCGGAAACCCTGGGCACACGCCTGGCCGACCTCTTCACGACCATCAAGGACAAGCTGCCGGCTGCGTCGTGATGTAGTGAAGCAGCCCTCCGGGTCTCCGGGCCCGGAGGGCTTTTTTTTGGGAGCTGTCATGCAAATCGAACAATACCGCGATGCGCTGCTGCTGCTCATGGTAAGCATAGCCGCTGTTAACGATCTGGCGACGCGGCGTATCCCGAACCGTCTTCTGCTCGCCGGCCTTGCCGGCGCGCTGTGCTTGCACCTGCTGTCCGCCGAACCGGCCGCCGCATTGCTGTCGGGAGTTGGCGGCATGCTGCTGGGCCTGGTCATCTTCCTGCCGTTCTACCTGGTGCGCGGCATGGCAGCCGGCGACGTCAAGATGATGGCCGTGATCGGCTTCTTCACCGGTCCGGCAGAAGCCTTCCAGATCGCCATCTTCACGTGGTGCGCTGGCGGCGTGATGGCACTTCTGCTCATCCTGTTGCGCAGCCGCGTGCGGCTGGCCTTCGCCAACATCGGCCGCCTGCTGTGCGGGCTCATCGTGCCGGGCACGAAACTGGCCGACATGACGCTCCCGCAGAGTGCCGGTTCGATGCCTTATGGGCTGGCCATTGCGGCCGGCACGATCGTCGTTCTCGTCACTCAATATGGATGAGCCCGCTCTTGGCGAAGCTCAAGGGTGGCCAAAAGACCGGTCGTTAGAATCATTCTGACCTGTTTCGGAAAACAAGCAAGGCAAGGGGGTTCCGATGTTTGAAACGCTATCGACAGGCAATACCGCGGCGGGATCCCGTGCCGCGCAGTCCGCGCCGGCGGGCGGTCCGGAGATCGCGCCGGTCCTGCCGCGCCAGGCGAAGACCGTGCGCGATACCGGGCTCGAACCGCGCTTCGTGACGGACCTGGTGCTCAAGGCGATCCAGGCCGGCGGCAAGACCCCGTTGACCCATCTGGCCGGCAAATTGCGGCTGTCGATCAGCGTGCTGCGCGAGGTCCTCAATCCGCTGATCGCGGAACAGCAGGTGGAAGTGGCGTGGTGCGGCGAGTCGGACATCGACATGCAATACCAGCTGACCGCGCACGGCCAGCGTGGCGCCGTCGACGCCCTGGCGCGCTGCGGCTATGTCGGCCCGGCCCCGGTCACGCTCGCGTCGTACCGCGCGGTGGTCGAACGCCAGGCGTTGCGCCATGCGGATGCCGAGCGCATCACGTCCGCACAGGTCGCCGGCACGCTGGGCGACGAGGGCCTGTCGCAGGCCGCGCGCGACGTGCTGGGCGCCGCGCTGTACGCGCGCCGTTCGCTGCTGCTGTACGGACCGTCCGGCGGCGGCAAGACGACGCTGGCGCGCAAGCTCGGGCGCTTGCTGCCGGGCTCCATCGCGGTGCCGTATGCGCTGATGGCCGGACGCCAGGTGATCCGCCTGTACGATCCCGCCGTGCACGTGGCGCCGCCGCCGGTCGCGCGCCAGCAGGAAGAACGGCGCAGCTGCGATGCGCGCTGGACCGTATGCCAGCGTCCGCTCGTCCACGTCGGCGCCGAGCTGGGGCGCGACATGCTCGACCTGCGCTTTGACGCGGAGCAGGGCGTCTATCACGCGCCGCCGCACCTGCAGGCGAACAACGGCATGCTGGTGCTCGACGACGTCGGCCGGCAGCGTATCGCCGCGGCCGAGCTGCTGAACCGCTTCATCGGGCCGCTGGATGCCGGGACCGACCAGTTGTCGCTGCAGGGTGGCCAGGCGGAACTGGTGCCGTTCGATGCCGCCGTGGTGTTCGCCACCAACCTCGCCCCGAACAGCGTATTCGATGATGCGGCGCTACGCCGCATCGGTTACAAGGCCGACATCGGCGCCTGGGCGCCGAATGCTTATCGTGCGCTGCTGCTCCGCCAGTGCCGGCTGCGTCGCATCGACGTCGACGACGCGGCGGTCGACCACCTGATCGAGCGGCTGCACCCGCAATCCGGGCGCGCGCTGCTGGCCTGCTACCCGGGCGAACTGCTCGACAGGGTAGCCGATTTCGCCGGCTTCGCCGGGACCGAACCGCGCCTCACGATCGCGGCGGTCGAGCAGGCTTGGCGCAGCATGTTCATCGCTTGCGCGACGGAGAATCAAAAATGAAGAACAAGCGTGCCATCCTCGTCATGGCCGTGGCGATCCTGTTCGGATGCGCGGCCGTCGTGTTCGCATCGCGCTGGCTGCTGAAGCAGCCTGGCACCAGCAGTGGCCGCATTCTCGTGGCCGCCGCCGACATCAGCCTTGGCCAGCGCCTGACGCCCGAGATGTTCAAGCTGGCCGACTGGCCCGCCCACAGCGTCCCGAAAGGCGCCTTCACGGATCCGCAGAAGCTCGGCGGCCGCGTCCTCAAGACGAACCTGCTGATGGGCGAGCCGGTCAGCGAAGCCAGGCTGGCACCGGCCGGCACGCTCGGCGGATTGTCGGCGCTGATCACGGAAGGCAAGCGCGCGATCACGGTGCGCGTGAACGACGTGATCGGCGTGGCCGGCTTCGCACTGCCGGGCAATTATGTCGACATCATCGTCAGCACCCAGAAAGATGTGCCGCCCGGCGTGGACGCCCGTCAGCAGAACATCTCGAAGATCGTGCTGGAACGGATCCTCGTGCTGGCCGTCGCCCAGGAAGTCAACCGTGACGAGACCAAGCCGAAGGTCGTTAACGCGGTCACGCTGGAAGTGACGCCGGAACAGGCCGAAAAGCTCGACCTGGCGCGCAGCGTGGGCACGCTGTCGCTGGCCCTGCGCAACCAGGTCGACCCGCAGTCGGCCAGTACCGAAGGCGCCACCAAGCTCACGCTGCTGCCCGAGGTACCGCCGCCCGCGCCGCGCAAGCCCGCGCCGAAGCCGGCACCCGCGGTGCGCCCCGCGCCGGTGGTGGTCAAGGTGGCGGCGCCGGTGCGGCGCGATTGCGTCACCGTGCTCAACGGCCTGCGCGTGTCGCAGGAGTGCTTCTGAACTTCATCCAGGGTAAAGCCATGAACGGATGCTTGACGCCATCACCGCTGCTTCGCTGCCTGTTCGCCGCCGGCCTGGCGCTGGCGGCTGCCGGCCCCGCAGGTGCGGCCGCCAAATCGAAAGCCCAGGCCGCGGACAACCCGGCCGACGCCGCGCCGCTGCGTGCCGAAGCCGGCCCCAATTGCAAGGGCGAGGCCGCGAAGCCGGCCCAGCTTGCCCTGCAGGTCGGCAAATCCAGCCTGATGCGCCTGCCCGAACCCGTGCAGCACCGCAGCGTCGGCAACCCGCTCGTCGTGCAGGCCCTGATGGTGGCGCCCGACACGCTGTACATCGCCGGCGTCGACGTGGGCACGACCAACATGATCATCCAGGGCAAGAGCGGCCTGTGCAGCATACTCGACATCACCGTGGCCATGGATCCGTCGGCCCTGCAGGCGATGCTGGCCACCGCCATGCCGGACGAGAATGACATCAAGGTGCTGGCCGCATCCGACGCGCTCGTGTTGACCGGCACCGTGAGCGATGCCGTCGCTGCCGCGCGTGCCGTCGAACTGGCCACTGCCTATGTGCGGCGCCCCCTGCGCGGATTGACGGTGCCGGACAAGGAAGACGCCGCCAGCCAGCACCAGCGCGAAAACCAGAACCAGGGCAACGCCGCGGCGGCCCGCGTCGTCAATATGCTGGCCGTGCGCGCGCCCCAGCAGGTGCAACTGGAAGTCAAGATCGCCGAAGTGTCGAAAAGCCTGCTCGACCGCCTGGAAGGCGGCGCCAGATGGACGTTCAGTTCCGGCAGTTGGGGCGCCATGCTGCTGTCGAATTTCATTACTGGCACGGCGCATGGGGCGCTCGCAGTGGGCAAGAGTGTCGACCGAAACCTCTCCGCCGCGGCCGAGAAGCAGGATGGCCTGGTGCGCGTGCTGGCCGAGCCGAACGTGATGGCGATCAGCGGCCAGGAAGGCACGTTCCTCGTGGGCGGCAAGTTCTATATCCCGGTCGCGCAGGACAACAACCGGGTGACGCTGGAAGAGAAGGAATTCGGCGTCGGCCTGCGCTTTACGCCGACGGTACTGGGCGGCGGACGCATCAACCTGCGCGTCGCGCCCGAGGTATCCGAGCTGTCGCGCGAAGGCATCGGCCTGACGGCGACCGGATTCAATGGGGCCGCCATCCTGCCGGTCGTGACGACGCGCCGCGCCACCACGACGGTCCAGCTGTACGACGGCCAGAGCTTTGCGATCGGTGGCCTGATCAAGAGCAACCTGGTCGCCAACCTGAAGGGGTTGCCCCTGCTGGGCGAACTGCCCGTGCTGGGCGCCCTGTTCCGCAGTGCGGATTATCAGCAGGACCGCACCGAACTGGTGTTCGTGATCACCGCCCATCTCGTCAAGCCGCTGTCTGGTAACAACTACGAACTTCCGACCGACAAGGTGGGCGAGCCGTCGCGTGCGGGCGTGATGCTGGGCGGCCGCCTGGAAGGGAAGGCACCGAAGGCGACGACAGCCGAAGTGTCGACGCCGGCCCCGGTAGCACCTTCCGCGCATAGCCCCGGCGGTTTCGAATTGAAATAGGAGAGAGCGATGGCCATCAGATGCAAGCGAATCGCATGTGCGGCGCTGTCGGGCATGCTGCTGTACGGATGCGGTACGACCCCACGCTTCAACGCGCAGTTCGGCACGTCCGTGCGTGCCAACGTCGCGGCGCAGGTACTCGATCCGACCGCCTCCGCCAATACGAATCCGGCCGCCGGCATGGAAGGCGCCGCCGCCATCATCGCCCACGAGCGCTACCAGAACTCGTTCAAGGAACCGGAGAAACCCATCAGGGCGCTGGTCGTCAGCGGGGTGGGCAGCAAGTGAAAGCCTTCCTGATCAGCCGCGACGCCCAGCTTTACGCGGAGATCGCGTCCCAGGGCGCAGCACGCGTGCCGCCGTTGAATGTCGCCGCCAGCCGCGCCAGCCTGCGCGATGCGCTCGAACGTCCGCTGCCCGATGGTCCGAGCCTGATCATCGTCGACATCAGCGATGCCGATGCCGCCGACGGCGATCTGCTCGAGCGCCTGACCCGCCACTACTCGGCAGCGCATTTCATGCTGCTGACCGACAATCACCATCCCGATCTCCTGATCCGCGCCATGCGCGCCGGCGTGCGCGAAGTGCTGCAACTGCCGCTGGTGCATCGTGCACTGCACGAGGCGATCGACCGCATCGCAGCCAGTGCCGGCGTGGCCACGATGCGCGACGGGAAGATACTCGCGTTCATCGCGTGCAAGGGCGGCAGCGGTGCCACCTTCATCTCCACCAATTTCGGCTACGCGCTGGCCACGCTGGCGGACAAGAAGGTGCTGCTGATCGACCTGCATCGCCAGTTCGGCGACGCCACGCTGTACGTGTCGGACCAGAGGCCGGCGATGACGCTGTCGGACGTGTGCCAGCAGATCGCGCGCATCGACGGGCCGTTCCTGGAATCGTGCCTCGTGCACGTGGCACCCGGCTTCGGCGTGCTGGCGGCCGCCGACGATCCGGGCCAGACGATCGAAGCCAAGCCCGAACACATCGACACGATCCTGCGCGTCGCACGCCAGCACTACGACTACATCCTGCTCGACGTCGGGCGCCAGATCGACGCGGTATCGCTGCGCGCGCTCGACAGCACCGACGCGATCTACCCGGTGCTGCAGCTGGCCCTGCCGGACATCCGCGATGCCCGGCGCCTGCTCGACATCTTCCGCTCGCTGGGCTACGTGACCGACCATATCCGCCTGATCGTCAACCGCTACGAAAAGGGCGGCAAGCTGCGCCTGGCGGACCTGCACGCGGCGCTGGGCGCGGAAGTGCTGCACACCGTCCCGAACGATTACATCGCCGTCACCGACTCCGTCAACCAGGGCATTCCGGTGCTGCAGCTGTCGCGCGGCAGCGCCGCCGCGCGCAGCTTGGCCGACCTGGTCGAAGTGGTGACCGCGCGCCGCATCCCCGAGGCCAAGGGTCTGTTCGACCGCCTGTTCGGGCGCGGCGAAGACGATTGATCTTTTCAAGGAGCCGTCCATGTCCCTGCGTGAACGCCTGTCCGTGACGGACGAGGAGCGCCAGCATCAGCCGGTAGCGGCCGCTGCGCAACAAGCCTACGCGGAGCTCAAGAAGACGATGCACCAGATGATCCTCGACCGGATCGACCTGGAGCGCCTGAAGCGCCTGACGAGCGAGCAGTTCAAGCACGAGCTGGCGCTGCTGGTCCAGCGCATCATCGAGGAAGAGCGCATCGTGCTGAACCAGCAGGAGCGCCATCATCTCGTGCTCGACATCCAGCACGAGATGCTCGGCTTCGGCCCGCTCGAGCCGCTGCTGAACGATCCGACCATCTCGGACATCCTCGTCAACACCTTCGACAAGGTGTACGTCGAGCGGCGCGGCCGCCTGGAGCTGACCGACGTGTCATTCCACGACAACGCGCACCTCATGAAGATCATCGAGAAGATCGTCTCCCGCGTCGGTCGCCGCGTGGACGAATCGAGTCCGATGGTCGACGCGCGCCTGCCGGACGGTTCGCGCGTCAACGCGATCATCCCGCCGCTGGCGGTCGACGGACCGCTGGTATCGATCCGCCGCTTCGGCGCGACCCCGCTCACGGTGCAGAACCTGCTCGACTATAAAAGCGTCACGCCGCCCATGATCAAGGTGCTCGAGAGCCTCGGCCTCGCCAAGGTGAACATCCTGATCTCGGGCGGTACCGGCAGCGGCAAGACGACGATGCTGAACCTGATCTCGGGCTTCATCCCCGGCAACGAGCGCATCGTGACGATCGAGGACGCGGCCGAACTCCAGCTGCGCCAGCCGCACGTCGTGCGCCTCGAGACGCGCCCGCCGAACATCGAAGGCAAGGGCGAAGTGACGCAGCGCGCGCTCGTGCGCAACTCGCTGCGCATGCGCCCCGACCGCATCATCCTGGGCGAGGTGCGCGGACCGGAAGCGCTGGACATGCTGCAGGCCATGAACACGGGCCACGAAGGCTCGCTCGCGACCATCCACGCGAACACGCCGCGCGATGCACTGGCGCGCCTGGAGAACATGGTCGGCATGGCCGGCGTGAGCCTGACGCCGCGCGCCATCCGCCAGCAGATCGCTTCGGCCATCACCGTGATCCTGCAGGCCTCGCGCCTGGCCGACGGCACACGCAAGGTCGTCAGCATGCAGGAAATCACCGGCATGGAAGGCGACATCATCTCCATGCAGGAGATCTTCCGCTTCGAGCAGACGGGAATCGACGCGGACGGCAAGGTGCAGGGCCATTTCTGCGCCACCGGCGTGCGGCCGCGCTTCGCCGACCGCCTGCGCATGTTCGGCGCGGCGGTGCCCGAGGACACGTTCGATCCCGACCGCGTGTTCACCTGAACCGTATCGCCGCGAAAGTCACGCATGGACATCCTCTTCTACGGATTCATCGTCTTCCTGTTCGCCGCCGTCATCCTCGGCATCGAAGGCGTCTATCTCTGGTGGGTGAGCACGCATGGCGCCAGCGCCCAACGGATCGCGCGCCGGCTGCAGCTGATGTCGGGGAACCACGGCCGCAATGCCGAACGCATCTCGATCCTGAAGCTGCGCCGCTTCGGCCGGCACGAGGTGGTCGACCGCCTCCTGCAGCGGTTCCGCTTCGCGCATCGCCTCGACAGGCTCCTCGTGCAGTCCGGCATCGCCTGGTCGGTCGAGCGTTTCCTGCTGTGCTCTGTCGCGACAATGCTGGCCGGCGCATACCTCGTCTTGCAATGGCCGCTGCCGCTGCCGGTCCGCGTCGGGATCGTCCTGTTGTGCGCCTATATGCCGCTGCTGCTGGTGCGGCGCGCGCGCATGCGCCGCCTCGCGCGCATCGAGGAGCAACTGCCCGACGCCGCCGACTTCATCGCGCGCGCGCTGCGGGCAGGGCACTCGTTTTCGAACGTGCTGCAAATCGTCGGCAACGAACTGGCGGAGCCGCTCAGCGGCGAGTTCCGCATCGCGCGCGAGGAAATCAACTACGGCGTGCCGCTGGGCGAAGCGCTGCACAACATGGCGGCCCGCATTCCGCTGACCGACCTGCGCTATCTCGTCATCGCCATCCTGATCCAGCGCGAGACCGGCGGCAACCTGGCCGAGATACTCAGCAACATCGGCCACATCATCCGCGGCCGGCTGCGGCTCGCGGCGCAGGTCCGCGTGCTGTCGGCCGAAGGGCGCATGTCGGCCTGGATCCTCGGGCTGCTGCCGTTTGCCGTGGGTGCCATGCTGCTGCTGGTGAATCCCAAGTACATCAAGGTGCTGTGGACCGATCCGCTGGGCGTGAACATGCTCTGGATGGCGCTGGTCATGATCATCATCGGCGTGATCTGGCTGAAGAAAGTGATCCGCATCCGCATCTGAGGAGACATCGATGACTCGCGCACAGTTGTTGTTCCTGTTGATCGTCTTCGCGGTCGTCTGCTGCCTCGCGTGGCTTGCGGCGGTGCTGTTCGCGCCCGCCGCGCTGCGTGCCCGGCTGGCGAGCTTCATGGGCCGCAAGGACGAGGGGCAGGCGGAGGGCAGCGGCTGGGTCGAACGCGTGGCGCGCGTCGCCAAGCCGCTCACCAAATTGTCGGTGCCGGACGAAGGCTGGGAGAAGTCGGCGCTGCGCACGCGTTTCATGAACGCCGGCTGGCGCAACCCGGCGGCGCCGACGCTGTACTTCGCGTCGAAGACCGCCCTGGCGCTGTGCCTGCCCGCGCTGGTCGGCATCCTGCTGGCCTTCGTGCCCGCCACCATCGCGGAACTCGGCCTGCTGTTCCTGCTGCTGTTCGCGGCAACGTGCGGCTACTACCTGCCCAACACGCTCCTCGAGCGCGTCGTCAAGCGCCGCAAGCGCGAGATCTTCGAAAACATCCCCGACGCGCTTGACCTGCTCACGGTGTGCGTGGAGGCGGGCCTGAGCCTCGAGCGCGCGTTCGTCAAGGTCGCCACCGAGATCCACATCAAGAGCGTCACGCTGGGCCAGGAATTGCAGCTGGTGCTGATGGAAATGCGTGCCGGCTTCAGCAAGGAAAAGGCGCTGCGCAATTTCGCGCTGCGCGTGGGGCTCGACGACGTCGACTCGCTCGTCGCCATGCTGATCCAGTCCGAACGCTTCGGCACCAGCATCGGCGATGCCCTGCGCGTGTACTCGGAAACGCTGCGCAGCAAGCGCCGCATGGTGGCGGAAGAGGCCGCCGCCAAGATCGGGCTGAAATTATTGTTCCCCCTCATCTTTTGCATTTTCCCTACCTTGTTGATCGTGTTGCTGGGGCCTGCCGGCATCCAGATCGCCAAGCTCTTCGGCGGCACCGTCGGCGGTTCCAACTGAACGAACGGAGATTGTCATGCGCCCGCGTATCCGCCTCTACAGCCTGCCATTGTTGTGCAGCGGCGTGCTGCTGCTGGCCTGCAGCAGCCCATCGCTGCAGCCGCACGCCGGCACGTCCGCGGCCCCGGCGGCGGAGGACAGTTATCTGCGCGGCCGCAATCTGTACCTGGCGCGCCGCTACGGCGACGCGATCGCCGCCTACCAGGCCGCGCTGCGCGTCGACGCCACACACGTCAATGCGCGCAACGGACTGGCGATCGCCTACGCCGAGCAGCGCGATTTTGCGCGCGCGATCCCGATCTGGCGCGAGTTGACCCGCGACGCCACGTTGGCATCCGGCCCTTCCTCCGCCTTCCTGTTTTCCAACCTGGGGTATGCGTACCTGCTCAGCGGCGATTTTGATGCGGCCCAGGTCGCGCTCGAAAAAGCCTGTCTTCTCGACCCGCTCAACCACCGCGCCTGGCAATACCTGGGCGAGACGCTGCTCAAGCTGGGCCAGGAAGAGCGCGGCCGGCAGATGCTGCGCCAGGCCGAAGCCTTGCGCGAGCACGATTTCCGCGCCGATTATGCGACGGCGAACGGCGGCACGCGACTGCCGGCCATCGAGCAGGCGGTCAAGACCGAGCGGCGCGACGATGACGACGCATGGGCGTCCGTCGAAGTGATCCGCAGGGACGACGGCATCCTCGAATTGCGCCGCGTGCCGGCAAAAGCGGGCGCGCTGCACAGCGCGCCCGTCGACGACGCGGCTGGCCCGGCGCTCGTGCCGGAAGCGGTCGCCAGGCTCGAGATCAGCAACGGCAACGGCCGCCAGGGGTTGGCCCGCCTGGTATCACGTCAATTGCGCGATCCGGGACTGAAGGTGGTGCGCCTGACCAACGAAAAGGGTTTCGGCGTGCGCCAGACGCGCGTCGAGTACGAGCCGGCGTTCCGGACGGCGGCAGAGCGTCTGGCCCGGCATGTCGGCACCGGCGCGCCGGTCGAGGTGAGCATGGCCGGGCACGCCGACGTGCGCCTCATCATCGGCCACGATGTGCCGTTGCAGCGCATCGTCGCAAGACCGCCGTCGGGCCCGCTCATTGCGCAGGCGAGCCGGGCCGATGCCCCTTGAACGTCAGCGTGCCGTTTTCACAACAGTAGCGGGCGACAGGCTCCACCGAAATTCGGAATAATAAAATTCTTGATAACTCGGGAGAACCGCCATGAAGCTCACTCGTTTTCAGTCCGCCATTGCCCAGTCAGTTCTCGCGACCTCGCTGCTGGTCTCGCTCGCCGCCTGCGCGCCGACGCCGACCCGCGAAGGCACGGGCGAATACATCGACGATTCCGTGATCACCGGCAAGGTGAAAGCGGCCTTCGCCGCCGATCCGACGGTCAAGGCGACCCAGGTTCAGGTGGAAACCTTCAAGGGCACGGTGCAGCTGAGCGGCTTCGTCGATTCGCGCGAATCCGCCCAGAAAGCGGTGGAAATCGCGCGTGGCGTGAAGGGCGTGAAGTCGGTCAAGAACGACACCGTCATCCGCTGACTTATTGCCAGCTGCTTATTGCCAGCTCACCTTCCCGAAGCCATTCGTCGTCGCATTGCGCGTGGCCGGCTTGCCGTAGACGGTGGCCGAGCCCATGCCGCTCAGATTGACGTTGGCCGCCGTTTTCGCGTACACGCTGGCGCCGCCGAGGCCGGTCATGTCCAGGTCGACGGTTTCTGCGCGTAATTGTTGAGCGTCGAGACCGCCGACGCCACCCAGTTGCGCGCGCAAGACCTTGGTCTGGCCGGCCACGGTGATGTGACCGGCGCCGCCCAGGTGCAGTTCGATGCGGTCGGCCTGGCCGGGATTCAGCGTGAGGCCGCCGACGCCGCCCAGGCGCGCGTCGACGTCGCGATATTGTCCCGTGAAGCGCACGGCGCCGGCGCCGTCCAGCGCGAGCTTCAGCTTGTCGCCGCTGAAGCCGGAAACCTCGCTCGAGCCGACCCCCTGCGACACGAATTCACGCAGGTTCGGCACGGTGAGGTCGGCACGCAGCTCGTTCTTGCTGTTGCCTTCGAAGCGGGTATTGTTTTCCATGTCGATCACGAGCGTGTCGCCGCGCTGCGTGGTGGTCACCTTCGTCACATAGCGGCGGTCGCCGGACACCACCAGCGACGGCGTCGCGCCCTGGTGCAGGTTCAGGCGGATCACGCCGCCCAGGCGCACCTTCGATACGTTCGCATCCACGGTGCGGTTTTCGCGGACGAGGTCGTCGGCCACGGCATGTGCGCCCAGGGCCAGGGTCGTGGCGAGGAAGGCGCTCTTGATCAGGTTGTTCATGTTCGGGGTCTCCAAAATAGTGGTCTGATGGAATCACTATAGGCAAACACCCTGCACGGAACCCGTCGATTGCGACAGAACGCAGCATTGGCGGTACAGGCCGCGAAATCGCCGTGCCGTGCTCGCCTCAAGTATGCACGTCGTCCCAGGCCAGGCCGAAGCGTGCCAGATACTTCTTGAGACGGTCCGCATCGTTCGGCTGGCGCTTGGCCATGCGCGAGATGGCGAACAGCTTGCGGCCCGCGTCCGACAGCGACAGCGACTGGCGGCAGATCCCCACCACGGCCTGCAATTGCAGCGCGTCGAACTGGTCGAGCTGCGCCGCGGCGTCCGCGCCGAGCAGCGCGTCGAGATCGGCCGCTTGCGTGTTCGATGCATGGGCGACGTCGCCGAAAGGCCGCCACAGCTGCCGCAAGCGCTTGATCTCTCCCTCGACGATGGCGTCGTTGATGCGGCCGGACTCGGCCAGCGTGGCCATGCGGGTGATCGAGGCGGAGAGGTCGCGGAAGTTGCCTGTCCAGCGCGCGTCCAGCGACATCGCGAACCGCATGTAGCGGTCGCGCGCCTCCTTGTTGAAGCGCACCATCTGCCCGTGCTCGGCGCCGAATTCGCGCAACAGGTAGTCGATGTTCGGCTCGATGTCTTCGCTGCGTTCGACGAGGCCCGGCAACTCGTACGTCCACAGATTAATCCGGGCAAACAGGTCTTCGCGAAAGCGTCCGTGGGCGACCTCGCGGCCCAGGTCGCGGTTGGTGCCGGCGATCAGCTGGAAGTCGCTGTGCACCTCGTGGTCGCCGCCGACCGGCAGAAAACGTTTTTCCTCGATCGCCTTGAGCAGCATGGCCTGTTCGTCCAGCCCCAGTTCGCCGATCTCGTCCAGGAACAGGACGCCCTTGTCCGCCGTGCGCAGCAGGCCGCTGCGCTCCGACATCGCGCCCGTGAAGGCGCCCTTGACGTGGCCGAACAGCGTCGAGCCCGCGCCGTCGCCATGCAGCGTCGCACAATTGATCTCGACGAAGCGACCGGCGGCCTGGCGGCGCGTCTTCTTGAGCTCGTACAGGCGGCGCGCGAGGAACGATTTGCCGGCGCCGGTCGGCCCCATCAACAGGATCGGCGCGCGCGACTTGATCGCCACCCGTTCGATCTCGTCGATCATCGTGTTGAAGCGCACGTTGCGGGTGGCAATGCCGGATTTCAGGAAGGCCACGGCATCCTGTTGCTCGCGCGAGAAGCGCCGGGCGATCTGGTCATACTTCGACAGGTCGAGGTCGATCAGCGCCAGCGTACCGGGCGCACCGGGCGCATGGCGGCGCGGCGGCGACGTCTGCAGCAGGCAGCCGGGAAAATAGCGTGCCTCGGTCATCAGGAACATGCAGATCTGGACCACGTGCGTGCCGGTCGTGATGTGGACCCAGTAGTCCTCCCGGTCGGGCTCGAACGGGTAGGCGCGCGCGAAGTCGAACAGGGCGCCGTAGACCTGCTCGAAATCCCACGGATCGTCGATGTCGACCCGGCGCGGCACGATGCTGGTTTCCGGGGACACCGTGCCGATGTCTCGCATGACCTGGTCGAGCAGCGCGGTCGGCTCGCCGTTGTACAGCAGTTCCAGGCGGTCGATGACCACGTCTTCATGCTGCGTGAGGGCCACGGTCGGCCGCCATTTTTCCCAGCGCGCGCCGCCTTTGCCGCTGTCGAGCTGAGTGCCGATGAAGCCGATGACGACGGTGTTCTTCTTTTTCATGAATATAAATTTTTATAAATTTGGATAAATTTATCACGAGTATCAGTGGTGACCAATATTAAATTTCATGGAAAATCAGGGATTTAGCGCCAACTTGGGAAGTGGCACGCCGCTTGCAATAGAAGGGGTACAGCAACGAGATACGAATGGAGAAAACAATGAAAAACGAACACTACGATGTCCTGGACGTGGAAGGCGGCCGTCAGGTCAAGATGTGGACCCGCGGCGTCCCGGTCGAAGAGGGAGCGAAGCGCCAGCTGGCCAACACGGCGCGCATGCCGTTCATCTATCAACATATGGCGGCGATGCCCGACGTCCATCTGGGCAAGGGCTCGACGATCGGCAGCGTGATCCCGACGTTGGGCGCCGTGATTCCGGCCGCGGTCGGCGTCGACATCGGCTGCGGCATGATGGCCGCCAAGACGACCCTGAGCGCCAACGACCTGCCCGACAACCTGGGCCCGCTGCGCAGCGCCATCGAGCGCTCCGTGCCGCACGGGATGTCGCCGAAGACGCGCGGCTTCAAGGGACGCGACAAAGGCTCATGGGACACGCCGCCGCAGGCCGTCGACCAGGCGTGGATGGTGCTGAAGGACGAGTTCGACGTCATCTGCCAGAAGACGCCGAAGCTGAAGAACACGAACAACTACAAGCACCTGGGCACGCTCGGCAGCGGCAACCACTTCATCGAGATCTGCCTGGACGAGCAGGGCTTCGTGTGGTTCATGCTGCACTCCGGCTCGCGTGGCGTCGGCAATGCGATCGGTTCGCACTTCATCGAAGTGGCCAAGCAGGACATGCGCACGCACCTGGCGAACCTGCCCGACCAGGACCTGGCTTATCTGAAGGAAGGCACGCAACACTACGACGACTACGTCGAGGCGGTGGGTTGGGCGCAGAAGTTTGCGCGCATGAACCGAGAGGTGATGATGCAGAACCTGATCGCGGCCGTGCGTACGGTCATCAAAAAGCCATTCGAGACGCACGTGGAAGCGGTGAACTGCCACCACAACTACGTGCAGAAGGAGCACCACTTCGGCAAGGACGTGCTGGTCACGCGCAAGGGCGCCGTGTCGGCACGCGAGGGCGAGCTGGGTATCATTCCGGGATCGATGGGCGCCAAGAGCTATATCGTGCGCGGCAAGGGCAACCCGGAGAGCTTCCACAGCTGCAGCCATGGCGCCGGCCGCACCATGAGCCGCACCGAGGCCAAGCGCCGTTATTCGATCGACGACCAGGTGCGCGCCACCGAGGGCGTCGAATGCCGCAAGGATGCCGGCGTGATCGACGAGATCCCGATGGCCTACAAGGACATCGACGCCGTGATGGAAGCACAGAGCGACCTCGTCGAGGTTGTGCATACCCTGAAGCAGATCGTCTGCGTGAAAGGATGAAAGGACATGATTGAACTGGACGGCGCAGTCGGCGAGGGTGGCGGGCAGATCCTGCGCAGCGCGCTGACGCTTGCCATGGTCACGGGGCGGCCATTCCGCATCCGGAACATTCGCGCCAACCGAGCCAAGCCCGGCCTGATGCGCCAGCATCTCGTGGCCGTGCAGGCGGCGTTGCAGGTGTGCGGTGGCGAGGCGACGGGCGCGGCGCTCGGCAGCCAGGACCTGACGTTCGTGCCGGGCCCGGTCCGCGGGGGAGACTACGAATTCGCCATCGGCACGGCCGGCAGCTGCACGCTGGTCCTGCAGACCGTGCTGCCGGCCCTGCTGAAGGCGGACACACCGTCGACCTTGCGGCTCGCAGGGGGCACGCACAACCCGATGGCGCCGCCCGTGCAATTCCTGCAGCGCGCCTGGTGTCCGCGCCTGGCCGAGATGGGTGCCCGCATCGACATCCAGCTCGAGCGCTTCGGCTTTTATCCGGCCGGTGGCGGCGTCGTGCTGGCCCGCGTCGAACCCTGTGCCGAGCTGCGGCCGCGCACGTGGATGACGCGCGGCGAACGCCGTGCCGCGTACGCCGAGGCGTCCGTGGCCGGCGTCCCGGGACGGGTGGCGCAGCGCGAACTGGAATGCGTCGGCCGGGCCATGAACTGGGGCGAAGACCAGTTGCTGGTACGCGACCTGCCGGCCGACCAGGGGCCGGGCAATGCCTTGATGCTGACCCTCGACTACGAACATGCGACGGAAGTGTTCACGGCGTTCGGCGAAAAGTCCGTCGCGTCCGAACAGGTGGCGCGCCAGGTGGTGCAGCGCGCGCGCCAGTACCTGATGTCGCGGGCGGCATTCGCCGAATACCTGGCCGACCAGATGATGCTTCCGCTCGCGCTGGCCGGGGGTGGCGGTTTTACGCTGGACGAAGTGTCGATGCATGCGCGCACCAATGCGCAGGTGATCGAGACGTTCCTGCCCGTACGGTTCACGTTCGACAGGCGAGATGGTGTCGACAGCTGTACGGTGGCGCCGCGTTAGAAACACAAAAGGGCTACGTGCATGAGCGCGTAACCCTTTGTTTTACTGCTGAATCTTGGTGCCGGCTGCAGGACTCGAACCCGCCACCTGATGATTACAAATCAACTGCTCTACCTGATGAGCTAAGCCGGCAATGTGGCCAGAATTATACCCTTATTTGATCCGGGTCAACGTGGGACGCCCACCTTTTTTGGGTGGTTCGTCGTCGTCGTCGGGTACATGCGACACCTCGGAGGTCTTGGCCGGGACGGCGGCCAGGCCTGGGGCCGGGGCGGCTGCCGGTTCCGGTGCCGGCGGGGGCAGGTCGGCGGCCGTCGTCGTCACGTCGAAGGCCATGCCCTGGCCGTTTTCGTTGGCGTAGATGGCCAGCACGTTCTGCACCGGGATGTACAGCTCGCGCGACACGCCGTTGAAGCGGGCCCGGAAGGTGATCGCGTCGTTGTCCATTTTCAGCCCGGACGTTGCGCCGTAGCTGATGTTGAGGATGATCTCGCCCTTTTTCACGTATTCCATCGGAACCGTGGTGGCGGCGTCGACCTTAACGGCCAGGTAAGGCGTGTAGCCGCTGTCCGTGCACCATTCGTAAATGGCGCGCAGCAGGTACGGCTTGGTGGAGATGTCTGGCATGGTGTGATCGGAATGATGCGAGATGTTACACGCCAGTGTACTTCGATTCGCTTGCGGCGTCGTAAACTGGCGTGCAACGAAGGCGGCGCTTTAGCGGCGCATCACCTTTTCGGACGGGGTCAGGGCTTCGATATAGGCCGGACGCGAGAAGATGCGCTCGGCATACTTCATCAGCGGCGCCGCGGTCTTCGACAGTTCGATGCCGTAGTGATCCAGGCGCCACAGCAGCGGCGCGATGGCCACGTCCAGCATCGAGAACTCGTCGCCCAGCATGTATTTGTTCTTCAGGAACAGCGGGGCCAGGGTCGTCAGGCGGTCGCGGATTTCGGCGCGGGCCTTGTCGTGGCTCTTGTCGCCCACCTTGTTGCGCTCGTTTTCGAGCGTATTGACGTGGACGAACAGTTCCTTCTCGAAATTGAACAGCATCAGGCGGGCACGGGCGCGCATGAGCGGGTCGGCCGGCATCAGCTGCGGATGCGGGAACCGCTCGTCGATGTATTCGTTGATGATGTTCGATTCGTACAGAATCAGTTCGCGCTCGACCAGGATCGGCACCTGGCCGTACGGATTCATCGTCGAGATGTCCTCGGGCTTGTTAAACAGGTCCACGTCGCGCACCTCGAAGTCCATGCCCTTTTCGAACAGGACCAGGCGGCAGCGCTGGGAGAACGGGCACGTGGTGCCGGAGTAGAGAACCATCATGGTTTATAGTTCCTTCAAGAAACAAAGGGGTGAAGCGCCAGGCGGCTCACCCCGAATAGACATTGCCCGCATTATAACCGGGCAATCAAGTCACTTTACGTCTTTCCAATAAGAAGCATTCAACGACCACGCCAGGAAAGCGAATAATGCGAGGAAAATCACGACGATCGCGCCCAGGCGCTTGCGAAAATCGCGCGCCGGTTCGGCCATCCAGTCCATGTACGCGACGAGGTCGGCCACTTGCGAATCGAACTCCTGCGGGCTCAGCGTGCCCGGCGTCACCTGCTCGAAGCCGGCGAAACGGTGCACGGTCTTGCCTTTCTCATGCGGATCGGGTTCCTCGACCATCTTGACCGTGCGCACACCCTGCATCTGCCACAGCACGTGCGGCATGGCGACGTTCGGCACGACCAGGTTGTTCCAGCCGGTCGGACGGGTATCGTCCTTGTAGAAAGTGCGCAGGTAAGTGTAGATGTAGTCGGGGCCGGTACCGGCACTCGAGGCGCGGGCGCGCGTGATCACCGACAGGTCCGGCGGCACGGCGCCGAACCAGGATTTCGCATCCGCGGGACGCATCGCGATCGTCATCATGTCGCCCACCTTCTCGCCCGAGAACAGCAGGTTGTTCTTGATCTGGTCTTCGCTCAATCCCAGATCGCGCAGGCGATTGTAGCGCATCGACGATGCGGAATGGCAGTTCAGGCAGTAGTTGACGAACAGCTTGGCGCCGTTTTGCAGAGACGCGATATCGGTGCGTTCGGGCGCCCGGTCGAGCGCGACCGTCCCTTCGTTCGCGAACACGAATCCCGGCAGCAGGGCCAGGACCGCGAGCAGTTTTTTCGAGAAAAACATCATGGTTGTCCTTTGGCTAGTTTCCGGAATCAATGCGGGGTGAAAGAAACACGCTTCGGTACCGGCTTGAACCGGCCCATCGCGCTCCACCACGGCATCAGGAGGAAGAAGCTAAAGTACAGCAGGGTGCAGGCCTGGGCGAGCAGCGTGTAGGCCGGGGTCGGCAGCTGGGTGCCGAGGTACCCGAGCGTCAGGAACGCGACGAAGAACACGGCGTACACATACTTGTGCCAGTCCGGACGGTAGCGGATCGATTTCACCGGCGAATGGTCCAGCCATGGCAGCAGGGCCAGGATCACGACGGCCGAGCCGAACAGCACGACGCCCCAGAATTTCGCATCCAGCACCTGCGGCAGCATGCCGATCTCGGCCAGGATGGCGACGACGGTGATCGCGACCTTGGTCTTGTACGACAGGCGCGAACGCAGCCAGATGAACACGACGTACGCGGCCACGCCGGCCATCACGACCCACATGAAGTCGGACGTCGTCGCGCGCAGCACCGAGTAGAACGGCGTGAAGTACCAGGTCGGAGCGATGTGCGGCGGGGTCTTCAGGGAATCGGCCGGCAGGAAGTTGTTGTATTCCAGGAAGTAGCCGCCCATCTCAGGCGCGAAGAACACGACGGCGCTGTAGATCAGCAGGAACATCGACACGCCGAACAGGTCTTTCGTCGTGTAGTACGGGTGCGAAGGGATGGCGTCGACGCCGTGGCCGTCCGGGCCCAGGTTTTCCTTGACCTCGATGCCGTCCGGGTTGTTCGAACCCACTTCGTGCAGCGCGATCAGGTGCGCCGCGACGAGGCCCAGCAGGACCAGCGGGATCGCGATCACGTGGAAGGCGAAGAAGCGGTTCAGCGTGGCGTCCGACACGACGTAGTCGCCCCGGATCCACAGCGACAGGTCCTGGCCGATGAACGGGATCGCGCCGAACAGGTTCACGATCACCTGGGCGCCCCAGTACGACATCTGGCCCCACGGCAGCAGGTAGCCGAAGAAGGCCTCGGCCATCAGGCACAGGAAGATCGCGAAGCCGAACAGCCAGATCAGCTCGCGCGGCTTGCGGTACGAGCCGTACAGCAGGCCGCGGGTCATGTGCAGGTACACGACGATGAAGAACGCGGAGGCGCCGGTCGAGTGCATGTAGCGCACGAGCCAGCCCCACGGGACTTCGCGCATGATGTATTCGACGGAACCGAACGCGAGGTTGGCGTCCGGCTTGTAGTGCATGGTCAGGAAGATGCCGGTGACGATCTGCAGCACGAGCACCAGCATGGCCAGCGAGCCGAACAGGTACCAGATGTTGAAGTTCTTCGGGGCGTAGTAGCGGCCCCACTGGTCGTTCCACAGTTTCGACAGCGGGAAGCGGTCGTCGACCCAGGCCAGGGCCTTGTGGCTTTTCGGCGCGTCGGCCGGGAGTTTGGTTTCCTTGAACGCTGCGCCCATCTTATGCCTCGCCTTTCTCGTCTTTGCCGATCACGATCTTGTTGTCGGACAGATACATGTACGGGGGAACATCGAGGTTGGCCGGCGCCGGCTTGTTCTTGAAGACGCGTCCCGACAGGTCGAACGTCGAACCGTGACAGGGGCAGAGGAAGCCGCCGTGCCAGTCGTCCGGCAGGTTCGGCTGGGGGCCTTCGGTAAAGCGGGAAGAGGGCGAGCAGCCCAGGTGGGAACAGATGCCGACGGCGACCAGGACTTCCTTGTGATCCTGGCGTGCGCGGAATTCGTTTTTCGCGTATTCCGGCACCGGTATCTGGAACGATTTATCGGAATTCGGATCGGCGACCAGGCTGTCGTTTTTCGGCAGGCTGGCCAGCATTTCGGGGGTACGACGCAGGATCCAGACGGGCTTGCCGCGCCATTCCACGACTTTCATTTCGCCCGGCTTGACGTCGGAAATATCCACTTCGACCGGTGCACCGGCCGCCTTCGCTCGCTCAGAGGGCTGCAACGTACTGACCAGCACCCCGGCAGTTGAAACACCGACAACGCCACCCGCCGCGCATGTAGCCACGAGCAAGCCTCGCCGGCCTGAATCGACCTGCTTCTCATTACTCATACCAACTCCATTCGTCAAATGCGAAATGTTGCAATGCAATACGTTGCAAACCAGTAAAAGGCTTTTTTGCAACAGTCGATTATAGGTGATCAGTTTTGCAAATTAAAGAAAAAACGTTTGCGTTGTCAGGCGTCTTCCAAAAACGCGCGTTTTTGACTTGGACCACTTGACCACATGGATATCTCCCTGGATTGAATCGCCCCACGTTTCCTGTATCATCGCTGTGAACCTGACAAGGTTTTAAAAAACACAAGGGAGGACCGCAATGGCCATGCTGGAAGAGTTCAAGAAATTTGCGATGAAGGGCAATGTCGTCGACCTGGCGGTCGGCGTGATCATCGGCGGGGCGTTCGGACGCATCGTCGATTCGCTCGTGCAGGACGTTATCATGCCGCCGATCGGCAAACTGTTCGGCGGCCTCGATTTCGCCAGCTACTACATCCCGCTCAACGGCCAGGCGTACGGGCTGCCGCTGGCCGAGGCCAAGAAAGCCGGCGCGGTGCTCGCGTACGGTAATTTCTTCACGATCCTGTTGAACTTCCTGATCCTGGCGTTCGTCATCTTCCAGATGGTCAGGCTGATGAATCGCATGCGCGCGCCGTTTACCAAGGCCGAGGAAGAGCAGCAGGCAGCCGCTGCGGTGGCAGCGTCGGAAGAGGTTGTCCTGCTGCGTGAAATCCGTGACGCGCTGACACTGAAGCGATAGTCGCAGAAGTCTCCCCGATGCGCCGCTACTGGCTGCTGTTCGCGCAAACCGTCACGATCGCCCTCGGCATCTATGTCGTGATCGCGGCGCTGCGGCCGGCGTGGACGGAGCGGGCGCCGGCCCAGGTCGGCGGGGTGGTACCGGTGTTGCAGGCGCCCGGCGGCGGTCCGGCGCCGGCCAGCTACCGCGACGCCGCCGGCCGCGCCATGCCGGCCGTCGTCAACATCCTCACCAGCAAGGCGTTGCGCGACACCCACCCGCTGCTGAAGGATCCATTCTTCAAGCGGTTTTTCGGCGACAAGATGCCGCCGCAGGAACAGATGGCGAGCCTGGGCTCCGGCGTGATCGTCAGCGGCGACGGCTATATCCTGACCAATTACCACGTGGTCGAAGGTGCCGACGAGATCGAGGTCGGCCTCGCCGACGGGCGCAAGGCGGCCGCCAGCATCGTCGGCACCGACCCGGAGACGGACCTCGCCGTCATCCGCATCAAGGCGGATAAATTGCCCGTGATCGTGCTGGGCGACCCCGAGCAGGCGCGCGTGGGCGACGTCGTGCTGGCGATCGGCAATCCGTTCGGCGTCGGCCAGACCGTCACGCTCGGCATCATCTCGGCGCTGGGCCGCAACAACCTGCACATCAACCACTTCGAGAATTTCATCCAGACGGATGCGGCCATCAACTTCGGCAACTCGGGCGGGGCGCTCGTCGATACGCGCGGCAACCTGCTGGGCATCAACTCGGCCATTTATTCGCAGACGGGCGGTTCGGTCGGCATCGGCTTCGCGATTCCCGTGTCGACGGCGAAGACCGTGCTCGATTCCATCATCAAGCATGGCCAGGTCGTGCGCGGCTGGATCGGCGTCGAATCGCAGGACATCACACCCGACATCGCCGACAGCTTCGGCCTCCCGCGCGACCGCGGCGCCATCATCGCCGGCGTCGTGCGCGGCGGACCGGCCGACCGTGCCGGCATGCGCCCGGGCGATATCTTGCTGGCCGTCGAAGGCAAGAAAGTCGGCAGCACCAACGACATGATGAACCTCATCGCCGACCTGCCGCCGGGCGGCAAGGCAAACATGACGGTGATGCGCAAGAACCGCGAGACGACCATCGCCGTGACCGTCGGCCGCCGTCCGCGCCAGACTCCCTGACTCCTTTGGACTTTTTATGCATCTGCGCGACCTGACGCAATTCCTTTCCGAACTCAAAGAGAACAACACCCGGCCGTGGTTCATCATGAACAAGCCCCGCTACGACATCCTGCGGGTCGAATTCCTGGAAGTGCTGACGGAACTGATCAAGGAAATCGGCAGGTTCGACAAGCAGGTCGTCGCCTGCGATCCGAAGAAGGCGATGTTCCGCTTCCAGCGCGATACGCGCTTTTCGCACGACAAGACGCCGTATAAAACCCATTTTTCGGCCGGCATCGCGCCCGGCAACAAGCGCCGGCCCAGCGAAGGGGGCGGGCCGACTTATTACTTCCACATCGAAGCGGACGGTACGCTGCTGTACGGCGCCGGCGAATACCTGCCGCCGGCAGCGCGTTTGAAGGCGATCCGCGAGCACGTCGTCAACGATGCGACAGGTTTCGCCAAAATGTTGAAGAATAAACATCTGCGCGAGGCGTATGGCGACCTGCAGCCGGAAGACAAGCTGCAACGCCCGCCGAAGGGCTTCGATCCGAACCATCCGCTGGTCGAATACCTGAAGCTCAAGAGCTATTTCGTCTGGAAGGAAGAGAAGCTGGACATCAACGCCCCGGACAAGCTCGTGCCGCAGCTCGCGCAGGGATTCAAGGACGCCACCGCGCTCGTCACCTGGCTGCGCGGGGTGCCGCAGACATTCGAAGAGTAAAGGGAGTCACACATGGCGTTGCACCACGCAGTCTCGGGTGAGCGGATCGCACTCCAGCGGGGCGAAGACGACATCGCGAATTTCACCTCGATCGCACTGATCAAGACGGATCACATGGAATTGATCCGGCTCGTGATACCGAAGGAAAAACCGCTGCCGGAACACTGGGTCGAAGGGGAGATGACCTTGCTGTGCCTGGAAGGCGAGATCGCATTCCAGGCCCACGGCCGCACGACGATCCTGCGGCCGAACGAAATGGTTTATCTGGCCGGCGGCGAGCCGCATGCGGTCCAGGCCAACCAGGATGCGGTCGCGTTGCTGACCATCCTGCTGCATCCGGGCGATAACACGGGTGGGCCGACGCGGAACACGCCCGCGCCGTAATCGAGCGCAGGTATCCCGCGACTAGGCCAACTCGTCGCGCGGATCCCGCGCCAGCAGCCTGGTCACCATGTCGCTGGCGGAATCGCCATCGAACAGCACGCCGGCCACCGCATTGGTGATAGGCATGTCGACGCCCAGCCTGGCCGCCAGCTCGCGCACGGCCTTGGCGCAGGGCACGCCTTCGGCCACGTGGCCGAGTTCCCGGACGATCGTGTCGAGCGGCTTGCCCTGGGCCAGCGCCAGGCCCACGCGGCGGTTGCGCGACAGATCGCCCGTGCAGGTCAGGATCAGGTCGCCCATCCCCGTCAGGCCCATGAAGGTGCCCGCCTGGCCGCCCAGCGCCGTGCCGAGGCGGGTGATTTCCGCGAGGCCGCGCGTGATGAGCGCGGCGCGCGCATTCAGGCCGAGGCCGAGGCCGTCGGCCGTGCCGGTGGCGATGGCGAGGATGTTCTTGACGGCGCCGCCCACTTCCACGCCGACCATGTCATCGCAGGAGTAGACGCGCATATTGCCGCCATGGACGAGTGCGACGACGCGGTCGCGCAGCGCCTTGTCGGTCGATGCGACCGTCAGCGCGCACGGCAGGCCGCGTGCCACTTCCTGGGCGAACGACGGGCCGGACAGCGCGGCGGCCGGTACGGCATCGCCCAGCACCTCGCGCACGACCTGGTGCGGCAGCAGGCCGGTCTCGTATTCGAAACCCTTGCACAGCCAGACGATGTTCGGGATGGCACGGCCCTTCAGTTGCTGCAGCAGGGGGCGCAGGCCGGCGACCGGGCAGGCCGCGATCAGCAGCGGCGCCTCGCCGGCGTTGACCACGACATGCGCGACGGCAGCATCGAAGTCGGCCGTGACGTCCAGGCCGTCCGGGAACGGAAAGCCGGGCAGGTATTCGGTGTTCTCTCGCGCGCCGGCAGCTTGCGCCATCTGCGCGGGATTGCGTCCCCACAGCAGGACGTCGTGGCGCGCGGCGAGCGCGATCGCCACGGCCGTGCCCCAGGCGCCGGCACCGAGGACGGTGATCTTTTGGGGTGGTTTCGGTTCGTGCATGGGTATGGAAAGACGAGCTAGATGCCCCAGACGTCGGACGCCTTGACGTAGCCGCTGGTGCCGTCGCGGTGGCGTACGCGTACCCAGGTGCCGGCTTCCGGATCGACGAGCTCGAGCAGGACGTTCTTTTCGGCCGTCATCACGACGGGTGCATTGTCGTCGGGTGCCGAACGTACCCTGGCGGATGCGACACGCACGATGACGTTGCGCCGTGCCGACAGGTTCTTCGCTTCGGTCCAGGCCATGTCGCCGGTGGCGTCTCTTACCTTGACCCAGTCGCCATAGCTGAGGACGACCTCGACCGGCATGCCGGTGGGGGCGACGTACAGCTTGCCGCTGCGAGTGGACGGGGCATCGTACAGGATCGCGGCATGCGCGCCGACCGTCTTGAAATCGAATGCGGCGGCCGCGCACGATGCCAGCAGCAGCAAGCTGCCTGCGATGAGTCGATGGCGGAAGCGGATGGGGCGCATGTGAGCCTTTGAAGACGCTGCATGCCGTACGTCGGCGTGCGCGTCAAAGAAACAAGGCGTCCGGCCCCGCCCGGGACGGGTGAAGCGGGACGCCCGGGATATTACTGGTTGCCAGCCGGCGTGCCTGCAGCGGCAGCCTGCTCTGCCAGCGCCTGGCGGCGCTGCTGGTAGAACACTTCGAAGTTGATCTCGGCCAGGTGGACCGGCGGGAAACCGGCACGGGTGATCACGTCGGCGATGTTCGCACGCAGGTACGGGTAGATGATGTTCGGGCAACCGATGCCCAGCAGCGGGTCCATCTGCTCGGCCGGGATGTTACGGGCTTCGAAGATACCTGCCTGCTTGCCTTCGGCCAGGAAGGCGACTTTGTCCTTGACCTTGGCGGTCACGGTGATGGTGACGGTCGATTCGTAGATGCCATCGGCAATGCCTTCGGCGCCGACGTCCAGCGAGACCTCGATGGTCGGGGCTTCCTGCTCCAGGAAGATCGCCGGGGAATTCGGTTGTTCCAGCGACAGATCTTTCAGGTAGATACGCTGGATTTGGAATACGGGTTGCAGGTTTTCGTCAGCCATGGAACGCTTTCGTGTAATTTTTAAAAAGAATGGCAACATCCTGCCATTCGAGGTGCTTGACTTGTCAAGGCGCCGGCAATTGTATCAAAACCAATTCGGTTTCAATAGTTTGCCGGCGGCCCTGCGCAGCCAGCACCGATCAGGCTGCTCCGCCCTTCAGCAGCGGGTCCAGGCGGCCCGCCTGGTCGAGCGCGTACAGGTCGTCGAAACCGCCCACGTGGGTGTCGCCCACGTAGATCTGCGGTACCGTACGGCGGCCGGTGCGCTGCATCATGATGGCGCGCTGTTCCGGATCGAGATCGACGCGGATGCGTTCGATGTCGGTCACGCCCTTCGCTTCCAGCAGGCGCTCGGCGCGCACGCAATAGGGGCAGCTTGCGGTGTGATAGAGGACAACATGGGCTGTCATGGCATTTCCTTTCAAATTATTTGATCAGGGGCAGGCCGGCAGCCGTCCAGGCCGCGATACCGCCTTCCAGGCCATAGATATCTTCGAACCCTGCCGCTTTCAACAGGCGCGCTGCTTTATCGGCGTGTTTGCCGTCCTGGTCGACGATAATGACGGTCTTGATTTTCGACTTGTCCAGCTCGCCGATGCGATTGCCCAAGTCTGCCAGCGGAATGTGTTTCGCGTCGCGCAGGTGCCCCGCGGCAAATGCTTCGGCGCTGCGCACATCGATCACGGCGGTGGATTTACCCCGGTTGATCATCTGGGTGGCCTGCAGCGGCGAGGCCACGCGGCCACGCGGCGCGAGCGACAACCACAGCAGGGCGCCCCCCGACAGGACAGCGATCGCAACAGTGATGAGATGGTCGATGATGAAATTCACGAAGGTTCCGTTGGTTGAACTGAATCATCGCATTATAAAATAGAAGTCGGATCGGTATTTCCTGCTCACTTTTTTCTATAAAGCACCTATGTACAAAATCGTATTCATGCGCCACGGCGAGTCCACCTGGAACCTCGAGAACCGTTTCACCGGCTGGACCGATGTCGACCTGACCGAGAAGGGCATCAAGGAAGCCAAGCTGGCCGGCCGCCTGCTGAAGGAAGCCGGCTTCACCTTCGACCTGGCCTATACCTCGGTCCTGAAACGTGCGATCCGCACCCTGTGGCTGGCCATGGACGAGATGGACATGATGTGGCTGCCGGTCAAGAACGACTGGCGCCTGAACGAGCGTCACTACGGCGCACTGCAGGGCCTGGACAAGGGCGAGACCGCCGCCAAGTTCGGCGACGAGCAGGTGCTCGTATGGCGCCGCAGCTACGACACGCCGCCGCCGGCGCTGGAAGAAAACGATCCGCGCACGTCGTTCAGCGACCCGCGCTACGCCGGCCTCGACAAGGCCCAGATCCCGCTGACGGAATGCCTGAAGGACACCGTCGCCCGCGTGATGCCGGCCTGGGACGAGGAAATCGCCCCGGCCATCCGCGCCGGCAAGCAGATCCTGATCTCGGCCCACGGCAACAGCCTGCGCGCCGTGATCAAGATGCTGGACAACATCAGCGACAGCGACATCGTCGGCCTGAACATCCCGAACGGCACCCCGCTCGTGTATGAACTGGACGCCGACCTGAAGCCGATCCGCCATTACTACCTGGGCGACCAGGAGGCGATCGCGGCCGCCATGGCCGCCGTGGCCAACCAAGGGAAGGCGAAGTAAGTCTTGCGTTTTTCCTTCGTGAAGTCGACGTCCGCGGGCCTGTCCGCCCGCGGCAAGCTGGTATGCGGCCTGCTGGCCTGCGCGTTCGCCATCGGCAGCGTGCAGGCGGCGCCGCGCCAGACCACGCGCAGCAAGGAGAAGGCCGCCGCCGAGGCGGCGCGCGCCGGTATCCAGCAAAAGCTCAATGCGCTCAAGAAGGACATCAGCCGCACCGAGAGCGAAAAGGAAGACGCGGCCGACGAGCTGGCCGAGTCGGAAGAAAAGATTTCCGACGCCAACCGCTCGCTGCGCGAACTCGCGGACGAGCAGGCCGCCACCAACACCAGGCTGAAGGATCTCGCGACCGAAGAGGCGAGACTGGGCGACACCATCGCGGCCCAGAAGCGCCAGCTGGCCAAACTGTTGCGCGAGCATTATGTTGCCGGCAACGAGGACCGCATCAAGCTGCTGCTGTCCGGTGACAATCCGAACCGGATCAACCGCGACCTGCAGATGATGGCCTACGTGTCGCAGGCGCAAGCGAAATTGCTGAATTCCCTGCGCGAGAACCTGGCAGCCGTCGAGGCGAACCACGCCGAGACCCAGAACGCCAAGGACGAGCTGGAAGAAATTGCACAAGAGCAGAAGTCGCAAAAGGCACTGCTCGAAAAGGAAAAGGCGAAACGGGCGGCCCTGCTGGCGAACCTGTCGAGCAAGCTGACGGACCAGCGCAAGCAGGCGAGCCGCCTGGAGCAGGACGAACAGCGCATGAGCGGCCTCGTCGATCGCCTGACGCGCCTGATCCGCGAACAGGAAATCGCGGCCGCGGCCGAGCGCAAGCGGCAGCAGGAACTGGCCGCCGCGCGCGCGAAAGCGGCCGCCGAAGCCCGCGAGCGTGCGCTGGCGCGTGCCAAGGCGCAGCGCGAAGAACGCGAACGTCTCGCACGCGAAGCGGCGAAGGAAGCCGCCAAGACGGGCAAGCCCGTGAAACCGTTGCCGCCGCCGAAGCCGGAGCCGGAAGAGACGCGGGTGGCCGAGGAGCCGGCACCGAAACCGGAAGCACCGCAGCGCACGGCCGACACCGCGCTGGCCGCCGACCTGCCGAGCGGCGCGTTCGAAAGCCTGCGCGGCCGCCTGCCGGCACCGATCTCCGGCAAGATCGCAGCCCGCTTCGGCGCCAAGCGCGGCGACGGTCCGACGTGGCGCGGCATGTTCATCAAGGCGCCCGAAGGGACCGACGTGCGCGCCATCGCGGCGGGGCGTGTCGTGTTCGCCAACTGGATGCGCGGCTACGGCAACCTGATCATCATCAACCACGGCGGCGAGTACCTGTCGATCTACGGGAACAACCAGACCCTGGTGAAACAGGCCGGCGACGCCGTCAAGCCTGGCGACGTCATCGCCAGTGCCGGCAATACCGGCGGTAACGAGGAATCGGGGCTATACTTCGAGCTCAGGCATCTGGGAAAAGCGTTCGATCCGTCGAGTTGGGTCAGGTTCTAATTTCCGGAAGCACAATCCAGGGAACAGCATGGGCAAGAAACTCAAGAACCTCGGTCTGATCGGCCTCGGCATGGTGGCCGGGGTGGCCGCCTCGGTCCAGTACTCGGCGCTGGCGCAAAAAGGCGGCGATGCGCCCCTGCCGCTGGACGAGCTGCGCCAGCTGGCCGACGTGTATGCCCTCATCAAGAGCGATTACGTCGAGAAGGTCGACGACAAGAAGCTGCTGTCGGACGCCATCGCCGGCATGGTGAGTTCGCTCGATCCGCATTCCGTCTACCTGGACCAGAAGGATTTCGCCGAGATGCGCGAAGAGGTGCAGGGCCGCTTCGTCGGCCTCGGCATCGAGGTCGCGATGGAAGACGGCTACGTCAAGATCGTCTCGCCCATCGAGGAGTCGCCCGCCTACCGCGCCGGCATCAAGGCCGGCGACCTGATCACCCGCATCGACAACGTGCCCGTCAAGGGCCTGTCGCTGGACGACGCCATCAAGCGCATGCGCGGCGAGCCGCACAGCAAGGTGATGCTGACCATCGCCCGCCGCGGCGCCGACGCGCCCTGGGTCGTGCCGGTCGAGCGCGAAGAAATCAAGGTGGTCAGCGTCAAGGCGAAGATGATCGAGCCCGGCTATGCGTGGCTGCGCATCAACCAGTTCCAGGAAGAGACCGTCGACGAGGTCGCGGACAAGCTGAAGGACCTGTACGCCCGCAACCCGAACATCAAGGGTCTCGTGCTCGACCTGCGCAACGACCCGGGCGGCCTGCTGCAGGGCGCGATCGGCGTGACCGCCGCGTTCCTGCCGGCCAACGACGTGATCGTCTCGACCAAGGGCCAGATGCCCACGTCGAACGTCACCTACTACGGCCGGCGCGAGTTCTATGCCGTCAAGCCGGGCGCCGATCCGCTGGCGAAATTGCCGGCCGCGCTGAAGACCGTGCCGATGGTCGTGCTGGTCAACACGGGCTCGGCGTCCGCGTCGGAAATCGTCGCGGGCGCGCTGCAGGATTACAAGCGCGCCATCGTGATGGGCAGCCAGACGTTCGGCAAGGGCTCCGTGCAGGACCTGCGCCAGCTGTCGCCGGACACGGCCGTCAAGCTGACGATCGCGCGCTACTACACGCCCAAGGGCCGCTCGATCCAGGCGCTGGGCATCGTGCCGGACCTGAAGGTCGACGAGACGCCGGAGGGCGACGGCCTGAACGCCGTGCGCGTGCGCGAAGCCGACCTGGACCACCACCTGGCGAACGAGGCGGCCGGCAAGAGCGCGAACGCGAAACGCCGCGACGAGCTCGAGGAAGAGCAGTTCACCATGGCCGCGCTGAAGAATGCCAAGCCGGTCGAGTTCGGCGGCAAGGACGATTTCCAGCTCGCGCAGGCCCTGAATCACTTCAAGGGTTTGAAAGTGCAGCTCGCCAAGGCCGATCCGGACGAGGACAAGCCGGCGCCGGCCAGCCTGCCGGGACAGGAGCCGAAACCGGCCGAACTCAAGGACGGCGCCAAGCCGGCTGCGCCGAAGCGATGAACGACCAGCAACTGCTCCGCTATTCGCGCCATATCCTGCTCGACGAAATCGGCATCGAAGGCCAGGAGCGCCTCCTGGCCGCGCGCGTGCTCGTGATCGGCGCCGGGGGCCTCGGCTCGCCGGCCGCGCTGTATCTCGCCGCGGGCGGCGTGGGCCGCCTGACGCTCGTCGACGACGACACCGTCGACCTGACGAACCTGCAGCGCCAGGTGATGCACACGACGGCCCGTGTGGGCCAGCCCAAGGTCGAGTCTGGACGCGACGCCCTGCACCAGATCAATCCCGAGGTCGAGGTCGTCGCCTTGCGTGAACGCGCCGATGCTGCACGTTTAGGGGAACTCGTGCGCGATTCCGATGTCGTACTCGACTGCAGCGACAACTTCGCCACCCGCCATGCCGTCAACCGCGCCTGCGTGGCCGCCGGCGTCCCGCTCGTCGCGGGCGCCGCGATCCGTTTCGACGGGCAGATCTCGGTGTTCGATGTGCGCGACCCCGCTTCGCCCTGCTATGCCTGCCTGTTCCCGGAGGATGGCAAGTTCGAGGAAGTGGCGTGCAGCACGATGGGCGTGTTCGCGCCGCTGGTCGGCATCATCGGCGCCATGCAGGCGGCCGAGGCGTTGAAGCTGCTGGCCCAAAGCGGCCGTTCGCTGGCAGGCCGGCTGCAGATGCTGGATGCGCGCGCCATGGAGTGGACGGAGATCGGCGTGGCGCGCAATCCGTGCTGCCCCGTTTGCGCGGGGCGCCCGGCGTAGAATGGGCTGCGGCAGCGGCGTTCACGCGGAAGGTGTCTTTTTGCGGCGGACATCTTACAATTAGACAATTTTCCTGACGAGTTGGAACATTTTCCAAACGACTTTTAACGTCATCCCGACTCGTTCGGCCTTATACTGTTTTTTCGACCATATCCATCACATCTATGCAGAACTTCAAGCATCGTTTCGCACGGCAGCGCCGCCAGGGCGGTTTCACCCTCGTCGAAATCATGGTCGTCGTGGTCATCATCGGCATCCTGGGCGCGCTCGTCGTGCCCAAGCTGCTGGGCCGCACGGGCGAGTCGCGCGTGACCGCGGCCCGCGTCGACATCGCCACGCTGATGTCGGCACTCAAGATGTACAAGCTCGATAACCAGCGCTATCCGACCACGGAGCAGGGCTTGACGTCCCTCGTCCAGAAGCCGACCAGCGGCCCGGCCGCCAACGGCTGGAAGGAAGGCGGCTACATCGACAAGCTGCCGAAGGACCCGTGGGGCAATCCGTACCAGTACCTGTCGCCTGGCCTGCACGGCGAGATCGACGTGTACTCGCTGGGCGCGGACGGCCAGCCGGGCGGTACCGGCGAGGATGCCGACGTCGGTTCGTGGGACAACAAATAACGTAGGTGTGTCGATGACCACGCGCGCGCCGGGCCGCGGCGGCGGCTTCACCCTGGTGGAGATCATGGTCGTGATGGTCATCATCGGCGTCACGCTGGGGTTGGCCAGCCTCAATGCCATTCCCAGCCCGCGCCAGGACCTGCAGAAGGAGGCGCAGCGCATCGCGCTGCTGCTGCAGCTGGCGCGCGACGAAGCCATCGTGCGCAACCGCCTCGTCGCCTTCGAGGCCACGCCCGAGCGCTACCACTTCCTCGTGCGCACCGAAACGCGCTGGCAACCGATCACGAACGACGACCTGCTGCGCGAGCGCGACTTCAAGAATGCCCCGCTGACCCTGCTGCTGGACCCGACCACTGCGGGCACCCTGAATCCGCTGCGCATCACGTTCGGCAGCGAACCGGTCGACAAGCCGTTCGTGCTCACGCTGTCCAGCGGCAACGACCGCGTCGCCATCCGCGCCGACGGGGTCGGGCACTTCACGGTGGAGTGACGAGGCCAACGATGAACGGCATGCGATTCCCGAACCGGCAACGCGGCTTCACGCTGCTCGAAGTGCTCGTGGCCCTCGTCATCGTGGGCACGGCGTTGGGCGCGGGCCTGCGCGCCGTCGGCAGCCTGAGCGCGAATGGCAGCGGCCTGCGCGCCTCGATGATGGCGACGTGGTCGGCGGAAAACCGGCTCGTGCAGATCCGTCTTGGCAAGGAATTCCCCGACATCGGCAAGCACAGCTTCGATTGCCCGCAGGGCGACCTGCACCTCGTGTGCCAGGAAGAAGTGATCGCCAGCCCGAACCCGCGCCTGCGCCGGGTCGAGGTCTCCGTGTACGACATCGAAAACCCCAACCGGCGCATCGTCAAGCTGGTGCAACTGGTGCTGAAACCGTGGCGATGACTACCCATCCGCGGCCGCGCGGCTTCACCCTGGTGGAGCTGCTCGTGGCGATCAGCATCCTGGCCATCGTGGCCGTGCTCGGCTGGCGCGGACTGGACGGCATCGTGCGCGCGCGCGTGGCCCTTACGCAGCAGATGGAGACGACGCGCGGCATGCAGCTGGCCTTCGCCCAGATGCAGAGCGATTGCGAACATATCGTCCAGCGCGACGTCGTCGACCAGCGGCCGTATCTCCTCATCGGCGCCGACAGCCTGACGCTGGTGCGCGAAGTGTTCACGGAAAACCAGCCGTCGCGGCTGCAGGTGGTCGCGTACCGCATCGTCAACGGCACCTTGATGCGGCGCGAATCGCAGCCGGTGCGCGACCTCGTGCAGCTCGACGCGCTGTGGCAGGCCGTCACCAGCAATGGCGACACCAATCCGTCCGTGGCGCTGCAGACGGGCGTGACGGGGATGCAGGTCGCGACCTGGATCAACAACTCGTGGCGCCAGGGCGGCGTCGATCCTGGCGCGAATGCGGCCGGTACGGTCCAGGTGCAGCCGCAACCGCAGCCCCAGCCCGACCAGGCGGCACAGGTGAGCAACGAACCGACTGGCCTGCAGGTCGCCTTGCAGTCGCAGAACCTACAACAGCCGATGGTCAAATCCTTCCTGCTGGGGGAACCATGAGAACGCGACAGCGCCGACCCGCGCGCGAACGCGGCGTGGCCGTGATCACCGCGCTGCTGCTCACGACGCTGGCGATCTCGATCGTCGCCAGCCTGTTCTGGCAGCAGCAGGTGCAGGTGCGTTCGATGGAAAACCAGCGCCTGCACTTGCAGACCAAGTGGATCCTGCGCGGCGCGCTCGACTGGGCGACGCTGGTCCTGTTCCAGGACGGCATCGACCACCGTGACTACACGTCGCTCGACCAGGTCTGGGCGACGCCGCTGGCGGAAACGCGCCTGGACCAGTATGTCGAACGCCAGCGGGTCGAAGGAGAAACATTCGATGCGAGCCTGTCCGGTAACATTACCGACGCATGCTCGCGTTACAATTTGCGCAACCTGGGGCTGAGCCGCGGTCTGCCGGATCCGCTGCAGCTGGCGATTTTCCAACGCCTGCTGAACAACCTGCAGCTGGACCAGGGCCTGGCGCCACGCATCGCGAACTTCGTCGCGGCCGGGTTGCCGGCAACGATGGAAGATGGCAACGATCAGACGCGGCAGGCCGCGCCCGTGGTCGGCGCGCCGGTGAAGGTCTTGCAGGTGGAGGATTTGCTGTCGGTGCGGGGCGTGACGCCGGCTGTCGTCGAACGGCTGCGGCCGTTCGTGACGGTGCTGCCCGTTAAGACACCGGTGAACGTGAACACGGCACCGGCGGAAGTGCTGGCGGCTGTCGTGCCGGACATGTCGGTGTCGGAAGCGAATACGCTGATCGTGCGGCGCAAGCAGGCGGCGTGGCGTGATATTGGCTATTTTTGGCAACAGGTCGGCGACAACCGGAAGCCGACGCCGGATCCGACGAGCGTGAGAAGCGACTGGTTTTTCGTCGACAGCCGTATCCGCCTGGACCGTGCGGCACTGGATGCGCAGGCGCTGATCCAGCGCACGCCGAACCTGGTGGCGGGCGGCGGGCCGAAGGTGGTGTGGATCCGCCAGTATTGAACATCGAAAGAAGTCTCGAGGGATAGCGCAGGGCATGTTAAAAAGACCAACAAGAGATCGAGAAAGCGAGACAGTTTGAGCACACTTTATATCCGGCATCCTGCGCGTGCCGAGGGTGAACATGCGTTGTGCCGCTTCGCCCTCGTCACCGATGGCGGCGCGATCGACCAGCATGGCGAAGGCCCGCTGCGCAACCTGGGCGACCTGGTCGGCACGAGCCGCCGCATCGTGCTGCTGCTGGCCGCGGCCGACGTGACCCTGCTGCAGGTGCAGGCGCCGCCGCTGTCCGGCGCGCGCCTGAAGGCGGCGTTGCCGGCCCTCGTCGAAGAACACATCCTGGGCGACCCGATGGACGCCGTCCTCGTGGCCGCGCCCGAGCAGCCAGACGGCACGCGCCCCATCGCCGTCGTCGAGCGCGACTGGCTGGAAGGCATCGTGAAAAGCCTGCTGGCGCAGGGGGCGCGCACCATCATGGCCGAGCCCGCGCAACTGTGTTTGCCTTTGCAGCCGGGCAGTGTCGCGGCCGCGATTTCCGGTGTTGAACTGACCTTGCGCCAGAGCCTGTTCCAGGGTTTCGGCCTCGCGCTCGACGCCACGCCGGCCGTCGTGCTGCAGACGGCGCGCGCTTTCAGCGGCGACGCCCCGCTCGTGCTGTACGTGCCGCCCGCGCAACTGGGCGAGTACCAGGCGCTGGCGCAGGAAGCCGGTCCCGGCATCCTCATCGAGGCCGATAACTGGGCACACTGGATCGCCGGTTCCAAGACGACTGCGCTGGATCTCGTGAGCGGCCTCGGCGCGGCGGGCGCGCCCACGCGCGACTGGCGCCGCTGGCGCTGGCCGATCGCGCTCGGTGCGCTGGCCATCGCCGTCAACCTGATCGGGCTGAACGTCGACTGGCTGCGCCTGCGCCGCGAAGCCAACATGGTGCGCCAGTCGATGGTCCAGACCTACCGCAACGTGTACCCGCGCGAGACGGCGATCCTGGATCCCGTGCTGCAGATGCGCCAGAACATCGCCCGCGCGCGCGCCAACACGGGCGACGTGGCGCCGGACGAATTTACTTACCTCGCCTCGGCGCTGGGTGAAGCGACGCGCTCGCTCGGTCGTCCGGTTGGAATTGCATCAATCGAATACCGCGAACGCGCGTTGACCGTCAAAGTCAAACCTGAAACGGTCGACCCCGGTTTGACGGGGCAGTTGCGCACGGCCCTGGCCACGCGCCGGCTCACGCTGGAAGAAGCGTCGCCGGGCAACTGGGTCATCCGCAGCACGGGAGCCAAACCATGAGCATCGCCACCACCTTCGCCCAGTACCGCGAGCGCGCCACGGCGCTCTGGCTCGCGCGCACCGAGCAGGAACGCCGCTTCCTGGCGGTCGGCGGCGCCGTCGTGCTGGCCGCGCTGCTGTATTTGCTGCTCGTCGACCCGGCCATCGAAGGGCGCGCCCAGCTGCGCCGCCAGTTGCCGCAGCTGCGCCAGCAGGCCGCCGAGCTGCAGGCCATGGCCCAGGAAGCGAGCGCGCTCGCCCAGGCGCCGGAAACGCATGTGGTGCCGCTCACGCGCGACACCGTCAGCAGCAGCCTGTCGGGGCGCGGCCTGAATCCGCAATCGCTGTCGGTGAACGGCGAGTACATCAAGCTGCAGTTGAATAACGTGGCGTTTGCCAACCTGGCCACGTGGCTGGACGAGCAGCGCCGCGCCAACCGCCTGCTCGTGCAGGACGCCGTCGTCACGTCCCTGCCCGCCGCCGGCCAGGTCGACGCCAGCCTGACGCTGCGCCAGAACACCGGCAGCGGCCAATGAAGCGCACGTTCGCCTGGATCGCGCTGCCGACGCTCGCGGTGATCCTGACGGTACTGGCGTTCCTGCCGGCCGCATGGCTCGGTCCGATGGTGGAACGCCAGACGGAGGGCCGTTTGACTCTGGGGGATGCGCAGGGTACGCTTTGGCGCGGCTCAGCCTTCGTAGGCGGCGCGCCGGGCGCGGGCGGATCCGTCACGCCGCTGCTGCCGGGACGTTTCAGCTGGCGGCTGTCACCGCTGGTGCTGTTCGGGGATGTCAGCATGGACCTGGCCAACGACCAGGCGCTGGCGCAGCCCGTGCACATCAGCGGCAGCTGGTCGCAATGGCAGGTCAGCGCCGGCCAGCTGCTGTTGCCGGCCGAGGGCCTGGCCGGGCTGGGCGCGCCGTTGAACACGCTCGCGCTCACGGGCACGATCAAGCTGTCCTGGAACCTGCTGGACATCGCGCGCCAGGGCAATACGGTGGCAGTCAGCGGACGCACGGTGCTGTCGCTGACCGACATGGGATCGCGCATGAGCCCGATCAAACCGCTCGGCAGCTACGAGATGGCCATGGACTGGCACGGCCAGCGGGCCGACGTCGTGCTGCGTACGGTGAGCGGTGCGCTCTTGCTGTCTGGTAACGGAGCATTGGAAAACGGCCGCTTGCACTTCTCGGGACAGGCAGCGGCGGCCGACAAGTACGAAGACACGCTGGGCAACCTGCTCAACCTGCTGGGTCAACGGCGTATGGTGAACGGCAAGAACATAATCGCGTTAGAGTTCAGATGATGAAAAAAAATCCAACCCGCAGCATCCAGCAACTCCCGGCACTGCGCCGCATCGTGGCCGGCGCCATGCTGTGCTGCACCGTCGGAACAAGCGTCCTGCCGCCGTTCGCCTACGCCCAGGAGGGCGGGGGCGCCGCGCTCAACTTCGTCAACGCCGACATGGAGTCCGTGATCAAGGCGGTCGGCCACTACACGGGGACGACGTTCATCATCGACCCGCGCGTAAAAGGCACGCTGACGCTGGTCTCGGAAAAAACACTGACCAAGGCCCAGGCCTTCTCGCTGCTGACGTCGGCGCTGCGCCTGCAGGGCTATGCGGTCGTCACCGGCGAAGGCTATGCCAAGGTGGTGCCGGAAGCGGAAGCGAAGCTGCAATCGTCGCCCACGCAGGTCGGCATCGGCGGCTCGAAGGTGCGCGGCGACCAGATCGCCACGCAGGTGTACCGCCTGCAGCATGAGTCCGCGGCCAACCTGACGGCCGTGCTGCGTCCGCTGATCTCGCCCAACAACTCGATCATGGCCGATCCGGGCAACAACAGCCTCGTGATCACGGACTACGCCGACAACCTGCGCCGCCTGTCGAAGATCATCGCCGCGCTCGACTCACCGTCCACCGGCGACCTCGACGTGGTCCCGATCCGCAACGGCATTGCCAGCGACGTGGCGACACTCGTCACGCGCCTGATGGAACCGGCGGCCGGCGGCGATGCGGGGCGCGTCACCGTGCTGGCCGATCCGCGCACCAATGCCGTCATCGTGCGCGCGCCGTCGCCGGCCCGCGCGAGCATGGCGAAGAACCTGATCGCCAAGCTCGACCAGCCGACGACGGAACTCGGCAACATCCACGTGGTCTACCTGAAGAACGCCGACGCCAGCAAGGTCGCGCAGACGCTGCGCGCCGTCGTGTCGCAGGATGCGTCGGCCGTGCCGGTGCAGCAGCAGGGCACGGCGGGCGGCTCGATCCAGTCCACCGCCACCGGTGGCGCCGGCGGTGCCGGCGGGCTCGGCGGCCAGCAGGGCCAGCAGAGCAGCGTCGGCATGGGCGGCACGGGCGGCAGCTTCTCCCAGCAGGGCCAGGCGACGTCCGGCGGTGCCGGCGGCGGACAGGGCTCGGGCTTCATCCAGGCCGATGCGTCGACCAACAGCCTCATCATCACGGCGCCGGATGCCGTGTACCGCAACCTGCGCGCCGTCATCGACCAGCTAGACGTGCGCCGCGCCCAGGTCTACATCGAGGCGCTGGTGGTCGAGGTCACGTCGACCGACGCGTCCGAGTTCGGCGTGCAATGGGTGGGCCTGACCGGCAACAACAACAGCAGCTACCGCGTGGGCGGCCTGCAGTCGTTCAGCCTCGGCGGCAGCAACAACAACATCGTCAACCTGGCGCTGGCTGCGGCGACGGGCATCAGCGGCGCGTCCGGCACGACCACCGGCAGCTCGATCCCGACGCCGACCGGCCTGTCGATCGGCCTGTTCAAGCAGGTGAACGGCGAACTGGGCCTGGGCGCGATCGCGCATGCCCTTGAAAGTACGGGACACGCCAACATCTTGTCCACACCGAACATGATCACGCTGGATAACGAACTGGCGACGATCAAGGTCGGTCAGAACATACCGATCATCACCGGTTCCTTCACGACGGGCGCGAGCGGGGCAAGCAATCCGTTCCAGACGGTCGACCGCAAGGACGTGGGCCTGCTGCTGAAAGTGCGCCCGCAGATTTCCGAAGGCGGTACGATCAAGCTGGCGATCTACCACGAGAATTCGGGGATCGACAATTCCGTCAGCTCGTCGTCGGGGATCGTGACCACCGTCCGTGCGATCGAGAGCAACGTGTTGGCCGACAATGGCCAGATCGTCGTGCTGGGCGGGCTGATCTCGGACGACGAATCCGAGAATAACGAAAAGACGCGTGGACTGGGCGATATTCCGATCATCGGCAACCTGTTCAAGTACCGCACCCGCACGCGGGCCAAGCGTAATTTGATGGTGTTCCTGCGCCCGGTCGTGGTGCGCAGCAAGGAACAGAACGACAGCCTGTCGATGGACCGCTACGAATTCATGCGCGCGGCCGGGCAGACGGCGCAACCGGTCGACGACACCGTGCTGCTGAAGAATCTCGGCGCGCCGGTGCTGCCGAGCCTGGTCAATGGCCAGCCGCCCGTGGGCAGCGCGATGGCGACGATGCCGCCGCCGGCACCCGCCGCCGCGCGTCCGGGCGCCGCCACCGGGCCGGGTACTGTACAACCCAAGGCGCCGGCCCAGCCGGAATTCCGCCCGGTGCAACCGCAACCTGCGCAACCCGAATACCGGCCGGCGACACCGACCCAACAGAACTGAAGACGATGAATAACTTGTTGCCCTACGCATTCGCACGCGATTACGGCGTGCTGGCGCGTTCCAACGGCGACCCGTCGCAAGCCGTCGAAGTGCTGGTCTCGAATGCGACCAAGCCTGCGGCGATCGCCGAGGTCTCGCGCCGTTTCGGGCGCATCACCCTGCGGCGGATGGAACGCGCCGAACTGGAATCGGCCATTGCCGCCGCGTACCAGTCGGCCGGCGGCGACGCGTCGCAGGTCGCGGACGAGTTCGACGCCGACCTCGACCTGACCAAGCTGCTGCAGGACGTGCCGGCGATCGAGGACCTGCTGGAATCGTCCGACGATGCGCCCGTCATCCGCATGATCAACGCGCTGCTCACGCAATCGCTGCGCGAAGGCGCGTCCGACATCCATATCGAACCGTTCGAGCAGACGTCCGTCGTGCGCTTCCGCATCGACGGCGCGCTGCGCGATATCGTGCGTCCGCGCAAGGGCATCCACGCGTCGCTGATCTCGCGTATCAAGATCATGTCGCAGCTCGACATTGCGGAAAAACGCCTGCCGCAGGACGGCCGCATCACGTTGCGCATCGGCGGCAAGCCGGTCGACGTGCGCGTCTCGACCCTGCCGACCGGCCACGGCGAACGCGCCGTGCTGCGCCTGCTCGACAAGGAAGCGGGGCGGCTCGACCTCAGCCACCTCGGCATGAGCGGGCAGATGCTGCCGCAGTTCGACAAGCTGATCAACCAGCCGCACGGCATCGTGCTCGTCACGGGCCCGACCGGTTCCGGTAAAACGACCACCTTGTACGCGTCGCTGTCGCGCCTGAATTCGACGACCACCAACATCATGACGGTGGAAGACCCGATCGAATACGACCTGCCCGGCATCGGCCAGACCCAGGTCAACGCCCGCATCGACATGACGTTCGGCAAGGCCCTGCGCGCGATCCTGCGCCAGGACCCGGACGTGATCATGATCGGCGAGATCCGCGACCTCGAAACGGCCCAGATCGCCGTGCAGGCCTCGCTGACGGGCCACCTCGTGCTGGCGACCTTGCACACGAACGACGCCGCCTCGGCCGTGACCCGCCTGCTGGACATGGGCATCGAACCGTTCCTGCTGTCGTCGTCGCTGCTGGGCGTGATGGCCCAGCGCCTCGTGCGCAAGCTGTGCCCGCACTGCAAGCGCCAGGAAGCGGGGCAGTGGGTGGCGGTCGGATGCGACCGCTGCGGCCACACGGGCTTCCACGGCCGCGTGGGCGTGTACGAGCTGCTCGAGACGAACGAACAGATCCGTTCGCAGATCCACAACCAGGCCGCCGAGGCCGAGATCCGCAACGCGGCCCTGAAATCCGGCATGAAGACCATGCACGACGACGGCCAACGGTGGGTGCAGGAAGGCATCACGACGGAAGCCGAACTGCTGCGCGTGACGAAGGTGGATTGATCCATGCCCGCCTTCCGCTATGAAGCCGTCGACACGGGCGGCGTCACCCGCAAGGGCGTACTGAACGCCGACAGCCCGCGTGCCGCGCGCGCCGACCTGCGCCTGCAGGGATTGACGCCGCTCGCCGTCGAGGCCATCGCGGCCCAGGTCGACGAGAGCGGGGCGGCGCGCGCGCGCGGCTTCGGCGAGCGCCTGTCCCAGGTCGAGCTCGCGCTGTTCACGCGCCAGCTCGCGAGCCTGCTGGAAGCGGGCCTGCCGCTCGAACAAGCCTTCACCGCGCTGCTGGAACAGGCCGAGCGCGCCTACGTGCGCGACCTGATCGCGTCGATCCGTTCCGAAGTGATGGGCGGCGCCTCGTTCTCCAGCGCACTGGCGCGCCATCCGCGCGACTTCACCGAGATCTACCGCGCGCTCGTCGCGTCCGGCGAACAGATCGGCCAGCTGTCGCGCGTGCTGTCGCGCCTGGCGGACTACATCGAACGCCGCAACGCCCTCGTGCAGCGGGTGCGCCTCGCGTTCACGTATCCGGCCATCGTCACCGTCGTCGCGTTCGCGATCGTCATCTTCCTGCTGACCTATGTCGTGCCGCAGATCGTCTCGGTGTTCGCCAACACCAAGCAGAAACTGCCGTTCCTGACCGTCGTCATGCTCGGCGTGTCTGACTTTACGCGCGCCTACGGGATCTATGTGGCATTGATCGTCATCGCCGCCTGGTTCATGTGGCGCCGCGCGCTGCAAAATCCGGTGCTCAAGCGCCGCTGGCATACGTGGCTGCTGAATGCGCCCGTGTACGGCAAATTCGAGCGCAGCCTGAACACGACCCGTTTCGCCAGCACGCTGGCGATCACGACCGGCTCCGGCGTGCCCATCCTGCGCGCGCTCGAGACGAGCCGCGACACGTTGTCGAACGTGGCCATGAAGGAACTCGTGGAACAGGCGACGGCCAGCGTGCGCGAAGGCGTGAGCCTGGCGCGCGCGCTGTCGGCGCAAAAGCTGTTCCCACCCATGCTCGTGCACATGATCCGCGCGGGCGAGATCACGGGCGAGCTGCCGGCCATGCTCGAGCGGGCCTCGAATTCGCAGCAGGCCGACCTCGAGCGGCGCACACTGACCATCGCCGGCCTGCTGGAGCCGGTGCTGATCCTTGCCATGGGTCTCGTCGTGCTGCTGATCGTGCTGGCCGTGCTGATGCCGATCATTGAAATCAACCAGTTGGTGCAGTGACAAGGAAACTGATGAACAAGCGCTTGCCTTTACTCCTGAGCCTGCTGGGCGTGATCCTGCTGGCCGTGTCGCTCGCGTACTGGATCCTGCAACTGTACCAGCCGCCCCAGCGCCCGATCGCGGCGGTGCCCCAGGCCGCCATGCCTGACCCGACCATCGATGCCGCCGCTACCTTGTTTGGCGGCCAGGTCTCGGTGGCAAGCGCGACCAATTACCAGCTGACGGGCGTCGTCGCGGACGGGAGCAGCAGCGTGGCGATCATCGTCGCCGAAGGTTCGCCACCGAAGGCGCTGCGGGTCGGCAAGGAACTGGCGCCCGGCATCACGCTGGCGGAAGTCCATCCGCGCTATGTGATGCTGTCCGATGGCGGCGTCATGAAGCGCGTCGACCTGGCGACCGACACCAAGCCCGCGGCGCCGATGGGTGGCGCGCCCGGCGGGATGCCCGGTGGGATGCCTGGCGGGGCGCAGCCGGGCGGCATGCCGCAGCAGACTTTCCCGCAGCCGCAGCAGATCACGACCGCACCGGCCGCGCAGCCGGTGCAGGCCGTGCCGGAGCCGCCGATGGCGCCGGGTGCCGTCCAGCCGCAGCCGCAGCCGCAGCCCCAGCCGTCGATGACGAACCCGGGCGACGTCGGCACGCACGACAACCCGCCGCCGCCGAATGCGAATTCGATCACGCCGGGGCAGAACGGTCAGCAGGTGCCGCCGCAGAATCCGGCCGGCCAGATGAATACGCAATAAGGCTTAGCGCCGCAGCGCGGTAAACGCGGAAAATTCCCACGAACGGAAACCGACCAGCAACGTAAAACCGTCGCGCTCCTGCGGGGGCAGGCGGCGGTCGTTGCGGTGCATGCGCGCGAGTTCTCCGGCCAGTTGATGGATCTTTTCCGCCAGCTCGGCGGCGCTCGCCAGCGACAGCCGTGCAGGCAGGCACATCAGGGTTTCGCCGGTACCGTCGAACTTCCCGGCAAAATAATCCTCGACGACGTGGGCGCGGAAGAAGCGCTGCACGGGACCGTCCGGCAGCCAGCGGAACGCGTTCGAGACCCGCAGCGTATAGCGGTTCAGCGGTTTCAGTTCGATCACGCCGAGGCGGTCGAGTTCCACCAGCAAGCCGATGCATTCGGGTTCGCTCAAACGATACGTTTCGACCATCTGTTCCAGGCTCCAGTGTCCCAGGCAACAGATCGCCACGAGCAGCAGGCGCGGATTGGCGACGAGCGCCGTTTCCTGGATGAGCGTCAAGGTGTCGGCCTGCGGCCGCGCATCGGCCGCGCGCCGCAGCACGTCTTCCATGGCGATGCCGGCCGCCTGGCAGATCTGGGCCAGGCGCGACAGCGTCATGTCCTTCTGGCCGAACATGCGCTTGATACTCGATTCGCTCATCGCGATGCGGTCGGCCAGCATCTTGTAGGTGATCCCGGCGGCGCGCAGTTCGGCGCGCAGCACGTCCAGCAGCATGTCGGGGGAGCTCATATTGGGTCGCTTTTCTGTTTTCGTTCGTCAACTCGGCCTAACGAATGTACAGAAGAAGGCAGGCCAGTTCAAGAAATGTCGAGTCCAGCTGATGAGCACGGTCAGCGTTATGATACGCGTCAGTTCAGGCGCGACCGCATGCAACGTCGCCGGTGCGCGGCTGTCCCACCGATACCAGGGAGGTAATATGAAACCGGTAGCCGTGATCGTTCTGGCGTTATTTGGCGCGGCCGCATTCGCGCAAGTGGCGGGCGTGCGCCGCACCGACCTGCTGAAGCATGACAGCGTGGTTCCGGGACGCGAAGTCGTCGAGGTGCGCGTCGAGGTCGACCCCGGCCATGGCGTGCCCAGGCACACGCATCCGGGCGACGAAGTGCTGTACGTCGTTGAGGGTACCTTGGAGTACCTGCCTGACGGTAAAGCGCCGGTGATGCTCAAGGCGGGGCAATCCGTCTTCATCCCGGCCGGCACGATCCACGCGGCCAGGAACCCCGGCACGGTGGCCGGGGCAGGCATCGCCACTTATTTCGTCGAAAAGGGCAAGCCGCTGATCGCGCCGGCGAAGTAGGGGCCTGATCAGTCTTCGTCCGGCTCCAGCTTGACCTTCTTGAGCGCCCGCTTGGCGGCCAGCCGTTCGCTGGCCTCGGGTTTCGCATGCGCCCCGGCCGCGCGCGCCTTGGCGAAGCCGGCGAACGGATTGCGGGGTTTGATCGGCGGCGTCGGCTCGACACGCAGCCGCATCTTTTGCCGGGTTGCCAGTGCCTTGTTTGCCATCGCCGCCTCTCCTTTCGTGGATTACAACACGTAGCGCGACAGGTCTTCGTTGACCGCCAGCGCATCCAGCCGTTCGTTGACGTAGGCCGCGTCGATGACGAGCGCCTGGCCCGACTTGTCGGTGGCCGAGTACGAGATCTCTTCCAGCAGCTTTTCCATCACCGTGTACAGGCGGCGCGCGCCGATGTTCTCGGTGCGCTCGTTGACGGAATAAGCGATCTCGGCGAGGCGATGGATGCCGTCGTCGGCGAACTCGAGCTTGACGCCTTCCGTCGCCAGCAGCGCTTCATACTGCTTCGTCAGACTCGCGTCCGTCGAGGTCAGGATGCTCTTGAAATCGTCGATCGACAGCGATTCCAGCTCGACGCGGATCGGGAAGCGGCCCTGCAGCTCGGGGATCAGGTCTGACGGTTTCGACAAATGGAACGCGCCCGACGCGATGAACAGGATGTGGTCCGTCTTGATCATGCCGTACTTCGTGTTCACCGTCGTGCCTTCGACGAGCGGCAGCAGGTCGCGCTGCACGCCCGCGCGCGAGACGTCGGCGCCGCCGTGTTCCGAACGCGACGCGATCTTGTCGACCTCGTCCAGGAACACGATGCCGTTCTGCTCGACGTTGGCGATGGCCTTCTGCTTCATCTCGTCTTCGTTGATGAGCTTGGCGGCTTCCTCGTCGACGAGCAGCTTCATCGCTTCCTTCACCTTCATCTTGCGGGGCTTCTTGCGCCCCGCCCCGACGCCGGCGAACATCGACTTGATCTGTTCCGTCATTTCTTCCATGCCCGGCGGCGCCATGATTTCCATCTGCGGCGCGCTTTCCGCCACGTCGATCTCGACTTCCTTGTCGTCGAGCGCGCCTTCGCGCAGGCGCTTGCGGAACGTCTGGCGCGTGGCGTCGCCGCCATCCTTGGCGTCGCTGCTGACGTTGAAGCCGAAGTCGCGCGCCGGCGGCACAAGGATGTCGATGATGCGGTCCTCGGCCGCGTCCTCGGCGCGCTGGCGCACCTTCTTCATTTCGCTGGCGCGGGTCTGCTTGACGCCGATGTCGATCAGGTCGCGGATGATGGTGTCGACGTCGCGGCCGACATAGCCGACCTCGGTGAACTTGGTCGCCTCGACCTTGATGAACGGTGCGTCGGCCAGCTTGGCCAGGCGGCGCGCGATCTCGGTCTTGCCGACGCCCGTCGGGCCGATCATGAGGATGTTCTTCGGGGTGATCTCGTGGCGCAGCGGTTCCTCGACTTGCTGGCGGCGCCAGCGGTTGCGCAGCGCGATCGACACGGCGCGCTTGGCTTTACCCTGGCCGACGACGTGCTTGTCGAGTTCCGAGACGATTTCGGACGGAGTCATGTTCATATGTGTGCTCATGTAGGCTTTCGTGCGTGAGAGGCCGTTATTCCAGCGTCTCGATGATGTGCGACATGTTCGTGTAGATGCACAGCTCGCCTGCGATGGTCAGCGCTTTCTTGACCACGTCGGCCGGGGCGAGATCCGTGTTTTCCTGCAGGGCCTTGGCGGCCGACTGGGCGTAGATGCCGCCCGAGCCGATCGCGCCGATGCCGTCTTCCGGTTCGAGCACGTCGCCGTTGCCGGTGATGATCAGGGTCTTTTCGCGGTCGGCCACCAGCAGCATGGCCTCCAGGCGGCGCAGCACGCGGTCGGTGCGCCAGTCCTTGGCCAGTTCGACCGAGGCGCGCAGCAAATTGCCCTGGTGTTTTTCCAGTTTCGCTTCGAAGCGGTCGAGCAGGGTGAAGGCGTCGGCCGTGCCGCCGGCAAAGCCGCACAGCACCTTGTTCTGGTAGAGCTTGCGCACCTTGCGCGCCGAGCCCTTCATGACGACGTTGCCCAGGGTGACTTGTCCATCGCCACCGAGCGCGACCTGGTTGCCGCGCCTTACGCTGACGATCGTCGTGCCGTGAAATTGTTCCATATTTGCCTCGTGGTTGATCTGCTCACCGCAAGTGGGGATGCGATATGAAATTGCAAGACTGAACCGTATCCGGCGGTCTCAGTACTTGTGGGCGTACAGACGGACCTGGTCGCCGACGCCGAGCAGGCGCAGCAAAGCGGCGACGAGATGGTTCAGGTCGCGCAGCACGACCTCGCGCCCGTCCTGGGCCAGGGTGCGCAGATGGGCGGCGAGGGCGTTCGCGGCCGCGTAATCGATGCGTGCGAGCCGGGACCCGTCCAGCACGAGGGTCGGATGGAGCGCCGCGTGGCCGGCAATGGCGGCCAGCAGCGGCGCGCTGTCGCCCCGGATCGCGGCGGGCAGCAGGAAGCGGTCGCCCGCCGTCGCCGGACCGGCCGCCGGGCTCGTCGCAGCGCGCCGGGGGGCTTCGAACGACGGCGGCGACACTTCGAAGGTGACGCAATAATCCATCGCGGTTTCCTCGAAATCCTTTTCGCGGTTCGTCAGCAGCAGCAGTTCCAGCAGCAGCAGCCAGGGCGCTTCGCCGGCGCCGCGGTCGCCGATCGCCAGCATCGGGCGCAGCACCGCGACGAGGTGGTCGGCGCCCGCCAGCACCAGTTCGCGTCCCACCTTGCGCAGGGTTTGCAGGGATTCCAGCAGCAGGGCGCAGCCAGGCGGCGTCACCGCGGTGATCGCCTGGAATTCGAACCGGACGAGCGGACCCGGCGCGGTGGCGCGGGCCAGTTGCGCGCGGGCGAGCGGGCCGTCGTCGAGGCGGCCGGACAGGGTGGCCGTCGGGATCGCCCCGGCAAACTGGTGGTCCGGCGCGTGCGCCGTGGCCGCGAGGGGACGATAGGTGGGGGGCGACGTCTCGAACCGGCTGGCGTAGTCGATCGCGATACTTTCGAACTCGTGTTCGAGGCCCATGATCTGGAGCAGGTCGAACAGCATCCACCACGGCAGGCGCTCGCCGCCCTGGTCGCGCACGCTGGTGCGCAGCAGGAAGGCCGCGGCGTCGAGCTGGTCGTTGGCGTACAGGATCGCCGCTTCCTCGACGACCGGGGCGCTGGACGGGGTAGCGGCCGCATCCGGCACTTCATCGTGATCCGGCAGGATGTCCGTGTTCGGGTCGGGTACGGCCGCGGCCGGAGGGCGCCGGTTGCCGGCCCAGGCATCGTCGTCGAAGATGGCGGAGGTCATCTCCAGTTCGATCGCGTCGATCTTGGCTGCGGTGGCGCGGGCGATTTCGCGCTGGCGTTCGCGTTCCGCCTCGGTATCGAGCGCCAGCCGTGTGGCGGGGCCGGCCACGAGCGGACCGTCGGGGCGCAGGCGGCCATCCGCACCCGCCGGCGGTGCGTCGCCTTTTTTCTTCAGGAAATCGAAGAGCCCCATCCCGCAAGTGTATCCGATAGGAAATAATTCATGCGCACGAACCCAGAGCCAATATCGGCCCTAAAAACAAAAAAGCATGCGGCGGGCGCATGCTTTTTCATCGGAGCGTACGACGATCAGTCACCGTACAGTTTCTGCTTCAGCTCACGGCGCTGCTGGGCTTCCAGCGACAGCGTCGCGGTCGGACGGGCGATCAGGCGGGGGATGCCGATCGGTTCGCCGGTTTCCTCGCACCAGCCGTATTCGCCGGACTCGATCGCGGCCAGCGATTGCTGGACCTTCTTGAGCAGCTTGCGTTCGCGGTCGCGGGTACGCAGCTCGAGCGCATGCTCTTCCTCGATGGTGGCGCGGTCGGCCGGATCGGGAACGAGTACCGTTTCACGCAGGTGTTCCGTCGTCTCGCCGGCGTTTTTCAGCAGTTCCTTTTCGAGCTCCTGCAGGCGGTTCTTGAAGAACGCCAGCTGGGCCGGGTTCATGTAGTCGTCGTCGCTCATGGCCCGAATTTCTTCTTCCGTCAGGAGGCGTTCTTCGGGCTGCGCAACGGTATTCGGTTTCGTTGTTTTAGTCATGACTTCACTTACCTTTGATACGACAGAGTTTCCATTTTATCAGCTAACTCAGCGGTTACCATTGCTTCGGTGTGCGCGTCGCGTCAGCTGCCGTGACACCATAGAACCGGGGTAGTTTATACCAAACACTGTTCCAATCCGCGAATAAAGACATCTTTCGGTAAATTTTTACCAATAAACACCATCTTGCTGCCGCGCGATTCGCCATCCGCCCACTTTGCACCGAGGTCGCTGCCCATGATTTGATGCACGCCTTGGAAGACGACCTTGCGATCCGCGCCCGCCATCGACAGCACACCCTTGTAACGCAGCATGTTCGGCCCGAACACTTGGACCATGCTGCCGAGGAATTGATCGAGACGCTCGGGGTCGAACGCGCGCTCGCTCTTGAACACGAACGCGGCGATGTCGTCGCTGTGGTGGCCATGATGGTGATCGTGGCTGTGGTCGCACGCTTCCGTGTGCACGTGGTCGTGATCATGGTGATCGTGGCCGTGGTCGTGCGCCTCTTCCGTCGTGAGGAAGGCGGGGTCCAGTTCGAGCTTGTCGTTCAGGTTGAAGCCGCGCAGGTCGAGCACGTCGCTGATCGGCGCGCGGCCGAAATCCGACGTGCTGATCGGCGCACGCGGGTTGATGCGGCGGATGCGCGCCTTCAATTCCTCGACGGCGGCGGCATCCACGAGGTCGGTCTTGGACAGCAGGATCTTGTCGGCGAAACCGACCTGGCGCTGGGCTTCCTCGTGGCGGTCCAGCTGGTCCATGGCGTGGCGCGCGTCCACGACGGTGACGACGGCGTCGAGCAGGTAGTGCGCGCCGACTTCCTCGTCGACGAAGAACGTCTGGGCCACCGGGCCCGGATTGGCGAGGCCCGTGGTCTCGATGACGACGCGGTCGAAGCTGATTTCGCCGGCCTCGCGCTTGCGCGCCAGGTTCGTCAGGGCGACGATCAGGTCGCCGCGCACGGTGCAGCAGATGCAGCCATTGTTCATTTCGACGATCTGCTCGCTCGGGTCCTGCACGAGGATCTCGTTGTCGATGTTTTCCTGGCCAAACTCGTTTTCGATGACGGCGATGCGCAGGCCGTGCTCTTCCTGCAGGATGCGGTTGAGCAACGTGGTTTTGCCGGCGCCGAGGAAGCCGGTCAGGATGGTGCTTGGGATCAATTCCATATGTCGCTGTCCAATGGTGTGCGCCGTTCCGGCCGCAGGGAATCGGAAGATTATGCCGGAATTTGCGAATCGTCACCACCCGGCATGCCGTGCCTGCCTGCGGGCGGCATACCTACTTGCGCTTGGCGCGCGGATGGGCCTTGTCGTAGACGGCGGCGAGGTGCTGGAAGTCGAGCGACGTATAGATCTGGGTCGAGGTGATGCTGGCGTGGCCCAGCAGTTCCTGCACGGCACGCAGGTCGCCCGAGGATTGCAGCACATGCGAGGCGAACGAGTGGCGCAGCACGTGCGGGTGCACGTGGACCGGCATGCCGGCCTTTTGGGCATGGGCTTTCAGGCGGTACTGCACGACGCGGGGGCTGATGCGCGTGTCGCGCGCCGACAGGAATAACGCGGCGCTGCCGTCGCGCGCCGGCGGACGCACGGCCAGCCACGCTTCCAGCGCCGCGCGCGCCGGTCCGCCGACGGGCACCCGGCGCATCTTGTTGCCCTTGCCGGTCACGATGACTTCCTGGGCTTCGAGGTCCAGCCAACCGAGCGATGCCGGGACGTGGTGAACGTCGAGCCCGGCCAGCTCGGACACCCGCAGGCCGCTCGAGTACAGCAGTTCGAACATGGCACGGTCGCACAGCTCGGCCGGTTCCGGGTGGCCGGACGTCGTCTTTTCCATCAGCTGCACCGCATCGTCGACGGCCAGCGCCTTGGGCAGCCGCTTGGGGCGGCGCGGCGCGCGCACGCCGTCGGCCGGGTTGGCGGCCAGCGGGCGCTGGCGCGACAGCCAGTCGAAGAAGCCGCGCCACCCGGACAGCTTGCGCGCGATGGAGGCGGCGCTCTGGCCCTCGGCGTGCAGCTTCGCCGCGACGCGGCGGATGTCGAAATGGGTGAGCGTTGCCCAGTCGGCCTGGCCGGTGAGCCGGGCCAGTTCGGCGAGGTCGCGGCGGTAGGCGGCGATCGTGTGGTCGGACAGCTGGCGCTGCGTTTTCAGCTCCGCCAGGTAGCGGCCGGTCCAGTCGTCGGCGGCCGGCGTGTCCATGTCAGCCGAGCAGGGGCGTGAGAGCGGTGCTGGCCGTCTCGCCGATGTGGACGAGGAAATCCGTCGCCATCGCGGCGCTGAAGCGTTCCGGATCGGGCGAGCCGAGCACGAGCAGGCCGAAGGCGGTGCCGTTCGCGCGCAGCGGCAGCAGGACGGTCGAGCGCACGGTGTCCGCGCCGTCCAGCCAGCCGACCGCTTCGAATTCCTTGTTCGGGCCGCAGTACGGTGCGCGCAGACTGCTGGCGAACAGGCGCACGTCTTCGGAGACGCCGTTCGTGTACCACGTGTCCGCATGCTCGGGCGTCAGCTTCCACAGGCGCAAGGTCGCTTGCGGCACGATGAAATGCTTGACGAGGCCCTCGGCGACGGCGGCCGGGATCTCGCCCGGCACGCGGGTGCGCAGCAATTGCTGGGTCCAGCCGTGGAAACGGTTGGCGATGGCCGCGTTTTCCTCGGCGTGGCGCACCAGTTCGGACATGCGCAGTTCCAGGGTGCGGTACTTGTCGCGCATGACTTCCATCTGGCGTTCCTGCAGCGAGACCGCACGGCCCGTAAGCGGGCTCGACAGTTTCACTTCGCCCAGCAGGGCGGCGTGCTCCACGAAGAACTGCGGATGGTCGAGCAGGTATTGGGCGATGGCGGCGGAATCCAGTGTTGCGGCGGTCATGTGCGGCTTGCGAGATGGGTAGACCATTCATTTTAACCGACAGCAATGGGTCGGCGCAGATTTCCTGTCTGCACTGTGCCACAAACGCCAAGGGCGGACCCGGTTGCCCAGGTCCGCCCTTGCTTGAGCGGTGCGACGGGGTTGCCCCCGTGGCTCAGCTTAGAACGAGTGGTTCAGGCCGACGTCGTAGTGGTTGACGGTCGGGGTAGCCGAAGCTGCGCCGGTCGCCTGGTTGAAGACGTTGGTCTTGCGCGATGCGTCGACGTACAGGTACGTACGCTTCGACAGGCTGTACTCGTAGCCCAGCGAGTACTGACGGGTGATCAGGTCGTGCAGGCGGACGTTTTCTTCCTGCTTCTTCAGACCGAAGCCAGCCAGCAGCTTGCCCGGGCCGACAGCGTAGGTTGCACCGATTTCAGCACCCTTGATGGTCGGACGCTGGGTGTTGGTGTGCTCCATGTTCTGGTGCGAGTAGGTACCCATCAGTTTCAGTTCCGGGGTCACCGAGAACGAACCTGCGACCGACCAGACCTTCGATTCGACGGCGTTGCGCTCGTAAGCCAGCATCGCGGCGGCCGGACCGTTGTTGTAGGTACCAGCGATCGAGAACGGGTTGGCCGAAGCCTGTGCGCCCGCAGCGTAGGTGGTGGCGCCAGCGCCGACGCCGGTCACGCCGCCGCCGGTGGCTTCTTTCGAGGCCCACGAAGCGTTCACCTGGAAGCCATTGGCGACCGGCGAGTTATAGAAGATCGCGTTCGAGATACGGTTGTTGTTCGGGCCGCTGCCGCCGACGTCCAGCGGAGCCGAGTTGAAGCCGGCGACCGAGATGTCGGTGTAGAAACCGGCCGGCGACGGCAGGCCGTGCCACGGTTCGAACGAACCGACGATTTCCTGGAACGGGGTCAGGCCACGGCCCAGACGGATCATACCGAAGTCGCCCTGCAGGCCGACGCGGCTCTGGCCCTGGAACAGCGGACGGCCGTTGTTCTCGGTGGTGCCGGTGTCCGGCTCGTAACGCATTTCGATCTGGAACAGTGCTTTCAGGCCGTTGCCCAGGTCTTCGGTGCCCTTGAAGCCCAGGGTGTTGGCGGCGCGCTTGCCGATGGCCAGGGTGTTGTCGGTACGCTTGACCATGCCGACGTCGACGTTACCGTAGATTTGAACGGCGGTTTGAGCTTGTGCCACACCGGCGAATGCGCCCAGCAGAGCGGCTGCCACGAGGGTTTTTTTCATCTTAATTTTTATCCTAAAAAGTGAATCGAAGGAATCCAGAGAGCATTGAGATTTTTATTAGTTGCTGAACACTCGGATGTGTGAACCTTAAATGCTTAATGCGTCAAGATTGTCTGATTTGTCAATTATGACTGTTGCACTTGGTCGAAAGCCAATAAATCCAATCGTGCTGTTGTATTTTCGAAACGGCCGCGCCGGGAAACCGGGCGCACCTTAAGGCTCGTTTAAGTTTCCAAACATCATCATTCTCTCCCCGTACCACGGCAGGGTTTGTGCGGGCTCAAAGGCCTTTGGAATCGTAGCCGAATCGCATCGCCGCGGCTTTAGACTCTGGCCCATCCGACGTCATTGTTACCGCAGTGCGCGCCACATGAGCTCATCAGTAGCGCAACGCAGGCGATCTGCGCGTATCTTCGTGCATTGTGCTTGCGACATGGATCTGCGTACATTTCTTAGACGTCTCTAACATCAAGAAAAGAACGATGGCAAATCGTGAAGAACTTGCGGTCATCCGCGGCGCGCGTGCCGGGCGCGTCGAATCGCAACTGGCCCTGGGCCGGCTCTACCTGTTCGGCAGCGCCGGGCTGCCGAAAAGCCTGCCCACGGCCCTCCACTGGCTCGACCGCGCCGCACAGCAAGGTTGCGACGAAGCATGGCAATTGATCGGGAACCATATTCCGGTCGATCTCGCGCGTGACAGTCCGCAACCGGTCACCGGCTGGTACGAGCTGGCGTACGACGGCGGCCTCGTGCGGGCCGGGCTCGTCTATGCACAACTGGTACTGGGCGCATTGAACGACGGCCAGTGCACGCCGGCCCAGCGCGCCAAGGCCTTGCGCGCGCTGGAAGACGCGGCCCGTGCCGGGTTCCCGGAAGCGCAGTGGCTGCTTGCGCGCGAGCACGGCGCCGCGCCGCCCGAGACGGACGAGCCGGTCGCCCGTGCGCCCGTGGCCAGCCCCGCGGGCCAGCGCTGGCTGCGCCAGGCGGCCGACAGCGGCGTCGGGGCTGCGCAGTTCGCCCTGCTGGAACAGGACTGGAGCGCGGGCCGCTGGTCCGCCTGGCTGGAGCGGGCACTCCCGCTGGCGCGCGCGCTGGCCGGTTCCGATGCCGCCCAGGACAACACGGCCGCCCGCCTGGCGCCGGACGAGGTGCTGCTGCTGTCGCGCTGCGCCCGGCTCGTCGCCGCGAACGAGGCGCCGCACGACGTCGGCCAGGATGAATTGCTGCGGTTCTGGGAAATCGCAGCGGCCGAACAGGACCGTCATGCGCAGTTCGCGCTCGGCCTGTGGTGCGCGCGCATGCGGGTGGACGGCAAGCGGATTCCCGGCAGCCATGGCGCGGCCAACTTCAAGAAGGCCGTGCGCTGGCTGACGCAGGCCGGCGAGCAGGGCCTGGCCGAAGCGTGGTACGCCTTGTCGCGCATATATATCAAGCCGGAATTCTCCCAGCGCAATGTCGTGGAAGCGCAGAAGTACCTGGAGCGCGCGGCGGAGATGGGTTATCGCGATGCCCAGCTCGAATGCGGGAACGCGGCATGGCGCGCACGGCGCGAGAACGAGAACAACGACGTGCGTGCATTGTTCTGGCTGCAGAAGGCGGCGGCGCAGGCGTGTCCCAAGGCCGCGGCCGCGCTGCGCAAGCTGGCGCCCCGCCAGCCCGGCGCCTGGAAGGACCTTGGCGGGCTCGCCGGGCGCGACCTGGCGGCCCATCCGCTGCTGGCCGCGCGCCTGGAACTGGCGGTGGCCTTCGGCCTGAGCCGGGCCGAAGCGCTGCTGCTGGATGTGCGCAGCGCCGACCGCGGCCATTGCCTCGTGATCGACATTCGCGCCAGCTACGGACGCAGCCGGCGCCGGCTGATCTCGGTGGAAACGGTGCAGGAACGCCAGTTGCTCGACCGCGTGGCGCTCGTCTTCGACAACGTCGATTGCGGTCCGGGCGGCCCGGAAGGAAATTATCGGCAGCGCCTGTACCGGCTGCGCAGCCTGTTGCCGGAGATGGCGACCGCGGAGTCCGGGACGGAGGAACCGGACGGTGATTACTCGCTGGCCGCCTGACTCGGATTCAGATCTCGATTTCGCCTTCGAACACGGTCTCGGCCGGACCGCTCATATAAACCGGCTGGCCTTCGCCGGCCCAGTGGATGGTCAGCTTGCCGCCGCGGGCCTGGACCTGCACGGGCGAGTCCAGCAGGCCGCGCCGGATGCCGGCTACGACGGCGGCGCAGGCGCCGGTGCCGCAGGCCAGCGTCTCGCCGGCGCCGCGTTCGTAGACGCGCAGCTTGACGTGGTTGCGGTCCACGATCTGCAGGAAGCCGGCGTTCACGCGGCGCGGGAAGCGCGGGTGGTGCTCGATCTGCGGGCCCGTCTCGAGGACGGGGGCCGCGTCGACGTCGGCCACGACCTGCACCGCGTGCGGGTTGCCCATCGACACCGTCGACACGAGCACGGTCTGTTCCTGGCCCTTGTTCGAGACGGTGATCGGCCACACCGTGTCGCGGCCTTCGGCGACGCCTTCCAGGCCGGCCGCCTCGAACGGGACCTGGCTCGGCTCCAGGATCGGGGCACCCATGTCCACCGTGATGCTGCCGTCATCTTCCAGGCGCGGGGTGATGATGCCGCTCATCGTTTCGACGCGGATGCTGCGCTTGTCGGTCAGGCCCTTGTCGCTGACGAACCGGACGAACGCGCGCGAGCCGTTGCCGCATTGCTCGACTTCGCCGCCGTCGTTGTTATAGATGCGGTAGCGGAAGTCGCTGCCTTCCGTGACCGGGCGCTCGACGACCAGGATCTGGTCGGCACCGACGCCGAAGCGGCGGTCGGCCAGGCGGCGCCATTGCTCCGGGCCGAGATCGATGTCCTGGTTGATCGCGTCGATCACGACGAAATCGTTGCCGGCGCCGTGCATCTTGGTGAACTTGAGTTTCATGGTATCTGTCATTAATCGTAGAACGAGGGCTCGCCGGGCGGCCGGGTCTTGAAGCGCTTGTGGGTCCAGAAGTACTCGGCCGGATGTTCGCGCACGCGGTCCTCGATGAAGGCGTTCATGCGGCGCGTGGCGGCGATGATGTCGTCGCCCGGGTAATCCTCCCATGCAGGATAGAACTCTACCCGATAACCTTTGTAATTGGGCAAGAAGGTGGCCACGACCGGGATCACCTTCGCGCCCGTCGCACCCGCCAGCCGGCCGAGCGCGGTCAAGGTCGCCGCAGGGACATTGAAGAATGGAACGAAGGTGGCATCCTTCTCGCCGAAATCCATGTCCGGCAGCATGAAGTAAGGCAGGCCCTCGCGCAGCGCGCGGATGATCGGCTTGATGCCGTCGCTGCGCGTGAACAGGCGTACGGGGCCGTAACGTTCGCGGCCATAACGCAACAAATCGTCGAACGCTTTGTTCTTTTGCGGCGAATACATGGTCGACAGCGGCACCACGCGGGACGCCACGCCGGCCACGTCCAGGCAGACGAAGTGCGGGCAGAACAGGATGGTCGGGCCGCTTTCCATCTGCTCCTTCGGCACGTGCGGCTCGATCTCGATCAGGCCGTGGATGCGTTCGAACGGCGCCCACCAGATCAGCGAGCGCTCCAGGATGCTGCGCGAATAAGCCATGAAATGGCGCTTGGCGATATCGACACGCTCCGCTTCGCTCAGGTCGGGCATGCACAGGCGCAGGTTGACGAGGGCGATCTTGCGGCGCTTTGGGATCGCGTAATACATCAGCCAGCCGACGGCATTGCCGATGCGGCCAAGGACAGGCAGCGGCAGGAAGTGCAGCAGCCACAACAGGAAAATCAGGAACCTCATGCGACGGTCTCGGGGTGCGGTGCTTCGACGCCTTGCGGCTTCTTGTAGCGGTTATAACTCCAGAAATACTGGGCGGGGCAGAAGGCGATGAGCTTCTCCATCTGGCGGTTGATGGCGGCGGCCTGCTGGGCCGCATCGCCGTCCAGCGACCCTTCGAACGGGACGAAGCGGATGGCGAAGCCGCGGCCGCGCGGGAGGCGTTCCGCGTACACGGTCAGGATGTCGGCCTTGCCCAGCTGGGCCAGCTTGGCGGGCAGGGTCATCGTATAGGCGTCGCGGCCGAAGAACGGCGCCCACACGCCTTCGCCCTCCTGCGGGACCTGGTCCGGCAGCACCCCGACGGGCTGGCCGCCGCGCAGCGCCTTGACGAGCATGCGCACGCCGGCCAGGTTGGCGGGTGCCAGGTGCATGTGCTGGCGCTCGCGGGCGCCTTCGACGAGCGGTTTCAGGGCGCTCTGGCGCGGCGGGCGGTACATGACCGTCAGTTCGACGCGCAGCGAGACCTGCTGTGCCGTCAGTTCGAAGCAGCCCAGGTGCGGCGTGAGGAAGACGATGCCGCGCCCGGCGTCGAGCTGGCGCTGCACCAGTTCCCAGTTTTCCATGGTGACGTGGCGAGTGACGCGCTCCTGCGGCGCGCACCAGACGAACGGCAGCTCGGCGATGGCCTTACCGGACTCGGCGATCGCGGCGCGCAAGTGGCTGCCGTAGCCGGCCTGTTCGAGGTTCGCGCGCAGGCGCCGCCGGTGCGACGGCGATAAGAGATAGACAATCCAGCCGAGCGCGGCGCCCAGCGCGTGCAGCGCGCGTAGCGGCAAAAACGACAGAATCCGAAACAAAAGGACAAGCATTGATTGATTTAGGGTAGAGAACCGACGAGTTGCTGTGCCAGAATTTTTGGAGCAGCGTAAAATACCACTTGTAGCATCCGCGGAGTTAATGACAACTTGCGAAGCGGAATATAAATCTCGCTAAAGCGTCGCAGGCCTTGGTACTGCGGCAATTTTTACAACAGTATCAGGAGCCTTAATGTCTTCCAACGATTACCTCTTCACTTCCGAGTCCGTGTCGGAAGGCCACCCGGACAAAGTCGCCGACCAGATTTCCGACGCCATCCTCGACGCCATCCTGGAGCAGGATCCGCGCGCGCGCGTGGCTGCCGAGACCCTGTGCAACACGGGTCTGGTCGTCCTGGCCGGGGAGATCACGACGCACGCAAACGTCGATTATATTCAAGTTGCACGCAATACCATCAAGCGCATCGGTTACGACAACACCGACTACGGCATCGACTATAAAGGTTGCGCCGTGCTGGTCGCCTACGACAAGCAGTCGCCGGACATCGCCCAGGGCGTCGACGAAGGCGCGGGCATCGACCTCGACCAGGGTGCGGGCGACCAGGGCCTGATGTTCGGCTACGCGTGCGACGAGACGCCGGAACTGATGCCGGCCGCGATTTATTATGCGCACCGCCTCGTCGAGCGCCAGTCGCAGCTGCGCAAGGACGGCCGCCTGCCGTGGCTGCGTCCGGACGCGAAGTCCCAGGTCACGCTGCGCTACGTCAATGGCCGCCCGGTGTCCGTGAACACCGTCGTGCTGTCGACCCAGCACGCGCCGGAAGTCAGCCACAGCCAGATCGAGGAAGCGGTGATCGAAGAGATCATCAAGCCCGTGCTGCCGCGCGAGTGGCTGCAGGACACCCGCTACCTGGTCAACCCGACCGGCCGCTTCGTCATCGGCGGTCCGCAGGGCGACTGCGGCCTGACCGGCCGCAAGATCATCGTCGACACGTACGGCGGTGCCGCACCGCACGGCGGCGGCGCATTCTCCGGCAAGGACCCGTCCAAGGTCGACCGCTCGGCCGCCTACGCCGCCCGCTACGTCGCCAAGAACGTCGTGGCCGCCGGCCTGGCGCGCCAGTGCCAGGTGCAGGTCAGCTACGCGATCGGCGTGGCCCGTCCGATCAACATCACGGTCTATACGGAAGGCACCGGCGTCATTTCGGACGAGAAGATCGCCGAACTGGTGATGGAACACTTCGACCTGCGCCCGAAAGGCATCGTGCAGATGCTCGACCTGCTGCGTCCGATCTACGCGAAGTCGGCCGCCTACGGCCACTTCGGCCGCGAAGAGCCGGAATTCACGTGGGAGCGCACCGACAAGGCCGCGCTGCTGCGCGCCGAAGCTGGTCTCGCATAAAGTCCCCCGGGCGTTGCAAAACGCCCGCAGACGGTGGGCATAACCTGCCCACCGTGCTACACTTACCCGTTCCGAGGAGCGTTGCGACGAGATTCCCCATCTCGCCAGGCTCGGATCATCAACACCGCGCTCACGTTACTTTTTTCTTAACTTGAAAGGAGGGCGTGATGAGCGCCGTACTCAAAGACACCACCCAGGACTACCTCGTTGCCGACATCGGCCTCGCCTCGTGGGGCGAGAAGGAAATCCGCATCGCCGAAACCGAAATGCCGGGCCTGATGGCCATCCGCGACGAATACGCGGCCGCCCAGCCGCTGAAGGGCGCGCGCATCGCCGGTTCGCTGCACATGACCATCCAGACCGCCGTGCTGATCCGCACGCTGGAAGCCCTCGGCGCGCAAGTGCGCTGGGCCTCGTGCAACATCTACTCGACGCAGGACCACGCCGCCGCCGCCATCGCGTCGGTCGGCACGCCCGTGTTCGCCGTCAAGGGCGAGACGCTGGACGAATACTGGGACTACACCCACCGCATCTTCGAATGGGGCGATGACGTCTACGCCAACATGATCCTGGACGACGGCGGCGACGCCACGCTGCTGCTACACCTGGGCGTGCGCGCGGAGAAGGACATCTCGGTGCTGGACAAGCCGGGTTCGGAAGAAGAAATCTGCCTGTTCAACGCCATCAAGGGCCGCCTGGCCATCGATCCGCAGTGGTACTCGAAGCGCCTGCCGCAGATCCAGGGCGTGACGGAAGAAACCACCACCGGCGTGCACCGCCTGTACCAGATGCACGCGGAAGGCAAGCTGGCGTTCCCGGCCATCAACGTCAACGACTCCGTGACGAAATCGAAGTTCGACAACCTGTACGGCTGCCGCGAATCGCTCGTCGATGGCATCAAGCGCGCGACGGACGTGATGGTTGCCGGCAAGATCGCCGTCGTGGCCGGTTACGGTGACGTCGGTAAAGGTTCGGCCCAGGCGCTGCGCGCGCTGTCGGCCCAGGTGTGGGTCACCGAGATCGATCCGATCTGCGCGCTGCAGGCCGCGATGGAAGGCTACCGCGTCGTGACGATGGACATGGCCGCCGAACACGGCGACATCTTCGTCACCTGCACGGGCAATTACCACGTGATCACCGAACAGCACATGCTGCGCATGAAGGACCAGGCGATCGTCTGCAACATCGGCCACTTCGACAACGAAATCGAAGTCGCCGCGCTGCGCAAGTACGAGTGGGAAAACATCAAGCCGCAGGTCGATCACGTGATCTTCCCGGATGGCAAGCGCATCATCCTACTGGCCGAAGGACGCCTCGTGAACCTGGGCTGCGGCACGGGTCATCCGTCGTACGTGATGAGCTCGTCGTTCGCGAACCAGACCATCGCTCAGATCGAACTGTTCACCAATACCGCCGCCTACCCGGTCGGCGTGTACACGCTGCCGAAGAAGCTGGACGAGAAAGTCGCCCGCCTGCAGCTGAAGAAGCTCAACGCCCAGCTGACCGAGCTGACCGAAGAGCAAGCCGCCTACATCTCGGTGAGCAAGGAAGGCCCGTACAAGCCGGAACACTACCGTTATTGATCTGGTAAGCTCTTCCGTGAATTGATACTGGGCACCGCCGGATTCCATCCCGGCGGTGCCGCTAACTCCTCACGAAAGACACAACCATGCGCCTGCTCCTGACCTGGCTGATCAATGCGGCGGCCCTGATGGCCCTGCCTTACCTGATGCACTCGGTATCGGTCGACAACGTCGGCGCCGCCCTCGTGGCGGCCCTCGTTCTCGGCCTCGTGAACACGATCATCCGTCCCGTGCTCGTCGTGCTGACCTTGCCCGTGACGGTCGTGTCGCTAGGCCTGTTCATCCTGGTGATCAACGCGCTGCTGTTCTGGCTGGTCGCGAACGTCGTCGGAGGCTTCCACGTGGCGGGGTTCGGGTCCGCGTTCCTGGCGGCGATCCTGTACAGTGTCATTTCGTGGGCGCTTTCTACCTTATTACTCAACAAAGATGGAAACCCCTAACATCAGTATCGAGTTTTTCCCGCCCAAGACCCCCGAGGGTGCGGACAAGCTGCGCGTGGCTCGGCAGAAGCTGGCCGAGCTGAATCCGAAGTATTTCTCCGTGACGTTCGGCGCCGGCGGCAGTACGCAGCATGGCACGCTGTCGACCGTGCTCGAGATCCTGGCCGAAGGCCACGACGCCGCACCGCACCTGTCGTGCGTGGGCGGCACGCGCGAATCGATCCGCGCGATCCTGCAGGAATTCAAGGAGAAGGGCATCCGCCGCCTCGTGGCGCTGCGCGGTGACTTGCCGAGCGGTTATGGCGGTGCGGGCGAACTGCGCTATGCCAGCGACCTCGTCGAGTTCATCCGCCAGGAAACGGGCGACTGGTTCCACATCGAGGTGGCCGCGTATCCGGAAATGCATCCGCAGGCCAAGTCGCCGCAGGACGACCTGCAGGCCTTCGCCCGCAAGGTGCAGGCCGGCGCGAATGCCGCGATCACGCAGTATTTCTACAATCCGGACGCGTACTTCCAGTTCGTCGACAACGCACGCAAGCTGGGCGTGGACGTGCCCATCGTGGCCGGCATCATGCCGATCACGAACTACACGCAGCTGATGCGTTTCTCCGACATGTGCGGCGCCGAGATTCCGCGCTGGATCCGTCTGAAGCTGGCCAGCTTCGGCGACGATTCGGCGTCGATCAAGGCGTTCGGGCTGGATGTCGTCAGCGGCCTCTGCGAGAAATTGCTCGCGGGCGGCGCGCCCGGCCTGCATTTCTACAGCATGAACCAGGCGGCGGCCACGACCGCGATCTGGCAGCGCATCACGGCTGCCTGATCCGGCGTCCTGCGCCACCGAAGCCCGTACGACCGGAAGGCCGCACGGGCTTTTTTTCATCACGTGACGTTGGTGGTTTCCGTCACGATCACGTCCAGCGGCACATCGTGCGGCGCGTGCGAGAACTGGGCTTCCTGGTTACTGTAGGCAATGCCCAAGGTGTGCGGGCGCGGCGGTTGTTCCAGCGTGCGGTCGTAATAGCCGCCGCCATAGCCGAGGCGATACCCCTCGGCATTGAAGCCGAGGCAGGGGATCAGCAGGGCGGGCGGGCGCTCGATGAAGCGCAGTTGGGCCGGCACCTGCACGCCGGCTTCGTCCGGCAACATGGCTTCGCCGGGCGTCCACTCCGTGAACGTCAGCGGCGCATCGCGTTCCATCACGACGGGCAGCGCCAGGCGCACGCCGGCCTGGTGCAGTTCCGCATACGCCGCGCGCAGGTCGGGCTCGCCGGCCAGCGGCCAGTACACACCCATGACACTTACCTGGCGCAATCTCCACCACGCAACGACTTGCGCACCGATATGTGCATCCCACTGGACCTTGATTGCGGGATCAAGCCCCCCACGTGCAGTCCTGAGCGCCTTGCGCAATGCCGTTTTCGCCGCCTGTTTCTCGTCCGCCACGCTCGGGCTCGAGGGGCATGGTATTCTTGAATCGCCGGTCATGGATGAAATGAAGCCTACATTGAATATTGCATTATCGATGTCGCAGACACTGGCAGCCGGCACCGTCGTGGCCGCCTCCAGCCTGCTCTTCCTCGCGTCGCCCGATGCCGCGGCCCAGGCTGCGCCGACGGCGGTACCTGCGCCGAGCGCGCTGTCGCCTGCAGGGCTGCCGCCCGCTCCTCCTGTCGTGGCGCCCGGCCCGCAAGCGGACGCCAGCCGCGAGCAGGACGAGCTCTTTGCGCAACTGCGCGACGCCGCCCGCAAGAACGATGCGGATAAAGCCGCGGCGCTGGCGGCACGGCTGCCGGACTACGCGATTCCGTCGTACGTCGACTATTATCGGCTCAAACCGCGGCTGCGCGACGCTTCCAACGAGGAAATCCTGGATTTCCTGAAACGTTACGAAGGCAGCGCCATCGCCGACCGTCTGCGCAACGACTGGTTGCTCGAGCTCGGCCGCAAGCGCGACTGGGTCAACTTCGACCGCGAGCTGCCCCTGTTCGTCAAGAAGGACGATTACCAGGTCAAGTGCTACGCCTTGCTGTCGCGCGCGTCGAAAGGACAGAACGTTGCGGCCGAAGCACGCGTGCTGCTCGACAATCCGCCGCTGTACGGCGAAGCCTGCGCCGCGCTCGTCAACCAGCTCGTCCAGTCCGGCCAGTTCACGAACAATGACTTGCTGGCCCAGCTGCGCCTGGCCGGCGAGATGCACGCGACGGGGCCGTCGCGCCGCACGGCGCTCCTGCTGGGCGCGTCCGACACGCGTGCCGCGCAGGCCGTCGACCTGCCGGCCGTGGCGATGGCGCGCGGCATCGGCAGCACGCGTGCCGATCACGAGATCTACCTCGTCGCCATCGGCCGCATGGCGCGCACGAGCTTGAAGCTGGCGACGGTGGCGCTGAACAAGAATGCATCGAAACTGTCGGCCGAGGAGAGGGCGATCGGCTGGGCGAACATCGCGCTGGCCGCATCGCTGACCCTGGCGCCCGAAGCGTATGACGATTGGAAAAAGGCGGAAGGGGCACCGCTGACGTGGTTCCAGCTGGAGTGGAAAACGCGCATCGCGCTGCGCCGCGGCGACTGGAAGACGGTGCGGTCGACCATCGAGGCGATGCCGCCGCAGCAACACGACGAGCCCGTCTGGACGTACTGGCTGGGCCGCGCGCTGCAGGCCGAAGGCCGGCGCGAGGATGGGCAGGCGCTGTTCCGCCGCATCGCCGACCAGAACAGTTTTTATGGACAGCTGGCGATGGAAGAGCTGGGCATGCAGATCAGCATCCCGCCCAGCGCCGCGCCCCCGACGCCGGCCGAGCTGGCGCAGGTGGCCACGCACCCCGGCTTCAAACGCGCTTTAAAATTCTTTTCGATGCGCATGCGCTTCGAAGGCACGCGCGAATGGAACTGGACGCTCAACGGGTTCACGGAACGCCAGTTGCTGGCCGCCGCCGAGTTTGCGCGCCAGAACGATATCCTCGACCGCATGCTGTCCACGTCGGAACGCACGCGCACAGAATTCGACTACACCCAGCGCTTCCCGGCGCCGCACAACGACATCCTGCATCCCACCGCGCAGGGCCTCGGCCTCGACCAGGCGTGGGTCTACGGCCTCATCCGCCAGGAATCGCGCTTCGTCACGGATGCGCAGTCGGGCGTGGGTGCATCCGGGCTGATGCAGGTGATGCCGTCGACCGGTAAGTGGGTCGCGGAAAAGATCGGCCTGACGGATTACGGCCACGGCATGCTCAGCGATATCCGGACGAACATCGTGCTCGGCACCAATTACCTGAACATGGTGCTGAACAATGCGGAAGGCTCGCAGGTGCTGGCGACGGCTGCGTACAACGCCGGGCCGGGGCGGGCGCGCACGTGGCGTGGGCTGTTGACGGCGCCGATGGAAGGGGCCGTGTTCGTGGAGTCGATCCCGTTCGAGGAAACGCGAACCTACGTGCGCAACGTGATGTCGAACGCGACGAATTATGCCGCGCTGTTCGAGAAGCGTCCGCAATCGCTCAAGGCGCGCCTGGGCACGATCACGCCGCGTGGCGGGGGCATCGGCCTTCCCTAAACCAGCAGGAGACAGCATGCACGCGCAATCGGTCGTAATGTTCGGCGGGACCGGATTCATCGGCAGCCACCTGGCGGCCAGGCTGGCCGAGCACGCCATCGACGTCGCCGTGCCCACGCGGCACGAAAGCCACGCGATGCACCTGATGCCGCTGGGCGTCGACATCGTGCAGGCCGATCCGTACGACGACGCGGCGCTCCGCAAGCTCGTGGCCGGGCGCGATGCCGTGATCAACCTGGTCGGCATCCTCCATTCACGCCGCGGCGATCCGTACGGGCCGGATTTCCGCCGTGCCCATGTCGATTTGCCGCGCCGCATCGCCGCAGCCTGCGCGGCTGAAGGCGTGCCGCGCTACCTGCACATGAGTGCGCTGGGGGCCGACCGCAACGGTCCGTCGATGTACCAGCGTTCGAAGGCCGACGGCGAGGCGGCCGCGGCGAGCCAGGCCAGCGTCGCGGCGACGATCTTCCGGCCGTCCGTCGTGTTCGGCCCGGAAGACAAATTTCTCAACATGTTCGCGCGCCTGCAGCGCCATCTGCCCATCGTCCCGCTCGCCTGTGCGCACGCGCGCTTCCAGCCCGTGTACGTGGGCGACGTGGCCGAGGCGTTCGTGCGTGCGCTGCTCGATCCGCACACGGCCGGCCTCATCTATGAACTGGGCGGGCCGCAGGTCTATGAACTGGGAGAACTGGTGCGGCTGGCGGGGCGCTATGCCGGCCATGAGCGCAAGGTGATCGCGCTGCCGGACGCGCTCGCGCGGCTGCAGGCGATGTTGTTCGAGCTGCTGCCGGGCGAGCCCGTCATCACGCGCGACAATCTCGATTCGATGAAGGTCGACAACGTCGTCCACCCGTCCAGGGACAATAAAGTCTTGACAACAGCGGCGCTGGGAATCAAGCTCACGGCGCTCGAGGCCGTCGCGCCGCAGTACCTGGCGCCGCCCGGCGGACTCGACGTCCTGCGCGCCCGTGCCGGACGCTGACCTCAACGATCACGCCACATCATGCAGACTCTCGAACTCGACCCGACTTTGACGCAGACCCTCGACAACGCACGCCAGGCCGGCCTGACGCTGGTCATCGGCAACAAGAATTACTCTTCGTGGTCGATGCGGCCCTGGGTGGCGCTCGTCGCCGCCGGCATCCCGTTCACGGAAGTGCGCGTCCTGCTCGACCAGCCGGACACCGCCACCAACATCGCGCAGTATTCGGCATCCGGCCGCGTGCCCGTGCTGCTGGCCGGCGAGATGACGATCTGGGACAGCCTCGCCATCTGCGAATACGTCGCCGAGCAATTTCCTGAGAAGCATATGTGGCCGCAGGACGTGGCCGCCCGCGCGCTGGCCCGCTCCGTCGTGGCCGAGATGCACTCCGGCTTCACCGACCTGCGTACCGCGATGACGATGAACATCAAGGCGCGCCTGCCGGGCCGCGGCCGCACGCCAGGTGCCCAGGCCGACATCGGCCGCATCTGCGAGATCTGGGAAGAGTGCCTGTCCCGCTTCGGTCACCACAACTTCCTGTTCGGCGATTTCTCCATCGCCGACGCCTTCTTCGCGCCCGTCGTCACGCGCTTCCAGACCTATGGCGTGGCGCTGGCGCCCGCGCTGCAGGCCTACTGCGCACGCGTCCTCGCACACCCGGCCGTTGCGCGCTGGGTCGAGGAAGCCATGGCGGAAAAGGAAATCGGCGAGGCCCACGAAAAATTGCTGCCGGACGAATGATGCAGGCGTACGTCGTCGGCGGCGCCGTCCGCGATGAGCTGCTGGGGCTGCCCGTGCAGGACCACGACTGGGTCGTCGTCGGCGCCACGCCCGAGGACATGATCGCCAAGGGGTTCCGCCCCGTCGGCAAGGATTTTCCTGTCTTCCTGCACCCGGACACGCACGAGGAATACGCGCTCGCCCGCACCGAGCGCAAGACGGCGCCCGGCTACCACGGCTTCGTGTTCCATACCGCGCCGGACGTCAAACTGGAAGACGACCTGATCCGGCGCGACCTGACCATCAATGCGATGGCGCGCGCCGAGGACGGCACCATCGTCGACCCGTACGGCGGCTTGCAGGATTTGAAGGACCGCGTGTTTCGCCACGTGTCGCCCGCGTTCGCCGAAGACCCCGTGCGCATCTTGCGCCTGGCCCGTTTCGCCGCGCGCTTTCCCGATTTCACCGTCGCCGATACCACGCTCGCGCTGATGCGGAGCATGGTCGAGGCGGGCGAGGTGGATGCACTCGTGCCGGAGCGCGTGTGGCAGGAATTGTCGCGCGGGCTGATGGAGCAAAAGCCGTCGCGCATGCTGGACGTGCTGCGCGATTGCGGCGCGCTGGCGCGCATCCTGCCCGAGCTCGATGCGCTGTGGGGCGTGCCGCAGCCGCCGCTGCACCATCCCGAAGTCGATACGGGCGTGCACATGATGCTCGTGATCGACTATGCGGCCGAACGGGGCTACGACCTGCCCGTACGCTTCGCCGCATTGATGCACGACCTGGGTAAAGGGGCAACGCCGCCCGAACACTGGCCGAAGCACCATGGCCACGAAGGCATGGGCCCGCGCCTGATCGCGGAACTGAGTAAGCGCCTGCGCGTGCCGACGGAGTGCCGCGACCTGGCCGTGATGACGGCGCGCGAGCACGGCAACGTCAGCCGCGCGCTCGAGCTGCGGCCGAACACGATCGTAACCCTGTTCGAACGCTGCGACGCGTTCCGCAAGCCGGACCGCTTCGCGCAGATGCTGCTGGCGTCCGAATGCGATGCGCGCGGGCGCGGCGACGAGAACCACGAAATGCGCAGCCGCGATTATCCGCAGGCGCCTTACCTGCTGCGCGCGCTGGATGCGGCGCGCGGCGTGAACGCGGGCGAGGTGGCGGCGCGCTACGTCGAGAACCGGGAAAGAATTCCCGAGGCCGTGCACGCCGCACGGGTGAGCGCCGTGAAGGCGGCGCTGGGCGACGTGCGCGACTGAACTAGGCCGCCGCCTCGTCGGCCCCGAACCTGCACCACGTGTCGCGGCCCGCTTCCTTGGCGCAGTACAGCGCCGTATCGGCGTTCTTGTACAGCGCGTCCGTGTCGACGCCGTCCCGCCAGGCCACGGCGGCGCCGATGCTGGCGCTGACGTGCATGGCGTGGGTGCCGAACGCGATCGGCGCGCGCATCGAGTCTACGATGCGCTGGGCCACGTCGCCGACGATGGCGTCGCTGGCGGGCGTCAGCAGGACGGCGAATTCGTCGCCGCCCAGCCGCGCCACGCAGTCGGTCTGGCGCACGGCCGCACGCAGGCGCTCCGCCGCCGCGACCAGCAATGCGTCGCCGGCATCGTGGCCGAGCGTATCGTTGATGTGCTTGAAGCGGTCCAGGTCGATCAGGAGCAGCGCGAACGGGTCGCCGCCGCGCCGGCCGAGGGCGGCCAGGCGCTGCAGTTCGTCGTTGAAGCGGCGCCGGTTGGGCAGGTCCGTCAACGCGTCGTTGTAGGCCATGGTTTCCAGCTGCAGCTGGGTCGCGCGCAGCTCGGCGGTGCGGCTGGCCACCACCGCCTCCAGCTCGCGCTGGCGCCGGCGCAGCAACGACGTGCGGGCCTGCATCAGGGCGGCGAGGACCGCCAGCACGGCGAGCGCACCCAGCGCCCGCACCCAGGCGAGCTGGTGCCAGGCGGGCAGGACGCGGACCGGCAGTTCCAGGCTGGCGACGTCGTCGCCGCCGCCGGTGGCGCGCATGTGCAGGCGATAAGTGCCCGGCGGCAGGTTGTTGTAACTGGCGCGGCGCACGGCCGTGTCGGCATCGATCCATGCGGTGTCGAAGCCTTCGAGCCGGTAGCTGTAGCTGCGATGCTCGGCCGGCATGTAGTCCAGGGCCGCGAACTCGACCGCGAATCCGCGTTCGCGATCGGCGGGTGTGATGGTCAGCGGGGCGGGCTCGCCGCTCGATGCGCCCGGCGCAAGCGTGCGGATCGCACGCCCGCCGAGCATCAGTTGCGTGATGGCGAGCGGCGGCAGGGGACGGCGCGTGTCCAGCCGGTCCGGGAACACGACGGAAAGGCCCGTGAAACCGCCGAACAACACCTCGCCGTCGCGTCCCAGCGCGCCCGAACTGGTCCAGTAACTCGGCACGTGGGCGCCGTCGGCCTCGCCCAGCCGGCGTACCTGCAGGGTGTCTGGGTGCACGCCGGCCAGGCCGAGATCGGTGCTCAGCCATATTTGTCCGCTGCGGTCCTGCACCAGCATGTTGACGCTGTTGTCGGGCAGGCCGTCGGCCGTCGTCAGACGCCGGAACCAGCGCCGTCCGTTCGCATCGGTGCGCTCCAGCACGGCGATGCCGTTGCCGAACGAGGACAGCCACAGGCGGCCCGTGCGATCGACGAGCAGGGAGGACACGAAGCCGTTCGGCGCGCGCGTGCGGTCGGCGTTGTCGGTCGGCAGGCGCTCCACCGTCGTGCCGTCCCGGTCCAGCCGCACGACGCCGCGCCGGGTGCCGATCCAGACGGTGCCGTCCGCGAGCGGCAGCAGGGCGGTGACGCGGCGGTCGCCCAGCGACGCGTCTTCGTGACGCAGCGGCGTCGCCGGCCCGGCCCGCGGCGGCCGCACCGCCCATGCGCCGTCCAGTCCGCCCAGCCACAGGACGTCGTCCTGCCACGCCAGCGCCCAGACGGACGCGTCGGGACGCCGTCCGTCGATCTCGATGCGGCGCACGTTGCGTCCGTTGCCGTCGCTGTGATACAGGCCTTGCTGGGTGCCGATGTAGACGCTGCCGTCCGGCGCATTCGCCATGGCGAGTACCCGGCCCTTGGGCAGGGGCCCGGCCGTGCCCGTCGCACCGGTGTGCGGGTCGACGATGCTCACGCCGCCGCCGGGAACGCTCAGCCATACGGTGCCGTCCGGGCGGGGCAGCAGGTGATAAATGTTGAGGCCGGTAATGCTGGCGATCGTCCGCACCGTCACGATGCCGCGCGCGCGGGGATCGTGCTGGCTCAGCGTGCCTCCTGTGGCAACGAAGATCTGGCCGCCGCGCTCGCGCAGCATGGCGAGGATCTCGTCGCTGCGCAGGCTGTCCGGCACATCGCCGCGGTAGCGCAGGCGCCGCGTCGTACCCTGGCGCACGTCGACCTCGACAATGCCGCCGCTCTCCGTGCCGAGCCAGACGGTATCGTCATCCTTTTGCACGATCGTGAACACGCGCTCGCCCTGCAAGGTGGCCTGCGCACCCGTTTCCACGATGGCGCGCGGCGTTGCACCGCGCGTGGCGATGACGAAGGCGCCGTGGGTGCGGGTACCGATCCAGACGCGGCCCGCGCTGTCCTGGTACAGGGCGTTGATCGAGGGTTCGTTCGGCGCCGGCAGCCCCAGGTGCACGACTTCCAACCGGTCGTGGTCGCCGGACCGGAAGAACAGGCCCTCGCGGGTGCCGATCCACAGGCCGCCCTGGCGGTCGCGCAACAGAACGTCGACGCCGTCCGGCGCCAGCGCGGTCGCGGCGACTTGCGGGGCGCCGCTGGCGGCGGGGTGCACCTTGCCGCCGGCGTCGATCCGCTCCAGTCCCGCGCCGGTGCCGACCCAGATGCCGCCGGCGCCGTCGTCGACGATGCTGGAGACGCGTGCATGGCCCAGTCCGCCCGGACCTGCCGGGATGACGGCGAAGCGGTCGCGCGCGGCATCGTAGCGCGCCAGGCCGCCTGCGCTCGTGCCGATCCACAGGCGGCCGCCCGTGTCGACATGTACGCTCTGGATGTAGCCGTCGGGCAGGCTGCCTTCCCGCGCGGGATCGGCCACGTAGCGCCGCACGCGGAACCCGTCCCAGCGTACCAGACCGGTCTGCGTACCCAGCCAGATAAAGCCTGCGCGATCCTGGGTGAGCGACGTTCCGAAACGCAGCGCTTCTTCGGTGTGATGCCTGAACGAGACGTGAGAAAATGGGTGCCAGACTGCGGGCGTATCCGCGCTGGCTGCGGCGGACGGGAAGGCCAGCAGCGCGACTATCCAGAACATCACGCACGGCAAGACTCGGCGGAAAAATGACATGCGACACTCTTGGTTTCTTTACGGAATCAAGTATATGCTGCCTCACCCTTGGTAACCCGTTCCCGGCGACAGATTGTTAAATTCTGTTGTATTGGCGCCAGAATCCGCCTTGTTGCAGTGCATAAATCGAATATCCCATGCAGGACCATCCACTCCGCCGCTGGCTGAACCACCTGATCAAGAAGAAGGGCCAGGCCGTCCTCGTCAAGGCGCTGGGCAAGCGCGACCGGCGCCGGGTCCTGCGCCACTTCCTGGCCCTCGACCGCGACGACCGCCTGCTGCGCTTCGGCAGCGTGCTGCCGGACGCGCAGGTCGAGGCCTATGTCGCGAAAATCGATTTTTCGAAGGATATCGTGTTCGGCGTCTACAACGGCCGGTTCCAGCTGGTGGGCGTCGGCCACCTCGCGTTCACGTCGCGCGAGGCGCATCCGGACAGCATCCACTACACGGACAAGGAAAAAGTGGCCGAGTTCGGCGTCTCCGTATCCAGATCGGCGCGGGGGCAGGGCGTCGGCACGCGGCTGTTCGAACGGGCCGCCATCCACTGCCGCAATTCCGACGTCGACACGCTGTACATGCAGTGCCTGTCGTCGAACCGCACGATGATGCACATCGCGAAGAAGGCCGGCATGGAAATCCGCCGCGAATACGGCGAGGCGGACGCCCACCTGCACCTGCCGCCGCCCAGTCCCGGCAGCGTGCTCGCGGAAGCGCTCGAAGAGCAGTTCGCCAAGATAGATTACACGGTCAAGGCGAATGCGCGCGCGGCCGTCAAATGGTTCCGGCCGAAGCGCTGAACGTTCCTAAGCCGACTCGCGCGGCACCAGTCCACCCGTAAACCGCTTGCGATACGGCGCCACGTCGGTGCCGTCGAGCTGCGCCTGCAGGCATTCCATCGCCGCGACGCCGATGGCGGCGACGTCCTGCCGGAACGTCGTCAGCGGAGGATGCAGGTAGGCGGAAATCGGCAGGTCGTCGTGCCCGACGATGGCGAGGTCCTTGCCCGGTTCCAGCCCGAAGCGGCGGCAGGCGGACATGGCGCCGATGGCGAGCCTGTCCGTGCCGCACGCGAGCGCCGTGACGCCCGCGCGCTTCCAGGCGCCGCTCGCGAGCCAGTCGAGCACGTGGCGGAACGCATACGCTTCGAAATCCCACGACGGCTGCGTGCTGCCCGGCACGAGCTGCGGCTGCATGCCCGCTTCCGCCATCGCGTCCAGGTAGCCGGCCAGCCGTTCCTCCGGCGACGGATGCGCGACGGGCGGCGCGCCCAGGTAGGCCGGGCGGTGGCCGCGGCCCAGCAGGTAGCGGGTCAGCATCGCCATGCTCTGGCGGTTGTCGTTCATGACGTAGTTGCAGTCTTCGTGGACGTAGCTGTCCATGTAGACGATGCGCATTTCCTGCTCGAGCCGCAGCAGCAGGTCGAGGTTCGCCGTCGACGCGACCGCGGTGAGGATCACGCCCGCCACCTTCATCGACCGCATCGTCATCAGCGCCGCCGCTTCCTCGGCCGGGTCGTTGTACGAACACTGGATGATCACGTCCATACCCAGCGCCTTGGCCTTCGCCTCGATCGCGCGCAGGGCTTCGGCGAAGAACGGTTCGTTCACGACCGGCAGGATGACGCCCACCATGCGCGAGCGTCCGCGCACGAGGCTCACGGCGTGCGGGTCGGGCACGTATTCGAGGTCGCGGCAGGCCTGTTCGATGCGGGCCCGCGTATCGGCTTTCAATCCCTCGCGGTCGTTGAAATACTTCGACACCGTGGCGCGCGACACGCCGGCCCGCGCGGCGACGTCGTGCATTGTCACTGGGCCACGGGGATTTTGCGCTGTTTTCATCAGTTTGTTGACTCGTGTAAAGTAAGCGCCCCGCCGACTGGCGCGTCTCCATCATAGCAAAAATACTTGCGTGCAATAAGAGTGCCGATTCCCCTTGCACATGCGCCTGTTGGCCGCTGCGAATTACGCATTGTTGTGGTCACTCAACCATTAAAAAATTTGTAAAAAAATCTGTTGACGACAAAAAGTCGACACGTGTAAAGTTTCTCCGTCAGGCAGTAACCCATACTTAAAACAGCTCGGAGACATCGTCATGAAAAGATCCGCCGTGTTCGCGTGCATCGCGGCATGCGCCTTCTCGCTGGCCGGCCAGGCGCTGGCGGCGCGGCCGCTGAAATCCGTGGGCGTCGCCGTCAGCGACCTCGCCAATCCCTACTTCGTCGCCATCGGCAAGGGTGCCGCCGACGCCGCGAAAAAGGTCGGCGGCGACAAGGTCAAGGTGACGACCGTGTCCAGCAAGTACGACCTCAACACCCAGGTCGGCCAGATCGAGAACTTCATCGCCAACAAGGTCGACATCCTCATCGTCAACGCGTCCGATCCGAAGGGCATCGCGCCCGTGCTGCAAAAGGCGCGCAATGCCGGCATCGTCGTGGTGGCCGTCGACGTCGGTGCCGACAACGCGGATGCGACGATCATGTCCGACAACACGATGGCCGGCACGGAATCCTGCAAGCGCATCGTGGAGCGCCTGCACGGCAAGGGCAACGTCGTGATCGTCAACGGGCCGCCCGTCACCGCCGTGATCGCGCGCGTGGCCGGCTGCAAGCAGGCCTTTGCCGGCACCGGCATCCGCATCGTGTCCGACAACCAGGACGCGAAGGGCAGCCTCGATGGCGGCATGGAAGTGATGACGAACCTCCTGATCGCGCACCGCCGCATCGACGCCGTCTTCGCCATCAACGATCCGTCCGCGATCGGCGCCGAACTGGCGGTGAAGCAGGCTGGCCGTCCGGACGTGCAGATGGTGGCGTCCGTCGACGGCGCGCCGGATGCGGAGGCGGCCCTTAAGTCGAAGAACAGCATCTTCGCCGTCACCACCGCACAAGACCCCTACAAGATGGCCACGCTGGCCGTCGACATCGGCTACGGAATCATGAACGGCAAGCGTCCCGCGAACCCGGTCGTGCTGATTCCCACGCCCGCGATCACCAAGCAGAACGTGCTGGCCTACAAGGGCTGGGCCAGCCACTAAAACCTCATTGGAGGAGACATGGCAACACAAGATCCACAAGCGGTGCTGGAGGTCTCCGGCATCCGCAAGCGGTTCGGTACCGTCACGGTGCTCGACGGCGTCCAGCTGACCATCCGCCCCGGCGAAATCCACGCGCTGATGGGAGAAAACGGTGCCGGCAAGAGCACCCTCATGAAAATCCTGGCCGGCGTGTACCAGCCGGATGCGGGCGAGATCCGCGTGGCCGGGAAGCCAGTCCGCATCGGGTGTCCCGCCGATGCGCGCGCCTGCGGCATCAATCTGATCTACCAGGAGCTGTCCGTTGCTGCCAATCTCACGGTCGCGCAGAACATCTTCATGGGCGCGGAACCGCGCGGACGCTTCGGCATCGTCGACACGGCGCAGATGAACCGGCGCGCGGCCGAGGTGCTGAGGAGTCTCGGCGCCACGTTCGCGTCGGACCGCATCGCCAGCGGCCTGTCGATCGCCGACCAGCAGCAGGTAGAAATCGCCCGCGCCCTCGTGCACGACAGCCGCGTGCTGATCATGGACGAGCCCACGGCCGCGCTGTCCGAACGCGAGACGGAGCGGCTGTTCGACGTGATGCGCGCCCTGCGCGAACGGGGCATTGCGATCATCTACATCAGCCACCGCATGGCCGAAGTGCGCATGCTGGCCGACCGCGTGACCGTGCTGCGCGACGGCACCTGGATCGGCGAACTGACGCGCGACGAAGCGACGCCGGACACGGTTGTGCGCATGATGGTCGGCCGTGAACTCAACGGCTTTTACGAGCACACGGCGCGGCGCGTGCCGGGCCCCGTGCGCCTGAAGCTGAACGACGTGCACGGCGCCAAAGTGCACCCCGTGTCGCTCGAGGTGCGCGCCGGCGAGATCGTCGGCCTCGCCGGCCTCGTCGGCGCGGGCCGCACGGAACTGGCGCGGCTGGTGTTCGGCGCGGACCCTCTGTCCGGCGGCACGATCGAAGTCGACGGCAAGCGAGTCGCGATCCGCACGCCGGGCGATGCGATCCGCCTCGGCATCGCCTATGTCCCGGAAGACCGCAAGGGGCAGGGCCTGTTCCTGCAGCAGTCGCTGCTGGCGAACGTGACGATGAACGTCCTCGGCAAGCATGCGCGCTGCGGGGTGCTCAAACGCGGGGAGCTGCTGGACGTCACGCGCGCCGCGATCGGCAAACTGTCCGCGCGCGGCGCGGGGCCGGACGGCATCATCGGCGGCCTCTCGGGCGGCAACCAGCAAAAGCTGCTGCTCGCGCGGTGGCTGGAAATCAGGCCGCGCGTGCTGATCCTCGACGAGCCCACGCGCGGTGTCGACATCGGCGCCAAGCACGAGATCTACCGGATCATCCACGAGCTGGCCGACGCCGGCGTGGCCGTGCTGTGCATCTCGAGCGAGCTGGCGGAAATCATCGGCGTGTGCGACCGCGTGCTCGTCATGCGCGAAGGCTGGCTCTCCGGCGAACTGGCCGGGGAACGCATCACCCAGGAAAACATCATGGCGCTGGCCACCCAGGCCCAGGCCGCATAGGAGACATCATCATGCAGACTCTGAAATCATCCCTTCCCACGGCGCCGCAGGCGACCGCGCACGGCGGCATCGGCCAGGCCATTTCCCGCATGTTCGCGACGATGGGCATGCTGCCCGTGCTCGTCGCGCTGTACATCGTGTTCTATTTCCTGACCGGGTACTTCGCCGAAGACGGCGTCTCGAATTTCGCGACGACGGCCAATACGATGAACGTGCTGCGCCAGAGTTCCATCAACCTCGTGCTGGCAACGGGCATGACGTTCGTGATTCTCACGGGCGGCATCGACCTGTCCGTCGGCTCCGTGCTGGCGGTGTCCGCGGTGCTGGGCATGATCGCGTCGCTGCCGGGTAACGCGCCGGCGGCGTCGCTGCCGGTCTTCCTGCTGGCCGGCCTGGGCATGGGCCTGCTGAACGGCCTGCTCGTCGCCGTCTTCAAGATCAATCCGTTCGTCGTCACGCTCGGCACGATGACGGCGCTGCGCGGCACCGCTTACCTGCTCGCGGACGGCACCACGATCCTGAACCGCGAGATCCCGACCTTCGAATGGATCGGCAACGATTCGTTCGCCGGCCTGCCGTGGCTCGTGTGGGTCGCCGCCGCCCTCGTGCTGGTGGCGTGGTTCATCCTGCGCCGGACAGTCCTCGGCATGCACGTGTATGCGGTCGGCGGCAATCCGCAGGCGGCGCGGCTCACGGGCATCAAGGTCGGCCTCGTGCTCGTCTTCGTCTACGCCTTCTCCGGCCTGTGCGCGGGCACCGCGGGCGCCATGTCGGCCAGCCGCCTGTACGGCGCGAACGGCAACTGGGGTTCCGGCTACGAGCTCGATGCGATCGCCGCGGTGGTCCTCGGCGGCACGAGCCTGATGGGCGGCGTGGGCACGATCTGGGGCACCGTCATCGGCGCGCTGATCATCGGCCTCCTCAACAACGGTCTCACGATCCTCGGCCTGTCGTCGTTCTGGCAGTACGTGGCGAAGGGCGCGGTCATCGTACTGGCCGTGATGCTCGATAAATGGCGTTATCAACAACAGGCGAACTGACATGCAAGCACAACGACTCCCCCGCTACGTGGTCTTTGGCGAAGCGCTCACCGACATGATCCGCCAGGACGACGGCACGTGGCGCTCGCTGCCCGGCGGCTCCTGCTGGAACGTGGCGCGCGTCGGCGCAAGGCTCGGTGTGCCCACGGGGTATGCGGGCGCCGTCAGCATGGATGCCTTCGGCGACGAGATCGCGGACGCCAGCCGCGCGGCCGGCCTGGACGAACGCTTCCTGCAGCGCGTGGACGCGCCGCCGTTCATCGCGATGGTGACGTCGCGCCATCCGCCCCGCTACGTCTTCCTCGGCGAGAACAGCGCGGACCTGCACTTCCGTCCCGAGCTGCTGCCCGACGGCTGGCTGGAAGCTGCCGACGTGATCCACGTGGGCAGCCTCGCCCTGGCGCGCGGACCGCTGGCGCGGCGGCTCGTGGAGCAGGCGCTGATGGCGCGCCAGGCCGGCAAGCGCATCGCGTTCGATCCGAACTTCCGCAACGCGATGCGCGACGCGACGTACCGGCCCACGTTCGAACTGATTGCAGGCCTCGCCAGCCACATCAAGGTGTCCGACGAAGACCTGGAAGGCCTGTTCCCGGGCCTCGCGCTGAACGACGCGCTGGCCGCGCTGCGTGCGCTGGCTCCCGACGCCGAGATCCTGTTCACACGCGGCGCCGATGGTCTTTCCCTGATCCGCGGCGGTGAGGTGATCGACGCGCCCGCGCGCCGCGTGGACGTCGTCGACACCGTCGGGTGCGGCGATGCGTCGATGGCCGGCTGGATCACCGGCCTGCTGCTCCACCCGGAGATGCGCGCGTCGTGCCAGCTCGCGCGCATCGCGGCGGTGGCCGCCACTGCCGCCATGCATGCCGGGCCTTATGCGCCGACGGCGCAAGAAGTCGAAGCCCTGCTCGACTGACCCGTCATCCGATCCTGTTCCAGTGACCTGCCGCGGCATCCACGCCGCGGCCGGGCAGGATCCGCTTTGCCCATAAAAACAATCAGGAGATACCATGCGCATGCCAACCATCGCGCCGGCGCTGCTCGCGCTCGCGTTCTGCTTTCCCGCGTCCGCCGTGGACGTCCAGAACTACCTGCGTGCCAACGCGGCCGCGAATTCCGAAGGCGGTGGACAAACCTGCTTCGCGCTGGCCGGCGCGGGCGCCAAGTACCGGCTCGGTAATGAATGCGGCGTCTACGGCGAAATGCTGCTGGGCCAGCACCTCGTGCAGGGCGATGCCGGCGAGGACGTGAAGGCCTATGCGATGCTCAACCTGGGCAACGCGGCCGCGTCGAACAATGCACGGCGGCCGCAGGGCGGCTGGAAGATCGGCCTGCCGCAAGCCTGGCTCGCCATCGAACACGTGAGCGGCCTCGGTGACGCCGCGCTGTGGATCGGACGCCGCTACTACAAGCGCGAAGGCGCGAACGTCAACGACTTCCTGTACTGGAATCCGTCCGGCATGGGCGTCGGCATCGAGGACGTGCCGCTCGGGCCCATGAAGTTCAGCTATGCCTACCTGCACGACGACCAGCAGACGATGCCGATCATGCGCGTGGGCGACACGGCCAACCGCCACGATTTTCAGCTGCGCGGCGTGCCCGTGAATCGGGGCGGTACGCTGGAATTTGGGCTCGCGCTGATCCGCAGCGACGGTACGCCCGGCCACCACGGCGGCTCGATGGTGACCGTGCAGCACCGGCAAAAGATCCTGGCCGGCGCGGGCGACAACCGCCTTGCGGTCCAGTGGGGCACGGGCGCCGGCACGGACAATGGCGCGACGGGCGACATCACGAGCGGCGACGACGTGCACCGGCTGCGCATCATCGACAGCTGGTATGCGCAAGTGACGCGCCGCTTCGGTGGGGAGCTCGTCGCCGTCTGGCAGCGCGATACCGCGCACGATCCGGCGAAAGCGAGGACGTGGGCGTCGGCGGGCGGCCGCATGTCGTACGCGCTGTCCGACAACATGAAACTGCTGGCGGATATCGGCCACGACCGCGTGGCGCCACGGAACGGCGACGTGCGCCGGCTGACCAAGGTCACGGGCGCCGTCGCGCTGATGTCGAAGCCCGGCTATTTCGACCGTCCGGAACTGCGCCTGTTCGTCACGCACGCGCGCTGGAACGAGGCCGCGCGCGCGGCCGCGCGGACGAACGATCCGCTGGCCGCGAACGGCATCTACGGCACGACGCTGTCCGGGTTCACCGTCGGCGTCACGTACGAAAACTGCTGGAAGTGATCAGGCGTGCAGCCCGGCCAGCAGCGTATCGATTGCCGCGAGCGACGGCGGCGTGGCGCCGGCCGCGAGGCAGGCCGCGGCGCCCGCCGCGACGGCGAAGCGCAGGTGGGCGAGGCCGTCGCGTTCCGGCGCATGCAGCATGCTCCACGCCAGCGCGGCGATGCTGGCGTCGCCCGCGCCGACCGTATCCACGGGCGTGATGCGCGGCGCCGCCATCTCCCACGATCCCGCCGGCGTATGCAGCGAGGCGCCGGCCGCGCCCTTCGTGTACAGGTAGGTGGCGTCCGGATTCCAGCCGCGCAGCGTCGCGAAGGCGGCGTCGGCGTCGTCCGTACGGAGCAGGCCCACGAGGTCTTCTTCCGACACTTTGATCACGTCGGCCAGTGCCGTCATGCGGCGCAGGGTCGGGTCGTAGTTCTCGTCCATCAGCGCGCGGAAGTTCGGGTCGTAGCTGATGCGCACGCCGCGCGCCTTCAGCGTCTCGGCGAGGGCGACCAGCTTGCCGGCCAGCGGCTGGCGCGCCAGGCTGATGCCGCCGAAGTGCGCCCAGCGGCAGGCGTCCATCCAGCCTTGCGGCAGTTGCGCGGCGTCGAAGTGCAGGTCGGCGCTGTCGTCGCCGACGAAGAAATAGCTGGGCGGGTCGAGCCGGTGCACGATCGCGAGCAGCGGCGACTTGCCCAGGCGCTGCAGGAAGCGTTCGTCCAGGCCCGCGTCGAGGCTGGCGCGCCACAACTGGTCGCCGAAGACGTCGCGGCTGACGGCGCCGGCGAAGGCGCTGGGCGCACCCAGCTTGGCCATCGCGCGCGCCACGTTCCACGTCGAGCCGCCCGTCACGCTGTGCCAGCGCGTCGCGCCGGCATCGTCGACGATCATGTCCGTCAAGGCTTCGCCGGCGGCGACGAATACGGGAAAGTCCGCCATGTCAGTCCTTGGTGAGAACGGTCAGCACTTCGTAGCAGGCGCCCATCGTGTGATAGTCGACCTTGCCGGCGGGGCTCTTTTCGTCGGTGAGCTTTTCGTTCTTCGGGCCGAGGATGCGGTACCAGGCACCGTGCTCGTGGTCGACGAAATGTTCCCAGCTGTAGGCCCAGATGCGGTCATACCAGTCCCAGTACGCTTTATCTCCCGTGCGCGCGCCGAGGAGGGCGGCGGCGGCGAGGCTTTCGGCCTGCACCCAGAAGTATTTGTCGGCGTCGCAGATTTCGTTTTCCGGACCGAAGCCGTAATAGATGCCGCCGTGCTGCGCATCCCACGCCTTGGTCAGCGCCGCGTCGAACAGCTGGCGCGCGCGCGGCAGCAGCCAGTCGGACGGGCCGGCCATCTGATCTTTATGGCGCTCCATGATCAGCAGGAGCTTGGCCCATTCCGTCAGGTGGCCCGGCTGGTAGCCCCACGGGCGGAAGATGTTCGTCTTGTCGTCGCGGTTGTAGTCCGGGTCGACGGACCAGTCGCTGTTGTAGTGTTCCCAGACCAGGTTGCCGTACAGGGCGGCCTGGCGCACGGTGATGTTGTGCGCGAGCGTCTCGGCGCGCCACAGGTACTTGGTGTCGCCCGTCGCGTCGAACGCGGCCAGCATGGCTTCGCACGCATGCATGTTGGCGTTCTGGCCGCGGTACGGGAACAAGGTCGACCAGTCGCCGCTCGCTTCGTCCGCGTACAGGCCGTGCGCCGGTTCCCAGAAGCGGCGCTCCATCAGGTCGTAGGTCTCGTCCAGCCAGGCACGCGCTTCGTCGACGCCGGCCATGATGGCGTGGGCGTACGCGAGCAGCACGAAGGCGAGGCCGTAGCAGTGGTTCGTGTCGTCCGTGACTTTCTTCTGTCCGTCGTTCCAGTCCAGCGTCCACGCATAGCCGCCCGTCTCCGGATTGCGGTGCGCGTCGCGCAGGAAGCGCAGGCCGTGCAGCACGCGTTCGCGGTCGGCCGGTTCCTGGAACTGGCGCCACGCCATCGAAAAATTGAAAACGAAGCGGGTGCTGCTCACCAGGTGGCGCGTGCGCGCGTCGTAGATCGCGCCGTCGTCCTTGTAGAAGTGATAGAAGCCGCCGCTCGGGTCGACGCAGCGCGGGTCGTAGAACTGGCGGGTATGGCGGATGTGCTGCAGCAGCGTCGAGCGGGAATGGAAATCGGGAAGCATGGTTGGTGTTGGTGGATGAAGAATGACTTACTTACGGATGCGGAAGTCTTCGCACACGGTACTGGCGCGGACGACGAGTTCCACGGGCGCCACCTGTTCCAGCGGCGGATCCTGCGGACCGCGCAGCAGCAGCTCGACGCCCAGCGCGCCCAGCTCCTTCTTGTTGATGCGCAGCGTCGTCAGCGGGCGGTGGCCCAGCACGGCGCCGGGGATGTCGTCGAAGCCGACGATCGAGACATCGTGCGGCACCGTCTTCCCGGCCGCGAGGCAAGCGCGCATCGCGACGAGGGCGGCGGCGTCGTTGTAGCAGAACACGGCGTCGGGCGGGTGGGGCTGGTCGAGCAGGGCCTGCATCGCCTCGTACGCGCCCGTCTCGAGATCGACGCCGTCCGGCAGGCAGATCTCCAGGCGCGGATCGGCCAGCATGCCGGCCTCGTACAGGGCCTGTCGGTAGCCGCGGTTGCGCTCGCGGATGCTGTAGTGGCCGAGCGAGCCGGAGATCATGCCGATGCGCTCGCGGCCCAGCGAGATCAGGTGCCGGGTGGCGAGATAGCCGCCCATGTGGTTGTCCGGGTTGACCGAGCTGTAGCCGCGCAGCTTCATGTCGATGAGGACGAGGGGCTTGCCGCTGGCGCGCAGCGCGTTCAAGAGTTCGGGTTCGAAGAAGCCGGCGCACACGATGGCGTCCGGTGCGTGCATGCGCAGCTGCTCCGTCACGCCGTCGGCCGGGCCGACCGCCATGAACGACAGCACGATGCCCTGTTTGCGGCAGGCTTCCTCGGCGCCGTGCAGCACGGGCGAGTAGAACGGGCTGCTGGCGGCCGTATTGTGTTGTCGATGCAACAAAAAGGTGAGGCGGCGGATGCGCTTGCGGCGCAGTTTACAGAAGTCGTAGCCCAGTTCGTGGGCTGCCGACAACACCATCTGGCGCGTGCTTTCCGTGAGGCCGGGCTCGTTTTTCAGGGCGCGCGAGATCGTGCCGGCCGAGACGCCGGCGTACTTGGCCAGGTCGCGGATCGTGACTGGTGCGGGGCTGTCGCTCGCCTGGGGGCGTGAGGTGACGGGATTCACGTTGTCTCCGATATCGTTGCTGCGCGCGCCTTGGGCGCCGCTGATTTGAATGGAGTCTTGCATATGAAAATTCCCTTGGTCAAACGCGAAAGTGCATTTACAGGGAAGTTTAGTCGGCTTTACTAAACAGCTGTTTGCCCGGTATATTCTCATGTAAGAAACCGATTTCATAAGAGGGGAGGCCGTGTTTAGTGGCACCTGACTAAACTTCGCGGTCGATCGCATACCCCATTTGACCCCGATACCCTGCTTCTGCAGAATCTTTTCACAATAAAAGTTACCACCCTGTTAGCGGTAACATCTCAAGGAGACTTATCCATGGAACGCGCATCACAGGCTGCCGTCGCGCCTGCCAACCGGGCCCAGCCCAGTTACACCTTTCCGCTGTCCGTCGTCACCGCACTGTTTTTCATGTGGGGCCTGCTGACGTCGCTGAACGACATCCTGATCCCGCACCTGAAATCGGTCTACAACCTGACGTACGTACAGGCGATGATGGTGAACCTGGCCTTCTTCAGCGGTTACTTCCTGCTGTCGGTCCCGGCCGGCGCCCTGATCCGCCGCATCGGTTATAAGGCCGGCGCCGTCACCGGCCTGGCCGTGTGCGCCGTCGGTGCCGCGCTGTTCTACCCGGCCGCCACCAGCGTGTACGCGCTGTTCCTGTTCGCCCTGTTCGTGCTGGCCGCCGGCATCACGATCCTGCAGGTCGCCGCGAACCCGTACGTCACCGCGCTGGGCGCACCTGCCACGGCGTCGAGCCGCCTGAACCTGACCCAGGCCTTCAACTCGCTGGGCACCGTCGTCGGTCCTCCGGTCGGCGGCATCCTGATCCTGTCGCACATGACGGAAGCGGCCGATCCGGCCAGCATGTCGGCCGCCGAGCGCCTCGCGCAGGCGCAGGCCGTGCAGGGTCCGTACCTGGGCCTGGCCGCCACGCTGGCGGTCCTGGCGATCCTGTTCGCCGTCATCCGCCTGCCGATCATCCGCGACGAGGATGCCGGCCCTGCGAAGGGTTCGATCTTCAGCCAGAAGCGCCTGATGCTGGGCGTGACCGCCATCTTCCTGTACGTCGGCGCCGAGGTGAGCATCGGCAGCTTCCTGATCAACTACATGGGCGACCCGAGCATCGCCGGCTTCACGGCCGAAACGGGCGCGAAATACGTCGCGTACTACTGGGGCGGCGCAATGGTCGGCCGTTTCATCGGTTCGGCCGTGATGCGCACGATCAGCCCGGGCAAGGTCCTCGCGTTCAACGCGGCGGCATGTATCGCCCTGCTGGTGGCGACCACCTTCGGCCACGGCCACTTCGCGATGTGGGCCGTGCTGCTGGTCGGCCTGTTCAACTCGATCATGTTCCCGACCATCTTCAGCATGTCCGTGCATGAACTGGGCCCGCTGACGAGCCAGGGTTCGGGCCTGCTCGTGATGGCGATCGCCGGCGGCGCCGTCGTCCCGGTCCTCCAGGCCCAGGCCGCGGACATGATCGGCCTGCAGACCTCGTTCCTGGTCCCGGCCGCGTGCTACGCCTTCATCCTGTACTTCGGCGCGAAATACGCCCGCATGTACGTGGACGTCAAGGCCGTCTGACCTGCTTGATCCCGAATTGCCGCCGCGTGGTTTCACGCGGCGGTATTGCTTCGCATACCTATAACGATCCGTATCCCTAAGAGAGCCTCGTCCCATGCGTCTGAATCAACTGACCCTCGTTGCCGCCCTGGCTGCCGCCTTCCCCCTGTCCACCATCGCCGCCGACGCACCCGCCGCGCCGGCCCAGAAGCCGTGGCTGGACCGTTCCCTGAGCGCCGACAAGCGCGCCGAACTCGCCGTCAAGGCCATGACCCGCGAAGAAAAACTGCGCTGGGTGTTCGGCTATTTCGGCACGGCGTTCCCGCCCAAGACCACCAAGCCGATCGACGGCGCGATACCGTTCTCGGCCGGCTTCGTGCCGGGTAACCCGCGCCTCGGCCTGCCGGACCTGCTGGAAACGGACGCCGGCATCGGTGTCGCCACCCAGAATACCCCCAAGCCGCGCGAGCGCACGGCGCTGCCGTCGGGCATCGCCACCGCGTCGACGTGGGATCCGCAGATCGCCTATGCCGGCGGCGCGATGATCGGCTCGGAAGCGCGCCTGTCCGGCTTCAACGTGATGCTGGCCGGCGGCGTGAACCTGATGCGCGATCCGCGCAACGGCCGCAACTTCGAATACGCGGGTGAAGACCCGCTGCTGGCCGGCACGATGGTCGGCCACGCCGTCAAGGGCATCGAGTCGAACCACGTCATCTCGACCGTCAAGCACTTCGCGCTGAACGACCAGGAGACGGGCCGCAACGAGCACGACGTCCGCATCGACAAGGCCGCATCGCGCATGTCCGACCTGCTCGCGATGCAGCTCGCGCTGGAGCAGTCGGATGCCGGTTCCGTCATGTGCTCGTACAACCGCGTGTACGGCACCTATGCGTGCGAAAACGACTACCTGCTGAACGAAGTCCTCAAGAAGGACTGGGGCTTCAAGGGCTACGTGATGTCCGACTGGGGCGCGACGCACAGCACCGTGCAGGCCGCGAACAATGGCCTGGACCGCCAGTCGGGCCAGGAATTCGACAAGTCGCCGTACTTCGGCGGCGCGCTGGAAGAAGCGGTCAAGAACGGCTACGTGTCGGAAGCCCGCCTGGACGACATGGCTACGCGCATCGTGCGCGCCATGTTCGCCAAGGGCGTCGTCGACAATCCGGTCCAACAGGGCGGCAACATCGACTTCGCGAAGAACGGCGCCGTCAGCCGCGCGACCGCGGAAGAGGGCATCGTCCTGCTGAAGAACGACAACAAGGTCCTGCCGCTGTCGAAAGACGTGAAGACCATCGCCGTCATCGGCGGCCATGCCGACGTGGGCGTGCTGTCGGGCGGCGGCTCTTCGCAGGTGTACCCGGTCGGCGGCAACGCCGTGCCGGGCCTGGAGCCGAAGGTGTGGCCGGGTCCGGTCGTGTACTACCCGTCGTCGCCGCTGCGTAACATCCAGGCGCTGGCGCCGAATGCGAAGGTCGTGTACGACGACGGCACCGACCCGGCCCGCGCCGCGCGCGTGGCCGCGCAGGCCGACGTCGCGCTCGTGTTCGCGACGCAGTGGATCGGCGAGGCGAACGACGCGACGTCGCTGGCGCTGCCGGACAACCAGGACACCCTGATCGACAACGTGGCCGGCGCGAATCCGCGCACCGTGGTCGTGCTGGAGACGGGTGGTCCCGTCGCCATGCCGTGGGTCGCGAAGACCCCGGCCGTGCTGGAAGCGTGGTACCCAGGCACGAGCGGCGGCGAAGCGATCGCGCGCGTGCTGTTCGGCGCCGTGAACCCGTCCGGCCACCTGCCGGCCACGTTCCCGGCCTCCGAGCAGCAGCTGCCGCGTCCGAAGCTGGACGGCGATCCGAAACAGCCGGAGCAGCGCTTCACCGTCGACTACAAGGAAGGCGCGGCCGTCGGCTATAAATGGTTCGACCAGAAGGGCCTGACCCCGCTGTTCCCGTTCGGCCACGGCCTGTCGTACACGACGTTCTCGTACTCGGGTCTCGCAAGCCAGGTCAAGGACGGCCGCCTGCACGTGCGCTTCAAGGTCACGAACACGGGCAACGTCGCCGGCAAGGACGTGCCGCAGGTGTACGTGTCGCCGCTGGCCGCCAAGTGGGAAGCGCCGAAGCGCCTGGCCGGCTGGGACAAGGTCGCGCTGCAGCCGGGCGAGTCGAAGGAAGTCGACGTCGTCGTCGAGCCGCGCATCCTCGGCATGTTCGACGAGAAAAGCAAGACCTGGCGCATCGCCAAGGGCAAGTACAAGCTGGTGCTGGCCGAAGACGGCGCCGGCAAGAACGCGACGAGCGTGACGGTCGACCTGCCGGCGTCCACGCTGGACGTGCGCGGCCGCTTGCGCAAGTAAGCATTACCCCTCTGCCGCCCACCGCCCGGTGGGCGGCGCATGATCCCACACAACGACGCTCCCATGAAGGAGTGCGAGGAGACTACGACCATGCAACGCAAGTTCGGCAACATCGCACTGGCCGCCACCCTGCTGATGGCAGGCGTGGCACAAGCCGCGGACAACAACGGCTTCGTGGCCGTCAAGGACAGCCATTTCGAACGCAACGGCCAGCGCTACATGATCGCCGGTGCGAACTTCTGGTATGGCGGCTACCTTGGCGCGCCGACGGGTGTGGGGCAGCGCGCCCGCCTCGTCAAGGAGCTGGACCGCATGAAGGCGCTCGGCATCAACAACGTGCGCGTGCTGGCCGTGTCGGAAAAGACGGCAATGAAAAGTGCCGTCAGCCCCGCCACGACGAGCGCGCCCGGGCAGTACGACGAGCAGCTGCTGCAAGGCCTGGACTTCATGATGGCCGAACTTGCCAAGCGTGACATGACGGCCGTGCTCTACTTGAATAATTTTTGGCAGTGGTCCGGCGGGATGACCCAGTACCTGAACTGGTTCACCGGCTCGCCCGCGCACGATCCCAACGTGAGCAAGGACTACGAACGCTACATGGCCGAAAACGCGACGTTCTACACGAACGCCCGCGCCCAGGCCGAATACCGCAACGTGATCGCGAAGATCGTCCAGCGCACCAACACGGTGACGAAGAAGCCGTACCGCGACGACCCGACGATCCTGTCGTGGCAGCTCGCGAACGAGCCGCGCCCCGGCAACAGCAAGTCCACGCCGCAGGAAAAGGCGACGTACGTGAAGTGGATCGCCGATACCGCCCACTACATCCGCTCGCTCGATTCCCGCCACATGGTCAGCACGGGCAGCGAGGGTCTCGCCGGCTCCGCGCAGGATGCGCAGCTGTACCTGGATGCGCACCGCACGCCGGACATCGCCTACCTGACGTACCACCTGTGGCCGACGAACTGGGGCTGGTTCGATCCGAAGAAGCCCGACGCCACGTGGAACGGCATGATGGAGAAGGCCAGCCACTACCTGAACGTGCACGTCGACTATGCCAAGAAGCTGGGCAAGCCGATCGTGCTGGAGGAGTTCGGCCTGAACCGCGACGGCGGCTCCTTCGACATCAAGGCGTCGACCAAGGTGCGCGACCGCTTCTACGACGAAGTCTTCACGACGCTGGAGAAGCGCGCGGCAGCGGGCGATCCGGTCGCCGGCTGGAACTTCTGGGCGTGGGGCGGTGCGGGGCGTGCGGCCAATGCGGATTACTGGTGGAAGCCGGGTAACGATTTCGTCGGCGATCCGCCGCAGGAAGAGCAGGGCCTTTATTCCGTGTTCGACAGCGATGCCAGCTCGCTCAAGTTGATCGCGGACCACGATAAACGCCTGAAGACGATTGGAGCTAAATAGTGAAACGTAGTGCCTCCCTGATCCTTGCCGCCACCATTGCGGCGTCCCCGGCCGCGGCCTGGGCGCAGAAATTCGACGGCCTCGCGGCCACGCCGCAGATGGGCTGGAACAGCTGGAATAAATTCGCGTGCGACATCGATGAAAAACTGATCCGCGAGACGGCCGACGCGATGGTGAAACTGGGCCTGAAGGATGCGGGCTACCAGTACATCAACATCGACGACTGCTGGCACGGCGCGCGCGACGAACACGGCAACATCCAGGCCGACCCGCAGCGCTTCCCGTCCGGCATGAAGGCCCTGTCCGACTACGTGCACGCGCGCGGCCTGAAGCTGGGCATTTATTCGGACGCCGGCGACAAGACGTGCGGGGGCCGTCCCGGCAGCCGCGGCCACGAATACCAGGATGCGAAGACGTACGCCGCCTGGGGCATCGATTACCTGAAGTACGACTGGTGCGAGACCAAGGGCCTGAACGCGGTCGGCGCCTACACGACGATGCGCGACGCGATCCGCGCCGCCAACCGTCCGATCCTGTTCAGCATTTGCGAATGGGGCGACAACAAGCCGTGGGAATGGGCGGCCGACGTCGGCCACTCGTGGCGCACCACGGGCGACATCTACCCGTGCTGGGATTGCGAAAAGAGCGCCGGCTCGTGGTCGGCGTGGGGCGTGATGCGCATCCTCGACATGCAGGCGGGCCTGCGCAAGTACGCGGGGCCGGGCCACTGGAACGACATGGACATGCTGGAAGTCGGCATGGGCATGACGGAAGACGAGGACCGCGCGCACTTCTCGGTCTGGGCCATGATGAACTCGCCGCTCATCCTCGGCAACGACCTGCGCTCGATGCCGGACTCGGTGAAGAAGATCATCGGCCGCCGCGAGGTCATCGCCCTCAACCAGGACCCGCTGGGCGTGCCGGCGCTGCGTTTCTGGAAGCAGGGCCCCGTCGAACTGTGGGCCAAGCCGCTCGCCAACGACGAATGGGCGTTCATGGTGCTGAACCGCGGCGAATCCGCGCTGCCGCTGCGCTATGACTGGAAGCAGAACGTGATCAACGACGACATGTCCAAGCGCGAAGTCGACTTCAAAAAGGCCACCTGGCAGTGGACGGATGCGTGGACCGGCAAGACGGGCGACACGAGCAAGCGTCTCGACGCGACCGTGCCGTCGCACGGCGTGCTGCTGCTGCGCCTGAAGAAGGGCGCGTGATGCGCCGGCCGCTCATTGCCGCGTTGCTGGCTGTGTGCGCGGCATCGGCGGCCGCCGAGCAGACGATACCCGCCGCCGACGTCCACGTGGCTCGCATGGGCCGCACGGTGGCGGAATCCGACGGGACGGTGCGCTTCGGCTATGCCGGCGTGACCCTGCTGCTGAACGTCGACGGCACGCGGCTCGCCGTCGATGCCGCGGGCGGCACCCGCAGCCTCGTCGACGTAATCGTGGACGGCAAGCCCGCGGGCACGCTGCGCCTGGCGCCGCAGATGACACGCTACGACGTGTTCAAGGGCGCGGCGCCCGGCCCGCACAAGGTGGAACTCGTGCACCGCGGCGAGACGTGGCTGGGTGTGCCGTCCATCGCGCGCTTCACGTCCGACGGCACGTTCCTCGCGGCGCCCGCGCTGCCCGCGCGGCGCCTGCTCGTGCTGGGCGATTCCGTGACCTGCGGCGCCGTCATGGAGCGGGGCACGGACGAGAAGGACATGCCCGAATGGTCGAACCCGCGCCTGTCCTACGGCATGCTGGCCGCGCGCGCCCTCGACGCGCAGGTGCAACTGGTCTGCTATGGCGGCCGGGGGCTGGTGCGCAGCTGGAACGACCGCACCGACGAGTTCCAGCTGCCCGCGTTCTACGATCTCGCCATCGCCGATGCCGCGCATCCGGTGCGGTGGAACCAGGCCGATTACGCCCCGGACCTGATCGTCATCGCGATCGGCACCAATGACTTCAACCCCGGCATTCCAGAGCGCGCGGCCTATGTCGACACGTACACGGCCCTGCTGCGCCGCGTGCTGCGCGACCATCCGCACGCGCAGATCGCGCTGACGGAAGGCGTGCTGCTGAATGGCGACAAGAAGGCGGCGCTGATCGGCTATCTGAAGGAGGCGATGGCGCGGGTGGGCGATAAGCGCGTCCACCTGCTCGCACCTGTGGCGTACCAGCCCGGTGACGCCGTCAATGGCCATCCGACGACGGCGCAGCATGCGGTCATGGCGGCCGAACTGTTGCCGCAACTGCGGCGTATCGCGGGCTGGTAAGCCAAAAACCGACGGACCGGGCATCAAACCCACGGCATTGGAAAGAAGCCGGACCACCGTTCTCCAAGACCTACGCAAAGTTAACCGTAGTTAACTTTTGCCGCTGGGTTCCTGCTTCTCGGGGACCGGTTTCGTCCCGTGCTCGCGCACGGGGCCAGCGCCGTTCCCTCCACAGGCAGTTGCGATGGAACTCATCGCCAAATTCTTCAGGTTGATCGCCGCGTTGATGTCGCGGTCGTGCTGTGTCCCGCACGCGGGACAAGTCCAACTACGCGTCCCGAGCGCGAGTTCTTCCAACCGGTATTTGCAGCACGAGCACGTCTTGCTGCTTGGATACCACCGGTCCACCACGACCACATGTCCGCCGCGCCACACAGTCTTGTAGCTCAATTGCCTGCGCAGTTCGTAGAAGCCCACGTCGGCGATTGCGCGTGCCAGGCGATGGTTCCCAAGCATGCCCCTCACGTTCAGGTCCTCGATCCCGATCGTATGAAAGCGCCGGGTGACGCTGGTCGTAAGCTTGTGCAAACCATCACGGCGCAGATTGGCGATCCTCACGTGCAGCCGGGCCAGGCGCCGCTTCGCCCTCTCCCGATTGCGGGAGCCCTTCACCTTGCGCGACAGGGAGCGCGACATCCGCCGTAGCCGGTCGAGGAGCGAACGCAGCGCCTTTGGCCCCGGCCACTGTTCTCCCGTCGACAATGTGGCCAGCGTCGACACGCCGAGATCGATCCCCACCTCACCTTGGTTTTCGGCTGGTGGCGGGGATGTTTCGGTCGCGTCGACGGTAATGCTGACATGCCATCGGTCCGCGCGGCGGGAAACGGTCGCCGAGACGATCCGGCCCGTAAAGCGCAACGCCTCGCGCATGCGCACCCAGCCCAGCTTGGGGATGTGAATGCGCTTGCCGTCCACGCGAAACTGGTCGTTTGTGACGGTGAAACGGTCGTCGACGCCTTTGCGGCGAAACCTCGGATAACGTGCACGATGTGCGAAGAAGTTCTTGAACGAGTTGCCCCAATTGGATGATTGCCATTTGCGGCGCGTTCTTCGTGACGTCCAGCATCCAGGGGAATTGTTCGCGTTTGATCGCGTTCAGCTCACGCCGCAGTGAGAATTGGGACGGCGCCGGCAGCGCTGGATTGGCCTGGTGTGCCGCATATTGTCGCTGCCATTCGGACAAGGCCCAGTTATATGCAAAGCGCGCGATGCCGGCGGCGCGTGCCAAGTACGTCGCCTGCACGTTGTTCGGGTCGAGAGCGATACGGTGAGCGATCAGCATTGCGTCTACGTCAGTCGCCAGCCATGATCTCGTCCAGCAGGCGTCTCAAGCTCTTCTTGTGGTGGTTCATGCCAGAGCCGAGGTCGACGATGATTGTTGGAGGGGCCGGCAATGGAAAGACTCTTGCTCATACGGCATGAGACTGTGAAGATTTAGTTGAGTTCCCGGTGAATTGAATAAACTTGGCTTGAGATGAACCGGTCGCCTACCTAAAGTGGGGGCGCCGAGACCAGATCGAGATCATTGGGATCCCGACGTCAGGTCAAATGTCCCTCATCGAGCAGGCGGAGGCAGGACGGCCGTGTCTACATTGCGGCTGCGCTCGCATATACTGTCGCGGCCAGGCAAGCGGGTCGCAGCGCTTTCGCTGCCTGCACTGTCTGGTACGGGGCCGCGGTGTGGCGAGCCGCTACCTGATCAATTCTTGGGATGGCAGCGGTTATTGGATACGCGCCGGCTGATGACGCCCGCTCACCTTCTGTGCGCGGTGGCTCAGCTCGGTTAAGACGGCAGATTACTGAAGTAACGCGAACACGACCCAAAAAAAACCGACGGACCGGGCCAAGTGTCCGGTGCATCGGAAAGAGAGCCGGACCACACCGGCTGGAGACGAACCGGCCGCCTCCCTGTAAGCGGCGGCCGGGCCGAGACCAGGTCGAGATTACCGACGACGCGATGCGTGGTCAAACGCGCACGCGCGGCAGCCCGCAAGTTTCGCGCTTATTACTAAACAGCAGATTGAGGCTTGCTGGCGTCACGCGTGGGCGCAGGTGCCCATCCTATGAAAACGCCCATCAAACAATGGGCAGCGCCGTCGTTTCCTTGATGCGCTGCAGGGCGAAGCTCGACTTGACGTCCAGCACGGCCGGGTGGCGCAGCAGGGTGCTCATCATGAAGCGCGAGAAGTGGTCCATGTCTTCCACGTGCACGCGCAGCAGGAAATCCATCTCCCCCGTCATCGCATAGCAGGCCACCACTTCCGGCCAGGTCGACACGGCCTGGGCGAATTCGAAGCGCGGCGACGTCGCCGGCACGCGCGCGTTCGCCGCGCCTTCGCTGTGTTTTTCCAGGCGGACATTTACATAGGCCAGCAGGCCCAGGCCCAGCTTGTCGGGATCGAGCAGGGCGACATATTGCCGGATGACACCGGCCTCTTCCAACCGCTTGATGCGGCGCAGGCAGGGCGACGGCGACAGGCTGACGCGCTCGGCCACGTCCTGGTTCGACAGGCGGCCATCCGACTGCAGGATCGCCAGGATTTTACGGTCGGTTTTATCCAGCTCGATTTTTGACATGAATTCTCCACAGGACTCGCGTACGTCGCAATTTTATTGCGCAAATCGTCTGACGGGGGGAATTCATTGAAATTTAATGCTGGGGGTGCGGGTCTATACTGGCCGCAACCGAAACACGACAAACATAATCGGAGACACGCATGAACGCCCCCCTGGACCGCAGCCAGCTGGAACCGCTACCCCCGCACGAGATCACGCTCGACGACAAATGGACGCTCGAGCGCGGCCGCGCCTTCATGACCGGCACCCAGGCGCTGATCCGCCTGCCGATGCTGCAGCGCGAACGCGACCTGAAGGCCGGCCTGAACACGGCAGGCTACATCACCGGCTACCGGGGCTCGCCCGTCACCCAGGTCGACCAGACCGCGTGGAAGGCGAAGAAACACCTGGAATCGCACCACGTCCACTTCCACCCCGGCATGAACGAAGACCTCGCGGCGACGGCCGTCTGGGGCACACAGCAGACCAACCTGTTCAAGGATGCGAAGTACGACGGCGTGTTCGCCATGTGGTACGGCAAGGGCCCGGGCGTGGACCGTTGCGGCGACGTGTTCAAACACGGCAACAACGCGGGCTCGGCGCAGAACGGCGGCGTGCTCGTGTTGGCGGGCGACGACCACGCGGCGAAATCGTCGTCGACTGCGCACCAGTCCGACCACATCCTGCACCACTGCGGCATCCCCGTGCTGTACCCGTCGTCCGTGCAGGAATACATCGACTACGGCCTGCACGCATGGGCGATGAGCCGGTACAGCGGGCTATGGGTGTCGATGAAATGCGTGACCGACATCATCGAATCGGGCGCCGTCGTCGACCTCGACCCGGACCGCGTGCAGACCATCCTGCCGGCGGACTTCGAGATGCCGCCGGGCGGCCTGAACATCCGTTGGCCCGACGCCGTGCTGGACCAGGAAGTGCGCATGAACCACTACAAGTGGTATGCCGCGCTGGCTTATGCGCGCGCCAATAAACTCAACCAGATCATCTGGGACAGCCCCCAGCCCAAGATCGGCATCATCACCGCGGGCAAGTCGTACCTCGACACGCGCCAGGCGCTGGCGGATCTCGGCATCGACGAGCAGGCCGCGCGCGACATCGGCCTGCGCGTGTACAAGGTTGGCATGACGTGGCCGCTCGACTCGGTCGGCGTGCACGAATTCGCGCGCGGCCTGGACGAGATCCTCGTCGTCGAGGAAAAGCGGCAGGTGCTGGAATACGCGCTCAAGGAAGAGCTGTACAACCTGCCGGACGGCGAGCGTCCGCGCGTCGTCGGCAAGTTCGACGACGCCGGCGAGTGGAGCGTCAAGAACCGCTCCGGCCAGGGCGACTGGCTGCTGTCGGCGAACTATGAATTGAATCCGGCGCAGGTCGCCCGCGCGATCGCGTCGCGCATCTCGCACTACTGCGCCGGCCACCCGGTCGAGCAGCGCGTGAAGGAACGCATCGCCTTCCTGGAAGCGAAAGAGCTGATCCTCAAGAACATCCCGAAGGCGAATCCGGAAACGGACCGTATCCCCTATTTTTGCTCCGGCTGCCCGCACAACAGCTCGACCAAGGTACCGGAAGGCTCGCGCGCGATGGCCGGTATCGGCTGCCACTACATGGTGCTGTGGATGGACCGCGAGACGTCCACGTTCACGCACATGGGCGGCGAAGGCGTCACGTGGATCGGCCAGGCGCCGTTCACGGGCGAGAAGCACGTGTTCGCGAACCTCGGCGACGGCACCTATTACCACTCGGGCGTGCTGGCGATCCGCGCCTCGGTCGCGGCCAAGGTCAACATCACGTACAAGATTCTCTACAACGACGCCGTCGCGATGACGGGCGGCCAGGTCGTCGACGGTCCGCTCGACCCGGCCAGGATCAGCCGCCAGCTCGCGGCCGAAGGCGTGAAGCCGATCATCGTCGTCACCGACGAGCCGGAAAAATACCCGGACGACTATCCGTGGGCCGAAGGCGTCACCGTGCGCCACCGTTCGGAACTGATGGACGTGCAGCGCGAACTGCGCGAGATGCCGGGCGTGTCGGCCATGATCTACGACCAGACCTGCGCGTCGGAAAAGCGGCGCCGCCGGAAGAAGGGCGCCTACCCGGATCCGGCCAAGCGCGCGGTGATCAACGAAGCCGTGTGCGAAGGCTGCGGCGACTGCTCGAAGCAGTCGAACTGCCTGTCCGTCGAACCGCTGGAGACGGAACTGGGCCGCAAGCGCCAGATCAACCAGTCCTCGTGCAACAAGGATTTCTCGTGCGTCACCGGGTTCTGCCCGAGCTTCGTCACGGTCGAAGGCGGCGGCTTGAAGAAACCTAAAAAAACCACGTCGGACGCGGCGCCGCCTTCTCTGCCGATGCCGAAGATCCCGGCGACGACGAACCCGTTCGGCATCCTCGTCACCGGCGTCGGCGGCACGGGTGTCGTGACGGTCGGCCAGATCCTCGCGGTGGCCGCCCACGTGGAAGGCAAGGGCGCCCTCGTGCTGGACATGAGCGGCCTCGCGCAGAAAGGCGGTCCGGTGATGTCGCACGTGCGTTTGGCGGACCGCCAGGGCGACCTGTATTCGACGCGCGTCGGCACCGGTAACGCGGATCTCGTCATCGGCTGCGACCAGATCGTGACGGCCAGCCGCGACGCGCTGTCGCGCATGGGCGAAAACCGTACGTGGGCCGCCGTCAACGCGACCGGCGCCACCACCGCCGCGTTCATCAAGAATCCGGACTGGCAATTCCCGGCCGAAGGGTCGCGCGGCGCCATCGTGCAGGCTTGCGGCGAAGGCAACGTCGACTTCATCGACGCCGGCCATATCGCGACCACGCTGATGGGCGACGCCATCGCCACCAACATGTTCATGCTGGGCTACGCGTTCCAGAAGGGTCACGTGCCGCTGCAGGAAGCGTCGATCATCAAGGCGATCGAATTGAACGGCGTGTCGGTCGCCTTCAACAAGGCCGCGTTCCACTGGGGCCGTACGGCGGCGCACGACCTGCCGTCCGTGCAAAAACTCGTCACGCCCGCGAAGGTGATCGAGTTCAAGCGCGCACAGACGCTCGACGACCTCGTCAAGCGCCGCGTCGAGCTGCTCACCGCGTACCAGAACGCCGATTACGCGGCGCAGTACAAGGCCTTCGTCGACCGGGTCCGCGCCGCCGAGGAAAAGCTGGGCAAGGGCACGCGCCTGACGGAAGCCGTCGCGCGCTACCTGCACAAGCTGATGGCCTACAAGGACGAGTACGAAGTCGCGCGCCTGTACACGGATCCCGCGTTCATGGCCAAGATCGACGGCATGTTCGAAGGCGACGTCAAATTGAAATTCCACCTGGCGCCGCCGCTGTTCGCGAAGAAGGACAAGGAAGGCCATCTCGTGAAACAGGAATTCGGTCCGTGGATGATGAAGGCGTTCGGCGTGCTGGCGAAGCTGAAAGGCCTGCGCGGCACGGCGCTCGACCCGTTCGGCCATACGGCCGAGCGCCGGATGGAGCGCGCCCTGATCCAGGAATATCGCGGCACCATCGAAAGCCTGCTGCCCAGGCTGACGGCCGACAACCTGGCGCAGGCCGTCGCGATCGCGAGCATCCCGGAAGACATCCGCGGCTTCGGCCACGTCAAGGAGCGCAACCTCAAAACGGCCAAGCGCAAGGAAGCGGAACTGGTGGCCGCCTTCCACGCGGGCGGCACCGCTACCCGCGCCGCCTGATGCTGTCTTTTTGACACGACGCCGCCTGCCGGACTCCCATCGGCAGGCGGCGTTGTCGCATCGCACTTACTGTTACAGTTGGATGCATTTCGCGAAGCGGCCGGGTCTATAATCGGACGCATGAAATCGCTTTCTACCTCCGCTTTGCCGACCCGTTTTTCCCGCCTGTTCGCCTGCGCTTTCGCGACGCTCGTCACGCTGTCCGGCTGTGGCGGCGGCGGTGGAAATCCGAACATCGGCGCCTCGACGCCCGTCGCGAGCGATCCCGGCACCGGGACGGCCACGCCGACGCCGCCGGCCGTGACCCCGGACCCGATCCCGTCCGACTACATGAGCTACCAGAACCTGTGCGCCGCACCGCGCACGGGCGTCGACGCCGAGGGCTATGCATTCCCGGACCGCCAGGGCACGCTGCAGGACGAGATGAAATTCCTGCGCGGCTGGACCGATGCGACTTATCTCTGGTACAAGGAAATCCCGGCGACGGTCCGCATGGCGGACTACACGAACACGCTCGACTATTTCGACGCGCTGAAGACGCCCGCGCTGACCGCGTCGGGCAAGCCCAAGGACCGTTTCCATTTCACCTACACGACGGCGGAATGGGATGCGCTCACCAATGCGAGCCAGGACACGGGCTATGGCGTGACGTGGTCCGTCAACTCCACGACGGCACCGCGCACCTGGATCGCGGCGATCGTCGAACCGGGCTCGCCCGCGGCGGCCGCCGGCATCCGGCGGGGCGACCTGCTGACGGCCGTCGACGGCATCGACTTCATCAACACCACCGACAAGGCGCAGGTCGCGCTGCTGAACGACGGCCTGTCGCCGGAGACTGCCGGCGAGCGCCACACGCTCACGCTCCGCCGCGGCGACAACACGATGGATGTCGCGCTGACGTCCGCCGTCGTCACGACGACACCCGTGAAAAACGTGAAAGTGATCGACACGCCGACCGGCAAGGTGGGCTACCTGAGTTTCGAGGACCACAACGCCGTCTCCGAACAGCAGCTCGTCAATGCGTTCACGACGCTGAAGAACCAGGGTGCGGCGGATCTCGTGCTCGACATGCGCTACAACGGCGGCGGCCTGCTGTACGTCGCCAGCGAGCTCGCGTACATGATCGCGGGACCGGCCACGGCCGGCAAGACGTTCGAGCGCGCGGTCTACAACGACAAGACGGCGCCCGACGCGCCGATCCCGTTCCGCAGCACGGCGTACGGCTTTTCCGCCCCGCGCAACCTGGCGCTGCCTTACCTGGGCCTGAAGCGCGTGACCGTGCTGACGACGCCCGACACGTGCTCGGCCAGCGAAGCCGTGATCAACGGCTTGCGCGGCGTGGACGTCCAGGTCGATCTCATCGGCGGCCAGACCTGCGGCAAGCCCTATGGCTTCACGCCGATGGACAACTGCGGCACGACCTACTTCACGATCCAGTTCCAGGGCGCGAACGCGAAGGGCTTCGGCGATTTCGCGGACGGCTTCGCGCCGACCTGCGCCGTGTCCGACGACATGGCGCACGCGCTGGGCGATCCGGCCGAGGGCATGCTGGCCGCGGCGCTGTCGTACCGCGCGACCAATGCGTGCCCGGCATCGTCGACGGCGCGGGCACGTGGCGTGCCCATGCACCTGGCCCGGTCGCAGCTGAAGGAGATCGCGATTTATCCGTCGCGCACACGCTGACCGGATGACCGATCTATAATTTCCGGCCTGAATCAATCTTGCCGGAGTTCCCGATGATCCGTACCGCGTTCCTGGTGGCCCTGCTGGCTGCTCCCCTGGCGCACGCCGCCCCCGACCTGGTCACCGTCTCGGAGCGTTCCGGCTTCCAGGCCACGGGCCGCTACGATGAAGTCGTCAAGCTGTGCGGCGCCTTCCAGCAGGCGTATCCGAAGCAGGTGAAATGCTTCCAGTTCGGCACGACGCCGGAAGGCCGGCCGATGCTGGCGCTGGCCGTCAATGCGCGCGGCGTGGTCACGCCCGAGGCGGTGCGCAAGGCGAACCTGCCGGTCACGCTGATCCAGGGCGGCATCCACGCGGGCGAGATCGACGGCAAGGATGCGGGCTTCCTCGCGCTGCGCGAGATCCTCGAAGGGAAAACGGCAGCGGGCGCGCTCGACAAACAGGTGCTGCTGTTCGTCCCCGTGTTCAACGTCGACGGCCACGAGCGCTTCGCGAAATGGAACCGCCCGAACCAGCGCGGCCCCGTCGAGATGGGCTGGCGCACGACGGCGCAGAACTACAACCTGAACCGCGACTACGTGAAGGCCGACGCGCCCGAGATGCAGGCCATGCTGGCGCTGGTGAACGCGTGGGATCCGCTGACCTATGTCGACCTGCACGTCACGGACGGCGCCATGTTCCAGCACGACGTTTCCATCCAGGTCGAACCCGTGTACTCGGGCGATCCGGAATTCCGCAAGACCGGCCTGGCCCTGCGCACGAACGTCATCGCCGACATCAGCAAGCAGGGCTCGATGCCGCAGTCCTATTACATGTCGTTCAAGGAGACGGACGACCCGGCCTCGGGTTTCGTCGACGGCGTCTCCGACCCGCGCTTCTCGACCGGCTATTTCCAGCTGCGTAACCGCATGGCCATGCTCGTCGAGACGCATTCGTGGAAGGACTACCCGACCCGCGTGCGCATCACCCACAATTCGATTGTCTCCGTGCTGCAGCAGGTGGCCGCCCACGGCGCCGAATGGATGCAGGCGGCCCGTGCCGCGGACGCCCGCGCCACGCGCATCGCCGGCCAGCCCGTGGCGCTGACGTACCGCACCACCGACAAGACGACGATGGTCGACTTCCAGGGCTATGCCTACACGCGCACGATGTCCGACGTGTCCGGCATGCTGATGACGCGTTACGACGAAACGAAGCCGCAGGTCTGGCACGTGCCGCTGCGCGACGACGTCGTGGCCGACCTGCAGGTGCAGGCGCCGGGTGCGGGCTATGTCGTGCCGGCCGCGTGGGCGCAGAGGGTCGCGACCAAGCTCGCGCAACACGGCATCGTGTTCCGCAAAGTGGACAAGGCCATCGATGCGGCGCCCGTCCAGACCTTCCGCGCCGACCAGGCCGCGTTCTCCCCGACGTCGTTCGAATCGCACCAGCGCCTGAAAGTCGAAGGCAGCTGGAAGCCCGAGCCGCGCAACCTCGTCAAGGGCGCGCTGTTCGTGCCGATCGCCCAGCCCAAGGCGCGCCTCGTCATGGCCCTGTTCGAGCCGCAGGGCCCGGATTCGCTGCTGGCCTGGGGCGAGTTCAACAACGCCTTCGAGCGCAAGGAATACATGGAGGAATACGTGGCCGAGGACGTGGCGCGCGAGCAGATGGCACGCGACCCGGCGCTCGCCGCCGAATTCCGGCGCAAGGTCGAGACCGATCCGGCATTCGCGAAGAACGCCCATGCGCGCCTGGAATTCTTTGCGCGCCGCCATTCGTCCTGGGATGAGCGGCTGAACCTGTATCCGGTATTGCGCACCGACGTGGCGCTGTAAATCTGATCCCGCGCAAGCAGCGTCGATTCCGCTGCAACCGTCGCGCACGGCGCCACTCTGAACCCATGTGTGTCGTTCGCAGGAGGGTGCCATGGATAAGATTTTCCGTTTTGCAACTAACCGCCGAACGCGCGCGCGCGGTGGGGGCTGAGCATGGGCGCCGCGGCCGTCCGGGCCAGCTGCTGCATCGTCTGCGGGACGGCAGCACCGGACCGGATCGAGCACCTGCTGCTCAGCCTCACGACGGCCTGTCCGCACTTGCAGGTCTACCTGGTCGACGATGCGCAACAGCCGCTGCTTCCCGCGCTGGCCGGGCGCTACGGCGCGCACTACCGCCCGCAACAGGATGGGCCCGGCCAGGCGCGCGCCCATAACCGGATCCTGCGCGAGGCCGCGGCGGCGGGGAGTGTCTATCACCTGCTGCTTGCACCCGACATCGGCTTGCCGCTCGACGCGGTGGCCCGGATGATCGCCTACATGGAGCAGCATCCCGACACGGGCCTGCTGGCGCCGCGGGTGCAGGACGTGGAGGGGCGTTTGCTGCCGCTGTGCAGCCTGCTGCCGGGGCCGCTGGAACTGCTGCTGGGACGCTGTTTTCCGCTGCTGCGCCGGTCCAGCGGCAGGCTGGCGCGCTACCAGCTGCACGCGGGCGGCTACAGCCGGGTGATGGAGGTGCCGGTGCCGCCGGCCTGCTGCCTGCTGATGCGGGTCGAGACGGTGCTGCGCGCCGGCATGTTCGACGAGCGCTTCCTGCAGCGCTTCGACACCGTCGACCTGGCACGCCGCACCGCACGCATCGCGCGCACCGTGTTCGTACCGCATGTGACCGTTGTCCGTGACGCTGCCCAGGCCGGTGCGCGCGGCTGGCGCAGGCGGTCGGCAGCGCTCTGGTGGCGGTGCGTGTCGGCCTGGCGCTACTTCGACAAGTGGGGCTGGCTGCGCGATCCCGAGCGCGACCGCATCAATGCCCGCGCAATGCGCCAGCCTGGCCTGGCGCGCAAGCAGGCGAACGGCGTGAGCCCGGCCGGGACCGATGTGGCCGGGTGACGTGGCACGATGCGTGGATGTTCTGTTTCTGTCCTGCGCATGCTAGGCTGATCGACTTGATCGTCGACCCGGGAGCATGCGATGTGGATGCGAAAGATGGCGGCAGGATGCGCCCTGATGCTGGCGGCGCTCGCCCCGGCGGCCGCGCAATACGATGCAGCACTGGCCCAGTCGCTCGGTGCGAACGACAACGGCATGCGCAGCTATGTGCTCGTCATTTTGAAGTCCGGTCCTACGCGGGTACCGGATGGTGCCGAACGCACGAAGATGTTCGAAGGCCATTTCGCCAACATGAAACGGCTGGCGGCCGAGAAGAAGCTGGTGGTGGCGGGGCCGCTGGACGGCGTCGATGGCAAGCGCGGCATCTTCGTGTTCGCCACGCCCGACATCGAGGTGGCGAAGACCTATGTCGCCACCGATCCCGTCATCGTCAACGGCGAGATGGTGGCCGAGTACCACAAGTTTTTCTCATCGGCCGGCCTGATGGCCGTGAACGACATCCACGCGAAGCTACAAAAGCAGTAAGCCTTACAGCGGCTGCAGCGGAATGGTCCCCGTGGCCGGCGTCGAGCACGGTTCCTCGTCGAACGCGATGTCGCCGGCCGGATTGGCCACGCCGTCCGCCTTCAGGTCCGTGAAGCCGAACATGGCGCGGTCCATCAGGTGCGACGGCACGACGGTCGACAGCGACGAGAAGATGTTTTCCACGCGGCCCGGGTGTTTCTTTTCCCAGTCGCGCAGCATCGCCTTGATCTGCTTTCTCTGCAGGTTTTCCTGCGAGCCGCACAGGTCGCACGGGATGATCGGGAACTGTTTTACCTCGGCATAGCGTTCCGTATCCGCTTCCTTCACGTAGGCCAGCGGACGGATCACCATGTGCTTGCCGTCGTCCGAGACGAGCTTGGCCGGCATGCCCTTGATCTTCGCGCCGAAGAACATGTTCAGGAAGAAGGTCTCGAGAATATCGTCGCGGTGGTGGCCCAGGGCGATCTTCGTGCAGCCCAGCTCGTCCGCCACGCGGTACAGGATGCCGCGGCGCAGGCGCGAGCACAGCGAACACGTCGTCTTTCCTTCCGGGATCAGGCGCTTGACGATGCTGTAGGTGTCCTGGTTCTCGATGTGGTACGGGATGCCCAGCTTTTCCAGATAGGCCGGCAGCACGTCGGCCGGGAAGTTGGGCTGTTTCTGGTCGAGGTTGACGGCGACGATGTCGAAATTGATCGGCGCGCGCTCGCGCAGGGTCATCAGGATGTCCAGCAGCGCATAGCTGTCCTTGCCGCCCGACAGGCAGACCATGACCTTGTCGCCGTCCTCGATCATGTTGAAATCGCCGATCGCCTGGCCGACGAGGCGGCACAGGCGCTTGTGCAGCTTGTTGTTTTCGTAGGCCTGCTTTTCGGCCTTCTTGTCGACCGCGTCCGGCTCCGGGCGCGTCATCGTCATTTCGTTCATGCTTCATCCTTGATCTGGAACACTTCGACGCCGACGCCTTCGCAGTCGGGATAGACGTCGGGCTTCATCGTCGACACGCGGGCCGCGCGCACGTTCGGGTGCGCCAGCATCGCCTTCACGACGTCGTCGCACAGCGTTTCCTGCAGGTGCACGTGGCCCTGCGCCATGCGCCTGGCGATGGTCTCGCGCATGAAATCGTAGTCGACCACTTCGTGCAGCTGGTCGTCCTTCGGTGTCGACAGGGCGAGCGGGATGTACAGGTCGACATTGATCAGGACGCGTTGCTCGCCCTTCTTTTCGAACTCATGGACACCGATGTTGATCATGACTTCGTAATTGCGCAGGAACAGCCTGCGGCAATCGCGCAGCTGCGGGTAGAACAGGGCGGACAACATAGGAAACCTTCGATGGTGAGGTGGGTACAGGTTATTCGGTCAAAAACATCACATCGCGCGCCAGCGGCATCAGGTGCTGGCCGCCGTCGACGAGCAGGGTGGTGCCGGTCAGCGCCTTCGCACCTGCCGCGTAGCACACGGCGTCGACGATGTCCTGCGGCGTGGACGAGCGTCCCAGCGGCGTGACCTTGTGCGCGCGCTCGAAGCCGTCCGCGCTCTGGTCGCCCGAGACGAGCGTGATGCCGGGCGCGACGCCGACGACGCGCAGCTTCGGTGCCAGCGCCTGGGCCAGCATCGTGGTCGCCGTCTGCAATGCCGCTTTCGACAACGTGTACGACAAAAAATCCGGGTTGAGATTGTACAGTTTCTGGTCGAGCAAGTTGATCACGACGGCCTGGCCGCCGTCCGGCACCAGCGCGTGCAAGGCCTGCGCGAGCAGCAGCGGCGCGCCCACGTTGCACTGCATGTGGGCAGCCAGCAGGGCCGGAGAAAAATCGTCCGGCTTGTCGTATTCGAACAACGACGCGTTGTTGACGATGCAATCCAGGCCGCCCAGCAGGTGCACGGCCTGGCCGGGCAGGGCGCGCACGGCCGCGTCATCGGCCAGGTCGGCGTGCAGCGCGACGGCGCGCCGGCCCAGGGCGCGGATGGCGGCCACGACCTCGTCGGCCTCGGCAGCGGACTGGCGGTAGTGCACGGCGACTTCCCAGCCGGCCTCGGCCATGCCGAGCGCGATGGCGCGTCCGATGCGCCGGCCGGCACCCGTAACGAGGGCCGCGCGCGCCCGTCCCGCGTGCGGGCGGCCAGTTGGATCAGGAGTCGAATTTGTCTGTGTCATCGTGGTTTGTGGGTCGCTGCCGATTCTCGCTACAATGGCCGGATGTCCTTACCTCTTCCCTCCAGCGACGCGCTGGCCGCGTCCCAAGCCCTGCAGCGCATGATCGCTGCCGAGATCGCCGACCAGGGCGGCGCCATCCCGTTTTCGCGTTTCATGGAACTGGCGTTGTACGCGCCGAATCTCGGCTATTACAGCGGCGGTGCGGCCAAGCTGGGCCGCGATGGCGATTTCACCACGTCGCCCGAGATCAGCCCGCTGTTCGGTGCCACGCTGGCGCGCGCGGCAGCCGCTATTATGGCCCAAAGTGCCCCTAACATCATCGAATTCGGCGCCGGCACGGGCAAACTGGCCCACGACGTCCTGACGGCGCTGGGCGAACTGGGCGTGCGCGTCGACAGTTATACGATCATCGAACTGTCGGGCGAATTGCGCGCGCGCCAGCAGGAAGCGCTGAAGGATTTCCCGCAGGTGCGCTGGACGCACGATTTTCCGGTCGCGTTCCGCGGCGTCGTGCTCGCCAACGAGGTGCTCGATGCGATGCCGGTCGAGCTCGTCGTGCGCGACGGCGGCCGCTGGCACCGGCAGATGGTGACGGTGGACGACGGCCGCTTCGTCTTTACGCCCGCGGAGCCCGATGCGGCGCTAATGGACCAGATCGCCCGCCAGATTCCCGACGCCGACACCTTGCAGGACGGCTATCTCACCGAGATCCACCCCGTCGCCTGCGGCTTCATGCGCTCGCTGGCGCAGATGTTCGAGAAGGGGAAGGGCGCCGCGATCCTGATCGACTACGGTTTCCCGGCCCACGAATATTATTTCGACGAGCGCACGAGCGGCACGCTGATGTGTCATTACCGCCACCATGCGCACCCGGATCCGTTCTATTTGCCGGGCCTGCAGGACATCACGGCGCACGTCGATTTCACGACGATGGCGCTGGCGGCCCACGGTGCCGGCCTGGACGTGCTCGGCTACATGAGCCAAGCGGCCTTCCTGCTGGCGGCCGGCATCGGCGAGCTGCTGCTGAAGACGGACCCGGAGGACGCGCTGCGCTACCTGCCGCAGTCGAAGGCCGTGCAAAAGCTCGTGTCGCCGGCCGAAATGGGGGAATTGTTCAAGGTGCTCATCGTCGGCAGCGGCGTCGTACTCGAACCCGCCATCGAGCGCGCCGATCGCAGCCAAAAGTTGTGATACTGACATCTTGCGCGGTGGACACAAACCCGGCTATGCTGTAATGCCGCCCGTACGGCAGGCTGCCCCGTGCCTCTGCCGTTATGGAACGAATCGGCTAATATTGAAGCAGCTGGCGCCTTGTGCAACCTGACCCTGACCCATGGCCAAGATCCATACCCATTATGACAACCTGAAGGTGTCGCGCCACGCACCGCAGGAAGTCATTCGCGCAGCCTACAAGGCCCTGAGTCAGAAATATCACCCCGACAAGAATCCGGGTGACGAGCGCGCCGCCCGCATCATGGCCATCGTCAATACGGCCTACAACATCCTGTCCGATCCCGTGCGCCGCAAGGAGCACGACGAGTGGATCGCGTCGGAAGAGTGGGAAGTCGAGTGGCTGGAAAGTTCCCATGGCGAAGAAGGCCGCGAGAAACCGCGCGGCGACGGGCACTGGGAGCCGCGCCAGGTCGAAGCGCCGTCGCGCTGGCGCGTGCTGCGCGACCCGCGCTGGTGGGGCCTGATGCTTGCCTCGTTCGCGGGCGGCGGCGCGCTGGCCATCGTCCTGCTCGATCCGCCGAAAGTGCTGCCGAGCGCACTGGCCTGGCCGGGCAAAACCCAACCGGCAGCCGCTGCGTCCGCATCGGCGTCCGCTTCCGCCTCCACACCGAACACCCCGCCGGACCCGCTCGGCAGCGACGCCAGTGCCGACGGCTGGGCGCGTCCCGCCGGGCAGGCCGACGCGCCGCCCGACATCAAGGCCCTCGGCGTGACCCAGTTGATCGTGCCCGCCCGCGCGCCCGATTGCGATACGGACCTGCAGGCCCAGGTCGCGCCCACGGGCGATCCGTGGCCGGCGCAGTCCGGCTACATCGACGGTTATCCGCTCGGCAACCAGGGCGAGGACATGCAGGTACTGGTCGACAACAGCAACAATCCGTCGCCTGTCCTGGTGAAAATCTATGACCTGGACCGCCGCTCGAACGTACGTCATGCCTACGTGCTGGGCCGCGCCAAATTCCTCATCGATAAACTGTCGGCCGGCAAGTACGAAGTCCGTTACCAAAACATCATGATCGGCGGCGCCCGCCCCGAATGCGCCAGCGGCCACCGCGCGCCGCTGCGCCAGGCCGCCGCACGCCAGCCCGGCGCCTGACAACCAAAAGTGTGGTTTTTCGCGACATTTCGCCAGGTTAGATGCTGGTGAAGTTCAAGAATTTTGTTCCCTGGACGTAATATACTCGGTAGACCACGCGGGCCCATGCAGCCCTCCACGCCCATCGCAGGCACATACGGAAAACCGGGACATGAACGAACTTGACGGCCTCAACGCCCTGATCATCGAGCCGCACGCCGGCATGCGCTCGACGATCCACAACATGCTGAACATGTGCGGCCTGAGCAAGATCGACCACGTCGGCGGCTCGAACCAGGCCGTCAAGCACCTCGGCCTGAAGCACTACGACCTGATCCTGTGCGAATACGCGCTGGAAGGCGGCCAGGACGGCCAGCAACTGCTCGAGGACGTGCGCCACCACAAGCTCATGCCGCTGTCGACCATGTTCTTCATGGTCACGGCCGAAGGCGATTACGGCAAGGTCGTCAGCGCCGCCGAACTGGGGCCCACCGACTACATCCTGAAACCGTTCACGGCCGACCGCCTGCTCGAACGCATCGCGCGCGGCCTCGAACGGAGAAATGCGCTGCTGCCCGTGTACGAACTGATGGAGGCGGGCAGCCAGCGCGAGGCGATCGCCGCCTGCCTGGAGGGCGAAGAGCGCCATCCGCGCTACCTCGTCGACTTCCTGCGCCTGCGCGCCGAACTGCACATGTTCCTCGGCGAGCCGCACGAGGCGGAGCCCATCTACCGCCAGCTGGTCGAGACCAAGGCCATCGCGTGGGCGCGCCTGGGCCTGGCGAAGACGCTGTTCCTGCGCGAGCGCTACGATGAGGCGCGCGAGATGCTGGAAGACCTCGTCGACAGCAACAAGAACTTCGTCGACGCCTACGACTGGCTTGCGCGCACCCACGAGGCCATCGGCGCGCTGGATGCCGCGCAGGCCGTGCTGACGGAGGCCGTGGCCGTGTCGCCGCACGCGGTGCGGCGGCTGCGCAAGCTGGGCGAGACGGCGCTGGAGGCGGGCGACCACGACACGGCCGAGAAGATCCTCAAGCAGGTCGTCAGCAAGGCCAAGTATTCCGAATTCAAGGACCCGCAGGACCACGTGCGCCTCGTGCAGACGCTCGTGCGCAAGGGCGACCCGGTGCAGGCCGCGGCCGTCATCCGCGACCTCGACAAATCGATGGCATTCCAGAAGCATACGCCGCTGTGCAGCGCCATCGCGTCCAGCCTCGTGCATGAATACACGGGCAACGAGGCGCGCCTGGCCGAATCGCTGGCGACGGCGCTCGCCGCCAGCCAGGACGCGCCCGACCTGCGCCCGGAGCTCAAGCTGGAGCTGGCCCGCACCTGCATCGAGAACGGCATGGAGGAAGGCGCTGCCGAGATCGTGCGCGACGTGATGCGCAATGCGCAGAACGGCGCCGCGGTGGCGCGCGCGATGGCCGTGTTCGAGAATGCCGGACAAGCCGAGACGGCGCAGAAGCTGGCGCTGGAAAGCCGCCAGCAGGTCGTCGACCTCGTCGCCACGGGCGCCGCCAAGGCGAAGAGCGGCGACTACAAGGGCGCCGTCGTGCTGATGCAGGAAGCGGCGACCAAGCTGCCGGACAATCCGCAGGTCGTGTTCAACGCCGCACTGGCCATCCTGAAATGCCTGGACCACGAAGGCTGGGACGAGCGCCTCGGCCAGCAGGTCCAGGGCTTCATCGCCGGCGTGCGCCGCCTCGATCCGGTCAACCCGAAGCTGCCGGCGCTGGCCGGACTGCACCAGCAGATCCTGAAGAAATACGATAAAGGGCCGCGTCCGAAGAGGGCCGGCTAAGCGATCATGACGACTCCGAACCCCGGCACGCCGCCGGACGGGCGCCGCGTACGCGCCGCGCTGCTGCAGAAGGTCTGCGGCGACGAGGACATGTTCGCGCTGGGCAGCGCCATCGCGCGCGTCGTGCAGATGGCCACGTCGGAAGACCAGGGCACGCACGACCTCGCGCACTACGTGCTGTCCGACGTCGCGCTCACGCAGCGCATCCTGCGCCTCGCGAACACGGTCCGCTACCGCACGGCGGCCGGCACGGCCGTCACGACGGTGTCGCGCGCGATCTCGCTGCTGGGCTTCGACAACGTGCGCACGGTCGCGCTGGCGATGCTGCTCGTCGACGCGCTGGCCAGCAGCGAGCATGCGTACAGCGTGCGCGTGGAGCTGGAAGCGTCGCTGTGCGCGAGCCTCGTCGGCCGCGAGATGGCGCGCCACAGCTTTTACCAGGGCGCGGAGGAAGCGTCGATCGGCGCGCTGTTCAAGAATCTCGGCGCGCTGCTGGTCGCGTCGCACGAGCATGACCGCTACCGCGAGATCCAGGCCCTGCTCGCCACCGGCAAGCATACGCCGGCACAGGCCGCGCAGATGATCCTCGGCTGCAGTTTCGATGCGCTGTCCGAGGCCGTGCTGGGCGAGTGGAAGATCCCCGACGTGATCATGCGCGCCCAGCGCCCGCTGGAGACGGGCGTGCTGAAACTGGCCGTGAACCGCGGCGAGTGGATGCGCCAGGTGGCGTCGTTCAGCCTGGACGTGGCGCGCCTGCTGGGCAAGACGCCCACGCCGTCCGACACGCCGGAAGCGCAGGCGCTGCTGGCGCGCTATGGCACCGCGCTGAACCTCGGCGCGGCCGAGCTGGACGAGCTGTTCGAGACGGTGGCGTTCGAAATGACGAGCCTCTTGCAGAGCATGAATTTGCAACCCGTGCCGCGCCGCGCGCCGCCGGAAGACAAGGGCGGCCTGCCCAACGTGCTGCTGCTGGCGACCCTCGGCGGGGAAGAGGAAGAGCAGGGCACGTACCCGAGCGGCAAGCCGAAGAACGCGCGCGACCTGCTGCTGGCGGGCGTGCAGGACGTCACCCAGATGCGCGCGTCCGGCCGGCACAAGGTCAACGACGTCGTCATGGCCGTGCTGGAGACGCTGTACACGGCGCTGGGCTTCCGCTTCGCGACGGTCGTGCTGAAGGACGTGCGCGCCGGCCAGTACCGCGCCCGCGCGTCGTTCGGGCTCGCGCAGGCGCGCGTGCAGGAAGGCTTCACGTTTGCACTGGCGCCCGCCGGAGAGAAGAGCGCGCGCGACCTGTTTTATCTCGCGATGGAAAACGACGCCGACCTCATGATCTCGGACGCGCGCGGCGCCAAGATCCGCGACCTGCTGCCGGCCTGGCACAAGGCCCTGCTGCCCGACGCGCAGAGCTTCATCGTGCTGCCGCTGGTGGTCGGCAAGGTGCAACTAGGCCTGTTCTACGCCGACCGCACGGAGCTTGCGCCGGAAGGCGTACCGCCCGACGAGACGGCCCTCATCAAGGCGCTCAAGGGCCAGGTACTGGCTGCGCTCGCGCCCTGACGAAATCGCGGAATTCCGGCGCCGGCATCGGCCGCCCGAACAGATAGCCCTGCGCCTCGTCGCTGTTGCGGTCGCGCAGGAAGCCCCATTGCGCGTGCGTCTCCACGCCTTCCGCGATCACGCCCAGCCCGAGCGCATGGGCCAGGCCGATGGTCGCATCGACGATGGCGGCGTCGTTCGGATTCGTCTCGATGTCGCGCACGAAGCCGCGGTCGATCTTGATGCGGTCGATCGCGAACAGCTTCAGGTAGGCCAGCGACGAGTAGCCGGTGCCGAAGTCGTCGATGGCCAGCTTGAAGCCGCGCGCACGTAGCTGCTGAAGCAGGTGGCGCGTGTTTTCCGGGTCGCGCATGGCGGCCGTTTCCGTGATCTCCAGCTCCATCCGCGCCGGGTCGATCGCATGCTCGGCAAGCAGCGCGTCCAGGCGCGCCAGCAGGGCGCCGCCGCTGAACTGGCGCGCCGACAGGTTCACGGCCAGGCGCAGGTGATCCATGCCGTCGTCGCGCCACTCGGCCAGCAGGGCCATCGCGCGCGCCAGCACCCAGTCGCCGAGCGGCAGGATCAGGCCCGATTCCTCGGCGATGGGGATGAAGCGACCGGGCTCCACGCTGCCCAGCTCCGGATCGTGCCAGCGCAGCAGCACCTCGGCGCCGATCACGCGTCCCGTATCGAGTTCGACCTGGGCCTGCAGGTAGACGTCGAAGCCGCCGTTTTCCAGCGTCGCCCACATGCGGTTTTCCAGCAGCAGGTGTTCGTGCGTGGCCGCGTTCATGGCGGGCGAGAAGAACTGGAAATTGCCGCGGCCCTCGCGCTTGGCCGCATACATCGCCATGTCGGCGTGGCGCAGCAGCGTGTCCGCATCCTGGCCGTCTTCCGGGAACAGGGCCACGCCCACGCTGGCGCCGCTGTGCGCCGTCGTGCCGGCCAGGCGGTAGGGCTGCTGCAGCGATGCCACGAGGCGCACCGCTACCGCGCTCACGCTGTCGGGAGAAAGCGGGCCGCACAACACGATGATGAATTCGTCGCCGCCGAGGCGGGCGAGGGCGTCGACGTCGCGCAGCAGGTCCTTCATGCGCGCCGCCGCGCCCACGAGAAGCTCGTCGCCGGCCTGGTGGCCGAGCGAATCGTTGATCTTCTTGAAGTGGTCGAGGTCGATGAACAGCACGGCCAGCGGCTGCCGGGTGCGGCGTGCCTGCGCGAGCTGCTGTTCCAGGCGCATGCCGAGCGCATGGCGGTTCTCCAGGCCCGTCAGCGGGTCGTGGTGGGCCAGGCGGTGGATGCGCGCCTGCGCACGCTGCTGCTCCGTCAGGTCGCGCAGGATGCACACGTACAGGCGCTCGCCGGCCAGGTCGACGATGGACACCGCCACCGCGAGGGGCATCGGTTCGCCGCACGCGTTCAGCCCGTCCAGCTGGCGTTCCTCGGGGCGGCTGCCGGCCAGGCGCGCCAGCAGGTCCAGGCCGTCCTCGTCGCCGTGGCCCGGCACCAGCGCCGTGAACGCGAGGCCCGGCAGGTGGGTCGGCGCGTAGCCGAACAGCGCCGCCGTGGCGCGGTTGGCCGACAGCACCGTGCCGCGCGCGTCGACGGTGACGATCGCGTCGGCGGCATTGTCCAGGATCGCCTGCAGGCGCGCCGTGCGTTCCGCCACCTGGGCCTCGATCTGGGCGCGCTCGCCGCTGACGATCAGCATCAGCGCGCCCAGCAGCGCGGCCAGCAGCAGGCCCGTCGTGATCACGATCCAGCTGGCGAGTCCCCGTTCCCCTTCCATGTAGGCGGCCGTCGGCGTAAAGCGCAGTTGCAGGGTGCGGCCGCCGTACGTGAGCAGCACGTTGTAGTCGCCGCTGACCGCGTGCCGGCCCGGGTTGCCCACCAGCGCGACGGGCGCGCCGCGGCGGGTCGTATCCGCCAGGCTGATGTCGAAGCCCGTGAAGCCTGCGCGCACGACCGCCTGCCGGACGAAGGCATGCGCATCGAGGACCAGGGCCAGCACGCCCAGCGGCGGCTGGCCGGGTGCGCCGACGGCGCGGAACAGGCCGATGCCGCTGGCGTCGGTGGCCACCAGCCGGATCGGGCCGGTGGCCACCGGGCGCGAGCCGGCCAGCGCCCGCGACACCGCCTCCGTGCGTCCCGGTGCCGTCAGGAAGTCCATCCCGCGGATGCGCGCATTCGACGGGGGCCAGGTGTACAGCAGGGGCAGGTACTGCGGGCGCGGGCCGGCCGGACGCAGGCCTTGTGTGCCGGTCACGTCGCGCACGCCCGCGAATGCGGGGTCGACGTGCGTGCGCACCCACGTCTCGAACGCGGCGCGCTCCGCCAGCGTGACGGGCACGAGCCAGTTGATGGCGGCGATCTCGGGCCTGCCGTCGACATGGCCGCTGGCGATGCGCAGGAATTTCTCTCGATCCATGAAGCGGTCTTCCGCGGCGAGCGTGCGCGAGAACGTGCCGACGAAGCGCTCGTGCTCGCGCAGCTCGGCCTGCAGCTCGTCAGTCACCTGCTGGGCTTTCAGGCGGTAGGCCTGCAGGTATTGCTGGTGTTCCCACTGCACGGTCTGCTCGTAGGCGGCCATGACGACGCCGGCCGCGAGCAGCAGCGGCAGGGCGACGAGGCGCGCGCGCCGGCGCCACAGCCAGCGCGGCTGGCCGCACACGATCCAGACGAGCGGGGCGGCCAGCAGGACGCCCACGGTATCCCCGGCCCACCAGTTGATCCAGTTCGGCGCCCGTTCGGCCGCGCTCACCACGCCCAGCCGGTACAGGGCGGACACGTTGGCGGTGGCGTTGATCAGGCAGAAGGCCGGCGCCAGCGCGAGGAAGCGGGCGACGTCGCGCGCCGTGCCGAGGGCCGGGTCGACGACGCGGCGGAACCAGAGGGCGCCGAGCGACGCCTGGACGAGCGAGCCCAGCGTGGCGACCAGCGCGGCGGCAGCCGCGGTCGCGGGCGCGGTGTCGGGAGCCATCCAGCCATCGGGCAGGTGCGACAGGAGTGCGCCGATGGCAATGCCGGGCAGGGCGCGCCGGCCGAACGCGACGGCAAGGGCGAACCCGACGCCCGCCGGCAGGTACACGGGCGTGGCATAGCCGGCCGGCAGGGCCAGTGCATGGCTGAGCAGCACGGTGCCGATGTAAATGGCAATGGTCGCCAGGTTGGCCAGCCACAGCCGACGGCCGTGCCTATCGTGATTGTCGGTACTGTGCGGGTCCATCGGATGCCCTCCCTGGGCTGCTCTTCCATGATTCTTGCAAACAGCCCTTGCGGACTTGTACTTCGGCCGTTACAATCACGCCCCGAAGCAACGACACTGTTTGAGTTTGATCAGTTCGAGCAAAAACAGTTGACGAAGTTTTTATCTTGCTTCATACTCTGCGGTTCTTCGCGGTGGGGTGGCCGAGTGGTTAAAGGCAGCAGACTGTAAATCTGCCCTCTCTGAGTACGCTGGTTCGAATCCAGCCCCCACCACCAATAGCGTTGATCGTGTAGTGAATCGAATGGGTGGTACCTCGCGGGTGTAGCTCAATGGTAGAGCTGAAGCCTTCCAAGCTTATGACGAGGGTTCGATTCCCTTCACCCGCTCCAGTTTCAAATCAGCCCTTGTAGCTCAGTGGTAGAGCACTCCCTTGGTAAGGGAGAGGCCACGTGTTCAATCCACGTCAAGGGCACCAGAATTTAAACGGCTGTCGGCTGTTTCGACCGTCAGGTGTGCCTGGTAATTTTCAATATCGTTAGGATCTTAGGAGTCTAG
>NZ_JANUGY010000005.1 GCF_024756235.1 Massilia kyonggiensis | reverse complement strand
TGGCGTATCGGCGCTGGCCACGTTGTCGACGGGAGAACAGTGGCCAGGCCCAAAGGCGCTGCGTTCGCTCCTCGACCGGCTGCGGCGGATGTCGCGCTCCCTGTCGCGCAAGGTGAAGGGCTACAGCAACCGAGAGAGGGCGAAGCGGCGCCTGGCCCGGCTGCACGTGAGGATCGCCAATCTGCGCCGTGACGGTTTGCACAAGCTCACGACCAGCGTCACCCGGCGCTTTCATACGATCGGGATCGAGGACCTGAACGTGAGGGGCATGCTTGGGAACCATCGCCTGGCACGCGCAATCGCCGACGTGGGCTTCTACGAACTGCGCAGGCAATTGAGCTACAAGACTGTGTGGCGCGGCGGACATGTGGTCGTGGTGGACCGGTGGTATCCAAGCAGCAAGACGTGCTCGTGCTGCAAATACCGGTTGGAAGAACTCGCGCTCGGGACGCGCAGTTGGACTTGTCCCGCGTGCGGAGTACACCACGACCGCGACGTCAACGCGGCCGTCAACCTGAAGAATATGGCGATGAGTTCCATCGCAACTGCCTGTGGAGGGAACGGCGCTGGCCCCGTGCGCGAGCACGGGGCGAAACCGGTCCCCGCGAAGCAGGAACCCAGCGGCAAAAGTTAACTTTGGTTAGCTTTGCGTAGGTCTTGGAGAACGGAAAAGTAACCCGGCCGGGGCGGCCGTTTGTCGGCTGCGCGCCGGACGTTGTCGTCGCTGGCGGCAGCCCGATGGTGGCGGCTGAGCGGATGGTATTGTGTGGCCGCCCCCGTCGCGCCGGGTACTGGGCCGATAACGCGGGCGGCGGCCGTTCCGTTGACGCGCCTGCGTCAGGCCGTCGTGTTGATATGGTTGCCCAGGTGCGGCGGCAGGTTCGGCGTCGGCGCGGCCGACTGCACGGCTTCCAGCAGCTGGGTGGCCGCGGCGGCCTGGATGTCCTGCGTCTTTTTCAGCACGGCCACGGCGACGTCCTGGCGGGTGCCGGTGTCGGCGATGCTGGTGGCAAGCTTGGCGATACCTAAGGCGTCCATATGCGCTCCTGGTGGGTGTGTCGACGGTCGGGCGGCGCGGGGTTCGCCCGCACTACCGCTTATCCCCGGTTAACGGCAGGACGCGCAGGAACTTTAGGCGGGCAAACCATTAAATTGCCTGACCCAGCGCAATACCGCGTCCGGGTCGAGCAGGTCCAGCCACGCCACGTGCGGCGCCAGCCCTTCCGGACGCGCCATCGTGGAAGCGACGGCCACGATATGCGGGTCGCCCGGGAACATCGGCGGCTTGCCCACGTCCGGCCGGTACACCTCCAGCTTGGGCAATGCTTCCCATTTATAGCCTTCCACCAGCGTCAGGTCGCCCGGCGCGAGGCGCGCGAGATGCTCGGCCAGCGACGGCTCCGCCGCGCCGCGCAGTTCGCGCATGATGGCCACGCGGTACGGCGACGCGATCATCACCTCGGCCGCGCCGGCCGCGCGCATGCGGGCGCTGTCCTTGTGCGGCGGTTCCAGCATGATGTCGTGGTGGCTGTGCTTGACGACGTTGACACGCAGCCCGGACGCCGCCAGCCGGCCCACGAGGACTTCCAGCAACGTTGTCTTGCCGCTGCCGGACCAGCCGATCACGCCCAGCACGGGCCCGCGGCCGGCGGCGTCAGTAGGCGACACGGTAGCGGAGTCCCCGGAAGTTCATCACGGCCGCCTTGGGCAGCAGCTTTTCCAGCACGAGGCCCGGCGCGACCTCCTCGCCTTCGTGGCGCAGGGCCTTGTCGACGATCAGCAGGCGGTCGGCCGCGTTGGCCGAATACATGTAGCCGCCGAAGGTCACGCGCGGGATGTCGCGCTGCTGGGCGTCGGGCAGCTGCTGCAGGAATGGCAGGCTGTCTTCCGGGGCTGCTTTGGCGACGGGTGCGGGCGCAACCGGGACCGGACGGACCGGTTCGGGCGCCGGCACGCGTTCGCGCACGGGCGCCGGTGTGGGCACAGGTGCGGGCGCGGGCGGCGCGCTCACCACCAGCGTCTCCGGCGCGGGCGCTGCCGGCGCGGGCGTTGCCGCCTGCACGACGGCCTTCGGCGCCGGTGCAGGCGCCGGCCGCCACAACACCAGCGCGCCCGCGGCGACGACGACCGCCCCGGCACCGAGGCCGACGAACAGCGGCTTGCGGCTCGCCGCGGCAGTCGCCGGCGCGGGCGCGGCGGCCTGCGGCGCGTGGATCGTCGGCGCGTTGCCGAGCTGGCGTTCGGCCTGGGCCTTCTTCAAAGCTTCGAGGATGTACGACATATCACTTCCCGGTGGCTGCCAGCAGGCGCGGTTCGTCGACGCCGGCGAGCTGGTTCAGGCGCATGTAGGTGCGCGGACCGGCCAGGCCGTCCGCTTTCAGGTTCTGCTTGACCTGGAACGCACGCAGCAGGCGGCGCGTGGGCTCGTCCAGGACTTGCCCGGCCGGCGGCGCCGCGCGCTTGCCGTCCAGTTCCGCGAGGCGGGCGGCGATCCAGTCGACGTCCGGCCCGCTGTCGCCCGGCCCCACCTGGTCGCGGAAACCGCGCGGCACCTTCCACAAGGTCGTGTACTCGCCGTCGATACGGGTCGCGAGCAATCCGAGGCTCACCGTGTGGCGCTGGCCGTTGATCGCGAGCGTGGCCGTGTCGTCGTCCATGCCGATCAGCACGGCGTAGCCGACCCGGGCGCCGTCGTGCAGGCCGACGATGGCCGGCCGGTCGAGCAGCCGCAGTTCGTACAAACCGCCGCGGCCCTGGTAGCAGCGCACGCCGAGGCGCGGCGCGGCGTCGCACGCGGCGGCGGCCGGCAGTTGCTGGCCCCACAGCGCGCCCAGTTCGCGCAGCGCGTCGTCCTGCGTGGCCAGCGCCAGCGGTTTTGGTTGCATGTTCACCTTCGCGGGCGCAGGCTGCGCTTGCACGACCACAGGCGCAGCCGGCACGCTCGCCGGCCGATGCGGCACCGCCTGCCACGCCGCCGCACTGATGGCGGCGCCGGCCAGCACGCCGCCGGCCACGAACGGCCAGCGCAGCGGCCTGCGGGGCGCTCCGGCCAGCGCATCGTCGCCCGCGAACACTTCGCGCGCGGCGCGGCGCAGGATCGCCGGCGTGACCTCGCGGCTGTTCTCGACGTAGGCGCCGAGCAGCGCGCGGTCGCACAACAAGTTGATGCGGCGCGGCACGCCGGCCGTCAGGCGGTGGATCAGCGGCGCCAGTGCGGCGGGAACCGGCGTCGCGCCCTGCACGCCCGCGACGGCCAGCCGGTGCGCGACATAGGCGCCCGTCTCCTCTGCGGACAGCGGGCCCAGGTGGTAGCGGGCGATGACGCGCTGGGCCAGCTGCTCCAGTTCCGGCCGCGCGAGCATCGTGCGCAGCTCCGGCTGACCGATCAGGATGATCTGCAGGAGCTTGCGCTCGCTCGTCTCGAGGTTCGTCAGGAGACGCAGCTGCTCCAGCACCTGGGCCGACAGGTTCTGCGCCTCGTCGATCACGAGCACGTTGTTGTGGCCTTGCGCGTGGCTGTCGAGCAGGTAGGCGTTGATCGCGTCCACGTAGGCCTTCACCCCGGCCTTCACCCCGGCCGCGGAGGCGGCCTGGATGCGGAATTCGTCGCAGATCGTCTGCAGCAATTCCTCGACCGTCAGCTTCGGGTTGAAGATATACGCCAGGCGGCAGTCGTCCGGCACCTGCTCGATGAAGCAGCGGCACACGGTCGTCTTGCCGGCGCCGATCTCGCCCGTGAGCAGCACGAAGCCCCCGCCGCTGCCTATCCCGTACAACAGGTGCGCGAGCGCCTCGCGATGGCGTTCGCTCATGAACAGGTAGCGCGGATCGGGCGCGATGGAAAACGGCGCCTGCTTTAATTGGAAATAATTTGTGTACATGCCAATACCAAAAGCTTACCGGCGCGGCGGCAGCGGTTTGAACTTCGCGCAGTATATTTTGCTTTTGGCATTGTAGTAAGCGATCGTGCTGCCGGGGACGGATACGCGCAAAGGGTAAGGCGACGCGTCGGCCGCCAGGTGGCGCACGCCGGCCGCCTTGCGGACGGCCTGTGCCAGTTCGTCCGGTGCCACTTCGGCGACGGCGCCCACGAACACCCATTCGCTCGTGTCGTCGCTGACCATCACTTCGGTGACGGGCGCGCCCCACAAGGTCGTCTCGCCCGTGCGGAACCAGTAGGCGCCGCCTTCGTGCTTGTAGGCCGGGCCGAAATGGGTCTTCAGCCAGGTGTAGAAATACTTGTTGTCGAGATGGTCGTGGCACAGCAGGGCCGCGCCGATGACGGGGCCGAACGTGGACGGCGGCTTGTCCTGGGTCTGCGCGTGCACGGGGCCGACGAGCGCCAGCGCGGCAGCCAGCAGGCCTACAATTTTCCCAGCCATGCGCGATTGGCGGCGATCTTCGCCTTCACCGAGGCCGGCAGGGCCTCGTAACAGCCCGGATGCTGCTTGAGCGCGTGCTCGCGCACTTCCTTTTCCATGCCGTTGACGATGAATATGTAGACGGAGGCACCTTCCGCATTCTTGCGGGTGCCCATGTAGCGAATCACGATGTTCTCCTTGACGTGGCGCCCATTATGACATCCGCCCTCCATTCCGGCACGGCCGGGCGCCAGGCGTGCGTCAGGATGGGGTACGCGTAATGGCCCGGTACGCCCCGTCGTTGCGCTCCAGCCACATCTGCAGCAGGTCGCGGTTGTCATGCTGCCAAGGGTGGAAGCGCGGCGTCAGGTAGTGCAGCGCGGGCGCGGCCAGTGCCCACGCCAGGCCGCGCCGGCCGAACCAGCTGCGCGCGGCGCTGGTCCACGTGCGCAGGGCGAACAGCCTGCCGTCGCGGTGCAGGTTGTGGGCCGTCTGCTGGAACGTGTCGAGCCAGAACACGACGCTCACGTGCACATACCACAGCACCCGTTTCAGATAGCCGCCGCCGGCCGCGCGGTAGACGTCGTAGGCGACCGCCTTGTGCTCCGTCTCCTCCGCCGCATGCCACGACCACAGCACGCGCAGCTGCGGTTCGGCGTCCGCCAGCCAGTGCGGATGGCGCAGCACGTAGTCGGCCAGCATCGCCGTGTAATGTTCTAGCGCGCACGTGATGGCCAGGCGGTCCGCGACGGGGAGCCGTGCCGCGAACCCGACCCGGCGCCGCGTGCGCGGTTCGAGCGTGTACGGGTAGCCCTGGCGCGCCAGCGCCGCGTTGTATTGCTCGTGCACGAAGCGGTGGCTCGCTTCCTGGCCGACGAAGGCCTTCACCTCCGCGCGCAAGGCTGGGTCGGCGATCGTGTCCGGCGGCACGGCGCGCACGCTGTCGATGAACATCTGCTCGCCGAGCGGGAAACTCATCGACAGCGCATTCATGAATGCGGTGCGCCAGGCGTCGCCGCCCAGCCAGTAGCGGCCGAACCCGCGCGACAGGTCGACGTTCAGCTTGCGGACGGTGAGCATGGGAGCCTCCAGAAACAGACATGAGATCATGTCACACTACCATGAACAGCGCGTGCGGAATCGAGGATGTCTTCGAAACTGACGATGCCGCGTAGCTATAATCCCGGGCATGACGACCGCCCTCCGCCTCCTCGTGTGCCTGCTCGCCCTCGCGGCCGGCATGGCGCATGCCGCCACACCGCGTCTCTGGAAAGCCACCCGGGGCAACACCACGCTGTACGTGCTGGTCGCGACACCCGCCGGCCTGCCGGTCGAATTCGACGCCTACTACACGCGCGCCGTGCTGCCGGCCCTGCGCGCGTCGGCCACGCTGTCGGTCGAGGGCGTGGGCGATGGCGAGGAAGGTCCCGCCACACCCGGATGCGACCTGCGCCAGCTCGACGAGCAAGGCATCGCCATGCTGAACGACGCGCGCCAGCGCATCCTCACGCTCGCGCTGCAGGCCGACATGGCCCGGCGCGACGCGCTCGACGTCAAGGCCCTCGCGAAGGCGCCCGACCCGGACACGCAGGCGCAGTCCTGGGCGCGCCTGATCGAGATGAGCGACGAATTCACGCTGCTGCAGTTCGCGCGGGTGCAAACCGCCTCGCTCGCGCCCGCCGCACCGGCGCATGACATTGCAGAGGCGCTCGTGCGCGCCCGCCCGGACATCCCCGTGCACGACATCGATTACCGCACGGGCATGATGCACGCGTACTGCGCCGCCGGCCCGCGCCGCACGATGCTGCTGCTGGACGCGGCCGACGGCACGCCCTCCTCCGCAGCCGCCGTGCCGCGTCTCGCGCACGACTTCGACGCCCTGCTGCGCGGCCGGGCGCCGTCCGACGGCAGTCCGCTGGCCCGGCTGGCGCCGCTGGACGCGGGCCTCGTCTGCGCCCGCAACCGCGACTGGATCGCGCGCATGGGCAAGGTCGCGGACGGCCGCACGCATTTCTATGTCGTCCCCGTGCGCAACCTGTTCGCAGCACGGCATGACGAGGCGGATTGCGGCGGGCTGCTGGACGATCTCGCACAGGCCGGTTTCACGGTCGCGCCGGTGAAGTAAGCGCCATCCATCCACCCCCCATTTTTTGCAGCCTGTCCTGCGTTTTCGCGCATTCGTCGAAAGGCGGCTGCGCCGGCGTCGTGCATCCCGTATCGTGCAGTCTCCCGGCGCTGCCGCAGACAACAACGACGACACCATGAAAACCGCCCTCAAGCTCACCGTCCTGGCCGCCGCGCTCGCGGCCGGCGCCCTCGTCACGATGCCCGCCTCGTTCGCGCAGCCGCAGGATGCGGCCGGCGGCGTCACGACCGAGCAGCGCGCCGTGTCGGCATTCAGCGCGATCGAGCTGGCGGGCCCGTACCACGTCGTGATCGACGCCCAGGCGAAGCCGGCGCTGGAACTGAGCGGCGAACGCAAGCAGCTGGCCGAGATCGAGACCGTCGTGCGCGGCGACACGCTCGTCGTGCGGCCCGTGCAGCGCAACGGCTTCTTCTTCAACTTCGGCAAGCGCCGCGAGACGGTCACCGTCCGCATCGGCGCCTCCGTCCTGAAACGCGTCACGGTGGCCGGCAGCGGCGACGTCGAGATCGAACACATCAAAAGCGACAGCTTCACGTTGGCGGGCAACGGCCCGGGCGACGTCCACGCGAGCGGCACCGTGCGCCAGCTGACCGTCACGTCCAGCGGCAGCGGCGACCTGGAGCTGCAGCACCTGAAAGCCACCGACGTCGACCTGACCTTGAATGGGCCGGGCGATGTGGAGCTGGCCGACGTGAGCGGTACGCTGGCCGTGCAGGCGGGCGGCTCCGGCGACCTCGAAGCAGACGGCCTGCGGGCCGGCAAGGTGACGGCACGCATGCGCGGACCGGGCAACGTGAAGCTCTCCGGCAGCGCGCGCGAACTGGACCTGGAGATGGCCGGCTCGGGCGACTTCGAAGGCTGCGACCTGCGCATCGACGGCGGCGCGCGCAGCGTGCAGCGCGGGCCGGGCAATGCGTGCCTCGCGGGCACCATCCGCAAGTTCGACGGCGAAGTGGACGGCTCGGGCGAGCTGGCCGTGCGCGGCCTGCAGGCCGGGACGGCGCAGCTGCGCATGAACGGGCCGGGCAACGTCGCGCTGGCCGGCACGGTGGGCGACCTGAACGTGGAACTGGCCGGCTCGGGCGACCTCGATGCGGCCGGCCTCAAGGCGGGCAAGGCGACGGTGCGCGCCCGGGGGCCGGGCGGCGTCACGCTGGCGACCGTGGGCGATACGCTGGACGCGGCCCTGTCCGGCTCCGGCGGCCTCAAGGCAAGCATGTCCGGCAAGCGCCTGCTGCTGCGCATGAACGGTCCGGGCGACGCCCGCATCGATGGGAGTGTTGCGCAGGTCGACGCGCAGATCGCGGGCTCGGGCAGCCTCGATGGCCGCGGACTGACGGCCAGCCACGCCGACATCGTCGTGCACGGACCGGGCACGGCATCGGTCAACGTCATCGACAAGAACGACCGCGCGGACACGAAGACCGTCGCGCGCGGCCAGTTGCTGCTCGTCGACCGCAGCGGTTCGCGCACGACCCGGTAAGGAGGTCGCCATGTTGTCCATGTTCTCCCGCTTGAAACGCCGCCTCGTGCCGGCGCCCGCCCCCGCCGTCCGCGTGTTCCCGGACTGCTTCGCCGCCGATGACACGGTCGTGCCGTGGGACGACGTGAGCCGCGTGCTGGCCTATGCGAACGAGGACGGCATGCGCATCGAGGTGCGGGCCGCGCATCTCGGTGAAGCCGTCGTGCTCGTCGAGACGCAGCCCGGCTTCGACGCCTTCGTGCGCATGGCCGACCGCCGCCTCACCTTCCCGCTCGCGTGGTGGGAAGCGCTGCCGCGCGCGCGCCGCGTGGTGCTGTTCGAGGCGGCGCTGCGCGAAGTCCACCTCGACCATCCGCATCCCACGCCCCGCACCGCCCACGGCTGAACGCCGGATCCTTGTGCTAATGTAGCGGGCGCCGCCCACGACACGCCAAGGATATCGATGACGCCATTCCCAGTCCGCCTCGCGCCGCTCATCGGTGCATTGGCGCTCGCCGGTTACGCGCACGCGCAAACGGCGCCGCAGTATGCCGAACTCCCTTCCGAGACCCCGGCCGAATTCAGGGCGCCGGACGCCGGCTTCAACTACGTGAAGCGCAGCGTGATGATCCCGATGCGCGACGGGACGAAGCTGAACACCATCATCATCGTGCCGAAAGGCGTGCAGCACGCACCGATTCTCCTGACGCGCACGCCGTACGATGCATCGAGCCTCGTGAACCACGCGGACAGCTCGGACATGGAGACGATCCTGACGGGCTACGACAACGCGGCCGACGTCATCGCCGGCGAAGGCTATATCCGTGTCGTGCAGGACGTGCGCGGCAAGTACGGGTCCGAGGGCGACTACGTGATGAACCGCCCGCTGCATGGCCCGCTGAACCCGACGCCCGTCGATCATTCGACCGACACGTACGACACGATCGACTGGCTGACGAAGAACGTCCCCGAGACGAACGGCCGCGTGGGCATCATCGGCATCTCGTACGACGGCTTCCTGCCGTTGATGGCGCTCGTGAGTCCGCACCCGGCGCTGAAGGTCGCGGTGCCGATGAACCCGATGGTGGACGGCTGGCTGGGCGACGACTGGTTCCACAACGGCGCCTTCCGGCAGATCAATATGTCGTACATGCTGGAACAGGTCGTCACGCGCGCCAACACGGCCAAGTGGCCGATCACGAATTACGACGACTACGACATGTACCTGCGCGCCGGTTCGGCGGGCGCGCTGGGCCGCGAGCGGGGCCTGGAACAGAGCGGCTTCTGGAACAAGGTCGTCGCCCATCCTTCGTACGACGCGTTCTGGCGCGAACAGGCGATGGACAAGATCCTCGCGCGCCAGGGCGTCACCGTGCCGACGCTGCTCGTGCACAGTTACTGGGACGCGGAAGACATCTACGGCGCCATCGCCGTGTGGAAGGCGATCAAGCCGCACGACACGGGGAACAACGTGTTCCTGTCGCTGGGGCCGTGGTCGCACGGCGGCGCCATCGGCGATGGCAGCTCGCTGGGCACGCTGAAGTTCGGCAGCGACACCGCGCTGTACTGGCGACAGGAGGTCTTGAAACCGTTCCTCGCGCGCTACCTGAAGGGCGATGCGCGCGTGCCCGCGATCCCGACGGTGACGGCGTTCGACACCGGTACGAACAAATGGCGCAACCTGCCGGCGTGGCCGGGCGGCGCGATCGAACCCGTCGCGCTGCGCCTGGGCGCCAACCAGAAGGCCATCCTCGGCGGCGCGGCCGATGCGAAGGGCTACGACGAATACGTGTCCGACCCGGCCAAGCCCGTGCCGTTCCGCCAGCGCCCGATCCCGCCGTACGGCTACGACGAAGCAAAAGGCCAGACGTGGCCGCGCTGGCTCGTCGACGACCAGCGCGAGGCCTCGGGCCGCACGGACGTCGCGACGTTCGTGTCCGACGTGCTGACGGCGCCCGTGAAAATCAGCGGCGAGCCGGTCGCCCACCTCGTCGCGTCGACGAGCGGCACGGATGCGGACTGGGTCGTAAAACTGATCGATGTGTACCCGGACCAGGTGGGGGCGCAGCCGGCGCTGGGCGGCTACCAGCTGATGGTGGCGGGCGACATCTTCCGCGGCCGCTACCGCGAAGGGTTCGACAACCCGAAGGCGCTGGCGCCGAACAAGGCCTTGTCGTACCGCTTCGGCCTGCCGACGGCGAACCACGTGTTCCTGCCCGGCCACCGCATCATGGTGCAGGTGCAGTCGAGCTGGTTCCCGCTGTACGACCGCAATCCGCAGACCTTCGTGCCGAACATCTTCTTCGCCCAGCCGGGCGACTACAGGAAGGCCACGCAGCGCATCTACCACAGCAGCTACGTCGAACTGCCCCTCGTGAAAGCCGCGCAATGACCGGCGGCCTGCGCACCTGGCACGGCAGCTGCCATTGCGGCGCCGTGCGCTTCGCGGCCGACATCGACCTCGCGCGCGGCACGATCCGCTGCAATTGCAGCCTCTGCACGAAGCAGCGCAACTGGGCCGCGATCGTGCCCGCGGCGTCATTCCGCCTGCTGCAGGGCGACGGCGCGCTCACCGAATACCGCTGCAACACGCGCACGGAGCGCCATTTGTTCTGCGCCACATGCGGCATCCGGCCGTTCGGCACGGGCACGTCGCCGCGCTGGGGAGAGTACGTCGCAGTCAGCGTACACTGCCTGGACGACCTGCCGGCCGACGCACGCGCGGCGCTGCCCGTGACGTACCTGAACGGGCGCGACGACGACTGGAATCACCCCCCGGCCGACGTGCGCAATATATAATTCTATTTTTTCGAAGAAATCCTTCTGTTTACTTCGCTTTTTCAAGATCTGTCGTTGTCCTATTCTCTTGCCTTGACAACGGCCGTTCCGGCCGCGATTCTTGTTATTGATGAGAGACGACCATGAAACGCATCCTGCTTTTCCTTGCCACCAACCTCGCCATCATGCTCGTGCTGGGTATCACGGCGAGCCTGCTGGGCGTTAACCAATACCTGACGGCGAAGGGCCTGAACCTGGGCGCCCTGCTCGTCTTCGCCGGCCTGATGGGCTTCGGCGGTGCCTTCATTTCGCTGTGGATGTCGAAGCCCATCGCGAAATGGTCGACCGGTGCGCGCGTGATTGCGCAACCGTCCAACCCCACCGAGCGCTGGCTGCTCGACACCGTCGCACGCCAGGCGCAGAAGGCCGGCGTCGCGATGCCGGAAGTCGCGATCTATGAAGGCGCGCCGAACGCGTTCGCCACCGGCGCGACGAAGAACGCGTCGCTCGTTGCCGTGTCGACGGGCCTGCTGACGTCGATGACGCACGATGAAGTGGAAGCGGTGCTCGCGCACGAAGTGGCGCACGTCGCGAACGGCGACATGGTGACGCTCACGCTGATCCAGGGCGTCGTGAACACCTTCGTGATCTTCCTGGCGCGCGTCGTCGCGTATGCCGTCGACCAGTTCCTGCGCCGCGACGGCGAGGAACGCGGCCCCGGCATCGCGTTCACGATCACGTCGGTCGTGTGCGACCTGCTGTTCGGTCTCGTGGCCAGCATCATCGTGGCCTGGTTCTCGCGCCAGCGCGAATACCGTGCCGACCGCGGCGCCGCCCAGATCATGGGCACGCCCCGTCCGATGATCGCCGCGCTCCGCCGCCTCGGCGGCATCGATCATGCCGACCTGCCGAAGAACCTGGCCGCATCGGGCATCGCCGGCGGCGGCGTGCTGGCCCTGTTCAGCAGCCACCCGTCGTGCGAGGACCGCATCGCGGCCTTGCAGCAGGCATGACGGACCGGCGAGCATCCAGGCTTCTCGTGCCGGCGCTGTTCGCGCTGGCACTGGCCGTCCTCCTGCAGCACTTCCTCGGCGCGCTGGCCTGGGCCGGCCTGCTCGCCGTCATCACCTGGCCCGCGCACGTCCACCTGCAGCGCCGCGGCTGGCCGCGCGCCGCCAGCGCGGCCTGCCTCGTGGGCCTCCTGATCCTCGGATTCGTCGGCCCCTCCATCCTGTTGCTCGACACGCTGGGCGGCGAACTGGCCGGCGTGCAGCGCCTCCTGGCGCGCGCCAACGAGACGGGCATTCCCGTCCCCGCCTGGATCGCCCGCCTGCCGCTCGTGGCCGAACATGCGGTCCAGTGGTGGAACGAACACCTTGCCCTGCCCGGCGGTTTGAACCGCCTCGTCGGCAGCGCGGCCGGCGACTTCGCCCCGCACCTGACGGGCGCCGCGCGCCTGTGGGGCTCGACGATCCTCGCGAACGCGCTGTACCTGTTCCTCGCCCTGCTCACCCTGTTCGTGCTGTACCTGCACGGCCCCGCCGCCATCCGCCACGTCGACACGGCCGGCATGCGCGCGCTGCCCCGCCAGTATCCGATGCTGCGCCGCGTGTTCCCCCTGTCGGTGCGCGGCACGGCGCTGGGGCTCGTCTCCGTCGCCATCCTGGAAGGCTGCGTGCTCGGCGCCGCCTACGCCATCGCGGGCGCGCCGGCACCGGCGCTGCTGGGCGTGCTCACGGGGTATTTCGCACTCGTGCCGGGCGGTGCACCGCTGTCGTTCTCGCTCGTCTCGCTGCTGCTGCTGGGCCAGGGCCATTCCGGCGCCGCGCTCGGCCTGTTCTGCTGGGGCGCGTTCGAGCTGTTCCTCGTCGATAAATTCATCCGCCCGAAACTGATCGGCCGGCGCGTCAACCTGCCCTTCCTCGCCGTGCTGTTCGGCCTTCTCGGCGGTGTCTCGACGTTGGGCGTGATCGGCCTGTTCGTGGGTCCGTTCATGATGGCGATCCTGTTCGAGTGGCTGCGCGACAATACCGCTTTCAATACCAATTCCATCGTCGGCCCGGACGCCTCCAGCAGAGCGGATGAGACCAATCCCGCCTCTTCCGGGCAGCGCGACAATACCAATTAAATACCTGTTGACAAGCCTATCAGTGCTGCCTATAGTGCCCTGACCTTCCCGGCACAGCACTTATATGATCGACTATCTCATCGGCGTCGACGGCGGCGGCACCGGCACGCGCGTGCGCCTCGCACGGTTTTCTACCCACGGCTTTTCCGAACTGGCCCAGGGCACGAGCGGTCCGTCCGGCCTGGGCCTCGGCATCGCCCGTGCCTGGGCTTCCGTCCAGGACGCCGTCGCCCAGGCGTTTGCCGCGGCCGGCATCGAACAACCGCCCCTCGACCGCATCGCCATCGGCCTGGGCCTCGCCGGCGTGCACAATCGCCAGTGGGCGCGGGAGTTCGAGCAGGCGGATCCCGGCTACGCCGCGCTGCGCCTCGAAACGGACGCGTTCACGACCCTGATGGGCGCGCACGGCGGCAAGCCCGGCGCCATCGTCGCCATCGGCACCGGCAGCGTCGGCGAAGTGCTGCAGCCCGACGGCACGCGGCGCGAAGTGGGCGGCTGGGGCTTCCCCGCCGGCGACGAAGCGAGCGGCGGCTGGATCGGTCTCGCCGCCATCAACCACATCGAACAGGTGCTCGACGGACGCCGCCCCGGCAGCGCATTCGCCGACGCCGTCATCGATGCCTGCGGCGGCAACCGCGCCGCGATCCAGGTCTGGCTCGGCCAGGCCACGCAGACGACGTATGCGTCTCTCGCGCCGCTCGTGCTGCAGCACGCGGACGACCCGGCCGCGCGCGCCATCCTGACGAAGGCCGGCGAGGAAGCGGCCGCCATCGCCCGCGCGCTCGATCCGGACGGGACGCTCCCGCTCGCGCTGTGCGGCGGCCTGGGTAGCGCACTGCGCGACTGGCTCCCGCCCGCGCTCGCGGCCCGCGCCCGCGCACCCGAAGGCGATTCCGCGCGCGGGGCTTTAAGGATGATCGAGCTGCACCTCGCGGCATGAAAGGACCCTCCATGCAAGGCAATATCCTGACCCCGGACGGCTGGATCCGCGGCCGCATCCATATCGAAGACGGCACGGCGACCATCGCCGCGATCGAAGGCGACGCGGCCGATCCGGCATCCAATACCGACGACTACATCCTGCCCGGCTTCATCGACCTGCACGTGCACGGCGGCGCGGGACGCGACATGATGGAAGGCGGCGACGCCCCGCACGTGATCGCCCGCCTGCACGCCAAGCACGGCACGACGAGCCTGCTGGCCACGACGATGACGGCGCCGCTGGACGACATCGACCGCGCACTCACCGCGATCGGCACCGCGTGCGCGGAACGCGGCAAGGGAGAGGCCCGCATTCTCGGCGTGCACCTGGAGGGCCCGTACATCAACTCGGGCAAGCTGGGCGCGCAGCCGCCGTTCGCACGTGAGGCGACCATGGCGGAAGTCGACCGTTTCAATGCACAGGCGCCGATGCGCCTGATCACCGTGGCGCCCGAGATCGACGGCCACCTCGCGCTGGTGCGCCAGCTGGCCGATGCGGGCATCCGCGTGCAGATCGGCCACACCAACGGCAACTACGACGACGGCGTGCGCGCGCTGGAACACGGCGCGGCCGGCTTCACGCATTTGTTCAACGCGATGCCGGGCCTGCACCACCGCGATCCCGGCATGGTGGGCGCGGCCCTCGCGCATGCGCAGTACGCGGAAATCATCCCCGACCTGCTGCACGTGCACCCGGGCGCGATCCGCACGGCACTGCGCTGCATTCCGAACCTGTACTGCGTGACGGATTCCACGGCCGCCGCCGGCATGCCGGATGGCCAGTACATGCTGGGCCGCCAGGTCGTCCACAAATGCATGGGCGGCGTGCGCCTCGCGGACGGCACGCTGGCCGGCAGCACGCTGACGATGGACCAGGCGCTGCGCAACCTCGTCTCCATCGGCCTCGATCTCGCGGACGCCGCAAGGCGCGTGTCGACGAACGCCGCCGACTACCTGGGCGAGACGCGCCGCGGCCGCATCGCGCCGGGCTGCTTCGCCGACCTCGTCGTGCTCGACCGCGACCTGAACCTGAAAACCGTTTATATCGAAGGAGAACAGTGTGACCTCGCTGATGCTTGAAGAAGCCGTGTCCGCGGCCGACTGCGTCGCCCTGCAGCTGGCCAACGACGCCGACCGCTATGCCGCGCTGGGCCACCGCCTGCGGGGCGCCTCCTTCCACAACGCGGTGACGGTGGCGCGCGGCAGTTCGGACCACGCGTCCAGCTACCTCGCCTACCTGATCATGGCGCGCATGGGCCGTCTCGTGACGTCGCTGCCGATGTCGCTCGTCACGTTGTACAAGGCGCCGCTGCAGGCCGCCGGCACGCTTGCCGTATCGATCTCGCAGTCGGGCCAGAGCCCGGACGTCGTGGAACCGATCCGCTACTTCCGCCAGGGCGGCGCGACGACGGTGGCGCTCGTGAACGACATCGATTCGCCGCTCGCGCGTGAAGCCGAATGGGCGCTGCCGCTGCGCGCCGGGAAGGAACAGAGCGTGGCCGCGACGAAGAGTTTCATTACGAGCCTGACGGCCGGCGCGCGCCTCGTCGCGGAATGGCAGCAGGACCACGAACTGAAAGACGGCCTCGCCGCGCTGCCGGACGTGCTGCGCCAGGCCGCGCGGACCGACTGGTCTGCCGCGCTGGACGTGCTGGCGCCGGCGCGCAACATCATGGTCGTCGGCCGCGGCATCAGCTTCCCCATCGCGCTCGAAGCGGCGCTGAAATTCAAGGAGACGTCCGCGTTGCAGGCCGAGGCGTTCTCCGGCGCGGAGATCAAGCACGGGCCGATGGCGCTGATCGACGAGGGTTATCCGCTGCTGATCTTCGCCACGCGCGGTCCCGCGCAGGCCGGCCTCGTCGCGCTGGCCGACGAGATGCGCGGCCGCGGCGCGCGCGTGCTGCTGGCGGCGTCGACCGACATCGCCTCGCGCGACCTCGACCTCCCCGTGTCGTGCTGCGCCGACCTCGATCCCATCGTCGCGATCAACGCGTTCTACGTGATGGCGGCGCACCTGTCGAAAGCGCGCGGACTCGATCCGGACAAGCCGCGCCACCTGAACAAAGTTACGAAGACTCATTAATGCACCCGAACGACCTCCGCCAGCTCGCCGGCCGCCTGATCATGATCCGGCTGTTCGGCACCGAACTCGACGCCGACACGGCCGGCTTCATCCGCGCCAACCGCATCCGCGGCGCGTGCCTGTTCCGCCAGAACATGACGGATGCGGCACAGCTGACGCGCTTCACCGGCGATTTGAAGGATGCGATGGGCGCAGACGCCCTGATCGCGCTCGACCAGGAGGGCGGCGCCGTCGTGCGTGCGCTGTGGGTGCCGCCGCCGCCGTCCGCGATGGCGCTGGGCGCGGCGGGCGACGCGACACTGGCCCGCGACGTGGGCGCGGCCGTCGCGCGCGCGATCCGCGCCATGGGCTTCAACTGGAACTTCGCACCCGTGCTGGACCTGAACAACAACCCGCGCAACCCCGTCATCGCCGAGCGCTCGTTCGGGGCCGATCCGGACACGGCGACGCGGCTGGCCCTCGCGTGGATGGCCGGCAGCGACAGCGAAGGCGTAGCCTGCTGCGTCAAGCATTTCCCCGGCCACGGCGACACGCACGTCGACTCGCACCGCGACCTGCCCACCGTCGACAAACCCTTGCCGGAACTGGAGCGCTTCGAATTCGCGCCGTTCCGCACGGCCGCACCGCACGCGCCGGCCGTGATGACGGCGCACATCGTCTACCCCGCCCTGGACGCCGACAATCCGGCCACGATGTCGCGCGCGATCCTGCACGACCTCCTGCGCACGCAATGGGGCTACGACGGCGTGATCATCACGGACGGCATGGACATGCACGCGATCGCGCACCGGTACGATGCCGGCGACGCCGCCGTCAACGCGCTGGTGGCCGGCGCGGACATGGTGATGGCGATCGGCAGCCGGGAAACGCAGGCAGCCACCATCGCCGCCATCGCGGCCGCAATCGAAGACGGCCGCCTGCCGCTGGACGACGTCCATGCGCGCCTGGATCGCCTGGACCGCCTCGCGCGCGCGCATCCGGCCGGCGCCATGCCGTATGCGACGGAAGACGCGGACCGCGCGCTGATGGCCGACGCATGGCGCCGGGCGCTCACGGCACGCGGCCAGCCGCAGCGGCCCGCGCCGGGCAGCAAGGTGCGCCTCGTCGCGCGCCAGGATGTCGTCAGCGACGGCGTGTCGGAAGCGGGCGTGCCCGCCAGCGCCATCGCGGCGATGCTGTCGGCCCTGTTCGACGTGGACCTCGTCACGTTCGCGGACGCCGAGACGTTCGACTGGAACGCGCTGCCGCAGGACGGCCGCTTCACGATCCTCGCATCGACCTCGCGCCGCCGCTACGGCCCGCACGCGCGCACCACGTGGACGCCCGACCTGCACCTCGCGCTGTGGAACCCGTACCAGGCGCTCGACTTCGCGGCGCCCGCGCTGATGACCTATGGCTTTGCGGCGCCCGCGCTGGACGCGGTCCGGGCGTGGCTGGCGGGCGAGATCGAGGCGCGAGGCAAGTGCCCGGTGCCCGGCTTTTGAGGGCAGGCGGTAACGCATTGTAACGACGCATACCGACGTCGCACGGCTGGGGCACAATTGCCACGCCCGTCAGCAGTTTGTGGGACAATGCACGCTTTGTCCGAGATCGGCACCCGGCACCGACCGCATATGTATTTGCAGCCATTGTTCGGTGCAACTTTATCGTCATTAAGAGAGGATTTTTCAATGTCCCAATTCCGTTTCGCCCGCCTTGCCATGATGCTGGCCGCCCTTGGCCTGAACGCCGCGCCGGCCCTGATGCACAGCGCGTCGGCGCAGGACAAGAAAGCCGAGGCGCCCGCGCCGAAGCCCGACTCCGTCCGCCCGGAACTGTTCAAGCTGCTCGACCCGGCCCAGATCAAGCCGCTGATGGACGCGAAGAATTATGGCGAGGTGAAGAACCGCATCACCCAGGCCGAAGCGTTCCCGGACAAGACGCCGTACGAAACCTATGTGCTGAACCGCATGAAGTTGTCGCTGGGCACGTCGACGGGTGACGACCAGATGGCGATCGCCGCGCTGGAAGCGATCCTCGCGTCGGGCAAGCTGCCGGACGCGGACAAGGGGAACTTCACGCAAGCGCTGGCCACGATGTACTACAACGCCAAGAATTATCCGAAAGCGATCGAGCTGTACAAGCAGATCCAGGCATCGGGCAAGTCGACGGACCAGATCAACTCGGCGCTGGTCCGCTCGTACTACCTGAGCGGCGACTACGCGTCGGCGCTGAAAGCCCAGGAACCGGTGCTGCAGGCCACGGAACAGGCCGGCAAGACGCCGACCCAGGAAGACCTGCGCCTGTACGCATCGGCCGCGAACAAGGTCAAGGATGACGCCGCCTACCTGCGCGGCCTGGAAAAACTGGCCGCTTACTACCCGACCGACGATTTCTGGATGGACCTGATCAGCCGCGGCATCGTGCGCAAGCCGGGCTTCCAGGACGCCAACATCCCGGACGTGCTGCGCCTTGAATTCGCTGCCGTCAAGCAGATGTCGTCGGACGCGTACACGGAACTGGCCGAACTGGCGCTGAAGGATGGCTTCCCGACCGAAGCGAAGAAGGTCGTCGACGCGGGCTTCGCCGCGGGCGTGCTGGGCACGGGCAGCGGCGCCGCCAAGGACCGCCAGCTGCGCGACCGCGCGACGAAGGAAGCGGCAAGCGACGCCAAGAACATCGCCGCGGGCGAAGCGGGCGCCTCCAAGGCCAAGACCGGCGCCGGCCTCGTCAACCTGGGCTGGGCGTATGTCACGATGGACCAGTTCGACAAGGGCATCCCGTTCATCCAGCAGGGTATCGCCAAGGGCGGCCTGAAATCGCCGGACGAAGCCAAGCTGCGCCTGGGCATGGCCTATGCCAAAGCCGGCCAGAAGGACAAGGCCATCCAGACCTTCCAGGAAGTGAAAGCCGGCGGCGGCCTGTCCGACACGGCCAAGTACTGGATCATGCTGCTGAACCACCCCACGGGCGCAATGGCAGCCAAGTAATTCCACCGGATCATCCTGCACAGAAGGCGGCGCGGACTACGGTTCGCGCCGTTTTTTTCGTCTGAAAATTCGGGGTCAGAGCACATTTCGCACCGAATTCGGGGTCAGAGCACATTTCGAGTCAATGTCCAGAACATATCGATCCGCGACGTCTTGGCGTGCACGGCCTCGATATGACGGTACGCCGAGCGACAAACGCCGCCTCTATGCTCACTAGCTTGCTTCAAAACACATGTTCCAAAAAGTGCTCTGACCCCGAATTTTCTGAAAAATATGCTCTGACCCCGAATTGTTCGAATTGTTTGCCGGATCATCCGGCAGACAAGGCGGCGCGGACTACGGTTCGCGCCGCTTTTTTTCGTCTGTGTGAATTAGCGAACGGGCAAGCCTGCCGGGACGGCCGATAATCGCCGCAACTCTTCCGGAAAGGGGCGGCCATGACGACCGTACGCAAGGGCCAGGCGCCCGCGAAGCTCACCCGCGACGAATTCCACGTCGTCTTTTCGCGCGACTTCTACGATCCCGCCTACCAGGCCGTCGCAAAGGAACTGGCGGCCGTCGAAGAGGTCGCGTGGAAGGCCTACGTCGATTCACACAAGGCGCCCGTCACGGTGAAGGCCGGCCCCGGGTTTGCCGACCCGGACTACGACCTGTCCGTCGAATGGAAAGAGGCGCACGACCGCCTGCTGGCCGCCGAGGCGCGTCAGAAGGATCCGGCGACGCCAAGCCGCATCCTGCTGATCAATGGCGCGGCGCGCAACGACGGCAGCTGCCCCAGCGAGATCTCGAAGACGTGGCGTCTCGCGACACTGTGCGCAGAGACGATCGCGGCCGAGGGCGTGGAGACGGACCTGCTCGACCTGTCGCGCATCATTTCCGACTACGACCGCCACATCCATCCATGCAAGGCCTGCGTGTCCACGGCAATGCCGCTGTGCCACTGGCCGTGCAGCTGCTATCCGAACCATTCGCTGAACCAGGAAAACGACTGGATGAACGAGATCTATGAGCGCTGGGTGGCTGCGCACGGGGTCATCATTCTCACGCCCACGTACTGGTACCAGTCGCCGTCCGTGCTGAAGCTGATGATCGACCGCCTCGTGTGCGCCGACGGCGGCAACCCCGATCCCACCTCCACGCAAGGCAAGGACGCGGAAAAGGCGAAGGAAATGGAAAAGGACTGGGACTATCCGAAGCATCTCGCCGGCCGGGTCTACGGCCTCGTCGTGCACGGCGACGTGGCCGGCATCGAATCGACGCGGCGCTCGCTGTCCGACTGGCTCGACTGGATGGGCCTCATCGACGCGGGTCCGACCGCCCTGCTCGACCGCTACGTGGGCTATTACGAACCGTATGCGGAAAGCCACGATACGCTCGACAAGGACACGGCGTTCCAGGAAGAGGTGCGCAACGTGGCGCGCTCCGTGTCCGCGGCCGTTGCGGCGGTGCGCTCGGGCAAGCTGCTGCAGCCGGACCGGAAGCTGGCCAATCCCCGTCCGAAGTGAAAGGCGGTCTTTTTTTGGTATCATCCGGGGATCGCTTGCCAATGAACCCCGCCGCATGTCCCACCTCGCGCAGCTGATGCACCAGCTTTCCGCCACCAGCAACCTGCCGCTCTACCAGCAATTGCAGCGCGCCCTGCGCGACGCGATCGACCGCGGCGTCTACGGGCCGGCGGAAGCGTTGCCGGCCGAGCGCCAGCTCGCGGCCGAACTGGACATTTCGCGCATCACGGTGCGCAAGGCGATCGACGGGCTCGTCGAGGAAGGCTTGCTCGTGCGCCGCGCGGGGTCCGGTAATTTCATCAACACGCGCATCGAAAAGAATTTCGCCAAGCTGACGTCGTTCTCGGAAGACATGCGCTCGCGCGGGCGCACGCCGCGCAGCGTCTGGCTCAAGCGGTCGGAAGGACTGGTGACGCCGGAAGAAGCGCTGCGCCTCGGTCTCTCGCCGGGTGCCGCCGTCTATCGCTTCAACCGCATCCGCTACGCCGACGACATGCCGATGTGCCTGGAATACGCGACCATCGCCGCCTCCGCCCTGCCCTCGCTGGACGCGGTGGACGTGTCGATGTACGAAGCGCTGGAAGCGAACGGCAAGCGCCCCGTGCGGGCGCTGCAGCGCCTGTCCGCCCTGCTGCTGAACGCCGAGCAGGCAAGGCTGCTGCAATCGAAGGAAGGCGACGCGGGCCTGTGCGTGGAACGGCTGGGCTTCCTGCCGGACGGACAGGCGGTGGAATTCTGCCGTTCCTATTTTCGCGGCGATATGTACGACTTCGTGGCCGAGCTGAGCGCCGGCTGATCCACTTTCAACAACAACAACGCCATGGCCAACCTGACCTACGAAGCCTATCTCGACGAAGTCGCCACGCTGCTGACCGAGCTGTACGACCTCGACGACGCCACCGCCATCAAGCTCGTCGTCGACGCGCAGGCCGCCGAGTATTTTTCGCCGCATGACGACCATCCGGAAATGCGGACGCTCACGCGTGCGCGCGAGGATGCCGTCACGCTGTACAAGGCGCGGCAGGCGCGCGTCGATACCCAGGCAAAGCAGCAGCGCGCCGTGCGCAGGAAAACGCCGCCCCATAACGGACGAAAATAAGAACCGCGGTTAAGCCGCCGCGATCAGATCGCCGTCAGGCCGCCATCGATGGCCAGCTGGTGGCCGGTGACGAACGATGCCTGCTCCGAGCACAGCCACAGCGCCGCGTTGGCGATTTCGGACGGGTCGGCGATGCGCCCCATCGGATGGGCCGCCTTGAGTTTCTTGTCGCGTCCCGGCTCGCGCTCGAGCATGCGCGCCAGCATCGGGGTCTTGACGGCGCCCGGGCACACGCTGTTGACGCGGATGCTGTCCTTGGCGTACTCGACGGCCGCGCTCTTCGTCAGGCCGACGACGGCGTGCTTGGATGCCGCGTAGATGGCGCGGTGCGGCGCCGCCACGAGGCCGCCGGCGTCCGCGATGTTGACGATGACGCCGCCGCCTTCCTGCTTGAGCATCTGGCGCAGCTGGCTCTTCATGCACAGCCACACACCCTTGACGTTGACGCTCATGATGCGGTCGAACTGATCGTCTTCGCCTTCGGCCAGCGGCAGGTATTCTTCCTCGACGGCGGCACCGTTGACGGCGCAGTCGATGCGGCCGTAGTGGCCGACCGCCTTGTCCACCAAGGCCTCGACGTCCGCCGCGACCGTGACATTGGCTTTAACAAACAGCGCCTTGCCGCCCGCTTCGACGATCAAGGCCGCGGTCATGTGGCCGCCGTCGACCGCCGTGTCGGCGATGACGACACAGGCGCCCGCGCGCCCGAATGCCAGCGCCGTCGCGCGGCCGATGCCGCTGGCGCCGCCGGTTACCAGCACTACCTTGCCTGCATACGAAATGCCGCTCGGAGTCTGCTTGGTCATGCCCTTCATCATGCTTCCTTTTCAATATCTTGACGCAAGCTTTGCTTCCTACAAGCAATACTGCGCTCAGGCAACATAATAGCGCCCGTGCCGGGCATTGACCAAGTTTCTCAGCCATTCTGCAAATAATGAACGGCCGAGTGTTGCAATCAGGGTGCAGGTTTCACCTTTGCCTTGTCTCCAGCCATGACGACGGACATCTTCGCCGGGTCGATCGCCTTGCGGAACGCCGCGTTCAACTGGGGCAGCGTGACGGCCATCAGACGCTGTTCGAACTCGGCCGACCACTCGAACGTGCGGCCGCGGTACAGGTACGACGTCCAGCCGGCGGCCAGCGCGCCATCGTCGGCACGGTTCTGGATCCTCTGTTGCATCAGACCCGACTTGGCGCCGGCGAGTTCCGCCGTCGTGAAGCCATCCTTGAGCACGCGCAGGAGTTCCTCGCGCACGGCGGCGTCCACCTTGGCCAGGTTCTGCGGCGCGGCGATGGCGCTGATCGCGAACAGGCCTGCGCGGTCGAGGTCGCCCGCCACGAGGTTCGAGCCGCCGCCGTACGACAGGCCTTCCTTCTGGCGGATACGGTCCATCAGGCGCGAGCGCATCCCGCCGCCGCCGAAGATGTAATCGGCCAGCATCAGCGCCGGATAGTCCGGATCCTCGACGTTCAGGTCGACGTTGATGCGCGCCGTATAAAAGCCGTTTTCCTTGTCGGGCGTGTTCAGGAAGGTGTGGATGGGCGCGATATCGCCATTCTTGCGCAGCACGGGTGCCACGTGCATCGGGGCTTTCCACTGGCCGAACAACTGGTCGACGAGCGGCGCGACCGCCTTGGCGTCGAAATCGCCCACGATGGCCATCTCGGCCGGCACCGTGCCGTAGTACTCGCGGTGGAAGGCCTTGACCTGGTCCAGGGTCGCGTTCTTGATGTCGGCGAGATCTTCCTCGAGCGTCGTTTCGTGGCGGATATCGCCCTTCGGATAGATGTCGAAATGCTCATTCAGCGCGCGCGACGCCACGTTGGTCGGCTCGCTGCGGCTCGCCTCCAGGCTGACGATCGTTTGCTGGCGCAATTGTTCGAACTCGGCGGCCGGGAAGCTGGGTTCGCGCAGCACGTGGGCGACCAGTTTCAGGGCTTCCGGCAGGTTCTCGCGCGTCGTCTGGAAGTGGGTCAGGCTGCCGGAAATCTTGAGTTTTTCGAAAGCGTCGGCCAGCTGCACGCGGTCGTACTTCGTCGTGCCGCGCATCAGCATCGCGTTCGTGAGCCCCGGCAACGCCGCCTTGCCGAACAGGTTCTGTTCGTCGCCGATGTGCTGGCGCAGGTCGACGGTGACGGTCTGCCCGCGGTTCTTCTTCGGCAGCAACGCCAACTTGACGCCGCCCGCGGTCGTCAACGTCGTGCGCTTCATGATGTTGGCCTGGCTCGGATCGAAATCCTCGGCGCTCAGGGTGGACGCCTGCGGCTTGAAATCCTTCAGCAGGCTTTGCACGCTGGGCGCGGGCGGGATCACGGCGCGCTGTGGATTGTCGTCGGGGATGAACTCGCCCGTGACACGGTTATCGCGCCTGAAATAGCGCCCCGCTGCCGCGGCCACCTGTTCCGACGTGATCTTGCCGACGCGGTCGCGGCCGACGAAGAACAGGCGCCAGTCGCCCAGCGCGATCACTTCCGACAGCGCGACGCCGACCTGTTGCGGATCGTTCAGGCTGCGCTCGAATTCGTTCAGGAAGCCGCGTTTCGTGCGCTCCATCTCTTCCGGCGTCGGCGGGTTCTTGGCGAACTCTTCCACGGCCTGAGTGAGGGCGGCGCGCACGGGTTCGAGCGGCGCGTCCTTTTTGACCACGGCGCCGAAGTACTGCAGGCCGGGCGCGTAACCCGTCTGGCCATAGGCGAACACCTGGCTCGCCTTCCCGGTCTCGACGAGCAGCTTGTGGAGGCGGCCCGTCGGCGAATCGCCGAGGATGGTCGACGCGAAGCTCAGCACGTCGCTGTCGTCGTGCAGGCCGGACGGCACCTTGTAGCCCAGCGCGACGATCTGCACGTCGCCCTGGCGCCGCACGGTGAACGTGCGGTCGCCGTCCTGCGTCGGCTCGACGGTCCAGAACTCCGGCAACGTGCGCTTGGGCTTCGGGATCGCGCCGAACAGGCGGTTGATCGACAGCAGGGTCTTCGCGGGATCGAACTTGCCCGCGACGAGCAGCACAGCATTATCCGGCTGGTAATACGTGTGATAAAAATTCTGCAGGTTCGAGATCTTGACGTTCTCGATGTCGCTCTTGTTGCCGATCGTCGAGCGGCCATACGCGTGCCAGTCGTAGGCGACGCTCTGCATGCGCTTCATGAGGACGGCCCCCGGCGAGTTCTCGCCGTTTTCGTACTCGTTGCGCACGACGGTCATCTCGGAATCGAGGTCTTTCTTGGCGATGTTGGAATGCGTCATGCGGTCCGCTTCCATGCCCAGCGCCCAGTTCAGGTTGTCATCGGACGCCTGGAACACCTCGTAGTAATTCGTACGGTCGAGCGACGTCGTGCCGTTGAACTGCATGCCGCGGTCCTGGAACTGGCGCGTGATGTCGGGATGCTTCGGGCTGCCCTTGAACATCAGGTGTTCCAGCAGGTGGGCCATGCCCGTCTCGCCATAATTCTCATGGCGCGAGCCGACGAGGTAGGTCACGTTGACGGTGACGGTGGGCCGCGACGAATCGGGGAACAGCAAGACCTTCAGGCCGTTCGGCAGCCGGTATTCCGTGATGCCTTCGACCGATGGACCTTGCACGACGCCCTTGGGCAGGTCGAAGGCGAAGGCGTTGCCAGCCGCGATGAAGGTGAGGCCGCCTGCGACCGTATAAGCGGCCAGGCCGCGCTGGAAAAACGTCAAGCTCATGTCACTCCGTCAGTTACTGTTGTCCTCGGGACATGGTAACAGACGGGTACTTAGGCGAGGCTTACCTCATTGACGTGCCCGGCGTTCGTGCTGTTGCTGGTAGGGACTGATGCGCGCGAGGTCTTCCATTTCTTCGGCCAGGAAGCCGAGCAGGTCGTCCGCACTGACGATGCCCGCGAGGCGCCCGCCCTCGCCCACCACGGGCACGCGCCGGATGCCGCGCAGGCGCATGCGTTCGATGGTGACGGACACGTCGTCGTGCTCGTCGGCCGTGAGCAGGTCGTCCGTCATGATGTCGCCGACCTGCAGGCCGGCCGGATCGAGGCCGAGGGCGACGACGGAGACGACGATGTCGCGGTCCGTCACGATGCCGGCAGGCGTGCGTTCGCCATCGACATCGTCGACGACGACGATGTCGCCCACGTGATGTTTGCGCATGAGTAAGGCCGCGCCCTGCACGCTTTCATCGCGGGCGCAGCAGACGGTGTCGACCGTGCAGAGTTTTCCGACTTCCATGGCGACCTCCAACGTCAAGCGTCAAAGTTACCCATGGTGCATCGCTTAGAGTTTGAGGTAGATCAGGACTTCTTCTTTTCGTCCGCAGGCGGAACGAAGCACGCCTCGACGACTTGCAGGTCGTTGTCTTTGGCGAAATTGCAGACGAAGTGGTAAGCCAGCGGTTCGATGCTTTTGAGGGCGTTGTTCACGACGACCGCCTTGACACCGTTCACGACGGTCGGGTGCACGTAGGGAGAGAACTTCAGGTGGGCGTTCGGGCCGCCGCTGCCGGCCGGCCGGAAACACGACATGACGCCGCACAGACGCTCGGCCCAGTCACTCGGGCGGAATTGCCTGCCCTTACTTGTCACGCCGAGAATGAAGAATTCGTCGGCGCCTTTCCCGGTTTGCGGTGAGTCGGCCATAGTGCGGCTTCTGAAACAAAGGCGTGGATGAGAACAACCCGACTATTATATCTTATAGAAGACCTGCGGACGAGCCCCATCTGCCGGCCTTCTCAAGCCGGCACGATGAAGATCAGCCGAGCAGGACCGCACCCGACAACAGCAGCAGGAGCAGCATCCATAATAACAGCGCGCGCCACACCAGGCCGACCGTGCTTTGCAGTGCGCGCACGTTCGGCTCGTCGCCCGGCAGCATGTCGTCCTCGCTGGCGGACACATCGACCATCGCGGCGTCGGCCGGCAGGACGCGCGGCGCGTTCTCGGCGGGGCTGCCGAGGCGCACGCCCATCGCGCCGCCGCCCGCGGCGAGGATGATGCCTTTCGATTCGTCGGTCCAGCGATTGGCGAAATTACGCCACGCATAGATCGCATCCTCGAAATTGCCCACCACGGCGAACGCGATCGCGGTCAGGCGCACGGGAATCCAGTCGATCCAGTAGAACGCGCGGGCCGCGAACTGCCCGAACGCTTCGTTGCGCATGTGGTCCGGCTCGTTCCACGCGCGCGCGAGGTATTCGGACACACGGTACATGACGGCGCAGGCCGGGCCGAGCGGCATCAGGAACCAGAAGAACACGCCGAACACGTTGCGGTGCGTCGTGATCAGGGATTTTTCGACGGCGATGCGGGCGATCTCGGTGGTGTCCATGCCGACCGTGTCGATCCTGGCCCATTCGGCGAGCAGTGTACGCGCCGTCGCCTCGTCGCCCGCGTTGAGGGCGAACTGGATCGAGGTGAAGTAATGGCTGTAGTGGCGGAAACCGAGCGTGAGGTAGACGATCAGCACGTTCCAGGCGAACGCGGCGAACACGAAGCGGTAGTGCACGAGAACACCGTAGATGACGGCCGTCGGCACCATCAGCACGGCCATCATCAGGAACCAGCCCAGCCGGCCATGGCTGACCTGGCCGGCATTGAACCAGCTCTCGATCTTCATGGCAAAGCGCTTGATCTCGGCGTAGATCTGGTTATCCGCGCGCAGCGGCTTCAGCTGTTCGATGAGCAGCGCGCACAGAATGGAGAAAAAAGTCATGCACGGTCCTTTGTACGTTGTTGCCTTACTTCATTTGTCCGCTAGGTTAGCGCAGAGCCCGGCGCGAGTCTACGTCCTTGAGGGCACCTCGAAAAACCGTCGCGAGCGGCAGCAGATTTGGCCGAGAAGCGCAGCTGTACGAAAGTACAGCGAGCATCGCAGGCCGAATATGCAACGCGCAGCAGGTTTTTCGACGTGCCCCGTCAGGCGCGTAACAAATGAAACAAGTTCCGGAGCATACCCGCTGTCGCGCCCCAGATGAAGAAGCGTTCGTACGGCATCGCATAAAAACTGCGGCGGCCGGCGCCGTCCGGCAGGTCGAACGACATGATCTGGTGGTTCATGCCATCCATGAGGAACCGCAAGGGCACTTCGAAGATGTCCGCCACTTCATTCGATTCGGCCGTGAGGTCGAACGGCGGCGTGAGGAGGCCCACGACGGGGGTGACGATGTAGGCGGACGCGGTGACGTGGTCGGGCAGCACGCCGACGATCTCGACGTGGCGGCGCGTGAGGCCGATCTCTTCCTCCGTCTCGCGCAGCGCGGTCTCGATGGGCGACGAATCGTCCTCTTCCGCGCGGCCGCCGGGAAAGCTGACCTGGCCTGCATGGTTGCTCAGGTGTTCGGTGCGCTGCGTCAGCAATACCGTCAGGCCGTCCGGCCGGCGCACGAGGGGCACGAGGACGGCCGCGCGGCGTAACGTGGGGAAGCGCTGGCGCATGTCGTCGGGTAGTTCCGGCTCCCATCGCGGCGGATGGGCGAGGCGTTCGCGCAGCCAGGCAACCTCCAGGCGCTCGGCCGGCAAGGCGGGCTCGCCGGCGATCGCGTCGACGGGCAAGCGCTTGGGATCGATGTGCAGTTTTGCCAAGGGCTTTCTCCAAAAGAAAAAGGCATCCAACCGGATGCCTTTTCCCCAGCACAGACGCTATTACTCCGCAGCAGCGGTCGTAGCGGCTTTGCGGTTCGGCAGTTTCTCTTTGATACGTGCCGATTTGCCCGAACGCTCGCGCAGGTAGTACAGCTTCGCACGACGCACGTCACCACGACGCTTCACTTCGATCGAAGCGATCAGCGGCGAGTACAGCTGGAACGTACGCTCGACGCCTTCGCCCGACGAGATCTTGCGAACGATGAAGTTCGAGTTCAGGCCGCGGTTACGACGCGAGATGACGACGCCTTCGTATGCCTGGGCGCGCTTGCGGTTGCCTTCGACGACGTTGACGCTGACGACAACGGTGTCGCCCGGTGCGAAATCAGGGATGTTGCGGCCGAGGCGCGCAATCTCTTCTTGCTCGAGTTGCTGGATCAGATCCATTTTTATGACTCCTATGACCATCTTGCCGGCGCGTTCGATGCCCGGTAGAGGATGGGGTTGAACATGTGGACGTTTAGTCGTCCACCTTTATTCCGCGACCTTTTCCAAGGTTGCGAGAAACTGCTCGTCGGCCTTCGTCAGCAGACCGGCGCCACGCGCCCTGTCCAGCAGATCCGGCCGTTTCTTCGCGGTCGCCTCCAGCATACGCTGGCGGCGCCACTTCATGATCTCGGCGTGGTTGCCACCCATCAGTACGGGAGGCACGGCCACGCCTTCATAGACTTCAGGACGCGTGTAATGCGGCGAATCCAGCAGGCCGTTGACGAAACTGTCTTCGACCGCCGACGCCTCGTCGCCCAGCACACCGGGCAACAGCCGCACCACGGCATCCATTAGCGCCATCGCCGGGAGCTCCCCGCCGGACAGCACGAAATCGCCGAGGGAAATTTCCTCGTCGACGACACGGTCCAGCAAACGCTGGTCGACCGCTTCGTAGCGTCCGCATAGTACGACGAGGCCGGGCTCGTTCTTCAAGCCCATTACGCGTTCGTGCGTCAGCGGTTTGCCTTGCGGCGACATGAACACGACCCGCGGTGCGGGCAAGCCCATGTCGATCTGGCGCTGCTTCGCCGCGTTGATCGTCGCTTCGAGCGGCCTGGCCAGCATCACCATGCCGGGACCGCCGCCATACGGGCGATCGTCCACGGTGCGGTGGCGGTCCGTCGTGAAATCGCGCGGATTCCAGATCGACAGGTTCCACAAGCCCTGCTCGTGCGCGCGCCGGGTCACGCCCGACTGCGTCAATGCGGCAAACATTTCGGGAAACAAGCTCACGACGTCAAACTGCATCGGGACCTCGCTTCAGGTGGACGGGATCAATAATCCAGGCCCCAGTCCAGGGTAATCAGTCTGGCTTGCAGGTCGACCGTTCTGACGTACTGGTCCACGAACGGCACCAGCCGCTCCGGCGCTTTCACGTCGGGAGCGGCGTTCGGATCGGGCACGGGCGTGATCCGCAGGATGGACTGCGCGCCGTTGTGCATCATGTCGGTGACCTTGCCGAGCGCTTCGCCCTGCAGGTTGACCGCATCCAAGCCGATCAGGTCGGTCCAGTAATACTCGTCTTCCGGAAGTTCCGGAAAGTCCGATCGCGACACCTGCACCGTGGCACCCTTGAGTGCCTCGGCCGCTTCGCGGTCGGTCACATCGACCAGTGTGGCCGTCACGTCGCCGCTGTGGTACTTCGCGTTCCGCACTTGCACGGTACGCAGCGACGGCTTGTCGATCCACCAGGTTTTGACGCTCAACAGCGCATCCGCATCCATCGAATACGGTGTCACGCGGACACCGCCCCGGATCCCGTAGGCGCCGGTGATGTGGCCGACCTGGATCAGGTCGTCAGGCACCGCTTGCGCGGATGCCGATGCCGAATGTGCTGCAGAATCTGTCAAACCGTAAAACCTTTGCTGTATTAAGCAGCAGCCTTTTGCGTAGCCACCAGGCGAGCAACAGCCGGCGACAGCTGTGCGCCCACGCCTTGCCAGTACGACAGGCGGTCAGCGGTGACGTTCAGGGCGACTTCTTTGCCCGAAGCCATCGGGTTGTAGAAACCGATGCGCTCGATGAAACGGCCGTCGCGGCGATTGCGCGAGTCGGTTGCAACGATGTTGTAGAACGGGCGCTTCTTGGCACCACCACGAGCTAAACGAATAACGACCATAATATTTCCAAAAGTAAGCTGGACGGAGAAAGCCGACGATTATAGCGCGCTCTATCCTGCATCAGCAAGCATTTACATAAAAACCAAGAACGCTGGCGCGCAGTCCCGGCCGAATCCAAGATTATCGCCGATTTTGCGACACTCCGCCACTATGGAGGCCGCTTTTGGACGATACTGGTGGCTTTCCTTTCAACATTTATTCGATGTCGCAACACAAGAACAAGACCTTCGCCACCGCCCTCGCCTTCCTGCTCGGCGGCATCGGTGCGCACCGCTTCTATCTCAAGGGCAGCGTCGACCGCCTCGGCCTGCTCCACGTCTGCAGTCTCCCGGCGGCCGGCCTCGTGTACGGCCTCGGCCATGCGCCGAATCCTTTCTGGGTCATGCTGCCGCTCATCCTGTCCTGGCTTGTCGGCTTCGGCGAAGCGCTCATCCTCGGCCTCACGCCGGACGAGAAATGGGATGCCCGCTACAACCGGAACTCCGGCCGCCGTTCCGCATCGCACTGGTTCGTGATCCTGCTCGTCGTGGTCACGATGCTGGTGGGCACGACGGCACTCATCGCCACCATCTCGCGGCTGTTCGACCTGCTCTACACGGGCGGCGCGTACGGCTGACCTGCCTTACAAGCCTGTGGCGCCCCAGTCATACCGGGGCACCTGCACGGGCGGCGTGCCCGTCACGATCACGATCTCGCGGTGCGCGTTCAGCGCGATCGTGGCCGGATCGCCCGTGAAGCGCACCACCTGTTCCTTGTCGATCAAATAAATGGTCGGCTTGCCGGGCAGCCCCGCCACCGCCGCGGTGGTCAAGGGCTGTCCCCACAATGCAAAGAACTGTCCCAGCGTGAACACCTTGGGCGCATCCGTCTCGACATGCAGGATGCCGGTGATGTCGTGCGTGTGCATTTCGTACGAACACCCGCCGCCGCGCCCGATCGAATCCGGCAAGCCCAGCCGTACGCCGTCCAGGTAGATCGATAGGAGCGCGTGGATATGGTAATCCTCGTTCTTCGCGCACCCCACGCCATCGACGACGGCCGAACCCGTACGCCCCCAGGCTGGCCAGTGCGGCGTGCTGTCCAGCGTCGTATAAAGCTTGGTGTAGCCCGGCGCCAGCACGATGTCCTTCGGCGGCGCGGGATCGCTGGGCGGCGTGGGCGCAGGCGCGGGCGCGGGCGTTGGTGCAGGCGCGGCCGGTGGGCCGTTCGCGGCCGTCTTCGGGGTGGCGTCGCCGCCGCCGCAGGCCGCCAGCGCGGACAACACCGTACAGGCGACGACAATCGGCAACACCTTGCCGAGCTTCAGGGGAATCATGGGGCGCTCCTTCGATTGTGGATGCGACGAATCGATTCTAGGAGCGCCGCTTACGCGCTACGCATGACGGGCGTCAAACGCAGACTACCGGTCGGCAGCACACAACAAATCGCCTGCTGCGGCCCATGAAAAAAGCGGCCCGCAGGCCGCTTCGACAACACGTCCAGTCGTCAGAACTGCTCGACGTCCAGCGCCAGCACGCCGGCACTGCCCGCGACGATCGCGTGGCGCAGGCCATCCGCCTGCGACAGCACGTGGTCGGCGAAGAAGCGCGCGGTGGCGATCTTGGCGCGGTAGAACGCCGCGTCGCCGTCGCCGGCATCCAGCTTCTGGCGGGCGACGAGCGCCGCGCGCGCCATCTGCCAGCCGCCCAGCACGATGCCGGCCAGCTTCAGGTACAGGACGCTGCCTGCGAACACGGCGCGCGGGTCACCTTTCGTGTTCGCCACGACGTAGTCGACGACGGCTTCCAGCGCCGCGCTGCCCGCGACAAGTTGGCTGCGGATCGCATTGAAGTCCGCATCCTGCGCCTCGGCCAGCTGCGCTTCGGTCGCGCGCACCTGCGCGAGGATGGCCTTCGCCACGGCGCCGCCGTCGCGCACCGTCTTGCGGCCCACGAGGTCGTTCGCCTGGATCGCCGTCGTGCCTTCGTAGATCGTGAGGATCTTGGCATCGCGATAGTGCTGGGCGGCGCCCGTCTCCTCGATGAAGCCCATGCCGCCATGCACCTGCACGCCGTCGCGGGCGACGTTCTCACTCATCTCCGTCGACCAGCCCTTGATCACCGGGACAAGGTATTCGTACACGGCCAGGTTGGCCTTGCGGACCGCTTCATCCGGATGGCTGTGCGCCAGGTCCGAGAGGCCGGCGCCGACGTAGGCCAGCGCGCGCGCCGCTTCCGTCTGCGCGCGCATCGACATCAGCATGCGGCGCACGTCCGGGTGATTGATGATGGCGACCGGACCGGCGGAGCCTTCGACAGCGCGCGACTGGACGCGCTCCTTCGCGAACGCGACGGCCTGCTGGTAGGCGCGCTCGGCGAGGCCGATGCCCTGCATGCCGACGCCGAAGCGGGCCGCGTTCATCATGATGAACATGTATTCGAGGCCGCGGTTCTCTTCGCCGACGAGCGTGCCGATGGCGCCGCCATGGTCGCCGAACTGCAGCACCGCGGTCGGGCTCGCCTTGATGCCCAGCTTGTGCTCGATCGACACGCAGTGCACGTCGTTGCGCTCGCCCAGCGAGCCGTCGTCACCCACCATGAACTTCGGCACGATGAACAGCGAGATGCCCTTCACGCCCGGGGGCGCGTCCGGCGTGCGCGCCAGCACGAGGTGGATGATGTTCTCGGCCATGTCGTGCTCACCGTAGGTGATGAAGATCTTGGTGCCGAAGATTTTATACGTGCCGTCGCCCTGCGGCACGGCGCGCGTGCGCACGGCGGCGAGGTCGGAACCGGCCTGCGGCTCCGTCAGGTTCATCGTGCCGGTCCACTTGCCGGTGATCAGAGGCTCGATGAAGCGCGTCTTCTGCTCGGCGGTGCCGGCCGTCAGCAGCGCTTCGATGGCGCCGTCCGTCAGCAGGCCGACGAGGGCGAACGCGATGTTCGCGCTGTTGAGCATCTCGATACACGGCGTGGCGACGAGCTTGGGCAGGCCCTGGCCGCCGAATTCCGCCGGGTGCTGCACGCCCTGCCAGCCGGCGTCCGCGAAACCGCGGAACGCTTCCTTGAATCCCTTCGACGTCGTGACCTGGCCGTCGTGCCACCAGCTCGGCTCCTTGTCGCCGGAATGATTCAGCGGGGCGACGACTTCGCCGCAGAACTTCGCGTTCTCTTCCAGCACGGCTTCGACGGTGTCGGGCGTCGCGTCTTCGCAGCCGGGCAGTTGATGGATCTCGGACAGGTTGGCCAGTTCGTTCACGACGAACAGCATGTCCTTCAGGGGGGCTTGATAGGTCACCGCAGTCTCCTGGTTTTCTCGATTTACGTATACGTCAATCGCCGGCCGCAAAAAAGGCGGGAGGGTTCCCGCCCCTAGGGTACGACGTAATTAGCCCAGTTCTTTGACCAGGGCGGGCACGACTTCGAACAGGTCGCCGACGATGCCGTAGTCGGCCACCGAGAAGATCGGCGCTTCCGGATCCTTGTTGATGGCGACAATGGTCTTGGAATCCTTCATGCCGGCCAGGTGCTGGATCGCGCCCGAGATACCGACGGCGATGTACAGCTGCGGCGCGACGATCTTGCCGGTCTGGCCCACCTGCCAGTCGTTCGGCACGTAGCCCGCGTCGACGGCGGCGCGCGATGCGCCCATCGCGGCGCCCAGCTTGTCGGCCAGCGGCTCCAGGATCTTGAAGTTGTCGCCCGAGCCCATGCCGCGACCGCCGGAAACGACGACCTTGGCGCCGGTCAGCTCCGGACGGTCCGACTTGGCCAGCTCGCGGCCCACGAAGCTCGACTTGCCCGAGTCCGCGACGGCGGCGACGGTTTCGACGGCAGCCGAACCACCTTCCGCTGCGGCGGCGTCGAAGCCGGTGCCGCGCACGGTGATGACTTTCACGTTGTCCGTCGACTGCACGGTGGCGATGGCGTTACCGGCGTAGATCGGACGCTCGAACGTGTCGGGCGCATCGACCTTGGTGATTTCCGAGATCTGGGCGACGTCCAGCTTGGCGGCGACGCGCGGCAGCACGTTCTTGCCGAAGGCCGAAGCCGGGGCCAGGATGTGCGAGTAAGCGCTTGCGACGGCCAGGATCTGCTCGGCGACGTTCTCGGCGAGGCCGTCGGCGAATTGCGGCGCGTCGGCGACCAGCACTTTCGAGACGCCCGCGACCTTGGCGGCCGCTTCCGCGACGGCGCTGCAGCCGCTGCCGGCGACGAGGATGTGCACGTCGCCGCCGCATTGCGCGGCTGCGGTGACGGTGTTCAGGGTGACGGCCTTCAGCGAGGCGTTGTCGTGTTCAGCAATGACGAGTGCGACCATGGATGAAATTCCTTATTTGCTCAGTACTTAGATGACTTTGGCTTCGGTGCGCAGCTTCTGCACCAGGGTCGCGACATCGGGCACCTTGACGCCGGCCGAACGCTTGGCCGGCTCGGCGACCTTGACGGTCTTCAGGCGCGGCGTGACGTCGACGCCCAGGTCTTCTGGCTTGACGGTCGTCAGCGGCTTTTTCTTGGCCTTCATGATGTTCGGCAGCGTCACGTAGCGCGGCTCGTTCAGGCGCAGGTCGGTGGTGACGATGGCCGGCAGGGACAGGGCCACGGTTTCCAGGCCGCCGTCCACTTCGCGGGTCACGGTGACCTTGCCGTCTTCCAGCACGACCTTCGAGGCGAACGTCGCCTGCGGCCAGCCCAGCAGCGCAGCCAGCATCTGGCCGGTCTGGTTCGAATCGTCGTCGATCGCCTGCTTGCCCAGGATGATCAGTTGCGGCTGCTCTTCGACGGCCAGCGCCTTCAGCACCTTCGCGACGCCCAGCGGTTCGATCTCGGCACCGGTCTCGACCAGCACGCCGCGGTCGGCGCCGATCGCCATCGCGGTACGCAGGGTTTCCTGGGCCTGGGCCACGCCGCAGGTCACGGCCACGATCTCGGTGACCTTGCCGGCTTCCTTCAGGCGCGTGGCTTCTTCCACCGCGATCTCGTCGAACGGGTTCATCGACATCTTGACGTTGGCGATATCGACGCCGCTGCCGTCGGACTTGACGCGGACCTTGACGTTGTAGTCGACCACGCGTTTGACGGGTACCAGGACTTTCATAGTGTGCCTTTGAAAAATGGGTGAAAGACTAAAAATGATCCGAATTATAAGAGCAAATTCCGTTCAGGTCAGAATTAAAGCACGATCGTGCGTTTTTCGGTTAGAGGAAATGCCCTAATCGTACTGGATTGTGCGTAGGTGGGTTTCCTTGCGGCTGGAGTGTGGACGCCCGGCGGACCGGGCGATCAGGGAAAGGCTGTGGTTATTTCCGGCGCAGCCAGAACGTGAATTCGCCGTTGATGTGCGTGTGCGCCAGCAGGGCATTGCCCGTCTGCTTGGCGAACGCCTGGAAGTCGCGGACCGAACCGGTGTCGGTGGCCACGATGCGCAGCACCTGGCCGCTGGCCAGTTCCGCGAGGGCCTTCTTGGCCTTGAGGATCGGCAGCGGGCAATTCAAGCCACGCGCATCCAGGTCCGTCTGGACCTCGATGGTGCCGGTGTCGATTATGGTTTCGCTCATCGATTGCCTGCTAGTTGGTAGGGCATGGACCCGATAGTACTCCAATTAGCCCATTATGACGCGCCGCACCAAAATTTGGTATCCGTGTTGCGTTGTAACAACGGCAATTACTTGACAGGCAGATAGAGATGAGGCGGCGATGACTGGATGAGAGGGATGTAGCGTGGACGGCTGTGCCGCCCACTTACCCATCGAAACAAGAGTTGATTCAACTCAAATCGCCTTCGATTTACAGCGCACGCGCCGCCACAATACGCATATTGCGGCGGCGCAGTTACAACGGTTACGCGGAGACGCGCTCGCCGACCCAGCCGGCGACGCCGGCCAGCGCCTGCGGCAGCCCAGCCGGGTCCGTACCGCCCGCCTGGGCCATGTCCGGACGGCCGCCGCCCTTGCCGCCCACCTGCTTGGCGACGAAGTTGACGAGATCGCCCGCCTTCACCTTGCCCGTCGCGTCCGGCGTCACGCCGGCGATGAGGCTGACTTTGCCGTCGGCGACCGAGGCCAGCACGATGGCGGCGGTCTTGAGCTTGTCTTTCAGCTTGTCCATCGTCTCGCGCAGGCCGGCCACGTCGGCGCCTTCCATCGTCGCGGCCAGCACCTTGATGCCGTTCACGTCGATCGCCTTCGTCACCAGCTCGTCGCCCTGGCCGGCGGCCAGTTTCGACTTCAGCGCAGCGATTTCCTTTTCCAGCGACTTGACCTGGTCCTGCACCTGGGCGATGCGCGACGGCAGTTCGTCCGGGCTCGTCTTCAGCGCGCCCGCGGCTTCGTTCAGCTTGCGGTTGATCGATTGCACCAGGGCGAGCGCGCCCTCGCCCGTCACGGCTTCCACACGGCGGATGCCGGCGGCGACGCCCGATTCGGACACGATCTTGAACAGGCCGATGTCGCCCGTGCGGGTGACGTGCACGCCGCCGCACAGTTCCTTCGACGAGCCGATGTCCAGCACGCGCACGGTGTCGCCGTATTTCTCGCCGAACAGGGCCATGGCGCCATGCTTGATCGCGTCGTCCATCGACATGTGATGGGCCTGGGTCGCGTGGTTTTCGAGGATCTCACGGTTGACGATGGCTTCGACCTGTGCGATTTGCTCGGCCGTCAGCGGCGCATTGTGGCTGAAGTCGAAGCGGGTCTTGTCCGGATCGACCAGCGAGCCCTTCTGCTGCACGTGGCTGCCCAGCACTTCGCGCAGGGCCTTGTGCATCAGGTGCGTCGCCGAGTGGTTGCGGATCGTGCGCGCGCGCTTCACCTCATCGACTTGCGCGTCGACCATGTCGCCCACTTTCAGCGAGCCCGACTGCAGCACGCCGTGGTGGCCGAACACTTCCGCCTGGATCTTCAGCGTGTCTTCCACTTCGAACACGCCGCCCGTCGATTTCAGCAGGCCCTTGTCGCCCACCTGGCCGCCGGATTCGGCGTAGAACGGGGTCGTGTCCAGCACGACGATGCCGTCCTGGCCGGCTTTCAGTTCCTGCACGGGTGCGCCGGCCGAGTACAGCGCGAGCACGCGGCTGTTGTGCACGAGCGCTTCGTAGCCGACGAAGGTCGTCTTCTCGCCCGAATACTCCACGTTTGCGGCCATCTTGAACTTGCCGGCCGCGCGGGCGGTCTTCTTCTGCTGCTCCATGGCGGCAGCGAAGCCTTCCTCGTCCAGCTTGATGCCGCGCTCGCGGCAGATGTCCGCGGTCAGGTCCAGCGGGAAGCCGTAGGTGTCGTACAGCGTGAAGGCGGTCGCGCCGTCGAGGTTCCGCGGATCCTTGGATAATTGTGCTTCCAGGATCTTCATGCCGTGCTCGAGGGTCTCGCCGAAACGCTCTTCCTCGGCCTTCAGCGTCTGCTTCACGCGCTCTTTCGCGTCGTGCAGTTCCGGATACGCGGCGCCCATCTCGATGTCCAGGTCTTCCACGAGCTTGTAGAAGAACGGCTTCGTCTGGCCCAGCTTGTGGCCATGGCGCAGCGCGCGGCGGATGATGCGGCGCAGGACGTAGCCGTGGCCTTCGCTGCTCGGGATGATGCCGTCGACGATCATGAAGCTTGCTGCGCGGATGTGGTCGGCGATGACCTTCAGCGAGTTGTTCGCCAGGTCGGTCGCGCCGGTTTCGCGGGCGGCAGCCTTGATCAGGTTCTGGAACAGGTCGATCTCGTAGTTCGAGTGCACGTGCTGCAGCACGGCGGCCAGGCGCTCCAGGCCCATGCCGGTGTCGATCGACGGCTTCGGCAGCGGCGTCAGCACGCCTGCCTCGTCGCGGTTGAACTGCATGAACACGAGGTTCCAGATCTCGATGAAGCGGTCGCCGTCTTCTTCCGGCGAGCCCGGGGGACCGCCCCAGATCTCGGGACCGTGGTCGTAGAAGATTTCCGTGCACGGACCGCAGGGGCCGGTGTCGGCCATCTGCCAGAAGTTGTCCGATGCGTAGCGCGCGCCCTTGTTGTCGCCGATGCGGATGATGCGCTCGGTCGGGACGCCGATTTCGTTCGCCCAGATGCCGTAGGCTTCGTCGTCTTCGAAATAGACGGTGATGGTCAGTTTTTCTGCCGGCAGGTTATAGACTTTGGTCAGCAGTTCCCAGGCAAAGTGGATGGCGTCGCGCTTGAAATAATCGCCGAAGCTGAAATTGCCCAGCATTTCGAAGAACGTGTGGTGGCGCGCGGTGTAGCCGACGTTTTCCAGGTCGTTGTGCTTGCCGCCGGCGCGCACGCAGCGCTGCACGGTGGTGGCGCGCTTGTACGGACGCGTATCCAGGCCCAGGAACACGTCCTTGAACTGCACCATGCCGCTGTTGGTCAACAACATCGTCGGGTCGTTACCCGGCACGAGCGGGCTGGAGCGGACGATCGTGTGGCCTTTGGACTCAAAGAACTTGAGAAACTTTTCGCGTATTTCGGTGGATTTCATGTCGTAGGGGCGGATTCAGGCAGCTTGCTATATAAAGAAAATCGATTATAGCCTAGCTGTTGACGGTAAATCGCATCCGCAATTTTCGGCGTTGCAGAAACGGCAACAATAAATCAGCGCAACAGCGCCAGTACCGCCCGCGGCTCGCCATTCGCCTGGGTCAGCATGGCCGACGCCGCCTGTTGCAGGATCTGCGCGCGCGTCAACCGGACCGCGGTCCCGGCGTAGTCGACGTCCTCGATGCGGCTGCGCGCCGCTTCCAGGTTCATCGACGCCATCTGGTTGTTGCTGGCTGCGGCGTCCATGCGGTTGCTGTAGGCGCCCACCTGCACGCGCTGCTCCGTGACGAGCGCGAGCGCGTCGTCGATGTGCAGCAGCGCAACCGCCGTGTTGCGCATGTCCAGGCCGCCCAGGCCCAGCGCGCTGGAATTGACGGCCGCAAACTCCATGTCGACCAGTTCGCCCGCGGAGGCGCCGATCTGGATTTGCACCCGGTTCCGGAGCGCGGCCCCGCCGCCGATGTCCGGATACTCGACCTTGAAGTTGCGCAGCGGCCGGTCCGCCGTGCCGAAGCCGGATTCGGGGACGACGCCCTGCGCATCGCGCGTCGGCCCGCCGTCCGCGTCCAGGCCGCCGATCGCGCCCGTGTCGGCATTCGTCAGGTCCATGCCCGCGATGAAGCTGGCGCCGCCGGCCGCGAAATCCGTCATGAAATCGCCGAGGCCCTGGTATTGCCCACCCGTGACGGCATCGAGCGCCGTGTCCAGGTCGGCCGACTGGTGCTGGCTCAGGTAAGTCATCAGGCCTTTCATGCCGCCGTCGACGCCCATCGATTTCAGCTTGTCGTGCAGGTAGCGCGACGCGACGTAGCCGGCTTCGTAGCTGAAGCCGCCGCCCGTGATCGTGTCGACGATGCCCTGCGCCGTCTGCCCGCCCGCCAGTGCGCCCGCCAGGCGCTCGTCCGCACCATGGATCAGCTCGGCCGTGCCCTCGGTAAACCATTGCGGGAAATTGAAACTGGTCGAGCGCAGCATGATCGCGTGCACCATCTCGTGCGCGATGACGCGGTCGTCGTACACCGGGCCACTACCGCCGTCGGGTGTGCTCATGTCGCTGAAATCGGCCATGTCGATGTTCAGCGTGACGTCGCTGCCGGGCGCCGTCGACCCCGTGACGGATGCGAGCACGCCGCTGCTGCCGTCCGTCGTGTCGAGGTTGATCTTCAAGGTCACGCCGTCTCCCTGCAGGCCGTAGTACTGCTGGACCATGTCTTCGGCGGCACTCAGCCAGCCGGCCTTGAGGCTGTCCAGCACGGCGCGCTTCTTCTTGTCCTCGGTGCCGTTCTCGGATGCGGGCGAAAAGATCGCCTGGCCATTGAACGACGCGCCATTGCCCATTTCGGTGATCTGGGACAGGATCTGGTCCGCTTCCGCCTGCAGCGTGTTGCGGTCGCTGTCCGTGTACGCCCCGTTGCCGGATGCGACCGCCAGTTCGCGCAGGCGCTGCAGCCTGTCGGTGATGCTCGACAGCGTGCTGTCCGCCACCTGCAGCATCGACGTCGCGTCGTTGATGCCGCGCATGGCCTGGCGCATCCCGGTCAGCTGCGACTTCATGCGTCCGGCCACGGCCTGGCCGGCCGGATCGTCCGTGGCACTCGTGATGCGCATGCCCGAGCTCAGGCGCGAGACGAGGCGCGTGACGTCGTTCGTATGCTCCGCCAGCTTGCGCTGGGCGTGCAGGGACAGCGATTGATTGTTGATCGATAGTGACATAGGGCCGTGACCGGAAGCCGAATGTCATTAACGACAAGTCTTTACAATTCTTGAGGGAAAATTTTTGTCTAGACGAAATCAGGCGGGATCAGGTCGATCCGGTCCGTGCACAACCCGTCGACGCCCCAGCCGAACAGTTCGCGCGCACGCGCCGGCGCGTTGACGGTGTAGCAGAACAGGCCGAGGCCAGCCGCTTTCACTTGCGCCGCCGCGGCCGCCGTCAGCCGCGTGTGGTCGGTGTGGATCGCGACGGCGTCCAGTGCCCGCGCGCGGGCTTCCCAGTCCGGCGGCAGCGATTCGGTCAGCCAGGCGCGCGGCACCTGGGGCGCGGCCTCCCGGGCCGCCGCCAGCGCGGTCTCGCTGAACGAGGACAGCAGCGGCACCCGCTCCACCCTGCCCGCGGCGATCTCGTCGGCGAACAGGGCCGCCGCCAGGCGCGCGACCACGGCGCCCGTCGCTTCGTCATGGCCGGACACGGGCTTGATCTCGATGTTCATCCACACGCCATGGGCCTTGCAATACTGCGCGAACTCGACGAACAGCGGCACCGGCTCGCCCTCGTACTCGGGACCGAACCACGAGCCCGCATCGCGCGCGGCGAGGTCGAGCGCGTCGACGTCCGCCACCGATTCCGTCCCGGGCACCGTGCGGCCCAGCTCGGGGTCGTGCAGCACGACGGGGACGCCGTCGCGCGCCAGCATCACGTCGAATTCGATGGCGCGGAATCCCGCGTCCATGCCGCGGCGCAGTCCGGCCACCGTGTTTTCCGGCGCCAGCGTGCCGCCGCCGCGGTGCGCCAGGATCCTGGGATAAGGCCACATGATGATTCCTCCTGAACGATGCTCAGGCCGGCGCCAGCGCGCGCGCCAGCCAGCAGAAGCCGGCCAGGTTGAGGCCGACGGTCAGCCAGAACCCCTGCCGGAACGGACGTTTGACGGTCTTGTGCCGCAACCACTGCTGCGCCAGCAAGGCGCCCGGCCAGCCGCCGGCGAGCCCCAGCAACAACAGATGACGCTCGGGCGTGCGCCGGTCGCCCCGCCGCGCGGCCGCCTTGTCGTGCGCATACAGCGCGAAACAGGCGGCGCTCGCGAGCGCGTACGCGATGCCCACCGCGGCCGGCAGGCGGAGGGCCAGCGCGGCGTAAGCGTACAGTGCCAGGAACAGGAACAGCGGCGTATAGATCATGGCGCCAGCTTACGCGCCGGCGGCGCGGGTGTCCACCTGGCAACCTCACCCGTCAGGGCGTCGCCAGGAAGTCCGTGACGTCGCGCGTGAAGCGCTCGGGGGTATCGAGGTACAGGAAGTGGCCGGCGCCCGGATATTCGACGACGCGCGCGCGCGGCAACGCCTGGCCCAGCGCGCGCTGCGCCGGCAGGCCGATCGCGTAGTCCGCGGCCCCGGCCATCACGAGCACGGGCATCGTCACGCGCTCCGGATGGGCGAAGCGGTACGACATGAACCCGCCGCCGAACAGCGCGTTGCCGATTTCGCCCGTGTTGCGCAGGCCGCTCCTTGCGTCGATGGCATCCTGGCGCTTGCCGACCGACAGGTCCGGGAACATCACCTCGTCGTTGACGCGCTGGTGCAGGTCCGGGCCGACCGTGTTGAACGCGTAGAAGCAGGCGTCCGGCGACTCGTTGCGCGCCTTCGCATCGGCGCGCGCCTTGTCGAGCCGGTCGCCGTAGTGCCGCGCGATGTAGTCCACGCGCGCCGCACAGGCGGCCGGGATGTCCGATGCGGCGCTCACCAGCACCATCTTCGCGACGTGTCCGGGATACCTGGCCGCGTACTCGAGCGCCAGCGTGCCGCCGAACGAATGGCCCATCAGCGCGAGCTTGTCCACGCCGAGCGTCTTGCGCAGCGCCTCGATGTCGTCGACGAGGGCGGCGATGGAATACTCGCCGCGCCACGGCCGCTCGGAGCGGCCGCTGCCGCGCTGGTCGAAGTAGATCACCTGCAGCTTCTTTTCGAGCGCCGGACCGGCCTGCGCTTCGAAGCTGTAGCTGTTGTAGCCGGGGCCGCCGTGCAGGAACAGCAGCGGCGGCGCGCCCTTCGCGCCGTGGCCGGCGACCTTGTACCACAGGCGGACGTCGCCCACGACGACCTGGTGTTCGCCGGGTTGCATGGCGGCGTGGGCGGAAGTGCACAGGACGGCGGCGGCGAGCGCGGCCGAACGGAGGATGGTATGCATAGTCTCTCTCGGGTTCGTTTGTTTTATTTGTGTACAGCAACGCGGATTATAGATGCCGCCCGTCCGTTAGCGAACGTACGGAGGGATCGTCCGCGAACGCCTACGCTTGCGCTTCGAGGTTTCAACGCGGAGAACATCATGAGCTTTGATTTGGGCAACCTGTTGCAGCAATACCTGGGCGGTGCCAACCAGAACGCCAACCCGGCGCAGGCCGAGAACGATTTCGACCACGTCGCGCAGAACGTGCCGCGCGCCACCGTCGCGCAGGGCGTGACGCAGGCGCTGCGCTCGGACCAGACGCCCCCGTTTTCGCAGATGGTCGGCCAGCTGTTTGGCAACAGCAATCCCGACCAGCGCGCCGGCATGCTGAACCAGCTGCTGGCCAATATCGGCCCGTCCGTGCTGGCGTCCGTCGCGGGCGGCTCGCTCGGCAACCTGCTGGGTGCCGACCAGGCCCGCGTGTCGCCGGAACAGGCGAGCCAGGTATCGCCGGAACAGGTGCAGGAACTGGCCGCCAAGGCCGAGCAGCAGAATCCCGGCATCGTCGAACGCATGGGCGACTTCTATGCCGAACATCCGACCCTGGTCAAGGCCATCGGCGGCGCCGCGCTGGCGATCGCGCTTGGCCACATGGCCCAGGGCATGCAGCGCCATTGAGCGCACCAACCATCATTGAAAAGGAGTCGACATGGGTATCCTGAGCAATATCTTCCACAAGATCTTCCCGGGTTCGCACCCCGCCGCGCAGAACAGCAGCCAGGCGGCCCCGGGCGCCCAGCAACGCGCGCCGCAGCCGACGCAGCAACCGGCACAGCCGCCCGCGCAACAGCCGCAGGCCGCGCCCGCGGCAAGCGCACCGGCGGCCGCACCGATGCAGCAGGTCGATGTGGAAGCCGTCCTGAACGGAATGCAGCAGCAGTCCGGACAACAGCTGAACTGGCGCACGTCGATCGTCGACCTGCTGAAGCTGCTGGGCCTCGATTCCAGCCTGCAGGCACGCAAGGAACTGGCCGCCGAGCTGCACTACACGGGCGATACCAGCGACTCGGCCAGCATGAACATCTGGCTGCACCGCCAGGTCATGAACAAGCTGGCGGCAAACGGCGGCAAGGTGCCGGCCGACCTCAAGGACTAACCTCCCCTCCCGCCGGCGGCGTCCATGCCGTCGGCGAATTTCATACCTCGAGTTGATGGTTTTCGGTCTGGCGGGGACGCCATGTCCCTCGCATAATCAACTCATACATACATCCCCGATGACGCATCACCCGCTGCTTTCAGCGGCTTCAACGACGGCCGGCCGTTGAAGCCCGGCCCGCCCACGCCTGAACGGAACGGGCGCGACGAGTCCGGCCTGCACACTACAAAGAGAAAAAACGATGGAGATCAAGAAGAGCGTACTGCTGACACTGGCAGCACTGAGCGCACCCGCGTGGGCGCAAACGTGCCAACCCAGTACCACCACCCCGTACATCAACATCAACGGCACGACGTCATGGGCAGTGAAGTCGTCGCTTGCCCTGAACACCGGCTCGACCGTCGTCCTCGGGCCGCAACCGGCATCAGGCGGCACGTGGGCGTGGAGCGGTTGCGGCACGTCGGGGTCGGCGCGCGAACAGACCATCAAGCTCACCAACACCGGCACCAGCGCCACCACCTGCACGGCCACGGCCACGTACACGAACAGCTGCGGCGCCAAGTCGACCCAGCAGTACAACTTCACGGTGTGGCCGGCGCTGGCCGCCAATGCCGGCAAGTACATCATGGTCGACCAGTTCGGCTACCTGACCAACGCACGCAAGGTGGCGGTGCTGCGCATGCCCCGCACCGGCTACGACGCGAACAGCCCCCAGTTCTGGCCGCAGCAGGTCAGCGTCGTGAACTCGGCCACGGGCGCGACCGTGTACACGTGGTGGCCCGTGGAATGGAACACCCGCGCCACCGATCCGTCGTCGGGCGACCAGGTCTGGCACTTCGACTTCAGCACCATCACGACGCCGGGCACGTATGAAATCGTCGATGCCGGCGGCCAGCGTTCGGCCCGCTTCGAGATCGGCGACAACGTCTACCGCAACGTGCTGATCCAGGCCGTGCGCATGTTCTACTACCAGCGCCTGGGCCAGGCCCGCACCGCGAACAACGCCGGCCTGAACTGGGCCGACGGCGCCAGCAACCTCGGGCCGGGCCAGGATTCGCAGGCACGGCGCTTCCTCGACTCCGGCAACGCCGCCACCGCGCGCGACCTGCGCGGCGGCTGGGCCGACGCCGGCGACTTCAACAAGTACACGAGCTGGGCGGCCGGCTACGCGCAGGAGCTGATGGACGCGTACGTCCAGAATCCGACCGTGTTCACCGACGATTTCAATCTTCCGGAATCGTGGAACGGCATTCCGGACATCCTCGACGAAGCGAAGTGGGGCCTGGACTGGCTGAAGCGCATGCAGAACAGCGACGGCTCGGTGCTGTCGGTCGTCGGCGTCGTGGGTGCGAGCCCGCCGTCCTCGTCCACCGGCCCCAGCTACTACGGCGACGCCAACACGACGGCCACGCTGGCCACGGCCGCCGCGTTCGCGGAAGGCGCCAAGGTGCTGGGCAGCCTGAACAACGCATCGTTGAACACGTATGCGGCCGACCTGCTGACGCGCGCGAAGAACGCGTGGAACTGGGCGCAGGCCAACCCCAACGTCCTGTTCTACAACAACGACGAGAACCGCGGCACCAAGGGTCTTGCCGTCGGCCAGCAGGAAACCGACGACAACGGCCGCAAGTCGCTGAAACTGATGGCGGCCGTGCGCCTGTTCGCCGCCACGGGCGACGCCACGTACAAGAACTACGTCGACACGAACTACACGGATGCGGCGATGTTCAGGGACTGGAACCTGTCGGGCTTCAGCGCCGGCGACGCCCGCAACCTGCTGTACTACGCGTCGCTGCCGAACGCGACGTCCACCGTGGCCACGGCGATCCGCACGCAATTCCTCGACCTGTGGGGCCGCGCCGACTACGACGGCTGGGGCAAGGTCGACGCGCAGACCGACCCGTACCGCGCCTACATCGGCTCGTACACGTGGGCCAGCAACGCGGTCAAGGCCAACGCCGGCTCGCTGTTTGCGGAAGAAAGCTATTACGGGATCAGCCGCCACTCTGCCGAGGCGGATGCCAACGTCGCGGCCGACTACGTGCACTACATGCATGGCGTGAACCCGATGGGCAAGGTCTACCTGTCGAACATGTACAGCTTCGGCGCGGAAAATTCCGTCAACCGCCTGTGGCATAGCTGGTTCACGCAGGGCACGCCGTGGAACGACGCCAAGCAGTCGCCGTACGGCCCGGCGCCGGGCTACCTGGCGGGCGGCCCGGCCGGCACGCAGTACAACTGGGACGACCGGTGCCCGGGCGTGTCGGTGCAGTGCGGCTCGGCCCCGCCGGCACCGCCGTATGGCCAACCGTCGCAGAAGACCTATCTCGACTTCAACGACGGCTGGCCGCTGAACTCGTGGTCGGTCAGCGAGCCTTCGAACGGCTACCAGACGGCGTACATCCGCCTGCTGGCCCGCTTCGTGAAGTAAGCGCCCCGCTCAGTCCGCAAGGCTGACGTTGGCCGGCGTGCCGCACGAAAAGCAGTAGCGCGTGAAAGCGTTCTTGCGCGTCGTGCACGCCGGGCAGCGGTCGAACAGGCCGATGCCGCAGTGCGGACAATGGGCGAGGTGTTCGTCCTTGAAATTCGTCGCGCGCTCGCACGACGGGCACACGTTCTTGGCGATGCGTTCCATCGCCACGTCGTAGCGCATCGTCGTGCGGCGCTCCACGTCGGGCATGGCCTCCGCGGCCCGCTGGCGCTCCAGCCACGCGTGCAGCCAGCGGATCGCATAGCGGCCCACGACCACCGTCACCACGATGCCCACGCCGTAGCGCACATAGCCGCCATAGCTGGGCAGGTAAGGCACCAGCTCGACGAAGAACGCGAACAGCGCAAAGAAGATGAAACCCCACGTGAACGGCCAGTAGGTGCCGTTGCGCTTGTATTTGAACAGCGCGCCCGCGACCAGCAGCAGCGGCAGGGTCACGCCGAGGCGGATGAGGAAGAGCTTGCGCTCGGCCCGTTTCTCCGCGTCGTATGCGGCTTGCCGTGCCGGCTCCAGCAGCGTTTCATACGCCGCCTCGGCCTTGTGCTGGGCCTGCTTCGCGTCGAGTTCGACCTGCTGCTGGGCCTGGACCGCGCCAAGCGCGGCGCGTTCCGCTGCGACCAGTTTATCGAGCTCGCGGTTGCGCGCGATCAGCTCGGTGTCCTGGTCGGGGCGCGCCGTCACGTGGCGCGTCGCGATCCAGTTCTCGAACGCGTCGCGCGCGCTCTTCGTGTTGGCCTGCGCAACGCGATGTTGCTGCTGGGCCTGCTCCAGCGCCGCGTCGGCCTGCTCGCGTGTCTGCTGCGCCTGGCGGACCGCGGCCTGCAGCGGCCCGGCCTTGGCGGGATCGAGAAATTGTTCGGGGGCAGGCACGGGCTCCAGGTACACCACGTTGTCGACGACCTGGTTGCCGAGCCCGATCAGGAATCCGGCAAAGACGAACGCGACGAGCCACAGCGCCCGGCGCATCCATTGTTCGGTCCAACGCAAACCCTTGCTCATGGTGCGGCTCCTTCATCGATGACGAAAGCCGCAGCTTGCCATCAATACACGGAGCGAACCACAAGAAAGCGCAAGGCGATCACCTTGCGCTACCTCAAAGCGCGTTTTCCGCTACCCGCTGCGGTTTAGAAGTAGGACAGACCGAGGGCCTTGCGCACCTCGTCCGTCGTACGCGCCGCCACTTCGCGCGCCTTCATCGTGCCTTCCTTGAGGATTTGCATGACCTGGCCCTTGTCCTTGGCCAATTCCTCGCGGCGGGCGCGGATCGGCGCCAGCATGTCCTGCAGGATGCCTTCCAGGCGCTTCTTGACGACGGAATCGCCCAGGCCGCCGCGCACGTAATGCGCCTTCATCTCGGCCAGGCCTTCCTTGTCCGTGTCGAACGCGTCGAGGTACAGGAACGCGACGTTGCCTTCCAGGTGGCCAGGGTCGGACACCTTCAGGTGCAGCGGGTCCGTGTAGACCATCTTGACGGCCGCGCGGATCTCGTCGGCGGACGCGCCCAGGTTGATGGTGTTGCCCAGCGACTTGCTCATCTTGGCCTTGCCGTCGATGCCCGGCAGGCGGCCCACTTCCGGCACGATCGCCTTGCACTCGACGAGGATGTCGCGGCCGGCGTTGCGGTTGAACTTGCGCACGATCTCGTTGCACTGCTCGATCATCGGGATCTGGTCTTCGCCGACCGGGACGATGGTCGCCTTGAACGCGCTGATGTCGGCGGCCTGGCTGGCCGGGTACGTCAGGAAGCCGGCCGGGATGTCGCGCTCGAAGCCGCGCAGGATGATTTCCTGCTTGACGGTCGGGTTGCGCTCGAGACGCGCGACGGTCACAAGGTTCAGGTAATAAAAGGTCAGCTCGGCCAGTTCCGGGATCTGCGACTGGATCAGGATGGTCGATTTGGCGGGGTCGATCCCTACGGCAAGGTAATCGAGCGCCACCTCGATCACGTTCCGGTGTACCTTACCGATATCATCCATGTTGTCCGTGAGCGCCTGGGCGTCCGCGAGCATGATGAACTGGCGATATTGGTCCTGGTAAGTGACGCGATTGCGCAGGCTGCCGACGAAGTGGCCGAGGTGCAGCGGCCCGGTGGGACGGTCGCCGGTGAGGATGATGGGCGTGGTAGCGGTAGAGGTTTGCAGACTCATCGAGTTTTCCTTGGGTGTTTAACCGCCCTGCCTCGATCCTGCTGCGCCAACAAAAACGCCACCTTGGAATCGAGGCGGCGTTTCGGAATACCTATCCAATTCACTGGCCGCGCGCAATCAGCGGCGCCACCAAGTGAGAACAGGATGTGGATACGAAAAATTCATGGATGGCATGGTTGCAGGTTGACGCGCCGCTGTCAACCGCCACCGCTCGAAAGCCAAAACGCTTCCCCGACTTTTTTGCCAGTTCGGGGCCATGCTGGATTTTTTGTTGCAATAAAACTAACAACATTGGTGATTTATGGATTCTACGAAGAGCACGAACAGCCACGCCCGCCCTCTCGAACTGTGGGGCGGCCTCGAATGCACCGTCAACCGCGTCCGCGACGACTACTTTCACCAGCTCGACCGTAACGGCCACGCCACACGGGCCGACGACATCGCCCGTTTCGCCTCCCTCGGCATCCGCGCCATCCGCTACCCCATCCTGTGGGAGCGCACCGCCCCCGACGGCATCCACGCCGCCGACTGGAGCTGGCCCGACGAGCGCCTGAACGCCCTGCGCGCCCATGGCGTCACCCCCATCGCGGGCCTGATCCACCACGGCAGCGGCCCGCGCCACACGAGCCTCGTCGACCCGGCGTTCGCGGAGCAGCTGGCGGAATACGCCGGCGCCGTAGCCGCACGCTACCCGTGGATCGAGTATTACACCCCTGTCAACGAACCGTGCACGACGGCACGCTTCGCGGGACTCTATGGCGTGTGGTATCCGCACGGCCGCGACGACCGCACGTTCGTGCAGGCCCTGCTGAACCAGTGCCGCGCCGTGGTCCTCTCGATGCGCGCCATCCGCGCCGTGAATCCGAATGCGAAACTCGTGCAGACGGACGACCTCGGCAAGACGTACAGCACGCCCGAGATGGCCAAAGTCGCCGAGTTTTATAACGAGCGCCGCTGGCTCGCGTGGGACTTGTTGTGCGGCATGGTCGGCCCCGAGCACGCGCTGTGGACCTACCTGACGAAGACCGGGATTCCGGCCGAGGAATTCCTGTGGTTCCGCGAGAACACTTGCCCGCCGGACGTCATCGGCGTCAACTACTACGTCACGAGCGAGCGCTGGCTCGATCACCGCCCGGACCGCTATCCGGCCCACCACCGCGGCGTGGCCGACGGCATCCCGTGCGCCGACATCGAGGCCTCGCGCGCGCTCGCGACGCCCACGGCCGGCATCGCGCCGCTGCTGCACGAGATCTGGGACCGGTACCACATCCCGCTCGCCGTCACCGAGGCCCACATCGACGCCAACCGCGAAGACCAGCTGCGCTGGCTGCTGGAGATCTGGGAAGCGGGCAAGGAAGTGCGTGCGAACGGCGTCGACCTGCGCGCCGTCACCGTCTGGTCGCTGCTGGGCTCGTTCGACTGGAACAGCCTCGTGACCTGCAACAACGGTTATTACGAACCGGGCCCGTTCGACGTGCGCGCGCCGGAACCGCGTCCGACGGCCGTCGCGCGCATGATGCGGGAACTGTCGGCCGACACGCCGCTGTCGCACCCGGTGCTGCGCGGCCAGGGCTGGTGGCGCCGGCCGGGCCGCTGGCTGTGCACGCCCGTCGCGACGCCCGATGCGCTGACGTCGATCACGGCCGACGGCCACACGCTCGTCGGCAAGGACGCGGCGCCGATCCTCATCACGGGCGCGACGGGCACGCTGGGCCGCGCGTTCGCCCGCATCTGCCGCAAGCGCAACCTCGCGTACCGCCTGCTGTCGCGCCAGGACATGGACATCACGGACCCGGCGTCCGTCGAGCGCGCGCTGGACAAATACCGTCCCTGGGCCGTCGTCAACACGGCGGGCTATGTGCGCGTGGACGATGCCGAGCGCGACGCCGAGCGCTGCTTCCGCGAGAACGCGATCGGCCCCGCGATCCTGGCCGCCGCCTGCGCCCGCCACGGCGTGCACCTGACGACGTTCTCCAGCGACCTCGTGTTCGACGGCGCGCTCGACCGGCCGTACGTCGAAAGCGATACCGTGGCGCCGCTCAACGTCTACGGCCGCAGCAAGGCCGAGGCCGAGCTGCGCGTGCAGGACAAGCACCCGGGCGCCCTCGTCGTGCGCACGAGCGCCTTCTTCGGGCCGTGGGACAAGTACAACTTCGTCACGCTGGCGCTGCAGGCGCTGGAACGGGGCGAACCGTTCCGCGCGGCGCGCGACATGGCCGTGTCGCCGACCTATGTGCCCGACCTCGTGCACGCCTGCCTCGACCTCGCGATCGACGGCGAGTGCGGCGTCTGGCACCTCGCCAACGTCGGCACCCTGACGTGGGCCGAGCTGGCGGAACAGGCGGCGGCGCGCGCGGGCGTGGATGCGAGCCGGCTGGAAGCCGTATCGACCGAGTCGTACGGTTTCGCGGCGCCGCGGCCGCGCTTTACAGGCTTGCACAGCGAGCGCGGGATCCTGCTGCCGTCGCTCGATCACGCGCTGGGCCGCTATCTCGAGCTGCGCAACGAGATCGACCAGGAGATGGAGGAAGTCATCCTGATGGCGGAGAGTCGGCAGGCCTGAGGGCATGGCGCGTTAAAATTGCCGGGGTGACCATCCGATAAAGGTTCTACCCCGTGCAAGAGCAACACGCCTTCCCCTTCCTGCGCGAAATCCTGCTGTTCCTCGCCCTTGCCGGCATCCTGATCCCGCTGCTGCAGCGCCTGCGCATCAACCAGGTGCTGGGCTTCCTCGCCGTCGGCGCCCTCCTCGGCCCGTTCGGGCTTGGCCGCATGGCCGAGGATTTCGCGCCGCTCGGCCTGTTCACGTTCCCCAACAACGACAACGTCGCCATGCTGGCCGAGCTGGGCGTGCTGTTCCTCATGTTCATGATCGGCCTGGAGCTGTCGGCCGCGCGCCTGTGGGCCATGCGGCGCTGGGTGTTCGGCACGGGCAGCGCGCAGGTGGTGCTGTGCGCGGCGCTGATCGGCGGCGCGGCATATCTGCTGCTCGACCGCCGGCTCGACGCGGCGCTCGTGCTGGGCCTCGTGCTGTCGCTGTCGTCGACCGCCGTCGTGATGCAGTTGCTGGCCGAGAGCCAGCGCACCGCAAGTCCCCTCGGCCAGGCCGCGTTCGCCGTGCTGATGCTGCAGGATCTCGCCGTCGTGCCGATCCTGATCCTGATCGGGGCGCTCGGCAAGAATGACGGGGGCGGTTCGAACGTCGCGCTGATCGCCCTGCTCGCGATGGCCAAGGCGGCGGTGGCCATCGCCCTCATCTACCTCGTCGGCGGCAAGGTCGTGCACCCGCTGTTCCGCGCGTTTGCCCGCCATCGCCAGCCGGACGTGTTCATGGCCCTGATCCTGCTGTCGACGTTCGGCATCGCCGCGCTGTCGCACCTGGCCGGCCTGTCGATGGCGCTGGGCGCGCTGATCGCGGGGCTCCTCCTCGCCGAGACGGAATTCAAGCACGAGGTCGAGCTGATGGTCGAGCCGTTCAAGGGCCTGCTCATGGGGCTGTTCTTCATGACGGTCGGCATGGGCATGGACGCGCTGCAGATCCTCCACGCGCCCCTGTGGCTCGCCTGCGCCGTGCTGGGACTCGTGCTGCTCAAGGGTCTCGTCATCGCGCCGCTGCTGCGGCTCGGCGGCCTGCCGTGGGGTCGCGCGATCGAAGGCGGCCTGCTGCTGGGGCAAGGCGGCGAATTCGCGTTCATCGTGATCGGCTACGCGACCGCGTCGAAGCTGCTGGACGGCGCCCTCGGCGCGCGCGTGACGCTGGCCGTCGGCCTGTCGCTGTTCATCACGCCGCTGCTGGCGCGGATCGGCCATGCGATCGGCGAGCGCTCGGCGGCGGAACCCCAGGGCGCCGCGGCGCACCTCGCCGACAACGAACTCGATGCCGCGCGGGGCCGCGTGATCATCGCCGGTTTCGGACGCGTCGGCCAGCAACTGGCGAAGCTGCTCGCGGCGCAGGAGATCCCCTACGTCGCGTTCGAGAACGATGCGAAGCTCGTCTCCAAGCTGCACGCGGACGGGGTGCCGGTCTATTTCGGCAACGCGGCGCGGCCGGAACTGCTGCGCCGCGTGCATGCGGACGAAGCGCCGGCGATCGTGCTGACGATGGACCATCCCGCATCGGCCATGCAGGCCGTGCGCGGCATCCGGCGCGAGTTCCCGCACGTGCGCCTGTACGCGCGCTCGCGCGACGAAAAGCATGCGCGCGCCCTCAAGCGGGCCGGCGCCAACGTCGTCGTGCCGGAGACGCTGGAAGCGAGCCTGCAGCTGTCCGCGTTCGTGCTCGAGGGGATGGGGCTGGACGAGCGCATGGTCGACGACATCGTCGACCGCGAGCGCGATGCCTTCTCCGCCGCGCTGGACGACGCCCGCGAGCGGGAACGCGACGAGCGCGACGTATAATCCGCGCCGAGAACAACTCATCCATCGGAGACAGAATGGCATTCATTCCGAACGGACCGCACAACGGTCCGGACCATCGACTGCAGGGCGCGCTGGACCACATCCGCGTGCTCGACCTGTCGCGCGTGCTGGCCGGGCCGTGGTGCTCGCAGAACCTCGCCGACCTCGGCGCCGACATCATCAAGATCGAGCGCCCCGGCGCCGGCGACGACACGCGCGCCTGGGGTCCGCCGTACGCCCCCGACGCCGAAGGCCGGCCGACCACCGAAGCGGCCTACTACCTGTCGGCGAACCGCGGCAAGCGTTCGCTGACGGTCGACATCGCAGCGGAACAGGGCCAGGCGCTGCTGCGCGAACTGGTGCGCCATTGCGACGTCGTGATCGAAAACTTCAAGGTCGGCCACCTCAAGCGCTACGGCCTCGATTACGACACGCTGAAGGCCATCAGGCCGGACCTCGTGTACTGCTCGATCACGGGCTTCGGCCAGGACGGGCCGTATGCGCACCGCGCCGGCTACGACTTCCTGATTCAGGGCATGGGCGGGCTGATGTCCGTGACGGGAGAACGCGACGACCTGCCGGGAGGCGGTCCGCAGAAAGTGGGCGTGGCGCTGACGGACCTGATGACGGGCATGTACGCGACCGTCGCCGTGCTCGCGGCGCTGACCCACCGCGACCGCACGGGAGAGGGCCAGCACATCGACATGGCGCTGCTGGACACGCAGGTCGCGATGCTGGCCAACGTCGGCAGCAATTACCTGAACAGCGGCAAGCGGCCGAAGCGCTGGGGCAATGCGCACGCCAACATCGTGCCGTACCAGACGTTCGCGTGCAGCGACGGCCATATCATCGTCGCGGCCGGCAACGACGGCCAGTACCAGAAATTCGTGGAAGCGGGCGGACGGCCGGAACTGGCGCGCGACCCGCGCTTCGCGACGAACCCTGCCCGCGTGCAGAACCGCGACGTGCTCGTGCCGCTGCTCGCCGACATGGTGCGCGAACGGCCGCGCGCCGAGTGGATCGCCATGCTGGAGGCCGTGGGCGTGCCGTGCGGCCCGATCAACGACCTGGACGAAGTGTTCGCCAACGAGCAGGTGCGCGCGCGCGGCATGGAGATCGCGCTGCCGCATCCGACCGCCGGCCAGGTGAAACTGGTGCGCAGCCCGATGCGCATGTCGGCCACGCCGGCGACGAGCGCCAAGGCGCCGCCGCTGCTGGGCGAGCACACGGACGACGTGTTGCGCGACGTGCTAGGCAAGACGGACGAGGAGATTGCCGCCCTGCGCAAGGGCGGCGTCGTGTGAGGCGGATCAGTGCAGCTTGTGCTTCAGGTCCGACAGTTCGGCATGCACGCGGGTCACCGCGGCTTCGAGGTGGGCGGGCATGGTCGGCAGCGAGCGGCTGATGCGCTTGGCTTCGTCGCCCATGTCTTCCAGGCTGTCCACGCATTGCTGGATGCGCTGCTGGTCGTTCGACTGCATCACGCTCTGCGCCTGCTGGGCTTCGCGCGACAGTTTTTCGATGCAGTCGCGGATCTCGTTGGGCGCGTCCTGCTGGCAGGCCTGCTGGGCTTCTTGGATGGTTTGCTGAATATGAGTGAATCGCTGCTGGATTTCGTTTGCTTGCAACATGACGTACTCCTTGCATTGATGGCTCGATACCGCATCCGCACGGGATGCGGGGCTGGAGCGTCATGGTAGTCCTGATGGGAATCGGGGGGCGCACGAACCGTATTGACGAGCTCGACGCCCGCCCCTTGAATTACCGGATTTGACGATCAGGGATACTCGGCGTCGATCTCCGAACCGGCGTAGTTCTCGAGCTCCACGAACAGCTCCGTCAAAGGCACCTTGCCCGCGATGTTCTGCAGGAGGATGCTGTTGCGGTAGCTCTGGATGCGGTCGGCGATGATGGCCTGGTGCGGCGCCGGGATCTGTTCCAGCAGCGCGGCCCAGCCCGCGTCGAAGTCCGGTTTGCCCTTGCGGACCGTCTGCACGAAGCGTTCGAATTCCTTCTGCCCCGTGCGCGCGACGACGCGCCCGCCGCCTTCGATGCCGAAGATGATCGCGAGCGCGATCACGCCTTCCGCGTTCAGGTCCGGATCCTTGACGGGGCCTTCCCAGTGATGCCGGCGCAGCCACTGCGCGGCGCGCACGACGGCCTGCACGTCCTGGCGCTGCTTCAGCTGGCCCAGGTAGCGCTCGTAGCCGGACCACGTCTCGCCCGGGTCGGCCGTGCAGATGTCGACGAACAGCTCCTTCAGCCGGCGCGCCGAGTACACGGGGTCGTTGTCGTATTCGCCGACCAGCGTGTCTTCCGGCAGCGCCGCCAGTTCGCGGATTAGACGGAAGCCCTGCTGGAACACGAATTCCGCGCCCTCGCCCAGCAGCACGTCGAGCGCGTCCAGGTCGCCCTGTTCATCGTCCGTCTCCACGAGGTGCTCGAGCCCCAGCGACACGCAGCCGATGGTGAGCAGCTGCGCGCGCTGGATGCCTTCGGCCGTGCGGTCGTTGGTGAACTTCTCGGCCACCATCGCCGTGATGCCGGCCAGTTCGTCGGCCAGGCCCGCGGCCTCGTCGGCATCGGCGTGTTGCGGGATCAGCCGGATCGCGCGGATCAGCCGGGGCGGTTTTTCGATGACGATTGCCGGCAGCATCGATGCGCTCGCCCCCGTCACGAGAAGATGTCCGTGCCGATGCTGCGGCGGCCGCTGCGGCGCTGCAGGCTGCGGACGGACGGCACCTGTTTGCGCAGGCGGTACAGCAGTTCGCGCGTGCCGCGCTGCTGGAATTCCGTCTCTTCGTCCGGATCGTCCGGCAACTCGACGTCCGCGAGGTCGGCCGTGTTGCGGTATTCCGGGAACAGTTCCAGCAGCGAGCGCTGCCAGCCGTCCTCGCTGGCCTTGGCCAGGTCGACGGCGAGCGGCACGATGTCGCTGTCGGACGTCGTGTGCACGTTGATGTGCGGGCCGCGGTTGTTGATCTCGCCGGCCACTTCGAGGATCTCGCGCGGCGCCAGCGACCATACGATGGCGAATGCCGTCGCGCCGTAGTCGGTGGCCGACGCTTCCGTCAGCAGCTCATGGCGGCGCTCCTCGTCATCCGTCGCGTAGACGATGCCGTGGATGTGGTTGAACAGGTTTTCCGCGATGCGCTCGGGGTCGTCCTCGATCATGTCGTCCGGCCACGTGGCGGCGAGATAGGCGAGGCTTTCGGCCCAGGCCTTCGGCGGCACGAGCAGGGTCGCGACGGACGTCTTGGCGCCGTCGAAGCCGGCCAGGTGCAGCGCCGTCACTTGCGGGGGCAACGTCGACAGCACTTCGGCCACGGCATAGTCGCCATGTTCGTCGGCGGCCTGCGACAGCGCCTCTTCGGCGTGCTGCAGCGAGCCGGCCAGCACGAGTTCGCCGACCTGCTTGGTCAGCGCGGGCAGGTTGGATTTGTTGTCGTCGCTCATTCGCGCTCACCTCCGTCCTGGTCGAATAGCTGGGTGAAGTCGTCCCCGGCGGACGTCTCGTCGAGTTCCTCGTCGTCGCCCTCGTCGTCTTTCGCGAGCTGGTCGAGCGACTGGTCGTCGTCTTCCCAGCGGGCCTGGTTCTTGTACAGGAACGCCGTCACGATGGCCTGGCGCGCCAGTTCCGGATGGTTGTCGCAGATGGCGGCATACATCGCCTTGCCTTCGTCGTCGCCGTCGCAGTTGGCCATCGCGAACACCTTGGCCGGATCGCCGCCTTCGTAATCGTAGGCTTCGCGGATCAGGCCTTTCGGGTCCGTGAAGCGGATGCGGTCGACGAGCGCGAACGCCATCATGTTGACGTCGTCGAGGCCGTCGCCGTTGGCGTATTCGGACACGAGGGCCTGCACCATCATGTCGTAGTTCTTGCGGTTGGGCGGATCACCCAGGGTGCCTTCGATCTGGCCTTCCAGTTCGCGCGACTGGAAGGCGAACTCCGGATGTACTTTTTTCATGATTGACTCGTATTCTGTTGGAACGTATTCAGGCGGGGAGGTTCACGCCGTTGAGCGCGAAGACGGAGCGCCACAACTCGAACGCCTCGCTTTCGGCGTCGAGCACGATGCGGTGGTTCACGCTCTGGTCGTATTCCGCCCGCTTGACGGGGTCGGACAGGACTTCGTACGCCTTGGTGACGGCCTTGAAGCGCGCTTCCGCGCCCGGCGCCTGGTTGCGGTCCGGGTGGTAGCGCATGGCGAGCGAGCGGTAGACCTTCTTGATGTCGTCGTCGCTGGCATTCGGCGCGACGCCGAGGATCGCGTATAAATTTTCCACTTGGAACTCTCCGGCTGTGGCCGAAAAAACATTAAACCGAGATTATCCTATAGAAAGCGGCAACTTGACAGGCGCAGTATGCGGACTGCCCTTTGCGCGGACCGTGCGCTTGACCACATAGCGGCCCGGATGGCGTCTTCTACGGTAAAATGCCGGGAATCATACCCATCTCCAATAGGTTTCATGAGTAACGACAAGAACGCTGCGGCGGCCACCCCGTCGTCGAATTTTGTTCGCGCGATCGTCGAATCCGACCTCGCCGCGGGCACCCACACGCGTGCCGGCATGCCGTCCGTGATCACGCGCTTCCCGCCGGAGCCGAACGGCTACCTGCACGTGGGCCACGCCAAATCCATCTGCCTGAACTTCGGGCTGGCACGCGACTACCAGGGCCGCTGCCACCTCCGTTTCGACGATACGAATCCGGAAAAGGAAGACCAGGAATACGTCGACACGATCATGGACAGCGTCAAGTGGCTGGGCTTCACGTGGGAGCAAGGCGGGCAGGAATATCTGCACTACGCCAGCGACTACTTCGACCAGCTGTACGCGATGGCCGAATACCTGATCCAGAACGGCAAGGCCTACGTCGACAGCCAGAGCGCCGAAGACATGTCGCGCAACCGCGGCAACTTCGGCACGCCGGGCACGAACTCGCCGTTCCGCAACCGTCCGGTCGAGGAATCGCTGCAGATCTTCCGCGACATGAAGGCCGGCAAGTACAAGGACGGCGAGCACATCCTGCGCGCCAAGATGAGCGAGGACGCGATGTCGTCCCCGATCATGACGAACCGCGACCCGGCCCTGTACCGCATCCGCCATGCGCATCACCACCGCACGGGCGACAAGTGGTGCATCTACCCGATGTACGACTACACGCACCCGATCTCGGACGCGCTGGAAAACATCACGCATTCGCTGTGCACGCTGGAATTCCAGGACCACCGCCCGTTCTACGACTGGCTCGTGGAGACGCTGGCCGAAGGCGGCTTCTTCGAACGCCCCGTGCCGCGCCAGTACGAATTCGCGCGCCTGAACCTGACCTATGTCGTCACCTCGAAGCGCAAGCTGCGCCAGCTCGTCACGGAAGGCGTGGTCAACGGCTGGGACGATCCGCGCATGCCCACGATCGTCGGCCTGCGCCGCCGCGGCTACACGCCGGAATCCATCCAGCTGTTCTGCGAGCGCATCGGCGTCTCCAAGGCCGACGGCTGGATCGACATGAGCACGCTGGAAGGCGCCCTGAGGGACGACCTCGACCCGAAAGCGCCACGCGCCGTGGCCGTGCTGCGTCCGCTGAAGCTCATCGTCGACAACTTCCCGGAGGGCGAAACGGTCGAGTGCAGCGCGCCCGTCCACCCGCACCATCCGGAATGGGGCACCCGTTCGTTCCCGTTCTCGCGCGAGCTGTGGATCGAGCAGGAAGACTTCATGGAGGTGCCGTCCAAAGGCTACCACCGCTTCTACCCGCCGATCGACGACAAGCCGGGTTCGCGCGTGCGCCTGAAGTATGGCTTCGTGACCGAGTGCACCGGGTTCGACAAGGACGAGAACGGCAACGTCACCGCCGTCCACGTGAACTATTTCCCGGACTCGAAATCGGGCACGCCGGGCGCGGACAACTACAAGGTCAAGGGCAACATCACGTGGGTCAGCGCGACCCACGCGCTCGAAGCTGAAGTGCGCCTGTACGACCGCCTGTTCCTCGATCCGCAACCGGACGGCGGCGGCAAGGATTTCATGAGCGTGCTGAATCCGAACGCGCTGGAAACCGTCACCGCCTACCTGGAGCCGGGCCTCGCGAAGGCCGAGGCCGACCAGCGCTTCCAGTTCGAGCGCCACGGCTATTTCGTCGCCGACCGCGTGGACTCCGTTCCGGGCAAGCCCGTGTTCAACCGCGTGACGACGCTCAAGGACAGCTGGGGCAAGTAACCCAGCCTTTGATCTAGCGCAAAAGCCCGGTTCGGCGACGAACCGGGCTTTTTCTTTGCTTCATTGGAAGCCCAGTGTCGCCCCGGGTCGGCAACTCCCCGATCTGCTAGGTTCGCCCCACATCCAAGGCGCGTAAGTTGAAATAATTCAACAATACCTGCCGTTGCGGTTCCTCATGTCGATCACGCTGAGAGACGCATTTTCTGTTACGCGGTTCTCGTTCTGGACCGGAGCCATGCTGTCGACGGTAGTCGGCGGCGTGCTGTACGTGGTCACGGCGCGTTCGATCGAGAGCAACGCGTATGAACGCTTCCTCAATCACACGAAATATGCAGAGAGTGTGATCGGCGTCCGCGTCAAGTCATACAATGACTTGCTGCAATCGACCGGCAGCATGCTCCAGAGCGGGGACGTCATCACGCATCGCAAGCTGCACGTGTACGTGGCCGGACTGAACCTCGCCAGGAATTTCCCGGCGGTCGACTCGCTCAATTTTGCGGCCCATGTCCCCGAAGAGCGGCGCAGCGTCTTCATCGAGGAACTGCGGAAGGAAATGCAGGGCCGCGTCCAGTCCGCCGTCCCGCTGGACACCGTGCCGCCAGGCCGGCGGCCCTCTTATCTGATCGTCTCCTACATCGAACCCGACCTGGTCGGTCCCGGGCATTACGGCACCGACCTGATGGCGAACCGGTATTTCGGCACGCAACTGGACAAGTCACGCGACGAAGGCACCATCTATGCCTCCGGTACGCAGATCCAGGCGCTGTCCCGGCCGAACGACACCCACCTGGGCATGCGCATGCCCATCTACGCCAGCGGCACTCACCCGGATACCGTGGACCGGCGCCGCGCCGCCTATGTCGGCTCCCTCGGCATTGCCTTCAGCGTTGCCAAGCTCCTGCATGGCGTCATGGATGAAGTGCCGATCAAGGGACTGCGGATGACGCTGTACGACATCGGTCCCGGGATGGACATCCATGGCAACGAGACCGGAAGCACGCCACGCGTGCTGTTCGACAGCCAGGGCAGCCGCAAGAATCCGACGCCGCCGCTCGCCGCCGGCGAAAGCGTGTTTTCGGCGGCGCTCTCGCTGGATTTCCACGGCCGGACCTGGCAAACGATCTATTCGGCCCCGAAAGCCGCCCTGTACACGGAACTCGACACGTATTACCCGAAGCTGATGATGGCCTTCGGCTTCCTTGGCTCGATCCTGCTGTACGCCCTGCTGCACACGCTGACCTCGTCGCGCCGCGCCGCCCTTGCGCTCGCGCAGGAGATGACGAGCGAACTGCGCGAAAGCCAGACCAAGCTGCAGCTGTCGCACCAGAAGCTCAGGCGCCTGGCCGACCATGCGTACCAGATCAAGGAAATGGAACGCAAGCGCATCGCGCGCGAGATCCACGACGACCTCGGCCAGAGCCTGCTGGCGCTGCGCATCGAGGCCGAACTGCTGGCCGGCCGCACGAAGGGCACGCACAGCCACCTGCACAAGCGGGCCCGCGCCACGTTGCTGCAGATCGACACGACGATCAAGAGCGTGCGCCAGATCATCAACGACCTGCGTCCGACGGTGCTCGACCTCGGGCTGTCGGCGGCGGTCGAATGGCAGGTCAACCAGTTCCAGCGCCGCACCGGCATCCAGTGCGAGATCCAGGACGACCATGGCGAGATCGCCCTGCCCGACCACTGCGCCACGGCCTTCTTCCGCATCCTGCAGGAATCGCTCACGAACATCGTCCGGCATGCCAACGCGACGCGCGTGAAGGTGGAGTTGCGCCTGAACGGGGGCTGGCTGTCGCTGACGGTGCGCGACAACGGTTGCGGCCTGCCGCCGGGCGGGCGCAACAAGTATGGATCGTTCGGCCTCGTCGGCATCGAAGAGCGCATCGTGATCCTCGGCGGCACGTGCGCCGTCTTCAGCGAACCCGACGGCGGCACGACCGTGACGGTCTCGGCGCCCGTCGTGGGTGCCCTTGCGCACCCGGTCCATGCGCAACTCGAGCATGGGCAAGGTTCCGCCCTGATCTGACCTGAACTGATTCCTCGACCTCGCACGACCTCGCACCCGACCGGGTCGCGGGATCTCATGTTGCCTTCGATTATCCCAACCGGGTACGTCTACCTTACATTATAACAATTGCATAGCCATTTAAACAACTAATGTTGTTTATTTGACAAATATCAATACATTAACGAATTGCGTCAACTACATTGATCACGTGTAAGACACGTCAGCAAAACCGACGCTGTGTTGCCAGATGTCATCACATGCCTCAAGGAAATGTTGTTCGTCAGCAGTCGATTCACCGCACAAACCATAACTAGGGATAGCTGTACATAACCATTCATAACGAGGATGACCATGAACACCAAAGACCTGTTCAACGCCGTGATGCAACTCGACCTGGAACCGATCAAGACGAAACTGATGCACGTGGAATCCGGCGAAGGCTGGAGCCTGGAAAAGGCCAATGCCGTCGAAAAGGAATACCGCCGTTTCCTGTGCCTGATGAAGATGTACCCGGAAGAGGACACCGCACCGCTGGTCGACGTCGACACGTTCTGGCACTACCACATCCTCGACACGATGAAGTACGCCGCCGACTGCGAACAGGCCTTCGGCTACTTCCTGCACCACTACCCGTACGTCGGCATGCGCGGCGGGGACGATAAGCAGTTCCGCCTCGACAGCGGCAAGCGCATGGGCGAACTGTACGAAGCCACGTTCGGCGAGGCCTATCCGGGGACGGAAGCCGCGCAGCTGGCCGGACACGAAGACGATACCCAGGCGCTGGCCGCCTACTGTGCCGGCCCCCGTGCGGAAACCGCCTACTGCGCCGGTCCGCGTGCCGAAACGGCCTATTGCGCCGGTCCACGTGCGGAAACGGCCTATTGCGCCGGGCCGCGCGTCAGGGCGCAAGCTGCGCGCGGCGAAGGGGCCGTGGCAGCCACCGCCTATTGCGCCGGTCCCCGTGCGGAAACGGCGTACTGCGCCGGTCCCCGGGCAGAAACAGCCTACTGCGCCGGGCCGCGCGTCAGGGCCCAAGCTGCGCGCGGCGAAGGCGCCGTGGCGGCGACCGCCTACTGCGCCGGTCCCCGGGCGAAAACGGCGTACTGCGCCGGCCCCCGTGCGGAAACAGCGTACTGCGCCGGCCCCCGCGCGGAAACGGCATACTGCGCCGGGCCGCGTGCCCGACAAGCGGCGCTGCCGGCCTGACGGCTAACCCCAGGCGGGCCGTCCATTACCTGCGGCCCGCGCAACGCGACAACTGCCCGCTCCGAAGCGGGCTTTTTCATTCCGGCGCCACACCTCTAAAGAGTGTGAATCGTTCCTGACGACAACTCTTCGAACTGCTAGGTACGCGCAGCACGCAAGCCAAGTATTTTACAAAAATTAACAATGCATAACCGGCCAGGCCGGCAACCATCGTGGGAAACGGACTTACATGGCGACGACGCTGAGAGACGCTTTTTCGGTCACCCGGTTCTCGTTCTGGGCCGGCGCGTTGCTGTCGTCGCTGGTCGGCAGCGTGTTGTACATCGTGACCGCCCGCTCCATCGAAAGCGACGCCGAAGCCCGTTTCGTCAGCCATGCCAAACATGCCCAAAGCGTGATCAATGTTCGCGTGAAATCGTACACGAACCTGTTGCGCTCCACGGGCAGCATGATCCAGAGTACCGACGTTCTCACCGAGCAGAATTTCCACGAATATGTACGCGGGCTCGATCTGGCCCGCAATTTCCCTGCGGTCGACTTCATCAATTATGCGGTGAACGTGCCGCGCGACCAGCGCGACCTCTTCGTCGACGGCCTGCGCAAGGATGTATCGGAGATTTTCGGCAAGCCGGTCGAGCTGGACGTCACGCCGCCCGGCATCCGACTGTCCTACCTCGTCGTGGCCTACATCGAGCCCCACCCGCCGGCGGCCCGCTACTATGGCGTCGACCTGATGGCCAACCCGTATTTCGGAACCCAGCTGATCGAAGAACGCGACCGCGGCGTGATCTTCTCCGCAGGTTCGCCGATCCAGGTGCTCTCCCGTCCGAACAATATCTACCTGGGCATGCGCATGCCTGTCTATCGCAACGGCATGCCGATCGCGACGGTCGAGCAACGCCGCGCCGCGTATGCGGGTTCGCTTGGTATCGCATTCAGCGTCCCGAAGCTGCTGCACGGCGTGATGGACGAGATTCCGATCTCGGGACTGCGCATGACGCTGTACGATGCGGGCACGCGCCTCGATACGCGCGGCCGGAGCGCCCCCAAGAAGCTGGTCACCCTGTTCGACAGCCGGGGCACCCCGTCCGACCCTACGCCCCCGCTCGATACCGGCGACGACGTGTTCTCGGTGACCCTGCCGCTCGATTTCAACGGGCGTCCGTGGAAAACGGTCTACAACGTACGCAAGGCCGCGCTGTACACCGAGTTCGATGGTTATTACCCGAAGCTGATGATGGCCTTCGGCTTCCTCGGCTCGATCCTGCTGTACGCCCTGCTGCACACGCTGACCTCGTCGCGCCGCGCCGCCCTTGCGCTCGCGCAGGAGATGACGAGCGAACTCCGCGAGAGCCAGACCAAGCTGCAGCTGTCGCACCAGAAGCTCAGGCGCCTGGCCGACCATGCGTACCAGATCAAGGAAATGGAACGCAAGCGCATCGCGCGCGAGATCCACGACGACCTCGGCCAGAGCCTGCTGGCGCTGCGCATCGAGGCCGAACTGCTGGCCGGCCGCACGAAGGGCACGCACAGCCACCTGCACAAGCGGGCCCGCGCCACGTTGCTGCAGATCGACACGACGATCAAGAGCGTGCGCCAGATCATCAACGACCTGCGTCCGACGGTGCTCGACCTCGGGCTGTCGGCGGCGGTCGAATGGCAGGTCAACCAGTTCCAGCGCCGCACCGGCATCCAGTGCGAGATCCAGGACGACCATGGCGAGATCGCCCTGCCCGACCACTGCGCCACGGCCTTCTTCCGCATCCTGCAGGAATCGCTCACGAACATCGTCCGGCATGCCAACGCGACGCGCGTGAAGGTGGAGTTGCGCCTGAACGGCGGCTGGCTGTCGCTGACGGTGCGCGACAACGGTTGCGGCCTGCCGCCGGGCGGGCGCAACAAGTATGGGTCGTTCGGCCTCGTCGGCATCGAAGAGCGCATCGTGATCCTCGGCGGCACGTGCGCCGTCTTCAGCGAACCCGACGGCGGCACGACCGTGATGGTGTCGGCGCCTGTCGTCGGCGGCCCGGGCATTTCCTTATCGGAAGAGCAGGTACAAGGTTCCGGCTCGGCCGTCATCTGACGCTGTCTCGTCTCCCGTCATGTCCACCGCGTATCCTTTCAGGATGGATCTACTCTATCCGCCACATTCTCGCATAATCAAAATGCAACAAATGTTGTTTCTTTGATAAATATCAATAACTAGGTGAATTGCCTCAACTACATTGATTACGTGTAAGACACGTCAGCAAATCCGATAGTGTGTTGCCCGATGTCATCACATGCTTTACGGAAATGTTGTTTCCGGCAATTGATTCACCACACAACCAAAACCAGGGATAGAAGTATTTAACCAACATAATGAGGATGACCATGAACACCAAAGACCTGTTCAACGCCGTGATGCAACTCGACCTGGAACCGATCAAGATGAAACTGATGCACGTGGAATCCGGCGAAGGCTGGAGCCTGGAAAAAGCCAATGCCGTCGAAAAGGAATATCGCCGCTTCCTGTGCCTGATGAAGATGTATCCGGAAGAGGACACCGCACCGCTGGTCGACGTCGACACGTTCTGGCACTACCACATCCTCGACACGATGAAGTACGCCGCCGACTGCGAACAGGCCTTCGGCTACTTCCTGCACCACTATCCGTACGTCGGCATGCGCGGCGGGGACGATGAGCAGTTCCGCCTCGACAGCGGCAAGCGCATGGGCGAACTGTACGAAGCCACGTTCGGCGAGGCCTATCCGGGCACCGCGGTGGAAGCCGGTGCCGGCGACGCGTCGACGGCCTGGTGTGCCGGCCCGTGGATCGACAAGTCGACGCAACGGGACCAATCCGCAGTCGCGGCCGGCACGGCGTGGTGCGCCGGTCCGTGGATCGAAAAGTTGACGCAACAGAGCAAGAACGGGATCGCGGCCGGTACCGCATGGTGCGCCGGCCCGTGGAAGGACAACAAGGCGACGCAACAGGACAAGACCGCCATCTCGGCCGGCACGGCATGGTGCGCCGGTCCGTGGAAGGACAACAAATCGCCGCAACAGGACAAGCGCGCAGTCTCGGCCGGTACCGCATGGTGCGCCGGTCCGTGGAAGGACAACAAGGCGACGCAACAGGGCAAGAGTGCCATCTCGGCCGGCACGGCATGGTGCGCCGGTCCGTGGAAGGACAATAAGTCGACGCAACAGGACAAGCCCGCAATCTCGGCCGGTACCGCATGGTGCGCCGGTCCGTGGAAGGACAACAAGGCGACGCAGGCAACCGCCCAGTCCGTATCGGCCACCTGAGGCTAGCGGACGCCGGCCGCGCAGCCTGATCCGCTCCTGCCCCGGGGCGGATTTTTTTTGGCTCAGGCCAGGCCGACGCCCGCGCCGTCCGCCCGCACCATCAGCGCGCGCAGCTCGCGGATGCTGTAGTCGGACACCTCGTGCATGCGCAGCAGGATGGTGGCGCCGATCGGCAGCGTATTGTGGCGGATCTTGCTGATCACGGGCGGCGCCACTTCCAGCAGGCGGGACAGTGCAGCGTCGTTCTTGAGCTTGAGTTTATTGATGATGGCGTCGAGCACCCGGTTCGGATCGTACTCGGCGCCCTCGGGCAGGCGTCTGATGGGCATGGTTTTCTTTCGCTTGTGACATCCATGGGAAATTCTCCACAACCCATAGCGGGTTATGGAAAATCAGCCAGTTTCGGGAAATGTAAGTTCTTTGTGTGGTCGCTCTACGGCGTACCCGAATGATACATGGATTAGTTGCGAAATGCTTAAGCCGCCCTTATGCCATCGCCCACATGCGGATAGCGCAGCCGGGCCCGCAGCTCGGTGCCGATGCGGCGGTTGTCCAGCTGGCGCGATTCCGACATGAACGACAACAGCATGGGCGACACGGCTTTCTCCAGCTCGGCACGCGCGAGGCGCGGCGGCCGGGCGAGTCCGTACGTGTCGGCCACGAGATCGAAATAATCCCCCATTTTCATGCGCGTATCGTCGGTCGCGTTGTAGACGCGCCCCGGCCGCGCGCGGAACAGCGCCAGCGCGCACAGGCGGGCCAGGTCGTCCGCGTGGATGTGATTCGTGTACACGTCGTCCGCGCTCGCCAGCGCCGGCGTGCCGCGCTGCAGCCGTTCGATGGGCAGGCGGTCCTTTGCGTAGATGCCGGGCGCGCGCAGGATCGCCACCTTGCCCCCGCTCGCCACGGCCCACGCGCGCAGTACGCGTTCCGCGTCCACGCGGCGGCGCGCCCGGGCGTTGCGCGGGGCGACGGGCGTCGTCTCGGGGGTCGCCGCGCCGCCGCGGTCGCCGTAGACGCCCGTGGTGCTGACATAAACCACCCGCGCGCCGTCGGGTAGAATGGCGGTCAAATTGCGCGTGCGCAAATCGAGCGCTCCGTCCTGCTGTGGCGGCGCAAGATGAACGACCCGCTGCGCCAGTCCGGCCAGCCGCTTCATCGTCCCGGGACGGTCGAGGTCGGCCACGATGGGGATGGCGCCCGCCGCACGCAGTTCCGCGCACCGGGCCGGCTGGCTCGTCACGGCGAACACGCGAAAACGCTCGCGCACCAGCGGCAGCAGACGCATGCCGACGTCGCCGCAGCCCACGATCAGGAGGCGCGGCTTGTTGAACCTGACATTGTTTTTTGTATCCATTCGAGGATTGTATGACGTTTCAGATCACTGTCCAGCCCAGCGGCCACCACTACGACTGCGAGGCCGACGAAACCGTGCTCGCGGCCGCGATCCGCTCCGGCATCGGCCTGCCGTACGGCTGCAAGAACGGCGCCTGCGGTTCCTGCAAGGGCAAGGTCGTCGAAGGCACGATCCACCACAAGCCGCACCAGGCCCGCGCCCTGACCGACCAGGAAAAGCTGCAGGGCCTCGCCCTGATGTGCTGCGCCGTCCCCGAGGGCAACATCGTGATCGAAGCGCGCGAAGTGGGCGGCAGCAGCGAGTACCCGGTGCGCAAGATGCCGACCCGCGTCACCGCCATCCGCCGCGCCGCGCCGGACGTCGCCATCCTCACGCTGCAATTGCCGGCCAACGAAGCCCTCGCCTACCGCGCCGGCCAGTACATCGAATTCATGCTCAAGGACGGCAAGCGCCGCGCCTACAGCATCGCCAGCGCGCCGTCGCTGGGCGGCCCGCTCGAGCTGCACATCCGCCACCTCCCTGGCGGCGTGTTCACGGACCAGGTCTTCTCGACGATGAAGGAACGCGACATCCTGCGCTTCGAAGGTCCGCTGGGCACCTTCTTCCTGCGCGAGGATTCCGCCAAGCCGATCGTGCTGCTGGCCTCGGGCACCGGCTTTGCGCCGGTCAAGGCGCTCGTCGAGCACATGATCCACCTGAAGTCGGAACGTCCCGTCGCCCTGTACTGGGGCGGACGCCGGCCGCAGGACCTGTACATGCACGAGCTGTGCGAACAGTGGGCGCGCGAGCTGCCGCACTTCACGTACGTGCCGGTCATCTCGGACGCGCTGCCGGAAGACGGCTGGACCGGCCGCACGGGCTTCGTGCACGCGGCGGTCATGCAGGACATCCCCGACCTGTCGAACCACCAGGTGTATGCGTGCGGCGCGCCGGTCATGGTCGATTCCGCGCGGCGCGACTACGTCGAGCAATGCGGCCTGCCGGCCGACGAGTTCTACGCCGACGCCTTCACGACCGAAGCGGACCTGGCCCAGCCCTGACGTCCCCGGGCGGTGCGCACATGCAGACGCGATTCCTGTATATCTCGACAAGGAATTGGAGTATGTTCCCGTTTGCCCCGGCCGCACCGGCCGGTTCCCAAACGAGAAAGGGTCCAATAACATGCATAAGACGCTCCGCCGTGCCCCTGTCCTGCTCGCCCTGTCGGCCGCCTTGCTGACGGGCGCCCTCCCCGCCCACGCTGCCGACCAGGCGAGCAGCAACTGGCAATCCGTCCTCGCCAGCCCCCTGCGCACCGACGACGACCGCAAGGGCGACGAACACCGCAAATCCGCCGAATTCCTCACGTTCGCCCAGGTGAAGCCGGGCATGAAGGTGCTGGACGTGTCGTCCGGCGGCGGCGCCACCGCGGCCCTGCTCGCGGCGGCCGTGGGCAGCAAGGGCGAAGTCTGGGCCCAGAACGCCAAGCCGAACGCCAAGCTGGACGCGCGCCTGGGCCAGGCCACGCTGCCGAACCTGCACGCCGTCATGGCGGACTTCAACGATCCGGTCCCGAAAGGCACGCCGCCGCTCGACCTCGTCACGATCAACATGTCGTACCACGACATCGTCAACACCCCGGCCGACCGCGCGGCGCTGAACAAGCGCCTGTACGACGCCCTCAAGCCGGGCGGCCACCTCGTCATCATCGACAACGCGGCCAAGAAGGGCAGCGGCCTGTCGGCCACGAAGACGCTGCACCGCATCGACGAGGACACCGTCGTCGACGAAGTGACGAAGGCCGGCTTCAAGGTCGACGCCCGCAGCGATTACCTGCGCGCGCCGTCCGATCCGCGCGAACTGCCGTTCTTCGAAATGAAGGGCGCGCCGGACGACAAGTTCGCGATCCGGTTCGTCAAGAAGTAAAGCCGCCGTCAGCGCATTGCGCGGACATCAGGCACAATGAGGGTTGCATTCCCGCCATTCCTTCTCCCAACCTATGTCCGTGCTTTCCCCGACAGGGCGTCTCGCCGTCCTGCGCAACCGTAACGTTTCCTTCTACCTCTCCTCGCGCTTCCTCGGCACGCTCGCCGTCCAGATGCAGAGCGTGGCCATCGGCTGGCAGGTCTACCAGATCACGCACAGCCTGTTCGACCTCGGCCTGATCGGCCTCGCCCAGTTCGCCCCGTTCCTCGTCCTGATCCTGTGGGCCGGCCACGTGGCCGACACGTACGACCGCCGCAAGATCGTCATCGCGTGCATGGCCACGCAGCTGTTGTGCAGCCTGCTGCTCGTCGCGTTCACGCTGTCCGGCAGCAAGACGGTATGGCCCGTCTATGCCGTGCTCGTGCTGTTCGGCAGCGCGCGCGCGTTCATGCAGCCGGCGTCGCAGGCCGTGCTGCGCAATCTCGTCTCCACGAAGGACTTCTCGCAGGCCGTGGCGCTGAGCTCGTCCACGTTCCAGGTGGCCGTGATCGCCGGTCCCGTGGCGGGCGGCCTGCTGTACGTGTTCGGGCCGAACGTCGTCTATGCCGTGTCGAGCACCCTGCTTGTCGTCGCCGTGCTGCTGATGTCCGGCACGAAGAGCGCCCCGCAGGCGATGAACAAGGCGCCCGTCAGCTGGCACACGCTGCTCGAAGGCCTGCGCTTCGTGTGGTCGCGGCCGATCGTGCTGGGCGCGATCTCTCTCGACCTGTTCGCCGTGCTGTTCGGCGGCGCCACCGCCCTGCTGCCCGCCTACGCCCACGACGTGCTGCATGCCGGGCCGACGAGCCTGGGCCTGTTGCGGACGGCGCCCGGCGCCGGCGCCACGTTGTGCTCCATCGCGCTCGCGTTCTGGCCCATCACGCGCAAGGTCGGCCCGTGGATGTTCGGCGGCGTCGCCCTGTTCGGCGCGGCCACCGTGACGATGGGCCTGACGCACAGCTTCTATGTCGCCCTCGTCGCGCTGTTCCTGCTGGGCGCGGGCGACATGGTCAGCGTCTACATCCGCCACCTGCTCGTGCAGTACGAGACGCCGGACGAGATCCGCGGCCGCGTCAGCGCCGTGAACGCCGTGTTCATCGGCGCGTCCAACGAACTGGGCGAATTCGAGTCGGGCCTCACGGCGAGCTGGTTCGGCCTCGTGCGCGCGATCGTGTTCGGCGGCGTCGCCACGCTCGTCGTCACGGGCACGTGGATGAAGCTGTTCCCCGTGCTGTCGCGCATGGACCGCTTCCCGCATCACGAAGCGGAGCGCGCGGCGAAGGCTGGAGCCACGTGATGGAGGAGCGGCCGGGCTTCCTGTTACGGTTCATCCGCAGCCGCCCCTATTTGCTCGGCGCGCTGATGCTCGGCGTGATCGTCGGGATCCTTGTCCCGGACCGCTACAATGACTTGCGGCGCGCCCTGATCGGCTGGAACAGCGGCGTCTGGACCTATCTGCTGACGATGGCGTGGACGATGTTCCGCGCCGACCACAGCCGGGTGCGCGCGATCGCCGAAAAGCAGGACGAGAGCGGGGGCGCCGTGCTGGGCGCCGTCATCGTCGGCGCGATCCTGAGCGTCTACGCCATCGTGACGGAGCTGGCGAACATGAAGGAAGCGTCGGAACACGTGAAGGCGCTGCACTACGGGTTCACCGCGCTGACCGTGATCGGTTCCTGGCTGCTCGTCGGCGTCATGTACTGCTTTCATTACGCGCACATCTACTACACCGCCAGCAAGCATGCGCTGCCGCTGGAATTCCCCGACCGGCACACGCAGCCGAACTACTGGGACTTCCTGTACTTCTCGTTCACCCTGTCGGTCGCCGTGCAGACGTCGGACGTGACCGTCAAGACGCGCGCCATGCGCAAGCTCGTGCTGGGCCATTGCGTGCTGGCCTTCTTCTTCAACCTCGTCATCCTCGGCCTGTCCGTCAACATCGCCGCGAGCCTCGTGAACACCTGAGTGCGCGTGCGGGACGCCGGGTTTTCTCCGGAGCGGGTAACATCGATGCAAATGTGACCACTTTTGGAGGAGTTTATGGAAGTTAATGTCAACACCGACAACACCATCCAGCGCCATTCGGGCCTCGACGAACGCGTCCGCACCCTGGTCGAAGAAGCGATCGGCCGCTTCGGCGACCACGTGCGCCGCGTGGACGTGCACCTCTCGAACGAGAACAAGGAAAAGCACGAGGACGGCAGCAACTACTGCATGATGGAAGCGCTCGTCTCGGGCTATGCGCCCGTCGTCGTGCATGCGCATGCGGAAAACCTGCAGCAGTCGATCACGAGCGCCGTCGGCAAGCTCAAGCGCGCCCTGGACAGCGCCATCGGCCGCCTGAACGACAAGAACAAGCGCGAACCGCTGCCTGTGGACGCCGAGTCCGATAAAAACCTGACGAGCAATTCCTGATCGCCGTCGCGGCGCCCGGGTTTACCCGAGCGTCCGCAAATAGCGCAGCCCGGCCAGCGCCCGGCTGCCGTACCACGACATCATCTCGCCGTCGACGAGGTAGACGGGAATCCCCAGCTGCTTTTCCAGCGCGTCCGCATGCTCTTCCGTGAAGCGGTAAGGCTCCGTCGACAGCAGCACGGCATCGAGCCCGTCGACGAGGTCCTGCGACCAGGTAAAGCGCGGATAGCGGTCGGCGCCCAGGTCCGGCACGCGCCAGCCCAGTTCGGCCAGCATGTTCGCGATATACGTGTCCTTCGACACGGTCATCCACGGGTCCTGCCAGATGCAGTACAGCACGGTGCGTGCCGGGCCCTGGCTTGACGCGTGCAGCGCCGCATACTCGGCCTCGAATTCAGCGCACCAGCGCGTGGCGGCCTCTTCCGCCCCGAAGATCCCGCCCATCAGCCGCACCAGCTGCAGGTTGTCGCGCGGCGTGTTCGGATGCGTGACGACGACGTGCGGCACGAATTCGGCGAGTTTCTCCACGGTCGGCTTTTCGTTCTCGTCGATGTTGACGACGACGTGCGTGGGCGCGAGCTTGCGGATCTTCTCGATGTTGACGTCCTTCGTGCCGCCCACCTTGGGGATGGTCGCGACCACGTCGCGCGGGTGGATGCAGAAGCCCGTCCGGCCGACGAGCTTGCCGGCCAGGCCCAGGTCGCACAGCAGTTCGGTGATGGAGGGCACGAGGCAGACGATGCGTGCATCGGGCGCGGGCGCATGACGGTGGCCGAGCGCATCAGTCAGGAAATCAGCCAGGGAATCGGGTGCGGTATTCATGCCGCCATTGAAACACTGTTGTTTATCGGCGCCAAGCATCGGCGCTGGTGTTTCGTTCAGGTATCATGCGAGGTTGTCAATATAAGTTGTCGCCTGGCAGTCAATCCGATGATCGTGACCGGCACCTTCGGTGCATCCCCCTACCGTATCCGCGACTTGCAGCTCTTTCGCGACATCGACGATCCCACCGTCGCGCAGGCGCTCGCCGATTGCCGGCTCGTGCGGCTGCCGCAGGGCGAAGCGCTCGAGGACGGCCTGCGCGCGCGCCTGTACATCCTGCTCGCGGGCACTCTCGCCGTGGAAGGCGCCCTGGGCGAAGGCAATGTCGAGCGCATCCTGCCGGGCGAAAGCGTGGGCGAGCAGTCCGTGCTGGACGATGCGGCCAACCTCGACGCGATCGTCGCACTGGAAGACAGCGAGCTGCTCGTCATCGAACCCGACCGCGTATGGCAATTGATTGACGGGCACAACGGCGTGGCGCGCAACCTGCTGCGGCTGCTGTCGTTCCGCATCCGCGCGACGAACGCCCGCCTGCGCCGGCGCCAGAAGCTGGGCGAGTTCTACCGCCAGCTGTCGTTCAATGACGGCCTCACGGGCCTGTACAACCGCGCCTGGCTGAACGACGCGCTGCCCAAGCTGGTCGCCCGCGCACGCCAGGACAACGGGCCGCTGTCGCTCGTCATGATCGACCTGGACCACTTCAAGCGCTTCAACGACACGCACGGCCACATCGCGGGTGACGCCGCCCTATGCGCGGCCGCCGGCGTGATCCGCGCGGGGCTGCGCCCCACCGATTTCGCCGTGCGCTACGGCGGCGAAGAGATGATGGCGATCCTGCCCGCCACCCCGCAGGCGCAGGCCGTGACGGTCGCCGAGCGCCTGTGCGCGCGCATGCGCGAGGCCGTCGTGTTCGACGACATGCGCCTGCCGCTGCCGCACGTCACGGGTTCGTTCGGCGTCGCCACGCTGCTGGCCGGCCAGGACGAGCGCGCGCTGATCGAGGCCGCCGACGCCGCGCTGTACCGCGCCAAGGAAGCGGGACGCGACCGCATCGGCACCTGAAGTTCCATAAGGTTCCCAAAGACGGATTGAGCCGGTGCTAGGCCGTGCGATGCTTGCAAGTTAGAATGGCGCCACGATGAGCACCCACACCTTCCTCTGGCACGATTACGAAACCTTCGGCGCGGAACCGCGGCGCGATCGCCCCGCGCAATTCGCCGCGATCCGCACCGACGCCGACCTCAACGAGATCGGCGAACCGATCATGCTGTATTGCCAGCCGGCGCCCGACTACCTGCCCGACCCGCAGGCCTGCCTGATCACCGGCATCACGCCGCAGCACTGCCTGGAACACGGCGTGCCCGAGCACGAATTCGCGGCCCGCATCTGCGCCGCGTTCTCCGAGCCGGGCACGATCGGCGTCGGCTACAACACGATCCGCTTCGACGACGAGGTCACGCGCTTCCTGCTGTGGCGCAACCTGATGGACCCGTATGCGCGCGAATGGCAGAACGGCTGCGGCCGCTGGGACATGCTCGACGTCGTCCGCATGGCCTATGCGCTCCGTCCGGACGGCATCACGTGGCCGCGCCATGACGACGGTCGCCCCAGCTTCAAGCTCGAACACCTCACGCGCGACAACGGCCTCGTGCACGACGCCGCGCACGATGCGCTGTCGGACGTGCGCGCCACCATCGCGCTGGCGCGCCTGCTGCGCAGCAAGCAGCCGAAGCTGTTCGACTTCTGCCTGGAACTGCGCCGCAAGGACAAGGTGGCCGAACAGATGGGCCTGCACCTGGACCGCGCGCTGCGCCAGCCGTTCCTGCACGTCTCCGGCATGTTCCCGGCCGAGCGCGGCTGCCTCGGCGTCGTCTGGCCGCTCGCGACGCACCCCACGAACAAGAACGAAGTCCTCGTGTGGGACTGCCGCCACGATCCGTCCGAACTGTTCAACCTGAACGTCGAGACGATCCGCCAGCGCCTGTTCACCCGCGCCGCCGAGATGCCGGAAGGCATGACGCGCCTCCCGATCAAGAGCGTGCACCTGAACAAGTCGCCGATGCTGGTCGGTAACCTGAAAACCCTGAGCACGCAGATGGCGGCGCGCTGGGAGCTCGACGTCGAGCAATGCCTCGCCCACGCCCGTATCGCGGCGGGCGGGCCGGACATGGCGGCCATCTGGCAGAAAGTGTTCCAGCGCGAAGCGGTTGCGGCGAGCGTCGACGTGGACGAGGACCTGTACGGCGGCTTCGTGTCGAACGGCGACCGGCGCCGGCTGGAATCGCTGCGGGCGGAAGCCGCGCCGAAACTGGCGACCATGCGCCCGTCGTTCGAGGACGAGCGCCTGTCACACCTGCTGTTCCGCTACCGCGCCCGCAACTTCCCGCACACGCTGGCCGAGGACGAGCAGCAGGCGTGGGAAGACCACCGCGCCGCGCGCCTGTTCGACGGCGCGGGGGGTGCGCGCACGATCGATCAATTGTTCGCGGAGATCGACGCGCTGTCCGAGACGGCGGACGAGCGCGCGGAGGAAATCCTCGGGGCCCTGTATGATTACGCGGAGATGATCGCCCCCAGCCGGTATTGATCCGGCATCCACCGCCTGATGTCCCGTGCATTCCGCTCGCTAAGCAATTTCAATTACCGCCTGTGGGCCATCGGCGCCCTCGTTTCCAACGTGGGCACGTGGATGCAGCGCACGGCCCAGGACTGGCTCGTGCTGACCGGGCTGACGCACCACAACGCGTCGGCCGTCGGCACCGTGATGGCCCTGCAGTTCGGCCCGCAACTGCTCCTGCTGCCGTGGACGGGCTGGGCCGCCGATCACGTCGACCAGCGCAAGCTCATGATGGTCACGCAGGCCGCGATGGGCCTGCTCGCGCTCGTGCTCGGCGTCATGACGATCACGGGCGTCGTCGAACTGTGGCATGTGTACGTGTTCGCCTTCCTGTTCGGCTGCGCGTCGGCATTCGACGCGCCCGTGCGCCAGACGTTCGTCGCGCAACTCGTCGGGGACGCCGACCTGCCGAACGCGGTCGCGCTGAATTCGACGTCGTTCAACGCCGCCCGCATGATCGGCCCCGCGGCGGCGGGCCTCCTGATCGCCGGCGTCGGCACCGGGTGGGCGTTCATCGTCAACGGCCTGTCGTACGTGGCCGTGCTGGCGTCGCTGGCGTGGCTGCGCAGGGACGAGCTGCACGCGCACCCGCGCGCCTCCGGCAGCGCGGGCGGGCGCGGGATGCTGGATGGCCTGCGCTACGTGTGGAAGCGGCCGGACCTGATGGCGCTGCTGGGCATGCTGTTCCTGATCGCCACGTTCGGCCTGAATTTCCCGATCTTCATCGGCACCATGGCCGTCTCGATCTTCCACACGGATGCGCGCGGCTACAGCCTGCTGTCGTCGACGATGGCGGTCGGCAGTGTCGTCGGCGCCCTGCTCGCCGCGCGCCGCGAGCGCACGCAGTTCAGCGCACTCGTCGTCGGGGCCGGGGTGTTCGGCGTCGGCTGCGCGCTGGCGGCCGTGGCGCCGGGGTATTTGTGGTTCGCGGCGGCGCTGGCGCTGACGGGCGTGGCCGCCCTCACGTTCACGAATACGTCGAACAGCCTGTTGCAGCTGTCGACCGAACCGGCGATGCGCGGCCGCGTGATGGCTTTACGGCTCGGCATCGCCTTGGGCACGACGCCGATCGGCGCGCCCATCGTCGGCTGGGTGGCCGACCACGCGGGGCCGCGCTGGGCGCTGGGCGTTGCCGCCGCGTCGGGCTTCGCGGCGCTGGCGGTCGGGATGCGTTACCTGGCGCTTCAGCGCGAGACCGTTCAGCCCCGGTAGCGGTTGATCGCGTCGCGCGTCTCGAGCGCCACGCGGCGCGCGGCCGCTGCGAAGTCTTCATCGCCCTGCGGTTGCGCGTAAATGATGGCGCGCGAGGAATTGATCATCATTCCCGTGCCGGCGGCCGTGCGGCCCGACTTGACGGTCGCCTCGATGTCGCCGCCCTGCGCGCCGATGCCCGGCACGAGCAGCGGCATGTCGCCGACGATGGCGCGCACCTGCGCCAGTTCTTCCGGGAACGTGGCGCCGACGACGAGGGCGCACTGGCCGTTCTTGTTCCACTTGTCCGCGACGAGGCGCGCCACGTGCTGGTACAGCGGCTGGCCGCCCACGTCGAGGAATTGCAGGTCGGAGCCGCCCGCGTTCGACGTGCGGCACAGCACGATCACGCCGCGGTCTTTCCATTCCATATAAGGTTCGACCGAATCGAAGCCCATGTACGGGTTGACGGTGACGGCGTCGGCGCCGTAGCGGTCGAATGCTTCGCGCGCGTACTGGTGCGCGGTCGCGCCGATGTCGCCGCGCTTGGCGTCCAGGATCAGTGGGATGTGGGAATAGTTCTCACGGAGGTAGCGGCAGATGGCTTCCAGCTGGTCTTCCGCGCCGAGGGCGGCGAAATAGGCGATCTGCGGCTTGAAGGCGCAGGCCAGGTCGGCGGTCGCGTCGATGATGGCCTTGCAGAACTCCACGATGCCGTCCGGGCGATCGCGCAGGTGCGCGGGGAAGCGGGCCGTGTCCGGGTCGAGTCCTACGCACAGCAGGGAATCGTTGCGCTTCCAGGCGGCGTCAAGTTTGTCGATGAAGTTCATGGGCGGCCTCTCTGATCTGATTGCAAACCCTCTATTGTACCGCCCGTGCCCGTTTGTCTCGCCATCACTGTGGCATTTCGGTTATATTTTGGCCATTCGACAACTAGTTACGGATCGTCAGATGAAACCTTCCCTGTTCACGCGCTGGGCCGGCATGCTGCTGGCCGCCGTACTGGCCGCCACCCTGCTGTCGGGCTGCGGCTACAACCAGTTCCAGGCCAAGGACGAGGCCACCAAGGCCGCGTGGGCCGAGGTCGTCAACCAGTACCAGCGCCGCGCCGACCTGATCCCCAATCTGGTGAACACGGTCAAGGGCTATGCGACGCACGAAAAGGATACGCTGGAAGCCGTCACGCGGGCGCGCGCGGCCGCGACCAGTTTCCAGATCACGCCGGAAGTCCTGAACAACCCGGAAGCCTTCCAGAAATTCCAGCAGGTGCAGGGTGAGCTGTCGAGCGCGCTGTCGCGCCTGATGGCCGTGTCGGAAAACTATCCGCAGCTGAAGGCCGACGCCAGCTTCCGCGACCTGCAGTCGCAGCTGGAAGGCACGGAAAACCGCATCACGGTGGCCCGCCAGCGCTACATCGCAGCCGTGCAGGACTACAACGTGACGGTCCGCAGCTTCCCGACCAACCTGACCGCCATGATGTTCGGCTACCAGGCCAAGCCGTCGTTCACGGTCGAGAACGAAAAGGCGATCTCGACAGCGCCGACCGTCAACTTCGGCAAATAAGGCCCTACGATGAACGCCCTGCCGCGGTTGCTGTGGGCCTGGATGCTGACCTTGCTGCTGGCCTGTCACGCGCACGCCCAGCAGTTCAAGCCGGTGCCCGCGCTGCGGGCGCGTGTGACCGACGAGATCGGCATGCTGACGCCTGAGCAGCGCCAGAAGCTGGAAGGCGTCCTGGCCGACTACGAAGCGAAGACGGGCAGCCAGATCGGCGTGCTGCTCGTGGCGTCGACGGAACCGGAAGCCATCGAGCAGTACAGCATCCGCGTGGCCGACGCATGGAAGCTCGGACGCAAGGGCGTCGACGATGGCGTGCTGCTCGTGGTCGCGAAAGACAATCCGAAGGCGCTGCGCCGCCTGCGCATCGAGGCCGGCCGCGGTGTGCAGGGCGTGCTGACGGACGCGCAATCGAAGCGCATCCTCGAAGACACGATCGCCCCGCACTTCCGCCAGCAGGACTGGTACGGTGGCCTCGTCGCGGGCGTCGGCGCCATCGCGACGCTGCTGAACCAGGAAAAATTCCCCGCGCCCCAGGCGCAGCCGACCACGCAACAGCAGGAGGATGACGGCCCGAACGTCGTCGTCAGCATCTTCCTGATCCTCGTCGGCATCACGGTCCTGCGCTCGGTGTTCCGCCCGCGCCGCACGCGTCTCGCGCAGCCGGGCCCCTACGGCACCGGCTGGGGCAGCGGCACCACCGGCTTCATCCTCGGCAACATCCTTGCCAATGCCGCCCACGGCAACGACCGCTGGCGCGGCGGCGGCGGCTTCTCGGGCGGCTTTTCGGACGGCGGCGGTGGCGGCTTTTCCGGCGGTGGCGGGGGCAGCTTCGACGGCGGCGGCGCGTCGGGAGACTGGTGATGGAAGAACCGAACCGCCTGCGGCGCGCCCTGCGCCATTTGCTCAGCACACGCAACGAGGCCGAGCGCGCGTTTCCGCAGGAAGCGCTGACAGCGATCATGGAAGCGATCACGGCGGGCGAGCAGACGCACCGTGGCGAAGTGCGGCTGATCGTCGAAAAGGGCTTGCCCCTGTCGCTCGCCTGGGCCGGCGTGACGACCCGCCAGCGCGCCATCGCCCTGTTCGCCGACTACGGCATCTGGGATACCGAGGACAACTGCGGAGTGTTGATCTACGTGAATCTTGCAGACCGGAAGGTCGATATCATTGCCGACCGGGGCATCGACCGTAAGATCGACGAAGCCACGTGGCAAGGCGTGTGCGACACGATGACGCGCGGCTTTGCCCGCGGCGAATTCCACGCGGCGACGCTGGCCGCGATCGCCCAGGTGAACCAGCTGCTGCGCCAGCATTTCCCGTCCGGCGGTGCGCGGCCGAATGAATTGCCGGACCGGCCCGTGATGCTTTGAGATTGAGTCGCGGCCCGTCGACGTCGTTGAATGGGGCCGTGCGATGAATCCGTCATCATTTACCGATTGCAGCAGGATGGTCATGGCGGCCATGGTGGCGTCGATCATGCTCGGAATGATCCTCCTGATCGTCATCGTCCGCCGCATGCTCCGCCGTCCGCGCCGCCCGGCGCGGACGGATCATCGTGCGCAGCAGGACACGGACTGGCCCGACAGCACCCCCGCCTTTGCCTTCGGCAGCCACGACGGCGGGAGCACGGACAGTGGAATCGGCGACGGCAGCAGCGACTTCTCCGGCGACGGCGGCACCTTCGACGGCGGCGGCGCCTCCGGAGACTGGGACGATTGACCCGGCCCGCTACAATGGCGGCTTTTCACTGCAGCAGCGAGGAGCCCATGAAACTCACCCAGAAAACCGCCATCGTCACCGGTGCCAGCCAAGGCATCGGCCTGGCGTGCGCCGAACGCCTCGTGCGCGAGGGCGCGCGCGTGATGCTCGTCGACGTGCGCCCGGAAGGCGCGGCCGCGGCCGAGGCGCTGGGCGACGCTGCCCGCTTCTTCCAGGCGGATGTGGGCATCAAGACCGAGGTCGACGCGATGGTCGCCGCGACGCTGGCCGCATTCGGCCACATCGACATCCTCGTCAACAACGCCGGCGTCACGCATGCCGCCGATTTCCTCGACCTGGCCGAGGAGGATTTCGACCGCGTCCTGCGCGTCAACCTGAAATCGATGTTCCTGTGCAGCCAGGCTTGTGCCCGCGAGATGGTCAAACGGCAGTCCGGGTGCATCATCAACATGTCGAGCGTGAACGCGGAGCTGACGATTCCCAACCAGATCCCGTACGTCGTGTCCAAGGGCGGCGTGAACCAGCTTACGCGCGTCACGGCGATCAGCCTGGCCCAGCACGGCATCCGGGTCAATGCGATCGGTCCGGGGACGATCCTGACGGAACTCGCGAAGAAGGCCGTGCTGGGCAGCCCGGAAGCGCGCCACACGATCCTGTCGCGCACGCCCCTGGGCCGCTGCGGCGAACCGGAAGAAATCGCCGCCATCGCCGCCTTCCTCGCCAGCGACGACGCGTCATACATGACGGGCCAGACGCTGTATGCGGATGGCGGCCGGATGGCGCTGAATTACACGGTGCCGGTCAGGGAATAAAAGCGAGCTCAACCATTATCAGTCGGCGTGATGACAGGTATCCGAATTCATCATTGGACACATATATCGCGCCGCAACATAATGGCACCTGTCTCCACTATTCTCCTCCAAGAAAATAGTTTGAAGCCCGCAAACAGCGGGCTTTTTTTTTGCCCCTGTCACGCAGCGTGACCAATCCGATCCGAAAAGTTCCGGCGCAAAGCGGCACACCCTTGAGATGTGTCATGGTCCTTTAACATTGTGTCTTTATACTGGGTTCATCTGCATACACGCAACCGATATGCGTGATCGCAGAAGGTGTGCCGCCCGCGGCACACCGCACCGGATTCTGCGTCTCTTGGCCCGATCTTGGGTTGTGCCCGTCCTCCGTTGGCGGGCATTTTTTTTGTTCCGTATCCTTGCTGTTGTGTTTGGCACGCACTGCACAATTCTTTTGTTGTCGTGCTTGAACCATCTCAGGATTCCGCTATGATGAAATTCGCGCCTCGCGATTTTTCCAGTCGCGTGGGGACAAGACTATTCCAAGGAGCCGGTCCAATGACTTTACCTGTACCTGAGACGATGTCGCCACCCCAGCACCAGCCCGAACCATCGCGCCGCCGCCACGCGGAACCGGAAGACTGTCTGGTTCTCAGCGAGCTCAATCCGCGCACGGTCATCGACCACCTCGACGATGAAGGGCAACCTCTTGACGTCATGACTTTCGGCAGTGTCCGAGAGATCTGTCCCAAATGCCAGAGCGGCCACCTGAAACTGGTCCTGCGCCAGTCCTCGGTGCGCGTGGCCCACCTGTTCTGCGCCGACTGCGCCAGCTGTTTCGACGCCCACTACCCGAACGGCGCGCCAGCCCTCACGATCTGAGGCCTGCACACGTGCCATGTGCACGTGCACAACCAGCATGGTAAGGTGGGCGTTTTTCGACGCCGCCTTGCCATGACGATGCATTTATTCACGTTCCTGCAGAATCCGCGCATGCGCCTGCTGTGCCTTGCCGGCGCTGTCCTGATGTACCTGACGATCATTACGGTCGGCAATGTCCCGGGAGCGCGTGCCGACATCGGGGCCTACGCACCGGGCGCGGTCCTGCACTCGATCGCCTATGCCGTGCTGGCCGCGCTGTGGTTCGGCGGCAGCCGCGGCACGCCGCTCGTACGCGCCGGCAAGGCCGTGCTGGCGATCGCCGCGATGGGCGCGGGCGACGAATACGTCCAGAGTTTCTTTCCCTACCGCGGCGCCAGCGTGCGCGATTGGGCCGTCGACGTCAGCGCCGCCATCGTCGCGGGCAGCGTGATGGCCCTGCTGGCGGCACGCGCCACCGTCGACGCCGGACACTGAGCCGGCACGCCACGACTTTGACGTGGCTCATGTTCAACGACAGGCAGTTTGAACGCCGATACCGAACACGCCTCTTACCAAAGTGGCACGCGGCATCGTCACTCATCTAACCTGACACTATCCCCTCAGAAGGAGTTGATCATGAAGCAAAAACACCAGAGCGTCTTCCTGGCGGGCTTGCTGGCGCTGGCAGTCGGGCTGTCCGCGTGCAGTTCCATGCGCGGCGGCGGCAGCAGCGGCAGCAGCGGCACGGGCGGCGAGACCGGCAGCAGCGGCACGGCCACGGGCACGTCGACCAGCGGCGGCATGTCGGGCACCGGCGGCGGCACCGGGTCGCAGGGCGGGGGCAGCTGGGGTGGCGCCAGCGGGTCCTCGGGGTCGTCCGGCTCCTCCGGCTCGTCGGGCAGCTCGAGCGGGTACGACACGTCGGGCTCGCAAGGCACGTCCGGCATGATGCAGGACCAGGGCGCCACCACCGGCAGCGGCATGACCGGCGGCAGCCAGGGCAGCTATGGCGCGTCGGGCGGCGGCACGTCCGCGTCCGGCACGACCGCTTCCGGCACGACCGCGTCCAGCACGAGCCCGAACGCCACCGTCGCCGCCATCGAAGTCATGCCCCGGTCGAGCAGCGCCGCCACCGAAGGCGATACCAGCGCCAGCGCCGCCATGGGCAGCAGCTCGGGCGGCACGACCGGTTCTTCTCCCGACCGCGTCTATCGCGTCACCCTGCGCATGGACGACGGCAGCACCCAGGTCGTCACGCAGCAGACGACGCCGGATTTCCGCACCGGCGACCGGGTCAGCCTGACCGGCGGCGTCATCCAGCACTGAGCGCCTATTCCGAACTGGCCTTCTGCGCCCGCGCGCGCTTGGCATGCACGATGTCGGCGCCGCGCTTGCCGGCCAGCAGGGCGTGGTCGGAGTTGTAGTATTCCCACTCGCTGTAGCGGCCGACGAGGGTGATGTCGAACTGCTTCAGCCACGCCTTGCACGTCTCGACGTTGCGGGCGCGCGCGTGGTCGTACAGCACGTAGGCGTAAGGCATGTCGACCTGGTTCGCGGCCAGGATCGTGTCGCCGTCCTGGATCATGCCGACCTTGCGGCAATCCTCGATGGCGCGTGCGATCAGCGCCTCGCCGTCGACGGGCAGCGGTTTATAGGGCGAGTACGAGATCTCGCAGGTGAAGCCGAAGCCGCCCGGCGGATTGCAGCCGGGGCTTGCATTGCCCTGCACGAAGATGCGGTGGAAGATCGTGTCTTCCGGATAGTAGATCCAGTGCTTGTCGGTGGCGACGCGGTCGATGCCGATGTTCACGCAGCGGATCGACACGTGGCGCAGCCCCTTCGCCGCCGCCCTCACCTCTTCCGGCGCCTCGTCGCCGATCGCCTTGATCAATTCCGGCAGCGGCATCGTGGACACCAGGTCGTCGTAGCGGAAGCGGCGTCCGTCGCGCAGCGCGACGATGTGTTCGCGCGGCAGCACCTGCACGACGTCGGCATTCAGCTCGATCTTGCCCTTGATGTGCGGCAGGAAGCCGTTCATCAAGGCCTGGAAGCCGCCCTTCAGCGGATAGCCGAAGCGGGCGTTCGGGCCCAGCGGTTTCGGCGACGGTTCCAGCGCGCCCTGGATGATTTCTTCCAGGTTCGGCAGCGGCACGCGGCCGCCCAGCCATGACGTCTCCATCTCGGACAGCGGCACCGTCCAGATCTTGCGGTTGTACGGGATGGCGAAGTGCTTGGCGATGCCCTTGCCCCAGACCTTATAAATGAACTGCTCGAAGTTCCTGACGGACCCTTTGACGGCGCGATCGGTATTGCACACGTCCGTCGTGCCGTCGGCGCAGCAATCGTCGACGGCCTGCGCGGCGGCCGTGGTCCCTTCCGCGCTTTCGTAGCGGGCTTCGATCGCGCCCATGATGCATTCCGTGACGACCTTGGGCGGCAGGCCGTACAGCGCGCCCTGGAACGGATAGCGCGTGTACACGCCCTTGCTGTAGACCCAGGCTTCGCGGTTCTGCCAGTGCACGTTATCGCCCAGCAGCAGCTCGTACATCTTGAGCACGTACGGGTCGTTCGAGAACATGATGTGGCCCGCGTAATCGAACGTAAAGCCATTGTCCTCGATGGAGCGGCACCAGCCGCCGACGCTCTCGTTGCGGTCCAGCAGCAGCGTATCGGCGCCCAGGTGGTAAGCGGCCGACAGGCCCGTCGGCCCGCCGCCGATGACGATTGCGCCCACGTGCGGCTCGTGCGCGCGCAGCGGGTTCACTTTCGACCCCCGCAGGGAGGCGGCAGCCGGATCGTCGGCAGCGTCCAGGCTGCGCGGCGTGGCGCGCCGGTCCGTGTGCGGCGGCGCCGTGTCGATCAGCTCGCGCATGCGCGCGGCCGTGTTGTCCCACGACGTGGCGGCGACGACGGCCTGCATCGCGTCGATCATGTGGCGGCGCTGCTCCGGCGTCTGCGCGAGCGCCGCTTCGCAGGCCGCGACGAATTCGTCAGGAGTCTCCGCGATGGCGACCACGTGGCCGTAGGGATTGGCGACGTCGGCGATCGGCGTGCTGACGATCGGCAGTTGCGCCGCCATGTATTCGAGCACCTTCGTGGGACTGATGAACTTCGTCGCCTCGTTGATGGCGAACGGCATCAGGCACACGTCCCAGCCTGCCAGCAGGTCGGGTAACGCGGCGTACGGCTGCTGGCCCAGGTAATGGATGTTGGGGCGGCGTGGAAGACGTTCCGGATCGATCTTGACGACCGGTCCGGCCAGCACGATCTGCCACTCGGGATGCGCATCGGCGACGACGCCGACGAGGTCCGGATCGAAGCGCTCGTCCAGCACGCCGTAGAAGCCCAGGCGCGGGTGCGGGATGGCGTCCTGCTGCGGATGCGTGCGCGTGCGGTCCAGCGCCTGCTGGAAGTGCACGACGTCGACGCTGCTGGAAAAGCAGTGCACGTTCGGATGGCGGTGGCGCTTGGCCTCGTACAGGCTGGGGCCGCCGGCGAACACGAGGTCGGCGATGGAGAGCAGCGCGCTTTCACGCTGCAGCAATTGTTTGGGGGGATTGCGGAACGAGGCCAGTTCATCCATGCAGTCGTACACGACCAGCGCGGGCCGCAGCGATTGCAGCAGCGGCAGGGCCATCGGTGTGTAGAACCACGCGACGACCTCCTCTCCTGGCGGTGCCAGCTGCGCCACCATGGGCTGGAGCAGCCGCAGCTGCTCGTCGTGGAAACCGTTGGCGTGGATGGGGGTGTGCGCACGGCACACGGTCACGTTCGGCGCGGGACTGGATCGTTCCATGAACGGGGCACCGTCGTCGTACACCGGTTCCTCGACGAACAGGACCGGATAATGCTGCGCCAGGCGCGACAGCAGATGCTGCGGCCGCTGGAACACGAAATCCCAGCGCAGGTGGCTGAAAACGACGATCGTGGACATGATGGCTCCTTCTCGCCCGCGCGGGGCGTTCAATTGATCGGTGGCGTGGGCCGACCGGCCGCCGCTCTGCGCGCGGTACGGACGAACCCGTCCACAGCGCAGTCATGCCAACCTTGACTGCGCTGCGATGGGGCGGGCGCCCTGAGGGTGCCGTGCTCGCGTCGGGGTTCGGAGCGCGCCGGGCGGCGCTTGGATCAAGCCTTGCCCGGCTGGTCTCCCTCCTCTTCCACGTCCTTGGGTTCGAGGGTGACGTTGCGCGTCGCCGCGCTGATCAGCTCGAACGGCAGCTTGGGTGTACGGTCCGCGTTGAGCAGGCCGTTCGCTTCCTGGAACGTGTCGGCGAACTGGGTATAGCAGAAGCCGCTGAACATGAAGGTCTCGTTGACCACCTTCAGCAGGTCTCGGTACAGCGCGTGATAACTCTCGGCCGTATGGGCACGGGTATAGCCCCACGTGCCGTCCTCGGGCGTCGCGTTCGGATCGAACGCGATGCCGCCGAATTCGGTAAGCACGATGGGCTGGCCGCGGTGCGGGAAGCCGTCCAAGGTGAGGATGCGTCCGCCAGGGCGGCGCTGGTCGAACAGCGTGCGCACGGGGTCGGAGACCTCGTAGCGCGCCTTCAGCTTGTCGGGGTTGCAGTCGTAATCATGGATGCCCAGGATGTCGGTGGCCGACGCTTCCCAGCCGTCGTTGCCGATCACCGGGCGGGTCGCATCGAGGGTGCGCGTCAGGTGGTACAGCGCCTCGACCGCGTTGCGGTGCGCCTGGGTCAGCGTCAGGTTCGGCACGCCCCAGGATTCGTTGAACGGCACCCACACGATGATGCACGGGTGGCTGTAGTCGCGCTCGATCGCTTCCGTCCATTCCTTGACGATGCGCGTGATCGCACGCGGCGAGAACCGGTACGCCGATGGCATCTCTTCCCACACGAGCAGGCCCAGCTTGTCGGCCCAGTACAGGTAGCGCGGGTCTTCGATCTTCTGGTGCTTGCGCACGCCGTTAAAGCCCATCAGCTTGGCCAGTTCGACGTCGCGCTTCAAATGCTCGTCGGACGGCGCCGTCAGGAACGACTCGGTCCAGTAACCCTGGTCCAGCACGAGGCGCAGCGGATACGGGCGGCCGTTCAGCAGCAGGCGGTCGCGATTGATGTGGAAGGCGCGCAGTGCCGTGTACGACTTGACCGTGTCGACGACCTTGTCGCCGCAGCGCAGGATCACCTCCGCGTCCAGCAGCGTGGGCCGCTCGGGGCTCCACAACAATTCGTTCCTCGAATCGTCGATGCCGGGGTCGGACAGCGCGATCTTGCGGTTCGCCTCGCCCTGCAGCAGCTTGTAGTTGTCGTCCGCGAGCAGCTGTTCGCCGTGCCAGATCTTGACCTCGACGAACATGTCTTCCTGGATGTCGCCACCGGCGAACACTTCGCAGCCGATCTCGAACGTTTCGAAGATCGGCGTCCAGCGCAGCGAACGGATGAAGGTGCGTGCCACCTTCTCGACCCACACGGTCTGCCAGATGCCGGTCGTGCGCGGATACCAGATCGAGTGCGGTTCCAGCAGCCAGTCCTGCTTGCCGCGCGGCTTGGCGAGGTCGGCCGGATCGTCCTCGACGAACACGGTCACGGTCTGCTTGCCGCCGGCGTTCAGCGCGGACGTGATGTCGGCGGAAAACGGCGTATGGCCGCCTTCGTGCTCGGCCACGAGCTGGCCGTTGACCCACACGCGGGCAAAATAATCGACTGCGCCGAAGTGCAGGATGACGCGTTCCTCGGACGGCATCAGCTCGAAGTCGCGCTCGTACCAGCAGAAGCGGTGGAAGCCGGTGTCCTGGATGCCGGACATCTCGGTCTCGGGCGCGAACGGCACGTTGATCTCGTGGGTCCAGCCGGTCACGCCGGCCGGCATCTTGTTGACCAGCTCATCGTCGAAACGGAAGCGCCATTTACCGTTCAGATTGATCCAATTGTCGCGGACCAGCTGCGGGCGGGGATACTCAAACTGGCTCATTGTTTTCCTTTCCTTGGGTCGGGACCGGGATCAGGATACGACCCTGACGTCCTGCTTTGTTGTAGGTGGAGAGTGCAGTTTCCGCTGCCTGTCTTGCCTGACCGGACCGGCATAGAGCCACGGTCGCGCCGCCGAATCCGGCGCCGGTCAAGCGTGCACCGAGCACGCCCGGGGCGGCACGCAATGCGGCCACCAGCTGGTCGAGCTCGGGAATCGAAACCTCGTAGTCGTCGCGCAGGCTCTCGTGCGACGCGTTCATCAGTTCGCCGAAGCGTTCGGCCGACACGCCCTTCGCCGCTTCCAGCACGCGCAGGTCTTCCAGCACGACGTGGCGCGCGCGCCGGCGCAGCGGCTCGGGCAGCGACTCCACGGCCGCCGGATCGGTCACGTCGCGCAGCGCCTTCACGCCCAGCTTGCGCGACGCCTCTTCGCATTCCGCACGGCGTTCGTTGTACTTGCTGGCCGCGAGCGTGCGCGGCACGCCGGAGTCGACGACGATCAGCTCAGCGCCTTCCGGCAGCGGCACGAGATGATGTTCCAGCGTGCGCGCATCGATGAACAGCATGTTCCGTTCGTCGCACAGGCTCGACGCCATCTGGTCCATGATGCCGCAGTTGACGCGGGCGAATTCGATCTCGGCGCGCTGCGCGATCTGCGCGAGTTTTACGTCGTCGAGGGAGAACCCGAGCAGGTTGCGCATGGCGCGCAGCATCGCCACTTCGAGCGCCGCCGACGACGACAGGCCGGAACCGACGGGCAGGTTCGTCGTCACGAACACGCGCAGCGGCGGCACGGTGACGCCCGTCGCTTCCACGAGACGGATGCAGCCCTCGATGTAGCTGCCGAAGCCCTGCGGCGCGCTGCCCCCTTTCGCCGCGAACGTGACGTTGCCGTCCAGCGTGCCGGAGTACAGGTGATGCTGGTCGTCGTGGCTGCGCGCGAGCGCGACCTCGGTACGCTGCGGCGTCGCCACGGGCAGCATGTAGCCGTCGTTGTAATCCGTGTGCTCGCCCAGCAGGTTAACGCGGCCGGGGGCCGACGCGAACGCTTCCGGGGCGCCGCCGAAGAAGGTCTCGGGATTGTTCATGTCATGCCACCTCCAGCCAGGTGGGCCGCGCGCGGCCCTGTATTGTCGTCGCCGGCCAGTCCGGGTCCGAGGTCAGGTTCTCGAGCCCGTTCGCGCCGAGCAGGAACGTGTCTTCGACCTTCATACCCGCGAAGCTCGGATTGAACGCGAACGCCATGCCCGTCTCGATGCCGGTCGCGGTACTCGGGCTCGCGACGATCTCGCGCGCCTGGTAGCCCGTGATGCCGCCCTGGTGATGCTCGCGGATCGCCTCCGGCCGGTTCACGTGGCGGTACGCCGCCTCCAGCGCGTGGTAGACGGCGGCCAACGACTGGCCCGGACGCACGGCATCGAGCCCCGTCGCTTCGACCTGCAGCAGGTCGGCCTGCGCATTGCGCTCGTCGTCGGAGAGCGGAGTGAATGCGACACCGCGCGACAGGTTCGCCACGAGGCCTTGACGGCGCGCGCAGAACACGAGCATCGCGCGTGCGCCCAGCGGCTCGTTGGCCGGCACGGGGTGGCGGAACAACGGCAGCCGGCGGGCACCCGCGGCCAGGACGAGCGCGGGCTGGATCCCGCGCCGCCACAAGGCCTGCGCCCCCGCCGCCGCGAGTTCGAGTTCGGTCCATCCGGGCCGCGCGGCACGGAGTGTCTCCGCCATCGCGATGGCCGCGTCGCGGCCCAGTGCGCGGTAGCGTTCCTGCTCGGCCGGCAGCAGCACCATGCGGCGCAGGCGCAGGCTCGCGGGCAGCGGCTGCTCGGCATGGCCGTTGCCGTTGCGCGGACGGTCCGACAGCACCACGCCGCCATTCGCCACGCCCAGCACATACGTGTCGCGCAACTCCGTCTCGGCCCACGGCGCGATGTGGAACGTAAAGCCCGCCGGCACCTGTTCCAGCCGCAGGCGCTCGGCCTCGATGGCGTCCGTCAGGATCACGGCGTCGTCGCGCGTGACGAGCACCTCGGCCACGCCGCAGTCGGCGGCCAGCAGCACGGAGGCATCGCCGCCCGCTGTCGCCCACGCGAACCAGTCGGTGCCGCGCAGCCGGATCGCCTGCGCGCCCGCTTCCGCCAGCGTTGCACGCAGCAGCGCGAGTTTCTCGGACACTTCGGCAGCACGGGTGCTCATGCCTCGTCCTCCAGCCGCACCTCGACCTGCTGCAATTCGTACGCGGTCGTCTCGGGCAGGACGTCCATCGCGAACATGCCGGCGCCGATCTCCGTGCCGGCCAGGTACTTCAGCCGGTCGCGCGTGCGGTACGGCGGATAGAACTGGCAGTGCAGCTGCGTCTCGGGATGATCGGCGCCATCCGTCGGCGCCTGGTACCACACCATCAGGTACGGGAACGGGCGCTCCCACAGGTTGTCGAACTTGAGCAAGACCGTCTTCAGCGCGCGCGCCAGGTCCGTTCGCTGCGCGGGGCTCAAGGCCGCGAAGTCCTTGCAGGGCGCGGTCGGCATCACCCACACTTCGTACGGATAGCGCGCGCACGCCGGTACGAAGGCGATCGCCTCGTCGTCGCGGTACACGACGCGCTTGTCGTCCGCCGCCTCGTCGCGCGCCATGTCGCACAGGAGGCTCGTGCCGTGCTGCAGGTAGTACTCGCGTTCCTGCGCGAGCTGGCGCGCGGGCGCGGGCGGGATGAACGGGTACGCGTAGATCTGGCCGTGCGGATGGTGCAGGGTCACGCCCACTTCCGCGCCGCGGTTCTCGAACGGCAGCACGTACTGGATGTGGTGCTGCCCACCGATGCGCCGTGTGCGGTCGCCCCACACTTCCAGCAGCAGTTCGATGCGCGACAACGGCAGCCGGCTCAGGGACGCCTGCGGATCCTGCGTGAACACGACGACTTCGCATTTGCCGTTGGCGGGCGCAGTGGGCACGGTGAGCGTCGGCGGCTCGTGCGCGTCCAGCGCGAGCGACGGAAAGCGGTTGTCGAAGACGGCGATCTCGTAATCTCCGGCCGGCATCTCGGTCGGGTGATCCGGGTCGCGCGTAGGGGCCAGCGGGTTGTACTGCGGGGGCGGCTGATACGTGCGGTTCTGGCGGAACGCGGCATACGTGACCCACTCGCCGCGCAGCGGATGCCAGCGCAGGTGCGGGTTGGCGTGCTGCGGTTCGGCGAAGGGGCTGGTCGCGACGATGCCGTCCGGGATCGGCCGGCTGCTGTACAACGTCAGGTCTCTTCCGTCAGGTTTGATCAGTTCTTGGCTGTGCATGGCATCGACAGGTCAGGCATTGCTACGTCAGGTCTGATCCTATCATGGCGTTTTCGCCACATTTTCTTGGGGTCACCTCTTGATTTTCCGACAATCAACGGGACGCGCGAAGCCTCGAATTGCGGCCGTGGCCCGGCCTGCTGTCTCTCCTAGGGAAACGGGTATTGATCCCCTATGAAGACATCGCCCATGTAGGTCTAAACCTACAAAACTTTTGGAAGGATTTACACGTTTTGGCGAGAAGCCGGCCTACACGACTGCCGGGCGTCCAACATCGTGAAGCGCCCCCGGAAGCGAGCCCGGGCGGCGCTGGAATGTAACACTTATTTGGCCAGCTCGGCGAGCACGGCCGTGTACATCTGCAGGTTCAGCAGCAGCTGTTTCGTGGTGATGAACTCATGCTCCGAATGGCCCGTATAGACCGTGCCAGGCATCGCCGGGCCGAAGCTGACCGCGTGCGGGAACAGGCGCGAATTCGTGCCGCCGCCGATCGCCAGCGGTTTCGGATTCTTGATGCCCGTGAAGTACGCGAACGTCTTCATCAGCACCGGCAGCTGCGGCGCATCCTTCTGGACCCATGGTTCGCCGATCTGCATGTTGACCTTCGCCAGCTGCACGTGCGCGCCCTGCCACTGCGCGAGCGCGGCATTGATCTCGTTGGTCAGCTGTTCCGTGGTCTTGCCCTGCGGCCTCCTGATGTTGATCGCCAGCTCGATGCCGCCGCCGTCCTGCTGGCGGATCACGGTGGGCGCGAACGTCATCGGGCCCATGAACGCGTCGTGGTAGGCGATGCTGCCGAACTTCTCGCCGTAGTAGCCGGTGCCCACCATCTCGTTGAGGAAGTTCACGAGCGCGCCTGCCGTCGTGTCCCGCCATGCCTGCACGGCGAGCGCGTCGGCCAGCATGCTGATGGCGTTGACGCCGTCCTCCGGCTTCGACGAGTGCGCCGACAGGCCCTTCGCCGTCACGAGCAGGTCCTTGTCCTTCCACTCGTACTGGTAGCGCATGCCGGTCTGCTTGCCGGCGCGCGCGCGGATCTGAGCTTCCAGCGCCGGCGTCGCATTGGCGACGAGCGCCTGCGCATCTTCCGGGATCTGGCTGCCGAAGAAGCCGCCCTTGAACGCCTTGACGAACGGGCTGCCTGCCGGCGGCGCGGCCGTGGCGGCCGGCATCGTCACGGCCAGGGTGCCGTAGCCCTTCTCCGCCGTCACGGCCGGATACTCCGCATCGAGCGTGATGTTCATCTGCGGCAGCGTGTGCGTCTTGATGAATTCCTCGAGCGGACCCCAGTCCGATTCCTCGGCCATGTACACGTACAGTTCGATGCGTTTCGACAGCGGCACCTGCAGGTCCTTCAGCGACTTCATCGCGTACAGCGCGGTGGCGATGGGGCCCTTGTCGTCCTCGGCGCCGCGCGCCAGCAGGCGGCCCGGCTCGCTCGTGCGGTCCAGCTCGAACGGCGACTTCTTCCACTTGCTCGCGTCGACGGGCTGCACGTCGCCGTGCGCGACGAGGCCCACGCGCTCGTCGCCCTTGCCGAGGCCCACGATCGCCACGCAGCCGTAGTCCGCGAAGTCCAGGCCCAGGCGGCCCGCTTCCTGCTTCAGGTAATCCTTGAACGCCTGGTGGCGCGGATTGCGGTCGCACGGGATGTCCTTGTCCGCCACCGTGTTGTAGCTGACCAGTTTGGCCAGCGTCTCGACGACGTCGTCGCGGTAAGCGGTGACGGCATGTTTGGCCGCCTTGATCGCCGTGTCGCCCGGCACGGCCTGGGCGGGTGCGCCCGTTGCGCTTGCTGCCCAGGCCAGGCTGATGGCCATCGCCAGGTTGCGTACGCAAGTCTCCGTATTCATTGTCTCCGTCTCCAGAATTGAAAGGGGGAAACGAGCATAGCAGGGTTGCGTAAAGATTGCTGGCGACTACTCCGGCCGCAATCGGTTATCGTGTTCGCTGCACATTCGAACGAAGACGAACATGACGCATAAAATCATCCGCCGTGTCCACCCCGCGCTGCGCGACGACATCGGCGACCTCATCACCCAACGCCCCGTGCCGGGTCCGCATCTGGACCAGGTCGATCCCTTCCTGTTCCTCAACCATCACGGCCCGCAGGTCTATCCGCCGCATAACCGCGGCCTGCCGTTCGGCCCGCATCCGCACCGCGGCTTCGAGACCGTGACGTTCATCCTCGACGGCCTGCTCGCGCACCGCGACAGCGCGGGCCATGAAAGCATCATCGGCCCCGGCGGCGTGCAATGGATGACGGCCGGCCGCGGCATCGTGCACGCGGAAGTGTCGCCGCGCGAATTCATGGAACGCGGCGGGCCGCTCGAGATCCTGCAGTTGTGGGTCAACCTGCCGCCCGCGCTGAAGATGAAGGCGCCCCGCTACATCGGGCTGCAGCGCGACCAGATCCCCGTCGTGGACGAGGGCGATGGCGTGCGCGTGCACCTCGTGTCGGGGACGTATGGCGGCGTGACGGGGCCCATCGAAACGCTGACGGACGTGTCGCTGTGCACGGTGGAGATGAAGGCGGGTGCGCGCCTGCACGTGGATGGACTACTCGACCGCAACGTGTTCCTGTACGTCGTGCGCGGCGTGATCCAGGGCGTGCCGGAAACGGTCAGCGCAATGCACCTTGCGGAGTTCGATGCGGAGGGCGATGAACTGGACATCCTGGCCGACCACGACAGCGTGCTGCTGCTGGGTCACGCCTTTCCGATCCGCGAACCCGTCGTGGCGCACGGGCCGTTCGTGATGAACACGCGCGAGGAAATCCAGCAGGCGATCATCGATTACCAGGCCGGGCGCTTCGGCGCGCCGATCTGACCCGCTGTTGAAAGGGGCCGGCCCGGACCGCATCGGCCAGGCCGGCCGTGTTCTGCGCCGCGCATCAGCGCGCGGCCTGGTTGACGACGACCTCGTCGGCGAACGGCACCTGGTTGAAGGCGATCTGGGCACCCGTGTCGCGTGTGACAAATTTCTTCGGAGCGACCGGCACCATTTCCTCGCGCTTGCCGTCCAGCTCGACGTACAGCTTGTTCATGCGGTTCGTCACCGTGATCGTGCGGCCGTCGGTGAGACGGAACGAACCGCGCATGTGTTCGGCTTCGTCCTGGGTCAGGCGATAGGCGCTGTGCGTCGACGACTCCATGACCGCGCTGGCGGTGGCCGACGACGGTGCGATGGACGGGTCGGCGAAGGCGCCCAGGGACAGGGTGGCGAGGGCGGTGAAGGCCAGGGCTTGTACGATACGCATGATTGCTCCGATATTAATTTTCGATATGTATAACGGACCATGAGCCAGATTTCAAAAGAATCGTCGGATGCTCTAACGGTCCACCGTTTTTCGTATCGCCGCGTCGTTAATGTGCGGCGAGTGATGACAGTGTAGGAAAGGCGGCGCGAAGCGTCATCGGGGACCCGCCAAACCGTCGAAATGGAGGGATGAACTGTCGAAAAACCGGACCGAAATGCTGCGGATGCATATAGTTTTTGGCATCGTTCCGGGCGCGCTGCGGCGGCGGAATCCGTTACAGTGTCGGCGTTTGAAGCCAACCAGAACGAAGGAGCAGACCGATGCATCCTGTCCCCTTGGTCGCCACCACGCGTGGCTATCCGCCCGACGGCGCGCTTGCCGGCGGCTACGCGGTCGAGAACATCCACTACGGGTCGATCGCCGTCGTCGACGTGGCCGGCCGCCTGCTGTGGTCGGCAGGTGACCCCGACTTCATGACCTTCACCCGTTCCGCGCTGAAGCCGTTCCAGGCCCTGCCCTTCGTGCTCGATGACGGCCCGGCCCGCTTCGGCCTCACGCGTGCCGAACTGGCCCTGCTATGCGCCAGCCACTCGGGCGAAGAAAAGCACCTCGTGGGCGTGACGTCCATCCTCGACAAGATCGGCCTGGACGAAAGCCACCTCGCCTGCGGCTGCGCGGCGCCGCTGTACTACGACGCCGTCGGCCTGCCCGTGCCGGCCGAACGGCGCTGGCGCACGGTCCACCACAATTGCTCGGGCAAGCACAGCGGCTTCCTCGCCTGGTGCCGCCTGCACGGCGCGCCGACCGAGGGCTACGTCGATCCCGCGCACCCGCTGCAGCGCGCGATCCGCAGCACGCTCGCCGACTGCGTGCAGATGACGGAAGACACGCTCCCGATGGGCATCGACGGCTGCTCCGCGCCGAACTACGCGATGCCGCTGGCACGCCTCGCGCACCTGTACGCGCGCCTCGCGCAGGGCAGCGCGGACGCGCGCCTCGGCGCCGCGCTGGGCGACCTGTTCGACGCGATGACGGCGCACCCCGACATGGTGTCGGGCGACTCGCGCACGGACCTCGCATGGATGCAGGCCGGCGGCGGCGACTGGGTCGCCAAGATCGGCGCGGACGCCGTGCAGGCGATCGGCATCCGCTCGGCCGGCATCGGCATCGCGATCAAGGTGGCCGATGGCGCCGTGCGCGCGCTGCATCCCGCGACGTTCGCCGTGCTCGATCAACTGGGCCTGCTGGACGACACGCGCCGCAAGCACCTCGAGCAGTACCGCGCGCCGCCCATCAGGAATGCGCGCGGCGTCGTGGCGGGCGACCTGCACGCCGTGTTCACGCTGGAAAAGGCGGACACACCGATCTGACCCTCCCGCAAAAATTCGGGGTCAGAGCACATTTTTTTTGAAATTCGGGGTCAGAGCACTTTTTCGAGAAATGGCGCATTGGCCACGGTGGCAACCGCCGGATACACATTCCTGCCACCAGCACGTCCTGCCACCAGCACGGCGATTAGCCGGAAAAGATGGGCTTTCGCGCTACGAGATCAATTGATCCCAAAAGTGCTCTGACCCCAAATTTTGGCCGAAATGTGCTCTGACCCCGAATTCAAGAAATGGCTCTGATTCCGGTGTTGTCACTTGCGCAGTTCGGTTGCGCGGAATAAAATCGATAGGTTCCTATCTATTTTATGGCTAATGATGAGCAAACTACCTGAGTCGGTCGAGGAACGCTTCTCGGCGGCCCTGCACACGAGCGCGCGCCTGTGGCGGCTCGCGCTGGACAAGCGCCTCAAGCACCTCGGCATCGGGCAGTCCGGCTGGATGACGATCGCGATGATCGCCAAGTCCGGCGAGCCGATGTCGCAGCGCGCGCTGGCCGACCTGGTCGGCGTCGAGGGACCGTCGATGGTGTCGATGCTGGACCGCCTGGAGCGCGACGGCTTCGTCGTGCGCGCGCCCTCGCCCACCGACCGGCGCGTAAAACTCGTGCAGCTGACCGACACCGGCAAGACCGTCTACGCCGAAGTGCTCGCGGAGGCGCAACCATTCCGCGCCGACCTGCTGGCCGGCCTCGATCCGCAGGCGCTGGCCGCCGCCACCGTCCTGCTGGAGACGCTCAGGAAGCGCCTCGAGGACGGCCTGTGACGACAGCGGCACCCATCAATCGCACCATGATCACGATCTCGATCATGCTGGCGACGATCATCCAGGCACTGGACGGCACCATCGCCAACGTCGCCCTGCCGCACATGCAGGGATCGTTGTCGGCGTCGCAGGACCAGATCACGTGGGTGCTGACGTCGTTCATCGTGGCCGCCGCCATCGCGACGCCTCTGAACGGCTGGCTCGTCGACCGCTTCGGCCTGAAGAACGTGTTCCTCGTGTCCGTCGCGGGTTTTACACTGGCCTCGGTGCTGTGCGGGATCTCGGCGACGCTGACGGAAATCGTCATCGCGCGGATGCTGCAGGGCGTGTTCGGCGCGGCGCTCGTGCCGTTGTCGCAGTCCGTCCTCCTCGACATCAACCCGCGCGAAAAACACGGGTCCGCGATGGCCGTGTGGGGCATGGGCGTGATGATCGGGCCGATCCTCGGGCCGACGCTCGGCGGCTGGCTGACGGACAGCTACAGCTGGCGCTGGGTCTTCTTCATCAACGTGCCGATCGGCGCCCTCGCCTTCTGGGGCATTCTCCGCTACATCCACGGCACCGATCCGGCGCGGCGGGTCCGCTTCGACACGTTCGGCTTCGTCACCCTGTCCGTCGCCATCGGCGCGCTGCAGATGCTGCTGGACCGCGGCGAACAGAACGACTGGTTCGCGTCGACGGAAACGTGGGTCGAACTGATCCTGACCACGCTCGCGTTTTCCTATTTCATCGGCCACACGCTGACGCGTCCCGCCGGCCAGTCCTTCGTCGATTTCCGCCTGCTGAAGAACGCGAACTACGTCACGGGCCTGCTCCTGATCTTCATCGTCGGCATGGTCCTGTTCGCGACGCGCGCGCTGATGCCGACGATGCTGCAAGGCCTGATGGGCTACCCGGCCAAGCTGGCGGGCCTCGTCACGGCGCCGTCCGGGCTCGGCACGATGGCCGCGATGATGATCGTCGGTCGCCTCACGGGCAAGGTCGATTTCCGGCTGCTGCTGGGCACCGGCTTCGCCATCACGGCGTTCTCGCTGTGGCAGATGACGCATTACACGCTCGTGCTGTCGCAGTCCGACATCGTGTGGCCCGGTGTGATCCAGGGCGTGGGCCTGGGCCTCGTGTTCGTGCCGCTGTCGGCCGCCACGTTCGCCACGCTGTCGCCGCAGATGCGCGCGGAAGGCACGGCGCTGTACAGCCTCGTGCGCAACATCGGCTCGTCGATCGGCATCGCCCTCGTGCAGGCCCTCCTCGTGCGCAACACGCAGATCGCGCACGCGTCGCTGGCCACGCAGGTGAACGCGGCGAATCCGGCCGTGCGCGATCCGATGAGCCTCTACGACATGGCCACGCAGGCCGGCCCCGCCCTCATCAACAACGAGATCACGCGGCAGGCGTCGATGATCGCCTACGTCGACGACTACTGGCTGATGATGCTGCTGACCGTGGCCGTGATCCCGATGCTGCTGCTGATCCGCCCACCGAAGACGGCCGCCGCGCCGGCGCAGGTCGATCATGCGGCGCTCGAATAACCAACAAGACGACATCGTGCGACACCTTAAACTCCTCCCACTGGTGCTGCTGTCCGGCTGCATCGGCGTTCCGCCGGACGCGCACAAGGCTCCCGGCCCGGACTTCGCGCAGGCCCAACACGCGCCGGCCATCCAGCTGCCGGCCGCCGCGTGGCCCGCCGAACAATGGTGGCTGGACTACCGCGACCCGCAACTGAACGCCCTCGTGGCCCGTGCCCTGCGCGACAACCCGACGCTCACCGTCGCCGCCGCGCGCGTGGCGAGCGCCCGCGCGGCCTTCGGCGCGGAAGTGGCCAATGAAGGCGGCAAGGTCGACCTCGCGTCGGGCCTGAACCGCCAGCGCTATTCGTCGAACGGCTTCTTCCCGCCGCCGATCGGCGGCGCGTGGTTCAACGACGCGAGCGTGTCGCTGCGCGCCAGCCACGACGTCGACTGGTGGGGCAAACATCGCGCCCTCATCGCCGCCGCGCTGGGCGAGACGAATGCGAGCGCCGCCGAAGCCGCGCAGGCGCGCCAGGTGCTGGCGGCGTCCGTCGTACAAAGCTATCTGCGCCTGCAGATGCTGTGGGCGCGCCAGGACAATACGAACGCGCTGATCGCCGTGCAGCGCGACGTGATCGCCGGCCGCAAGGCCCGCATGGCCCACGGGCTCGTGAGTCTCGACAGCCTGCAAAGCGCGGAACAGGACCTCGCGAGCCTGCAGGAACAGGCCGCGCGCTACGACACGGACGCCGCGCGCGAACGCGAAGGCCTGCGCGCGCTGATCGGTGGCGACGCCGCCGCATTGACCGACCTCGCCCGCTTCCAGCCCGCGCCCGCGGTCGATGCCGTGCCGCGCGAGCTGGGCATGGAGTTGCTGGCACGCCGGCCCGACCTGCAGGCCGCGCGCTGGCGCGTCGAGGCGCAGTTGGGCCGCGTGGCCGCGAGCGAAGCCGCGTTCCGGCCCGATATCAATCTCGCCGCCGCAATCGGCCTCGATGCGACGTCGCTCGGCAAGCTGCTGCGCTATCCGAGCCGCACGCCGCTGATCGGCGCGACGCTCGACTTGCCCCTGTTCGACAGCGGCCGCCTGCACGCCCAGCTGGGCCAGGCGCGCAGCAGCCGCGACGAACTGCTGGCCGAGTACAACGAGGCCGTGCTGAACGCGGTGCGCGACGTCGCGCGCGAAGCGGCCACGCTGCAAGGCATCGCGCAGGAGACGGCGGCACACGCCGCGACGCTCGAGGCGAACCGCAGGCTGGCCGCGAACGCCGAAGCGCGCATGCAGCGCGGCCTGACCGACCGTGCCGCCGTGCTGCAGGCGCGGCTGGCCGTGCTGCGCCAGCGCGACGCCGACCTGCAGCTGACGGACGCCCGCCTGCAGACGCAGGTCGCCCTCGTGAAAGCGCTCGGCGGCGGTTACCACACACTATCGAATACCAGGTAAAACCATGAGCACCCAAGCCCCCACCAACAGCAAGCGCCGCGTCGTCCTGACCGGCATTACCGCCGCCTTCCTCGCCGCCGGCGCGGCTTACGCGGCTTATTACGCCCTGGTCCTGTCGAAGCGGGTCGAGACCGATAACGCCTACGTCGGCGGCAACCTCGTGAACGTGTCGTCGCAGGTGACGGGCAGCGTCGTCGAGATCCGCGCCGACGAGACCCAACTCGTGCAGGCGGGCACGGAGATCGTCCGCCTCGACCCGTCCGACGCGGAAGTCGCGCTGGCCCAGGCCGAGGCGCGACTGGGCACGGCCGTGCGCCAGCAGCGCGAGCGCTACACGAACGTGGCGCAGTACGAAGCCCTCGTCGACCAGCGCCGCGTGGAACTGAAGGAAAAGCAGGAAGACCTCGCACGGCGCGCGCCGCTCGCGGCGGACAACATCGTCTCCGGCGAGGACGTCGCGCACGCCCGCCGCGCCGTGGAAGATGCGAAGGCCGCACTGAAGGTCGCGCAAAAGCAGCTGGCGGCCGCACGCGTGACGGTGGCGGGCGTGGCTCCCGCCGAGCACCCGAACGTGCTGGCCGCGAAAGCCGATTACCTGTCCGCATGGCTCGCCGCGCGCCGCAACGCGATCGTCGCGCCGGTGTCGGGCTATGTCGCGAAGCGCAGCGTGCAGGTCGGCAGCCGCATCGCGCCGGGCGCCCCGCTGTTGTCGATCGTGCCGCTGGACCAGCTGTGGGTCGACGCCAATTTCAAGGAATCGGAACTGCGCGACATCCGCGTGGGCCAGGCGGCCACGATCGAGGCGGACATCTACGGCAGCAAGGTCGTTTACCACGGCAAGGTCGTGGGCCTCGGCGCGGGCACGGGCAGCGCGTTCTCGCTGCTGCCGGCGCAGAACGCGACGGGCAACTGGATCAAGGTCGTGCAGCGGGTGCCGGTGCGCATCTCGCTCGACCCGAAGGAACTGGCCGCGCACCCGCTGCGCGTGGGGTTATCGGCCACCGTCGACGTGGACATCAGCCGTCAAGGCGGCAGCGCCGTCGGCACGGTGGCCGCGCCTGCACCGGCGTATGCGACCACCGTATTGAATCAGCCGTTGCAGCAGGCGCAGGCAGCGACGGATGCCATCGTCGCGAGGAACATGACCAATTAATCCGGCTCGACCGGCGTCAGTGCGCGGCCGCTGCGGAACCAGCTGCGCACGTTGTCCAGCATGAGCTGCGCCATCGCGGCGCGGGTCTCGTGCGTGGCGCTGCCCAGGTGCGGCGTCAGCATCACGTTGTCGAGCACGAAGAAGCGCGGGTCGATGTGCGGCTCGTCGTCGAACACGTCCAGCGCGGCGCCGGCGATGGTGCCCTGCTCCAGCGCCGCGAGCAGTGCCGCCTCGTCGACGAGCGAACCGCGCGCCACGTTCACGAGGTAGCCGTCCGGCCCCAGCGCGTCCAGCACGCGCGCGTCGATCAGGTGCTTCGTCTCGGCTCCGCCGGGCGCGACGACGACCAGGATGTCGGAATCGCGCGCGAGTGCGGCCAGGTCGGCCTCGTAGCGCCACGCCAGTTGCTGGTCCGTGCGCCCGTGATAGGCGAGCGCCACGCCGAACATCTCCAGCCGGCGCGCGATCTCCTTGCCGATGCGGCCCATGCCGGCGATGCCCACGTGCTTGCCCGCGAGGCTCGTCGCCAGCGGAAAGTCCGCCGTCGCCCAGCGGCCCGCACGCACGAAGCGGTCGGCCTGCGGCAGGCGGCGCAGCAGCGCCAGCAGAGAACCGATGCACAGCTCCGCCACGGCCGCGTTCAGCACGTCCGGCGTATTGGCCACGACGATGCCCCGTTCGGCCGCGAGCCGCCGCGGGATCAGGTCGTAGCCGACGCCGCAGGTGGCGATGATCTCGAGGGCCGGCAGGCGCCGCACGACGTCTTCCGGCACCTCCTGGTTGCTGCGGGTGACGATGGCGCTCACCTGCTCCGCCAGGCCGGGCTCGCGCTCGAGGTCCGCAAGGCCCACGCAGCGGAACTCCGCGTCGAGCTGGGCCTGGATGCCGGCTGCGAAGCCGCCGATCTGCAGCACGACTCTCATGCGACCGGGCCGATCTCGAGTTCGAACGTGGTCACGCCATCGACGCCGCCGCGCACCTTGTCGCCCGGGTTGAGCGCATCGACGCCGGCCGGCGTGCCCGTGTAGATCAGGTCACCCGGCGCCAGCGCGACGAGGCGCGACAGGGCCGCGATCACGTCGGCCACTGGCCAGATCATTTCGTCGAGGTTGCCCTCCTGCTTCAGCTGGCCGTTCACTTCGAGCCAGATGCGCGCCGCCGAGGGGTGACCGGTGCGCTCGGCGGGGATGAGGGGGCTGCACGGCGCGGAGGCGTCGAAGCCTTTCGCCATGTCCCACGGGCGGCCATCCTTCTTGGCGACGGCCTGCAGGTCGCGCCTCGTCAGGTCCAGGCCCACGCCATAGCCCCACACGAGATCCAGCGCCTGTTCCGGCGCGATGTTCGTTCCGCCGCCTTTCAATGCGACGACCAGTTCGACTTCGTGATGCAGCTCGCGCGTGGACGACGGATACGGCACGGTGCCGCCGGCCGGCACGACGGCGTCCGCCGGCTTGGTGAAGAAGAACGGCGGTTCGCGGTTCGGATCGGAACCCATCTCGCGCGCGTGGGCCGCGTAGTTGCGGCCGACGCAGAACACGCGGCGCAGCGGGAAAAGCTGGTCGGAGCCGGCCACGGCGAGGGCCGGGACGGCGGGAGGCGTAATGACGAAGCCAGTCATGCGAATCCTTGTAAAGACGGTGACGGTGCACCTGGCCTGGGCCCGATGCACCGGACAGCCTATCACAATCGCAAGCTGGACGAAGGGGCAATCACGGTTAGAACTCTTCCCAGTCGCTCTCGGCGGGCACCTTCGCGGCCGCCGCGTGCGCACGGGCCGGCGCCTTCGCAACCGGCTTGCTCAACCGCGGCGCGGGCGCCGGGGCAACCGCACGCACCGGCGCAGCCGCGGGCACGCCGCCCTCGAGCCGGAACACGGCCACGGCCTCCGCCAGGCGCGCGGCCTGGTCCTGCATCGCCTGCGACGCGGCGGCCGCCTGCTCGACGAGGGCCGCGTTCTGCTGGGTCACGTCGTCCATCTGCGTGATGGCCTGGTTGATCTGCTCGATGCCGGCGCTCTGCTCCTGGCTCGCGGCCGTGATCTCCGTGAGGATGTCGGTCACGCGGCGCACGCTGTCGACGATCTCGCCCATCGTGCTGCCCGCCTCGCGCACGAGCGAGCTGCCCGTGTCGACCTTGCTGGTGGAGTCGTCGATGAGCGCCTTGATCTCCTTGGCCGCGGCGGCCGAGCGCTGCGCCAGGTTGCGCACTTCGCCCGCCACGACGGCGAAGCCGCGGCCCTGCTCGCCCGCGCGCGCCGCTTCCACGGCCGCGTTCAGCGCGAGGATGTTGGTCTGGAAGGCGATGCCGTCGATGACGCCGATGATGTCCACGATGCGGCTCGACGCCGTGTGGATCTGCGCCATCGTGTCGACGACCTGCTCGATCACGTCGCCGCCCTTGGCCGCCACGGTCGATGCCGTCGCGGCCAGCGTGTTCGCCTGGCGCGCGTTGTCGGCGTTCTGCTTCACGGTCGACGTCAGTTCTTCCATCGACGACGCCGTCTCTTCCAGCGCGCTGGCCTGCTGCTCCGTGCGTGCCGACAGGTCGCGGTTGCCGGCCGCGACTTCGCCGGAGGCGAGCGCGATGGCGTCGGTGCCGCCGCGCACGGTGCCGACGGTGGCCACCAGGTTCTCGTTCATGCGCTTCAGGGCGCCCAGCAGCTGGCCCACTTCGCAGGTGCTGTCGACGTCCACGCGCGTCGTCAGGTCGCCGCCGGCAACGGCCGTCGCGACGTCCAGCGCGCGGCGCAGCGGCCGCGTGATCGAGGCGCTGATCCACCACGCCAGCGCGCAGGCGATGGCCAGCATGACGGCGCCCAGCACGATCATCAGCGTGCGCGTGTTCGTGTACATGGCTTGCGCTTCCCTGGCCGTGTCGTTGGCGAGGCCGGCCTGGACCTGGATCTGCTGGCCGATCGCGGCCTTGTAGTTCGCCAGCACGGGGCGCAGCCTGGTCTTCAGGTAGGCGCGCGCGCCCGCGTCGTCGCCGCTCTCGATCAGGCGGATCAGATCCAGCTGGCCCTGCGTGTACTTCGCATTCAGTTCGATTTCCTGCGCGAGCAAGGCGCGGGACTTGGGATTGCGCAGCAGGCCGTCGAGCTGCGTCAGCAGGCTGTCGAGGTCCTTGCGCGCGGCGGCGATGCTGGCGAGCTGCTTCGCGCGGTCGTCGGCGCTGTCGTCCAGCATCATGTTGCGCAACGCGATGGCGATATCGTTCACGTCGGTCAGCATTTGCGCCGTGAGTTCCATGCGCGGCAGCCGCTTGTTGACGATCTCGTCGGTGCCGTCATTGACCCGGCCCAGCATGACCGTGCCCTGCCCGACCATGAAGACCAGCGCCACGCACAGGAAGCCGAAGCCCAGCGCGAGGCGGGTACCAATTTTCAAATTTCGAATGTTCATCGTTCTCTCTTTCCACACGAATGTCCCGTTTTGTGGGTTTCCCACATCCGAGAAATGTTACGGTGCGGAAAGAGTCGAGTCGATGTCGAGATGTTAAATCAGGGCAATATATTTATACGATGAAGTTTGCACGCAACATTTTGGTGCAAAGGCTTCAATAAATTTCCTTGGCGGCGGCCCGCACGGCGCGCAGCAGCAGGTCCGCGCCCGGCGACAGCAAATGGTCCTGGTGGCGGATGATGCCGAACGCATCCATCTTGCACGGGATCTCGATGGGCAGGATGCGCATCACGTTCAGCGACGCATAGTATTGCGCGACTTCGATCGGCATCACGTGCAGCGAATCCGTCTGCTGCAGCAGCGCGGTGATCATCAGCATCGCCGTCGTGTCGACGACGTTCGCGGGCGGCTCCAGGCCAGCGCGGCGGAACATCATGTCGAAGCGGTAGCGCAGGATACTGCCGTGCGGGGGCACGATCCACGGCAGCGGCGCGATGTCCTGCAAGGTGAGATCCTTGCGTTCCAGCAGCGGATGGCCGGGGCGGACGACGGCGCATGCCGGCTCTTCCGTCAGCTCTTCGTAGATCAGGCCGGACGTGTCGCCGGTGTCGAAGATGCGGCCGATCATGAAGTCCAGCGTGCCGTGCTGCAGTTTATCAAGCAGCAGGTTACTGGTTTCCAGCTGCACGCCGATGCGCAGCAGCGGCGCTTCTTCCTTCACGCGAGCAATGGCGCGGGGGAGCAGTGCCATCGCGGGCGTCATGATCACGCCAACCTCGACCTGGCCCGTGAGGCCGGCCTTCAGCGTCACGATGTCGTCGTGTGCCAGCGCCAGGCTCGTCAGGGCCATGCGCGCGTGGCGGATCATCGTCTCGCCGTAGATCGTCGGTTCCATCCCGCGCGGCAGGCGCTCGAACAGCTTAACGTCCAGCATCTCCTCCAGATCCTTGATCTGTTTGGAGGCGGCCGGCTGCGTCATGTGCAGCTCGTCCGCTGCGCGGTGGATGTTGCGGTAGTCGTCCAGCGCGATCAGGAGCAGCAGTTGCCGCGTCTTGAGGCGGGCCTTGAGAAACCAGTTCGGATTGGTCGTGTCCATCAGACAATCATATCATTATCGATATCGGTTCTACGCAGATTTACGCAGAACTTTCATCGCTTGCAGGCTGCCGACGGATTGGCGGCAGGACCTTTTTCCGTCTGCGGTACCGGCAGGATCTTGCCATCCGGACCGTAGTGCAATTCCTCGACGGCGACCGAGCGGCGGTAATCGCCACCGGTCGGCAGCTTGCCGTTGTGATAAACGATGTACGACTTGCCGTTGAAGTCGAAGATCGCGTGGTGGACCGTGCCGACGTTCGTGTTCTTTTCCATGATCACGCCGCCGTACGACCAGGGGCCGGTGGCCGTCGGCCCCGTCATGTACACGGTCTCTTCCGGCCACTTGCGCGAATACGACAGGTAGTACTTGCCGGCGTGCTTGTGCAGGTAGGACGCTTCCGTGAACTGTTCCAAGCCCACCGTGTGGATCGGACCGTCCAGCTCGGTCATGTTCGGTTTCAGCTTCGCGTACTTCATGACGGTATTGCCCCAATACAGATAGGCCTGGCCGTCGTCGTCAACGAAGATCGCCGGGTCGATGTCGTCCCAGCTGATCGGGGTTTCGTGCGTCATGTCGTTCGTGATCAGGGCCGTGCCGCGCGCATCGACGAACGGGCCCGTCGGGCTGTCCGACACCGCCACGCCGATCGCCTTGCCGGGGATCGTCTTGTGCTCGACCGTCACGTACAGGTAGTACTTGCCGTTGCGCTTGGTGACGTCGCTGGCCCAGGCGTCCTTGAGCGCCCATTTGAACGTGGAAAACGGCACGCCGGCCGGGTGCTCGGTCCAGTTCTGCATGTCGCAGCTGGAGAGCACCTTCCACTCGTTCATCACGTAATCCTTGCCGCCGGCGGGGGCTTCGTCGTGGCCCACGTACACGTAGACGCGGCCGTTGTCGACGAGGGCCGCGGGGTCGGCCGTGAAGATCCTGCTGGTAAGGGGGTTGGCGGCACCGGCGAGTGCCGTCGTCGCGAGCAGCGTCGCGGCGATCAGGGGCTTGAGCATGTAGTCTCCGTTGTTGGTGTGGATCGCCGGCGTTGGCGGCGCCGGGTACAGCCGCGGCCGCGCCCGCCCCCGTGTGGCCGGGGGTCGGTGCGCGGGCGCCCTTATTGCTTCGAACGTCCGCCCATCACCCTCTGCACGACGCAGAAGACGAACAGCAGCGCGCCGATGACGATCTTGGTCCACCACGAGCTGAGCGTGCCGTCGAAGGCGATCAGCGTCTGGATGGCGCCCAGCACCAGCACGCCCGACAGCGCGCCGGCGATGTAACCGTAGCCGCCGGTGAGGAGCGTGCCGCCGATGACGACGGCGGCGATGGCGTCGAGCTCCGTGCCCTGGCCATGCAGGCCGTAGCCGGACAGCATGTAGAAGGCGAACAGGATGCCGCCCAGCGCCGCGCAGAAGCCCGACAGCGCATACACGAGGACCTTCGTGCGGCCGACGTTCAGGCCCATCATCGCGGCCGACTGCTCGTTGCCGCCGACGGCGTACACGGCGCGGCCGAACGCGGTGAAGTGCGCGAGCCAGATGGCGACCAGCAGCACGACGAGCGCGATGATGGCGCCCGGCGACAGGAAGCCGCCGAGGATCGGGACCTGCGTCTGCGACATCGCGGTGAACACCGGATCCTCGATCGTGATCGATTCGACGCTGATCAGGTAGCACAGGCCGCGGGCCAGGAACATGCCGGCCAGCGTGACGATGAACGGCTGCAGCTTGAACAGGTGGATGATCGCGCCCATCGCGCCGCCGAAGCAGGCGCCCAGCAGCAGCACGAGCGCGATGACGGCGGCCGGCGGCCAGTGGGCATGCTGCAGCAGCCAGGCCGAGATCATCGTCGACAGCGCGAGCACGGAACCGACGGACAGGTCGATGCCGCCCGACAGGATGACGAAGCCCATGCCCACTGCGATCACGAGCAGGAACGCGTTGTCGATCAGGAGGTTGAAGATCACCTGCAGCGACAGGAAGCCCGGGTACACGGACCCGCCGATGCCCAGCATCGCCACGAGGAGAATGACCGTGACGAGGGACGTGAACCACGGCGCACTCGTGACGCCGCGGGTACCGGTTGCGACCGCGCTCATGCGGACCTCCGCAGGATGTTCTTGAATTCGCTCGACTGCGAGATGCAGACGACGAAGACGACGATGGATTTGACGACCATGTTCACTTCGGGCGGCACGCCCAGCGAGTAGATCGTGTAGGTCAGGGTCTGGATGATCAGCGCGCCGATCATGCTGCCCACCAGGCTGAATTTGCCGCCGGCCAGCGACGTGCCGCCCAAGGTGACGGCGAGGATCGCGTCCAGTTCCAGCAGCAGGCCCGCGTTGTTCGCGTCCGCGCTCTTGATGTTCGACGTGATCAGCATGCCGGCCAGGCCCGCGCAGGCGCTGCAGAACACGTACACGAAGGTGATCAGGGTCGCGGTGCGCAGCCCCGCGAGGCGCGCCGCCACCGGGTTGATGCCGACCGCCTGGATGAACAGGCCCAACGCAGTCTTCTTCACCAGCAGCAGGGTCACCGCGAACACGGCCGCGACGACGAACAGCGAGAACGGCAGGCCGGCCAGGTAGCCGCTGCCCAGGAAGAAGAACGGCTCGTAGTACACGGTGACGATCTGGCCGTCCGTCAGCAGCTGCGCGAGGCCGCGCCCCGCCACCATCAGGATCAGCGTGGCGACGATCGGCTGCAGCTTGATGCCGGCGACGAGGACGCCGTTCCACAGGCCGCACAGCAGCGCGACGCCGAGCGACGCCGCCAGCGCGAGCGCCATCGGCGTATTCGGCGTGCTGCCGCCGATCAGCATCGCGGACACGGTGCCGGACAGCGCGACGACGGCGCCGACGGAAATATCGATGCCGCGCGTGGCGATGACGAGGGTCATGCCGAGCGCCGCCAGCATCAGCGGCGCGGCGCGGTTGAGGATGTCGATGATCGCGCCGTACAGGTGGCCTTCCTTGACTTCGAGGTGGAAGAAGCCGGGCACGAGGAACGCGTCGACGAGCAGCAGCGCGACGAGCGCGCCGAGCGGCCGCACGAGCGGATGCTGCAGCCAGGCGGTGCGCGATGCCGCCGCCTGCGCGGACGGTTTGACGGTAGCGCCGGTCGTGCTCATGCCGTCTCCCCTGCGATCACGTGCAGCACGGACGTCTCGTCCAGTTCACCGCGCTGGTACTCGCCGCACGCCTTGCGGTCGCGCATGACGACCATGCGGTCGGACACGCGCAGCACTTCCGGCAGCTCGGACGAGATGAAGAGAATGGACATGCCCTTGCGGCACAGGTTACTGACGTAATCCATGATTTCCTGCTTGGCGCGCACGTCGATGCCGCGCGTCGGTTCGTCGAGGATCATCAGGCGCGGATCGGTCGCGAGCCAGCGCGCCAGCAAGACCTTCTGCTGGTTGCCGCCGGAGAGCGTGCCGATGGGCGTCTCGATGCTGGCCGTCTTGATGCCCAGCCACTTGACGTAGTCGGTCGCCAGCTGCTGCTGGCGCTTGAAAGGAATGGCGCGGAAGATGCCTTGTCTCGCCTGCAGCGCGAGGATCAGGTTTTCGCGCACGGACAGCGCGAGGATCGCGCCTTCGTGCTTGCGGTCTTCCGAGCAGAAGCCGATGCCCTGCGCAATGGCGTCGCGCGGGTTCGAGAAGCTCACCTGCTTGCCGTCGATGTCGAAGCTGCCGCTGTCGGCTTTATCGGCGCCGAACAACAGGCGCGCGGTCTCCGTGCGGCCGGAACCCAGCAGGCCGGCAAGGCCCAGCAATTCGCCGCGGCGGATTTCCAGGTCCACGGGCGACAGCACGCCCTTGCGCGCGATGCCGCGGGCGCGCAGGAAGACTTCACCGTGTGCGTTGGCTTCACCAGCCGCCGCCGTCTCCGTCGCGTGCTCCGCGTCGGCCGGCGCGCCGATCATCTTGTTGACGAGCGCGAGGCGCGACAGGTCCGCGCAGGCGTACTCGCCTTCGCGCTCGCCGTTGCGCATCACCGTGATGCGGTCCGAGATCGCATACGTCTGGTCGAGGAAGTGCGTGACGAACAGGATCGCCATGCCCTCTTCGCGCAGGCGGCGCAGCACCGAGAACAGCATCTGCACTTCGGCCTCGTCCAGGCTGGACGTGGGTTCGTCGAGGATCAGCACGCGCGACTCCGTGTTCAGCGCGCGGGCGATGGCGACCATCTGCTGGATCGCGAGCGGATAATCGGCAAGCGGCTTGCTGACGTCGACGTGGATCTCGAGGCGCGCCAGCAGCGCCGTGGCCTGCGACCGCATCGAACGCCAGTCGACCATGCCGAAGCGGCGCGGATAGCGGCCGATGAAGATGTTTTCCGCGACCGACAGGTTCGGGCACAGATTGACTTCCTGGTAGACGGTGCTGATGCCGAGGTCCTGCGCGTCCTGCGTGGAGCGCGGCTGGATCGCCCGGCCCTCCAGCACGATGCTGCCGGCGTCCGGCTGGTAGACACCGGTGAGGACCTTGATCAGCGTGGACTTGCCCGCGCCGTTCTGGCCCATCAGCGTGTGGACTTCGCCGGGGAAGAGGCGCAGTCCGGCGTCGGACAACGCCTTCACACCCGGGAAGGCTTTATGGATGCCGGTGACTTCCAGCACCGGCTTCGTCGAATCGATCATGCCCCGCCCGATCAGTACTTGCGGTTCGGGAGTTCCTTCGCCGCCACCTCAGCCGGGAACACGCCCTCGTTGACGACGATGCGTTTCGGAACCGGCTTGCCGGCCACGACGTCCTGCGCCGTCTGGATCAGCGTCGGACCGAGCAGCGGATTGCACTCCACGGTCACGTTCAGCTTGCCGGCCTTCATGGCTTCGAACGCGCCTTTCACGCCATCGATCGAGATGATGATGATGTCCTTGCCCGGCTTCAGGCCAGCTTCCTCGATGGCCTGGATGGCGCCGATGGCCATGTCGTCATTGTGCGCGTACAGCACGTTGATCTTCTTGCCTTCCGACTTCAGGAAGGCTTCCATGACTTCCTTGCCCTTGGCGCGGGTGAAGTCGGCGGTCTGCGAGCGGATCACCTTCAGCTTCGGATTCGCACCGATGACTTCCGCAAAACCGTTCTTACGGTCGATCGCGGGCGCGGCACCGGTCGTGCCCTGCAGCTCGACGATGTTCAGGGGCTTGTCGCCGTTCTTCTTGGCGTAATCCAGCAGCCAGCGGCCGGCGCGGCGGCCCTCTTCCACGAAGTCGGAACCGATGAAGCTGACGTACAGTGACGGATCGGTGACCTTGACGGCGCGGTCGGTCAGGATCACGGGGATCTTGGCGTTCTTCGCTTCGCGCAGCACGGTCTCCCAGCCGGTTTCCACGACCGGCGAGAACGCGATCACGTCGACGCGCTGGGCGATGAACGAACGGATGGCCTTGACCTGGTTCTGCTGCTGTTGCTGGGCGTCGGCGAATTTCAGGTTGACGCCCGCCTTCTTGGCAGCGTCCTTGATCGAGGCGGTATTCGCGGTGCGCCATTCGCTTTCGGCGCCGACCTGCGAGAAGCCGATCGTGAGGGGTTTGGCGGCGAATGCCGGGATGGCGGCGGCGCACGCGATGGCGGCAGCGGCGCCCAGGAGGGTTCTGCGGGTGATGATCATCACTTAGTCTCCGGAATTGTTGTGCACGGATACTATGACAGAACTGACATATCTATCCAATCATTTTTTTGACGGTAGACATATCCATTTTGGCATCAATACAAATGTCGGTTGCATGGCGGCGCCGCCGCGCTATACTTGCCTTTTCATTCACTGACGAGGAGCGCCCCATGAACCAGCCGGATATTGCCCTCCCGTCGGCCGCCTGACCGCCTTCCTTCGCCGATCACCGTCGATGTGAACTGGCGCGCCGGCCGCGCCGACCATCCCTGACCGAATCCATCGTTGCCGCATTCGCATGCGGCAGCGTGCCCGCGCACACGCGCATTTCGCAACAGGAACACAACGACCATGATCGATTTCGATATCGCGGCACTGCGCCGCATCGGACTCACCAACCCTATCGCCGCACGCCTCGCCCCGCACGACCGCGGCCGACCCGCGCGCGTGGCGAGCGTGCACCGCACCGCCCTCGTCCTGCACGACGGCCTGCGGGAATTCCCTGCCCGGCCACATCCCTCCCTCGAGGCGCCGCTTGCCGTCGGCGACTGGGTGCTGTTCGACCTCAACGAGCAAAACGAAAGCTGGGTCCACACGCTCCTCGACCCGCTGAACGAACTGGTAAGGCGCGACGCCCACGGCACGCGCCAGCGGCTGGCTGCCAACGTCGACACGGCCCTGCTGGTGATGGGTCTCGACGGCGATTTCAACCTGCGCCGGCTGGAGCGCTACCTGATGGTCGCCAAATCCTGCAACGTGGCGCCCGTGATCGTGCTGACGAAGGGCGATCTCGTGCCCGATGCGGACGCGAAGGTGGAACAGGTGAGCGCGCGCCTGCCGGCGACCGTCCCGGTCGTGCGCGTGCATCCGCTGGAGCACGGTGCGGCCGACGCGCTCGCGCCGTGGACCGGAGCAGGCCAGACGCTCGTCCTGCTCGGCACGTCCGGCGTGGGCAAGTCGACCCTCACGAACAAGCTCACGGGCGCGCACCAGCAAACGGGCGGCGTGCGCAAGGGCGACGACCGCGGCCGCCACACGACGACGTCACGCTCGCTGCACCTGTGCGCGGGCGGCGCCTGCGTGATCGACACACCGGGCCTGCGCAGCTGGCAGCCGGATGCCGACGAGGACGACGTCAACGCCGCGTTCGACGACATCGAGACGCTGGCCGCGCACTGCCGCTTCCACGACTGCTCGCACATGGAGGAGCCGGGATGCGCGGTGCGTGGCGCCGTGGATGCGGACCGCCTGCGCAACTACCATAAGCTGTTGCGCGAGGTGCGGCATGCGGCGGCGACGCCGCTGGACCGCATTGCGGAGCGGTCGAGGTGGAAGGTGCTGAACCGCATGGCCCGGGCACGGGCCCAGGCCAAACGCTGATCAGCGCAGGAGGCGCAGGCCGTACAGGCCGCCGGCCATCGAGCCTTCTTTCGCGACGAACTTGACTTCGAGCTTGCCGTTCGCGCCCTGCACCAGCGCGGGCGGCAGCGCGAAGTCGCGCGTATAGAATTCCTGCGTCTCGCCGGCGGCCAGTTCCACCTCGGCGATGCGCTGCCCATCGACGACGATGTCGAATTTGCGCCCCGCATCCCCGCGCGCGAACGTGAGGCGCAGCGCCTTCGCTTCACGCTTTGGATCGTTCAACTGGTAGCTGAACCACTTGGTCGCATGGCGCCAGTGCCGGCCGTTGTTCAGGCCCGCGTCGGCGCCCTCGCCCTTGAAGCCGTGGTCCGATTCCGGCTGCTGCTCGCCCGGCGCCACCTGGTCGATGGTCTGCGCGTCCAGCGCGAGGCGCTCCGCCTCCTTCGCCGCGTTCTCTTCTTTCATGCGGGCGAATTCGGCCGGGGTGCTCTGCTGCCAGTAGATCATGTAGCGCGAGTCGTGCAGGCGGAAGAACGGGATGAATTCCGTCGACGACCCCGCCCCGCTCTGCACGACGCCGGGCGCCGTGAACGTCAGCGGCTTGCCTTTCACCGGCTTGAAGCGCCGGGTGAAATCCTTGCTGTCCGAGACGAACGTCGGCGCCGCCTCCAGCGGGCACACCTGGCCGGACGGGCTGTGGCCCATGCGCGAATCGTCCGCGAGGAAGTTCAGGTGTTCGGTCGGGAACGGATTCGTCTTCGCGGCCAGCACGATGGGGCCGTACAGCACCGCGTAGTAATTCGACTTGTCCGGCATCTGTTCCAGGCGCATCGTCATCGGCAGGCTCACGTCGACGCGGTCGCCCTTCTTCCACGCGCGCTCGATGCTGACGTAGCTGCCCGGCTGCGCGTTGACCTTCACGGCCTTGCCGTTCACTTTCACGCCCAGCTTGCCCGGTGCGACCCAGGCCGGATAGCGGATTTTCAGCGCGAATCTGGCGTCGCCGTCCACGGTGATGCGCGTGCTGGCCTGGTCGGGGAAGTTGTTCGCCTGCGTGACCTTGACGTTCTTCTCGCGCCAGTTCACCGTCGACGGGATGAACAGGTTCACGAACAACGCGTCGCCTTCATGGGCGTAGATGAATTCACCGTATTTCGCGTGGCTCTCGATGCCGGAGCCCACGCAGCACCACATGCCCTTGTCCACCTGCGAATACACGCGGTACTGGTTCGGGCGCATCGGCGTGAAGTACACGAAGCCGCCCGTGCCCGGACGCTCGGACGCGAGGATGTGGTTGTACAGTGCGCGCTCGTAATAGTCCGCGTACGATGCCTTGTCCGATGTCTCGAACAGCATCTCCGTCAGCTTGAGCATGTTGTACGTGTTGCAGGTCTCCGGCCCCTCGACCTCGTTGATCATGGGGCTGAAGTCCTTGTCGTCATGGAAGTGCTCCCTGACGCTGTTGCCGCCGATGGCCACCGTGCGGTGGTCGACGACGGTCTGCCAGAAGAACGCGGCGGCATCCGCCATGTCCTGGCGGCCCGTGAGCTCGCCGATGCGCTTGAAGCCGATGACTTTCGGGATCTGCGTGTTGGCGTGCAGGCCCGTGAGCTTGTCCTCGTGCTTTTCCAGCGGCTGCAGGATGGCCTGGTGCGAGAACTTCAGCGCCAGGTCCATGTACTTGCTGTCGCCCGTCAACTGGGCAACGTCGGCCAGCACCTCGTTCATGCCGCCGTGCTCGGCCTTCAGCATCTGCTGCATCTGCTCGTCCGTCAGGCGGCTCGTCAGGCGCAGCGTCCAGTCGGCCATGGCGATCAGCATCGCCTTCGCATCCTCGTTGCCGGCATAGCGGTACGCATCGCGCAGGCCCGCGTAGACCTTGTGCAGGTTGTACCACGGGACCCATTTGCCGTTGACGGAGAAGTTGTCGGCATGGAGCTTGCCCGCCGCGACGTCGCGCCACGCGGCACGGCCTCCCGGCACGCCGCCGACATAGCCGTCGCCATTGGCCTGCTGCGCGCGCTTCAGCTCCGCGACGAAGTAGTCGAGGCGCTTCCTGACTTCCGCATCGCCGGTCGACGCGTACATCAGCGCCAGCGCCGACAGGTAATGCCCGCCCATGTGGCCGTCCAGGCCCGACGATTCCCAGTTGCCGTAGCTGGGCTGCTTCGGCGTGAGCCCCGCTTCACGCAGGAACGGCGCCAGCAGGCGGTCCGGCTCCATCGCCATCAGGTAGTTCAGGTCCGTCGTCTGGGCGTCGAGGAAGGGGCTGGCCCCCAGGCGGACGTCCTGCAGCGGAAACAGGTCGGCGGCCTGGGCGCACGTCGCGCCCAGGGTGAACAACAGCGCGGCGATGCGGGTCAGTTTCATTTAACTTCTTCGCTTACGTAACGATTGAGGTCTTTCGGATCCACGGTGGGCCAGCCATCCTTGTCCCAGCGGATGTCCATCACTTTCAGCTTCTGCTTGTACTTGTCGGCCGTCTCGTAGGCGTGCAGCACGAGATAGTCCTTGCCGTCGAACGTGTAGGCGCTGTTGTGGCCGAGGCCCTTCCAGTCCCTGTCGCCCTTGACGACGAGCGAACCGCCGCCCTTGGCCATGTCCTTGCCCTGGCGGTCGAGGTACGGTCCCTTGACGTCCTTCGCGCGGCCTACGACGACGTGGTACGTGCTCTTCGGCCCCTGGCAGCACAGGCCCCACGAGACGAACAGGTAGTAATACCCGTTCTTCCTGAAGATGAACGGTCCTTCGATCTCGGCCGGCGCCGCGTCCTCGTCCGGCGTGAACGCGGGACGTTCGCGGCGCGCGATCGTGTGCCATTCCTGCGGCTCGGCGATCTTCGTCCAGCTGTCGTCCAGCTTCACGAGCTTGATGCCGCCCCAGAACGAACCGAAGCTCATCCAGCCCTGCCCCTTGTCGTCCTCGACGACGTTGGGGTCGATGGCATTCCACAGGTCGCGGCCCGGCACCGACTGCACCATCATGCCCTGGTCTTCCCAGCGGTAGTCCGGCGAGTGCGGGTCGAGCGTCGCGTTGGTCGTCACGCCGATGCCCGACGTGTTCTTGCCGAAGCCGGACACCGAGTAGTACAGCAGCCAGCGGCCGTTGTGCTTCTGGACGTCCGGCGCCCAGATATGGTCGTTGAACGTCGGCGCGGCACGCCTGGCCCACGCCGGCTCGCCCGCGAACACGCGGCCTTCCGGCTTCCAGTGCAGCATGTCGGTCGACGAGTAGAACGTGATGCCGGGACCGGTGCTGTACAGGTAGTACGTGCTGCCGTCCTTCGCCATCACCGGGTCGTGCACGCCCACCTGGGCGGCGTTGGCCGCCGCGGCCAGGAGGAGCGTGGCCGCGAGCGGCATCTTCATGCTCAGCCTTCGACGGCCACGACCAGCACCGACTTGGCCGGCACCTTGATCGTCAGCTTGCCGCCGCTGGCGTTGGCGCTGAACGGCACTGGCTTGACGGCGTCCTTGCGCTCGAAGGTGTTGTGGGCGTCCATCGCATCTGCCGTCAGCAGCTGGCCGCGCACGGCGCCGACGTTCTGGCCGGCGACGTTCAGGACGACGTCGGTGGCGTCATGCGGGTTCGTGTTGACGAGGGCGACGTAGGTCTTGCCGTCCTTCGCCTTCGCCGCCGACGCGCTGATGCCCGGCACGCCCTTGCCGTTTGATGCGTAGGTCGTGTTGTTCGACAGCGCAACCGGCAGCGACGTCGCGCCCTGGAACGGCACGTACATCTTGAAGGCGTGGTAGGTCGGCGTCAGCAGCATCTTCTCGTTGTCGGTGATAATCATCGCCTGCAGCACGTTGACCATCTGCGCGATGTTCGTCATGCGCACGCGGTCGGCGTGGGCGTGGAAGATGTTGAAGTTGAGCGCGGCCACGACGGCGTCGCGGATCGTGTTACGCTGGAACAGGAAGCCCGGGTTGGTGCCCTTCTCGACGTCGTACCAGGTGCCCCACTCGTCCACGTCGAAGCCGATCTTCTTCTCCGGATCGTTCTTGTCGAGGATCGCGACGTTCTTGCGGATGAAGTCTTCCATGCGCAGCGTCTCCGACATCGTCGAGAACCATTCCGATTCCGGGAAGCCCGTGGCGGCGCCCTTCACGTCCCACTTACCGGTCGGCAGCGTGTAGAAGTGGAAGCTGATGCCGTCCGTGCGGCCCTTCAGGTCGCGCGACAGGACTTCGGTCCACGCGGTGTCGTCGCCGGTGCCGCCGCTGGCGATCATCTTCGGACGCAGGTGTTGCGGCGCCTTCAGGAACGTATTCCACTGGCGGTACAGGTCGGCGTAGAATTCGGGACGCATGTTGCCGCCGCAGCCCCACGACTCGTTGCCGATGGCGAAATAGGCGACCTTGAACGGCGCCGGATGGCCGTTCTTCGCGCGCAGCTCGGCCAGGGTCGACTTGCCCTCCGACGTCATGTACTCGATCCACTCGGCCGCTTCCTGCGGCGTACCGGTGCCCAGGTTGCCGTTGACGTAGGCGTCCGCGCCCAGCATTTCGACGAGGTCGAAGAATTCATGCGTACCGACCGCATTGTTTTCCGGGACACCGCCCCAGTTCGTGTTGACCTTCACCGGACGCTTGTTGCGCGGGCCGATGCCTTCGCGCCAGTGGTATTCGTCGGCGAAGCAGCCGCCCGGCCAGCGGACCAGCGGCACGTGCATGTCCTTCAATGCGCCGACGACGTCGTTGCGCCACCCTTTGGTGTTCGGGATCTTCGAATCCGGACCAACCCACAGGCCGCCGTAGATGCCGGTGCCGAGGTGTTCGGCGAACTGGCCATAGACGTCCTTGTCGATCACCGCGCCCGGCTTGGTCGTGTCGACAGTGACGTTCACCTGGGCGAACGCGGCGCCGGCGCAGAATGCGGCGGCAAGGCCGAGGGCGAGGACTTTGGGTTGGAATGCCTTCATGTGGTCTCCGTTTAGGGTGGTTGTGTTTTAGTGAAGTGCAGAATCCGTCAGTCCCGCACTGCGGGACTGACGGTGTTTGGCATTGGTGGGGAAAGGACGAGCGTCCCGGTCACACCCAGCCGGCGTCGACGATGAATTCCTGCCCCGTGCACATCTTGCTGTCGTCGGCGGACAGGAAGAGCACCATCGCGGCGATATCTTCTGGCATCAGCTTGCCCGGCAGGCATTGCGAGCGCGCGATCTCGGCCTCGCCCGCCTCGTCCAGCCACAGGTCGATCTGGCGCTGGGTCATCACCCAGCCCGGCGTCACGGTGTTGACGCGGATGTTGAATTTGCCGAGGTCGCGCGCCAGGCAGCGCGTCAGGCCGATGACGGAGGCCTTCGTCGTCGCGTAGATCGGGTAGTTCGGGTTCTTGGCGTGCCACGACATCGAACTGAAGTTGATGACGGAGCCGCCGCCGCGGCGCTTCATGCCTTCCAGCGCGGCCTGCACCGTGAAGAACATCGGACGCTGGTTGATGGCGATGCGCTCGTCCCAGTATTCGACCGAGACGTCGCCGATCTGGTGGCGCTGGTCGTTGGCGGCGTTGTTGACGACGACGTCGAAGTCGCCCAGCTTGGCCGCCATCTCGGCCATTACGGCCTGCAGGCTCGGGATGTCGGTGATGTCGCAGTAGCGGTAGATCGGTGCCTCGTGGCCCGCGGCCGCCAGACGCGCCACCAGCGCCTCGCTGGCGTCGCGCATGATGTCGACAAAGCCGACCAGCGCGCCCTGCTCCACCAACGCGGCGACGATCGCTTCACCGATCCCGCTGCCGCCGCCCGTCACGAATACCCGTTTGCCTTCCAGGCTACCGTACTTGGCTAAAGTACCCATCGTCGTCTCCTTCAATCTTATTGTAGGCGGCGCCGGGAAAAACCCGGCGCCGCATGATACTTATTCCTTGCCCAGCGCGCCATCGCGGCGGCGCCAGATGCCGCGCGGGTTCTCGTCGCGCAGCACCGCCGGCAGCAGTGCCTGCGGCAGGTTCTGGTACGCCACGGGGCGCAGGAAGCGGAAGATCGCGCCCGTGCCCACCGAGGTGCTGCGGCCGTCGGCCGTGGCCGGGAACGGACCGCCGTGCACCATCGCGTGCGTCACTTCCACGCCGGTGCCGAAGCCGTTGGCCAGGATGCGGCCGACCTTGCGCTCCAGCGTCGGCAGCAGGACCTGCGCAGCCGCGATGTCGCCTTCTTCCAGGTGGATCGCGGCCGTCAGCTGGCCTTCCAGGTGCTCGACGATGGCGCGCATCTGCTCGACGTCCTTGCAGACCACCAGCAGCGAGGCCGGGCCGAACACTTCTTCGTGCAGCTCCTTGCGGGCCAGGAAGGCGTCGCCTTCCACGCGGAACAGCGCGGCGTGGCCCTGGTTGTCTTCGTGATCCAGGCGCAGCAGCGTGGTCACGGCTTCGTTGCTACCCAGCGCGGCGACGCCGCGGCGGAAGCTCGACGCGATACCGGCCGACAGCATCGTGGCCGGCTGCGTGTCGTTCAGCGCGGCCGTGGCGGCGGCGCAGAACGTCGACAGGCCCGGACCGTCGATCGCCAGCACGAGGCCGGGGTTGGTGCAGAACTGGCCGACGCCCAGCGTGAGCGATGCGGCGAATTCGCGGCCGATGCGCTCGGCGTGCTGCTCCAGCGCCTGCGGCAGCAGGAACACCGGGTTAATGCTGCTCATCTCGGCATAGACCGGGATCGGCTGCTGGCGGCCCGCGGCGACGGCCATCAGGGCGGTGCCGCCCGAACGCGAACCCGTGAAGCCGACGGCCTGGATGGCCGGATGCGCGACGAGCGCCTGGCCGATGCCGTTGCCCGTACCGGTCAGCAGTGCGAACGTGCCGGCCGGCAGGCCGCACAGTTCGACGGCTTTCACGACGGCGCGCGCCACCAGTTCCGACGTACCCGGGTGGGCCGAGTGGGCCTTCAGGACGACCGGGCAGCCGGCCGCGAAGGCGGATGCCGTGTCGCCGCCGGCGACGGAGAATGCGAGCGGGAAGTTCGATGCGGCGAACACGGCGACGGGGCCGACGCCGATCAGGCGGCTGCGCAGGTCCGGACGCGGCGGCGTGCGCTGCGGCAGGGCCGGATCGATGCGCGGATCCTGCCACGAACCTTCGCGCAGCAGCGTGCCGAAAAGTTTCAGCTGGTTGCAGGTACGGGCACGCTCGCCCTCGATGCGGCCGCGCGGCAGGCCGGTCTCGAGCATCGCGCGCTCGACCAGTGCATCGCCCAGGGCCATGATCTGCTCGGCGACGGTGTCGAGGAACGCGGCGCGCTCGTCGTCGGTCGTGTTGCGGAAGATGTCGAACGCCTTGCCGGCGAGGCTGCAGGCCTCGTCGATCTGGGCGATGTCGACCATGTTGAATGCGGGTTCGATGTGCGTGCGCGCGCCCGGGTTCCAGGCTTTGAACGAGCCGCCGGCGCCGCGCCGGGCGACGCCGCCGATGAGGGCTTCGCCGGTGATTTGTGCGATGGTCATAACGTTTTTACTTTAGCAAATTGGGTGGACTGGACGGCGAGCTTGTTGCGCAGCGCGGGGCCGAACTGCGGCGATTCGACTTCGAAGGTCTCGCCGGCCTGCACGCTGATGTTGTCGGCGAAGCTCAGGGTCGCGGTGCCGAAGAAGTGGATGTGCACGTCGCCCGGACGGTTGAACAGGCCGTACTTGAAGTGGTGGTATTCCAGGTTGCCGATCGTGTGCGACATGTTCTGCTCACCCGACACGAACGCCTTTTCCCAGCGCACGGTACCGTCGGCGGCGCGGATGCGCGACACGCCTTCCACGTGGGCCGGCAGTTCGCCGACCAGCAGCGCCGGGCCGACGCCGCAGTTGCGCAGCTTGGAGTGTGCGAGGTACAGGTAGTTCTGGCGCTCCGTCACGTGGTCGGAGAACTCGTTGCCGATCGCGAAACCGACGCGGTACGGCTGGCCGTCGTCGCCGATCACGTACAGGCCGGCGATCTCCGGCTCTTCACCGCCGTCCAGCGAGAAGTCCGGCATTTCCATGTCCTGGCCGCTGGCGCGCACGATCGAGCCGTCGCCTTTATAAAACCATTCCGGCTGCACGCCGGCCTTGCCCGCTTCCGGCTTGCCGCCTTCGACGCCCATGCGGAACATCTTCATGGAGTCGGACAGCGATTCGACGTCGCCGCCGATCTTCTTGTGCATGGCGTCGCGCGCGTCGGCGCTGCCCAGGTGCGTCAGGCCCGTGCCGGTGACGTAGGTGTGCGCCGCGTCCGGGTGGTCGATCGGGGCCAGCACGCGGCCTGCCTGTGCGATCGCTTCGTAGGAGTCTTTGTCGCCGGTGGCGGATGCGTCGGCCAGCGCGGCGAGGCTCTTGCCCTGCGCGATGGCGGCCTTGGCCAGTTCCAGCGTGGTGGCGTAGCCGGTGATGGCGGTGACGGTGTCACCGTTCAGGATGCCGACGCGGCGGTCGCCGGCGGCGGTTTTGTATTGGATGAGCAGCATGTGGAATCCGTTCGTTCAGAATGAACAGGACGCGGGAACGGCAAAACCGTTCACGCGTCCGACGTCAATCAATCAATGGGAATGCTTGGGCACGGCCGAACCGCGGCAGCCGACGAGGAAGTCGAAGTCGCAACCCTCGTCCGCCTGCAGCACGTGATCCAGGTACAGGCCCGCGTAACCGGTGCGCGGCGCTTCCTTCTGGTTCTCGGCGCGGTCGGCGAGACGGGTCTTGATCTCGTCTTCCGGCACGTCCAGGTGCAGGCGGCCGGCCTTGCAATCGAGTTCGATGAAATCGCCGTCCTTGACGATGCCCAGCGGGCCGCCGGCCATCGCTTCCGGCGCCACGTGCAGCACGACGGTGCCGTAGGCGGTGCCGCTCATGCGCGCGTCCGAGATGCGGACCATGTCGGTGATGCCCTTCGCCAGCAGTTTCGGCGGCAGGCCCATATTGCCCACTTCGGCCATGCCCGGGTAGCCCTTCGGACCGCAGTTCTTCATCACGAGGATCGAGTTCTCGTCGACATCCAGGTCCGGATCGACGATGCGCGCCTTGTAGTGGTCGAAGTCTTCGAACACGACGGCCTTGCCGCGGTGCTTCATCAGGTGCGGCGATGCGGCCGACGGCTTCAGCACGGCGCCGCGCGGGGCCAGGTTGCCGCGCAGGATGCAGATGCCACCGTCGTCGATCAGCGGGTTGTCGATCTTGCGGATCACTTCGTCGTTGTAGATCGGCGCGTCCTGGACGTTTTCCCAGATCGTCTTGCCGTTCACGGTCAGCGCGTCCTTGTGCGGCAGCAGGTTGCTTTCGCCCAGACGGCGCAGCACGCCCGGCAGGCCGCCGGCGTAATAGAACTCTTCCATCAGGTAGCGGCCGGACGGCAGCAGGTCGACGATGGTCGGGGTGCCCTTGCCGATGGCGGTCCAGTCTTCCAGCTCCAGCGGCACGCCGATGCGGCCGGCGATGGCTTTCAGGTGGATCACGGCGTTGGTCGAGCCGCCGATCGCGGCGTTCGTGCGGATCGCGTTCTCGAAGTTCTCGCGCTTGAGGATCTTCGACAGTTTCAGGTCTTCGTTGACCATCTCGACGATGCGGATGCCGGACATGTGCGCCAGCACGTAGCGGCGCGCGTCGACGGCGGGGATCGCGGCGTTGTGCGGCAGCGAGACGCCCAGCGACTCGGCCATGCAGGCCATCGTCGAGGCGGTGCCCATCGTGTTGCAGGTACCGGCCGAGCGCGAGTGGCCGGCTTCGGCGGCGAGGAAATCGTGCATCGAGATCTGGCCGCCCTTGGCCTGCTCGTGCAGTTGCCAGACGGCGGTGCCGGAGCCGATGTCCTTGCCGTTCAGCTTACCGTTCAGCATCGGGCCGCCGGTGACGACGATGGCCGGAATGTCGACGCTCGCGGCGCCCATCAGCAGCGCGGGCGTGGTCTTGTCGCAGCCGACCAGCAGGACGACGCCGTCCATCGGGTTGCCGCGAATGGATTCTTCGACGTCCATGCTGGCCAGGTTACGGGTCAGCATGGCGGTCGGGCGCAGGTTCGATTCGCCGTTCGAGAAGACGGGGAATTCGACCGGGAAGCCGCCCGCTTCCAGGATGCCGCGCTTGACGTGCTCGGCCAGCTTGCGGAAGTGGGCGTTGCAGGGGGTCAGTTCGGACCAGGTGTTGCAGATGCCGATGATCGGCTTGCCCTGGAATTCATGATCGGGGATACCCTGGTTCTTCATCCAGCTCCGGTACATGAAGCCGTTCTTGTCCTGGGTACCGAACCACGCTGCGGACCGCAGGGTGGGCTTCTTTTTTGTCTCGGACATTCTTCCTCCGTCGTTTTTGTAATCTGAGCGACCCTTTGTCGTCGTCCAGCTCAGCGATGGAGAAAGTCTAAAGGCCGATAAGATAACTTTCCAATCAATTTTTAGCAGCAATCGATATCGTTATCGGCATCGCTGTTACCGCTATCGGCGCCGGCCAGCGAATTTGACCTCTGCCAAGCCCTTGATTGTTACCTTTTTAGCAAAAACGCCGCCCGATTTTGGTGCATCCGCAAGCTGGCCGGCGCGCAGGCCGACTGTTGCGGAAGTGACATACAACACATCCAGGTCCGGACCGCCGAACGCCGGACAGGTCGGTTGCGGTGCCGGCAAGGTCAATACGCGGTCGACGCTGCCGTCCGGTGCAAAGCGCACGACCTGCCCCGCGCCCCAGCGCGTGCTCCACAGATAGCCCTCGGCATCGATCGTCGACCCGTCCGGATCGCCCGGCGCCGCGTCGGCCGCCGCGAATTCGCGCAGGTTGGCAATCGCGCCCGACTCCGGATCGTAGTCGCAGCAACGGATCTCGCGCGTGCCGGAATCCGCGTAATACATGGTGCGGCCGTCCGGGCTGAAGCAGATGCTGTTGGCGATGGCGACATCGCCCAGCGGCAGGCGCTCCAGCGTCAGGTCGTGATTGAGCCGGTAGAAGCCGCCGATGGCCTCCTTCGGGTTCTCGGCCTGGTTGAACACGCCGAAGACGAAGCGGCCCTGGCGGTCCGTGCGGCCATCGTTCAGCCGGGTGGTGGGCAGGTGCGCCTCGACGTCGCAGATGCGGTCGAGTTCTCCGCTGGCCAGGTCGAAGAACGCCAGGCCGGAGGCGAGTCCCAGCAGCAGGCGGCCGTCGTCATGCGTCAGCGCCAGCGAGCACAGGCGCTCGGGCAGCGGCCAGCGCTGCAGCGCACCCGTCGCGGGGGCGTGCGACCACAGTTCGCTGCCTTCGATGTCGGTCCAGAACAGGCGTGCGCCCTTGTCGTCCCAGACGATGCCCTCGCCGAGTATATTCCGGCCATCCACCACCAGTTCCATCATGCAGTGCTCTCCTGATTAGTGCGCCACCGAGAAGCGGAAGCGCGATTCCGTTTCGTAGACTTCGCCCGGCCGCAGGATCGTGTTCGGGTACGCCGGCTGGTTGGGCGAGTCCGGGTAGTGCTCCGGCTCGATGCAGAAGCCGCTGCGGAAAATCCACGGATGGCCCTTGCCGGTCAGCGAGCCGTCGAGGAAGTTACCGCTGTAGAACTGCACGCCCGGTTCCTGCGTAAACAGTTCCAGCACGCGGCCCGTCGTCGGTTCGCACACGTGGACGGCACGCTTCAGGCCCTGTTCGCCGAGGCGCCTGTTCAGCACCCAGCAATGGTCGTAGCCGGTGCCGTGGCGCAGCTGCTTGTCCGGTTGCGCGATGCGCTCGCCGATCGCGCGCGGCTTGCGGAAGTCGAACGGCGTGCCCGTCACGGGGGCCAGTTCGCCGAACGGGATCGATTCCGCGTCGATGGGCACGAACTTGTCGGCGTCGATCGTGATCTCGTGAGCCAGGATGTCGCCCTGCCCCGCCCCGGCCAGGTTGAAATAGCTGTGCTGGGTCAGGTTGACGGGCGTCGGCTGGTCGGTCACGGCGTGGAAGCGCACGACGATCTCGTTGTCGTCGGTCAGCACATACGTGGCGGTGGCGTCGAGGTTGCCGGGATAGCCCTGCTCGCCGTCCGGGCTGTGATAACGCAGGACGAGGCCGTCGCCTTCGACGGCGGCCGTCCACAACACCTTGTCGTAGCCCGGATCGCCGCCGTGCAGGTGGTTGTTGCCGTTGTTGGTCGTCAGCTGGTATTGCTTGCCGTCGAGCGTGAAGCGGCCCTTGCCGATGCGGTTGCCGTAGCGGCCGATCAGGGCGCCGAAATACGGGCTGTCCTTGATGTAGGGCTCCAGCGTCTCGAAGCCGAGCGCGACGTCGGCAAAGACGCCGTCGCGGTCCGGGACGTGGATCTCGGTGATGATGCCCCCGAAGTCCAGCACCCTGACAACCATGCCGTTATTGTTCTTGAGCGTGTACTGGGTGACTTGCCGGCCGTCGGGCAAGGTCCCGAACGGCGCCTGGGTAATTCCGTTTTGCACGTTGTTATATCCTCAGAGGGTAGATGGCCGCCCGAATACCGGCATGCCGTTCTCGTCCCAACGCAGCGGTTTGACGAAGGTATGGCGGTCCGGGTTCCACAACGGATCGCCGACGATTTCCGTATAAGTGCGCGCATGATAGACGAGCATGACGGTGTCGCCATCTTCAGCATAGGTAAAGCTGTTGTGGCCGGGTCCGTAGATGCCGTGATCGTAGCATGTACGGAACACGGGCTCGCGCGACTTTGTCCATACGGCCGGATCGAGCAGGTCCGCATTCTCGTCGGCCCACAGCAGGCCCATCGCGTAATTCTCGTCGGTGGCGCTGGCCGAATACGAAATAAAAATCTTGCCGTTGCGGCGCAGGACGGACGGGCCTTCGTTGACCCAGAACCCGCGGATTTCCCAATCGTGTTCCGGCTTCGACAGCAACACCGGCTTGCCTTCGATCTGCCACGGCGTCTTCATCTTCGCGATGTACAGGTTCGAATTGCCTTCGATCTCGTTGTCCTTCTGCGCCCACAGGTAGTACAGCACGCCGTTGTGGTTGAACGTGGTCGCGTCCAGGCAGAACGTGTCGATGCCCGTGTCGACCTGGCCCATGAATTCCCACGTGCCTTCGAGCGGATTCGCGTTCGTGTTGCGGATCGCGTACATGCGGTGCTGGAACAGCTTGTACTTGATCTCGCGGCTCGGCGCGGCGGCGAAATAGACGTACCACGCACCCATGTTGAAGTGCAGCTCCGGGGCCCAGATCAGTTCGCTGTAAGGGCCCGTGTCCGGCTTGACCCACGCGTCGACGGTGGGCGCATCGGCCAGTTCCGCGATGGTCTTCGCGCGGCGCAGTTCGATGCGGTCGTATTGCGGGACCGATGCCGTGAAATAGTAATAGCCGTCCGTGTGCTTGTAGATGTAAGGATCGGCGCGTTGCTCGATGAGGGGTTTCAGTACGGTGTCTTGCATGATGGTCTCGCTAAATAGGGGTCACGCGCTGGCGCGGAGGTCTTCCTTGACTGTCGAATAGTATTCGTCGCTGATGCGGTACTTGAACATCAGCGCGCCCATCAGGAAATGGAAGAAGCCGGGAATCACGGACAGCATCAGCGCGATGCCCTGCAGGGCCAGAGCGCTTTGTTCCTGGTTCGGCTGGTAATGGAAATAATTCAGCAGCAGGCCGACCATGCCGCCCGCGATGGCCATGCCGGCCTTCTGTGCGACCGAGATGCCGCCGAACGCAAAGCCCGACACGCGCTTGCCCGTCTTGACCTGGCCATAGTCGATGGTCTCGGCGATCGCGGACCAGAACACCGGCGCGTGCAGGTCGACGACGAGCGACAGCAGGAAGTACAGGAAGAAAGCCAGCGCCGTGTCGCCCGGTTTGACCAGGAAATAGATCATCACGGACAGCACGGCCACCAGCAGCTGCGTGTAGCGGAACAGTTTGACCTTGCAATAGAACTTGGTCACCCACGTCGACACGACCATCGCGATGATCGCGGCCGCGACGCCCGTCGACAGGAACGCGGACACGGTCTCCGTGTCGCCGTGCAGATAATACTTGGCGTAATAGATCGCGACGGAGCCGCGGATCACGTAGCCGATGGTGCCCGTCACGCAGACGGCGCACAGGATCAGCCACTGGTCGTTCTGCGCCAGCACGGCGATCTGTTCCAGCAGCGGCTGGCGCTTGGTCTTGTAGACGACGCGCTCCGTCGTCGTGAAGAACGTGAACAGGAACAGCACGACGCCCAGCAGCGCCATCATGGCCATCGCCGCCTGGTAGCCGGCGGCCTGGTTGCCGTTGCCCCAGCGCTGCGCGAGGATCGGCACGACGATGGTGACCATGAACGCGCCGACTTTCGCCAGGAACAGCCGGTAGCCGTTGGCGGACAGGCGCTCCTGGGGGTCGCTCGTCAGGCCGCTGATCAGCGAGATGTACGGCACGCCCACGCCCGACGTCATCAGGGTCATCAGGATGTACGTGGAATACGCCCACACGAGCTTGGCGTCATAGTTCCAGTCCGGCGTGCTGAACACGGCGTACACGGACAGGCCGTATGGGATCGCGAGGAACAGGAAATACGGTCGATAGCGGCCCCAGCGGGACAGGAAACTGTCCGTCATCTGGCCGACGATCAGGTCCGAAATGGCACCCACGATTTTCACGAGCACGAACAGCAGCGCGAGGTCGGTCGTCTTGAGTCCATAGACGTCCGTATAAAAGAAAGTGATGATCAGCATCATCGACGAGATCACCACGTTGAGCGCCATGTCGCCGGCGCCGAAGCCCACTTTTTCAAGAGTGGAAAGTTTCTGGGTTTGCATACGGACGTCCTTCCAAACGAACAGGGTGCTACGCGGTTTTCCGAGCAGCACCCTCATTATTCCCTATCGATCAGAGCCCTGGGTCAATGTTTCCAACGGAGGGCAAAGCCGACGACTCGATCGTAGCGACGCACGTCACGCGGCAGCAGCGGCGTACCGTGGTAGTCGTGGTACTCCTGGTCCAGTAGGTTGCTGCCGTCCAGCGTTGCCGTCAGGTTCTCCGTGATCTTGTACGAGATCGAGGCATCCAGCGTCTTGATCGGGTCGACGACGAGGTCCAGGCCGAGGCCGCGGTAGTTGTACGTGTCCACGAACTTGTCGCGCCAGTTGTAGGCCAGGCGCGCCGACCACGGGCCGCGCTCGTACAGGCCGACCAGGTTGTAGGCCCGCTTGGACATGCCCGGGAACGTGTTGCGGGTGCCGTCCGGCTCCGTCATGCCGCCATTCATGTACGTGAAGTTCGCCTGCATGCCCAGGCCGCTCAGCCAGCCCGGCAGGAACGAGAAGAACTGCTGGTACGCCGCTTCGAAGCCGTACAGCTTGGCCGTGTCCGTGTTGTACGGACGGTCCATCAGGTAGGCCTGGCCGTTGATCGTTTCCGTCGTCGTCCGGTGGCGGATGAAGTTCTTGAAGTCGTGCTGGAACACCGTACCGGTCAGCGAACCATCCTTCGAGAAATACCATTCCAGCGCCACGTCCAGGTTGCGGGCTTCCTGCGGCTTCAGGTTCGGGTTGCCGCCCGTGCCGCCCGGCGGGTTGCCGTTGGTCGTGGTGACGGAACCGAGCACGACGCCCGGGTTGTAGTCGGCGAACGGGGCACGTTCGATCGCCTTGCCGTAGACCACACGACCGACGAGGTCGTTGCGGAAGCCGGCGCGCAGGTTCAGGCTCGGCAGCACGTCCGTGTTGCTGGTCGAGACCGACACCGGCGTGACCGGACCCGTACCGCTGCGCGAGTTGCCGTTGACGCTCTGCTTCGTGTTCACGACGCGCACGCCGGCCGTGGCGTCGATCGGCACGCCGAAGGCGTCGAAGCCGAACTTGGCCTTGCCGTAGATGGCTTGCGTCGTTTCGCGGTCCGTGTAGAACGACAGCGGATCGTCCGGCAGGCCGTTCGGCGTGCCGAGGATGGCCTGGCGCACGACGGCGGTGTTATCCAGCAAGAACTTGTAGCAGGCCGCGTAATACTGGTTCACGCCGTAGTTGCCGTGGATTTCCGGGCTCAGGCACGACAGGCCGGGGATGCTGCCGGGGTTCACGCCCGTGATCGTCGCGGGACGATAGTTGCCCAGCTCGTGCGCATAGGAGGCGTCGCGTTGCGCCCAGCGCACGCCGCCGCTCAGTTCCTTCAGCAGGCCGTCGTTCTCCGGCGTCCACGTCACGTCGCCGCGCCAGTCGTTGGCCGAGCCGTTCGCGTGGTTGTGGTTGTCGTACAGGGCGATCATCGACCACTTGGACGGATCGGTCAGGTCCGTGCCCGGATAATCGACGTAGCCGCCGCCGTCGCGGGTGCCGCCGACGACCGCATGGGGCGTCGTGTAGATCGAGTCGAGGATCGGGTTTTCCTGGCGGTAGGTCGAGACCGTGCGCACGGCTTCGGTCGACAGGCGGATCGTCGGCGTCGCGTCCCACGTGCCGCCGAGGGCCAGCTGGCTGCCCTTCGACCAGTCGCGGCGCGCCTGGGTCGAGCTCAGCACCAGCGACGTGTCGCTCGGGTTGCTCACGCTGTCCAGGTAGTTCTTGCCGTTCTCGGTGATCGTCTTGATCGTCGTGTTCGGGTTGTTGTAGACCGGGAAGCCGCCCACGAAGAAGACGCTCTGCGCATCGTGGTCGATCTTGGTGCCGAAGCCTTCGGCGTAGAACTGCATGTCGCGGTTCGGGCGCCACTGCGCGGCGAAGTTCAGGGCCAGGCGCTTGCGGTCGCCGGTGGTCATCACGCGACCGTTGCCGTCCGCGCCCTGCACGGTCTGGCCGTTGGCCTGGTACGTGGCCGGCTGGCCGGCCCACGCGACTTCGTCGCTGTAGCGGCCGCGCTGGTACGACAGGCCGCCCAGCAGGCCCACTTCGCCGATATCGGTCTTCCAGCGGTTCGACCACAGGCCGCCGACCTGCGGATCGGTCTTGCCGGCCTTGTCGCGGTTTTCGACGCGGGCGTTGATGGCGACCTGCGAACCCTTGAAGTCGAACGGACGGAACGTGCGCACGTCGATGGTGCCCGCGGTGCCGCCTTCGACCATGTCGGCGCCCTGCGATTTATACACGTCGACGCGCTGCAGCATGGAGACGGGCACGTCGGCCAGGGCCAGCGAACGGTTGGCGGCGGTGAACATCTCGCGGCCGTTGAACAGCGTTTTCGCGCCGCCGAGGCCGCGGATCACGACCGTGCTGGCTTCGCCGGCGCCGCGCAGGACCTGCACGCCGGTGACGCGGGCGAGGATCTCGGCCACGTTCTTGTCCGGGAACTTGCCGATGTCGTCGGCGACGATCGAATCGAGGACCTCGTCCGCGTTTTTCTTGATGGCCTGGGCGCTCTGCGCCGCCTGGCGCTGGCCGCTGACGACCACGACGTTGCTGCCGCTGGCCTGGTTGGCACCCTGCGCGGCGCCGGCTTCCTGCGCACGCACGGACACGCTCGTCAAGAGACCGATGCCCATGAGTGCGGCGACGGTGCCGCGCAATGCGAAAGTGCGGGAAACGGGCGCAAAACGGCCCGCTGCGATGGGTTCCATACGTCTCCTGTTGCGATGTAAGTATTGTTATGGTTTTCTGAAAGCATCGAAAAGCTTTCAGAACTGGCATGCTCATCGGTAATGTTAGGCGCAACATCGAGAACGATCCAATCAATTTTTCGGTCACTTCGATATCGTTTTTTGTATGTGTAAAAGCGTGTAAAGGTACGTGACAACGATTTCACGTGGCAAAATGCGAGGATTCCGGACATTTTTGAAAATTCCATGCAGGCGACCTTTCCCGCGTTCCGCAACCTCATCCTGGACACCGATCCGGACCTCGTGGGCACGCCCGCGCAGATCCCGGACGGCTTCCTGCTCGCGCGCGCCGGCAGTGTCAGCGCGCACTACATTCCGTTCGATTACGTGAACCGCGCGGCGCGGCTCGTCCTCGTCGGCATCTCGCCCGGCTTCGTGCAATGGAAGAACGCGGTGCGCGAGGCACGGCGCCTGCTGGCGCAAGGCGCGGCGCAGGACGACGTGCTGCGGGCGGCCAAGTACACCGGCGCGTTTTCCGGCGCGATCCGCCCGAACCTCGTCGCCCTGCTCGACCACGTAGGCCTGCAGCGCTGGCTCGGCATCGCCAGCTGCGCGTCGCTGTTCGGCGACCACGCCCACCTGATGCACGTGACGGCCGTGCTGCGCCATCCGGTTTTCATCGGTGGAAAAAACTACAACGGCGCGTCGCCGAACATGCTGACGACGCCGCTGCTGCAGGCCCAGCTGCTCGACTATTTCGCGGCCGAAGCGGGCGCGCTGCCCGACGCGGTGTACGTGCCGCTGGGCCCGAAGGTCGGCCTCGCGCTCGACTGGCTCGCGGCGCGCGGCGTGCTGGATGCCGGCCGCATCCTGCACGGCATTCCGCACCCGTCCGGCGCCAACGCCGAGCGCATCGCCTACTTCCTCGGCCGCAAGGACAAGGCCGCGCTGTCGCGCCAGACGAATGGGGCGCAGATCGATGCGGACCGCCTGGCGCTGCGCGCGAAGATGGCGGATCTCGGCGTCGAATAACGCATCGCGCATGGCCCGCGACGGGGGTTCCGCGTGCAGTTACACGCAATCTGAGCCGCAGGCAACTACATGCGGACACAGCTGTCTTTCGTGCTGCCCCCTTGCCTCACGCGGCGTTACACTGATAACGTCCAGCGCCAAGGTAGACGATCATGCAGAATTGTTCTCCTGAAGAAGTTCGCTCACTCCTCGACAAGATCGAACAGTTGCCGGTGCCGTTCTTCAAGCGACTGATCGAGGCGAGCAACACGGGCATCATCATTTCCGACGCCAGCCTGCCGGACAATCCCATCGCATACGTCAACCCCGCGTTCGAACGGATGACGGGCTACACGCTGTACGAAACGGTCGGCCGCAACTGCCGCTTCCTGCAGCGCGGCGACCGCGACCAGCCCGAGATCGCGCTGATCCGCCACTGCGTCGAACGGGCCGAGATCTGCACGGCGCTGCTGCGCAATTACCGCAAGGACGGGACCCCGTTCTGGTGCCGCATGCACCTGTTTCCCGTGCGCGAGAACGGGGATGCGCCCACCCACTTCGTCGCCTTCCTGCAGGACGTGACGGAGGTCGTCGAAGCCCGGCAGGCGGCCGAGCAGGCGCACGAACGCATGAGCACCGTCCTGGAAAGCATCTCCGACGGCTGCCTGTCGCTCGACCGCGAATGGCGCTTCACGTACATCAACGCGCGCGGCGCGGCCTGGATCGAGCGCAGTGCGGAAGACCTGATCGGCAAGAACATGTGGGACGAGTTCCCGGAAGCCGTCGGCGGCCCGTTCTACGACACCTACCTGCGCGCGATGCACGACCGCGAACCCGCCCGCTGCGAGAATTTCTACGCGCCGCTGGGCCTCTGGCTGGAATTGCGCGTGTACCCGTCGCGCGAAGGCGTCACCGCGTTCTTTGCCGACGTCACGGAGCGCAAGGAAGCGGAGACACGGCTCATTCACATGGCGACGCACGACGGCATGACGGGCCTGCACAACCGCTTCAGCTGCCTGCGCGCGCTCGACGAAGCCCTGGCGCGTTCCGTCGAGGACGAGCGCCCGGTGGGCGTCCTGTTCATCGACCTCGACCACTTCAAGGAAGTCAACGACGCCCACGGCCACCGCGCGGGCGACATGGCCCTGCAGGAGATCGGGCGGCGCCTCGGGAGCCTCGCCGCCCCCGGCATCACGGTCGCGCGCATCAGCGGCGACGAGTTCGTGGTCGTCCTCGAAGGCATGAACGCCGACGGCGCGAAGGGCGTGGCCTCCGCCGTCCTGCAGCACCTGGCCACGCCCATCGCCGTCGACGGCCATCACGTGACAGTGGGCGGCAGCATCGGCATCGCGATCGGCAACGGCCGCGAATACTCGGCCGACGAGCTGCTCAACAACGCGGACGCCGCCATGTACGAGGCCAAGGACAACGGCCGCCATACGTTCGCCGTGTTCTCGACGACGGCGCGGCACCTGCTCAAGCAGCGCCTGGAACTGCGCCAGGACGTGTTCTCGGCCCTCGAACGCCGCCAGTTCGTGCTGTTCTACCAGCCGCAGGTCAGCGCCGCGAACGGCGCCGTCGTGGGCGCGGAGGCGCTGCTGCGCTGGGAACATCCGCGCCTCGGCCTGCTCGCCCCCGACCTGTTCCTGCCGATGCTGGAAGGCTCGCCCGCGATCACGGCCGTCGGCGCGTGGGTGTGCGAGGAAGCGTGCCGCCAGGCGCGCGAATGGGAATTGCTGGGCTACCGGCTGCGCATGGCGGTGAACGTCTCGCCGCGCCAGCTGACGGACGAGAACCTGCCGCCGCTGCTGACGAACCTCGTCAACCACTACGGGCTGGACCCCGAGTGCATCAAGCTGGAAGTCACGGAGAGCATGCTGATGCAGGACATCGAGAAGGCGGCATCGGTGCTGCGCCTGCTGCAGCGCGACGGCTTCCGCATCGCGCTCGACGACTTCGGCACCGGCTACTCGAACCTGTCGTACCTGCGCACCTTGCCGATCACCGCGATCAAGATCGACCGTTCGTTCGTGCGCGAGATCGAGCAGGACCGGCGTTGCCTGGACATCGTCAACGGCGTGATCGCCTTCGCCAAGTCGCTCAAGCTGGACGTGATCTGCGAAGGCATCGAGACGGAGCTCCAGAAGGAAGCGATCCGCTCCACGGGATGCGACGTCCTGCAGGGTTACCTGATCGGCAAGCCGATGCGGGCGGAGGATTTCAGGGCGCTGCTGCTGGCGCAGAAGACGGCGCCGAACCAGGCCGATCCAGGTTGCCAGGCGTAGGGGGCGACCTGTCCACCTGCCGCTTGAACGCGTACAGGCTCAGGACCATCAGCACGATCGGCACGAGCGTCAGGTAGAACGCGAAGTGTCCGTTCACGTGGCCGAACACGTACCCGGTGATCAGCGAGCCGGTCGTGCCGCCGAGCGCCGAAAAGATCACGAGCAGCCCCGTCATCGGCGCGTGCTGGTGGCGCGGCAGGGAACTCAGCATCACGGAATTGATGCCCGGGTAGATCGGCGCCATGAACAGGCCGATGAGCGGGAACAGGAACGCGGCCACCGGCGCCGTCGCCCACGTCACGTTCGGATCGTGGGCGATGCCGTGCGTGAGGGGCAGCGACAGCAGCACCGTCGCGCCCATCGCCAGCATGCACACGGTCAGCACGGGATACCAGTTCAGGCGGCGCATCACGACGCCGGCCAGCAGGCGCCCCACCGCGAGGCAGCCCGCGAAGATGCTCGTCACCTGCACGCTCATCGTGGCGGGCAGCATCAGGATCTCGTTGTTGAACGTCGGGAGCCACGAACCGATCGCCTGCTCGACGAGCACGGACAGGAACGCCGTCAGCACGAACACGTACACGAGCGGCCGCACGAACAGGCGCAGCATCGCGAGGAAATCGGCGGCCGGTCCGCGGCTGTCCGGCGGCGCGGCGCCGTATTCGTCGAACGACGTGGCCAGCACGAGCACGAACGTGGCCGCGCACAGGCCGGACAACAGCCAGTACACGTTCAGCCAGCTCGTCGACGCCGGGTTATCGGCATCGATGAAGAAGCCGAAGATCCAGTACGCCGACAGCACGCCGACCATGAAGAACCCTTCCAGCATGTTCGTGATGCCCGCATGGTGCTTGCGGTCGCGCGCGACGAGGCCGATGGTCGAGTACACGGACACCTTCACCAGCGCGAACGCGACGCCCACGCACAGGAACAGCAGTTTCGCCGTCGCGAATGCCGGGATCATGGGCATCGCCAGCGTGGCGGCGGTGACGATCGCCAGCGCGACGAGCATCGCCTTCTTGTAGCCGAAGCGCGGCAGGGTCGACGCGACGAAGAACGACACGATCGCGATCGGCAGGTCCTTGAAGCCTTCCAGCACGCTCGCCGCGCCCTTGTCGACGCCATAGGTGTGTATCACCTGCAGGATCACCGCACCCACGCTGTTGAGCAGGATGGCGAACACGAAGTAAATCATGAACAGGGCGAGCAGGATGCGTCGTTGGTTCATGTTGTCTCCAATATTTTTATGTTTATGTTTTAGTAGTCGTCGAGCCGGAACGCGGCCATCGACGGTATCACACGGTCCGCGCGGTGCAGCACCTCGGGACTGCCGACACCGACGGCGAACATGCCCGCATCCTTGATCGACGCGACGCCCGCGGCGGCATCTTCGACGCCCAGGCAGTCTTTCGGATCGACGCCCAGGTGCGCGGCCGCGGTCAGGAAGATCTCGGGATCCGGCTTGCCGTTGACGATGGTCGCGGCATCGACGACGTCGTCGAAGCGGTCGCGGATGCCCAGGCGGTCCAGCACCGTGAACGCGTTGCGGCTGACGGATGCGAGGCCAATCAGGAGTCCCGCTGCGCGCACTTCCTCCAGCGCGCGCAGGGCACCCGGCAGCAGGTCGTCCGGCGTCATCGTCGCGATCAGCTCCTGGTAATGCGTGTTCTTCTTGTCGGCCAGTTCCCGCTTTTCCTCGGGCGTGTACGTGCGCGGCGCGCGCGCGAGGATCAGCTCCAGGGAGCCCATGCGATCGACGCCCTTCAGCTGTTCGTTGAACGCTTCGTCGAACGGCGCATCGACGCTGTCCGCGAGGCGCTTCCATGCCAGGTAGTGGTAGTGCGCCGTGTCGGTGATGACGCCGTCGAGGTCGAAGATGACCGCTTTGAATCGGGTGCTCATTGTGGGTTCTCCATGCGGATGTGGGCGCGCTGCGCATTCAGTTCGACCGCCTTGCCGGCGTGCGCGAAGACCAGTACGTCGCCGCGCAGCAGGCGGTAGTCGGTGCCGGTGCCGTCGACCGCCACTTCCAGCAGCGCGCCCCGCACCTGCGCCTTGAAGCGGTAGCCCGTCCACCGGTCTGGGAGCGTCGGAGAAAAGCGCAGGCCCGCTTCGTCGAGACGCATGCCGGCGAAGCCGTAGGCGACGCCGAGCCACGTGCCGGCCATCGCGGCGGTATGCACGCCGTACTGCGTGTTCGCGTGCGTGTTGTCGAGGTCCAGGCGCGCCGTCTCCATGAAATAGGCATAGGCCTTGTCGCGATAACCGATCTCGCTGGCGACGATGCTGAAGATGCACGACGACAGCGACGAATCGTGCGTCGTCACGCGTTCATAGAAATCGAAGTCGCGGCGTTTGTCGTCGAGCGAGAACTGGTTCGACAGCAGGAGCAGCGCCAGCACGACGTCCGCCTGCTTGCAGACCTGGTGGCGATAGATCACCAGCGGGTGGTAGTGCAGCAGCAGCGGATAGTTTTCCTTCGGCGTGTTCGCGAAGTCCCACGGCTTCTTGGACAGGAAGCTGTCGTCCTGCGCGTGGATGCCCAGCGCGTCGTCGTACGGCAGGCGCATCGCGGCGCTGGCGGCGCGCCATGCCTTGATCTCGGCATCTTCGAGGCCGATGGCTTGCGCCACGCGCGCGAAGTCGGCGGGCCGCTCGGCGCGCAGGCGCTCGGCGACGTCCGCCGCGAACGTCATGTGCATGCGCGCCATCGCGTTCGTGTAGTAGTTGTTGTTGACGATGGCCGTGTATTCGTCCGGTCCCGTCACCGTGTTGATGCAGAAGCGCTGCTCGCGGTCGTAGCTGCCGATGCCCGTCCAGATGCGCGCCGTCTCCAGCACGATCTCGGCGCCCTGCTCAGCCATGAAGTCGAAGTCGCCGGTCGCCAGCAGGTACAGGCGGATCGAGTACGCCACGTCGGCGTTGATGTGGTATTGCGCCGTGCCGGCCGGGAAGTAGGCCGAGCACTCCTCGCCCGCGATCGTGCGCCACGGGTACAGCGCGCCCTTCTCGTGCGCCATCTGGCGTGCCCGCTCGCGCGCCTTCGGCAGGCCGTTGTAGCGGTACTGCAGCAGGGCGCGCGCGATCTCGGGACGGGAATACAGGAAGAACGGGAACACATAGATCTCCGTGTCCCAGAAATAGTGGCCTTCATAGCCCTCGCCCGTCACGCCCTTGGCCGCGATGTTCGTCTTGCCGTCGCGGCCGACCGATTGCAGCAGGTGGAACTGGTTGAAGTGCACGCCCTGCTGCAGGGCGTCGTCGCCGGCGATCGCCACGTCGGCCTCGATCCAGAAGCGGGACAGATAATCGGCCTGCTCGCGCGCCAGCGCATCGAAGCCGGCCGCGCGGGCCTGCGCCAGCTCGGCGCGCGCGTGCGGGCCGACGGCGGCCTCAATCATGTCGCGCGAGCTCGCGTAGGCGATGTATTTGTGCACGGTGAACGTGGCGCCCTGCTCCACGTCGGCATCGAACGCGTGGCCCAGTCCGACTTGCTCGACGCGCGCGGCGCCGGACGGCACGGCATCCGTCGCTGTGGCCAAGGTAAAACCGCTGTGGCGCGTGCGCTGCAGCAGCAGTACGTCGTGCGCGCCCACCTCGCGTTTCGTCTCGATCAGCGACGCACCGGTCAGCGCGGAACCGACACGCGGATCGTCGCCCGCCTGCAAATTCGTCACGTCCGCATCGATGTCGGCGACGATGCGGACACGGCCCGCGAAATTCAGCGGCGTGACGGCGTACTCGATCGCGGCGACGTGCTTGCGGCCGAGCGCCACGAGGCGGCGGCTTGCGATGCGCACACGCTTGCCGGTGGCGGTCTCCCACTCGACCGTGCGCTCGAGCAGGCCGGTGCGGAAGTCCAGCGTGCGTTCCCACGCGAGCACCTTGCACGTGTCCAGCGCAAAGCGTTCGCCATCGACGACGGCCGCGATGCGCTTCGCGTTCGGCACGTTCAGCATGAATTCATTGATGCGCGCGAGACCGTAGGCGTTTTCCGGATAGCGGATCGCTTCGGTGTCGTGGAAGCCGTTCAGGTACGTGCCTTCCAGCGTCTGGCCGGCACCGCCGACGGTGCCCTCGTCCGGCGTGCCGCGCATGCCGATCCAGCCGTTCCCCAGGGTGAACAGGGTCTCGTGCAGGAAAGCGCGCGCCGGGTCCAGGGCGTCTTCGCGGATGCGCCACGGTTCGGCTGCGATCGCGTTATTGTTATCGATGTCATTTTGCACTTCAGTTTCCTCGTCTCGTGCGCACAGGCGCGTTCTTCAAGCTTTTATGGGGTTGCGATCAGGTGTGGCGGACGATCAGCGTGGTCGGCAGCATTTCCGAATGCGCCGGTTGGCCTTCGATCATGGCCAGCATTTTTTTCGCGAGCAGCACACCGCCGTCGCGCAGGTATTGGTGGACGCTCGTGAGCGGCGGGACGAAGCTCGCCGCGCCCGGCGTGTCGTCGTAGCCGATCACGGAAATATCGTCGGGCACGCGCAGGCCCGCTTCCGTCAGCGCGCGGATGGCGCCCATCGCCAGCAGGTCGCTGGCGGCGAACAGGCCGTCGATGCTGTGGCCGCTCTTCTTTTTCAGCAGCGACGTCACGCAATCGAAGCCCGCTTCGAACGTGAACGCCTTCGGGCGCAGGATGTGCACGGTGGCGCGGCCGGACAGCGCGTCGATGAAGCCGGCGCACCGTTCCTGCACCTCGGCGTGGTCGACGTCGCCCACGAAGATCAGCTTGCGCCGGCCCTGCTCCAGGAAGCGCTCGGCAACGCTGGCGCCGCCCTTGCGGTTGTCGGAACCGACGACTGTGTACGTGGCGCCCTCTTCCGGCGCGCCCCACACGACGAGCGGCAACGTCGTCTGCTGCAAGGCTTTCACCGCCTCGCCGTGCGAGCCCTGGCCCAGCAGGATCAGGCCGTCGGCGCCCTGCACCGGCGCCGTGTCGAGCAATTGCTTGGACGTGAGGACGACGCTGTAGCCGGCCGTCGTGAGCTCTTGCGTGATGCCGCCGAGGAGTTCGAGCGGATACGGGTCCGACATCGGCCGGCCCTTCACGGGCGTCATCTCGACGACGACGGCGACGGAGTACGACCGGCGCATGCGCAGGTTGCGCGCGCTGATGTTGAAGCGGTAGCCCTGCTCCTGCGCGATCTTGCGGATCTTTTCCCGCGTGTTTTCCGTCACGAGCGGACTGTCGCGCAGCGCCCGCGACACCGTGATCGTGGAGACGCCGGCGATCTTCGCCAGGTCTTCCATCGTCACGGCGTTGTCGCCGGCCAGGGGTTTCTTCGCTTGCGCCATAGTCTTTTGAGCAATAAATCTTGGGGTAGCGGTAACAGATTACTTGACCGGGATGGATTATGACAGATTTTTTTGTCGTGTCGACAAAAAATGACATCGATAGCATTTTGATTGACATCGATGTCAATCCGATGTTTCAATGGCCGCAGTTTCCTTGTCGAACCATCAATCGCCAGGAAAACCGGGGAGGAGACGCCCCGCAGCCGGTTCCATTCACAAGAGAGCATAAAATGAAAAACACCATGCAGTTCCCGCAACTGTCGGCAGTTGCCCTCGCTGTCCTTACCCTCGTCGTCCAAGCCCAGGCGGTCGCGCAAGACAACGTCCAGAAAGAAATCCAGCAAGTCGTCGTGACCGGTACGGCATCGGCCTCCGGCACGCGCAAGATCGACACGAGCTTCTCGATCACGACCGCGACCGAAGAACAACTGAAGCAGGCGGCGCCGTCGTCCACGGCCGACGTGCTGAAGATCGTGCCGGGCGTGTATGCCGAAGCGACGGGCGGCCAGTCCGGCGCCAACATCGAAGTGCGCGGCTTCCCGTCGGGCAGCGACTCGCCGTTCGTCTCCGTGCAGATGAACGGCAACCCGATCTTCCCGGTGCCCGTGCTGTCGTTCTTCGAAGGCTCGTCCGCGTTCCGCCTGGATGACACGATCGAGCGCGTGGAAGTGCTGCGCGGCGGTCCGAGCACGATTTATTCGAGCGGCCAGCCGGGCGCCACGATGAACTTCATCATGAAGAAAGGCGGCGACGAGCCGGAAGGCAGCCTGCGCTTCACGACGGGCACCGGCAGCCTGCGCCGCTTCGACGGCGTCTACAGCGGCAAGATCGCGGACGGCTGGTACGGCATGATCGGCGGCTTCTACCGCACGACGAACGGCGTGCGCGACGCCGGCTTCCCGGCCGACGACGGCGGCCAGCTCTCGGCATCGCTGACCCGCAAGCTGGACCAGGGCGAGCTGACGGTGTACGCCCGCTCGACGTCCGACAAGAACGCGTTCTACACGGGCGTCCCGCTGATCTCGTCGAACAACGGCCACACGATCTCCTCGTTCCCCGGCTTCGATCCGCTGCGCGGCACCCTGATGAGCAACGAGATGCGCAACTTCACGGTGGAAGCCGGTCCGGGCAAGACCCTGACGTACGACCTGGGCGACGGCCGCGGCCTTTCCTCGAACCTGATCGGCGCGGACTTCCAGCAAAAGCTGAACGGCTGGGACGTGTCGAACAAGTTCAACTACTTCAAGGGCGACCTGAACACGATCGCCATGTTCACGGGTAACAACCCGCTGAGCGCGGCCGATTACGTGAGCCAGGCCATCGCGTCCGCCAACGGGAATTCGGCCGTGCTGGCGGCAGCGGGCGGCGTCGCGGCGACCGGCGGCGCGATCACCTATACGAACGGCGGCGGCACCGTCGCGGGCAACCAGCAGGTGGTGCAGGCGGGCCTGTGGGCCGTCGAGAAGAAGCTGCGCTCGTTCACGGACGAGATCCGCGTCTCGAAAGACATCGGCAACGACAACACGATCACGGCCGGCGCCTACATCGCGAACTATTCGTCGCACGACGTCTGGTACCTCGGCAACAGCCACCTGATGACCGCGACGCCGAATGCGCGCCTCATCGACGTCAAGCTGAACAACGGCGCCGTCATTTCGAAGAACGGCACGGACGGCAACGTGTTCTATGCGCCGATCGCGTCGTACGACGGCCGCAACACGGCGGTGTTCATCGCCGACGAATGGCGCATCAACGACCGCATCAAGGTCGACGCCGGCATGCGCCACGAGAAGCAGCACATCTCGGGCTCGATCTCGAATCTGACCTCGGTCGACCCGGACAACAATCCGCTGACGGTCTACAACAACGGCACCTCGACGCCGAGCGGCAGCTTCACCGGCCTGTCGCGCGACGACACGGCGAATTCGTTCACCGCGGGCGGCCTGTACAAGCTGACGAAGGATTCCAGCGTGTTCGTGCGTGCCAACCAGGGCCACACGTTCATCTACTTCGACGACCTGCGCAACGCCGGCACGCAAGACGTCGTGAACGACCGCAACCGCGTCCCGACGCCAAAAGTCACGCAGTACGAGATCGGCTACAAGACGGCGACGCCGCTGTACAGCGCCTACGTGAACGCGTTCTTCACGGACTTCACGGGCATCTCGTTCCAGCAGATCACGACGTCGGGCGTGCTGTATTCGGTGAGCGGTTCGCACGGCAAGGGCGTGGAATTCGAACTGGCCGTCCGTCCGCTCAAGGGCCTGCAGCTGCAGCTGACGGGCGACTGGCAAGACTCCACGTACAAGGACAATCCGACCATCGCCGGCAACCAGGTGCAGCGCCAGCCGAAGTTCCAGTACCGCTTCTCGCCGAGCTACCGCCTGCCGGTGGGCGATTACGCGCTGCGCTTCTACGGCACCTACTCGCACATCGGCGCGCGCTGGGCGGACCAGCAAAACACCCAGTACCTGCCGTCGTATAACACGCTGGACCTGGGCATCCTGGCCGAACTGTCCGACAAGCTGGAATTCCGCGTCACGGGCACCAACGTCAACAACGAGCTCGGCCTGACGGAAGGTAACTCGCGCCTCGTGGGCGCCAGCACCGGCCCGATCAACGCCCGTCCGATCTTCGGCCGTGCGTGGGAAGCTTCCTTGACCTACCGCTTTTAAGTAACGTCTTCAGCTGTACCCTCTTGGCGGGACTTCGGCCCCGCCTTTTTTGTTTCAACGCTCGCACGCGAAACTGGCAGCATCGTCGAGCGAACCCGTCCCCTTGTAGCGCGCAACCGCCGGCCACGCGCAGATCGGCCGGCTGACGCCCGGGAACGCACGGCCGGTGGCCGTGAGATAAGCGGGCGCTTCATCCTTCTCCACCCATTTCACCAGTGCGCCCAGCCCGTCCATGTCGTCGAGCGCCTTGCCGCCCGCGCAATGGGCCATGCCGGGCACCATGAACAGGCGCGCGAAACCGTCGGCCGGCTTGCCGCTGGCCTCGCGCATGTCGGCGGCCATGCGCGCGTGCCAGCGCACCAGGTCGTCCGCGCTGAAGATCGGATCGGACCAGCCGTCGATCAGCATCAGCTTGCCGCCGCGGGCGGCGAACGTGCGGAAGTCGGTCGATGTGGCGTCCGTCCAGGCTGCGGTGTCGCCGGTGGCACGCAGCAGGCGTTCCACGTCGGCCGCGCTACCGGTGAGGTTGCCGCCGTCGATGGGCGGGTACGCGAAATACTGGGTCAGCGAACTGGCGACCAGGTCGCGCAAGAAGGTGTTCGTGCTGCCGTCCGGGTTCACGCTGCCCGTCTGCCAGCCCAGCCATTCGGGCGTGAACACGGAGCTGTCCCACGTCCACGGTGTGAAGCGCGGTTTGCCCGCCGCGTCGAGCGGTCCCTGGAAGGCATGCGCGATGGCGTCGGCCTTGGCGGGCGCCAGGCAGGTGTCGGCGCGCTGGCCGGGCTTGCAGGCCAGCGTCTTCACGTCGAAATGGCAGGCCGCGTGATCGAAAATCATGCCGTCGCGCGCACCGTCGAGGGCATCGCACTGGTCCAGCAGCGCGCCGCGGATCAACTCCCCTTCGGCCGGCGTGACGAAGCGCGCGGCGGCGCCATTGGACGCGCGGTCGTAGGCCTTGCCGGTCGCGAACGACAGCACGGCGGCATCGCGCAGATTGAAAGCCGGATTGGAGACCAGCACGCCATCGAACAGGGTCGGGTAGCGCTGCGCCATCAGCATGCCTTCGCGCCCGCCGTTCGAGCAGCCCATGAAATAGCTGCGTGCCGGCTCGTGCCCGCCCAACGTGGCGGTCAGCGCCTTCGCCTGCAGCGCCACCTTGCCGATGGCCGCGTAGGCGTAATTCAGCTTGGCCTGCTGGTCGCGCGCGAAGCTCGCATCGGCGCCGTGGGCAGCCACGTGGCCGGTATCGGTGCTGACCACGGCGAAGCCCTGCGCCAGCGCCGTCGGGCGACTCGATTGCGCATTGATGTTGCCGCCCAGGGCCGGGGCGACGAAGCCGTTCATGCCGCCACCGCCCTGGAACAACAGCCGGCCGTTCCAGTTGTCCGGCAGCCGAAACTCCATGCGGATCGCGTAGGGCTTGCCGTCGGCGCCGGTGCGGCGTTCGAAGTCGGCGGCGACCCGGCAGTGGCGCACGGGTGCGGTGTCGAGTATTGCGCTCGTGATGCGCAAGCCGTCGTGGCGGTAGCCGGCGAGCGCTTCGCAGCGCGCGGCCAGGTCGTCCGCATGGGCCAGTCCGGGCAGCAGGACGGCGAACAGGATGGGGATGATGCGCATGGATCTCCTTGGTTGTGGTGTCATGGATCGTTGGCCAGGACGCGTTCGACCAGCTTGTCCAGCGTGGCGAACAGCCTGCGGCGCTCGGCGTCGGTCAGGACGGCGAGCACGCGGTCCTCGATCTCCCGCGTACGGTCGACGAGGTCGTCGAGCGCGCGCCGGCCTGCGGGCGCGAGGTGGAGGACGTAGCGGCGCCGGTCGTCGGTCGCGCGCGCACGCGTGACCCAGCCGCGCCGCTCCAGATCGTCGATGACGGCCACGGTGGCCGTTTTGTCGATCCCGGTCACGCGGCAGATCTCGCTCTGGGAAATGCCCGGATTGGAGGCGATCGTCGCCAGCGACGTAAACTCGCCCTCGCGCAATCCATGATCGTCCGTGGCGCGGCCGAAATCGCGCGCCAGCGCCAGGTTCACGCGGCGCAGGCGAAAGCCCAGCAGCTCGGCCATTGCGGCCCGATTCAGCGCCATGGACGTCTCCAAAATAGTTTAATTATTAAACTATTTTAGCAACCAATCCGGCGGCTGGCGATCAGAACCCGAACTTCCGACGTAACGCTTTACCTCTTCTTCTGCTCAACGCCACGGCCGCAATCAGGACGACGAGCGCCGCCACAGCATACGGCGCTCCGGCCGCGACGCCGTATAACCAGGCCGCAACCAGCGGTCCCGCCGTCCGCGCGATGGCCTGCTGCGCCTGATTCGCGCCCTGCACCTCCCCCTGCCGTTCCGCCGGCGCGGCATTGGCGATCAACGCGCTCGCAGATGGCTGAAAGAGGCCATCGCCGAACGTGAAGACCGCGATTCCGGCCACGAGCAGCGGCACGGCGGCGTACAACGGCAGCAGCGCGACCAGCGCAAGGCCGAGCCCATTGATCGCGAGGCCAGCCGCGGCGACACGGCGCTCGCCGAAGCGCAGTTGGAGTCTCGGCGCGGCGAAGCCCTGGCTGACGATGTCCATCAGCCCGACGCCCGCGAGCACGAGACCGATACCGCCCGGCTGGAAGGCGAGTAAATCCTTGAGCAGCACCGTCAGGTTCGCCTGCAGCACGGTGCCGCCCAGCGCAAAGCAGAACACGACCGCGAACAACGGGCGCAGGCGCGGCTCGCGCAGCGCGCGCAGCAACTGGCCGGCCGCGTTGAACTGGCCCCAGTGCAGGCGTGCGCTGCGCCGCGCGTGCGGATGGCTTTCCGGCATGCAGAACCAGACCAGCGCACAATTCAGCAGCGCCACGACGGCCGCGCCATACAGCGGCGCCGACAGCGACACCTGTCCGAGGGCGCCGCCGAGGACCGGCCCCATCATGAAGCCAAGGCCGCCGGCAGCGCCGAGCATGCCGAACGCAGGGCCGCGTTCAGCGGGACCGTGGGTATCGGCGACATACGCATACAGTGCCGAGATGCTGCCGGCCGTCAGGCCTTCGATCACGCGGCCCAGCACCAGGACCCATAACGCCCCGCCGACGCCGAACACGGCGAATCCCAGGGCGGAGCCGCACAGCGACACCAGCATCACGGGCCGCCGCCCGAAGCGATCGCTCAGCGCGCCCAGCACGGGCGCAGCGACGAACGAACAGAGCGCATACAGGGCGAGGATCAGCGACACCCACCACGCGACGTCCGGTGCCGCGACGTAGCGCGCCACCGAGAACGGCAACACGGGGATGATGAGGGTGAAGCCGGCGAAGTTGAAGAAGACGGAGACGGCGATGATGCCGGTGCGTCCGGTGAAACGAGGGATGATTGAGGACGGTGATGCGTCCATGGACTGCTCCTTGATCGTCTGTTCGACCGGAGCAGTGCATCGACATGACGACCACACGGACGAACAGTTGGCGCCAACGGGCGCCAGTGTTCGTCGAGGGTTCGCATGCGCGGACGCATGAAACAGAGCTTTCGTTTCCGAAAGGACTTGGGCCTACCTATAACCAAGTCTGCCTTTTCCGACAATGGAAGTGTATCAGAATCCGACCTTCAGCCCCGCCGACCACACGCCCGCGCGCGCGCCGAAGTCCTTGCGCTTGCCGTAGTTCTCGTACTCGCCGACGAGGGACAGCGTGTCGTTCAGCTTGTACTGCGCACCCACGCCGGCATACACATCGTTGTCATTGTCCGCCGCCGAGTAGCCGATGTTGTTGCTCCACTTGCGCTGGCTGTGCGCGAGACCCAGCTTGCCGTAGGCCGAGAAGCGGTCGGTGATGGGCACCGTGTACTTGGCGGCGACGTAGGCGCCGTAGCCCTTGGTCGTCGTCTTCACGCCGCCAGGGATGCCCGTGTACGCTTCGGAGTACTGGCGGTCGCGGCTGGAGAAGTTGACGTAGCCCGCTTCCACGCCCAGGTTGTCGGTCAAATCGACGCCGCCGAAGATCTTGGCGTCGGCGTGGCGGCTGTCGGTGTCCCGGTTCGCGGCGCTCGCCACGCCCACGCCGACATACGGCTTGAACGTCGTCGACTGCTGCGCGTGCGCGGCGCTGCCGGCAACGAGCGCGGCGGTCGCGAGGATGAAGGTCAGTGCTTTCATGCTATCTCCTGTGGTGGTGTGAGGCCGCCACGATAGCAACGTGTTCAGAAAGCAAAAATCGAGGATTGGTAAGGATCTGTTACGGGTGTGCATATCAATGGCCCGAAAGCCAAATATGCATGCAGACAAGGCGATGCGCGTTGCAGGACATAGCGCGGCGTAGGCTGCACGATCTCAGCCATACGCCGACGCCATTCCTGTTTCACTTGCTTACAATGGTGAGGATCATTTCACGCCGGTACTCACGTTGATGAACGGGACCGCACCACCGGCCACGCTGGGCAGCTTGCCATCCCACTTCTCGATGGCCATGCGCTGGTTCTCCATCTCGCGCAGGCGGATCAGTTCCGGCGTCACCTGCTGGCGCTGCACGGCCAGCGATTCGGCTTCGGCACGGGCCTGGGCCACCCGCTGCTTCGCTTCCACCTCGATGCGCTGCAGGTCGCGTTCCGCCTTCAGCTTCAGCTGCTCGGCCGTCGTCTTCGCTTCGATCGCCTCATTGAACGAACGCGAGAAATTGAAGTTCACGATCGAGAACTCGTCCACGACGATGCCGTGGCGCGCCAGCCGTTCGCGCAGCTGGGTGACGATCTGGTCGCGCACGTCGGTACGCTTGGCGATCAGTTCCTCGGCCGTGAAGCGGGCCGTGACGGCCTTCACCGCTTCCTGCACGGCGGGGATGATGATGCGCTGGCCCGGCTCGTTGCCCAGGTCGCGGAACACCGTCATCGCGGCATCCGGGCGGACGTGGTAGTTCAGCGCCACGCGGGTGTGCACGGTCTGCAGGTCGCGCGAGGCGGCATCGCCATCGCCTTCGCCCTTCTGGATCGAGACGTTGACGAGATTGAGCTTCTGCGCGATCGGCACGCGGAAGTGGATGCCCTCGCTCAGCACCTGGTCGCTCGGGCTGCCGAACGTCGTCATCACGCCGCGATGGCCGGCCGGCACCGTCCCGAACGGTGCCAGCGCGAACAGCAGGATCAGCACGACGACGGCAAGGACGAGCTTCACGCCCGCGTTCAATGACACTCGATTCATTTCCGTTCCCTTTCAGCTTTGGTTCCGCCGATCGACTCTGGATCGGCAGGTCGTCTTATATTGACGACGGACAAAGTGTAAAGCTGTCAGAGCAACAATAGAATCAGAAATATCGGAAGCCGAAGTTCGGGAAAGCCGAAGCACTGGACTCAGCCAGCGGCGATGGCAGCGGCGAATTCGCGATACGTGCGCAGCTGACGGCCCAGCAACGCGGACAGGCGTGCGACGTCCCCGGCCTCCGGCACCATGCCGTCGGTGAGGAAGCGCTCGCCCATCAGGCGCATGTCGTACGCCATCCAGGCCGGCATGAACTGGCGCAAGTTCTGTTCGAAGGCGGCCGTGTCGCCGCCGCCATATGCGATGGGCCGCCCCAGCACGTCGGACCAGATGGCCGCGACATCGGCACCCGTCAGCGTGTCCGGGCCGACGACGTTGATGCGCTCGAGCGGCAGCGGCTGGGCGGCATCGTGGCGGCGGATCAGTTCGATGGCGGCGACCTCGGCGATGTCCCGCGCATCGACCATCGCGAGGCCCCTGCCGCCGACCGGCATCGGATACACGCCGTAGCCGAGCACCACGTCCTTGATCGTGACGTCGTTGTCGATGAAATAGGCCGGGCGCAGGATGGTGGCGGCAAAGCCCATCTGTTCGATCATCCGCTCGACGCCGAATTTACCTGCGAAGTGCGGCACGTTCACGTACAGGTCGCTGTGGATGACGGACAGATAGACGACCCGCTGCACGCCTGCTTCCCGCGCGATATTGAGCGTCACGAGCGCCTGCGTGAATTCGTCGGGCACGACGGCATTCAGCAGGAACAGGGTCGACACGCCGTCGAACGCGCGGCGCAGGGCATCGACGTCGAGCAGGTCGCCCTGGACGACGTCGACGCCGGCCGGGAAATCCGCCTTGGCAGGGTTGCGGACGAGTGCGCGCACGGGGGCGCCGCGCTGCACGAGCTGGTTGACGACGTGGTGGCCGATGTTGCCCGTTGCGCCAGTGACGAGAATGGTCATGATGTTTGCTCCTGTTGGGTTCGAAAAGTGTCGGTTGACGCTTCACAGCTTAGCCATCCCACAGGCGGACCGATAGACGGTAATATTGGACATCCCGTCTCTCAGGTGGAACACATGGACTTGCTTGCCCTCGCCGATTTCAACCTCGTCGCCCGCCACGGCGGCTTCGGCCGCGCCGCGCGCGAGACGGGCCGGCCGAAGGCGACCTTGTCGCGCCGAGTCGCGGAGCTGGAAGCGGATCTGGGCCTGCGCCTGTTCGAACGGGGGGCGCGCGCGCTGAAGCTCACGCAGGAAGGACGCGCGCTGTACGAACGGACGGGCGCCCTGCTGGCAGAGATCGACGAGACGGCGGCCGCCCTCGCCTCGGGCGGCGACCGGCCGCGCGGCCGCTTGCGCATCAGCGCCCCGCTGCTGTTCTCGCAGACGGCGATGGGCACGCTGGCCGCGGGCTTCGCGCGGGCGTATCCAGACGTGCGGCTGGAAGTGACGACGGAAGACCGGCCCGTGGACATGGTCGAGGAAGGCTACGACCTCGTCATCCGCGTCAATCCCGATCCGGACGAAAACCTCGTCGGCCGCATCTTCCTGCGCGACCGGCTCGTCGTCGTGGCGGCGCCGGGACTCCGGCGGCCGCAGGATGGCGCCCCCGTACCCGCCGTCGTGAGCCCCGTGACCGACCATGCGGCGTGGCAGGTGCCGGGACAGGCCGACATCCCGATCGATCCCGTACTGCGCCTGTCGTCGCTCGTGATGGTGCGCGACGCGGTGCGAGCGGGCGTCGGCGCGGGCTGTTTGCCGGCGTCGGTGGTCAGCCACGATCTCGCGGCCGGCCGGCTGGTGCGCTGGGGCGACGTCGCCGGGCCGGAGATCGCGCTGTGGGCGCTGTATCCGTCGCGGCGGCTGCTGAGCGCGCGCGTGTCGGCCTTCCTCGATTATTTGAAGGCGGCGTTTCCGAAGGGGACGCCGGACGAGCTGGCGGCCTACCTGGCGCCGTGATCAGCGCACCGGCCGCGGGGCAACGCCCTCGTTCGTCATGACCACGGGCCGGATCGTGCCGTCGTCGTTGAAGTAGAGGCGCTCGACGGCGAGCTCGCGATGGTTGCCGTCCGTCTCGCCCAGCGGGCGGCGGTGGTAGGCGATGTACCACTCGTCGGTGCCGGGCACGTTGACGATGGAATGGTGGCCGGCACCGCGCGCAATGCGGCCATCCTGCGCGAGGATCGTGCCGATCCGTTTGAACGGGCCAAACGGCGACGGGCCCATCGCATAGGCGACGCGGTAATCCGGCCCCGTCCACTCCCCTTCCGACCACATGAAGTAGTACACGCCACGGCGCCTGGCCATGAACGGGCCTTCGACGTAGGCAGGATCCGGCGTGATCTCCTTGAACGTCGTCCCGTCGGGGAACGGCACGACACTGAGCAGATCCGGCGCAAGTTTGACGACGTTGGCGTGCTTCCAGCCGCCGTAGACCATATAGACCTGGCCGTCGTCGTCCTTGAACACCATCTGGTCGATCGGCTGCGCGCCGTTGTGGATCTGCCCGATCAGCGGCTTGCCGAGCGCATCCCTGAACGGACCTTCGGGACGGTCGCCGACGGCCACGCCGATACCGCCCACCTGGTCGTTGCTCTTGATGTCGTTCGCGCCGAAGAACAGGTAGTACTTGCCGTCGTGCGCGATGGCCGACGGTGCCCACACCGCGTACGCGGCCCAGGCCACGTTGGCGACGTCGAGCACCCGCTCGTGCCGCGTCCAGTGCACGAGGTCGCGCGACGAGAAGGCGTCGAGGAACGTCTGCTTCAGGAATGGCGCCCAGATCAGGTTGGAACGGGCGCGCATGCGCTGCTGCGCCGGCGTGAAGACCGATGGCTTCGATGGCTGGCCGGCGTCGGCGGAATAGGTCGGATAGATCCAATACGTATCGCCGAAGACGCGGATTTCCGGATCCGCATACCACCCCTGGACGATCGGATTGGCCGCCTGCGCGTTCAGGACGACAGCGGCCGCCGCGGCCAGCAAGGCGCGCTTCATCGCGCGAGCGTGAAGCGGAACGTGGGTTCGATGCCGCGCGCGTGCAGGACGCGGACGATGTCTTCCAGCGTTGCGTCCTTCAGCAGCAGGCCGTCGGCGGCGGGAGGCGGCGGCGGTGCGACCGGTGTCGCGGGGGTCTCGAGCCGCGCCAGCGCGGCGCCGAACTGGCCGGGCGCGATGCTGTCCAGGCCTTCCAGGAACGCGACCTGCCCCGCCGCGGGCGGCGCCATGTCGAGTCCGGACTCGTCCGCGAACGACGCGCCCATGCCAGGATGGATGAACGCGGCCCACGTCCCCGTCGCCGTGTTCGCGCACGGCGGCAGTTCGACGGGCACGCCGATGGTGTCGGCGGGCGGCAGCGTGTCCGGCCACAACCGGCCCAGGCCGGCGACGAAACGGCGCGCGTCGGCGACCGGCACGGGTGCCGCCAGCGACAGCCACAGCATGAAGCCGCCCGTGCTGGCGACGCTCACCGCGGGAGCCGGAAAACCGAAGTCGGCCTGCAGGCCGTTCGCGACGGTGCACAGGCGTTCCCAGTGCTGCGCGTCTTCCCCGGCCGCCTTGCGGAACGGGATCGCGATGGCACGCACGAGGCCCGCGCCGGAGACGAGGTCGACGGCCGGGCCGGGTCCGCCCTGCGCGGCCGGGCTGTCCGGCAACAGGTACAGGCGAATCAATTCAGAGAGCAGTTTTTCCATGCCCGTGATTGTGACACAGGCTTAAAAGCCCATCCTGAACTTGGCCTGCAGGCCCGAGTTATTGGTCTCGCTGCCCCATTTCTTCGCGCTGTTGCCGTACTGCTCGTAACCCGCGGACACGGTTGCCTTCTCGCTCACCTTGTAGCGAGCGCCCATGCCGACGTACGCGCCGACGTCCGTGTCCGTCACGGTGTTGCGGTAGGTCTTGTCGTGGGCAACGCGGTCGCTGACGGCGACGCCCAGCTTGCCGTAGGCCGAGAGCTGGTCGTTGACGGGCACGTTGAGCCGCGCCGCCAGGTAGCTGTTGGACCCCTTGGTGCCGAGCGCGCCGTTCACCTCGTCGGGACGGGCGTAATCGGCGAAGTGGAAGCCGCGCGTGTACAGGTTCGCGTAGCCCGTCTCGATGGCGAAATACGGCGACAGGTTGACGCCCGCGAACAGCTTCGGATCGGACACGTACACGCCGAACGCACTCTTGTCCTGGTAGCGCAGGCCGCCCGTTTCCGCCTCATTGCCCATGTAGGTGCGCGGGACGGGCTGGATCTTCGCGAACGGCGGGGACAGCGTGCGCGTGGCCGACAAATCCTTCGGTGCCGCGCCGTCCAGCAGCTGGGCCTGTGCAACGCCGGCGGCGAGCAGTCCGGCGGCCAATGCGAGATGGATGGTGGTCATGCGTGTCCTCTTTGTCATGGATGCCACCTATTAAGATAGCAGTCCGTGTTCAAAATCGCATCATCCGGCACGTAAGCGTTTGTGACTAAAAATATGCATGACTCAGGCATGGTCGGCCAGCTTGCCGCGCAACATGTCCAGCTGGCGCTTGAGCGCGGCGAGGTCGGACGGTTCGCACGCCGTGGCGCACAGCACGCCGTCGTAGATGGCGGCGGCTTCCTGCTCCAGCGCGCGGCCGGCGGGGCTCAGGGCCACGACGACCTGCCGTTCGTCGGCGGCGGACCGGGTCCGGCTCACCAGGCCGGCCGCTTCCAGCCGCTTGAGCAGCGGCGTCAGCGTGGCCGAGTCCAGGAACAGCCGGGCGCCGATCTCGGACACCGTCTGCTCGTCCTTTTCCCACAACACCAGCATGACGAGGTATTGCGGATAGGTCAGGTCCAGCTTGAGCAGCAGCTTGCGGTACACCTTGTTCATCGCCAGACCGGTCGAGTACAGCGCAAAGCACAACTGGTCGTCGAGCAGCGGGGTCCGCTTGCCTTGCTTGGTCGTTGTGTCGTTCGCTTCCATGGTTTGCCTATCAGATCGCGCGAGGCAGCCTCCACATCAGTGTAGACCTTTTACGGCCGACCAGCGCACGGCATCACACGGCCGCTTCGTGTCCCTCGCGCGACACGACGCGGTCGCGGCCGGCATCCTTGGCCTCGTACAGCAGCCGGTCGGCCACGTCGACCCAGGCCAGCGGATCGTTGCGCTCGGCCAGCGCCGGGTGGCCCACGTACACGCCCATGCTGATGGTGACGCGGCCGGCCGGGTTGTCGGCGTGGTCCAGGTTCAGGGCCGCCACGGCCGCACGGATCGTGTCGGCCACCGCGTTGGCGCCGGTGAGATCGGTGTCGGCCAGGATGACGGCGAATTCCTCGCCGCCGTAGCGCGCGGCCAGGTCGGCCGGGCGGCGTGCCCCGCACTCGATGGCGCCGGCGACCTTGCGCAGGCACTCGTCGCCGGCCGGGTGGCCGTAGCGGTCGTTGTACTGCTTGAAGTGGTCGACGTCGGCCATGATGAGGGCGAACGGCGCCCCGGTGCGGCGCGCGCGCTCGTATTCGCTCACGAGACGGTCCTCGAACAGGCGGCGGTTGGCCAGGCCCGTCAGCGCGTCGCTGTCGGCCAGGCTCTGCAGCGACGCGTTGTGGCGCTTGAGCGAGACGCCCACGCGGCGCAGGTCGCGCTCGAGCCGCTCGCGGATGCGGATCTGGCGCACGAGGACCACGCCGCCGCACGCCAGCAGGATCATCGCCGCCGCACCCAGCACGGCGGTCTGCAGCGTCGTCCGGCGCCATCCGGCGAAGATCTCTTCCGTGGCCAGGCCGCTGGCGACGATCAGCGGAAAGCCCTGCAGGCGCCGGTAGCTGTACACGCGTTCGATGTTGTCGACCTTCGGCGCCTCGACGAGCGAACCGGCGGGGGCGTCGTTCTGGATCCGCCGCCAGATGCTGCCGTTGCGGATGTCCATGCCGACCTGCTCGTCGCGGAACGGCCGGCGATAGATCAGCGTGCCGCTGTCGAGCGCCAGCAGGATGGTGCCCTTCGCGCCGACATCGAATTTTTCATAGAAGCGGCCGAACCACGCCAGGTTCAGCGTGGCCAGCGCCACGCCGGCGAAGCTGCCGTCGGGCTTCTCGAGGCGGCGCGACAGCGGCAGGATCCACACCCCCGTCGACCGGCTGCGCACGGGCACGCCCACGTGCGTCCCGCGCCCGGCGTGCAGCAGGTGGAACTGGAAATACTCGCGGTCGAAATTATTGCCCTGCATGGGGCGCGGCAGCGACGACGTCAGCCACTTGCCGTCCGGTCCGTACACGAACAGGCCGTGCAGTTCGCCCACGTCGTGCGTGATCTCGCGCAGCCGTCCCGTCAGGCGCGCCGTGGCGGCCTCGCCCAGGCCGTCGTGTTCGATACGCTCGACCATCTCGGCCAGCACGGCGTCGCCCAGCTTGATCGACGTCTCCGCGTGCGAGGCGAGTGCGCGCGTGATGTTGGTCGTGGCGACGCGGCTGTCCTCCTCTGCCGCCTCGTAGGCATGCCACGCGCTCCAGCCCTGCAGGCTGGCCAGCAGCAGGCAAAAGCCGGCGAGCAGCCCGACGGCCAGCGCGACCAGCGGGCGGCGCTGGCCGTCGAGCGCGGACAATCCTTGGCCGTCCTTGTCGGCGGCGCTGTGGTTGGCATCGTGCATGTGACGGCATCCCCTCCGCCTCCAGCTTATCCGCCTCGGAGGCCGCCGTCCACATTTGCACGACCGGCGCCGCTAGATTTCCACCTGCGTGCCCAGTTCGATGACCCGGTTGGTCGGAATGCGGTAATAGTCGGCCGCGTCGCGGGCGTTGCGCTGCATCGCGACGAACAGGTGTTCGCGCCACGGCGCCATGCCACCGCCCGGCGTCGAGATCACGGTCTGGCGCGCCACGAAGAACGAGGTCTGCATCATGTCGAAGGCCAGGCCATGCACCGCGCATTGCGCAAGGATGCCGGGGATGTCCGGCTCGTCCTTGAAGCCGAATGTCACGTCGACCTGGTGGCAGCCGTGTCCGAGATCCGTGATGCGGATCCGGGACGCCGCGTCGACATACGGCTCGTCGGCGATGTGCACGGTGAGAAACACGACGCGCTCGTGCAGCACCTTGTTATGCAACAGGTTGTGCAGCATCGCATGGGGCACGCCGTCGCTTTCGCCGCGCAGGAAGATGGCCGTGCCGGCCACGCGCGTCGGCGGCGCAATGAACAGTGATTCGAGGAAAGCGTCGAGCGGGATCGCGTGCTTCTGCAGGTTCTCGAACACTTGTGCGCGGCCGCGGCGCCACGTGAGCATCAAGGTGAACAGCAGCACGCCCAAGGTCAGCGGGAACCAGCCGCCGTGCAGGATCTTGAGGACGTTCGCCGAAAAGAACGCCGCGTCGATCACGAAGAAGAACCCGGTCGCGCCCAGGCACAGCAGCAAATTCATGCGCCAGCGGTAACGGATCACGAAGTAGGTCAGGACGGTGGTCGCCAGCATCGTTGCCGTGACGGCGATGCCGTATGCGGACGCCAGCGCGTCGGACGAGCCGAACCCGACGACGGCCAGCACCACGGCGATCAGCTGCAGCCAATTGATGACGGGGAGATAAACCTGGCCGATCTCGCGCTCCGACGTGTGCACGGTGCGCATGCGCGGCAGGAAGCCAAGCGCGATCGCTTCCTTCGTCATCGAGAAGGTGCCGGAGATCGTCGCCTGCGACGCGATGACGGTGGCGATGGTGGACAGCACGACGAGCGGATAGACGCTCCAGCTCCCGAGCTGCTGGTAGAACGGATTGGCGATCGCGTCCGGCCGCGCCAGCAGCAGCCCGCCCTGCCCCAGATAATTCAGCGCGAGCGCCGGAAAGGCGACAGCGAACCAGGCGAGCCGGATGGGCTTGCGTCCGAAATGGCCCATGTCGGCATACAGCGCCTCGGCGCCTGTAAAGGCCAGCACGATCGCGCCCAGCGCCAAAAAGCCGAGGCCGCGGTTGTCGAGGAAGAAGCGCACGGCGTGCCACGGATTCAGGGCGACGAGGATGCCGGGGCTCCGCACGATGTTCACCACGCCCATCGCCGCCAGCGCCGCGAACCACACGAGCATGACGGGACCGAACCAGCGGCCGATGCCGGCCGTGCCATGGCGCTGCGCCGCGTACAGGCAGACGAGGATGACGATCGTCAGCGGCACCACATACGCTTCCAGTGCCGGGGTCGCGACCTCGAGGCCCTCGACGGCGGACAGCACCGAGATCGCGGGCGTGATCACGCTGTCGCCGTAGAACAGCGCGGCGCCGAACACGCCGATCAGCAACAGCACGAACTGCATGCGCCGGCGGTCGCCGACGGCGCCCAGCGCGAGCGCCAGCAGGGCCATGATGCCGCCCTCGCCGCGGTTGTCGGCGCGCAGCACGAGCGTCACGTACTTGAACGAGACGATGACGGACAGGCCCCAGAAGATCAGCGACACCACGCCGACCAGGTTGGCGGGCGTGAGGGGCAGGCCGTGCGCGGGATCGAAGACGGTCTTCAGCGAATACAACGGGCTCGTGCCGATGTCGCCGTACACGATGCCGATGGCGGCCAGCGCGAGGCCGGCCATGTTCCTGTTCTGCGTATCCAACCAGATTCTCCAGCAGTGAATGTGGCTGGTATCGTACTGGCGGGTCCGTAAAGATTTTGTAAAAAGGTCGAGCCTAGTTGCCGACGACGAGCACCGACACCGTATCGCGTCCCGCGTGCTTGGAGCGGTACAGGCCGTCGTCCGCCGCATGGGCCAACGCGGCCTGTTCCGGCCGCGCGCTCCACGCGATGCCGATGCTGCTCGTGACCGCCAGCGTGTGGCCGTCCAGCTGGAATGGCACGCGGATCGCGTCGAGCAGCTTGGCCGCGATGCGTTCGCATTCCAGCGGCGAGCCGACCTGCTCCAGCACGATGACGAATTCGTCGCCGGCCAGGCGCGCCACCGTGTCCGTGGCGCGCACCGTGGCGCCCAGGCGGCGCGCGAACTCGCGCAGCACGGCGTCGCCCACCGCGTGGCCGAGGCTGTCGTTGATATGCTTGAAGTGGTCGACGTCGAGGTAGGCCAGCGCCAGCGGCGTGGCGCCGCGACGGGCGCGCGCGATGGCCTGCGCGAAGCGCTCCTCGTAGCTGCGCCGGTTCGGCAGGCCGGTCAGGTGGTCGGAATGCGCGAGCGCGTGCAGCTGGCGCTCGTATTCGCGCGCCGACGTCGCATCCGTCGACAGCACGTAGATGCCCTGCACGACGCCGTCGCGGACGTGCGGCAGATAAGTCGAGCTGACGACGCGCGTGCGGCCGCGGCGCTGTTCCTCGATCTCAAGGTGCGACGCGTGACCGGCCAGGCAGCGCTCGAGCGCCTCGCGCCGCGGCGCGTAGAACGCCTCGCCCATCGCGTCCGGCACGGTCTTCCCGATCATGTCGGCCGTCTTCACGCCGAACCATTCGCGATAGCGCTCGTTGGCGAAGCGGTAGCGCAGGTCCGTGTCGACGTAGGCGATCAGCGCGGGCACGTTGTCGGCAATGGTGCGCAGCCATTCGCCGCTCTCGGCCAGGCGCGCGCGCGACGCGTCCAGTTCCGTCACGTCCTTCATCGCGACGACGGCGCCCAGCGGCTCGCCGGCCGTGCCGTGCAGCGCGCGGCCGCTCGCCAGCAGGCGGCGTGCCGGCGCGCCCGGCACGTGGATCGTCATGCCGGCGTCGGTCACGCGCTCGCCGCGCAGGGCGCGCACGAGCGGGATCTGCTCCGGCGCCAGCGGCGTCAGGCCATCCTCGCCGTACAGATCGTAGTGCGCGGGCCAGTCGGCCTGCGGCAGCGCGCTGTCCGCGTCGAGGCCGTGGAAGGCGCGTGCCGCGCGGTTGAACAGCATCAGGTGGCCGTCGCCGTCGCACGCGACGACGCCCACGTCCACCGTCTCCAGCACGGCGTCCAGCAATTCCTGCTTCTGGCGCAAGGCCTGCTCGGCCGCCTCGCGCAGGCGCATCGTCAGTTCGAGCGTGGCGTTCTTGTCCTGCAGCTCGCGCGTGCGCGCGGCGACCAGGACGTCGCGGTTCAATTCGTCCTGCACCAGCTGTGCGAGGTCGCACAGCATGCGCCGGTCGGCATCGCCGAACGTGCGCGGGGCCGTGTCGATGATGCACAGCGTGCCGAGCGGCTGACCGTCGACGCTGTGCAGCGGCTGGCCGGCGTAGAAGCGGATGCCCGGCGCGCCCGTCACGTGCGGGTGCGCGACGAAGCGTTCGTCGGCCAGCGTGTCGGGCACGACCAGCATGTCGTCGAGGGCGATGGCGTGACTGCAGAAGGCGAGCGGGCGCGGCGTCTCGCGGTAATCGAGGCCGGCGTGCGACTTGAACCACTGGCGCTCGCGGTCGACGAGCGACACGAGCGCGATCGGGACGCCGAACGCGGCCAGGGCGAGGCGGGTGAAACGGTCGAACCGGTCTTCGCGGGGCGTATCGAGCAACCCCAGCGCATGCAAGGCCTGGAGGCGTGCTTCTTCTGCGAGATCTTGTTGACTGAGCATGAGCATCCTTGCCTGGACGGTGGAAGCGCTGGCCGCCACCATCGTTGCATTGCGGTTACATTTCGTGCTGTTGTAAAACTTTGAAAACATTCTACTTCGAAATAATTGATGAGAATTCACCTTTTATGCAAAAACCATGCTGACTGCTGCACAAATGACACACTGCATTGCCAGATCGATCACATTGTGTGCGTGGCCTAACCGAACGGCCGGGCCGGGCACCGTATGGTGAGCCCTTTGCCCCGACAAGGACGGTCATGGACGCTTACCGCCAGTACCCCATCCGCCTGCGCATCAATGGAGAAGACCGCGCATTCGACGTCGAATCCACGGTGACGCTGCTCGACCTGCTGCGCGAACGCGCCGGCCTCGCCGGCACCAAGAAAGGCTGCGACCACGGCCAGTGCGGCGCCTGCACGGTGCTGCTGGACGGCCGCCGCATCAATGCCTGCCTCACGCTCGCCGTCATGCAAAGCGGCCACGAGGTCACGACGATCGAGGGCCTGGCCGATGGCGACACGCTGCATCCGCTGCAGCAGGCGTTCATCGACCACGACGCCTTCCAGTGCGGCTACTGCACGCCGGGACAGATCTGTTCGGCGGCCGGCCTCATCGCCGAAGGCAACGCGAAGACCGTCGACGACGTGCGCGAACTGATGAGCGGGAACCTGTGCCGCTGCGGCGCCTATCCTCAGATCGCGCAGGCCGTCTGCGCCGTGATGGGGATCGCGACATGAATCCGTTCGCCTTTACACAGCCCGCCGACGTGGACGCCGCGCTGGCCGCCCTCGCCGCGCCGGGCGCGCGGCCCATCGCCGGCGGCACCAACCTGCTCGACCTGATCAAGGAGGGCGTGATGACGCCCGCCGGCCTCGTCGACATCAACCCGATCGCGGGCCTCGACGCCATCGGGGAAGATGGCAGCGGCCTGCGCCTGGGCGCCCTCGCCCGCAACGCGGACACGGCGAATCACCCGCTCGTGCGCGAACGCTATCCGCTGCTGGCCGCCGCGATCCTCGCCGGCGCGTCGCCCCAGCTGCGCAACATGGCGACGAACGGCGGCAACCTGCTGCAGCGCACCCGCTGCGTCTACTTCTACGACGTGGGCACGCCGTGCAACAAGCGCGAGCCGGGCACGGGCTGCCCCGCGAAAGCCGGCATCAACCGCCAGCTCGCGATCCTCGGCACGAGCGCGCACTGCATCGCCACGCATCCGTCCGACATGTGCGTGGCCCTGCGCGCGCTCGACGCGACCGTGCACGTGCGCGCGGCGAACGGCGAGCGCACGATCCCCTTCGCCGACTTCCATCGCCTGCCGGGCGACACGCCGGACGTGGACACCACCCTGCAGCCCGGTGAACTGATCACGCACATCACCCTGCCGGACGCGCGCCGCTTCGCGCAGCGTTTCGAGTACGTCAAGGTGCGCGACCGGCTGTCGTACGCATTCGCCCTCGTGTCCGTGGCCGCCGCGCTCGACCTTGCCGCGGACGGCACCGTGCGCGCGGCCCGCATCGCGCTGGGCGGCGTCGCGCACAAGCCCTGGCGGGTGGAGGAAGCGGAAGAGCTGCTCGCCGGCCGGCCCGCGGGCGAGACCGCGTTCGAACAGGCGGCCGAGCGCATCCTGCGCGGCGCACGCGGCTACGGCCAGAACGATTTCAAGATACCGCTGGCGCGCAACGCCATCGTCCAGGCACTGACGAACGCAGCAAAGAAGGGAGACAAGCAATGACCGACCTGATCCCCGACCTGCGCACCCCGACGGCCCCCGCAGGCACGGGCCGCGTGCACAGCGGCATGGCCGTGTCGCGCACCGACGGCCGCGCCAAGGTCACGGGTACGGCGCACTACGCGGCCGAGATCCCGGCGCCGGATCTCGCTTACGGCGTCGTCGTCAGCGGCACCGTCGCACGCGGCCGCGTCAAGGCCATCGACAGCGAGGCCGCCCGCGGCGTGCCCGGCGTGATCGACGTGATCACGCACGAGAACCGCCCGAAGATGCGCGCGAACGACCTTGCGTACAAGGACATGACGGCACCGGGCGGCTCGCCGTTCCGCCCCCTGTTTTCCGATCGCGTGTTCTGGAGCGGCCAGCCGGTGGCGCTCGTCGTGGCCGAGACGTTCGAGGCCGCGCGCCACGCGGCGAGCCTCGTGCGCGTCACGTACGACATCGAGGAACACGACACGAACCTGCTCGCGACGCTGAACCGGGCCTATAAACCGCGCCCGATGAAGGCGGGGTTCACGCCGCCGGGTTCGAAAGGCGATGCGGAGCAGGCGTTCGCCGCGGCGCCCGTAAAAATCGAATCGGAGTACTACAACGCCGTCGAGCACCACAATCCGATGGAGATGTTCGCGTCCACCGTCGTCTACGGCGAGGATGGGCACCTGACCATCTACGACAAGACCCAGAGTTCGCAGAACAGCCGCTGGTACGTGTCGCACGTGTTCGGGCTTTCGAAGAACAAGGTCACGGTGCGCAATCCGTACGTGGGCGGGGCGTTCGGGTCCGGGCTGCGTCCGCAATACCAGCTGCCGCTCGCCGTGATGGGCGCGCTGAAGCTGAAGCGCTCCGTGCGCGTCGTGCTCACGCGCCAGCAGATGTTCAGCTTCGGCCACCGGCCCGAGACGTGGCACAAGATCAAACTGGCCGCCGACAGGGACGGCAAACTGCAAGCCGTGTGGCACGAAGCGATCCAGGAGACGTCGCGCCTGGAAGACTACGTGGAAGTGGTCGTCAACTGGTCCGGGCAGATGTACGCGTGCGACAACATCCACCTCGGCTACCAGCTCGTCGAACAGGACCGCGCGACGCCCATCGACATGCGCGCGCCGGGTGCCGCGCACGGCGTGCACGCGATGGAAGTGGCGATGGACGAACTGGCGTACGCGCTGCGCATGGACCCGCTCGCGTTCCGCCTGAAGAACTACGCGGAGCACAACCACCTGGAAGACAAGCCGTTCTCCAGCAAGGAACTGCGCCAGTGCTACCGGCTCGGCGCGGAACGCTTCGGCTGGAAGGACCGGCCCGTCGAGCCCCGTTCGATGAAGGACGGCGACGAGTTGATCGGCTGGGGCATGGCGACGGGCATCTGGGATTCGCTCGTGATGATCGCGCGCGTGTCGGCCGTGCTGCATGCGGACGGACGCCTCGTCGTGTCGAGCGCCGCGTCCGACATCGGCACCGGCACGTACACCGTGATGGCGATGATCGCGGCCGAGCGCCTCGGCCTGCCGCTCGAACAGGTGACGTTCCAGCTGGGCGATTCCACGCTGCCGCTCGCCCCTGTGGAAGGCGGCTCGTCGCACGTGACGACGGTGGGCGGCGGCGTGGCGGGCGCCTGCGACAAGCTGAAGGCCACGCTGCTGAAACTGGCGCAGAAGGCGCCGGCCTTCAAGGGCCTCAAGGTCAAGGACGTGGAATTCGCCGACGGCCGCATCCACCCGCACGGGCAGCCGGAGCAAGGCATCCTGCTCACCGACCTGCTGGCGCGGGCGGGACGCGACCGCATCGAGGAAAAATACCTCATGACGCCGCAGATGCTCAAGCAGCGCAAATTCTCGCGCGCCGTGCACTCGGCCGTGTTCGTGGAGGTACGCGTGAACGAGCGGCTCGGCATGGTGCGCGTGACGCGGGCCGTGTCCGCCGTCGCGGCCGGCCGCATCATCAATGCGAAGACGGCCGCGAGCCAGGTCAGCGGCGCCGTCGTGTGGGGCATCAGCCAGGCCCTGCACGAAGAGACGTTCACGGACCACCGCCTCGGCCGCTTCATGAACCATAACTATGCCGAGTACCACGTCGCGGTCAACAAGGACATCCACGCCATCGACGTGATTTTCGCGGACGAGGAAGACCGCATCGTCAGCAAGCAGCTCGGCGCCAAGGGCGTCGGCGAGATCGGCATCGTGGGCGTGGCGGCGGCCGTCGCGAATGCCGTGTTCCACGCGACCGGCAAGCGCCTGCGCACGACGCCCATCACACCCGACAAACTGTTGCTGGGGGATCACGAAGTGCCCGTCGGCAAGTAAAGATTTTCCACCCGGAATTTGAATCGTCGCATAGGCAACACGGGGCAAGCGAAAACTCACGAAAACTCATCTTTCGCTTGCCCAGTCAAACAATCTGACCCTATTCTTCCCGTTCGCGGCTCAGCCGCGCAGAGTCTGCCCGGAATAACAACGGACGAGAAGACATGACGCATAACGACACGGGCAATGTCGAGGTGACCCTCGACGAAGTCTTGATCACGCACGAACTCGCACGCCGTCCGGTGCGTGCACCCGACCACCGCGCGGAAAGCCGCGCCCTCACGCTGCTCAGCCAGGAGCTCGTGACCCATCCGCGCGGCGTATTGCAGCGGCTTGCCGAACTCGCGCTGCAACTGTGCCGCGCCGGCACGGCCGGCGTCAGCATTCTCGAACCCGGCGCAGACGGCGACGTGTTCCGCTGGCATGCGATGGCCGGCGCGCACGCCGCGGCGGTCGGCAGCGCCGTGCGGCGCGAGAACAGCCCGTGCGGCGTCGTCATCGAACGCAACACGACCTTGCTGTTCGGCGGGCCGGCACGCCGCTTCGCCTCGCTGCGCTGCGACGGCCCCGCCCTGCTCGAATGCCTGCTCGTGCCCTGGGCGGTCGACGAGCAGCCGATCGGCACCGTGTGGGTCATCGCCCACGATCCCGAGCGGCAGTTCGATGCCGAGGACGCGCGCCTGCTGGCGGAACTGTCGTCCTTCGCAGCCGCCGCGCACCGGGTCGTGAAGGCGCTGGACGATGCGCAGGCCGCAACCCAGGTCGACCGTCACCTCGCGACGCTGCGCCGCCACGTCGAAATACGCACCAGCGGCAGCGCCGAAGCCGCGCTGCTGGCCAGTCCCGCGATCCTGCGTCCGCTGCTCGAACTGCACGTGGCGCCGCCCGGCCAGGCCGACCTGCCGGCGGCGCTGGCCCCGGTGCTGAACCGTGCCTGCGCGCTGGCGGGTGCCGCCCACGGCCGCATCGAACTGGCGGCGGGGCCGGACGCCGGGCGCGCCATCGTGGCGCAGCGCACGCACGGCGCCGCGGCCGGCTACCGCAACGACGTCGTGCCCGTCGCGCGCGCCGCGGCCACGGATGCGCCGTATGCGCTGCCCCTGACGGCTCACGACGGCACCGAGCTCGGCACCCTGCGCCTCGCGCTCGCGCGGCCGCCCGCCGCGGACGGCACGGGCCTCCTCGACCTGCTCGTGCGCACGGCGGCCGGCGCGATCGAACGCCACCGCAGCCATGCGGCAAGGCGCGACGACGAGCGGCGCCAGGCCTTCCTGCTGCGCCTGAACGATATCCTGCGCCCGCTGGCGGATCCGCGCCGCATCCAAGAAGAAGCGGCGCGCGTGCTGCGCGACCATCTCGGCGTCGACCGGATCGGCTACGCGGCCGACTGCGGCGACGGCGAGCACGTGATCGTCACCCATGCGGACGGCACGAGCCCGTCGGCGTTCGGCAGCAGGATGCGCTACGCCGACTACGGCCCCGGCCTGCTGGCGGCGCTGCGCACGGGCCGGCCGGTGGTGCGGCCGGACGTGCAGGCCGACCCTGGCCTGGATGCGGCCGCGCGCGCCGCGCATGCCGTACTTGGCGCCGCCGCCGTGGCCGACGTGCCGCTCGTGAAGGATGGCCGCCTCGTCGCCATCCTGTTCGCGCATCACGGCCGCGCACGTGCGTGGAGCGACGCCGACCTGGCCGTGATGCAGGAGACGGCCGAGCGCACCTGGGCCGCCGTCGAGCGCGCGCAGGCGCAGGCCGAGCGCGAAGCCGCCCACTTGGAACTGATGCGCCAGTCGCGCTTCGTCGCGACGACGATGGATGCCCTGCCCGACTTCGTCTACGCGTTCGACCGCTCGCACCGCTTCGTCTACGTCAACCGCGCGATGGAGGAACTGTACGGGATGGCAGCGGGCGCCCTCGTGGGCCGCAGCTTCGCCGACCTGGACTTCCCGTCCGACCTGGCCGCCCGCCTGGACGGCCACCTCGACACCATCTTCCGCACGGGCGTCACCATCCAGGACGAGGTCTATTTCACGAGCCCCACCGGCACGAGCGCCTATTTCCAGTTCCGCTGGGGGCCCGTGCTGGCCGAGGACGGGACGGTCGAGCAGGTCGTGGGCGTCTCGCGCGACACGACCGGCCGGCGCATGCTGGAAGCGCGCCTGCGCGAGAGCGAGGAACGGGCAGCCTTCCTGCTGCGCCTGTCCGACGCGATGCGCTCGCTGGACGATGCCGACGCGATCGAGACGACGGCCACGCGCATGGTGGCCGCGCACCTTGGCGCGAGCCGCGTGCTGATCGGCGAATTCGAGGAAGGCCGGGTCCACATCCGGCGCGACCACGTGGACGGCGTCGCGTCGCTGGCCGGCACTTATCCGATGCCCGCGCTGGGCACGCGCGCGCTCGCCGCGTTCGAGCGGGGCGAACACTTCGTCGTCGAGGACACGGCGCGCGACCCGCACATGGACCGCATCACGCGCGCCGGCTGGGTCAGCGTCGGCATCGCGTCCCACGTCGCCGTCGGGCTGTATTCCGGCGGACGCGTCGCCGGCGTGTTCTGCGTGCACCATGCGGCGCCGCGGCACTGGAACGCGGCCGAAGTGAACCTCGTGCGCGAAGCGGCCGAACGCACGTGGGCCGCGATCGAGCGCGTGCGCGCCGAGCAGGCGCTGAAGGAAGCGGACCGGCGCAAGGACGAATTCCTCGCCACGCTGGCGCACGAGCTGCGCAACCCGCTCGCGCCGATCAGCAACGCGGTCCAGCTGATGCGCCGCGCCGAAGGCCGCGACGCCACGGACCGTCTCACGGGCATCGTCGAGCGCCAGGTGCGGCAGATCGTCAAGCTGGTCGACGACCTGATGGAGATCGCGCGCATCTCGCGCGGCAAGATCGAACTGGATCGGCGCGCGCTGGCTCTGGCCGACATCGTGCGCGACGCCGTCGAGGCGAGCCGCCCGCAGGTCGAACGGGCCGGCCACCAACTCGACGTGACGGTGCCCGACGGCGCCCTCGTCGTGCACGGCGACGCCGTGCGCCTGACGCAGGTGCTCACGAACCTGATCAACAACGCCGCCAAATACACCGCCACGGGCGGCCGCATCGAACTGCTGGCCCGGCGCGAAGGCACGGCCATCGCGCTGCGGGTGCGCGACAACGGCCGCGGCATCCCGGCCGCCCAGCTGCCCCACGTGTTCGACATGTTCGCGCAGCCGCACCTGGGCAACCGGGGCGACGGCGACGGCCTGGGCATCGGCCTCGCGATCGTGCGCAAGCTCGTCGAGATGCACGACGGGACCGTGGAGGCGCACAGCGCGGGCCCGGGCTGCGGCAGCGAATTCGTCGTGCGCCTGCCCCTGCTGCACGGTGCGGCGCCGGATGGCGAGGCGGGAACGACGTGCACGGCGCTGGCGGGCCACCGCGTGCTCGTCGTGGACGACAATGCCGACGCGGCGGACACGCTGGCCCTGCTGCTGGACACGCACGGGGCGCGGGCGCGGGCCGTGTACGGCGGCCCGGCCGCGCTGGCCGCGCTGCCCGGGTTCGCGCCCACCGTCGTGCTGCTCGACCTGGGCATGCCGGAGATGGACGGCTTCGACGTCGCGCGCGCCATCCGCGCCGAAGGCCACGCGCACGTGCGCATCGTCGCCCTCACGGGCTGGGGCCAGCAGGCCGACCGCGAGCGCACGCGCGCGGCCGGGTTCGACCATCACCTGACCAAGCCGGTGGACCTGGGCGCGCTGGCGGCCTGGCTAGGGAACGGCTAACTCGCGCACCAGTTGCGCATGGAGGCGCGGATCGCCGCACGCGAGCACCGTGCCGCCATGCTGCACGTCGCCGCCATCCCACGCCGTGATGACGCCGCCGGCGCCTTCGATGATGGGCACCAGCGCCTGCACGTCCCACGGCTGCAGGCCCGCTTCGATGACGGCGTCGACGAGACCGGACGCCAGCATGCAATAGGCGTAGCAGTCGCCGCCATAGCGCAGCAGGCGCGCCCGGCCCGCGACGGCGTCGAAGGCGGCGCGCTGGTCAGGTGTGAAGATGTCGGGCGACGTGCACATCACGTGCGCCTCCGCCAGCTCCGCGCACGGGCGCGTGTGCAGCACGTGGCCGCCGTTCCAAGCGCGGTACGCCGTGCCGACGAAACGCTCGCGCGTGAAGGGCTGGTTCATCAGGCCCAGCACGGGGCGCGTGCCGTCGTTCAGCGCGATCAGCGTGCCCCACAGCGGCAGGCCGAGGAGGAAGGCCTTCGTGCCGTCGATGGGGTCCAGCACCCACGTGAGGCCGCTGCTGCCGGCCTGTGTCCCCTCTTCCTCGCCGAGGATGCCGTGATCCGGATAGCGCGCCCGGATCAGCGCGCGCATCACGCGCTCGGCGCCGCGGTCGGCCGCGGTCACCGGGTCGAAGCCGCGCGCGCTCTTGTTCTCGGCGCCGCTGCCGGCGCGGAAATGCGGAAGGATCGCGCCGGCGGCCGCATCGGCCAGCTCGTTGGCGAACTGCAGGTACTCGTCGAATTCGGTGGCATCGATGGGCATCGGCTATCTCGCTGGAAGGCGGCACGGCGCCGCCTTCGCCATCCTACCGCGAACCCGCGCCGGTTTGGGTAAATACGCATGCCTCGCCGTCGTCGGGCACGAGAACCCGCGCCACCAGATCCTGCGTGTCCACCCACGCCCGCAGTTCGGCACGCGACAGCACGCAGTGGTTTACGGCTTCCAGGTGGCTCGCGACGATGGTCGCCCGCGGTGCCGCCTTCACCACGCTGGCCACGTCGTCCAGGTCCATGATGATGGGGCCCAGGCCCGGCACCTGCGCGTCGCCGCAGTTCAGCACGACGACGTCCGGGTCGTACGTTTCCAGCGCGGCTGCCACGTGCACGTTCCATACGGTGTCGCCGGCGATGTACAGCGTGGGCTCGTCCGGGTGGCGCAGCACGAGGCCGCTCACCTCGCCCATGCGCGCGCCGATCACGGCCATGACGCTGTCGCTGCCGTGCTGGCCCCGCGTCTGGGCGATGCGGATGCCGTCGAACAGCGTGTCGCCCTGCGCCGACAGCGTCCGCACGTCGGTGAAGCCGTCGGCGCGGATGGCCTGGGTATCGGCGTCGTTCTGCGCGAACACGGTCAATTCGCGCGGCAGCTTGCGCCGCGCCGCTTCGTCCCAGTGGTCGGCGTGCAGGTGCGTGACGAGCACGGCGTCCACGTCGAACAAGGTCGCCAAAGGCACGGGCAGGTCGACGAGCGGATTGGCCAGGTGGCTGTTGGCCGTGCCGGCAAAGCCGGGGTAGGCCCCCTTGTCGGCCAGCAGCGGATCGACGAGGAAGGTCTTGCCGGCGTACTCGATGAGCAGGGTGGCGTTGCGGATCTGGGTCACTTGCATGGTGTCTCTCCTTGGTTGTGTGACGCCATTGTCGCGGCGGGGGCGTGGTCCCGACAGTGGCCCGGAGGACAACCTTCGATATAATCGGGCCATGACCCGATCCGAACCTTCGACCTGGCGCGTGGCCGTCATCGCCTTCGACGGCATGACGCCCTTCCACCTGTCCGTGCCCTGCCTCGTGTTCAGCGGCCGCCCCGGCGCGGATGCGCGCTCTCGCTTCGCGCTGACCGTGTGCGGCGCCGACCCGGATGCGCCGCTGGCCACGAGCGCCGGCTTCGGCATCGTGCCGGGCCACGGCCTGGAAGCGCTGCAGGAGGCCGACATCGTCGTGATGCCCGCCTGGTACGACGACTGCCGCCCCGCTCCGCCCGCGCTGCTCGACGCGCTGCGTGCGGCGCACGCGCGCGGCGCCTGCATCGTCGCGCTGTGCCTGGGCGCCTTCCCGGTGGCCGAGGCGGGCCTGCTGGACGGCCGCACGGTCGCCACCCACTGGGCGCTCGCGGCCGAACTGGCGCGCCGCCACCCGCGCGTAAAAGTCGATCCGGACGTGCTGTACGTGGACGATGGCGACGTGCTGACGTCGGCCGGCGTGGCGGCCGGCATCGACTGCTGCCTGCACCTGATGCGCCGGCTGTGCGGCGCGGATGCGGCCAACCACGTGGCGCGCATGCTCGTCGTGGCCCCGCACCGGCAAGGGGGGCAAGCCCAGTTCATCGAGCGGCCGCTGCCCGCGTCCCCCAGCGACGGCCGCCTGTCCGCCGTGCTGGAGTGGGTGACGCAACATCTCGGCGAGGAGCACGGCATCGACGACCTCGCCCAGCGCGCCGCCATGAGCCGGCGTAACTTCACGCGCCACTTCCGCCAGGCGACCGGCACGTCGTTCAAGCAGTGGCTGCTGGCCCAGCGGCTGGCGCACGCGCGCTGGATGCTGGAGACGTCCGACGCGGCCGTCGAGGTGGTGGCACAGGAAGCGGGCTTCGGCTCCGCGCTGTCGCTGCGCCAGCATTTCCGCGCGGCGCTGCAGACGTCGCCGGCCGCCTACCGCAAGGCCTTCCGTCAGCAGGCGCCGCAGTTCGCGGCCTGAGTGCACGGCCGCGGCGGCCGGTTCGACACCGCCAGCCCGGCCGCGATGACGGCGATGCCGAGGGCGTGGTACGCGTGCAGCGACTCGCCCAGCAGCAGTGCCGCCAGCAGCGCGCCGAACACGGGAATCAGGTGCAGGAACAGGCCGGCGCGAGCCGCGCCCACGCGCGCCACGCCGGCCATGTACAGCAGCGGCGCCAGCAGCGATGCGCCCAGCGCGACGTACAGCACGGCCCCGAGCGCGGCCGGCCCGGCGTGCGCCTGCAGGCCACGGCCCCACTCCCACGCTGCGAACGGCAGCAGGCCGACCGCCGCCACGCCCAGTTGCGCGGCCAGCACGCCGATGCGGTTCACGCCGGCCGGCAGGTCGCGCAGCCACAGCGAATACAGGGCGAAGCCGCCCATCGCCGCGAACGCGAGCAGGTCGCCGCGGGCGAAGCGCAGTTGCGCGATGCGCGCCGGGTCGCCGTGGCCGATGATGAGCAGGACACCGGCGCAGGACAGCAGCATGCCCGCGACCTGCTGCCGCGTCGGCGCGCCGCGGCCCAGCATGGCGCCGAACAGCACGATCAGCACGGGGATCGCCGCGTTCAGCAGCAGCACGTTGGTGGCAGTCGTCGTGTGCAGCGCCGCGTAGACGAGCAGGTTGAAGCCGGCCATGCCCGCCAGTGCCGTGCGCGCGATGACGCCGCGGTGGCGCCACAGCGTCCCCGCGTCCGCACGCAATCCCGGCCACGCGAACGGCAGCAGCACGAGGAAGGCGAGCAGATGGCGCGCAAATGCCAGCGTCATCGGCGGCACGGCGTCGCGCACCGCACGGCCGGCCACGAAGTTGCCCGCCCACAGCAGCGGAGGAATGGCCAGCAGGACCCAGTGACGGGATGGCGTGATCTTCATGGCGGTCTCCTCGGATGGCATGTTGGGATTGTGGTCACGCACGCCTCATGCAACAATCCGGGAAAATGAAAATGACCTTTACGTAGAACGTAATAAACCATGCGCAACAACCTCGACGCCGGCCTCGTCTGGGCCATGCAGGCCTTCCTGCGCACGATCGACAGCGGGAGTTTCACGCTGGCCGCCGAGCAGATGGACCTGACGACGGCCCAGGTATCGCGCCTCGTGGCCGACCTGGAGCGGCGCCTCGGCACCAAGCTCCTGCAGCGCACGACGCGCAAGCACGCGCTGACGGACAGCGGCGCCGCCTACGCGGAACGGTGCCGCGAGCTGCTGGCCCTCGTCGAGGAAGCGGAGGCGCAGGCGCGCGGGGCAGGCGCGCGGCCGCGCGGGCGCCTGCGCGTGCAGTGCATGACGAACTTCGGCCAGCATTACGTGGCGCCCGTGCTGGCGGACTTCTGCGCCGCGTATCCCGACCTGACCGTGGACTACTCGACATCGCAATACGTGCCGGACCTGCTGGCACGCGGCGCCGACGTGAGCCTGTACCTGGCCGAAGCCCTCGTCGATTCGGGCATGGTGGCGCGCCGGCTCGGCACCACGTTCGCCGTCCTGTGCGCCGCGCCGGCCTACCTCGCCCGCCACGGCACGCCGGCCACGCCGGACGACCTGCGCGCGCACGCATGCCTGCGACTGGCCAATCCGTCGGTCGGGCCGGACTGGCGGCTCGTGGCAGGCGATGCGAAAGAAGGCGCGGTGGCCACGCTGGCGCCGCGGGGGCAGGTCGTGGCGGACACGCCGGACCTGATCGTCGACGTGGCGCTGCGCGGCGCCGGCATCACGCTGCTGCCGTTGTTCTCCGTGATCGACGCCGTGCGCGCGGGGCGTCTCGTGCGCATCCTGCCGGCGTGGCGCTCGCCCGACATTGGCGTCTATGCGCTGCTGCCGTCGCGCCACTTCATGGATGCGCGCACGCGGGCGTGGCTCGACTGGGTCGACGGCCACATCGTGCCGCGCGTCGCGGCGGATACCGCGTATTTCGGGTGATCAGCGCGTGGTGCCGAGCCACGCGTGCAGCACGTTCAGGTCGACCGGCTTGGTGAGGTGAAAATCGAACCCGGCCCCGCGCGTGCGTTCGCGGTCGCTCTCCTGCCCCCAGCCCGTCAGGGCCACGATGCGCACCCCGGCCAGGGCCGGATCGGCACGGATGCGGCGCGCCACTTCGAAGCCGTCCATGTCGGGCATGCCCAGGTCGAGCAGCACCGTGTGCGGCCGCAGCGCCGGCAGCACGGCCAGCGCGGACGGGCCGTCGTACACGGCGCGCGCCTGGGCGCCGTCCGCGTCGAGCAGCATCGCGAGCGTGTCCGCCGCATCCTGGTTGTCGTCGACGACGAGGATGCGCTGGCCCGCCAGCGGCGCAGCGCCCGCTCCGGCGGCCGTGCCGTCGTGCGCGGCGTCGGGCGCCTCGGCCAGCGGCAGGCGCACGACGAATTCGCTGCCCAGCCCGGTGCCGGCGCTCTTCGCCTCCACGGTCCCGCCATGCATCTGCACGAGGCTCTTCACCATCGCGAGGCCGATCCCGAGCCCGCCCTCCCCACGCCCGGCCGCGCGGTGCGCCTGCGTGAACATGTCGAACACCGCGGGCAGGTTGCCGGCGGGGATGCCGATGCCGTTGTCGCGCACCGCGATCTCGACCTCCGCGCCGTCGCGCCGCGCTTCGAGCAGGATCCTGCCGCCCTGGTCCGTGTACTTGGCCGCGTTGTTCAGCAGGTTCGCGAGCACCTGCGTGAGGCGCACGCTGTCGGCGTTCAGTGTCAGCGGCTCGTCCGGCAGGCGCACGTCCAGGTGGTGGCGGTGCTGGTCGATCAGCGGCCGGCTCGTCTCGACGGCGCCGTGCACGACGTCGGCCAGCAGCAGCGGCTGGCGGTGCAGTTCGATCTTGTCGCGCGTGATGCGCGAGATCTCGAGCAGGTCGTCCACGAGCTTGATCATCTGGCGCACCTGCCGCCCCAGCATCTCGACGAGGCGGTCGGCACGGCGGCGGCCGTCCGGATGGCGCAGCAGGTGCACCGCGTTGCTGATCGGCGCGAGCGGGTTGCGCAGCTCGTGCGCCAGCACGGCCAGGAATTCGTCCTTGCGCCGGTCCGTCTCCTTCAGAGCCTGCTCGGCCAGCACGGCGTCCGTGATGTCGAGCGAGGCGCCGACGTGGCCCGCGTAGCTGCCATCCGGCGCGAACAGCGGTTGCGCGTAATTGTCGAACCAGCGCCACTGGCCGTCGCGGCGCAGCAGGCGGTCGAGGTTGCGCCAGGGCCGGCGCACGCGCACGGCATCCATGTAGTCGGCGATGTACGCGGGCGCGTCGTCCGGATGCACCAGCTCGTGCCAGCGCACGCCCATCACGTCCTCGAATGTCTTGCCCGTGAAATCGAGGTAGTACTGGTTGACGAACACGTTGCGGCCTTCCTCGTCGTTTTGCCAGATCAGCACGGGCACGGTATTGGCCAGCGTGCGGAAGCGCTGTTCCGACACCCGGAGTTCGTCCTCGACGCGCTTGCGTGCCGTGATGTCCTGCACGATGTTGACGGCGCCGGTAATGCCGCCCGCATGGTCGCGCAGCGGCGTGATGTTGAGCAGCACGTCGATGCGGCTGCCGTCCGGCCGCTCGATCGTCAGTTCGCGGTCGACGACGGGCTGTCCGCCGGCCAGCACCTCGCGCAGCGGTGCCGCGAAATTTTCCAGCCGGTGGCCGTTCGCCGCGCAGGCTTCCGGGCCCCAGCACGCGGGCGCCTCGCCGGGCGGCCCGCCGCACAGCGCGTCGGCGCAGGCGTTGTGGAACACGACCGTGCCCGCCGCGTCGCATGCGACGACACCGGCCGGGATCGCACCGATCAGGTCGCGGTAGCGCTGCTCGCTGGCGCGCAGCGCCTCGTCGGCGTGGCGGCGCTGGGCGATCTCGTGTTCGAGTATGCGGTTATGTCCCGCCAGCACGCGCGTGCGCTCCTCGGCCGCCTGCACGAGTTCGCGCCGGCCCTCGGCCGTTTCTTCCAGTGCGACGATGGCCTGGTACGCGGCGGCCGCAAAATCGGCCAGGTTGCGCAGCACGCGCGCATCCTCCGCATCGAATTCCCGGTCGGGGCGATGACTGATCACCCACACCGTGCCCACGGCGCGCCCCTGGGCCGTCCACGGCACGAGCAGGTTCTCGATCATCGGCGGCTCGAAGCCGGCCATCGCCGCGAAGCAGCGCTCGCCGTTGCGCATGAGCATGGTTTGATTGCGGTCGACTACGACGCCGCACGGACTGCTATCGAACGCGATCGTGCCGCCCAGGTGGCCGGCGAACAGTCCCGCCGCCGCGTGCCAGCGGAAATAGCGGCGCCCGTCCTGTTCCTCGAGGAGGCTGATGCCGGCCGATCCGGCATCGCACAATTCGAGCACCAGTTCGGCCAGTGCCTGGGGTACGCCGTGCGGATCGACGGCCAGTTGCCGGGCGAGCGCCGCCATCGCGCGGTTTTCCGCCGCGTAGTCCGGCGCCCGGCGCGGACGCCGCTCCAGTTCCGCCGTGATGAGCACGTCGTCGACGCAGGACACGGCCGTTGAGGAAGGGGGCTCCATCGGTACTGAACCGGTTGGTTGGATACCCCATGCTACCGAAAAGCACGCCGCCATGGCGCGCTAATGCATTGCAGCCGCAATCAAGCGGCCTCGGCTGTTACCTTCTCAACACCCGTCGGTATTGGCCGTGACGACGGGAACGCCGGTACCGTTATAGTTGTACTGCACAGAACATTGCTTCGGATTCGGCGCGCTCTCGATGCGCCATCCCGCGTCGCCGTTGGGCAGCTTGTCGTTGCCGTACCCGTAGAACGTATAGCCATCGAACTCGACGGGCGCCGTGGAGAGGTAGCAGCTGGTTTTCGGGACGGTCATGCCTTGCAGCACCGCGCCGATACCGTCGCACCACCGGTCGGGATAGCCGCTCCAGACGCGGACCTTGGTGCCGTCCATGTCGACGTTCGTCAGGTTCGCGATGGCGAGCGGCGTGCCCGCGCCGCGGATCGTGGTCAGGGACTTGACCAGCTTGATGCCCGTGTTGACGGAGCCGGTCAGCGCCTGGATCGACGCCTTGCGGCCGTCTCCCCCGAGGTCGGCGAATTTCGGCAACGCGACCGCGGACAGGACGCCGAGGATGACGATGACGACGATCAGTTCGATCAGCGTGAAGCCGCGGGCCCGTGCGGCGTTGAGGGCGTTGATTCCGGTTGCGTGTCGGTACATGGCGCGAGCTCGATATGAAGTCGGTTACATTCTTTTCCACAAAGAATTGTTTCAGTATATCAATACACTCGCCACATTTCTATCATATGGTTGGCAGACCGTTGTAACCTTGCGTCTATTTCAGCTTGTCGGCATTCGCCCCGGCGCGATAAACGTAGAGAAACAGCCAATCACGCTTACAGGGCCGCGTCCAGCGCCAGCCGCAACGGCCCCGGCGTGATCCCCGTCCAGCGCTTGAACGAGCGGCGGAAATTGGCCGCGTCGTGGAAACCCAGGTAGGCCGCGGCCGCTTCGTTGTCGAGGCGGCGTGCCTGGAACAGCCACAGCGCGACATGCGTGCGCACTTGGTCCAGCTCGGCCTGGAAATGGGTGTGGTGGCGCAGCAGCTGGCGTTTCAAGGTGGCCGGGCTGACGCCGAAATCGAGCGCCGTCCGCTCCAGCGTGGGCGCGGCGCGCACGCGTTCCAGCAGGTAGTCGTACAGCGCGGCCAGCAGGCCCGGGGACCGCACGGCTTCCGCGGCGGCAGCCGCCTGCGCGAGGCCGGCCGCGATGCCGTTCCCGCGCGGCCAGGGACGGTCGAGCCAGGCCGCGTCGATCAGCATCGCGTCGAGTTGGCAATCGAAGCGCAGCGCGCTGCCCAGGTGGACGTGGTGCTGCTCGACGTGGCGCGGGGCCGCGCGGTTGAAGCAGAAGCGCCACGGCAGCCGCTCCCCGCCGAGCCAGCGGCACAGCGCGACGACGGCCGTCATGTGCATTTCGACGAGCGCGGGGCGCAGGCAAGGGGCGCCGTGGCTGTCGACCCAGTACAGCAGCGCGACGTCGTCCCAGGTTTCCAGGCGCGGACGCAGCAGGGGCGTGAGGCGCGCATGCCAGCGGCACAGCGTCTCGAGCAGCGCGCGCAGCGTGGGCGCCTGGACGAGCGCATGGCTGGCCGCACCGTCGTGGCCGGGCAGCAGTTGCTGGCCCAGCATGAACGACGTGTCCGGACTGTCCAGCGCGCGCAGCAGGTTCGCGAGCAGGCGCAGGAGCTGGCTGGCCGACACCAGCGCCGTGGGGTCGAGCGAATCGACCAGGCCCGTGTCGCGCAACAGCGCGGCGTCGTCCGCATCGGCCGCGCGGCCGTATTCGAGGACGAGCGCCGGCTGCAGGTAGCCCGGGATCGACGGTTCGGATGCCGCGCACCAGGCGATCACGCCGCGTCCATCCGGCGGCAGAGGTCCGCCAGCAGGATCTCGGGGGCGCCGTCCGCCGGCGCGCAGTCGTGGCGCAGGCTGAGCGCCACGCGGCATGCGCCCGCGTGATGGCGCATGGCGCCGACCATCGCGCACAGGTGGCGCGCGGCGGCTGCGGCGGCATCCAGGGACAGGCCCGGCATCAGCACGGCGAAGCGGTCGCCCGCGTAGCGGCACAGCAGGTCGTCGTTGCGCAGGTTCAGCAACAGCATGTGCGCGACGGCCTGCAGCGCGCGGTCGCCTTCCGCGCGGCCATGCTCGCGGTTGATGCGGTGGAAGCCGTCGATGTCGAGCAGGACGACGGTCCCCTCCGTGCGGCGCAGCTGTTCGCGCAGGTAGTCCGCGTCGGCCAGTTGCGTGACGCGGTCGAACGGCCGGTGGCTGCGGAACAGCCGCTCGCGCTTGCGCAGATGGTCCGCCAGCAGGGCCTGCTCGCGGCGCCAGTAATACAGTCCCGCCGTCAGCACGAGCATCCCGAACGGCACGAGGCCTTCCAGCGCGTTGTCCCACAGCGCGTCCTTGTCGATGCGCCAGAACTCGTCCAGGCAATCCGCCCACGACCCGAGCGTGATGCAGGCGAGGCCGCCCGCCAGCAGCCGCGTCACGCGCCCGTCCGGCCGGCTCGCGAGCACGATCAGGCACCACACGAGCGCCATCAGCGCGGTGCCGCCCTCGTCGACGATGTCCATCCAGTGCCAGCTCGCGAACGGTTTATGCGTCCCGGCGGACGCGTACAGCGCGGCGAACGAGGCAAGCGCGCAGGCGAGGACGAGAAGCGGACGGACGAAGGCGGGCATGACGGTGCGGTAGCGAAAAATGACGGCCGAAGGTAGCGCGGCCGTGTGACAGGCTGATGACAGGCGCACGGGTCCGAACGGCTCATGCCGCACGCGCTTCCCGGGCGTCGTGGACGGTTTGCCCGCAGGCGTGCCGGGTCAATTCGGCTCATTCGAGGGTCGTACGGGCTGTGGTCGGTGGCGGACGTCACCGACCCGTCATATTCGGTGCCGAGAATGCGCCGTATTCCAACCACGTCCTGACAGAACAACAATGCGACCTCTCGATCTTCCCAAGACTTTGACGGCCATCGGCGCGAGCCTGCTGGCCGCCGGCGGCGTCCACGCGGCCGACACCGTCGTCGTCACCGGCCAGCGCGCCAGCCTCGCGCACGCCATCGCGGCCCAGGAAAAGGCAGACAACATCGTGTCCGTCGTCAGCAGCGACGACATCGGCGGCCTGCCGGACAAGAACGCCGCCGAGGCGCTGGCCCGCCTGCCGGGGGTCGCCGTGCAGCGCGACCAGGGCGAAGGTCGCTACGTCGTCGTGCGCGGCCTCGATGCCGACTACAACAGCGTCACGATCAACGGCGCGACCGTGCCGTCGCCGGAAGCGTCGCGCCGCGCCGTCGCGCTGGACGTGCTGCCTGCGGGCCTGATCCGCGAACTGGCCGTCACCAAGACCCTCACGCCCGACCAGGACGCGAACGCACTGGGCGGCAGCATCGACGTGAAAACGCTGTCCGCGTTCGACCTGCCGGGCCGCCTGCTGAGCGTGGGCGCGGCCGCCAGCCACGACGACCTCACGCACCGCACCAGCCCATCCGCCAACGCACTGTGGGCGCAGCGCTTCGCGGGCGGGACGCTGGGCATCGCGGCCGGCCTGTCCGGAGAACGGCGCAAGTTCGGCTCGGACAACGTGGAGACGGGCGGCGCATGGAGCGGCGACCGTTTGTCCGGCTTCGAATTGCGCGACTACCTGCCGGCACGCACGCGCCGGGCGGGCGCGCTGAACGTCGACTGGCGTCCGGATGCCGACACGAGCGTCGCGCTGCGCACCTTCCTGTCGCGCTTCTCGGACGACGAGGTGCGCGACCGCCTCACGGTCGGCAACGTCAAGGGCGGCGCGCTGGCCGAGGGCCAGACCGACACCGCGCGCGTGGAACGCCGCATCCGCCAGCGCAAGTACACGCAGGAGATCCGCTCCGTGAGCCTCGCCGCCGACCACCGCATCGGCGCGTGGAAGGTCCATGCGGAAGCGGCCAGCACGCGCGCCAGCGAGGACACGCCCGAATCGCTGAACGACGGACGCTTCCGCGGCACGTCCAGCTTTGCCGGCATCGGCTTCACGGACGGCGTGCAGCCGCACCTGATCGCGCCCGCCTCGGTGTTCGACCCGGCCAGCTACGCACTGAACGCCATCACGCTGCAGCAGCGCTACTCGTCCGACCGCACGAACCAGCTGCGCGTGGACCTGATGCGCGACGTCGAAGCGGGCGACTGGCGCGGCACCGTGAAGTTCGGCGCCAAGGCGATCCGGCGCGACAAGGACAACGACACGAACCAGTGGGCGTACAACAGCAGCAAAACCACGAGCGGCAATTACTGGGGGCCCGGCTCGACGGCCATGTCCGCGTTCACGAGCGGCGCCACGCTGGACTACGCGCTGGGCACGATCGGCGCGGCGCTCGATCCGGCGCTGATCCGCGCCCGCGTGGCGGGGATCGACCGCAGCAAGGCCCTGTTGGCGGCCGAATCCGCGCTGAACGACTACGGCATGCGCGAAGACATCGACGCGGGCTATGTCCAGACGAGTCTCTCCCGCGGCCCATGGACCGTACTCGCCGGCGTACGCGCCGAACGGACGCGCTTCACGGCCGACGGCAACGAAGTGGCCGGCAGCACGATCACGCCGCGCCACGCAGGCCGCGAGTACACGAACTGGCTGCCCAGCGTGCAGGCCCGCTACGACATCGACCGCGCCACGAGCGTGCGCGCCGCATGGACGAATGCCGTCGTGCGCGCCAACTTCAGCCAGCTGGCGCCCGGCATCAGCCTGGCCAGCGCCACCGAGGCGACGATCGGCAATCCGGACCTCGCGCCGCTGAAGGCTCACAATCTCGACATCGGCATCGAACGCATCCTGGGCAGCGGCGGCGTCGTGTCGGCGTATGCGTTCTACAAGGACATCCGCAACTTCACGTACGCAGCCAACCTCGCGGGCACGGGCCGCTGGGTGGGCTACACGACGGCCACGTCGTACGCGAACGGCGACGATGCCGACGTGCGCGGCCTCGAACTGGCGTGGCAGCAGCCGCTGCGCATGCTGCCCGCGCCGTTCAACGGCCTGCTCGTCGGCGCCAACGCGACGCTCACGTCGTCCAGTGCCGACGTCAAAGGCCGTTCGATCCGCATGCCGGGCCAGGCGCAGCGCATGGCCAACCTGATGCTGGGGTACGAAGCTGGTCCGCTGTCCACGCGCATCGCCGTCAACTACAAATCGCCCTATCTGCTGGAGCTGGGCGGGGACGTGAACGACCCGCTGCAGGACCACATCGTCGACACGCAGAAGCAGGTCGACTTCTCGCTCGCCTGGCAATTCGGCAAGCGCTGGCAGCTGTCCTTCGACGCCGCCAACCTGAACAACGAAACGTATTACGTGTACCAGGGCGTGAAGGGCCACAACGTCCAGTACGAACGCTATGGACGCACGTACAAGATCGGCCTGAAAGCGAGTCTGTTCTGATGAAACACCTATTCCTGTATGCCGCGCTGCTCGCCACGACGGCCCACGCCCAGGTCGTTCCAACTGTGCTGAACGGTGCGAACGAACTGGCCCCGCTGCCCGGCGGCGGCTGGCTCGCGCTGGACAAACGCGCGCTGCGCCTCGTCGACGGCAACGGCAACGAGCGCGCCGGCGTCGCCGTACGCGGCCGCCAGTTCGACGTGCGCGGCAACCTGGCGCTCGTCGTCGATGCGAATGCCGAGCGCGCGGTCCCCGTCCGCATCGACGCGGCCGGCCTGCATGCCCTGCCCCCGCTGCCCGACACCGGCTTCGGCATCGAGGCGGCCTGTCTGTACCGCGACGCGCAGCACCTCGACCACGCGTTCCTGATCGCGAAGGATGGCCAGGCGCAGCAATGGCTGCTGGGCGAACCGGCCCGGCTCGTGCGCCACCTGGCGCTGCCGCCGCACGTGAAGCACTGCCGCGTGGACGATGTGGAGGCGACGCTGTACGTGTCCGAGAGCGGCTTCGGGCTGTGGGCCTACGACGCCGATCCGGAAAGCGCCGGCGCCCGTGCTCCGGTCGCGCTGGCGGCGCCGTTCGGCAAGCTCGCGAAGGGTGCAGGTGCCGTCGCCGTGCTGCCCGGTGGCGTGGCGGCGCTGGATGGCAACGGCACGCTGCACGCATGGCGGCGGGTGGGCGACACGTGGCGCGAACAGGCTGCGCTGCCTTTACACGCACACGCGCTGGCATCCGGCCCGCGCCTGCTCGCGCGCACGGACGCCGGGTGGAAGGACGCCGGCCTCACGTGGAAGACGCCGGCGCCGAAGCGGACAGTATTGCCGATCGTGCTGCCGCGCGCGCAGACGGCGCCCGTGGCACGGGCGGGCGACGCGGCCGACGATCCCGCGATCTGGATCCACCCGACGGACCCGGACGGCGCGCGCATCCTCGGCACGAACAAGAAACAGGGCCTGCTCGTGTACGACCTCGCGGGCCGCCAGACGCAGTTGCTGGAAGCGGGCCGCCTGAACAACGTCGACGTGCGCCAGGACCTTGCCTTCGGCGACGGCATGCGCTTCGATCTCGCCATGGCCACGCAGCGCGACGAGAACGCGATCGTGCTGTTCGCCATCGACGGCGCGGGCAGCGTCACGGAAGCGGCGCGCCTGCCGACGACGCTGTCCGACATCTACGGCGCCTGCCTGTATCGCACGCCGCAGGGCGGGCTGGATGCCATCGTCAACGACAAGGACGGGCGCTTCCAGCAATACCGCATCACGCGCGTCGACGGCAAATTCGGCGCGGTGCTCGCGCGCAGCTGGCGCCTCGCGAGCCAGCCGGAAGGCTGCGTGGCGGACGAGCGCACCGGGCTGCTGTTCATGGGCGAGGAAAAGCGCGGCCTGTGGGTCGCGCAGGCCGATGCGGCACAGCCGATGACGCCGCGCCTCGTGCTGCCGGTGGGCGGCCTGCTGCAGGCGGACGTCGAAGGCATGGGCATCTACCACGGCAGGACGGGCAGCTGGGTCGTCGTATCGAGCCAGGGCAACGACAGCTACGTCGTGCTGGATGCCACGGCCCCGTTCACGGTGCGCGGCGCGTTCCGGATCGGTATCGATACGGCGCGAGGCATCGACGGCACCTCGGAGACCGATGGCCTGGACGTGACGTCCGCGCGACTGGGCGGGCCGTATGGCAAGGGCCTGCTCGTCGTGCAGGATGGCCACAAGCGGCTGCCGGACGGGCCGCAGAACTTCAAGCTGGTGGCGTGGGAGGACGTGGCGAAGGCGCTCGGCCTGCCGGACTGACACCTCATGCCGTTTGCGCTACCATACAGTCGAGAGCGACTCACGACGACCGCATGGAACTCGAACTGATCACGCGCCGCCCGGCCCGGCCCCGTCCGGACAGTCCGCGCCTGCTGCTGGTACACGGCATCTGCGTGGGTGCCTGGGTGTGGGAGGAACACGTCCTGCCCTGGTTCGCCGACGCGGGCTTCGAAGTGCATGCGCTCAGCCTGCGCGGCCATGGCGGCAGCGGCGGGCGCGAACGGCTGAACGACTGGCGCCTGGCCGACTACACGGACGACCTGCGCACGACCATCGCACGGCTGGGCGACGGGCCGCTGGTCGTCGTCGGCCACTCGCTCGGCGGCGCCGTCGTGCAGGACTGGATCCGCTGCGGCGGCCACGCGGCCGGCGTCGCGCTGCTCGCGTCCGTGCCGCCGTGGGGCCTCGCGTATTCGGCGTGGCAGATGATGCTATCTTCGCCCGATTTGTTCCAGCAGCTGGCGCGCCTCTCCTTCGCCGAACCGCAGACGCTCGACCCGGACATCATGCGCCGCCATCTGTTTTCCGACGACCTGCCCGACGCCGACTATGCCCGCTTCGCGCGCCGCGTTCAGGGCGAGTCGCGCCACGTGGGCATCGAACTGCAGGGCTGGCGGCCGTTCGCGCCGATGCCCTGGCAGGCGCCGCCCGTGTTCGTGCTGGGCGGCCTGGACGACCGCTTCATCCGCCCCGATGCCGTGCGCGGCACCGCCACGTACTATGGCGTGAAACCGCATCTGGTGCCGCGGCTGGCCCATGCGCTGATGCTCGATCCGCACTGGGAAGACGCCGCCAGGCCGCTGCTGGACTGGATCCTGGAGCTGCCTGCATAATCGGGACATGACACACCCTCTCGACAACATCTTCTGGAACTGCCTCGACGGCCCGCACCGCCACCTCTCCACCGGCACCGGCCGCGCACGCCGCTACGCGCCCGGGTTCTCGCCCATCGTCGGCTTTCCCGATCCGGAGCAACCCGACTTCGCCGCGCTGCGTCCGTTCTGCACGCCCGGCGAGCAGTTCTATTGCGACGTCTGGTCCGGCCCCGCGCCGGACGGCTGGCGCATCGAGGTAGATGCGAAGATGTTCCGCCTCGTGTGGGATGGCGGCACCGGCCCGGCCGACGATCCCGCCCCGGACGCCCTGCCGCTGGGTCCCGCCCACGCGGAACAGGCGTTGGCGCTGGCTCGGCTGACGCGCCCCGGCCCGTTCGGCTTGCGCACCATCGAGATGGGCGCGTACTTCGGCTGTTTCGACGACGGCCGCCTCGTCGCGATGGCAGGAGAACGCACGACGGCGGGGCCCTATCGCGAAATCAGCGGCGTCTGCACGCACCCGGACTACCAGGGCCGCGGCCATGCGAAGCGGCTGATGCGGAAGGTCATCCGGCGCCAGCTGGCGCGCGCCGAGATCCCGTTCCTGCACGTGATGAGTGCGAACCGGGCCGCCCACGACTTTTACCTGCGCATGGGCTTCCGCGATTATGGCGAGACGGTGGTGCGGGTCGTCACGCCCGTCTGAGTATTGTCTTTTTGCTGTCATCGAACGGTAGTTTTCGTTTGTTTTAATGCATGAGCGCGTGCCATCCCGGCACGATCCATCCCTATGGAGAGAGCTCACATGACAGATAAAAACATCTCGCCGTCCAGGCGCACCCTGCTCAAGGGCATGGGCACCCTGCCGTTCGTCGGTGCCTTCGCCGCGCTGCAGGCGCGCGAGTCGCTGGCCGCCGGCGGCGCCAGTGCCCTGGTCGACAGCCCATACGGCCCCATCGCCCCCGTCAACGACCTGACCACCGGCCTGCCGCTGCTGCAGCTCCCCGCCGGTTTTACGTACAAGAGCTTCGGCTGGACGGGCGACACGATGACCGACGGGAAGCCGTGCCCCGCATCGCACGACGGCATGGGCGTCGTCCTGACGCGCAAGGTGGGCCGCAGCACGGAGCTCGTCCTGATCCGCAACCACGAAGCGCACGCCGTCAGCCCGAACAAGTTCATCAACGCGTTCGGCGCGTACGACACGGGCGCGAGCAGCGCCGGCGCGACGACGGTGCTGGGCGGCGGCACGACGAATCTGCTGTTCCGCGACGGCGCCTGGGTCAGCGTGACCCCGAGCCTGGGCGGCACGGACGGCAACTGCGCCGGCGGCATCACGCCGTGGGGCACGTGGCTGTCGTGCGAGGAGATCGGCTCCGACAACGTCACTGCCTCGGGCAAGAAGCACGGCTATGTGTTCGAAGTGTCGCCGGACACCACGCAGACGACGGGCCAGCCCATCGTCGGCATGGGCCGCTTCGCGCACGAGGCGGCGGCCGTCGATCCGGCCACGAGCATCGTCTACATGACGGAGGACTCGTCGGGCAAGTCGGGCTTCTACCGCTACATCCCGGACGATAAAAACGGGGGCTACGGCGCGCTGGCGCGCGGCGGCGTGCTGCAGATGGCGCGGGTGAAAGGCACGCCGAACGCCAACGTGGCGGGCGCGCTGAAGGGCGATGCCTACGTGCTGGAATGGGTGCCGATCGCGAATCCGGACCAGAACCGCGGCAACGCGACGGGGCCGTCCGGCACGACGATCAACAACGCCGCCGGCCCGTTCGTGCAGGGCTGGCTGCAGGGCGCGCTGCGCATGAACCGCGGCGAAGGCATCTGGTACGCGCAGGGCAAGATGTACGTGATGGATACGTCCGGCGGTGCCGTCTCGCGCGGCGCGATCTGGGAACTGGACCTCGCCACGCAGGTCCTCCGCTGCATCTATTCGAGCCCGAACACGACGGTGGGCAATATGGGCGACAACCTGACGGTCAGCCCGCGCAACGCCATCCTGATCTGCGAGGACGCGTCCACCGCCACGACCGACACCTTCGGCTACGGCCAGCGCCTGATGGGCATCACGCAGGGCGGCGATGCCTACATCTTCGCCAAGAACAACGTGCAGCTGACGACGTCGCAGCTGAATGCGGCCGGCAAGCTGGATACGCTGGCCGGCGACCACCGCGGCAACGAGTTCGCGGGCGCCTGCTTCGACCCGACGGGCCGCTACCTGTTCGTGAACATCCAGACCCCGGGCATCACGTTCGCGATCTCCGGTCCGTGGGCCAAGGGCCCGCTCTGATCCGCCATCGAAAGGAACCGACATGAAGAACAAACTGATTGGTATCTGTGCCCTGGCGGCCGCGCTGGCACTGCCGCAACTGTCCCAGGCCGCGATCCTCACCGGCACCACGGGAACGAATACGGTGACGGATTACAGCGGCGCGGGCCTGGCATCGTTCGACCTCGACCTCGCCACGTTCACGCCGACCACGTTCAGCTTCGTGCTGGAAGCCGGCGACCTGGCGGGCCCCCTCGCCTTCAACGCGCTCGTACGCAACATGGCCGGCGCCGCGCTGGACGAATTCAGCTTCTCGCTGAACGGCATCGCCTTCTTCGCGGCCGGCAGCGTGACGCCGGCCTTCGGCACGGTGGGCTCGGCGACGTCCGGCGCGCACACGGCGAACGTCGTGTTCAGCGCGCCGGAGTGGGCCGAGTTCCAGTTCGGGAATGCACTGGGCGTGCCGGGCGCCAGCGACTGGCTGCTGGATACGCAGGGCCTGCGCGCGGGCGACACGTTCACGATCACGGCCGCCACCGCGGCCGCGGCCGAGGTGCCGGAGCCGTCCTCTCCATTGCTGGCGATGACGGCGCTGCTGGGAATGACGGCGGCGTACAAGCGCAAGCGCGGCTAACGTCACACGCGCCGCCCTTGCGCGGGCGGCGCGTTACACCAGTCCGGTCACGTAATAAAACGCGATCACGAAGAACACCGCCGCCGTCTTGATGACGGTCACCGCAAAAATCTCGCGATACGATTCCTTGTGCGTGAGCCCCGTCACCGCGAGCAGCGTGATGACGGCGCCGTTGTGCGGCAGCGTGTCCATGCCGCCGCTGGCCATCGACACCACGCGGTGCAGCACTTCCAGCGGGATCTGCGCGGCCTGCGCGCCCTTGATGAACAGGTCCGACATCGCGGCCAGCGCAATGCTCATGCCGCCCGACGCGGAGCCCGTGATGCCGGCGAGGGAGCTCACCGACACGGCCGCATTCACCAGCGGATTCGGGATGCTTTTCAAGGCATCGCTGACGACGATGAACCCCGGCAGCGCCGCGATCACGCCGCCGAAGCCATACTCCGACGCCGTGTTCATCGCGGCCAGCAGCGCGCCGCCGACGGCCGCCTTCGAGCCGTCCGCGAAACGGGCGCTCACGCGCCGGAACGCGGTCAGGATCACGACGACGATCCCCAGCAGCAGCGCCGCTTCCACCGCCCAGATCGCGACGACGGTCTTGATCGTGGCCGTCACCGGCGTGTGCACGCCCGGCAGGATCTCGGCCGGCACCGTGAACGAATCGCCATACCATTGCGGGATCATGCGCGTGAGGATGAAGTTGGCCACGCCCACGACGATCAGCGGCAGGATCGCCAGCGCAGGATGCGGCAGCGACGTGGCCTGCGTGCGTTCCGGCTCGTTGACGAGCGACGTGCCGTAGCCTTCGCCGCGCGCCAGCGCCGCGCGGCGGCGCCATTCCAGGTAAGCCAGGCCCACGACGATGATGAACAGCGAGCCGACGGTGCCCAGCACGGGCGCGGCCCACGACGTCGTCTTGAAGAACGTCGTCGGGATGATGTTCTGGATCTGCGGCGTGCCCGGCAGCGAATCCATCGTGAACGAGAACGCGCCCAGCGCGATGGCGCCCGGCATCAGGCGTTTCGGGATGTTGCTCTGGCGGTAGAGCTCGGCCGCGAACGGATACACCGCGAACACGACGACGAACAGCGACACGCCGCCATAGGTCAGCAGTGCGCACACGGCGACGATCACCGCGTTCGCGCGCGAACGGCCGATGTAGCGGATGGCGGCGTTGACGATGGATTCCGAAAAGCCGGACAGCTCGATCACCTTGCCGAACACGGCGCCCAGCATGAACACGGGGAAGTACAGCTTGACGAAGCCGACCATCTTTTCCATGAAGATGCCGGTGAACACGGGCGCGACGGCGTCCGGGGCCGTGAGCAGCACCGCGCCCAGGGCGGCGATCGGCGCGAACAGGATGACGCTGTAGCCCCGATAAGCGGCGAACATCAGGAACGCCAGCGCGGCGAGAACGATTAGAAATGACATGGGCCTCCTCTTTTTTCTTGATGCGGCCGATTATTATTGATCCGATAAATCTTTGAAATACGTAAAATTACTGTTATCAATTTACCCAGTGATGTTGCGCCGCCACATATGGAAAGGTTTGCATTTCGATTTCCCTCGTTCAGCGCCGTGTCGTCGAGTACATACATTAGGAATTTCGCAAAAGAAATGATATTTTGTGAAACGTCCATCGATGTATTGCGGAGACCACCGTGCCTGTTGTCAGTGCAGAACTCCTGTTGATGTTGATGCCGCTCGCGGCGGTCATCGCCATCCTGCTGGGATGGCAGCAACAGCGCCTGGCCGACGCCCGGCGCGACAGCCTGGACACGCACCGCGCCATCCTCACCCTGGAAGCCGCGTTCGCCCACGTACCCGTCGGACTGGCCGTGCTGGACCTCGATCTGCGCTACGTCCGCATCAACCGCCTGCTGGCCGAGATCAACGGCCTGCCGGTCGAAGACCACATCGGCAAATCGATCCACGACGCCGTTCCCGAAATCGCCCCCGCCGCCGAACTGCGCATTCGCCAGGTCATGACGACCGGCGCCCCCATCCTCGGCTCGGTGTTCGAAGGCGCGACGCCGGCCCAGCCGCACATGCGCCGCGTCTGGCGCGAGAGCATCTACCCGGTCGTCGACCGCAACGGCGCCATGCTGGGCGTGACCGTCGTCGTCGAAGAGATCACCGAACAGCAGCGCCTTGCCGGCGCCCTGCAGGACAGCCAGCGGCGCGAGCAGCGCCGCACGAACGAACTGGAAGGCCTGATGAAGGCGGCGCCCGCCGCGCTGTTCGTCGCCAGCGACCGCGAATGCCGGCGCATCAAGGCAAATCCCGCCGCCGAGCGCCTGCTGCGCCTGCGCCGCGGCGAGAACCCCGTGCCGGACGCGCCCGGCCACCGCGCCTTCGCCGTCTATGCGGGCGGCACGCTGCTGGCCCTCGACCAGTTGCCGCTGCAGCGCGCCGCCGCCACCGGCGAGGAAGTGCGCGACGAGACGCTGACGGTCCGCTTTGCCGACGACGAGCGGCTGCACGTCGTCATCAACGCCCTGCCCCTGCGCGACGAGGCGGGCGAAGTCGTGGGCGCCGTGGCCGGCTTCGTCGAGGCACCGGCGGCGAAAGCGGAGATTGACGGGTAAACCGCACGGTGTTCAATAATTGAAACGGCAAGCTTGCAGCGATAATATCGAGCCATGACGACCACCATTTCATCGAGGACGACGGCGAACGCCAGCCAGGGCCTGGCCGACCTGTACGGCACGGCCGTAAAGTCGCTGAGCGCCCGCAACACGGGCCTGCAGGGCATCGACGCGCAGATCAGGCGCGACGACGCGCGCCTGTCCACGCTGGGGCGTCTGGCCAACGTGCTGGACGACGTCAGGTCCGTCGCGGGCACGCTCGCCGCGAGCGGCCTGAAACTTTCGACGCAGGTCGACGGCAAGGCCCTCGACGCGCGCATTACCGCATCGGGCGCGGCCGCCGGCACGCACAAGATCGACGTGAAGCAGCTGGCCCAGGCCCAGCAACTGGTGACCGTCCGGGTGCCGTCGGCCACGACGACGATCGGCAGCGGCGCGCCGACCGTCATCAAGGTCGAGGTGGCCGGCAGCACGAAAACCATCCGCATCGGCGCGCCCGACAATACGCCGGACGGCCTCGCCGCCGCGTTCAAGGCGGCCGGCATCGATGCGAAGCTCGTCGCCGACGACAAGGGCGTCGCGCTGAGCCTCACCAGCCAGCCCGGCGCCGCGAATGCCATGCGGATCGGCGTCTCCGGCGACCCGGCCCTGCAGGCGCTGCTGGCGTATCAGCCGGGGACGCGCGGCGCGGTGACGCAGGCGAGCGCCGCGCAGGATGCGGTCGTCACCGTCGACGGCAAGACCGTCACGAGCACCGGCAACAAGGTCACGGGCGCCATCGCCGGCGTCACGCTCGACCTCAAGGCGAAGGGTGCCGGCACCGTGACGCTGGCCGGCGACAACACGGCCATCGCGAAAAACGTCAAGGCGTTCACGGACGCCGTCAACGCCCTGCCGGGCCGGCTGGCCGCGCTGAAGACGGGAGACGTCGCCTCCGACCGCACGCTCGCGCAGATCCAGGAACAGGTGACGCGCCTCGTGGGCGGCATGGATCCGGCCGTGCTGGCGGCCATCGGCGTGAGCGCGAAGAACGGCAAGCTGGCGGTCGACGCGACGAAGCTGGACGCGGCCATCGCCGCTGACCCGGACCGGGTGGCCAAGGTGTTCGCGAACGGCGGCACGGGCCTGGCGGACAAGGTCGGCGCCGGCATCGCGCAGCAGCTGGCGACGGGCGGCACGCTCGCCGGCCAGGCCGCGGCCTTGGCGAAGGACCGCGACGCGCTCGCCGACAAGAAGACGCAGATGACCCAGGCCGTCAACGCGCAGGCCAGCGCTCTCGTCAAGCAGTATTCGAATGCGGGCGCGAATTCCCTGTTCGGCCTGATGAACGGCGGACGACCCATGTCCGCGTTCGACTTCCTCGCCTGACGCCGTTCAGGCGACGGTGCGAAAGGCGAAGTCCGCGAGCCAGTCCCCAAGCTGCGCCGCCGTCATCGGACGGCCGATGCCATAGCCCTGCGCGATGTCGCAGCCGTGCTCGCGCAGCCAGCGCAGTTCCGCCGGCGTCTCCACGCCTTCCGCGACGACGGTCAATCCGAGCGCGTGGCTCAGCATGATGGTCGATTCGACGATGGCCGCGTTGCGCGGCGACTCCGTGATCGCGGTGATGAAGCTGCGGTCGAGCTTCAGTTCGTCCACGGGCAGGCTTTTCAGGTAGGCCAGCGACGCCTGGCCGACGCCGTAGTCGTCGATCGACAGCTTGATCCCGAGGCCCGCCAGTTCATCGAGGTGCGCCTGCGCCAGCGCCGGATCGTCCATCAGCGCGCTCTCCGTGATCTCCAGGCACAGGCGGCGCGCGGGCACGGCATATGTCTCCAGCAGGCCGCGCACGCGCCGGCCCAGGTGCGGATCGAGCAGGTCCAGCGTCGACAGGTTCGCCGACACGGCGATGTCCAGCCCCGCCGCATGCCACATGGCGGCCTGGCGCACGCTTGACTCCAGCACCCACGGGGTGATCTCGCGAATGAAACCCGTCTGCTCGGCGAACGGGATGAAGCGCGCCGGCGCGATGGTGCCGCGCTCCGGATGCTGCCAGCGCAGCAGCGCTTCCACCGCCACGATGCGCCCGCTCCCCAGCGCCAGCTTGGGTTGATAAGCGAGCGTGAATTCGCCTGCCGCCAGCGCACGGCGCATGTCGCCGATGAGGGACAGCTGCTCGTGCGCGGGCTCGCCGCCCGTCTCCTGCGCAAACGCGATGCCGGCATGGCGCCGCTTGGCGGTGGCCAGCGCCAGCTCGGCACGGCGCAGCAGGGTCGCCGCATCGAGGCCATCGTCCGGATACAGCGCGATGCCGACGCCGGCCTCGATGTCGAGGCGCTGGCCGTCCAGCGTGACCGGATCGCGCAGCGCGGCCAGCACGGTGTCGGCGAAGCGGCGCGCGGCCTCGAGGCCGGCGCCCTCCAGCAGGAACGCGAACTGGTCGCCCCACAGGCGCGCCAGCATGCCGCCCGGCGGCACGAGCGGCTGCAGCTGGCCCGCGACGGCGCGCAGCAGGCGGTCGCCGACGTCGTGGCCCAGGGCATTGTTGATGAGGGCGAAGCGGTCGACGTTCACGACCATCACGGCGCCGCCCGCGCCCGGGGAGAGGCGGCCGAACGCTTCCAGGAAGCGCGTGCGGTTGGGCAGGTCCGTCAGGGCGTCCACATAGGCCAGCCTGGCGATGCGCTCCTCGCGGCTCGCTATCTCCGTGCGCATCTGCCCGAAGCTGCCGGCCAGCTGGCCGATCTCGTCGCGCGGCGCGGGCGGCAGCGGCTGCGCGTAATCGCCCTGCGCGATGCGGCGCGCGGCGGCCGACAATTCGTTCAGGGGCCGGACGATGCGCCCGGCCAGCATGATGCTGCCCGCCGCGAACACCAGCACGGCCACGACGATCACCCCCAGCAGGCGGCCCTGCAACTGTTCGAACGGTGCCTGCACCTGGGCAACCGGCAGCTGAAGCACGGCCTGCACACCGCCGTCCAGCGGCACGTGCACGGACGCGTAGTGCGTCCCCCCGGCTGCGGCGGACGATGCGAGCGCGCCCGGCGTCCCGGTCCGCACGATGTGCACGCCGAGGCCCGTCACGCCGGCCATGTCGTCCGCCCAGCGGTCATCCACGTGGAAGCCCATCGCCACCCAGGCAATGCGCGTGGGCGCCAGGATCGGCACGAGCACGACCTGGTACAGCTGGCCGTTGCGCATCTGGCGGAAGCCCGCGCTGCGCCCGGACGCTTCGGCGGCCGCGAGCAGGTCGGGGAACGGGAACGGATCGCCGGACGCGCCGGCGTGCTGCGTCGTGGCGATCAGCTTGCCGTCGGTGCCCGTGACCATCATCACCTGCGCGTGGATGCGCTGGCCGTGGTTGTGGATCACGGAGCGCACGGTGGGCTGGTCCTGCGTGGCGATCGCCTCGCGGAACGCGAAATCGGCGGACAGCACGGCGGCCGCCGTCTCGAGCTGGCGCTGGTTCTGTTCGAGCAGGCGCTGGAACACCTTGGTGCCGACGGCCAGTTCGCGCCGCGTCTCGCGCTCCACGATGCGCGCGCTGCTGTGGTGGACGAGCGCCAGCACGAGCCCCATGACCAGCACGAGCAGGCCCACGAAGACGATGGCGATCCGATGCCGCAGCGATCTCGATGACATGTCAGTAACGGTCCGGGTCCTCGGTGTGGGGCTTCGGTTGACGGGCGCGCGCATCGAGCGTGAGCGTCATGCGCGCGGGCGCCTCGTCGATCTCGATGTCCTGCGGTGCGGCGGCCGCCTTCTGCAGCGGATGCCACGGCCGCACGCGGTAGCGTCCCGCCGGGACATTCGTGATGGAGGCGCGTCCGTCCGCGCCCGTGCGGGCAAAGTACGGCGTGTCGACGACCAGCACGTGGGCCTCCATCCAGTCGTGGATATTGCAGCCGATGTCGACCTGGCCCGGCTTGTCGAACATGACGGGCTGGCCCGGCTTGCCGGCATACAGCTTGATCTCGAAGCGCTTCGGCTCGGAGAACGAATACACGTGGTGGCGGATCGTGTCGCTGTTGGGGAAGTCGACGCTGGTGCCCGTCTGCACGACGGTCATCCACGGGATGAATTCGCGGCCCCGCTGCTCGATCGCAGCGTGGGCACGCGTGCGCGGGCGTACCGGTGCGCCCGCGACCGGCTCGACGAGCACGGCGGCGTCGGCCAGCGGCGTGCCGGCCGGCGTCTGCACGAGCACCTCGACGGTCGCGGCGCGTGCCGTGCCGGACAACGCCAGTGCCGCGAACAGCAGCGCGCGTTTCACGGGTCGATCTGCAGCGCGGGCGCGATCTGCCACACTTCGGTGGTGAGATCGCCGTCGCGGTAGGTCAGCGCATGCCAGACTTTCACGGGGACCGTGCCGCCGTAATCGGCCTTCGCCTGCAGCGACGTGCCGCGCGGATTGCCGAGCGCCGTGACCTTGCCGAACGTGGCGGGACGGGGCTTGCCGGCGTTCGCCGCGATGAATTTCTGCCAGACGGCACGGATCTCGGCCTTGCCCCGGTAGCGGCCGTCGAGCGGTCCGCCGACCCATTCCATGTAGGCGTCGTCGGCATAGTCGCGCATCAGCGCGTCGAGGTCGCCGGCGGCGACGGCGTCGAGGTGGGCCTTCGCCTTGGCCTCGTCCAGCGGTCCAGCAACGGCCTGGCCGCCGCACACGGGCAGCAATGCGAATGCCAGCAGCAGGGATGCAACCTTCGTCTTGCCGATCATGGTGTCTCCTCCACGTGTATTTATTGCTTGAGCAAAAGTTTCGTGTCCGAAAATCATGATTACACGGAAACCCAGCCGTGGCAACACGGAAGAAGAACGGTGTGGCGGATCAGCTTTCGACGGTGCCCAGCTTGCCGAGGCAGCGGCGCTGGAAGTTGTCGAGACCGTCCGTGACGAAGTCGTCGTCCTCCTCGATCACATGCCCGTCGATCAGCATGCGCAGCTTCGAGATGCGGTCGCCCAGCGCGAGCGCCTGCGCAAGATTCTCCTCGTCCGGATCGCCCGCGTGCGCGATCGCGTCGGCGACCTCCTGCGGGAAGTCCCAGTGCTTCGCGATGGCGGCCGACAGCAGGCGGCCTTCGGCCAGCAACTGCGCCCCGAATTCGCTGGAGCCGGGCACCTTGTTTTCTTCGCACAGGCGGTCGGCCAGGCGGAACCCGACGACGAGGCCGAGGTTCTGCATCAGGCCCGCGAGATAGGCTTCGAACGGTCCCGCCGTCAGGCCGGGCGCCATCAGGCTGGCGGCCAGCGCGCATTTCTCGGACTGGGCCCAGACGTGCGGCGCGGCCAGGCGCGTGAAACCCGTCGTCTGCAGCTTGATGATCGGCCGGAAGGCGATGCGCGCGAGCAGCATGCGTAAACCGTTCTGGCCCAGCATCATGAGGGCCGCCTCGACCGTCTTCACGGGCGACATCGGCCGGTAATAGGCGCTGTTCGCCTCGCGGATCACCTCGGCCACGAGGACGACGTCCTGCGCGACCTGGCGCGCCAGGTCGGCGTTCGAGGCCTCGTCCTGCAGGCTGCGCAACAGTTGCGGGATCACTTCGGGCACGCGCGGCACCAGCTCCGCCGCGCTGGCCGGATCGCGTGCGAGCGCGCGCACCTGGTCGAGGATCGCCGTCTGGACGGCGTCCGAGGCGTCGTAGCCGGAGGACGCCGTCAGCCAGCGGTAATAGGTGGCCTCGATTTCGGCGGGAATGCCGCCCGGGTGTTCGTCCGCCTCCGCCGCGGGAGCGGGCTTCGTGTCGGCCGTGTTGTCGGCACCGCCCCGGAGGCGGCTGATCCAGTTTTTCATAGGCGTTGAGGCTGCGCTGCGATGATGGCTTTATTGTAGCCTGATGGGTGTCATGTGGGCGTTGCGCGCGCGATCATTTTTCCGGAGCCGCCCAATCCTGGAATTTCCCGCCATGTAAAAAGAACAAATATTGACTGTCCCAATCGATCTTGCATTAACAACTCGTGCGTCGTCATCAAGATCATTTGTGCTAATTTTCATACCGACAGAGGGCCGCGGAGTTTATTCGATGAAAATAATTCTCAGCATAATCGGCGTCGGGAGCGCGTTCTTCGCAAGCCACGCGCACGCACAGGCAACGGCGGCCGACCGTATTCCCGATACGATGGAAGCGCGGGTGCAGGCCTGCACGGGCTGCCACGGCGCGCAGGGCCGCGGCGTGGAAAACGTCTATTTCCCGCGCCTCGCGGGCAAGCCGGCCGGGTATCTCTACAACCAGCTGGTGGCATTCCGCGACGGCCGGCGCAAGTATGTGCCGATGAATTACCTGCTGGCCTACCTGCCCGACGCCTACCTGATGCGCATGGCCGAGCACTTCGCGTCGCTCAATCCGCCGCCCCTCGTGCAGCCCGCCGTGCAAAGGTCGGCGGCGCAGGTACGCGACGGCCAGCGCATCGTCACGCAGGGCATCCCCGGCAAGAAGATCCCCGCCTGCGTCACGTGCCACGGCGCGGAACTGGGCGGCCGCGAGCCCGGCATCCCCGGTCTCCTGGGCCTGCGTGCGGACTACGTGAGCGCCCAGCTGGGCGCCTGGCGCTTCGGCGTGCGCACGGCGCTCGCACCGGACTGCATGCAGGTCATCGCCTCGAGCCTGAGCGAGCCGGAAGTCGCCGCCGTATCGGCGTATCTCGCTTCGCTGCCCGTCACGGCGGCCCGTCCGCTGCGCCAGCCCGGCATGAAGCTGCCGCTCGCATGCGGCAGCCAGCCGCAGCAAGGAGGCCAGCCATGAACGCCCTCGTTCGCAAGATCGCGCTCGCCGCCGTGCCGCTCGCCCTGATCGCGGCGGCCGCCTGGGCACAGACCAACACGGCGAAGGCGCCCGCGCAACAATCGATCGTCGAGCGGGGCCGCTACCTCGCGCAGGCCGGCGACTGCATCGCGTGCCACACGGTCCCCGGTGCGAAGATCTTCTCCGGCAACCGCGCGATGCCCACGCCGTTCGGGACACTGTACGCGCCGAACATCACGCCCGACCGCGAGACCGGCATCGGCAGCTGGAGCGCGGACGACTTCTACAACATGATGCACACGGGCCGCTCGCCGAAGGGTTATCTGCTGTATCCGGCGATGCCGTTCGCGTCGTACACCAAGGTCACGCGCGCCGACAGCGACGCCATCTTCGCCTACCTGCGCTCCGTGCCGCCCGTGCGCCTGGCGTCGCGCGAACACGACCTGCGCTTCCCGTACAACAACCGCTCGCTGCTGATCGGCTGGCGCACCCTGTACTTCAAGGAAGGCGAGTATCAACCCGACCGCAGCAAGTCGGCCGAGTGGAACCGCGGCGCCTACCTCGTGCAGGGCCTCGGCCACTGCGCGATGTGCCACACGCCGATCAACGCGCTGGGCGGCTCGTCGCAGGAAAAGGCCTTCCAGGGCGGCCTGATCCCGATGCAGAACTGGTACGCGCCGTCGCTGACGTCGAACCGCGAAGCGGGCCTGGGCGACTGGGCGCTGCAGGACATCGTCGACCTGCTGCAGAAAGGCGTATCGAACCGCGGCACCGTTTACGGCCCGATGGCCGAGGTCACGTTCAACAGCCTGCAATACATGACCGACGAGGACGTGCGCGCGATGGCCGTCTACCTGAAGAGTCTCCCTGCCGACCAGGGCCCCGCGTCCGATCCGGCCGGCGCACCGGCGCGCGCGGACGTGGGCCAGGCGTTCACGGAAGGCCGCCGCATCTACGCGGCGCGCTGCGCGTCGTGCCACGGCGCCGAAGGCCGCGGCAAGCTGCCCCACTATCCGCCGCTCGCGCGCAACCAGTCGATCGGCATGAGCTCGGCCGTGAATCCGATCCGCATGGTGCTCAACGGCGGCTACCCGCCCGGGACGAAGCGCAACCCGATGCCGTACGGGATGCCGCCGTTTGCGCAAGACCTCAACGACAACGAGATCGCATCGGTGGTGACGTTCATCCGCACCGCCTGGGGCAACCGGGGCGCGCCCGTGACGGCGCGCGAAGTCAACGAACTGCGCTCGGCCACGGTCGAGTGAAGGGGGAGCCATGTTTCTGGAACCGACAGACCAAGACCTGGACGGCGGCGAACAGCAGCGCCGCGTCGACGCCATCGTCGCGCGCGGCCCCGGCGGCGCATTCGCCCTGGCCGGCATCGCGGTGGCGATCGTGATGGCGATCTGGCTCGCCTTCTACTTCCTCGTGTTCGTCGTCCGCGGAGGCGACTGACATGGCGGGGACCGCACACGACATCGCCGCAAAGGCGGAGGCGCGCTGGGCGTGGATCGTCGGCGGCATCATCGCCTTCCTCGTCGCGATGATGGCCTACATGAGCCTCCACTGGGCCGCGATGCCGCCCGTCCGCACCGAGACCATCGACCCGACGACGCTGCACATCGCCGGCGAATTCGTCGAGACGAACCTGGGCAGCGCCGCCGAGCCGGACGGCTCCGTCACGGTGCGCGTGCTCGCGAACCAGTACTCGTTCACGCCGCAATGCCTCGTCGTCCCCGCGAACACGTGGCTGCACTTCCGCGGCACGGCGGCCGACGTCGTGCACGGCTTCTCGGTCAGCAACAGCAACGTGAACATGATGCTGATCCCGGGGTACATCTCGAACTTCCAGACGCGCTTCGAGAAGCCGGGCGAGCACGTGATGCCGTGCCATGAATTCTGCGGCAACGGCCACGCCGCGATGTGGGCCCACGTGCAGGTTCTCCCTCGCGAAGAATTCATGCGCCGCGTGAGAGAGCAAAATGCGTCCCAGCCAGGAAGGAGGTTGAGCTGTGTTCAGTAAAGAGTCCCGCCAACTTGTGCTGGCCCACTTCTGGGTCGCGTTCGCCGCCTTCTTCGTCGCCCTGCTGCTGGGCGAATGGCAGATGGTGATCCGCAGCCCGCTGATCGACTGGATCGGCAACCCGGAGCTGTACTACCGCTCCGTCACCGCGCACGGCTCCGCGATGGGCTATGTGTTCCCGACGCTGGTGGCGATGGGCTTCGGCTACGCCATCGTCGAACTCGCGCTGAAGCAGCCGCTCGCCGGCAAGCGCTGGGCCTGGACCGGCTTCACGCTCGTCGTCCTCGGCACGGTCGTCGCGATGATCCCCGTCTCGCTGGGCAAGGCCTCGGTGCTGTACACGTTCTATCCTCCGCTGATCGCGCACTGGGCCTATTACATCGGCATCGTGCTGGTCGTCGTCGGCTCGTGGATCTGGGTCGCGCTGATGTCCGTGAACCTGCGCGTGTGGAAGAAGGCGCACCCGGGCGAAGCGGTGCCGCTGCCGATGTTCGCCAACCTGGCCGGCGCCTACCTGTGGGCGTGGACGTCCGTCGGCGCCGCCGTCGAGATCCTGTTCCTGATCCTGCCCGTGGCGCTCGGCTTCAAGTCGACGATCGACGCCGGCCTGTCGCGCGTGTTCTTTTCGTGGACGCTGCACGCGATCGTGTACTTCTGGCTGATGCCGGCCTACATCGCCTTCTACACGCTGGTGCCGCGCGCCATCGGCGGCCGGCTGTACAGCGACGTGATGGGCCGCATCTCGTTCGTCCTGTTCCTCGTGTTCTCGATGCCGATCGGCGTCCACCACCTGTTCCAGGACCCGCAGGTCGGCGCCGGCGTGAAGTTCCTGCATGCCGTGTTCACGGCGATGGTGTCGGTACCGACCCTGCTGACCGTCTTCACGATCACGGCCTCGGTCGAAATCGCGGGACGCCTGCGCGGCGGCACGGGCGCGCTGGGTTGGGTGAAGGCCCTGCCCTGGCACAACCCGATGATGCTGGCGGTGGCGTTCTCGTTCATCCTGCTGGGCTTCGGCGGCGCGGGTGGCCTCATCAACATGAGCTACCAGCTCGACTTCGCCGTCCACAACACCCAGTGGATCACGGGCCACTTCCACCTGATCTTCGCGGGCGCCATCGTCATCATGTACTTTGCGGTCGCCTACGACCTGTGGCCGCACCTAACGGGCCGCGCGCTCATCCAGGGCGGCATGATGAAGGCGCAATTGTGGCTGTGGTTCGTCGGCATGATCATCCTGACGTTCCCGTGGCACGTGGTCGGCGTGATGGGCATGCCGCGCCGCATGGCCTACTTCGATTACACGAACCCGGAAATCGCGCCGCAAGCCATCACCGTGATCCTCAGCGCCATCGGCGGCCTGCTGCTCGTGATCTCGGGCGTGCTGTTCCTGCTCGTACTGCTGCGCGGCCACCGGGGCAGCCTCGTCGAGCTGCCCGAATTCCGCTTCAGCCAACCGGTGCACGCCGTCGGCCGCGTGCCCGTCGCGCTGAACGGCTACGCATTGTGGCTCGCGCTGATGATCGGCCTGTCGCTCGTCAACTACGGCTACCCGATCGCGCAACTGATCGCGCTGAAGCAGACGTCCGTGCCCGCCGTCCCGATCGGAGGTACGCCATGAACGAGCCTCTCTTTACATTGAAAAACCGCTGGTTCACGATCAGCGTGGCGGCCGTCGTGATCATCGCCGCCCTCGCCGCGGCCATCGGCTTCCTGTGGCTACCGCGCGCCCACGCACGCGACGCGATGGCATCGATCTGGGAATCGATCTGCAGCGCGGCCGGTGCGCCGGCGCGCTACCGCAGTCCGGACCAGCCGGACGAGAAGGCGATCTACCCGACGAACGTCATCGTGAGCAGCGAATTCACGGGCCCGATCGACAACGTGGCCGTGGGCCGCGGCGCCACGCTGGCCCTGCAATGCAGCATGTGCCACGGCGCGCGCGGCACGGCATCGGCCGGCACGAACGCGCCGCACCTGGCGGGCCAGCCGCCGTCATCGACGTACAAGCAGCTGCGCGACTTCAAGTCCGGCCACCGCCCGAGCGCCGTCATGCAGCCGCTGGCGACGAACCTGTCCGACCAGGACATGCGCGACCTGGCTGCGTTCTACTCGCAGCAGCAGCGCGAGACGCTGGTGGAACACGCCGGCATCCGGGTCGAGGTGCCCCGCATCGTCAGCAACGGGTCGCCGATGCGCAACGTGGGGGCGTGCGCGACCTGCCACAGCCCCGGGGTTGCCCGCGTGGCGACGCCCATTATCGACGGGCTGCCGGCGGCATACATCGCCGACCAGCTGCGGGCCTTCAAGTCGGGGCGGAGGGCCAACGACATCAACCAGCAGATGCGCAATGCGGTGCATGGGTTGACGGACCAGGAGATCGAGGTGGTGGCGAAGTATTACGCGAGCCGCTGATCAGAGCGAGGCCGCCAGCGCCTCCGCATCCGCGCCGGCGGGAATACGCATCGGCGCCGCGGGATCCGTCACGGCGCGCCACACGGCTTGCGCAACGTCCTCGGCGCGCGTGACGGGGCCCGGCGCGCGCATGCCCGCAAACAGGCTGTCGCGCAGCGGGGCGTACTCGGCCGGCACGTCGTCCTGCATGAGCGGGCGGGCGTTCTCGCCGAAGCGCGTCTCCGGCGCGCGCCCCGGCAGCACGAGGCGCGCGCGGATACCCAGCGGTTCCAGCTCCAGCGCCAGCGATTCCGTGAACGCATTCACCGCCGCCTTGCTGCCCGTGTAGACCGACAGCAGCGGCCGCGGCGCGAGCGTAACGGTGGATGTCACGTTCACGATCACGCCCGCGCGCCGGGCGCGCATCGCGGGCAGCACGGCCTGCGTCATGGCGATCGTGCCGAGCGTGTTCGTCTCGAACACCGCACGAATCGTGTCCGTCGAAACTGCTTCCAGGGGATTGATCAGGCCGACGCCGGCATTGTTGACGAGCGCATCGATCGGCCCCGCGGCGGCGATGGCCGCGCGGACGCTGTCCGCGTCCGTCACGTCCAGCGCGACGACACGCAGGCGGCTCGACGCCGGCAGCAGGTCGGTGCGCGGCGTGCGCATCGTCGCGACGACCTGCCAGTCGCGGTCGAGGAAGTGGCGGGCGATTTCGAGGCCGAAGCCGGACGAGCAGCCGGTGATCATGACGGTTTTCATGTGAACTCCTGTGTGGGTTGGCGATACCGTTACGATAGCGGCCGGTGACTGGACGCGCTACAATCGTTAGTCCACATATCTTTCGCGAGAGTCCGGAATGATCGATCCCCTGGCCGACGTGGTCGGCCTGCTGCGGCCGGGCGTGCGCTACACGAAGATCGTCGGCGCGGCGGGTCGCTGGGGCGTACGGCGCACGGAAACGGGCGAGCCGTCGTATTGCGTCGTGCTCGACGGCACCTGCCTGCTCACGGCCGCGGACATGGATCCCATCGCGCTCGAACCGGGCGACTTCGTGCTGATCCCTGCCACGCACGCCTTCTCGATGTCCAGCCTGCGCCCGCCGCCCGCACGCGACTTCGACAAGCCGCCCGCCCAGGTCGCGCCCGGCGAAGTCCGCCACGGCACGCGCGACGGCCCGCCGGACGTGCGCTTCCTCATCGGCCACTGCGAGTTCGCGGCGCCCGATGCAGCCCTGCTCGTGTCGCTGCTGCCGCGCGTCGTGCACGTGCGCGGCGAAGCACGCCTGGCCACACTCGTGCAGTTGGTGAACGACGAAGCGCGCGCCGGGCGTCCCGCGCGCGACGTCGTGCTGGCGCGCCTGCTGGAAGTGCTGCTGATCGAAGCGCTGCGCGGCGCCCACGGCACGGACGCGTCGCCGGGGCTCGTGCGCGGCCTCGCGGACGCGCGCCTGGCGCACGCGCTGCGCGCACTGCATGCGGCGCCGGAACGCGCGTGGACGGTGGCCGACCTCGCGCGGGAAGCGGCCCTGTCGCGCTCCGCGTTCTTCGATCGTTTCAGCCGCACCGTGGGTGTGGCGCCGATGGCTTATCTACTGACCTGGAGGATGGCGCTCGCGCAGGACCTGTTGCGGCGCGGCGCCGGCAGCGTCGCCGAGGTGGCGGAGCGCGTGGGCTACGGGTCCGCGAGCACGTTCACCGTCGCCTTCGCGCGGCATGTGGGGCAGCCGCCGGGGCGGTATGCGCGGGCGGCGTGATCAGCCCCGCTGGCCGGCGACTCGTCGATCATCTCGTCGTATGCGAAGCGACTTACGGCATGCCCATCTCCGCTTCATCGTGTTTCTTGTGCACGAGATCCCATTGCTGCTGCAAGGCGGACATCGCTGGGATGTCCGCAATTTGTTTCGTCGTCAGTCCGTGCCGGGAGTGACATCCCACCGGGGCGCGATTTGGAAGCGTGACATGCCCCTATTGTACTGCCGAGAATCCTTGTTATAATAGGCGGCTTCGCGAGCAGCTGGCTCGTGAACCCATCAGGAGAGATGGATGAGTGGTTTAAGTCGCACGCCTGGAAAGCGTGTATAGGTTCATAGCCTATCGGGGGTTCGAATCCCCCTCTCTCCGCCAGGAATACAATGGAAAATGGCCACCCTTGGGGTGGCCATTTTTTATTGTTTCATGGCGGAGAGAAGCAAGGCCCCTGCGGGCCTTGCGCGGGGGATTCGAAGCCTTGCGCATGCTTGCGCAAGGGCGGCCCGCGGAACGTGGGCGAATCCCCCTCTCTCCGCCAGGAACATGTATCAGACGATCCGAGGTCGTCCACCAAACCCGCGTCACTCCCTGAGAGAACGCGGGTTTTTTGTTCGTCAAGCGTTTTTAGCGTCCATTGAAATCTGATCTGGGCATGAACGTTGCTGGTCGCATGTTGTATAAGTAAGTCAAGCTCAATCCTGTGATACCAGTTGTCAAAAAGCTAGTGTAAAGTACACGGTTCAGCTTGGCGGCTCTTCTGCCAAGTCGAACTGACACCCTCTACACCATGACCGTCTCCTCACCGATTTCATTGCCTGCCAAGAGCGCTGGAAGCCTTGACGTTCCGACAATCCAGTCGTTCGAAGGACTGCGCGGCATATGCGCAGCCCTTGTCGTCTTGTACCATTTTGGCCTCGTCAAATCGAACCTGATTGCCGGCTCTTATCTTTTTGTGGACGTGTTTTTTGTCCTCAGCGGTTACATCATGATGCTGAACTACTATCAGCGACTGGTTGATCGCCGAGCATTCATGGACTTTCTTGGAAAGCGATTTGCCAGGCTCTATCCGCTTTTCCTGTTTACGACGTTCACTTTTCTTCTCGCAACCAAGCTTGTTGCACCGTACCTGCAAGGGTTGCTGGTTGAGATTACCCCTGCTGTGAAAGCGGTAGTTGCAGCCCCCGCTCATGGTTTGGCGCCAGCCGATGATGATTCGGCGCTCCTGAAACTCCTTGCGTGGCTGACTTTCACGAGTAGCATGGGTTGGTACGGCTACCTGTATTCGAATTATCCCGCGTGGAGCGTCAGCACGGAATTCTGGACATATGTCCTGTTCGCGGCCGCAGTTATTTTGGCACGCAAACGGCTGGTCGTTGTCGCGGTCGGCGCGATCCTCATATCGTTTTCGGTCGCGTTCTATTTCTCGGTAGTGCGCCATGAATGCCTTGTACTGGGCGAGTGCCTCAACGTCACGTACGATGCCGGTTTCCTTCGCTGTGTCGGAGGGTTTTTCCTAGGGGCGCTCTCCTATCTCTTGAACACTCGCCTGCGTCAGAACGGGCGAATCGCATGGCTCAAGCACACTGATGTCGTGCTGCTCATGCTGATGTTGTCCGTAGTATGGTTTTCACACGATATCCCCGCAGTCGCGTTTGCAATGCCAGCTGCTGCCGCGGCACTCATCACGGTCCTACCGTTACAAGGTGCCGCAAGCCGTCTTTTGAGCCATAAGCCCCTGCTTTGGCTGGGAAAGATGTCATTTGCCATTTATCTAGGACACGCAACTATCCTCGGTGCTTTCAACCCGCTCTTTCAGTCGCGAATCCTGCCCTTACCCCTGAAAATCATTTTGCTTGTGGTCACCTTGATTCCATTTGCGGTGGTGGCAAACCGAATCATTGAGGAACCTGCCCGGAAACTCATCGTCAGACTCCTGCATAAGTCGTTAACTTCTCATGCACCGAAGCTTGCAATCGAGCCCGACGTAGTCGTTGCCGACTCCCACCCGCGGCCATAGCTCGGCATACGGGCAAACATCTGCGGCTTGAGCCACCACAAAGGTTAAATTTTCGTTAGCAAAAGTCACGCCGTTAGTGCTATTGTTGCCGCGATAAAACTTTTTCAACACCGCCGTGAAACGCAAAGCCCTCTATCTCGTCATCTTCGCCGTCGCCGCGGCCGGTGCCGCCAGCGGTACCTGGCTCGTCAACCGCAAGCCGACGCCACCGGCCCAGGCAACACAACAAAACCCGTCGAAGGAAGCCACCGCCATCGCCGCCGACATGCAGCAGGTGCTGGCCGCCTACCGCAAGATGATCGTGCTGACGCAGGACGAAGCCGGGCTCTCCTCGACGGGCCAGGAAGAAGTCAACCGCATCGGCCAGCAGCTGTTCCATGAAAACCAGGAACGCATCAACAGGATCGACGATGCGCTGGCAAGCCTCGTCGGGTCGCAGAATCCGCGCCGCTTCGAGGCGGTCGGCGGCCTGCTCGATTACGTCGAGTCGGGCGAAGGCCTGTATGACGCGGACCGTCTCGCGTTCCGCGAACTGATGCAGTCGTTGCTGGCGAACGTCGCCAAGGATTCGTCGCTGCCCGCGATCAAGCTGCACAAGCGGATCTCGGAAGACGTCGATGCACTGGCCGAGATCGAGCGCAATTACGAGAAGGAGATCCGCGCCGTCTTCGGGCGCTTCGAGACGCGTTCCATCACGCTCAAGCGCGAGAAGTGGGACACCTACGTCGCGTACCTGGAGACGCTCTACCAGCGCGACCGCATCCTCAAGGATTACGGCATCGTGCTGCCCTACCCCGCCAAGCCGGAACCGCCGGGCCAGGACAGCAGCCCGACCGCGCAAAAGGAAGAGGACGAGATCTTCGGCAAGGCCCTGCCGAAGAAAACGGTCGTGCTGACCTTCGACGACGGTCCGCACCGCCGCTACAGCGAGGAGATCGCCGCGATCCTCAAGCAGTACGATGCGCCCGCCGTGTTCTTCAGCGTCGGCCGCAACATCGGCACGCTCGATGCGCACGGCGCCGCGCGTCTCAATGCGGGCGCGGAAGTCAGCCGCAAGCTGAAGGCGGCGGGCTACGTGCTCGCGAACCACAGCTTCTCGCACGCGCAGCTGTCGAAGGAGAGCGGCGACAGTCTGAAGTCCGAGATCCTCGATACGGACACGCTGCTGAAGGCCGTCGATCCGCAGCGCTCCGCGCTGTTCCGCTTTCCCTACGGCGCGCGCAACAAGGAAGGCATGCACCTGCTGGCCGATGCGCACCTGAAGTCCGTCATGTGGAACATCGACTCGCTGGACTGGGCCGATCCGGTGCCCTCGTCCATCGCCGACCGCGTGCTGCGCGCGGTCGACAAGGAAGGCCGCGGCATCATCCTGTTCCACGACATCCACGAGCGTACCGTGAAGGCGCTGCCGGCGATCCTCGACCGGCTCGTCGCCGAGGGCTACCAGTTCGCCGGCTGGGACGGCAATACGTTCCGCGTGAGCGGCGGAGCGAATGCGGCGCCGGCGCCCGTCGCGCGTGCGGCAGCGACGGGCTATGCGTCCTCGTGGGCGATCGTCGTCGGCGTCGACGGCTATCCGAAGTGGCCGCGCCTGCAGTATGCCGTGCGCGATGCGGAAGGCGTCGAGCAGGCGCTCGTGCAGAAGTTCGGCTTCGCGCTTGATCACGTGATCACGCTGAAGAACGAACAGGCGACACGGCGCGGCATCCTCGCCGCATTCCACGACGTCGTCGGCCACGGCCTGCAGCCGAATGACCGCGTGTTCGTGTTCTTCGCGGGCCACGGCGCCACGCGCAAGCTGAGTTCCGGCCGCGATCTCGGCTACATCGTCCCGTACGATGCCGATCCGGACAACCTGGCCAGCGACGCCATTCCGATGACGGAAATCCAGAACATCGCCGAAAGCCTGCCCGCGAAGCACGTGCTGTTCGTGATGGATGCCTGCTACAGCGGCCTCGGACTCACGCGCGGCGGCGCCAACGCGGCCTTTTTGCGCGATAACGCCAAGCGCCTCGGCCGCCAGATGCTGACTGCGGGCGGCACGGACCAGATGGTGTCCGATGGCGGTCCGAACGGCCATTCCGTGTTCACGTGGACGCTGCTGCAGGGCCTCGGCGGCAAGGCCGACCTGAACGGCGACGGCCTGATCACCGCGACGGAGCTGGCGGCGTATGTGGCGCCGGCGGTGTCCAGCGTGTCGCAGCAGACGCCCGCGTTCGGCAGCCTGCCCGGTTCCGAAGGCGGCGATTTCGTGTTCGAATTGCCCGAGGAAAGCGAGTTCCTGAATACGAACACGGCGCAGCTGTCGAACGATGCCATCGCGCTCAACACGAAGCTGGACGCGAAGGCGTCGGCGCCGACCGCGCCCGTCGTCGTGAAGGACCTGCAGGGCGGCGAGCAGACGATCAAGGCGCCGGTCGCGGTGCCGGTCTCGAGCCGCCAGCAGGCGCAGCGCGCCAACGACCACGGGCTGCAGCTGTACAAGGAAAAGCAGTACGCGCAGGCGGAAGCGCAATTCACGGAAGCGCTGAAGCTGCGGCCAAATTTCGCGCTGGCGGCGAACAATCTCGGTTTCGTCTTCTACAAGCAGGACAAGTTCGCGGAAGCGGCACGCTGGTTCGAAAACGCGATCAAGATGGATCCGTCGCGCGCGATCGCATACATGAACCTGGGCGACGCGTATGCGCGCGCGGGAGATGGCGAGAAGGCGAAGACGGCGTACAAGACCTATCTCGAACTGGCGCCGAACGGGTCGGGTGCGGGGTATGCGAAGGGACAGCTCGAGAAGCTGAAGGAAGGCTAAGGGGCTTCGTACGCCCCGAGCCTGCGCTGCTCATCCTCGCTGAACATCCGGTTGCGCAGCGCCGCCACGGATGCGTCGTCGTGCAGGCCGCGGCGTTCGGCGAGGTAGGCGTCGATCCGCCGCTTCCACGCCGCCTCCTCCCGGTCCACATCCGCCAGCCGCTGCGCCGCGTCCGCGCCAAACGCCTCCGCACGGAGGCGAAAAACATCCTCCTCGCCCGCGCCACCGGCCCGCAACCGTTCCGCCTCCTCCTGCACGCGCACGATTTTCAATGGCGCCTCGCGCGCGGCACGGACGTCGGCCGGCAGGCCCGCCTCCAGCGCGGCCAGGCGCGCCTGCTTCTGCTGCGCGCTCAAGGTGCGGTCGTCGCGGATCTCCATGCGGGCCAGTGCCTCCGCGTTGGCGGCATCCTCGCGGCCGAAGATGGCGGCGATCTCGCGCTGGCTGAAATACTGCGCGCGCAGGCTGCGCAGCGCGTTCAAACGGCGCTTCAGTGCCGCCGCGTCCGGGCCTGCAAGCCTGCGGTCGGCCTGCAAACCCGCCAGCGCCTGCCGGTACGCGATGTAGCGCGTCAGCACGCGCTTCGCCGCCGCGGCGGCGGCCGGACGCAAGGTCCGGTCCAGTTCACGCTCGATTTCCGCCCGCACCGCAGAGGGCGATTTCTCGCCCACGGTGCTCAGGTAGTAATCGAACAATTCAACCAGCTGCGCGTCCGCGACGATGCTGTCGTCCGGCGCCACGTGCACGGCGCCGTCCGGCCGCGTGCCCTGCAGCGACGGCGCGAACGCCTTCGCAGCTGGGGCGACGGTCACCGTCTGCAAAGCCGGTGCCGGGCGACAGGCCAGCACCGCCAGCCAGAGCGTGCCCGCCGCGCCCAGCGCAAAGACGATGGTCGGATTGCGGTTCACAGGCCCATCTCGCGCAGGCGATTGGCGTGCTGGCGGTACAGCGTGACGGGATTGGTCTCGAACAGGTTGACGAGGCCCGCGACCTGGTTCACTTCATCGAGGTGGTTCATCGCGTAGTCGTCGCGGATCACGCGGCCCAGGTGGCTGGAGCAGCTGCCGACGAGGCCATCGTTCTTCTCGCCGCGGAACGCCAGCGATACGAGGCTGAGCGGCGCGTCGATCGGGTCGAGCAGGTTCGTGAACGGCTGCGCGCCGCTCCACGAGAAGTAATACACGCCGCGTGCCTGGTAGGCGCCCTCGCCGCACGCGGTGGCCGGCACGCCTTCCGGATGCGCGGCGTTGAATTTCGCGGCGCCGGCGGTGGTCAGCGAATCCAGCGCCGCCGTCGACACCTGCGCGCTGCTGTCGCCGGACAGGAAGGCGATGGTGCCCGCCAGGCCGTTGACGATCGAACCCAGTACGGCTTCGGAAAAGGTCCCCGGCGCGACAGTGCCGCGGATGACGTCCGCCACGGCCGACCCTTTATTGACGCCGCCGACGCTCGTCACGGACGCGACGAGGTTCGGTGCCACCGACGCGACGTAGCGGATGGTCGGGCCGCCGTGGCTGTGGCCGATCAGGTTGACTTTCTGCGCGCCGGTCGCGGCCAGCACCTGCTTGACGTAGGTAAGCAGCTGTTCGCCGCGTACTTCCGTGCTGTTGGCGGCGCTCACCTGGGCGACGTAGACCTGGGCACCGTCGCGGCGCAGCGCGTCCGTGATGCCGAACCAGTAATCGAAGGGACCGATGCTGTCCCAGCCGAGCAGACCGTGCACCAGCACGATCGGGTAGCGGGTCTGGGTATAGCCGGCGGCGGATGCGGACAGCGGCAGGAACGACAGGGCGAACAAGAGTGCGGCGAGCCAGCGGGCGAAACGTTTCATCGGTTGGTCTCCTTTTAATGTTTGTCGTACGGCTGAGCCAGAGTACGTACAAGGCTGGAGCGCAACAAGGCATGTACGGCCGCGCAAGACGGCTTGGCTTGCCGAATCAGGCGAATGTCTCAATAATCCATGCATCGTTTGCAAAGGACCAACACCATGGACATGAAACGCATCAACGCGGGCAAGTTGCGCGCGATCGGCTACGACGCGCGCGAGCGCATCCTGCGCGTGGAATTCGACGACGGCAGCGCCATCGATTACGCGGGCGTCGGCAGCGAAACCTGGCGGCGCTTTTCGACGTCCGGCGCGGCGTGGAGTTTTTATCGCGACAATATCGAGGAGGAGTTTACGGGCAAGCGCGGGCGCGCGCAGGTGGACAGCAAACGGGCGGAACTCGATGCGCTGTTCGGCGGCGGGGACGTACCCGTAAAGCCGAATCCGCTCGACGAACTCTTCAAGAAAACGGGCGAAGAATGAACGGGCCCGCATCAGGCAGGCCGGAAACGATCGAAGCGCCGTGCCAACGCAAACGATCGACCTGAAAGTCGGGCTCTACTAAGCGACAGGAAAGAGATTTGACCATGCAGTGGAGGATATCCTGATGGAGCAAGAAAGCATCGTCCGTTATTGGCACGCAGTCGAATTGCTTCAGCCCCAATCGGCACCGAAGCTGAAAAAGCGCAGCAACCTGTACGGCGCGTTCATTCACGACACGCCGCTCCGGCACCTGGTGCCTCCCTGGGCGCCCGACAGTATCGTCGCCGGACAGCCGTTACCCAAGAAGCGCGACTGGAGCCACACACTCTTTGCCCACCTGTACGACAGCCGCGTGGTCGCCGACAAGCTCAGGGAAGCCTTCGGGGCCGATCAGGGTTATCGCGAACCGCAATTCCGGGAATCGGCAGTGTTTGCCGCAAAATTCACCATGGCCGGCCACATGGTCGACGACAGCTTCGTGCTGTCCACGGAAGCGTGGATGCTGGGACGGGTGTTGGCCGGCAAAGACTGGACGGCGGGATTCGAGCTCGATCAAAAGGCCGCCGCCGACCAGGCGAGCGCGCTGCTCACGGGCCGCGTCACCGCCGACGCCCTGCGCACATTGACGGACTGGGTGGTCGGGTTCCTGGGCCTGGCGGACTTGTTCGGCCGTGCAGAGCGGGTCGTGTGCCGTTTCCGCTCCCAACCCGTCAAGCCGGACAAGCGCGAGCCGGAAGAGGATCCGCTCAACAGCTTCCTGCTCGGCGATCTGGCCGGCGTCGCTGCCGCCATCCAACACGGCGAAACGAGCGCGCCGCTCGATCAATACCTGCGCCGGCACGATCCGCAGCGGCGCCTGCACGTCGACGACGACCGCGCATCGCTGCCGCTGGTCGAGCGGCTCATGCCGGCTGCCTACGCCGACAGTTGCTGGCCCACCGAGCGGCATCTGGGACTGGTGCACTCCCAGCAGCTGGCCGTGAACACGATCCTGTCGACGCTCGCCGGCGGCCAGGGACTGCTCGGCATTAACGGCCCGCCGGGCACGGGAAAGACGACGCTGCTGCGCGACCTGGTCGCCGCGATCATCACCGGCCGCGCCGATGCGCTTGCCCAACTGCGGCGCGCCTCCGACGGCTTCGTGAGCGACGGACGCGAAGTCGCCAACGACGGCGGCAAGCAACAGGCGAGTTTTAAACTTAACCCGGCACTCTTCGGGTTCGAGATCGTCGTCGCATCGTCCAACAACGGCGCGGTGGAAAACGTCACGCTCGAATTGCCGCAACGTGACAAGATCGACGCGAGCTGGCTGCCCGACGCCGAGTATTTCGCCGAACTGGGCGAACTGCTCAGCGGCAAACCGGCGTGGGGAATGATTTCCGGGGCTCTGGGCAGCAAGGCCCGGCGCACGACGTTCGTCGATCGCTATTTCTTCGGCCAGCGTCCCTACGCCAGCACCGCCAGGCCGGACACGGAAACGGACGACGACGACGAGGCCATCCCGGACGACGACGCGCAACCGGGGCAAGCTCCAGGCCCGCAGGGCTTCCTGGCCTGGCTGAACGCGCAGGTTGAGGTCAACTCGGGCCGCTCCACCGAGCAACGCCAGGCGATGTGGCGGCAGGCGGTGTCGGACTACGCGGCGGTCAAGGAGGAGGCGCGCAAGGCCGGCGCCGATGCAAGCCGCATCAGCGAGTTGATCCGGACGATCTGCCAGACCCGGAAGACGATCGCCGACAAAACCGGCGCGGCAGGCGTCCTGGAACGCAAACTCGCCGACACTGTGGCGCGGCTCGCACACCTGGATGCCCACGAAGGCGGCCCCGCCGGCCTCGCGCTCAAGACCAGTTTGGATACGCTCAAGCAGCACCTCACCCGCAAACCGGGGTTCTGGGCGAAGTTGTGCAGCCTGTGGAAGGCGCAACGCGACTGGAATGCGATGCTGGCGTTGCTGGAGGCCGAGCGTGACCTGGCCTCGGCCGAAGTCGCCCGGATCGCGCGCCTCGCCAGGCAACTCGACACGTCGCGGGCGAGTCTGGAACAGGAGAGCGCCGAAGCGCGCCGCGACCTTCTTCGCTTGCAGGAGCAGGATAAAGCACTGACGCGGGACGCGACCGGCCTGGCCACCCGCCACCGGGCGGATCACCTCGTCGTCTGGCTGCAAAGCGATACGATCGGCCGCGGCGATGACATCGAACTGGCCGAGCCCTGGCAGATCGAAGGCTGGCGGCAGGCGCGCGCGCGCGTCTTCGTCCAGGCCCTCAAGCTCCAGCGGACGTTCTTCGAGCTGGAGGCGGCGCGGATGCGCACCAACCTCTTCCTCGCCAACGCGCTCGTGACGGGCGCGCGCTTCCAGGGCCTGTCGCGCGACGCCGTCCGCTCGGCCTGGGCGTCGTTGTTCATGGTCGTTCCGGTGCTGAGCAGCACGTTCGCGTCGTTTGCCCGCTCGTTCGGCTCGTTGCGGGCCGGCGACATCGGGTGGCTGATGGTGGACGAGGCCGGGCAGGCGCCGCCGCAGGCCGCGGTGGGCGCACTGTGGCGCGCCCGGCGCGCCGTGCTGGTGGGAGATCCTCTGCAGCTCAAGCCCATCGTCACCGTGTCCGACGCGGCGCTGGAACACATGCGCACGCGTTACCAGGTCGATGCGCACTGGCTCCCGAACCGGCAATCCGCGCAAACCCTGGCCGACGAAGCCACCCCGTGGGGCCGCCTGGCCGGACCATCCGGCAGCAAGACGTGGGTCGGCCTGCCGCTGGTCGTGCATCGCCGTTGCGACAGGCCGATGTACGCGCTTGCCAACCGCATCGCCTACGACGGGGCCATGGTGTACGGCACGCTGGCGCCCAAGCCGGAAAAAGAGACCCGCGCCAGCTTGCCGACCGGGTGGATCCACGTCAAGGGCACGTCGCAGGGGAACTGGGTCCCCGAGGAAGGCCAGGCCTTGCAGGCGCTGCTGGCGCATTTGCGCGCGGACGGCGTCGACGCCAGGGACATCTCCGTCATCACGCCGTTCACCGACGTCCGTAACAACCTCAAACGAATCGTCGGCAAAGGCATGGTGTTCGGCACGATCCACACCATGCAGGGCAAGGAGGCGATGGTCGTCATCATGGTCCTGGGCGGCAACACGGCCGGCGCGGGCGCCCGCAACTGGGCCGTTTCGGAGCCGAATCTCCTGAACGTGGCCGCGACGCGGGCCAAGCGGCGCTTCTACGTGATCGGCGACCGGGACGACTGGCAGAACCGGGCGCTGTTCTGCGACGTCATGGATCTGCTGCCGCTCCAGGCGATTCCGACGCGCCCGCAGGAAACGATGGCGCTGCCCCAATAAAAAAACGCCGCCCCGGTCTCCCGGTGCGGCGTCAACTCTGCTGTGATCAGTGTAACCGATCACGCGCCCGAATGGTCAGGCAGATTCTTTCAGCTGTTCCAGGATGGCCGGGTTTTCCAGCGTCGAGATGTCCTGGGTGATGGTCTCGCCCTTGGCCAGCACGCGCAGCAGGCGGCGCATGATCTTGCCCGAACGGGTCTTCGGCAGGTTGTCGCCGAAGCGGATCTCCTTCGGCTTGGCGATCGGACCGATCTCCTTGCCGACCCAGTTGCGCAGCTCGGCGGCCAGCTTCTTCGCTTCCTCGCCGGTCGGACGCGCCTGTTTCAGCACGACGAACGCGCAGATCGCCTCGCCCGTCGTCTCGTCCGGCTTGCCGACGACCGCCGCTTCCGCCACGATCGGGTGCGCCACGAGCGCGGACTCGATCTCCATCGTGCCCATGCGGTGACCCGAAACGTTCAGCACGTCGTCGATGCGGCCCGTGATGGTGAAATAGCCCGTGTCCTTGTTGCGGATCGCGCCGTCGCCGGCCAGGTAGTACTTGCCGCCCAGTTCATCCGGGTAGTAGGCGCTGCGGAAACGGTCCGGGTTGTTCCAGATGGTGCGGATCATCGACGGCCACGGACGCTTCACGACCAGGATGCCGCCCTGCCCGTTCGGCACGTCATGGCCGGCCTCGTCGACGATGGCGGCCATGATGCCCGGCAGCGGCAACGTGCACGAACCCGGCACCATCGGCGTCGCGCCCGGCAGCGGGGTGATCATGTGGCCGCCCGTTTCCGTCTGCCAGAAGGTGTCCACGATCGGGCAGCGCTGGCCGCCGATCTGGGTGTAGTACCACATCCACGCTTCCGGGTTGATCGGTTCGCCGACGGTGCCCAGCAGGCGCAGGCTGGACAGGTCGTAGTTCTTCGGATGGACCTTCTCGTCCGTGTTCGACGCCTTGATCAGCGAACGGATCGCCGTCGGCGCCGTGTAGAAGATGCTGACCTTGTGCTTGGCGATCGTCTCCCAGAAGCGGCCGGCGTTCGGGAACGTCGGCACGCCTTCGAACACGATCTGCGTGGCGCCGACCGCGGTCGGGCCGTAGCAGATGTACGTGTGGCCCGTCACCCAGCCGATATCGGCCGTGCACCAGTAGACGTCGTCAGGCTTGATGTCGAAGGTCCACTTCATCGTCAGCGCGGCCCACAGCAGGTAGCCGCCGGTCGAGTGCTGGACGCCCTTCGGCGTGCCCGTCGAGCCCGAGGTGTAGAGGATGAACAGCGGATGTTCCGCATCCACCCACTCCGGCTCGCACTGTGCGCTCTGGCCGTCGACGAGGTCGTGCAGCCACAGGTCGCGGCCTTCCTGGAAGTTGATGTTGCCGCCGGTGCGCTTGTAGACGATGACGTCGCGGATCGTCTCGCAACCGCCCATCGCCAGCGCCTCGTCGACGATGGCTTTCAGCGGCAGCGATTTACCGCCGCGCAGCTGCTCGTCGGCCGTGATGACGGCGACGGCGCCCGCGTCGATGATGCGCTCCTGCAGCGATTTCGCGGAGAAGCCGCCGAAGACGACGGAGTGCGTCGCACCGATGCGCGCGCACGCCTGCATCGCGGCCACGCCTTCGATCGACATCGACATGTAGATGATGACGCGGTCGCCCTTCTTGATCCCGCGGGCTTTCAGGCCGTTGGCAAATTTGCACACACGCTCGTGCAGTTCACGGTACGTGGCGCGGGTGACGGCGCCGTCGTCCGCTTCGAAGATGATCGCCGTCTTGTCGCCGTTGCCGTTCTCGATCTGGCGGTCGAGGCAGTTGTACGATGCGTTCAGCTGGCCATCCGCGAACCATTTGTAGAACGGCGCATTCGATTCGTCGAGGGTTTGCGTGAAGGGTTTGTGCCAGGCGACGTTCTCACGCGCCAGGCGGGCCCAGAAACCTTCGTAGTCGCTGGCGGCTTCGGCGCACAGCTTGTTGTACGCGTCCATGCCGGAAATCGCGGCATTGGCGGTGAATTGTGCGGGCGGCTGGAATACACGGTTTTCCTGCAGTCCCTGCTGTTGGGTCTCGTTCTCGGCCATACTAGTCTCCTATAGATGATGTAGTAATTTTGCCTAATACCTTAAGCACCCTCGCTTACTGAGCCCTTACACGGCCCCACGCGGCGCGCCGGCGGCATCCCCGCTGGCCATTCTATCAACCTTCGGCATACCACGACGCCGTGCCGGCAACGCGCGGCGGGTGTAGAATGTTGAGCTGTCCTGACCGCCGCCGCTTTGGAAAGCCCGCTTAGATGCACGATTCGCAATCCTCCTCCAGTCCGCGCAAACGCAGCGCACTCGCCAGTTTCATGTTCGCCAGCCGCTGGCTGCAACTGCCTCTTTACCTCGGCCTGATCCTCGCGCAGTGCGTTTACGTGTTCCATTTCTGGGTCGAACTGAAGGACCTCGTCCTGGCCGCGATGGGCAACGAAGCCGCGCTGCAGCACATCTTCCAGGCAGTCGCCGTGCCGGGCGCGCCGCTGCCGAACAAATTGAACGAAACGACGATCATGCTCGTCGTGCTGGGCCTCATCGACGTCGTCATGATCTCGAACCTCCTGATCATGGTGATCGTGGGCGGCTACGAGACGTTCGTGTCGCGCATGTACCTGGAAGACCATCCGGACCAGCCGGAATGGCTGTCGCACGTGAACGCGTCCGTGCTGAAGACCAAGCTGGCGATGGCGATCATCGGCATCTCGTCGATCCACCTGCTCAAGACGTTCATCAACGCCCAGTCCTACGACGCGAAGACGATCATCGCGCAGACCTGCATCCACGCCGTGTTCCTGCTGTCGGCCATGGCGATCGCCTACACCGACCGGATCATGATGAACACCCAGAGTGACAACAAGCACCACTGATACCACGTAATCCAAGACCCCCCACAGCGAGAACCACATGACTGTCATTAAACAGGATGACCTGATCGAATCGGTCGCCGCCGCACTCCAGTACATCAGCTACTACCACCCTGCCGACTACATCCAGCACCTGGCACGCGCCTACGAGGCCGAGCAGAGCCCGGCCGCCAAGGACGCCATTGCGCAGATCCTGACCAACTCGCGCATGTGCGCGGAAGGCAAGCGTCCGATCTGCCAGGACACCGGCATCGTCAACGTGTTCCTGAAGATCGGCATGAACGTGCGCTTCGAAGGCTTCGGCAGCGGCTCGATCACGGACGCCGTCAACGAAGGCGTGCGCCGCGCATACAACTTCGCCGACAACAAGCTGCGCGCCTCGATCGTCGCCGACCCGCACTTCGAGCGCAAGAACACCAAGGACAACACCCCGGCCGTGGTCCACATGGAACTGGTGCCGGGCGATACGGTCGACGTGATGGTCGCGGCAAAAGGCGGCGGCTCGGAGAACAAGACCAAGTTTGTCATGCTGAACCCGTCCGACTCGCTGGTCGACTGGGTCCTGAAGACCGTCCCGCTGATGGGCGCCGGCTGGTGCCCGCCTGGCATGCTGGGTATCGGCATCGGCGGCTCCGCCGAAAAGGCCATGCTGATGGCCAAGGAGTCGCTGATGGAAGACATCGACATGTACGAGTTGAAGCAGCGCGGCCCGCAAAATAAACTGGAAGAGCTGCGTATCGAACTGTGCGACAAGATCAACGCACTGGGCATCGGCGCGCAGGGCCTGGGCGGCCTGACGACCGTGCTGGACGTGAAGATCAACATGTACCCGACCCACGCGGCATCGAAGCCGGTCGCGATGATCCCGAACTGCGCCGCCACCCGCCACGCGCACTTCGTGCTGGACGGCTCGGGCCCGTCGTACATTGAACCGCCGGCGCTGTCGACCTGGCCGGACGTGAACTGGACGCCGGACACGCAGAAATCGAAGAGCGTCAACCTGGACACGCTGACGAAGGAAGAAGTCGCATCGTGGCAGCCGGGCCAGACCCTGCTCCTGAACGGCAAGATGCTGACGGGCCGCGACGCCGCGCACAAGCGCATCCAGGACATGCTGGCGAAAGGCGAGTCGCTGCCGGTCGACTTCACGAACCGCGTGATCTACTACGTCGGCCCGGTCGATCCGGTGCGTGACGAAGTCGTGGGCCCGGCCGGTCCGACGACGGCGACCCGCATGGACAAGTTCACCGACATGATGCTCGAGAAGACGGGCCTGATCGCGATGATCGGTAAAGCGGAACGCGGCCCGGCCGCCATCGAGGCGATCAAGAACCACAAGTCGGCCTACCTGATGGCCGTCGGCGGTTCGGCGTACCTCGTGTCGAAGGCGATCAAGTCGGCGAAGGTCGTCGGCTTCGAAGACCTGGGCATGGAAGCGATCTACGAGTTCGAGGTCAAGGACATGCCGGTGACGGTGGCCGTCGATGCGACGGGTACCTCGGTGCACCAGACCGGTCCGAAGGAATGGGCTGCGAAGATCGAGTCGCTGAAGCTGATCCCGGCGTAATGCATGGGACGGGCGGCCCGGCCGCCCGTCTTACAATCCATTCATGTCCACATCTACGTCCCCCAACGACGCCCCCGTCGGCGTCTTCGATTCGGGCCTCGGCGGCCTGTCGATCCTGCGCCACATCCGCGCCCAACTCCCGCACGAACACCTGATCTACGTGGCCGACACGGGCTTTGCCCCGTACGGCGACAAGCCCGAGCACGTCGTCGCCGAACGGTCGCTGGCGGTGGCCCGGTTCCTCGTTGAACGCGGCGTCAAGGCAATCGTCGTCGCGTGCAACACGGCCACCATTTCCGCGGTCCGCCTGATGCGCGAGACCTTCCCCGACCTGCCCATCGTCGGCGTGGAACCGGGCCTGAAGCCGGCAGCGGCGGCGACGCGCAGCGGCAAGGTCGGCGTACTGGCCACGGAACGCACGCTGGCCGGCACCAAGTTCCTGCAACTGCGCGACCAGATCACGGAAGCGACGAACGCGCAATTCCTGCTGCAGCCGTGCCGCGGCCTCGTCGACCGCATCGAACTGGGCGACACGGAAGGCACGCGCGAGCTGCTGCAGCGCTACGTGAAGCCGCTGCTCGACCAGGGCGCCGACACCCTCGTCCTGGGCTGCACGCACTATCCGCTCGTGCGCGCCGCGATCGAGGACGTGATTGCGTCCACGGGCGCACGTGACGTCACGCTCGTGGACACCGGCGACGCCGTCACGCGCCAGCTGGTGCGGCTGCTGGATGCGGGGCGGTTGCTGCGTTCGGCTTCTTCGGATACGCCTGGCACATTGGTCGCGTACACGAGCGCCAGCGCCACTGCCCTGTCGGCCGCGTTCAACAGCCTGATCGGCATCGATCCGCCCGTGCACGAGGCGACGTTCGGTGACGCGTGACGGGCGTTCGCACTGCTGGGCAAAACTCGATTTGCCAGAATGCGAATGACCCTATATAATCTCGTTCTGTCTCGGCAACAACGAGACAGCAAGTAAGACAGTGGTGGCTGTAGCTCAGTTGGTAGAGTCCAGGATTGTGATTCCTGTTGTCGTGGGTTCGAGTCCCATCAGCCACCCCAAAGAATTCGCAGTAAAAAGAACGGGTTGCAAGCGTCATCGCTGCAACCCGTTTTGTTTTGCCTGCTTGATCGATCAATAGTGATAGCGGCACGAAATGATGACCAGTTCCTCGTCGAGGATCATGTAGACGAGTCGATTCGTCTCATCGATCCGCCGCGACCAGCAGCCGGACAAGCTGTGCTTCAACGCCTCCGGCTTGCCTATCCCAGCAAAAGGATCTCTTTGCGCATCCTCGATCAGGTCATTGATGCGTTTAAGGGTTTTTCGACCCTGCGTCTGCCAGTCGATGTAGCTGTTCCAGGCTTCATCCGTGAACTTCAGGTTTCGCATCTTTCTGCTCCCCTGCCTCGGGAGTTTCGATGATTCCCCGAGCCTGCGCCTGGCCGGAACGTGCCTGGGCGATCGATTTCGCCAGGTGCGCCGCGTTCGCCGGTGAACTCAACAAGTGAACAGTCTCCATGAGGCTGCTGTAATAGTCGAACGACATGACGACCGCATCGGGTGCATCGCGGCGCGAAATGACCGTGACGTCGGCGTCCTCGACCACCTGATCGATCACGGTCCGCAGACTGTTGCGTGCATCGGAAAAGTTAATGATTCTCATAAGGCACTCCCAGCCCAACGATAAAACCTGTACGACAAATTGTACAGGTTGAGTATAGAAGCAGCAGCGGCAGATGGCAACCGATCTTGGACGATCCACCCAGCCCAACTGTACGCCACCCTTTTCCCGCATCGCCTAAAATGCATGCCGGAAATGTACTTACGTCAATCATATTTGAGCAAATGAATCATTTGCCCTATACTTGGCCCCGATACACACCCATAACAACGAGCGGCAGGCATCACGTTGACCTCGCCGCCGTGCGGCCCCGCCGCATCGCGGATGCACCCGACGCATCCAGTCTTTCAACGGGTCCAGACGCCGGCCAACCGGGCCGCGCTGCGACCGCCCGCCTCCGCGCGCCGGACGGATCCAGGCTTCCCGCCGGCCCGCACCGAGGTCTTTCAATGAGGGCCGATCTTCATGACCCCGACACGACCACCGCGCCGCCACCGCCTGCTTGCAACGGCATGCGTGCTGTGCGCCATCCTGACACCCCCGGCGCACGCGGCCAGCCGCAAGGCGTCGCCAAAGACGCCGAAGACACCCGTCATCGCCGACTTCACGCAATTGAGCGGCTCGCGGCCCGGCGACTGCGCCGCCCCCGCCAACCCCGCCCTGTCCGGCATGGGCGAGCCGACGATGCGCCGCTGCGCCTGGAGCCAGCGCGTCGAGATGGTGTATTGGCGCAGCATCCCGACGCCGGCCGCCACCTGCCTGCCGCCGGCCGCCATCGCGTGGCACCGCCTCACGCAAGCCATCCACGCGGATGCGCCGCCCTGGAACGCCGCCTGGTCCGGCCGCACCGTGACCACGACGACGCCCGAAACCCGGCAACTGGCCGCGATCTGGCGCGGCGACGACGGCCAGTGGTCGGCAGCGCTGTGGCGCTGGCGGCCAGCCGAAAAGGCAGACACGCGCAACTGGCAGGCCGGCCACTGGGACGACGTGACGCAGGCCGCGCACGCGATCGATGCGGGTAATCCGCTGCCGGCCGCGTCGCCGCTGTTGGTCGCGTGGCGCGATGCGTCGCAGGGCAAGCCGCGCGTGCTCGATGGCGATGCTTGGCGCTGGGTGTCCGACAAGACCTGCCTGCGCCTCGAGACGTCGGGCATCAGCCAGACGCGCATCCACCTGCCGTACTCGCGCGACGATGCGCGGCTGGAGCAGCGCAGCGGCATGCAGGTGCTGCTGGCGCGCCGCTTCCCGAATGCCGAATGGCTACAGCCCTTCACCCTGCTGGAGCCGGGCCGCCCCGGCGACCGCACGGGTGCGAAATTCATCGCCGTGTGGCGCGAAGGCGCCAGCGTCAAGGGACAGCTATGGATTCCGCTACGCGACGACGGGGGCATCGTCCGCGCACGCATCGTCAGCGATCTCGCGCCGGCATCCGCGGAACGCCAGAAGGAACTGGCGAAGCAGCGGGCCGACATCATCGGGCGCGAGCTGACCGCGCTGGCCCACGCGTGGGAGGTGCGCCATGAATGACGAACTGTCCACGTCCCTCTGGCTGCTGTCGCCGCTGGCCGTGCTGGGCGCCGGCCTGATGGTCGCGTTCGTGATCGGCCTGACCCTGCAGCGCTTCAGGATCCCCAAACTGTACGGCGCCGTGATCGCGGGCCTGCTGCTCGGTGCGAACGGTGCCGGCTTCATCGACCGCGCGCTGCTGACGCAGTTCCAGGAACTCCTTAACGGCGCCGCCGCGCTCGTGCTGTTCGACGTCGGCCGCAAGATGGACCTCGCGTGGCTGCTGCGCAGCGGCCGCCAGGGTGCCAGCCTGCTGCTCGCCACGTTGGCGCGCGGTGCCGCGGCTGCGGTCACGCTGGGCCTCCTCGGGCTGCCGTGGGGTGCCGCGATCTTCATCGGCTCGATCCTCATCGCCGTCAATCCCGTCATCCACAGTTCGATGGTGGCGGATGAAAACGCGAGCGGCACTAGCACCTTCGCCACGTCGAACATGGTCGGTCTCTCCAACTTCGTCGCGCTGCTGGCACTCGGCATCACGCTCGCATGGACGCGCAGCCACGGCCAGGACGCCGACAGCGACTTCTGGACGGAGCTGATGCGCCAGGGCGGCAAGCTCGTGGTGGGTGCCTTGATCGCCGTGCTGTCGTACGGCGTGTATGCGCTGGCCACCCGCCTGTGCAAGGTGCCGGCGACGCTGCGTCCCGGCATGTTGCTCGCTGCGCTGCTGATCGACCTGGGCCTGTGCTCCGTGATGTCCGCGAGCGCCCTGCTCTCGCTGCTACTGATGGGCGTCCTGCTGCGCAATGCGGAGAAGCGCGACAACGTGTTCCAGGCCCAGTTGAAGACGGCGCAGGACATCGGCTACGTGCTGCTGTTCCTGATGTCCGCGGCGCTCGTCGACCTGCAGGAACTGCTGCACGGCTGGACCATCGTCGCCGCGCTGACGGTGTTCGCGGTCCGCATCGCCGCCACGCGCCTGGCCCTGTGGCCGGGCACCGCGTGGGACATGCGCAAGCAGCATGCGATGGCCTTGTCGATGTGCTCCCTGGTGAGCTACGGCGGCCTCGTCGTCGACAACACCCTGAATGCCTACACCGGGCTCGATGCGACGTCCACCGCCGTGATGGGCGCGCTGCTGGCCCTGAACGTCCTGCTGGCGCCCGGCCTCACGTGGCTCGGCTTGCATCTTGCAGGCGAAACCTATCGAGGAGGCGCGCAATGAGCGAACTACTGAACGACGAAGCGCTGGGAAAACTGAAGCAGGATGCGCAAGCGCAGGCGGTATCCGGCCAGGGCCCGGCCTACCTGCCCGACTTCAAGGCGTCCACGGTCGGCACGATGGGCATCGAGCTGGAACTGATGGTGCTCGACCGCCTCACGTTCGACCTGTTCCCGGCCGCGCCGGACATCCTGCGCCTGCTGGACAAGCACGACAAGCCCTGGGTGCACACGCCGGAGATCACGACGTCGATGCTGGAAGTGGCGACGGCCATCCTGACCTCGTTCGACGAGGCGGCCGAGCAGCTGGAACACATCCGCACGACGGTGCAGCGCGCCGCGTTCGACGTGGGCGCGTCGATCTCGGGCGGCGGTGCGCACCCCTTCCAGAAGTGGAACGAGCAGCGCATCTACCCGAAGGAACGCTATTTCGCATCGGAGCGCAAGTTCGGCTATCTGGCTAAACTGTTTACCGTGTTCGGCATGCACGTGCACATCGGCGCGGGTACCCCGGACGAGGCGATGCGCCTGTGTTCCTGGCTCACGCAGCGCGCGCCGCTGTTCATCGCGCTGTCGGCCAATTCGCCATGCTGGCAGGGCGAAGTCTCGGGCTTCTGCAGCTCGCGCAGCAACGTCGTGGGCGCGTTCCCGATGAGCGGCATCCTGCCGTACGACATCCGCACGTGGGACGACTTCCGTGCGCACTTCGACCAGCTGGCCGGCCACGGCATCGTCAACAGCATCAAGGATTTTTACTGGGACGTGCGCCCGAAGCCGGAATACGGGACGATCGAACTGCGCGTGCTGGATACGCCGTTGAAACCCGTGTACGCGGCGGCGCTGGCGTGCTATGCGCGCGAGTTGTGCCTGGAATGGGCGGACCAGCCGGGACGCTGGCCGACGAGCAGCAGCCGCGAGCTGTACATCTGGAACCGCTTCAACGCGGCGCGCGACGGGGTCGAGGCCACGTGGATCGATCCGGAATCGGGCGCATCGATGCCTGTCGGGGAAGCGATCCGCGCCGACCTGGAACGGTTACGGAAGCGCTCCACCGATCCCGGCTTCGACAAGGCGTGCAAGGTGATCGAGCATCTGATGAAGGACGGCGGACAGGCGCGCTGGCTGCGCGCCCATCTCGCGTCCGGCGGCGGCATGAACGATCTCGCCCGGATGGCGAGCGAGATGTTCGAGGACGGCGCGCCGCTGGGTTAATCAAGAGCGGTGCGGATTGTTGGGACGGTTGTCGAAGCGGTTCGGCACGCCGTCGCCGTCGCGGTCGCCGTGACGCCAGCCGCCCCGCTCCAGTTGCCAGCCGCGGTCGCCCTGGCGCCATTCCGGGCGGTGCCAGACATAGCCCGGACGCACCCGTTCCCAGTGGCCGCGCACCCAGGTGTAGCGGTGGCCGTTCCAGTTCCAGTAACCCGGCGCCCACTCGTAGCCGTGGCGCGCGGCCGGCACGACTTCGTGGCGCGGCGGCGGCGGCGCGGTGCGGACGACGACGACATCCCGGGCGAACGCCTGCGCCGGCAGGACGGCGGCGGTGCTCACGATGGCAAGGGCGGTGGCTGCAAGAATGCGTTTCATGGTGGTTCTCCTTTGGTTGCGCTGTGAAGTTGCGCTGTGAGACCACTATAGCGAGAAGCCGCCTGCATTTGCCCGATTGAAGCCGGCGCTTACAACCGATACATGCCGCAACAGGGCGGTAACAGATGCAAAAAGGGCGCCCCCGCGGGGACGCCCTTCTCGATTCGCTGGATGCCGCCAGGCCTCAGGTCTCGCGCGCACCCGGCCAAGATGCCGGGGACGCAGAGCCTCACCTGGGGCGCCGAGCCAGGCCGGCCGGCACCCGCTGGACGATCAGTCCAGCTTCCAGGCGTAGTCGACCTTGGTCCAGGTCTGGGCCGGTGCGCCGTCCTTGGTGCCCGGCTTGAACTTGCAGGCCGACAGGCCCTTCAGTGCAGCCTTGTCCAGGCCCTTGAAGCCGCTCGATTTTTCCAGCTTCGAATCGGCCACCGAACCGTCGGCGGCGACGAGGAAGGACATCGACGTGATGCCCTGCTCTTCGTTCATCAGCGACGCTTTCGGATATTCGACCTTGCACTTGGACGGATCGAACGATGCCGGCGTTTCGCCTGCAAAAGCCGAACCAGCGATACCCGAGACCAGCAGAGCGACGAGGCTCACAGCAAATTTCTTGTTGGACATTTTTATTACCCCCGAAAAACAAAGTTTTTTTTGATGCCGGTGCTCTCCACCGGCGCTGGACGAGCCGTCCTGGCTCAGAATTCTTCCCAATCGTCGCTGGCGGCTGCCGCTGCGACTTTTTTCGCGGTCGATGCCGGAGCATCCGCCGCACGTTCTTCCTGGACCGGCGCCTTGGCCTTCGCGGTGGCCGGCTTCTTCAGCTGCGGCTTGGCGGCCGGGCGGACGACGACGGCGCGGCTGGCGGTGGCTGCCGGGGCCGGCGCGTCGATGACGGCCTGCTCTTCGCCTTCGGCCAGCTTGAAGATGCTGACGACGCGCTGCAGTTCCGCGGCCTGGTCCTGCAGGCTCTGGAAGGCGGCGGCGGCTTCTTCGACCAGTGCGGCGTTCTGCTGCGTCATGCCGTCCATCTCGATGATCGACAGGTTGACCTGTTCGATGCCTGCGCTCTGTTCGGCGCTGGCGCTGGCGATGTCGCTCATGATGTCGGTCACGCGCTTGACGCTGGCAACGACCTCATCCATCGTCTCGCCGGCCTGGCCGACGAGCTTGCTGCCGCGGCCGATCTTCTCGACGGAGTCGCCGATCAGCTGCTTGATTTCTTTCGCGGCCGCTGCGGAACGCTGGGCCAGGTTACGCACTTCCGAGGCGACGACGGCGAAGCCGCGGCCTTGTTCACCGGCACGGGCTGCCTCGACGGCGGCGTTCAGCGCCAGGATGTTCGTCTGGAAGGCGATGCCGTCGATGACGCCGATGATGTCGGCGATCTTGCTTGCCGAGCTATTGATCTCGCCCATCGTGCCGACGACTTGCGACACCACTTCACCACCCTTGCGTGCCACGTCCGACGCGGTGGCGGCCAGGTGATTCGCTTCGCGGGCATTGTCCGCGTTCTGTTTCACGGTCGACGTCAGTTCTTCCATCGCCGACGCGGTCTTTTCCAGCGAGCTGGCCTGCAGTTCGGTACGCGACGACAGATCGACGTTACCGGCTGCGATTTCACGCGATGCGGTGGTAATGGTGTGCGTGCCGCGACGGACTTGGCTGACGATGTCGACCAGGCTGTTGCGCATCTGTTTCATTTCGATCAGCAGGCTGCCGCGATCCGACGACTTGGTGTCGATAGCGATCGACAGGTCGCCTTCGGCGATGCTGCCGGCGATCTTGGCGGTGTAGCCCGGCTCGCCGCCCAGCTGCTTCAGCAGGCCGCGGGTGATGACGGTGGCGGCCAGGATGCCGAGGGCGACTGCCAGGGCCAGCAGCACGAGCATGAAGTTACGGGCGCTGGCGAAGGCGGCTTCCGCGTCGACCTGGCTCTGCGTGTTCAGCTTGTCTTCCAGCTTGCCCAGCTGGTCGAGCGCGTCCAGCCATTTTTTCTGGGCGGGACGGATTTCCTTGACCATCACGCGGGTGGCGTCCATCGCGTTATTGGCCAGGTAGAGTTCCGATGCCTTGGCGATGGCCGGCATGGCGGCGCCTTCGGCTTCTTTTACTTGGTTCAGCAGGGATTTTTCTTCAGGCAATGCTTCTTCAGAGAACTTGGCGGCCAGCTTCTGCTGCAGTGCATCGTACTTGGCGGTCTGTTCCTTGAAACGGGTCAGCTCCGGCTCCATGTCGGCCGGGTCGGTCATCAGGGTCAGGGTACGCAGCGACGTGACGCGTTCGCTGACGTTGTTGCGCATGTCGACGACCAGGCGCGTCACGACATTGTTGACATTCACGACGTGGTCCAGCCGGTTCTGGATCTGCGCCATGCGCAGGATGCCGACGACGGTAACGATAACCAGCAGCATGAGCACGAGGGCAAAACCCAGGCCCAGACGCACGCCGACCTTCATGTTTGCTAAGTTCATTCCTTATCTTCCCTGTTTCAAGTGATCAGACCCGCTCCGGAGTCTTTGTCTTTTGTTACGGAAAGTCCATCTTCCCGGTGGACTTACGTATTTCCGTCAGGATAAATCAAAACGACGATTTGCAGACAGAAAACATGCACCGTTGTAATTATGTTTCACTACAACAACAGGATTAGATGTCGTGCAAGGAGAAGAGCCCAGATTATGGGTCTATTCTTGCCTTCGGGCAAGGATAACGTTGCAATTGATTAAAAATTTGCAACATTTTTTGTAGCGGATTTTGAACATCCCGGCTCTGTTCATGCGGCCGGGGTAGTAAAATAACTAAAAGTCAACCTTACGCGACGCTTACGCAGCGAGTCGCAGCTTGCCGGCGGCTTCGAGGAGGAGTTCGGGATTGCCTTCGGCGAGGCGGCGGGAGTCGGACAACAGTTGGCGATAGCCGCGCGCGCCCGGCAGGCCGGCCATCAGGCCCAGCATGTGGCGCGTGATGCTGTTCAGGCGCAGGCCCAGCGGACCATAGCGGTCGAGCTCGGCGCGGATGTACGGGATCATCGCTTCCAGCACCTGTTCGCGCGTTTTCGGCGGCGTCGCATCGCCATAGAAGCGGGCATCCCAGCCGGCCATCACGTAGGGATTGTGATAAGCCTCGCGGCCGATCATGACGCCGTCCACGTGCTGCAGATGCGTGGCGATCTCGTCATCGGTCTTGATGCCGCCGTTGATGATGATCTCGAGCTCGGGGAATTCGCGCTTCAGCTGGTACGCCACTTCGTAGCGCAGCGGGGGGATCTCGCGGTTTTCCCTCGGCGACAGCCCCTTCAGCACGGCATTGCGCGCGTGCACGATGAAGGTACGGCAACCGGCGTCGGCGATGGTGCCGATGAAATCGCGCACGAAGCCGTATTCCTCGTTGTAATCGATGCCGATGCGGTGCTTGACGGTGACGTCGATGCTGACGGCGTCGCGCATCGCCTTCACGCAATCGGCGACGAGCTGCGGTTCCTGCATCAGGCAGGCGCCGAACGCCCCCTTCTGCACGCGCTCGGACGGGCAGCCGCAATTCAGGTTGATCTCGTCATAACCCCACTGCTCGCCCAGCTTCGCGCTCTTGGCGAGGTCGGCCGGGTCGCTGCCGCCCAGCTGCAGTGCGATGGGGTGTTCGACGTCGTCGTAGCGCAGGTGGCGCTCGACGTCGCCATAGACGAGCGCGCCCGTCGTCACCATCTCTGTATACATCCAGGTATGTTTCGTGATCTGGCGGTGGAATACGCGGCAATGGCGGTCCGTCCAGTCCATCATGGGTGCAACGGACAGCCTGCGGCCCGTTTCCCGGGCACCCTGGTCAGCTTGCTTGTGGTCGTTCACGTTACGTCGCGGCTCGAAAAAGGACAGACATTATACGCGCCCGCAACGCGGCCCGCTCACCCCGCCGCTTTCCTCGCCTCCAGCCAGGCTTCCATGTCGCCCACGGACAACGGCTTAGCAAAATAATAACCCTGCGCCTCGTCGCACTCCCATTCGGCGAGCAGGGCCACGCCTTCGGCCGATTCGATGCCCTCCGCGACGACGCGATAGCCGAGATCATGTGCCATCCCGATCATCGCGCGCACCAGCTTGCGATCGCGTTCGCTCGTCGGCAAATCCTTGACGAAGGCGCGGTCGATCTTGAGCACGCTGGCCGGCAGCTTCTGCAGATAGGCAAGGCTGCTGTAGCCCGTGCCGAAATCGTCGATCGCGATCTCGATGCCCATGTCGCGCAGCGCGCACAGCTGCTCGATGACGCGGCCGTCGTCGCGCGCCAGCACGCTTTCGGTGAACTCCAGCTCGATCGCGTCCGGCGGCACGTCGTGCCGTTCCAGCAGGCGCGCGACGCCGGCCGCGAAATCCGGTTCCTCGAGGTTCGGCGCGGACACGTTGATCGACACCTTGAGGAAGTGCCCCGCGCGGCGCCAGCGCGCGACCTGGGCCAGCGCCCGGTCCAGCACCCATTGCGTGAGTTCCTGGATGTGGGCCGTTTCCTCGACGAGCGGCACGAATTCGGCGGGCGACACGGGACCATGGTGCGGATGGCGCCAGCGCAGCAGCGCTTCGGCGCCGCGCGGGCGGCCCGCCAGGTCAACGCGCGGCTGGAACACGAGCGCCAGCTGGTCGTCCGCCCGCAACGCCTCGGACAGGCTGCCCAGCAGCTGGAAGCGGCGCGCGTGGATGCGGTCGTGGTCGGGGTCGTAGCTGGCCGTCAGCACGCCATCGTCGCGGGCGTCCTCGGCCGCGTTGTACAGGCGGCGCAGTACGTCGCGCGGCTTCACGTCGGCCGGCCTGAACGTATAGACGCCGATCGCGGGCACGGCGCGCACCGGGATGCCGTCGCAGGCGATCGGTTCGCGCAGGTGCAGGTCGAGCCGGCGCGCGGCCGACTCCCACACGCTCGCGCAGGTCGCGCTCAGCAGCACCGCGCAGCGGGTCGGGCCGATGTGGTACAGGCGCGTGTCCGCGTCGAGGCAGCGGCGGATGGTTTCCGTCGAGCTGTGGATCAGGTTTTCGACGAAATTCGCACCGAGCACGCGCATCCCCTGGCGCAACTGGCGCGCGGGCAGCAGCTCGATCAACAGGGCCGTGTGTTCGGCGTCGGGCAGGCGTTCGCCGATGTCATCGAGGTCGTCGATCAACTGGTATTCGTTCGGATGGCCGCTCACCGGGTGGATGCGGCCGATGCTGTTCTCCAGCTCGATCTGGCTCATCACCATCTCCGCCAGGTCCGCCAGCAGCTCGGTCTCCTCGGCGCTGAACGTGCGCGGCCGGTTGTCGATCACGCACAGCGTGCCGAGGCTGTAGCCGGTGCGCGTGACCAGCGGCGCGCCCGCGTACGCGCGCATGCCGCCCTGCTGCACGATGTCGGTATGTTCGAACCGTTCGTCCGCGAGCAGGTCGGACACCGTGTACACGCCGTCCGACTGGAAGGCCCAGTGGCACGGCGTCTGCTCGCGCGGCGCTTCCGTCAGGTCGAACCCGACCCGCGATTTGAAGAACTGGCGGTGGCGGTCCGACAGCGAGATCGACGAGACGGGCACCCGCAGCAGGCGGCTGGCCATGCGCGTGATACGGTCGTAGGCTTCGTTCGGCGCGGTATCGAGCAGGCGGAGGTTGTGCAGCGCGGCCAGGCGCGCCTCTTCATTGGCGGTGAGGGGATGTCGTTCCATCCGGCAACTGTAGCGCCCATCCGTTGTGATAGCAACAGCAATATTGCCAGGTAGATACTAGTCGCCGCGGTTGATGGGAAAGCAGAAGGCGGCGATCACGAGCACGATGACCAGGAACCACGTCACCTGATCCAGCCAGTCCATGATGGGTCCGTAAAAGAAATTGCCGGCGCGGGAAGCGCCGGCGGAACAGGATCAGACTAACTTACTTGCCCGGCTGGTACAACTGGTCGAACGTGCCGCCATCCGCGAAGTGGGTCTTCTGCGCCTTGGTCCAGCCGCCGAACACGTCGTTGATGGTGAACAGGTTCACTTTCGGGAACTGCGCCACGTATTTCTCGGCGACCTTGGAATTGATCGGGCGGTAGTAGTTCTTCGCGATGATGTCCTGGCCTTCATCCGTGTACAGGTATTGCAGGTACGCCTCCGCCACCTTGCGGGTGCCGCGCTTGTCGACGACCTTGTCGACGACGGCCACCGGCGGCTCGGCCAGGATGCTCACCTTCGGCGCGACGATCTCGAACTTGTCCGGGCCCAGTTCCTTGATGGCCAGGATCGCTTCGTTTTCCCACGCGATCAGCACGTCGCCGATGCCGCGCTCGACGAACGTCGTCGTCGCGCCGCGCGCGCCGGAATCCAGCACCGGCACGTTCTTGAACAGCTTGGCCACGTAGTCGCGCGCCTTCGCCTCACTGCCGCCCGGCTGTTTCAGGGCGTTGCCCCACGCCGCCAGGTAATTCCAGCGCGCGCCGCCGGACGTCTTCGGGTTCGGGGTGATGACTTGCACGCCCGGCTTGATCAGGTCGTTCCAGTCGTGGATGCCTTTCGGGTTGCCCTTGCGGACCAGGAACACGATGGTCGAGTTGTACGGCGAGCTGTTGTGCTGCAGGCGCTTCTGCCAATCCTTGGCGATCAGGCCGCGCTCGGCGATCTCGTCGATGTCCCATGCGAGGGCCAGCGTGACGACGTCCGCCTGCAGGCCGTCGATCACGGAGCGGGCCTGCTTGCCCGAACCGCCGTGCGAGGCCTTGAACGTGATGTTGTCGCCGGTCTGGGCCTTGTACTTGGCGGCGAAGGCTTTACCGACGTCCTGGTACAGCTCGCGCGTCGGGTCGTACGACACGTTCAGGAGAGTGATGTCGGCGGCATGCACGGTCGGGGCAACGAGTGCGATTGCCACGGTGGCCTGGATCAGTTTTTTTAACAGCATATTGTTTCTCTCTTTCAAGGGCAGGTTCTGGAAGACACAGGTTAAGCACAGCAGGTCGAAAACCAAACGAATACTTTTGCCCTTGTTTATCCGGTTTTTTCATATCTACTCGAGCAAGGCCCACGAACGCGAACAGGGTGCGCGGCCAGGCCGGGCACCCCGATACGACGACAGTCGTGGCGTCACAACAGTTCGGATTTTTTCAGGTACGTGCGCAGGATGTTCCTGCTGATGTTCAGCTGCTTCGCCGTGCGCACCTGGTTGCACAGGTTGTGGCGCCACGCATCCTCGGCCAGTTGCAGCACCATGTTCTCGAACTCGATCGTGCGGTCCGAATGGAGCAGCAACTGCCAGGCCTGGCGCAGCTCCACATACGTGCCCTCGACGGCGGGCGCGTGCGGTCGCGGGGTCTCCGGCGCCGCCGCATGCTGGACGAACGCCTGCGGCACTTCGGGCACCGCGGCCGGCGCTGCGACGGCCTGCGTGTGCCAGCTGGGCAGGTGCAGGTCCGCCGCCGTGATCACGCCCTGCTGGCACACGAGCAGCGCGCGGTGGATGACGTTTTCCAGTTCGCGGATATTACCCGGCCACGGATACGCGAGCAGCGCCTGGTCCGCTTCCGGCAGGACGACGGGGTCCGTCACGTGCAGCCGCTGCGCGTACATCTGCAGGAAGTGGCGGGTCAGCGGCAGGATGTCGCCGGCACGCTCGCGCAGCGGCTTCAAGGGGAGCGTCACGACCTGCAGGCGATAGAACAGGTCTTCGCGGAAGCGCCCCGCCCGCACGGCCTCCGCGAGGTCGACGTTGGTCGCGGCGATCAGGCGCACGTCGATCGGAATCGGCTTGCGGCCGCCGAGGCGTATCACTTCGCGTTCCTGCAGCACGCGCAGGAGTTTCACCTGCATCGCGAGCGGCAGGTCGCCGATCTCGTCGAGGAACAGCGTGCCGCCATTGGCCGTCTCGAACCAGCCGGCCTTGGCCTGCTGCGCGCCCGTAAACGCGCCGCGCTCGTAGCCGAACAACTCGCTTTCGATCAGCGTCTCGGAAAACGCGCCGCAGTTGATGGCGACGAAGTTCGAACTGGCGCGGCGCGAAAGTGCATGCACGTGGCGCGCGACGAGTTCCTTGCCGGTGCCCGTCTCGCCCATGATCAGCGCCGTCGCCTCGCTGGGCGCGATGCGCTTGATCAGGTCCTGCAGCGCGCGCGACTGCGGATCGGAAAACACGAAAGCCGTGGCGCGGATCAGCAGGCTCAGTTGCTGCGATTCGCGGAACGCGATCAGCGTGGGGCTGTCCGCTCTCTCGAAGTCGTGCGCTCCCGGCGGCCTCACGATGGCGGTCGTGGGGCCCGCGGTACGCGGCAGGTCGGCGGTTTTGTGGTGTAGGGTCGTCAGGCTCATGGTTGTCAATATAAACCGCGCTTTCCGGCCCGGAGAACGAAGATAAAGGCATTTGCTTATTCGGCAAGGCGCCGTGCTGGTGGCAGCGCAAAACTTTGTTGAGGACGCAGCACGCCGCTTCGTCTCCTGCTGCGAATCGAACAGTTTGTGCCGTCGCGGCGGCCCAAATCCCGGGCATGGTTGTTGCAGGATGACGACGATCGACAGGCCGTCGCATTTCGACGACGGCCGCAAATCCGGGACCAGGAATGACAGACAAGAGACGATGGCGCCGCGCCGCGGGCATGCTCGGCCTGACGGCGTGCGTGAGTGCGGGCTGCGGCCAGCAGGTGAAGGAAGAACGCAGGGGTGCCGCCGCGAACCGGCCCGTGCCCGTGGCCGTCGCGGCGGCGGGAAAACAGGACGTGCGCGTCGTGCAGAGCGCACTCGGTACCGTGGTGCCGCAGGCGGCCGTCGTCGTGCGTGCACGCGTCGGCGGCCAGTTGCAGAAGGTGCTGTTCCAGGAGGGCCAATTGGTGAAGGCCGGCGACCTGCTGGCGGAAATCGACCCGCGTCCGTTCGTCGCGCAGCTGACGCAGGCGGAAGGACAACTCAAGCGCGACATCGCGCTGTTGAAGAACGCGCAGGCCGACCTCGCGCGCTACCAGGGCCTGCGTGCGCACGACTCGATCTCGGAACAGGCGCTCGACAACCAGGCCGCGCTCGTGCAGCAGTACCAGGGCACCGTGCAGGCCGACCAGGGCGTCGTCGACAACGCGCGCCTGCAACTGAGCTTCGCGCGCATCACGGCGCCCGTGTCGGGCCGCATCGGCCTGCGCCAGGTCGACGTCGGCAACATCGTCGCGCCGAACGACGCGGCGGGCCTCGCCGTCATCACCGCCGTACAACCGATCGCGGCGCTGTTCTCGCTTCCGGAAGACCAGCTGCCCGCCATCGCCGCGCAGCTCGCCGGCGCGCAGAAGCACGGCCGCGTGCTCGCGGTGGAAGCGTGGGACCGCGCCGGCACGCGCAAGCTGGCGCAGGGCCGGCTGGAGACGATCGACAACCAGATCGATCCTGCCACCGGCACCATCCGCTTCAAGGCGCAGTTCGCGAACGCGGACGGCGCGCTGTACCCGAACCAGTTCGTCAACGTGCGCCTGCTCGTCGAGACGCGCTCCGGTCTCGTCGTCGCACCGAACGTCGCGATCCAGAACGGCAACCAGGGCCCGTTCGTGTACGTGGTCGGCGCGGATAAAACCGTCGCGCTGCGCCCCGTCACGCTGGGCCCCGTCGACGGCGACAAGACGGCCGTCACCACGGGCCTGCAAGCGGGCGAACAGGTCGTCGTGACGGGCACCGACCGGCTGCGCAACGGCGCGAAGGTAGTACTGCCGGAGACCCGGAAGGCACGCACGACCGCACGCGCGGAGATCGCGGGATGAACCCGTCGCGCGTCTTCATCGAGCGTCCCGTGGCGACGCTCCTCCTGATGCTGGCCGTGCTGCTGTCCGGCCTCCTCGCGTACCGCCTGCTGCCGCAATCCGCGCTGCCGCAGGTCGATTACCCGACGATCCAGGTGTCGACCGGCTATCCCGGCGCCAGTCCGGACGTCGTCGCAACGGCGATCACGGCACCGCTGGAACGCCAGTTCGGCGCCATCGCGGGGCTGAACCAGATGTCGTCGTCCAGTTCCGGCGGCGCCTCCGTGATCACCCTGCAGTTCGCGCTCGACGTGAACCTCGACGTGGCGGAACAGTCCGTGCAGGCCGCCATCAACGCGGCCGCCGCCTACCTGCCGCAGGACCTCCCTTCCCCGCCTGTCTACAGCAAGGTGAATCCGGCCGACGCGCCGGTCCTCACACTGGCCGTCCGCTCCGACACGCTGCCGCTGACGCGCTTGCAGGACATCGTCGACACGTCGATGGCGCAAAAGATCGCGCAGGTCTCGGGCGTGGGCCTCGTGAGCCTCGCGGGCGGGCAGCGTCCGGCCGTGCGCATCCAGGTCAACCCGGCCGCGCTGGCCGCGTACGGCATCGGCTTCGACCAGCTGCGCGCGGCCATTGCCGCCGCCAACTCCAACCAGGCCAAGGGCAGCTTCGACGGCCCCCTGCAAGCCGCGGCGCTGGACGCCAACAGCCAGCTGCGCAGCGCCGAGGAATACCGGCAAGTCGTGCTGGCCACGCGCGCCGGCAACCCGGTACACCTGGCCGACGTGGCCGCGGTGCGCGAAGCGCCGGAAGACCTGCACCTGGCCGCGTGGGCGAACGGCCACCAGGCGATCCTCGTGAACATCCAGCGCCAGCCGGGTGCCAACGTGATCGACGTGGCGGAGCGCATCAAGGCGCTGCTGCCGTCCCTGCGCGCGAGCCTGCCCGCCTCCGTTGAGCTGACGGTGCTGTCCGACCGCACGACCACGATCCGCCAGGCCGTGCACGACGTGCAGTTCGAGCTGGTGCTGGCCATCGGCCTCGTCGTGATGGTCATCGCGCTGTTCCTGCGCAGCCTGTCCGCGACGCTGATCCCCAGCCTCGCCGTGCCGCTGTCGCTCGTCGGCACGTTCGGCGTCATGTATCTCGCCGGCTTCAGCCTGAACAACCTCACGCTGATGGCGCTGACGATTGCCACCGGCTTCGTCGTCGACGACGCCATCGTCATGATCGAGAACATCGCACGCCACGTCGAGGAAGGCGAGACGCCCCTTGAAGCGGCACTGAAAGGGTCGAAGCAGATCGGCTTCACGATCATCTCGCTGACCTTCTCGCTGATCGCGGTATTGATTCCACTGCTGTACATGGCGGACGTGGTGGGCCGTCTGTTCCGCGAATTCGCGATCACGCTCGCCGTCGCCATCCTGATCTCGGCGGTGGTGTCGCTCACGCTCACGCCGATGCTGTGCGCGCGCCTCCTCAGGCACGAAAAGCCGGCAGCCGATCCGTTTTTCGACGCCGTATTGAAACGCTACGACCGCGCCTTGGAATGGGTGCTGCGCCACCAGGGCGCGACACTCCTCCTCACGTTCGGCACCGTCGTGCTGACGGCGCTGCTGGCCTGGGGCATTCCCAAAGGCTTCTTCCCGGCCCAGGACACGGGCGCGATCCAGATCATCACGGAAGGCCCGCAAACGACGTCGTTCGGCGCGATGGCCGAGCGCCAGCAGGCGCTGGCGCGCGTACTCCTGCGCGATCCGGCGGTGGCGAGCCTGTCGTCCATCGTCGGCATCGACGGCACCAACGCCACCGTCAACAGCGGCCGCCTGCTCGTCAATTTGAAACCGCACGAGGAACGCAGCGACCGCGCGCCGGCCATCATCGCGCGCCTGCGCCAGGCCGCGCACGACGTGCCCGGCATCACCGCGTACTTCCAGCCGCTGCAGGACCTGACCGTGGAAGACCGCGTCAGCCGCACGCAATACCAGTATCTCGTGGAGAGCATGGACGGCGATGCGCTGGCGGCGTCCCTGCCGCCGCTGCTGGCCGCGCTCCGCTCGCTGCCGCAACTGACGGACGTGGCCAGCAACGTGCAGGACGCGGGCCTGAAGGCCTACCTGGAAATCGACCGCGACGCCGCCAGCCGCCTGGGCGTGACGGTAGCCGCCATCGACGACGCGTTGTACAGCGCGTTCGGCCAGCGGCTCGTGTCGACCATTTTCACGCAGACGAACCAGTACCGCGTCGTGCTGGAAGCGCAGCGCGAAAGCGACGCCGGCCTCCAGGCACTGGGCAGCATCCACGTCAGCGGTGCGAACGGGCGACAGATCCCGCTCGGCACGCTCGTGCGCGTGCGCGAGGCGCCTGCAAACCTGCTGATCAGCCGCGAGAAGCAGTTTCCCGCCGCGACCATCTCGTTCAACCTGGCCGACGGTTATTCGCTGGGCGACGCCGTCGCCGCCATCGAGGCGAAGCGCGCGACGCTCGACTTACCGGAAGCCGTGCAGACACGCTTCCGCGGCGCGGCCCTCGCCTTCCGCACGGCGCTGTCGAACGAATTCTTCCTGATCGTCGCGGCGCTCGTGACCATGTACATCGTGCTGGGCGTGCTGTACGAAAGCTTCGTGCACCCGCTCACCATCCTGTCGACGCTGCCGTCGGCCGGCATCGGCGCCCTGCTCGCGCTGTGGGCCGGCGGGCACGACCTGAGCGTGATCGCGATCATCGGCATCGTCCTCCTGATCGGCATCGTGCAAAAGAACGCCATCATGATCATCGACTTCGCGCTGGACGCGGAGCGCAGCCGCGGCATGCATCCGCGCGCGGCAATCTACGAAGCGTGCCTGCTGCGCCTGCGCCCGATCCTGATGACGACGCTGGCCGCGCTGTTCAGCGCCGTACCGATGATCTTCGGCAGCGGCCCCGGTGCCGAACTGCGCGAGCCGCTCGGCATCGCCCTCGTCGGCGGCCTGCTGGCCAGCCAGGCTCTGACCCTGTTCACGACGCCCGTGATCTACCTCGCCTTCGACCGGCTGGGCCGCAGGTTCGGCCGTGCGTCCGCCGTTCCGGTCGCGCGCCCGGGCGACGCGCAGGTGGTGGAGCTGCGCGCGTGAACTTTTCGGCCTTCTTCATCCGCCGGCCCGTCGCCACGATCCTGCTCACCCTGGCCATCGCGCTGCCCGGCATGCTCGCATACGCGCTGCTGCCGCGCGCCGCCCTGCCCCAGGTCGACTTTCCCACGCTGAGCGTGCAGGCGAACCTGCCCGGCGCGAGCCCGGAGACGATGGCGGCGACGGTCGCGACGCCGCTCGAGCGCGTGCTCGGGCGCATCGCAGGCATCACGGAAATGACGTCGTCCAGTACGCAGGGCGTCACGCGCATCAACCTGCAGTTCGACATCGACCGCGACATCGACGGCGCGGCACGCGACGTGCAATCCGCCATCAACGCGGCGCGCGCGCTGCTGCCGACGATGCCGAACAACCCGTCGTACCGCAAGTCGAATTCGGCCGGCCCGCCCGTCATGACGTTCGCGCTGCGCTCGGAGACGCACACGCAGGACCAGCTGTACGACATCGCGTTCACGGTGCTCGGACAGAAGGTGTCGCAGGTAAAAGGCGTGGGCCAGGTGAACGTCAACGGCAGTTCGCTGCGGGCCGTGCGCATCGAGGTCGATCCGAACATCCTGAACCAGTACGGGATCGGGCTGGAACAGGTGCGGCAGGCGCTGGCCGCCGCCAACGTGAATGCGCCCAAGGGCTTCGTCGAGGACGGGCAGCGGCGCTGGCAGATCGACGTCAACGACCAGGCGCGCCAGGCGCGCGACTACCGCAACCTCGTCGTCGCATGGAACAAGGATGCGCCGGTGCGCCTGTCCGACGTGGCGCGCGTGCGCGACGCCGTGCAGGACGTGCGCAACGCCGGCACGTACGGCGGCAAGCCGGCCGTGATCATCGCCGCCTTTGCCCAGCCGGGCGCCAACGTGATCGCCACCGTCGACGCCCTACGGGCGCTGCTGCCGCAACTGCGGGCGCTGGCGCCGGCCGGCGTCGACGTCGACGTCGCGATCGACCGCAGCTCGACCATCCGCAAGTCGCTGACGGAAGTGCAGGAAACGCTGGCCATCGCCGTCGTGCTGGTGGTGGCCGTCACGTTCCTGTTCCTGCGCAACGGCCGCGCGACGCTGATCCCCAGCATCGCGATCCCCGTGTCGCTGCTGGGCACTCTCGCCATCATCTACCTGCTCGGCTACAGCCTGAACAACCTGTCGCTGATGGCGCTGATCATCTCGACCGGCTTCGTCGTGGACGACGCCATCGTCGTCGTGGAAAACGCCGTCAAGCATATCGAAGAGGGCATGGCACCCGTCGCGGCCGCGCTGCGCAGCGCAAAAGAAGTCGGCTTCACCGTGCTGGCGATGAGCGTGTCGCTCGTGGCCGTGTTCATCCCGCTGCTGTTCATGGGCGGCATCGTCGGGCGGCTGTTCCGCGAATTCGCCGTCACGCTGTCGCTCGCGGTGCTGATCTCGCTCGTGATCTCGCTGACGACGACGCCGATGCTGTGCGCGCTGCTGCTGCGGCCCGTCGACACGCACGCGAAGCCCGGACGCCTGGACCGTCTGATGGACGTCCCGCTCGCGTGGTATCGCCGCACGCTGGACTGGACCTTGCGCCATGCGGGCGTCACCCTCCTCGTGCTCGCGGCCACGATCGCGCTGAACGCGTGGCTGTACACGATCGTGCCGAAGGGGTTCTTCCCGGTCCAGGACACGGGGCGGCTGATGGGTTCCTTCCAGGCCGACCAGTCCACGTCGTTCCAGGCGATGCGGCAAAAGATCGACCGCATGCTGAAGATCCTGGGCGACGATCCGGACATCGACAATTTCTACGAGTACTCGGGCGGCTTCGGCAGCCAGCAGACGAATACGGGCACGGTGTTCGTGCGCCTGAAGCCCCTCGGCGAACGCAAGGCGAGCGCGCAGGAGATCATCGCGCGCCTGCGGCCGAAGCTGGCCGGCGTGCCCGGCATCTCGCTGTTCCTGTCGTCGAACCAGGACCTGACGATCGGCGCCCGCTCCAGCGGCGCGCAGTTCCAGTACACGATCCTCTCCAGCGACCTGGACGCCCTGCGCACCCTCGCCCCGCGCCTGCGCGGCGCCCTGGCCCGGCTGCCGCAGCTCACGGACGTCAACAGCGATTTCCAGGACAAGGGCCTGCAGACGCGGCTCGTCGTCGACCGCGCGGCGGCCGCGCGCCTCGGCATCACGGCGCGCCAGATCGACGCCACGTTGAACGACGCCTTCGGCCAGCGCCCCGTCTCCACGATCTACGAACCGCTGAACCAGTACTTCGTCGTCCTCACCCTGCTGCCGCAGTTCACGCAGGACGCCGCCGCACTGAACCACGTCTACCTGACGGGCGCCGACGGCGCGAAGGTGCCGCTGGCCGCGATCAGCCACTGGGAACGGCAGACGGCGCCGCTCGCGATCAACCACCAGGGCGCGGCCGCCGCGACCACGGTCTCGTTCAACCTGGCGCCGGGCGTCACGCTCGACCAGGCCGCGGCGCTCGTCGACAAGGCGTTCGCGAGTCTCAACCCGCCGGACAGCGTCACGGGCCGCTTCGCCGGCGCCGCCCAGGTGTTCCAGGATTCGCTGGCGACGCAGCCGTGGCTGATCCTCGCGGCGCTGCTGTCCGTGTACATCGTGCTCGGCATCCTGTACGAAAGCGCGATCCACCCGCTGACGATCCTGTCGACCCTGCCGTCGGCCGGCGTCGGCGCGCTGCTGGCGCTGATGGCGTGCGGCACCGAGTTCTCGTTGATCGCGTTCATCGGCGTGATCCTGCTCGTCGGGATCGTCAAGAAGAACGCGATCATGATGATCGACACCGCGCTGCAGCTGGAACGCGACCAGGGCCTCGGGCCGGAAGCGTCGATCCGCCAGGCCTGCCTGCTGCGCTTCCGCCCGATCCTGATGACGACCCTGGCCGCGCTGTTCGGCGCGCTGCCGCTGGCCCTCGGCGCCGGCGACGGCGCGGAACTGCGCCGGCCGCTGGGCCTTGCCATCGTCGGCGGCCTGCTGTTCAGCCAGGCCCTCACGCTGTACACGACACCCGTCGTCTACCTGGCGCTCGACCGCCTGCGCCACAAGGCCTTGCGCCGTTTCGGGCGCCGGCCGGTCCTCGCTACAACCTGAATCTGCACGCAATGAACGCTCTTCGTCTTACCCTGCTCTCCGTACTCCTCGCCGGTTGCGCCACCGGTCCCGCCTATCATCGCCCGGACGTCCCCGTCACCGCCTTCAAGGAAGCGGCCACGCTGCCGGCCTGGAAGTATGCCGAACCGGCGGAACTCGATAAGCAGGGCCGGTGGTGGCTCGCATACGGCGATGCCCTCCTGTCCGAACTCATCGAGGAAGCCGGCCGGTCGAACGACACGATCCGCATCAGCGAAGCGCGCTACCGGCAGGCGCTGGCACTCGCCGCCTCTTCGCGCTCGAACCTGTTTCCGTTCCTCGACCTGACGGGCGGCGTGACGCGCGGCACCGGCACCGGCAAAGTCGCGACGAGCCGCCGCGTCGGCCTCGAAGCAGGCTGGGAAGCGGACGTGTGGGGCCGCGTGCGCAACCAGGCCGCGGCGAGCCGGCTGACAGCCGAAGCCGGTGCGGCCGACCTGGCGGCGGCCCGGCTCGCGGTGCAGGCGACCGTCGCGCAGCTGTACTTCCAGGTGCGCGTCCTCGATGCCCAGCAACGCCTGCTGGACAGCACGGTGCAGGCCTACGAACGCAGCCTGCAACTGACGCAGCAGCGCCTGCGCTTCGGCGTCGCCACGCCGGCCGACGTCGCGCAGGCACAGGCGCAGTTGAAAACGACGCAGGCGCTGGCCGTCGACAACCGCGTGCAGCGCAGCCAGCTGGAACATGCGCTGGCCGTGCTGCTGGGCCGCGAACCCGCCTCGTTCGCACTCGCGCCGGCCGCCCACGTCGCGGTCAAAGTGCCCGTGGCGCCTGCCGGCGTGCCATCGACACTGCTGGAACGCCGCCCGGACGTCGCCGCCGCCGAGCGCCGCGTGGCCAGCGCCAACGCGAGTGTCGGTGCCGCGCAGGCCGCCTACTTTCCCGACCTGACCTTGTCCGCCACCGGCGGCTTCCAGGGCACGGACGGCGCGCACTGGCTGACGGTGCCGAACCGCGTGTGGGCGCTCGGCCCCGCGCTGGCCGTCACCTTGTTCGACGGCGGCGCACGGCGCGCGCAGACGGACAACGCCATCGCCGCGTACGACGCGACGGTGGCCGGCTATCGCCAGACGGTGCTGGACAGCGTGCAGGAAGTGGAAGACGCGCTGGCCCTGCTGGCGGGCCTGGAACAGGAATCGGAACTGCTGGATGCGGCCGTCCAGGCATCGCGCGAATCCGAGCGCCAGATGCTGGCCCGCTACCAGGCCGGCACGACCGATTACCTGAGCGTGGTGACCGTGCAGGCGACGGCGCTGGCGGCCGAACGCAGCGCGCTGGCCGCGCAGGGACGCAGGCTGGCGGCGAGCGTCAGCCTGGTCAAGGCGTTGGGTGGCGGGTGGAACGGTTGATCAAACGGCGTCGAGGGCCTGCGCCAGGTCCTCGAGCAGGTCGTCGATATGTTCGATCCCCACCGACAGCCGCACCGTATCTTCGGTGACGCCGGCTTTCGCCAGCTCGTCCGGCCCGAGCTGGCGATGCGTCGTCGACGCCGGATGGCATGCGAGCGACTTGGCATCGCCGATGTTGACGAGCCGCGTGAACAGCTTGAGCGCATCCTGGAAGCGCGCACCGCCCTCGCGGCCGCCAGACACGCCGAACGTCAGCACGCCGGACGGCCGGCCTTCCAGGTATTTCACGGCCAGGTCGTGGTTCGGGTGGTCGGGCAACCCGGCATAGTTGACCCAGCGGACCTTCGGATGGCGGTCCAGGTACTCGGCCACCTTCAGCGTGTTCTCCGTGATGCGGTCCAGGCGCAGCGCGAGCGTCTCGATGCCTTGCAGGATCAGGAACGCGTTGAACGGCGAGATCGCGCCGCCCGTGTTGCGCAGCGGGACCACGCGTGCGCGGCCGATGAATGCGGCCGGGCCCAGTGCCTCCGTGTACACGACACCGTGGTACGACACGTCCGGCTCGTTCAGGCGGCGGAAGCGCTCCTTGTGCTCGGCCCACGGGAATTTTCCGGAATCGACAATGATGCCGCCGATCGAGTTGCCATGCCCGCCCAGGTACTTGGTCAGCGAATGCACGACGATGTCGGCACCGTGCTCGAAGGGACGCAGCAGGTAAGGCGTGGCGACCGTGTTGTCGACGATCAGCGGCACGCCATGGCGGTGCGCGACCTCCGCGATCTTCTCGATGTCCGTGATGTTCCCGAGCGGGTTGCCGATCGATTCGATGTACACGGCCTTCGTGCGTTCGTCGATCAGGTGCGCGAATGATTCCGGCTCGCGGTAGTCGGCGAAGCGCGTCTGGATGCCGAACTGCGGCAACGTGTGCGCGAACAGGTTGTAGGTGCCACCGTACAGCGTCGATGCAGAGACGATGTTGTCGCCCGCCTCCGCGATCGTAAGGATCGCATACGTGATCGCCGTCTGGCCGGACGCCAGCGCCAGCGCGCCGACGCCGCCTTCCAGCGCCGCGACGCGCTGCTCCAGCACATCCTGGGTCGGGTTCATGATGCGCGTGTAGATATTCCCCGGCACCTTCAGGTCGAACAGGTCGGCGCCGTGCTGCGTGCTGTCGAACGCGTACGACACCGTCTGGTAGATCGGCACCGCGGCGGCGCGCGTGGCCGGGTCGGGCGAATAGCCGCCGTGGACGGCGATGGTCTCTCTCTTCATGGCTTCTCCGTGATCGTTTCGGTACTCTGCAATATACGGTCGGGCGCCACGCGCGGTGAACGAAGGACTGCGCATAACGACATGCGAATTCCTTCGATGTCTTTTTCTCTACACCCCGCTATAGTCCGCTCGACCATGACCCTGCAAGCCCATCACATCGCCTGCGTACGCGGCGGCCGCACCCTGTTCTCGAACATCGACCTCGCCGTCGCGCCGGGCGACGCGCTGTGGGTCGCCGGCGCCAACGGCAGCGGCAAGAGCAGCCTGCTGCGCATCCTGTGCGGGTTGAGCCCACCGGCCGCCGGCGCCGTGCACTGGCGCGGCCGCGACATCGCGGCGTCGCGCGACGACTACCACCGCGACCTGTTCTACTGCGGCCACGCGCCCGGCCTGAAGGACGACCTGCCCGCCTGGCGCAACATCGACGTCGCACGCCGCATCGCGGGCCGGTCCGGCGGCATCGAGGACGCACGCCGCGCGCTCGCGCTGTTCGGCCTCGAACACGCGCTGCACCTGCCGTGCGCGATCCTGTCGCAGGGCCAGCGCAAGCGCGTCGCTTTGGCAAGGCTCGCGCTCGCGCCACGTCCCGCTTTGCTGATCCTCGACGAACCGTTTTCCGCGCTGGATACCGGGTCCATCGCCGCGCTGCGCGATCTGCTGGAGCGCCACCTTGCGGAAGGCGGCAGCATCGTCTACACGACCCACCAGGACCTGGCGCTCTCCGCGGGCCGCCTGCACCGGCTCGACCTGGACGGGCGGCACTGATGGTCGCCGCCTTCCTCTGCATCGTCCGGCGCGACCTCGAGCTCGCGCTGCGCCGCCGCTCGGACGTGTTCACGACCTTGTTCTTCTTCGTGATCGTGATCTCGCTGTTCCCGCTCGGCGTCGGGCCGGAACCGGCGCTGCTGCGCACGATGGCGCCCGGCATCCTGTGGGTCGCCGCGCTGCTGGCCGCGATGCTGTCGCTGGCGCGCCTGTTCGCGCCGGACCATGCCGACGGCACGCTCGAGCAGATACTGCTGTCGCCCGAACCGCTCACCGTGCTGGTGGCCGCGAAGATCCTCGCGCACTGGCTCGTCGCCGGTCTACCGCTCGTGCTGCTTGCCCCGGTGCTGGCACTGCAGTTCGACCTGTCGCCCGCGGCGATCGGCGCGCTCACGCTCGGGCTGTTGATCGGCACGCCGGTCCTCAGTCTGTTCGGCGCCATCGGCGGCGCGCTCACCCTGGGCCTGCGCGGCGGCGGCGTGCTCGTCGCGCTGCTCGTGCTCCCGCTGTACGTGCCCGTGCTGATCTTCGGCGCGGGTGCGGTCGGCGCAGCCTCGAACGGCATGGACAGCGGAGCGCACCTGTCGCTGCTGGGCGCCCTGTTCGCAGGTGCCGTCGCGCTGGCACCGTGGGCTACAGCACGCGCGCTGCGCATCGCACTCGAATGACGAGCTCATAACGACATGCGAACTTATTCGATTACTTTTTTCGCGCCAGGCGATACAGTGAATCCGTCCCTGCCATTCTCCCGTTGGGACGGTCTCCTGGGCCCGCGTCCAACAACACGCGGGCTTTTTTTTGAACGCCAACGACGTCACGACATGACTCCACCGACTTCCCACGCGGTCCCGCGCCTGGCGCCCGCCCGCATCCACTGGTTCGGCTACGCGTCGCCGCAGGTCTTCTATCCCGTCGCGGGCAAGCTGATTCCCTGGTTCGCCGGCGCGGCGCTGGTCCTCGCCATCATCGGCCTCGCCATCGGCTTCCTCGTCGCGCCTACCGACCACCAGCAGGGCGACGCCTACCGCATCATCTTCGTGCACGTGCCGGCGGCCTGGCTGTCGATGCTGATCTATGTCGCGATGGCCTTCTGGGCCGGCCTCGGGCTCGTGCTGAACACGCGCCTCTCGGCGATGATGGCGCGCGCGCTGGCGCCCACCGGCGCGCTGTTCACGTTCCTCGCGCTGTGGACGGGCGCCCTGTGGGGCCGGCCGACGTGGGGCGCGTGGTGGGTATGGGATGCGCGCCTGACGTCCGAGCTCCTGCTGCTGTTCCTGTACGTCGGATTCATCGCGCTGCAGTCCGCGATCGACGACCCCGTGCGTGGCGACAAGGCCGGCGCCGTGATCGCCCTCGTCGGCGTGATCAACGTCCCCGTTATCTACTTCTCCGTCCAGTGGTGGAACACGCTGCACCAGGGCGCGTCCGTCAGCCTGCGCGCGGCGCCCAGCATGGCGACGACGATGCTGGCGGGGATGCTCGTGATGACGCTCGCGCTGTGGGCCTATGCCATCGCCGCCGTGCTGGCGCGGCTGCGCTGCATCATTCTCGAACGGGGAGCGGCACGATGATCTGGCAGACCTGGCACGATTTTCTCGCGATGGGCGGTTACGCACCGTATGTCTGGGGTTCCGTCGGCGCGACCGCGGCGGGCGTGTTGATCGAGGTACTGGCGCTGCGCGCACGGCGCCGCGCCGCCCTGTCGAAAGGCCGGCCATGAGCCTGAAACCCCGCCACAAACGTTTGATACTGCTGGCCGGTGCACTGGCCCTGCTCGCCATCGCCACGATGCTCGTGCTGTCCGCCTTCCGCAAGAACCTCGTGTTCTTCTTCACCCCCACGCAGGTCCTCGCCGGCGAAGCGCCGCGCGGGCAAAGCCTGCGCATCGGCGGCCTCGTCGAAAACGGGACCCTGCAGCGCCGGGCGGACGGCGTCACCGTCAGCTTCGTCGTGACCGACCTCGCGCACAAGGTAACCGTCAACTACCGCGGCATCCTGCCCGACCTGTTCAAGGAGGGCAAAGGCGTCGTCGCGCAGGGCCGGCTCGGCGCGGACCGCGTGTTCGTCGCCGACCAGGTGCTGGCCAAGCACGACGAGAACTACATGCCGCCCGAAGCCGCGGAAGCATTGCGGAAGGGTGCGCTCGCCGCCAACGAATCGAAAGGCAAGCCATGATTCCGGAACTGGGTAACGTCGCGCTGGTGCTGGCGCTATGTCTCGCCGTCCTGCAGGGCACCCTGCCGCTGGCCGGTTCGCTGAACGGCAATGCACGCTGGCTGGCGCTGGCGCGTTCCGCCGCCATCGGCCAGGCGCTGTTCGTCACGCTGGCGTTCGCGATCCTCGTGCACGCATTCGCCGTCAACGATTTCTCCGTCGCCTACGTGGCCGGCAACTCGAACACGGCGCTGCCCCTCGTCTACCGCATCACGGCGACGTGGGGCGGGCACGAAGGTTCGCTGCTGCTGTGGGTGCAGACGCTCGCGCTGTGGACGCTCGCCGTCGTCGCGTTCAGCCGCCAGCTGCCGCCGGCGACGTCCGCGCGCGTGCTGGCGGTGATGGGCCTCGTCGCGATCGGCTTCCTGGCGTTTACGCTGTTCACGTCGAACCCGTTCGACCGGAGCCTCCCCGCGCCCCTGGACGGCAAGGACCTGAACCCGCTGCTGCAGGACGTGGGCATGATCGTGCATCCGCCGCTGCTGTATATGGGCTATGTCGGCTTCTCGGTCGCCTTCGCGTTCGCCATCGCCGCGCTGGTCGGCGGCGAGCTGGATGCGGCGTGGGCGCGCTGGGCCCGGCCATGGACGCTCGTCGCGTGGACCTTCCTCACGCTCGGCATCTTCCTCGGCAGCTTCTGGGCGTATTACGAACTGGGATGGGGCGGCTGGTGGTTCTGGGACGCCGTGGAAAACGCGTCGTTCATGCCCTGGCTCGTCGGCGCGGCGCTGATCCACTCGCTGGCCGTGACGGAAAAGCGCGGCGCCTTCCGCAACTGGACGGTGCTGCTCGCGATCCTCGCGTTCTCGCTGTCGCTGCTGGGCACCTTCCTCGTCCGCTCCGGCGTGCTGACGTCCGTGCACGCGTTCGCGTCCGACCCGCGCCGCGGCCTGTTCATCCTCGTGTTCCTCGCCGTCGTCATCGGGGGCTCGCTGGCGCTGTACGCGTGGCGCGCACCCACGATCGGCCTCGGCGGCCGCTTCGCGCTGTTTTCGCGCGAGTCGCTCCTGCTGGTTAACAACGTGCTGCTGCTGGTGGCCGCGGCCACCGTGCTGCTGGGGACCCTGTACCCGCTGTTCCTCGACGCGCTGGGCGGGGGCAAGATCTCCGTCGGCCCGCCGTATTTCGAGACCGTGTTCGTGCCGCTGATGGTCCCCGTGCTGCTCCTGATCGCTGTCGGCCCGTTCGTCCCATGGAAGAGCGGCTCGGTGCGCGACGTGGCCGTGCGCCTGCGTCCGGCCGCGCTGCTGACGGTGGTGCTGGGCGCGGCCGGCGTGTTCGTCGTACGCGGTTCGCCGACCGTCGCGCTGGGCGTGCTGCTGGCGGCATGGACGCTCTCCGCCACCCTGCAGCACGTCGTGCGCAACCTGAGGCACGCGCCGCACGGCACGTCGCTCGCCCGGCGCGCCACGCGCCAGGGCGCGGCTTGGTGGGGCATGGTCGTCGCGCATGCGGGCGTCGGCATCTTCGTCATCGGCGTCACGCTCGTCAAGGGTACGGAGACGGCGGACGACGTGAGCCTGCGCGTGGGCGACAGCGCCCGCGCAGGCGACTACACGTTCACGTTCGAGGGGCTGGAAAAAATCCGCGCCTCGAACTACGTCGGTGCGCGCGCCACGTTCGCCGTCACGCGGGGCGGCACCCGCGTCGCCACGCTCCATCCGGAAAAACGCTTCTACACGGTGCAGCAGATGCCGACGACGGAAGCCGCCATCGACCGCGGCGTCAACCGCGACCTGTACGTGTCGCTGGGCGAACCGACGAAGGACGGCACGTGGCTCGTGCGCATCCAGCACAAGCCGTTCATGGGCTGGATCTGGGCCGGCTGCCTCGTCATCGCGGCCGGCGGGCTGCTGGCAGCCGTCGACCGCCGCTACCGCACGCACCGCGCCGCCGCCACGGATACCGTCCGCGCCACACCGGCCATCCCCGTTCCATCATCATCGAGGTCCGCATGAAACGCTACGCCATCCCGCTCGGCATCTTCGCCATCCTGCTCGTCTTCCTCGGCGTCGGCCTGCGCCTGAAGCCGCAGGAAGTCCCGTCCCCGTTCATCGGCAAGCCGGCCCCCGCCTTCACCCTCAGCCGGCTCGAACAGGCCGACAAGACGTTCTCGCCGCAGGACATGCGCGGCAAGGTCTGGGTGTTCAACGTCTGGGCGTCGTGGTGCACGTCGTGCCGTGCCGAGCACCCGGTGCTGGTGGAGTTCGCGAAGCAGGCGGCCGTGCCCATCGTGGGACTGAACTACATGGACGTGCGCGAAGACGGCAGCCGCTGGCTCGACAAGTTCGGCAATCCGTACGCGCTGTCCGTATTCGACGCGGACGGCAAGGTCGGCACGGACTACGGCGTGTACGGCGTGCCGGAAACGTTCGTCATCGACCGCCAGGGCAACATCCGCCTCAAGCTGACGGGTCCCGTCACGCCCGAGATCATCAAGAACACCCTGCTGCCGCTGATCCGGGAACTGGACCATGCGTAAGCGCCTCGCCACCCTGCTGCTGTGCGCGGCCCTCGCGCCGGCCGGCGCGCAACCGGACGATGCGACGCTCGACCGCCGCGTCGAACGCGTGACGGCGGAGCTGCGCTGCCTCGTGTGCCAGAACCAGACCATCGCCGACTCCCATGCCGAACTTGCGCTGATGCTGAAGCGTCAGGTACGCGACATGCTGGCGCGCGGCGCCACCGACCGCCAGGCGATCGACTTCATGGTGCAGCGCTACGGCGACTTCGTGCTGTACCGCCCACCCGTCAAGGCCAGCACGTGGCTGCTGTGGTTCGGCCCCTTCGGCCTGCTGCTGGCCGGCCTCGCGCTGCTGTTCACCCGCCTGCGCGCGCGCCAGCCCGAACCCGAGGAGTCTCTCTCATGACGTCTTTCCTGCTCGGCGCGATCGCCCTGGTGGCCATCGCCCTCGCCTTCGCCCTGGCGCCGCTGCTGCGCCGTCACCCGGCCGGCCCCGCGCCGCGCCACGACCGCGACTGGTCGCCCATCGCGGTCGGCCTGCTGCTCCCCGCGGCCGCCGTGGCGTTGTACGCGGCAGTCGGTGCGCCGCAAGCCGTGCTGGCGCCGGCGGCCGCGCCCGCGATCGGCCCTGCGCAGATCGAGGCGATGGTGAACCGCCTGGCCGAACGCCTCAAGAATGAACCGGACGACGCCGAAGGCTGGCGCATGCTCGCGCACTCGTACGAGACGCTGCGCCGCTTCGACGCCGCCGTGGAGGCCTACCGCCACCTGATCGCGCTGGAGCCGAACAACGCGAACGGCCTGACCGACGCCGCCGTCGCGCTGGGGATGACGATGAACCAGGATTTGTCGGGCGAGCCGGAACGGCTGATCGACCGCGCGCTGGCGATCAACCCGGACCACGTGCAGGCGCTCGCGCTGAAGGGCAGCGCCGCCTACGAGCGGGGCGATTATGCGCAGGCGATCGCGCCGTGGAAGAAGATCCTGGCGATGGTGCCGCAGGAGTCGGAGATGGCGCGCTCGATCGCGGCCAGCGTGGAGAAGGCGGAAGCGCTCGCGGCGAAGCCGGAGCGCCGCTGACGCTTCACTGCGGACCGGGTCGCAGCATGACGAACTGCGACGTATCCCCGCGCCGCACGAGCAGTACCGCCGGCTTGCTGGCCTTGTCCGCCTGCTGCGCGAACGCCGCGGCGCTGATCACGTCCGCATTGTCGAGCGCCAGGATGATGTCGCCCGGGCGCAGGCCGGCCTGCTGCGCCGCGCCTTCCACCTTGTCGACCACGACGCCGGTGCGCGCGCCCAGTTGCGCCTTTTGCGACGCGGTCAGATCCAGCACGGAGACACCCAGCCGGCTCGCCGGCGCGGTCTTCACCGGCACCTTCGGCGCCGTCCGCTCCGCTTCCAGCTCGGCCAGCGTGACGGTGATATGGCGTGCGGACCCGTTGCGCAACACGGTCAGGTTGACCGTCGTGCCGGGCCGCGTGTCGGCCGCCAGGCGGCGCAGCTGCGCGCTGCGCTCGATGGGGGCGCCGTCGAACGCGACGACGATGTCGCCCTCGCGCAGGCCCGCGCGCTCGGCCGGACCGCCCCGTTCGATGCGGCCAACGAAGCCGCCCTGCGCGTTCGCGAGACCCAGCGCCTCGGCCACGTCGCGGTCGACGTCGGTCAGGTAGACGCCCATGCGGCCGCGCGTCACGTGTCCGCTGCCCTTCAGCTGCCCGGCCACGCGCAGCGCATCCTCGATCGGGATCGCGAACGAGATGCCCATGAAGCCGCCGGAGCGGCTGTAGATCTGCGAATTGATCCCCACCACTTCGCCGCGCAGGTTGATCAGCGGGCCGCCCGAGTTGCCAGGGTTGACCGGCACGTCGGTCTGGATCAGCGGGAGGAAGTCGCCGGTCTCGCGCGCGCGGGCGGAGACGATGCCCGCCGTGACCGTGTTGTCCAGGTCGAACGGCGACCCGATCGCGATGACCCATTCGCCCGCCTTCGTCCTGCCCGAGTCGCCGGTGACGAGCGTCGGCAGGCCGGCGGCGTCGATCTTCAGGACCGCGACGTCCGTGCGCTTGTCCGTGCCGACGACCCGCGCGCGGAACTCGCGCCGGTCGGCCAGCCTGACGAACACCTCGTCGGCGCCGTCGACCACGTGCGCATTGGTCAGCACCTCGCCGTCGCGCGACACGATGAAGCCGGAGCCGACGCCGCGCCGCACGCGTTCCGGTGTCTCGTCGGACGGGAGCGCCGGATGATCGCGCGGCAGCGGTTCGCCCGACGTGCGCGTGGTGCGGATGTTGACGACGGCGGGTCCGGCCTTCTCGACGAGCGTGCTGAAATCGGGGCCGACCTCGACGGCCTGCGCCGCGCCGAACACGCAGGCGAAAAATAGTGGAGACGCGTAACGGAGAGAGGTCATGGGCATCTCCACCGACGGCTCAATTGACCGCGAAGCAGTACAGCAGGCCCGCCCCACCCGTGCTCACGAGATTCTCCTGCCCGCACCCGCGGCTCGCATGCGCCGAGTTCCACGACGTGTTGCCGCCGCCGGTCCGGTCGAAGTGACCCAGCTGCGTGGACGCATCCGCTGCGCTGCTCGTGTAGTTGCGGCACGTGTGGTCGGCCGCGTCGGCAAACGCGCGGCCGTCCGGCGTCGAGCCGGTGATGATGTCGTGCTCGTTCGGCTTGTCGCCGAAGCCTTTCACCGGTTCGTTCTTTTCGTTGAAGACGGTGGCGCGGGTCAGGTTGTTGCCCAGGCGGGCCGCATCCAGCGTGTCGCCGTGCAGGTGCGCGACGTCGCGCGCGACGACGGCGCCGCGCGTGTTATACCACGGACCCTGGCCGATGCGGTCGCGCGCGTTGACGGCCGGCTGGCCGTCGGACGCCTGCGTGCTGAGGTAGGCGTGCCACGTGCGGTTGCCGGCACCGACCGTCGCCGCCAGTTTCTGGCAGTGGGCATCGGCGCCGGCCAGGCCGCCGAGATTACCGCCCTTGCCCACGCCTTCGCTGGTGACGAAGAAGCCGAGCGGCTTGGCCGGATCGGTCGAGCGTGCGGTGGATTGCTGGGCCACGGCCGGCAGCACGCAGGCGCCGGCGAGAAGCGCGGCTGCGACGGCCGCGTGTTTCAGGTGAATCATTCGGGTCTCCGATGTGATGACAGGTCAGTCCTTGGCCTTGAAATCGTCGTGGCAAGCCTTGCAGGTGCGGGTCAGCTTGCCGTACTGGGTCTTGATGGCGGCGGCGTCGCCGCCGGCGGCCAGCGACGCCAGTTCGTTGGCTTCCTTGGCGAAGCTCGCGCCCAGCTCACCGAAGTGCTTCGTATCCTTGAAGGCTTCCGGCTTGACGCTCGTCTCGTGCCAGCCCTTGCCCTGCTCCGTGCCCGGCGCGAACAGCGCGCCCAGGCCCGAGTTGGCGACGGCGGCGATGGTGTTGGCGGCGCGCAGGACCTCGTCCTTGTTGTACTGGCCGTCCAGCGAGGCCTTGATGCGGCCCGAGTTCCAGGCGACGATCTGGAACGCCGACTGGCGCCACTTGATCAGGTTTTCCGGCTTCGGCGCCTGCTGGGCAAGGGCCGATGCCGACGCCGCAAGCACGGCGAGGGCGACGAGGGTCTTGGTACGCTTGTTCATTGTTTTCCTTTTGTTGGCGGGTGAAAGATGACGATGGCCGGGCCTCAGGCGCGCAGGGTCCGGTCGAACAGGGCCAGCGTGCGTTGCCACGCCAGCTTCGCCGCCGCGTCGTCATAGCGCGGCGTCGTATCGTTGTTGAAGCCGTGTTCCACGCCCGGGTACACGTAACCTTCGTGACGGATGCCCGCCGACGTCAAGGCCGCCTCGTAGCCGGGCCACGCTTCCAGCAGGCGCGCGTCGTTGCCGGCGTGGTGCACGAGAACCTGGGCCTTGATCCGCGGGACGTCCGCCGGCGCGGGCGCGGCACCGTAGAACGGCACGGCGGCGGCGAGGTCGGGCAGCCGGGTGGCAAGCAGGTTCGCAATGCCGCCGCCATAGCAGAACCCGACGACGCCGACCTTGCCGTTCGTACCGGGCAGCGTCTTCAACGCGCCGGCCGCGGCGACGAAGTCTTCGCGCGTCTTTGCCTGGTCCAGTTTCTGGAACAGGGCGCGGGCCTTGTCCTCGTCGCCGGGATAGCCGCCCAGCGGGTGCAAGGCGTCCGGTGCGAACGCGACGTAGCCGGCAAGCGCAAGGCGGCGCGCGATGTCCTCGATGTGCGGATTCAGGCCGCGGTTCTCGTGCACCACCAGCACGGCCCCCAGCTTGCCCTGCGCGGCTGCCGGACGCACGAGGTAGCCGTGCACCTTGCCGTTACCGTCGGGGGACGGAAATTCGACCTTGCTGCCCACGATGCGGGGATCGGTCGGCGCGACCTGCTGCGCCTGGGCGAAGTTCGGGCTGAGGGCCGCGAGCAGCGCCTCGGCCGACAGCGCGCCCGCGGCGACCTTGCCGGCCGATTGCAGGAAGCCGCGGCGGCTCAAGTCGCCGTGCACGTATTTATCGAACAGCTGCAGCACCTGCGGATCGAAATCCTTCGCGGTCTTGCGGGTCATTTGGCGCGCCCCTCATAGCCCTGTGCCAGCAGCGCGATCCTGTAGGCGGCACCGCGCCCGACGACGTACAGCGTGTGCTTGCCGGGTCCGGAAAACGCGAGGTTCTGCGGCTTCTTCGGCAGCGGGATCACGCCCAGCGCGTCGCCGCGCGGGCCGAACACTTCGATGCCGGCATTGGAGGCCACGTACAGGCGTCCGGCACCATCGACGGCGAGGCCGTCGGCGCCGCTGGACCAGCCGTTCTCTCCCTTGCTCCAGCCGGTCAGGCGCGCGAAATCGCGGCGCTTGCCGACCGTGCCGTCCGGCGCCACGTCGTACGCGAGCACGTGTTCGCCCTGCGTGTTGGCCACGTACAGCGTCTTTTCATCGGGGCTCAGCTGGATGCCGTTCGGCCGCTCGATGTCGGCCGCCACGCGTTCCAGGTTGCCCGACGCCGGGATACGGTACACGGCCGGCTTGGCCACGGCATGCGTGTGCTGGGCAGGGCGAGCGCCCGGCGGCGCGCCGGAATCCGTGAAGTAGACGTTGCCGTTGCGGCCGACCACGAGGTCGTTCGGGCGGCCGAACGGCAAGCCGTCCCACTGGTCCGCCAGCGTGCGTGCCTTGTCCGCCGGCGCGACGATGCCCACGCGCGGCTCGCGCACCTGCACGGCGTACAGCGCGCCGCCGGCACCGAAGCCGAGGCCATTCGAACCGTTGCTGTTGTCGAGGTACGTCGACGTCGTGCCGTCCGGCTTGACGCGCGTGATGCGGTTGGCCGTCGTCTCCGTGAAGATCAGGCTGCCGTCGGCCAGCGCCAGCGGGCCCTCGGTGCCGTCGAAGCCTTCCTTGATCAATTCGATTTTCGTGCCCGCCGCGGCGACCCCGGGAATGGCGGTCGCGATGGTGTCCTGCGCCTGCGCCAGGCCGGCGGCGAGCGCCAGGACTGCGATAGCGATCTGTTTCATGCGCTCCTCCTCATTTCGCGGCGGCCAGCTTCTGCACGGCCTGCAGCGCCTGTTCGACGTTGGCGCCCGGCGCCAGGCCACCCACGACGGCCGCGACCTTGCCGTTCGGCGTCACGATGAACGTGGTGCGTTCGGCGAAGCCATGGTCGATGTCCTTGCCGCGCGTGTCCTTGCGGCCCGGCGCCGCGTCCTTCACCGTCAGGTCGTACGCTTTGGCGATGCGGCCGTCGGCATCCGACGCGACCGCGATCTTGCCGGCGCAGTACTCCGGATCGGCCGAAAAGTCGTTCAGGCGCGCGATGCTGTCCAGGGAGACGCCGACGATGCTCGCGCCGGCGGCGGCGAATTTTTCCTGGTTGACGGCGAACGCGTGCGCCTGCACGTTGCAGCCGCCCGTATAAGCCGACGGGTAGAAATACACGACCACGGGCCCTTTCTTCAGCGCGTCCTTGAGCGAGTAGCCGAAGACCTTGCCGGCCTGCGACGCCTGCGCCTTGAATTCCGGGGCGCTGTCGCCCTCCTTCAGCGCGGCCGCGGCGGGCAGCGCGATCGATGCGGCCAGCGCGGCCGCCAACAACGATTTCATCATCTCTCCTGTATCCCCGATAAGTAATGCGCCAATACGTCGATCTCGGCGTCCGTCAATCCCTTCGTGGCCTCGTTCATCGCGCCGCCCGGGCTGTTCCTGCGTTCGCCGCTGCGCCACGCCAGCAGCTGGTTGCGCAGATACTTCACGTCCTGCCCGCCGATCACGGGAAACGCGGCGTTGCCGTTGCCCTTGCCGTCGGCGCCATGGCAGGCCGCACACGTCGCGAACAGGCGCCTTCCCGCCTCCGCGTCCGCCCGGATGGCTTCACCCCGCATCCTCGGCAGGCCGCCGTAGTACGCGGCGATGTCGGCGATATCCGCTTCTTCCAGACTCTTCGCCATGATCATCATGGTGTCGTGCTTGCGCGCGCCGCTGCGGAAGTCCTGCAACTGCTTGACGATGTACGCCGGGTACTGGCCGGCCAGCCGCGCGAACTTCCCATCCTCGCCGTTGCCGTTGCCGTCGGCGCCGTGGCATTCCTGGCAGCGCTCCGATTCCGATTTGATGCGGCCCGCGTCCACGTTGCCCGCCAACGCCGCGAGCGGCAGGGCGAGCACGAGGCACGCGGACGCGTTCTTCAGGTTCTTCAAGCGCGGCGCCTACTCTTTCTTGTAGAACGTGTGGCAGGTCTTGCAGGTCCGCGACAGCGTGGTCGCGGCATCGGTCGCCTTGTCGTAGTCGTTGGACGTGACGGAGTCCACGATCGCGAGGGTCAGCTCGCGGCTCTTCTTCGACAGCTCGACCGCGTTGGCGGCATCGCCTTTCTGCACGAAATACGTTTCCACCGTGTCGAACATGGCGTTCATGGACTTCGCATCCGCGATCGCGGCCTTGCCGTCCTTGAGCGCGATGTTCGACGCCAGGCTCTTGTTCGTATCGTCGATGTTCTGCATCAGGTCCATGTCCAGCTCAGCCGCCGCCCAGGCCAGGCCGGCGCTGAAGGACAACAGGGCGCCGAAGGCGATCAGTTTTCTCTGCATGTGTGTCGTGCCTGCGTTACGCGAGGATCTCCTTGATGACCTTCCCGTACACGACGGTCGGACGCTCGGACCGGCCGTTGTTGAGGAAGGTGGTCTTCAGGTGGTCGAGGCCCATCAGCTGCAGCACGGTGGCGTGCAGGTCGTACGTGTCGACGGCCTTGTCCTTGTCGGCCACCTGCAGGCCCACCTCGTCCGTCTCGCCGTACGTGTAGCCGGCTTTCAGGCCGCCGCCCGCCATCCACTGCGTATAGCCCCACGGGTTGTGGTCGCGGCCCGTGCCGCTCTCGCCCCACGACGTGCGGCCGAATTCCGACGCCCACACGACGAGCGTCGTGTCGAGCAGGCCGCGTTCCTTCAGGTCGTGCAGCAGGCCCGCGATCGGCTTGTCGACCATGCGTGCCATCACGCCGTGGTTCTCATCCAGCTCGCTGTGCGCGTCCCAGCTCTGGCGGTCGGACTCGACGCCTTCCGGATAGCCGGACACCACCTGGACGAAGCGGACGCCGTTCTCCACGAGGCGGCGGGCACGCAGCAGCACTTCGCCGTAGCTCTGGCTGACCTTGTCGTTCAGGCCGTACAGCTCCTTCGTCGCGGCCGATTCCTTGCTGATGTCGACGGCGGCCGGCGCGGCGACCTGCATGCGGTCCGCCAGTTCATAGGAACGCAGACGCGCACGCAGCTCGGTGTCGTTCGGGTAGCGCTGCGCACCGAGGTTGTTCAGTTGCTTGAGCAGGTCCAGCGACGCCCGCTGCTGCGCGGCGCTGCGCAGTTCCGGGCGCTCCAGGTACAGGATCGGCGAATCGCCCGGACGGAACGCGGTGCCCTGGTAGACGGCGGGCAGGAAGCCCGAGCTCCAGTTGACGGAACCGGCCGACGGTTCGCGGTCGCCGTTGTACAGCACGACGTACGGCGGCAGGTCCGGGTTGGCGGCGCCGAGCGCATAGCTGATCCAGGCGCCCAGCGACGGCCGGCCCGGGTTCAGGTCACCGGTATTCAGTTTTAGGATCGAGATGTCGTGCGTCGCGCCGATCGTCGTGCTGGACTTGATGAAAGTGATCTTGTCCGCATGCTGGGCGAGGTTCGGCAGCAGGCTCGAAAACCAGGCGCCGCTCTCGCCATACTGCTTCCAGGTGCGCTCCTTGGACACGTACAGCTTGCCCACGCCGCCCTGCGTCGACGTCTTGATCCCTTTCAGGAACGATGCCGGCACGGGCTGGCCCGCGAGCTTCTGCAGGTCCGGCTTGTAGTCGTACAGGTCCAGCGTGCTGGGGGCGCCGTTCTGGTGGAGCCAGATGACGGACTTGATCTTGGCGGGGAAGTGCGGCGCCTTGGGCGCGAGCGGGTCGATCAGTTCTGCGGCCGTCGCGGCCGACAGCAGGCCGCCGCCGGGCAGCAGGCCGGTCAGGGCGCCGGCGCCGAGACCGAGGCCGGATTTGATCAGGAAGTCCCGACGTGAATTGATGCTCATGTTGTTTTCCTTTTTCTTGTGCTGATAGTTAGAAGCGGTATGCGAAATCGTTCGAGTTGGCGACGGCGTGCACGAGATCGACGAAGGCGGCGGTGCGCACGGGGTCGATCTTCTTGGCGTCCTTCAGGCCACTCGGCACGGCAACCTCGAACTGGCCGCTGGCCGCCTTCTCGCGGATCGCGATCTGCTCCTGCGCCAGGAAGCTCTTGAGCGCGGCCCGTTCGGTCTTGTTGGGTTCACGCGAGAACAGGATCTCGTAGACCCGGGTGAGCTGGGCGTCCTCGTTGTTGCCCGCCTCGTTGATCACGCGGCCGGCCAGTGCCTGGCTCCACTCGAACACGATGTCGCTGTTGAACATCGTCAGCGCCTGCAGCGGCGTCGTCGTCACGTCGCGCTTGTGGTGCGGGTTGTTGGGGTTGGCCGGATCGAAGTTCTGGGTGATCGGGTACGGGAAGCTGCGGCGCGTGAACACGTACAGGCTGCGGCGGTACCAGTCTTCCTTGTTGTCCGAGACGGTCCACGCACGGTTGCCGGCGAAGTCGCGCGACTTGCCGCCGCCGTCACCCTTCTTCAGCACGGGCGGGAACACGGACGGGCCGCCCACCTTGTCGACCAGCAGGCCCGATGCGTACAGCAGCGAGTCGCGGATCTCTTCCGCTTCCAGGCGCTTGCGCGGGTACACGGCCAGCAGCTCGTTCTTCGGATCGACCTTCTGCACGTCCGGACGCTCGTTGGAGGCCTGGCGGTACGTGGACGACAGCAGGATCTCGCGGTGCAGCTTCTTCACGTTCCAGCCGTTCTGGACGAAGCCGGTGGCCAGGTGATCCAGCAGTTCCGGGTGCGTGGGCTTGGCGCCGGCGCGGCCGAAGTCGGCGACGGTGGCGACGATGCCCTTGTCGAAGTACTGTGCCCACACGCGGTTGGCGTACACGCGGGCCGTCAGCGGATTGCTGTCGCTGCTGACCCACTTGGCCAGCGCGGTGCGGCGCCCGGACGATTTGTCGGTCGGCTGGATGTCCAGCTTGACGTCCTTGCCGCCCCACAGCGCCGGGATGCCCGGTTCGACGGCCTCCAGCGGACGCTCGTGAATGCCGGTAAAGCGCACGCGGGTTTCGGGCACGTCCTTGTTCGTCAGCTCGAACGCGGTGGTGTACGTGGCCGAACCCTTGGCCGGGCGCAGCTTGTCGAACTTCTTCAGCTGTTCCTGCAGCGACTTGTACTCCTCATATTTGGCGACGTTCTCCGGCTTGAAGTCGGCGCGGTCCTTTTCCTCGGCCGTGCGCTTCAGGAAGGCGATGATCTCCTGGTCCGACGCGACCGACTGCTTGCGCCAGTTGACCCAGCGGTCCAGCGCGTTCCAGTCCTTCTCCGGCTTGAAGATCGATTCGCGGCTGTCGCTCAGGTAGCGCTCGTTGTAGTACTGGCGCCCTTCCGCGCGGACCGTGTCGAGGATCGCCTTCATCTTCGCGCGGATGTCCTTGGTCGCCTCGTTGTACGCGGCCTGCTGCTTCTGGAACTCCTTGTCGAACTCCGTCTCCGAACCCTTGGCCAGCGGCGTCTTCTCGTTGACGGACGTGTTGGCGAAGAAGGCCTGCAGCTGGAAGTATTCCTTCTGGCTGACCTTGTCCATCTTGTGGTTGTGGCAGCGCGCGCAGCCGATGGTGGACGCCAGGAAGGTCTCGCCGACCAGGTCCGTCATGTCCGTCTCGATCTGGTACTTGCGCTGGACGAGGTCGCGCGAGTTGAAGTTGTCCGGATAGCCGGCGAGGAAGCCCGTCGCGATGCGCGCTTCCTGGCTCTCGGGCCACAGTTCGTCGCCGGCCAGCTGTTCCTGGATGAAGCGGTTGAACGGCTTGTCCGTGTTGAACGCGTTGATCACGTAGTCGCGGTAGCGCCAGTTGTTCGGCCGGGTGTTATCGTTCTGGAAGCCGGTGCTGTCGGCATAGCGCGCGAGGTCCAGCCAGCGGCGCGCCTGGCGCTCGCCGAAGTGGTGCGATGCCAGCAGGCGGTCGACGAGCTTCTCGTACGCGTCGGGCGACTTGTCGTTCTCGAACGCCTTCACTTCCTCGGGCGTCGGCAGGATGCCCCACGTGTCGAGCGTGGCGCGGCGGATGAAGGTGGCGCGGTCCGCTTCGGGCGACGGCTTGATGCCCTTGGCTTCCAGCTTCGCGAGCACGTAGGTGTCGACCGGCGTACGCACCCATTTCCTTTGCTTGACCGTGGGCTCGGCCGGCGCGGCGGCCGGCGTATAGGCCCATGCCTTGGATGGCGCGGTGGCCGGCACGACTGCCGGCTTGTCCTGGTCCGCGGCGGAGACGACCGCCGCTGCGAAGCTCAAGGCGACGGCAAGATACAAGGCCTTGCTTTTCATTTGACTGACTCCCTCATTGGTTCATCCGATCCTAAAAGTTGATGCGCGTGGTGATGGTCCCGCCTCTCTCTTTGCAACTATCGCGCCAGCTCCGCGCAATCGCGTGATCGGATGCCGCAAACCCTTGATTTCTCGGGCTTCCTGCCATCCAGGACGTTCGATTCGCGCCCCTTGTAATGACTGCTGTTTTGCGAACAGTGCGCGGTACGCGGTGTTCGCTTTTCAGCAGACGTTGGCTTAGGCAGCAGTGCTGTTCCGTGCAAGCCCCGCAAATCCGGGGCAAACGATTGGCACGGTAGTTGCAACGATGAGGACACCCCCAACAACAATGAAAGCGACACATGAACATCCTCAAGACCACCATCGCCACCGCCCTGCTCCTCGCGAGCGCAGCCTCGTTCGCACAGCAGGCCGCCACGCCGCAACCGTGGACGTACAAGACGAAGCAGCTCTCGCGCGCCGAGATCGACAAGCTGCTGCTCCAGCCGGGCAAAGTGCTGGTGCTCGACGTGCGCCGCCCTGACGAACTGCCGGCGAAGGGTTCGTTCCCGGTCTTCCTGAGCATCCAGAACGCGGACCTCGAGAAGTACCTGCGATACATCCCGAAAGACCGCCAGATCGTGACCGTCTCGAACCGCGCCCATCGCGCCGGCGCCGCGGGCGATCTGCTGACCCTGCGCGGCTTCAAGGTCGCGGGTGCCGCCGGCACGCAGGACTACGAAGAGCAAGGCGGTTATGTGGAACACATCAAACCGCCCGCACCGCCGGCCGCCGCACCGGCACCGGCCGTGGCCCAGGCGCAGTAACCGTTCGCGACGATCGCCATGAATGTCCGCACCGCCGCCAAGGCAGACCTTTACCCGAGCAGCCTCGCCGCGGCGCCGACGGCGCACGCGACCCGCATCCGCCTGTGGGACCTGCCGGTTCGCATCTTCCACTGGTCCCTCGTGATCGCCGTCCTCGTGGCCTTCGTCACCGCCAAGCTGGGCGGCGACTGGATGGACTGGCACGGCCGCGCGGGCCTGGCCATCGTCGGCCTCGTGACGTTCCGCCTCGTGTGGGGCGTCGTCGGCTCGACGCACGCCCGCTTCCTGAGCTTCGCCCCGACCCCGTCACGCCTGCGCGCCTACCTGACGGGCCGCTGGCACGGCATCGGCCACAACCCGCTCGGCGCGCTGTCCGTGTTCGGCCTCCTCGGCCTGCTGGCCGTGCAGGCGGGCACCGGCCTGTTTTCCAACGACGACATCGCGTTCGACGGCCCGCTGTCCGGCCTGGTCGAAAAAGCCCGTTCGGACAGCCTGACCGGCCTGCACCACCAGCTGTCGGACGTGCTGCTCGTGCTGCTCGGATTGCACATCCTCGCGATCGCGTTCTACCTCGTCGTCAAGAAGCACAACCTGATCAAGCCGATGGTCACCGGCTGGAAGCATGCGCAGGGCCGCGTCGCACCGGTGCCGAAGACGCGCGGCGGCGGCCCGCTCGGACTCGTCGTCGCGCTGCTCGTCGCGGCGGCGGTGACCTATGCGGCCAGCGGCAGACTGCTGCACCGGCCGCCTCCGCCGCCCGCGGCCGCGCCCGCGACCTCCCCTCCACCCACGACCTACAGCAGCACGCCAGGCTGGTAATCAAGCATGCAACGTTTGACCTCGTTCGGCCGGCGCACCCTCGGTGCGCTGGCATTTTTTTTCATGGGGCTCGCTACGGCCGGTACCAACGTCACCGACACGGCGGCTACCGCCCACGTGCGCATCCGCCTGCTGGCCGCAGCCGATGCCGTGCATCCCGGCGAGCGGATCCTGTTCGGCGTCGAGCAGACCCTCGAGCCGGAATGGCACACCTACTGGATCAATCCCGGCGAGACGGGCGTGCCCACACGGATCGCCTGGGACCTGCCGGCCGGCGCGCGTGCCGGTGCCATCGCGTGGCCGGTGCCCGCCCGCTTTCGCACGGGGCCCGTCACGAGCTACGGCTACGCCGGTCGAGCGACGCTGCTGTCGACGTTGACGGTGCCGCAGGACGCGCGGCCCGGCACGTCGTTCCCCGTGCGGGCGCGCGTGAGCTGGCTGGTGTGCAAGGACGTGTGCATTCCGCAGCAGGCGGAAGTCGGCCTCGCGCTGCCCGTGCTGGCGGTCGGCATGCCGTCCGGCGCGGGCGCGCTGGCGCTCGGTCCCGCGCACGCGGCGTTGCCGGCGGCGGCGCCGGGCAGCGTCCACGCGGAGACGGACGGCAAGGCGGTGGCACTGACCGTGTCCGGCACGGGCGTGCGCAGCGCGGATCTCGACGACGCCTGGTTCTATGACGACGCGCGCGGCCGCATCGCACCGGGTGCCCCGCAGGCCGCGAGCATCGACGGCGACCGTCTCGTCCTGCGCCTGCGCGCGGGCGAACGATCCGGTGCACGCCTGAGCGGCGTGCTGGTCGTGAAGACGCGCACGGCCAGCCGCGGCTACGCAATCGACACGGCGCTCGCCGCGAGTACGGCACCGATCGCGCTGCCGGAGGATGCGGCCCCTGGAGCCGACGCATCGCTGCCGCTGGTCCTGCTGCTTGCGCTGCTGGGCGGCCTCGTGCTGAACCTGATGCCGTGCGTGTTTCCGGTCCTGTCGATCAAGGCGCTGTCCCTGCTCGACCACGCGCGCGACGATCCGCGCACGGCGCGCCTGCACGGCGCCGCGTACACGCTGGGCGTGCTGGCCAGCTTCGCGCTACTGGGTGTCGCGCTGATCCTGCTGAAGGCGGGCGGCGCGCAGGCCGGCTGGGGCTTCCAGTTCCAGTCGCCGGTGTTCGTGCTGGCCACGGCCTATCTGATGTGCGCCGTCGGCCTGAATCTGTCGGGCGTGTTCGAGGTCGGCGGCGCGCTGGCGGGTGTCGGCGATTCGCTCGCGTCCCGCGCAGGCCATGCGGGCAGCTTTTTCACGGGTGTGCTGGCCACTGTCGTCGCCACGCCGTGCACGGCGCCGTTCATGGGCGGCGCCGTCGCGTACGCACTCGCGCAACCGCCCGCCGTGCTGCTGGCCGTGTTCCTGTCCATGGGCCTCGGGCTCGCCCTGCCCTATCTGCTGCTCAGCGCACGTCCCGTGCTGCAGCGGCACCTGCCCCGTCCGGGCCCGTGGATGGTGCGCGTGCGCCAGGCGTTCGCGTTCCCGATGTACGGCGCGGCCGTGTGGCTCGTGTGGGTGCTGGCGCGGCAAAGCGGCGTGGACGCCGGCGCCGCCGCGCTGGGCGGCATGGTGGCGCTCGCGTTCGCGGCCTGGCTGTATGGCGCCACGCGCTTCGCGTCCGCGTCGAGGCGCGTCGCCGGCGGCGTCGGCGCTGCCCTGGTCGTCGTCGCGGCGCTGGCGGTGGGCCATGCGGGGATCCAGCGCGGGCAACCGGCCACCGCGACCGATGCCACCTGGACGCCGTACAGCGCCGAACGCCTGCAGGCGCTGCGGGCAAGCGGCAAGCCGGTGTTCGTGAACCTGACGGCCTCCTGGTGCATCACCTGCCTCGTCAACGAAAGAGTCGCTCTGAACGACGGCGCGGTGGGCGTAGCGCTCCGCAAGGCCGGGATCACGTACCTGAAGGGCGACTGGACGAGCCAGGACGAACGCATCACCGCGCTGCTCACGCAATTCGGCCGCAGCGGCGTGCCGCTGTACGTGTTCTATCCGGCTGGCGTGGATGCCCGCCCGGTGGTGCTGCCGCAGCTGCTCACGCCCGGGATAGTGCTGAACGCAATCGGTAACGTGCGCAATTAATCCAATTCGGCAATTCGGGGTCAGACCCTGTTTCTCGCAAAATTCGGGGTCAGAGCTCTTTTTTGCGCATGATCCTTCAGGCAAGTCCAGTCAGCAGCGCCGCCGCGGGCACTCGTGCAAAGGTCGGTACAACGGCCACGGATCGGCGTGCTGTTGAAATCGCGCCATTGATCGGAAATGTGCTCTGACCCCGAATTAGACGAAAAATGTGCTCTGACCCCGAATAAAAAAGCGCCGGCTGACTGCGCCGGCGCTCGTATTGCAGACTTCGTTGTCGGTGCGGGATTCACCCCCCAGGCTGTGTCAGCACCGACAACTTGGTCACACCCGACCGCTGGATGTTCGCGATCACCTTGGCGACCGCGCGATACGGCACGCCCTCGTCGGCCTGCAGGCTCACCGCCAGCTCGGGGTTCGTGGCCACCACGCTTTTCAGCTCCGGCTCCAGGGCGGCCAGGTCCACTTCGCGCTTGTCGATGTAGATCTTGCTGGCGCCGTCGACGCTGACCGTCACGGACTTCGTCGGGTTCGCGGGCTCCGTGGTGGAGGTCTTGGGCAGGTTGATCCGCACCGCGTTGTTCAGCAGCGGCGCGGTCAGGATGAAGACGACCATCAGCACGAGCATCACGTCGACGAGCGGCGTGATGTTGATTTCGCTGACGACGTCGCTGCTGTCTTTACCGGTCGAGAAAGCCATTATGCCGCCGCTCCCACAGGCTGGGCACCCACGTGCACGGCTTTGCCGGCCGGACGCACGGTCGCCTTGGTCACGCGGAAGCCGTTCTTCTGCGCCAGGTTGACGAAGTCGGTGGCGAAGTTATCCAGCTCGGCAGCTTTCACTTTCAGGCGGCGCACGTAGTAGTTAAACGCCAGCACGGCCGGGACGGCGACGGCGATGCCGATGCCGGTGGCGATCAGCGCTTCGCCGATCGGACCCGCCACCACTTCGATGCTGGCCGAACCGCTCTTGCCGATGGCGCCCAGCGCGTTGATGATGCCGAACACCGTGCCGAACAGGCCGACGAACGGCGCCGTGCTGCCGATCGACGCCAGCACCGCGAGGCCGCTTTCCAGCGACTGGTATTCCTTCTGGATCTGCTGGCGCAGCTGGCGTTCCAGCAGTTCCTGACGGTCCCAGCTGTGCTCGAGGTCGCTGCCCGAGCCGTCCGTGTCGTTCACGTACAGCGCCTCGAAGCCGACGTTGGCCAGGCGCGATTTGGGGCTGGCGTCGCTGCCCAGCGCGGTGGCCGCGTCCAGCGAATTGGCGCTCCAGAACTTCTGCGTAAACTGTTTATCCTGTTTTCCGACGCGCGCGTGCTGCACGGCCTTGGCCAGGATCAGGACCCAGGTGACGATGGAGAACAGCACCAGTCCGTACAGGGCGCCTTGAACGATGAGATTGAGGTATTGAGGAGACATGGAATGAGCGCCTATGGGAGTGAAAAAATCAGGAAAGCTTGAAGTTGAGGGGAACGGTGACCCAGCCGTCGATCGGGGTCTGGCCGCGCCGTGCCGGATCGAAGGTCCATTGCAGCACCGCCTTGATGGCCGCGTCGTCCAGGATCTTGAATCCGGTGGACTTGTCGACGGTGACGTTGTCCGCCTTGCCGGACGCCAGCACGTGCACCTTGAGGATCACGCGGCCCTGCATGCCGCGGTCCTGCGCCAGGGCCGGATAGTCGGGTGCCGGATTGTTGCGGTAGCCGACGAAGCCGCGTGCTTCCGTCACCGGTTCCGGCGGCGGGGGCGCAGGCGGCGCGGCGACGACGGGCGCCGGCGCCGGTGCGGGCGCGGTGGCGACCTGCACCGTGTCGGCGGTCGGCGGACCGTCGTCGACGGCCTGCGGGCTGACCACCGGCAGCGGCGGCGCGGCTTTCACCGGTGCGGCCTTGACCGCGCGCGGCTGCGGTTTCGGTGGTTCCGGCGGCGGCGGCGGAGGTGGCGGCGGCGGTGCGATCTCGATCGCGAGCGGCTGCACCTTGGGCTGTTCCGGCAGCGTGGTGGCCGGCCGGTGCAGCGCAACGATCACGCCGACGTGCGCCAGTGCCGTCAGGCCGATCAGCGCCGCGAGGCCGCCCTTGTTGCGCGCACCGGCGGCCCGCAGCTGGCGGATCGCCGCGCTGACCGGTTGCTGTTCCACCGCGAGGCGTGGCGCCGGGCGGACGGCGCGGCGCACTGCGGCCTTCCTGGGCGAGTATTTAATGCTCTCAAAACTCAAAGTGGTCATGACGAGGCCTTTCTGTTGTCCGTGCCTGCCACGTTGCAGGAAGCGTGCCTGACCGTAAGTCATTGATTTCATTACCCACTGCTGATCTCTCGACAGCGCGGCTGCTGCGAAATCAACAGCCCGGATGCCCTCCCCTGTTCAAACCTGCACATCGTCCCCGCTGCGCGAATTGCAACACCGGCGCCGTTCATCCCTGCTCAGGTGTGAGATTTTCCAGCAGCCCCGTTCGGACACGAAAAAGCCCGCTCTTCTATATAAACGGTTTATTTCGTTATTGGCACGCTCCTTGCGATAAAGGCTAGCGACCCTAGCCACCAAGAGAGAGCAAGCCAATGACACAAACGAATACCGCCGTCCGACCGATGCCGTTCCGCCTCGCCCCCCTCGCCGCCGCGCTCGCGGGTCTCGGGATGCTGTGCAGCGGGCCGGCCAGCGCCCAACAGGCCACGCCCACCGTGGCGGAACTCCAGGCGCAGCTGGCGCGCGTCCAGGCGGAAAATGCGCAGCTGCGGCAGGCGCTGGGCGGACAAGCGGATGCGGCAGCCAGCGCGGCGCCTGTTGCCGCACCGCCCGCGCCCGAAGAAGAACCGCAAGCCCTGGGCGACGTCACCGTGCGCGGCCGGAAAAAGATCGAGACCTTGAAGGAAGTGCCGCTGTCGATCTCCGTCGTCAGCGGCGCGGAACTGGACCGCGAACTGGCACAGGACCTGTCCGCCATCACGAAGCGCGGCGCCAACATCCAGTTCAACCAGAACAATACGCGCGGCGCGTCGCTGTCGATCCGTGGCCTGGGCAAGCGCTCGTTCACGGAGACGCAGGACCCCAGCGTGGGCATGGTCGTCGACGGCGTCGCCTACGGCCTCACGCAACTCGCCAACTTCGACATCTACGACATCGATACGGTCGACGTCGTGCGCGGCCCGCAGGGCACGCTGGGCGGCAAGGGCGCCAGCTCCGGCGTCGTCTCCATCAACACGAAACGGCCCGACTTTTATCCGAGCGCCGACTACCAGCTGGGCTTCGGCCAGCGCGACACGGTGATCGCGAAGGCCAACCTGGGCGGGTCCGTGATCGAGGACCTGCTGGCGTGGCGCGGCTCGTTCGTCGTCAACCGCAGCCGCGGCTTCTATACGAACAACTTCGACACGAACTACAGCCTGTACAACAAGAACCGCGTGAGCGGCCGCGTGCAATTCCTGTTCACGCCCACGGCCGAATTCAACGCGCGCATCAGCGCCGACCTGGAACCGCATGCCTCGCAGGTGCAGAACGGCCTGACTTTCTATCACAACCAGCCCGACCGCTTCGCCGACGGCAGCCTCACCGATCCGAGCGGCACCACCGTGCGCGCGAAACTGACGGGCTTCACCAACGCCGCCGGCGTCCGCACGCCGGGCCGTGCGTGGTTCGCGGGCCGCGATTTCAACGGCACGCCGTACACGTACGAGAACAACTACATCGGCGACAACAACCTGAACTTCAACGAGAACCAGGGCCAGACCGTGTCGAACAAGGGCGCGTCGGCGGAGCTGACGTGGAAGCTGCCCGATGCCACCCTCACCTCGCTGACGGCCACGCGCAAGTACAGCTTCGACGCGCACAACGACGAGGGCACGCCGTTCGACATCAACCGCAACGGCGGCGGCGGCGTGTTCTACCAGCAGTGGAGCCAGGAATTCAAGCTGCAGTCGAAGCCGGGCGGCACGTTCGATTACGTGACGGGCCTGTACTACCTGCAGACGAAGAACGACATCCAGTCCAAGACCGGCTGGGGGTCGGACGCCGGCGCCTGGTTCGCGACGGCGGCGCAATACGCGGCGCTCGACACCAACGCGGGCACGAACCGGGGTGCGGGCCTGGCCCTGCTCGCGGACAGCCTGAACGACGGCATCATCCAGGGCGACACGTGGGTCAAGACGAAGAGCACGGCGTGGTACGGCAACACGACGTGGCATATCGACGATGCATTCGCACTGACGGGTGGCCTGCGCGTGACGCACGAGAACCGCACGACGACGGACACGCGTTTCCTGGAGGCGAACGGCGCCGGCGGTGCGCTGAATCCGGTGGCCGTGCGCGGCGTGGCGCTGGGCGGTTTCGGCACCGCCGGCGCTGGCGCCCTGCTGGCCGGGAACACGGCGGCACAACTCGCCCTCGCCGATGACGTCGCCAACCGCTACTTCGGCGCCGTCAAGGGCACCAACCCGGGCGACGCCTACAACACCCTCACTGCCGCGCAGAAAGCGCAGGTGGCGGCGGCCAAGGCGGTACGCGCGGGCCAGATCGGCCAGATGATTGCCGGCGTGACGAGCCGTTACAACGACAGCCTGTTCACGGGCGTGATCAGCCCGTCGTGGCGCATCAGCGACCAGTACACGACGTACGCGTCGTGGCAGTACGGCGAAAAGTCGGGCTCCGCGCTGAACGTCAACGGCGTGTCGGCCAACGTGCGGCCCGAGAAGACGAACGCATTCGAGATCGGCCTGAAATCGAGCCTGCTGAACAACACGCTGATCGTGGGCACGGACCTGTTCCTGATGAAGATCCGCGACTACCAGACCACCGTGCGCGTCGTCGACGAATTCACGACGCAGACGAACATCGCGAACGGCCAGGCCAATCCGACCGCCTACGTGTCGGCCCAGGGCAACGTGCCGAAGGCGCGGGCGCGCGGCTGGGAATTCGACGGCGCATACAGCGGCATACAAAACCTGAACATCCGCTTCTCGGGTGCGTACAACGATGCGCGCTACGTCAGCTTCCCGCAAGCCGCCAAGCCGGACGAACTGGGCTACCTGCCGGCGGCGTACGTCGACCAGAGCGGCCTGACCTTGCCGGGCGCCGCACGCTGGACGGGCAACCTGGGCGCCGAATACAAGCTGCCGGTCCGGGGCGGCAACACGGTCCACGCCAGCTTCAACACGGCGTTCACGAGCCGCTACAACAACAGCGACACGCTGTCCGCCTGGGGCTGGGTGCCCGGCAGCAGCACGACGGATCTCGCGCTCGGCGTGAACACGAAGAGCAGCTTCGACGTGACCCTGATCGTGAAGAACCTCACCAACAGCCTCGCGCACGAGGCGGGCTGGGTCAGCTACGCGCCGAATCCGTATCCGCGCTGGATCGGTCTCGTGTTCAGCGGGAAGCTGTGAGCGCCTGTTGATTTTTCAACAGTCTGCCTGATACGGGCCGCCGCGCTGTTGCCCAGACAACAGCGCGGGCCCGGTTTCGCGTCATTTTCGGGTGGTACGGGATTTGCAGAAAGAAAGTTTTCTCCCCCGTTTCAGAAAGCCCGTAATGACCCATCAGAAGAACACCCCGCTCCATCTCGCTCCCATCGCCGCCGTGCTCGCGGGCGCCGCCCTGTTCAGCGCGCCGTTGCACGCCGCCGAAGCGACGCCCACCGTGGCCGAGCTGCAGGCGGAAATCGCGCGCCTCAAACAGATCATCGCCAACCAGGGCGGCGCCACGGCGCCGACGCCCACATCTGTCGCGGAAGCGCCCGCCGCACCGGCCGTCGCCGCCATCGAAGAAGAACCGCAAGCCCTGGGCGAAGTCACCGTGCGCAGCCGCAACCGCCTGGAACGCCTGCAGGACGTGCCGCTGTCCGTCTCCGTCGTCACCGGCAAGGAACTGGACCGCCTGAACGCCACCGACATCAAGTCGCTGACCCAGCGCGCCGCCAACGTGACGTGGAACCAGGGTAACCAGCGCACGTCCAGCCTGTCCATCCGCGGCATCGGCAAGCAGGGCCAGACCGAGGCGCAGGATCCCAGCGTCGGCCTGATCGTCGACGGCGTCAACTATGCGTACAATGCCCTCTCCTCGAGCTTCGACTTCACCGACGTCGACACCGTCGAAGTGACGCGCGGCCCGCAGGGCACGCTGCTGGGCAAGAGCACGAGCGTGGGCGTCGTCGCCGTCAACACGCGCCGGCCTTCGTTCACGCCGGATGCGTCGTATTCGGTGACCCTCGGCCAGCTCGATACCGTGCAGGCGCGCTACGCGGGCGGCGGCCCGGTGATCGACAACCTGGTGGCCTACCGCGTCGCGCTGAGCGCCACCAAGGGCCAGGGCGACATCAAGAACGCGTACAACCCTGACATCACTTATACGAACAAGGACCGCGTGTCCGGCCGCGTGCAATTCCTGTTCACGCCCACGCAGGACTTCAGCGCGCGCGTCGCCCTGGACGCGCAGCCGCGCGCGGGCGAGACGACCAACAGCCGCACGATCTTCAAGCCGACGCCGACGGTCTACGCGAACGGCTCCGTCAACACGCTGGCCACCGACAACGGCACGCGCCTGCAGCGCAGCTGGTTCACGCAGCAGAGCAAGTACACGTACGCGGGGAACTACCTGTACGGCGGCGGCGAGAACGTCGTCAACAACGACAACGGCCGCCCGCTCGTCACCGGCAGCAACGGCGCGACGCTGGACCTGAACTGGAACGTGGCGGGCCACAACCTGACGTCGATCAGCGCCTACAAGGATTACCACTTCGACGCCAGCAACGACGAAGGCACGCCGTTCGACATCAACCGCAACTCGGGCGGCTTCTGGAACGACTACCGCCAGGTGACGCAGGAAGTCCGTCTCAGCTCACAGCCGGGCGGCTTCGTGGACTACCAGACCGGCATCTTCCTGATGAAGGTGAACAACGACGCGACCTACCGCAAGATCTGGGGCAGCGACGCGGGCGCCTGGTTCGCCAACGCCGCTCAGTACAACCGCCTGTACGCCGACGCGAGCGGCCGCAACCTCCTGCTGAATTCGCTGGACGGCGTGTCGATGGCGTTCAACTCGCCGTCCGGCACGCAGCACATCGTCAACAAGAGTGAGGCCGCGTTCGCGCAGGCGAACTGGCACCTGACGGATGCGCTGACCCTGACGACCGGCGCGCGCCTCACGCACGAGAACCGCACGAACGAAGGCAGCGCCACGATCTTCGACAGCGGCTTCGCGCCCGAACTCAATCCGGCCCAGGTGGGCAACGTGCAGTTGAACGGCTTTGCATCGGATGCGAAGGGCGGCCTGCTGGCCGCCAACACGGCGGCGCAGCTGGCGGTGGCGGATGCCGTCGCGAAGAAATACTTCAATGCGGCGTCGTACGCCAGCCTGACGGCAGCGCAGAAGCAGCAGGTGGCGGATGCGAAAGCGATCCGCGCGTCGCAAGTCGGCGTGCTGTTCCCGCTCACGCAGGCGCAGCCCTATGTCGGCAACCTGAAATCGTTCGTGCTCAGCCCGACCTATAAATTCACGCCCGACCTGACCGGCTATACGTCGTGGCAGTACGGCGAGAAGGCCGGCATCTCGCAGCTCACCAACGGCGTCTCGAACCTGGTCGACAAGGAGCGCACGAGCGCGTTCGAGATCGGCGTGAAATCGGCCTTCCTGAACCGCGCGCTGCTGCTCAACGCGGACCTGTACCTGATGAACATCCGCAATTACCAGCAGGCCGTGCGCGTGCTGGACGTGTACACGACGCAGCTGAACAACGATGGCCAGAGCTATTACACGACGGCGACCGGCAACGTGCCGAAGGTGCAGACCAAAGGCCTGGAATTCGACGGCGCCTACACGGGCATCAAGAACGTGACCCTGCGCTTCGCCGGCGCCTACACGAACGCCGTCTATAAAGAGTTCACCAATTCGGCCCAGCCGGTGGAGAACGGCTATACGGGCGCCGCGCCGTACCGCGACGTGACGGGCAGCCTGCTGCCGGGCGTGTCGAAGTGGACCTTCAACGTGGGCGGCGACTACCGCGTGCCGCTGGTGCACGACCTCGAGGCCCGCGCGAGCTTCAATACGGCCTACAACACCCGCTACAACTCGGACGTGTCCCTGTCCGACTTCGCGTGGATCGGCGGCTCCAGCATCACGGACCTGGCCTTCGGCATCGGCAAGCGCGACGGCACCCTCGACGTCAGCCTGATCGTGAAGAACGCGTTCAAGAACCACGCACCGCTGGCGGCCACGTGGAATTCGACCACGCCCGCCGTGCCGCGCTGGTTCGGGCTGTCGGTCAGCGGCAAGCTGTAGGCGTGTCGGGGGCGGTGCTGTTATATGTACAACAGTCAAAATGACAACACCTGCCCCTAAAAAAAAATTCAAAAAAATTTCCACTCGGCATTTAATGACTCGCGCTAAATGGTCGTCCTGTACTTGTGAGAGCGCGAGATGCGCAACCTCCCAACAGTATCCAAGCCATTAGGAGCCATATCATGCTGAGCCTTCACACCAACGCCGCTTCGCTTTCCGCACAAAATTCCCTGAGCCGCACCCAGAGCTCGCTGTCGACCTCGATGACCCGCCTGTCGACCGGCTACCGCATCAACTCCGCAATGGACGACGCTGCAGGCCTGCAGATCGCTACCCGTCTGAAAGCACAGACCAGCGGCATGGCCGTGGCAATGCGCAACACCCAGAACTCGACCTCGATGCTGCAGACCGCCGGCGGCGCGCTGACCGAAGTCACGAACATGATGGTCCGCATGAAGGACCTGGCAACCCAGGCTGCCGACCAGTCGTCGAGCGCAACCGACCAGGCCGCACTGCAGTCGGAATACGCCAGCCTGTCGAGCGAACTGACCAACGTCGTCAACAACACCACGTTCGGTGGCCAGAACCTGTTTGCCGCCGGCGGCACCCTGACGAGCGCGATGAACTTCCAGATCGGCGCCTCGGCATCGGAAACCATGTCGATCGACGTCTCGAGCGCGAACGGCACCTTCACCGGTGACGTGGGCACGCTGGCTGGCCTGACCCTCGTCGGCGGCGCATCCGGTGCCATCACCGCACTGACCACCGCCATCGACAACGTCGGCACGCTGAACTCGCAACTGGGTGCAGCCGCCAACCGTCTGGATCACGTCTACAACAACCTGTCGAACATCAGCACCAACGTGCAGAACGCAACCGGCCGCATCATGGACGTCGACTTCGCGACCGAATCGTCGAGCATGACCTCGAACCAGATGCTGATGCAAGCTGGTACCGCCATGCTGAAGCAGACCAACAGCATGTCGTCGATGGTCATGTCCCTGCTGCAGTAATCGCAGGGCCAGCGATGGCCACCCCGGGCTCGTCCAGCCGGAATCCGTAAAAGGCCAGCCACAAGCTGGCCTTTTCACTTTACACTGCCGAGATCATGGCCAGTCTATCCATCCCCGCTCTTCCGCCACCCGTCGTCGTTCCGGCAAGCGCGCCCGGCGCCCTGCCCGCGACGCCGGTCGGCGCGGTCGCGGCCGCCGTCCCGGTCGCCTTGCTGCAGGCCGAGTTCGAGGCGCTCCCGTTGCCGCTGCCCGCGGCGCAGCCGGCACCCGCGCTGCCCACGGGCGATGCGTTGCCGGACGCCGCCGCGATGCGTCCCGACCAGGTCGTCATGTCGCGCCAGCTCACCTGGCCAAGCCCGGACGGGGGCGCGCTCGCCGCGTCCTGGCGCGGGATGGTGCGCAGCTACGGCACCCAGCTCGTCGCGCGCGCGGTGCAGGCGTCGCAGCAACAGCGCGGCCAGTCACTGCCTGGTGCGCTGCTGCAGAGCGGCGTGGATGCGCGCGTGCTGCGCCAGGCCGATCTCGCAACCCTGCCGCCCGATGCGTGGCGGTTCACCGTGCACGCGGGCGGACCGCAGGCCCAGCACCTGCGCGTGATCGGGGAAGAAGAGCAATCGCAAAAGCCGCAGCGCCGCCGCCGCCGTGCCGCCCTGCGCCTCGAACTGGTGCTGGCCGATGGCACCGTCATCACGGTGCAGGCGGAGCCGCTCGCCGACGGCGTCATGCTGGAGTTGTGCACGCCCGATCCGGGCACCCTGCTGCACCTGCGCGCCCTGCAGCCCCAGCTGGAAGAAGCCGTGCGCCGTTCGGGCCTGCGCGTGCTGGGCTGGACGTGGAGCGACCGCCTGCCGGAAGGCCGGGTGCACGCGCGCCTGCCGTCGACCGAGGCGGCGGCCGCCCTCAGCCTGCCCGTGTTCCGCGCGATGGCGGAACTGGCGCTCTTGCTGCCGGCGGAAGCCGGAACTTGATCAGCCGACCGTGCCGATGATCGAGACTTCCCGGTTCTCGGGAATCTCGTTATACGACAGCACGTGCAGCCCCGGCGCGAACAGACGCGCGTAGCGGGCCAGCAGCGGGCGGATCTGCGGCAGCACGAGGAGCAGCGGCGGCGTATGCTGCTGCTTCATTTGTTCGCGCGCGACCGGCATGTTCAGCTGCAGTTGCTGCAGCAGCTGCGGATCGATCGGGTAGTTGTCCAGCACGACCTTGCCGCCGCCGTTCTGGCGCGCCTGGTTCAGGGAACCGAGCAGCATGTTTTCCAGCTCGCCCGACAGGTTAAACGCGGGCATGTCCTTCTTCTTGCCGTACAGGCTGGAGACGATCTGGCGGCGCAGCGCGCAGCGCACCTCGGCCGCGAGCAGGATCGGATCCTTCGTCGTTTCCGAGCTGTCCAGCAAGGTCGTCGCGATCACGACGATGTCCTTCAGCGACACATTCTCGGCCAGCAGCACGCGGAACACGCGCAGCAGCTGCGTGTGCGTGAGCGCCTTGTCCAGCGCGCCGGCCAGCTTCGGCGACAGCGCGGTCAGGCGTTCCATCAGCGCCGGCACGTCTTCATGCCGGAACAGTTCCGCCATGTAGTCGCGCGCGACCTTGGACGTATGCGTGGCGATCGCGCTCGGCACCTCGACGACCTGGTAGCCCTGCCCCAGCGCATGCGCCTTCTGCTCCGGATCGATCCACGTGACGGCCATGCCGAACGCCGGCTCGATGCCGGGGATGCCGTCGATCTCGCCGTAGACGTTCGGCGACGGGATCGCCATCAGGCATTCCGCCACGACCTCGCCCTCGGCGACGACCGTGCCGTTGATCGCGATCGCGTACTGGTTCGGGCGCAGGGTCAGGTCGTCGCGCACGGCGATCGGGGGCAGCAGAAGGCCCATCTGCTCGGAAAGGCTCTGGCGCACGCCCTTGATCCGCTTCGGCAGCACTTCACCCTGCGCCTTGTCGACCAGGTGAACGAGCTTGTAGCCGACGGTGATCGAGATCGGCTGCACGACCGGCAGCTGCTGCCAGTCGAGTTCCGGCACGCGGTCGTCGCGCAGCGCGGCCTCGATGGCGGCCACGTTCGATTCGTCCGGCGGGGCCACCTGTTCGCGCGCCAGCTTCCAGCCGACGTAGCCGATGGCGGCCGCGAACACCATGAAGAAGAACCACGGCATGCCCGGCACCAGGGCCAGGATCACCATCACGCCGGCGGCCGAGTACAGCACGGTGGGGTTGGCCAGCAGCTGGCCGCCGACCTGCTGTTCGAAGTCCCCCGAATCGCTGATGCGCGTGACGAGGATCGCCGCCGCGGCCGACAGCAGCAGCGCCGGCACCTGGGCCACGAGGCCGTCGCCGATGGTCAGCAGCGCATACTGGCGGAACGCGTCGCCGAACGACAGGTCGTGCATCAGCGCGCCGATGGCGACGCCACCGATCATGTTGATGAGCAGGATGAGGATCGACGCGATCGCATCGCCGCGCACGAACTTGGAGGCACCGTCCATGGCGCCGTAGAAGTCCGCCTCGGCCGCCACTTCCTTGCGGCGCACCTGCGCCTTTTCCTGGTTGATCAGGCCCGCGTTCAGGTCGGCGTCGATCGCCATCTGCTTGCCGGGCAGCGCATCCAGCGTGAAGCGCGCCGACACTTCGGAGATACGTTCCGAGCCCTTCGTCACGACGACGAAGTTGATGATCATGAGGATCACGAAGACGACGATACCGACGACGAAGTTGCCGCCGATGACGACGTTGCCGAAGGCCTCGATCACGTGGCCCGCGGCGGCCGTGCCCTCGTGGCCGTGCAGCAGCACGACGCGCGTGGACGCCACGTTCAGCGCGAGACGCAGCAAGGTGGTGCCGAGGATGACGGTCGGGAAGACCGAGAAGTCCAGAGGCCGCTTCGTCCTGACGGACGTCAGGATCACGATCAGCGCCAGCACGATGTTGAACGTGAACAGCACGTCCAGCACCGCGGGCGGCAGCGGCAGCATGATCATCGCCAGGAGCGTCAGCAGGAACGCCGGCGTGGCGATCTTCTGGCGGCGCAGCTCGAGCATCAAGCTGTTCAGGAAATTCATGTCGGGGATACCTCACTCAAAGCGGCCGGCACGGCCACGTCACTCGGGAACCGCGGGGCGGCCTGGCGCCGGCCCGCACGGAAAGCGTTCAATTGCAGCACGTAGTTCAGCACCTGCGACACCGCCTGGTACAGCGCGGCGGGGATCTGCTGCTGCACCTGGCTGGTGTTGTAGATGGCACGTGCCAGCGGCGGCAAGGCGATCGTCTCGATCTGGTGCTTCGCCGCGACCTGGCGGATGTACAGGGCCATCTCGTCGATGCCCTTCGCCACCACAAAGGGCGCTTCCGCACGCTTGGTGTCGTACTTCAGCGCGACCGCGTAGTGCTCGGGATTCACGATCACCACGTCGGCAGTGGGCACCGTCTTGTTCACGTTGCGGCGTGCCATCTGCTGCTGCAGCTGGCGGATGCGCGCACGGATCTCGGGCTTGCCCTCGGTGCTCTTGTATTCTTCCTTCACTTCCTGCTTGCTCATGCGCTGGCTGCGCGCGAACAGGAAGGCCTGCAACGGCACGTCGATCAGCGCGAACAGCACGAACACGGCGACCAGCGCCATCAGGCCGTCGAACATCATGCCACCGCCGTGCAGCAGCGCGTCCGGCAGCGGCATGCGCTGCAGGTTGACCCACGCCGACAGCGCCGAGCGCACGACGTGCACCAGCACCACCGCCAGCAGCGCCGCCTTGGCCACCGACGTCGCGAACGTCGTCCAGTGCTTGCCGGAGGCCAGGTTGCCCAGGTTCTTCACGGGCGAGAAGCGGTCGAACTTCGGAATCAGGTTGTTCGTCGAGACGACCCAGCCGCCCGGCACCATGCTCGCCGCGATGATCGCGAGCGGCACGCCGGCGAGCGGCAGCACCATCTTCACGAGCAGCACGGCGGCGCCGCTCCAGACGACCGTCATCGCGTTCTCCACCGACCCGGCCGCGCCCAGCGGCGCGTATACGAGGCGGAACAGCGACCGGAACGATTCCAGGTAGTCGGGCAGCATGAACACGAACAGCTTCAGGCTGACGAGGATGCCGACCGCCGTGGCCAGGTCCTTCGAGCGGACGACGTTGCCCTGCTCGCGCGCCTTCTTCAGCTTCTGGGCTGACGCCTTTTCTGTCTTGTCGCCGCCGGTATGATCAGCCATGCGCTGCCCCCATCTGCTGCTGGAGCATCTCCAGCACCTGGTTCGTCATCTGCACGTAGTGTTCCGGGATGAAGCGCACGACCTGCACGAGCATCATCAGGCCGAACAGCGTCACCAGCGAAAAGCCCAGCGAGAACAGGTTCAGCGACGGCGCCACGCGGTTCAGGAAGCCGAAGCCGACCTGCACGACCATCGTCGAAAACACGATCGGGAGCGCCAGCAGGATCGCGGCCGAGAAGACCCAGCCCACGTTCAGCGCCACCGTCTCCAGCAGGAGACTCTTGTAGCCGCCGCCGACCGGCCACGCCTTGAAGCTCTGGCCCAGCACGCCCGCGAGCACGAGGTGGCCGTCGACGGCGAAGAACACGAGGATCGCGACGAGGCCCAGCAGGCCCGAGATCACGTCCGACTGCTGGCCGTTCACGGGGTCGTTCATCTGCGCCATCGAAAAGCCCACCTGGCTCGAGACGAGGAAGCCGAGCATGTTCACGACGGCCATCGTCAGCTGCATGGCGAGGCCGATCACGCCGCCGATCACGGCCTGCTCGACCATCACGACGACGCCGGCCAGCGAGAACGGATCGGGCATGACGGCCCCTTTCGTCAACGGCAGCATCAGGAACGCGAGCACCACGGACAGCAGCGCGCGCACCGGGATCGGCACCAGCGCGTCGCCGATCACGGGAGCCGTCGACAGCAGCGCCATGACGCGGCAGAACGGCCACCACAGCGCGCTGATGAACGGCAGCAGCAGGTGGGCGACTTCCAGCATCAGCCGACCAGGGTCGCGGCGCGCTGGAACACGCTCACGCAATAGTCCATCAGTTTGCCGGTCATCCAGTGACCGGCGAGGATCAGGGCCACCAGCGTCACGAGGAGACGCGGCAGGAAGCTCAGCGTCTGCTCGTTGATCTGGGTGGCGGCCTGCACGAGGGCGACGATGACGCCGGCCACGAGGCCGGGCACCACCAGCACCATCACGAGCAGCATCACCAGCTGCAGGGCTTCGACGACGAAGTCGACGGCGATATCAGGAGTCATGTGGATGAATGCTAGAGGCCGTGGATGCTGCCGACCAGCGTGTTCACGGTCAGGGTCCAGCCATCGACGAGCACGAACAACAGGAGCTTGAACGGCAGCGAGATGACGAGCGGCGACAGCATCATCATGCCCATCGCCATCAGCACCGACGACACCACCAGGTCGATGATCAGGAACGGAATGAACAGCATGCAGCCGATCTGGAACGCGCTCTTCAGCTCGGACAACACGAAGGCGGCCAGCTTCACGGTGAAGCCGCGGTCCATCGGTTTCATCTCGGCCGGCTCGCCCGCCAGATGCGCGATCTGGGCCAGCGCGGTCTTGCTCGTCTGGGCCAGCATGAAGCGCGACAGCGGCACCTCGGCGATCTTGAGCGCCTGCTCCAGCGAGATCTTGTCCTTGTCGTAAGGGACGAAGGCTTCGTTCCACACCTGTTCGCCGACGGGACGCATGACGAGCAGGGTCAGGATCAGCGCGACGCCGGTGATGATCCGGTTGGGCAGGCCCTGCTGCAGGCCCAGGGCCTGGCGCAGCAGCGACAGCACGATCACGAAGCGGGTGAAGCTGGTCATCATCATGACCATCACGGGCAGCAGCCCGAGGATGGTCATCAGGACGAGGATCTGCGACTTCACCGTGAGGCCGCTGGACGAGCCGGGGATCACGCCGGGCAGGACGTCCGGTCCCGCGGGCGCGGCCCATGCGGTCGCGCCGGCCAGCAAAAGAACGGCGCCCGCGATGGCGGGCGCGAAACGGTGCAAGGTGTGAGCCACCCCGGCACCGCGGCGTTGCAACGTCATGACGCGATCAGGTCCAGGTTGAGGCCGTCCAGATCGATCACCTTCAGGCCGTACTGCTCGCCCGCGACGACCACTTCGGCGCGCCCGATCGCGGCGCCGTTGACCTTGATGACGAGCGGCTCGCCCGCCATGGCGTCGAGCGGCAGCACGCTGTCCGGGCCGATCGCCATCAGTTCCTGCAGCGAGATGCGGGCCGAACCCACTTCCAGCGTCAGCGTCACCGGAATGCGGCGCATCATCTGCGGCAGGCGCGGCGCGGCTTTCGGTGCCGGAGCCGGGGCTTCGGCGTCGTCCAGATGCTCGTCGTCGATGAGGATGTCGCCACCGGCGAATTGATCGTTCAGGTTCATGTTGATTACTCGGCGTCTTCAAAAGAGGTTAAACACAGCTTGCCTTTGTGCTCGGCGACGGCGGCGGTGAACAACCGCGCCTCGTCGAGCAGGACGTCGGCCCGGCCCACGTTCACCGGAATCACGTCGCCCACCTTCAGGTCGAACAGTGCGCCCAGGGTGATTTCCTTGCTGACCAGGCGGCCGTCCAGCTTGACCTGGAGCTTGGTCGCAAGCGGCTCGGCCGGACCGCGCGGGGCGGTCGGGCGGCCAATTTCCGGGCGCAGCGTGCCCAGGATCATGGCCATCAGTTGCTGGTCGGGCGCGATCCAGAACTGGCCGGTGTTGTCGTTGTTGTCACGCACCTGCACGCGCACGGCCCAGTTGCTTTCGCCGGGCATTGCCGAAGGCACCACGGCGTTCGCCGGGACGGGCCGTGGCGCCACGTCCATTGCCACACTGGCAGCGACGCGTGCATACAACAGATCCACCATTTGTTGCGTCAGTACGACGCTCAATCTTTCTTCGGTGGCCGTCACGCGCTCGGTTTGCGGGTCCCGCTGAGTTGCGCCGGCGCCACGTCCACCGTAGCGCCGTTCCAACAGTGTCAGTAATAAACCACGCTCGAACGTCACCGCGACAGTGCCCAAGGCACCCAGGACGGCCATCCAGCGCAGGCTCGTTTCTTGCGGCACGCGGCCGAATTCAACGGTGTCGAGACGCCATCCGGCCCAGTAACGGCGCGCGCTGCCCTGCATGGCGGTGTCCAGTTCTTCCTGGAGACGCGCTGCAAACTGGGGCAGCAGGTGTACCGGACGCCCCAGAAGACAGGGGTCGAGCACTTGGTGCTGCAGGGTGGTGTCGGGGTTTGCGATCGGCATGGTCAAATTAAAAAAATGATAAGCAGAGATGCTTTCTTTTCATTCCTCTGGGCAACTATTATACCTGGGAAATTGTGTCACGCCATTTGATTTTCCCCTTTGAATTCGCCATTGCCCTACGGTAAGATGCCGTTACTGCGCTGGGGAAAACAAAAACTCACTCTGGGTATCGGACGAAACCGCTGCTATTCTCCTCGGTTCCGCGAGAGAAACCAAGCCACAGTATGACACTGAAAATTTAACAATTTTCTAAATGTCAACGTTTCTTGCAATAAATGTAACGACCGTATTCGAAGCAAGATTGACTAAAAGTTACAACCCGCAAACTCTTTAAATATGGGAGCGACGACCACGATGGGAACTGAACTTGCCGGCCTGATCCGGGCCGACCTGGCAGCCCTCACTAACGATGCCAACCGCCTCGCCGCCGTGGCGCCGGCGGCCGGCCACCCTGCCCTGGGCGATGGCACCGGCAACTTCTCCTTCGCGCAGAGCATGAAGAATGCCCTGGTCAGCGTGGACCAGGACCAGCAGGTGGCCAACCAGAAGATGGCTGACGTGGACAGCGGCAAGAGCGACGACCTGGTCGGCGCCATGCTGTCCTCGCAGCAGGCCAACCTGTCTTTCTCCATGCTGATGCAGGTCCGTAACAAGGTGATGGGCGCCGTCGACGAGCTGCTCAAGCTGCCGGTGTGACAGGAACTGACCGAACGTGATTGCTACTCTCAAGTCCGCCATCGGCGGCAAGCGCCTGGCCCTCCCGCCCGCGCTGTCCAAGAACCTGACCCCGATGCTGGTGCTGGCCATCGGCATCACTGCGGCCGTCATGCTGTACATGTGGAACGACCAGGCCGGCTACAAACCGGTGTTCGGCGCCCACGAGAAAGTCGTCGCCAGCGACATGATGAGCGTGCTCGACGCCGAGCACGTGCCCTACCGCATCCACCCGGATTCGGGCCAGGTCATGGTGCCGACCGGCCAGCTGGGCAAGGTGCGCATGCTGCTCGCCGCCAAGGGCGTGACCGCGCAGCTGCCGGCCGGCCTGGAGCTGATGGACAAGAACGACCCGCTGGGCGTGTCGCAGTTCGTGCAGGACGTGCGCTTCCGCCGCGGCCTGGAAGGCGAGCTGGCGCAGTCGATCCTGACCCTCGACGCCATCGCCTCGGCACGCGTACACCTGGCCATCGCCAAGTCGTCGTCGTTCGTCGCGAGCGACGGCGACAAGTCGTCCGCTTCCGTCGTGGTGGCGATCAAGCCGGGCCGCAACCTGTCGAACGAACAGATCGCCGCCATCGTCAACATGGTGTCCGGCAGCGTGGCCGGCCTGGCCCCGGCGCGCGTGTCGCTCGTCGACCAGAGCGGCAACTTCCTGTCGTCGCGCGTGGACCTGACCGAAGGCTTCGACGGCGCCGGCCAGGGCGATGTCGCCGCCAAGCGTTACCAGGATGAAGTGCGCGCCAACGTGGCCGGCCTGCTCGGCCCGGTGCTCGGCGCCGACAACTTCAAGGTCAGCGTGACTGCCGACGTCGACAACGACAAGGTCGAGGAAACGCAGGAGAAATACGGCGAAGCCCCGAAAGTCACCAGCGAAGCGATGCGCGAGGAGATGGAAAAGAGCCGCATGGCGCTGGGTGTGCCGGGCACGCTGTCGAACCGTCCTCCCGTCGCCGCCAATCCGCCGGCCGACCCGAACGCCGCGAATGCCGCCAACGGTGCCGCCGGCGACGCGAGCGCCAAGGCCGACGACGGCAGCGCACGCAAGAACGCGACGACCCGCCAGTACGCCTACGACCGTGCGATCACGCAGATCAAGCGATCGCGCGGCCGCCTGAAGAAGCTGTCGGTGGCGGTGGTGCTGAACAACGCCAAGGCCGCGACGCCGAAGACGGGCTGGACCCCGGCCGAGATCGCCAACATCGACAAGATCCTGCGCGGCGGCCTGGGCATCGACGCCACCCGCGGCGACGTGCTGACGGTGTCCTCGCTGTCGTTCCCCGCCCCGGTCGCGGTCGAGCCGTGGTACCAGGAGCGCGACAACATCGTCGACATGGTCCGCTACGGCATGTATGCGCTCGGCGCTCTGTTCGCCTGGCTGCTGGTCCTGCGTCCGCTGATGCGCATGCTGAACCAGCGTGTCGCGCCGCAGCAGGCCGCGGCGGCCGCCGCCCCGACCCTGGCGACCGTCCAGGCCGGTGCAAGCAATGCCCTGCCGGGCGCGCACAGCGCCGGCGCACTGCCGGCCCCGGCCGCGGGCGCCCTGGCGGCGGGACAGGCGGCAACGTCGACCAGCGGCACGCTGCCGGTCCAGGCGCTGCTCGAGGAATACGATTTGCCCCCGGCCGGCTCGGCCGTGGATGTGATGGTCGACCATCTGAAAGTACTGGCAGGTAAAGAGCCGGAGCGGGTGGCGGAAGTGGTCAAACAATGGGTGCAAAAGAAAAATGGCGGATCTGAACAATAACGACGTGCAGGAAGCAGTGCTGAGCCCGGTCGAACAGGCCGCGATCGTGTTGCTGTCCATCGGCGAAGAACCGGCCGCGGCCGTTCTGCGCTGCCTCGAACGCGAGGAATTGATCGAACTGACCCAGGTGATGAGCCGCATGAGCGGCATCAAGGTCGACGCCGTGAAGAACTCGATCCAGAAGTTCTTCGACGACTACCGCCAGCAGAGCGGCCTGCACGGCGCGTCGCGCAGCTACCTGAAGCGTTCGCTCGACCTGGCGCTGGGCAGCGAGATCGCCAATTCCGTGCTCAACACGATCTACGGCGACGCCATCCGCCCGATGATGGCGCGCCTGCAGTACGCGTCGCCGAAGTGGCTCGCGGACTACATCGCCGCCGAGCACGTGCAGATGCAGGCCGTGTTCCTCGCTTTCCTGCCGCCCGCGCTGGCCGGCCAGATCATCGACGCGCTGCCGGAAGGCAGCCGCGAACTGGTCCTGCTGAACCTGGCGCGCCTGGAAGAGATCGACCGCGACCTGCTCACCGAGCTGGAAGAGCTGGTGCAGCGCTGCCTGTCCGCGCTGGACACGCAGAGCGCCACCGTCGAAGGCGTGCGCCAGGCGGCGGACATCCTGAACCGCCTGCCGAACAACCGCGCCACGATGGTGGAGCTGCTGCGCGCGCACGATCCGGATGTCGTGTCGAAGATCGAGATGTCGATGTACGACTTCTTCATCCTGTCGACGCAGACCGAACAGACCATTACCCGCCTGCTCGACGAGATCCCGCTGGAGCAGTGGGCGATCGCACTCAAGGGTGCCGAACCCGCGCTGCGCGACGCGCTGCTCGGCGCGATGCCGAAGCGCCAGGCGCAGAGCTTCGAAGACCTCATGAAGCGTTCCGGCCCGGTGCCGATGTCGCGCATCGTGCAGACCCGCCAGGAGATCATGGCGCAGGTCAAGGAGCTCGTCGACAACGGTGAGATCGAAGTCCAGCTGTTTGCCGAGGCGACGGCCGAATGAAGCAGTTCCGGCCTTATCACTTCCCGCCGCTGGCGCAGTTCATCGCCGCCGGCGCGGCCAAGGGTGCGCAATCGTCGTCCTCCGCCATGCCGACCGAGGACTGGCAGAGCGCGGTGGCCGACGGCTACCGCCAGGGCCAGCGCGAAGGCTATGAAGTCGGCCTGGACGAAGGCCGCGCCGACGGCTACGACGCGGGCCATGCCGAAGGCGTGGAGCGCGGCATCGCCGAAGGCCGCCAGCAGGCGCTGGCCGAGCTGGAACAGATGGCCAAGCCGGTCGACGCCATGCTGCGCAGCCTGAAGAAGATGAAGACCGAATTCCGCAACGCCCAGCGCAAGGAAGTGGTGGACCTGGTCGGCAAGATCGCCCGCCAGGTGATCCGCGCCGAGCTGGCGCTGCAACCCGTGCAGATGCTGAACCTCGTCGACGAGGCGCTGGCCGCGATGCCGCCCACGCGCGACGAGGTGGAAGTCTTCATGAATCCGGAAGAACTCAAGCGCATCCAGGAACTCGATCCGAAGCGCGCCAAGAAGTGGAACCTGATGTCCGATCCTGCCCTGGACCTGGGCGAGTGCCGCGTGCGCGCGGGCGACCATGAAGTGGACGCCGGCTGCCAGAACCGCCTCGCCGCCTGCATGACGCAAGTGCGCGAAAGCCTGGACGCCGCCGCCAAGGAGGACGCCGAGTGAGCGCACTGGCCGAAACCCTGCGCGCGCTCGAGATCAAGGCACCGCCGGTCGCGACGCCCACCGGGCGCCTCGTCGCCGTGCAGGGCCTGCTGCTCGAAAGCGTGGGCTGCCGCCTGCACACGGGCCAGCGCTGCCGCGTCGAGACCGTCGACGGCTCCTGGCTCGACGCGCAGGTCGTGGGCTTCCGCGACAAGGTCACGTACCTGATGCCCTTCAAGCAGGCCGACGGCCTCGTGACCGGCGCGCGCGTGCTGCCGGCCACGGGCCCGTCCAGCATCCAGATCGGCCCGTCGTGGATGGGCCGCATGGTGAACGGCCTGGGCGAACCGATCGACGGCCGCGGCAAGCTGGGTGGCGAAGAGACCCTGTCGACGACGCCGCCGAAGGTCAACCCGCTGCGGAAAGCCCCGGTGGAACAGCCGCTGGACGTCGGCGTACGCGCGATCAATTCGATGCTCACGATCGGCAAGGGCCAGCGCGTCGGCCTGATGGCCGGTTCCGGCGTCGGCAAATCCGTGCTGCTCGGCCTGATCACGCGCCAGACCGTGGCGGACGTGATCGTCGTGGGCCTGATCGGCGAGCGTAACCGCGAGGTGCGCGAATTCATCGAGAAGTCGTTGGGGCCGGAAGGTTTGAAGCGCGCCGTCGTCGTCGTGGCGCCGGCGGACGAAAGCCCGCTGATGCGCGTGATGGCGACGGAACTGTGCCACTCGATCGCGGCGCACTTCCGCGACCGCGGCCAGAACGTGCTGCTGCTGTGCGATTCGCTGACGCGCTACGCGATGGCGCTGCGCGAAGTCGCGCTGTCGCTGGGCGAGCCGCCGGCCACGCGCGGCTACCCGCCGTCGGTGTTCTCGAACCTGCCGCAGCTCGTCGAATCGGCCGGCAACGGCGAAAACGAGCAAGGCAGCATGAGCGCCATCTATACCGTGCTGGCGGAAGGCGACGACCAGCAGGACCCGGTCGTCGACAGCGCCCGCGCGATCCTCGACGGCCACATCGTGCTGACGCGCGAACTGGCCGAACGCGGGCACTACCCGGCGATCGACGTGTCGCAGTCCATCAGCCGCTGCATGGCGCAGGTGGTGTCGCCGGACCACGCCCTCGCCGCACGCAGATTGAAGGCCGCGCTGGCGAAGCATGCGCGCGTGCGCGACCTGATCCCGCTCGGCGCCTACCAGCCCGGCGCCGATCCGGAAACCGACCGCGCCGTGAAGCTGCACCCGCACATCGAGGCGTTCCTGTGCCAGGGCACGCGCGAAGACGCGCCGTTCGGGGACTGCGTCGAACAACTGAAAGCGATGATGGCATGAGCAAGCGCGAAACGATCACCAGCCTGGACACGCTCGTACGCGTGCGCAGTACCGAAGTCGAACGGCTGCAGACGGCGCTCGCCCGGAAGGAAGCGACGCGTGCGCGCTTCCAGACCAGCGTGGACCGCCTGACGGCGCTGGCCGAAGGCAGCGGCCCGTCGGGGCAACCGGCCGGCGCGCGGGCGCTGTCGCCGGCGCTGGCCATCAACTGCGGCAATTACAAGCAGGCCGTGTTCGCGCTGGCGGATACGCACCGGACCGACCTGCAACTGCACGAGGCCGACATGGCCGTCGCGCAGAAGAACCTGGCCCAGGCCTGGACGCGGCGCGAGCTGCTGGGCAAGGTGCTGGAGCAGCACGAGGCCGCGTATGCGCGCGCGCAGGAACGCACGCAGCGCAAACGCGAAGACGAGATCGCCACGCAGTCGTGGCTGGCAAAGAACGTATAAGCAGGAGAACGATATGGCATCGAACGCGATCACCGCCCCCACCTACGACCCGACCAGCACCGCCAAGGCCCTGGCCGACAAGTACATCTCGGGCGTGCAGACCCAGCTGACCAACCAGACCAAGGCCGCTTCCGACACGGCCAAGGCCCTGTCGTCCCTCAGCACCGCGATCTCGACGTTCCAGACGTCGCTGTCCAGCCTGGCCGGTCTCGGCAAGTCGGTGCTGGCCCAGACCGCCACCCTGTCCGACACGACGGTCGGCACCGCCACCGCCAGCGCGACCGCGCCGGCCGGCACCTACAGCCTGTTCGTGGAACAGGTCGCGACCGCCAGCCAGGTCTCGTACAACAGCCTCGCGGACGGCGCGGCGCTCGGCGGCACGCTGACGATCAACCTGGCCGACGAAGGCGCCGGCACGAACACGGCCAACTTCACCGTCGACCTGGACGCCGCCGCCGACACGGATCATGACAACAAGCTGAGCGTGCGCGAGATCGCCGCCGCCATCAATGGCGCCAGCGGCAACACGGGCCTGGTCTCGGCGGGCGTCGTCACGGTCGGCGGTAACCCGCGCCTCGTGCTGACGTCGAAGAACACCGGCGTGGCCAACACCGTCTCGATCGATGGCTCGCTGGCCACCGATGCCGGGCTGCAGGCCGGCTTCGCGGCACGCACGACCGTCGCGGGCGCGCAGGATGCCATCGTCTGGCTCGGCGATCCCGCGGACCCGTCGGCCACGAAGATCCAGCAGGCGTCGAACACGTTCACCAACATCGACGGCGTGTCGTTCACCGCGACCAAGGCCCAGGCGCCCGGCGCGTCGCCTTTCACGGTGACGGTCGGCAACGACGCGAGCGGCACCACGAAGAACCTGCAGGCCTTCCTCGACGCCTTCAACAAGCTCAAGAGTGCGCTCGACGGGCTGGTGTCGCTCGGCGATCCCACGAACAGCGTCGCCGCCGGCGCGTTCGCCAACGATTCGGGCGTCGTCGCGCTGCGCAACCGCATCAGCGAACTGCTGCGTCCGAACGGCACCCTGTCGCTGGCCAGCTACGGCATCGTCGCCAACCGCGACGGCACCCTCACCCTGGACTCGGCGCGCCTGCAAAAGCAGCTGGCCGTCAATCCGACCGGCCTCGACACGCTGTTCGGTTCCGCCAGCGCGTCGGCGCCGAGCGGCGTGGCCGGCTCGCTGAACACGTACCTGAACCAGTGGAGCAACACGACCAACGGCCAGATCAAGAAGCGCAGCGACGCCAACAGCACGCTGCAGACGAGGCTGACCGATCGCCAGGCGGACCTCGACAAGAAGTACGACTCCGCGTACCAGCGCTACCTGCAGCAGTACACGGCCCTGCAGACCCTGCAGTCGACCATGCAAAACAATTCTTCGATGTTCAGCGCGCTGTTCACCAGCGACTCATCCAACTGAGAGATTCGAGATGTCTTATACCGAAGCCTACAGCAGCTATCACGCCACCAGCCTGGACGCGCAAACGTCGCGCGCCTCGCCGATCGAACTCGTCCTGGTGCTGACCGATGGCCTGCTCGACGAACTGGCGCGCGCCCGCGCCCACATCGTGGCCAAGCGCTACGAACAGCGCGCCCACAGCATCAACAAATGCGTCGACATCATCAACGGCCTGTCCAGCTCCCTCGATTTCGAGACCGGCGGCCAGGTCGTCGCCAACCTCGCCAACCTGTACGAGTTCTGCGTCACGCACCTGCATGGCGCCGGCATCAAGCAGGACCCGGCGATGGTCGACGAGGTCGTGCGCATCATGACCACCATCCGCCAGGGCTGGGCCGGCGTTCAGGCGCGCAATGGCTGACAAGACCGACCGGCAGGCACGGCTGGCGCACCTGGGGAATTCCCTCCAGGACGCCGCCGCGCGCGAGGACTGGGACCGGCTGGGCGAACAGGCCCGTGCCCTGTTTCCGGCCTTGCGCGCGCTCGCCGCACAGGGGCCGTGGAACGCGGGGGAACGCGCTGTGCTGAATCGCGTGCGCGCCCAGCACGACGCGGCCGCGCACCAGGTGGCCGCCGCCGCGCGCGCGCTCGAACCGCGCCTGGAAGAGATGCGCGCCAACAAAGACGGCTGGATCGCCTACGCGATGCACAGCGAAACCGAATCAGGCGCAAGCCAGGAATGACCATGATGCTCAACACCGCAACTCCGTCCACGCCGGCCCAGCCGGCCAAGCAGGCGAACGCCCCGGCCGCCGCCCAGGACGCGCCGGCCGCGGCGGCACCCGCGCAACCCACCGCCGACGGCGCCGCGCCGGCACCGGGCAAGACGTTCGCCCGCTGGCTCGGCCTGCAGGACGGCGCACAGGCGCTGGCGGCCGCCCTGCCGGCGGATCCGGCGCCGGACGCCGCCGCCGCGCAAGCAAGCACTGCAACAGACGCCGCGCCCGCCGACGACACCGAGGCTGCCGCCACGCCGGACAACCCGCTGCTGGCCGCGATGACGATGCCGCTGATGCCGCTGTCGCCGCAACAGGTCACCCAGGCCGTGCAGGCCGCCCAGGGCGGCTCGCACGCCGGCACGGACGATGCCGGCAAGGCCGACACGCCGGCGCAGCCGCTCGCGGTCTCCGGCCAGGACGCCCGCCGCGCACCGGTCGCCCTGCCCCAGGCCGTGCTCGCGCAGACCGCCCAGCAGGATGCGACGGCCGCCAGCGTGCGCCTGGCCGTCCAGGGCAATGCCGCCAACGGCAACGCCGGCACCGCCGGCCAGGACGCCGCTGCGGACGGGTCGGGTGCGCAGGTCGTCCAGCCCGGCACGACCGCCGCCGCCGCGCCGGTGGCGGGCGCCGTGACCTTGCCGTCGGCCCAGCCGGCCGCCGACACCGTCAAGCTGGCTGGCCCGCCGACCGCATGGCGCCAGAGTCTGCAGGAAACGCTGGGCGACCGGCTGAACGTCCACGTCGCCAACAACGTGCAGCAGGCCACGATCAGCATCGAGCCGCCCCAGCTGGGCCGCATCGACATCGCGATCCGCCACAGCAACGGCACGCTGGAAGTGAACATCTCGGCCACCAACGGCGACGTGCTGCGCCAGCTGCAGACCGTCAGCGACAACCTGCGCAACGACCTGTCGCAGCGCCAGTACACGGAGGTCGCCGTCTCGGTGACGCCCGCACCGAAAAACAATGCGGCGCCGTTCGGCGACCCGCAACAGCAGGGCCGCGGCCGCCAGCAGGGCCGTGACCAGGACAACGAGCCCGGCCGCGGTCTGGCCGAGGCCGGCAACCCCGCGTCCGTGTTCAATCTCGGCCGCGACTCGTAAGCAGACGAATTGAGAGCGCCCCTGGCGCGAGTACCAACATGAGCAAAATGAAAATGATGATTGCCATCGCCGGCGCCGTGATCGTGAGCGCGGCCGGTGCGGGTGGCGCGGTCTGGTGGTTCATGCCCAAGCCCGCCGCGGCCGCCGGCGCGGCGAAACAGGCGGAGGCGGAAAAGGCCAAGGAAGCCAAGCCGCTCAAGTACGTGACGCTGGACAAGGTCATCGTGATGCTGCGCCGCGGCCCGGAGGACAGCGACACGCACTACCTGTCGACCGACCTCGTGCTGTCGACCGAAGTGTCGAAGGAAAAGGAAACGAAGGAAAACCTGCCGCTGCTGCGCAGCCTGGCGGTGCGTACCCTGTCGGCCTACACGATGAAGGAAGCGGCCGGCATGACGGTGGAACAGTATGCAGAAGAACTGAACAAATCCTTCGACGCCAATTATGAGCACGAGCACACGGAAAAACCGTTCGTGCAAGTCATGATCGGCAAGCTGATCATCGAATAACCATCGGGGACAACGTGGGTTACATGACCGACTACGCCGACAGCTACGCCAGCAGCGAATATGCCGACGCCGCCATCCACGCGGCCATGAGCGCGGCCGAAGAGCAGAAACACCTCGTCGCCTACGCGCCGCTGGTCAAGCGCATCGCGCGCCAGCTCACGTCGCAGGTGTCGGGCGCGATGGGACGCGAGGACATGGAACAGATCGGGCTGATGGGCCTGCTCGAAGCGCTGCGCCGCTACGGCACGCCGGACACCGGCTTCGCCAGCTACGCGTCGCTGCGCGTGCGCGGCGCCATCCTCGACGAACTGCGGCGCCAGGACTGGCGCCCGCGCGCCGTGCGCCAGGACAGCCACAAGATGCGCGACGCCGTGCGCGCCCTCACCCGCAAGCTCGGCCGCGAGCCGAACGACAAGGAAGCGGCGGACGCGCTCGGCATCAGCCAGGAAGACTGGCGCCAGTTCCTGCTGGACGACATCGCCGAGGAGCTGCTCAGCTTCGACGACGTGCTGCAGGAAGCGACCGAGCGCGCCCACAATGCCCCGGGTCCGGAAGAACAGTTCATGGTGCGCCGCAGCCTGGAACAGGCCCTGGGCGCCCTGAACGAACGCGAGCAGCGCGTGATCCAGATGATTTATGAATTCGAGCTCAGCTACAAGGAAATCGCGGCCGTGCTCGACCTGTCCGACGCCCGCGTCTGCCAGCTGAACAAGAGTGCGCTGGCCAAGATGAAAGCGGCGCTGGCCCAGGCCTGAACGACCAGACAAGAAAGGTAATAACAATCATGCAAATCCTTGGCATCCTCATCGTGCTCGGCGCGGTCTTCGGCGGCTACATGATGATGGGCGGCAGCGCCGGCGCCATCTGGCAGCCCAACGAGCTGATCGTCATCTGCGGCGCCGCCCTCGGCGCACTCGTGCTCGCCAATCCGAAACACGTGCTGGTCGAGCTGGTCGGCCAGATGAAGAAGATCGCAGGCAAGCACAAGCACGACTCCGAATTTCAGCGCCAGCTGCTGCTGCTGATGTACGAACTGCTGCAGACGGCCGCCGGCGGCCTGAAGGCGCTCGACGCCCACGTCGAGGCGCCGAAGGACAGCCCGATGTTCCAGCGCTATCCGCTGATCCTGGAAGAGCCGAAGCTGCTGGCATTCATCGTCGACAACTTCCGTCTGATGGCCATGGGCAAGATCAACGCCCACGAGCTGGAAGGCGTGCTCGAGCAGGAACTCGAAGCCATCCACGAAGAACTGACCCAGCCGTCCAAGTCGCTGCACAAGGTGGCCGAGGCGATGCCGGGCTTCGGCATCCTGGCCGCCGTGCTGGGCATCGTGATCACGATGAACTCCGTCGGCGAAGGCGCCGACACGGCCGAGATCGCGGAACACATCGGCGCCGCGATGGTCGGTACGTTCATCGGTATCTTCTTCTGCTATGGCGTGCTCGACCCGATCTCCGGCATGATGAAGCAGCTCGTCAATTCCGAAGCGTCGACGATGGAAACCGTGAAGGTCGTGCTGTGCACCCACGTGGCCGGCAAGCCGCCCCTGCTGGCGATCGACGCGGGCCGCCGCCTCATCCAGCTGAACACCAAGCCCAGCTTCGCCCAGCTCGAAGCGTGGATCAACGCGATGGCCGACGGCGAGGATGCCGGCGCCAAGCGCAAGGCTTGACCGGACCTGGAGTCATAAGTGCAAGCAACGAAAAAAGGCGCCGACAAGCACCACGAAGCCACCATCGTCAAACGTGGCGGCGGCAAGCATCACGACGACGAACACGGCGGCGCGTGGAAAGTCGCCTTCGCCGACTTCTGCATGGCGCTGATGGCGCTGTTCCTCGTGCTGTGGCTGATCGCCGCGCGCGAAGCCCAGCAAACCAAGAACATCGTGCGCGACAACACGGCCAGCGGCCTGCTCGAAGGCACGGGCGGCAGACCGGAATTCAAGTCGAGCCCCGCCGGCAGCCTGATCGAACGCTTCCAGCTCCCGAAGAGCAACGGCGGCGCCCAGGGCCCGGCCGCCGGCGCGAAAGCGAATACCGACACGGTGCGCACGAAGTACGAATCGCCGTCCGAACTGGCTGCGCTCGCGCACCAGCTGCAGCAGATGAGCGCCGACGCCGGCCTCGCATCGAACCTTGCCACCGTGATCACGCCGGATGGCCTGCGCGTGATGTTGCACGACACCGACCGCCAGGGCATGTTCGTGCGCGGCAGCCCGCTGCCGACCGCCAAATTCGCAAAACTGTTGCGTGCGATGGCGCCGCTGTTCGAAAAAATGGAAAATCAGATGTTGATTGTAGGCCACACGGATTCCTTGCAGTACACTAGGGCCGGACCGACCAGCTATTCGAACTGGAGCCTGTCGGTCAACCGCGCTCTGGCTGCGCGGTCCGAACTGCTCATCGGCGGCATGCGGAGCGAGAGCATCCTGCAACTGGTCGGCATGGCCGACCGCGCCCCGATCGACGCGGCCCATCCGGATGCTTCGGCCAACCGCCGTATCGAACTGTTGATCCTGACCAGCAAACAAGCGGCTGCCGTCAAGACCATGTTCGGCACCCCGGCGGATACCGAAGTCCTGACCTCCGACGCGTCCACGTCCAAGACGGACGACCCAGCGCTCAAGGACCTGCGCAGCCAGATGGTAAAGAAACCATGACGATTCAATCGAAAACCCGAGGAACACGCATGAAGATTTCCAGTGCCTCTTCGCCTTCCGTCTCGATCGCCCCGCAGGTGGGCGGCGCCGCCGCCGCGCCGGCAGCGGCCCCGGTGAGTGCCCCTGCGGGCACCGATGCGCTCGAATCCGCCGTGCTGCAGCCGGCGCAGAAGGCGCTTGGCGCCCTGCCCGACTTCGACGCGGCCCGCGTGGCCGAGCTGCGCGACGCGCTGGCCAAGGGCGAACTGCCGTTCGACGCGGGCCGCCTGGCCGGCCTGATCCAGCGCTTCCACGGCAGCAAGGCTTGATCCCATGAGCCGCATGACCCGCGACCAGGCCGTCGCGCGCCTGCTGGACGGCATTGCCGCCGACATGGCCGCCTGCGGCACGATCCGCGACCTGCTGGAGCGCCAGTTCCAGGCCGCAATGCGCCACCGCGGCGCGGAACTCGCGACGCTGGCCGAAGCGCTCACGCCCGAGCTGGACGCGATGGAACAGCGCCGCCAGCAGCGCGTGCAACTCGTGCGTGCCCTGCTGGGCCCGCAAGCCACGATGGACGACCTGCTCGGCAGCCTGCCGGCACCGCAGCGCACGCGCGGCCAGGCCGCCTGGGAACAACTGGAAGCCCTGGTACGCGACTGCAAGCAGGCGACGACGCGCAACGGCAACCTGATGGCTGAACAATTTACGATCATGCAACGCCTGCTGCACGGCGAAGACGATACCTATGCGCCACGCTGAATTCACGACGTCGATTCCTTCGCTGACACCGACCGCGGCCACCACGCCAACGGCGCCTTTAGGCAATGGCGGCGGCAAGTTCGGCGGCATCTTCAACGACGTGCAGGGCGAAGTCGCCGACTTCATCCAGAACGGCGGCGGCGATTTCATGACGGGCGCACAGCTCAGCGCCGAAGGCCGCATGTGGGCCGCGCGCAGCCAGGAAGCGACGGCAGCCCTGATGGGGGGCGACGCCGACGCGTCGCCCGACCAGCAGGCTTTCCTGGAAAGCATCGCCCCGTGGGCGAAGGAAGCGGCCGACAAGCTGGGCGTGGCGCCGGAGCTCGTCTCCGCACACGCGGCCCTGGAATCCGGCTGGGGCCAGCGTCCGCTGCGCAATGCGGACGGCAGCTCATCCCATAACCTGTTCGGCATCAAGGCCGGCGCCAGCTGGAAAGGCGACGTCGCGCAATCCGCCACCACGGAATACGTGGGCGGGGCCGCCATCAAGACGAGCGCGAAGTTCCGCGCCTACCCGGACCAGGCCAGCGCCTTCCGCGACTATGCGCAGATGCTGATCGACAACCCGCGCTTCCGCGGCGCACTCGGCACCGGCAACGACGCCCAGGCGTTCGCCGCCGGCCTCGCCAAGGGCGGGTACGCCACCGATCCTGCTTACGCGGCCAAGCTGTCGCGCCTGGCCGGCAAACTGCAAGGCATCAGCGGCTGATCGCCATGTCGATCGGCTCGACCGTGCCGGGTCCGGCGACGCGCATGCGCACGACCTGCCCGCTGCCGGCGTTGCGCACGCGCACGACGGCACCCTTCCCGCCCGCATCCAATGCCTCCCCGGCCATGCTCACTTCGATGCCTTCGCGCCGCGCGATCATCATGACGGCGTCGCCGCGCTTCACCAACACCGGGCTGCTGAGCTGGCCGCTGCGCAAAATGTCTCCTGGACGCAACATGCGACGAGACATTTGTCCGACCGCGTCGGCCGGATTACTGATCGGATCGGCAATGTTGGAAATATCACGTCGCTCGATCGTGACTTGTGCATCCGTCAACGCTTCGTTGGCCGCGACGGGGCTTGCCGCGATCGCGACCATGGCCGTTACGCGCGCGCGGACGACGTACTCGTACCGCCATCCGGGCGTGTCCGGACAGCGCGCTACGAAGCGCATCCTCTGGGGAGAACGGGTTTCGAGCGGTTCCACGGCCACTTGCTGGCTGCAAGGAGGCGCCGCCCGCGCGGTGACGACGGCGATCTCGAATTGCGGTTCGGTCAAGCCGGACGCGGCCATCTGTCTTTCCAGTTCGGCACGGGCGGCTTGCTCGATTTGCATGGGAATCGACGGCGCCGCCGCTTGCGCGAACGCAGAAAACAGCATCAGTGACGAACCAACAAGGGTTGCCTTACAGAAAGCAATCATTAGAGAATAGTGGCTGCGGAAAAATCTGATTCTAACCAATCATCCGAAATTCAACCGACAGGAGTTCCTGACATGACGATTAATTTCAAAGACGCACTGGGTGTGCACGCCGACGCGCTGGAATTGCGCGCCGAGCGCACCAAGGTGTTGGCGGCGAACATCGCAAACGAGAGCACGCCCGGCTACACCGCACGCGACATCGACTTTGGCGCCATGCTGCAGGATCGCATCGACACGGAGAACGGCGCGCTCAGCCTCTCCGACGACCAGCCGCTGTACCGCGTGCCCTACCACCCGAGCGCCGACGGCAACACGGTCGAGATCGGCGTCGAGCAAGCCGCATTCGGCCAGAACTCTTCCGATTTCAACACGAGCCTGACCTTCATCAACATGCAGTTGCGCGGTCTGGCAAAAGCCATCAACGGTCAATAACAGGTCAACAATGGGCTTCAAGGACATTTCCCAGATCGCCGGTTCGGCGATGGCGGCGCAGTCGGTGCGCCTGAACACGATTGCCAGCAACCTGGCCAACGCCGACGTCGCGGCCGGTTCCGAAGCGGAGGCGTACCGCGCCCGCAAGCCGGTCTTCGCGGCCGTCATGGGCAATAATGCCAGCGCAGGCGTGCAGGTCCTCGACGTGGTCGAGAGCGCCGAGCCGCTGCGCCGCGTGCACGAGCCGGGCAATCCGAAGGCCGATGCCGACGGCATGGTCTATTACACGAACGTCAACGAAGTGTCCGAAATGGCCGACATGATGTCCGCCAGCCGCGCCTTCGAAACCAACGTCGAAGTCCTCGGACGCATCAAATCCATGCAGCAGTCGCTGCTGAAACTGGGAGAATCCTGAACATGGTGACCACCAATCACGCCACCAACACCCAGTTCGGCAGCACTTCGAACACGGGCAGCGACAAAATCGCAAACAAGATAGCAACTCAGGCGCCGACCGACGCCACCAAGGACATGTTCACCAAGCTGCTCGTGGCGCAGATCCAGAACCAGGATCCGCTGTCGCCGCAGGACCCGACCCAGTACGTCAACCAGCTGTCGCAGCTGTCGCAGACCGAAGCGCTGCAGAACCTGTCGCAGACGACGACGGCCAGCGCGAGCGTGCTGCAAAGCCTGCAGACGCTCGCCATGGGCGGCCAGGTGGGTTCGGACGTGACGGTCGCGACGGACACCGTCAAGCTCGACGGCAGCAAGCTGCACGGCACCGTGCAACTGAACGGCCTGTCCTCCGGTACGAGCCTGGTCCTGACCGGCCTCGACGGCCAACAGCATGCGATCGACCTGGGGCCCGGTTCGGGCGCCCAGTCGTTCACCATCGATCCGGACGCCCTTGGCCTGGCGCCCGGCACGTACAAGATCCAGGCCAAGCCATCGGACGGCAGCTCGCCGACGATCGAAGTGGCGGCGCGCCTGAACAGCGTGCGCGTGAATGGCGCCAGCGTCGTGCTCCAGGTGGCCAACATCGGCGAGGTCTCTCCCTCGTCCGTCACGGGTTTCAACGGCAAGACGGGCTCCTGAACGGCGCCCACCCTCTACCGCAACGCATTTAAGGAATCGACATGAGCTTCGACATCGCTTTGTCCGGCATCCAGGCCATCAACGAGCAACTGAACACCGTTTCGAACAACATCGCCAACGCGGCCACCTACGGCTTCAAGTCCAGCCGCGCCAACTTCGCGTCCGTCATGGCCGGCACCTCGCCCAACGGCGTGGAAATCGGCTCGATCACGCAGAACATCAGCACGAACGGCAGCACCCAGACGACCGGCCGCGCCCTCGACGCCGCCATCGACGGCCGCGGCTTCTTCGTCAGCGTCAACAACCAGGGCACGACGCAGTATTCGCGCGTCGGCATCTTCTCGACCGACGCGAAGGGCATCCTGATCGACAGCAACGGCAACAAGGTGCAGGGCTACGGCCCGACCAAGAACGGTGCACGCGGCGCGATGGGCGACGTGCAGATCCCGACCGGCCAGATCCCGGCCGCCGCGACGACCGGCATCGCCTACACCGGCAACCTGTCCGCCGACTGGACCGTGCCCGCCACCGCGTTCGACTCGACCAAGAGCGACTCGTACAACATGGTCAAGCAGTCGATCGTGTACGACTCGATCGGCACGCAGCACACGCTGTCGCAGTATTTCGTCAAGGCGGATGCCGACACCGTCAACGTGTACTACTCGATGGACGGCACGGCAGTGGACGCGTCGAGCGCAACGCCGGCCGAGCTGAAGTTCGACACCACCGGCGCATTGGTCAGCACGGCCGGCAATACGATCCCCTACGCGGCAACCGCGGGCGGCGCCGCCGCCGGCAGCGTCACCATCGACTACAAGGGCACGACCCGCTTCGCCGGTGAAGCGGCCACCACCACCAACCGCAGCGACGGCTATGCGTCAGGTTCGTTCGTGGGCGTGGAACTGGCGGCCGACGGCTCGCTCGTGGCCAAGTACAGCAACGACCAGTCGCAAGTGGTCGGCACCATCGCCCTCGCCACCTTCGCCAACGAAGGCGCGCTGTCGGCCATCAGCGAGACCAGCTGGGTCGCCAACGCCGCATCCGGCGATGCCCTCGTCGATCCGCCGGGCGTGGGCCTGTCGGGCAAGCTGTCGACCGGCGCGCTGGAAGGCTCGAACGTCGACATCACGTCGGAACTGGTCGGCCTGATGACTTCGCAGCGCAACTACCAGGCCAACTCGAAGGTCCTGACCACCGAGAACCAGATGATGCAGGCCCTGATGCAGGCCCTGTAAGACCTGACGCCCCATGGATAAACTGATCTTCACCGCCGTTTCCGGCGCCGAGCGCCTGATGCGCGCCCAGCAGGTCCACGCCAACAACCTGGCGAACCTCGACACCGCGGGCTTCCGGGCCAGCATGGAAGTGGCCACCAACCAGCAGCTGGGCGGCTACGGCTACGACGACCGCCACATGTCGTCCATGCAGGCCGACATGGTCTCGACCCGCGCCGGCTCCGTCCGCGACACCGGCCGTCCGCTCGACGTCGCGATCGGCGGCCAGGGCTACCTCGCCGTGCAGTTCGGCGACGGCGAAGCCTATACCCGCTCGGGCGAAATCGAGATCGGACCCGACGGCGCGCTGTCCGTCCACGGCCATCCGCTGCTGGGCGAAGGCGGGGCGATCGTGCTGCCGCCGCACACCGCGGTCGAAATCGGCAAGGACGGCACGATCTCCGTGCTGACCGAAGGCGCCACGCAGATGCAGGTCGTCGACAAGCTGCGCCTCGTGAACGCCACCGGCGCCGAGCTGACGAAGAACGAGGCCGGCCTGATCGTGTCGCGCGACGGCGCCCAGCTGCCGGCCGATCCGGACGTCAAGGTCCGCCCGGGCGCGCTCGAAGGCAGCAACGTCTCGGCCGTCGAGGAAATGGTCGCCACCATGAGCCTGAACCGCAGCTTCGAAGTGCAGATGCGCCTGTTCAAGGCCAGCGATGGCATGAACGAAGTCGGCAACAAATTGATCGCAGGCTGAACGCGCGACCCCAACCGAATCAGAAGAGAGAGAAACCATGAATCCAGCAATGTGGATCAGCAAGACCGGCGTGCAGGCGCAGGATGCGAAACTGCAAGCCATCGCCAACAACCTGGCCAACGTGAACACGGTCGGCTTCAAGCGCGACCGCGTCGTGTTCGAAGACCTGTTCTACCAGGTCGACAAGCAGCCGGGCGCCCAGACGGCCGACAACACCGTCAGCAACGGCGTCCAGCTCGGCAACGGCGTGAACATCGTCGGCACGCAGAAGGTGTTCACCAACGGCAGCATCCAGACGACGAGCCAGCCGCTCGACGTGGCGATCAACGGCAGCGGTTTCCTGCAGGTGCGCCGTCCGGACGGCCAGCCGGCCTACACCCGCGCCGGCCAGCTGCAGGTCGATTCGAATGGCGTGCTGGTCAACGCCCAGGGCCTGCCCCTGGTGCCGCAGATCACCGTCCCGAACAACGCGACCGCGATCACGATCGGCGAGAACGGCATGGTCAGCGCGACCGTCCCGGGCAACATCGCCCCGACCGAACTGGGCCAGCTCACGCTGACCACGTTCGTCAACCCGGCCGGCTTGCTGGCCCTGGGCGACAACCTGTTCCAGGAAACGACCGCCAGCGGCACGCCGAACGAAGGCCGTGCCGGCGACGGCGCCTTCGGCAAGATCAAGCAGGGCGCACTGGAAGGCTCGAACGTGCAGGTCGTCGAAGAGATGGTCGACATGATCGCCGCCCAGCGCACCTATGAGATGAACACCAAGGTGTTGTCGGCCGCCGACAACATGCTGCAATACCTGTCCCAGGCTTCCCGCTAACCATGAAACGCTTCGCCCTCGCCGCCGGGATGGCGGCCAGCCTCGTGCTGACCGGATGCGCCTCGCGCGTCCCCCTGAACAACCCCGTCCCCCAGGACGATGCCCTCGCCCTGCCGAAAGCGCAGCCGGCGCGCGGCGGCGTCGGGGGCGGCGTGTTCAGCGCCGATACCGTCTCGCTGACCTCGGACGCGCGCGCGTTCCGCGTGGGCGACGTCGTCACCGTCCTGCTGCAGGAAACGACCCAGGCCAGCAAGAAGGCCGGGACCAGCTTCAGCAAGGGTTCCTCCGCGTCCGTGGCGCCGATCAGCGCGCTCGGCAAGACCTTCGGCCGCACCGGCATCGACCTCTCGGCCGACCGCAGCTTCAACGGCGACGCCACCAGCACCCAGCAGAACGCGCTGTCCGGCGCGATCACCGTGCTCGTGCAGGAAGTGCTGCCGAACGGCCTGCTGCGCGTGGCCGGCGAAAAACGCCTGCAGCTGAACCAGGGCGAGGAATACGTGCGCATCAAGGGCTACCTGCGCGCCGCCGACATCGACAACGAGAACCAGGTGTCGTCGCTGCGCGTGGCCAATGCCCGCATCGCCTATTCCGGCCAGGGCACGCTGGCCGACGCCAACAAGCCCGGCTGGCTGACCCGGTTCTTCACCGGTCCGCTCATGCCCTTCTGAGGACGCCATGACCCGCACCTTACGTTTCGCTTCCCTGGCCCTGGCCGCGCTGCTCGCCTTGCCGGCGATCGCGGCCCCGGCCGTGAAGACCGCGTCCGTCAATCCCGACGCGGCCATCCTCGCGCGCACCCAGCCGCTGCGCAACCTCGCCAGCGTGGAAGGCGTGCGCGAGAATCCGCTCGTCGGCTACGGCCTCGTCGTGGGCCTGAACGGCAGCGGCGACTCCACGCAGGTGAAGTACTCGAGCCAGTCGGTCGTCAACATGCTCAAGCAGTTCGGCGTCAAGCTGCCGGACGGCGAAGAAGCGAAGAACAAGAACGTGGCCGCCGTCATGGTGTCGGCCGTGTTCCCGCCCGGCTACCGCCGCGGCCAGCAGATCGACGTGACCGTCTCGTCGCTGGGCGACGCGAAAAGCCTGCGCGGCGGCACCCTGCTGCTGACCCAGCTGCGCGCGGCCGATAACGAAGTCTATGCGCTGGCCCAGGGCAACCTCGTGGTCGGCGGCCTGTCCGCGGCCGGCAAGAGCGGCTCGTCGGTGACGGTCAACACGCCGACCGGCGGCCGCATCCCGAACGGCGCGATGATCGAGCGCGAGATCCCGACCGATTTCGCCACCCGCCCGCAGGTGCTGCTGCGCCTGCGCCACCCGAACTTCGACACCGCGACCAACGTCGTGAACGCGATCAACCGCCGCTTCGGCCAGGTCGCCACCACGGCCGACGGCACCAGCGTCGAAGTCGTGGCGCCCACGAATCCGACCGAACGCGTCGCCTTCGTCGCCAAGCTGGAAAACATGCCGGTGGAAGCCGGCGCGGAAGTGCCGCGCGTCGTGTTCAACTCGCGCACGGGCACCGTCGTGATTTCCGACGGCCTGCGCGTGAAATCGGCCGCCGTGACCCACGGCTCGCTCAAGGTCGTGATCTCGGAAAGCTCCGCCGTCAGCCAGCCGGGCCCGTTCTCGCGGGGCCAGACGCAGGTCACGCCGCAATCGAAGGTCTCGGTCGACCAGGGCTCGGGCCAGATGTTCCACTGGCCGGCCGGCGCCCGCCTGCAGACCATCATCGACACGGTCAACAGCCTTGGTGCGTCCCCCGACGACATCATGGCGATCCTGCAGGCCCTCGACCAGGCCGGCGCGATCGAAGGCGAACTGGTGGTGATCTGATGCTGAACAACGTCAACGCGATCGGTCCGGAACAGCCGGACCAGGCCACGGGCGAAGAAAAAGTCGCGCCCGCCGCCGTCGACAAGGCTTACGTTGCCAAAGCGACAAAAGCTGCCGTCGAATTCGAGAGTTTTTTCATCTCCCACATGCTGCACCAGATGCGCGAAAGCACGCGCGCCATCGCGCCGGACGACAGCCCGACCAAGGACCGCGTCAACCAGGACATGACCGATATGGTGGACAACATGTTGGCCGGTAACATGGCGCAGCAGCGTGCCTTCGGCGTGGCCGACGCGATTTTGCGGCAGATCTTGCCCGCACCGCTTAATAAATCGAGCTGAACGGTCGCCTGTCCTTACTGAACACGCACGCACAAAAGGCTACGCACCATGAGCATCCTCAACAACGCCCTGTCCGGCGCGGTCGCTTCGCAACTGGCCCTGTCGGCCACTAGCCAGAACGTCGCCAACCTGCAGACCAAGGGTTATACCCGCCAGGCGGCCCTGCTGACCGCGGTCGCGCCTTCTGCCGGTTCGAGCCAGGCCGGCAACGGCGTACGCGTGACCCAGCTGATGCGGTTCTCCGACAGCTACAAGACCCAGCAGATGTGGCGCAGCGCGTCCGACCTGGGCGCGCACTCGCAGACCCAGCCGTACCTGACCCAGCTGGAACAGGTGATGGGGGACGACACCGCCAGCCTGTCGAGCGGCATCGACGGCTTTTTCGCGGCATTGAACTCGGTGGCCGGCGTCGACCCGACGTCGACCCCGCTGCGCCAGCAGGTGGTGACCGCCGCCAACCTGCTGTCCCAGCGCTTCAACAGCATGAACAACGTCTACAACGCCCAGTTGCAATCGGTGCGCCAGCAACGCAGCGCGCTCGTCGACTCGGCCAATACGACGATCGCATCGATCGCGTCGCTGAACGCCCAGATCGCGAACGCCAACGCCACGGGCAGCAATGCCTCGGCCCTGGTCGACGCGCGCGACCAGGCGATCGACAGCCTGGCGAGCCAGATGGGCCTGGAAGTCAGCGACCAGCCGGACGGCACCCGCAACGTCTCGCTCAAGACCGGCCAGTCGCTGGTGCTGGGCGGCATCGCCGGCTCGTTGTCCGTCAGCGGCGGCGCCGCGCAGACGTTCAGCCTGACGTTCGCCGGCACCAAATTCGACCTGGACACGACCCGGGCCGGCGGCCAGCTCGGCGGCCTGTCGGTCTATGAACGGGACACGCTGCTGCCGCTGCAGCAGGGCGTGGCCGAGATGGCCCAGCAGATCGCCGACAAGGTCAACACCCAGCTGCAGGCCGGTTTCAAGATGGACGGTTCGGCCGGCGCGCCGCTGTTCGTGTACAACCCGGGCAGCACGTCGAACATGCTGCAGGTGGCGGACGGATTCCAGACGTCGGACCTCGCGTTTTCCGGCGACGGCACGGCCGGCGACACTGGCAACCTGCAAAAACTGGTCGCCATCAAGAACCAGACGATCACGATGACGAAGATCGGCGTGGTGATGATCGGCGACGCCGACACCCAGCTCGTCGGCCGCCTCGCCGTCGACAGCCAGCAGAACAAGGGCGCCCTCTCGACCGCGCAGACGATGCGCGACCAGGCCGTCGCGGACTGGCAGTCGACGAGCGGCGTGAACGAGGACGAGGAAGCCGTGCACCTCGTCGAATACCAGAACATGTACCAGGCCAACATGCGGGTGATGTCCGTCGCGAACGCGCTGTTCGACGCCACCTTGCAGATGATGGGTTAAGGGAGAGAAGCATGCGTATCGCCACCAGTCAATACCAGGCGATGATGACTCAGTCGCTCCAGCAGAACCAGGAGCGCATCACCTACGTGACACAGCAGATGGCCAACGGCAACCGCATCCAGCTGCCGTCGGACGATCCGGTCGACAGCGTGCGCCTGTCGCGCCTGAAGCGCGAAGAGGCCGGCATCAAGCAGTACCGCAGCAACATCGCCGCGGTCAACGAACGCCTCGGGAAGAACGAAGGCTACCTGCAGAACATGGTCAACGACATGGGCTCGGGCCGCGACCTGCTCGTGTGGGCATTGGACGGCTCGAATACCTCGCAGGATTTGAACGCGATGGTCACGTCGCTCGTCTCGCTGCGCGACAGCCTGTCGTACTCGGCCAATACGATCGACCAGGAAGGCCGCTACGTGTTTTCCGGCACCGTCACCGGTACCGCGCCGATCGCCTACAATGCCACCGCGCCGCTCGGTTCGCGCTACAGCTATGCGGGGAATACGAACGACCAGCTGGTGGTGGTGGGCAATGGCATCACCCAGGTGGCGAACCAGAACATCAAGGGCGTCGAGAACCTGCTGAACCAGCTCGACCAGGCGATCGGCACGCTGTCGGGCAGCACCGTCAACGTCAACGACCCCGCCGTGCGCAGCGTCCTGACGGCCACCCTGAACGGGTTCGACGACACGACGAACCTCGTTGCCGGCAAGGTCGCGGTCATCGGCGGCCAGCAGAACGTCCTCAAGACGATCGACGCCAACCACGAGAACGTCAGCCTGTCGAACCAGACGGCGATCCTCGACATCGGGCAACTCGACGTCGGCACCGCGGCCATCGAGCTGAACGGCTACCAGACGGCACTCCAGGCCAGTTACATGGCCTACAGCAAGATCGGCAAACTGTCCCTCTTCTCGGCGCTCTGATGGTCATGGATACCACTTTACGACCCACGACCGCCGGCGGAACCGGCGGCACCCTCGGCACCCGGGCGAATGCCTCGTCCCGGCTCGTTCCGACCCGCTCCACGGGATCCGTCGACGACACGTCGGCGGATACCGCGGCGGCCTCCGCGGCGTCGGCGGCGCCGCTGCGCGCCAATGCCGGCGCGTCGCGCATCGCCAGCGGCCTGCAGGACCAGGTCGCGGGCGCCCAGCAGGCGCTCGACTACCTCGAACGCGTGGCGAACCAGCTCGAGGCGCTGAAGGGCGAGCTGACGGCCAAGCTGGCCGGCACGCGCAACGGTTCGCGCCTGCAGCTCGAAGTCCACGCGCGCCAGCTGGCCCATACGCTGGCCGAGCGCAAGAAGACCGGCGGCGGCAGCGTCGACAGCAACCTGAATTATTCGACGAAGCCGGCCGCGCAGCGCTTCCGCATCCGCGGCCTCGACATCGACAGCCTCAAGAAGAGCGCGCCGCAGACCGTCTCGTTCTCGGTCGGCAGCGCCGGCGGCCCGCAGATGGCCGTCAACATCGAGCCGGATCAGTCGAACCAGCAGATCGCCCGCGCCCTCGACCGCGCCCTCGCCCCGATGGGCGTGCACGCGAGCCTGGACGAGAACGGCGAACTGGTGTTCACGACGCCGGAAGCGAACTGGTCGGCCGTCAAGGACAGCATCGCCGTGAGCGGCCGCGGCCGCGTGACGACCGAAGAAGTGGCGGCAAACCTGGCGCCCCAGCTGTGGAACGTCAGTGCGGAAACCGGCAATGCCGACGCGCTGCGCCAGAGCCTGCGCGAAGTGGTCCAGGCGCTGGAACGCGTGCACCGCTCGCAGGCCGCCGCCAGCGCCGCACTGCAGGCCGCCAGCGTCCAGGTGGCGGATGCCTCGACGCCGCCGCCGGACATGACCATCGCGATCGACGACTTCGGCAAGGTCGCCGCCAGCACGGACTACGAGTCGCTGATCGCCCTGACGTCGGCGCTCGTCGGCGTCAGCCGGGATCGCGTCCTCGCGCTGCTCGGCCTGCGCTGAACCCTGCTTCAGGAACGACAACGCCCCGCCCGCAAGCGGGGCGTTTTTTTTAGTGCCCGATCGGCTTGACGCTGATCGTCGTCCCGCGCAGGTCGATGTCGTGGATCTCGATGCTGCCGAACGTCGGCCCCGGGTGGCTGCCCACGCGGATGTTGCGGAAGCTGATCTCGCCGATCGTGCTGGGCAGGCGCAAGGTGATCGAGCCGTCCTTGTTCACGGTCGCGTGCGAATTGGCCGGATCGTAGCTGACGTTGCGCACCGTCGTGTCGGCCGTCAGCAGCAACGCGAGCGGATTGAACACCGTCGCCAGTTCGCCCAGCACGCGCACGCCATCGTTCGGCAGCGCGTGCTGCACCGCCGCCTGCAGGCCCTGCTGGCCGCCCTGCGCGGCGAGCGCGATCAGGCGCAGCTCCGCCTGGCGCGCCTGCTCGCGCAGCGCGTCGCTCAGTTGATCCTCCCTGCGGCCCTGGGCCGTCACCTCGCCCAACTCCTCGTCGGACAGCGTCCGCATCCCCCTGCCGAATTCCCGTCCGCTTTCGCCGGCCAGGCGCGTGGAGACGGCCGCCGCCGGCGCCGCCGCCACCGCCGCGTAGGCGTGCAAGGGCCCGAGCAGCGCGGTCGCCAGCGCCGCCGCCATGCGCAGGCTGCGCTGGCGCCGCACGGCGCCGCGCACCTGGGCCTGCGTGATCAGCTTCATGTCGGCCAGGATCTCGCCCAGCCGGCGCCCGCTCTGCTCCTGCGCGCGGATTGCCGCGTCCAGCTGTTCCTGCGAAATCAGCTGCTTCTCGATCAGGATCTGGCCCAGCCGGGACCTGTTGGTGCTGCGTGTCATCCAGTCGCTCATCGCCGCCTCCTCATGGTGTGGTCGTTACTGCCCGACGGCCGCGCGCAGCTTCAGGCCCACGCGGTTCTGCAGTTCCGTCATCTTGGGCTGGATCTGCGCCGCGTTGGCCTTGGCCACGTTCTCGCCGACGGCCTTCTTCATCTCCGGCACGACGCTCTCGAACTTCGCCAGCACGGGCGATTCGAGGATGCCGGCCAGCTGTTTCAGCTCGTCCTCGCTGAACTTCTGCGCGAGCAGCGGCGCCACGCTGGACTGCACGATCGCGTGCGTGCTCGTGCGCAGGCCCGGCGTTTCCTGCTCGACGAACTTCGTCGCCTCCGCCGTGATGTCCTTCATCGTCGCGTCCTGTTTGTCGGCCGGGACGCGGCTCTGCACCACCACGCGCGACTGGCGCAGCATGTCGGCCACCGGCGCCTGCAGCATCTGCAGGCCGACGGACTCCAGGCCCATCTTGTCCAGCACGCGCTGCACGAGCGCCTGCTTGGCGGGCGGCACGCCGGTCATGCCCTCCGCGTGCGCGCCCGCGGCCAAACCTAAGGCCATCGTCATCCAAATCATTCGCAACATCGTCGTCTCCAGTCAGAACGGCCGCGTGTACGAGGCGCCCGCGTATTTCACGATCAGGCTGCCGGACACGCTGGTGGCCGCATAAGGGTTATAGATCAGGTTGAAGAAATTGTCGCAGTTCAGATTGCAGTCGCTGCGCGCGGGGATGTCGTACGTGCCCTTCATGTAGCTGCCCGTCACGTTGACTTCTCCGCCGTCGTCGAAGCGGTAGCGCAGGCCGATGCTCTTGAGCTTCGTGTCCGGCAGCGGCGCGAGAAGGCTCATCTGATTGCCCGGGATGGAGCTCTTGCGCGGCTCATAGCCGAGGCGCAGCGCGAGCTTTTTCGTCAGGTTGAACTGGGTGCCGAAGCTGTAGTTGACGACGCTGCGGAAGCCCATCTTGAACGTGGCCTGGCGCGAATTCGCGTAGCCGAACAGGCGCGCCATCTCGAGCAGCTTGATGCTCTCGTCGAACTCGAACGTCAGCTGGTTCCACTGCGCCCAGTCGGCATAGCTGACGTCCGCGTTCAGCTGCACGTAATCGGTCAGCATCAGCTTCATGCCCGCCTGCACGCGCCACGGGAACGGGATCTTCGCCGTCATGTTCCCGTGCTGGTATTCGGGGATATCCTGCGGCATGCCGGTGACGGCGCCGACGATCGGGCCGAGCAGGCTCGAATTCAGCCCGCGCACGAAGCTGCGCAGCATCGGGTCGCTGTGGAACGTGTACGAGCCGGTGTAGGTCGTGCGCGTGCCGCCCTGGTACACGACGCCCAGCGCGAGCCACTTCTTCGGCTCCCACAGCACGCCGATGTTGACCGTCGGGTCGAACGACGCGCGCAAATCGAAGTCGATGTTGGCGGCGCGCTTGAACGGGTTGACCATGCCTTCCGGGCCGCCGCCGCACAGGCCGAAGGTCAGCGTGTCGATCACGGTGCCGTTGCCCTCCGGGCAGACCGCCTTCTGCAGCTGGCCGACGGTGCCCAGCAGCTTGTTGGGCGCACGGAAGTCCGTGTTGATGGCGAAGGCGGAGTATGCGATCGGCACCGAGATGCCGATCTTCAGCGTGTCCGACACCTTGTACGCGGCCGCCGGCGACAGGTACACGAGGCGCTGCAGCTGGACGAGGCGGCCGTCGAAGCGCGCCGGATCGTCCGGGTCCTTGGTGCGGTCGATGCTCATCGCGGCCGCCAGGTAGACATTCGTGCCGAACGTCCAGCGTGAACCTGGCGCGTTGTACGACATGCCCATGCTCGGCACCAGCACGCCCGGCAGCCGCGCCTTGGGGACGCCGTAGAACGGGATGTAGAGGGCCTGGCGCACCGGGCCGCTCGACTTGCCGTTGATCGGATCGTCCTTGAAGCCGCCGATGTCGATGTCGGGCGCGGAAACGAAACGGTTCGGGTTGCGGATCGTCGCCACGAACACGGAATCGATGTGGTGCGTGCCGTTCAGGCGCGCGAGACCGGCCGGATTGAAGTGGATCGATTCGATCCCGGGCGGGTCGGCCGTCACCGCATTCCCCATCGCCATCGCGGTGGGGCTCGTGACGAGGTTGTCGGTGACGCCGGCATGCGCAACGGGCGCCAGCGCGGCCAGGGCCAGCCATGGTGCCGCGGTGCGTGTCATCGTCGGCCTCACAGCGACAACGGCAGGCTCATGGTGAGCGACAGGTTCGGCGCGGCCGCCGTGAGGCCCGCACCGACCGTCACGTTGACGGTGGTCTTGGGCGACATGCGGTAGCCCGCGCCGATCGCCAGGATGCCCGCGCTCTGCGTCTGCGTCTGCGCCTTGTTCCCGTTGTCGAACGTGAGCGTGGAACGGGACTGGATCGATTCCTGGAACGAGAACGACGTCGTGATCTTGTACGACAGCGCATACGCGAAACCGATGCCGAAGCCGAAGCTGGCACCCGGCTTCACTTCGCGCAGCGTGGCGCCGTACAGGTTCTGGTTCAGGTGCTTCGCCGTCAGGCTGTAGCCCACGTTGAAGGAGCCGAACAGCGCGACCGGATCGACGATGCGCGTCATGTTGGCGCCGATGTTGAAGGTGTTGACGCCGGAGCCGGTGGCCACGCCCTTCTGCACGTCGACCTTGTACGGGCTGGTGCCCGTGGCGAGGCGCACGTTGCCCGTGAGCGTGTACGCGACCTCGTCGCGCTTGACCTCCTGCGGCTGCCAGCGCACGCCCAGGCCCACGTCGCCGATCGTGTGCGAGACGCCCGAGAAGCCGCCGGAATCGGAGTAGCGGCTGATCAGGGGCAGCGTGACGTTGGCGGTCAGGTTGTTGCGCACGCCGTAGTCCGCCATGATCGTGTTGGTGATCGTGTGCGAGTTCGTGTTCTCGATCGAGAACAGTGTCGCCGTGCCGGACGACAGGTCGGTGTTGATCTTTTCCTGGCCGATGTACGTGTAGCCCAGCTCGTAGTTCAGCTGCACCTTGCCCTTGCGGATCAGCGAGTACTGCTTGTCGACCGCGGTCAGCGTTTCCTTCAGCAGCGACGTGTTGTCGGCATCGCCCTCCTTCTTCGCCAGCGCGTCGCGCACGGCCTCCGAAGTCGCGGGCGGCGTGCCCGTCGTGGCGGCGTTCAGCGTGGAGGAACTCGCCGTGTCCTGGGCGTGCGCCGGCAGTTGGGCGAGCAGGAAGGTGCAGGCCAGCGCCGGGGCCAGCGTCGTGGAAAATTTCATGGTGGTCCTTCGTGGTGGGTCTAGTGTTTGCGGATCGAGATGCCGCCGAAACCGTTCAGCAGGCGCTCGTTCGCCACCTGCGTGTCGATGGGGCGCTGCAGGCCGCGGTCGCGGATGCGGTCCATGTCGACCACGCCCAGTTCGTCGTCGGCCAGCGCGAGCTTCAACGCGGGCGGACGGTTCTTCGGCGGATAGGCGATGAACAGCGTGTTGCGGTCCCACAGCGTGGCGAATTCCTCGACGGAGAACGTGATGTTGCCGGCCGACGGGTCGGCCAGGAACACGAGGCCCCCGCGCACGCCGCGCAGCACGACGAAGTGCTTGAAGCCGGCGTAGTCGATCGGCACGATGCCCGGCGAATCGAGCGTGAGCAGGTCCGACATCTCGGCATGGAAGCCCGCGCTCTGCACGTCGATCGAGGCGAGGTAGCGCTTCATGTCGAGCAGGGAAAAGCCGCGCCGCTCGATGATCTTGTCCTTCTCGCCGAAGGCCATCATGCCTTCCATCGACTGCTGCTCGGTGACGTCGATGCCCAGGTGGTACTTGAGGATCGTGACGAGGGCCGCCGAGCCGCAACTGTAGTCGTAGGCCTGGTGGACGATGTTCTTGTACTTGAGCTCGGAGTACGGCTCCATCGGCACGTTCGGAATGCCGGCGGCGGCCACGGACATGGTCGTCGGCAGGTCGAAGCGTTCGAGCGGACGGTCCTGCGCCTCGTGCTTGGCAAGCACGCCGGCCCCGCCCACGAGGACCGCGAGGATCCCCAGCAGGAATGTGAACATGATGTCTCCCTGGGGCGCTTCATGCGGCCCCTTGTGTCATGCATCCCAACGTGGTGTTTTGGCCACGTTTATTGCACTTTTTCTATATTCTGGATGCAGGCACGGCTGGCGGATGTTATAAAACGCTATCGTTTTTATAAAAAACCGCTCATTCGATTGGGGCACCGTGCACACTTGGGACAGGATCAGCAATGCATTGGGCGAGCCGGTCACCAGCGTGGAGATCGGCGGCGTGCCCCTGCGGGCCGAACGCTACATCTTCCAGCTGGGCGGCTGCGAAGTCCCCCCGCTCGACTCGCTGGTGCTGGCCTGCCACCTGGGCGGCGCGCGCGCCACGGCCGGGCGCAGTCCGGGCCGGTCGTTCGACTTTCTGGCCGGCGCCGCGACCGTGTTCCAGCCCGGCTTCGCCAGCCGCTGGACCTTCTTCGGCGCGATCGACATGGCGATGTTCCACTTCCTCGACCCGGACCACGACATGGTCCGCCACCTGCAGCGCCTGCTGGCCGCGCGCGCCAAGTCGCCCACTTTTTCCGACCCGCTCGTGCATGCGGCCGCCCAGCAACTGCTGGCGGAAGTCTCGCGCAGCAGCACGCCGAACACGGGCTTCGTGGAGCGGGCGTGCTCCCTGATGATCGAGCAGACGTGCCGCGTCCTCGAGGGCAAGACGGGACGGCACCTGCCGCCGGACGCCCTCCAGCTGGGGCGCCTGCAGGGCGTGCTGGAATGGATCGGCCAGAACCTGTCGAGCGAGCTGTCCAACGCCGAGCTGGCCGAGCGCGCGGGCGTGTCGGAATCGCATTTCCGCCGCATCTTCCAGGAAGCGATGGGGATGACGCCGCACCGTTATGTGTTGCGTTTACGCCTCGAACGGGTCCATGAATTACTCACCCGGACCAGCTTCTCCATCGCCCGTGTTGCGGCGCAATGCGGGTTCAACAGCCAGAGTCACATGACGGCCTGTTTCGCGGCCGCGTACGGCATCACGCCCGCTCGGGCACGCCAGCAGGCCCGGTCCTGATCCGTGCCGGCAACGTGGGGTTTGCGTTGCATCAAATTGAAAATCTTGCCTGTCGAAAATGAGCGTTTTTCGATAAAGACGGGATCATTTTCCGAAGCGTTGCGATTTCGCATGCACACATAATAAAAAAACACACCCGGGCACAAGAACCCGCGGCCACTCAATATGAGTAAGGAGACCAAGCATGAGACCAGCGCAGGACGCGTCCGCACGTACGCGGTCGCCAGCGTGAAGTACCTGTCCGCCACGGACGTGGTGCAACGCATCAGGGCCTGCCTCGGCGCCGAGGGCATGGATGTCGACGCCCTGTTCGCCAGGGCCGAACTCGAATGGTTCGGGCACGGCACGCAGGAGCAGCGCGCGGCCGACCTGCTCGCGTTGTCCGACCAGTTCAGCACCCTGTGGGAAGGCCTCGCGGCCGCCAGCGGCGATGCCCTGATCGGCTTTCGCGTGTTCGCACCCGACCCGCTCAGCTGGCTCGGCGTGCTGGGCCACCTGATGCTCGCCTCTCCTACCCTGCGCCAGGCCGCGGACAGCTTGACGCGCTACATGCCGCTCGTGTCGCCCGTCGTGCGCGCCACCATCGAGCCGAAGGCGGACCGCGTGCGCGTGGGCCTGAACCTCGTCGGCGGCGCGCGCTCCGTGCCGCAGGCGCGCTACGACTTCACCTGGAACCTGCTGCTGGCGACGTTGCGCTTCGTCGGCAGCAAGCCGGACCTGAAGCCGGCCCTCGTCGAATACGCGTATCCGGCCCCGCTCGATACGGCGCCGTACGTGCGCCAGTTCGGGTGCCCGGTGCGCTTCGGCGCGCCCGCGAACGCGCTCGAATTCGCCAACGCCGACATCACGGCGCCAATCCCGACGGCGAACCCGCTCGCGGCGGAAGGCCTGTTCCGCCTGCTCGACGAACGCCTCGCGCAGGCCGAACGCACGAGCGTGGCCGCGCGCGTGCGCGAGCTGCTGCCGGCGATGATCGACCAGGGCGGCGCGCTGCGCGACGCCGTGGCGCGGCGCCTCGCGATCAGCGAGCGCACCCTGCAGCGCCGCCTGGCGGACGAGGGCACCGACTTTTCCACGCTCGTCGACGAGGTGCGCCGCACGATCGCCCAGCAATACCTGGGCAGCGACCGCATCAGCGTCAAGAACCTCAGCTACAAGCTGGGTTTCGCCGACCCCAGCGCCTTCCACCGCGCCTGCCTGCGCTGGTTCGGCAAGGCGCCCGGCGAGTTCCAGCAGGACCGGCTGAACGCCCATGGACAACAGGCCGTCAATGGGACCACAGGCGCAGCTGGCCCTGCATCTGCAACTCGCCGTTCAGGGTGACCTGCCCGAGGCTCTGCGTGACGGGCCCGCGCGGGTCGGCCTGCACGCTGAGCGAATCGAAGCCGGTGTCCGTGAACTTCGTCCACGCCGGCAAGGTCAGGGCGAGATAATTCGTGCCGTCCGCCGCACGCTGCGGACTGATGTTCAGGCCCACCATCTGGATCACGCCGCCGATGTTTTTCAAGACCGTGTACGTCGTGCGGCCGTCGACCGTCTGGCCGATGGTCAGGCGACTGTCGCCCGTCGTCCCGTCGCCCGGACGATTCAACTGAAGGCGCACGGCGAAGCTGATGCCGTCGGCGCCGCGCACCTGCGCGAGTTCTTCGTCGGCCAGCGGCTGCGGCGCCGCCAGCGCACACCGCACCGTGCAGAGCAACAGGATGGAGAGAAGACGCGTACTCACTGGCGGAACTTGACGTCGAGGTACTGCAACTGGATGGACCCGATGCGCGAGCTGCCCAGGTCCATGTTCGCGCCCCCGTCGCTGCGGAAGCTGATGTTCCCGACCTGCAGGGTGCCGGTGGGCGCCGCCTGGCCCGCGTCGGGCCAGTTGACGCCGATGTGCAGGCTGGCGTTGCCCGCCGCATCCGTGCGCGCATTGAAGATGCCGGCCTGGCTCGTCACGTCGGCGATGCGCCAGGGTGCCGTCGGCGCGGAACCGTCGCTTGTGGCCGCGCCGATCTTCACGTTCGACAGCACCATCGCTTCGCCCATCGCCTCGCGCCCGTTCGGCGCGAGCGTCAGGCTGCCGAGATCGATGCGCGTGGCGAGGCCGAACGCGAGACCGTCGCCTACGGCGGGCGTCGACCATTGCAGGCCGCCGCCGTAATAAACCAGATCCTTCAGGATCACGCTGCCGTTCTTCACGTCGAAGCCGCCGGCGTTCACGCCGAAGTCGTACGCGACCTGCCAGGCTTCGCGTCCGGCCGCGTTCTCGGGAAAGGCGATGTTGATCCAGTCGGCGCGGCCCGGGCCACCGGCGATGATATCGAGGCGGTACGGATCGGCGAACGGCGCATCGGTATTGTCCGAGCGCGACGCGGCCAGGTTGCCGATGCCGAGGCTGCCGCCGGCGGGCGCGTAGTAGCGCAGCTCGGCGTTGCCCGACATCGCGAAATTCGACAGATTGAAACTCATGCCGTCGCGCCCCGCGACCTTGGCGAGCGCGCTGTCCGGCAGCGGTTCGAGCGCGGCGGCCAACGCCGGCGCGGACAGGAGAATGGCGGCGGCGACGGCGCGCATCAATGCCCCGCCGCGTTATTGACCGGCACGGTGCCGGTGAGGTTCAGCGCGGTCAGCTTGTCGCGCCAGTTCAGCCAGATGCCGGCCTGCGCCTCGGTCAGCGCGGGCATGCCTGACGCAGCCTGGAACTGCACGGGTTGTTTGAGGATCGCGATCCAGAAGTCGCGGCTCGGGCCGTTCGCGTCGCCCGCGGTGACGCCGCCCACGTTGGCGAGCGGCGTGCAGCCGGTGCACGTGCCGTCCCAGCGCTTGCCGCCGCCGGCGTCGTTCATGCTGTCGATGATGCCGCCCGCGCCCGCGTCGACGCGCATGGAGCCGGACAGCGTGGCGATCTTCATGCCGATGTCGCCGGAGATGCCGTCGAAGCCGAGGCGCATGCCGACGATCTCGCGCTGATTATTGATGCCAGTGTTCTTGTAGACGAATTCGAAATAGGGATTCGTGATCTGCACGAGCCGCTGTGCCGCGGACGCGTCGGTGCGGCCGAACTGCAGTGCGCCGATGTCGAGGTCGGCGCCGGACCCGTTGCGCGGCGCGTACGCGTACTCGCCCAGGCGCATGTTCGCGAGGTTGGCGTTCAGCGTGACGTCGGCGTCGAGGCTGATGCGGGTGAAATCGAAACCGCTGTAACTGGTATTACTGACCGTGAACAGGCCCTGGCCGCTGACTGTGGACAGTTCGGTGTCGGACATCGGGCGCATCTGGGCCGATGCCGCGCAGGGCAACAGCGGGAGGGCCACGACGATTGCGGTGAGCAAGGTGCGCATGGTCGAACCAGAGGAAAACAAGGTCAAAAAAACGGCCCGGGGCAAGCCCGCGGGCCGTCCATCACCCAACCCGAGCCGCTTAGTGCGCCCAGATGTAGACGGTGGTGCCTTGCAGCTTGATGTCGTTGGCGGCGAACGAACCGTAGGAAGCGGCCGAGTTGCCCATCTTGATCGAGTCGACGGACATGCTCAGGTTCTTGTTGGTGTCGATCATCGGGATGGCGATCTTGACGACGTCGCCGGCCGGCATGAAGGCAGCCAGGCCGGTACCGCCGGTCACGCCCAGGACGCTCGATGCGCCCGACGCTGCGCTGGCGTCGGCCTGGAACGTGGCGTTGTTGATGATGTCGATGGTTGCAGCGATTGCACCGGCGATCTTGATGTTGTTGAAGCTCACCGAGCCGCCTGCGGTATCGGTATCCGTGTAGACGAACGAACCGATGTTCACATGCAGGTCAGCGGCGATCGACACACCGTCACGGCCCGAGACCTTGGACAGTTCGGCGTCGGCGATCGGGGTCAGGGCCGATGCGTACGAAGCGATCGAGGACAGGGCGGCAACGACGGTCAGTTGTTTCAGCAGTTTCATGGTATCTCCAGTGTTATTGTGATCGACGGTAATCTCTTCGGGCTTCCCCGCGCGTCCGCTTCGGATCCTCTGCGGCTTGTGGCCAATCGGGACGGCAGCGTCGGGACCGCTTTTGCCTTAATTGGAAGTCAATTAAGTGGAAATAATGTTATTCCTTCCAGTGCAATAACCACATCGTTTTGTCCTTGCCCGGGAAGCCAAATCGATGGATTCCTGAGCCATAAAAAAACCCGCTGCAAGCAGCGGGTTTTTCGTTGGAACCAGGAAGCTTATGCGGCTTCGCGGCTGGCCTTCTTGCGCTCGTGCTCTTTCAGGAAGCGCTTGCGCAGGCGGATGCTCTTCGGCGTGATCTCGACCAGTTCGTCGTCCTCGATGAACTCGACCGCGTATTCCAGCGACAGCTGGATCGGCGGCACGAGGCGGACGGCTTCGTCGGTACCCGACGCGCGCACGTTGGTCAGCTGCTTGCCCTTGATCGGGTTCACGACCAGGTCGTTGTCGCGCGAGTGGATGCCGATGATCATGCCTTCGTACACCGGGGTGTTGTGCTCGACGAACATGCGGCCGCGGTCCTGCAGCTTCCACAGTGCGTAGGCGACGGCCTGGCCGTCGTCCTGCGAGATCAGCACGCCGTTGCGGCGGCCGGCCAGTTCGCCCTTGCCGGTCTCGACCGGCAGGTATTCATGGAACACGTGGCTCATCAGGCCGGTGCCGCGGGTCAGGGTCATGAAGTCGCCCTGGAAGCCGATCAGGCCACGGGCCGGGATCAGGTATTCCAGGCGGACGCGGCCCTTGCCGTCCGATTCCATGTTCTGCAGGTCGCCACGGCGGCGGCCCAGTTCTTCCATCACGCCGCCCTGGTTGACTTCTTCCACGTCGACGGTCAGGTTTTCGTACGGCTCGCACTTGACGCCGTCGATCTCCTTGAAGACGACGCGCGGACGCGACACCGCGAGCTCGAAGCCTTCACGGCGCATGTTTTCCAGCAGGATGGTCAGGTGCAGCTCGCCGCGGCCCGACACTTCGAAGATCGTGTCGTCGTCGGTCGGCAGCACGCGCAGCGCCACGTTCGATTTCAGTTCGCGGTCCAGGCGGTCGCGCAGCTGGCGGCTGGTGACGAACTTGCCTTCGCGGCCGGCCAGCGGCGACGTGTTGACCATGAAGTTCATCGTCAGGGTCGGCTCGTCGACGGTCAGCATTGGCAGCGCTTCCGGCGTATCCACGGCGGTCACGGTCACGCCGATGCCGATGTCTTCGATACCGTTGATCAGGACGATGTCGCCGGCGACGGCTTCTTCCACCTGCACGCGCTCCAGGCCCTTGAAGTTCAGCACCTGGTTGATGCGGCCCTTGATCGGGTTCTTGTCATCCTGGCCGTTCACGACCAGCACGTCCATGCCCGGCTTGATGCGGCCGCGGTTGATACGGCCGATACCGATCTTGCCGACGTACGACGAGTAGTCCAGCGACGTGATCTGCATCTGCAGCGGACCGTCCGGATTGTCGTCACGCACCGGCACGTATTTCAGGATCGCGTCGAACAGCGGCTTCATGTCGCCGCCGCGCACGCTTTCGTCCATGCCGGCGTAGCCGTTCAGGCCCGAGGCGTAGACGATCGGGAAGTCCAGCTGCTCGTCGGTCGCGCCCAGCTTGTCGAACAGTTCGAACGTCTGGTTGATCGCCCAGTCGGCGCGCGCGCCCGGACGGTCGATCTTGTTGACGACGACGATCGGCTTCAGGCCCAGCGCCAGCGCCTTGCGCGTGACGAAGCGGGTCTGCGGCATCGGGCCTTCCTGGGCGTCCACCAGCAGCAGCACCGAGTCGACCATCGACAGCACGCGCTCGACCTCGCCGCCGAAGTCGGCGTGGCCCGGGGTGTCGACGATGTTGATGTGCGTGCCTTCGTATTCGACGGCGCAATTCTTCGACAGAATCGTGATGCCGCGTTCCTTCTCGAGGTCGTTCGAGTCCATCACGCGGGTGTCGACCGCCTGGTTTTCACGGAAAGTGCCGGATTGGCGCAGCAGCTGGTCCACGAGGGTGGTCTTGCCGTGGTCAACGTGGGCGATGATTGCGATATTACGAATCGCGCGTTTGGTGTCTGACATATGCGTTTTCAACAGTAAATGTTGCGTGATGGGCGGAAGAGCTCGAGACTTTCGACTTCCGGAACCCACTAGTATAGCATGCTTACAGGCCTCTGCTGCACCGCAACGGCCTGCTTCACGAGAATAACGGGGAATTATTGAACGACGATGACGTCAGGCGCGCAGTGCCCAGGCGGCACTGAGCCACAGGATGAGCCCGGCACCGAGGAAGCCCACGGGTGCCGTCGGGCCGCCGCTGGCCAGCAGCGGATACAGCGCGGCGAACGCGACCATGGCCACGCCCGTCACGTAATGCGGCGGATTCTTGAACACATGGGCCAGCGGCAGGAAGTGCAGGCCGATGATGCCAATGGCCATCGGGATGATCCACGCGCCCTTGCCGAGGTGGATCAGCACCTGTGCGAGGATGAAGATGGCGGTCCATTGTGCCGCGTTCACGATGTTGAAGACGCGCTTCATGCGGCGGCGCTCCGGCGTGTCTTGCGCGCGTGCCAGCGCGGGCGCGTAGCGCCGGTAGCGGCGCCAGGCGACGGCCAGCAGGGCCAGGGCCAGTACGGCGATGCCGACGAATGCCGGGACGCCCTCGTGTGCCTGGGCCGCCCAGCCTTCGAGCCAGACGGCGCCGAACACGAAAAAGAACATGGCGCCCGTGGCCCGGCCGGCCAGTTGCGCTTCGGTGCGGAGGGAGTCGGTCGCGTGCATCACTTGATTCTGGCGCAATGTTGACGCCAGAGCAAGCTATTTAACCCTGAGGCCGCGCGATCAACCGCTCCGGCGCCAGCACGCCCCAGTCCTGCAGGATCGCCGTGCCCAGCAGCTTGTCGTCGTGGTACACGCGCACCCTTCCCTGCGTTTCCGGCAGCGTGACGGGTTCGCGGTTCAGCGCGAGGCGCTGGCCGTTGAGGAAGCGCGCGGCCAGTTCCGGCGTGAGGTCGACGCGCGGGAAGCTCGACAGCAGCGCATCCACGGGCGCAAGCAGCGACAACGGATTGTCGTGCGCCTGCAACTGTTCCAGCGTGACCATGCCGTCGACGGTGAGGCTGCCCACCTGAATGCGGCGCAGTGCGTTCAGGTGCGCGCCGCAGCCCAGTTCGGCGCCGATGTCCTCGCCCAGCACGCGCACGTACGTGCCCTTGCTGCACGTGACGCGGATGGTGAGCATCGGCGCGTCGTACGCGAGCATCTCGAGCTTGTGGATCGTCACGGGGCGGGCTTCGCGTTCCAGCGTGATGCCTTCGCGCGCGTACTCGTACAACGCCTTGCCGTCGCGCTTCAGGGCCGAGTACATCGGCGGGATCTGCAGGATGGGGCCGCGGAATTTGGCCAGCGCCGCTTCGATCTGCTCGACCGTTACGTCGACCGGGCGGGTCTCGACAGCCTCGCCTTCGGTATCGCCAGTGGTGGTCGTGATGCCCAGGTGAACGACGGCGTCATACGTCTTGTCCGCTTCCAACAGGTCTTGCGAGAACTTGGTCGCCTCGCCGAAGCACAGCGGCAGCAGGCCGGTGGCGAACGGGTCCAGGGTGCCCGTGTGGCCGGCCTTCTTCGCGTTGACGACGCGTTTCGCCTTGATCAGCGCATCGTTCGACGACAGGCCGACCGGCTTGTCGATGAGGAGCACCCCGTCGACGAGGTCGCGGGGCTTTTTCGGGGGACGCGCGTTCACTCGGAATCCGAATCTTCTTCGTCGTCTTTCGCCCGCGTCGCGTTCGCCTGGTCGATCAGCGCCGACATCGCGAGGCCGCGGCTCGTCGACGTGTCGTGCACGAAGTGCAGCTGCGGCAGCGTGTGGATGTGCAGGCGCTTGCCGAGCAGGTTGCGCAGGTAGCCGGACGCCTTGGTCAGGCCTTCCAGGGTCTGCTTGATCTCTTCCGGGCTGTCCTTGAGCAGCGTGAAATAAATCTTCGCGTGCGCGTAGTCCGGGGTCAGCTTGACCTCGCTGATGGTGACCATGCCGACGCGCGGATCCTTCAGTTCGAAGGCGATCAGTTCCGACAGGTCCTTCTGGATCTGGTCGGCGACGCGCAAACCGCGCTGGGGGATGCTTTTGCTATGTTTTGCCATGTTATTGACTGCTTATAAAAAACTTGGGGCCAGCGGCCCGCGCCACGGCGCAGGCTTGCCAGCCCCAATGCTACTCCTATTGACGGAGAGTCCGATTTACAGCGTACGCGCCACTTCCTGAACTTCGAAGACTTCCAGCGTGTCGCCCACCTGGATCTCGTTGTAGTTCTTCAGCGACAGACCGCACTCCAGACCGGCGCGCACTTCCTTGACGTCGTCCTTGAAGCGCTTGAGCGAGTCGATCTCGCCCGTCCACACGACGATGTTGTTGCGCAGCAGGCGGACCGACGAGGTACGCTTGACGACGCCGTCCGTGACCAGGCAGCCCGCGATCGCGCCGACTTTCGACACGAGGATGACCTGGCGGATTTCCACCTGGCCAGTGACGTGCTCGCGCTTCTCCGGTGCCAGCATGCCCGACAGTGCCGTCTTGATCTCGTCGATCGCATCGTAAATGATGCTGTAGTAACGGATGTCGACGCCGTTCGCTTCGGCCAGCTTGCGCGCCTGGGCGTCGGCACGGGCGTTGAAGCCGATGATGACTGCCTTCGACGCGGTCGCCAGGTTGACGTCCGACTCGGTGATGCCGCCGACGGCCGCGTGCACGATCTGCACACGCACTTCCGACGTCGACAGCTTCTGCAGCGAGCCGACCAGCGCTTCCTGCGAACCCTGCACGTCCGTCTTGATGATGAGCGGCAGGTTCTTAACTTCGCCTTCGGCCATCTGGTCGAACATGTTTTCCAGCTTCGCGGCCTGCTGCTTCGCCAGTTTCACGTCGCGGAACTTACCTTGACGGAACAGGGCGATCTCGCGCGCCTTGCGCTCGTCCGCCATGACCATCGCTTCCTCGCCGGCGCTCGGCACTTCCGTCAGACCCTGGATCTCGACCGGGATCGACGGACCGGCTTCGGTCACCGACTTGCCGTTCTCGTCCAGCATCGCACGGACGCGGCCGAAGGACGAACCCGCCAGCACGACGTCGCCGCGGCGCAGGGTACCCGACTGCACGAGGATCGTCGCGACCGGGCCGCGGCCCTTGTCCAGACGGGCCTCGACGACGAGACCGCGCGCCGGCGACTCCACCGGTGCCTTCAGTTCCAGCACTTCGGCCTGCAGCAGCACGTTTTCCAGCAGGTCGTCGATGCCCTGGCCGGTCTTCGCCGACACCGGGACGAACGGCGAATCGCCGCCGTATTCTTCCGGCACGACGCCTTCCGCGACCAGTTCCTGCGTCACGCGGTCGGTGTTCGCACCCTGCTTGTCGATCTTGTTGATCGCCACGACGAGGGGCACGCCGGCCGCTTTCGCGTGGGCGATCGCTTCCTTCGTCTGCGGCATCACGCCGTCGTCCGCCGCCACCACGAGGATGACGATGTCGGTCGCCTTGGCACCGCGGGCACGCATCGCCGTGAAGGCCTCGTGACCCGGGGTATCCAGGAAGGTGACCATGCCGCGCGGCGTGTCCACGTGGTACGCACCGATGTGCTGCGTAATGCCGCCCGCTTCGCCCGCCGCCACCTTGGCGCGACGGATGTAGTCCAGCAGCGACGTTTTACCGTGGTCGACGTGACCCATGACGGTCACGACCGGTGCACGCGACTTCGACTCGAACTCGGCATGCTCGCCCTGGTCGGCCAGCAGCGCTTCCGGATCGTCGACGGCGGCCGGGAAGGCCTTGTGGCCCATCTCTTCCACCACGATCATCGCGGTTTCCTGGTCCAGCACCTGGTTGATGGTGCACATCTGGCCCAGCTTCATCAGCTGCTTGATGACCTCGGATGCCTTGACGGCCATCTTGTGCGCCAGTTCGGCAACGGTGATGGTCTCCGGCACGTAGACATCCTTGACGATGGCTTCGGTCGGGGCCTGGAAGTTCGATTCGCGATCGTCGTGGCCGCCACGACGGCCGCCACGGCCGCCGCCCGCACGCCAGCCGTCACGGCCGGTCGGTGCCGCGTTGCCGCGACCCTTCGTACCGCCGCTCGGACCACCGCGCTTCTTGTCGTCCGACCACGTCGAAGCCACGTTGGCCGACTTGATCGATTTCTTGTCGCCCGGCTTGCCGCGGCCTGCGCCAGCACCCTCGGCCGGCTTGGCTTCGGCCGGCTTTGCAGCCGTTGCCGGCTTGTGCAGCGTGCTCGGTTCGGCCGCCTTCGGCTTCGCAGCCGGCACCACTTCCGGTGCCTTGATCACGCGGCGCGGCTGGGCCATCATCGCCTTGATCTGGGCGACTTCATCGGCCACGGCCTTGCGTGCGCGCTCGGTGGCGGCAGCGCGTTCGGCGGCTTCCTTGGCGGCCTCTTCGGCCTTGCGCTTCGCTTCCTCGGCAGCAGCCTTCTTGGCTTCTTCCGCGGCGGCGCGCTTCGCTTCCTCGGCGGCGCTCGCGGCGCCGCTCGACGCCTGCGCTGCTTTCTGCGCTTCGTTGGCACGGGCTGCCTCGGCTTCCGCGGCTTCGCGCTTGGCGCGCTCTTCCGCGTCGCGCTTGGCCTGCTCTTCGGCTGCCTTCGCCTGCTCGGCCTTTTCGGATTCGAGCTTGGCCAGGCGTTCCTGCTTCTCGCGCAGTTCCGCTTCCTGACGCGCGATCAGCTCTGCCTGACGGCGCGCTTCTTCATCGCGACGCGCCTGCTCGGCGGCATCGACGACCGGCGACTGCTGGGCAGCCGCTTTCGGCGTGACGAGATCGTCACGCTGCACGAAAGTGCGCTTCTTGCGCACTTCCACCTGGATCGTGCGCGATTTGCCACTGGCGTCAGCCTGCTTGATCTCGGAGGTTTCCTTGCGGGTCACCGTGATCTTCTTCTTTTCGCCCGATTCGGCGGCACCGTGGGTACGGCGCAGATGGTTCAGCAGCTTATCCTTATCATCCTTGGACAAGGGATCTGACGTCGAACTTTTCTCGACGCCGGCAGAACGCAGCTGCGTCAGCAGCAAATCTGCAGGCATCTTCAGTTCGGTGGCAAATTGGGCTACGTTGTTACTCGCCATTCAGTCCTCTTTTCTATGTGTCGCGAGATGATAAAGAAATTTGCTAGCTTAATAAAGCGCGAAGACCGGAAGGCGTTACGCTCCGGTCTTTCGCGTCTCTTTTATGCCTTGGCCGTTTCTACCTGGCTCCAGGCTTTCGCCTGCAGGGCCTTGGCCCGGTCGTCGTACTTGGCGTCGACCAGTTTCATCTCATCGTCGGTCACATCATTAAATTCATTCTTGATCAGTTCACGGGCACGATCGGTCGGGAGCGCCAGGATGGCGCTGAACTCGTCGTAGGCCAGACCCGCGAATTGCTCCAGGGTCTTGATACCGGCCAGGCCCAGCTTGCCGGCGGTGGTGCGGTCCATCCCTTCCAGGTTGGCCAGCGCCTCTTCCATACCCTCGAGACCTTCTTCCGAAGCGATCGCCTCGGTCACCAGCGCGTCGCGTGCGCGGGTGCGCAGTTCGTTGACGGTGTCCTCGTCGAACGATTCGATCTCCAGCATTTCGGAGATGGGCACGTATGCGACTTCTTCAAGGCTCGAGAAGCCTTCCTCGACCAGGATGTTCGCCACTTCCTCGTCCACGTCCAGCTTTTCCATGAACAGCGCGCGCACGGCGGCGGTTTCCTGGGCAGCCTTGTTGGCCGACTCTTCGGCGGTCATGATGTTGATCTTCCAGCCGGTCAGCTCGGACGCCAGGCGTACGTTCTGGCCCGAACGGCCGATCGCGATCGCGAGGTTTTCCTCGTCGACGACGACGTCCATCGCGTGCTTCTCTTCATCCACCATGATCGACGACACGTTGGCCGGCGCCAGCGCGCCGATCACGAACTGGGCCGGATCTTCCGACCACAGCACGATGTCCACGCGCTCGCCGCCCAGCTCGCCGGTCACGGCCTGCACGCGCGAACCGCGCATGCCGACGCAGGTACCGATCGGGTCGATGCGCTTGTCCGCGGTAAAGACAGCGATCTTCGCGCGCACGCCCGGATCGCGGGCGGCCGACTTGATCTGCAGCAGACCCTGCTCGATCTCGGGCACTTCGAGTTCGAACAGTTTCATGATGAATTCCGGTGCCGTGCGCGACAGGATCACCTGCGGGCCGCGCATGTTGCGGTCCACGCGCAGGATGTAGGCACGGACGCGGTCGCCGATGCGCAGGTTTTCCTTCGGGATCATTTGGTCGCGCGGCAGGCGCGCCTCGATCTTGCCCGATTCGACGATCGCATCGCCGCGCTCCATGCGCTTGATGGTGCCGGTGACCAGTGCGTCGCCGCGCTCCAGGAAGTCCTGCAGGATCTGCTCGCGCTCGGCGTCGCGGACGCGCTGCAGCACGACCTGTTTCGTGTCCTGGGCGAAGCGGCGGCCGAACTCGACCGACTCGATCGGCTCTTCGATGTATTCGTCGACTTCGATGTCCGGAATCTGTTCCTTGGCTTCGAAGTGCAGGATTTCCTGGTCGGGCAGTTGCAGGCCCGCTTCGTCCGGCACGACGTGCCAGCGGCGGAAGGTTTCGAACTCGCCAGTGTCGCGGTCGATGGACACACGAATGTCGACCTCGCCTTCATAGCGCTTTTTGGTAGCTTGCGCCAGGGCGAACTCGAGCGCCCCGAAGACCACTTCCTTATCGACGTTCTTTTCGCGCGCGAGCGCATCAACCAGTAACAAAATTTCGCGACTCATGCTTTGCGACTCCTAAAATCCACCTTCGGCACCAGGCGTGCCTTGTCCAGTTCGGCCAGCGTAAATTCGAGCAACGCCGGACCATCCTTGCTTTCAAATTCCAACCCGATCTTCTCGCCTTCCGGCGCATGCAGGATGCCCGTGTAGGTCTTGCGGTTCGCGGTGCCGGGCATCGCGACGCGCAGCTTGACCGTGCATTCGCTGCCGGCAAAGCGTTCGAAGTCGGCCAGGGTGCGCACCGGACGGTCCAGTCCGGGCGACGACACTTCCAGGCGCTCGTAGTCGACGTTTTCGACCATCAGCACGTGCGACAGCTGGTGGCTCACCGTGGCGCAATCCTCGACCGAGATCGGTCCCTTTTCGTCCGCCACCGCTGCCGGGAAGTCGATAAACACGCGCAGGATGCCTCGCTCGGCCCGTTCGATATCGACGAGGTCGTAGCCCAGTCCACCGACTGTCGTGGCAATCAAATCAAACAACTGCACAGGTTTCTCCACGGTCCGGTGCCGGACCCCTAAAACGATTCAACAAAAAAAAAATGGGCAACTGCCCATCTTTTGTATTCCCAACTGGAGCTTGTTCGCCAAAACAATATTGGGAAGCACTCGGGTTAGACACGCATTATAACCCGATACAGGGTCGGCCGCAATCGCCGCACTGCAAAATGAACAGCTATGCAACAGTTTACTCCAATGGAGAACACGGCGCTGCGAGCGGTTCATTTTCGCGCGGCACGTTCGGCCATAGTGAGGCTGGGGGCCTCAAATTTGGCCGAACGAAACCTCAACCGCGGCGGCCGCGGCGCGGCATGCCATGGTCGCTCACGCGCGGACCCTGGCTGCGGCGGTTCTGGCCGGCGCCGGCGAAGCCGAACGTCGTCTGCAGCGGATCCGGCTGGCGCGGACCCTTGTTGCCGCCACCGCCGCCGCCACGCGCCTGGTTGCCGCCGCGCGGCTGGTTGTTGCCACGTGCCTGGCCGCCACCGAAGCCGCGGCCACCCTGACCCTGGCCCTGGCCGCCGCGGCCGCCCAGGATGCCGCCCTCTTCGCGGCCCGTGCCGACACGCACCACCGGCGGGCCGAACGGATCCACGTTGCGGTTCGCGTCGGCACGGTCGATGCGGTTGCCGTTCGAGCGGTGGTCGTCGTTGCCGCGGCCCTTGGGTCCACCCTGCCCTTTGCCCTGCCCCTTGCCGCCGGCAGCACCCTTGTTGTTCTGGCCGCCGCCCTTCTTCTCGATGCCGAAGGCGTCGAGGAAGTTGCGCACGTCGTTTTCTTCCAGCTCTTCCCAGCGGCCGCGCTTGAGGCCGGACGGCAGGGTCATGGCGCCGTAGCGCGTACGGATCAGGCGCGAGACGGTCAGACCCACCGCCTCGAACATGCGGCGCACCTCGCGGTTGCGGCCTTCGCCGATCACCACGCGGTACCAGCGGTTGACGCCTTCGCCGCCGCCATCGGCGATCTTGGTGAACGAGGCGGTGCCGTCGTCCAGCTCGACGCCGGCCAGCAGCTTCTGGCGCATGCCCTCTTCCAGCTCGCCCAGCGTACGCACGGCATATTCGCGGTCGATGTTGTAGCGCGGGTGCATCAGGCGGTTCGCCAGGTCGCCGGAGTTCGTGAACAGCAGCAGGCCCTCGGTGTTGAAGTCGAGGCGGCCCACGGCCAGCCACTTGCCGGTCTTCATGGTCGGCAGGCGGTCGAACACGGACGGACGGCCTTCCGGATCGTCCGCGCTGACGATTTCGCCGGCCGGCTTGTGGTACACGAGTACGCGCGGCGGCTTGTTGTTGTTCACGCGGCGCTGCAGCAGCTTGCCGTTGATGCGCACGGCGTCCGTCGGCAGGATGCGCTGGCCGATGTGGGCCGGCTCGCCGTTCACCGACACGCGGCCGGCGATGATCAGTTCTTCCATGTCGCGGCGCGAACCGAGGCCCGCTTCCGCCAGCACCTTGTGCAGCTTCGGTGCGTCATCCTCGGCCGTCAGGTCGCGGCGCGCCTTGGTCGGCTGCGACTGGCCGCGGCCGCCCTCGTTGGCGTCGAACGCGTCCGACGTGACGAACGAGAACACGGCGTCGGCATCGTTGCCCTTGCCGGCCTTGGCCGGCTTGTTGCCGTGTTTGGCGTTCTTGCCCTTGCCCTGCTGCTTCTGGTTCTGGCCGGGCTGCTGGGCGTTCTGGCCGCCCTGGGCGTTCTGCGCCTGCTGGCCGCGCTGCTGGCCTTTCTTCTTCTGCTGCTTGCCGCCGCGCTGGTCGCGGCGCTGCTCGTTGCGTGCCGTCTCGGCCGGTGCTGCCTCGCCGGCGACCGCTTCCGCCATGGGCGCGTCGGACTCGACGCGCGGCTGACGCGGTTCGCGCTGCTGGCGCTGCTCGCGCATCTGGCGCGGGCCGCGCGGCTTGCGCTGGCTTGCGGCGTCGTCAGCCGCGGCGGTCGTCACCGCGGCGGTCGCCACCGCGGCGGTCGCAACCGGCGCAGGCTCAGCGGCAACGGGCGCCGGCTCGGCCGCTGCGGGCGCCGCCTCGGCCACGGCGGCCTTGCGGGTACGCGGCTTGCGCGGCGCGGGTTCGGCGGCCGGTGCCGCGGCGGCCGGGGCCGCGCTTTCGGCTGCCTCGGCCGCCTTCTGGGCCGCGGTCTTGCGCGTGCGTTTCGGTTTTTCCACGGCCTCCGGCTGCGCGCCCTCGGGTGCGGGTGCGGGCGCCGCCTCCGCCTTCGGCTTGGTGCGACGCTTCGGCTTGGCGGCCGTCTCCTGTCCTGCCTCGGCAGGGGTCGTCTCGTTCATGTCAGTTGGATTCATCATTCGTTTCTTGGTTTTGCTGACCTGGCGCGACGATCAGTCGTTGGACGCGAGCGCTTGGTCGTGTATCGGGACTTCAACGGGTGAAGTGTCGTCAAATTGTTGCAGGGCCGCTTCCAGCGCTTCGAGGCTGCGCCCGGCGCCGATGTCGGCCACCTGCTGCAGCGGCGGCAGCTGGGACAGCGCGGCGAGCCCCAGGTCGTCGAGAAACTGCTTCGTCGTGCCCAGCAGCGCGGGCCGCCCGGGCACTTCGCGGTGGCCCACCACGTCGATCCAGCCGCGGTCTTCCAGCATCTTGATCGTCTGCGAATTCACCGCCACGCCGCGGATTTCCTCGATGTCGCCGCGCGTCACCGGCTGGCGGTAGGCGATGATCGCCAGCGTCTCCAGCGTCGCGCGCGAATACTTCGGCGGTTTTTCCGGCGCGATCCGGTCCAGGTAAGGCTTCATTTCCGGGCGGCTCTGGAAACGCCAGCCCGATGCCAGGCTGACGATCTCGATGCCGCGATCCTGCCAATCCTGGCGCAATTCTTCGAGCAGGATCTTGATCGTATCCGACCCGACGCCGGCGCCGAGCGGCTGGCCGTCCCTGTCCACGTCGACGAACAGCTTTTTCATGGCGTGGATCGTCATCGGCTCGCGCGCGCACAGCAAGGCGGTCTCGAGGACCTTCTTGGCCTCATCAGTGTTCATAACGATGTCGTCAGCGGAGTGAGCAACTCTGGATGCTAAGAATCATCAAACATAACCCCATTCCCGGCTGGCAGCTGTGCGACAGCCACCAGACTGAGACTTCATGCTGTGAAACGGGGTTCCATCGCCCGGATTGGCGTACCGGACGGGATACCGTGAGGGTTTGCGCCCTGGCACGGGGCGGCTCACCGGCAAGTGGGCCGCAAACGGTTGATTTTCAAGAGAAACGGGGCTGCCGGCACCATCGGGAGACTGGGCTCTGGAGGCGAGGCTCCTGGCGCCGGGCTAAGCGAACGACATCGTTTCTTCCAACTGACGGCCATTGTACCCGATAAAACCGGGAAAAGAACATTGCCATGCATCGGAAGCGATCCCGCGGGCGCAAATCACACGCCGGGATGGTCCGCCAGGATTGCCGAAACGCCCACGAAGGCGGGGTAGTCGGCCGTGATCACATAGGTCGGCACCTGCGCCAGGTAGCCGGCGAAGCGGCCCTTCTGCTCGAAGCGGGCGCGGAAGCACGAGGCGGCGAAGCGCTCGCCCAGGCGCGGTACGATGCCGCCGCCGATGTAGACGCCGCCCTGGGCGCCCAGCGTGACGGCCAGGTTGCCGGCGATGGTGCCGAGCATGCCGCAAAAGACCTCGATCACCTCGTCGCACACGACGCACGTACCGGCCAGGCCGCGGCGCGTGATCTCGGGCGCATCCAGCGCCTCCACGGCGCCGCCGCGCAGGTTCGCCAGCGCGCGGTAGATCAGTTCCAGGCCGGAACCGGACAGGAAGCGCTCGGCCGACACATGTTCGAATTCGCGCCACGCGAATTGCAGGATGGCGACTTCGGTCTCGTTGGCCGGGGAAAACGTCACATGGCCGCCTTCGCTGCGCAACGCCGTCCAGACGGGCTTGGCGCCGGACGGCAGGTTTTCGGCCGGCACGAGGCCGGACACGCCCAGGCCCGTGCCCGCGCCCAGCAGGCCGATCGGGCTGCCCGCGACGGGCGCGCCGCCGCCGACCTGGCGCTTCTCGCCGTCCGCCAGGTGCGGCAGCGCCATCGCCAGCGCGTAGAAATCGTTGACGACGGCCAGCGCGTCGAATCCGCATGCCAGGCGCAGTGCCTCGATCGAGAATTCCCAGTGGTGATTGGTCATGCGCACGAAATCGCCGACGATGGGGTTCGCGATCGCGATCGCGCCATGGCGGACGGCGCCCGCGGCCGCCACGTGCGGCAGTGCCAGGTAGGCCCGGAGGGCGTCGGCGAGGGTCGCGTAGGCGGCGCAGGGCAGGACTTCGATCAGCCCGACCGTGCCGGGACCGGTTTCCAGCGCGAAGCGCGCATTGGTCCCGCCGATGTCGGCCAGCAGCCGCGGGCTCGCATATCGGGCGCTGTCGAGGCGCGGTTCGGTGGACGGATCGACGATGGCAACGGGCGAAACGATCATGGCAGGCCGTAAGAAACAGATTCCTCGAAGCTTAAGGATTTCTTGGCTGCAGCGCAAGCATTTATTGTAGTTTAGGTACATCCGACCTAACATCCGGGCGAATCCGCGTAAAACTCCCGTGCGAGGACGAGTAGTCCAGCTACCAATTCAGGCGATTTATCGAAAGCATGGGTGAGCGGCGGCGCCGGACGGGCGCCGCGCGATCGGAACGAGAGGATGATTGTTCAGCCGTGCTTGGGCTTGAGCTCGGCGTCGGCCTGGCTGGCCGCGCAGTGGTCGTTCCACGCGTCCAGTCCACCGTGCAGCGGGCGGGCGCGGTGAAAACCGTTCTTGACGAATTCCCGGGCGACCTGCGCCGCCGTAACGTCGTTCGGGCAGGAGCAATAGATGACGATGTGGCGGTCCTTGTCGAGCGTGGCCATCAAACGTTCCGGCACGTTGTCGCCATAAACCAGCGCGCCGGGAATGCCCGCTTCCAGCTGGCGCGCGGTGACGCCGCGGGCGTCGACGATCAGCGGATCGTGTCCCGCCTCGAGCAGATTCTTGAGCTCGTCCATCGTGATGCGCGGCAGGTTGGCCCCGCCGAGGTTGCGCTTGCGCTCGATGTACTTGAACAACACGAACAGCGCGAGCAGGACGCCGACGACCATCAACGCCGTGCTGCCCAGCGTCTCGAACCAGGCGATGACGTCGTCCACGCTGTTGTGGAACCAGGCGCCGAGGCCCATGCCCACGCCGCTCCACAGCAGGCCGCCGGCGACGGACAGCCAGACGAACTGCGGCGTCGTCGTGCCCATGGCGCCGGCGAGCGGCGGCGCGATCGTATTGAAGCCGGGAATGAACTTGGCCACGACGAGGGATTTCGCGCCCCAGCGGCTGAAATTGTCCTCGGTCTGGCTGACGCAGGAATCGGGCGACAGCGAAATCTTGCACAGCAGGCGCAGGATGCGTTTGCCGTAGAAGCGGCCGGCGCGGAACCAGAAGTAATCGCTGATGAGGCAAGCCAGCACGGACGCGGCCAGGTACAGCGGCCAGTTGGCCCCGCCGTCGACGGCCAGCGCCCCGGCGATGATCAGCACCGGAAACGCGGGAATGGGCAGCCCGATCTGTTCGAGCAAAACGATGCCGAACACGATGAAGACGCCGTAGACGTGAATCAGGTGGGAGAGCTGGGCCATCCTCGTATGGTAGCGGAAAACCGACAGCGGCGTGGCGAAAGCGGCAACGTATTCGCCCATCCGCAGCCCGCACACAACACCCAAATTCGGGGTCAGAGCACGTTTTTCTCGAAATTCGGGGTCAGTGCACATTTTCGAGCAATTGCCCGCGATTACAAACTCCTCTGGAAAGCAAACGGCGGCGGGCCGCCCACCGGGCGGGAGGCCCCTCAAACTTTTCTGAGAGCTATTGCGAAAAAAAGTGCTCTGACCCCGAATTTGGCCCGAAATGTGCTCTGACCCCGAATTTTTCAGGCGCCGCGCGGGATTGCGGCCAGCAGTTGCCGCGTGTACGGATGCTGCGGATTGCGGTAGAGCTCGTCCGCGTCGGCCATCTCGACGACGCTGCCGTGGTGCATCACCATCACGCGGTCGGAGATGTACTTCACCACGGACAGATCGTGCGAGATGAAGATGTAGCTCATCCTGTACTCGTCCTGCAGGTCCTGCAGCAGGTTCAGCACCTGGGCCTGCACGGACACGTCCAGGGCCGACACCGATTCGTCGCACACGAGGATCTCCGGCTTCATCGTGAGGCAGCGCGCGATGGCGATGCGCTGTCTCTGGCCGCCTGAGAATTCGTGCGGGTAGCGGTCGAACGCGTGTGCAGGCAAACCGACACGCGCAAGCAGGTAGCGCGCATGTTCCGTGCGCTCCGCATCGTTCGCGCCGATGCGGTGGATGCGCATCGGCTCCAGCAGGATCTGGCCGACGGTGAAGCGCGGGTTCAGCGACGCGTACGGATTCTGGAACACGATCTGGATGCGCCGTTTGTACGCCTGGAACTCGGCATCGCTCATCGCGACGAGGTCGCGGCCGTCGAACATGGCGCTGCCGCCCGTCGCACGGTGCAGGCGCAGCAGCGTCAGGCCCACCGTCGTCTTGCCCGATCCCGATTCGCCGACGACGCCCAGCGTCTTGCCGCGCGGGAGCGTGAACGACACGTCCTTCACGGCCTGGAATTCGCGCTTGCCGAACAGGCCTTCGCGCACATAAAAACTCTTGGCGAGGTTGTTCACGACGAGGATGTTCTCGTCGCCGGGCGCATAGCCGCGCGTGCGCTGGGGCAGCACGGTCCCCACGTCGATGCGGCCATTCATGTAATCGTCGATGACGGGCAGCCGCACGGGCCGCGCATCCAGCGGCGGCCGGCAGTGCAGCAGCGCGCGCGTGTACGCGTCGCGCGGGTCGCCCAGCACCTGGGCCGCAGCGCCCTCTTCCCGCACCTCGCCGTGGCGCATGACGATCACGCGGTCCGCGATCTCGCCCACCAGGCCCAGGTCGTGCGTGATGAACAGCACGGCCATGCGGCGGCGCTGCTGCAGGGTCGCGATCAGTTCCATGATCTGCTTCTGGATCGTCACGTCCAGCGCCGTCGTCGGCTCGTCCGCGATCAGCAGCTTCGGTTCGCACGCGATCGCCATCGCGATCATCACGCGCTGCTGCTGGCCGCCCGACATCTGGCTCGGGTACGCGTCGATCTTGCGCGCCGGGTCGGGGATGCCCACTTCCTCCAGCAGTTCGAGCGTGCGGGCGCGCGCCTGGCGCTTGTCCATGCCGAGGTGCAGGCGCAGCACTTCGCCGATCTGGAAGCCGACCGTGAACACGGGGTTCAGCGACGACATCGGCTCCTGGAAGATCATCGCGATGTCCTTGCCGCACAGGCGCCGGCGTTCCGCGACCGGCAGGTCGAGCAGTTCGCGGCCTTCGAAGCGGATCGACGAACCGGGATGGACGATCGTCGTTTCCGGCGGCAGCAGGCCCATCACGGCGAGCGAACTGACGGACTTGCCGCTGCCCGATTCGCCGACGAGGGCGACGGTGGCATCGAGCGGCAGGCTGAACGAGATGCCCTTCACGGCCTCGAACGTGTTCTTTTTGTCGGTCCGGAAGGACACGCGCAGATCATGGACCTCGAGAAGATTCATGGTGCTCATTTCAGTTTCGGATCCAGCGCATCGCGCAGCGCATCGGCGAACAGCGAGAACGCCGTCACGAGCAGGGCCATGGCGCTGGCGGCCGCCGTCAGCTGCCACCATTTGCCGAGGATGAGTTCATTCTGCGCCTCGTTCAGCATGCTGCCCCACGAGACGACGCCCACCGGCACGCCGAAGCCGAGGAACGACAGGATCACTTCGGCCTTGATGAAGCCGACGACGAGGATCGACATCTGCACGAGCGCCACGTGCGACACGTTCGGGAAGATGTGCACGAACATCTTGCGCCAGCCGGACGCGCCGATGGCGTCGGCCGCCATCACGTACTCTCTCGCCTTGTGCTTGATGTACTCGGCGCGGATCAGGCGGTACGGCCCCGTCCAGCCGGTGAGGCCGAGGATCAGCACGATCGTCAGCACGCCCTTCGTCTGCAGCACGGCGGCCACGGTGAGGATCATCAGGATCGAGGGAATCGCCGTGAACACGTTGTAGAACCAGTTGAACAGGTCGTCGACCAGCCCGCCGTAGAAGCCGGACAGCGCGCCGAACAGCGTCCCCAGCGCGACGGCGACGAACGCGGCGACGAGGCCCACGACGATCGACGTCTGCCCGCCCTTGATCGTCTTCCTCACGATGTCGTGGCCCCATTTGTCGGCGCCGAACGGCAGCGTGGCCTGTTTCACGACTTGCGCCGCGTGGCCCCGCCGCGCCAGCTCGGACCGAATCTGTGCGATGTCGCCCGCGAGCGGATCGAACGCATTCGGCGGCGCCGGCCGCGGCGGCTGCGCGAGCGCGGCCAGCGCCGGATCGGGTCCGACGAACGACGGCGGCGCGTAATTCACCGCCACCTCGTCTTCCCAGTCGGCGGCGACCAGGCCCGTCGCGGACAGCACGACGGACAGCAGGAACAGGCACACGACGGCCAGCGAGACCATCGCGACGCGGTCGGCGCACAGGCGGCGCCAGGCCAGCGTCCACAGGCCGGGAGAGGTCGTCGGATGCATCATTTCAGCTGCACGCGCGGATCGACGGCCTGGTACATCAGGTCCGCCAGCAGGTTGAACACCATCGTGGCGGCGGCGACGTAGACCGTGATCGCCTTGATCACCGGGAAATCGCTGCGCTCGACGGCGAGGATCACTTCGCGCCCGATGCCCGGAATGCCGAAGAAGCGCTCGAGCAGGAAGGCGCCGATCAAGAGCGCCGGCAGGTTGGCCATGACGTACGTGATGATGGGAATGGCCGCGTTGCGCAGCACGTGCACCCACACGATGCGCCGCTCCGGCAGGCCTTTCGCGCGCGCCGTGCGCACATAGTCCTGCCCGACCTCGTCCAGCACGAAGCTGCGGAACAGGCGCAGGGTCGGCGCCAGCGACACGGTGAGCCCGATCAGGATCGGCAGGGTGGCGTAGCGCAGCAGGTTCTCGGTGAAATGCTCGCCCCAGCCCTGCACGGGGAACAGCCCCAGCTTGTAGGCGAGGCCGTACTGGAACACGATGATGTAGACGAGGATCGAGATCGACATGCCCACCGTGCACGCGACCATCACGACGCGGTCCGTCAGCGAGCCGCGCACGAACGCGACGGCGAGCGCCAGCGCGATGCCGATCGTGGTCTCCAGCACCGTCAGCGGCACGAGCACGGTCAGCGACGGTCCGAGGCGGCTGGCGATGATGTGCGACACGGGCTCGCCCGTCGCCCAGGCATTGCCGAAGTCGAACGTGACGATCTGCTTCACGAAAATGCCGAGTTGGACGTACCACGGCGCGTCGAGCCCCAGCTGCGCGCGGATGTTCGCGATGGCGCGCGCGTCGGCCATCTTGCCCGCCAACAGGTACGAAGGGTCGCCGCCGACCCAGTTGAACAGCACGAACACTAGCACGACGACGCCGGCCATCGTCGGCAGCATCTGCCACAGGCGCCGCAGGATATAAGCAAACATCGGGTTTCCCGGGTGAGTCATCGAACGCGTTCGGAACTATAGACCAGATTGCGCCGCCCCTGCCGGGAAAAGATGTCATGGGGCCATAACCAAAAGGATGCGCTGTTGTGGCGTTTACGCAATATGTACTGTCATCGTATTGACATATTGCACGCTGCGATGGTCTGATGCGTTGCCAAAAAATGAATTCTAATTTTTTGGAAATGAGAGAGAGCCTACATCATAAGATTTTCCAGTCCGGCATATGCATACCATGAATGTTCCGAATCTGGAATGCGTCGATGTTTAGCCTTGCCATCGAAGCCCCATTTGGAGTTGTAATGTATCAAAAGAAAGCTATCGCACAAGCAGTCACGCTCGCCCTCGCCTATGCGGCGCTGGGCGCTGCACCGGCCGTGGCGCAAGACGCCCAGGGTCCGATCCAGCGTGTCGAAATCACCGGTTCGAGCATCAAGCGCGCAACCGCCGAAACCGCCTCGCCGGTGCAGGTGGTCAGCCGTGAAGACCTCGCCAAATCCGGCAAGGGCACCGTCGCGGAATACCTGCAGACGCTGACGTCGGACGGCGCCGGTTCGCTGCCGACCGGTTTCGGCAACGGCTTCGCCGCCGGTTCCACCGCCATCTCGCTGCGCGGCCTGGGCGCCACCTCGACCCTGGTCCTGCTGAACGGCCGCCGCATGGCACCGTTCGCGCGCGCCGACGACGGCCAGAAGAGCTTCACCGACCTGTCGACCGTGCCGATGGAAGCCGTCGAGCGCATCGAGATCCTGAAGGACGGCGCCTCGTCGACCTACGGCGCCGACGCGATCGCGGGCGTGGTCAACATCATCCTGCGCAAGGACTTCGTCGGCACGACCTTCAAGGCCGAAGTGGGCGAATCGCGCTACCACGACGCCGGCACCGGCAAGGCCGCCCTCACGTGGGGCAAGGGCCGCCTGGACGAAGACGGCTACAACGTCATGGTCAACGCCGAGTTCTTCGGCAACCAGTCGCTGCTGAACAAGGACCGCGCGAGCCGCGAATGGATCGGCCACGGCGACATCCGTCCGTGGGGCTATCCGGCCAACACCCAGTTCGCCGCCGGCTACATCACCCCGGGCGCCTCGAGCCCGACGCCGACCGGCGCGCTGCGCGATCCGAAGACCGGCAACTACGTCTCGCTGCCGGGCTGCTCGCAGTTCTCCGTCACCACCGCGCAGGACCCGGCCGGCGGCTGCCTGTGGTATTCGGACCAGTTCCGTTCGATGCAGCCGAAGATCGGCGGCATGAACTTCTACACCCGCTTCACCAAGAACCTGAACAGCGACCTGCAGTTCTACGCCGAAGCCGGCTACTCGAAGCGCGACACCGAATTCACGATGACCCCGCCGTCGACCAGCGGCACCATCGCGTTCCCGCCGAACGCCGCCAACCCGACCGGCATCATCAACTACGGCAACGCGATCCTGATGGGCGCAACCCATCCGCAGAACCCGTACGGCGTCCCCGTGCGCGTGCGCTACTCGCTGTTCGACGTCGGCCCCAGCACGCGCTCGGCCGACAATGAATTCTCGCGCTTCGTGTTCGGCCTGAAAGGCACGATGGCGGGCTGGGACTTCGACACCGGCATCACGCACTCGCACTCCTCGCTCGACCTGAACTACAGCAACATGCTCAACATGAAGGTGCTGCAGGCCGCGCTGGGCGATCCGAAGAGCGCCTACTTCCCGTACTACATCGGCACGCAGGCCGGCAAGAACCCGGCGTCGCTGTACGCCGCGCTGGCGACGAACGCCATGTCGCATTCGACCACCCAGCTGGACGTGGTCGACTTCAAGGCGTCGCGCGAGCTGATGCAGCTGCCGGGCGGCGCCCTGGGCCTGGCGGTCGGCGCGGAATACCGCCACCAGTCGCTGGACAACCCGTCGCTGTCGGGCTCGCAGGACGGTTCGATCAACTCGTCGTACGTGGCCGCCAAGGGCGACCAGAACGTGTCGGCCGTGTTCTTCGAAGTGGCCGCGCCGGTCATCAAGTCGGTCGAGCTGAACGCCGCCGTCCGCTACGACAAGTACAAGCAGTTCTCGTCGACGACGCCGAAGTTCGGCGCCAAGTGGACCCCGCTGAAGACGTTCGCGCTGCGCACGACGTACACCGAAGGCTTCCGTGCCCCGGGTCCGGCCGAATTCAGCCCGGACAGCCAGAGCACCGGCAACTCGGCCGTGCGTGACCCGGTCCGTTGCCCGGGCGGCACGCCGGCCGCCGGCGGTGCCACCCAGGCCGACTGCTCGATCACCATCGGCGCCGTCAAGGTCGGCAACCCGAACCTGCAGCCGGAAAAATCGAAGGGCTACACGCTGGGCATGGTGTGGGATCCGTTCGACGGCACCGCGCTGTCGCTGGACGCCTTCAAGATCAAGCGTTCCAACGAGATCAACCCGCTGTCGTACGTGGAAGCAGCCGCCCTGCCGACCGCGATCCGCAACGACAACAACCTGGTCGTGAACGGCGTCGCGATCCCGAACACGGGCACGCTGCTGCTGTCGAAGGCTCCGTACCAGAACTCGAGCTTCACCGAAGTCAAGGGTGTCGACCTGGACGTCAAGCAGCGCTTCCGCCTGGGCGACTACGGCCGCGCCACGGTGGGCCTGACCTGGACGCACGTCGCGTCGTGGGTGCGCGCCGAGAAGAACGGCACGCGCTACCAGTATGCCGGCACGCACGGCAACTGCGACACGTCGGACTGCGCCGGTACGCCGAAGGACAAGATCAGCACGACCGTGTCGTGGGACCGCCAGGACCTGAACGTGACGGCAACCGCGAACTACCGCTCCGACATGCAGAACGTGTACTTCGCGGGCGACAAGTGCGCCTCGCAGTTTGCGAACGGCTCGCCGGCACCGGGCAACTGCCGCCTGGCGTCGTTCACGACGATCGACCTGTCGGCCCGCTACCAGGTCACGCAGCAGCTGCAGGTCTACGGCTCGATCACGAACCTGTTCGACAAGATCGCACCGCTGGATCCGCTGACCTACGGCGGCATGAGCTACAACCCGATGGACGCCAGCGGCGCCATCGGCCGCTTCTTCAAGGCTGGCGTGCGTTACCAGTTCTGATGACAGACAGCCGGTTAGCCGGCTGATCGTCGGACGATGAAAAACGGGACAGTGAGCACTCACTGTCCCGTTTGTTTTTGGTGCAGCGCCGCACCAGGATGGGGCACAACACTGTCATTACGCACCTAGAAAATTTCGAATAAAAAACTGAATACAACATATCAATCAAAATTTTCACCAAGCATTTTTTCATCGAGTAAAACAAAGTTTGATATTTACAGCAATCATGCATATATGCATATTTACTCGTTGACTTTGATTATTAGCAATGATTTCATTGTCTTGTAGCAAATAAAAATTCCCTCCCAAAAGGATGGGGGTAGATCAATAACAGGATCTGCGAGCCGGCGCACAGCCGCACCGGCCCAGCTCAGAAGGGACTCAAGACAAATGATGTCGGAAAAAGTTTTATCTCGGTCGGTTCGACTGATGTTCGCCGGCGGCATGGCGCTCGGCGCGTCCGTCGCTCATGCACAGGACAATACCGCAGCCCCCGCCGCGTCGATGCAGCGCGTGGAAGTGACGGGTTCGCGCATTCCGTCGCTGAACACGGAAGGCTCCAGCCCCATCACCACGCTGAGCGCCAAGGACATCAAGATCGATGGCGTGCGCAATACCGAAGACCTGCTGAACAACCTGCCGCAGGTGTTCGCGTCGCAGGGTGCCGCAATCTCGAACGGCGCCAGCGGTACCGCCACCGTCGACCTGCGCGGCATGGGCTCGCAGCGTACCCTGGTGCTCGTCAACGGCAAGCGCCTGCCGTCCGGCAGCGTGCTCAGCGTTGCAGCCGACCTGAACCAGATCCCGAGTGAACTGATCCGACGTGTCGACGTGCTGACCGGCGGCGCCGGCGCCGTGTACGGCTCGGGCGCCGTGTCCGGCGTGGTCAACTTCATCATGAAGGACAACTACGAAGGCGTGGAACTGGAAGCCAACATCTCCGGCGCCAACCACAAGCAGCACAACGACGAGATCCAGGGCGTCGTCAACAAGAAGGGTTTCCCGCTGCCGGGCAACCACGCGTTCGACGCGAAGAAGTACGACTTCAGCATCCTGATGGGCTCGAACTTCGCCGACAACAAGGGTAACGCGACGTTCTTCGCCTCGCACCGCCACGCCGACGCCCTGCTGCAATCGCAGCGCGACTTCTCGGCCTGCTCGCTGGGCGCGTCCGATCCGGGCTTCGCCTGCTCGGGTTCCGGCACCTCGATCGCCCGCGTCGGCTCGTACACCCCGGATGCGAACGGCAATCCGCGCAAGTACGTGTCGGCCACCGACGCCTACAACTTCGGTCCCCTGAACTTCTTCCAGCGTCCGTCGGACGAGTACAACATCAACTCGATGGTGCACCTCGACATCAACGAGAACGCGCGCATCTACAGCGAATTCAGCTTCCACAACTACACGACCGACGCGCAGATCGCGCCGGGCGGCATCTTCTACGGCCAGCAGGCGACGATCGCCTACGAGAACCCGCTGCTGAACGATGCCTGGCGCGCCGCGCTGGGGCTGAAGGCACCGGGCGACACCGTCACCGTCTCCGTCGGCAAGCGTAACGTCGAAGGCGGCCCGCGCTCGACCAGCATCACCGACTCCTCGTTCCGCGAAGTGCTGGGCGTGAAGGGCATGGTCGGCGACTGGTCGTACGACGTGTTCGGCCAGTTCGCACGCGTCAACCACAGCGACCGCGCGACCGGTTACTTCTCGAGCCGCCTGATCGCGAACGCGCTGGACGTCGTCAAGGATCCGGTCACGGGCAACGCCGTGTGCCGCTCCGTCGTCAACGGTTCCGATACCGCCTGCGTGCCGTACAACCTGTACAAGCAGGGCGGCGTCACCCAGGCCGCGCTGGACTACCTGAACGCCACCGGTTCGAACGGCGGCTTCACGCAGCAATCCGTGTTCGGCCTGAACATCGGCACCGACCTGACCCGCTTCGGCCTGAAGCTGCCGACCGCCGAAAGCGGCGCCGGCGTGTCGTTCGGCTACGAGCAGCGCGTCGAGAAGCTGTCGTTCGAGCCCGACTACGAAAACCAGACCGGCGACCTGTCCGGTGCCGGCGGCGCGTCCCCGGCCGTCGCGGGTTCGTACAACGTGAAGGAAGCCTTCGGCGAATTCAAGCTGCCGCTGCTGGACAACATGGCCTTCTCGAAGCACATGGACCTGTCCGGTTCGTACCGCCGTTCGCAGTACAGCACGGATGCCAAGACCAACACATTCGGCCTGGGCCTCGACTGGCAGCCGATCGACCAGGTGCGCGTCCGCGGTTCGGCCCAGCGTGCCGTCCGTGCGCCGAACATCTATGAACTGTACACGCCGCAAGCCGTGGTGCTGGCCGGTCCGAACGACGACCCGTGCGGCGGCGAGACCCCGAAAGCCACGCAAGCCCAGTGCGCCAACACGGGCCTGCCGGCTTCGCTGTACGGCAAGGTGCCGGAGAACTCGACCAACCAGTACAACGGCCGTACCGGCGGCAACCCGAACGTCAAGCCGGAAACCGCCAACACGTACACGGTCGGTATCGTGATCGACCCGATCAAGAACCTGACCATCACGCTGGACGCATTCAAGCTGAAGATCAAGGACGCGATCCAGGCCGTCAACGCCCAGAGCGTGTACACCCAGTGCCTCACGACCGGCAATTCGCTGTACTGCAGCCTGATCCATCGTGACCAGCTCGGTTCGCTGTGGCTGACCCCGAACGGCTACGTCGAAGCCGGCACCACGAACATCGGTTCGCAGGGCACCTCGGGCCTGGACGTGGGCGCCAGCTACCGCACCCGTCTGCCGCAAAGCTACGGCAACCTGGACTTCACGCTGAACGGCACCTACGTGCACAGCTACACCGTGGAGAACCTGCCGGGCAACGGCAGCTACGACTGCACGGGCCTGTACGGCGCGACCTGCGGCACCCCGACCCCGAAATGGCGCCACAAGCTGCGCACGACCTGGTCGAGCCCGTACAACCTGGACCTGTCGCTCACCTGGCGCTACATCGACCGCCTGAAGAACGACATGCTCGACGGGAACCCGCAGCTGGCCGGCGAGCTGGACACGCAGCGCGATGCGTACCTGGCTTCGCGCAGCTACTTCGACCTGAACGGCGTGTACCGCTTCGGCCGCAAGCTGGCCGTGAGCTTCGGCATCAACAACCTGCTGGACAAGGATCCGCCGATCGCGTCGTCCAGCTCGGTGACGGGTACCTACGGCAACGGCAACACGTTCCCGCAAGTGTACGATTCGTACGGCCGCTTCATCTACGCCAACGTGACCTACCGCTTCTGATCGCCTGATCGGGTGCCGTAAAAAAACCGCCGCCGGCTGCGAGGCCGGCGGCGGTTTTCATTTGGAATCAGAGACCGAAGCTGCCTTCGTCCGCCGAGAATGCATTCATGCCGGCGCTCATCGCCGTCACGAGCGCGCGCTCGGGCCCCGTCAGGTGCGGATGCCAGATGTCGAACATCAGGATCGCGCGGGGCGAATCGCTGTCGTTCCACGCCTCGTGTTCGATGGTGTCGTCGAACACCCACGCCTTGCCCTCTTCCCATGCGCGCACGTCGTTGCCGACACGGAAGCCGCAGCCCGGCGGTACGACGAGCGGCACATGCGTCACGAGGCGGACATTGCTGACGCCGCAGTGCGGCGGGATGCGCGTCTTCGGCTTCAGCACGGAAAACATCGCGACGGGCGTGCGGCCCGGCTGGTCCGGCTGCGGCGCACCCGCCAGCAAGGCCATCGTGCGCGGGCAGCGCGCTGCGTTGGCCTCGTTGACCTTGCCCGCCTCGACGAGGTGGAAGGCGCTCCAGCGCAGCGAGTTGTTCAGCTCGGCCCACTGGCGCAACGGCTGGTCGTCGCCGTACTGCATGTAGGGCGTAAAACCTTCGGCGCCGGCCTGCGCCGCAAGGAATTCCGTGCGGATCGCGTCGGTGTCGCGTTCGAACGCGTCGAGCCACGGAAAGTCCGCGCGGTCGAAGAAGGTGATGGGCGCCAGGCCCTGGAAGTGGAACAGCGCGGGCTGCGGCTCGTAGCGGCGCTTGCGGCCCAGCATGATGTCGAGCGATTCCGTGAAACGCTGCACGCGCTCGCCCTGCAGGTCGCGCAGGTGCGGCGCCATGTGGTCGTCGAGGAAGCGGCCGAAATCGGTGTCGTACTGCTCGCGGTACGCCAGCGCCTCCTGCACGGCCGGACGCAGCTCGGGCGGCAATTGCTGCAGCGGCGGCGCCACCGCGGCGACGGCACCGTGCGCGCGCGCGGCCGCGTGGCGCTTGCCCTGGCGCGTCAGGAGTCCCGCGCGCAGGATCAGCGCGACGAGGTCGGTCGGCTCCAGCACGAGCGCGCCGCGGATCGCCTCTTCCTCGCGTGCCTCGTCGCGCTGGGCCATGCAGACGACGGCGAGATTGATCCACTGCTGCTTGTCGCGCCCGTCGGCCGCGACGAGGCGTTCGAGCAGTGCCCGCGCCTCCGGCAGCGCGCCGGACCGGTAATGCAGTTGCGCCATGCCGAGCAGCGCTTGACCGTGCGTCGGCACCTGGTCCAGGATGCGCTGCCACAACTGCGCCGCCAGGCGCGGATTCGCGCCCTTCAGCGCCGCCTGGGCCGCGTGTTCCCAGGCGGTGATTTCACCATCGTTGGAAGCCATGCCGCTCCTTCAAGTATGTACGTGTCCATACCGATTCTGGAGTGACGACTTCTTGTTGGCAAGAACTAATTAAGCGTCGTCGCGCAGGCGGCGTGCACGCACGCTGGCGGCGAGGTTTTCCAGCACGGCGATGCTCGTCTCCCAGTCGATGCAGCCGTCGGTGACGGACTGGCCGTACGTCAGTTCCTTGCCCGGCACGAGATCCTGGCGGCCGCCGACGAGGTGCGACTCGACCATCACGCCGACGATGCGCGTATCGCCCGCCGCGATCTGGCTGCCGATGTCCGCGCACACGGGCACCTGGTTCTGCGGATTCTTGCTGCTGTTGGCGTGCGACGCGTCGATCATCAGGCGGCTCGCGAGGCCGTTGGCGGCGAGCTGCTTGCAGGCGTCCTCGACGCTGGCCGCGTCGTAGTTCGGCGCCTTGCCGCCGCGCAGGATGATGTGGCAGTCCTCGTTGCCTGCGGTCGACACGATCGCCGAGTGGCCACCCTTCGTCACGGACAGGAAGTGGTGCGGCTGCGACGCCGCCTTGATCGCGTCGGCCGCGATCTTGATGTTGCCGTCGGTGCCGTTCTTGAAGCCGACCGGGCACGACAGGCCGGACGCCAGCTCGCGGTGCACCTGCGATTCCGTCGTGCGCGCGCCGATGGCGCCCCAGCTGATCAGGTCGGCGATGTACTGCGGGCTGATCACGTCGAGGAACTCCGTGCCGGCCGGCAGGCCCAGCTCATTGATGTCGCGCAGCAGTTCGCGCGCCATGCGCAGGCCGTCGTTGATGCGGAAGCTGTTGTCCATGTACGGGTCGTTGATCATGCCCTTCCAGCCGACCGTCGTGCGCGGCTTCTCGAAGTACACGCGCATGATCACTTCCAGCTCGCCGGCGAAGCGGTGGCGCTGCTCGACGAGGCGGCGGGCGTATTCCATCGCGGCGTTCGGATCGTGGATCGAGCACGGGCCGATCACGACCATCAAGCGGTCGTCCTGGCCGTGCAGGATGCGATGCAGCGCCACGCGCGCCTGCGACGCGGTCTGTTCCGCTTCCGGTGTCACCGGGAATTCGCGGATCAGGTGCGAGGGCGGCGTCAGTTCCTTCATTTCGCGGATGCGTAAGTCGTCGGTGCGAGGCATTGCGGTTCTCCGTTCTTGATCTGGTTAAATTCTGGGGCGTAAAAAAAAAGACCGCCAGCTCGGCGGTCTTTTGGATTCTTGTGTCGGACTCTGTTCTGTTACTGCGTGAACCTGCCGCTACTCCACCGCCGTTGGGCTGGAATGGCTAAACCAAAAATAAAAGGTAAAGAAGACGGCGTGGCGCATGGAGAGATTCCGAATGGGTCGATTGACTATAACAACATTGCAGCGACGTTGGCAAGACTTTATTTGGCCTGTGATCTGTCGGTTACGGTTGCCTATACAGGCGATCGGTTGCATCAACCCGACAGCTTTTGCGCCGTACCGGACACGCTTGAGAGATGTCAGTTGCCCCTTTATGCAGGATGCAAAAGTCGCAACGAGCCCCGGCGTTATACACGCCGGGTCGACCATCCCTCATCGTATTGGAGTCTGGACATGACTGAAACCCCGATATCCCGGACGATCCGACGCCTGTTCGCGGGCGGGGGCGCCATCGGCTTCACGATCCTGGCACTGCCGGCCCTGGCCCAGGACGTGGCGCCCAAGCCGGTCCCGCGCGTCGAGATCACCGGCTCGAACATCCGCCGCTCGGAGGCCGAAACGGCGTCCTCCGTCATCACCGTCAACCGCGCCGACATCGAGCGGTCCGGCAAGGCCACCGTGGCCGAGCTGCTGCAGACGCTGGCCGTCGACAACCAGGGTTCCGTGCCCACTACCTTCGGCAACGGCTTCGCCGCGGGCGCATCGGGCATCTCGCTGCGCGGCCTGGGCGCGGCGTCCACGCTCGTGCTGATGAACGGCCGCCGCATGGCCCCGTACGGCCTCGCGGACGACGGCCAGAAGCAGTTCACGGACCTGAACGTGATCCCGACGGATGCCGTCGAGCGGGTCGAGATCCTCAAGGACGGCGCCTCCGCCATCTACGGTTCGGACGCCATCGCCGGCGTCGTCAACGTCATCCTGCGCCGCGACTTCCAGGGCAACACGGTGCGCTTCCAGCGCGGCGCCAGCGGCGACTGGGACGGCAAGCGCATGAACGTCGCCTTCACGAAGGGCATCGGCAGCCTCGACACCGACCGCTACAACGTCCTGTTCAGTATCGAGTACAAGAAGTTCGACGAGATCTGGTACCGCGACCGCGCCGACCGCGACTGGATCGGCCGCAACGACCTGCGCCGGTGGGGCTATTCGGCCGACCAGGCGCTCGGCGGCACCGGCGCCATCCTGCCCGGCACCGGCACGGCCGGCAACGCCATCAACGGCAACGTGCGCAATCCGGCCGACCCGACCAATTACTACAACCGCGGCAACCTGGCCGGCCCCGGGTTCACCCGCACGTTTCCCGGCGCCGCCTGCTCCAACTTCACGAACCACCCGCAGGGCGATCCCGGCGGCGGCTGCCTGATCGACGCCTCGATGCAGTACAACCAGATCGAGCCGAAACAGGAAAACCTGAGCTTCTTCCTGCGCGGCACGCTGCAGCTGAATCCGTCGACCCAGTTGTACAGCGAGTTCAACTGGTACACGAGCCAGACGGATTCATCGACGACGCCCTCTTCCGTCAGCGCGTCCGTCGGCTTCCCGGGCGGGCCCGTGAACAATGCCGTCGTCGCGCTCGGCGCGACGCATCCGGACAACCCGTATTTCGGCACGGCCGCGCGCGTGCGCTACCTGGCGGCCGACGTCGGACCGCGCAGGTCCAACATCGACTCGAACTTCCTGCGCTGGCTGGGCGGCGCCAAGGGTACGAACTACGGCTGGGATTGGGATTCGGCGCTGCTGTTCTCGCACAACCACGTCAACAACACGCAGAATGGCTACCTGCAGCGCGACGTCGCCTTCGCCCTGCTCAACCCCACCCCCGCCAACATCGCGACGGCGGCGGCGAACAGCCCGGCCTATGCGGCGCTGCCGCTCGGTACGTTCTGGCGCATCGCCGAGAATGCCGGGCTCAATTCGCCGGCGGTGTACGCCGCCCTGTCGCCGACCATCGGCAACGCGGCCAACACGAAGGTCGCGCAAATCGACTTCAAGGCCACGCGCGAGTTCGGCGGCATCCCCTACCTGGCCGGCAACCTGGGTCTGGCACTGGGCACGGAATTCCGCCACGAGATGACGGAACTGCGGCCCACCACCGGCACGGAGCGGGGCAATATCATCGGCCTCGGCTATTCCGCGTATTCCGGTGCCCGCAACGTGTTCGCGCTGTACGGCGAAGGCCTGGCGCCGCTGCCGTTCAACGTGGAAGCGTCGGCCGCGCTGCGCTACGACCACTTCACGGACGTCGGCAGTTCGTACACGCCGAAATTCGGCCTGAAATGGACGCCGGTGCGCGAATTCGCCCTCAGGGGCACGTTCGCGCGGGGCTTCCGCGCGCCGAGCCCCGCCGAGAACGGCGTCGGCGGCCTGGCCGCGTTCTCGACCGCGGCCGACCCCGTGCGCTGCGCGCTGGGCGTGACGAATGCCTGCAACCCGGCATCGGTCGCGCTGGTCACGTCGCCGAACCCGAGCCTGTCGCCGGAACGGTCGAAGAGCTACACGCTGGGCGTCATCTGGGACCCGCTGCCGCGTACGAGCATCTCCGTGGATTACTGGAAGATCAAGCGCAAGAACGAAATCAACCAGGAACAGGTCGACGCCGCCATCGCCGCCGGACACGTGGCGCGCGACCCCGGCAGCGTGAGCGGCATCCCGGGCGACCCGGGCCAGATCACGGCCGTGCTGACCCGCTACGTCAACTCCGCCCAGAGCAAGGTGCGCGGCCTCGACGTGGATGCGCGCTACAACCACCGCCTGCCGGACACGTGGGGCAATGCCACGTTCGACGTGAAGTACACGCACATCTTCGAATGGCTGCGCACCGAACAAGACGGCACGTCGCGCGAATTCGCGGGCACGCACGGCAATTGCGACGTGACGAACTGCACGGGCACGCCGGCCGACCGCGTCAACATGCGCTTCGGCTGGGACCGCAACAACCTGCGCGTGTCGGCCAATGTGAACTACCGCGGCGTGCTCGAAAACCGCTTCTTCCGGGGCGACCCGAGCGGTTGCGCCGTAACGTTCGCCAACGGCACCGACGCCCCGAACGGCTGCGAACTGGCGTCGTTCACGACGGTCGACCTGGTGATCCGCTGGAAGCCGCAGCAGCGCTGGGAAGTGTTCGGCTCGGTCCAGAACCTGTTCGACAAGATCGCGCCGCTCGACCCGCTGACGTATGGTGCGCAGGCGTACAACCCGCTCGATTACGAGGGGGCGCGCGGGCGCTTCTTTACGCTGGGGGCGCGCTACTCCTTCTGATCAGTCACCGGGTCCTTCGCCGGGCATGGTGTCGGCCATCAGCCGCAGCTCTTCCGGCGTCAGCTCTTCGGGCTTCTTGCCCTCGAGGCCGTCAAAGTCGGTGGGCTGCTGCGCGTCCTGTGGGCTCGGCGGCGGTGTGGGCGCCGCCGCGTCCGGCTGCTGTGCGTTGGTCTGCAGGGACTGTGCTGGATCGGTGGACATGTTGCGCTCCTTGCGATGGTAAATCGGTCGAAGCCAGTGTGTCACAAGGGCGGCTCGGATGGCGTCCGCATCGGCGCGAGCCGGTCTGGCGCGACCCGATCGAGCCTGATCCAGCCGCTGGCCTCGCGGCCCGTGCGCGGATTGCGGTAGGCGACGTCCGCGTAGTCGCCATACGTGTGGAGGACGGTCAGCACGTCGCCGGGAATGACGAACAGTTGCGAAAGCTTGCACTCGTCCAGCGGCGCCGTGTGGAACCAGGCGCGGCCGGTGCCGGCGATGACGCGCGCGGCCTGTTCGGTGGCCACAGGAAGCCAGCGCGACGCGGCCGTGAGCTGGGCCGCTTCGCAGCGGGTGAGCACGTTGGTGAGTTCCTTCATGCGGTCCTGCATCCAGACGAACTCGTGCACCTGTCCCGTGCTCGCCGAGGCCAGCTGGACGATCAGTTTATCGCCCGCGCGACGGGCGCCGAAGCCGGTCAGGCAATCGCCGAACGGTTGCGACATCGTCGCCTCATCGCCCGGCCCGATCTGCAGCAGCGTGAAGCGGTGCCGGCACTGCGGATCGGGCCGCACCGCATCGACGAGCACGTAGTCGGCATCGTCCTGCACGGTCAGCTTGACGAGGCTGGCGTTGCCGTCGACCTGCCCGAGCGACGCGCCGCGGAAGCGGATGTCGGATCGGTCGGGGCCGGGCAGCGTCTCGACCGGGCCGAAGCGGGTGGCGACGTTCGTGTGTTCGTCGGCCGCGGCGCACCTCGCGTGCAACAAGACCACAAGCCCAGCGATAGCAGCCCGGAAGAACAAACGCCCGCGCGGGGCGGGCGTGATGGTGGGGAACAACGCGGCGAAGGCGGAGGCCATCGCGGTGCGGCCTGGCGTCAGGCCGTGCCGCCGACGGTCACGCCGTCGATGCGCAGCGTGGGCTGGCCCACGCCCACCGGGACGCTCTGGCCTTCCTTGCCGCACACGCCCACGCCCGAATCCAGGCGCATGTCGTTGCCGATCATGGAGATGCGGTTCATCGTATCCGGACCGTTGCCGATCAAGGTCGCGCCCTTCACCGGGTACGTCACTTTACCGTCTTCGATCATGTAGGCTTCGCTGGCCGAGAACACGAACTTGCCGTTCGTGATGTCGACCTGGCCGCCGCCGAAGTTCACCGCATACAGGCCGTTCTTGACCGAGGCCAGGATCTCGGCCGGGTCCTTGTCGCCGGCCAGCATGTACGTGTTCGTCATGCGCGGCATCGGCAGGTGGGCGAACGACTCGCGGCGCGCATTGCCCGTCACCGGCATCTTCATCAGGCGCGCGTTCATCGTGTCCTGGATATAGCCCTTCAGGATGCCGTCCTCGATCAGCGTGGTGCACTGGGTCGGGTTGCCTTCGTCGTCCATGTTCAGCGAACCGCGGCGGTCCTGCAGGGTGCCGTCGTCGACGACGGTCACGCCCTTCGCGGCGACGCGCTGGCCGATCATGCCGGCATACGCGGACGAGCCCTTGCGGTTGAAGTCGCCTTCGAGGCCGTGGCCGACCGCTTCGTGCAGCAGCACGCCGGGCCAGCCCGGGCCGAGCACGATGGTCATCGGACCGGCCGGGGCCGGACGCGCTTCCAGGTTCACGAGGGCCGACTGCACGGCTTCGCTGGCGTATTTTTCCAGCAGCTCGTCGCTGAAATAGCCGTAATCGTAACGGCCGCCGCCGCCCGACGAGCCCATCTCGCGCCGGCCGTTCTGTTCGGCGATGACGGTGACGGACACACGCACGAGCGGACGGATGTCGGCCGCCAGCACGCCGTCGCTGCGCACGACGAGCACGACGTCGTACTCGCCGGCCAGGCCGGCCATCACCTGCACGACGCGCGGATCTTTTGCACGCGCGATCTTTTCGACGCGCTCCAGCAGCGCGACTTTCGCGGTCGCGTCGAGCGAGGCCAGCGGGTCATGCGGCAGGTACAGCGAACGGCCGCCGGACGGCTGGACGTTTGCCGCGACCTTCACGCGGCCGGCGCCCGCGCGCGCGATCGTGCGCGTGGCCGCGGCGGCGTCCAGCAGGGCGGCCTGCGAGATTTCGTCGGAGTAAGCAAAGGCGGTCTTGTCGCCCGACACGGCGCGCACGCCGACGCCCTGGTCGATCGAAAAGCTGCCGCTCTTGACGATGCCCTCTTCCAGGCTCCAGCCTTCGCTCTTGGTGAACTGGAAATACAGGTCGGCATAGTCGACCTTGTGCGTGAACATGGTCCCCAGCGTCGTGATCAGCTTGCCTTCGTCCAGCCCGAATGGCGTCAACAGGACGTCGCGCGCGACAGCGAGGGAGGAGAGATTCGGTTCGAATGGAGTCATTGCGTCGGGTCTTTCAGATAAGGATGACGCATTGTGCCACACGTCAGAGTTTGCGGTGTTTCAGCGCCGGCAAACTCTCGCGCACCTTCGCGATGTAGTCGGGATCGATCTCCCCGCTGACGACGCCCTCGCCTTCCGGCAACACGTCCTTCACGTCGCCCCACGGGTCGATGAGCATGCTGTGGCCGAACGTGCGTCGGCCGTTCACGTGCGTGCCGCCTTGGGCGGAGGCCAGCACGTAGCACTGGTTCTCGATGGCGCGGGCGCGCAGCAGCACTTCCCAGTGCGCGAGGCCCGTCGTGTGCGTGAACGCGGCCGGCACGATGATCAGCGCGCAATCGCCCATCGCGCGGAACAGTTCCGGGAAGCGCAGGTCGTAGCAGATGGCCAGGCCGACCTTGCCGAACGGAGATTCGAAGCTGCCGATCGTCTCGCCCGGCACGATGGTACGCGCTTCGTCGTAGGATTCGCTGCCCTTGTTAAAACCGAACAAGTGGATCTTGTCGTAGCGGCCCACATGCTGCCCGGCCGGATCGTAGACGAGCGTCGTGTTCAGCACGCGCCCCGCATCGCCGGACACGAGCGGCAAGGTGCCGCCGATCAGCCAGATACCGTGCTCGCGCGCCTGCCCGGCCAGGAAATCCTGGATGGGACCGTGGCCCGGCTGTTCCGCGCGGGCGACCTTGTCGGTGTCCGTCATGCCCATGATGGGCCAGTATTCCGGCAGAGTGACCAGCCGTGCGCCGCGCGCGGCGGCGTCCGCGATCAAACGGCGCGCGGTGGCGATGTTCTCGTCCACGTTCGGCGTGGACACCATCTGTACAGCAGCAACGGTCGTCTTCATTTGGCTCCCTTCTTGTCCTTGTTGCGGTCCTGCGCAGCCGCGTTCTCGGCGGCGGCGGTCACCGCGGGCGAACTCTCCAGCTTCACGATGTGCGGCGACTTCCACGGTCCCGTCACCTGCATGTGGTAAGTCAGCGCCTTCATCACGGGCGCACGCAGGAACAGCTGGGCCAGGAAGCTGCCGAGGCCGATCACGGGGTTCACCGCGAGGCCGTACACGAGCGAGCTGGTGCCGAGGTTGAATTCCGGGATCACGACGACGTGCAGGTTCGTCGATTCGTTGGCGATGTCGGCCGTGCCATCCATCAGCACCGTCGCCGCCACGCCGTGCATCTTGAGATTGTCCGTGCGCACGACGCCGCGCGTGATCATCGCGTTCGCCGTGATGCCGTCGAACGCAAGACCCTCCGAGAACACGTCGTGGAAGTCGAGTTTCAGCATGCGCGGCAGCATCTGCAGGCTCAGCACGCCCAGCAGCTTCGCGGCGCCCGGGTCCTGCTTGAGAAATTGTCCATCCTCGACATTCATCTGGATCTGGCCCGACAGGCTCGGGATGTCGAGCGAGTACGGCAGCCCGGCCCACGAGATGTCGCCGGACAGCGAGCCCTTGCCGTGGCGCAGTGTCTCCGGGAAGCCGAGGCGATCCAGCAGGCGGCCGGCATCGCTGATGTCGAGCGTGAAATTGAGTGCCGTGTTGCTCTTGCCGTCGCGCGTGAGCCAGCGGCCGTTTGCCTTCAGCTGGCCGTCCGGATTCGTCAGCGCCAGCTTTTCGATGCGCCATTCGCGTCCGGCCAGCGCCTGCGCATTGCTGGCGACGAGTTCGAGGCGGCCGAACTGCTTGTTGAACAGCTCGAAGCGGTCGGCCACGATGTCGAGGGCCGGGATGCTGGCGCTCGCGCCCTTGTTCGATTCGAGCAGGTCCTTGACTTCGTTCGCGGACGATTCCGGGATCACGAGCGACGCCAGGCGCGCCGTCACCTTGCCCAGCGCCTGGCCCGCTTCGGCCCACGTCACGTAGCCGACCACCTGGCGCGAATCGATGCTGGCCTGCCACGTATTGTTCTGGTGCGTGGCGCCGACGACGACGTCGCGCAGTGCCCGCTCGCCGATGATCAGTTCGCCGGCACGCGCGGCCACGATGTCCGGCACAACATACTGCGCCATGCCGCCGCCACTCTCGGCAGACGGGGCGGGTACGGCCTCGCCCGGCCCGGCGATGTCGGCCGCCGCCGCAAGCCAGCGGTCGACGTTCAGCGCCTTCATGTTCACGTTGATCATCATGCCGCTGTCGGGCTCGGGCGCCGGCACGTTGACGCCGATGCCGCCCCGCTTAACGATCCACGGGCCGTGCGGTTGCCGCTCGCGCACGTATTTCGCGGCGGCGATATTGCCCAGCAGGATGCGGATGTCGTCGCGGCCGACGCCGTCCGCCCCCGTCGGCTGGCCCGTCAGGACGAAGTGCAGCGGCAGCGCGTCCGCGGCGGGCTTGTTCAGCGGCGCGGGCAGCTCGATGCCGAGGCCGGCCAGGTTGGTATCGAGGATGATCTGCGTCTGGCGGTCCTTCACCGTGACGGTGCCGCCGAAGCGCGCGCCGCCGGACAGTTTATTGCCCAGGCGCTGCAGCGCCGGCAAGGAGCGCGTCTGGCGCATGCCCTCGGCCGTGGCGCTCCCGGCCATGCGGATCTGGATGCTGCCGTCGCGCTGGGTGCCGCCGGATAATTGCAGCGGCCCGCCCAGGAAGCTGGCGCCCACGCCGTTCAGGTTCACGCCGTGTTCGGAAAACTCGATGCGGCCCAGTGCGGCCTCGATGGGCGGCAGGTCGGGGAACAGCACGACCTCGTTGTTCTGCAGTTGCAGCGCGCCCTGGACTTTCGCGTCGTGCAGGTTCGCGAGCGGCAGGTGCAGCTTCAAGCCCAGTTTCGCGGGGCCGGTCCCCTTGGTGTCCTCGGTGAAATGGCCGATCCATTCGAGCACGGGGCTGGCCGCCACGTAGTGCAGGAACTCGGGCAGCGGGCCGGCGGCCGTGCCGTCGATGTCGAGCATCATCTCGTGGATGCCCAGCTCGGGGATCACGGCCTTCACGTTCGACAGCGCGATGCCTTGCGTGCGCGCCGTGTCGGCGTGGATGTCCATGCGGGCGCGGTCGAACACGATGGACCCGTTGATGTTTTCCAGCAGCGGCCACAGCGGCGCCTTGCCGTCGGCTGCCTTGTGGCCGGGCGCGTACTCGAGCTTGCCGTCCTCGATGCGTCCGCCGACGCGGAACTCGCCCTTGGCGCGCTGGACGGCATTCTCGGCGCGGAACGGGAACTGGGCCAGGTCGCCGCGCAGGCGCAGGCGCGCGTCGTGCAGCATGCCGCCCTGCAGTGCCCCCGTCAGCCATTCGCGCAATCCTTCCGGCGTCGCGAGCGGCAGCCAGCGGCCGATGCTCGCGATCTCGAAATTGTCGACCGTGCCCGTGAAGTCGGCATTGCCCGGTCCCTGGCCGGCTTTCAACGGCAGCACGTGGCGGCCCGTCAGGGTCGCCTTCAGCGCGCCCTGGGCCAGGTTCAGGCTGTCGACGTCGACGGCCAGCTGGTCGTCCGCCAGGTGCGTCCAGCGTGCGTGCAGGGCGAACTGGTCGAACGGCATTTCCGGATCGGCGAACCAGGCCGGCAGCGCCAGCACGAGCTTGTCGGAATCGACGTCGATGCTGCCGCCATGGTCGCTCGCGTCGATGCGGCCCGACAGGTTTTTAAAGCCCGGCAGCGCGGGCCATGCGGGCTGTGCCGGATGGCCATCCACCGCGGCCTGTGCGGCGCGCGCAGCCAGCGGATTCATGCCGAGGTTCTCGACGTCGCCCCGCACGCGGTAGCCCGTGATGTGCGGGAAGCGGCCCTGCCATTCGACGTCGGCATCGTTGATGCGGCCGCGCGGCGCCAGTTCCGTCAGCAGCTGGCGGTGCGCCGGTGCGATGGGCAATTGCACGGCCAGCGCGGCCAGCGCGCCCACGTCCAGCTGTTCGGCGCGCACTTCGAAGCGTTCCGGCTGGGTGCGCGTGGCGGGGCGCCACGATTCGTTCAGGGTGGCCGGCGGCAGCACGACGCCGGCTTCCGTGACGACCGAGAAATCCTTCAGGCCGATCGTGTGGCCCAGCGCGCCGAAGGTCGGCTTGCCGTCGTCCACGTTCGGGGCGATGGTCTCGCTGGCCGACAGCCGGCCCGATACGCGCGACAGTGCCAGCGGCGGCGCGTCCGGGCCCAGGCGCGCGCTGACGCCGGCCAGCGCCAGGTCGGCCGTGAACCCGGCCAGGCGGGCGTGGTCGAAGTCGAGCCAGGCGCGCACGGAGCCGCGGCCTTCCTGCAGGGTGAACGGATAATCGACGTACTGCTTCCAGGCAGCCAGGTCGGTGTTGCGCAGGTCGGCATACACCTGGCCCTTCCAGCGCCGCGCGTCGGAGGGCTTGGCGCCGAACGGCGGGTGCGAAAAGCGCGCGCGCAGGTCGAGCGGATCGCCGGCGCCCGCCGGCGGCGCGGCCTTCAGGGCGAAGCGGTGCGTCGTCCAGCGGTTCCGCAGCACGAGCGTCACGTCCGACAGCGCGAGCGTGGGGGCGCCGCGCAGCTCGTCCGTCCAGGTCAGGCGGCCCTCGCGGATCACGACCTCGTGCTGGCGCAGCAGCCAGTCGGCGCCGCCGCCCTCTTCCTTCTTGTTCGGGTCGATGCGCACGCCGGCCACGGCGATGACGCCGTCCGCGCCGCGCCGCACGTCCAGTTCCGGCCGGTTGATTTCCAGCGTCTCAAACCGGGGCTCGGCCGCCATCACCGACCACCACGACACGGTGGCGGACACGGACGGCAACGCCAGCAGCTGGCGCCCCGCGCGGTCGTGCAGGCGCAGATCGCCCAGGTACAGGTTCGGGCGCAGGCCCCGCCACGATGCGTAGACGCGCGCGATGGTCACCTGGTTGCCCAGCGCGCGGCTGGCGGCCCGTTCGATGTCGGGCTTGTAATAGTCGATGTTCGGCAGCACCGCGTAGCGCAGCACCAGGAACAGCACCATGAACGCGAAATAGACGAGCAGGACGGCCTTGATCGTGAAGCCGAGCACGTGATGCGACGCGAGGTTCGCATAGCGGTAGCAAGCACGCGCGCGGGCCCAGCGCTCCACCAGCGGCACATGCTCATGCGCATGTGCGTGGGGGTGCGCCTGCTCATGCGCGTCGGGCTCGCGCTGCGCCTGCGGTTCCGGGCTGTGCATCAAAAGCGTCAAAAGACTCGCCGAGTTGTTAATCTGTAAATAAAAGAGAGCGCTTGCAACATCCGCGGCGTCTACCTTACCATCGTGCTGACCCAGGGCAGCATGGCGGGCAATTTTACCCCATAGCAAGCGTCCCGAAACGCACAACTCGTCTGGAAATCGCCCTATGTTCCCAGCTACACCGCAGTCTCCCGCGCAGATGTCGCGCTTTTACCAACGCTGGCTCGCCGCCGATCCGGCCCGTGCCGGGCGCGTCGATACCCTGTCCGCATTATCGCTGGCCTCCCTCGATTTCGGCGCAGCGCTGAAGACCGAGGCCGCCTCCGGTCCCAATGGCACAGTCCTGCCGACAACCCGGGCCATGCGCCGGCTGCGCAACCTGCTCATCTGCACCATCATCCGGCGCGATCTCGACGGCCAGGCCGACCTGGACGAAGTCGTGACCGCCATGAGCCGCTTCGCCGATTTCGCCGTCCAGACGCATCTCGCCGAGCTCATGGCGGAGATGACCGCGCTGCACGGCGAGCCGGTCGGCGCCGATTCCGGCCGTCCCCAGCAGATGATGGTGCTGGCGATGGGCAAGCACGGCGGCGGCGAACTGAACGTCTCGTCGGACATCGACCTCATCTTCGTCTACCCCGAGGACGGCGACACGAAAGCCGGCCCCGGCCAGAAATCCCTGTCGAACCACGAATTCTTCGTGCGCCTGGGCCGCAAGCTGATCGCCGCGCTGTCCGAAGTCACCGAAGACGGTTTTACGTTCCGCGTGGATATGGCACTGCGTCCAAACGGCAAGTCGGGCCCGCTCGTGGCGAGCCTGAACATGGTCGAGGACTACCTGATCGTACAGGGGCGCGAATGGGAACGTTATGCCTGGGTCAAGGCGCGCGCGGTCACCGGCGATCCGGCCGACATCGCGGCCCTGGACGCCATCGTGCGGCCGTTCGTGTTCCGGCGCTATCTCGACTTCGGCGTGATCGACGCCATCCGCACCATGCACGCCCAGATTCGCGCCGAGGTCAACCGCCAGGAGCGCCTGCATCCGGAGCGCAACCAGAACGTCAAGCTGGGCCGTGGCGGCATCCGCGAGATCGAGTTCCTCGCGCAAGTGTTTCAATTGATCCGCGGCGGCCGCGATCCGGCGCTGCGCGAACGCTCCACGCGCAAGACCTTGCGCCTGCTGGCCGAGCGCGAACTGCTGGCCGCCGATACAGTCGAGCAATTGCTTGAAGCGTACGAATTCCTGCGCGACCTGGAGCACCGCCTGCAATACCTGGAAGATGCCCAGACGCATACGATGCCCGTGTCGCCCGAGGACAGGCTGACCGTCGCGCGGATGATGGGCATGGCCGACGAAGCGGCACTGCTGGCCCGCCTGGACGCCTGGCGCGCCTTCGTCGCCGCCCAGTTCGACGCGATCTTCGCGGACAAGGCGGCAGGCAGCGAACCGGTCGACCCGGATGCGCTGCTGTCCGATCCGGAGAACCGCGACGCCATCGCCGACCGCCTCGCAAGCCTCGGCTTCGACGACCCGCAGGCGGGCGCGAACCGCCTCGTCGCCACGTGGCAGGCGCCCAAGCTGCAGACCTTGCCGGAAGCGAGCCGCCACCGTCTCGTCGCCCTCGTCAACACGGCGCTGACGCAGATCCCGGCCATCGTCGCGCAGGCCGGCCTCGGCAGCCACACGTCCACCTTGGGCCGCCTGCTCGATTTCTTCGAAGCTATTGCGCGCCGCTCTGCATATCTGTCGCTGCTGACGGAATACCCGCACACGCTGGAGCGGGTACTCCGGATGATCAATGCGTCCGGCTGGGCCGCCACGTTCCTCACCCAGCACCCGATCCTGCTGGACGAGCTGCTGGACGACCGCGGCAATGCCGCCGAGGACCTGCCTGCGCTGGCGGCGAGCCTCGCGGCCCAGCTCGACGCGGCCACCGGCGACACCGAGCGCCAGCTCGACATCCTGCGCGAAGCGCACCACGCCCAGATGTTCCGCCTGCTGGCGCTGGACCTGGCGGGAGAGCTGTCCGTCGAACGGCTGGCCGACCACCTGTCCGCGCTGGCCGACCTGATCGTGTGCGAAGTCGTGCGCCGTGCCTGGCGCACCATCGCGTCCCGCCACGTGGAGGTGCCGCGCTTCGCCGTGATCGCCTACGGCAAGCTGGGCGGCAAGGAACTGGGCTACGTCTCCGACCTGGACGTCATCTTCCTGTTCGACGACGACGACGACATGGCGCCGTCCAACTACGCCAAGCTGGCCCAGCGCTTCATCACGTGGATGACGACGCATACGCCGGCCGGCATCCTGTTCGACATCGACACCGCGCTGCGGCCGGACGGCGCGTCCGGCATGCTCGTGTCGTCCGTGGCCGCGTTCGAGCGCTACCAGCAATCGTCTGCCTGGCTGTGGGAGCACCAGGCGCTCACGCGCGCCCGCTTCTGCGCCGGGGACGCCGGCATCGGCGCCCGGTTCGAGGCGATCCGCGAGCAGGTGCTGCGCCAGGACCGCTCGGGCCGCGAAACCGAGCTGCGCGAGGAAGTCGTCAAGATGCGCCAGCGCATGCGCGACGCCCACCCGCCCCGCGACGAGCGATTCGACCTGAAGCACGACGAAGGCGGCATGATCGACATCGAATTCATCGTGCAATACCTCGTGCTGCGCCATGCGGCCGCGTATCCGCAGTTGACGGCGAACGTCGGCAACATCGCCCTGCTGAAACTGTGCGGCACGCTGGGTCTCATCGACATGGACCTGGCCGACGGCGCCGCCGGCGCGTACCGTGCGATGCGCAAGCTGCAGCACCAGGTCCGCCTCCAGGGCCAGGAAAATGCGCGGGTGGAACGCAGCCTCGTTGCGAAACATGCAGACGTCGTCGTGCGCCTGTGGCACGACTGCTTCCACCTATAAAGAATATCCCGAGCGCATTTTTTCGCTCGGGAAGTTGTTTTTTCTCAACGTTTCTTCGCGAACATATTTATGGTTTGATTTTCGTCAATACGTAAGACGCCGGTACGGCCAACGTTGCATGATCTGCAGCAACGTCGATATCGGAGACTCGATGCAACAACGAACAAGAATCGCATTGGCCGTGGCCCTTGCCACGCACGCGATGACGGCCCTTGCGCAAGAACCAACGCAGCGCGTCGAAGTGACGGGCTCGCGCATTCGCCAGGTCGACCTGGAAACGGCGCAACCGGTCCAGGTACTGACCCAGGAGCAGATCCAGAAGACGGGCCTCGTCACCGTAGGCGACGTCCTCAACAACCTGTCCGCCGCCGGCACGCCGGCCTTTTCCAAAGGGCAGACGTTGACGTCGAACCGCGAACAGGGCGGCCAGTACGCCAACATGCGCAACCTGGGCGCGAACCGGCTGCTGGTGCTGGTGAACGGCAAGCGCTGGACGCAGACGGTCGCCGGCTACACCGACATGTCGACCATCCCCGCGGCATTGATCGAGCGCATCGACATCCTGAAGGACGGCGCCTCGTCGATCTACGGGTCGGACGCGATCGCGGGTGTCGTCAACGTCATCCTGAAGAAAACCATGCAGGGCGGCCTGGCCAGCGTGTACGCGGGCCGCAACGAACAGGGCGACGGCAGAAAGAAGGACGTAGCCCTGTCGTACGGCGCTGCCGGCGACAGGGCAAACATGATGTTCGGCCTGACGTACACCGAGGACGGCGTCGTGTGGGCGAAGGACCGCGACGTCACCGCGTTTCTGTACGGCCCCGGCCACGTGAACGCCAGCCTCGGCACGGGCCCGTGGGGCCGCATCCGCCAGGTGAACGCCGGCGGCGGCGCGACCGGTTTCAACAGGATCCTGAACCACACCGGTTCCTACCTGGGGGACGGCACCGGTTCCGGTTCGCGCGATCCGAACAATTATCACGACTATACCGGCGCGGATGCCGACACGTTCAACTCGACGGACCAGATGATGTATCTGGCGCCGACCCGGCTGGCGTCCATGTTCACCAGGGGCACGATCACCCTGCCGCACGACATGCGCTTCACGACGACGGCGATGTTCGCGGACCGCACGGCGGCGCGCGAGAACGCCGGCTACCCGCTGAGCTCGCTCACACAAAGCAAATACCCCGTCTACATCGACAAGGCCAGCTGGTACAACCCGTACCCCGGCCAGGACCTGTTCTTTTACCGCCGCACGACGGAAGTGCCGCGCATGGCCACCAACGAGAACCGGACACTCCATATCGACGCGAGCCTGGAAGGCACCGCCGACCTGCTGGGCAAGGCCTGGAGCTGGAGCGCCGGCTACAACCACAGCGTCATCAGGGGCTCGATCCTGTCGAAGGGCCACCTGAACCTGCTGAACCTCAAAAAGGCGCTCGGTCCGTCGTTCCTGAACGCGGCGGGCGTCGTACAGTGCGGCACGGCCGCCAGCCCGATCCCGCTGGCCGAATGCGTGCCGTTCGACATCCTGGGCGGCCCGTCGGCATCGACCGCCGCCGCGCTGGATTACGTGATGTCCACCGGGCAGGCGTCCTACGGTTCGACCGTCGACAGCGCCACCGCCGACCTTACCGGCGACCTGTTCGACCTGCCGGCCGGCGCCGTCGGCCTCGCGGTTGGCCTCGAACACCGTTCCGTCGACGGCTACGACCGTCCGGGCCAGTTCGAGCAGTCGGGGTACTCGACCGACCTGGCCGGCAATGGCACCACCGGCAAGTACACGGTGCGCGAAGCCTATGTGGAATTGAATGTCCCGCTGCTGAAGAACAAGCCGTTCGCGCAACTGCTGAGCGTCGACATCGCGTCGCGCCATTCCGACTACAGCAACTTCGGCAACACCACGAACAGCAAGGCCAGCGTGATGTGGAAGCCGTTGCGCGACCTGCTCGCGCGCGCCACGTATGCCCAGGGCTTCCGCGCGCCGACCCTGAACGACACGTTCGGCGGCGGTTCGCAGGCCTATGACGCCTACCTGGACGCGTGCGACAGCAAGTACGGCGAAGCGGCGAAGAATGCCGCCGTGGCGGCCCGCTGCGCGGCCGCCGGGGTGCCGGCCGGGTTCCGCCAGCTCAACCAGGCCGGCACGCCCGTCCCGGCCGGCGGCGCGCAGACGCCGTTCCCGTTCCAGCAGGGCGCCGGCAACGCCGCGCTGCAGCCGGAAACGGCGACGACGAAGACGATCGGCCTCGTCTACAGCCCCGGCTGGCTGAACGGCGCCTCGATCGCGCTGGACTGGTTCGACATCCACGTCGAGAACCGCATCACCGCCGTGACGGCGACGTACGAGATCAACCAGTGCTACGTCGGCGGCGTGCAGGCGTTCTGCGACCGGATCAGGCGCGACCCGGCCACCGGCATGATCGCGAGCCTGTCGCGCGGCAATGCCAACCTGGGCGAACTGCAGACGAAGGGCTTCGACCTGGCTTTCGCTTACCGTTTCCCGCGCACGGCCCTCGGCCAGTTCAACGTGCGTTCGGAATCGACCTATGTCGATACTTTCCGCATCCGGAGCACGCCGACGTCGGGCTGGGACAACTATGCCGGTGAATTCTCGTACAACCGCGTGAAGTCGAACCTGGCGCTGGACTGGAACCTCGGCAACTGGAGCGCCACGCTGGCATCGCGCTACTACAGCGGCGTGAAGGTCCACTGCTGGAGCGCGGCCAACAACGAGGAATGCAGCAACCCGAACGACCCTGCCAGCTGGGGCACCGGCTATACGAAATTCGGCGCGATGGTCTACAGCGACCTGTCGGTGGGGTATGCGCTGCCGTGGAAAGCGAAGCTGCTGGCCGGCGCCAACAACGTGTTCGACCGCAAGCCGCGCATCGTCTATGACGCCAGCACGTCCTTCGTGAACGGCACGTCCGCATCGTCCGCCGTCGATCCGCAGTTGCCGATCGATCGCCTGTTCTACGTGCGCTACAACCAGTCGTTCTGACCTTTCAAGAAATTTTGCCTGTTGTACAAATGTAACAGTCTAAAAAGCATGCGGATGCTCTCGCCCCAATCTGGTGCATTCCTGCCGTAAAAGAATGTTGCACCCATTCCGGCGATCTGTAGGGGGTTCTACGCCCAAACCGATGCTTTCGGCATAGATTCATGTCAGTACACAACATTTGTTTCCGTAAATACGCCCAACTTCGGTGATTTACTTGTAATTACGCAAACCCGCAACACCCACAAATATGCATCCTTGAACATTGACAGGCTGCCACGGTGGATGCTTCCATTGCCAGCTTGAAAAAAAATGTTAACCACATTGCTTTCAAGACAGTCGCTTCGCAGCGACGGCCTCACACGGCTGCTGCTACCCAGTTCGCCGTGCCCTAACCTAGGAGTTTTGTAACCATGATGGAAAAAGTCTTGTCCCGCTCGATCCGCCTGATCTGCGTCAGCGGCGTCGCGTTCGGGATGCATGCGGCTTACGCCCAGGAGACTTCGGCGCCGCTGCAGCGCGTGGAAGTGACGGGCTCGCGTATCCGCCAGGTCGACCTGGAAACGGCACAACCAATCCAGGTGATGACCCAGGAACAGATTCAAAAGACGGGTCTCGTGACCGTCGGCGACATCCTGAACCAACTGTCTTCCGCCGGTACGCCGGACTTCGACCGCGGCGGCTCGCTGACGTCGAACCGTGAAAACGGCGGCCAGTACATCAGCCTGCGCAACCTGGGCTCGAACCGCCTGCTGGTCCTCGTGGACGGCAAGCGCTGGACCCAGTCTGTGGACGGCTACACCGACATGTCGACCATCCCGTCGGCCATGATCGAGCGCATCGAAGTCCTGAAGGACGGCGCCTCGTCGATCTACGGCTCGGACGCGATCTCGGGCGTGGTCAACATCATCCTCAAGAAGCGCATGGATGGCGGCCAGCTGAGCGTCTACACCGGCGCCAACGACAAGGCCGACGGCCGCGCCAAGGACTTCTCGCTGACCTACGGCGCGAGCAGCGACAAGGCGTCGCTGATGGTCGGCCTGTCGCACACCGAACAGGGCACCGTGTGGGCCCGCGACCGCGACATCACCAAATACCCGAAGGGCCCGGCTCACCCGACGTCCGGCCTGGGCGCAGGCCCGTGGGCTGAAGTCATGCCTGCCAACGGCGATGCGTTCGACTACGTGCTGAACCACACCGGCGGCGCCGGCGGCAACGGCATCGGCACGGGCTCGGATCCGCGCAACCCGGCCAACTACCACGACTGGAAGAGCAGCATCGTCGAGGACAAGTTCAACAGCGCCTCGCAGATGATGTTCCAGATGCCGAACCGCCTGGACACGCTGTTCACCAAGGGCACGCTGGAACTGCCGTACGACATGCAGCTGAGCACGACCGCGATGTATTCGCAGCGCCAGTCGTCGGCGCAGGTCGCCGGCTATCCGCTGCGCAGCGATGCCCAGCCGAGCTACCCGGTCTACATCGACAAGGACAACTACTACAACCCGTTCGGTGAAGACCTGTACTTCATCCGCCGCACCGTCGAAGTGCCGCGCGTGACGGAAAACACGAATAACACGTTCCACGTCGACACCACCCTGTCGGGCACGTTCGACTGGAAGGGCAAGGCCTGGAACTGGGACGTGGGCTACAACCACAGCGCCGTCCGCGGCACGACCATGGGCACCGGCAACGTCAACCTGCTGAACCTGAAGAAGGCCCTGGGTCCGTCGTTCCTGAACGCCAATGGCGTCGTCCAGTGCGGCACCGCTGCCGCTCCGATCCCGCTGGCAGAATGCAAGCCGTTCAACATCATCGCCGGTCCGGGCGCAACCGACAAGGAAACCCTGGACTACGTCATGTCGACCGGCCAGGCCACCTATGGCTCGACCATCAACAGCGCGACCGCCAACATCAGCGGCGAACTGCTGCAGCTGCCGGCAGGCATGCTGGGCGTGGCAGGCGGTATCGAACACCGCGAAGTGCGCGGCTACGACATCCCGGGCCAGTTCGAGCAATCGGGCTACTCGACCGACCTGGCCGGCAACTCGACCATCGGCAAGTACTCGGTGCGTGAAGCCTACCTCGAAACGAACATCCCGATCCTGAAGGGTGTGCGCTTCGCGGAACTGCTGAGCGTCGACCTGGCAACCCGCTACTCGGACTACAGCAACTTCGGCAACACCCACAACAGCAAAGCCAGCTTCATGTGGAAGCCGATCAAGGACCTGCTGGTCCGCGGCACGTGGGCCCAGGGCTTCCGCGCACCGACCGTGGGTGACACGTTCGGCGGCGGCCAGCAGACCTACGACACGTACATGGACCCGTGCGACAGCCTGTACGGCCAGCGCGGCACGCCGGGCGTGGATGCACGCTGCACGGCGGCGGGCGCTCGTCCGGGCTTCCGCCAGACCGACCAGACCAACACCCCGGTCACCGACGCGGGCGGTGCACAGAGCGCCAACCCGTTCATGTCGGGTGCCGGCAATGCGTCGCTGCAGCCGGAACGCGCCAAGACGAAGACCTTCGGCTTCGTCTACAGCCCGGCCTTCCTGCCGGGTCTGTCGGGCTCGCTGGACTGGTACAACATCCGTGTCGACAACCTGATCAGCGGCATCTCGGCCACCCAGGTCGCCGAATACTGCTACGTGCAGGGCGTCGCGTCGTTCTGCAACGCGATCAAGCGTGACCCGATCACGGGCCAGATCGTCAACCTGTCGCGCGGCAACGCCAACCTGGGCGCACTGGAAACCGAAGGCTACGACCTGTCGCTGGCCTACCGCTTCCCGCGTGGTGCCTACGGCGCGTTCGGCCTGCGTTCGGACTCGACCTTCGTGACCAAGTACCGCACAAAGGCCGACAACACGGCCGACTGGGAAAGCTCGCTGGGCGAATACGACGGCGGTGGCGGCTACGCTTACTACCGCGTCAAGTCGAACGTCGCGCTGGACTGGAGCCTGGGCAACTGGAGCGCCACCTGGACGGCCCGCTACTTCGGCGGCATCCGCGACAAGTGCTTCAGCAGCACCGTCGAATGCTCGACCCCGCAAGGCCACGCCAACTGGGGTACCGGCTACAACAAGAAGGGTGCGATGGTCTACAACGACGTGAGCGTCGCGTACAAGACCTCGTGGAAAGGCCAGATCATGGTCGGCGCCAACAACATCTTCGACAAGGAAGCGCGTACCACGATCCTGGGTGCGTCGTCCTCGTCGGCTGTGGACGCCAACCTGCCGATCGACCGCTTCATCTACGTGCGCTACAACCAGTCGTTCTAATTCTCGTTTGAACGCCTGATCGATGCCCGCCAGGTTCGCCTGGCGGGCATTTTTTCATCCGAGCGGCTATCATGAACGGTCCATGAAAAAGTAACGAACCATGCCTATCAAACTCAAGACCGATAAAGATATCGCCAAGATGCGCGTCTCCGGCCGCCTGGCGGCCGAGGTGCTGGAAATGATCGCGGAACACGTCGTCCCCGGCGTCTCCACGGAAGAACTCGACCGCCGCTGCAACGAATACATCCGCAAGGTGCAGAAGGCGACGCCCGCCAACGTCGGCTACCACGGCTTCCCGAAGACGCTGTGCACGTCCGTGAACAGCGTCGTCTGCCACGGCATCCCCTCCCCCGCCGAGATCCTGCAGGATGGCGACATCGTCAACATCGACGTCACGGTGATCAAGGACGGCTGGCATGGCGACACGAGCCGCATGTACTTCGTGGGCACGCCGAGCCCGGAGGCAAAAAAACTCGTCGACACGACGTACGAGGCCATGATGGCCGGCATCCGCGCCGTGCGCCCGGGCGCGCGCCTGGGCGACGTGGGCCATGCGATCCAGAAGCTGGCGGAAGCCCAGGGCTATTCCGTCGTGCGCGAATACTGCGGCCACGGCATCGGCAAGGTCTATCACGAAGACCCGCAGGTGCTGCACTACGGCCGCCCCAACACGGGCATGCTCATCAAGGAAGGCATGACCTTCACGGTCGAACCGATGATCAACCTGGGCGACGCCGACGTCGAACAACTGGACGACGGCTGGACCGTCGTGACGCGCGACCGGTCGCTGTCCGCGCAGTGGGAGCACATGATCGCGGTGACCAAGAACGGGTTCGAGATATTGACCCCGTGGCCGAAGACCAAATAAAAAACGCTCCCCGAGGGGAGCGTTTTTCGTTGACGCGGAAGCCGATTACTTGGCGTTCATCAGCGCCACGGTGGTGTCCAGCATGCGGTTGCTGAAGCCCCACTCGTTGTCGTACCACGACGACACCTTCACCAGGCGGCCCGACACCTTGGTCAGGGTCGCGTCGAAGTTCGACGATGCCGGGTTGTGGTTGAAGTCGACCGACACCAGCGGCTCGGTGTTGTACGTCAGGATGCCTTTCAGCGCGCCTTCCGATGCGTCCTTCATCAGCTTGTTGATCTCTTCCACGGTCGTGTCGCGCTTGGCGATGAACGACAGGTCGACGATCGACACGTTGATGGTCGGCACGCGGATCGCGTAGCCGTCCAGCTTGCCGTTCAGTTCCGGCAGCACGAGGCCGACGGCGGCGGCGGCGCCGGTCTTGGTCGGGATCATCGACTGCGTGGCCGAACGGGCGCGGCGCAGGTCTTCGTGCATCACGTCGGTCAGGACCTGGTCGTTGGTGTAGGCGTGCACGGTGGTCATCAGGCCGTTTTCCAGGCCGATGGCGTCGTTCAGCGGCTTGACCAGCGGGGCCAGGCAGTTGGTGGTGCACGATGCGTTCGAGATCACGGTGTCCGTGGCCTTCAGCACGTCCTGGTTCACGCCGAACACGATGGTGGCGTCGACGTCCTTGCCGCCCGGTGCCGAGATGATGACCTTCTTGGCGCCGCCTTTCAGGTGGGCCGACGCTTTTTCCTTGGTGGTGAAGAAGCCGGTGCACTCCAGCACGACATCCACGCCCAGCTCGCCCCACGGCAGTTCGGCCGGGTTGCGCTGCGCGAACACGCGGATGCGGTCGCCGTTGACGATCATGTAGTCGCCGTCCACTTCGACGGTACCCGGGAACTTGCCGTGGGTCGTGTCGTAACGGGTCAAATGGGCGTTGTGCTCGACGTTGCCGAGATCGTTCAGCGCCACGATCTGGATGTCCTGCTTCTTGCCGCCTTCGTAGAAAGCGCGCAGCACGTTGCGGCCGATACGGCCATAACCGTTGATTGCTACTTTGATCGTCATTTATTCACTCCTGATTAAAAAAATCCTAACACCGAAGCATAGCGTGAAACCCGCCGTACGCACAGTCCGGCGGGCGCAATCCATCAGGCCGGGAGGACCGATTTCACTTTGGCGACGACATTCTCGACCGTGAAGCCGAAGTGCTTGAACAGCACCGGGGCCGGAGCCGATTCGCCGAAGGTATCGATGCCCACCACGGCACCTTCCAGGCCGACGTACTTGTACCAGAAGTCCGTCACACCAGCCTCGACGGCCACGCGCGGGATGCCGCGGCCCAGCACGGCAGCCTTGTAGGCCGCGTCCTGGCGCTCGAACACGTCGGTCGACGGCATCGACACCACACGCACCTGGATACCCTGGCCAGCCAGGGTTTCGGCGGCTTTCACCGCCAGTTCCACTTCCGAACCCGTCGCGATCAGGACCGCGGCCGGATTCGCCACATCGCGCAGCACGTAGCCGCCCTTGGCGATGTTCGCGACGGTCGCCGCGTCACGCTCCATGAACGGCAGGTTCTGGCGCGAGAAAATGAGCGTCGACGGACCATCCTTGCGCTTGACGGCCTCGCCCCAGGCGACGGTCGATTCCGTCGTGTCGCACGGACGCCAGTTGTCCAGGTTCGGGATCAGGCGCAGCGACGAGACGTGTTCGATCGACTGGTGCGTCGGGCCGTCTTCGCCCAGGCCGATCGAGTCGTGCGTGAACACGAACAGCGAACGGATCTTCATCAGCGCGGCCATGCGCAGGGCGTTGCGGCTGTAGTCCGAGAACGTCAGGAACGTGGCGCCGAACGGGATGAAGCCGCCGTGCAGGGCGACGCCGTTCATCATGGCGGCCATGCCGAACTCGCGCACGCCGTAGTTGATGTGGTTGCCCGGGGTGCCCGAACGGACAGCGACCGATTCCTTCCAGTTGGTCAGGTTCGAGCCGGTCAGGTCGGCCGAGCCGCCCAGGAATTCCGGCAGCACCGGCGCCAGCGCCTGGATCGCGTTCTGGCTCGCCTTGCGGGTCGCGATGGTTTCTTTCTTGTCGATGGTCTGCGCGATGGCGGCGGCCAGCGTCTCTTCGAATTTGCCCGGCAGGTCGCCCTTCATGCGGCGCTCGAATTCGGCGGCCAGTTCCGGGTATTGCGCGCGGTAGCCGGCGAACAGCGCGTTCCACTCGCCTTCGACGGCGGCGCCTTTCTGCTTCTGGTCCCATGCTTCGTAGATCGGGGCCGGGATGTCGAACGGGACCGCGTCCCAGATCAGGTGCTCGCGCACCGCGGCAACTTCCTTCTCGCCCAGCGCGGCGCCGTGCACCTTGTCGCCGCCCTGCAGGTTCGGCGAGCCCTTGCCGATGATCGTCTTGCAGCAGATCAGCGTCGGACGGTCCGACTGCTTGGCCTGCGCGATGGCCGCGTCGACGGCGGCGACGTCGTGGCCGTCCACGCCCGGGATCACGTTCCAGCCGTAGGATTCGAAACGCTTCGGCGTGTCGTCCGTGAACCAGCCTTCCACCTTGCCGTCGATCGAGATGCCGTTGTCGTCGTACAGCCAGATCAGCTTGTTCAGGCGCAACGTGCCGGCCAGCGACGCGACTTCGTGGGAGATGCCTTCCATCAGGCAGCCGTCACCCAGGAACGCGTACGTGTAGTGGTCGACGATGTCGAAGCCCGGACGGTTGAATTCCTTCGCCAGCAGCCACTCGGCAAGCGCCATGCCGACGGCGTTGGCGATGCCCTGGCCCAGCGGGCCGGTGGTCGTTTCCACGCCCGGGGTGATGCCGACTTCCGGGTGGCCCGGGGTCTTCGAATGCATCTGGCGGAAGTTGCGGATGTCGTCCATCGACAGGTCGTAACCCGACAGGTGCAGCAGCGCGTAGTGCAGCATCGAGCCGTGGCCGTTCGACAGCAGGAAACGGTCGCGATTCATCCAGCCCGGATTGGCCGGGTTGTGGCGATAGTGGCCGTCCCACAGCGCGACGGCGATCTCGGCCATGCCCATCGGCATGCCGGGGTGGCCGGAATTCGCCTTCTGGACGGCGTCCATCGCCAGCGCACGAATTGCGTTGGCCATCAGGGTGGTGGTTTGCAGAGATTTCATGGATGTGTGGGTCTGAGGATAGGGAAGCGGTGGCACGAGCTGGCCTTAACCGGGTATTTTACCAGAGCATGACAGCCTCGCTTTAAAATGCCGGCTCGTTAACGGTTCCGATTGCCATCCATGCCACGTTTTTACTGCCCCCAGCCCCTCATTCCCGGCAGCGTCGTCGACCTGCCGGAAGCGGTCGCCCACCACCTGCACGTCGTGCGCCAGCAGAGCGGCGACGAGCTCGTGCTGTTCAATGGCGAAGGCGGCCAGGCGCGCGCGCGCCTCGCCGAGATCGGCAAACGCCGCGCCAGCGCCGAGGTCGTCGCGCTCGACGCCGTCGACGTGGAACTCCCCTTCCGCGTGACCCTCGCCCAGGGTTTGCCGGAGGGCAGCAAGATGGACTGGATCGTCGAGAAGGCCGTCGAGCTGGGCGCGGCCGGCATCATCCCGCTGGCGGCGCAGCGCTCCGTCGTGCGGCTGTCCGGCGACCGTGCCGACAAGCGGCTGGCGCACTGGCAGGCCGTCGTCGTCAGCGCGTCCGAGCAGTGCGGACGCAACCGGCTGGCCGACGTCGATCCCGTGCAGGACGTGAACCGCTGGCTGTCCACGCCGGCGACCGGCACGCGCATCCTGCTCTCCCCGCGCGCGGACGCGTCGCTCGCACAGTGGGTGCGCGCGACGCCGGCACAGGACGTTACCCTGCTCGTCGGTCCGGAAGGCGGTTTTACGGACCAGGAAGAAGACGCGGCGCGGGCCGCCGGCGCGCTGGCGCTGTCGATGGGGCCGCGCGTGCTGCGCACGGAGACGGCGGGACTGGCCGCGCTGGCGATCCTCGCGGCCGGCTGGGACGGAATCTGAATAAAAAAACCCGCCCGCAGCCGGGGCTGCGGGCGGGTTTTGGCGAAGCGATGTCGCTTGGAACTTAGAACGTGTAGGCCAGGCCCAGGCTGAAGAAGCGGCCGATGGCGCCTGCCTGGTGCAGCGAGGCGTTGTACGACGTCTGGGCGCCCGAGTTGCCGTAGGTCGCCACGTCAGCCGGCGGCTGGCGGTCGAACAGGTTCAGGATCGAACCCTTCAGCGTCAGGTTCTGGCTCAGCCGGTACTGCAGGTTCAGGTTGACCGCGGTGAACGATGCAACGTGGCAGTAGTACTCAGGCTGCGGCAGGTTGCGGAAGTACGCGCGGCCACCGACGTTGAAGCTGGTACCGCCAGGACCCGAGCAGTCGTTCACGCCCAGCGACGGGTCGATGGTCGAGAAGTCGCTGGTGTAGTTCACCGTCGTGTTCACGTCCAGCGGGCCACGGCTCCAGGCCAGCGAGAACTGGGCACGGTCCTTCGGGCTGCCGGTCGCGCCGGAGATCGCCGACGGACCTTGCGTGCCGGCCAGCTGGTAGCTCACGCCGCCGGCGGCTTCCGTCAGGTAGCTGAAGGTGTGCGCCGCGCTCAGGTTCGCCTTCAGGGTGCCGTAGTCACCCGGCAGGCGCCAGCGGTAGCCGATGTCCGCTTCGATACCGCTCGTCTTGGTACCGCCCAGGTTCACGTACGGCGAGGTCGCGTAGATGATCGGGCCGACCGACGGGGTGCCGACGGTGGTGGTACCGTCGCCGTTGGCGATGTCCAGCGGGGTGATCGGGCCACGCACGAATGCCGGGACGTAGCTCGGATCGTTACCGGCGGCCGACACGATCTGGTTGGTGACCTTGATGTTGTAGTAGTCGAGGGTGGCGTTCAGGCCACGCACCGGCTCCAGGATCACGCCCAGGGTATAGGACGTCGACTTCTCGGGCGACAGCGACGGCGTGGTCAGCTGGACGTACGGCGGGTTCAGGCCGCACGCGGTCGGGACGTTGCCCGCGGTTTTCGGATCGCCGTTCTTGCACAGGATCGGGTCGTCGATACCGTTGAAGGTGAAGAACGAACCGGCATTGCCCACCTCGGCCGGGTTCGGCGCGCGGAAGCCCTTGGCGTAGGTACCGCGCACGCCGATCATGCTCGACGGCGTCCACTTGAAGCTCGCGGCCGGCGTGAACTTGTTGAAGTTCTCGTAGTGATCGTAACGGCCCGAAGCGTGCAGTTCGAGGTTCTTGATCGGGGTCGCCTGCAGTTCGGCGAAGGCCGCGGTGTTGGTCTCGTCGCCGATCACGAATGCCGTGGTCTGTGCCACCTGGCCGTTCCGCGTCAGGCTGGCCGCCGGCGAGTTCTGGGTGCGCTTGTGGTAGTGCAGGCCGGCTGCCAGGGCCAGCGGACCGGCGCCCAGTTGCATCAGCTCGCGCGAACCGACGGCGTCGAAGTAGTTCAGCTTCGACTCGAGGGTGTTCGAGAAGTGCGGCGACACCGTTTCGAGCAGTGCCGGCGAGTTGCCGCCGACCGGGTTCCAGCTGCCGTTGAAGATCGCGTTGTACAGGGCGGCGCGGTCGATGTAGCCGCTGTAGTCGATGTCGGTCTTGACCTTGGTGATGCCGCCGGCGACGTTCACGTCCCAGCCGTAGGCGCTGCCGTGCAGGTCGAGCGCGAAGCGGGTCGTGGTCGCGGTGTTGTCCTGGGTCGCGAACGGATCGGTGCCCGGGATGTAGCCGTACAGGCGGGCCGGAGCGCCCAGCTGGTTGAACGACGCGGTGGTCGGGATCAGGGTGCTCGGCACACGGCCGTTGCCGCCGACGACGACGCCATTGTTCAGCGAGTTGTTGCCGCCGAACGTGGTCGGCGAGTACGCCGACAGGTAGCTGCCGCGGTTGTTCACGCTGTTACGCTGGAACATCGAGCCCTTGAACGCCAGTTCCCAGTCCTGGTTCAGCTTCTTGGTCATGCCGACCAGCAGGTTGATGTTCTCGGTCTGCGGCTGGATGTTCGTCTTGTCGTCGCGGATTGCGCAACCGCCGCTCATGTACAGGTTGTAGTTGCACTTGGTCGGATCCAGGAACTGGAAGTTCGCCGGATTGTTGACGCCGCCGGTGCCTGCCGGGTTGTACAGGAACGGGCTGTTGGTCGCGGTCAGGCGCGAGTTCAGGCCGTTGGGCACGCCCAGGCGGATGTTGTTACCGCCGCGCGAACGCCAGTCCGCGTTGGCCCAGTCGAAACGGTCGCGGTCCGCCACCTTGATCGAACCCTGGCGGCGCCACTCGGCCGTGATGAAGGCGTTGTAGCCGTCGTTGTCCAGGTCGCCGATACCGGTGCTGATCGACGCGCGGTGCGTCTTGCCGCCGCCGTGCTGGGTGTTGCCGGATTCGGCCGCCACGCGGGTGCCGTTCAGGTTTTTCTTCAGCTTGATGTTGACGACGCCGGCGATGGCGTCGGAACCGTACAGCGACGAAGCGCCGCTTTTCAGGACTTCGATGCTCTCGATGGCATCGAACGGAATCGAGGAGACGTCGACGAAGGCGCGCTGGGCGTCGTCGGACAGCGGATACGGGGCGAGGCGGTGGCCGTCGACCAGCACCAGGGTCGCGCCCACCGTCAGGCCGCGCAGCGAAATACCCGAAGCGCCGTTTGCGAATGCGCCGGAAAAGCCGGTGCCGAGCGTGCCCTGGCCGTTGGCGGCGAGGTCGTTCAGCAGTTCGGCGACGGAGGTCTTGCCGCTTTTCTGGATGTCCGCGGCCGTCAACACCTGCACGGGGGTGGGGGTTTCGGTGTCGGTACGGCTGATCAGCGAACCGGTGACGACAACGCGTGCCGGGGCTTGGGCACTGACTGCGTCTTGCGTCTGAGCCATTGCCGGTGCTGCCAGCAGAGCACCGCTGGCCAGAACGCACGAAATCGCCAATGGCATCGACTTCAATTTAAACGTCATGAATACTTCTCCTTCTCGAATCTCTCAAAGTGGTTTCTTACGTTCACCACATGCAGGCACGGCGCTTACACGCGGGGGCGGCCAAGCTGCGCCGCCCCCGCTTGCACGGCCGTTGCCTGCAAAGGCTTTTGGCCTGGTGCGTTTAAACTACTGGTGACTACCACACTAATTGATGTGTTTTTTCATCATTCGCCCTGTAGGACGAACCCTCTCAATTAACGTTTCATAGATATCAAACGTTACTGATTTGTCGATAAAACCATAGCAAAAGCGAAAGTGTCAATAAAACACAATTGCCGAAATGTGTAGAAACAACACATTTAAAAAGACCGGGAATTAACGCTTTTCTCTGGTGCAGTGCAGCACCAGAAAGGGTTTTCTTTTGAACAAATATTGCACTATTGAAGTGAGTCACAAGAACTTCGCATGCATATAGCCTGATTTCGATACTGAACATGATCGACGCACTGCAGCAGGAAAATTCTTAACGTTACGCATTTTGGTTGGAAATGCACGCCGGACGCATGATGTTCAGGTTGCCACCATGCATGGGGGAAGCCAACGTCGGTTGCTTGCCTACAACACAAAATGAGGGAAACGGCGCCTTCCACCCTGCCCTCGCGTGGTCCCTTTCCTGCCGGCCCGGGTGGCCGATGCCTTATACTGGCGCCTGTACCGATCTGCCGCCGCCGGCACGGCGCCCGTCCGGCGCCGCCGCGCGCCGGCCCACCACTCATCATGCTGCGAATTAACGAACTCAAACTGCCCCTGAATCACCCCGACCACGCCCTGCGCGACGCCATCGTCGGCCGGCTTGGCATCGAAAGCGGAGACCTGATCGATTTCTCGGTCTTCAAGCGCAGCTACGACGCGCGCAAGAAGACCGCCATCGTCCTGATCTACGCCCTCGACGTGGAAGTCCGCGACGAAGCGGCCGTGCTGGCCCGGCTGGCGCGCGATCCCCACATCGGCCCGGCGCCCGACACCGGCTACAAGTTCGTGACCAGGGCCCTGCCCGCGCCGGGCACGCCGCGGCCGGTGGTCGTGGGCATGGGCCCGTGCGGGCTGTTCGTCGCGCTGATCCTGGCCCAGATGGGCTTCAAGCCGCTCGTTCTGGAGCGCGGCAAGATCGTGCGCGAGCGCACCGTCGACACCTTCGGCTTCTGGCGCAAGCGCAAGCTGAACACGGAATCGAACGTGCAGTTCGGCGAAGGCGGCGCCGGCACGTTCTCGGACGGCAAGCTGTACAGCCAGGTCAAAGATCCGAAGCACTATGGCCGCAAGGTCTTGAACGAGTTCGTGAAGTCGGGCGCGCCGGAAGAAATCCTGTACGTCAGCAAGCCGCACATCGGCACCTTCCGTCTGGTGAAAATGGTGGAACAGATGCGTGAAGAGATCCTCGCGCTGGGCGGCGAAATCCGCTTCCAGACGCGCGTGGAAGACGTGCTGATCGAAGGCGAAGGCAATGCGCGCCAGGTCGTCGGCGTCAAGTTGCACACGGGCGAGACGCTCCCGACCCGCCACCTCGTCATGGCCGTCGGCCACAGCGCGCGCGACACGTTCCAGATGCTGTACGACCGGGGCGTGTACGTCGAAGCGAAACCGTTCTCGATCGGTTTCCGCGTCGAGCACCCGCAATCGCTGATCGACGTCTGCCGCTTCGGTCCGAACGCGGGCAACAAGATTCTCGGCGCGGCCGACTACAAGATCGTCCACCACGCCTCCAACGGCCGCAGCGTGTACAGCTTCTGCATGTGCCCGGGCGGTACCGTCGTGGCTGCCTCGTCCGAGGAAGGCCGCGTCGTCACGAACGGCATGAGCCAGTATTCGCGCGCCGAGCGCAACGCCAACAGCGCGATCGTCGTCGGCATCACCCCGGCCGACTATCCGGGCCACCCGCTGGCCGGCGTCGCCTTCCAGCGCGAACTGGAATCGCGCGCCTTCGTGCTGGGCGGCAGCAATTACGATGCGCCGGGCCAGTTGATGGGCGACTTCGTGCGTGGCGTGCCGTCGACGGCATTCGGCAGCGTGACGCCGTCGTTCAAGCCGGCCGTGCACCTGACGGACCTCGCCCCCTCCCTGCCCGACTATGCCATCGTCGCGATGCGCGAAGCCTTTGTCGCGTTCGACAAGCAGATCAAGGGTTACTACAAGGAAGACGCCGTGCTGACCGGCGTCGAGACCCGCACGTCGTCGCCGATCCGCATCAAGCGCCACGACGACAACCTGCAGAGCCTGAACACGTCAGGCCTGTACCCGGCCGGCGAAGGCGCGGGTTACGCGGGCGGCATCATGTCGGCCGCGATCGACGGCATCCGTGTCGCGGAAGCCGTCGCACTGGCCATGGTCGGCTGATTCCCTCTTCATCCTCGCGGCGCCGGTCTCATGGCCGGCGCCCGCCCGCATGGCTGAACAAAGCCGTTTCCCAAATCGAGACATATGTACAAAAACATGTCGTACATACACTCTTGATTTCACAAAGAAATATTGTTTCAAATTCTTACAAGCGTTAATGCAAATCTGTCTGTTTTTGACGTAATTACACCACAAATTTGCGTGAATTTTAGTTTCTGTGGTGTATCTTTACTGTTCTTGAAATATTGGTTATCCGCTATTTCAAACTTGTAACCTACAAAAACAGGACCAAGAGATGCTCACAGAAAAAACCATGGCGCGGACCCTGCGCCTCGTATTCTCCGGCACGACGCTGGCCGCCGGCTTCGGTTTTGCCGGCACCGCCCTGGCACAAACCCAGGAAGTGCAGCAGGCGCCGATCGCGCGTGTGGAAATCACCGGCTCGGCAATCAAACGTCTCGATGCTGAAACGGCCGTGCCCGTTACCGTGCTCCGTGTGGAAGACCTGAAGAAGGAAGGTCTCACCACCATCGAACAGGTGATGTCCAACCTGAGCGTCTCGCAAGCCCAGCAAGGCACGAGCCAGTCGGTCGGTTCCAGCACGGGCGGCGCATCGTTCGCCAACCTGCGCGGCATCGGCCAGAACAAGACCCTCGTGCTGCTGAACGGCCGCCGCCTGGCGAACAACGCCTACGACAGCTCGGCACCGGACCTGAACATGATCCCGTTCGCCGCGCTCGAGCGCGTCGAAGTGCTGCGCGACGGCGCATCGTCGCTGTACGGCTCCGACGCCGTGGGCGGCGTGATCAACTTCATCACGAAGAAGAATTACCAGGGCGGCAGCGCCACCTTCGGCGAAGACATCCCGTCGCACGGCGGCGGCCGTTCGATCAACGCGAACGTCGCGCTGGGCTGGGGCGACCTCGACACCCAGGGCTGGAACATCTCGGCCGTGATCGACCACCAGGAACAGTATCCGCTGACCGGTACCGACCGCAACTACAACACCCGCTACCCGGGCGGCCTGTCGACCTCGACCTTCCCGGCCAACTACTACCAGGGCGGCGACAGCGTCAACCCGGCCGGCCCGGGCTGCACGACCGGCGTGCACCTGATCCCGGACGGCGGCACCGGCTGCCTGATGACGACCTCGTCGTTCGTCGACTACATCCCGCGCAACATCCGCGACTCCGGCCTGATCCGCGGCACCCTGAAGCTGGGCCAGCACGAACTGGGCGTCGAGTACCTGACGAGCCAGAGCGTCGTCGGCACCACCATCGCCCCGGTCCCGTACGGCGGCCTGTACATGAACCGCCTGCGTCCGGACGGCACGCCCAACCCGTACTACCCGGCCGGCCTGGATCCGACCTACACGGAATCGTTCATGCCGGACGGCGTGCAGCCGGGCTTCGCGCACGTGAAATGGCGCGACATGCCGAACGGCGTGCGCCAGGACAAGAACACGAACCGCCAGCAACGCCTGGTCGTTTCGCTGGCCGGCAACGTCGCCGGCTGGGACTATGAAGGCGCCGCCACGTGGAACGAAAACCGCGTGCAGGAGCAACTGTTCGGCTACAGCGACGGCGGCCTCATCACCCAGGGCGTCCGGGACGGCGTGATCAACCCGTTCGGCGACCAGAGCGCCGCGGGCACCGCGCTGCTGAACTCGGCCGCCCTGTCGGGCACCATCCAGACCGCGCGCGGCCAGACCACGGGCCTCGACTTCCACGCCAGCCGCGAGCTGGGCGACTGGCTGAACGCCGGCCGCGGCGCCGCCCTGGCACTGGGCGCGGCGACGACGTACGACAAGTTCACGAGCGCCGCGAATACGGAGTTCGCCGAGAAGGTCGTCGCTTCGACCGGTATCGACCCGAACACGCTCAACTCGGGCTCGCGTCACACGTACGCCGTCTACGGCGAACTGAACGTGCCGATCCTCAAGACCCTGGACGTGACGGGCTCGGTCCGCTACGACAAGTACAGCGACTTCGGCAACACGACGAACCCGAAAGTGTCGTTCCGCTGGCAGCCGACGCAGGCCGTGCTGGTGCGCGGTTCGTACTCGACCGGCTTCCGCGCTCCGTCGCTGTACGACATCCACTCGGCCCAGACCTTCACCAACACCGCCGGCACGTATGACGACCCGGTCAACTGCCCGGGCGGCAACCCGCTGCCGGGCCACTCGCGCGCCGCGAACTGCAGCCAGCAGTTCCAGGTGCTGGGTGGCGGCAACCCCGCGCTGCAGCCGGAGAAGTCGAAGAACGCCACGCTGGGCATCATGATCGAGCCGCTGAAAGGCCTGAGCGTCGGCGTCGACGTCTGGGCCCTGAAGCTGGACCACCAGATCAGCGTGCTGAGCCTGGATGACATCTTCGCCGACAACGTCAAGTACGCCTCCCGCTACCACCGCAACCCGGCCGGCGAACTGTCGGTGGACGGTTCGCAGTGCCCGAACCCGGCGACCTGCGGCTACATCGAGCGCCTGAACGAGAACCTGGGCGGCATCATCACCAACGGTATCGACCTGTCGGCCAACTACCGCCTGCGCACCGCCGGCTTCGGCACGTTCTCGTTCGCGTCGAACACGACCTACGTCCACAAGTACGAGTACCAGAACACGGAAGGCGGCGAGTGGAACCAGAACGTCGGCGTGTACTCGGGCACGGGTCCGGTGTTCCGCTGGCAGTCGACCAACAACGTGGTGTGGAACCGCGACGCCTGGTCGGCCGGCCTGACCGCGCGCTACAAGAGCGGCTACGTCGACCAGGATCCGACCAACCACGTCGCTTCCTACACGACGTTCGACCTGTTCGGCGCATGGCAGCAGAAGAAAGGCCTGGGCCTGACCGTCGGCGTGCGCAACCTGCTCGACCGCGATCCGCCGCTGTCGTACCAGGACTACACGTTCCAGGCCGGCTACGATCCGCGTTACACGGATCCGCTGGGCCGCACCTTCTACGCGCGCGTGAACTACACGTTCTAAGCACGTAGTCGCGCAGCAAATCGAAACGCCCGGTGTTCGCGCACCGGGCGTTTTTCCATTTATAGCCAGCCGGCCTTTTTAAACAGTCGATGGAGATAGGCGCACACGCCGATCATGACGGCGAGCGCCATCGGATACCCCCACTTCCATTCCAGCTCGGGCATGAACTTGAAATTCATGCCCCACACGCCGGCGAACGCCGTGAACACGGCAAAGATCGCGGCCCAAGCGGCCAGGCGTTTATTGACTTCGCTCTCGTCGATCGAGACCATCGACAGGTTCACCTGGATTGCGGTGCTGATCGTGTCGCGAATGGTGTCGAGGCGGCCGGCGATGCGGATCAGGTGGTCGTGCACGTCGCGGAAATAATCCTCCGTACCCTGCACGAGCGGCGGGACGCGGCCGCCGTGCAGCCGGCCGATCGCTTCCAGCAGCGGGAACACGGCGTGGCGCAGCACGAGGCCCTTTCTCTTCAATTGATACAGGCGCTCGACGTTCTCGCGCTGCGCGCCGTGCGTGAAGATGCGGTCCTCGACGGTTTCGAGTTCGGATTCGAGCATGTCGACGACGGGGAAGTAGCGGTCGACGATGGCATCCATCAGCGCGTACATGACGAAGGCCGAACCCATTTTCAGCAGATGCGGTTCACGCTCGGCGCGCGCCCGTACACCGAGGAAGCCCTTGGCGGAATCGCGCCGCACGGACAGGACGTAGTTCGCGCCGGCGAAGATCGCCAGCTCGCCGGTGGCAATGTGGTCGCCGTCGACGAGGTCGAGCATGTGCACGACGGTGAACAGGCAGTCGCCGTATTCCTCGATCTTGGGGCGCTGGTGGCCGCGCGCGGCGTCTTCGACGGCCAGTTCGTGCAGATTGAATTCTTCCTTCATCTGCGCCATTTCGGCGTCGGTGGCGTCGCGCAGCGCAACCCAGACGAAGCACCCGGGTTTGCAGAGGTAGTCGCTGATGTCTTCGACAGGGATGTCGGACAGCTTCTTGCCTTCCTGGTAGGCGACACAGTTGATCAGCATGTCATCGAAACGTTGTTGCTAGGATGACAGAGCTTACACCATACGCGTGACGCCCACTCTCACGCCTTATTCGTCTTTGGCCCCATCGATCCCCAACTCCGCGATCTTGCGCGTGATGGTATTGCGCCCAATGCCGAGCCGGATCGCCGCGTCGTTCTTGCGGCCGTGCGTGTGCTTCAGCGCCGTGCGGATCAGCGCGGATTCGAACTGGCGGCCCAGCACGTCCATCACCTCGACCTGCCCGTCCGACAGCATGCGCGCGGCCTGCAGTTCCAAGAGGCCGATCCAGCCGTCGGCGCCGTTCGGCAGCGCGCCCGGTTCGGCATGGTGCGCCATGCCGGCGGGCGGGGACGCCAGCGACATCGTGCCCACGCCCGAGCTGATGCCGACGGCGAAGCCGTTGCCGCCGGCCGGCACGGGCTGCGCCTGGGTCAGGTCGCGCGGCAGGTCCTTCACCTCCACGGTCTGGCCCGGCGCCATCACCGTGATCCAGTTGCACAGGTTTTCCAGCTGGCGCACGTTGCCGGGGAGTTCCAGGCCGGTGAGGAAGCGCAGCGCCTCGTCGCTCATGCGCTTGGTCTCGACGCCCAATTGGCGTGCACTCTGCACCAGGAAGTGGCGCACCAGAATGGGGATGTCTTCGCGCCGCTCGCGCAGGCTGGGCAGGCGCAGGCGGATCACGTTCAGGCGGTGGTACAAGTCTTCGCGGAACAGGCCGTCGCGCACGCGCTGCTCCAGGTTCTGGTGCGTGGCCGCGATCACGCGTACGTTCGCCTTCACGGGCTGGTGCCCGCCCACGCGATAAAAATGGCCGTCGGACAGCACGCGCAGCAGGCGCGTCTGCAAATCGAACGGCATGTCGCCGATCTCGTCGAGGAACAAGGTGCCGTTCTCGGCCTGTTCGAAGCGGCCGCGCCGCATCGCCTGCGCGCCCGTGAAGGCGCCGCGCTCGTGGCCGAACAGTTCGGATTCCAGCAGGTCTTTCGGGATCGCGGCCGTGTTCAGCGCGATGAACGGCTGCTGGGCGCGCGGGCTGTGCTTGTGCAGGGCGCGGGCGACGAGTTCCTTGCCGGTGCCCGATTCGCCCGTGATCAGGACCGTCACGTTCGATTGCGACAGGCGGCCGATGGCGCGGAACACTTCCTGCATCGCGGGCGCCTGGCCCAGGATCTCGGGGGTCTCGGACGGCGCGATGTCGACGCTGGCCTCGCGCAGGCTCTCCTCGAGCGCGCGGCGGATCAGGGCGACGGCCTTGTCGATGTCGAACGGCTTGGCCAGGTATTCGAAGGCGCCGCCCTGGAACGAGGCGACGGCGGAGTCGAGGTCGGAAAAGGCGGTGATGACGATGACCGGCAGGCCGGGATGGCGGTCCTTGACGGCCGCCAGCAGGTCCAGGCCCGATTCGCCCGGCATGCGGATGTCGGACACGAGCACCTGCGGCGTGTCCGTTTCGAATGCCGCCAGCGCTTCGCGGCCGCTGGCAAAACTCCGGGTGGCGAGGTTCTCGCGCGCCAGGGCCTTTTCCAGCACCCAGCGGATCGATGCATCGTCGTCGACAATCCAGATTGGTTTCATGTGTTTCTACTTCCCGCGAAGGTTCAAGGGGGATTGCCGGGTACGCCCCTCGTCTTCACCCGCTTATGGCAGGGGAATCAGGATGCGGAAATCCGTCAATCCAGGCCGGCTTTCGCACTCGATCAAGCCCATATGCTGTTGCACGAAGGTTTGTGCCAAGGTCAGCCCGAGACCGCTGCCGCCTTCGCGCCCGGAGACGAGCGGGTAGAAGATGCGGTCGCGGATATCGGGGGCGATGCCCGGTCCGTTGTCGATGATATGCAAGTCTAATGCCAGCCCGTAACGCACCTTCGCCAGGGTCACTTGGCGCGCCACGCGCGTGCGCAGGACGATCTCGGCGTCGCCCGCCGCGATGCGCGAGCGCAGGGCCTGGGCGGCGTTGTGGACGATGTTCAGGACGGTCTGGATCAGTTGTTCCTTGTCGCCCCGGAATTCGGGGATCGACGCGTCGTAGTCGCGCCGGATCGCGAGACCCGACGGAAACTCCGCCAGCACGAGGCTGCGCACGCGCTCGCACACTTCGTGGATGTTGACGTCGCCCACGATGTGCGGACGGCGGTGCGGCGCCAGCAGGCGGTCGACGAGCGTCTGCAGCCGGTCAGCCTCCTTGATGATCACCTGCGTGTATTCGCGCAGCGAACTCAGGTGCACATCCGGCAGTTCCAGCTCCAGCAGCTGGGCCGCGCCGCGGATGCCGCCCAGCGGGTTCTTGATCTCGTGGGCGAGATTGCGGATGAGTTCCTTGTTGGCCTGGCTCTGGTCGAGGAGGCGCTCCTCGCGGTCGGTCTTCAGCTGCTGGACGTTCTCGCGCAGCTCGACGACGACCTCGGCCTCGCCGGCCGCGCTGACGATGCTGTGCACGTGCAGCGGTTCGCGCGCCGGACGGAACAGCGTCAGGTCCTGGCGCAGGTCGGCATACTTGTGCGCGATCGCCTGTTCGCACAGGGCGCCCAGCTCGTCGCCGTTGGTGAACAGGCCGACCAGCTTCTGGCGCGACAGCGACTTGGCCGACATGTCGAGCAGGTGCTCGGCGGCCGGGTTGGCGTAGCGGACGAGCCCCTCGGCATCCGCCACCAGCACGGCGGAGGCGAGCATGTCGAGGCCTGCGAAACGGTCGTGCTGGAGAGGGTCGGACGGGGTCCCGTTCATGTCATTTGATGTTGGCGATCTCGCGCTTGAGCGCTTCCACGTTCTTTTCGCTGCGGCCGATGTTGTCGCGCATCTGGGCCACGCGTTCCTGGTACTTCGCGTAATTCTTTTCGTTGCCCTGGCGTTCCGGCTCGCCGTTGTTGAAGTCGCGCTTCAGATCCGCCAGTTTCCGTTCCTCGGCACGCAATTCGTCCTCGAGGATCGCGCGGCGGTCGTCGTCGCGTGCCTTTTGCGTGGCCGTGTCCACCCGCGGGAACCCTGCGGGGTTGGGTGCACTTGCCGGCGGCCGCCCTGCCCCCTGGCGCATCGTCACCGCGGGCGCGGCGCGCGGCGCCGGTGCCGGGGTCGACGCGACATAGCCCGGCAGGTCGAGCACCTTGCAGCCTGGCTTGTTGATGTCGGTAAATTCCACCCGACCGTTCTGGTCGACGCATTTGTAGATGACGGAATCGGCCCGCGCCTCGTGCGCGGCAAGTCCTGCAAGCAATACAAGACGCAGGAGGAAGCAGCTTGTCATTCGCATCAAATCAGTCTGGATGCATGGTTGGGAAGCTTCCGACTATACCCCATCCAGTAAAAAACGCGAGGCAGCCGGCTGGCTTTCCCCGCGTTTTCGTTACCGTGTGGATACACTCCGGTGCCGTTTGTTTCCAAGGCGACACCGGGTGATGCCAACGAATTACGACGAGTAGTACATGTCGAATTCGGCCGGGTGCGGGGTCATGCGCAGACGCTGGACTTCGTTCATCTTCAGGTCGATGTACGCGTCGATCATGCTGTCGCTGAACACGCCGCCGCGGGTCAGGAACTCGCGGTCCTTGTCCAGGGCTTCCAGCGCTTCTTCCAGCGATGCGCAGACCGTCGGGATCAGCTTGTCTTCTTCCGGCGGCAGGTGGTACAGGTCCTTCGTCGCGGCTTCGCCCGGGTGGATCTTGTTCTGGATACCGTCCAGGCCGGCCATCAGCAGGGCTGCGAAGCACAGGTAGACGTTGGCCAGCGGGTCCGGGAAGCGGGTCTCGATACGGCGGCCTTTCGGGTTCGCCACGTGCGGGATACGGATCGATGCCGAACGGTTCTTGGCCGAGTAAGCCAGCTTGACCGGGGCTTCGTAGCCCGGCACCAGGCGCTTGTACGAGTTCGTGCCCGGGTTGGTGATGGCGTTCAGGGCGCGAGCGTGCTTGATGATGCCGCCGATGTAGAACAGGGCCGTTTCCGACAGGCCGGCATAGCCGTCGCCTGCGAACAGGTTCTTGCCGTCTTTCCAGATCGACTGGTGCACGTGCATGCCCGAGCCGTTGTCGCCGTTCATCGGCTTCGGCATGAAGGTGGCGGTCTTGCCGTAGCTGTGGGCCACGTTCCAGATCACGTACTTCAGGTTCTGGGTCCAGTCGGCGCGCTCGACCAGCGTCGAGAACTTGGTGCCCAGTTCCATCTGGCCGGCACCGGCCACTTCGTGATGGTGCACTTCGACGGGGATGCCCAGCGATTCGAGGATCAGCGAGATTTCCGAACGCATGTCCTGGAAGCTGTCGACCGGCGGGACCGGGAAGTAGCCGCCCTTGACGGACGGACGGTGGCCGCTGTTGCCGCCTTCAAATTCTTTTTCGGTCGACCAGGAAGCTTCTTCCGAATCGATCTTGACGAAGCAGCCCGACATGTCGACTTTCCAGCGGACGGAGTCGAAAATGAAGAATTCCGGTTCCGGGCCGAAGTAGGCGGTGTCGCCGATGCCCGACGATTTCAGGTACGCTTCGGCGCGCTTGGCGATCGAACGCGGGTCGCGGTCGTAGCCCTTGCCGTCCGACGGCTCGATCACGTCGCATTGCATGAACACGGTGGTCTCTTCGAAGAACGGGTCGATGTTCGCGGTGTTCGGGTCAGGGATCAGCAGCATGTCCGATGCTTCGATGCCTTTCCAGCCGGCGATCGACGAGCCGTCGAATGCGTGGCCGGATTCGAACTTGTCTTCGTCAAAATGCGAGATGGGAACGGTCACGTGCTGTTCCTTGCCGCGGGTATCGGCGAAACGCAAATCAACGAACTTGACTTCGTTGTCCTTCAGCATCTGCATTACATCTGCGGCGGTCCTTGCCATTCCAATATCTCCTAAGTCAAAAAGGGGTGTCGATGCCAACCAAGCATGCGACAGGCGCATAACCTTCTAAGCAGAAATTATGCCAGCATTTTTCCATGAGCAAATAAATAATGATTACTTTGAGGCCGCTCAATTTGCCCCTTAAAATCAATGACACCTTATGCGTGCACGTTAATGGCGCAAACTCGTCCATACGCACCAAACGAGTGCAATTTTTCGAGTATGCACCAAACTGATGCGCGATGCACCAAAAGTGCGAGGTCCAGCTTAGCAGCGACCCGCGACGGTGCGCAACCAGCCTACAGGGAATCCATGACATGACCAAGACCGACGAGATCCTCGCCACCGCCCGGGCCCGTACGCCCGGCCAGCCGTACGCGGGCGCCGTCACGCCCCGGGAAGCGTTCGAGCTCCTGCAATCGGACCCGAAGGTCAAGCTCGTCGACGTCCGCACGAATGCGGAGCGCGACTGGGTCGGCCGTCCCGCGGTCCCGGAAGCCCAGCACGGCGCCGTGCAATGGACGCTGTACCCCGGTGGTGCACCGAACCCGGATTTCGCGACCCAGTTGCAGAACGTGGCCGCCCCGGACGACGTCGTGCTGTTCCTGTGCCGCTCCGGCGTGCGTTCGCGCCACGCGGCGCGCACCGCCACGGAACTGGGCTACGGAAATGCGTTCGACATCCTGGAAGGCTTCGAAGGCGACCGCGATCCGGAAGGCCACCGCAAGACGGTCGGCGGCTGGTGCAAGGCCGGCTTGCCCTGGATCGGCGCCTGAACTTGTCGCTCCTCTCCCGGTCGCACCGTGAGAATCGCAGAGATTCGCGACGGTGCGCGCGTGCTAGCATGCGGGCTCACTGCTGACCTGGAGATCGACACATGACAACCGAATCCGTCCCTGCCCGCCTGCGCGTGCGCCTCCTGTGCGCGGGCGTTGCGGCGCTGCTGTGCGCGTGCGGCCCCGGCGGGCCGAAGCGCGAGACGGACGACGGCGACGGCGGCGATTCCGGGCCGGGCACCGGCATCAGCGTGCTGGCCGGCGATGCCGTCACGGGCGGCACGGCGGACAAGAAAGGCACGGCGGCCCGCTTCAATACGCCGCGCGGCCTGGCCGTCGACACCAATGGCAACGTGTACGTGGCGGACGAAGGCAACCTCACGATCCGCAAGATCGCACCGGACGGCACGGTCAGCCTGCTAGCCGGCCTGGCGGGCGCCAGCGGCACGGCCGACGGCAACGGTAACCGGGCCCGCTTCACACAGCCGACTGCCATCACGATCGACGGCAGCGGCGACCTGTACGTCCTGGACGGCACGACGATCCGCAAGATCACGTCGGACGGCACCGTCACCACCGTCACCCGGCTCTCGTTCGGCAATTTCGGCATCGACCCGCAGAACATGCCGGCGGGGATCGCGGCCGACCACGACGGCAATTTGTACGTCACGTCGGGCGTCGACACGCGGCGCATCCCGATCTCGAATCCGACCCGCACCACGACGCTGGAGACCGGCGCCGTCGCGCCCATCTACGGCACGGCAGTGCTGGTGCCGCGCGGCGTGGCCGTCGATCCGGACGGCACGGCGTACGTCGCCGACCTGACCCGGACGCTCAGCCGCGCGACGTCCGGCGCCACCAGCCTCACGGCGTTCGTCGGCGCGCGCAACCAGGCCGGCAACGCCGACGGCAACGCGTCGACCGCCCGCTTCCAGCAGCTGATCGCCCTGACCATCGACAAGAACGGCAATCTGTACGGCGCCGACGCCATCAACAACACGATACGCAAGATCACGACGCCGGGCGGCACCGTCACGACGCCGGCCGGCACGGCCACGTCGACGACGCTGCGAACCGGGAAGCTGCCCGGCAGCTTCGCGCAGCTGCGCGGCATCGCGGTCGACGGCAGCGGCAACCTGTACGCGACGTCGGGCAATGCCGTCGTGAAGATCGTCCTGCCGTAATCACGCGGCGTTTTTCGAGGCCAGCGTGACCCGCACGCGCTGGCGCACGAAGTTGATGTGGCTGCGCAGGCCATATAACGCATCCGCGTACGCCAGCGGGATCGAGATGTGGTTGACGCGCTGCTCGATGCCGTCGAGGCGGCGCAGCAGCTCCTCCCGTGCCTCGTCGCGGTGTTCGTCCTTCGCGTTTTCCAGCGCCTGCTCGACGGCGCGCAATTCGCCGTACCATCGGTACACGCGCGAGCGGATGCGCCACACATACAGCGGCGGCACGATCTTCGACAGCGGAATGATCAGCGCCGCCAGCGCCACGACGACGACCCACAGCCGGTCGAACAGGTTCGCCAGCCAGAACGACAGGTAGCGCTGGAGGAACGGCGGCCCGTCGCGGTAGTATTTCGCCGCTTCGCGCGCCACCGGGATCTCGGTATAGCGCGGCGACGGGAATTGCCCCTGCTGCTGGAACCAGCCCGTCCCGCCGTGGATCTCGGTGGCCGCCTTGACGAACAGGTCGATCAGCGCGGGATGCAGGTCCTCGCGCGCGACCAGCGTGGCCGTGGGCGCGATCAGGTGAAAATCCTGGGCCGGGATGTCGCGGCCGAGATCGACGATCCCGCGCGGCAGCACGACGTGCGTGAGGAACGGCAGCCGGCGCGTATACGCTTCGGCCTGGCGGAAATTGAAGAGCCGGATGCCCGGCGTCTGCAACAGCATCTGGATCAGCGGCGCTTCCGGCGCCGAGCTGAAGACGAGGCCGTCGATGCGCCCCGCCAGCAATTCCACCGTGGCGGGCGTGTTCTCGAGCGACGATATCTTGAGCTGGCGGGGCTCCAGGCCGTTCACTGAAAGGATCTGGCGGAACAGCTTCGGCACGCCCGTCCCTTCCGGTCCGAGATTGATGCGCAGGCCTTTCAGCTGCACGATGCTGTCCATGTCGCGCTTGCGGCCATGCGCATCGCGCTCGCGCAGGAACAGCCAGACGGGTTCCGTGAACAGGCTGCCCAGCGACACGAGGCCGCGGCGCTCGGCCTGCGCCTCGCTCGTCGACCCGCTCTGCACGAACGCGATGTCGGCCTTGCCGTCGATGAGGCGCTGCAGGTTGTCTTCCGAGCCGAGGGAGCGCTGCGGATCGACCTTGATGCCGTCGCGCGCAAGGATGGTGGCGTACTTGCGGCCGAATTCCTCGTACGCGCTGTTTTCCTGCCCCGTCGCGAGGATCACGTGGCGCGGCGGCGCCGGGTCGACGACGATGTACGCGACGATGCACGCGGCAAGCACGAGCACGGCCGTCGGCGCGACCGCCACCAGCAGGTCGCGCAGCGAGACGAGACTGAATTTACGCAGCGGGAGCCGCTTCATGCGGCCCGGCTCACAGCAGCACGTCTTCCACGGCAGCGGGCTTTTTGGGTGACTTCGGCGGCGGCGCCTCCGGATCGTCGTCGCGCTTGGCGGCCGGCTTGTGCGGTGCCGGTTTCGGACGATCGGCGGCTTTTTCGCTCACGGCCTTCGGATGATCTTCCGGGGCCGGTTTCTTCGCCACCGGCTTCTCGACAGGCTTGTCCGCAGGTTTGACGGCCGGCTTCTCCACCGCCTTGGCGGCCGGCTTCGCGACCGGTTCCGCGACGGGCGGGGCCTCCACGGGCGGTGCGGCATCTGCCGGCACGGGCTGCTCGGTGTCGCGCGCGACGGCATCCGCCGGACCCGCCGGCGCCGGCGCGGCGCGTTCGACGTGCAGGCCCGGGATGGTGACCGTGTCCTGATGCTGGATCATCGGCATCAGGCTCGGCGCCAGTTTCACGAGCAGCTGCACGGGCAGCGCGCTGGTGAAGTCGTAGTGCGCGGAATCCGGACCGTGGACGTACGCCGTCATGCTGCCGAAGAAGCGCTCGCCGATGTTGAACACGAACGTGGCCGAACGGTTCACGTAGCGCGATTCGATCAGGCGGTGGCCGGCGCCGTAGACGTCGAAGCGCTGGTCGCCCGTACCCGTCTTGCCGCCCAGCGCGATCACGCTGCCGTCGTCCTTGACGAACGCCGTCTTGACGCGCTTGGCCGTGCCTTCCTGCACGACGCCGCGGATGGCGTCGACGAGGGCGCGCGCCACGTGGGGGTTCAGCACCTGCTCGCCCTTCTCCGCGTCGCCGCGCTTGACGAGCGTCTCGTACGGCGTGTCCTTGGCGAAGTGCAGCGAATCGATGCGCTGCGTGGGCTTGCGCACGCCGCCGTTGACGAGGATGCCCATCAGCTCGGCCAGCGCGATCGGACGGTCGGCCGACGCGCCTAGCGTGGTCGCGTACGACGGCACGAGCGAGTCGAACGGATAGCCCATCTTCTTCCACTGCGCGTGGATCTTCAGGAAGGCTTCCACTTCGATCAGGCCGGCGATGCGCTTGTCCTGGGCATGCTTGCGGTGCGTCTTGAACAGCCACGAATACACTTCCTGGCGTTCCTTCGTCGACGCGCCGACGACTTCGTCCCAGCCCGCCTTCGGATGCGTGCGCAGGTAGCCCACGAGCCACAGTTCGAGCGGGTGCACGGAGGCGACGTAGCCGCGGTCGGCCAGCGACATGTTCGCGACGGCGTACTGGTCGTACATCTTGGCGATGCGCTCGTCGTCGACCTCGCCGTCGGCCGGCAGGTATTTGTGGAGGAACTTGCCGAATTCGGCCAGCGGCGCGTCCGGACAGATCGTGCGATGCACGGCCGCGACCTTCGACGCGCGGATGCGCACGCCCTGCATCAGCGCCGTCTCGACCTCGTCCCAGTTCTTGCCGCGGTACTTGTTCCAGAAACGGGCCAGGAAATCCTTGCCTTCGCGGTCGGCAAAGCGCGACAGATACTCCGCGCGGCGCGGATCGTCGGCGTCGGCCAGCAGTTGCGCGGACGAACCGGGCAGCTGGAACATGTAGTAGCGCACGACGTCGCGCATCAGGCGCACGAACACGAGGTTCGTCGAGTTCTGCAGCGCCTGCTGCACGGTGAGGATGCGGCTGTCGTCCAGCTTGCTGAAGTTGCCGAACGTGTGCACGCCGCCGCCCGTGAAGAACGCTTCGCCCGGGTTGCCGGAATACTTGCGCTCCATCGCCGCGCCCAGCATCGGCACGAGGCCGCGGTCGGCGCCGTCCGGCAAGGTCTGGAAGTATTCGACGCCCCACTGCGTCAGCCGGTCCTTCGGATCGATCTTGACCTGGGCGAGTTCCGCTTTCGACATCGGCTCGTAGCGCTGGTGCAGCTGGTCGACGATGTCGAGGTAGGTCGTCAGCGTGCGCAGCTTCGCGGTCGAGCCGAGGTCCAGCTTGGCGCCTTCGTTGATGTCGAGTGGCTGGTCGTAGTTGTCGGTCTGGACGCGCAGGTAGTTGACCTTGTCGCCCCGCTCCATCAGCGTGAAGCTGTACACGACCTTGGACGGGTCGCCGTTGCCCAGCATGCCCTTGCCCGTGAGACCGGCTTCCGCCGCCGCTTCATTGTCGGTCAGCTTGCGCAAGGTCGCCGTCACGGCCTTCTGCGCTTCCGAATTCAAGGTCGTCACCACCGACAGGTCGAGGCGGTCGAGGTTGTACAGGCGCGAGTCGCCCAGCAGGTTCGCGAGGTGGTTGCGCACGGCGTTGGCGGCCTTGCGCGTGACGAACGTGTTCGCTGGCGGCGGCGCGACGCCGGAGCCCAGTGCCGGATGCAGCACGGTGGCGATGGCCGCATCGCGCAGCGCGGGCGAGATCACGCCGGCCTGCGCCAGCACGCGCAGGTGCGAGTTCGTGAGGATCTCGAGGTCCTTCTCGCCGGCGCCCAGGTAGTACGCGGGGCGGCGCTGCGCGATCATCAGCGACAGCGCTTCCTTGTAGACGAGGGCATATTCCGGCGTGACCGCATTGCCGGCCAGGATGCGGTTCACTTCCGCGAAATCGCGGCCGTACCAGACCCACATGCCGTCGCCGATGCCGTTCACCTCGCCGTAGCCCAGCTTGGCGGACAGCGGCACGGTGTTCAGGTATTCGAGCACGATGCGGCGCCGGGCCTTGCCCGTGTTCTCGCCGTCCAGGTAGGAACGCAGCGTGGCCGATGCCATCTGGCGCAGCTTGTCGCCCAGCGAGGCCGTGCGGCCTTCCGGCGAGTGGCGGTATTTTTCGATCTGGGTGGCGAGCGTGCTGCCGCCGGCGACGCGGCCGCCGCTGCCCAGGCCGATCGAGTGCACGGTCTTGTCGAACACGGCTTTCGAGAAGCGGTCCCATTCGACGGCCGGGTTACGCTTCGGATACGTCGTGTCGAGCAGTTCGCGGTTCTCGATGAACAGCAGGCTCTTCACGAGCAGCTGCGGCGCGGCGTCGAACTTGTCGTACATGCGCTCGGGGAAGCGGGCCGAGAACAGCGGCTCACCGCTGTAGTCGAGGATATCGAGGCCGGCGCGCGTCTTTTCGTGGTACGTGGCGAACAGGCCCATGTCGGCCAGTTCCAGCATCTTCGGCGACATGCGCGCCTGTTCGGCGACGACGTAGTCGCGCGTCTTGAGCTTGGCCAGGTAGTTCGGCAGGTTCGAGTAGCCGAGGCGCTCGTCGTACGGGCTGGCCTGCGGGAAGCGGATCGCGTCGCTGGGGCCCTTGCCCATGCGGTAGTTGAGTTTCTTCGTCAGGCCGGCGAAGAAGTGCGCTTCCAGCGCCGACGTACGGCTCTCGTACACGGCCAGGCCGGCTGCGCACGCGACGGCGAGCAGCAGCAGCACGAGGAACGTGCGCTTGACCATGCGCCAGCGGCGCTTGGGCGCTGCCGGCGGCGGTTCGGGCGGCGTACCGGGTCCGGACCCGCCGGTGTCCACGGCGGGTTCGAGGCTCGAATCGAGACTGGGCTCCACGCGCGACGGGATATTGCGGACAGGGAGATCCTGCTCGGCTGCCACGGCGGGAATGCCGGCCAATGCAGGCTGGCCCGGCGCAGCCTGGCCAAGGATGCGGCGCAGCGCGCGGGAGAAGAAACGGGGCCGTCGTTGACGGCGAATACTATCCATGATGGCTCAACCGGTTTGAAACACGCCTGCAAATCCCGTCAACCTGCTCGCCATCCTGCTGCTGGTCGGTTCGAGTGATCCAGGTCGTAAAAGTTCACAAAGCTGCGGCGACCTCACTCCGGATCGCCCCTGCTCACAGACATCATTCCACCACATCAATGTGACATGCAGGAACCGCTCACGCAGTTTTTTGACGTCGTCCTGATATTTTCGCAAAAAAACAACGGCTCAGTTCGAACGGCTGTCCACGGCCCGCAACGGTTGCACTTCCGCTCCGATTTTTTCCAGTTCCACACACATGTCCGCCCAGGCCGCTTCGACCTGGCCCGGCTCGCCTTTTACCCCCAATTCGATATGGCGCCGCGTGCGCGCATCGCCCACGCTGGGCAGGCTGAACACGCGCACGCCGGGGTAGCGGGCTTCCAGCGTCTCCATCAGCGGCGTGAGCACGGCTTCCGCCTGCTCGTACACCAGCAATGCTTTTTCGGCATGCGCCTCGCGGTGGAAACGGTCGGCGTACAGCGTATCGAGCACCCACGCGATCATCGGCCACGCCATCACGGGAAATCCGGGCACGAAGTGGTGCTGCGCCACCGTGAAGCCGGGGATGCGGTTGTACGGATTCGGGATCAGGCTCGCCCCCGCGGGGAATTCAGCCATCTTGAAGCGCTGCAGGTTCTCCGGCGCGTGCAGGTCGGCGTCCGGCCCTGCCGTCTCGCGGATGCGTTCCTCGATCAGCGCCCGTCCCTGCGGATGCAGCTCGAGCGGCACGCCGAGCGCCGCCGCCGCGCACTGACGCGTGTGGTCGTCCGGCGTCGCGCCGATGCCGCCGCAGGAAAACACGATGTCGCTACTTGCGAACGTGCGCCGCAGCAGGGCCGTGATGCGTTCCGGCTCGTCGCCGACGATTTCCGCCCAGGCCAGGCGCAGGCCGCGCTGGCCCAGGATCTCGATCACCTTGGGCAGGTGCTGGTCGCGGCGCTTCCCGGACAGGATCTCGTCGCCGATGATGATGAGGCCGAATGCCATGCAGTCCTCCTTGCGTCTAGTGTGCCACAGTGCGCCGGAGCCTGCCGCGCCCGAGGCCGCGTACCGTGTGTGACATTTGCCGACAAACTCGCGACAAAGGCCCCCAAGACGCTACACAGGCCCCCTCCTAGAATCGGCGCGCCGGCCGCGGGCTGCGCGGCGCCGAACAGGATAGACGATGATTTCATCAGGACGACATGTCGCCGGCGCGTGTGCGCTGGCCCTTTTGCTTGCCGGTTGTGGCGGTTCAAGCGATCCGGCCGCGCCGCCACCCCCGCCCGTCGCCCAACCCGCACGGGCCGAGGTGCTCGCGACGGCCGCCGGCGGCATCGACAGCATCGTGTTCACCGGCGACACCGCCTGGCTGTCGCTGTCGAATACCGCGACCACGGACACGGCCGTGGTGCGCGCCAGCCTGCCGCTGCGGGCGGATTCCGCCTGGAGCGGCGTCGCGCTGGGCGAATGCGGCCTCGCGCGCGAAGAAGCCGCCAGCACCTGGCCCCTGCGTGCACCATCGTTGCGCGTACTCGGATCCGATCTGTGGCTGTTCCAGCCCTGGTACGACAAGGGCGCCGACGCGCGCCCCGAACACGCGCTGTGCGCGTTGAACGCCGACCGCACGATGTTCGTGCCGCGCGACGCCGGCCTGAAAGCGTGCGTGGGCAGCACGTGCACGACGTTGTCGATGGACGAGCTGAAACAGGTGAACAACCGCCTGTACACGAACGCCGGCGGCGGCCAGAACGTGCTCGCGTCGAACGACGGCGGCGCCCGGTGGCGCGTGCTGACGGGCTTCTTCGACCAGGACATCTGCACCCATCCCGCGTTCGAGATCGTCGGCGACCGCCTGCTCGTCGGCGGCGAATGCCCGCTGGATGCCGCGTTCCTGCGCGCCTACCAGTTGGCCGCGGACGGCGTCAGCCTCGCGTCGCGCGACGCCCTGCCCGTCACCCTGCCCGAGCTGGAAAACCGCAACGTGCAGTTCATCCAGGCGACGAGTAATCAGCGCGTGTTCGCGGGCGTCGAGGGCGGGCTGCTGCGCAGCGAAGACGGCGGCAAGTCCTTCAAGTTCGTGATCCAGCATCCGCTCAGCGGCGGCAAGAACTACCCGTACATCCGGCACCTGCTGGCACTGGCGGGCAAGCCGGACACGCTCGTCGCGGGCGGTTTCGACAAGGCGACGCAGAAGCCGTACCTGGCCTGGTCGAAAGATGGCGGCACGACGTGGACGGACCTCTCGACCCTGCTGCCCGGCTATGCGCGCAACCTGGACGACGGGTCGGTCGCGGAAGTGACGGCCATCGCCCAGGATCCGCAGGGACGCGTGCTCGTGACCGTCAACGAGTCGAAAGGCGCGCAGGGCCGCCTCGTGCTCGTCACGCTCGGCACGCCCTGAAGCGCTTTACACGTCCTTGGACACCTGGCCGGCCCGCAGGTCGGCCAGCGCCTGCAGGCAGAAGTACTGGAACCACAGGCCGGTAAAAATGAAGATCACGAGGTAGAGCCAGATCGACAGCACGGCCAGGAACGGAAACAGCACGACGGAGAACAGCGCGCCGCCGATCCACGCGACACCCGGCAGCGCGCCCAGCAGGCCGGACACGGTGCCGATCAGCAGCAGGGAGCGCTTCCGCGTGTGCATGATCGTGCGGCGTTCGTCGGCGCTGGCGTGGATGGCGAGCGCATCGTAGCCCATCACGCGCGCCGTCAGCCAGCCCCACAGCACGGCCTGCACGACGAGGGCGACGGGCGCCAGCGCGTACAGCGGCAACGTGACGAGCCACAGCAGCGCGAACACGACGATGCCCGACAGGTTCACGCCCAGGCTGCCCATGAAGCTGCCGCCCTCCTTCCGTTCCAGCGTGGGGAATTGCACGCGGCTGACGTGGCGCGCGATGGCCGGCATCGCACCCACGCCGATGAACAGCAGCGACGTGATGATCATCAGCGGCAGCAGCACGAGCATCGCCACGAGCGGTATCACCAGCGTCTTCAAAAAGCCGAGGCCCAGCGTGGCGAGGATGCTGCCGCTCGTCTCGAACAGGCCGTAGTCGGCGAATACCGCCTGCAGCCAGTCCAGCAGCGGCTGCATGCCGGCGTACAGCAGGCCGCCCCACAGCGCGAGCGACAGCAGCAGCGGCACGATGGACAGCAGCAGCATGCGCCCCGAGAACTGGGAGCGCAGCGCGCGGCCGTACGCGATGGCGACGGGGCGCATCATGCGGCGTTGCGCCGGGTGCCGGCTTCGATCAGGCGCACGAGGCCCAGCCACTGCTGGCGCCAGAAGCCGCGGCCGTAGTCGCGGGGCGGACGGATGGTCCCGTCCGGATTCGTGCGCGCAAACTGGTCGCGCACGCCCGTGCCGTGCCAGCCGGGGGCGAAGTTGGCGGTGCCGAACAGCTGGTCCCAGATGGGCAGCAGCACGCCGAAGTTGCAGCCGCCCAGCTCGCGCCCCTGCGATTCGTGGCCGATGCCGACGGCGTGGTGCGTGCGGTGGAAGCGCGGCGATACGAGCAGGCGCTCGCCGAGGCGGCCGAAGTGGATGCGCACGTTCGCGTGCTGCAGGCTTTGCAGCGCGCGCGAGACGGAGACGAGCAGCACGTACTGGCTCGGCGCCACGCCGATCGCGAGCGCGAGGACCGCCATGTAGGCGTCGCGCAGCAGGTCGTCCAGCAGGTGGTTGCGGTCGTCGCTCCACAAATTCATGTTCTGCTGGCTGTGGTGCAGGCTGTGCAGGGCCCACCACCAGCGGAATTTGTGCTGGCCGCGGTGGAACCAGTAATCGAAGAAGTCCAGCACGACGAGGTACATGAGGAAGCTGGCGAGCGGGTGGAAGCCCGTCATCAGGTTCTCCAGGTTGAACGGGCGGACGCCTTCCATGCGCAGCGCCGCGGCGATGCTGTCCATGACCGGGTCGAGCGTGAAGAACACGGCCATGCTGAAGAAGCCGAGGCGGTGGATCAGCGTGTAGATAAAATCGTTGAAGCGCGCGCGGCGGTCCGTCATCTGCTGCGCCGGGATGACCGCTTCCAGCGGCCGCAGCACGAGGTACAGGGCCGCCACTTCGCACAGGCCGGCGAGGAACCATTCGACGCCTTCGAAGGCGTCTTCGATGTATTCGCCGAAGCCCATGGCGAACATCGCGGGTTCGACCGCGTTCTCGAACAGCCATCCCTGCAGGAAGGCGAACCCATCGAGGAAATGCTGGATCATTTTGTTATCGGTAGTCCGGATGGTCTCTCAGTGTAGCGAAACAGAAGCCTTTGCGCTCGAGACCGGAGATCAGCGGCTCGAGGTTCGCGGGCATCCACGGATCCTTGCGCGACCAGATGCCCATGTGGGCCATGAAGATGTCGCCATCCTTCAGGGTATCCAGCGCGCGCTTCAGCAGCACCGCATTCGGGAATTTGTCGCTGGACGTCTCGTCGCCCGAGAACCCGGCCGGCGACCAGCCCGCGTGGCGGTACCCGCAGCTTTTCGCCGCCGCGAGGATGTTGGGCGAGCTGCGGCCGCCCGGCGTGCGGAAGATCGGGTCGAGGCGGCGGCCCGTCAGCTGTTCGAACCGCGCGTCGACGCGGCGCAGTTCGTCGCAATACTGCTGCTGCGTCCAGGTGAGCTTCTGGGCCGCGTGCGCGCCGAACTGCGGCTTGACGACGATGCGGCCGTCGGCCTCGTCGCGCTGGAAGTAGACGTGGTCGAACGTGTGGCTGCCGAACGCGTGGCCTTCCGCCGCGCGGGCTTTCCAGTAGGCCGCCCACGACGGATCGAGCGACCAGTCGCCGCGCACCGTCTTCTCGTTGGCGAGGAAGAACGTCGCCTTGACGTGGTGGCGGCGCAGCGTGTCGGCGATCAGCCCGGCCTGCGACTGGCTGCCCGTGTCGAAGGTCAGGTAGATCGTGCCCTTGCATGCGTCGGCCGCGTACGCGCTCGAGGCGGCGGCCAGCGACAGTGCGGCAAAGGCGCGCAGCATCACATCCGCGGCGCCGAATTGGCGAAGAACACGCCGTGCGGCGAACGGCCGACGGGGATCATCTTGATGACCTTGCGGCTGGCCACGTCGATCACGGCGACCTTCTTGATCCAGCGGAGCGTCACCCACAGCGTCTTGCCGTCGTTCGTCAGTTCCATGCAGTCCGGACCGCCCGGCACGGGGATCATGCCGACGTTTTCCAGCGTGGTCTGGTCGATGATGTTGATCGAGTTCTGCACGCGGTTCGACACGAACACGTGACGGCGGTCGCCGACCGCGCGGAAGTTGTGGGCGCCGTTGCCCGTCTTGATGCGCTTGACGGTCTTCTGCGCGCGCCAGTCGATCACCTCGACATAGTCGCTACCCATGATCCCGACGAGCAGGTATTTGTCGTCCGGCGTCATCGAGATGCCGGCCGGGAGCTTGCCGACCGGGAGGGTCCACCTGACGGTCTGCGTTTTCAGGTCGATGGCGCTGACCTGGTCGCTGCCCTGCTGCGTCACGAACGCCGTCGTGCTGGCCGCGTCGAACGCGATGTGGCTGGGCATGCGCGCGAGCGGCAGGCGCTTGCTGAGCGTGAGGTTGCCGCCTTCGTACTTGTAGACGTCGACGCGGTCCAGGCGCAGCGACGCCGACACGAACCATTTCTGGTCCGGCGAGAAGCCGATCTGGTACGGGTCGAGCACGTCCGCCAGGCGGCGCTGCACCTTGCCCGAGACGGGATCGAGGAAGATCAGTTCGTTGCCGACGGAGCTGGCGACGATGACCGACTTGTTGTCCGGCGTGGCCATCAGGTGATGGGGCTCCTTGCCGACCGCGAACGTGCCATTGTCGGCACCCGTCTTCTGATCGAGCAGCTGGACGGTGGCGTCGCGCGAGTTCAGCACGACCACGACATTCGCGTGAGCAGCCTGGATGGCCGAAAACAACGCGAAACCAGAGATGAGGGACTTGCAGAAGCGACGCGGCATGGAACGACACAGTCTCAGTGGAAGGAAGCTTTATTCTACGGGGAAACTTGAACGCTCCGAAGCGTAGAACGATGGAATCGCACGCAAGCGGCGCGCCGCCGCAACACAGTGGACAGAGCGTTAATAGCGCTTTGACAGGTCATGGACTACAATCGGCCTTTCACTCTGAACAACAAGGAACACCCATGTCCATCACCACCACGAATTCCGGCCTGCAATACGAAGACACCGTCGTCGGCAGCGGCGCCGAAGCGAAGGCCGGCAACTACGTGACCGTGCACTACACCGGCTGGCTGCAGAACGACGACGGCAGCACCGGCGTCAAGTTCGACTCCAGCAAAGACCGCAACGACCCGTTCCAGTTCCCGCTGGGCGCCGGTCACGTGATCCGCGGCTGGGACGAAGGCGTGCAGGGCATGAAGGTGGGCGGTGCGCGCCGCCTGATCATCCCGGCGAGCCTGGGCTACGGCGCGCGCGGCGCCGGCGGCGTGATTCCGCCGAACGCCACGCTGATCTTCGACGTCGAACTCCTCGACGTTTGAACAACTCTTCTAAAATACGGTCGAGTTAGGCGTGATTCCGATGACGATGCGCTAAGATGCCCGCACATCGTCAAAGGAGTTACCATGAGTTTGCAAGAACAGTTCGCCCAGGCCCAGATCGATTCGAAGAACCTGCCCGAGCGTCCGGACAACATGACCCTGCTGAAGATCTACGCATTGTTCAAGCAGGGTTCGAGCGGCGACGTCACGGGCGAGCGTCCCGGCTTCACCGACATGGTCGGCCGCGCCAAGTACGACGCGTGGGCCGCACTGAAAGGCACGTCGCAGGACGACGCGATGCAGCAGTACGTCGACCTGATCGAAGACCTGAAGTAATCAGGCAGCAACTCAGTTTACAAATACCTTGCGCATGCTTTCCGCCACCTTCTGCTCGATGGTGGACGCGAAAGCACTCATCAGGAAGCCCAGCTTGATGCGCAACGCGGCCTGGCGCTCGCCGAGGGTGAGCGCCCCTTCCACGCCGCTGCGGGCGAAACGCAGCACGTCTCCTTCCCACTTGCACGTCAGGCCATATTCGCGGGCCAGCTTGTCCGCCACCTTTTGCGCGGCGGCGCGCGCGTCGGTCTGGCTCAGGCTATGCGGCTGGGTGATGCTGATGTCCGGCATTCGATTTCCTTACTGATTCAAAGCAAACAGCCCGCCATGATGCCAGTTGATGGGCGCAAAGGCCAGCGCTTGCCTAGAGAATAATCAATTGATGAGTCTCAAGGCCCAACTTGGGCAAGGGGTGACCATTCCTCTTGTCATCAAGGAGGATTGCCATGGATTCGACGCCCACCCAGCCCCCCGTCGGCTTCGTGCCGACGCCCACCGCCTCGTACCGCCAGCACCGCAAGGCCGCGCAACTGCTCGACCAGCCGGGCCGTCCGCGGCCCCAGACCGGCCCCGGCAGCGCATCGGCGCAGGAAGACAATCAGCCGGATGACGTACCCCTGCCCTACGCGTCCGGCGCCCGCGTGCTGATGTGGAAACAGGATCCATCGGTCGACGAGATCGGCACGCGCAAGGTCTTCCTGCCCGGCGTCGTGCTGGCCGGGCCGCGCGACGCCCGCATCGTGCTGGCCTCCGGCGACGGCGGCATCCCGCCGGTCGAGCCGAACGCCTTCGGCGACTTCGTGACGATGCCCGACACGCCGCAGTTCGACGCCGTCCACACGTTCGCCGTCGTGCGCCAGACCCTGACGATGTACCAGCGCGCGCTGTCGACGGCCGGCAGCGCGATGCCCCTGCCCTGGCAGTGGAACAGCAGCGTGGACACGTCGCCGCTGCAGGTCTGGCCGTACGGCCTGCCGAACGTGATGAATGCCTATTACAGCCGCTCGCAGGCCTGCCTGAAGTTCGGCGACTTCGTGCCCGCCGGAGAGACCGCGCGCGTGTACACGTGCCGCTCGTTCGACATCGTCTCGCACGAAACGGGCCACGCCGTGCTGGACGGCCTCAAGCCGCAATGGCTGCTGGCCGACAATCCGCCGCAGACGGGCGGCCTGCACGAATCGTTCGGCGACCTGACCGCGATCTTCCTCGCGCTGTCCCAGCTCGACCAGTGCGAGGCCGTCATCGCCCAGACCAAGGCGCACCTGCACGACAAGACGTTTTTGGCCGACATCGCCGAGCAGTTCGGCCTCGCGCTGGGCAGCACGACCGGCCTGCGCAATGCCGACAACGACCTCACGCTGTCCGAGGCCGGCACCGAGGTGCACGCGATCTCGCAGGTGTTCACGGGCGCCGTCTACGACATCCTGGCCGACGTGTTCGCCCTGGAGCGCAATCCCGCGCTGGAGGATTGCGCCGGCGTCCTGCACCGGGTCGCCGGCTGGCTGCGCGGGCTCGTGCTGCGCGCGCTGATCGCCGCCCCGGACACGGCCGCCACGTTCGCCGACGTGGCCAACGAGATGCTGCGCCTCGCGTTCGAGGACGGCAAACCGCAGACCGTCGTCAACGCCATCCGCGACCGGTTCGCCCAGCGCGAGGTGTTCGACGTACCGGCCGGGATCACGGGCGACCACCCGGCCGGCCTACGCCTGGCGCCGCTCGTGACCGACGCCCCCGGCGCGCGCCAGGACCGGCGCGCCTGCTGCGGCACGATGAACCTGGCCGAATACTACGATGTCGAACGCGTGCTGCAGGCGGAGGCGGACGCCCTCGCGCGCTGGTGCGCGGAGCACGGCCGGTCCGGCCCGGCGGGCGAGCAATCGGCGGCCGTGGCGCTGACGACGGTCACGGTGACGGACGGTTCCGGCGCGGCCGTCGCGACGACGGCGGTGGTGGACCTGGCGGCCACGGAAAGGGTCAGGTGAGCCCCGGAAGCGGCCCGGCAAGCGGACTCCGAACACATTTGCTTATGTGTATTGTGTATAAGCCTGATTTGTCGTAGAAGCAGAATTGCCCTAAAATACAGTGCTTTGCCGCGTCCGGCGAACGCTCTTCGAACAATACACGCCGCCGCTTCCACTCATTGATAGGACTGTTATGACCCACGTTGTCACCGAATCGTGCATCCGTTGTCGCTATACCGATTGCGTGGATGTATGCCCGGTAGATTGTTTCCGGGAAGGCCCGAATTTCCTCGCCATTGACCCGGACGAGTGCATCGACTGCGCCGTGTGCGTGGCGGAGTGCCCGGTCAACGCGATCTATGCGGAAGAAGACGTGCCGTCGGACCAGCAGCAATTCATCAAGCTCAACGCCGACCTGGCACGCAACTGGCCGTCCATCACCAAGACCAAGCCGGCCCTGCCGGACGCGGAAGAGTGGAAGGACGTCAAGAGCAAGCTGGACCAACTGGCCCGCTAAACAACTTTAGACCCAAGACAGTATCAGGGTCGCGCAAAACCGTAGCGAGCGGCGGCAGAAGTGGCCGAGAAGCGCAGTCGTACTTACGTACGACGAGCATCGCAGGCCGCTTATGCAACGCGCAGTAGGTTTGGCGTGATCCCTTCATAGGAAATTTAGCATGACTACGACCCCCGAAGTGGGCACCATCGCTCCCAACAGCTCCTTTGCCGGCGCCATCGAAGCCGATGCCGTGATCATCGGCGCGGGCCCGGTCGGCCTGTTCCAGGTGTTCGAGCTGGGCCTGCTGGAGATCAAGGCCCACGTGATCGATTCGCTGCCGGCCGTCGGCGGCCAGTGCGTGGAACTGTATCCGGACAAGCCGATCTACGACATCCCGGCCGTACCCGTCTGCACCGGCCAGGAACTGACCGACAACCTGCTCAAGCAGATCGAGCCGTTCGAGCCGACCTTCCACCTGGGCCAGGAAGTCACCACCGTCCAGCGTCGTGAAGACCACCGTTTCAACGTCGAAACGTCGACCGGTACCCGCTTCATCACCAAGACCATCTTCATCGCGGCCGGCGTCGGTTCGTTCCAGGCGCGCACGATCAAGGTCGACGGCATCGACAAGTTCGAGAACAGCCAGCTGTTCTACCGCGTCAAGGATCCGAGCCTGTTCGAAGGCAAGAACCTCGTCATCTGCGGCGGCGGCGACTCCGCGCTGGACTGGGCGCTGAACTTCGTCGGCAAGGCCGAATCCGTCGTGCTGGTCCACCGTCGCGAAGACTTCCGCGCCGCCCCGGCTTCCGTCGCCAAGATGAAGCAGCTGTGCGAAGACTACGAGATGCAACTGATCATCGGCCAGGTCACCGGCTTCGATGAGAAGGATGGCCAACTGTCCGAAGTCAAGGTGACCGGCGCCGACGGCGTGACCCGCCGCGTGCCGCTGGACATGCTGATGGTGTTCTTCGGCCTGTCGCCGAAGCTGGGCCCGATCGCCGAGTGGGGCCTGGATATCGAACGCCGCCAGCTGAAAGTCATGGACACGGAAAAGTTCGAGACCAACGTGCCGGGCATCTTCGCCGTGGGCGACATCAACACCTACCCGGGCAAGAAGAAGCTGATCCTGTCGGGCTTCCACGAAGCCGCGCTGGCCGCCTTCGGCGCCGCGCCGTACATCTTCCCGGACAAGAAGATCCACATGCAGTACACGACCACGTCGCCGAAGCTGCACAAGATCCTCGGCGTCGAAACGCCTGTGTTCGACTGACGTTCCGTAACTCAGCTACGACGAAAATGCCCCGCCAATGCGGGGCATTTTTCTTATGTAGTGCACTTAACGAACCGGGCCCGGACAACTGTGATACAAATGCTGCAATGCAGTAATAAACGATTGTGACTCAGGCTCGATGTTGCCCCACGCCAAGCCGAATGAGCCTATAATTGACCGAACACGTAGCGCAAACGATTGCAATTGCGCACAGAGTCATGAAGGAAAAAATTATGCTTTATCAACTGCACGAGATGCAACGCTCCTTCCTGAACCCGCTGATGCAGTGGGCCGATGCCTCTGCCAAACTGTTTTCGAATCCAGTCTCACCGTTCGCGCACACCCCGTTTTCGCAGCGTATCGCTGCCGGCTACGAGCTGATGTACCGCCTCGGCAAGGACTATGAGAAACCTGCTTTCGGCCTGACCTCGACCATCATCAACGGGCAGACGGTCGGCATCATGGAACGCACGGTTGTCAGCAAGCCGTTCTGCAAGCTGCTGCACTTCAAGAAAGACATGGGCGACACGGACTTTGCCGCGCTCAAGCAGCCGACGGTGCTCGTCGTGGCCCCGCTGTCGGGCCACCATGCGACCCTGCTGCGCGACACCGTCCGCGCCCTGCTGCCGGACCAGGACGTCTTCATCACCGACTGGGTCGACGCGCGCATGGTGCCGCTGTCGGACGGTCCGTTCCACCTGGACGACTATATCTATTACGTGCAGGACTTCATCCGCCACCTCGGCCCCGACGTGCACGTGATCTCCGTGTGCCAGCCGACCGTGCCGGTGCTTGCCGCGATCTCGCTGATGGCGACGAACAAGGACGCCAAGCTGCCGAAGTCGATGGTCATGATGGGCGGTCCGATCGACCCGCGCAAATCGCCGACGGCCGTCAACGACCTGGCGGTGGAAAAACCGTACTCGTGGTTCGAGAACACGGTGATCTACGCCGTGCCGGGCAATTACCCGGGCTTCGGCCGCAAGGTCTATCCGGGCTTCCTGCAGCACGCCGGCTTCATCGCCATGAACCCGGGCCGCCACGCGCAGAGCCACCGCGAGTTCTACCAGCACCTGGTGCGCGGCGACGACGATTCGGCGGAAGCGCACCGCAAGTTCTACGACGAGTACAACGCCGTCCTCGACATGCCGGCCGAGTATTACCTGGAAACGATTAAAACGGTATTCCAGGAAACCCGCCTGCCGAAAGGCACGTGGGAAGTGGGCGGCCAGCTCGTGCGTCCGCAGGACATCAAGGACGTCGCGCTGTTCACCATCGAAGGCGAGCTGGACGACATCTCCGGCGCCGGCCAGACCCATGCCGCGCACGACCTGTGCACCGGCATCCCGGCCGAGAAGCAGCAGCAGTTCACGGCACCGAAGTGCGGCCACTACGGCATCTTCTCGGGCCGCCGCTGGCGCGAGATCATTTGTCCGATGATTGGCGAGTTCATCCGCAAGAACGCCTGAGCGTTGCGAATGCCTGCTGAAAAATGCCGCGGCCTGGACCGCGGCATTTTTTTATTGCGGCTTGCCCGTTTCGATCATCCAGTGCAAGCCATAACGGTCGATGACGGCGCCGAAGGCTTGCGCCCATGCCGTCGCGCGCAACGGGACGCGCACGTCGCCGCCCTCCCCCAGCACCGCCAGGATGCGCGCCGCCTCGTCCGCGCTGTCCACGTGCAGATTCATGGAGAAGCCGGCGAACGCGGGCGCTTGGCCGGGGTGATGGCCTTCGGAGAAGTAGACGACGGAATCGCCGATGCGCAGGCCGGCACGGATGATCTTGCCGGGACTGCCGGGTTCAAGAAACTGCGGTTGTGAATCGGAAATCGCCGTCAGCTGGAACAGCACGTCGGCGTGCAGGACATCACGATAAAAAGAAAGGGCGTCGGCGCACAGGCCGGGAAAATAGATCGTTGGAATCGCTTGCATAAAAGTCGCTGGTTCGGTGAAGTGAATGGTCCAGGGATGCGTAATACACGATGTCCTCCTTTCTTTTGTTGTTCGCGCGTCAAGAATAACAGAAGGCCGCGCCCGCGCGAACGGGAACGGCCCGGTATTTCACCTGCCGGGGCCGCCTTGAAGGCAGCCCACGGATGAGTGATCGGAGATCGGCCCTCGCCTCATGGCGGAGGCCGCATATTGTGTTCGCGCCAGGCGTTCACGCCGTAATGGTGGTTGCGGTAGCGGACAGGCACGTTGCGGCTGCGGCGCATATCGTGGATGGCGGCGGTGGCGCTCAGCAGCGCATCAAGCTTCGTGGACATGGCGGGATGTTTCTTGCTCATAGACCCTCCTGGTTGTCATTGCCTGGACTCCAGTAGACACCGGACGAGGCCGGCACTCCGTACGTTGCATCACGAAAGCATGCAGATGGCATTAACCAGGGGCATTTCGCCTGCGCGGGACTTTTAGCGGATAATCATGGTTTATCCCGTTTCGAAGTAGCACCGCCGTGACCAAGACGCTCGCCGACCAGATCGAAGACCTGCTGCCGCAGACCCAGTGCACCAAGTGCGGCTATCCCGCCTGCCGCCCTTACGCGGAAGCGATCGCGCGCGGCGAGGCCGAGATCAACCAGTGCCCGCCCGGCGGCATGGAAGGCGTCGCGCGGCTGGCGCGGGTCACCGGCCGGCCCGTCATCCCGATCAACCCGGCCAACGGCGTCGAGCGGCCGCGCCCCGTCGCCTTCATCGACGAGAGCCTGTGCATCGGCTGCACCTTGTGCATCCAGGCGTGTCCCGTCGACGCGATCCTCGGCGCCGCGAAGCAGATGCACACGATCATCCCGAGCCTGTGCACGGGATGCGATTTGTGCGTGGCGCCCTGCCCCGTCGATTGCATCGCGATGATCCCGCGCACCGACGACCCGGCCAGCGAACCGACCGGCTGGGCCGCGTGGTCGCAGGAACAGGCCGACGCCGCCCGTGCGCGCCACGACTTCCGCACGGAGCGCCTGCGCCGCGAAAAGGAAGAGAACGACGCGCGCCTGGCCGCCAAGGCCCTGGAAAAGATGCGCGCCGTGACGGCGGAAACGACGAATACGGCGGAAGAGCTGGCGGAAAAGGAACGCAAGCGCGCGATCATCGCCGCCGCCATCGAGCGCGCGAAACAGAAAGCCGCCTCCGACAAGAAAGACTGACGCATCGATGAATCCCGCCAAACGCCTCGAGATCTTCACGCGCTTTCGCAACGCCAACCCGCATCCCACCACCGAACTCGAATACACGACGCCGTTCGAACTGCTGATCGCCGTGCTGCTGTCCGCGCAGTCGACGGACGTCGGCGTCAACAAGGCCACCCGCAAGCTGTACCCGGTGGCGAACACGCCGCAGGCGATCCTCGACCTGGGCCTGGACGAACTCAAGACCTATATCTCCACGATCGGCCTGTACAACAACAAGGCGAAGAACGTCATCGCGACGTGCGAGATCCTCGTGAACCAGTACGGCGGCGAAGTGCCGCGCTCGCGCGAGGCGCTGGAAGCCCTGCCCGGCGTGGGCCGCAAGACGGCGAACGTCGTGCTGAACACGGCGTTCGGCGAACCGACGATGGCCGTCGACACGCACATCTTCCGCGTGGCGAACCGCACGAAGATCGCACCGGGCAAGAACGTCGACGAAGTCGAGATGAAGCTGCTGAAGTTCGTGCCGAAGGAGTTCCTGCACGACGCCCACCACTGGCTGATCCTGCACGGCCGCTACACGTGCGTGGCGCGCACGCCCAAGTGCTGGAACTGCATCATCAACGACCTGTGCGAGTACAAGGACAAGACGCCGGCGCCGAAGGACGCGTAACGGCAATACGGGTCAGATGACCCGGCGCGGCGCCGCCGTGAGCGGGTCGCCGCTGTTCGGCGTGCCCGTCGGCTCGATCAGCAGGATGTGCGCTTCTCCCTGGGCGCGCGGCCGGTGGCGCATGCCTTTCGGGACGACGAACATCTGGCCGGGATCGAGCGTCACCGTCGAACCGTCCTCGAGGTCGATCTCGACGCGCCCGTCGAGCACGAGGAAAAAGTCGTCGGTGTCGTCGTGGACGTGCCAGTGGTATTCGCCGCGCAGCTTCGCGACCATCACGTCGTGGCCATTGAACAAGGCCACCGTACGGGGTTGAAACGCTTCCGAGAACGTCGCCAGCTTCGCGGCCAGGTCGATTGCAGTGTGCATGATGCCTCCCGATGAAAAGCCCATTGTGGGACGGCGCCGGACGTCCGGTCTTGTACAATCGTTGCATGAACCAGGCGACTTTCGGGCAGCTGACCAACGGCGTGACGCTGATGCGGGCGGACTTTTCCGACCACGCGTTCGAGCGCCACAGCCACGACTGTTTCGCGCTCGGCGCCACGACGTACGGCATCCAGCGGTTCCGCTGCAAGGGCCGGCAGTACGACAGCCGGCCCGGCGATCTGGTCCTGTTCAATCCCGATGACGACCATGACGGCTGCCGCGGGACAGCGGACGGATTCCGCTACACGATGTGGTACGTCCCCGCAGCATTCGTCGCCAGTTGCGTGGACGGCAACCGGTATTTCGCCAATCCCCATGCGACCGACCGGCAACTGGCCGGGACGTTCGGCACGCTGTCGGCCAGCCTGGCGCAGACGCCGGCCGAATCGCTGCGCGCCGAAACCCTGATGCGAGCCTTCCTGGGCACGATCCTGGCGCGGCATGGCGAACGGCCGCAGCCCGGTCCGGGGTCCTCACGCGCCGCCACGCTCGCCCGCGCCAGGGACTACATCCGCACGTACTACGCGCGCGACATCACCGTCGCGGACCTGGCCGATGTCGCCGGCCTGTCCCGCGCCCACCTGACCCGCGCGTTCACCGCCGCGTATCACATGCCGCCCCACGTGTACCTCAACGCCGTCCGGATCGCGCAGGCGCAGGACCTGATTCGGCGCGGCATGCCGCTCGCCGCCGTCGCACTGGAATGCGGCTTCGCGGACCAGAGCCACCTGACGCGGCGGTTCAAGGGCAGCGTGGGCGTGACGCCGTCCGCGTGGCGCAGGATGCGCGGCAACCCGTGACGTCCCGCATTCAGCGCGACAGCACGACCGAGAAGAACATCAGGTTCATCCCGTTGTACAGCTTGAACAGGATGGTGTTGCGGCCCTTGTAGAAGTGCAGGCGGCGCTGCCCTTCGGTGAGGTTGCGCGTCGCGAGCTCGGTGTCCATCGAGTAGAACGGCTGGCGATACCAGGGCTTGTCGTCGACCTGGCTGCCGATCCAGACCAGGCCATCGTTGAACCACATCTTCGAGTCGTCGTCCGCGCCGATCCACACCCACAGGTCCATGTCGCGGTCGAGCGTGACCTCCGTGTACGCATAATAGACGGCGTGTTCCGCCCGCGGGCGCGGCACCATCGGATAACCGCCCTGCTGCCACGACCAGCGCACGGGCAGGTCGTTCTTGCCGTCGTAGACAGCATCCAGGTCGACACCTTGTTCGGGCGGATACACGGCCGCGAGACTGTCGCGCCCACGCCCTTCGAACGGACCGATCACGTACCACGTGTCGAGGAAGACGCGGCTCGCATACGGGCCGCCCGCCCCCAGCACGCGTCCGGCGCCTGGCCGCAGGCCGACGGTATCGACCGGCGGCGGCGCGAGGAAACTGCCGTAGCCGCGTGTGTCGTCGAAGCCGGTACTCGACATGTCCAGGCTGCTGCCCGTGAGCGCACCCGGCGTGATCAATCCGAGGCCGCTCGCCAGTGCATCCAGCCGCCCGTCTGCCGCCCGCTCGACGGCGACGCCGTCGCGCCGCGCCTGCAACTGCGCGCGCCGCTCGGCGAGCGCGGCCCGCGCCTGCGCGGCCAGTTGCGCGACGATGGCCTCGGGAGGGCGGTCCTTCGGCAACGCCGGCCTGGGTCGCCGCGCGTCTTCCGCCTTCACCCGCTGGAGCGCCTCGGCTTCGGGGATGCGCAGCACGCGCGCCATGTCGGATGCGCGGATCTTCTGCCGGACCTCGTCGATCGCAGTTGCCAGTTCACGTGCGCGCGTCGCGGGATCGCTCGATGCAGGCTTGCGCGGCGCGACGCCGGCGCTCTGCTCGAGCGCGTCCTTGATGGCTTCCATCGCGCGCAATTGGCGTCCCATCGCGCGCGCCTCCGTCTGCCGCAACGAGGCGCCCACTGCGGCGCGCACGTCGGCGATGCGCTTGCGTTCGACCCGCACCGGCCCGGCCACGTACAGCAGCGCGGCGAGCAGCAGGTGCGTTGCCAGCGATGCCGTCAGCCAGGGATGACGGGTCGCGACATTCACTTCGTGAGGACCAGCGAAAAAAAGATCCGCGTCGGTCCATTCGACAGCTTGAAGAACAGCTTGTTGCGGCCCTTCCGGAAGTGCACCACGCGCTTGCCTTCGTTCAGGTTGTAGTCGCGCACATAGGTATTCCGCGTCTCGTACACCTGGCCGAAGAACGAGTCCTTGTCGACGTTCCCGCCTCTCCAGACCAGCCGGTCGTTGAGCCAAAGCTGCGCATCGTCGTCGGCGCCCACCCACATCGTCAGGTCCTGCTCCGCGTCGAGCATCAGCTCCGTGTAGCCGTAGTACACGGCGTCTTCCGCGTGCACGGGCGGCTCCAGGGGATAGCGCGCCATGTCGACGTACTCCCATTTGACGAGGCGCCCGCCCTTGCCCTGGTAGGCCGCGTCCAGCACGACGCCCTGCTCGGGCGGATGGCGGTAATTGGCGAACAAGCCTTCGCCGTGCCGCCCGGCGAATGGACCGATCAGGTACCAGCGGTTGACCCAGATGCGGTTCGCATACGTGCCGCCCGCACCGATCATCCTGCCCGCGCCCTTGACCATGGTGGCCGCGTCGACGGCGGGAATGTGCGCGACGCCACCGCCGAAGAAGGCGCCCATGCGCCCGGTGTAGGCCTGCGTCGCACGGTCCGGCATGTCGGGATTCGAGAACGCGATGATCCGCTCCAGCGCCCCGGTGCCCATGCCGCCGGTCGCCCCGTTTCCCATGCCTTGTCCGCTCTGGCCGTTTCCGAGGCCGTTGCCGTTACCGCTGCCGTCACCCTTGTTGTTGGCGCCACCCTGCCCCTTGCCCGCCGCGTTCGCCGCGACCTGCACGCCGTTCCGCTGTTGTTCCAGTTGCTGGCGCCGCTCTTCCAGCGCGACGCGTGCCTTCGCTTCGAGCCGTTCGATCTGCGCCGCGGCTTCGGCCGGCGTCTGCGGTTCGGCGGCCGGCGGCTCCTCGGCCTTGGCCTTCTCCGCCACCTGTTCCAGCGCTTTTTCCTTCGGGATGTCGAGCAGCTTGGCGAGTTGCTCGGACTTGGTGTCGCGCTCGATCTCGTCGATCTTGCGCGACAAGTCCTTCGCCTGCTTCAGCAATTCTTCCGGCGCCTTCGGCTGCGCGCTGAACTGCACCTCTTCTTCCTTGTTCCCGGCCGGACGCGCGGCCGCGCTTTCTTCGAGCAGGGACTTGATCCGCTCCATGTCGTGCACGCGTTTTTCGAGGCGGGCCTGTGCCGTCAGCCGTGCGCCCGATTCGACCTGCCGCTGCTGCCGCTCGCGCTGGGCGAGCTCGATGCGCTGGCTGCCCAGGTGATACAGCGCGACGAGCGGCACCGCGTGCAGTACGAGCGACAGTACGACGAACGGATGTCGCCGCATGAGACCGAATCTCGGGGCAGCGTCGGTGTACATCGTCAGCGCGTGTGCATAGCCACGTGGGTGAGTCCCTCGAACTGGCACAGTTCGAGCACGTGCACGATGTCCTGGTAGCGCGTGGACTGGTCGCCGTCGATGCGGACCGGCCGTGCCGGATCGCGCGCCGCCTCGCGCTTGAGCAGGTCGTGCAGGGCTTGCGTCGACACCGCCTTCTTCTCGACATACAGGCCGCCGTCGGCATCGACGCCGATGATCAGCGGCGCGGGAGCGGCCGTGGCGCGATCGAGGCTGACCTGCGACGTCGGCAGCACGATCTTCATGTCCTTCTCCGGCTTTTCGCCGTCGGGGTGCCGGAACGACGTCGCCACCATGAAGTACATCAGCAGGAAGAAGATGCAGTCGATCAGCGCGATCAGGCCGATCTCGGGCTGTTCGTCGTCGCCGAGGTCAATGCGCATGGACGACCTCCAGCGTGCGCGCCGGCATGCCGTCCAGCACGCGGTTCAGCTGGCGCTCCAGCGCGATGCCGATGCCGACCATGCGGTTGCGGAAGACGTGGTGCATGGCCAGCGACGGCAGCGCCACCGACAGGCCGGCCGCCGTGTTGACGAGGGCCTTCGAGATGCCGCCCGCCAGCAGGGTCGGATCGCCCATGCCGTTGAAGGCGATGACGTGGAAGGATTCGATCATGCCGATCACGGTGCCCAGCAGGCCGACGATCGGTGCGACCGTCGCGACGACATTCAGCGCATACGCCTTCTGCTGCTGCAGGCGCAGTTCGACGCCCGCCATCTCGGCCACGCGCGCCGCCAGTTTTTCGGCGGGCAGGTGGCGTTGTTCGACCATCCAGCCGAGGATGCGCGCAAGGCTGCTGTCGCCATCGGCCACGCGCTCGCGCAGCTGGTCGAAGCGTCCCGCGCGCCATAGCGTTTCCGCTTCGGCAGCCAGCTCCGGCGGCGCCACCTTCACCAGGCGGAAGTTGACGAGCCGCTCGAACGTCACGGCCAGCGCCAGCACGGACAGCGCGCCGATCGCGACGATGCCCATGCCGCCGTGCAGCAGTTCGGAAGCGATGTTCAGGCCCTGCGCATGGGCCGGGAAGGCGGGCAGCAGCAGGCAATACAGGCCGAGGCGGCGGAATCGGGACATCGTCTTCCTTTCAATGAAAACAACAGATTCGCGCCAATGTAGCACAATCCGATCTTTGTTTGGAAACTAAATTACATAGACAGAGCAATGAAAATTACCAAGACATAGCAATCAAAAATGCCGTGCGCATGAAAAAAGGCGCCGAAGCGCCTTGGTATCCGCTGCGGTCCCGTTCAGCGGAAACTGAAATGCTTGTGCCCCAGGTAGCTGGTGAACACGGGCACGACGACGCCGACGCCGTGCGCGATCTCGCGCGCGAACATCGTGACGCCCAGCGCCGGCAGCACCCATTTCACGAGCAGCATGCTGATCGCCCACGTCTGCGCGACGGCCACCACGTTCACGAGCACGAACCACCCGGCCGCGCGGTGCGTGGCCTGTTCGCTGTCGCGGAACACGAACAGCTTCGCAAGCACGAACGCGGTGATCATGCCCGTGATGTACGCGCAGATGACGGCCGAGGAAAACGGCATCGCGCGGTTGTACAGGATGCGCGAGCCGAAGTTGACGGCGGCGGCGAAGCCGCCCGTCAGCAGGAAGACGAGGAACTGGCGCGATGCGAAGGTGGATGCGACGCCGCTCACGCCCCTGCCTCGCGCGCCATCTTGCGGCCGAAGTCGATGCTCTCCGAGATGCCGCGGTCTTCCGGATAATAGTACGACGTGTCCGCTACCCACAGCCCGCCCACCGGCAGCTTCGCGGGCGGCAGGCGGTCGAGATAACCCGGCTCGCAGATCGGCTGCGCGTAGCGGTAGCGGCTCGCGCGCATGTCGACGAAGTCCGCGTCCTTGAGCGACGGATTGATCTTCATGAGGTAGCGCTTGACCTTGTCGAGGAAGGCCTGGTCGGGTTCCGCGAACTTCGGGTGCTCGCCCGGCATGTAGAACGGCACGTAGACGATGTGCTGGTCGCCCATCGGCCGCAGATTCGTGTATTCGACGAGACCCGGGATGTCCATCTCCTCGTCGTTCGTGTTGAGCCAGAAGTTTTCCGTCACGGGTTTCTTCAGCTTCGCGATCACGCACACGACGGCGATGTTCTTCTTCGAGCGGAACGCGTCGAGCGTGGCGGGCGGCAGGTCGGGCATCACGCGCGGCACATACGGCAGCGGGATCGTGCTGATCACCTTGTCGAACGCCTCGAACTGGCCGTTCGCTTCCACGCCTTTCACTTTCCCGTCCTCGATCACGACCTTCGTTGCCGGGGTTTTCAGGCGCACGATGCCGCCGTGCTTCTCGATGTCGGCGCGCATGGCCTCGAGGAGTGTCGCGGAACCGCCGTCCATGTAGCCCAGCTTTTCCTTGAACAGGTTGTAGCGCGAACGGCCGATGCGGCGGATGCGGCTCCAGATCCACGCGGCCGACAGGTTGTTGCTGTAGTCGTAGAATTTGTAATCGAACAGGCGGCGCCACAGCACTTCCCACGCCTCGGCACCGACGGCTCCCTTGATCCAGCCGCTCGCCTCCACGTGGTCCAGCGGCTTCCAGTCGTCGCGCTTGGTCGACAGGAACGCGTGCAGGCCGTAGCGGAATTTGGCGCTGAAACCCAGGCCGCGGAACTTCAGCAACGCGACCGGATTGCCCCACTCCTGCACCTCGTTGCGGAACCAGTAGCCCATCTTCGTCGCGACCCAGTGCATCTTCGACGACAGCCCCAGTTCGTCCAGCACCTTCAGGAAGGCGTGGTCGGAGATCGCGTGGAAGTGGTAGTAGCGCTCGATCGAGGTGCCGGAAAAATCGAAGTGCGCGGCCATGCCGCCCACGCGGTCGTCCGCTTCGTAGACGACGGGCTCATGGCCGTCGCGCGCCAGTTGGTAAGCCACGGCCAGGCCCATCGGCCCGGCCCCGAGGACGGCAATACGCTGCTTCATTCAGAACTCCAGGACGACGTTGCTGTATTTGGGATCGTTGAAGGTCTCGTCGATGGCCTTCGCGAACGGGGTGCTGCGCACCTTGAACATGCCGGGCCAGTCGATGACCTCGAAGCTGTCGCGCGCGACGAGGGCCGCCAGCTGCTGCGTCGTGAACGGCGGGTTCTTGTCGAACTTGCCCCACACCCAGAGCAGCGCGTAGAACAGGCTGTACGGGATCTTCACGATCGGCGTCTTCGAACGGGTCACGCGCTTGATCTCGCGGATGATGTCGATGTAGTCGACTTCCTCATGGCCCGAGATGTTGTAGACGCCCGTGATGGACGGGTCCTCGATGCAGCCGATGATGACGTTGCAGAAGTCGCCCACGTACAAAGGCTGGCGCATGTAGCGGCCATGGCCAGGGATCGGGAACACGGGCACCTTGTTCATGAAGCGCGACAGCCAGCCCAGGTGCTTGCGGTCGAACCAGCCGAACATCAGGGTCGGGCGCAGGATGGGGCAAGGAATGCCGCTCGCCAGCACCATCGCTTCCTGCTCGCGTTTCGAACGCGTGTAGAAATCGTCGGCCACCGACACCACGACGGACGAGCTGATCGCGACGAGGCGCGTGTTCGGCTGTCCCTTGATGATGTCGAGCTGGAGGCGCGTGGCGTCGACGTTGTTGCGCACGAAGTCGTTCCAGTCGTTGCCGCCGATCTGCGCCTGCAGCATGACGACGGTGGCCCCGTCCGTGAAGTGGCGCGACCACTCGCCCGGCTCGGCGAGATCCGCGTATTCGACGGTGATGTCGGGCTGGACCTGGCGCAACACGTCGAGGTTGGCGCGGTGCTTGTCCAGCACGACGATGTTGCGGTAGCCGCGCGCCTGCAGGCGCGCGATGAGGTTCTGTCCAACCAGCCCGGCGCCGCCGGGCAGGATGATCTTGCGGTTCAAATCAGTCATTCTGTTTCCTCATCGGATGCCGTACAGCGAAACGCCCAGCAGACGGTCGTCCGGCGACCAGTCGTACTGCTTGGGCGAGACGGGATGCGCGATCCTGAGCTCGATGTGCTGCGGCGCGCCCGGGTCGGCGCCGAGCGGGATCTTGATCTGGCGGCGCATCTCGAAATTGTTGAAATCCCAGCCGCCCGCAGCCTGGCCGTTGACGAAGACGTCGACGTGCTGGCTGAACGTCTTCACCGGCATGAAGCTGCCCAGGTCCAGGTGGACGTCGCCCTGGCGCTTGGGATCGGCGGGCAGGTTGATCTCCGCGACCGGGCCCGTCGACCAGACGAAATCCGTCTCGATGTCGGCCCAGCCCTTGCCCAGGATCGAGCGGAAGTAATCCTTGTGGTCGACGAGGTTCGTGTACGAAACCGGCGTCAGCACGCGGCCATGGCGATACAGCAGCAGGCCCTGGCCCTGGAAATCCGGCTCTTCCGCGACCATGTCCGCCGTGCGCGTGGGACGCACGAAGAAGCGGCGCTGCGTGTTCAACTCTTCCGGACGGCAGCGGGCCGGCTTGGTGAACAGGATGTGCCAGTGCTCGTTAATGCAGAACAGGTCCTCGCCCTGGCGGCGCGCATGCAGCTGCAGCGCGACGACGTTGCCCCACACGTATTCCCACGCGATGCCGTTCTGCTCGATGTCGAGCACGATGCGGCCCGTGCCGGGCAGCTTGCGCAGCTGGTCGTAAAGTTGCGCGGAACCGGGGATGTCGTACAGCTCGTCGTAGAACGCGGGCTTCTTGACCGCATTGCCCGTGGCGACGACGGCCGCAACGGTCGCGATGACGGCGGCGACGGCTTTCGCGTTCCAGCGCACGGCTTCGTACAGGTACAGCAGGCCCAGGCCCGCGGCCAGCGCCGGCACCGAGTAATAGAACAGGCCCACGTAGACGAAGTCCAGGTGGTCGATGCCGACCTTGGCGTAGAACAGCAGCGCCGCCGACGCCGCAATGAAGGCGATGCCGAGCGCGCGCAGGTCGCGCAGCAGCGTCTTCGACGGCGCGCGCACGCCCGTCGCCAGCAGCAGCGCCACGGCCACGCCCCACGCCCACGCGAAACCGGGGCGCCAGTACAGGCCGACGAACGCGAGCGCGTCCCGCAGCGAGTTGTGCTTGTCGTTGCGGCCGAACTTGATGTAGCCGTAGATCGGGCCCGGAAAGTCGACGATGGTCGCGATGATCAGCGGGACGAAGAACAGGAACAGGATGCCGACCGAGATCAGCACGTCGCGGCGGTGGCGCACGAGAAAGGCGCGCGTCAGGATGCGAGCGTCGTGGTTGCGGCGCGTGATCAGCCAGTTCGCCGCCAGCATCACGATCAGCATGATGCCCAGCATCGGGATGAACGACACGTGGCCGTTGATGACGAAGCCGCTCGAGACGGCGAGCGTGCGCAGCGTGTCCGTATGGCCCCAGGCCAGGCGCGCGATCGACAGCACGACGACGGCGAACGGCAGGATGTACAGGTCGGGAAACCAGATGCCGAGGAAGACGGACGGTTCGCACAGGCCGAGGACAGCCGTGAACACGAGCGTGAACATCAGCGCGGGCAGCACGGCGCCCACCATGCGGCGGATCAGCGCGAACACGGTCACGATCCACGCGGCGCTGTACAGGCACACGGCCAGGAGCTGGCCCGAGAACGGCGACGGCGCCACGTGCAGCCAGTCGTGGAAGACCAGTTCGCCGAACGCCAGCACGTACAGGATGGCGGGGCCGGGGTGGTTCACGCCGATGCGCGAGTAGTTCCCGTACAGGAGGTGCAGGCGCTTGGCGTCGAGGATCAGCAGGCTGTTGGCGCCGAAGTCGCCCATCTCGTGCAGCACCTTGTTGGCATCGATGTGCCACTGGAAAAACATGAGCACGATGGCGATCGCGACGAACAACAGGACGTTCGGCGACAGGGTCCGGGCGTTCATCAACGGTTTGCGGTCGTCGGCGACGAAGGAAGAAGGTCGGTTCATATCATTGGCCTCCAGCGGTGGCGATGGGCGCCGGTGCGGCGCGACTCAGTGTGCGGTGCAGTGCGAGGTGGGCCGCCTCGACGTCGGGTTTGCCCGGAACGGGATCGCGCGGGCCGGCCTGGTACACGTCGTAGCGGCGGTTGTGCGCCACCTCCTCCGGCGTGCACCGGCCCGCGTGCGTGAACGAGATGTGCCAGTGCGCGTTCACGCACACGAGGTCCACGTGGCGGCGCTTCGCATAGGCCTGCAGGCCCAGCACGTGGCCCCAGATCTCGCCCCACGTCTCGTCTTTCTGTTCCAGGTCCAGCACGATGCGGCCGCTGCCCGGCAGGGCGCGCAGGGCGTCGTACAAGGCCGGAATGTCCGGGCGGTTGTAGAACACGGTGTACATCGGATCCTGCTTCGCCTGGTGCCAGATGCCGCCCAGCGCCCACAAGGTCAGCACGGCGGCGACGGTGGTCTTCACCACGCCCGCGCCGCCGGCCTGGAACACGATCAGCGCGAGCAGCGCGCACGCGAGCGCGGGCACCGCGTAATAGAACAGGGCGATGTAGTTGTAGTCCAGGTTGTCGACGCCGACCTTCACGTAGAACAGCACGGCGACAGTCGCCGCGACGAAGGCCGCGCCGAGCGCGCGCGCCGTGCGGCCGACGCCCTGCCCTTTGGCGCCGCCGCCATCCACGAGCAGCAGCACGAGCAGCGCCAGGCCGCACGCGACGGACGGTCCGGCGCCCCAGTAGGCGGACACGTAGCGGACCGTCTGCTCCAGCGTATTGCCCTTGTTGTCGTGGCCGAACCGCAGGTAATCGGCGACCGGTCCCGGCCAGTGGCGCAGCGTCGCAACGAGCAGCGGCACGAAGAACAGGAACAGCAGGCCGGCAGCGGCGAGCAGCGGACGGCGGTTGGCGCGCAGCCAGCCGGGGGACAGCACCCGCAACGCACGGTCGTCGCGCGACACGAGCAGGTTCACGGCCAGCACGACGATCAGCATCACGCCCAGCATCGGCACGAACGACACGTGGCCGTTGATCAGGAAGCCGCTCGCGACGGCCAGCGCCTTGAGGCTGTCCGCATGGCCGTACACGAGGCGCGCGAGCGCCACCAGCATGGCGGCATACGGCAGCACGTACAAATGCGGGAACCAGATGCCGTTGACGATCGCATGGTCGCTGCGCGCGATCATGAGCACGGCGACGGCGGCGAACAGCAGCGCGGGCACGAGCGCGGCGCCGCTCCTGCGCACCAGCGCGACGATCAGCACGATCCAGGCGGCGTTGTACAAGCAGCCCGCGGCCACCTGGCCGGACAGCGGCGACGGCACGAGGTGCAGCCAGTCGTGCAGCACCAGCTCGCCGAAGGCCAGCACGTACAGGATCGCGGGGCCGGGATGGTTGAAGCCGACGCGCGAATAGTTGCCGACGGCGAGGTGCAGGCGCTTGGCCTCCTGGATCAGCAGGCTGTTGGCCGCGAAGTCGCCGACCTCGTGGTTGACCGTGAGGATAGTGCCGATCTGGCTGGCGATGAGCGCGCAGGCGACCAGCACGAACAGCAGTGCCCAGGCCAGGAAGCGCGAACGTGGCGTATCCGGCATGACGTCAGATGTTCATCTTGTTGAAGACGAACGCCGGCAGGTGGCGGATGATCATCATGATCACGAACCACTTGCCCGGCGCGTACACGACCGGCTTGCCGGCCGCGGAACCGTCCACGATCTGGCGCGCCACCTGCTCGACGGGCGCGAGGCCCTTCTGCGGCAGGTGCGCCGTCATCGGCGTTGCAGTCGGTCCCGGCTTGACCAGCACGATTTTCAAGGCGCTGGCGCTGCCGGCCAGGCGGTGCTGCAGGCCCTGCGCGTAGCGCGTGACGAGGCCCTTGGCCGCGCCGTACACGTAGTTCGAGCGCCGCCCGCGGTCGCCGGCGACGGAGCCGATGATCGTGATGACGCCGCCGACGGGTTCCATGTGGCCGGCGAACGCTTCCGCGAACAGCACGGGCGACACGCCGTTCACGTCCAGCGCCTCGTACGCCGCGCCGAGGTCGCGCTGGCATTGCTGCTGGTCCGGCAGCGAGCCGTGCGCGATCAGCACCTGCTGCGGCATGCCTTCGGCCACGACGGTGTCGGCCAAGGCACGGATCGCGCGCGGATCGGAAAAGTCGACGGTGCGGACAAGCACGGTAGCGCCGCGCACGCGCAGGTCGGCGGCCACGCGCTCCAGGCGGGCGGCGTCGCGGCCCACGAGCGTGAGCGCAACCGGGCCCTTGGCCGCCCACAGGCGCGCGCAATGCTCGGCGATCGAAGAAGTCGCACCGACGATCACGATGCGTTGGAGGGAATCCGGCATATCAGCTTCCTATCAGACGGCGCGACATCGACGAGCTGATGCCCGGGTCGCGGTATTGCAAGAATTCGGCCAGGCGCGGGTAGCCCGATTCGAACAGGTCGCGCGGCATGCGCGCATCCTTGGCCGCGTAGATGCGCCCGCCGGCGTCGCGCACGATGGCGTCGAGGCGCTCGAACAACGCGTGCGTTTGCGCGCCGCGGTTCGGAAAATCCAGCGCCAGCGTGACGCCCGGCCGCGGAAAACTCATCATGCCGCGGCTCGCGCGGTCGCCGAACGTCTTCAGCACGGCGAGGAACGAGCCCTGCCCCGAGGCCTTGATGGCGCCAAGCATCGCCTGGATCGCGGCGCGCCCGGCCTCGCGCGGCACGACGCTCTGGTACTGGTAAAACCCGCGCGGGCCGTACATGCGGTTCCAGTCGTGCAGGTTGTCCAGCGGGTACGTGTACTTCTCGAAGTGCGCGATGGCGTAGCCCGCCTTCCACGCATTGGCGCGGAAATAGGTCTCGTTGAACGCGCGCAGGGACAAAGCGTTCACGAGCGACACGGGCGGCACGAACGGCACGCGCTTCGGTTTGCGTCCGGATTGCGCTTCGCGGTCCGGGATCCCGGCGAGGTTCGCGCGGAAGAACAGGCCGCGGCCGATGCCGGACAGGCAGTCGACCCACGACACCGTCTGCTCCCAGCCGGTCTCGGAGCTGTCGGCCAGCGCGAAGAATTCGTCGAGGTTGCGGTACGGGACCGTGTCCGTCACGAGCCACGGGCCGGAGACTCTCCGCAGCTGCAGCTCGGCCTCGACGATCACGCCCGTCAGCCCCATCCCGCCGATGGTTGCCGCGAACCAGCCCGGCTCGACGTCGGGGCCGCAATCGATCACGCGGCCGTCCGTGCGCGCAAGACGCAGGCCGAGCACGTGGTCGCCGAAGGAACCCAGCACGTGATGGTTCTTGCCGTGGACGTCGTTGGCGATGGCGCCGCCGACCGTGATCATCTGCGTGCCGGGCGTCACCGGCAGCAGCCAGCCGTGGGCAATGCTCATGCGCTGGATGTCGCGCAGCAGCACGCCGGCCTCGCAGCGCAGGCGGCCGGTGGCGGGGTCGAAGGCGATGAAGCGGTCCAGGCCCGTCATGCGCCACAGGCGGCCGTCCGGGTTCAGGCACACGTCGCCGTAGCTGCGCGCATTGCCCTGCGCAAGGCCGCGGCTGCCCGCGACGGCGCGTACGACCTGTACGGCCTGGTCGCGGTCGGACAGCGGGACCAGGTCGTGTTCGTGGCTGTCCAGCCTTCCCCACGACGAGACTCTTACCATGGCCACCCGAGCGCGCCGACGACGAGCGCGGCGCCGAATGCGAGTCCGGCCAGCTGGCTGGCGCGGTCCTTCACGGCGAACACCACGGGATCGTCGTGCATGTGGCCGCGGTGCGCCTGCATCCAGATCCAGCTGATCCAGAAGATCAGCACTGGCACGGCGCCCCACACGGCTTCCGGGCGCTCGTACAGTTCGAGCACGACCTCGCTGTTCAGGTACAGCGCCAGCACGACGGCGGACGCGTAGCCGGCCGTCACGCCAAGGTTCAGCACGAGCGGCTCGTCGCTCGTGTAATAGCCGCGGCCATGCACTTTCTCCTTGCCGGACAGCGCCTGCGATTTCAGCTCCGCATAGCGCTTCACGAACGCCAGCGACAGGAACAGGAACACGGAGAACGCCAGCAGCCAGAACGACAGCGGCATCGACAGCGCGGCCGCGCCGGCCGTGATGCGCAACGTGTACAGCATGGCGAGCGTGATGCAGTCGAGGAGGATCACGCGCTTCAGGCCCCACGAGTACACGCACGTGAGCACGAAATAGAACAGGAGCCAGGGCAGGAACGTCCCGCCGACGAAGGCCCCAAGCGCGAGGCTGACGGCGAGCAGCACGGGCGCGAGCACGACGCCCTGCCAGGCCGGCACGGCGCCGGATGCGAACGGGCGCAGGCGCTTGCGCGGGTGGGCGCGGTCGCTCTCCAGGTCCAATAAATCGTTGGCGATGTAGACGGTCGACGCGCACAGGCTGAACGAGACGAAGGCCAGCACGAGGGTCAGCCAGCCGTCGACGTCGGCGATGCGGTGCGCGGCCAGCAGCGGCACGAACAGCAGCAGGTTCTTCATCCACTGGTGCACGCGCAGCACCTTGCGCCAGGCCGCGAAGCCGCGCGGTTGCGGCGGGAATTCGCGCTCGACGTTGCACAGTTCCGCCGCCTTGCGCGCCAGCCCGCGGGCGCCGTTGACGACGATCGCCTTGCGCGCGCGGCGCCACACCTTGAGGTCGGCGCTGGAATTGCCGACGTAGTCGAAGTTGCCGTGGCCGTAGTGCTGCGCCAGCGCGTCCGCCTTGTTGTCGCCGGCGAGGTTGACGGCGCCGTCGCTGGCCAGGACGTCGTCGAAGACGCCGAGGTGGTCCGCCACCGCTTGCGCGATCGAGCGGTCGGACGCCGTGCACAGCACGATGCGGCGGCCGGCCGCGCGCTCTTCCTTGAGCCAGGCCAGCAGCGATTCGTTATACGGCAGCAGCGACGCGTCGAAACTGCTGCGGCTGGCCAGCTCGCTTTTCAGCACGGCCTTGCCTTGCAGAAGCCACAGCGGGATGCGCAACACGTCCAGCGGACGGTCGCGCGAGACCCGCAGCGCGGATTCGTGCAGCATGTCGGTATGGATCAGCGTACCGTCCAGGTCGACGATCAAAGGGGCCGTGTTCAATTGAATGTCCTGCGGGAAGACTGACGGACTCATGAGGTATGTACCGCCAGACACTGTGAAATACTTAATAGCAAAAGTTCAGTATTATAACCGAGCAATATGAATGGCTTCTTGATTTCAGCCTTGCGTGTCGGGGCTTTATTGTAACGATTTGTCATCTTTTTTCACGATGAGGCGACGATGTTTTCCCATGTCTTCATCGGCGTCGGCGATTTCGACCGGGCGCTCGCGTTCTACCAACCGTTGCTGGCGGCGCTGGGCCTGGAAGCGCGCTTCTGCGACCGGTCGCGTCCGTGGGCGGGCTGGCAGCGACCTGGGCAGCCGCGCCCCCTGTTCCTGATCGGCGCGCCGTACGACGGCAACCCGCACGCGGCGGGCAACGGCCAGATGACGGCCCTGCTCGCGCCCGACCGCGCGGCCGTCGATGCGGCGTATGGCATCGCGCTGGCGCACGGCGGCAGCGGCGAGGGCGCGCCCGGCCTGCGTCCCCACTACCACGAGCACTATTACGGCGCCTATGTGCGCGACCCGGACGGCAACAAGCTGTGCGTGGTGTGCCACGATCCGGCCTGAAAGGACGACACAAGGCGTGGCGTCGATTTTCTGCTGCTATGCGCTGGGTGAACGCCGTGCTGGCCAGGTAACGTCACGCGTGGGCGGCCTCCGCCAACGCGTGACGCCAGATCAGATCAGGACCAGGTTATCGCGGTGCACCAGCTCGGGCGCCTCGACATAACCGAGGATGCCCTCGATCTCGCTGGAGGAGTGACGCATGATGCGTTTGACTTCGCCGCTCGTGTAATTGGTGAGGCCGCGCGCGATCTCGTTGCCGGCCTCGTCCACGCAGCCCACGAGGGCGCCGCGGCCGAATTCGCCGCGCACGGCCGTCACGCCGATCGGCAGCAGCGATTTCCCTTCCTTCACCAGCTTCTGCACGGCGCCCGCGTCCAGCACGAGCTGGCCGGCCGTGTGCAGGTGGTCGATCATCCACTGGCGGCGCGCGGTCAGGCGCGCGGTCGGCGCCGTCAACTGCGTGCCGATCGCTTCGCCGTGCGCGAGGCGCGTGAGGACGTTGTCTTCGCGGCCCCACGCGATCACGGTGTGCGCCCCCGAACGCGCGGCGCGCTTGGCGGCCAGCACCTTCGTCAGCATGCCGCCGCGGCCGATGCTGCTGCCCGCGCCGCCGGCCATCGCTTCCAGCGACGTGTCGCCGGCCTGCGCTTCTTCGATCAGGCGCGCGGACGGATCCTTGCGCGGATCGGCCGAATACAGGCCCTTCTGGTCGGTCAGGATCACGAGGGCATCCGCCTCGATCAGGTTGGCGACGAGCGCGCCCAAGGTGTCGTTGTCGCCGAACTTGATTTCGTCCGTGACGACGGTGTCGTTCTCGTTGATGATCGGGACGACGCCCAGCCCCAGCAAGGTCGTGAGCGTGGAGCGCGCGTTCAGGTAGCGTTCGCGGTCCGCAAGGTCGGCGTGCGTGAGCAGCACCTGCGCCGTTTTCACGCCGTGGCTGCGGAAGCTCGTCTCGTAGATCTGCGCGAGGCCCATCTGGCCGCACGCGGCGCAGGCCTGCAGTTCGTGGATGTCGGTCGGGCGGGACGTAAAACCCAGGCGCAGCATGCCTTCGGCGATGGCGCCGGAGGACACGAGCACGACTTCCTTGCCGAGCGAACGGAGCGACGAGATCTGCGCGGCCCAGCGCGCGATGGCCTCGTGATCGAGGCCGCGGCCTTCGTTGGTGACGAGCGAGGAGCCGACTTTGACGATGATGCGGCTGGAGGACTGGAGGACGGAGTTCATGGCGACGGTCGGATTGACAGGAAGCGTCCATGCGGGCGCAGGCCGATCAGCGCCAGGCCGACCGCCAGCTCGATCCCGCTGACGACGAACAATAAGCCCTGGGGCAGGCCGATCGCGAAGGCCGCGACGAGGCGGCCGACCGGCTGCGCCAGGATGAACAATGCTGCGAGGTCGCCGAGGATGGGCTGGTCGCCCTGCCTGGCCGCCAGCAGAGCCAGCCCCGCGGTGGCGAGGCGCACTCCGACGTAGAGGGCGTAGAACTGGCTGTAGCCGTTTACGCCGACGAGGAACAGTCCCATCGCATCCGCCACGCGGTCCGGATTCAGCAGCGCCGCGAGGGCGGCCAGCGAGTGCGCGGTGGCCGCGAACGACAGCAGCCTGCCGCGCAGGTGCGCGCGCAGGGCCGCGTTGGCGATGTGGGCGAAGGGGACTGCCAACGCCTTAGTCTTCGAGGATCTTGAAGCGGGGATCGTCCGGATCGATCGACGAGATGCCGCGCGCTTCCTCGGTCATCTGCGTCTCTTCCGAGCGCTGCGCGCTGTGGCGCGTCTCTTCGAGATACTTGTAGATCGCGTGCACGAGGTCTTCGCAGCCTTCGCGGTTCAGCGCCGAGATCTCGAACACGGGGCCCTTGAACCCCATACGCTTGACGAAGTCCTTGACGACCTTCTTGCGCTCCTCTTCCGGCACGACGTCCAGCTTGTTCAGCACGAGCCAGCGCGGCTTGTTCACGAGTTCCTCGTCGTACTTCTCGAGTTCCTTCACGAGCGCCTTGGCTTCCTTGACCGGATCCGTCTTGCCGTCCATCGGGGCGACGTCGACGATGTGCAGCAGCAGGCCCGTGCGGCTCAGGTGGCGCAGGAACTGGTGACCGAGGCCGGCGCCTTCCGCCGCGCCTTCGATCAGGCCCGGGATGTCCGCGATGACGAAGCTCTTCGCATGCGACACGCGCACGACGCCGAGGTTCGGATGCAGCGTGGTGAACGGATAGTCCGCGATCTTCGGACGCGCATTCGACACGGCCGTGATGAACGTCGATTTACCCGCGTTCGGCATGCCCAGCAGGCCCACGTCGGCCAGCACCTTCAGTTCCAGGCGCAGCTCGCGGCGCTCGCCGTCCTTGCCGTCCGTCTTCTGGCGCGGTGCGCGGTTGGTCGACGTCTTGAAGTGGATGTTGCCCCAGCCTCCCTCGCCGCCCTTGGCCAGCAGCTCGACCTGCTCGTGCTCCGTCAGGTCGGCGATGATCTCGCCGGTGACGTCGTCGACGATCAGGGTGCCGACCGGCATGCGCAGGTAAACGTCTTCCGCGCCCTTGCCGTAGCAATCGGAACCGCGGCCCGGCTCGCCGTTGCGCGCCGTGTGGACCTTGGAAAAGCGGAAGTCGACCAGCGTGTTGACGTTGCGGTCGGCGACTGCGTAGATCGAGCCGCCGCGGCCGCCGTCGCCGCCGTCCGGACCGCCGAACGGGCGGAATTTCTCGCGGCGGAACGAGGCGCAGCCGTTGCCGCCGTCGCCGGCGATGACTTCGATGCGTGCTTCGTCGATAAACTTCATGATGAGACCACCAAAACGAAAGGCTGTGTCACTGTTAAAAGCGGACCAGGCGTCCATGATAGACGAACGGCCGCGGAACGTTCCGCACTTAACGGTGACAACGCCGAAAATTAAAAAGGCCCTACCGGAGGGCAGAGCCTATCGATTGCAAGGCTTGACGCCTTACCGGGCGGGGCACGCTTTTGTTAGCCTGCCCCGCTGTGCCGCAATTAAGCAGCGACTGCTTCAGCAGCAACGACGGTCACGTACTGCTTCGAACCGACGCCTTGCTTGACGAACTTGACCGTGCCATCGACCAGGGCGAACAGGGTGTGGTCCTTGCCCAGGCCAACGTTGGTGCCCGGACGAACCTGGGTACCGCGCTGACGCACGATGATGCCGCCGGCGTTGATCGCCTGGCCGCCGTAGACTTTCACGCCGAGGCGTTTGCTTTCTGAGTCACGGCCGTTTCGCGTAGTGCCGCCGCCTTTTTTGTGTGCCATTTCAAATGCTCCTTGATTAGCTGAAGAAGGGACGCGCGGCGATTAGCCGTTGATCGCAACCACTTGGATTTCGGTGTAGTTCTGGCGGTGGCCCTGACGCTTCTGGTAGTGCTTACGACGACGCATCTTGAAGATACGCACTTTGTCGTGACGACCATGCGAAACAACAGTCACGCGAACCGAAGCACCTTCCACCAGCGGAGCACCAAACTTGATGCTCTCGCCCTCGCCGACGGCGAGAACCTGATCGATAGTGAGTTCGGAACCAATGTCTGCCGGTATCTGTTCTACTTTGAGTTTTTCGCCAGCGACAACTTTGTATTGCTTGCCACCGGTTTTTATGACCGCGTACATGATTTGAAACCTCATTGATTGTTAAGAAATATTCCCGTCGTCTTGGCGAGGTAAACAGCCGGGGATTCGGGGAACAGAGGATTATACATGGAATGGTGCGCAGCGTCAAAACGGTTGTGGTGGCGCGGCAGGCCTCGGGGCCTGGCCTCTGGCGCCACTGGGAAAAAGGACGCCTTTTGCTTGCATGTCGTATAATCGCGACTCAACAAAATCTATCCGCATCCAACGTCAGCAGGTCCGCCTTGTCCGCCGCCACCCAAACCGCACAACAGAACCCCATCACCCGCACGATCGCAGCAGACATGGAGGCCGTCAACACGGTGATCCGCGAGCGGTTGCAGTCCGAAGTCGCGCTGGTGAACCAGATCGCCGAGTACATCATCAGTGCCGGCGGCAAGCGGATTCGCCCCGTGCTGGTCCTGCTGCTGGCAAACGCCTACGGCTACCAGGGCGCCGGCCACCACGAACTGGCGGCCGTCGTGGAATTCATCCACACCGCCACCCTGCTGCACGACGACGTCGTCGACGAATCGTCGATGCGCCGGGGCCGCCAGACGGCCAACGCCATGTTCGGCAACGCCGCGTCGGTGCTGGTCGGCGACTACCTGTACTCGCGTTCGTTCGAGATGATGACGAGCCTGGACAACATGCGCGTCATGCAGATCCTGTCGCGCGCCACGACCGTCATCGCGGAAGGCGAAGTGCTGCAACTGCTGAACATGCACGATCCGGACGTCACGCAGGACAGCTACCTGCGCGTGATCCGCTCGAAGACGGCCAAGCTGTTCGAGGCGGCTGCGCAACTGGGCGCCCTCGTGGCCGGCGCGAACGACGCGCAGATCGAAGCGGCCGGCGAATACGGCCGCTCGCTGGGCACGGCATTCCAGCTGATCGACGACGTGCTCGACTACGCGGGCGACGCCGCCGAGATCGGCAAGAACGTGGGCGACGACCTGCGTGAAGGCAAGCCGACCTTGCCGCTGATCTACGTGATGGAAAACGGCACGCCGGAGCAGCGCGAACTGATCCGCACCTGCATCGAACAGGGCGACGAAACCCATTTCGACGCCGTGCTGGCGGCCGTCACGAGCAGCGGCGCGCTGGACTTCACGCGCCGCGAAGCGGAGACCGCGGCACGCCGCGCGGCCGCCGCGATCGCCGACTTGCCGTCGAGCGAATACAAGGACAGCCTCCTGCAGTTATGCACCTTCGCTGTTGACAGGAACCATTGAGGCAACTATAGTAATGCCTTCCCGAGATTTCGGCGACGAAGTCTCAAACAGTCGGGGTGTAGCTTAGCCCGGTAGAGCGCTACGTTCGGGACGTAGAGGCCGGAGGTTCGAATCCTCTCACCCCGACCATCTGTTTTTCCCCTCAGAAGTATCCATACCAGTCGGGGTGTAGCTTAGCCCGGTAGAGCGCTACGTTCGGGACGTAGAGGCCGGAGGTTCGAATCCTCTCACCCCGACCATCTGTTTTTCTCCCTCAGCAGTATCAATACCAGTCGGGGTGTAGCTTAGCCCGGTAGAGCGCTACGTTCGGGACGTAGAGGCCGGAGGTTCGAATCCTCTCACACCTCGACCACGAATTCCATAGTAAAAACAGCGGGCTATGCACCCGCTATTTTTTTTGTCGGCAGGCTAGTGGCAGATCAGTGGCAAGTCTCTCAAGACGAGCCACGAAAAATATATATGTGGCTGCGTATATGCCACTTTTTGCCACCAGCGCCACCTGTCAACGAAATCATGACTGCGCGCTCGACATATACTGTGCTCCACAACCAATCTTCAGTAGCACCATTAATTTGACAAAGTTGAAGGTGAAAGCCTATTCCCTGGAACGCGTAGGAAAACGACCGTCCTCTCATCGGAGCGTGATAGTTTGCGCCGGATTACGCCAAAACACTCTGATACATGAGGCACCCCAGGCTCGCGAACTGAAAGGTCTAAAGTCGCCAACACTCCCAGGCGCACATCCGCAGTGCTATACGCAGCCGCCTGACGGGAGTGTGGACGGGCACTGAAACAAGACCAAACTACCGAAGTTGACCTTTTGACCTCAATGATAAATCTGAAGCCGGCGAAGGGCAGATAGATGTCTGTACGTCCAGCAGCGATGTGCGGCACCTCTAACAAAGGGGAAATAGTAGTGCTCAGCAAGAAGTCAAATAGGTCCTTTTGAAGTTCGGACTCATGCGGCAACTTCGTTCGGTCATCGACCCTTTTAAGATAGCGGAAGTGGTCTTTCATCGTGCCGGCATCAACGCGGAATGTGAGGAACTTGCAAAGGCGAACGACGAGTAGATCAAACCAGTTTTTAACCTTACCCTCATAGTCTTGTGCCCCTACGAGCTTCTTACGAACATCGTTCACCATCTTTTGCTCAACAATGGACAGAGGTACTTGCGCAAGAGCGAAGCCATCCATGAATCGGACTACAGCCTCTCTATCTGTATCATTTAAGCCGGCCGTTGGATCTTCGAGGAGGTCGGTGGGCCCTCGAGCCGCCTCCTCTAGTGCTTTCCCGGAGAAACTCCAGTCAGGGCAATATTTGATTCTAGTCGCGCTCTGCCCTCAGCAGTCATAACCGTAGTAGCACTCCCGCGTAGCCAAGTTCGCATCGTTCCGACGAATCGACCTTGTTCAGCTAGTTTGCTAATACCTGAAGGTGCACGATATTCCCATTGCCCATTGACGAAGACTCTCACCGAGCGAACTTTTTCGAACAGTTGGAGTGCGCTGGCTAAGAGGGAAATTGGGTCGAGAACCGGGGACGAGCCAATAGGAGCAAGTAAAGGAATCCACTCGAGTTCGGCCTCGGGTGGTGGTGCCAACCAAGCTGCACCTACGCGTGGCGCACAATAGCAAGCTACCCATTGGGCATTCTCATTTAACGACCGAATATCTGGAAATCTGGTCGTATCCGAGGTGAGAGTATTTGCTAGAGCGCTAGCTATGGTCGCATACATCCTTGCCCTTGGCGCGTCTTCGGCCAAACTCGCACTTTCGTCAAACCAAGTTGCGGATCTAGCGAAGCAGGAAGTCATCGATGTTAGGTCGCCACTTCGGAACGCATTCGCCATCTCAACAAAACCAAGCTCTTGGCGAGCTTCAGTCGCGCACGCTTCGCAACGAGTTAATGTCTTGAGGGAATCAATTGCATCAGGCCATGCCAACTGGTCATGCAAAATGGACGCGATACGGCAGAGTTTCGCCTTCGCCCAGTCGTCATCTACGTCAAGGAGGCGAAGCACACCCGTGACTGCGTAGGGGGTCAATCGAGGTAACTGGAGAGCGAATTGGGTCAGGCCATTCACTGCCTCCAATCTGATGTGCAACGAAGATTCGTCGTCACTAGCGCGCGAATCGAGCGCTTTCGCAAACGAAGAAAGGTCATCGAATCCGGACTCCGTAAGAGCGTCGATGGCATGAATGAAAGCGTCTCGAAAAGTATTTTTCTTCAGACCGAAGCAGATCAATCGAGTAGCAGCCACTTGATCATCGAGGTCACGCCACTGCTCAAGAAGCAACTCGACAAACTCTCCGAGCAACGGGGAAGCCGCCAATATCTCCCCCTCTGCTATGAGCTCGGCTTCAGGGAAGTCAGTCGCCTTAATTTCGGTATCGTCCTCAAGAGCCGCTACTAGACGCTTTTGCAACGGAGACGCTGCAATCCACATTGTTCCTCCAAAGCCCTCGTTTACCAGAGAGTTGCCTCACCCTTAGCCAGCAGACAACGATCTTCGGGGAAACGTTGGAGCGCACGAGTAGTACCGCGAAACGCAACGAATAGCTGAACATTCACGGTCTCAGCAAGTTCCGCTAAAGCGTCAAGCATTTCCTCCACGTTAGCATCGGCCATCTCCTCCTTAGCCGGCGAATCGATTATGAGCAAACCTGGATGGCGACCGGCACCGAACTGCTGAGATGACTGTAGCAATGCAATAATCGTGGCGATGCGAATACGCAGTCGCTCCCCCGGTGACAGCCCTGTAAAGGTCGATTGACTACCGCCCTTATACACCTCGAGACTTGCGTTGCGCTTGAGCACGACTCTTTCCACGTCACGCATCCCAAGGCGCTTCACTAAGTCACGAATAAGGTCACCACTTCGTTCCAGGACGGTTTTCGCAGCTAACTCAACCTCTTCTTTGGCGATGTCTGTGGCCGCAGCCAGCACCGCCAAGTCCTCCTCCTCTCCAGTGTCGGTCTGAACGAGTTTCGAAATCGCGTCGAGCATTCCCTCTAGACGCGCCGCCTCAAGACGAAGCTTTTGCTCCTCCTGAGCCGTACCACCGGCTGAAAGCTTTACCAATTCCTCAGCGGCTAGTTCCAGGTCCGTGCGTGCCTTCTGAAAGTCCTGCTCAAGCTCCCGCGCCCTTCCTTTAACGGCAGTAAGCGTTTTTTCGAACTTAAGTATCTCTTTGTGTGTCGTGGTCCTTAGTGCTTCGTAATCGATCTTTGTATCCTGCTCTACCTGGGTCATACAGACCGAACATTCACCGGACGTGCGCTCGTTTTGCAGCCGCGCGGCAGTAAATGCTCGGGCGCATCGAGGACAGCAGGTTGGTGAAAGTTTGCCCAAGAAGCGTGATGCAGTCATCTCCTCTTCAATTTCAAGAAATGCGCGTCTTTTCGCAAGTAGCTCCTCGGTTCCAGCAGCTACCTCGGCATTGACTACTGTGGTCGCCGCTTTCAAACGCGAAACCTCTAGTACAAGCCTTTCGTACTTTTTACGGCCTGCATCCAGGTTAGTGAGAGCCTTTTCGCGAGCAGTACCATTAGCGATCTGCTCCTGAATTTCTCTCAATCTGGCCTGCAGTTTATCCAAGGACTGCCCTCCCAGCTGACTAAGTTTACGTCTGCGCGCCAGCACTTGTGACTCAGCGACCCGTTTGGCCGCACGCGCTTGAAAGAGCGTTGTCGCCCAAGGTATGCCAAGGAAAACCTGTAATAGCCGCTGGGCGAGGTCTGTGCCAGTGTGTTCGCCAATGAGTGCGTTACTATCACTGTCAAATAGAAAAGCGCCGGTATAGGTCGCCCAGCCGTCGGAATACATCACTGTCCGTTCCTGCGACGGAATCTCTCGGGAAGTAGCTATGGGTTCAAGGTCCAACGCGTCCAACATGACGCTGTTCATGTGAGACTTGAACGCTTCATTCGAAGAGAAGGGAAGCGAATGGACGATGCCGCCATTGGTGTTCAAGAGGTCGACACAACCATGCGGGGCGTTATTCTGAATGTCGTATTGAACACGCACATACCGATCGCCAGCCTGAAGCTCCGCAAGAACCTTCTGCACCCAGCCCTGGACTGTAGTTGTCAAAGACTTCGGCTCTCCACGCAGTACCCAAAGCATCGTCTGAAATATGCTTGATTTGCCAACAAAATTGTTGTCACTAGCGATGACATTGATGCCCGACACATGAGGTGCCCATTCGAATTTGAACGGTTCAACAGCGTTGTGTATACGTTTCTCTCCGGCAAACATGAGCTTCTTAATGCGAAGCGGTCTGGATGCTGGTGGCGCAGGCGAGTCGATAATGTTGTGACGTGCCAGAACAGTTTGCACATCGTCGGCCGAACGCTTCGCGAGTAAGGCAACTTTTTCTACGAATGGGCTGCTCACTAGCTGCCTCCTTCATTAAACTCTTTCAAGCGCTCGAGAACGCGTTGCTTGATCGGCCCGATGACATGACCCCAACGAGCTTCTTGGTACTCAGCTTGGGCATACTGTCGCTCTTTCAACACGTCACCACTTGCTGCGCCAGCGACTCGACTAACTAAGGCCGCTCGTTTGCGATACCAAGCAAAATGGGGTGAGCTAGACGCCAACTCATCAGCGAGCTTTCGACCAGGCTCAAGCAAGAAGAAATCGGTACGAGAAATTTTGCCGTCGGGCTTGATGGTCCGCCTGATAGTAGCAAGTCCCAATAAGATCAACTGCGACATCGAGTCATCAATCTGCTCCCAAGCACCAAAGAAAAACCGGACCATTTGCATGCGGCGAATATCTGGCTCTTCCCCTTGCATCACTTTGCGGGCCTCACTTAAGTAGCCTTCGTGCGGAGCCTTAACATGCATCTCAATAAGTTCTGCCGCCAAGTAGTCTGGAGAGCGGACCCAGAAGTCCAGCGCCTGAAGGCGCTTCTCTGCTTTGATGACCGCCACCGCGCCAGCCGGCGAGCTCCCGCTCGGCTGTATGCCAGCTTGGTCAAGGATGAATAGAATTCGAACCGCATCGCGCTTGCGCGCAGTGTGTTCAAGCGAATGCTCCACACGTCCCCCTTACCCTTCGCTCAGTCCAAGGCGTCGATTCGCAGCGCCCATCTACACTGTAGTCAAGTAATACGATAACATTGCAACAATACAATGTACAAGGAATAAAGATGGCTTGCTCCAGAGGCGCCGCATCGCCCGATGCGCATACGCAGCGCAGACTTTTTGCTGCCTCAGCCGGTTACTGCCAGAATCCTGGATGCCAAAATGAGTTGTTCGTCGATGCTGCAGGGAAATCGATCCACATCGCCGAGATGGCTCATGTGTTTGCTGCAAACGACCGCGGGCCTAGGGCTAAACCGGGCCTCAGCAAAGCAGAAAGAGGAGCTTTCGAAAATTTGGTGATGCTCTGCTCAAACTGCCACACCATGGTCGATAAGGCGCCGCTAGCCTTCCCAGACGACGTAATTTTCAAATGGAAACGAGAGCATGCCAACAAACTACGGGAGCTCTTCGGCGCGGTAAAGTTTGATGATCGTCTCGCTGCCCTTCAGGCTGTTGAACCGCTTCTAACGCAGAACCACGCAATCTTCAACCAGTACGGTCCGCACATTGAAGCCGCAAGCAATCCGGAGAGCGGGGCTGCTGAGCAGTGGAAGCGCAAGATGTTAACGCGCATCCTCCCAAACAGCAGGCGGGTGCTAGCGATAATCGACGCAAACCGACATCTGCTACGCGACGATGAAAAAGCCGCGCTGGAGCAGTTCCGGCAACACATTGATGACTTAGAAGCATTTCATATTGAAGGAAGCAGAGAAGACGCATCTCGGTTCCCTAACGCATTCGCCAACATCCTGAAAGACTGAACATGAGCGTGACAAATTGGGTAGCTGGGAAATTAGCTGAGGACGGGAAACTCGCGATCATCGGCCGCACTGCCGAAGACTTCTTAATCGTCAAATCGGAACACGATTACACGTTCGTCGTTGCAGTTCTAGGCGTTAAGAATGTCATCGGTTTGTCAGATGTAGAGCCCTTGTTTGCTGGGAGCACCAAGCCGCAGTTCGTAGTTAATGTCCCTTCTGGCGCTTTGTGGACTGGCGCAGCTATTGACCGCATCCATGCCGAGTCCGCAGCCTTTGGAACCTTGGGCCATATCGCCCGGGCGGCAGCCACAGAAGACGCAGGTTCCTATCGGAATAAGGACATGCGATTCTTCATCGAAGGCATGGCACAACACTCGAACGTTTCTAATGTCTCGTATGAGTATGACAAAGTTTTCAAGGTCGAACGCAAGATTGGGGGCAGCCTTGTCGTTGCGGTCATTGATGCTTACAACATGAGCGCAGAGGATGTTCGCAATGCGAGAACTCGCTTCGGCCACTTTGATGTCATCATAAAGCAGTCGAATTACGGCTCCATCACCAGCCAAGCTGAAGCAGCTGCTAAGTCGATAGGTGCTCAAGCATTGTCGTGGCGCGACTTGCTAATTCGGCTAGCCAATTGATCCGACAAGGCATAATCTCAGGCCTCGTCGAACTTGCGGTCTCGCTTGGAACGAAGGCTGAGGATACCGAGTGGTATCTTTTTGGTTCCGCCGATCGGGATGAGCTGGATGCTGCCGACATCGACCTGATAATTCTCTGCAAGGACGACGTCCATGCCGATTTACTCAGAATCGCAATAGACCCTGATGCTTTTCTCCTACCTCTTCATCTGTCTTTGATGACGTTTGACGAGGCAGTGGAAATTAATGTGGTTAGCTTACAGCTAGGTAGCCTCATATTCCCGTGAGCTGCACCTACGTACCTCGGCTTCTAGGCTCGCAGAGCAGGCTCTATCTACATAAAAATCTCATTACGATAGCCCCTCGCCTAAAAAAATATGGACGAACAAGTAAAACCAAAAAAGAAAATAAAGGTATCCAGAAATGTTTTTGAACATGGCCACCTAAATAGCATAGCACTGAACCAGCTAAAACAAGCAAAAGCAGAAGAAGACGGGCATAGGTTCAGGTGGATTATCCCATCAATGGCTTTCTCATGCTTCCGTGTCGAGGCTCTCTGCAATATCTATGGTAGCCAACTTTTCCCGCACTGGGATCATTTTGAGTCGACATCCTTCATCGGAAAAATTGTCTTAATTTCTGAATTCTTGAAAATTAAAGTAAATTTTTCAGCAGAGCCATGGCAGACTATAAACAAAATGAAGAATTTTCGGAATACCTTGGCTCACGCAAAGCCGCAAATTGCTTTCGATGTACATGAAGTTCCTAATTCATTCCCAGAACAGTTCCTGCCTTTCCCTAAGGAAAAAAAATCCATCCTCTGGTACTCCTCTATCGAGAACGCAGAACACTTTAATGATGTGGCCGATGAATTAGAGATGTTATGGATGAACAACGTGCGCGTCCTGGGTTTCCTTGTAGATACCTCAGGACGTCGCGTATTCGAAAAGGTATAAAAAAAACAGAACTAGGGTATAGCCAAGATCACTGACGACGGTTGACCACGATTCTGCCGTCAATGAAGGCCCGGACACCTAGTAGCGAAGGCAAAAAGGAAAACGATAGCGGCCACGCACGGGCAGGAACATCGCGCTCTGGTATCAAATCGAAAGACGTACCTCAGAAACATATTCATCTAGTTAAGGCAGCAAGCCTTGTTTCGATAAGCAAACATGCCGAAATCAAAGAAGCGAGATAAAACCAAAGAGCGAAGAAGCCGCGCAATTCAGCTAACTGCTACGACTGTCCGACGCACTCCAAAGACTGTTGAAATTCCAATTGACAAAACTCATACTCCGGAGTGGATGGCAGAGCCAGATCCTTTATTCGAGGGGCTTTACCTGAAGTATCTGAGGGGTCGCATCCCTGGCTTTCTGACCAGAGTCCCGATGGATTGCATTCGTCCAGGGTTCTATGTTGCGAATCGGAATTTCGAATATGTGTGCGATCGTCCGCCCGAAGATGTAATTTATGGACAGATGTGCTCAATCCGAAATGGTGCACGGCCGCCATTGCATCTCTACACTAATCCGAACCCTAATGACAATGTCCGTTTCCTTTGTCCAGACGAGGTAGCGGTTTATTTGGCCTATCAGAAATTAAAGATTCGATCAGCTCCAGCTATTGTTTTTGGCCGTGGGAAGCAGCCCTTGCCTTTTTCTGCTCTCGAGGCGAAGGTTGTGAGTGCCGCCGCGGAAGCAGGTCCGAGGGTTTGTAGTCTGGTAAGTACGAGAACGCCCGAAAAGCTCCATTCATTCTTCGGGCTTAAGCTTCCCGATGACCCTTTCGAAGTAATAGGGAGACTGTCAAAAGAGCTTGAGAACCGTATAGCTCGGCTACGTTTGTTTCACTCGCCGGAAGTCGAGAAGTTGCATTACCATCATATGGTTTTTTCTGCGATGGTTCGAGCACAGGAAACCCTGCGTGGCATAGAGATTTTAATTCGTCAAGATTTGTGGTATCAGGCGCTTGCGTTACTGCGGGTTCTTTATGAGATTCATCTTAATTTCTATTTTGATTGGCTACAGCCTGAAACGAATTATCGTTTTCTCGCTGGCGCGGCGGTCTTCTCGGACAATTTAGGGCAGCAGAAGCGATCAACGGCAGAGGAGCTAATTGCCAAGGGAATGCATCCCACTAAGGCAGAAACCCATTCGAACATCATTTGGCGCCCAGTTGTTTTGGCAGGAACCGTGTCGGAAAAGGCGCGGCTCCCGAAGGTGGCCATTGCGTACCACAAAGATATTTATAGCTTCTTGTCGAGAATTTCGCACCAAGACTTCGAGGTTGCATCACTTCACGCAAACCGTTTCGAAAACGAGACATTCCTCAAAATAGAAGATGACGTGAAAACGACTTATCTTCGATTCATGGATTTTATTATGAGCGAGTTCTGTATTTGCATAGAGGAGGACATAGGCGTCGCAAACGATTTGCAATCCTAAGCCAAGTCAATAGAACGAATGGCTCGCCAGAAGTTGATCGACTTGCCCTTGGACATCGTCTGCAAGTAGGCAGTGCCGTCCAACAGAATTCATGTTGAACAGCGGCCATCGGCCGCTGTTTTCGCTTCTACTCTCCCATGCGCAGACTGAGCGCCGACCCGCGCCGCGCCAGGAATGCCAGCAACAGTTCTGGATAACGCAGGCTGACGGCCGCCTGCACCGACGGCCGCAGCGCCAGAGCCGCGCGCCACGCCTGCACGCCGGGAAGTCCGGCGAGCAGGCCGAAGTCGCCGATGCGCTCGAACACGTCGAGATAGCGGAACACGGGCGCGAATACCGCGTCGACGATGCTGAAACGCTCGCCGTCGAAGTACGGCGGCGCATGCAGCACCTCCTCCACTTGGCTGAAGCGCCGGTGGATGTCGGCCGCCGCACGCAGCAGGGCCGCTTCGTCGGGCGCGCTATAAAACACCGCGATGGCGTTCAGCAGCGCCGAGCCGAATTCCATCCAGCTCCGGTGGCGCGCACGTTGCAGCGGGTCGAGCGGATGCAGGCGCGGCGCGACGGTCTCGTCGAGGTATTCGCAGATCACGGCCGACTCGAAGATCGCTTCGCCGCCGGCCAGCAGCACCGGGGTCTTGCCGAGCGGCGACACGCGCAGGAACCAGTCCGGCTTGTCCGCCAGGTCGACGTCGCGCCGCTCGAACGGCACGCCCTTCTCGTGCAGGACGATGGCGGCACGCTGCACGTATGGGCACAGGGCGTGGCTGACGAGAACCAGTGATGTGTTCATGGCACGAACCTCGTGCTGCGGCGCAGGCTCCAGGCGCCATCCCCGATGAGCCAGAGCGCGACCGACGCCGCCACGAGGAACACCGGATATTCCCAGCCGCCGCCCGGGCTCGTATGCACCCAGCCGTTCGGCACGTGCACCCACGCCGCGGCCGCCATCACCGGGACGAGGAGCAGCGCAGCCTGGCGCGGATAGATGCCCAGCAGTAGCGCAACGCCGCCGGCCAGCTCGGCCGCGAACACCGGATACGCCAGCCACGCGGGGAAACCGACGCTGGCGAAAAACTGCGCGGTACCGGGCAGCGTGAACACGAGCAGCTTGAGTATCGCGTGGGCAATCCACATGAGGCCCAAGGCCACGCGCAACAGCGTGACGCCGTAATTGGAAGACATGACGACTCTCCTTGAAGGTTGGAAGAGCCCAGTCTATGATTGCGCGAATACAATGGGAATAAGCACGGCCGCAAACCATGACTGCAAAAACGCAATCGACGCCCTACCGCATCGGCAGCGCCGACCTGGAGACCGTGCTCGCGCTGGTCCGCACGGGCACCCTCGCGCAGGCGGGGGAACGCCTCGGCGTCGACGGTTCGACGGTCTTCCGCAACCTGCAGCGCATCGAGCGCGGCCTGGGCCAGGCGCTGTTCGAGCGCACGCGCTCCGGTTACCTGCCGGGCGAACTCGCCTTGAACCTCGCGCGCCACGCCGAAAGGCAGGAGAGCGAACTGGAGGCGGCGCGTTCGCTCGTGCAGATCCGGCCGGACCAGGTCTCCGGCCAGGTCCGCATCACCACCACCGACACCATCCTGCACGGCTTGGTGGCGCCGTCGCTCAAGGCATTGCGCGAACGCCATCCGCTGCTGGACTTCGACCTCGATGCGAGCAACACCCCGGTCAACCTGGGACGGCGCGATGCCGACATCGCGATCCGCGCCACGCGCGAACCGCCCGAGCACCTGGTGGGACGGCAGCTCGGACCGATCCGGGTGGCGTTGTTCGCGCCCCGCAGGAGCCGGCTGCGCTCGGTCGAGGACGCGGTCGAGCGCGGCGTGGCCTGGATCGCCCCGGACGATGCGTTACCCGATCATCCGTCGGTACTGTGGCGCCGCCGGCATTTTCCGAAGATTGCGCCGGCCTACCGGGTGAGCAGCATCCTGTCGGCGGCGGAGTGCGTCGCACTCGGGCTGGGCGTGGCGGTCTTGCCGCTGTTCCTGGCGGCGCCGCGCGCGGACCTGCGCCAGGTCGGTCCCGAGATCGACGAATGCGTCACCCAATTGTGGTTGCTGACGCATCCGGAAAGCCGTCATCTCAGGCGGGTGGCGACGGTGCTGCAGTATCTGGCAGAGAACATCCGGCTTTCGTAGCGGGCCTGTTCAATCACGTCCACTCGTCCCCACGGTCGAGATCAGCTTGGCACCACAACTCGTTGCATGCCCTTCGAACGCGACCGGCACGCCGTCGATCAGCACTTGCGGGTCGCCCTCGGCGATCACGCAATTGTCGTGGCCGCGGATCGGGCACAGGCAACGGTCTCCCTTGCGGGCCACGGCGACGCCCAGCACCTTGCTGTTGGGCGATGCCGTGATGACCTTGCCGCCGTGCGTGGTCGGGTCATCAAGGCGGACGACTTTGCGCATGCGGTACCTCGTCAGCGGGAGTAGCCCTGTGTCTTGTCTTTAACATCGTGGCGGATGCCCCACCAGGCCAGGTGGGCCGTATTCTCGCCGCGAGCCCGGAACCATGGTTCGTCGGGCCTGATCGGCCGAACGACGGCCGGCGGCACGACCACGGTCGCGATCGGCTGGGCCTGGTCGGTCGTGCCGGCGACGAGCACGTTCTTCCCGATGTGGTTGGCGTAGGCGATACCCAGCGCAACGTTCGTCAACGCCGTGCCCGCGCCCATCTCACCCAGCAGGGCGGGCGTATTGAACGCCTGCTTCATGAAGTCGAGTTCCGGCACCTCTTCGGTCACTGTACGGGCCAGCGCAGCGATGCGATCGGACGCGGTCGACGCGTTGTTGTTGGCGTCGTGGATGACGTAGCCCAGGTCCGTCGTCTGCTTGCCCGCGTTGTGGGCTGCCTTTTCGACGGCAACCTTCCATGCCTGGATCACGCGCGGTGGCTTGTCCTTGCCGCTGTCGAAGTCTGAGACCTTGGCGCTCGCCGGATAGCCGAGCCAGGCCAGCGGGGCGCGTTCGGTCTTGTAGTTGGGGCCTGCCAGGATCAGTTGCACCATATTCTCGTTGATCTGGCGGTCTTTCGGACGGCTTGGGGCGTCCCAGTTCATGACCCAGACTGTTTCGTTCGGATGGGCTTGCAGATAGTCCAGCGCCGCTGACAACGATGTGAAACCGGCGTTGGCGCCGCCCATGGTCACGCGCACCTCGGGGGGCGTATTTCGGGTCCAGGAATTAGGGAAGTACGTATTTCCAATGTCAAACGTCTCAATAATCGTTTCCCGGGTGAAATTCGCCGCATCAACAGGGTCAAGCTTGCCTTCTGGAAGAGCATATTCAACGTGGATTCCCGCTAGCTCACGCCAGGTCGACTTGTTCTTGACGTCGTGCGCATTGTAGAAATAATTAGAGTCCATAAAATAAATATCACGATATGCGTTTATTAGTTCTTCGATATATTTTTTATGATACCCTTTGAAAGTCTCTCTACCGTCATTTCCGACTGCTATAGAGCCGATAGCCTGCAATTTACTATACTTCTCTGGCTTAGCCTTAACCATATCGTCATCCTTATTTGGCCCAACTAAGCCCAATGTCCACAACAATTGCCATTCTGTGGGGTAATCTCTGCGCTGTAAGGGATTCAGCCATTGAAGCCCCACCACTTGAGCCATAAATGGATCCTTGTTCTGCGTCGCTGCCAAAGAAGTCTGCGATGTTTCTGCACGCACCGGACGGGTGGAAAACGCAGTCAAGAGCCCAAACGCGAGCACTGCAAATGCAGCCGGCACAGCGAATAATCGGCCGAAGATTTGTTCATTATTAAGTGGACGAACGGAATCGGGATCAGTACGCCAAATCATCCAAAGCGAGATAAAAACTGCTAACACAAAAGAAATCATACCGAATGCAACACGGCGAATCGGTGTACTAGTAAGGCTGCGCATATGCCACTTTCCAATTAATTAACGTCCGAGCATGTTTCGCTCATCAATAATGCTGTCGGGGATTTTTCCTTCTGCATCGTCGGACGCCCAAGTATAAATAGGGCGCTTAGAGAACTTTCCACGCATAAAATACTCAGAAAATTTTTTTGAAGGATTATCGTCCTCAAGACCGCCCACGTATCGCCAGTCCGCCATTTGCCGAAACACGCGCATATCATAGGGTTTAATATGACATACCCCAACCGGAATGTCGTATGCTAAAGCCTTCTCGGCGTGAGCCGGATTCGTCATGATCGACGAGTGATCGGTAGCCGGCGCCTTTATATTCTCAGCCAGCACTTCTTTGATCTTTTTAGTGCGCCAAGCCTTGTACTCATCACTGGCACCGCTGAGATCATCCTCTTCGGTTACAAATTCCGAATCCCGATACAATCCTTTGCTTTTGTCGGAGTCCTTGTACAACTCTTCGCGCCTCGCCCTCATCCGCAGCAGTGCGTGATGCTCGTAGCGCAGCGACGCTTCGGTATCCTTGCTCCCCTCGGCCTTACCCCCGTCATCAGTGTCGTACGGATCGCCCTCCTCACGCACGCGTTCGCGGTCCCGACTGGCCCCCGGCGCATCCGTGCCATCGTCAAATATATCGGCGATTTTTCCGAATCGTTTCGACTTCGGTTCAAACGGTTCCGGTAGCTTCGGCGCATCCAGGGGCGTCTCCCAATTGTCATCCGGAAGCGCGTTGATGCGGATATCGATGACGGCCGTGACCAGATAAAAGATCGGCGCCGTCGCGATCGTCGCCGCCTTGGCGATCCAGTTCCTATTCGCGTCCAGTCCTTTCTTGATCGCGTATTTCGCCTTTGGCGACTCGGGATGCCAGAATTTCTGGCTGCCGGCTTTCAACCCGGTGCCATGATGATTCTTCCAGAAATGGTAGGTCTTGGCTCCCTCTTTGCCCACAGCAAACTTTTCGGCGAATACGCGCTGGCAGAACACGTCGCTGCCTCCTGTTGCCTTGATTTCGTCAGCACTCATCCCACGCCAACCGATCCCTTGAACCGGGCTGGCCGAAATGACCTGGTCATGAGGATTGAAATACAGAGTAACGCGACCGTGGCTGGTCTTGTTCGGACCATATCCCCACTGGTCGCGGTCCAATTGTGCCGTGAACCCATGCGGCTGGTTCTTCATGAACGCGTCGATCTTGTCGGGCGCTTGTGCCTTTTCCGCCTGCTTGCGGATAATGTCGAAAAAGTGCTTCAAGGTCGTGGCCCGAGCATCGAAGGTCTGGCGCCCCCAGTGAAAATCGCCTGCCGCCATTTCAGTACCCGACCATGCCTCGACGAGGTTCCTCTTCACAAGACTGTACGGCGGATTACACAGCACATAGCTGTCGGCCACACAACGACCGGGCTTGCCGGCGACATCCTTGACCTCACCGAGTCGGTCACCGAGAAACGCTGCCGCCAAACTGACCATGTTACCCTGGCTGTGACACACGATGGTAATAGGTACGTCCGCCTGCTTTTCCCTGATCGCCTTGATCAACTTTGCGAGCCGCAGTGCAGCCAGTACGTAATACGGGCGCGGTGGGCAGGCATATACCATACGGTCGTTGGTGGGGTTCAAGTGCTGCGCATGCAGCCAAAGGAAGAGCTGGTCATTCAAACCTTGGCCCCACAAATCCGGCAGCGACGTGCAGCCATTGGCGAAAGGACCGCCGCCCCAGTAATTCTGCTCGTTCAGGAAAATGCCGTCGCCATAGGTCTGCAAATCCTCGGCGCTCGCTTTGTAGCCCCAGCGGAACTGGATGACGGGCGAATAGTGAGCATCGGGCGCGATGAACGTGTCGGGCTGCTTTTCCGGATTCAGGTATCCATCCGCCGTCAGATCATCCAGGTACTCGACCGGCTTCAACTGCCCCCCATCCGTGTTCGCGTGAACGATCTCGCCATGCTGGCGCGCAAGGCGCGTGTTCAAGCCGTCACATAGACCGCGCTCCGCCGCCTGGAACCACTCGCCATCCGAATTCACCCCGTGCACAAAGATCACGATCCCCGGCAGCGGCAACTGCATCACCACGTCCAGGTAGCTTTCGTTGAGCAGCGTACTGCCGCTGCCGTCGCCCACCGTGATCACGGTCGGGTCGTCCATTGTCATGCCTTCCATTACCGCTCCTGCTTACTTCAACAGTTTTTTGAACCTCACCTTGAGTAGCTCCAGCCGGTCGCCCTTGACCTTCGGGCCTTCGCCAGCGGCATTCGTCTCGCCCGTGATTGGCGCGGCGCCGTCGCGCTCGATGTGGACCTGCATACCCTCGACCGGCTTGCCGTCGGTGGCGCGGACCAGGCGCGGCGTGCGCTCGAACGTCCCTGCGTCGAACGAAGGCATCTCGGTCTTCGCACTCGCAGGCCCGTTCCAATGGTGTTCCGCCGTCTTGACGGTGAGTTTGCCCGGCCCGCCGATCTCGATATCGCCGCCCTTCAGCCGCAGATAGGCGCCGCCGCTGACGATGAACGTCATCTCTTCCTCGGCCATCGCGATCATGCGTTTCGCCGCCGTCACTTTGATGTCCTTGGCCGAAACGAGCTTCATGTCGTCGTGCTGGCTCTGCAGCGTGAAGTCGCCGTTATGCGCGATCTGCGTGATGCCGTCGCTGTGCGAGAACAGCGAGATGCCCTTGCCCGCGTTGACGTTGAAGCGCTTGCCGCTGGCCAGCTGCATGTGCTGCTGCGCGACCGTGTCCAGGTTGACGCCCGCGTAGCTGACGATTGTCTTCGGCGTGCTGAACGCGATGCCTTCCGGGCCGGTCAGGCTCACCGTCGGCTTGGCGTCGCCCGCCACGTTCGCGTTGCGCGCGCCCGGTGCCGCCTCGAGGTCGGCCTTGAGCGCATCCTGCGGCGCCGGGTCGACGGGCAGGCCCTGGTGCTGGGCGGCGTACTCGCCCAGCGTCTTGAACAGGTCCAGGCAATCCTGCATCAGCGCGAGGTGCTCGTTGCTGCCCAGTTGCGTGCCGGCCGCGTCCAGGCGTTTCCAGGCCGAGATCAGCAAGGACTTGGCCGTGCGGATGGCGCCGCTGTCGTCCGTCCGCAGTTCGAACCCCTGGCCGCGCGGGTCGGCCTTGCCGTCCTGGCGCGGGTGCGTCAGGTAGCCGAGGTTCAGCTGGCTGCGGGCGTGCACGCTTTCCAGCTGGGCGCTGATTTCGCCCGGCGTGTCGTCCAGGCGCAGCTGGTTGTAGCGCTGCGACTTGCCTTCGCGGCTGACGATGCCGGACAGGTAGCGGTCGCCCGGCAGGCGGCTCGTGCGGCTGAATGACGGGGGCGGCGTCTTGCCGCCGTGCGCGCGGCCGATGATCAACGGTTTGTCCGGATCGCCGCCGACGAAGGCGCACAGCACCTGGTGGCCCACGCGCGGCAGCGAGATCGTGCCGTACTGGTCGCCGGCCCACGGGTTCGCCACCTGGACCCACGCGGAATCGCGGTCGCTGTCGGACGCGCCCGCGCCGTGCGCATGCGCATGGTCGTCCTCGCGGCAGCCGGGGAAGCGCACCTTCACGCGGCCGAGATGGTCGCAGTGGATCTCTTCGTTCACCGGGCCGACCACGGTCACGTACTGCAGTTCCGTGCGCGGCAGGTCCACGCGCGGGTCGTACGCCGGCACGATCGGCACGCCGCGCCGCACGCAGCTGAAGCGGTTGGTGTAGCGTACGCCGCGCTCGCGACTGGCCTGGCCCAGCGCGGCGCTGTCGTCGCGCCAGCGGTTCAGCGAGAACAGGCGGCGCGCCTGGTCGTCGAGCGTCTTCGGCAGGTTGTTCTCGGCTTCCACGCGCAGTTCGGTGACGACGAAGTCGCGCTCCGCGTCGGGATGGTCGTTCAGCTCGGGATGGCCGACGACGGTGTTCCATTGGCCGACGCACATGTTACGTTCGCTGCCCTCGGCCTGGAAAAGCTTCGCCTCGTATTCGTGGCGCTGGATGCGCGCCAGGCCCAGGCTGCGGTAGTCGGCGTCGTTGTCGCCGAGGTGGGGCGCGTCGATCAGGTAATCGTCCAGGCTCGCGGCAAAGCGGTTGCCCAGTTCGCCCTGGTCGTTCATGCCGCTTTCCTGCGTCGACCTGGGGCCATTGACCATATAGTCCCAGCTCTGGCGGCCGATCTTCCCCGGCGTTAGCGTGCGCACGGCGTGCCAGGCTGTGATGACGTCGCGGACTTCGGTCGCGTCGTCCCGGTGGTAGCGCACCGCGCCGCCGGCATTCTGCTTCAATGACATGGCATCGTCGAACAGCACCAGCGTATGCAACGGCGTCTCGTCGCTCCCCCGTTCGCTCGCCGCGCCGGGCTGGATGAACCAGGAGATGCCGCGCCGCTTCCACAGGCGCCGCAGGAACGCGCCCGTCGATTCGTTGTACTGCATCGTGAATTCACGCTGCGGGTACGCCTTCAGGCTCCCGAGGTCGTAGGCGAACGCGCGCGCCGCGACCGGGTTCGTCTGGCGGAATTCCTTGAGCAGGATATCCGTGATGTCGACTTCGCTAGCGTTGCGGAACACGCGCGTGTTGGATGTCTTGTCGAGCAGGGCGAAGGCATCGCGCACGATCAGCTGGTAGGTGGCCAGCCCACCATCGCTCTGCCCCTCGGAGGCCGCCGCGACGATGCCGCACACGGAACGCAGGCCGCCGCTGTCGGTGACGAATTGCAGTTCCACGGGATTGGCGATGAACTGCTTCAGCGCAAGGCCGGCCTGGGTGGAGACGCACAGCAGCGAGTACTCGATGCCGCCGCACATGCTTTCGATGCCGCTGACGTGCTTGACAAGCAGCTGGTCGTCGCGGACGCCGCGTGCGGTGGACATGCGCAGGCGGATGGGACGATTGGCATCAGTCAGGTCGAACGAAGCGCTGGATAGCAACATGGATGGATAGGCGGACGGGAACCGGGCAATGATAATAAAAAGTTGAAACGTTTTTCTCACAGATTATTTTACTTAGGTCACTTTCTATTCTTTATCACCTCATTGTTTTTATTGAGAAATTTATCTTTCCCAAAGCGAAGTTCATTGTTTTGCACTGTCGAGTAGCGCGGCCGGATTGTGTCTTTCGGACACAATGCAGACCGGGTCTGCGTAGCCTCAAGCGCGACGTCGACACTCGCCCCACCATGAAATGGCGTCACCCCTGATGAAGTTGGACAATGGAAGAGCTCGCATGCACCGTGGCCAGCGTCCTGGTGGCGCTGACGTACCACGTCCGCTTCCTGCTGTTCGTCGACTACGAACACATGCAGGAAAAAACGTGGTGGTCGGACGTTTTCTATTTCCTGACCGGACTCGGCCATGAATCGTTCGCCATCTTCCTCGTCCTCGACGGCATCCTAACGGGACACGCGCTGCGGGCCTACGGCCCGCCTGGCCCTGCAACGCCGGGCCGGCATGCCACCGCGCTGTACCGGCTCCTCCTGCGCGGCCTGATCCTCGGCGCGGCCTGCGACGTCGCGGGCGTGCGGTTCTTCAACGAATCCGGCCTGTACACGGCCTACCCCGCCTTCAGCACGCTCACGCTCGACTATACCTCGCTGCTGGGCAATCTTTTCATGCTGCAGCCCTTCATCGTGCCCACGTTCGGCAGCAACGGGATGCTGTACCTGCTGTCGTTCCTGTTCTGGTCGCTCATCCTGCTCGGCGTCTTCCTGCGCGCCACGCGCGCCGGCCGGATCGTGCTGGTGGCGGCCGTGGTGGTTCTCGCGCCACCCCTGTTCCTGATCTGGTCAGCCATCTGGCTGACCGGCGTCGCGGTAGCGCACGCCGGGGCGCTGCGCACCACCCGGCCGCTCCTGCCCGTCGCCGTCGCCGGCTTCCTTGGCGTGCTGCTGCTGTCCCGCTTCCTCGGCGCCGGCGTGCACGGCCCACGGGTATCCGGCGCCTGGCTCGTCGACTGGAAATTCCTGCTCGTGGCATGGGGCTTCGGCGCCATCGCCTGGGCCCTGACACCGCGCGGCACGCGCCATGAGGCGGCGCCCAACGACCCTGCCCCCGCGTTCACTTTCTACTTCCACTTCCCGGTCATGATGCTGCTCGTCGGGATGGGGACGACGCTGTTCGGCCAGCCCCTGATGCAGCAGCCGGCGCCGGCACGCTACGGCGCGTTCGCCGCCGTCGTCGCCGCCGTGTTTCTCGGCAAGTGGCGCGCGCAGGGTACGTCCTACCGCTACACGGATCAAAGCGGCCCGGATCCCCGGGCAAACGGCGTGCCGTGGACAAGCCATCACACAGGACGCTGGCACACCGGCGAGTACTTCCTGGTCCAGGAGGAGCAGGCCCTTCCGGGTGGCGAAGTGTTCGACACCCTGTCCATCATGGGCGTCGATCCGGAGACCGGCACCTGGTTCGCCCGCTGCTTCGAAAATCACGGCTACTACCGGCACTACGCTGTCACGCGCGAAGGCGCGACTTGGCGGCTGTCGGGAGAGCATGAGCGGGCGTCGATTACCTTCAGCGACAACGACCGGACGCAGACCATCGTATGGGAGTGGCGGCCGCAAGATGAATGGCTTCCCCTTGCGACCGCATCGCGGTACGCGACGACTAGCGTTTCCCCGACGCCGCCCGGATCCGCACCGCCAGCGCGGCCAGGCTCGATGCGACGGCGAGCAGCACGATGCCATTCCAGCCCCATGCGGCCAACGCCTGGGCGCCGAGCGCGCCGCCCGCTGCCATGCCGACGAACATCGTGGTCATGAAGATCGCGTTCAGGCGACTGCGGGCTTCCGGTGCGATGCCGTAGACGATGGTCTGGTGGGCGATCATCGTGGCCTGCACGCCCAGGTCGAAGCCGACGGTGGCCAGCGCCAGCAGCACCAGTTGCGCCGGCGTCGACAGGTAAGGCATGGCGAACATGACGGCGAACGACGCGACGCTCAGGCCGGCGCCAAGGCGGGTCACGAACTGCGGACCGCGGCGGTCGGCCAGGCGGCCGGCGAACGGGGCGGCCAGCGCGCCGACGGCACCGGCCAGGCCGAACGAACCGGCAGCGGCCGAACCCAGGTGGACCGGGGCGCCGTGCAGCATCACGGCCAGCGTGGACCAGAAGGCCGAGAAGCCGATCGACAGCAGGCCCTGGGCCATGGCGGCGAGGCGCAGGGCGCGGTGTTCTTTCCACAGCGCGAACAGCGAGCCCAGCAGGACCGGATACGGGCTGGTGCTCGTGGGCCTGAAGCTCGGCAGGCCACGGGCGAGGATCGCCGTCGTGAAGGCGGCGACAACCGCCGCGCCGCCGAACACGGCGCGCCAGCCGAGCGCTTCGGCAACAAGACCGCCCACGACGCGCGACAGCAGGATGCCCAGCAGCAGCCCGGTCATGACGGTGCCGACGATGCCGCCGCGGTGCTCGGCCGGCGCCAAGGTGGCGGCGGCCGGGACGATGTCCTGGGCGACGGTCGCCAGCAGGCCGACGGCGAGGCTGGCGCCCAGCAGCACGGACAGGCTCGGCGCGGCGGCGATGGCCAGCAGCGCCATCGCGAGCAGCAGCGATTTCACGACGATGATGGTGCGGCGGTCGAAACGGTCGCCCAGCGGGGCGAGGAACAGCAGGCCGAGGGCGTAGCCGAACTGCGTCAGCGTCGGGATCCAGCCGACGGTCTGGTTGCTGGCGTGCAGGTCCGTGGCCAGCACGCCCAGGGTAGGCTGGCTGTAGTAGAGGGCCGCGACGGACAGGCCCGTGCTTGCGGCGAGCAGGAAGATCAGGGGCGAGGTCAGCCTCGTGCGGATCGGTATGACAGTCGCCGTCGTGTGTGCGATGCTCATTTGGACTCCATGGTGGGTGTTTGTTGCAGTGCATTATGGAGAACCGAAACACGGCCGTGTAGCACCGGCAGACGTCGAACTGTTATACGATAAGCGTATGAGCACAGACTTTTCGACGATCAATCCCTCCGCCGACCGTATGATGCTGGTCGAGACCTTCGTCCGCATCGTGGATGCCGGCAGCCTGTCCGCCGCCGCGCGGGCGCTCGCGACGACGCAGCCGACGATCAGCCGGCGATTGAAGGCATTGGAAAAATCGCTGGGCGTGCGGCTGCTGCAGCGGTCCACGCACGCGATGAAGCTGACGGACGACGGCATGCGCTGCTACGCGCGCGCGAAGGAACTCATCGCGGGATGGCAGGAATTCGAGAGCGAGATCCGGGGCGCCGTGGACGAGCCGGTCGGCACGCTGCGCGTCGTCGCGCCGCACGCGTTCGGCCAGCAGCAGCTGGTGGCGCCGCTGGCGGAATACCTGGCGCGCTATCCGCGCATGACGGTGGACTGGACCCTGCACGACCGCACGCCCGACTTCATCGGCGAAGGCATCGATTGCGCGATCCGCGTGGGCGAGATTCCCGATCCGTCCGTGGTGGCGATCCGCCTGGGCGACGTGCCGCGCATCGTCATCGGATCGCCCTCGCTCTTCGAGGGACGCGCCCTGCCCGCCCATCCGGACGAGCTGGGGTCGCTGCCCTGGATCTCCGTGAGCCATTTTTATCGCGACGAGGTCACGCTGACGCATGCGCGGACCGGGGACACGGTGCGGGTGGCCGTCCAGCCGCGCATCTACACGGACAACCTGTATGCGATGCGCAGCGCCGCTGCGCTGGGCGTGGGGGCCGCACTTGGGTCGCGCTGGGCGCTGCGCGAAGAGCTGGACGCGGGCCGGCTCGTGCAGCTCGTGCCGGAGTGGCAGGCGTCGCCGCTGCCGATCTGGCTGATCTATCCGCCGGCGCGTTTCTATCCGGCCCGGCTAAGGCGCTTCATCGACATCATGCGTGTGGCGGTGCCGCAGGCGTACGGCGTGGTGGCACCGCCGGGGCGCTGATCAGACTTCCGCCACCTGCGCCTCGGCCAGCAGCGAGCGGATCTCCGGAATGCACGACCCGCAGTTGCCACCGGCCTTCGTGCATGCCGTGACGGCCGCCGCATCGCACAGATTGTTCTGGCGGATCGCGATCTCGATCGTCTTGCGGCCCACGCCGAAGCACGAGCACACGGTCGGTCCCGCATCGGGGCCCTGATCCTTCGCGCGGCCCGCGAGGAGGCTCATGCGGTCGGCCGGCTCCAGCTGCTCCTTGTCGAACATGCTGGCGAGCCAGGTGCGCGCGGGCAGGTCGGCGCGCTGCGCGACGAACAGGCACGCTTCGATGCGGCCGTCGACGAGGTGCACGGCGCGGTACATGCCGCCGTTCTTGTCCTCGACTTCGATCCAGTCCGCGTCGTCGTCATGCACGTCCAGCAGCTTGCGCGCCCAGTCGTGCGCAGCGGCGAACGGCTTGCGGCCCGCCAGCTCGTAGCGGACGAAGTCCTTGCCCTGCACGCGCGTCCAGTTGGACGCCTCGCGCAGCGGCAGTTCCGTGCGCGACAAAATGAAGCCGAACCACGTGACGCCGAACGGTTCGATACGCACCGGCGTGTGCTTGAATTCCGGTTCGCCCGACACCGGGTCGACGGCCGGGTTGACGACGGTGCCCACGCGCGCGTCCGACGCCGTCTGGCCGCTCCAGTGGATCGGCATGAACACGCTGCCGCGCGCGATGCCGCCGCCGTGCTGCACGCGCGCCACGACGGCGCCCCAGTCGCTCGTCACGCGCGCAAGTTCGCCCGCCTTCACGCCGCACAGCAGCGCATCCTGCGGGTGCATGTCGATATACGGTTCCGGGATGTGCTCGGCCAGCTTTTGCGAGCGGCCCGTGCGCGTCATCGTGTGCCACTGGTCGCGCACGCGGCCCGTGTTCAGCACGAGCGGATACTCGCCGCCCGGCAGGTGCGCCGGTGCGCGTGGCACCGTCGGCACGAAGCGCGCGCGGCCGTCGCCATGCGCGAAGCGGCCGTCGCCGAACAGGCGCGCCGTGCGCTCGTTCTGCGTGCGCACCGGCCACTGGACGGGATCGAGCGCATCGTACTCGGCGCGCGTCATGCCGGACAGGCCGCCGATGTCGAACAGGCGGCGGCGCTGGCCCTCGGTGCCGTTCTTGAACGCGGACAGGCGCGCGTGCTCGTCGAAGATCTCGTGCGCCGACTTGAAGTCGAAGCCTTCGAAACCCATGCGGCGCGCGACGTCGCACAGAATGTCCCAGTCGGCGCGCGCACTGCCCGGCGCGGACAGGAATGCGCGCTGGCGCGAGATGCAGCGCTCGGAATTGGTGACGGTGCCATCCTTCTCGCCCCAGCCGAGGGCCGGCAGCAGCACGTGCGCCGCCTCGTTCGTATCGGTACCGAGCACGATGTCGCTGGCCACGACCAGCTCGCATTTTTCCAGCGCGCGTCGTGCCTGGTCGGCGTCCGGCAGGCTCACGAGCGGATTCGTCGCCATGATCCACACGGCTTTGACCTTGCCCTCTTCGATCGCGCGGAACAGGTCGACGGCCTTCAGGCCCGGTTTGGCGGCCGCGTGCGGCGAACCCCAGAATTCCTGCAGCGCGGCGCGCTGCGCGGCATCGTCGAGGTCCATGTGCGCGGCCAGCATGTTCGCGAGACCGCCCACTTCGCGTCCGCCCATCGCGTTCGGCTGGCCCGTCAGCGAGAACGGCCCCATGCCCGGACGGCCAATGCGGCCCGTGATCAGGTGGCAGTTGATGATCGCATTGACCTTGTCGGCGCCGGCCGTGGACTGGTTCACGCCCATCGTGAACGCCGTCACGACCTTTTCCGTGTTCGCGAACAGGTCGTAGAAACGCTCCAGGTCGCGCGGATCGAGGCGGCACGCTTTCGCCACCTCCGCCAGCGAGCCCGCCTTGCCGGCCGCGTCCAGCGCGTCCGCCACGCCTGTCGTATGGGCTTCGATGAAGGCGTCGTCCGCCGCGTGCTGGGCGAGATGGCCCAGCAGGCCGTCGAACAGCCACACGTCCGTGCCCGGCTTGACGGGCAGGTGCAGGTTGGCGATGTCGCACGTGGCAGTGCGGCGCGGATCGACGACGACGACCTTCAGCTCCGGACGCTCCTGCTTCGCGCGCGCGATGCGCTGGTACAGCGTCGGGTGGCACCACGCGGCGTTCGAGCCGACGAGCACGATCAGGTCGGCCTGCTCGAAGTCTTCGTAGCAGCCCGGCACGATATCTTCGCCGAACGCGCGCTTGTGGCCGGCCACCGCGGACGACATGCACAGGCGCGAGTTCGTGTCGATGTTCGCGCTGCCGACATAGCCCTTCATGAACTTGTTGGCGACGTAGTAGTCCTCCGTCAGCAGCTGGCCGGAGACGTACAGCGCGACGGCCTCCGGACCATGCTCCGCGATCACGCGCGCAAAACCGGATGCGACCTTGTCCAGCGCCTCGTCCCACGACGCTGCGCGCAGGCCGCCTTCTTCGCGCAGCATCGGCGCGAGCAGGCGGCCGCGGTTGCCGAGCGTTTCGCCCAGCGCCGAGCCCTTCACGCACAGGCGCCCCTGGCTGGCCGGATGCGCCGCGTCGCCCGCGATCGCAACTGCGCCGTCCTGCCCGACCTGGGCGCTGACGCCGCAGCCGACGCCGCAGTACGGGCACGTCGTTTTGATAGTGGTGGGGATGGCGGACAACTTCATGTGCAACTCCTCGTCAGGCCGCTCGGCCGAACAGCAACTGGTCGCGGATGGACGAGATGTCCGTCCGCTGTTGAATCAGGTCGAAGTACCAGGGACCGTCCGCGACGTCCCCGTACAACACGGCGCCCGTCAGGCGGTTGCCCGCGACGACGAGACGTTTATAGATGCCGCCGCGGCGGTCGCGCAGCACGAGGTCTTCGCTGCCTTCTCCGCCGACGATGTCGCCGGCCGAGTACAGGTCGACGCCCGTCACCTTCAGCTTCGTCGCGGTGGCCTGCTGCACGTAGCGGCGGTGGCCGGCGCCCGCGAGGTGGGCGGCCGCGACGCGCGCCTGGTCCCAGATCGGCGCCACGAGGCCGAACGTGGCGCGGCGGTGCTGCACGCATTCGCCGACGGCGTACACGCGCGGGTCGTAGGTCTGCAGGGTGTCGTCGACGACGATGGCGCGCTCGCAGTGCAGGCCCGCGGCCTTCGCCAGTTCGACGTTCGGGCGCACGCCGGCCGCCATCACGACGAGGTCGGCGTCCACCGTTTCGCCGCCTTCGAAGCGCACGGCGCGCACGCGCTCCTCGCCTTCGATCGCAACGGTCTGGCGGTTCAGCAGGATGCGCAGGCCGCGCTGTTCCAGGCTGGCGCGCAGCAGTTCGGCGGCCGGCGGGTCGAGCTGCTGGTTCATCAGGCTGCCCGTCACGTGGACGACGGCGACTTCCATCCCCTGGCGCAGCAGGCCGTTGGCCGCTTCCAGGCCGAGCAGGCCGCCGCCGATGACGACGGCCTTCCCGCCCGCGCGCGCCGCTTCGAGCATCGTGTCGACGTCGCTGATGTCGCGGAAGCCGATCACGCCCGGCAGCTGGTGGCCCGGCACCGGCACGATGAACGGCTTCGAACCCGTGGCGATCAACAGGCGGTCGTACGGCACCGCGAGGCCGGACGCGGCGTGCACGACGCGCTTCTTGCGGTCGATGCGCACGACCGGGTCGCCCGCGTGCAGCGTGATGCCGTTGGCGTCGTACCACTCGCGCGTGTTGAGCATGATGTCGTCGACGGTCTTTTCGCCCGCCAGGACCGGCGACAGCAGGATGCGGTTGTAATTCCCGTGCGGCTCCGCGCCGAACACGGTGATGCGGTACATGTCGGGCGCGAGCTTCAGCAGCTCCTCGACCGTGCGCATGCCCGCCATGCCGTTACCGATGACGACCAGGCGCGGATGCGTCTTCATTTACGCACCTACCCAGACCTTGCCGTCTTCGACGCGCACCGGATAGCTCGACACCGAGTGATGCGGCGCTTCCAGGCATTCGCCGGTCTGCAGGTCGAAATGCTGCTTGTAGATCGGCGACGCGACGACGACGCGCTCGCCGATGCTGCCGACGATGCCGCGCGACAGCACGGCCGCATCCGAGTTCGGATCGTAGTTATCGATGGCGAACAGGCGCGGCGACTCGGCGCCGACGCGGAACACGGCCACCTGGCGGCCGTTCAGCAGGGCGGCGACGCCCGTGTCCGGGACGATCTGGTCGAGCGAGCAGACGGCATTCCACTGGTTCAGTTGGATATCGCGATGCATGGTGTTCTCCTTGTTCGGTTCAATCAATCAGGCGACGGCAATCGGGATGGTGCGGCGGCGTTCTTCCACGGTGGCCGGACGGATCTGGCCGCGCTCCGGCATGAACACGACGTTGTCGTCCGTGCCTTCGGTGTTGACGAAGCTGCGGAAGCGCTGGCGCACGGCCGGGTCTTCGACGGCGTTCTTCCACTCGTCGGCATAGGTGTCGACGACGCGCTGCATGTCGGCTTCCAGTTCGGCCGCGATGCCCAGCTTGTCCTCGACGACGACCTGCTTCAGGTACTCCAGGCCGCCCTCCAGGTTCTCGCGCCACGTGCTCGTGCGCTGCAGGCGGTCCGCCGTGCGCACGTAGAACATCAGGAAGCGGTCGACGAGTTTCACGACGGTCGCCTCATCCAGGTCCGACGCGATCAGTTCCGCGTGGCGGGGCTTCATGCCGCCGTTGCCGCACACGTACAGGTTCCAGCCCTTCTCGGTGGCGATCAGGCCCACGTCCTTGCCCTGTGCCTCGGCGCATTCGCGGGTGCAGCCGGACACGCCGAACTTGATCTTGTGCGGTGCGCGCAGGCCCTTGTAGCGGTTTTCCAGCGCGATGGCGAAGCCGACGGAATCGCCCACGCCGTAGCGGCACCACGTCGAGCCCACGCACGATTTCACCGTGCGCAGCGACTTGCCGTACGCGTGGCCGGATTCGAAGCCGGCCGCGATCAGCTCTTCCCAGATCGCCGGCAGCTGGTCCACGCGGGCGCCGAACAGGTCGACGCGCTGGCCGCCCGTGATCTTGGTGTACAGGCCGTACTTCTTCGCGACCGCGCCCACGGCGATCAGGCCGTCCGGCGTCACTTCGCCGCCCGGCATGCGCGGGACGACGGAGTACGTGCCGTCCTTCTGGATGTTGCCGAGGAAGTAGTCGTTCGAATCCTGCAGGCTCGCGTGCTCGGGCTTCAGCACGAAGTCGTTCCACGTCGACGCGAGGATGTTGGCGGCGACCGGCTTGCAGATGTCGCAGCCCAGGCCCTTGCCGTGCTTGTGCAGCAGTTCGCCGAAGGTCTTGATGCCGCCCACGCGGATCAGGTGGTGCAGTTCCTGGCGCGAGTACGGGAAGTGTTCGCACACGTGGTTGTTGACGGCCAGGCCGGCCTTCGCCATCTCGGACTTCATGATCTGTGTGACGAGCGGCACGCAGCCGCCGCACGACGTGCCCGCGTTCGTGCACGACTTGATCGCACCGATGTCGCAGGCGCCGCCGGCGACGGCATCCGCGATGGTGCCCTTGGTGACGGCGTTGCACGAGCAGACCTGCGCGGCCGCCGGCAGCGCATCGACACCCAGCGCCGGACGGGATCCGCCCTCGAGCTGCGGCAGGATCAGGAATTCCGGCGATTCCGGCAGCTCCATATCGTTCAGCATCATCTGCAGCAGGCTGCCGTATTCGGCCGCGTCGCCGATCAGCACGGCGCCCAGCAGCTTCTTGCCGCAGTCGGAGACGACGATCTTTTTATAGACCTGCTTGCGCTCGTCCGTGAACTGGAAGCTGCGCGCGCCCGGCGTGTTGCCGTGGGCGTCGCCGATCGACGCGACGTCCACGCCCATCAGCTTCAGCTTTGTGCTCATGTCGGCGCCGGCGAAGGCCGCTTCCTGGCCGATCAGCGCGCGGGCGACGATGCGGGCCATTTCGTAGCCCGGTGCGACGAGGCCGAACGTCTGGCCGCCCCACGAGGCGCATTCGCCGATGGCGTAGATGTGCGGGTCGGAGGCGAGGCAGGTGTCGTCGATGGCGATGCCGCCGCGCGGGCCCAGATCCAGGCCGCAGGCTTTCGCCAGTTCGTCGCGCGGGCGGATGCCGGCCGAGAACACGATCATGTCCGCTTCGAGGAAGCTGCCGTCCGCGAATTCCATGCGGTGCGTGGCCGACTCGCCGTCGACGATCTGCAGCGTGTTCTTCTGCGTGTGGACGTTGACGCCCAGCTCTTCGATCTTCCTGCGCAGGACGCGGCCACCCAGGTCGTCGACCTGCACGGCCATCAGGCGCGGCGCGAATTCGACGACGTGCGTGTCGAGGCTCATGTCGCGCAGCGCCTTGGCGCATTCGAGGCCCAGCAGGCCGCCGCCGACGACGACGCCGGATTTCGAACGGGCGCCGCATTCCGTCATCTTTTCCAGGTCTTCGATGGTGCGGTAGACGAAGATGTCGTCGCGCTCCTTGCCCGGGACCGGCGGCACGAACGGATACGAACCCGTCGCAAACACCAGCTTGTCGTACGAGAGCACTGCGCCATCGGCCAGCGTGACGGTCCTGGCGTCGCGGTCGACGGCGACGGCCTTGGCGTTCAGCTTCAGGTCGACCTTGCCGGCGTGCTGCTCGAAGAAGCCCGGTGCGACGAGCGACAGCTGGTCGGCCGTGGTGCCCGAGAAGAACGAGGACAGGTGCACGCGGTCGTAGGCCGGACGCGGTTCCTCGCACAGCACGGTGACGTGGAAATGGGCATCCTGCTTGGCTTCCGCGAACAGGGTTTCGAGGAATTTGTGGCCCACCATGCCGTGGCCGATGACGATCAGTTTCATGTTGCGACTCCTATGCTGCAATGACTTGGTTCAGGCGGCGGCGGGTGCCGGCGTTTCGGGGACGGTCAGCGTGAAGCGCACGCCGATCGCGCACAGCGCGGAGACGAGGACTGCGCCGCCGAGGATCAGGAGGGTCTGGCGCACGTCGCCCGTGCCCTTCATCAGGAAGCCGGCCAGCACGGCGCCGACGTTGCCGCCCGCGCCGACGATGCCGGCCACGCCGCCCAGTGCTTTCGGATTCACGAACGGGACCAGCGCGTAGGTCGAGCCGCACGCCATGTGGGTGCACAGGCCGAAGGCGAGCATGGCGATGATGGCCATGGTGACGTTGGTGGTCTGCGAGAACCACAGCAGGCCCAGGCCCTCGCCCAGCATCAGGATGAACAGCAGGTTCACGCGGGAATTCAGGTCGCCGCGGGCAGCCACCTTGTCCGAGATCCAGCCACCGAGGGCGCGGGCGAACAGGGCCAGCAGGCCGAAGCTGCCGGCGGCCATGCCCGCGGCTTTCAGCGACAGGCCGAAGTGGTCGACGTAGTACGTGGCGGCGACGTTGTGGATGAACAGTTCGATGCCGAAGCAGGCGCCGTAGGTGATGAACAGCAGCCAGGCGCGGTAGTTGCGGCAGGCTTCGAAGAAGCTCGCCCAGCCGCCTTTGCCGCCGCCTTCGAAGGCGATGCCGGCGGCGCGCAGTTCGCTGAAGTTACCTTCCGGGCAATCCTGCGTGAATTTGTAGTAGACGACGGCCATGATGAGCATCATCACGCCCGGGACGATCAGGGCGACGCGCCAGCCCAGCGTTTCGCTCACGCCGGCCATGATCACGGCGCCCATCAGCAGGGGCATCGTGGCCTGTGCGACGCCGCCGCCGCTGTTGCCCCAGCCGGCCGACGCCGCGTTGGCGGTGCCGACGACCTTCGGGCCGAACATGACGGAGGTGTGGTACTGGGTGATCACGAAGCTCGCGCCGACGGCGCCGATGCCGAGGCGGAACAGCAGGAAGCTTTCGTAGCTCTGCGCGGCGGCGACGCCCAGCACGGGGATCGCGCCCAGCGCCAGCAGGCCGGTGTAGGTCTTGCGCGGGCCGAAGCGGTCGCACAGCGGGCCGACGATCAGGCGCACGATGATGGTGATGGCGACGGCCGCGATGTTGATGTCGGCGATCTGGCTGACCGACAGGTGGAACTGGCCCTTGATCACCGGCATCAGCGGTGCGCAGGCGAACCAGGCGAAGAAGCAGACGAAGAAGGCCACCCAGGTCAGGTGGAATGCGCGCATCTGGGGCGTATCAAAAGAAAATAGCTTGATACTGTTTGCTTTGCCGGCCATGTTGTTATTCCCTTCTTGAAAACGAAAAGGCGCCCGCTGCGTACCGCAGGCGCGACATGGGGAAATCGCGGATGCGGTGCAGCGGACGCCGTTGTCCTGTTGCCGGCCCCTCGTTGGACCGGCTCTTTTTACTCAGGGATCGCCGTTGATCCTTTGCCTCGGTAATTGCAAGACCCGTGCCAGATGGTTTACCGGGGGAAGATCGTATTTACCGGGCCTTGCACGCTTCATTGCAGTGCACCATGCACGCTCATGGCGCACCGGTTCGATGCGGTGCATGCCGCTATGCACCGGCCAATGCGGTGCGGCGGATGGGAAAGGATGAGATATACGTGTCCGGGTCGGAACCGTCCCAGACCTTGCCGTCCATGAGCACGGAGCGGCGCATCAGGCTCGCGGACGCCGGCACGCCGGCCAGCACGGCCGCCTCGCGGTACAGCCCCACGCGGTTCACGCGCGCGGCCACGGCCGCGTAATCGAGGTCGTCGCGCAGCAGGCCCCAGCGCCGGTGCTGGGTCATGAACCACATCGCGTCGGACAGGTAAGGGAAATTCGCCTCGCCCTCGTCGTGGAAGCGCACGGGGTCGGGATCGATCCAGCGCTTGCCCAGGCCGTTGTCATATTCGCCATGCAGGCGCGCGGCGATGGCCCGGCGGTCCGCGTTCACGTAGGCGGGACTCGACAGGACCTCCGCCGCCGCGTCCCGGTTTTCTTCCGACGCGTCGAGCCAGCGCCCCGCTTCCAGCACGGCCGCGATCAGCGAGCGGCACGCGTGCGGGTTCGCGTCGACGAAGGCGGCCGTCGTGCCGAGCGCCTTGCCGGGGTGGTCGGGCCAGATGTCCTGGCTCGTCGCGACGGTGAAGCCGCTGCCGTCGAGCTGGGCGCGGGCGCTCCACGGTTCGCCGGCGCAAAAGCCGTCCATGTGCCCGGCCGCCAGGTTCACGGCCATCTGGCTGGGCGGGACGGTCACCACCTGGGCGTCGCGCACGGGATCGATGCCGCCCGCCGCCAGCCAGTAATAGAGAAGCATCGCGTGGTTCCCGGTCGGGAACGTGTGCGCAAACGTGTAGCGGCGGGTGCCCTTGCGCATGGCGGCGGCCAGGGTGCCCAGATCCGTCACGCCCTGGCGGGCCAGTGCGCGCGACAGGGTAATCGCCTGGCCATTCCGTGACAAATTCATCAGCACGGCCATCCGCGTGGGGGGACTCCCAATGCCGTTTTCCACGCCGTACAACAAACCATATAGAACGTGCGCGGCGTCGATCTCGCCCTGCAGCAGGCGGTCGCGCATGCCCGACCACGAATGCTGGCGCGCAAGTTCGAGCTTGATGCCGTATTTGTCGTCCAGGCCCAGCACGGACGCCATCACGAGGGACGCGCAATCCGTCAGGGGCATGAAGCCGGCCCTGATCACGGTCTTTTCCGGCCGGTCCGAGCCGGCGATGAATGCGTGAGCCATCGTTTCCTTTGTTGATTTAGCCGAGTAGATCCTCGACGTCGAGGATGCGCTGCGCGACTTCGGCCAGCTTGAGCTTCTTGTTCATCGCCATGCTGCGCAGCCGCTGGTAGGCCTCGTCCTCCGTCAGCCGGTTGCGTGCCATGAGGACGCCCTTGGCCCGTTCGATCAGCTTGCGGTCGGCCAGTTGGCGGCGTGTGTCGGACAGCTCGTCCAGCAGCTTCTGCTCGCGGTTGAAGCGTTTCATGGCCACGTCCAGCACGGGCTTCACGCGCTCGGCCTGCAGGCCGGCCACGATGTACGCGGTGACGCCGGCGTCGATCGCGGCGTCCATGCTGGACGGCGTCTGGTCGTCCGTGAACAGGACGATGGGCCGCGGCTCGTCGCGCGTGGCGATCACGATGTGTTCGAGGACGTCGCGCGCGTCCGATTCGCTGTCGATGATGATCATGTCCGGCTGGATCTGGGCGATCCGCTCGGGCAGGAAGATGTCGGCGGGGAGCGATGCGACGATGTCATAGCCGGATTCCAGCAGACCGATGCGCAGCGCCGTGTTGCGCCTTGCCTGCGCGGCGAGCGTGGCCTCGTCCGCGGCATCGCTGGACGCGGTGTTGACGACGACGATGCGCAGGGTGCGCTGGACCTTGGACGGCGGTTTCATGCCCTTTGAATATGCAAGTTCCGGGCCAGCCGTACAGATATTCATGTTCGCTATGGCTAGAGTGCGAATCAACATTAGTTGTCACGCAGAAAATATTCATGAAACGCATGGGAAGCATCACAAATCAAAAGTTCATTTATGACGCGATTGTCCCTATACTGCATCGCAACACGACAGATTTCTCACCGGAGATGACCATGAACACCGCAACGATCAACCAGGCACAGAACAAGACTCTGCGCCAGCATATTGCCGACACCCTGGGCAAGATCCGCAAGTTCGCGATCGAACTGTATGAAGCGCACGGCGGCCTGATCGTCCCGGACGCCGCCCAGCCGGGCAGCGGCGCCCTCGCCCGCCGCAAGATGCAGCAGCAGGCCGGCATCATCATCCTCGGCCCGTTCTGCGCAGCCGCGCTGGCGCCGGAAGCTGTCCGCGAAACGCCGAACAATCAATAAGCCAAGGATAAATAACATGACCCCGATCGAATACGTTACCGTCGCCATCGCCGCAGCCGCCGTCGTCACCCGCATCGTGATGTTCGTGCGCAACCCGTCGCTGACCGCCCCGTCCGAACTGTGGCTGGCGCAAGAGCCGACCGAACTGTGGATGGGCGAATACGCGAAGCCGAAAGCAACCGCGTAACGTCAAGCTGACCACATCGTCTCCACACGCCCGGCATTGGCCGGGCGTTGTCTTTTGTGCGCCGCAATATCGCTTATGTTCGGTGCCGTACTTACGCACGCGCGCCACTCCCGCCAGCGAATCCGCACAGCACCATAGTCGGCTGAGCTAGAATGCTTTTTTGCAATTTCTCACCAAGAAAAGCATTCTTGTTCTTCATTTATCCACCCGACTGATGATGCGACTCCCTGTCCTTACCGTTCTCGCCGCACTGCTGGCGCTCCCCGCCGCCGCCTCCACGCCCGTGACCCTCGACCAGGCCATGGCCAACCCCGACTGGATCGGTCCTCCCGTGGAAGCGGCGTGGTGGAACTGGGACGGCAAGCAGGTCATCTATAAACAGAAGCGCGCCGGCTCGCCCCTCCGGGACACGTACCGCGTGAACGCGACTAAAGCCGGCACCGCGGCGCAGGTGACGGATGCCGAACAGGCAAAGCTGGACAGCCCGGAAATGCTGTACAACCGCGCCCGCACCCGCGCCATCGTCGTGCGCAACGGCGACCTGTTCGAACGCGACCTCAAATCGGGCGCCCTCGTGCAGATCACGCGCGGCAACGGCGTGACGATCCAGGCCGTCCAGTACACGGCCGACGAGCGCGGCGTGCAGTACCGCGTCGGCGACGACTGGTTCGCGTGGGACCGCAACGACCGCGTGGCCGGCCCCGTCGCCCTGCCGCGCGCGGCGAAGGATCCGAACGTGACGGAAGCCGACGCGCTGCGCGACATGCAGCTGCGTCTCTCGACGATCCTCAAGCGCCAGAAGGACGAGCGCGATGCGACCCGCGCGCAGGCCGAGGAACTGCGCCGCGCGGACCCGACCCGCGCGCCCTCGCCCATCTACCTGGGCGACAAGGTCGCGATCGTCAACAGCGCGCTGTCGCCGGACGGCCGCTGGCTGCTCGTCGTCACGGGCCCGAAGAACGCGGACAAGGGCCGCGCCGGCAAGATGCCCCGCTACGTGACGGAAAGCGGCTACGAGGAATTCTCGGAAGAGCGCACGCGCGTGGGCCGCAACAACCCGGCCGGCCATGGCCTGAAACTCGTGAACCTCGCGACGCGCGACGTGAAGGATTTGTCGCTGGACGCCCTGCCCGGCATCGCGGTCGACCCGCTCGCCAAACTGCGCGCGGAGCACAAGCTCGACCCGCTCAAGGGCAACCGCCCGGTGATGATCGGCTTCGACGGCGAGGCGATCACGTGGAGCCAGAACGGCGCCAACGTGGCCGTCATGTTCCGCGCCGTCGACAACAAGGACCGCTGGATCGCCACCGTGGACCTGCCCCGCGCGGCGCTCCAGCCCGTGCACCGCCTGACGGACGAAGCGTGGGTCAACTACGACAACAATGAATTCGGCTGGCTGCCGGACGGCTCGACCCTGTGGTACCTGTCGGAAGAAAGCGGCTACGCGCACCTGTACGTGCGCGACGCGGCCGGCCGCACGCGCGCGCTCACGCAGGGACATTGGGAAGCGGGCGACGTCGCGTGGTCGGCGGATGGCCGCACCGCCTGGCTGCTGTGCAACCGCAAGGCGCCGCACACGTACGAAGTCTGTGCCGTCGACGCGAAAGATGGAGCCACCCGCGAAGTCAGCAGCCTTGCGGGCGTGCAGGACTTCCGGCTGTCGCCGGACCAGAACAAGCTGCTCGTGCACTATTCCGGCCCTTACCTGCCGGCGCAGCTCGCGACGGTGCCGTCGCACGGCGGCGAAGCCGTCAGGCTGACGGACACGCGCACGCCGGACTTCAAGGCGCGCGCGTGGATCCAGCCGCAGTTCGTCACGATCCCGTCGACGCACGGCGCCGATCCGATCTGGGCCAAGCTGTACCGCCCCGCGCAGCTCGAGCCGGGTAAAAAATATCCGGTGGTGATGTTCGTGCACGGCGCGGGCTATCTGCAGAACGTCACGCAGCGCTACACGCCGTACTTCCGCGAGCAGATGTTCCACAACCTGCTCGTGCAGAACGGCTACGTCGTCCTCGACATGGACTACCGCGCGTCGAAGGGCTATGGCGTCAAATGGCGCACGGCGATCTACCGCCAGATGGGCCATCCGGAACTGGACGATTACCTGGACGGCGTGAACTGGATGATCGCGAACCAGCAGGGCGACGCAGCCCGCGTGGGCATCTACGGCGGCAGCTACGGCGGCTTCATGACCCTGATGGGCATGCTGCGCGCGCCAGATGTCTTCAAGGCCGGCGCCGCACTGCGTCCCGTGACCGACTGGACCACGTACAACCACGAGTACACGGCCAATATCCTGAATACGCCGGACCTGGATCCGGAGGCCTATAAAACGTCGTCGCCGATCGAGTACGCGCAGAACCTGAAGGGCCACCTGCTGATCGCGCACGGCATGATCGACGATAACGTGTTCTTCCAGGACTCCGTGCGCATGGCCCAGCGGCTGATCGAACTGAAGAAGGACCACTGGGAACTGGCGCCGTATCCGCTGGAGCGGCATTCGTTCGTGCAGCCGGAGGCCTGGTATGACGAGTATCGGCGCATCTACCAGCTGTTCGAGCGGACCTTGAAGCAGTAATTAGTTCGTCTTCGCCCCTGCCTCGAACCACGCGCCCAGTTCGGCGCGTTCCGCCTCCGTCATATTGGTCATGTTCGCGAGCGGCATCGCCTTGAGCTGCACGGCCTGCTGGTAGATGCGGGGCGCGTTCTGCGCGATGCCGTGCGCGTCGTCCAGCATCACGCCGGCCGGCGCGCTCGCGAACCCGGGCTGCGTCGGATGCGCCGCGTGGCACGACACGCAGCGCGCGCGCAGGATCGTCTCCACCCGCGCAAACGGCACCGCTCCCGCCGACACGCTTGGCCGCGGCGGCGCCAATACCACCGCGAGCCCCAGCAGCAGCGCCACGCCGATCGCCGGATAGATCCACTCCACGCGGCCCTTGTGGCGCAGGTTGAAGAAGTGGCGGATGAACACGCCGGCCGCCATGATCGTGCCCAGCACGGCCCACGCGTGCGGGTGGCGGTAGGTCATCGCGAAGTGGTTGCTGATCATGATGAACAGCACCGGCAACGTGAAATAGTTGTTGTGGACGCTGCGCTGCTTGCCGCGGATGCCGTAGACGGGATCCGGCTTCCGGCCGGCCCGCATCGCCGCCACCATCTTGCGCTGGCCGGGGATGATCACTATCGCCACGTTCGCAACCATGATCGTACCGATCATCGCGCCCACGTGGATGTACGCCGCGCGGCCGCTGAGGAAGTGCGTGAGCACCCAGGCCGTGCCGACCAGCAGCGCGAACACCACGACGCCGAACGCGAGATCGTGCTTGCCCAGCTTCGAACGGCACAGCAGGTCGTACACGCCCCAGCCCGCGACGAGGCTTCCGAGCCCGAGGCCGATGGCCTGCCCGCTCGTGAGGTCCGCCACGCTGCGGTCCACCATCATCGCCTGCGCATTCAGCCAGTACACGATGACGAGCAGCGCAAAGCCCGACAGCCACGTCGAATACGCTTCCCATTTGAACCAGTGCAGTTCCGCCGGCAGCTCGGCCGGCGCGACGAGGTATTTCTGCGGATTGTAGAAGCCGCCGCCGTGCACGGCCCACAGCTCGCCCGCCACGCCCTTGTTCGCGAGATCGGAACCCGCCGCCGGCGGGCGCAGCGAATTGTCCAGCCAGACGAAATAGAACGACGCGCCGATCCACGCGATGCCGGTGATGACGTGCAGCCAGCGCACCAGCATGTTCATCCATTCGAGTACGTACGGGACCAGGTAGTCCATCGGGGCTCCTCAGCGTGACCGGCAGGCGACACCGCCGTCGATATAGTTTCTAGAACATGAAAAATATCGTATATTTAAAATCAGACTACGTATATAACAATCCTATAAAAAATCCCCCATGTCCAGCCTGCCCCAGCACCTCGACCTGCACCTGATCCGCATCCTCTACCTGCTGCTCGTCGAGAAGAACGTCTCGCGCGTTGCCCTCAAGCTGAACCAGCCGCAGCCGTCGATTTCCGCCTCGCTGCGCAAGCTGCGCGAGCTGACGGGCGATCCGCTGCTCGTGCGCGGCGCGCGCGGCATGGTGCCGACCCAGCACGGCGAAAGCCTGCTCAAGCCGGCCAAGCGCATCCTCGACGAGACGGAGAGCCTGTTCGTTCGCAAGACGCCGTTCGTGCCGGAACAGGCCGACCGCACGTTCCACATCGCCGCCCCCGACTACCTCGACACGCAATTCCTGCCGGGCGTCGTCGCATCGATCCGGCGCGGCGCGCCGAACAGCCGCGTGACGATCCACCACCTGGGCCCGGGCACGGACTACCTGCGCATGCTGTCGGACGGCGAGATGGACCTCGTCATCGCCAACTGGGACGAGCCCCCGTCGCACCTGCACATCTCGAAACTGTTCGAAGACCCGATCATCTGCACGATGCGTGCCGACAGTGCCTATGCCAAGCGCACGGCGTCCGACGCGATGACAGTCGAGGACTACCTCACGCTGCCCCACATCGCGCCCACGGCCATGCTGCCCGGCTACCACGGCGTGATCGACGCCTTCCTCGAGCGGCAAGGCCTGCACCGCAAGGTGGCCGTCGAATCGCCCTATTTCGGCCTGATCCCGTACATGCTCACGCAGACGGACCTCGTGCTGACGACGGGCCGCCAGTTCATCCGCTTCTACGAAAAGACATTGCCGCTGAAAAATTTCACGGTGCCGATCAAGTTCCCGCCGATGCGATTTTATCAACTATGGCACCAGCGCGTGCACCAGTCGCCCGAGCACAAGTGGTTGCGCGACCAGGTGACGGCCGCGGCCAAGGTGGTGGTCAATCGCTGAACGCGCCGGCTGCGATCCGTGTAAAAATCACGTGCGGCAAAAAATATTTGCGGAACGCATGAACCTTGGCGCGGTCGGCGGGTATTCACCGCAAAACAGCAGAGAGCGCATGCGTGGACGGAAAACTTGAAGGAGCGGCCGGGAACGAGGCCAGCCTGGTGGGTCGGGTCGCGGCCGGGGACCGGCGCGCCTTCGAGCTGCTGTACCGCGCGTATTTTCCGCGCCTGGCGCGCTTCCTGCAACGGATGACGCGCAGCGTGCCGCTGATCGAGGAAATCGTCAACGACACCCTGCTCGTCGTCTGGCAGAAAGCCGCCACGTTCGACGGCAGCTGCAAGGTGTCGACCTGGGTGTTCGCGATCGCCTACCGCAAGGCCTGCAAGGCCCTGCACGCCCTCGACGAGCCGCTGGACGCCCCGGCCGACGAGTGCGCCGCGGACGACGCGGGCCGGCCCGACTGGCGCTTCGAGCAGCAGCGCCTCGCGCACGCCGTCGACGCCGCCCTCGCCGCGTTGCCGCTGGCGCAGCGGGCCGCGTTCCAGCTGACCTTTTATCACGACATGGGCTACGCAGAAATCGCAGAAATCATGGAATGTCCCGTCAACACCGTCAAAACGCGCCTGTTCCACGCGCGCCGCCGCCTGGCAACGCTGCTGGAAGACCAGCTGGAGATCCGGCCATGAATCCGTCCACCGATCACCTCGAGGCCCAGGACGTCCTGCCCTGGCTCGCCAACGGCACCCTGGCCGGCGCCGAACGGGAACGCGTGCAGGCGCACGTGGAAAGCTGCGCGCTCTGCCGCGCCGACCTCGCCCTGCTGCGCACCGTGCATGCGGCCGGGCCGGGCCCGGACCTGGACTTCGATCCGGACCGCGCGCTGGCCCGGCTGATGCCGCAACTGGATGCCACGCCGCCGCAGGACAAGACAGGCCTGCTGCAACGCTGGCGCAATCGCATGGCCGCCAACGACGGCACCTGGCTGCGCGCGGCCGTCGCCTTTCAATTCTGCGCGATCGCGGTGCTGGCCGCGCTGCTGGCCCGCCCTGCCGCGCAGCCGGACAGCTACCGCGTCCTCGGCGCCGCCGGCGCGAACGGCATGGCGCGCGTCGTCGTGACCTTCCGGCCCGACACGCCGGAAGCGGAGCTGCGCCGCATCGTGCGCGCCAGCGGTGCGCGCATCGTCGGCGGGCCCACCGTCACGGATGCGTGGCTGGTCGGCGCGGACGGCCGGATCGACCCCGTGCTGGCCCGGCTGCGCGCGGAACCGGCCGTGACCCTGGCCGAACCGCTCATCGTGGACAGGCAGCCGTGAAAGCCGCCCTGCTCGCCCTGTACACAGTCCTGATCGCATTCGCGTGCGTGGTGCCGCGCGCGAGCGCGGATGCGCAGGCGGCCACGCACCCGGTCTCGACGCCCGCGCCCGCGGCACGGCAGGTGCTGGTGATGCTGCGCATGCCGTCGCCGCACTTCCGGCCCGACGGCGCGTACGGCGGCGGCTACACGGAGGACGGCACCCGCGCCGCGCGCCGCCGCGTCGCGCGCGACCTCGCCGCCACGTACGGCCTGCGCGTCATCGACGACTGGCCGATGCCCGCCATCGGCATCGACTGCTTCCTGATGGAAGACACGGGCACGGGCCCCGTCGACCGCCTGCTCGACACGCTCGCGCACGACCCGCGCGTCGCCTGGGCCCAGGCCATCCAGGACTACCACGGCCTGGCCGAAGGCGACCCGCTGCTGCCCGTGCAGCCCGCCGCGCACGCGTGGCAACTGGCCGCGCTGCACCGCGCCGGCACGGGACGCGGCGTGACGGTGGCCGTCATCGACAGCGGGGTCGACGCCAACCACCCCGACCTCGACGGCCAGATCAAACTGCGGCGCAACTTCGTCGACGCGTATCCGGACGGCGCGGAAGCCCACGGCACGGCCGTCGCCGGCATCATCGCCGCGCGCGAAGGCAATGGCCTGGGCATCGCGGGCGTCGCGCCCGGCGCAAAACTACTGGCTCTGCGCGCGTGCTGGGAAACGGCCGGGCCGCCCGCCCGCTGCAACAGTTTCACGCTGGGCAAGGCGATCAATTTTGCGCTGATGAGCGATGCGCGCGTCATCAACATGAGCCTCGGCGGCCCGCGCGACCGCCTGCTGGAAGCGCTGCTCGACGCGGCCCTCGCGCGCGGCGTCACCCTCGTCGGCGCGGCCGATCCGGCGCAGCCCGACGGCGGCTTTCCCGCATCGCATCCGGGTGTGATCGCGGTGGCGTCCGACACGCAGCGCGCGCCGCCGCCCGGATCGCTGCGCGCGCCGGGGACGGACGTGCCCACGTCGCTGCCGGGCGCGCGTTGGGGCATGGTGTCCGGCTCCTCGTACGCATCGGCCCACGTGGCGGGGCTCGCGGCGCTCGTGCTGGAACTGCGTCCCGGCACGATGCCGGCGAAATTGCGGGCCGACCTCGACGGCGGCCCACGCGTGCTGCCCGCCGCGCTGGCGTCCGGTGCCGGACAAGCTGGTAGCATAGACGCCTGCGCGGCCGTTGCGCGCGCCGCCGGAGCCTGTTTTTGCCTATGCCCATCCACCGCCACGACCGCCAGCCTTCCTTCCCCGCGCCCGCCGCATTGAAACCCGTCGCGGGCGTGTTCGCATCCTGCCTTGCCGCGCTCGCGGCATCTGGCGCCATGGCCCAGACCAGCGCCGACCTCTCCATCGTCTCCGAATACACGGTGCGCGGCGTCTCGCTGGGCCGGAATCCCGCCGTGCAGCTGCGCGTGGACCACGACTTCGACGACGGCTGGTATGCCGGCACGTTCGCGTCGCCCATCGACCTGTACGGCCGCGGCCAGGGCCTGCTGATCGCCTACGGCGGGCGCGCGCTGCCGCTGACGTCGCGGCTGTCGTGGGATGCCGGCGTCACGCGCACGATCTATCTGCGCAACCACGAGGTCGACTACCACGAGTTCTACGCCGGCCTGACGTACGACCGCGTCAACGCGCGCGTATCCTATTCGCCCGGGTATTACGGCGGAACCCGCACGGTCTACCTCGACCTGAACGGCGGCGTCCCGCTGGGCGAGCGTGTGGCGCTGGCCCTGCATGCGGGCCTGCTGCATCCGTTCGGCACCGATTACCACTGGGGCGACGAGGACCGCGCCGACCTGCGCGCCACGCTCGCGTACGACACGGGCGACTGGCGCCTGCAGGCCGGCTGGCAAACCCTCGTGCACGGTTCCGCCACCGGCCTGCCGCGCGCCCGCGCCCTGTTCGCCGGCGCCAGCCTGCGCTTCTAAAAATACCGCGTTCCGATTGAACCTTGCACGCGCGAGGGGGCATTCACGTCGTCCCTTCCATCAGAGGTGCAATCATGAACCTGCAATCGAATCCGGCCGTGCGCCTCCTGTGCGGCATCGCCCTCGGTGCAGCCGTCGTGGCCTGCGGCGGCGGCGACGACCGCCCGATGACCCCACCACCCGTCACGATGCCTCCCGTGATCACTTGCGCGTTCACCACCACGGCCCTCGTCACCGACCAGTCCAGCGGCGCGGCCCACACCGACACCCACCTCGTCAACGCGTGGGGCATCGCATTCAACCCGACGGCGTTCGTCTGGGTCGCCAACAACGGCACGGCGACGTCGACGCTGTACGACGGCAACGGCGTGCCGCAGACGCTCGTCGTCGCGGTGCCCGCGGGCGTTACCGGCATCGTCTACAACGGCAGCCAGGACTTCAAGGTCACGCAGAACGGCGTCACGGGCGGCAGCCCGTTCATCTTCGTGGGCGAGACGGGGACGGTCTCGGGCTGGTCGCCGGCAGTGAATCGCACGAACGCCGTGACGGCCGTCGACACGGGCGGCAGCGCGGTTTATAAAGGCCTCGCCATCGCCGCGTTCTCGGGCGCCAACTACCTGTACGCGGCCGACTTCCGCAACAACCGCATCGACGTCTACAACGCCAGCTTCCAGAAAGCCACGCTGCCGGGCGGCTTCACCGATCCGAACCTGCCGGCGGGCTACGGACCGTTCGGCATCCAGGCCATCGGCGACCGCATCTACGTGGCGTATGCGCAGCGCGAGACGGGCGGCAACGACGAGGTCAAGGGCGCGGGGCTGGGCGTCGTCGACGTGTACGACACGGGCGGCGTCTTCCTGCACCGGCTGGCGGCGGGCGGCGCGCTGAATGCGCCGTGGGGTATCGCGCTGGCGCCGGCAAACTTCGGGGACTTCAGCAATGCGGTGCTCGTCGCGAACTTCGGCGACGGCAAGATCAATGCGTACAACCCGTCCAACGGTGCATTCGTCGGGACCCTGTCGAAGGCCGACCGCACGCCCATCGTCATCGACGGCCTGTGGGGCATCGCGTTCGGCAACGGCGTGCAGAACCAGCCCACGAACACGCTGTTCTACACGGCGGGGCCGAACGACGAGACGCACGGCATCTACGGGAGGATCGACATGCAGTGACCATCAGACGAAGGACGCGAACATGGCGACCGTCGCCGCCGCCATGACGCCGGTGCACAGCCAGCCCATGGCGCGCAGGCGCGGCGCGATCGTCAGGTTGCCCATGATGCGCGGGCTCGATGCGACCAGCATCATGATCGCCATCACGGGCACGGCGATGACGCCGTTCAGCACCGCGCTCCAGTACAGCGCCTTGATCGGATCGATCGGCATGAAGTTGATGCCGACGCCCGCCAGCGTGGCGACGATGATGATGCCGTAGAACTTGCGCGCGGCAGAGAATTCGGCGCCCAGGCTGCTCTTCCAGTGGAACGTGCCGGCCATCGCATACGCGGCGGAACCGGCCAGCACGGGGATCGCGAGCAGGCCCGTGCCCACGATGCCGAGCGCGAACAGGACGAACGCGAGTTCGCCCGCGACAGGTTTTAAGGCCGATGCGGCCTGCGCCGACGACTGGATGTCGTGCACGCCCTGCGCGTGCAGGGTGGCGGCGGTGGTGAGCATGATGAAGAATGCGACGCCGTTCGACACGGCCATGCCCACCAGCGTGTCGAAGCGGATGCGGCTGAACTGGCGCCTGGCCTGGTCGGGCGCGCGCCGCAGCGGCGCCGCGGCATCGTCGGCACGCAGCTCTTCGACTTCCTGCGACGCCTGCCAGAAGAACAGGTAGGGACTGATCGTCGTGCCGAACACGGCGACGATGGTGGTCAGGTAGTCCTTGTTCCATGCGATGTGCGGCCACACGGTCGTCGTCAGCACGACGTCCCACGGCACGCGGACGACGAACACCGTGGCCACGTACGCGAGCAGCACGAGCGTGAGCCACTTGAGCAGGTTCACGTAGCGCTGGTAAGGGATGAAGACCTGCAGCAGCACGGACAGCACGCCGAAGCCGACGGCGTACCACAGCGGCCGGCCGGGCGCGACGAGCGACATCGCCTCGCCCATCGCCGCCACGTCGGCCGCGATGTTGATGACGTTCGCGACGAGCAGCAGGCCCACGATGCCCCACACGACCCGGCGCGGCGCATAGCGCTGCAGGTTGGTGGCGAGCCCGCGCCCCGTCACGCGGCCGATGTGGGCGCTGATGACCTGGATGGCGGCCATCAGCGGATACGTCAGCAGCAGCGTCCACAGCAGGTTGAACCCGAACTGGGCGCCGGCCTGCGAATACGTGGCGATGCCGCTCGGGTCGTCGTCGGCCGCGCCGGTGATCAGGCCCGGCCCCAGCTTCGACAGCCAGGTCGAGGCCTCCGGCGACGGGGGCACGATGGTGGTCTCTTCGGATTCCATGAAGACCATCATGCACTCATGTGCGCAAGCGATATGTACGCTTGCGCACACTGTGCACGCACCGTAATGCTCAGGTCATTTTCCGGCCGCGATCCACTTCTCCACCTGCGCCTGCAGGATCGGCAACGGCAGCGTCCCATCCCCCAGCACCACCTCGTGGAATTTCGCGAAGGTGAACTTCGGTCCCAGTTCCTTCTGCGCCCGCGCGCGCAGGTCGAGGATCTTCAGCGCGCCCACCTTGTACGCCAGCGCCTGGCCCGGCCACACCATGTAGCGCTCGATCTGGTTCGATGCGCGCGCCTCGTTGTAGCCCAGGTTGTCCATCATGTACTTGACCGCCTGCTCGCGCGACCAGCCCTGCGCGTGCATGCCCGTGTCGACGACGAGGCGCACGGCGCGCAGCAGTTCGTCGTTCAGGTGGCCGTAGTACGCGGACGGGTCGTCGTACAGGCCGAAATCGCGGCCCAGCGTCTCGCAGTACAGCGCCCAGCCTTCCGTGTACGCGGCGGCGCTCGGGTGCTCCGTGAAGAACTTGCGGAAGTCCGGCAGCGGCAGCTCCTTCAGCAGCGCCGCGTGCAGGTGGTGCCCCGGCACGCCTTCGTGCAGCAACAGGCTCGTCATGCCGACCGTGCTGTACTCCTTCGGGTCGTTGACGACGGCCCAGAACACACCCGGATGCGAACCGTCGGCGGCGACCGGCGTGTAGTGGTCCGACGCCGTGGCGCGCGTCAGTTCGGGCTCCAGCTGGATGTCCAGCTTCGCCTTCGGCAGCAGGCTGAAATACTGCGGCAGCTTCGCTTCGACGACGCCGTAGATGGCGCGGTAGCGGTCCAGCACTTCCTGGTCGGTCCTGAACGGCTTGAAGCGCGGCTGCGCGGCCACCCATTGCGGGAAGGTTTTCAACGGGCCGTCGTAGCCCAGCTTCGGCGCCAGCGTCGCCATCTGCTGCTGGATGCGCGCCACTTCCTTCTCGCCCAGCGCGTGGATCTCGGCCGGCGTCAGGTCGAGGTTCGTGTTGTTGCGGATGCGGGCCTGGTACCACGCGGCGCCGTCCGGCAGCGCGCCATAGCCGGCCGTCGTGCGGCCCGCGGGCAGGTAATCCTTCTCGAGGTACGTGTTCAGGCGTGCGAGCGCGGCGTCGATCTTTTGCGCGGCCTGGCGGTAGCCGGCCGTGAGCGATTTTTTATCGGCGTCGGAGAAACCGGCCGGCAGGTTCCGGATCGGCGTGTAGAAGATGCTCGCTTCCGGATCGGTCGCGGCCAGCTGGCGGAACTGCGGCAGCATCTTGGCCGTGATCGCCTTCGGCTGCACGACGCCCTTTTTCACGCCTTCCTTCATGTTGGCGATGGCCTGGTCGATCCATGCCGGCAGCTGCTCCAGGCGCGACAGGTACGCGCGGTACTGGGGCGGGGTCGCCAGCGGCTGCGAGCCCGTGCCGCTCGCGTAATTGGCCAGGTTGCTCGGGATGTTGTCGAAGTGGTTCAGCGGCAGCAGGTGCTCGGGGAAGCGCGCGAGGTCGAGCTGGGCGCGGATCTCGAAGGCAAGGATGTCGTAGTTCAGGCGCGCTTTGTCCGACAGCTGCGTCTTGTCGATCTTCTGCAGGTCGTCCAGCAGCTTGTGGTTCTGCGCGAAGTAGCGGGCGCGGACCTTCGGGTCGATCGCCATGCCGATCTGGTCGTCGTAGCGGCCGTCGCCGTTCGCGGTCGCGTACAGCAGGGGGTCGAACCGGGCGCGCGCATCGTAGAAGCGGGCTGCGACGCGGTCGACCTGGCGTTCAGCGGACGATGCGGATACGGTGGTCGTGGCGGCGTGGGCGGACAGGATGGGTGCGCCGGCCGACAGCAAAGCCGCGAGGATGGCGGCGGTCATCGTGCGATTCATGGGTCTCCTTTGTGAGGTTATTGCTTGACAGCATACTACGATTGCCGGATCGACCACACCTCCCCATTTTGGCGCAAATACGCACCGCAACAGTGCTTGTGCACGCTTGCGGGGCAACCCATCCGGCATGCCCACTGGAAGTGCGCCTCTTCACCAAATTGGAACGTTTATTGCTATCAAGAAGTGCAATCAGACCAACTTGCACTTTTTTGGAGTACGCATGGATGCATTCAAAAGCGGAGCGGACGCGCTCTTCATCTTGCTCGGCGGGATCATGATCCTGGCGATGCACGCCGGCTTCGCCTTCCTGGAACTGGGCACGGTACGCCGCAAGAACCAGGTCAACGCGCTGGTGAAAATCCTGATCGACTTCGCCGTCTCCACCATCGCCTATTTCTTCGTCGGCTACGGCATCGCCTACGGCATCCACTTCATGGGCGCCACGAGCACCCTCGTCGCCAAGAACGGCTACGAACTGGTGAAGTTCTTCTTCCTGCTGACGTTCGCCGCCGCGATCCCCGCCATCATCTCGGGCGGCATCGCCGAACGCGCCAAGTTCCATCCGCAGATGGCCGCGACCGCCCTGCTCGTGGGCCTCGTCTACCCGCTGTTCGAAGGCATCGCCTGGAACAACCGCTTCGGCATCCAGGACTGGCTGGCATCCAGCTTCGGCGCATCGTTCCACGACTTCGCCGGCTCCGTCGTCGTGCATGCCGTCGGCGGCTGGGCCGCGCTGCCGGCCGTGCTGCTGCTGGGCGCGCGCCGCGGCCGCTACACCAAAGATGGCCGCATCTCGGCGCACCCGCCGTCGAACATCCCGTTCCTTGCGCTGGGCGCCTGGATCCTCACCGTCGGCTGGTTCGGCTTCAACGTGATGAGCGCGCAGACGCTGGACAAGATGAACGGCCTCGTCGCCGTCAACTCGCTGATGGCCCTCACGGGCGGCACCTTGATCGCCTTCGTGCTGGGCAAGAACGACCCGGGCTTCGTCTACAACGGCCCGCTGGCCGGCCTCGTCGCCGTGTGCGCGGGCTCGGACCTGATGCACCCGATGGGCGCCCTCGTGACGGGCGCGATCGCGGGCGCGATCTTCGTCGTGATGTTCACGCTGGCGCAGAACCGCTGGAAGATCGACGACGTGCTGGGCGTGTGGCCCCTGCACGGCCTGTGCGGCGCGTGGGGCGGCATCGCGGCCGGCATCTTCGGCAGCCAGGCGCTGGGGGGACTGGGCGGCGTGTCGCTCGCGTCGCAGATCATCGGCACCCTGCTGGGCGTGGCCATCGCCGGCATCGGCGGCATCATCGTCTATGGATTATTGAAGGCCACCGTCGGGCTGCGCCTGGACGCCGAGCAGGAATTCGACGGCGCCGACCTGGCCATCCACCGCATCAGCGCCACGCCGGAACGCGAGACCACGTTCCAGTAACAGGTAAGCTTACACCTCGCGCGCGGTGGCGACCGCGCGCCGGATCGCGGCTGCCAGTGCCGCCGGCTCCACGGGCTTGGCGAGATAATCCGTAAAGCCGGCCTGCAGCGCCTTGGCGCGGTCGTCCTGGCGCGTGAATGCCGTCAGCGCGATGGCGGGAATGTCCGCCGTGGCCGCGCGCCGGCGGATGCGCCGCATCAGTTCGAAGCCGTCGACTTCGGGCATGCCCACGTCGCTGACGATCACGTCCGGCACCTCGCGCTCCAGCAGCGCCAGCGCGGCGCCCGCCCCCGGCGCCGTCATCGTGGCGGCGCCGCTGTACGACAGGATCTGTTCCAGCACGTCGAGCGTATCCGGCGCGTCGTCGATCACCAGCACCCGCACGCCGGACAGGTCGGCCAGGTCGTCGGACTGCATTGCCGGGCGCACGCCCGTGCCGGCCACCGTGACGGCGCTCGGGCGCGCCAGCGGCAGGCGCACCGTAAACGTGGTGCCCGTGTGGGCACCCGCGCTGTCCACGGCGATCGTCCCGCCGTGCAGTTCGACGAGCTGCCGCGCGATCGACAACCCCAGGCCCAGGCCGCCGTGCTGGCGCGAGATCGACGCGTCCTGCTGGCGGAAGCGGTCGAACACATAGGGCAGGAAATCCGGGGCGATGCCGATGCCCGAATCGATCACGCGGATCACGGCGTCGTTGCCGTCACGGCCCAGCAGCACCTGCACGGTGCCGCCCGACGGCGTGAACTTGACCGCGTTCGCCAGCAGGTTCCACAGCACCTGCTGCAGCCGGCCCGGATCGGCGCGGACCTCGAACGGCAAGGTGCCCGGTTCGCGCCCCAGGTCGGCGCGCAGCGCGATCATCTTGGCCGCGGCGGCCGGGTGCACGGTGCCCAGCGCCGCCTCGATGATGCGGGACGGGTCGACCGTCTGCACGTCCAGCCGCACGGTGCCGGAAATGATGCGGCTCATGTCGAGCAGGTCGTCGATCAGCTTGCCCTGGGCGCGCGCGTTGCGTTCGATCGTCTCCAGCGCCCGTTTCATGGTCGCCTCGTCCTTCACGCCCCGCTGCAGCATGCCGGCCCAGCCGAGGATCGCGTTCAGCGGCGTGCGCAGCTCGTGCGACAGGGTGGCGAGGAATTCGTCCTTCAATGCGGACAGGCGTTCGGCCTCGTCGCGCGCGATGCGCTCGCGTTCCAGCAGCTGCTGGCGCTCGGCCGCCGTCGCCTGCGACATCGCGAGGATGCGCGCATTCGCTTCCAGCCGGGCGTCGAACACGGACGCGATGAGGGCCAGGCCCAGCACGCAGAACGTGGCCAGCACGACGAGCGTCGCGAGGCTGTCGCGGTGCACGCCGACACGCGCGGCCATGCACACGCTGTCGGCCGGGAAGTTCGCGGCCGCCATGCCCGTGTAATGCATGCCGACGATAGCAAAGCCCATCACGACGGCGGCGCCGATGCGCGGCACCCACACGTCCGGCGTGCTGCGGCGCAGCCGGAACGCGATCCACAGCGCCAGCGCCGACGCGCCCACGGCGATCAGCACGGACAGCGCGAACAGCAGCGGGTCGTACACGATCCCCGGCTGCATGCGCATGGCGGCCATGCCCGTGTAGTGCATCGCATTGATGCCCACGCCCATGATGATGGCGCTGACGCCCAGGCGCACCGGACCCAGGTTCGCGCGGCCCACCTGCCACAGCGCGAGGCCGGACGCGGCGATCGGCAGCACGAGCGAGACAAGGGTGATGGGGACGTCGAAGGCGATCGGGATCGGCAGGCGGAATGCCAGCATCCCGACGAAGTGCATGGCCCAGATCCCGGATCCCATCGCGATCGCGCCGCCCAGCATCCAGGCGAATTTCGTCCTCCCGGTCGCTTCCGCCACCCTGCCCGCCAGGCTGAGGGCGGAATAGGACGCGACGATCGCGACGAGGATCGAAGTCAGGACGAGCGGGGTTTCATAGGTTCCGGTCAGCATCGTCGGTCAGACGCATGCCGCCCGGCGGGCGGCTTCGGTCCACAGTATGCTACCGGTGCCGGGAATCGGCCAGAATAGTAACAAGAAATTGCAGTTTGTTACTTTTGAGCAACAAGCTCCCCGGCCGCTGACGTGGAAACGATCCCGGCCCGCTCGAGCATCGCGTGCAGCAGCACGTTGCAGCCGGCTTCCAGGTGGCCGGGCTGCGCATCCTCGATCTCGTTATGGCTGATGCCGTCCTTGCACGGCACGAAGATCATGCCGGCGGGCGCCAGCCGCGCGACGTAGATGGCGTCGTGGCCGGCGCCGGACACCACGTCCATCGTCGAATATCCCAGCTTCTCGGTTGCCGCCCGCACGGCGCCCACGCAATCGGGGTGGAAGGGGCAAGGCGGGTAGTACGACACGCGCTGCAGGTCGATGGCCAGCCCCGTTTCGCGCCGCGTGCGCTCGACGAACGCCTCGATCTCGCCGTGCATCGTGTTCAGGAGATCGTCGGTGACGTTGCGCAGGTCGATGCTGAACTTGACCTGGCCGGGGATCACGTTGCGGCTGTTGGGGAATACCTGGACCATGCCCACGGTGCCGCGGCCGTATGGCGGGTAGCGGTTGGCGATGGCCACCGTCTCCTGCATGATGGCCGTCGCGACCTGCAGCGCGTCGCGCCGCAAATGCATTGGCGTGGGACCCGCGTGCGCCTCCATGCCGGTCACCGTGCAGTCGTACCACGACAGGCCCATCACGGCGGGCACGACGCCGATGACCTTGTTCGCGTCTTCGAGCACGGGGCCCTGTTCGATGTGCGCCTCGAAGTAGGCGCCGATCGGGTGGTCGCCGGGCGTTTCGTCGCCCCGGTAGCCGATCCTCTGGAGTTCCTCGCCGACGGATTTACCGTCGACGTCGCGCGCGGCATATGCCGTCTCCAGGCTGAACGCGCCGCAGAACACGCCGGAGCCCATCATCACGGGCACGAAGCGCGAGCCTTCCTCGTTGGTCCAGAACGCGACCTCGATCGGCGCCTCGGTGCGGATGCCCCGTTCGTTCAGCGTACGCACGACTTCGAGGCCGGCCAGCACGCCGTAGTTGCCGTCGAACTTGCCGCCGGTCGGCTGGGTATCGATGTGGCTGCCCGTGACGACCGGGGGCAGGTTCGGGTCCGATCCCTCGCGCCGCATGAAGACGTTGCCGATCTTGTCCACGGTGACGGCCAGGCCCTCGGCCTGAGCCCATTGCACGACGAGGTCGCGGCCCTGGCGGTCGAGGTCCGTCAGGGCGAGGCGTTTCACGCCGCCCTTCTCGGTGGCGCCGATCTGCGCCAGTTCCATCAGGGAGTTCCACAGGCGGGTGCCGTTGATGCGCAGGTCGTTCATGGTCGTTCTCCGTTCAAATGGCGCTGGTGAACGCCGGCCGTTCCACATAGCGTCCCGCGCCCCGCTCCGCGCGCAGGTCCCCGTCCGCATACACGAGCTTCCCGGCCGCCACCGTATGCGTGGCAATCCCGCGCACCGTGCGTCCTTCGAATACGTTGAAGTCGCCCTTCGAATGCTGCGTGGCGGCCGACAGGGTGCGCGTCCCCTGCGGGTCCCACACGACGACGTCCGCATCCGCTCCCACCGACACGGAGCCCTTGCGCGGATAGATATTGAAGATCTGCGCCGCGTTGGTCGACGTCACGCGCACGAATTCGGACGGGGTCAGGCGCCCCGTGTTCACGCCCGCATCCCACACGACGGCCATGCGTTCCTCGACGCCGCCGCAGCCGTTCGGGATGCGGGTAAAGTCGTCCGCGCCCATCCCTTTCTGGCCGGCGCAGAACGTGCAGTGGTCCGTCGCCGTCGTGTGCAGGTTACCGCCCTGGAGACCCTGCCATAGCGCCGTCTGGTGGTGGCTGGAGCGGAACGGGGGACTCATCACGTAGGCGCGCGCGACCTCGGGATCGGCATGGCGGTACACGCTGTCGTCGATGACGAGGTGGCCCGCCAGCGCCTCGCCGTACACGCGCTGGCCCCGTGCGCGGGCGCGCGTGATGGCCTCCAGCGATTCGGCGCACGACACGTGCACGATGTAGACCGGCGTGCCCAACACTCCAGCGATGGCGATCGCGCGGTTAGCCGCTTCGGCCTCCACTTCCGGAGGACGCGACAGCGGGTGCGCTTCCGGTCCGCGGATGCCCTTCGCCAGCAGTTCGCGCTGCAGCTGGTAAACGAGTTCACCGTTCTCCGCATGCACGGTCGGGATCGCGCCCAGTTCGAGCGCGCGGCGGAAGCTTTTCACGAGCGTCTCGTCGTCGGCCATGATGGCGTTCTTGTACGCCATGAAGTGCTTGAAGCTGTTCACGCCGTGGCGCTTGACGAGCGTGCCCATGTCTTCGTGCACGGTGTCGTCCCACCACGTGACGGCGACGTGGAACGTGTAGTCGGCGGCCGCCTTCTCGGCCCAGCCGCGCCACGTCTGGAACGCGTCCATCAGGCGCTGCTTCGGGTCGGGGATGACGAAGTCGATGATCGTCGTCGTGCCGCCCGCCAGGCCCGCCGCCGTGCCGGTATAGAAATCGTCGGCGGTGACGGTGCCCATGAACGGCAGCTGCATGTGCGTATGCGGGTCGATCCCGCCCGGCATCACGTACTGGCCGCCGGCATCGATCACCTCCGCGTGCGCGGGCGCTTCCAGGTTCTCGCCCACGGCGACAATCCTGTCGCCATCGCACAGGACATCGGCGCGGAACGCGCGGTCTGCGTTCACGACGGTACCGCCACGGATCAGGATGGTCATCTCTTCCCCTTTATTGTCAGTCGAGCGAACGGGCGGGATGCAGCGCCGGCGCCGCCCTGCCCTTCATCATGAGGCCGTACACGACCGCGGAAATCGCGATCCCGACGAACCACGCATAGGTGTACAGGGTCTTGAAGACGGCGCCCACGTCCGGGAACGATTCCGGAAACGCCGCGTTCATGAAACCCGGGATGTTCGGCAGCACGCCGGCGACGAAGGCCACGATCGCGGCCATATTCCATCCGCCGCGGTAGCCATAGATGCCGTCGTCCTTGTACAGGTGGTCGACGGCCAGTTCCGTGCGGCGGATCAGGTAGTAGTCGATGATCAGCACGCCCGCGATGGGGCCCAGCAGCGCGGAATAGCCGATCAGCCACGTGAAGACATAACCCTGCGTCGATTCGAGGATCTTCCAGGGCATCATCGCCAGCGCGATGCCGGCCGTGATGTAGCCGCCCGTGCGGTACGAGATGTGGCGCGGCGCCAGCGCTGAAAAGTCGTAGGCCGGGCCGACGAGGTTCGCGGCCAGGTTGACGCTGACCGTGTCGACCAGCAGCACGATCAGCGCGATCAGCACGGCGGCGCCCGTCATGCGGCTGGCCAGGTCGACCGGGTCCCACAACGCCTTGCCGTACAGGACGACGGTGGCCGACGTGACGATGACGGCCAGTGCCGCCAACAAGCCCATCGGCACGGGCAGGCCGACGGACTGGCCGACGATCTGGTCGCGCTGCGTGCGCGCGAAGCGGGTGAAGTCGGGGATGTTCAGCGCGAGCGTGGCCCAGAACCCGACCATCGCCGTCAGCGACGGCCAGAACGTGGGCCAGAACTGGCCGGCCTTCTTGCCTCCTTCGACGAATTGCGACGGCGCGTCCAGCAGCGGACCGAAGCCGCCGGCCTTCTGGTAGACCCAGCCGAGCAGCACGAAGCAGATCGCGATCTTCAGCGGGGCCGTGTACGTCTCCAGCTTGCGGATCGCATCCATGCCGTGCACGATGAAATAGAACTGGATCGCCCAGAACGCGAGGAAGCACAGCAGCTGGGCGCCGTTGATACCCAGGCCGGCCAGCTTGGCGCCGCCGATCTCGTGCCCTGCCAGCACGCCCAGCAGCGTGTAGATCATGCTGCCGCCGAACCACGTCTGGATGCCGTACCAGCCGCACGCGACGATGGCGCGCATCAGCGCCGGCAGCCGCGCCCCGCGCGTGCCGAACGCGGCGCGCGCCAGCACGGCGTACGGGATGCCGTACTTGGTGCCGGCGTGGCCGATCAGCAGCATCGGCAGCAGCACGATGGCGTTGGCGAGGAACACGGTGAACACGGCCTGGTAGGCGGACATGCCGGCCTCGATCAGGCTGGCGGACAGCGTATAGGCCGGGATGCACATCACCATGCCGACCCACAGGGCGGCGAAGTGATACCAGCGCCACGTGCGCTGCGCGGCGCTCGTCGGCGCGAGGTCTTCGTTCCAGAGATCCTGGTTCGTTGCGGGGTCGAGGCTCATCGGGGCGGTCTCCGTGGGGTTGGCGTTACACTTCGCCCAATAGTACTCCCTCGGCCCGCGGATTCCGCGGATCCTGCGTCCAGTTCATATAGGGCTTGCCCGTCTGCTGCGGCACCATCGTGATGCAGCCCTCGACCGGACAGGTGATCTCGCACAGGTTGCAGCCCACGCATTCCTGGGCGATCACTTCGTACTTGCGCGCATTGCCGTCGACCAGCCGCGCGATCGCCTGGTGGGACGTGTCCTCGCACGCCACGTGGCAGCGGCCGCACTGGATGCACTTGTCCTGGTCGATGTGCGCGATGACCTGGTAATTCATGTCCAGGTATTTCCAGTCCGTCGTGTTCGGCACGGCCTTGCGCGAGAACGCGGCGATGTTTTCATAGCCCTTGCTGTCCATCCAGCGCGACAACCCGTCCTTCATCTCTTCGACGATGCGAAAGCCATGCAGCATCGCGGCCGTGCACACCTGCACGGAGCCGGCGCCCAGCGCGATGAACTCGGCCGCATCGCGCCAGTTGCCGATGCCGCCGATGCCGGAGATCGGCAAGCCCTTCGTCACCGGATCGCGCGCGATCTCGGCCACCATGTTCAGCGCGATGGGTTTCACCGCCGTGCCGCAATAGCCGCCGTGCGTGCTGGCGTTGCCGACCGCGGGGAACGCGACCATGCGGTCCAGGTCCAGGTGCGTGATCGAATTGATCGTGTTGATCAGCGAGACGGCATCCGCCCCGCCCGCCAGCGCGGCACGGGCGGGCGCGCGCACGTCCGTGATGTTGGGCGTCAGCTTGACGATCACCGGCAGCCGCGTGTACGTCTTGCACCAGCGCGTGACCTGTTCGATCAGGTCCGGCTGCTGGCCCACCGCGGCACCCATGCCCCGCTCGGGCATGCCGTGCGGGCAGCCGAAGTTCAGTTCGATGCCGTCCGCACCCGTCGCCTCGACGAGCGGCAGGATCTCGCGCCACGGCGCTTCCTCGCACGGCAGCATCATCGACACGACCAGCGCCCGGTCCGGCCACGCCTTCTTGACCGCGGTGATCTCGCGCAGGTTGATCTCCAGGCTGCGGTCCGTGATCAGTTCGATGTTGTTGAAGCCGATGACTTCGCGGTTCTTCCCGTGCAGTGCGGAGTAGCGCGACGACACGTTGACCGCGGGCGGATCCTCGCCCAGCGTCTTCCACACGACGCCGCCCCACCCCGCCTCGAAGGCGCGCACGACGTTATAGGCCTTGTCGGTCGGCGGTGCGGACGCCAGCCAGAAAGGGTTCGGCGACTTGATGCCGCAGAAATCGATGCTCAGGTCGGCCATCATGCCTCCGCTTTGGAAAGGATGTCGTCATGGATCGCCAGCGCGGCCAGCTTGCCGTGCTGGACGGCCTGCACCGTCAGGTCCTGCCCCGGCGCCACGCAATCGCCGCCCGCGTACACGCCCGGCAGCTTGGTGCGGAATCGCGCGTCCACGTGAATCTTGTCCCCGTCGCGTTCCAGTTCGCGCGCGAGCGGATCGGACAAGGCATCGTTGTCCATGCCCTGGCCGATGGCCTTGAACACGGCATCGGCGGCGATGTCGATGAAGGCGCCCGTGCCGGCGAGTCGGCCGTCATCCAGCCGCGTTTCTTCGAAGCGCATGCCGCGCACCCGGCCCGCGGCGTCCAGCAAAATCTCGTGCGGCGCGGCCCACGTGCGGATGCGCACGCCGTTCGTCTTCGCGATCTCGATCTCGTGGCCGGTCGCGCTCATGGCCTCGACACCGCGCCGGTACACGAGCGTGACGTCCTCCGCGCCGAGGCGTCCGATCTGCACGGCCATGTCGACGGCCGTGTTGCCGGCGCCGATCACGACGGCCCGTTTCGGCACCGGCAGCGCCGCGAGGTCCGCCGCCTGGCGCAACGTGGCGATGTAGTCGACGGCGGCCGCGAGGCCCGGCGCATCTTCCCCGGTCAAACCCAATCGGCGGCTGGCGCCCAGCCCCAGGCCGAGGAACACGGCGTCGTAGCGCGTGTGCAGGTCCTGCAGGTGCAGGTTGCCGCCCAGGATGCGGCCGTACTGGATCTCGATGCCGCCGATGGCGAGCAAAAAGTCCACCTCGCGCTGGGCGAAGTCGCCCGGCAGCTTGTATTTGGCGATGCCGTATTCGTTCAGTCCACCGGCCTTTTCGCGCGCCTCGAACACGACGACGTCATGGCCCAGCATCGCGAGCCGGTGCGCACACGACAGCCCGGCCGGGCCGGCGCCCACGACGGCGATCGTCCTGCCGGTCGACGGCGCGCGCCGGAACGGGTGATCGGCGAAGTGCGCGTTGTCGATGGCATGGCGCTGCAGCAGGCCGATTTTCACGGGCTGGCCTTCGGCGTCGTTGTTGCGCACGCAGGCGTCCTCGCACAGGATCTCCGTCGGGCACACGCGCGAGCACGCGCCGCCGAAGATGTTCTGCTTGAGGATGTTGACGGCCGCGCCCTCCACGTTCCCGTCGTGGATGTTGCGGATGAAGCTCGCGACGTCGATGCCCGTCGGGCACGCGCGGGTACAGGGCGCGTCATAACAGTACAGGCAGCGGGCGCTTTCGATGGCGGCCTGGCGGGCCGTCAGCGCCGGGGCCAGGTCCGTGAAGCGCTCGGACAGGGCCCCGTGCGTGCCGGGGGCGTGGGGCAGGTGGTGGAGTGACTCGATCATTTGGCATCCCTTCTTGTCGTGATGTTGCGAGCACTACTGGGTATTACTTCATCTGCGGGAACGCGAATTCAACACCGCTGCTCGCCGTATTCGGCCAGCGCTGCATCACCGCCTTGTGCCGCGTATAGAACCGCACGCCCTCCGGCCCGTACGCGTGGTGGTCGCCGAACAGGCTTTTCTTCCACCCGCCGAAGCTGTTGAACGCCATCGGCACCGGCAGCGGCACGTTCACACCGACCATGCCCACCTGCACCTGGCGGACGAATTCGCGCGCCACGCCGCCGTCGCGCGTGAACACCGCGACGCCGTTGCCGTACTCGTTGCGGTTGATGAGGGCCAAGGCGCTGCCCACGTCCGGCAGGCGCACGACGCACAGCACGGGGCCGAAGATTTCTTGCTGGTAGATCGACATGGCAGGCGTCACATGGTCGAACAGCGTGCCGCCCACGAAGAAGCCGTTGGCGCGATCGGGCACCTGGAAGCCGCGCCCGTCGACGACGAGGGTCGCGCCCTGCTCCACGCCTTCGCCGATCAGTTTTTCGATGCGCTGCTTGGCCGCGAGCGTGACGACGGGCCCCATCTCGGCGCCCTCCGCCATGCCGTCCGCGATTTTCAATGCGCGCGTGCGCTCGGCCAGCCGCTCGACCAGAGCATCGCCCGCATCGCCGATCGCCACTGCCACCGAGATCGCCATGCAGCGCTCGCCCGCCGAACCGTACGCGGCGCCGATCAGGGCGTCCACGGCCATGTCCATGTCGGCATCCGGCATCACGACCATGTGGTTCTTCGCGCCGCCCAGCGCCTGCACGCGCTTGCCGGCTGCGCTGCCGCGCGCATAGATGTATTCCGCGATCGGCGTCGAGCCGACGAAGCTGACAGCCTCGATGTCCGGGTGGTCGAGCAGCGCGTCGACCGCGGCCTTGTCGCCTTGCACGACGTTGAACACGCCGTCCGGCAGCCCCGCTTCTTTCAGCAATTTCGCATGCAGCAGCGACGGCGACGGATCGCGCTCGGACGGTTTCAGGATGAACGTGTTGCCGCATGCGATGGCGACAGGGAACATCCACATTGGCACCATCACGGGGAAGTTGAACGGGGTGATGCCCGCGACGACGCCCAGCGGCTGGCGCATCGACCACGCGTCGATGCCGCGCGCGATCTGGTCCGTGAATTCGCCCTTGAGCATCTGCGGGATGCCCACCGCGAACTCGACGACCTCGATGCCGCGTGCGACCTCGCCGCGTGCGTCGGCGAACGTCTTGCCGTGTTCGCGCACGACCATCGCCGCGAATTCATCGGTATGCTGCTGGCACAGTTGCAGGTAGTTGAACAGCACGCGGGCGCGGGCCAGCGGGGGCGTCGCGGCCCAGGCGGGGAAGGCGGCGCTGGCCGCCGCAACGGCTGCGGCCACGTCGTCGCCGCTCGCCAGCGCCACGCGCGCGCAGGGCTCGCCCAGCGCGGGGTTGTAGACGTCGGCGAAACGCCCACTGCCTTCAGCGACGCGGCCGCCGATAAAATGATTGATGGTCTCCATGGTCTCTTTCAGTCGAGGTTCTTCAGGACGGCGGCCAGCTTGCCGAACAATTCGTCGATGTGTTTTTTCTCCAGCACGAGCGGCGGCGACAGCGCGATGATGTCGCCCGTCGTGCGGATCAGGATGCCGTCCGCGAAGGCCTGCTTGAACGCGGCGAACGCGCGCGCGCCCACCTTGCCGGGGATGCTTTCCAGTTCGATGCCGGCGACGAGGCCGATGGTGCGGATGTCGATCACGTGCGGCAGGCCGCGCAGGCTGTGCACCGCGTCCTCCCAGTACGGCTGCAGCGCGCGGGCGTTCTCGAGGATGCCCTGCTCCTTGAAGACTTCCAGGGTGGCGAGCGATGCGGCGCACGCGAGCGGGTGGCCGGAATACGTATAGCCGTGGAACAGTTCGATCCCGGCCGGCGCTTCCATGAAGGCGTCGTGGATGAATTTTTTCGAGAACACGGCGCCCATCGGCACCGTGCCGTTCGTGATGCCCTTCGCCGTCGTCATCATGTCCGGCTCGACGTCGAAGTAATCGACGGCGAACGGCGTCGTCAGGCGGCCGAAGCCCGTGATCACTTCGTCGAAGATCAGCAGGATGCCGTGCTTCGTGCAGAGTTCGCGCAGGCGCTTCAGGTAACCCTTCGGCGGAATCAGCACGCCCGTCGATCCGGCGACGGGTTCGACGATCACGGCGGCGATGGTCGACGCATCGTGCAGCGCGACGATGCGTTCCAGCTCGTCTGCCAGTTCCGCGCCGTGGTCCGGCTCGCCGCGCGAGAACGCGTTCTTGCCGAGATTATGCGTGTGCGGCAGGTGATCGACACCCGGCAGCAGCGGCCCGAAGGCCTTGCGGTTGGGACCGATGCCGCCGACGGACAGCCCGCCGAAGCCGACGCCGTGATAGCCCCGCTCGCGCCCGATCAGCCGCGTACGGCCGGCATCGCCGCGCGCCTTGTGGTACGCGAGCGCGATCTTGAGGGCCGTGTCGACGGCTTCCGAGCCGGAATTCGTATAGAACACGTGGCCGAACTTGTGATTGGTGTACTCCATCAGGCGTTCGGCCAGGTCGAAGGCGGCCGGGTGGCCCATCTGGAACGTGGGTGCGAAGTCGAGCTGGCCGACCATCTCGCTGACGGCGGCGACGATTTTCGGCTGCGCGTGGCCGCACGGCACGCACCACAGGCCGGCGGTGCCGTCGAGGACCGCGTTGCCGTCGACGTCCTTGTAATACATTCCTTGTGCCGAGACGAGGAGGCGCGGGTGGGCCTTGAAGTCACGGTTGTTGGTGAATGGCATCCAGAAGGATGACATCGATTCGGGTCTCGTTTCGTTCACGGACATCCCCTCAAAAATTTACCAACTGGCAAAAACAATGATGCAATAATAGACAGCAGTACAACAGTGGCACATATACACAATCTGCGAAAATGGCCAACCGTATAGGTAGCATAGCCTGTACAGTTACCGGCGTCGCAGCGATGGAGTGGCATGGAACCAACCGAAAAGAGCGAGAGCGAGGGATGGCCGGTGCTGGCGATCGACCGCCAGCGCCGCGGCAGCCTGGTCGACCAGATCGTCGCGGCCATCGCCGAGATGGTAAATCGGCGCGCGCTGCCCGCCGGGACGAAGATGCCGTCCGTTCGACAATTCGCAAAAGTGAATGGCGTCAGCACCTTCACGGTCGTCGAATCGTATGACCGACTGCTGCACCTGGGCCTGCTGTCGTCGCGGCGCGGCTCCGGCTTCTTCGTCGCGCGCGGCGCGGAGGCACCGGCCCAGCAGGCCTGCCTGCCCGCGGCCGCCAGCGTCGTCGACACGCTCACGCCCGACCTGTATTCCGGCCAGACGGATGCGCTGCCCGTCGGCGCCGGCTGGCTGCCGCCCGAGTGGTATGGCGAATCGACGATCCTCGACGCCGTGCGCCACGCGATGAAGATCCCGGCCGGCCGCCTGCGCGGCTATGGCCACCCGCTCGGCTTTCCCAGCCTGCGCCAGCATCTCGCCGCCACCTTGTCGGCCGATTTGTTCGCCGTCGAACCGGAACAGATTCTCCTCACGCACGGCGCCACGCATGCGTTCGACCTCGTGCTGCGCACGCTCACGCGGCCGGGCGATGTCGTGTTCGTCGAAGATCCCGGCTACGGCAACCTGCTCGCGCTCGTCCGGCATCACGGCTGCGAGGCCGTCGGCATCCCGCGCGGCGCGCACGGCCTGGACATGGACGTCCTCGCGCGCGCAGCCCAGGCGCGCCAGCCGAAGCTCATGTTCGTCAACACGGTGCTGCAGAATCCCCTCGGCACGTCGCTGTCGCAGGCGCAGGCGCACCGGCTGCTGGCGCTGTCCGAGCAATACGATTTCTGGCTCGTCGAGGACGACATCTACCGCGAACTGGCCGCGCGGGGCGACTCGTCGCTGGCCGCGATGGACGGGCTGCGCCGCGTGATCCGCATCGGCAGCTTTTCCAAGACGCTGTCGCCCGTGCTGCGCGTGGGTTCCATTTGCGCGTCGGGCTCGTTGATCCCGGAACTGGTGCGGGTCAAGATGCTCACGGGCCTCACGACGTCCGAGGTGAACGAGCGCGCCGTGTACGATGCCGTCAGCAGCCGCGCCTACCGCAAGCAGGTCGAGCGCCTCGTGCTGCAGTTGGACGACGCGCGCGACCTCGCGCTGGAGCGCCTCGGCGACGCGGGCCTGGTGCCGCTGGCCCGGCCGCGCGGCGGCATGTTCGTCAGCGCGGGCTGGCCGGCGCAACAACAAAGCGGCCGCGCCATCGCCGAACGGGCGCTGCGCGCGAACATCCTGCTGGCGCCGGGCGAATTCTTCACGCTGCACCCACCGGACACGGCCTGGTTCCGCTTCAACGTCGCCTATGCCCACGAGCCGGCCCTGCTCGACTTCCTGCGTTCGATCCGAGGAGAACAATCATGACCATCGCCCCCGTCAAGCATCGCGTGAGCCATCGCGACAAAGTGGAGACGGCCATCCTCGGCGAAGCCGTACGCCAGTTCGCCGAATGCGGCTACGAAGGCACGTCGATCGCCACCGTCGCCGAGCGCGCGGGCCTGTCGAAGCAGAACCTGATGTACTACTTCCCGACCAAGCAGGCCTTGTACCAGCGCGTGCTCGACAACGTGCTGGACGACTGGCTCGCGCGCATGGCCAGCCTGGCCGATCCGGGCAAGGATCCGGGCGACGTCCTGCGCGCCTACGTGCGCGCGAAGCTGACGTTCTCGCGCGAGCAGCCGCTCGCGTCGCGCGTGTATGCGATGGAAGTGATCGGCGGCGCCAAGCTGTACGCCGACCAGATCCGCCGCCGCGTGATCCCGCTGCTGCGCGCCGACATCGCCGTGTTCGAGCGCTGGATCGCGGAAGGAAAGATCGCGCCCGTCAATGCCACCCACCTGCTGTTCGCCGTCTGGGCGATGACGCAGTCGTACGCCGACTTCGCCGCCCAGATGACGCTCGTGCTCGACCGCGAACAACTGCAACCATCCGACTTCGACGACGCCGAACGCCTGATCACGGGCATGGTCCTCGCCGCCGTCGGCCTCCAGGAGAACACATGCCCACCCTGAGCCCCATCGAACTGTTCACGCCGCGCCTGAAACTGCGCTGGATGGAGGAGCGCGACGCCGACGCGCACTACGCCGTGTTTTCCGATCCGGAGGTGGCGCGCTACTGGAGCAGCGGTCCTTGGACGTCGCTGGAGCAGTCGCACGAACACATCGCCGCCACGCGGGCTGCGTACGCGGACGGCAGCGGCATGCGGCTGGGCGTCGAATTGATCGGGACGGGAGAGTTGATCGGCAACGTGAGCCTGCACCGCTTCGTCGACACGAGCCGCCGCTGCGAAATGGGCTATGCGCTGGCGCGCGCCCACTGGGGCGGCGGCTACGTCAGCGAGGCGCTGCGCGCGCTGCTGGCCTATGGTTTTACCGCGCTCGACCTGAACCGCGTCGAGGCGGACGTCGACCCGCGCAACGGGGCGTCGGCGCGGGTACTGGAAAAGCTCGGGTTCCAGAAGGAAGGCTATATGCCCGAGCGGTGGATCGTGCAGGGCGAGCCGGCCGATACGGTGTATTACGGCCTGCTGCGCCGGCACTGGAAAGGCTGAAAGCGGATCACCACTCGTGCGTCGTCCGCTGCCACGCCGGCAGCGCCTGGACGCGCTCGAACCAGGCCAGCAGGTGCGGATACGCATCCAGCGGCAGGTGCGCCCGGTCCTTGTACATGAGCGGCGCCGCGACGGCGTAGTCGGCCAGGGTCACGCCGTCGCCAGCGAGCCAGCGGCGCGTGGCCAGATGCTGGTCCAGCACGCGGGCCGCCTCGGCCAGGTCGGCTTCGCCGCGCGCCACTTCCTTCGGATCGGCGTCCTGGCCCGTGACGAATTTCTTCCAGAGGTGTTCCCACGTGAACACGCCGATGGCAGGGGCAAAATGCTGGCACGCCCAGAACATCCAGCGGCTCACGTCGGCCCGCGCCCGGCGCTCCTGCGGCCACACGGTCTGGCCCGGCGTGCCCTCGGCCAGGTATTGCATGATCGCGCACGATTCCCACAGGATAAAGTCGCCGTCGATCAGCACGGGCAGCTTGGCGTTCGGATTGACTTCGCCGAGGCGGCGGCGGTCATCCTGGCTGGCCAGGTTGATCTGGATGAGGTCGAATTCGATGCCGAGGTGGTCGGCCGCCAGCAGCACGCGGCGGGTGTTGGACGAGTAGTGGTTGTAGTAGAGCTGCATGGCCGTCTCCTGATGGGTTGGTTGATGTAACAATGTTAAAGCCGGCCCCTGACAGATTCTGTCAGGAGCGTCGTCCAATCCTTACCACGCGGGCGTGGTGCGCTGCCACGCGGGCAGTTCCCGCACGCGCGCGAACCACGCCAGCAGGTGCGGATAATCGTCCAGCGGCAGCCGCGCCTGTTCCTTGTACATCAGCGGCGCCGCCGCGGCGTAGTCGGCCAGGGAGACGCCGTCGCCGGCAAGCCAGCGGCGCGCGCTGGGCGAAAAGGGATGATGGTAAAGCTGCATTGCCGTCTCCTGCTGGGTGGTCGACGTGACAATGCTAAGGCCGGGTACTGACAGATCCTGTCAGGAATATTCGGGAATGTCGTACGCCTTGCGCCACTCCCGCAGCAGCTGGTGCCGGGGCGACGGATAGCGCTCCGTGATCGGTTCGGCCCGGACGATGCGGTCGACGCGGAAGTGGCGGATCGCGTCGCGCAGTTCGCACCATGCCGCCATAACCCGCTTGCCCTCGAAGAACGCGAGCGCGAACGGCCATACGATGCGTTCCGTCGCCGTGTCGTGCCCGTCGCGATAGGCGATGCGCAGCTTGCACTGGCGCCGGATCGCCTCGCGCGTCGGCTGGATGAACGCCTCGACCGGCGCCGCTTCCGGAAACGCCGGCACCCACAGGCTCGTCTCGGCCATGTGGTCACGCAGGTCGCGCGGCGTGGCCGTCGCGATCTTGGCCAGCGAGCGGTCGGCCGCGTCGGACAGCGCCGGATCGCCCTGCTGGCGCACCCAGCGCGCGCCCAGCACGAGGGCTTCCAGTTCGTCGGCGTCGAACATTAGCGGCGGCAGGAAAAAGCCCGTACGCAACACATAGCCGACACCGGCCGAGCCGTCGACGGGCGCGCCCAGTTGCACGAGCGTCTGGATGTCGCGGTAGATCGTGCGTTCCGACACGCCAAGGCGTTCGGCCAGGGCGCTGGCCGTGACGGGGCGGCGGTGGCCGCGCAGGGCGTCCATCAGCTGGAACAGGCGTCCGGTGCGGCTCATGGCAGGCATAAAAGTTTCATGGGCGACATCATATTACGCCGTACCGACGGGGTCCAGACGTCCCCGTCCATCCGGCCGCACGACCAGTCATCCCGCATTTTCGGCAGTTCGTCGGCACCCCGTGGCCATGATGCCTGCAGGGATGTAGAGTGACTCCATCGAAACAAGTTCCAACCGCAAGGAGTCATCATGACCAGGACCTATCACCGCAGCTTCGGCGCCACGCTGGAAGACCTCGCCCGCGACATCGTCGCCGCCTGCCGCCGTACCGTGCGTGCCATCGCCGTGATGCCGTGGCCCGCGATGCTGGTGTGCTGCATCGCCCTCGCCTTCGTGATCAGCGTGTTGCCGCTCGCGTTGTGCCTGTTCATCCTGTTCATGGGCATCAAGGTGATCGTCGGCGCGTTCTTCGTCGACCACCGCCGCACGCACCGGGAACACTACGGAAAGCAATAAGCAGGAGAGCATCATGCGCGCCAGCGACATCAACAGCGTACTCGACTTCGTACGCGACGCCTTCCACGAAGCCAGCAAGGTGTGGTGGCGCTTCTTCGACTGGCTCGCCGTCGTCGAATGGCGCCAGCTGTTTCTCACGTGGTTCTTCGTGCTGATCTTCTTCGGGATGGTGCACACGCCCGAACCCGCGGTGTGGTACATCTTCATCTCGTTCGCCGTCAAGGTGCTGGCGGGCGGCAAACGCAGGGCCGAGCTGATGGCGCGCGAAGCGACGACGCAGGCCAACGTCGCCACGCTGGAGCGCCGCCTGATGGAGGCGCAGATGGCCGCGCTGCAGGCCCAGGTCGAACCGCACTTCCTGTTCAACACGCTGGCCCTGATCGGCCAGCTGATCGAGACGGACCCGAAAGAAGCGGCGCGCGTGCACGCCCACCTGATCGACTACCTGCGCTCGACCCTGCCGCAGATGCGCCAGCGCGGCGGCGCCACGCTCGGCAAGCAGGTCGAGCTGTCGCGGGCGTACCTCGCCATCATGCAGGCGAGGATGAAGGAACGATTGAACGTGCGCTTCGACGTGCCCGACTTCCTCGGCAGCGCCCCGTTCCCGCCGATGATGCTGCAGACCCTGATCGAAAACGCCATCAAGCACGGCCTGGAGCCGAAGATCGAAGGCGGCACCGTCGCCGTGCGCGCCCACGTGATGGGGGCTGACCTGCACGTGGAAGTGTGCGACGATGGCGTCGGCATCGACCCGCACGCGGACGACGGCGTCGGCCTCGCCAATATCCGCGAGCGCCTGCACCTGCTGTACGGCGCGGAAGCGTCGCTGGACATCTCGACCCCGCCCGGAGGCGGCGCCTGCGCCACGATCCGGCTGCCCTACAAGATGATGGAGGATGCATGAAACAGCTCACCGCGCTGATCGCCGACGACGAAGCCCCGATGCGCGACCTGCTGCGCACGCGCCTGCAGCAGGCATGGCCGGACCTGCAGATCGTCGCCGAGGCGGCGAACGGCGTGGAAGCCGTCGAGCTGGGCGAAAAGTTGCGGCCCGACATCGCCTTCCTCGACATCCGCATGCCGGGCCTGTCCGGCATCGAGGCGGCGCGGCGGCTGTACGAGCGGTCGCACATCGTGTTCGCCACGGCCTACGACCAGTACGCGCTGGATGCATTCGAACAGGGCGCCCTCGACTACCTGCTGAAACCCGTGTCGGCTGAACGGCTCGCGACCACGTGCGCGCGGCTGCAGGCGCGGATACGCAAGCACGCGACGGCCGAGGCGGCGCCGCCGCAGGATATCGGCCAGCAACTGGCGAAGCTGACCTCCCTACTCGAGAACAAGGGCAAGCCGGAAAAGCCGGCTTACCTGCGCTGGATCCAGGCCCAGGTCGGGGCCAGCCTGCGCATGGTGAGCACGCGCGAGATCCTGTTCTTCCAGTCGGACGAAAAATACACGCGGGTGCAGACGGCCGCGGCCGAATTTCTGATCCGCAAGACGCTGAAGGAATTGCTGGACGAGCTCGACCCGGACGAGTTCTGGCGCATCCACCGCTCGACGCTCGTGCGCGTGGACGCCATCGCCGAAGTGAAACGCGACCTGCGCGGACGCCAGATGCTGAAGGTGCGCGGCTATCCGGGCGAACTGGAAGTGAGCCGCAACCACAGCTATCTGTTCCAGCAGATGTGATCCAGTCCCATAGGAGACCACCATGCCATCCGTTGCCATCCCCTGCCTGCGCTATCGCGACACCCCGGCCGCCATCGACTGGCTGTGCGAAGTCTTCGGCTTCGCGTGCCAGGTCGCCGTGCCGGGCAACGACGGCGCCATCGCCCACGCCCAGCTGACGCTGGGAGACGGCATGATCATGCTGGGTTCCGTCAGCAACGAAGGGGAATACGGCAAGGTGCTCGTGCAGCCGGACGAGATCAGGGGCCGCCAGACGCAGACCATCTACCTTCAGGTGAACGACGCCGACCGCGTGTGCGAGCGCGCGCGCAACGCCGGCGCCATCATCCTGCAGGAACCCGCCGACACGGAATTCGGCAGCCGCGGCTTCATGTGCCGCGACCTCGAAGGGCATGTGTGGAACGTGGGAACGTACGATCCGTGGAAGCCGGAGAATTTGTTCCTGACGAACTCCTGATCAGCTGAACAGCCCTTCGTCCGACCCGTCCCCGTCGAAGAAGCCCTGCCCGCCGTCGATACTGCCGTTGTCGATACTGCTGTCGAACAACCCTTCCGACGAGCCATTGTCCAGCACGCGGTCGACGTCACCCAGCCCTGCCTGGTCGGCCAGCGAACTGCCGGACTGGTCGCTGAACAGGTTGTTGCTCGGATCGTCACTGTTCAGCAGCCGGTTGCCGCCGCCGTTATCGTGGTGGCCGAACATGTTTTCCAGGCCCTGGAAGAGGAAGCCGCCGGCCGCGACACCGGCCGCCGTCGCGGCGATCGAACCCAGGGTGCCGCCGAAGCCGCCACGTAAAAAGCCCGACGACGGCGCCGACTGGTATTGCGGTTGATATGGCGGTTGGGATTGATACGGCTGCTGGGTATCGCGCTGGTACGACTGGGCCGGCTGCGTCCTGCCGCTATTGCCCCAGGAATTGGCGTCGAGGAATTTACCGCCGTCGCCACCTTGCTGACCAGAACGTACCTCGCTTTCCAGCCCGGCGATGCGGTCCTTGGCATTGTTCAGCGCCTGTTCGAGCAGCAATGCCCTCTGCACCAGCAGGTAGGCGGCATCGGGCTGCTGGGCCACGGCGCGCTGGATCAGGGCATCCGCTTCCGGGTCTTTCTGGATGCCGCGAGCCTGGATCAACTGGCTCAGGAAATCGTGCAACATCTGCGAATCTTGCGGGCTCATGACGTCTGCTCCTTTGAATGGTCGGATAGCCCACATGTTGTGGGCCTGTCCTTGAATTCAAGTTTGACAGCATCCGGGCAAGATTGCCTTAAACGGCGCTGAACCGTGCGGCGTGTTACTTCTGGAGATCGCGCCCGCCGAACGCGTTCGGCAACTGCGCGGCGGCCGTCGTCTCCATCACGTCGCCCTTCAAATTCGCCAGCACGACCGGCAAGTCGTTGCCGCCCAGTTCCAGGATCACCTGGCGGCAGGCGCCGCACGGGGCGATGGGGCCATCCGTGTCGCCGATCACGGCCAGCGCGGCGAAGTCGCCCGGCACGCAGCCGTGGGCGATGGCGGAAAAGAACGCCGTGCGCTCGGCGCAGTTGCACAGGCCGTAGGACGCGTTCTCGACGTTACAGCCGCGGAACACGCGGCCGTCCTTCGTCTCGAGCGCGGCGCCCACCTTGAAGCGCGAATACGGCACGTAGGCCAGTTCGCGCGCGACACGGGCTTCGGCTATCAGTTTTTCGTACTTCATGGGCGAATGGTCTTGTAGATCATCGGCTGCGCCGCAGGCTGCTCGGCCGCGATGCGGTAGGCCGCCTGCACTTCGCGCACGGCGCGTTCCGCGGCATCCTGCGTGCGCGCGTGCACAAACGCCAGCGGCTGGCCCGCGTTCACCTTCGTACCCAGCTCGACGAGGTCCGTGAGGCCGACGGCGAAGTCGATCGGGTCCTGCGGACGGATACGCCCGCCGCCCAGGCCGACGACGGCCAGGCCCAGGCCACGGCAATCCGTCGCGTACGCATAGCCGGATGCCAGTGCAGGCACCGGCACGACGATCGGTGCCTTCGCGAGGTGCGCGTCCGGATTCTCCATCAGGTCGGCCGGGCCGCCCAGCGCCTTGACCATCCTTGCAAAACGCTCGGCCGCTTCACCCGAATCCAGCGCGTGCTGCAATTTCGCGTGCGCTTCCGCGTCCGTCGCGCAGAGACCCGACAGCACGAGCATCTCGGCGCACAGCGCCATCGTCACTTCGTGCAGGCGTGCCGGGCGTGATGTACCCGTCAGGTAGTCGATCGCGATGCGCACCTCGACGGCATTGCCGGCCGCGGGGCACAGCGACTCGTTCATGCCCGTCAGGATCGCGGACGTGCGCGTACCGGCGCCGTTGCCGACGTGGACGATGGACTCCGCCAGCTCGACGGATTTTTCATACGTCGGCATGAATGCGCCGCTGCCGGCCTTGACGTCCATGACGAGGGCATCGAGGCCCGCCGCCAGCTTCTTCGACAGGATCGAGCCCGTGATCATGGCGACGGATTCCACGGTGGCCGTCGTGTCGCGGATGCTGTAGAACCGCTTGTCGGCCGGCGCCAGCTGCGCGGTCTGGCCGATGATGGCGACGCCGACTTCCTTCACCACCTTGCGGAACAGTTCCGGATCCGGCACGGTGCAGTAGCCGGGAATCGAATCGAATTTATCGAGCGTGCCGCCCGTGTGACCCAGGCCGCGGCCGGAAATCATCGGGACGTAGCCGCCGCATGCGGCAATCATCGGACCGAGCATCAGCGACACGACGTCGCCGACGCCGCCCGTCGAGTGCTTGTCGACGACGGGACCGGGCAGGTCCAGCGACTTCCACTCCATGACCTGGCCGGAATCGCGCATCGCGAGCGTGAACGCGACGCGTTCGTCCATCGTCATGTCGTTGAAGTAGACCGCCATCGCGAGCGCGGCGATCTGGCCTTCCGTGACGCTGCCGTCCGGGATGCCGCGCACGAAGAAGCGGATCTCTTCCGCGGTCAGGGTGCCGCCGTCGCGTTTTTTACGGACGATTTCTTGGGGGAGGAACATGGTCATACGCCGTAGGGAATCCACACGTTTTTCACCTGGCTCGCGTGCTGCAGCACAGTACGGCCGCCCGCCTGCTTCGCGTCGAACCAGTCGCGCCCTTTCGCGCCGCCGGTCCACGTGCGCTTCAGCGACTCGGCCGACAGCCGCTCCACTTCCGCGCAGCCTTCCTTTGATCCGTCGTGGCGCCACACGGCATCCACGTCGAAGTGCGACGCCAGGGTGCGCGCCAGTTCGTCGTGACTGCCCGTGACGATGTTCAGCGCGCCGCCCGGCAGGTCGGACGTGTCGAGCACCTGGTACAGGTCCAGTGCGGACAGCGGATGCGCTTCCGACGGCACCGCGACGACGCGGTTGCCCAGCGCCAGTGCCGGCGCCACGAGCGAGATGAAGCCCAGCAGCGGGTTCTCGTCCGGGCACACGATGCCGATCACGCCCACCGGTTCGTTCAGCGCGACGGTGATGCCGTGCATCGGCGGCTGGTGTGCCAGGCCATCGTATTTATCGGCCCATGCGGCCCAGTAGAACAGGCGCTCGATCGATGCCTGCACTTCGCGTGCCGCATCCTTCGAACCCGTCTGCGCGGCGATGCGCGCCGTGAATTCGTCGGCGCGGATCGCCAGGTTCTCGGCGATGTAGTACAGCACCTGCGCGCGGTTGTGCGCGGTCGCCTTCGCCCAGCCGGACGCCTTGTGCGCCGCCTCGACGGCGTTGCGGATGTCCTTGCGGTTGCCCTCGCCCACGTCGGCCAGGAATTCGCCAGTGGTGCCATGGATCGCGCGGCTGTACGCGCCGTCCGGGCGCGCCTGCTTGCCGCCGATGTACAGTTTTGCAGTGCGGTCGACGGCGAACGGACTGTCGCCGCCTGCGAGCTTCACTTTGCCCTTCTCTGCCACGACCGGTGCGGCCGGACGCGCATCTTCCGCCAACGGCACCAGGTACTCGACCATGCCCTCCTTGCCGCCCTCGCGGCCGAAGCCCGATTCCTTGTAGCCGCCGAAGCCGCAGGCGGCGTCGAACTGGTTCGCCGTGTTGATCCACACGACGCCGGCCTTGATCTGCGGGGCGACATCCAGCGCGAGGCTGATCGATTCGCTCCACACGCAGGCCGCGAGGCCGTACACGGTGTTGTTCGCGAGCTGGACGGCTTCGCCCGGCGTGCGGAAGCTCGAGGCGACGAGCACGGGGCCGAAGATCTCGGTCTGCGCCACGGTCGCCGACGTCGACGCGCCCGTGATCAGGGTGGGCAGATACCACGAGCCGGCGACCGGCGTTTCACCGGCAGGCTGCCAGATCTCGCAGCCTTCGGCGCGCGCGGCTTCCACGAGGCCGTGGATGCGCTGCTGCTGCACCGGATCGACGAGCGCGCCGATGTCGTTCGATTTGTCGAGCGGCGAGCCGACGCGCAGGTTCTGCATGCGCGCCTTGACCTTCTCGATGAAGCGCGGGTACACGCTTTCCTGCACGAGCAGGCGCGAACCGGCGCAGCAGACCTGGCCCTGGTTGAACCAGATCGAGTCGACGAGGCCTTCGACGGCCGCATCCAGGTCGGCGTCGTCGAACACGATGAACGGCGACTTGCCGCCCAGTTCCAGCGACAGTTTCTTGCCCGTGCCGGCCGTGGCCTTGCGGATGATGCGGCCCACTTCCGTCGAGCCGGTAAATGCCAGCTTGTCGATGCCTGGGTGATTGACGATCGCCTCGCCCACGCGGCCGTCGCCCGTGACGATGTTGACGACGCCTGCCGGCACGCCGGCCTGCTGGCAGATCTCGGCAAACAGCAAGGCGGTCAGCGACGTGTACTCGGCCGGCTTGAACACGATGGTGTTGCCGGCGGCGAGCGCCGGCGCGACCTTCCACGCCAGCATCAAGAGGGGGAAGTTCCACGGCACGATCTGGCCGACGACGCCGACGGCGCGGTAGTCCGCGAATTCTTCCGACTGCAGCTGGGCCCAGCCGGCGTGGTGATAGAAGTGACGGGCGGCCAGCGGCAGGTCGGCGTCGCGCGTTTCGCGGATCGTCTTGCCGTTGTCCAGCGTCTCGAGCACGGCGAACAGGCGCGCATGCTTCTGCAGCAGGCGTGCCAGCGAATACAGCACTTTCGCGCGGCCGTGGCCACCAAGGGCGACCCAGCCCGGCTGCGCGCGGCGTGCGGCGTCCACGGCGCGGTCGACATCTGCCTGCGAGGCTTGCGTCACCTGCGCCAGTTCGCTGCCGTCGGCCGGATTGAACGAGCCGAACGTCTCGTCGGCATCCGTCCAGGCGCCGTCTACGAACAGGCCGAAACGGCGGCCATGCGACTCCAGCCACGCTTGCGCTTCCTTGGTGCTCTCGGGTGCGGGGCCGTAATCCATAGTCTGAAGAATCTCTTTAATAGTGGGCATGACAGGTCCGATCAAGGTTGCGCGTGACGATGGGCGGCGGAATAGCTGCCCGTGACGTAGTGTTCGAGCTGGCGCTCGATGTCGGTCAGGAGGCTGGAGGCACCGATGCGGAACAGGTGCGGTTGCAGCCATTCGTTGCCCAGCTCTTCCTTCATCACGGTCAGGTATTGCAATGCGGCCTTGGCGGAGGACACACCCCCGGCCGGCTTGTAGCCGACCTTGTAGCCGGTGCGTTCATAGTACTCGCGGATCGCGCGTACCATCACCAGCGACACGGGAATGGTCGCGTTCACACCTTCCTTGCCGGTCGATGTCTTGATGAAATCGGCGCCTGCCATCATGCAGACCCACGATGCTTTTGCTACGTTTTCCAAAGTGACGAGATCGCCCGTCGCGAGGATCGCCTTCACGTGCGCCTCGCCGCACGCCTGGCGGTAGGCGACCATCTCGTCGTACAGCGCCTGCCAGTTGCCCGTCAGGACGTGCTGGCGCGTGATCACGATGTCGATCTCGGTGGCGCCTGCGGCTACGGACAATTCGATTTCGCGGATCTTCGTTTCCAGGCTGGAGAGGCCGGCCGGGAATGCGGTCGACACGGCGGCGATCGGGAGGCGGCCCTGCAGCACGTGCGCGGCCGGCTGGATCATCTCGTGGTAGACGCACACGGCGCCCGTCGTCAGCGAGTCCAGGCCCAGCGCCTGCATCAGGTCCGCGCGCAGCGGACGCATCGCCTTGCGGCACAGGCGCTCGACGCGGCCCGGGGTGTCGTCGCCGGACAGCGTGGTCAGGTCGATGCACTCGATGGCGCGGATCAGCCATGCGGCCTGGTATTCCTTCTTGACCGTGCGGCGGTTCGCGAGGCTGGCGGCGCGGCGGTCGGCGGCGTTGCGGTTGACCTTCAGGTGGTTGATCCAGCCCAGGTCCAGGTCGATCGCGGTATTACGTTTGAAATCGAGGTTCGGGCTCATAGCAAAGCGGTTCCGTTGGCAAGGGGTTTGACGCCGAGGTGGTTGGCCAGGGTGGCGCCGATGTCGGAGAACGTGTCGGCCACGGGCAGCTCGCGCGCCGGCGCGGCCGGGCCGAAGAACAGCATCGGGATGTGTTCGCGCGTGTGGTCCGAACCGGCCCACGTCGGGTCGCAGCCGTGGTCCGCCGTGATGACGACGAGATCACCTTCTTTCAGCTTGGCGATGAAATCCGGCAGGCGCGCATCCAGCTCGTGCAGCGCGTTGGCATAGCCCGCGACGTCGCGGCGGTGGCCAAAGTGCATGTCGAAGTCGACGAAGTTCACGAACGTGAGCGACTTGTCCGGCGCGGTGTCGGCCACTTCCAGCAGGCGGTCGAACAGCGCCATGTTGTCGGCGCCCTTGATGAGTTGCGTGACACCCTGGCCGGCGAAAATATCGCTGATCTTGCCCAGCGCGATGACTTCGCCGCCGGCATCCTTCACGTGGTCCAACAGGGTGGGCGCGACGGGCGGCACGGCGTAGTCGTGGCGGTTGCTCGTGCGCTTGTAGTTGCCGTTGCTGCCCGTGAACGGCCGCGCGATCACGCGGCCGATGTTGTACGGCTTGACCAGTTCATACGCGGCTTCGCACACCTGATATAAACGCTCGAGGCCGAAGTGCTCTTCGTGCGCGGCGATCTGCATCACGGAGTCGGCCGACGTGTAGATGATCGGCTTGCCGGTGGCGACGTGCTCGTCGCCCAGTTCCGTGATGATGGTCGTGCCGGACGCGTGGCAGTTGCCCAGCCAGCCCGGCACGTTCGTGATCCCGGCCAGTTTATCCGTCAGTTCTTGCGGGAACGTGGGGACCGTTTTCGGGAAGTAGCCCCAATCGAACAGCACGGGCACGCCGGCGATTTCCCAGTGGCCGCTCTGCGTGTCCTTGCCGGTCGAACGTTCGCGCGCCACGCTCCAGGCGCCGGTGAAGCCGTCGCGCTTGTTGAAACCCGCGGGCCATTCGCCGCTGGCCTTGTGCGCGGCGGCGCCGAGGCCGATTGCTTCCAGCGTGGGCAGCGACATGGGCTTGCCCGACTCCGCGGCCCATTTCGCGATGTGGCCGAGGGTGTTGGCACCCGCGTCGCCGTATTTGTCGGCGTCGGGCAAGGCGCCCAGGCCGAAGGAGTCCAGCAGGAGGATGAATGCGCGTGACATGTGATCCCTTCCTTATCCGTTATCAGGCGGTCTTGCCCAGCCGTTCGATGAAGCCGTGGATCAGCGTGACCATATCCTTGGCCGCAATGGCAGCATACTTCAGCGTCTGCTCGTGCGACAGCGGGAACGGGGTCAGGCCCTCGGCCAGGTTCGTGATGGCGGACATGCCCGCGACCTTCAGGCCGCAATGACGGGCCGAGATCACTTCCGGCACGACCGACATGCCGACGACGTCCGCACCCAGCGCCTTGAATGCGCGGATCTCGGCGGCCGTCTCGAAATTCGGGCCCGGGCACGCCAGGTACACGCCTTCGTTCACGGTGATGTTCTTCTCCGCCGCCGTTGCCTTGATCAGGTCGCGCATGTCGGCATCGTATGCATTGGCCATGCTGAAGAAGCGCGGGCCGAAGCGGTCGTCGTTCGGGCCGGCCATCGGGCTGCCCGGCAGCAGGTTGATATGGTCCGTCAGCACGACGACGCTGCCCGCGTCCACTTCCGGACGCAGCGAGCCGGCGGCGTTCGTCACGAACAGCAGTTCGCAGCCGATCAGTTTGAACGTGCGCACCGCCGAGGTCATCACGGCCGGGCCGTAGCCTTCATAGAAGTGGCCGCGGCCCTTCATGCACACGACCGGCACGCCCGCCAGCGTACCCAGGACCAGTTCGCCCGCGTGGCCGTGCACGGTGCTGATCGGGAAGCCCGGCAGGTCGGCATAGCTGATCGCCACCGCATCCTCCATCTGCTCGGCCAGCACGCCGAGGCCGGAACCGAGGATCAGGGCCACGCGCGGCGTGAAGCCCGGCTTGCGGGCGCGGATGACGTCGGCGGCTTCGAAGGGAGTGTTGCTGAAGGAGTGAGTAGTCATTGTCGCGGTCTGTCGAGGATGGGGGCGCCGTGCACCAAAATATGTCAACTATGCATGAATGCCGATTGTGTTGGCAAATACCATTTTTCTGGCAGATTTATATCTTGCGGGAATAAATTCGCGCTAGACTCCCTCCATGTATTGGTGTGCGTTGACCGCATGCAAACATATGTTTAAGATGAAAAACAAAAGTTTAATCCACCCGTCATCGTGACAGAATCGTCGAAGAAACAACAGTTGTACGAGGCCATCCGCGCGAATCCCTTCATTTCGCAGCAGGAGCTCGCCAACCAGCTGGGGCTGTCGCGCTCGGCGGTCGCCGGCTATATCGCGGGCCTGATCCGCGAGCGCAAGCTGCTCGGGCGCGCGTACGTGCTGCCGGACCGCCGCCCCGTCGTGTGCGTGGGCGCCGCGAACCTCGACCGCAAGCTGCGCTCGACGGATACGATCGCCCTGCGCACGTCGAATCCGGCCAGCCAGAGCGAATCGTTCGGCGGCGTGGCGCGCAACATCGCCGAGAATCTGGCCCGGCTGGGCACGACGGTCGCGCTGCTGACGGCTATCGGGGCCGATTCCTCCGGCGCCGCCCTGCTCGACCACGCGGACAGCCTCGGCATCGACGTGCGCGGCGCGCTGCGTCTCGATGGCTGCTGCAGCGGCACGTACACGGCCGTGCTGGACCGCGACGGCGAGATGGTCGTCGCGCTGGCCGACATGGCGTTATACGACCGCATGGAACCGGCGTACATCGACGCGCGCCAGGCGCAGCTCGCGGGTGCCGCGCTCGTCGTCGCCGACCTGAACCTGCCGCAGGACACCGTCGCCGCCCTCGCCCACCAGGCGCGCCGCAACGCGACGCCGCTCGTGCTCGTCGCGGTGTCCGAACCGAAGATGGCGCGCCTGCCCGACGACCTGTCCGGCGTGCGCCTGTTGATTCTCAACGCCGGCGAGCTGGCGGCCCGCGTCAGGCGCCCGCTGCCCGACGACGCCGCACTTGCCGAGGCCATCCGCGAAGTCCGGGCCCAGGGCGCGCAAGACCTGATCGTCACGCGCGGCGCGCGCGGCGTGCTCGTCACCGCGGGCGACGGCATCGCCGACCTGCCCGCGCCGCCGGTCGACGTCGTCGACGTGACGGGCGCCGGCGATGCGTTCGCCGCGGCCGTCTGCTGGTCGCTCGTGCAGGACAAGGGTAACGATGACGGCAGCGCCGACCTGGTGCTCGCGTGCCGCCGCGGCCTGCATTTGTCTGCCCTCACCTTGGGCGTGCCCGAGACCGTGCACCCTGGCCTGGGGCCGGACAGCCTCGCCACCGAACATCCTCCGCTTTCACAGGACTGAACATGCAAGCCTTCCTCCAGTTTTCCCCCGAAGTCCAGGCCGCACGCGCGGCCGGCAAGCCCATCGTCGCGCTCGAATCGACGATCATCTCGCACGGCATGCCGTACCCGCAGAACGTGCAGACGGCGCGCGAGGTCGAGCAGGTGATCCGCGACGCCGGCGCCGTGCCGGCCACTATCGCCCTCATCGATGGCCGCATCTGCGTGGGCCTGGCCGACGACCAGCTCGAACAGCTGGGCAACGCGCAGGATGCTTTAAAAGTCAGCCGGCGCGACCTCGCGTACGTGCTGGCCGAGAAAAAGCTGGGCGCGACGACGGTCGCCGCCACGATGATCTGCGCGGCGCTGGCCGGCATCGAGGTGTTCGTCACCGGCGGCATCGGCGGCGTGCACCGCGGCGCGGAGACGAGCTTCGACATCTCCGCCGACCTGCAGGAACTGGCGCGCACGAACGTCGCCGTCGTGTGCGCGGGCGTGAAATCCATCCTCGACATCGGCCTCACGCTGGAATACCTGGAGACGCATGGCGTGCCGGTGGTCAGCGTCGGCCAGCCCGGCTTCCCCGCGTTCTTCACGCGCGAATCCGGCTTCGCCGCCGACTTCCAGCTCGACACGCCGGAGCAGCAGGCCCGCTTCATCCGCACCAAGTGGCAGCTGGGCCTGACGGGCGGCGTCGTCGTCAGCAATCCGGTGCCGGCGGCATCCGCGATGAGGAACGACGAGATCGACGGCATCATCGCGCAAGCCCTTCGGGAGGCCGGCGAGCAAGGCGTGAAAGGCAAGGCCGTGACGCCGTTCCTGCTGGCCCGCATCAAGGACCTGACGGGCGGCCGCAGCCTCGCCACGAACATCGCGCTGGTCAAACACAATGCCCTCGTGGGCGCCCGCCTCGCGGTGGCGCTGCACGCGGCGGCCCACGTTTGAGACCATCATGTCGATCGATCTGAAGCAGCTGAAATACTTCCTGGCGGTGGCCGAAGAAAAAAGCTTCAGCCGCGCCGCCGAGCGCCTGCACATCTCGCAGCCGCCGCTGTCGCAGCAGATCATGAAGCTGGAGAGCGAGCTCGGGGTGCGCCTGTTCGCGCGCACGACGCGCAGCTTCGAGCTGACGGTCGCCGGCAAGGCGCTGATGCACGAAGCGGCCGACCTGCTGGGCCGCATGCGCATGACCATCGACACGATCCGCCAGATCGACCGCGGCGAAGTGGGCCGCCTGCGCGTGGGCATCGTCGGTTCGGCGATGTGGGGGCCGATCCCCGGCCTGCTGGAGCAGTTCCAGAGCCAGTTCCCGCGCGTGACGTGGACCATCCACGAACTCGGTCCGAACGACCAGTGGGACGCGCTGCGCGGCAAGCAGATCGACGTGGGCTTCTGGCGCGAGCCGAAGATCGACGAGGACATGCTGAAGAACGCGGGCCTGCGCCAGGAACTGGCGTTCCGCGAAGACGTATGCGTCGCGATCAACGCCCAGCATCCGCTCGCGCAGCAGGACGCGATCGAACTGATAGACATCGCCAACGAACCGATGCTGACGCTGCACCTGGACCAGTCGGCCGAACCGCGCTACCTGATCCAGTGCTGCGTCAACGCGGGCTTCCAGCCGACGATCTTCCAGGAAGCCGCGGAGCCGCAGACCCTGCTCGCGATGGTCGGCGCGGGCCTCGGCGTGGCACTGATGCCGGCGACGACGAGCCGCATCGGCTGGCCCGGCGTGCGCTTCCTGCCGGTGCGGACGAATCCGCCATCGGCCAATCTGTACATCACCTACCCGACGCAGGACGATGCGCCGGTGGTGCGGGCGTTCCTGAAGATCCTGAATCCGGCCGGCGCGTGACGCTCAGTGGGTGGCGCCGCCCGCCTCTTGCGTATCGGTCTCCGTCACCACCGCCACCTCCACCGCGATCCGGAGCGCATCGACGATGTCGCGCAGCGCCATCGACGGCGGCCGCTCCGGGCGGTCGGCCGCCTGCTCGGGCAGGAACGGCACGTGGATGAAGCCCGCCTTCACGGATTGGCCCACGGCCTGGTGCATCAGGCCGTAGAAGACGTGGTTGCACACGAACGTGCCGGCCGTCTGCGACACGCCGGACGGGAACCCGCGCAGGCGCAGCGCCTTCACGATGGCCTTCACGGGCAAGGTGGTGAAATACGCGGCCGGGCCGTCGGCCGCGACGGGCGTGTCGACGGGCTGGTTGCCCGCGTTGTCGCGGATGGAGGCGTCGTCGACGTTGATGGCCACGCGCTCCAGCGAGATCTCGGAGCGGCCGCCGGCCTGGCCGACGGCGATCACGATGTCGGGCTTGACGCCCGCGATGGATTCGCGCAGCACGTCGAGGGCGGTGCCGAACACGCACGGCAGCTGGCGCGCGACGACCGCGAAGCCCGGTCCGGACCAGCCGTCGAGCGCGCGCACGGCTTCCCACGACGGGTTGATGGCGGCGCCGTTGAACGGTTCGAATCCGGTCAGCAGGACGGTCCTGGTGGGTACTTGGGTGGTGGGTGCGGTCATGGTCGGCTCATCGATACATCAGAAAGTACAGCAGGACGATATTTGCGCCCAGCAGCGGCAACGCGGTCGGCAGCTGGGCCTTGATCACGGCATTCTTGTCGGGCAGTTCGAGCAGCGCCGCCGGCACGATGTTGAAATTCGCCGCCATCGGCGTCATCAGGGTGCCGCAGTATGCGCTGAACATGCCGATCGCGGCCATCACGGCCGGATTCGCATGGTACACCCCGACCAGCACGGGAATCCCGATGCCGCCCGCGATGACGGGGAACGCGGCAAAGCCGTTGCCCATCACGACGGTAAATAATGCCATGCCCACGCAGAACGCGGCGCAGGCCAGCAGGCGCGAATCGAGCGGGATGTAACTGGTCGCGACGTGCGCGACGGCCTTGCCCACGCCCGCCTCGGAAAACAGCAGCCCGAGCACGGCCAGCATGTGCGGCAGCACGACGGCCCAGCTCATCGCATCGATCAGGCGCCGCGCCTCGCGCACGCCCTGCAGCGGCGTCGCGCGCGTGAGCCAGCACGCGAGCGCCAGCGCGGCGATGCTGCCGCAGCCCATGCTCACCAGGGTCAGGTTTTTCGGATCGAGCAGGAAGTCCGCGCCGACGTGGACGTCCTTCAGCACGACGGAACCGAGCATCGTCACGACGGGAATCGCCAGCGCCGGCACGAGCAGGCGGTTGCCCAGGCGCGCCGCGGTGGATTGTCTTTTCTCTTCCGGCAGGACGTCCGCCTTCCCCGGCCGCACGAAACCGAACCCGGCGACGAGCGCCATCACGATCATCAGCACGCCCGCCACGCTTGGGGGCAGGCGTTCGCCCAGCAGGTACACGAGCGCGTACAGGCCCCAGAACAGCGCCGTCGTGTAGCGGCGCGGATTCGTCTTGTCGCGCAAGGTCATCAGCGCACACGCGGCGAACAGCAGGCCGATGAGCAGGTAGAAAAAGTCGAGCGAAACGATCATCGTGCGGTCTCGCGGCGGATGCGGGCGTCCAGCCGGCGCAGGTTCCACGCATGGATGATGAACGCCGTCACCGCCGTCGGGATGCCCCACAGCGCCATGTGGATGGGATCAACGTCCAGGCCCTCGGCCTTGAGGATCGTCTGCATCAGCACGATGGCGCCGAACGCGACGAACACGTCCTCGCCGAAGAACAGGCCGACGTTGTCCGTGGCCGCGCTCATCGCCCGGATGCGCTGGCGCAGCGGTTCGGACAGGTGGCCGTGGCGCGCCTCCGCCGCCGCCTCGGCCATCGGCGCGACGAGCGGGCGCACCATGTTCGGGTGGCCGCCCAGGCTCGTGAGGCCGAACGCGGCCGCCACCTCGCGCGCCAGCAGATATACGGTCAGCAGACGGCCGGTCGTGGCCGAGCGGATGCGCGCGATGCTGGCCTGCGCATGCTCCTTCAGGCCGAAGCGCTCCAGCAGGCCGATCGCGGCCAGCGGCAGCAACAGGATCAGCGGCAGGTTGCGCGTCTTGATGAACGCCGTGCCGAGCGATTCCAGCAGGTGCAGCAGCGGCAGGTGCGCGGCCCAGCCGGTCACACCGCAGGCCACGATCACGACGAGCACCGGATTGGCCCGCAACACGAATCCGGCGGCGACGGCCGCGATGCCGAGCAGCGGCCACAGGTTGACGGCAGATTGCATGATCCTCCAGCGGTTGTGGTTGCGTGCAGAATCTTACCGTACAGCTAGCTCTGCGCCGCTCGCGCTTTGTGCATTCAATGATGCCGTCGCTTCCCCACGACGCACGGCCCACCTGCACACAAGCGGCCGGCACGCTTTGTGCGCACGCATGGCCTACAGGGCGATGCGCGCTAAGCTCGATGCCGTTTCCATCGGGGGTTCGGCCATGACTGTTTTCGAACGCGCGCTACGCTGGGTTGTCGTCGGCTGCCTGCTGCTGGGCTTGTCCAGCTGCGGTGGCGACGTGGGCATCGGCATCGGGATCGGCTGGTACCACGAGCCCGACCATCCATGGCCCGACCATCCCGACTGGCCCAGCTGGCCCGACCGGCCGCAGGGCGCCACGGGCCTGTTCCCGATCGCAGGCGACATCTGCGGGCAATGCACCGGCTCGCAGGATGGCACCGGGTCCAAGGCGCGCTTCAACGGCCCGCAGGGCATCACGGCGGACGCGGCGGGCAATCTGTATGTGGCGGAAAGCATCAGCGCTACCGTGCGCAAGATTTCTCCCGACGGTGCGGTGACGACGCTGGCGGGCACGCGCGGCGCCGTCGGTTATGCTGACGGCTCCGCGCGTGCCCGCTTCAACGATCCGAGCCGGCTCGTCGCGGACGGCAAGGGCAACGTGTACGTGACGGACAGCGGCAACTCCGTCATCCGCCGCGTGGCGCCGGATGGCACGACGACCACCATCGCTGGCGACGGCACGTGCGGCAGCGCGGACGGCCGGGGCGTGGGTGCGCGCTTCTGCAAGCCGCGCGGCATCGCGCTGGACCGCCTGGGCAATCTGTGGGTGGCCGACACCGGCAACCACATGCTGCGCCGCATCGACACGAACGGCAACGTGACGACGGTGGCCGGCTCCCCGGGCGTATGCGGCAGCCGCGACGGCAACGGCGGCCAGGCGCAGTTCTGCGAACCGCAGGATGTGGGCGTCGACAACTGGAACAACGTCTACGTCGTCGACACGGGCAATTCGACGATCCGCATGGTGAACGACAAGGGCATCGTGTCCACGCTGGCCGGCCAGCCGGGACGCTGCGACGCGGTGGACGGCAGCCCGGGCGTCTCGCGCCTGTGCGCACCGAGCGGCATCGCGGTCGACGGCAACGATTTATACATCGCCGACACCGGCAACTCGACGATCCGCCGCATCAACCTCGACAATGTGACGAGCACCGTCGCCGGCGTGCCGGGCCACGCAGGCATCACCCTCGGCGCCCTGCCCGGCAGCCTGGACCGGCCGATCGGCGTGACCCTGGCGCCGGACCGCTCGATCGCGCTCACGACGCACAATCTCGTCGTGAAGCTGTTGCCGGCGAAATAGTTACTCCGGGCGGACGGGGTTGCTGGCGTCGTCACCTACGACGGTGATCCACGACCGCACGTGCCACTGCGTGACGAGACCGTGGACGACATACGGATCGGCACGGGCGAAGCGCTCGGCGGCGTCCGATGATTCGCCGGTGAACAGCAGCACGGCCTTGTCGGCGGGATCGGCCAGCGCACCGGCGATGACGATCTCGCCGCGTTCCTGGGCTTCCCAGGCAAGCTTCAAGTGTTCGTTGCGAAATTCGCCGCGGCGCTCCAGGTAATCGGGGGCCAGGTCATAGATCAGCAGAAAGTGCACAGTATTTCTCCGTAAAAACGCGACGATGCGGACATGGTAATCGCTTCGGCGCGGCAGCGTCGTGTCAAGGCGGTTTGCACAACCTGCACGACGGCCGCGCGTGACAGCATTGCAGAATGAAACGCCATCACATCACATTGGGTGCGTCCACCACCGCCAACGGCACCGTGACGTCGGCGAGTTCGCGGAGCTCCATTAACGGCGTCCGAGTTGCGCTCGAAGGGGATACCGTCGACTGCCGGACTTGCGGCGGCACGGGCGTCATCCGCTGCGTCGGGCCGCGCATCGCGGAGCGTTACAACGGGAAGCAGGTCGCGCTGGAAAACGATCTGTGCGTCTGCAACTGCCCGAGGCCGCCCAGGCTGGTTGCGAATCAGACGTTCAAGGCGCAGTTCATCGACGATGGCACGACGCCATGACTGCAGGGCTGGCAAGACGCATCGGACGGTTTGCCTTGCTGCCGTCCGGAGGCGTTTCCCGACTGGTCTCGGACGGGCAAGCAACCTCGGTACATGTACCCGGCATCGCCCTCCTCGACCAATTCGAAAGGTCCGCCGGCTACCTGCTCGTGACCGATCAGGATTGTCCGTTCGAAGAGACGTTTCATTTCATCCTGCTCGACCGCGATTTGCACATCCGCGCCCGGCGCAGCCTCGGTGCCACCTTTTCGTTCGTTCCCGGCAATCAGGTGCGAACGCTGGAAGAACTGGTCTGGGAAGACGACGAGCATTTCCTGGCCACCCTGACCGGCCCTGTCGAACGCTGGCGGTTCACCATCCGACGGTCCGGCATCCCCTTCATTCACCCGCGCCTGACCGCCACCCGCGCCTGACCGTGCCCCACGGTACCGTGCGTAGCCGATAACGGGCCTTGTGCCACACTTTGCTTCTGCCGCCGGCCGCTCATCCGTGCTGCCGTCACGACCTTTTCTGGAGGAAGCATGCCCAAATCGACGATTGCCGGCCACCCGCTGCACCCGATGCTGATCGTGGCGCCGGCCGCCCTGATTCCGTTCGGTTTCATCCTCGACGCCATGCACCGCGCGACGGACAACGACGACTATGCGAACGCCGCCTTCTACAGCCTGACCGGCGGCCTCATCGGCGGTCTCGCGGCCGGGGTCGCCGGGGCCATGGATTACCTGGAAATCGAGAGTGAGACCGAGGTCAAGCAAACGGCCAACGTCCACGCGATCCTGAACGGCGGTGCGCTTGCGGTGACGGCCGCCAATCTTGCGCTGCGGCGCAACGAGTACAAGCACACCGGCGGCTCGCTCGCGCTGTCGGCGATCGCCGCCATCGGCGTGGTCGTGTCCGGCTGGTTCGGCGGTCGCATGGTCTACGAGCAAGGGATGCGCGTCAAAGGCGTCAGCCCCGTCGAGCATGCGCCCGACGCGAAGATGCTGCCGGGCGACGAGCGCGTCGAGCATGCGCTGCACGACGTGGAGCGTTACGCGCCCTCGTCCGGCCCCATGCTGCACTAGAGCTGGGCAGCTCGACGGCGGACAGGGTTGTTCGCCGCGCCCGGCGTCGCCAGATCGTCCGCCGCCGTCATCACCGTGCTTGCAGGATGGGCTTTGGCGAGCGGGCGGGTGAAGACGAGGCCGGTACCCGACACGCTGGCGCCTGCGTCATGGGCACGCGTCAATGGCGCCTGGAGCGTCAGCTTGCCTGATTTCCACCCCGTCTCCACTGCGGCGACAACGCCCTGCTCTTCATCCGCGCCGCTGCCGACGATCACCGCCTGGCCGACCGCGAACTGGCGCGCGTCGTCGACGCGGACGACCGTCGCCCCCTTGTCCCCAGGCACCGATGCCCGGGTGAGCCCGGACGAACCGACCGTTGCCACCGTCAGGGTTTCGGCGTGCTCGCCCGCATCGATGACGACGGACTGGCCGGCCGCAAAGTGCGCGACCGTGGCCGCCTTGACGCGCGTCGAGCCCGCGGCCGTCGCGCCCGTCCGGACCGAGGCGGACGTCACAAAATCCGTGCAATCGTTGTCGCTGTCCTGGCCGTCGGGATAGCGTCCCGTGCTGCCCTGGGCCGCGTCGGCTTGCGCGACGGCGCCGCTGAACGGGATGCCCGGGAGTGCACGGTCCCACGTCGGATCGTTCGGGATGCCCGGCGTTGCCGCATAACAGGTGGCGGCCTTGCCAGGGGCGCCGCGGAATCCACCGGATGCCCAGGGATCGACGAGATCGCCGTAGTTCAGGCTGTCGACCACGAGTCCCGCCGCATCGCGCAGCACCATGCTGCCCGCTTCCCGCGACAGCACCGGGCCGCCGAACCACTGGTTCGGGTTGCCCTGGAAGCCCGCGGTCGTCACGGTGTCTACCCGCACGACGGCGTCCGTGCCGTGGGCGCGCGTCAGCGCACGGTCCAGCACGATGCCGCTGCCCGCCGGGCGGACCGGCTCATTGCTCGAGTGCGCATGGCGGGTGGCGGGCGTGAAACTGATGCCCGTGCCGCGCACGCTGAACGGCAGGTTGGCGGCATGGTCGTACTTCAACGGCGCCGCCAGGTCGAGGCCCGTGCCCGGCTCCACGAACGGTTCGTTGGCCACGTGGCTCTGGGCGAGCGCCGGAGAAATGGTCAACGTGAGATTGCCGCCCGGCGTACCCTCGACGCGCACGATGTCCACGGTTTGGAGCTTGCCGGGCGCGCCGATCACGGCCTTGCCGGGCGTGTAATCGACGTTCTTCTTCGTCGGGAAGCCGATCGCGCCATGCACGACGATCGTCGTGGCGCCGGCAGCGGCATCGCGGGCCAGGCTCGTACGGCGGGCGGCCGTGCCCACGTGCTTGACGGTGACCATATCGATGCCGTGATCGGCGCTGTCGATGTCGAGCCGGATCCTGTCGCCGGCGGTAATTCCATCGGTCGACGTCACCTGGATATTGGTCGATCCGGCCGCCGCATCGAGACCGAGCCACGCCTGGCTGCCCGCCGAGCCGACGCCGGTGATGGTCACTTTCTCGTACTGTTCGGTCGCGCGCCCGTCGACCGGATAGGCAGTGCCGTAGCCGAGGGCGAGGGTATCGCCGATGGCAAAACCCTCGGTGGTGGTCACGGGGACGCTCGTCGAGCCGGCGGGAATGGTGATGATGGGGCCGTCGGGCAACGGCTGCCACAGCGGCGTCGCCTGGCCGGCCGCCGTGCCGACGCGGACCACCTTGCGGGTTTCGTCGCCCACCACGATGGTGTCGCCCGGCTTGATGCCGTCGACGTTCCGCACGTGGATCGTCGTGTCGCCCGGCCGGGCCGGCAGCACGAGGCCCGAATTGGACAAGCCCAGTACATAAAAACCGTGCGGCGCCAGCCGGGTTCCCGCTGGAATCTTGACCCTGGAGAACAGCGGCTCGCGCGTCGCGTGTTGCGCGAACGTCCAGTTCGAGATGTCGACCTCTTTCTCGCCGGCGTTGACCAACTCGATGAACGCATTGGTCGGGTTGGTGCGGGCGCCGTCGCTCAGGCGGAATTCGTTGATTTTCACCGGCGCCACATTGCGCACCTTCGCGACGGCCGATTCCGTGCGGCCTGCCCACGTGGCCATGCCTTTCAGGTCGCCATTGAACGGGGCAGCGCCGGACGTCACCTTGAAAACGGCATGCGCGCTTTGACCGGGCGCGACCGCGTCAAGAATGGTTTTCGGAGCGTCGACGCTCCAGCCCTTCGGCACCGCCATCGACAGCGCGACGCCCCGCACGGGTTGGCCCGTCGTATTCGTGAACGTGACCGTCAGGTCTTTGGATTGCCGCGGCGCGAACGTGTGCAGGCTGGCCGGGACGTCGGACGCCGCCGTCGTTCCGACACTGACGGCCGCGACATCGTAGCGGGCCGCCGCCACGTTCCGCGCGACCAGCTGGTCCGTCTCATTGGACGGATACGTGCGCGGCGCCGTCATCGCGCCTTCGTAGAACGTGCCTTGCGACGCGGTGCTGTTGTCGCCGCCATTGCCGAGAAGGACGGCGCCCTGCTTGCGCATGGGATCGTACGACGCATCGATCCGGCGGCCTTCGTACATGACGGCCAGTTGGCCTCGCTGGGCATCGCCGCCCAGCGTCGCCCAGTGTCCCGGCTTGCCTTTCGTGACGGCGGTGATGAAGCGCGAATCGAGCGTCGGCAGGTTGGCGCAAAGCTTCGATTTGTCGTCGTTGACGCAACCGACCAGGTTGTTTTCATGGTCGGACATCACCCAGGGCCCGGGCCCGCTGCCGCGATACCACCCTTTCGCGTTGCCGAAATAGATGGCTTCCATGGTGCCGTTGTCGTCGTCGATACTGTCGATCTCGCCGTTGCCATAGTCGAAGCAGCAGGCACCGTTGTAGTGATAGCCATTGATAACGGCATATTGCCCGCCCGCCTGGTCGTCGACGGGCACGCCGTGCGTATCGTTCAGGCGCAAGCCCATGCCCGGTGCGATGTACACGCCATAGACCTTGTGTCCCATGACGGTGACCGGTGCCAGGTCCGCGAGCGGCAGATTGTCCATGCCGCCCAGCGCGGGCCCGGTCCAGGTGCCGCGCGGCGCCTGCACGAGGTGATTGCGCTTGCCCGACTGGTCGTACAGGATCGTGATCCAGCAATAGGTGTCGGCGCAAAACGTATCCTGCGCGGCCGCGTCCGCATAGCCGGCGCCTCGCACGACGCCGATGTCGCGCGTTTTGCCGTCCGACTGGCGCATGACCTGGTACAGCGGGCCGTTGTACGCGGCGTACAGGGCGCGCGTGGTGCTGTGCGCGGCCACGCAGGGCGCGCCCGCCTTCGCATAGATGTCGCACGGGCCTTCCGGCCGGGCTGCCTGGGTGGATGCCCAGGCCGGCAGCGCACTCAACAGCAGCGCCAGGCTGACGAACAGTTTCAGGATATGCATGTTATCGATCTCATCTCTCCAAGACTTCTCATCGTAGAGTCGACACTATGTCCTGAACCAATTACTTTTTTTCTTTGATCGATATCGGTTTTGCAATCCCCCGCTGGTCCGCCGCACGGGCGACGATCGCATCGGCATGCGCCTGCGCACGCGCCTTCTGGTCCGGGGTGAGGCCGGTGCCGATCTCGTCGAGGAAGGGGCCGTTGAACGGGATGGCCTCCTGCTCGGGCACGCCGTCCAGCTTGACCATGATGTCGCGCAGCGCCATGCCGTAGGCCAGTGCGCTCTGGCGGTCCGCAGCGATGGCCGGGTGGCCGAACCAGAAACCGGTGAACAGCTGGTACAGGCTGGCCCAGTAGCCCTGCTCGGCCTGCGCGTTCAGCATGCCGTTGATCCGTTCCTTCCATTCCTTCACGAGCGGATCGTCGGGACGCGTGGTGAGTGCGCTCGGATCGCCGAACGGGCCTTCTTCGACCAGTTCCGCCAGCGCGCCGTCCACGCCCGCGCGCGCGGCGCGCTCGAGGTGGTCGATGCGCGCCATCTTCATTCTCTCGTTCACGGTCGCGCAGGCATGCGCGGGATCGGCGATGGCATCCGGCTCGGTGCCGTCGCGCTCGGGCAAGTGTCCCGTGCGCCCGAACACGACGCAGGCGTGCAGCAGCCACCACGCGCGATACGCGTCATGCGGATCGCCGCTCGCGACGAGGCGGTCGATGCGCTGCGCGAGCGGTTCGGCGGGCACCGAAGGCAGGGTCGCCGGCGGCGTGCCCAGGTCGGACAGCCAGGCCGGGCCAGGCGCGCCGGGTGTCGATGAAGGCGGCACGGGCACCGCAGCCGGCGTGACGGCCGGCGGCGTGGACCGCCACACCGGGACCACGAGCACCGCCACGAGGCCCAGCCCGGCACATGCCGGCACGACCGCTTTCCACTTCATCGGACCTCCACATCCTGTTTTCATGGACAGCCTAACAAAGCCTTTGGCGCGCATACAACGCCGGCGCTGTAACAGGATGTTGCAGCAAAGCTACTCTTCGTGAATTCGCACCATAATGAAGACGTATTTGATGGGCAGCGCACAGACTTCATCCGTAGCGAGAGGTAGACTGTATACATGAGCACACATAAAAAATTGGCGGCAGGTATGGCTGGCTTTGCCAGCATGTTGTGGCTGGGCCTCACGGCCGCGGTCGCGGCGAACCAGCGCCGTCTCGTGTTCAATCCCACCGTCGAGCGCGAAGTGGAGCATCCGCGCAGCAGCGGCCACCGCACCCGTCCCGTCGTACTGCGCGCCAAGGATGGCACGCGGCTGTCCGGCTGGCTGATGACGCCGAAGACGCCCGGCCTGCGCCCCGCCGTCGTCTATTTTGGCGGCCGCTCCGAGGAAGTGTCCTGGGTCGTGCGCGATGCCGGCAAGCTGTTTCCCGGGATGGCCGTACTGGCCGTGAACTACCGCGGTTACGGCGATTCCCACGGCGACCCGGCCGAAGCGCACATGATCGACGATGCCTGCATGCTGTTCGACTGGATGGCCGCGCACCACCACGTGGATCCCAAGCGCATCGCCGTCGTCGGCCGCAGCCTCGGGTCCGGCGTGGCCGTGCAGGTCGCGAAAGAGCGGCCCGTGCATTCCGTCGTGCTGATCACACCGTACGATTCGATCCTCGCCCTCGCCAAGCGCAAGTTCCGCGTGATGCCGATCGAGTACATGCTGCGCCACCGCTTCGAGTCGATCAAGTACGCGCCCACGCTGAAGGCGCCGACCTTCGTGCTGCGCGCGGCCAGTGACGACGTCGTGCCCCATTCGCACACCGACCAGCTCGTCGCCAAGCTGGCCCAGCTGATCGGGGACGAGACCGTGCCCGACTCGGACCACCTGAATATCCCTTACCTGGAAGACACGCAGGCCCGCATCGCCCGCTTCCTCACGTCGCAGTTCGCCAAGCCGATCGAGATTCCCTCCGCCGCGCCCATTACAGCCCCCGCACCCGACATCGTCGTACCGACCGCAACGGCGCCGACGGTCGCCGCCATCGTCGTTCCGCCCGCACTCCCGCTTGCCGACTGAAACGGCGCTATTTATATGTCAACGAAATAAATGGCAAAGTAAAATCGTATTTGCCACGAATAAACTGGCTGATGCATAGTTCCGAGAATCCCCCTCCCTGCACAGCCGTTGCGCCGGTAAAATATGGGATTCAGGAGCCTAAATCGATGAAATTCAAGCAACTTTGTATGACGATCGCGGCGCTGTGCATCAGCGCCAGCGCCAGTGCCGACATGGCGGGCGCGAAGCTGGCGATCGTCTACGATGCCGGCGGCAAGTTCGACAAATCCTTCAACCAGTCCGCCGCCGAAGGCGTCGCGCGGTTCACGAAGGAGACCGGCGTCAAGGTGTTTGAAGCCCAGGCCAACTACGACACCCAGGCCGAACAGGTGCTGCGCGCCCTCGCCCGCAAGAAGCTGCAGCTGATCGTCTCGATCGGCTTTTCGCAGACGCAGCCCGTGCAAAAGATCGCGGCCGAATACCCGAACGTGCACTTCGTGATCATCGACGGCAATGCCCAGGGCAAGAACGTCAACTCCGTGCTGTTCAAGGAAGAGGAAGGCTCGTACCTCGTCGGCGTCGCCGCCGCGATGGCGTCGAAGACGAAGACGATCAGCTTCGTCGGCGGCATGGACATCCCGCTGATCCGCGCGTTCGCCTGCGGCTACGTGCAGGGCGCGCGGGCCATCAATCCGAAGGTGCAGGTCCTGCAGAACATGGTCGGCACGACGGCCGCGGCCTGGAACGACCCGGCCAAGGGCAGCGAGCTGGCGCGCGCGCAATTCGACCGCGGCTCCGACGTCGTCTTCGCCGTCGCGGGCGGCTCCGGCATGGGCGCGCTGCAGATGGCCAAGGAAAAGGGCAAGCTGGCGATCGGCGTCGACTCCAACCAGAACTACCTGTACCCGGGCACCATGCTGACGTCGATGGTCAAGCGCGTGGACAACGCCGCGTACGAAGCGTTCATGAAGGCGAAGAACGGCCAGTTCACGTCGGGCATCACGTACGAAGGCCTGAAGGAAGGCGGCGTGGACTGGGTGCTCGACAAGGACAACCGCATGGTCGTCACCCCCGAGATGGAAAAGCGCGTGACGAGCGCCCGGGCCGACATCATCGCCGGCAAGATCAAGGTGGTCGACTATCGCGCCGCCAATTCGTGCCCGGTGCAGTAACACGGAATCGAACACAGTTTGACAGTGAAGCGCGCCGCGCCGGTTTCCATGCCGGCGCGGCGCGCTTTTAAATGAATGGACAGACCGCTATGCAGCCAGCCGTAGAATTTCGCAACATTAGCAAAGCCTTCGGGGCGGTGCAGGCGAATGCCGACGTCAGCTTCGCCATCGCCAAGGGCTCGATCCATGGCGTGATCGGCGAAAACGGCGCCGGCAAGTCGACCCTGATGAGCATCCTGTACGGCTACTACAACGCCGACAGCGGCCAGGTCCTCATCGACGGCCAGCCCCAGGACATCCGCACCAGTCATGAGGCGATCGCCCTCGGCATCGGCATGGTGCACCAGCACTTCATGCTGGTCGAGAACATGACCGTCCTCGACAACGTCATGCTGGGCAACGAGGGCGGCTTCAAGTTGGCCGCCAAGCGCGGCGCCGTGGAAGCGAAGCTGCGCGAGATCTGCGACCGCTACCGCCTCGACGTCGATCCGCTCGCGACGATCCACGACCTGTCCGTCGGCGCGCAGCAGCGCGTGGAGATCCTCAAGCAGATCTACCGCAGCGCCAACATCCTGATCCTCGACGAGCCCACCGCCGTGCTGACCGCGCAGGAGACGGCGTCGCTGTTCGAGATCCTGCGGCTGTTCAAGGAACAGGGCAAGACCATCATCCTGATCACCCATAAGCTCCAGGAAATCATGGAGATCACGGACGAGGTGACGGTGATGCGCGCGGGGCGCGTCGTCGGCGCCGTCAAGACGGCGGAGACGTCGCGTGAAGAACTGGCCAACATGATGGTCGGGCGCCCGATCCAGAGCGAGCTGCCGCGCGCGCCGTACAACCCGGGCGCGGAAGTGCTGAAGGTCTCGAACCTGCAGCTGCAGGATGCGAACGGCGTTGCCCTTCTCTCCGACATCGACTTCACGCTGCGCGCGGGCGAAGTGGTCGCCATCGCGGGCGTGTCGGGCAATGGCCAGAGCGAGCTGCTCGAGATCCTGTCCGGCATGCGCCTGCCCACGTCGGGCAAGGTCGAATTCGTCGGCAAGGACCTGCCATACACGGGGCGCACGAACGCGGACGGCCTGCCCGCGACGTTCCGCGAGCTGGGCATCGGCCACGTGCCGGAAGACCGCCTGCGCGACGGCGTGATCAAGGATTTCTCCGTCATGCAGAACACGGTGTTCGGTTACCAGGACAAGGTGAAGAACCGCTGGGGCCTGTTCGATTATCAAAAGATCGCGCAGCGCTGCGCGCACCTGATGACGGCGTTCGACGTCCGTCCGAACAATCCGGACCTGCGGATCGGCCTGCTCTCCGGCGGCAACCAGCAGAAGGTCGTCATCGCGCGCGAAGTGGCCGCGAAGCCGAAGCTGATGCTGGTCGGCCAGCCGACGCGCGGCGTGGACATCGGCACCATCGAAAGCATCCACACGCAGCTGCTGCGCCTGCGCGACGAAGGCGTGGCGATCCTGCTGTCGTCGGTGGAGCTGGAAGAGGTGCGCGCGCTCGCGGACCGCATCATCGTGATGTCCGGCGGCCGCATCACCGGCATCCTCCCCATCGACGAATTCGACACCACCCGCATCGGCCTTATGATGGGCGGGATGCACAAGCATTGAGATCATGACAAAGACTGAATTGCCACGCTGGGCCACCGGTTTCGTCCTGCCCATCCTGAACCTGATGTCGGCGCTGCTCGTCGCGGGGCTCGTGATCCACCTGCTGGGCGAGAGCCCGTCGGAATCCATGCGCATCCTGATCGACAGCGCCATCCTCGATCCGGAAGGCCTCGGGTACACGCTGTTCTACGCGAGCACCTTCATCTTCGCGGGACTTGCCGTGTCAATCGCGATGCAGGCGGGGCTCTTCAACATCGGCGCGGAAGGCCAGATGTACGTGGGCGGCCTGGGCCTGACCTGGGTCGTGCTTGCGCTCGACGCCCACCTGCCCGGCATCCTCATGATCCCGCTCGCGATGATCGGCGCGGCCGTCTTCGGCGCGCTGTGGGCCTTCATTCCCGGCTATCTGCAGGCGAAACGGGGCAGCCACGTCGTCGTCACGACGATCATGTTCAACTTCATCGCCGCGAGCCTGATGAACTTCGTGATCGTCAAATACCTGATCCCCGAAGGCCAGCAGAACCCGGCCTCGCGCGTGTTCGCCGACAGCGCCGCCCTGCCCCTGCTGAACAAGATCCTGCCCGTGTTCGGCGATACGCCGCTGAACATCAGCTTCATTCTTGCCATCCTCGCGCTCGTGATCTACGGCGTCGCCGTGTGGCGTTCGTCGTGGGGCTACCAGGTGCGCGCGACGGGCCTGAACGCGCACGCGGCGCACTATGCGGGCGTGAAGATCAGCCGCACGATCATCGTGACGATGCTCGTGTCGGGCGCTTTGGCGGGCCTCGGCGCCGTCAACTCGGTGATGGGGTCGACGCACTACCTGTCGCTGAACTTCCCCGCCGGCGCGGGCTTCGTGGGCATCGCCATCGCGCTGATGGGGCGCCAGCATCCCGTCGGCATCTTCCTGTCGTCCGTGCTGTTCGGCGCGCTGATCCAGGGCGGCTTCGACCTGTCGCTGGAAAAACCGAACATCCCGCAGGAGACGTTCATTTTCATCCAGGGCCTGATCATCCTGTTCTGCGGCGCGATGGAAAACTTCTACGCCCCGGCCATCCTGAAACTGCTCAACGTCACCCGTACGAACAAGGGGATTTGAATGGAAGACTTCCAACTCGCCAGCATCATCGTCTCCACGGTCCGCAATGCGCCCGTCCTGATGTTCGCCGCGCTGGCCGGCCTGTTCGCCGAGCGCTCGGGCGTCGTCGACATCGGCCTCGAAGGCAAGATCCTCGCATCGGCGTTCGCATCGGCCGCCGTCGCCTACGTGACGCAGAACCCGTGGTACGGCATCCTCGCCGGCATGGGCGTATCGGTCGCCCTCGCGATGGTGCAGGCGTTCGTGTCGATCACGCAGAAGGGCAACCAGCTCGTCGCGGGCATCGCCATCAACATCGCGATGAGCGGCCTGACGTTCGTGCTCGCGCAATTCTTCTTCCAGCTGGGCGGCCGCACGCCGGACCTGCGCAACGCGCGCCTGTTCGACGTCGTCCTGCCCGGCACGGCGGCCGTCGAGCACATCCCCGTCATCGGCTGGCTGTACGGCCACCTGATCGGCGGCCAGTCGGTGCTGGTCTACGTCGCGTTCCTGCTGCTGCCCGTCGTCCACTGGGTCGTGTACCACAGCCGCTTCGGCCTGCGCCTGCGGGCCTGCGGCGAGAACCCGCATGCGGCCGACGCGGCGGGCGTGTCCGTCGAGCGCACGCGCTATCTCGCCATGTTCGTGGCCGGTGTCCTGTGCTCGTTCTCGGGCGCGTACCTGACGCTGGTCCAGAGCGGCTTCTTCCTGCGCGACATGTCGGCCGGCGCCGGCTACCTGGCGCTGACGGCGCTCGTATTCGGCAACTGGCGCCCGCTGCACACGGTGCTGGGCTGTTTGATGTTCGGCCTGTTCGGCGCGATCCAGATCCAGCTCGAAGGCGTCGACCTGCCCGTCGTCGGCCGCCTGCCGGGGTCCCTGATCCAGGCGATTCCCTACATCGTCACCGTGGTCGTTCTCGCCGGCCTGATGGCCAAGTCGGTGGCACCGAAGGCCATCGGCAAGCCGTTCGTGAAGTCGCGCTGATTCAGTCGTTGGCGCGCTTCGCGGAGCGCGCCAACGTCCACGCCAATCCCACCCCGGCCGACGCGCCGGTATCCTTCCTGAACAGCGGACTGTCCCGGTTCGCATTCCCCGCATAGCTGTCCAGGCGCACGAACGCGAACACGCGCACGTCCGGATTGACCCGCAGCGTGCCGCCGAAGCCCGTCCGCACGAGCATCAACCCGCTATCGGCCCGATAGGCCGGCCGGTCCGCCGTCGCATACTGCGGCGCGACGTCGTAGAAATAGCCATGGATGCGCCGGTCGCCGAACACGGCGCCCACTTGCGCTTCCATCGTCCAGCGGCCCGCGTCGCCGCGGTGCTCCCACACGAAACGCGGCTCCGTCGTCCAGCCCTGGCGGCGCAGCCCGCCGCGGGCTTCGATGACGGCGCGTACCGGGAGCTCGAAGCGCAGCCGCCCCGCGCCGCCCAGGTCGGCGAATTTGTACTTCACGCGCGGGCCGAATTCGACGAGCGTGCCGAGGTCGGGCATGCCGCGACGCGCTTCCACGTCGTCCGACCGGGACGGCAGCGCGCCCGCGAGGCCGACGTCGAATTCGACCTTGTCCGTGTCCAGCAGACGCGCGCCGATGCCCTGCTGGTCGGCGCGCAGCACCTTGCCGCGGTACAGCAGGAAAGGCAGCACGAGATTGCGGTTGCTGCGGTCGGATGCGCCCGGGTAGGCGGGCGTGTTGAACACGGCGGCGCCGATGCCGGCTTCCCACAGCGGCAGGTTGGGTTCGGCAGCCTGCGCGGGAGCGAGGGCCAGCAGCGTGGCTGCAGGGACAATGGAACGAAGAATGGTGGGCATGGTGAGGGTCCGGGTTGGGTTGCGCGGATTCTAACAAATAAAAAAAAAGCCGCCGCGGCCTCGTGGGCGCGCGGCGGCTTGCGGAAGGTTGGCGCCGGGATTACGGCCAGATCGCCTTCAGCAGCGCGGCCAGGTTGTAGCCGCCCTTGATCATCTGTGTCTTTGCGAGCGCGGAGCTGGGTACCGGATAATCGTTCGGCACTTCCAGGGTCCACGTGTAATAGGTCTCGCCCTTCTTGCTCACCTGCGGCACGATCTTGCCCGCGGTGACGCCGGCGAATGCGATCTTCGAGACCGCCAGCGTATCGTCTGCCCACTGGTACGGCCAGGTGACGGGATCGCCGCTGTTCTGCGCCACGTTCGGCTTGCCGTCGATGGCGGCCTGCGCGAACTGCTCCGGTGTCTTCGTGCGGATGCGGCGGAACGCGTAGTCGACCGTCGTGCTGTCCCAGTACGAGTGGAACGGCTTCGTCAGCGCCTTCGGCACGCCCGGCTTCACCGGCTTCGGTTCGCCCGGCGGAATGAGATTCGCGGACATCTGCTCGATCTTCGCATCGTCCATCAGGAAGTTGTTGCCGCCGCGCGAATCGAAGACGACGGTTTCGTCGATCTCGGCCTTCGTCTTCGGCACGATGAATTTCCCGTTCTTGTCGACGAAGGCGGCGCCCACGTGCAGCGGCTGGACGATGTCGCCGGCCAGGTGAGTGATCAGGATCAGCGCCTGGCGCTTCGTGAATTTATGCGGATTCGTCGCGGGCGTGTCCTTGCCCTGCAGGACGGCGATGGCTTCCTTCAGGGTCTGCACGATGTCGTCGTCGGCCGTGCCGGCGGCGCCGTCGTGGTAGTGGTCGAGCTGGAACGGCACGTCCGTGTAGTGGTACTCGCTGTGCTTCGGATTCGCGTTCACGTATTCGATCATTTCCGGCGTCTGCGGACCGCACCAGTTGCCCTTCACGCAGTCCGGCCAGGTCGACACGGCTTCCAGCGATTCGCCCGGCAGCAGCAGCGCCTTCACCTGCGCCTCGGCGCGGGTGCCCTTGATCAGCTTGTCGGCGATGGCGCCCACGGCGCGGTGGCCGTCCGTGCCCCATGCGGCCGCGTCCAGCGATACGAAGGCACCGGCCAGCGCCACGACACATGCGATTTTCTTCATGAGGATCTCTCCGTGAATACTGTTTATATCGTTAGCGGACCTTGCGGATGCGCTGGGGCGCGGCTCCGGCTTCAGGATGCTTCTGCAGGTATGCGATCAACGCATCGAGGTCGCGCAGGCCCGTCTCGACGCGGCGCGTGCCCTTGGCGAACATCGGGATGTTGTCGCCGCCTTCGGCCAGGAAGTTGTTGGCCACGACGCGATACACCTTGTCGTCGTCGAGCGGCTTGCCATCGACCTTCACGTTCGCCGTGCGGCGGCCGACGGGCTGCGTGCCGTCCCAGTCGTACGTGAGGCTGCCGGACACGGCCAGGATCGACGGGTCGGACGACGCCGGCCGGTCCCACTGTTGTTCGAGCACGCGGCGCAGCTGCGCGCCCGTGAGGTCCATCACGACGAGCGTGTTCCCGAACGGGAGCACGGCCTGCGCCTGGCCGAAGCTCACGACGCCGCCTTCTCCCGTCTCCAGGTCCTTGCGGATGCCGCCCGGGTTCATGAAGCCGATCTGCGCGCCCTGGTCGCGCGTGGCGGCGACGGCCGCGTCGGCGATCACGCCGCCGAGGGCCGATTCGCCGGACGGTCCCTCGCGCCGCGACACGGCGGACGCAATGCGCGCCACCGGTTTCGCCAGCTCCGCGCGGCTCTTCGCGCGCACGTCCGCGAGGTACGTCGACAGACCGGCGTCCGGCGTGAACGCATCCGGCGCCATCACGACGTTGCGCACCTGGATATCCTGGACCGCCTTCGTGGCCGGGTCCAGGGTCAGCTTGATGCGCGACAGCAGGTGGCCGTAGGCGTCCGCCTGCGTCACGACCTTGCCGTCCACCTTGCACAGGTAGCCCGTGTGCGAATGGCCGCTGATGACGAGGCGGATGGAAGGGTCGAGTTTCTTCGTGATGGCGACGATGGGACCGTGCAGGGTGTCGCAATCGGCCTTGTCGTACGGCTGGTCGGCGAAGCCGCCTTCGTGGATCAGCACGACGAACACCTGCGCGCCCTGCGCGCGCATCGCGGGCAGCACGGCGTTGATCGACGCCGCTTCATCGTTGATGGCGAGACCCTTGATGGACGAGGCGATCGTCACGGACGCGAGGTCGTGCAGCACGGCGCCGATCAGGCCCACCTTGACGCCCTTGACGTCGACGATGCGCCAGCCCGGCACGAGATTTTTCCCCGTCTGCGCGTCGACGACGTTGGCAGCGAGGTAAGTAAAACCGGCGCCCTTGAAATCGGGCGAGAAGCGGCATGCTTTCGCGGGACGCGGCGAATCGCAGCCGCCGTGCTGCTGGCGCAGCAGCTCCTTCGGACCCTGGTCGAATTCGTGGTTGCCGAGCGAGCTCGCGACGAGGCCCATGCGGTTCAGCGCTTCGATGCTCGGTTCGTCCGCGAACATCGACGACGCGGCGGGGCTCGCGCCGACGAGGTCGCCGGCCGCGACGAACAGCAGGTCCGGGTCGTCCTTGCGGAACGTGTCCAGCGCGCCTTTCAGCACGTCGATGCCGCCGGCCTGGATCGTGCGCGGCTGCGTCGCGCCCGGCGGCGTGTACGTGTACTTGCTGGGCTCGAGGTTGCCGTGGAAGTCGTTCAGCGCGACGAGGTTGATCTCGAGCGGACGAACCGGCGCGGAGGCGCAGCCGGACAGCAGCAACGCAGTACCATGGACAAGCGCCAGGGCCAGTGCGGCAGGACGGGATACGATCATGTGAAGCCTTTAGTGATGCGAACAGCAGCCGTCGATTATGGCACGCCCGTTCGCCTTTCTGGTCTTTACAAGGGAAGAAAAAACGGCCGGTGTCGCCACCGGCCGTCTCCTTTATGTCACGCCGGTACGGATCAGAACTCGTACTTGACGGTTGCCTGGATTGCCCACTGCGATTCGCCCTTGTTCTGGCGGATGACGTAGTCCTCGACCTGCGGACGCACGGCGTACACGTATTTGCCGTTCTGCATGCCCGCGTAATCGACGAAGCTGCGCGCCTGGCCGCCGGCGGACTGGAAGGCCACCTCGTTGATATGACCCCATTTCTTGTTCAGCAGGTTGCCGAAGTTGATGAAGTCCAGCGAGAAGAACGCTTTGTTCCGCTTGAACATACCCGGGATTTCCTGGCTGATGCGCAGGTCGAAGCTGTTGGTCCAGGGCGCGAAATCGCTGTTGCGTCCGACCACGCCGCCTTTCGAATTGCGCAGGGCCTTGTTGCCGTTGACGATATCCCAGAATTTCTGCTCGTTGGCGTGGCTGGTCGCCGTATCCCCGGCGAAGAGCACCTCACCCGAACCGAAGGCTTTCGGAACGTACAACAGGTCGTTGCCGGCCTGGCTGTCGCCGTTCATGTCGTTGTTGAAGGTCCAGCTGAACGGCTTGCCGGAACGGCCTTCGTAGAACACGCCGAAGCGCGTCTTGTACTCGCCAAAGAACTTCTTCTCCCAGTTCACGAGCGCGTTGATGCGGTTCTTGACCAGGTAGCCCGCGTTGGCGGCCACGTTTTCGTTCGGATTGAACACCGAGCGGCCGTTCCAGTTCGAGGTCGACACCGACGACGTCAGCGGCGAGACTTCCGTCGCGTCGGTGTGGCTATAGGCCACCGACCAGCCGAGGCCCTTGGTCATCGGCGCCGTCAGCGAGACGGTGGCGACCTTCGAGCGGCCCTTGTCGGTCGAGCGGGCGAGCATCACGTCGGTGAAGCTGCGGTTGCTCAGGAACTTGCTCGTCACGTTGCGCGACACGGTGACCGTGCCGTTGGCGGCCGAGAAGTTCGCCGAGTCCATGCCGGCGGCATTCCAGAACAGCTGGCGGCCATCCGGACCGGCGGCCGTCACGCCGCCCAGGTTCAGGTTCTCGTAATAGATGGCGTCCTTGTTCTTGGTGTACAAGTACTCGGCGCCGAACACCAGGCCATACCAGGGCAGTTCGGTATCGAACGCCACGTTGGTTTTCCAGATCGACGGCTGGCGCAGACCCGGATCCAGGAAGTCGACCTTGGCCGCCGGCGCGCCCGGGATCGTCGGTTGCGCATCCGGGTTGGTGCTGAAGAAGCCGTCGCCCTGCGGGCACTTGACAGTGCCGGTGACGGAGCAGTTGACGATGCGGGTGGAGACGCCCGGGTTCGAGAACGGGTTGGCCATCCAGACGGCGGCGGCGGCACCCTGGAACAGGCCGATGCCACCACGCACCTGGGTCGGACGGGCACTGTCGAAACGGTAGTTGAAGCCGAAGCGCGGCTGCCACAGCTTCTGGCCGTCCGGCGTGACCGTGTTGTCGTAACCGAAGCCGCCGGATTGCGCCTTGCCGGTCGCGAAGTTCCCCGGCACGACCGGCTGGGCCGCGGCGGCGTTCGCGAGCGGACGGCCGCCCACGCCCGTCTCGTCGACGCGCACGCCATAGGTCAGCGTCAGGTTCTTGTTGACGTTCCACGTATCCTGCACGAACAGGCCGGTGTCGCGCATCGAGAAGTTGGCGGCGGCGTCGTTCAGCGACGCCACGCCAGGCGCCGGCAGCTGCACGCTGTACGAGGTCGGACGGCCGCGGCGGAAGTTTTCCAGTACCGCCGCTTCGATCTGGGCGTTCGTGCCTTTGGAGCAGGTGAACGTCGAGGGCACCGAGGTATAGCCGCCGATCGCGTTGTAGTCCGCGCAACCGAACGTGTAGTTGCCGTAGACGTCCTGCAGGTAGGCGTTGAAGATCTCGTTCTTGCTGTTGTCGGCACCGAATTTGATCGCGTGGTCGCCGACGGTCCAGTTGGCGCCCGCGTACAGGTCATAGGTCTTGGTGCCCAGCACGTTGAACTGGCGCGAGCGCTCGGTGCCGAAGTTCAGGTAACGGGTCGCGGTCGGCACGCCGTCCGGGGCGTCGGCGGGCAGCGGACCCGAGAACTGGAGCGCCATGGCCGGCAGGCGTGTGCTGTTGGCCGGTACCGAATCATAGAGGCGCTGCGAGGCCTTGAACTCGGTCGAGAACGTCGGCGTCCAGTCCGAAAGCACCTGGCCGACGATGGTTTCGATGCTCTTGCCCTGGTTGTAGTTCGACGACGTCAGGCCGACGCCGCTGTTCGAATAGCCCGGGTACATCGGCTCGCTCTGCGACGTTTTCGAATAACGCAGGCTCGCCCGGTGGTCGTCGTTGATGTTCCAGTCGAACTTGAGCATCTGCTCGCGCGACGTCATCTTCGAGCCGCCGGCCGTCGGGCTGCCGATGTCGATGCCGTAGACGCTCCTGGCGATCTGCTGCGCCGAGGCGATCGACGACTGGGTGATGCCGACCGTGGTGGCGGCGCCGCTGCCGAGCGGGCCGTAGTTGGACGAAGCGCGGGTGCTGTCGAATTCTTCGCTCAACGCGAAGATGAACAGCTTGTCCTTGACCAGCGCACCGCTGGCCCAGACGCCCTTGGTCGTCTCGTCGAACGACGGCGGCGCGCTGTAGGTATCCTTGGTGGTGTCGTAGCGATCGCCGGCCCACTTGTCGTTGCGGTAGACGTAGTAGACGCCGCCCTTCCACTTGTTGGTGCCGGATTTGGTGACGGCGTTGATGTTACCGCCGGTATACCCCTTCTGGGTCACGTCGTAGTTGGCGACGTTGACCTGCACCGACTGGATCGCTTCGATCGAGATCGGCTGGCGCGCGGTCGGGCTGCCGTTCGACTCGAGGCCGAAGGTGTCGCTGACGTTCACGCCGTCGATGGTGATCGTGTTGTAGCGCGAGTTCTGGCCGGCGACGGACATCTCGCCGCGTTCCTTGTCGGTTTGCGAAACGCGCGGGTCGGCGCGGGCATAGTCCTGCAGGTTGCGGTTGAGCGAGGCCTGGGTCTGCAGCTGGGTGGCGCTGATGGCGGTGCCCGCGCCCATGTTGCTGTTGTTGAAGATGTCGGAACGGGCGCGGTTGCCGGCGATGGTCACGGTCTGCATCGGTGCGCCGACGGTCGCGTCGACGGTGGCGGTTTCCGCCAGCTGCAGGTAGATGCCTTCGCGTTTTTCGGTAACGCCGTCCTTGGTGATGATGATCGTGTACGGACCGCCGGTACGCAGGCCGCGCGCGATGTAGCGGCCCTCCGCGTCGGTGACGACATTGCTGACCGAGCCGGATTCGGTGTGGACGATTTGCACCGAGGCGCCGGCGGCCGGTCGGCCGTCCGCGCTCGAGATACGACCGCCGACAGCCGACGTCGTGTTCTGCGCCAGGGCCGGCGCCCCCGCGAGCGCAATCGACAGAGCCAGCGCCAGCTTCGTCAGCTGGATCCGTTTTTGATAGATCATTGGATTAACCCCAAATAGACTTGATAGTTATGGTTGGGAACCGAGTTCCCCCCTCTTGAGTACTGCAATCCTGGACCGGCCGCTCATGACGGCCGGTCTCTTGTTCTTTCCGCCTGCTGTCTGACGGTGCAAATGTGGTTGACGATGCACCAGCAAAAAGCAGCGCACGCGAGTCTAGCGGTTAAATGTTTCCAGGCTATTACACCCGAAATCCGCTCATTTTCTCGGACGTTGGCTTAATAAAAGGCCAATATGCATGAAGCCGTTTATCGAGACAAATACGTTTTCACTTGGGAATTTATAGCTTGCGCGTATAAGTTGCTTAAGAAGTGAGCAGAGAGTCGCGTGCGGGTTGCCTTTTCCCTCAGGAACAGACACGGCGGGATTATAAATGGGGCGTTCTCGAATGAAATTGTTTCGCTTGGTTTTTAGGCAAACGACGTGAGAATTAATGCATTCTGTAGCGAGTTGGCCACAGGGACGGCATATACATATGCCGGTGAGACATAAGTGGCGTGGCGACGCCGGACGGAGGAAGAAAGCCGGCGGCGGGACCGCCGCCGGCGCAAGGGATGACTCAGCGCTTCACGGCGGTGCGTTCGAGCGCGGCGACGTCCGACTCGAAGCGCGCAAAGCGTGCATCGAGCAGGCGCGTCAGGCGCTGCTTGTCGGACTCGGGCAGGAAGCTGTAGCGGATGCTGTTGTACGACGCCTTCTTGACTTCCGCGTAGCTCGGCTTGTAGCGGCTGGCGAACAGCACGTATTCATTGGCCAGGTTGTGGCGCGTGACGCCCGCGTCGTCCGTCGAGATCACGTACGGCACGCCATACTTGCGGTACAGCGTGATCGGGTGGTTCTCGCCCTGCACGCCTTCGATGAACGCGTTCGACGTCAGGTTGATCTCGACCGGGATGTCCTTCGTACGCATCGTCTTCATGATGCCGACGGCGTTCGTCTCGTGCGCGAGGTCGATGCCGTGGCCGATGCGCTGCGCGCCCGCCACGTTCAGCGCCTGGTCGATGTGGTACTTCAGGTCTTCCGGCGGCACGTCGCCCAGCGCCAGCTCGCCCGCGTGCATCGCGACGTTGACCTTCGGGTAGACCTTCTTCAGGTAGCGGAACATCTGCATGTGCAGCGTGTAGTCGCGCATGGAGACCATCTGGCTTTCCTGGCCCACGATGTTCACGCCGACGATCTTGCCGCCCCGCGCCGCCGACTCGAACGCGGCCAGCATCGAGGAGAACACGCGCGACGGCGAGAACAGGCGCACGACATAGGTCTGGTAGCGCATCGTGAAGTTCTCGTCGTCGATGCCCAGCGCCGCCTCGTTGACGGTGCGGACGAAGGTGTCGACGGAGGTCCGGAACGCGGGCGTCGCGTTCAGCTTCTGGCGCGCGGACTCCAGCAGCTGGGCGAACTTCGCCTCGTCGCGCGCGCTGTCCCAGGCGCGCTTGTCGAACTCCGGATCCGACACCGTGTCCGGGCTCTTGAACATCGTCTCGATGTACGCCACGTTCTCGGCGAGCGCGCGGTTCTTCAGCTCGACGAGGCCTTCGTGGAAGTTGCCGTTCGAGACGGGGCCGAAGTAGCCGAACGTCTGGAAGAACTGGCGGTCCGGCGGCGGCTGGATGGCGCCGTGGTTATTGAAATCCTTGCTCGACCAGCGCTGCAGCAGCTCGCGCCACGTGGCGTCGTCGGCATACACGTCGGACGACGACAGGCAGGTGCGGTCCTTCGGCTGGCGCGCGCGTTCGTGCTCGACGACGCTCTTGTCGGTCTCGATGCGGTACGACTGCTTGTTGACGCAATAGCCCTGCTTGTCGAGCCAGTCGACATAGGTCTCGGCATAGATCGCGCCGGAGTAGTGATGGTGCAGGTCGCCGCCCTTGGGCATCTGAGAGAAGAACAGGACCAGCTCCGCCGTCTTCGGCTCGGCGCCCGCGATCAGGGATGCATAGTGGCGCGCGGTGGCCGCTTCGTTGGGGCCGGACGCCGGGGTGCGCGCGGAAGCGGCGGCCGCGAGGGCCGCCAGGGTGATCAGCAGGCTGCTGCTCAGGGTTTTCGTCATGTCGGTCTCGGCTGGTGAGTGGTTGTGACAGTATCTCGCCAGCCGCGGACGGGCTCAATGCCGCTCGTGCACCCGCTTGCCCGCCGCATACGTGGCGCGGATCGCGCGGTCGTCGCCCAGCAGCGCCAGCGCGAACAAGGTTTCCTCGAGCGAGTCGCCGTTCGCCGTACGGCGCGCCAGCAGCGGCGTCGCCTTCGGGTCGAGGACGATGAAGTCCGCTTCGGTGCCGGCGGCAAAATTGCCGATCGTCCCTTCGAGCTGCATGCTGCGCGCGGCGCCCAGCGTGGCGAGATAGAACATGCGCAGGGCCGGGAGATAGCTGCCTTTTAACCGCGCAACTTTATACGCTTCATTCATTGTTTGCAATATCGAGAACGACGTGCCCGCGCCGACGTCCGTCCCCAGCGACACGTGGGCACGCACACCGTCCGCCTTCGCGACGTCGAACAGGCCGCTGCCGAGGAACAGGTTCGACGTCGGGCAGTGCGAGATCGCGGCGCCCGTGTCGGCCATCAGCGCGAAGTCGACGTCGTCCAGCCAGATGCAGTGGCCGAACATCGCGCGCGGGCGCATCAGGCCATGGTGTTCGTACACCTGCAAATAGCTGCGGTTGTCCGGGTACAGGCTTTTCACCCACGCGCATTCGTCGCGGCTTTCCGACACGTGCGTCTGGATGTACGTGGTCGGGAACGCGCGCGCCAGTTCGCCCGCAGCGCCCAGCTGGGCCGGCGTCGACGTGGGCGCGAAGCGCGGCGTGATCGCGTACATGGCGCGGCCGTGGTTGTGCCAGCGGCGGATCAGGTCTTCGCTCTCGCGCAGGTCGGCCGTGTCTTGCAGGAAGTCCGGGCAGTTCCGGTCCATCAGCACCTTGCCGCCGGCCATGCGCAGGTTGCGCGCGGCGCTCGCCTCGAAGAACGCGTCGACCGATTCCTTGTGCACCGTGCAGTAGACGAGTGCCGTGGTCGTGCCGTTGCGCAGCAGTTCGTCGAGGAAGAATTCCGCGACGGTGCGCGCGTGCACGGGATCCTTGAACTGGCGCTCGGTCGGGAACGTGTAGTTCTCCAGCCACGGCAGCAGGTCCGGCGCGGGCGAGCCGATCATGTCGGTCTGCGGGAAGTGCAGGTGCGTGTCGATGAAGCCGGGCGTGATGATCTGGCCGCGGTAGTCGACGATGGGCGTTTCCGGCGGCAGCGTGGAGACCAGCTTGTCGTAGTCGCCGGCGGCGAGCACGCGGCCGTTCTCGACGACGAGCAGGCCGTCCTGGTGCCAGGCGTGGGCGTTCTCGGCGAAGGCCGGATCGGCGTGGAAGTGCAGCAGGCTCGCTCGGTAGGCCTGCACGGTACGGGTATCGTTGGACATCTCAGTCTTGTTCCAGTGGGACTTCGGTTGCGGTCGCGGGCGCGGCGTGGGCCGCCGCCTCCCAGACCATCAGCAGTTGCGCGACGACGGCGACGGCGATCACGGCGGGCTCCTTGCCCTTGATGCCGGGGACGCCGATCGGGCACACCATGTCGTCCAGGCGGGCGCGGGAAATGCCGCGGTCGCGCAGGCGGTGTTCGAACTGCTTGCGTTTGGTTTCCGATCCGATCAGGCCGAACCAGTCCTGGTGCGCGGGCCGTCGGAGGATCGCTTCGGTCAGGCGCTGGTCCAGCGCATGATTGTGCGTCATGACGAGGAAGGTCGTGCCGGCGGGCGCCGTGCGCACGAGCGCTTCCGGCAGGTCGGTCGCTTCCACGACGACGTTGGGGGCGACGGCGGCCGGGAACATGTCTTCCCGTTCGTCCACCCACGTCACCTTGCACGGCAGGTCGGCCAGCAGGCGCACGATGGCGGCGCCCACGTGGCCGGCGCCGAACAGCATCACGTGCGCGCGCGGCGCCGGGACGTGGTCGACGAGCCAGCGCCGCCCTGCTTCGTCCAGTACCACGCGGGTGCCGCCGTTCCGTTCGAAATCGGGATAGCGGCCGCCCTTGCGCTGGATGTTGTGGCCCAGCGCGTCGACGAGGGCGACGTCCGGCGCGCCGTCCAGCGCGACGACGCGCCAGCAGTCTTCGTGGCGGCGTGCAGCCAGCTCGGCGCATTGGTCGCGGTCGACCAGCTCGAACGCGAGGTGCACGACGCCGCCGCAGCACTGGCCCAGGCTCGGACCGAGCGGGAAGCGTTCGATGCGGCGCGCCTCTCCGCTTTGCAGCATGGCGCGCGCCGTCTCGACGCCGCGCAGCTCGAGATGGCCGCCGCCGACGGTGCCCCACTGCGCACGCGCATCGACCAGCATGCGCGCGCCCGGTTCGCGGGGTACGGAACCGTCGACCTTCGCGACCGTGATCAGGACGGCCGGTTGCGCGGTGGGGATGAGCCAGTCGTCCATGTCAGGCTGCCCTGGCCTGTTCAACGAAGGACACGGCGTCGAGGATCGCTTCGCTCGTCGCCGGCGCCCGCAGCGGCGGGTTGACCTTGTGGTCGCCCACGGCCGAGATGGCGTCGCGGATCGCGAGGAACACGGAGAACGGCAGCAGCAGCGGCGGTTCGCCGACAGCCTTCGAGCGGTGGATCGAATCGGCCACGTTGCGGTTGTTGAAGAGCTTCACCGTGAACGCGTCCGGGCAATCCGACACACCCGGGATCTTGTACGTGGACGGCGCATGCGTCATCAGCTTGCCCTGCGCGTTCCACCACAGTTCTTCCGTCGTCAGCCAGCCCATGCCCTGGATGAAGGCGCCTTCGACCTGGCCGATGTCGATGGCGGGGTTCAGCGAGTTGCCCGCATCGTACAGCGCGTCGGCGCGCAGCAGCTTCCATTCGCCCGTCAGCGTGTCGATGACGACTTCCGCCACCGCCGCGCCGTACGCGAAGTAGAAGAACGGGTTGCCCGTCATCGTCTTCGGATCCCAGTGCAGGTTCGGCGTCGCATAGAAGCCGTCCGACCACAGCTGCACGCGCGACAGGTAGGCTTTCGCCACCAGTTCGCCGAACGGGACTTCGTGGCCGTTCGCGAACACGGTGTCCGCGACGAAGCGCACGTCTTCCACGGCACCGCCGTACTGCTTCGCGGCGAATGCGGCGAGCCGTTCGCGAATCTGGCGCGCCGCATCCTGCGCGGCCTTGCCGTTCAAGTCGGCGCCCGTCGATGCGGCCGTCGCCGACGTGTTGGCGACCTTGCTCGTGTTGGTCGCGGCGATGCGCACACGGGTCAGGTCCACGCCCAGTTCGTGCGCGACCACCTGCATCACCTTGGTGTTGACACCCTGCCCCATCTCCGTGCCGCCGTGGTTGACGAGGATGGAGCCGTCCACGTACACGTGCACGAGGGCGCCGGCCTGGTTCAGGTGCGTGACGTTGAACGCGATGCCGAATTTCACGGGCGTCAGCGCGAGGCCCTTCTTCAGCACGGGGCTCGTCGCGTTGTACTCGTTGATGGCCTGGCGGCGCGCGCGGTATTCGCTCGTCTGTTCCAGCTCGCCCACCAGTTCGTGGATCACGTTGTCGACGACGGGCTGGCCGTACGGCGTGACGTTGCGATCGATCTTGTCGTAGAAATTCAGCTTGCGGATGTCGAGCGAATCCTTGCCGAGGTTGCGCGCGATCTCGTCGATGATGTACTCGATCGCGATGGCACCCTGCGGACCGCCGAAGCCGCGGAACGCCGTATTCGACTGCGTGTTCGTCTTGCCGGCCGCCGCGCGGATGTCGCAGTCGGACAGGTAATACGTATTGTCGAAGTGGCAGATGGCGCGGGTGGCGACAGGGCCGGACAGGTCGGCCGAGTACCCGGCGCGGCTCACCATGTCGACCTTCGCCGCGAGGATGCGGCCGGCGTCGTCGTAGCCCACTTCGTACAGGTAGTGGAAGCAGTGGCGCTTGCCGGTCACCATCATGTCGTCGTCGCGGTCCGCGCGCAATTTAACCGCGCGGCCCAGGCGTTTCGCGGCGATGGATGCTGCGGCGGCCCACAGCGCCGACTGCGATTCCTTGCCGCCGAAGCCGCCGCCCATGCGGCGGCACTCCACCACCACGTTGTGCGAGTGCAGGCCCAGCGCATGCGCCACGACGTGCTGCATCTCGCTCGGGTGCTGCGTGGAGCACAGCACGAGCATGCCGTCGTTTTCCTGCGGGATCGCGTACGAAATCTGGCCTTCCAGATAAAACTGCTCCTGGCCGCCCACGTACAGCTCGCCCTTCACGCGCAGCGGGGCGCGTTCGAATGCGGTTTCCGCATCGCCGCGCGTCAGGCGCATCGGCGGCAGCACGTACGAGCCGGCGGCGCGCGCGGCCTGCGGCGTCAGGATGGCAGGTAACTCTTCGTAGCTGACTTTCGCCTTCTTCGCGGCGCGGCGGGCAAGGTCGTGGGAGTCGGCGACGACCACGAAGATCGGCTGGCCGATGTATTGCACGAGGCCGTCCGCGAGGATCGGGTCGTCGTGGATGATCGGGCCGCAATCGTTGGTGCCCGGGATGTCCTTCGCCGTCAGCACGGCGCGCACGCCGCGGCTGGCCAGGACGTCGGTAAAATCGATGTCGAGGATGCGGGCGTGGGCCTTGCCCGACAGGCCCAGCGCCGCGTGCAAGGTGCCGCGCACTTCGGCGATGTCGTCGGTGTAGTCGGCCTGGCCCAGCACGTGCAGCCGGGCCGATTCATGGGTCTTGCCGAGGCCGACCTGCTTCCATTCGGCCTTGGTCAGGGCGGGGGATCCTGCGTCGTTCATGGTTGTCTCCTCAAGCCAGGGCGAACGGGTTGACCGCGGTCTGCGGCAGCGGGTTGTCCTTGCGCGTTTCGAGCCAGAAGCGGCGCAACAGGTTCTGCGCCGTCTTCATGCGGTAGGCGCTCGACGCCCGCATGTCGGACAGCGGTGCGTAGTCTTTCGCCAGCGCGTCCATCGCGTCGCGCACGGCCGCTTCGTCCCATGCGCGGCCGTTCAGCAGGCTTTCCGCCTGCGCGGCGCGCTTCGGCGTCGCGGCCATGCCGCCGTAGGCGATGCGCGCGTCAACCACGATGCCGTCTTCCAGCGTGAAGGCGAAGGCGGCGCACACGGCCGAGATGTCCTGGTCGAAGCGCTTGGCCAGTTTATAGGTGCGGAACGCGACGTTCTTGCGCGGCAGCGGCACGCGCACGGCCTGCACGAATTCGCCCTCGCGCCAGTCCTTCACCTGGTAGCCGAGATAGAACTGCTCGAGCGGCATGGTTCGTTCGCCGTCCGGGCCGCGCAGCACCAGTTCGCTGCCGATGGCGATCAGCCACGGCATCGAGTCGCCGATCGGCGAACCGTTCGCCACGTTGCCGCCCAGCGTGCCCGCGTTGCGGATCGGGAGCGATGCGAAGCGCTGCCACAGCTCGCCCAGCTCCGTCTCATAATGCTTGCAGATGGCGGCGTACGCATCCTCGAGGGAGATGCCGGCGCCGATCTCGATGAATCCATCCTGCTCGCGCACGGTCTTCAGTTCGGCCACGTGGCCCAGGTAGATGACGTCCGTGAGTTCGCGCATCTGCTTCGTGACCCACAGGCCGACGTCGGTCGAGCCGGCGAGGATCGTCGCCTTCGGGTGCGCGGCGCGCACGGCGACCAACTCGTCCAGCGTGCGCGGGGCGTGGAAGGTCTGGCCGTCGTATTCATAGGTGGCGCCCGCGTCGCGCTGCAGCGCCTGCAGTTGTTCCGTGACGGCGGCGCGGTCGAAATCGACGCGCGGCAGCGTCACCATGCGCTTGGCCGCATCGATGATGGGACGGTAGCCCGTGCAGCGGCACAGGTTGCCCGACAGGGCGTCGTCGATCTCGCAGCGGCTCGGCTCGCGCCCTTCCTGCTTCAGGTACATGCCCCACAGCGACATCGCAAAACCCGGCGTGCAGAAGCCGCATTGCGAGCCGTGGCATTCGACGAGGGCCTGCTGCACGGGGTGCAGGTTGCCATCCTTCTGCGCCAGGTCTTCGACGGTGAACAGCGCCTTGCCGTCCAGCGTGGGCGTGAACTGGATGCAGGAATTCACGGCCCGCATCTGCAGTTCGCCGTTCTCCAGCGATCCGACGACGACGGTGCAGGCACCGCAGTCGCCTTCGGCGCAGCCTTCCTTGGTGCCGGTGCAGTGCAGGTCCTCGCGCAAGTGCTGCAGGATGGTCTGCGTCGGCGCGACGTCGTTCACTTCATGGACGGCGCCGCGGTAGAAAAATCGGATCGGTGTGGACATCATCGCCTCAGAATGGATCTTGTGAAAATTATGACTAACTGGATGCAAGAGTAGCACCGGGGGTACGGCGGGATATATCCGGATGACGATTTTGAATATCAGATATTTTCAATAGCGCGACGTGACCTTGTGAAACTTGCTATGCTTGAGCCGTCACAGGGAGGCGCCATGGCTTTGCACATCGTACATTTCATTGGACCGATCAACGCAAACTCCGCCTGTACCGTGCGCAACCTTTGCCTGCAGGCACTGCAAAGCGGCGCGAGCGAGATCGAACTGCACATGTCGACCGAAGGCGGCAACATGACGGCCGGCTTCGCCCTATATTACTTCCTGAAATCGTTGCCGCTGCCGCTCACGACCTGGAACGTGGGCAGCGTGGAATCCGTCGGCGTCCCCATCTTCCTGGCTGGACAGAACCGCTATGCCTGTCCCGGCACGCGCTTCCTCATCCACCCGCTGCACTGGGGCTTCGGCAACCTCGTCGCGGCCGACCATGCCCGCATCTCGGAATGGCGCGACTGCCTCGACTTCGACGCCGAGCGCTATGCCGCCATCTATGACGAAGTTACCCGCGGCGCGCGGGACGTCCTCGACATCCGTTCCTGCCTGACGGGCAGCGCCCGCCTCTACACGGCCGAGCAGGCGGTCGAGGCCGGCATCGTGCATGCGGCACGGCAGGCGCGCCTGCCGGAAGCGGGCACGACGTCGCATTGGTGGAATTAAACACATCATCTAATTCTGACAGGGCGCGCTGTCGGATCGGCACAACAAAGATAGCGGTCACAACTGAATAGAGTGACTATTCGCGACTTTTTCCTTGCCGCAATTTTTGCTGCAACCCTACAATTTATTACAGATTCGTTACACGGCCTCAACGTCGCCGTCACAGTGTTTCTATAACAAGAACCTCCACCCGCAGTCTTCAGCAGGTAAATCCCATGAAAAAACGCATCATCGCGAGTGCGCTCGCCTTGTCTTTTGTCGCGCCTTGCGCATTCGCGCAGGACGCCGTCCGCATCAGCGGTTTCGGCACCGGCGCCCTCACCTGGACCAACACTGACAAAGCGGAGTTCGCCCGCCCGAACCAGGCCAGCGGCGCCGACAAGGACGTCACCACCGGCGTCGATTCGAATTTCGGCGTGCAGGCCGACTACGCCGTCAACAGCTGGCTGTCCGTCACGGGCCAGGGCCTCGTGCGCAAGGATGCGCAGGACGACTTCGGCGCCGAGCTGGCATGGGCATTCGCCAAGGCGAAGGTGTCGGACGACATCTCGATCCGCGTCGGCCGCATGGGCCTGCCGGCATTCATGATCTCGGATTACCGCAACGTGGGGTATGCCAACACGATGCTGCGTCCGCCGGCGGAAGTGTATTCGCAGATGCTGTTCAACACGGTCGACGGCGCCGACGCCATCTGGCAGCACAGCTATGCCGACACGACGTACACCGCACAATTCGCTGTCGGCAAGAGCAAGGTCGACATCGCGGGCGGTCCGAGCCTGGAAGGCCGCCGCGTGACCGCGCTGAACCTCGTGGCCGAACACGGCCCGCTGACGGTGCGCTTCGGCCGCGTCGATGGCCGCCTGACGCTGAACAACTCGGCGTCGCTGGCGACGCTGCTGAACACGCTGAACACGGTCGCTGCCGGCTATAAATTCCCGCAAGCGGCCCAGCTCGCCAAAGATATCGACGTGCGCGACAAGAAGGCCTCGTTCACGTCCCTCGGCGCGACGCTCGACTGGAACAACATCGTCGTGCAGAGCGAGTACGCGAAGCGCAAGACCGACAGCTACATCAACGACACCACGTCGTGGTACGTGATGGGCGGCTATCGCATCGGCAAATTCCTGCCCTACTACAGCCACGCCAAGCTCTCCATCGACGGCAATCTCCACAACGGCATGCCGGCGGCCTGCCCGGCCGGCTACCCGGCCGCCTGCAGCCCGACCCTGGCCACGCTGAACGGCATCGTCGGCAACCTGCGCTACACGGGCGTCAGCCAGGGCGAGCAGCAGACCGACACGATCGGCCTGCGCTGGGACTTCCGTTCCTCCGTGGCCCTGAAGGTGCAGTTCGACCGCGTGCGTCCGAACAAGGCTGCCGGCCTGCTGATCAATGCGCAGCCGGGCTTCAAGGGTCCGGTGACCGTCGGCGCCGTCGCGCTCGACTTCGTGTTCTAAGGGGACGACGATGAAACAACTGATCAAGACAAGCTTCGCCGCCGCCCTGTTCCTCGCCCTGCCCGCCATGGCGGAAGTGGTGGTGGTCGTGAACCCGAAGGCCGCCGAGGCCTCGATGACGAAAGACCAGGTCGCGCAATTCTTCTTGGGCAAATCCAGCGCGATGAGCCCGGTCGACCAGCCGGAAAGCGCTCCCGTCCGCGCCGAGTTCTATAAGAAGGTGACGGACAAGGACGCGTCCCAGGTCAAGGCCTTGTGGTCCAAGCTGGTGTTCACCGGCAAGGCCACGATGCCGAAGGAAGCCGCCGACAGCGCCGCCGTCAAGAAGATGGTGGCGAGCGACCCGAAAGCCATCGGCTACATCGACAAGAGCGCGGTCGACGCCTCGGTCAAAGTGATCTACACGGCACCGTAAGCATCCCCAACCACCCGCCCGCCCCCGGTTTTCCGGCGGCGGGCTGTTGAATTTAGAGGAACGGCAATGAGCATCAAGCGCAAGATCTGGGCACTCCCGGTCATCTCGACCATCATCTTCGGCCTCGGCGTGGCGGTCTCGGCCAGCATCGCGAGCGGCGCCCTGGATTCGATCCACACGACCGAAGCCGTGGATTACCCGGCGCTGGGCACGGCGAAGGCGTTGACGGCGGACCTGCAGGGCATTACCGATGGCTTGCGCGATGCCGTTTCCGAAGGCGACAAGGCCCGCATCGCCCAGATCGGCGACCAGGCCAGCAAGGTCCGCGCCAAGCTCGCCGAAGTGACGAAGATCCCAGGCATGGATGCCACCGGCAAGCGCCTCACGAAGGAATTCGAGGATTACTATGCGCCGGCCGTCTCGGCCGCCAAGATCATGCTCGAACTCGAGCAGGGCGATCCGCAGGCGACCGTGCAGCGCATGCAGGGCGCGCTGACGGTGCTCAATGCCGACGTTGCCAAGTTCAACGAGCAGGCGCAGCAACAATTCAAGGACGGCATCGCCAAGAGTGCATCGAGCGTGCGTCGTGTACTGTCCGTCACCATCATCACGGCGCTGATCGTGATCGCTACCCTGATCGGCGTGTCGTGGTTCGTCATCCGCACCATCTGGCAGCAGCTGGGCGGCGAACCGGAATACGCGCGCGAGATCACGCGGCTCGTTGCGGCCGGTGACCTGTCGATGGAGATCCGCCTCGACGCCGGCGACCAGCACAGCCTGCTGGCCGCGCTGCAGGAAATGCGCGCGCGCCTGGCGACGATGGTGTCCGGCATCAAGACGTCGGCCGAGACCATCGCGACGGCCAGCGCCGAAATCGCCAGCGGCAACGCCGACCTGGCCAGCCGCACGGAATCGCAGGCCGGCAGCCTGGAGCACACGACGCGCGCCGTCGAATCGCTGACCGACACCGTCAAGACGAACGCCGCCAACACGAACCAGGCGAACGCGCTCGTCGTGTCCGCCACCGACATCGCCACCCGCGGCGGCGAAGTGGTCGGCAACGTGGTCAGCACCATGGGCGCGATCAACGCGTCCGCGAAGCAGATCGTCGAAATCATCTCCGTCATCGACGGCATCGCCTTCCAGACCAATATCCTCGCACTGAACGCCGCGGTGGAAGCGGCACGCGCGGGCGAACAGGGCCGCGGCTTTGCCGTCGTCGCGGGCGAGGTGCGCAACCTCGCGCAGCGCTCGGCCGCCGCCGCCAAGGAAATCAAGCAATTAATCGGCGATTCCGTCGCCAAGGTCGACGCGGGCAGCGCACTCGTCGACGAAGCGGGCGCCACGATGGAACAGATCGTCGCGTCGGTCCGCAAGGTGCACGACATCATGGCCGAGATCAGCGTGGCCGGCCAGCGCCAGGCCGAAGGCATCGAACAGATCGGCCGCGCGATCGACGACATGGACCAGATGACGCAGCAGAACTCGGCGCTCGTCGAGGAAGCGTCGGCCGCAGCGGAATCGCTGGCGGAGCAGACCGAGCAGTTGTCGGGTGCGCTGGCGCAGTTCAAGCTGGCCGCCGGCCACGCGCTGGGCGCACCGGCCGGCCAGACGCGGCTGGCGCTGGCGCGCGGCTAAGCCGCAGGCGCAGCCGCAATTTTCGATGGACAGGTGCGCATCCTGTCCAGATTCGGCGTATGCTGTCATTACAAGCGCCGTACTGCATGAAGTGACCGACCTGGTCGCGCGGAATCAACGGCAACGCACGGACCCCGGCCGCCAGCGGCGGCCACTCGCCGGCACGACGCTCTCCATGAGACAACGGGGAGAATATCATGCGCCATACCTTGAAAGCAGTCTTCGACCGACCCAGCGATGCCCGGCACGCCCTGGACGCATTGCTGGCATCCGGTTATCCGCGCGCCGACATGGCGCTCTCGAACGTGCCCGCGCCGGGACCGGACACGTCGCTCCGGCACACCGTCGCGCGCATGCTCGGTACCCTGTACCACCGGCAGGCGCAACCAGGCGGCACGCGCGAACACCACATCGTCACGCTGACGACGGGAACCGATCCGGAAGCCGCGCGCGCCGCCGGCATCATGGGGCAGTACCGTCCCACCGGCCTCGAAGACATTCCGGACGAGCATCATCAAGCCGCCCTGGCGCCGCGCCGCGACTACCCGCCGGGCACCGCGCCCGGCGCCCTGCAGCATCACCCGCACGAAGACAGCCATTATTTCGGCACCCAGAACGCCGACGAACCGCCCGCCGGCAACACGTTCAAGGAAAGGATGGGCAGTATCGCGCGGTGGGACTACCCGGACGAGGACGCCATATGGGCTGCGCCGGCCGGCGGCGAGGCGCCGCGGTCCGACCAGGCCTGGGAAGACGTCGAACCCGCGCTGAAGAACGACTGGGAAAGCAGGCACGCCGGCAGCGAGGCCTCCGCCTGGGACAAGGTCAAGCTGGCCATGCGCCACGGCTGGGAGCGGATGCATCACTGATATCGTAATGAGCGCGAGGGGGTTTGCGTCCGTAGCCAAACTTGCAAGCCCCCTGCCCTTGTCTTAGAATCGGCCTCTGCGCTGGCCTTCGCCAGTTTCCCGACGATTCTTCACGGTGATCCTTGGAAACCGTACCACTTTGGGTGCTCATCCTCGCACTCGCCCTCCTGATCCTCTGCTCGGCCTTCTTCGCGATGGCGGAAACCGCCCTGATGGCGGCCAACAAATACCGGCTGCGCCATCTCGCCAAACGGGGCAACCGCGCCGCCATCACCACGCTGTGGCTGCTGGACCGCACGGATAAACTGCTGTCGCTGGTCCTCATCGCCAATACGCTCATCAACGCGATGGCGACGGCGCTCGTCACCGCGATCGCCATCCTGTTCTTCGGCCACGAGGAAAGCGTGATCACGATCGCCACGGCCGTCGTCGCGTTCCTGCTGATCGTGTTTGCGGAGATCTCGCCCAAGATCATCGGCGCCACGTACCCGGAACGTATCTCGCTGGGTTCCAGCTATGTGCTGCGGGCGCTGATGAAGATCGCGAAGCCGGCGATCTGGTTCGTGAACCTGTTCGTCAACGGCCTGCTGCGCGTGCTGCGCATCCGCGGCGCGGGCGTCGGCCATGCGGATGCCCAGCAGAGGTTGTCGCCGGAAGAATTGCGCTCCGTCGTGCTGGAAGCGGGCAGCTACATCCCGCAAAAGCACAAGAGCATCCTGCTGAACCTGTTCGAACTGGAAAAGATCTCCGTCGAAGACATCATGACGCCGCGCAGCCAGATCGAGGCGCTGAACCTCGCGCTGCCGGTCGACGACCTCAAGGCCGAGCTGACCACCTGCTACCACAACAAGCTGCCCGTCTACGAGGGCGAGATCAACCGCATCGTCGGCATCCTGCACGTGCGCAAGGCCGTCGCGCTGCTGAACGAGGAAGACGACCTCACGATCGAGCACTTCCGCGAACTGTTGACGGAACCCTATTTCATTCCGCAAGACACGGGCGTCTTCACGCAGCTGCAGTATTTCCAGGAGAACAAGGAACGCCTGGGCATCATCGTCGACGAATACGGCGAGGTCCAGGGTCTCGTCACCCTGGAGGACATCATCGAGGAAATGATCGGCGACTTCACGACCTCGACGCCAGGCGCCGCCCGCAGCGACGCGATGGCGTGGAATGCCCAGGGCGAAGTGCTGCTGGAAGGTACGACGCCTCTGCGCGACATCAATAAAAAGCTGGATCTGAACCTGCCCCTCGACGGCCCGAAGACCGTCAACGGCCTGCTGCTGGAGCAGCTGCAGGAGATTCCGGAATTCCCCATCGCCCTCAAGATCGGCAACTGTGTGATCGAAGTCGTGCAGGTGCAGAACCAGGCCATCAAGGTCGTGAAACTGTTGCGGCCGGTCGCGGTCAAACGCTGGCTGGCAGCCTGATCGGGCTTCGCCGGCCGAGCGCCGCCGGCCACGAACCGGCGGTAAGCCATTGTTCTTGCACGAGGATTAACGATGTTATTCACTCGACATTGCGAGCTGGTCACATGCCATTTTATCCACGTGGTATGCACGCATCTTTCCGTACGACAAAGTCTTGACCGATTTGATGCCTACGGGCATCATCGAGACGATCCGCCGGGGCTGTCCATCCTGCCCGGCTTCCTGTCGTCCTTCCGACCCTAACCATATGGCAGCAGTCCTTCCCAACACCACCCCCGGCACGGCGTTGCCCGGGCTGGCGCGTGCCCTGGTGCAGGCCGGACGGCTGACCTTGCCTCAAGCGGACACCTTGCAAAAGAAGGCGTCCGCCGACAAGGCCGGTTTCATCGACACCTTGCTCGGCAGCAGCTCCATCGATGCAAAGTCCCTGGCAGTCTTCTGCGCCGAGACCTTCGGCTATCCCCTGCTCGACCTCGGCACCTTCAGCCACGACGCCCTGCCCGTCAACGCGATCGACCCGAAGCTGATGCAGGCCCAGCGCGTCGTCGCGCTGGCACGCAGGGGCAACAAATTGTCGGTGGCGGTGTCGGACCCGACGAACACGCAGGCGCTCGACCAGATCAAGTTCCAGAGCGAATCGACGGTCGAGCCGGTGATCGTCGCGCACGACGCCCTGCTGGCGCTGCTGGCGAACATCGCCAAGAGCGCCGAGCAGGACTTGAGCGAGTTGGCTGGCGAGGAAGGCGACATCGAGTTCGCCGAGGACGAACCGCAGAACCAGGCGGCGGAAGCGGCTGCGGCCGCCGCGGAAGTCGAGGACGCGCCGATCGTGCGCTTCCTCAACAAGGTGCTGATGGATGCGATCAACCTGGGCGCGTCGGACATCCACTTCGAGCCCTACGAAAAGCAGTACCGCATCCGCCTGCGCGTGGACGGCGTGCTGCGCGACCATCTCGCACCGCCGCTGTCGATCCGCGACAAGCTCGTCTCGCGCATCAAGGTGCTGGCCAAGCTCGACATCTCGGAAAAGCGCGTGCCGCAGGACGGCCGCATGCGCCTCGTGCTGTCGCCCACGAAGACGATCGATTTCCGCGTGAGCACCTTGCCGACTCTGTTCGGCGAAAAGACGGTCATGCGTATCCTCGACGCGACGCAGGCCCAGATGGGCATCGACTCGCTCGGCTACGATCCCGACCAGAAAGCCCTGCTGATCGACGCCATCACGCGCCCGTACGGCATGGTGCTCGTGACGGGCCCGACGGGCTCCGGCAAGACCGTGTCGCTGTACAGCTGCCTGAACCTGTTGAACAAGCCGGGGATCAATATCTCCACGGCGGAAGACCCGGCCGAGATCAACCTGCCGGGCGTGAACCAGGTCAACGTCAACGAAAAGGCGGGCCTCACGTTCCCCGTCGCGCTGAAAGCGTTCCTGCGCCAGGATCCGGACATCATCATGGTCGGCGAGATCCGCGACCTGGAAACGGCCGACATCGCCATCAAGGCGGCGCAGACGGGCCACATGGTGTTTTCCACCTTGCACACGAACGATGCACCATCGACGCTGACGCGCCTGATGAACATGGGCGTGGCGCCGTTCAATATCGCCTCGTCCGTCATCCTGATTACCGCGCAACGGCTTGCGCGCCGCCTGTGCACGTGCAAGCAGCCGCTCGACATCGGCCGCGACACGCTGAAGGCCGCGGGCTTCCGCGACACCGACTTCGACGGCGACTGGAAACCCTACGGCCCCGTCGGCTGCGAGCGCTGCCTGGGCTCCGGCTACAAGGGCCGCGTGGGCATCTACCAGATCATGCCGATCACGCCCGCGATCGAAGCGCTGATCCTCGCGCACGGCAACGCGATGCAGATCGCCGCCCAGGCCGAGGCCGAGGGCGTGAACTCGCTGCGCCGCTCCGGCCTGCTGAAAGTGAAACAAGGCCTCACCAGTCTCGAAGAAGTGCTCGGCTGCACGAACGAATAAGGACCCACCATGGCAACGACATCCGCCCCGGCACGCCGCGCGCCCAGCGCGCAGGTGAAGGAACACATCTTCGCCTGGGAAGGCAAGGACAAGACGGGCAAGACCGTGCGCGGCGAAATGCGCGCCGGCGGCGAGACCATCGTGAACGTGACCCTGCGCCGCCAGGGCATCATGGTCACCAAGGTCAAGAAGAAGGTGTACCGCAGCGGCAAGAAGATCCAGGACAAGGACCTCACGCTGTTCACGCGCCAGCTGGCCACGATGATGAAGGCCGGCGTGCCGTTGCTGCAATCGTTCGACATCGTCGGCAAGGGGCATGCGAATCCGTCGATGTCCAAGCTGATCATGGACCTGCGCGCCGACATCGAGACGGGCACGAGCCTGAACAACGCGTTCCGCAAATATCCGCTGTACTTCGACCCGCTGTTCTGCAACCTCGTCGGTGCCGGCGAGCAGGCCGGTATCCTCGAAGACTTGTTGACACGCCTGGCGATCTACAAGGAAAAGACGCTGGCGCTGAAGAGCAAGATCAAGGGTGCGCTGATGTACCCGTGCGCGATCATCGCCATCGCCTTCGTCGTCACGGCCGTGATCATGATCTGGGTGGTGCCCGCGTTCAAGTCCGTGTTCTCCAGCTTCGGCGCGAACCTGCCGGCCCCGACCCTGATCGTGATGGGCATCTCCGATTTCGTCGTGCAATGGTGGTACATCATCTTCGGCTCGATCTTCGCCGCCTTGTACTTCTTCTTCCAGTCCTGGCGCCGGTCGCTGAAGATGCAGCAGGTCATGGACCGCGTGCTGCTCCGCATTCCCGTGTTCGGCGAAGTCATCCGCAAGGCGACGATCGCCCGCTGGACCCGCACGCTGTCGACGATGTTCGCGGCCGGCGTGCCGCTCGTGGAAGCGCTGGACTCCGTGGGCGGCGCCTCGGGCAATAACGTCTATCTCGACGCGACGAAAAAGATCCAGACCGAAGTCAGCACGGGCACGAGCCTGACCGTCGCGATGCAAAACGCCAATGTCTTCCCGAACATGGTCACGCAAATGGTCGCCATCGGCGAGGAATCGGGCGCGCTGGACGGCATGCTGGGCAAGGTGGCCGACTTCTACGAGGAAGAAGTGGACGAAGCGGTCAAGGCGCTGTCGTCGTTGATGGAGCCCATGATCATGGTCGTGTTGGGCGTGCTGATCGGTGGCCTCGTCGTGGCCATGTATCTGCCGATCTTCAAGCTGGGGTCGGTGGTCTGATCGCATTCCCGCCGAGCGTCGTGCGCCGCAGGCGGATCCGCGTGCGCGGCGTCCGGATGCCGGCCACCACGCCCCACACCGCCGCCCAGCGCAATGCCCGGTCCGTGGCCGGGCCAAGCGGCCGCGCCGCCGCCGCGCGCTGCAGCGCGAGCGACATGCGTTTCATCGCATAGAGTTTTCGATTGGAGACGGGGACTGCCATGTTTGCAGAGTAGCAAGCGCAACGATGGCTGACCGTGATCTGCCTAACGCACCATGCATAAGCGCGGATGTGTGCGCTACCGCACCGTACAACTCAGCCATGACTGGTATTTTCGTTGATGATTCTTCAACACTTACCGGTATTCTTCATGGCCTCTTGCCCCGATTGCGGTTCATCTTACGTACGCCGGATTCCGCGTACGCCCCTCATGCGTATCCTGTGGAGCAGCGAGCACATCCTGTGCAGCGACTGCGGTGAGCGTTCCCTCGTGTTCCCCAAGTTCAGGAAGTTCGCCAGGAAACCCGCCCGTCCGACCCGGCAACCGCGCGTCGAGCCGAACAGCGCGCTTCACTCCTGAACGCGATCGAATCCGGCCAGCGCCGCGAATTGCCCCACCACGAAATCGATGAACAGCCGCGTCCGCAGCGGCTGAAACTGCCGCGACGGATACAGCAGGGTTAACGCCTGCGGCCGCGCGGCCCACCCGTCCAGCACCCGCACCAGTTCCCCGCTGTCCAGCAGATCCCGGACGAGCCAGTCCGGACACACGCCGATCCCGCTGCCCAGCACCAGCGCCTCCCGGATCGCCAACGCATTGTTCACGCGGAAGCGGCTCGATGTCGGCACACGTGCCTCCTCGTCGCCACGGAACAATTCCACTGTATTGCCCGGCGTCCAGGCGAAGCGGACGATGTCGTGCGCCGCCAGGTCGGCCGGCACGCCAGGCACGCCCCGCCGCGCGAGATACCTTGGCGCCGCCACCAGGAAGCGCGGCACGGTCGCCAGATGCCGGCCGATGGCGTCTAGCGGCAACGTGCCGCCCAGCCGGAACGCGACGTCGACGCCTTCCTCGACGAGATCGACGAAGCGGTCGTTGAGAATCAGTTCGACGTCGATGGCGGGGTAATCGGCCATGAAGCGCTGGACCATCGCGTTGATGCGGAACTGGCCCAGCGCCACTGGCGCGTTGATGCGCAGCAGTCCCGCCGCCTGCCCCGTCATGCCCTGCACGTCGCCCACGGCCGTATCGAACTGCTCGACGATGCGCTTGGCGTCGGCGTAAAAGCGCTGGCCCTGCTCCGTCGGCGACAGGCCGCGCGTGCTGCGTTCGACGAGCCGCACGCGCAGTTGCCGCTCCAGTTGGGCCAGCCATTTGCTGACGGTGGGCTGCGTCGTGCCGAATTCCCGGGCCGCCGCGGACAGGCTGCCTAGCTCGAGGGTGCGTACGAAGACGCGCATCGCGTGGAGCGTATCCATCTATTCGATATTGGAATGAGTGACCTGCGATCCTACCATCTTCATCGCCGCTTCAGAATGACCTAACGTGGAGCCCTCAATCAAGGAGGCTCCATGTTCAAATCGATTCCCGCTCTCACCTTCTCCCTGCTGCTTGCCGCACACGACGCGCTGGCAGAGGGTCACTGGACCACGTCCTGGTACGCGGCCCCGCAACCCGCCTGGGACGCCACGTTCGCGTTGCCGATGAACGTCCCCGCCAGGCTCGACAACGCGACCCTGCGCGAGACCGTCCGCCTGAGCGCGGGCGGGCAGCGCATCCGGCTCGTGTTCTCGAACCGCCATGGTCGCGAACCCGTCAGGCTCGGCGCCGTGCGCGTCGGCCCGGCCGGCGATCCGCATGCGGCCCGGGCGCTGACGTTTTCCGGACAGGCCGGCGCCGCCATCCTGCCGGGCGCCACGGTGACGAGCGATCCGGTCGCCCTTCCCGTGCGGCCGCTGTCCCGGCTGGCCGTGACGACGCAACTGCCCGCGCCGACCAACGTCACCAGTTTCCACTGGGGCGCGCAGCAGACCATGCACATCGACGGCGCGCATGTCGGCGGCCGCCTGTTCCTGAGCGCCGTCCTGGTCGAGTCGGCGCAACCCGTCCGCACCGTCGTCGCGCTCGGCGATTCGATCACGGACGGCAACGGTTCGACGCCCGATGCCGGCCGCCGCTGGCCGGACATCCTCGCGGAGAGGCTGGCGCCGCACGGCATCGCCGTCGCCAATGCCGGCATCTCGGGCGGACGGCTGGCGCGCGACGGCATGGGCGTGAGCGCCCTCGCCCGCCTCGAGCAGGACGTGTTGAGCCAGCCCGGCGTGTCGGACGTCATCGTGCTGCTCGGCATTAACGACATCGGCTGGCCCGGCAGCCCGTTCGCGCCGGGCGAGCGCCCCGCCACGCTGGACGAGCTCACGGCCGCATACCGGCAACTGGTCGCGGCAAGCCACGTCCGGGGCGTGCGCGTGACGGCGGGGACATTGCCGCCGTTCGAAGGCGCGCTGGCCGGCACGCCGTACGCCGGCCACTACAGTCCCGCCAAGGAACGCCTGCGCCGGCAATTCAATGACTGAATCCGCACGTCCGGCGTGTTCGATGCCGTCGTCGACTTCGACGCCGTCCTGCGCGACCCCGCCCGGCCGGGCCGCCTGCGGGCCGGCTTCGATTCGGGCGATCACCTGCATCCGGGCGATGCGGGCTACCGCGCGATGGCGGAGGCGGTCAGCATCGCGCCGCTGGTACACTGAGCGCATGCCCAAGTCCAGGAAGAGCGCCGATTTCAGGATCGTCCGTGCCGCAGTGCCGGGGGTGCAGGCCGTGGAAGCACGCAGCGACCACGTCTTCGCACGCCACAGCCATGAGCAGTACGGCGTCGGGCTCATGCTGGCCGGCGGCCAGACGTCGAGCAGCGAGCGCGGCCAGGTGGAGGCGCTGGCCGGCGACGTCATCACGGTGAATCCGGGCGAAGTGCACGACGGCGCCCCGCTCGGCGGTGCGCCCCGCGCGTGGCGCATGCTGTACCTGCCGCCGGATCTCGCCGGTGCCGTCGCGGCCGACCTGAGCGAAGGCGCCCGCCGCGACTACACGTTTCATCAACCCGTCGCCCACCATGCGGCGCTGGCCGACTGTTTCCGGCGGCTGTACGCGGCCGTCACGGGCGACGCGACCGACCTGCTGCGCGAACAACTGCTCCTCGAATTGCTGCAAGGCCTGCAGAGTGATGCGCCGCGCGCCGGCGCCACATCGGCGACGGCCGCGATCGCGCGGGCACGGGCGATGATCGACGACGCGCCGGCCGCCGCACCCAGTCTCGCCGACCTCGCGGCCGTCAGCGGGCTCAGCCGGTTTCAGCTCGTGCGGCAGTTCGCGCGGGCGACGGGGCTGACGCCGCACGCCTACCTGATCCAGCGCCGCATCGACGCGGCCCGTGCCCTGCTGGCGCGCGGATCTACGCTGGCGGACGCGGCCGCCGCCAGCGGCTTCGCCGACCAGAGCCACATGACGCGCCTCTTCATCCGCACCTACGGCATCACGCCCGGCGCATACGCCTGCAATTTCGTTCAATACGGGCGCCCGCACGACGACTAACCTGCGTTCCCGTGTCGATGACGAGGAGAGCGTTGTGTCGGATAAAACCCTGGGATATGTGTACCTGACGCTGGCCATGGTGCTCGTCGGCAGCACTGTCGTGGCCAGCAAGATCGCCGCCGCCGGCCTGCCGCCGTTCACGGCCACCGCGCTGCGCTTCGCGCTGGCGCTGCCCTGCTTTCTCGCGCTGCTGCGCGTCTCCGGCGAACGCCTGCCGCGGCCAGGCCGGCGCGACGCCGCCCTCCTCGTCGTGCAGGGGCTGGCCGGGACGGCCGGGTACACGACGCTGCTGATGGCCGGGCTGCGGGCAACGTCGGCACTCGATGCCGGGGTCATCCTCGGCACCCTGCCCGTCGTGTCGGCCGTCGTTGCGGTGCTCGTGCTCGGCGAGCGGCCGCGGCCCGCGTTGATCGCGACCGTGCTGCTCGCGGCCATCGGCCTGTTCGTGCTGCAGCCGGCGGGCCGCAGCGCCGGATCGTTGACGGGCAATGCGCTCGTCTTCGGCGCCGTGCTGTGCGAAGCCCTGTTCATCCTGCTCAACAAGCGGGTGCGGATCGCGATCTCGCCGCTCGCCCTGTCGACGCTGATGAGCGCCATCGGCCTCGCCGCGTCGCTGCCCTTCGCGCTGGCCGAAGGCGCTGCGGCGGCGGTGACGCCGGCCGCGCTGCTCGCCGTCGGCTACTACGCGCTCTTGCCGACGGTCGGCGGATTCCTGCTGTGGTACGCGGGCACGGCCCGGGTCGGCGGGACGGAAGCGGCGCTGTTCACGGCGCTGGCGCCCGTGGCCGCACTGCTGCTGGCGGCCCTCCTGCTGGACGAGCCGGTGGGACCGCGGCAATTGGCCGGCATCGCATTCGTCCTCGCCGCGGTGGGCGTGGCGGCGCGGCCGCCGGCTTATCGGGCGCAGTCCTTGCCGCCCACGCCGTGATAGCCCTTGGCCTTCGCATCCGCTTCCGTCATGTACTCGCCCTTCTTCGTCTTGCCGTAGTACTTGCTGCCTTCGCAGTGATAGACCTTGCTGGCACTGTTCGCCCACACCTTGCCCGCGCCGCCGCCGGACGCTTCCTTCTTCGGCGCCGGCTTGCTGGCCGCGGGCACGCTTGGCGTGCCCTTGTCCGGCGCCAGCGGGTTCGGCACGGTGGTCTGGGCGAATGCGGTGGCGGCCGTCAATGCGGCCAGAAGAAGGACGAGATGGCGTTTCATGGTGTCTCCAAAGGGCCGGATCGAACACCGGCATGTAACTTGCATTGTACGGGTTAGTCCAACACTACGATGGCAACCAGCCCGTTTCGGTGCAAACGCGTCCCGCCCGTCCGGTTCTGGTGCATGCCTGACATCACATGCAGAACATCGACATCTTTCCCTTCCATGACGATGCGGGCGACCGCCTGGCCGGACTCGGCCGCTGGTGGCTCGACCGCGCCGACGGCACCATCGCGCTGTCGGCCGTGGCCGCATCCTTCTTCGGCACCGGCCGCCATCCCGATTGCCTCGCGCTCATCGAACCGGAAGACCGGCACCTCGTGCACGCCGCCCTCGACCGCATCAAGGCGGGCGGCACGGACGCCGAATGCGAATTCCGCGTGCGCACCGACGGCCAGGGCCTGCGCTGGCTGCGCCTGCAGCAGATCGGCACGTCCGCCGGCGGCATCCTCGTCGATGTGACCGCCGCCAGGCAGGCTGCCGCGCGCGAGCGGTTCAACTTCGCGCTCACGCAATACCTCGTCGGCACCGACAGCATCGACGACGCCGTCACCGGCATCCTGCAACTCGTGTGCGAGGAACTGGGCTGGGAATGGGGCGCGTTCTGGGCGCTCGACGACCGCGCCGGCACGCTGCGCTGCCGTTACGCGTGGCAGGCGCCGCGGCAGGCGCTGGCGCCGTTCCGGGCCGCGAGCGCGCACCTGGCGATGGCGCCCGGCGAAGGCCTGATCGGCACCGTCTGGGACAGCGGCGAGGCCCGCTGGATCGAGGATGCGAGCGGCACGGCCGACCTGTTGCGGGCGGATGCAGCGCGCGCGTGCGGCCTGCAGTCGGCGTACTTCTTCCCCGTGACGTTCGTCGCGTCGGACGCGTGCCTGATGCGGCCCGGCGTGCTGGAATTCTTCAGCGTGCAGCAGCGCCAGCCGGACGCCCAGCTGCCGGGCCTGGCGAAATCGATCTCCGCGATGATCGCCCAGGCCGTCGAGCGCATGACGCAGCAGGAACGCATCCGCGTGCGCGCGCAGACGGACGAGATGACGGGCCTGGCGAACCGCGCCCATTTCTACGACCAGCTCGACCGCCAGTGCCGCGACGCGCGCACGGGGCAGACGTTCGGCGTGCTGTTCGTCGACCTCGACCAGTTCAAGCCCATCAACGACGCGTTCGGCCACGACGCCGGCAACGTCGTGCTGACGGCGTTCGCGGGACGGCTGCGCGCGCTGGCGCCGCCCGGCTGGCGCATCGGCCGCCTGGGCGGCGACGAGTTCGCGCTGCTGTCGGCGCCCGGCGCGACGCCGGACGAACTGGAACGCGTGGCCGAGTCCGTGCTGGACGCCGCGCGGCGCCGCTTCGTCTACGGCGAGCACCGGCTCGCGGTGTCGGCCAGCATCGGCATCAGCACGTATCCCGACCACGGCGGCTGCACGCGCGAGCTGCTGCACGCGGCCGATGCCGCCATGTACGCCAGCAAGAGAAACGGCCGCAACCTGGCCAGCCGCTTCTGCGGCGACGGCGCGCCGGCCGACGCGGGCCACCGCATCGGCCTCCTGACCGACCTGCACGGCGCGATCCGGCGCGGCGAATTCTTCCTCGAATACCAGCCGATCCGCACCAGCGGCGACATGGATATCGAGGCCGTCGAGGCGCTGATCCGCTGGCGCCGGCCGAACGGCGAGATCGTTCCGCCGAACGTGTTCATTCCGCTGGCGGAACAGAGCCGCCTGATCGTCGACATCGGCCGCTGGGTCGTGCGCCAGGCCTGCCTCGACCTCGCCCGCCTGCGCGCGGCCGGGCTGGATCGCGTGCGCGTGCACGTCAACATGGCGGCGCCGGAATTCATCGACGCCGAACTGCCGGACCGGCTGACGGCCGTGGTGGCGGCCGCCGGCGTCGATCCGCGCGGCATCTGCCTCGAACTGACGGAAGGCGTCGTGATGAAGCATGCGGACAAGGCGATCGCCATCATGCGCGAACTGCGCCGGCGCGGCTTCGGCATCGGCCTGGACGACTTCGGCATGGGCTATTCGTCGCTGTCGCTGCTGAAGAACCTGCCGATCGGCTCGCTCAAGATCGACCGGCTGTTCATGGCGGGCGTGCCGTACGACCGGAATGATTGCGCCATCGTGCGCTCGCTCCTCGACCTCGGCCGGCACATGAAGCTGACGGTGGTCGCGGAAGGCGTCGAGACCGACGCGCAGCTGGGCTACCTGCGCCAGTTCGGCTGTCCCCTCGTGCAGGGCTGGCTGCCGGGCCGGCCAGTGCCGCTGGAGCGGCTGTTCGACCTCATCGCGCAGCCGCAGGCGGCCTGAACGTGGCGGCGGCGCGTCATCGTGCTGCCCAAAGGGCGGGAAAACCCCTAGAATAGTTGATCCACGGAATCAGCCATCGATTGGATCACCCTACTCATGGAAACCCTGCTCTTCGCCGCCCCGGCGACCCTCGCCGCGACCCTTGCCGCCTTGCTGTTCGGCCTGTTGATCGGCAGCTTCCTGAACGTGGTCGTGTACCGCCTGCCCGTGATGGCGCAGCGCGAACTCGACAACTACATCGCGCACGAAGCCGGCAAGGACCTGCCGCACCCGGACCGCTTCAACCTGATGGTGCCGCGCTCCGCCTGCCCGCACTGCGGCCACCAGATCACGGCGCTGGAAAACATCCCCATCGTCAGCTGGCTGGTCTTGCGCGGGAAGTGCAGCGCGTGCAAGGCGCCGATTTCTCCCCGCTATCCGATCGTGGAAGCCGTCACGGGCGTGCTGTCGGCCTTGCTGATCTGGCATTTCGGCAGCGGCTGGCTGGGCCTCGCGAGCCTCGCGTTCGCGTACTTCCTCATCGCGATGACGCTGATCGACTACGACACGAAGACGCTGCCGGACGACCTCACCTACCCCCTGCTGTGGCTGGGCCTGCTCGTCAACCTGAACGGCACCATCGTCCCGCTGCGCGACGCGGTGATCGGCGCCATGGCCGGCTATCTGGCGCTGTGGTCCGTGTACTGGCTGTTCAAGCTCGCCACCGGCAAGGAAGGCATGGGCTACGGCGACTTCAAGCTGCTCGCGGCGCTGGGCGCGTGGATGGGCTGGGCGATGCTGCCCACCATCATCATCCTGTCGTCCGTCGTCGGCGCCATCGTCGGCATCTCGCTGATCGTGTTCGCGCGCCGCGACCGCAACAATCCGATCCCCTTCGGGCCGTATCTCGCGGCGGCTGGTATGATCGCACTCTTGTACGGATTACCACTCACCCGCTACGCGCAGGGTTTCTTGGTCTAGCCTCGCGGCCGGGCCCGAGGATCGCATGGAGACAGCTTCCCGATTTGCGGTTGGGCTCACCGGTGGCATCGGCTGCGGCAAGACGACCGTGGCCGACCTGTTCGCCGCGCGCGGCGCCGCCGTCATCGACACCGACCAGATCGCCCACGGCCTCACGGCCCCGCACGGCGCCGCAATGCCCGCACTGATCGCGGAATTCGGCCCGGACTACGCCACGCCGGACGGCGCCCTCGACCGCGCGAAGATGCGTGCCCTCGTGTTCTCCGACCCGGCCGCGCGCGCCTGCCTGGAAGGCATCCTGCACCCGCGAATCCGCGAAGCGACTGCCGCCGCCGCCCTGCTCGCGGGCGGCCCCTACACGATCTTCGTCGTCCCCCTGCTGATCGAATCCGGCACGTGGCGCGAGCGCGTCGCGCGCGTGCTCGCAATCGACTGTTCCGAAGCCACGCAGGTCGCGCGGGTGATGGCGCGCAACGGCCTGGCGGAAGACCAGGTGCGCGCCATCATGGCGGCCCAGGTGACGCGGGCGCGCCGCTTGGCCGAAGCGGACGACGTGATCCTGAACGACGCCGGCATCGACGCCCTGTTGCCGCAAGTGGAACGCCTGCACCGCTTTTATCTTGACGAAGCGGCAAGATTGGCGGAGCGGCCAAGCGAGCGTTTGTAATTTTGTGCATCATGGTTCAGAATCACGAGGTTACTCGCCAGCCTACATTCAGGGGAATGAGAGGAATGACATTTTGATCGTCTATGAATACCCATTCAACGAGCGGATTCGCACGTTGTTGCGGCTGGAGGACCTGTACGAGAAGTTCAAATTCTTTGTAGCCCAGGAACATCCTCTGCAGCACCATGTCGCGCTCGCGACGATCTTCGACATGCTGGAAGTGGCGGGCCGCGCGGACCTGAAGTCCGACCTGCTGCAGGAACTCGAACGCCAGAAGCAGAGCCTGCTGGGCTACCGCAGCAATCCCGCCGTCGCCAGGGACATGCTCGACGCCGTGCTGGCCGAGCTCGACACGGTCAGCAACGCCCTCGTCAACGCCCAGGGCAAGACGGGCCAGAACGTGCGCGACAACGAATGGCTGATGAGCATCCGCGGCCGCACGATCATCCCCGGCGGCGCCTGCGAATTCGACCTGCCGTCCTACCACGCCTGGCAGCGCCGCCCGGCCGAACAGCGCCACGCCGACATCATGAACTGGTTCGCCCCGCTGGCCCCGCTGTTCGAGGCACTGGCCCTCGTGCTGCGCCTGCTGCGCAATTCCGGAGCGCCCGTCAAGTTGATCGCCTCGTCCGGCAGCTATCAGCAGATGCTGCAAGGTAAGGTGTACCAGATGCTGCGCCTGTCGGTGGACGAGGCACTCGGCGCGATCCCTGAGATTTCCGCCAACAAGTACATGCTGTGGGTACGCTTCACGACCCAGGGCGGCGACCTGAAACCGAAGCCGCTGGAAGAAGACGTCCCGTTCGAACTCACCCTCTGCAATTTTTAGAAGCACACCATGACCGTCGTATCCTGCCCCACCTGCGGCAAGAAGGTCGAATGGACGCCGGAAAACAAATTCCGCCCATTCTGTTCCGAACGCTGCAAGCAAATCGACCTGGGCGCCTGGGCCGAAGAGAAGTACACGATCCCCGGCACACCGCCGGGCGATGCCGACGACGAATCCGTCTCGAAAGAATAAGGTCGCGTGAAGGCCGCCGCACTGGCGCTGGCCGCCATCCGCTTCTACCAGCGTTTCATCTCCCCGTACAAGGGCTTTTCCTGCGCGCTGCGCGCGGCGACGGGCGGCGCCAGCTGCTCGGCGTATGGCCACGCCGTCATCGCGCGCTTCGGGCTCGTGCGCGGGCTTGGACTACTGCAGCGGCGCTTCGAGTTGTGCGGGCACGCGCACGACCGCCTGCGCGCCGTGGCGCCGCCGCATCCGCGCCTGAAATACCAGCGAGGATTTTGCGACGGGCCGTGCGACGTGCCCTGTCACGGGCACGGTCACTGCCTGTCCATCGATACAGCGTGCGACGTCGCCGGCTGCGCGGTCGACGCGCGCGATTGCGGATCGTCGCGCAGACGCGAGGAGCGCAGGCGCACCAATGCGGAACTGGATGCGATAACGGAGCAGATCAGGCGCCGGAACGCCCCGCGTACCGCACCTGGTCCAGCCACTCGAGCAACGGAATCGTCGCCGGCAGCAGAGGACTGACGGCATACGCGCCCTGCCACGCGAACGCCTGCCCTTCCAGGCCTTGCGGCTCGCCTTCCCACTCGCGGCTGATGTAGAAGTACAGGCGCACGTGCGCATGCTCGTACACGTGTTCGACGCAGCACCAGGGCTCCGCCGAGATCACCTTCACGCCCAGCTCTTCGACGAATTCGCGCTGCAGCGCGTGGAAGATGTCCTCGCCCGGCTCGACTTTCCCGCCAGGGAATTCCCAGTAGCCGGCATACGGCTTGCCGTCCGGACGCTGGCCCAGCAGCACGTCGCCGTTCGGGCGCATCAGTACGCCCACGGCCACATCGACAGGCTTAGACATCGATTTGTTCCTGCACCGGCGCGGGCGGCAGCTTGCCCGCGTAGTCCTTCGCGAACTGCCATGCCACGCGGCCCGAGCGCGAGCCGCGGCCCAGCGCCCAGCGCAGCGCGTCGCCGCGCGCAGCCGCGATCTGCTCCGGCGTGCAGCCGAAGCTCGTGAGCCAGTGGCCGACGATGTCCAGGTAGTCGTCCTGCTTGAACGGATAGAACGAGAGCCATAGGCCGAAGCGCTCGGACAGCGAGATCTTTTCCTCGACCGTCTCGGCCGGGTGCAGGTCGTCGTCGGCCACGTGCTTGTAGCCGGCGTTGTCCGAGAATTTTTCCGGCATCAGGTGACGGCGGTTCGACGTCGCGTAGATCAGGACGTTGTCCGACTGCGCGGAGATGCTGCCGTCCAGCGCCACCTTCAGTGCCTTGTAGCCCGCTTCGCCTTCTTCGAAACTGAGGTCGTCGCAAAAGATCACGAAGCGTTCCGGCCGGCCCGCGACGAGGTCGACGATGTCCGGCAGGTCGGCCAGGTCGGCCTTGTCCACTTCGATCAGGCGCAGGCCCTGCGGCGCGAACTGGTTCAGGCACGCCTTGATCAGCGACGATTTACCCGTGCCGCGCGCGCCCGTGAGCAGCACGTTGTTGGCGGGGCGCTTCGTCACGAACTGGCGCGTGTTCTGCTCGATCTGTTCTTTCTGCGGACCGATGTGCTGCAGGTCGTCCAGGCGGATGCTCGACGCGTGATTGACCGCCTGCAGATACTTCACGCTGCCCGCGCCCGGGCGCTTGCGCCAGCGGTAGGCGTAACCGTGGCGGAAATCCGGGTCGCGCGGCGCCGCCGGCGGCAGCAAGGCCTCCACGCGCGCCAGCAGGGCTTCGGCGCGGTGCAGGAAATTCTCCAGCTGGTTCATCGGATCAGGAACGGTAGTCGGCGTTGATCGAGACGTAGTCGTGCGACAGGTCGCAGGTCCACACGGTGGCATCCGCCTCGCCGCGCGCGAGGACGACGCGCACGAGGATCTCGGCCTTCTTCATCACGCGCTGGCCATCTTCTTCCTTGTACTCCGGATTGCGGCCGCCGGCCTTCGCGACGAGGACGTCGTCCAGGTACAGGTCCAGCTTGGACGTATCCAGGTCGTCGACGCCCGCGTAGCCGATGGCGGCCAGGATGCGGCCCAGGTTCGGGTCGGATGCGAAGAACGCGGTCTTCACGAGCGGCGAGTGGGCGATGGCGTAAGCGATCTTGCGGCACTCTTCCATGTCGCGGCCCTGCTCCACGCTGATCGTGATGAACTTGGTGGCGCCTTCGCCGTCGCGGATGATCTGCTGCGCCAGGTGGCGAGAGACGCCGGTGACGGCGTCGCGCAGCGCGGCGTAGTCCGGGCTGTCGGTCGAATCGACGACGAGCGGGCCCGCGCCCGTGGCGACGAGGATGAACGAGTCGTTGGTCGACGTATCGCCGTCGATGGTGATGCTGTTGAACGAGCGGTCGGCCGCGTACTTCACCAGTTCGTCCAGCACGGGCTGCGCGACCTTCGCGTCGAACGCGAGATAGCCCAGCATCGTCGCCATGTTCGGCTTGATCATGCCGGCGCCCTTGCTGATGCCGGTCATCGTGACCGTGTGGCCGCCGATCGTCGTCGTCAGCGACGCCGCTTTCGGCTGCGTGTCCGTCGTCATGATGGCCTCTGCGGCATTGAACCAGTTGTCCGCCTTCAGGTTCGCGATGGCGGCCGGCAGGCCCGCGACGATCTTTTGCACCGGCAGCGGCTCCAGGATCACGCCGGTGGAGAACGGCAGCACCTGCTGCGCGTCGAGGCCCAGCAGGCGCGCCACTTCCGCGCACGTGGCCTGCGCGTTCTGCAGGCCCGGTTCGCCGGTACCCGCGTTCGCGTTGCCCGTGTTGACGACCAGAGCGCGGATCGGCTTGCCGCCGCCCTTGACCGCCTCGAGATTCGCCTTGCTCACCTGGACCGGCGCCGCGCAGAAGCGGTTCTTCGTGAACACGCCGGCGACGGTCGCCCCTTCGGCGAGCTTCATCACCAGCACATCCTTGCGGTTCGGCTTCTTGATGCCGGCTTCGGCGTAACCGAGTTCGATGCCGGCGACGGGTTTCAGTTCGGCGGCGACGGGCAGGGGGGAATTGACGGCCATGGCGTTCTCTAATGAAAAGATGGAAAGAAGGTCCGGTATTGTAACGCCTGCGGGCGACATGCACGGACGGGTGGCCGCTGTTAATACACGCTTAAGTTGATCACTTAATAATCGGCAACACCAGTATGATGGCCCATCCACCGGAGGCGTAATGACCGACAACCAACGCGATGTACTCAGTGCCGGCTTTTCGCTGGCGATCGTCCTGTGCGCCCTGTTCGTGACGCAGCGTTTCATCCTGCCGCTGCTATGGGCCGCGATCCTGTGCATCGCCACGTGGCCACTGTACGTGCGGGTCCGGACGGCGCTGGGCGGTCGCACGATCGTCGCGGCGGCCCTCGTCACGGTCATCGTCGCCATCGTGTTCATCGCGCCGCTCGCGCTGGGCGTCACGTCGGCCGCGCGGCAGGCGCCCGCGCTGGCGCAGCTGGTCGCGAGCGCGAACACGGAAGGCCTCGCGGCGCCGGAATGGCTGCACCGCATCCCCTTCGCCGGCGACGCCATCTACAACTGGTGGCTGGCCACGCTCGGCCAGCCGCACGGCCTCGCGCACCTGCTGCAGGACGGTTCCGTCGGCCGCATGCAGACCGCCAGCGAAGTGCTGAAGCGCGTCGGCAGCGGCGTCATGCACCGCCTCGTCGACATGCTGTTTGCCTTCCTGTGCCTGTTCTTCTTCTACAAGGACGGCGCCGCGCTGCAGCGCCAGACGAACGCCATCGGCGCGCACCTGATCGGCACCGCGCGCTGGACGCTGTTCTCGCAGAAGGTGCCCGTCGCCGTGCGCGCCACCGTCAACGGCCTCGTGCTCGTCGGCCTTGCGGAAGGCGTCCTGCTGGGCATCGGCTACCAGGTCGCGGGCCTGCCGTCGGCCGTGCTGTGGGCCGCCGCGACGGGCATCCTCGCCATCATCCCGTTCGGCGCCCCGCTCGCCTTCGGCGCCGCCGCCGCGCTGCTGGCGTTCCAGGGCGCGACGGTCGCCGCGATCGCGATCCTCGCCTGGGGCGCGATCATCCTGTTCATCGCGGATCACTTCGTGCGGCCGGCGATGATCGGCAATGCGACGCAGCTGCCGTTCGTCGCGGTCCTGCTGGGGATCCTCGGCGGCGTCGAGACGCTGGGCCTCATCGGGCTGTTCGTCGGTCCCGTCGTGATGACCTTGTTCGTCACCTTGTGGCACGAAGCGCGCGCGTTGCGCGAAGCACATACCGCTTGACCCTCACGTCACGTGAGGCCTGACCATGACGCCACGCTGAAGAACGGAGACGAACGATGCTGAAAGTAGGAGAGCTGGCCGCACTGGCCAACCTGACGGTGCGCACGCTGCACCACTACGACGGCATCGGCCTGCTCCGCCCTTCCGCGCGTTCCGATGCCGGCTACCGGCTCTACGACCGCGACGACGTGGCCCGCCTGCACCGCATCCAGGCCCTGCGCGCGTTCGGCCTGAGACTCGCCGACATCGCCCTCACGCTGGACAGTCCGGCCGGCTCGCCGCTGGCGATCGTCGACCGCCAGCTGGAAGCGCTCGAAGTGCGCATGGCGGAAGCCAGGCGCCTGCGCGACCAGCTGCTGCGCGTGCGCACGCAACTCGTGCAAGGCCGCGCGCCGGACCTGTCCACGTGGCTCACCACACTGGAGAACACCATGGACATGATGAACGTATACGAACGCTATTTCACCAAGGAGGAACTGGAACGGCTGCCGATCGTCCGCAGCGATGCCGCGCAGGCGCAATGGCAGGCGATGGTCGAACAGGCGCGCGGCCTGCTCGAATCGCAGGTGCCCCCTGGCTCGGATGCCGCCAAGGCCTTCGCCCTGCGCTGGCTGCAGACCTTCGAGCGCGACACGGGCGGCGACGCGGCGCTGCAGGCGAAGCTGAACGCAATGGTCGAACGTGAGAAGGACGCCGTCGGCATGCCGGCGCAGATTTTCGACTACGTGAAGGCTGCGATCGGCGAACTGAAATCCGACACTTGGGCGAAGTATTTGCGGCCGGAAGTCCTCGACCGCATGCGCCGCCACATCGCCGCGCGCGGCCACGAGTGGACGCCCCTGATCGCGCAGGTACAGGCCGAGATCGAGGCCGATCCCGAAGCGACAGGCCCGCGGGCACGCGACCTGGGACGCCAGTGGATGGCCCTGTTCCATGACATGGTCGGCACGGACCCGCAAGACGTCGACGCCTTCCGCAAGGCCACCGCGACGGAACCCCTGCTGCGCATGGGGCCGGGCATCGGCGACGCGACTTTGGCCTGGCTGCGCAAGGCGCTGAGCGCCTAAAGCAATTGCTCAAATTCGGGGTCAGAC
>NZ_JANUGY010000046.1 GCF_024756235.1 Massilia kyonggiensis | reverse complement strand
TGGTGGAGGATGACGGGATCGAACCGACGACCCCCTGCTTGCAAAGCAGGTGCTCTCCCAGCTGAGCTAATCCCCCGTTTGGAACTTGGTGGGTCTGGTTGGATTCGAACCAACGACCCCCGCGTTATCAACACGGTGCTCTAACCGACTGAGCTACAGACCCGAACTGTTCTCGTTTAACTTTAATAACAGCCGATAAGCGTAGGCGCTTGATGATGGAGCGTTTGCTCCCA
>NZ_JANUGY010000045.1 GCF_024756235.1 Massilia kyonggiensis | reverse complement strand
GGGCTCGCAATATGTGTCGATAAAGTACAGTGAGCGATTGGCAGAGGCCGGCATTGAGCCATCTGTGGGCAGCAAGGGCGACAGCTACGACAACGCCTTGGCCGAGACCATCAACGGACTTTACAAGGCTGAATTGATCCACCGTCGCGCTCCTTGGAAAACGCGTGAGGCCGTTGAACTGGCCACGCTGGAATGGGTGTCCTGGTTCAATCATCATCGTCTGCTGGAACCGC
>NZ_JANUGY010000044.1 GCF_024756235.1 Massilia kyonggiensis | reverse complement strand
TCGAAGACTCAGGTCTTGGATAAAGATAGTCTAAACAGTCGAATGGTGGAGGATGACGGGATCGAACCGACGACCCCCTGCTTGCAAAGCAGGTGCTCTCCCAGCTGAGCTAATCCCCCGTAGTACGTGGTGGGTCTGGTTGGATTCGAACCAACGACCCCCGCGTTATCAACACGGTGCTCTAACCGACTGAGCTACAGACCCGAACTGTTCTCGTTTAACTTTATAACAGCCGATAAGCGTAGGCGCTTGATGATGAGTCGTTAGACTCT
>NZ_JANUGY010000043.1 GCF_024756235.1 Massilia kyonggiensis | reverse complement strand
CCTAATGCCGTTAAGTTAAGTTGTTTTTCGGATGCGGCGCTGCGGATAGCGCTGGGGTTTGGCTTTGACGACCCGGTCGAATGTTCGGCCGGGTCGTTGAACTTTCAGGAGTTGCACAAGTCTCCCTCTGATTCGCTGAAGCATTTCAGGAATGCGCCCTTGTGCCATGTTGGGGGTCGCCCACAGCAGTTCGTTCTGGATGGTTTGAAACGCCAGCACGAAGCTGATGTCCGTGGGTTCACAGCGGGCTTCGCGTGCGGCCAGAGCCATTTCCTGACGGATTAGGTTATAGGCGATGAGCGCACCCCAGACTTCCTGTTCGGTTCCTTCGACGCTATGACTGCGCAAGCTCATCTCCATGCCCAACATGGTCTGTTTGAGTTCGCGGTAACTGGTTTCGATGCGCCAACGCAGCG
>NZ_JANUGY010000042.1 GCF_024756235.1 Massilia kyonggiensis | reverse complement strand
CCGTTTCTTCCCTGACAAAAGAGCTTTACAACCCGAAGGCCTTCTTCACTCACGCGGCATTGCTGGATCAGGCTTGCGCCCATTGTCCAAAATTCCCCACTGCTGCCTCCCGTAGGAGTCTGGGCCGTGTCTCAGTCCCAGTGTGGCTGGTCGTCCTCTCAGACCAGCTACTGATCGTCGCCTTGGTGAGCCTTTACCTCACCAACTAGCTAATCAGACATCGGCCGCTCCAAAAGCATGAGGCCCGAAGGTCCCCCACTTTCTTCCGTAGAACGTATGCGGTATTAGCGTAACTTTCGCTACGTTATCCCCCACTTCTGGGTACGTTCCGATGTATTACTCACCCGTTCGCCACTCGCCGCCAGGTTGCCCCGCGCTGCCGTTCGACTTGCATGTGTAAAGCATGCCGCCAGCGTTCAATCTGAGCCAGGATCAAACTCTTCAGTTTAAT
>NZ_JANUGY010000041.1 GCF_024756235.1 Massilia kyonggiensis | reverse complement strand
GAGCTCTGGCTGCCGTACCTGCAATGCGTGCTCGAATCGCGCACGGTGCGTGATGCCGCGCAAGTTGTCGGCGTGCATCGCACGACCAGCTTCCGGTGGCGTCACCGGTTCGTGCCCGGCGCCATGCGCGAGCGGCCGGCGACGCTGTCGGCCATCGTCGAAGCCGACGAGACATATCGTCTCGAATCGCAGAAGGGTGCGCGCAACCTGACGCGGCCAGCCCGCAAACGTGGCGGCGTCGCCAGGCGGCGCGGTATCAATCGGGAACACGATTGCCTGCTCGTCGCGCGCGACCGCGGCGGCCGGACGCTCGACTTTCATACGGGGCGCGGTCAGGTGACGGTGGGACAATTGCATGAGTGCCTCACGCCTGTGCTGCCAGCCGACGTTCTGCTGATCAGCGACGGCGCCATCGTCTATCGACATTACGCCGAGCAGGCTGGCATCACGCATGAAGCGGTGAATGTGAAAGCCGGCGTTCGGGCGCGCGGTGCGATCCACATTCAAAACGTAAACAGCTGGCACAGCCGTTTCAAAAGCTGGCTGGTGCGGTTCCGCGGCGTGGCGAGCCGCTACCTGATCCATTACTCGGGATGGCAGCG
>NZ_JANUGY010000040.1 GCF_024756235.1 Massilia kyonggiensis | reverse complement strand
TTTGTCCTTGAACGAGACGTGCTTGCGGCGCTCGTCCAGTTTCATGATTTCCTTGACGCCTTCATCCATCAGCGCCTGCGTACGGAACACGCCGCAGTGCTTTTGCATGGTGGCGCGGATGTCGTTCGCCACGTCCTGCACCTTCTCGCCGCCGGTCGAGGTTTCCAGACGATTCAAACGGCCCAGCGCGTAGTCCGCGAAATCCTTCGGCAGCGCGCGGTTGCCCTGCTCCTTCAGGTTCTGCGCGACGATGTGGTTGCCGGCCGCGCGGCCGAACACGACGAGGTCGAGCAGCGAGTTCGTGCCCAGGCGGTTCGCGCCGTGCACCGACACGCACGAGCATTCGCCGATCGCGTACAGGCCGTTGACCACTTTCTGCGAACCGGTGCCGTCGGGGACGACGACCTGGCCGTGGATGTTGGTCGGGATGCCGCCCATCTGGTAGTGGATCGTCGGGACGACGGGAATCGGTTCCTTGGTCGCGTCGACGTTGGCGAACTTGTGGCCGATTTCCAGGATCGACGGCAGGCGCTTGCGGATCGTGTCCGCGCCGATGTGGCGCAGGTCCAGCAGCACGTGGTCCTTGTTCGGGCCGACGCCGCGGCCTTCCTTGATTTCCTGGTCCATCGAACGCGACACGAAGTCGCGCGGTGCCAGGTCTTTCAGCGTCGGCGCGTAGCGCTCCATGAAGCGTTCGCCGTTGCTGTTGATG
>NZ_JANUGY010000004.1 GCF_024756235.1 Massilia kyonggiensis | reverse complement strand
GATGGCGTCGAGGCGGGAAATCAGATTCATAGTTGGTCTCGGTTGTGATTCGCGCGTTTTCAGCGCTCCAGGAAGGCGTCCATGATCGCGGTCGGCTTGCCGCCGCGGTCAAAGGCGCCCATCGGATAGCCCTTCCAGTCGTAAGCCTCGGGCTCCCAATAAAACACGCCGCGCGCCATGCCGCCATCGACGGCGCGCGCCTTGGCGATCAGGTCGGCGATGACCGCCTTGCCGTCCGGGTGGTCCCAGGGCACGCCCACCTCGGACAGGATCACCGGCTTGCCGTAGCGGTGGACCATGTCGTTCAGGTTGGCGAGGCAGGCGGCCGTGGCGCTTTGCCACGTGTGGTTCTTCGCGGTCGTCGGGTACGACGACACGCCGATCATGTCGAAGCGCGCGCCGTGCGCTTTCAGGCCGTCGAAGTTCCAGCGGAACGTGGCGTTGTCGTGGCAGTTGTCGACGTGGACGATCACGATCGCGTCCGGAAACACCTGCTTGACGGCGCCGTAGCCGCTGTCGACGAAGCGCGCGTAGTTGTCCATGTGTTTCGTGGCGTCGCCCTCGGGCCACAACAGCCCGGTGCGCGTCTCGTTGCCGACCTGGACCCAGGTGGGCGCGACGCCCGCGTCGCGCAGCGCAGTCAGCACGGACCGCGTGTGCGCCGCGACGGCATCGGCCAGCTGCGGCACGGTGTAGTTGGACCAGGCCTTCGGTTTCGTCTGTTGCTGCGGGTCGGCCCAGGAATCGCTGTAGTGGAAATCGATCATGACGCGCATGCCGGCGGCCTGTGCGCGTTTTGCCTTGGCGACGACGTCCGCGGTACCGTTCCAGCCGTCCTGCGGGTTCACCCAAGCGCGCAGGCGGATGGCGTCCATGCCTTGTTGCTTCAGGATGGCGTACAGGTCGCCGGTCTTGCCGTCGCGGTTGCGGAATACCCGGCCGGCCGCTTCCATTTCGCTGACCCAGCCGACGTCGGCGCCCTTGGCGAAGTTCTTGTCGGCCCCGTGTGCGACGGGAGACCCGAGCACAAGACAGGCCACGAGGGCGAAAAAGGTGGACTTCATCCGTCTCCGTAGTCGTTATCGTTATTGTTAATCTGGCAGCAAACCGGGATTCTAGGCAGGAAACGCCATGCCGAGACTATCCATTTTTCACGTCACCTATGAAAAATTCGTATGGCGGCAATATTTCCGATGAAACATTCGGTGATTTTTTGACAAGAGGAAAGGAACGCAGGTCATCAGCGCTTACGAACTATACTGAACCCGTGCCCCGTCGATTCCGGCGGGATTCGGCGGACGCCGGTGGCGTCGCCTTTTCTACGGTATCAGGAGGTCGATATGAGCAAAGCAACATGTATCCTGCGCGGTGTCGCGCTGGCGTGCGCGCTGTGCGCGGCCGGTTCGCCCGCGATGGCGGCAAAAGATCCGGCGCGATGGACGCAGGGCGACAAGACGAAAGCCCAGCGCATGGCCACGCTGAAGAAGGAAATCAATGCGGCCTATGCCGAACAGCAGACGGCCTGCAAGAAGAAGTCGTCCGCCAACCGTGCATCCTGCCTGAAGGAAGCGCGCCTGGTCTACCAGCGCGACATGGCCAACGCGCCGCAACTGCTGGCCCAGGCCCCGCGCGGCGAGGTGACGGAACGCGTCGTCTCCACGACGACGGCCCCGGCGACGCCAGACCAGTCGGCCGGCAGCACCGCCTACGGCAGCTCCAGCACCGGGACGACCGGCTCCGGCGCGGGCACCGTCAGCGGCAAGGACGACGCGATGCCGCCGAGCGCCGGCCAGACGGGCGGCCTGCCGCCGCCGCGCGTGGACCCGTCGGACAACCGGGCGCCCAACCAGCCGCCGCAAGGCAGCACCGTGCCCGTGCAGCAGCAGTAAGGGCTGTTTCGCGCCGCGGGGCGCCGAATGGTAAACTGCCGCCTTTTGCCGCAGAGGACCACGATGGCGCTTCGCGACCGCGCGCTGGAATTATTGATCGAAACGGATGCCGTCGCCAAGACGCAGGGCGTGGCCGCATTGGCCGACGCTTGCCGTCGCGGCGACGTGACGCTCGACAGCGCCGCCGTGCTGCAGCCGGACGACGCGGCCATCCCCGGCCGGCCCGCGCGGCCGGAACTGGTGCCGCCGCGCCTCGTCGGCCGCCGCTCGATGGCAACGCCGGAAGGCCGCGCAATGCTCGTCCATGCGCTCGCCCACATCGAGTTCAATGCCGTCAACCTCGCGCTGGACGCGATCTGGCGCTTCCCGGGCATGCCGGACGCGTATTACACGGACTGGCTGCGCGTGGCGGCCGAGGAAGCCCATCATTTCACCCTGCTGGCGGCGCATTTGCGCACGCTGGGCTGGGCCTATGGCGATTTTCCCGGCCACGACAGCCTGTGGGAGATGGTCGCCAAGACGAGCGGCGATGTCCTTGCGCGCATGGCCCTCGTGCCGCGTACGATGGAAGCGCGCGGCCTGGACGCGATCCCGCCGCTGCGCGCCAAGCTGGCGCAGGCCGGCGACGAAGCGGCCGCCGAGATCCTCGACGTGCTGCTGCGCGACGAGGTGGGCCACGTCGAAATCGGCAACCGCTGGTATTTTTATTTGTGCGCGCAGCGGGGCCTGGAACCAGTGGCGACCTACGACACGCTGACGGTGCAGTACAAGGCGCCGGTGCTGAAAGGCCCCTTTAATGTGGAGGCGCGCCGCCAGGCCGGTTTCACGGAGACCGAGCTGGCCCGACTCGCAAATGCCTGATGCCATGGACAAGCAGGGCTTCCTGCTGACGCGCCACTGGCGCGATACCGATGCCGGCGTCGAAGTCGAGTTCTGGCTCGCGACGCCGGACGGGCCGCGCCGCGTGCGTCTCGCGCCGCAGCCGGCCGTCGCATTCATCCCGGCGGAGCAGGGCGACACGGCGCGCCTGCTGCTCGCGCGCGAACGGGGCGCCGAACTGCGCGAACTGTCTCTGTGCGACTTCCGCCACCGCCCCGTGCTGGGCCTGTACTGCACGCAGTACCGCCACCTGCTGCGCCTGGAAAAACGCCTGCGCGAGCACGGCCTCGACGTCTACGAAGCGGACATCCGTCCGCCCGAGCGCTACCTGATGGAGCGCTTCATCATGGCGCCCGTCACGTTCACGGGCACGCCCGATCCGCACGACCCGCGGCTCCTCGTGGACGCGCGCCTGACGCCCGCGCAGGACTACCGCCCGGCGCTGTCGACCGTCTCCCTCGACATCGAGACGACGATGCAGGGCGAGCTGCGTTCGATCGCGCTGGAGGGCTGCGGCCAGCGCCAGGTCTACATGCTCGGGCCGGCGAACGGCGATGCGTCCGCCCTCGATTTCGACTACGAGGTGGTGGCCACGCGGCGCGACCTGCTCGACCGGCTGGAAGAGTGGATACAGCGCCACGATCCGGACGCGATCATCGGCTGGAACCTCGTCCAGTTCGACCTGCGCGTGCTGCAGCAGCATGCGCAGCAGATGCAGCGCCCGCTGCGCCTGGGCCGCGACGGCAGCGCGATCGAATGGCGCGAACACGGCGGACGGCAGGAGCATTATTTCGCCGGCGTCGCCGGCCGCCTCGTCATCGACGGCATCGAGGCGCTGCGCGGGGCCACATGGAGCTTCCCGTCGTTCTCGCTGGAGCACGTGGCGCAAAGCCTGCTGGGCGAGGGCAAGTTGATCGACAATCCGTACGACCGCATGGCGGAAATCGACCGCATGTTCGCCGAGGACAAGCCGGCACTGGCGACGTACAACCTGCAGGACTGCGTGCTCGTCACGCGCATCTTCGCGAAGTCGGACCTGATGACCTTCCTGCTGGAGCGCGCCAGCGTGACGGGCCTCGCGGCCGACCGCAGCGGCGGCTCAGTCGCCGCGTTCGAGCACGCGTACATCCCGCTGATGCACCGGCTCGGGCGCGTGGCGCCGAACATCGGCGACGTGCCCGGTGCGGACAGTCCCGGCGGCTTCGTGATGGATTCGCGCTCCGGCCTGTACGATTCGGTGCTCGTGCTGGACTATAAAAGCCTGTATCCGTCGATCATCCGTACGTTTCTGATCGATCCGGTGGGCCTCGTCGCGGGCCTCGAAGAGCCGGAAGAAGACACGGTGCCGGGCTTCCGCGGCGCGCGCTTCTCGCGCACGCAGCACTGCCTGCCCGGCATCGTCACGCGCGTGTGGCAGGGCCGCGACGCCGCCAAGCGCGAACGCAACGCGCCGCTGTCGCAGGCTTTAAAAATCATCATGAACTCGATGTACGGGGTGCTCGGCACGACGGCGTGCCGGTTCTTCGACTCGCGCCTGGCGTCGTCGATCACGATGCGCGGCCACGAGATCATGCACCGCACCCGCGAGCTGATCGAGGCGCAGGGTTACCAGGTGATCTACGGCGACACGGATTCCACGTTCGTCTGGCTCGGGCGCGCGCATGCGGACGACGCGGCGGGACGCATCGGCCGTGCGCTCGTCGATCATGTGAACGCGTGGTGGCGCGACTGGCTGCAAGAAGAGCTCAAGCTCGAGAGCGCGCTGGAGCTCGAATACGAGACGCACTTCCGGCGCTTCCTGATGCCCACCGTGCGCGGCTCGGAAGAGGGCAGCAAGAAGCGCTACGCGGGCCTCGTGCGCCGCAAGGACGGCAGCGACGACCTGGTCTTCAAGGGCCTGGAGACGGTGCGCACCGACTGGACCCCGCTGGCGCAGGCGTTCCAGCAGGAGCTGTACGGCCGCGTGTTCCGCGGCGAGCCGTACGAGGACTATGTGCGCGACTACGTGGCGCGCACCCTCCGGGGCGAACTGGACGAACAGCTCGTGTACCGCAAGCGGCTGCGCCGGCCACTGGTCGAGTACGAGCGCAACGTGCCGCCGCACGTGCGCGCGGCGCGCGCGGCCGACGAATTCCACGTGCGCCAGGGCCGGCCCGCGCAATACCGCAATGGCGGCTGGATCCGCTACGTGATGACGACGGCGGGACCGGAGCCGCTGGAGACGCTGGACACGCGCCGCACGCCCATCGACTACGAACACTACCTGACGAAGCAGCTGGAACCCATCGCGGACGGCATCCTGCCGTTCCTGGACGACAGTTTTACGAGGCTCACCAGCCCGCAGGGCGCGCTGTTCTGATCAACCGCCGGCGCGCTTCGGCTGGTGGCCCAGCTTCTTCAATTCTTCCATGACGCGGTCGCAGTGGTCGCCCTGGACCTCGATCACGCCATCCTTCACGGTCCCGCCAGACCCGCACGCGGTGCGCAGCTGCTTGCCCAGCGCGGCGAGGGCGGCGGCATCGAGTGCCACCCCTTTGACGAGCGTGACCGCCTTGCCGCCCCGGCCCTTCGTCTGGCGCGAGACGCGCACGTTGCCGTCGCCGACCGGCGCGGTACTCGGCTTGCAGGTGCATGCGGCGACGGGCTGGCGGCAGCCGGGGCACATGCGGCCGTTCTCGGTGGAATAGACGAGGCCTCCGTTCGAATGCTTCATGGTGTGTCGTGAGTGATGGCTATGCCGCGAGTTTACCAGCCGGATGTGTCATCACGCACGATTCGATTTGACGTTCGATGCAAACGCAGCTATATTTCTCATCCACGTTTGGAAAGGTTTCCAATCCCAGCTTCCGCAGGATCCAACAAGACCGGCAACCCAAGCCGGCGCAGCGCGGCCGTCTCTGCGGGCGGTCGCTTATCCGTCGAAGTGAAACAGAGGAGTCGAAGTGAAACACTATAACCAGAAATCTCACTCGCATTGGAAACCTTTCCGCGCCGCCGCCGCCGGTGTGCTGCTCGCGTGCGCGACGCAGGCCGGGGCCAGCGTCACGAATCCGGCCATCGGCCAGCTGCTGTGGTCCGAGGAGTTCAACGGACCGGGCCTGGACGCGTCGCGCTGGACCGCCACCGACGGCAATGGCTGCCAGATCAACCTGTGCGGCTACGGCAACCAGGAACTGGAGTACTACAGCCCGAACAACGTGTCCATCGCCGACGTGCCGTTCGAGCCGGGCACGCGTGCGCTCGCGATCCGCGCGCAGAACCAGACGGTGGGCAGCAACGTCTTCACGTCCGGGAAGATCGACACGCACGGCAAGGTGCAGGTGCAGTATGGGATGATCGAGATCCGCATGAGCACTCCCAACATCGCAACCGGGCTGTGGCCGGCCGCGTGGATGCTGGGAACGAGCCCGCAGACGTGGCCGCGCAACGGCGAGATCGACATCATGGAGATGGGCCACAAGGCGTCCGTGCGCGCCGCGGCCGGGTCGCCGTCGGCCAACAACTTCGTCGGCTCGAACGTCATCACGTGGCAGCAGGCCGCGTGCGTGCCGGGGAACGAAAGCTGCGCCGCGTCCACCGCGTGGCAGACGAAGAACTGGTACGTGCCGGCGGCGTCGCTCGCGAACCGCTTCGTCACGTACCGCCTGTACTGGACCGAAAGCGAGATGCGTTTTACCACCGTCGACAACGGCGTGGAGCACAATATGTACGATGCGCCGCTCCCCGTGAATTCGACGGCGCTGCAGGCCCCGTTCTACCTGCTGCTGAACCTCGCCGTCGGCGGCAATTTCACCGACGCGGCCACGCCCGGCCAGGTGACGGCGCCGCTGCCCGGCACGATGTACGTCGACTACGTGCGCGTGTACCAGCTGGACGGCAAGGGCAGCGTCAAGCTGGGCAACCAGACGGTTCCCGAGGTGGCGGGCAAGTTTGGCGTCTTCACGGACAACACGCCCGTGAACAACAAGCTGGTGGCGGGCACCAGCTCCGACATCTTCCTGTGGAACGGCGCGTCGTCCGGTGCGGGCAATACGCCGCCGTACGAAGGCAGCAACGTCATCGCGTGGGCCTACACGGCGCCCGGCCAGTGGTTCGGCGGCGGGGTGCAGGCGCGCCAGGCCCGCGACCTGACGAACTACCGCAACGGCACGATGAAATTCCGCATCAAGATCCCGGCCAACGTCTCGTTCAACATCGGCGTGGGCGACACGTACACGAACCAGAACTGGGTGAACTTCCCGGCCAACACGACCGCGTATGGCCTCGTGCGCAACGGCGACTGGGCGCAGGCCAGCATCCCCGTCGCTACACTCATCGGGCCGAAGGTGGCGCTGCAATCGCTGCTCGACGTCTTCATGATCTCGAGCGATGCGAACAAACTCCCGGCATCGACGTTCCAGTTCGCGATCGACGACATCGTGTGGGATTCGGGCACGACGACCACGCCGCCGCCGTCCGGCCCGACGTACGTGACGCAGACGTCCGCGACGACGCTGCAGTTCACGACGACGACCGGCAGCTGGGCCGACGTCCACTACACCGTGAACAACGGCACGCAGCAGAACGTGCGCATGCGCCTGGACGGCACGACCAACACGTACAGTGCGGGCGGCCTGAAGATCGGCGACGTGGTGCGCTACAGCTTCACGTACTGGGACGCGACGCGCAACTACGCGGTGGACACCGCGCAGCAGAGTTACACGATGAAGTGACGACGGGCGCCCGTCACGGTCCGGGGTTCGGATTGTCGGGCAGCGACGGGATCGCACGCAGGTATTCGTAGATGGCGTACAGGTCCCGCGTCGTCATCTTGCCGACGGCCGGCCACGGCATCACCTGCAGGATCTGGCCGGCCGGGTCGTGCGGATTGTGGCCGGTGCGCAGGGTCTGCACGAATTCCTCGCGCGTGAGGCCGGCCGGGCGCCCCGCGTTGTCCGGCGTGAGGTTCGGCGCGGTGAACGGGCCGAACTGGCGCCCGCCGGACATGTATTGCTCGGCATTGACGCGTTCGGGCTGGCCCTGGAACGGATCGCCGCCGGGCGAATACGTCGGGTGCGTATGGCAATCGATGCAGCCCGTCGTGTTGACGATGTAGCTGCCTTGCCATACGAGGTTCCTCTGCTTGCCCTTCAGGTTCAGGATGACGCCGGGCGGAACGATCTCGCGGCCGCGCATGGCGCGGCTGTTCGTGTCGCTCAGCGCCGTGGCGGCGTCGACGTCGGCTTCCTGGCCAGGGCCGGCGGCGTAGGGGGCCGCGCTGGCGGCGGCGAGGGCGAGTGCAAGGCAGATGCGGTGGGATGCGTTCATGCAGTCTCTCCTGAGGTGGGTCGCTGAAGACGAATCAACTCAGTATAGGCGTCAATACTGAACGTGCCAGCCCGGCTTTCCTGTGCATTCTGATAGGGCCGTGCGCAGGCCCGGGCTATACTGCCGCCATGCACCTGTACCGCGAATTCCCGCCGCATCCCGCGCTGGCCGGCCACGTGGCCTGCCTGTGGACGAGCCACGCCGTTCCCCATGACGGCCCCGTGCGCACGCGCGTGCTGCCCGACAACTGCATCGACATCCTGTGGCAAGATTCGTCGCCGTTGGGCAAGGTGGCCGGCATGATGTCGCGCCCGCACCATGTCGAGATGACGAAACCGGTGCTGACGGTGGCGGTGCGTTTCCTGCCCGGCGCCGCGCGCGCCTTCGTCGACGTGCCGCTGTCCGAACTGCAGGACGGCCATCCGGCCCTGGCCGACCTGTGGCCGCGCGCCGATGCGGAAGCGCTGGCGGCGGCGTTGTGGGAGCGCGAACGCACGACGCAAGAGCGGCTCGGCATCATCGAACGCGTCTTGCTCGCGCGCCTGCGTACGCGCGCGCCGGCGCGGGCGGACGCACTCGCGCGGGCGGCCGTCCTGCGCCTGGAGGCGAGCGGCGGGGCGGTGCGCGTCGAGGCGCTCGCGGACGGGCTGGGCATCACGCGCCAGCACCTCGCGGCCCTGTTCCGCGAACGCGTGGGACTCTCCGCGAAAACCTTCGCGATGGTGTGCCGCTTCCGCCGTGCGCACGCCGCGCTGCGCGGCCAGGACGCCGCCGTCGACTGGGCGCGCCTCGCCGGGGACTGCGGCTACTACGACCAGTCGCATCTCATCCACGCATTCCGCCAGTTCGCGGACGCGACCCCGGAAGCCTTCCTGCATACCGTGCCATGATCGTCATCGCCGCCCCATCGAATCTCGGACTCCGGCCCCTGCGCCCCGGACACGAACCCGGCACGTGGCGCGCGCCCGCGGCGCTGTTCGACGCCGGCCTGCTCGACGCCCTGGGCGCCGGCGCCCCCGTCGTCATGCCGCGGCCGTCCTGGAAGCCCGGTCACGATCCCGGCACGCGGCTGCGCAACGGCCTCGCGATGCGCGACTTCAACCTGGCGCTGGCCGACCACGTGGCGGCGGCGGGTGCGCGGCGCGGCGGGCCGCTGTCGCTCGTGCACGTGGACGGCCACAGCGACTTCCGCCACCCCGGCAACTACGATCCCGACAGCATGCTGGGCGCCGTCGCCGGCATGGATCTCGCGCTGGCCACGGGCCGCGGCGAGGCGCTGATGACGGACTGGCCCGGCGTGGAAGCGCCGCTCGTGCAGGACCGCGACGTCGTCCAGATCGGCGAGCGCGATGGGCGGCGTCCCGACTTCGCCTGGGCGGACGTGAACGACACGGACTTCGAACGCATCGATGTGTTCACGGCGAACGAGATCGGTCCGCAGGCGGTGCTGGAACGCACGCGGCACAGGCTGCACCAGCGCTTCTGGATCCATCTGGACGTCGACGTGCTCGACGAAGCCGTGATGCCCGCCGTCGACAGTCCGGGCGCGCCGGGCATTGCGCCCGACGATCTCGTGACGATCCTGTCCGGCCTCGTGCCCGACCCGCGCTGCGTTGGCATTACGGTGACCGTGTTCGATCCCGACCTCGACCCGGACGGACGCCATGCACGCACGCTCGTCGGGCTGCTGGGCAGGCTGCCGTTCCGCTAGTTGTCCGCCGGTAGCGCGGCGTACCAGTCCGCGTACGGCGTGTTCGCCACCATGCGCCGGTTGTAATCCGGCGCGCCGTCCGTCCACCACACGGGGCCGCGTTCGCCGAGGGCATGCTTGGCGGCGTCGACCTCGTCGCGGGCCTGGCGTTCGAGCACAGGGTCACCCGCTTTCTTCGCGACGCCGACCTGGCGCCGCGCGCGCATCAGCCGGTCGACCAGTGCCTGGCGCGTGGCGGGATCGAGGTCCGGATTGCTCATGCGCCACAGGCGGCCCGCGACGACGAAGTAGCGGCCGTCGGGCGTGACGGGGTGGCGGGTGGGCATCGCAATATCTCGTAACACTTGTGAGGACCGGTCTTAACGCCATTTTACAGACGAGCATCTTATTCTTTGCGCACCCATCCCGGACCTGCAAGGAGCATGACTCTAGTCGAACTAAAAATGAACAGTTGTGTCCAACAGTGATCGTGGAAAACACGATCGGCCCTGGGGAACAAACATGTTGCTGGCACACCGGATTCGCATTGACGCCACCCCGGACCAGGCGGGCTATTTCGCGCGCGCGGCCGGCACAGCGCGCCGCGTCTGGAACTGGGCGCTGGCCGAGTGGAACCGTCAAGCCGCATGCGGCCAGCGGCCGAACGCGATGGCGCTGAAAAAGTGCTTCAACGCGATCAAGTATTCCGATCCCGACTGGCTCGACGGCGACGGCAACCCATGGCTGCGCACCATCCATCGCGACGCGCACGCGCAGCCCTTCGCCAACCTGGCCCGGGCCTGGTCACGCTATTTCGAACAGCGCCGCACCGGCCAGCCGGCGCACCGCCCGCGTTTCAAGAAGAAGGGCCGGTCTCGCGAGGCGTTTTACCTCGCGAACGATAAATTCCGCCTGGACGACATGGTCGCCGTGCTGCCGAAGGTCGGCCGCGTGGCGCTGCGCGAGCGTCTGCGCTGGCCGGGCAAGATCATGGGCGCGAGCGTTTCGCGCGAGGCCGATCACTGGTACCTGGCCGTGCAGGTCGAGGTGCCCGACGAGGTCGCGCGGCTGGCGCGCACCGGCAATGGGATCACCGGTGTCGATTTGGGCGTGAGCGCGGCCGCGACCCTGTCCAGCGGCGAGAAGATCCACGCGCCACGTCCGCTGGCGGCGGCGCTGCGCAGGTTGCGCATCCGCTCGCGACGCCAGTCGAGAAAAGTGGAGGCGGCGAAGAAGGCCGCCGGCATCGAGGGGCCGATCTCGAGGGGCACGCGCCTGCCGGTATCGAAAAACCGGACGTGTGGGGCCCGCGCCCTGGCGCGCCTGCAGTCCCGCATCGCGCGCGTGCGCCGGGATTTCACCCACAAGCTTACGACACGTCTGTGCCGCGAGAACCACACCGTGGTGATCGAGGATTTGAACGTGAGCGGCATGCTGGCCAATGGCCGCCTGGCGCGCGTGATCGCCGACGTCGGTTTTTACGAGATCCGGCGCCAGCTGCAGTACAAGGCCGCCCGCAGCGGCACCTCAATCGTGCTGGCCGACCGCTGGTATCCGTCGAGCAAACTGTGTTCGGCCTGCGGCGAAAAACACGCCGCGCTGGCGCTTTCGGAACGGACCTGGACATGCGCCGCGTGCGGCGCGCATCACGACCGCGACGTGAACGCGGCGAAGAATCTGCAACGGCTCGCCACCGGCGCCCACGCGGCGCAAACGGCGCTACCCGAGGCGAGCCAGGCGGTGACGCCTTGCACTGTCGCCGGCGCCGGGCCGGCGGGAGGCGGGGAAGTGACGCCTGTCAGGCACGAGCACGGTCACCAGGACGGCTCGGGGCAGGAAGAGAACGGTGCGCACTTGTGCGCACAATTTCGATAGCAGACGTTCAGCGTGGTCCCGGTGGGCACGGCGGCGACGGCGCTGGACGTCGAGCCGTACGAACGCATGCGCTTCACGTTCGACGGCGACACGGTCACGGCGGCGCAGAGCGTCAAGGCGGACGGCACGGCGGTCGACGTCCACCTGGGCACCACCGTGGCGTACGCCCAGGCGGCCGCGGGCTATGTCGTCGAGACGATCACCCGAGGCAATCACGCCTACTACGAGGTCTTCCACGACGGGAACGGCGACGGCATCTATACGGCCGTCGCGCACGGGCAGGGCACGACAGTGGATCTCGTCGGCCTCCAGTCGCAGATCACGGCGCAGATCGACTCCCTGCTCTGATCCGCTTTCCATTTTTCCAATCCACGGCCGCGCGAATCGGGCATCATGGCGCTTTTACGACAGGAGACACCATGATCAAAGGATTGCGCACCGTGACCTATCCCGTGGCCGACCTCGGCCGCGCCAAAGTCTGGTTCGCCGACGTGTTCGGCGTCCAGCCCTATTTCGACCAGCCCTTCTACGTCGGTTTTGCCGTCGGCGGTTTCGAGTTGGGGCTCGTCCCGGACGGCACGCCAGGTACGACCGGATCGACGACGTTCTGGGGCGTGGACGACATCGCGGCCGAGGTCGAGCGCATCGTCGGCCTCGGCGCCACCGTCCACGCGGCGATCCAGGAGGTGGGCGAGGGCATCAGGGTGGCGGAACTGAAGGACCCGTTCGGCAATGTCCTCGGCCTCATCGAGAACCCGCTGTTCGACCCGGCCGCCGTGCGTTGATTACATGCCGGCCGGCGGCTCGACCGGGATCGGGTTGCGCAGCGACAGGTTGATCGCGTTCCAGCCCCGGATCACGGCGATCGTATAGCCCAGCTCCGCGATCTCGGCGTCGCTGAAATGCTCGCGCAGGGCGGGCCAGGCGGCGTCGGTGTCGTCGCGGTGGGGCAGGGCGTTGACGGCGTCTGCCCAGGCCAGCGCGGCCCGTTCGCGCTCGCTGAAGAACGGCGATTCGCGCCAGGCGGCCACGCTATTCAGGTGGCGCGGATCGGCGCCCTGTTTGATCAGGTCGCGCCAGTGCATGTCCACGCACACGCCGCAGCCATTCTGCTGCGAGACGCGCAGGTTGACGAGTTCCACGAGGCGCGGGCCCAGCGCGCCCTGCTTGACGGTCTGCGACAGGTTGACCATGGCCTTCAGTGCGGACGGGGCCAGGGTGAACAGGTGGATACGGGCAGCGTGCGACATGATGGTTCCTTTCGAATGAACAGGTGCGAAATGCAGCCTTCTACTCATTAGACGGAACGGCCCGACGCTTTGTGACAGGTCCCGCAAATTATTTCAGACCGTACCGGGCCCGCGAGCTGCGTGCCCGTTCATGCGGGGCGAACGGGCTGCTGGCGCGGTCCAGCAGATCGCGCGCCTCGGCCAACCGTTCGCGTTCTCCGGCGTCGAGCGGCCGGCCGTCGTCCGTCAGCGTGCGGATGACGTGGATCGCGAGCTCCTTCGCCGCGATGTCTTCCGGCAGGCCCGTACGCGTGCACAGGCCGTAGGTACCGGCGAGGAAGTGCTGCCACTCGCTGCGCAGGTGCGCGTCGGTCGCCTCCAGTCCACGCAGGGGCAGTGCATCCAGCGCCGCCCGGTAGCGCGCCGCGAACCGTGCGTACGGATCGGGCTCTCCCTCCAACAGCATGCGCAGCCACTCGACATCGCCTTTCGCAAACCAGTCGAGCGCGTGCGTTTCCGCATGGTCGCCGAAGAACGACGCGCAATCGATCCGGACTCGCAGCCGGTACGACGGCGCCGGCATCGTGCCGGCCGCCGCGAAAGCGTCGAGATGCGCGGTATCCGTGGCGCACGCCGCGAGCAGCTGTTCGCGGGTGAGGAAATGGGTGCGCAGGTAGTCGATGAGTTCCATGCGTCCATGCTAATGCTTCGAGAGGCGCGATGCTTCGTCCGCGGCCGAAGCATCCGCCGTAACGAAGCCCGACTCGGCCCCCCAGCGGATCGCGGCCCGGTTCAGCACGACGGCTTCGGCATCCGCCAGCCAGCCGTCGGCAACCGCGAGGCGCCACATGGCACCCAGCAGGTTGCGGCGCAGTTCGGGCGACTCGACGTCGTCGAGGAAGGCGTCGATCGTCGCCGTGTCTACCTGGACGGTGCCGTGGTGCGCCGTCGCCAGCAGGTCGTTGCACAACTCGTGTAGGACGGCGTCGAAATCATCGTCGTCGAGCGCGATGTGGTCCAGAATCCGCGAACGGTAGACCGCTTTCAGCTCGCTGAGGGCGACGTTACCGTCGACGATCATCGTCAGGGCCAGCAGGCGGCCGGCGGCGCGGGGACTGTTCTTGGGGTATGAGCGCATGTCAGGTTCTCCAGTAAAAAGCGTTACTTGGCGTCGTGCTTGCGCGCGACGAACAGGCTGGCGATACAGCTGCCGGCGATGAGCACGGCGACGACGGTCAGCGACGCCTGCACCGGCATGTGATACCAGGGCATGATCAGCATCTTCGTGCCGATGAAGGTCAGGACCATCGCCAGGCCGTACTTCAGCAGGTGGAAGCGGTCCGCCATGTCCATCAGCAGGAAGTACAGGGCACGCAGGCCGAGGATCGCGAACAGGTTCGACGTGAAGACGATGAACGGGTCCGTCGTGATGGCAAAGATCGCCGGGATCGAGTCCACCGCGAAGATCAGGTCCGTCGTCTCGATCAGCAGCAGCACGAGGAACAGCGGCGTCACGTAGCGGATCCCGTTCGCCACCACGAAGAACTTCTCGCCATGGTCGCCTTCCGCCACCCGCAGATGCCTGCGTGCGAAGCGCATCACGGGGCTCTGCTTCACGTCCGGCTCTTTGTCGGCCGCGACCAGCATGCGCATGCCCGTCAGCAGCAGGAAGGCGCCGAAGACGTACAGCACCCAACTGAATTCGCTGACGACCCACGCGCCCGCGCCGATCATGACGGCCCGCATGACGATGGCGCCGAGGACGCCGTAGACCAGGACCCGGCGCTGGTATTGCTGGGGTACCTGGAAGGCCGTGAAGATCATCAGGAAGACGAAGATGTTGTCGACCGAGAGCGCTTTTTCGATGAGGTAACCGGACAGGAATTCGAGTGCCTTCTGGTCGGCGACGTCGGCGCCGACCGTCGTTTTCAGATACCACCACAGGCCGCCGTTGAACAGCAGCGCCATGCTGACCCATGCGATGGACCACAGGCCCGCTTCCTTCACGCCGACCTTGTGTGCCTTGTTGCCGCCGAACACGAACAAATCCAGCGCCAGCATGACCAGCACGAATCCGATGAAACCAGCCCACATCGGGCCGCTCGCGATTGTTTCGATTCCGTTCATCATTGCCCCCGGTCATCGTTGCCGTTGATTGAGATCTCACTATAGACGCAAGGTAAAGATCGTACCAATCGTGTTATCTTTCACCATTCATCGGTTTTTTCGATGTATGGGAGCGCCATGACGTCACTCAACTACAAGCACCTGCGCTACTTCTGGATGGTGGCGAAGACCGGCAGCATCGCCACCGCCGCCGCACAGCTCCACCTGACGCCCCATGCGATCTCGGGCCAGTTGTCCGAGTTCGCGGCCACGCTGGGTGTGCAACTGTTCCGGCGCGCCGGGCGCAATCTCGAGCTGACCGAGGCCGGCCGGCGCATCGCCCGCTCGGCCGAACAGATCTTCACGGCCGGGGATGAACTGCTGGAACTCGTGCGGAACAGCCAGCTCGCGTCGCCGCAGCCGTTTCGCGTGGGGTGCGCCGATTCGGTCTCGAAGCTGATCGCGTGCAGGCTCGTGGAGCCGGCGCTGAAGCTGGAGGAACCGGTCAGGCTCGTGTGCCGCGAAGGCCGTCTCGACAACCTGCTGGCCGATCTGGCCGTCCACCGCCTCGACCTCGTCATCGCGGACCGGACGATCCCCGCGCACTTCAGCGTGCGCGCCTACAACCACCTGCTCGGGGAAAGTTCGATGACCGCGTTCGCGACGGCGGACCTGGCGGCGCGGCTGGGGACGGATTTTCCGGCGTGCCTGGACGATGCGCCGGTACTGTTCCCCGGCGAGGACTTCGCGATCCGGGGCCGCTTGTTGCAATGGCTGGAGCGCGGCGACATCCACGTCCGCGTCATCGGGGAATTCGACGACAGCGCGATGATGCAGGCGTTCGGCCAATCCGGCGCGGGCGTGTTCTTCGCGCCGTCGGTCATCGCGGCGCAGGTATGCGACCAGTACCATGTCGTCGCGCTCGGCACGGTCGATGCCGTCGTCGAGCAGGTCTACGCGATCACCACCGAGCGGCGCATGAGCCATCCGGCCACGGTCGCGATCGGCGCGCTCGCGCGCGACAAGCTGTTCAGGGCTTGATGGAGGTTTCGTCACGCATGGTCATCGCGGCCTCCGCGAGGATCCAGTCCCGCACCGCCGCCAGAGCGCGGCTGCCGGCGCCGGGCCGCTCCAGCAGCCAGTAGCCATGATCGGTCGTCACCGGCGGCCGGCCGGTGGCCACCGCGAGCTTGCCTTCCGCGAGCAGGTGGCCGATCAGCGCCAGGCGGCCGAGCGCGACCCCTTGTCCCGCCAGCGCCGCCTGCACGACCTGGTCGTACTGGTTGAAGAGCAGGCGGCCATTGCCGGCCGCAGCGGCCTTGTGGCCGGCCGCGCGCAGCCAGTGTTTCCACTGCAGCCAAGGACGCGAAGAGTCGTCGTAATCGATCAGCACATGCCGGCGCAACGTGGCCGGATCCTCGATCGCCGTCACGCCCAGCGACGGATGCGCGACGGGCACGAGGATCTCGCTGAACAGGCGTACCGCGCCGTCCGGCGCCGCCGCGTCCGGGCAATAGCGCAGCGCGAGGTCCATGCCGTCGCGTTCCAGGTCGATCACGCGATTGGTGGCGGCCACGCGCACGTCGATGTCGGGCGCGGCACGCTGGAAGGCCCCCAGCCGGGGCAGCAGCCACAGCGCGGTCACGCCGATGGTGGCCGTGAGCGTGATGCATGGCCGCTCGGCGGGCGGGCGCAACGTGCCGACCACGGACCCCAGCTGTTCCAGCATCGGGTCGGCCATGCGGAACAGGTGCCGGCCCTCCGGTGTGAATTCGATGCTGCGGTATGCGCGCACGAATAGGCGGCAGCCGAGCGCCGTCTCCAGCGCCTGGACCTGGCGGCTGACGGCGGACTGCACGATGCACAAGTCCCGCGCCGCCAGCGTGATGCTCATGCGGCGGCCCACCGCGACGAAGGTGCGCAGCAGGTCGAGCGGCGGGAGGTCGATCAGTCGGTTCGGCATGTATTGGGTCGTTCGCATGCCGAATGGGCATGCGACCCGGTCATTTTAAACGTTTGAACGGAGGGCAGGAACGACGTGTAATGAAGACTCTTCGCCACTTCATTCAAGGGAACCGCATGCACCCGACACCCGTCAGCGCGACGCTCGAATACCTGCAAAGCGCAGCACACAAACCTGTCACCTACATGCTCGCGCCGCCTGGCGGGCATGCGTGGGACACCGGCCATTACGCCACGATGCCGGTCGCGATCGCCGACGGACGCGCCCCGGCCGATCCGCCCGCACTCGACCGCGAAGGCTTCCAGTTGTGCTCCGCGCCGAGTGCGATGCGGTCGTTCGGCGACCGTGCCGAGATCCAGCGCGTGTATTACCGCGAGATGGAGGAACTCGCGCGCGCCGTCACCGGGGCGAGCCGCGCCATCGTGTTCGATCATCTCGTGCGCAGGCGCGATCCCGGCACGTTGGCGCCGTTCGGTGCGCGCGACGGCCAGCGTCCCAGCACGGCCACGCGTGTGCATTGCGATTTCACACCGGCGTCGGCGCAGCGCAGGCTGGCGCTGGAGATGGAAGCGCACGGGATCCGGTCGGTCGCGCGCCATGCCATCGTCAATCTTTGGCGCACGACGCGGTTGCCGGTGCTGGATGCGCCGCTGGCCGTCTGCGATGCGCGGACCGTGGACCGTTCGGATCTCGTGGCCGCGGACATCGTCTATCCGACCCGCACCGGCGAAATCTTCGAAGTGCTGTACAACCCGGCCCACGCGTGGACGTATTATCACGCGATGCAGTACGACGAGGTACTTCTATTCAAACAGTACGATTCGCTGGACGGCATGTCATGCTTCACGCCACACGCCGCGTTCGCGCATCCGGACACGCCGCCCGGCACGCCGCCGCGCGAGAGCATCGAGATCCGCTGCCTACTCATCTTCGACTGACGGGAACTTGTCATGAACATCATCGAATTCTGGTTCGACTTCGGCAGCAATTACAGCTACCTGAGCATGATGCGCATCCGGCGCCTTGCGCTTGAAGCGGGCGTGCGGGTCGTCTTGAAACCGTTCCTGCTCGGGCCGATCTTCAAGGCGCAGGGGTGGGACACGTCGCCGTTCGTGCTGCAGGCCGCGAAAGGGCGTTACGTGTGGCGCGACATGGCGCGCCAGTGCGCTAAATATGGCCTGCGCTGGCGGCAGCCGTCGGCGTTTCCGCGTAACGGGCTGCTTGCGGCGCGGGTCGCGCTGCGGGGGGAGGGCACGCAGTGGGTGGATGCGTTTTGCGAGCGGGTCATGCTGGCGAACTTCGCGGAGGACCGGGACATCGGGGACGAGGCGGTCATCGGCGGCATTCTTGCGGAACTTGGCGTGGACGGCGGGGCGATCATCGCGGCGGCGCAGGGCGATGCATGCAAGGAGGCGCTGCGTGCGCGCACTGCCGCCGCCCAGGCCCGGGGCATCTTCGGCGCGCCCATGTTCTTCGTGGGCGACGAGATGTTTTGGGGGAATGACCGGCTCGAGGATGCGCTGGCTCTCGCCGGCCGGTGAAATTCATTACTCCCGTTCGGGAAAATGATGCCATTTCGAGGTCATCGAATAGATAGAATACACGCCGAATCGTTCACGTGCCGGAGATGAGGAAGTTCATGAAAGTTGGGAAGTACGTTCTCGCAGTAACCATCGCGGCTGCCCTGGCAGGGTGCGCCACGCCGCCTGTAAAGGGCGCGTTTCACTGGACATCCAGCGCGCCCCTGATATCGCCTCAACCGGTGCCAGACCAGACTATTTATGGCGTAAAAGATCCGTCGATCGTCCACGTGAACGGTAAATACCATGTGTTCATGACGACGGCCGGCTCGAAAGGCTGGGGACTCGCGTACACCAGCTTCGACAACTGGTCGGATGCCGCGTCCGCGCCCATCGTCCCGCTCGACAAGTCCCCGATGGGTCCAGGTTATCGCGCCGCGCCGCAGGTCTTCTATTTTGCGCCGCAGAAGAAGTGGTATCTGGTCTACCAGGGTGGCGATCCGCTGTATTCCACGTCGGACGATATCGGCGATCCGATGTCCTGGACTGCCCCGAAACCGTTCTTCCCGGTTGTTCCCGACATCATCAAGGAGCCGCAAGGTCACGGCTGGCTGGATTTCTGGGTGATCTGCGACGACAAGAAGTGCTATCTGTTCAATACCGACGACCACGGCCGTCTGCTGCGGTCCGAAACGGATGTGAGCCAGTTCCCGAACGGTTTCCGCAATACGGTCGCTGTCCTCAGCGAAAAGACGGATGACTTGTTCGAGGCAAGCAATACCTACCGGATTGCGAATTCGGATACGTACATCACGCTGGTGGAAGCGATGTCTCCGAAAGGGCGCTACTTCCGCATCTGGAAGAGTCAAGGGCTGGATGGAAAATGGGAGCCGTTTTCTTCCGCGCCGATGAATACGTTCGCCGGCAGCGATAACGTCGAACGGCTCTGGTCGGAAGGTATCTCGCACGGTGAAATGATACGCACGAATGCCGACCAGACGATGACGATCGATCCGTGCCGGCCGCTCGAATACCTTTTCCAGGGCAACGACCCGGCCGTGCGTGTGGACGACTACATCAAACTCCCGTATCGCCTGGGCGTCATCACGGCGAAAGGCGGCAACCCGGTGAGCGCACTCTGCCGCCGGTAGTGTTAGTATTGGGCAATGCACCGCACCGATCTCACCCGTCAAGCGATTATTACCACCATCATCCGGATGGTGGGCTGACGCTTTTCACTGCGACCCGCCTGGAGGCGGGTCCGCAGCACAACCGGTCTCCACGGCATAACCCAAGGAGATCTCATGACACCCCATCCCCTCGAACGACTGATCCGCGCCGCCGATGCCGCCATCACGGCGGAGGATTTCGACACGCTGATGGATTTCTATGCGGACGACGCGACGCTGGTCGTCAAGCCCGGCCTGAACGTCACGGGCAAACAGAACATCCGCGCCGCGTTCGTCAGGATCGCCGAGTATGTGCAGCACAGCCTCGTCGTCGGACAGGGCCGGATGGACGTGATCGAAGGCGGCGATACCGCCCTCGTCATCATGGAATCCACGCTCGATTATGTGGCGGCAGAAGAAAAGGTGAGCGCCACGCGGCGCGCGACCTATGTGTTCCGGCGCGAAGCCGATGGCCGCTGGGCGTGTACCGTCGATAACTCCTACGGCACGGCGCTGCTGGATTATCCGCCCAGATAGCGCCGTTCGAACCGGTTGCCCATCCGCGTCAGCACTTCGTACCCGATCGTCCCGGCCTCCGCCGCGACCGCGTCGACATGCTGGTGCGGCCCCAGCAGCTCGACGGTCATGCCCGGCTGAAGGCGGAACTCGGGAACGTCGGTGACGTCCAGCGTGATGCTGTCCATCGACACGGTGCCGGCGACCGGCACGCGCACGCCGTCGATGTACGCGCTGCCGCGGCCGGACAGGGCGCGCAGCCAGCCGTCCGCGTAGCCGACGGCGATGGTGGCGATGCGGCGCGTGCCGTCCGCCACGTAGCGTGCGCCGTAGCCGACGGCGTCGCCGGCTTGGATCGTGCGGACCTGCACGATGCGCGCGTCCAGCGACACGGCGTGGCGCAGCGGGTTGACAAGCCCCGGCTGCGGGTTGATGCCATACAGCGCCGCGCCCGGACGTGCGAGGTCGTAATGAAATTCCGGGCCGAGGAAGACGGCCGACGAATTCGCGAGGCTTGCGGGCATCGCGGGGAACTGCGCGCGGATCGCGTCGAAGCGCTGGCGCTGGCGCGCGTTCATCGGATGATCCGGGACGTCCGCGCAGGCCAGGTGGCTCATCAGGAGGACCGGGTCGAACGCGGCGAGCCAGTCGCGCGGTTCGCCCAGCGCGTCGAGGTCGGCGGGCGCGAGGCCCATGCGCGACATGCCGCTGTCGACCTGCACCGCGGCAGCGAGGCGGCGGCCGAGGCGTGCGCACAGGGCGCTCCACTCGCGCACCTGGCCCGGGTCGTTCAGCACCGGCGTCAAGCCGTGTTCGGGGAAGTCGGCGGCGGTGCCGGGCGGCGGGCCATGCAGCACGTAGATGGTGCTGTCGGGCGGGACGATGCCGCGCAGGCGGATGCCTTCGTTGACGTGGGCCGTGAAGAACACGCGGCAGCCCGCGCGCACGAGCGCCGGCGCGACTTGCGCCATGCCGAGGCCGTACGCATCGGCCTTCATCACGCCGGCGACGACGGCGCCGCCCGCGCGTTCCACCAGCAGGCGGTAGTTCGCCGCGACGGCATCCAGGTCGATCGTCAGGATCGCGCCGGCCCGGCTGGCGGCGGTCGCCGCAACGTGGGAGGGATGGGCGGCCGCGTTCATGCCTTGGCCAGCTCCGCACGCACGTTCGGGGTCCGCGTGCCGGCGTAGCGGAACACGGCCAGGTCGTCGGCATGGATGGCCGGGACCTTGCCGCTCACGAGGTCCGCGATGACGCTGGCCGAGCCGCACGCCATCGTCCATCCCAGCGTGCCGTGGCCCGTGTTGAGGAACAGGTTTTTCAAGGGCGTGGCGCCCACGATCGGGGTGCTGTCCGGCGTCATCGGGCGCAGGCCGGTCCAGAACGTGGCGCGCGCCACGTCGCCGCCGCCCGGGAACAGGTCGTTCACGACGAGTTCCAGCGTCTCGCGCCGGCGCGGATTCAGGACCTTGCTGTAGCCCGCGATCTCCGCCATGCCGCCCACGCGGATGCGGTCGTCGAAGCGGGTCACGGCGATCTTGTAGGTCTCGTCGAGGATCGTGGAGACGGGCGCTTTCGCCGCATCGACGATCGGCACGGTGATCGAATAACCCTTGAGCGGGTAGACGGGCACGCGGAACTGGTCCTTCAGCAGCAGGCGCGAATAGCTGCCCAGGGCCAGCACGTAGCGGTCGGCCGTCACACGGCCCTTGTCTGTTTGCACGCCGGTGATCTGGCCATTGGCGATGTCGAGACGTTCGATCGCGGTATCGAACTGGAAGCGCACCCCGAGCTCGCGCGCCATCTGGGCGAGGCGCGTCGTGAACAGCTGGCAGTCTCCAGTCTCGTCGTTCGGCAGGCGCAGGCCGCCGACCAGTTTGTCGCGCACGTTGCCCAGCGCCGGTTCGGCCTGGGCGAGCTGCTCGCGTCCCAGGAGGTCGAACGCCACGCCGGCCTGCTTCAGCACCTCGATGTCCTTGGCGGCGCCGTCGAACTGCGCCTGCGTGCGGAACAGCTGCAAGGTGCCTTGCTGGCGGCCTTCGTAGGCGATGCCCGTCTCGGCGCGGAGCGCGCGGATGCAATCGCGGCTGTACTCGGCGAGGCGTACCATGCGTTCCTTGTTGACGGCGTAGCGGCCGGCGTCGCAGTTTTTATACATCTCCCACATCCACTGGAGCTGGAAGAGGGAGCCGTCCGGCTGGATCGCGAGAGGCGCGTGGCGCTGGAACAGCCATTTGAAGGCCTTCAGCGGAATGCCGGGCGCCGCCCACGGCGACGCATAGCCCGGCGAGATCTGGCCGGCGTTGGCGAAGCTTGTTTCCAGGGCCGGACCCGGTTGACGGTCGATCACGGTGACGTCGTGGCCGGCCTTGGCCAGATAATAGGCGGTGGTCACGCCGACCACGCCGCTGCCGAGTACGATGACGCGCATAGCTTTCCTTGTGTCTCTGTTATTCTGGAATTAGAAATTGTTTTCATTGTAGTAGTCAGAATGCGATAATTGTTTCGGTTTGCGATTAACTTTTTAGTGAAAAATCATGCGCGTGCAAAAAGACTCGAACCGTGTGCTGGACCGCATCGACCTGCACATCCTCTCCATCCTGCAGGACGACGGCCGCATCGTGATGAAGGACCTCGCGGAGCGCGTGGGCCTGTCGCTGACGCCCTGCATCGAGCGCGTCAAGCGCATGGAGCGCGACGGCGTCATCGCGGGCTACCACGCGCGCGTGGCGCCGCGGGCGCTGGGGCTGCAGATCCTCGTGTTCGTGGAAATCACGCTGCGCCAGAAGTCCGAGCAGGCGTTCGAGCGCTTCCGCCGCGCGATGCTGTCGATTCCCGAGGTGATGGAATGCCATCTCGTCTCGGGCGATTTCGATTACCTGATCAAGGCGCGCATTCCGGAGATGACGGAATACCGCCGCCTGCTGGGCGAGATCCTGCACGTGGCGGACGGCGGGCAGTCGAAGAGCTACGTCGTGATGGAAGAGGTCAAGGAGACGCTGGCGGTGTCGATCGCGCGCTGACGGATTGAGGCCGACTGGAATGAGCGGCGAGTCGGCATGATAGTATCGACATGCCGGGCCGGCGTTGAGCGGGCTCTTGCACGACCATAGGAGAATGCGATGTGGACGAGAGAAACTGAGGCTCTGCTTGTGGATTCATTAGCGGATGCAGTGGCACATCGTCGCCCTCCGGCGTCCGATCGGGAAGCCGATGTGTATAGGTTGTCAGCACAACTTTTGAAGACGAAGTATCGCGGCGCGGCCGATTTTCTCGACGAGGCATCACGCCGGTTTTATGCGCAGACAGCCGTCATACCCCGTCCGTTCCCGCAGGTTGTGAGCGACGGCCTGGTGGCGGATGTTCCGCGTCTGCGGCAGCTGCTGGAAAAACGCCTGGCCGGGGTGCGCACGTGGTAACGCCGGTCGAATTTGCAACACATACAGAATTAGCGGAAGGGCTTCGTACGCTCATCCGTGAGCTCGAAAGGCGTACCGACTTGCGTGAGCCGATCAATATGGTCATCGCAGGGGGGATGGCGATTCATTTGTATACCGCCGCGCGTGTCACGACGGATGTCGATGCAGAGTTTTCGAAGCGGATTCTTTTGCCAGCGGATCTTATCGTCGAGACGAAGAACGGCGATATGCTTTATCTCGATCCAAGTTACAACAGTAGTTTCGCGCTCATGCATGAGGACTATCTGCAGGATGCGGTCCCTGTGCCGATCGGAACTGAACTCGTGCACGTCTACGTCCTGAATCCGCTTGACCTCATCATTAGCAAAATCGCTCGTTACTCAGGGCCAGACGCACAAGATATTGTGGAAGTTATTTCGCGTTTTCAGATCTCCGCCGAGGAGATCGAGCGACGTGCCGAAGAGGCGCTTGCGGGATATGTCGGGAATACGGACTACCTTCGCATGAACCTGCGCGATGTCCTCGCGGCCGCTGAGCGGTTGACAAGAGGGCCCGGCTCCTGATGCGAGCCTGAGCGAGGGCCCTCATTCCACGCGGTACAGCGGCAACGCCAGCTTCACGGGCCGTACGTCCATGCGCACGCGGTACACGGAATAGGTATCGGCCCGGTTCGACGTGAAGCCCTCGCTCTCCGGCGTGCGCGTAAACGTGAACTCGAAGCCGCGGTCGGCCGCCGCGCCGTCCGGGTCGCCGAACGCGATGCCGGTGGCGCGGGCCTGGTCGCTGTCGCACAGCTTCATCAACAGGTCGACGACGGCCGTGTTGCCGAGGATGTCGGGGGCGAACAGCGGGCCGCGGTACGTCGGGTCGGCCGGGTCGACCTTTTCCTTGTCCGGGCCCGGCGTGAAGCGGCCGCTGGCCGGGTCGTAGCGGTCGCCGCTGTCCAGGTAGCTGATGCGGGCACCGGTGACATTGAAGCCGGTGCGCGCCGTGTCCACGGTGGCCTGGCCCAGGTCGAGGAGCAGCGCGCCCTTGTACCCGATGACGGCGATCGACCGGTCCGGCGCGACCACGGCGGCCGTGTTCTCGTCGATGCCGAGGCCCAGCCGGTAGTGCTTGGCCAGCATCGCCGGGAGCATGCGGGCGAAGCGGCCGCGGATCAGCAGATGCTGGTCGACGAACACGTCGTCGCCGATGAAGCCGAGGCCCGGCGCGATGTCGCGGCCGTCCGTGATGCCGTCGCGCAGCGTGGGCAGCGGCGCGCGGCCTTCGTAGAACATCGTCTTGCTCATGATGGCGGCGCCTGCGCTCGTGCCGGCGATGACGCCGCCGCGCCGGTACAGGTGCCACAATGCGTCCAGCACGGCGCTGTTGCCGCCGTCCGCATGGCGCAGCGCGGCCGTGATACGGCCCTGGTCGCCGCCCGTGAAGAACGCGCCGCCGGCCGCGCGCACGCTGGCCGCCAGCTGCGGGTCGTCGGCGGCCCGGCGCACGTCGGTACCGGCCAGCTTCGCGGACAGCGGCACGACGAAGGGTCGGGCGCCGTAGCTGGCCAGGATCTCGGCCGTCAGGCGGCCGGAGCGCTCCGGATTGCCGGCCGCCGTCGGGAACACGGCGATGCGCGCGCCGCGGCCCCCGGCCAGTTCGACGATCTTTTTCCAGACGGGCGCGTTGTCGGCACGCAGCGCGCCGCCCGCGATCACGAGCGAGCCCTTGGCCGCGCCCGCAGGAGCCTGCGCGTCCGCGCGCGCGGCGGCCGGTGCCAGGCCGAGGCTCAGCACGAAAGCGAGGGGAAGGGTCGGGAAGCGGAGCGGCATGGGCTTGTCTCGATGCGGATGGGAACACCCATCATCATACGCGTGCCCGGCCTTGCCGCCAAAGCCGGTATCATCGGGGTATGCACCCAGATTGGAGCCAGAATGCTGATCGTGACCCACAGCGGTAAATTCCACGCGGACGATGCGTGGGCCGTGGCCGTCCTGCTGTTGTTGTACCCGGACGCGGAGCTCGTGCGCACGCGCGACCCCGCCATCATCGCGCGGGCCGACGTCGCCATCGACGTGGGCGGCGAATGGAACCCGGCCGCGGGCCGCTTCGACCACCACCAGAAGGGCTTCGACGGCGCCCGCATGAGCGGCGTGCCGTATGCTAGCGCCGGCCTCGTGTGGCGCGAATACGGCGCGCGCTGCGTGGCGCTGCTGGCCGAACGGCACGCAGGCTACAAGTTGTCGGAGGAGGGCGCGCAGCAGATGGCGTATGCGATCGACGCGGACGTCGTCCAATACCTCGACCTGTCGGACGTGGGCGCCGCGCGCAACGCCCCGGGCAGCTACGGGCTGTCGGCCATCGTCTCCGGCTTCAATCCGAACTGGCTCGACGAGCAGCGCCTGGGCTATGGCCCGGCGGCCGAGGCCTACCGCGACGAGCAGTTCCGCCGCGTGCTGGGCCTGCTCACGGACCTGATGATCAATGCGGTGAAGTACCGCGTGGGCGCGCTGCTCGCGGTCGAGCAGGTGCGCCATGCCGAGGTGCTCGAAGGCGGCCGGGTGCTGTACCTGAAGAATGCCGCGTTGCCCTGGACGGCCATCGTGCGCAAGGAGATGCCGAAGGTGTTGTTCGTCATCAGCTACAGCCTGGCCGAGCAGCGCCACATGATCCACACGGTGCCCGTCAGCGCGGAGAGCTTCGATGCGCGCGCCGACCTGCCCGCGGCCTGGGCGGGTTTGCGCGACGCCGACCTGGCCGCCGTCACGGGCGTGCCGGATGCGGGCTTTTGCCACAACGGCCGCTTCATTGCGGCGGCCAAGTCGTTCGAAGGCATCCTCGAGATGGCGCGGCAGGCGTTGCGCGAGGTGGACGCGCAGGCCTCGACAACGTGACCGGTCGTTACGATTTCATCAAATGTGTGTGGTTTTTTGGTGCGAAATCACCAAAAAGTGACGGAGATTCTTGCTGGTCTTTACACCGACACGCAGTTCGCGTCTAGAATTTCCCAAAAGAATCAACCTTTTTGGGATGGGACATGAAATCGGTTCAGCAGGAAGTCGACGAGCGCAGCAATCTCACGGGCACGAACAAATTCGAGCTTTTGCTTTTCCGTCTCGGCGGCGACGCCAGCGGCGAGCACAGCGAGCTGTTCGGCATTAACGTCTTTAAAATCCGCGAGATCGTCGCCATGCCGACGATCACCAAGGTGGCCGGCGCGCCGGATCACGTCCTCGGCGTGGTCAACCTGCGCGGCCAGATCATCCAGGTCCTGGACCTGCCGGGCATCGCCGGCGTCACGCCCAAGACCGGCCTGAACATCATGCTGGTGACGGAATTCGCGCGCACCACGCAGGCGTTCGCCGTCGAGAGCGTGGAAGAGATCGTGCGCCTCGACTGGACCCAGGTGATGTCGGCCGAGAAGAGCGCCGGCAGCGGCATGGTCACGAGCATCGCGCGCCTGGAAGCGGTGGACGGCCAGCCGGCCCGCCTGGCCCAGGTGCTGGACGTCGAGACGATCCTGCGCAACCTGAATCCGGAGGCGGCGACGGAGAACATCGAACAGGCCGTCGGCGCGAAGATGAAGCTGAAGCCGGGCGCCGTGATCCTGGCGGCGGACGATTCCGTCGTCGCGCGCGCGCTGATCGAGCAGGGCCTGGACGCGATGGGCCTGCCGTTCGTGATGACCAAGAGCGGCAAGGAATGCTGGGACCAGCTGAACCACATCGCCGAGGCGGCGGAAGCCGAAGGCAAGACCGTGCACGACAAGGTCGCCCTCGTGCTGACCGACCTCGAGATGCCGGAAATGGACGGCTTTACGTTGACCCGCAACATCAAGTCGAACGCGCGCTTCGGCAACATGCCGGTCGTGATCCACTCGTCGCTGTCCGGCACGACGAACGAGGAACACGTCAAGAACGTCCGCGCCGACGCCTACGTCGCCAAGTTCTCGGCCGAGGACCTGTCGCGCACCCTGCGCACGCTGCTGCGCCAGTAATCTTTTTCCCCACGCGGTGCCGGCACTCTGCCGGCCCGCCCCGCGCTGCCATTCTGAGTTGTTGGCGGGCAACATCCCTGAGCTGAATTTACGTAAGCCTTGTCCCACGGCAATAGGCATGACGCATAATGACGGCTCAGGATACTGTTTCCCACCTTTTCAGAATCCCATGCCACAGCCGACAACGTTTATCGCGAGCATCTGGACCACGGATACGGAGGGCGCCTGCACGTCTGTCGTCGACCACGGGCCGGGAGCACTGCCGCCATTCGCGGTCGCGATGCGCCTGCAGGACTGGGTACATTTGTACGCTGCGGACGCGCAGGCGGCGGACCGCGTCGCGGATGCGCTGGCGCAGTCCGCGCCTTTCCACTGTGAAGTCGAGATCCCCTGCGCGGACGGCAGCGTGCACCGCGTCGTCGTGTCCGGCCTGCCGCGCGTCGATGCGGGTGGCTGGTCCGGCGCGTTTGCCGACGTCACGGAGCAGAAGGTCACGCTCGACCGCGCGCTGCTGAGCGAAGCGGAGCACCGCCTCATCGTCGACCACAGCATGGACCTGATCGCGCACTGCGGCGTGGACGGCCGCTACATCCACGTGTCGCCGTCGTACACGAGCGTCGTGGGCTGGGACGCGGCGGACATGGTGGGGCGCAGCGTCCTCGACTTCCTCCATCCCGACGACCACGGGCCGGCCGCCGCCGCGTTCGCGCGCATCCTCGCCGGCGAGGACATCGCCGACGTGGTCGAGGTGCGCAAGCGCCACCGCGACGGCCATTATGTCGCGCTGGGCTCCAAGGTGCGCAAGGTCGTGGACCCCGCCACGGGCGCGGTGTTCGGCGCCGTCCTCGTCTCGCGCGACATCACCCGCGAAAAGGAGATGCTGCACCGCGTCGAGCACGCGCACGCGCGCGTGCGTACGATCCTGGAAAGCATCGAAGACGGCTTTTTCTCGGTCAATCGGGACTGGGAGATCACGTACGCCAACACGCTGGCGGAGGTATTTGCCGGCGTGGAGCCCGGCACGTCGGGCGGCAAGGTGTTGTGGGATCTCGCCAACGACCTGGAAGGGACGGAGACGGGCCGGATCTACCGGCGCGCGATGGAACGGCGCGAGAACACGGCGTTCGAGACATTCTATGAACCGGAAGGCGTGTGGCTCAGCGTGCGCGTGTACGCGCGCGAGGACGGCCTGTCCGTCTTCTTCCACGACATCACGGACCGCAAGCGCGCCGAGGAGCGCCTTGAGCAGCTGGCCACACGCGACGACCTCACCGGCCTGCCCAACCGCGCCTGGCTGAACGGCCATCTGCGTTCGATGCTGGGCGAGGCGCGCGGCCAGGCGGAAACCACCGTGCTGTTCATCGACCTGAACCGCTTCAAGGAAGTCAACGATTCACTGGGCCACGCGGCCGGCGACCATCTGCTGCGGCAGGTCGGTTTGCGGCTGCAGTCGTGCCTGCGCCCGGGCGACGTCGTCGCGCGGCTGGGCGGCGACGAATTCGTCGTGGCGGCCCATTGCGCGGGCCGCGAGGCCGCCGCCGGCATCGCGCAGCGCCTGCTGGAGACCCTCACCAATCCCTTCCACATCGACGGGCTCGAGATGTGCGTGGGCGCGTCGATCGGCATCAGCCTCTCGGGCCAGGACGGCGCCACGCCGGAGCTGCTGTTCCAGAACGCGGACACGGCGATGTACAAGGCCAAGGCATTGGGCGCGAGCTCGTACCAGTTCTTCGAGCCCGAGATGAGCGTGGAAGCGCGGCGCCGGCTCCAGGTGGAGGCGGCACTGCGGCGCGCACTGGAACTGCGCCAGTTCGAGCTGCACTACCAGCCGCGCATCGACGTGCGCACGTTCCGGCTGCGCGGCGTGGAAGTCCTGCTGCGCTGGAAGCATCCGGAACTCGGCCAGGTGTCGCCGTTCGAATTCATTCCGATCGCGGAAGAGCGCGGCCACATCGAGGCGATCGGCCGCTGGGTGCTGGGCGAGGCCTGCCGCGTCGGCAGGCGCCTCTCGGACAAATACGGCACGCAGCTGCACGTGTCCGTGAACGTGTCCGCGCGCCAGCTGCGGTCGGCGGAGCTCGTGGCCGACGTCGAACAGGCGTTGCGCGAATCCGGTTTCGCGCCGCGCGCGCTGGAGCTGGAGTTGACGGAGAGTGCGCTGATCGACGACATCGACCAATCGGTGGACGTGCTCCACCGCCTCAAGCGCCTCGGCGTGAAGCTGGCGCTGGACGATTTCGGCACCGGCTATTCGAGCCTGTCGTACCTGAAGCGCTTCCCCGTCGACGTGCTGAAGCTGGACCGCTCGTTCTTCCTAGAGGAGTGCCCCAACGGCGACGACTTCGTCGCGGCCCTCGTCCACATGGCGCATGCTCTCGGCCTGACCGTGGTCGCGGAAGGCATCGAGACGGAAGAGGTGATGGAGACGCTGCGCGCCTGCCGCTGCGACGAAGCGCAGGGCTACCTGTTCGCGCGGCCGATGGCGCTGCCGGAGTTCGACAAGTTCCTGCAGTGCGAGGTGCCGGGGGCGCTGGCCGCCTGACACCTCGCGCTTGCGTCAGCGCGCGTAGCTCGGCTTCTTCGGGTCGTACTGCCAGCCGGGCACGAGGTAGCGCATCGCCATTGCGTCGTCGCGCGCGCCGCCGGCCACCTTCTTGTACAACTCATGGGCGGCCGCGATGCGCTCCATGTCCGGCTTGACGCCGAGGCCCGGCGCGTCCGGCACGGCGACCTGGCCGCCGACGATCCGCAGCGGTTCCGTCGTCAGCCGCTCGCGGCCTTCCTGCCAGATCCAGTGCGTGTCGATCGCCGTGATGTCGCCCGGCGCGGCGGCGGCGCAGTGCGTGAACATCGCGAGCGACACGTCGAAGTGGTTGTTCGAGTGCGAGCCCCACGTCAGGCCCCAGTCGTGGCACAGCTGCGCGAGGCGCACGGAGCCCTGCATGGTCCAGAAGTGCGGGTCGGCCAGCGGAATGTCGACGGCGCCCAGCAGGTGCGAGTGCGCCATCTGGCGCCAGTCCGTCGCGACCATGTTCGTCGCAGTGCGGATGCCCGTCGCGCGCTTGAACTCGGCCATGATCTCGCGGCCGGAATAGCCGCCCTCCGGCCCGCACGGGTCTTCCGCATACGACAGCACGTGGCCCTGGCCCTTGCACGCGGCGACGGCTTCCGCCAGCGACCAGGCGCCGTTCGGGTCCAGCGTCGCGCGCGCGTCCGGGAAGCGCCGCTTGATGGCCGCCACCGCCGCGACCTCGTCTTCCGGGCGCATCACGCCGCCTTTCAGCTTGAAGTCGCGGAAGCCGTACTTGTCGACGGCGGCGGAGGCCAGGTCGGCGATCTGCTCGGGACTCAACGCCTCCTCGTCGCGCACCCTGTACCAGCCATCCTTCGCGGCCTCGCCGTCATACGGCAGGTCCGTCTGCGTGCGGTCGCCGATGTAGAACAGGTACGCCAGCATCGTCACGTGCGTGCGCTGCTGGCCGTTGCCGAGCAGCTCGCACAGCGGCACCGCGAGGTGCTGGCCCAGCAGGTCCAGCAGCGCCGCTTCCACGGCCGTCACCACGTTTTCCAGGCGCAGGTTGATTTCGTGCGGCTGCTTCATGACGGCTTCCTCGGCGCTCGACGTCACCTGGTGGCTCACGCCGGAAATCGCCGCGCGCAGCACGTTCAGCGTGCGGTTGTAGCGTGCCACTTCGGTGCCCGTGACGAGCGGCACGAGCCGCTCCAGTGCGCGCAGGATGCCGTTCGAGCCGGGCACCTCGCCCATGCCGGTATTGCCCGCGCTGTCCTTCAGCAGGACGAGGATACGGGTGAAGTAGGGGGCGTGGGCGCCGCACAGGTTCAGCAGCATGCTGTCGCGGCCGGCCACGGGGATCACCTGCATTTCGGTGACGATCGGGCTGGCGGCGCGCTGGATGAGGGGCATTGTCGGGGTCTCCTGGTGATGACGGGCATACGAAAAAAATATATCTCGTTGCCCGTAACATTAATCTAAACTAGAATGGTAGCGCAACCATTTGCCCAGTGTGAAGGAATAACGATGTCCCGTCAATCGATTCTGGCTGCCAGCCTCCTGTGTCTCTCCCTCGGCGGCTGTGCCGCGATCGCCGTACAAACCCCTGCCGGCGAACACTGGGTCGCCTCGTGGGGCAGTGCCCAACTGGTGCCGGAAGGCCAGAACGAATTGCCCGCCGCGCAATGGCAGGACGCCAGCCTGCGCCAGATCGTGCGCGTGTCGCTGAGCGGGAGCCAGCTGCGCGTGAAGCTCACCAACGTGTTCGGCACGGCGCCGCTCGTGATCGACGCCGGCAGCGTCGCACTGGCACGCGCGCCCGGCAAGGCCGACGTCGATGCCGGCAGCCTGCGCCCGCTGCGTTTCGGCGGCGCGGCGTCCGTGACGATCCCCGCGGGCGCGGAATACGTGAGCGACCCGATCGACCTGCCGCATGCCGCCGGCGCCGACCTCGCCATCTCGCTGCATTTCGCCCAGGCGCCGGCGCGCCAGACGGGCCATCCGGGCGCCCGCGCGACGAGCTTCCGCGTGCCCGGCAACCAGGTGCACGCCGCGAGCTGGCCTCAGGCCGATACCTTTACGCGCTGGTACCAGATCACGGGCGTCGAAGTGCCGGACCGCGGCGGGGCGCATACGGTCGTTGCGATCGGCGACTCGATCACGGACGGCTACGGCGTGAACCCGGACACGTATGCGCGCTGGACGGACGGCCTCGCGACGCGCCTGCGCGGCGCGGGCATGACGAACATCGGCGTCGTCAACGCGGGCATCGGCGGCGGCCGCATGCTGCGCGACGGCCTGGGCCCGAACCTCGTGTCCCGCTTCGAACGCGACGTGCTGGCGCGCCCCGGCGTCTCGCACGCCATCGTCATGATCGGCGTGAACGACTTCGGCGTGCAGCACCGGAACAAGGAAGACACGCCGGCGGCGCGCGCGGCCCTGCTGGACGACCTGAAACAGGCGTATCGCCAGATCGTCGCGCGTGCCCACCTGCGGGGCGTGTGCGTGCTGGGCGCCACGATCAGTCCTTACGGCGGCAGCGGCTATTACGCGCCGGGCGCGGACAACGAGGCGGACCGCCTCGCGTACAACCAGTGGATCCGCACCGCGGGCGTCGTCGACGGCGTCGTCGATTTCGATGCGGCGCTGCGCGACCCCGCCAGACCGGATCACCTGCTGAAGGCACTGGACAACGACGGCCTGCATCCGTCGACGGCCGGCTACCAGGCGATGGCGGATGCCGTGCCGCTGGAACAGCTCCAGACGTGCCGCATCGGGCGCTGAAACCACCTATAAAAACATCAGGAGACTTATGAGATCACTCGTCGCCGCCGCCGTGCTGGCGCTTGCGGCCGCACAGCCGGCATGGGCGCTGGGAGAGCGTGCTTTCGTGACGTTCGAGGCGGGCAAGGATGCCGTCGTGCTCGCGCGGCCCGGACTCGCCGCGCGTATCGTCGTGGACCCGAACGAATTCAAGGGCGTGCGCCGCGCGGCGGCCGACCTGCAGGCGGACATCGAACGCGTGTCCGGCACCCGGCCCGCGCTGCTGGCGTCCGCGGGCGCCGTCGCGAAGGGCGCGGACGTCGTCATCGTCGGCACGCTCGGTCAAAGCGCGCTGATCGACCGCCTCGCGCGCGAGAAGAAGATCGACGCGCAGGCCGTGCGCGGCAAGTGGGAAGGCTATCTCGTGCAGACCGTGCGCAATCCGCTGCCGGGCGTGGCGCGCGCGCTCGTCGTCGCGGGCAGCGACCGGCGCGGCACGATCTTCGGGCTGTACACGGTGTCCGAACAGATCGGCGTCTCGCCGTGGAACTGGTGGGCCGACGTGGCGCCCCCGAAGCACGACGTGCTCGCCGTGGCGGCCGGCACGCGCGTGGCCGACGCACCCGTCGTGCGCTACCGCGGCATCTTCCTGAACGACGAGGCGCCGGCGCTGTCCGGCTGGGCGAAGGAGAAATTCGGCGGCTTCAACCACAAGTTCTACGGCAAACTCTTCGAGCTGATCCTGCGCATGCGCGGCAACTACCTGTGGCCGGCGATGTGGGGCAATGCGTTCTACGACGACGATCCCGAAAACGGTCCGCTGGCCGACGAGATGGGTATCGTGATGGGCACGTCGCACCACGAACCGCTGATGCGCGCCCACGCGGAATGGAAGAAGTACGGCAAGGGACCGTGGGACTACAACCGCAACGAACAGGCGCTGCGCGAATTCTGGCAGCAGGGCCTGGACCGTTCGAAGGACTGGGACAAGGTCATCACGCTGGGCATGCGCGGCGACGGCGACGAGCCGATGTCCGAGGAATCCAACGTCGCGCTGCTGCAGCGGATCGTGGCCGACCAGCGCGCGATGATCGCAAAGACGACCGGCAAGCCGCTGCCGCAGGTGCCGCAGGTGTGGGCGCTGTACAAGGAAGTGCAGGAGTATTACGAGAAGGGCATGCGCGTGCCGGACGACGTCACCCTGCTGTGGTGCGACGACAACTGGGGCAATATCCGCCGCCTGCCGACCGCGGAAGAACGCAAGCGCAGCGGCGGTGCCGGCATCTACTACCACTTCGATTACGTGGGCGGCCCGCGCTCCTACAAATGGATCAACGTGACGCCGCTGCCGAAGGTGTGGGAGCAGATGCACCTGGCCTGGCGCCTCGGCGCGGACCGGCTGTGGGTCGTGAACGTGGGCGACCTCAAGCCGATGGAAGTGCCGACGGAATTCTTCCTGACGTACGCCTGGAACCCGGCCGCGTGGCCCGCGTCGCGCCTGCCGGCGTACCTGAAGCTGTGGGCGGCGCGCGAGTTCGGCGCGGACAACGCGACGGAAATCGCCGACATCGTCGAGACGTATGCCCGCTACAACGGCCGCCGCCGGCCGGAGCAGCTGGAGCCGGGCACGTACAGCGCGACGAACTACCGCGAGTCCGAGCGCATCGTGGCCGACTGGCGCGCGCTGGCGGCGCGCGTCGAGCGCGTGAAAGCGAAGCTGGCGCCGGCGCAGCGTGACGCGTTCTTCCAGCTGGTCGAGCATCCCGTACGCGCATCGGGCACGCTGGGCGAACTGTATGCGACGGTGCAGGCGAACCGCCTTCATGCACAGCAGGGCCGCGCGGACACGAACGACCTCGCGGCCCGCGCGCGCGACCTGTTCGCGCAGGACGCCGCGATCTCGCGCGAGTACCACACGATCAACGGCGGCAAGTGGAACCACATGATGGCGCAGACGCACATCGGCTACACGAGCTGGCGCGACCCCGCGACGAACATCATGCCCGACGTGCGCGAGATCGCGCTGCCTGCCGCGCCCGCGCTGGGCGTGGCGGTGGAGGGCAGCGAGGCCGCATGGCCGGCCGCGAAGGAGCTGCGCCTGCCCGCGTTCGAGCCGTTCGACAAATCGAACCGCTACATCGAAGTCTTCGATCGCGGCGCCGCGCCGGTGGCGTGGACCGCGCGTGCCGAACAGCCGTGGATCGTGCTGGGCGAATCGTCCGGCACGACGGACAAGTCGAAGCGGATCGCCGTCGACGTGCGCTGGGACCAGGTGCCGGCGGGCGCGACGTCCGGCCGTGTGCTGGTGAGCGGTCCGGATGGCCGGCAGGCCGCCGTGGAGGTCCCGCTGCGCCACGCGGACCAGCGCGGCGCACAGGTCGCCGGCTTCGTCGAGACGGGCGGCACGGTCGCCATCGAGGCCGAACACTACAGCCGCGCGCTGGCCCCTGCCGGGCGCGAATGGTTGCGCGTACCGGGCCTGGGCCGCACCTTGTCCGGCATGACGACCTTGCCGGTGGACGCGCCCGCGCTGCAGCCCGCGGACGGCATGCGCCTCGAGTACGACGTGTTCCTATTCGAGCCGGGCAAGGTGAACGTGCAGGCGACGCTGGCGCCCACGCTGAAATTCCGGCCGGGACCGGGCTTCCGCTACGCCGTCTCGATCGACGACGAGCCGCCGCGCATCGTCGACGTGCATGCGGACGAATCGCTGCAGCACTGGGAAAGAATCGTCACGGACGGCGTCGCGCAATTCACGACGGCGCACGAGGTGAAGGCGGCGGGACGCCACACGCTGAAGTTCTGGGCGCTGGACCCGGGCCTCGTGCTGCAGCGCGTCGTGATCGATGCGGGCGGCCTGAAGCCGAGCTATCTCGGTCCGCAGGAAAGCCCGCTGGCCAAGGCGAATTAGTCGGAGTGGACCACGCGCAGCCCGCCCTTGCGGTCGGGCAGCCACACCTCCGCAAGATCGGAGCTGACGTCGAAGAAGCCCAGTTCGTGCTTCGCCGCCAGGCGGTGCACGGCTTCCCACGCCGCGTCGATGCGGTCCCAGTCGAGGAATGTCATGTAGATCAGCGTTCTGCCGATGGTGTAGTCCGTGCCGGTTTCCGGCTCCTCCACGTCGGCCGGGGCGGGCGGGAACCCGGCCGCCAGTTCCGCGTAAAAGGCTTGCAGCGCGGGCGTGGCCACGGCCGGGTCGTCGTAGCCGTGGTCCTCGCTCCATTCGGTCTGTGCCTCGTACCAGTCGAGGAAGGCGGGCCGTTTGAAAGGGGCGGCGTCGGGGGCGAACACCATCAGGTCGAAACTCATCGTGCGGTTCTCTCGGTTCAGGGGGCAGGCATGACGATACACGCCGCCCGCGTGTGGTGCAAATGCCGAAAATCCCGCAATCCCTGCGCAAATCTGGTTCCGGTCGTGCAAAAAAGATAATATGCTGAGCCTGCCAGAACCGAACCCTCGCCGAATGGAGCCCACATGACTTCCACGCTTAAATCCAAGGCCGCACGCGCTTTGCTCGCCCTCGCTCCGCTGCTCGCCGCCGAAGCGGCACACGCCGGTCCCAAATACACGTACAGCTACGTGGGCAACCCGTCCGCGCCCGTGCGCGCAAAGCCGGTATCGTGCTGGGAGACCGTCTGCACACCGTCCGTCGTGCTGATGGGCGGCGGCTACGACGTGGCCGAGGCATTCCGCTGGATGATCGCGCAGGCGGGCATCACGAAGGCCACTGGCGGCCGCTTCGTCATCCTCCGCGCGACGGGCGGCGATGCGTACAACCCGTACGTCTACAGCCGCCTCGGCACGGTCGATACGACGACGAGCCGCAACTACGAGATGGTCGGCGGCCTCGATCTGGGCGTGACGTCCGTCGAAACGCTCGTGATCCCGAGCCGCACCGCCGCGGCGGATCCGTTCGTGCTGGACGTGATCTCGAAAGCGAGCGCCATTTTCATCGCCGGCGGCGACCAGGCGGACTATTACCAGTACTGGCAAAGCACGCCGCTGGCGGCCGCGCTGCAGCGCGCCGTCAACGCGGGGATCCCGATCGGCGGCACGAGCGCCGGCAATGCGATGCTGGGCCAGTACGCGTTCGTCGCGTTGAACGACACGGTGACGTCGGACGAGGCGCTCGCCAATCCGTTCAACCGCTACATGACGATCGACCCGCTCAACACGTCGTCCGGCAAATTCATCCAGACCGGCAGCTTCATCAACATCCCGGGCCTGGAAAAGACGATCACGGACGACCATTTCAATACGCGCGACCGGCTGGGCCGCCTGATCGGCTTCGTGTCCCGCATCGGCAACGGCTGCCCCGGCGGCGTCGAACCGTTCGACCAGGTGCTGGGCATCGGCGTCGACGAGGAGACGGCCGTGCTGGTGTCCGGGCCGCGCGGCAGCGTCAAGGCGCAGTTGGTCGCCAACCCGTACAATCCCGAGAACACGACGGCGCCGTACGCGCCCCAGAACTCCGCCTACTTCACGAAGCTCGCGCGCACGCCGGCACAGTGCGCCGCCAAGAAGACGCTGGACATCAACAGCGGCGTGCAGGTCTACCGCCTCAGCGCCCAGGTGACGCAGCCGTCGCCGTATCCGTCGGCGCCGCAGTACAGCTTCAAGACCAATGCCACGTTCAACCTGTCCAGCTGGACGCAGCAGACGCCGACGACGTACACCGACGGCTCGTCGCTGAACGGTCCGTTCGTGTACGGCACGGCGGGCGGCGCGATCCTGGGCACCCAGGTCCGCTGACGCCCGTGCGCCCGCCTGTCGCCATCGATCCGGACGAGGTCGAGTTCAGCGCGATCCGTGCGCAGGGCCCGGGCGGGCAGAACGTGAACAAGGTGTCGAATGCCGTGCAGGCGCGCTTCGACATCGGTGCGTCCTCGCTGCCGGCGGACGTGAAGGAACGCCTGCGCGCGCTGCCCGACGCACGCATCACGCGCGACGGCGTCGTCGTCATCAAGGCGCAGTCCGCGCGCAGCCTGGAACGCAATCGCATCGATGCCCTCGCGCGGCTGCAGGCACTCGTCGACGCGGCCGCAACGGTGCCGCTCGTGCGCAGGGCGACGCGGCCCACGCTGGGGTCGCAGCGGCGCCGGCTCGAATCCAAGGCCGGCCGCAGCCAGGTGAAGGCATTGCGGGGCAAGGTCCGCGACTAGGCGCGGCGCAGCCCGGCAGGGGGATTGGTGCAGGCGCAGCGGGCATGCACGCGGTCACGGCCACCGCGCTTGGCGTCGTACATCAGCTTGTCGGCCACGGCGATGAGGTCGCGCAGCACGTGGTGCACGCCGTCGGCCGCGAGGTCGGCGCAGGCGACGCCGAAGCTCGCGGTCGTGCGTACGTGCTCCGCGCCGTCGTCCGTCATGACGCTCGTGTCGGCGAAGCGCGTACGAAGCCGCTCCGCCAGGTGGATGCCGCCGTCGAGATCCGTCCCGGGGAGGATCGCGAGGAATTCCTCGCCGCCGTAGCGCACCACGCTGTCGACGCCGTCGCGCGTCATGCGCCGCAACAGGTCCGCGAAGCTGCGCAGCACGACGTCGCCGCTGGCGTGGCCGTACGTGTCGTTGATGCGCTTGAAATGATCGATGTCGCACAGGACCACCGTCAGCATGCCGCCATGGTCGGGCGTGCGCACCTCGCCGGGGCGCATCAGGGTCTCGTGCAGGTAGCGCCGGTTGAAGCAGCCCGTGAGGTGGTCACGCGCGGCCGTGTGCTGGAGCTGCACGCGTGCCCGGTATTCTTCGCGCGTCGCCTGGTTGAAGCGCCGCGCCGCGAGCGCGCCGAACGCGTTCGCCAATACCAGCAGCATCACCATCGTGACGCCGTCGGCCGCCGTCAGCCGGCCATATCTCCAGGTCAGTGCAAGGAAGACGGCGGTTCCGCCGCCCGCCAGCACGAGCGCGTTGGCGAACCGGTTCGGGATGTACAGGTAGATCACGATGAGCATGATCCCGAGCGACATCGCGTGCCAATGGAATTCGTCCGGCCGTTGCACCGCGATGAACATGAAGCACGCCAGCGCCACCGTCTCCGCGACGCTGGCGGCGATGCGGGTTGCGTGGAGGGTGAGCGGCCGGTGGTAGGCGAGCCAGGCGCACGTGCCGGCCGTCGCGGCGACGACCGCGCGCGCCGCGCACAGCTTCAGGTAGGTCGGACCGTAGCCCAGCGCGGCCAGGTCCGAGATCGAGAACGCCAGGTAGAACAGCGTGCAGAACACGAGCGTGTAGCCGAGCAGGGCCCGTGTCTGCGGCAGCTGGTGGACGAGGAATGCGGTTTCGTTTGCGGGCTGCGCAAACTCCCCGGTGAGCGGGTGTATTCTCATGCGGTCGATGGATGGGAGCATAAAGGGCCGGCGCGAACCGGACCATTATGTTCCAAAATTTGTATCGACGCTATTCTGACATTTCATGCAGCCAGAATAATCACCCTTTGTCACCCTCAGGCGGACAGGCCCAGCAACGTCGACGCGTGCGGCGCCAGGTTGATGCGCAGCGCGCCGCGCACGGCCGGCTGGTCGCGCCGCGCCCACAGGTCGCGCACGGCGACGCTGCGGTTGCCCAGATCCAGGCGCGACAGGTCGAACACGATCTCGGTCGGTGCGTCGGACGTGTTGAACAGCGCCAGGTATTGCAGGTTGCGCTTGTCGGCCGACCGTGCGCTCCAGATGCGCGTGCCCGCGTCCGCGCGGTGCGGGCGGTTGTCGCGGCTGCGCTGGTTTACGGCCAGCACCTCGGGGTTCGTCAGCAGCGCGAGCGTCTTCGCGTCCAGGTGGCGCAGGTCGCCGCCCATGATCAGCGGCGAGCGCGCGATGCTCCACAGGGACATCAGCGTCTGCTGCTCGTCCGGCGTGAACTTGGTGTCGCGTGCGCCGAGGGCCAGGCGGCCCAGCGGCAGCATGTCGGCGTCGGGCCACGAGTTCGCGCCCATCACCGGGTTCCAGTTTTCCAGGCGCTGGAACTGCTCGTTGAGCAGGCGCCATTCGTCCCAGAAGTCGTCCGAGATGCGCCACATCTGCGCATAGTGCGGCACGTGGTTGGCCCAGCGCAGGTCCATCTCGCCCGGCGACAGCGACAGGACGATCGGACGGCCGCTGGTCGCGATGGCCTTGTGCGCGGCCTCGACCTCGGGCCAGTTGCGCTCGTACGGACGCGACATGTCGTCCATCTTGACGAAGTCGACGCCCCACTCGGCGTACTGCTTGAACACGGAATTGTAGTATTCCTGGGCACCCGGCTTCGTCATGTCGACGCCGTACATGTCGCCGTTCCACTCGCAGATCGCCTTCGTGTCGGCGATGTCCTGCGCGCGCAGCTTCGTGCCGAGGATCGGCGTGTTCAGGCGCACGGCCTGGCGCGGGATGCCGCGCATGAGGTGGATGCCGAACTTCATGCCGCGCGCGTGGATCTGGTCGGCGAGCTTCTTGAAGCCCGTGCCGCCGGCTGCGGACGGGAAGCGGTTCGGCGCCGGCTGCAGGCGGCCGTACTGGTCCATCGTCAGCTCGGCGTCCTTGCGGTATTCGTAGCTGTTCGCGTTCGGCTCGTACCACTGGATGTCGACGGTGAACACGTTGTACCCGAACGGCAGCAGTTTCGCGACCATGATGTCGGCGTTTTCCAGCGCCTGGGCTTCCGTGATGGTCGGCCCGAACGAGTTCCAGCTGTTCCAGCCCATCGGCGGCGTCGGCGCCAGGCCGGCGGTTGGCGCGGGTGATTTCGCGGGGGACTTCGCTGCGGCGGCGAAGGCGAGCGCGGGGAGGCCAGCTGCGGCGGCGGTGGCGAGGGAAGCGGTGAGGATGCGGCGGCGATTCGAGTCCATGTGCGGGCTAAGAGTTGATGAGCGTCGCGCGAGTATAAATATCGACTGGCCGGCGCGCCAATCACTTGTGCGCGCCGACCGATACCCGAATCGATATCGCAGGTCAGCCCTGGCGTGCCGGCGCGGCCTTGATGGCGTCGATGATCGCCTGCTTCATCGGCTTCGCTTTCAGCTGCGCGTCGAACGGCGTCGGGCGCATCGGCAGCTTGTCCTTGCGCGGCGCTTCGTCCCAGGTCTGCAGCCAGCTGATGTTGTCGGCCAGGCCCCACACGAGGATGTCGCGCAGGCGCGGGTAGGCCAGCGTCACGTCCAGGAAGTCGCGGGTGGCGGCGGCCACGCCGGCGTCGCGCTTGGCGATGTCGGCCGGCAGGCGGCGGTCGTTCACGTCCAGTTCCGTGATCAGGAGGTCGTAGCCCATGCCCGATACCTCGTCGAGGAACTTGCGCCATTCCACCAGGTCGGAACGGCCTTTATCCGTTTCGTCCCACGACCCGATGTGGCTCTGCAGGCCCAGGGCATGGATCGGCGTGCCGCGCTTCTTGAGGTCCGCGAGCAGGGCGAGCACGCCGGCGCGGTGCTTCGCGCTGCCGGCGTCGCCGCGCATGTAGTCGTTATAGACCAGCTGCGCCTGCGGCGCGTATTCTTTCGCGAGGCGGAATGCGAGGTCGATCTGCTCGACGGCGCCCAGCGGCTTCGTGAGGGCGTTCTGGCGCAGCTTGCCGTCGGCCGGGTCGACGGCTTCGTTGACGACGTCCCAGCTCTTGATGGTCTTGCCGAAGTGGCCGCACACGGTGCTCACGTGCGTGCGCATCAGCTGCTCGACGGCTTTCGCGGGCTGCGGGCCGAAGTTCTGCTTGGCGACCCAGGCCGGCACCCATTTCTCGGCCTGCCAGAACAGGTTGTGGCCGCGCACGGCGATGCCCTTGTCCTTGGCCCAGGCGATCACGTCGTCCGCCGGACCGAAGTTCGGCTTGCCCGGCGCCGGTTCGAGCGCCTGCCATTTCATCTCGTTCTCGAGCACGATCAGGTTGCATTCGCGTTCGACGAGGGCGCGGTAGGCCGCGTCGCCGAACTGGTTGCGGCCCGCGCTGATGGCGGTGCCGAAGCGCATGCCCTTGCGGGCCGCGACGTCCTTCAGCGTTTCGCCCGCGGGGCCTTGTGCGCGCGCGAACGGCGCGACGGCGGGCAGCAGGGCGGCGCCGGCGAGCGCCTGGATGATCTCTCGTCTCGTAGTCATTATGGTTGAATCCTTCTGTTTTGCGTGGTGGGGTGAAAACGGTTCAGCCGTGGCCAGGCGCGAACGGGAACGCTTGCTTCCGGTAATAATCAAGCGGTTGCGCGGGCGCGCGCACGCCGGCCGGCAGCGGCAGGCCGGAAACATGCTGGAAGTAGGCGATGCACGCGTCGCGCCACCACTCGGCCTCGCGCTGTTGCTGGGCCAGGCGCTGTGCGACGTCGTTGAAACGCTGCGCATCCACGAACGGGCGCAGGCGCTGCCACTGGGCCTGCATCGCGGCCACTTCGGCCACGCCGTGGTCGTAGTGCGCAATGATGTCCGCCCACAGGGTGCGGCCGTCCGGCATGCGGTAGTCCCACGGCAGGTGGTGGAACCACAGCAGGAATTCGGGCGGCGTCGTGGCCGGGTCGGCGAAGCGGCGCGCGACCTCGGGTGCGTACTGGGCCACGGCATTGCTGCCCTTGGCCGTGCGGTCGAAGCCGATGCCGTTCCGGTCGGCGCGGTGATAATAGACGGGGTTCCAGTCGGCGCGGCCCAGGTCGTCGACCCATGGCGCGGGACCGTAGTGGTGGCCGGTACCCATCATGTGGTGCAGGCCGAGCGGCGTCATGTAGTCGACGACCGCTTCGCGCGAGCGCATCATCATGGCGACGACCGGATCGACGACGCGCGCGTCCGGCGCGAACGTCTGGCCCGCCCATTCGCGTGCGATGGCGCGGCTGTCCAGGTCCGGATTCCACGCGAGGCGCCCGTAGGCATACCAGTTGGCCTGGTCGAACGTGGAGCCCGTCCAGTTGCGGCTCGAACCGATATTCGCGACGCCGGCGATGCCGCCGACATGGCCGTCCTGTGCGCCTTCCAGCACACGCGCGACCGTCATCGGCTTGCCGCCGGCGCGCGTGTCGAAACGCAGCGTTTCCTGGAACAGCGGGCCGAGATAGACAAGGTGCGTGGCAAAGCCCAGGTATTCCTTCGTCACCTGGAATTCCATCACGAGCGGCGTATCCGGCATCGCGCCGAACAGCGGGTGGGCCGGTTCGCGCGGCTGGAAGTCAATCGCGCCGTTCTTCACCTGCACGAGCACGTTCTTGTCGAACTTGCCGTCCAGGGGCTTGAACTGGTCGTACGCTTGCGCCGCGCGGTCGCTGACCTGGTTCGGGTGGGCCGGCGGGTTGTACACGAAGGCGCGCCACATCACGATGCCCTTGTGCGGGGCAAGCGCGCGCGCGAGCATGTTGGCGCCGTCCGCGTGGTTGCGGCCATAGTCCTGCGGGCCGGGCTGGCCTTCCGAATTGGCCTTGACGAGGAAGCCGCCGAAATCGGGAATCGTGCGGTAAATCTCGTCGGCCTTGCGCGCCCACCAGGCAGCGACGGCCGGATCGAGCGGGTCGGCCGTCTTCGTCTCCTTCAATTCCAGCGGCGTCGACCAGCGCACGGACAGGTACACGCGGATGCCGTACGGGCGCAGCACGTTGGCGATGGCGGCCGTTTTCGCGATGAAGGCGGGGCTCAGCACCTCGGCCTTGGCGTTGACATTGTTCAGGACCGCGCCGTTGATGCCCAGCGACGCGTTGGCGCGCGCGTAATCGGTGTAGCGCGGGTCGACGATGTTGGGGAGCTCCCACCAGTTCCAGATCGATTCGCCCGCGTAGCCGCGTTCCACGGTGCGATCGAGGTTGTCCCAGTGGTTCAGCACCCGGAGGGGCAGCGCCGGTTTGTCGGCGAGGGCGATTTTGTCGGGCGCGACTCCCAGCTGCAGCGCGCGCAGCCACGCGAAGCTGCCGTACAGGAGGCCGATGTCCGTGTTCGCCGCGATCAGCGTCACCGGGGCGCCGCCCACGCGCGTGCGGCGCACGACATAGCCTTCGGGACCGGCGCCGGCGAGGTCGCGGCGCACCGCGTCCGCGTCGGCCAGGCCCGCCGGGATGCTGGCGCGGGCGAGGACGATGGCCCCGGCGCGTGCCTGCGCGGTCGAGGGAATGGCGTCCGGTGCGCGCGCCAGCATGCCGGCCAGGCCGCGCTTGAGTTCCGCGCTGGCGGCGCGCACGGTCGGGGTGTCGTCGGGTGCCGAGATGCCGGTGGCGGCGGCCGCGAGTGCCGTGCGCTGGGCGGCGGGCAGGGGGCGGTAGCGCAGCCACAGGTCGTAGCCGTCTTCATCGGCGGCGTGGGCGAGGTGGGTGCCGATCAGGCCGAGCAGGACGTTCAGCGCGAGCGCCACCAGCAGGCGTGCATGCGCAAGCCGCAGGAATCGTTCCATCATAGTCTCCGTTGTATTTATATGAGTGCCGGATGCGGCGGCCCGTCCGGCGCAGGAATGTTAGCGCAAACTTTGAAAATGGGAAATCGATTTCTGAGTGTTTACGGTCATTTTTATGGCTATCTTTGCACGCCCGTGAAGTGCTAAGATAGCGCAAACAAAAAATGATGGGGAATAGGGAGAATGACCAAGACCAAACCTGAGTCCGTCCAGGAAGAGCTGGAGCGGCGGGGCCAGCCGACGATGGCCGACGTCGCCAAGCTCGCGGGCGTATCCGCCATGACGGTCTCGCGCGTCATGAATGGCAAGGGCCTCGTGCGCGAAAGCACCCGCCGCAAGGTTGCGGAAGCCGTGGCGGCGCTGAACTACACGCCGAACCAGGAGGCGCGCAACCTCGCGGGCTCCAAGCCGATCCGCGTCGGCTTCTTGTACAGTAACCCGAGCGCGGCCTACCTGAGCGAGTTCCTCGTGGGCCTCCTGAGCCAGTCGGGCCTGAACAACGTCCAGCTGTTCGTGGAAAAATGCGAAGCCGGCGAACAGGAAGCGGAACAGACGCGCCGCCTCGTCGAGAACGGCCTGGACGGCATCATCCTGCCGCCGCCGCTGTGCGACAGCCCGGCGGTGATCGCGGCCATCGCGGATGCGAACATCCCGGCCGTCGTCGTCGCCTGCGGCCTGCCGGACAGCCGCGTGGGCGCCGTCAGCATCGACGACTACGAAGCGGCGCACGCCATGACGCGGCACCTGATCAACCTGGGCCACCAGCGCATCGGCTTCGTCGTCGGCCATCCGAACCAGACCGCGAGCGCGCGCCGCCTCGAAGGGTATCGCGCGGCGATCGCGGAGCAGGGCGCCGACGCGTCCGACGACCTGGTCGTGCAGGGCATGTTCACGTACCGCTCCGGCCTCGACGCGGCCGAGCACCTGCTCGCGCTGGAAGAGCGCCCGACCGCCATCTTCGCCAGCAACGACGACATGGCGGCCGCCTGCGTGGCCGTCGCGCACCGTCTCGGGCTCGACGTTCCGGGCGACCTGACCGTCACCGGCTTCGACGATACGGCGCTCGCCACGACGATCTGGCCGGAGCTGACCACCGTGCGCCAGCCGATCGCCGGCATGGCGCGCGAGGCCGTGCAATCGCTCGTGCGCCGCGTGCGTGCGCAGCGCGAGGGCGAGGAGGCCGAGCCGGAACAGGTCCGCATGGACTTCGAACTGGTGCGCCGCCAGTCCGACGCCGCGCCGCGCACCCGTCCCTCGGCACTGCTGCCGCTCGCCGCCGCCAAGCGCGCCGGCTGACTCTTCCGGCCGCGGCATCCCCAGCCGCGGCCGTCTACGCGCGACGCATAAACTGTTCGCGCAAACATCCTCAATTCCCTCTTTGTCAGCCATTTCCGCCGTCGCCGCAGGCCGTTGCGTGGCTTTAGCCGGCCATCTTCCCAATAATTGATTGACAAGCGCTAAATTAGCCGATTAGACTGGAATGGTTGCGGTAACATTTCTGTTATTCGAATGTTGGGCATAGACCTTCCGCATGCCAGGCAGACCACACTTGGCCGGCCATGAGTCGGCACCTTACAAAAACAAGCAGGAGACATACGTCGATGGGTATCAAACGCAGAGAGTTTCTGGCCACCGTTGGGGGCGCGGCCGGCATGGCAGTCGTGCCTGGCGCGATGGCGGCCAAGGCCGTCAAGGGCGGCGCACCGGTCTACAAGCAGGCAAACGCGCCCGTCGCGGCGCGCGTGGAAGACCTGCTGGGCCGCATGACGGTCGATGAAAAGATCGCGCAGCTGCAATGCGTGTGGCTGACGAAGAAGGATCTCCAGAACGAGGACACCAGCTTCAACGCTGAGAAGGCGAGCCGCGTGCATCCGCACGGCATGGGCATGTTCGCGCGCCCATCCGACCGCCAGATCGGCGCCGACAACAACGCCGGCAACTCGGGCGCCGTCGGCAACCGCGGTCCGAAGGAAACGGCGGATTACGTGAACGCCGTGCAGAAATGGGCGATGGAGAACACGCGCCTCGGCATCCCCGTCTTCATGCACGAGGAATCGCTGCACGGCTACGTGGCGCCGGAAGCGACCAGCTTCCCGCAGGCGATCGGCCTGGCCTCCACGTTCGATCCGCAACTGGTCGAGCAGATCTTCTCGCTCGCCGCCAAGGAGATGCGCGCACGCGGCGCCAACCTGGCGCTGGCACCGGTCGTCGACGTCGCGCGCGAGCCGCGCTGGGGCCGCATCGAAGAGACCTATGGCGAAGACCCGCACGTGTGCGGCGTGATGGGCAAGGCCGCCGTGCTGGGCTTCTCGGGCAACACGCTGCCGCTGGCGCAGGACAAGGTCTTCGCGACGCTGAAGCACATGACGGGTCACGGCCAGCCGGAGTCCGGCACCAACATCGGCCCCGCGAACGTGGGCGAACGAGCGCTGCGCGAAGACTTCTTCCCGCCGTTCGAGAAGATCATCAAGGAAACCAAGATCGCGGCCGTGATGCCGTCGTATAACGAGATCGACGGCGTCCCGTCGCACGCCAACCGCTGGCTGCTGACGGACGTGCTGCGCAAGGAGTGGGGCTTCCAGGGCCTGACCGTGTCCGACTACATGGCCGTCGCGGAACTGGGCAGCCGCCACCACCTCGTCGGCTCCGTGAAGGAAGGCGGCCTGCGCGCGTTCAAGGCCGGCGTCGACATCGAGACGCCGGACCCCGCCGGTTTCGCCGCGCTGAACGAACTGGTCAAGGAAGGCAAGATCACGACGAAGGAACTCGACGCCGTCGTGCGCCGCATCCTGCGCTGGAAATTCGACGCGGGCCTGTTCGAGAACCCGTATGCCGACGCCGCCCAGGCCGACGCCCGCACCGCGACGCCGGAAGCCATCGCCCTCGCGCGCAAGGCCGCCCAGCGCACTGCCGTGCTGCTCAAGAACGACAAAGGCCTGCTGCCGCTGGCGCCGAAAAAAGTCGGCAAGCTGCTGCTGGTCGGCACCCATGCGAAGGACACGCCGATCGGCGGCTACTCCGACAAGCCGCGCCACGTCGTCTCCGTGTACGAGGCGCTGCAGAAGGAAGCACAGGCCGGCGGCTTCTCGCTGGATTACTCGGAAGGCGTGCGCCTGACGGAAGGCCACGTGTGGGGCCAGGACGAAATCGTCTGGACCAAGCCGGAAGTCAATGCGCGCCTGATCGCCGAGGCGGTGGAAGCCGCGAAGAAGGCCGACACCATCGTGATGGTCCTGGGCGACAACGAACAGACCGCGCGCGAAGCGTGGGCCGACAACCACTTGGGCGACCGCACCTCGCTGGACCTGATCGGCCAGCAGAACGACCTCGCGCGCGCCATCTTCGCGCTGAACAAGCCGACCGTCGTGCTGCTGCTGAACGGCCGTCCGCTGTCCGTGAACTACCTGGCCGAACGCGCCGACGCGCTGATGGAATGCTGGTACATGGGCCAGGAGACGGGCCACGCCGTCGCCGACCTGATCTTCGGCCGCGCGAACCCGGGCGGCAAGCTGCCGGTGACCATCGCGCGCAACGTCGGCCAGCTGCCGATGTTCTACAACCGCAAGCCGAGCAGCCGCCGCGGCTACATCGACGACACGACCACGCCGCTGTACCCGTTCGGCTACGGCCTGTCGTACACCCGTTTCGAAATCTCCGCGCCGCGCCTCACGAAGGACCGGATCGCGACCAACGGTACCACCCAAGTACAAGTCGACGTGCAGAACACGGGCGCCGTGCGTGGCGACGAAGTCGTGCAGATGTACATCCGCGACGACGTCAGCTCCGTCACCCGGCCGCTGCTCGAACTGAAGGGCTTCCAGCGCGTGACGCTGGAGCCGGGCGAAAAACGCACGGTCACCTTCGACATCAAGCCGACCGACCTGTGGTTCTACAACGGCGACATGAAACGCGTCGTGGAACCGGGGACGTTCACCATTTTCGCAGGACCGAACAGCGTCGACCTGAAGAAGGCGACCCTGACGGTGGCATAACCAAGAGAGACACAACATGACAGCAATCCAAGCCAATCCGCTGCCGCAGGACCTCGACCAGGCTCTGATGGTCGGCCGCGTCTGGCGTTCAGCTCCGACCAATGGCCCGGCCGTAGTGGCCGTTCGTAACGGTCGTGTAATCGATATCACGCGCCACGCCCCGACCGTGTCGGAGCTGCTCGAGCGCGACGACCTGGTCGCCATCGTGCGCGGCGCGGACGGCGAGGACCTGGGCGACGTAAACGCACTGGTCGCCGCCGCGCTGGCCGGCGACGAAGGCAACGCGGTGCGCCTGCTGGCCCCGTGCGACCTGCAGGCAATCAAGGCCTGCGGCGTCACGTTCGCCGTCAGCCTGCTGGAACGCGTGATCGAGGAACAGGCCAAGGGCGACCCGGCCCGCGCCGCCGCGCTGCGCCAGCAGCTGCAGGAAACCATCGGTACGAACCTGTCCGAACTGGAACCGGGCGGCGAGGCCGCCATGCGCCTGAAGGCCGACCTGTCGGCGCGCGGCATGTGGTCGCAGTACATGGAAGTGGGCATCGGCCCGGACGCGGAAGTGTTCACGAAGTCGCAGCCGATGTCGGCGGTCGGCCATGGCGCGGCCGTCGGCCTGCACCCGTCGTCGCACTGGAACAATCCGGAGCCGGAGATCGTCCTGGCCGTGAACAGCCGCGCGCAAGTCGTCGGCGCCACGCTGGGCAACGACGTCAACCTGCGCGACATCGAAGGCCGCAGCGCGCTGCTGCTCGGTAAGGCAAAGGACAACAACGGCTCGTGTGCCATCGGCCCGTTCATCCGCCTGTTCGACGGCGACTTCGACATCGACACGCTGCGCAACGCGGAAGTGCGCATGCTGATCGAAGGCGTCGACGACAACTTCGAACTGGCCGGCGCCAGCTTCATGCGCGAGATCAGCCGCGACCCGCTGGACCTGGTGCGCCAGACCTGCGGCAAGCACCACCAGTACCCGGACGGCTTCATGCTGTTCCTCGGTACGATGTTCTCGCCGATCAAGGACCGTGACGCGCAAGGCGGCGGCTTTACCCACCACGCGGGCGACCGCGTGAGCATCTCCACGCCGTCGCTGGGCACCCTGGTCAATACTGTCCAGCGCAGCGACCAGATTGCACCGTGGACCTTCGGCGTGCGTGCTTTGTACGCCAACCTGGCCCAACGCGGCCTGCTCTCAAAATAACGAAAAACACCATGTCTGAACAAAACCAAGCATTCGTCTACGCGACGTTCCCCGACCTCGCCGGCAAGCGCGTCGTCATCACCGGCGGCGGCAGCGGCATCGGTGCCGAGCTGACCACGGCGTTCGCCGGCCAGGGCGCCCGCGTGTACTTCCTCGACATCGCCGAGGAAGCGTCGCGCGCCCTGGAAGCGTCGCTGGCCGGTTCGCGCATCGCACCGAAATTCATCAAGTGCGACCTGACCAACCTCGACGAGCTGAAGGCGACCTTCGCCCGTATCGAAGAGGAAGCGGGCGGCGTCGACATCCTGCTGAACAACGCGGCCAACGACGACCGTCACGACATCGAGAACGTGACGCCGGCGTACTGGGAAAGCCGCATGAACGTGAACCTGCGCCACCAGTACTTCTGCGCGCAGGCCGTCATCCCGGGCATGAAGGCCCGCAAGTACGGCGTGCTGCTGAACTTCGGTTCGATCTCGTGGCACCTGCCGCATACGCAACTGGGCCTGTACATGATGGCGAAGGCCGCCATCGAAGGCATGACCCGCAACATGGCGCGCGAATTCGGCCCGCACGGCATCCGCGCCGTCACGGTCGTCCCGGGCGCCGTCGTGACCCCGCGCCAGAAGGCGCTGTGGCACAACCCGGAAGAAGAAGCCCGCATCCTCGCCGGCCAGTGCATCCCCGAGCGCGTCGAGATGGAAGACGTGGCCGCGCTGGCGCTGTTCCTGGCGTCGAACAACGCGCGCCACATCTCCGGCCGCGAATACTTCGTCGACGCGGGCTGGTACGGCGCATGAGCACGATCGCCACGCAACCCACCCCGCTGTGGGAAGTCGGCGCGACACTGGGCGAGGGCGTCCTGTGGGATGCCCCGGCCAAGCAGGTGTGGTTCGTCGACATCAAGGGCAAGCGCCTGCACCGCTGCGCGGCCGACGGTTCCGACCAGCGCAGCTGGGACGCGCCGGGCCAGGTGAGCTTCGTCGTGCGCGCCACGGACGGCGGCCTCGTCGTCTCGCTGGAGGACGGTCTGTACCGCTTCGTGGAAGCGACGGGCGAATTCGTGCCGTTCGCGAAGGTCGAGGCAGACGTGACGGGCAACCGGTTCAACGACGGCCACGTCGATGCGCAGGGCCGCCTGTGGTTCGGTTCGATGGACGATGCGGAAGAAGCGCCGTCGGGTGTCCTGTACCGTTTCGACGGCAAGCACGTCGTGCGCATGGACGACGGCTACATCATCACGAACGGCCCGGCCGTGAGCCCGGATGGACGCACGCTGTATCACACCGACACGCTGGATAAACGGGTGTATGCTTTCGACCTGGCGGAAGATGGCAGCCTGTCGAACAAGCGCCTGTTCGCGGAAATCACGGACGGCGGCTGGCCGGACGGGATGGCGGTCGACGCCGAGGGTTACGTGTGGATCGCGGTGTTCCGCGGCTGGCGCATCGAACGCCGCAATCCGCAAGGCGAAAAAGTGGGCGAAGTGCGCTTCCCCTGCTCGAACATCACGAAACTGGCCTTTGCCGGCGACGACCTGCGCACCGTGTACGCGACGTCGGCGCGCAAGGGCCTGACGGCCGAGGAACTGGCCCAGCAGCCGCTCGCGGGCGCGCTGTTCACCTTCCGCGCCGAGACGGCCGGATTGCCGCACCACGTGCTGCGGCTGCAGGAGTAATACGGAATGACACAACAGAACAGCAAACCGAAGCGCTTCCGGTCGCAGGACTGGTTCGACAACGAAGAGCGCATCGACATGACCGCGCTCTACCTCGAGCGCTTCATGAACTACGGCATCACCCCCGAGGAACTCCGTTCGGGCAAGCCGATCATCGGCATCGCCCAGAGCGGCAGCGACATCTCGCCGTGCAACCGCATCCACCTGGACCTGGCCAAGCGCGTACGCGACGGCATCCGCGATGCCGGCGGCATACCGATGGAATTCCCGCTGCACCCGATCTTCGAGAACTGCCGCCGCCCGACCGCGGCGCTGGACCGCAACCTGGCCTACCTGGGCCTCGTCGAGATCCTGCACGGTTACCCGATCGACGCCGTCGTGCTGACCACCGGCTGCGACAAGACGACGCCGGCCCAGCTGATGGCCGCCGCCACCGTCGACATCCCCGCGATCGTGCTGTCCGGCGGTCCGATGCTGGACGGCTGGTTCGAAGGTGAACTGGTCGGCTCCGGCGCCGCGATCTGGAAGGGCCGCCGCCGCCTGGCCGCGGGCGAGATCGACGAGCAGAAATTCATCGACATCGCGACCGCATCGGCGCCGTCGGCCGGTCACTGCAACACGATGGGCACCGCTTCGACGATGAACGCCATCGCCGAAGCGCTGGGCATGTCGCTGACCGGTTGCTCGGCCATTCCGGCACCGTACCGCGAGCGCGGCCAGATGGCCTACGAGACCGGCAAGCGCATCGTCGGCATGGCGTTCGAAGACCTGCGCCCGTCGCAGATCCTGTCGCGCGACGCGTTCATCGACGCGATCGTCGTCAACGCCGCGATCGGCGGTTCCAGCAATGCGCAGCCGCACATCGTCGCGATGGCCCGTCACGCCGGCGTCGAGATCACGCCGGAAGACTGGATGGAATACGGCTACGACGTGCCGCTGCTGCTGAACATGCAGCCGGCCGGCAAATACCTCGGCGAGCGCTTCCACCGCGCCGGCGGCACGCCCGCCATCATGTGGGAGCTGGAGCAGAAAGGCCTGCTGCGCTCGAAGCGCCAGACCGTCACCGGAAAGACGATGGCCGAGAACCTCGTCGGCCGCGAGAGCCACGACCGCGAGATGATCACCCCGTTCGACCAGCCGCTGAAGCAGAAGGCCGGCTTCATGGTCCTGAAGGGCAACCTGTTCGACTTCGCGATCATGAAGACGAGTGTGATCTCGGACGCCTTCCGCCAGCGCTACCTGTCGACGCCGGGCTCGGAAAACGCGTTCGAATGCAAGGTCGTCGTGTTCGACGGGTCGGACGATTACCACCACCGCATCAACGATCCGGCACTCGGCATCGACGAGAACACGATGCTGGTGATCCGCGGTTCCGGTCCGGTGGGCTGGCCGGGTTCGGCGGAAGTCGTCAACATGCAACCGCCCGATGCGCTGATCAAGAAGGGCATCAACGCGCTGCCGACCCTGGGCGACGGCCGCCAGTCCGGCACGTCGGACAGCCCGTCGATCCTGAACGCGTCGCCGGAAAGCGCGGCGGGCGGCAACCTGGCGCTGCTGCGCACGGGCGACCGCGTGCGCGTGGACCTGAACACGGGCAGCTGCAACGTGCTGATCTCGGATGAGGAACTGGAAGCGCGCCGCAAGGATGCGCCGCCGCCGATCCCGGGCAACCAGACGCCGTGGCAGCAGATCTACCGCGCGACCGTGGGCCAGCTGCACACGGGCGCCGTGATGGAGATGGCGCTGCAGTACCGCGACGTCGGCCACGACATGCCGCGTCATAACCACTGATCGTTTCGATCCCAACGAGGGCCCGTTCGCGGGCCCTTTTTTTATGCCCAGACCAAAGATGCACGCTACCATGATCCGTTTTTGCCGGGTGCTCGTCCTGGCCCTTTCCTGTGCCGCTTCCGCCCAGGCGGCACCACGCAACGTCACGCCGCTGGACGGCGGGTGGGAATTCGCCAGGGGCGCACCAGACGGCTGGACGGCCGTCACGCTGCCGCATACCTTCAATGCGGATGACGGCACGTCGCCGAATCCCTACCGCGGCGCCGGCTGGTACCGACGCACGATCGAGGCGCCGGCCGCCAAAGCGGGCCGCACGTATCTCGAATTCGACGGCGCCGCGCTGTCGACCGACGTGTGGCTGAACGGCACCCGCATCGGCCGCCACGAAGGCGGTTTCGCGCGCTTCCGCTTCGACGTCACGGACCAGCTGCGCGCCGGCGCCAACGCGCTGCTCGTCCGCGTCGACAACACGCGCCAGCCGGACGTGGCGCCGCTGGGCGGCGACTATACGCTGTACGGCGGCCTGTATCGGCACGTAAGGCTCGTGACGACGGCCGACGTGCACGTCGACATGCTGGACTTCGGCGGACCGGGCGTATATTTCACGACGCCCGAGGCGACGCGCCCGCACTGGCGCGTGCGCGTGGCGAACGACCGCGCGCGGGCGGAGAACGTCGTCGTGACGGCGCGGCTGCGCGATGCGGCCGGCAAGGTCGCGGCGACGGCGCAGCGGACCGTCGCGCTGCCCGCGCGTGCCGTCGTGCCGGTCGAGCTGGATGCGCGCCTGGCCGCGCCGCACCTGTGGCAGGGCGTCGAGGACCCGTACCTGTACACGAGCGAAGTGACGGTGGCCCGTGCCGGCGCGGTTGTCGACCGCGTGGACAACGAGGTCGGCATCCGGACCGTGCAACTCGACGCGGACCGCGGCCTGCTGCTGAACGGGAAGCCGTATCGCGTGCATGGCGTGAACGTGCACCTGACGTACGTGCCGGGCAAGGGCGTCGCGGTCGACGATGCCGACATCGACGTTGACTACCGCATCCTGGACGAGCTGGGCGTCACGGGCCTGCGGTTCGCCCACTACCAGCACAACGAACACAGTTATGCGCTCTCGGACCGCAAGGGTTTCCTCGTCTGGACCGAGCTGCCGCTGACGTCCGAAGTGAACGGGAGCGATGCGTACGTGGCGAATGCCGCGCAGCAGGCGCGCGAGCTCGTCCGCCAGAATTTCAATCACCCGTCCGTGTTCGTGTGGGGACTCGGGAACGAGATCTACAAGGTGGACGAGGTCAGCGGCCGCGTGCTGGACGCCATGCAGAAGCTCGTGCACGCCGAAGACGCGAGCCGGCCGACAGCGTACGCGAACTGCTGCGCACCCATCGACGGCCCGCAGGCGATGCACACGGATGCCGTCGGGTCCAACGTCTATTTCGGCTGGTACGACAAGGAATTCTCGGACCTGGCGCCGTTCCTGGCGGCTAACCATGCGAAGCGCCCGCGCACGCCCCAGTCGCTGAGCGAATACGGCGCCGGCGGCAGCGCGCTGCACCAGGAAGACCCGGTGCGCCGCCCCGTGGCGCCCAGCCGCTGGCATCCGGAACAGTACCAGACGCTGTACCACGAGGCGGCCTGGCGCCAGATCGAGGCGGCGCCCTGGCTGTGGGCGAGCTATGTGTGGACGGGCTTCGACTTTGCATCGGCCGGCCGCAACGAGGGCGACGCGCGGGGCGTCAACGACAAGGGCCTCATCAGCATGGACCGCAAGGTGCGCAAGGATGCGTATTACTGGTACCAGGCCAACTGGTCGAAGAAGCCGATGGTGTACATCACGTCGCGGCGCGCTGTGAAGCGGACGACGGCGGACGTGGAGGTGAAGGTGTACAGCAACCAGCCGGCGGCGCGGCTGCGGGTGAATGGCGCCGACCTGGGCGAGCGGGCCGTGGAAGGCCGCATCGCCCGCTGGCCGGTGCGTCTGCAGCCCGGCCCGAACCGGATCGAAGTCCAGGCGGGCGAGGTATCAGACCGCGTGGAATGGATGATGCAGCCGTAGGGTGGACGGCTTGCCGTCCACGCGTTCAACGTACGGCGGCAACGACGCGAATGAATAAAATTCGCGTATCACCGCGTTGAAGCTCATGAAGTCACCGACGAGGGGCGGATAGGCGCCGTCGCCCGTTTGGCCGTCTTGCCATCCACGACCAGGTAGTATTTCTGGGAGTTCGCGAGCGACGTCGCGACGTTCGACACCGTGACCGCGCCCGCGCTGCACGCCAGCGCGGCCAACAGCGCGGCCACGGGCCACGAGGCCAGGCAGGCAGCGGCGGGAGTGTTGCATCGACCTGGGTTTCACGTTGCCGATCGATACGCACAGCCGGGGAATGGCTGGATAAACTATACTAGTACATTACGAGTGACGTATATGTTTTTCATGCGCCGGCATGCGAATTTCGGGATAGGTCTCGAAGGCCTAAACGGTTGCCGCAGGGGGTTGTAATATTTTAGTATTCATGGTGTTGATCATCTCGTCGATAGCGAATTCCACACCACATCCACCATGCCGATATCAGTCCGGATCCTTGCCCTGTGCGCCTCGCTCGCCATGCCCTGCGCCGGCGCGGCACCGTTTCTCCTGGCCGCGCCAGGCGATCCGCCCGTCATCGTGCATGGCGGCGGCAAGACGCTGGAACTGGCGGCGGGCCTGTTGCGCCACGACTTGCATGCCGTGTCCGGCGTGGATGCGGCCGAGACGGGCGACCTGGCCGAATGCCGCCGGGTGTGCATCGTCGTCGGCACCGCCGCGTCGCCCGTTGTGCAATTGCTGGCGCGGCAGGCCCGCGTCGACTTGCAGCCATTGCAGGGCCAGTGGGAACGTTATGTACGGGTGGCTATCCGCGACGATGCCGGACGGCGGATCCTGCTGGTCGCCGGCTCGGATCCGCGCGGTGCCGTGTATGGCGTGGTGGACCTGGGCCGCGAACTGGGCGTCTCGGCCTGGGAGTGGTGGGCCGACGTGGCGCCGCGCCGGAACGAGCGTCCGGAAGTCGACGGCGCCATGCGGTTGTCGGCCGCGCCCTCCGTCCAGTACCGCGGCATCTTCCTGAACGACGAGGACTGGGGCCTGCAGCCCTGGGCGGCCGCGCGCGACCCGTCGGGGGACATCGGACCGGCCACGTATGCCCGCATCTTCGAACTGATGTGGCGCCTCAAGGCCAACCTGATCTGGCCGGCCATGCACGACTCGACGAAGCCGTTCTACCAGATCGAGGGGAATGCCCGCGCGGCGGCCGACTACGGCATCGTCGTCGGAACCTCGCATGCCGAACCCATGATGCGCAATAACGTCCGGGAATGGGACAGCGGCAAGAACGGCCCGTTCAACTTTTTCACCAACCGCGCCGCGATGGCGGACTACTGGCGCCGGCGGGTGGTCGACGTGAAAGATGGGGAAAACATATATTCCGTGGGTCTGCGCGGCGTGCATGATTCGGCGATGGAGGGGGCCGCCACGCTGGCGCAGGCGCGCGCCGGGACGGAGGACGCCATTCGCCTGCAGCGCGACATTCTGGCCGGCAGTCTCGGACGCCCGGCCGCAAGTGTGCCGCAGGCGCTGACCTTGTACAAGGAAGTGCTGGACGTCTACAAGGCCGGGCTTAAGGTGCCGGATGACGTCACCCTCGTCTGGCCGGACGATAACTACGGGTACCTGCACCAGCTGAGCAATGCGGACGAGCGGCGCCGGGCGGGTGGGGCGGGCATCTATTACCACATCTCATATTGGGGCCGCCCCCACGACTACCTGTGGCTGGGAACGACGCATCCGGCCCAGATCCGCGACCAGTTGCAGCGCGCCTGGACAACTGGCGCGCGCAAGTTGTGGGTAGTGAACGTCGGCGACATCAAGCCGGCGGAATATCTGGTCCAGTACTTCCTGGACAGTGCTTTCGATGCGCGTCAGCTTGACCAGGATCCACACCGACACCTGGCAGCCTGGAGCACCGTGCAGTTCGGTCCCGAAGTGGGAGCGGAGGCGTCACGGATCCTGCGCGGCTATTACGACCTGGCCTGGGAGCGCCGTCCCGAATTCATGGGTTTCGGCCAGGTCGAGCCCATCACGCCGAACGGCCGTACTGCCTATATGGCGTCCGGCGGCGAGGAGGGAGTGCGGCGCTTGGAGCGCTATGCGGCGCTGGCGGCGGAGGCCGATGCGTTGGTGCGGCGTATTCCGGCAGAACGGCGCGACGCCTATTTCGAACTGGTGTCGTATCCCGTGCGTGCGGCCGCGAACCTGAATGCCCGCATCCTGAAGCTCGACCTGGCGGCCGAGGCCGCGCGCCAGGGGCGTCCGTCCGCGCCGCGCTTCGTGGACGAAGCACGCGAGGCGCACGCGCGGCTGGTGGCAGATACGGCTGCGTACAATGGCCTCGCGGGTGGCAAATGGCGCAACATCATGGACATGGCGCCGCGCCGCCTGCCCGTGTTTGCGGAACCGGTGTGGCCGTCCTATGCGGCGGACCGCGGCAATGGGTGCGGCATCGTCTACCCGTTCCCGTATTCCGGGGATGCCGATCGCCTGGTATTCGTCAAGGGCGAACCGGCGACGCTGGCCATCACCCTGGCCGCGCACGGCGGCCGGGCCGTCGACTGGCGCGAGGGGGACGGCGCGCGCGGCGCGACGACGGTGGTGGCGTCCGGCACGCTCGACGCCGGCAACGGTTTCGAGCAGCGCATCGGCATCCGCTACGACGGATCGGACAATCCGGCAATTACGCTGCGGTGCGGCGGACAGGACTTGCGCGTCAACCTGCACCTGGCTCCGCCGCGTGCGCCCGGGGTGCCGGGCGAGCATGCGCACATCGTCGGCATTGCCGCAGGCAGCGCGGCGGCGAACCCGGACTGGGAGCTGCAGCCGGGTCTCGGCAGCAGCGGGCGCGCCCTGCGTGCGCGCCTGGACCTGCATCCGCGCGAACCCGGGGCGTTGGGCAAGGTCCAGCCGCTCACGTACGCGTTCGACACGACGACGGACGGCGGGGCCACGGTGCGTTTCGTGGCCCTGCCCGAGCACCCCCTGACCGGCGACGGCCGCGTGCGCCTGGCATACCGCCTGGACGACGGCCCCGTTGTAGTGGCCGATTTCGGGACCAGCGGGCGCAGTGACGAGTGGAAGCTGAACGTCCTGTCCAACACGGCGGTACGAACGGTTAATCTATCGAGATTGGCGCCGGGTCGCCACACGGTCCAGGTCTACGCCCTGGATCCCGGCGTCGTGCTGGACCGGATCGACGTCGTCCTTGATGGCGCCCCGGCGCTTTACGGCACCCTCCTGGAGCGAAAGCGAGAAGACCAATCGAGGTGACTGGCTGGACCGATTGTGGCATTGTTCGTGCCACGCCGGGCGCGAAGGCAACAATGTGGTAAGATTGCTCTAAGATACTAAAGTTTCACGTCTTGCAGCCTTGCCTGTTGTCCACCATCGCCTTTGGAACGCCATGAATATGTCCGTGCTCGCCGGCGCCTTCGCGCTGGATAGGTCGCAAGGCGCGGCGCAGCAAATCTACGATTACTTGCGCGCGGCGATCGTCAGGCTGAAGTTCAAGCCCGGCATGGACCTGGACCGGGCCGAACTGGCCCACTACTTCGGCGTGTCCGTGACGCCCGTCCGGGACGCGCTGTTGAAGCTCGAGGAAGACGAGCTGGTCGACATCTTTCCGCAGCACGGCACGCGCGTGCGCGCCGTCGACCTCGAGTCGGCCCGCAATGCCCACTTCCTGCGCCTCACCCTCGAGCTGGAAATCGCGCGCACGCTGGCCCAGCGCCGCGACGACGCCCTCGTGCACGAATTGCAAGGCTTCGTGCAGCAGCAGCGCACCTGTATGGAGCGCGGGGACCTGGATGCGTTCGCCCAGGCCGACCAGGCCTTCCACGAGTGCCTGTACGTTGCCGCGCGCGCTGAACAGTTGTGGCGCCTGATGCGTGGCAAGAGCGGCAATATGGACCGCCTCCGCCGGCTGCACCTTCTGGAAAACGGCAAGACGGAATCCGTCGTGCAGGAACATGCGGACATCGCGGCGGCGATCGCGCAGGGCGATCCGGAGCTGGCGGAAGCGAGTGTGCGCAAACACCTGAGCGGCACCTTGTCGCAATTGATGAGCCTGCGTGAACGCTATCCCGACTACCTGCCCGGACATGCGGAGACCGGACGTCGATGACCAAGTTATTCGTGCCGGGCAGCTTTCGTCTGGACCGCATGCGCAACGCGTCGGCGCAGGTCTTCGACCATTTGCGCGAGCGCATCATTTCCCTCGACCTCAAGCCGGGCGTGCAACTGCAGCGCGACGAACTGGCCGCGTATTTCGAGCTGTCTTCGACGCCCATCCGCGACGCGCTGACGCGGTTGGGCGAGGAGGGCCTGGTCGACATCGTTCCGAAACAGACCACGGCCGTGCGGGCGATCGACGTCGAATCGGCGCGGCAGGCCCACTTCCTGAGGTTGTCGCTGGAGCTCGAAATCGTCCACATGCTGGCGCGGGAATCCGGCCCGCAGCTGGTCACCACGCTGGAAAATATCGTGTCCCAGCAGGCGCTTGCGTTGTCGCACCGCGACTTCGCGGCGTTCGCGCAGGTCGACCAGGCCTTCCATCGCCAGATGTTCCTGGCAGCCCAGGCGGAAACCCTGTGGCACTGGATGCGCCGGCAGAGCGGCCAACTGGACCGGCTGCGCGGGCTCCGCCTGTCGATCCAGGACGAGGCGGCCAACGTGCTCGTCGATCACGCGAGCATCGTGGCGGCCATCGCGGCCCGCGATCCCAAGGGGGCGCAGCGCAACGTCCGCAAGCACCTGTCCGGCACTCTGGCGCAGCTGGACGCCATCCGCGCCGAGCATCCGGACTGCCTCCTTTCGTAGCATCAGGCGGGCGTTGTCCCGTCTCCGTTGGCTTCTTCGTAAAATATTAGTGCAATAAGGAAAAGTCTCGGGTAGCATTTGGATGTTGATGATTTCCTCATGTTTTAGTGCGTCATCATCAAATTTCCCCTAACCTCCTGCCGAATGACAAGCCTACGAACATGACACTCTTCACGACCTCCAGCACGCCCGTGATCACCTCGATGAGGGCGATTCCTGTCGCCGGACGCGACAGCATGCTGCTCAATCTCTGCGGTGCGCACGCGCCATTTTTTGCGCGCAATCTGGTCCTGTTGACCGACAACGCCGGCCACGTGGGTATCGGCGAAGTGCCTGGCGGAGCAGGCATCCTGAACGTGCTGGAGCGCGTCATTCCGCTCGTCGTCGGCACCGAGCTGGCACGCTGGCAGCGTACGCTGAACACCGTGCGCGCTGCGTGCGGGGCGCCGAGGCACCATGTGAGCAATGCGGCCGAAGAGGCTGTGCTCCGGCAGCCGCACGAAATCAACCTGCGGCTGGAGAACGTCATCACGGCCATCGAGGCGGCGCTGCTCGACCTGTTCGGCCAGCACCTGGACATGCCCGTTTGCGAACTCCTCGGCAACGGCCGCCAGCGCGACAGCGTGCCGATGCTCGCCTATCTGTTCTATGTCGGCGATGCCGCGCGGACGGACTTGCCGTACGGCCGCGGCGCGCGGGCCGATGGCTGGTATGGATTGCGCGACCGTGAGGCGCTGACCCCGCAGGCCATCGCCGACCTCGCCGACGCCGCCGTCGACCGCTACGGCTTCCGCGATTTCAAGCTGAAGGGAGGCGTCATGACGCCGGAACTGGAGGTGGAGGCAGCCGCCGCCATCAAGCATCGATATCCGGACGCCAATGTCACCGTCGACCCGAATGGCGCCTGGTCGCTGGCGCAAGCCGTCGCGGCCTGCAAGGGCCAGGGGCGCGTGCTGGCCTACGCGGAAGACCCGTGCGGACCGGAGAACGGTTACTCCGGCCGCGAGATCATGGCCGAATTCAGGCGCGCCACCGGCATCCGCACGGCGACGAACATGGTGGCGACCGACTGGCGCCAGATGGCCCACTCGTACCTGCTGGGCGCAGTCGACATCCCGCTAGCCGATCCGCACTTCTGGACCATGCAGGGCTCCGTGCGCCTCGCGCAGCTGTGCCACGACTGGGGCCTCACGTGGGGTTCGCACTCGAACAACCACTTCGACGTGTCGCTCGCGATGTTCACGCACTGCGCCGCGGCTGCGCCGGGTGCCATCACGGCGATCGACACGCACTGGATCTGGCAGGAGGGCCGCGAGCGGCTGACGAAGGAGCCCTTGTGGATCGTGGGTGGCCAGGTCGCCGTGCCGGACCGTCCGGGGCTCGGCGTCGAGCCGGACATGGAGCAGATCGAGGCCGCCCATGCGCTGTACAAGCAGGTGGCGGGCGGCGCGCGCGACGACGCCGTGGCGATGCGCTACCTCGTGCCCGGCTGGACGTACGATCCGCGCCAGCCGAGTCTGATGCGTGGCTGACCTCGAGTAAAGCGATATACGAAACCCGAGAAAATGTATAGATCGACTCGTAATGTATTAGTGTATCGTAAACACGTCTCATGGAACGCTTAGCCGAATGACCGATATGCCTCTGTTCCCCCGCCATCCAGTCCCCTACGGTTCGCGCTTCGCCGCGCTGCTGGCCGCCATGCTGTTGGCCTCCAATTGCGTGCCGGAGGCGGCCGCCCAGGTGCGCCTGCCCGATGGCTATCAGTCGTCCCTGGCGCCGCGGGAACGCGTGTCGTTCGACGCGGGCTGGCGCTTCCACCAGGGCGACCCCGCCGACGCCGGCGCCGCCCTTGCCTATGAAGTACGCAACGGCGCGGCATGGACGGAAGGCCAGCCGGAGGAATGGACGCCGCGCGGGGCGGATGTGAAAGTGGGGAAGGGCGGGCTGAAGGACTGGATCCTGCCCGTGGCGAACCCGTTCATCAAGGACCCCGGCAAGCGCCGCGTCCGGCCCGACGGTCACCCCGGCGCCGCGCTGTCCTTCGTTCGCCCCGGCTTCGATGACAGCGGCTGGCGCAGGCTGGACCTGCCGCACGACTGGGCCATCGAAGGCCCGTTCCTGCGGGACGGGCCCTACAGTAATATCGGACGCCTCAAGAGCTGGGGGCCCGTCTGGTACCGGAAGTCGTTCGACTTGCCGGCGGCCGATCGTGATAAATCCCTGTTCCTCGACGTGGATGGCGCGATGTCTTACGCTACCGTCTGGCTGAACGGCAAGCTTGCCGGCGGCTGGCCATACGGCTATAACTCGTGGCGCGTGGACCTGACCCCATATGCCGTGCCCGGCGGGAAGAACGTGGTGGTCGTGCGGCTCGAGAATCCCGTCGATTCTTCGCGCTGGTATTCGGGCGGCGGCATCTATCGCCACGTCTGGCTCACGAAGACGGCCCCGGTACATGTGGCCCTATGGGGTACCTACGTGCGCACGCCCGTCGTGTCGAAGGAAGAAGCGCAGGTCGAGATCGACGTCACGCTCGACAACCGCACGCGTGCGGACGCGGCCGTGCGGGTCGCCACCGACATCTATGCGCTCGACGGCGACGGCGTGCGCATGGGCTCTCCTGTCGCCCGCATTGCGCAAGCGCAGGCGGACGTCGCGGCCGGCGCTTCCGCGGTCGTGCGCGGCAAGACTCTTATCGCCAACCCGCGACTGTGGGGGCCGGCGCCGGAACAGCAGCCGCACCGTTACCTGGCCGTCACCACGGTGACTCGCCGCGGCGCCGTCATCGACCGTTACGAGACACGCTTCGGCCTGCGCGCGCTCCGTTTCGACCCGGACCGGGGCGTTCTCGTGAACGGCGTCCCCGTGCGCCTGCGCGGCGTCAACCTCCACCACGACCTGGGCGCGCTGGGCGCGGCATTCAACTACCGCGCCGCCGAGCGCCAGCTGGAAACGATGCGGGAGATGGGTGTCAACGCCATACGTTTCAGCCACAACCCGCCCGCGCCCGAGATGCTGGAGTTGTGCGACCGCATGGGCATGCTCGCCGTCGACGAAATCTTCGACGCGTGGGAAGCGAAAAAGACGAACCTGGACTCGCACCTGCTGTTCCCCGACTGGCACGAAGCGGATCTGCGCGCCATGATCCGGCGCGACCGCAACCATCCGTCCGTGCTGATGTGGAGTGTCGGTAACGAGGTGCTGGAGCAGCGCACGGCGCGCGGCGCGGAACTGGCCAGGGAACTGGTCGGCATCGCGCACGACGAGGACCCCACGCGCCCCGTGACGGCCGGGAACCACCTGGCCAGGGCGGAGGATGCCATCACCGGCGTGTTCGACGTGATCGGCGTGAACTACCGCGGCGCGGGCATGCGCAGCATCCCGCCGTCCTACCCGTCGTACCGGGCCGCTTTTCCGAACAAGCTGATCTACGGCAGCGAGACGACGTCGACCCTGAGCAGCCGCGGCGAATACCTGTTCCCCGTTCCCGGCGGCTATTTCGGGCACATGATCCGTCCCGGCATCGGCGCCGACCATGCGCGTTTCCACGTCAGTGCCTACGAGCTGTTCGCGACCGACCCGGGCGTCGCACCGGACCACCAGTTCGCCGTCGATGATCAGAATCCGTATGTCGCCGGCGAGTTCGTGTGGACGGGCTGGGATTACCTGGGCGAGCCTACGCCCTTCAAGGAGGCGCGCAGCGCATATTTCGGCATTGTCGACCTGGCCGGCTTCCGGAAGGACCGCTTTTACCTGTATCAGTCGCACTGGCGCCCCGAGACGAGGATGGCGCATATCCTGCCGCACTGGACCTGGCCGGAGCGCATCGGGCAGGTGACGCCCGTCCACGTGTTCTCGTCCGGCGACGAGGCGGAGTTGTTCGTCAACGGCAAGTCGCAGGGCCGGATCGCGAAGGTGACGGAACGCTCCCCGTACGAATACCGGTTCCGTTGGGACGACGTGAAATACGAGCCCGGCGAGGTTGCCGTCGTCGTCTACAAGGACAAGCGCGAGTGGGCGCGCGACGTCGTGCGCACGGCAGGGCCGGCGGCGCGGCTTGCGGCGAGTGCCGACCGTGCCCGCATCCGCGCCGGCCGGGATGACCTGGCGTTCGTCACGGTGCGGATCGCCGACGCGAACGGGATGACGGTGCCCCGTGCCGGCAACCGCGTGCGCTTGCGCGTCGACGGCCCCGGTTCGATCGTGGCGACCGACAACGGCGACCAGACGGACATGGAGCCGTTCCAGGCCAGCGAGCGGCGCGCTTTCAACGGCCTCGTACTTGCAATCGTGCGCGCGCAGCCCGGCAAGACGGGGCGCATCACCGTCCACGCCGAGGCGGAAGGACTCGCCGCGGACGCGGTCGGCATCGACGTGAACCAATGACAAGAAAGGAACAGCATGCGTAACACACTTGCAATGGGACTGGCGTTCGGCCTGTTCATCCTGGGCGCCAGCGCCCATGCCGGAGAGGTGAAGCCCGCGCGCTTCATCCTCGTCGGAGATTCGACGATGGCGAAGACGAGCGGCTACGGCAACGCATTGTGCGAAAGAGTGATCGTCGCGGACACCTGCCTCAACCTCGCGCGCGCCGGGCGCAGTTCGGCTAGTTTCCGCAGGGAAGGGCGCTGGGACGAAGTCGAGGGATTGCTGCGTGGCGGTGCCGCCTACCGTGCGACCTATGTGCTGATACAGTTCGGCCACAACGACCAGCCGGGCAAGCCCGGCCACAGCACGGACCTGGCCACGGAATTTCCGGCCAACATGGCGCGCTATGCCCGCGACGTCAAGAGATTGGGCGGTGTGCCCGTCCTGGTGACGCCGCTGACGCGCCGCACGTTCGTCGACGGCAAGCTCGACAACAACCTGCGCCCATGGGCGGACGCGGTGCTGAAGGTGGCGCGGCAGGAACACGTGCCGGTGCTGGACCTGAACGCCGGCAGCCACGCGGCCGTCCAGTCCATGGGACAGGACGAGGCGGATACGCTGGCCGTCGGACCCCGTCCCGCGGGCTGGGTCGGACCGGCAGTGCTGCCCGGAGCACCCGGCAACGGCTTGGCCGCACCGGAAAACGTCCAGCAGCCGTCCGCGCCCCGGACCGCCTTCGACCGTACCCATCTGGGCCGCAAAGGTGCGGCGTTTTTTGCGCGCATGGTCGAATTGGAATTGGAAAAGGCAATGCCGGAATTAAGGACGGAGTTTTCGGTGGAAAACATCCAATAAGTATTAATTAGCAACTAAATAATATATTAGTGCGTTACCGCGATCGGCATGAACAGTGCGTCGTGAGACGTGATGACGAGCTAAGCGCTACTGCAAGACGCGAAATATTCAAAAAATTAATAGGTTGATAACCATTACTTGAGGAGACAGAGCATGACAGGCAAGTTCAAGGATGCCGCCCGCCATCCGGCGGTGGCGCGGAGAAATGTGTTTGCATTGACCGTGCTGGCGAGCCTGGTATCGGGCGCGTATGCGCAAACCGCTTCAGACGGCGGAGAGAAACCGGTGACGCCGACCGTGACTGTGAGCGGTTTCCGCAGCTCGCTGGCCTTGTCGGCCAATGAAAAGCGGGACAACGTCGGTCTGTCCGATACGGTGTTCTCGGAAGACATGGGTAAGTTTCCCGATCCGAACATCGCCGATGCGCTGGCGCGCGTTCCCGGCGTGAACGTCAGGCGCTCGGAGGTCGACGGCGAAGGGATGAACATTTCCATTCGCGGCATGGGCCCGGCCTTCACGCGCATACTGCTCAACGGCGCCCCGATCACGTCGGCATCCGGCAGCAATTCGGGCGGCGGAATCAGCGCCAACCGTGAAGTCGACATGGACTTCCTGCCCTCGGAGCTGTTCCGCAGCGCCACCGTCTACAAGAGCCAGCAGGCCAGCCTGATCGAAGGTGGCCTGGCCGGCACCGTCAACATGCGCAGTGTGCGTCCGTTCGATAAAAGCGGCTTCCGCTCCGCATTCAGCCTCAGCGGCAACTTCCGCGAGAACGATGGCAAGTGGGGCTCCACCGGATCGGGCTTGATCAGCAATACCTGGACCAGTTCGACTTGGGGCAAATTCGGGATCCTGGGCGGTGTGGCCTTCGGCGACAGCAAATTCAAGACCGATACCTTCCAATCGGTCGAAATGCGCAACTTCCAGCTCAAGCCCTTCCAGGCCAATGCCACCGACAAGCCCAACAGTACCAGTGGCGGCAGCCAGTCGACCCCGGACATCGTCCCGGCCGGCCTGGCGCTGGACGACCTGCCAGCCTATGCCCGGTCCATTCTCGTGCCCGGAAAACAGATCGACCGCGCCATGCTGCTCGCGCTGAACCCTGGCGCCACCATCCAGCAACTCGATAACGCCCTGATGGGCCGCCTCGGCCGTCACCAGGTGTATCAGGGCGAGCGCAAGCGGGTTGGCGAGGTCATCAGCATGCAGTGGCAGCCCAACGACAAGCTCGACGTCTATCTCGACTTTCTGGACGCCAACAAGCACAGCAGGATGACCACCGAGGGGATGAACGTGGGTACCCGTGCCAATACCCCCATCCCGATCGGCTTCGAGTTCGACCGCAGCGATTGCACCATCGGGTGCGTGGTGACCAAGGGCGCGCTGGCGAATACCTTCTGGTCGCTGGAATTTCGCCCGATGGACGAAAAGACCACCTTCCGCAGCATCAATCCGGGCTTCCAGTTCCGCCCGAACGATAGCTGGACCATCGACGGCAGCGTGAACGCTACCAACAGCCGCTTCTATCGCGACATGCCGACCGTGCTGCTGGCGACCAGGTCGCCCAATTCGGTTATTACCTACGACAATAGCAAGCCCGGCCAGTCGCCCACCTTCACCGGCAACCTGGACAATAATGATCCATCCAACTTCGGCTGGTATCAGGCGGGCCAGAACCTGTCGGGCCTGCGCATGGACAACTACGAGCGCACCACCAGGAGCAAGGGCTCGCGCCTGGACGTCAACTGGGGCGACGACGCCTTCAGCATCAAGGTGGGCGGGGCATGGGACGACATGGAGCGCCGTTTCCGCAGCTACGGCGCGCCCGACGCATGGATGAACGTCGCCTGTGGCAACAACGTCAATGTACGCTTCTTCTACCCTAATACCCAGATCCGCTCGCCGGGTTGCGACGGCCGCTATGCGCCGGGCCCCGTCACCGACGCCGCCACGGCCTATCCGGGCTACGGCACCGGCTCGACCGCGGGCGCGACTGCGCCGCTGGTCTACCAAGGCTCGGCCGTGACCAACGCCCAGGTGCCGAACTACGCCCATGCGAGCGACCACGGCTTCATTACGGTCGACTGGCCGAAGTTCGCGCAAGATACGGACTACCAGTATTTCCTCGACAATATGAAACGGGGCTTCGGCAACGGCAGCGGCGGCTACATCCGTGAAGTCGTGGGCGCGTTGTACACCGAACTGAACGGCCGCAGCCAGGTATTCGGCCGCACGCTGCGCTATAACGCCGGGGTCCGCTATGCCAGGACCGAGCAGACGATCGGCATATTGAATGCGACAGCCGATCCACGCAATGCCACCCTGGCGAATGGCGGCTTGTACGACAGCGTGCCGCAGTGGTCCTACGAAAGCACCAGGTACCACAACGTCTTGCCATCGTTCACGATGGCCTACAACCTGACGCCGTCGCTGATCGCACGCGCTTCGGGTTCGAAATCGATGACCCGGGCCAATCCGGGCGAGATGCGCCAGACCTCCCTGTACATCGGCGACCAGGGCGCGCGCCAGGGCAGCGTGACCAATCCCAAACTCAAGCCGTACGAAGCCAACAACCTTGACCTGGCCCTCGAGTACTACATGTCGCGCGAAGCCTTTGTCTCGCTGAGCGGGTTCGCCAAGGACATCATCGATCGCCCGGGCCAGCGCATCAGCCTGTACACCCTGGCGCAGCTGGATGTACTTTACGGGACGTTCGTCCTCACCCCTGCCCAGCAGCAGGCGGTGGACGCCAGCGGCGGGCGCGACAAGCACCTGGTCGAGATCACCGAGCCATACAACATCGACAGCAAACTGAAGGTGCGAGGCATCGAGGTGACCTGGCAGCAACCGCTCGACATGTTGCCGGTAAAAGGTTTCGGTTTCACGGCCAACTTCACCTACACGAAGCAGACGGATGAGGCACCGAACGCGCCGCCGGTCGCCGGGGTGCCGCCGCGCACCAACAATCTCACCGTCTACTACGAGCGCAATGGCCTGAACATGCGGATCGCGCGCTCGTACACCGGGACCTATGTGTCGAACACGAGTACTGGCCTGAACGTGCCCGGCGGCGCCTATGCCTACACCAAGGCGCGCTCGCAGGTCGATGCCTCGGTCGGCATGAATCTGAAGCGCATGTTCGGTTTCCGCTATGACACGGACCTGACGCTCAGCGTTTGGAACGCCACCAACGCGATCAGTCAATCCTACACGCAGTTCAGCAACGCGATTTTCGATGAGTACAAGCCTGGCGCCAGCTACACACTGTCGCTGCGCACCGCGTTCTGACCCATCGCGGTATGTTGCAAAGTCCGGCAGGCCCGTCCTGCCGGGTTTATTGGCGAAGTATTCAAATATTGCCGCGCAGTCGCGCAAGGCAAAGAAGCAGATAGGACATGGGCCTTCTTCTCATCACAAAACTACCGCCAAGCGGCCACGCAATTCATTTTATCGAATATCGCTTATTGAGCAGGCCCCGATGAATTTCAACTCCATTCAAACCGTGCGGGATATAGTGGGCCAGGTCTGCTTCGCGCTTGCGGTATGCGCGGCGGCGCCTGGGATTGCGGCGGCCGGCCCCGGATGGGGGCACGGCATCGAGGACCAGCGCGTGCCCGATCGCGGCGACGGCACTTACCTCAACCCCATCCTGTCCGGAGATCATCCGGACCCCACGATATTGAAGGATGGCCGCGACTACTACATGACGCACTCGTCGTTCTTCAGTTATCCGGGGCTGCTGATCTGGCATTCGCTCGACCTGGTGAACTGGGAACCCGTGGGCCCCGCACTGCGGCGCAACGTCGGCTCGGTGTGGGCGCCCGATCTCGTCAAGCACATGGGCCGCTATTACATCTATTTTCCGGGACTGAAGGATGGGCGCGTCACGAACTACGTCATCCATGCGGACAGTATCCGTGGCCCGTGGAGCGACCCGATCGACTTGAAGATCGGCGACATCGATCCCGGCCATGTCGTCGGGCCGGACGGCAAGCGTTATCTTTTCATGGGCGGCGGCGGGATGGTGCCGTTGGCCGATGACGGGCTGTCCGTGGTCGGCAAGTCGAAGAAGGTTTATTCGGGGTGGCAGTATCCGGCGGATTGGGTCGTGACCGCCTTCGCGCTGGAGGGGCCGAAACTGATCAGGCATGGCGGCTACTATCACATGCTGGTCGCGGAAGGCGGCACGGCGGGTCCTCCGACCAGTCACATGGTGGTGTCCGCGCGCGCGAAGTCGCTCGATGGCCCCTGGGAGAACTCGCCGTACAATCCTGTCGTGCACACGTGGAGCCGCGACGAACAGTGGTGGTCCAAGGGGCACGGCAGCCTGGTCGAGGGCCCGAATGGGAAGTGGTACATGGTGTACCACGCTTATGAAAACGGGTTCTGGACGATCGGGCGGCAAACGCTGCTCGAACCGGTAGAATGGACCAAGGACGGGTGGATCAAATCGTCGGGTTACGACGTCGCCAGGCCGATCCCCAAGCCCGCCGGCGCCGCTGTCCCCCACGGAATCGCGTTGTCGGATGACTTCCGCCGCAACAAGATGGGCGTGCAATGGGCGTTTCAGGACGCGGCGGAGGGCGACGCGGAGCGCTACCGATACGATAACGGCACATTGATCCTGAAGGGAAAAGGAAGTTCGCCGCAGGACTGCGCGCCGCTGGCGTTCATCGCGGGCGATCCTGCCTACCGGATCGAAGTCGACGCCGAAATCGACGACGGCGCCAAGGCGGGGCTTCTCGTCTTCTATAACGAAAAGCTGTACGCCGGGGTGGGATTCGATGCGAAGGGCTTCATCTCGCATCGCTACGGGACCAACCGCGCCGGCCTTGCGCCGCTGCCGCGCAGGATGCACCTCCGGCTCGTCAACGACCGCAACATCGTCACGACGTATGTCAGCACCGACGGGAAGACGTGGTCGCCGTACGGGCCGAACATCGAGGTCTCCGGCTACCATCACAACGTGGCCGACGGTTTCCTCAGCCTGCGGCCCGCGATCTATGCCGCGGGAGCGGGCGAGGTTCGATTCCGCAACTTCCGGTATCAGGCGCTTCGACCGGACCGCTAGCGTCGGACGCGGTCCGGCCGTGCTTACTGCGCGGTCACCAGCTTGCCGTCCACCATGCGCGTGAGGCCCAGCGGGTTCTCATCGCGCAGCGCTTCCGGCAGCAGGTCCGCCGGCACGTCCTGGTAGCACACCGGACGCAGGAAGCGCTCGATGGCGGTCGCGCCCACGGAAGTGGTGCGGCTGTCCGACGTGGCCGGGAACGGGCCCCCGTGCACCATCGAGTGGCACACTTCGACGCCGGTCGGGAAGCCGTTGAACAGGATGCGGCCGGCCTTGCGCTCCAGCGTCGGCATCAGCTTCGCGGCCAGCTCGCGGTCCGCGGCCGTCGCGTGGATCGTGGCCGTCAGCTGGCCTTCCACGTGGCGCGTCACTTCCAGCAGCTCGGCTTCGTCCTTGCACACGACGATCAGCGAGCTCGGTCCGAAGATCTCTTCTTCCAGCGCGCTGTTCGACAGGAACGTCGCGGCATCCGTCTGGTACAGCGCGGCCTGCGCGGCGCAGCCGCAGCCGTCCGAGCTGCCCTGGGCGATCAGCTCCACGCCGGCGAGACCGGAGCGGCGCGCGATTGCGTCGACGTACGCCTGGTGGATGCCCGCGGTGAGCATCGTGCCGGCGCCCTTGGCCGCCAGGGCTTCCGTGACGGCCGTGCGGAACACGTCCAGGTCCGGGCCGGCGAGGGCGATCACGAGGCCGGGGTTCGTGCAGAACTGGCCCGTACCCATCGTCAGCGAGTCGACGAAGCCTTGCGCCAGCTTCGCGCCGCCCGCGGCCAGTGCGCCCGGCAGCAGGTAGAACGGATTGATGCTGCTCATCTCGGCGTAAACCGGGATCGGTTCCTTGCGGGCCTGCGCCGCATTGACGAGCGCGAGGCCGCCATTGCGCGAGCCCGTGAAGCCGACCGCCTTGATGACCGGGTGCTGGACGAGCGCGAGGCCGATCTCGAATCCCGTACCGATCAGCATGGAGAACGTCCCTTCCGGCATGCCGCAGTCTTCGACCGCCTGGCGGATCGCCTTGCCGACCAGTTCCGACGTGCCCAGGTGCGCGTTGTGCGCCTTCACGACGACGGGGCAGCCGGCGGCCAGCGCCGATGCGGTATCGCCGCCGGCGACGGAGAACGCGAGCGGGAAGTTCGATGCGCCGAAGACGGCAACGGGGCCGAGGCCGATCTTGCGCATGCGCAGGTCGGAGCGGGGCGGCGTGCGCTGGGGCAGGGCGGAGTCCAGCGTCGCTTCGAGGAAGTGACCGTCGCGGACGACTTTCGCGAACAGGCGCAGCTGGTTGCACGTGCGACCGCGCTCGCCTTCCAGGCGCGCCGTCGGCAGGCCGGATTCGGCGGAGGCGCGTTCGATCAGGGCCGGACCCAGGTCCATGATGCGGTCGGCGATGGTTTCCAGGAAGCGGGCACGCTGCTCGAGCGGCTGGCTGCGGTAGGCGTCGAACGCCTGTTCCGCCAGCAGGCAGGCCGCTGCCAGGTCGTCCATGCTGGCGGCGCCGAATTCGGGGTCCATCTCGGCGCGCGTGGACGGGTTGTAGGCGCGCAGCGTGCCGGCGCTGCCGCGCACGGCCTGGCGGCCGATGATCATTTCGCCTTGGATGTTCATGAATGCTCCTTGTGAAAAAAAACGCCGCCGCGACCCGTGAAGGCCGCGGCGGCGGTGGGCAGGAATCGATCAGCGATTGTATCGAATCATGCGGATTCCCGTTGGATCAGAACGAGTACTGAGCCAGCAGCGTGTAGCGCGGACCGCTCATGAACACCTGGCGGGTGAAGTTGCCCGCGTGCTGCTCCATGATCTGACGCGTGTACGAGTTGGTCAGGTTCGTGGCTTCCAGGCCGACGCGGAACTTGTCCGTGAAGTCGTAGAAGATCGAGCCGTCCAGCTGGCCGTACGGTGCCTGGTACAGCGGCAGGCCGAACGCCTGGTCGTTGTTCGTCGTCGGGATCAGGAACTTCGCCGGATCGGCGGCCGGATTCGTGTTCAGGCCGTTGTTGCCGCGGCTGCCCCACTGGGTCACGCCCAGCAGGTAACGCGAACGCCAGTTGTAGGCGAGACGCATCGACAGGCCGTGCTGTTCGTACATGACCGCGAAGTTGATCGTGTGACGCGACAGGCCCTGGAGCGGGGTCTTGCCGAATGCACGTCCGTCGGTGTCGCAGCCGTTGATGAACAGGTTGTAGTTCGAACCCGCATCGTTACCCGAGCACCATGCTTCGAACACCGGCTTCTTCAGCGTGCGCTCGCTCGACACGTAGGTCCAGCTTGCCTGGGTACCGATACCCTTCAGCCAGTCGGGCACGAAGTCGTAGTACTGCTGGTGTGCGATCTCGAAGCCGCGGGCAAAGCCGTTGGCGCCGTTGACCGGACCCGTCACCACGAACGTCTGCGGCTTGCCGTTGACGTCGTTCCTCGTGTACGCGTAGTTCTGCGTCGTGATGATGTCCTTAATGTCCTTGTTGAACGCCGAGAACGTCAGCGAACCGGCCTTGGCAAAGTACCATTCCGCCGTCAGGTCGACGTTGGTCGACGTGGTCGGCTTCAGCATCGCGTTGCCGTCGCTGTTGCCGGACAGGCTGGTGCCGTTGAAGATGACCTGGGTCGTCTTGCCGGACGCGTCGCGGATCGTCGTCTGGTTCGGCGACGAGTTCAGGTTCGTCTGCACCTGCAGCTGGTTGAAGTCCGGACGCGACATCGCCTTGGCGATGGCGAAGCGGAACTGCAGCTGGTCGCTGTACTTCAGGCGCAGGTTCAGGCTCGGCAGCCAGTTGTGATACGAGTTGCTGGCCGACTGGGCTTCCGCGAACGGCGTGATGTTGACCAGCGTGTCCGCGCCGGTGACGGGGGCATCCGTCGGGATGTTGACGCTCGGCGGGGCGTACGACACGTAGCCGCGGCCCGAGCCGTTCGTCTTCACGTAGCGGATGCCGATGTTACCGTCGATCGGGTACTTCAGGTCGTCGAAGCCGAAGCGCAGCTGCGTGTAGGCGGCGCGGGTCTTCTCGGTCTGCGTGTTGGTCGCGGCCGGGTCGTTGAAGGTCGCTGCCTTCCACGGATCGCAGGTCGAACCCTGCTCCTTGCACAGCACGTCGTGGTAGGCGTGGATCTTGGCCCATTCGTTCGGGAAGCCGCGCACCACCGACTCGTTGGCGAACAGCATCGGCGGAATGTCGAACTTGCCGTCGAAGAAGTTGTCGATCTTCTGCAGCGAGGCGCCGCCGGCGAAGCGCGGGTCACCCAGGCGGGCGACGTGCGGGATCTGCCAGCCTTCCATCCACGGGAACGTGATGGCCTGCCAGTTGTAGAACTTCTGGGCCTTGTGGTTCTCGCCGTCGCGGTTGGCCATGCGGAAGCCGAAGCGGACGTCGCGCAGCACCGGGTGGTCGAACGCGTACTTGAAGTCGGTCTTCCATGCCTTCTGGGTGGCGGTGGCGTGGTCCAGCGCTTCCTGGGTGTAGGCCCAGTAGTAGTTGTTCGGGTCGGCCATGTAGGCCGGCGAGCCCAGCGTGATGCGCGGGACGTCGCCGCGCATGTCCATCTGCTGGTTCGGCATGATGAAGCCCGTCGACACGTCGGCGTCGAAGCCTTCGGTCGTCGAGCGGACGTGCTGGAAGTCGTTGGTCCAGGTCAGGCTCGGGGTGACGCGCCATTGCAGGTTCAGCGACGTGTCGCGGGTGCTCGATTCACGCGAGTTGATGCGCTGCGAGCTGTTGAACGGCGAACCGCCGTAGGTCGGGTTCGAGATCGTACCGCTCTGGAACACGCCATTGCTGTTGAAGACCGAATCCTGGCTCGCGACCTGCTGGTACCACTTGTCCTCGGACGAACCGACGACGTGCTCGTCCAGGTCTTCCTTGTACTTCGTCTTGAAGTAGGTGAGGGCGGCCGTGAAGTCGCGGTTCGGACGCCACTGGAAGGCGGCGTAGTCGCCGCGGCGGGTACGCTCGAAGTCCTGCGAACGGTAGCCGACGCCCAGCGGGATCCACTTGGTCTTGTTGCGGTCGTACAGGGCCGGGTTCGTGGAGTTCACGTGCGGGTAGTACACGTCGACGCCGACGCCGTCGGAACGGGTCGGGCTCTTCGCATGCGCGAAGTCGACGAGGGCGCCGAATTCGCCGAACGTGTCCGACTTCCAGCGGTTCGACAGCAGGACGGTGCCGGTGGGGGACGGCGCGCCCTTGCGCAGCGTGGAATACGTTTCCGACAGGCCCACGGTGCCCTTGAAGCCCTTGTAGTCGAACGGCATGGCCGTGCGCAGGTTCACGAGACCGGCAACGGCGCCTTCGATCTGTTCCGCGGACGGGTTCTTGTAGACGTCGACGCCGGCCATCAGCTCCGGTGCCACGTCGGCGAAGCCGAGCGAGCGGCCGCCGCCGGCCGAGAACGCGTCGCGGCCGTTGACTTCCGAACGCACATAGGTCAGGCCACGGACCGAGACGCCCGAGCCTTCGACGGACTGGCGGTTCGGGTCGCCCGCCATGTTGCGGTCGATGGTGACGCCGGCGATACGCTGCAGCACCTCGGTGACCGAACGGTCCGGCAGCTTGCCGATGTCTTCGGCGACGATCGAATCGACGACTTCGTCGGCTTCCTGCTTGAGTTTTTGCGCCGACTGCAGCGCGGCGCGCTGGCCGCTGACCACGACAACGGCGGCGCCGGTGGCGGGGTCGGTCGTGCCGGTGGTTTGTGCCCAGGCTGCGGCGCTGGAAAGGACGGCTACGTGTGCAACCGCTGCCGCAATCGCGGTCTTCTGGAAATTCCTCATTGTCTCCCCCGATGATCAGGTAGTGTTGTTATAACAAGCTCTAACAAAGCCAGTGTGAATGTGAGACTTAACACTGGTTGTTATACGCTACCATAAATTTTTTATTGTTTGCTACTCAGTTGCCAGTTTTGTGACAACGCAACGTGTCTTTTTGCCGACAGACTGAGCAAGCAAACCGTTGCCAGGACGCCGCCGCCGTGGTCCGGCCAGCCGGGAGAGCGCTGAACCGGAAGCGGGCAGTACCCCGTACTCCCAGTGAAAACCGCCGTTTTGAGAAAACGCATGGGTTAGCGTTCGACACTTTAGCCCGGCAGTCATGTCACCAGACGATGTTATACGCAATCGATTTCATGACTGCCAAAAAAATCTTGTTGTGCGTGTGAGAAATACAACAGATGTGTCTTGGCAGCGCTATCTTTTGACACCGTATCGTCTTGTTGCGGGGGTTAACCACTAAACAAGCTAAACAGCGCAATGATCAGCGCTACCACTTGTTAGCGCGAACATTCGCCTTGCGTACCTAACATCGGTTGACTTAGCATAGCGCCGGTTAACACCATAAAAACATTGCCGGAGACACATGCGTACCTCGTTCGCCCGCCAGACCGCTGTCGCGCTGGCCTTTCTCGCTTGCGCCGGCAATGCCATGCTGGCGCCCATCCCGGCGCAGGCCGCCGGTCACTACAAGCACTTCAAGACCGCCATCTATATTCCGGTGAACGTCACGGAGAGCCTCGTCGACCCGCAGGTCTTCGAGCACCAGTTCGCGCGTGCCATGAGCCAGGTCCCGTTCGACAAGGTCTATATCGAGGGCTTCCGCGACAACCATTTCGCCAGCGACGCCGAGATCGAGGCCGTCAAGCGCCAGTTCCAGGCGAAGGGCATCGAGGTGGCGGGCGGCGTCACGCTGGCGGCGGGCGGTTTCGACGGCCAGTTCATGACCTTCGACTACGAGTCGCCGAAGGACCGCGAGACGTGCAGGCGGGCGATGCAACTGATGGCGCGCCATTTCGACCACGTGATCCTCGACGACTTCACGTTCTACACGTCGAAATCCGATGCCGACATCAAGGCGAAGGGCGCGCGCACGTGGACGGACTACCGGATCGCCATGATGCGCAAGGTGTCGAAGGACCTGATCATCGACCCGGCACGCGCGGTCAACAAGAACGTCAAAATCGTCATCAAGTACCCGAACTGGTACGAGCATTTCGAAGGCCTGGGCTTCGACCTCGCGCAGCAGCCGGAGATGTTCGACGGGATCTACGCCGGCACCGAGACGCGCGACCCGGTCATCACCGACCAGCTCCTGCAGCAGTACGAGTCGTACAACATCATCCGCTATTACGAGACCTTGCGTAAGGACGGCAGGAACGGCGGCGGCTGGGTGGACACGTATTCGATCCGCTATATCGACCGTTACGCCGAACAGCTGTGGGACACGATGCTCGCGAAGGCGCCCGAGATCACGCTGTTCAACTGGCACCCGGCCGCGCAGGACACGCCGGTCGAAGCGGGCGAGCGTCCGTGGGAAAAGGAAGACACCTCGTTCAACTGGAACCGCATCGTGGCCGACTGGAAGGCCGCGAACCCGGATGCGAAAGCGCCGCCGGGCTGGGGTCTCGCCGCGGGCGCCGCGCTGAAGCAGATCGACGCCGTGCTGGACCAGCTGGGCAATCCGACCGGCATCCCGACCTATCGCCCGGCCAACTCCTCGTCCGCCGAGGACTTCCTGCCCAACTACCTGGGCAACGTCGGCATCCCGATCGCGCTGACGGCGCGCTTCCCGCGGGATGCGCAGACGATCCTGCTGACGCAGGCGTCGGCCGCGGATCCCGACGTGCTGAACAAGGTGAAGCGCCAGCTGGAGGCGGGGAAGGTGGTGTTCGTGACCTCCGGCTTCGTCAAGGCGACGCAGGATCCGAAGCGCAAGGGCCGCGGCTTCCAGGACCTGCTGGAAGTCTACGCGACCGGCAACCAGGTGCTGCTGAACGACTACTACAACGGCTACGGCGCGGGCAATGGCGAATCGCTGCGGGACGATCCGAAGGTGGCGCCGCGCGACGTGCTGTTCCCCGAGCTGCACTATTTCACGAACGACGCGTGGCCCATCATCCGCGGCGTCGCGGGCGCACGCGGCTTCCCCGTGCTGCTGATGAACCGGTATTCGAAGGGCGTTCTCTACGTACTGTCCATTCCCAGCAATATCGGCGACCTGTATAGTATGCCGCGAGGCGTGATGAACAGCGTGAAGAAATACCTGATGGCCGACACGCCCGTGCGCATCGAGGCGCCGGCCGGCGTGAGCCTGTTCACTTACGATAACGGCGCCTACGTCATCCAGTCGTTCCGCGACACGCCGACGACGGTGAAGGTCGTGAAGCGCGGGCCGGGCGACGCGGCGAGCGAGGTGGTGATCCCGCCGCACAGCTTCCGTGTCTACAAGGGCTAAACAGGTGTATGTACGCATGATGGAGACGTTGTGATGAAGGCGATGAAGCTGGCCCCTGCGGTCGCATTGGCATTGGCACTGCTGGCAGGGAGCGCGGAGGCGCAGCAGCAGGTGCCGTACGTGTGGGACAGCGTCGCCATCGGCGGCGGCGGCTTCGTCACGGCGGTCGTGCCCAGCCGCGCCGCGCCTGGCGTCGCGTACGCGCGGACCGACGTGGGCGGTGCCTACCGCTGGGACCCGCGCGAACGCCGCTGGACGCCGCTGCTCGACTGGGTCGCGGAAGACCAGACCGGCTACCTCGGCATCGACTCGCTCGCGGTCGACCCGCGCGACGCCGACAACATCTGGCTCCTCGCCGGCATCGCCTACCTGAACGGCGGCCGTACCGCGATCCTGCATTCGACGGACGCGGGCAAGACCTTTTCCATCGTCGACGTCTCCAGCCAGTTCAAGACGCACGGGAACGGCATGGGCCGCCAGGATGGCGAACGCCTCGCCGTCGATCCGGGCAACAGCAAACTCCTGTACGTCGGCACGCGCCGCGACGGCCTGTTCAAGAGCGTCGACGCGGGCCGCACGTGGACCCGCGTGACGGCGCTGCCGGTGACGTCCACGCCGAACGACGTGGGCATCGATGTCGTCGTGCCGGACCCCGCGAGCGTGAAGGATGGCCAGGCACGCCGCGTGTTCGTCGGCGTGTCGCGCTTCGGCGCCGTCGGTCCGAACCTGTACCGCAGCGACGACGGCGGCGCGACGTTCGAACCCGTGGCCGGTGCACCCCAGGACCTGATGCCGCAACGCGCGATCCTCGACGGGGCAGGGAACCTCCTCGTCACGTTCGCGAACGGCGCCGGACCGCATCCGGACCGCACGGGCCGCGAGCCGATGGACCGCGGCCAGGTGTGGAAGTACGCGATCGCGAGCGGCGTGTGGACGAACATCACGCCCGCCGGCTGGACGCGGCCGTTCGCCGGCATCAGCGTCGATCCGAAGAATCCGCAGCGCCTCGTCGCCTCGACCATCAATACGTTTCTGCCGCAGGGCGACGCGAAGGGCGACCGGATCTTCCTGTCGAATGACGGCGGCGCCTCGTGGACCGACGTGATCGGCCGCGGCTTCGTGCGCGAATCGGCCGGCGTGCCCTGGCTGAAAGGCCACTCGATCCACTGGGCCGGTTCCGTCGAATTCGACCCGGCCGACACGCGCGCCGTCTGGGTCACGTCCGGCAATGGCGTGTTCCGCACGGCGAACATCGATGCGGCGCCCACGACGTGGACTTTCACGGTCGACGGCTTGGAAGAGACGGTTCCGCTGGGCCTGGCCAGCATTCCCGGCGGTCCGCTCGTCTCCGCCGTCGGCGACATCGACGGCTACCTGCACGACGATCCGTCCCGCCATGGCCGCATCCACGATCCGCAGATCGGCACCACGACGGGCCTCGCCGTCGCTCCCAAGGATCCGCGCACGATGGTGCGCGTGGGCGACAGCATGCTCGTCACGCACGACGGCGGCGCCAAATGGACGAAGACTCCAACGATCAAGGGCAAGCGCGGCCAGGTCGCCATCTCGGCCGACGGCGCCGTGCTCCTGCATGCGCCCGAGAAGGCGAAAGAGGTATGGCGCTCGGCCGATGGCGGCGCCACGTGGACGCAAGTGGCCGGCCTCGCAAAACCGGGCCTGCGCCCGGTGGGCGATCCGCTCGACGCGAAGGTGTTCTACGCGTACGACGACACCGCGCTCGTGGTCAGCACCGACGGCGGCGCCTCGTTCGCGCCGCGCGCGAGCCTGCCTGGGGGCGGGTCGCGTCTCGTGCGCGTGGCGCCGGGCCGGGGCGGGGACGTGTGGGTCGCGCTGAAGAACGGCGGCCTCGTACGCTCCGTGGACGGCGGCGCGCACTTCGCGCCGCTCGCCGCGGTGCGCTATTGCGGCGCGGTCGGTTTCGGCAAGGCGGCGCCGGGACACGACTACCCCGCGGTCTATATCTGGGGCGACGTGAAGGGCGTGCGCGGCATCCACCGTTCCATCGACGGCGGCGCCACCTGGACCCGCATCAACGACGACGCCCACCAGTACGGCGGCCCGGGCGACGGCCAGTTCATCGTGGGCGACATGAACCGCTACGGCGTCGTCTATATGAGCACCGCCGGCCGCGGCATCGTGTACGGCAAACCCGCCGCGAACTGAACAACGCTACCCGACAGCGATTTCCATGGCCTCTATTTGTAATCGATTTCATCAAGTCCTCTTCGCGCTGGTCGTGGCCGGCGCCGGGTCCACTGCGGCAGCGGCACCCGACCTGGTGCTGCGCTACGATCGCCCGGCCCAGGACAACGACCAGGGCTGGGAAAAGGAAGCGCTCCCGATCGGCAATGGCCGCATCGGCGCGATGGTGTTCGGCGGCCTCGCGCGCGAACACCTGCAGTTCAACGACATCACGTTGTGGTCGGGCGATGCGAAGGAGACGGGGACGTATCAGCCGTTCGGCGACGTCGTCGTGGACCTGCCCGGGCACGACAGGGACGCGCAGGACTATCGCCGCACGCTCGACATCGCGCGCGCCGTCCACGCCGTCACGTACACGCACGGCGGCGTGCATTATCGCCGCGAGGCGTGGGCGAGCTACCCGGCGCAGGTGCTGGTGCTGCGCCTGACGGCCGACAAGCCGGGGCAGTACACGGGATCGATCGCGCTGTCGGACCGCCACGGCGCGCATCTTGCGTCCGGCAAGGACACCTTGTACGCGACGGGCACGCTGGCCGGGTGGACGCTGCCCAACGAGGCGCCGACGGCCAATACGCTGGACTACGCGAGCCAGGTGCGCGTCGTGAACGAGGGCGGCAAGGCGGCCATCGAGAACGGCCGCATCGTGTTCACCGGCTGCGACGCGCTGACCGTGATCGTGGGTGCGGGGACGACCTATGTCGCGGACGCCGCGAAGCACTTCCGGGGCGAGCATCCGCTGGCGCGCGTCACGGCGCAGGTTGCCGCCGCTGCCGCGCGTCCCGCCGACCAGCTGCGCGCCGAGCACGAACGCGATGTGGCCAGCCTGCTGGGCCGCGTGCAGCTGGACCTGGGCGCGACGGCGCCGGAGCGCAAGGCACTGCCGACGGACGCGCGCGTACTGGCCTACACGAAGGACGGCAACGACCCGGAACTGGAGGCGCAGTACTTCCAGTACGGCCGCTACCTGCTGGCGTCCAGCTCGCGCGGGTCGCTGCCGGCCAATCTGCAGGGCCTGTGGAACAACAGCCTCACGCCGCCGTGGCGTTCGGACTACCACACGAACATCAACGTCCAGATGAATTACTGGCCGGCCGAGGTGACGAACCTGTCCGAGATGGCGCAGCCGTTCTTCGGCTTCGTGACGAGCGTGGCACCCGTGTGGCGCCAGGCGACGGCGGCCGAGTTCAAAACCAGAGACGGGAAACCGGTGCGCGGCTGGACGCTGCGCACGGAATCGAACCCGTTCGGCGGCATGAGCTACACGTGGAACAAGACGGGCAACGCCTGGTATGCCCAGCATTTCTGGGAACACTACGCGTTCACGCAGGACAAAGCCTTCCTGCGCGACGTCGCGTACCCGATGATGAAGGAGGCGAGCGCGTTCTGGCAGGACTACCTGAAGGAACTGCCGGACGGCCGCCTCGTCGCGCCGCAGGGCTGGTCGCCCGAGCACGGCCCCATCGAGGACGGCGTCACGTACGACCAGGAGATCGTCTGGGACCTGTTCAACAACACGGTGGAAGCGGCGGACGTCCTCGGCGTCGACAAGCCGCTGCGCGACAAGCTCGCCCGCATGCGCGACCGCCTTGCGGCGCCGAAGGTCGGCAGCTGGGGCCAGCTGCTCGAGTGGCTGGAGGAGAAGAAGGATCCGGTGCTGGATACGCCGGGCGACACGCACCGCCACGTGTCGCATCTGTTCGCGCTGTTCCCGGGCCGGCAGATCAGCCCCGCGCGCACGCCGGCATTGGCGGCCGCCGCGAAGCGCACGCTGGAAGCGCGCGGCGACGCGGGCACCGGCTGGTCGATGGCGTGGAAGATGGCGTTCTGGGCCCGCCTGTACGACGGCGACCACGCCTACAAAATGCTGCGCGGCGTGCTGGCGAGCCCCGGCGCGCGCGCGGCCCAGCAGGCCAGCGCCGGCTCGGAGCAGCTGAATGCCGGCGGTACGTATCCGAACCTGCTGGATGCGCATCCGCCGTTCCAGATTGACGGCAATTTCGGCGCGACGGCCGGCATCGCGGAGATGCTGCTGCAGTCGCAGGCGGGGGCGATCGAGCTGCTGCCCGCGCTGCCGTCGGCGTGGCCGGACGGTGAAGTGAAAGGCCTGCGTGCACGCGGCGGGTTCGAGGTCGACATGCGCTGGACGCGCGGCCGCCTCGTCGATGCCGTCGTGCGCCGCGTGGCAGGCAGCGGTGCCGCGAACGTGCGCTATGGCGAGCGCACCGTCGCGGTGAAGCTGCGTCCGGGCGACAGCGTGCGCCTGGATGCGGCACGGTTTTGAGAAGTTCGGAGGCAGACCCTGAGAGGTCGTCTCCTTGCAGTGAGTGGGCGCCGTCATTCGATGGGCCCTGTTGTCAGCCAAAGGAGATGTAATGTATCAATTCAAGAAAACAGCCATCGCCGTGGCCGTAACGCATGTCGCGTTGCTGGCCGGCGGCGTGGCGGTCGCGCAGGAGGCCCAGCCGGCCGGCGGCAGCAATGTCGTCGTCGTCACGGGCCAGCGCGCCGCGCTGAATTCGGCGCAGGCGCTCAAGCGCGATTCCGACGAGATCGTCGATTCGATCGTCGCGGACGATATCGGCAAGCTGCCGGACCGTTCGATCACGGAAGTGCTGCAGCGCGTCGTCGGCGTCACCATCGACCGCACGATGTCGAAGGGCGACCCGGAACACTACTCGGTGGAAGGCTCGGGCGTCACCATCCGCGGCCTGTCGTACACCCGTTCGGAGCTGAACGGCCGCGATTCGTTCTCGGCCAACGGCGGCCGCTCGCTCAACTTCGAAGACGTCCCGCCCGAGCTGATGGCCGGCGTCGACATCTATAAAAACCCGTCCGCGGAACAGATCGAAGGCGCCATCGGCGGCCTCGTGAACCTGCGCACCGCCATGCCGTTCGACTTCAAGGGCCGCAAGGTGGCCGCGTCGCTGCAGGACACGTATTCCGAACTGAAGAAGGGCAGGCGCCAGCCGTCCGGTTCGTTCATGTTTTCGGACCGCTGGAAGACGGGCTTCGGCGAGATCGGCGCCCTGGTCGACTACGCGTACTCGGAAAGCGGCACCCGCACCGACGCGTTCCAGGTCGAGCCGTACTACCAGCGCAGCGACATCGAAGCCGGCAAGACCGTGTGGGTGCCGAAAGGCTCGCAGTACCGCACGCTCAACTTCGACCGCAAGCGCCAGGGCCTGTACGGCGCGCTGCAGTGGAAGAAGGATGCGACCCTGCAGTCCTCGCTCACGTACTTCAAGTCGAAGTACCGCATGCAGTGGGACGAGCAGGCGATCTTCTCGTCCGCCAGCCCATATAACATCGGCGTCACGAACGGCACGTACGGCGCCAACGGCCAGCTGCTGACCGGCACGCTGACCGACGCGACCGACAAGGGCATCGACTTCGGTGCCGACACCCGCGCCGCGAACCGCAAGTCGCAGACGACGGACATCTCGTGGCACCTGACCTGGCGTCCGACCAGCGCATGGCAGTTCGATACCGACCTGCAGCGCGTGCGCGCGACGAGCAACAGCTTCGACTCGACCGTCGCCACGGCCGTCAAGATGCCGTACGAGAACGTGGACCTGTCCGGCTCCGTGCCGAAGCTGACGTTCGACCAGTACCAGACCAGCTACCTGGCCAATCCGGGCAACTACTACTGGGCGTTCACCCAGGAACACTTCGACGACAGCCATGCCGGCGAATGGGCGTGGAAGACGGATGCGAAATACACGTTCGACCATCCGGTCCTGCGCGACGTGCGCTTCGGCGTGCGCCTGACGAAGGCCGATTCGACGACGACGAACTCGAACCCGAGCTACAACTGGGCGGCGATCACCCAGCCGTGGCAGTCGGACACGGGCGGCCAGCTCGCGTACCTGAGCGATCCGCGCTTCTCGAACCAGACGCAGGTCCACCAGTTCACGAACTTCTTCAACAATAACACCCCGGTGCCGTCCCTCGTGTTCCCGAACGTGGCGCTGGCCACGGGCTACCCGGGCAGCTATGCGACGCTGCACAGCTACCACGACATCCTGTGCCAGCAGGCGAACCAGCAGAACGGCACGAGCAACCCGTGCACGCCGTGGTCGCCCGCGACGTTCGGCACCGACCCGGCCGGCACGAACGACCTGTCCGAACGGACCGGCGCGCTCTACACGCAGCTGCGCTTCGGCTTCGACGACCTGAAATACCCGATCGACGGCAACATCGGCGTACGCTACGTGCAGACGCTGCTGAAGGCGCACGGCTACACGGTGTTCAATCCGAACATCACGCAGCCGGCCGAGGGCACGACGGTGATCGGTCCGGAAATCCCGAACATCGCCGCGTTCTCGACGCGCCAGGACTTCGACAACCACTACCACAACGTGTTGCCGAGCCTAAACCTGCGCATGAAGGCCACCGACAAGCTGCAGTTCCGCTTCGCGGCCGCGATGGGCATCTCGAAGCCGGATTATTCGCAGCTGCAGAGCTATACGACGCTGTCGGAAAACGTCGACCAGACCACGACGGGCAACGTCGTCACCGTCAACAACGTCGGCCTGACGGGTACCGGCACCGGCAATCCGAAGCTCCGTCCGGTGCAGTCGCGCCAGGTCGACCTGTCGGCGGAATGGTATTTCGCGCCGGCCGGCTCGCTGACGGTGGCCGTCTTCAACAAGCGGCTGAAGGACATCATCATCAACCAGTCCTACGGCTACAACGTCGCGGGCGTGACCGGTACGCCGTACACGTTCACGGTCACGGGCCCGGTCAACGGCGCGCGCGGCCATGCGCGCGGTGCGGAGATCGCGTACCAGCAGTATTTCGACAAGCTGCCGGGCTGGATGTCGGGCTTCGGTGTCCAGGCCAACTACACGTACGTGGACAGCAAGGAAGACCTGTACAACCCGGTCAACTCGGCCTTCTGCACGGGCAGCTCGAACGGTGCGGATAACCTGAACCTGAACCAGAACGGCTGCGACACGAACGGCGCCACCTTCGGCAACCTGCCGCTGCAGAACCTGTCGAAGAACGCGTATAACCTCGCCCTGTTGTACGACAAGGGCAAGGTCTCGGCGCGTCTGGCCTGGGCATGGCGTTCGAAGGCGCTGCAGAACGTGAACGTCAACGGCACCAACGGCACGGACGGCCGCCGCGTCGATCCGGCCACCGGCGCCACGCAGACGGTCGCGTGGGCACTGCCGACGTGGTCGGACAGCTATGGCCAACTGGACGGTTCCTTCTTCTACAATATCAACGAGCAGCTGTCGCTCGGCGTGGAAGCGCAGAACCTGACCAACTCGAAGTACCGACAGCTGATGCAGCAGTCGATCGGCATGATGACCCGCGCGGTCTTCGTGTCCGGCCGCCGCTACACGGCGTCGCTGCGCTACTCGTTCTAAGCGCATCACGGACGGGCGGCCGGCTGGCCGCCCGTTTTTAACAACCACGCCTACGACTGGAGACCCGTTCGCGTATGAAAACCAAATCCTTCCGCCTGCTGGCTGCCGGCCTGCTCGCCGCCGCCACCTGTCACGCCGCCCACGCCGCTGCCGAACTGCCCCGCATCGTGGGCAAGGACGGCCGCTACGCCCTGATGGTCGACGGCGCCCCGTTCCTGATCCTGGGCGGCCAGGCCCATAATTCCAGCAATTACCCGGCCGCGCTGCCGAAGGTGTGGGCCGCCATGAAGGATGCGCATGCGAACACGCTGGAAATCCCCGTCGCGTGGGAACAGATCGAGCCGAAGGAGGGCACATTCGACTTCAGCTACGTCGACAAGCTCGTCCAGCAGGCACGCGAGCACAAGACGCGCCTCGTGCTGCTGTGGTTCGGCACCTGGAAGAACACCGGCCCGTCGTACGCGCCGGAATGGGTCAAGTTCGACAACAAGCGCTTCCCGCGCATGCTGGAAAAGGACGGCACCATCAATTACTGCCTGTCGCCGTTCGGCGAGGCCACGCTGGCGGCCGACAAGAAGGCGTTCGTCGCGCTGATGGAGCACATCAAGAAGATCGATTCGGACAAGCGCACCGTGATCATGGTTCAGGTGGAGAACGAGGTCGGCACCTACCGCCTCGTGCGCGACTACGCGCCACGTGCCCAGGCCGCGTTCGGCCAGCCGGTGCCGGCCGCCGTCGTCGCGCAACAGCCGCCGCCCGCCGGCCGCCCGAAGCAGGGCACGTGGAGCGAGGTGTACGGCGACTACGCCGAGCAGTATTTCCACACCTGGGCCATCGCCAGCTACATCGAGGAAATCGCCAAGGCCGGCCGCGCCGTCTACGACCTGCCGATGTACGTGAACAACGCGCTGCGCGAGCCGCACCTGGACGCACCGGCGCCGCCGTGGAAATCGGACTTCGCGTCCGGCGGCCCGACGTACGACGTGCTGGGCATCTACAAGGCCGCCGCGCCGCACATCGATTTCGCCGGCCCGGACATCTACATGCCCGAATCGAAAAAGGTGGATGCGACGCTGAAGCTGTTCCAGCGCCCGGGCAACCCGCTGATGGTGCCCGAGATGGGCAACGCCGCCGGCTATGCGCGCTACGTCTACCAGATCATCGGCATGGGCGCGCTGGGCGTCGCCCCGTTCGGCTTCGACTACGCGATGTACAGCAACTACCCGCTGGGCTCGAAATTCACGGACCGCCGCATGATCGAGCCGTTCGCCAAGGTCTACGAGGTGTTCGCGCCGATGCAGCGCGTGTGGGCGAAATGGGCCTACGAGGGCCGCACGTACGGCGCCGCGGAAGGCGACGACCGCAAGCCGCAGACCGTCGCCATGAATGGCTGGAATGCGCAGCTGTCGTTCCGCGAATTCCAGTTCGGCGAGCGCGAATGGCTGCAGAACAAGAACGATTACGCCGACGGCACGGAACAGCCGTCCGGCGGCATCGCGATCGCGCAGATCGGCCCGGACGAATTCGTCCTCGTCGGCCAGCAGATCCGCGTGAAGTTTTCCGGCACGGGGCCCAATGCCGGCAAGCCCACGGGTTACGCCCGGGTGGAAGAGGGCCGCTTCGACGCCGACGGCAAATGGGTCATGGAACGGAACTGGAATGGGGACCAGACCGACTATGGCCTGAACCTGCCGGCCGTACCCACGGTGTTGAAAGTGAAGATGGGTTCGTACTGACGCAGCGAAAAACCAGGAGAGAGACATGCAACTGACAAGAATCGCAGCCGCCGCGCTGCTGCTGGCCGCGGGCGGCCACGCCCTCGCAGGCACCGTGCAGAAAACCGCAACCGGCATCGAAGTCCGTCCGGACACCGGCCCGGCGAAGCTCGTGCGCCTCGAGCTGATGGCCGATAACATCGTCCACGTCGTCAAGCTGGACAAGGAAGGCAAGCAACTCACGCCGTCGCTGATGACGGTCGCCAAACCGTGCGGCAGCTGCGCGTTCACCGTTGCCGACGGCAAGGACAACGTGACGCTGAAGGCGCAGAAGATCGCGGCGCAGGTGTCGCTGAAGGATGGCCAGGTCCGCTTCTTCGACGCGGCCGGCAAGGCCTTCCTGACGCAGGCGGCGGAAACCATCACGCCGATCCAGGTGGGCGGCAAGCCGTTCCTCGCGATCAAGCAGGGCTTTAACTACGGCACGAAGGACGCGTTCTACGGCCTCGGCCAGCACCAGAACGCGCAGATGAACTACAACGGCGAAGACGTGCTGCTGCAGCAGCACAACATGATCGCGTCGGTGCCGTTCGTCGTCTCGGACAAGAACTACGGTCTCCTGTGGGACAACAACGCGATCACCCGCTTCGGCGACTCCCGCCCGTATGCGTGGCTGTCGCGCGACCTGAAGCTGACCGACGAGCAGGGCAAGCCGGGCGGCCTCACGGCGCGCTACTACATCGACGGCAAGCTGGCGCTGACCCGGCAAGAGAAGGACATCGCGTACCAGTTCCTGAAGGACGTCGAGGAGTTCTGGCCATCGGCCCTGCCGTCGATGAAGGCGCTTGCTGGCCGCGACGTCAAGGTCGTGTGGGACGGCGCGATGGCGAGCCCGAAAGCGGGCGTGCACAAGATGCAGCTGTACGCGTCGGATTACGCGACGCTCACCGTCGACGGCAAGCAGGTCATGGACGTGTGGCGCCAGGGCTGGAACCCGTGGTACCACAACTTCGAAGTGAAGTTCGAAGCGAACAAGCCGGTCAAGCTGCACCTGGAGTGGAAGCCGTCGGGCGGCATGGTCGCGATGACGCACAACGACCCGCTGCCCGCGCCGGAGCGCCACTCGCTGACGATGTCGTCGGAGATCGCGGAAGCGGTCAACTACTACGTGATCAGCGGCGACAGCATGGACAACGTCATCGGCGGCTACCGCACCTTGACGGGCCAGCAGCCGATGATGCCGAAGTGGGCCTACGGCTTCTGGCAGTCGCGCCAGCGCTACGAGACGCAGCAGCAGCTGCTGGACACGGTGTCCGAATACCGCAAGCGCGGCTGGCCGCTGGATAACATCGTGCAGGACTGGTTCTACTGGCCGGAAGACGGCTGGGGTTCGCACGACTTCGACAAGGTCCGCTTCCCGGATCCGAAGGGCATGGTCGACGAAGTGCACAAGCAGCACGCGCGCATCATGATCTCCATCTGGGGCAAGTTCTACGCCAATACCGACAACTACAAGGAACTGGCGGCGAAGGGCCACATGTGGACGAAGAACGTCGAGGACGGCGCGCTGGACTGGGTCGGCAAGGGTTACAAGAACAGCCACTACGACCCGTACACGCAGGAAGCGCGCGACATCTACTACCGCCAGATGAAGGACAAGCTGGTGGCGAAAGGCTTCGACGCCTGGTGGATGGACAATACGGAACCGGACGTGCTGTCGAACTCGCGCCTGGAAGATTTCAAGAAGCTGATCGGCCCGACCGTCTACGGCCCCGGCGAGATCACGTTCAACCCGTACAGCCTCGTGCACTCGGGCGGCATGATCGAAGGCCTGCGCCGCGACCAGCCTGACAAGCGCCAGTTCATCCTGTCGCGTTCGGGCTTCGCCGGCATCCAGCGCAACTCGGTGGCCGTGTGGAGCGGCGACACGGCGGGCCGCTGGAACAACCTGTACGACCAGATCGCGTCGGGCGTGAACTTCTCGATGTCCGGCATTCCGAACTGGACGCACGACATCGGCGGCTATGCGCAGGAGAACCGCTTCCAGTACGGCGACGTGGGCTCCGCGCAGGAAAACCGCGCCACGACGGGCGGCCAGGCCAAGCCGGAAGACATGAAGGAATGGCGCGAGCTGAACCTGCGCTGGTTCCAGTTCGGCGCGTTCTCGCCGCTGTTCCGTTCGCACGGCGAAGTGGTCAAGCGCGAGATCTACAACATCGCCGCCGGCGACGACGCGATGCGCGACTCGATGGTGGGCTACCTGAAGCTGCGCTACCGCCTGATGCCGTACATTTACTCGCTGGCGGCCGACACGCACTACGCCAACGGCACCATGATGCGCGGCCTCGTGATGGACTTCCCGAAGGACGACAAGGTCAAGAACATCAAGGACCAGTACCTGTTCGGCCACGCGCTGATGGTGGCGCCGGTGACGTCGTACGGCGCGCGCGAGCGCACCGTCTACTTCCCGGCGGGCGCCGACTGGTACGACTTCGATACCGGCAAGCGTTACGCGGGCGGCACCAGCGCGAAGGTGGATGCACCGCTGCACCGCATCCCCGTGTTCGTGCGCACGGGCGCCGTGATCCCGACCGGTCCGGTCACGCAATACGTGGACGAGAAGCCGGACGCGCCCATCGTGCTGCAAGTCTATGCCGGCGCCAACGGCCAGGCGAGCCTGTACGAGGACGACGGCGTGACCAATGCGTACGAGCGCGGTGAGTTCAGCCGCATCCCGTTCAGCTACGACGACAAGACGGGCACCGTCACGATCGGCGCGCGCAGCGGCCAGTACAAGGGCATGCCGCAGACGCGCCAGATCAAGGTGCGCGTGCTGCGTGCGGGCGTCGCGACGAGCGCGGACATGGACGCGGCCGACAAGACCGTGACGTATGACGGCAAGCCGGTCACCGTGAAGCTGTGAAGCGGCGCGTCCTTGCATCGCTGATGGTTGCGCTGGCCGGTTCGGCCAGCGCCGCCGCACCCGTGGATGCGCAGGCGGACGCCCGCACGCGCGCCGCGTACACGTGGCTCGTGCAGACCTGGGGTCGGCAGACCATCGCCGGCCAGCAGGACCTGACGTGGAACGACGGCGTCGACATGGCCGGGAGGGTATTCGCCGACACGGGCAAGTATCCCGCGCTGATGGGCTTCGACTTCATGAACACGTGGCAGAAGGGCGACGGATCGCACCAGGTCGACGAAGCGATCGCCTGGGCGCGCCGCGGCGGCCTCGTGACGTTCTGCTGGCACTGGCGCGACCCGTCGGCACCCGCGGGCACGCAGGGCAACTTCTATGCGCGCGAGCCGGATGCGCGCAAGAACACGGCGTTCACGATCCCCGTGCGCGCGGGCCGGCTCGATACGGCCAGCGCGGCGGGCCGCCAGATCGACGCCGACATCGACCGCGTGGCCGTGGAACTCGGCAAGCTGCAGGCGGCCGGCGTGACGGTGCTGTGGCGCCCGTTGCACGAAGCCGCGGGCAGCAACGGCGACGGCTGGTTCTGGTGGGGCCGCAAGCGCGCGGACGGCGTATCGAACGCGGACGCGTACAAGCTGTTGTACCGCCACATGTTCGACCGGCTCGTGCGCGAGCACGGCCTGCACAACCTGATCTGGGTGTGGAACGGCCAGGACGCAGGCTGGTATCCGGGCGACGACGTCGTCGACATCACCGGTTACGACGTGTACGATGAGCGCGACCGCAAGACGTACCGGTCGCAGATCGACACCTACCGCCGCATGGCCGCCATCGGCTCCGCGACGAAACCCGTGGCCATGACCGAGAACAGCTACATTCCCGATCCCGACAACATGCGGCGCGACGGCGCGCGCTGGCTGTGGTTCCTGACGTGGAACGACGGCCGCGCGCCTGCCGGCACGTCCGACAAGGACAATTTCTGGACCGGCGACTATTACAACCACGCGGCGCACAAGACGAAGGTGTATCGTCACCCCGACGTGATCACCCTCGACGAGCTGCCCGCATTCCTGAAAGCTCCCCAATGAAACGATTGACCAAGACTTCCGTGCTGGCCGCGCTGCTGCATGCCGGCCTGGCCTGCGCCGCCGTGACCGTGGCGCCCAGCGACAAGCACCTGCTGTACACGGGCCGCGTCGACTTCGCCCAGCCGGACGCCCCCGTCATCACGTGGCCGAACACGGCCATCGCCGGCAACTTCACGGGCACGGCGCTGGCGGTCACGCTGGACGACGAAAAGGGCAAGAACTATTTCAACGTCTTCATCGACGGCGACACGGCCAGCCCGCTGATCATCGAAGCGGCCCAGGGATCGAAGAAGTACGACGTGATCGCCGGCCTGGCGCCGGGCAAGCACAGCTTCCTGATCACCAAGCGCACGGAAGGCGAGGAGGGCGCGACCGTGTTCCGCGGGCTGGAGCTGGCGGACGGCGGCCAGATGCTGGCGCCGCCCCCGCGTCCCAAGCGCCGCATCGAGTTCTTCGGCGATTCGATCACCAGCGGCATGGGCGACGAAGCGCCGATGAACGGCCGCGACGACGTGGGCCGCGACAAGAACAGCTACCTGTCGTACGCGGGCATCACGGCGCGCAACCTGAACGCGGAACTGCACCAGACGTCGCAGAGCGGCATCGGCGTGATGATCAGCTGGTTCCCGTTCACGATGCCGGACTTCTACGACCAGCTCAGCGCCGTCGGCAACAACGACACGAAGTGGGATTTCTCGCGCTGGACGCCCGACGTCGTCGTCGTCAACCTGATGCAGAACGACCGCTGGCTGATCGGCGACCGGCACCAGCTGCAGCCGGAACCGGACGACGCCGGCCGCATCGCCGCGTACGAAAAATTCGTGAAGCGCATCCGCCAGCTGTATCCGAAGGCGTACATCGTGTGCGCGCTGGGCAGCATGGACGCGACCAGGGATCCGCAGTGGCCGGGCTACGTCAAAGCGGCGGTGGAAGACATGCGCAAGGGCGGCGACCAGCGCATCGATACCGTGTTCTTCCCGTTCACGGGCTATGGCGCGCACCCGCGCCTGAAGCACCAGCGCGACAATGCCCAGATCCTGACGGCGTTCATCAGGAAGAAAATGAACTGGTAGGGCGCGCAGGTGGGATAGCGCCTTGGGCGCTATCCCCGGGTGTTACGAGCCGTCGGATTGACAGTGCCCGCCCTTCGCCACGGCAACCAGCTTGTCGACCTTTTCCTGCCAACGGGCTCGCTCTTTTGCATCCTCAGCCTGGACAACTCTCCGGGCATACGATGTCATGTCCCTTGCCATGTCGGCGCACGTGCCCTTGGGAACAAGAAATTCGTCGTCGATGTCTTTGGCAACGAGGTTCGCTGCGTGCAGTACTGCCATCATCTGTCGCGCTGCGTCTTTTTCCTTCGCAGCCATGCCAGGATGGGCAGCATGTTTGAGACTCGTTTCGTTACAGAAGTAGTCGTCGAGCTTCCGCGCCGCCCAGCCGTAGTCGCGCTTTTCCATGATGGCCCAGCGCGAGCCGGCGTTACCGCCGGGGCCATTTTCAACGGTGTACTTGAGGCACTTGAAATTCTTGTAGGTGATCGACTCCTCGAACGTCACGTCGGGCAGATATTCCTTGAACGCTGCCTGGGCCTCGCTATCGGACCTGCTGCATCCGGCCAGTCCAAGACACCCTGTAAGAACGAGTAACGGCAATCTCATAGATCCAGGAAAAAATCTCAATCGATCAAGTTTAACATCACTCGTATCTGTCCCTGTCTTCGTCAGCCGCTCCCGGTCATCGCTCGAGCGACTGCAACGCCGCCGCCACGTACACGAGCGGCGCGTTCCAGTTGATCGCGATCTCGTTGCTGGCGTAGCTGCAGCCATGGTCCAGGTACGACAGGGCCGGCTGCTTCGATGCGTACGACGCCCCCTTGCAATCCTTGGCGTCCTGCTGGCCCGGGTTCGGACCGCCCGCGAGCCAGCCGGGGACGGGCGCCGCAATGCCGTCCGCTTCCGACGGGCGGTGGTGCGGATGCATGGTCGAGCGGGTGCCGAAGCCCGTCACATAGCTGATGCCGAGCGGATTGCGGCCCAGCGTGTAGTCGAGCGCCGACTGCGCCGCGTCCAGGTAATCGGCCTTCTTCGTGAGGCGGTAGGCCTGCACGAGCATCATGGCCTGGTTCAGCAGCACGGCATTGCTGCCCCAGACGAAGTCGGTCTTCGCCATCGACAGGCGGGCCGGCGACGCCTGCCAGCGCGCGAGCAGCGTGTCCGCCGCGGCGAGGATCTGCTTGCGGGCGTTGTCCGCGTCCTCCGGTTTTTTCAGGTGGGCGCGCTGCTGCGCGAGCGACATCCAGCCGAGCGGGCGCACGTCGGGCCAGCCGGGTTCCGTCTGCACGCCCGGCGCCGATGCGACGGCGAGGGTGCGGTACTCGTCCTTGCCGGTCGCGATGTACAGTTCGGCCGCGGCCCACGAGAACTCGTCGTCGACCTTCTCGTCGCCATAGGTGCCCGTCTGGATGTCGGCCGGCTGGCGGTACAGGACGTTCGGATGCGCGACGGCCCAGCGCCATGCGCTCTCCGCCGCGGCCAGGTAGCGCTGCGAGCGGCCCGGCGACTTCGCGTCGAACGGGGCCAGCACGCGGCTCGCCGTCGCCATCACGGCCGCGAAGTCGAGGGCGGCGGCCGTCGTCTTCTGGACGACGTAGCGCGGCGCCGTCGCGCGGTCCGGCATCACCATGCCGTCGAAGCTCTTGTTCGTCAGCTTGTGGTAGACGCCGCCGTCGTCTGGGTCCTGCATCGTGACCATCCAGTCCAGGTTCCACAGCACTTCGTTCAGCAGGTCGGGCAGGCCGTTGCCGGATTCCGGCACGGTGACGGCGAGCTTGTCGAACCAGGCCGGGAAGTGTTCATAGGCGGCCAGCAGCGTGTACGTGCTGATGCCGGAGTTGACGATGTATTTGTTGTAGTCGCCCGCGTCGTACCAGCCTTTCGGACTCTTGATGACGGAGCCGGCCGGGCGCTTGGGCGAGGCGGCCGATTCGTGCACGAGCACCTTGTCGTCCGGGTGGCCCAGCGCGCGCGCGTAGGGACCCGCGATGCGCGCGTCGAGCGCGATGCTCGCGCGGTTCAGCGTGTAGGCGCGGATGGCGCCCGCGTCCAGCGCGCGGTACGGTTCCGGGCCGATCGCGAAGACGGGCGAATCCGGCTGGCCCGCCACCGTCAGGCGGTAGCTCCCGGCCGTGCGCAGGCCGGAGAAATCGGCGATGCGCACGCTCTCGCCCGAGGCGTCCCACGTCGCGGCCGGGCCCAGCGTCCCTTCGAACACGGCCTTGCCGCTGTTGGCATCGACGACCTTGAAGCGCCCGTTCGCGCTGGCCGGCACGACGGCCAGCTTCTGCGCGGCCGGCAGGAAGCCGAGCTGGTTGACTTCGATCCCGGCGGCCGCGTGTGCGGTGCCCGTCGCGAGCAGGGCGGCGGCGAGGACGGTGGGAAGGCGCGGGCGCGACGAATACATGCAGTCTCCTAGGATGTTATGGAATTGAAATCGATTTCATCCTACCCCGCCCGCGAAAGTAAAGTCAATCATCCAATCGCGAACGGCGCCCGTCAATACGGGCGCCGTTCATTGCGCCGTTGCGTGCCCCCGCCGATCCGATCGATAATGCGATGATCGAACTAAATACGGAGACAGTCTTGAAACCATCCATCCTGCTGTGCGCCCTGGCGATCGCCGGTGCGAATGCACTCGCCGCGCCCGCTGGCCGCTTCGACGTCGCCGTCACCGTCGACGACCTGCCTTCGCACGGGGCCAAGCCGGCCGACATCAGCCGCGCCGACATCGCCCGCTCGCACATCGAGACCTTCAAGGCGCACGGCGTGCCCGAGGCGTGGGGTTTCGTGAATGCCGTGGCCCTCGTCAACGATGCGGGCAGCGACGCCGCGCTGGACGTGTGGCGCAAGGCCGGCTACCCGCTCGGCAACCACGGCTACACGCACATGGGCCTGTCGCAGGCGAAGTCGCTCGAGGCCTGGGAAGAGGACGTGCGCAAGAACGAGCCCGTGCTGGAAAAATACATGGCAGGCAAGGACTGGCACGTGATGCGCTTCCCGTTCCTCGACGCGGGCGGCCAGGGTGCGCGCCACGACGATGCGCTGGCGTGGCTGAAGTCGCGCGGCTACCGCGTCGCGGAGGCGACCCTCGGCTTCGACGACTGGGCTTACACGGACACCTACGCGCGCTGCGTCGCGAAGGGCGACCAGGCCGCGATCGAGGGGATGAAGACGAGCTACTTCCGCCGCGTCGACCAGCAGCTGGCGCGCTTCAGGGCGATGTCGCAACGCGTGTACGGACGCATGATCCCGCAGGTGCTGCTCACGCACATGGGCGCCTGGAGCGCGGTCACCCTGCCGGAAGTGATGAAGCGCCTGGATGCGGCCGGCGCGCATTACGTGACGCTGGACCAGGTCCAGTCCGATCCCGCGTACCGCATGTCGAGTGCGCGCGCGGGCCACGGCGAGATGATCGAGCGGCGCGCGCAGGACGCGGGTATCGACCTGGCGGGTCTGCCGGCCGTCGAACCGGTCGGGAATCTCGACGCCCTGTGCCGCTGATCCGACCTCCCGCGCGTTGATTCGTGCGCGGGAACGGCCGAAAAAAAGGTATATCTGCAATGTAGACATTTTGGCATTGAGATTCGACCTTTTGTTCGGGGAGGCACATGACATTCCAGCCCGCCGCGCCGGCGAGCGGCATGCAGGATGTCCTGCGTGCCGCCGGCGCCCAGGCGGCGCACATCGGCGACCTGTGGAACGGCACGCTGGCCCTGTGCACCTTCGTGTTCGTGGCCATCGTCGTCGCGACGATCATCGCCGTCTGGTGCGCGCCACGCGCCGACGCCGCCACGCGGCCCGACACGTCGTCGCTGGAAGGACCGGAGCGGCGCATCTGGCACCGCATCGGCTGGGCGACCGGCGCCTCCATCGCGGGCCTGCTGGTGCTCCTTGCCGGCGACGTGTTCACGAGCCGTGCGCTGGCCCGGCTGCCGCTGCGGGACGCCGTCGACATCGAGCTGGTGGGGCACATGTGGTGGTGGGAAGCGCGCTACCGCGATGCCGACGGTGCGCGCGAATTCACGACGGCGAACGAGCTGACGATCCCCGTCGGCCGCCCCGTGATCGTCACCCTGCGCGCGGATGACGTCATCCACTCGCTGTGGGTGCCCAACCTCGCCGGCAAGAAGGACCTGATCCCGGGCCGCACCGCCACGCTGCAGCTGCGTGCCGACCGCGCCGGCACCTACCGCGGCCAGTGCGCCGAATTCTGCGGCCTCGAACATGCGCTGATGGCACTCCTCGTGCATGCGGTGCCGTCCGACCAGTACGAGGCCTGGGCCGCGAACCAGCGCCGCCCGGCGCCCGAGCCGGCGGATGCCGCGGCGCGCCGCGGCCGCGACGTGTTCCTGAACGCGAATTGCGCACGCTGCCACGCCATCGCGGGCACGCCGGCGCAGGGGAGCATCGCACCGGACCTCACGCACCTCGCGTCGCGCCAGACCATCGGCGCCGGCATGTTCCCCAACAACCGCGGCCATCTCGCAGGCTGGATCGGCGATCCGCAGGCGCTCAAGCCAGGCGTGAACATGCCGGCCAACCCCTTGCCCCCCGACGACCTGCAAGCCCTGCTGGCTTACCTGGAGACCCTCCGATGAGCGTACCCGATCCACGCATCGTCCCGCCGGCCGACCCGGCTGCCGCCGCGGCGCTGGAATGCACTTGGCGCGACCCGCCCGGGCTCTACGGCTGGTTCGCCGCCATCAACCACAAGACGATCAGCAAGCGGTTCGTGGTCACGACGATGATCTTCTTCCTGCTGGGCGGCGTGCTGGCGCTGCTGATCCGCCTACAGCTGGCGCAGCCGAACGCCGGGATCATCGGCCCGAAGATGTACAACCAGATCTTCACGATGCACGGCTCGACGATGATGTTCCTGTTCGCCGTGCCCATCATGCAGGCCGTCGCCACGTACCTCGTGCCGCTGATGATCGGCGCGCGCAGCCTCGCGTTCCCGCGCCTGAACGCCTATGCGTACTGGATCTTCACGATGGGCGGGATCATGCTGTACGTCGCCTTCTTCGCGGGTGTGGGGCCGGACGCCGGCTGGTTCGCCTACGTGCCGCTGTCCAGCCTGCGCCATTCGCCGGACAAGGGTGTGGACTTCTGGGCCCAGATGATCACGTACACGGAGCTGTCCGGCCTGATGGAGGCGATCGTCATCATCGCGACCATCCTCAAGCTGCGCGCACCAGGCATGAGCCTGAACCGCATGCCGCTGTTCGTGTGGGCGATGCTCGTGACGTCGTTCATGGTGCTGTTCGCGCTGCCGGCAGTGATGCTGGCCAGTACCGCGCTGATCACGGACCGCCTCGTCGACACCCAGTTCTACAATCCCGAAAAGGGCGGCGACGCCCTGCTGTGGCAGCACCTGTTCTGGTTCTTCGGCCATCCCGAGGTCTACCTGATCTTCATCCCGCCGCTGGGTTTCATCTCCGCGATCGTCGCAACCTTTTCGCGCCGGCCCGTCGTCGGTTACCCGGCCATGATCCTCGCCCTCGTGACGACGGCGTTCCTCGCGTTCGGCCTGTGGGTCCACCACATGTTCGCGACCAACCTGCCGGAGCTGGGCAAGACGTTCTTCACGGCGGCGAGCCTGGTCATCGCGGTGCCGACGGCCGTGCAGATCTTCTGCTGGATCGCCACGCTGGGCAGCGGGCGGATCAACCTGAAAACGCCGCTGCTGTTCGTGCTGGCGTTCTTCTTCATCCTCGTGATGGGCGGGCTGACGGGATTGATGCTGGCCTCCGTGCCGCTGGACACGCAGCTGCACGACAGCTTCTTCGTCGTCGCCCACCTCCATTACGTGCTGCTGGGCGGCGCCGTGTTTCCGTTGTTCGGCGCGTTCTACTACTGGTTCCCCAAGTTCACGGGACGGATGCTCGGCGAGCGCCTGGGACGGTGGAACTTCTGGCTGTTCTTCATCGGCTTCAACGTGGCGTTCTTCCCCATGCACCTGCTGGGGTTGTGGGGCATGCCGCGCCGCGTGTATACGTATTCGGCCGAGATGGGGTGGGACGGCATGAATCTCTTGTCGAGCATCGGCGCCGCCATCATCGCGGCCAGCATGCTGCTGTTCCTCGTGAACGTGGTCCGCAGCCTGCGCAGGGGCGCCATGGCCGGCCGCGATCCGTGGGGCGCGGGGACGCTGGAATGGAGCGTGCCGTCGCCGCCGCCGATGGGCAATTTCGACGTCATCCCCGTCGTGCACGGGCGCTATCCGCTGTGGCAGCCGCAGCGCGAACCCACCCACGTCACCGGCATGTCGAACGACTGGCGCGAAGTCCTCGTCACGACCGTGGCGGACGCCGAGCCGGACCACCGCCTGTGGATGCCATCGTCGTCGATCTGGCCATTCCTGTCGGCGGTGGCGACGACGATCCTGTTCGTCGGGTCGATCTACACGCCGTGGGCCGTCGTCTGGGCCGCCGCGCCGGTGGCGATCGGCGCGACCCTGTGGTTCTGGCCCAAGCGCTCCGTCGTCGAGCAGCGCGTGCATTCGGAGTCGCCGCCATGAGCGCGCCGATCGAAAACCGCAAGTCGGGCAAGGAGGCCGTGCAGCGCGGCGCGGCGCTGGACGTGACCGGCCTGCCCACGTTCGGCTTCGGCATGCGCAGCCCGATGTGGTGGGGCACGATGGGGCTCGTCGCGGTCGAAAGCACCGTGTTCGCGTTGACGATCATGGCCTATTTCTATCTCCGCAGCCACGCGGCATCCTGGCCGCTCAGCGGCTTTCCGCCCGACCTGCTGTGGGGGAACGTCAACACGGCGATCCTGTTGCTGAGCATGTGGCCGAACCAGAAGGCCAAGCAGGCGGCCGAGCGGCTGGACCTGGCCGGGGTGCGGCTGTGGATGAGCGTGTGCATGGTGGTGTCGGTCGCCTTCCTCGCTGTGCGCGTGCTGGAGTTCGGCGCGCTGAACACGAGCTGGAATACGGATGCCTACGGCTCTGTCGTGTGGATGCTGCTCGGCCTGCACACGACGCACCTCATCACGGACGCCTACGATTCCCTCGTGCTGACGGGGCTGATGTTCACGGGGCCGCACGAGGGCAAGCGCTTCGTCGACGTCAGCGAGAACGCGGGGTACTGGTATTTCGTCGTACTCAGCTGGGTGCCGATCTATGCCGTCATCTACTGGGGCGCGCGTTTTTAAGGAGGGACGATGGGAAACTGGCCGGCACTGCTGCTCGCGCCCAGCCTGGCGCTGACCAATCTGGCGATCACCTATGCGCTCGTGACGCCCGCGTGCGCGCGCCAGTCGATGGTGGCGCCGAACGTCATCACGGGGCTCGTGCTGGCCGCGTGCGCGTGGATGAGCTGGGCCGCATGGCGCAACTGGAAAGAAGGGCGCCGCCTCCGGCGGTCGGCCGCGCGCGATCACGTGCCGGACCGTCCGCCGTTCATCGCGTTCGTGGCCGCGCTGGTCGGCGCGCTGTCCTGCCTCGCCGTGCTGGCGCAATGGTTTCCGCAATGGGTGTTGTCGCCATGCGCCGCCTGATCGCCGTCCTTGCGTTGCTGCCACTGGCGGCGCGCGCGCACGACGTCCAGGCCGAACGGGCGGCCGGCCCCGCCCTCGGCTGGGGCGCGGAATGGTGGGTCGTGACGCTGCTGGCGCTGTCGCTGCTGCTGTATGCGGCGGGCCTGAAGCGCCTGTGGCCCCGCGCGCACGGGGCGCGCCGGCAGCTGGCGCGCCAGGCCGCCTGGTTCGGCGCGGGCTGGTTCATGCTCGTGCTGGCGCTGGCGTCGCCGCTGGACGGCGCCGGCAGCTATGCGTTTTCCGCGCACATGGTGCAGCACGAAGTCCTGATGATCGTGGCGGGGCCGCTGCTCGTCCTGGGCCGTCCGCTTGCGCTGTGGCTGTGGGCGTTCGGGCCGGAGCGGCGCCTCGCCATCGCGGCCGCCACGCGCAGGCCCGCGGTGCGCGCCGCATGGGGCGCGCTGACGGCGCCGCTGAATGCGTGGCTGCTGCACTTCGCCGCGCTATGGATGTGGCACGTGCCGGCCTGCTTCCAGCTGGCGCTGGCAAGCAACGGCATGCACGCGCTGCAGCACACGAGCTTCCTCGCCACGGCGCTGCTGTTCTGGTGGGCCGTGCTGGGCCGCGAGGGCGGGGCGCACGGCCGCGGCGGCGCCATCGTCTACCTGTTCACGACGATGATGCACACGGGCGCGCTCGGTGCGCTGTTCACCATGTCGGGCACGGTCTGGTATCCGCTGTACGGCAACCGCGCGCAGCTGTTCGGCCTGAGTCCGCTGGAAGACCAGCAGCTGGGTGGCCTCATCATGTGGATCCCGGGTGGCCTGGCCTACCTGGTCGCGGGCCTCGTGCTGTGCGCGCGCTGGCTGCGCGCCGGGCCCGTGGAGGTGCGGCCATGACGAGGCGTACGCTCGCGGTCCTGCTGTACGCGGCCCTGCTGGCCGCCTGCTCGAAGACGCCGCCGACGACGGAGCCGATCACCGGCGGCGATCCGCGCCACGGCCGCGAACTCCTCGCCCGCTACGGCTGCGCGAGCTGCCACCGGATCAAGGGGATCGCCCACGCGGACAGCCACGTCGGCCCGCCCCTCGACGAGATCCGCGCGCGCGGTTATATTGCGGGCGTCATGCCGCACAATGCGGACAACCTGATCAGGTGGATCCAGCATCCCCGCCAGGTCGTCCCGAATACCGCGATGCCGGAGCTGGGCGTCACCGAGGCCGAGGCGCGCGACATGGCCGCTTATCTGTATAGCCAATAGGAGTCGAATGTTCGAACAGACGGAACTCCAGGTGCGCGCCTGGGTGGAGTGGCTGCGCCTGCTGGTGGAAGCACTGGGCGCGTGCGTGATCGCGGCGGGTGTCGTCATCGTGATCATCGGGCTCGTACGCTATGCGTTGTCCCGGGGCGGCAGCTTCATTCCGATCCGGCTCGCGTTCGCGCGCTACCTCACGCTCGCGCTGGAATTGCAGCTGGCGGCCGACATCCTGTCGACGTCGGTGGCGCCGACGTGGGACCGCATCGGCAAGCTGGCCGCCATCGCCGTGATCCGGACGGCGCTGAACTACTTCCTCAGCCGCGAAATGAAGGACGAGACGGCGGACGACGTCAGGCGTCCAGCGTGAGCACCATCGCCTGCTCGAACGTCGTCCTGCCCGGCATCGGCACGGGTGCGCCCACGTCGACGAATCCCATGCGGCGGTAGAGCCGCGCCGCCGCACCGTCGCCGGCCGTCACGTCGAGCCGGAGTTCCGACGCCTTGCGCGCGCGGGCCCAGTTGATGGCGGCGTCCAGCAGCGCGGCACCCACGCCGCGTCCGCGCGCTTCGGGCGCCACCCACACCTGGTACACGCTGGCGTGCGCGCCTTCCAGCTTGACCCATGCGAGGCCGACGGGCGTCCCGTCCACTTCCACCGCAAACGGCCAGCCCTGCTGGTGCGCCCCGAGCGCCGGCGCGGCCAGGCGCGCGGCCCAGACGTCGTCCGTGCGTTGCGATTCCTCGGCATGGGTGCTGCCGAACGCCTGGGGCGCGTCGGCCAGCGCGCGCAGGCGCAGGTCGCGGTAGATGGGCCAGTCGTCGGGGTGCAGGGTGCGGATGGCGGGCATGTCGGGGTCCGAAAAAAAACGGGGAAGACGATCATAACGGAAATCCGCATGAGCAAGTGCGAAAAGCTTCGTTGTCACAGTCGCCCTGGAACCCTAAGCTTGGGCCATCGACAACCAGCCTGTCCATGCTTATGTCCGCCGTATTGCAAACCCGCCAGCACTTCGACGTCGTCCCGTTCGACGCCCCGCTCGGCGCCGAGGTCGTGGGCCTCGACCTGTCCCTGCCGCTCGACGCCGGAGACCTCAATCGCCTGCATCGCGCCCACCTCGCGCACCACGTGCTCGTGTTCCGCGAACAGCACATCACGCCCGCGCAGCAGGTCGCGTTCAGCCGCCGCTGGGGCCCGCTGCAGATCCACGTGCTGCGCCAGTTCCAGCTGCCGTCGCAGCCCGAGGTGCTCGTCGTGTCGAACATCCGCGAAAACGGCCAGCCCATCGGCCTGGGCGACGCCGGCCACTTCTGGCATTCCGACCTGTCGTACAAGGAGAAGCCCAGCCTCGGTTCGATGCTGCACGCGCAGGAACTCCCGGCCACCGGCGGCGACACGCTGTTCGCCAACCAGCACACGGCGTGGGAGCGCCTGCCCGGCTATCTGCAGCGCGCCGTGCGCCACGCGAAGGCGGAGCACAGCTATCTCGCCCGCTATGCCGACCTGCAGAAAAAGAACCCGTGGCGCCCGAACCTGACGCAGGCCCAGATCGACGAAGTGAAGCCCGTCGTGCAGCCCGTCGTGCGCACGCACCCGGAAACGGGGCGCCTGGCGCTGTTCGTCAGCGAGCATTTCACGACGAAGATCGTCGGCCTGCCGGAGGACGAGAGCCGCGCGCTGCTCGCGGAACTGTTCGACCACAGTACCCGTGCCGAGCATGTGTACCGCCACCGCTGGCAGCCGCACGACATGGTCTTCTGGGACAACCGCTCCGTGATGCACCTGGCGGCCGGCTGTCCTGACGACCAGCGCCGCAAGCTGTACCGCACAACCATCGAGGGCGATGCCCCATACTAAGAAGAGCCTCATGCACACACCGTTCTACAAATTCGCTGCCGCCCTCGGCCTCGCAACGCTAGTCGCCGCCGCGCCCGCGCAGGCCGAAGGCAAGCTGCGCGTCGCCCAGCAATTCGGCATCACCTACCTGTTGCTGAACGTCGCGCAGGACCAGAAGCTCATCGAAAAACACGGCCAGAAGGCCGGCGTGCCCATCGCGGTCGAATGGGTCCAGCTCTCGGGCGGCAATGCCGTCAACGATGCGCTGCTGTCCGGCTCCATCGACGTGGCCGGCGCCGGCGTCGGTCCGCTGCTCACGATCTGGGACCGCACGGCGGGGCGCCAGAACGTGAAGGGCATCGCGTCGCTCGGCAACTATCCGTACTACCTCGTGTCGACGAATCCCGACGTCAAGACGATCGCCGACTTCTCCGACAAGGACCGTATCGCGCTGCCGGCCGTCACCGTGTCCGTGCAGGCCCGGTTCCTGCAGATGGCGGCCGCGAAGCGCTGGGGCACGGGCGACTACGCACGCCTCGACCGCTACACGCAGACGCTCCCCCATCCGGACGCCACGGCCGCCGTCATCGCGGGCCGCACGGAAATCAACGGCCACTTCGCGACGCCGCCGTTCCAGGAGCAGGAACTGGCCGGCAATCCGAAGGCGCACATCGTGCTGAGTTCGTACGACGTGCTGGGCGGCCCGAGCTCCGGCACCGTGCTGTACGCCACCGAAAAATACGTGAAGGAGAATCCGAAGACGACGCGGGCCTTCATCGATGCGCTGGCCGAGGCGGCCGACATCGCGACGAAGAATCCGGAGCTGGCGGCCGACGCCTACCTGCGCGTGACGAAGGCGAAGATCGACCGTGCGTTCCTCGTCAAGATCCTCAGGAATCCGCAGTTCCAGTACAAGGTCGCGCCGACCAACACCTACGGCCTCGCGCAATTCCTGTACCAGGCGGGCGCCATCAAGAAGCAGCCGGCGACGTGGCGCGATTACTTCTTCGACCATCCGGCGCTGGCGTCGGGCAGCTGAGGCCAGCCATGAACGTCCTTCCATTCCAGGTCGTGCCCAGCGCACCGCTGCTGCGGGCGCAGGGCGTCACCATCGAGTATCCGGCGGCGCAGGGCGTTGTCCGGGCCACGCACGACGTAAGCTTCGACGTGTGGCGCGGCGACCGCTTCGTGCTGCTCGGGCCTTCCGGCTGCGGCAAGTCGACGCTGCTGAAGGCCGTCGGCGGCTTCATCGCGCCGCGCGCCGGCAGCCTGCAACTGGATGGGCGCGACATCACGGGCCCGGGCCGCGACCGCATCGTCGTGTTCCAGGAATTCGACCAGCTGGCGCCGTGGAAGACGGTGCGCCAGAACGTCATGTTCCCGCTGCTGGCCGGGAAGATGCCCAGGCGGGACGCCGAGGCGCGCGCGCTGTACTGGATCGAAAAGGTCGGCCTGTCGCGCTTCCTGGACGCGTATCCGCACACCTTGTCGGGCGGGATGAAGGCGCGCGTCGCCATCGCGCGGGCGCTGGCGATGCAGCCGGAGATCCTGCTGATGGACGAACCGTTCGCCGCGCTCGACGCGCTCACGCGCCGGCGCATGCACGAAGAGTTGCAGGCGCTGTGGGAAGAGGTGCGGTTCACGATGCTGTTCGTGACGCATTCGATCGAGGAGGCGCTCGTCGTCGGCAACCGCATCCTGCTGCTGTCGCCCCATCCGGGCCGCGTGCGCGCGGAGATCAACAGTCACCAGTTCGGCCTGCACAGCGCGGGCGGCGCGGAGTTCCAGGCCACCGCAGGCCGCATCCACGACCTGCTGTTCGGCGGCGCCGAGGCGGCCGAAGAACACGCGCGGGCGGTGCAGTCATGAGCGCCGTCCTGAGGAACGAGCCGCCCGTCCGGCCGGAATACGTGCTGCCGCCGACGCCCGCACCCGCGGGGACGGCACCGCGCCCGTATCCGCTGGCCCTGCGGCTGTGGCGGTCCGGCTGGCCGCGCAAGCTCGTGCTGCTGGCCGTGCTGGCCGCCGTGTGGGAAGCCGCAGCGCGTTGGGCCGGCAACGATTTGCTGCTGCCGGGCTTCGTGCAGACGGCGCGCGCGCTGGTCGACGGCGTCGTCTCCGGCGAACTGCCGCGCTACGTGGGCGTGTCGCTGTGGACGCTGCTGCAGGGGTATGCGGCCGGCGTCGCCGGTGCGTTCGTCCTCACGACCCTGGCCATGTCCACCCGCATTGGCCGCGACGTGCTGGAGACGTTGACGGCGATGCTGAACCCGTTGCCCGCGATCGCGCTGCTGCCGCTGGCGCTGCTGTGGTTCGGGCTGGGGCAGGGGAGCCTGGTCTTCGTTTTGATGCATTCCGTGCTGTGGCCCCTCGCGCTGGCGACGTACGCGGGCTTCCGCGCCGTGCCGGAGACGCTGCGCATGGCCGGGCGCAACTACGGCCTCGGGCCGCTCTCCATCGTCACGCAGATTCTCGTGCCGGCCGCGTTGCCCGCGATCCTGTCCGGTCTCAAGATCGGCTGGGCGTTCGCGTGGAGGACGCTCATCGCCGCGGAACTCGTGTTCGGCACGACGTCGGGCAAGGGAGGACTCGGGTGGTATATCTACCAGAGCCGCAACGAGCTGTTCACGGATCGCGTGTTCGCGGGGCTGGCCGCCGTCATCGCGATCGGGCTGCTGTTCGAGCACCTCGTGTTCCAGTCGGTGGAGCGGTTGACGATCCGGCGCTGGGGCATGCAAAGGTGATAACTGTTTGCGCAGGGGCGCGGGATCGGTTAGCATCCGCGGGATGACTTTCCTGAACGTCCCCTACGCAGAAAAAGACGAAGCCCGTGCCCTCGGCGCGCGCTGGAACCCCGGCCGCAAGCGCTGGTACGTGCCCACGGGCGTCGCGCTCGAGCCCTTCCAGAAATGGCTGAAGGAGGGCGCGCCGTCCGGCCGCGCCGACTCGGCCGCCGCGAAGCTCGTGGTCGGCGCCAACTACATCGAACTTGACCACGCCTGCAATCCGTTCGAGCCCTGCGCCGAGTGCGCGAAGGCCCTGGCGGGCACGCCCTGGGAACAGGCGCGTGCGGCACTCCTGCGGCGTTAAGGCTGCGCCAGCGCGCCCAGCACGGCAAGGCTCATGGCCTGGGCGGCCGTCTTGATCGACGGCTCCGGCACGGGCGCGTAGAACGGCGAGTGGTTGAACGCGAGCGGCTTGCCGCCCGCGCGCTGCGCATCGGCCACGGCCTCCGGCGCGTACACGCCCGTGAAGAAGAACATCGACGGAATCCCCTCGTTCGCGTACGCGGAAAAATCCTCGCTGGCCGTCATCGCGGGCATGCGCACGGCGTTCTTTGCCCCGAACGCGTCCTGGAAAATGGCTTCCGTGCGGCGCACGAGGGCGGCGTCGTTGACGATGGCGGCGCCGCCCGGAACCAGTTGTACGTCGGGTGCCGGCGCGTCGGCCATCGCGGCCGAGGCGTTCGCGACGCGGCGCACGCCGTCCAGCAGCTTCGCGCGTACCTCCGGGCTGTACGAGCGGATCGTGCCGCGCACCTGCACCGTGTCGGGAATGATGTTCCCCACGGTCCCGCCCTGGATCGCGCCGATCGTCACGACGCCGAATTCCTTCGGATCCTTCTCGCGGCTCACGACCGTCTGCACATCGACGATGAAGCGCGCGGCGATGGCGATCGGGTCGATGGCCTTGTCCGGCGCCGAGCCGTGGCCGCCGCGGCCCTTGAACCGGATCTCCAGCGCGTCCGAGTTGGACGACACCGGCCCGGCCTCGAAGCCCACCGTGCCGTACGCAAGCGGCCAGGTGTGCAGGGCGAACGCGACATCCGGTTTCGGGAAGCGCTTGAAGAGGCCGTCGTCCAGCATGGCGCGGGCGCCGGATACGGTTTCCTCGGCAGGCTGGGCAATGAACATCAGCGTGCCTTTCCACTGCCGTTTCAATTCGACGAGCGTGCGCGCAGCGCCAAGCCACGCCGCCATGTGGACGTCGTGGCCGCAGCTGTGCGTCGTGAACGTGGCGCCGTCCTGCGTGTGGGCACGGCTCGCGTACGGCAGACCCGTCTTCTCTTCCATCGGCAGGCCGTCCAGCTCCGTGCGGACGAGGACCGTGGGGCCCGCACCGTTGCGCAGGATGCCGACGAGGCCCGTGCGCCCGACCTTTTCCGTCACGTCGAAGCCCAGCCTGCGCATCTCGGCCGCCAGCTTGCCGGCCGTGCGCACTTCCTGGAACGCGATCTCGGGGTGCGCATGCAGATCCTTGTAGACGCCGTCCAGCCACGGGTACATGCCGTCGACCTTGGCGGCGACCTCGGACTTGAGCGGTGCTGCGAATGCGGTGCCGGCCAGCGCCAGCAACAACAGGGAGACGGCGGTTCGTTTCAAGGCGTGCCTCTTCGAGCGGTAACGAAAAGGCAAGCCTAGCACGGGCTCACGACGCCATGCAAACCCGGTTGCGTCCACCGTGCTTGGCGGCGTACAGCGCGCGGTCGGCCGCCTGCACGAGCGTATGCGCGTCCTCGCCGTTGGCCGGCCACAGTGCGATGCCGAACGACGCGGTGACCTGCGGCAGTGCGGCGTCGCCGTGATGCAGTTCCAGCGCGGAGACGGTCTTGCGCAGCGTTTCGGCGCACGTGCGCGCGGCGGCCGCATCGCATTCGGGCAGCACGAGCACCAGTTCCTCGCCGCCGTAGCGGCACGCGATGTCGCTGCGGCGCACGCCTTCGCGCAGGCAGCGCCCGACGGTGCGCAGGACCAGGTCGCCCGCTTCGTGGCCGTACGTGTCGTTCATGCGCTTGAAGTGGTCCAGGTCGATCATCACGACGGCCAGCGACGCGCGCATGCGTTCGGCGCGGAACAGTTCGCGCCGCAGTGTCTCGTCGAAATAGCGGCGGTTGTACAGGCCCGTGAGTTCGTCCACGGTGGACTGGCGCCGCAGGACCTCGCGCAGGTTGATGTTGCTGATGCCGATGGCCAGCTGTTCGCTGATGGTCGTGGCGGCCGCGAGTTCCACCACGGCGTCGGGGCCTTGCGGCACGCTCACCGAGAGCAGGCCCAGGACCTCGCCCTGCGAAATCATCGGCACGCACAGGTCCGTGCGGCCGGGTGCGGGCGGGACGTCGCCCCAGTGCGGACAATGCATGTCGTCGCCCGTCTGGGCCGCATGGGCGTGGCCGAAGCGCAGGCCCCAGCACTCGGCCGGGCTGACGAGCTCGGGATGGCGGCCGCCGCCGCCCCATGCCGCGGCGCGCTGCAGGTAGTCCCGCGAATTGCGGTACAGGTAGACGGTGCCGCTGCTGCCGGGCAGCACCTTGGGCAGGAAGGCCGGCAGGACGTTGTGCAGTTCGTCGGTACGCGTCAGGCTGTCCATCGCCTGCAGCATCTGGGCGGTGACGGTGAGGCGCTCGCTGCGGGCTTGGCTCTGCCGCACCTGGTCGGCCTGCGCGTCGGCGAGCCGGCGCGCATGGTCGGCCGCTTCGGAGCCGGCACGCAGGCTGCGCATGACGACGAACAGGCCGCTGCCGATGACGATCACGCTGGCGATGCCGGCGCAAATGCCGATCACCGTGTTGTAGCCGAGCGTCGTGTTCAGCCGGTCGCGCAGCGCGAAGCGCTCGCGGTCCACGGCGGCTTTGCGCTCGCCGATCAGCAGCCGCAGCCTGTCCATGTCCGCCTTGCCGTCCCGGTTGCCGACGATGGCCGCGGCCTGGGCAAAGCCCTCGTCGCGGCGCAGGCGGATCGTCGCTGCCAGCTCGTCCATCTTGCGCTGCGCCAGCCGCTCGATCTCGTCCAGCGTCGCCTGTTCGCCGCGCCCGTCCGCCAGCGGCTTCAGGTCGCGCACGGCGGCGGGGATCGCGGCCGCGCTGGCGTGGTACGGGTCGAGGAAGCCGGCATCGCCGGTGATGACGTAGCCGCGCTGGCCCGTCTCGGCGTCGGTCAGCAGGTCCAGCAGGCGGTCGTAGGCGCGTTCCTTGTCCGCGACGGTTTGCAGCGCGTCCATCGTGGCGTCGGCGGCGCGGCTGGCGAGGAAGGGCAGCGCGGCCAGGCCGACGAGGATCGCGACGATGATGGCGGCCAACCAGCGCAGTCCGGCACCCGACGATGCGCCGGGGCGCCTGGATGGAAGGGTGTCGGTAACGAGCACGGCCGCTCCTCGGTTCGCGTACGGCATTGTCGAGGCCGCACATCGCCGTCATTTTGCCTCAATTGAAAGACCTTGTTCAAGTTTTAACTGATGGAAATGACGATGTGGGCGTGGCAATCCGGGATGAAAATGTGCATGTCTGGAAATGAAGTGTTGGATTTGCCGACATAAATACGAAAAAAGTTGCCGCATGTAAATCTCCAGGTGACGCCGGTGCTATAGTGGGCCTGCCCAGCCCCGCATGCGATTTCCTGGCCTCGTCTCCGCCAGCTTCCGGCGCGCCGCCGCACCGGCGCCACATCGATCATGAATCCTTCTTATCCGAACTCCGCCGCCATGCACCACGCGGCCACCCACGATGCGGCCACCGGTCTGCCGAACCGCGACGAATTCATGAGCCGCCTCGAAAGCGCGCAGGCAGCGGCCGCGCGCACTGGCGGCGGCGTCGCCCTGTTGCTCGTCGGCCTGGACGCCACCGCCGCCCCCGGCGCGCTGCCCGCGTTTGCGGCCCGCCTGAGCGCGCGCGTGCGCCGCACCGACGTCGTGGCGCGGGTCGCCGACGACGCGTTTGCCGTGCTGCTCACGCACCTGGCCGATCCCGCCGCCGACGCACGGGCGCTGGCCGGCAAGATGCTCGCGGCGGCCGCGCCGTCCGGCGCCAGCGTCGGCATCGTGCTGGATGACGGACATGTCGACGGCGACACGCTGCTGGCGCGCGCGCAGGATGCGCTGCAGACCGCGCGCCGGCGCGGCGGCGGCACGTCGGTGATGTTCGAAGCGTCCGTGCCGCGGGGCCCGGACCCTGCAGGCAGCGCGCCGCTGCCGCCCGACGAGACGGCGCGCGTGGAAGCCTTGCGCGCGACGCAGTTGCTCGACAGCGAACCGGACGAACTGTTCGACCGCATCGTGCGCATCGTCTGCGCCACGCTGAACGTACGCGTCAGCCTCGTCTCGCTCGTCGACAGCGACCGCCAGTGGTTCAAGGCGCGCTGCGGCATCGAGGGCAGCGGAACGCCGCGCGAAGTCGCCTTCTGCGCCTGGACCGTGCTGGACGACGAGCCTTTCGTCGTGGAGGATGCGACGCGCGACCCGCGCTTCGCAAACAATCCGCACGTCGCAGGGGCGCCGTTCGTCCGTTTCTATGCCGGCGTGCCGCTGCGCAGCGGGGGCCGGCGCATCGGGTCGCTGTGCGCCGTCGACTACGTGCCGCGCACGCTCGCGCCGCAGGACCTGCTGGTGCTGAAGCAGCTGGCGCGCATGGCCGAGGACCTGATCGAACTGCGCACGGCCACGCTGGACGCCGTACAGAGCCTGAACAACTGGGGCGGCCGCCCGCTGCTCGAGGGCGGCACGGGTGCGCGGCTGCGCCAGCAATTCCTGCGCGATCCGCTGACCGGCATGCCGAACCGGCTGGTCGTGGAAGATGCGATCGCGCGCCACGCCCTCCGGGCGCCCGCCGACGCCTGCGCGCTGCTGGCCGTCGTCGACGTCGACAATCTCGCCGCCGTCAACGAAGAACACGGCCACGCGAGCGGCGACGCGATGCTGGTGGCGATCGCGCGCCGGCTGCGGCACCGCGCGGGACCCGGCGACGTGGCGGCCCGCATCGGCGGCAGCACGTTCCTGCTCTGGCTCCAGTCCGACGCGCACGATTGCGCGGAACGGGCGCAGGCGCTGCACCGCGCGCTGAACCGCCCGGTGCAGGTGGCCGGCCGCGTGATCCACGGCAGCGTGACGATGGGCCACTGCCGCTTCGGCGTGGACGGTTTCGACGCCGAGACGCTGCTGATCCACGCCCAGGCCGCGCTGCGCCATGCCAAGTCGCAGGGCCACGGGCTCGCGCGCGCGTACGAGCCCGCGCAGCGGCGCACGGGGCCGCGCGCGCTCGAGCACGACCTGCGCGGCGCGCTCGCGCGCGACGAACTTGCGCTCGCGTACCAGCCGAAGGTCGACCTGCGCAGCGGCCGCGTCGTCGGCGTGGAGGCGCTGCTGCGCTGGCAGCACCCGGTGTACGGCATGGTGGCGCCGTCCGAATTCATCCCCGTCGCCGAGGAAAGCGGCTTGATCATCCCGATCGGCCAGTGGGTGCTGGACCAGGCCTGCGCCCAGTTGCGCGCCTGGCGCGACGCGGGCCATGCGGGCCTGACGGTGGCCGTGAACCTGTCGGCGCGCCAGTTCCTCGACGACGAGGTGGCGGCGCGCGTCGTCGACACGCTGGCGCGCCACGGCGTGCCGCACGGCGCGCTGGAACTGGAACTCACGGAATCCACGTCGATGCACGACGTGGGACGCAGCATCACCGTCATGAAGGAGCTGAAGGCGGCCGGCGTCGTGCTCAGCATCGACGACTTCGGCACCGGCTATTCGAGCCTGGCGTACCTGAAGCGCCTGCCGATCGACAAGGTCAAGATCGACCGCGCCTTCGTCTCCGACCTCGAACAGAGCACGGAATCGCGCGCCATCGTACGGGCGATCGTGACGGCCGTGCGCTGCCTGGGCCTGGACGTCATCGCCGAGGGCATCGAGCAGCCGGCGCAGGCCCGTTTGCTGATGGCGGACGGCTGCTTCGAGATGCAGGGCTACCATTTCGGCCGCCCCGTGCCGGCGGCGGACTGCCCGCTGGAGGCGCGCTTTCCGTTCGATCTGCCGGAGGACGCATGAAGCGGCTTGCGCCGGCGGTGCTGCTGGCGCTCGGCCTGGCGGCGCCGGGCGCGGGCGCCGCCGCCGAGCCGGGACAACTGGCGCGGCTGGAAGGCCTCGTGCGCAGCGCGGACGCCGGTGCGCTGCCGGCCCTGCTGGCCGCGCAGAACGCCCTGATGGCGGATGCCTACCCGGAACGGATCGCCTACCTGCACCTGCTGCGGCGGGCCTATGCGGACCACGGGGACACCGAGGCAGCGGGCGAGGCCGCCGAGCGCATCGTGAAAATGGCGCGGGCGCAGGGCGACGCGCTCAACGCCGCGCTCGGCCAGCTGGCGCGGGCCGCGACGCTGGCCGCCGTGAACGATATCGACATCCGCAACGCGAACCTGCGCGAGCCCGCGTTCACGGCGGCGCTGCAGCAGGCCTACGGCGACGCGTACGTGAAACTGGGACAGTTCGATTTCGCGCACAGCCACTACCTGAAGGCGCTCGAGACGGCGCGCCAGCATCCGGAGTTGCTCGACCCCACGGTGAACGGCCTGCGGCTGGCCATCGCGAAGGTGTACATCTACACGCGCGCGCCGGACAAGGTGTTGTCGACGCTGGCGACGATCGGCCCGGACGGCGGCGCGCTGTCCCCGCCATCCGCCGTGCGCCGGTTCGTGGTCGAGGGCATTGCCCACGTCATGCAGGGCCATCCGGACCGGGGCCGTGTCGCGTACTTCAAGGGCCTGCAGATCGCGCACGCGCACGGCCTGACCCTGTTCGAAGCGAACGCGCTCGGCAACATCGCCGACAGCTGGCTCGAGGACGGCAACTACGTGGAAGCCGAGCGCGCGGCACGCGCGGCGCTGCCGCTGGCCGTGCAGGCGGGCGATCCGGCCACGCGCCGCATCGCCGAGGCGAACCTCGGGTTCGCGCTGGCCGGACAGGGCCACGTGGCCGATAGTCTCGTCTACATCGACCGCGTACTGGCGGAAGAGCGTGCGGACAAGGCCGAGCCGGACCTCGCGAACATGCTGCTCGAAAAGAGCCGCATGCTGGAAAAGGCGGGGCTGGTGCGCCAGGCGTTGCAGGCGCTGCAGGAACATCACCACGTGGCCGCGAAGCTCGCGGCGGCGGAACACGAGAACACGGCCAAAGTGCTGCACGAGCAGTTCGAGGCGCAGCGCCGCGCCATCCAGATCGAGGGCCTGCGGCGCGAGAATGCGATGAAGGACGCGCAGATCCGCAAGCGCCGCGCGTGGCAGCTGGTCGCCACGGGCGGCGCGGGCGTCGCGCTCGTGCTGTGCGGCTTCGTGTGGCGGCTGTACCGGCGCTCCGTGCGCACGAGTGCCCGCCTGCGCGAACTGAACGGGGAACTGGCGTTCCACTCGACGCACGACGCACTCACCGGATTATTGAACCGCCGCTCGTTCCGCGACGCGATGGCGGCCCGCGCGCCGGGACCGGGCCGCTGCTTCGTCCTGCTCGACATCGACCATTTCAAGACGATCAACGACCGCCTGGGCCACGCGGCCGGCGACGAGGTGCTCGTGGAAGTGGCGCGGCGGCTGCGCGCGGCGGTGGACGGGCGCAGCACCGTGCTGCGCTGGGGCGGCGAGGAATTCCTCGTGCACATGGACGGAGGCGACGCCACCGGTCACGCGGACCTCGTGCGTGCGCTCTTGGCCGCGGTGGCGGCGACGCCCGTGACCACCGCGGGCGGCCAGCGGCTGGCCGTCACCATCACGGCCGGCGCGCTGTCGCTGCCGGCCGGCGGCGACGACGCCATCGACTGGCAGCACGCGCTGGCGCTGGCCGACCAGGCCCTGTACCGGGGCAAGCAGGACGGCCGCCGCTGCGCTTATCTCGACGTTGCCGACGCGACGGGCGCGGTGGCCCGCAGCATGCGGCTGGCGCCGGACTCAGTGCGCCGGCAGGACCAGCAGCTGCAGGCCTGACGGCGTCTGCGCGGCGTGGTAGACGCGCTGCGTGGCCGCCTTGAAGTCTTCCGGCTTCGCCTTCGGGATCGTGACGAATGTCTGCGGGTTCAGGTCGACGAGCGGGAACCAGGAACTCTGCACCTGCACCATGATGCGGTGGCCGCGCCGGAACGTGTGGTTGACGTCGCCCAGGTGGTAGCTGATCGCCTCCACCTTGCCGGGCACGAACGGCTCCGGATGCTCGTAGCCGTTGCGGAACTTGCCGCGCAGCGGATTCCCCCGTACGAGCTGCTGGTAGCCAGCCATCGTGCCGCGCGGCGGCGCCACGTCGTTGCCACGAGGCGGCTGTTCGCCGTTCGGATACTCGGCCGGGTACACGTCGATCAGCTTCACGACCCAGTCCGAATCGGTGCCCGTGGTCGACACGAACAGCTTCGGCGTGACGGGGCCGGCGACCGTGACGTCTTCCTCCAGCACCTCGCTCCGGTACACGAGGACGTCCGGGCGCGTGGCGGCGAAGCGCTGGTCCGACACCATGTATTCCTGCGGCACCGACGTGGCCGGGTAGCCGATGTACGGCACGGGCTTGTTCGGGTCGGACACGTATTCGTCGAAGCCGGCGCCCGCGGCGGGTTGCTGCCACGTCAGCGTGCCGTTCGGGCCGAAGTACAGGGTGCGTGCCTTCGCCTGGACGGGCGGCCAGGCGGTGTAGCGGCGCCACACGTTGGAGCCGGTCTCGAACGCCGTCACTTCGGCGATGGGCTGCGCGGGCTTGACGCCCTTGAGCTGCTGTTCGAAGAACGGGAACTGGATGTGCTGGCGGAAGTACTCGCCCGTCTTGCTGTCGAACGACACGCGGCCCAGCTGCTTGCCGTCGTAGCGCGCCCACCCGCCATGTACCCACGGGCCCATCACGAGGCCGTTGAAGATGCCGGGGTTGTTCTTCCTGATCGCGTGGTACGTCGTGAACGGGCCTTGCGGATCTTCCGCGTCGAACCAGCCGCCCACCGTCAGCACGGCCGCCTTCACGTTCTTCAGGTGCGGGGCGATGGCGCGCGTCTGCCAGAAGCTGTCGTAGGTGTCGTGCTCGATCGTCGGCGCGAGCAGGGCGCGCTGTTTGTCCGTCAGGGTGCCGAGGATGTTCGACAGCGTGCGGTGCTTCAGGAAGAAGTCGTACGAGTCGGCCGCGCCGTAGTCGAAGTCGGCCCACGTTTTCGGCAGCGGCGTCGGGTTCTGCTGTTCGGTGAACGACGAATAGAAGCCGAAGTTCGCGGCCAGCATGAAGGCGCCGCCGTGGTATGAATCGTCGCCCATGTACAGGTCCGTCACGGGCGCCTGCGGCGACGCGGCCTTGATTGCCGGGTGCGAATCGATGATGCTCGCGGACGTGTAGAAGCCCGGGTAGCTGATGCCGTAGATGCCGGCCTTGCCGTTGTTGTTCGGGACGTGCTTCAGCAGCCATTCCATGGTGTCGTACATGTCCTGGCTTTCCTGCCCTTCGCCGGCGGCGCGCCGCGGGTTCGCGTGCGGCGTCATCTCCTGCCACTTACCCTCCGACATGTAGCGACCGCGCACGTCCTGCTTGACGAAGATGTAGCCCGCGTCCTCGAATTCCTTCGACGGCCCGATCTGTTTCGGGAACCAGTCCTCGCCGTAGTGCAGCTCCCCCTCGGCCTGCACGCCCGCGCCGTACGGGGTGCGGTTGACGAGGAACGGGTACGTCTTCGACGCATCCTTCGGCACGTAGACGACGGTGAACAGCTTCGTCCCGTCGCGCATCGGGATGCGGTATTCGTACTTCGTGTACGTTTCGCGCAGGTCGCGCGGGGCGGGCTTCGCTTCCTCGGCCGCGTGAACGGCGGCCGGGGGCAGGGCGGTGCACGCGAAGGCCACCAGCAGGGTAAGCAGGGGCAGGCGTGCGGGCAGGGAGCGACGGGTCATGACTTCCTTGGCGGTTGGGAACAGCGGCCAGTATAAGGCCGCGCGGACCGTTCGTGGCGTGGTGCGTGGCCCAGCACCCGTTTGAATGCGTGGCTGAACGCACTCTCTGAGCCGTAGCCGTATTCCGCCGCGAGCTGCGCCACCGTGGCGCCGTCGCGCAGCCGCCGCCCGGCCAGCCGCATGCGCAGCTCCGTCAGGTATTGCACGGGGCTCGTACCGGCGACCGCCTTGAAGCGTGCCGCGAAGCCCGAACGCGACATCGCGCAGGCCGCGGCCAGCTCGGGCAGGCGCCACGCGCGCCCCGGATCCGCATGCAGCAGGCGCAGGGCCGGCGCCAGACGGCGGTCGGCGCCGGCCCGGAAATAGCCTGTCGCGAGCCGGTCCGCATCGGCCACGTGCGCGCGCAGGATCTCGATCAGCATCAGTTGGGCGAGCTGCACGCACACGGCGTCGGCTCCGGGCAGGGCTGCATCGCGTTCGGCGACGAGGCGGTCGAGGATCCAGTGCACCTGGCGGGCCTGCGGTGCGTCCGGCGGCAGCCGGAGGACGGACGGCAGGCCGCCGAACAGCAGCGGTGCGCAGCTGTCGTCGAGATCGACCTTCCCGCCGATCATGAAGAATTCGTCGGTGTCGCCATGGCGGAGGACCGCGCCGGCCCGGCGCTCGGTGAGATCCCCAAGCGGAACAGGTTGCGCGTCCGCCATCCCGGCCAGCACGTGCGGGCCCGGCGCGTGAAACAGCACGACGTCGCCGGCATCCAGCCGCAATGGGTCGCCCGTGCCGAAGTCCACGCAAGCGGATCCGCGCCGCACGCCCCAGAACTTGACTTGCGAAGTGGCCGGGAACGCGACCGCCCAGGCGCCGCCAGCGATGAGCCCGCCGGAGAGCGTCGAGCGGGCCCGCACGAGGGTCAGCAGGTGGGACAACAGGTCGACGTCGAGGTCTGGATTTTCAAACATAATTTTGCTTAGTTCACGCATTCAAAATCTCGCCGGTGCCCATTATGCTGCCGTCTTCGACGCCTGGCCAGTGGGGCCACGCATGTGTAAGAAGGAGAATTGCATGACAGGACGTACGTGGCTGATCACCGGTGTGAGCAGCGGATTCGGTAAAGAGATGGCGGCGCAGCTGCTGGCGCGGGGCGACCGCGTGGCGGGCACCTCACGGCGGCCGGACGCCGTGGCGGACCTGCAGGCGCGCTACGGCGACCGGTTGTGGGTGGCGCCGCTGGAGATGACGGACCTGGCGGCCGTCCGGCGGACGGTGGATGCTGCGTTCGGGGCGCTCGGCCGTATCGACGTCGTCGTGAGCAACGCGGGATATGGCCTGTTCGGCGCGGCCGAGGAATGCAGCGACGAGGAGGTACAGCACCAGATCGGGACGAATCTGCTCGGACCGATCCAGCTGCTGCGCGCGGCGCTGCCGCACCTGCGCCGCCAGGGCGGCGGGCGCATCCTGCAGGTGTCGTCCGTCGGCGGCCAGGCAGCCTTCCCGGGCGCGGCACTGTACCACGCGGGGAAATGGGGGATCGAAGGCTTCGTCGACGCGCTGGCCCGGGAGGTCGAACCGTTCGGGATCGGCTGCACGCTCGTCGAACCGGGCGGCGCACGCACGGCGTTCCGCTACGGCGGCGCACGGCTGGCGGCGCGGATCGAGGCATACGACGGCTCGCCGGCCAGCCACGCGCGCCGCATGCTGGAAGCACGCACCGCGGTACCGCCCGGCGATCCGGTGCGGATGGTCGAGCGGATGATCGCAAGCGTGGACGAGCAGCCGGCGCCGCGCCGGCTCGTGCTGGGCAGCGACGCGTGGCAGGCAATGCGGGGGCAACTGAGGGACCGCCTGGACGCGCTGGAGGCACAGGAGGCGCTCGCGGCGTCGACCGACGCGTGATCAGCGCTTCGCGGGCGACCAGGCCGTTCGGCCGCGCATGACGAGGCACGCGCCGGCGACAATGCCGAGCGCGGCGGCCAGCAGCGCCGCCTGCGCCAGCGCGGAGCCAGCGGCGAACGCGAGGATCGCGGCGGCCAGCTGCCAGCCGTCCAGGTCGAGCGCGCCGACGGTGCCGGCGGCGGCCAGGCCGTACAGCAGGCCGCAGCCGGTGGCGTACCACGTCTCGCGGCCCGCGAACACCGGCCGCATCGCGTGCACGGCCGCCAGCACGAGGGCGCCCGCGGCAAGGGCGTCGAGGATGTCTGCGGGCAGCCGGAACCAGCCGGGTGCACTCGCCAGCAGCGCGAGCGCCTGCCCCAGCGCGAACGCGGCGCCGATGCGCGCCAGCAGCGCCGGCGAACGGACGGCCGCCGGCACGGCCAGCACGAGCAGGAGCAGCAGGTAGCGCCCGGCGTCCGTCGCCTGGCGCACGCCCAGCCTGCCGACGGCCAGCCAGCCGCGCCACGCGCTGCCATGGTCGCGGTCGACGGCGACGCGGCCGCGCGGCGCGTCCAGCAGCGCGATGGTGGCCGGGCGGCTTGCGAGCACGCCGCCGTGCCAGTCGCTGCGGATGGCCAGGCGGGTGGCGTGGCCGGGCAGTTCGCGCGCGATGGCGTCGTAGCCGAGCACGAAGCGGCGCGCGCTGGCGCCGGCGGGCGGCACGAGGACGGCGTGTGCGACGAGGACGCGCGGCTCGGCATCGACGGCGACGCGCATGTCCGCGAGTTCCACCCACCAGTGGCGGCCGTCGACGGTGACGGGATCGATGTGCGCGCCGAGATAGCGCGCGAGTTCCATGTGCAGTCGCCCCCGCACGGGCAGCGGCGAGGCCGGCAGCGGCCGTCCCAGCGCCGCCGCGAGGTCGCGCAGCGGCAGGCGCAGTTCGGCCAGCACGGCGTCCTCGCGGAACTCGAGCAGGACTTCCGAGCCGGACGCCGCGGCGCTGCCGGACCAGGCCAGCGCGAGCCAGGCGAGCACGAGGCGGAGCAGGATGTTCATCGCGACTGCGGCGCCCCGGGCGCAGGGTGCACGGGTAACGGTGCGGTCGCGACGCGCACGAGCGGGGCGCGCACCGGCACGATGTCGGCGCCGCTGCGCGACGCGAGGAGCATGGGCACGGCCAGTGCGAGGCTGGCGGCGAGCTGTTTGTAGGGCAGGGCGGGCAGGTGCATGGTCTCGTGTCGGTTCCTGCGCCGGAGTATGTAGGCGGCGGCCGTCAAGGTGCTCACGGTTTGTGTAAATCTTTGCAAAGGCGCCGGTCCGCTACTGCAGGATGCGCACCAGCGCGTTTTCGCTCATCACGTAGACCGTGCCGTCGGGCGCGACCGTGATCGCGTCGACCGGTCCGAGGCTGCCGGGCGTGCCGGCGCGCACGCCCACGGCGCCCGGCGTGCCCGCGATGACGGTCTCGCTGCCGGCCGGGGTGATCTTGCGGACGGAGTACAACGTGCTCCCCTCCAGCATGGCCAGGTACACGTTGCCGTTGCGGTCGACTGTCAGGCCGGTCACGCGGTCGACCAGCTCGCGTGCCGGGCGGACGACGGTGCGGGTGCCGTCGGGAGCGATCCGGACGACGCTTTGGTTACTGGTATCGACACCCCATTGCGTGCCGTCCTGGCCCCAGTACAGGATGGTGACGGCCGGCGTACGCGTATCGGCGGGCAGTGTGGTGACGGTGCCGTCCGGCGCGATCCTGCGGCGGTACGTCTTGACGCCCACGTCGGTCATCGTGCCCGGCACCGTATCCGTGAGCCAGATATTGCCCTGGCCGTCCTCGAACAGCCGCGACGGGTTCGTAAACGTGGCCTTCGCGCCCACGCCGTCCGCGACGCCCGCCACGCCGGCCTGGCCGGCAATGAAGTGGGAGACGCCCGCCGCGTCGATGCGCGAGACGACGCCGTTCGCCACCGCCAGCACGCTGCCGTCGACGGCTGCGCTGCTCACGTAGTACGCGAGCGTGCGGCCACCGGGCGGCAGGGGCAGCGTGGTGACGACGCCGGCCGGGGTCACCTTGCGGACCACGGCCCCTTCGCCGACGTAGACGTTGCCCTGGGCATCCGTCGCCAGTTCGAAGTGCAGATCGGGCGTGGACAGGCCCGCCAGCGAGAACTGCGCTGCGATGCCGGTGCCGTCGACGTTCGCCTGCGCGGGGGCGCGGCCCGCGAACGGGAATACGTTGCCCGCCGCGACCCGGCGGATCGTCTGGCTGGCATCGTCGCCCACGTACACGTTGCCGGCGCTGTCCGCCACGAGATTGGTGTAATGGGTGCCGCTGGAACCGGAGGCGGGCAGGGTGCCGGCCGTCGTCACCGTGCCGTCCGGGGCGATCCTGCGGACCCTGGGCGGATACACGTGCTCCAGCACGTACGCGTTGCCCGCGCCGTCGACGGTGATGCTCGAGCCGCCGAGGGACAGCGTGCCGCCGTCCGCGACGACGAGTGTGCGGGTCGTGACGACGCCGGCCGCGGACACGGCGCGCAGCAGGCCGTTGTCGATCAGGGTCAGGTTGCCGGCGGGGTCGGACGCCAGCGCGCCGATCTGCTGGAATGCCGCCTGGGCGCCGCCCGCGAGCGTCGAGACGGTGCCGTCCTGCGCCACCTTGCGGATCGTCCTGCCCCCGTCGTTGACGTACAGGTTACCGGCGGCGTCCGCCGCGAGGCTGCCGATTTCCGTGAAGCGCGCGGCCCCGGCGGCGCCGTCCGTGCTGCCCGCTTCGCCGACCGCACCGGCGAACAGCGTGCGCTTGCCGCCGGGCGGTGTCCGGTAGATGGCCGTCGCCGGCCCGGTCGCCCAGGGTGCGTCGTAAAGATTGCCGGCGGCGTCGACGGCGATGGCGCGGGCGTCGTGCAGCGCCGGGTCGCGCGCCAGCGTCGTGACGGCACCCGTCGCCGGATCGATGGACCGCACGCTCGGCGAAAACGCGAGGCCGTCGACGTCGTCGACGAGGTAGAGCGCGCCCGACGGCTGCATGGCGAGCAGGCCGGGCAGGGCCAGCCGCGCGTCCGTGCCGTCCAGGTTGCCGATGCCGCCGGGGTCGCCCGCCACCAGCGCGAGGCCTTTCGGCACCGAGACGCCGAGTACGGCCGCGGTGCTGACGGTGCTGCCGCGCGTGCCCGTGACGACGGCCGTGAATTTGCCGCCGTTGTCGGCCGCCTGCGGGTTGGCGAGCGTGTAGGTGAGGCCCGTGGCGCCGGGGATGTCCTTGCCGTCGCGCTGCCATTGGTAGCCGGTGGCCGTGCTGTCCGCCGCCACGGAGAAGGTGACGGCCTGGCCGGCGACGACCGATTGCGACACCGGCTGGGCCGTGATGGCGGGGCCCGCCGCGGCCGCCGGCGCGGGCGCCGATGCGACCGGGGCGGGCGCGCCGGTCCCGCCGCCGCCGCAGGCAGCGAGTACGACGGCGAGAGACAGCAGGGCGGCGCGTGACAACGTGGACATCTCGGCTCCTTGTTCGAGGTGGCAAGGATAGCAGCCGGAATGTGTCGCAAAATCCGCAAATTGTCACATCCGTGTATTTACTCGACCGTGAACACCCGGGCCTGTGGATCCCGTCCGCGCACGAAATTCACGACGGCATCCGTGGTGACCGTGTCGATCTGCCCGGCCATGCGCCGGTCGAACGGATGATCGTCGAACGCGACGTTGGCGCGGAACATGCGGGCGCCCAGGCGCGTGGCGGCCGGGATCTCCACCGTCGGCACGCGGTAGCCCTGGCCCTTCAGCCACGACTGGGCCTCGCCCCGCGTCTCGACGGCGCCCGCCGGTGCGCTGGCGGCCGCCAGCGTCTCCAGCACCCACTGGTTCGAGTTCTGGTAGCGGGTCGAGTACACGTAGGACAGCATGTTGTAGTGCGGCTCGTGCAGGCGCCGCGCCGTGCGGCCCGCGAGCAGGGCGGCCACGCGTGCCTGCACTTCCGGCGCGGGGATCACGACCTGGGCGCGGTAGCGGTACAGGTCCGTCAGGAAGAAATTGCCGACGCCTTCCTCGAACAGGTCCGAGTCCGCCGTCCCGCACGCATTCAGTTCGTGCACGACGCTCCAGCGGCCGGCCGCATGGTCGCGCACGACGATGCCCATGTGCGAATACGCGATCCCGTACTTGCTGAGATCCTGGCCCGCGCGCGCGACGATGGCAACCTGGGCGCCGCTCGCGTCGAGGGCGGCGAACGTGCGCTGGGCGAGGTCCAGCGACCGGCGCACTTCGTCCACGTTCAGCGGTTCGTCGCGGCAGGGCTGGCCCGCGTGCGCGGAGGCGGCCGCCGCGAGCATCAGCGCGCAGGCCAGGTGCGCGAGGCGGTCAGGACGCGCGCGCATGGTGCAGCAACGCCTGGCCGACTTCGTTCGGGATGAAGGCGAGCACCTTGCCCGACAGGACCAGGGCGTGCCCCGCCGACATGGCGACCACCTGCAGCACGGTCCCGGCGCCGATCGACAGGCCGCGCGCCGCGGCGCCGGACAGCCGGACGGTGGCGCGGCTGGCCTGGCCCGCGCCTTCCAGCACGACCTCGATGCCGTCGCCGACCGTCTCGACGCTGGCCACCACCGCGCTGCCGGTGACGCCCACGACGGCGATCGAGCCGAGGGCGACGCCGCCCACCAGTTCACTGGCGGCCTGCGATGGGGTCGAGGCGTCGGCGGCATGCGCACTTGCGCTGGCCAGGCCGAAGATGGTTGCAAGCAGCACGCGTTTCATGAGTCCTCCTCGTTTTGAATGTGGCGCCATCTTGCCCGTGGTCCCGGGCGGGGCCAAGGCCGCGTCGCACGGGGCGCACGGTGTGCGCCGTGCGGTATCGGAATGTGCTACCTGCCGGCGGCGGCCGGTGTGGATATGACGAATCTGCGTATGGACGCGCGTATCGTGCACGGGTGCTAGGCCGATCAGATTTAATATGCGCAATCTGACGACGGTGCCGTACACAGGAGGGAGCGTAACCATGATCGACTCGAGCGACATCAACCAGGCGAGGCGCGACCTGCTGATCGGCGGCGCGCTGTCCGCCACGGCCGCGGCGCTGCCGCCCATGGCCACCGCCCAGGGTCCGGAAACGGGCCAGGCCCCTGCCGCCGCCACGCCGGCGCCCGTGATGGCCAAGATGGCCCTGCGGGTGAACGGCCAGCGCTACGAACTGGATCTCGACACGCGCACGACCCTGCTCGACATGCTGCGCGAGCACCTGCGCCTGACGGGCACCAAGAAGGGCTGCGACCAGGGCCAGTGCGGCGCCTGCACGGTCATCGTGGACGGCCGCCGGATCAACTCCTGCCTCAGCCTCGCGGTGATGCATGAGGGCGCGGAGGTGACGACCATCGAAGGCCTCGGCACGCCGGACAAGCTGCATCCGCTGCAGGCTGCGTTCGTGAAGCACGACGGCTACCAGTGCGGCTACTGCACGCCGGGCCAGATCTGCTCGGCCGTCGCGGCGCTGGACGAAATCCGGCGCGGCGTCCCGAGCCACGTCAGCGCGGACCTGGACGCAAAGCCGCTGCTGTCGCCGGCCGAGCTGCGCGAGCGCATGAGCGGCAATATCTGCCGCTGCGGCGCGTACTCGAACATCATCGACGCGATCACGGAATTCGCGGGGAGGCCGGCATGAAGGCATTCACTTACCAGCGCGCCCGCACGCCGGCGGAAGCGGCTTCCGCCGCCGCGCAGCATCCCGGCGCGCGCTTCATCGCCGGCGGCACGAACCTGCTGGACCTGATGAAGCTGGAGATCGAGACGCCGCCGCACCTCGTCGACGTCAACGGCCTGGGGCTCGACAGGATCGAACCGACGCAGGACGGCGGCCTGCGCGTGGGCGCCCTCGTGCGCAACACGGACCTCGCGGCGGATGCGCGCGTGCGTCGCGACTACGCCGTGCTGTCGCGCGCGCTGCTCGCCGGTGCGTCGGCGCAGCTGCGCAACAAGGCGACGACGGCGGGCAATCTGCTGCAGCGGACCCGCTGTCCGTATTTCTACGACACGAACATGGCCTGCAACAAGCGCAAGCCGGGCAGCGGCTGCGCCGCCATCGGCGGTTTTACGCGCCAGCTGGCGATCATCGGCCACAGCGAGGCGTGCATCGCCACGCACCCGAGCGACATGGCCGTCGCGATGCAGCTGCTGGACGTGGGCGTGGAGACCGTGCGCCCGGACGGCACGGCGCGCACGATCCCCATCGCGGATTTCTATCGCCTGCCGGGCGCCACGCCGCATATCGAGAACACACTCGCGCCGGGCGAGTTGATCACGGCGGTGACGCTGCCGAAGCCGTTGGGCGGCAGGCACTATTACCACAAGGTGCGGGACCGCTCGTCGTATGCGTTCGCGCTCGTCTCCGTCGCCGCGGTCGTGCAGCCGGACGGCGGCGGGCGCGTGGCCCTGGGCGGCGTCGCCCACCGGCCGTGGCGCGTGCCGGCGGCGGAATCCGCCATGCCGCGCGGCGCGCAGGCCGTGACGGACCAGTTGCTGGCCGGGGTGCGGGTCACGAACGACAACGCGTTCAAGGTCCCGCTGGTCCAGCGCACGCTGGCATCCGTGCTGGCCGATGCACGGCAGGCATGAGGAGGCAGCCATGAAATTCACGACACCCGCCACCACGAATCCCATCGACCGCCTGCAGGTGGTCGGCAAGCCGACGGACCGCATCGACGGCCCCTTCAAGACGACGGGCACGGCGCCGTACGCCTACGAACAGCACAAGGTGGCGCCGAACGCCGCCTATGGCTGGGTCGTCGGCGCCGGCATCGCCAAGGGCACGATCAGACGCATCGATACGCGCGCCGCCCGGGCCGCACCGGGCGTACTCGCCGTGATCACGCACGAGAACGCGGGCAAGCTCGCCAAGGGCAAGTACAACACGGCGCACCTGCTGGGCGGGCCGGAGATCCAGCACTACCACCAGGCCGTGGCGCTGATCGTCGCGGAGTCGTTCGAACAGGCGCGCGCGGCGGCAGCCCTGCTGTCCGTGGAGTACGCGCCGATCGCCGGCGTCTACGACCTGGAAGCGGCGATGAACGCCGCGGGCCCGGCCAGCAAGGACAAGGCGAAGTCCACGACGAAGGTGGGCAACTTCGAATCGGCCTTCGCCGCCGCGCCCGTGAAGCTGGACGCGACTTACAAAACCCCGGACCAGACGCACGCGATGATGGAGCCGCATGCGTCGACGGCCGTGTGGCAGGGCGACACGCTGACCCTGTACACGGCGAACCAGATGATCAACTGGGGCAAGAAGGACATGGCGCGGACGCTCGGCATCCCGGAGGAAAACGTGCGCCTCGTGTCGCCGTACATCGGCGGCGGTTTCGGCGGCAAGCTGTTCCTCCGGTCGGAAGCGCTGCTGGCGGCGCTGGGCGCGAAGGCGGCCGGGCGGCCCGTGAAGGTGGCGCTGCAGCGCGCCCTCATGATGAACAACACGACGCACCGGCCCGCGACGATCCAGCACATCCGCATCGGCGCCACACGCGAAGGCCGCATCACGGCGATCGCGCACGAGAGCTGGTCGGGCGACCTGCCGGACGGCGGGCCGGAAACCGCCGTGAACCAGACCCGCCTGCTGTACGCGGGGGCGAACCGCTTCACGCAGATGCGACTCGCCGTGCTCGATCTCGCGGAAGGCAATGCGATGCGCGCGCCGGGTGAGGCGCCGGGCATGATGGCGCTGGAAATCGCGATGGACGAGCTGGCGGAGAAGCTGAAGATGGACCCCGTCATGCTGCGCATCGTGAACGACACGACGGTCGATCCGGAAAAGCCGGGCCGCAAGTTCTCCCAGCGGCGTTTCGTGGACACGCTGCGCATCGGCGCGGAGCGCTTCGGCTGGAACAAACGCAATCCGAAGCCGGGCCAGGTGCGCGACGGGCGCTGGCTCGTCGGCTACGGTATGGCCTCTGCCTTCCGCAACAACCTCGTGATGAAGTCGGCCGCGCGCGTGCGCCTGGAGCGCGACGGCACCGTCACTGTCGAGACGGACATGACGGACATCGGCACCGGCACCTATACCATCATCGGCCAGACGGCGGCCGAGATGCTGGGCGTGCCGTTGTCGCGCGTGACGGTGCGCCTGGGCGATTCCGCGTATCCCGTGTCGGCCGGCTCCGGCGGCCAGTGGGGTGGCAACAGCTCGACCGCCGGCGTGTACGCGGCCTGCGTCAAGCTGCGCGAGAACGTGGCGAAGAAGCTGGGCCTCGACCCGGCGCAGGCGGATTTCAGCGGCGGCATGGTGCGCGCAGGCGGCAAGGCGCTGCCTTTGGCCCAGGCGTCGCGCGACGCCGACGTCATCGGCGAGGACACGATGGAATACGGTGACCTCGACAAGAAATACCAGCAATCGACGTTCGGCGCCCATTTCGTCGAGGTGGCGGTGGACGCCGCGACGGCGGAAGTGCGCGTGCGGCGCATGCTGGCCGTGTGCGCGGCCGGGCGCATCCTGAACCCGAAATCCGCGCGCAGCCAGGTGATCGGCGCGATGACGATGGGCGTCGGCGCGGCGCTGATGGAAGACCTCGTCGTCGACAAGCGCGTCGGCTTCTTCGTCAACCACGACCTGGCCGGCTACGAGGTGCCGGTGCACGCCGACATCCCGCACCAGGACGTGATCTTCCTCGACGAGACGGATCCGGTCTCCTCGCCGATGAAGGCGAAGGGCGTGGGCGAACTGGGCATCTGCGGCGTGGCGGCGGCGGTGGCGAACGCCATCTACAACGCGACCGGCGTGCGCGTGCGCGACTATCCCGTCACGCTCGACAAGCTGCTGCCCGGGATGCCCCGATATGCCTGAGGCCCGTTAAAATGGGGTTTTTGACCGGGATACCATGAACGATTCTGCCGGCGGCTTGCCCGCACCCGCCGTCGAGCGGATCCTGCGCGAGCGGGACTGGTCCGCCTCTCCTTTCGGCGTGCCGGCGGCCTGGCCGCCCGCCCTGGCGTACGCCGTCCGGTTCCTGCTCGACGCGCCGGTGCCCGCGTTCCTCGGCTGGGGCGACGCGCCGGGCCTGCTGTACAACGACGCCGCGGTGCCCCTGCTGGGTGCCCGGCATCCCGCGCTGCTCGGCGGCAGCTTCGCCGACTGGACCGAGGCCTGGACCGAACTGCGTCTGCACGTGGCGCGCGCGCTGGCGGGCGAATCGTTCCGCGCCGGCCGGCCCGCCTGTCCGCTGGGCGCGGGCGCCGGCGCGCCGGCGTGGATGGAACTGGCGTTTGCGCCGCTGCGCGACCTGGACGGCACCGTGCGCGGCTTCACGTGCATCGTGTCCGGGACCGGCGCGCTGCGGCCCGTCGATGCGGAGTTCCGCGCGATCGCCGACGCGATGCCGCACATGGTCTGGTCCACGCTGCCCGACGGCTACCACGATTTCTACAACCAGCGCTGGTACGAATATACAGGGATGCGCGAGGGCGAGACGGACGGCGAGCGCTGGAACGCGATGTTCCACGAGGACGACCGGGAGCGCGCGTGGGAAGCCTGGCGCCACTCTCTGGACACGGGCACGCCGTACGAGATCGAATACCGCCTGCGCCACCGCAGTGGCGAGTACCGCTGGGTGCTGGGCCGCGCGCAGCCCGTGCGCGACGCGCAGGGACGCATCGTGCGCTGGATGGGTACCTGCACCGACATCCACCAGCAGAAGCGCAACGAGGAGGCGCTGCGGGATGCGCGCATGCGCCTGTCGGCCGCGCTGGTGGCCGCCGACATCGGCACCTGGACGTACGACCTCGCGCACGACCGCGTGTACGCCGACCGCAACCTGGCCCGCATCTACGGCGTGGACGAGGCGACGGCGGCGGGCGGCCCGCTGTCCGGCTATCTGGCGGCCGTCCACCCGGACGATGTCGCGCACACGCGGCGCTGCATCGAGGACGCCGTCACGACGGGCGACGGCTTCGAGTGCACCTACCGGGTGCGGCGCGCGGACGGCACGTGGCGCGATGTGCTCGCGCGCGGCAAGGTGACGCTCGATGCGGCCGGCCGGCCCGCGTGGCTGCCCGGCGTCGTGCTCGACGTCAGCCGGCAGAAACGTGCCGAGGAAGCGCTGCGCGCGAGCGAGACGCGGTTCGCGCGCCTGGCCGAATCGAACGTCGTGGGCATCGTGCGCTATCGCATGGACGGCACGATCATCGACGCGAACCAGGCGTTCCTCGACATGCTGGGCTACACGCGCGCGGAGTTCGAGCGCGACGGGCTCGATTCGCGCACGCTGACGCCGCCCGAATGGGCCGGCGCGACGGCCCGCGCGATGGAAGAGCTGCGCACGGCCGGGCGCATGGAAAACCTCGTCAAGGAATACTTCCGCAAGGACGGCAGCCGCGTGAGCGTGCAGATGGGGTCCGTCACGATGGACGATCCGGCCACCGAGGGCGTGGCCGTGATGGTCGACGTCACGCCGATCCAGGAAGCGCAGCGCGCCCTGCGCGAGGCCGACCGGCGCAAGGACGAATTCCTCGCGATGCTGGCGCACGAACTGCGCAATCCGCTCGCACCGATCACGGCGGCCGCCGATTTCCTCAAGGTCGGCCGGCTGGACGAGGACCGGGTGCGCCAGGTGACGACGATCATCGGGCGCCAGGCGCGCCACATGACGGGGTTGATCGACGACCTGCTCGACGTCTCGCGCGTCACGCGCGGCCTGATCACGCTGGACCGCGTGCCCGTGCCGCTCGCAGGCGTGATCGCGGAAGCCGTCGAACAGGTGCGGCCGCAGGTCAAGTCGAAATCGCACCACCTCGAGCTGCACCTGCCGTCCGACGAGGCGCACGTGGCCGGCGACCGCAAGCGGCTCGTGCAGGTGTTCGCGAACATCCTCGGCAACGCGGCGAAGTACACGCCGGACGGCGGGCGCATCGACGTGCAGGTGCGGCTGGACGGCGGCAGCGTGGCCGTCGACGTGTGCGACAACGGCATCGGCATGACGCCGGACCTGGCGGCGCGCGCCTTCGACCTGTTTTCCCAGGCCGAGCGCAGCGCCGACCGCTCGCAGGGCGGACTCGGGATCGGCCTCGCGCTCGTGAAGAGCCTCGTGGAGCTGCACGACGGGACCGTGTCCGCGCGCAGCGACGGCCTGGGCCGGGGCAGCCGCTTCACCGTCGTGCTGCCGCGCCTCGCGAGCGAGAACGACGACATCGGCCTGGAGCCGGTGGCGACGGGCGCCGCCGCGCCGGCCGAGGCGCTGGAAGTGCTGATCGTGGACGACAACGTGGACGCGGCCCAGATCCTCGCGATGTACATCGAGGCCGTGGGCCACCGCGCGACCGTGTGGCACAGCCCCGGTAAGGCACTGGCCTATGCTGCGGAGCGGCGGCCGGACGTGTGCGTGCTCGACATCGGCCTGCCGGAATTCGACGGCCACGAACTGGCGCGCCGCCTGCGCGCGCTGCCCGGCATGACGGATGTGCCGCTGGTCGCAGTCAGCGGCTACGGCCAGGCGCGCGACCGCGAACGGGCGCTGGCGGCCGGCTTCGACCGCCATTTCGTCAAGCCGGTGATGGCGGCGGACATCCTCGACGTGCTGGACGGCGTGCTGGCGCGGCGCGGCGCCGCCTGATCACTTCGCGGCCGGACGCGCGAAAAACGCGTCGATCTCTTCCAGTGTCTTGCCGCGCGTCTCCGGCAGCAGGAACGCCGACGCGAGGAAGTACACGGCCGTGCACGCCGCGCCGAAGAAGAAGATCGTGGAATAGCCGTGGCGGCCGACGGTCGGCAGGAACACGGCCGCGATCGACGTGGACACGAACTGGTTGATCAGCAGCGCGATGCTCATGCCGTTCGAGCGGATCCGCGTCGGCATCAGTTCCGACAGCGCGAGCCACACGCACACGCCGGGGCCGACGGCGAAGCTGGCCACGAACAGGCAGATCGCCGCCGCGACGAGCCAGCCGTGGCCCGGCGTCGGCAGCGGGCCGAGACGGGCCGTTTCGATCGCGAGCGGCGCCGCGCTTGCCGCGGCCGGGTCCGGGAAGGGATTCAGGTGCAGGCGGCGGAAGGCGGCGCCGATCACGCTGTCCGGCTGCACGGTGTCGGCACGGTGCGCGTCCAGGCGCGGCAGGGCGGGATCGTCGCTGCGGATGCTGGCCACGTTCGTGAACGGGCCGTACGCATAGGCGACCGTCAGCACCTGCGGCGGGCCGGCCGGGTCGGCGCCGAGCGCCCGCAGCGTGGGCGCGTCGAGGCGCAGCGCCAGGCCGTCGTCGTGCGCCAGCGTGCGCACCTGCGCGAGCACGTCGCGCTGCTGGGTCTCGTTGGCGCGGAACAGCAGGCCGACGGCGAGCAGCGCGACGACGATGCCCGCCGTCCCCACCATCAGCAGGAAGCGGCGGCCCTTGCGGTCCACGAGCAGCACCGCGACGATCGTCATCAGGGCGTTCAGCACTTTCAGCAGCACGTCCGCCAGGTTGGCGCTGGATCCCGACAGGCCCGCGCGGTTGAGGATGTTGACGACATACGCCAGCACGGAATTGATGCCGGTGGCCTGGTTGCAGGCGAGGATCAGGCAGGCCAGCAGGAACGGCAGCACGTAGCGGCGCGACAGCAGCGGGTCCGCCGTTCGCGCCGTCCGGGTGGGCGCGGCTTCGCGCCTGCCGCGCTGCGCGAGCCAGCGGGGCGATTCCGCCAGCAGCAGGCAACCCAGGGTGAACACGACGCCGGGCGTGAGGCACATCCAGAAGATGCCGCGCCATGCGCGGTCCTTCGCGGCCAGCACGGCGGCCGCGCGTGCCGCTTCCGGCAGTGCGGCGGCGGCGTCCGTCGCAGCCTGCACGCTGCGCGCCTGCACGAGACCGATCAGCGCGGCGGCGACGAGACCCACCGTGAGCAGCAGCTGGAACAGGGCGGCGCCGCGCCCGCGCCGGTCCGCGTCCAGGCATTCGGCGAGGTACAGCGGGACGATCACGCCGATCAGGCCACCGCTGACGCCTTGCAGCAGGCGGCCGCACAGCAACGGGACATAACCGTCCGCCAGCGCGATGAGCGGGATGCTGGCGACGAACAGCGCACCCGAGACGACCATCGCGGGCCGCCGGCCGACGACGTCGGCGAGCAGGCCGGCGAACAGCGACGACAGCACGGACCCGAGCAGCACGGCCGCGACGACGAAGGACAGCTGCTGGGCATTGAGCTTCCACGCCAGCGCGGCCGTCGATTCCAGGTAAGGCAGCGCGCCCGCGATGATGCCGACGTCGATGCCGTACAACAGGCCGCCCATGCCCGCGATGAACAGCAGGTAGCGGGTGGACCAGGCGGGGGATCGCAGCAAGGGTACCGTCATGTCGTCTCCGGTTAGCTTTTCAGATCAGTGTAACGTCGGCGGGCCTGTCCGGTGTGTCAAATCTTGCGGTGTGGAGATTGGAGAGTTTTGGTGCCCGTGCCCCGCGTTAGGATGCTGGTTTCCCACTTTTCAGGAGATGCCATGTCGCGTCCCGTCCTGCTGTCTCTCCTGCTCGCCGGCGTCTCTGCCGGCGCCGCCGCCGCCGCGATCAACGACGCCGACCGCGAGTTCGCCCGTCCGCACCAGATGGTCGACATCGGCGGGCGCCGCCTGAACCTGTATTGCGCGGGCAGCGGGCCGGTGACCGTCGTCTTCGACGCGCCGTCGGGCGACGGCGGCTGGACGTGGCACGGCGTGCAGCCGAAGGTGGCCGCACGCACGCGCGCCTGCGTGTACGACCGCGCCGCACGCGGCTTCAGCGACCCGTCGCCGCTGCCGCCGACCTTCGGCAACGCCGTGTCGGACCTGCACGCGCTGCTGGGGAAGGCCGGCATCGCGCCGCCGTACGTCCTCGTGGGGAATTCGTTCGGCGGCGCCGTCGCCCAGCTGTACGCCTACCGCTACCCGCAGGAGGTGAAGGCGCTCGTGCTCGTCGAGGCGGGGCACGAGGACGAAGAGAAGCGGATCAATGCCGCGTCGCAGGGCAAGCTGAAACAGCTGTACGACGGGCAGAACCAGTTCATTGCGCAGTGCGCGGAAGCGGCCCGCAAAGGGTTCGAACTGGGCAGCGACCTGTTTGCCGCATGCACGGGCGGCACGGGGATGGAGTACGGCCGCGAACTGGCGGCGGCGCGCCTCGTGATGGTGCGCCGGCCGGCATACTGGGACGATCTCGTGGCGGGCAACAAGGCAGGCGACGCGAGCGAGGCGGAACTGCGGGCCGCGCGCCGCAGCTTCGGCGACCTGCCGATCGTCGTGCTCGTGCGCGGCGTGAGCCCGTATGCCGTGCCGGGCAAGCCGCAGAGTGCCCTGAACAAGGCGACGGAGGCGGAAAACCTCGCCATCCAGAAGGACATCGCCGCGCTGTCCACCCGCGCCAGCCTGCGCGTCGTGGCGGGTGCATCGCACATCATCCAGGCCGACAAGCCGCAGGCCGTCGTCGACGCCGTCAACGAGGCGCTGGACCGGGCCGGCTACTGATTCTCGAGCGCGACCTGCACGAGCGTGTCGAGCCGGTTGCCGTCGGCGCACAGGGCGATGCCCGCGCCGAAGTCGGCGTCCTGCGCGAGGCGGGTCAGCACCGACCCGCTGGGCATTTCCAGCGCCGCACGGGCGCCCCGTTCCCATGCGTGGCGCAAGGTGTCCGCCCACAGCACGGGGCGCGCCATGTTCGCCGCGAGGTCCGCCATGATCCGGTCGCCGTCGAACAGCGCGCGTGCCGCGCTGCTGCTGACGTACGTGATGCGCGGGCGCCGGCGCGGGACCTGGTCGCAGGCGCAGGCCAGCAGGCGCGCCTGCTCGTCCAGCAGCGGGCAGTGCGACGGCACCGGCACCGCCAGCCGTTCCGCGCGGGTAGCCCCGTGGGACAGGGCCAATACGGCGACGGCGTCCAGTGCCGCTGCGCTGCCGGAGACGACGAGTTGCCGGGGCGCGTTCAGGTTCGCCAGGTACACGGGCCCGCCGGCTTGCGCGAGCAGCGGTTCCAGCTGCCGGCGCGTGAGCCCGCCGATCACGGTCATGCCGTGGCCGGCGGGGTAGGCGTCTTCCATCAGCCGGGCGCGCAGTTCCACGATGCGTACGGCATCTCCGAACTCCAGCACGCCGGCGGTGACGGCCGCGGGCCATGCACCGATCGACAAGCCGGCCACCATGTGCGGCGCCGCGCCGTGCGCCGCCAGCACGCGCGCCATCGCGACGCCCGCCACCAGCAGCGACAGCTGGACGGCGACCGTGGAGCGCAGCGCCTCGGCGTCATCCAGCGTGAGAACGTCGCGGCCCAATGCCTGCGTTGCCTCGGCCAGCGTGCGTTCCGTTTCGGCGTGCGGCGGCAGCGTGTGCAGCATGCCGGCCTTTTGCGCACCCTGGCCGGGGAACGTGAACAGGACGCTCATGCGGCCTCCCAGGGATCGGCGACGAGACGCGGTCCGTCGCTAGTCTTCAGCAGCACGCGGCCGCCGCGAACATATTCGGCGAGGGCGAATCCGCCCGCGCCCGTGTCGACCTGGATGTCGATGCGGCACGGTTGGCCGTCCTGCAGCGTGCACAATGCGGCGACGAGCGCAGGCGCGGGCTTGCGCGGCAGGCGCACGAGCAGGTCGAGGTCGCTCGTCGCGCGCAGCACGGGCAGGCCGCAGGCGAGCCAGTAGCCGGTGCCGCCGGCCGGGCCCCAGTCGACGTCGAGCGCGTCCAGCCGTGGCGCCAGCGCGCGCAGGGCGGCGATGCAGGGCAGGTCCCCGTCCGCGGCGTGTGCGCGTGCCGCCAGCTTGCGCGGCGTGACGACGGCAGCCACGGCGCTCGACGCGACGTAGCCTTTGCACCGCTCGTTGCGTTGCAACCCGCGCGCCCCGGCCGGGACGATGCCCGGTGCCGTCGCCTCCCGCCGCACGACCAGCGGCGCGGCGGGATCCAGCCAGTCCGGCCGCGTGCCGTCGCACGCGAATGCGTCCGGCCGGTGGACGAACAGCAGGTCGTGCGGGGCCATGTCAGCCCACCAGCGAGCGGGTCGCGAAGAACAGCAGCGACGGGCCGAGGAGGCAGCCGAGGCCCGTGTGGAACGTCGCGACGAGGGCCCCGTACGGCACCAGCTTGCGGTCGGTGGCGGCGAGGCCCGCCGACACGCCGCTGACGGTGCCGGCCAGCCCGCCGAACACCATCGCCGAGCGCGGCGTGGACAGGCGCAGGAAGCGCGCCGCCATCGGCGTGCCGACCATGACCATGATCGCCTTCACGAGGCCGGTCGCGATCGACAGCGCCATGATCTCCGAGCTGGCCCCGATCGCGGCGCCCGTCACGGGGCCGACGATGTACGTGACGGCACCGGCGCCGATGGTCGTGATGCTGACGGCGTCGCGGTAGCCGAAGCCCCACGCGACGCTGGCGCCCACGATGAACGGCAGCACGGTGCCGAGCATCAGGGCGACGGCGCCCACGAGGCCCGCCTTTCTCGCTTCCGTGACCTGCACCTCGAAGGCGGTGGCGACGATGGCGAAGTCGCGCAGCATGGCGCCGCCCATCAGGCCGACGCCGGCGAACAGCGTGACGTCCGCGAGGCCTTTCTGGCCGCCGGTCTGGATGCCGCCCCAGTAGGCGAGGCCGAGGCCGATGAGGATGGCGATGGCGGAGCCGTGCACCCGGCCGAACGTCAGGCGGCGCGACAGCTGCATCGACACGATCATCACGAGGCCCACGAGGGCGAAGGCCAGTACGAGGCCGTTGTGTTTCGCGGTTTTTTCCAGGAGTTCGAGCATGGTGGCCTCCGTCAGGCGCGTTGGGTGGCGACGCGGGCCTCGGCGTCGGCGTCGACGTCGGGGACCGGGCGTTCGCCGCGGTTGATCAGCGAGACGCAGACCGCGCACACGAGGACCGTGGCAAAGGCGGCGAGCAGGGCGACGGGGCCGCCCCGGAGGGCGGACACGACGTTCTGCTGGGCGGCCATCGCGACGACGACCGGGATGTACATGGCGCCCCAGAAGCCGACGCCCATTTCGGTCTGCGCCGGCATCAGCCCGCGCCGGTGCAGCCACAGGCGGGCGCAGATCAGCAGGATCATGGCGATGCCCACCCCGCCGACGTTGGTCTTGGCACCCAGCAGCGCCCCGAGCAGGTCGCCCAGGAAGATGCCGAGCAGATGGCAGATGGCCAGCAATGCGGTTCCGTAGATAATCATGTGTGTCTCCTCTTTTTCCAGAAAAAGGTGGACCGGCCGTAGGTATTGTTGTTGGCGGCCGGGTGTTGCTGAAGGATCTAGTCGGCGGCCTCCCATTCCGTTGCGAGCAGCTCGCGCACCCTGCGCGAGGCGCCCCGGTGTTCGCCACGCAGGCGGCAAGAGAGGTCGCGGCGCGGATCCTCGAGGATGTCTGCCAGCGCGGCCTCCAGTGCGCCGTGCACGAGTGCGATGTCCTGCTCGTCCGGCAGCGCGAGGTTCGTCAGTTGCAGCACCTCGTGCAGGATGCCGAGCGACGCGAAGCTCCTGATGTCATACGCCATCGGCGGCACGCTGGCCGCGAGCTTTTCCAGTGCCTCGACGGAGCGCAGCGTGACGCGCGCGGCGGATGCCTTGCCCATCGCGTGCACGGCCACGGCCGGGTCGTCCAGCGCGATGAGGCGGTTGGCCTGGTAGCCGTGCGCGAGGAACGCGCCGGACATCGCGAGGCCGACGATCAGCCCGATGACGGGGTGCCCGGCCTGGCGGGCGTCCGCATACGCGGCCACCGCGCCGGCCAGCGCCTGGTGGATGCCGTACGCTTCCTCGCGCCGGCCGTAGGCCTGGCTCGGCACGTCGATGACGGCCACGATAGCGCGCTTCTCCGAAGAGTCCCGGTCAAGGTCGATCGCTTCGCGTACGGCTTGGGCGAGACGCCAGCCTTCCACGAGGCCCACTTCGCCGTTGCGGGCGCGCGGGAACGTGTTGTCCGGGTCGGGCACGACGGCGATGTAGCGTGCCGGCCTGCCGGCCAGGATGGCGTCGCAGGCGTGCACGGTGGTCCAGTCGTGGACGGGGTGGGCGCCGCCCGTGAGCAGGCGCAGCCACATGGCGCCGCGCGAGGTGTGGTTCGTGTCCATCATTCCAGTCCTTTCGCATAGAGGTCACGGACGTCCTGCGCCGTGGCCTGCCGGTCCGTGTCGACGCGTTCGAGACAGGCGAGGAAGTCGGCCGCGCGGTCGCTGCGGTGTACCGGCGGCAGGCCGCGGGCGAAGAAGCCGATCACGCTCGCGCGCACGGCGGCAGTGTCGTCGTCCACGCAGGCGTCGGCGAGGTGCGTCGCGGTGCGCTGTTCGCCGCCCGTCAGGCCCCAGATCAGCGCGCGCTGGCGTGCATCGAATTCCGCGACGCCCGCTTCCTGCTCGATCACCTGCGGGCCGTTGAGGCCAAGGCGCGCCTCGCGGGTCATGACGAAGTACGAGCACAGCCCGGCCGCGATCGACATGCCGCCGTAGCAGCCCACCGTGCCCGCGCTGATGCCGATCACGGGGCGATGCCGGCGCAGCGCGACGATGGCGGACTGGATCTCGGCGATACCGGCCAGGCCCAGGTTCGCTTCCTGCAGGCGCACGCCGCCCGTCTCGAACACGATGACGGCCCGCATCGGTACGCCCCGTTCGTTGTCGCGCAGCGCCAGTTCCAGCGCGCCGGCGATCTTGGCGGCGCCGATCTCGCCCATGCTGCCGCCCTGGAACGCGCCTTCGATCGCCAGCACGACGGTGGGCTGGCCGTCCAGCCGGCCCTTGGCCACGACGACGCCGTCGTCCGCCTGCGTCACGAGGTTCTGCATGGCGAGCCAGGGCGAATGCAGGCGTGCGAACGGGCCGGCCAGTTCGCGGAAGGTGCCCGGGTCGAGCAGCGCCTGCGCGCGGCTGCGGGCGCCCCGTTCGATGAAGCTGTCGCGCCTCAACAGGTGTTCGATATTCATGGCGTGCCTCCGTTGTTCGCCGCCTGTTCATAGGCCTGCTCGATGCGCATGCGCACGACGCCCGGCGTGGCGCCGTTGTCGTTGATCTCGATGCGCGCGGCCGGCAGGTCGCCGGCGCCGAACACGCGCTCCAGCAGCGCCTTCCACGTGGCGCCGTAGCCGTCGACGGACGTCTGTACGGCAACCAGCGTGCTGCCGGCGGTTGCGGGCTCCAGCAGCACTTCCAGGTCGCCGGAGCTGACGACGCCGCTGACGGTGCGTCCAAGCGCCGGCTGCCCGGCGGCGAATTCGTATTCCAGTCTCTCCATTCTTATTCTCCTCGTTCGATTCGGTCCAGCAGCAGCGCGGCCGCAAGCAGGTCGGCGGCGCCGCCGGGCGAGACGTGCAGGCGGCGCATCCGGGCTTCCAGCACGTCGAATGCGCGCCGTCCGTTCGGCGTGGCGATGCCCCCGCAGGCGAGAACGCGGCGCGCACCGTCCTGCGCCACATCCAGCGCCTTGCGGCCGCCGCGCGCGAGCAGGCAGGTGTCGTCCAGCGTCGCCATCACGGCCAGCAGGGCGTTTACGCGGGCGTGGTGCTCGGCGTCGCCGCGGGTGCGGGACAGTGTCAGCATCGGCAGCGCATGCTCGATCACGTGCGGGAAGCCGGCGCGGGCCTGGCCGCGGGCGCCGCCCACGCCATGCTCGATGCACGCGCGCTCGCCCTTGTGGCCTGTGGTTGCCGGCGCGCCCGGGTCGGCCATGCGCGCCAGCCGGCCGGCGCGGGCCGCGATGGTGCAGGCGTCGCGTTCCATCGATGCGGCGGCGGCCGTGACGAGCAGGCCTAGCGCCCAGATCGCACCGCGGTGCGTGTTGACGCCCCGGGAAGCCAGCATCATCGCCGCTTCGCCGTCGCGGCCGATGGCGCCGATGCGCCGGCGCAGCAGCGCGTCGTCGTCCGCGATGAGGAGGCCCGCCAACGCCATCTGGCCGAACGCGGGCCGCAACGCGCAGGCCGAGGCGCACATCAGGGGCCACGACAGGTCGCGGTGCGCGCCGGCGCCGCGCAGGTCGACGAGGCCGGGCTTCGGCGTCAGCATCGCTTCGTCGACCAGCGCCGCGACGGCGTGGTCGGCCAGTCGCAATGCCAGGTCGGGCGCGGCATCGGCGGGGATGAGGACAGGATCGCGCGCCGTCATCACCAGCTCCTGAATTTCGCCGGCGGCTCGTACAGGCCGCCGGACCAGTCGACCAGCTCCGCGATGCTCTTCGCCGCCAGCAGCGAGCGGGTCGCGTCGGCGCGGCGTACGCCCATGTCTTCCGGCAGCGCGATCAGGCCCTCGGCACGCATGCGCGCCGTCTGCTTCGGATCGTGCGTGAGGCCGATGGGCGTGACGCCTGCCACCGCGGCCAGCATCGCCTTGCGCTCTTCGAGCGAGCGCGCCTTGTACAGGTAAGCGATGCCTTCCTCCGTGAGCACGTGCGTGACGTCGTCGCCGTAGATCATCACCGGGGCCAGCGGCATGCCGGATGTCTTGCCCACTTCGACGGCGTCCAGAGATTCCACGATCGTGGGCTGGCTGCCGTCCTGGAAGGTCTCGACCATCTGCACGACGAGCTTCTTGCCGCGCGCGAGCGGATCGTCCGTCTCCACGAGGTCGAGCCAGGCGGGCGTCGGATGGCGGCGGCCGTGCGGGTCGTGGCCCATGTTCGGTGCGCCGCCGAAGCCCGTCAGGCGGCCGTGCGTGACCGTCGACGAGTTGCCCAGGCCATCCATCTGCAGGGTGGAACCGATGAACAGGTCGACGGCGTACTGGCCCGCGAGCTGGCAGAACGCGCGGTTGGAGCGCATGGAGCCGTCGCGGCCGATGAAGAAGACGTCCGGACGGGCCGCCGTGTACTTTTCCATGCCCAGCTCCGCGCCGAAGCAGTGCACGCTCTCCACCCAACCCGACTCGATGGCCGGGATCAGCGTGGGGTGCGGATTCAACGTCCAGTTGCGGCAGATCTTGCCCTTCAGGCCCAGCTGCTCGCCGTAGGTCGGCAGCAGCAGTTCGATGGCGGCCGTGTTGAAGCCGATGCCGTGGTTCAGCGACTGCACGTTGTGGCGCTCGTAGACGCCGCGAATCGCCATCATCCCCATCAGGATGTGCACGGGCTTGATCAGGCGCGGGTCGCGTGTGAACAGCGGTTCGATGTAGAACGGCTTGTCCGATTTCACCACGTAATCGATCCACGCGCCGGGGATATCCACGCGGGGCAGGTCCTTCGGATCGTCGACGATCTCGTTCACCTGCGCGATCACGATGCCGTCGCGGAAGGCGGCCGCCTCGACGAGCGCCGGCGTGTCTTCCGTGCTCGGCCCCGTGTACAGGTTGCCGTGGCGGTCGGCCATATAGCCCGCGACCATCACGACGTTCGGCGACAGGTCCACGTACAGCCGCGCATACAGCTCGATATAGGTGTGCAGGGCGCCCACCGTGAGCGTGCCCTCCTGCAGGAATTGCGAGATGCGCAGGCTCTGCGCGCCGGCGTAGGCGAAATCGAGCTTGCTGGCGATGCCGCGCTCGAACAGGTCCAGGTGTTCCGGCAGGCTCACGCTGGGCATGATCATGTGCAGTTTGTTGATCCGGTCCGGGTCGACCTGCACGAGGGCGCGGGCGAGGAAGTCCGCCTGTTTCTGGTTGTTCCCCTCGAGGACGACGCGGTCGCCGCCGGCCAGCAGCAGTTCGAGGGCGTCGACGATGCGGGCGCTGTCCAGCACGGGGCCGTCGGCCAGGTGGCTCGCGGCCGCCATGCGCCGCGCCTTTTCTTGGCGCCGCGTGTCCCATCGGCGGGGCGTGTTGCTTTCCATGTTGTCTCCTTTGTATGGAAGGTAGGGCCAGCATAGAAAGGAGACGGCGCGGCTTCAATCAACGCGGCGGTGCAATGTTTACTCTGAGGTTAACGGTTGGAGTATGCTTTCACGAGGAGCGGCGTGATGATCAACGAAGAGATTACTTTAAAGAAACTGGAAGTCTTCCTGGCCTTCATGCGGCTGCACAGCCTGGCGCGCGTGTCGGAGGAACTGGGCCAGAGCACGGTCAGTATCCACCGCGCGCTGCACTCGCTGGAGGAAGGATTGCGTTGCCCGCTGTTCCGGCGCGAGGGCAGGAGCCTCGCGCCGCTGCCGGCCGCCTACGCGTTTGCCAAGCACGCACAGCGCGCCGTTAGCGAAACGGAAGAGGGCGTGCGCAAGGTGCGCGAACTGGCCGGCTTCGCGGGCGGCCGCCTGAAGATCGGGTCGCTGTATTCGCTGACCCTGCGCTGCATCCCGCAACTGCTCATGGGCCTCAAGCTGCGCCGGCCGGAATTGCAGATCGACCTGACGCTGGGCTCGAACCAGGAATTGCTGCGGGGGCTGGACGAGGGGCGGCTCGATGCCATCGTGATCGGCCTGCAGGCGCCGCTCGACGATGCGCAACTGCTGGCCGTCCCGTTGTTCGAGGACGAGGTGCACCTGGCGGCGCCGCTGGGCTCACCGTACGCAGGCCGCGACCACGTCGACCTGCGCGACCTGGAGGGCGAAAAATTCATCACGCTGGGCGGCGGCTTCGTCACGTCGGACAGCTTCGACCATGCGTTCCGCCAGGCCGGCTACACGCCGGAGACGATCATGCGCGTGTCCGACATCTTCTCGCTGATCAACCTGGTCAGCGGCGGGATGGGCTACAGCCTGCTGCCGGGCCGCGTGGCCGAATTCAGCACCCGCATCCAGCTCATCCCGCTCGACGCGCAGTACGCCTCGCACCAGACGATCAGCCTGCTGATCTCGAAGAGCCGCGAGCGCGATCCGAACCTGCTGGCGCTGGCGGCCGAGTGCCGGATGTATGGCAAAGGTCAGCGGCTCGGCGTGCCGTAGTTCCGGGCGGCAGGCAGCCCAGGCCGTCCAGCGTTCGCTCGACGGCCACGTCCAGCGGCGTGTGCGGCTCCGCGCCCAGCACCTCGACGAGGCGGGTATTGCCGAGGCGGACGGGCTGGCGCCACAGGTAGCGCATCTCCCACAGCTCGCGCAGGGTGTCGTTGAACGGCGTGGCCAGCCGCACGAGCCACCACGGGAAGGCGCCGACGGCCGCGCGGCCCCCACGCCGCGCAACGACGCGGGCGATGGCCGCGCACATCGCCGTGCCGTCCGGGTCCCAGTGGCCGTTCATGTGGAAGCGGGCGAACGGCTCGAGCTCGTGCCGGCGCCCGACCAGCGCGACCACCGCCGCGGCCACGTCCGGCAGATAGGCCCACTGGTGGCCGACGCCGGGCGCGGCCGGGTTGGCGATGCGGCCGACCGGCTTGCCCGGCTTGACGAGGCCTTGGGCGAACCAGTTGTTGCCGGCGCGGGGACCGAAGAAGTCGCCGGCGCGGACGATGAGTGCGCGGCCACCGCGGTCCGCATACGCCTGCAGTGCCGCCTCCATGCGGACCCGCAGCGCGCCCTTGCGCGTGGCCGGGTGCTGGGGCGCGTCCTCGGCGATCAGCGCAAAGGCGTCCGGTCCGTAGTTGTACACCGTGCCGGGCAGGACGAGGAGCGCGCCGTTCGCCTCGGCCGCCGCGATCGTGTTGTCCAGCATCGGCAGCACGAGCCGGTCCCAGTCGCGGTAGCCCGGCGGGTTCACGGCGTGGACGATGACGGCGCAACCCTCCGCGGCGCGCGCCACGTCGGCGCAGTCCATCGCATCGCCGGCGGTCCACGCGATGCCGTCGGCATCCACCGTCGCGGCGGCCAGCCCGCGTTTCATGGCCCGCACCTGCCAGCCGGCCCGCGCCAGCTGCCGTGCCGTCTCGCCGCCGATGCCGCCGCTGGCGCCCAGTACCAGTACCGTGTCGTTTCTGTTCATGTCGTCCTCCGTGCGTTGAAAGTGTTGACAGCGTAACCGCGGATCTGGCTCAATGGAATTGCATAGACTGTACCAACCGCTCAACATTTTTGTATAACGCCATGGCCTCGAACATCGAATGGGAACTGTATCGCGCCTTTCTCGGCGTGCTGCGCGCAGGCTCGCTGTCGGGCGCAGCCCGCGAGCTCGGCGTGGCGCAGCCCACGGTCGGGCGCCACGTCGCCGCGCTGGAAGCGGCGCTGGGCCTCGTCCTGTTCACGCGGTCGCAGACCGGGTTGCTGCCCACGGAAGCGGCGTTCGCGCTGCGCGCGCATGCGGAGGCGATGGAAAGCACGGCGGCCGCGCTGGAGCGCACCGCGTCCGGCCTGCGCGACGGCGCGGAAGCGGTAGCGGGCACGGTCAGGATCAGCGTCAGCGAGGTGGTGGGCGTGGAAGTGATGCCGGCCATCGTCGCCGACCTGGCGCGGCGCCATCCGGCGCTGAAGGTGGAACTGGTGCTGTCGAACCGCGTGCACGACCTGCTGCAGCGCGAAGCCGACATCGCCGTGCGCATGACGCCGCCGCGCCAGGAGCAGCTGGTGGCGCGCCGCGTCGGCGCCATCGAACTGGGGCTGCATGCGACGTCCGACTATCTGCATCGACGCGGCACGCCGGCCACGCTCGACGATCTCGGTAGCCACGCGCTGATCGGCTACGACCGTCCGACGCCATTCGTGCGCCAGGCCGCGAAGGCGTTGCCGGGTTTTGCGCGCGACCGTTTTGCGCTGCGCACCGACAGCGACGTGGCCCAGCTGGCATTGATGCGGGCCGGCGCCGGCATCGGCGTGTGCCAGGTGCCGCTGGCCGCGCGTGCGCCGGGGCTCGTGCGCGTGCTGCCGGACGCCTTCACGTTCCGGCTCGAGACGTGGGTGACCATGCACGAGGACTTGCGCGCCAGTCCGCGCTGCCGGGTCGCGTTCGACGCGCTCGTCGCCGGGGTCGAGGACTACATCGGCGGGGATCAGTCGGCGCCGTAGGCATGCGCGCCGGGCACCGTCAGGGTGACCGTCGTGCCCTGGCGCGGGCCGCTGGCGATGTCGAGGCGGGCGCCGATGCGTTCCGCCCGTTCGCGCATGCCGACGAGGCCCCAATGTCCGCTGCGTGCACCGTCGCGCCGCACGGGTTCCGGGATCCCGCAGCCGTCATCGGCCACGCATAACGTGAGCGTGCGGCGCGCGTAGACCAGCGTGACGCGGATGCGGGCGGCGTGCGCATGGGCGAACGCGTTGCGCAGCGCCTCGCGCGCGATCTCCGCGATCTCGTCGGCGACGGGCGCGAGCAGGGGCCGGCGCTCGCCGTCCACGTGCACGTCGACGGCGAGCGCGCCATGCGCCTGCCTGAGGCGGACGATGGCGTCGGCCAGCACGTCCTCCAGCACGTGGGCATCGCCCGCGCGCAGTTCCTGCAGCTGTTCGCGGCCTTCGCCGATGGCATGGCTTGCGTCGTCGAGCACGTTCTCCAGCTGGCGGCGCGCGCCGGCGTCGGGCGGCAGGGTCGCAGCGACGGCATCGACGCGCAGCACGAGGCCTTGCACGGTCTGGAGGAAGGTGTCGTGCAGGGTGCGGGCGATGCGCTCGCGTTCGGCCGTCTTGACCTGCAGCCGTTCCGTGAGCCGGCGCGTCACGTAGCGCATGCGGTAGCGGTACAGCTGCACGCCGAGCAGCGCGAGCGCACCGGCGCAGGCGAGGCGGAACCACGACGTCTGCACGAGCGTTGGCAGGACGCGCAGCGGCAGGGTGGCCACGGCCTCGCCCGGCACGCCGTCCTCGTTCACGGCGCGCACGCGGAACACGTAGTCGCCGGGACCGATGTTCGTGTACGACGTGGCGCGGCGGGTGCCGGCATCGAGCCACGTCCTGTCGACGCCGTCGAGCCGGTATTCGAAGCGCACGCGTTCCGGCAGGCGCAGCGCGGGCGCCGTGTACTGGATGCGAAAATGGTCGGTGCCGGCCGGCAGCATCGCCGTGCCTTGCGCCGGCCAGCTGCGGCCGTCCGCGGTCACGCCGAGGATCACGGCCTGCGGGGCGACGCGGTTGCGGCGCAGCTGGGCGAGGTCGAGGCGCACGACGCCGCCCGTCGCGGTCAGCCACAGGTTGCGGCCGTCGGCGCTGACGATGCCGCGCGACCGGTTTTCGAAGGCGGCGCGGCCGGGATAGCCGTCCAGCGTGTTGAACAGCTCGTAGCGCAGCACCTTGTCGGGGTCCCGCAGCGCCTGCCGCCAGTCCGCGGCGCGCACGTGGACGAGGCCCGCGGCGCCGTTCAGCCAGCGGTCGCCGTCGTCCGTCACGAGCATGCCGGACAGGTTGCGCAGCGCCCCCGGCTCGCGCGGGTGCAGGAGGCGCAGGCCGTCCTGCTGCAGCACCGCGGTGCCGCCGGTGCCGCTGACGACCAGTTCCGTGCCCGCGAACAGCGCACTGGCCGTGCCGACGGGGCCGAGGTCGCGGAATGCCAGCTTGCCGTCGTCATAGCGTACGAGCTTGCCGTCGCCGGTCGCCATCCAGAATCCGCCCGGACCCGCGGGCGCGGACTGGTAGATCTTGGGCGGCAGGTTGAAGGACGCACGCGGCAGCCACTTCCCGTCGCGCCAGCCGATCAGCCCCGTTTCGTTCGATGCCGTCCACAAGACCTTGCCGTCGTCGAGCAGTCCGTACAGCTCGTAGTCGCGCGGCTTGCCGTCCGGACCGGGCGGCAGCGGGATGTCTTCGACGGCGGCACCGCGACGGCGCTGGATGCGGCGCGTGCCGCCGACGAGCAGCGCGCCGTCGGGGCCGTTGGCGATGACGGTGGTCCAGGGACCGCGTTCGGCCACCGGCGGCGCATCCGGCACGAGGCGCCACAGGGTGCCGGTGTCGCGGTCGGCGGCCCACGTGCGGCCGTCGGTGTCGGTGGCGAGGCTGTAGCGCACGCCGCCGCCGGGCAGCCCGCTCTTGAGGAAGCGGTTGCGGCGGAAGCGGTCGAGGCCCGTCTCGGTCGCGATCCAGATGTCGCCCTCGCGGTCTTCCAGGATCGTCCCGGCATCCACGCCCGAGACCTGCGCCGGGCCGGCGATCCGCTCGGCGATCGCTGGGGCGGCCGGCCAGCGCGCTTCCTTGCGCGCGCCGGCGTTCGGCACGCGGCACAGCGTCTGCGGGCAGGCGAGCAGCCACAGCGTGCCGTCGGCGCCGAAGTGCCCGCTCGTGCGGCCTTCCGACGGTGCATACGTGTCCGGCCGCCCGGCACCGGACCCTTCGACCAGGCGCAGCGTGTCGCCGGGCTGGCGCATCCACAGGCGGCCGTCCGGCGCCAGCAGCGGTATGCCCGGCCTGTCGACGATCCGGACGAAACGGCCGGCGGCCCGGTCCAGGCGCCAGCCGCCGCTGTCGTTGAACGCCCACAGCCGCCCGGCACCGTCGACGACGAGGCTCCCGCGCCGGGACGTGTCCCAGTCCGGCCCGTCCGCGACGATGCGCCACGTACCGCCGACGAGGTGCAGCACGGGGCCGTTGATGGTCCACAGGGTGCCGTCCGTGTCGACCGCCATGTCGGCGGCCCCGCCGATGGCCGGCGGCTGGGGCGGCAGGTCCTCGAACCTGCCGTCGCGGCGCAGCACCGAGACGCCTTCCGCGAGGTGCGCCATGTACAGGTCGCCGTTCGGCGCCGCGTACAGTTGGGACACGCGGTCGCGGCTGCGCCCGGGCGGCGACGGCAGCGGCACGCGCTCGAAGGCGAGGCCGTCGAAGCGGTACAGGCCGTCGGCGGTGCCGAGCCACAGCCAGCCGTCGCGGGTCTGCGCCAGCGCGGCGATCCCGGGCGGCACGCCGTCGGCCGCCGTCCACTGCGTGTGGTGGTAGTCGGCAAAACCGTCCGGCGCCGCGGATGCGGATCCGGCGGCCAGCAGCAGGACGGCCGCGAGCGCGCGGACGAGACAATGGCGGCGGCGCATCGCGGTGCCGGTCAGAGGTCGATGAAGCCGCGCTGCACGGCCAGCGTGACGGCGTGCGCGCGGTCGTTCGCGCCCAGCTTCACGAGGATCGTGCTCATGTGCGTCTTGACCGTCGTCTCGCCGATGTGCAGCTGTTCGCCGATGGCGCGGTTCGAATGGCCGACGGCCGCGAGGCGCAGCACGTCCAGCTCGCGCGGCGACAGCGCGTCGCCGGCGTAGTGGATCGCGACCTCGCGCCGCAGCGCCTGGGGCAGGATGTGCGAGCCGTTGTGCACCTCGCGCACGGTGGCCGCCAGTTCGCGGCCGGGGACGTTCTTCAGCAGGTAGGCGGAGGCGCCGGCCTTGAGCGCGGCCGCGATGCGGGCGTCGCCGTCATAGGTCGTGAGCACGACGAGGCGGGCGTCCGGATGCAGGCTGCGGATGGCGCGGATGGCTTCGAGGCCGTCCTTGCCGGGCATCTGCAAGTCGACGAGGGCCACGTCGGGGCGCCAGTTCGTGAAAAAGCGGATCGCCTCGTCGCCGTCGCAGGCCTGCGCGATGACCTCGATGTTGCCGTGCGCGGTCAGTGAAGCGGCTATGCCTTCGCGCATCATCGGGTGGTCGTCCGCGATCAGGACGCGGATCGGCGTGGCGCTGGGAGGGTTCATGCGGTGCGGTCTGTGGGGGCGGTACAGGGCAAGATTGTACAAGATTCCACCTATCTGGACGAGGCCCCGCCAAATGGGTGGGGCAAAAGGCCTGAACGGACGCTAGCATCAAGGCAAAGTCGGCAGCACCGGGGTCAGAGCGCGAATCTGCTTTTTTGCGCTCTGACCCCGAATTTTGCCAGCCCAGCCACATCAGAAGCCGGAGCCAACATCGTGCATACCCCAGAACCCATCGACGTCGTCCGCATCCGCCTGTCCGCCGACGCCGGCGCGACCGCCGTCGTCAGCGAATTCCGGATGGCCAACCGCATCCTCGCCGCGTGGGCGGAGAAAGCCCGGCGCGACAGCCGCGTCGACTACGAGGTCACGTTCTTCGACGGCCTGCGCCTGTCGGGCGGCTACCCGCTGCTGCGCAAGGGCGGCAAGCCGCACGCATCGCTCAGCCGCGTGATCCGGCGGCTGTTCAAGGAGACGGCGGGCGGCGCGGCGCCCTATCTGGTCGAAGGTTGACCGTCAGTACGCGTGGATCAGCCCCCGCCGCGCCGCCACGCAGGCCGCCTCGGTGCGGCACGAGACGTTCAGCTTCGACAGGATGTTGTTGACGTGGTACTTGACGGTACCGACGCCGATGTTCTCGGTACGCGCGATCATCTTGTTGCTCATGCCGGCCGACAGGTGCGCGAGGATCTCGAGTTCGCGGCGCGAGAGGCGGTTGGCATCCACGCGGCCGGCCAGCTTCTCGGCCAGGCCGGGCGCGAGGTAGCGGCGGTTGGCGGCCACCTGGCGCACGCATTGCAGCACCTCGTCGAGGCCCGACTGCTTGAGCAGGTAGGCGCTGGCGCCGGCCAGCAGGCCCCGGTGCACGTCCTCGTCGCCGTCGTAGGTCGTGAGGATGACGATGCGGGCGTCCGGCACGATCGCGCGGATCTTGCGGATCGCCTCGACGCCGCCGCCGCCCGGCATGTTCAGGTCGACGAGCATGACGTCCGGCCGCAGGCGCAGGTAGTGCTCGACGGCGGCGACGGCGTCGCCCGCTTCGCCGATCAGTTGCAGCGCCGGCTCGGCGCCGATCAGCGCGGCGAGGCCGGCCCGGATCAGCGGGTGGTCGTCCGCGATCAGCACGGTGATGGGGCGCGGGTCATTCATGGACGGCCTCCTCGTGTGCGGTGGACGGCTGCGCGGGCGCGGTGCGCGGCAGCGCGAAGCCGGCCGTGGCGCCGTGGTCCGGATTGGCGTCCAGCCACAGGCGGCCGCCATGCGCATCGGCGATGGCGCGGCAGATCGCGAGGCCCAGGCCGAGGCCGTGCGGCTTGCTCGTGACGAGCGGATCGAAGACTTGTGCGGCGGTGGCCGCATCCATGCCGGTGCCGTTGTCGCGCACGGTGACGACGATCTCGCCGCCGGCGCCCACGCGGGCGCGGATGGTCAACAAGCGCGACCGCCCGCGCACGGGCGCCAGGGCATCGACGGCATTGCCGACGAGGTTGCGCAGGAGCTGGCGCAGTTGCACGGGGCTGGCCTGCACCGTGCGCGCGGCGGGCGCCAGCGTGACGCGGCAGGCGATGGCGTGGCGGCGCAGGTCGGCCGCGTACTCGGCCAGCACGTCGTCGACGACGGCGTCAAGGCGGCACGCGGTGCGGTCGGGACGGGCCTGGCCCGCGAGGGCGCGCACGCTCTTGACGATGGCGCTGGCGCGCTGCGACGCTTCCAGCACGGCGCACAGGGCGGCATGCGCCTGGGCCGGCGCCTGGGCGCGTTCGATGCAACGCAGCGCCGCGTGGGCGTGCAGCGCGATGGCGGCCAGCGGCTGGTCGACTTCGTGGGCAATCGATGCGGCCAGCTGGCCGATCGTGGCCAGGCGCGCCTGCCGTTCGGGTTCCAGGCTCGCGGCCAGTGGGGGCGGGTGGGTGGTCATAGGCTGCTCCTCGTCCGGTGATCAGGGTGGTGCGGACGGAATGCCGCGCCACCATGGTCATTGTCGGGACGAAGGCCGCCCGGGTCCAGCTATACAAAAGGATATGACATCACACTAAAGTATGATATTCAACCGCGTTCGGCCTGGCGCGCGAGGTGTTCGCCGATGAACCAGCTTTGCAGTTCGTTGGCGCGCACGACCTGGCTGACGATCAGGTCGTTGCTGCCGTCGTCGCCGGCGTCGGAGGCTGCCCGGGCCAGTGGGCGGGCATCCAGCAGGATCGTCTCGTGGGCGCCGGCCAGGCGTTCCAGCTGGGCGTGAGCCGATTCGCGGCCGCGCGGGGCGCGCGCGATCGACGATTCGCCGGCGATGTCGCCGGCCAGCGCGAACGTCACGCCGCCCAGGGTCTGGATGCGCTCGGCGATGGCGTCCATGATCGTGACCTGCTCTTCGTAGTGCTTGTCGAACAGCAGGTGCAGCTCGTAGAAGTTGGCGCCGGACGTCTGCCAGTGCGCCTTCTTGTACGCGTCGCGCAGCGCCATCGTGTGCGCCAGCAGGCGGTTCAGCGCGCGCACGCTCTGCGAGCGGGTCTGCTCGGAAAGGCCGATGCGCACGGGCGCCAGCGCGCCGAATTCCTGTACGACGCCGGCATTGTCCTGGGTATGTTGGTTGTCCATGGGAGACCTCGTGGTGGGAAATGGGATGACAGGCGGAGTCTATCTATCGCGCGCCGCATGGGCACTGATCCAAAGGCCAGGCATTCCGGTAACATGAGGGTTTTCAGCCGCAGGAACGCCATGACCACCCATTCCGAGACCGGCGACGACGCCGGCGTCTACCGCACCCTGCTCGAATCCACGCAGGCGATCCCCTGGCGCATCGACTGGGCCTCCGCGCGCTTCACGTACATCGGGCCCCAGATCGAGCGGGTGCTGGGCTGGCCGCAGGACAGCTGGAAGACGGTGGAGGACTGGGCCACGCGCATCCATGCGGAAGACCGGCAGAAGACGGTCGATTTCTGCGTGAGCCAGTCGCAGCAGGGCGTCGACCACGAGGCCGATTACCGCGCGCTGACGGCCGACGGCGAGTACGTCTGGATCCGCGACGTCGTGCACGTGATCCGCCGCCCGGACGGCAGCGTGGACTGCCTCGTGGGCTTCATGTTCGACATCAGCGAGCGCAAACGGGCCGAGGACAAGATCCTGCAGCTGCAGAAGGAACTGGAGGCGCTGTCGTACCGCGACCCGCTCACCGGCATCGCCAACCGCCGCATGTTCGACCGCATGCTGGACGTCGAATGGGGCAAGGCGCGGGCGCTGGGTGAGCCGCTGTCGCTCGTGATCGTCGACATCGACTACTTCAAGCAGTACAACGACCGCTATGGCCATCCGCAGGGCGACGCCTGCCTGAGGGAAGTCGCGCGCGTGCTGGACCGCGCGGCGTCACGCACGCGCGATCTGTGCGCGCGGCTGGGCGGGGAAGAATTCGCGCTCGTGCTGCCCGCGACGGACGAGGCGGCGGCGCTGGCGGTGGCGGAGCGGTGCGCGCGGCGGCTGGCGCAGGCGGCGCTGCCGCATGCGGGATCGTCCGTGGCGGAGATCGTCACGTGCAGCATGGGTGTGGCGACGATCGTGCCGGGCAGCCAGGACCGGCCGGCGGGGCTCGTCGATCTGGCAGACACGCGCCTGTATCGCGCCAAGGGGGCGGGGCGCAACCGCATCGCCGGCAGCGCCGGCTGACGGGAATCAGGCGGCGGTGGGGAACGCGCCCGGGCCGCGGCGGCGGCGCGCCACACCGAGTGCGCCGAGGCCGAGGAACAGCAGGGCGGCGGTGCCCGGCAGCGGAACGGCCACGCCCATCGCCACGCCCTCGAGGACGTCGTTCTGGCAGGTCTCGCCCCAGTGCATCGCGAACGAGCTGTAGTCCATCAGTTCCGAACCGGAGAGGTTGATGGTGAACGTGAGGGCGCCGGTCGAGACGGCCCATTTGCCGGACAGGCCCGTGTACTTGACCGTCGACGACTTCGTGTTGACCGCCGTTTCCTCGTTCTCGCGGTAGTTACAGTTCGTGCAGTTGATGTAGCTGTTCGAATTGATGATGTTCTGCGCGTTGGTCGCGCCGTTCAGGGCGTACAGTTTGAAGTTGCCGCCCGTGTTGCTCCAGCGGTTATCGAGCGCGAAGCCGTAGTCCCAGACGGTGCCCTTGGTCGCGTTGTCGGTCGTGTAGTGATTGCTGGCCGTGCCGGCGGCGTTCCACGTATCGGACAGGAAGACGTCGCCGTAGCCGATGCCCTTGCCCGTCGCACCCGTCAACGCATCCTTGCCCCAGGTCGGGTTGATGCCCGCCTTGCCGGCAAAGCTGGTGTTGATCGTGATGGTCAGCACGCTGCCGGCGCGCGCGATCGTTGCCTTGGAAATGTCGTACTGGCTGCCGCCGATGACGTCGGCCGCGCCCTGGTTGTCGTAGCCGTAATAGGCGCCGACACCGGAGTCGGTGATGGTCGCGGCCCACCCCTGGCTGGCGCCGAGGATGATTGCAGCCGAAACGGCCAGCTTGATCGCTTTTTTCACAGACTCTCCCAAATATGTACACATTGACCAGCGTCAATCGCCATCATGCCACAGATAAATTTAACTTGTAAATAAATTATTTAATATCAATAGCGGACGTGATCTTTTTGCAACGTGGTATCGCGATCAGTTCGGGCTGGTTTTGCTTGCCATAAACATGCTTGCGCCACGAAAATGCACCATTCATCCATAACAAGATCAGCGATGCCGTCCTTAACCTCCGCAACCCCGCGCGCCAGCCGCCTGGCGACCGTCCTCCTGGCCGTCTTTCTCACTGCAACGCTTCCGGCCTGCAACCAGAAGTCGGCGGTCGAGCAGCGGGCCGAAGCGGCGCAATTGCGTGCGAAGGGCGAATTCCGCGGCGCGCTCATCGTGCTCAAGAACGCGCTGGACGCGGACCCGCGCAGCACGGACACGCGCTACCAGCTCGCGCAGGTGTACCTCGACCTGGGCGACAGCACGACGGCCGTGAAGGAAGCCCGGCAGGCGCTGGACCGGGGCTATGCGCGCGGGCCGGCGCTGGCCGCGCTGGCCGCGGCGCTCGTGATGGAAGGCCAGCACCAGAAGGCGCTGGACGAGACGGCCGGCGGGCCGGACGACCCGGGCCTGTCGATCGCGCGCGGCGACGCCTACCTGGCCCTGCGCCGCAACGACGAGGCGCGCGCCGTATACGAGCACGTGCTCGCCAAGCGTGCGGATGACCCGGCGGCCCTCGTGGGCCTGGGCCGGCTCGCGATGGTCGAGGGCCATGCCGACAGCGCGCACGGCTACGCCGACCGGGTGCTGGCGCGCGATCCGCGCAACGTGGACGCGCTGATGTTCAAGGCCGACCTCGTGCGCGCGGGCGAGCGTCCGGAAGACGCGCTGGCGCTGTACGACCGCGTGCTGGCCGTCAGCCCGCAGCACCGCACGGCCCATGTGGAGAAAGCCTATCTCGCCATCGGCCTGCGCAAGCCGCAGATGGCGCAGGCGGAGCTGGACCTGGCCGCCAAGGGCGCGCCGGGCAGCCTGCTCGTCGCATACACGCAGGCGCTGCTGCACTATACGACCGACAAGCCGGACGCCGCGCGCGACGTGCTGTACAAGGTGCTCAAGGCCGTGCCCGACCACATGCCCAGCGTGCTGCTGGCCGGGGCCGTCGACCTGAAGCTGGGGTCGAATTACCAGGCGGAGCAGCATTTCCGCCGCTACCTGGAACGCAATCCCGCCAACGTGTACGCGCGCAAGATGCTGGCGCAGGCGCTGATCGGGTCCGGCCACGGGGACGAGGCCCGCACCGTGCTGGAACCCGTGCTGGACGCGCGCCAGGCCGATGCCGAAGTGCTGGCGCTGGCCGCCGACGCCAGCCTGAAGGCGCACCGCTATGACCAGGCCGCCGACCTGTTCGCGCGCGCCAGTGCGCTCGACGGCGCGTCGGCCACGCTGCGCACGGGCCTGGGCCTGGCGCGGCTGGGTGCGGGCGCGACCGACGATGCGGTGCGCGACCTGCAAGCGGCGACGGCGCTCGACAGGAATTCTCCGGAGGCCGTGGAAGCCCTCGTGCAGGCGAACCTGCGGCTGGGCCGGCGCGACGCCGCCCTGGACGCGGCGCTCGCGCTGGAGCGCGTCCAGCCCGACAAGCCGCTGGCCCACGCCCTCAAGGGCCAGGTGCTGGCGGCCCAGGGCAAGGCGGATGCCGCGCGGGCCAGCTTCGCCCGGGCCCTGCAGCTCGATCCGGGCTACTACCGCGCCGCGGCGAGCCTGTCGCAACTGGCGCTGGATGCCGGCCAGCCGGCGCAGGCGCGCCAGGTGCTGGTCGACTTTTTGGCGAAGAACAGGAAAAGCGTGGCCGCGATGGACGGCCTGGCGACGCTGGCCGAGCGCCGCCACGACAGTGCCGAGGTGACGCGCTGGCTGGAACAGGCCGCCGCCGTCGATCCGCACGCGATCGGGCCCGGCGTCGACCTGTGCGCGCACTACCTGCGCACTGAGCAGACGGACAAGGCGCTGGAACTGGCGCGCCGCCTGCAGGTGAACCATCCGGAAAACCCCGACCTGCTGGACCTGCGCGGCAAGGCCGAGCTGGCACGGGGCGACCTGCCGGCCGCGCTGGAATCGTACAAGCAGCTGGCGCAGGCGCTGCCGCGCTCCGCACCGGCACTGATGCAGGTGGCCGCGCTGCGCCTCGTGATGAACAACACGACGCAGGCCGAGGAAGACCTCAAGAGCGTGCTGGCGATCCAGCCCGACTTCCCGTCGGCGCAGCTGGAACTGGCCGCGCTGTACGTGCGCAAGGGCTCGCACGACCTCGCGCTGATGGTCGCGGACCACATGCAGAAGCAGCATCCGCAGGGCGCCGCCGGCTACCAGTTACAAGGCGACATCCTGATGGCCAAGCGCCAGCCGGCCGCCGCGCTGGCCGCGTTCGAACGCGCGTCCGCGCTGCATGCGACGAACGAGCTCGCGATCAAGATCGACAACGCGCTGCGCCAGGCCGGCCGGGCAGCGGACGCGGACAGCCGGCTGGCGAAGTGGCTGGCCGCGCATCCCGACGACGTGCGCGTGCTCGCGTACCGCGCGCAGACGTGGATGGGTGCGAACGACTTCAAGCGGGCCGCGGCCCAGCTCGAAGACGTGCTGAAGCGCCAGCCGGGCAATCCCGTCGCGCTGAACAACCTTGCTTTGTGTTACCAGGCGCTGGGCGATGCACGCGCGCAGCCGACGGCCGAAGCGGCGCTGAAGGGCGCGCCCAAGCGTCCGGACGTGATGGATACGCTGGCCTGGATCCTCGTCGGCAAGGGCGATGCCGCCCGTGCCGTGACCTTGCTGCGCGAGGCGCAGGCGCTGGCACCGAAGGCGCGCGACATCCGCTACCACCTCGCGGCGGCGCTGGCCGCGAGCGGTGACAAGGCCGGGGCGCGCAAGGAGCTCGACGGTTTGTTCGCGGGGGACATGCGGTTTGCGCAGGCCGACGAGGCGCGCAAGCTGATGGAGAAGCTCAAGGCGGGCGGCTGACTTACGGCCGGGGCGTCCAGCCCAGCCGTTCCTCGATGACGCCGCGGTACAACGTGCGGATATCTTGCGGAATCCTGCGCACGTATTCCTCGGCCCTGGCCCGCTCATCGCCCTGCAGGCCCGCCAGCAGCGCGACCGCCTCGTGCGGGCTCGGTGCCCGTTCGCTCACGCCGGCAAACTTGGCCGGCAGCGCCGTCCACACGGCCGCGTCGACGTCACGCGTCTCGAGCCAGTCCGCGATGCACGCCACGATCGCCGCCGGCGTCGGCGCGGGCAGGCCCGGCGGCACCGGGTCGGGCAGGCTGCCCACCCATTGCGGGAACTCGGGACGAATCTTCTCGCGCTGGCGCAGCATCTCGCGGGCGTGATCGAGGTCGTCGGTGTCCAGCCGCGCCCAGCGCGTGGGCACGGGCGGCGCGGGCGCGTGCAGCACGAGGGCCAGTTCCGCGCTGTCGTCGCTGTCGCGCACGAATTCCAGCGGCAGGGATGGGCCGTCCGGTTGCCAGCTTGACGCCAGCTTCAACGGTCCCGGTTCCCAGATCAGCGAACCCCAGGCGATGCAGGCGATCTTCACGATACGGTCCTTTCCTCTAACGAGCCCGACCGGACCATTGTAGCGGGACGCGCGTAACATACTGTATCGTTACCGTGCGCCGTACGCGGCGGAGGTTTCCTTTCATTCATTCCTGCGAGGAGGCGACATGGACGAGACCGAAGTATTGATCGCGGGCGCCGGGCCGACCGGCCTCGTGCTGGCCCTCTGGCTCGTACGCCAGGGCATCAAGGTGCGGATCGTGGATCGCGGCGCGGGGCCCGGCACGAGTTCGCGCGCGATGGCCGTGCAGGCGCGCACGCTGGAACTGTACCGCCAGCTCGACCTGGCGGACGAGATCGTGGAAGGCGGCCTGCGCAACCCGGCCATCAACCTGTGGGTGAAGGGGGAACGGCGCGCGCGCCTGTCCTTCCGCGACGCCGGCCGCGAACTGACGCCGTATCCGTTCGTGCTGATCTATCCGCAGGACCGCCACGAGCGGGTGCTCGTGCGCCGCCTGGAAGAGGCGGGCGTGACGGTCGAGCGCAATACCGAGCTGCTGGGCTTCGAGCAGGATGGCACCGGGGTGACGGCAAGGCTGCGCGGCCCGGCCGGCGAGTCGGCGTGCCGGGCCGCTTGGCTGGCGGGCTGCGACGGCGCCCATTCCGTCGTGCGCCACCAGCTGGGCACCGGGTTCGAGGGCGGCACGTACCAGCACACCTTTTATGTCGCCGACGTGGAGGTGAGCGGGCCGGCGGCGAACGGGGAGATCCACGTGTCGCTCGAGGACGGGGATTTCGCCGCGCTGTTCGCCTACGACCTGCGGGGCAACGCCCGGCTGATCGGCGCCGTGCGCGACGCGGAGGTTCGCGAAGGGCACACGCTGGCGTTCGACGACGTGCGCCAGCGCGCCATCACGAGCCTCGGTTTGAGGATCAACCAGGTGAACTGGTTCTCGACGTACCGCGTGCACCACCGCGTGACGGGGCATTACCGGTCCGGGCGCGCGCTGCTGCTCGGCGACGCGGCCCACGTCCACAGCCCGGCCGGCGGCCAGGGCATGAACACGGGGATCGGCGACGCGATCAACGTCGCGTGGAAGCTGGCCCACGTGCTGCGGGGCCGCGCGCCGGAGACCCTCATCGACACCTACGAGACCGAGCGCAAGGCGTTCGCCCAAAGGCTCGTGGAGACGACGGACCGCGCGTTCTCGTTCGTCGTCGCGGAGGGCGGGTTCGCCGACTTCGTGCGCACGCACATCGCGCCCCTGTTCGCGTCGGCCGCGTACGGCATCGAACCGATCCGGGCGTTCATGTTCCGCGTGCTGTCGCAAACGGGCATACATTATCCCGACAGTGCCCTGTCCGCGGGCAGCGCGGGCCACGTGCGCGGCGGCGACCGGCTGCCATGGACGGGCTATGCCGGCGGCCCGGACAACCACGCGCCGTTGTCGGCGATGGCGTGGCAGGTGCACGTGTACGGCGAGGCGGCGCCGGCGCTGCAGACCTGGTGCGCCGGGCGCGGCATCGCACTGTACCGCTACGACTGGTGCGACGCGTGCCAGGCGGCCGGCCTCGTGCGCGACGCGGCCTACCTCGTGCGGCCGGACACCTATGTCGCGCTGGTCGACCGGGCGGGGGAGCGCGACACGCTGGAGGCGTATTTCACGGACCGCGGCATCCACCCGGTCTAGGCCGCGCGCGGCTGGCCGCCGGCCGCCTCGTCGCGCAATAGCCGCGCTGCCGCGACCATGTTCCGCAATGCCGCTTCGGTCTCCGGCCAGGCCCGCGTCTTGAGGCCGCAGTCCGGATTCACCCACAGCCGGTCGGCCGGCACGACGGCGCTCGCCTTGCGCAGCAGGCGCACCATGTCGGACGTCGCCGGCACGCGCGGGGAGTGGATGTCGTACACGCCCGGGCCGATCTCGTTCGGGTACGCGAACGCGCCGAAGCCGGCCAGCAGTTCCATGTCCGAGCGGCTCGTCTCGATCGTGATCACGTCCGCGTCGAGCGCGGCGATGGCCGGCAGGATGTCGTTGAACTCCGCGTAGCACATGTGGGTGTGGATCTGCGTCGTGTCCGCGACGCCGCTCGCGGCGATGCGGAAGGCGCGGCCGGCCCAGTCGAGGTACGCGTCGCGGCTCGCGCGGCGCAGCGGCAGGCCTTCCCGGAGGGCCGGCTCGTCGATCTGCACGATGCCGATGCCGGCCCCTTCCAAGTCCGTGACTTCGGCGCGGATCGCCAGCGCGATCTGGGCGCAGGTGAGGGCGCGCGGCTGGTCGTCGCGCACGAACGACCATTGCAGGATCGTGACGGGGCCCGTCAGCATCCCTTTCATCGGCCGTGCCGTCAGGCTTTGCGCGTAGGCCGTCCACGCCACCGTCATCGGCGCGGGACGGGCCACGTCGCCGTACAGGACGGGCGGCTTCACGCAGCGCGAGCCGTACGACTGCACCCAGCCGTTGGCGCTGAACGCGAAGCCGTCCAGCTGCTCGCCGAAATACTCCACCATGTCGTTGCGCTCGGCCTCGCCGTGCACGAGGACGTCCAGCCCGAGGTCCTCCTGCACGCGCACGGCGTGGGCGATCTCGGCGCGCATCGCGCTGTCGTACGCGGCATCCGCCAGCTCGCCACGGCGCCAGGCGGCGCGTGCGGCACGGATGGCGGGGGTCTGCGGGAACGAGCCGATCGTCGTCGTGGGGAATGCGGGCAGGTCGAAGCGGGCGCGCTGCACGGCCTGGCGCTGGGCGAACGGGGACGCGCGGCGGTCGGCGCCGGGCGGCAGCGCGGCCAGCGCGGCGGCCACGTCGGGACGCGACACGCGCGGGCTGGCGCGGCGGGCGGCCAGTGCTGCGCGGGCGGCAGCGAGATCCATCGCGACGGCCCGCTCGCCGCCGGTCAATGCCTGTTTCAGGATGCGCAGCTCGTTCAGCTTTTCGCGCGCGCCGGCGAGCCAGGTGCGCAGTTCGGCGTCCAGGGCCGTGTCGTGCGCGAGCGTGAACGGCACGTGCAGCAGCGAGCAGGAAGGCGCGAGCCACACCGCGCCGGGGCGGCGCTCGAGCACGGGACGCAGGCGTTCCAGGCAGGCGTCGAGATCCGCGCGCCAGATGTTGCGGCCGTCCACGATGCCGACCGACAGCACCTTGTGCTCGGGCAGCCAGTCCGCTACGGGGCGCAGCTCTTCCGGCGCGCGCACGCCGTCCACGTGCAGGCCCGCCACGGGCAGCTTGCAGGCGAGGCTCAGGTTCTCCTGCAGCGGCGAGAAGTAGGTGGCCAGCAGCAGCGGCACGCCCGCGCCATGCAGCAGGTGGTAGGCGCGCTCGAATGCGAGCGACCAGTCGCCCGGCAGGTCCAGGCCGAGGATCGGTTCATCCAGCTGCACCCATTCCGCACCCGCCGCCTTCAACCGCGCCAGCAGGTCGCAATAGACCGGCAGCAGGGAGTCCAGCAGCGCGAGGCGGTCGGCGCCATCTTTCGCCTTGCCCAGCCAGAGGAACGACAGGGGGCCGACCAGCGTGACCTTGACGGCGTGGCCCAGCGCGCGCGCCTGCGCCACCTGGTCCAGCAGGCGATCCGGCGCCAGTGAGAAGCGCGTGGAGGCATCGAATTCCGGCACGAGGTAGTGGTAGTTCGTGTCGAACCACTTGGTCATTTCCAGCGCGGGCTTGCCGTCGATGTCGGTATGGCCGCAGCTGCAATCGCCGTGGGCTTCCGTCGCCACGCCGCGCGCCAGCGTGAACAACTGCTGCAGCGGCGTTTCCGCGCCCGTGAAGCCGAAGCGCGCCGGCGCACAGCCGAACAGCAGCACGTGGTCGGCCACCTGGTCGTAGAACGCGAAATCGCCCACGCTGACGAAGTCCAGGCCGGCCGCCCGCTGGTCGGCCCAGTGGCGTGCGCGCAGGTCCGCGGCGACGGCTTCCAGCGCGGGCTCGTCGATCTCGCCGCGCCAGTGACGCTCCAGCGCGAATTTCAGTTCGCGCTGGGCGCCGATGCGGGGATAGCCGAGAATATGAGTTTTGATCATGTTGTTGCCTCATCTGGATGAATAAGTCTTGTCATCATCGATGAGCGACGGGCATAATTCAAACGAATTATTTTTCTGTCCAGATGAATTCCGCTCATGCCGACCTCGATCCTCGACCTGCGCCACCTGCGTACCTTACTGGCCCTGCTTGAAGCGGGAAGCGTGTCCCGTGCGGCGGCGCTGCAGAACGTGACGCAATCCGCGCTGTCGCACCAATTGAAGGCGCTGGAAGAGTTCTACGGGTTGACGCTGTTCGAGCGCAAGTCGGCGCCCGTCGCGTTCACGCCCGCCGGCCGGCGCCTGCTGGAGCTGGCGCAGGACGTGATCCCGGCCGTGGACAAGGCGGAACGGGACATCGCGCGCCTGACGGGGCACGGCGCGGGCAAGCTGCGCATCGCCGTCGAATGCCACACGTGCTTCGACTGGCTGATGCCGTCGATGGATGCGCTGCGCCTGCGCTGGCCGGAAGTCGAGCAGGACATCGTGTCCGGCTTCCAGTCCGACCCCGTCGGGCTGCTGCACCAGGACCGGGCCGACGTCGCCATCGTTTCCGAGGTCGATGCGGACGAGCGCGACGTGGCCATCCATCCGATGTTCGAGTTCGACATCGTCGCGATCCTGCCGCTGGGCCATCCGCTGCTGGCGCGCGACCACCTGGTGGCCGCCGATTTCGCCGGCGAGACCCTGATCACGTACCCGGTCCCGGACGAGATGCTGGACCTCGTGCGCCAGGTGCTGCGGCCGGCGGGCGTGGAACCGCCGCGCCGCACGACGGAGCTGACGGTGGCGATGCTGCAACTGGTGGCGAGCGGCCGGGGTTTCGCGGCATTGCCGCTGTGGGCCGTGCAGACATATCTGCAGCGCGGCTACGTGGCGCAGCAGCGTATCGGGGAGGGCGGATTGACGGGACGCCTGTACGCGGTCACGCGCCAGGGGAAGAAAGAAAAAGGCCGCGACGACGCCTATCTGGAGGATTTCGTGCAGGTGATGCGCGAGACGTCGTTGCGGACCTTGCCGGGCATCCGGCTACTCTGAGCGGCTGCTGTGAATCAGGCCGCGTAGGCCGGGGCGATGCCGTAGCGGTTCGGGCGGCTTTCCTGGGCCAGGAACACGATCAGGACGATGATGCCGACGATCGGCACGAGGCTGATGAGCTGCCACCAGCCGCTGCGGTCCGTGTCGTGCAGGCGGCGCGTGGCGACGGCGATCGACGGCAGCAGCGTGCCGAGCGAGAACACGATCGACAGGGTCGTGCTGACCTGGCCGAGGATCATGCTGGCGACGACGAGGAACAGGAAGAACCACCAGTACTCGGAACGGCGTGCCGTGCCCTCGAAGCTGGCGTATTTCTGGAAGCAGGTCTGGATCGATTCGATGAACGTCATGGTGTCCTCGTGTTGTAAGTCCCTCTGCATCGTACGCGAAAACCCGCGCGACATACTCTCCAATCTTCACCGTCCGCACGGTTCATCCGTGCGTCATCCGGATGGCTTATAGTAACGGCGACAACATTGACGGGAGCAAGCATGCGGTACACCCTCGCTTCGTCGGCCGGCAAGGGCCGGATCAACGAAGACGTCGTCGTCGTGTATGAGCGCGACGGGTACACGGACCTCGTGCTGATGGACGGCGCGACGCCGCTCACGCCCGAGCGCTGCGTGGCGGCCGGCGCCAGCGACCCGGCGTGGTTCGTGCGCCGCTTCGCGCAGGACCTGGGCAGCGTGCTGCGCGCGGACGGCGACCAGGAAGCGCTCGTGCTGGAAGCGCTGGAACACACGCGGGCCGCGTACCGCGCCGCCGGCGGCCATGCCGACGTGCCGCCGTACGCATGGCCCATCGCGACGCTCGCGTGGGTGCGAGTCTCCGACCCGGACGCCGACGGCGCCCATACGCTGGACCTGTTCTGCCTTGGCGACAGCAAGATCCTGCTGCAGCTCCCGGACGGTGCCGTGCGCGACCTCGATCCGTTCGAGAACCCGCAGGAACAGGCGACGCAGGCCGCCGTCGCGGCGCTCGTCGCCGAGGGCATCTTCGACCCGGCCGAGCGCTGGACGCGGCTGCTGCCGATGCTGCGCGCGCGCCGTCACGAGCAGAATACGGCAGCGAATCCCGCGGTCCTGTGCCTGGAACCGCGCGGCCCGTTCGCGGCGCGCCGGACCCGTGTGACGGCACCACCCGGCGCGCTGCTGCTGGTGCTCAGCGACGGTCTGTACCGCCTCGTCGACACCTACGGCCTGCATTCCGACGGCAGCCTGCTGGACGCGTGCCGCGCGCGCGGGCTGGATGCGCTGCTGGACGAGCTGCGCGCGTTCGAGGCCGGCAAGGAGGCCGCCGGGCTGGCGGCGAAGACGGCGGACGACGCGTCCGCCATCGCCTGGCGTTTTACGTGAAACGAGAAAGGAGAGACCGATGTCCCATGCCTGCATCGCACCGGCTGCCCTGGCCCTGATCGAACGCTACGTGGCCGCCTACAACGCCTTCGACGTCGACGCCATGCTCGACACCTTGACTCCCGACGTCCGTTTCGAGAACTGGTCCGGCGGCCAGCTGACGGCGGCCAGCGACGGCCGCGACGCGTTCCGCGTGCTCGCCGAGCGGGCGAAAACGATGTTCGCCGAGCGCGAGCAGCGCGTGACGGCGCTCGCGCCGCGCGGCGACACGCTCGTCGCGGCCGTCGCATGGCGCGGCCAGCTCGCCGTCGACGTGCCGGGCGGCCCGCCGGCCGGCACCCGGCTGGCGCTGCGGGGCGAGTCGGAATTCGTCGTGCGCGATGGACAACTCGCGCTCGTCGTCGATCGCAGCTGAGCCGCCCGTGTTGCCGGATTGACGTGGATAAAATCAGACGATTTTACGGAATTTAACCTTGGTTAGATTTGTCTCATGGATTTGTATAGCCAGGAGGTGTAATCTGATCTTTTACCCCAGCGCAATGTAACTTATCGGGGTGGCATCGGATTTTCGGGAAATCCATTCGTGTCGCGGGTTTCTTGGCCTCCATATTATGATTGGCTTATTCATATCACATGAAAGGACTTCCATGAACCATGATGCAGGATTCCGCGTTTCCCGTTTCGAGGAACAAAAGCAGCGCGCCCGCCGCGTGCGTATCGGTGTGATGATCGTGCTGTGCGCCTTGCCCGTCGCGATGGCGCTGGCCAAGACCGGCGTCACTGCTCTGGTACGTGTATCCGCGCTTTGACGTGCTTGAGGTTCGCGACGATCGTGAACGTCATGATGACCAGTAGCGACCACGAACTCCACTTGCTCACGTGGACGGCCGACCAGGCCCCCAGCTGGTTCGGATAACGCCACAATCCCCAGAATGTGCTGAGGTTCTCCGCGAGCCAGATGAAGAACCCGGTCAGCACGAATCCAAGTAACAGCGGCATGCGCCGCTCGCGGTCCAGCGGGCGGAAGCTGACGGTCGTGCGGGCGTAGAGCCCGAGCGCGACGGCAGCCAGGTACCAGCGCACATCGCCCAGCGCATGGTGCGTGAAGAAATTCAGATAAATCAGCATAGCGACGAGCCCGGCCATCCAGTACGGCGGATGGTGACGCACGCGCAGGTCGAGCAGGCGCCACGCCTGGATGATGTAGCTGCCCACGGCCGCATACATGAAGCCCGAGAACAGCGGCACGCCCAGCACCTTCGTATAGGCGAAGTCGGGATAACTCCACGATTTGATACCGCTGGACGTCTTGAACGCCTCCAGCGCGAAGCCGAGCGCGTGGAACAGGCAGACCGCCTTCAGTTCGTCCCGCGTTTCCAGTCCGCTCTTCAGCATCCATGCCTGGATCGCCAGCGCCGCGACCAGCAGCAGGTCGTAGCGGGGCACGCCGAGCAGGCCGGCGCGGGGCACGAGCAGCACGCAGGCGAAGAACAGGCCCGCGAACAGGCAGGCCCGCGCTTCCTTGATTCCGAACACGAGGAATTCCAGCGCGCCGCGGCGCCAGCCTTCGATGCGGCGGCTGCGCGCGTCCGTCAGCAGTGCGTCGAAGGCGGCGAGCGAGAGCGGGGCGCGGGGCGGCATGGCGGGTCAGTAGCACTCGCTGGGGGCGGAGGCGACGCAGATCGACGCCGTACGCACGCGTTCGACGTAGTCCGGATTCGCGAGGTCCGCATTGGTGCCCGGGCACGTGCTGCCGTTGCAGGCCGTCGCCGTGAGCTCGAAGATGGTCTTCGACACCGGCGTGCCGTCCTCCTTCACGCCTTCGGAATAGGTCCGCATGGCGCACTCCAGTTTCACGACGAATCCGGTGGCCGTTTTCAGGTCGGGCCAGGTCGGCACGTTCTTGCACTCGGTGCCGGGCGTCTTGAGCTGGTAGAACGCCAGTTCCAGCCCCGTGCGCGCGGCCTGGCTGGCGCGGCTGCCGAGGATGGCCTGGCTGACCGTGATCTGCTGCGTATCCGACAGCCGCAGCACGGCCAGCGCAAAGCCGGCCAGCACGACGAGGAAGACGATGGCCGCGATGTACGCGAAGCCGCCCGCGCGCCGGGTCGTCATGGCGTGTTCTCCACGTGCGCGCCCATCGTCAGCCGGGCCGCTTCGCCGCCTTCGGCCAGGCCCAGGCGCAGCTGCAGGTAGCCGCTTTGCTGGGTGGCGCCCTGGCTTTCGCGGTACAGGAAGCTGCAGTCGCTCACCTTGGCGACGAGGACTGCCGGGCCCGTAGGGCAAGTCGCCGCCGGCGTCTTGCTGGGCGTATAGCCGGTCACGCGGTAGATGACGCCGACGCCGGTACCGGTGCCGTTACTGTCCAGGCCCGCGTTCGAGCAGGTGTAGGTCACGGCGCGCTCCCCCCGCGGGATCACGACGAAACGGCCGCCTTCGTAACCGGCCGGGAGGGTCGCCGGTGTGGTGAGGGTGACCGTATTCTGGCCCTGGGTCGGCTTGGCGGCGGTCACGATGCTCTTGATCTGCCAGCTCTTTGTGGTGTCGTAAACGTCGCTCCCGTTCACATTGCCGATGAAGATATAGTCATCCTTGTAGCGGTCGTCGAGGCCCCCCGTCAGTGTGTCGAACGTGTCCTTGGGAGCGTCGAGGGTGAGCGGATTGCCGGGGTCGGAAGCATGCTCGTAGTCGGGCGCCGTGCGGAACCGCCCGCCGTCGCGGGTGGGCACGAACTCGATGCACTGATTCTGCCCATCCGGCGTATAGCGCAGCGAATTCGGCACCGCCGTCCGCACGTCCGCAATGATGCGCCGCAGCGCGGTATCGGCCTGGCTCGTGAGATTCGCGCGCTGGCGGATCGCGAGATACGACTGCATGGCCGGCCGGATCTGCAGGGCAAGGATGCCCGCAATGATGCCGATGAGCACCATCACGATGATCAGTTCGACGAGCGTGAAGCCGCGCTGACGGGTCATGATGGATTGGTCCTCCAGCCGGTGAGCGTGAGCTTCGAATTCGGATCGTTCGGGTCCACGGCCCGCATGTCCGACACGGTGACCGTGACCTGCAGCGCGTCGGCGGACGGCACGCCCGGCAGGCCGGAGCTCGTGCTGACCCCGACCACGACCCGGTAGCGCTCCAGGCCCGCGATCACATTGCCTTCGACGTCGGTGATCCCCTGGGTACCGCTGTCGTATTTGTGGTAGTCGCGCACCTCGTCGAAGTCGACGCGGGCGGTTTGTCCCGGCGTCCCCGCAAACGGCTTCATGAGGATCTCTTCCATCATGTTGTCCGCGATCGCCTGCATCTGCTGGACGACGACGGGATCCGCGCTCGACCGCGTGGTGGCCGTGTACACGGCGACCATGCCCGCGAGCGCGACGCCCATGATGACGAGGGCGACGATCAGTTCGACCAGCGTGACGCCGGCGCTGCGCCTGGCTCTATTCAACATAGCCCGTCGTGCCTTGTACGGTGATGGTGCGGAACTCGGTCGTCCCCGCAGCGATGACGATCTTGTCCGACCACGCTGCCACGCCCGCCGCGTCCTGCGTCACGCGGCCGTCCGGCTGGAAGTACAGGGTCGCCGTCGTCACCGTGAGGACGCTGTCGGTCGTCGCGTAGTCGTCGTCGCCCGATCCGTTCAGCGCGATGCCGGCGCTGCCGCAACCGTTTATGCGCAGCACCACGGCTTTCGGCCCGACGGTCGCGCACACGACGCGGCGGTGCCCCATCGCGATCTTCTGGGCGCGGCGCAGGCCGCTGGCGACCTGGTCCCCGAACACGGCCGCTTCCGACGACTTGTCGCCCACCAGGCGCGGGATACCGAGGGCGGCCAGCGCACCGATGATGACCATCACGACGACCAGCTCGACGATCGTGAATCCGGCGGCGCGCCTGCGCCTGTGTTCGGTCATCGGAACACCTCGCGCGTGTGGATGATGCGCTTCGTCTCCGGCGCGTAGACGCCGAACGTGGCCAGCGCGGACGGATCGACGATGCCGGCGGCGGAGCAGGATGCATCCGGGCTGCGCAGGAACGCGAGGGAAGCGCCCGTGCTGGCCGTCATCGGCGTGCCCCGGCTGGCGTAGCAGGACGTGTTGACAGTCGTCGTGCCCAGGTTGAGCGCGAACGGCACGCTGGTGTGGGTGGCGGCGGAGGGCGTCAGCGTCAGGTCGGCCCGGCCCTTGGCGAACTTCGACGCCGAAAAACCGGCCTTGACCGTGAAATCGGGTTTGACCGCCCCTGTCGACACGATCCCGGCCGGCAGGAGGGTGGTGGAGTCTTCGGCGTTCACCATCCACGCCTGGTCCGTGTAGTACTCGAGCGTCATGGGAATCGTGAGTGCGGCCCCGGCAGGGCCGAACCGGCTGGGCAGGCGGATGCGGCCGCTGCGGATCAGCAGCGTAGGCTCGGTGCCGGCCGTGGCCGGAAGCGCCGACGAACTCGCGGGGTTCTGCGCGGCGGGCAGGTCCTCGGATGCGCGCACGCGCACGCGCGTCTGCACCGTGGGCGACGCCGTGAACGTGTAGCTGCCGGTCCACTCGGCGGCCCCGTCCTTGAAGTCGGCGGCGCGCACCGGTGCGCTGAAGGCGCCGACGGCCAGGGCCGTGCCGTCCGGTTTCAGGCCGGTGAACACGACGTCGCGCGCGTACGTGTCGGCGTAGTTCTTCGTCTTGTTGTTCAACAGGCTGTAGGCCGTGACGGTCAGCTTGATCGACGGCTCGCCGGCATAGTATTGCCGGAACGTGCTGCCGGACAGGGTCGCGGTACGCGTCCAGCCGGTGTCCACGTCGATGCCGAAATAGGCCGGGCTGAACGTGCCGACGGCGCCCGAGCAGGCGGGCGGGCTGACCGTGCTGGTCGTCGCGACTGTCGGCTGCGCACCGGTGCCCAGGTAGCCGTTGTCGTTGGCCAGCAGGGCGCGGAGGTCGATGCGGCCCGTCTCGTTCCACGTCGCCTTGATCGTCTGGACGGCGGCGGCGACGGGCTGCGCCGTCTGCGCAAGCAGGCCGTTGGCAGTGTTCGGCTGGCAGGCGACCGACGCCAGTTTCGCGCTTTCCGCCACCGACTCGCGGCCGAAATTCCGGGTCGCCGCCGGCGGGGATGCCGCATTCAGGGCCGTGACCGTCGCCGTGAATTCCTTGCCCGCCACGTAGGGTACGTTCGTGTTCGGCAGCGCCAGTGCGAATGCCGCGGGTGCGAACACGGCCGTGACGCTGGCCGGCGGCGGGGCGCCGGCGCCGCTGTCGGTCGCCTTCACGGACACCGCGCCGGCATCCGCGTACTGCACCGGCACGGCTGCCTTGCCTTCCTTGTCGAACTTGACTTTCAGCGTCGCGCCGGCGTTGTCGCAGGCGGCTCCGGTGTTCTGGCCGCTGTTCAGCGCCGTGCCGTTCAGCCGCAGGGGCAGCGTGCCGCTCGTCGGGTTCCCGTAGGCGCAGGTAAAGTTGATGTCGCGCTCCACCTCGAAGAAGAGCGGCACGCACGAGTTCTGCTTGGGATCGAAGCGCGTGGCCGCGATGAGCAGCTGCGGCCCCGTCGTCCCCGTCGGTTCTTCGGCGTAGAACCCCGCGCGGTTCGTCGTGATCGTGTACGCGGAAGCGGACACCGCGACCTTGCAATCCGCGCCCGGGGCCGCGTCGCCACTGCGGATGCAGGTGGTGGCGTTGGCCGTCGTCGCGCCGGACACGCCGAGCGTGAACGTACCGGCCTGTTTCCAGGTGACCGCCGCATCGACGCTGCCGGACGTGGGCACCGCCACCGACTGCCCCGTCGGGACGAGCGTCACGGTGGCGCCGCCGCCGTACGTGGCCGTGCAGGCCTGGTTGGCGCAGGCGGTGATGGTCACTTTCGACGGCTCGCACACGCTGCCCGTCGGGTTGTAGGTGATGAGGAAGTGGTCCAGCGGCACGACATTGCCCTGGCAGTGCGGGCCCAGGGACGTGTTGACTTCGTAGCCACTGTTGTTCGACACGCAGTCGCACTTGCCCGTCGTGGTACCCCCCGAACAATAGATGGTCTTCGTGACGCGCCCGTGCCAGTTGAAGATGCCGCTGTCGATCGTCGCGTTGCCGTCGACGAGGGCTTCCGACGAATCCAGCGTCAGCGTGCCGGCGATCACGTCGCCCGTGACGACGTCGGCCGAACCCAGTTGCAGCGAGGTCTTGGCCGTGATCTTGCCGTCCACGGTGGCGTTGGACGGCATCAGCCTGACGACGGGCGCCGTCACGTCGCCCTTGACCGAGCTGCCAGAGGCCAGGGTAAACGAGTTTGTTGCGACGATGTTGCCGGTGAGGGTGACGGGCGAGCTGGTGGTCACCGTCGCGCCGCTGATCGGGCCCTTGATGGTCGCGTGCGACGCGATGTTGACGGTGCCCGTGGCCTTGATGCTGCCCGTGATGGTGAGGTCGGATCCGGTGCCGAGGTTCGCGGTGCCGGCCTGGATGTTCGCCGTCAGCGTCTGGTTCTGCGCGCCCACGCTGAATACGTCGCCCGCGATCAGCGTGCCGCCCGTGATTTTGAGGTTGTTCGTGGCGATGCCGCCGATGTCCAGGTCGCCCGTGCTCATCAGGACGGCGCTGCCGCTCATCTTGAGACTGTGGTTGTAGCCGAACGTGGTGTCGGCCGTGATCTTCACCGTATAGCCGCTGGCGATCACCATGCTGTCGTCGCCCGCCGGCAGCGGCAGGCTGGAACAGGTGTAGACCGCGCCCGAGAGCGAACAGCTGCCGACGGTGCTCAGGCCGCCGAACGTGTAGACGTTGCCCGCGAACGCGGGACCGCCTGCCGCGGACAGCATCAGGGCAAGCAGGAACAGATAAAGACGGCGCAGGATCATGGCTGGCCGATTATATCTTGACGGAACACGTATTTCGTCAAATCAATAGTGCATGAGGACTGCCCGCCACACCGGCGCCTCGGCGCCGCGAAGGCCGGATGCGTGCGATTCGCACTTTTCAGTCATCCTTACGCGTTGCGCGTAGAATGGCGCAAAGCGGAAGATGAGGACAGGATGAAAGAGCCGGGCGGAGCAACCATGATGGCGGAGCGCGAAGGGCGCGGCCGCAGCATGCCCGACGTGATCATCGCGACCTTCCTCGAGCTGATGCGCACCCGCAACCCGAACAGCATCACGTTCCGCGACATCGCGGCCGCGGCAGGCATCTCGCACATGGCGCCGTACCGGCACTTCCGCTCGAAGCAGGAATTGCTGAACCGGATCGGCGACGTCGGTTTCGGCATGCTGGCGCAGGCGCTGGAAGATGCGGCGGCGCGGCATGCGCGCGACCCGCGCCTCCAGATCCTCGCGGCCTGCAGGTGCTATTACCGCTTCGCCGTCGACAATCCGTCATACGCCCAGGTGATGTTCGGCACCGACCGCGAGCTGTGGGACAAGGCCGAACCGCTGCCCGCGCTCGACCGCACCCGCGCGATCCTCCTGCGCATCATCTACCACTGCCAGCTGTCGGGCGACCTGCCGGGAGGGCTCGACGAAAAGGAGGTCCTGGGCCTGTTATGGGCCCACGTCCACGGCTTCACCCTGCTGGCCGCCAATCGCGTGCTGACGGAGCGCGAGATCGGCCCGCCGGAAGCATTCCTGGAGAAGGGTGTGCGGCTCATTCTCGCGGGACTCGAGGCGGCGCCGCGCAAGTGACAAACGCCGCCATTCCGGTTAGCATAATTTGTTAGTCTCCCGAACAATTTAGCCCGGACGCTGCCGCCAGCAAGCGTATTGACGCAATCCTCTGCCCATCCACGATGTCTCCCACTCCACTCCGCCTCGCCATCGCCGCCGCACTGTTCTGCCCCGGTGCCGTATTCGCTCAATCGACCCCGCCGGCCGACAAGACCAAAACCCAGGACAAACCGATCCAGAAGGTGGAAGTGAAGGGGACGGCGAGCACCTATGATCCGCGCCGCGACGACACGGCCAGCAAGACCGTCCTGTCGGCGGACGAGATCCGTAAGTATGGCGACGACAACATCTTCGACGTGCTGAAACGGGCGCCGGGCGTCACCGTGACGGATAAATCGATCAAGATGCGCGGGCTCGGCAACGGCTACACGCAGATCCTCGTCAACGGCGACCGTCCGCCGCCGGGCTTTTCGCTGGATGCGCTGACGCCGGACCAGATCGAGCGCATCGAGGTGATCCGCGCCGCCAGCGCCGAGTATTCGATGCAGGCCATCGCGGGCACCATCAACATCGTGCTGCGCAAGGTCGTGAGCAAGCCGCAGCGCGACCTGCGCCTGAACGCGACACGCTCGACCCTGCAGAAAAGCGGCACGATGAGCGGCACGTGGGGCGAAAAGGTAGGCAGCCTGTCGTACTTCGTGAACGGTTCGCTGTTCGGCGGCCACAACGACTTCCATTCGCGCGGCGCCGACCGGCTGACGCTGCCGGACGGTACGCTGGCGCAGTCGCGCCTGACCCGGTACGACGGCGGCGGCGCCTACCGCGGCGGCGTCCTGTTCCCGCGCCTGAACTGGAAGATCGACGCGGACAACGAGCTGAACCTGTCGGCCGGCCTGCAGGCGAGCAGCCACGCGTGGTCGGGCGCCTCGCATAACGACAACCTCGTCGGCGCGTTCGGCGATCCGGACTGGATCGACATGCCGGGCCGTACGTCCGGCGACCAGTGGATGATGCGCGGCGAGGCCGGCTGGATCGCGAAGGTGGCCGGCGGCAAGCTGGACGTCAGCCTGTCGGGGGAACGCAGCCGCGACGAGAACGACAACGACACGGATTACTACGACGCGGGCCGCGCGCACCACCTGCTGCGCGACTGGGACACGGTGTATCGTCCGCGCCGCATGTCCTTCCGCGGCAAGTTCGCGCGCTCGCTGTTCGACGGCCATGCGCTCGTCACGGGCATCGATGCGAGCCGCCAGCGCAACGAGGATTCCCGCGACCGCATCGACCGGCAGGACGGAGCGCCGGCCACGCACGTCGTCGAGGCGTACACGCCGCAGGTGACGCGCCTGGCCGGCTACGTGCAGGACGAGTGGAACATCACGAAGCAATGGTCGATGTACCTGGGCGGGCGCTGGGAAGGCGTGGAGACCGAAAGCGCGGGGACCAACGTGCCGGAGACGACGTCGCGCAGCCACGTGCTGAGCCCTGTCGCGCAGACCCTGTACAAATTCCCCGACAAGAGCGGCCGCCAGGTCCGTCTCGCGCTCACGCGCACGTACAAGGCGCCGACGGTCGACCAGCTGACGGCGCGGCGGTACCTGTCCGCGCTGAACACCCGCTTCGCCCCCGATTCCAGCGGCAATCCGGGCCTAAAGCCGGAGCTGGCGAACGGCATCGACGTCGCGTTCGAGCAATACTGGGCGGACGGTGCGATGGTGTCCGTGAGCGGCACGCAGCGCCTCATCAGCGACTACATCCGCACGCGCCTCGACCTCGACCCGGACGGCCGCTGGATCTATCGCCCGCTGAACGATGGCGACGCGCGCGTGCATTCGCTGGAGGCCGAGGTCAAGCTGCCGCTGCGCATGCTCAACCCGGCCGCGGCCGGCTTCGACATGCGCGCGAGCGTGACCCGCAACTGGTCGGAGGTGTCGACCGTGCCCGGCCCCGACAACCGCCTCGACGGCCAGACCCCGGTATCGGCCAACGTCGGACTCGACTACCGTCGCGACCGCGTCAGCTTCGGCGCGAGCATGGCCTACCAGCAGGGCGGCTGGGTGCGCGTGTCGGATGCGCAGATGCGGCATGCGCACACGCGGCGCGACGTCGACGCGTACGCGGCGTGGAAGCTCGACCCGAAGCTGCAACTGCGCTTCACGCTCAACAATATCCTGGGCATGGACAATGCGTCGGAGAGCATCTACGAAGACGCGGGCGGGCTGTCGCGCCAGGCCAGCTGGCAGCAGGGTGCCACGCGCGTGGGGGTGAATCTCGAGCTGAAGATGTGAAGAGGAAACGAATGTTCCATCCGTTACGGTTTGGTACAAATTCCAAACGTACAGATGAGTTACGGCGGTTAGGATTGCCGCATGAACTTTACTTTTTCGTCATTGGAGCACGGAACCTGTGTCGTCAAGCTGTGGGCGACGGGCCGTTACGGGTTTTCCCTGCCGAAGAAAGTCGACATCACCACGCCCGGCGGGGCGTCGTGTACGTTCCTCTATATCAACAAGAAGCTGAGCATGAAGCCCGAGCCGGGCAACCGGACGATCGTGCGCATCGCCATCGGCGCGTTCCTCGCCGGCGCGCCGCCGGACGGCAGCACGATCGAGATCGATCCTGACATGCCACCGTATGCCGGCAAGCTCACCCCGGTACGGTTGGACGTGCCGCGCGCACCGATGCGGGTGCGGCCGGGAAAGTCGCATGCCCGCACGCGGCAGGAAGCCGAGTGCGGGACGACAACCTGACAATCCGGGGAGGATTTGCGGCGCGCTGACGGCGCGTACAATCGGCGGTCACAAAACGCGTGCCCCATCCGTCTAATGGATATGGATACCCAGACCGCCGCTATTAACCCCGCCCTGGACGAATTCGTCCGCCTCCGTCCCCGCCTGTTCGGGATCGCCTATCGCATGCTCGGCGTGCGCGCCGACGCCGAGGACATCGTCCAGGAAGCCTGGCTGCGCTGGCAGAACGGCGGCAGCGTCGAAGCGCGTACGCCGGAGGCGTGGCTCGTCACCGTCGTCACGCGGCTCTCCATCGACCGCCTGCGCGGGGCGATGACGGAGCGCGAGCATTACGTCGGCCCGTGGCTGCCGGAACCGCTCGTGGAAGACACGGTGGACTCTCCCGAAAGTGCGCTGGAATCGGCGGGCGACCTGTCGACGGCCTTCCTGCTGATGCTCGAACGGCTGGCGCCGGAGGAGCGTGCCGTGTTCCTGCTGCACCAGGTCTTCGATTTCGACTATCCGGAAGTCGCGGCGATGGTCGGCAAGACGGAAGCGGCGTGCCGCAAGGTGCTGCAGCGGGCGCGCGAACGCGTGCGGGCGGAGCGGCCCCGGTTCGCCGTCAACCGCGAGCTGCACCTGGAATTGCTGGGGCGTTTCGTGCAGGCGGCGCGCTCGGCCGATCCGGCCCAGGTGCAGGCGCTGCTGACGGCGGACGCCACGTTCACGGGCGACGGCGGCGGCAAGGTCAAGACGACCGTCAGGCAGGTGTTCGGCGCCGACCGCGTGGGCCGCCTCGTCGCGGGCATCGAACGCAAGTGGTCCGGCACCGATACGCGCCACGACATCATCACCGTCAATGGCGAGCCCGGTCTGCTGACCTGGCGCAATGGCGTGCCGGATGCGATCACGTCGATCCACATCGAGGACGGCCGCATCGCCGCGATCTATGTCGTGCGCAACCCGGACAAGCTGGGCGGCCTGGCTGCCTTGCGTGACTGATCGGTAACTCTTTGTCGGCGCGCAACGTATTTTCCTGATAACACTCAGACAAAGGCCAGATAGCCAAAAAAAACCGGGTTTCCGGCTTATGCATGGCGCAAACGGAGGTATGCTGGCGGTCGGTACAACGCTACCGTGGTCAACTTTCTTGAGGCGCGTATTACATGGCGGGTGACATCTCGTTGTACAGGAATCATGTGCTGTTCTTGTCGCACAGCTTCTTCATCAAGGACAACCGGGCCGAGTTGCTGCTGCACGCGCACAAGTACGATTTCGAGATCCATTTCTTCCACGAGCTCAGCGATTTCGTGGCCGCTGTCCGGCGCGATGCCGGCGACGGCCTGTACCTGATCGACCTCGACGCGCTGTACAACATGCAGTCCGATCTGCACGACAAGCGCAAGACCCTGCTGTTGGGCGAGCTGCTGGAGCGGCTGCCGGACGACCACCGCTACGTCTACCTGCAGAGCGTGCGCCAGGGCAGCCGGTTCCTGCTGCAGCAACGTCTCGTCGACAGCAAATGCCTCGCCTACGCCGAAAAGCCCATCGCCAACGACGTCCTCGTCGACAAGCTGTTCAACCTGTTCGTGCAACAGAAGCGCGGCGATCTCGTGCGCGTCGCCATGCTGGGCGCGCCACCTGGCTGGGACGAGGCTGCCCTGAGGGAGCAGCGGCTGGACATCGTCTACCACACCGACCCGCAGACGCTGCACCTGCGCGTCAAGGACTTGCAGCCGGACATGGTCCTGATCACGGACGTGGAATACGAACGGACGGAAGCCGTCGTGCGCGTGCTCAAACGGAATATCGAAGCGGACCCGGTGCGCGAGATCACCTTGCTGCAACGCCGCGCCGACCCGGACCAGGCGCGGCGCGCCCTCGACAGCGGCTTCGACGCGCTGCTCGCGATGGACGACCCCGACCTTCTGGCCCGCCAGCTGCTCAACCGGGCCGCCAAGATCCGCATCAGCCGCGACCTGATCGGCAAGGACCGCACGACGGGCCTGCTCAACAAGGTCGGCCTGCAGCAGAAGGCGCAGGCGCTGATCTGCCGTGCCGCGCTGGAAAACAGGCCGTTGTGCTTCGGCGTCATCGACATCGACAAGTTCAAGACGATCAACGATACCTGGGGCCATTACTTCGGCGACATCGTCATCAAGCGCCTGTCGCTGACGCTGGCCGCGCGCATGGAAGAGGGCGACCTGCTGAGCCGTTTCGGTGGCGAGGAATTCGTCGTCGTGTTCTGGGATTGCACGCTGGAGCAGGGCTGGCGCCGGCTCGACGCGCTGCGCCAGACGTTCGGCGCGATCGCGTTCGAGGTCAAGCCGGGCGACGTGCGCCACTTCTCGTTCAGCGGCGGCCTGGCGGCGTATCCGGAAGGACGCAGCGAGAACGAATTGTTCCTGCGCGCCGACGCCATGCTGTACGAAGCGAAGCAGGGCGGACGCAACCAGATCCGTCCGCTGGCCGTGCCCGTCGCGCAAACGGGCTGAATCCTTACCAATTGTGAAATGATTTCGCCGCCGGCGCGTCCGGCGCGCAACACTCTTGCGCTGATTGCTGCCGAATTTCTCTACGGGAAGTATCATACGCACTCCCGAAATCCAACGAAGCAGGAGTCAACACCTTATGGCAGGCCAAGAAGTCACATTCGACGACGTTGCACGCGCAGCCGAGAGTTTGCAGGAAGATGGCGAAGCGGTCACCATCGAAGCGGTGCAGGACTTCCTCGGCGAGGGTTCGCCGAACGCCATCTTCAAGCATCTGGCTGCGTGGCGTGCGGCCAACGTCAAGCCGGTGACCCCTCCCAAGGCCGAGCTGCCGCAGGAATTGCTGGCGGGTCTGGCGGACTGGGCCCTGAAGTTCGCGGAACAGGCCGGCGCCGGCGACCGCGAAGCGCTGGAGCGCAACGAGGCCGACATCGAAGCCTTGCGTTCGTCCGGCGAAGCGCTGGAAGGGGAGCGCGACGCGCTGCGTGAGGAATTGGCGAACGCAGCGGCGGCGTCCGAGGAAGCGATCGCCGAGCGCGACGAGACGATCGAGCGCCTGAACGCGGAACTCAAGAATGCGCGCCAGGTCGCGATGGATGCCCTCGTCAGCAAGGCGAAGGATCAACTTGCGATCGACGGCAAGGAACAGCAGCTGACGCAGTTGCGCCAGGAACTGGAACGCAAGGTGGCCGACATGGCCGCCGAATCGGATGCGCGCCTGCGCGCCGAGATGGAACTCGTGGGCGCGACGACCGCGCGCGACAGCCTCGCGGCCGAGCTCGACGATTTGCGCGCGAAGCTCGACAAGTCGACGGCGGAGCGCAGCAAGCTGCGCGCAGAACTGACCGAGTTGAAGAAGAAGTAGGACTTTATGACTCAGGGTGACACGGACGGGGTGCGTTTCAGGCACCGCAACGTAAACGTCGACCGCGTCCGCGTCACCCCCGGCAGCTTGTACAGCTTCTGGCGCAGGAATTTCTCGTACCCTTCCGTCCCCGCCACGGCCACCTTGATCAGGTAGTCGTACTCCCCCGACAGCAGATACGCTTCCATCACTTCCGGCAGGTCGGCCAGCGCGTCCTGGAATGCCTTGAAGATCTCGTCGTCATGGCGGTCCACCGTCACCTCGATGATGACCGTGTCCGGCATGCCCAGCGCCCGCTGGTCCAGCATCGCGACATAGCCCGTGATGTAGCCGGCTTCCTCCAGCGTCTTGACGCGGTGCCAGCACGGCGTCGGCGACAGGTGCACCGTTTCGGCCAGTTTCTGGTTGCTGATACGCCCGTCGCGGCTGAGCGTACGCAGGATCTGGCGGTCGGTCTCGTCCAGCTGGCCGTCTTTCATCGCAGTGCTTCCTTCGTGGTTTCCGTATAAGACCGGAGATTTTATCTTCTATCCGGTATTTCTGCAGAAGACCCTTGCGAAAATAGCCGTGTTATCGCTATCGAATAGAAGCACATTCTGCGCACGCTCCCTTACCATGGCGCTTATCCATTTATTGCGGCGCAGCATGCCTTACCCGGGAATGTCCGCGTCCGCCGCTTTTCGTTCAGGAGCCCTCGTGTCGAATGCAGTGTCACGGGCGGGCGCCGGCTACCGGAGTGATCCCTTCGCAGCCGAATTGCCGCTCATGCTGATCACCCCCGCGCTGTTCGCAGCGAACCTCGTCGTGGCCCGCTGGGCGCAGGGCGCGGGGATACCGCCCGTCTTTCTCGCCTTCGGGCGCTGGATGCTGGCGTTCCTGATCCTGCTGCCGTCGTGCGGACCACGCCTGTGGGCGCTGCGTGGGACATTGCGCGCCAACTGGCAGCGCATCCTGCTGCTGGCCGGCCTGGGCATGGGCCTTTCTGTCGCACCGCAATATGTCGGCGCCCGCCACACGAGCGCGGCCAACGTGGGCATCATCTTCGCCGCGTGCCCGGCGCTCGTGACCTTGATCGAAACGCTGGTGTGGAAAGCGCCGTTGTCGCGCCGCCAGGCCGGCGGCATGTTCCTCGCCATCCTCGGCGTGCTCGTCGTGCTGTCGAAGGGCGACGTCACGGCGTTGGGCCAGCTGGAATTCGGCAGCGGCGACCTGTGGGTCGTGCTGGCCGCATGCGGTTGGTCATTGTATACCGTCTTCAACAAGCGCCTGCCGCTGCCGCCGCTGCCGTCCACGGTAAAACTGGCCGCGCTGATCGGCGGCGGTGCGCTCGTGCTGGCGCCGTTCGCCGCATTCGAAGCGGCCAGCGGCACCGTCGCCGACTTCGCCGACGGCCGCCTGTACGCGGCGCTCGCTTTCCTCGCCGTCGTGCCGAGCCTGGGTGCCTACTTCTTCTTCGACCGCCTCGTGGCGGCGGCCGGCCCGGCCCGCGCGAGCCTGACCGTGTACCTGATCCCGCTGTTCGCGACGCTGGCGGCGTGGCCCCTGCTGAAGGAGCCGCCGCACCTGTACCACGCGGCCGGTTTCGCCGTCATCCTGGCCGGCGTCATGGTCGCCAGCATGCGCCGCCGCTAATACGCCGTCTGCGTGTAGGGCCGGTTCGCCGGCGCCTTGCCCCAGTCCTTGTTCGGCGTCGGCTGCATCCGGAACACGAGCTCCCCGCCGGCCACGATCTCCTCGTGGCGCAGCACGCTGCGCGCGAGCGGCTTGCCGTTCAGCGTCACGCCGCCCACGTACGGGTTCGCGTCCGCCAGGCCCTCCGTCCGGATGGTGAAGTGCTTCCCGTCCGGCAGGTTCAACGTCGCGCGCTCGACGAACGGCCGCCCGAGCACGTACTCGTTGCTGCCCGGTGCGACGGGGTAGAAGCCCAGCGCCGTGAACGCGAACCAGGCCGACATCTGGCCCAGGTCGTCGTTGCCCGCGAGGCCGTCCGGCGTATCCTTGTACTGGCTCTTCACGATCTGCGCGAGGCGCGCCTGCGTCTTCCACGGCGCGCCCGCGTAGTTGTACAGGTAGGCCACGTGGTGCGACGGCTCGTTGCCGTGGGCGTAGTGGCCGATCAGGCCGGAGATGTCTTCCATGTGCGCATAGACGGCCGGGTCGATCTTCGCGTCGAACACCTGGTCAATTTTGGCGATCAGCCCCGCGTCGCCGCCGAGCATCTTCACGAGTCCCGCGTTATCGTGCGGCATATACCAGGAATACTGCCACGCGCTGCCTTCCGTATAGTCGCTGCCGAAGTTCGAGCGCACCGGGTCGAACGGCTCGCGATACTTTCCATCGGACTTCTTCGCGCGCACGAAGCCTGTCTTCGGGTCGAACACGTTGCGCCAGTTCTGCGCGCGTTTGTAATAACGGTCGGCCACGTCACGCCGGCCCATCTTCTCGGCCATGCGCGCGATGGTCCAGTCGTCGAACGCGTATTCGACCGTCTTCGAGGCCGCCTCGGGCTCCAGGTCGATCGGGACGTAGCCGAGCTTCATGTAGTGCTGCAGGCCGCCGTACGGGCCATACTCCGCGCTGGCCGTCATCGCGCGCAGCGCTTCGTCGGGATCGAAACCCTTCAGGCCCTTCATGTACGCGTCGGCGATGACGGGCACGGCGTGGTAGCCGATCATGCACCAGGTCTCCAGGCCGGCGAACTGCCACACGGGCAGGATGCCGTACGGGCTGGCCTTCTGCGACTCGATCAGCGAACGCACGAAGTCGACGTTGCGCCGCTCCGGCTGGATTAGCGTGAGCAGCGGGTGCAGCGCGCGGTACGTGTCCCACAATGAAAACGTCGAGTGGAAGCGGAAGCCGTGCGCCTCGTGGACCTGGTTGTCCGGGCCGCGGTACTTCCCGTCCGCGTCCATGAACAGGCTGGGGGCCAGCATCGCGTGGTACAGGCTCGTGTAGGCCATGCGCTTCATCGTCTGCGGCGCCTCGATGTCGACGGCGGCCAGTGCCTGTTCCCATGCGTCGTGCGCGCGCCGGCGCTCGGCGTCGAAGTCCCAGCCCGGCATCTCGTCCAGGTTGGCGAGCGCGCCGTCCTCGCTCACGCTTGAGATGGCCACCTTCACGAGCACGGTGCCATCGGCGGGCTGGCCGAAGCCGAAGACGCCTTCCAGTGCCTTGCCTTCGACGAGGACCTTGTCGGCGGGCGTCTTGCCGGGGGCCGCGAATCCCTTGTACTCGACGCCTTCCTCGCGGTTCAGGAGCTGGTGCGCGGCGATGGGGCGCGAGAAGCGGATCGCGAAATACAGCTGGCGCCCAGGCGCCCAGCCGCGCGTCTCGCGCATGCCCGTGACGGTGTCGGTGCCGCGCAGGCGCAGGCGCGACCACAGGTTCTTGCCGGACCAGTCATAGATGCTGGACCGCAGGTCGAGGATCACATTGGCGTCCGCACCCGGCTTGAAGCGGTAGCGGTGCAGGCCCACACGCTCGCCCGCGGTCAGTTCCACGTCGACGTCGTTGTCCAGCAGTCTTACCGCGTAATAGCCCGGCTCCGCACGTTCGTCCTTGTGCGAGAAGCGCGAGCGGTAGCCGCTGAACGGGCGCTCGGGATAGCCCGGCTCCAGTTTCACCTCGCCGCCGGTCGGCATCAAGAGGACGTCGCCCAGGTCCGAGTGCCCCGCGCCGGAGAAATGCGTGTGCGAGAAGCCGAGGATGGAATCGTCCTCGTAGCGGTAGCCCGCCGCCCACGGATAGCTCTGGCGGAAGTGGCGCACCTGCGTGTCGGGACTGACCTGCACCATGCCGAACGGGCGGGTCGCGCCGGGGAACGTGTGGCCGTCGCCGCCGGTGCCGATGAAGACGTCGACGTTGTCCGTGCGGTTGGCCGACTGGGCGAGGGTGCTCGCCAGGAGGAGGATGAGGGGAAGGGCGGCGCGGCGCATGGTGTCTCCGGTGCTGTCGAACCAGAAACATAGCGTGAAGGTCCGACTTCGGCAACATGCGCGTGTTTGGCATAATGGCGGCCGCCATCACGACGAGGAGCCTCCATGTTCGACCCGACCCGCCGCACCATCCTTCTTGCCGCACTCGCCGTGCCCGCGCTGGGCCTGGCCGGCACCGCCGATGCGGTTTTCGCCGATCTCGAACGCCGCGCCGGCGGCCGGCTGGGCGTCGCGGCGTGGCGCCGTGGCGGGGCGCAAGTCGTCGCGTGGCGCGGCGGCGAACGCTTCCCGTTCTGCAGCACGGCCAAGGTCATGGTCGTCGGGACCGTGCTGGCGCAGGCGGCGCGCACGCCGGGCCTTCTCGAGCAGCGGGTGCGCTACGGGAAGTCGGACCTGGTGTCGTGGTCCCCCGTGACGGAACGCCACGTGGACGGCGGCATGACGGTCGCGGACCTGTGCGCCGCCGCACTGCAGGTCAGCGACAACACCGCGTGCAACCTGCTGCTCGACCGGATCGGCGGCCCGGCGGCCGTCACCGCGTTCGCGCGCCGCATCGGCGATACCGCGTTCCGCCTCGACCGCCGCGAGACCGAACTGAATTCGGCCGTCCCCGGCGACCCGCGCGACACGACGACGCCGCAGGCAATGGCGAAGAGCCTGGAAGCGCTGCTGCTCGACGAGGCGCTCGCCCCGGACGCGCGGCGCCGCCTGCTCGACTGGATGCTCGCGAACACGACGGGCAAGGAACGGATCCAGGCGGGTTTTCCATCGGACTGCCGCGTGGCCGACAAGACGGGCACGGGCGCCCACGGCACGACGAACGACGTGGGCATCGTGTTTCCGCCACAGGGCCAGCCCGTGATCGTGGCCGTCTACTACACCGGGTCGACCAGCGACAGCAAGGTCGTCGCCGACGCCGCGGCCATCGTCGCGCGGGCGCTGGGGACCGCCTGATGCGGGCAGTCAGCATGACGGAGGCCGACCTGGACGCCGTGCTGGCCGTGCAGGCCGCGTGCTATCCGCCCGCGATGCAGGAAGCGGCGGACGTCGTGCGTGCGCGGCTCCACGCGAGCCCGCACACGGTGCTCGTCGCGCGCGACGCACAGGGCGTTTGTGCGTACCTGTTCGCGTATCCGTCGCGGCTCGGCAAGGTGACGCCGCTCGGCGGCGAGTTCGCGCTGCCGGACGCGCCCGACACGCTGTACCTGCACGACCTCGCCGTGGCGCCGCGGGCGGCCGGGCAGGGCGTCGCGCGCCGGCTCGTCGACGCGATGCTCGCGCGGGCCGGCGGCCTGCGCCATTCCGCGCTCGTGTCCGTGCAGGACTCGCGTCGTTTCTGGGAAAGCCTCGGCTATGCGGCCGCCGCCGGCGACGCCGCCGCGCTCGCCACGTATCCGGCGGACGCGTTGTACATGGTCAAACGGCTGTCAGCGTGAGGACGGCCGGCGCGTCGCCACGTGCAGCGTGGCGCGGGCCGCATGTCCGCGGACGCGGACGCCGGACGGATGCGCCGCCACCGTGAGGGCGAGGTCGCCGGACAGGCGGTGCAGGTCCAGCACGTCGACGAGCGCGGACAGGACCTGGCGGCCCAGCATGTGATCGCCCCGTTCCACGTCGGGCAGTACGTGGTGCAGGGCGGACAGCACGACGGCGTTTTCCTCGCGGTGCTCGTGCAGGTGCACGTAGCCCAGCGTTTCCATGATCAGTTCTTCGTGCCGGAAGGCCGCCTCGACGGCCGCGACGAGCGCTGCGAAGCCGTGCCCGATGCTGTCGTCGGGCCCGGACACGATTTCCCCGATGCGCCGGCACAGCATCTTGCGGCCATGCCGCAACGCGGCGCAGATCGCACGCGGACGACTGGGACTGACGCGATTGGCCATGTTCCCTCCTGGGAGTCGGAATTTTCTTAGACTTCCTGTAGCACGAAAAAATCCCTGTGGTTTGATATCTCGCAACGTAGCAATGTTGTGTTCGGTTAGCCTGATTGAGGGAATACAGATCGAAAGCGAAAAATGAGCGCTGTACAAGTCGAACGAGAGCATGGCGGTTGCTGATGGGGGCACGCATTTTATTGATTCAGGGCCATCCCGATTGCCATCGCCCGCACCTGTGCCACGCATTGGCCCAGGCGTACACGGACGGCGCGCGCGCGGCGGGGCATGACGTCGAGGTGGTCGAACCGGCACGGATGAGCTTTCCGCTGCTGACCAGCCCGTCCGAATGGTGGCACGGCTCGGCGCCGCCGCAGCTGGCGGCCGTGCAGGAGGCAATACAGCACGCGGACCATCTCGTGTTCGTGTATCCGCTGTGGATGGGTGACATGCCCGCCCTGATGCGCGGCTTCATGGAGCACGTGACGCGGCCCGGCGTCTTCATGGACGACCCGTACCGGCCGTTCGGCGCGGGGCTGCTGGGTGGGCGCAGCGCGCGGCTGGTCGTCAGCATGGGCATGCCGGCGGCCGTGTACCGGTGGCGTTACGGCGGCTACGGCATCAAGATGATGCGGCGCCAGATCCTCGGCCGGGCCGGCATCCGGCCCGTGCGCGCGACGCTGATCGGGCGCGCCCACGCCTTGTCGGCCGAGCGGATCGACACATGGCGCGACCATCTGCGACGGCTGGGGAGCTCGGCAGCCTGATCAGGGTAGCAAGCGATTTGCGTGTTTTGTGCGACATCCGGGATGCGTCAGGCGTGCTCTGCTTGACGCTCCTCTCTGGGGAAGGCAAAGTTGCGGTAGGGCAGCATTTAACACTGCCGCTCACTTTTGCCACTTTTTCTTGTCCAGATGCCCGTCGCCGCCCAGCAGCCCCCATCGCCTCCCGCCGCTTCCGCCCCGGCCCAGCCGGCGGCAACACCTTCTTTCGATGACGCCTACGCCCAGGCACGCGCGCTTGCCAACGATGGCCAGCCCGGCCTGGCGCTGGCCGCCTACGACGCGCTGCTGGCGCGCTCGCCGGGCAACGTCGACGTCCTGCTGGGCCGCGGCATCGTATATGCCCGGCTCGGACGGTGGCAGGAGGCCGAGCGCGACCTGCGCGCCGCCGCCACGGCCGCGCCGACGTATGCGGACGTGTGGTCCGCGCTCGGCAATACCTATGCGTGGAGCGACCGGCCGGAGCTGGCTGTCGATGCATACACGCGCCTGATCGCGCTGCAGCCGGACGACGCCACCGCGTACGTTGCACGCGGCCGGGCACTGCGCGCGCTGGGCCGCAATGCGGAGGCGCGCGCCGACCTGGAGGAGGCCCGCAAGCTGGGTCCCGGCGGCGACGCATTGGACGCGCTGGCCGCCGCGCTGCAGCCCCGCGCCGGCAATCCCGACGCGACGATCGCGGCCGGCTACACGTGGGCCGCGAGCCTGTCGTCCAGCTGGACGGACGTCGGCACCGGCCCCCGGTGGAACGACCAGACGGCCAGCATCCGCCATTACACCAGGGCAGGCTCGCTCGGTTTCGAGACCCTCCGGGCGCACCGCTTCGGCCTGCACGATTACGCATGGGCGCTGGACGGCTATGCGAACCTGTGGTCCGGCGCCTATGCGAACCTGCGCTACCAGCGCGGCGCGGCATCCCGCCTGTTCCCCGCGAACTCGGGACGCGTGGAGCTGTATCAAGCGCTCGGCAACGGCTGGGAAGCGTCGGTCAGCGACGACGTCCTCGGCTTCGCGTCGCGCGTGAACATCTACGGCGTGAGCATCGCGAAGTACACGGGCGACTGGTACGTGCAGCTGCGCCACCAGAACATCGTGTCGGCAGGCTCGCACGGCACCGGCGAACGCCTGCTGGCGCGCTGGTATTACGCGGGCGACGCCGACACGTATGCCGAGGTGACCGTCAACAGCGGCCGCAGCGACGACCCGTTGAGCCTCGTGGGCGGCCAGAGCCGCTCCGGCGGCGGCAGCGCGACGTGGGTGCGCTACTGGACGCCGCAGTGGGGCACCCGCGTGGGCGCCAGCTTCTCGCGCGCGAGCGGTGCCGACAACCAGCGCGGCGTCACGTTCTCCCTGTACCGCCGATGGTAAGCGCAACGCCACCCGCCCGCCGGCACGACGATCCGCCGCCCAGCTTCGCCGGCAAGCTGTTCGCCCGCGTGAAGGGCGCGCTGGCGACGGCGCTCGAAACCCTGCCCGCACTGCTGGCCGGATGGCTCGTGTTGCGCATCGCGGAAACGATCCACGCGGGTGCCGGCGGCATCAAGGTGTCCGTGCTGTTCGGGCCCGCGCTGGCGAACGATCTGCTGGCGCTCGCGCGTCATGCGTTCGTCTTCCTGCTGGGCGCCGTGCCGCTGGCGCTGCTGCCGCGCCGGCGCTGGCGCGTCATCGCCCTCGGCATCGGTTGGGGCGCCCTGTTGGCCGCGCAGGCAGGCCTGCTGCAATACCACTGGACGGCCGGCGTGCCGCTCGGCGCCGACCTGTTCGGCTATTCGCGCGCGGAGATCGCGACGACGGTGGGCGTCCGCGCGCAGCCCGGCATCGGCCTCGTCGTCGCGTACGTGCTCGCGCTGGCCGCATTGGCCGGCGTCCTCGTCGCCAGCTTCAGGCCGTGGTGGCCCCGGGCGCGTGCGCGTGCGGCGCTCGTCGCGGCCCTGCTGAGCATCGTCGCGTACAAGGTGTTGCCGGACCATTTTGCGCCGGCCACCGCCGACACGGAAGCGGGCATCGACTACCTGCGCAACAAGATGGCGTATTTCACGGACCGCAGCGTGGCCCACGTGGCCGGCGAGCGGGACGCGGGCACCCACGAGCGGGCACAAGGCCTGCCGTGGACGGGCAAGGATCCGCGCTATCCGTTCGCCCGCGCGGAGCAGACGCCGGACACGCTCGGACCGCTGTTCAACACGAAGCCGGGCACGCCGCCGAACATCGTCTTCATCATCGTCGAAGGCCTGGGCCGCAGCTTTTCCGGACCGGGCGCCCGCTTCGGCAGTTTCACGCCTTTCCTCGACGAGCTGGCGGGCCGCAGCCTGTACTTCGAAAACTTCCTGGCGGGCCAGGGCCGCACGTTCGGCGTGCTGCCGACCGTGTTCGGCTCCCTGCCGTTCGGCGACAACGGCATGTCGGCGCTCGGCGAGCGCATGCCGCGCCACGCGTCGCTTCTGTCCATCCTGAAAGGCCAGGGCTACCGCCTGCACTACGCCAGCGGCTCGAACCTGGAATTCGACAACCAGGGCCTGTTCCTGCGGCGCGAAGGCGTCGAGTCGTTCGTCAGCGAAGCCGATTACAAGCCGCCTTACCAGCGCAGCAACTACTGGGGCTACGACGACCGCGCGCTGATGGAGATGGCCATCGCGCGCCAGCGCGACGATGCGCGGCAGCCGTCCGTGCGCATCATCCAGACGACGAGCACGCACGATCCGTTCACGTTCCCGGACAAGCCGGCCTACCTGCGGAAGGTGGGCGAGCGCCTGGCCGCGCTCGGGATCGCGGAAGGGGCGAATCCGGCGTACACGAGCCAGCGCGAGGTTTTCGCCAGCGTCCTGTTCGCGGACGACGCGCTGCGCCTGTATTTCGAGCGGGCGGCTCAGCTGCCCGGCTACGACAACACGATCTTCGTCGTGACGGGCGACCACCGCCTGCCCGAACTGCCGATGGACACGCGCATCGAGCGCTATCACGTGCCGCTGATCGTGTTCTCGCCCATGCTGAAGGCGCCGCGGTCCATCAAGGCCGTGTCGTCGCAGTTCGATATCGCGCCGTCGCTGCTCGCCTTCCTCGGCCACGGCTACGGCCTGCGCACGCCGGACCAGGTGACGTGGCTGGGCACGGGACTGGATACGGAACCCACGTTCCGCAACCTGCACGTGATCCCGCTGAAGCAGACGAAGACGGAGCTGTCCGACTTCGTGTCCGGCTCCGTCTACCTGGCGCAGGGCCGCCTGTTCGCGCTGGCGGACGGCATGCGGCTGGACCGCGCGACGGACGAGGGCGCCCTCGCGCGGGCCCGCGCCCAGTTCGACGCCTTCCTCGCCGCGAACCGCAAGGTGGGCAGCGCCGCGGCGCTCGAACCGGCGCCCGCCGCGCTGGCGCCGTGGCGCGAGGACGGCCGCAAGCTGCGCAGCGTGGACCTCGCGTCGGAAGCGGGCCAGGTCGCCGTGAGCAGCCTGCGCCGCGGCGCCGACGGCAGCGTCGAGGCGACCATCGTCAACCAGGGCGCGACGGCATCGAGCCCGTTCGTCCCGCTGCTCGTCATCAGCGACGCGGGCGGCCTGGAACTGGGCGAGACGGCCGGCGAGATCCAGACGCTGGCCCCCGGCGCAGCGGTGCAGGTCGCGTTGAAGGCGAAGCTGGGCCGCCTCCCGCACGGCAAGTATTTTGTCTCGATGATCCCGTCGCACCCGGAGACGGGCCGCTCGATCGGCATCGGCCAGTACCACGTGGAGATGTCGCTGTGACGGCGCGCCGGTGGTGTGCCACGCTGCTGCTGGCAACTGCGGCGCTCGCGCATGCGGGCGATGCGCGGCCCGGTCCGCGCGCGATCTGGATCTGGGAAGGCGAGTCGTACGCGCTGCTGGAAGACGACGCGGCGGCGCGCACCGCGATCGCATTCCTGAAGGACAAGGCTATCGCCACGGCCTACGTGTATGCCGACGCGTACGAAGGCCGGAACCTGATCGCAACGCAACCCGCGCGCTACCGGACGCTCATCCGGCGCATGCATGCGTCCGGCCTGAAGGTGCAGGCCTTGCTGGGGTCCGGCTACCTGCACACGGAACGCTACCTGTTGCCCGAACACCGCCGCGCGGCGCAGGCGATGCTGCAGCGGGTGCTGGACTACAACGCGGCCGCGGCGCCGGAAGAACGCTTCGACGGCATCAGTCTCGACATCGAACCGCACATCCTCGATGCGTGGAGCAGCCGCAAGATGGAACTCCTCGGAGACTTCCTCGACATGTCGGACGCGCTGGTGCGCCAGAAGAACGCCGTGGCGCCGAACCTGCCGATGGGCCCCGCGATCCCGTTCTGGTACGACGGCATCCCGATCGAGTGGAAGGGCCGGCGCAAGCCGATGAACGAGCACGTGCAGGACTTGTACGACTACGTGGCGCTGATGGATTACCGCTACCACGCCGAAGGCGGCGACGGCATCGTCAGACACGCGCGGGACGAACTCGATTACGGCGCGAAGATCGGCAAGCCCGTCGTCATCGGCGTGGAGACGATGCCGAATGCCATCCGCAAGGTGTCGTTCCACCACCTGCGCGAAGGAGACATGGAGCGCGAGCTGGCGGAAACGGCGCGCGCCGTGTCCGGATCGCCGGGCTTCGGCGGCTTCGCGATTCACCACTACGCCGCCTACCGGCGCTGGCTCGGCATTAACTAGCGCGAAGTCCTGAAAAAGGGAGATACGCGACGCTTTTCCATTCTCCGTTCATGGACTGCGGCGTCGCCCGTCGGCCTGCCTGCGCAATCCCAGGCGGCGCTGTCGAGGGTTTTCTGTCGCAAAGGTTGACGTTGTACGCCATCCTCGCCTTCCATGCTAAAAATTGTCTTGAGGAAATTCCTGTGCTAGAGTCCCGACTTGAGGCACCGGGCTGACCGGGTCCGGCAACGAGATCACAGAAGATGAGAGAACAACTTAGCCGCACCGCGGCGATAGTCGGCGTGGCCGTGCTCGCCGCAGGATGCGCGACCCCGTACAGCCCAGTCCCGGTCGCTACCAATTTCCCGACCAGCGAGCAGCAGAAATTGCAGGCTGCCGCGCACTGGATCGCAATCACCGAACACATCGAAAAGCAGTTGGTGCCGGCGCTCAACAACAGCCCGCGCCGCGCGCTGTTCGTGCAGCCGCTGCGGGGCTCGCCGTTCGACCGCGCAGTCGCGGGCCACCTGATGACCTCGCTCGTCAATGGCGGCTTCGTCGTGGCGAAGACGCCGGACGATGCCCTAAAGGTTGAGGTCGACACGCAAGTGGTCGCGTTTTCGGGCCATCGCCCTCAATACAAATTCCATGGCGAGCGGTCCACCCTCGTTGCCGGCGTATGGGCGCTGACGGAAGTGCAACACACCGGCCTTGGGCTGGCCACGGCCGCTATTTTTGCCGGCGATGCGTATGCCTGGTTCCGTTCCCAATTCGCGTCCGGTGACACGCCGAAAACCGAGATCATCGTCACCGTCGCCGTCTCCGACGACCAGCGCTACTACGCGCGCCAGACGTCTGTGTACTATACGGTCGACAGCGACCGCGGGCTGTATGAAGCGGCGCCCCTGTGGAAGACGTTCACGGTGGCAGGGGATGCGAAATGAAATGTGTTAAGAAAGCGCTCGCCGTGTTGCTCGTTCCGTCGATACTGGCCGCCTGCGCGTCCGTTGGGCAGGACGAGGACTACTCTCCGGTGCCGGCCGTGAATGTGGTCGTCGGTGCCAACTACGCCGCGGCCGATGCCTTGCTAGCGCAATTGAAAGGCAAGCTGGCTGACGACAAGCCGTTGATCATGGCAACCGTCGTCAACATCGATGCGCTCGAGCAGACCTCGACGCTCGGGCGACTCGTGTCGGAGCAGGTCTCGACCCGGCTCGCGCAGGGCGGGCTGAAAATGCTGGAGCTGAAGCTACGCAACACCGTGTATCTGAAGCGCAGCCAGGGCGAATTGATGCTGACGCGCGAGATCGGCGAGGTGGCGCACACCCACGACGCGCAGGCCGTGGTCGTCGGTTCCTACGCCGATACGCCCGACGCCGTGTTCGTCAACGTCAAGGTGATCCAGCCAACCAGCAACTTCGTGTTAGCGGGCCATGACTTCGTGCTGCAAAAAGACGCCACAGTCCGCGCGATGATGCAGCCGGCCGGGCAGTTTCGCTGAGGTTCCTCCAGACGGTCAGCGTAGCTTGTAAACACCCCTAACGCACCACGAGCACGGGGATGTCGCAGTGGAGCAGCACCCGCTGCGTCTCGCTGCCCAGCAGCCGCGCGGCCACGCCATGGCGGCCGTGCGACGCCATCACGATCACGTCGCAGCCGCGTTCGCGCGCCGTGGCGACGATGCCTTCCCACGGCGGGCCCGGCGGCGCGAGCACCGTCTCGCACGGCACGCCCGCCTCGGTGGCGCGCCGCACCACGTAGTCGAGCGCTTCGCGGCCCAGGCGGTCGGCCTCGGCGCGCCACGCGTCGTAGAACGGGCCGCCGATGTCGCCCGTCGCGAGCACCGGCGATTCGCCCGCCACGTGCACGCCGACGATCGTTCCGCCGCCCAGTTTCGCCAGGCCCAGTGCGGACCCGAGCGCGGCGACGGCCCGTTCGGTACCGTCGACGGGGACGAGGATGCGCTTGTACACGTCACTTCCTTTCGGCCCGCTTGTGCTCGGCCTTCGGGCGCATCACCATCACGGGCACGTGCGCGTCGGCCAGCACTTTCTGCGTCACGCTGCCGGCCAGCAGCCGCGACAGCCCGCGCCGGCCGTGCGAGCCCATGAAGATCAGGTCGCAGGCATGGCTGTCGGCCGTCGCGAGGATGGCGTCGGCCGGCGAGTAATCGAGCACGGCCAGCGACGTGCAGCGCACGCCGGCCGCCTCCGCGGCAGTGGCGACGTTGCGGGCGTGTTCCTTGGCGGCGGCGAGCAGGACGGCGTCGTCGAGGCCGGGGTCGATGGCCATCGCGGCTTCGGCCGACGCGATGGGCGGTTGCGGCTGGCCGACGGCGAGCACGACGATCTCGCTGCCGTGGGCGCGCGCGAAGGCGATGGCGGCCTGCTCGGCGGCGGCGGAGACGTCGGAGCCGTCCGTGGGAACGAGGATACGGTCATACATGATGATTCCTCCTGAGAGTCCGGTGGGGACGGTCTCAGGATGGCGAATCTATCAAGCAGTTTCTTTGATATATATCAAATTGTCCGGAAGCTGCCTTCCGCCACGATGCGTCCGCCGCCCCCGACGGCGAAGCTGCCGGCTGCGAGGTCGGCGCCCAGCACCAGTTCGCTGCCGAGCGCGGCCGGCGCCCGGAACCGGCCCTCCAGCGCGAGGATGCGGCGGCCGCACGCCTGTTCCAGCTCGGCGCAGGCGCGCGCCAGCGTGTGCATGCCGTGGATGATCGGGCGCTTCATGCCCATCAGGCGGGCCGACCACGTCCACAGGTGGATCGGGTTCCAGTCGCCCGAGATCCGGGCGTAGGCGCGGCCCGTATTGCGCGGCAGGCGCCAGCCCGTCAGCACGGGCAGGTCGCGCGCGTCCTGGCGGCGCTTCCTGCCGGACTGGCCGCGCACGACGAGGTAGGTGCTGCGGCACGTAAAGATGTCGGTACCCTGCTGGCGCGCGACGGTGTCCAGTTCGGCGTACACGGCGCCGTTCTCGGCCGGCGGCCGGATGCTGACGGTCGTCGACAGCACGAGCGGCACGTCGCGCACGGGCTCGGACAAGGCCCGGAGGGCGTTTTCCGTGTGCACGGTGCCGGGCAGGCGGAACGGGAAGGCGTCGTCCAGCATCGTCGCGACGTGGGCGCGCTGGGCCAGCAGGTAGTAATAGGTGACGGGAATGCCTTCGTCGCGGAAGCCGAGCGCCTGGCGGTAGCGCCGCAGCTGGTTCGAGTCGATGCTGTCGAGCACGTAAGCGGTGCGCGGGGTGCGGACGCCGTTCAGCCGGCGCGGACGTTTGAAGATGGCGCGCAGCAGGGTGGCGGCGCCCAGTGAGGGAAGCGGTGACGGAGAGTCGGCTGTCATTCTGGACTTCGGAAAACCAAAATCCCATTGTGCCTGAAATTCTGTCGTCCATTGCAAGACTTGTGAAATCCGCTCATCCGCGTTACCCTAGCGTATTGGTATAAAGAATCGTAGTTTTAGATGAGGATGGAATGAAGAAGCAAGCGTTGTTGGTGTTGGCACTGTCCGCGGCGGGTCTCGCGACGGCGCAGGAGACCGTCAAAATCGGCCATGTGGCCTCGATGACGGGACCGGTGGCCCATTTCGGCAAGGACAGCGAAAACGGCGTGCGCATGGCGATCGACGCGCTGAACGCGCGCGGCGCCACGATCGGCGGCAAGAAGGTGAAATGGGTGCTCGTGCCGGAAGATGACGCCGGCGACCCGAAGGCGGCGACCACCGCCGCGCAAAAGCTGGCGGATGCAAAAGTGAACGCCGTGATCGGCCACGAGACGTCGGGCACGACGATCCCCGCCGCGAAGATCTACAACGACGCGGGCATTCCGCAGATCTCGCCGTCGGCCACGAATCCGAAGTACACGCAACTGGGCTACAACACGGCGTTCCGCGTCGTCGCGAACGACATCCAGCTGGGCCGCGCGCTGGGCCGCTACGCCGTCAAGACGATGGGCGCGAAGCGCATCGCCGTCATCGACGACCGCACGGCCTACGGCCAGGGCCTCGTCACGGAATTCACGAACAGCCTGCGCCAGCAGGGCGTGAACCCCGTCGCGCGCGAATTCACGAACGACAAGGCGACGGACTTCGCCGCCATCCTGACGCGCATCCGCGCCAGCAACCCGGACCTCGTGTTCTTCGGCGGGATGAACGCCGTCGCGGGTCCGATGCTGCGCCAGATGAAGCAGCTGGGCATCAGCGCGAAGATGATGGGCGGCGACGGCATCTGCTCGGACGCCATGCAGCCGCTGTCGGGCAACACGATGACGGACGGCCAGGTCGTGTGCGCGGAAGCGGGCGGCGTGGAAGAGAAGGGCAAGGCCGGCATGGACAAGTTCCGCGCCGACTACAAGAAACGCTTCGGCATCGACGTGCAGATCATCGCGCCGTATTCGTACGACGCCGTGCTGGCCATCGCGTCCGCGATGGACAAGGCCGGCTCCAGCGCGCCGGCGAAATACCTGCCCCAGCTGGCGAAGATCAGCTATCCGGGCGTCACGGGCACGATCGCGTTCGACGCCCACGGCGACATCCGCGACGGCGTGCTCACGCTGTACACGTTCAAGGGCGGCCACCGCACGCCCATCGGCGTCACGAAGTAACGTCTTCCTTCTCGGGCGCCCGCATCAACTCGTCCACGAGGCGGCGGGTCGCCTGCAGCACCTGCTCCGACACGGCCGGGTTGCCCTTCGCGGCACCGCGTGCGACGGCGAGGCTGCCGATCATCGTGGACACGACGACCATCGCGCGGGCGAGGGCGTCGCTGCCCGGTTCGTTCTGTGCGATCTGGCGCTCGAACGCGCGCACCATCACCATGTAGCCCTCGGCGAAGCGGGCGCTGATCGCCTTGTCCTGGCGCCCGATCTCGCTGGCCGACGCCGCCATCGCGCAGCGGTTGCCGAAGTCGTCGCGCGATTCCAGCGACAGGTAGCGGTCGAGGAAGCGCGCCAGGTCGGGCATGCCGTCCACCGTGCTCGAATACATGCGCGAATTCGCCTGGTCGAGGCCATACGATAGCGCTTCCAGCGCCAGCTCTTCCTTCGAACGGAAATGGGCATACAGGGCCCCGTGGGTGAGACCGGCTTCCTTGCTGATCTCGGCGACGCCGACGCCGTCGATGCCGCGTTCGCGGAACAGTTTGCTCGCCGCGCGGATCAATGCGGCGCGGTTGTCTGCCGCCTTTTCTTTGCTGATTCTCATGCTGTGCTTGTGATGCCAAAGGCGCGCCGGCTTGGCGGGACAGCGCAGTTCCATATGATGAAATTATGATTGTGGCTGCGAGTATAGCGCTTCGCGTGCAGCGCTGCGCGTAGCGAAATTGTTGACATTGGCACGGGCACGGGAGAACGCACCAACTTGGTGAAGGGGGTGCGATGTTACATTACGTTCGCCACGTTCAGCCGGGCGGGCCGGTCGCGCGAATGCTGCTATCCTGCGGCTGTCCGATCAACCACCGACCATGGAGATCCACGGCGATGCCGGCCGACCCTCGCCCCGACGCCCCGTTCTATGTCGTACTCAACGCCGGCTCCGGCCGGGCCGAGACCGACCTGCGCTGCTCGACCATCCGCGACGTGCTGGGTGCGGCGGGACGGGCCTGCGAGCTGGAGGTCGTGCACGACGCCGAGCGCCTCGAGGACGCGGCCCGCGTCATGGCCGGGCGGGCGGCGCGCGACGGCGCCATCCTGGTCGCGGCCGGCGGCGACGGCACGCTCAACACGGTCGCGCATGCGGCCGTCGCGCACGGCTGCGTGTTCGGCGTGCTCCCGCAGGGTACCTTCAATTACTTCGGCCGCACCCACGGCATCCCGGAAGACCTGGCCGACGCCGTGCGCGCGCTGCTGCAAGCGCGCGTGCGGCCCGTCCAGATCGGCCTCCTGAACGACCGCATCTTCCTCGTGAACGCGAGCGTCGGCCTGTATCCGCATCTGCTGGAAGCGCGCGAGCACGACAAGCGCCAGTACGGCCGCTCGCGCGTCGTGGCCCTGCTGTCCGCGGTCAAGACGGCGCTGCGCGGCTACCGGAGCCTGCGCATCACGCTCGAACTCGACGGCCAGACCCGGCATCTGCGCACACCCACGCTCTTCGTCGGCAACAACCGGCTGCAAATGGAACAGGTGGGCATGCACGCGCTCGACCATGCGCTGGACGAAGGCCGGCTGGTGGCGATCGCGCCGCGCCCCGTCGGCCGGTGGCGGATGCTGGGACTGCTCGTGCGCGGCGCGCTCGGGCGGCTGGGCGAGGCGGAAGACGTCGAGGCGTTCGCGTTCCGCCGCATGACGGTGCGGGCGCCGCTGCTGTCGGCGCGGCGCAAGCTCAAGACCGCGACGGATGGGGAAGTGTGCCGGATGCGGTTGCCGCTGCGCTTCGAGGCGCTGGAGGGCAGGCTGCTGCTGCTCGTGCCGCCGGAGGAGGCGGTCGAGGAAACGGCGGCGGGCGCCGCCGCGGCCGTGCGCTAGCCTTCGGTGGCGGCGGTCAGCCAGGCCTCGAGCGCGTCCAGCGGCATCGGCCGCGCCATCAGGTAGCCCTGCACCTCGTCGCAGTCGGCGGCGCGCAGGAAGTCCAGCACCTCGGCCGTTTCGACGCCTTCCGCCACGACCGACAGTTTCAATGCATGGGCCATGTCGACGAACGCCTTGACGAAGTCGAAGGCGCTGATGCGGCCGTCCGCCTGCAGCACGAACGACCGGTCCAGTTTCAGTACGTCGATGTGGAACCGACGCAGGTACGCGAGGCCGGAATAGCCGGTGCCGAAGTCGTCGACGGCCAGCTTGACGCCCAGCGCGCGCAGCTCGTCCAGCATGGCGGCCGTGCGCGGGATGTCCTCGATCAGGGCGCTCTCCGTCAATTCCACTTCGAGGCAGTCGGGGCTCAGGCCGGTGTCCGCCAGCACGGCGCGCACCTCGTCGACGAACCCCGTCTGCGCGAGCTGGCGCGCGGACACGTTCACGGACACGCGGATGGTGCGGCCGTGACGGTCGATCAGGCGGCGCGTCTGGCGGCAGGCCTCGTACAGCACCCAGCGGCCGATCGGCAGGATCAGGCCCGTCTCTTCGGCGATGGCGATGAATTCGCCCGGCGAGACGCGCCCCAGGTCGGCGCTGTTCCACCGGATCAGCGCCTCGATCCCGACGACGTTCATCGTGCGCAGGTCGATGCGCGGCTGGTAGTGCAGCTCGAACTCCTCGCGCGCGAGCGCCGGCCGCAGCGCCATCTCGAGCGCCATGCGCGCCTGGGCCGCGAGCGTCATCTCGGGTTCGAAGAAGCGGTAGCGGTTGCGGCCCGCGCGCTTGGCGCCGTACATCGCCGTGTCGGCCGTCTGGAACAGCAGTTCCCGCGTCCCCGCGTCGTGCGGGTACATGCTGATGCCGATCGACCCGCCGGCCGTGACTTCCTGGCCGCCCACGCGCACCGGCACGGCCAGCGCGTCGAGCAGCTTGGCCGCGATGGCTTCGGCATCGCCCGCACCCGCGCACTCGGCCGCCACGACGAATTCGTCGCCGCCGAGGCGGGCGATCACGTCGCCCGGCCGCATCACCTTGCGCAGCCGCGCCGCGACTTCGCACAGCAGGGCGTCGCCCAGCTCATGGCCGAACGAATCGTTGACTTCCTTGAAGCGGTCGAGGTCGAGGAACATGACCGCGACCGTGCGGCCATGCGGGCAGGCGTCGAGCATGCGCTGGACTCTTTCCTGCAGCAGGGCGCGGTTGGGCAGACCCGTGAGCGTGTCGTGCGTGGCCAGTTCGCGCAGGCGGCTTTCGGCCTGCTTGCGGTCCGTGATGTCGCTCATCAGGCCCGTCACGCTTGCCACGTTGCCGCACGGGTCGCGGCGGACGCTCCCGTTGAACAGCACGTGCACCGAGCCGCCCTGCGCGTGGCGCAGCACCGCCTCCACGCCCCGCACGGGCGTATCGACGTCGTGCACCGCGAGGCTGTGCCATGGGAACGCGACGAACAGGTCGTCGAGCGTGCGCCCGAGCAGCGCGGTGCGCGCGTGGCCGGACAGGGCGCACAGGGCCGGGTTGACGTCGAGGACGCGGCCGTCCGCGCCGGCAAGCACGTAGCCGGCCGGCGTCATCTCGATGACTTCGCGGAAGCGTTGTTCGCTCGCGCGCAGCTGGCGCTCCGCTTCCTCGCGCTCGGTGAGGTCACGGATGATGGCCTGGAAGTACTCCTCGCCGCCGTCCTCGAAGCGCGAGATGTGCACCTCGGCCGGGAAGCTCGTGCCGTCCTTTCTCCGCTTGGCCATACGCAGCAGGTGGGTCTGGCCGGCGCGCAGGCTGTCGAGCATGCCGGACGTGTAGGCGTGGTGGCCGTCGATGTCGCTCACGGACAGGGCGGTGAATTCGTCCTCCGTATAGCCGAAGCGGGCGCACGCGCGGCCGTTGGCGGCGACGATGCGCAGGTCGCTGTCGGCGATCACGATGCTGTCGCCTGCCTGCTGGAACAGGTTGCGGAACCGCTGCTCGCTCTTGCGCACGGCGTCCGCCGCGCGGCGCTTGGCCGTGATGTCGTGGAAGTACACGGACAGGCCGTCGGAAGTGGGATAGATGCGGGCCTCGACCCAGGCCGCGGACGGCGCCCAGTACACCTCGTAGAAGCACGGCTCGCCGGTGCTCATCGCGCGCCGGTAGTAGTCGAGGTTTTCCGTGCCTTCGAGCGCCGGCGCGATGTCGAGCAGGTGCCGGCCGATGTTGGGTTCGACCTCCACGCCGATGAACGCGCCGGCCTTGCGGTTGGCGTAGATGATGCGCCAGTCGCGGTCGATCGCGAAAAAGGCGTCGCCGATACTCTCCAGCATGGCATTCATGCGTTCGCGCGAACGCTTGAGCTCCTCGCGCGCCGCGCGGTGTGTCGTCACGTCGCGTGCGGTGGCGTACACGAGGCCCGCGCGCGCGGACCAGCGGGCCGACATCGACAGGTAGATGATGGCCCCATCCTTGCGGCGCCAGCGCAGCTCGCGCTCCCGGCACGGCAGGCCGGCCATGACCTCGGCCGCGAGCGTGTCGAGCGTCGCGCGCTCGTCCGGATGCAGCAGCTCGTGCACGGAACGTCCCGCCAGTTCGGCAGGCGCATAGCCGAGAATGTCGCCGGCCGCCGCGTTGGCGCGCACGATGCGTCCGGCGGCGTCGAGCACCACCATCAGTTCGAAGGCGAGATCGATATGGGCGATATAGTCGGCGGCGGAGGCGGGCAGGGCCGGCGCGTTCATGATGTGTTTCCAGTCAGACCGGGGATGAGGCGGAAGGTGCCGGCGTTCGCACGCGGACGGCCGATTGTATCATTCCATAGGGCAACTCCCTCCCAGAATGACGCGTAAACACAACAGCGTGGAACGGCCCGCCGCGCGGGCGGGCCGGTAAGGATTACAGCGATTCGTCCGTATCGAGGTCGTCCGGCGTCAGCCGGTTCCGGCCGGACCGGCTGCCCTGGCCGCCGCTCTGCATGTTGCCGCCGCGGCGGCTGACTTGCTGTGAATCGTCGCCCGGGCCGCTGCCGAGGTCGGACTGGGACTGGTTCCCCCGGTTGAGGTTGTCGCTTTGCTGGTTGCCCCGGTCTCCTCGTTGGGCGTTGTCGCCCGGCCCGCTGGCCAGGTCGGAGTTCTGTTGGTTGCCCTGGCTGCCCTGGCTGCGGCGCGAGCGGCCCTGTGCCGGCGTGCCGCCCGGCTGGCCGCCGGCCGATTGCAGGTTGCCCGAATCCGCCAGGTCGGGCGTGCCGACGCCGCCATCGCGGCCGCCGTCGTTCAGGTTGCCCGTCGTGCCCGTCTTGCCGGCACTGCTCGTGCCGACACCGCTCAGCTCATCGTAATTCCGGCCTTTCATGCCCTTGCCTTTGTACTCCTGGTTGCTCGGCATAATCGTCTCCTTGATCGGTACGTGAGATGCCATGGTAGGCCGCCTGTCGGGGCCGACAATCGGACCATGCGTCAGGCGGTTGTAGGAGCTGTCGGACATATCTCATCGGTACGATTGACGCGTCGCGGATTGGGAACGATTGCATGTCAAACATTGACAAAATGTCCAATCCATGGCGGAATCCATGGTCGGCCCTCGTAGCGGCCAGCATTTAAGAAAAAAACAATGAGCAGAAGCAGTGCAGGTAAGGTAAGGGGAACGGGGCGGACTACGCTGGAAGAGGTGGCGGCGCACGCGGGCGTATCGACGATGACGGCATCGCGCGCCCTCAGCCAGCCCCAACTGGTGTCCGAAGCGACGCGGACCAAGGTGGAGCAGGCCGTGGTGGAACTGGGCTATGTGCCCAACCGCGCCGCGCGCGCACTCGCGTCGGCGCAATCGCGGGTGATCGTGGCGCTCGTGCCGTCGCTGTCGAACGTCGTGTTCACGGCCGTGCTGGACGGCATCCATGACGCCATCGAACACGGGCAGTACCAGCTCCTGATCGGCAACACGCGTTACTCGGATGCCGAGGAAGAAAAGCTGCTGCTCACGTATCTGCAATCGAACCCGGACGGCATCCTGCTGTCCGGCCTCACGCACAGCCCGCAGGTGGAACGCATGCTGGCGGCATCGCGCATGCCGGTCGTGTCGATGATGGATCTCGCCGAGGATCCGGCCGAGCTGTCGGTCGGTTTTTCGCAGCACGATGCCGGCAACGCCATCACGCGCCACCTGATCGAGCGAGGCTACAAGCGCATCGCGTTCGTGGGCGCCCAGCTCGACGAGCGCACGCTGCGCCGCGCGGACGGTTATCGCCAGGCCATGCAGGCGGCCGGCCTGGCCGATCCGAAGCTGGAAATCATGGTGCCGGACCCGTCCACCATCGCCCTCGGCGCCGAGCTGATGCGGCAGGTGCTCGACACGGTGCCGGATTGCGACGCCGTGTTCTTCTGTAACGACGACCTTGCGCATGGCGCCATCTATTATTGCCAGCGCCACGGCATCCGCGTGCCGCAGGACGTCGCCATTGCCGGCTTCAACGACCTGCCGGCGTCCGCGTGGATGGTGCCGTCGCTGACGACCATTGATACGCCGCGTTACCGCATCGGGTACGAGGCGGCATCGTTGCTGCTGGACGTCATCGGCGGGAAGGAGCCGCGCGAGCGGCGGATCGACCTGGGTTTTACCTTGCGCGAGCGGGAAAGTACCTGATCCAGGTTTGAAGATGGCCGGCATGTGCCGGTCCTTCATGGATCCCACCGATTCGGACGTCGACAGGGCGTGATGCTCGGATGTGGCAGCAATTGTTGCCAGAAGCGAGAAGTCCGGTTTGGGATGCGCACGGTCGGCTTCGTTCGCCTCGCTGTTCCCGATTTAACGCGGGCACAGAAAAAATCATCCGGATGAGCTTTACATTTTCCGTGGAAACGTTACACTGTGTGTATTGCTTGTTAGCGCTACCAGATCGGAGCGCCAACAGGCAGTGCGGGTGCGCGGGGGGCTGCGCACTCTTCAAATATCTCCTCTTAAGGACTGGACGCTTGACGCTTCCGGTCCTATTTTTTTGGCTGTGTTCGCGCTATTTATGCGAACTGAAATTCGTTGCAGCGGTCTGACGCATCGTCGAGTTAACTCATGAGGAGTGACGATGCGCAGCCTGACGTTCGACGAATTGTTCGCCATGTTGGCGGCGTCGCAGTTGTCTGCGGACGACCTGGCCCGGCTACGGGAGTGGCTCGCCGGCATCGCGCATCCGGGCGAGTGCATCGCCTTGATCGAGCAGGCCGCGGCGGGGCGGCCGTGTCCGCACTGCGGCTGCGCCCGCAAGCACCGCTGCGGCCAGGCGAGCGGACTGCAGCGATTTCGCTGTCTCGCCTGCGGACACAGCCATAATGCATTGACCGGTACGCCACTGGCCCGGCTGCGCAAGAAGGAGCACTGGTTGCCGTACCTGCAATGCGTGCTCGAATCGCGCACGGTCCGCGCCGCCGCGCAACTCGTCGGCGTGCACCGCACGACCAGCTTCCGGTGGCGCCACCGGTTCGTGCCCGGCGCCATGCGCGACCGGCCGGCGACATTGTCGGCCATCGTTGAGGCCGATGAAACGTACCGACTCGAATCGCAGAAGGGGGCGCGCAACCTGACGCGGCCGCCGCGAAAGCGCGGTGGCGTGGCGAAGCGGCGGGGCATCAATCGAGAACACGATTGCCTGCTCGTCGCGCGCGATCGTAGTGGCCGAACACTCGATTTCCATACGGGGCGCGGTCAGGTGACGGTGGGGCAATTGCATGAGTGTCTCACGCCTGTGCTGCCAGCCGACGTTCTACTGATCAGCGACGGCGCCAACGCCTATCGACATTACGCCGAGCAGGCCGGCATCACGCATGAAGCGGTGAATGTGAAAGCCGGCGTTCGTGCGCGAGGCGCAATCCATGTGCAGAACGTGAACAGCTGGCACAGCCGTTTCAAAAGCTGGCTGGTTCGGTTCCGCGGCGTGGCGAGCCGCTACCTGATTCATTACTCGGGATGGCAGCGTGTACTCGACGATGGCCGCCTCACGAAGCCGGCTCATCTGCTGTGCGCCGCGGCTCAGCTCGGCTAAACGGGCGCGTTACCGACTTACCGCGAACACAGCCATTTTTTTGGCCGGTCAGGTCTCGTGCGTTGTTTCCGATCACTGGCTGACCGGATCGTCGCGAAATGTAATCACCTTCGATACAGATCGTTACATTGTGACGTTATTTGTTACGCGTCCACGCTGGCCTCCCGCCCAGGCGCTGGTTAATCTGTTTGAGTCATATCAAAAGATTTCCACAAATGCACTCGAACCTGTCCTTCCTCGCGATGCCCGCCGCCCCGACGCCAAAAGTCCTGAAAGCCTTCCGCAAGGACGCAGGGTGGCGCGAGGCGGGCGACGCCGCGCTGGACTGCGCGTTCGCGCCCGGCAGCCGGGTGCAGTGGGCCGCGGTCCTGTCCGGCAAGAGGACGATCGGCATCGTGCGGCTGGAGCTGGCGCCGCCGCAATTCTGCTATCTGTCCGAGCTGGTGATCCTGAGCGAGTACCGCGGCCGCGGCGTGGGGGAGTGGTTCATGGAAGAGATCGAACGGTTCTGCCTCGCGCAGGGCATCGATCGCGTCGTCCTGCAGGCGAACGACGCGTCCCGCGGCTTCTACGACAAGCTGCGTTACCAGGCCGATCCGGTGGCGCCAGGCTTCCTCAAGAAAGACATCAATCCGCTGCTGCGCAAGCCGGCATTCCCGTTCGCGCGCGCCAACCCGGGCGTGCGCCCGGGCTGACGGCGACGGTCAGGGTACCGTCACCTCGACACGGTAGGTGCGGCCGGCTTCGATGCCGGCGATGTGCGCTTGCGCGAGCGTCTTGCCGTCGCATGTGACCGTCGTCCGCTCGACGGCGCCACGCGTCACGCTGACGTCGAACGTGGCCCCGCGGAACACGCGGCGCACGCGCATGGATGGCCAGTGCGACGGCAGTTGCGGATTCACGACGAGGCCCGCCGCGTCGCCCTTCAAACCGCACAGGCCCTCCACGATCGAGCGGTAGACCCACGATACGGTGCCCGTGTTGAACAGCTGGCTCGAACGGCCGGCCATGCGCGGGTATTCCTTCCATGCGCCGCGGTAGTAATTCGGGATGAAGACGGGCAGCTGGCCGCGCCGCAGGTAGTCGTCCGCGCCGGGACCGGGGATCATCTTGCGCAGCGCGTCCCACGCGCGGTCCGGCTGGGCGATCGTGTACAGGCTGTAGATGTAGAACACGGACGCGTGGTTGTACACGGCGCCGTTCTCCGCCGATCCCGGATGCTTCTGCGTGACGCGGCCCACGTCCTCGCGCATCGCGGAATACGGCGGGGCGAACATCTGCACGCCGTACGGGGTGTCGAGCTGGCTGTCGATCTCGGCCAGCATCGTCGCGCGCTGCTTGTCGTCCGGTGCGCCGCTGAGGAACGCCCAGCTCTGCGGATTCAGATAGATGCGGCCTTCTTTGTCGGCGCTCACGCCGAAGACGACGTCGTCATCCGTGATGCCGCGGGCGTACCAGGCGCCGTCCCACAGGTGCAGGTTGGCGGCGGTATTCATGTCGAGGGCGCCCGCGCGGAAGTGGTCCGTGCGCCAGTCGTCGCCGCGCGCCGCGCACACGTCGGCCCACAGGTTCAGCGCATACGCGGCAGCCACCGTCAGCCAGCCGGACACGCCGCGGCCCTTGTGTCCGACCATGTTCATCGGATCGCACCAGTCGCCCTGTTCGATGTAGGAGAGGCCACGGTGGTCGCGCTTGTGCAGCAGCCAGTCCATCGCCATCGAAATGCGTTCGTAGGCCGTGTAGGCCGCGCCGTCATGGCCCGTCACGGGTTCGTCGAGGATCCCGTAGTCGCCCGTCTCGTCGAGGTAGGCCTGAAGGCAGACGGGCAGCCACACGCAGTGGTCCGTATGCGGCACCTGGTTGATGTACTTGAGCTCCGCGCCTTCGAACAACAGGATCCCGTCCGGCATGGCGCCGTTCGCTCCCTGCTGCGACAGCGCGTGCAGGAACGCGGCGCGGGCGACCGCCGGCTTGATGAACGCCATCCCCATGTTGTCCTGCAGGTAGTTGCGGGTCTGCGGATCCGTGGACAGGCGGTTGACGTCGCCGTGGTAGAACACCTGGCGCGCGAGCCAGCGGTTGACGAAGTTGTCGAACTCCGCGTCGGGCGTCTCGACCTGGACGCAGCCGGCGCCCTGGTCGACATACGCCGCATAGTCGCGCGCGGCGGCGGCAAATTGTCCGGCGCCCAGGTAGCGCTGCTTCATCGCCGCGATTTCGGCGTCGTCGAAAGCGGGGCCGAACAGGAAGCGGCGGGTGACCGGCGCATCGGCCTCCAGTGCGAGGCGGTACTGCACGGCTGCCACGGGCGTCTCGTAACGGGCGTCGCCGCCGGCGAGGCGTTCATTGCCCAGCGCATCCGGCGCATGCAGGCCGCCTTCGCCTTCGAACTGGCCCTGGTTCGCTTCCCACGCGTCCGGCGCGGTCTCGCACAGGAAATACGTCTTGTCCTTGAAGTCCTTGTTCTTGAAGTAGTCCTGCAGCTTCTGGTAAGGCGTGACGCTCGACGCGACGATGCCGCCCAGGTCCGCACGGTACTCGGCCGACTGGTTCATCCACGACATGTAGCCGATCGTGAAATAGGGATAGACGCTGACCTTGCGGGGCCGGCCGCTGACGTTCGTCACGGTGAGGGTCCACAGCTCGGCCACGTCGTCGACGGGGAGCGCGAGGCGCAGGTCGACGCGGATGCCCAGCTTTTGCACGGTCCATGCGATGTCGTCGCGGCCGACGGAGAAGGTAAAACGGTCGGGCGCGGCGCGCACCGGTTCGTGCGGCGCCGAGAAGATCTCGCCCGTCTCCTCGTCCTTCACGTAGAAGAAGCGGCCGGGGTGATGCGCGTAATACGCCTGCTCCGGCTGCATGAAGGTCTTCGCCTCGAGGTTCGGCGCGTGCGAATACTTGGCCGGTTCCGGCTGCATGAACTGGGCGGTGGCATAGCCGCGGCACGTCACCTGGATCATCATCCGGCGGTTCCACAGGAAGCCGCCGGCGTTCGGCATGGCGGTCGGGCTCGCGAGTTCGTAGCGGGCGCCGTTCTCGGTCGGTTGCAGCATGGTCTTTCCTTGTCGTTGTTATTCAGTGGCCGGTTTGCGCGCGGCCAGGTCGGCCTGGATCTGCGCCAACTGCCTGGCATTCAGGTTATAGAAGCACATCACGGCGACGGCGGCGACGGCGAATGCCGCCGGGATGAAGGACATGAGCCACACGATGCCTTCGCGCGATCCGGTGGCCTGCACGGCGTTGGGGACGTAGCCCAGCGCCGTGAACACGGACCCGATCACGGCGACGGCGACCGCGGTTCCCAGCTTTTGCGAGAACGTGGCGGCGGCGAACGTCATGGCGGTGGCACGCCGGCCGGTGCGCCATTCGTTGTAGTCGGCCGTGTCGGCATACATCGAGAACGCGAGCGGCGACTTCGGCCCCAGCACGAGACCGAGGCCGCCCTGCAGCACGAACATCAGCCACACCTGGTCGGGCGGCACGACGTAGAACGCGGCGGACAGCACGGCGGTCGCGCTCATCAGCGCGATCATGAGTGTCCTCTTGTCGATGAAGCGCGTGAGCAGCGGCGTGAGCGCGGCGCCGATCGCGGCCGTCACCATATAAGTCGGCACGAACGTGCGCATCAGGTCCGGGCGCTCGACGACGTATTTGAAGTAATAGGCGGCGCTTGCGGTGCGCAGCGTGATCGTCACCATGATGATCAGCGCGAGGAAGAACAGGACCATCCACGGCCGGTTGCCCGCGAGGTCGCGCACGTCGCGCCACACGGCGTTCTTCTGGCCCGGCGGCGGCGCGATGCGTTCGCGCGTATTGAAGAAGGTGAGCACGAACAGCAGCGACGCGGCGACGCCCCACAGCAGCATCGTCAGCTGCCAGCCGCGCTGGTCGTTGCCGGCGCCGAGCCAGCGCACGAGGTCCGGCGTCGCGGCCGTCACGAGCGTGCTGCCGGCGAAGGCGAAGATGAAGCGCAGGCCGTTGATGGTCGAGCGCTGCTGCGGATCGCCCGACATCACGCCGGACAGCGCGTTGTACGGAATGTTCACGCACGTGTAGCACACCATCATCAGCAGGTAGGTGCCGTAGGCCCACGCGAGCTTCGCGTCGCCTTCGAGGCCGGGCGTCGTGTACGTGAGGACGGCGGCGCCGGCCAGCGGCACGCACATCCACACGAGCCACGGGCGGAACTTGCCGAAGCGGGTGTCCGTGCGGTCGGCGGCGGCGCCGATCATCGGGTCGGTGAACGCGTTGATGATCTTAATCGTCGACATCATCGTCGCGGCGGCGGCGGCCGAGATCCCGAACGTGTCCGTGTAGAAGATCAGCAGGAAGGTGGCGACATTGGTCCAATAAAAATTGAAACCCATGTCGGCCACGCCGTAGGCCAGCTTTTCGCGCCAGGGCAGGGGGGCCTGGGCGGCGCCGCTGCCGACGGCGCCGCGGGGCAGGGCGGCCGTCATCGGACTGCTCCGGCGGGATGAGGGGATGCGGCCATCTGTGTCTCCGGTCATTGTATTGATAGCGCTAACACCGGCGAGTATGCCGCGCCCCGGGAATCATGTCAATCGCCCGGATACTTCACGCCGGTCTGGGCGCGGATCTCGTCCAGCACGCCCATCAGGTGCAGGGTCTGCTCGTGCGTGATGGCCGGGCTTTCGATCAGGCCTTCGGTCCAGCAGCGCTGCGCCTCGATCGCCTCGTGCACATAGCCGTTGCCGAGGTACGGCGTCGGGATGACGCGGGCGGGCTCGTCGGCCAGCATGAGGGTGATCGTGGGCGGGCGGTGGAACGGCGCGTCCAGGCGCAGCTGGCCGTGGCGGCCGGACAGGGTCAGGAGTCCCGGCGTGCGTGCCTTCAGCGAGCAGGCGCACGTGGACAGCGCGCCGCCGGCGTGGCGCAGCGTGAACACGGTCTGCAGGTCGACGCCGGTCGGCCCGAGCTCCGCCTGGGCGCGCACCGTCTCGACTGCCCCGAGCAGGTAGGACGTGATCGACAGCGGATAGATGCCGACGTCGAGCAGCGCGCCGCCGCCGAGGGCCGGGTTGAACAGCCGCGCTTCCGGACCGCCCGTCGCGACGAAGCCGAAATCCGCGCTCGCCTGCGACACTTCGCCCAGCACGCCGGACGCGAGGATGCGCTTGACTTCGTCCAGCGCGGGCATGAAGCGCGTCCACATGGCTTCCATCAGGAACACGCGGCGGCTGCGGGCGAGGGCGACGACCTGCTCGGCCTGAGCGTGGTTCAGCGCGAACGGTTTTTCGCACAGGACGCCCTTGCCGCCGGCGAGCATCGACAGCGCGTTCTCGGCGTGCATGGCGTGCGGCGTGCCGATGTACACGAGGTCCACGTCGGCGCAGGCGGCCAGGCTGTCGTAGCCTTTCAGGCGCAGGGGAATGTTGAATTCGTCGGCGAATCCAGCGGCTGTCGCGGGGTCGCGCGAGGCGACCGCGGCGATCGCGGCGCCGGGCGTGTCACGCAGGGCCGTCGCGAAATCGCGGGCGATCCTGCCGGTGCCGAGGATGCCCCAGCGTACGGTTGTCGTCATGTGTGCTCCATCGAAAGAGGCGGCAAGGCCGGGGTCGGCCATTCTGGAGGATGGCCGAAAAGCGGGCTACCTGTCTATCCTGACAGGTCTTTGATAACATTTTATTATCGATGATTGCGCTATACTCTATTGTGGTCCCTCATCGACTGGAAAGGAACGCCATGGCTGCACAGTCCCCGCACGCGGATGCGAGCGCATGGTGCCGGCCCCTGTTCGAAGGGACGCAGTTGTCGATGCTGGTGTGCGACCCCGTGTCGCAGGAGATCCTGGACGCCAACGACGCGACCCTGGCGCTGCTCGGCCATACCCGCGCCACCTTGCTGGGCATGCACCTGCCCGAGCTGTATGCCGGCAACGCTGACGACGGCGCGAGTCTGCATCCTGAAACCTGCCACCTCCATTCGCACGTGCGCCACATCGCCGGCGCGCGCGGCGAGATCCACCACGCCATCCTGCAGCGCTGCGCCATCGAATACGGCGGGCGCGACGCGGTGCTCGTCGTCCTGCAGGACGTGACGCGCCACGTGGAGGCCGAGGTCCAGCTGCGCGACACCCAGAACGAGCTGCTGCGCGCGCAGTCGCTGGCGCTGATCGGCAACTGGATCTGGGACGCGGCCAGCGATTCGCACGTCACGTCGTCGCCGGAAGGCTACCGCATCATGGGCTTCCGGCCGGACGAGACGCCCGTGTCGACTGCGGAGATCTACGCCCGCATCCACCCGGACGACCGCCCGATGGCCGAGCGCGCGCGCGAACGGGCGCTGCTCGACCCCGAGTACAAGTACGACATCGAGTTCCGCCTGCTGCGGCCGGACGGCGAGGTGCGCTGGCTGCATTCCGTGGCCGAGGTCCGGCGCGACGCGCTCGGCCGCGCCGTCAAGATGCTGGGACTCGTGCAGGACGTCACGGAGCGCCGCCGCGCGGAGGAAAACGTGCGGCGCCTCGCGTATTACGACACGGTGACGGGCCTGCCGAACATGAACCGGTTCGAGAACGAGGTCGACGACCGGTTGCTCCTGCTGCGGCGCGGCGCGGGCCGGGGGCGCGGCCCCGCGCGGCTGGCCTGCCTGATCGTCGACCTCGTGCGCTTCCGCGACGTAAACTACGCGCTCACGCACCTGTACGGCGACGTGCTGCTCGCGCTCGTGGCGGACCGCCTCGCGGCCGTCGTCGGCCAGGCGGGCGTCGTGGCGCGCTGCGACGCGCGCTTTCCGATCGTGCTCGACGGCGCCGACGAGGAAGAAGCGCGGCGCTGGGCCCAGCACATCCACCGTGCGCTCGAGGCGCCGTTCGCGGTGGCCGGCATCTCGTACGAGATCGGCGCGCGCGTCGGCATCGCGCTCGCGCCGCTGCAGGGCCTCGACTACCACACGCTGCTGCGCAAGGCGGACATCGCGCTGTACCAGGCCGCGCACCTGGGGCGCAACGTTGCCGTCTACGCGGCCGAGGACGACCCGCACACGCCCGACCGGCTGTCGCTGATCGGCGACTTCCGCGCGGCCATCGAAGCGGGGCAGATCCAGTTGTTCTGCCAGCCGAAGGTGACGATGGACGGCCGCGAGATCGTCGGCGCGGAAGCCCTCGTGCGCTGGGTCCACCCGGAGAAGGGCTGCATCGGTCCGGAGACGTTCATGCCGCTGATCGAGTCCACGGACCTGATCCACGTGCTCACGCAGCACATGCTGGCCAGCGCCGTCGCCCAGAGCGAGGCATGGCGCGCGCAGGGCGTGCGCCTGCCCATCGCCGTTAACCTGTCGGCGCGCGACATCGCCGCACTGTCGCTGTCCGAACACCTGCGCGAGCTGCTGGAGCGGCATGGCGCGTGCGCGGGCCTGGTCGGGCTGGAGATGACGGAAAGCAGCCTGATGCAAAACCCGGCGGAGAGCATCGCCGAGCTGGAACGCCTGTCCGCGATGGGCTTCCGCCTGTACATCGACGATTTCGGCACGGGCTACTCGTCGCTGAGCTACCTGAGCCGGCTGCCCGTGGACGTCATCAAGATCGACCACGGTTTCACCATGCAGATGATCGAGGACCGGCGCGCCGCGTCCATCGTGAAATCCACCGTGCACCTGGCGCACGACCTCGGCATGAGCGTCGTCGCGGAAGGCGTCAGCAACGGGCGCATCTGGGACGCGCTGCACGCCCTCGGCTGCGACGAGGCCCAGGGGTATTTCGTCGCCGCGCCGATGCCGGCCGCAATGCTGCTCGACTGGGCCCGCGCGTCGCCCTACCGGCTGCAGGACGAACCGGTGTGCGCGTAGACGCCGTTCAGGCGGCGCTGGCCGCGGCGTCCGGTTCGGGATCGGCCGAGCGCGCGGGTGCGGCGACCAACGGCAGGCGCAAGGTGAACGTGCTGCCCTGACCCTCGCCGCCGCTTGCGGCCGTCACGCTGCCGCCGTGCAGCGCGGCCAGTTCGCGCACGAGGGCGAGGCCGAGACCGAGTCCGCCCTGGGCGCGGTCGATGCTGACGGGGCCCTGCACGAGCGCCTCGAAGATCAGCGGCAGGGTGGCGGGCTCGATGCCGATGCCCGTGTCGCTCACCTCGAATACGGCCATGCCGTCGTCCGCGCGGCCGCGCACGGCGATCGCCCCGCCGGCCGGCGTGTACTTGATCGCGTTGTGCAGCAGGTTGTCGAAGACCTGTTCGAGCCGCGTGGCGTCGCCGTCGACCCACAGCGGCGGCACGTCCGCCGTCCACGCATGCACGCCCGCGTCGACGACCTGCCGCGTCGCGCAGCAGTGCAGCAGCAGGGCGCCCGCGTCGGTGGGGGTCTTTTTCAATTCCACCTTGCCGGACAGGATGCGGCGCACGTCGAGCAGGTCGTCGACGATGCGGGTCAGGTGGCGGGTCTGGCGCCGGCCGATCTCGCGCGCATGGACCGTCATCTGCGCGTTCGCCGTCGGCATGTCGAGCACCTTCAGCGCGCCCGCGATGGCGGCCAGCGGATTCCGGAGCTCGTGGCCCAGCATGGCGAGGAAGTTGTCCTTGGCGGCGCTCTGCGCCTCGGCCAGGCGGCGCGCGTCGCGTTCGCTCTTGAGCAAGGCCTCGCGTTCGTCCTGCAGCGCCGCGCGCGCGGCGCGCTCGCGTGCCAGGTTTTCGCTCGTGTGGAAGAGGGCGTCCTGCAGCACGTCGACTTCGTGCACACGGGTCGGCGCGGGCCGCGCGAGGGGGCCGAGCGGCAGGGCCTCGGCCGTGCGGCGCGCGCGGTCGAGCGCGACGGACAGGCGCTGGCCGATGAACGATGCGATGCCGAACGCGAGGCCCATCAGTGCAAGCAGCGCGAGCGCCGCATACATCGTTGCCGCCCGCGCCGCGGCCTCGATCTCGGCGACGGGCACGCCGATTGCAATGGTCCAGCCGGTGGCGTCGCTGTGCGTGAAGACGTTATAGACTTCGATCCCGTCGCGTGTCAGGTGGCGCACGATGCCGCTGTTCGCGGCGCGGGCCGCGGCGAACAGTTCGGGCCGCACCTTGCCGCCGACAAGCGAGTTGTTGCGGTTGCGCGCGATCGAGATGCCGTCGCGGTCGAAGATGCCGATGACCCAGTCCGGCCCGAGACCCTTGTCCGCGAACACGGAGGCAAAATGGCCGGCGTCGAACACCTGGCTGAGGACCCACCGTCCGCCGGCCGAACGGGGCACCGGCACGTCGACGGAGACGGTCGGCTTGCGCGACAGGGCGCCGACGAAGTAGCCGGACACGCGCGGCTTCTGGCTGTCCCACGCCTGTGCGACCCAGGGACCTGCGTGGCCGGGCAGCCGGGTGCCGTACGGGACGAGGGTGTTGAGCAGCGGGCTGCCGTCGTAGTCGATCAGGAGCGTCCACGTCCACGGCGTGCCCGCGTTCATCGCGCCGGCTTCGCGGTGGATCTCGGCGAAATCGCCGCGGCGCATGGCGTCGGAGTTGCCGAGCGCGCGCAGCGCCGCCTGGGCGGCCGCGACCTCGCGGTCGACGAGCAGCGCGGTGGCGCGCGCATTGGACTCCACGCTGCGGATGCGCGATTCGCGTTCCCAGTCGAGGAGCATGGACAGGCCCGCAGCGGCGATGACGGTAACCGGCACCAGGATGGCGACGGCCATGAGGATCAGAGAATGACGGGCTTTCATCAGGGCGCCATTGTACTTGCATTAATACAGACGCCGGAAGAGCGCGCGTTGCGGTAGCATGTGCGGATCGTTGCCGATCGGGCAAGCGAGGGCGGGGCGCCGCCGGTGGCGCCGACATGACGGGAAAGGAACGGCTATGGCGAAGGTACTGGTGCTGTATTACTCGACGTATGGACACATCGAACAGATGGCGAACGCGCTGGCGGAAGGCGCGCGCGCGGCGGGTGCGACCGTGGACGTCAAGCGGGTGCCCGAGACGGTGCCGGAAGACGTCGCCCGCAACGGCCACTTCAAGCTGGACCAGCCGGCCCCGATCGCGACCGTGAACGAACTGCCGGACTACGACGCCATCGTGATCGGCGCGCCCACGCGCTACGGCCGCATGCCGTCGCAGATGGCCGCGTTCCTCGACCAGACGGGCGGGCTGTGGGCGAAGGGCGCATTGAACGGCAAGGTCGGCGCCGCGTTCACGTCGACGGCCACCCAGCACGGCGGCCAGGAAACGACGCTGTTTTCGATCATCACGAACCTGCTGCACTTCGGGATGGTGGTCGTCGGCCTGCCGTACAGCTTCGCGGGCCAGATGACGCTGGACGAGATCACCGGCTGCAGCCCGTACGGCGCCAGCACGATCGCGGGCGGCCAGGGCCAGCGCCAGCCCAGCGGCAATGAGCTGGACGGCGCGCGCCACCAGGGCGAGCTGGTGGCGAAGACGGCGCTCAAGCTGTTCGGCTGACGCCCTCGCGCGGGGAGGAAGCGGTTTTTTTATGCCGCTTTTACGGGCGATCGCTTACCATCCTCGCATGCAGAGTTCCGAATCGAAGACAGGCACGGTGCTGGCCGTGCTGCGCGCGGACGCCGGCGACGAGGCCACGGTCGCCGCGGCGGCCCGGCTCGCGGCGGTCCACGACGCGCCGTGGCACGCGGTCCTCGTCGAAAACGCGCACACGCGCCGCCGCGGCGAAGCGGCCCGCCTGCGCACGCTCGAACTGCTGCGCCGGGCCCACGCACAGGGCGCCGTCACGGCCGTGCTGGAAGGCCGCGACGCCCCCGCCGTCGCCGCCGGCTATGCGCGCCGCCACGGCTGCAAGATGGCCGTGCTGGCGCGCGAGCACGGGTCCATGTGGTGGCGCATGCCGTTCGGCCGCCGGCTGACGCTTGCGGCGCCGGAACTGGATCTGGTGGACGTCGCCGCGCCGTCGGCGGCCGTCGTTGCCGGGCCGCGGCCGGGCGGGAAGCCCACGCCGCGCCCCTACCTGGCCGCCGTGGGCGCAAGCCTGGCCACCGCGCTCGTGGCGCTGCCGTTGCTGCCGCTGCTGGACGTGGCCAACGTGGCCATGCTGTTCCTGCTGACGGTGGTGCTCGTCGCGATCCGCCTCGGGCGGGGGCCGGCGATCGTCGCGACGCTCGTCGGCTTTTGCGCGCTCGTCGTCGCGGCGCCGCGCCGCCAGTACGACGTCAGCGAATTCAAGTATGCGGTCGCACTGGTCGTGATGCTGGCCGTCGGCTGGATCACGGCGCGGCTGACGTCGGACCTGCGCGAGCAGGCCGAAAGCGCGATCGGCCGCGAGGCCCGCACCCGTGCGCTGTACGAATTCGCGCGGGCGCTGTCCGTCGCGCTGCAGACGGAGCAGGTGTTCGAGATCACCCGCCGCTTCCTCGCGCGCACCTTCGACGCGCGCGCCGCGATCCTGCTGCCGGACGATGCGCGCAGGTTGCGCTGGCCGGTCGCGGACCCGGGCAGCGCGGAGCGGGCGCCCGTGCTGAGCGTGCTGGACATGGCGGCGGCGCAGTGGGCGTTCGACCATGCGGCGCCGGCGGGTGCGGGCACGGGCACGCTGCCCAGCAATCCTTACCTCTATTTGCCGCTGCTGGCGCCGATGCGCTCGCGCGGCGTGCTCGCGGTACGCGTGCCGGATGTCGCGGCATTGCTGGTGCCGGAGCGGCGCGAACTGCTGGACGCCTTCGCGGCGCTGGCCGCCATCGCGCTGGAGCGGGTGCACTACGTGGACGTGGCCCAGGACGCCGTCGTGCGCATGGAGGGCGAGCGCCTGCGCAATTCGCTGCTGGCCGCGCTGTCGCACGATTTGCGTACGCCGCTCACCAGCCTGGTCGGCCTGTCCGAATCGCTGACGTTATCGCGTCCGCCGCTGGCCGCCGCGCAGATGGAGCTGGCGAACGCGCTGCGCGACGAAGCCCGGCGCATGAGCACCCTCGTCGCCAACCTGCTCGACATGGCCCGCATCCAGAGCGGCGGGGTGAAACTGAACCTGCAATGGCAGATGGTCGAGGAGACGATCGGCAGCGCCCTCCGGGCCTGCCGCTGGCAGCTGGGTGCGCGCACGGTCGACACGCGCATCCCGCGCGGCCTGCCGCTCGTGCGCTTCGACGCGACGCTGCTCGAGCGCGTGTTGTGCAACCTGCTGGAAAACGCGGGCAAGTACACGCCGCCGTATGCGCACGTGACGATCGGGGCGCGCGCGGAAGCGGGGATGCTCGTCGTCGCCGTGTGCGACGACGGTCCCGGCGTGCCGGCGGGCCGCGAGGACGCGCTGTTCGAAAAATTCGTGCGCGGCCAGCAGGAATCGCCGATCGCCGGGGTCGGCCTGGGCCTGGCGATCTGCCGCGCCATCGTCGAGGCGCACGGCGGCCGCATGCGCGCCTTCAACCTGCCGGACGCCGGCGCCTGCTTCGAACTGAGCCTGCCCTTGGGCGAGCCGCCGCCGCTGCCCGACGCCGATCCGGAACACCACGACCACCCCATCGACCAGCATGAGCATTGAACCCGCCGCACCCGTCGCCCTCATCGTCGAGGACGAGCCGCAGATCCGCCGATTCGTCCGCCTGGCCCTGGAAGGCGAGGGCTGGCAGGTGCACCAGTCCGAGACGCTGAAGCGCGGCCTGATCGACGCCGGTACGCGCACGCCCGACCTCATCATCCTCGACCTGGGCCTGCCCGACGGCGATGGCCTGCGGCTGATCCGCGACGTGCGGACGTGGAGCCCCGTGCCCATCATCGTGCTGTCCGCGCGCATCGACGAGGCGGACAAGATCACGGCGCTGGACGCCGGTGCGGACGACTACCTGACGAAGCCCTTCGGCATCGGCGAACTGCTCGCACGCGTGCGTGCCGCCTTGCGCCGCCAGCACAAGGCGGGTGGCGACGCCTCCGCGCGCATCGCGTTCGGCCGGGTCGAGGTCGACCTGGACAGGCGCACGGTGCAGCGCGACGGCGAGCCCGTGCACCTGACGCCGACCGAATACAAGCTGTTGTCCGTGCTGGTCGCGAACCTGGGCCGCGTCGTCACGGCGCCGCAGCTGCTGCGCGAGGTCTGGGGGCCGTCGAACGCGGACAACGGTCATTACGTGCGCATCTACATGGGCCATCTGCGCCAGAAGCTGGAAGACGATCCCGCGCAACCGCGGTACCTGCTCACGGAGACGGCGGTCGGCTATCGGCTCCAGCCTTGAGCGTGGGATCGTCCTTCAGCGCGAGCGGCATCGCCCTGGCCCAGCGGTTGACGGACAGCGCGAACGTCAACGCCCGCACCTGGTGATACCAGCCGGCGGGCACGTACAGCATGTCGCCGGGTTGGACGATGCATTCGACCGGCGCCGCAGCGCGAGCGAGCGGGTACGCATCGAAATCGGGTTGCTCCGGATCGAACGGGGACCCGAACAGCACCGGATTCGCTTCGCGCACATACAGGAATTCGTCGTGGTGGGGCGGGACCAGGAAGATCCGCTTCGTGCCCCACACCTGCGCGAAGATATTGTCGTCGTAGTCGCAATGCAGCGGCGTCACCGTGCCGGCGGGTCCGAGCCAGAAGCGGGGCGGTCCCATCTTCCCGAAATAGCCGGGCCAATGGCACATCGCATTCAGTTCGTTGATCTCCAGGTTGCCGACGTACGGCGGCAGGCCGTCCCGCCAGTCCGCGATGAGATCGAGGTACTCTCCCATGGCCATGTCGCGCATCGCGCGGTCCGGCGCGAACGCGGTGCCGATGTAGTCGCCCACGCGGGCCCGCACGGGCACGGCGCCGAAGCGGGCGCGCAACTGGTCCGGCGTGAACGCGCACAGCGGCCAGCGGCCGACGAGACCCGTGATCATGAACGGCAGCCCCCGTTCCGCCTGCGCGCGGAAGGCGGCGCGATCGAGCGTCCGGAAGCGGGGAATGGCGGTCAGCGGCGGGAGTTTGCGTGACGCGTCACGGATGGCGTCGCGCATGGCGGCGATCGACGTGACGCCGCGCACGCGGGCGTTCTTGTCTGGTTCGGGAATCAACGGCTCGTTCTCTTCAGGTGGCGTACCATGGGAGTATACCTGCCGTGCTCACATCAAGGAGGCGATATGGAAACCAAGACGGACGATGGCGGCAAGCTGGTCCTGCGTATCGTGCTGGCCGTCCTGATCCTGTTTCATGGCGTGTCGAAGCTGATCGGGGGCGTCGGCTTCATCAGCGGCATGCTTGCAAAGGCCGGCCTGCCCGGGGCGCTCGGCTACCTCGTGTACATCGGCGAAGTGATCGCGCCGCTGCTGATCCTGTTCGGCGTGTTCACCCGGGCCGCGGCCGTCGTCGTGGCCGTGAACATGATCGTGGCCCTGATGCTGGTCCACACGAGCCAGTTCTTCACCCTGAACGACACCGGCGGCTGGGCGCTCGAACTGCAGGGGATGTATCTGGGCGCCGCCGTCGCCGTGGCCCTGCTGGGTGCGGGGCGCTACAGCGTCGGCGGCATCGGCGGCCGTTTCAATTGACGGCCACGCGCTCCTTGACGATCCCGCGGTAGACGAGGAACACCGCGAACAGGCTGATCGCGGCGGCGCCCGCCATCCACCAGCCGGGTGCCGCCTTGTCGCCCGTGGCTTCGATCAGCCACGTCGAGAGCAGCGGCGTCATGCCGCCGAACAGCGCGGTCGCGAGGCTGTACGCGAGCGAGAACCCGGTCGTGCGCACCTGCATCGGGATGATTTCCGTGAGCGCGACGATGGTGGCGCCGTTGTAGCTGCCGTACAGGAACGACAGCCACAGCTCGATCATCACCATATTGCCGAAGCTGGGATGCGCGATCAGCCACGCCAGCGCGGGATACGCCGTCACGGCGGCCAGCGCCGAGCAGACGGCCATCACGGGCCAGCGGCCGATGCGGTCCGACAGCGCGCCCATCACGGGCAGCCAGATGAAGTTCGACACGCCGACGCACAGGGTCACGAGCAGGCTCTCCTCGGTCGACAGGTGCAGCACGCTCTTGCCGAACGTGGGCGTGTACACGGTGATCAGGTAGAACGCGACCGTCGTCATCACGACCAGCATCGCGCCGGCCGTCACGATGGGCCAGTTCAGGGTCAGCGTGCGCATCATCTGCGCGAACGTCGGGTGCGACTTCTGCTGCAGGTAGGCCTGCGTCTCCTGCAGCGAGCGGCGGATGTAGAAGACGACGGGGATGATCGAGCAGCCGATGAAGAACGGGATGCGCCAGCCCCAGTCGGCGATGACGTCCTTCGGCATCGCGTGGTTCAGGCCATAGCCCAGCGCGGCGGAAAACACGACGGCCACCTGCTGGCTGGCCGATTGCCAGCTCACGTAATACCCCTTGTTGCCCGGCGTCGCCATCTCGGACAGGTAGACGGACACGCCGCCCAGTTCCACGCCCGCGGAAAAGCCCTGCAGCAGGCGGCCGACCAGCACGAGCAGCGGCGCCATGAGGCCGATGGTCGCATAACCGGGGACGAACGCGATCAGCGCCGTGCCCGACGCCATGATCCCGAGCGTCAGCACGAGGCCCTTGCGGCGTCCGATGCGGTCGACGTAGCTGCCCAGGAAGATCGCGCCCAGCGGCCGCATGAAGAAGCCGGCGCCGAACGTGGCGAACGTCATCATCAGCGCGGCGTACTCGCTGGTGGACGGGAAGAACGCGGCCGCGATCTGGTTCGCGTAGAAGCCGAACAGGAAGAAATCGTACATCTCGATGAAATTCCCGCTCGTGACGCGGATGACGGCGCCGAGCTTCGATGGCCCGCGCGCGGGTGCTGCTGTTGCGGCGGGCGCCGCGACGGTGGTTTGACTGGTCATGATCGTGTCTCCGGATGAGGTTCAGTGCGGGGCCGCGACGGGTTCGAGTCCGGTGGCCTCGATGGCGGGCGCGTTGGCGGGGGACGCGAGGAAGCGGAGCAGGGCGCGACCCGCGTCCGCGTGCGGAGCGCCGCGCACGACGGCGCCCGCGAACTGCGTCCTGCGCTGGACTTCGGCGGGCAGCAGGCCGACGATGTCGATGCCCTGCACCGGTTTCAGCTCGCTCCTTTGCTGGCAGCCGAAATCGGCCTCGCCATGCGCGATGATCTCGCCCACCGGCGTGGCCGGGATCTGCGCAGCTTTGCCTTGCATCTGCTCGTGGATGTTCAGCCTGTCCAGCAGTTCGCGCTTGATGTACTCGCCGCTCGCGCTGTCCGAATAGGCCACTTTCGACGCGTGCAGGAAGGCCTGGCGCAGGCCGTCGACGGTGCGGATGTCGGGCTGCGCCGCGCCATGCCGCACGGCGCACGCGATCGGGGAGTCGGCGAGGACGACCTTGCTGCCCGGTTCGAGCTTGCCCTCGGCCATCAGCTTGTCGAGCGCGTCGCCCACCATGATGACGACGTCGACATGTTCGCCGCGGGCGAGGCGTGCGGGAATCGCGTTCTTCGTCGCGCCCATCGACGGGCCCCATTCCGACACGAGCCGGTCGCCGCTGGTGCGTTCGTACGTGCCGGACAAGTCCTTGTACGCCTGGGCGAAACCGCCCGAGCTGACGACGTGGACGTCGGTGGCGTGGGCCGCGCCGGCGCTGGCGAATGCGAGGGCGGCCAGGGTGGTCTTGAAGTGCATGAGTGTCTCCTTGTCAGAATTTCTGCATGAGGCCGAGCGTGACGCCCGTGCCGTGGCGGTCCCTGGCCGCGGCGTCGCCGCGCCAGGCCGTGTAATCGGCTTCCACGTACGCCGTCGTGCGCGGCGCCAGCGTCTTTTCGACGAACAGGAAGCCGCGGTCGAAGCCGTCGTCCGTGTAGCCGGTGGCCTCGCGCCGCACGCTGTACCAGGCCGTCGTGACGAGCAGGCCGCGGGCAAGCGGGCGGCTCACGCCGGCGGACAGCACCCGCTGGGCGACGCGCCTGGCCGGTCCCGTGTCCGCGTCGTTGCGCGCGGCGTTCGCCTTCAACTGCCACGCGCCGAGCCGCACTGCGGCGCCGAGGCTCCAGGCATCGAGCGGCAAGCCGTCGCGGCTGCGGAACTGCATCGTCGCGCCGGAGACGACCCAGTCGGGGCGCTGGTAAGCGAGGGCGACGCCGTGGCTGCTCGACGCGCTCGCATCGCCCGCGACTTCGCCGGCCGAATACGCGGCGCGTGCCTGCCATGAGCCGACGGTCGCTGTGTACTTGATCGTGTTGTCCAGGCGGTAGAAATTGTCCGCGTATCCGCTTGGACCATACTGGCGCCCGAACGCGTGCGTGCCGTACGCGGTATTCGAGAGGCCCGCCACGTTGATGTTCGGGTTGACCGACGCGTCGCGCTTGCCGATCGGGTCGACGGGGATGAGGGCGTCGGAAATGAGGTTGGCCTGGCGTCCCACGGCGATCTGGCCGTATGGCGAGTCGAGGCCGGCCCACGCCTGGCGGTCGAACAGGCGGTCGCTCTTGGCCTGCGTGCCGGTGTCGGCGTTCATGCCGCCTTCGAGCCGGAACACGGCCTTCCACCCGCCGCCCAGGTCTTCCTGGCCGCGGATGCCCCAGCGGCTGGTCTGGTTGATGCCGCTCGCGACGGCCATCGTGCCGTCGACGGCGCGCAAGCCGACGTCGACGATGCCGTACAGGTTGACGCCGGCCTGGGCGCAGCAGGTGCCGCTGGCGGCGAGTAATACGGTGAAGGCGCAGGAATGGCGCACGGTGTCTCCTTGTGTTGCCTTCTTGGCGAGGCTGATGGCTGAGTGGCTAGATCATCCGACAAAAGGAATGATTTGATAATTGCAAATTTCACGCGTATTCTTGCGCCATGCGCATCAATTACGACCTCCATGACTTGCAGGCGTTCGTGGCCGTCGCCGAACGCGCCAGCTTCCGGCAGGCCGCGTCCGACCTGTTCCTGTCCCAGTCGGCGCTGAGCCGGCGCATCGACAAGCTCGAGGAAAGCCTCGGCGTGAAGCTGTTCGAGCGGACCACGCGCCGAGTACAGCTGACGAACGTCGGCCAGACCTTTCTCGTGAACGTGCGCACGGCGCTGGACGGGCTGGAAGACGCGGTGCTGGGCGTCGCCGACCTCGCGGCGCACCGCACCGGCTCCGTCACGTTCGCGTGCGTGCCCTCCGCCGTGTGGCACTTCCTGCCGGACGTGCTGACGCGCTTCAGCGAGCGCTTTCCCCGCATCCGCGTGCGCGTGCACGACGAGAGCGCGCAGGACGTGCTGAACCTCGTGCTGGCGGGCGAAGCGGATTTCGGCATCAACTTCACCGGCGCGGAAAATCCCGAGATCGAGTTCGAGCCGATCTACGTCGAGAACTATGTGCTGGCCATGCGCAGCGACCATCCGCTGGCAGGACGCAAGGAACTCAGCTGGAAGGAGACCGTCGACGAGCGCTATATCTCGGTCGCGAAATCGAGCGGCAACCGCACCGTCATCGATGCGGCGCTGGCCGGCGTCGAGAAGCACCCGGTCATCCTGTGCGAGGTGAACCACGTGTCCGGCGTGCTGGCGCTCGTCGAGGCGGGGATGGGCGTGGCTGCGGTGCCCGGACTCTCCGTGCTGCCCGGCCGGCCGGACACCATCGTCGGCGTGCCCCTCGTGAATCCGGCGATCCACCGGACGCTGGGCCTGATCTCCAAGCGCAACCACACGATGGCGCCGGCCGCGCGCACCCTGTTCGACATGCTCACGGAGGCCTTAGTGAAGCCTTGAGCGGCGCTGGCTCCACAGCAGGCCCGCCAGCACGAGGGCACCGCCGGCGGCGTGGTAGCCGTGCAGCCGCTCGCCCAGCAGCCCCCATGCGCCCAGCGCGACCAGCAGCGGCAGCAGGTTCATGAACACCGCGGCGCGCGCGGGACCGATCCGCTTGATGCCGTTCATCCAGCAGAACGGCGCGCCGATCGACGCGGCGGTGCCGGCGTACAGGACCAGCGGCAGGTTGGCGACCGTGACCGGTGAAGCGGGTGCGAACCACCAGAACGGCGCGAGGCACACTACGCCGAAGCCGATCTGCACATAGAGCTGTTCCCACGTCGACAGCGGCAGCGCCCAGCGCTTGAGCAGGACGCCATACACGGCGTTCGACGCGACGGCGACCACCATCAGGCCATCGCCGGGATGCAGTCCGCCAAGGAGCAGCCGGCCCGGCGCACCCTGCGCGGCGAGGACCGCCACGCCGGCCAGCGACAACAGCGCGCCGCCGATGGTCGCGCGCGTCGGGCGCTCGCCCGCGGCCGCCGCGGCGAGCAGGGCGGACATCAGCGGCATGGTGGCGACGATCACACCCATGTTGATCGCGGTCGTCGTCCGCGCCGCCTCGTAGGCGAGTCCCTGGTAAGTGGCCATGCCGAGGGCGCCCAGCACGGCGAGCTTCGGCCAGTGCCGCGCCACGACGGCACGCTTGTGCCACACGGCACGGGCAACGAACGGCGACAGGAGCACCCCGGCGAGCACCCAGCGGTAAAAGGCGATGGCGGCCGGGTCGATGGCCGTGGCGGCGGACTTGGTGACGAGCGTGTTGCCGGTCCAGATGCACACGGCGAGGAGGGGGAAGAGGGTGTTCATGCCGCCATCATCCCCGGTCCGCGAGCCGTGCGTAAAGTGATATCCTTGCAGGCAATCCGTGCACGCCGTGCAGCATTCATGATGACTCCGCAGAACCTCGATCTCAACCTCCTCGTCGACCTCGACGCCTTGCTGCAGACCGGCAGCGTGGCCGGCGCGGCGCAACGCCTGCACGTGAGCGCGCCTGCGATGAGCCGGCGGCTGGCGCGTCTGCGCGACGCGTTCGACGACCCGCTGTTCGTGCCGGCCGGCCGCGGCCTCGTGCCCACGGCGCGCGCGCTGGCGCTGCGCGAGGCGGTCGCCCGCGCCATCGACCAGGTGCGCGGCGTCCTGCAGCCGCCGCGCGTGGATCTCGCGACGCTGGAACGGACGTTCACCCTCCGCGCCAACGACGGTTTCGCCGGCGCGTGGGCCGCACGGCTCGCGGCCGCGATGCGGTCCGAGGCGCCGGGCGTCGCGCTGCAATTCCTGCCGCGCGCGAGCCGCGACCCGGATGCGCTGCGCAGCGGCGAGGTCGACCTGGACATCCTGGTCGTGAAGGGGCCGGAGCCGGGCATCCTCACCGAGCGGCTGTTCACGGCGTCGTTCGTCGGCGTCGTCCGGCGCGGCCACCCCTTGTGCGCGGGGCGCCGCCGCGCGAGAATCGATGCGGAGGAATTCGTCGCCTGGCAGCACATCGCCACGTCGCCCGGCCGGCGCTCGTGCGCGGCCGTCGACGCGGCCCTGGCCGGGCGCGGCCTGCGCCGTACGATCGCGCTCGTCGCGCCCGGATTCCAGGCCGCGCTGTCGATGGCCATGGCGTCCGACTTCGTCGCCGTGATGCCGGCGCCGTTCGTGCACTGGGCGATGGCGACGATGCCGCTGCAGACGTTTACACTACCGTTCGCGCTGCCTGTCGTGGAGGTGGAACAGTGCTGGCACCAGCGCCAGCATGCCGACCCCGTCCATGCGTGGCTGCGCGGCCACGTGAAAGCCGTGTGCGCCGCTGCGACGGGCTAGGGCGTTGTTTTGTTTGACACTGATTTTTTTGGGATGTTATAGTCGGAGCATGCCCATGGGAACGTTTCCATGGCATGCCGCGACAGGATAAAAAAGGCGCCGGCCCTGCCAGGACGTCATAACGGAGACAGCATGTACGGAACCCGCAAGGCGTTGCTTTGCGCCTGGCTGTGCGCGACCGCAACAGCGGCGCACGCTGGTCCACGGGCCGAGGTGATCCACTGGTGGACGTCCGGCGGCGAATCGGCCGCCGTGAAGCAGGTCGAGCAGGCCTACCGCGACGCCGGCGGCACGTGGGTCGATACCGCGATCGCGGGCGGCGACCAGTCGCGCGCCGTCACCATCAACCGCATCATCGGCGGCAATCCGCCGACGGCCGCCCAGTTCAACACCTCCAAGCAGTTCCTCGACATCATCGAGGAAGACCTGCTGAACCCCGTCGACGACCTCGCGCGGCGCGACGGCTGGGACCAGGTCCTGCCGGCGCCCATCGTCGACGTGATCAAGGTGCGCGGCCACTGGTACGCCGTGCCGATGAACATCCACATGCAGACGTGGATCTGGTATTCGAAAGCCGCGTTCGCGAAGGCCGGCATCACCCGCGAGCCCGCCACGATGGACGAGCTGTTCGCGGCGCTCGACAAGCTCAAGGCCGCCGGTGCCATCCCACTCGCGCACGGCGGCCAGGCGTGGCAGGACATCCTGCTGTTCTCGATGGTCCTGTCGAACATGGGCGGGCGCGACCTGTATTTGAAAGTGATCCGCGACCGCGACCAGGCCGCGATCCGTTCCGCCGAATTCCGCAAGGTGCTCGTCGCGTACAAGCGGCTGCAGGGCTATGTCGATCCGGCGTCGCCGGGCCGCAACTGGAACGATGCGACGGCGCTCGTCATCAGCGGCAAGGCCGGCATGCAGATCATGGGCGACTGGGCCAAGGGCGAGTTCATCGCGGCCGGCCAGGCGCCGGGCCGCCAGTTCGGCTGCCTGCCGGGCCTGGGCGCGGACAGCCCGTACCTGATCCAGGGCGACGTGTTCGTGTTCCCGAAAACGGACGACGCGGGCGCGCTGCGGGCGCAGAAGCTGCTCGCGAACGTCGTCGACAGGCCCGGCGTGCAGCTCGCGTTCAATAAACTGAAAGGCTCGATCCCGGTGCGGCTGGATGCGGACGACAGCCAGTTCGACGCGTGCGCGCGCAAGGGCATGGCGATCCTGCGCGATCCGAAGCGGCCCGTCGGCGTCGCCGAGGTGTACCTGACGCCGGACCAGAACGGCGCACTGCAGGACGTGCTGACCGCCTACTGGAACACCAACATGCCCGTCGAACGGGCCCAGAACAGCATCGCGTCGGCGCTGCGCTACTGACCATGGCGACCCTCAAGCTCTCCCGCGTCACGCCTTACACCGCGCTGCTGCCGATGGCCGTCGTGGCCGCACTCGGCTATCTCGGCGCCGGCCTGTGGACCTTTTATATTTCGCTGACCGGCTCGCGCACGTTCCCGTCCGGGCACTTCATCGGCCTTGCGCAATACCACCGCCTGTTCGACAACGAGCGCTGGATGCTGTCCCTGCACAACCTGGCCGCGTACGGCGTCCTGTTCGTGCTGGCCTGCCTCGTGATCGGCTTCCTGCTGGCCGTGTTCATTGACCAGAACGTGAAAGGGGAGGGCGTGTTCCGCACGATCTTCCTGTACCCGTACGCGATGTCGTTCGTGGCGACGGGCCTCGTGTGGCAATGGCTGCTGACGCCGGGCGACGGCATCGACGGCTCGCTGCGCGCGCTCGGCTTCCACGACGTCCGCCTCGACTGGATCGTGTCTCAGGACTTCGCCATCTATACCGTCGTCATCGCCACCGTGTGGCAGATGTCCGGCCTCGTGATGGCGCTGATGCTGGCGGGCCTGCGCGGCGTCGATCCCGAGATCTGGAAGGCGGCCCGGCTGGACGGCATCCCCGCGTGGCGCGTGTACGCCCAGATCGTTCTGCCGATGCTGTGGCCGACCATCGCCACCGTGCTGCTGTTGCTGGCCACCGCCGTCGCGAAGCTGTACGATGCCGTCGTCGCGATGACGCAGGGCGGCCCCGGCATCGCCAGCGAGGTGCCCGCGAAATTCATCATGGACCACCTGTTCCTGCGCTCGAACGTCGGCCTGGCCTCGGCCGGCGCGATCGTGCTGCTCGTACCGGTGCTGGCGCTGCTCGCGCCGTATGCCTATGCCCGCAGCCGCAAGGAGGCCGCATGAAAATGGAGTCGATCGTCCCGCCCCTGCCGGCCGCGGCATCCGCCGCGAAGCCGGCGACGGCAGCCCGGCGCGCGCGCCGCCGCTGGACGCCGGCCCGCATCGGCCTGTACGTGTTCCTGCTGGGCGCCGCGCTGTTCTTCCTGCTGCCGCTGTACGTGATGATCGTGACGTCGCTGAAGTCGATGGACGAGATCCGCCAGGGCGGCATCTTCGCGCTGCCCCTGGCGCCGACACTCGAACCGTGGCGGCTCGCGTGGAGCGGCGTGTGCACGGGCGCCGCATGCGACGGCGTGCGCACCGGCTTCTGGAACTCGGTCGCCATCACCGTGCCGTCGACGCTGCTGCCCATCCTGCTGGGCGCCGTGAACGGCTACGCGCTGTCGTTCTGGCGGCCGCGCGGCGCGAACATCCTGTTCGGCATCCTGATGGCGGGCGCGTTCGTCCCCGTGCAGGTGATGATTTACCCGCTCGTGCGCGTGATGGCGCTGGCCGGCATCTTCGGGAGCCTGCCTGCGATCGTCCTCGTGCACCTCGTCTTCGGCATGCCCGTCATGACCTTATTGTTCCGGAATTACTACTGCAACGTGCCGCACGAGCTGTTCCAGGCCGCGCGCATCGACGGCGGCGGCTTCTGGCGCATCTTCCTGCAGGTGATGCTGCCGATGTCGCTGCCGGTCGTCGTCGTCGCCGCGATCATGCAGGTGACGGGCGTGTGGAACGACTACATCCTCGGCCTCGTGTTCGCGGGGCGCGACAACATGCCGATGATGGTCCAGCTGAACAACGTGATCAACACGACGACCGGTGTCCGGCAGTACAACGTGAACATGGCGGCGACGATCCTCACCGCGCTCGTGCCGCTCGCGCTGTACTTCTTCTCGGGCCGCTGGTTCGTGCGCGGCATCGCCGCCGGTGCCGTGAAAGGATAAGGGATGGCCAACGTCTCGCTGCGCAAACTGAACATCGTCCTGGGCGGCAAGCCCATCATCCGCGACCTCGACCTGCACGTGGAGCCCGGCGAATTCCTCGTGCTGCTGGGGCCTTCCGGCTGCGGCAAGTCGACCCTGCTGCACAGTATCGCGGGCCTCGTCGACAGCGATTCCGGCGCCATCGAGATCGGCGGCCGCGACATGACGGACGCCGATCCGAGCGAACGGGGGATCGGCATGGTGTTCCAGTCATATGCGCTGTATCCGACGATGACGGTCGAGGACAATATGTCGTTCGGCCTGCGCATCGCCGGCACGCCGAAAGCGGAAATCCGCCGCCGCGTGGACCGTGCCGCCGCCATGCTGCAGCTGGATGCGCTGCTGCGCCGCAAGCCCGCGCAGCTGTCGGGCGGCCAGCGCCAGCGTGTCGCGATCGGGCGCGCACTCGTGCGCGAGGCGCAGGTGTTCCTGTTCGACGAACCACTGTCCAACCTGGACGCGAAGCTGCGCGCGGAACTGCGGCGCGAGCTGAAACTGCTGCACCAGACGCTGGGTTCCACGATGATCTATGTGACGCACGACCAGGTGGAAGCGATGACGCTCGCGAGCCGTATCGTCGTCATGCAGGGTGGAGAGATCCAGCAGATCGGCACGCCGCTGGACGTGTACGAGCGGCCCGCGAACCGTTTCGTCGCCGGCTTCCTCGGCGCGCCGGCGATGGCGTTCGTGGAGGGGACGCTGGACGCGGACGGGCGTTTCGAGGCGGACGGCATGCGCTACCTGCCGGCGGACGGGGCGCGCCCCGCGGGACGGCCCGCGGTGCTCGGCATCCGCCCGGAGCACGTGGCGATCCACGCCGACGGCGACTTCGTCGGCGAAGTGACGCTGGTGGAACCGATGGGCAATCACCAGGTCGTGTGGCTGCGCCGGGGGAAGGCGACGCTCGCGTCGCTCGTGCACGATGGGCGCAGCTACGCGCCGGGCGAACGGGTGGCCTTCGGGATCGACGTGGAACGGGTCTCGTTGTTCGACCCGGCGAGCGGAAATCGCCTGTAAAGCCGGCAAATACAGTATCCTTCGGACGAATGACAGCATTGAGGAAGAGTTTGTGGCAACGATCAAGGACGTAGCGAAGCTGGCCGGCGTGGGCCTGGGTACCGCGTCGCGTGTGGTGAGCGGGAAGGGTTCCGTGTCGCCGGCGACGCTGGCGCGCGTGAAGAAGGCGATCGACGAGCTGGGTTTCCGGCCGTCGCACGCGGCGCGCGCGCTGCTGTCCGGCACGAGCCGCATGGTCGGCGTGTACATCCCCGTGCTGAGCGGGACGTTCTATACGCCGATCCTGCAGATCATCGACACGGAATTGCGCGCGGCCGGCGTGCACATGGTGCTCGCGTTCGGCGTGGGCCTCGGCGACGAGCGCCGCCAGGCCATCGAGGGCGTCGAATTCCTCGTCGAGCGCGGCTGCGACGGCCTCGTCGTGATGACGAGCGCGCTGCTGGAAGAAGACCTGGCCGCGCTGGGTGCCAAGGCCGGCCAGCTCGTCGCGCTGAACCACAGTTTCGAATCGATGCCCGACCAGTGCTTCACCGTCGACCACACGCTGGGCGGCCGGCTCGCCGCGCGCGCGCTGCTGGACCACAAGCACCGCAAGATCGCCGTCGTCGAAGGCCCGCGCCAGCTCGAGGACAACCGTGCCCGCATCGACGGCTTCATGAGCGAGCTGCGCGACAGCGGCATCGACCCCGCGAAGATCTGGCGCCTGGAGAGCGACTTTTCGCCGGCGGGCGGCTGGGCCGCGGCCAAGCAGCTGCTCGATTCCGGCTACCCGTGCACGGCGCTGTTCTGCGCCAACGACGAAATGGCCGTGGGCGCGCTGTCGTACTTCCAGGAGGCCGGCATCCGCGTGCCCCACGACCTGTCCGTGCTGGGCTACGACGACACCCCGAGCGCCGCGTTTTCCGCGCCGCGCCTCACGTCCGTGCACATGCCGTGGCGCGAGATGACGCAGAACGGCATCAACGCCTTGCTGAACCTGTGCTACGACATGCGCCGTCCCGTCACGCGCGAATTTCCCGTCAGCGTGACGTTGCGCGCGTCGCTGGCAAAGGCCCCGAGCGTGAAACGCAAGGCTGCATGACATCCTGATCCGGCGCGCCGCCGCATGCGCGCCTTTTTTTGCGGCGGCTCTGGAAAGCTTTCCAATCATAACGACAAAGACTACGATGACCATCTACGACATCTTCCCGGGCGCCGACGGCCCCGAACCGCAGGCGCCGCAGCGCGCCGACTTCGGCCCCGATTTCCTGTGGGGCTGCGCCACGTCGTCGTACCAGATCGAGGGCGCGGGCAGCGTCGACGGCCGCGTCGAATCGATCTGGGACCGCTTCTCCGCGACCCCGGGCAAGATCCGCGACGGCTCGTCCGGGGCGAACGCCTGCGACCACTACCACCGCTGGCCGCAAGACCTCGACATCGGCCGCGAGCTGGGCCTGAACGCGTACCGCTTCTCGATCGCGTGGCCGCGCATCTGCGACGGGGTGAGCGAGAAGCCGAATGCGAAAGGCCTGGATTTCTACGACCGCCTCGTCGACGGCATGCTGGAGCGGGGCCTGCAACCGTGGGCCACGCTGTACCACTGGGACCTGCCGCAATGGCTGCAGGACCGCGGCGGCTGGGCGGCGCGCGATACGGTCGACGCGTTCGTCGACCTGGCCGACGCGGTGACGCGCCGCCTGGGCGACCGCGTGGGCCGGTGGATCACGCACAACGAGCCGTGGTGCACGGCCATCATCGGCAACTACGAGGGCTGGCATGCGCCCGGCCTGACGGACCTGGGCACGGCGCTGCAGGTGGCGCACCACGTGCTGCTGTCGCACGGCAGGGCGGTGCCGGTGATCCGCGCCAATGTGCCGGACGCGCAGGTCGGCATCTCGCTCAGCCTGCACCCGCTGCGGCCCGCGAGCGCCGCACCGGAGGACGTGGCCGCGATGGAACGCCACGACGGCCTGCGCTACCGCTGGTTCCTCGACCCGCTGTACGGGCGCGGCTACCCTGAAGCGACGCTCGCGCAGGTGGGGGCCGCGGCACCCGTCGTGCTGCCGGGCGACCTGGACGACATCGCCGTGCCGACGGACTTCCTGGGCGTGAATTACTACTTCCCGGAGACCGTGGCGCATGATCCCGATCACGGCCCGCTGGGCGCGCGCGTGCTGCCGGCGCAAGGGGAGATCACGGCGATGGGCTGGCCCGTGGCGCCGCAGGGGCTGTCCGAGCTGCTGGCCCGCGTCGACCGCGACTACCGTCCCGGGCCGCTGTACGTGACGGAGAACGGCTCGTGCTACGACGATGTGGTGACCGGCGATGGCAGTGTCCGCGACGTGGCGCGACGCCGCTACCTGATGCGCCACCTGGCCGCGCTGCGCCAGGCCGTGGCCGACGGCGTCCCCGTGAAGGGTTATTTCGCGTGGAGCCTGCTGGACAATTTCGAGTGGGCGGAAGGCTATCTGCGCCGCTTCGGTCTCGTGCACGTGGACTACGCCACGCAGGAGCGCCGCCTGAAGGACAGCGCGAAGTGGTATCGCGGTTTCCTGCGCGGGGCGTGAACGCAAGCGAATGATTGACAGCGCGGGCGTTTGCATTCAATATTCGCAGGGTCGATTGGAATCGTTTCCAAACGACCCCGCGAGACCACCCTGGAGACACCCGCATGACCACCAAAAGCAATAGCCACATCCGGCTCGCCGTCGCGTCCGCGCTGGCCGCCGCCGCGTTCGGCGCAACGGCCGCCCCGCAGCAGATCGACGCCTGGCCGCGCCTGAAGAGCGCCATCGCGCCGGACGCCGCCCTCGAGGCGCGCGTGCGCGAGATCGTCGGCCGTATGACACTCGCTCAAAAGATCGGCCAGATGACGCAGGCCGAACTGAAGGCCGTGACGCCGGACGACGTGCGCACCTACTACCTCGGCTCCGTGCTGAACGGCGGCGGCAGCTGGCCGGGCAACGACAAGCACGCGCACGCCACCGACTGGCTGAAGCTGGCCGACGCGTTCTACGACGCGTCGATGGCGACCGACATGGCGGTCAAGGTCCCGATGATCTGGGGCACCGACGCCGTCCACGGCCACAACAACGTCTACGGCGCCACCATGTTCCCCCACAATATCGGCCTCGGCGCCGCGCGCGACCCGGAACTGGTGAAAGCCATCGGCGCCGCGACGGGCAAGGCCGTGCGCGCGACGGGCATCGCCTGGGTGTTCGGCCCGACCGTCGCCGTCGTGCGCGACGACCGCTGGGGCCGGACATACGAAAGCTTTTCGGAAGACCCGCAACTCGTGCGGCGCCTGTCCGGCCCGTACGTGACGGGCCTGCAGGGCGCGTTGAAGGACGACGCCAACGCCATCGCGAGCATCAAGCACTACATGGCGGACGGCGGCACGGAATTCGGCATCAACATGGGCGTGTCTAAGGTCAGCGAGCGGGATATGATGAACATCCATGCGCAGGGCTATTACGCCGGCATCGAGGCGGGCGCGCAGACCGTCATGGCATCGTTCAATTCGTGGAACGACGTGGCGGCGGGCAAGGACTACGGCAAGGTGCACGGCAGCCGCTATATGCTCACCGATATCCTGAAGGACAAGATGGGCTTCGACGGCTTCGTCGTCACGGACTGGAACGGACACGCCGAAGTGCCGGGCTGCCGCAACGACAGCTGCGCCCAGTCCATCAATGCGGGCATCGACATGGTGATGGTGCCGAACGACTGGAAGGCGTTCATCGCGAACACGATCAAGGACGTCGAAGCGGGCCGCATCCCGATGGCGCGCATCGACGACGCCGTCAGCCGCATCGTACGCGTGAAGCTGCGGGCCGGCGTGTTCGCCAAGCGGCCGTCGCAATCCGCATGGGCCGGCAAGGACGACGCACTGCTCGCGAAAGAGCTGGGCCGCCGCGCCGTGCGCGAATCGCTCGTGCTGCTGAAGAACGAAGGACCGGCGCTGCCGCTGGCGGCCGGTAAGCGCATCCTCGTCGTCGGCAAGGCGGCCGACAGCATGGCCAACCAGACGGGCGGCTGGGCGTTGACGTGGCAGGGCACGGCGAACACGAATGCCGACTTCCCGAAGGCCGAGACGATTCTTACGGGCCTGAAGGCGGCAGGGGCGAACGTCACCTACAGCGCGGACGGTGCCGATGCCGACCCGGCCGCGTTCGACGCCGTCATCGCGGTGATCGGCGAGGCGCCGTATGCGGAAGGCGACGGCGACATCGTCCCCTCGGGCACGCTGCGCCATTCGAGCCGCTATCCGGAAGACCTGGCCGTGCTGCAGAAAGTGCACGGCAAGGGCAAGCCCGTGGTGACCGTGTTCCTGTCGGGGCGTCCGCTGTGGGTGAACGATTTGCTGAACCTGTCCGACACGTTCATCGCCGCGTGGCTGCCCGGCACGGAAGGCAAGGGCGTCTCGGACCTGCTCGTCGCGGGCAAGGGCGCGAAGCCGTATGACTTCAACGGCAGGCTGTCGTTCTCGTGGCCGAAGTCCGTGTGCCAGACGCCGTTGAACGTGGGCGACAAAGGCTACGCGCCGCTGTTCGCCTATGGCTACGGCTTGAAACGCGGCCAGCGCTCGCATCTCGGCACCCTGGACGCGACGTATCCGGCCGGTGGTTGCAGCGCATCCGACACGTACCCGGTGTTCGGCCAGGCGGACCGCGCCAGCTTCCCGCTGCGGATCGTCAGCGGTACGCAAACGGCGGCGCTGGGCGCGGACCTGAACGCGGGTACGAGCCTGCCGGGCATCTCGGTGGCCATCGCGCAGATCAAGACGCAGCAGGACGCGAAGCTCGTCACGTGGACGGCGCCGGCGACGTTCGAGGCGCACGGCAGCAAGCCGCTCGCACTGCCCGCCGCCCTGGCGGACAAGGGCGTGCTGCGTTTCGACACGATCGTGCAGCAGGCCCCAGGCGGCAAGGTGACGATCGCGATGGCCTGCGGCGGCACCGCCTGCGGCACGCCGCTCGATGCGACCCGGCTGTTCGCGGGCCTGGCCGGCAAGGGCCGCCAGGAGGTCGCGATCCCGCTGGCCTGCTTCCGTGCGCGCGGCGCCGACCTGGCGCGCGTCGACACGCCGTTCCGCGTCGCGAGCGACGGCGCCTTCACGGCCGCCTTCGGCAACATCGATGTGACTGCGGGTGCCGGTACCGTGAAATGCGAGGACCTGCAATGAGCGGACTCCGGCTGCTGGCCGACATCGGCGGCACCAACGCCCGTTTCGCGCTGCAGGCGCCGGGCGGCGGTTTCGCCGACATCGAAGTGCTTGCATGCCGCGATTACGACCACGTCAGGGATGCGATCGCGGCATACCTGGCCCGTGCAGCCGCGCGCGGCCTGCCGGCGGACGGCATCCGTCAGGCGGCGCTCGCCATCGCGAATCCGGTCGAGGGCGACGTCGTCAGCATGACCAACCACCACTGGCGCTTTTCGATCGCGGAACTGCGGGATGCCTGCGGTTTCGGGACGCTCCTCGTCGTGAACGATTTCGCCGCGCTCGCGCAGGCGTTGCCGCACCTGGACGCGGCTGGCCGCGAGAAGATCGGCGGCACGGACGCTACGGCGGTCGAGGGCCGGCCCATCGGCCTGGTCGGCCCGGGCACGGGGCTCGGCGTCTCCGGCATCGTGCCCGCGGGCGGCGGACGGTGGATCGCGTTGGCGGGCGAGGGCGGCCACGCCAGCTTCGCGCCCGTCACGCGCGACGAGATGCGGATCCTCGACGCGCTGTGGGAAGAACACGGCCACGTGTCGGCCGAGCGGCTGCTGTCCGGACCGGGCCTGGAAGCGATCCATCGGGTGCTGGCGGGCGTACCCTTACCGGCCGCCGCGATCACGGCGCGCGCGCTGGACGGTTCCTGCACGGCCAGCCGCGCCACGGTCGACGCGTTCTGCGCCATCCTGGGCAGCGTGGCAGGCAACGTCGCGCTGACGCTGGGCGCGACGGGCGGCATGTACATCGGCGGCGGCATCGTGCCCCGTCTCGGCCCGCTGTTCCACGCATCCGCGTTCCGCAACCGCTTCGAGGGCAAGGGCCGGCTGCAGCCGTACCTTGCGCGCATCCCGACCTATCTCGTGACCGAACCGTATCCCGCACTGCGCGGCGTGGCCGCGCTGCTCGACGCCGCAACACCATAACCATAAGCATAACAAGGAGACTCCATGGCAGCTTCCCCCAACCCGTCCGTGCCCGTGGCCGCGGCATCCAATGCGACCGCAACCAACACGGGACCGCTCGTCATCGTCACGATCCTGTTCTTCATGTGGGGCCTCCTCACGTCGCTGAACGACGTGCTGATCCCGCACCTGAAGGCGATCTATACGCTGAACTACCTGCAGGCGATGCTCGTGCAGTTCTGCTTCTTCGGCGCCTATTTCATCGTGTCGCTGCCGGCCGGCGCGCTGATCCGCCGCATCGGCTACCAGAAGGGCGCCGTCACGGGCCTGCTGATCGCGGCCGGAGGCTGCGCGCTGTTCTATCCCGCCGCGCAGGGCGGCTACGGCCTGTTCCTGTTTGCGTTCTTCGTGCTGGCCTCCGGGATCACGATCCTGCAGGTGGCCGCGAACCCGTACGTGACGGTGCTCGGCCCGGCCGCGACGGCGTCGAGCCGCCTGACCCTCACGCAGGCTTTCAATTCGCTGGGCACGACGGTGGGCCCGGCGCTGGGCGGTGTGCTGATCCTCGCGGGCGCCGGAACCGTCGCGGCGGACCAGGCGTCCACCGTGCAGGGACCGTATCTCGCGCTGGCGGCGGCGCTCGCGCTCCTCGCCATCCTGTTCGCGCTGGCGCGGCTGCCGCGCATCGACCACGCCGACGCCGACGTCCCGGCCGCCGGTGCGACCGGTTCGGCACTGCATTACCGCCACCTCGTGCTGGGCGCCGTCGCCATCTTCCTGTACGTCGGCGGGGAAGTCAGCATCGGCAGCTTCCTCGTCAACTTCCTCGGCGAGCAACAGGTCGCGGGCATGGCGGCGGCGGAGGCGGCCGGCTATGTCAGCGTGTACTGGGGCGGGGCGCTGATCGGGCGCTTCATCGGCTTCGCCGTCATGCGCGTCGTCAGCCCCGGCAAGGCGCTCGCGTTCAATGCGCTCGCCGCCATCGTGCTCGTGCTGGCCGCGATCTTCGGCCGGGGCCAGGCCGCGATGTGGGCGATCCTCGCCGTCGGGTTGTGCAATTCCATCATGTTCCCGACGATCTTCAGCATGGCGCTGCACGGCCTCGGACGGCACACGGGGCAGGGTTCGGGCATCCTGTGCATGGCCATCGTGGGCGGCGCCATCGTGCCGTTCCTGCAAGGCTGGCTGGCGGACCACATCGGCGTCCAGCCGTCGTTCTTCGTGCCGGCCGCCTGCTATGGCTTCATCCTGTTCTTCGGGTTGAAGTATGCGAACCTGCATCGCCAGGGGGCAACCACCGCCTGAGACTGGCCATGCCGGCAGGTTTTGCAGTAGAATGCCGGCATCCCATTGGGGAGTAGCCTGCTTCCGCCCCGCGGAAGTTCCCGTATCAACATACTCGCCGGCCGTTGGCCGACGTGGTACGGGCAGCCGTTTTGGTTGGCAAGACCTTTGGTATGCCTGCGCGTTCATCGGGCCGCGCCGGCATGCCTTCGTCATTGCCCGACTGGAACCACCATGAATCTCCTCGCCACCGCAGCACTTGCTCTCGCCATGTCCACCGACGCATTCGCCGTCGCCGTCGGCAAGGGCGCCGCGCTGCAACGCCCCCATCTCCGCGAAGCCCTGCGCACGGGTGCCATCTTCGGCGTCATCGAAGGACTCACGCCCGTCATCGGCTGGGCGCTAGGGCACTGGGCGGCGCCGTACGTGCAGGCGTGGGATCACTGGATCGCGTTCACCCTGCTGGGCGTCCTCGGCCTGCGGATGATGCGCGAAGGCCTGTCCGGCGCGGACGACGACGAGGACGACAAGCCGGCGAGCCACTCGTTCTGGCTGCTGGCCATCGCGGGTTTCGCGACGAGCATCGACGCGATGGCCGTCGGCGTGGGCCTCGCGTTCATCGATGCGAACATCGTCACGACGGCCGGCGCCATCGGCCTGTCGACGTTCATCATGGTGACGCTCGGCGTGATGGTGGGACGCGGCCTCGGCAAGCTCGTAGGCAAGCGTGCCGAGGTCGCGGGCGGACTCGTACTGATCGCGATCGGGTCGCTGATCCTGTACGAGCACCTCGGTCAGGGCTGACCGGTCTTCACCTGCACGCCGTTGCCGGCTTCCAGCGTCGCCTTGGTGGACGTGGTCTTGCTGCCGCTGGAATAGCCGCCTTCGACGGTGGCCATGCCGGCGCCGCTCGACTTGCCGTCCTTGCTGCCGCCCGAGACGCCGATGCCGGCTGCGAAGCCCGAGCTGGTGCTGCTGCTCGTGCTCTTCGCGTCCTTGAGCTCGACCGCGCCGCCCGTCACGGCGGCCGCGCCGGCCGCGTTCAGCTGCGTGCCTTCGAAGCTCGCCTTGTCGCCCGCGCTCAGCGTCAGGTTGCCGCCCGATTTCACGCTGCCGGTGACGGCCTTGCTGGACGTGCTGGTGTCGTTCTGGAACCCGCCGCCCAAGGTCAGGCCCGCGCCGCTTTCGCCACCCTTGCCACCCTTGCCGCCACCGCCGCCCGACACCTGCACGCCGGCCTGGAACGAGCTCGAATTGCTGGACGAGCTGCTCTCGTTGCGGGCCGCGTCCATCGTCAGCTTGCCGCCCGCCTGGACCGTCGCGTCGCCCTTGGCCGCGATGTCGGTGCCTTCGAAGCGCGCGTCGCCCTGCGTCTTGATGACGAGGCCCGCGCCCGACTGGATGCCGCCGGCGACGGCCGTCGACGAGCGCGCGCTCTCGCCGGCCTTGTCGAAGCCGCCGCTGGCGCCGCCCTCGACGGTCTTCGAGCCGAGGCCCACGCCGACGTTGGCGGCGGCGTTGATCGTCTGCTCGCTCGAACTGCTGCTGGACGTGTCGTGCGCGGCCTTGTAGTCGAGCGACTGGGCGCCGATCTCGACCCCCTTGTCGCCCTTGATGCTCGTGCCCTCCATGGTCGTCGCGCCGGACGACGTGCTGGTGACCTTGCCGCCCGCGCGGACGGTCGACACCACTGCCGTGCTGCTGTTGGAGCTCGATGACGATTGCGTGCCCGTGTATTGTGCCTCGATGCCGACGCTGACGCCGGCGCCCGAGGCACCCGGCGCGCCGGTGGCACCCGCGTTGGCGCTCGCCTCCGCATACACGCCGATGCGCGCCTCGTGCGACGACGCATTCGACGACGTCCAGCTGGTGTTCGCCGCCGCCTTGCTGTCGATGGTCGTCGCGGACTGCGTGAAGTTGCCGGCCGCGTCGATGTTCGTGCCCACGTCCGTGATGTTGCCCGTCGCCGTGCGCGTGATGTCCCCGTTGCCCGAGCGGATCGTCGACACCTGCGCCGTCGTCGTCCCGGACGCGTCGGTCGCTTCCGAGTGGCGTGCCTGCAGGCCCTGGCCGGCCTTGGCATTCGCGGAGGCCGCGCCGCCGCCGCCCAGCATGCCGTTGGATGCGCTGGCCTCGGCCTTGGCGCTGCCGCCGTAGTACAGGCCGGCCGACGTCTTCGTCGTCGTGGTGGTCGTCTGGTCGACGTCGGTCGCGGCGGTGAACGCCATGTCCTTCGCCTTCAGCGCGACGCCGTTCTCGCCGCCCAGTTCCGAACCCTGGACGGTCAGCTTGTCCTTCGCGTTGATGTTCAACTTGCCGTTCGCGTTGATCGTCGTGCCGTTGTTGTGGATGTTCAGGCTGTCGGTCTGGGTCGTCTTCGTGCGGATGACGTCGAGCGTCGTGTCGGACGACGCGCCCGCCTGCGCACCCGCGCCCGTGACCATGCCGGTACGCGCACCTGCGCTGGCGGAGGCTTCGTTGTTCGATTCCGCGTACAGGCCGATCTGCGTGGTCGACGTCTTGCTGCTCGAGACGTGCACGTCCTGCGATGCGAGCACGTTGACGTTCTTCGCATCGAGGTTCGTATCGCCGCCCGTGTTCACCTTGGCGCCCTGCAGCGTGATGTCCTTGTCGGCCTTCACGTTCAAGTCCTTGCCGACGTTGATCTGCGAGCCCACGGCGCGCGCGTTATAGTCGTACGTGTTCGTGGTCTTCGTCTCGGCCAGCGTGACGCCCGCGCTGCCGGTCGCGCTGGCACCCGCATGCGCTTCGGCGCCGACGCCCACGCCCGCCTTGCTGCCGACGCCTTTGCCGGCCGATGCGCCCGCACCCGCGGACGTGTCGCCGCCCGCGCCGTCGAGCTTGAGGAAGCTCGTCGTCTTCGTGGTCGTCGTCGTGCGGTCGACGTCCTGGCCGGCCAGCACCTGCACCTGGCCCGCCTGGATGTCCGCGCCGCCGCCGACGTTCAGGTTAGAACCCTGCAGGGTGAGCGTGTCGCCGCTCTTGATCGCCGCATTGCCCTTGACGTCGATGCCGGCGGCCACGTTGCGGCCCTGGAAGGTATCGGTGGTCGTCGACGTGTTGCCGAACAGGCCGCCGCCCACGCCGAGACCCGAGTGCTCGGAGTAGCTCGTCGTTTCGCGCGTGTCCTGGCGCGAGATGACGTTGACGTTGCCTGTTGCGTCCAGCGCCAGGTCGCCGCCGACCTTCACCTGCGAACCCGCGATAGTCGTGTCGCCGCCGCTCTTGATCTTGAGGTTGCCGCCGCTCGCGAGGTTCGACCCGATATTGGTCGTGGTGGCGAGGCTGCTGCCGCTGCCCGAGCCGCCCAGCAGGCCGGCGCTGCGCTGCATGGTGGCGTCCGCGGTCGTGTTCCGGATCGTGTCGAACGTCACGTTGCCGCCGGCGGACAGGCTTGCGTCGCCGCCCGCCTTGACGTCCGCGCCCTTGACGGTGATGTCCTTCGCCGCGTCGAGGCTCAGCTTCCCGGTGCTCTCGATGCCGGCCGCCGCGCCGATCGTCGTGCGCGCGAAGTCCTTGCCGCCGCGCGTTTCGGCCACGGTCTGGTTGACGATGCTGCCTTCGGTCGACTTGAGAGCGACGTCGCCGCCCTTGATCTTGCCGCCCGTGTTCGTGATGTCGCCCTTGGCGGTGATGTCGAGCTTGTCGCCCTTGATCGTGCCGCCCGTATTGGACACCGTGCCGGCGTCGATCTTCATGTTCTTGGCCGAGATCACCGGGCCGCCGCCTTCGATGGCGTCCTTCGTCGACTTCGCGAGGTAGACGACCGGCGCGACGACCTTCTGGCCGCCCACGACGGTTTCGACCATCCAGACCATGTCTTCCGTCAGGTTCGCAACCTGGTCCGGGCTCAGCGCCTTGCCGTACACGAGTCCCAGCTTGCCCGCCTGCGTGGACGCGTTGTCCATCAGCGCCTGCATCTGCGCCGCTTCGCTCGCCATGCCCTTGAGGACGTTGGCGCCGGTCTGCGCGATCAACTGGTCGCGCACGAGTTTTGCCTCGTAGTTGGCGTCGCCCAGGCGCTTGATCTCCTTGTCGGGATTGATGTTCAGGAGCTTGGTCAGATAATCCGACCCGACCGAGTTGCTGCCCGCGCCGAACAGAGGATTCGTTTCGACGAGGTAGTGCGAGTTCGGATCCTTGGCCGTCACGAAGTACCCGTTCGGGTTCGTCGGCAGGTTCAGGTTCAGTCCCTGGAATTTCTCCGCCGGCGCGGCCGCGACGTTCTGCGTCTTCGCGTTGGTCGGCAGTTTGCTGACGAGCGCCTTCAACCCGGCGCCCAGCGGCGTGCCCGCCAGCGGATTGGCCGCGACGGCGCTGTCCGCCCCGACGGACTGCGCCTGCGTGCCTTGCTGGTAGGGCGATCCGAGGTTCATCAGGCTGCCGCCGGTGAACGTGAGGTTGGTCGCGTAGATGCCGGCCTTCCATTTCTGGATGACGTGGCGGCCCGTTTCCATCAGGTGCGCCGCGGCCTGGGCGGCGCCGGCGCTGCCGGCGGATCCGGCGAAGCAGCCGCCGTCGTTGCAGCCGTACTGGCCGTCCGTCGTCGGGTAGGTGTAGTAGTACTCGTCGTCGTCGAACAGGTGGCCGATCTTGGTCATGTGCCAGCGGCGCGCGTAGTCGATCTGTTCCAGGTGCAGGTCGGTGTTGGTGAAGGCGCCGCTGCCGCTGATGTTGACGTTCGGCGCGGAGATCAGCGACGCCTGGTTCACGCCCGACTGGCCATAGCTGATGTTGATCGTGCGGGCCGCGATGACCTGGCCGAACTGCGTGGGCATCGCGCCGTCGAGCCCCTGGACCCAGTTCACGGTCTGTGCCCACGTGACGAGGTGGTCGCAGCCCGAGCTCAGGAAGGCGCAATTGCCTTCCCAGTCGTACGGCGTGCTGACGCCGCCGTTGATCACCTGGGCGACGATCACGTTCGGCACCCGGCCGGTCGGCAGGTTGTTGAAGGCGTCGGTCGTCGCGATCGTCGTGTCCCTCAGGGCGATGACGGTGTTGTAGTTGTTGAAGGTGCCGGCGGCGACGTTGATGTCGTTGGCGTCCATCGTGCCGGTCATGGTGTTGTTGAAGGTCTGGCCGGCGGCGCTGACGGTCAGCGTGCCGCTGGCGTACAGCGCGCCGGCGTTGTCGAAGCCGGCGCCGCCCGCGTTCGTCGTCAGGTTCGCTTCCGACGAGATGCCGCCCGTGTTCGTGTTGTCGAGACGCGGTGCAGTCACCGTCAGGCCGCCCGCCGTGTGGATGGCGCCTTCGTTGCGGATGCTGCCCGTGCCGGTGATGGTGCTCGCGCTGCCGTCCATGCCGGTCAGGATCACGGCGCCGCTGCCCTGGTTGACGATATCGGTGCCGCTCAGCGTGGCGGCGCCGTTCGACTGGATGCGGCCCTGGTTCGTCAGGTTGGCCGCATAGACGCCGAGGGTGTCGCCGAACAGCGTGCCGCTGTTCGTCATGTACGCCGCGCCCGAGGATGCGGCGCCGACGTTCAGCGCGGTGGCGGCCTGGATGCGGCCGCTGTTGGCGACGCCGAATCCGGCCGCGCCGGTGAGCGTGACGCCGGCCTGGCCGATGATCTTGCCGCTGTTGTCGAGGGTCGTGGCTGTGGAGAGGGTCAGCGCATCCTGCGCCTGTACCTGGCTGCTGTTGACGATGCCGCCGGTGCGGCTGGTGAGACCCGCGGTGCCGCCGGAGCCGGCGGTGCCGCTGTTGGCGATCGTGCCGGCGCGCAGGACCAGGCTCGCGCCGGTGCCCGTCGCCTGCAGGAGCGCGCTGTTGGCGAGTGCATCGGCCACGTCGATCGTCACGTTCGTCTCGCCCTGCGCGTTGCCGCTGTTGGTGAATCCGGCTGCACTCGCGTTCAGCGTCGCGCCGGACAGCAGCGCGGTGGACCCGGCATTGGCGATCGATTGCGTGGCGGTCAGGTCGAGACCTGTCGCGGCCTTGACCTGGCCCGAGTTCTGGATGGCGCCCGCCGTCGCTGCGAGGCTCGCCGCATCGGCCGCGCGGATCGTGCCGCCGTTGCCGACCGATGCGCCGCGCAGCGTCACGCTGCCGCCGGCCACCGTGGTCTCGAGCAGGCCGGACGTGGTGAGCCCGTAGGTGGCGCCCACGGTCGCGTTCTTGCCGGCGCTGATCGCGCCGCCGTTGACGAATTCGGCGGCCCGCGCCGTGAAATCGCCGGCCGTCTGCATGACGCTCTTCGCGTCGGCGTTGAGGAACGCGGACGCCGCGCTCACGTCCAGGTTGCCCGTGGCGATGACCTGGCCGCTGTTGGTGAGCGTCGCGGCCGTCGACTTCAGGGACGCGCTGCCGCCTGCCTGCACGGTGCCGCCGTTCGTGACCGTACCGCCGGTCAGTGCGAGGCTGCTGCCCGCGTTCAGGGTCTGGATCGCGTTCGTGTTGACGAGGGTGCCGCTGGCCGTCGCGAACATGTCGGCGCCGGCCTGGATGGTGCCCGCGTTGGCGACGTCGCGCGCCGTGACGAGGGCGGAGAAGCGGGCCAGCAGGGCGCTGTCGGCGCCGTCGTTGGTGATGGCGGTGCCCGCCGAGACGGTCAGGGACGCGCCCTGGACCAGGGCCCGGTTCACGACGTCGGCGGCGCTTTGCAGGTTCGCCGCGCCGGCGGCGGCGACGGTGCCCGTGTTGGCGATGCTGCCCGCCTGTACCGCCAGCCTGCCGTCCGCACCGCCGTCGGCCGCGGCCGTCGTCACCAGCTTGCCGCTGTTCGTGACGGTGCCGGTAACGGTCGCGGCGAGGCCGCCGGCCGATTGCACCGTGCCCGCATTGTCCAGGCGCGCCGCCTGCACGACGACGTCCTTGCCGGCGCCCGCGCCGAGCAGCGTGGCGCCGGCGGCGTTCGTGACGGCGTCGGCGGCGACGATGCGCATGCCGTCGCCCGCCTGCACGGCGCCCGAGTTGGCGAGCGTGGTCGCCTGGATGGCGACGCGGCCGGCCAGCGCGCGGCCCGTGTTCGTCACGGCCGCGGCCTGCGCGGCGCCGATGTCCAGTGCACCCTGGGCCTGCAGCAGGCCGCTGTTCGTCAGTTGCAGCGGCGCGGCGGTGCCGCCGTCGAGGGCAAGGCTACCGGCCGCGAGCACTTCGCCCGCGTTGTCGAGCGCCGTCGCGGCGCGCAGCGCGGCGTCCGCGCCGGCCGTCAATCGGGTTGCCGCGGTGAGGCGCAGTGCGCCGCCGCGTGCCTGCACCTCCAGCTTGTCGGTGGTCGTGGCCTTGACGGCGTCGAGCACGACGTCGCCCGCGGCGCCGAACGTGAGCCCGCCCTTGCCGCTGTACAGGGTGGCGTGCGTGGCGGCGATGGTGTCGGCGCCGAGGCCGAACGCGCCGCCGGCGCCCCAGGTGCTGCCGTCGATGGCGGCGGCGCCCGCGAGCTTCACGCTGGCGGCCCCGTTGGCGCTGCGGGTGGCGTTGGCGGTGGACGTGTCGGCCAGGCTTGCCGCCTGGATCGCGAGGTTGTTGCCGGCCTTGAGCGCGGCCTCGTTCAGCGCCAGGGCGCCGGCGGCGGTCACGTTCAGGTCGCGCGTCGCGCTGACGGCGGCGTTGGCGCCGTTGATCTCGACCTGCCCGGCGCCCGTCTGCGTGAGCGCCACGTCGCGCGCCGCGGACACGCGGCCCTGCACGAGGACCCTGCCGGCCGCGTCGACGCGGAAATCGTCCGCGCTGGCGGCGGCGTCGCCCAGCATGCGCACGCCCACGCCGGCCTCCGTCGCGATCAGCCGGATGCGGCCGGCGTACATGCCGCCCAGCGCGCTGGAGTCGATGGCGTACTGCGGCTTGTCGCCCGCGGCAGCCACGGTGCCGGCGATGTTGCGGCCCTCGTAATGCCACTGGACGGGGCCCGTGAACACGCCGAGTTCACCGGTGCCGGCCACGTTGACCTGGCCGTCGAATGTCACGTTGCGCGCGACGAGGTCGAGGATCTGCTGGGCGCTGGCATCCACGCCGGCACCGCCGATCGCGATGTCGCCGCGGCTGACGTTGAAGCCGATCAGGTTGCCGTCGGCGGCCCACACGGGCGCGCCGGTCGTCAGCGTGACGCGGTCGGTGTTGATGAAGCCGCAGCCCGTGCACGTGAGGCCGTTCGGGTTGACGACGATGACGTCCGCGCGCTTGCCGTACACCTCGGTGTAGCCGGCCAGCGTGGAGCGGTTGGTCGACGTCACTTCGTTCAGGATGATCCGGGCGGCCTGCTTGAGGTTCGTGTTGCCGACGATGCCACCGGCCAGCTGCGACTGGCCCACCGCGGCCTGCGTGAACGGCGTGTTGTTCAGCACGAGGCCTTTCGCCTCCACGTTGTACGTGTCGTACTTGTTATGCGAGATACCGGCGCCGTTCGGCGAGTCGATGTTCACGACGGGCACGCCGTTCGGCGCGATATAGGTATTCGTCTTGCCCCCGTTGGGGACGACGGACGTGGGCGTCTTGAGCTGGGCCCAGGCGGCGCCCGGTGCAACGGCGGCCAGCACCGTGGCGGCGAGGACGGCGCGGCCGGACTTGCCCTTTCCACGGGCGGTTTCGGCGGCGATGACATACGCGCCGCGGGCGGCGCTCCAGACGTGGCGATACGAGCGGTTCATGGTGGCGGTACTTTCAGATCTCGATGTTCAGGCGTACCCAGGTCTGGGTTCCTTCGCGCTGGAAGGCGTGCGGCTCGTGCAGCGCGCGCGTGGCGGAAACGTCCAGCGACGTGCGTTTCCATGCGATGTTCAGGCCCAGCGCGGCACCGGCGAGCGTGCCGTCGGGGATGCCCGCGACGCGATTGCTGACGTGACCCGCGTCGATGCCGGCGTAGACCCGCACCGGTATGGACTGGCCGAGCAGCGGCAGCACGGGCCGCACGAAGACCTCGTTGCGCGCGTACGCGCCGTGGTCGCCGGACAGCGTGTTGTTGTAGAAGCCGCGCACCGTGTACGGGCCGCCGATCAGCATCTGCTCGGAGCCGAACAGCGTGTCGAGTGCGTACTGGCCCGTGAGGCTGGACGAGATGCCCGCATCGAGGGTGCCGATCCGGAAGGGACGCATCCAGTTGGCGCCCACCGTGATCTTGCCGAATTGCGCGTGGCCCGCGTCGGCGGCCAGGCCGTCCGCATCGTGCAGCGCACCGGCGATGCCGAGGCCGCGCGAATAGCCCAGGTCGACGGACAGGGCGCCGCCCAGCAACGTCGTGCTGGCCGTGCCGCCCAGGTCCAGCACCGACAGCTTGCGGCTGCTGACGCCGAGCAGTTCGCCGCCCAGGTAGTTCTTGCTGTCCTTGACGGCCAGGTTGCCGTACACGCCAGCGCGGGTGACCTGGTTGCGGTACAGGAGCTGGTCGATGCGCAGCGACGCGTTGCGCGAGTGGCCCATGAATTGCAGCGCTTCGCCGCTGGGCAGCTGGACAGTGCTCACGAAGCGGGCGTCGCTTGCCGTGGCCGTGAACGTGGTCCAGCGGAACGGGACGATCGCCGTCACGCTCTTGCTTTCCGATCCCTTGTGCGCCATGTCGTTCGGCTGCGAGCGGCGATACGTGGCCAGCAGCAGTTCGTTGAAGCCGAGGATCGCATCGGTGCTGACGGAGAAGCCGGCCTGGTTGCGGCCCGTGCTTTCGGAGCCGCTGTTGTCGCCGGTCAGGCTGGCGTGCACGGGAAAGGCCGGCTTGTTGTGGATGACGACGGTGCTTTCGCCCGGCGTGCTGCCCGGCTGGATGTCCAGCGTGGCGTTGTTCGAGGCCAGGCGGTTGACCTGGTCGATGCCTTGCTCGATGTCGCGCAGGTTGAGCAGGCCGCCGGCCGGCGGGAACACGTTCCACGGGTTGATGCGGGCGCCGTCGTCGACCTTGAGCGCGCCGAGGCGTCCTTCGATCACGAGGATCTCCAGGCGTTTCTTGCCGAGATCCTGCGCGGGCAGGTAGGCGCGCGTGGTGACGTAGCCGCGGTCGACGTAATCCTTGGTGATGAGGCCCAGGATCGTTTCGATCTCCGCGACGCCGAGGCAGCGGTGGCTGTACGTGGTCTCGATCGCGGCGCGGACGGCCGGCGACAGTCCCGGCGCGCCGTGGATCGTGATCACGTCGATGTCGTGGCAGCGCGGCCCGGCGCCGGACGCGTCGACCTGCGGCTGCAGGCGGCTCGCATCGATGCCCGGCTCGGTGCGCTCGCGCGGCTTCGCCGCTTCGATGTCGCGCTTGATGCGTTCTTCCTGCTGGCGTTGCAGCACCTCCGCGCGCTGGGCGGCGGCGGCCGGGTCGATGCCGGTCTGGGCATGCAGGTCGGGGACGATGGCGAAGGCGGCCGCGAGGGCGCAGGCGAGCCGCGTCGGAAAAGGGGAAATGGCCATGGGAGGCGGTGGTCCTGGAGATTGTCGAACACGCCAACGGGCCTTCGGATTTACCGATTTGCCCGCTGGAAATGTTCTAAATCTTAGCGACCAGCCTCGGCCGTTGTCACGACGAATCCTGGGGAAACGTCTTTACTGATGCCGCACAGCAACGATTTTCAAAATGCCCGTAACAGAATATCTACGGTCTGCAGAAGAATTGTTCTTGAACAGGCAAAGTTGCGATTGTTTCATTCTCTATTTGCGCACAATCGTGCGCGGACGCCTCACGGTTTGCCGGCCGGGCAGTACCGTTCCACGTATTGCTGGTGCGGCGGCAGCTGCGACACCGTGCGGCGCACGCCGTTGCGGATGCCGTCCAGGAACCCGCGCAGCTCCTCGTCGCCCATCAGGTCCGCGCTCGGGTGCCAGCGCACGGGCGTGAGGCCCTGGCCCAGCATGACCTGCACCCACGAGTTTTCCGCGAACAGTTCGTTCCCTTCGCGGAAGACGCGGGCGCCGTCGCGGAACAGGTCGATGCGGTGCTGCAGGCTGTCCGGCACGGGCATCGTCGCCGCGTCGTGCCAGTACGGCGTATCGCGCCGGTTGGTGACCTTGTAGTGCAGGATGATGAAGTCGCGGATCGTGCGGATGTCTTCCTCGGCCTGCGCGTTGTACTCGTCGATGTCCGACTGCTGGATGCCGTGCGACGGGACGATCTGCAGCAGGCGCACGATGCCGCGCTGTATCAGGTGGATGCTCGTCGATTCGATCGGTTCCAGGAAGCCGCTCGCGAGGCCGAGGCCGATGCAGTTGCCGGCCCAGACCTTCTTGCGCTGGCCGGGCGTGAAGCGGATCACGCGCGGCTCCGTGAGGACCTTGCCTTCGATGTTGCCGAGCAGCGTGGCGCGCGCCGTGGCCTCGTCCGTGTGGCGGCTGGAGAACACGACGCCGTTGCCGGTGCGGTGCTGCAGCGGGATGCGCCATTGCCAGCCCCAGTCGTGCGCCATCGAGCGCGTCAGCGGCACGGCCGGACCGGTCGATTCCGTCTGCACGGCGATCGCGCAGTCGTTGAACAGCCATTGCGACCAGTCCTCGTATTCCACGCCCATCGTCTGGCCCAGCAGCAGCGAGCGGAAGCCCGTGCAGTCGATGAACAGGTCGCCTTCGATGCGCGTGCCGGAATCCAGCACGAGCGCCGTGATGTGGCCGGTCGCCGGGTCGGTGTCGACGCCGGCGATCTTCGCTTCGATGCGCTGCGCGCCGAAGTGTTCGGAGAAGCGCCGCAGGTAGCGGGCGTAGCGCGTGGCGTCCAGGTGGTAGGCGTAGTTGATGCCCTGGTTCGGCAGGTGGCCGAAGCGTTTTTCCTGCGACGCGACGAGCTCCAGGCAGTAGTCGCCGTAGTCGCTGGCGAGTCCGCGGTCGCGGCCCTTCAGCCAGAAGTGCTGGAAGCCGGCCGTCCAGTGGTCCGTGCCCGTCATGCCGAACGAGTGGATGTAGTCCTCGCCGCGCGCGCGCCAGCTCTCGAAGCTGATGCCCAGCTTGAACGTGGCCTGCGTGGCCGCCATGAATTCCTGTTCGCCGATGTCGAGCAGGCGGTGGAAGTGCACGAGGCTCGGGATCGTCGCCTCGCCCACGCCCACGGTGCCGATGTCGTCCGACTCGACGAGCTTGATGTCGATGACCTTGCCGAGGGTGCGCGCCAGCGCCGCCGCGGCCATCCAGCCCGCGGTGCCGCCGCCGGCGATCACGACGCGGCGGATCGGGCGGCCGCGGTCCTGTTGGTTGTTGTTCTCCATGTCTCTACTCCTGGCGTTTACTGCTTGTAGTCTTATCGGTTGATGCGGCGCAGCAGCTGGCCGCGCAGGACGCGGGCGCCGTCTTCGTCGAGCGGCGACAGCGCATAACGCGCATTCTCCGGAATGTGCGCGAGGTTCGCGGGATCCGGCTCGAAGATGTAGTGGCGGAAGATCTCCTGCCACGCGCGCCGCTGCTCGGGCGGCAGGTCGCGCATCGTCAGGATCGCCAGCATCAGCGCGTTCGTCGGGGTGTCCATGTAGTCCGGCGACTGGCGCCACCAGTAATTCACGAGCACGTTGAACGCGGACAGCGCTTCCACGTGATGCCACCACATCGACGGGATGAACAGCGCGTCGCCCGGACCCATCTCCGCCACCTCGGCATGCTGCAGCGCCTCGGCGTAACGCGGGAAGCGTTCGAGGTCCGGGTTGCGCACGTCGACGAGGCTGATCGCCTGGCCGGCCGGGTTGAAGTCGAGCGGGCCGACGTACAGGTTCTTCAGCTGGTCGGGCGGGAACAGCGTGAACCGCCGCTCGCCGACCGCCACGACGGCGATGTTGTCGGGCAGGTCGTAGTGCGCCGCGACGACGGTGCGGTTGCCGATCCAGATGCTGGCCAGCGGATTGCGGTCACCGAGGTCCAGGTCGTTGGCGGCGCGCAGGCCGGGCAGGGCGCCGTCGATCGACGTCGAGCCGACGTAGATCGCGCCCGGGTCGGGCCGCTTGCGGTGCGCGGCCAGTTCGTCCAGCACCTGGTCGAGGCGGCCGCGCACGTTGTGGAAGTTGAAGCCGGTGATCGTGTCGTTGTAGAAGAAGCGGCCGCCGATCTGCGGGGGACCCAGCATGGCGTTGACGGTCGCGTCGCGATAAAACTGGCGCAGGTACGCGTCCGCGCTCTCCGCGGAAGCACGGCCCCGCTGCACGAGCGGCCAGTTGGCCGCGAGGCCGCGCACGATGTAGGGCCGCGTCGCGCGCAGCATCTCGTCCGGCAGCTTGCCGTCGCTGAACGAGACTTCCCGGACATGCTTAACGGATGTCATTGGCGCGGTTCTTCCGTTGGATCAGGTTGCGGAACTGCGCCAGCGACGCCACCGCCATGTAGATCGCCTGCAGATAGCCCTTGTCGTGCAGGCGCGCGAGCTGCTCGCCCGACAGTGTGGCCAGGCGGTCTTCGTTGATCGTGTAGAAGCCGGCCAGGCGATTCTGCGAGCCGTCGTCCAGTTCCACGTCCAGCACGAACGATTCGATCAGTTCCAGCTCGACGAGCGCGGCGACGAACGCGCGCGCTGCGGCGAGGCCTTCGTGGATGGTGCGCAGGACGGAGCTGATGCGTTCCAGGTATTCGCTCGTGCCGCCATAAGTCAGGAACAGCGCTTCGCCCTCGATGCCGCCGTCGCGCACGCGCGGGCTGTCCAGGTCGACGTGGACGGACAGCTCCTCGCCGTTGCGGCCGATCATGAACGGCTGGCGTTCGATCGTCAGCGGGATCGTGGGCGCATCCCAGCCATTCGGGCCGAGGAACAGGTTCTCGCCCTGTTCGAAGCCCAGCAGGGCGATCGCGTCGTAGCCGCCGTTGCCGTCCTGCGCGAAGACGATCGGATAGCAGGCCTGCAGGTCGCGGAATTCGGCGGGGAAGGTCAGCGCCGACATCACGGCGTCGCCGTATGCCGCGCCGCGGGTGGTGACCACGCGCAGGTTCTTGTGGTCGACGTTGTTCAGGGGTGCATGGTTGGCCATCGGTGGTAGTCTCTCTCGTTATTGGTGTTGTGGTGGCGGTGGTTCCGCTAGCCCGGCGGCATGCCGAACTGGTGGATGTGGTGGAGCATCTCGCGGTTCGCGGGCAGCTGCGGCAGCATGCGGGCGGTCAGCCGGGCAGCCTCGCGGAAGTACTGGTCGGCGCGGTCCGGCAGATCCGATGCGCGCTCCGTCAACTCGGGGCGGAAGCCCATCCCGTACAGGATGTACTGCCAGCTCGCGGACGGGAAGATCTCTTCGATGCGCGGGAAGTCGCGCCGCGACGGCGCGCGCGTGCGCCACAGCGCGAGCAGTTCGCGCAGGCGCGGCGACTGCGTGCGCGGGGCGCGGTGATCGAGCCAGTAGGCGGTGTCCGTACGCTTCGACAGCACGTAGTGCAGCTTCAGGAAGTCGATGATGCGCTCCCACCGGTACGTGAAGGCCTCGTTGAAGCGCGCGGAGATCGTGTCCATCTGCGCGCGCGTGGCGGGCAGGTCGTCCGCCAGCCAGGCCGCGGACAGTTCCACGAGCGCGAGCGCGGAAGCTTCCAGCGGCTCGATGAATCCGGCCGACAGGCCGATGGCGACGACGTTCTTTTCCCAGAAGCGGGCGCGGTAGCCGGGGTCGAACGCGATCTTGCGCGGTTGGGGAATCTCTCCGGCGATGCCGGTGGAAGCGAGATAGGCGCGCAGCGTCTGCTCCGCCGCGTCGTCGTCGACGTGGGCGCTGGAATACACGTAGCCGACGCCGCGCCGCGTGGGCAGGCCGATGTCCCAGGTCCAGCCGTGCGACTGGGCGGTGGACGTCGTCTGCGACGCGATCGGGGTGTCGGGCGCGGGGTAGGGCACCTGCACGGCGAGGGCGCGGTCGTTGAACAGCACGTCGCGCTGCGACACGAGGGGCACGCCGTAGTGGCGGCCCAGCAGCAACGAGGCCATGCCGGTACAGTCGATGAACAGGTCGCCTTCGACGAGGCCGGCCTCGCGCGTGCGCAGCGCGGCGATGTCGCCATCGTCGGTGGACAGGATGTCGACGACGTGGGCCAGCACGTGCCGCACGCGCAGCTTGTCCACGCAGTGCTTCTGCAAAAAGACGCCGAATTTGCCGGCGTCGAGGTGATAACCGTAGTTGGCGACGCCCGCGAATTCCGGCGTCTGCGGCTGCTTCGGCGCGCGGCCCTGCACGCACAAATGCGGCTGGTAGCTGACGAGGTCCGCAAAGGCCGCGTGACGGTGCGCGCGCTGCCACGCCGCGACGAGGTTCGCCTCGCCATAGCCCTGGGGCAGGGAAAAGGGATGGAAATAGATGTCGCCGGCGCTGCCGTCGACCCAGCGGTCGAAGCGGGAGCCCTGCTTGAACGCGGCGTCGCACTCGCGGAAGAACGCGGCCTCGGAGACGCCGATGCGTTGCAGGGTCTCGCGCATGGACGGCCACGTGCCTTCGCCGACGCCGATCGGCGGCACGCCGGGCGATTCGACGAGCGTGACGGCCAGGCGCGGATGTTCCGCCGCGAGGACGGCGGCCGCGAGCCAGCCGGCGGAGCCGCCGCCGACCACCACGACGTGTTCGATGGGTTTACTCATCACAGCTTCCTTTTTCCGGTGGGCCGCATGAGTCTACCTGAAAATGCTGCTTTTGGAACAACTTTTTAATTGCTGAAACCGATTACGCGAGGCTACTTGTCCGCCGCAGGAGGAGGCCTGCGGCGGACGGACGGCGTCAGAACTTGTAGCGGGCGCCCAGCATGTAACGCGGTCCGGTCTGCGTCACGTACAGGGCCTGCTGCGTGGTGCGGCCGTGGACGCGGCTCGTCTCGTTCGTCAGGTTGATGGCTTCGAACTGCACGACCAGTTTCGGCGTGACGTTGTAGCCGACCGACAGGTCGAGCTGGCCGTACGGCTCCACGTAGTTCGGGTTCGGGCCCGCGCCGTCGAACGTCGACGACAGGAACTCGCCGCGCCAGTTGTACGCCGCGCGCACGTTCCACTCGTCGTTCTCGTAGATGCCGACGAGGTTCGCGGAGTTCGACAGGCCGACCAGTGCGAACTGTTCGCCCACGCTGCCGTTATCGTACCGCAGTCCGGAGTGCACGTACGTGTAGTTCGCCGAGATGCCGAAGCCGGTGTTGCCGAACATGTGCTGGAGGTTGAATTCCAGGCCGTTCAGGCTCGCCTTCTTCTGGTTCGAGAACGTCGTGATCTGGAAGTGCGCCACCGGATCGCCCGGCTGGCCGACGATGTTGCCGGTCGGGTTGCCGCTGCTGTCCACGCCCGTCACCGTCACGCCCGGGGCGGTCGGATGATTCTTGAAGATGTAGTTGCGGATGCAGGCCGGGTCCGTGCCGCAGCCGGAGGCCGAGGCTTCGTTCCACAGGGCGCCGCCCACCGGGGTGTGCAGGTTGAACGGCGTGGCGTCGATCTTCGACTGGCCGGCGTAGTTCTCCAGGTCCTTGTAGAACGCGTTCACGGAGAAGAAGCTGTCCTTCCCGTAGTACCACTCCCACGACAGGTCGAAGTTCTTCGACTTCACGGGCTTCAGCGCCGGGTTGCCCTGCGAGCCCGTGCCGCCGTCCACGCGCGCCAGCGTCGTCAGGATCTGGCCGCCGGCGATCTGGTCGTAGCGGGGACGGCCGATGGTCTCGCCATAGCTCGCGCGCACCTTCATGTCGTCGCGCAGGTCCATGTCCCAGTCGACCGACGGCAGCAGGTGGTGGTATTTGCCGGTCAAGGTCGTGAACGTCGGGGCGCCGAACGTGATCGGGAACTCATTGGCGGAGACCATCGTGATGGCGGTCGCCGCCGGCACGAGCGCGGTGGAGACCACGTCCGTCTTCTCGTAGCGCACGCCGATCGCGGTGTGCATCGGGAGCGCCGTGTCCCAGTCCGTGTTGAACTGCAGGTACAGGCTCTTCGACTTTTCACCGGTGCGCTGGTCCGTGTCGTACGTGTTCTTCGGCAGGTACAGCGCGGGCAGTCCGGACGCCTTGGACACCACGTCGCGCACCTGTGCGAAATTGAAGGTGTAGAAGGTGTTGAACAGGTTCGGGTTCTGGCTGCCGGCCAGCTGGTCGAAGTACTGGCGCACCGTGTCCGCGTGCCACAGGCTGCTCGGGTAGTCGGACGGCTTCGTCGCGCCGGTCCAGGAGTCGCGCTGCTGCGTGGAGAACGCGGAGCGGTTCTTGACCTCGATGGTGCCGATGCCGAAGTTCAGGTTCGACGCTTCCAGCATGCGCAGGCGGCCCTTGAACTGGAGCTGGTCGACTTCGCCCTTCATGTAGCCGTTCTGGAAGACGGAGCCGGTGACCTGCTGCGGCGCGCCCGTGAAGTTGGCGCCCTTGATCGACAGGACGGGGAATTCCTGCGAGAAGTCGGCCGTCGTGTCGCCGCGCGAGAAGCTCGCGGTGCCGAGCGTATTGCTCGAGCCGAACGGGCTGTCCGCCTTCGATTCCGCGGTCGAACGGTGCGCGTCGAATTCCAGCTTCAGGTCCTTGGTGGCACGCCACTGGGCGTTGAAGCCGAGTGATTTGTTCTGGGTCTTGGTGGCGAAGTCGGCGCCGCCCATCGCGATGTCGCTGTTCCCGGCGGGGAGGAATTCCGTGTAGACGAGCGGCGCGGCGATCGGACCATTGGTCCACGACGAGGCCGACGCGCCGAAGTTGAACCACGCGGAGACATCGTTGCGCTTCGTCTGCAGCTTGTTTTCCGAGTACGTGTAGTCGAGGGTCGTCGTCAGTTCCTTGACCGGCTGCCACTGCAGGGTCAACTGGCCGTTGGTGCGCTGGCGCTTCACGCCCGTCATGCTGTAGTTCAGGTTCTGCGGCACCTGGTAGATGTCGGTCGGCTTCGGCCGGTTCGTGATGTTTTCCGAGCCGGCGGCACCCGGCTGCGGGATCGTGCCCCAGTTGTTCTCGTCGCCGCGGAACGGACCCTTCCAGCCGTTCCCGACGGAGGCCTGGTTGAAGCCCAGGTTGCGTTCCTGGTAGCTGGCCGAGATGCCCAGGCCCCAGTGGCCGTCCTTCGACGTGGTCGAATAGATGCCCGAGAATTCCGGCGTCGTGGAGGTGCTGGCCTTGACGTCGCCCGGCAGGTTGTTGTTCGACGTGTCGTGCACGGCCTTGATGCCGATGCTCGAATACGTGCCAAGCTTGTCGAGCGGACGCGCCGTGATCACGTTGACGGTGGCGCCGATGCCGCCGGTCGGCGTCTCGGCGCGGCTGGTCTTGTAGACCTGCAGCTGCGAGATCGCTTCCGACGCCAGGTTCGAGAAGTCGAACGAGCGGCCATTCAGGTCGCCCAGGTTCGACGTCGGCATCTGGCGGCCGTTCAGCAGCACCATGTTGAAGTCGGGGCCCACGCCGCGCACGGTGATCTTCTGGCCTTCGCCGTTCACGCGGTCGATCGACACGCCCGAGATGCGCTGCAGCGATTCGGCCAGGTTCGTGTCGGGGAATTTGCCGATGTCCTCGGCCACGATGCCGTCGACGATACCGTCCGACTGGCGTTTCAGGTTCAGCGACGAAGCCAGCGACTGGCGCAGGCCCGTGACGGTGACCTGCTGGATCGACGTGGTCGGGATGTCGCCGCCGCGCGTGTCTTCCGGCGCGGTGGTCTGGGCGTAGGCCGGGATGAAGGCGGCGCAGGCGCTCGCCACAGCCAGGCTCATCAGTTTTTGGTTTGCCTTGGGGTAATGCATTGGGTCTCCTCGTTTTTATCTCTCTTCACCGCATCAACATCGTTTCCAATTTCTGGAAACGTTTCCATATGCTGGTCGAATCTTATGTTCAGAAAAAATAATTGTCAACGGATTATTCAGTAGTGCGTGGCCGAAACGGCACACTGAAAACGGTGGGTACGTTTGACACCGAAAAAATCGCGGTGATATATTGGAAACTGTCTGGGAACGTTTCCAAGGGGAGCCCGCATGTCCACGTTTCGCGCTGCCGCCGTGCTTGCCGTTTTCCTGTCGACAGGGACCGCGGCCCAGGCCCAAACGAACGCGCTCCTCACGCAGCCGCCCGGCTGGGTACTGGACTGGCACGACGAATTCGACGGCCCCACGCTGGACCGCACCAAATGGGTCCCGGAGACGGGCGGCAATGGCTGGGGCAACCAGGAACTCGAGTTCTATACGGACCGGCCGGACAACGTGCGCGTCGACGGCGGCAATCTCGTCATCGAAGCCCGCAAGGAAGACTATCGCGGCCGTCACTACACCTCCGCGCGCATCAAAACGGCAGGCAAGGTCGAGCGGACGTACGGCCGCTACGAGGCACGCATCAAGATCCCGCGCGGGCAGGGCATCTGGCCCGCGTTCTGGCTGCTCGGGGCCGACGTCGGCACGGTCGGCTGGCCCCGCTGCGGCGAGATCGACATCATGGAAAACATCGGCCGCGAGCCGAACCTCGTGCACGGCACCTTGCACGGCCCCGGCTACAGCGGCGACAAGGCGATCGGCAAGCCGCAGCGGCTGGAGAAGGGGACGTATGCGGACGACTATCACGTCTACGCCGTCGAATGGGAGCCGCGCGAGATCCGCTGGTACCGCGACGGCATCCTGTACCACACGGCGCGCCCCGACACCGTCACGGGCGACTGGGTGTTCGAGCATCCGTTCTTCGTGATCCTGAACCTGGCCGTCGGCGGCGCATGGCCCGGCAACCCGGACGCGGCGACGGCGTTCCCCCAGCAGATGCTGGTCGACTACGTGCGTGTTTACAAGCGCGCGCCTTGACGTTTCGTCATGACGAAGTTAGCGCTCTCATGGCATCATGTCGGGCTGGGGGGCCGCGCGGTGCGGTATCCGGCAGGCCTGGGGAGAGCGCATGCGGTTCGGGACATGGTTGATTGTGGGTGTGGCGGCGATGTTGATGGCGGGCTGCGCGCGTCCGCTGCGCCCGATGCAATCGCTGTCCGACCCGGAAATCCAGCGCGCGATGCGGCGCGAGCAGGTGCAGGGACTGGCCTTCGCGACGATCGAGAACGGCAAGGTCGCGAAAGTGAAGGTGATGGGCATGCGCAACGCGTCCCTCGGCCAGCCGCTGACGCCCGACACGATCATGGCCGGCGGCGCCCTCACGAAGGCGGCCTTCGCGTACATGCTGCTGCAACTGGCCGACGAGGGCCGGCTGGACCTGGACGCGCCCGTCACGAAGCTGCTGCCGCATCCGTTGCCCACGTACCGCGTGCGTCCCTACGACTTTTCCGACCTCGCCGGCGACGCGCGCTGGCAGACGCTCACGCCGCGCATCCTGCTCGCGCATGGCGGGGGCCTCGCCAACTACCGCTGGATGGAGCCGGGCGGCCGGCTGCGCATCCACACCGATCCAGGCGAGCGCTATGCCTACTCGAGCGAGGGTTACGCGATCCTGCAGCTGATCGTCGAGCAGGGGCTGGGCCTGGACGTCGCACAGGAAATGCGCCGGCGGGTGTTCGACCCCTTCGGCATGCGCCGCACGAGCATGTACTGGCGCGCGGAGTTCGCGGAAAACGCGGCGGACGGCTATGCCTTCGACGGCACCCTGCAGCCGCACGAGCGGCGCTACCGCGTGCGCGCGGCCGCATCGATGGAGACGACGATCGCCGACCAGGCGAAGCTGTGGGCCGGCATCATGCGCGGCGACGGCCTGCGGCCCGACACGCGCGCCGCGTTGTCGACCGGCTGGCTGCCGATCGCGTCGCGCCGCCAGTTCCCCGCGTTCGACGGGGCCGAGACCGCGTGGCCGCAGAAGCTGGCGGCGGCCCTGGGCGTCGTCACGTTCGAGGACCGGACGGGACCGGGCTGGTTCGACGGCGGCCACGACGACTCGACGGCGGACTTCGTGCTGTGCCTGGAAACGGGCCAGCGCTGCGTGGTGATGCTGTCGAACGACGTGCGCGCGTGGCGCCTGTTCCCGGAACTGGGCCGGCAGGCGCTCGGCCCGGACGACATGCCGTGGAGCTGGGAATATGACTGGCTGGATCAACCTTGACGCCGCGGGCGGCGCCGGCCTGCCGCAGGCCGTACCCGATGCCCGTTTCGAGGACGCCTTTCGCCGCTGGCTGCTGGGCGCGATCGGCGAGCCGGCCGGCAGCTGGCGCGCGGGCGTGCGCGCGCTGTGCTTCAACGTGCATCCGACGACGGCCGGCGACCACGCCGTGGAACTGATCGGCGCGGCGGATTGCGACCCGGCCGCCGCCGACTGGGCGCTGGACGAGGTCTGGCTGCCGTCGCGCCCGCGCCTCGCGCTGCCGGGGGACGTCGGCGATGCGGACGATGGCGTCCTGCTCGTGCGGCGCCTCGTGCGCGCGGCGCTCGCCGACGGCTTCGCGGGCGTGCGCCTGAAACGCTATCCGCGCATCGCCGTGGGCCACGTGGACGGTGCGCTCGACGTGGTGTGGGAGCGCGCACCGGTCTGAATCGCGTCCGGCAAGGATCCCGGCCAGACGTTACACTTGACGCTTTGACCGGAGCGCATGTTGTCCCCAACGCCTTTGCCCACCGAGGTGCTCGACCGTCCGCGGCATGACGTCGCCGCCATGCCGACGTGGCTGATGCTGCTGATCGCCGCGGCCTGTGGCCTGATCGTCGCGAATCTGTATTATGTGCAGCCGCTCGTCGGCCCGATCCGCGCCGACATCGGCCTGCCGGCCGGCGCCGCGGGCCTGCTCGTCACCCTCACGCAGCTCGGCTATTGCGCGGGTCTGCTGCTCGTGGTGCCGCTCGGCGACCTGCTGGAAAACCGCAAGCTCGTGCTGGCCCTCGTCGCGTTGCTGGTGGCGGCGCTCGTCGCGGCGCCCATCGCGCCGGCGCTGGGCTACCCGGTGCCCGCGTTCCTCGCGTGTTCGCTCGTGATCGGCTTCGGCGCCGTCGCCGTGCAGGTACTGGTCCCGTACGCGTCGCACATGGCGGCCGAACACGTGCGCGGACGCGTCGTCGGCAACATCGTCAGCGGGTTGATGTTCGGGATCATGCTGGCGCGTCCCGTCGCCAGTTTCATCACGCACGCGTGGTCGTGGCAGGGCGTGTACGTGCTGTCGGCCGTGCTGATGGTGGTGCTCGGGATCGTGCTGCGCGTGCTGCTGCCGACGCGCCGGCCGCATGCGACACTGGGCTATGGCGCCTTGCTCGCATCGATGGCGGGTCTCGTGCGCGACCTGCCGGTGCTGCGCCGCCGCGCCATCTACCAGGCCGGCATGTTCGGCGCGTTCAGCGTGTTCTGGACCGTCGTGCCGCTGCTCCTCGCGAGCCCGGCCTACGGCATGAACCAGCGCGACATCGCGTGGTTCGCGCTGGCCGGCGTTGCGGGCACCGTCGCCGCGCCGCTCTCGGGCCGCGTGGCGGACCGCGGCTGGACCCGTCCTGCGACAGTGTTCTGCATGCTCCTCGGCCTGCTGTCGTTCGTTCCGACGCTGGGCCTGGCGGACGGCGCCCGATTCGGCGTCGGCATCCTCGTGGCGGCGGCCATCGCGCTGGACTTTGCCGTGTCGGGCAACCTCGTGCTGGGCCAGCGCGCGATCTATGCGCTGGGCGCGGAAGTGCGCGGGCGCGTCAACGGCCTGTACATGGCGACGTTCTTCCTCGGGGGCGCGACGGGATCGGCGCTGGGAGCGTGGAGCTATGCGCACGGCGGCTGGCAGGCCGCGTGCGCCGTGGGGATGGGATTGATCGGGGCGGTGTTCCTCGTGTTCCTCACCGAGCCCCGGGGTATCACTTCGGCGTCTTGAGCATCGCCGGATAGCCCACGTCTTCCGTCGCCTTTTTCAGGTCGGCGACGGTGGCCTGGGCGTCGTCGTAAACGATGACGGCTTCGCGCTTCTCGTAGCTGACCTTCACTTTCGAGACGCCCGGTACTTTCGACAGCGCCGTCTTGATGGTGATGGGGCAGGTGGCGCAGTCCATCGTCGGGACGTTCAGCGACACGGTCTGCTGCTTGGCGAACGCGGGCGCCGCGATGAAGAGGGCGGCGATGGCGAGGGTGCGGGTGAAGTTCATGGTAGCTCTCCTCAATAGAACAGCGGGGCGATCAGCGGAAAGCCCAGCAACAGCGCGACGAACAGCGCGCAGGCGATGAACACGCGGCGCATCAGCGGCCGCGTGGTGGCGCAGTCGCCGCTTTCCAGGTCGCACGCGCGCGCCGGGCGGAACACGAGCCAGCCGGCCCATGCCAGCGCACCCACGGTGAGGGCGATGGCATAGGGCGTGATGGGCTTCAGCGCCTGCAGGTTGGCCATCCACGCGCCCGTCACGCCGATGAGCACGAGCGCGAGCGGCAGCACGCAGCAGGTCGACGCGAGCAGGGCCGCGAGCATGCCGACGGCGATCAGCCGGCCGGCTTTGCGTTCGGTGCCGTCGACAGGTTGGCGGGCGAGCGTGGACATGCGGGTCAGATGGCGCGCGACGTGATGGTGTACTTGAACGTGTCGGGTGCGAGCGAGTCGTACGCTTCGCCGCCGCTCTGCGCCTGCGGGTACATCAGGAAGCCGACCTTGCCGGCGACGGAACCGGGCAGGCGCACGTCGTGGGCAAAGTTATAACCCATCCAGTTGCCTTCCCAGCCGCCGAACAGCGCGCGCTTGACCGGCGCGACGACGGGGTGGTCCGGATCCTTGATCCAGTCCGCGGTTTCCTGGCGCATGACCTTGGCCACGTCCGCCGGGTCCATCGCGACCCAGCCGTGCTGCTTCAGGTAGACCTCGGCGCGGCAATGCTGGGCGCCCTGCAGCGACGCCGGCTTGCCGCCCAGTTCCTTGTAGCCGAAGGCGCTCGGCGCGATCCGGATGCCGTAGACGTCGCGCGCCGGCACGCCGGAAGCACGGCACAGGCCCACGAACAGGCCGTTCAGGTCGGCGCACTTGCCGCCGAAGTTGCCCGTCTCCAGCATCGTCTTGATGTCGCCCGTGCCGCAGCCTTTCACTTTCGGCTCGCGGAACGTGTTCAGCACGATCCAGTCGTAGATGCGCTGGACCTTCTCTTCATCCGTGCGCGCGCCCTTCGTGATCGTCAGCGAGGTCTTCTTGACGATGCCGTCGAGCGGCATCAGGTCGGTCGGCTGCAGCCACACGCGCAGGTCCTCCGCAGCTTCCGTGCCCGGAGTGCGGGTCTTCCAGTTCTCGGCGCGGTCGCGGGTCTGGATGCGCGACACGACTTCCAGCATCGGCGGGACACTCCCGTCGAATTCGGCGACGAGGAAGCGTGCGCCGTAGTGCGGGTCGCTTTCCACGTGCGTCTTCGTCGCGTTGCCGGACCAGTTATTGGAGAGGCTGCGCTGCCATTCCGTGTCGATGGACGGCAGCGGGATCCAGACGGTCGACGGACCGGCCGCGCGCTGCAGGGCCACCTTCGTCACCACCTCGTAGCTCTTCCAGTCGCCCGGGCGCGGGTCGAAATGGCGTTCCTGCGCGTCCGCCGCCAGCACGGCGCGGGGCAGGGTGGTGGCGAGCGCGAAGCCGCCGGCCGCTTTCAGCAGCGCGCGGCGGGCGGTGGACGTTTTGGTGTCTTGCATGGCTTTTCCCTATTCTTGGTTGTGTGTTCAGTGCTTCAGCGGCTCGGCGATCAGTGCGTCGATGGCGCCGCGCAATGTCGTGTCGTCCGGCGGAATCTCGCCGACCGTGCGCCAGCGCGCCCGGCCAGTCCGGTCCACGAGGATCGTCGTCGGCATCACGCCCGGCGTCCAGCGCTTGAAGGCGTCGCCCGTGCGGTCGCGCAGGACGGGATAGCCGAGCGGGTGTTCCTTCGTGAACCGTTCGATCGTATCCAGCGGTTCCTTGTAGTTCACGCCCACGACCGCGACGCCGTCGCGGCCCGCCAGGCCTGTCAATACCGGCAGCTCGTCCACGCAGGGGCCGCACCAGCTGGCCCAGAAATTCACGACGACGACCTTGCCGCGCAGGCTCGCCAGGTTCCACGGCTGGCCATCCAGGCCCGTCACCTGCAGGGCCGGCGTCGGCTGGCCCGCGGGCCAGGGGCGCAGGGTCGCGTCCTTCGCGTCCGCCGTGCCGGCGCTCAGCAGAGCCGCGAACAGCAGGCCGGTGGACATCCAAGTGTGGTGCGTCAACGTGTGGATCTCGAAGCGGAAACAAGCGCCATGATACCAGAGCGTACGTTCGGGCGCCGGGCGGAGGCCATTCCCGTTGGCACGATGCGACGCGGTTGTTCATAATCCGGCAACAAGGAGCGCATATGAACAACTGGATTTATCTGGCGGTCGCCATCTTTTCGGAAACCGTCGCCACCACGGCGCTGAAAGCGAGCGCCGGATTCACTCGCCCGGGCCCCGCCGCACTCGTCGTCGTGGGCTACGGCCTCGCGTTTTATTTCCTGTCGCTCACGTTGCGGACGATCCCGCTGGGCGTGGCATATGCCGTCTGGTCCGGCGTGGGCATCGTGCTGATCACGGCGGCCGGCTGGATCTTGTACGAACAGAAACTCGATGCCGCCGCGCTTGCCGGGATCGCCCTGATCCTGGCCGGGGTGCTCGTGATGAACCTGTTCTCGAAGACGGCCGGCCATTGATGGCCAACCGTGCATCCCGCCCGGCCCGCTTGGGGTAAGCTCGGCGGCAAAAATCGGGAGGGGACATGGGATCGCTACGGAGTCTCGGGGCACTGGTCTTGGCGCTGGCCGCGCCGGCGTGGTCGGCGCCTGCCGCCACCTATCGCAATCCGCTCCCCGTAAGACTGGCGAACGGCGAGCTTTCGCAGAACTGCGCCGACCCGGCCGTGCTGCGCGACCCGCGCGCGAAGACGCCCACGTGGTATCTGTATTGCACGAGCGACCCCGTCAGCAAGAAAGAGCGCCCTCTGGAAGGCGAAAAGGGCGACTGGCACTTCCACATGATCGCCATCTACCGGTCGACGGACCTGGTGAACTGGAACTACGTGGGCGACGTCTTCGCCGACCGTCCGGCCGGGCTGGCGGCGCCGACGTCCGGCCTGTGGGCGCCGGAGCCCGCATTCCTGAACGGCCACTACTACCTGTACTTCACCGTGACGGACGTGGCCGACGCGCACAGCCCGGAAGCGGGCTGCGACAAGGACAGTGCGATCGGCGTGGCCATGGCGGAGAGCCCGGCCGGCCCGTGGGTGCCGGCAGCGAAACCGGTGGTGCCGCCGCGGCGCGCGGGGCCAGGCTGCGATTTCCAGTGGACGTTCGACCCGAAGGTCGTCGAGGACGGCAACCGCAAATGGATTTATTACGGCAGCTACGGCGGCGGCGTGTACGTGCAGCCGCTGCGGCCCGACGGCCTGCAGGCCGAGGGCACCCCGCGCAGGGTGGGCGCCGCGTGGCGCTACGAGGGCGCGGAAGTGGTGAAACACGGCGGCTGGTGGTACCTGTTCGGATCGACGACGGATTGCTGCAACGGCCCGCTGACCGGCTATGCCGTCTACGCGGGCCGGGCGCGCACGCCGGCCGGGCCGTTCCTCGACCGGCTGGGCCAGGACCTCGCGGCGCCCCGCGCCGGCGGCACGCCCGTCCTGTTCCAGAACGGGAACCGCTGGGTCGGCGTGGGCCACAACACGGTCTTTCCCGACGCGGCCGGGCAGTGGTGGACGATCTACCACGGCATCGACGTGAACGAGCCGTTCTTCAGCGCCCGCGACAAGTTGACGCGGCGCCTCGCGCTGCTCGACCGTATCGACTGGGTCGACGGCTGGCCCGTCGCACGCGGCGCGCCCAGCGACGAACCGCGTCCCGCGCCTGCCACGGCGGCCGGTACGCGTCCCCGTGCGCTGGCGCTCGCGCCGGCGCCGGTTGAGAACGCGAGCCCGCTGTGGACGGATACCTTCAACGGCGCGAAGCTGGACGAACGGTGGACGTGGCAACGCCCGCCGGCTGAAGGCGCATGGTCCACCGGTCCGCAGGGCCTCACGGCCGCGACGGCAGCGACCGACCTGCACGTGGATACGAATACGGCCAGCGTGCTGCAGGCGGCGCTGCCGGACGGCGATGTCCGGATCGAGGCGGTCGTCAAACTGGACGTGCCGGACGCCTGCTGCAAGACGGCCGTGCAGGCCGGCTTCGTGGTGATGCGCGACGACGACAACTACGTCAAGCTCGTCGAGATGGCGAACGGGGGCCTGCACCAGGTCGAGTTCGCGAAGGAATTGTCGCCGGTGCCGGAAGCGTATCCGCGCTACGGCAACACGGTGGTCGGTACGCCGGGAACGACGACATGGCTGCGCCTCGATGTCCACCGGGCCGGGGGGGAAGAGCGTTATACGGCCTATTCGAGCCGGGACGGCAAGACCTGGGTCGGGGGCGGCACGTGGACGCACCGCCTCGGACCGCAGGCGCGGCTGGGCCTGGTGGCGATGGGCGGCGCCGGTCAGCGCGCGGTGTTCGAACGCGTGACCGTGTCCCGCCTGTCTCGTTGATGCGACGCCGTGAGTATCGCTTTGTAACCGCTAGTGAAAGGGCTTGCCAGCGGCAGTTACGGCTCCTAGAGTAGGTCGTACAGAAGAACCAAGGAGCGCAAACGTGGAATATCCCCGCCCACAATTGCGGCGCGCCGCCTGGCGCAGCCTCGACGGCCCCTGGCAGGCCATGTTCGACGACTCGACCCTCTACGTCGATCCGGCCGAGGTGCCGTTCGACCGCACGATCGTCGTCCCGTATCCGCCCGAAGCCCGCGCCAGCGGCGTGCACGACCGCGGCTACCGCCGGCGCGTGTGGTACAAGCGCCAGATTTCGCTCGATCCCGCGCTGCTGCCGGGACCGGAGGAGCGCCTGATCCTGCACTTCGGCGCCGTCAACTACCGGGCCCGCGTGTGGATCAACGGCCGCTTCGCCATCGAGCACCGGGGCGGCCACAGCCCGTTTTCCCTCGACGTCACGCGCCACCTGGACGGGTCGATCCTCGAGATCGCCGTACAGGCCGAGGACGACCCGCAGGACATGCACAAGCCGCGCGGGAAGATGGACTGGGAGCCGGAGCCGCACAAGATCTGGTATCCGCGCACGAGCGGCATCTGGCGCACCGTGTGGATCGAAAAGGTCCCGCGCGCCCACGTGGCGCAGCTGCGCTGGACGGCCGACGTGGCCGCATGGCAGATCCGCCTCGACGCCGACATCGCCCACGTACCCGAAGGCGGCATGGCCAACGTGACGCTGAAGCTGGGCGGCCGGCTACTCGTCAATGACCGCTGCCTGCTGACGGGGCCGCGATTATCCCGCATCTTCCAGCTGCCCGACCCCGGCATCGACGACGCGCGCGGCCTGTGGATGTGGAGCCCGGAGAGCCCGCAGCTGATCGACGCGGAGATCGAGATCCGCTCGGCCGACGGCAACCTGATCGACAGCGTGCAGAGCTACACGGCGCTGCGCACGGTGAGCGTGGAAGGCGACCGCTTCGTGCTGAACAGCCGCCCGTACTTCCTGCGCATGGTGCTCGACCAGGGCTACTGGCCGGACAGCCTGATGGTCGCGTCGAGCGACCAGCTGCGCCACGACGTCCTGCTCATCAAGCGCCTCGGCTTCAACGGCGTGCGCAAGCACCAGAAGTCGGAAGACCCGCGCTGGCTGTACTGGTGCGACGTGCTGGGCCTGTGCGTGTGGGGCGAGATGCCGTCCGCGTACGGCTTTTCCAGTGCGACGATCCACGGCGTGATGGAAGAGTGGAAGGAGCTGGTCGAGCGCGACATCTCGCACCCGTGCATCGTCGCCTGGGTGCCGACCAACGAGTCGTGGGGCGTGCCGGAGCTGATGAACGACCGGCGCCAGGTCGACTTCGTGCGCGCGCTGTACCACATGACGCGCGCGCTGGACGGCACGCGGCCCGTCGTCGGCAACGATGGCTGGGAAATGCCTTGCGGCGACCTCGTGTGCGTGCACGACTACGAGCAGGACCCGGCCGTACTGCTGGAACGCTACGGCAGCCGCGAGGCCATCGCGTACACGCTGGAACACGTGCAGCCGGACCGGCGCCGGCTCGTCATCGACGGCTACACGGGGCTGGGCCGGCCGCTGTTCCTGTCCGAGTTCGGTGGTATTGCCATGTCGAAACCCGGCGAGGAATCCGGCTGGGGGTATTCGGTGGCGAAGGACAGCAAGGAGCTGCTGCTCCGCTACCAGCAGCTGATGTCGGCCGTGCACCGGTGCCGGCCGCTGTCCGGCTTCTGCTACACGCAGCTCACGGACACGTTCCTCGAAAAGAACGGCCTGCTGACGGAAGACCGCGTGCCGAAGGCGCCCATCGAAGCGCTGGCGCAGGCCACGCGCGGACCGCAGGCGCACCTGCAGGACTGGGTGCTGGATCCCCTCGGCCACAGCCAGCGCTGGCGCGCGCGGCGGGGGCCCGATTTCCCTGTCGAGTGGACGCGCGTCGGAGAAACGGCAGAAGTGCTAGCCTATCCGGGAGAGCGCCAGCCGCCGCAGGTGGAAGCGCCGGAGATCCCGCCGACCGAACCAGGTCCGTCCGCGGGTCCTCCGGGCTTCGAACGCCGCGGGCGTGGCGGTCCCGGGGCGCGCGCACGGCGTAAAGTCGCGTAAAGACAGTGGCGCTCCGCAAACGAACAAATAGGAAACACAATCAGGAGACAACGTGGCGCGACGCGGATTCCCGCGCGCCGCCGCGCTGGTTGCGGCCCTGCTCCTCGGGCTGGCGGGCGTGAGCGCCCCCGCGCGGGCGCAGGTCGAAGTCAGGATGTGGACGCTGCTCTCGGGCGGCGACGGCGCGCGCATGCGGGCGCTGGTCGATGACTTCAACGCCACCCAGCGCGACGTGCGCGTGGTCAGCACGACCCTCAAATGGGGCGAACCCTTTTATACGAAGCTGATCACGGCCTCCGTCGTGGGCGCCGGGCCGGACGTCGCGACGGTCCACCTGTCGCGCATCGTCAACCTGGCCGGCGGCGGCGTGCTGCGGCCGATCTCTCCCGCCGAGCTGGCGGCGGCCGGCCTGCGCGGCCAGGACTACCTGCCGCGCCAGTGGACGAAGGCGCACTACCAGGGCGCGACGTACGCGATCCCGCTCGACGTGCACCCGTTCGTCCTGTACTACAACAAGACGCTCGCGGGCAAGGCCGGCCTGCTGGATGCGGACGGCAAGCTGAAACCGATCGACGGCGTGGACGCCGTGACGGACGCCTTCCGCACCGCCACCGAACGCACGGGCCAGCGCGGCCTGACGATGGAAAGCAGCCAGAGCTCGTACGCGATCTGGCGCCTGTGGCTCTCGATGCTCGCGCAGCAGAACGTCACCATCATCGCCAACGGCCGCTTCACATACGGACCGGCCGGCGCCGCGACGCTGTCCCGCATCAGCGACTGGTTCACGAAGGGCTATGCGCAGTCCGGGCTCGATTACCCGGCGTCGACGAGCCAGTTCATGGGCGGCGGCGCCGCGTTCATGCTCAACGGCGTCTGGGAAGTGCCGGAGCTCGTACGGGCGTCGAAGGCCGGTACCCTGGGTTTCGAATACGGCATCGTGCCGCTGCCGAAGATGTACGCGAACGCGTCCACATGGGCCGATTCGCACGCCTTCGCGCTGCCCGCGAACCCGGGCCATGCACCGTCGCCGGAAAAGGTGAAGGCGGTGATGCGCTTCATCGCCTACGTCAGCAAGCATTCGCTCGGGTGGGCGGAGGGCGGCCACATCCCCGCGTACAAGCCCGTCGCGGAATCGGCGGCGGCGAAGAGCCTGATGCCGAATGCCATGTATGCGCAGGTCGCGAACGACGTCGTGTACGATCCGGACGGCTGGTACATGGGCGCGGCCGGGCCGCTGGAGGCGATCGCGTCGAAGTTCCTGCCGGCGGCGCTGTACGGCTACCTGACGCCGGAGCAGGCCGTGCACCGGTTCGAGACGGAAGCGGCGCGCCTCGTGCGCAAGCGTCCCCCGCGTTATTGAGGCCCCATGCGACGCGACGACCACACCATGACCACGGCCCGGCGCGACACGCTCCCGGCGTGGCTGCTGCTGGCGCCTTTCCTCGTGGCGTTCGGCCTGTTCTTCTTCGTGCCCGCGCTGGAGACGTTCTGGCTCAGCCTCACGGAGAGCAGCCTGACGCGCACGAGCGCCTTCGTCGGCCTCGACAACTACCACACGCTGCTGAACGACCCGTCGTTCTGGGATTCGGTCGGCAACACGTTCTACTTCTCGCTGCTGACGGTGATCCCGCTGTGCGCCCTCGGCCTGCTGATGGCCATGCTCGTCGACCGCTTTGCCCGCGTGCAAGGCTGGCTGCAGGGCACCTTCTTCCTGCCGTTCGTGCTGCCGATCTCCGTGATGACCCTCATCGCCGACTGGATGCTGCAGCCGTCGTCCGGCGTCGTCAACCACATCCTCGGCGGCCAGCGCGCGTGGCTCGCGGATCCCTACTTTGCGCTGCCGGCCGTCGCCATCGGCACGGTCTGGTGGACGGTCGGCTTCAACGTGCTGCTGTTCCTCGCCGGCCTGCGCAACATCCCGGCCGAGCTGTACGAGGCGGCCGCGCTGGACGGCGCCCGCGGCTTCACGCTGTTCCGCACGATCACGTGGCCGGCGCTGCGTCCCGTCGCGACGACGGCGCTGATCCTGCAGCTGATCGCGTCGCTGAAAGTATTCGGGCAGACGTACATCCTCACGAGCGGCGGCCCGTTCAACACGACGCGCGTCGCGCTGCACTACATGTACGAGACGGCGTTCACGCAGAGCGACGCGGGCTATGCGGCGGCCGTGGCGATGGCGTTCGTCGCGATCGTCATCCTGTTGTCGCTGCTGCAGGCGTGGCTCGTGAAATTCCTGGCCGGGAGGGAGGCATGAAGCCCTCGTTCTGGACCATCGCCGGCGCCGCCTGCGCCATCGCGCTCGCCGCGCTGTGGGCGTTCCCGCTGCTGTGGGCGCTGTCCACGTCGCTGCGGCCCGAGCTGGAAACGGTGTCGGCGAACTTCCACTGGCTGCCGCAGGACTGGACGCTGGACGCCTACCGCAAGACGCTCGGCGCCGGCAACGTCGTACGGTGGCTGTTCAACAGCTTCCTCGTCGCGCTGCTGGTGACGGTCGTGACGATGGCGATCAGCCTGATGGCCGCGTACGCGTTCTCGCAGCTGCGTTTCCGGGGGCGCGGCGTCGTGTTCGGCATCGCGATGCTGGGCTTCTTGCTGCCGTTCGAAGCGCTGCTCGTGCCGCTGTTCCGCACGATGCACCAGCTTGGCCTGATCAATTCGTACGCGGGCATCGTGCTGCCGCAGGTCGTGTCGCCGGTCGTGATCTACGTGTTCAAGCAGTTCTTCGACGCGATTCCCGCCGACTTCCGCGAGGCCGCCGTGATGGACGGTGCCGGCCCGCTGCGCGTGCTGTGGAGCGTGTACCTGCCCATCTCCGGCAATATCGTGTGGGCGATGGCAATCGTGACGTTCATCGCGGCGTGGAACAACTTCCTGTGGCCGTTCATCATCGTCACGTCGAACGACATGATGACGATCCCCCTGGGGCTCACGCAGACGTACGACGCGTTCGGCGTGCGCTACGCCCAGCTGATGGCGGCCGCGCTGCTGGGCGCGTTGCCGGTGGCGCTGGCGTACGTGCTGTTCCAGCGCCGTGTGACGCAGGGCTTCCTCGCGGCGAGCGGATTGAAAGGATAGAGGTCATGGCATCGGTAAGGCTGCGCGGCATCCGCAAGACGTATGGCACTAACCCCGTCATCAAGGGCGTCGACCTGGACATCGAAGACGGCCAGTTCGTCGTGTTCGTCGGGCCGTCCGGCTGCGGCAAGTCGACGTTGCTGCGCATGATCGCGGGCCTGGAAGACATCACGGACGGCACGCTGGAACTGGGCGGCGTCGTCAGCAACACGGTGGAACCGGCGCGGCGCGGCATCGCGATGGTGTTCCAGAGCTACGCCCTGTACCCGCACATGACGGTGGCCGAGAACATGGGCTTTGCCCTGAAACTCGCGAAGATGCCGAAGGCGGAGATCGGGGAGCGCGTGCGTCACGCGGCCGAGATCCTGCAGATCGCCCACCTGCTGGACCGCAAGCCGAAAGCGCTGTCCGGCGGCCAGCGACAGCGGGTCGCGATCGGCCGCGCCATCGTGCGCAAGCCGGAGGTGTTCCTGTTCGACGAACCGCTGTCGAACCTCGACGCCGCCCTCCGGGCGCAGACCCGCGTGGAACTGGCGCGCCTGCACAAGGACCTGCAGGCGACGATGATCTATGTGACGCACGACCAGGTCGAAGCGATGACCCTCGGCCAGAAGATCGTCGTGTTCAACGGCGGACGCATCGAACAGGTGGGCACGCCACTGGAGCTGTACGAGCGGCCGGCGAACCTGTTCGTCGCGGGCTTCCTCGGCTCGCCCCGCATGAACGCGTTTCCCGCGACGCTGGCGGGCCACACGGGCGGCCTCGCGACCGTGCGCGTGCCGGGCGGCGGCATGGCCCAGGTGGCGGCCGACGCGAGCCGGGCACCGGGCGGCGCCGCGCTCACGCTGGGCGTGCGCCCGGAGCACCTGCGGCTCGAGATGGGGGGCGAAGCCGGCATCCCGGGCCGGCTGACGCTCGTCGAATATCTCGGCGACGTGACGCTTGCGTACGTACAGGTCGACGGGGTCGACGGCATGGTGGCGGCCAAGTGTCCGCCGGACGTGCCGCTGCCGGCGCCGGGGACCGCTGTGCGGCTGCGGTTCGACCCGGCGCGGGCGTGGCTGTTCGACGGGGAGGGTGCCGCGTTGCCGGCGTTGCGGGAGCGGGTGGCGGCCGCGAGCTAGATCGGCCGCTGCCCGCTCGCCTCCACGAACGACTTCGGCACCACGCCGATCTGCTGCAGCACGCCCAGCCGGTCCGCCTGCAGCCACGCCCGCACGATCTGCCCGTCGCGCAGCTGGTAGATCACATTGCCTTCCTGCGTCACCTCCGCGAGACTCGGCTTGATGCCGACGAAGCGCCCGCCATGCACGGCGCGGAACGTCCAGCGGACGGCGACCTTGTCGTCTTCGCCGAACACGTCGTGCAGTTCGAAGCGCACGCCCGGAAAACCCGTCAGCACGGCCTCGATGGTCGCGCGGAATTCGCGCGGCCCCCGTTCGCCGCGCGCGCCGACGAAGTCGGGGGCCACGAGCGTCTCGAGCCGGTCCAGGTCGCGCCCATTGATGCATTCCTCGTACAGCGTACGGACCAGGGCCTTGTTCATGGCGGTGGGGTTCATGCGATCGTTCATGCGTTTCTCCTCGTGGTTGCGTTTCGATGCAAAGGAGTGTAGAACCTCAACTTAACTTGAGGTCAAGAGGATTTTGATGGCAAAGATAGACCCGGCCGACATCGGGCGGCCATTGACGGTGGGGGAGGTAGCGCGGCGCGCCGGCGTGGCCGTGTCGGCCCTCCATTTCTACGAAGCGAAGGGCCTGATCCGCAGCGTGCGCAGCAGCGGTGGGCAGCGGCGTTACGGGCGCGACGTGCTGCGGCGCGTGGCCGTCATCAAGGTCGCGCAGCGGATCGGGATCCCGCTCGCGTCGATCAGCGCGGCGCTGGCGTCGCTGCCGGAAGAGCGCACGCCGACGAAGGCCGACTGGACCCGGCTGTCCAGCCTGTGGCGGCGCGAGCTCGACGAGCGCATCGAGCAACTCGTCAAACTGCGCGACCAGCTCGACGATTGCATCGGCTGCGGCTGCCTCTCGATCGAGGCGTGCCGGTTGCGCAATCCGCTGGACGAATTGTCGGAGCAGGGAAGCGGGCCGCAACTGATCACGGTATCCTCCGCGCGTGACGGAACCGTGCATAGCGATTCAGGAGGTCGTTGATCAACTGCTCGCGCGTATAGCCCGTGACGTCGTGCTGCTGGTCCCCCTCGGAACTGTAGGCCATGGCCCGGTAGTGGCGCGTATCGCTGTTCCTGCCCTCGGACTCGGCCCAGGCGAAATTCGGCGCGCGGAAGCTGCGCACGCGGATCGTGTAGCGGAACGTCCCGCGGTCGCCGTGCGGCACGTCCAGGTCGATCCGGCGGTCGGTCTCGGTCACCTCCGGCGCCAGTCCGCTGTCCCGCATCTCTGTCGCCACCGCGTCGAGCGCCGCGCGTCCGGGCCCGCCGAGAAAGGCCTCGATCTCGGGCAGGTCGTAGAAGCGGGTGATGCTGGCCAGGCGCTGCTGCCAGCTCAGGCCGACGTCCGGCGGCGTCTCGGCGGCGATCGACAGGTCGATCGCCGACCCTTCCGATTCCGTCTGCAACGCGCGCAGCAGGCCGTAGCACATGAGCAGCATCACGACGGCGAACGGCAACGCGCTGACGAGGGCCGCCGTCTGAAGTGCCTGCAAACCGCCCGCCAGCAGCAGCATGGCAGCCATCAGGCCCGCGCACGCGGCCCAGAAGATGCGTTGCCAGACAGGCGGATTCGGCGCGCCGCCGGACGTGATCATGTCGACGACCAGCGCGCCCGAATCGGCGGAGGTCACGAAAAAGGTAATCACCAGCACGGTGGCGAGGCCGGACGCGATCATCGACAGCGGCAGCTGCTCCAGCACTTCGAACAGGGCAACCGGAAGATTGTCGGCGACGGTATGCACGATCGGCGCCGCGCCGGCGAAGTCGAGCCGGATCGCGGTATTGCCGAACACAGTCATCCACAGGAACGTGAAGAGCACCGGCACCAGCAGCACCCCGCCGACGAACTCGCGGATCGTGCGCCCGCGCGAGATCCGCGCGATGAACATGCCGACGAACGGCGACCAGGAGATCCACCAGCCCCAGTAGAACAGCGTCCACTTGCCGAGCCAGGCATTGGGCTCGTAGGCATACATGCGGAAGGTGCGCTGCACGACGTCGCCCAGGTAGGTGCCGATGTTCTGGACATAGGCCTCGAGCAGGAATACCGTCGAGCCCGTGGCGAGGACGAACAGCAGCAGCGCGATCGCGAGGATGACGTTGAGTTCGGAGAGCCGCTTGACGCCCTTATCCAATCCCGAGCCCGCTGACAGCGCCGCCATGCCCGTGATGACCGCGATCAGCACGATCTGCACCTGCGGATTGACCGGCAGCCCGAACAGATGCGCGAAGCCCGCGTTCACCTGCAGCACGCCGAAGCCCAGCGACGTCGCGACGCCGAACATCGTCCCCAGCACGGCGAAGATGTCGATGGCATGGCCGGCGGGGCCGTGGATGCGGTTGCCGATCAGGGGAAAGAGGCTCGACCTGAGCGTGAGCGGCAAGCCGCGCCGGAAGGCGAAATACGCGAGCGCCAGCCCGACCACGACGTAGATCGCCCAGGCGTGCAGGCCCCAGTGGAAAAACGTCAGCACCATCGCCTGGCGCGCCGCGTCGATCGTGCGTCCTGCGCCCACCGGCGGCAGCGCATAGTGCTGGATGGGCTCTGCCACGCCGAAGAACAGCAGGCCGATCCCCATGCCGGCGCTGAACAGCATGGCGAGCCAGGACAGGTAACTGTAGTCCGGCTCGCTGTCGTCAGGTCCCAGCTTGACGTCGCCATAGCGGCTCATCATCAGGAAGATCACGAAGATCAGGAAGAACGCGACGGAGAGGATGTAGAACCAGCCGAAATCGCGCACGATGCCGGCCTGGAGCGTGTCGAACAAGCTGCCGACGCGTTGCGGGAACAATGCCGCCATGGCGGAAAACGCCAGGACCAGCGCCGCCGACACGAAAAACACGGGCGGATTGACCTGGATCCATCGGCGTTGGCCCGTCAATGGGTTTGTCATATTGATCACCTTTCTTGAGCGTTATGCGGCCGCGCATGTGTCGGAATGCTACCCGGCAGGGTGCCGGGGACGGGCGACGGAAGGAGATTGTGCTTGCTGAGCGGTTCGGACATACCCGAACCGTCATGGCTGGCGCCGGCGATAGAGATCGCCGGACGAGGCGGAGCGCGGCTGCGTTTCACCTGAATTATAAGCAATTATGTGCATTGGCACAAATGTGCATGAATTTAAATTAACTACAACGAATTAATAATTAGTGATAATGTTGTGCAACGATGATCCTCTGCCAACACCTTTGACATGACCAGGCCCCGCCGACCCACGATGACCGACATCGCCAAGCTTGCCGGCGTGTCGCAGTCGACGGTGTCGCTGGTCATCAACCACATGAGCGGGGCGAAGGTGTCGAAAGTGACGCGCGAGACCGTGCTCCGGATCGCGCGCGAGCTCGGCTACCCCGTCGAGCGGCACGCGCACCTTGCCGCGGCCCCGACCCGCAACCTGATCGTGTACCTCACCGACGAGCTGACGACGAGTCCGCATGCGATGCAGACCATCGACGGCGCCAAGGAAGCCGCCTGGGAGCAGGATTGCCTGGTCGCCGTGTTCGCCACACGCGGGGATCCCGAACTGGAAGCGGCCGTGTTCGCACGGATGCTCGACCATCCCGCGCTGCTGGGCGTCATTTATTCCACGATCTTCACCCGCGCCGTGACGGTGCCGGCCGCGTTGTCCGCCACGCCGACCGTGCTGCTGAACTGTCACACACGCGACCGCGGACGTGCCTCCGTCGTGCCGAGCGAACTGCTGGGCGGCTATACGGCGACCATGCACCTCATCGAGAACGGACACAGCCGCATTGGCTTCATCAACGGCGAGCACTGGATCGAGGCGGCGGCCGAGCGCTTGAAGGGGTATCGCCAGGCGCTGTCGACGGCCGATATCCCGTTCGATCCCGTGCTCGTCCGCACGGGCGACTGGCAGGTGGCGGCCGGCTACGAGCACGCGTTGTCGCTGCTGGACCTGCCCCAGCGGCCCACCGCATTGTTCTGCGCCAACGACCTGATGGCGATCGGCGCGCTCGACGCGGCCCGCGAACGCAATCTGCTCGTGCCGCGCGACCTGTCCGTGATCGGGTATGACGACCAGGATATCGCGCGCTACACGCACCCTCCGCTGACCACAGTGTTGTTACCAAACTACGAAATGGGCCGCTGGGCGGCCGATTCGCTGATCGCGCAATGCCGCGCGAACCAGACCTCCAAAGCCGTCATCAAGATGGAATGCCCTCTGGTGGCACGCGATTCCGTGGCCCCGCCAACGCTGTAAAACCGAAAAAAAAGCGGGTTCAAGCGTGCGTCGGTTAGCCGATTTTTGCGTTAGCTTCCTGATAAAACTTATTACTAATAATCGGGAGATACGCATGACTACGTTCCAACGCCGGCCCGTGTCCGCGGCCATCCTCGTACTGTTTGCCCAGGCTGCTTACGCGCAGACCGGCGACACGCAACCATCCCCTGCGCCGGGCGCGCAAATCCAGCAAGTCACCGTCACCGGCCTGCGCAGTAGTATCCGCAGCGCCGAAGCGATCAAGCGCGATTCCGTGCAGGTCGTCGACTCGATCAACGCGGAAGACATCGGCAAATTCCCCGACCGCGCCGCGGGCGACGCCCTGCAGCGCATCGCCGGCGTGCAGGTCGGCCGCGACCGGGGAGAAACCAGCCAGGTCATCATCCGCGGCCTGCCGGACGTCGTGACCACGCTGAGCGGCATGGAATACTTCACGGGGAACGGGCGCCGGCTGCAGTACCAGGACCTGCCCGTGCAGTCGATCGGCGGCCTGGACGTGTACAAGACGGCGACGCCGAACCAGCTCGAAGGCGGCATCGCGGGCGGCATCGACGTGCGGCTGCGCCAGCCGTTCGACCTGAAGGGCCTGAACGTCACCGGCTACGTGGAAGACCGCCGCCAGAAGGTGTCCGGATCCGACGCGACGTCGACGAAGGACAATCCGGGCGCCGGCTTCTCGGCCAGCAACCGCTGGAACACGAGCTATGGCGAGATCGGCGCGCTGGTCGACGTGGCGTTCAACCGCGAGCACTGGGGCTATCCCGTGCAGTGGGTGGACCGGCCGGACCGCGTGCACTCCATCGACGCCAACGGCGTGGGCACGCGCCTCGGCGACGGTCCGCTCGCGCCATCGACGCCGGGCGCGCGCCTGGGCGAGCTGCCGAACGTGGGCGGCATCTACAACGCGGGCGACCGCGACCGTGGCAGCATCCACGGCGCCCTGCAGTGGAAGGTCAACCCGACGCTGGAAGCGAACGTGCAATACCTCGGCACGGGCTACCGCGCGCGCAGCGAAGTGGATTACATCCTCGCCATCACGACGTGGACGCCGACACTCACCAACGTCAAGCTGGCCCCGCAGGGCGCGTACTGCAACACGCCGGAAGGCGTCGTGTGCCCGATCCAGTCCGCATACGCGCAGGCCGCGCAGTACGGCGGCCCGTACGACTGGGATCCGTACACGGCCACGTCGACGTGGGGCGTGAAGGAGCATACGACGTCGCACTTCCTGAACCTCGGCCTGAATTACCGCGAAGGGCCGTGGAAGGCCAGCTCCAACTTCGGCTGGACCAAGTCCACGTTCGTGAACGACACGGTGATCGTCGACCAGCAGATCCCCGGCGCCAGCGTGAATGTCTACACGTACGGCGCGGACGGCCACGGCGGCTACAACGGCATCAGCACGCCCACGAGCCCGAATGCGCTGCGCGACCCGCGGGCCTTCGTGCTGCGCGGGATGGTGCAGAACTGGGGCGTCTCGAAGGGCGAGCAGGTGCAGTGGCGCGGCGACGTGTCGTACCGCCTCGGCGACGGCTTCTTCTCGGGCATCGACGCCGGACTGCGCCTGTCGAACCACCTGGCCAGCTTCCACGGTGCGGAAGGCCACAGCGACATCACCGGGGCGGTCCGCGCGAACCCCGTGGAGGCGTTCGGCCCCGGTTTCGAGTCGCTGGTGCCGGGCCTGGACCGCCTCGGCGGCCCGTGGCTCACGCCGTCGCGCGACTTCCTGATCGACCAGGCCGACACCGTGCGCGCCTTCTACGGCGCCGCGCCCGGCCGCGTGGCGGACGACCCGACCCGCACCTTCGAGCAGCGCGAAAGCACGAACACCGTGTATCTCGCGGCCCGCTGGAAGACGAAGGCGGGCGACGTCGACCTGTCCGGCACGGTGGGCGGGCGCTATGTCCACGTGGCGCGCAACCTGAACGGCAATTCCCGCATCGGCGACGTGGTCACGCCGATCGCCGTCAGCTCGACGGAAAACAACTTCCTGCCGAGTTTTGCGGCCGTCGTCGGCTGGCGCGAGAACCTGCAGTCGCACCTCTCCGTCGGGAAGACGATCACGCGGCCGGATTTCGCGTCGCTGAACCCGGCGTTGTCGCTGATCCCGCCGACCGTCAACGCGCCCGGGACAGGCTCGGCCGGCAACCCGAACCTGCGGCCGACGCGCTCCGTGAACACGGACGCGACGCTCGAATACTACTTCCCGAAAAACGGCTACGCGCAGGTCGCGCTGTTCCACCGCGATATCGACGGCTACCTGCAGAACATGGAGTCGAACGAAGTCATCGGCGGACAGAACTATCGCGTGACGCGTCCGCAGAATTCAGGATCCGGAACGCTGCGCGGCGCCGAATTCGGCATCCAGAAGTTCTTCGACTTCCTGCCCGGCCCGTGGAGCAACTTCGGCGCCCAGTTCAACTACACGTGGATCGACGGCGACAACCAGACGCTCGTCTCGCCGACGAGCAACCAGTACCGCACGACCGCGCTGACGAACGTCGCGAAGAAGAACTACAACTTCGCGCTGCTGTACGAAGGGAACGGCATCACGGGACGCCTGACCGCGACGCACCGGGGCAGCTACGTCGAGCAGATCGCCGAACCCCGTTTCTTCCAGGACCGCATCGTCAAGGCCAGCACGTACGTCGACCTGAGCGTGTCGTATGCGCTCAACAAGAACCTGTCGCTGCAGTTCGACGCGATCAACCTGACGCACGAGAAGTACGAAAGCTACCTCGGCTCGGAGATCCGCCCGCGCGACATCCGCTACAACCCGACCACGTACGGCGTCGGGCTGCGCTTCTCTTTGTGAGCGTGACGATGGCGGCGACGTATCGCAACCCGGTCTGGCCGGACGTGTTCGCGGACCCGTTCGTGCTGCGCCACGACGGCGTGTACTACGCATACGGCACGGCGCCGGGCGGCGTGGACGGGCGCCAGGTGCCCGTCCTGCGCTCGACGGACCTCGTCGCCTGGGAACCGCTGGGCCATGCGCTCGAGCCGATCGGCGAAGCGCATTACTGGGCGCCGGAAGTGGCGAGCCACGACGGCCGGTTCTACATGTACTACTCGGCGGGCTCGGCCCCGGAAGGCACGGACCAGAAGCTGCGCGTGGCCGTCGCCGATCATCCGGCCGGTCCGTTCGTCGACAGCGGCAAGCTGCTCGTGCCCGACCAGCCGTTCGCCATCGACGCGCATCCGTTCCGCGCGGCGGATGGCCAGTGGTATCTGTTCTATTGCGTCGATTTCCTGGACCTGGCGGGCGACTACCGCGTCGGCACGGGCATCGTCGTCGACCGACTCGTCGACATGACGACGCTGGCGGGCGACCCGCGCGTCGTCGTCCGGCCGCACGAGGACTGGCACGTGTTCCGCAAGGGCCGCACGATGTACGGTGCGGTCTACGACTGGCACACGGTGGAGGGCGCGGCCGTGCTGCAGCACGACGGCCGCTATTACTGCTTCTACAGCGGCGGGGCGTGGGAGCGCGACAACTACGGCGTGAGCTGGGTCGTGGCCGACGATCCGCTGGGGCCGTACACCCGGCCGGAAGGCGGGCAGGAAGCGCTGCTGATGCGCACGCCGAATGGCGGCGCGTTGCTCGGGCCGGGGCACAATTCATTTACCACGGGGCCGGACGGGACGTCGACGTGGATCGTGTACCACGCGTGGGACCTGGCACAGACGGCGCGGCGGATGTGCATCGACCGGGTCGACTGGGTGGATGGGAAGCCGACCACGCCGGGGCCGACGTGGACGGACCAGCCGGCGCCGTGATCAATCCCAGTCGCTGCCCGTCTCCTCGTCGAACGCCTTGCGGTCGCGCGAGATCATCTCCTCGAGTTCCTCGCGCGCCTGCTTCGCCATCGACACGAACGTCTCGCGGTCCTTGTAATACGGGTACACCGTGTCGAGCGTCTGCTTGTTGTAGCGCCTGAATTTCAGCGCGGCCTGCCGCGTCGCGTACGCGCTCTGGCCCAGGCCCGCCGTCATCACGGAGCGGCCCAGGCGCAGCGCCGCCTCGAAGGTCTCGCGCTCGATCAGTTCCACGCCGCGGTCCATCAGCTGGTAGTAGTGCGTGACGTTGCGGGCGCGCGCGAACACGGGCAGGTCCGGGTACTCGCGCCGGACGGCATCGACGAGTTTCAGGCTGTCCTCGATGTCGTCGATGGCGACGACGACGGCTCGCGCCTTCGCGGCGCCCGCGGCGCGCAGCAGGTCGGGCCGGGTGGCGTCGCCATAAAAGACCTTGAAGCCGAAGTGGCGCAGCACCTCGATCTGGTCCGGGTCGTGGTCCAGCACCGTGAGGCGCACGTTGTTCGCGTGCAGGAAGCGGCCGACGATCTGGCCGAAGCGGCCGAAACCCGCGACGATCACGTGATCTTCGTTCGGCTCGATCCGGTCGGCCTTGCGCTTGCCGCCGCGGCCTTCGCGGCCGGCGGAGAGACGGTCGTAGGCCATCAGCGCGAGCGGCGTGACGACCATCGACAGCGCGACGACGACGACGAGGATGTTGGCCACGTCCGGCGAGAACACTTTCGCCGTCGCGGCCGCGCCGAACACGACGAACGCGAATTCGCCGCCCTGCGCGAGCAGCAGGGAAAACTGCAGATGCTGGCCGCGCGCGATCTTCAGCCCGCGCGACAGGCCGTACAGCACGCCGACCTTGATGATCAGGAAGCCCGCGACGAGGCCCAGCACGAGGCCCGGCTGCGCGAGGAATACGGCGAAGTCGACGGACATGCCGACGGCGATGAAGAAGAGGCCCAGCAGCAGGCCCTTGAACGGTTCCAGGTCGGTCTCGAGCGCGTGGCGGTATTCCGAGTCCGCCAGCAGCACGCCGGCCATGAAGGCGCCGAGGGCCATCGACATGCCCACCCATTGCATCAGCAGCGAGATGGCGATGACGAGCAGCAGCGCGAACGCAGTAAAAATCTCGCGCGCGTCCGTCTTGGCGATGATGCGCAGCAGGGGCCGGATCAGGAAACGGCCCGCGACGACGAGGCCCGCGAGCACGCCCGCGACCTTCAGCGCCGCGATCCACGCATTGCCCCCGCCGCCGGCGGATTCCGGCACGCCCAGCAGCGGCACGATGGCGATCATCGGGATCGCCGCGATGTCCTGGAACAGCAGGATGGCGAAGCCGGCCTGGCCGGCCGGTGTGGGCATCAGGTTGCGTTCTTCCAGCGAGGCGAGCGCGATCGCGGTCGACGACAGCGACAGGCCCAGGCCCGCGATCAGGGCGACCTTCCAGTCGATGCCGGCCAACAGCGCGGCGCCGAACAGGCCGGCCGCGACGCCCAGTACCTGCGCGCCGCCCCAGCCGAAGATCGGCCGGCGCAGCGCCCACAGCCGGCTCGGTTCCAGTTCGAGGCCGATCAGGAACAGCAGCAGCACGACACCGAATTCGGCGAAGTGCAGGGCGTCTTCGCCGTCCGCGACGAAGCGCAGGCCGAACGGGCCGATGAGAATACCGGCGACGAGATAGCCCAGCACGGCGCCCATGCCCAGGCGCTTCGCGAGCGGCACGACCAGCACGGCGGCGCCGAGGTAGACGACCGCGTTTTGCAAGAGGTTATGTTCCATGGCTGCGCTCCTCCGAGGCGGCCGCCGCCAGGCCCGCATAGCCTTCGAGACGATGGCGGAAATCGGCTGCAAACGCATCGATGGCTTCCGGCGTCGCCTGTGCGGTGCCGTGCAGGACGAGCGGCGCGATCCAGTCCATGCCGCACAGGGCGGCCGTCGCCTCGTACGGCGCGAGGAAGTCCGCGAACGGTCGCCCGTGCAGGCCACCCGGCTGGTACGCGTCAGGACCGCTGCCCGTCGTCGTCACGAGCCAGAAGGTTTTCCCGCGCAGCGCGCATTCGCCCGTGTGGGCGTAGTCGTTATAGGCCCAGCCGGGCTGCAGCACGACGTCCATCCATTCCTTGACGATCGAGGGCATGCCATACCAGCGGAACGGGTGCAGAAAGACGAGCAGGTGGGCGGCGCGCAGCCGTTCGCGCTCCTGCTCGCCATCGATGTCGAAGTCGGGATAGCGTTGGTACAGGTCGCACAGCTCGACGCCGGGCAGCGTCCGCGCCGTCTCCGCGAGGCGGCGGTGGACGGGCGAGCGGTGCGGCGCCGGGTGGGCGTAGATCACCAGGATGTTCGGTTCGTTCATTCGTCGTTCATGTATTGCAACACCGTTTTATAGCATACAAGACATGCCTTGAGTCATTCTCGCCCGACATGTCCTACAAGCCAGCCGGGTTCGTGCCTATAGTCGGCGGATGCGAGAGGATTATGATGATCTTCAACGCGAACGAATGGAGAATCCTATGTCCATGCAGAGCGAAGGCAACAACGCCAAAGGGCGCAACTACGATCAGGTGACGAAGGACGGTACGAGTTCCGCCGGTACCCTGGGCGTGGGCGGCACCGGGACGAACGCACAGTCGGACACGGGCGGCAACCTGCAAAAAGGCAGGGCGGACGATTTGCTGAGCAACGATGCCGACCGCGACAGCGAAGGCTTCGTCGGCGAGGAAGCCGGCGAATTGCAGACCGGCCTCGGCGGTATTGGCAGCCTGAGCACCGGCAACGCGGGCAGCCGCCAGTCGGAAGACGACGACCCGGAGTAACGCCCGGCGGGTCCGGGATCGGGGGCGCGCCAGCGGTCTGGTGCGCGGCACGGGCGAATAGATGTCGGGGGCGGCGTCTGCTTGCCCGTGCGTATTTATTAGATGTGCAGCGCGTGTCCCAGTGCCCTGAGCGCCGCTTCCTGCACCGCCTCGCCCAGCGTCGGATGCGCGTGGATCGTGCCTGCGACATCCTCCAGCTGCGCGCCCATCTCGATCGATTGCACGAATGCCGTCGACAGTTCCGAGACCGCACCGCCCACGGCCTGCCAGCCGACGATCACGTGGTTGTCCTTGCGGGCGACGACGCGCACGAAACCGTCCGTCGACTCCAGCGTCATCGCGCGGCCGTTGGCGGCAAACGGGAAGCTCGCGACGATGCAGTCCACGCCGAGCGTCGCGGCTTCCTGCGGCGTCATTCCCACGACGACCACTTCCGGGTCCGTGAAGCAGACGGCGGGAATCGCGCTGGGCGTGAAATGGCGCCGCTTGCCCGCGATGATCTCGGCGACCATCTCGCCCTGGGCCATCGCGCGGTGCGCCAGCATCGGCTCGCCCGTCAGGTCGCCGATGGCCCATACGTTGCGCATCGACGTGCGGCACTGGTTGTCGATGCGGACGTGGCGCCCGCTCATGTCGAGCAGCAGGCTTTCCAGGCCATAGCCTTCCGTGCGCGGCCGGCGGCCGACGGCGACCAGCACGCGGTCCGCCTCCAGCACGGCTTCCTCGCCGCCGCCGTTCTTCATGCGAATGCCCCGGCCATCGTCCGCCAGTCCCAGCACGCTGGATTCCAGGTGCAGTGCGATGCCCAGCCGCTTCAGGCTCGCCGCGACGGGTTTGACCAGTTCGTCGTCATAGGCGGGCAGCACGCGGCCGGCCGCCTCGACGATCGTGACCCGGGCGCCCAGCTTGCGGTAGGCGATGCCCAGTTCCAGTCCGATGTAGCCGGCGCCGACGACGACCAGATGCGCCGGTAGCATCGAAGGCGCGAGCGCTTCCGTCGACGACACGACGTTGCCGCCGAACGGCATGAACGGCAGTTCGACGGGCACGGAGCCGGTCGCGAGCAGCAGGTGCTCGCAGCGGATCCGCGTGTCGCCGACTTCGACCGTCTTGCCGTCGAGGATGCGCGCCCAGCCCTGGACGACTTTCACGCCGTTCTTCTTCAGCAGGGCGCCCACGCCGCCCGTCAGCCGCTTGACGATGCCATCCTTCCAGGCGACCGTCTGCGCGACGTCGATGGAAGGCGGCCCGGTCCGGATGCCGAGCGGCGACTCGCCCGCATAGCTGGCAGCCTGGTGGAACGCGTCCGCCGCGTGGATCAGGGCCTTCGACGGGATGCATCCGATGTTCAGGCACGTACCGCCCAGGTCCGCGCCTTCGACGAGCACGGTCGGGATGCCCAACTGGCCGGCACGGATCGCGGCGACATAGCCGCCCGGGCCGCCGCCGATGACGAGGAGAGTGGTGTTTTCTGTGTTGACCGTCATGCGTTCACTCCACGAACAGGGTGGCCGGCGCTTCAAGGTACGCGCGCACTGTCTGGATGAATTCCGCCGCCACCATGCCGTCGATGACGCGGTGGTCGAACGACGACGACAGGTTCATCAGCTTGCGCGCCACCATACCGCCGTTGCGGATGACCGGCCGGTCGACGATGCGGTTCACGCCCACGATCGCCACTTCGGGATGGTTGATGACGGGCGTGCTCACGATCCCGCCCAGCGCGCCGAGACTCGTGATCGTGATCGTCGAGCCGGACAACTCGTCGCGCGCCGCCTTGCCGTGGCGCGCCGCATCGGCCAGCCGGGCGATCTCCTTGGCGCTGGCCCATGGATCGCGCGCTTCCGCGTGGCGCACGACGGGCACCATCAGGCCGGCGTCCGTCTGCGTCGCGATACCGATGTGGACCGGCTGGTAGCGCGTGACCACGTTTGCCTGGTCGTCGTAGCGGGCATTCACGTCGGGGAAACGACGGATCGCGAGGACGACGGCGCGCATCAACAGCGGCAGCAGGGTGATCTTGCCCCGCTCCTCGCCGTACCGTGCATTCAGCTGGCCGCGCAGCGCTTCCAGCTCCGTCACGTCGACTTCCTCGACGTAAGTAAAATGCGGGATCTGGCGCTTCGCCATCTGCATCTTCTCGGCGATCTTGCGGCGCAGGCCGATTACGGGGACGGCTTCTTCGCCTTCCAGTTCCGCATAACGTCCGTCAACGCCCGAAGCGCGGCCGCGCCCGGCCACGTGCGCATCCAGGTCCGCGTGCGTGATGCGGCCGGCCGGGCCGCTGCCGGCCACGTATTGCAGCTCGATGCCCAGGTCCCACGCGCGCTTGCGCACGGCCGGAGCGGCCAGCGGCTTGTCACCCGCCGCGCGCAACGCGGGCGCGGGCGCCGCACGTGGTGGCGGTGCGGCGACGACCGGCGCCGCCTGCGCGACGCTCGCCGCCGCCTCGGCCACGCGCGGCGGTTCGGGCACGAAGCCGTGCGGCACCTCGGCCGGTTCATCCGCAGGTGGCGCGGCCTTCGCATTCCCCGCGCCTTCGACTTCCAGGCGAATCAATTCGGCACCGACGGCCAGCGACTCGCCCACCTTGCCGCCGAGGGAAATTACCGTCCCGTGCACCGGCGACGGGATCTCCACGGTCGCCTTGTCCGTCATGACGTCGGCCAGGATCTGGTCCTCGACGATCGCATCGCCCGGCTGCACGCGCCACGCGACGACTTCCACTTCCGCGATGCCTTCGCCCAGGTCCGGCATCTTGATCACATGCTGTCCCATCACGCCTCCACCGCTCGTTTGAATGCCGCGCCCACGCGGTCCGGTCCCGGGAAATACGCCCATTCCTGCGCATGCGGGTAAGGCGTGTCCCAGCCCGTCACGCGCTCGATGGGCGCCTCGAGGTGGTAGAAGCAGTGTTCCTGCACGAGGGCCGCGAGTTCCGCGCCGAAGCCGCTCGTGCGCGTCGCCTCGTGGACGACGACGCAGCGGCCCGTCTTCTTGACGGACGCGACGACCGTTTCCAGGTCCAGCGGCCAGAGCGTCCTCAGGTCGATGATCTCGGCATCGATGCCTGTCTCGTTCGCGGCCGCCTCGGACACCCACACCATCGTGCCGTAGGTGAGCACCGTGAGGTCCTGGCCTTCGCGGAACACGGCGGCCTTGTCCAGCGGGACCGTGTAATAGCCTTCCGGGACTTCGCCCTTCGGGTGCTTCGCCCACGAGACGACGGGACGGTCGTGGTGGCCGTCGAACGGGCCGTTGTACAGGCGCTTCGGTTCCAGGAAGATGACGGGATCGTCGTTCTCGATGGCCGCGATGAGCAGGCCTTTCGCGTCGTACGGATTGGACGGCATCACCGTGCGCAGGCCGCACACGTGCGTGAAGAACGCTTCCGGGCTCTGGCTGTGCGTCTGGCCGCCGTAGATGCCGCCGCCGCAGGGCATGCGGATCGTCAGCGGCGCCGTGAAATCGCCCGCGGAGCGGTAGCGCAGGCGCGCCGCCTCCGACACGATCTGGTCGGTGGCCGGATAAAAATAGTCGGCGAACTGGATCTCGACGACGGGCCGCAGGCCGTATGCCGCCATGCCGACCGCCGTGCCGACGATGCCGCCTTCCGAGATCGGCGCGTCGAAGCAGCGCTGCTTGCCGTATTTCGCCTGCAGGCCGTCCGTCACGCGGAACACGCCGCCGAAATAACCCACGTCCTGGCCGTAGATGACGACATTGTCGTCGCGCCCGAGCATGACGTCCATGGCCGAACGGAGGGCCTGGATCATCGTCATCGGGGTCGTTTTCAAATCCTTGTCGCTGTCGCGCTTCATGTCACACCCCCAGTTGCTGGCGTTGGCGGCGCAGGTGTTCGGGCATGTCCCTGTAGACGTCCTCGAACATCGATGCGGCGCTCGGCACGCGGCCGTCGATCAGCGTGCCGTGCCGTTCCGCTTCCTTCTGCGCGGCGATGACCTCGGCTTCCAGTTCGGCCTGCAGGGCCTCGTGTTCCGCGTCCGACCACCAGCCTTTGCCGGTCAGGTGGCGGCGCAGGCGGCCGATCGGGTCGCCCAGCGGGAAATACGTCCACTCGTCGGCGGGCCGGTAGCGCGACGGGTCGTCCGACGTCGAGTGCGGGCCCGCGCGGTACGTCACCCATTCGATGAGCGTGGGGCCGAGGTTGGAGCGCGCCCGCTCCGCCGCCCAGCAGGACGCGGCATACACCGCAAGAAAATCGTTGCCGTCCACGCGGAGGGACGCGATCCCCGCACCGACGCCGCGCGCGGCGAAACTGACGCTTTCTCCGCCGGCGATGGCCTGGAACGTGGAGATCGCCCACTGGTTGTTGACGACGTTCAGGATCACGGGCGCCTGGTACACGTGGGCGAACGTGAGCCCCGTGTGGAAATCGCTTTCGGCCGTGGCGCCGTCGCCGATCCAGCCGGACGCGATCTTCGTGTCGCCCTTGATCGCGGACGCCATGGCCCAGCCGACGGCCTGCGGGATCTGCGTGGCGAGGTTGCCCGAGATCGTGAAAAAGCCCTTGTCCTTCACGGAATACATCACGGGGAGCTGGCGCCCCTTCAGCGGGTCGGCCTCGTTCGACAGCAGCTGGCAGATCATGTCCACGAGCGGATACTCGCGCGCCATCAAGAGGCTTTGCTGGCGGTAGGTCGGGAAGCACATGTCGCCATCCTTCAGGGCGAGCGCGTGGGCGCTGCCGATGGCTTCCTCGCCGAGCGAGGTCATGTAGAACGACAGCTTTTTCTGGCGCTGCGCGATGACCATGCGCGCGTCGAAAATCCGCGTCTTCATCATCGTCCGCAAGCCGAAGCGCAGGGTGTCGCGGTCGAGGCCCGGATCCCATGGGCCGATGGCGTTGCCGTCGTCGTCCAGCACGCGGATCATGCCGGCGGCAAGCAGCGCCGTGTCCTGGTAGCGGACGTCGACGGGCGGCCTTGGCGTGTCGCCGGCCTGGTGGATGTCGAGGTAAGAAAAATCGGTCTTGCAACCCGGGCGGCCGGTAGGCTCCGGGACGTGCAGCGACAGAGGTGTACTCTGGCTCATAAACGCTGTCCCCCTTGGTAAGGTGTGTGTGCGGCAGCAACATATTAATTCCGGAAAGACAGCGCACGGCTGCTTTTGCCGGGATTTTTCGTGCTGCCCTGCAGCATGCCGGCGCGGGATCGCCGCGCGCGTGCCCGCCGCATCTGGCCCGCACCTTAGCATGCGGTGCAGCGGACAGGGGCCGATCCGGACAAGGTCGCAAATCGTGTGACCGGACGATTGCAAACGCGATTAAAATTGCGCACTTTATAACCTCAGCGGGCAGATTCACACGATGTTGACTCAGGCGGCTCCGGTCAGGACCTTCGGTGCGGGCGGCGGCCTGCTGGGCGGGATCATCGACGACTACGACTGGAGCGCCACGACGCTCGGCCCCATCGACCGCTGGCCGGACGTCGTGCGTACGACCGTCGAACTGATCCTGCGCTCGCCCGTGCCCATCGTCACCCTGTGGGGCGGGGACGGCGTCATGATCTACAACGACGCCTATTCCGGCTTCGCGGGCGGCCGTCATCCGCACCTGCTCGGCTCCAAGGTGCGCGAAGGCTGGCCCGAGGTGGCCGATTTCAGCGACAACGTGATGAAGGTCGGCCTCGCGGGCGGCACGCTGTCGTACCGCGACCAGGAACTGGTCCTGCACCGCAGCGGCAAGCCGGAGCCGGTGTGGATGAACCTCGACTACTCGCCCATCGTCGATGCCGACGGGACGGTCGTCGGCGTGATCGCCATCGTCGTCGAGACGACGGCCAAGGTGCGCGCCGAACGCTGGCTGAGCGGAGAACACGACCGCCTGCAAACCATGTTCGAGCAGGCGCCCGGCTTCATGGCCCAGCTGGCGGGCGCCGACCACGTGATCCAGTCCGCGAACGCCGCGTACCGCGCGCTGGCCGGCCAGCGCGACCTGCTCGGCAAGCCGCTGCGCGACGCGCTGCCGGAAACGGTGCCGCAGGGCGTCATCGCGATCCTGGACCAGGTCTACCTCACCGGCACGACGTACACCGCGACCGCGAGCCCGCTGTGGCTGGCCGGCAGCGACGGCAACCGCCGCCTGCACTACGTCGATTTCGTCTACCAGCCCGTCAAGCGCGAGGACGGCACCGTGTTCGGCATCTTCGTGCAGGGTGCCGACGTCACGGTGCGCGTGGAGGCCGAGCGCGCGCTGCGCGAGAGCGAGGAAAAATTCCGCACGTTCGCGGAAGCGATGCCGAACCAGGTGTGGACGGCGACGAAGGACGGGAAGCTCGACTGGTTCAACACGCACGTGTACGCGTACAGCGGCTGCGGCCACGACGGCCTCGCGGGCATCGCGTGGACGGCCACCGTGCATCCCGACGACCTGCCGGCCGTGCAGAAGCGCTGGGCGGGCGCGGTGGCGTCGGGCGCGCCGTACGACGCGGAGTTCCGCCTGCGCGGCGCGGACGGCACCTACCGCTGGCATCTGTCGCGCGCCGTCGCGCTACGCGACGCGGACGGCGCCGTCGCGCGCTGGATCGGCACGAGCATCGACATCGAAGACCAGAAGGTCATCTCGCACCGCCTCGCGGCGCTGAACGCGGACCTGGAATCGACGGTCGCGCGGCGCACGGCGGAACGCGACCGCATGTGGCGCCTGTCGCGCGACATCATGCTCGTCGCGTCGTTCGACGGCACCGTGGAAGCCGTCAGTCCGTCGTTCGGGTCGCTCCTCGGCTGGTCCGAGCACGACATCGTCGGCAAGAACTTCCTGCAGCTCGTGCACCCGGACGACCAGGCCGCGACGGTGGCGCAGATGGCGTCGCTGGGCGAAGGCCACTACGTCTACAAATTCGAGAACCGCTACCGGCGCAAGGACGGCAGCTATTGCCTGCTGTCGTGGACCGCGGCGCCGGACGCCGATTTCATTCACGCGATCGGGCGCGACATCACGGCCGACCGCGAACAGGCCGAACAGATCCGCCGCACGGAACTCGCGCTGCAGCAGTCGCAGAAGATGGAGACGATCGGCAAGCTGACGGGCGGCGTGGCGCACGATTTCAACAACCTGCTGCAGATCATCTCGGGCAACCTGCAGCTCCTCGAAATGAACCCGGGCGGCGCCGAAGTCCAACGTTGGATCGGCAACGCCCGGTCCGCCGTGGAAAAGGGCGCGAAGCTGGCCAGCTACCTGCTCGCGTTCGGCCGCCGCCAGCCGCTGGAGCCGAAGGTGGTCAAAATTGGCCGCGTCGTGACGGGCATGGAAGACATGCTGCGGCGCGCGCTGGGCGAAGAGATCGAGGTGGAGCTCGCGATCTCGGGCGGCCTGTGGAACACGGCGGTCGACGTCGCGCAGGTTGAGAATGCCATCCTCAACCTCGCCATCAATGCGCGCGACGCCATGTCCGGTGCCGGCAAGCTCACGATCGAGGCGCATAATGCCATCCTCGACGACCTGTATTGCCGCACGCACGGCGACGTCGCGCCGGGCCAGTACGTGATGCTGGCCGTGACGGACACCGGCAGCGGCATGACCCCGGACGTCCTGCGCCAGGCGTTCGAGCCGTTCTTCTCGACGAAGGAAGAAGGCAAGGGGTCGGGCCTCGGGCTGTCGATGGTGTATGGCTTCGTCAAGCAGTCGGGCGGCCACGTCAAGATCTACAGCGAGCCGGGGCAGGGCACGACCGTGAAACTGTACCTACCGCGCACGACGGCGGCCGAGGAGCCCCTGGGGCCCATGGATGCACACCAGCCGGCCGTCGGCGGCACCGAGACGATCCTCGTCGCCGAAGACGACGAAGCGGTGCGCACGACCGTCGTCGAGATGCTCACCCAACTCGGCTACCGCGTGCTGAAGGCGGCCGATGCGGCCAGCGCGCTGGCGGTGGTGGAGTCCGGCGTGCCGATCGACGTGCTGTTCACGGACGTCGTCATGCCCGGCACCCTGCGCAGCCCCGATCTCGCCCGCATGGCGCGCGAACGGCTGCCGAATCTCGCCGTGCTGTTCACGTCCGGCTATACGGAAAACTCGATCGTGCACGGCGGCCGTCTCGACCCCGGCGTGGAATTGTTGGGCAAGCCGTACACGCGCGAGAGCCTCGCGCGCCGCATCCGCCAGGTGCTCGCGAACCAGAGAAACCGCGTGCGGGTGGACAGCGCGCCGCCCGTCCCGCCTTCGGCCGGACGCCAGCCCGATCCGAACAGGCTGCGCATCGTGCTCGTGGAAGACGAGGACGAGATCCGCGACGCGACGGCCGCCCTGCTGCGCCACCTGGGCCACGAGGTGCTGGAAGCCGTGGACGCGGAACAGGCGCTCGACATCATCTCGCCCGCGTCCGACGTCCTCATTACGGACGTGCTGTTGCCCGGCATGTCCGGCGACCTGCTGGCCGCGCAGGCGCGCGTGCTCGCGCCGGGCATCCGGATCGTGTTCGCGACGGGGAAGGGCGAAGTCAACAACTGGCCGGACGCCGTCGTCCTCCGCAAGCCTTACGACCTGGCCGCGTTGACGACGGCGCTGGCGGACAGCGTCGCCTGAGCCGCGGCCGCGTCGATGAACGCGGCCGTCGCATCCGGATTCGTGATGGGCAGCATATGGCCGCCCTCGATCAGCTGGAGTGTCGCGCCGGGCACCTTGTCGGCCAGCGCCTGGCCGTGCGCGCGCCAGTCGAGGATGCGGTCGTCCTTGCCGTACAGGATGCTGACGGGGACCCGCAGTTCGCCGTAGCGCGTTTCCTGCATGGGCAGGCATTCAGGGAGCGAGCGCAGGTCGTCGGACGCGGACAGGAAGGCGCCTGGGCGCAGGCCGAGCAGCCCGCCGCCGCGCATCGCGTAATCTGCCGGCACCGCTTCCGGGCCGAACACGACGTCGAGCGCGGCGCGGCTGTTCCTGATCGCCACGGGAATCGCGAGCGTCCAAGCGACGATCCTGCGCCACGTCGGCGACACGATCGTCAGGCCCTGGAATACGGGTGGTACGTGTTCCTGCATGTGCGTCAGCGGCGCGACGAGCGCGAGCCCGCCGACATGGCGCGGATGCCGCAGCGCGAGCGCCAGGGCGAGCGCGCCGCCCAGCGAGTGGCCCACGACGAGCGGGCGCTCCAGCTTCAGTGTCTCGATCAGCGCGGCGAGCATGGCGGCCTGCGTGTCCAGGTCGGCCGGCGTGCCGGGCGCGCGCGTGGAATGACCGGAGCCCGCCCGGTCGACGGCGATGATCCGGTAGCGCCCGGCCAACCGGTCCGTCACGCCATACGTGTAGTGGTCGAGCTGTGCCGCGAGGCCGTGGACGAGCAGCAGCGGCGGGGCGTCCCCGCCGCCGTCGAATTCGCGGATATGCAGGCGCGCGCCCGGCACGTCGACGAAGCGGCCACGCGGCGGCAGCACGGATTCGACCTTGCGGGCAGTCCACAGCGTGAACAGGAAGGCGACGAACACCAGCAGGGCGAGGACGCCGAGGATCAGCAGCACGAGAGTCATCGTTTGAGCGCTTTCTTGAGAAGGTTCCAGTAACCGACGGGAGACAGCCGTTCCAGCAGCGCGGCGGCCTTCGCGTCGGTGCCGACGAGGATGCGGGCCTGGCGCCGCTCGATGCCGCGCACGATGATCTCGCCCGCCTGTTCGGGCGGCATGCGCAGCAGCTTTTCCATCGTCCGGCGTCCGCGTTCCACCTCGTCCGCCGGCGCGCCGGCTGGCACGCGGGCGTTCTTTGCGATCTGCGTCGCCACCCCGCCGGGATGCACGACGGAGACACCCACCGTGCTGCCTTCCAGCTCGTGGCGCAGCACGTTCGAGAAGCCGCGGACGGCGAACTTGCTGGCCGAGTAGGCCGCCTGTCCCGGCGGGGCGATGATGCCGTAGATGCTCGACACGTTGACGATGCGCGCGTCGTCGCTCGCGTGCAGCATCGGCAGGAATGCGCGGGTCATGCGCACGACGCCGCCGAAGTTGATTTCCATGAGCCAGTCGAAATCGTCCGCGCCGACCTGTTCGAACGTGCCGCCCAGCGCGACGCCCGCGTTGTTCACCAGGATGTCGACGCGGCCGTGCGCGGCCTGCACGATGGCGGGAAACGCGGCGACGGCGGTGCGGTCGGCCACGTCGAGCACGTGGTGCGTCGCGCCGGGGCCGCGCATGATCTCTATCTCGCGCGCGACCGCCGCAACGGCGGCACCGTCGATGTCGGCGAGCGCGAGGCGCGCGCCGCGGCGGGCCATGGCGAAGGCGGTGGCGCGGCCGATGCCGCTGCCGGCGCCGGTGATCACGGCGACGCGATCGTGCAGGTTCACGGCATGGCTCCCTTGCGGCCGAAACGCAGGACGCCGTCGGCGATGCGGCCGAAGCGGATCGTCAGCATGTCCTGCACATAGTTCTGGTAGACCTGCCACGGCTTGCGCGACCCCTGCTGCGGCAGGTCGGCGCGGGCGCGCTGCACGTAGCCCGAGGTGAAACCGAGGAAGGGTTGCGGCTCGACGCCCGGCTCGCGGTGCACGACGGCGACCTGCTGGCCATGGCGGTCCATGTGGCGCAGCAGGCGCACGACCCAGGCGGCCGTCAGGTCGGCCTTCAATGTCCACGACGCGTTCGTGTATCCGAACGTCATCACGCAGTTCGGCAGGCCCGAGAGCATCATGCCCTTGTACGACATCGCCTCGTTCGGGTGGAACGGCTGGCCGTCGACGGTAATGGCGATACCGCCCAGCAGCTTGATCTTCAGGCCGGTCGCGAGCACCACGACGTCGGCGGGCACCGCGCGCCCGGATGCCAGCAGCAGGCCGTCCGGCGTGAAGCGTTCGATGTGGTCGGTGGCGACGCTCGCGCGGCCCGTGCGGATCGCGCGGAACAGGTCGCCGTCCGGCACGACGCACACGCGCTGGTCCCAGGGCTTGTAGCCGGGCGTGAAATGGGTGGCGACGTCGTAGCCGGGGCCGAGCTGGTGGCGCGCCATCTCGACGATCTTCCGTTTCGCGAGCTCGGGTTTCGACCGCGCGACGCGGTACAGCAGCATGCTCTCGACGATCACGCGCCAGCGCGTCAGCGCGTAGGCGGCGGGCGCGGGCAGCCAGCGGCGCAGGCGCTGCGCGAAGCCGTACTCGGACGGGCGGCTCACGATATAGGTCGGGGAACGCTGCAGCATCGTCACGTGGGCGGCATCCTGCGCCATCGCCGGCACGAGCGTGACGGCCGTGGCGCCGCTGCCGACGACGACGACGTGCCGGCCCCGGTAATCCAGGCCGGCGGGCCAGAACTGCGGCTGCACGATGCGGCCGGCAAACGTCTCCTCGCCGTCGAAGCGGGGCCGGTACGCTTCGTCGTAGCTGTAATAGCCGCTGCACATGTGGAGGAAGCGGGTGCGCAGCCGCACGCGCCCGCCGTCGTGCTCCGCTTCCACGTGCCAGCAGGCGTCCTCGCTCGACCAGTGCGCGCCGACGACCTTGTGGCCGTAGCGGATGTGGCGGTCGATGCCGTTGTCGCGCGCCGTCTGCCCGATGTAGCGACGGATCGCGGGGCCGTCCGCGATCGCCTTGCCTTCAGTCCAGGGCTGAAACGCGTAACCCAGGGTATACATGTCGGAATCCGAGCGTACGCCGGGGTAGCGGAACAGGTCCCACGTGCCGCCGAGCGCGGCGCGCGCTTCCAGGATCGCGTAAGTCTTGCCGGGGCAGCCCCGCTGCAGGTGCCAGGCGGCACCGATGCCGGACAGGCCGGCGCCCACGATGAGGACGTCGAAATAAGGCTCCGCGGCTGGGTCGGTCATGGCGTGTCTCGTTGTTCTTTGAATACTACTGACACTGTATATTGTCACATATTGATAAGCAATGTTCTGTGCGAAAATAGAAGGATGCCTCCAGAATCTTTACAACCTGCCCGGCCCTATCGCGGCGTTCCGCAAGACGAACGGCGTGCGCAACGGCGTGCCCAGCTGATCGGGGCGGCCGTCGCCGTCTACGGCGAGCGCGGCTACCGCCAGTCGACCGTCAAGGCCGTCTGCGAGGCCGCCGGGCTGACCGAACGTTATTTTTATGAGTCCTTCGCGAACAGCGAAGAGTTGTTGATCGCCTCGTTCAACGCCGTCACGTACAGCGTGCTGGGCGAGATCACGGAAGCGGCCCAGCAGGCCGGCCGCAGCCGGGTGGCGCGTGCGCGTGCGATGCTGCACACGTATTTCGCGGCGCTGCAGCGCGAGCCCCGTTCGGCCCGCGTGTTCCTCGTCGAGATCCGCGGCGTCAGCCGGGCCGTCGACAAGGCCTTCGACGCCGCTCTGCGCGCCATCGGCGAACAGGTGGGCCGCTACGTCGTGCCCCCCGGCGTGCCGGCCGATCCGCTGTTGGAAGCGGGCATCGTGGGCGGCGTGATCCACATCGCGCTGCGCTGGATCGAGGACGGCTACACGCCGGATATCGAGATCGTCACCGACAGCGCGCTGCGGCTCGGCATGGTGCTCGGGCGGCCGCCCTTGCGCCGCACCTGATCAGCCCAGCTTCGGCCAGTCCAGTTCGACCCACGTCGGCGCGTGGTCGCTCGGCTTCTCGCGCCCGCGCACGTCGCGGTCGACGCCGGCCGCCTTCAGCTTCGGGGCGAGCGCGGGGCTCAGCAGCAGATGGTCGATGCGCAGGCCCGCGTTGCGGCCGTACGCATCACGGAAATAGTCCCAGAACGTGTAGATGATTTCGCCGGGGTGCGTCGCACGGAGGGCATCCGTCCAGCCCTGGTCGAGCAGGCGCTGGTACGCCGCCCGCGTCTCCGGACGGAACAGGGCATCGTCGAGCCAGCGCTCGGGTTTATACACGTCCAGTTCCGTCGGCATCACGTTGTAGTCACCCGCGATCACGACCGGCGCGCCCGTGGCGATGAGCTCCTGGGCGCGCAGGCGCAGGCGTTCGAACCAGCGCAATTTATAGTCGAACTTCGGGCCGGGCGCCGGATTGCCGTTCGGCAGGTACAGGCAGACGACGAGGATCCCGTTCACGGCCGCCTCGATGTAGCGGCTCTGTTCGTCGTCCGGGTCGCCCGGCAGGCCGCGCTGCAGTTCCTGCGGCTCCGTGCCGCGCGCGAGGATCGCGACCCCGTTCCAGCTTTTCTGGCCGTGCCAGATCGGGCAGTAGCCGGCCGCGCGGATCTCCATCTCGGGAAACTTTTCCTGCGGCGCCTTCAGTTCCTGCAGGCAGGCCACGTCCGGCTGCGTCTCCTCGAGCCATTGCAGCAGGGCGGGGAGGCGGCTGTTGATGCCGTTGACGTTGAACGTTGCGATGCGCATGGGGTCTCTCATGGATTGTCGTTGCCGCCATTCTGGCTCGACACGAATAAGTAGTCAAACTACGTCGTGTTATCCGCAAATTTGGCCGAAATGCCCGTTCGCTGTAGCTTTTCTACGAGAACAGTTTAAAATTCCCGTATTCCAACAACGACAACACCCGGAGACTATGAAACCGATCCCCCATGCCGTCCTCGCCCTGTGCCTGCTGGCCGGCCTGCCGGCCCACGCGCAAAACGCGGACCGCGCGTTCCTCGGCTACCGCAACGACAACGGGACGCTGGACATCGCCACCAGCGACGGCCGCTACCTGATCCGCCCTTACGACGCCAACATCGTGGAGACGAGCTTCGTGCCGCGCGGCGAGACGTTCGATCCGGCCTCGCACGCCGTCGTGCTCAAGCCCGGCCAGGCGCCGGCCACGATCAGGGAAGGGGACGGGCGCATCCAGCTCGTCACGGACGGCATCACGGTCACGGTGGAAAAATCGCCGCTGCGCATCAGCTATGCCTACAAGGGCCGGCCGCTCGTCGCCGAGAAGCAGGGCTATGGGCATGCGGGGGAACTGGAAAGCATCGAATTCGCGCTCGAGGGCGACGAGGCGCTGTACGGCGCCGGGTCGCGCGCCGTCGGCATGAACCGCCGCGGCAACCGCTTCCGCCTGTACAACCGGGCATCGTACGGGTTCGGCAACCGCGCGGACCAGATGGGCTATGGCATTCCGATGGCCGTGTCTTCGCACAAGTACGCCATCCACTTCGACAATCCGCAGGCCGGCTGGCTCGATTTCGACAGCCGCAAGGACGGCACCCTGCGCTACGAAGTGATGGGCGGCCGCAAGACCTATCAGGTGATCGCGGGCGACGACTGGGCGCAGCTGATGGACGGGACGACGCGCCTGACGGGCCGCCAGCCGCTGCCGCCGCGCTGGGCGTTCGGCAATTTCGCGAGCCGCTTCGGCTATCACACCGAGGCCGAAGCGCGCTCGGTCGTGGATAAATTCATCGCGGACGGCATCCCGCTGGACGCCATCGTGTTCGACCTGTACTGGTTCGGCAAGACCGTCAAGGGCACGATGGGCAATCTCGCGTGGGACCGCGACAGCTTCCCGCATGCCGAGGCGATGATGGCGGACTTCAACAGGAAGGGCGTCAAGACGGTCCTCATCACGGAGCCGTTCGTGCTGACGACGTCGAAGCGCTGGCAGGAAGCGGCGCAGCAGGGTGTCCTCGCGACGGATGCGCAGGGCAAGCCGTTCGTCTTCGATTTCTTCTTCGGGAACACGGGCCTCGTCGACGTGTTCAAGCCGCAGGCGCGCGACTGGTTCTGGAACATCTACAAGGACCTCAAGGCAGGCGGCGCCGCGGGCTGGTGGGGCGACCTGGGCGAGCCGGAAACGCATCCGTCCGCCGCGCGCCACGCGACGGGCACGGCCGACCAGGTCCACAACATCTACGGCCATGAATGGGCGAAGCTGATCGCCGACGGCTATGCGCGCGATTATCCGCAGGAGCGCCCGTTCATCCTGATGCGCTCGGGCTATTCGGGTTCGCAGCGCTTCGGCATGATCCCGTGGTCCGGCGACGTGCAGCGGGGTTGGGGCGGCCTGCAATCGCAGATGGAGATCGCGCTGCAGATGGGCATGCAGGGCCAGGCGTACATGCATTCCGACCTGGGCGGGTTTGCCGGGCCCGTGCTGGACGACGAACTGTACGTGCGCTGGCTGCAGTACGGCGTGTTCCAGCCGATCTTCCGTCCGCACGCGCAGGAAGAAGTGCCGGCCGAGGCGATCTTCCGCACGCCGGCCGTGAAGGCGCTGGCCCGCGACGCCATCCGCCTGCGCTATGCGATGCTGCCGTATAACTACACGGCCGCCTTCGACGACAGCCGCACGGGCATGCCGATGATGCGCCCCGTGCTGTTCGAGGACCCTGACAACGAATTCATGTCGACGACGGGCATCTCGTCCACGTACCTGTGGGGCCCGGACTTCCTTGTCGCGCCCATCACGGAACCGGGTGCGACGCGCAAGGAAGTGTTCTTCCCGCGCAAGGGCAGCGTGTGGTTCGACTTTTATACGGACGAGAAGCACCACGGCGGCATCCTGGAGACCGTGACGCCGCGTCCGGACCGTATCCCGACCTACGTCCGTGCGGGCGCGTTCATCCCGCTCGCGCAACCGGTGCAGAGCACGCGCGATTATTCGACGGCGAAGCTGGACCTGCATTACTGGCACGACGCGGGCGTGACGCAGGCGCAAGGCCATCTGTACGACGACGACGGCCACACGGCGCACGCTTTCGAGTCCGGCAAGTACGAACTGGTGCGCTTCTCCAGCACGTTCGCCGACGGCCGCCTGGCACTGAAGGTCGCACCGGAACCGGGCGCCGCCGCGACGCCGACCGCACGCACGTTCGACCTGAAAGTGCACAACGTGGCCGCGAAACCCCGTGCCGTGCAGGCGGGCGGCAAGGCGATCGCGTATCGCTGGGATGCGAAAAAGCGCGTGCTCGACGTTCGGCTGCCTGCCGTGCGGTCCGAGGCGTTGCAGGTGGTGGTGACCCTATAACGCCAGTCGCGCTACGCGCTTGGGTTGAATTCGGTACACTGCTCCTCCGGGAATCCGGAATTGCGCACTGCACCATGAAGACCCAATTGTTGCAAGATCTCCAGGAGAGCGGCTCGACACCGTCGGCGCCTCCACCGCCGCCTCCGGCTGCGCCACCGCGGCGGCCGGCCGTCTGGCACGGCCCCGGCGCGCATCGCACCGAGGCCGGCGCGGCCGTCCAGAAGGCCGATCCAGGACCCGTGCAACGCGCCCCGGAAGTCTCGGCGCGCGGCAAGGGCGTCGCGATCGAAGCCCTGGCCGACCGCATCGCGGCCGCACGGACGGCGCGGCCGACAGCGCCGCCACCTGCCGAGGACCCCACGCTGCCGGGCGCCGAGGCCCGCCCGCGTCCCGAGCCGCCGCGCCCGCCGGAGCCGCCGCCGGCCGCCGATCACATTCCGCCGCCGCGCGCCGAGTCCGGCACGATCCCGCGTCCCGTGGAGCCCGACATCGAAGCCGAATGGCTCGCCGCGCGCCTGCGCGAGGAAGCGGTGGCGCGCGAGACGCCCGCCTGGACGAGCATGTGGAAGCGCCGCCTCGTCACCTGGAGCATCGCGGGCGGCCTGCTGGCCAGCCTGGCGGCGGGGGGCTTGTGGCTGTACGAGGAAAACCGGGTCGAGGATGCGCTCGTCGTCGTCGCGAACACGTCGCCTGCGGGGCCGCCGCCGGCCGCGGCCGCTTTCGTTGCGCGCACACCCGCGCCCGCGCCCGTGCAGCCCGTCGTCACGCCGCCCCCCGTGAAGCCGGTGCCCGAGGAGCCCGTCGCGCCTGTCATCGAGGACAACGCCCGCTCAGTGAAGCCCGTCGACCTGACGCCGGTCGACCTGACGCCGCCGCGCACGTTGCGCGACAAGCCGGCGGCAAGGAAGCGAACCACCGCGAAGGCACGCCGTACGCCGGTTAAAGACGAGGCGCCGCCGGTCGCCGCCGACCCGTCGCCGCGCAAGCGCCGCGAAGAAACGCTGATGCAATGCCGGGCCCACGGCTACGACGCGCGCCAGTGTATCGAGCGCGCCTGTACGATGACGCGCTACGGCCTGGCGTGCAAAGGGTAGGCCGCCTGCGAATCAGTGGCCGTGCTGCCGTTCGTACTCGTCCGCCTCGGCCTTGGTGGCGTGGACGATGCCGTCCGGATGCTCGGGCGGGGTGTACAAGGTGTACAGGCGCATCGGTTCGGCGCTCGAGGTGTTGATCACGTTGTGCTCGGTCCCGGCCGGAATGACGACGGCGACGCCGTCCTCCAGCTTGTGCTGCTCGCCATCCAGGATCGCGACGCCCTGGCCGGCCTCGACGCGGATGAACTGGTCGTGGCCCTCGTGCTTTTCGAGGCCGATTTCTTCGCCGGGCTGCAGGGTCATGATGACCAGCTGGCTGCGCTGGGTCGTGTAGAGGACTTCCCGGAAGTTGTTTCCGGCGAGCGTTTTTGCTTCGATGTTGATGCTGAAACCCGACATGGCGTTCTCCGTTAAGTTGTCCTCCGCATTGTATCGGAAAGCGTGGCGCGGTACGCAACGTTGCCAACTCGGCCATAAACGTTTCATGTGGTGCATGAAAATTTCCACAATGTTATACTGAAATCATGAACTTTCGACCTTCGCCCCTATGACATCCGACTTCACGACGCAGCGCCGCATGCAATTGTTGATCGAGCGGGTCGCCGACTACGCGATCTACATGCTGAATCCCGACGGCACTGTCGCCAGCTGGAATGCCGGCGCGCGGCGTTTCAAGGGGTACACGGAGGCGGAGATCCTGGGGCAGCATTTTTCACGTTTCTACACGCCGGCCGACCGCGCGGCCGGCATGCCGGAACGGGCGCTCGCCACGGCGCTGGAAAAAGGAAGGTTCGAGGCGGAAGGCTGGCGCGTGCGCAAGGACGGCAGCCATTTCTGGGCGTCCGTCGTCATCGACCCCATCCTCGACGACGAAGGACAATTGCTCGGTTTTGCCAAGATCACGCGCGACATCAGCGACAAGAAGCTGGCGCGCGAAGCCCTGCGCCGCAGCGAGGAACAGTTCCGCCTGCTGGTCGACAGCGTGATCGACTACGCCATCTACATGCTGTCGCCGGAAGGCCTCGTGACGACGTGGAACGCGGGCGCCCGCAACATCAAGGGGTACACGGCGGACGAGGTCGTCGGCACGCACTTCAGCCGGTTCTACACGGAAGACGACCGCAACAACGGACTGCCTGACCGCGTGCTCGCGACGGCGCGCGAACAGGGCCGCTACCACGGCGAGGGCGTGCGCGTGCGCAAGGACGGCACGCGCTTCCGCGCCGACGTCGTCGTGGACGCAATCCGCGACGCGGACGGCCGCCTCGTCGGCTTTGCCAAGATCACGCGCGACGTCAGCCAGCGCGTCCAACTGGAAGAGGCGCGCCAGGCCCTGCAGCATGCGCAGCGCCTGGAGGCGGTCGGCAAGCTGACGGGCGGCGTCGCCCACGATTTCAACAACATCCTGCAGGTGATCGGCGGCAGCCTGCAGCTGCTGGGCGGAACGGTGGCCGGGCTGCCGGCCGCGCAACGCCATGTGCAGATGGCCCTGGCCGCGGTCGACCGCGGCGCCAAGCTGTCGTCGCAGCTGCTCGCGTTCGCGCGCCGCCAGCCGCTGCAGCCCTGCGTGCTGAACCCGGGCCGCGTCGTGCGCAACATGGAAGACCTCGTGCGCCGCGCCGTCGGCGAACACGTGGAGGTGGAGACCGTCGTCTCGGCGTCGCTGTGGAACACGACGCTCGACCCGCACCAGCTGGAAAACGTCGTGCTGAACCTCGCCATCAATGCGCGCGACGCGATGCCGGGCGGTGGCAAGCTGACGGTCGAACTGTCCAACACGATGCTCGACGACACCTATGTCAGCGCCGCACACGAAGTGCCGCCGGGGCAGTACGTCCTTCTCGCGATTTCCGACACGGGCACCGGCATGACGCAGGAGGTGCGCGAGCGCGCCATCGAACCGTTCTTCACGACCAAGGGCGAAGGGCAGGGGACGGGCCTCGGCCTGTCGATGGCGTTCGGCTTCGTCAAGCAGAGCGGCGGCCACTTCCGCATCTACAGCGAGGTGGGCCACGGCACGACGATCAAGGCGTATTTCCCGCGCGCGCTGGAAGCGGAGCAGACGCTGCCCGAGCCGATCCCGAACGAGGTGCGCGGCGGCACCGAGACGATCCTCGTCGTCGAGGACGATCTGAACGTCCAGGCGACCGTCGTCGGCATGCTGTCCGAACTGGGCTACCAGGTCCTGCGCGCCGACAATGCCGAGATGGCGCTCGCGGTGCTGAAGGCGGGAGTGCGCTGCGACCTGCTGTTCACGGACGTCGTCATGCCGGGCAAGCTGAAAAGCACGGAGATGGTGCGCCAGGCGCGCGCGCTGCTGCCGGACATGAAGGTGCTGTACACGTCCGGCTACACGCAGAACGCGATCATCCACGGCGGCCGTCTCGACCCGGGCGTGGAATTGCTGTCCAAGCCGTATCGGCGCGAGAAACTGGCGAGCAAGGTGCGCCAGTTGCTGGGCGCGCAGGACACCGTCCCCGAGCCGGCACCGGTCGCGCCGCTGCCGCGCCAGGTGGCGTCCGCCGGCATGCGCGTGCTGCTGGTGGAAGACGATGCCCAGGCCCGTGAACTGTACCGCGACATCCTGCTGGCGGCCGGCTTCCAGGCCGACGAGGCGGCCACGGCGCAGGACGCCCTGGCCATGCTGGCGCGCGACCGCTATCACGCGGCCGTCGTGGACTACAGCCTGCCCGACCTGGACGGCCTCACCCTGGCCCGGCGCATCGTGGAACGCCATCCGGGCGTCGCGATCGTGTTCGCGTCGGGCTACGGCAGCCTGGTCGCGGGGGCATCGGACGTGACGGCCCGGGTACTGACGAAACCGTTCACGGACCTGCAGCTGAAGCAGGCGTTGCTGGCCGCGGTGGCCGAGCGGCGTGATGCGTCACGCCTGGCCTGACACGCGAATATCCCCGAAAAAGCCCAGTTGCAGGCTCGACGCGATGCGCCGGGCCACTTCCATCGCTTCCGTCGCCCCGTCGATGCCGAACACGTCGATGGCCGTCAGCCGGAACAGCGTGAGCCAGCGGACGAAGTGCTCCGTCTCGATGCCCGAGAGGGCCATGTGCTTGCCGAAGACATTGCCCTGGAATTCGCCGGTGCCCAGCAGGACCTTGGTCCAGAACGCGTACATGCGCGGCATGTGCTCGTGCCAGCGCCCGGCGAGCTTCGCTTCGAACACGGGCGACAGCACGGCATCGTCGCGCACGCGCGCGTAAAACGTGTCGACCAGCCGGATGATCGACGATTCGGTGATGGCGGGAGAAGGCATGGCCCGATTCTAGCAAATCTGCATCCAGAATGCATCTTCACCGTCGGCGGCCACGCCCGCCTTGGGATTTACCTGCCGGCCGTTTTCACGCCGGTTTCCGGCAGCAGCACGACCTGGACATAATTGTCCTTGTCGAAGTAGCGCTGTGCGGCCGTGCGCACGTCGGCGACCGTCAGTGCGTCCGCCTCATCCCTGACCGTCAACAGGCGCGAGAGCGGTGTACCCTCGAGCATGGACAGCTTCACGTTCTGCAGCCAGTACCCGTTCTCGCGCAGAGAACGCTCGTAGCCCACCCGCCAGTTGGCCTTGACCTTGTCGAGTTCCGCCTGCGTCGGGCCGTTGGCCTTGACGCTGTCGATCTCGGCGAACAGGGCCGCGACGAGCTGGTCGACCTTCTCGGGGCCGGTCGGCAGCTGCGTGCTGATCTCGTAGTGCTGGTACGGGATGCGGTGCACCGCGCCGGTCATCTGGCCCGCGTAGATCAGGCCGAGCTTCTCGCGCAGCACCGCGTTCACGCGCAGGTTCATCACCTCGATGAGCGCACTCATGCGCAGCGACTCGGCCGGCGACCATGCCGCCGGACCGGCGAACGTCAGCGAGACGACGCTCTTGGGCTCCGTGCCCGCATGGACTTCCTTCTTGACGACGCCCTTCGCGATGCGCAGTCCGACGTCGCGGTAGGCGAGCGGCAGGTCGGGCGTCGGCAACGTGCCGAGGTAGGCGGTCACGAGCGGCTTGATGGCGGCCGGGTCGAAGTCGCCGACGAGGACGAACGTCATGCCCTTCGCGCTGGCGAAGCGCTGCCGGTACACGGCGAGGCTGCGGTCGAGGTCGATCCTGCCGAGGTCTTCCTGCGTAGGCAGGCGCCCTTCGTACGGATGGCGGCCGTACAGCGTGTCGGTGACCGCTTCGGCGAAGCGCTGCTCGGGCGCGGCAGCGCGGTTGCGCACCATTTCTCCGAGTGCGCCCATGTACGCCTTGTACAGGGATTCGTCGCGCCGCACGCCGTCGAAACGCAGCCACAGCATCTGGAACATCGTCTCCAGGTCTTCCGCGCCGCTCGCCGATTGACCGCCGATCTCGTCCGTGTAGTCGGACATCCCGAGCGTCACCGCCGCGCGCCGGCCCGCGAGCATCTTCACGAGGTCCATGGGCGCGAAATCCTTGATGCCCATCGACATGGCCAACCCCGAGGCGGCACGGGCGTTCGGCAAGTCCTTCTCGTCGACCAGCGTCTGGCCGCCGTAGCGCACGGCGCCCAGCAGGACCTCGTCCTTGTGGAAGGCGGTCGGCTTGAGGATCACCTGGACGCCGTTCGACAAGGCCAGCCGGGTCAGGCCGAGCGTCTCGTCGCGCGTTTCGGTCACGATGCGGCCGGGCGTGGCGGGACGGTCCATCAGGCGTTGCGCGACCTTCTTCTCGGCGCGGTCGGCGACCGTGGCGTGCGCGGCGGCCGCGTCGGCGGCCAGCAATTGTTCCGTCGTGGGCGCGGGGCCGGCCTTCGTATTCCCGGCGAACACGACGAGTTTGCCGGCGTCCGCGGGGAACGCCTTGCGGACGGCGGCATTGAGATCGGCCACCGTGATCCCCGGAAGCAGCTCCTGCACCAGACGGAACTCGGCCTCGATGCCCGGGATGCTTTCACCGGCGAGGAAATTGCGCTGGTATTCGGCAGCGTACATGCCGGAATCCGTCGTGTCCTTTTGCTTGAGGCCGCCTTCCATCGCATGCAGTGCCATCTTGCGGGCACGCTCCAGTTCCGCCTCGCTGAATCCGAACTGGCGGACCCGTTGCAGTTCCTGCTCGACGGCCGCCACGGCCGGGGCCACGCCGCCCGCACCCAGTGCGGCGCCGATGGAGAACGCCTTGTGGCGCGCAGTCACCGGGACGGCGTGCCCGCCCGCGCCGAGGAAAGGCGGACTCGCCTGCTGCGTCAGCTCGCCCAGCCGCACGTTCAGCAGCATGGTCGCGAGGCTGTCCACGACCTTGGCGCGGTAGCTCCCGTACGTCCCGAGGTTCGGCTCGAGCCGGACAGGGTAGTTCAGCTCGACGGCACTGTGGGGAATTTCCTCGTCGGCGAACACGAACGCCTCGGTCCGGGTCCGTGCGGCTATGTCGGCGTACGTCCGGGGGCGCGGCTGCGGCGGATTGGCCAGCCCGGCGAAATGCGCCTTGATCAGGCGCTCCGCGTCGGCCGGCTCGATGTCGCCGACGACGATCACGGCCATCAGGTCCGGCCGGTACCAGTCGCGGTAGAAGCGGCGCAGCGCTTCGGGCCGCGCGGTGCGGATCACGTCTTCCTTGCCGATCGGCTCGCGCTGCGCATAGCGCGAACCGTTGTACAGCTTCGGCGCGAGCACCTTGCGCAGGCGTTCCTGCGCGCCCTTGTGCAGGCGCGCTTCCTCGAGCACGATCGCGCGCTCCTTGTCGATGTCGTCCGCATTCAGCGTGACGCCGTGCGCCCAGTCTTCCAGCACCGTGAATGCCGTCTCCACGTTCTCCTTGCGGTCGGTCGGCACGGGCAGCATGTAGACCGTCTCGTCCAGGCCCGTGTAGGCGTTCAGGTCGGCGCCGAACTTCACGCCGATCGATTGCAGGTACGACACCAGTTCCTGCTTCTTGAAGTGCGTGGAGCCGTTGAACGCAAGGTGCTCGACCATGTGCGCCAAGCCCTGCTGGTCGTCGTCCTCCAGCACGGAGCCTGCCTTCACCACGAGCCGCAGCTCGACCCGGTGCTCGGGCTTGCCGTTCTTCTGGATGTAGTAGGTCAGGCCGTTCGCCAGCTTGCCGACCTGGACCTGGGGCCCCACGGGGATGCGGGCATTCAGGTCGACGGCGGCTGCAGCGGGCAACAGGGTGGTCAGCAGGGTAGCCGCGGCGGCGGCGAGCACCGTGGCACGAAACGGGAGGGGCATCCGGACATCCTTTGTAATCGTTTTCAAGAACGACGAGCTTAACAAAGGGGCATGCCGTATAAATACACGCATTGTCACAAGGACACATCGTTTGCACAGATGAATCCGATAGACGACACCGGCAAGCCAAATGTCTTGCGGGAACACGGCGTACCCGGTTAAGGTAGGCGCGGCGTCAAGCGTTCGAATCTGACGCCGCGCGATCGATTGTTGTGATAGCCTTTCTCGGCGGCAATTTCAGTGAAAGGAGCGGCGTGAAATCCCAAGTCAAATCTTCCGTGATGGACGCGATCGGCAATACGCCCGTCGTCAGGCTGGGGCGTCTGTTTCCCGGCAGCGATGTGGTCGCGAAGCTCGAATACATGAACCCGGGCGGCAGCATCAAGGACCGCATGGTCCGGCACATGCTCAAGAGCCTGCCGGCGGACACGGCTCGCGTCGTCGAGAGCTCGTCCGGCAACACGGGCGCCGCGCTCGCGATGGCCAGCGCCGTGCTGGGCCTGCAATGCGACGTGACGGTGCCGCAGGCCACGAGCATCGAAAAGATCAAGCGCATCCGCGCCTACGGGGCGGAGGTGCACCTGTGCGCGCCCGACGACGGCAGCGACCCCGCCGCCGGCTACCACGCCGTGGCCGAGCGCCTGGCGCAGGGCGACAAGGTGCACTACCTCGACCAGTACCGCTCCGCGCTGAACCGCGAAGCCCATTACCGTGACACGGGGCCGGAACTGTGGCGCCAGCTCGCGGGCCAGGTCGACGTGTTCGTGTGCGGCATCGGGTCGGGCGGCACGATCTCCGGCATCGGGCGCTACCTCAAGGAGCAGAAGCCGGACCTCGTCGTGATCGGCGTGGAGCCCCGCAATTCCGCCTACCGCAAGCTCGTGACGGACACGCCCGCCGACGGGCCGTTCGCCAGCGCCGTCGAAGGCGTGGGCAAGCGCCAGCCATCGGGCAGTTTCGACCCTGCCGTCGTCGACGACGTCGTGCAGGTGGCCGACGACGACGCGCTCGAATGGTGCCACCGGCTGGCGGCGGAAGAGGGCATCCTGGCCGGCGGTTCCAGCGGTTGCGTCACGGCCGGCATCGCGCAGCTGCTGCCGCGCCTCGCCGGCAAGCGTGTGGCGACCGTGTTTCCGGACTCCGGCGTGTACTATCTGTCAAAGTATTTTTGATGACCTGATTACGGATCCGGACCGTGTCCGACCTCATCGCCCTGCTGGGTGCCCGCATCCCGGCCAACCTGGCGCCATTCATGCTGGCCAACGTCACGGCACCCGCCGTGCGCGGGGTGCCGCACGGCCCGGATGTCCTCGCGCGCCGGCTCGGCTGCCCCTGCGGCAGCTGGGAACTGAAGTTGCGCACGGCGCGGCGGCGCGAGCGGCGCGGGCTGTTCGGCCGCAAGACGGTCGCGGCGCCCGTCGCGCCCGTGCATGCCGCCTGTCCCGTGTGCGGTCGCGAGGTCCTGTTGTTCGACCCGTCGCAGCATGGCTGGCACGGCCGCAACGGCGACGGCGTGCTGCCGCGCGCGGACGACGAGGCGTGGTTCGGCAACGCGGCGGGCGAAGTCGTCGTCACGTATGCCTACCGCGCCGAAGACGCCTACCGGGCGATGCTGGCCGACGGCTGTCCCGATCCGCAGGACTGGTTCGACTGTTTCGCCATCGTGTTCCGCGTGCCCGGCAACCAGCCGGTGCTGGTGCTGGCCGAGGCGTGCGCCTGAATCAGCGCCGCCCGGACAGATAGGCGACGCCCTCGGGCCCGTAACTCTCGCGGTGCGGCTCGTCGCGTCTGAGGTGGAACACGTCGCCGGCCCGGAAGATCTTGATCTCGCCGCCGGCGTGCAGGCGGATCTCGCCTTTCAGGATCAGCGCCTTCGCTTCGAACGGGTGCGCGTGGTCGGCCAGCGTGCCGTTCGGCGCGCGCTCGACGAGGACCGGGTCGGCATAACCTTCCGCTTTCAGCGTATCGAGGAATTCCTGTTGTTCCATGCTGGGCTCGCAAGTGTTCGGAGTTCGTGACGGGGCGAGTGTATCACTGGTCCCGGCCGGCGCCGCCCTCGATATCAGGAAGCAGCGCGGGCAACGCGGGCACGCCGGCCCTCGGCGATGCGGTAGCCGACGCCCAGCGCGACGAGCCAGGCGGGAATCATCCACACGGACACGCGCAGTTCCGGCGTGGCGTACATGATCGCGACGATCCCCGCCAGATACAGCAGGCACGCCCAGTTCGTGAGCGGGTACAGGGGGCTCGGGAACGCCGTGCGCTCGCCCGCGGCCTGCTTGGCGGCGCGGAAGCGCAGGTGCGACCAGCTGATCATCGCCCAGTTGATCAGCATGCCGGCGACGGCGAGGCCCATCAGCAGGCCCAGCGCCTTGCCCGGCACGGCATAGTTGACGCCCACGCACAGCGCGGTGGCGACGGCCGACACGGCCAGCGACGCCAGCGGCACGCCCCGCTCGTTCACGCGCAGCAGCGCGCGCGGCGCATGACCCTGCACGGCGAGGCCGTACAGCATGCGGCTGTTCGAGTACACGCAGCTGTTGTAGACGGACAGCGCCGCCGTCAGCACGACGATGTTCAGTACGTGCGCGACGACGCCGGCGTCCAGCGCCTTGAAGATCAGCACGAATGGGCTGGCACCCGGGACGATCTGGTCCCACGGATACAGCGACAGCAGGACGGCGAGCGCGCCGACGTAGAACACGAGGATGCGCCACAGGGTCTGGTTCGTCGCGCGCGGGATCGAGCGGGACGGATCCGCCGCTTCGGCCGCCGTGATGCCGATGACTTCCAGGCCGCCGAACGAGAACATGATGATCGCCATCGACATGACGAGGCCCTGGATGCCGTGGGCGAAGAAGCCGCCGTGCGTCCACAGGTTGCCGACGCTCGCCTGCGGCCCGGCACCGCCGCTTGCGAGCAGGAAGATGCCGTAGACGATCATCGCGATGATGGCCGCCACCTTGATGACGGAGAACCAGAACTCGCTCTCGCCGAACGCGCGCACGTTGATCAGGCTGATGCCGTTCGCGAGCACGAAGCAGCCCAGTGCCGACACCCACGTCGGCACGTCGGGAAACCAGTACTGCACGTAGATGCCCACGGCGGACAGCTCGGCCATGCTGACGAGCACGTACAGCACCCAGTAATTCCAGCCCGAGACGAAGCCGGCGAAGCGGCCGCAGTACTTGTCGGCAAAGTGCCCGAAGGAGCCGGCGACCGGTTCGTCGACCATCATCTCGGACAGCTGGCGCATGATCAAGAAGGCGACGAGGCCCGCGATCGCGTAGCCGAGCAGCACGGACGGGCCGGCGAGCTTGACCGTTTCCGCGACGCCGAGGAACAGGCCGGTGCCGATGGCGCCGCCGAGGGCCATCAGCTGGATGTGCCGGCTCTTGAGGCCGCGGTGGAGTTGGGTGTCGGAGGCCATGGTGTCCGCTTGCTAAAAGACAAGGATTTTAAAGCAAACAGTGGCGGATGTGACGGCCCGATCGCGAAGTCGTGCACGGATAACGAGGCGGCATCCTGTCGTAAAAAAACAGGCTTGCAAAAACGTAGTGCTGCGAGCAATCTTGAAGCGGATTCGACCCGGGTATTTCGAAAGCCGCTGCCAAGGAGTGTCATGATCCAACCGTCAGACGCGGGATTTTCCGCGCTGTTTCATGCGCATCCGGTACCGATGTGGGTGTATGACCTCGAGACATTGCGCTTCGTGGCGGTCAATGCGGCGGCGATCGTCCATTACGGTTACTCGGAAGCGGAATTCCTCGCCATGACGATCCGCGACATCCGTTTGCCGGAAGATCTCGCGCGGCTGGACGCCAACCTGCGGCAGCCACAGGTGCCGAGTATCGAGAAATCCGGGATCTGGCGTCATGTCACGAAGGACGGCACCCGCATTCAGGTGGAGATCACGTCGCACCCGTTGTGGTTCAACGAACGCTCGTGCAGGTTCGTCCTGGCCCATGACGTCACCGAGCGCCTGCTCGCGCAGGACAAGATCATGCGGCTCAGCCGGATCTACGCCGTGTCGAGCGGCGTCAATGCGGCGATCGCCCGGATTCACACGCGCGACGCGCTGTTCGACGAGGTCTGCCGGATCGCGGTGCAGGTCGGCGCGTTCAAGACGGCATGGATCGGCGTGTTCGAGCCCGATGCGCTCGACGGGCGCGTCGCGGCATGGTGCGGCGGCGACCGGCGCAGCGTCGACCGGGTACGCTTGACCCTGCGTGCCGACAGTATCGACAGCGCCAGGCCGGCCTGCGTGGCGGCGCGCGAAGCCCGGACAGTGATCTGCAATGACGTGTCGACGGATCCCGGGCTGGCACCGGTGGCAGGCGACATGCTCGAGGATGACCATCGTGCCGTTGCCGCGCTGCCGCTGGCACCGGCCGGCCGCGTCGACGCCGTGATGGTGTTTATTGCCGATACCGCCGGATTCTTCGATGCGGAGGAACTCAAGCTTCTCGATGACCTGGTCGGCGACCTCAACTTTGCGTTGCAGTTCATCGACAACAAGGAGCGGCTCAGTTACCTGGCGTATTACGACGTGTTGACCGGACTGGCGAACGCCAGGCTGTTCGAGGACAGGCTCGGGCAATTCATTCACTCGGCGCAGGCCGGACACCATGTCGGCGTGATCCTGGTGAATATCGACCGGTTCACGCAATTCAACGATGCGCTGGGACGCCACATGGGCGACGCCCTGCTCAAGCAGGTCGCACAGCGGCTCGACGAGGCGCTCCCGGGCGGCGCCAGCCTCGCCAGGACCGGTGGCGCCACGTTTGCGATCGCCATCGCCGAATTGACGCAGGACGCCGACCTCGAACATATCGTGGACGGGAGGGTCCTGGCGACGATCAACCAGCACTTCCGGTTGGGTCCGCACGAAGCGCGTGTCCAGGCGCGGGCCGGCCTGGCATTGTTTCCACGCGATGGCAGCGACGCCGAAAGGCTGATCAAGCATGCGGAAGCGGCGCTGCAGAGTGCCAAGCGCCTGGGCCAACCGTATCTGTAGTACTCGCCGGCGATGAATGCCCTTCACGCCGCGAGGCTCGCACTGGAATCGGAGTTGCTGCACGCGCTCCATGCGCAGGAATTCGTCGTGTACTACCAGCCTCGGGTCGACCTGGTGAGTGGACGCATCGACAGCGCGGAAGCGCTGATCCGCTGGCGGCATCCGCAGCGCGGACTGGTGTGTCCCGGCACCTTCATTCCGCTCGCAGAAGAGGTTGGACTGATCGAGCCGATCGGCAACTGGGTCCTCGATACCGTCTTCGGCCAGCAGGCGCGCTGGCTGGGACAGCAGATCGACGTCGTGCCGATTGCGGTCAACCTGTCGGCGGCGCAGCTCAGGAATGGAAAGTTCGTACAGAACATCGTGGATGCGCTTTCCAGGCACGCGCTGCCGGCCCACCATATCGAATTCGAGCTGACGGAATCGATGGTGATGCATGACGTGGAACTGGCCGCCGCACACCTCCAGGCCTTGAAGAAGCTGGGTATCCAGTTGTCCCTGGACGATTTCGGCACGGGGCATTCGTCGCTCGCCCATCTGCAGCGTTTCCCGTTCGACGCGGTCAAGATCGATCGCGCATTCATTCGCGACGTGAATTGCAATGCCGGGAATGCGGCGATTGCGACCGCGGTCATCGCGATGGCCCATAGCCTGCATTTGCGCGTGGTCGCGGAAGGGGTCGAAACGGAAGGGCAACTGCAATTCCTGCGCCGGCGCCGTTGCGACGAGCTGCAGGGCTTTTATTTCAGCGAGGCGGTGCCGGCCGCGCAATTCGAAACCATGCTCGTCGAAAAGACGCTGCTGGCGCTCGGACACCAGGTCGATGAAGATACGCTCCTGATCGTCGATGACGAACCGGGCACCCTGCAGACGCTGAGGCGATTGTTGCGGCGCGAGGGATACCGCGTGCTGACGGCGAGCGGCGGGCAGGAAGGCCTCAACGTGCTTGCCCTGAACAGGGTGCAGGTCATCATTTCCGACCAGCGGATGCCCAACATGTCGGGGACCCAGTTCATGCGGATCGCCAGGGAGCTTTATCCGGATACGATACGGATCATCCTGTCGGGATTTACCGATCTCGCGGCGGTGACGGACAGCGTCAACCAGGGGCAACTCTTCAAGTTCATGACCAAGCCGTGGGACGACGGTGAACTGGTCAGGAATATTCGCGACGCATTCCGGCTCCACCGGCAACGCAACGGGTAGCGCGCGAGTTTTTACTTTTCTTTACACGAAACGCGCATCTTTTAACGCGATCGGACCTGTAACATCTGCCAACTTTTTTGCACAGCAGATACATGGTCCACTTCACACTCAAACGCAGCGCCGCGCTCGTCGGCGTGGCACTGGCGTCATTGCAACCGGCGCTCGCCCAGGACGTCACGTCCAAGGCGCCCGACAAGGTCAACCAGGTCAACGTCGTCGGCGAACGCCAGGTCAACCGCATCGACCGCCAGGTCTACGATGTCAAGAACGACGTCAACGCCAGCAACGGCAGCGCGGCCGACGCCCTCAACAACGTGCCGTCCGTTGCCGTCGATCCGGACGGCACCGTCTCCCTGCGCGGCAATTCGAACGTGCAGATCCTCGTCGACGGCAAGCCGTCCGCGATGCTCCAGGGCGACAACAAGGGCCCCGCGCTACAGGCGATGCCGGCCGAGGACATCGATTCCGTGGAGGTCATCAACAATCCCGGCGCGGAATTCGGCAACGAGGGCGGCGGCGGGCCGATCCTGAACCTCGTCATGAAGCGCAACCGCAAGCCGGGCGGCTTCGGCGTCGTCAACACGAACGTCGGCACGGCCGGCCGCTACAACGCGGCGGTCAACGGTGCTTACAACACGGGCCGCTGGGGCTTCCAGGGCGGCGTCAACATCCGCCACGACGGGCGCAATTCGACGGGCGACACGGAACGCGACCGCATCGACCCTGTCACCGGCGCGGACCAGCACAGCAGCCAGGTCTCCGCCAGCAGCGGCCTGAACGACAGCGCCGGCCTGCGCGGCCAGCTGACGGTCAACCTGACGGACGTGGACTCGATCGAGGCCAGCCTGGGCGCCATGAAGCGCACGAACGACCAGTCCGGCCTCGACCATTACCGCATGGTCGACGAGGACGGCAACCCGGCGAGCGACTACACGCGGACGACGCAACGCACGGGCGACAACACGAACACGATGTGGGGCGCACGCTGGGATCACAAGGGAGAAAAGCTCGGCGAACTGTTCAAGATGGACGTGCGCGTGTCCACGAGCGACAACGGCAACGACACGCGCTACGCGAACACGTACATCGTCACGCCGGCATCGGCGGCGGATGCGGACAGCCTGCAGCAGGTCGCAAACAGGAGCCGGATCGTGGACTACTCCGGCGACTACGAACGCCCGCTGGACAACGGCGCCACCTTCAAGATGGGCTACCGGCTGTTCGACAACCGGAGCGACTTCGACAACCGCTACTACGATGGCGCGGCCGTCCCGGACACCCGCCTGACGAACGCCTTCTCCGTGGACGAACGCGACGCCGCGCTGTATTCGTCGTACCAGTGGCAGGTGAATCCGCGCTGGGGCGCGCTGGTCGGCCTGCGCGCCGAGTACACGCACATGGACCTCGACCAGGTCACGACGGGGACGTCCGCATCGAACACGTACCTGAACTGGATCCCCAGCGCCTTCGCGACGTATAAGCTGAACGATACGACGAACCTGCGCTTCGCGTACGCCCGCCGCATCCGCCGGCCCAACGCGGCCGACCTGAACCCGTTCATCGTCTACAAGGACGAGTTGAACGAGTCGGCCGGCAACCCGCACCTGAAGCCCGTGCTGACGGACTCGTTCGAGATCGGCTACGAGACGAAGGCGGGCAAGCTCGATACCGCCGTGCGCGCCTACTACCGCACGGACCGCGACACGATCCGCAGCCGCCAGACCGCCATCAGCGACACCGTGATCCTGACGACACTGGAAAACGGCGGCAGCAACCGCTCGGGCGGGCTGGAATTCACGCTGTCCGGGAAGGTGACGCCCAACGTCACCATCAACACGAGCGGCAACCTCGCGTACCTGGAACAGCAGCAGGTCGACCTGAACGGCGCGGAGACGACGCGCAACGCGACGTCGCTGAGCGTGCGCGGCCGCATCAACTGGCAGGCCACGCCGGACGACCAGCTGCAGCTGCAGTTGAACGCGCGCGGCAAGACGCTCGCGGGGTCCGGCTATAACCAGCCCGTGTCGAGTGCGAACCTGAGCTGGCGCCGCAGCCTCTCGCGCACGCTGTCCCTCGTGATGAACGTGACGGACGTCTTCAGCTCGCAGAAGATGGAGACGATCACCAATACCGCCACGCTGAAGGAGACGTCCATGCGCCGCTTCGACGGGCGCATCGTGTACGTGGGACTGTCGTGGCGGTTCGGCGGGGTGCAGGGCAGCGTCAATCGCGAGCGGCGCGACGGGCCGGACGGCGAAGGCTTCCATGGCGGGCCGCCGCCGGGTGGGCCGCCGCCGGGTGGCTTCGGCCCCGGCCCCGGCATGTGATCAGACGCTGTGCGGCAGCCCGAGGTTGCGATTCGCCGGCACGGCGATGTCGATCAGCTTCGGCTGCGGCAGGTTCAACCCATTCATCAGCGTGACGAAATCCTCGCGCGACCGCCCCGCGACCCGCGCGTTATGGGCCTTCTCCCAGCCGATGGTCGAGACGGACTGGCCCTTGTAGTCATGCCCCGGCCAGACTAGGGTCGCCTCCGGCAGCGCGAACAGCTTGTGCGTGATGCTGTCGTACAGCGCCGCCGCGCTGCCGCCCTGGAAATCGGTGCGGCCGCAGCCGTCGATCAGGAGGGTATCGCCCGTGAACACGTTGCCGCGCCAGACGTAGCACATGCTGCCCGCCGTGTGGCCGGGCGTGTGGATCACGGCGATGGCCTCGCCGGCGCCGAAGCGGACGACGTCGCCGTCCTGCAGCTGCACTTCGGCCGGCGGGATGCCGCAGCCGCTCGGCACGGCGGCGCGGGCGCCCGTCAACTGGCGCAGGCGGCCGGCTGACGTCACGTGGTCGGCGTGCGCGTGCGTTTCGAGGATGTATTCCAGACGCAGGCCCAGGCGCCTCAGGTGGGCGAGGTCGCGCTCGACGTGCTGGTCGACGGGGTCGATGATGACGGCAGCGTCGCTGTCCGGCGCGGCCAGGATGTAGGTAAATGTCGACGACACGGCGTCGAACAGCTGGATCGGATTGTTGTGCATTCAGTCTCCCGAAGGGCCGGCCGCGGCGCGGGTACCGCCGCGATTGGCCTCGTTGCCGGCGCGGATACGCTCGGCCACTTCGAATATTGCCATGCCGGCCACCATGGCCGCAACGAACAGCAGGGTGGAGCGTCCGCCGACGGCCAGCGCCGTCAGCGCCGGCCCGGGACAATAGCCGACGAGGCCCCAGCCGATGCCGAACGTGACGCTGCCCAGGACGAGCGGCGTATCGATGCGGCCCGCACCCGGCACGTGGATGTGGCTACCGAACAGCGGCCGCACGCGTGTGCGGGCGAAGCGGAAGGCGAGGGCGGCGACGAGGATCGCCCCCAGCATCACGAACAGTAGCGACGGGTCCCAGGACCCCGCCACGTCGAGGAAGGCGAGCACCTTGGCGGGGTTGCTCATGCCGGACAGGATCAGGCCCCCGCCGAACATCAGGCCGGCGAGGAAAGCGGTGACGAGATTCATGATGATGGCTCCTCAGCGCCCGAGCACGTGGCGCACGATGAAGACGGTGACGAAGCCGGCCGCCAGGAAGCACACGGTGGCCAGCAGGGAGCGGGGCGACAGGCGCGCGATGCCGCACACGCCGTGGCCGCTGGTGCAGCCGTTGCCGAAGCGGGTCCCGACGCCCACGAGCAGGCCGCCGGCCGCGAGCAGCGCGGGCGAGTGGTCGATCTGCGCCGGCGGCATCGCACCCATCGTCAGCCACACGAGCGGCGCGACGAACAGGCCGAGAATAAACGTGACGCGCCACGCAATATCCCCGCGGCTCGGGCGCAGCAGGCCGCCGAGGATGCCGCTGATGCCGGCGACGCGGCCATTGGCCAGCAGGAGCAGGGCCGTCGCCAGCCCGATGAGAATGCCGCCCGCAAGCGACGCCCACGGGGTGAAATGGAGCCAGTCGATCGTCATGATACGTCCCCCTTCGGACAGTAAAGCTGGTACAGCAGCTGCAGCACGGCCAGCGCTTGCGCGCTCGCCACGCTGTAGAAAATCTGTTTGCCGTCGCGCCGCGTGGCGACGAGGCCCTCCTGGCGCAGCACGGCCAGTTGCTGGGACAGCGTGGGCTGGCGGATGTCGAGCGCCGCTTCCAGTGCGCCCACGGGCTGTTCGCCCTGCGTTAGCTGGCACAGCAACAGCAGGCGGTCAGGATTGGCGAGTGCCTTCAGCAGGCCGCCGGCCTGCGCGGCAGCGGCGCGCATGGCGTCCGCGGGGAGGGTCGTGACGGGTTCCATGCGCTCATTCTATAAAACTACAATCTATAAAACAATAGATTATTTTCCAGGCGGCTGGGGCTGGGTGTCCACGGCGCCGGGAATGTCCTGCGTCTGGCGCGGGTACTTGCCCTTCAGCGTGTCGACGCCGCCCTGCGGATGCGCGAGCGGCTTCAGGTCGGCGCGCGACTTGCGCTTGTCTCCCGTGTGGATCTTCATGCGCGTGTCGCGTTCCTCCAGCATGTTCGGGAGCAGCTCGCCGTCGCGGTTGAACGACCACGCGAGCATCGGCGCGCCCAGCGGCAGCGCGTCGCCGGGCTTGCCGTTCGCGCCCGTGTTCCACACGTGCCAGGTCTTGCCGTAGCTGTTCATCTTTTTCTTCATCAGCGCGTGCTCGGCCGCCTCGGGCAGGCCGGGCGCGACCAGCTGGCCGCTGAGGATCTCGCCGTTGTGCGGATGCCAGTACTGGCGCTCGTCCGGCGGCACCCGGCCGTACAGTTTTTCCGAGATGATGTATTCGATGCCGTTCAGGTTCGCGGTGCGCGTATTGCCGTCGAACAGGGCGCATTGCGCGAAGTCTTCGTTGACCTGGCGGCAGAAGTGATGGGCCTCGACCTGCATCTCGGGATGGTCCTTCATCGGATGAAAACCGTTCAGGTAGATGTCGAACCCGGCCAGCGGCGCATTGCCCTGCAAGAGTTTTGCGCCCGCTTCGAGCGCGCGGGTGTCGCCGGCTTTCGGTGCGCCGGCCGGCTGCGGATGTTGCGCGATGGCGGCGGTAGAGATCAGGCAGCCGGCCAGGCCGGCGACGGTATGCAGCTTCATTGATACCTCCTTGTGGATAGGATCGCGAAACAGGCCGCCGGTTCCGCCCGAATCAGGTGCGCCCCAGCGGCGCGGCAAGCAACCGGTCGATGCGGTTGCCGTCCATGTCGACGACTTCGAATCGCCAGCCTTCCCAGTCCAGCCTGTCGCCCGCGCGCGGGATCACGGCCAGCTGGTACAGCATGAAGCCGGCGAGCGTATGGTAGGCACCGCTGTCCTCGTCGGGGAAATCGATGTCGGCGCCCGTGAGATAGCGGAAGCGGTCGAGCACCATGCCGCCGTCGACGAACCAGCTGCCGTCCTCGCGCCGGACGGCGTCCGGCTGGCCGTGGTCGCTCGTCGGCGTGACCTCGCCGACCAGTGCGCTCATCACGTCCGTCAAGGTGATCATGCCCTGGATGTCGCCGTATTCGTCCACGATCATCGCCAGTTCCGCGCGGTGATGCTTCAGTTGCTCGAGCAGGTCGATGGCACTGCTCGATTCCGGCAGGTACAGGATCGGTTCGAGGGCCGCTTCGATGTCGATGCCGGCCAGCGACTGCGTGCGGATCGCCTGGCCGAACAGGTTGCGCGCACGCACTACGCCGAGCACCTGCGAGCGGTCGCCGCGGTACACGGGAAACCGGCTGTACGGCGATTCGGCGATGCGCGCGAGGTTCCGTTCGAGCGGCTGGTCGAGGTCGAGGTATTCCAGGTCGACCCGGGGCGTCATCAGCGCGCGCAGATGCCAGTCGTCGAGCCGCAGGGCGCGGGCGGCGATGTCGTATTCCGCCTTCTCGAACACGCCCGCGTCCGTGCTTTCCTTGATCATGCCCGTCACGTCTTCCTCGGTCGGCGTCTCGTCCTTGTGGTGGTGCATGCCGAGCAGGCGCATGATGCCGTCCGTCGTCATCGCGAGCAGCCGCACGAACGGATGCGCGAGGCGCGCCATGAATTGCAGCGGCCGCGCGATCATCGCCGCCATCGTTTCCGGATACAGGATGGCGATGCGCTTGGGCACCAGTTCGCCCAGGACGATGGAGAAGAACGTGATGCCGGCCACGACGATCGCCAGGGCGACGGGCCGCGCATAGTTGTCCGCGACGCCCATGTGCGCGAGCGCCGGCGTCAGGCGCGCCGTCAGCGACGCTTCGCCGAACGCGCCGTTGAAGATGCCGATGAGGGTGATGCCCACCTGCACGGTGGAGAGGAAGCGGCTCGGATCGTCGTGCAGGTCGAGCGCGGTGCCGGCGCCGCGCCGGCCTTCGTCGGCCATCTTTTCCAGGCGCAGGCGCTTGGCGGAAACGACAGCGAGCTCCGACATGGAGAACACGCCGTTGAGCAGGATGAGGGCGAGGATGATGACGACGTCGACCATGCGATTCTCATAGGAGCCGGTTGTGGCTCATGATCGCATGAGGGAATCCTGTGAAGTCGCACAGAAGCCGGTCAGGGCTTTGCCGGATTGAAATGCTTGGCAATTCCGGCCCAGCATTCCTGGTAATTGCCCTGCAACTGCGGCGACTGCAGTGCCCAGGCCGTCGCCACCAGTGGATTGCGCGTCTCGAACATGAACGCCATGGTATCCGTGACCTTGTGCGGCCGGCTCGTGTCCGCGCTGCTGGCCTTGTCGAACGTGGCCGCGTCCGGGCCATGGCCGCTCATGCAGTTGTGCAGGCTCGCGCCGCCGGGGACGAAGCCGTCCGCCTTCGCGTCGTAGGCGCCGTGCACGAGGCCCATGAATTCGCTTGCGACATTGCGGTGGAACCAGGGCGGGCGGAACGTGTCCTCGCCGGCCAGCCAGCGGGGCGGGAAGATCACGAAGTCGAGCGTGTCGACGCCGGGGGTGTCCGACGGCGCCTGCAGCACGAGGAAGATCGACGGGTCCGGGTGGTCGTAGCTGATCGAGCCGATCGTGTTGAAGTGGCGCAGGTCGTACTTGTACGGCGCGTAGTTGCCGTGCCAAGCGACGACGTCCAGCGGCGAATGCCGGATGCTTGCCCGCCACAGGTTGCCGCCGAATTTCGCGACCAGTTCGAAATCGCCCTCGACGTCTTCGTAGCGGGCGACGGGCGTCAGGAAATCGCGCGGGTTGGCGAGGCCGTTCGAGCCGATCGGGCCCAGGTCCGGCAGGCGCAGCAGCGCGCCGAAGTTTTCGCAGACATAGCCGCGCGCCTCGCCGTCCGGCAGGTCGACGGTAAAACGCACGCCGCGCGGGATGACGGCGATTTCCTGCGGCTCGACGTCGACGAGGCCGAATTCCGTCGCGATGGCCAGGCGCCCCTGCTGCGGCACGACCAGCAGCTCGCCGTCGGCCGAATAGAAATAGCGGCCGCGCATGGCGCGGTTCGCGGCGTACAGGTGGATCGCGCAGCCGGCCATCGCGGCGGGCGAGCCATTGCCGGCCATCGTCACGAGGCCGTCGATGAAGTCGGTGGGCGCGTCCGGCATGGGCAGCGGACTCCAGCGCATCTGGTTCGGCGAGGCGGCCATGCCGTCGAAGCTCGCGGCGATGCGGCCGTTGCCGAGCGGCTCGAACGTGCCGTGCATGGCTGCCGGGCGGATGCGGTACAGCCACGAGCGGCGGTTATGGCTGCGCGGCGCCGTGAAGGCCGTACCTGACAATTGTTCCGCGTACAGGCCATAAGCGACGCGCTGCGGCGAATTGCGGTGCGCGGGCAGGGCGCCGGGCAGGGCTTCCGTCGCGAATTCGTTGGCGAAGCCGGACATGTAGCCGTCGGTCGTAGCAGTCAAGGGTCTCTCCAGATGCGTGGTGTTTATGACACTGTAGAGGAGTGCGCCGAGTTTTACGAGATGAATACAAAAATGTAGACTATTTAGAACGTCAATAACACTATCTCGCGCATGATCGAACCCTCTAGCATCGACCTGAATCTGTTATCGGTATTTCAGGAGGTTTACCGCGAACGCCAGATCTCGGCCGCCGCGCGGCGTCTGGGCCTGACGCAATCGGCCGTGAGCAACGCGCTGGCCCGGCTGCGGCGCACGTTCGGCGACGAGCTGTTCGTACGTACGGCGTACGGCATGCAGCCCACGCCGCTCGCGCAGCAGATGGCCGAGCCGATCGGCGCCGCGATGGCCCAGGTGGCACTGGCCCTGTCGCAGCGCAGCCGCTTCGACCCGGCCACGAGCGGGCGCCGCTTCACCCTGGCGATGACGGACGTGGGCGAGGTGTACTTCATGCCGGTGTTGATCGAGCGTTGCCGCACGGTCGCCCCGAACGTGGAGATCGCGTCGATCCGGGCGAACGGGCTGACCCTGAAGGACGATATGGAGACGGGCAGGGTGGACGTGGCCATCGGCGCATTCGAGGACGTGTCGGAAGCGCTGTACCACCGCGCACTGTTCCGCCAGCCGTTCGTGAGCATGTTCCGCAAGGACCATCCGCTGGCGAAAGGCAAGGTGGACCTGGAACGGTTCGTGGCGGCGCCGCACCTGATCGTCGATGCGGCGCAGAGCCCTTACGACCGCATCAATGGATTACTGGAAAAGGCCGGGGTGACGGCCGGCGCGCGGTTCCGGGTGCCGCATTTCACCGCGGTGCCGTACATCGTCAGCACGAGCGAGCTGGTGGTGACGGTGCCGCAGAAACTGGCCGAAAGCGCGGCAAGCCCGTTCGGCCTGAAGTGGATCGAGCCGCCGCTCGCCTTGCCGACGTTGCAGACCAACGTATTCTGGCACCGGCGCTTCAACCACGATCCCGGCATCCAGTGGCTGCGGGGACTGATTGCCGACGTGTTCGCGGAATGAGAAGCGAACGCGCCGGCAGGCGCGAACATTTTAATGCTAATCGATAGAGGAATAGACAATGGCCGACCTGTTTGACAATCCGATGGGGCTGATGGGCTTCGAATTCGTGGAATTCGCGTCGCCCACCCCGGGCGTGCTGGAGCCCGTGTTCGAAGCGCTGGGCTTTACCAAAGTGGCCGTGCACCGCTCGAAGGACGTCGTGCTGTACCGCCAGGGCGACATCAACTTCATCGTCAACAACGAGCCGAAGAGCGCCGCCTACTACTTCGCGGCCGAGCACGGCCCGTCGGCCTGCGGCATGGCCTTCCGCGTCCAGAACGCCCATAAGGCCTACGCCCGCGCCCTGGAGCTGGGCGCCCAGCCGCTGGACATCCCGACCGGCCCGATGGAGCTGCGCCTGCCCGCCATCAAGGGCATCGGCGGCGCGCCGCTGTACCTGATCGACCGTTTCGAGGACGGTAAATCGATCTACGACATCGACTTCGAATGGATCGAGGGTACGGAACGCCACCCCGTGGGTCACGGCCTGAAGCTCATCGACCACCTCACGCACAACGTCTACCGCGGCCGCATGTCGTACTGGGCCGGCTTCTACGAGAAGCTGTTCAACTTCCGCGAGATCCGCTACTTCGACATCAAGGGCGAGTACACGGGCCTCACGTCGAAGGCGATGACGGCGCCGGACGGCAAGATCCGCATCCCGCTGAACGAGGAAGGCAAGGCGGGCGGCGGCCAGATCGAGGAATTCCTGCTCAAGTACAACGGCGAAGGCATCCAGCACATCGCGCTGCTGACCGACGACATCTTCGCCACCGTCGACGGCCTGCGCGCCGCGGGCGTGCCGCTGATGACCGCGCCGCCGGCCACGTATTACGAGATGCTGGAAACCCGCCTGCCGGGCCACGGCCAGGACGTCGAGGCGCTGAAGACGCGCGGATTGCTGGTCGACGGCACGACTGAGGGCGGCACCCAGCGCCTGCTGCTGCAGATCTTCTCGGAGACGCAGCTGGGTCCCGTGTTCTTCGAATTCATCCAGCGCAAGGGCGACGAAGGCTTCGGCGAAGGTAACTTCAAGGCGTTGTTCGAATCGATCGAGCGCGACCAGTTGCGCCGCGGCGCGCTGAAGACCGCGGCATAAGCCGGCGGGGTGGGCGGCCGGACCGTCCACCCCGATCAAAATCCCAATCTTTTCAAGGTGTTAAGCGATTTTTGCGAACACCTGTGCACTTCATTTTCAGACAAATATCTGAGTGTTGCGCGCACGTCTCATTCCCTCGTTTCCCGCAAATTTTCTCATCGGTTTGTAACCAAAAGCCACAAGCTCGGCACTAGAATTTCCGTACGGCATCAATACATACTGAGATTCAACCACAAACCATGACTACCCGGCGCCTTGCCCCGTTTACCTTCCTGCTGCTGGCCACAGCCCCGTTCGCACACGCCGGCGAGTCCGACGCCCCGCTGAGCGCGACCGTCTCCGTCAGCTCGCAATACGTCTCGCGCGGCATCCGCCAGACGTGGGGCGGGCCGGCCGCGATGGCCGGCGTCGACTACGCGCATCCGAGCGGCTGGTCGGCCGGCACGTCCGTCATCAACGTCAGCGACAAATTCATCGAGAGCGGCACCGTCGAATGGGACCTGTACGGCGGCTACAGCGGCAGCGCAGGCCCCGTCGGCTGGTCCGCGGTGGTGTACTGGTACAAATACCCGGGCGCGCGCATCAGCGCGACGGACACGTCGTTCGACTACGGCGAACTGTCCGCCGGCTTCAGCTGGAAGACGCTGTACGCCCGCTACAACTACACGTTCAGCCGCGATTTCTTCGGCATCACGAATGCCCGCGGCACCGGTTACCTGGACGTCGGCGCCGACCAGCCGCTCACCAAATCGCTCACCCTGAACCTGCACGCCGGCGACGGCCGCGTGGCCGGCCGTGGCAACGGCATCTGGGACTGGCGCGACCTGAAGGCCGGCCTGACCCACAAGCTCGAAGACGGCTGGACCGTCGCCCTGAACTACACCCGCGCCATCGGCGCGACCGGCGTCTACAACAGCTACACGACCGGCATGCCGCGCGCCGACGGCCGGCTGGCCGTGTCGAACGTCGCGCGCCGCGCCGTCGTGCTGTCGCTGACCCGCAAATTCTGAATCGAGGAAAGACAATGCGTCGAAACCCCCTGTCGTCTCTCTCGCTGACGGCGAAGATCTGCGCCACGGCCACCACGCTCGTCGTGCTGAGCCTCGCGGTCACGTCGGCCGTCATCGCGGTGCGCAGCAGCGACACCGCCGAGGACGCGAGCATGCACCAGGCCCGCACCTCCGCGCGCGAAGCCGCCGCCGCCGTGCAGGCGCAGATCGGCAACAAGCTGGGCGCGGTCACCAATCTGGCCGCCGGTATGAGCGCGCTGCGCGAAGCGGATATCGCGCCGTCGCGCCCGCAGGTCGGCGCCATGACGCAGGCCATGGTGCGCAGCTTCAGCGACCTGATCGGCGGCGCGGTCACGTTCGAACCGGATGCGCTGGACGGCAAGGACGCCGAGTTCGCGGGCAAGGCGCCCGAATACGACGCGACCGGCCGCTACATGCCGTACTACACCCGCAACCCGGACGGCACGCTGCACGTGGAACCGATCGTGTTCCCGACCACCCCGGGCGCCAACGACTGGTACGACATCCCGAAGGCCACGCGCAAGGTGTTCTTCACGGAGCCATACGCGTATGCCGTCAACGGCAAGGACATCATGATGTCGTCGCTCGTGGCGCCGTTCTTCGTCAAGGGCGCATTCGCGGGCGTCGCCAGCGCCGACTTCCAGCTCACGCACCTGGGCGAGATCCTCGGCAAGATCAGGGTCGTCGAAGGCGGCCGGCTGGCGCTCGTCTCGAACGGCGGCCTGTATGCGAGCCACCCGGATACGAGCAAGAACGGCAAGAAGGCCGACGACCTGCCGCCGGCGGCCCTGGCGGCCGTGCGCGCCGGCGAAACCTATGAGTACGTCGACGCGGCCGGCATCGTGCACCTGCTGCAGCCGCTGCGCCTGCATCCGGACATCGCGCCGTGGGCAGTGAAACTGTCGTTCCCGCACGCCGTCGCGACGGCCAGCGCACGCCAGCTGATGGGTTATTCGCTGTTCGCGTCGCTGGTCTGCGCCATCGTGGCCGCCATCGTGATGGTCACCGTGCAGCGCCGCCTGACTCGCCCGTTGCGCGTCCTGGGCGCCACGATGACGGACCTCGCGAGCGGCAACGCCGACCTGAACGCCCGGCTGGAGGCGAAGGGCCGCGACGAGCTGGCGCTGATCGCCGCCGGTTTCAACGGCTTCGTCACCAAGATCCAGCAGGTCCTGGTGCAGGTGCGCGAGAGCGCCGGCAGCGTCGCGGCCGCGAGCGTCGAGATCAGCCAGGGCAACATGGACCTGTCCGGCCGCACCGAGCAGCAGGCGGGTGCGCTGGAAGAGACGGCCGCGTCGATGGAAGAACTGACGTCGACCGTCAGGCAGAACGCCGACAATGCGCGCCAGGCCAACCAGCTCGCCCTGTCCGCATCGGAGACGGCCCGCCGCGGCGGTGCCGTCGTGGCCGAAGTCGTGGAGACGATGGCCGCGATCGACACGGCGTCGCGCAAGGTCGTCGACATCATCGGCGTCATCGACAGTATCGCGTTCCAGACCAATATCCTCGCGCTGAACGCGGCCGTCGAAGCGGCGCGCGCGGGCGAGCAGGGCCGCGGCTTCGCCGTGGTCGCGTCGGAAGTGCGGGCGCTGGCCCAGCGCAGCGCGGCCGCTGCGAAGGAGATCAAGGCCCTGATCGGCGACGCCTCCGGCAAGGTGGAAGCGGGCAGCGCCCTCGTGCAGGATGCGGGCCGCACGATGGAGGACGTCGTGTCCAGCGTGCGCCGCGTGAGCGACATCGTGGCCGAGATCTCGGCCGCCAGCGCGGAGCAGAGCACGGGCATCGGCCAGGTCAACCAGGCCATCGTGCAGATGGACGGCACGACGCAGCAGAACGCGGCCCTCGTCGAAGAAGCAGCCGCCGCGGCGGACAGCCTGCAGCAGCAGGCCGACCTGCTCGTATCGCTGGTGGGCCAGTTCAGGCTCGAGGGCGCGGCCGCATCCGCGGCACGTCCGGCCGTCGCGGCGCGGGCGCCGATGAAGGCGCTGGCCGCCGCGTAAACCGCCAAGCTGGGCTACACTTCCGGCTTCACGATCCGGAACAAGGCCCAGCACATGAAAGCAGCGTATCTCCTGGCCGCACTCGCCTGCGGCCCCGCCTTTGCGGCCGATGTGCCGGCCGTATCACCGGCCGGCATCCCCGCCTTCGACGAGGCGATGCTGTCGCCCGGCTACTGGATCCGGCGGCTGTCCGCGCCCGACGCCGTGCTGCTGGACGCGCGCGCGACGGCCGCGCAGCGGGCCGCCGCGTACGCGCCCGGCGGCGGCTTCGTCGACGTCCGCAAACTTCCTTCGACGCTCACGCGTGACCAGATCCTCGACTGGATGCGCGGCGCGGAGCAGCAGTCGCCCGTCAAGCTCGCGGTCGACGAGGCCGGCCGCCCCGTCGGCCCGGACACCGTACAGCAGCTCCGCGACGCGACGGCCGCCGGCCAGGTCCCGGCCACGGCGCCTGCCCGCTACGGTCTCGCGGTGCGCCGCGCGGAGATGCGCACCTACCCGAGCGACCGCGTGTTCCACGGGGCGGCCGATCAACCCGATTACGAAAGTCTCACGGCGGGCACCCTGTTCCCGGGCGAACCCGTGCTCGTCGCGCACGCGAGTAGCGACGGCCGCTGGCTGCTCGCCGTGACGACGCAGGGTCCCGCGTGGGTGCATGCCGGCGATATCGCCATCGGTACGGCCGATGCGGTCTTCGGCTACGCGGCGCTGCCGCCGGGCCGCGTGGTCACGGGTAACCACGTGCACACCGTGCACACGCGCGAGCTGCCGGCCGTGTCGCAATTGGACCTCGACATGGGCGTGGCCCTGCCGCGCGCAGACGTGCCGGCCGACCAGCCGGTCAACGGCGCGAGTCCGTACGCGTCGTGGCCCGTGCAGGTGCCGGTGCGCGAGGCCGACGGTTCGCTGGTCATCCGGCCGGCGCTGATCCGCCGCAGCGCCGACACGGCGCCGGGCTACCTGCCGCTCACGCGCGCGAACATCATCCGGCAATCTTTCAAGCTGCTCGGTGAACGGTACGGGTGGGGCCACCAGTACGACGCGCGCGACTGCAGCGGCCTGGTCGCCGAAACCTACCGCAGCATGGGCCTGCTGCTGCAGCACAGCTCCGGGCTGCAGGGAACGTCGACGGCGCTGAAGCACCGCGCCTTCACTTCGGCGGACACCCACGCCGCGCGCGTAAAAGCGGTGCGGGAGGCGCAGGTGGGCGATCTCGTCGTCGTGCCGGGCCACGTGCTGATGATCATCGGCCACGTGAACGGCGAGCCGTACGTCATCCAGGACGTACCGTATGCGGTCTTCAAGGATCCGGCGACCGGTGCGCTGCGCAGGACGAAGCTGAACCAGGTGTCCGTCACGCCGCTGCTGCCGCTGTACGCCGACGACGACAAGACGTATGTCGATGCGATGACGAGCCTCGTGCAGCCGACGCGGCGCTGAGCCGGGTGCTATCCTTCGGGGGACGCATCTAAGAAGGAGGTCGCTTGCTGCTCGCGTTTGCCGTATTGCTCGTTTTTCAGTGCCTGGGTGAGGGACTCGTTTTCCTGCTCCGGCTGCCGGTGCCAGGCCCGGTCGCCGGCATGCTGCTGTTGCTCGTGGCGCTCGTCGCGTTCCCGCGCCTGCACGACACCGTGGAGGCGGGCGCCAACGAGCTGCTGCGCCACCTGTCGCTGCTGTTCGTGCCGGCCGGCGTGGGCATCATCGTGGCGGCGGCGAGCGGCAGCGGGCACTGGCTCGCGATCTGCGCGGCCGTCGTCGGCAGCACCTTGCTGACCCTCGCCGTGACGGCGCTCGTGCTGCGCGCGCTCACGCCCGCCCACAAGAACGGGAAGGGCGGCGATGTTTAATTTCGAGGAATTCACCCACTTCTGGGTCTACCTGTCCGCGTCGCCGCTGCTGGGCCTCACGGTGACCCTGTGCGCGTACGTGTTCGCGCAATGGGTGTATGCGCGCTGCGGGTTTTCGCCGCTGGCCAATCCGGTCGCCATCGCGATCGCCCTCGTGAGCCTCGTGCTGGCGGCCAGCGGCATGTCGTATCAACGCTATTTCGCCGGCGCGCAGTTCGTCCACTTCCTGCTCGGCCCCGCCACCGTCGCCCTGGCCGTGCCGCTCGCGCGCCAGATGCCGCGCCTGCGCCGCAGCCTGTTCCCGCTCGCCTGCGCGTTGCTGTCCGGGTGCGTGACGGCCATCGTCAGCGCCGTCGGCATCGCCGTGCTGATGGGCGCATCGCCCGAGCTGGCGCGCTCGCTGGGGCCGAAGTCCGCGACGACGCCCATCGCGATGGCCGTGTCGGAACACCTGGGCGGCGTGCCGGCGCTGACGGCCGTCCTCGTGATCGGCACGGGCATCTTCGGCGCCGTCACGGCGCGCTTCCTGATGAACGCCCTGCGTATCGACTCGCATGCGGCGCGCGGTCTCGCGCTCGGGGTCGCGTCGCACGGCATCGGCACGGCGCGCGCGTTCCAGGTGAGTCCGGAAATGGGCGCTTATGCGGGGCTCGGGATGGGCATCAATGGGGTGCTGACGGCGTTGCTGGCGCCGTGGCTCGTTCCCTTGCTGCTGCGCTGGATGGGTCAGTAGAAAGAAGCCCGCAACCACGCGCGGACGCGATTGCGGGCGAGGCAGGCGCACGGGCGCCATGCCGGGGGAGCGCAGACGGCTTGCGCCGCTGCGGAAACCTTCAGCCTGTCAGGCGTGCGACGGCTTGCGCGTGAAGGCGCGGGCCGCGAACAGCGCGCTGGCCACGCCGACGACGATGGCGGCCGTGCTGCCCGAGAAGCCGACGGCCGTGTTGGCGGCGATCTTGCCGGCCTTCGGCGTCACCAGTTCCAGGCGGCGCTTCGTCATCTGCGCGCCCAGTTCGGACAGGCGTTCGCGGCTCAGCGTCTGCTCGGCTTCAGGCAGCAGCACGGTTTCCTCGTCGGCCACGTGGTGCTGCACGTCGCGCATCAGTTCGAACACGAGCTCGTCGTGGCGCGGCGACTTCGGATCCGTGCGGCGCAGTTCCGCGATGACGGCACGCATCTCGTCGTGTTCCGGCTCGCTCTTGTCCATGACCTTCTGGTCGTGGGCGCGCGGGCGCATGACGGGATAGAAGATTTCCTCTTCCAGCGTCGCGTGGATTTCCAGCGCATCGCAGATCGTTTCCGCCAGCGCTTTCTTGACGCTGGGGCGCTTGTCGCGGGTGTACTGGTGGAACGTGACCATCACGTGCGAGTGATCGAAGCGGATCATGTCGGTGATGGAAGGACTCAGTTTTTTCAGGGAAAACATGATCGTCTCCTGTTGGCTGTGGGGTAGCGATAGAAGCATGGTAGTGCCGACGCTAGAGCTGCCGCGTAGGAGGCCGCCGCACGGTCTTGTCGGCCGATGACGCACGGGCTGTCCGGCCCAGACTGGCAATCTCTCGACTGTTTCGCCTGTTCAGAATCTCGCGGAGCTCGGCAGGATGTCGCCTCTACTCCTACACAGACACGGCTTCGTTTCTGATTACTCGGCGCCGCAACGCTGCCAAGATGGCATCAACCGGTCGCGCTACGGCGCTTCCGTTTGTCCGCGCGGTAACGCAGGACGCGTTCCGCGCGGCCATCCAATCACACACTGGAGGAATGGGAATGTTTGCACATAACAAGCGCCTGCAGTACACCGTGCGTGTCAGTGAACCGAATCCGGGGCTGGCCAACCTGATGCTCGAACAGTTCGGCGGCCCGCAGGGCGAGCTGGCCGCGGCCATGCGTTACTTCACCCAGGCCGTCAGCGAAGACGATCCGGGCCGCAAGGACATGCTGTTCGACATCGCGACGGAAGAACTGAGCCACCTCGAGGTGATCGGCCACATCGTCGCCATGCTCAACAAGGGCGCCAAGGGCGACCTGGCCGAGGCGGTCGACAGCGAGGCGGATCTGTACAAGAAGATCCACGGCGCGGGCAACGACAGCCACGTGACCCAGGTGCTGTACGGCGCCGGCACGCCGCTGGTCAACTCGGCCGGGGTGCCGTGGACGGCCGCGTACATCGACACGATCGGCGAGCCGACCGCCGACCTGCGTTCCAACATCGCCGCCGAGGCGCGCGCCAAGATCGTCTACGAGCGCCTGATCGCGCTGACGGACGACCCGGGCGTGAAGGAAGCGCTGGGCTTCCTGATGACCCGCGAGATCGCGCACCAGAAGTCGTTCGAGAAGGCGTTGTACTCGATCCAGCCGAACTTCCCGTCCGGGAAGATGCCGGGCGACCCGCGCTTTGCGAACACCTACTTCAACATGTCGCAGGGCCCGGGCGAGATGCGCGGCTCCTGGAACCAGGGCGAGAACTGGGACTTCGTCACGGACCGCGAGAAGCAGATGGCCGTCGACGGCGGTACGGGCGAGGCCGAAGTCAGGCTGCCGGCGAAGGAAGTCGACGTGCTCAAGCAGATGGCCGAGCGCACGATGTCCGACCCGAACGTGGATCCGCCGACCGGCGCGGAGCTGGGCATGGGCAACCAGACGCTGGCTGACGGCATGACCGTGCAGCCGGGTGCGCAGCCGAGCCCGGGCGCGCCGAAGCTGCACTGAGCAACCACCCCGCCGTTCCCGCCTGCGCGGAACGGCGGGTTTCGAGAGTCCCGCATGCAAACACCCCTGACCAAACAACCTGCGCTGTCCTGGATGCTGCGCCCCCGCCGTCTCGCCGGCTGCGCCCTGTGCCTCCTCGGCTGCGCGGTCCTGATCTTCACGGGCTTCGGCTATCTCGCGGGCCTCCTGCAGGACGTCCCGCACGTGCGCGGCGCCCTGGTCGGCGGTGCGACGGCCGCCGCCGCGACGGCGCTCGGCACCTTGCCCATCCTGCTGTCACAGAATTTCTCGAACCGCACCTATGACTGCTTCCTCGGCTTCGGCGGCGGCGTCATGCTGGGTGCGACCGCGTTCTCGCTCGTGATCCCCGCGCTGGCCGCGGCGAAGACGGGCGGCGCGGGCAACTGGGGCGCGAGCCTGTCCGTCGGCGCCGGCATCATGGCCGGGGCGGCGCTGCTGCTCGTCCTCGACCGCTGCATTTCCACCGACGGCATCCTCGCGCACGATGATCCGCGCACGGCGCACTCCCTCAAGCGCGCCTGGCTGTTCGTGTGGGCCGTCGCGCTGCACAACCTGCCGGAGGGCCTGGCAATCGGCGTGGCGTATGCGGGCGTCGACATCGACAAGGCGAATTCGCTGGCGACCGGCATCTCGATCCAGGATGTGCCGGAAGGCCTCGTCGTCGCGCTGGCCCTGCGCACCGTCGGCTATGGACGGGGCCTGTCGGCGGCGCTGGGCGTCGCGTCCGGCCTGATCGAACCGGTGGCCGCCGTCGCCGGCGCCGTCCTGATCGGCATCTCGGCCGGGATGCTGCCGTTCGCGCTGGCCGCCGCGGCGGGCGCCATGCTGTTCGTGATCGTCAACGACGTCGTGCCGGAAGCGCAGCAGAACGGCAACGGCACGTGGGCCAGCGTGGCCCTCGTCTTCGGCTTCATCCTCATGACGGTGCTGGACACGGCCCTGGGCTGATACCGAAATCGCAATCGCGCGCCTGTTTTATTTCATTGGTGGCGGCGACCCGCATTGCCTAAGCTGGTGACGGGTCCGACCCATATGTATAAATAAGACAGGAGACTATATGTTGAAAAGATTGCTGGCAGCGTGCTGCCTCGCGCTCGGCTGCGCCTCGGCCGGGGCCATCGGCCTGCTGGGCGTGCAGAATGCCCACGACCCCGGCACCATCACGAAGGACGGCGACACGTATTTCAACTTCACGACCGGCACCGGCATCTGGTATTCCACGTCGAAGGACCTCAGGACGTGGGCCGCGGGGCCGGCGCCCGTGTTCTCGACCCCGCCGGCCTGGGTCACGCAGAAGATCCCGAATTTCTCCGGCTCGTACTGGGCGCCGGACGTGATCCAGATGAACGGCTATTACTACCTGTACTACTCGGTGTCGTCGTTCGGCACGTCGTCGTCCGCGATCGGCGTCGCACGGAGCGCGTCGCTGAAAAACCCGAGCTGGCAGGACCTGGGCATCGTCGTGCAGTCGTACGGCGGCAGTGCCGAGATCAACGCCATCGACCCCGCGCTGTTCCGCGACCATGACGGCAAGGTCTACCTGAGCTACGGTTCGTTCTTCGGCGGCATCGGGCTCGCCGAGATCAACCAGTCCACCGGCAAGCTGGCCGGCAGCGTGACGACGATCTGGGGCGGCGGCGGGAAGGACATCGAAGCTCCCTACATCACGCGCGACGGCGGTTATTACTACCTGTTCGTGAACCGCGGCAGCTGCTGCAAGGGCGCCGACTCCACGTATTACGTGGAAGTGCAGCGCGCCACGAACATCCGCGGACCGTATAGCGGCACGCGCACGATCCTGCCGGTCACCGACGGCAAGTACCGCGGCCCCGGCCACATCGCCGACCTGCGCCAGGACGGCTGCCACTTCGTCTCCACGCACTACTACGACCTCACCGACAACGGCAACGCGAAACTGGACATCCAGCGCATGACCTACAGCGCCGGCTGGCCGGTCCTGACCCGCAACTTCACGGACTTCGCCGGCTGCGGCGGCATCAGCGACGGCGTCTATGCGTTCAAGTCGCGCCTGTCGGGCAAGGTCTTCGGCGTGGCGGGCGGATCGACGGCGGACGGCGCGCTCGTGCAGCAGGCGACGGATGCGAATGCGCGCTACCAGCAGTGGTACGTGATCGGCCACGGCGACGGCTACTACAGCATCATCAACGCCAACAGCCTCAAGAGCCTGGACGATTACGACAACTCGACGACGGCCGGCACGAACATCGCGCAATGGAGCTACTGGGCGGGGCAGGGGCAGCAATGGCGCTTCGCGAGTCCGGCGGCCGGCTACTACACGGTCGCGAACCAGCTCTCCGGCATGGTGCTGGACGTGCAGAACAAGAGCACGGCCGACGGCGCGCAGATCATCCAGTATCCTTCCAACGGGGGCACCAACCAGCAGTGGTCGCTGATCCGAAAGTGAGGGAGCAGGGCGCACGCGTGTGACGTGCGCCCACATCGCTGTGGTACATTGTTGCCAATCCGCACGGCATCTGTACATGACCACAGCACAACCCCTTTGTTCCTGGCCCGAGGCGACCCGTCTGGCCGCACTCGATCGTTACGGCATCCTCGACACGCCGACGGAAGCGGCCTTCGATGCCATCGTCCGGCTGCTGGCCGACCTGTTCGACGCACCGATCGCCGCCGTGAACCTGATCGCCGGCGATCGCCAGTGGTTCAAGGCGGAGGTCGGGCTGAGCGTGCGCCAGATGCCGCTGGACGATTCCATCTGCAAGTTCGCGCTGCTGGAAGACAGCGTGATGGTCGTGCCGGATACGACCCGCGACACCCGGTTCGCCTGCAATCCCCTCGTCACCGGCCAGCCCGGTCTGCGCTTCTACGCGGGCGCGCTGCTGCGCACGCCGGAAGGCATCCCGCTCGGCACGTTGTGCATCCTCGACCTGCGTCCGCGTCCGGAAGGGATCACCGTGCAGCAGCGCCTCGCCCTGCGCACGCTGGGCGACCAGGTCATGACCCTGATGGAACTGCGCCGCGCGGAGCACGAGCGGCACACGGCCGAACAGGCGCTGCGCCGCACGCGCGCGGAACTGGACGAGACGCGCCACACGGCGCGTGCCCTGCGCAACCGTCTCGACGCGCTGCTGGCCGCGGCGCCGGTCGGCATCAGCTACGCCGACCGTGACGGCAAACTCGTGCTGTGCAACGACGAACTGGAACGCCTGTGGGGGGATTACCCGCGCTCGTCGAACGTGGCCGAGTACGCGGACTGGAAAGGCTGGTGGGCCGATCACTCGGAACGGCACGGCACCCCGGTCCGCCCCGACGAGTGGGCGCAGGCCCGCGCCCTCAGGGGCGAGCGGGCGGACGGCGACGTGATCGAGATCGAGCCGTTCGACACGCCGGGACGGCGCCGCACCGTGATCCTGCGCGCGGCGCCCGTGCTCGGCCCGGGCGGCGACATCGCCGGTTCCGTCACCGCCGTCATGGACATCACGGACCAGGTGCGCACCGAAAGCGCCGCGCAGGCCTGGCGTGCGCGCCTGGAAGCGATCCTCGAGGCGGGCGAGATCGGCACCTGGATCCTGGACCTCAGGACGGGCCGCGTGCACGCGGACGCGAACGTGGCCGCGATGTTCTCCGCCGCGGACGGCGCGCCGCTCGACGACTACCTGCATGCCATCCACCCGGACGACCTCGACGCCGTGCGCGCGAGCCTGGAACGGGCCGTGGCCGCACGCGAGCCGCACCAGGTCGTGCATCGCGTGCTGGCCCGCGACGGCGCCGTCCGGACGGTGAATGCGCGCGGCCGCGTGGAAGTGGACGAGGCCGGGACGCCGGTGCGCATGGCCGGCGTCGTGTTCGACATCACGCGCCAGGCCGCGGCGGAGGCCGACCTGCGTTCCAGCGAATCAGCGCGGCGCGTGGGCGAGCAGCGCTACCGTACCGTGCTCGAATCGATCGACGTCGGCTTCTGCATCATCGAGATGATGTTCGACGCCGCCGGCGAACCGGTCGACTACCGCATGCTCGAGGTGAACCCCGCGTTCGCGCGGCACACGGGCCTCGTCGACGCAGCCGGCAAGACGATCCGCGAACTGGTGCCCACGCACGACATCCGCTGGTCGCGCATCTATGGGCGCGTCGCGAAGACGGGTCTGCCCGTGCGCATCGAACAGTACACGGCCAACCTTGGACGCTGGCTGGACGTGTACGCCGCGCGCCTGGGCGACGCCGACAGCCGCCAGGTCGCCATCTTCCTGCGCGACGTGACGGAGGAGCGCGCCCGCAGCGAGACCCTGCGCGAACTCGCGGACAACCTCGCCGAGGCGAACCGCCGCCAGTCCGAATTCCTCGCGACGCTCGCGCACGAGCTGCGCAACCCGCTCGCGCCCGTGCGCACGGGCCTGGACCTGCTGCGCATCGGCGCCGACAAGCCGGACGTGCTGGCCCGTGTGCGGCCGATGATGGAGCGCCAGGTGAACCACCTCGTGCATCTCGTCGACGACCTGCTCGACCTGGCGCGCATCAACAGCGGCAAGGTCGAGCTGAAGAAGGCCGTCGTGCCGCTGAAGGACGTCGTGCTGCGCGCGATCGAGATGACCCTGCCGGTGATCGAGGCGAAGCGCCACGATTTCCATGTCGACGTGGGCGAGGAGCCGCTGGCCGTCCATGCGGACGCCACCCGACTCTCGCAGGTGATCGGCAACCTGCTGACCAATGCGGCCAAGTACACGCCGGAAGGCGGCAGCGTCGGCCTCGGCGTGCGGCGTACGGGCGGCAGCGTGCGCATCGAGGTGGCGGACAGCGGCATCGGCATCCCGGAAGCGGCGTTGCCGCGCATTTTCGACATGTTTACGCAGGTCGGACGCCATCCCGAGCAGGAGTCGGGTGGCCTCGGTATCGGCCTGCACCTCGTGCGCCAGATGACGGAACTGCACGGCGGCACGGTGCGTGCGCACAGCGCGGGAACGGGCAAGGGCAGCACGTTCATCATCGAACTGCCGCTGGCATCGGGCGAGGCCGTCGCGGGCCCGCATGCGGACGACGATCCCTGTGCGACCCCGGCCAGCCTGCGCATCCTCGTCGCCGACGACAATGCGGATGCGGCCGAACTGCTGCGCGACCTGCTGACGCGGCACGGCCACACGGTGGACGTGGTCGGCAACGGCCACGCCGCGCTGGAAGCGGCCGCGCGCGTAAAACCGGACGTGGCGCTGCTGGACATCGGCATGCCGGGCCTGAACGGCCACGACGTCGCGCGCCGCCTGCGTGCGCAGCCGGGCACCCGCGCAACCCGGCTCGTCGCGCTGTCCGGCTGGGGCACGGACGCCGACCGCGCCCGCTCAGCGGACGCCGGCTTCGACTGCCACCTCACCAAGCCTGTCGAACTGCAAGCCCTGCTCGACATCGTGGCCGGCCGCCGCTAAAAATTCGGGGTCAGAGCACATTTTTCGCCGAATTCGGGGTCAGAGCACTTTTTTCGACAATACCTCCATCGCAAGTTTTGGACTTGATCGATCTCGCGCGGCGTCTCTGCCGGGCCGGGCAAGGGGCGCGGTACGCAAGGTAAATGTGAGCTATTGGTACTAAACCATGTTTCCGAAAAGCGCTCTGACCCCGAATTTTCTTGGAAAAGGGGTCTGACCCCGAAGTTTGGCGATAAAAAAAGCCCCAGGGTTACCGGGGCTTGAGCTCTGCTATATATATGTCGTTCAGTTGCGGATCTCAAGGGCGCGGTTCAGGCTCAGCGCGGCCAGCGAGCCCACGGCGCCCGACAGCAGGTACAGGCTGACGTAGCCGAGGCCGAAGTTGGCGGCCAGGCCCAGCGCTACCAGCGGGGCGAATGCGGCGCCGACGAGCCAGGCGAGGTCCGACGTGAGCGCCGCGCCCGTGTAGCGGTATTGCGGCAGGAAGTTCGACGTCACCGCGCCGGCGGCCTGGCCGTACGACAGGCCCAGCAGCAGGAAGCCCACGAGGATGAACGTGTTCTGGCCCGCCACGCCGCCGTCCATCAGGGTCGGAATGAAGCCGGAGAACAGGGCGATCAGGCCGGCCAGCGTGCCCAGCGTGTTGCGGCGGCCGAACTTGTCGGCGATGATGCCCGACGCCAGCACGCCCACGATGCCTAGGCCCGCGCCCATCATCTGGATCTGCAGGAACTCGGCCATCGACCGGGTATCGTACAGCTGGATCCACGACAGCGGGAACACGGTGACGAGGTGGAACAGCGCGTAGCTGGCCAGGGCGGCGAGGGCGCCGATGACGATGTTCGTGCCCTGGTTGCCGATCACTTCGCGGGCCGGGGCCGGGTCCAGCTCATGCTCGTCGAGCAGGTGGGTATAGTCCGGCGTCGAGACGAGGCGCAGGCGGGCGAACAGGGCGACCACGTTGATCGCGAAGGCCACGTAGAACGGATAACGCCAGCCCCACACGAGGAAATCGTCCTGCGACAGCTCGGCCATCATGTAGGAGAACAGGCCGGCCGCGATGATGAATCCCGTTGGTGCGCCAAGTTGTCCCAACATGGCGTACCATCCACGCTTGTTTTGCGGCGCATTCAGTGCCAGGAGCGACGGCAACCCGTCCCACGACCCGCCCTGGGCGACGCCCTGGCCGATGCGCAGGATGGCAAGGGCGACGATGGACCACTCGCCCCAGCGGGAATAGGTGGGCAGCATCGAGATGGCAACCGTGGCAGTGCCCATCAGGAAGAGGGCGATGGTCAGCTTGATCTCGCGACTGTAATGTCGCTGGATGACCATGAAGACCAGTGACGCGATGGGCCTCGCCACGTAGGCCAGCGCGAAGATGGCAAAGGAATAAAGGGTGCCTTCGAGCCGGTCCGCGAACGGGAAGAACACGGCGGGGAACACGAGCACCGAGGCGATCGCGTACACGAAGAAGTCGAAGTATTCGGAAGCGCGGCCGATGACGACGCCGACCGCGATCTCGCTCGGGGCAATTTTCGTGTCCCGAGTGTTGATGTTCCGGGCCCCGGAGTGGGGTGCTGTGATGGGAGCGGCTCCTGCGCCGCCGTAGGTCGGGGTGCCTTGCATGTTCTTCGTCTCCTTATCTAAGCCAACGGCCGTTCGGACCCACAAAAAATGCTGCAACACGGAAAGGGTAGGACAAAACGTCCAATCGCCAAACGCACGCCGTTGGCGTTACATTAGCATGTTATTTTTCCCATGTAACGTAAAACACAAGCATGATTCCAAAGACCCTCCGTCGCGGAATGTTTCTTTCTCCACTGTTAGCAGCGCTGGCCGGCTGTAACACGGTGGTGATGAACCCTTCCGGAGACATCGCCAAGCAACAGGCGCAACTGATCATCGTTTCGGTGGCCCTGATGCTCCTGATCATCGTACCGGTGTTCATCCTGATCATCTGGTTCGCCCGTAAATACCGCGCCAGCAATACCGAGGCGGAATACGCACCGGACTGGGACCACTCGACCAAGCTGGAACTGGTCATCTGGGGCGCGCCCCTCCTGATCATCATCGTGCTGGGCCTCGTGACCTGGATCTCGACGCACAAGCTCGACCCGTACCGTCCGCTGGACCGTATCGCCGAAGGGCGTCCGATCCCGGCGTCCGCGAAGCCGCTGATCGTGCAGGCCGTGGCGATGGACTGGAAATGGCTGTTCATCTACCCCGAGCAGGGCATCGCGACGGTGAACGAACTGGTCGTGCCGGTCGACGTGCCGGTGCGCTTCAAGATCAGCGCGACGTCCGTCATGAATGCGTTCTACGTTCCCGAACTGGCAGGCATGATCTACGCGATGCCGGGCATGGAAACGACGCTGAACGCCGTCCAGAACAAGGCGATCCAGTCGGTGGGCTTCTCGGCCAACTACAGCGGCGCCGGCTATTCCGACATGCGCTTCTCGTACCGCGGCGTGCCCCAGGGCGACTTCGACGGCTGGGTCCAGTCGGTCAAGTCCGCCGGCGGCAACCTCGACCGCGCAGGCTACCTGACGCTCGAAAAGCCGAGCATCAAGGAACCGGTGCACCGGTACGCGGCCGTCGACAACGACTTGTTCTATCGCGTCCTGAACCGCTGCGTCGCCGATGGCGCCGTATGCATGGACAAGATGATGAACGACGACGCGAAGAAGGCCCGTGAAATGGCCATGCTGCAGCACGCGCCCCAACAAGCGGCAGCGACCCGCCTGGCCCAGGCCAACGGCGAGGTCTGCACCACGCCCAATGATCCTGTGAAGAAGAAGTAATCATGCACGAGCAATTTGACTTAGCGAAGTTGATCTTCGGTCGGCTCAGCTGGGAAGCGATTCCCTACCACGAGCCGATCCTGATCGGTACCTTTATCATGGTGGCGCTGGGCGGCCTCGTCGTCCTCGCGGCACTGACCAAATTCAAGCTGTGGGGCTATCTCTGGAAAGAGTGGTTCACCAGCATCGACCACAAGAAGATCGGCATCATGTACATGATCCTCGGTCTCGTGATGTTCCTGCGCGGCTTTGCCGACGCGCTGATGATGCGCGCCCAGCAGGCGTTCTCGTTCGGCGATTCGCACGGCTTCCTGCCGCCGCACCACTACGACCAGGTCTTCACCGCCCACGGCGTGATCATGATCTTCTTCGTGGCGATGCCGTTCGTGACGGGCCTGATGAACTACGTCGTGCCGCTGCAGATCGGTGCGCGCGACGTGGCGTTCCCGTTCCTGAACAACTTCTCGTTCTGGATGACGACGGCCGGCGCGCTGCTCGTGATGGCCTCGCTGTTCGTCGGCGAGTTCGCCCGTACCGGCTGGCTGGCGTATCCGCCGCTGTCCGGCATCCTGGCGAGTCCGGACGTGGGCGTCGACTACTACATCTGGTCATTGCAGGTGGCGGGTGTCGGCACATTGCTGTCGGGCGTGAACCTGATCGTCACCATCGTCAAGATGCGCGCGCCGGGCATGGACCTGATGAAGATGCCGGTGTTCACCTGGACCGCCCTGTGCACCAACATCCTGATCGTGATCACCTTCCCGATCCTGACCGCGACCCTGGCCATGCTCGGCCTGGACCGCCTGTTCGACACGCACTTCTTCACGAACGAACTGGGCGGCAACGCCATGATGTACGTGAACCTGATCTGGATCTGGGGCCACCCCGAGGTCTACATCCTGGTGCTGCCGGTCTTCGGCATCTACTCGGAAGTCGTCGCCACGTTCTGCAACAAGCGCCTGTTCGGCTACACTTCGATGGTGTACGCGACCTGCGTGATCATGGTCCTGTCCTACCTCGTGTGGCTGCACCACTTCTTCACGATGGGTTCGGGTGCGAGCGTGAACTCGTTCTTCGGCATCACGACGATGATCATCTCGATCCCGACGGGGGCGAAGATCTTCAACTGGCTGTTCACCATGTACAAGGGCCGCATCCGCTATGAACTGCCGATGATGTGGACCGTGTCGTTCATGCTGACCTTCATCATCGGCGGCATGACCGGCGTGATGCTGGCGGTGCCGGCGGCCGACTTCGTGCTGCACAACTCGCTGTTCCTGATCGCCCACTTCCACAACGTGATCATCGGCGGCGTCGTGTTCGGCATCTTCGCGGGCATCAACTACTGGTGGCCGAAGGCGTTCGGCTTCAAGCTGGACCGTACCTGGGGCGTGCGCTCCTTCTGGCTGTGGTCGATCGGCTTCTGGGTCGCCTTCATCCCGCCGTACATCCTGGGCTTCATGGGCGTCACCCGCCGCATGAGCCACTTCGACGATCCGTCGATCCACTGGCTGTTCCAGGTGTCGCTGGTCGGCACGCTGATGATCGCCGCCGGCATCGCCTGCCTGATCATGCAGATCGCCGTCTCGATCATCAACCGCAAGAAGCTGGTCGACGTCACGGGCGACCCGTGGAACGGCCGTACGCTGGAGTGGTCGACGTCGTCGCCGCCGCCGGACTACAACTTCGCGTTCACCCCGGTCGTGCACGACAACGATTCGTGGGCCGACATGAAGAAGAACGGCTACCAGCGTCCGCTGAAGGACTTCGTCGCCATCCACATGCCGAAGAACACGTGGGCCGGTCCGGTCATCCCGGGCATCTCGATGATCATGGCGTTCGGCATCGTCTGGCACATGTGGCTGCTGGTCGGCGTGTCGTTCGTCGCGATGCTCGTCGCCGCCATCTACCATACGTTCGATTACAAACGCGACTACTACATCCCGGCGGACGAAGTGACCCGCACGGAAGAAGAGCGCACCCGTTTGCTGGAAGCCCATGTCTGAGATTAACGTAACCCATGCCGGCGCCGCGAGCGCCGACCCGAGCTCGCGCTTCTACGTGCGCGAGCACCATCCGGAGAACGGCACGCTGCTCGGTTTCTGGATCTACCTGATGAGCGACTGCCTCATCTTCGCCTGCCTGTTCGCGACCTATGCCGTTTTGGGGCGCAACTACGCGGGCGGCCCGTCGGGCGCCGAGATCTTCGAGCTGCCGACCGTGGCACTGAACACGGCGTTCCTGCTGTTCTCGTCGATCACGTATGGCTTCGCCATGCTGGCCGCGCAGAAGAAGAACGTCAAAGGCACGCTCGTCTGGCTCGCCATCACCGGCGTGCTGGGCGCCTGCTTCCTGTACCTGGAACTGGACGAGTTCGCGCACCTGATCCACGAAGGCTACGGCCCGTGGCGCTCGGGTTTCCTGACCGCGTTCTTCTCGCTGGTCGGCACGCACGGCCTGCACGTGACCTTCGGTATCGTGTGGCTCGTCACCTTGATGTTCCAGGTCGGTAAGCACGGCATCCACGCCGCCAACTACCGCCGCCTCGCCTGCCTGTCGATGTTCTGGCACTTCCTGGACGTCATCTGGATCGGCGTGTTCACCTATGTTTACCTGATGGGAGTCCTGCCATGAGCGATCACCACCACGCCCACGGCCACGGGCATGACCATGGCCACGGCCACCACGACGACGAACTGCACGCCCACGGCAGCTTCAAGGATTACACGATCGGCTTCATCCTGTCCGTGATCCTGACGGCGATCCCGTTCTGGCTGGTGATGACCCACCAGCTGGCACCGGGCACGACCAAGTTCGTGATCCTCGGCTTCGCGGCCGTCCAGGTCGTCGTGCACATGGTCTACTTCCTGCACATGAACTCGAAGTCGGAAGGCGGCTGGAACATGATGGCGCTGATCCTCACCGTCATCCTGCTGTTCATCGTCCTGACCGGCTCGATTTGGGTCATGTACCACATGAACGCCAACATGATGCCCAACATGGGCAATGACGGCGGTTCGGTACACGGCATGCACGACATGCAGTAATGGCGAGGGACGATCGTGCAGCGGCGCCGGCCGGCCGCAAGGGAGTCTCTCCCGTCCTGGCAGTCCTGGCACTGCTGCTGATCGTCCTCTTCGCGGGCCTGGGCACCTGGCAGGTGTATCGCCTGCAATGGAAGCTGGACCTCATCGCACGCGTGGAAGCACGCGTGCACGCCGCCCCGGCGCCGCTGCCATCGCGCACACGCTGGGCCGGCATCACCTCCGAATCCGACGAGTACCGCCGCGTCAAGCTGCACGGTACTTATCTCTACGATCTCACCACACCCGTCCAGGCGCTGACCGAAGCCGGCAGCGGCTACTGGCTGCTCACGCCCATGTGCACGGAACAGGGGATCGTCCTCGTCAACCGCGGTTTCATTCCGTCCGAACTGGGCGCGCGCACACGCTACACGCCGCAGCGCGCCGCCGCGAACCCGTGCGGTGGCGGCAGCGCCGTCGATGTGGTCGGCCTGCTGCGCACGAGCGAGCGTGACGGCGCCCTCACGCGCACGAACGACCCGGCGGCGAACCGCTGGTACACCCGCGACGTCGCGGCGATCGCTGCGGCGCGCGGGCTGAACGTCGCGCCGTTCTTCGCCGACGCCGCCGCCGGGCAGAATCCGCCGGACAGCCCCGACAAGCCCGTCGGCGGCCTCACCGTCGTCAAATTCCCGAACTCCCACCTCGTGTACGCGTTGACTTGGTATGCTCTTGCCCTGATGGTGGCCGGCGCCTGGTGGTGGGTGGCCCGCCATGGGGACGCGAACGAGAATGATGAACGACACGACTGACCTGCTGAAACGCGTCTTCGAGCGCGGCGCCGACAACGTCGCCGCCGTGGAATACGTGGCCGGCCACAAGAACATGCTGCAGCTGATCGAGCTGCGCTGGATCGCCGTCATCGGCCAGATCACGACGATCGCGGGCGCGATCCTCGTGTTCGACGTGCGCCTGCCCCTCGTGCAGATGCTCGAGGTGCTCGCCTGCCTCATCGCCTTCAACATCGCCAGCCACCTGCGCTGGCACGAACACCGGCCCGTCACGAACAGCGAGCTGTTCCTCGCGCTCCTCGTCGACGTGGCCAGCCTCACCATGCAGCTGTACCTGTCGGGCGGGACGACGAATCCGTTCGCGTTCCTGTACCTGCTGCAGGTGATCCTGTCCGCCGTGCTGCTGGAAGCGTGGTCGACGTGGACCATCGTCGCCATCACGCTCGCCTGCCTGGCGGGCCTCTCGGTTTTCGCCAAGCCGCTCGCGCTGCCGTTCGACCACGCGCGCGGCATTTCGAGCCTGTACGTGCAGGGCATGCTGATCTGCTTCACGCTGAACGCGGCGCTGCTCGTCGTGTTCATCTCGCGCATCACGAACACGCTGAAGGGCAAGGCCGCGCAGCTCGCGGACCTGCGCCAGCGCGCGGCCGAGGAAGAACACATCGTGCGCATGGGCCTTCTCGCGTCCGGGGCCGCCCATGAACTGGGCACGCCGCTCGCGACCCTGTCCGTGATCCTGGGAGACTGGAAGCGCATGCGCGAGTTCAAGGCGAATCCCGACCTGCTGGAAGAGATCACGGAGATGGAGACGCAGCTGAAGCGCTGCAAATCCATCGTCAGCGGCATTTTGCTGTCGGCCGGCGAGACGCGCGGCGAATCGGCCGCGCGCACGACGATCCGCGGCTTCCTCGACAAGCTCGTCGCGGACTGGCAGCACAGCCGCCCCGTGCGCGATTTCGATTATTCCAACCGGATCGAACACGACCTCCCGGTCGCCTTCGACTCCGCCCTGAAACAAACGATCGACAACGTGCTGGACAACGCGCTCGAAGCGTCGCCCGACTGGGTCGGCGTGGAAGCGGGCGTCGTGGACGGCACGCTCGTACTGACCGTGCTCGATCGCGGCCCCGGCTTCGCGCCGGCGATGCTGGCGCAGTTCGGCAAGCCTTACCAGTCCAGCAAGGGCCGTCCCGGCGGCGGCCTGGGCCTGTTCCTCGTCGTGAACGTGGCCCGCACGCTGGGCGGCGCCGTGCAGGCGGTCAACCGGCCGGAAGGCGGCGCCGCCGTCACGCTGACTTTGCCGCTGTCCGCGATCGCGCTCGACAAGGAATTGGGACATGCCCATGGATGAAGACATCGCAAACGACAATGAGGACCGCCTGCTGCTGATCATCGAGGACGACGACGCGTTCGCGCGCACCCTCGGCCGTTCGTTCGAACGGCGCGGCTACCGGGTGCTGCAGGCGCCCGGCCTCGACGAGGCACAGGAACTGCTGAAGGGGCATTCGCCCGACTATGCCGTCGTCGACCTCAAGCTGAAAGGCAACAGCTCCGGACTCGCGTGCGTGCAGATGCTGCATGCGCACGACCCGGACATGCAGATCGTCGTGCTGACGGGCTTCGCCAGCATCGGCACGGCCGTCGAGGCCATCAAGCTCGGCGCCCGCCAGTACCTGGCGAAACCGTCGAACACGGACGACATCGAAGCCGCATTCGGCCACGTCGCCGGCAACACGGACCTGGAACTGACGAACCGCACCACGTCGATCAAGACGCTGGAATGGGAGCGCATCCACGCCGTGCTGGCCGAGACGGATTTCAATATTTCGGAAGCGGCGCGCCGGCTCGGCATGCACCGCCGCACGCTGGCGCGCAAGCTGGAAAAACAGCGCGTCAAGTAAGCACTTTCAGCGCGAACGCATAGGGCAGGGCAGGCGCCGCCGACGGCAACGTGACCTTCAGCCCGTCCGCTGCCTGCCGGAACGCGAGCGGCGCACCGGTGCCGACCAGCTCGACCCGCGCGACCGGCTTCTTCAAGTGCCCGGCCGCCGTGCCCATCGCCGCGATCCCGAGCTCGCGCCCGGCGGGCCAGCCCATCACGAACGCGTACACCGCATCGCCTTTCGCCACGAAGCGGATGTCGGCGGCCGTCATGGGCGCGCTCTTCCCCTCGTTCATGCCCTGGTCGGTCAGCGGCGCCGTCCGGAGCTGCGCGGGGCCCTCGCCGAACACGGCCCACGGCCGCGTGTCGTAGATCGCCTCGCCGTGGATGGCCATCCAGCCGCCGATCTCCTCGACGATCGCCTGCTCCTTCTCGTCGATCGTGCCGTTGCCCCGCACGGGCACGCTGAGCAGGAGGTTGCCGTTCTTGCTGACGATGTCGACCAGCATGTGCACGACGGTCTGCGCGCTCTTGTACGCGCCGCGCTCGTACTCCGGGCGCGAGTAATGCCAGCCGCCGATGCAGGTGCACGTCTGCCAGGGCAGCGGCTCGATGGCGTCGCTCTGGCCCCGTTCGATGTCCCAGACGAGGGAACGGCGCTGCCGCTCGTCGAGCATCTTGCCGTTGATGACGGCTTCCAGCCGGCCGCGCGTGGCGATGCTGCGGTTGTACATGTGCGCCGCGATGCGCAGGCCCGCATCGCTGAACGGCCAGAAGGGCAGCGCGGTGTCGTCGAAGTAGACGAGGTCTGGATCGTACTTGTCGATCAGGTCGATGGTGCGGTCGTGGAAGTTGTCGACGTAGCGCCGCGACGGCAGCACGGCCCCGCCGCCCCAGTCCCACTGCGCGCCCCATTCGGCCGGCTTCGTGGTCTTGCGGCTCAGCGGGTGCGCCTGGGCGTACAACGCCTGCGGATCCAGGCCTTCCCACCATTGTCCCTTGCCGTCGGCCGCCGTGAGCACGCCGTCGTACGGGATGCCGGCGTACGGCCCCGCCTTGTCCGCACCCTGGGCCACCTCGTACCACGTCCACGCATGGGCCGCGTGGACGCTGACGCCGAAGCGCAGCCCCTGTGCGCGCGCCGCCTTGGCCCAGCCGGCGATCAGGTCCTTCTTCGGCCCGATGCGCGTCGAATTCCACCCGGGCTGGAAGCGGCTGTCGTACAGGTCGAAATTGTCGTGGTGGTTCGCCAGCGCGACGAAGTAGCGGGCGCCGGCCTTGCGGTACAGGGCGAGCAGGGCGTCCGGATCCCATTGCTCGGCCCGCCACTGGCGGATCACGTCCTTGAAGCCGAACTTCGACGGGTGGCCGTATTTCTCCAGGTGGTAACGGTACTGGTTGCTCCCTTCCTTGTACATGTTGCGCGCGTACCAGTCGCCGTGTTCCGGCTCGCACTGCGGGCCCCAGTGGGCCCAGATGCCGAACTTCGCATTCCGGAACCAGTCGGGTGTCCGGTACGCCGCCAGCGAATCCCAGTCGGCCGTGAACGGGCCGGGGGAGGTTGCCGCCAGCGCGGACCGCGGCAGCAGGGCGCTTGCGGCGAAGCCCGGTACGGTGGCGGCCAATCCGGCCAGGAGCTGGCGTCGTTTCATGATGTCTCCGTGATGGGTTCGTTATCGATAACAGTCACTCCAAGTGTACGTTATAGATTGAAAACTATCAACGGCTCAGACGTTCAGGTTGACGGGGCCCGCGCCGGCGCGTGCATCGGGCACGCTGATGTTCGCGGCCCGCGCCAGTTTCATGACGCCGCCCACGAAGCCGGACGCGTCGACGGCCACCTTGCCCAGCAGCGGAATCGCATCTTTCACGGGCAGGATGCGCACGAGTTCCACCGGGCTGATGCCGGCCTGCTGCACGAGGGCCTGGCCATGCTTGCCCAGTTCGATCGCCTGCAGGCTGCCGATGGCGAAGTTCAGCAGGGCCTGGCCGATCGGCTTCTTCTTGTCGCTGTCCAGCTGCGCCATGCGTTTTTCCATCTCGCCCGAGTCGAGCAGGCGCTTCGTCTGCTATCGAAATTGTGCGCACAAGTGCGCACCGATATCTTCCTGCCCCGAGCCGTCCTGGTGACCGTGCTCGTGCCTGACAGGCGTCACTTCCCCGCCTCCCGCCGGCCCGGCGCCGGCGACAGTGTCAGGCGTTACCGCCTGGCTCGCCTCGGGTAGCGCCGTTTGCGCCGCGTGGGCGCCGGTGGCGAGCCGTTGCAGATTCTTCGCCGCGTTCACGTCGCGGTCGTGATGCGCGCCGCACGCGGCGCATGTCCAGGTCCGTTCCGAAAGCGCCAGCGCGGCGTGTTTTTCGCCGCAGGCCGAACACAGTTTGCTCGACGGATACCAGCGGTCGGCCAGCACGATTGAGGTGCCGCTGCGGGCGGCCTTGTACTGCAGCTGGCGCCGGATCTCGTAAAAACCGACGTCGGCGATCACGCGCGCCAGGCGGCCATTGGCCAGCATGCCGCTCACGTTCAAATCCTCGATCACCACGGTGTGGTTCTCGCGGCACAGACGTGTCGTAAGCTCGTGGGTGAAATCCCGGCGCACGCGCGCGATGCGGGTCATGGGGTCTCCCGTGCTGTGTGGGAATGGAGAGCACGATAACCACGCTTGTGTTTACAGTAAATAACTTGCCACGCGAAAAGTCGCGTTTCCCCCATGCATGGGGTTAATGGCCGAGCTTGCTGAGCGCGAACGCCGCGAGGAAGCCGGCGACCGTGATGAGGCCCGCGAAATCGTGCGCGACCTCGAATGCTTCCGGGATCATCGTGTCGACCAGCATGGCGAGGATCGCCCCGGCCGCGACGGCCGTGGTGGCCGCGATGACGGCGGGAGAGAAATCCTGGAACACGGTGTAGCCGACCAGCGACGCGATGCCCGAGGCGAGCGCAATACTGCCCCAGATGCCGAAGACGTAGGCGGCCGAGCGGCCCGCCTTCTTCATGCCGGCGGCGCTGGACAGGCCTTCCGGCACGTTGGACAGGAAGATGGCGCCGACGGCCACCGTGCTGACGGCGCCGCCGCCCAGCATCGACAGGCCGATCACGATCGATTCGGGGATGCCGTCGAGGAGAGCGCCCACGGCGATGGCAAGGCCGCTGCCGCTGTCGTCCGCTTCCGACGGCTGCTGCTCGCCGGAGCGCTTGCGGTGCTTCGCGCCCTTGCGGGACAGCAGCCAGTTGGCCGCCGTGTAGACGGCCGCGCCGCCGAGGAAGCCGACCGCCATCGAGTTGAAACCGCCCCGCGCGTAGGCTTCCGCGATCAGTTCGAAGGACAGCGCGGAGATCAGGACACCGCTGCCGAACGCCATGATCGCGGCGATCAGGCGCCTGGGCACGTGGAACCAATAGCCGACCACGGCGCCCAGCACGAGCGCGCCGCCGGCCACGAGCCCCCAGAATCCGGCCTGCGCCCACATCGGTATGCCCTGCATGCCCGTCCTCCGTCACGCATCGATACGGCGATGATAGCGGGACGGACGGAGAGGGCGGCGTACGCTACCGCCCGGCATTACCAGGCGTAGGCAGCCTTCACGTAGTAGAAGCGGCCATTGAAGCCGTTCGGCGCGAAGCCGCTGTAGCGGGTGATGCCGTTCAGGTTCAGGTTGCCGGCCGACGTCACCTGCGCCGGATAACGGTTGGTGACGTTGTCGGCGCCGGCCGTCAGGCGCAGGTTCGACGCCAGCTTCACGCTTGCCGACAGGTCCAGCACCCATTGCGGATCGTAGGTCTGGTCCAGCGCCGGATCGTTCTGCGGCACGGTGAATTTTCCGTAACGCGTCACGGTGGCGTGGCCGTTCCAGGTGCCGCGCGTGTAATCCGCCGCGAGGCTCAGCTTGTCCTTGGGCGAGCCGACGGTCAGGCGGTTGACGGTCTGGCGGTCGGCCAGCACGAGGCCTTGCGCGGCCAGCAGGGCCGGGGTCGCGGCCACGTGGCGGACTTCGTTGTCGTTGTGGTTGTACGCCACCGTGAAGTCGGCGCGCGCACCCTGCTGCAGGTTCAGGCGGTAGGTGCTGACGACGTCGACGCCCTTCGTGCGCGTGTCGACGGCATTCGTGAAGTAGCGCGCCGCACCCACGAAGATGCCCTGGGCGGCCAGCGTGTTCTTCAGCGTGTTGTTCAACTGGACGTTCGACGAGAACACGATGCGGTCGTCGATGTCGATGCGGTACAGGTCGACGGTCGTCGTCCAGTTGCGGGTCGGCTGCCACTGCGCGCCGATGGACAGGTTGCGCGCCTTTTCCGCTTTCAGCGGCTGCGCGCCGAGGGCGAGTGCGGCCGCGCTGCCGACCGGGAAGGTGCCCGTCTCGACGCCCACGTTCTGCCCGTTCACGACCATGAAGTTCGTCGTCGTGATCGTGTAGAACTGCTGCGCGAGCGAGGGCGCGCGGAAGCCGTTCGACGCCGTGCCGCGCAGCGCGAACGTGGGCGTGAACGCGTAGCGCGCCGACGCTTTCGCGGAGCTCGTGTCGCCGAAGTCGCTGTAATGCTCGTGGCGCACTGCGACCGAGCCGGACAGGTTTTTCGTGATGTCCGCTTCGAAGTTGGCGTAGACCGACTGGTTGTTGCGGCTGTTCTTGCCCGCGTTCTCCGGACGGAAGCCCGAGAAGCCTTGCGAGCCCGTGCCGAAGTACGAATTCGGTTCGCCCGCGCCGATCTCGTACGATTCGTAGCGCGCCTCGAGCCCGAAGGCGGCGGTCAGCGGGCCCGCAAGCCACGTCACGGGGATGTCGCGCGCGACGTCCAGGTTGGCGACTTCCTGCGTCTGGATCAGTTTGCCGGCATAGAAATGCGTGGGGCTGGCGGCGCCGAGCGCATAGTTGACCGTGTTGTCGACGTTCAGCTGGAAGCGGTTGCGGCCGAAGTTCACGCTCGCGTCCCAACGCCAGCCCGCCAGGTCGCCACGCAGGCCCGTGACGAGCGACGCATCGCTCGACTTGCTGTTTTCCAGCGGCAGGAAGCCTTCCGGGAAGATGGCCGTATTGCCCGCCAGGCGCCACGTGGCGGCGGCGGACGTCTTGCGCTCGCCGTAGTTGGCGAAGGCGTACCAGTCGATGTTCTCGTTCAGCGTGTACTGGCTGTTGACGAAGACGGTGCGCGGATGGCTTTCCGGATCGCCCAGGCGCTGGTTGACCAGGTTGCGGCGCGGCCCCGCGGACGCGCGCGGATCAGGGCCGGCGCGGTTGGTCGGATTGCGGTCGGCGCCTTCGACGGCCACGCGCACCCAGCCCGCGTCGCCCAGTTTGAAACCGGCCGAGCCGCGCACGGTGTGCTGCTCGCCGTCGCCCGCGTCGTACTTGCCCCACGTGCCTTCGACGTCGCCGCCGTCCGCACCCTTCTTCAGGATGATGTTGACGACGCCGGCGATGGCGTCGGAACCGTATTGCGCGGCGGCGCCGTCGCGCAGCACTTCGATATGGTCGATGGCGGCCAGCGGGATCGCGTTCAGGTCGACGGGCGCCGAACCGCGGCCCAGCGTGCCGTTGACGTTGACGACGGCGGACGTGTGGCGGCGCTTGCCGTTCACGAGGACGAGGGTCTGGTCGGGCGACAGGCCGCGCAGCTGGGCCGGACGCACGGCGTCGCTGGCGTCGGCGCCGGACGGACGCGGGAAATTCATCGACGGCAGCAGGCGGCCCAGCACGGTGGCCAGCTCGCCGGAACCGGTGCTATGGAGGTCCTTGCCGCTGATGACGTCGACGGGCGATTCGGAATCCAGCGTGCGGCGGTTCAGCGAACGGGTGCCGGTGACGACGACGGTCTGCGCCTCGGCGGACACGCCCGGCGCTTCTTGCGCCTGGGCCGGCAGGGCGGACGCGATCAGGCTCAGGACGAGCACGGCGCGGGTGGGATTGGCGGTGGTGTATTTGCAGCTCATGTTCTTCTTTCTCGACTGGGCGGCGGCAACAGGGCCGCCACGGGGCCGCAAGATTAACAGGCGGCAAATTCACGCGCCAATACCGATTTCACCTATGCTTATGCGGCCCGCGCGGCTGTGGTAGATTGCCAACTTTACCCGGACCATTCATGTTCCACCCGATCCTCCGGCCGCTCGCCGTCGCGACACTCCTCGCGGGCTGCGCGAGCCTGCCATCCGAACCGCCGCCGGCCGCCGCCTTCGTCATGCTGGGCGTGGAAGGCGTCCCGATCGCCCGCGCCGTCACCACGGCTGCCACCTGTCCCGCGATCACGATCGACGGGCGCACGGCGCCGATGGCCGTCCGTGCCCCGTACGGCCCGATCCCGCTGCGCGGCAAGGAGCACAACGCGACGTTTCATGCGGACACCGTCTCGAACCCGGTGCTGTCGTGCGAGACGCCGCTGCCGTCCGGCGCGCGACAGGTGAGCGTGGCGGGCCGGCCGCTGCCGCTGCCAACGGCGGCGCCGAAACGCATCGTCGTGATCGGCGACACGGGTTGCCGCCTGAAGGGCAAGGAATTCCAGGACTGTAACGACCCGCAAGCGTATCCGTTCGCGCGCGTGGCCGCGAGCGCGGCCGCGTGGAAGCCGGACCTCGTCGTACACGTGGGCGATTTCCATTATCGTGAAGACCCATGCCCGGCCGATCGGCCCGGCTGCGCGGGCAGTCCGTACGGCTATGGGTGGGATGCGTGGAACGCGGATTTCTTCGCGCCCGCGCGCACCCTGTTGGCCGCGGCGCCGTGGGTGATCGCGCGCGGCAACCACGAGTCGTGCGCGCGCGGCGGGCAGGGGTGGTGGCGCTTCCTCGACGCCCACGCCTACGATCCCGCCGCCAACTGCGACGACCCGGCCGCGGACGACCGCGCGGATTACACCGATCCGTATGCCGTGCCGCTGGGCGCGGGCGCGCAGCTGATCGTGTTCGACAGCGCGAACACGAACTGGAAAGGCTTCAAGCCGGGCGACCCGCGCATCGCCCGCTACACGGACACGTGGCGCAAGATCGAAGGGCTGGCGCGCCGCGAGCGCTACAACATCGCCGTCGACCACCATCCGCTGTACGCGTTCGGCGCCAACCAGGACGCCCAAACGGGCGCGATCACGCTGTTCGGCGGCGACGCCGGCCTCACGCAGGTGTTCGGCGCACTCGACGCGCGCCTGCTGCCGTCCACGATCGGCATGCTGCTGTCCGGTCACGTGCACCTGTGGGAGCAGACCAGTTTCAGCAGCGATCACCCGAGCCAGTTCGTCGCGGGCTTTGCCGGCACGGCGGAAGACATCGTGCCGCTGCCGAAGACGCCGCCCGCCGGGCAGTCGCCCGCGCCGGGCGCGGTGCTCGAGGCGATGAGTTCCTGGATCGACGGGTTCGGATTCATGACGATGGAGAGGACCGGGCCGGATACGTGGCGCGTGATCGTCCACGACCGCGATGGGAAAGAACGCAATACGTGCACGGTGGAAGGCCGGCATTCACGCTGCGCGGTACCGCAGGTCTGATGTATTGCCACAAATGTGATTGCCTTCAATACACGTTTTATGTGACAATAACCCTGTGAGCGGGGCTGCTGATTGCCGCCTTCGCGATCAGCGATGAGGATACCAATGTATCTCTTGGAGCTCGCGGCTTGCCGCGAGCTTCTTTTTTTACATCTGCGACAACAGGACGTTGGCGCTGGACTCATCCGCCTCGAGCAGGGCGATGAGTTTGCCCAGATCCTGTTCCAGCCGCGTCAGCGTGTCGGCGTCCAGCGCGGACAGGGCATCCGGCAGCACGCCGGCAAAGGGCAGGGGCGCGCTGCGCAGGACGTCGGCGCCGGCCGGCTGGATGCGCAGCGACACGCTGCGGCGGTCCGTGCCTTCGCGGCTCGTGGCGACGAGGCGGCGTTCGACGAGACTCTTGATCAGGTTGCTGGCGGTGGACTGGTGGATGTCCAGCTCGCGCGCAAGCTCGGTCACGCCGATGCCGGGACGGCGGTCGATGACGGACAGGGCCCACAACTGGGCACCGCCGACACCCGCTTCCCGCTCGACCTGGCGGAAATGGGTTTTGACGGAATTGAAGACGACGCGGAACTGGCGCAGCACACGGGTCGAAGGCGCCAGGGAGGGCTCGGAAGCCGCATTGGATTCGGAAGACGAGGACATGCAAGAATGATAGCGGAAAACTTCGCAGGCCGTCGGAAAATGATATTCAGGCAACCATGCCAAAGGCAAAATTGATGAATCCGGCACCGGACCTGCGCCGCGAACTGGGCGACTGGCGCCTGTGGACCGTGCGCGCCGTCGTCATGCTGCTCGCGGCTGCGGCCGGCCTCACGGTCGTCGGCTTCAACTGGCTGGCCGAGGCGGCCTACGGCCGCTTCGCCGCGCTGCGCGCCCTGGCCTGGTGGAGCCCGCTCGTGTGGACCCCGCTGTGCACCGCCTGCGTCGTCTGGTGCACGCGCCGCTTCGCGCCCGGTGCTTCCGGCTCCGGTATCCCGCAGGTGATGGCCACGCTCGACACGAATGTCGGCGACACCGAGCGCGGCCTGTTCGTCTCCTTGCGGCTATCGCTCGCCAAGATCCTGCTGACGGCCGGCGGCCTGCTGGGTGGCCTGTCGCTCGGCCGCGAAGGCCCGTCCGTGCAGATCGCGGCCGGCATCATGCTGCAGGCGCGCCGCCTGATCCCCGCCGGCAGCGCCGTCGGCATCCACGGCCTGCTCGTCGCGGGCGGGGCGGCGGGCATCGCGGCTGCCTTCAATACGCCGCTGGGCGGGGTCATGTTCGCCATCGAGGAACTGGCGCGGGCGCCGGAACAGCGCTCCAGCGGCCTGATCATCGCGGGCATCGTGCTGGCCGGTCTCGTGGGCGTCTCCGCGCACGGCAATGACTCGTATTTCGGCGTGATCCACGCCCCCGCGATCGGGATCGGGCTCCTGCTGCCGGGCCTGCTCGTCGCCGTGCTGTCCGGCCTGGCCGGCGGCCTGTTCTCGCGGCTGGTGATCGCATCGCTGTCCGGCACCAGTCCCGACCGCGTCAGCCGCTGGCGCGCGCGCCGGCCCGTGCTGTTCGCGGCGGCCTGCGGCCTCGGCGTCGCGCTGATCGGTATCGCGACGGGCGGCGCCGCGTTCGGCTCCGGCTACGCCAGCACGCGCACGATGGTGGAGGGCAGCGCGGCCATGCCGTTCGCCTACGCGCCCTTCAAATTCCTCGCCACGTGGCTCACGACGTGGTCCAGCGCGCCGGCCGGCATCTTCGCGCCGTCGCTCGCGATCGGCGCCGCGTTCGGCAACGACGTCGCGCTGCTGCTATATGGCATGCAGATCCCGGCGCTGATCGCGCTGGGCATGGTCGGCTTCCTCGCGGCCGCCACGCAGGCGCCGCTGACAGCCTTCATCATCGTGATGGAAATGGTCGACGGCCATGCCATGGTGCTGAGCCTGATGGCGTGCGCCCTGATCGCATTCGCCGTCGCGCGCCTCATCAGCCCGCCCCTGTACGGGACGCTCGCACGGCTGCAACTGGGACGGATCAGGGGGGCGGACGTGGCGCCAGCACAAGGGCCACCGGCAGACTGAGGCGGCACGGAAATAACCCACGCCCGCATGTCCAAATGCGCTAGGATGGGGCATGCTGACACGGAAAGTGCGACTCGGCCGCGCCCGCGCGCGGCCCCCGACTCCCGCCGCGGTGCTGACACTGCTGGCGGGACTGGGTCTTACTGCCGTGCTGGTCGTCGGGATGGTCAATGCGGAACGCGAACGGGCCCGCTCCGAATTCCTGCAGCGCGCGGAGATCCGCAACGCCACCGTCACGCGCAGCTTCGGCGACGCGCTCGACGTGCTGCAGGCGGCCAACGCGCTGTTTTCCTCCGTCGGCGTCGCCAGCCGGGAGGAGTTCGGCGCCTTCACCCGGCCGCTGCTGGCCAGCCATCCCTACCTGCAGGCCGTCGTGTTCCACCGGATGGTGGCCAGCCACGAGCGGGCCGCGTTCGAGGCGGAGAACCAGCGCTTCCGGCCCGGTTTCGAGATCCGCGAACGCCGCATGAACGGCAACAAGGTGACGCTCGTGCGCGCGGCGCCGCGCCCGCGCTACCTCGTCGTCGACTACATCGAACCGATGGCCGGCAACGAAGTCACCCTGGGCTACGATGCGTTCTCGTTCGCCCAACAGGGTTCCACGTTCATGCGCGCCATCGATACGGGCCAGCCCGCGTCCAGCCTCATGCTGCCGCTGCTGCAGCGCCGCGACCACCTCGGCTTCGTCCTGATGATGCCCGTGTACCGGCGCGGCGCGGCACTCACGAATGCGGCCGCGCGCAGCGACGCCGCGCTGGGCGACACGGCCGTCGTGATCGACGTGGCCACGCTGGTCGGCACGACGCTCGCCAAATCGAACATGTTGGTGCGCAACGGCCTCCGGATCGAGTTGACCGGCCCCGGCCTGGACGGACCGCAGCGCGCCTACCTGCATGACGCGCTGGACCGCACGAGCCGCCCCGCCTGGCACACCTGGCTCGGCGACACGGTGTTCTCGAACCGCCACCAGTTCGAGGTGGCCGGCATGCCGTGGGAACTGCGCGTCACCGGGCGTTCCAGCGAAATGGCGGGCAGCGCCGGCGCACTCATCGCGCTCGTCCTCGGCTGCCTCATGAGCCTGGCCACGTCCGCCTACGTGCAGAGCCGCGTCAAGCGCACCCGCCGCATCGAGGCGCTGGTCGAGAGCCGCACGGCCGACCTGCACGACGCCCTCGATGCGCTGCGCCTGTACCGGCGCGCCATCGACGCCAGCGCGAACGCCATCCTCCTCGTGAGCGCGACGCGGCCCGGCTACCCCATCGAATACGTGAACCCGGCGTTCGAGCGCATGCGCGGCGTCACGGCGTCCGAAGTCATCGGGCGCGGCCTGCTCGACATGGGCAACCGCGAACCCGACCAGGCCGGCGTGGCCGAACTGCGCGCCGCGATCCGCGAGCGGCGCGAAGCCCACGTGTCGATGCGCCTGCGGCGGCGCGACCGCGAGGACATGTACACCGAAGTGTATATCGCCCCCGTCAACAACGAGGACGGCGTGACGACGCACTTCGTGCTGGCGCAGTACGACGTGACGATGGCCAAGCGCTACGAGGCCGAGCTGGAGGCGCGGGCCCGCTTCGACACGCTGACGGGCCTCGCCAACCGCGCGCTGCTGCACGACCGCATCGACAATGCGATCAACCTGGCGGCCGGACGCCCCGTGTGGGTGGCGGCGCTCGACCTCGACCACTTCAAGTTCGTCAACGACACCCTCGGCCACGACGCCGGCGACGAATTGCTGAAGGCCGCCGCGCAGCGCATCAGCGCGGCCGTCGGGCGCACGGACACCGTGGCCCGCACCGGCGGCGACGAATTCGTGCTCGTGCTGCCGGGCCGCGACAACGAAACCGACGCGGCGGCCACCGTGCGCGCCGTGCTGCAGGCGCTCGCCCATCCGCTCAGCCTGCAGGGACAGGACCTCGTCCTCACGGGCAGCGCCGGCCTCGCCGCGTTCCCGGCCGACGGCAACGACGCGGCCACGCTGATCCAGCACGCGGAAGTCGCCATGTACCGTTCCAAGGAACTGGGCCGCAACATGGTGCAGTTCTACATGCCGACGATGAATGCCCGCGCCCGCGAGCGTCTCGCACTGGAAGGCGCGCTGCGCAGCGCATTGGTGCACGACGAGTTCGAGCTCTACTACCAGCCGCAGGTCGACCTGGAGACGGGCGCCGTCGTCGGGCTGGAGGCGCTGATCCGCTGGCGCCATCCGAGCATGGGGATGGTGCGGCCCGACCGCTTCATCAACCTGGCCGAGGAGACGGGCCTCATCGTCCCCATCGGCGCGTGGGTGCTGCGCACGGCATGCCGCCAGAGCCGCGCATGGCAGCACGCCGGCCTGGGTCATTTGCGCATCGCCGTGAACCTGTCCGCGCGCCAGTTCGCGGAGCCGAACCTCGTGCGCGAGATCGCCCGCGTGCTGGACGAGACGGGCCTGTCCGCCGCCTGCCTGGAAGTGGAGATCACCGAAAGCCTCGTCATGGGCGACGTGGAAAGCGCGATCCGCACGATGCGCGAGCTGAAGCAGATGGGCGTGCAGCTGTCGATCGACGATTTCGGCACCGGCTATTCGAGCCTGTCGTACCTGCGCCGCTTCCCGGTCGACGTGCTCAAGATCGACCGCAGCTTCGTGCGCGACATCCCCTTCAGCGAGGACGACGCGGCCATGGTCGCCGCCATCATCGAGCTCGCGCGCGGCCTGCGCATGCGCGTGATCGCCGAAGGCGTGGAAACGGAAGCGCAGCTGGAGTACCTGCGCCGGCGCGGCTGCGACGAGGTGCAGGGCCATGTGTATGCACAGGCGGCGTCGGGCGCGGAGGTCGAGCGTCTGCTGCGTACGGGCCGGCACATGATCCCCCATAACGGGGACGGTATGAGCGTGCGCTAACCGAAAGTCGGCAGGCCGTCGGCTATACTTGTGCCGCCATTGACAAGCTAGCTGACAGGAAGAAACGAGAGTGGATGACCATAACGACGGCAAGGACTGGGACGGACGCGAACGCAGGATGATCGACCGCGCCGGGGCCCGCGCCAGGGAAGCCTACGCGAGGGCGCACGGCCACCTGATGACCAAACCGCCGCACCTGCGCTGGCTGTACATTGCCGCCGGCCTGGCACTGTTGCTCGTGACCCTGTTCGCCGTCTGGCTCGCGCTGCTGTTCCCGCTCACGCCCGGCATCGACGACGTCAAGCAGGCCCGCGTGGCGCGCCCCACGGTCGTCGTCTCGGCCGACGGCCGCCAGCTGGCCAGCTTCGAGCAGGGCATCCAGATGAAGGTGCCGCTGTCGGCGGTGTCGCCGAACGTCGTCAACGCGCTCATCGCGACGGAAGACCACCGCTTCTACGACCACCACGGCGTCGACTTCACCCGCATCGCCGGCGCCCTCGTCGCCACCCTGAAGGGCGATGCGCAGGGCGGCTCGACGATCACGCAGCAGCTCGCGCGCAACCTGTTCCGCGACGAGATCGGCCGCGCGCGCAACATCAACCGCAAGCTGAAGGAGCTCATCACCGCCTTCAAGATCGAGAACACGTACAGCAAGACGGAGATCCTGGAAGCCTACCTGAACACCGTGCCGTTCCTGTACAACACGTACGGCATCGAGGCGGCGGCGCATACGTACTTCAACAAGACGGCGGCCCAGCTGAACGAGACGGAAGCCGCCACGCTCGTCGGCATGCTGAAGGGCACCGCCTACTACAATCCCGTGACGAATCCCGAGCGCTCGCTCGCGCGCCGCAACGTCGTGCTGGGACAGATGCTGAAGGCGGGCGCGTTCGACGAAGCGAAATACCGCCAGCTCGTGAAACGGCCGCTGCGCCTGCATTTCGCGCGCATGGCGGAGCGCAGCGGGAAAGACGACCATTTCACGGCCTATGTGCGGCGCTGGCTCGTCGACTGGGCCGAGAAGCACGACGCCGACCTGCAGCAGGACGGCCTCGTCGTGCAGACGACGCTCGACTACGACCTGCAGCAGGCCGCGCAGCGCGCCGTCGAACGGCAGGCGAGCGCGCTGCAGGCCATCGCCGACGTCGACTGGGCCCATTCCTGGCCGATCAACGCGACGTCGACGCAGACCTATGTCGACATGCGCGACGGCGTCAATCCGTTCGAATACTACTGGCAATCGCACGGCGAGCTGCTGGAGACGTTCATCCGCGAGTCGTCCGACTACCGCAAGGCCGTCGACGGCGGCGAGAACCCTGTCGCGGTCCTGAAGAAACTGAAGGCGGACCGCAGCTTCATGCGCCAGCTGAAGGCGTCGAAATCGCGCCTGGAGGCGGGCTTCCTCGCGATGGACCCGACGACGGGCGAGATCAAGGCCTGGGTCGGCAGCCGCGATTTCGAGAAGGAGCAGTACGACCACGTGGCCCAGGCTGCGCGCCAGCCCGGCTCCACGTTCAAGCCAATCGTCTACGCCGCCGCACTGGAGAAGGGCCTGGCGCCGGACCATGCCTACCTGGACGCCGTCACGACGATCCGCTTTGCCGACGGCACCGTGTGGCGTCCGACGGACAACAGCGGCACGACGGGCCGCCAGCTGACCATGCGCGACGGCCTCGTCTTTTCGAAGAACACGATCACGGCGCAGGTCGTGCGCGACATCGGCGTGGCGCCCGTCGTCAAGCTGGCGCAGGACCTGGGCGTCCGCACGAGCAAGCTGGCGCCCGTGCCGTCGATCGCGCTCGGTTCCAGCCCCGTCACCCTGCTGGAGATGGTCAACGCGTATTCGACGATCGCCGCGCAGGGCGAGTACCGCAAGCCGGTGTTCGTGCGCCGCATCACGGACCGCAACGGCCAGGTGGTCGCGGACTTCGCGTCGCAGACGCCGCAGCGGGTGCTGTCGCAGGAGTCGGCCGTCACGCTCATCGACATGATGCGCGGCGTGATCAACCGCGGTACGGGTACGGGCATCCGCTACCGCTTCGGCATCACCGCGGACGTGGCGGGCAAGACCGGCACCACGCAGAACAACGCGGACGGCTGGTTCATCATGATGCACCCGAACCTCGTCGCCGGCGCGTGGGTCGGCTTCAACGACAACCGCGTCACGATGCGTTCGAATTACTGGGGGCAGGGCGGCCACAGCGCGATCCTGCTCGTGGGCGACTTCTTCAAGTCCGCGCTCGACAGCGGCAAGGTCAGCGCCGACGCGCTGTTCCCGGGCGGGCGCAAACCCGAACCCGTGACGCGTCACGAAGAACCGCCGCCCGAGGAAGACATGGAGGAGGGCGGCGACATGCAGCAGGAAGGCGGCCCGCCGGCCGACATGCCGCAGCCGCCGGAGAACGAACCGCCGGCGCCGCCGCAATCCGACCAGCCGTCGGAAGGCATCATGCTGCCGCCGCCTCCCAACGATGCATGATCAGAGAATCGGGGTGCCGCCCGTGACCGGGATGCGCGCCCCCGATATGTAGCTGGCCTCGTCGGACGCCAGCATCACGTAGACAGGCGCCACCTCCACCGGCTGGCCCGGCCGCTTCATCGGCACCTGCCGGCCAAAGCTCTCCACCTGGTCGGGCGGCATCGTCGACGGGATCAGCGGCGTCCAGATCGGCCCGGGCGCGACCGAGTTCACGCGAATGCCTTTTTCGGCCAGCAGCTGCGCGAGGCCGGCAGTGAAGTTGGCGATGGCGCCCTTCGTCGTCGCATACGGCAGCAGCGTCGGCTTCGGGTTGTCCGAGTTGATCGACGTCGTGTTGATGATCGACGACCCCGGCTTCATGTGTTTTACCGCTGCCTTGCAGATGTGGAACATGGCCGTGATGTTGACGGCGAACGTGCGGTCCCATTCGTCGTCCGGGATCTCTTCCAGCGACGCGCGCGTCATCTGGAACGCCGCGTTATTCACCAGCACGTCGATGCGGCCGAATTCATGCACGGCCTTGTCGACGATGGCGCGGCAGTGGGCGGGATCCGCGATGTCGCCCGGGACCAGCACCGCCTTGCGCCCGGCCTCGCGCACGAGCCGTTCCGTCTCGCGCGCGTCGTCGTGCTCGTTGAGGTAGGAAATCAGCACGTCGGCCCCTTCGCGCGCGAAGGCGAGGGCGACGGCGCGGCCGATGCCGCTGTCGCCGCCCGTGATGACGGTGGCCTTGTCCCTGAGCCGGCCGTGGCCGACATAGCTCGTCTCGCCGTGGTCGGCTTTCGGTGTCAGCTGCGATTCGTGGCCGGGCGGGGTCTGTTGTTGCGGGGGTTGAGTTTGCTGCATCGTGTCCTCCTGATCGAACGTTGGAGGCTCGGATGATAGGGCCGGACGCCGGTTCGCGGCGTCCGGTTCAGCTGATCAATGCATGGGCCGGGCCTGCGGCGTCGCGCGACCATCGGGACGGCGTGCGCCCCCATCGTTGGCGGCTGGTTGCTGCACCAGCAGCTCCTGCGCGCGCGGCGCCGTCGAGATGCCCAGCTCGCGCAGCAGCTGCATCGTCTCCAGCAGCACGGCCTGCTGGGTCTGCAGGTACAGGCCGTAGTTGGCGTCGGTCAGGTTGTAGACGATGTCGTATTCCAGATAGTTCTGGTCCATCGTCGTCAGGGTGACGTGGTCGAGTTTCACTTTATCCTTCGCCGAAATGATGGCGCCCACGCGCTCCGGCAGCTGCGCCGCCAGGTCGTGCGGCGTGGCCGGATTGATGCGCAGGGCGTACTGGACGCGGCGCGTGTTCTGGCGCTTGAAATTGTGCACGACCTTGCGCAGCAGCTCCGCGTTGGCGATCACGATCTGTTCGCCCGACAGCGCGCGGATCCGGGTCGTCTTGAGGCCGACATGCTCGATCGTGCCCGAGAATTCCGGCACCGAAATCGCGTCGCCCACCTCGAACGGCTTGTCGGTCGCGATCGACAGCGACGCGAACAGGTCGCCGAGGATGTTCTGCACGGCCAGCGCGACGGCGACGCCGCCGATGCCCAGGCTCGCGACGAAGGTCGTCACGTTGATGCCGAGGTTGGACAGCATCGCCAGCAGGAACACGGTCCACACGCTCCATTGCAGCGCCCAGATCATGAGGGTATGCGCGACGGTCACCTGGTCGTCTTCCAGCCCCTTGCCGTGCACGCGGAAGTAGCGCCGCGCCGTGACGTCGATGGCGTGGTGCAGGTACAGGGCAAATTGCGCCCCGAGCGTGATGAACCACAGGTGGCCGATGCGCCGGTCCCACGGCGGCGGCAGGTCGAGCATCGACACGCCGATCAGGATCGAGGTCGCGAGGATGGCGAGGTTGCTCGTGCGCGCGAGCGTGTGGCGCAGGACTTCGACGATGGGTTTATGCGCGCGTTTATCGTCGAGCTGGTCGAGACGGCGGCGGAACAGGTGCACGGCGCCGTGGATGGCGATGAAGCTGACGACGGCGGCGGTGAGGGCCACGGCCGCGTTGGTCCAGCTGATGTCGAGATTGGAAAAATAGCCGCGGATAGTCATCGGGCTCCTTTCGAAAAGACGGGTTGCGCGGGAGCACGCGCGAAGGGATAGCGCCCGGCCGGCGGCGCCGGTCGGGCGTCAGGCGGGAGTGCTTACAGGATCAGTGACGCGTGCCGCGCAGGTGCTGGCGGACGGCCTCGGCGCTGCTGCTGCCGGCTTCCTTGACGGCCTTGGCCAGCTCTTCCTCGGTCACGCCCAGCTCCTTGGTCCAGTACTGGACCTCCCATTTTTCGTGCAGGTTGATGCGCGAGCGGTCCTGCTGGCCGCGGTTTTGCAGGTTATCGGACATGATGGCCTCCTTGGTCGATATGCTTGCAGGATGCCACCGGCCGCGGCCGTATTCCGTTCGGTGTTTCACGTTGTGACCGCCTTAAAAGCGGCCGAGACTTACTCCGATGGCATGTTTTGTTGTAGGCTAGCGTGATCGACAACATGGAGACATGCATGAGCAAACCCTATGAAACGGCGCAGCCCGAGCGCAGCGCCATCGACGCGCTGCCCGGCGTCGTCGCCCTCGATTTCGGCACGAACTGGTGCGGCTATTGCCAGGCGGCGGCCAGCCATATCGACGACGCGCTGGCACCGTATCCGGGCGTAAAGCACATCAAGGTCGAGGATGGCCCCGGACGCAAGCTGGGCCGTTCGTTCAAGGTGAAGCTGTGGCCGACCGTCGTCGTGCTCAAGGATGGCCAGGAAGTCGCGCGCGTCGTGCGCCCGGTCGCGAGCAGCGAGCTCGCCGACGCGTTGTCGCAGGCCGGTGCCGCATGACCGGATCCCCCGCGCACACGCCCCGGAACCGCCCGGCGACCGTCCTGTTCGCCAGTCTGATCGGCACCACCATCGAGTTCTTCGACTTTTATATCTACGCCACGGCCGCCGTGCTCGTGTTCCCGAAGCTGTTCTTCCCGGCCGGGGACGCGGCGACAGCCACCCTGCAATCGCTGGCGACGTTCGCCATCGCCTTTTTTGCGCGCCCGGTCGGCTCGGCCGTGTTCGGCCACTTCGGCGACCGCGTGGGCCGTAAAGCCACGCTCGTGGCCGCGCTGCTGACGATGGGCCTGTCGACCGTCGTCATCGGCCTGCTGCCCACCTACGCGTCGATCGGCACGCTCGCGCCGCTGCTGCTCGCGCTGTGCCGCTTCGGCCAGGGCCTCGGCCTGGGCGGGGAGTGGGGCGGCGCCGTGCTGCTCGCGACCGAGAACGCGCCGCCGGGCAAGCGCGCTTGGTACGGCATGTTCCCGCAACTGGGCGCGCCGATCGGCTTCTTCCTGTCGAGCGGCGTGTTCCTGCTGCTGTCGCAGACCTTGTCCGATGCCGATTTCCTGCGCTACGGGTGGCGGATTCCCTTCCTCGCGAGCGCGCTGCTCGTCCTGGTCGGCCTGTACGTGCGCCTGAAAATCACGGAAACGCCCGATTTCCAGGCAGTGCTCGACCGTAACGAACGCGTGAAACTGCCCGTCGCGGCCGTGTTCGCGAATCACACGCGCGCGCTCGTGCTGGGCACGCTCGCGGCGCTGGCCACGTTCGTCGTGTTCTACCTGATGACCGTGTTCGCCCTGAGCTGGGGCACATCGGCGCTGGGCTATTCGCGCCAGACGTTCCTGCTGCTGCAACTGGGCGCCATCGTCTTCTTCGGACTCACGATCCCCATCGCGGCCGTGCTGGCCGACCGTCACGGCCGGCGCGCGGCGATGATCCTCGTGTCCGTCGGCCTCGCGCTGTTCGGCCTGCTGTTCGGGCCGCTGTTCGGGTCCGGCCAGTTGACGCTCGTCGCGCTGTTCCTCGTGCTGGGCCAGTGCCTGATCGGCCTGACCTATGGCCCGCTGGGCACCTTGCTGTCGGAACTGTTCCCGGCCGAGGTCCGCTACACGGGCGCGTCGCTCACGTTCAACCTGGCCGGCATCCTGGGCGCCTCGCTCGCGCCATATGTGGCAACATGGCTCGCGACCAACTACGGCTTGCAGACCGTGGGCTGGTATTTGAGCGTGGCGTCCGTCATCAGCCTCGTCGCGTTGCTGCTGACGGCACCGGCACCGCAGAGCGAGCCGGCCGCCGCGCGCTGACACCGACAACCTGGAGAGGGTCATGGGATTGCAGGGCGGCTGCATGTGCGGAGCGGTGCGCTACGAGGCGTCTGGAGAGCCTTCCAACGCCACGCTATGCCATTGCGTCGACTGCCGGCGCGCCAGCGGTGCGCCCGCCCTCGCGTGGTTCAGCGTGCGCTGCGACGCGCTGCACTGGACCCGCGGCACGCCGGCCCGCCACGCATCCAGTCCCGGCGTCGAGCGTCAGTTCTGCGGCCAGTGCGGCACGCAGCTGACGTGGCATGGCGCCGGCGCGCCCGACGAGATCGACGTCACGATCTGCAGCCTGGACGACCCGGACGCGATCGCGCCCGCCGACCACACCTTCGCTTCCCGGCAGGTACGGTGGCTCCATCTCGCCGATGCATTGCCGCGTTACGCCACGACACGATCGGCGGGTGATCTATGTTAATACATTTATATCGAATGTGTCTATGTCGGCAAAATTGATACAATAAAATACACACTCGTACGCACGAAACGATAGCAAATCGTTAAAATTGGGGTTCTACAATTTATTTGGAGAACTTCATGTTCAAGTCTGTCCTGCGTTTTGCCACCGGCGCCGTCCTGATGTCTGCCGCAATCTGCGCTTCCGCCGATCCGGCCACGTACAAGGACTTCAAGGTGTCCGGCGTGCTGCAGGAAATCCCCGGGCCTTCCGCGCGTTGCGCCTCGAATTTCGGCGGTACCATCCTGGGCTTCGGCACCAGCAGCGTTGCCGGCAACAAGGTCACCTTCCTGGCCAGCGACTGCATCACGCCGAACGGCACCTCGTTCACCTTCAGCGACGGCAAACTGCTCATCACGACGATGACCGGCGAGCTGATCTATGCCGACTACAGCGGCCAGTTCGTGCCGACGGGCGAGGGCACCAAGTACGTATTCAGTAATGCCACGTTCCAGATCACGGGCGGCACGGGACGCTACGCGAAGGCCACCGGCGGCGGCGACCTCACGGGCGGCGAAGACATGGCGACGGGGCAGGGTACGATGCAGTTGTCGGGCCGCATCCTGGCGAAGTAAGCCTTTCCGGCGGATCGCATGACGGCCGGCATTGCCGGCCGTTTTCGTTGGCTGGTCAGAACGAATACACGAGCGTCAGCGACGTCTGCGTATCCGTGTTCTTCTTGTTGTCCGGCACATTGGTATCGTTGCGCGCGCTGAACGCGGCCTTCATCTGCATCGTGCCGTTGATCTTGGTGGACAGTGCCGTCTCGGCGATCGAGTGCATGTTCGACGTGCCCCGTTCCACGCTCACGCTCTGCGAAAACGCCGCCGACGGGCTCACGCGCCAGCGCAGCTGGGCCGCGCCGCGGACGGTCATGCCGGATTCGACGCCGCCGGCTGCATTCTCTCCGTGGAAATAACCCGGACCCACCTCGACGTCGACGGTTTCATTGTCGCGTTTGAGCAATTGCGTGCCGTAACCGACGCCGACCGACGAATAGCGGGTGTAGGCGCCGAACTTGTCGTTCACGTGGGAGCCGAGCAGGAAGGCGCGGTTGCCGTCCTCCAGCAGCTTGAACGCCGCCTTGGCCGACACCTGGTAACGCTCCGCCGAGCGCGTGCGCGTCGTGGAGCCGTCGCCGTTGTGGGTGACGTCTTCCTTGAAATAGCCGCTGACGATGTATTCGTTGCTCCAGTTGGCCATTTCGTGGCGCGCATCGATCTTGCCGGTCACGGACGTACCCTCGGTATTGCCCGAGGTCGTGATCGCGCCCAGCTCGGCCGATGTGTACCAGTTGCTGCCTTCCGGTATCGCCATCGTCGGCGCCTGGGTGAAGTAACTGGACGACGGTACGCTGCTGTCGAGGTCGTCCGGAGCGGCCATCGCCGCTCCCGCGCCGGTCAGGGCCAGCGCGCAAAGCATCAGAGATTTCATAGGCATCGGGTCGGCTGCCTTCCGTCGCCATCGGGAGCGATGCGCAGCCTGTCGTTCACGGATCATCTGCGGCAGGCCGAGCCTGCCGGCGGAGGCGACATTGTAGCCCAAAGCGCCGGACGAAATACTTTCGTACGGAAAATTTACATATTGGCTTGCGGGAACGCTTCAAAATATAGTGCAATTGTTAACTAGTCAAAGATTATGTTTGCAATTGTGCGTAAACGTTGCCTAGAATGCTTGCTTTGCCGACATACCGGCTTGCATGTATGAAGGAAGCATATTGATCAGGCTAGTCATCGCCGACGATCATGAACTGATCCGCGAAGGGATCAAGAAGATCGTCCGGCCCTGCACCGACCTAAAAATCGTCGGTGAAGCCGCAGACTTGAAGCAAGCGATCGCCCTCATCGCCCAGGTTCACCCCGACGTCGTGATCCTGGACCTGACACTGCCCGATTACGACGGGCTGGACGGCCTCGCCGAACTGCGGCGCCATTTTCCCGACCTGCGGGTCGTGATCCTCAGCATGCATCCTGAGGAAAAGTACGCGCTCGCCTCGTTGCGTGCGGGTGCGCTCGGCTATGTTTCCAAGGCGATGGCGTCCGCGGAACTCGTGGAAGCGGTGCGCCGCGCGGCCACGGGAAGCACATGGCTGGGACCGCGGGTGGGCGAGTTGCTTGCCCTCGAGGCGCGCCCGGGCGGGCGTCCCCCGCACCACGGCCTGACGCCGCGCGAGTCGGAAATCGTCGCGCTGATCGGGTCCGGCCTGCAGATCAAGCAGGTGGCGGCCGAACTCGGGATCAGCATCAGCTCCGTCAACACCTACCGCGCGCGCATTTTCCGCAAGATGGGCATGTCGACGAACGCGGCGCTCATCCGCTACGCGCTCCAGCACGGCCTCGCCGGCTGAATTTGCGTTGCAAACCGGCAACAATGTGTCGCTGATACTGTCATAGAATTCGCGACATGGCCTACTTCTTTTCCTACACAAAATTGTGACGCGCCAGAGTGGAGTGCGCGTCGTTCCCGCCAATTCGGAGCCAAAGCGTTCAGCTCGTAATGACGGTCGTCCACATGGACAGACCCACTACGAATGTTAATGGATAGCCATCTTAGCTAATATCAATGCAAGTTCTGACGGCCGGGGTGTGCGCTGCACCGGCCACCGAAGGTTTGAGTTGACGGCACGACCGCCCACGAAGGGCGGCGCGAACAAGATGACAACAACGCACAAGAGAGAGAAGGCCGGGCTGCCCTACGAGATCCTCGTGGCCGAGGACAGCCCGACGCAGGCCGAGCACCTGGCCCGGGTGCTGGCGCAGGATCCGGATTGCCCGGCGCGCGTGCGCGTGGCCACCGACGGCGAGGCGGCCCTGCGCCTCGCCCGCGAGCTGGCGCCCGACCTCGTCGTCAGCGACATCGCCATGCCGCGCATGGACGGGTACGCGCTGTGCCGCGCCCTCAAGGACGATCCGCGGTTGGGCGCCGTGCCCGTCCTGCTGCTGACGCGCCTGACCACCCTGCAGGACATCGTGCGCAGCCTGGAGGCGGGCGCCGACGGCTTCCTGCGCAAACCCTACGACGCCGACCAGCTGCGCGAGCGCGTACGCCGCATCCTGCAGGGGCAGGGCGCGGGCGACCCGGCGCGGCCGCTGGAAGTGATGGCGGACGAACGGCGCCGCATCTACGAACTGCTCGTCGCGACCCACGAGGACACCCAGCGCCTGAACGCGGACCTCGCGCGCATGGTCGATTCCCTCGCACTGCTGGGACGGATCGCCGGTGCCCTGAACGAGGCCGCCGGCGAAACCGACGTGGCGCGCGCCGCGCTGGACCACCTGATCCGGCTGCCGGCGCTCGCGGGCGCCGCCATCAGCACCGTCGCCCCGGACGGCGCCGCGCGCGTGCTCGCGCAACGGGGCGAGGGGCCCATGCCCAGCGCCTGCACGTGCGCGGACGGCGGCGCGGACGATCCGGCGCAGCTCTGCCTGCCCCTGCTCGCGGGCACGCGCCAACTGGGTCGCTTGCACGCGCATGCCCGGCACGATGCGTTCAGCGTCGAGGAGCGCGAACTGCTGGCCGGCGTCGCGCAGCAGGTTGCCCTTGCGCTCGAGCGCGCGCGCCTGTACACGCGGGCCGAGGCGCTCGTCGTCGAGCGGACGAACGCGCTGCGCTCGGAGCGCAACCGGCTGTCGGCCATCGTCGAGACGGCCGGCACGCTGGTCCTGATGACGGACCCGGACGGCCGCATCGTGACGTTCAACCGGGCCTGCGAGGAATCGCTGGGCTGGCGCGCGGCGCAGGCCATGGGCCGGCACTGCTGGGAGGTGGTACGCGGCGCGGCCGACCCGGAGGTCGTCCGGCACATGTTCGCGGGCCTGCCGGACGACCCGCGGCCGCAGCGGCTGCAGGGCGAGTGGATCACGCCGGACGGGCGCACGCGCAGCATCGTCTGGACCCATACGCTGCTGCGCCGCGAGGACGGCGACGTGGAGTTCGTCCTCGCCACCGGCATCGACGTCACGGAATTGCGGGGCGCCGAGCAGCGCCTGCACTATGCCAGCAACTACGACGCCGTCACGGGCCTGCCGAACCGCGACCTGCTGCGCGAACGCCTGCGCCGGCTCAAGGCGCAGGTGCAGGCCCAGGCCGGCCGCCGCGTCCTCGGCTTCATGCTCGTGCGCTTCGGGCGCATGGCCCTGATCCGCGAAGCGCTGGGCCCCGGCGCCGAACAGGCCCTGCTGCAGGAAGCGGCGGCGCGGCTGCGCGAGGCGGGCAGCCAGGACGTCGTCGCCAGCTTCTCGGAAGGCACGTTCGCGCTGGCCCTGCTGCGCGCCGATGCCGACGAACTGGCGGCGAGCGCGCGCCGCGTGCTGGCCGTCCTCGGGGAACCGTACACCTACCAGCACGACGAATTCCATCTCGACCCGAGCATCGGCATCGCGATCTATCCGAACGACGGCGTCGCGCACGACACCCTGGCCAGGGGCGCGGAGACGGCGCTGCGCCAGGCCGTCGACGGCGCCGGCCAGCGTTACGCCTTCTACCGGCCGGAACTGAACCGCGACGCCAACGACCGTTTCAAGCTGGAGAACGCGCTGCGGCGTGCGCTCGAGCGCCGCGAGTTCGAGGTGCATTTCCAACCGCAAGTGGCGGTCGACGGCGAGGCGGTCGTGAGCGCCGAGGCGCTGCTGCGCTGGCGCCATCCGGAGCGCGGCTTCGTGCCGCCGTGCGAGTTCATCCCGCTGGCCGAGGAATCGGGCCTGATCGTCGAGATCGGGGAATGGGTGCTGCATGAAGTCTGTTGCCAGCTGGAGGCCTGGCGCCGCGCGGGCCTGCGGGTCGTGCCCGTGGCCGTGAACCTGTCGGCACACCAGTTCAACGAGCGGATCGTCGGCACCGTGCGGCGGGTGCTGGACGCTTGCCGGCTCGAACCCGGCCTGCTGGAGCTGGAACTGACGGAAAGCGCATCGATGGCCGACGCCGACAAGAGCGTCGCGCTGCTGGCCCGGTTGAAGGCGATGGGCATCCGGCTCGCCATCGACGATTTCGGCACCGGCTATTCGAACCTCAACTACCTGAAGCGCTTCCCCGTCGACCGCATCAAGATCGACCGCTCGTTCGTGCACGACCTGGAAACGGATCCGGACGATCTCGCGATCGCGAGCGCCGTCATCGCGATGGCCCATGGCCTGCGGCTGTCGGTGGTGGCGGAAGGGGTGGAGACGAGAGGCCAGCTGGCACTGCTGGCCGGCCTCGGATGCGACCTGGTGCAGGGCTGGCTGTTCAGCCGCGCCGTGCCGGCGGCCGAATTCGCGCGGCTGCTGGCGGCCGGACGGTTGCCGGCCGCCGCCTGATCAACTGCCGATATAGACGATCTTGAAGGCGAAGAGCGCCGCGATCACCCAGATGACCGGCTTGACTTCGCGCGCACGGCCCGTCGTCAGCTTCAGCAGCGCGTAAGTGATGAAGCCGAACGCGATGCCTTCCGCGATCGAGTAGGTAAACGGGATCACGAGCGCGGTGATGGCGGCCGGAATCGCTTCCGTCGTGTCGTTCCATTCGATGTCGCCCAGGTCGCGCAGCATCAGGCAGGCGACGAACAGCAGCGCGGGCGCGGTCGCATACGCGGGCACCACGCCGGCCAGCGGCGCGATGAACAGGCAGGCGAGGAACAGCACGGCCACCGTCAGCGCGGTCAGGCCCGTGCGGCCGCCGGCCTGCACGCCCGCGGCGCTTTCGATGTAGGCCGTGGTGCTCGACGTGCCCAACACGGAGCCCGCGACGATGGCCGCGCTGTCGGCCAGCAGGGCCTTGTTCAGGCGCTCCATCTTGCCTTCCACGAGCAGGCCCGCGCGGCTGGCGACGCCCATCAGCGTGCCGGTCGCGTCGAACAGCTCGACGAGGAAGAACACGAGCACCACGTTGATGATGCCGACGCCCAGGGCGCCCTTGATGTCCAGCTGGCCCAGGGTGGGCGCGATCGACGGCGGGGCGGAGACGAGGCCGTGGAACGTGTTCCCGCCGAAGAAGAACGAGAGGATCGTCACGGCGACGATGCCGATCAGGATCGCGCCGCGTACCTTCAGGCGGTCCAGCGTGACGATCAGCAGGAAGCCGACGACGGCCATGATGGCCTCCGGCTTGTGCAGGTCGCCCGCCTGCACGAGCGTCGCGGGGCTGGCCACCACGATGCCTGCGCTCTTCAGCGCGATCAGCGCGAGGAACATCCCGAGGCCCACCGTGATCGCCACCCTCAGGGAGCGCGAGATGCCGTTCACGATCATCGCGCGCAGGCCGAACACGGACACCAGGATGAACAGGCAGCCCGACACGAACACGGCGCCCAGCGCGGCCTGCCAGGGCACCTTCATGCCCAGCACGACGGCGTAGGCGAAATAGGCGTTCAGGCCCATGCCCGGCGCCATCGCGATGGGGTAGTTGGCGTACAGGCCCATGACGAGGCTGCCCAGCGCGGCCACGAGGCATGTGGCGACGAACACGGCGTCCTTCGGCATCCCGGCGTCGCCGAGGATGGAAGGATTGACGAAGATGATGTAGGCCATCGTCAGGAACGTCGTGACGCCGGCGAGGATTTCCGTCCGCGTGTCGGTGCCGCTCTGGCGCAGTTTGAAGAGTGAGTCGAGCATTCTTGGATCCATTCTTATAGTGATGGCCGTGGTCGTTGTATCCATGCATCACGAGCCGATGACCGAAGCATAACATCCGCACCTTCGGCCGCGAAGGCACAAAGTCCTTGCATCAGTAATATATTAGGCCTACCATCCTGATATATCAGATCAGCCACCCAAGGAGCAACACGCTATGACCGCCTTCATGGACCAGGATTTCCTCCTCACCACCGACGTCGCCCGCAAGCTTTACCATGAAGTTGCCGCGGACCTGCCGGTCATCGACTACCACTCGCACCTGCAGCAGGGCGAGATCGCCGAGCGCAAGAAGTTCCGCAACATCGCCGAGCTGTGGCTGGGCGGCGACCATTACAAATGGCGTTTGATGCGCACGGCCGGCGTGCCGGAGGAATACTGCACGGGCGACCGCTCGGACAAGGAAAAATTCCTCGCCTTCTGCAAAGTGCTGCCGCTCGCGATCGGCAACCCGATCTACCACTGGAGCCACCTGGAGCTGCGCCGCATCTTCGGCATCGACCTGGTCATCAACGAGAAGAACGCGGAAGCGATCTGGGAACAGGCGAACGCGAAGCTGGCCGGCATGGACACGTGGACGTTCCTGGAACAGGCCAAGGTGGAAATCGCCTGCACGACGGACGACCCGGCCGACGACCTGCTGCAGCACGCCGAGATCGCGCAGTCGGCACTGAAGACCCGCGTGCTGCCGGCCTACCGTCCGGACAAGGCCATGCGCATCAATAATCCCGGCTTCGAGGACTACGTGGCGCGCCTGGCGGAAGTCGCCGGCGTGAAGATCGATTCGTTCACGTCGTTGATCGCCGCACTGGCCAATCGTGTGGAATACTTCCATGCGCGCGGCGGCCGTATTTCCGACCACGCGATCGACATCCCGCTGCCGACCGTCGCCGCGACGGCCGACCAGCTCGACGGCCTGTTCGCGAAGCGGATGCGCGGCGAGCTGCTGGGCGACCTCGAACAGGCGCAATACCTGCGCGGCCTGCTGGAGGCGATCGGCGCGGTGTATGCGAAGTACGACTGGACGATGTGCTTCCACATCGGCGCCATGCGCAACAATAACCAGCGCATGCTGGAGACGCTGGGTCCGGATACCGGCTTCGATTCGATCTCGGACATGACGACCAGTAACGGCCTCGTCGCGCTGCTGTCGGCGCTGGACTCCCGCAAGCAGCTGCCGAAGACGATGCTGTTCAACCTGAACCCGGCGATGAATGAAGTGCTCTCGACGATGATCGGCAACTTCCAGGACGGCAGCGTGGCCGGCAAGGTGCAGTTCGGCCCGGCCTGGTGGTTCAACGACCACAAGCTGGGCAACCTGAACCAGATCCTCGCGTTCGGTAATCACTCCGTGCTGGGCATCTTCGTGGGCATGGTCACGGACTCGCGCAGCTTCGCATCCTACCCGCGCCACGACTACTTCCGCCGCCTCGTGTGCCGCCAGCTGGGCGAATGGGTCGCCAGCGGCGAGTACCCGGAAGACTACGATGCGCTGGCGACCATCGTGCGCGGTATCTGCTACGAAAACGCCAAGAACTACTTCAAGCTCTGATTGGGCAACCATGCAAAAAGTAATCTGCATTCACCCGGACGACAGCATGCTGGTCGCGCTGACCGACCTGGCGCCGGGTGACGTCGTGACGTGGAACGGGGAGAACATCCTCGTCTCCACGCCGATCAAGACCAAGCACAAGCTGGCGCGCCGCGCCTTCGCCGAGGGCGAGCTGCTGTCCATGTACGGCGTCGTCGTCGGCAAGGCCACCCAGCCGATCCGCAAAGGGGAGGCCGTCACGACGGACAACCTGGCGCATTACGCGTCCGAGGTCGAGATCGTAGACTCCAAGCCGTACACCTGGACGCCGCCCGACGTCTCGGACCTGAAGGAAGCGACCTTCGACGGCGTCGTGCGTGCGGACGGCCGCGTGGGCACCGCCAACTACTGGCTGATCTTTCCGCTCGTGTTCTGCGAGAACCGCAACGTGGAGCACCTGCGCAACGCACTGGAAGGCCCGCTAGGCTATGCCACGAACGACCTCGCGTCGCTCACGTTCCAGCTGCTGGGCGAAGACATGGAAGCCCCGAAGCCGGTCGTACGGCCATTCCCGAACGTGGACGGCGTGCGCATCATCACGCACAACGGCGGCTGCGGCGGCACGCGCGCCGACGCGCGCTCGCTGTGCAAGATCCTCGCCGCGTATGCCGACCACCCGAACGTGGCCGGCATCACCGTATTCTCGCTGGGCTGCCAGAACGCGCAGATCGGCATGTTCAAGGATGCACTCGCGAAGCAGAATCCGCACTTTGACAAGCCCGTGCTGATCTACGAACAGCAGCAGTGGGACAGCGAAGAGAAGATGATGAAGGCGGTGCTGCAGGACACCCTGACGCACCTGAAGGAAGCGAACAAGGTGCAGCGCCGGCCGATGCCGCTGTCGCACCTGAAGATCGGCGTCAAGTGCGGCGGCTCCGACGGCTTTTCCGGCATCTCCGCCAATCCGGCCATGGGCTATGTGTCGGACATGGTCGTGGCGGTGGGTGGTTCGTCGATCCTCGCGGAGTTCCCGGAACTGTGCGGCGTGGAGTCGTCGCTGATCGAACGCTGCGTCGAGGACGACGACAAGCGCCGCTTCCTCGGCATGATGCGCGACTTCGAACAGCGTGCGCTGGCCGTCGGCACGCATTTCGCCGACAACCCGAGCCCCGGCAATATCCGCGACGGCCTGATCACCGATGCGATGAAATCGGCCGGCGCGGCGAAGAAGGGCGGCACGTCGCCGATCGTCTCCGTGCTGGACTACGGCGAGCAGACGGACAAGCAGGGCCTCGCGCTGCTGTGCACCCCGGGCGGCGACGTCGAATCCGTCACGGGCATCGTCGCGTCGGGCGCGAACGTCGTGCTGTTTTCGACGGGCCTCGGTACGCCGACCGGTAACCCGATCGTCCCCGTGCTGAAAATCTCCAGCAACAGCCGCGTGGCCGCGAAGCTGTCGGACCTGATCGACTACGACTGCGGCCCCATTATCGAAGGCAAGCCGCTGCCCGAGGTGGCGAAAGGCCTGTTCGACATGGTCGTCGCGACGGCGGGCGGGCAATACAAGTGCAAGGCCGACCGGCTGCAGCAATACGACTTCATTTTCTGGAAACGCGATATTTCGCTGTAAGGGCAGACCCATGACTCAACTTCGTCGTACCACCCCGTTCGCACTGCCCGTCAAGATCCTGCAGTTCGGACAAGGCAATTTCATGCGCGGCTTTTTCGACTGGCAGGTCGACCTGCTCAACGAGCGCACCGGTTTGAATGCCGGCGTCGTCGTCGTGCGCCCGCGCGGCGGCTCGGCCGCGCCGCTGCTCGATGTGCAGGACGGCCTGTTCACCGTGCTCGTGCGCGGCCTGGACGAGGCGGGCCTGCCGGTCAAGCAGTACCGCAAGGTGGAATGCGTGCAGCGGGAGATCGACCCGGCCACGATGTATGCCGACTACCTGGCGCAGGCCGCGAATCCGGACCTGCGCTTCATCGTCTCCAACACGACGGAGGCAGGCATCGTCGTCAACGACACGGACCGCGCCACCGACGCGCCGCCGGTGACGTTCCCCGCCAAGCTCACGCAACTGCTGTTCGCGCGCTACCAGGCGTTCGAAGGCGCACAAGACAAGGGCCTGATCCTGCTGCCGTGCGAACTGATCGACAAGAATGGCGAGGCATTGAAGAACGCCGTGCTGCACTACGCCCGCCTGTGGGACCTCCCGGCCGGCTTCGCCGCGTGGATCGGCGACGCGTGCACGTTCTGCAATACGCTCGTCGACCGCATCGTCACCGGCTACCCGGCCGCGGACGCGGCGCAGATCGAACAGGAACTGGGCTACGCGGACCCGTTCCTCGTGGCGGCGGAATATTACTACCTGTTCGTGATCCAGGGCCCGGCTTCCGTGGGCGAAGAGCTGAAGCTGGCGGGCGCGGACCTGAACGTGACACTCGTCGACGACATCACGCCGTACAAGAAGCGCAAGGTCGGCATCCTGAACGGCGGCCACACGACGCTCGTGCCGGTCGCGCTGCTGGCCGGCCTGGAAGCCGTGGGCCCGTCCGTCGACGACCCGCAGGTGGGGGCCTTCCTGCGTGCCGCCATCATTGAGGAGATCATCCCGGCGCTGGAAATGGACCGCGCGGAACTGGAAGCCTTCGCCGCCGACGTGCTGCGCCGCTTCCGCAACCCGGCCATTCACCACCGCCTCGCATCGATCGCGCTGAACAGCTGGAGCAAGTTCGCCGCGCGCGTGCTGCCGCAACTGCTGCGCTACGCCGAACTGCACGACGGCCGCCTGCCGCGCCGCCTCGTGCTTGCGATGGCCGCGACGATGGTGCTGTACCGCGGCGGCGTCATCGACCTCGCCGACGATCCGGCCACGCTGGCGTGGTTCAAGGCCGGTTGGGACAAGGTCGCCGGCGGCGAATGGACGCTGGACGACCTGGCCCGTGGCTGGCTCGCCCACGCCGCGCTGTGGGGCAGGGACCTGAACGCGGTGCCGGGCCTCGCGGCGCACCTGGCGGCGAACCTGCGCGACATCGAACGGCAGGGCATCCGCGCGCTGCTGGCTTAACGCACAACGACAACCGATCGAGAGAGACCGCCGGCGCCACGCGCCGAGCGGTCCGGGATCTTGCGCGCCTAACAAAGGCGCCGGAGGAGACAACATGAGCAAAATGAAGGGCATGCGCTGGTGGATGGTGGGGCTGGTCACGCTGGGCCTGATCGTCAACTACCTGGCGCGCAACACGCTGTCCGTGGCGGCGCCGACCATGATGGCCGACCTGCACATCGACACGAAGGAGTATTCGTACATCGTCGTCGCGTGGCAGGTCTGCTACGCCGTCATGCAGCCCGTGGCCGGGTACGTACTGGACGCGATCGGCACCAAGATCGGCTTCGCCGTGTTCGCGTTCGCGTGGTCGCTGGCCTGTGCGTGCGCCGCGCTGGCGTCGGGATGGCAGAGCATGGCGTTCTTCCGCGGCCTGCTGGGACTGACGGAAGCGGCGGGCATCCCGGCCGGCGTCAAGGCGACGACTGAGTGGTTTCCGGCGAAGGAGCGCTCGGTCGCCATCGGCTGGTTCAACATCGGCTCGTCGATCGGCGCCCTGTGCGCGCCGCCGCTCGTCGTCTGGGCGATCCTCCATTCGGGCTGGAAGTCGGCGTTCGTCATCGTCGGCGTGCTGGGCATCGCGTGGACGCTACTGTGGGCCGTGTTCTACAAGCACCCGCGCGACCAGAAGCTGCTGTCCGACGCGGAACGCGACCACATCCTGTCCGGCCAGGAAGCGAAGCACCAGGACGGTGCCGCGAAAGCCTCGTGGCGCCAGATCGTGAAGAACCGGAACTTCTGGTCGATCGCGATCCCGCGCTTCCTGTCCGAGCCGGCGTGGCAGACCTTCAACGCGTGGATCCCGCTGTACATGGCGACGGAGCGCCACATGGACCTGAAGGAGATCGCAGTGTTCGCGTGGCTGCCGTTCCTCGCGGCGGACATCGGCTGCGTGCTGGGGGGCTATTTGTCGCCGTTCGTGCACCGGCACTTCGATGTTTCCCTGTTCGCGTCACGGAAATGGGTCGTCGCGTTCGGGGCGCTGTGCATGATCGCGCCGGGCTGCATCGGCCTCGTCGCGAGCCCGTATACCGCCATCTTCCTGCTGTGTATCGGCGGCTTCGCGCACCAGACGCTGTCCGGCGCGCTGTATGCGATCACGTCGGACGTCTTCGGCAAGAACGAGGTCGCGACGGCCACCGGGCTGGCCGGCATGTCCGGCTACCTGGGCGCGACCCTGTTCACGCTGGTGTTCGGCATCGTGGTCACGCACGTGGGCTACAGCCCGCTGTTCGTCGTGCTGGCCGTGTTCGACGTGCTGGCGGCGATCGTCGTGTGGACGCTGGTCCGGGACGGCGGCCCGCGCACGCCCGCCAAAACAGATGCCCCGGCAGTCGCCGGCATCCGGTAAACTCGCAGGGCTATTTCACAACAAGGACACACGATGGGCGCACACACCGTCTACGCGATCGGCGAATGCATGATCGAACTGCAGAAGCACGGCGAACAGGGCACGCTGGATTACCGCTTCGGCGGCGACACGCTGAACACGGCCGTCTACATGGCCCGCCTGCTCGATCCCGCCGTCGCGAGCGTCGCGTACGTGACGGGCCTCGGCCAGGACGGCATGTCCGCCGAGATGCTGGCCGCGTGGGAGCGTGAAGGGATCGCCACGGCCGCCGTGCTGCGCCTGGCCGACCGCCTGCCGGGCATCTACATGATCGAGACGGATGACGGCGGCGAACGCCGCTTCCACTACTGGCGCAAGGACTCCGCCGCGCGCCACTGGATGGCGGCGCCGGGCGCGGACCGCGTGCTCGCCCAGCTGGCCGAGGCGCGCATGGTGTACCTGTCCGGCATCAGCCTCGCGATCCTGGCGCCCGCCGACCGCGATGTGCTGATCGCGACCCTGGCCCGGTGCCGCGCGGCGGGCGGCAAGGTCGTCTTCGACAACAACTACCGGCCGCGCCTGTGGGACAGCGCGGACACGGCGCGCGACGTCTACGGCCGCGTGCTGGCCCATGCCGACATCGCGCTGCTCACGCTGGACGACGAGGTCGCGCTGTACGGCCCGGGCGACGCGCGCGACGCGATCGAGCGCACCCGCACGCTCGGTGTGGGCGAGATCGTCGTCAAGTGCGGCGGCGATCCGGCCGTCGTCTGGCACGACGGCACGGTGCACGAGGTGGCGCCGGAACCCGTGAAGGACGTGATCGATACGACGGCGGCCGGCGACTCCTTCGGCGCCGCCTACATGGCCGCGCGCCTGTCCGGCAAGGGTCCGGACGACGCGGCACGGGCCGGACACCGGCTGGCCGGCACGGTGATCCGCCACCGCGGCGCGATCATCCCGCGCGATGCGATGCCGGATTCGTTACACTTCCGGCCATGAACCACCAAGCCCCACCCACCGCGGCGCCCGAGGCCGAGAGCGGCCTGAGCGCCTCGCGCCGCGTCTACCTGTGCCTGCGCCGGCGCATCGTCGAAATGGACATGCTGCCCGGCACGCGCGTCGTGGAGCGCGACCTCGCCGAGGAGTTCGGTACGAGCCGCACCCCCGTGCACGAGGCCGTGCAGCGTCTCGCCGACGAGGGCCTGATCGAGATCGTGCCGCGCTCGGGCACGTTCGTCGCGCGCATCCCGCTCGACGCCCTGGACGAAGCCAACCTCGTGCGCCACGCGCTGGAGACGGCGATCATCGAAAAGGCGGCCGGGCGGGTGGGTCCGGACGACATGGCCCGCCTGCGCGCGATCCTGGCCGAGCAGGAAGCGGCGATCACGGCCAACGACTTCGCTTCGTTCCACCGCACGGACGAACGCTTCCACGCACTGCTGGCCGAGTTGTCCGGCTACCCGGGCGTGTGGCCGATCATCCAGCAGGCCAAGACGCAGATGGACCGCTACCGCCAGCTCACCTTGCCGCTGGAAGGGCGCATGGCCGGGGTGCTGGAAGAGCACCGGGCCGTCGTCGACGCCATCGAGGCGCGCGACCCGGCCCGCGCCGTGGCCGCCATGCGCGATCACCTCGACCATGTGATGCCCGTGCTGGAAATCACGCGCAAACTGCGTCCGGAATTCTTCACGACCCACCTCGACACGCGCCCCGCACGCTGACGCGCATTTCGCCTTGCGCGACCGATTTGTTACCATGGTGGCTTGTAAACTTTGATGAAGTCAGCCATGCCCAACAACAAGCGCCCGGCCAAGGGCCCGTCGTCCCAGCCCAACCGCAAGCCAGCGAAAACGGCCAAGCCGGTGGAGGCGGACCCGGACGAGCTGGCCCAGAACCTCGTCGACCTGGCGCTCGAGATCACCGAGCGCGAAGGCCCCGACGCGGCCGCGCTCACGGCGCGCCAGGAAGAACTGACCGTCCTCGTACGGCGCATGCTGCGGCGCAGGCACGACGACGTGCTGTACGGCGCCATCGAAGTGGCGAAGTACACGGATCCCGATTGCTGCCGCCTGCTGCGCGAGCGCGTGGAAGAGGAAGCCGCCACGTGGCACGTCCGCGACGACGAGGCCGAACTGGAAATCGACGCGTTCATGATCCCGTTGTTCGTGCACAGCACGGGCGGCCTCGTGCAGGAAGACGTGTTCCGCGACGACGCCGATTTCGAAGCGCTGATGGACAGTTTCCGGCAGTCCGGCCTGGCCAGCGCCGCCACCCGCATCGTGCTCGTGCGCCACCTGTACGACCTGGCCGCCGTCGACCGCATCCGCTACAGCGACCTGCAGGAGATGCTGCGCGAAGCTTCGCAGGCGATGCGGTCGCGCAAGCTCGTGGCCACGCCCGCCATCGAAGCCAGCATGCGGCCGTGGATAGCCGGCGACTACGAACCGGAGGACGACGCGATGGAACTGCGCTTCCTGCTCGGCTTCGCGCTGAAGCCGGTCGACGATCCGTTCTACAAGATACCGTCCGGCGAGGCGGCCTCGGATGCCTATTTTGAAGGCCGCATGGCCCGCTACCGCATGTGGGCCGGCAGCGTGTCGCCGCTGCTGCAGCGCTGCCTGTCGCGCCATCCGGCCGAAGTCGAACTGAATTTCCTGTACCAGGACCTGTTCTACGGCGCACTGGAGCAGGGCGTGGCCGAGCTGTCGATGCTGGCGACCCTCGCCGAGGTCAACCAGAAACTCGAGGAGCAGCAGCGCGCGCCCGACCGCATCAAGGCCGTCGTCGCGCCGGTGGAAGCCAATGGCGAGCCCGTGCTGAGGATCAACCTGTATCCGCTGGACGGCGGCGCGCCGCTCGCGACCGTCGACAAGCCGCTCGACCTGGCCGCCCACCTCGAGGCAGAGCTGGAAGATTTGTGCGATGCACTGGGCACGGTCGGCCTCGACGGCGTGTTGCTGGCCCGCGGTTTCGACGCCGCCGGCGAGCCGGAAGACGCAGAACCCTATCTTTCGGCCTGAATCTGGTTTTTGCGGCACCGCACACGCCGGCACGCAAGCATAGACGATGCGAATTCGTAGTGTTTTTTCCAGTGTCCGCGTAGGAGGGAACCTACATGGATGAGCACTATGCCGAGCTCTCCTAGGGAGATCCGCACCGCATGGCTTCTAGCACATTTCTTGATATAAATATTGCAATGCATAAATGAAAATATTAAGAATTTTGCATGATACGATTCACTGGTCCGGCACCTGATCTGTCGGTGTTTTCCAGAGCATCGACGCATCAGGTTCCGGGCCTTGAATCCAGATCAACTAGAACGCCCCGAGGCGAAAGGAAATCAACATGCCGACCCTGATCGTGTTTTGCCATCTGCGCTGGGACTTCGTCTTCCAGCGCCCCCAGCACCTCATGACTCGCCTGGCGGAACACTACCGAATCCTGTTTGTCGAGGAGCCGGTGTATGACGAGGGCAAGGCGCACCTGAAGAAGACGGCCGTCGCGCCGAACATCACGGTGTGCCAGCCGCATACCGGCATCCAGGCACCCGGCTTCCACGACGACCAGATCCCGACCCTGCAGACGCTGCTGGCCGATCTCGTCCCGGAAGGCGAGCGTCCCGTCGTCTGGTTCTACACTCCGATGGCCCTGCCGCTGCTGCAAGGCTTCGATCCGGCCCTCGTCATCTACGACTGCATGGACGAACTGGCCGCCTTCAAGAACGCCCCGAAACAGCTGCTGCAGCGCGAGAACGCACTGCTGAACATCGCCGACCTGTGCTTCACGGGCGGCCCGAGCCTGTACCAGTCCAAGCGCGAGCGCCACGCCAACGCGCACTGCTTCTCGAGCAGCGTCGACGCGAAACACTTCCAGAAGGCGCTGGACCGCGACTACAGCCACCCGGAGCAGGCGCACGTCGCGCGTCCGCGCCTGGGCTTCTACGGCGTCATCGACGAGCGCTTCGACACGGACCTCGTGCGCCAGGTCGCGGAAGCCCGTCCGGACTGGCAGATCGTGCTGGTGGGCCCGGTCGTGAAGATCGACCCGGCCAACCTGCCGCGCGCGAACAACATCCACTACATGGGCCAGCGCACCTACGACCAGTTGCCGCAATTCCTGGCCGGCTGGGACGTCTGCCTACTGCCGTTCGCGCTGAACGAGTCGACGAAGTTCATCAGCCCGACGAAGGTGCTGGAATACATGGCGGCCGAACTGCCGTCCGTCAGCACTCCGATCACGGACGTGAAGGTGCCGTACGGCGACGTCGTCGCGATCGCGGACACGCCGGAGAAATTCATCGCCGCCTGCGAGCGCATGCTGGCCATGAACGACGAGCAGAAGGCAGCCCTGCGCGACCGCATGCGCGCCATCGTGGCCAACACGTCGTGGGACAAGACGGCCGCCAGCATGCACCACCTGATCCAGACGACCGCACCGAGCAGCAAGGCCCAGCGCTTCCTGGCCCAGGCGGAAGAGCAGGATTTCGACGACGTCGTCAACGCCGAGAACGTCAATCCGCTGCCGATCGCCGCACTGGCTGCGCGCATGACGCCGAAGGACGGCATGGCGAAGGCCGCTGGCTGACCGCAGAAATCGCTCAATCGGGCGATTAAATCGCCCAAACGCGCAAGACCGGTGACGATCGTGAATACAATTCGTGCATGCGAATGTATTCACTCCTCATCGGTCTCCTCCTGTCGCTCCTTTGCGGCATCGCGGGAGCGCAGGGCACGGCGACCTGGATCTGGTCCCCGGGCGATTTCGAGATCTGGCTGTCCAACCGGATGCAGGTGCAGCGCGTCGAGCGCGACGTCGCCTGGCCGCCGTTCTGGCGCCTGTACAACCACCAGCCGCAGGTGAACTTCATCCGGCAGGTCGACCTGGCCGCGCCGGAAGACGTCGACATCACCGTCGAAGGCATCTACAACATCGCCATCGACGGCCAGTTCGTCCATGGCGACCAGCGCCGCGTGCGCATCCCCGCCGGCAAGCACACCATCAACCTGCAGGTCGTCAACGGGACCTCGCCGCCGGCCATCCTCGTGCAGGGCAGGACGATCCGTTCCGACGCATCGTGGTCGGTCGGTCCGCGGCCGGGCGCCCCGACGGCCAATGCCGCGCACTGGAACCTCACGTCGCCGGATACGCCGCCTTCGCGCTACCGCCTGCCGACCACGGAGATCCCGGCCGTCGCGGTCACGCGCGCGGACGGCGCAGTCCTGGTTGACTTCGGCCGGGAGACCACGGGCTTCGTCAAGCTGAAGAACCTCACGGGCAGGGGCAAGATCACGCTGTACTACGGCGAGTCGAAGGAAGAAGCCTTGTCCGAACAGGGCGCCGAGACGCTCGACCGCTTCACGCTCGCGGACCACCGCGGCGACTTCGTGGCGCCCACGTCGCGCGCAATGCGCTACGTGAACATCCGCTTCGACGAGGGCGTGCATGTGGACGACGTGGCGCTGCTGTACGAATACCTGCCCGTCGCGCACCGCGGTGCGTTCAGGAGTTCGGACGACGAGTTGAACCGGATCTGGGACGTCGCCCAGCGCACGCTGGAACTGAACACGCGCGAATTCTTCATCGACGGCGTCAAGCGCGACCATTGGGTCTGGTCCGGCGACGCCGTGCAGGCCTACCTGATGAACTACTACACGTTCTTCGACAGCGATACGGTCAAGCGGACGACGTGGGCGCTGCGCGGCGCCGACCCGGTCGACATGCACATCAACACGATCCTCGATTATTCCCTCTACTGGTTCATCGGCATCCGCGACTACTACGAGTACACGGGCGACGCAGACTTCGTCAAGAGCGTCTACCCGCGCATGACGACATTGATGGATTTCGTGCTCGCGCGCCGCAACGCCAACGGCATGCTGGAAGGACTGCCCGGCGACTGGGTCTTCGTCGACTGGGCCGACATGCCCAAGGATGGCGAGCTGGCCGTCATCCAGCTGCTGTTTGCGCGGAGCCTCGAAGCGATGGCCGACTGCGCGGCGCTCGCGCACGACGACGCGAAGGCCGCTTCTTACCGCCGGCTGGCCGCGGAACTGAAGACGAAGATCATGGCGACGTTCTGGGACCCGCAGCGCCAACTGTTCGTCCACGGCCGCAAGGACGGCAAGATCGATCCGCGCGTGACGCGTCACCCGAACATGTTCGCCCTGATGTTCGGGTACCTCGACGACGCGCAGGCGGCGAGCGTCCGCCGCAACGTGCTCACGAGCGACAAAGTGCCGAAGATCACGACGCCGTACATGCGCTTCTACGAGCTGGCCGCGCTGGCGGAAAGCGGGCAGCAGCGCTACGTCACGGACCAGGTCAAGGATTACTGGGGCGGCATGCTGCGCGCGGGCGCGACCTGTTTCTGGGAGCAGTACGACCCGAAGGTGGAAGGCGCCGCGCGCTACGCGATGTACGGCAAGCCGTTCGGCATGAGCCTGTGCCACGCGTGGGGCGCGAGTCCGCTCTACCTGCTCGGCAAATACTACCTGGGCGTGAAGCCGACGCAGTCCGGCTACGCAGCCTATGTCGTCGAGCCGGACCTGGGCGGCCTGAAATGGATCGACGGGAAGGTGCCCACGCCGCACGGCGACATCGCCGTGTTCGCGGATGCGACGACGATCCGGGTGACGGCCGTGGCCGGGCAGGGCGTGCTGCGGTTTACGAGTGCGAGCGTACCCCGCAGCGATGGCGGGACGATCCGCAAGACGGGCGAACACCGCTACGAACTGCCGCTGGAAGGCGGGAAAACGGTCACCGTTTCGCGGACGAAATAAGCTGTTGCGGGGACTCCATGGGTGCATCTATAATCCGGGCTGTACGTTATAGATTAAAAACCATGGAGACCCGATGTTGCGCCGACCACTTCTTTCGACCCTTATCCTGTCCGGCCTGCTGGCCAGTCCGCTGGCATCCGCTGCCGACGCGCCCGTCAAGCTGACGCACGTCGCTGGCCCGTTCGCCGCCGACCCAACGTCGCTGGACAAGTACGAAACCCCAGCCTGGTTCCGCGACGCCAAGTTCGGCATCTGGTCCCACTGGGGCCCGCAGGCCGTCCCCCGCGCGGGCGACTGGTATGCGCGCAATATGTACATCTACGGCACGCCGCAGTACGAACACCACCTCAAGACGTACGGCCATCCGTCGAAGCACGGCTACAAGGACATCATCCCGCTGTGGAAGGCGGAGAAATTCGATCCCGACGCGCTGATGGCCCTGTACGCGAAGGCCGGCGCGAAGTACTTCGTCAGCATGGGCGTCCACCACGACAATTTCGACCTGTGGGATTCGAAATACCACCGCTGGAACGCCGTCAAGATGGGCCCGCACCGCGACATCGTCGGCGACTGGCAGAAGGCGGCCGTCAAGGCCGGCCTGCGCTTCGGCGTATCCGAGCACCTGGGCGCGAGCTACGGCTGGTTCGGGACCAGCCATGGGCACGACGAAGTCTTCCCGCAGCTTGGCGTGCCGTATGACGGCGCCGACCCGCAATACGCCGACCTGTACCACACGAAACATGACGAGCTCTTTGGCGGCGGGCCGGCGTGGTACACGAAGAACACTGCCTTCCACCAGGAGTGGTACAACCGCGTGACCGACCTCGTGACGCGCTACAAGCCGGACCTGCTGTACAGCGACGGCGGCATCCCGTTCGGTGTCACGGGCCGTACCATGCTCGCCAATTTCTACAACCAGAGCATCAAGACGCACGGCAAGCTGGAAGCCGTCTACAACCACAAGGATCTCGGCTCCGGCGAGTTCCTGCGCAAGGCCGGCGTGCAGGACGTCGAACGGGGCGTCATGAACGGCATCCAGCCGCTCCCGTGGCAGACCGACACGTCGATGGGCGACTGGTTCTACAGCGAGGGCTACAAGTACAAGACGACGCAGGACGTCGTGTACATGCTGGCCGACATCGTCAGCAAGAACGGCAACCTGCTCCTCAATGTAGTGCAGTATCCGGACGGTAGCCTGCCGCCCGAATCCCGTAAATTCCTCGACGAGATGGCAGCGTGGATCCAGGTCAACGGTGAAGCCATCTACGGCACGCGGCCATGGAAGACGTTCGGCGAAGGCCCGACCAAGCTCGAAGCGGGCGCCTTCAAGGAAAACGCGGACTATACGGCCGCCGACATCCGCTTCACCACCAAGGGCGGCGCGCTGTACGCCATCACGCTGGGCGAGCCGAAGGGCCAGGTGCGCATCGCGTCGCTCGGCACGAAGGCCGGGCTGGAAACGCGCGCCGTCAAGTCGGTGTCGCTCGTGGGCGCCACGGCGCCGCTGCGCTGGAAGCAGCAGGACGACGCCCTCGTGATCGACGTGCCGGCCAGCCTGCCGACGGCCATCGCCTCCAGCTTCAAGATTGGATTCTGACATGAACATTCGTATGATGACGCTGGCGGTGCTGGCCGCCTTCAGCGGTGCCGCGTACGCAGCCGCGGGACAGGTCACGGTGACGTCGCCGAACGGCCGCGCCGCGATCAAGATCGCACGGGACGGCGGCAGCTACGTCGTGACGCGCGGCGGTGAAAGCGTGATCGCTTCGTCACCGCTGGGCCTCGAATTCGACGGCCAGCCGGAGCTCGGCGCGCTGGTCCTGGAAAAGGTCACAAAAACGAGCGTCGACCGCGCCATTCCGCTCGTCGCGACGAAGGCGTCGACTGCGCGGGACCACTACCGCGCCGCGACGCTCCAGTTCCGCGACCGCACCGACGCGACGCGCCGCCTGCTGGTGGACGTGCGTGCCTACGATGACGGCGTCGCGTTCCGCTACCGCATCGACGGCGGCGCACCGGTGCGCCTGCGCGGCGAAAAGACGGCCTTCATGCCCGCCGGCGATCCGGACTGCCTCATCTCGGTGTTCGACGGCGCACACGAGGTGCCGTTCGCGCGCCGGAAGATAACGCAACTGGATGAGGAGAAGGGCTACGACGTCCCCGTCGTGTGCACGACGCCGTCCGGCCGCACCGCGTACGCGATCACGCAGGCGCAACTCGAAGGTTACACGGGTGCGTCGTTGTGGCGCGAAGGCGCCGGCCTGCGCGTGCACCTGTCCGGCGTGCCAGGGCGTACCGCACCCGTCTACGAATCGCAGGGCGGGCTGCAGACCGCATGGCGCGTCGTCATGTTGGGCAACCGGCCGGGCGATTTGATCGCCTCCCACCTGGTCGGCAACCTGAATCCGGCGCCGCAGGGCGATTTCAGCTGGGTCAAGCCCGGCAAGGCCGCGTGGGACTGGTGGTCGGGCCCGCTCATGGGCATGCAGGCGGACATGGCCGCGTACCGCCGCTTCATCGACTTCGCAGCAGCGTCGGGATTCCCGTATTACCTGATCGACGCGGGCTGGTCCAAAGGTGCCAACAAGGACGCCTGGGTCGCGCTGCCAACCACCGACATCACCCGCGCCGCCGACGGCATCGACATGCCGGCGCTGGTCCAGTACGCGGCGGAGAAGGGCGTCGGCCTCATCCTGTGGGCCCACTGGGACCACGTGCGGCAGCGCATGGACGAAGTGCTCGATACCTATGCGCGCTGGGGCATCAAGGGCGTCAAGATCGACTTCATGAGCCGCGACGACCAGGACGTGGTCGACTTCTACCAGCGCGTCGCGGCCGCCACTGCCCAACGCCATCTGCTGCTGGACATGCACGGTGCCTATGTGCCGGCCGGCCTGCAGCGTACGTATCCGAACTTCATCACGCAGGAAGGGGTATTGGGCGCGGAGTGGAGCAAGATGAAAGCGTTCGTCACGCCCGAGCACAACCTGATGCTGCCGTACACGCGCATGCTGGCGGGCCCGATCGATTACACGCCGGGCGGCTTCCGTAATGTCACCCCGGCGGCGTTCCAGGTGCGCGCCGAGCTGCCGTTCGTGCAGAACACCCGCGGCCAGGAACTGGCGAAGTACGTCGTGTACGACAGCCCGCTGCAGATGGTGTCCGACGATCCGGACGCCTACCGCGACGCGGAAGGCTTCGACTTCATCCGCAAGGTCCCGACGGCGTGGGACGAGACGCGCTTCCTGTCCGGCGAACCGGGCAAGGACATCGTGCTCGCGCGCCGTCTCGGCACCACGTGGTACGTCGGCGCGATGTCGGCCGACGAGGCTGCGACCACGAAGCGGGTGAAACTGGACTTCCTGCCGGCCGGGCGCTACACGGCGACGATCTGGGAAGACGGCGCGACGCCGAACAACGTCACGACGCGCGCCGTGGACGTGACCGCACGCGACGCCCTGGCCCTGCAACTGGCAGGGGCTGGCGGCGCCGCAGTCATCATCGAGGCCCGTTGATCAGGCCAGCGGGTCGATCGCGAAGGCGGGCATGCGCACGTTTTCGCGGGCGGCCTCGAGGAACTTGTCCGCGGTGAGCAGTGCCTCGTGGATGGTCACGTCCATGTCGAGGTAGCGATAGGTGCCGAGGCGGCCGACGAACGTGACGTTGTCCTCGTTGCGTGCCAGGTTCACGTATTTTTCCAGCTGCGCCTTTTCGCGCGCCTGGCGGATCGGGTAGTACGGCGTATCGTTTTCCTCGCACTGGCGGCTGTACTCCATGTAGCAGAGCGTTTTCTCGTGCTGTTCCCACGGCGAGAAGTGCTTGTGCTCCGTGATGCGCGTATAGCTTTGCGAGTCGTCGCAATAGTTGACGACGGCGTTGCCCTGGTAGTCGCCGGTGTCGCGGAAGACTTCGAAGTCCAGCGTGCGGTAGGGCAGGCGGCCTTCGACGTGCTTGAACCAGGCGTCGATCGGGCCGCTGTAGAACACGTGGTCGTAATCCATCTTGGACGCCGGATCGAAGCGCGTGCCGAGGTGCACCGTGATGCCGGGCGCTTCCTTGAGGATGTTTTCCACGAGGGCGGTGTAGCCGTCCTTCGGCATGCCCTGGTACTTGTGGTTGAAATAATTGTCGTCGTAATTGAAGCGCACCGGCAGGCGCTTCAGGATGCTGGCCGGCAGCTCGCTCGGATGCAGGCCCCATTGCTTCATGGTGTACGTCTTGAAGAAGGCTTCGTACAGCTCGCGGCCGACGAAGCGCAGCGCCTGTTCCTCGAACGTCTGCGGGTTCTCGATCGACTTGTCGCCCAGCGACAGGATGAATGCCTGCGCCTCCGCCGGGCGGAAGGTCTTGCCGAAGAACTGGTTGATCGTCAGCAGGTTGATCGGCAGGGTGAACACGCGGTTGTTCGTGATCGCCTTCACGCGGTTCACATAGGGCATGAACTCGGCATAACGGTTGACGAATTCCCACGCCCGCTCGTTATCGGTGTGAAAAATGTGCGGTCCATAGACGTGGACCATGACGCCCGTTTCGCTGTCGCGCTCCGAATGGCAGTTGCCCGCGATGTGGTCGCGCGATTCGAAGATCTCGACGTTGTAGCCGGCGTGGGCCAGCTGGTTGGCGATGACAGCTCCGGAGAATCCAGCACCGACAATGGCAATATTTTTTTTCATTCGCGTTTCCTGTTTGAAAAGTGTTGTGGTGGTTGCCCCGCATGCGCTGCTGGTACTTGCAGTTACTACACGATAGGAATGTGAAATATAGTGCCAAAAATATATCACCCTTCGATCGTTTTACCCCGCACAATTGGATGCGCACGAATGCAAGGTGGTTTTCCGGACGCGTCACGTAAACGCAAAAACCGCCGGCCGAAGCCAGCGGTTTCACTTACAACAAGCCGTCAATGATCAGCGCTTGTTGTCATTCTTGTGGCTCTGCGAGCCGGCCTTCGCGTGCTGCTCCGGCGTGCCGCCGCGGGTGCTGTTACCGCTTTGCGAGTTGCCGCGGTTGCCGCTCTGGCTGTTGCCGTCGTTCTTGTGGCTCATCGAGCCGGCGCGGCGTGCTTCTTCCGAGGTGAACTCGTGGGCATTGCCCGAAGCGTGGGCGGCGCGGCCGCCTTCCGATGCGATTTCGCGCTGCTTTTGCGGGTCCATCGACGCGAAGCCGCGGTTGCTGGTATCGCCGCTCTGGTTGTTGCCTTTGTTACCGCCTTGTTGGTTGTTCGATGCCATGATCGTTCTCCTTTAAGTTGGTGAAAGCGCGTTTGCACTTCCTCTGCCGGATCAGCGTCTCGTGACTCCCGATCGGGAAGAGGTGAACCCATGGTAAAGGCGCACTTATGCATGGTGAATAGGACTACTTACGGCTGGCTTGTAGGATGAGTCCGTCCATTTTGGTGCAACAGATCAGTGAACGGACGGTCCCGGCGGCATCGCCTCGCCATTGCGCAGGAACGATTCCGCGAGCTTCGGATCATCCAGCCGGACGATCGAGAGCGGGTGCGCGAATTCGATGCCTTCCTGCTGGAAGCGGCGATAGATGTCGAGGAAGATCGCCTGCTGCGCATCCATGTGCAGGATGTAGTCGGGGCTGCGGAAGTGGTAGACGACTTCGAAATCCAGCGACCACTGGCCCCAGCTGAAGAAATGGGCGCGCTCGAAGTCGACGTTCTGCTTGCTCGTGACGATCTCGCGGATGATCTGCGGGATGCGGCACAGCTGGTCCTCCGGCGTCCCGTACGCGACGCGCAGCACGAACGCCACGCGCCGCGTCTGCATGCGCTTGTGGTTGTGGATGCGGCTTTTCAGCAGCTCGCCGTTGGAAAACACGACCTGCTCGCCGCCCAGGCCCCGCACGCGCGTCGTCTTGAGGCCGATGTGTTCCACCGAGCCGAGCACGTCGCCCACGATGATGAAGTCGCCGACCTCGAACGGCTTGTCCAGCATGATCGAGAGCGAGGCGAACAAGTCGCCCAGGATGTTCTGCGTGGCGAGCGCGACGGCCACGCCGCCGATCCCCAGGCTGGCGACGAGGGTCGTGATGTTGATCCCGAAGTTATCGAGGATCATCAGGGTGACGACGACCCACAGCAGCAGCCGGGAAATGAAACACAGCACGCTGCTCGAAGCGCGCCGCGCGCCGTCGACCGGGCCGATGCTGAACCGGTCGCGCCACGCCCGCAAACCGGTATCTCCCCAGATCGCCGCCTGCAGCAGCAGCGACGCGATGGCGATGCGGGTGACGAACTTGTCCTGCTTCGGCGTCAGCTCCAGGAACGTGCTGCCGAAATACAGGGCGAACACGAGGATGAACAGCAGATACGTCTTCGACAGCATCGCCGTCACGAAGTCGTCCAGCCGGGTTTCCGTCCGGCGCGACAGCGCTTCCATGCGCCGCAGCACGAACGCGCGCAGGAACACCATCGCGACGGCGCTACCGGCCGTCACGGCAAGGGCCAGGGCCCAGTCGTCGACACCATTGTTGAGAAAGAAGAATTGCCCGGATCGGGACAGGAAGGGAAACGTCATCGACAAGATTCACTAAAAACGAAAGCCAGCCGCCAGTGTGCGGGCGCGCGGGATCCGGCCGCGCACAATTGACTTTCGGAAGGGCGCAGCATACATTGTCTTATTTGCATCAATACACCGCCAGACACTGATGGCCTCCGACCAGACCACCAAGATCCTGCTCGTCGACGACCAGCCGGCCAACCTGGCGGTGCTGGAGGCCATCCTGGCGGATCTGGGCCAGGCGCTCGTGTCCGTCACGTCGGGCGAAGCGGCGCTGCGCGAAGTGCTCGCCCACGATTTCGCCGTCGTGCTGCTCGACGTGCGCATGCCGACGATGAACGGGTTCGAGCTGGCGGAGCTGATCCGCGAACACCCGCGAACGCACAGCCTGCCCATCATCTTCCTCACCGCCGGCGACGCCGACGAATTCCCGCTCGAGCGCGCGTACGCGCTGGGCGCGGTCGACTACCTCACCAAGCCGCTCAATCCCATCGTCCTGCGCGCCAAGGTCGCGGTGTTCATCGACCTGTACCGCAAGAACGCGGAGCTGGCGAGCATCGAGGAAGAACGTCACCGCGCCCAACTGCGTTCGCGCGACGCGCGCCTGCGCCTCATCCTCGACAACATCCGCGACTATGCCTTTATCGGCACGGACGTCGACCGCATCGTCACGGAGTGGGAAGGCGGCGCCGCCGCGATCACCGGGTGGTCGCCGGACGATGTGCGCGGGCGCAGCGCCGACCTGCTGTTCACGCCGGAAGATGCGGCCGCCGGCCAGCCGGAACAGGAAGCGCGGCGCGCGCTCGACCAGGGCCGCGCCGAGGACCGCCGCTGGCATCTGCGCCGCGACGGCACGCGGTTCTACGCCGACGGCGTGATGGTGCCCCTGCGCGACGAGGCGGGCGTCCACCTCGGCTTCGCCAAGATCATCCGCGACGCGACCGCCGAAAAGCTGGCCGCCGAACGGCTGGCCGAGAGCGAACAGGAACTGGGCGAGAGCCGCCGCCAGGCCGAGGCCGAACGCGAACGGCTGCTGCGCGAACTGCAGGCCGCCAGCGAGCGCATGCGCGACATCTTCCACCGCGCGCCCGCCATCATGTGCGTGATGACAGGTCCGGACCACGTGATCGAGATGGCCAACCAGCGCTTCCTGGAACTGGCCGGCGGCCGCAAGCTCGCCTGGCGCCCCGTGCGCGCAGCGCTGCCGGAACTCGCCGGACAGGGTTTCACCGACGTGCTGGACCGCGTGTTCGCGAGCGGCGAAGCGGTCGAGGGCCACAATGTGCGCCTGCTGCTGGCCCCCGCCGCGGATCCTCACACAGCCCTGGAAGAACACTTCCTCGACTTCGTGTGCATGGCGCTGCGGGAACCGGACGGCAGCGTCTCCGGCGTGCTGCTGCACGGGGTCGACGTCACCGAACGCACGCGCGCGAACCTGCTCGCGATCGGCCAGCGCGGCGCGCTGGAGCTGGCCGTCACCGACGCGCCGCTGGGCGACGTGCTGGACGTGCTGGCCCGCACCGCCGAGGATTACACGGGCGGCGCGGCCCTGGCCTCCGTGCAGTTGACGGCGCCGGGCGGGCGCCTGCAGCACGCGGCGGCGCCGTCGCTCGCGGTGGCATTCCAGCGCGCGATCGACACGGTGCCGGTCGGTCCCGTCGCCGGCGCCGCCGGCAGCGCCGCGTGGCAGGGCGAACCGATCGTCTGCGCCGACATCGCCGCCGATCCGCTGTGGCAGCAGCACGTGCTGCTCGCGCAGCCGCACGGGTTGCGCGCGGCGCGCGCGCTGCCGATCCTGGCGCCGTCCGGCGCGGTGCTCGGCACGTTCACCCTGTACTACCGCGAACGGCGCCTGCCCAATCCGCAGGAAGAAGCGGCGCTCGCGCTGCTGGCGAACACGGCGTCCCTCGTGATCGGGCAGCGCCACGAGGCGGCCGAGCGGCAGGCCGCGGAGCACCGGTCCCGCGCGATCCTGGAGAGCATGAGCGAGGGCTTCATCGCGCTCGACCCGGCGTGGCGCATCACGTACGCGAACGGCGCGGCGGAAGCCGTCACGCGCAAGCCGCGCGAAGACCTGGTCGGCGCGCAGTTCTGGGACCTGTTCGAGCACCTGCAGGGCAGCCCGCAGGAACGCGCGCTGCGCCGCACCGCGCTGGAACGCACGCGCTCCCGCATCGAAGCGTACGACGACGACGCGGGCCGCTGGTTCGAGATCAACTCGTTCCCCATGGAAGGGTCGGGCGGACTCGCGCTGTACTTCCGCGACGAGACCGACCGCCGCCGCGCCGAGGAGGGCATCCGCCGCCTGGCCGCCGTGGCCGAACAGTCGTCCGACTTCATCGGCATCTTCACGCCGGACGCGGGCGGCATCTACCTGAACCCGGCGGGCCGCCGCATGGCCGGCTTGGACGACCGCACCAATATCGCGGCCTGGCGCATGATTGACTTCTTCCCGCGCGAGGACCGGCCGTTCGTGCGCGACCACGTGATGGCCGCGCTGACGATCGGTGCGGCCGAATGGGAGGGCGAGCTGCGGCTCGCGCAGCCCGACGGGCGGCCGCCGCTGCCCGTGTACTTCAAGGGCTTCGCCGTGCGCGATGCGGAGGGCAACAACATCGGCCTGGCCACCATCACGCGCGACATCACGGCGCAGAAGCGTGCCGAGGACGAGCTGCGCCGGGTGGCCGCCGACCTGTCGGAAGCCGACCACCGCAAGAGCGAATTCCTCGCCACGCTGGCGCACGAACTGCGCAATCCGCTGGCCCCGATCCGCACCGGGCTCGACCTGCTGCGCATGACGCCGCGCGACCCGGACGCGCTGGCGCGCGTGCACGCGATGATGGACCGCCAGCTGGGCCATTTGATCCACCTCGTCGACGACCTGCTCGACATCGCCCGCATCACGCGCGGCAAGATCGAACTGAAACGCGAGGACGTGGACCTGAAGGTCATCGCGCAGATGGCCGTGGAGACGAGCGCCGCCCTGATCGAAGCGCACGGCCACCGCCTGGACGTGGACCTGCCGGAAGAACCGCTGCCGCTCGAGGCGGACGTCACGCGCATGGTGCAGGTGCTGTCCAACCTGCTGAACAACGCCGCCAAGTACACGCCCGCCGGCGGCCGGGTCGCGCTGTCCGCGTGGCGCGAGGACGGTCACGCCGTGGTGGCCGTCTCGGACACCGGCATCGGCATCCCTCCCGACGCGATCGGTTCCGTGTTCGAGATGTTCACGCAGGTCCGCGGCAGCCTCGATCGCGCCCAGGGCGGCCTGGGTATCGGGCTGTCGCTCGTGCGCCGCCTCGTCGAACTGCACGGCGGCCGCGTGAACGCGTTCTCCGCCGGGCGCGGCCAGGGCAGCACCTTTACCGTGCGCCTGCCGCTGCGCCCCGGCTCGCCGCACGCCCGGTCCGGCGGCGCGGGCGACGTGGCGGACGCGCGGCCGCCGGCGCCCCTCCGGGTACTGGTGGTCGACGACAACGCGGACGCCGCCGACAGCCTCGTCGCGCTGCTCGACGCGCTCGGCCACACGACCTGGGTCGCGCGCGACGGTCCCGAAGGCCTGCACCTGGCGCTCGACGTGCAGCCGGATCTCGTGCTGCTCGACATCGGACTGCCGGGGATGAGCGGCTATGAAGTGGCGCGCGCGATCCGGCGCGACCAGGGCGTGCGCCAGATCGTCCTCATCGCATTGACGGGTTGGGGCGCGCAAAGCGACCAGCAGCAGTCGCACGAGGCGGGCTTCGACCAGCACCTGACCAAGCCCGTGAGCCTGGAGGCGCTGGAACAGGCGCTGGCCGCGGCCGCGCGGGCGCTGCCATGAAGGCCGTCGACGTCTCCTGCGGTACCCTCGTCGTGGATGCCGGCGGCCGGCTGCTGCTGGGCCACGTCACGCACACGCCGCGCTGGGACATCCCGAAGGGCTTGCAGGATCCGGGCGAAACGCTGCTGGACGCGGCCATGCGCGAGTTGTTCGAAGAAACGGGGCTCGCATTCGCGGCCGACGCCTTCCGCGAGCTGGGCCGCTTCGACTACCGGCGCGACAAGGTGCTGCACCTGTTCCGCGTCGACGTGGGAGAGACGCTGCCGGACCTCGCGCACCTCGTGTGCACCAGCATGTTCCCGCACCATGCGACGGGCAAGCCGACGCCGGAGATGGATGCCTTCCGCTGGGCCACGCGCGACGAGGTGGCGGCGCTGTGCTGGCCGCGCATGGCGGCGAAGCTGCTAGCGATCGGCTGGTGAAGGCGCGCGCCGGGACGCCACGTCGCGCAGCACGGCCTCGATCGCCGTCACCGTCGCCGGCTTCGTCAGATGCGCGTCAAACCCGGCCTGCGCCGTGCGTGCCCGGTCGTCGGCGCCGCCCCAGCCGGTGAGCGCGACGAGCATGATGCGGTCGTGGCGCGGTTCGCGCCGCACGGCCTGGGCCACCTCGTAGCCGGACAACCCCGGCATGCCGATGTCGAGGAACACCGCGTGCGGTTCCAGGCCGTCGAGCATGCGCAGCGCCTGGTGGCCGTCGTGCGCCACCACGACGTCGTGGCCCATCACGGACAGCAGCGCGGCGAGAGTATCGGCCGCGTCGCGGTTGTCGTCCACGACGAGCAGGCGCAGCGCGGGAATGCGGTCCGCGTCCGGGCCCGCGGTACCGGGCGTTCCCTCGTCCTCGTCCTGGCGGGCGAGCGGCAGGCGCACGGTGAAGACGCTGCCCGTGCCGATACCGGCGCTGGCCGCGTGGATCGTCCCGCCGTGCAGTTCGACGAGGCTCTTCACGAGCGACAGCCCGATCCCGAGCCCGCCCGGCATGTGCCGGGTAGCGTTCGGGATCTGCGTGAACATGCGGAAGACTTCGTCGAGCGAGTCGGGCGGGATCCCGATGCCGTTGTCCGACACGGCGATCAGTGCCTGCTCCCCGTCGCGCTCGGCCGCCAGCACGATGTGGCCGCCCCGCGGCGTGTATTTCGCCGCGTTGTTCAGCAGGTTGCTGACGACCTGCGTGATGCGGGTCGCGTCAGCGTGCAGCATCAGCGTCTCGGCGGGCAGGCGCACGTCGAGCTTGTGGCGCGACGTCTCGATCAGCGGCAGGCTCGTCTCGACGGCCGCGCTCAGGACGTCCGCCAGCGGCACCAGCGCTGGCTTCAGGTCGACCTGGCCGCGCGTGATGCGGGCCACGTCCAGCAGGTCGTCGACGAGGTGCACGAGGTGGTCGAGCTGGCGGTCCATGATGTCCTGCACGCGCGCGATGGCGGTGGGGTCGGAGCGCGTCCGCCGCATCAGGTGCAGGCCGCTGCGGATCGGGGCCAGCGGATTGCGCAGCTCGTGCGCCAGCGTGGCGAGGAATTCCGTCTTGCGGCGGTCCTGCTCGGCCAGGTCGTCGGCCAGGCGGCGCAGTTCCAGCTCCGTGCGGCGGCGTTCCGTGATGTCGGTGAACAGCACGACGACCTTGCGGCTGCCGGCCGGACCCACGCGCGCCGCGTACACGTCGTACCAGCGCCCCATCTGCGCCGCCTCGTCGACGAAATGCACCGGTTCGCCCGTCGCCGCGACGCGGCCGTAGGTCTCGATCCAGTTGGCCTCGTGCTGCGGCGCGAGCGAACGCATCGTGCGCCCCACGGCATGGGCCAGCCCCGTGGCCTTCACGAACGCGGGATTGACCTCGATGAACCGGTAGTCGTTCGGGATGCCGGCGTCGTCGTACAGCATCTCGATGACGCACACGCCTTCGTCGATCGCATCGAACAGCGTGCGGTAGCGTTCCTCGCTGGCCTGCAGCCGCTCCTCGGCTTCTTTCTGCAGCGACGCATCGATCACCACGCCGCGCATCATGCCGCGCGTGCCCGCGCTCCGGTCCAGGTGGCCGCGCGCCAGCACCCAGCGCCATGCGCCGTCCGGCGTGCGGACGCGGAACGTGGCATCGTACGGCGCCCCCGTCTCCATGGCGCGGCCGAGCAGGACCTGGGTGGGCGGCACGTCGTCCGGATGGATCACGGCGAAGTACAGGGCCACGTCGGCACCGTCTCCGTCCTCGGGACGCAGGCCGAACATCTCGGTCATGCGCGCGTCGGCTCGGACCCGGCCGGTGGCGATGTCCAGCGACCAGACGGCCACCTCGGCGGCGGCGATGATGGCTTCCAGGCGCCCGCGGGTATCCCGCAGGTCCGCTTCCGCCCGGCGCCGCTCGGCCGCCGTGGCGTACGCTTTCAGGAAGAAGCGGGCCTTGGCGCGCAGGATGGGCACCGAGACCGGGTCGTGCAGCACGGCGAGCGCGCCCGCGTCGTACAGCGCTTCCAGGGTGAACGGCGGGGCGTCCGGGATGCCGTGCGCGATCACGGGTGCTTCGGGCAGGGCGGCGCGCAGGCGGCGCACGCTGTCGAACAGGGCGTCGACGTTGCCGGAATAGTTGGCCAGGACGAGCGCAAAGCTGGGCAGGTCGCCGTCGTGGCAGGCATGCATCAGGGCCTCGTCCAGCGTGCGCGCACGCACGAGGTCGCAGCCCATCTCGGCGGCGACGGTGCCGATGGCCGGATCGGAGACGGGACGGTCGCACAGGAACAGCACCCGCCCCTGCATCCGGCCGCTCGCACTGGAAATGGAAGTCATCGTGCTGCGACTGTAGGAGTTGAACGGCCGGCTGTCAACGGTGACATTCGGGCGCCGCCTTCCGCCGATCGCCGGTAGGATGGCCGAGGTCTAGCGAGGAGATCAGCATGCAAGCATCGAACGAGAGCGCCGGCTACGACGTGGGCGCCATCATGGGCGGCCTGTACGGCGACGGCATCATCGCCTGCAAGGGCGCCTTCAGCGCCGAATGGGTGGCGCAACTGAAGGAAGACATCGAAACCCTGTTCGCCGAGGCGCGCGCGCGGCCGCGCGGCGCCCTCGAGCGCGGCCCGTGCCGCTACTACGTCGAGGTGCACCCGGAGCGGCTGCGCGGCTTCGTCGACCTGGCGACGCATCCGTGGGTCGTCGCCGTGTGCCGGGCCGTGCTCGGGCCGGACTACAAGATCGTGGAGGTCGGCTTCGACATCCCGTTCCCGGGCGCCATGCACCAGCCGTGGCACCGCGACTTTCCGTCGCCGCCGGAAACGCTGGTCGGGCGCCGCCTGAATTCGCTCGCCTTCAACCTCACGACGGTCGACGTGACGGAAGAGATCGGGCCGTTCGAGATCGCACCCGGCACGCAATGGGACGACCTCGCCGGCGGCGACCCGATGTTCCCGGACAAGTCGCTGTACCCGCGCTACGAGGCACGCGCGCAGCGCAAGCTGCCGAAGGTAGGCGACATCTCGGCCCGCTCGGCCCTGACGATCCACCGCGGTACGGCGAACCGCAGCCAGCAGTCGCGGCCCGTGCTCGTGCTGGGCGTCGACGCGCCGGACGGCCGCAACGCCGACAAGCACGACCTGCAGGTGACGCAGGCCTACTGGGATGCGTTGCCGGCCCTCGTACGCGACCACCTGCGCTGCCGCATCGTGCCGGCGCTGGAAAACATCGAGCAGGCCCACACGATCGAGGGCCTGCGGATGGGGATCATGGCTTAGGGATGTCCTTCGGCGGCTTGCCGACGCGGCGCAGCTGGTCCGACTGCTGGTCGAGGTTCACTTCCTCGGCCACGTCGTAGCGGCCGTCGTCTGCGTCGTCGCCCGGCAGCAGAGACTCCGAACGGTTTTCCGCGCGCTGCTGCTGGCCGGGGTCGGCGCGCTGGGCGTTGTCCTTACGCTTGTCTTGTTCAGTCATTGCGTCCTCCCGATGATGGTGTCGTGGCCGATTATGGCGCAGGGGAGGGCGGCCGGGCGCACGCTACTTCGTGTCGCGCCGCCGCGCGGGCAGGTTCTTTTCCAGGATCGCCCACAGGATGAGGCCATACGCGAGCAGGCGCACGAGGTAATGCAGGGGCGTATCCTCGGCCTCGTCGAACGTCAGCGCCGAGACGATGCGGTGCACGCCCTCGATGCCGAACGACAGGGCGAAGTACAGGAAGAAGCGGTCGCGCGAGCTGCGCCAGAAGCGCAGGAAGAACAGCGCGATGACGAAGGAAGCCATGGCGATGGCGCCGGCGATCAGGTCGCTCATGTCATTCTTTCTCGTAGATGAGGCCGTACAGCAGCAGGAGCATGGCCACGAGGGCCGACACCTGGCGCACGGGCAGCAGGTAGAAGTCCGGGAAGACGACCTTGTCCAGCATGAGGAACACGTTGTTCACGGTCAGCGCCACGAACGACGCGCCGCTCCAGAACAGGAGCCGGTGTCCGGTGCGGCGGTAGCTGCCCAGCAGCAACCAGGCGCATGCCAGCGACGTCAATGTACACAGCGAATAGATGGTAATCGCCATCAGGAGTCCTTCCGCCATTTGAACGCGTCCGCAAATTGCTGGGCCTTGCGGTCGAGTGAAGAGTGGATAAGGTGGGTGACTTCGACGAGGTGCGTCGCATACACGTCGGCCAGGCGGTCGATCCGCTCGCGCATGCCGGCCTCGACCGGGGCATAACGGTACGTCCCGGCGTCCCGGCACGGCACGGCGATCCTGGCCGTGCACAGGTCGGCGAGCAGGTCTTCCGCCGTCTTTTCGCGCACGTACAGCCGCCGCGCCAGCGTGTCGCGGTGCCAGGCGCGGTCCGGGTCGGCGCGCATCAGCAGCAGCGCTTCCAGGAAGGGGACCGAAGGAATGCTGGTCAGCACGAAGCGCCGGACGTCCTCGGGTATGGAGGGCTTATCCATCGCCATTATCTTTGGACAAATGTACTTAACTTTTTGAAACCGGGATTGTATAGCATTCTTTTCGGAAATGCAGGCGGATTTCAAGCGTGCGCGGATAAAATAGCGCCTTTGTCGATTTGCCTTTTCATCATGTTCAAGAAGTTAGTCGCGCCCGCGCTCGTGCTGGCATCCCTGTTGTCGCTCGGCGCCTGCAAGCGCGAGTTGCCGAATCCGCCTCCCGCCCGCGTCCATACGGAGGCGCGTGCACCCCAGCCGCAATCGTGCGACGACCATTTCGTGGACGGGCAGGCGCCGCGCATCACGAACCCGAAGCTCGGCAACAAGACCGAAACGCTCTGCTTCAACGTGTTCAGCGTGCTGCATTCCGGGATCACGCGCACGCCGCTGTGGTCGGCGGAACACCTGCAGGCCGAGAATATCGCGGCGGCGCAGGAATTGTCCCGCGAAAACTCGTTCCATGCCGAATCGCGGCTGCCGGGCAGCCAGCGGGCGGAATTGCAGGATTATGCCCGCAGCGGCTACGACCGCGGCCACATGGCCCCGAACGGCGACATGCCGGACCGCGACAGCCAGCGCGACAGCTTCAGCCTCGCCAACATCGTCCCGCAGGACGGCGAGAACAACCGCAACCTGTGGGCCGGCATCGAGGGCGCCGTGCGCAGGATGGCGAAGCAGGAGGGCGACCTGTACGTGGTGACGGGGCCCGCCTTCCTCGGCGCGGACCTGAAGAAGATCGGCAACGTGCTCGTGCCGACCCATTTGTATAAACTCGTGTACAGCCCGCGCCAGCGCGCCGGCGCCGCATGGTTCGTCGAGAACGCGGCGGATGCGAAGGCGAACGTGATTCCGATCCCGGAACTCGAACGCATCATCGGCATCAACCTGCTGCCCGCGCTGTCCGATGCCGACAAGGAGCGCGTGCTGGCGCTGCCGGAAGTCCGCGTCAAGCCGTCCCGCAACCGCAAATAGGAATCTCATGACCAAGTTCGCACCGTACGAGAACGAGGCCGACGTCGTCGAAGTCGGCAACCTGATGCTGGAGAACCGGCTCGACCGGATCACGATCTCCGGCGACGTCGACCTCACGGCCGACAAGGAGGGTCTGGCCAGGGCGCGCCTGCTGCACGACCTGCTGGGCCGGATCGTCGCCGGCCTGGAAGCGAAGGACCTGCCCGACCGGATGCCGCCGCCCGACGTCAGGACGGTCGACAATCCGTTCGGCTGACAGCCGTACGTGGCGCGCACCGGTCGGTGCGCGTGCTCACGAAACGCATGAATAAAATGGGCCACGCGGCCCGTTTTTCATGGGTGCGATACGCATGAGTTGTAGCCGGTCAATGGTGCGCGCAACGCGGCCGCTTTGGAGTAGTCTCGACAAGGAACCGGCGTGAGGAGCTCCACGCGGAAAACGTCGTGCTCGGAGGCGAGCAGGTCGGCGTGGCGCGCTTCGCAGGAGCCGGTGTTTTCTTCACCATGACAGCGGAGGAACATCATGCGACACACCCTGGTAGCAGTTTTCGACAACCGAAGCGACGCCCAGAGCGCCCTCGACGAATTGCTGGCGTCGGGCTTCTCGCGCACCGATGCGAGCCTCTCCAGCGCCGACCCGACGGGCCAGTCGAACAGCGTCACCGGCAACGACGAGTTGCTGCAAGGCGAACGCGAGGAAGGCTTCGGTGCCTCGATCAAGCATTTCTTCACCGGCCTGTTCGGATCGGACACGAACGAACACGCGATGAAGTATTCGTATGCCGTCACGCGCGGCCACCACGTCCTCACCCTGACGACGGAATCGGAGCCGGAAGTCGAGCGCGCTGCCGACATCATCGAGCGCTTCGGCCCCGTCGACATCGACGAACGCCACGACCAGTGGGCGCGCGAGACGGGCAGCGCGGGCATCCTGGGCGCATCGTCCGGGATGCAGCAATCCAGCAGCATGTCCGCGCAGTCGGGCAACCTGGGATCGGGCTCGGGCTCGGGCTCGTCCGGTTCGTACCAGGGCACGCCCCCGGGCACCGAACCGGGCTCGCTGCAATTCACGGGCCACGACGACCGCAACTTCTTCGCCACGCAGAACATCAACGACCCGGTCCCCAAAGGCCAGACGTACGAGGAGCCGCTGGGCGCCTCCGAACAATCGGGCGGATCGATGGACAGCGCCGTCGGCGGCAACACGCTGAGCGGCACCCAGAGCTCGGCGCAGAATCCGGCCACGGGCTCTTCGCTGCAATCGTCGCAGAGCGGGTCGCTGAACCAGAGCGGCTCGACCCTGCAGGGCACGGCGTCGATCCCCGGCTCGGACGACACGTCGCTCGGCGGTACCGCACGGATGGGCAGTTCGATGCAGCGCGACACGAGTGGCGGCGGGTCGGTCTCGCGCGGGAACGTCCGTGTGTTCTCCCATGACGCGGGCATGAGCGATACCTACGACGATTATTATCGCAACGACTGGAACCAGAATTACTCCAGCCTTGGCGGCGGCTACGAAGACTACGAGCCGGCCTACCGCTACGGCACCGACATGCGCGGCAGCGCCAAATACCGCGACCGCTCGTGGGACGAAGTGGAATCCGACCTGCGCAGCGACTGGGAATCGCGCCATCCGGGCGAGTCGACGTGGGAAAAATTCAAGGCCGCCGTGCGCCGCGGCTGGGACAAGATCACCCCGGACATCGATAACGACAGCTATTACCGCAGCCACTGGAACGCGAGGTACTCGAACGCGGACGACAGCTACGACGACTACCTGCCGGCCTACCGCTACGGCAACGAGGCGCGCCGCCTGCAGCAATACCGCAGCCGCCACTGGGACGACGTGGAGTCCGACCTGCGGACCGACTGGGAATCGCGCTACACGACCGGCCCGTCGACGTGGGAAAAATTCAAGGACGCCGTGCGCCATGGCTGGGACAAGATCACCCCGGACATGGACGACGATTCGACCTACTACCACACGCACTACGAGTCGACCTATGCCGCCAGCGGCACGGACTTCAACGACGTGGCGCCGGCCTACCGCTACGGCAACGAGATGCGCAGCACCGACACCTACCGCGACCGCGACTGGGACGACGTCGAGCACGACCTCAGGAAGGATTGGCACAGCAAGTACGGCACGGACGCCGAACCGTCCACGTGGGAACGCATCAAGGCGGCCGTCCGCCACGGCTGGGAACGCATGACGGGCGAGGCGACGTCCACGGACGACGACAGCTATTACCGCACGCACTGGACGAACACGTACAAGTCGACCGGCACGGAGTATGACGACCTGGCCCCGGCCTACCGCTACGGCGCCGAGATGCGCAACGACGTCCGCTATCGCAACCGCGACTGGTCCGACGTCGAGAACGACCTGCGTTCGGACTGGGATACGCGCTATGGCAAGGACGGCGCGTCGACCTGGGAGAAGATGAAGGCCGCGGTGCGGCACGGGTGGGACCGGGGCACGATCGGCTGATCAGGCCGGCTCGGACAGCGGCAGGCTGATCCGGTTACGCCCCATATGCTTGGCCCGGTACAGCGCCGCATCGGCAATGGCGACCAGTTCGCTGGCGTTATTGTCGGGCGACGCGATCGCGGTGGCCGCGCCGATCGACACGGTCACGCGCTGCGCCGGCGCCAGGCGGTTGGGGACTTGCAGCTGTTCGACACGGGTGCGGATGCGTTCGGCCACGCTGGCCGCCCCCTTCAATGACTGGTTCGGCAGGATCACGGCAAATTCCTCGCCGCCGTAGCGCGCCACGAGGTCGTTGGCGCGCATCTCGCTGGCGACCGCCGTGGCGATGCGTTTCAGGCATTCGTCGCCGCCCAGGTGGCCGTTCGCATCGTTATAGGCTTTGAAATTGTCCACGTCGACCATCAGCAGCGACAGCGGCTGGCGCTGGCGCAGCGCGCGCGCCCATTCGGCATGCAGCGTCTCGTCGAAGCAGCGGCGGTTGGCAAGGCCGGTGAGGCCGTCGCGCGTGGCCAGTTGCTCGAGTGCGATCTGGGCCAGTTTTTCATCCGTCATGTCGCGCAGTGTCTCCACGACGGCTGCCAGCCGGCCGCGCTCGTCGTAGATCGGGCTCGCGTCCGCCGCCAGATAGCGCCGCCGGCCCATGCGCGGCATGTCGCACCAGCTCTCGGCCGACAGGTGCGGAGCGTCCGGCAGGCCGATGCGGGGCTGGTGCGCCTCGGCGGCGCGTTCTTCGATCAGGAGGTCGGCGAGGGTGGGGCGGCGCTCCTCGAAAAAGCTGCGCCAGTGGTCGCGCGTGCCGATGATGTCGCGTGCGGGGACGCCCGTCAGCCGCTCGCACGCGCGGTTCCACAACATCACGCGGGACGTCGTGTCGAGCACGAAAATGGGAATGGCCAGCGTCTCCATCAACTGGTGGGCGAAAGCGCGGTCGGCCGGCGCGCCCGAGGAATCCATGAGCCGCTGTATTGTTGTTGTGCTTGTCATGAGGCGTCCTTCGGTTCTAATGAGCAATTACTTGCTGACGAGAACCGATTGTGCGCCACGGACAATGCTAGCCTCTTGATTTTTAGCAAGGGCGGTTGGGGACGGTCACCCGGGTTCGTCCGCGTGGGCGACGATCGCCTGGGCCACCCGGTCGACCCGCGTACACAGTAAATCGATGCGCGACGCGAGGAGCGGATCCTCCAGCGCGTACTGGCGGCGCACCTGCAGCAGTTCGGTCTGGATGGCAATCAGTTGCGCGAGCGGATCGAGGTTGCCACGGCGGCCTTCGGCACCACCCGTCAGCCGCCCCAGCAGCATGTCCGACTCGGCCAGTGCCTGGTCGGCCTGGCTGCGCGCCTTCTGCTCGCGGCACAGGGCGGCTTCCAGGCGCGCGATCCGGTCTTCGCTGCGCACGCGGCGGAACAACATCGCGAACAGCACGATCATCATGACGAGCACAATGACGCCCAGCTGCAACCGCTCCGGCACGGCGAGCATGCGGGCGTGTTCCGACATCCCGAACCACAGGGCGAGCAGTAACACGGCACCGAGGGTGGCGCGCAGCGACTGGAGCAGCAGGCTTTTGATCACGATCCCTCCGACGAGGACTAGGACGACTCGATTAGGAACTTTCCGTATCCAAAGGTACGACTTTCCGAACGGCACGTTTTTGCTTACCGTCAATTAAATGGACCTCTTCTGCGACCCGTGCCGGGCGCGGTATAATGGAAGGTTGACGCGAGCCTTACCGGACTTTCACAGTGACTTACAGCATCAAAGAAATCTTCTACACCCTGCAGGGCGAGGGCGCCCACGCGGGCCGCCCGGCCGTGTTCTGCCGCTTTTCCGGCTGCAACCTGTGGACGGGCCGCGAAGCGGACCGGCCCACGGCCGTCTGCCAGTTCTGCGATACGGATTTCGTCGGCACGGACGGCGAACGGGGCGGCAAATTCAAGGACGCCGCCAGCCTGGCCGCGGTGATCGACAGCCTGTGGCCGGAGACTTATCCGGCCAGCAAATATGTCGTCTTCACGGGCGGCGAGCCGCTGCTGCAGCTGGACGCGGCGCTGATCGACGCGATGCACGCCGCCGGCTTCACGATCGCCATCGAAACGAACGGGACGCTGCCCGTGCCGGCGGGCGTGGACTGGATCTGCGTGAGCCCGAAGATGGGTTCGACGCTGGTGGTCGAAAAAGGCAACGAGCTCAAGGTCGTCATCCCGCAGACGGGCCAGGATCTGGCCGCGTACGAACACCTGGATTTCGAGAATTTCTTCGTGCAGCCGATGGACGGTCCGCTGGCCCAGTTCAACACGCAACTGGCCATCGACACATGCCGCCGCAATCCGAAGTGGAAGCTCAGCCTCCAGACCCATAAACTCCTGAACATCCCCTGACATGCTGACCATTACCCGCAAGCTGGAATTCGACGCCGGCCACCGCATCCCCGACCACAAGAGCCAGTGCCGCAACCTGCACGGCCACCGCTATACGCTGGAAATCACGCTGACGGGCGCCGTCATCGACGTCGAAGGCAATTCCGACAACGGCATGATCATGGACTTCTCGGACATCAAGGCGCTCGCCAAGGAGCACCTCGTCGACGTCTGGGACCACGCCTTCCTCGTCTACGAGAAGGACGAGGCCGTGCGCGGCTTCCTGGCCAGCCTGCCGAATCATAAAACCGTCGTGATCGACCGTATCCCGACCGTGGAAAACCTCGCGCAGGTAGCGTGGAACATCCTGAAGGCCGCCTACACCGACCGCTACGGGACCGGCCTGCGCCTGCAGAAGCTCGTGCTGCACGAAACGCCGAACTGCTGGGCCGAAATCACGGATGCCTGAAGCGGACGACAATACGTACATGGGCGTGGCCCTGCAGGAAGCCCGTAAGGCCTGGGCGGCGGGGGAGGTGCCCGTGGGCGCCGTCGTCGTGCGTGACGGCGAGGTCATCGCCACCGGCTTCAACCAGCCGATCGGGCGCCACGACCCGACCGCGCACGCGGAGATCGTCGCCCTGCGCGCGGCGGCGGAAAAGCTCGGCAACTACCGGCTGCCGGGCTGCGAGCTGTACGTGACGCTGGAACCGTGCGCGATGTGCTCGGGCGCGATGATGCATGCGCGCCTGGCCCGCGTCGTGTATGCCGCGCCGGATCCGAAGACGGGCGTGTGCGGCTCCATCCTCGACCTGTTCGCGCTGGAGCAGCTGAATCACCACACGGACGTCGTCGGCGGCGTGCTGGCCGACGAAGCGAGCGCCATGCTCAAGGGATTCTTCGCCGAACGGCGCGCCGCCCGGCGCACGCAAGGCTGACGCCACCCGTTTTCCGAAAATGGTATGCTGGTTCCAGGCCTCCGCTGCTTTCCGGTAGCGGAGGATTCCACCGACCCAGCTACCAATAATGCCTAGTCTGAACGCCAACGGGATCCGCATCGCCTTCGACACGGCGGGCGATCCGAAATCCGTGCCGCTGCTGCTGGTTTCGGGCCTCGGCCTGCAATTGACGGCCTGGCCGGACGAATTCGTCGAGGGCCTCGTCGAACTGGGCTTTTACGTGATCCGTTTCGATAATCGCGACAGCGGCCTGTCCACCAAGTTCGAGCACGCCGGCACGCCCAGTCTCACGCTGGCCTGGCTGAAGTCGCTGCTGCACATCCCCCTCAAGCCGCCTTATCGGCTGGAAGACATGGCGGACGATGCCATCGGCGTGCTGTCCGCGCTGGGCGTCGCGCGCGCCCACGTCGTCGGCATGTCGATGGGCGGCATGGTCGGACAACTGATGGCGGCCAAGTACCCGTCGCGCGTCCTCAGCCTGACGTCGATCATGTCCAGCAGCGGCCGCCGCGGCCTGCCGGGCCCGACACCCGCGGCCCGGCGCGCGCTGCTGCGCCGTCCGCGCGGCGCCGGCGACATCGACACGGCCATCGACTACAACGTGCAGCTGCTGCAGGCCATCGGCAGCCCGGCGTACCCGACCCCGGAAAAGCACCTGCGCCGCCGGGTCGCCCGCGCGCTGCGCCGCAACTGCTGCCCGGGCGGGGTCGTGCGCCAGATGCTGGCCGTAACGGCTTGCGGCGACCGCACGCCGCAGTTGCAGACGATCGTCGCGCCGACCCTCGTGATCCACGGCGCGGCCGATCCGCTCGTGCCGCTCGCGTGTGGCGTCGCCACCGCGCAGGCGATTCCCGGCGCCCGCCTGGAAGTGATCGAGGGCATGGGCCACGACCTGCCGGCCCAGCTGCTGGAGCGGCTCCTCGCCTTGATCGACGCCCATGCGCACGGTAAGATGGCGCCCGACTCGACACCAAGGCTCTTCGTCAAACAGTGACCATCCCGAAATTGGGCATCGCCCTCATCGCGCCCGGCGGCTTCGCGCCGGAGCCGGAAGCCATCCCGCGCGGCATCGCGCGCCTCGAAGCCCAAGGCATCCTCGTCCACAACTACTACAAGCACGAAGAACGCCACCAGCGCTTTGCTGCCACGGACGCGGAACGTCTCGCCCAGCTGGAAGCGGCAGTCGCCGACCCGGACGTACAGGTCGTGATGGCCATCCGCGGCGCCTACGGCATGACCCGGCTGCTGCCGGACATCGACTTCGAACGCATGGCGGCGAGCGGCAAGATCTTCGTCGGTTATTCCGACGTCACGGCATTCCACATGGGCCTGTATGCGAAGACGGGCACGCTCAGCTACGCCGGCCCCATGTTCACGGCCGACTTCGGCCCGGTCGAACCCGACGGCTTCACGCTGGACGACTTCTGGCGCTGCCTGGCCGGCCCGACTCACACGGTCTCCGGCCACGGCGCCGCGAACCCGCGCCTCGACGTGACGGGCACGGTGTGGGGCGGCAATCTGGCGATGATCATGTCGCTGATGGGCACGCCATACTTCCCGCGCATCGACGACGGCATCCTGTTCCTGGAAGACATCGCCGAGCATCCGTTCCGCGTGGAGCGCATGCTGCTGCAACTTGCGCAGGCCGGCGTGCTGGAAAAACAGCGCGCCGTCGTGCTGGGCGATTTTTCCGGCTACCGCCTCGGACCGAACGACAACGGCTACAACTTCGACGAAATGCTGGCCTATGTGCGCGCGACGTTGCCCGTGCCGGTGCTGACGGGTCTGGAGTTCGGCCACATCGCGCGGCACGTGACGATTCCGTTCGGGGCGCAGGGGCATCTGCAGTGCGATGGGGAGCAGTGGTCCCTCACGATGTCCAGTTACCCGACACTCAAGACTGCCTGACGCAACGCCCCCGTCGCGGTGGTAAAATGTGCGGTTAATCGAAAACGCAAAACGAAGGTTTCCCAGTGCTCTCTACAGCAAACATCACGATGCAGTTCGGCGCCAAGCCGCTGTTCGAAAATATTTCCGTCAAGTTCGGCGACGGCAACCGTTACGGCCTCATCGGCGCCAACGGTTGCGGCAAGTCGACCTTCATGAAGATCCTCGGCGGCGACCTCGAGCCGTCCGCCGGCAACGTCAGCCTCGACCCGCACGAGCGCCTCGGCAAGCTGCGCCAGGACCAGTTCGCCTACGAAGACGTACGCGTGCTCGACGTCGTGATGATGGGCCACACGGAACTGTGGGAAGCCATCCGCGAACGCGACGCCATCTACGCCAATCCGGAAGCGACGGACGAGGACTACATGAAAGCGGCCGAGCTCGAAGGCAAGGTCGCCGAATACGACGGCTACTCGGCCGAAGCGCGCGCCGGCGAGCTGCTGCTGGGCCTCGGCATCGGCACCGACCTGCACCAGGGCCCGATGAGCGCCGTGGCGCCGGGCTGGAAGCTGCGCGTGCTGCTGGCGCAGGCCCTGTTCTCGGATCCGGACATCCTGCTGCTCGACGAACCGACCAACAACCTGGACATCCACACGATCAGCTGGCTGGCCGACATGCTGAACCAGCGGAACTCGACGATGATCATCATCTCGCACGACCGCCACTTCCTGAATTCCGTCTGCACGCACGTCGCCGACATGGACTACGGCACACTGAAGGTCTATCCGGGCAACTACGACGACTACATGGAAGCGTCGACGCAGGCCAGGAACCAGCAGCTGGCCAATAACGCGAAGGCGAAAGAGAAGGTCGCCGAGCTGCAGGACTTCGTGCGCCGCTTTTCCGCGAACAAGTCGAAGGCCCGCCAGGCCACGTCCCGTCTGAAGATGATCGACAAGATCAAGATCGAGGAATTCAAGCCGTCGTCGCGCGCCTATCCGTTCGTCCGCTTCGAAGGCGAGAAGAAACTGCACCGCCTGGCCGTCGAGACGGAAGGCCTGTCGAAGTCCTATGACCGCCAGTTGTTCAAGAATTTCTCGATCATGGTCGAAGCGGGCGAGCGCATCGCGATCATCGGCGCCAACGGTGCCGGCAAGACCACGTTGCTGCGTTGCATCGGCAGCGCGCCGATCACGGGTCTCGACTCGGACACCGGCCGTGTGAAGTGGGCGGAGAATGCGAACCCGGGCTATATGCCGCAGGACCCGACCGAAGAGTTCGCGACCGACCTGAACCTGACCGACTGGATGGGCCAGTGGACGAAAGAGGGCGACGACGACCAGGCCGTGCGCTCGATCCTGGGCCGCCTGCTGTTCGGCGGCGACGAGGTCAAGAAGTCCGTGCGCGTGTTGTCCGGCGGCGAGAAGGGCCGCATGATGTACGGCAAGCTGATGCTCGGCCGTCACAACGTGCTGCTGCTCGACGAACCGACGAACCACATGGACATGGAATCGATCGAGTCGCTGAACATCGCGCTGGATAAATACGCAGGCACCCTCATCTTCGTGTCGCACGACCGCGAATTCGTGTCGTCGCTGGCGACCCGCATCCTCGAGATCAAGGAAGACCGTGTCATCGACTTCCAGGGCAATTACGAGGATTACCTGAAGAGCCAGGGTCTCGATTAATTTTTCGTGACGCGAGCACAATATGAATACCATTGCCCCCGTTAAAGTCTTCGAATACGACCGGCCCGTCGGCGGCGTCTGCTCGACCGCCGAGGCCTGGGCCCGCACCCCGTCGCCGCTCGAAGTCGAACAAAAGACCGCGCTGAAGGACCGCATCCGCCGCCTGCTGAAGGAGCGCGAGGCCGTCCTCGTCGCGCACTACTACGTCGATGCCGACCTGCAAGATCTCGCCGAGGAAACGGGCGGGTGCGTGTCGGACTCGCTGGAAATGGCGCGCTTCGGCCGCGATCACCCGGCCAAGACGCTCGTCGTGGCCGGCGTGCGCTTCATGGGCGAGACAGCGAAGATCCTGAGCCCGGAAAAGACGATCCTGATGCCGGACCTGGACGCGACCTGTTCGCTGGACCTGGGCTGCCCGGCCGACGAATTCGCCGCGTTCTGCGACCAGCATCCGGACCGCACGGTCGTCGTCTACGCGAACACGTCCGCCGCCGTGAAGGCGCGCGCGGACTGGATGGTGACGTCGTCGATCGGCCTGGACATCGTCAAATACCTGCACGACCAGGGCAAGAAGATCCTGTGGGCGCCGGACCGTCACCTGGGTTCGTACATCCAGAAGCAGACGGGCGCGGACATGCTGCTGTGGCAGGGCTCCTGCCTCGTGCACGACGAATTCAAGGGCATCGAACTGGACCTGCTGCGCGCGGAATACCCGCACGCGAAAGTCCTCGTGCACCCGGAATCGCCGGCCAACGTCGTCGCCCAGGCGGACGTCGTGGGCTCGACCACCCAGCTGATCAACGCGGCGCAGACGATGGATGCGACGCACTTCATCGTCGCCACGGACAACGGCATCCTGCACAAGATGCGCATGGCCGCGCCGGGCAAGACCCTGATCGAAGCCCCGACGGCCGGCAACAGCGCCACCTGCAAGAGCTGCGCGCACTGCCCGTGGATGGCGATGAACGGCTTGCAGAACCTGGCCGACGTGCTCGAAGCCACCGACGGCAAAAACGAAATCTTCGTCGATCCGGAGATCGGCAAGCAGGCCAAGCGCGCCATCGACCGCATGCTCGACTTCGCCGCTGCCAAGAAAGCGAAGGCGCTGCCGACCGGCGCGCTGGAGCAGGAAGCCAATCTCTTCAAAGGAATCGGTCCCGCATGAGCAATCTCCGCAATCCATTCGCTGAAGAAGGCCAGTTCGACGAGAAACTGCAGGCGGCATTCGAACAGAACCTGCTGGCCGCGCTGCTGGAAGACGTCGGCAGCGGCGACCTGACGGGCAAGCTCGTGCCGGAAGCGCCTCGCGCGAAGGCGCGCGTGATCGTGCGCGAACAGGCCGTCCTGTGCGGCGCGCCGTGGTTCGAAGGCGTGATGCTCGCCGTCGACCAGGACATCGAGATCGACTGGAAATATGCCGAAGGCGACGTGATGGCGGCTGACAGCGTCGTCTGCACGATCGAAGGCTCGCCGCGGTCGCTGCTGACGGCGGAGCGCTCGGCGCTGAACTTCCTGCAGCTGCTGTCCGGCGTCGCGACGGCCACACGCACCTATGTCGACGTCATCGCCGGCACGAAGGCGCAGATCCTCGACACGCGCAAGACGTTGCCGGGCCTGCGCCAGGCACAGAAATACGCCGTGCGCGTGGGCGGCGGCGCCAACCAGCGCATGGCGCTGTACGACGGCATCCTGATCAAGGAAAACCACATCGCGGCCGCGGGAGGCATTACGCCGGCACTGCAGGCCGCGACTGCGCTGAACGCGGGCGTGTCGATCCAGGTCGAGGTGGAATCGATCGCCGAGCTGGAAGAAGCGCTCGGCGCGGGTGCAACGTCGGCCCTGCTCGACAACTTCGACCTGGACATGATGCGCGAAGCGGTGCGCATCAACGAAGGGCGCGCGTTGCTGGAAGCGTCCGGCGGCATCAACATGCAGACCGTGCGCGCGATTGCAGAGACCGGGGTCGACCGGATTTCGATCGGCAGCCTCACGAAGGACGTGAAGGCCACCGATTACTCGCTGCGTATCGTCGGCTGATTACGTCCCACTTTCGCTGGCCCGGGCCAACGCCTCGGCCTGCGGATTCCTCCGATACACCGACTCGCCAACGCGTCCCGCGATCTCGTCGACCGCGGCTAGCACCTTTTCCGGATGCGCATAATGCGTCATGTGCCCGACGCCGGGCTGCAACTGCAGCTCGCTGTCCGGCAGACGCTCGTCCAGCCGTTCGGAGTTGTGGCCGAAGTCGACGATCTTGTCCTTCGTGCCGGCCATGACGACGACCGGCACCTTCAGCTCCGGATAATGCCTGGACAGCGCCACCGCCGAGGGCACCATCAGCGCCGTCTCCGCCGCACTGGCGCGCAGCTGGCTCGGGCGCAGCAGCATCCACACGGGCAGTTCGCGGAAGCGGGCATCGACCGGCTGCGGCGAGAACACGCGCTTCGTCAGCGGACGCCACAGCATGCGCGTGACGAGCGGCGAGATCGTGTAGCGCATCAAATCGCCCACGAGCGGGATCGCGGGGCCGGACAGCAGCGGCACGTCGGCCCGCAAGCTGGGGTAGTAATAGCCCGACAGCAGCACGAGGCCGCGCACGAAGTCCGGCACCTCCAGCGCCATCGACAGCGCGACGAGCGTGCCCCACGAGTGGCCCAGCACGATGGCCGAATCGACGCCGATCTCCTGCAGCGCGTGATGCAGCAACCGCGCCTGGGCTTGCGGCGTCCACACCTTGCTGCGCGGCCGCTCGCTGTAGCCGAAGCCGGGGCGGTCGAACGCGATCACGCGATAGTGCTCGGCCGCCTTGTCCATCAGCCCGCTGGTCTGGAAATCGCTGGCCAGCACGCCGTTCCCGTGCAGCAGAACCAGCACGGGGCCGCTGCCGCGCTCCACGTAATGCAGGCGCACCCCGTCGACCTTGACGAAGCGGCCCTGCGGCGGATTGTCCGCCTCCGCCTGCTTTGTCCTGGAACGCACGTAAAAATAGGAAGCGGCAAGGCCGAGACCGGCCAGCAGCGCGCCGGCTTGCCATGGTTTGACACCGGTACTTCGCAGATCTTTCGTCACAGTATTCCCCCGTCGAGTGGTATGGATGGCGTGTCGTCTCGCTCCGTGTTTTCCGAGCCTTTGATGAGCATGTCCAGCGCGAGCGGGAGCACCCGCTCGGCCGTTTCTTCGATCTTGATGTCGAGGAGGTCGTCGGCCCGCGTGCGGCCCAGGTTGATGGCGGCGATCGGCTTGCCGGCGGCCTGCGCCATGCGGCAGAAGCGGAAGCCGGAATAGACCATCAGCGACGAACCGACGACCAGCAGCGCGTCGGCCCGTTCCATCTGTTCCAGCGCGATGGCCGTGCGTGCGGGCGGCACGTTATCGCCGAAGAACACCACGTTGGGCATCAGGGTGCCGCCGCAGCAGGTGCAATACGGCAGGCGAAAGCTGGCCAGTTCCGTCGGTTCCACGGACGCGTCGCCGTCCGGCAGCGGCGTCGCATTCGCGCCCGCCATGTGCGGATTGAAATCTTCCAGTTGCCCCTGCACGAAGGCGCGCGGAAAAATCGCCGTGCATTCGAGGCACACGACCGTGTGGATATTGCCGTGTAATTCCAGCACGCCATGGCTGCCGGCCTGGCCGTGCAGGCCGTCCACGTTCTGCGTCAGCACCGACCCGATCTTCGCGATCCGCTCCAGGCCGGCAATCGCGGCATGCCCCCGATTGGGCCGGGCCTGTGCGAGCACGGGCCAGCCGATCATGCTGCGCGCCCAATAGCGCCGCTGTACGGCCTCGGATTTGCGGAAATCCGGGCCGTGGATCGGGGGTTTGCCGCGCCGGGTGCCGTCGCGGTCGCGGTAATCGGGAATACCGGACGCCGTCGACAGCCCCGCGCCCGTCAGCACGAGCGCGCGCGGGTGGCGGTCGAGGAATGCGGCGATCCGCGCCGCGTGGTCGTGGACGGTGAATGCTTCAGCCATCGTTGTACTCCTTCCGCTGGGATCGTAACATCTCCGATGCCCATGCAGAAACACGTTACGGCTGTTTCAACGTTTTGCTGAAACGACGATCCCGCCCACGATCAGGACGAACGCGAGCACGTGGTAGGCATGGGGCAGCTCGCCGAGGAAGGCGGTCGACAGCAGCGCCGTGAACAAGGGCGTGAGGTTGACGAAGAATGCGCCGATGCCGGGCCCGGCACGGCGGATGCCAGCGCCCCACATCGCGAACGCGAGCACGGCCGGGCACACGGCCACGAACAGCAGCGCCGCCACGACGGGCCAGCTCCACGCGATGGCCGCCGCGCCCAGCAACCACTCGACGCCGGCAAATCCGGCCGACCACAGCAGGCCGAACGCAACCTGCGCGGCGAGGAACGCAGCCCAGTCGGCGCGCAACGCCGGCTCGTCCTGCGGCTGCAGCAGCATCCAGCTGTAGAACGACCACGCGATCGTCGCGAGGATCATGTAGAGATCGCCCGCGACGAGGCGCAGCGCGAGCAACTGGTCGACGTCGCCCCGGCACAGCACGACGAGCACGCCGGCGATCGACAGCAAGGCGCCGATCACCTGGCGCGTGCGCACGGCCACGCCGTAGAACAGGCGGCCGACGAGCATCATCCAGACCGGCATGCCGGACGCGACGAGGGTCACGTTGATGGGCGTGGAGCTCTGTAACGCGAGATACTGCAGCGAGTTGTACATGCCGATGCCCAGCAGTCCCAGCAGGGCATAGCGGCGCCAGCGGACGCGCACCGCATCCACCACGCCGGCCTGGCGCAGCGTCGCCCAGCCGAGCGGCAGCAGCACGGCCAGCGCGATGGTCCAGCGCAGCAGGTTCAGCGTCATTGGCGGCACGGCCGCGCGCACGAGCCGTCCCACGATGGCGTTGCCCGCCCACAGCAGGGGCGGGACGGTCAGCAGCACGACGGTCGAAGGCGTAAGCTTCTGGTTCATCAGCGCCGGCGCGGCGTCAGCACACTGGGCAAGGCTTTCGGCAATGTGTCCGGATAATCGCGCGAGAAATGCAGGCCACGGCTTTCGTGGCGGGACAGCGCGCTGCGCACGATCAGGTGCGCCACCTCGACGAGGTTGCGCAGCTCCAGCAGGTCGTTGGTGACACGGAAGTTGCGGTAGTACTCGTCGATCTCTTCCTTCAGCAGCTTGATGCGGTGCTGCGCCCGCTCCAGGCGCTTGGTCGTGCGCACGATGCCGACGTAGTTCCACATAAAGCGGCGCAGCTCGTCCCAGTTATGGGCGATGACCACTTCCTCGTCCGCATTCGTGACGCGGCTCTCGTCCCAGGCGGGCAGCGGGGGCAGGTCGACGGCCGGCGCGGCGGCGATCTGGTGCGCGCAGGCGCGGCCGACGACGAGGCATTCCAGCAGAGAGTTGCTGGCCAGGCGGTTGGCGCCGTGCAGGCCCGTATAGGCCGTCTCGCCGACGGCGTACAGGCCCGGGATGTCGGTGCGGCCCGCGAGGTCCGTCACGACGCCGCCGCACGTGAAGTGCACGGCCGGCACGACGGGGATCGCTTCCTTCGTGATGTCGATGCCCAGCTCCAGGCAGCGCGCGTAAATCGTCGGGAAGTGTTCCTGGATGAATTCCGGGCTCTTGTGGGTGATGTCCAGGTGGACGTAGTCGATGCCGCGCTTCTTCATCTCGAAGTCGATGGCGCGCGCCACGACGTCGCGCGGGGCCAGTTCGCCCCGTTCGTCGTGCGCCGGCATGAAGCGCGTGCCGGCCGCGGACCCCGCCTCGGGCGGCAGTTTCAGCAGGCCGCCTTCGCCGCGCACGGCTTCCGTGATCAGGAACGATTTCGCGAACGGGTGGTACAAACAGGTCGGGTGGAACTGGATGAACTCCATGTTCGACACGCGGCAGCCGGCACGCCAGGCCATCGCGATGCCGTCGCCCGTCGCCGTGTCGGGGTTCGTCGTGTACAGGTAGACCTTGCCGGCGCCGCCCGTCGCGAGCACCGTGTGCTCCGCCTCGAACGTCTGCACCTTGCCGCTCTTTTCGTCCTGCACGTACAGGCCGTAGCAGCGCGGCTGGCCGACGAGGGCGGGGCCGGCATGCACGCCGTCCGGCTGCAATTTATCGGACGTGATCACGTCGATTGCGCAGTGATGTTCGAACAGGGTGATGTTCGGGTGCGCGCGCACTTTCTGCTCCAGCGTCACCTGCACGGCGTGGCCGGTGGCGTCCGCGGCGTGGATGATGCGGCGCTGGCTGTGGCCGCCTTCGCGGGTCAGGTGGAAGCCGAGTTCCGCGGTCTCGTCGCGGGTAAAGGGCACGCCTTGCTCGATCAGCCACTCGATCGCCTCGCGCCCGTGCTCGACGATGTAGCGGGTGGCCGCTTCGTCGCACAGGCCGGCGCCGGCGACCAGGGTGTCGGCGATATGCTGGTCGTGGCTGTCGCCCGAATCCAGCACGGCGGCGATGCCGCCCTGGGCCCAGTTGCTGGCACCGTCGAGGAGCTCGCGCTTGGAGATGATGGCGACCTTGCGGGTTTGCGCCAGATGAAGGGCAACCGACAGGCCGGCCAGGCCGCTGCCGACGATGGCTACGTCAAATTTCATCGCACTCTCTTGGTTTTGCTTTTGTAAAGAGGCATCACTATAGACGATTTGGCGCGGCTATGTCGAAGATGCCGCTGTTCAGCATCCCCTGCGGACGCCTCCCGGCGCCTCGCTCCCCGTGAGGGCGTCGTAGACGGCCAGGTAGTCGCGGGCCATCGCCGGCATGCTGTGGCGGGCGATGACCTGGCTGCGCGCCCGCGCCCCGTGGCGGGCCGCCATGTCCGGAATCCTGCAGTAATCGGCGATCGCGGCCGCCAGCAATTCCGTCGACATGGGCGGCACGAGGATGCCGGTAAAGCCCGGATGCACGAGTTCCGTGTTGCCGCCGACGGCCGATGCGACGACCGGCAGCCCCGTCGCCATCGCCTGCAGGATCGCGTTGGCCCGGTCCTCCGCGCGGGACGGCAGCACGAACAAGTCCATCGCGCGCATCAGCTGGGGCACGTCGGCACGGGCGCCAGCCAGCCACGCGCGCGAGGCCGCGCCGGCCCGGTGCAGCAGCGCCTGGCACTCGGCACGCTCCGGGCCGTCGCCGACGAGCAGCAGCCGCAGCCGCTGGTGCGCCGGATGCGGCGACGCGATCAGGCGCAGGAACGCCTCGACGAGGGTCGTGTGGTTGCCCGCCGCGTCCATCCGGCCGACACTCCCGACGACGAACGCGCCGTCATGCATGAACCCGGGCGGCCCGACGGCGGCGGACGGTCCGAGCCGTGGGTGGAATTGCACGCTGTCGACGCCGTTCGCGATCTGCGACACGCGCGCCGGTTCCGCCCCGACGGATTCCACAAGCCATTCCTCCAGATCGCTGCTGGCGGCGATGTAATGATCGATGAGCGGGCACAGCAGCCGGCGCAGCAGGCGCGCGCCGACGCCGCCGTGCGCCTGTGCCGCGCCGCGCCCGTGCTCCGCATGCACGCGCAGCTTGACCCCGGCCAGCGCCGCGATCACCTGCGCCGCCAGGCCGGCGCCGTCGCGCGTGTGGATGAGGTCGGGCCGCAGCGCGCGCAGCACGCCGAACATGCGCAGGTAGTGCAAGGGATCGGTCCCGGACCGCTTGTGCAGGTTGACGACCTCGACCCCGTGCTCGCGGACATCGCCTTGGCGGCCGCCGCGGTCATGCATGCAGACGATGGCGTGGCGGTAGCGCTCGGGCGGCAGGTGGCGGATCAGGTTCAACAGGCTGGTTTCCGTCACGGCGGCGTCGAGCGCGTCGATCACGTGAACGACGAGGCGTGGCCGTTCGTCCGGCTCGAGCAGGGAACCCATGGCGTCACCCGTCAATGAAACGAGATGGCTGATTATATTGCGCTGCAACGCGGCATTTTTTCTGCTCGCCGACACTGTTGACCCGCCTCAAAAGTCAGGTGTGCAAGCCATCCGTACGCCGCCGCACGGACCGCGGGACGGGCGCCGTCTACGATAGCGGCTCCAATCGCACGAGGAACCACCATGAGCACACACGACAGCAAAGACATCGCCGACCTGAAATCGCGGATCAAGGAAGTCCGCTTCCCCATGTTCACGTGGCAGGACGAACACGGTCACCTTCTGAGCCAGCCGATGACGCAGGAAGAGGTCGACGACGCGGGCGGCGTCTGGTTCTTCACGTCCACGCAGACGGCGCTGTGGGATTGCATCGCCCATCGCCCGCAGGTGAACCTGTCGTTCGCGAAGCCGGAAGACAGCCTGTTCGTGTCGGTCAGCGGCCTGGCCGAGCGCGTCGTCGACCGCGAACGCATCCGCGCCATGTGGAACGCCGGCGTGCAAGCGTGGTTCCCGGCCGGCCCGGACGACGAGCACGCCGTGCTGATCCGCGTCGAGCCGCACTCCGCGGAATACTGGGATTCGCACGACAGCAAGATGGTCCGCCTGTTCGCCTACGCGAAGGCGGCCATGACGGGCACCCGGCCGGACGTCGATGCGGAACACCGGACACTGAAGCTGTAACATTCCTCTCTTGCAAGAATCGGAGGGGGTGGCGTACAGTACACGCTTCTTCAAGGAGCGTGCATGAAAAAGGACGGGCAGGGCCGGGCGCGATGATCGCGCCGCTCGAACTGGCGGCGAACGGATTTGTCGCGGTGTCCATCCTGCTGGCCGGACGCAACAACGTCCATACGTGGTGGACGGGCATCGTCGGCTGCACGCTGTTCGGGGTGCTGTTCGCGCAGAACCGCCTGTACGCCGACGTCGCCCTGCAGGTGTTTTTCGTCGCCACCAATGCCGTCGGCTGGTGGAAGTGGATGCGCGGCGACCACGGCGAGCCCCTGCCGATCACCCACGCCAGCGCGGCGAATCTCGCGTGGACGGTGCCGCTCGGCGTCGCCGCCACGGCCGGCTACGGGGCGCTGCTGCACTTCACGACCGACGCCTACGCACCGTTCCTCGATTCCGCCGTCCTCGTCTTTTCCATCATCGGCCAGGTGCTCATGATGCAGCGCCGCGTCGAGAACTGGGCGTTCTGGCTGCTGGTGAACTCCATCGCCGCGCCTTTGTACCTGAGCCGCGGCCTCGTCCTGACGGCCGTTCTGTATGCCGGTTTCTGGATCAATGCCATCGTTTCCTGGCGCAACTGGTACCGACTGGCTGCGCAACCTCTTTTATCCGAGAGTCCCACCACATGAACAAGACACCGCTCGCGGCCGCACTGGCCATGCTCACCCTGACGTTGCCGGCCACGGCCGCCGACCAGGTCGTCGCCATCCGTGCCGGCAAACTCGTCGACGTCGTCGCCGGCAAAGTGCTGCAGGACCAGACCATCCTCGTCAGCGGCGAACGCATCACGGACGTCGGCCCAAGCGCGAGCACGACCGTGCCGGCCGGCGCCCAGGTGATCGACCTGTCGCGCGAAACCGTGCTGCCGGGCCTCATCGACGCCCACGTCCACCTGACCGGCGACCCGAACCTGCATGGCTACCGCTCGCTGGGCGTGTCCGACATCCGCGCCGCCATGTACGGCGCCTACGCGGCGCGACGTACGCTCGAGGCCGGCTTCACGTCCGTGCGTAACGTGGGCGCGAGCGGCTTCGGCGACGTGGCGCTGCGCGACGCCATCAACGACGGCGAACTGCCGGGTCCGCGCATGCGCGTGGCCGGCTACGCCATCGGCATCCAGGGCGGCCACTGCGACAACAACCTGCTGCCGCACGATTTCCATTTCACGGAGAACGGGGTGGCCGACGGTCCGTGGGCCGCGCGCGCCAAGGTGCGCGAGATGGCGAAGTTCGGCGCGGACACCATCAAGATCTGCGCATCCGGCGGCGTGCTGTCGAAGGGCGACGAAGCGGGCGCCCAGCAGCTGACCCTGGAAGAGATGAAGGCCATCGTCGAGGAAGCCCATAAACTGGGCCGCCGTGTGGCCGCGCACGCGCACGGCGCCAGCAGCATCCGCGACGCGATCCTGGCCGGCGTCGACTCCGTCGAGCATGCGAGCCTGATCGACGACGAAGGCATCCGCCTGGCGCGCGAAAAAGGGACTTATCTCGTCATGGACATCTATAACGACGACTTCATCCTGCAGGAAGGCGCCAAGGCCGGCATGCTGCCCGAGTCGCTGGAGAAAGAGCGCATGGTCGGACAACTGCAGCGCGATAACTTCCGCAAGGCCTACAAGGGTGGCGACAAGATGGCGTTCGGCACCGACGCGGGCGTCTATCCGCACGGCGACAATGCCCGCCAGTTCTTCTACATGGTCAAGTACGGCATGTCGCCCATGCAGGCGATCCAGGCCGCGACGATCAACGGTGCCGACCTGCTGGGCTGGAAGGATCGCGTCGGGTCGATCACGCCGGGCAAGTATGCGGACGTCATCGCCGTCAGCGGCGATCCCCTGGCGGATCCGGCCGAACTGACGCGCGTGAAGTTCGTCATGAAGGGTGGCGCCATCATCCGGAGCGTTGGGCAAAAATAGGCTTCATCCATCCATATCCGACAGGAGGAATGATGTCTTACGATGATTTCAAAGCCTGTATCGAGGCCTGCCAGGCCTGCGCGGCCGCCTGCGACCACTGTTCCACGGCGTGCCTGCAGGAAGACGACGTCAAGATGATGGCGCGCTGCATCGCGCTGGACATGGACTGCGCCCAGATCTGCCGCACGGCCGCTGCCTTCATGGCGCGCGGCAGCGACTTCGCCCGCGATGTGTGCCGCCTGTGCGCGGACGTGTGCACCGCCTGCGGCGACGAGTGTGGCAAGCACGATATGGACCATTGCCAGGCATGCGCACAAGCGTGCCGCGCCTGCGCGGACGCGTGCCGGCGCATGGCCGGCGCGGCCTGACCGGTCAGTCGCGGCGGGGCGGTGCCAGGTCGTCTTCGCTCTGGTTGCCGCCCGTTTCCGGCGACCCGAGGCCCGTCGAGCCGGGGCTGGCCTGGCGGCTGCGCGTATCCTGGTAGCCGCGGTTGATGGCCGTCGCGGCCGTGCCTTCGCCTTCGGCCGGCTCGTCCCGCTCGCCCTGGCGGTTGCCGGCGTCGCCGGACTGGCTGCTGCCGCGCGACATCGGCGCTTCTTCTTCGGGACGTGGCTGGGTACCGCTGCCGCCCGTCTCGGCCATCGTTTCGTGGGTGAGGGTGCTGCCTTCTTCGCCGCTGGTCGGGTTGCCGACACCGATCGTCGTCGATTTCGCGTTCATGTTCGCCTCCTGATCTGTCAATAGATGAGCGATTGTCGCCGTGCGCACGCCGCCCGTCTGTCGGCAGGCACGGCGTGCGCATGTAGGATCAGACCGGAATCTCGGAGGTTCCACCGCCCACGCTGCCGAATTCCTGCAACTGTTCGATCGTCAGGCGCCGCTCGTTGAGCGCGGCGAGGATCGCCTTCAACTGGTCGGGATCGGGCTGGATGTAGACGATGCGTTGCTCGACTTCATCGTCCCAGCAACGCGTGTACGGTACATCCGTCTCGGCCATGATCTTCGCGTCGAAGCTGCCGTCGCGCAGTTCGCCGAACAGGGTGACGCGCGTCGTGTCGGGCGTCGTGTTCTTTACCGTGATGCTCATGCATGCTCCTTTCGGTGTACGGGTCGTCACGGTCATTGTCCCGTAGGCGCGGCCGGGCTGCAAACACGGTTCAAGCGTGCGCGGCGGCCTGGTAGCGCGAGGCCGGCCTGCCGCTCATCGCGCCCTGCATCAGTTTCGCGGCGGCTTCCTCGAAATTCTTCCATAGCTGCGCATCCTCGACGGACGGGAAGGTCACCCGTTCGCCCAGGTCGAGGCCGGCCAGGGCCGCATCCACGCAATCCTCGGCCGACATCACGATGCGCGGGTCCATCGCATTCAGGCGGTCTTCTTCCCAGATCTCCGTGGCCGTCACCGACGGCGCCACCAGTTGCACGCGGACATTCGTACCCTGCACCTCGTTCTGCAGGGCGCGGGTCAGGTTCGCCACATGGCCCTTGCCGGCACTGTAGAAGGTGCTCGACGGCAGGAAGCCGAATCCGAGGATCGAGGAGATATTCACAAGGGTGCCGCGGTCGCGCTCGAGGAACTTAGGCAGTGCGGCAAGACTCAGGCGGTTGACGGCGTCCACGTTGATTGCCTGCTGCCACGCGACGTCGGCCGGATTCAGGGTCGTCGTGGAACCCGACACCGAGACGCCGGCATTATTCACGAGCATGGTGACGCTTGCGTCGTCACGGATCAGATCGGCAAGGCGCTCGACGTCGGTGCTGCGGCTTAGGTCGGCAACGAAGGGACGGACCTGCACGCCATACGCCGTTGACAGCGTATCGGCCAGTTCGGCCAGCTTGTCGCCGCGGCGGGCGACGAGGACGAGGTCGTACCCGCGGCGGGCCAGGCGGTCCGCGTAGATCCTGCCCAGGCCTGCGGATGCGCCCGTGACGATGGCCGTGCCTTGCTGTGCTTTGCTCATGATGTGCTCCTCGATGGTGGGGTTGAACGCAAACATGATGATCGTCATGTTTGGATGGATGAAGCATGATGGATATAATGTTTGCCGTCAACCTTGCAAATTATATGGAGGCAATAGTCATGCGCTATCCACCGGAAGAAACTGCCGCCAAGCACCGCCGCATCCTGGAGGAAGCGGGCCGCCTGTTCCGCGAACGCGGCTTCGCGGGCGTCAGCGTCGGCGAGATCATGAAGGCGACCGGCCTCACGCACGGGCCGTTCTACAATCATTTCGCCTCCAAGGAAGCGTTGATGGCCGAGGCGCTGGCCGACCTGTCGTCCCGGACGCAAGCCGATTTCGACCGCATCGTGGCGGAACAGGGGATCGCGGCCTATCTCGACCTGTACCTGAGCCGGCGCCACGTCGACAGCGCCGGCGCCGGTTGCCTGATGACGGCGCTCGCCGCCGACGCCGCGAAGGAGCCGGCCACGCGCGGCCCGTTCACGGCCCACGTGAAAGGCGCCATCGACCGCCTGATGCGTGCGTTGCCGGGCAAGCGCCGTACAGGAGCGGGTTCACAAGCGGACGCGCGGGCCGACGCGATCCTGGCGCTTGCGGCGATGGTGGGCGCGGTCGCGCTGGCGCGGGCCGTCGAGGATCCGGCTCTGGGCGACGAGATCCTGGCAGCGACGCGGCAAGGATTGGCCGACTAGATCAAATCCGGCGCTGTGCCGCGCGCGGCCGAGCTGTTATACTGTATAAAAACACAGTTATATCAGCACCGCCATGCCGAACTTCACGCCCATCGACCTTGGTCCAACGATTCCGGAAGCGATCACGACCGGCGCAAGCGGCCGCCTGCACGTCAGGATGCTCCGCCAGGCCGAGGACGCGATCACGGAAGCGACCACCGACATCGAGCTGGCCCGCGAATTCATCGCTCACGGCGAACTGAGCGCGAAATCCATCCAGAACACGCAAAAGGAATTGTTCCGCTTCCTGACCTGGTGCCGCGAGGAAGCCAAGAAGACGCTGGGCCAGCTGAACGTGGCCGACCTGAACGCGTACAAGGAATTCCTCAAGAGCCCGCCGCCCGAGTGGGTATGCACGACGAAGTGGCCCCGCACCGATCCGCGCTACCGGCCCTTCACGGGGCCGCTGTCCGATGCGAGCCGGCGCCAGGCGATGATTGCCGTAAAGGGCCTGCTGGGCTTTGCGGAGCAGACAGGCTATCTGCGCCGCAACCCCGGCGCGCTCGTGCGCAACATCCGCGCGCCGTCCGCGAGCCGGATCACGCGCTACCTGACGCAAGGCGCGATCGCGCTGGCGCTGGAAACCGTTGCGCACCGGCCGGCCGACACGCCGGCAGCCCTCAAGCGCCGCGCCCGCGACCGCTTCCTGCTCGTCGCCTTCGCGCACACGGGCGCGCGCCTGAACGAAATCGTGGGTGCATCGATGGGGTCGATCTACACGGAAGGCAACGGCCGCTGGTGGCTGGATGTCCTCGGCAAGGGCAACAAGCCGCGCCGCCTGCCGGTGCCGCCCGACATGCTGGACGCCTTCCGATCCTACCGCCAGGTGTTCGGCCTGTTGCCGCAGACGGACCGCACGGACCGCACGCCGCTCGTGTTGTCGAGCCGCAGCCGCGCACTCGCACGCATCACGGACGAGGCGGCCTCGGAAGCGATCAAGGCGATCTTCGCCGACGCGGCGGGCGTGGCGGACGGCCGCGGCGATTTCGACACGGCCGCCACGCTGCGCCAGGCATCGGCGCACTGGCTGCGCCACAGCATGCTGACGAATCACGCGAACAACGGCGTGCAGTTGAAGACGCTGCAGGACACGGCGGGCCACGCGAATATCGCGACGACGGCGGCCTACCTGCACAAGACCGACAACGAACGCTACGACGAGATCATCGCGTCGGTGAACGGCCGCGGGATCCTATAGGCGCGGGTTGTCGCTCGTTTTAGTGGCTATACTGGATGCATGATGGTTCCAGTTCAAGCCACCAGCGGTATCGACGGCGAGGTGATCCTGCGCCCGGTTAGTCCGGTCGAATGGCCGGGCATGGTCAACCAGCGCCCGTACGAGGCGCTGATCGGCGTGGCAGATGGTGCCGGGCGCCACGTGGCCGAGATCCGCAGCGACGCGGACGGCCGGTTCCGCATCATTCTCGAGCCGGGCACGTACGTCCTGCACCCGTCGTCCGACGCCATCTACCCGCAGGCGCCGGCGCAAACGGTCACCGTGATCAAGGGCCGGTTCACGCCGGTACGCATCATTTACGACAGCGGCATCCGCTGATCACGCCGTGAAGCCGATGCCGACGATGCGGCTGCCCCAGTCGTGGTTCGTCAGGACATTCTCATTGACCAGCCACGCGCGCCGTGTGTTGCGCGGATCCACCGTCACGGCCGAGTAATCGCCCCAGCGGCCGCCCGTAAAGTACGTCGGACTCGTGAAGGCCGCGATGCCTGGGCTCAGCACGTAGGTGCTGCCGTTGTTGTGGTCGAAGCCCGAGAAGCGCACCTGGGCATTGGTGCCGCGCGGCGGGTCGGTCATCGTCCAGGTCACGTAGATGTCGTTCGCGCTGTTGGCCGCGATCGAGGCATTGAAGTCGAACGACGTCGACGTCCCGAAGAAAAACGCGCTTTGGACGAGCGAACTGGTGGCCGTATTGATCTGGTAGAACTTGGGTGCCGCATAGCCCACCAGGTTGATCGTATGGACCTGCCACAGGAAGTCGCCGGTTTGCGTGCTGGCGTTGACGAAGCGGCCGTCGAGCGTGTCCAGCCGGTCGGTCGTGCCCGGCTGCGGCGCATCGGGCGGGGCGGTATAGGCCGGCACCGCCACGTTCACCGGCCCGGTCAGCTGGATCGCGTTCGGCCTGCTCGAGTTGGTCAGCGTGTACAGACTCAGGCTGCTGCCGCCCGACGCGGCGATCAGGTAAGTGCGTGCATTCTGGTCGAGCACGATCGGCGGCGCGAGCGTGGCGCGCAAGCCCGTGAACACCGGAACCGAGAAACCCAGCCCGTTGTACAGGCGGGCCTTCGCCACCGCGAACATGTCGGCGCCCCGGAATCCGCCGGAGGACGTGAACACGTTGGCGGTGATAATGATCGAGTCCTGGTCGTAGCCGAGCTGCGGGTAGTCCCAGAAGTCGCCGGCGTTGAAGGTCACGTTTAGCGCGTAGATGAAATACGAGCCGAGCGGGTTCGACGTCGTGGAAATCGCGACGAAAAAGAGCTGGCGCGTGCTCGACTCCTGGAAGGCGTCCGCCGTGACGACCCAGCGGTTCCACACACTGTCGTACACGGCGCGCGGATCGAACAGCACGCGGATCGTATAGCCGAAGAAGGCCGCCAGCGAGATGCTCGTGCGCTGGCTGGGATTGGCACGCAAAAAGATGTCGATGTGCGAGTTCGTCACCTCGACAAAATGGTCGAGGCCCACCGCGCCATGCGTATCCGGCGGAATCAGGCCATCGACGTCCGTCGCGCCCGCGAAATTCGGGCCCACGAGGACGATCGCCGCACGGGGGGGGGCCTCGGCTTCGGCTTCGGCTTCGGCTTCCAGCTCGGCGTCGGCGGGCTTCCCGGCCAATTTGGCATCCGCGCGCAGCTTCATCTTGAGTTCTTCGTACTCGGCGGCAGGCATCGTCGGCAGGAACGGCTTCGATTTTCCTTGCGCGACCGCCCGCGCATTCGGCGCCACATTGCTCTCCATGTCTTGCAGCATCGTCTCCACGGTCCTGAGCTGGGGCGCCGCGGCCTCCAGCTGAGTCCCGATTTCGATAGCAGAATGTTTCACGGCTTGACTCCTTTCCATTGAAATAGCTTGCAGCGCTGGAACCGGCAGAAGGGCAGGCGCCATTCCTGCGCCGTTCACTATCGTGACAAACGGACCGGACGTTGTTGATGGCGGTCAGCCGAAGAACCAGCGGCGTCGCGACCTGAAGGCTTGAGTGGTATCAAAAAGCTAATTCTGACCAAATAGGAGTATCTCATTTCGTATCGTTCGGGCCCATGTAACACTTGAGTGTCACGGCCTGATGCAGCGCCTGTTTTCATTCCGTTAGGCACTAAAGCGAACACGTCCATGTTAAATAGCGTCAGAGTGTTCTTCCAGGGGGAATTCAACCGCAATGTGGTGACCCTGATGACGGGCACCGGGCTCGCACAGCTTATTCCGCTCGCGGTAACGCCGATCCTGTCGCGCCTTTACCCGCCGGAACAATTTGGCGTTCTCGCACTCTTTGTTTCGGTCGTATCGAGCTTGTCGGTGCTGGCCACAGGGCGTTATGAATTCGCGATCATGCTGCCGCGCAAGGATGTCGACGCCACCAATATTGCCGCATTGTCGATCACGATCAACCTGATTGTCAGCGTCGCCCTGTTTGCACTCGCCTGCATATTGAGCGAGCCGATGGCGAAAGCGCTGGGAAACGAATCGATGGCTTTCTGGCTGTATTTCGTTCCCTTGGCAGTTTTTCTCAATGGAATTTACTCGAATCTAAAACATTGGAGCAACCGTCACAAACTGTATCTTTTGATGGCGCATCGGCAAGTGCTCCACAGCGGCGGGACCTCGGCGGTGCAGCTTGGCCTCGGGCTGCTCCGCGCCGGCGCCGGCGGGCTGGTGGTCGGAAGCGTGTCGGGCCAGGCCCTGGCTGCGGGAATGATGGCAAGCATGGTGCGCCGCCACTGTCCGCACTTCTGGCGTGGTATCGACAAACGCAGGATGCTGGCGCTCGCGAAGCGTTACCGAAGTTGTCCGCAATACCTGGTCCCGGCCCATACGCTGGGTGCGGTGTCGGTCCAGCTGCCCACGATATTCATCAATGCCGCGTTCGGTCTGGCCGCGTCGGGTTTTTTCATGCTGGCAGAGAGGGCGGTCGGATTGCCGCTGTCATTGATATCAGGCTCGATAGGGGATGTGTTCAGGCAGGAGATCGGCGAATCTTTTTTAGCCGGGCAACGTTGCCGGTTGATATTTATTTCGACATTCAAAAAACTTGTGACGGTTGCGACACCCCCGTTCCTGATCCTGCTGTTTTTTGCCCCCTCGCTATTTTCACTAGTATTTGGCGAAAAGTGGCGTGTTGCGGGCGAATATGCCCGGCTGATGTGTCCCATGTTTTACCTGCGCTTCATCAGTAACCCTTTGAGCCTGGTTGCGATAATCGCCCAGAAGAATCGATTCGAATTCTTATGGCAGCTGGGGATGTTGCTTTGCCTGATGGTCATGGCGGCAACACATTATCTCATCCGCCTGGACGAGAAAATGGTGATCGTCGGCTTTGTAATTGTCTACGGCGTATTTGATCTCGCGAATCTTATTGCTTCATATAAATTCGCCTGCGATGGTGACATTCGAAAACGGAGCAGCCAGACGCCTTGATCGGCTTCGGAGTTTCAATCATTGTTTCATGACGGGGACAAGCAATGGATGCAGTCATTCAAGGGTTGACCGGGGCAGAAGACGAGAATGCGCGGCGCGGCTCCGATACTCTGCTGAACAAAGCCGAGTATCGGAACCTGTGCACGACCGAGCCGTCGATTCCGCTGTTTTCAAACGCCTGGTGGCTTGACGCCGTGGCGGGGCCGGACGGCTGGGACGTCGCGCTGGCGAAGGCGAACGGACGCATCGTCGGCGCCATGCCGTTCTGCGTCGCGCGGCGGTACGGCATGGAGGTGATCCAGCACCCGCCGTTGACCCCGGTACTCGGTCCGTGGATACGCGTCGACCTGGGCAGTCCAAGCAGCAGACTGAGCAACCAACAAAAAATCATGCAGTCACTGATCGAACAGCTGCCCCGGTTCGACCATTTCACGCAGACCTGCAGCAAGGACTTTTCGAACTGGCTGCCGTTCTACTGGAACGGTTTCAGCCAGTCGACCGAATACACCTACGTCATTTCCGGGCTGGACGACCTGGACAGCGTCTGGCACAGGGTCGATCCGAGCCGCCGCAAGCATTGCAGGACGGCTCTCGCGCGGCACAATCTGCGGGTGCGCGATGACCTGCCGCTCGACGCGTTCCTGGCCCTGCACAAGATGACGATCGGAAACCGCGGTGTCGCGCAGGCGTTCACCGATGATTGCCTGCGCCGCCTGGACGCCGCGTGTGTCGAACACAAGCGGCGCAAGCTTCACGTCGTCGTCGACGAGGCTGGCCGGCATTACGCCGCTACCTATACGGTGTGGGACGACAATTGTGCATATGCGCTGTTGAAGGGTTCCGACCCTGACACGCACCATACCCAGGCACCCAGTGTCTGCCAATGGGAAGCCATCAAGTTCAGTGCCACCGTTGCCCCGAAATACGATTTCCTCGGGAACATGAATCCGTCGATCGAACCCTATGTCCGCAGCTTCGGGACGGAGCAGGCACCGGTTTTCACGCTTACCCAAACCCCCTCGCGGCTGCTGCGCCTGCGCCGCGGGCTGATCTCGGCTCTCGCCAGCGGACACCAGGATCGCTCCTTTAACCGAAAGCCTGCCCGATGACGACTATCCCGCCCAAGACGCCGCAGTCCGAGGTGAAGCAGCCGCGCCTGAAGGAGCTTGCTCAGGCCACGGACGACAACGCCTCGCCAAAGGACTCGTACCGCCGGTTCTGCGCCCAGACACCTTCGTTGCCCCTGTTTTCCCGCGATTGGTGGCTGGACGCGGCAGCGGGTCCGGACGGCTGGGATGTCGCGCTCGTCAAGAAAGGCAGCGAAGTGCTCGCGGCCATGCCTTATGTGATCCGCAGCCGCTACGGCATGAAGATCGTCACGCAGCCCGCGCTGACGCCCGTGCTCGGCCCCTGGTTGCGGCCGACCGGGGGCAGGCAGGCGGCGCAATTGAGCAACGACAAGGAAGTCATGCAAGCGCTGATCGATCAACTGCCCCGATTCGATCACTTCGCGCAGACCTGGCATCCCGGTGTCCGGAACTGGCAGCCTTTCTTCTGGAACGGCTTCCGGCAAACCACGTATTACACCTTCGTCCTGCCCGAATTGACCGACACCGACAAATTGTGGACCGGATTCGAAGGCAAGACGCGCCGCGCAATCACCAAGGCCCGGAAGCAATACCAGCTGCAAGTCCGCACCGACGTCCCGCTGGACCTGCTTCTCGACCTGAACCGCAAGACCTTCGCGCGCCAGGGCTTGCCGCCACCGTATCCCGACGACTTCGTCCGGCGCCTCGACGCCGCTTGCCGGCCGCGCGGCTGCAGCAAGGTGTTCTGCGCGGTCGATCCGGACGGCACCGCCCATGCGGCCTGCTACATCGTCTGGGACGAACACAGCGCCTACGGCCTGATCTCGGGCACGGACCCAGCCTACCGCGGGAGCGACGGCAACAGCCTTTGCGTATGGGAGTCGCTGCGCCACGCCGCCGGCGTGACTCGCCAATACAACTTCTGTGGTTCGATGATCGAGCCCTTCGAGAACTACCTGCGCGGCTTCGGCGGCACCCATGTCCCATATTTTCACATCAGCAAAACCCCGTCGCGGCTGCTGACCCTGCGCCAAGGCCTGCTGTCACTCCCCGGGAAAAACTGATGCTGCGTATCTCGCTACCGGAAACTCAGCGTCCTGAGCGCAGCTGGATCTGCCAGGTTCTGCTCGGCGAATTCCTGGGCCTCGATTACGAGCTCGCATTCGACCACGCGGACACCGTGCGCATCAGCGCGGCTGGCAGGACGCTGCGCCTGCCGGACGCCTTCTTTGCCGGGTACACGAACCCGGACGCACGTCCGCGGCGCTGGATCGTCGGCTGCAGCGGTCTCGATGCGCGTCTGTGCGAGGCGAGTGTCCCGGTGCTGTTCGGCGCGCCAGGTTTTACGTTCGACGCCGGCGGCAATGCCGCGCTTTCGCTCGATGTCTTCGGATCGGCGTTCTTCATGCTCGCGCGCTACGAGGAATCGGTGAGTCCCGCGCGCGACGGACACGGGCGTTTCCCCGCCAACCTGTCGCTCGCAGTGCGCCAGGGTTTTCTCGATCGCCCGATCGTGGACGAGTACGTCGAAATTCTGTGGGCGGCCATCCACAGGGTGTGGCCCACGCTCGCCAGGAAGCGACGGGTCGCGCGCAAGCTGATCAGCTGCGACGTCGACATGCCGTTCGATCCGGCCTGCGCATCGATGTCGCGCCTCGGCAAGCGGCTGGTCGGCCGCGCGGTACGGGAACGGTCGCCGGGCGCGCTGCTTGAAACCGCGCGCAATTACTGGGCAGTCAGGCGCGGGAACCAGGCACGGGACCCTTACTGGCATGCGTTGTCGTGGATGATGGACGTGAACGAGAAGGCCGGCAATCAGGTCACGTTCAACTTCATTCCCGAGCGGACCGACAGCACGATGGACAATGCGCCGGGCATCGACCACATGCGCATGCGCGAACTGCTGCGCACCGTACATGCGCGCGGCCACCTGATCGGCATACACCCCGGCTATAACACCTACCGGCATCCGGACGCGTTTGCGCGCTCGGCCGCAGCCCTGCGGCGCGCCATCCACCAGGAAGGCATCCGCCAGGACGAGCTGGGCGGGCGCCAGCACTACCTGCGGTGGGACGTGCGGAACACGCCGCAGCTGTGGGCATCGAACGGGCTGACTTACGACAGCACCCTGTCTTACCCGACGATCGCTGGATTTCGCACGGGAAGCTGCCACGAATTTACGATGTACGACCTGGTCGGGCGCCGGCCGCTCACGGTGAAGCAACGACCGCTGGTCGTCATGGAAAATGCCGTGATCGACGCGCCCAACATGGGACTGGGCCACGGCGAACGGGCGCTTGCCGCGATGCGGCGCTACAAGCAGATATGCGCCCGTTTCGATGGCAACTTCACGCTGCTCTGGCATAACTCGTCGTTCGCGGGCGAAGATGACCGGGTGATGTATTGCGACCTCATCCAATAGGCGAGCCGACCATGCCCGCCATCTATGCCCCTTCCGTCAGCATCGCCGGCACGCCCCGTAAGCCAGGTCCGGCGCGGCTCGCGTTCCTGCTGCTGTTCCCCGGCTTCTTTTTCTACCAGACGCTGATCGGCATGGGCGTGGTGGGGGCCGTCCTGGGCGGGTATTTCTCGGTCGTCTCAATCGGACTGTTTCCGCCGCTCGCCCATGTGTATTACCTCGCCATCAAGGCGTCCGGCTACCGGGTCGCGTCGACCGATCTGCACTTCGGCTTTTTCCTGTTCTATTTTTTCGTAATCGTGGCGATCAACGCGGCCTTTGGCGCCAATGCCACGATCGTCAAGACGCACCTGTTGTCGATTCTTTATTTCATCAATATCTACCTGATCTTCAAACATTGCGACTTTTCCGAACGCAGGACGATCGCGACGACACTGACCTCCCTGCTGCTGATGTCGGCAACCATTTTCTTCTTTTCGCAGGAAGGCAGTTTCCAGCCCGGGCAGTTCGGCGATCCGACGAGCCCGGAGAGCGTCGCGACCTACCAGGAGCTCGCCCGCTCGTACGTCCTGACGTTCGTGACGGTCATCTGTTTCACCCGCGTGCTGGCGGTTCGACTGGTCCTGTATGCCATCGCTGCAGCGGCCCTGTTCCTGAACGGTGCGCGCAGCGAGCTGGTGGCGGCGCTGTTCCTGTACCCGATGATCGAACTGTATCGCGCGAAGCACTGGCTGCCTTTTTTGTACCTGGTGCTGCTCGTGTCCGGCCTGGCCAGCATCGATCCGCAACTGCTGGCGAACCGTTTTCCTGAAAGCCGGGTGTGGGAATTGTTCGACCTCTCCCAGTCGTCGTCCGCGACTGCCCGGCACGAACTCACCGAACACGCGCTGCGCACGATTGCGGAGAACCCGGTCCTGGGCGCCTACGCCAGTTATCCGCCGGGCGGGTATTCCCACAACATCCTCTCCGCCTGGGTCGACCTCGGCATTTTCGGCTTTGTCTACATGCTGTTCATGCTGGTACGCACCGCGGCCGGACTGTGTCGCCGCGGTTGGCTGGTACGGCCCAGGTCAGGCCAGTTTCTGCTGGCATGGTCACTGATCTGCATCTCACTGCTCCTGCTGGTGACCGCGAAGACTTTCGACGACATGTTTTTCGGCGCCGCCATGGGTGCCTATGCGAACTATCGAAGCAGTGAACGAAGCACCAGGCGGCAGCGGGAAAGCCGCCGCTAACGTAGAGGGAGGAACCTTGATCAACATACACCTGTATCCGTCGCCATTCCTGAACGAGAGCAGGATCCTGCGCGAAGCCTGTTCGCTCTCCCGGTTGGCGCTGTTCGACCGCATCGACCTGGTTGGCGTGGGGCAGGAGGGCGTACCGGCGATCGAGGATCTACACGGCAATATCCGGGTCGTGCGCATCGGACGGCGCGGCGGAGGCGGACTCGTCGGCAAGCTGAGGCGCACCGGTGGCTGGAGCCGCGCGGTCTACCGGCGCTACCGCCACGACAAAATCGGGTGCGTCAACTGCCACAGTATCGCCACCCTGCCGCTCGGCGTGCTGCTGAAGCGCGCCACCGGTGCCAGGCTGGTGTATGACGCCCACGAACTGGAGACAGAGACCAATGGCCTCGGCGGTCTGCGCAAGGTGCTCACCCGACTGGCCGAACGCGCCCTGATCCGGCACGCCGACCATTGCATCTTCGTCGGACAAGCGATCGAACAATGGTATGTGCGCAAATACGCGTTGCGCAACGTCACCGTGCTCTATAACTGCCCGCCGCGCCGCAGCGTGAACCCGGCCAATTATTTCCGCAGGACGTACTCGATCGATGCCGGCATCCCGATCTTCCTCTACCAGGGCTTCATCGGCGAGGGGCGCGGAATCCGCAACCTGGTCGACGCGTTTGCCGGCCTGGCCGGGCGCGCGGCGCTGGTCGTGATGGGTTACGGCCCGCTGGCGGACTGGATTGCCGGCGAAGCCGCGCACCGCGCCGGCATCCATTACCACCCGGCGGTAGCGCCGGAGCGCCTGCTCGACTACACCGCGTCGGCCGATTTCGGGCTGTCGGTCATCGAGGCCACTTCGCTCAGCTACGACTACTGCATGCCGAACAAGCTGTTCGAATACGTGATGGCGCACAAGCCGGTGCTGGTCTCGCCAACCCGCGAGCAGAGCGAGTTCGTGCGCAGGCACGGGATCGGCGAAGTCACGCGCGACGCCTCGCCGGCAGCAATCCGCGAAGGCGTGCTGCGCTTGCTGGCGCGCGACCCGCGCGCCCTGCAGGACGCACTTTCGCGGACCGCCGACGAATATTGCTGGGAAGGGCAGGAGGCAAAACTCGAGCTCGTCTATACGAATGCGCTCGGCATGCGTACGCGCAGGTACAGCCAGGACGACGAGGGGGAGGTGCAGCATGATCTCTGTCATTGACTACGGCGTCTGCAATCTCGGGTCGATGCTCAACATGCTGCGCAAGGTCGGCGCCGAGGCGCGGCTCGTCTCCACCGCCGCGGAACTCGAGCGGGCCGAAAAGCTTGTCCTGCCCGGCGTGGGCGCCTTCGACAATGGCATGGGCGCCCTGAGGGAGCGCAGGCTGACCGAAGCACTGCGCAAGCGGGTGCTCCAGGACAAAGTGCCCTTGCTCGGCGTGTGCCTCGGCATGCAGATGCTGGGCCGGCGCAGCGAGGAGGGCGGTACGGAGGGCCTGGGCCTGGTCGATGCCGACGTGCGCCGCTTCCGGTTTGCCCCGGACAGCAAGAACAAGGTCCCGCACATGGGCTGGAACCTGCTGGCCCCGCGCCGCGACAGTCCGCTGCTGCGCGACCTGGCTGCCCGCTCGCGTTTTTACTTCTGCCACTCATACCACCTGGTCTGCGCCGATCCCGGCGACGTGCTGGCCACCTCTGACTACGGCGGCGAGTTCGTGGCGGTGCTCCAGCACGACAATGTGTACGGAGTGCAGTTTCATCCTGAGAAAAGCCATCGCTTCGGCATGGCGCTGCTGCACAACTTTGCGGAGCTGTGATGTTGCACCCACGCGTGATCCCCTGCCTGTTGATGCGCAACGGCGGCCTCGTCAAGACGGTCAAATTCAAGAACGCCCGCTACGTCGGCGACCCGATCAATGCCGTGCGGATCTTCAACGAGAAGGAAGTCGACGAGCTCGTGTTTCTCGACATCGGCAACGCCGGCGCGCGCGCCGCGCCCGACTTCGACCTGCTGGCCGACATCGCCAGCGAGGCCTTCATGCCGTTTTCCTACGGCGGCGGCATCACCGGCATCGGGCAGGTGAAGCGGCTCTACGCGCTCGGGGTCGAGAAAGTCGTGCTGAACACCGCGGCGGCCGACCAACCGCGCCTGGTATCGGAAGCGGCCGCGTTGGCAGGCAGCTCCGGAGTCGTGGTGTCGATAGACGTACGCCGCAGCTGGCTGGGCAGTTATACGGTCTGCGCGGCCGGCGGCACACGTGACCTGAAGCGGGAGCCGGCCGCGTATGCGCGCGACATGGAAAAACTCGGTGCCGGCGAGATCCTCCTCAACGCGATCGACCGCGACGGCACGAGGGAAGGCTACGACCTCGATCTGGTGCGGCGCGTGAGCGAGGCGGTGTCGATCCCGGTGGTGGTCGCCGGCGGCGCGGGAGACTTGCGGCACTTCCGCGAAGCCACCGACGCCGGCGCGTCCGGATTGGCGGCCGGCAGCATGTTCGTCTTTCACGGCAAGCACGACGCCGTCTTGATCACGTATCCCGAGTACGAAGAACTGGACAGGATATTCAAATGACGTCGATTACGGAAAACTACAATTATTCCGCCGTGCCGGACCAGGCCTACCAGGCTTGCACCCGCTGCATCATGAGCACGGTGGCGGACCGCAGCATCAGCTTCGACGAGATGGGCCTGTGCTGTCACTGCCAGCGCTACGACCAGTTGGTGAGCGCGCGCCGGCTGCACGGCGAGCAGGGACGCGAAGCGCTGCAGGCGCTCGTCGAGCGCATCAAGGCAGCCGGCCGCGGACGCGAGTACGACTGTATCGTCGGCGTCAGCGGCGGCGTGGACAGTACCTACGTGGCCTGGCTCGTCAAGCAGCACGGGCTGCGCCCACTGGCGGTACACTTCGACAATGGCTGGAACTCCGAACTGGCGACCAGGAACATCGAGCGTGTGCTGCGCAATCTCGGCATTGACCTGCATACCCACGTCGTCGACTGGGAAGAGTTCCGCGACCTGCAACTCGCCTTCCTCAAGGCCTCGACCCCGGATGGAGAGATCCCGACCGACCATGCGATCGGTGCCTTGCTGTGGAAGCAGGCGGCATCGCGGGGCATCAGATACATCATATCGGGCATGAATTTCGCCACCGAATCGATCAGCGTGCCGGAATGGTCATACGGCCATTCCGACTGGCGCTTCATCAAGGACATCCATCGCCGCTTCGGCAGCGTGAAGCTGAAGACCTACCCGCACTTCAGTCTGTCCTACCTCTTTTACGCAAACATCCTGCGCGGCACACGCATCGTGTCCATCCTCAACTACGTCGACTACGACAAGGAAGAGGCCATGGCACTGCTGCGCAACCAGCTCGGCTGGAAGGACTACGGGGGCAAGCACCACGAATCGATCTACACGCGCTTCTACCAGGGCCATGTCCTGCCGCGCAAATTCGGCGTCGACAAGCGGTATGGCCACCTGTCGGACCTGATCAACGCGGGACAGATCAGCCGGGCGCAGGCGCTCGCCGAAATGCAGCGACCGCCTTACCCCGAAGAACTGCAGCAGCAAGACCTCGCCTACGTGTCGAAGAAGCTGCGCCTGACGACAGAGCAGTTCGCGGAAATCATGAGTGCGCCAGTCAAGTCATTCAGGGACTACCGCAATCTGTACGGTCTGGTGCAGTTGCTGCGCAATACGGTCAACGCCCTCCGCAAGCGTCACCTCTATCCGCGATAGACAGGGCCCGCGCCGACTAAACGTCGCTGTCCTCGGTCGAGGTCTCCAGCCGAACTTCGCCGAGTCCGATGACCGGGCCTTTCGGGCTCTCGTCACCGTCGACCCGTACAAATGAGACGGACAGTTGGCCGATCCTGGACGCTGCTTCGGCAAATACGGCGCGCCTGATCCGGTAACGCAAGCGGACAGGACTACCGTGGTGCGCGGCGCCGCTGATTTCGAAGGCGCCCAGGGTACCGATGGGGATTGCCTGCGACTTTCTGGATGCGTCCGGCGGGACGTTCAGGTAAATCTGGTAGTAGTATCCTCCGCGCTTCCCGGTGTCGCTGATCATGACATCATCAAGGACGACCTGGACGGAACGATAGCGTTGCGGGCTCGCGCGCACGGAGGCGCTGGCCCCGGCCCCGATCTGCGCCAGGGCCTGCATGCTTTCCGACTCCACGGGCAATTGCACACTGATTGACCTGTCATCCAGGCTGACATCGAGCGCGCCGCTGATCGCGTATGTCTGGTCGCTCGTCTGCCGTGGGGGGGATATCCGGAATGAACCGGGCGGCGGCTGCAGTCGCGCGGCTTCGTCTGGCGTGGCCTGCGCAAGATCCGGGATCGAGAGCGCGGATCGGGCCGACGGCAGCCTGGTCGGGAAGCTCTCGTTCACGTAGCGGTATCCGAGTGTCGTCCGCGTGCTGTAGGTGGACGACCGCGGCATCGTCAGAGAACTCGTGTACATATGCGACCCGGACCAGTAAGCGCTGCTGCGCGCCGGCATCGTCCGTCCGTTGCCGGCACCGACCCAGGCCACCCAGAGTCTGTCGACATTGGCATGGTGCAGCCAGAAAATCGGGTCAGTCGGCGACACCATGTCGGCCATCACTCCGCCAATGATGTTGTGGACCAGGTTATGGGGCGCCGATTCGAAACTGGGCTCGAATGCGTTGGCGCTATTTGTCGGGAAATTAATGAGGCTCGAAGAAAACGGCGCCATGGTCAGGGCCTGGCTGACATTACTGTTGACCCTGGAAACGTACAGTGGATTGCCGCCGTTGGGATTCGTAAACTCGGCCGGCATTGTCGGGTTCGTATAATAATCCCAATACGGCAGGACGAGTTGCGAATCGCCCGAAACGGCACGCATCTGTCGCTCGAAATAATAGATGAAGCCGCGGTGCCATGCGAAAAAATACGGAATGGAATGCGGGCAACGGTTCAGGTGAATATTCGTCCAGTAGGACCAGCTCCTGGGATCGGTGGCCCGCGTATTGGCTTTCATCCGCTTTACCGCACTCAGGAAGGAGTCATAGCGCGGCGTGGTTTTGAACGTCTGCCATTCCGGGCGCACCATTAATGTCGTCTGGCCAAATACTTCAGGCAGAATTGCCGATGCGCCTAGCAACATTGCGGACCGCTGCATAAAGTTTCTTCTACCCACCGGATCATGCCTCATCATGCGCTCCTTTAAATAACCGCAGAAATTGAGTTGCTTACGCCATTCTCACCAATTTCTGAATTTTTTGATTCACTCCATATGCCTCAGCAGCGCGATTTGATGAATACCGTATTCGCAGAATTCAAATTCCACTAGCTCTGACGTTTTTGCGCAATTTACAAACGCCGACATGTAAACACCCTACGAGCGTGGGCTTCGTAGGGTGCAGTAGGTTCGAGACAGCGCCGGCGGGCGGCCGGCGCTTGGACAGAGTATTAGTTGTAGTTCGTCTCGTAGGCGCCCATGTCGATGTAGTAACCACGGGACTTGCCGTCGAAGTCGGTCTGGGGCGCGTAGGTGGTCTGGCCCCTGTTGATGGCCGGGGAAGTGGTCTTCAGGCGGTAGTTGCCGCCACCGTTGGAGAGGTAGCTGACGAACTGCGGGTCGGCACTGATGATCCCGGTCCTGGTGGCAGCGCTCGGGCTGGCCAGGTCGAAGTTCGTGCGGTTCGCATAGACCAGGTTGTTGGCGACGCTGTTGCCCACATCTTCGGACGCGATCGGACCCTGGATGCCGCCGCCGTTCGCATAGATGATGTTGTTGTGGATCTGGATGCCGCGGGTCGGGCAGCCGTTGTTATAGGCTTCCTTGCAGCCGCCAAAGTACACGCCGTAGCCGGAGTTGGCGAACAGGGTGTTATTCATGACCAGGATGTTGTGGTCGTCATGGCCCATGTTGATGCCCTGGCTGGTGCCGTTCACCACGTTGTTCATGACCTTGCCCGACGACGAGTGGTAGATGCCCTGGATCCAGCCGCAGCCGCCACCGACATTGTTCACCCGGTTGCCGATGATGTCATAGTTCTGGTAGGCCGAACCGCGGCCCTGGTCGGCGACGATGCCGCCGCCGCCACGGTTATCGCAGCCCGAGGCCATCGCGACGTCGTGGATCCAGCTGTCCTTGACCGACGAATTGCCGCCATTCAGATAGATGCCGACGCGCGTGGTGGTGCTGCCGGAGCCATTGATCTGGAAACCGACGATATCGGTATAGCCGCCCCTGGCGGTCCACATCGTATAGGCGCTACCGGCGGGACGCAGGATCGCGCCATACTTGGTGTCCGAGACAAAGCGGATGCGGGCGCTCGAGGTCCCGTTCACGGTCGAGACGATGGTCTCGGTGTAGGTGCCCGGCGCCACGTGGACGGTATAGCCGGGTCGTGCCAGGTTGGCGGCGCGCTGGATGGTGCGCAGCGGGGCGGCGCTCGACGTGCCTGCGTTCGTATCCCTGCCTGCGGTCGACACGTACAGGTCGGCGGCCGAGGCGACGGAGAAAGTCATCATTGCTGCTGCAAAACCAGTCAGCACGGGTGCGGTCAACGCTTTGGTTGCAAACGAAAAAGTTTTCAAGGGAAAGCCACTCATCAAAAAACGAAGGAGTAACTTTGACGAGGGGAAACTGCCAAAGTTCAACGTTTTGCGAAATAAATTTTCCCTGTGTAATATTTTTCTACAGAAGTTTCGCGGAGGCTACATTTCGTCATGTTCATATAAATCTGCGACATGGCGTCCCCCTGTGATGAAAACGACAACGCGAGCATGACCGGTTCGTGTTTCGACAACGGCGGGACCGGTTTGAACCGCCGAGCATGGAGCTGGTTGACCCCCGATAAAGGTAGCGCTCGCGGAGATCGGGAAAATGGACGAGTTCCCCGGTCCCGATCATTCGCTGGAATTCAAATGGCTCACCACACCGAATCGCGCCGCATGCAGTTGCAAGGCAGAATTGGCACTTGGCTGCGGAGGCCGCTCGCCCATAAGCTGCGCTCGCTTTCAAACAAGGCGACAGGTGTCGTGCACTGGATAGAGGATACGCTATTTGAACAGTGGTACGGCCTCGACTGCAGCGGCTTTATCGATCCGCACGCGCTCGAAACCAGCTATTCGTCGGCGCTCGCGCACTCACGGGCCTACCAGGCGGTCACCTGCGCCGCGATTCGGGAATTGCTCGATGAGGCAAAGAAGACCGGCATCGTATTCGAGCATTTCATCGATCTCGGCTCGGGGAAGGGAAAGGCCTGCTTTTATGCAGCAGCCAGATACCGGTTTCGACGGTTCATCGGCGTAGAGTTCTCGGCGCCGCTGGTGCAGGCGGCGGACCGTAACATCAAGAAATTTGGCGCCGATAATATTTGCTTCGTCAACGCCGACGCAGCTGATTTTTGCCTTCCAGCGGGAGACAACCTTGTCTACCTGTTCAACCCATTCGGCGAGGCGATTCTCGTTGAGTTCCTGAAGAACAATATGGACAAGTTCAGGCGAAGCCGGTCGATCATCGCTTACGCCAATGACCAGCACCGGCTGTGCCTGGCGCAAGCCGGTTTCGTCACACTCTTCAGGAACCAGGAGTCCCAGAGCTCGCTGCACCAATATCCATCTCCTTAGGCGCCCGTGACGCCGGCGGGGAGGGGCGGCCTTTGCCACGCAAGCTGCAGCCCAGCAGCGCCAGTCCGGCCAGCAGCATCGCGTCGGTGCGCGGCTCAGGCACCTGCGACACGGGGTCGAGCAGCAGCGCCTGGCACGTACCGCGGTTGCAACCGTAAGCGGCGATCTGCTGCAGGTCATTGATGGCGTAGGCGGCCTGGAGCGTCCACCCCGACGCCGGGTCGAGCAGCATATCCAGGTCGACCATCGCGCCATCCTCGTACAGGATCGCCCGGCTATCCCTGTTGGCGACTTCCGACCAGCCGACGACCTGGCCCGCGTTGTTGATGCCGTAGGCGACGCTGGTGCCCTGGCCGGTAAGGGTACCGAGGTCGGTCATGACGCCGGCGGAGTACAGGAAGGCGTGATCGATATTGAGTCCCGCGTTCGACCAGCCGACGACGGCGCCCCTGTCATTGATGGACTGCGCGACGCTGTAAGCGCCGGTGAACGAGCCCAGGTCCGTCATCGCGCCGCCCTCGTAGATGAAGGCGTGGAACAGGGGCAGGGGAGAAGGCCCTGTCAGCGATCCGCCGACCACGACGCCGGCATCGTTGATGCCTTCGGCGCGGCTGAAGACGCCGTCGGGGAGGGTGCCGAGGTTGAGCATGCCGGTACCCGGCGAGTACAGGAACGCGTAACTGCCGTCGGGGCCGTCGGCCACGCCAGCCACCTGGCCCTTGTTGTTGATGGCTGCAGCGCTGCTGTTGTTGCCGCCCAGCGTGCCGATGTCGGTCATCGTGCCGTTGGCGTACACGAATGCACGGGTGTTACCGGCGACGTCGCTGGACGCCCCGACGACCGCGCCCGCGTCGTTGATGCCGCGCGCGATACCGTATGTGCCTCCCAGCGTGCCCAGGTCGACGAAGCGGGCGCCCGAGTAAAGAAAGGCGTGTGTGGCATCGCCGGCGGTGAAGGATCCGACGATCTGGCCGCTGCTGTTGATGGCGGTCGGCCTGCTTCCGGCCGGACCGATCGGGATGACGGTGTATCTGACGTCTGCATGTGCCGCCAGGGGGGCGGCCAGGAGGACGAGGGACAGGATTGCCTGGTGGTGACGACGCGCGAACATGGTGGCTCCCTTGGGTGCGATGAACGACGATATGATGGGAGCCTATAAGGTCTCGCATGAAGCGTTCATGCGAAATGTCGTCGTGCGGCGATCATGTGCGTCGCGCCGGAACCGGCATCGAAAGCGAAATCGAGATTATGATAAGTATTGTCGAGTTTATAATCTAACGGGACTGCCGCGCTCCCTTCTGCGTAGTGCCAGGCGGCGAGGCTGGATGCCGGGCAAACCGGTGCGATCGCGCGCATCTTCGGAGCGCGCGCCGGCGGGTTCCCGTTGCCGGCCGCAAGCTCCGCCGCCCGCAGCGTCCTCGAACGTGGCGCGCGGTCAGTGCGCCTGCCAGCCGGCAGGCCCGCGTCTCTGCATGGATCGTGGAAAAGTTTGCTGCCGGCTCGGTCCCAACCGGCCAGGAACGGCCGAACCTTCCTTTGCATGCGCCGGAAAGTCCACGAGCCGTTCGAGGCCCAGTCCAAGTCCGCCTGCGGCCGTGCGCCGGATCACGCCGGCAGCGCTTCGTCCAGCCCAGGTCGGGCCGCGGGGACGACCTGCATTCTTGCGGCCGGCAAACCCGGCATCCTCGACCGTCATGATGCACGGGGAGCGGCACCAGGCCCCACACGCACTCCGAAGAGTAGCGCGCCAGGATCGCCGGTCACGCCGACAATCCGGCGATTGGGACCGACGTGCGGCCTCGTTCGCTTTCGGCGGTTGCCGGAACCCACAGCGTCCCGATACCGTCATGGTCGGATGCCGAGGAGGTGAATTCCAGCTGGAGGCGGTACTACCTGCGGCGGCGGGGAGCTCCAGGCGCGATCGCATAAACGTTATTTGACATAATATAGATTATGCGAATTTGTGCATTTACCGGCACGCGTCACGGAACTCACGCCGTCAACGACTCCGCCAGCCCGACGATGATCCCCTCCGGTCCACGAATATACGCGAGCCGGTACGACGTCCCATACCGCATCTCGCCGATGATCTCGTCGCCACGCGCCCGCATGCGCGCCACCATCGCATCGATGTCGTCGACGGCAAACATCACCCGGCGCAAGCCCAGCGTGTTGACCGGCGCTGCCACGGGCCCGAACCCGACGGCAGCCGGCGCGTGGTACTTGTCCAGTTCGATGCCCTGGCCATCCGGCGTGCGCAGCATCGCCAGCGTCGCCCTGACGTTCTCCAGACCGATCAGGCGGCCGACCTCCGGCCCCTCGACCGTCGTTTCGCCCTCGAGCGTGAGTCCCAGTTCGATAAAAAACGCCTTTATGGCCTCGAGATCGTCCACGACGATGAGGACGTTATCCATGCGTTTGACGGTCATTGCTCTCCCTCCATGAGTTCGACGATCCAGTCGATGAACACCCGCAATTTCTTGCCGACGCGGCGATTGGCAGGATACGCGACGTACAGCGGCATCGGCGCGATCTCCCAACCGTCGAACAGCCGGACGAGTTCGCCCTTCGCGACCGCTTCCTTCGCCATGTAATTCGGCAGCCACAGCACGCCCAGCCCGGCCAGCCCCGCCGCGAGATACGCGTTGCCGTCGTCGATGGCCAGCATGTACCGTGCATCCAGCAGCACGGTTTCCACACCGCGCCGCAACGCATAATCGAAGCCCTGGCCGGAGCGCGCGCCGCGGAACTGCACGATCCGGTGCGCCGGCTCACGCAGTTGCGCGGGATGCGCCGGCATGCCTGCGCGCTCCAGATACGCCGGCGCCGCATAGACGCGCAGCTGCAGATCGGCCACGCGACGGGTGGCTAGCGACTGGTCGGCCAGGACGCCGCCGCGCACGACGCAATCGACATTGTCCCCGATCAGGTCCACCATCCGGTCGCTGACACCCAGGTCGAGCTGGATGTCGGGAAAGCGCGCATAGAACGCGGGCAGCGCCGGCACGAGCAGCATCGTCGCGAACGGGCTCGGCACATCGACGCGCAGGCGCCCTGCCGGCGCCGCCGACTTGTTCGGCAAGCCGGCTTCAAGGTCTTCCAGCTCGGCCAGCATGTGGACGACGCGTTCGTAATACACCGCGCCGTCTTCCGTGACGTTGACCTTGCGCGTCGTCCGGTGCAGCAGTTTGACGCGCAGCCGCGTTTCCAGTTGCTGGATCAGCTGGGTGACCGTCGCGCGGCTCATGTCCAGCGTCTTCGCCGCCTTCGTGAAACTGCCTGCCTCCACGACGCGTACGAACGCCCGCATGCCATCGAATCGGTCCACGGTATCTCCAGATGATTGATTGTTTGGATTATACAAACAGTGATGTGGCGACTTGCCCATTTATCAGGAACGCTCCTGGCTCTACAGTGAGATCCACCACCACACAAGGAGATCATCATGACCATTCGCGACGTCGTTTTCCCGCCGGGCCGCCAGGCGCTCTACGAAAAAAACCGCTATTCGCCGGCCGTGCGCGCGGGCGGCTTCCTGTTCGTCTCGGGCCAGGTCGGCAGCCGCGAGGACGGTTCGCCCGAACCCGAGCTCGACGCCCAGGTCCGGCGTGCCTTCGAGAACCTGAATGCCGTCCTGGCCGCGGCCGGCTGCCGGTTCGAGGACGTGGTCGACGTGACCGTGTTCATCGTCGATCCGCAGTCGAAGTTCGAACGCATCTGGAACGTCGCCCAGGAATACTGGGGCGAAGCGCCCTATCCGACCGTCACCGCCGTCGGCGTTACCTGGCTTTACGGATTCGAGTTCGAAATCAAGGTCATCGCACGCCTGCCGGACGCTTGACACGTTCAATATCCCAAGCTATCTTGGCAACGTTTCCATGTGGAAACGTTTCAACAACGGCCGTTTCGACGGCCGTTGTTTTCATTTTATACATGATGATTATCATGTATTCAGCTTTATTGACGCGGAAACAATGAACAAGCGCCGGAAGAGCGCATCGCCAGCGGGATCATCCCGCATGACCTGACCTTCAAGGGAGGAACCATGCCACAACGGTATCGAGCCATACCATCAACCCTGGCGCTGTTGACCAGCGCCCTGCTCTCCGCCTGCGGCGCCGGCGATCCGGCCACGCCCGGCACCCAGTCGATGTCGCGCACGGCCGCCGACATCGCCACCGAGACCGCACTGACGCCCACCGGCGCCACCGCCAGCGCGTCGGAACGGGGCGATCTGTCGGCCGCCGCCGCGATCGACCATGACGCGGGCACGCGCTGGAGCAGCGGCTTCACGGACGACCAGTGGCTCACGCTCGACTACGGCAAGACCGTGACGATCAACCGCGTCAACATCGTCTGGGAAAACGCGCACGCGCTGCAATACCTGCTGCAGGTATCGGACGACAACGTGCACTGGACGACGATCAGGACCGTGGACGCCAGCCCGGGCGGCACCGAGGACGTCGGCGGGCTGTCCGCCCAGGGCCGCTACCTGCGCATGCAGGGCGTCAAGCGCTCGAGCCAGTATGGCTATTCGATCTTCGAGATCCAGGCGTTCACGGGCGCGCCGGCCGCGCCGGGCGGCAGTGTCCCGACGCCGGTCCCCGTCGACCTGTCGCAGCCCGGCGTCGTCGTCAAGCCGGTGGCCGCCACGTCGTCGGCGGTGGAAAACGGCGGGCTGGCGGCGCCGATGGCGATCGACGGCAAGCCCGACACGCGCTGGGCCAGCGCCGCGGAGGATGGCGCCTGGATCCAGTTCGACTTCGGCGTGCCGACGCCGATCGGCGCCATGAAGCTGACCTGGGAGAACGCGTACGGCAAGGAATACGCGCTGCGCACGTCCGACGACGGCAAGACGTGGACCCAGCTGCGCTACGTCGCCGAGGGTAAGGGAGGCACGGAGGAATTCCTCAACCTGAACACGAGCGCCCGCTACGTGCGCCTGCAGGGCGTCGCCCGCGCAACGCAATACGGCTATTCGCTGTACGAGGTCGAGTTCCGCACGCCGGGCAGCGACAACACGCTGCCCGTCAACGCGACGTCGGCGCTGCACTATCCCGCGTCGGGCAGCGGATGGGCGCCCCTGCCCGCGTCCGCCGAACCGCTCGAGACACTGCAATTCACCCTCCCCGACGGCACGCTCGTCACCCGTTTCGGCGCGCGCGCAATGGCCCGCCACGGGCGCGAGCGCGGCGAGGACTGGAACGAGATCGGCTACGGGCCGAACGACACCGTCGATCCGGCGACGGGCCTCCCCCTCGACAAGGGCCCCGGCAACTACCTGACCTTCGTGCCGCAGTACTTCCAGAACCGGACATGGGGCATCGAGATCATCGACAACAGCCGCGTCGCGGGCGTCACGCATCCGACGCTGGTGTACAACCAGTACACGCAGGTCGACTTCCTGCCCGGCCAGGTGGCGTTCTTCCGGGGTTTCGACCGGCCCGGCGTCACCGGCTACGGCTGGATGAATCCCGGAGAGCTCGTCGACCGCAACGTCCCGATCTGCAAGCCGACGCCGTACCCGGCGCCGGGCAGGCTGACCGCCACGTCGGGCATCAATGGTGCGTGCACCCTGCTCGTCAAGTCCTATCCGGGCCATGCGGATCTCGGCGCCGACGGTTTCCCGAACGGGAAGGACGTGCCGGCCCGGCCGCTCGTCGTCGGCGACGTCATCGAGGTCGCACCGTCGATGTTCTCGACGACCGATTCGATGGCCGCGAAGGGCGACAACGGCGGCATCCGCTACTACGGTCCGGAATGGGTGTACGTGGTGGGCGCCGGCCTGCGCCCGTGGTACGGCGTGCAGCCGCGCCTGAATTCCGTGCCACTGCCGGATGCGGCGCTGTCGGGCGGCCTGGGTTCCGTCTCCTACAATTACTCGGACAACGGCCTGTTCATGTTCCAGCAGCCGCAGAACAATGCGGGCATGCAGAACGTGCAGCGCTTCGTCGAGGGGCGGCGCCTCGTCCACACGAATTTCACGACGGGCGACCACAACGAGCCGGGCAATGACCGCTACCTGGGCGCGGTGGGCCTGCAGGGCGCGCGCTTCAACCAGTCCGCGTGCATCGGCTGCCACGTCAACAACGGCCGCAGCCCGGCACCCACCGGCATCAACCAGAAGCTGGACGCGATGTCCGTGCGCGTCGCCGTGACGAGCGCGGACGGCCGCCAGGTGCCGCATCCGCAATACGGCACGGCGATCCAGATGAACGGCGCCCGCAACTGGGGCACCGCCGTGCGCGTCGCCGGCTTCGAGACGAAGACGGTCAAGCTGGCGGACGGCACCGTCGTCGAACTGCGCAAGCCGACGCTGTCGTTCGAGGGACCTGTGCCGGAGATTGCATCGCTGCGCGCGGCCCAGCCGATGATCGGCACGGGGCTGCTGGAAGCCGTGCCGGAAGCGGACATCCTCGCCCGCGCTCGCTCGACGCCGGACGTGGACGGCGTGCGCGGCGTCGCCAACTTCGCGTACGATCCGGACAGCGGCGCCGTGCGCCTGGGCCGCTTCGGCTGGAAGGCGGCGAAGGCGACCCTGCGCCACCAGGCGGCCGAAGCGCTGCTGCTGGACATGGGCGTGCCGTCGCCCGTCTACCCGAACCGCGCCTGCGTCAACGGTCCGGCAGCCTGCGCCGCCGGCGGTACGCAGGCCGGCATCGCGGAAGCGGACCTGCAGAAGATCGCCCACTACCTGGCGCTCGTCGCCGTGCCCGCGCAGCGCAGCCTGTCCAGCGGGTTCCCGAAAGGCGTCGCGCCGCTCGACGAGCACCGGGTCGATCCGGTCCAGGTGGGCGTCGGCGCGAAGCTGTTCCAGGGCATGCGCTGCACGGCCTGCCACACGGCGGAGATGAAGACGGGCAACGGCCACCTGTTCGCGGAACTCCGCAACCAGACCATCCACCCGTACTCCGACCTGCTGCTGCACGACATGGGCGACGGCCTGGCCGACAAATTCGCGGAAGGCCAGGCGACGGGCGCGATGTGGCGCACGGTCCCGCTGTGGGGCATCGGCTACACGGACAAGGTGATGGGCAATCCGAACCGCGTGGGCTATCTGCACGACGGGCGCGCACGCACCCTGCTCGAAGCGATCCTGTGGCATGGCGGCGAGGCAACCCAGGCGCGCCTGCGCTTCGAGAACCTGTCGAAGGCCGACCGCGATGCGTTGCTGGCGTTCCTGAAATCGCTGTAACGTCTTTTGCGTGACGCATCACGGCTTTTTTTGTTTAGGCTCAATGCGCCAGCTTGCTTCCGCTCAGTGCACAATACGCAGAACGGAGGCAAGCATGGCGCATATCTACAAACCCGAAGAACGCTGGGACAACGCCGACATCGGCTTTCCGTCGGCGCTGGCCATCGGCGATTCCTGGTTCTGGTACGTCAACAACAACATCCTGGGCACGATGATCAACCACCCGGCCCTGTCGGACGACCATCGCAACGTCCAGCTCGTGGGCTACAACGGCGCCCGCCTGCGGGATTATGTCGGCGACGGCAAGTATGCGGACACGGTCGAGCATTTCCTCCGCCCCGGCTTCGTGGAAGTGTTTTCGGAGTTCTACATCAGCGGCGCCGGCAACGATGCGGTCGACGTGGACTTCGCGCTGTTCGACCACCGCCCGCCCGGGACGGACGCGCACGGCTGGATCGACGCGGGCGGCATGGACGCCATGTTGTTGCGGCTGCGCCAGGCGCTCACCCGCCTGATCGCACAGATTCGCGTCGCGAAGCACGCCAGCGCCACGCTGGCACCCATCTTCTTGCACGGCTACGATTATCCCGTGCCGGACGGCCGGGGCTTCGAGTTCGGCCTGATCCACGCCGGGCCGTGGCTCGCGCCGGCGATGGACCGGCACGGCGTCCCGCCGGACCTGGCGCTGCGCAGCGAGATCGCGCGCATCATGATCGACCGCCTGAACGACGACCTGCTCGCGCCGCTGGCGGCCGTGACGCCGGGCGTCGTGCACATCGACAGCCGCGGCATCCTGCCCCGCGACCACACCTACCGCGACTACTGGTCGAACGAAATGCACCCGACGAACCTGGGTTTCCGGCGCATCTTCGAACACGCGTGGCTCCCGCACCTGTTCGAACACGGCATCGCGCTGCGGCCGTTCCCATAACCCAGGGCGTATCCGATTCGAATCCTGTCAATTTTGATGTGCATCATGGGCATTTCCGGGTGCATTTCCTAGCATCAAAGCCTCAACGACAGGAGCGAAACATGAGCAAGATGATGAAAGCCGCGGTGGTCCGCGCCTTCGGCCAACCGCTGTATATCGAGGATGCACCGGTTCCCGTACCAGGCCCCGGCCAGGTCCTCGTCAAGATCGAGGCCTGCGGCGTCTGCCATACGGACCTGCACGCCGCCGGCGGCGAATGGCCCGTCAAGCCGAATCCACCGTTCATCCCGGGACACGAAGGCGTCGGTTACGTGGCCGAGGTCGGCCCGGGCGTCAAGCACGTGAGGAGCGGAGACCGCGTGGGCGTCCCCTGGCTGCATTCCGCGTGCGGCCATTGTCCGCATTGCCTGGGTGGATGGGAAACCTTGTGCGAATCGCAGCAGAATACCGGCTATTCCGTCAACGGCGGATTTGCCGAATATGCGCTCGCGGAAGCCGACTATGTCGGCGTCCTGCCGGACAACGTCGGCTTCGTCGACATCGCGCCGATCCTGTGCGCCGGCGTGACCGTGTACAAGGGCCTGAAAGTAACGGATACCAAGCCGGGCGACTGGGTGGCCATTTCCGGCGTCGGCGGACTCGGCCACCTGGCAGTCCAGTACGCACGCGCGATGGGATTGCACGTGGTGGCGGTCGACGTCGACGATGCGAAGCTGGCCCTGGCGCGGCGCCTGGGCGCGAGCCTGGCCATCAATGCCCGGACCGCGGACCCGGCGGCAACGATCAAACGCGAGATCGGCGGCGCGCACGGCGTCCTCGTCACGGCCGTGTCGTCCCACGCGTTCTCCCAGGCCCTGGGCATGGTCCGGCGCGGCGGCACGGTGTCGCTGAACGGCTTGCCGCCCGGCGACTTCCCGCTGCCGATCTTCGATATGGTCCTGAACGGGATCACCGTGCGCGGGTCGATCGTGGGCACCCGGCTGGACCTGCTCGAATCCTTGCAGTTCGCGGCCGAGGGGAAGGTCAAGGCAACCGTGTCGACGGACAGGCTCGACAACATCAACGACGTCTTTGACCGCATGCGCCGCGGTGCCATCGAGGGACGGGTCGTGCTCGATCTCGGCGCGGGTCGATAGACGTGTGCGTCAGGACCCGCCACGGCCGTTGCCGAACCCGCCTCCGCCACCGTTGAAGCCACCCTCGCCACCATCGCCCCGGCCGCCGCGGAACATGCCGCGGTTGCCGTTGCGCAGACGCTCGTCGCCCGTCACGCCGCCCCACTGGTAGCGCAGCCCGATCTGGACGATGCGCGGCTGGCTCACGTTGAGGGTATGCAGGCGCAGCACCTCGTTCTCGATGTCGCTTTCCATGTTCCCGGTGTGGAAGACGTTGTTCACGTTCAGGTTCAGCGACAGGCGCGGCGTGATGCGGTGCATCCACGTGAAATTCGTCATCGTGACGGCGCTGTTGATGCCCTGGCCGTTCAGCGTGGCGCCGTTGCGGTTGACGCTCAGCTGCAGCGATTCCATGCCGACCTGGTACGCGAGGCGCAGCTTGATGTTCTCCCGGTGGTTCGTCTGCTCCACGGCCGTCGCGTCGGTCGTGAAGTTCGAGATGCGCTGGCGTTTTTCGTTGGCCAGCGTCGCGCCCAGGTTGGCCGACAGGCCCTGCACGAACAGTTTGCGCACGTTGAAATTCAGGTCGACGCCGACGGAGTCGTTGGTGCCGAAATTGATGGGCGACGTGACGATCACGTTCGGGTCGGTTGCGAGCGCGAAGCTGCGGTTGCCGATCACGGGCGACTCGCGCCGCTTGAACAGGACGAAGCTGCTGTCCACGCCGAACAGGCGGTCGCGGTACGCCAGCTCGAAGTTATCGTTGTTCACCGGCTGCAGGTGCGGGTTGCCGAGGCGTGCGCTGAAGTCGCTCAGGTAGACGAGGTTCGGATTCAGGTCGCGCTCGTTGGGCCGCGCGATGCGCCGCGAGGCGCGGAACTGCAGCATGCCGTCGGTGCCGATGTCGCGCGTTGCGTAAAAACTCGGCAGCCAGTTCATGTAGTAGTACTTGTCCTCCTCGTTCAGCAGCGGCTGGTGGACGTCGAGCTCCGTGTACTCGCCGCGCAGCCCGCCCTGGATGCTGAGGTTCTTGCCCAGCTTCGTGGACAGGATGCCGTAGATGGCCGCGTTGCGGTCGTTCGATTCGAAATCGCTGATGCGGCTGGCCACCGGCACGTACTGGCCCGTCACCGGGTCCTGGCCGAGGTAGTTCGTCGGATTGTTGGTCTTGCTGTCCGCGACCTTCGCACCGGCTTTCAGGTGCCATGTGTCCCACACGTTGCGCTCGTAGTCGACGGAGATGTCGAGGATGCGGTTGCGCCGGTCGGTCGAGCGCAGGCTGTTCGCGATGAACGGCGTGGGGCGCAGGCGATAGTCGTAGAAGACGTCCGAATCGGAGTGATTGTTCTGGCCCGTGTAGCGCAGGTCGAACTTCAGGTCTTCGCCCGGCACGCCGCTCTTGTGGTCGTACGACGCGCCGATGCCGAAGTTCTCGGCGGGCGAGCGGCTCTGCGACCGGCTCGTGAAGTCGGCCAGCGGAGAATCATCCGCCGCGAACCGCTGGGTCGAGGTCGTGCTGTCGTTCTCGTTCCGGATCTTCGAGTAGCTGACGGTGGCGCCGGCCTGGTCGCGCTCCCCGGCGTTGTAGGTGAACGTCGACGCGAGATTCAGCGATTTCGACCGGCCCTGCCGGTTGCCCACCGAATTCTGCGAGTCCGTGACGGCGCCGGTGGCCGGATCGAGATCCTGGCGCTGCGACTCGTTGTAGCTGTTGCGCACGTTCTCGCGGACGCCGATGTTGCCCGAGATCGAGTACGGACCTTCCGCATGCTCGCCGTTCAGGAAGGCGTTGCCGCGGCCTTCCGTGCCCTTGTTGACGCTCAGGTTCGCGCGCGAGCCGGCCTTGCGGTTGCGCTTGAGGACGAGGTTGATGATCGGACCGCTGCCGCCCTCGTTGCCGAATTCGGCGCCGGGCACGTTGATCACCTCGACCGATTCGATGGCCTCGGCCGGGAACGCGTTCAGCGCGTCGCCCCGGTTCTGGCCCTGGAACTGGGCGTCGCGCTTGCCGTTGACCATGATCTGCACGTTCTGGTTGCCGCGCAGGGCCACGTTGCCGTCCTGGTCGACGGTGACGGACGGCACGTTGTTGAGGATGTCGGCCGCGGACGCGTTGCTCACGCTGATGTCGTTCTTGAGGTCGTAAACATCGCGGTCGACCTTGTTGGTCGGCCGCGTCGCGACCACCTCCACGGTGGCCACGCCGTCATCGGATTTCGTGTCCGGCGCGGGCTTCACAGTGGGCGGCGCCGTTTGCGCGAACGACGCCGGCAAGGCGAAACAGGTAACGAGTAAGGCGGGAAGGACTTTCAGCGCGTGCTTGGTCGGAATCATCGAACAGGTTCAGTGTATGGAAACCCCGGTGCGGGAACCAGTATTCCCGCGGGCGCCCACGAAAGTTCCAACTTTTTTAACGGCTCGACGGCGGATTCAGCAACGCCTTGGACGGGTCCGGGTTCTGCATCTGCTGGTCGAGGAACCCGCGGGCGTCCTCCAGCCCCGCATTGTATTCCACGTCGCGCATCACGCTGAGCTGGTCGATCGTCCATTCGCTGAACCCGCCCGCCCCCGGCACCAGGCGCATTTCCGCCGTGATGTCCGCCAGGGTCAGGCCCCCGTTCAGGCGGCGCTGGAACGCCGCCGCCCACGCGGCCGTCGCGGGGTCGCGGACGTCGTTCTCCAGCGTGCGCAGGATGTGCTCGGCCCTGGGCACGTCGACCTGGTAGCAATACGCGAGCACTGCCGCGCGGGCCAGCGGGCGCGAATCGCGCGCCGTGCGCCACGCCGTCAATACGCCGTCCAGCGCTTCTCGGCTGGGCTTGCCGTCGGCGAGCAGCGCCAGGTCGAGCGTCGCCAGCGCGACGGCCCCCGACCCCGGATCGCGTTCGCGCGCCCGCGTGAGGCTGGCGCGGGCGGCGTCCACGTGGGACGTGCGTGCGCCGGCGTCGAGACGGGCGGCCAGCTTCAGGTGCGCCCGTGCCGCGAGCAACAGCACGTCGGCGCCGGCATCCGCGCGGCGCGCCGTCTTCTCCAGCCAGGGCAGCGCGGCGGCCGGATCGCCCCAGTCGACGCGGGCACGGTTCAGCGCCAGCTGGCCCGCCTCGACGTTCGGGACCGCGCCCGCGTCGGCGGTCAAGGTGCGCAGCAGCGCTTCGCCCTGCGCGGGGGCGGGACAGGCTTTCAGGGCCGCGTCGGCCAGCATGAAGCCGCCGGACGTGGCGGACATCGTCGTGATGGCGACTTCCGGCCGCGGGCCGGGCGGCTGCTCCACGCGCATCACCTCGGCCGCCTGCAGGCGGTAGCGCCACAACGCGGTCGATGCAGCGCCCACGTCCAGGCCGAACGCGTCGCGCAGCGCGGCGGCCGGCTCGGCACCGTGGTGGACGGCGTTCAGGAACGTCCCGAGCTTCTTGCGGCGCTCACCCGAGCCCAGGATGTAATGCGCCAGGATCCAGGACCGCGCGTCGAATTCCACGCCCGCCGCCCGGCGCCGGGTGTCGGACAGGTTCGCGAACGGACGCGGTCCGAGTATGTCGGCGTAGTCGAGGTTATAGCGGTGGCCCTGGTCGAGGAAATAGAAATACCGCCCCACGCCCGGCGGCGTGCGGCCGATCACCATCTGCGTCGCGCCGAAGCGCACGCTGGCGAAATAATTCGCGAAGCCTTCGACCCACGCCGACGGGCTGCGCACGTCCGTGTGGCGGTACAGGAAGTGGCGTGCATATGCCTCGGATACGTACGCAAGACCTTCGTCCAGCGGTGCCTTGGCCAGCTTGTCGTCGGCTATCGGTGCCAGCGGCGCCGTCCGCACGAGGAAGCCTTGGGCACCGTCCGCGCAGTCGCGGAACAACGCGATGCCGTTGGCCGGGCGGTCCGCGGCCACGCGGTCGAGGTCGCGCACGTCGTTCAGGTAGACGAGATTCAGCTTGCTCTCGGGGCCTGCCGACTTCGGGCGATAGTCGTCCGTGTACACGCGCAACAGGCTGTCGAGGCGTTCCAGGTGCTCCACCAGCCGGGCCACGTCCTCGCGCGGCGCGTCGGACAGGACGACCACGTGGGCGCTCTCGGCCCGCACCCACGACGACGTGCTCCGTTGCCCCGTGACGACGATGCTTTGAGGACCGGCGTCCTCTGCAAAACAGGCGCCGCCCACGAGCGCACAGACGGCGGCAACGGCCGCCGCCGACCTTTTGATTGGTGAACCCACGATCCCGGACTCCTTGACAGTATTTACGAACGTGCAACCCTGTCATTTTACCGGGATCGTTGCTTTTAGTACATTATATATTCAGTGCCGCACCTCTGACGGCGGCTGCACGGGCACGGGTTGCCGGCCCACAGGCTGCCGCGCAGGCGCGGGTGTCCGCTCCGCCGGCCGGGCCTTCGGCACGACCGCCGTGATGCGTACGTCCTTCAGCCTCCAGCCGGCGTCCGCCACCATGAGCTCCGACTTGCCTTCGATGCGCACGGGCCGGCCGTTGATCAGCGTATGCGCCGAGCGCCAGGCGACGAGCGCCTGCGGCGTATCGGGCACGTCCGGCGCGATGCCGTGGACGGTCGCGCCATCGATCACGAGCTCGCCGAAGCGCGCCGCGCCATCCGGGCGGAGCGTGCCGCCGGCCCCGTCCGGACGCTGGCCCGCCGCGCACGCGCATGCGCCGGCCAGGGTGCCTTCCAGGTCGGCGAACAGCGCCGGCACGTGCTCGCGCAGCGCCAGGTAGCGCCGCGCCTGTACCGCGCCATGCTCCCACAACGCGCCGCGCAGGACCGGGTCGCGGTCCAGCTTGGAGTTCGCGCCCAGCGGCATGCCGGCCGCCGTCTCGACCGCCGTGCCATCCATGACGATGCGGTCGACCTGCACGAGCTTGTCGCGCCGCTGCGCCGCGGTACCGGCCGGGGACACGTCGTCGCCGCGCGCGCTTTCCATGCGGCGGTTGATCGCATCTACGAAGCCCAGTTCCTGGTTCAGCGCGAGATTGCCGGCCAGCGCATTGCGCAAGTCCCAGATCTCGCCGCCATTGAAGGCGATATGCAGCCAGCCGGCGTCGGCCCGGGCCTGGGTGGGATTGATCTGCACGACCCAGATCTCGTCCGGCTTTCGCGCGTCGTCCGCGACGCCGGACAGGAAGTTGCGGATCGGCGGGTTCTGCGAGAACAGGCCGTCCCACAGCGTCAGCGGACGCGGGGCCAGGGTCGTCTCGTCGAGGCCCGCCATCTCGTGCGCGCGGAACAGCCAGGGGACGGCGGCGGACGCCAGCACGGCGTCGACCGAGATGCCGCCGTCGCCCGGCGCCCGCTCGGAACTGAATGCGACGAATTCGCCCTCGTGCAGCTCCACGGCGCCCAGCAGCAGGCGCGGGATCGGGCGCAACGCGTGGCGCACGGCATCCGCAAGCTGCCCGAGCGCCACGGCGTCGAAACGCACGGCGGGCGGATGCCACCGTTCCAGCGCGGCGTGCAGCAGGCTGCCGGGCGGGACGCCGACCTGCGCCATGCGTGCGCGCAGGCGATCGACGGCCCCGAGCTTCCCGGCGATCCGGCCCTCGACGGCGCCCCGGTCGGCCCGGTAGCGTTCCTGGCATGGCGCCGCGGGCGGGAACATGGCCGCTTCCAGGTCGCTGCGCAGCCAGCGCTCCACTTCCGTCGGAATACTGGCGAAGTCGCCCAGCAGCGCGACGAGGGGCCAGTCCACGCCGGGACCCAGCAGGCCAGGCAGCGAAAAGAAGTCGGGCCGCATCCATGGGTTGTCCGGTCCGAGCATGTGGGCGAGCGCCGGCCACGCCGTCGCATTCCACAGCTCCATGCCGGCCAGCGGGAGCACGTACGGGCTCGACTTGATGTCCCAGCCGCCCATCGCCGCGAGGTCGGCCAGGCTGCGGCAGACGTGGTTGACCGTCGATTCGACGAGGCCGAGCGCGGAATTGCCCTGCCAAAACGCATCCAGCCGCCGTCCCGCCTCGGGCGCGCCGCCGGTGATGAACCCGTACCAGCCGAGCAGCGCGCTGATGGCGCCGCCGGACGTGCCGCTGATCGCGACGAGCGCCGTGTTGTCGGCGCCGTCGCCGTCGGCAAGGTTGTCGAACTGCTCGAGCAGGATGGGAAGGACGCCGCCCGTGTACGCGGCGTGGCTGCCGCCGCCCTGGCAGGCGATTGCGATGTGATTGGTTGCCATATGGCCTCCCGGCACAAGGGGTTGTGTGACCCTCCCGCACCGTTAGGCAGGCCAGCGCACGCGCGGTTCCCTATTGCTTTATTGAAATGCGTCACGAATAATAGAGCGACAATCATTCTCGACCGCACCATGAAGCAACCGGAAGACCTGAGCACGATCGAATTGCCGCTCGACGCGGCGCTGGCGAAGAAGCGCGGACGTCCGCCGAAGGAGGACAAGCTCAGCGACGCCGAGCGGGCCCGCCGCTACCGCGCCCGCCAGAAGATGCGGCCGAAAGGCGCCTGGAACTACGAGCAGGTCACCACCCAGACGCGCACGGAGATCGAACGCCTGCTGGGCAGCGCGTCGGCACGGCCGGCCGGGGAAGCGGAGTTGGTGACGCAATGGGCGTATGGCATGTTCCTGCTGTGGGACCGCGTCACGGCCCAGCGCCAGCAGGCGGCCGACCGGGAAGCGTTGCTGGCGCTCGTCTCCGGCTGATCGTTCAGGCGCCGGCCAGGCCGAGCCGATCCGCGTGGGTGTAGCACACGAAGTCATTCCCGCGCGCGAACGCGAGCAGGGTCATGCCGGCCTTGTCGGCCAGTTCGACGGCGGCCAGCGTCGGCGCCGACATGCCGACCAGTGCCGACACACCGGCCACGGCCGCCTTCTGCGCCATCTCGAAGCTGACGCGGCTGGTGATCAACAGGAAGCCGGCCCCGGGCGCTGCGCGTGCCCGTGCCATCGCACCGATCACCTTGTCCAGCGCATTGTGCCGGCCGACGTCCTCGCGCACGATGTGCAGGGTGCCGTCCATGCCGCACCAGGCGGCCGCGTGGGCAGCGCCCGTCAGCTTCGTCAGCGTCTGCTCCGCGCCGATGGCCCCCAGCGCGCGCCGCACGCCGTCGACGTGGAACCCGCGCGCGGGCGCCAGCGCCGGCAATGCGCGGCAGACCTGGTCCAGGCTGTCGACGCCGCACAGGCCACAGCCCGTACGGCCCGTCAGGCTGCGGCGGCGCTCCTTGAGCGCCATGAACGCGCTGCCGGCGATCTCGATCTGGACGGCGATCCCGCCCGCGGTGTCCTCGACGTCGATGCCGTAGCACTGGCCCGGCCCCACGATGATCTCTTCGCTCAGCGAAAAGCCGAGCGCAAAATCTTCCAGGTCGGCCGGCGTGGCCATCATGACCGCGTGCGAGATCCCGTTGTAGACCAGGGCGACGGGAACTTCGTCCACGACCATGTCCTCCACTTCGGCCAGTTCGCCAGCGTGCATGCGCAGCACACGCCGCGCGCGTGCGGCCGGCGGCATGGCGTCGGTATCGGGATCGTGGGGAGGCGTCATCGGCCCCGATGATACCATTCAGCGCAGCGCCGCGTTCTTCAACGCCTCGACGTCGCGCGGCTCGGCGATCCCGCTGCCGTTTCTCTCCGCGCGGAAGCGCTTCGACATCGCGTACACCGCCTTGCGCACCCGCATGATCGACCCCAGCGGGCGATGCGCGGCCAGCGCATGCCAAGGATTGAACTGCATGCCGTCGTCAATGCGCCGCGCCAGTTCGTCGCCGTACGCCTTCTGCGGCGCCGCGCGCAGGCGCGCCACGGTCACGTAAGGACTCAGGTCTTGCGGCCATTCGACGGACGCGTCCTCGATCGGCATGCGCTCGATGTCCGTACACAGCTGCACCCGCAATTCCCATTCCCCGCCTTCACCGGCGAAATGGCCGACGACCGCGTCGCGCAGGCCGTCCGGCCGGTTCTTCAGGTCGACTTCGGCCCCCGCGAGCGCCGTCAATGCGGGCGACACGGGTGCCACCTGCACCTTGGCCATGTAGCGGCCGTACAGGATCGGCACCTGGCTGTAATACGTCTCGCCGAGCGGATGCGTCTCCGGATGGCCGCCCAGCGCCTTCAGCGTCACGCTTTCGCCGCCGACCGCTTCGACGGCTTGTTCGGCCCCGCGCGCCACCGCGGAGAACAGGCGCTTGAGGTTCGGCGCCTTGTCCGTCGTCGCCGCCAGCAGCTTCGCGCTGCCGAGGAATTGTTGCGCGTTGGGCGCACTGAAGACGGGGCCGTTGACGAGCACGAAGTCCTGCGTGACGTCGTGCTCGCTCCCGCCCACGCGCGGCCCTTCCACGCCGACGACCTTGATCGCCATACCGCGCGGCGTCGACACGTCGTCCGGGAGCACGTCGCCGGGCGTCGTCGACAGGCGCATCACGACGGGATACGTACCCGGCCGGGCGAACAGGCCCTGCGCGTACGCTTCCGGCAGGCACGCTTCGACGGTCAGTTCGCCCACCAGCAACCCGTGCGTCTTGGCGTGCACGCTGCGCAGCGCGCGGCCGGAATCCTCGTACGTCTTCGTGGAAATACTGCGCATCGTCGTCTGCAGGTCAAAGCTGGTCTGCGCTTCGTCGTCTTCCAGGCTTTCGAAACGCGGTTCGAACGGGATCGGGGCGGTCATGATGGGTCCAGTGATTGAATGATGGTGTGCAGATCATCGCCGCGATCGGAGCGGCGGTCTGTGCAGCGCCGTACGGAGACCCTATCAATTTGCCGAATTTGCGTGTGCGCTGTCGAACAGACATGACGCCGCCATGGGATCAAGCTCCACGGTATCGCGCACTGGGAGTCCGATCATGAGCAAGCACGGCGGCAAACCGAACGAACCGAACGAACCGCAAATCCCGGCCGGCGGCTGGGGTTCCCTGAAGGAAGTCACGACGATCCTGCTGAAGGAGCGTGTGCCGCTCGAGGGCTCGCAGTTGCTGCTGCAGCAGAACAAGCCGGACGGCTTCATGTGCGTCAGCTGTTCGTGGGCGAAGCCCGCGCACCCTCATCCCGCCGAATTCTGCGAAAGCGGGGCCAAGGCGACGGCCTGGGAAATCACGAGCAAGCGCCTCGACCCGGCGTTCTTCAAGCGCCACACGCTGCGCGAGCTGGAAGGCTGGAACGACCATGAGCTCGAAGAAGCGGGCCGCCTCACGGTGCCCATGCGCTACGACGGCGCGCTGGACCGCTACGTGGAAATCACCTGGGACCGCGCATTTGCCGAAATCGGTGCCGAGCTGCGCAAGATGGATCCGAAGCAGGTCGCGTTCTACAGCTCCGGCCGCGCCTCGCTGGAAACGTCGTACATGTATCAGCTGCTGGCGCGCATGTACGGCAACAACAACCTGCCGGACAGCTCCAACATGTGCCACGAAAGCACGTCCGTCGCGCTGCCCAAGACGATCGGCGTGCCGATCGGGACCGTCGTGCTGGACGACTTCGAGCAGACCGACTGCATCTTCTTCTTCGGCCAGAACGTGGGCGTGAACAGCCCGCGCATGCTGCACCAGCTGCAGGAAGCGAGAAAGCGCGGCGTGCCCATCGTCACGTTCAACCCGCTGCGCGAACGCGGGCTCGTCAGCTTCACGAACCCGCAATCGCCCGTCGAGATGCTGAGCGGCCACGAGACCGTGATCAGCACCCAGTACCACCAGGTGAAGGCCGGCGGCGACGTGGCGGCGCTGACGGGCCTGTGCAAGGCCGTGCTGGAAGCGGACGAGCGCGCCCGGACGACCGGCGGGCCGCGCGCCATCGACACTGCCTTCATCGACGAACATTGCCACGGCTTCGACGAGTTCGCGGCCGCCATGCGCGCGCGCACGTGGGACGAGATCGAGAAGGAATCGGGCCTGACGCAAGGCCAGATCGAACAGGCGGCCGGCACTTACCTCCGTGCGAAACAGGTGATGGGCATCTACGGCATGGGTCTCACGCAGCACCGCAACGGCGTGCTGAACGTGCAGATGCTGGTGAACTTCCTGCTGTTGCGGGGGAATATGGGCAAGCCGGGCGCCGGCATCTGCCCGGTGCGCGGCCATTCGAACGTGCAGGGCCAGCGCACGGTCGGCATCACGGAAAAGCCGGAGCTGGCGCCGCTCGACAAGCTCAAGGAGCTCTACGGGTTCGAACCGCCGCGCGACAAGGGCATGAACACGGTCGAAATGTGCGAGGCGATCAAGGCCGGCAAGCTGCAGGCCCTCGTCAGCCTCGGCGGCAACCTCGTGCGGGCCGTGCCGGACCACGGCCAGATGGACGCCGCCTGGCGCGCCATCCCGCTCACCGTGCAGATCTCGACGAAGCTGAACCGCAGCCACCTCGTGCACGGCAAGACGGCCTACCTGCTGCCGTGCCTGGGCCGGATCGAGATCGACCGCCAGGCCAGCGGCGAGCAATCCGTGTCGATGGAAGATTCCACGGGCTGCATGCACGGTTCGCGCGGCCGCGCCGAACCGGCGGCGGACACGCTGCTGTCCGAACCGGCCATCGTGGCCGGCATCGCGAAGGCGGCGCTGGATCCGAATCCGAAGGTCGACTGGGATGCGTGGGTCGCCGATTACGCGAAGGTGCGCGACGCCATCGCCGCCACGTATCCGAAGATCTTCCACGACTTCAACGAGCGCATGTGGCAGCCGGGCGGGTTCCGCAAACCGCTGGCGGCGGCGGACCGCAAATGGAACACACCGACCGGCAAGGCGAATTTCACCGTGCCGGACACCTTGTCCGCCGACCCCGACATGCCGGTGCCCGAGGACGCCCTGCGCCTGTTCACGGTGCGCAGCGACGGCCAGTTCAATACGACGATCTACAGCCTGGAAGACCGCTTCCGCGGCGTGCAGGACCGGAACGTCCTGTTCATGGCGGGCGCCGACATGGCCCGCCTGGGCCTGGCCGATGGTGACATTGTCACAGCCAGCACGGCCGTCGACGACGGCGTCCAGCGCCGGGTCGAAGGCTTGCGCGTCGTGGAGTACGGTGTGCCGGCCGGCTGCGTGGCCGGCTATTTCCCGGAGTGTAATCCGCTGATTCCCCTCTGGCACTACGCGAAAGAGAGCAAGGTGCCGGCCGCGAAATCCATCGCGATCCGCGTCGAGCGCACCGGCGGGACGGGGCGGCCGCTGCACTGACCGTTGCTGTTTTGGTAATGTCGAAAAAATATTGCTGTCACAGATTGTGATTATTTGATAGATTCCTAGTAGCATCAGACGGAATCTTTCAAACAACATGATCTGGCAGCCATGACATCGCCCCATCGCCCGCTCTCGCCGGAACCCGGTTTCGACGCCGCCGCCTACTGCAATACCCGGCAGGCGGCCGCCCTGCTGGGCGTGTCGCACCGCACGGTGCAGTTATGGGTGGAAAGCGGCACCCTGGAAGCGTGGAAGACGGCCGGCGGCCACCGGCGCATCGCCCTGGCGTCGATCGAGCGCCACGTCGAGCGCCGGCGCCAGGCGATGCTGGAGCGCGCAGCGCCCGCGCGCTACAGGGTGCTGCTCGTCGACGACGACGCCTCGACCGTGGCGCGGTACGAGGCGGCGATGTCCGGCTGGGACCTGCCGCTGGACGTTGTCCGGGCCGGCAACGGGTTCGAAGCATTGATCCGCATCGGCGAGACGCGGCCGCACCTGCTCATCGGCGACCTCAGCATGCCGGGGGTGGACGGCCTGCGCATGATCCGCACCCTGCGTGCGAGCGACGCGTACCGCGACATGGCCATCGTGGTCACCAGCGGGCTGGATCCGGCCACGATCCGGGCCATGGGCCTGCCGGACGACATCCCGGTACTGCCCAAACCGGTGGCGCCCGAAGCGCTGCGCGGCGCCATCGAAGAGGTCCTGCACGCCGAACGGTGACATAAGCCCTTGATCTGGCTATAATTTCCGCCTTCGTCAGCCAGGATCACCCGCCATGTCACTGCTCGCCCACCAGCTCGAACTGCTGTCCCCCGCCAAAACCGCCGAGATCGGCCGCGAAGCCATCCTGCACGGCGCGGACGCGGTCTACATCGGCGGGCCCGCATTCGGCGCGCGCCACAACGCCAGCAACACGCTGGAAGACATCGCCGGCCTCGTCGAATTCGCGCACCGCTACCGCGCGCGCATCTTCGTGACGATGAACACGATCCTGCACGACGCCGAACTGGAGACGGCCGAAAAGCAGATCCGCCAGCTGTACGACGCGGGCGTCGACGCGCTGATCGTGCAGGACATGGCGATGTTCGAGATGGACCTGCCGCCGATCCAGCTGCACGCCAGCACGCAGTGCGACATCCGCACCGTGGAAAAGGCGAAGTTCCTGTCGCAGGTCGGGTTTTCGCAGCTGGTGCTGGCGCGCGAACTGACCATCGAGCAGATTCGCGCGATCCGCGCCGAAGTCGACACGCCGCTGGAGTATTTCGTCCACGGCGCGCTGTGCGTCGCGTTCTCCGGCCAGTGCTACATCTCGCACGCGGACACGGGCCGCAGCGCCAACCGCGGCGACTGCTCGCAGGCGTGCCGCCTGCCGTACACGCTGTCGGACGGCCAGGGCCGCGTCGTCGCGTACGAAAAACACCTGCTGTCGATGAAGGACAATGACCAGAGCCGCAACCTGGAAGCGCTCGTCGACGCGGGCATCCGCTCCTTCAAGATCGAAGGCCGCTACAAGGACATGGGCTATGTGAAGAACATCACGGCGCACTACCGCCTGCTGCTCGACGAGATCCTCGACCGCCGCCCCGAACTGGCGCGTGCGTCGAGCGGCCGTACGCAGATCATGTTTACGCCGGACGTCGACAAGAACTTCCACCGCGGCCACACGGATTACTTTGCCCAGGGCCGCCAGCAGACCATTGGCGCGTTCGACTCGCCCAAGTACGTGGGCGTGGAACTGGGCACCGTCGCGCGCATCGGCGGCGACAATTTCGATCTCGTCACGAATTCTCCCATGGCCAATGGCGACGGCCTGAACTACATGCACAAGCGCGAGACGGTCGGCATCCAGGCGAACACCGTGCAGAAGCTGTCCGAGGATGAAGAAGGCCAGCGCTGGCGCGTGTTCCCGAACGAGGGCCTGGCCACGTTGCCCGGCCTGAAAGTCGGCACCGTCATCCACCGCAACCGCGATCACCAGTGGGAAGCCGCCCTCAACAAGAAATCGTCCGACCGCAAGGTGCGTGCGGACCTGCGCCTGGAAGACGTCGACGGCGGCCTCCGCCTGACCGTCACCGACGAGGACGGCATCACGACGACGACCGAAGCGGCGCTGGCGCTGCAGCCCGCCCAGCAGGCCGACCAGGCGCTGGCGGGCCTGCGCGCGAGCCTTGGCAAGCTGGGCAACACGATGTTCGAGGCGGGCACGATCGAAGTCGCCCTGTCGCAGCCGTGGTTCGTGCCCACGAGCGCCATCAACGGCCTGCGCCGCGATGCCATTGCCGCGCAGGAAGCGGCGCGCCTCGCGGCGTGGCAGCGTCCCGAGCGCGCGCAGCCGGTGGAACCGCCGGCCGCGTATCCGGAAACGCAGCTGAGCTACCTGGCGAACGTCTACAACGACAAGGCGCGCGCGTTCTACCACAAGCATGGCGTGCAGCTGATCGCGGCCGCGTACGAATCGCATGAGGAGCCGGGCGAAGTGTCGCTGATGATCACGAAGCACTGCCTGCGCTTCTCGTTCAACCTGTGCCCCAAGCAGGCCAAGGGTGTGCAGGGCGTGCAGGGCCAGGTCCGCGCCGAGCCGATGACCCTCGTGTCCGGCGACGAAACCTACACGCTGAAATTCGATTGCAAGCCGTGCGAGATGCACGTGATCGGCGCGATGAAGCCGGGCATCCTGAATTCGCCGCCGCCGTCCGCCATTCCGTACAGCCCGCTCGTCTTCCACCGCCAGCGTCCCCGCGCATGAGGCCCTTGATGATCCTGCGCACTTCTCTATTGCTGGCCCTGCTGGGCACGGCGGGCGCCGCGCTCGCCGACGACGCCGCGATCCTGGCCTGCCGCAACCTGACCGACGGCGCCGCGCGCCTGGCCTGCTACGATGCGATTCCTGCCGGGGCGCGTCCGGCCGCCGCGGCCGTGCAATCGTTCGGCCTCGAGCAGAAACAGCCCGAGGAACCCGCCCGCTCGATTGAGAGCACGATCGTCGGGAATTTCTCCGGCTGGGGCCCGGCCACGCTGTTCACGCTCGCCAACGGCCAGGTGTGGAAAGTGGTCGACGGCAGCTCGGCCGACCTGGCGCCCGTGACCGATGCCCGGGTCAAAATCGTACGCAATATGTTCGGCACCATGTTCCTCGAGATCGAAGGAACGAACGCCTCGCCCAAGGTCCGGCGCGTGCGCTGAACCACCCCTCGATCGTCCAGAGCGCTCGTGCCGCCGCACGAGCCTGTCGCTTCCAGGCTGCGCCCGCCTTCGGTGCGCGCGGCCGTCCCGTTAAGATGGCTGCAACGGTGCTTTGACAAGCCGTACCAGGAGACTCCAGCCGCACGATGTCCGTGCGCACGCAACCTCGCCGCCGTCGCGCCGTGGTAGGCCATGGCGCGCGTCGAACATCCCTCCTGGAGATGGACCATGCGCAAGCGCCTGCTCTGCATTGCTCCCGACGACGTTCACACCGCCGCGCTGATGACCGGTCCCATCCATGACTGGGACACCTGTTGCGTGGACAATCTCGGCGATGCGGACCGTGTGCTGCGCACCGGCGGGTACCCCGTCGGCCTGCTGCTGCGCGCGCGGTCGCTGCTGCGGTCGTTCGATCTCGACGGCTTCCTGCGCCGCCACCCCGACACGCAGTGGATCGGCGTGTTCCGCCCCCACGACATCGACCATGCCGCCTGCCGCGACCTCGTCGTGGAACACCTCGCCGACTACCACACGGAGCCCGTCGATCCGCGCCGGCTGGCCTGGACGCTCGGTCACGCCCATGGCTGGGCCATGCTGCGGCGGCCGTCCGCGCCGCGGGACGACGACGGCCTGCTGGTCGGCCGGGCGGATGCGATGGTCCGCCTGCGCGCGCAGGTGGCGCGCGTGGCCCGGGTCGACGCCCCCGTGCTGGTCTGGGGCGAAAGCGGCAGCGGCAAGGAGCTGACGGCGCAATCCATCCATGCGCAATCGGCGCGCGCCGGCGGCCCCTTTGTGCCGATCAATTGCGGCGCCATCGCGCCCAACCTGATCCAGTCCGAGCTGTTCGGCTACGAACGGGGCGCGTTCACCGGCGCCGCGCGTGCCAAGGCCGGCCTCATCGAATCCGCCCATGGCGGCACCCTCTTCCTCGACGAAATCGGCGACCTGCCGAAGGATCTGCAGGCGAACCTGCTGCGCTTCCTGCAGGAGAAGACGATCAGCCGCCTGGGCAGCACGCGCACCATTCGCGTGGACGTGCGCGTCATCGCCGCGTCGCACGTGCAGCTGCAGCGCGCCGTTTCCGCGGGCACCTTCCGCGAGGATTTGTATTACCGGCTCGCGGTGCTGCCCGTGACCGTGCCGGCGCTGCGCGAGCGGCGCGAAGACGTCGTCACGCTGGCCGAACACTTTTTTCGCCTGTACGCCCACGAGCGGTCGCCGCGGCTGACCGGATTTTCCAACCGTGCCGTCGCCGCGCTGCTGGACCACGCGTGGCCGGGCAATGTCCGCGAGCTCATCAACCGGGTCAGGCGCGCGCTCGTCATGGCGGACGGGCGCCTCGTCACGCCGCAGGATCTCGGGCTGGAAGCCCCGCCCGTCGCGCCGGCCGCCCTGGACGACGTCCGCGCCCGCAGCGAGCGGCTCGCCCTGCGCGAATGCCTGCAGCGCAGCGGACGGAACGTCAGCCGCGCCGCCCGTGAGCTGGGCGTGTCGCGCACGACGATGTACCGGCTCCTGAGCAAGCACGGCATCCAGCCCTGACGTTCGCCGCCCCTGGCGGAGCCGGGCACTGTCCAGACGGACTCGTGCGTTGCCTACCGATGAGCGACGCACCTGTACCGCCCCGTTGACAGCCTGTCGGCAGGCGACGCCAGCGGATCTGGCAGGCATTCCGACGAGCCCTTCGGAAGCGTCCGACGGGGCCAACAGAAATCAACGGGTTAGCACGAGCAACGACGAGGTGGCACCGATCCTGCGAATGGATGAGCGTCGGCGCGAACGCGCCGGCACGTCACGGACCCACATCAGAGAGGAAAACCGAATGAAGAAGACCTTGCTCGTCACCGCGCTGGCGCTGGCTTATTCCCTGAGCGCCCACGCCGGTACCGCCACGAACACCAGCACCACGTACGACCACGCGACGACAACCGTCACGCAGAACGACAACAGCGTGCATAACGCGACAACGACCACCAACCATACATCGACGGCCAACGCCGTCACGACACTCACCGGCAACGTCAGCGGCAACACGATCGGCGGGATCGGTAACACGGCCGCGAACAGCGGCGGCGCGAATGGCGCGGGCGTGACCGGCGGCGCGGGCGGCGCCGGCACGGGCGGTTCGCTCAGCGCGACGGGCGGTTTCGGCGGCACCGCGACGGGCGCCAACGGCGCGGCCGGTGCGGCCGGCGGCGCGGCGAACAACGGCAATGCCGTCAACGGTCCCGCGACCGGCGGTACGGCGTTCGCCGGCCCCGGCGGCGCGGGTGGCGCGGGCGGCGTGGCCGCGAGCGGTGCCGGTGGCGCGGGTGCGGCCGGCGGCGCGGGCGGCGCGAGCGGCAGCCTGGCCGGTGGCGGGATCGGCGGCACCGGCGGCGCGGCCGCGGGCGGCAGTGGCGGCGCCAGCCTCCCGGTGGGCGCGAACGGCGGGCCCGGCGCCGGCGCGTCGGGCGGCGGCGGTGGATCGGGTGCCAGCGGCCCCGCGGTCGGCGGCGCAGGCGGTAGCGGCGGCGGCCTGCTCGACTCAGGCGGCTATGGCGGGGCCGGGGGTGCCGCGACGACGGGGGCCGCGTATGGCGCAGCCGGCGGCAGCGCGACGGCGGGTGCCGGCGGCCATGGCGGTGCCGGCGGCGCGGGCGGCGCGAGCGGCTACGCCACCTCCACGGGCGGCGCCGGCGCGTACGGCGGCGACGCGACGGGCGGCGCGGCGGCGAACGGACCGGCCACCGTGGGCGACACGTACGGCGGTGCCGGCGGCCATGGCGGTGCAGGCGGCACGAACACGGGCGGCGCCGGCGGGTCGCTTGCCTCGATCACGGCCGGCTATGGCGTCGGCGGCGCGGGCGGCAGCGCGAGCGGCGGCAACGGCGGCACGAACAACGTGCACGCCGGCACGTTCGACATGTCGAACCGGATGAGCGGCACCGGCCAGTCCGCCGCGGGCGTGCTGGTGATCAGCCAGAACTCCGGTCTCTCGTCGCTCGTCCAGCAGAGCGTGAACGTCCAGAGCAACCTGGCGCTGGGCCACTGAACGAGCTGTGCGACTGCCGTGCCCGCCGGCACGGCAGTTTTTACATGACCGGAGTCGAACATGCATCGAATCATTCAAGCTTTCATCTTGCTCGCGCCGTTCGCCTCGGCGGCCTGGGCCGGTCCCGACGCGGACGCCGCCAACCGCGCCGCCGCCCGCGCACTGTTCCGGCCCGCGAACGCAATTGCCCAGCACGCCGACAGGCAGGACGGCCTGTTGGCGCGCCAGCGCGGCGGTACGGGCACCCGCAACGACGCGCGCATCGACGGCGCGGTGGCCGCGAACACGGCCGTCAACGTCGCCACCGGCGCCAACAGCATCGATGCCGGCTCGTTCGCGCACATGGCCGGCATCCCCGTCGTCATCCAGAACAGCGGTGCGAACGTGCTGATCCAGAACGCCACCATCATCAACCTGCAATTCAAATGAACCGGCTGCTCGTTTCCCTGCTGGCGGCCGGTACCGTCCACGCGGCCGAGGTGCCGGTCGCGGGCGGCGCGTTCACCGTGCCCGTGCGCAGCATGCAGGCGCTGCGCTTCGCGTCGACCCTGCGCCAGCAGTACGACTTCAGTTGCGGCTCGGCCGCCCTCGCCACGCTGCTGACCCATCACTATGGCTTCCCGGTCAGCGAGAGCACCGTATTCGCGGCGATGTGGGCCCAGGGCGACCAGGACAAGATCCGGCGCGAAGGCTTTTCGCTGCTCGACATGCAGCGCTACCTCGCGGCGAACGGCTTCCAGGCGGACGGTTTCCGGTTGCCGCTCGACAAGCTCGTCGAGGCCGGATTACCGGCCATCGTGCTGATCACGGAACAGGGATACAACCACTTCGTCGTCATCAAGGGATACGACGCAGGCCGCGTGCTGCTGGGCGATCCGTCCGGCGGCACCCGGTCGCTGCCGCGCGCGCGCTTCGAGGCCCTGTGGCCGACCCGGCTGCTGTTCGTGATCCACACGGCGCCCGGCGAACCGCGCTTCAACCTGGCCGACGACTGGCGCGCGGCGCCGCACGCGCCACTGGCGGACGCGGCTGCGCACACCGCCCGGGGCGGCGTCGACTTGCCCAAGTTCGGCCCCGGCGATTTCTGAAGGAGACCCCATGCGCGTGCCCATCATCCTCGTGCTGCTGTTTGCCGTCGCGCCCGTCCGGGCAGCGCCGCCACCCAATCCGTTCGCGGCGGCCACGGCGGTCGGCTCCGCCGAGCTCGACGGCGCCCGCGGCGGTTTCACGGCCGCGTCCGGCGTCGCTGTGTCGCTCGGCATCGAACGCATCGTGACGGTCGACGGCCAGGTCGTCGCCCGCAGCGAGCTGCGGCTCGGCGACCTCGGCCGGCTCGTCTCCGGGCCGGCGGCACCGGTCGGAGACGGTCTGGCCACCGTGGTCCAGAACAGCCTGAACGACCGGGCGATCGGCACGGCCACCATCATCCATGCCAGCGTCGCCGCGCACGGCCTCCTGCAGGCCATGCACTTCCAGTCGACGCTGGCGACTGCCATCAACGCTGCTGCTGCCGGCAGGTAGCAGCTTCTGTGCGGAGTCCATACCATGCGAATGTTTCCCGCGCTACCCGGCGCGATCGGCCTTGGCCTCGTCATGACCTGCACGTCGGCGGCGGCCCAGCAGGCGCAACTCATCGAAGCAGTGAAGGCCATGCGCCAGCAACTCGACCGGCAGCAGGTCCGTATCGACGCGCTCGAACGGCAGCTCGGCCCGGCCCGGTTGGACGACCTGCGCGGCAAGGGCGCGGCAGCCGACGCGGCGCCGCCGCCGGGCGCGGTGGGACCCGTCGTGGCCGCACGCGCACCCGAGGTCGCGCCGATCTTCGAAAGCCCGGGCGTGCTGACGCCGCGCGGCCGCGTCGTGGTCGAGCCGTCGATCCAGTACGGCTACTCGTCCAGCAACCGGGTGGCGCTGGTCGGCTACACGGTGATCCCGGCGTTGCTGATCGGCCTGCTGGACGTGCGCGAAGTGAAGCGCAACACGGCGACGGCGGCCGTCACGTTCCGCTATGGCGTCGGCAACCGCCTGGAACTGGAAGCGAAAATCCCGTACGTCTACCGCTCCGACTCGACCGTCAGCCGCGAAATCTTCACGGGCACGGCGGCGGAACGGGCGTTCGACACGAGCGGCAAGGCCATCGGCGACGTCGAAGCGGCCGCGCGCGTCCAGCTCAACGCGGGCGGCCCCGACAGCGCCTATGTCATCGGGGGCCTGCGCTATAAATCGCGCACGGGCCGCGACCCGTTCCAGGTCGTGACCGATTGCCAGACGCGCTGCGTGGGCCAGAACGTCACCGGCACGGGGCTGCCGTTGTCCCTGCCCACCGGGTCCGGCTTCCGCTCGCTGCAGCCCAGCCTCACGTGGCTGCTGCCATCCGATCCGGCCGTGTTCTTCGGCAGCATCAGCTATACCCGGAATTTCACGCGCCGCGACGTCTACCGCACGGTGCTCGCCGGCCAGCGCGAACCGCTGGGCGACATCAAGGCGGGCGACGTGCTCGGCTTCAATCTCGGCATGGGCCTCGCCCTGAACGACAGAGCGTCGCTGAGCTTCGGTTACGACCACAGCGCCGTGGACCGCACGCGCCAGAACGGCCAGGTGATCCCCGGTTCCGTGCGCGTCCAGCTGGGCACCCTGCTGGTCGGCGCATCGTACCGGGTCGACGCGCACCGCACCGTGAACGTGTCCGTGGGCGCCGGTCTCACGCGCGACACGCCCGACGTGACCCTCACGGTCCGCATGCCGTTCGGCTTTTGAACAACACCCCCGTCCGCAAGGTCCCCCCAGCGATGGGGGATTCCCCTTCCGCAATCGGCAAAAAGCCACACGTTGACCGTTATTTCCTTGACCATGACGAGAATCGGTTACACGATTGTCACAAATTGTAACCGTTGGTCGATATTCTATCGTCCGCCATGAATATTTCACACGCGGCATAATGTTAAACAAAGATCAACTGATAATAAGAAATTGCTAACAGGCTATAGAACAACGATTAGCGTTACACCCAGTTACACTTGTTAAGAAATGATGCCGGCTCCCCATTCGTCTGCCGCCGTTGCGAGGACCGGCCGATTACCCGATGGAGGATGGATGACCCGAAAGCGCCTGCTGTGCATTGCCCCCGACGACAAGGGGGCGCGCGCCCTGCTGGACGAGGCGATGCACGACTGGGAGATCCGCAGTGTCAGCAATCTCGGCGACGCCGGGCGCGAACTGCGTAACGACCGTTACCTGGTCGGCCTGCTCATGCACGACCGCGAGCAGCACCGACCGGCCGAGGTGGACACCTTCCTGCGCCGCCACAGCCATATGCAGTGGGTGGGCGTGTTCAGCCCGCGCGATCTCGAATCCGCGCCCTGCCGCGACCTCGTCGTGGAGCACCTGTGCGATTACCACACGGCCCCCGTCGACCCGGTCCGGCTGGCCCATACGCTCGGCCATGCGCACGGCTGGGCGATGCTGCGCAGGCGGCCCAGCGCCAACGACGCACACGACGATCCCGCGTCGCCGCTGATCGGCGGCTGCGATGCGATCGCGCGCCTGCGCGCGCAGGTCTCGCGCGTCGCCAAGGTGGCGGCACCCGTACTGATCTGGGGCGAAAGCGGCAGCGGCAAGGAGCTGACGGCCCAGGCGATCCACGCGCAATCGGACCGGGCCGCGGGGCCGTTCGTGCCCATCAATTGCGGCGCGATCGCGCCGAGCCTGATCCATTCCGAGCTGTTCGGCTACGAACGCGGCGCCTTCACGGGCGCCACGCGCGGCAAGGCGGGCCTGATCGAATCGGCGGACGGCGGCACGCTGTTCCTCGACGAGATCGGCGACCTGCCGAAGGACCTGCAGGCCAATCTGCTGCGCTTCCTGCAGGAGAAAACGATCTGCCGCCTGGGCAGTACGCGCAACATCCGCGTGGACGTGCGCGTCATCGCCGCGTCGCACGTCCAGCTGCAGCAGGCCGTCGCCAGCGGCGCATTCCGCGAGGACCTGTACTACCGGCTCGCCGTGCTCCCCGTGACGGTGCCGCCGCTGCGCGAACGGCGCGACGACCTCGTCACGCTGGCGGAGCACTTCTTCCACATGTACGCGAGCGAAAAATCGCCGCGCCTGAAGGGCTTCTCCAACCGGGCGATCGAGGCGATCCTCGACCACGACTGGCCGGGCAATGTGCGCGAACTGATCAATCGGGTGCGCCGGGCACTGGTCATGTCCGATGGACGCCTGATCATGCCGGAAGACCTGGGACTGACGCGCGGGATCATGGTGCCGGCGCCCGCCGCGCTGGACGACACGCGCATGCGCTCCGAACGGCGCGCCCTGCGCGAATGCCTGGACCGCAGCGGCCACAACGTGAGCCGGGCGGCACGCGACCTGGGTGTATCGCGCACGACGATGTACCGTTTGCTGAGCAAGCACGGCATGCGTGAGTGACGCATGTTCCGCATGTGGCACAAGTGGACAAGGTGTCCACTTTTTTTTGTGTGTTGCAGCGCATAGGTGGACAGAGTTGTACCGGAAGTGAAACAGTTTTTCGATATTTTCGGTAAATCGTGCCGGATTTTCTCTGACAGTCGTGTAGGAAGATCCGTACAAAGTCAACAAAAACAATGGGTTAGCAAGCTCTGCAGTGAGGCTGGCACTGAAACTGCAAAGGGTTGGAGGTCGGCGCTACAGCCGACCCATCACCAACCATCAAACCCAGAGGGGAACTCGAATGAACAAGACTATGCTCGTGACTGCTATTTCGCTGGCGTTCTCGCTGAGCGCACAGGCCCAGGATTCGGTCGTCGCGCGCGGCGGCAGCACGGTTACGCAGACCACGACCCGCTCGACGGACAACAGCAACAACAGCACCAATACCTCGGACAGCAGCAACAGCAGCACCAACACCAGCACGGCCACGACCACGAATTCGGACCAGAACAACAACAAGAGCACCAACACCAACACGTCGACGGACAACAGCAACCGCAGCACGACGACGACGACCACGTCGACCGACAACAGCAACCGCAGCACCAACACGGCCGACAACAGCAACCGCAGCACGACGGACAACAGCAACCGCAGCACCACGACCACCGACAACAGCAACCGCAGCACGAACACGTCGACGGACAACAGCAACCGCAGCACCAACACGAACACCGCGACCACGACCACGACGATGAACACGTCGTCGGACAGCAGCGACAACAGCACCCGCAACTCGAACAACACGTCCGACAGCAGCAACAACAGCACCAACAACGCGAACAACACGTCGGACAGCAGCAACAACAGCACCAACACCAACACGACGACGACCAACCGCACGGTCTCGAACTCGACGACGAACACGACCAACCGCGACAACGACAACAGCACGGGCAAGAACAACAGCTCCGGCGACTCGACCTCGTCCGCGGCAGGCTCGGTCGCCGTGAACAACGGCGGCACCGCGACGTCGAACTTCTCGAACAGCTTCAACACCTCGTCGGCCAACAACAACGCCACCCTGTCGGGCAGCGTGTCGAACAACTCGATCCAGAACATCGGCAACGTCGCCACCAACACCGGTAACGCCAACGGCGCCGCCGGCACGGCAGGCAACGGCGCAGCAGGCACCGGCGGCGGCATCACGGCATCCACCGGCGCAGGCGGCAGCGCCGGCAGCGCGAACGGCGCAGCCGGCTCGGCCGGCGGCTCGGCCACCAACGGCGGCGCCAGCGCAGGCGGCGCCAGCATCGGCAGCGCCACCGCGGGCACGGGCGGTGCAGGCGGCATGGCGACGGGCGCAACCAGCGGCGACGGCGGCCGCGGCGCGGCGGGCGGTGCAGGCGGCAGCTCCGGCATGGCCAGCGCTACGGGCGGCGCAGGTGCGGCCAGCGGCGCGGCCACCGGCACGGGCGGTGCAGGCGCAGCGGGCGGCGCAGCGGGCAACGCCTCGGGCGGCAACGGCGGCGCGACGGGCACCCTGTCGGGCGGTAACGGCGGCGCCAGCGGCGCAACGACGGCAGGCCTGGGCGGCGCCGGCGGCACGACCGGTTCGGCCACGGGCGGCGCAGGCGGTGCCGGTGCGGCAGGCGGCGCAGGCGGCGCCGGTGCAGCGGGCGGCGTGGGCGGCGCCGGCGGTGCAGGCGGCGGTGCAGGCTCGGCTGGCAACGCCGGCTCGACCGCATCGAACGCAGCCACGGCCGGCATGACCCGCGCCGGCGGCAGCTGGGCAACGTCGGGCGCCGGCGGTTCGTCGTCGGCCGACGGCGGCACGGGCGGCGCCAGCGGCACGGCCACCTCGGGTTCGCCGGCCGCGACCGGCGGCACCACGACCAGCGGCGCGTCGACCGCGACGGCAGGCACCACGACCGGCGGCGCCGGCGGTGCGGGCGCAGCGGGTGCGGCCGGCGGTGCCGGCGGTTCGGGCGCGGCAGGTGCTGCGGGCGGTGCGGGTGGCGCTGGCGCCACCGCAGCGAACACGGCCGGTAACGGCGCGGCAGGCGGCGCAGCAACCGGCGCAGCCGGCGGTTCGGGCGCGGCCCTGACCTCGACGGCCGGCAACGGTGCCGGCAACACGGGCGGCGCAGGCGGCGCGGGCGGTGCCGGCGCGGCAGGCTCGGGCACCTCGGGTGCAGGCGGCGCAGGCGCTACCGGTACGGCATCGTCGGGCGCAGCAGGTTCCGGCGCAGCGGGCGGCGCGGGTGCCGCCAGCGGCATGGCATCGAACACGGCCGGCGCAGGTGCGGCCGGCGGTTCGGCCACCACCGGCAGCGCCACGACCGGTTCGGCAACCGTGGGTGACTCGACCGCCGGCAACGGCGGCGCGGGCGGCGCAGGCGGCTCGACCACCGGCGGCGCAGGCGGCGCACTGGCCAACATCACGGCCGGCGTCGGCACGGGTGGCATGGGCGGTGCGGGCACCGGCGGCAACGGCGGCTCGAACAGCGTCAATGCCGGCACCTTCGACATGTCCAACACCATGAGCGGTGTCGGCCAGTCGGCAGCGGGCGTGATGGTGATCAGCCAGAACAACGGCTTCTCCTCGCTGGTCCAGCAGAGTGTCAACGTCCAGAGCAACCTGGCTGTCGGCAAGTAATGCCAAGGACCGCCGTGCCTACGGGCACGGCGGTTTTTCGATGCAACCGGGGGTAGAGAATGCAGTCATCACTCAAGAGTAGCGTCAGCAACCGCGTGTGCAGCTTCGCTGTGCTCGCGGCCTGCGCATCCGCGGCCTGGGCGGGACCGGAACTCGCGGTTCCCATCCAGGACAGCCAGCCTGCCTCCAGGCCGGCCACGGGTGCCGGCAAGACGGCCGAGGCGCCGGACAAGCTCGGATTCGGCCCCGCCGCCGACCTGGGCAAGCTGGAGCATTCGCGCGGTGGTACGGACACGTTCAACACCAACAACAACGCGAATCTCGGCGGCGTCGTGACCGGCAACAGCGCGGTGAACGTCGTCACCGGCACGAACACGATCGATGCCGGGGCGTTCGCCAACATGTCGGGCATACCGGTGGTGATCCAGAACAGCGGCGCAAACGTCCTGATCCAGAACGCCACCATCGTCAACCTGCAGTTCAAATGAAGTACGGCGCCCTGCCCCTGCTATGCTCAGTGCTGGGCACCTTGCTGGGCGCTGCCCGCGTGGATGCGGCCGACCTGCCGATCGCGGGCGGCGCCCGTTTCGACGTGCCCGTCAAGAGCATGCGCGAATTGCGCTTCACCTCGACGACCCGCCAGCAATACGACTTCAGCTGCGGCTCGGCCGCCCTGGCCACGCTGCTGACCTATCACTACGGCTATCCGATCAGCGAAACGACCGCCTTCAAGGCGATGTGGGAGATCGGCGACCAGGCCAAGATCCGGCGCGAAGGTTTTTCGCTGCTGGACATGCAGCGCTATCTCGCGAAGATCGGCTACAAGGCGGACGGCTTCCAGGTGCCGTTGCAGAAGCTGTTCGACAGCAAGCTGCCCGCCATCGTGCTGATCTCCGAGAAGGGCTACAACCACTTCGTCGTGATCAAGGGCGCGGACGACGGGCGCATCCTGCTGGGCGACCCGTCCAGCGGCACGCGCTCCATCACGCGCGAGCACTTCGAATCCATCTGGCCGACCCGGCTGCTGTTCGTGATCCACGACGCGCCCGGCAAGCCTTCGTTCAACTCCGACCTCGACTGGCGGGCCGCGCCGCGCGCGCCCCTGGCCGAGGGTGTGACCCGGACCGCGATCGACATGACGACGCTGCCGAAGTTCGGTCCGGGCGATTTTTGACAGGAGACCCCATGCGCATACCCGTCCAGATCGGCCTCGTGCTGGCCAGCGCCGCGATCGCGACGCACGGCTACGCCGAGGGCCCGGACAATCCGTTCAGCAGCGACAACGCCGTCGCGGCGGACTCGCTGGACGACTACCGCGGTGGCTTCATCACCGACAACGGCCTGGCGGTGACCCTCGGCATCGAGCGCATCGTCACGATCAACGGCAACGTGGCCGAACGCAGCCAGCTGGAACTGGGCGACCTCGGCCAGCTGACGAGCGGCCGCAGTGCACTGACCGCCGACACGGCCAACCAGGTGAGGCTGATCCAGAACGGCGGCGGCACGTTCAACGTCCAGATGGGCGACACGACGCTGGGCGGCACCGTCATCCAGAACAGCCTGAACAACCAGTTGATCAACAACCAGACCATCATCAATGCAAGCGTGAACGCACGCGGACTGCTGCAGGCCATGAATTTCCAGTCCAGCCTCGCGAACGCGCTCAATACCGCCGCCGCCGGCAGGTGACGGATTTTTACCTGGAGAAAACCTATGCAAAAAATTCCAGCGCTGTACAGCGTGATTGGTGTCAGCGTGGCCCTGGCGGCCATCCCGGCCGGTGCACAGTCGGGCCCTGACCTCCTCGAGCAGCTCAAGATCATGCGACAACAGCTGGAAGAGCAGCGCGCGCGCGTCGACGAACTGGAACGCCAGTTGCGCGCGAGCGGCGTGGCACCGCCGGCGAACACGCCCACGGCGGCGGCCCCGTCGCAGCTCGAACGGATGCGCGGCACCGGCAACCTGCCGGCGCCCCAGCCGGACGCGCCGGTGCAGGCCGGTCCGATCGAGGCGCCGCCCAGGCTCGCGGTCCCGTTCGCGGATCCCGTGTACCCGGGCCGCCTCGCGCCGCTGCGCGGTACGGGCGGCGCCGGCCAGGCGCAGGCAGGCAGCGACGCCGTCGGCCGTCCGCCCGCGCCGCGCACGCCGGAAGTGGCACCGATCTTCGAGACCCCGGGCGTGCTGACGCCGCGGGGCAAAGTCGTGTTCGAGCCGTCCGTGCAGTACGGCTATTCGTCGAGCAACCGCGTGGCCCTCGTCGGCTATACGGTCATCCCGGCGCTGCTGATCGGCCTGCTCGACGTGCGCGAAGTGAAGCGCAACACGACGACGGCCAGCGCCACGTTCCGCTACGGCTTCGACAACCGCCTGGAACTGGAAGCGAAGATCCCGTACGTCTACCGCAGCGATTCGACCGTCAGCCGCGAGCTGTTCACGGGCACGGCGGCCGAGCGCGCGTTCGAGACGAGCGGCAAGGGCATCGGCGACATCGAGCTCGGCTGGCGCTACCAGCTGAACGACGGCGGCGTCGACACGCCGTACTACATCGCCGGCCTGCGCTTCAAGTCGCGCACGGGACGCGACCCGTTCCAGGTGGTGACGGATTGCCAGACCCGCTGCGTGGGCCAGAACGTCACCGGCACGGGCCTGCCGCTGGACCTGCCGACCGGTTCCGGCTTTTATTCGCTGCAGCCGAGCGTAACCTGGCTGCTGCCCTCCGATCCGGCCATCTTCTTTGGCGGCTTCAGCTACACGAAGAACTTCAAGCGCGGCAACGTCTACCGCACCGTGCTGAACGGCGGCAAGGAATTGCTGGGCACGGTGGAACCGGGCGACGTGTTCGGCTTCAACTTCGGCATGGGTCTCGCCCTGAACGAGCGGGCGTCGTTCAGCATCGGCTACGACCACAACTCCGTGGGCCGCATGCACCAGAACGGCGTAGTGATTCCAGGTTCCGTGCGCGTGCAGCTCGGCACGCTGCTGCTGGGCTACTCGTACCGGCTGAAGAACAACCGCACGCTGAGCGTATCGGTGGGCGCCGGCCTCACGCGCGATACGCCGGACGTCACGCTGATGGTCAGGATGCCCTTCACCTTCTGAGCTTCCCCTTTGGCCGCAAGGCGCGGCCCAACGACAAGGGCCGCGCTTGCGGTCCTTTTTTAATTCGGGGTCAGAGCACATTTTTGACCAGATTCGGGGTCAGAGCACATTTTCGATCAATTGCTTCGCGCATAAAACGCCACGGCGCATACTGCTAAACGTCTTACCGATCGCCGAAGCCGCCCGGCGAACTTGTGCCGGCAGACGAGCAACTATGTCGATGGAGAATTTGCTCAAAAATGTGCTCTGACCCCGAATTTTCAGGAAAACGGGGTCTGACCCCGAATCTGAGAAACAAAAAAAGGGGCCGCAGAATGTGCGGCCCTTGTGGTTCCTGGAGGGATCGATCAGATGTAGTAGACGAGTGCCGCGAGGCCCACGATCAGCGCGACCTTGGTCGCTTTATACGCCGTCTTGTTCCAGGCCTTGTAGCGGCGGCGGTACTGGCCCATCACGTACGAAATGCGGAACAGCTTGCTGACGAGGCCCGTCTGGTCGCCGGTCTCGTTGGGCGACGCGGCCGCCGTCATCATCGTGCGGCCCAGCCAGCGGTTGACGGCCTGCATCCAGCCGAAGCGCATCGGACGCTCGACGTCGCAGAAGAGGATCAGGCGGTCGCTGTCGCTCGCGTTCTCGGCCCAGTGGATATAGGTTTCATCGAAGATGACGCCCTGGCCGTCGCGCCAGCTGTAGCGCTGGCCGTCGACTTCGATGAAGCAGCGGTCGTCGTTCGGCGTGGCCAGGCCCAGGTGGTAGCGCATCGAGCCCGCGAACGGGTCGCGGTGCGGGTTCAGCTTCGCGCCCGGCGGCAGCTCGGCGAACATCGCGGCCTTCACGGACGGGATGCCCTGCAGCAGCGCATGCGTCTGCGGACACAGGCGCTCGGCCGACGGGTGGCTCGCGTCGTACCACTTCAGGTAGAAGCGCTTCCAGCCCGTCTTGAAAAAGGAATTGAAACCGGCATCGTTGTTCTGCTCGGAGGCCTTGATCTTCTTCATCTCGATGAGGCGCAGGCCCTCCTCGCGGATGATCGGCCAGTTTTCCTGCAGCACGGACAGTTCCGGGAATTCACGGACGGGGATATACGGCGTGCTGGGCACCTTCGAGAACAGGTGCATGAACATGTTGATCGGCGCCATGAACGACGAGTGGTCGAACAATTGCCGGCCGAACGGCAGACGGACCTTGCCGCGGAAATGGATGTGCAGGACCGACAGCACGAGAAAACCGACAACGAACCACTTCATGACGCCTCCGACTAAACGAGGCGCAAGGATACCATATGCGATACGCGGCCGTCCGCCATCCGCCCCGGCTGGTCGGGACGGATGGTGGACGGCCGCGAATGTGGTGCTACCGCTACAGGGTCAATGCGCGTCAGTGCATCGTCGACGACGTGACGGCGTAGCCTTTTTCGGCCAGCTGGGCGTTCAGGTTCTGGATATCGTAGTCGGGCAGGTCTCCGGCATCGTCGTCGACTTCGAAAGCCCGGGCTTCGACTTCCCAGTCGGTATTCGTGGCTTCCTCGGGGATATTGCGGGTCTCGGGGACGGCGAGGTAAGAAAACTTGCCGTCGTGTTCGGCTCTGCGGTAGATGTCCAGGCGCATAGTGACTCCTTTAAAAGCATGGCTGTCGAATGAAAGCCATCAGTATGGGCACGATAGGCGAACGGTTCGTGTCCGTCTGTTAATCGGCGCACACTGGCTGGACGTCACTATCAGCGTCCGATACCCCCGCCCAGCACGCGCGCCGGCAGCATGACAATCGCGCGCAGCAGCTCGAAGACGGCCTCGACGCCGATCCCCAGCAGGCGGAACGGCAACAGCAAAAGCCAGACGAGCGGGTACATCACGAGCGCGAGCAGCGCGATCGGCCAGCACAGGAACAATAACACCAACCACACGAGGAAACCCAGCATCGCCAGCTCCATCTTCGAGACAGGGGCCGATCCGGCCCGACGATGTGAATGTAGTTGTATGGACGCCAATGCGCAATCTTTCTGCGATGGACGGTAAGCGGGGAGAGATAAACGGGAAAAAAGCGGGGACGAGCGGACGCCGTCCCCGGTGCGGCAAATCAGGCCAGGGCGGTTTCGCGCACCTGCACCGGTACGCCCGCGCGCTCGACGACCTCGGCACGCATCGATGCTTCCAGCGACGGAATCGACCCGCCCGCGCGGTAGGCGAAGGCGACCTGGACGACGTCGCCCGGCTGCACGTCCAGCGGCGTGGCCAGCGGCAGCATCATGTAGTGGTTGAGCCAGTCGATCGTCGTGCCGCGCTCCTCGATGATCGACAGGACGTTCTTGGTGATGAAGCGCAGCGCGTTCAGGCGGCCGCCCTGCTCCATGCGGAACTGCCCTTCCCACGCGATCGCGTCGCCGACGGGCTGGCTGAAGTCCATGATCGAATACACGCCCGGCTGCGCCAGCTCGATGGTGCCCGGGTAGATCACATTGGTCGGCTGGAATTGCACGATCGGGGCATAGAAGCCCTCGAAATCGTATTCGAGCTGCAATGGCTGCGCGGCCATGATGACGGCTTCCGGCATGAAAATCGGCAGCGGACCGCCGAAGCGCGCCAGGTAGCGGCGCTTGAACGACTCGATCACGTCGACCTGCTTTTCGCGCAGCATGCCCACGTGGATCATTTCGCAGATGACGAGGTCGACGGGCTCCGGCGGCAGGTATTCGAACGCATCGGCGTGAACAACCTCGACCTTGTGGCCGTTCGGATTCATGGCGAGGAAGCGGCGCGCCTCGCGCACCATGTCCGGGTTGAACTCGACGCAATAGACCTGGGACGCGTTCTGGGCCGCGAAGAACGACAGGACGCCGGTGCCGCCGCCCAGTTCGAGGACCTTCATGCCCGGCTTGACGGCGTGGTAGATCGCGGACTTGAAGCTGTGCATGCGGTTATGGTCCATCAGCATGTTGTGATGGTAGTGGACCGGAATAAACTGCCCCAGGTAGCAGCTTTCGATTTCGCGTTCGTTGAGCATCGGTTCCTCAGTGTGGGGGATGTTGCCTGCATTATCTCCATGCTTTTAGGCAACTGATGCGCCGAGCTGACGGGGATTTGCCGGCCAGTTTGTCGGATCGACGGCACAGCCGGCCGGCGATGCATAAATACATTGACCTTTTTCCATGTGGGAATGTTAGTATTTTCTCACCCGTCGTTACTGTCTGTAGGCCGCCATGGTCCATTCGATCCGTTCCCTGTCGGCGAATATCGCCGATCTGCTGCTGGACGTCGTCTTCCTGGTGGACCGGCGCGGCATCATCGTGGACGTCAGCGCCGGTTGCGAACGCATGCTCGGCTACCGCCCCACCGAGCTGATCGGGCAGTACATGCTCGATTTCGTCGTCCCCGAAGACCGCGCCATCACGTGCATGGAAAGCGCGCGCGTGCAGGCGGGCCAGGAGCGCGTCGGCTTCGAGAACCGCTACATGCACAAGGACGGCCGCCGCGTCGACGTGATGTGGTCCGCCCGCTGGATCGCCGACCAGGGCCTGCGCCTGGGCGTCGGACGCGACATCACCGCCCGCAAGCGCGCCGAACGGCGCCAGGCCGCGACGTACGCGATCTCCGAAGCGGTCTATCACGCGGGCGACCTGGCCGGCCTGTGCGGCGAGATCCACGCCATCCTCGACCGCCTGGTGGGCGCGCCCGGAATGATCGTCGTCAGCGACCCGACCCCGCAGCACGGCTTCAAGATCGTCTACCAGCGCGACCACGATCCGAAGACGCGCCTGCCGTCGCGCGCCTGTCTCGCGCGCTGGCGCGCGACGGCCACGGCGCCGGACAGCGTCGCATCGGACGCCGTGCGCCACGTCGGCGCCGGCCGCCTGAACACATGGCTGATGATCGACCTGGGCGGCCCGGCCGGCACGATCGGCGCGCTGCTGCTGCGCGACCACGCCGGGACCGGCTACTCCCCGGCCGACCGCGGGCTGCTGCACTTCGTCGCGGCCCAGGTCGGGCTGGCGCTGGAACGCAGGCGCCTGCACGACGATCTGATGCGGTCCGCCTGCCTCGACGAGCTGACGGGCTTGCCGAACCGCCGGTTGTTCTTCGACCGGATCCGCACGGCCGTCGCGCGGGCGCGGCGCTGCCAATCGCGGCTCGGCCTGCTGTACGTGGACGTGAACGATTTCAAGCAGGTGAACGACCGCTACGGCCATGCGGCCGGCGACGCGCTGCTGCGGGAAGTCGCGGCCCGGCTGGTCGAATGCGCGCGCGAATCGGACACGGTGGCGCGGCTGGGCGGCGACGAGTTCGTGCTGCTGCTGGAAGACCTGCAGGCGCCCGAGGACGCGGAACACTGCGCCGACAAGATCCGCACCGCGCTCGTGCGCCCGGTGCCGACGCAATGCGCGCCGCTGCACATCGGGGTCAGCATCGGCATCGGCCTGTTTCCCGATCACGCGGACCAGGTCGAGACCTTACTCATGCATGCGGACGCGCACATGTACACCAGGAAGCGCGCCCACAAGTGCGGAGAAAGCTAGCTCACCGCTTGTCGAGCCTGGCCGCGATGGTGGCGTGATCCGCCCGGCGCGCGATCTCGGCCGCCGTGAGACCTTCGCCATTCTTCAGTTTCGGATCCGCGCCCTGGCCCAGCAGGAACACGGCCGTGTCCTCGTGGCCTTCGCGCGCCGCCATCATCAACGGCGTGAACTTGCCGCTGGCCGGGGGCGATTGCGCATCGATGCGGGCGCCGTGCGCGAGCAGCAGGCGCGCGATGTCGTTATCGCCGCTGGCGGCCGCGTAGTGCAGCGGCGTCCAGCCGGGACGATTCACGGCCGCGCCCTTCGCGATCAGCGCCTCGGCCGCCGGCTTGTTGTGCTTGTACGCAGCCATCATCAGCGCCGTGTTGCCGTTCAGCGCAGGCGCGTCGACCTTCGTGCCCGGATTGCGCAGCAGCGCGTCGACCACCTGCATCGCGCCTTCGCGCACGGCCAGCACGAGGGCAGGCTCGCCGCCGACGGGGTTGGGCTGGTTCGGATCGACCTTGCCCAGCAGCGAACGCACCGTACCGGCATCGTCCATCTGCACCGCACGGAAAAAATCGCTCGTCTGGTCGGCCATCGCGACGGCGGGTGCCGCCAGTGCGGCGGCGAGCAGGATAGATCGAAGCAGGGTCATGGGTCAGGTCCTCGCAGCCTTGAACAGGTTGAAGAAATTCTCGGTGGTGCGGTCGGCGATCTCGCGCAGCGGCACGTCCTTCAACGTGGCGATGTACTCTGCCACGTGCGCCACATAGCCCGGCTCGTTCATCTTGCCGCGGAACGGCACGGGCGCGAGGTAGGGCGAATCCGTCTCGATGAGGATGCGGTCCAGCGGCACCGCCTTCGCCACGGCCTGCAGGTCCTTCGCGCTCTTGAACGTCACGATGCCGGAGAACGAAATATAAAACCCCATCGCGATGGCGGCCTGCGCCACTTCCAGCGATTCCGTGAAGCAGTGCATCACGCCCGCGACGCCGCCCTTGTCGGTACCGGCCCCTTCTTCGCGCATGATGCGGATCGTGTCTTCGCTGGCCGAACGCGTGTGGATGATCAGCGGCTTGCGCGTCTCGCGCGAGGCGCGGATATGCGTGCGGAAACGCTCGCGCTGCCATTCGAGGTCGCCTTCCAGGCGGTAATAGTCGAGCCCCGTCTCGCCGATCGCGATGACTTTCGGGTGATCGGCCAGCTCGACCAATTGGGCGACGGTGGGCTCGGGCGTGTCCTCGTAATCGGGGTGCACGCCGACGGAGGCATAAATGTGCGGATATTGCTCGGCCAGCGCGAGCACGCTGGGGAACTCCGGCAGGTCGACGGAGACGCACAGCGCGTGCGAGACCTTGTTCTCGGCCATCTTGGCCAGGATGTCCGGCATCCTGGCGGCCAGTTCCGGGAAATTGATGTGGCAGTGGGAATCGATATACATCCAGGTATTGTACGCGAGTACGCGAGCTGGTTACGCCACGCGCTTGCCCAGGATGATCAGGTCCCGTTCGATCCCATCGAGATTCGCCACGCGCGGGAAATGCGCCCACGTATCGAAACCATACTTGCGGAACAGGCCCAGGCTCGGCGCATTGTGGCCGAAGATGAATCCGAGCAAGGTATGCACGTTCACATTCGGCGCGAACGCCATCGCCTGTTCCAGGCAGTAACGCCCCACACCCTTGCCGCGCCATGCTTCCGCGATATAGATCGACAGTTCGGCCGTACCGGAATACGCCGGACGCCCATAGAAATTCGAGTACGAACACCAGCCGATCACCGCGGGGTTGTCCGACGTGTCGGCCGCGTCATGGATCACCCACAGCGGACGGCGTTCCGGCGTGTGCTCGTTGAACCAGCCTTCGCGCGACTGCACGGTGACGGGTTCGGTGTCTGCCGTGACTTCGCGCGACGCGATGGTGGAGTTGTAGATGTCGACGATGACGGGCAGGTCTTCCCTGCGGGCGAGGCGGTGTAGGTAGGACGGCATGGTGAAGCTGAGAAAAATTACAGGGTATGGGTGGCGCGCGACGAACGCAGTGCGGCGCCGAGGATTTCTTCGATGCGCAGGCGAGCGCGCTGCCCGGTCTCGTCGGCCGGGAAGTGCACGCCGATGCCTTGCGCCTTGTTGTTGTTCGCACCGGCCGGCGTGATCCACGCGACCTTGCCTGCGATCGGGTATTTGTTCGGGTCGTCCATCAGCGACAGGATGAGATAAATCTCGTCGCCGATCTTGTACGGCTTGTTGGTCGGCACGAACATGCCGCCGTTCTTCAGGAACGGCATGTAGGCCGCGTACAGGGCGGCTTTTTCCTTGATGGCGAGCGACAGTACGGACGGCCGCGCCGGCTGGGGCGCGTTCGGATCGGCGGGCAGGCCGCTGATCGGACCGTTCGGCGTTGTGCTCATCATCTTCCTTTCGATGATTAAGTAACTGAGAGACCGCAGCGCGCAGTGTAATCAAGCAACATGTCTTCGACAAATAATTTCGGAGACAAGGGGTGATCGGCCACGGCGCGGCGCTCGTTCGTGGACTTGATCGCCTGCAGCAGGTTGGCCACGTGCACTCTTCCGGCCAGCGCCGCGAGTTCCCGCTGGTATCTCGGATAATACCGGATGACGCCGGACAGCTTGTACGAAATGACGTCATACAGCCACCGCTGCTGCCATGCGACGAGGGATGCGAGCGGCGCCTTGCTCAATTTGTCGGCACTGCGCAACGCGGCATCCACGCTCGGCTGCGCGAGCACCTGCAGCAGGCCATCGAGCTCGTCGCGGCTGCCCGTCTCGGCCTGGGCCAGCGCCGCGAGCGGTGCGCCGCCCTGCTCGCGCAGCCAGCCGTCCGCATCGTTGACGCCCTGCGCTTCCAGCCAGGCCAATGCCTGGGCGTGATCCGGCATCGGCAATGCGAACTTGCGGCAGCGCGACAGGATCGTCGGCAGCAGGCGGTCCAGCCCGTTCGATGCCAGCAGGAACACGGTGCCGGGCGGCGGCTCCTCGAGCGTCTTCAGCAGCGCGTTCGACGCGGGCATGTTCAGCGCTTCGGCCGGGTACAGCACGACGACGCGCAAGCCCTGGCGGTGCGTGGAGATGTTCATGAAATCGGCCAGCGCGCGCACCTGCTCGATCTTGATCTCTTTCGACGCCGTCTTCGACTTGGCCTTTTTCTCTTCGGCCGGGGCCTCGTCGCCCTCGGCCGCCGGCGCTTCGTCCTCCATCGCTTCCGGCCGCACGCGGCGATAGTCGGGATGATTGCCCTGGACGAACCAGCCGCACGACGCGCATTCGCCGCACGCATGGCCGTCCGGCCTCACGTTCTCGCACAACAGCGCCTGGGCAAATGCTTCGATGAAATCAGCCTTGCCGATGCCGGCCGGGCCGTGGAACAGGATCGCATGCGGCAGCCGCACGCGCATGGCCTGCAGCCGGGTCCACGCATCTTCTTGCCAGGGATACATACTCACAGCCATGGCTCCAGCGCGGCCTGCAGCGCGGCGCGCACCTCGTCGATGGTCTTCGTCGAATCGATGACGACGATGCGTCCGTTCGATTCCGCGGCGCGGCGCAGGTATTCGCCCCGCACGCGCGCGAAGAAATCGGTCTGTTCCATCTCGAACTTGTCGAGCGTGCGCGAGGCGGACAGGCGGGCCTTCGCGACGTCCAGCGGCACGTCGAACAGCAGGGTCAGGTCGGGCTGCAGGTGCGGGTGCACCCATTGTTCCAGCGCGTCCAGCTTGGCGCGATCGAGCCCGCGCCCCCCGCCCTGGTAGGCGAAGCTGGCATCCGTGAAGCGGTCGGACAGCACCCAGTCGCCGCGCGCGATCGCCGGTTCGACGACTTGCGCGACGTGCTCCCGCCGGCTGGCGAACATGATGAGGGCTTCCGTCTCGAGGTGCATCTTTTCGTGCAGTACGAGGTCGCGCAGCTTTTCGCCGAGCGGCGTGCCGCCCGGCTCGCGCGTCGAGACGACCCGCTTGCCCGCGCCTTTCAGCAGCGACGTGACGTAGCCGATGTGCGTCGACTTGCCGGCGCCGTCGATGCCCTCGAAGGTGATGAAACGCCCGCGGGTGGCATCGGTTTGATTCATTGCATTCATCCGTATTTACTGCGACTGGTTGCGCTGGTACTGGTTGACGGCCTTGTTGTGCTCATTCAGGTTGACCGAAAAGTGACTCGTGCCATCGCCGCGCGACACGAAGTACAGGGCTTCCGTCTTCGCGGGCGCCGTCGCGGCGGCCAGCGATTGCACCCCCGGCAGCGCGATCGGCGTCGGCGGCAGGCCGGCGCGCGTATAGGTATTGTACGGGGTGTCCGTCTCGAGGTCCTTCTTGCGGATCTTGCCGTCGTATTTATCGCCCATGCCGTAGATGACGGTGGGGTCGGTCTGCAGCAGCATGCCCGCTTTCAGGCGGTTCACGAAGACGCCCGCGATCATCGCGCGCTCGCTCTTCTGGCCCGTTTCCTTTTCCACCAGCGACGCCATGATCAGGGCCTGGTACGGCTCCGTGTACGGCAGCCCCGGGTCCCGCTTTTCCCACGCGGCCTTCAGGCGCTTCATCATCATCTCGTGCGCCTGCTTGTAGATCGACAGGTCGCTCGCGTTCTTCGCGAAGAGGTACGTATCGGGGAAGAACAGGCCTTCCGGCGCCTTGTAGTCCGGCGCGATTTTCGCCAGCAATTCCTGGTCGGACAGTTTCGCCGTCTCGTGCTTCAGGTTCGGCGCCGCGTCGACCGCCTGCCGCATCTGGCGGAACGTCCAGCCTTCGATGATCGTCAGCGACTCCTGCGCGAACTCGCCGCGCACGAGCTGGGTGAGGAGGCGGCGCGGCGACGTATCCGGCTTCAGCTCGTAGCTGCCGGCCTTGATCTGGCTGGCCTTGCCGGTGATGCGCGCCAGCACCCCGAACAGGAAGGGGTTGACGGGCACGCCGGCCGTCGCCATCTGCTGCGCGGCGCCGGCCACGTGGCTGCCCTGCGCAATCGCGAACGGGATGACGGCCGCGTTGCCCGGCGTGATCGGCTGCTTGCTCCACCACTGGAAGCCGGCGCCGGCACCGACGGCCACGATGACGCCCGTGACGATGAGTTTTTTTATGAATGGCATGCTGGACCTGGTTTTTTGCCGTCGTCGGCGCATTTTTGAAGGCGAACTTATAATGAGGCCGTAATCATAAAGCCGATACAGCCAAACCGGAAATAATTCGTGTCATGAACCATTGGATCGAACATCTCGCCACCCTGGGCGCCCGCTTTCATCCCGATAGCCCGACGCAAGTCGAGGACTTCGGCCGCGCACTCACGACCGCCGACCTCGGGAAAGGCTTCGTCGCCCCCGTCACCGACCTCGGGCTCATTGGCGTCGCCGGTGAGGACGCCGCCAGCTTCCTGCACAACCAGTTGACCAACGACGTCGAACACCTCGGCACGTCCGAGGCTCGCCTCGCCGGCTATTGCACGCCGAAGGGCCGCCTGCAGGCCACGTTTTTAATGTGGCGCGACACGGAAAACATCTATCTGCAGCTGCCGCGCGCCATCCAGGCGCCGCTGCAGAAACGCCTGACGATGTTCGTCCTGCGCGCGAAAGCGAAGCTGCGCGACGCCACCGACGAACCCGCGCACGCGGCCGTCCTCGGCCTGGGCGGCGCGGCGGCCGCCGACGCGCTGCGCGCCCGCGCCGGCGCCCTGCCCGACGCACCGTACGCCAAGATCGACGGCGAGGCCGGCACCGTGATCCGTCTCGCCGACGCCTTCGGGCAGCCGCGCTACCTGTGGCTGACGACGGCGGATGCGGCCATCGCCGCGCTGGCCGCGTGGAAAGACACGCTCGCGCTGGGCGGCAACGCGGCCTGGCAGCTGGCGGCCATCCACGCCGGTGTGCCGCAGATCGGCCCTGGCACGCAGGAACAGTTCGTGCCGCAGATGGTCAATTACGAGCTGCTCGGCGGCGTCAATTTCAAGAAGGGCTGCTATCCGGGCCAGGAAATCGTCGCGCGCAGCCAGTACCTCGGCAAGCTGAAACGCCGCACGGCGCTGGCCACGCTGGCCGATGCAGCCGCGCGTCCCGGCGACGAAGTCTTTTCCGTCGCCGACCCGGACCAGCCGTCGGGCATGATCGTCAACGCGGCGCCGAACGGCGCGGGCGGGGCCGATGCGCTCGTCGAGATCAAGCTCGCGGCGCTGGACGGCGAGGTGCGCCACGGCTCGGCCGGCGGCACGAAGCTGGATTTCCTGCCGCTGCCATACGCGCTCGACGCACTCGACGTTTGACGCACATGATCGACCTGTACGTGTATTACAAGGTGCGCGAGGGCGACGCCGCCGCGCTCGCGCCGCGCGTGCGTGCGCTGCAGGCCGGCGTGGGCGTGCCGGCGCAGCTGAAGCGCCGTCCCGAGGTGCGCGACGGCCTGCAGACCTGGATGGAAGTCTATCCGGGCGTGGACGACGCCTTTCCCGCGCGGCTCGACGCCGCGGCCCGCAGTGCCGGCTTCGAGGGCCTCATCGAAGGCCCCCGCCGCGCCGAAATTTTTACGGATCTCCCAACATGTGCCTGATCGTTTTTGCCTGGCGCGTGATCCCCGGCCTGCCGCTGGTCGCCTGCGCCAACCGCGACGAATACTATGATCGTCCCGCCACCCCGGCGGGCCCGTGGCCGGACGCCCCCAACATCATTGCCGGCCGCGACCTGCGGGGCGGCGGCAGCTGGATGGGTGTGACGAAGGAGGGTCCGAACGGCCCGAAATTCGCCGCCCTGACGAACATCCGCGCGCCGAGCGACTGGCGCACGGACGCGCCCACGCGCGGCGCCCTCGTCGCCGACTTCCTCAAGGGAGATGAGGATGCGCCGGCCTACCTGGCACGCATCGCGCCGAACGCCGACGACTACAACGGCTTCAACCTGATCCTGGGCGACGCCGCCGGCATGCACTGGTTCTCGAACCACGCCGGCGACGACCCGCGCAACGGCAAGGCGCTGGAACCGGGCATCTACGGCGTGTCGAACGGCCTGCTGGACGCGCCCTGGCCGAAGGTCGTGCGCACCAAGGCGACCTTCGCCAGCCTGCTGCTGCAGGGCGCGCCGGAAGAAGCGTATTTCGAGATGCTGGCCGATACGACCCGTGCGCCGGACATGCGCCTGCCCGACACGGGCGTCCCGCTCGACCTGGAGCGGCAGCTGTCCGCCGTCTGCATCGAGATTCCGGGCTACGGCACCCGCACGTCGACCGTCGTCAAGCTGTACGGCGATGCCGAGCCGGAACTGCACGAGCGCATCCTGAAACCGTGCGACCAGGCCGCGGCATGAGTTGATGGCCCCTCCCGTGGGGGCAGGAATTTCCGCAGCGCACTGTTAATCTTGTTGCCCTACAGTAACAACAAGGAGTAGACAATGCGCAAGGCAATCAAGGTACTGGCCGGGCTGACGCTGATGGCGGCCCTGCCGTCGTTCGCCGCGACCCCGGGTACGCAACCGAAGTGGGTCACCGGCTATTACGGCGGCTATTTCTGGGACAACGCCGACTATCAGAAACCCGAGCATGTCGACATGACGGCGCTGACGCACTTCGTGTTCGCCCGCATCGGCCCGGGCGGCGGCAAGAGCGGCCAGCCGGGCGAGATCGTCCCCGGCGCGGGCAACGCGCACGACAACCGCGACGTCGGTCCCGGCGCCGCGTACGACTGGACCGTCGAGGAATTCCTCGTCAAACGCGCCCACCAGGCCAACATCAAGGCGCTGATCATGCTGGGCGGCGAAGGCGACAACGCGGGCTTCCTCGCCTCGACCGCGCCCGCGGTGCGGCCGACGTTCGTGAAGAACCTCGTCGACTACATGGTCGCGAAGGACTACGACGGCATCGACGTCGACTGGGAAGGCCTCGACAGCAAGAACCCCGACGAGGCGGCGCTGCTGGAAGCCCTCGTGATCGACCTGCGCAAGGAAGCGAACGCGCGCCCGCGCTACCAGGACCGCCCGGTGATCATCACGTACCCGGCCGGGAACATCAACACGAACATCGACAAGGTGACGCCGCACGACGTGCGCATGGCGAGCCTCGTCGACCAGTACAACTTCATGAGCTACGGCGTCGGCTGGTTCGGCCAGGGCTGGGCCAGCAATACGTTCTCGCCGCTGACGGGGCACACGCCGAACCGGCCGGTCTCCATCGCGGGCAGCATCCAGGCCTATGTCGACGCGGGCGTGCCGCGCACGAAGCTCGGCATGGGCATCGGCTTCTACGGCGCCAACTACGCGCCCCCGTTCACGGGGCCGAACCAGGAGACGGACGGTGACCTCAGCAAATGGTCGGTCCTCGACTACCGCTGGAGCTACACGATGCTGCACAAGTACGGCTACCTGGACAAGGGCATCTACGCGTGGGACGCACCGACGCAGACGAGCTACCGCGTCTACCCGGGCGGCTACACGCCCGCGGACCGTCCGGACTGGCCCAGCGGCTACATCAGCTACGAGGAACCGGCGACCATCGCCGCGAAAGGCGCATGGGCACAATCCACGCGCGACGGCGAAGGCGCGGCCGGCACGATCATCTGGCTGATCAACTACGGCACGACGGACGGCGTCAACAACCCGCTGCTCACGGCCGTGAAGCAGGCGTTCCTGGACCCGGCCGCGACGGAACCCGGTGCATATCCGAACCCACTGCCGCCCCCGCCGCCGCTGGAGCTCAACACGCAGCTCGACGCATCGAACGACTGGGGCACGGGTTATTGCGGCACGCTGACCGTGACGAACGTGGGCACGACGGCCGGCTACTGGAGCACCACACTGCCGTTCAAGGATTCGCTCACGTCGCTGTGGAACGCGCAGTACACGCTGGAGAATGGCGTCCTCAGCCTGCAGGGCCCCGCCTATGACCGCAAGCTGCGGCCGGGCCAGTCCACGCAGGTGGGCCTGTGCGCGACACGTGCGGCAAAGCCGGCCGAACCGCCACCGCCGCCCCCCGCCGGCGCCGTCACCGCGAAACTCGTGATCACGGCTGACTGGACGAGCGGCTACTGCGCCAAGGTCGCCGTCACGAACAACAGCGCCGTCAAGGTGGTCGGCTGGACCGTCGACGTACCGAACGTCCAGGGCACGCTCTCCGGCCTGTGGAACGGCAAGTACACGATGGACGGCACGACGATGCACCTGTCCGGCCCCGACTGGAACCGCGACCTGGCTGCCGGCGGGACCAATGACGATGCGGGGTTCTGCGCCAGTCGCTGATACACTGGGCGCATGAACACCATCCGCGCCCGCATTGCTGCTTCCATTGCCGCCTGGCTGTTCGCAGGCGCGGCACACGCCCAGACCGTTCCCGCCGGGGATTACCACCAGCACGTGTTCAGCGCGGCCGACATCGCCATGATCGGCCCGTCGGCCGGGCTGGTGCCGCTGGATGCGGACCAGCTGGTTCCGCTGCTGGACGCGGCCGGCATCAGGCGGGCCGCGCTGCTGTCCATCGCCTATATGTATGGCAGCCCGGCCCGCAAGGTCGACGACGAGGTTGCCAAGGTGCGGACGGAAAACGACTGGACGGCGGCGCAGGCGGCGCGCTATTCCGGCCGACTGATCGCGTTCTGCAGCTTCAATCCCTTGAAAGACTACGCGCTCGCGGAACTCGAACGGTGCGCGAAGACGCCCGGGCTGGATCACGGCATCAAGCTGCACGTCGGGAATTCGGACGTGCAGCTCGACGATCCGGCCCACGTCGCGCGGTTGCGCCAGGTGTTCGCGGCCGCCAACGCGCACGGAATGGCCATCGTGATCCACCTGCGCGCCAACATCGGCAAGAAGCGTCCTTACGGCGCGGCGCAGGCGCGCACCTTCCTCGACCAGGTCTTGCCCGCGGCACCGGACGTGGCCGTGCAGGTCGCCCACTTCGCCGGCTCCGGTCCCGGCTACGACGATCCGCCCGCGCAGGCCGCGATGGCCGTGCTGGCGGGCGCCGTCGAGAACCACGACCCGCATGCGAACAACCTCTGGTTCGACGTCGCCTCGATCGTCTATCGCGACATCAGGCCGGAGACAGCGGCACTGGTGGTGAAATTCATCCGCCAGGTCGGCGTCGGGCGCGTGCTGTACGGGACCGACTCGGCGCAAGGCGTCAACCTGCGGCCGCGCGAATCGTGGGCCGCGTTCCAGAAGCTGCCGTTGTCGCCGGCGGAATTCGCGCACATCGCGGCGAACGTGCCGCCCTATTTCCCTTCCCCCTGAACGGCCGCCTTCAGCATGTCCGAGAATTGGGGCGTCGCCGCGTAGGGATCGGCCGGCGGCTGGCCGTGCACGATGGCGTCCATGCGCTGGGCCACGCCCTGCAGCGCCTGCGGATGCGTGTAGATATAAAAGTCGCCGCGGCGGATGCCGTCGAACGTGATGCGGGCCACGTCCGCCGCGGAGATCTTCCCGGCCGCGACAGCCCGTTCGAGCAGCGCCTGGCCCGCCTGCCGGCTGGGCGTCGGCGGCCCATCGTGACGGAGTTCGCCGGGACGGTGCCGCTCCGAGTGCGCGATCTCCGTCGGCACGAAATACGGGCACAGGACGGACGCCTGCACCTTCGCATCGACGAGCCGCAGGTCGTGGTACAGCGTTTCCGACAACGCGACGACCGCATGCTTGGACACGGTGTACGGCCCCATCGCGGGCGGTACCAGCAGGCCCGCCATCGACGCCGTATTCACGATGTGGCCTTCGTAACCGGGGTCGCGGCGCGCGGCGTCGAGCATCAGCGGCGTGAACACGCGCACCCCGTGGATCACGCCCCACAGGTTCACGCCCAGCACCCATTCCCAGTCGGCTTCCGTCTGTTCCCAGACCAGGCCGGCCGTGCCGACGCCGGCATTGTTGAACAACAGGTGCACGCCCCGGTAGCGGATCATCGCCGCATCCGCGAGTTCTTCCACGTGCGCGGCCTTGCGCACGTCGCACACCATCGCGAGCACGTCGGCGCCGCCGGCCTGCAACGCGCTGGTCGCCTGCTCGAGCGCGGGCGCATCGACGTCCGCGAGGACCAGTTTCATGCCCAGCCGGGCCGCCTCGTTGGCGAACTCGCGTCCGAGTCCGCTGCCGGCGCCCGTGATGACGGCGACCCGTCCCGCAAAGTTCTCCATGAGGCCCTCCCCGTCGATGTCACTTCATGCGTCAGACTTCGTAGTCCATGCACTGGCGCCCTTCGCGGATCGCGCCGATGAACGGCACGACCGCCTGGTGCACCGGATGCTTGATGTAGGCATCGAGTGCGGCCTTGTCCTCGAACTCGGAATACAGCACGACGTCGTACGTGGCTTCCAGGCCGGGCTGGGCGATAACGACCTCGAACTTGATCTGGCCTGGGACGATGTTGGCGCATTCATCGAGGCGGCGCTTCATTTCGATGGCGTTGGCGGCGCGGTCGGCGCCTTCGGCGTGGTCCTTCAGTTTCCACATGACGATGTGCTTGAGCATGGATTTCCTTGGTAGCGTTCGGTTTTGGACTGTCGCGACGTCCCGTTCCGAGGGATGCCGCGCCCTCATTATAAGAGCGATAAGGCGCGCCTGCCCTCACCCCTGGTGGCGGGGTTGGGTTAGGGGGCGCCGCATGTCGGTTAGTTGCATAATTTTCGGACACACCCGGCCAGCCATGTCGTGACTGGGGCTGCCATTGCACTTATGCGATCGAGGACCGCATGCTCGGCCAGATGATGGCCTGTGCCACGATGACGGTTTCGTCGTTGTACGTCGCGGTGGGCGACCCGTAGAGCAGGTAGCCCTGCTCGAGAGCGGCGCTGACGCGACGGCAGAAGGAGGCGTCGTCGGGGCCGGTAAGAATGCGGTAGACCGGAAGACCTTCGGGCGGATGATCGGACATGGTGTGCTCCCCTGGAGTGTGCGTTGTTGTAAAGATCGTCGAGTATATTGTCGAAACTACAGTCTTGCTGGCGGCAGTGGAATGTGCCGGCGCCGCAAGTCGGTTAGTTGCAGTATGATGACGCCATGAGCCACCCTCCTTCCCTCGCCGACTGGGACAAGCGTCCCGTCGAGGCGTTCGCCGCCTTCGTCGTCACGCCGGACTTCGTCCTCACGTCCAGCCGCCAGCGCGACGTCCCGCTGCCCGTGTCGCAGGAATCCGCCGCGATCTACAGATTCATGTTCGGCAAGTTCGCCACGTGGATGCTCGAACGCGGCCTCAGGATGTCGACGGTGAACGCGGCCGACCTGCGCCGCTTCATCGAGCTGTCGAAGGATGGCCAGCGCGACCTCAACAGCAAGATCGCCTACCGCTACCTGCGCCTGCTGGAGCGCTGCTTCGACTACCTGGGCCGCGCGCCGAACCCGGCCCGCCAGGCGATCATCGCGACGGACCGCGCCCACCTCGCCGAAGACGCCCCGATGACGGCACTGAGCGCGGACGACCTGCAGCGCTTCCTGGCCGCCCTCCCCGCCGGCCGCACGGAAGACATGGAAGGCCACGCCGGCTGGAAGCGCCGGCGCGACCGCGCGATGCAGATCGTGATGGCGCTCGCCGGCCTGCGCGTGGCGGAAGCCATCGGCCTGCTGCTGGACGAAGTGGGCCGCCAGCCCGACATCGACGGCGCCATCACCCTCAACATCACGCCCGAAGCGAAACACCGCACGAGCTACGAGCACACGACGACCCTGCCGCAGGTCGGCGTCGCGGAACTGACGGCATGGCTGAAGGAACGCGCCGAGCTCGAGATTCCGGGTGATCTCGTCTTTCCCGCGAACCTGGAAGGCGAGCCGCTGCACAAGGCCACCGTCTACCGGCAGACGCGCGCGACGTTCGAGCGGGCCGGCATTGCGGTGTCGCGCGCGGGCGGACGCACCCTGCGCAACAGCTTCGCCGTCCAGCGGCTCGAACAGGGCATGTCGCGCAGCGAGCTGACGACGGCGCTGGGCCTCGCGCTGGAGCGGTCGACGGAGGCGTACAAGTATGCGCGGCTGCACGAGGCGCTGGGCGACACCTCGTCGGGCGACGCCTCGCCGGGCGACGCTTCGCCGGGCGACGCTTCGCCGGGCGACGATGCCGACCCATCTGTAAGTCCCGCGTAAGTTTCCAGCAAGCGTGCCGTAAGCTTCCCGGCGCACAGTCAGCAGGCTGCCCGCGCCATCGGGCGGCGCACACAATAAACACGACTGGAGACCACAATGGCAATCAACCCCGGCATGGCCGCGGGCGGCAAATCCACGCCGTCCGGCGTTGGGCTCACGAAGGAAGAGCGCAAGGTCATCTTCGCCTCTTCGCTCGGTACCGTCTTCGAATGGTACGACTTTTACTTGTATGGTTCGCTGGCGACCGTGATCGCCAAGCAGTTCTTCATCGGCGATCCGACCACCTCGTTCATTTTCGCGCTGCTTGCCTTCGCGGCCGGCTTCATCGTGCGGCCGTTCGGCGCGCTCGTGTTCGGGCGCCTCGGCGACATGATCGGCCGTAAGTACACGTTCCTCGTCACGATCCTGATCATGGGCGGCTCCACGTTCATCGTCGGCCTCCTGCCCGGCTATGCGTCGATCGGCATCACGGCGCCCATCGTCCTCGTCACGCTGCGCATCCTGCAGGGCCTCGCGCTGGGCGGCGAATACGGCGGCGCCGCCACGTACGTGGCCGAACACGCGCCCGACGGGCGGCGCGGCTTCTTCACGTCGTGGATCCAGACGACGGCCACGCTCGGCCTGTTCCTCTCGCTGCTCGTGATCACGGGCGTGCGCGCCGGCATGGACACCGCCGCGTTCGACGCGTGGGGCTGGCGCATCCCGTTCCTCGTCTCCGTGCTGCTGCTCGCCGTCTCCGTGTGGATCCGGATGTCGATGAACGAATCGCCCGCGTTCGCGCGCATGAAGGCCGAGGGCCGGACGTCGAAGGCGCCCCTGAGCGAAGCCTTCCTGACCTGGAAGAACGGCAAGATCGCCCTGGTCGCGCTGCTGGGCGTCGTGATGGGCCAGGCCGTCGTCTGGTACACGGGCCAGTTCTATGCGCTGTTCTTCCTCACCAAGACGCTGAAGATCGACGACGCGACGGCCAACATCCTGATCGCGATCGCGCTCGCACTGGCGACGCCGTTCTTCATCTTTTTCGGCTCGCTGTCCGACCGCATCGGCCGCAAGACCATCATCATGGCCGGCTGCCTCGTCGCCGCCCTGACGTACTTCCCGATCTTCAAGGGCCTCACGCACTACGGCAACCCGGCGCTGGAAACGGCGCTGAACAACTCGCCGGTCGTCGTCGTGGCCGATCCCGAGTCCTGCCACTTCCAGTTCAACGCCACGGGCCAGGCGAGGTTCCCGTCGTCGTGCGACATCGCGACCGGCCAGTTGACGTTGGCCTCCGTCAGCTACACGCGCCAGGATGCGCCGGCCGGCACCATCGCCAGCGTCAGGATCGGCGACAAGGTCTACCCGTCGTTCAACGCGACGCTGACGGCGGACGGCCTGAACTTCGACCAGGCGAGCAAGGACCGCGAGGCGGCGCTGAAGAAAGAGCTGGGCGCCGCCATCAAGGCCGCCGGCTATCCGGCCAAGGCCGACCCCATGCAGATCAACAAGCCGATGCTCGTGCTGCTGCTGTTCGTACTGGTCCTGTACGTGACGATGGTGTACGGTCCGGTGGCGGCGATGCTGGTCGAGATGTTCCCGACCCGCATCCGCTACACGTCGATGTCGCTGCCCTACCATATCGGCAACGGCTGGTTTGGGGGCCTGCTGCCGACGACCGCCTTCGCCCTCGTCGCGGCCAACGGCAACATCTATTACGGCCTGTGGTACCCGATCGTGATCGCTATCGCGACCGTCGTCATCGGCACCCTGTTCGTACGCGAGACGAAGGACAACAACATCTACGCAGCCGATTGAATGCCGCCAAAGCGTACCGCACCGAGCCGCCAGCGATGGCGGCTTTTTCGTTGCGCATCACAAAAACCAATTCGGGGTCAGAGCACGTTTTTCCCAGGATTCGGGGTCAGAGCACATTTCGGAACAATGTCTCGATGCGAAAATCTACCGGGCCAGCCTCCCCGGCAGCGATACGAGGTCACTCGCCACGTCGACATCGATCTTGTTTTGGCGCTCTTGCCTGAAAAAGTGCTCTGACCCCGAATTTTCGGGAAAATGTGCTCTGACCCCGAATTCGGCCCCGGTTATTGGAAATGTCCGTTGTCACATGCTTGGCAGGCGATCGAGATAGCGCTACCATCGTCGCACACAACGATAACGATGGAGACTCTTCATGTTCAAGCTGCCGCGCCTTGCCGCTGCCGTCACGCTCACCCTCGTCGCGCAGACCGCCCTCGCCGACGATCCCGCTCCCAACCCGCCGCCGGCCACCTCGCAGTTCAAGGAGATTTCCGCGCACGACCAGGTCCGGCAGCTGGGCCGCGGCGTCAACGTCATCGGCTACGATCCGTTCTGGCGCGACGGCGCCCAGGGCAATTACAAGGAAGAGCACTTCGCGAAGATCAAGGCGGCCGGGTTCTCGACCGTGCGCGTCGTGCTGTTCGCGTTCCGCGCCCTCGACGCGCAGAACCGCCTCGATCCGAAGTGGATCAACCGCCTCGACTGGGTCGTCGCGACGGCCACGAAGCACGGCCTGAACGTCATCATCGACGAGCACGATTTCGACGACTGCTCGAAAGACGTCGCCGCCTGCATGCCGAAGCTGAAGGCCGTCTGGAGCCAGCTGGCGGAGCGCTACCGCAACGAGCCGAACACGGTCGTCTTCGAACTGCTCAACGAACCGCACGGCCAGTTCGACGCGGCCACGTGGAACGCCAGCTTCCCGCAGGTGCTGGCCATCATGCGCAAGACGAACCCCACGCGCAACGTCATCGTGGGCGGCGTGCGCTGGAACAGCCGCGACACACTGAAAGACCTGGCCCTGCCGGCCGCGGACAAGCACCTCATCGCCACGTTCCACTACTACGACCCGTTCCCGTTCACGCACCAGGGCGCGTCGTGGGCGGATGAACCGATCCGATCGACGACGGGCATCCGCTTCGGCAAGCCGGCGGAGATCGCGCGCATCGACCAGGACTTCGCCGCCGTCAAGGCCTGGAGCGACGCGAGCGGCCGTCCCGTCTTCCTCGGCGAATTCGGCGCCTACGACAAGGCCGCGATGGACGACCGCGTGCTGTGGACGTCGACCGTCGCGCGCACTGCCGAGAAATATGGCTTCGCGTGGGGCTACTGGCAGTTCTCCAGCGACTTCCTGCTGTACGACTTCAAGAAGGACGACTTCGTGAAGCCGATCCTGAAGGCGCTGGTGCCGGAGACGCGCTAAACCGCACCGCCGTCGCGGCCGGACACGGTGGCCGCCGTCCCGGCCATCGTCCCGCTGCCCCACGTCCGCATCCGGTTCGCCGCCCACGCCGTCAGGATCGCGCCCGCGAGCAGCACGAGCCGCGTGTCGATGAGCGTCAGCACGGCGCCCGCCGCGGCCATCAGGATGTTCGCGAGGCAGAACGTCGTCGACAGCAGGCCCATGACGGCACCCTGTCCGTGCCCGCCGCCGAAGCGGTCCGCCGCCCACGCCTGCACGACGGCGTTGTAGAACGCGTGCGGCAGCCCGAACGCCATGATGCCCACGAGGCCCACCCACAGGTGACCTACACCGAGCGACCCGATGGCCAGCGCCACGCACGCCGCCAGCCACGCCGCGCGGCGCATCGGTTCCGTGCGGCTGGCGCGGCCCGCGAACAGCGCGGAACACGTCATCAACCCGCACATGCCCACGTTGACGAGGGCGATCGCGCGCGTGTCGTAGTGGCCCACCTCGACGAGCCACAGCGGATAGAACTCGTAGAACGCCGTCACGCCGCACGTGTACGCGAGCTGCACGCCGAACAGCGCGCGCAGCCCGTCGTGGCGCAGCAGGTTGAACGCGTGACGTTCGCGCGCGACGCTCCACCACGACGGCCCGTCCGCGCGCGGCTTGCGCTCCAGCGCCACGCCGACGAGGACCGCGCCCAGCAGCAGCGCGCCCGCGGCGATGTAGAACGGGACCGTGATGCCCCACGCGATCGTGAACCCGGCCAGCAACGGCCCGACCAGCCAGCCCATGTGCAGCGCGCCGTTCAGCCACGACAGCGCGTGGTTGCGCAGCGGGCCTTGCAGCCGGTCCGCCAGCATCGCGCGCACGATCGCGCTATGGCCCTCCAGCAGGCCCGTGCCGAAGCGGGCGACGAGGAACAGCGGATACGAGCGGCTCGCCAGCGCCCATGCCGTCAGCACATGGCCGATGGCCGCGCCCACGGCCGTCACGAGCAACAGCGGCCGGCGGCCGTAACGGTCCGACAGCGACCCGAGCACGGCGGTCCCGAGCAGCAGGCCGATCGGGTTGACCATCAGCGCCAGCGCGAACAGGAGCTTGGGCGGCAGGCCGAGGAAGTGCGTCAGGCTGTCCGGCGCGCCGTTCACGAACAGCGGCGGCAGGATGGGATACGGCAGCGACGCCCCCGTCGTGGACAACAGTCCGAGCAGGCAGGCGGTGGCGATCAGGAGGGCGTTCTTCATGGTGGGCACAGCCTAACATGACGCGCACCCTCCCCGCAGCAGGGGTATTCAGCCGTTGAACGTCCCGCCTTCCCGCGCCAGGCGGACGAGCAGCGGCGCAGGCGTCCACGCTTCGCCGTGGTAGCCGCGCGCATGCTTCTCGACGGCGGCCAGCACGGCCGGCAGGCCGACGGTGTCCGCATAAAACATCGGGCCGCCGCGGAACAGCGGGAAGCCGTAGCCGGACAAATAGACCATGTCGATGTCGGATGCGCGCAGGGCGATGCCCTCTTCCAGGATCCGCGCGCCCTCGTTCACGAGCGCGTAGACGAGACGCTCGACGATCTCCTCGTCGGAAATGGCGCGGCGCTCGATGCCCAGGTCCTGCGCGTGCCTGACGATCATGTCGTCGACCCACGGCGACGGCCGCGGCGTGCGGTCGCCCGCCTGGTAGTCGTACCAGCCGGCGCCCGTCTTCTGGCCGAAGCGGCCCTGTTCGCACAGCAGGTCCGCCGTCTTCGAGTATTTCACGTCCGGCGACTCGACGGCGCGGCGCTTGCGGATGTACCAGCCGACGTCGTTGCCGGCCAGGTCGCCCATGCGGAACGGTCCCATCGCGAAGCCGAACTTTTCGATGGCAGCATCGACCTGCTGCGGCAGCGCGCCTTCGTCCAGCAGGAAGCCCGCCTGGCGGATGTATTGCTCCACCATGCGGTTGCCGATGAAGCCGTCGCACACGCCCGCGACGACGCCCGTCTTCCTGATCTTCTTCGCGAGGGCCAGCGCCGTCGCGAGGACGTCCTTGCCCGTTTGTGCGCCCCGCACGATTTCCAGCAGCTTCATCACGTTGGCGGGGCTGAAGAAGTGGAGGCCGATGACGTCCTGCGGGCGCGACGTGAACGCCGCGATGCGGTCCAGGTCCAGCGTCGACGTGTTCGACGCGAGGATCGCGCCCGGCTTCATCGCCGCATCCAGCTGGCGGAACACGGACGCCTTCACGTCCATGTCCTCGAACACGGCTTCGATGACGATGTCGGCCTGGGCGATGTCCGCATAGTCCAGCGTGCCGCGGATGAGACCCACGCGCTGCGCCGCCTTGTCCGCCGCCAGCTTGCCCTTGTTGACCGTGTTCTCGTAATTCCTGCGGATGGTGGCGAGGCCCTTGTCCAGCGCCTCCTGCTTCGTCTCGAGGATCGTCACGGGAATGCCGGCATTCGCGAAGTTCATCGCGATGCCGCCGCCCATCGTGCCCGCGCCCACGACGGCCGCGCTGCGGATCTCGCGCACGGGCGTGTCCGCCGGCACGTCCGGCACCTTGCTCGCGGCACGCTCCGCGAAGAACGCATGGCGCAGCGCCTTCGATTCCGTCGTCTGCGTGAGGTGGATGAAGCGCTCCCGCTCGAATTTCAGGCCCTCTTCGAACGGTTTTTCGACAGACGCGGCGACGGTCTCGACGCATTCGACGGGCGCCGGGAACGGCCCCGCCTCGCCTTTAACGCGCGCACGGGCGGCGGCCAGGAAGGCCGCCGCATCGGGATGGTCGACCTGGCGCTCGCGCACCTTCGGCAGCGGCCGCACGCCGGCCACGCGGCGCGCGTACGCGACGGCACCCGCGACGAGGTCGGACCCGGCCGGCAGCAACTCGTCGAACAGCAAGGTGCCCGCCAGCTTCTCGGACAGCACCGGGGTGCCGGTGACGATCATGTTCAGCGCGGTCTCCAGGCCCAGCACGCGCGGCAGGCGCTGCGTGCCGCCGGCGCCCGGCAGCAGGCCCAGTTTCACTTCCGGTAGCGCGATCTGCGCACCCGGCAGCGCCACGCGGTAGTTGGCGCCCAGCGCCAGTTCCAGCCCACCGCCCATGCACACGGTGTGGATCGCGGCGACCACGGGCTTTTCCGAATCCTCGACCGTGCGAATCAGGGTGTGCAGGGTCGGTTCCGTGAGCGCCTTGGGCGAATTGAATTCGCGGATGTCGGCGCCGCCCGAGAACGCCTTGCCGGCGCCCGTGATGACGATGGCCGTGACGGCCGGATCCCGGGCCGCGCGGTGCAAACCTTCGACGGCGGCGGTGCGCGTCGCCAGGCCGAGGCCATTGACGGGCGGGTTGTTCAGCGTGATGACGGCGACGTCATCGATGACCTGGTAGTCTGCGCTCATGGTTCTCCTTGTAGGGTGAGTCGTTTATCGTTGTTCGGTGCCGGGCAGGCGATACTCCCGGAACTGCTCGCGCAGGCGGTTCTTCTGGATCTTGCCGGTCGCGCCGGTCGGCAGCGCGTCGACGAACAGCACGTCTTCCGGCATCCAGAACTTCGCGACCTTCCCCTCGAAGAAGTTCAGCAGGTCCTCGCGCGTCACGTCGGCCTCCGGCCGCCGCACGACGACCAGCACGGGCCGCTCGTCCCACTTCGGATGCCGCACGCCGATGCACGCGGCCTGCAGCACGGCCGGATGCGCCATCGCGATGTTCTCGAGGTCGATCGACCCGATCCACTCGCCGCCGGACTTGATGACGTCCTTGCTGCGGTCCGTGATCTGCATGTAGCCGTCCGCGTCGATGGTCGCCACGTCGCCCGTCGGGAACCAGCCGTCCTGCAGAACGTCGCCGCCCTCGTCGCGGAAATACCTCGAGATGATCCACGGGCCCTTGACGAGCAGGTGCCCGAAAGTCTGGCCGTCCCACGGCAGTTCGTTACCGTCGTCGTCGACGATCTTCATGTCGACGCCGAAGATGGCGTGCCCCTGTTTGCGCAGCACGGCGCGCTGCTCGGCGACAGGCAGGTCCCGGTGCCGCGCCAGCAGGCCGCACGTCGTGCCGAGCGGCGACATTTCCGTCATGCCCCAGGCGTGGATCACCTCGATGCCGAAGTGGTCGATCAGGGTATCCATCATCGCGGGCGGGCATGCTGCGCCGCCGATCACCGTGCGCTTGAATGTCGAGAAGGCCAGCCTGTTCTGCAGCGCGTAGTTGATCAGGCCGAGCCAGACGGTAGGCACGCCCGCCGAGAACGTGACGCCCTCGGCCTCGAACAGCTCGTACAGCGATTTGCCGTCCAGGGCCGCCCCCGGCAGCACCAGCTTCGCGCCGGACAGCAGCACCGAATACGGCAGGCCCCACGCGTTCACGTGGAACATGGGCACGACGGGCAGCACGACGTCGCGCCCGGCCACGTTCAGCGCGTTGGGCATCGCGGACGCGTACGCGTGCAGCACGGTCGACCGGTGCGAGTACAGCGCGCCCTTCGGATTGCCCGTCGTGCCGGACGTGTAGCACAGCGATGCGGCCGCGTGCTCGTCGAATTCGGGCCAGTCGTAATCGTCCGATACCGCAGCCAGCAGCTCTTCGTAGCACAGCAGGTTCGGGATGCCGGCGTCGGCAGGCATGTGCGCCCCGTCGCTCATCAGCACGAACGCCTTCACGGTCGGGCACAGCGGCGCGATCGCCGTCACCAGCGGCAGGAACGTCAGGTCGAAGAACAGCAGCTGGTCGTCCGCATGGTTGACGATGTACGCGATCTGTTCGGGATGCAGGCGCGGATTGATCGTATGCAGCACCGCGCCCGACCCCGACACCCCGTAATACAGCTCCAGGTGGCGGTAGCCGTTCCACGCGAGCGTGCCGACGCGCTCGCCCATCCCGATACCCTGCGCCCGCAGGACGTTGGCCACGCGCCGTGCCCGCGCCTCGCATTCGTGCACGGTGTAGCGGTGGACATCGCCTTCGACCCGGCGCGAGACGATCTCGCTGGCGCCGTAATGCCGCGCGGCGAAGCGGATGATGCTGGAGATTAATAGGGGCTGGTCCATCATCCGGCCCATCAACGGAAGAGGTGTCATCGGTCTCTCGGGTTGCTTGTGGGAAGTCGAGTTTCGAACGATCGTGCGGAGAACGTCAACGAAATTCGATGCGGCACCGCAGCATGGCACATTACCAAAGCGTTACGGAATGTAACCCGGATAGGCCGCGCACGCCTTACGCCCATAGAATCCGCGCGTGTGGGGTACAATCCGCGCACGAAGAACCAACCAACCCGAGGAAGCGTTATCAGCACTCGCACCGCCGACGATCTGCCATTCGACAATGCCTTTGCCGAACTGCCGCCCGCGTTTTATACGCGCCTGATGCCGACGCCCCTGCCCGCGCCATACTTTGTCGCAGCCAGCGCGCCGGCTGCCCGGCTCGTGGGCCTCGATGCCGCCGACCTCGCGCACGAGGACTTCGTGGCCGTCTTCACGGGCAACCACGTCCCGCCCCGCTCTCAGCCGCTGGCCGCCGTGTATTCCGGCCACCAGTTCGGCCACTGGGCCGGCCAGTTGGGCGACGGCCGCGCGATCCTGCTGGGCGACCTCGACGGCCCGGAAGGCCGGATGGAACTCCAGCTGAAGGGCGCGGGCATGACGCCATACTCGCGCATGGGCGACGGCCGCGCCGTGCTGCGCTCCTCGATCCGCGAATTCCTGTGCTCGGAGGCGATGGCCGCTCTCGGCATCCCGACCACGCGCGCACTGATGGTCACGGGGTCGAACAAGGGCGTGATCCGCGAAACGATGGAGACGGCCGCCGTCGTCACCCGCATGGCGCCGTCGTTCGTGCGCTTCGGTTCGTTCGAGCACTGGCGCTACCGCGACAAGCCCGAAGAACTGCGTACGCTGGCCGACTACGTCATCAAGACGTTCTATCCGGACCTGGCGGCCGCGCCGAACCCCTATCTCGCCCTGCTCGAGGAAGTCACGCGCCGCACGGCGCGGATGATCGCGCACTGGCAGTCCGTCGGCTTCATGCATGGCGTGATGAACACGGACAATATGTCGATCCTGGGCCTCACGCTGGACTATGGCCCGTTCGGCTTCATGGAAGCGTTCGACGTCGACCACATCTGCAACCACACGGACCAGGGCGGCCGCTATTCGTACGCGAACCAGGTGCCGGTCGGCCATTGGAACTGCTATGCGCTGGCGAACGCGCTGCTGCCGCTGATCGACGACCAGGAAGCGGCACAGGCCGCGCTGGAGGTGTATGTCGACGCCTACGGCGAAAAGTTCGATGAACTTTTACATGCCAAGCTCGGGCTCAAGACGACGCAGGAAAACGACCGCGCGCTGGCCGACGACATGTTCAAGCTCATGCAGGCGAACCACGTCGACTTCACACTGTTCTTCCGCCGCCTGGGCGACCTTCGGGTGGACGAACCCGAAGCGGACGCGCCGCTGCGCGACCTGTTCCTCGACCGTCCCGCCTTCGATGCGTGGGCCGTCGAGTACCGCGCACGGCTGCGCCAGGAAATGAGTGTCGATGCGGAGCGCCGGCTTGCGATGCACGCCGTCAACCCCAAATATGTACTGCGCAACTACCTGGCCCAGGTCGCCATCGAAAAAGCGCAGAATGGCGACTTTGAAGAAGTGCGCAGGCTGCTGGCCGTGCTCGAGCGTCCGTTCGACGAACAACCCGGGCACGAGGCCTATGCGGCACTGCCGCCGGATTGGGCATCCCACCTCGAGGTGAGCTGCTCTTCCTGAATACGATGAAAAACGAGGGATCATGACCGACAAAGTGACGAAAACCGACGCCGAATGGCGCGCCCAGCTGGACCCCATGGAATACCAGGTCACCCGCCACGCGGCGACCGAGCGCGCGTTCACGGGCAAGTACTGGGACCACCATGAGCACGGCATCTATCACTGCGTGTGCTGCGACACGCCGCTGTTCGAATCGGACGCGAAGTTCGATTCCGGCTGCGGCTGGCCCAGCTATTTCAAGGCCCTCGATCCGGACAACGTGATCGAAAAGGTCGACAGGAGTCATGGCATGGTGCGCACGGAAATCATCTGCGCCGTCTGCGACGCCCACCTGGGCCATGTGTTCCCGGACGGCCCGCCGCCGACCGGCCTGCGTTATTGCATCAACTCGGCCGCGCTCCGCTTCGAGCCGATCTGAAGGGCAACGAGACTTATGAAATTCCTGTTCGACCTGTTCCCGGTCATCCTCTTCTTCATCGTCTACAAGTTCGCGGACGGCCACCAGGAAGCGGCGCACGCGCTCGCGGTGCAGTACATGGGCGGCCTGATCTCGGGCGGCAACTTCGCCGCCGAGCAGGCGCCGATCGTGCTCGCCACGGCCGTCGCCATCGTTGGGACCATCCTGCAGATCCTGTACCTGCTGGCACGCGGGCGCAAGGTACACGGCATGCTGTGGATGTCGCTGGCCATCATCGTCGTGATGGGCGGCGCCACCATTTATTTCCATGACGAGAACTTCATCAAGTGGAAGCCGACGATCCTGTACTGGGTGTTCGCGCTGGCGCTGTTCGTGTCGCAGGTCGGTTTCGGCAAGAACCTGATCCGCACGGGCATGGAAGCGCAGGTCAGGTTGCCGGACCCGGTCTGGGCGCGGCTCGGCTATGCCTGGATGGCGTTCTTCGCGGCGGTCGGCGTACTGAACCTGGTCATGGCCTTCGTCGTCTTCAAGGGGAATACGGGCGCCTGGGTCAGCTTCAAGATGTTCGGCATGACCGGCCTCACCTTCGTTTTCATCATCGGCCAGACGCTGATGCTCGCGAAGTACATCGAAGAGCCGGACCACGGCAAGGGAGACGCATGATGGACGATCGCGTGGAACGCATCCGCCAGTCGCTCGACGCCGCATTGACCCCGTCCGTGCTGGAGGTCGGCGACGATTCGCACCTGCACGCAGGGCACCCCGGCGCGGCCTCCGGCGGGGGTCATTACCGAGTGAAAATCGTTTCGGAACGCTTCGAGGGACTGAGACTGGTCATGCGACATCGACTGGTATATGATGCCGTGCAAGGTATGATGCACACCGACATACATGCCCTGGCGATTACCGCCGTCGCGCCCTCGGAGCAGTCGTGACGGCGTGTTTTTCGGAAGTCTTAAGTGAGTCGTAAGTAAGTCGTTCCAGAATCCGCTACGCACTACAAAAACTAATCAAATCTTCGTCCAAGCAACCCCCTCACAGGAAACAAAATGACTTTTAAGCCAGCACGGCTGCTGTTAGCCCTGATCGCTATCGCCGCATCGTTTGCGTACTCGCCTTCGTTCGCACAGAACCTCGCCGTGGTGAACGGCAAAGCCATCCCGTCGTCGCGCGCCGACGCGATCGTCAAGCAGGTCGTGGCACAAGGCCAGGGCACCGACAGCCCGCAACTGCGTGAGGCGATCAAGAAGGACCTGATCTCGCGCGAAGTGATGATGCAGGAAGCCATCAAGCAGGGCTACGACAAGAATCCGGAAGTCAAGGCGGCATTGGAGAACGCCCGCCAGACCATCGTGATCAATGCCCTCGCCCGCGACTACATCACGAAGCACCCGGTCACCGACGCCGAAGTGAAGGCCGAATACGACCGCTTCGCGAAGCAGACCGGCGACAAGGAATACCACGTGCGCCACATCCTGTTCGCGACCGAAGACGAAGCGAAAGCAGCCATCGCCAAGCTGAAAGGCGGCGCCAAGTTCGAAGACCTGGCGAAGCAGTCGAAAGACACCGGCACCGCCAACAACGGCGGCGACCTGGATTGGGCCAGCCCGTCGTCGTTCCCGCCGGAATTCGCCGCGGGCTTCACCAACCTGCAGAAAGGCGCGATCACGGACGCCCCGGTCAAGACGCAAGTGGGCTACCACGTGATCAAGCTGGACGACGTCCGTCCGGCCAAGCTGCCGACGCTGGACGAAGTCAAGCCGCAGATCTCCGAAGCGCTGACCCAGCAGAAGCTGGCCGCGTACCAGGAAGAAATGGTCAAGAAGGCAAAGGTGCAGTAACATTGCAGCGCCGGCGGCCTCGGTCGCCGGTTTTCGTCGCCACGGCGACATTTCGTGTTGACCACCGGACCACCACCACCGGTTTTAGATAGGATCGAATAAATGATTGTGAAGCCAGCCCGCCTGTTGTTAGCCATGACCGCGATGGTAGCCCTGCCGTCGTTCGCGCAGAACGTTGCGACCGTCAATGGCAAGCCCATCCCCGCGGCCAAGGTTGACCAGGTGGTCAAGCAGGTCGTCGCCCAGGGCAAGGCAACCGATTCCCCGCAACTGCGCGAGGCAATCAAGAAGGACCTGATCGGCCGCGAAGTCCTGATCCAGGAAGCCGACAAGCAAGGCGTCGGCACCCGTCCGGACGTCAAGAACGCAATCGACAACGCCCGCCAGAGCATCATCATCAATGCGATGCTGGCCGATTACATCAAGAAGAACCCGGTCAAGGATGCCGAGATCAAGGCCGAGTACGACAAGTACAAGGCACAGGTCGGCGACAAGGAATACCACGCGCGCCACATCCTGGTCGCGACGGAAGACGAAGCCAAGCAGATCATCGCCAAGCTGAAGGGCGGCGCCAAGTTCGAAGACCTGGCCAAGCAGTCGAAAGATCCGGGCTCGGCAGCGAACGGCGGCGACCTGGACTGGGCAAGCCCGGCCTCGTTCGTGCCTGAGTTCTCGAAGGCCATGACCTCGCTGAACAAAGGTCAGATCACCGAGACCCCGGTCAAGACGCAATACGGCTTCCACGTGATCAAGCTGGAAGACGTTCGCGCCGCCAAGATCCCGCCGCTGGAAGAAGTCAAGCAGCAGGTCGCGGAATCGCTGCAGCAGCGCAAGCTGGCCGCTTTCCGTGAAGAGCTGATGAAGAAGGCCAAGATCCAGTAATCAGGTCACACAAGAAAAAAGCGCTCCTCGTGGGCGCTTTTTTTTGACCAATTTGTTCGACCAAACAACAAACTAGAGACGCCCATGAAACTCCGCCATTCCGCTGTCATCATCCTGTCCGCCCTGGCCGCCAGCGCGGCGACGGCAGCCTCCTCCCTGCCCCTCTACGTCGGCCAACCGCTGGCCGGCGCCAAAGTCATGTTCGGCGACTTCGACGTGCAGAAGCCGCTCGACGGCGACACGGGCCGCATGGACGACGATCCAAAGCTGAAAAGCGCCGTCGTCGAAGCCCGCCGCACTGCCAAGGACGCCGCCGGCGATGCGCTCGGCCTGAAATGGAAAGATGCCTGGTTCTCGACCGTGCGCATCGAGAGCGCCCCGCTCGACCTGCGTCCCTACCTCGCCAAGGGCACGGTCTCGTTCGACCTGAAGGTGAACGAACTGGCCAAGGGCGGCCTGAACTTCCGCGTCGACTGCGGCAAGAATTGCGAGCGCAAGATCCCCGACGTCATTCCGGCACGCGCAGCCGAGGGCAAGGGCTGGCAGCACCGGAGCTACGCCCTGTCGTGCTTCTACCGCAAGGGCGACGACTTCAGCGCCGTGACGAAACCGTTCGCGCTGGACGGCACGGGCGCCGGCGACGTCGAGATCGCCAACATCCGCATCGACATGGCGGGCAAGCCGAACCAGACGTGCCCGGATTACCGCACGATCAGCGTGACGCCGTCGCCGCTGAACGAGTCGTGGTCGCTCGACTGGTGGATGAAGCGCCATGAAGCGAAGCTGGCCGAGATCGCGCGCCGCAAGGCCGCCGGCGAGCGCACGGAACTCGCGTTCATCGGCGACTCGATCACGCACCACTGGGAAGAGCAGCAGCCGGAACTATGGAAAGCGTTCTACGGCAAGTACAACGCGCTGGACCTGGGCTATGGCGGCGACCGCACGGAAAACGTCCTGTGGCGCCTGCAGCATGGCGAGATCGACGGCATCGATCCGAAGGTCACCGTCCTGATGATCGGCACCAACAACACGGGCTTCCGCCAGGAAGCGCCGGAACTCATCTACGCCGGCATCAAGCGCGACATCGCGGAAATCCGCAAGCGCCTGCCGAAGACGAAGCTCCTGCTGCTGGCGATCTTCCCACGCGGCGAAAAGCCGGACGATACCCTGCGCGTCCTGAACGAGAAGGTCAACGCGATGCTGCCGAAACTGGCGGACAACAAGCACGTGTTCTTCCTCAACATGAACAAGGCGTTCCTGGCGGAGGACGGCACGCTGTCGAAGGACATCATGCCGGACCTGCTGCATCCGAATGCCGAAGGCTACAAAATCTGGCAGCGCGAGATGCAGCCTGAGCTGGACAAGCTGATGCAGTGAGTTAATACCGCCGACGGTGGCGAATGCTGTACAGTATGTACAATTCTATTGATTGGGATAAACATGCTGCTGATCGCCACCCTCCTCACCGCCATCGTCATCACCATCCACGTCTACATCGTACTGATCGAAACCGTCCTGTTCCGCACGCGCGGCAGGAAGGTCTTCGGCATCAAGGAAGACAGGGTGGATGCGCTGGCGCCACTGATGTCGAACCAGGGGTGCTACAACGGATTTCTGGTGGCGGCGCTGGCCGTGGGGCTGGTGCATCCGGATGCGGTCATTGGCCGTGCCTTCGTCGTGTTCGGACTCGTATGCGTGGCCGTCGCGGGCGTGTGGGGTGCGGCGACGGTGTCGCGCCGCATCCTGTTCGTGCAGACCGTGCCGGCCGCGCTGGCGCTCGCCGCCTGGCTGGCCGCCTGATACCCGGAGCGTGCACCGATGATGAACTGGACTCAAGAAAACTACCTGGTCTCGACTGACGACAGCCTGTTGCAGCTCGACGTCATTCACCACAACCTCTCGCGGACCACCTGGGCCGCGGGCATCGACGAGGCGACGGTTCGGAACGCCGTCGCGCACAGCCTGAATTTCGGCCTGTACGACGGCGAACGGCAGATCGGCTACGCCCGTTTCATCACCGATCGTGCGACGTTTGCCTACATGGCCGACGTGTTCGTCATCGACGACTATCGCGGCAAGGGACTGGGACGGTGGCTCGTCGAGTGCATGCTGGCGTATCCCGGCATCGAGCGCTATCGGCGCCTGCTGCTGGCGACGACGAGCGCGCCCTGGCTGTACGAGAAGCTCGGGTTCACGACGCCCGACAACCCGAAGCTCTTCTGGCACATCAACCGGCCCGACATCTACAAACAACGGTCGGAATGAAAAAGCGCTGCCGAGGCAGCGCTTTTTGCTGGAACGGCATCGGAGCCGCCGTCATGCGTGTCGGAGCCGCGGTAAGCCGTGACGGCAGCTAAGCAGTTTCCCCCAGCAGTTGCTCCACGTAACGAGCAATCACGTGTCCAAAGTTGGTTAATTTACCTTGCCCATCGGGCTTGCGACAAGCTGCGGCCAGCCGACGAAGTTCATCATCCGACGCCGTCGAAAGAAAGTCGATGTCGAAGACACTCGCCAAAACTTCCTGCCGACGATTCCTCAGGAACGCGAGGTCCAGCTTCAAAAGTTCCGTCATGTATATTGCGGGACCGTCATCAATATCGGCGGGGCGAATGGCGCCTTCGAGCGTGTAGAGAAAGCGGCGCTCGCATCCTGGGTCCAGCGGTGAAATGTGGCTTGCCTCGTTAAACTCGTTTCCTTTCGCGTGCCCGCAATGCAATGGCGCGCCCGGTTCACGTTCGCGGATACATGAGGCAAACAAGTTTTCAAACGCCAGAGTCAATTGGGGCGCCGCTTCCTGGGGCCGGAAGTGCTCTATATGACTGTCGTGTTGCGCAATCTCCCTGCCGCAATAGCAGCAGACCCAGCCCTGTTCGTTCAGCAGGGCTTCGTGCACAATCTTTTTCTGAGGGTTCTTGAGGTCGCCGTATGCCGGCGTCCAGCTATCGTTGGCGAGCGCCTTCCATGTTTCGAATTGCTCCGGCGAGCGCCTTTTCGCAACGAACTTCATCTGCCGAGCACCTGCTTACGTTTTAGCAGGGCCTCTGCTCCAGCCAGTTCCGGAAGCCCGGGGACGTCGTTTTTTAACCGGGAAATTTCATCACGCGCCAGTTCCAGTTGGTTGCGCTCCATATGCTCGAAAAGGTCTGCCAACCTCTTCTCGACATCGGCATTACGCGCCGTCGCGCCCATGATTTCCTCTAGAATCTGGCTCGAGTCGAGGCCATAGCTGACTTGCGGATGTGCTGTGCCCTCCGGTCGCAGCAAGATGATCTCGTCCGGGTGCAATTCGCCGATCACCTGCGGCGAATGGCTCGCGACGATGAACTGCAGCGCCGGGAATGCACGCTTGAGTCCGATCGTCAGCATGCGCTGCCAACGCGGGTGCAGGTGCACGTCCAGTTCGTCGATGAGGACAACGCCCGGCGTCTGCAACGTCACCTGGCTCCCGAGGATCGGATTCAACAGACACATACGACGCGCGATATCGGCGACAAGGCCAATGACAGCACGCTGACCGTCGCTCAGGTTCTCGAAACTGGTGGGTTCGCGGCGACCGCCCTGGCTGACTTCCAGGTCGATGAGGAGACTCTTCTGGTGCATATCGTAGCGCATGCCCTTGAATCCCTCGACCGCAATGCCGAGTGCCGCGCTGACGACCGCCAATTCGTCGTCATCGATCTCGTCGAACGAACGCCCTGTTTCCGATGACGTTTGAAACCGCTCCAGACACTTGGCGATCACCCATCCCTGGAATGCCGATGAGTCGAGCGACGCATCGGACCACGACTCGTATGCATCGGTGCGCGACGTCTTTTCGGTTGCTGCTTGCATTTCGCCAGGGCTTCCACCATTCCACTGACGGTTGGCCCGATAGAAGGCGACGAGAGGCATCACGCTATCGAATCCCATCTGTTCAAACCCAGCCCCCGGTATTCCCCGGTTTTGCATGAAATCGCCAGGGGAGATTCCGACGACGAGTGCATGCGCGATGTCATTGGCTTTCACCACATTCCAATCGCACGGCAGACCAAATGCCTGGCCCTTCGCAGACACCACGACCGGGTATTGAGGCTCGAATCGGAAACGGCCGTTCACCGACTCTCTCCGCAACAATGCCACGTCGCGCTCTGCCATCGCGACGAAGCCGCGCTGGACGGACAAGGAATTCGTAAAACCGGTCAATGCATCGCACACGGCCCTGAGCAAGGACGTCTTGCCGCTGCCATTGACGCCGACGATGACGTTGAAGCCTGACCTGAAATCTACCGACAGACGCTCATGCATGCGGTAGTTCTTCAGGTCGATAGACGTGATTTTCATAGTTTGAACTCCTGCCCGTAGCGAACCTCGCCCCACCGAACGCCGGCGGGCATGCCGAAACAACAATAACCTAAACTGACGACGCTTCCAAGCCCTCGAGGGTGAAGCGGCCACAGCAAAAAAAAGCGCCCCCGACGGGAGCGCTTCAGACCAGCAGTCTGCAGGTTTAGCCCACCCACTTCCGCGCGTTCTGGAACATGCGCGCCCACGGCGAGTCCTCGCCCCAGCCGTCCGGATGCCACGACATCGTGACGGTACGCGCCACGCGCTCCGCGTGCGGCATCATCACGGTGAAGCGGCCATCCGGCGTCGTGACGGCCGTGAGGCCTTCCGGCGAGCCGTTCGGGTTGAACGGATACGCCTCGGTGGCCGCGCCGCGGTTGTCGATGTAGCGCAGCGCCTTCACGACCTGCGTGATGTCGCCGGTCTGCGAGAAGTCCGCGTAACCTTCGCCGTGCGCGATCGCCAGCGGGGCCTGCGTGCCTGCGAGATCCTGGAAGAAGATCGACGGCGAATCCATCACCTCGACCATGCCGAAGCGCGCTTCGAACTGTTCCGACTTGTTGCGGGTGAACTTCGGCCACGCCTCGGCGCCCGGGATGATCGATTTCAGGTTGCTCATCATCTGGCAGCCGTTGCAGACGCCCAGGCCGAACGTGTCGCCCCGGCCGAAGAATTGCGCGAACGCCGCCTTCAGTTCCGGGTTGAACAGGATCGTCTTGGCCCAGCCTTCGCCCGCGCCCAGCACGTCGCCGTACGAGAAGCCGCCCACGGCGATCAGGCCCTTGAAATCGTCCAGCTTCGCGCGGCCGGCGATCAGGTCGCTCATGTGCACGTCGACGGCCTTGAAGCCCGCCTGGTGCATCGCCCATGCCGTCTCGATGTGCGAGTTGACGCCCTGCTCGCGCAGGATCGCGACCGTCGGCCGCGCGCCCGTCGCGATGAACGGCGCGGCGATGTTCACGTTCGTATCGTGCACGAGCTTCGGCGTGAAGCCCGGATCCTGCTCGTCCAGCAGGCGGTCGTATTCCTGGTCCGCGCACGCCGGGTTGTCGCGCAGGCGCGCGATGCGCCAGCTCGTCTCGCTCCACAGGCGGTGCAGTTCGCTGCGGCGCTTGTTGTAGATGACTTTCGTGTCGCGCGTGAATTCCACGACGCCGCGGTCGTTCACCTTGCCGATGATGTGGCTGCAGGCGCCCAGGTCGAACGAACGCAGGACGTTCATCACGTCCGACTTCTCGGACGTACGAACCTGCACGACGGCGCCCAGCTCTTCGTTGAACAGCGCGCGCAGCGTGAGGTCGTTGCGGCGCTCGCCCACTTGCGCCGCCCAGTTCTTGGCGTCGCCGTGGTCGGACGCGTGCTCGCCTTCCATCGTCAGGATGTCGAGGTTGACGGAGACACCGGCGCGGCCCGCGAAGGCCATCTCGCACAGCGTGGCGTACAGGCCGCCGTCCGAACGGTCGTGGTAAGCGAGCAGCTTGCCGTCGTTGTTCAGTTGCTGGATCGCGGCAAAGAAGGCCTTCAGGTCGACCGGGTTGTCGACGTCCGGCGTGTCGTTGCCCAGCTGCTGCGTGACTTGCGCCAGCGCGGAGGCGCCCAGGCGGTTCTTGCCGCGGCCCAGGTCGATGAGGATCAGCGACGTGTCGCCCAGGTCCGTGCGCAGTTGCGGCGTCAGCGTTTTACGCACGTCGGTGACGGGTGCGAAGCTCGAGACGATCAGCGACACCGGCGATACGACGGCCTTGTTCTCGCCGTCCTCGCTCCACGTGGTGCGCATCGACAGGGAGTCCTTGCCGACCGGGATCGACACGCCCAGCGCCGGGCACAGTTCCATGCCGACGGCCTTCACGGTGTCGAACAGCGCGGCGTCCTGGCCCGGCTGGCCGCACGCGGCCATCCAGTTCGCGGACAGTTTAATGGCAGAGATATCGGCGATCGGCGCCGCAGCGATATTCGTGATCGCCTCGCCGACGGCCATGCGGCCCGACGCAGCCGCGTCGATGACGGCAACCGGCGTACGCTCACCCATCGCCATCGCCTCGCCCTTGTAGCCTTCGAAGCTCAGGGTGGTGACGGCGCAGTCGGCCACCGGCACCTGCCACGGACCGACCATCTGGTCGCGCACGCTCATGCCGCCGACACTCCGGTCACCGATCGTGATCAGGAACGATTTGTCGGCAACGGTCGGCAGCAGCAGCACGCGGCGCGCCACTTCTTCCAGGTCCAGACCCGTCACGTCGACGGGCTTGAACTGCTCCTTCACGTGCTCGACGTTGCGGTGCATCTTCGGCGGCTTGCCCAGCAGGACGTCCATCGGCATGTCGACCGGCGACGTGTTCGTGATGGGGTCGATCAGGCGCAGCTGGCGCTCTTCGGTGGCCACGCCGACGGCGGCGAACGGGCAGCGCTCGCGTTCGCAGATGGCGGCGAAGCGCGGCAGGTCGTCCGGAGAAATCGCCAGCACGTAGCGTTCCTGCGACTCGTTGCTCCAGATTTCCTTCGGCGACATGCCGCTTTCTTCCAGCGGCACCTTGCGCAGGTCGAACGTGGCGCCGCGCTTGGCGTCGTTGGTGATTTCCGGGAACGCGTTCGAGATGCCGCCCGCGCCCACGTCATGGATCGAAATGATGGGGTTCTCGGCGCCCAGCTGCCAGCAGCTGTTGATGACTTCCTGCGCGCGGCGCTCCATCTCCGGGTTGCCGCGCTGGACCGAGTCGAAGTCCAGGTCGGCCGTGTTGGTGCCCGTCGCCATCGACGACGCGGCCGCGCCGGCCATGCCGATGCGCATGCCCGGACCGCCCAGCTGCAGCAGCAGGCTGCCGACCGGGATGTCGTTCTTGTGCGTGTGAGCGTCCGAGATGTTGCCGATGCCGCCCGCGATCATGATCGGCTTGTGGTAGCCGAACACGGTGTTGCCGCCGGTTTTGGAACTGAGGGCGGTCGGGCCGACGTTCTGTTCGTAGGTGCGGAAGTAGCCACCGAGGTTTGGACGGCCGAATTCATTGTTGAAGGCGGCGCCGCCCAGCGGGCCGTCGACCATGATCTGCAGCGGCGACGCGATGCGTTCCGGCTTGCCGTAGACCTTGTCGGCACCGGTTTTATCGGCCGAGTTCACGTTGGCCGCGTTTTCCCACGGTTGCACGGCGTCCGGCAGGTACAGGTTCGACACGGTGAAACCGGTGAGGCCGGCCTTCGGCTTGGCGCCGCGGCCCGTCGCGCCCTCATCGCGGATCTCGCCGCCGGCGCCCGTCGAGGCGCCCGGGAACGGGGAGATCGCGGTCGGGTGGTTGTGGGTCTCGACCTTCATCAGCGTGTGCGTCAGCTGCGTGACCGGCGCGTATTCCTGGCTGCCGGCTTGCGGGAAGAAGCGCAGCGCGTCCGCGCCTTCCATGATCGCCGAGTTGTCGCTGTACGCGACGATCGTGCCCTTCGGCTGCAGCTGGTGCGTATTCTTGATCATCTGGAACAGGGATTTGTCCTGTTTCGCGCCGTCGATGGTCCACTCGGCGTTGAAGATCTTGTGGCGGCAGTGCTCCGAGTTCGCCTGCGCGAACATCATCAGCTCGACGTCCGTCGGGTTGCGCTGCACGCGCGAGAACGCATCGAACAGGTAGTCGATCTCGTCCTCGGCCAATGCCAGGCCCATCGTGGCATTCGCTTCGACGAGGGCGGCGCGGCCTGCGCCCAGCACGTCGATCTGGTCCAGCGGACGGCTTTCCAGGTCCGTGAACAGGGCCTGCGCCTGGTCCGCGCTGCGCAGCACCGTTTCCGTCATGCGGTCGTGCAGCAGCGCGGCGACGGCCTGGATCTCGTTCTCGGCCAGCTTCTTCGGCGCGCCGAAGCCCGTGCCGAGGATGCCGCTCTTCAGGACGACCTTGAAGGCGACGCCGCGCTCGACGCGGTGGATGTGGGCCATGCCGCAATTGTGGGCGATGTCGGTCGCTTTCGACGCCCATGGCGAGATGGTGCCCAGGCGCGGGATCACGAAGAATTCCTCGGTGACGCCCTCGTACTGCGTTTCCGGCACGGGCTCCCCATAGGTGAGCATGGCCGTCAAGCGCTCGGTATCCTCCGTGGACAGGGGAGCGCTTGCGTCGATGAAGTGGTAGTAGCGCGCCGAGACGTCGGCAATCGTCGGGGCGACGGCTTGCAGTTGCGTGAGGAGGCGTTGGCTACGGAAAGCAGAGAGGGCGTTGGAACCCGGCAGAATCAACATGGCTTGGAAGTCGGTTGATGCAGCGTGGCTGCGGGTGAAAGAAGCCCGGTATTATACAGCGTTGCCCCCTTTCCCGTCTGGCATGAGGCCCGCACGGGAGGCAAAAAGTTGCCGACCTTGCAGCTTACCGGTATCGTAGTGCGGAAAAACCCCCGACGGTTACGGAAACGCATGCCAGAAAACAGCTCATCCAGCCCAGCCGGCAATCCGCACAATGCGCAACTCAGCAATCAGCTGAGTGTGCTCATCGTCGACCCGAATCCGGCACTGAGGGCGAACCTGCAGAACATGCTCAACCAGTCGGGCGTGACGCGCATCGAGTCCGCCGTCAACGCGAGCACCGCCATCAAGGCGCTCGGCCGCAAGTCCTTCGACATCATCCTGTGCGAGTACGATCTGAGCGGCGGCACGGCGAGCGCCGAAGGCCAGGACGGCCAGCAGCTGCTGGAAGACCTGCGCCACCACCGCATCATCCCGCCCTGGGCCATCTTCATCATGCTGACGGCGGAAGGCGCGTACGGCAAGGTGGTCAGCGCGGCCGAGCTGACGCCCACGGACTACATCCTGAAACCCTTCACGGCACAGGTGCTGCACCAGCGCATCCAGAAGGCCGTGGCGCGCCGCGCCGCCCTGCTCCCCGTGTACCAGCTCATCGCGCAGGCCCGGCCCCACGAAGCGATCGACGCGGCCATCGAATCGGCCCGCACGCGCCCGCACTACGCCCTCGATTTCGCGCGCCTGCGCGCGGAACTGCACGTGTCGCTGAAGGAGCACGAACTGGCCGAGACGGTGTACCGCGACGTACTGGCCGAGAAGCCCGTCGGCTGGGCGCGGCTTGGGCTCGCGCGCGCCGTCGCCGCCCAGGGCCGCACGGATGAAGCGATCCCGCTGCTGGAACACATCGTGGCCGAGAACCCGCGCCTGATGGCCGCCTACGACCTGCTCGCGCGCTGCCAGCAGGAGCGCGGCGAGGCGGCCCTCGCGAAGAAGACGCTGGAAGACGCCGTCGCCATCTCGCCGTACGTCGTGCGCCGCCTGCGCCGGCTGGGCGAGGTCGCGCTGGAAGCGGGCGACACGGACGGCGCCGAAAAATCGTTCCGGCAAGTCGTGACGCGTTCCCGTTATTCCGAATTCCGCAACCCCGAAGACCACGTGAACCTCGTGCGGGCGCTCGTCGGCAAGGGCGATCCGGCCGGCGCATCGACCGTGATCCGCGACCTCGAGCGCTCCCTCCGGGGCACGCCCGCGGCCGACGCGTGCAAGGCGATCTCGGTGGCGCTGCTGCACGATGCGGCCGGCAACGGCGCGGCCGCCGTCAAGGAACTCAAGCTGGCGGTCGATGCCGTGCGCGCGGGCGGCGCGCTGTCGCCCAATATGCGCGTGGGCCTCGCGCAAACCTGTCTCGCGCACCGGATGGACGACGAGGCGTCGGAAGTGATGATCGGCGCGCTGAACGGCGGCGACGATGCGCTGTCCGCGCAGCAGGCGTTGAACGTGTTCGTGCGCGCGGGCCGGCCCGACCTCGCGGACGGCATGGGCAAGCAGTTGCGCGCGCAGGCCCAGATCCTGCTGGGCGTGGCGGACGAGAAGCGCAACATGGGCGACGTGCGCGGCGCCGTCCAGACCTTGCTGGAAGCGCTGCACATGGCGCCGAACAACCTGCAAGTGATGATCGCCGTCGTCGGCGGCGTCCTCCGCCAGATCATGGAGATGGGCTGGGATCACCCGCTGGCCGCGTTGTCGGAAGAACAGTTGGAACACATTCGGAACCTGGACCCCGCGCATCCGCGGCTCGCCGCGCTGGATGCGGAGATGGAAGCGGCCAAGCGGAAATACGGCATCGCGAACTGAGCTCGACCTGAACGCTCAGCGCTTGCGGACGTACATCGGCGCCTGTCCCGGCAACGGCTTCGTCGGCGGCGGCAGCGCGCCGTCCACGCGGTTGACCACGACGTCACGGTAGTACGGCATGCTCAGGCCCGATGTCGCCGGTCCCGCGAGCAAGCCCGCCATGCCTTTGCCGTACAGCGGGTCGACCGCCTCCACCACCGGCTTGCCGTCGACGTAGCCGCGCAGGCGCGTCCCGCTGAACTGCAGCTTCAGCGTATGCCAGCGATCGGCGGCCACGCCGGCAAGCGTCGCCCGTGCCAGCACCTTTTCGCCGCCCTCGGCCGCATCGTTCGCCGCCTTGATCAGCGCCTGCTGCTCGGCGTCGCCCACGAGCGCCTTCTTGTCCACCTTGCCGCGCACGACGACGAGACGTACCTCGCCGGCGCCGTCCAGCTCCAGGTAATAACCTTTCGGGATTGCGCCATAGCCGCTGCCGACGTCGTTGATGCGGCCTAGCACCGCGGCCGATTCGCCACGGCGCACCCTGACGTCCGCGCTGACCTCGTAATCGGTCCAGCCGTCGTCGCCCAGGATCGTGTACGGCTTCCAGTCCGGCGCCCACGAATGGGGCCTGACCGGCACGCTTTGCCGCAGGCAGGTGCGGCGGTCGCCGGGACACGGCGCCAGTTCGAACGCGCCTTCGATGTCGGCGAAATAGCGCGGCAAATAACCCCAGGCGCGCGCATCGCGGTAACGCTCGAACGTCTCGCGGTACGGGAACGGGAAGGCCTTCTGGGCCGGAACGCCGGCGAATCCGCCCTTTTGCTGGCCGCGCGTGGTCGTCAGGGAATACATCGCGTCCGGATCGACCGTCAGCGTCACCGCGCCATCCGCCGGATGCAGGTCCGCGACGTGCACGAACTGCGCGCGCGCATCGCTGCGCCACACGGCCACGTCGTCAGTCGACAGGCCAGCGCCGACCGCCACGCGTACCGTTTGCGGGGCTTTCGCATGACGCGTCTCGATGATCACGCTGTAGTCCGGACCGGGCGACTTCAGCGTCACGTAGCTGCCGCCGTCCTGCAACGCACCGCTCCCGTGCGGCACGTAGGTCCACCCGGCCGCCGTGAACTGGCCGTAGTGCGCATAGGCCCACAGCTGCGGGTTGATCTCGTAATGGCCGCTCCACGGCCAGTTCGCGCGGATGGCCGCCTCCTTCAAGCCGGAATACGGTTCGAGCGTGTACAGGCCCGCGATGCCGTACCAGTTGACGATCTTCGTCACGCCGCTGTCGATCCAGTTGCGGTTGAACGCCTGCACGATCCCGAGCGCGCCGTCGAAGCCGGCGACATAGACGTGCTGCTCGGTATTCCAGATCGGCTTGGCCATGCCGGCCGCCGCCTCGCGCACCCATGTGGGCACGACGTATTCGGGCGCGTTGATGTGGGCACCGATGATGTCGATCGCGTCGCGCAGGCCCGTATCCCTGGGCATGTCCTTCACGAAATCGAATTTATCGTCGGGCCAGTTGTCGAAGCCGTGCAGCTTCACCTTGGAGAATCCGCCGGCGTCGAGGCGCGCGCGCAGCGTCTTCGCGAAATCGTAGCTGACGCCCCGTTCGTTGCGGGCGCCGATCGCGTCGAGTTCGAGCCCGTACACATCACGCAGGCCTTTCAGCCAGCTGACGTAATAGTCGGCCCCGTCGGGCGAAAAGAAGTCGCGGTTGCCGCCGTCGCCGATCCAGCCGGGGGCGCTCCACGCGGCGGCGTCGAGGGTCAGCGCGGGATTGCGCCGCTTCGCCTCGCGCAGCACCCACCACGTGTAGCCGCGTCCGTAATCGACGTCCGCGCGGGTGTGTCGATGGCTGGGCATCGACCCCTGCGTGGAATTGCCGTCGCCCGGGATCTCGACGATCAGCGCACTGATCGAGGCGCCGAACTTCGGCTTGTACATCAGGTCGAGGATCTGGCTGCGCTGCGGCTCCGGATAGTCCTTCAGCAGCACCGAGGTGGCGCCGCCGCCGTCGACCACGCCGATGCCGTCGAAGCGGGTGCCGGGCGCGCGGCCGTCCAGCGCGATGGTCTGGACGTCGGCGTAGGCGGGCAGCGCCGCGACCAACGCCAGGGAAAGCAGGAGAGTTCGTTGCGTATTCATGGCCGAAGTATGGGCCGCGGCTTACGCAAAGAACAATTCCGATTTCATATGGGCGTTTTCGAAAAAGGCATACCTGCGGCCTCGCCATATCCGCCGCCACCCGGCGTCTCGATGACGAACACGTCGCCGGCGCCCATCTCCACCTTGCCGATATGCCCCAGTTCCTCGACGCGACCGTCGGCCCGCTCCACGAGATTGCGCCCCCGCGCGCCCGGCGCACCGCCCGCCATGCCGAACGGCGCGTGGATGCGGTTGTTGGACAGGATCGCGGCCGTCATCGGCTCGAGGAAGCGGATGCGCCGCACACCGCCGTTGCCCCCGTGCCAGCGCCCCGCCCCGCCCGAATTCGCGCGGATCGCATAGCTTTCCAGCCGCACGGGGAAGCGGAACTCCAGGATCTCCGGATCCGTCAGCCGCGAGTTCGTCATATTGGTCTGCACGACGTCCGTGCCGTCGAAGCCCGGCCCCGCGCCGGAGCCGCCGGAGATCGTCTCGTAGTATTGGTAGCGCGCATTCCCGAACGTGAAGTTGTTCATCGTGCCCTGCGCCGCCGCCATCACGCCCAGCGCGCCGTACAGCGCATTCGTGATGCATGTCGACGTCTCCACGTTGCCCGACACGACCGACGCCGGATAGTGCGGATTGAGCATGGAACCCGGCGGAATGATCACCTTCAACGGTTTCAGGCAGCCCGCGTTCAGCGGAATCTCGTCGTCGACGAGCGTGCGGAACACGTACAGCACGGCCGCCATGCACACGGCGGACGGCGCATTGAAATTGTTCGGCAGCTGGCTCGAGGTCCCCGTAAAATCGATCTCCGCGCTGCGCGCCGCGCGGTCGACGCGGATCGCGACTTCGATGCGCGCGCCGTTATCGAGCTCGTTGACGAAGTGCCCGTCCGCCAGCGCCCCGATCACGCGCCGCACGGCTTCCTCCGCATTGTCTTGCACGTGCCCCATGTAGGCCCGCACGACGTCCAGGCCGTAGAACGCCACCATCTTGCGCAGCTCGTCGACGCCCTTCTGGTTCGCCGCCACCTGCGCCCGCAGGTCCGCCATGTTCTGGTCCGGATTGCGCGCGGGCCAGCGCGCGCCCGCCAGCAGCGCCCGTGCTTCGGCCTCGCGCAGCACGCCGTCCGCGCCGTCGACCAGCTTGAAATTGTCGATCAGGACGCCCTCTTCCTCGATATGCGTGGAATCCGGCGGCATCGAGCCCGGCGTCGTCCCGCCGATGTCCGCGTGGTGGCCGCGCGAGCCCACGTAGAACAGGATGTCGCGGCCCGCCTCGTCGAACACGGGCGAAATCACCGTGACGTCGGGCAGGTGCGTGCCGCCGTTGTACGGGTCGTTCAGCACGTAGACGTCGCCCGCCTTCATCGCGCCCGCGTTCTTGCGCATCACGGCCTTGATGCTCTCGCCCATCGACCCGAGGTGCACGGGCATGTGCGGCGCGTTCGCGACGAGGTTGCCGTCCCCGTCGAAGATGGCGCAGCTGAAGTCCAGGCGCTCCTTGATGTTGACGGAGTACGCCGTGTTCTGCAGGCGCAGGCCCATCTGCTCGGCGATGGACATGAACAGGTTGTTGAAGATCTCCAGCATCACGGGATCGACCGTCGTGCCGATCGCGTGCCGTCGCGGCAGCGCCTGCACGCGGCGCAGCACGAGGTGGTTGTATGCCGTGACCTCGGCGCGCCAGCCCGCTTCCACGACCGTCGTCGCATTCGCTTCCGCGATGATGGCCGGGCCGTCGATCACGTCGCCCGGGGCGATGTCCTGGCGGCGGTACACGCCCGTGTCGCGCCATGCGCCGTCCGCATACATCCGCACGGTCTCGCAGACCGGGACGGCGCCTGCGCGCGCAACGACCTCAGGCTGCTGCTCGGGCGGCGCATCGGAGCGTCCCAGCGCCTCCACCGACACGGCTTCGACGACGAGCGCCTTGCCCGGCATGAGGAACGAGAAGCGCCGGCGGTACGCCCGCTCGAACTGCGCCTGCAACGCGGCCCGGTCGCCATCCATCACGACGATGGCGGAGTCCGTGCCCTCGTAGCGCAGGTGCACGCGCCGCAAGACTCCCATGCGATCTGCCGCTACGCCCTGCGCCGCCAGGTCGGCCCGCGCCGCGCCGGCCAGCGCATCCAGTTCGGCGGCCAACGCCTCGGCGCCGACGTCGTCCAGCCGGCGCTCGACGGCCCGCTCGCGCATCGCGCCCTGGTCCGCGAGGCCCATGCCGTAGGCCGAGAGCACACCCGCCAGCGAGTGGATGAACACGGTCTTCATGCCCAGCGCGTCCGCGACGAGGCAGGCGTGCTGCCCGCCCGCGCCGCCGAAACTCGTGAGTGCATAGTCCGTGACGTCGTGACCGCGCTGCACGGAGATCTGCTTGATCGCGTTCGCCATATTGCCCACGGCGATGCGGATGAAGCCCTCCGCGACCGCTTCCGGCAACGGACGCGTCCCGGTCGCGCGCCCGACGTCGTCGGCCATCGCTTCGAAGCCGGCGCGCACGGCGTCCGCGTCGAGGGGCTCGCTGGCGCCTGGCCCGAACAGGTGCGGGAAGTGCCGCGGCTGGATCTTGCCCAGCATGACGTTGCAGTCCGTGACCGCCAGCGGCCCGCCGCGGCGGTAGCTCGCGGGCCCCGGATTCGCGCCCGCGCTGTCCGGCCCCACGCGGTAACGGCTGCCGTCGAAATGCAGGATCGAGCCGCCGCCCGCGGCGACGGTGTGGATGCTCATCATCGGTGCGCGCATGCGCACGCCGGCCACCTGCGTCTCGAACACGCGCTCGAATTCGCCCGCATAGTGCGACACGTCGGTCGACGTGCCGCCCATGTCGAAGCCGATGATGCGCTCGAAGCCGGCCAGGCGGCTCGCGCGGACCATGCCCACGATGCCGCCGGCGGGACCGGACAGGATGCTGTCCTTGCCCTGGAACGCGCGCGCATCGGTGAGGCCGCCGCTGGATTGCATGAATTGCAGGCTCACGCCCGGCAGCTCGGCCGCCACCTGGTCGACGTAGCGGCGCAGGATCGGCGACAGGTAGGCGTCGACGACCGTCGTGTCGCCGCGTGCCACGAGTTTCATCAGGGGGCTCGTCGCGTGCGACACGGACACCTGGGTGAATCCGATGGCGCGGGCGATGCGCGCGACGGCGTCCTCGTGCCGGTGATAGCGATAGCCGTGCATGAACACGATGGCCAGCGCGCGGATGCCGGCGTCGTACGCGGCCTGCAAGCCGCGCCGCGCGGCCGCTTCGTCGAGCGGGACGACGACGTCGCCGTGGGCACCGATGCGTTCGTCGATCTCCACGACGTGCCCGTACAGCAGCTCGGGCAGCACGATGTGACGGTCGAACAGGCGCGGACGGTTCTGGTAGGCGATCCGTAACGCGTCACGGAAACCCCGCGTGATCGCGAGCGCGGTCGGCTCGCCCTTGCGTTCCAGCAGCGCATTGGTGGCGACCGTCGTGCCCATCTTGACGGCTTCCACCTGCCCGGCCGGGATCGGCGCGCCGGGCGCCAGGCCGAGCAGGTGGCGGATGCCGGCCACTGCCGCGTCCCGGTACTGCTCCGGATTTTCCGACAGCAGCTTATGCGTGACGAGGCTGCCGTCGGGCCGGCGCGCCACGATGTCCGTGAAGGTGCCGCCGCGGTCGATCCAGAACTGCCAATCCATCGTGTGTCCTCGCAAAGTCGTCGAACGGCTATTGTAGTCGCGCGCGGCGCCGATTTTGGCGACAATGCAGTTTTCGCAATCCTCACGTGCCTGGAACCACCATGGACAATCCGCTCTACAGCGTCGCGCAGATCCGCGCCATCGAACAGGCCGCGCAGTCGCAACTCCCGCCGGGCAGCCTGATGCGGCGCGCCGGCGAGGCCGCGGCCACGTATGCACTCGAAGTGCTGGGCGGCCTGCCCACGGGCCGCATCCTCGTGCTGGCCGGCCCCGGCAACAACGGCGGCGACGCCCTGGAGGTGGCCGCGAACCTGGCCAACTTCGGCGCCAACGTGGACGTGGTCCACCTCGCCGGCCCGGCACCGTCGCCCGAAACGCAGCAGGCCCTTGCCCGTGCGCAGGCCAGCCGGGCCCGCTTCGTCGCCGACTTCGCGGACTGCCACGGCTGCTGTCTCCTCGTCGACGGGCTGTTCGGCATCGGCCTCGCGCGCCCGCTCGCGGGCCAGGCGCGGGCGCTCGTGGAGCGTACGCACGGCATGGCGTGCCCCGTGCTCGCGCTGGACGTGCCGAGCGGCCTCGATGCGGACACGGGCGGCGTCATCGGCCCGGACGGCGTAGCCGTGCGCGCCACGCACACGATCACCTTCCTCGGCGACAAACCCGGCCTGCACACGGGCGACGGCTGCGACCACGCGGGCCGCGTGCACGTCAACCGGCTCGGCGTGGACGGCCTGCACGGGGAAGCCGCGCACGCGCGCCTGAACTCGCCCGTCCTGTTCGCGAACTGCCTCACGCCGCGCCGCAATAATTCGCACAAGGGCACGTATGGCGACGTCGCCGTGCTGGGCGGCGCGCGCGGCATGGCCGGTGCCGGCATCCTCGCGGCACGCGGGGCGCTGTATGCGGGCGCGGGCCGCGTGTTCGTGGCCGCCGTCGATCCTGGACCGGGTCTCGACCCGCTGCAGCCCGAGATCATGTTCCGCGACGCGCCCGGCTTCGCGTTCGACGGCCGCACCGTCGTCGCCGGTCCCGGCATGGGCGATTCCGCCGGCGCCATGCACCTGCTGTCCAAGGTCATCGACGGCACCGGGCCGCTCGTGGTCGATGCGGATGCGCTGAACCTGTGCGCGGCCAGCCCGGACCTCGCGGCACGCCTGGCCGCGCACGACGGCGAGGTGATCATCACGCCGCATCCACTGGAAGCGGCGCGCCTGCTGGGCGTGACGGCCGCCATCGTGCAGGCCGACCGGCTGGAGAATGCGCGCGAACTGGCGCAGCGGCTGGACGCCGTCGTGGTGCTGAAGGGGGCCGGCAGCGTCATCGCGCGGCCGGACGGCGAAGTGGCGCTGAACGCGACGGGCAATCCGGGCCTCGCCACGGGCGGCACGGGCGACGTCCTCGCGGGCCTCGCCGGCACCCTGCTGGGCCAGGGCTGGCCCGCGTGGGAAGCGGCGCTGGCCGCGACGTGGCTGCACGGCGCGGCCGCCGACCGGCTGGTGGCGGGCGGCATCGGCCCGATCGGCCTCACGGCGGGCGAACTCCCGCGCGCGATCCGCGCCGAACTGAATGCGCTCGTCGCCGACGCGGCGCTGGCCTAGAGGGTCTGGGTCTTATACGGCCAGGCGGCCCGCGGCGATGGTCAGGGTGCGGCCGCAGCGCGCGGCCATGGCGGGATCGTGGGTGACGAGGACCAGCGTGGAGCCGCGCTCGCGATTCAGCTCGAACATCAGCTGGATCACGGCTTCGCCGGTGGCGGCGTCGAGGCTGCCCGTGGGCTCGTCCGCGAACAGCAGCGGCGGTTCGGTGACGAAGGCGCGGGCCAGCGCGACACGCTGCTGCTCGCCGCCCGACAGGTACTTCGGATAGTGGCGCAGGCGGCTCGACAGGCCCACGCGGCCCAGCATCGCCTCGGCTTTTGCGCGCGCGTCCGCATCGCCGCGCAGTTCCAGCGGCAGCATCACGTTTTCCACCGCGTTCAGGTGCGCGAGCAGCTGGAACGACTGGAACACGAAGCCCAGCTTCGCCTTGCGGAACGCGGCGCGGCCATCCTCGTCGAGGGCGAAGATGTCCGTACCGTCGAGCAGGACCTTGCCGGACGACGGCGCATCGAGGCCGGCCAGCAGGCCGAGCAAGGTGGACTTGCCGGAGCCGGAGGCGCCGACGAGGGCAAGCGTCTCGGCCGGTTGCACGGTAAAATCCACCTCGTGCAGGATGGTGAGCTCGCCGCTGGCATCCGCCACGCGCTTCGACAGGCCGCGGACCTCGATGGCCGGTCTTGCCGTTTCGCTCACACCTGTACTGCCTTTTGACGCCTCGGGAATATCACGCATGCTTGCTTTACTCAGGAAATGGACGATAGCTGCCGTCGCGGTTCTTGGAATGACCGCGGCGGGGAGCGCCTATTCTGCCCCAAAAACCGTGCTCGTGGTGGGCGACAGCCTGTCGGCCGAATACGGCCTCACGCGCGGCACCGGCTGGGTCGCCCTGCTGGAACAGCGCATGAAGGCCGAGAAGATCGATGCGCGCATCGTCAACGCCAGCATCAGCGGGGAGACGACGAGCGGCGGCCGCACCCGCCTGCCCGCGCTGCTGCAGCAGCACAAGCCGGACGTCGTCGTGCTGGAACTGGGCGCGAACGACGGCCTGCGCGGCCTGCCCGTGACGGCCGCCGCCGACAACCTGCGCACGATGATCCAGCTCTCGCAGCAGAACAAGGCAAAGGTCCTGCTCGTCGGCATGCGCATGCCGCCCAACTACGGCCGCGCCTATACGGAACGCTTCGCCGGCATGTACAAGGACCTCGCCGGCACGTATAAAATCCCGCTGGTGCCGTTCATGCTGGACGGCGTCGCGCAGGACGCGGCGAACTTCCAGGCCGACCGCCTGCACCCCCTGGCGACGGCCCATCCGACCATCCTCAACAACATCTGGCCGCAATTCGCGCCTCTCGTCAAACGATAATGAAATACCCCGCAGTCCTCGGCGTCGACGACGTCCTGCCCATGCTCGACCAGTTCGACACCATCATCGACGCGCGCAGCGAGTCCGAGTTCGCGCTCGACCGTATCCCGGGCGCCATCAACTGCCCGACCCTGGACGATGCCCAGCGCGTCCTCGTCGGCACCACGTACAAGCAGGTCGGCGCCTTCGAGGCCAAGAAGATCGGCGCGCCGCTCGTCGCGCAGAACATCGCGCGCTACGTCGAGACGCTGTTCGCCGGCAAGCCGAAGGAATGGAAGCCGCTCGTCTACTGCTGGCGCGGCGGCAACCGCAGCGGCTCGATGGCCCTGATCTTCGCCAAGATCGGCTGGCCCGTCGTGCAGCTCGACGGCGGCTATAAGGCGTATCGGGCCTACGTCGCGGCCGCACTGGAGAATCCGCCCCCGCTGGATTTCCGCGTCATCTGCGGCACGACGGGCAGCGGCAAGAGCCGCCTGCTCGAGACGCTGGAATCCATCGGCGCGCAGGTGCTCGACCTGGAACGCCTCGCCGCGCACCGCGGCTCCGTCCTCGGCCACCTGCCGGGCGAACCGCAGCCGAGCCAGAAGATGTTCGAGACGCGCATCTGGGACAAGCTGCGCCGCTTCGACCCCGCGAAGCCCGTGTTCGTGGAGTCCGAGAGCAAGAAGGTGGGCAACCTGCGCGTGCCGGAGGTGGTCATGGAACGCATGCGCGCCTCGCCGTGCATCGCGCTGCAGCTGGACCGCCCTCTTCGGGTGCAGCTGTTGATGGAAGACTACCATCACTTCTGCGCCGATCCGGGCGCGCTGAATGCGCAGCTGGACCATCTGGTGCAGCTGCACGGCCGCGCGCGCATAGAAACGTGGCAGGAGATGGCCAATACGGGGCATATGCCGGCGCTCGTGGACCAGCTGCTCGTCGAACACTACGATCCCGCCTACCTGCGCTCGATCGACCGGAATTTCGTGCAGTACCCGAAGGCGGAGACGCTGACCTTGCCGGGCATCGCGAAGGACGACTTCATTGCGGCCGCGCGGCATCTGCACGGCTAGGACTGGCACGCGTCTTGCTGCGCATCTCTCTCCCAAACCGCACACGAGAGGAACGCGATGAACCGCATGGAAGTCACCGAGAAGATCGTCAGCGCGAAGGTCGCCAAAGGCATCAGGTGGGAAGACGTGGCCGGCAGGGTCGGCCAGTCGAAGGAATGGACGACCGCGCTGTGCCTGGGCCAGATGACCGCCTCGGCGGAGCAGGCCGCCATCCTCGGCGACATCTTCGGCCTGACCGACGAAGAATGCAAATGGCTGCAGGTGGTGCCCTACAAGGGCTCGCTGCCGACGGCGGTCCCGACCGATCCGCTGATCTACCGCTGGTACGAGATCGTCAGCGTCTACGGCACGACGATCAAGGAACTGATCCACGAAGAGTTCGGCGACGGCATCATGAGCGCCATCGACTTCAGCATGGACATCGTGCGGCAGCCCGATCCGAAAGGCGACCGGGTCAACGTTGTGTTATCGGGCAAGTTCCTGCCGTACAAGCAGTACTGAGCTACTCCTGCGCCAGATAGCCCTGGGCGGCGGCCTTGTCCTGATCCTGGAACACGGCCATCGCCGTCGTCATGCGGCGGAAGCCGTAGCGCGCATAGAACGCCTCCTTGCCCGGCACCGCATACAGGATGATTTTCGCGTGCCCGCGCGACAGCTCGACCAGGTGCGAGATCAGCGCGTCGCCCAGGCCGCGTCCCTGGTGGCTGGGCAGGATCGCCACGTCGCAGATGTAGGAACAATCCATGCCGTCGGCCAGCGCGCGCCCCGCGGCGACCAGCACGCCGTCCTCGTAGCCGAAGCGGCGGAACATGCTGTTGCCGAACACCGTTTTCAGGCGCTCCGGCGACTTGTCGCCGAGCGGCGCCTTGCGGTACAGCTCGGAGAGCTCGTTCCAGTCGACGGTGTCGAGCGTATCGGTCCAGGTCACGGTCATGGATGTGCTCTTGTGTTGTCGATCGAAACACGATTGTAATCGTACGGCAAAGAAAAAGCCCGGTCCGCTCGCGCGGCCGGGCTTTCATGTGACGCGTCCGGATTTATTCGGACTTGACGCCGAGGTCGGCAGGCTTGACGTTGATCTTCGCCTTCGCCTTGTGCTTCAGCGCTTCGACGAAACCATAGGTCTCGGCATTGCCCACGGCGCGGCCGATCTGTTCCGCCTCCTGCTTGCGGCGTGCCACGTCCGGCTGGGCCGGCTGGCTCACCTTGGCGATGCGGTACACGCCATAGCCGACGCCCGGGATATCGACGCCGACATAGGCCGGCAGCTTGCTCGCATCCGCCTTCAGCACGGCGAGCGCGGCCGTTTCGTTGATCGTCGGCTGCTTCGTGCGCGACACGATTTTCGACTCGCCGAAACCGGCGGCGTCGCCCGATGCCTTGGCAGCGGCCAGTTTCGCTTCGCCGGCCTGGCGTGCCAGCTTGGCCGCTTCTTCCTGCGTCACGCGCTGGCGGATGGCGGCTTCGACGTCGGCCAGCGGACGCTTGGTCGCCGGCTTGAATTCCACGACACGGCCCGCGACCAGCGTACCCGGCGCCACTTCGACGGCGTCCGTGTTGCGCTTGTTTTTCACCGCATCGCTGCCGAAGATCGCTTCCAGGAATTTCGGATTGTTGGCCGGCGACGGGCCCAGTGCCGGGTTCGGCGCACGGGTCAGGCCTTCGGCCGTCTGGATGGTCAAGCCCAGCTTGTCCGCGACCGGCTTCAGGCTGTCCGACTGCTCGTACACGGTGTTGCGGAAGGTTTCGGCCAGTTCCGTGTATTTCGCCGACATCTTCGCTTTCTTGAGGTCGGCCAGGATCTCGGGCTTCGCTTCGTCCAGCGACTTCTGGCTTTCCGGCACGATCTTCGTGATCTTGATGATGTGGTAGCCGAATTCCGAACGGACGAGGCCGCTGACTTCGCCTTCCTTCAGGCCGTAGATCGCGTCCTCGACGGGCTTGACGAACACGCCCTTCTGCACGACGCCCAGGTCGCCGCCCAGCTCGGCCGAGCCCGGGTCCTGCGATTGCGCCTTGGCGATCTTCGCGAAGTCGTTCGGGTTCTTGCGCACTTCATCCAGGGCAGCCTGCGCCTTGGCTTTCGCGGCAGCGTCCTCGGCGGCCGAGGCACCCTTTTTCACGTTGATCAGGATGTGGCTGGCGGTGCGCTGTTCCGGCGTGGTGAAGCGCGCCTTGTTCTTGTTGTACGCGTCGGCGATCTCGGCGTCGGACACGTTGACCTGCTTCTCGACGGCGGAGGCGTCGAACACGACGTATTCGGCCTTGACCGATTCCGGCACCTGGAACAGGGTCGCATTCTTGTCGTAATACGCCTTGATCATGTCATCCGTAACCTTGACCTGCGAAACGTAGTTCGCGGCCGGGAACAGTTGTTCCTGCACTTCGCGCTCTTCGTCGTTGATGTCCGACAGGCGGTTGGCGACGGTGCGCGGTGCGAACGCCGTCTGCTGCACGGAGCCGACGAGCTGCTGCACGGCCAGGTCGTGGCGCATGCGCTGGTCGAACATCTCCGGCGTCATGCCCTGCGCGGCCAGCGCGGCCTTGTAGCGGTCCATGTCGAACGTGCCGTCTTCCTTGCGGAAGGCCTGGATCTCGAGGATGGCCTTCTGCAGCGCGGCGTCGCTCACCGTCAGGTGGTTGCGGATGATCTCGGCGTTGATGGCGCGGTCGGCGACGAGGCGGTCGAGCACGGCCTGTTTCGCTTCCGGCGTGTCGAACAGTTTTTGGTCGAACTGCTCGCCCATCATCTGGCGGGCCTGGTCCAGCTGGCGGCGCTGGGCGGCTTCCCACTCCTGCTGGGTGATCTTCTTCCCGTCCACGGTCGCCACACCATCGTTGCTGCCGCGTTCGTTGTAGCTGCTTACACCCACCAGGACGAACGACGGCAGGATCAGCAGCAACAGCAGGAACTGCATCAGGCGCTGGTGAGTACGGATAAATTCAAACATGGTCAGCCAATCAAGGTTGAAAATGCGTTATCGAAAACTTTAAAAAAAAAGGCGAACCACGGTTCGCCTCTTTTTCGTCAACTTGGCGGAGCGGACGGGGCTCGAACCCGCGACCCCCGGCGTGACAGGCCGGTATTCTAACCAACTGAACTACCGCTCCAAATTTTGGCATCTCGTGGCGGAGCGGACGGGGCTCGAACCCGCGACCCCCGGCGTGACAGGCCGGTATTCTAACCAACTGAACTACCGCTCCACGAAATACTGGGCACTACTCGACTGACTGGAATCCAGCAGCGTCCTGCTGCGTGTCAGCGCAGCGGAGGCATTAGTTTACTGCATCTTTCAGTGCTTTACCAGCCTTAAATTTCGGGACCTTGGCCGCCTTGATCTTGATGGCTTCCTTCGTGCGCGGATCGCGGCCGGTGCGCGCGGCGCGCTCGCCGACGGTGAACGTGCCGAAGCCGACCAGCGTGACGCTGTCGTTATTCTTCAGCGTGTTCGTCACAGCGTCGATCATGGCATCGAGGGCGCGCGCCGCAGAAGCTTTGGTCAGGTCCGCGGACTTCGCGATTTCTTCGATCAGTTCAGTTTTGTTCACTTTCTTCCCTCGTTGTACGTTCTGGACACGGCATGCACGACAGGGGTCGGATTGACCGTCGGCAAAAACCGCAAGGGCGTATTAAACAAGCCGACAATGCGTTGTGTCAAGTAACGCACGAGCAACAGATAGCAATAAAAAACGGCACCCGAAGGTGCCGTTTTTACGCGCAGCAAGAAGGCTTAGTGCTTGACGACGCCGCCCTGGCCGTCGGTCGTCGCCGTGGCCACCGACGACGACGCCACTGCAGGCACGTCGACAATCGGTTCAGGCTGGCGTTCCAGTGCCACTTCCAGCACCTTCTCGATCCAGCGCACCGGCACGATCTCGAGCTTGTTCTTGACGTTGTCAGGAATGTCCGCCAGATCCTTCACGTTCTGCTCGGGGATCAGCACGGTCTTGATCCCGCCGCGCTGGGCCGCCAGCAGTTTTTCCTTCAGGCCGCCGATCGGCAGGACTTCGCCGCGGAGCGTGATCTCGCCCGTCATCGCCACGTCGGCGCGGACTGGGATACCCGTGAACACCGACACCAGCGCCGTCGTCATCGCGATACCGGCGGACGGACCGTCCTTCGGCGTCGCGCCTTCCGGCACGTGGATGTGGATGTCGGTCTTCTCGAACACCTCGCCCTTGATGCCCAGGCGCTGTGCACGGCTGCGCACGACGGTGCGGGCAGCTTCGATCGATTCCTTCATCACGTCGCCCAGCGTACCGGTGCGGATCACGGCACCTTTACCCGGCACCTGCACGGCTTCGATCGTCAGCAGGTCGCCGCCGACTTCCGTCCATGCGAGACCCACGACCTGGCCGATCTGGTTTTCCTTCTCGGCCACGCCGAAGTCGTAGCGGCGGACGCCCAGGAATTTATCCAGGTTCTTCGACGACACGATCACGCGCTTGTTGTCCTTCTTGAGCAGCAGCATCTTGACGACCTTGCGGCAGATCTTCGAGATTTCGCGCTCGAGCGAACGCACACCGGCTTCGCGGGTGTAGTAGCGGATGATGTCGCGGATCGCCGCTTCGTCGACCTTGATCTCTTCATCCTTCAGGCCGTTTGCCTTGATCTGCTTCGGCAGCAGGTAGCGCTGCGCGATGCTCGTCTTTTCATCCTCGGTGTAACCCGACAGGCGGATCACTTCCATGCGGTCCAGCAGGGCCGGCGGGATATTGAACGAGTTCGACGTCGCCACGAACATCACGTCCGACAGGTCGAAATCCACCTCGACGTAGTGGTCCGAGAAAGTGTGATTCTGCGCCGGATCCAGCACCTCGAGCAGGGCCGATGACGGGTCGCCGCGGAAGTCCGCGCCCATCTTGTCGATCTCGTCCAGCAGGAACAGCGGGTTGCGCACGCCGACCTTCGCCAGCGACTGCAGCACCTTGCCCGGCATCGAGCCGATGTAGGTACGGCGGTGACCGCGGATCTCGGCCTCGTCGCGCACACCGCCCAGCGCCATGCGAACGTACTTGCGGTTCGTCGCGCGGGCGATCGACTCGCCCAGCGACGTCTTACCCACGCCCGGAGGACCGACGAAGCACAGGATCGGGGCCTTCAGCTTGTCGACGCGTTGTTGCACCGCGAGGTATTCGAGGATGCGTTCCTTGATCTTGTCGAGGCCGTAGTGGTCGGCTTCCAGGACTTCCTGGGCCTTCTCCAGGTCGATGGTGACCTTGGATTTCTTTTTCCACGGCAGCGACACGAGCGTGTCGATGTAATTGCGCACGACGGTGGCTTCGGCCGACATCGGCGACATCAGCTTGAGCTTCTTGATCTCGGCCTGGGCTTTTTCCAGGGCTTCCTTCGGCATCTTGGCGGCGATGACTTTCTTTTCGAGTTCCTCGATGTCGGCGCCCTCTTCGCCTTCGCCCAGTTCCTTCTGGATGGCCTTGACCTGTTCGTTCAGGTAGTACTCGCGCTGCGATTTCTCCATCTGGCGCTTGACGCGGCCGCGGATGCGCTTTTCGACCTGCAGGATGTCGAGCTCGCCTTCCAGCTGGCCGAGCAGGTGCTCCAGGCGCTTGGCGACGTTGAAGATTTCCAGGATGACCTGTTTCTGCTCGAGTTTCAGCGGCAGGTGGGCGGCGACGGTATCGGCCAGGCGGCCGGCGTCGTCGATACCGGCCAGCGATGCCAGGATCTCGGGCGGAATCTTCTTGTTCAGTTTGACGTACTGGTCGAACTGCTGGACGATCGCGCGGCGCATTGCCTCGACTTCGGAATCGTCGCCGATTTCCGAATTGATCGGGGTCAAATCAGCGATGAAATGGCTGGGCGCGTCGTTGATGTGATTGATACGGGCACGCTGCGCGCCTTCGACCAGCACCTTCACGGTGCCGTCCGGCAGCTTCAGCATTTGCAGAATATTGGCCACGCAGCCGATCTCGTAGATGTCTGCGGCGGAGGGTTCGTCCTTGGCAGCGGCCTTTTGGGCTGCGAGCATGATGCTCTTACCCTGTTCCATGGCGGCCTCGAGCGCCTTGATGGATTTCGGGCGGCCAACGAACAGCGGTATCACCATATGCGGGAACACCACCACGTCGCGCAGGGGCAGCAAGGGCAGCGTCATTTGCTCGGTCAATTTGGAAGTTGTCATGGCATACCTTATAGAAAGCGTGTAGACGATGTGGGAGCACACCTTCGAAACACAATACCGGCCCGGAAATATTTTCTACAAGTAAAAAAATTTTAACTTGATACGAATAATAGCCGTTTCTACAAAAGTCTTGAATTCAAATAAAAAAGCCACTTCACAGCATCGGCCGCGAGTGGCTTTTCGATTGAAGCCGTCTTTTGTTGAGATTGATTGTACCGTCTCAACTCAGCGATTCAATACCTTTGTTGTGTTTGCGCCCGGAAATTTTTCAGCTTATTGTCAGTTCTCGCCTGCAGCCTTCGGCGATTCGCTGTAAATCAGCAAAGGTTTCGCGCCATTCGTGATCGTATTTTCATCGATCACGACTTTCACGACATTTTGCTGGCTCGGCAGTTCATACATCACGTCGAGCAGAGCGTGTTCCAGGATCGAACGGAGGCCACGTGCGCCGGTCTTGCGCGCCAATGCCTTCTTGGCAATCGCGTGCAGGGCCGCCGGGCGGATTTCCAGTTCGGCGCCTTCCATATCCAGCAGTTTCGAATACTGCTTGATGAGGGCGTTTTTCGGCTCGACCAGGATCTGGATCAAAGCCTCTTCCGTGAGCTCGCTCAGGGTAGCTACGACCGGCAGACGGCCGACAAGTTCAGGAATCAGGCCGAACTTGATCAGGTCTTCCGGTTCCGCTTCCATCAGGATATCGCTGACGGAGCGCTGCGACTGGCTCTTGACGCTGGCCCCGAAGCCGATGCCGCTCTTTTCCGAACGGTTCTGGATGATCTTGTCCAGGCCGTCGAATGCGCCGCCACAGATGAACATGATGTTCGTCGTGTCGATCTGCACGAAATCCTGGTTCGGATGCTTGCGGCCGCCCTGCGGGGGCACCGACGCCATCGTGCCTTCGATCAGCTTCAGCAGCGCCTGCTGCACGCCCTCGCCCGACACGTCACGGGTGATGGACGGGTTGTCGGACTTGCGCGAAATCTTGTCGATCTCGTCGATGTAGACGATGCCGCGCTGGGCCTTCTCGACTTCGTAGTTGCAGCTCTGCAGCAGCTTCTGGATGATGTTCTCGACGTCCTCGCCGACATAGCCGGCTTCCGTCAGCGTGGTCGCGTCGGCGATCACGAACGGGACGTTCAGCATGCGCGCAAGGGTCTGGGCCAGCAGGGTTTTACCGGAACCGGTGGGGCCGACCAGCAGGATGTTGCTCTTGGCCAGCTCGACGTCGTCCTTCTTGCCCAGGTGCTTCAGGCGCTTGTAATGGTTGTAGACCGCCACCGACAGGATGCGCTTCGCCGTCTGCTGGCCGATGACATATTGATCGAGCAGTTCGGCGATCTCGTGCGGAGTCGGCAGGTCGGACTTGGCGCCCGCCACCGATTCGACGTTCGAGGTCTCGTCGCGGATGATGTCATTGCACAGGTCGATGCACTCGTCGCAGATGAAGACCGAAGGTCCTGCGATGAGCTTCTTGACCTCGTGCTGGCTCTTGCCGCAGAACGAGCAGTACAGGAGTTTTTCGCCGCTAGAGGATTTTTTGTCTGACATGGGGCAGGTTTCAGTTGAATTGCTATGAATATAACGCTAATACGAGGGCGCAACAAGTGCGCACGACACCATGCTACCCGATTTGAAAACAAAACGCCCGAAGCGCTGTCGCGTCCGGGCGTATTTGAGCAACAGTTGTCGAGTACTCCGCGCGATCACGAAAACCGCGCGGATTATCCTCAGCCGCGGTTCGTCAGAACCTTGTCGATGAGGCCATATTCCACGGCCTCTTCGCTCGACATGAAACGGTCGCGATCGGTATCCTTGTGGATCTGTTCGATCGTCTGGCCGGTGTTGTCCGCCATGATGCGGGCCAGGCGTTCGCGCAGGTACAGGATTTCCTTGGCCTGGATCTCGATGTCCGACGCCATGCCCTGCGAGCCACCGGACGGCTGGTGGATCATGACACGGGAGTTCGGCAGCGAGAAGCGCTTGCCCTTGGCGCCGGCAGCCAGCAGGAACGCGCCCATCGAGGCGGCCAGACCGGTGCACAGCGTCGACACGTCGGGCTTGATGAAGTTCATCGTGTCGAAGATGGCGAGGCCGGCCGACACGGAACCACCCGGCGAGTTGATGTACAGCGAGATGTCCTTGTCCGGATTCTCGCTCTCCAGGAACAGCAGCTGGGCCACGATGAGGTTGGCCATCTGGTCGTTGACAGGACCGACCAGGAAAATGACGCGCTCCTTCAGCAGGCGCGAGTAGATGTCGTAGGCGCGCTCGCCGCGGCCGCTCTGCTCGATCACCATCGGCACGAGGCCGAGGGCTTGGGTATCCAATGCCGGATTACGATTCATACCTGTCAATTCCTTTCGAAGAGTTACGAAGCCGCACTATCGCAGATTTCTCGTGAGAATGTCGTACGGCTTCATCAAGGAGTTACGCCTGAGCAGCGCTTCCCATCAGCTCGTCAAAGGCGATGTCCTTGGTCGTCACCTTTGCCTTGCCGAGCACATAGTTAACGACGTTTTCTTCCAATACAAGAGCTTCCACTTCGCCCAGGCGGCGACGGTCGCTGTAGTAGTATTTCAGGACTTCCTTCGGATCTTCGTAGCTCTGTGAGAAGTCTTCGATCTGGGCCTTCACCTGCTCTTGCGTAGCTTGCAGGTTGTTTTCCGAGACCAGTTGCGACAGGATCAGGCCCAGGCGCACGCGGCGCTCGGCCTTGGTGGCGAACAGGTCGGCAGGGAACGGCAGGCTCTTGACGTCCATGCCGCGCTGGGCCATGTCCTGGCGGGTCTGCTCGGCCAGGCGCTGCGAATCCTGCTCGATCATGACCTTCGGCACGTCCATTTCGGTGTGCTTGACCAGGGCGTCCATCACGGCTTCCTTGTTGCGGGCCTTGATGCGGGCGTTGACTTCACGCTCCAGGTTGACCTTGATGTCTTCGCGCATCTTCTCGATGCTGCCGTCTTCGATGCCCAGCGACTTGGCGAACTCGGCGTCGACTTCCGGCAGGTGCGCCCATTCCAGCTTCTTCAGCGTGATGGTGAACTCGGCGGTTTTACCGGCCACGTCCTTGCCATGGTAGTCTTCCGGGAACGCCAGCGGGAAGGTCTTGCTCTCGCCCACTTTCAGGCCGACGGTCGCGGCTTCGAATTCCGGCAGCATGCGGCCTTCGCCCAGCACGAATGCATAGTCTTCCGCTTTGCCGCCCGGGAATTCGACGCCGTCGATGACGCCGACGAAGTCGACGGTCACGCGGTCGCCGTTCGCTGCGACCGGCTCGCCGCCGTCGCCATGCTCACCGGCTTCGCCCTTGGTGTGGAAGTGCACGCGCTGCTTGCGCAGGATGTCGATGGTCTTGTCGATCTCGGCGTCGGTCACGTCGGTCTTGACGGTCTCGATCTCGATGCCCTCCAGACCCGGCAGCGTGACTTCCGGATAGACTTCGAAGGTCGCGTCGAAGGCCAGCATGCCTTCCGGTGCGTCCTGCTTCGGCTCGATTTTCGGCATGCCGGCAACGCGCAGCTGGGCTTCGTTGGCGGCGTCGTTGAATGCCTGGCCAACTTTGTCGTTCAGCACGTCGGATTCGATCTGGTAGCCGTACTGGGCCGCCACCATCTTCAGCGGCACCTTGCCCGGACGGAAGCCCGGCGCACGAGCGGTCTTGGCCTGCTTCTTGAGGCGCTTTTCAACTTCCGTACGTACGTCGCTCAGCGGAAAAGAGAGAGTCAAGCGACGCTCGAGTTTACCCAGGTTTTCGACTGCAGTTGCCATTGTAAAAATCGTCCAAAAAAATAATTGTTCGTGGTGCGAGGAAGGGGACTCGAACCCCTACACCATTGCTGGCGTCAGGACCTAAACCTGGTGCGTCTACCAATTTCGCCATCCTCGCGCAGGATTGCTGATCTTGCCACAAAAACAAAGGGCGCCCGACAATGAAACCGGCCGCCCTGAATCCAATGTCTAGGGGCTACAACTTCAACCCGATATTTTACTGGATTTTCTGACACCATTGGGCAGATTTTAAATCGTATTAAATCGCCCGATATTTCAAGGATTTACGACCGTCTCCCGGGTATGCACGGGACGCTTTACGCGGAACCACGCCGCATACAGCGCCGGCAGGAACAGCAGGGTCAGCGCCGTGGCGACCAATAATCCGCCCATGATCGCGACGGCCATCGGCCCCCAGAACACGGAGCGCGACAGCGGAATCATCGCCAGCGCCGCCGCGGCGGCCGTCAGCAGGATCGGGCGGCAGCGCCGCACGGCGCTTTCCACGATCGCTTCCCAGGCCGGGTGCCCGGCCGCGATGTCTTTTTCGATCTGGTCGACGAGGATCACGGAATTGCGCACCACCATGCCGAACAGCGCGATCACGCCGAGATTCGCGACGAAGCCGAACGGCGCGCGGAACAGCAGCAGCCCCATCGCCGCCCCCGCAATGCCGAGCGGCCCCGTGAGGAACACCATCACGGAACGCGAGAAGCTGTGCAGCTGCAGCATCAGCAGGGTGAACACGATGAACAGCACCAGCGGCACGTTGGCCGAGATCGATTCTTCCGCCTGCGAGCTGTTGGCGGCCGCGCCTTCCAGCTTGATGCGGTAGCCGGCCGGCAGCTTCGCCCGGAGCGCCTCCAGCTTCGCGTTCACCTGGTCGGACACGGTCGGCCCCTGCACGCCGTCGACGACGTCCGACTGGACCATGATCGCCCACTCGCGCCCGAGGCGCCACACGACACCCGGCTCCCATACGAATTCGATGCGCGCCAGCTGCGCCAGCGGCACGGCCTTGCCGGACGGCGTCGGCACGTTCGTGCTGGCGAGGACGGACATGTTCGAGCGCTCGTCCAGCGGCTGGCGCACGGCGATGTCGATCAGGCGGTTGCTTTCACGGAACTGGCCCACCGTCGTCCCGGACAGCAGCGTCGCGATCGTGCGGCGCACGGTCTGTGACGTCACGCCCAGCGCGCGCATCTTGTCCTGGTCCAGCTCCAGCCGCAGCACTTTCACCGACTCGTTCCAGTTGTCGTTCACGCCCACCGTGTTCGGGTTGGCGATCATGATCTCCCTGACCTGGTCGGCGACCTTGCGCACGACGCCGATGTCCGGCCCCGTCACCTGGAACTGCACGGGATACGGCACCGGCGGCCCGTTCGGCAGCAGCTTGACCCTGCCTCGCACTTCCGGGAAATCCGTCCTGAACCGGTCCTCGATCTTGCGCTTGAGGGCATCGCGCTGGTGCACGTCCTTCGGCAGCACGACGAATTGCGACACGTTCGACGCCGGGAAGATCTGGTCCAGCGGCAGGTAGAAGCGCGGGCTGCCCGTGCCGATGTACGACGTCACGCTGTCCGTTTCCGGCTGCGCGCGCGCAAAGGCTTCGAATTTCTTCGCCAGCGCCTCGTTGACGGCGAAGCTCGTGCCTTCCGGCGCCCACATCTCCACCATCAGTTCGGGGCGGCTCGAATCCGGGAAGAACTGCTTCTCGATGAATTTGAAGCCGAACACGCCCAGGAAGAACACGGCCAGCGACAGCACGATCGTCGTCTTGCGCCATTCCACGCAACGGTCGACGAGACGGCGGAAGCGCTGGTACATCGGCGTGTCGAACACGTCGTGGTCGCCGTCGCCATGCGGCTTCACCCGCAGCAGAATAAAACCGATGTACGGCGTGAACGTGACGGCGACGACCCACGACACGAGCAGCGCGATCGCGTTCACGGAAAACATCGAGAACGTGTACTCGCCGGCCGCCGACTTCGCGAGGCCGATCGGCAGGAAGCCCGCGGCCGTGATCAGGGTACCCGTGAGCATGGGGAACGCCGTCGACGTGTACGCGAACGTGGCCGCGTCGAAGCGCGACATGCCCTCCTCCATCTTCCGCACCATCATCTCGACGGCGATGATGGCGTCGTCCACGAGCAGGCCCAGCGCGATGATCAGCGCGCCCAGCGAGATCTTGTGCAGCGAGATGTCAAACACGCGCATGAACAGGAACGTGATCGCCAGCACGAGCGGAATCGTCAGCGCGACGACGAGGCCGGGCCGCACGTCCAGGCGCAGCTTCGGCTTGGTGTGCAGGCCCAGCGCGACGAACGACACGACCAGAACGACGACGACGGCCTCGATGAGGCTGTGCATGAACTCGCTGACGGACGCCGTGACGGCCGCGGGCTGGTTCGACACGCGCTCCAGTTCGATGCCCACCGGGAGCTGGCGCCGGATGCGTTCCACGGTCTGCTCCAGGCCCTTGCCCATCTCGATGATATTGCCGCCCTTCTCCATCGACACACCCAGGCCGATGACTTCCTTGCCGTTGAAGCGCATCTTGTCGTGCGGCGGGTCTTCGTACGCGCGCTGCACGGTGGCGAAATCGCCGAGGCGGAACGTCGTGTTCCCCGCGCGCAGGCTCAGGTCCTCGAGCTGCTTGACGGTCTTCAGGCCGCCCGTCACGCGCACCTGCAGGTTTTCCAGCGGCGTCACGAGCACGCCCGCCGATTCGATGCCGTTCTGCGTGGCGATCTGGTTCACGATCTGCTCGAACGGGATGCCCAGCTGCGCGAACTTCTGCTGCGAGAACAGGATGTTCACTTTTTCCTGCTGCACGCCGAACTGCTCGACCTTGGCGACGAGCGGCACGGCGAGCAGCTGCTGGCGCACGAAATCGGCGTAGTCACGCATCTCGGCATAGGTGAAGCCGTCGCCGGACAGCGCGAAGATGGAGCCGTACGTGTCGCCGAATTCGTCGTTGAAGAACGGCCCGATCACGCCCGCCGGCAGGGTCCCCGAGATGTCGCCGATCTTCTTGCGCACCTGGTACCAGATGCCTTGCACGTCCGCCGGCGGCGTGGATTCCTTCAGCTCGATGATGATCGTCGTCTCGCCCGGCTTGGAAAAGCTGCGCAGCTTGTCGATGTGCGGCGTCTCCTGCAGCTTCTGTTCGAGCTTGTCGGCCACCTGCTGGGCCATCTGCACGGACGTGGCGCCGGGCCAGTATGCCGTCATGACCATCACGCGGAACGTGAACGGCGGGTCTTCGTCCTGGCCCAGCTTGCCGTAGCTGAGGATGCCGCCGATGAGCAGCGCGGCGATCAGGTAGCGGGTCAGCGGGATGTGTTCCAGCGCCCAGCGCGACAGGTTGAAGCCCCTCATTTAGGCGCTCCATTCGCTTCCGCCTCGGCATCGCCCCTCCGGGCGACGTCGGCCGTCAGCACTTTCACCTTCTGGCCCGGCTTGAGCAGATGCACACCGGCCGTGACGATCGTCTGGCCCGGCTTCACGCCGCCCGCGATCACCACGTCGTTGCCGGACACGCCGCCCACCTGCACGGGCACGAGGCGTACGGCACCGTTCTCGATCACCCAGACCGACGTCGCTCCCTTGTTCTGGTACAGCGCGGACAGCGGCACCTTGATCGCGGCGCCCTTGTCGGCGTGCGCCAGCTGGACGACGGCCGTCATGCCGAGGCGGACGTCGTCCTGCGCCGGGATGGCCACTTTCACGGTGTACGTCCGCGTGGCGGGATCGGCCACCGGCGCCACTTCGCGGATCTTGCCCTTGATGCTGCGGTCCGGGTCCGCCCACAGCCGAACTTTCACGTCGCTCACCTTGCGCAATTCGTCGACCTGGTCTTCGGGCACGCCGATCACCACTTCCTTCTCGTCCGTCCGCGCGACGCGCACGACTGGGGTGCCGGCCTGCACGACCTGGCCCACTTCCGCGTCGATGCCCGTCACGACACCGTCCGTGTCGGACTCGAGGTTCGCGTACCCCGTCTGGTTGGCCTGCTCGCGCGACGCGGCGCGGGCCGCCTCCACGCTCGCCTGGGCCGAGCGCGCGGCAGCGACTTTCTGGTCGAGCACGGCCTGGCTGACGAAGTTCTGGCTGCGCAGGTCCTGGTAGCGCTTCAGGTCCGCCCGCGCCAGGTCGTACGTCGTCTGCGCCGCGCGCAGGTTCGCCTGGGCCTGGGCCTGGCCGAGGCGCAGGTCCTGCGGGTCCAGCTGCATCAGGACCTGGCCGCGCTTGACGACCGTGCCCACGTCCACCTTGCGGGCGCTGATTTTGCCGCCGACGCGGAAACCGAGCCGGGATTCGTAACGGGGCCGGACGTCGCCGGAAAACTGTGCGCTCGACCCCACCGTGCCGGTGGCCAGCGTGAGGGCGCGCACCGGGCGCACATCCTCGGCAGGGGTGTCGTTGCGGGAGCAGCCTGCCAGCGATACCGCGGCCAGGACCAGGGTCAAAGGAAGGGCGAACGGAAAAGCACGCATTGGTTTCCTCATGGTGGCCCGGCCCGGATGGCGAGGCACTGTCGTGGATTTAACCTAGCAATTATAATCATGCAATTATCGCTAGTAAATGACTTTAGAGTCAGCAATCTACCGCCTCGCATGGCCGTCGACCATTACGAAAACTTTCCTGTCGCGTCGATCCTCCTCCCCCGCCGCCTCGTGCCCGCGGTGGAGGCGATCTATGCGTTCGCCCGCAGCGCCGACGACCTTGCCGACGAGGGCGACGCCACCCCGGCCGAACGCCTGTCCGCCCTGCAGGCCTACGAGACGGCGCTGGACGGCATCGCGGCCGGCACGCCGCCCGACGATCCCATGTTCCGCCGCGTCGCCGCCGTACTGGACGAATTCCGGCTGCCCATGCAACCGCTGCGCGACCTGCTGTCCGCATTCAGGCAGGACGTCGTCACGACCCGCTATCCGGATTTTCCGCACCTGCTGGATTATTGCCGGCGCTCCGCCGACCCCGTCGGGCGCCTGATGCTGGGACTGTACGGCGTGGACGATGCCGTGAGCCTGCGCGAGTCGGACGCCATCTGCACGTCGCTCCAGCTGATCAACTTCTGGCAGGACGTCGCCATCGACATCGCCAAGGGCCGCATCTATATCCCTCTGGACGACCTGGCCCGCTTCGGCGTGACGCAGGACGCCATCGAGGCGTGCCGCACGGGGCCCGCCTGGCGCGCGCTGATGCGCTTCGAGGTGGACCGCGCGCGGGCCCTGATGCTGGAAGGCGCACCGCTCGCCACGCGCCTGCCGGGCCGCATCGGCTGGGAGCTCCGCATGGTGGTCCAGGGCGGCCTGCGCATCCTGGAAGCGATCGAACGCGTGGATTACGACGTGTTCCGCCGCCGTCCGCGCCTGAAACGCCTGGACTGGATCACGGTCGGCTGGCGAGCAATACGCATGTAAGTGTAGCCATCGGCTAAGATAGCGGACTTGCTCCGCGCAATAACAATCTAAATATGTCCCCCGACGAATACTGCCAACAAAAGACCGCGCAAAGCGGCTCCAGCTTCTACTACAGCTTCCTGTTCCTGCCGCCCGAGCGGCGCAGGGCGATCACGGCGCTGTATGCGTTCTGCCGGGAAGTCGACGACACGGTCGACGAAGCGAGCGACCAGTCGGTCGCACGGATCAAACTCGCCTGGTGGCGCAACGAAGTCACGCAGATGTATTCGGGCACGCCCACGCATCCCGTGATGCTGGCGTTGAAGCCGCACATCCAGCCGTACGACCTGAAACAGGAGCACCTGCAAGCCATCATCGACGGCATGGAGATGGACCTCGACCAGTCGCGCTACCTCGACTACCCGAACCTGAAGAAGTACTGCTGGCACGTGGCAGGTGTCGTCGGCATCCTGTCGGCCAGCATCTTCGGCGTGACGAATCCGCAGACGTTGAAGTATGCGGAAACGCTGGGCCTCGCGTTCCAGCTCACGAACATCATCCGCGACGTGGGCGAAGATGCGCGCAAGGGCCGCATCTACCTGCCGATCAACGAACTGCAGCAGTTCAACGTGACGGCGGCCGACCTGCTGAACGCGCGCCACAGCGAGAAGTTCGAAGCGCTCATGAAATTCCAGGCCGACCGCGCGCAAAAGCTGTACGACGAGGCGTTCGCGCTGTTGCCGAAGGAAGACCGGCGCGCCCAGCGCCCGGGCCTCATGATGGCCGCCATCTACCGCACCCTGCTCGACGAGATCGAGCGCGACGGCTTCCACGTCCTCACCCAGAAGATCTCCCTGACGCCGCTGCGCAAGCTGTGGCTCGCGTGGAAGACGTATGTCCGCGGATAGCAAGCGGGTTGCCATCGTCGGCGGCGGCTGGGCCGGCTGCGCGGCGGCCGTCGCGCTGCTGGACGCGGGCTGCGGCGTCACGCTGTTCGAAGCCGCCCGCACCCTGGGCGGCCGTGCCCGCGCCGTCGAGACGAACGGGCGCCTGCTCGACAACGGCCAGCACATCATGCTGGGCGCCTATGCCGACACGTTGCGCCTGATGCGCCGCGTGGGCGTCGATCCCCGTGACACCCTGCTCCGGCTGCCGCTGCAGATGCGCTACCCGCAAGGCGACGACGGCATGGACTTCGTCGCCCCGCGCCTGCCGGCGCCGCTGCACATGCTCGTCGCGCTGCTGCGCGCCCGCGGCCTGGATCGCGCCGACAAGCTGGCCCTCGCCCGCTTCACGACGACCGCCCGCTGGATGGGCTGGCAGCTCCACAACGATTGCAGCGTGGCGGAACTGCTCGTCCGCTACGACCAGACCGAACGCCTCATCCGCCTGATGTGGCGCCCGCTGTGCCTCGCGGCGTTGAACACGCCGCCCGAGCGCGCGTCCGCGCAAGTGTTCCTGGCCGTGCTGCGCGACAGCCTCGGTGCGAAAAGGGCCGCCTCCGACATGCTGATCCCGCGCGTGCTGCTGGACGCCCTGTTTCCGGAAGCGGCGCGCCGCTACCTGGAACGCCGCGGCGCCACGGTCCACACGGGCCGCCGCATCGATACGCTGGGCCCCGATGGCGGCACGTGGATCGTACGCGCGGGCGCCGACGTGCAGACGTTCGACGCCGTCGTGCTGGCCGCCCCGCCCTGGCAGGCGGCTTCGCTGCTGCGCCCCCTCGACGGCGCCGCCGGCACCGTCGCGCAACTCGATGCGCTGGACTACGAACCGATCGCCACCGTCTACCTGCAATACGCGGCCGGTGTGCGCCTGCCGCTGCCGTTCTGCGCGCTGGCGGATGCGCCTGCCGACCACCGCTGGGGCCAGTTCGTGTTCGACCGCGGCCAGCTCGATCCGGGCCAGGACGGTTTATTGGCCGTCGTGATCAGCGGCGCGGATCCGGCCGGCGACATCGGCCAGGAAGCGCTGGCGGCGAGCGTCGCCGCGCAACTGGCCGGCGCATTCGCGCAGCCTACGCTGGCGTCGCCGCAGTGGAGCCGGGTGATCACGGAAAAGCGCGCGACGTTCGCGTGTGCGCCCGCCCTCGACCGTCCCGCCAACGACATCAAGCTGCCCGGCCTGGCGCTGGCAGGCGACTATACTGCCTGCGACTATCCCGCCACGCTGGAGGCGGCGGTGCGCAGCGGGGTGGCCGCGGCGGCCGTCATTACAGGGGACGAGCACTGATGTTTGCCCGCCGATCATCCCGCCGGGGTGCGCCCTGCCCCGCGAATTCCGCAGCCTGTCGCACACTGGTGGCGCACGCCGTCCCGGTTCCGTACAGTGTCAACATCGAAACGAGTGTTGACGGAAATGCAAATGAACATCCATCTCGGCGTACGTATCCTTGCCCTGCTGGCCGTCGTGGCGGCCGCGACGATCATTCTTGTCCACCCGGGCGGCGCGGCCGATCCGGCACTGAATGCCATGCCGTTGCTTGGTCGAATTTAATGCCGCCCTGCCAGGAGTAACGATGGGCAAACTGGAATACCTCGAGGCGCTCAAGCGGGCCATGCTCGGCCTGCCGCCCGACGTCCAGGCCAAGACACTGGCCTATTACGAGCAGCGCTTCGTCGACGGCGTGGCCGCGGGACGGGGCGAGCCGGACGTGGCGCGCGAGCTCGACGATCCGACGAAGATCGCCATGACGCTGCGCGCGAGCGCCCACCTCAATTCCTTTACCGAGAAGAAGAACCCGGCCAACGTGCTGCGCGTGGCCATGTCCGCCGTCGGCCTGGCCATCTTCAACCTGTTCATGATCGTGCCGGCGATGGTGTACTCGGCCCTGCTGTTCGCGCTGTACGTCTGCGCGCTGACGTTCTACCTGGCCGGCATCGCGACGACGGCGAGCGGCCTGGCCGGCGCCAACGAACTCGTACTGGACTGGCCGAGCCGCTTCGTCACCATCGACGACGACGGGCGCGGCCGCCAGATGCGCATCGAGATCGGCAGCCACGGCATCAACGTCACGCAGGAGCGCCCGCAGATCGCGGACCCGCTGCCGCCCGCCGAGGCCGACCGGAGCAGCCGCCTGGAGCGTTCGCGCGCCGTGCGCGGCGCCGAGGCCCTCGCGGACAGCACGGTCCGCATCAGCACCGAGATGGATGCCGAGTCGCGCACGACGCAGACCCTGTTCGGCTTCGGCCTCGTGCTGGGCGGGATCGCGCTGTTCCTGCTGTCGCTCGTGGTCACGCGCTATACCTTCATCGGCCTGAAGCGCTACCTGCAAATGAACCGTTCCCTGCTCAAGGGGGGCTGAGCCACCATGCGCGCGTTACTGAAAATCGGCTTCACCCTGCTCGTCATCGCCTTCCTGCTGATCGGCGTCTCGTACAGCATGCTGCGCGCCCATGGCACGAACGGCCCGTCCAACCCGGGCAGCCGCCTGCTCACCACGGAGCGCCGCGCGCTCGACCAGGCCGTTGCCAAGGTCGACCTGTCCGGCCCCGTCAACCTCACGCTGCGCCAGGGCCCCACGCCGTCTCTGGAAGTGCGGGGCGAACAGCGCCTGCTGGCCAACATCGACACGACCGTCGACGGCGACATGCTCCATATCGGCCCGCGCGGCATCCTGCTGCGCCACCGCACGCCGATCGAGGTGACGGTCACGCTGCCGTCGCTGGAATCGCTGAGCGTCAACGGCAGCGGCGAACACACCGTGAGCGGCTTCGCGGGCGACCATCTCGACGTGGCGCTGGACGGCTCCGGCCGCATGCGCTTCAACGGCCGCTATCGCGAGATCATGGCCGCGATCCACGGCAGCGGCGACATGGAACTGACGGGCGGCACGAGCGACACGGTGGATGCCGCCGTCGTCGGCAGCGGGCGCCTCACGCTGGTGGGTTCCACGCGCGCGCTGCACGCGGAACTGCGCGGCTCGGGCGACCTGGATGCGCGCCACCTGCGCGCCGACGAGGTCGACCTGGCGCAGCAGGGATCCGGCGATAGCGCCGTGTATGCCCGCAAGCGCCTGCATGCGGACCTGACGGGCAGCGGCGAGGCGCGCGTCTTCGGCAATCCGGACGAACGCTCCGTCAGCCGCAACGGCAGCGCGACCGTCAGCTTCGACGACAAGCAGGATTGAGCAGCCACTCCAGCGCCGCGCGCCCCGCGGCGCGCCCGCTGCCGAAGCACGCCGTCAGCAGATAGCCGCCCGTCGGCGCCTCCCAGTCGACCATCTCGCCCGCCACGAACACGCCCGGCAGGTCTCCCAGCATGGCGCCGTCGAGCGCGTCGAAGCGCACGCCGCCCGCGCTGCTGATCGCTTCGTCGATCGGGCGCGGACGTTTCAGCACGACCGGCAACGCCTTCAGCGCCCGTGCCAGTTTTACGGGGTCCGCATAGTCGGCCTTGCCCAGGCACTCGTGCAGCAGCCCCGATTTCACGCCCTTGATGCCCAGGCGGCTTTGCAGATGGCTGGACATCGACCGCGTGCCGCGCGGGCGCATCACCTCGTCCCGCACGCGCTGCGGGTCGTGGTCTGGCAACAGGTCCAGCAGCACGGTCGCCTGGCCGTCCTGCGCGATCCGGTCGCGGATCCCTGCCGACAGGGCGTACACGAGGCTCCCCTCGATACCGGTTGCGGTGACGACGAACTGGCCCTTGCGGAACGGGCCGCCTTCGAGGGCCAGCGCGACGGTCGTCAGCGGCGCGCCGGCGTGGCGCTCCGCAAAATGATCCGACCAGTCGGCGTCGAAGCCGCAGTTGGCCGGCACGAGCGGCGCCACGTCCACGCCGCGCGCGGCGAGCAGCGGCACCCACGCGCCGTCGGACCCGAGCCGCGCCCAGCTCGCGCCGCCCAGCGCCAGCACGGTCGCGGCGCCCGGCGCCTCCACGGTCGTCGCGCCGTCGGGCGTGTCGAACACGAGGCCGCCATCGCGCCAGCCGGTCCAGCGATGGCGCATGTGGAAGACGACGCCCGCCTCGCGCAGCCGGTGCAGCCACGCGCGCAGCAGCGGCGCCGCCTTCATGTCGGTCGGGAACACGCGGCCGGATGTCCCCACGAACGTGTCGACGCCCAGCCCATGGATCCATTCCCGCAGTTGCGCCGGCGGGAACGCATCGAGCCACGGCTTCACGCTGCCGGCGCGGGCGCCGTAGCGGCCGACGAACGCGTCGTAGGCTTCCGCATGCGTGATGTTCATGCCGCCCTTGCCGGCCAGGAGGAACTTGCGGCCGACGGACGGCATCGCGTCGTACAGGTCCACGTGTACGCCGCCCGCGGACAGCACTTCGGCCGCCATCAGGCCGGCGGGGCCGCCGCCGATGACGATGGCGTGGGGACGGGTTTTGGTGGGCTGGGACATGGTGGTCGCGCGAGAAAACGGAGGCGAGCATTGTAGTCGAACGGGCGCCAAAAAAGGATGTAAAGGAAGCTTGACATCGCCCCGAAGCCGTCCTACGATGTAAAGCATACTTTACATGAGGAGGTGTGCGATGCATGAGAAACGTGTCGGGCGGGCCTACCGCGGCGAATTGTTGACGGCCATCGCCGTGTATGTCGTGCTGCTGCTCGCGTCGATCCGCTATGGCCGGCCGCTGGACGACGGGCCGCTGCGCACCGCCGTCCTGCTGGCGCCGATGATCGGCTTCGCCATGATGATCCGCGCCATCGCGCGCCACGTCGCCCGCGTCGACGAGTATCAACGGATGCGTCTCCTGGAAACCCTGGCGCTCGCGTTCGGGATCACGGGTGCCGTCACGTTCAGCTACGGGTTCCTCGAAACGGCGGGCTTCCCGAAGGTCACGATGTTCAGCGTGTGGATGGTCATGGGCATCAGCTGGGGTGTCGCGAGCGCCATCCTGGCGCTGCGCGCCCGCCGGGCCGTCGAGTCATGAAGAACGCCATCCGCGACCTGCGCGCGGCGCGCGGCTGGAGCCAGGCGCACCTGGCCGAGCTGCTGGACGTCTCGCGCCAGACCGTCATCGCCATCGAGACGGGCCGCTACGACCCGAGCCTGCCGCTGGCCTTCGCGCTGGCCAGACTGTTCGAACAACCGATCGAAACCATCTTTTTCCCGAACCAGGAGAACGCATGAACATCTTCCGCAACAAAGCCGTATTCGCCGCCATCGTCGTCACGCTGTGCATGAGCGCCGGCCACCACAGCCGCGCCGCCGACGCCGCGCCGGAGACCAACCGCTTTGCCGCCACCATCGCGCCGGCCGAGCGCTTCGAAGTGGGCGGCGTCCTTGTGGAGCGCCACGGCAAGGCAAGAAACAGCGGCCGCCCGCTGATCCTGATCCCGGGCCTCGCGAGCGGCAGCTGGGTGTGGCAGGACACGATCCGCGCCTTCGCCCCCGATCACGCCGTCTACGTGCTGACGCTGCCGGGCTTCGACGGCCGCCCGCCGGCCGGACCGGCCCCGTTCGCGGCGGCGCGCGCGGCCGTCGAGGAACTGATCGCGAGCCGCCGGCTCGACAAGCCCGTCATCGTGGGGCACAGCCTGGGCGGCATCCTCGCGCTCGCGGTCGCCGAAGACAGGCCGTCCGCGGTCGGCGGCATCGTCAGCATCGACGGCCTGCCCGTCATGCCCGGGGCGGAAGACATGACGCCGCCGCAGCGCGCCCAGTTCGCCGAGCGGATGCGCGCCCAGGTGGGCAACCAGCCGCCGGCGCGGTTCGCGCAGCAGCAGCAAGGCTATATGCGCACGATCGGCGTGATGGACATGGCGAAGGCCGATGCGCTGGCCCAGCTGACCGCGCGCAGCGATCCGGCGTCCGTCGGCACCTGGGCCGCCGACGTGGTGACCGTGGACCTGCGCCCCGGCCTGAAATCGATCCAGGCACCGGTGCTGGCCATCGTGCCCTACCTCGACCTGGACAGCAGCCAGCAGGGCCTCACGCCCGCCGCCAAGGCCGATTACTACCGCGCGCTGATGGAAGGCACGCCGAAGCTGCAGGTGGTGACGGTGGCTCCGTCGCGCCATTTCGCGATGTTCGACCAGCCGCAGGCCGTCACCGCCGCGATCCGCACGTACCTCGGCACGCTGTGACGCCGTGCGCCGCCGTATGGCCCAGGCTGGCATCATGACCGTCATCGGCATTCGGGAGGCGGCATGACGCTGGAAGAAGTCTGGGGCACGGTACGCGAGGAATTCACCGACATCGGCGACGGCGCAAGCATCGTGCGCATCGTCGTGCGCCTGCTCGTGGCGGTGGTGCTCGGCGGGGTGCTGGGCTGGGAGCGCGAATCCGTCGGCGCGCCCGCGGGCCTGCGCACGCACATGCTCGTATCGCTGGGCTCCGCGTTGTTCGTGCTGATTCCGCTGCAGGCCGGCATGAAGATGGAAGACCTGTCGCGCGTGCTGCAGGGCGTCACGGCCGGCATCGGCTTCCTCGGCGCCGGCGCGATCCTCAAGCAGCGGGACCGCAACGACGTGCGCGGCCTCACGACGGCGGCCAGCATCTGGCTGACCGCCGCCCTCGGCGTCGCGGCGGGCATGGGCCGCGAAGCGACGGCCCTGCTGTCCACCCTGTTCGCCCTCGTCATCCTTGCCATCCTGCGGCGCTGGTCCAAGACCTGACGGTGTAAAGATTTCCCCCTTTGCCGCCGTCGGGTACAGTGCATGGCGGCGACGCCCGCGCATCCGCACGTCGCCCACCCTACAAAAAGCCCAACCGGCCAAGGACTCCCATGCATCCCGTTCACAAGACCATCCTCCCCATCCTGCTTCTCGGCGCCGGCGCCCACGCCGCACCGCTCACGGACGCCGCGCTGCCCGCGCGCCAGGCCGACGTCGACGCCATCGTGCGCGAGATCTCGCCGCAGCGTATCCACGCCTACATCGAAAAACTCGTGAGCTTCGGCACACGCCACACGATGTCCGAGACGGAATCGAACACGCGCGGCATCGGCGCCGCGCGGCGCTGGATCAAGGCCGAGCTGGAACGCTGCGGCGCCGGCAAGCTGGACGTGCAGTTCCAGAGCCACGTCCACCCCGTCGCCAACCGCATCACGCGCCCGACTGAGATCGTCAACGTGGTGGCCACCCTGCCCGGCACGCAGCCGGCGTCGAAGGACCGCTACTACGTCGTCAGCGGCCATTACGATTCGCGCGTGACGGACGTGATGAATTACACGGCCGACGCCCCGGGCGCGAACGACGACGCCTCGGGCACGGCCGCCGTCATCGAGATGGCGTGCGTGATGTCGCGCCACAAGTTCGACGCATCGCTCGTGTTCATGACCGTCGCTGCGGAAGAGCAAGGCCTGTACGGCTCCGGCGACTACGCGGCGAAGGCGAAAGCGGCCGGCATGAACATCGCGGGCATGCTGAATAACGACATTATCGGCAGCTCGCACGACGAGAACGGCAAGCTGGATAACGCGGAAGTGCGCCTGTTCGCGGAAGGCGTCCCGCCCGTGAAGGAGACGACGCCGGCGCTGCGGACACTCCTCCAGACGGGCGGCGAGAACGACTCGATCACGCGCCAGCTCGCCCGCCACGTCAAGGAGACGGGCGAGCGCTACGTCCCGAACTTCAAGGTGAACATCATCTACCGGCGCGACCGCTACCTGCGCGGCGGCGACCACAGCCCGTTCCTCGACGCCGGCTACGCGGCCGTGCGCTTCACGGAACCGCACGAGGACTTCAACCACCAGCACCAGGACCTGCGCACGGAGAACGGCAGGAAGATCGGCGATCTCGTCGAGTACGTCGATCCCGAGTACGTCGCCCAGGTCACGCGCGTGAACGCCGCGTCGCTGGCATCGCTCGCGCTGGCCCCGGCCGCGCCGCAGGACGTCAAGGTGAAGACGGCGAACCTCGACAACGGCACGGACCTCGTGTGGAAGGCGAACACGGAGCCCGACCTGGCCGGCTACCGCATCGTGTGGCGCGACACGACGGCGCCGCAATGGCAGGGAGCCAAGTTCGTCGGCAACGTGACGACGTACCGCGTCGACCTGTCCAAGGACAACCTGCTGTTCGGCGTGCAGGCCGTCGACAAGGACGGCAACGTGAGCCCCGCCACGTATCCGCTCCCCGCACGCTGATTCTTCGCGGCGCCGCAGCACGCCGCACTCCAGATCCAGCGCAAACCTCCTCGACTCTGCGGCGCGATACTGCCCCCTTGACGGCCTGGATTCCCGGGCCGTTTTTATGCTGCGCCGCATGGTTTTTCAATGCAATATTTTCTTGACAAGCAAACTGCTGAGCCTATTCTTATAGGCTACAAAATGTAAAAAGCTCGAACGATGTACGCCCATGGCGGTCGTCAAGAGGCGTCCACGATTCGCAAGGTAGTCCGTAATATCATCTTGGAGGATGTGTATGTCGGTTATCACCCGTAGGACAATGCTGGTTGGAATTGCGGCCAGTCCGCTCTTGTTGCACGCTGCATGGGCCCAGCCCACGAACCTCAAGATTTCCCATCAATTCCCCGGCGGCAGTGTCGCCGAAGGTGATTTCCGCGACCGCCTGTGCCGCATGTTCGCGGCCGAGACAGAGCGGCGAACCAAAGGAAAAGTCAAATTCTCGATCTATCCGCGCTCCACGCTGATGAAGAGCGACGCACAGATCCCTGCGCTGGCCAAGGGCGCGCTGGACATCTCGCTGGTGCCGCTGTCGTACGCCGGCGCCGACCTGCCCGAAGTGAACATCGGCCTGATGCCGGGCCTCGTCACGTCGTACGAACAGGGCTATGCCTGGAAAAACGAAGAGATCGGCAAGGAATTCAACCGCGTGCTGGCCGAGAAGGGCCTGATCATGCTGAGCTGGATCTGGCAGGCGGGCGGCATGGCGTCGCGCGGCAAGCCGATCGTCGACCCGGAGGACGCGGCCGGCCTGAAGGTGCGCGGCGGCTCGCCCGAAATGGACATGATCCTGAAGGAGGCCGGCGCCACGGTCGTCACGATGCCGTCGAACGACATCAAGAGTGCGATGGAAAAGGGCCAGCTCGACGCCGCCATGACGTCGTCGTCGTCGCTGATCTCGTTCCGCCTCGATGAAGTGAGCAAGTCCGTGACCACCGCGCGCGGCGGCACATACTGGTTCATGCTGGAGCCGCTGCTGATGTCGCGCGCCGCGTTCGAGCGCCTGCCGAAGGACCAGCAGGCCGTGCTGCTGTCCGTGGGCGCCGACCTGGAAGCGTTCGCGCGCAAGTCGGCCCAGCAGGACGACGCGGCCGTGGCCGCCCTGTTCCAGGGTGCCGGCGGGCGCACGGTGGACCTGAACCAGGACTCGCTGCGCAAATGGCAGGAGCTCGCACGTGCCACCGCGTGGCGCGATTACGGGGAGCGCAACGTCAATTGCGCGAAGCTGCTGGCGCTGGCCGAAAAGACGATCGCCTGATCGTCTCCGCTAACTCAGCCGCCGGTGACGGGCGGGAAGAATGCCACTTCCCCGCCTTCCTGCACCGGCGTCCCCGGCTCGCACATCACGTGATTGAACGCCATGCGCAGCGCGCGCTCGTGCGCCAGGGCGTCGGCCCACGCGCCGCCGCGCGCGATCAGGAAATCACGGACGGCGCCCACGGTGACCACATCGGCGGGCAGGTCGACCGACTCGCCCGAGCTGCCGACGGCTTCACGCACGCTGGCAAAGAATCGCAAATTGATCTTCATAACATCTCTCAGTACTGCAGCGACGCGAACGGAATGAAGCGCACGATGTCGCCCTTCGCGATCGCCTGGCCCGGCGGATTGTCGATCAGGCCGTCGGCCCATACGGTCGACGTGAGCACGCCGGAGCCCTGGTTCGGGAATAAATCCAGCCCGCCGGCGTCGTTGATGCGGGCGCGCAGGAATTCGTTGCGGCGGTCCGGCTTCGTCCAGTCGAAATCCGCACGCAGCGGGATCGCCTTCGGCGCCACGACGCCCGTCACGCCTTGCAGGCGCAGCAGGAACGGCCGCACGAACAGCAGGAAAGTGATGAAGCTCGACACCGGATTGCCCGGCAGGCCGAGGAAAAACGCGCTGCCTTCGTCACGACGAACTTCGCCGAACGCCAGCGGCTTGCCCGGCTTGACGGCGATCTGCCACATGTTCAGGCGCCCTTCCGCTTCCACGGCCGGCTTGATGTGGTCTTCCTCGCCGACGGAGACGCCGCCGGACGTGATGATCAGGTCATGCTCCGCGGCGGCGGCGCGGAGTGTGTCGCGCGTGGCCTGCAGCGAATCGGGCACGATGCCGTAGTCGCTGATCTCGCAGCCGAGGTTTTCCAGCAGCCCGCGCAACGTGAAACGGTTCGAGTTGTAGATGGCACCCGGCGCCAGCGGCTCGCCCGGCATCGCCAGCTCGTCGCCCGTGAAGAACACGGCCACGCGCACGCGCCGGCGCACCGGCAGGCGCGCGAGGCCGACGGAGGCGGCCAGCCCCAGCTCCTGGCTGCGCAGCCGCGTACCGGCCGGCATGATCACGGAACCGGCGACGATGTCTTCGCCCGCGCGGCGGATCCACTCGCCCGGCTGCGGCGTGTGCCTGATCGTGACCTGGTCGCCGTTTGCTTCGCACTGTTCCTGCATGACGACGGCATCGGCGCCTTCCGGAATCAGCGCACCCGTGAAAATACGGGCGGCGGTGCCCGGCTCCAGCTTCTCGCCGACCGTGCCGGCCGGGATACGCTGGGCGATGCGCAGGGTGGCCGATCCGCTCGCGCAGTCGGCCGCACGCACGGCATAGCCGTCCATCTGCGTGTTGTCCGCGGACGGCACGTCCAAGCCCGACACCTGGTCCACGGCGAGCACGCGGCCGTTGGCGGCGAGCGTGTCGACATCCTCGACGCCGTCGACCGCACGGGCCGCCGCCAGCAGGAAATCCAGCGCCTCCTGCACCGGCATCAGGGGCTTGCGTGCAGGCTGGTTCACTTGTCCAGCCCTGTATGCGCGGCGATGAACTGCTTCATCTCGGCGACGTTCGGCTGCATGACGACGAAGCGCTGCGGCAGCGACTCGATGTCCTCGAAGCCGGCCGGACGCGCCGCGTCCGTGCCCAGCGCTTCCAGGATCGTCTCGTTGAACTTCGCGGCCAGCGCCGTCTCCAGCACGATCATCGGCACGCCCGGCTCGACGTGCTCGCGGGCGACCTTGATGCCGTCGGCCGTGTGCGTGTCGATGGTGATGCCGTAGTCGTCGAACACGTCGCGGATCGTCGCGAGGCGGTCTTCGTGCGTCGAGCAGCCCGACTGGAAGCCGTAGTTGGCCACGAGCTTGAATTCGTCGCCGTCGCTGCCCGGCGCGCCGGACAGGTCGAAGCCGCCGTGCGTGTCGACCTTGCGGAACAGCGCATGCGTGCGGTCCGCGTCGCGGCCGACGAGGTCGTACACGAAGCGCTCGAAGTTCGACGCCTTCGAGATGTCCATCGACGGGCTCGACGTGTGATACGTCTCGGACGATTTACGGACGCGGTACACACCGGTACGGAAGAATTCGTCCAGCACGTTGTTCTCGTTCGTCGCGACGACCAGCTTCGCGATCGGCAGGCCCATCATGCGCGCGATGTGACCGGCGCAGATATTGCCGAAGTTGCCCGACGGGACCGTGAACGACACTTTCTGGTCGTTCGACGTCGTCGCGCTCAGGTAGGCACGGAAGTAGTACACGACCTGCGCGACGACACGCGCCCAGTTGATCGAGTTCACGGTACCGATCTTGTGGCGGACCTTGAATTCGAGGTCGTTCGACACTGCCTTGACCATGTCCTGGCAATCGTCGAACACGCCTTCGACGGCGATGTTGTAGATGTTCGGGTCCTGCAGGCTGAACATCTGTGCGGTCTGGAACGCGCTCATCTTCTTGTGCGGCGACAGCATGAACACGCGGATGCCGCGCTTGCCGCGCATCGCGTATTCGGCCGCGCTGCCCGTGTCGCCGGACGTGGCGCCGAAAATGTTCAACTCGTCGCCGTTCTTCGCCAGGGCGTATTCGAAGAGGTTGCCCAGCAACTGCATCGCCATGTCCTTGAAGGCCAGGGTCGGGCCGTTCGACAGGCCTTGCAGGATCAGCGTGCGTTCCGGCGACTGTTCCAGCACGCGCAGCGGCGTGATCTGGCTGGCGGACTCGTCGGCGCGGGCGTTCTTGTAGACCTCGGGGGTGTACGTCTTCGCGGTCAGCGCTTTCAGGTCGGCATCCGGAATGTCGGTCGCGAACTTGCGCAGGATCTCGTACGCAAGTTCCGCGTAGGACAGCTTGCGCCATGCGTCGAGCTCGGCGCCGGTTACCTGCGGGTACTGTTCCGGCAAATACAGCCCGCCGTCCGGCGCCAGGCCGCCCAGCAGGATGTCGGAAAATTGTTGGGGATTACGTGCTGCGGACGCGCTCGTCGCGCGGGTGGACACATATTGCATACGGTAATAAAGGATCGGGGGTTGGCTGGCGTTGGATATTTATTATAGTCCGGACGAGCAATATTGTCTTTTTACCGAATATTGTTTTGTTATTTCGCTCGAAAATGATGCGCTGCAATGCGGTGGGCCGGAAAGCCCACCGTTTGCATCAGCACGCGGCGTGATTCACCGTCACCACGTGGATGGCGAGGCCACCCAGCGACGTTTCCTTGTACTTGGCCTGCATGTCGAAACCCGTCTGGCGCATCGTCTCGATGACGTCGTCCAGGCTGACGAAGTGCGTACCGTCGCCCTTCATCGCCAGCGACGCCGCCGTGATCGCCTTGATCGCCCCCATCCCGTTGCGTTCGATGCACGGAATCTGCACGAGGCCGCCGATCGGGTCGCACGTCATGCCCAGATGGTGTTCGATGCCGATCTCGGCCGCGTTCTCGATCTGGCCGTTGCTGCCTCCCAGCGCCGCCACGAGCCCTGCCGCCGCCATCGCGCACGCCACGCCCACCTCGCCCTGGCAACCGATCTCGGCGCCGGAAATGGACGCGTTCTTCTTGCACAGCATGCCGACCGCGGCCGCCGTCAGCAGGAAGTCGTGGATGCCGCGGCGCGCATCGCTCGGGCGGCAATCCTCGGCGTAATAGCGCAGCACGGCCGGAATGATGCCCGCAGCGCCGTTCGTCGGCGCCGTCACGACGCGGCCGCCGGCCGCGTTCTCTTCATTGACGGCCATCGCGTACAGGCTGACCTGGTTGACGGCGTCGTGCGGCAGGTGGTTCGTCGCATTGCGCGCCGCCTGCTCCTGGCGCCACAGTTTCGCGGCGCGGCGCTTGACGTTCAGCCCGCCAGGCAACTCGCCTTCCGTGACGAGCCCGTGCTCGATACAGCCGCGCATGACTGCCCAGATGCGATCCAGGCCCGCATCCAGTTCGTCGTTCGTCATGCGCGCACACTCGTTGGCCCGCAGCATGGCGGGGATCGTCAGGCCGTCGCGGGCACCCTGCTCCAGCAGCTCGCGCATCGTGGAGAACGGGAACGGCACCGCGACCGCTTCACGCGCCGCCTGGGTCTCGCCCGGCGCCGTGATGAAGCCGCCGCCGACCGAGTAATAAATGCGTTCGATGACGCTGCCGTCCGCCAGCTTCAGCACGAAGCGCATCCCGTTCGGGTGCTCGGGCAGGGTCGATTGCTTGTGCCACACGAGGCCGGTGCCGCGGGCGAACGGGACGGCTTTCGTGCCGAGCAGGTTCAGCACGCCGTCCAGTTCCGCTTCCGCCAGCTTGTCCTCGACAGTATCCGGCTCGACGTCCTGCGGCGTCTCGCCCATCAGGCCGAGGATGACGGCCTTGTCGGTGGCGTGGCCGACGCCGGTCAGCGCCAGCGAGCCGTACAGATGGGCTTCGACGCCGACCGCGTCATCCAGCGGTCCGCATTCGATGAGGAAGCGGCGCGCGGCGACCATCGGGCCGACCGTGTGCGAGCTGGATGGGCCGATGCCGATCTTGAATAGGTCAAATACACTCATGTCCATGAGCAGTCTCCTTGTCGTTTTTGTTATGGGAGCGGTCAGGCCGCTTTGCTCATGCTCACGTCGACATTGGCCAGCATGTCGTCGACCATCTCGTCGACACCAATGCGCGCCTTCCAGCCCCAGTCCGTGGTCGCGCGGCTGTCGTCGAGGCTCTTCGGCCAGGAATCGGCGATCTGCTGGCGGCTGTCCGGCCGGTACGCGATCCGGAAGGCCGGCAGCCTTTTCTGGATGGCGGCGGCGAGCTCGCGCGGGTTGAACGACACGCCCGCCACGTTGTAGGAGGAACGGATCATGACCTGCCCCGCGGGCGCATCCATCAGCTCGATGGTGGCGCGGATCGCGTCCGGCATGTAAATCATCGGCAGGGTCGTTTCCGGGCCGAGGAAGCATTCATAGGTCTCGCCGCGCAGGGCCGCGTGGAAGATGGCGATCGCGTAATCCGTCGTGCCGCCGCCCGGGGGCGACTTGTAGCTGATGATGCCGGGGTAGCGGATGCTGCGCACGTCCACGCCGTATTTCGCGTGGTAGTACTCGCACAGGCGCTCGCCGGCCAGCTTGCTGATGCCGTAGATCGACGTCGGGTCCATGATCGTGTACTGCGGCGTGGATTCGCCCGGCGTGTTCGGGCCGAATGCGGCGATCGACGACGGCCAGAAGACCTTCAGCGGCTTGCCGGCTTCGCCGCGTTCGCGTGCGATCTCGAGGATGTTCAGCAGGCCGTCCATGTTCAGCGTCCATGCCTTCAACGGCGCCTTCTCGCCCGTCGCCGACAGCAGCGCCGCCAGCTGGTAGACCTGGGTGACGTCTTCGTCGGCGATCAGGCGCGCCACCGCGTCCCTGTCGAGCACGTCGACGCGCACGTAGCGCGCGGCGCCGTAGACGTTGTCCGTACCGATGTCCGAGGCGATCACGTTGGCCGCGCCGTGCTGCGCCGCGAGAGCGGTCACCAGTTCACTGCCGATCTGGCCGTTGGCGCCGATGATGAGGATGCGTTCCATACTTGTTTTCCTTCTTTCCGGCTTCGTGAGCCTGTTCCCGGCGCGCCGCTTCGTGGGTGGCGCCATCCGGGCTATCGATGATCCTCCCGCCCAGTTCAGGCGGTCTTGATGATGCCCAGTTCGCGGCCGGCCTGCTCGAACGCGCCCAGCACCTTGTCCAGCTGTTCGCGGGTATGCGCCGCCGACAGCTGCACGCGCACGCGCGCCTGCCCCATCGGCACGACCGGGTAGAAGAAGCCCGACAGCAGCACGCCCAGTTCGAACATGCGGGCGGCGAATTTCTGCGCCACGGGCGCGTCGAACAGCATCACCGGCACCACCGGGTGCGTGCCGGGCTTGATGGTGAAGCCGATGCGCTCGATCTCGCGGCGGAAGTACGCGGTGTTCTCGTGCAGGCGGTCGCGCAGTTCCGTCGACCTGCTGATACGGTCCAGCACCGAGAGCGACGCGCCGGCGATCATCGGCGCCAGCGTGTTCGAGAACAGGTAGGGACGCGATTTCTGGCGCAGCGTCTCGATGACTTCCTTGCGGCCGGAGGTAAAACCGCCCATCGCGCCGCCCAGCGCCTTGCCCAGGGTGCCCGTGATGATGTCGATCCTGCCGATCACGCCGCAGTGCTCGTGCGTGCCGCGGCCCGTCTTGCCCATGAAGCCGGAGGCGTGCGACTCGTCGATCATCGTCAGCGCGCCATATTTCTCGGCAAGTTCCACGATCTTGTCCAGCTGGGCGATCGTGCCGTCCATCGAGAACACGCCGTCCGTGACGATGATCTTGTGGCGCTTGCCGGCGCTCGTTGCGGCCTGCAGCTGCTTTTCCAGGTCGGCCATGTCGTTGTTGGCATAGCGGTAGCGCGCGGCCTTGCACAGGCGGATGCCGTCGATGATCGACGCGTGGTTCAGGGCGTCCGAGATGATCGCGTCGTTCTCGTCGAACAGCGGCTCGAACACGCCGCCGTTGGCGTCGAAGGCGGCGGCGTACAGGATCGTGTCTTCCGTGCCGAGGAATTCCGACAGCTTGCGCTCCAGTTCCTTGTGCACCGTCTGCGTGCCGCAGATGAAGCGCACGGACGACAGGCCGTAGCCGTATTGTTGCAGCGCCGCTTCGGCCGCCTTCTGGGTCTCCAGGTCGCCCGACAGGCCGAGGTAGTTGTTGGCGCACATATTGATCAGCGTGCGGCCGTCGTCGGCGACCACTTCGGCACCCTGGCGCGAGGCGAGCACGCGTTCGGGCTTGAACAGGCCTTCGGTCTTGAGCGTGTCGAGTTTCCGCTGGAGGCCGCTATAGAATGCTTGGTCGCTCATGTTTCCTCGTCCTTGTCGGTTGGCGAATGGTATAGTGTGGATTCGTTCGATGTATGGAACTTGTTCTATATTTCGAACGGAATTTCAATATATTGAATATTACCCCCGGCCATTGAACTTGGCAAGCAAGCTCCATGAACAACAATACCAGCGCTCCGCCGGAAGTCGGCGCCACCCTGCAACGGCTGCGGCTCGCACGCGGCCTGACCCTGGAAGACCTGTCCCGCATCGCCGGCGTGTCGAAATCGATGCTGTCGCAGATCGAACGCGAAAAAGCCAACCCCACCATCGCCATCACGTGGCGCCTCGCCAATGCGCTCGGCGTGCAGATCGGTGAACTGCTGTCCTCCGAAACGCGCGCGGTCGACCTGATCCGTGTCGTCGACGCCCACGAAATCCCCACCTTGCCCGGCAGCCACGCGGGCTACTCGCTGCGCATCCTGGGACCGATGGACCTTGCCGGCAAGTACGAATGGTATGAACTGACGTTGCAGCCGGGCGGCGAACTGGCGTCGCAGGCCCACGATCCTGGTACCAACGAGCATTTGACCGTGGTAACTGGGACGGTGGAACTGGAGGTCGGGGCCGAGAAGCGAAAAATCAAGCACGGCGCGACGGCGCGGTATCCGGCCGACCAGAATCATGCTATCCGGAATGCCGGGAAGACGGAGGCGAAGGCGTTGCTGGTGGTCGTGCACCGGTAAATAGAAAACCCCGCTCGGGGCGGGGTTTTCTTCGTGGCGCCAGGGCGCCGGTGTTGCATGCGGCTCGCGCTTACAGCGGCGGGGTGTAGCGATACGATGCGCCGACCATTTCGATGGCGCGGCGGGCTTCCTGGCAGAATGCGCGGAACAGGCGACCAAGCTTGCTTTCAGTCGTGATGCGGGTCGAGATCGTCGTCGTGGCGTTCATATCAGCTCCATTCGTCATGTCGTTCAGTGATGAATGCAGTGTACGCCTGCGCCAGATATCAATCCAATTTCCTTTTCCGATCTCCGCGATAATTATTCGTGATGTCACCCCGCTGTCATATTCCAGCCGATGACAGCGGGGATCACGCCTGCTTATATCACTCCGATCCGCCCGCGACGGTGGGCGCCACGTCCACGTTGAGCGCCTTCGTCAGGAAGCCCCAACGGTCGGCCACTTCCTCGATCTGCTTGCTCGTCGGCTTGCCCGCGCCATGGCCGGCCTTCGTGTCGATGCGGATGATCACCGGATTCGGTCCGGCCTGTGCCGCCTGGGCCGTCGCCGCGAACTTGAAGCTGTGCGCCGGGACGACGCGGTCGTCATGGTCTGCTGTCGTGATCATCGTGGCCGGGTAGCACGTGCCCGCCTTCAGGTTGTGCAACGGCGAGTATTTCACCAGCGCCTTGAACTCGTCCGGGTTTTCCGACGAACCATAATCCGACGTCCACGCCCAGCCGATCGTGAACTTGTGGAAGCGCAGCATGTCCATCACGCCCACTTGCGGGATCGCCGCCGCGAAGAGCTCCGGCCGCTGGGTCATCGCCGCACCAACGAGCAGCCCGCCATTGCTGCCGCCGCCGATCGCCAGCTTCGCCGGCGACGTCACCTTGTTCGCGACGAGCCACTCGGCCGCGCCGATGAAGTCGTCGAACACGTTCTGCTTCTTGAGCTTCGTGCCGGCCTCATGCCACGCCTCGCCGTATTCGCCGCCGCCCCGCAGGTTGGCCACGGCGTACACGCCGCCCATTTCCATCCATGCCAGGTTGGCCGGCGAGAACGCGGGCGTCAACGAGATATTGAAGCCGCCATAGCCGTACAGATAGGTCGGGTTGTTGCCGTCCATCTTGAGGCCCTTCTTCGACACGATGAACATCGGCACGCGTGTGCCGTCGCGGCTCGTGAAGAATTGCTGGCGCGTTTCGTAGTCGTTCGGGTCGAACTGCACCTTCGGCTGGCGGAATACGGTGCTGGTGCCCGTCTTCATGTCCAGCCGGTAGATCGTCGTCGGCGTCGTGAAGCCGGTGTACGAGAAGAAGGTTTCCTTGTCACCACGCTTGCCCGTGAAGCCCCCGACGCTGCCGATGCCCGGCAACGCCACCTCGCGCACCGGCTTGCCCTTCAGGTCCACGATCCTGACGGCGCTGCGCGCGTCCGCCAGGTATTCCGCGATCAGGCGGTCGCCCACCAGGTGCGCCGCCACGAGCGTCCGGTCGCTTTCCGGCACGATCGACTTCCAGTTCACCTCCTGCGGCCTGCGGGTATCGATGGCCACGATGCGCTGGCGGGGCGCGTTGCGGTCCGTGACGAAATAAAACACGGGTCCGACGTTGTCGACGAATTCATAGGCGGCGTCGAAGTTGTCGATCAGCGGCTGCACCTTCGCGTTTGGCTGCGTCAGGTCCTTGTAGAACACGCGGTATTTATGCGCGGTGCCCTTCGTCGCCGTGACGATGAGGTAGCGGCCGTCGTCCGTCGTGGCGGCACCGAAGCCCCACTCCTTCTCGTCCGGCCGGTCGTAGACGAGCACGTCGGCATCCTGCGGCGTGCCCAGCTTGTGGTAGTACAGCTTCTGGAAGTAATTCACGTCGGCGAGCTTGGTCGCTTCCTTCGGCTCGTCGTAGCGGCTGTAGAAGAAGCCCTTGCCGTCGCGCGTCCAGGCCGTCTCCGAGAACTTGACCCATTTGATGTGGTCCGCGAGATCCTTGCCGGTCGCGACGTCGCGTACCTTGATCTCGTTCCAGTCCGAGCCCGACGCCGCCGTCGAGTACGCCAGCAGCTTGCCGTCCGGGCTCACGGCGATACCGGCCAGCGCGACGGTGCCGTCAGCCGCGAGTGTGTTCGGGTCGAGCAGCAGGCGCGGCGTGTCCGTCAGCGATGTCATCGTGTACAGCACGGCCTGGTTCTGCAAGCCGTCGTTGCGGCTGTAGAAATAGCGGCCCCCTTCGCGGAACGGCACGCTGTAGCGCTCGTAGTTCCACAGCTGCGTGAGGCGCTGCCGGATGGCGGCGCGCTGCGGGATCGTGGCCAGGTAAGCCTGCGTGACCTGGTTTTCCGCGTCCACCCACGCCTTCGTCTCGGCGCTGTTGGCGTCTTCGAGCCAACGGTAGGGGTCGGCGATGGTCGTGCCGAAATAAGTGTCCGTCTGGTCGACTTTCTTCGCGACCGGATAGGTCAGCGGCGTGCCGCTGCCGGGGCAGGTCTGGCTGATGGCCGGACCGGCGCCGAGCGCCGCACTGAGAGCGACGAGGGCGGCGACAAAAGTTGCATGTCTCATGTGCATGGTTGTTGGCGTTGTAGGATGGGATAACGGCGTAGGTTGTCGGCGGATGCCGCTGAGCATGATAGCGCGAATCAAGTAGCACGACGACAACTCCGCCGCCGGGTTCACGCGGCACGCCGCTCCGGACCCGCGTACGACCGCGCGTTCTGCCATCGGCGCCGCATGTCGTCGGCGCTCGCGATCTGTTCCTGCGAGAGGCGGCGCGCGACGATCGCCTTGTTGGCGCTGGCCGCCGGATCGCCGGCGTCGGCCGCCAGCAGCATCCACATGTACGACCGCACGGTGTCGCGCGCCACGCCCCGGCCGCTGTTGTACATGCCGCCCAGGTTGTACTGGGCCAGTGCGTGGCCCTGTTCGGCGGCCAGCCGGTACCAGTGCACGGCCTGCGCGTCGTCCTGCGGCACGCCCTGGCCGTTCGCATACATCACGCCGAGGTTGTTCTGGGCGCTCGCATCGCCCTGCTCGGCCGCACGCCGGTACCATTCCGCCGCCAGCGCCTCGTCGCGGCGCACGTCCTGGCCGTTCGCGTACATCACGCCCAGCGTGAACTGGGCCTTTGCCGCGCCCTGCTCGGCCGCGCGCCGGTACCAGTACAGCGCCTGCTGCGGATCGCGCGCGACGCCGCGCCCGAACGCGTACCGGTTGCCCAGGTTCACCTGGGCCAGCACGTGGCCCTGCTCGGCCGCGGCCAGCGTCCAGGCCAGTGCGGGACCGCTCCAGCGCGGCCCCGCCTGTTCCCCTTTTCCGGCGCCCGCAAGCGCGTCCGCGTCGGCCGCGCCCAGCAGCTGCGCCAGGCTGAACTGGGCTTCCGCGTCGCCCTGTTCGGCGGCGTATTCGAGCCAGGCGCGCGCGCCCTGCGCGTCGGATGGCAGCCCGTGCCCCACCAGGTACGCCAGCCCCAGCAGGCGCTGCGCCGGTGCATGGCCGCGTGCGGCCGCGCGCCGGAACCAGTACAACGCCTCGGACTCGCTCGGCGCCACGCCGGCGCCGCCGCGGTACATCAGCCCGAGGCAGACGGCGGCCTCGGCATCGTCCAGCAGCGCGGCCTTGCGGAACCACGCCATCGCGAGCGGCAGGCTGCGCGCCACGCCTTCGCCGTCCCGGTAGCAGGTGCCGAGCAGCCGCTGGGCGCTGGGCAGGTCCTGCTCGGCCGCCTTGTAGTACCACGCGACCGCCTGGGCCGGATCGCGCGGGACGCCCCGTCCGGCCCGGTACAGGTCGCCCAGGTTCTGCTGTGCCGACGCGTCGCCCTGCGCGGCGGCAAGGCCGAACCAGTAGGCCGCCTCGTGGTCCGACTGCGCCACCCCGCGTCCGAGAAAATACATGCTGCCCAGGTGGTTCTGGGCGAACACGAGGCGCTGGCGCGCGGCCCGCTCCAGCCACCGGCAGGCGGCGACGTCGTCCTGCGGGGCACCGTCGCCTTCCTTGTACATCATGCCCAGGTTGAACTGCGCGTAGGCATCACCACACGCGGCGGCGCGGGCAAACCAGGCGAGCGCGCCGGCGCGCGGGAGGGACTCGTGACTGTGCATGCGGTAGCTCCTGACGGACACGCGTTGAGGTCAAAGAATTGCCAAAAGTGTAATGACGAGATGCATTACGGATTTGACTTGCGCCAACGTGGAGGGGATGGACGCCGGCAAAAACGACGCCGGCGCGACGGCTCGGCCGGCGGGGACACTGCCACGCGACGAAGCCTACTGCATACAGGAAATAAGAACGCCGCTCAGGCCGTTGCGCGGCGCCCCGCTGCGTACACGCCCATGAACGCGTCGACCTTGGCCGCCGCCACGCGGTTCAGCGACACGAGCAGGTCCGGGTCGACGCCTGCCAGCCCGTAGACGTCGTCGAGGTGGCGGCCGATGTGCAGCAGCAGCTGGGCGGCCACTTCGGCGTCGGCCTCGGCCCGGTGGGCATTCCCCTTGAACATGATGCCGAGCGCGCGCGACAGCTGGCCCAGCTTGTAGCTCGCCATGCCCGGGAACACGCGGCGCGACAGCTTCAGCGAGCACACGAGCCCGGCATGCCGGCAACCGTGGCCCAGCAGCGCGCCCTCGGCCTTGAGGAATTTCTCGTCGAAGCTGGCATTGTGGGCGGCGAGCACATCGTTGCCGATGAAGTCGATGAGGGCCGGGACGACCTCCGCGGCCGGCGGCGCGCCGTCGACCATCGCCTGCGTGATGCCCGTCAGCTGGGTGATGAACGACGGCACGCGCACGCCGCAGTTCACGAGCGAGACGTAGCGCTCGACGATGCGGCCTTCGGCGATGCGCAGGGCCGCCACCTCGGTGATGCGGTCGCCGGCGTCGGGCGACAGGCCGGTGGTCTCGAAGTCGAGCATGACGATGGGGCGTTCGAACACGGTATTCCTTTCTTAACCAAACTTTCGGGCGGCGTCGATCGCCAGCCCGGCGCCGATACTGCCGAACAGGTCGCCCTCGACGCGGCGCGCGTCCGGGACGATGGCGGCGATGCGCTCGCGCAGGCTCGCCACGCCGCTGGAGCCGCCCGTGAAGAACACGGTGTCGACGCGCTCCGGCGCGACGCCGGCTTCGTCCAGCAGCCGCTGGACGGTCGCGCCGACGCTGTCGATCATGCCCGCGATGGCGTCCGTGAACAGGTCGCGGTGCACGCGCAGCAGTTCGGGCGGCGACAGCCGGTCCAGGTCGAGTTGCACTTCCGGTACGTCGGACAGGCCGATCTTCGCCTCTTCCACGCGCATCGCGAGCCAGTGGCCGGCGCGGTCGTCGATCAGCCGCTGCAGGCGCTTCAGTTTATCGGGCTCGGCCGCGTCGCGCACGAGGTCGGCGAGCTGCGCGATGCTCTTGCGCGTATAGGCCTGGTTGATCGTGTGCCACGTCGCCAGATTGAAATAATAGCTCGACGGTACCGAGGCCCCCGACAGCAGCGTGCTGCCATGGCCCAGCAGCGGCATGACGGAGGCCAGGCTCAGGTATTTGTCGAAGTCCGTGCCGCCGATGTGCACGCCGCCGGTGGCGAGGATGTCGTCGCGGCGGTCCGGGCGGCCCGCCCGCGCCGGGCCCAGGCGCACGAGCGAGAAGTCGGACGTACCGCCGCCGATGTCGGCGATCAGCACCAGTTCCTCGCGTTCGATGCGGGATTCGTAGTCGAACGCGGCCGCGATCGGTTCGTACTGGAAGCCGATCTCCGTGAAGCCCACGGCACGGGCGATGCCTGCCAGCGTGTCCTCGGCGAGACGGTCAGCGTCCGGGTCGTCGTCGACGAAGTACACGGGGCGCCCGAACACGGCGCGATCGAAGCCGCGGCCCGCCTCGCGTTCGGCGCGGCGCTTCACCTCGCCGATGAAGTGCCCCAGCAGTTGACGGAACGGCAACGCACGCCCCGCGACTTCCGTCTGGCCCTCCATCAGGCTCGTCCCCAGCAGGCTCTTCAGCGACCGCATCAGGCGGCCGTCATAGCCTTCCAGGTAGTCGGCCAGCGCGGCGCGGCCATAGCGCACCTGGTCGTCGTCCGCGTTGAAGAACACGACCGACGGCAGCGTCGCCTTGCCGTCCTCGAGGGGCAGCAGCGTGGGTTGGCCGGGCCGTACCCAGCCGACGGTGGAGTTGGACGTGCCGAAGTCGACGCCGCAAGCGTTGGCCATGGAAGCCTCTCAGGGAAAAGGGGCGAGATGTTACCAGATTCCGGGCGCGGAACCAATGCCGGCCCGGCTTGTCTCATGCATACGACGCCACACGGAGGCCCCATGTCGACGGCAGGCAGTCCCGATTATGCGCCCGGCAGCCATGCCGGCGAGTACGCCCACCCGCACGGCTGGCGGCGCTGGCTGTTCGCGACGAACCACAAGGACATCGGCACCCTGTACCTGTGGTTCTCGGTCGTCATGTTCTTGGCCGGCGGCGTGCTGGCCCTGCTGATCCGGCTGGAGCTGTTCCAGCCGGGCCTGCAATTCTTCCAGCCGGAACTGTACAACCAGTTCGTCACCCTGCACGGCCTCGTGATGATCTTCGGCGCCATCATGCCCGCCTTCGTCGGGTTCGCCAACTGGATGGTGCCGCTGCAGGTGGGCGCCTCCGACATGGCGTTCGCCCGCATGAACAATTTCTCGTTCTGGCTGCTGCCGCCCGCCGCGATCCTGCTGCTGGGCTCATTCTTCGCCGCGGGCGGCGCCAACGCGGCCGGGTGGACGATGTACCCGCCCCTGTCGGTCCAGATGGGACCGGGCATGGACATGGCCATCTTCGCCATCCACCTGATGGGCGTGTCGTCCATCATGGGCGCCATCAACATCATCACGACGATCCTGAACCTGCGCGCACCCGGCTTGTCGCTGATGAAGATGCCGATGTTCTGCTGGACGTGGCTGATCACGGCCTACCTCCTGATCGCCGTGATGCCCGTGCTGGCGACGGCCGTGACGATGATCCTCACCGACCGCCATTTCGGCACGACGTTCTTCAACGCGGCCGGTGCCGGCGACCCCGTCATGTACCAGCACATCTTCTGGTTCTTCGGCCACCCCGAGGTCTACATCATGATCCTGCCCGGCTTCGGCATCATCTCGCAGGTGATCCCCGCGTTCGCGCGCAAGCCCCTGTTCGGCTACGCGTCGATGGTCTATGCGACGGCCGCCATCGCCATCATCTCGTTCATCGTGTGGGCACACCACATGTTCACGACCGGCATGCCCGTCACGGGCCAGCTGTTCTTCATGTACGCGACGATGCTGGTCGCCATCCCCACGGGCGTGAAAGTGTTCAACTGGGTCGCGACGATGTGGAAGGGCTCGCTCAGCTTCGAAAGCCCGATGCTGTTCGCCGTCGGCTTCATCTGGGTGTTCACGATCGGCGGCTTCACGGGCCTCATCCTCTCCGTGGCGCCCATCGACGTCCAGGTGCAGGATACTTACTATGTGGTCGCGCACTTCCATTACGTGCTGGTGGCGGGGTCGCTGTTCGCCTTGTTCGCCGGCTATTACTACTGGGCGCCGAAATGGACCGGACACATGATCGACGAACGGCGGGGGCGGTTTCACTTCTGGAATTCGCTCGTCTGGGTCAACGTGACCTTTTTTCCGATGCACTTCCTCGGCCTCGCGGGCATGCCGCGGCGCTATGCCGACTATCCCGTCCAGTTCACGGACTTCCACGCGCTCACGTCCGTGGGCGCCTTCCTGTTCGGCCTCTCGCAGGTGTACTGGCTGTTCCGGGTCGTGATCCCGAACGTGCGGGGCGGCGCGCCCGCGCCACCCAAGCCATGGGAAGGCGCGGAGGGCCTCGAATGGACCGTCCCAAGCCCGGCGCCCTTCCACACGTTCGAGACGCCGCCGCTCGTCAAGTGAACCCGGGAGGGCCGGCATGACGCGCGAATGGACGTTGCGGCGCAACTGCTCCCTGTCCCCGCGCCAGGTCGCGCGCGCGTATGCCGTCCTGTGTCTCGCCTCCCTCGTCGTCGCTGTCGGCTTTCTCCTCCACGGCATCTGGTTCGTCCTCGCATTCTCCCTGCTCGAACTGGCGCTCGTCGGGCTCGCCCTCCTCGTCTATGCGCGCCATGCGACGGACCACGAGCGCATCGCCCTGTCCGAGTCCGGGCTGCTCGTCACGCGCGTCCAGGCCGACCATCGGGAACTCACGCGGCTCGATCCGCTGTGGACCCGCGTCGTCGTGCCCGACGAACGCCGCCGCACGCTGATCCGGCTGGAATCGCGTGGCGTGAAGGTCGAGATCGGGAGATTCGTGGACGAGTCGCGCCGCCGCCAGGTGGCGCGCGAATTGCGGCAGGCGTTGCGCAGCGTATCCGCCATGCGCTAGCGCTGTTCCCCAGCAAGTTTTCTCGCAGTCATTTTCGGCCGGAAATAACTACATCCCGCATACACGACTTCCCACATCCAGGGACAGGCTGATCCGTGTAAGCCGCGTCCGACAACCACACGGCGACGCCACCGATGTTTCTATTTTTTTATGTTTTGCATAATGCGGTATCAGCTTTGCCGCACCGCGTTGGTGCGCGTATTGCGCAAGTTTCCCAGGAGAGAAGAACAACATGAGCGTTACACAAGAATACGACTACGCAATCGTCGTGCACGGCGGCGCCGGAAGCCCGCGCGCCTACGACGACGGCTGCGAGCGCGCGGCGCAGCGGGCCGTCGAGGAGCTGGCCATCAGCGCCGACGCGCTCGAGGCCGCCATCGCGGCGGTCGTATCGATGGAAGACGACGGCCGGTTCAATGCCGGCAGCGGTTCGGTCCTGTGCCTGGACGGCGCGACCGTCGAGATGGATGCCTCGATCATGGACACGCGCGGCCGCCTCGGCGCCGTCGCCTGCGTCCAGGGCGTCAGGAATCCCGTGCTGCTGGCGCGGGCCGTCGCCGAGACGCCGCACTGGCTGCTGGCCGGCGACGGTGCCGCCCGCTTCGCCGCCGCCATCGGCCACCCGGCCCATACCGCCATCTCGGACCACCAGCGCAAGGCGCACGAAAAAGTCGTGCGCGAGCTGGCCGGCCGCGTGCCCGCGATGCCGGGCATCTCGGAGGAAGCGAAAGCCTTCCTGCGCTTCTGGAATTACCAGACGCCGCTCGACCTGCCTGCGCACGCCGCATGCGACACGGTCGGCGCCGTCGTGCGCGGCCCCGACGGGCACTTCGCCGTGGCGCTGTCGACGGGCGGGTCCGCACCGTCGCTGCTGGGCCGCGTGGGCGATACGCCGATCATCGGCAGCGGCTTCTATGCGGGCCCGGAAGGCGCCGTCGCGGCCACCGGCATCGGCGAACAGATCGTGCGCCACCTGCTGGCGCGCACCGTGTACGGCTGGATCGAGGACGGCATGCCGCTCGAACAGGCCCTGAAGCGCGGCGTCGGCCTGTTCGACCCGAAGGTGCCCGTCGGCCTGATCGCCGTGACCCGCACGGAAGCCGCTTCGCACAGCAACCAGGACATGCCCCACGCAAGGATCGTCAAGCAATGACCGCACAGGAAAAGAACGCCATCGCCCAGGCCGAACAGGCGGAAAAGGTGGCGAAGAGCCACGGCCACCTCGTCATCATCGGCGGCGGCGAAGACAAGCAGAACGACATGGCGATCCTCAAGCGCTTCGTCGAGCTGTGCGGCGGCCCGGACGCCAAGATCGTCGTCATCACGGCGGCGAGCAGCGTCGCGGAAAACATGTGGGACACCTATGACCGCGCCTTCGCCGATCTCGGCGTGTCGCGCCACTCGCACCTGCACCTGCAGAGCCGCCACGACGCCAACGACGAACGGCACGTCCGCGACGTCGTCGACGCCGACGGCATCTTCATGACGGGCGGCGACCAGAAACGGCTGCTCGCGATCATCGGCGGCACGGCGCTGGATGCCGAGATGCACGCCGCGCTCAAGCTGCGCGGCGCCTGCATCGGCGGCACGAGCGCCGGCGCGTCCGCCATGTCCGGCCACATGCTCGCGCAGGGCCGCGCGGAACTGCATCCCGAAAAGGGCTCCGTGAGCCTCGGTGCGGGCCTCGGCTTCCTGCACAAGGTCGTCATCGACCAGCATTTCTCCGAACGCCAGCGCCTGTCGCGACTATTGTCCATCGTCGCCCAGAACCCGTATCTGCAGGGAATCGGCATCGACGAGGATACGGCCCTCATCGTCGAGCGCGGCGTCGGCATCGAAGTGGTGGGCGAAGGCGCCGTGACCATCGTCGATGGCCGGACGATGTCGACGAACGTGGCGGAGATCGCGAATCACGAGACGCCGGAACTGATCGACGTCCGCCTGCACCTGCTCCCCGCGGGCAGCAGATACGCACTACCCGGCAGCAGCGAAGACGACGACGCACGCCGTAGCGACGGACCGCGCATCCCGCCGCCCCTGCTGGAGTTCCTGGAAAACATCACGAAACGGAATCCTCTCTCATGAACATCGTAGAACAACGCTTCCTGCGCGGCCCGAGCCTGTATGCCGCGACGCCCTGCCTGCTGGCGGTCCTCGACGTCGCCGGGCAGCAGAACGCGGCCGGTCTCGGCGCGCGTCTGCTGGCCCTGCTGCCCGCGATGCCGGCCGAAGCGGCAGCGCGCCTGTCGGATTGCCAGGCCGCGCACGAAGCGCTCGAACCCGTCGTGATGGAATTGCAGCGCCTCGCCGGCGCGCCCGGCACGTTCGCCATGACGAAAGTCGACCCGGCGAAACCGCACCAGGCCCGCGTGATATGCGGTTATACGGTCGAACAGGTGGCCGGCCAGGCGCTGCGCACCGCGGCCGCGCTGATCGAGGCGTGCGCGCGCCATGAAGCGTTCGACCTGGACGCGGCGCTGGACGGCCTGCGCGACAGCGCGCACCGCCACGCCATCGGCACGAGTACCGCAGCCGTGCTGGCGGCGGCGCACCGGCGCGGCATTCCGAGCCTGCGCCTGACGGAAGAAGCGAACCTGTTCCAGCTGGGCTGGGGCAGCCGCCAAAAGCGCCTGCAGGCAACGATCACGGGCGCGACGAACCACGTGGCCGTCGGCATCGCCAGCGACAAGCAGCTGACGAAGACGCTGCTCGACCAGGCCGGCGTGCCCGTACCGGCCGGGTCCACGGTCACCACGCTCGAACAGGCGCTGCGCGAGGCGCGCCGCATCCGGGGTCCGGTGACGGTCAAACCGCTGGACGCGAACCAGGGCAAGGGCGTGACGGTCAACTGCGCCACGCAGGACGAGATCGCGCGCGCATTCGAATTCGCCCGCAAATACGGCCGCCAGGTCATCGTCGAGGAATTCCTGCAGGGCCGCGACTACCGCGTGCTCGTCACGGGCCGCAAGGTGGCCGCCGCGTCGTGGCGCCGTCCGCCGCATGTGACGGGCGACGGCGTATCCACGGTGCGCGAACTGGTCGACGTCGAGAACCGCAACCCGGCCCGCGGCGACGGCCACACGAACATCCTCACGAAGATCCCGCTGGACGACCTCGCGCTGCAGGTGCTGGCGAGCCAGGGCTACGGTCTGGATTCCGTTCCTCCGGAAGGCAGCGTGGTCGACCTGCGCGGCAACGCGAACCTGTCGACCGGCGGCACCGCGGAAGACGTGACGGACCTGCTGCCGGAAGAAACGCGCGACATCTGCATCCGCGCCGCGCGCACGATCGGCCTGGACGTCGCCGGCATCGACATCGTCTGCCGGGACATCGCGCGCCCGCTGCGCGAGCAGGACGGCGGCATCATCGAAGTCAACGCGGCCCCTGGCATCCGCATGCACCAGTACCCGAGCCGCGGCACGCCGCGCGACGCGGGCGCCGCCATCGTCGACGCGCTGTTCGGCGAGGACGACGGCCGCATCCCCGTCGTCGCCGTGACCGGCACGAACGGCAAGACGACGACGAGCCTCCTGATCGCACATGCAACCCGGCTCGCGGGCCTGCGCACGGGCGTGACGACGACGGAAGGCGTGTACATCGACGGCGAACGGATCGTGAAAGGCGATTGCACGGGCTACCGCTCCGCGCGTACGGTCCTCGCCTCGCCCGACGTCGACTTCGCCGTGCTGGAGACGGCGCGCGGCGGCATCCTGAAACGCGGCCTCGCGTTCGACCGGTGCGACGTCGCCGTCGTGCTGAACGTGTCGGCGGACCACCTGGGCCTGGACGGCATCGACACGGTGGAGGCGCTCGCGCGCGTAAAATTCGTCATCGCGGAGCGGGCGCGCCGCGCCGTCGTGCTGAACGCCGAGGACGATCATTGCGTCGCGATGTCGTCCGAGCTGGAACATGGCGTCGAGATCCTGTATTTCTCGCTCGACGCCGACAATCCGGTGCTGCTGCGCCACCTGGAAAACGGCGGCCGCGGCGTGTACCTGGAAGACAACATGATCGTGCTGGCGACCGGCGCGCGCCACGAGGCGCTGCTGGACGTGCGCACGATGCCCTGCACACTGAAGGGCGCGGCGCGCTACAACATCGCCAACGCACTGGCCGCCGCGGCCGCACTGAACGCGACGGGCTTCGGCAATATCGAGATCGCGGCCGGCCTGCGCACGTTCGTCTCCGACTGGAAGCACAACCCGCTGCGCTCGAACGTGTTCGACGTCGACGGCGTGACCGTTATCTTCGACTACGCCCACAACACGGCCGCCTATGCCGCGCTGGCGGAGACGGCGCGCGCCATGACGCCGGGCCGCCTCGTCGGCGTCGTCGCGGCGCCGGGCGACCGGCGCGACGAAGATCTCGTGGCCATCGGCGAGACGTGCGCGGCGGGCTTCGACGAACTGGTCGTGTACGAGACGGAAAACCGCGGCCGCGCATCCGGCGAGGTCGCGGCGCTGCTCGTGCGCGGTGCGCGCCTCGGCAAGTACGAGACGGATCACCTGCAAGTCCAGCTGAACGTGCACGAGGCGATCCGCGCGGGTCTCGCGCGCTGCGAGCCGGGCGACGTGCTGGTGTTCGGCTGCGGCTCGGCGCTCACGGAACTGACGGAGGCGATCCGGCCCACGTCGCCCGGCACGGCGAGCCGCATCGAAGCGGAAGCGGTATGAAAAAACGGGCCCGCGAAGGGCCCGTTTGTCGTTGGAGCAGAATGCGACTCAGATCGCGCGGCGTACCAGCAATTCCTTGATCTTGCCGATGGCCTTGTTCGGGTTCAAACCCTTCGGGCACACGTCCGTGCAATTCATGATCGAATGGCAGCGGAACAGGCGGTACGGATCTTCCAGGTTGTCCAGGCGCTCGTTGGTCGCCTCGTCGCGCGAGTCGGCGATGAAGCGGTAGGCCTGCAGCAGACCGGCCGGGCCCACGAACTTGTCCGGA
>NZ_JANUGY010000039.1 GCF_024756235.1 Massilia kyonggiensis | reverse complement strand
CTTGTCCTTGAACGAGACATGCTTGCGGCGCTCGTCCAGGGCCATGATTTCCTTGACGCCTTCGTCCATCAGCGCCTGCGTGCGGAACACGCCGCAGTGCTTCTGCATCGTGGCGCGGATGTCGTTGGCGACGTCCTGCACCTTCTCGCCGCCCGTCGAGGTTTCCAGACGATTCAAACGGCCCAGCGCGTAGTCCGCGAAATCCTTCGGCAGCGCGCGGTTGCCCTGCTCCTTGAGGTTCTGCGCGACGATGTGATTGCCGGCCGCGCGGCCGAACACCACGAGGTCCAGCAGCGAGTTCGTGCCCAGGCGGTTCGCGCCGTGCACCGACACGCACGAGCATTCGCCGATCGCGTACAGGCCGTTGACCACCTTCTGCGAACCGGTGCCGTCGGGCACGACGACCTGGCCGTGGATGTTGGTCGGAATGCCGCCCATCTGGTAGTGGATGGTCGGCACGACCGGGATCGGTTCCTTGGTCGCGTCGACGTTGGCGAACTTGTGGCCGATTTCCAGGATCGACGGCAGGCGCTTGCGGATCGTGTCCGCGCCGATGTGGCGCAGGTCCAGCAGCACGTGGTCCTTGTTCGGACCGACGCCGCGGCCTTCCTTGATTTCCTGGTCCATCGAACGCGACACGAAGTCGCGCGGTGCCAGGTCTTTCAGCGTCGGCGCGTAGCGCTCCATGAAGCGTTCGCCGTTCGAGTTGATC
>NZ_JANUGY010000038.1 GCF_024756235.1 Massilia kyonggiensis | reverse complement strand
TCGAAGGTGTTCAACACGGCGCGCATCGAAGCGATCGAGCTGGACAACCTGATCGAAGTGGCCAAGGCGACCGTCGTGTCGGCCGCGGCGCGCAAGGAATCGCGCGGCGCCCACGCCCACAGCGACTACGAGCAGCGCGACGACGTGAACTGGATGAAGCACACGCTGTTCTACTCGGAAGGCAACCGCCTCGACTACAAACCGGTCGTGACCAAGCCGCTCACCGTCGACACGTTCAAACCGAAGCCCCGCACGTTCTAATTTAGGTACCAAACAATGGCACGCACAGTCCAACTGAAGATCTACCGCTACGATCCGGACAAGGATTCGAAGCCCTACATGCAGGACGTCACCGTCCAGCTGAAAGACACCGACAAGATGCTGCTGGACGTCCTGCAGCGCATCAAGTCCGACGTCGACGACTCGCTCGCGCTGCGCCGCTCGTGCCGCGAAGGCGTGTGCGGTTCGGACGCGATGAACATCAACGGCAAGAACGGTCTTGCCTGCACGACGAACCTGAACGAGCTGACGCAGCCGATCGTGCTGCGTCCGCTGCCGGGCCTGCCGGTCATCCGCGACCTGATCGTGGACATGACCAACTTCTTCAAGCAGTACCACTCGATCAAGCCGTATCTGATCAACGACTCGATCCCGCCGGAGAAAGAGCGTCTGCAGTCGCCGGAAGAGCGTGAAGAGCTGGACGGCGTGTACGAGTGCATCCTGTGCGCGTGCTGCTCGACGTCGTGCCCGTCGTTCTGGTGGAA
>NZ_JANUGY010000037.1 GCF_024756235.1 Massilia kyonggiensis | reverse complement strand
CGCCTGCTGGACGAGATCGTTGCCGGCGATGTCGGCCGACTGGTGCTGACCCACAAGGACCGCCTGCTGCGCTTCGGCACCGAGCTGGTGTTTGCCCTGTGCGAAGCCCGGAACGTCGAGGTGGTGATCATCAACCGGGGCGTGGACACGACGTTCGAGGAAGACCTCGCAAACGACGTGCTCGAGATCATCACCGTCTTTTCGGCGCGGCTGTACGGGAGTCGCAGTCATCGGAACCAGAAGTTGATCGACGGCATGCGGCGGGCCGTGCAGGAGGCGCAATGCTGATCGCGCACCGGATCGCACTGGACCCGAACAACGTGCAGGCAACGTATCTTGCGCGCGCCGCCGGCGTCGCGCGCTTCGCTTACAACTGGGCCTTGTCGGAATGGCAGCGACAATATATGGCACGCAAGGCCGATCTGACGCTGCCGGCGCCATCGCAGCTTGCGCTGCGGCGCCAGCTGAACGCGATCAAGCGCGAACAATTCCCCTGGATGCTGGACGTCACGAAGAACGCGCCGCAAATGGCAATCATCCAGCTGGGCGAGGCGTTCAAGAACTTTTTCGCGCATCGTGCACGTTACCCCAAGTTCCGCCGCAAGGGCGTCGATGATCGTTTTACACTCACGAACGATCAGTTTCGCGTGGACGGCAAGCGCTTTTACGTTCCCAAGCTGGGCTGGTTACGCATGCGCGAGGCGTTGCGCTTTACGGGCCGGATCGTCTCGGCGACCGTTTCCCGCCGCGCGGACCGATGGCATGTCAGCATTACCGTCGACGCGACCGAAGCATCCCCGCCACCAGCCGAAAACCAAGGTGAGGTGGGGATCGATCT
>NZ_JANUGY010000036.1 GCF_024756235.1 Massilia kyonggiensis | reverse complement strand
CTCTATGCTTTCCGACGCTCTCCCTCTATCTACGTGCTTACCCCAGCCACCCGCTTTCGAGCGGCTTGCGCAGCATTTGCCTTGGGAGTGGATTGAAGCCGCATTAGCCTACACCGGCAAAGCCAGCATTCGGCGACGCCGTTTGCCAGCTGAACAGGTGGTGTGGCTAGTAATCGCACTAGCGCTTTATCGGCACCACTCGGTCCAGCAAGTAATATCGGACCTGGATTTGTCACTGCCGGATCTGTCGTTGCCGCTGGTGTCGGATAGCGCGGTGACCCAGGCACGCAGCCGGCTGGGTGCCGAACCACTCAAATGGGTGTTCGAGAAGTGTGCGGCGGCGTGGGCCGAGCAGCATCGGGCCTATGGAACCTATCGCGGCCTACAATTGTTGGCCATGGATGGGACCACGCTGCGCTTGGCCGACAGTCCGGCCAATCGTCTTCACTTCGGTGCTCAAGGCTATGCCGAAGGGGCTGTATCGAGTTATCCGCAACTGCGGGCCGTGACGCTATGCGCACTGGAAACCCAGTTGGTGCTGGCGGCCCGTTTTGGCCCTTATGCGACGGCTGAAATGACTTTTGCAAAGGAAATGCTGCCTGAGATTCCCCAGCATTCCCTGACGATTATCGATGCTGGTTACTACAGTGCCGCAGTGCTAGTGGGGTTACAGCAGATGGGCGGAGAACGGCACTTCCTCATACCGGCAAAGACCAACTCGCGCTGGCGATTGCTTGAGGGCGACGAAGACGATGGCCTGGTTGAAATGACGGTCTCGTCGCAAGCGCGCGCCGCCAATCCAGCCTTGCCCGCAACTTGGCAGGCACGTGTGTTCCGCTATGTTCTTCCCAATGGACGCACCAAGGTATTTCTGACTTCCCTGCTGGATCGTCGAGCCGTGCCGGCACGCGAGTTGGGCGAATGCTATG
>NZ_JANUGY010000035.1 GCF_024756235.1 Massilia kyonggiensis | reverse complement strand
TGAACCGCCCCGGGTTTTGTAGAGGCTCCAATGTTTGAGAAAATGGAGTCATGAAGAAGCAACCGAAGTATTCCCCCGAAGTCATCGAGCGCGCCGTGCGCATGGTCAGCGAGGCCGCGAGCGAGTACAGCTCGCAGTGGGCAGCCATCGAATCCATTGCAGCCAAGATCGGCTGCACACCTGAAACGCTGCGCCGCTGGGTACGCCAGCAGGAGCGCGATACCGGCCAGCGTCCAGGGCCGACCACCGCCGAAGAGGAGCGCATCAAAGCGCTGGAGCGAGAAGTGCGCGAGCTGCGCAAGGCAAACGAGATACTGCGTCTGGCGAGTGCGTTTTTCGCCCAGGCGGAGCTCGACCGCCGCTTCAAGTCGTGAGGACATTTATCGACCAGTACCGCCATGCCTACGGCGTCGAGTCGATCTGCAAGGTGATGCAGGTCGCGCCGTCGGGCTACTGGCGACACGCGGCGCAGCAGCGCAACCCGGCACTGCGCTGCGCCCGTGTGCAACGCGACGACGTGTTGAGCATCGAGATCGAACGGGTCTGGCAGGCGAATCTGCAGGTCTACGGGGCCGACAAAGTGTGGCGCCAACTGCGGCGTGAGGGAACGGACGTGGCCCGCTGCACGGTGGAGCGCCTGATGCGCAAGGCCGGCCTGCGTGGCGTCATGCGTGGCAAGGTTGTGCGCACGACGGTTGCCGATGCAAAGGCGCCGTGTCCACTCGATCGAGTTAACCGCCAGTTCAAGGCACAACGGCCGAACCAGCTGTGGGTCAGCGATTTCACCTACGTCTCGACCTGGCAGGGCTTCGTCTACGTGGCCTTCGTCATCGACGTTTTTGCTCGGCGCATCATCGGCTGGCGCGTTAGCAGCTCGATGCGGACCGACTTCGTGCTCGACGCCCTGGAGCAGGCGCTGTATGCGCGGCAGCCGGAGCGAAACGCGTTGGTCCACCATAGCGACAG
>NZ_JANUGY010000034.1 GCF_024756235.1 Massilia kyonggiensis | reverse complement strand
CAGGCCGCTTCTTCTGCCATTCCTTGAGCGCCAAGATCGGCGTTTTTGCGTCGAGTGCGCGCTGCGGAATGTGGTGGTTGTACAGCTTCAGATAGTTCATCAATGTGGTCTGCAGGTCGGCTCGGCTGTCGAAACGGGTCTGCTGCAGCAATTCGTTGATGCGGCCGTTGAAGCGCTCGACCATGCCGTTCGTTTGCGGATGGCGCGGTGGCGCCAAGCGGTGCTCGGCAGGTAACGCGGCGCAAGCGACGTCGAAAGCGTGCTTGCCACTGGGCTTCTTGTCTTTGGTAGTAAAACGGTCGGTGAATTGCGAGCCGTTGTCGGTCAAGATCTTGCTGATCTTGATGGGCGAGGCCAGCTTGAGACGGCGCATGAAATCGACGCTGCTGGACTCGGTCATGTCGCCGTAGATGTGCATGAAGACCCAGCGCGTGGCGCGGTCGATGGCGACGAACAGGTAGCGGCGCGAGGTCTCGTCCGGCATCTGCGGCAGGTACTTGATATCGATATGAAGGAAACCCGGCTCGTAGTCCTTGAAGGTCTTCTTCGCGGCGATGGTTTCGCCCTCGGCTTTCGGGATCACGTCTTCAAGGCGCGACATGCCCTCGCGCTTGAGCAAGCGTGCGATGCCCGAGCGGGAAACGTCTGGATTGATGTGCTGTCGCGTGATGAACAGCAGGTCGTCCAGGGGCAGATAGAGCGACTGGCGCAGCGCCAGAACGATGGCTTCCTGTGCCGCGCTCAAGGTCGTGTGCAGCGTGTGGGCACGATGAGAACGGTCTTGTACGTCATCGCGCTTGAGCCATTTGCGGGCGGTGGCGCGGCTGATGTTGAAAACTTTTGCGGCCTGTCGGTCCGACAGGCCGGAATCCTTGATCTCCTGCCGGATTTTCGGGGTGGTACGAGCTTGTGGATGAATGCGTGAACTCATGCTGCAGATTGTTCCTGATGCGGTTGAATGCCGGGATTGCTGAACCCAGCAATCAAGTCGCCCAGCATAGCCTTTGCACGGAACAAAGGCCAGCTACGGCGAGGTAAATGATCGCGCGAAACTAAACA
>NZ_JANUGY010000032.1 GCF_024756235.1 Massilia kyonggiensis | reverse complement strand
GTCTTCCTGTTCTACTTCGTCGTCGTCGCAGGCTACGGCCTGTGGGTCTACCGCCGCAAGAAGAGCGCCAACACCTCCGCCTCGCACGACTACTTCCTGGCCGAAGGCTCGCTCACCTGGTGGGCCATCGGCGCCTCGCTGATCGCATCGAACATCTCCGCCGAGCAGTTCATCGGCATGAGCGGCTCGGGCTTCCGCATCGGCATGGCCATCGCCGTGTACGAACTGATGGCCGCCGCCACGCTCGTCATCGTCGCCGTGTTCTTCATGCCCGTCTACCTGAAGAACCACATCTACACGATGCCCCAGTTCCTCGAGCAGCGCTACGGCAAGGCCGTCGCCACGACGATGGCACTGTTTTGGCTCGGCCTGTACGTCGTCGTCAACCTGACCTCGATCCTGTACCTCGGCGCGCTGGCCATCGGCAGCGTCACTGGCATTGGCGTGCTGCCCTGCATGCTGTTCCTCGCCGTCTTCGCCGCCATCATCACGCTGGGCGGCATGAAGGTCATCGGCTACACGGACGTCATCCAGGTCACCTGCCTCGTCATCGGCGGCCTCGTGACCACGTGGCTGGCGCTGGACCTCGTCGCGAAGCTCGGCAACGGCCATGGCGCGCTGCAAGGCTTCTCGACCTTGTACAACTCGACGCGCGACCACTTCGAAATGGTGCTGGGCCGCGACAACGCGAACTACATGGACCTGCCGGGCCTGTCCACGCTGATCGGCGGCATGTGGATCGTGAACCTGAACTACTGGGGCTGCAACCAGTACATCACGCAGCGCGCGCTGGGCGCCGACCTGCCGACCGCCCGCAAGGGCCTGCTGTTCGCCGCGTTCCTGAAACTGCTGATGCCGATCATCGTCGTCATGCCGGGCATCGCCGCGTTCGCGCTGGACCGTGCCGGCGTACTGGGCGACGCGATGCGCGTCGGCGGCGAACTGAATCCGGACCGCGCGTATCCGACCCTGCTGGCGCTGCTGCCGTCGGGCCTGAAGGGCATCGCGTTCGCGGCACTGACCGCGGCCGTCGTCGCGTCGCTGGCCGGCAAGGCCAACTCGATCGCCACGATCTTCACGCTGGACATCTACCAGAAGCGCCT
>NZ_JANUGY010000031.1 GCF_024756235.1 Massilia kyonggiensis | reverse complement strand
GCGATCGGAGCGATCAGCTTGACGGTGATCGACACGTTGTCGCCCGGCATGACCATCTCTTTGTCGGCCGGCAGAACGATCGAGCCGGTCACGTCAGTCGTACGGAAGTAGAACTGCGGACGGTAGTTGTTGAAGAACGGGGTGTGACGGCCGCCTTCGTCCTTCGACAGGACGTACACTTCGCCCGTGAAGTCGGTGTGCGGCTTGATCGAACCCGGCTTGGCCAGGACCTGGCCACGCTGGACGTCTTCACGCTTGGTACCGCGCAGCAGCAGGCCGACGTTGTCGCCAGCTTGACCCTGGTCCAGCAGCTTGCGGAACATTTCCACGCCGGTGCAGGTCGTCTTGACCGTATCGACGATACCGACGATTTCGATCTCTTCGCCGACCTTGATGATGCCGCGCTCGACACGACCGGTCACCACGGTACCGCGGCCCGAGATCGAGAACACGTCTTCCACCGGCATCAGGAAGGCGCCGTCGACGGCACGTTCCGGGGTCGGGATGTACGAATCCAGTGCGTCAGCCAGGCGGATGATGCAGTCTTCGCCCATTTCGCCCTGCTGGCCTTCCAGCGCCATACGAGCCGAACCCTTGATGATCGGCAGGTCGTCGCCCGGGAACTCGTACTTCGACAGCAGTTCGCGCACTTCCATTTCGACCAGTTCCAGCAGTTCTGCGTCGTCGACCAGGTCGCACTTGTTCAGGAACACGATGATGTACGGAACACCCACCTGGCGAGCCAGCAGGATGTGTTCGCGGGTCTGCGGCATCGGGCCGTCAGCAGCGGAGCACACCAGGATCGCGCCGTCCATCTGGGCAGCACCGGTGATCATGTTCTTGATGTAGTCGGCGTGGCCCGGGCAGTCGACGTGTGCGTAGTGGCGGTTGGCCGTTTCGTACTCGACGTGCGCGGTGTTGATCGTGATGCCGCGTGCTTTTTCTTCCGGAGCCGCGTCGATCTGGTCGTAGGCCTTGGCTTCGCCGCCGAATTTCTTCGACAGAACGGTTGCGATTGCAGCCGTCAGGGTGGTTTTGCCGTGGTCAACGTGACCGATGGTGCCGACGTTCACGTGCGGCTTGGTCCGTTCGAATTTTTCCTTTGCCATT
>NZ_JANUGY010000030.1 GCF_024756235.1 Massilia kyonggiensis | reverse complement strand
TGCAGGGGCCAACGTTATAGGGACAAGTGAATAAGTGCACATGGTGGATGCCTTGGCGATTACAGGCGATGAAGGACGTAGTAGCTTGCGATAAGCTGCGGGGAGTGAGCAAACACACTTTGATCCGCAGATTTCCGAATGGGGAAACCCGGCCTTTTAGGTCATCGTTATCTGAATACATAGGGTAACGAAGCGAACGCGGCGAACTGAAACATCTAAGTAGCTGCAGGAAAAGAAATCAACCGAGATTCCCAAAGTAGTGGCGAGCGAAATGGGATGAGCCTTGTACGTGATAGTCGATCAGATAGCAGAATCTTTTGGAAACAGGAGCCATAGCGGGTGATAGCCCCGTATACGAAATCTGAACGGTGGTACTAAGCGTACGACAAGTAGGGCGGGACACGTGAAATCCTGTCTGAAGATGGGGGGACCATCCTCCAAGGCTAAATACTCGTAATCGACCGATAGTGAACCAGTACCGTGAGGGAAAGGCGAAAAGAACCCCGGGAGGGGAGTGAAATAGAACCTGAAACCGTGTGCATACAAACAGTCGGAGCCTCTTCGTGGGGTGACGGCGTACCTTTTGTATAATGGGTCAGCGACTTACATTCAGTGGCGAGGTTAACCGGATAGGGGAGCCGTAGAGAAATCGAGTCCGAACAGGGCGACAGTCGCTGGGTGTAGACCCGAAACCAGGTGATCTACCCATGGCCAGGATGAAGGTGCGGTAACACGCCCTGGAGGTCCGAACCCACTAATGTTGAAAAATTAGGGGATGAGCTGTGGGTAGGGGTGAAAGGCTAAACAAACCTGGAAATAGCTGGTTCTCTCCGAAAACTATTTAGGTAGTGCCTCAAGTATCACCACCGGGGGTAGAGCACTGTTATGGCTAGGGGGTCATTGCGACTTACCAAACCATTGCAAACTCCGAATACCGGTGAGTGCGAGCTTGGGAGACAGACGTCGGGTGCTAACGTCCGGCGTCAAGAGGGAAACAACCCAGACCGCCAGCTAAGGTCCCAAAGATTGGCTAAGTGGAAAACGAAGTGGGAAGGCTAAAACAGTCAGGATGTTGGCTTAGAAGCAGCCATCATTTAAAGAAAGCGTAATAGCTCACTGATCGAGTCGTCCTGCGCGGAAGATGTAACGGGGCTAAGCCAGTCACCGAAGCTGCGGATAT
>NZ_JANUGY010000003.1 GCF_024756235.1 Massilia kyonggiensis | reverse complement strand
CCGCAGGCCCTTCTTGTGATAGTTCATGCCGGAGCCTAGATCGGCGATGATGTCGAAGGGCCAGCCCTGGGCGGCGCAGTACAATTCGAGCACCTGCTTCTGGCGCTCGAGGTCCGCACGTTGGTCGTGGCTCGACACTCGCGCGTACGCCACCGTCCGTAGCGGCATGGTAGCGCCGTGAATATGCCCGGGACGCAATGCGGCAAGATCGTAGCGCCGCTGCCCGCCCTCGGTCCGGATCGGGACGAGCCGACCAGCGGCCTCCCAGCGGCGCAGCGTGCTTGTTGAGACCCCGAGTGCCTTGGCGGCGGCGCCAATCGAAAGAAACTTGCTCATACCGCATAAGACTACGCAGATTTGACTAAGTTCCAGACAAACTGATTAAACCCCTCAGCACGTCCCCGTCGGGATAGAATGCCTCCCGCGGTATGTACTCGTATCTTGGAGAACCTCATGAACAAACGACAAGCCCTGATCGCCGCTGCGCTCGCGAGCGTCTGCGCCACCCAGGCAACGGCCGGCGGCCAGATGGATGCGCAATCCGGCAACGAAGAAAAATGCTACGGCGTCGCCAAGGCCGGCCAGAACGACTGCGGCACCGCCACCCACGGCTGCGCCGGCATGGCGACGGCCGACAAGGATCCGGCCGAATGGAAATTCGTCCCGAAGGGCACATGCGAAAAAGCCGGCGGCAAGCTCACGCCGCCGAAGCAGGGTAAATAACCTCGCATTATGGCCGCTGGCATCGGCCTGCGCGCGCCGCATTACCGTGATTTCCTCGACCGCCGGCCCGCTGTCGGCTGGGTCGAGGTCCACACGGAAAACTTTCTCGCGCGCGCCGGCCACGACTGGCGCGTGCTGTCCGCGGTGCGCCGCGACTATCCCGTCAGCCTGCACGGCGTGGGCCTCGGCCTCGGCGCCGTGCACGGCTTTTCCGAAGACCACCTCGCCCGCGTGGCCGCGCTCGTCCGGGCGCTCGAGCCAGTTCTCGTCTCCGAACACTTGTCCTGGGGCGCGCTGCGCGACCGCCAGCTGAACGACCTGCTGCCCCTGCGGCTGGACCACGAGGCGCTCGCCCTCGTCGCCGCGCGCGTCCAGCGCGTGCAGGACGTGCTGGGGCGGCGCATCCTCGTCGAAAACGTCTCCACCTACGTGCGCTTCGCGGGCGACGCGATGAGCGAGGCGGAGTTCCTCGCCGAACTCGCACGCCGCACGGGCTGCGGCGTGCTGCTGGACGTGAACAACCTGTACGTGAACGAGCGCAATCACGGTGAAGACGCGTATGCCGCCATCGCCGCGCTGCCCGCCGGCTGCGTGGGCGAGATCCACCTGGGCGGCCATCTCGTCACGGACGACGGCCTGATCGACCACCACGGCGCCCGGGTCGCGCCGCCCGTGTGGGACCTGTACCGCGCGGCGCTGGCCCGCTTCGGCGCCGTGCCCACGCTCATCGAGTGGGACACGGATCTGCCGCCGCTCGACGTGCTGCTCGACGAGGCGGCGCAGGCGGACGCCATCGCCGCGACGGCGGGGCAGGGCGCCGTGGCCGACGTCGTCGCCGCGCCGGCCGACCCGCTACCTGCGGCCGGCCTGGAGGCGCTCCAGCAAACGTTCGGCGCGGCGCTGTTCGACAGCACGCACGACGCCGCGCTGGCCCCGCTGCTGAAAGGCGATCCGCGCCGCGTCGGCATCTACCGGGGCAACCTGCACGCGCACTGGACGCGCGCGCTGACGTCGGCCTACCCCGTGCTGCGCCAGCTGGTGGGCGACGAATTCTTCGACGCACTCGCGCGGGTCTACGGCCGGGCGCACCCCGCGGTCGATCCGGACCTGAACCGCTTCGGCGCCGCGCTGCCGGACTTCCTCGCCCATTTCGCCCCCGCTGCCGCTCATCCCTACCTGCCCGATGTCGCGCGCCTCGAATGGTGCGTGCACGAAGCCTGGTTCGCGTCCGACGCCGACGCGACGCCCGCGACGCTGGCCCGCCTCGCACCCGATGCATTCGAGGCGGCGCGCGCCGTGCTGCATCCGTCGCTGCGCCTGCATGCGTCGCCTTGGGCCACGGTGGCGCTGTGGCGCGCGCACCAGGACGGCGGTCCGGCGTTCCCGGATGAATTGCGGACGACCACGCGCGCGCTGGTGCTGCGGCCCCGGTTCGACGTGGTCGTGGAGACGATCGGCGCGGCGGAGTACGCGGCGCTGGCGTGCCTCGCGCGCGGCGGCACGTTCGGCGCGGCGCTCGATGCGGCGTTCGATGTGGATGGGGACTTCGACGTGGCCGCGCACTTGCGGCGCTGGCTCGAGGGGAAAATCGTGGTGGGCTATGAAGAGGCGGCGCCGTAGACGGTGGCGCCGCGCGGTCAGTGGTAGAAGGCGCGCAGGATGCGTTCTTCTCCGGTCTTGTCGTGGTGCAGCTCGTTCGCCGCACGCGTCGCTTCCATCATCCGGTTCAGCTGTTCTTCCTCGAAGCGGGCCAGTTCCTCGTTGGCGGCATTGAGCGCGACGGCCAGCTTGGCGCGGGCGTTCTGGTACACGACACCGGTGTAGTGATCGGTATTCTTGAGCAGTTCTTCCGCGTTTTCGATGACGAGACGCAGGTCGCCGATCAACCGCTGCTGCGTCATGGAGCGTGGTTCCGGGGTTTCCATCTTCCTCACCTCTGGGCGAATATTACGACTTCAATATAGAGAAGGGGGACTGCCCAAGTTTGTCAGCGCGCAAACGTCAACCCTACCGTCGGGGACGGCTCGCGCGGTGCAACCACGAGGTGCGCGCGGTGCGCCTCAACGTACCTGAATGCGGATATCGCCCAGCGTCACGACTTGGCCGGCGCGGATCTTGGCCGTCTTGCGCAGTTCCTTCTTCCCATCGACCGACACGTCGCCGCTCGCCACCACGTGCTTGCCGGCGCCGCCGCTGTCCACCACGCCGACCAGCTTCAGCAGCTGGTTCAGTTCGATGAACTCCGAAGTCAGTTCAAAAGTTGTTGTTTGCATTTTATCCTCTGTTAAGAAACGGCGTCGTACTGTTGTGTTCGTTTAGACAACACCGTAGAAAGACGTCGCCCCCGCACAGGCGGGGGCGACGGTAGACAGGCCTCAGGCCGGGCTGGGCCGCGTCATCTCGATCGGCACGATCCACTGGTCGAACTGCGTCTCGTCGACGAAGCCCGACTGCAGGGCGGCCTGGCGCAACGTCAGGCCGTTGTGCTGGGCCGTCTTGGCGATCTGCGCGGCGCGATCATACCCGATATGCGGGGCCAGCGCGGTCACCAGCATCAGCGACTGCTCCATCAACTCGCCGATGCGCTTGTGATTCGGCTCGATGCCCTGGGCGCAATGCTCGTCGAACGAGCGCATGCCGTCCGCCAGCAGGCGCGCGCTCTGCAGGAAGTTGTGGGCGATCATTGGCTTGAACACGTTCAATTCAAAATTGCCCTGCGAGCCGCCGACCGTGATCGCGACGTCGTTGCCGAACACCTGGCAACACAGCATCGTCAGGGCCTCGCACTGGGTCGGATTCACCTTGCCCGGCATGATCGAGCTGCCCGGTTCGTTTTCCGGGATCGTGATCTCGCCCAGGCCGGAGCGGGGGCCGGAGGCCATCCAGCGCACGTCGTTGGCGATCTTCATCAGCGCCGTGGCCAGCGTCTTGAACGCGCCGTGCGCCAGCACCATCGCGTCGTGGCCGGCCAGCGCCATGAACTTGTTCGGCGCCGACTTGAATTGCAGGCCGGTGCGCGACGAGATCTCTGCCGCGATGCGGTTGGCGAATTCCGGATGCGCGTTCAGGCCCGTGCCCACCGCCGTGCCGCCGGCGGCCAGCAGCAGCAGGCCGGGCAGCGTGTTCTTGATCGCGTGCTCGGCGAATTCGAGCTGCGCCACGTAACCGGAGAATTCCTGGCCCAGGGTGAGCGGCGTCGCATCCTGCAAGTGGGTGCGGCCGATCTTGACGATGCCGGCGAAGTCGCGCGATTTCACTTCCAGCGTGCCGCGCAGCTTCGCCAGCGCCGGCAGCACGTCCTTGGCGACGGCCAGCGCGGCCGCCACGTGCATCGCGGTGGGGAACATGTCGTTCGACGACTGGCCCATGTTGACGTGGTCGTTCGGATGCAGCAGGCGCGCCTCGCCCCGTTCGCCGCCCAGCAGTTCGGAAGCGCGGTTCGCAAGCACCTCGTTCATGTTCATGTTGCTCTGGGTGCCGGAGCCGGTCTGCCACACGGACAACGGGAATTCGGATGGATGGCGGCCTTCCAGCACTTCGTCGGCCGCGCGGATGATGGCGTCGGCCTTGTCCTGCGGGAGCTTGCCGAGCGAGCGGTTGACGGCGGCGGCCGCGCGCTTCACCTGCGCCAGCGCGGCGACCAGTTCCGGCGGCATCTTCTCGCTGGAGATGTGGAAGTGGTGCAGCGAACGCTGGGTCTGCGCACCCCACAGATGATCGTTCGGCACGTCGATCGGGCCGAAGCTGTCCTTCTCAATCCGGTTTTCCATGGATGCATCCTGTTGGTTTGACAATGGAATTAAAGAGTGTACCGCAACGGCCGTTAACCACGTTGAAGCCCCTATTTTTCCACCGCCATGGCCCGCCGCACCCGCCTCATTCTCTCCAGTCTCGCCCTTGCCGCGTTCGTTCCCGCCCTTGCGGCCGAGCTGGGCGACCCGCGCGTGACGTCGCACGTCGGCCAGCCGCTCGTGGCCGACGTCGAGCTGACGATGCTCGACGACGCCGCGACGCCCGTGCAGGTGCGCGTGGCCAGCCCGGAGGTCTACCACGGCGCGGGCATCGCCGTGCCGCCCGTGCTGTCCAGCCTGAACCTGTCCGTGATGCGGCGCGACGGCCGCCAGTTCCTGCACGTGACGTCGCTGCGTCCCGTCGACGCGGACCACGTGCACCTGTACCTGGAACTCGTCGACAAGGGCCAGCGCGCCGTGCGACTGGCCACGCTGTGGCTGACGCCGGATCCGAATCCCGCGCCGCCGCCCGCACCCGTGCGCGCAGCGGCACCTGTGCCGGCGCCGGCGCAGGATGCGGTGCTGCTGGCGCAGGTCGAACGTGCGCGCACCGCGCACGCCGCCCCGGTCGCCAGGCCCGCAGCCCCCAGGCCGGTCGTACAGCGTCCGAAGCCGGTGCCCGTCGCGAAGCCGGAGACGCCGCCGCCCGCCTGCGCGCCTCGCGCCGAGGAAGTGCAGGCATGCGCGGCCCTCGGCGCGAAGAACGACGAGTTGCGCAACCGGCTTGGCCAGGTCGAGGACCGGATGACGAAGCTGCAGGTGACGCTGGCCGCGCCGGCGGTGGCGCACGAGGCGGCCAAGGCGGAGACCAGGCCGGAAGCGCCGAAGCCGCAGGAAGCCGTCAAGCCCGAGACGCCGCCGAAATCGGAAGAACCGAAACCGGCACCGCCGAAGCCAGCCGGCCCGCGTCCGATCTCGTCGATCAAGCCGCTCGTGCCGCACAAGCCGAAGGCACCGCCGCCGGACGAGGGTCTGCCGTGGGGCTGGATCGGCGCCGCCATCGGCGTGCTGGCGCTGGGCGGGGCAGGGGCGTACGCCGTCGTCCGCCGCCGCAAGGCGCCGCCGGCGGCCGCCGAAACGCCGGGCCTGTTCGAGACCTTGAAGGCCCGTTTCGCGGCGCGCACGAAGGCCCCGCAGGCGGCAGATGAAGCCGCCGAGCCGACGCTCGAGTAGCGTTCAAAATCTTCGCACGAGTCGTCTACACAAGTGCGGTTTTTGCGTTATACTGAGTCCTGAAGTACACGGATCAGGGTCCGCCGCAGCCACCACCGATAGCGTGGCGCGGGGTTGGGCAGTCGCTGATGAAGCGCCTGATACCGGAAGCGGTTCGCTGCCAACAGTGGCAGTCGGACGCCGGAGGCAACCGGCAAGAGGCGACGCCAGGGGATGCCTGGTGCTCGCGCTCCCCATTCCTCGAAACCGCGCAGATGACCGACGTCGCTGCGCGGTTTTTGTTTGTGCGGCGCGCGTTGGCCTCCCGCTCGGGTTATCGCTACCATATGGTCAGATCATCGATCGGGGAGGTGGCCATGAACGACCTCGTGCGCGCGGACTTATTCTCAGAATACTGCCCGTCGCGTGAAGTGCTGAAACACGTGACGAGCCGCTGGGGCGTGCTGCTGCTCGTCGCACTGTTAGACGGCACGCACCGCTTCGGCGAACTGCGCCGCAAGGTGGGCGGCATCAGCGAAAAGATGCTCGCCCAGACGCTGTATTTTCTCGAGCAGGACGGTTTCGTGCAGCGCATCGCCCATCCCGTCGTTCCGCCCCACGTGGAATACCGGCTGACGCCGCTCGGCGAGCAGATCGGTCACAAGCTCGGCGATCTGGCCGCCTGGATCGAAGGGAATATGGACGGCATCCTGGCCGCGCAGAAAGCAAAAAGCCCCTTGGACGGCAAGTCGAAGGGGCTTCAGGCGGGGTAGGGCGGATCAGTGGGCGGGGCTCAGCGCGCGGTCCAGCTGGCCCATCCACGGCTCGGTGATGTCGCGCACGGCGCGGTCGTTGGCCATGATCTGCTTGAGCAGGTCGATCTTGCGCTTGCGGGCGGCGCCGTCCAGCGGCGGCACGCCACTCTTCGCCGCGCTCGACTGCAGGGCGCATTGCGTTTCCAGGCGGGCCAGGCCGTCCCAATCCCCTTCGCGCGCAGCGACAGCCATGCGGCTGCTCAGGGCGGCGATGCTTTCATACATTGCGAGGACTTCGTTGGACGTCATGACTGCGCTCCACCAATTGAGGCAAACTCCGGCCGGATTGCCGGTTGTCTGCCTTTTACGGCAGCGTTTTGGAGAACTTTAGGGCTTTCGAAAGATTTTTTTGAAATTTTTTTTAGGGCAGCGCGTTATAGTGCACGCCAGCTTCACCAACGAACCTGAAAACATAAAGGGACATCATGAACATCAGCTTGACTCCGATCAAGGCCGCCATCGTTTTAGCGATGTGCGGCACCGCGCTCGTTACCAACGGCGCGATTGCATCCGGGCAGACCCCGCCCGCAGCCAAGGAGAACGCAAATTCGGCCGGGACTTCGGCCCAGGCCACCTTGCGGCCGGGCGACGATTTCTTTGCCTGGGCCAACAAGGACTGGCTTGCCAAAACGACCATCCCCGAGGACCGCAGCCGCTGGGGCGCGATGGACAACCTGGCCGAGGACACCAACCAGCGCATCGTCAAGCTGATCGATGCAGTGAGCAACGATAAAAAGGCGGGACCCGAAGCGCGCAAGGTCGCGGATTACTACAACGCCTACATGGACGAGTCCGCGATCGAAGCGCGCGGCGCCGCCCCGCTGAAGCCGCTGCTGGCGCAGATCGGCGCCATCAAGGACAAGGCGGGTCTCGTGCGCGCGCTGGGCGCGTCCGTGCGGGCGGACGTCGACCCGCTGAACAATACGCATTTTGCGACCGAAAACATCTTCGGCGTCTGGGTGTCGCCCGGCCTGCACGACCCGGCCCACAACTGGCCATACCTGCTGCAGGGCGGCCTGGGCATGCCGGACCGTGCTTATTATCTGGACAACAACGAGCGCATGGCCGGCCTGCGCAGCCAGTACCAGAAGCACATCGCCGCGATGCTCAAACTTGCAGGCTATGCAACGACGGATGCGGACGCCGACGCCCGCGCCGCGAAAATCTTTGCGCTCGAAGTCGACATCGCCAACACGCACGGCACCCGCGCCGACTCGGCCGACGTGCTCAAGGCCGACAACACGTGGACCCGCAAGGACTTCGCCGCCAACGCACCGGGCCTGGACTGGGACGCGTTCTTCAAGGCCGCGCGCCTGGGCGACCAGGACAAGTTCATCGTCTGGCACCCATCCGCCGTGAAAGGCGAGGCGGCCCTGGTCGAGAAGATCGACCTCGCGACGTGGAAGGATTATCTCGCCTTCCACACCATCAACCGCATGGCGGGCGTGCTGCCGAAGGCATTCGTCGACCAGCGCTTCGCGTTCTACGGCAAGGCGCTGTCCGGCACGCCGCAGCAATCGATGCGCTGGAAGCGGGCGCTGGGCGCCACGAACGAGGCGATGGACGAAGCCGTCGGCAAGCTGTACGTCGCGAAATACTTCCCGGCCGAGAACAAGGCGCAACTGCAGAAGATGGTTGCCAATATCGTGGCGGCGTTCGGCAAGCGTGTCGACAAACTCGACTGGATGGCGCCCGCCACGCGCGCCCAGGCGAAGGAAAAGCTGAAGACCCTGTACGTGGGCGTCGGCTATCCGGACCGGTGGAAATCGTATGCCGGCCTGAAGGTCGATCCCAAGGATGCGTTCGGCAACGCGCTGCGCGCGGAAGCCTTCCACACCGAGCAGGAACTCGCGAAGCTGCATGCGAAGCCGGATCGCACGGACTGGTCGATGCCGCCGCAGCTCGTCAATGCCGTCAATTTGCCGCTGCAGAATGCGCTGAACTTCCCGGCCGCCATCCTGCAGCCGCCGTTCTTCGACCCGAAGGCGCCGGACGCCGTCAACTACGGCGCGATCGGCGCCATCATCGGCCACGAGATCAGCCACAGCTTCGACGACCAGGGCGCGCAGTTCGATGCCCAGGGCCGCCTGCGCGACTGGTGGACGAAGGAAGACATGGAACACTTCAAGGCGGCGTCGCAGAAGCTCGTCGAGCAGTACAACGCATATAAACCGTACTCGGACCTCGCCGTCAACGGCCAGCTGACGCTGTCCGAAAACCTGGCCGATCTCGCCGGCCTGGAAGCGTCCTATGACGCCTACCGCGCCGCCGCGGGCAAGAACGCGTCGGCGGAGAGCGACCGCCAGTTCTTCACCGGCTACGCGCAGAGCTGGCGCACGAAGGCGCGCGAGGCGGCCGAGCGGCGCGGCATCCTGACGGACGGCCACGCCCCGCCGCAATACCGTACGGCCACCGTGCGCAACCTGGACGCGTGGTACAAGGCGTTCGACGTGCAGCCGGGCCAGGCGCTGTACCTGCCGCCGGAGCAGCGCGTACGCGTCTGGTAAGCAAGGGTTTTATGTCACGCGGGTAAGCTGCGCCGGTCGGAAAGAGGCCCGGACTAGAATGGTTCGGGCTTCTTTCAGCGTGGTTATTGCTATGAAACAGCACTATCTCGACGTCGACCGGCGCATCATCCATCACTTTGCACACATGATCGAAGACGACGACTACGAAGACATCACGCGGCGCACGCTGCACCATTACGACGACAATGCGCGCCGGTTCTTTGCCGGGACCATCGACCACGACGTCAGCCAGAACATCGAGGCGCTGCTGGGCGCGATCAAGGCGCCGGCGCCGTACACCATCCTCGACTTCGGCTGCGGCCCGGGGCGCGACCTCAAGACGTTTACGGCGCTGGGCCATCACGCCATCGGCCTGGACGGCAGCGAAAAATTCGTCGAGATGGCCCGCGCGTACAGCGGTTGCGAGGTGTGGCACCAGAACTTCATCGACCTGCATTTACCGGACGCGACGTTCGACGGCATCTTCGCGAACGCCTCACTGTTCCACGTGCCGCGCGAGCTGCTGCCGAACGTGCTGAAGGCGCTGTGCGCGGCGCTGAAGGCGGGCGGTGTGCTGTTCAGCTCGAATCCGCGCGGCCATAACGAAGAGGGCTGGAACGGCCCGCGCTACGGCTGCTTCCACGATTACGCGGCCTGGGAACGCTATGTCGTTGCTGCCGGCTTTGTGCCGCTGCGCCACTATTACCGCCCGGAAGGCTTGCCGCGCGACCAGCAGCCCTGGCTCGCGAGCGTGTGGCGCAAGGCCAGTTAATCTTTTGTTAGTTTGCGTACAGAATGAAGGTCGCCATCCAATTATCCTGAATGCATCCCGCTTGAATCCGCAAGCGGTCTTTACTCATCAAGGAGGATTCCGACATGAACGACGACCAAATCAAAGGTAAAGCCAAGGATATCGGCGGCAAGGTTCAGGAGGAAGTCGGTAAAGTGATCGGCAGCAGCGAACAGCAGGCCAAGGGCCTGTCGAAACAGGTCGAAGGCAAGGTGCAGGAAAAAGCCGGCGATCTGCGTGACGCGATCAACAAGGGCAACCGCTGATCCGCGCGTTCTGCCCCTCTGACGAACGGCCGCCTCGTGCGGCCGTTTTACGTTAACCCGTCGGCCGGTCGCCGAGAATATCTTCCACGTACAGCTTGTTGACGAGCACCACCAGCATGGCCGTCAACGGCGTCGCCAGTGCGATCCCTGCGAAGCCGAACAGGCTGCCGAACACGAGTTGCATGACGATGGTGAGCGCCGGCGGAATCTCGACCGCGCGCGCCTCGACGAGCGGCTGCAGCACATAGCCCTCGACCATCTGGATGCCGAGGAACAGGAGTACCGTGTACAGCGCCAGGTCGGGGCTGATCGACAGCGCGATCAATACCGCGGGCACGCCCGCCATGATCGGGCCGATGTACGGGATGAAGTCGAGCAGCCCGGCGATGATGCCGAGGATCAGTCCCAGCGGCACGCCCAGCAGCGTGAGCCCGCCCGCCGTCGCGACGCCGACGATCAGCATCGACACCGACTTGCCGATCAGCCAGCGCGCCAGGGTGTCGCCGATGTCGTCCATCACTTGCACGGCACGTTCGCGCTTGCCCTGCGGTACGAGCTTCACGATGCCCCGCTTGTACTGCCGCGGCGACAGCGCGAAATAAATACCCACGAACAGGATGATGGCGACGTTGCCGATCGCGCCGAGCACGCCGCCGAAAAAGATGCCGGCGTTCGGCACGAACTGCTGCATCGACCCGATGAGCTCCTTCGCATCCGGCAGGTCGGCCGCGATGCGCGCGAGCAGCGGCTTGCTCTCCACCATCTGGCGCAGGCGCTGCAGCGATTGCGGAATCTGCTTCGCCAGCTCGGTCGACTGCTCCGCGATCTGCGGCGCCATCGCCCATCCGCCCAGACCAATGACGAGCAGCAGCGCGAGCACGACGACGACGAGCGCGAGCTTGCGGTTCCAGCCGAAGCGGCGGCACAGGATCGCGCTCAGTTCGAACAACAGTACGGCGAACAGGACGCAGGCGAAGATCAGGAGCAGCGCATCGATGGCGAGCACGACGGCCGCGATGAGGCCGAGGAACAGCACCGCGATGCCATCGATGAGGACGAAGCGGCGCATCAGTTTGCGCTGGGCCGGCTTGACGGCGGGGGAGGGGGATGTGTCGTTCATGACAAGATGCTATCAGTCGGGCCGCTCGGCCGTCGCGCGTGTCGCAATGTGCGTGCGCTAACTGAGCCATATGGATGCCGGCGCTACGATGGTGTCGAACTTTGAACGAAAGGAGAACACCATGAACTCGGACCAAATCAACGGCAAACTGCAAGACATCGGCGGCAAGATCCAGGAGGAGGCCGGCAAGATCGTCGGCAGCCCGGAGCAGCAGGTGAAAGGCTTGCAGAACCAGGTCGAAGGCAAGACCCAGGAAAAGCTGGGGGATCTCAAGGAGAAGATCCACGACGCCACCAAGTAAGGCGGGCGCCAAGACAAAACGGCCGCTTGTCGCGGCCGTTTTTTCATTGGAAGACGAACTTATTTCGGTTCGGTCCCGCCCAGGTGTTTCTTGAAGAATGCTTCGATCAGGCCATACACGTGATGCTGCCCAGCGCGCGACGAAATGCCGTGCTTGGCGCCCGGATACGTCATCAGCTCGAAGCGCACGTTGCGGTTGACGAGCGCGTCGATCAGGCGCGTCGAGTTCGTGAACAGCACGTTGTCGTCGGCCATGCCGTGCACCAGCAGCAGCGGGGACTTCAGGCCGTCCAGGTGCGCGAACACGCCGCTGCGCTCGTAGGCGGCCGGGTCCGACTGGGGCGTCGCGCCCACGAACTGCTCCGTGTAGTGCGTGTCGTACAGCGCCCAGTCCGTCACCGGCGCTACCGACACGCCCATCGCGATCTTGTCCGACCCGGCTTCCAGCAGGCGCAGGGTCATGAAGCCGCCATAGCTCCAGCCGAACACGCCCACGCGCTTCGGATCGACGAAGCTCTGCTGCGCCAGCCAGTCGATGCCCGTCAGCTGGTCCTCGACTTCATGCGCGCCGAGATTGCCGTGGATGACGTCGGTGAACGCACGCTCGCGGCGCGACGAGCCGCGGTTGTCCAGCACGAACACGACGAAGCCCTGCTGCGCCATGTACTGGTTGAACAGATTGCCCCACTGGCGCGTGACGCGCTGCGAATGCGGGCCGCCGTACGTGAACAGGAACACCGGGTAGCGCTTCGTCGCGTCGAAGTTGGCCGGCTTGATCATCGAGTAGTACAGCGTCTGGCCGTCGTGCGCCTTGATGCTGCCGTATTCCGTCGGCAGGTGGTCCTTCGCGTAGTTCGCGTACGGGTGCTGGGCGTTCAGCTCGTTGTGTTCGAGCCACTCGACCATGCTGCCGTCCGCGCGGCGGATCGACACTTGCGGCGGCGTGTTCGGATCGGAGAACGTGTCCACGAACACCTTGCCGTTGCGGGAAAACACGTCTTCATGCCAGCCGTCCTGCTTCGTCAGGCGGACCGGCTTGGTCGCATTGCTGCCGTCCAGGTTCAGCACGTAGGTCTGCTTGTCGATGACGGCATCCTTGTTCGACGCGATATAGACCTTGCCGGCCTGCTCGTCGACGGCGAGGATGTTGTCGACGCCCCATTCGCCGCTGGAGATCGGGTGCAGCAGCTTGCCCGATAAATCGTACAGGTACAGGTGCTTGCGGCCGCTGCGTTCGGAGGCCCAGACGAAGGCCTTCTGGCGGCCGAGGAAGCGCAGGTCGTCGTGGATGCTGACCCAGGTCTTCGACGTCTCCGTCAGCAGCGGACGCTGGGCGAGGGTGGCCGCATCGACGGCGACGAGGTCCAGGCGCTTCTGGTCGCGCGACTGGCGTTGGTAGACGAGCGTCTTCGCATCCGCGCTCCAGTCCGCGCGCACGAGGTAGATGTCCTTCTCGGGACCGAGGTCGACCTTCTTCTGCGCGCCCGTCGCCGGGTTCACGATCATCAGGTCGATCTCGACGTTCTTCGCGCCCGCGGCGGGGTAGCGCTGGTCTATGACTTCCGTGCGGTCGGCAAAGATCTCGAAGCGGCGCGCGACGGGCACCTGCGCCTCGTCGTAGCGGCGGTAGGCGATGGCCGAATCGTCCGGCGCCCAGTAATAGCCCGTGTGCTGGTCCATCTCTTCCTGCGCGACGAATTCCGCTTCGCCGTTGTGCACGGTGTCCTTGCCGTCCGTCGTCAGCTGGCGCTCCCGGCCCGTCCCCAGGTCGATGACGAACAGGTTCTGGTCGCGCACGTACGAGACGTAGCGGCCTTTCGGCGAAATCTTCGGATCGCCCACGTTGCCCGACGCGACCTTGCGTGCCGCTTCCGGCTTGTTGACGTCGACGAGGTACAGGTCGCCCGCGATCGGCACGAGCAGCTGCTTGCCGTCGGGCGACCAGCTATAGCTCAGGATGCCGGACAGGCTGGCCGTGCGGGCGCGCTCGCGCCTTGCCTTCTCTTCCAGCGACAGGTTCTCGTTCGGGACCAGCTGCTTGGAGTCGACCAGGCGGTGCGTGGTCTTGTCCTTCATGTTGAATTCCCACAGGTCGAGCTGGAACTGGTTGTCGGCGCGTCCGCGCAGGAAGGTCACGCGTTCGCCGTCGGGCGAGACGCGCAGGCTGCGGACGCCTGGGCCGGCCAACGCCGGGTCGGCGTGGATACGGTCCAGCGTCAGCCGTTCCGCCGATGCGGGAACGGCCGACAATGCGGCTAAAAGGCAGAGAAGAAGGCGCATGGGGTTCTTGGGTAAAGATTTAGAAAATTTATGATGTGCAACGGCGGAACGATACCAGAGTCGTCCGGTAAAAGGTGCAGACGATGATGGACGAACTGTAATGTTGCCCTTCGCTGCAATGCACTATGATCGGTTCGTCGGCCCCCAATGCCGACAATAGGATGAAACTCTCTCCTAGGGTTACGCCGATGGATTCCCCGTCCATCGGCTTTTTTTTGCTTCCAATTCGGGGTCAGAGCACATTTTCGATCAATGTCTCGGGGCGAAGATCGCTCGACGGTATGCCGGCCGACTTAATGATGTTCCGAACGGTAAGGTGGCAGCCGCCACCGCAAAAGTGTGCTCTGGGGATCGTGCACAAAAAAGTGCTCTGACCCCGAATTTATGCGGGTTCGCGGATGCGCAGTTTCGACAGCTGGTTCAGCGACCACGCCAGCAGCACGGCGGCCACGGTCAGGCCCAGCACGAGCCCGATCCAGAAGCCGGTGGCGGCCATCGGCTTGCCAGGCGACCACGGGAACCAGTCCGGTGCCAGCCCGAGGATCCAGCCGACGGGCAGCGCCACGCCCCAGAACGCGATCATCTGGATCACCATCGGCGAGCGCGTCACCTTGTAGCCGCGGATGGCCGAGGCGGCCGCGACCTGCGTGGAATCGGATAGCTGGAACAGCGCGGCGAACAGCAGCAGCATCACGCACGTGGCCTGGACGGCCGCGTCGGATGTGTACATGGCCGCGATCTGCCAGCGGAAGACGGCGATGCCGATCGCGGACAGCAGGCCGAACGCGATGCACATCCCCGTGCCCACCCACGCGACGAAGCGCGCGCGCACGGGATTGCCTTCGCCCATCGCCTGTCCGACGCGCGTCAGCGCGCCGATGCCGAAGCTCAGCGGCACCATGAACACGAGCGACACGAAGTTCAGCGCGATCTGGTGCGCCGACACCTCGATCACGCCGAAGCGCGCGACAAGCAGGCTGATGATGCCGAACGCGCTGACCTCGGCGAAGTGCGTGACGCCGATCGGCAGGCCCAGGCGCAGCATGCTGCCGATCTCTTTCCAGTTCGGACCTTCCCAGCGCGTGAACGGATACGTCCGGCGGTAGGCGGGAGAGATCCTGATCCACAGGATCATCGCGCCGAGCATCAGCCACATCCCGCTGGCCGTCGACACGGCACAGCCCAGCGCGCCCAGCTTGGGCAGGCCGAATTCGCCGAAGATGAACAGCCAGTTCATGACGATGTTGTACAGCAGGCCGGCGATGGCGATGATCATGATCGGCTTGGTCTGGTTGATGCTCGTCGTGTAGCCGTACAGCGCGCGGTAGCAGGCGAACGCGGGCATGCCGAGGCTGATGATGTGCAGGAAGGCCGACGCGCGGTCCGCGACCGCCTGATCCAGGCCGATGTGGTCGAACACGAGCGTGCACAGGTTCGCCGCGAGACAGCCGGCGACGCCGACGCCGAGACCCATCCACAGCGATTCGCGCACCGAGTGCGAGATGCGGTCGAAGCGGGCGGCGCCCATCTCGTGCGAGACGACCGAGTTCACGGCCATCATGATGCCCATGACGGTGACGAGGATGATCGACCACACGGACGTGCCGAGCGATACGGCGGCGAGCTCTTCGGCGCTGACGTGGCCCGTCATGGCGACGTCCGCCACGCCCATCCCGACGGTCGCGAGCTGGCCCACGAGCATGGGCCACGACAGCCGCCACAACGTGGCGATCTCGGTGCGGACGGGATGCGCCGCAAGGGCGCCGGTGCTGGACAGGTTGGACGTCATGGATCGGTTTGCTGGGGAAACCGATCATTTTACTGAGGAATGGCCGACGCCGTGTGACGCTTGCTCACCGCTGCGCCAGGGTCGTCCCCGGCACCGATTTCAGGTAGGCATACAGCGCCCGCAGGTCCGTCTCGTTCATCTGCCGGAACGACCCGAACGGCATCACGGGACTGATCGCGCTGCCGTCCGGCCGGTGGCCTGTCCGCAGCATGGCCATGAACGCGTCCGGCGTCGGATAGCGGTTCATCGCGCTGCCCTTGCCGGGCGCCAGCCGCGCCGCGGGCGGCCAGGACGGCGGGGCGCCGGGCACGCGGCCGCCGGCCAGGTCCGCGCCGTGGCAGCCCGTGCAGGTCGCGGCGACGTACGCGCCATAGGCCGGCGTGACGGCTGCCGGCACTGCTTGCGGCGGCGCCAGCGCGTGGTCGATCTTTTCGGACGCATCCTTGATGACGCCGAACGCGTACAGCGCCTTCACGGGCACCGGCACGTCGATGACGGCCTTCACGCCGGGTACGGGCCGCATCTGCTCGACGTAGGCGACGAGGGCCGCCATGTCTTCGTCGCTGAGGCGGCTGTAGTCCTCGCTGGGCATGATCATGACGGGATTGCCGTTCGGCTTGACGCCGTGGCGCACGGTGCGCACCCAGTCGATCACGCGGTAGTGCGCGGTGGTGCCGTTCGGGCCCGCCGTGATGTTGGGGGCGACGACGAGCATGCCGCCGTCGCTGACGACCGTCCTGCCGGCGCCGTCCGCGCCATGGCATTCTGCGCAGCCGCGCGTGCTGTACAGGTAGCGGCCGTGGTCGACGCGGGCGACGTCGGGCACGATGCCGAGCGGACGCACATTCAGAGCGACGCTGCGCGCCATCTTGCGTTCCCCCAGCAACTTGCCGACGCCGGCCGTGGCCACCCCCAGCAAGGCGAGTGCCGCCAATGCGATGCTTGTGCGCTTGACCCATTTGCTCACCATGACTCTCTCCTTGTTGGAAGAACGGCAACACGAGGAATCTAGCACTGCCGTTCATGGCCGGATACTGGTTGAAATGCTAATTACGGCCAAAGGAGCGTGATGAGGCATGCATCAAGCATGCGTCATCGATTTACTTCGTCGTGAAGTTGGTGAGCCACTGCAGATTGGTGTCCTTGCTCCAGTTCGCCGTGCCGTTGTTCCAGTTGCCGTCCAGGCTGTTCTGGCTGCCGAAGCAGTCGCCGGCCGCGCGCATGTAGCAGTGATCGGCCGATCCGTCGGCGACCTGGTTGTTTTTCACGATGATCCAGCCGCTGCCGTTGATGTTCGTGCAGGCGGTGGACCCGGCCGCGCATTTCAGTCCCGTCACGTTCTGCAGCGAGGACTGGACGGCAGATTGCGTCGCGCCCGCGAAATTGTCCCGTTCGCCATCGACCGCGCGCAGCCGGTCGCTGGGCAGCGACCGCTTGCCGTTCGAGACGCAGGTCGACAGGTCGTACGCCGAATAGACGTTGCTCATGCCGATGCCGTAGGCGGCCTGCACGCGCGCGTCGTAATTCTTTGCGAGCAGCGCGAGAATGGAACCCTGGCTGAACCCGCCGACCACGATGCCCTTGCTGCAATCGGCCTTCGCGCGCGCGCACAGCTGCGAGACCGCGCTGAGCGTGCTGTTCGGATTGAACACGCAGCTCGACTTGCCGCTCAACACGGAGCAGGTGCCGAACTGGGATTCCGCGTAATCGACGGTGGCCGCGACATAACCCTTGCCCGCCATGGCGTTCACGGCCGCCATCGCCGCTGCATTGTTGTAGTTCTCGTTCGTGCCGACGAGGTAGATGAACACGGGGTACGGGCCGGTGCCGGACGGCTCCACGCCGGAGATGCTGTAGCTCATCGAACAGGAGCCGCCGGTGGTGCCGGCGCCGTTGTAGCTGCCGGCGAAGTTCGTCTGGGCGGAGGCGGTTGCTGCGGACAATATCGCGGCGGCGAGCAGGAAAGTGCGGTGCATGGTCTGTCTCCTTGTTGGAATGATGGCTTCATCTTGACGGGCAGCATCTGATGCCTCAAGCGGCACACCATGGCGTCGGGAGACAAGGTCATGGTTTCCGGGGCCGGTCTCCGGTAGTAGTTGAAAAGCAAGCCTCCCACCACAACATACCGGTCAACCATCCATCCAACCGATCCAGGAGCAAGCTCGTGGAATACAAGGACTATTACCAGACGCTTGGTGTCGAGAAGACCGCGACCCAGGACGACATCAAGAAGGCGTACCGCAAGCTGGTGCGGCAATACCACCCCGACGTCAGCAAGCACAAGGACGCGGACGCGAAGACCAAGGAAATCAACGAGGCCTACGACGTGCTGGGCGACCCCGAGAAGCGGGCCGCCTACGACGAACTGGGCCGCGGACACCGTCCCGGCCAGGGCTTCCAGCCCCCGCCGGACTGGGGCACGCAATTCGATTTCGGCGGTGCCGGCGCGGACGATTTCTTCAACGACCTGTTCGCCCACGTGGGCCGGCGCTCGCGTGCCGGTGCGGGCGGGCACGCAGGCGGCGGCGGCTTCCAGATGCCCGGCGAGGACATCCACGCCGCGATGTCGATCGACCTGCGCGACGCCTACCAGGGCGCCACGCGCACGATCAGCCTGCGCGTCCCGCAGCACGATGCGCAGGGCCGTGCGACCATGCAGGACAAGACCCTCAGCGTGAACATCCCGAAAGGCGTCACGCCGGGCCAGCAGCTGCGCATGCGGGGGCAGGGGCATCCGGGATTCGGCGGCGGGCCGGCCGGCGACCTGTATCTGGAAATCCAGCTGAACCCCGACCCGCGTTACCGCGTCGAAGGGACACACGTGTACCAGGACGTGCCCGTGGCGCCGTGGGAAGCGGCGCTGGGCGCGAGCATCTCGGTGCCGACGCCGTCGGGCACGGTCGAGGTGACGGTGCCGCCGGGATCGCAGAGCGGACGCAAGCTGCGCCTGAAGGGACGCGGCATTCCGGCCAAGACGCCGGGCGATTTGTACCTGATGCTGAACGTGGTGCTGCCGCCCGCCACCAGCGACCGTGCGCGCGAGCTGTACGAGGCGATGGCGCGCGACCTTGCCTTCAATCCACGCGAACGCATAGGAGCCTGAACGATGCATGACGATATTCTCACCGGCGTGCTGCTGGACGACGTGGCGCTGACGCTCGACGAACTGGCGCGCGCCTGCAACGTGGAGACCGACTGGGTCGTGCGCCACGTGCAGGCGGGCGTGCTGGGCGGCGAGACCAGCGTGCAGGTGACGAGCTGGCGTTTCCGCAGCGGCGACCTGGCCCGCGCCCGGCGCCTGCTGCGCGTAGAACGCGACTTCGACGCCAACGAGGACCTCGCCGCGCTCGTGGTCGACATGGCCGACGAGATCCGCCGCCTGCGCGCCCGCATGCGGGTGCTCGGCATCGACTGAAGGTCCGGCCGGTGCCTGCGGGCACTGGTCTTTTGACGGGCCCGGCGGGGTACGGTGTGCGCTAGACTTGCCGTGCTATCTTGCCCGCCATGCTCAAACTACCGACCAACGCCACCGCCCCGTTCTGCCCGTCGGAAGTCGCCGGCACCGTCAACGTGCCGGAGAACGATCCGCTGTGGAAAAAAATCCTGCGCTATGCGGGCCCCGGCCTGCTGGTGTCGGTCGGCTACATGGACCCGGGCAATTGGGCGACCGCCATCCAGGGCGGCTCGCAGTTCGGCTACGACCTGTTGTTCGTCGTCGTGCTGTCCAGCCTGGCGGCCATCGTGCTGCAATGCCTGAGCATGCGGCTCGGCATCGTCACGGGCAAGGATCTCGCCGTCCATTGCCGCGAACAATATTCGCCCGTGCACGCGAAAGGGCTGTGGGCGTTCGCGGAGCTGTCGATCATCGCCTGCGACCTCGCCGAAGTGCTCGGCTGCGCGCTCGCGTTTCACCTGCTGCTGGGCGTGTCGCTGCCCGTCGGCGTCGCGCTGACGGCGCTCGACACCATCATCGTACTGGGCCTGAAAGGGAAGGGTTTCCGGCAACTCGAAGCCATCGTGCTGGCCCTCATCGCGACGATCGCCATCTGCCTGTTCACCGAACTGTTCCTCGTCGACCCGGACCCGCGCGCCGTCGTGGCGGGCCTCGTGCCGTCGCTGGAAAAACTGGGCCAGCGCGACGCCTTGTATCTTGCGATCGGCATCCTCGGCGCCACCGTCATGCCGCACAACCTGTACCTGCACTCGTCCGTCGTGCAGACGCGCATCGTGCGCCACGACCTCAACCAGGACGGCGCCCACCTGGCCGAAGCGATCAGGCTGTCGCGCGTCGACACCGTCGTGTCGCTGCTGCTGGCGCTGTTCATCAACGGCGCGATCCTCGTGCTGGCCGCGGCCGCGTTTTACAAACCGGGCGGCGGCAACGTGATGGACATCGACCAGGCGTATTACCTGCTGGCCCCCGTCGCGGGCACGGTCGCCGCGGCGATCCTGTTCGGCCTGGCGCTGCTCGCATCCGGCCAGAGCTCGACGTTCACAGGCACCATCGCCGGCCAGGTCATCATGGAAGGCTTCCTGAAACTCAGGATTCCCTGCTGGCAGCGGCGCCTGATCACGCGCGGGCTGGCGCTGGGGCCGGCGATGGTCGGCGTACTCAGCCTGGGCGACCACGCGATCGGCAAGATGCTCGTCGGCAGCCAGGTCGTGCTGAGCCTGCAACTGCCGTTTGCCATGTACCCGCTGATCCGGCTGACGGGCCGCGGCGACCTGATGGGGCAGTTCGTCAACAAGTGGTGGACGACGGTGCTGTCGTGGTTCCTGTTCGTCGTGATTTCGTCCGCCAACGCCTGGATGGTGTGGCAGGCGCTGTCCGCCTGATTCGCCGCGTGCGACGCGTCCCGTAAGCCCTGCCTAGAATGGTCGATCGTCTTCAACCGTTCGACCAACAGGAGTTTATATGGAACAAGTTGCCAGCAAGCCTTTGCAGGGCAAGCGCGTCGCCATGCTCATGACGGATGGCGTGGAACAGATCGAATACACGAGCCCGCGTTCCTTCCTGGAAGAGCAGGGCGCAACCGTCGTGTTGCTGTCGCCGAAGCCCGCCGGCGACGAAGTGCAGGGTTTTAACCACTTGCAGCCGGCCGACCGCTTCAAGGTCGACATGAACGTGGCCGATGCGAAACCGGCCGATTTCGACGGGCTCGTGCTGCCGGGAGGCGTCGCCAATCCGGATCAACTGCGGCTGAGCAACGAGGCCATCGCCTTTATCCGCGACTTCGATGCCGAGGACAAGATGGTCGCGGCCATTTGCCACGGCCCGTGGACGCTGATCGACGCGGGCATCGCCACCGGCAAGCACCTGACCAGCTGGCCCAGCCTGAAGCGCGACCTGACGAATGCGGGGGCCGAATGGTCCGACGAGGAGGTCGTGCTGGACGCCCGCCTGATCACGAGCCGCAAGCCGGATGATCTGCCGGCGTTCAACGACATGTTGCTGAAGGAATTGCTTGTGGCGCCGGGGACGGATCCGGGGCCGACATCCTGAACGTGTGTCCAGCAAATTGGAGAAATAGTCCAGGATAGTTGACGGCTTGTCTTTCATATTGGAGAATGTCTCCATTATGAAAGACGATTCCACCGTAAATGAACGCATCGCCCAGCAGGTGCGTCTCCTCCGCAGCGAGCGGGGGCTGTCGCTGGATGCGCTGTCGACCCAGTGCGGCGTCAGCCGTTCGATGCTGTCGCTGATCGAGCGGGGCGAGACGAGCCCAACGGCCGTCGTGCTCGACAAGCTCGCCGCCGGCCTCGGCGTACCGCTCGCGTCCCTGTTCGACGATCCGGCGCGCAAGGCCGAGCCTGTCTCGCGCCATGCCGACCAGGTCACATGGCAGGATCCGCATTCCGGCTATCTGCGCCGCAATGTGTCTCCCGAAGGATTCCAGGCGCCGACGCGTATCGTCGACGTGACGTTTCCGCCGCGCACGCGCGTGACATACGAGGCCGGCCCGCGCACGCCCGCCGTGCTGCAACAGATCTGGATCCTCGAAGGCCGCATGCAGATCACGTACGGCAGCGCATCCTGGCTGCTGGAGACGGGCGACTGCCTCGCCATCCCGCTCGACGCGCCGAATTCCTTCCACAACCCCGGGGACGTGCCGGCCCGCTACGCCGTCGTCCTCACCACGCTTGCCAGGAGCTGATCATGAGTTGCCGCGTACGCCGTATTCACTCGCTGACCGATGCCGACATCGAAGGCTTGGCCGCCGTTCTGTTCGATTGTGTCGAGGGCGGCGCCTCCGTCGGGTTCATGCAGCCGTACACGCTGGGCCAGGCGCTCGGCTGGTGGCGCGGGCTGGCGGAGGACGTCGAGACCGGCCGGCGCGCGCTGCTCGTCGCCGAGGACGAGCACGGCATCGTGGGCACCGTCCACCTCGTGCTGGCGATGCCGGACAACCAGCCGCACCGGGCCGACCTGTGCAAGATGCTCGTGATGCGGCGGGCGCGCAAGCAGGGCGTGGGCGCGGCGCTGATGGACGCGGCGGAGCGCGAGGCGCGGTCGCTCGGCAAGACGCTGCTGGTGCTGGATACGGCCAGTGACGAAGCGGAGCGCCTGTACGCGCGGATGGGGTGGACGCGGTTGGGTGTCGTGCCCGGCTTTGCGTTGCTGCCCGAAGGCGGGTTGTGCGACACGACGTATTTTTATCGCGAACTCGTCTGAGCTGAACGGGCGCCTCCCATGTCCGTTTGAGACACGTCATGCCGTCGGGTTCACCCCGGCGTAGTTTCGAGTCGATCGCATCCATTTTAAGACTGGAGTCGAACGATGAAACGGCTGACATGGTGGTCTATTCCGGTGCTGTTGCTGCTGGCGCTGGCGGCGCTGCGAGCTTCCTCTTCCGGCGACGCCGGAGAAGATCAGGCGCTCACCCGCTTCGACCGCAAAATCCTGAATGACGCCCGGCAGGCCGTCGTGCAGGGAAGGCAGATCTTCCGCTACGACACCTTCGGCGACGAAGCCTTCTGGGGCGACACGATCAAGCTGCATCAGGCGATCCAGGGTGCGCGTTTCGGCGGCGTCGGTCCGGGTGTCAGCCCGAACACGGCGCTGGCGGTCGGGTTGAAGGTCGACGTCGACGCGCTCCCGCCGGCAGTAATCGATCGCCTGAAGTCCGGCAAGATCGACCTGGACGATCCGGCGAACACCCTCGTCCTGCTCAAGGCAAACGCCGTCGTCGGCGTGACCGGACGGTTCGACGCGAACGGCAGGCTGCGCACCATGGGCGTGCAGTGTGCGCTGTGCCATTCGACGGTGGACGATTCCCTCACGCATGGCATCGGCCACCGTCTCGACGGCTGGGCCAACCGCGACCTGAACGTGGGTGCGATCATCAATCTCGCGCCCGACCTAAGTGCCGTGGCGAACCTGCTGGGCACGACGCAAGCGGACGTCCGCACCGTGCTCGCGGCCTGGGGGCCGGGGAAATTCGACGCCGAGTTGCTCCTCGACGGGAAGGGTTTTCGTCCTGACGGGAAGTCGGCCGCAACCCTGATCCCGCCCGCATTCGGCCTGGCTGGGGTCAACCTGCACACATGGACGGGCTGGGGATCGGTAACTCACTGGAACGCGTTCGTCGCCAACCTGGAAATGCATGGCCGCGGCACGTTCTACGATCCGCGGCTCGATGATCCGGTCCAGTTTCCCGTCGCTGCACGCAATCATTTCGGTCACGTCCGCAGCGAGCCGGACCTGATCAGCCCGAAGCTGCCGGCGCTGCACGTCTACCAGCTCGCCATCGTCGCGCCGGCGCCGCCCGCGGGCAGCTTCAATGCCAAGGCGGCGTTGGCCGGCAAGCGCGTGTTCGAGGGCAAGGCACGGTGCGCCGGCTGCCACGTCGCCCCCACGTTCACGGAGCCGGGCTGGAATTTGCATACGGCCCAGGAGATTGGGATCGATGATTTCCAGGCCAACAGGGCGCCTGACAAGCGGTATCGGACGGCGCCGCTGAAAGGCCTGTGGACGCATACCAAAGGCGGCTTTTATCACGATGGGCGGTTTGCGACGCTGTTCGATGTGGTGAATCACTACGATGGCCACTTCAACCTGGGTCTGTCGGACCAGGAGAAAGTGGCGTTGGTGGAGTATTTGAAATCGATTTGAACCAAACTCCCGGCATCGTCTCCAAACGTCATGTCGCGCGCCACCGGCCTGTGGGGCATGCATGCTACCCGGTACGGCGGCCGGCGGCAGTTCCGGGTTCAGTTCGGTGTCCAGGTATGCGATCGATGAAACGGCGTGGACGGCCGCCGGGGTCTGGACCTACGAGTATGGGCGCTGCCTGTGGGCGGACATTTGTTCGAGCGCTTATCGGCGGGACAGGGCGGGTACGTGATCGATTATGCGAGCGCAGACGTGCGGACCACGCGCGGCTCGTTGGATTGGACGCGGAGGGAATGTCGCGTTCGATTATCAGTCTCCGACGGGGCCTTGTGAGACGGCGTTCGTCGCGGTGCCGATCGAATTCGATGCGCTCGTACTCGATGATTGACATCAAAAATAATAGCGCCGCCGCTGCTTGCAATGCGGGCAGGCATGAATCAGCGATGCCATGACGGACGACATGCCTGGTGCCAGCGCGACATTGCCGTTGTAATGCCCGTCGCTGTTTGCCGTCGCAGGCGTCGCACCCCTGGCAAGTGGTAGCGGATTGAACGGCTGGTCGCTCTCGAAATCGTGAGGCGCCGTGTTCAGACGGTTGAATGCGTAGGGCGCGGTGGCGTCTGGCGTTCCCCAGCCGGCCGCGGCATGAGCGTCGATCGCAGCGGGACGCGGATGGCCGAAGCCATGTTCCACATAGCAGTGCGCTCCCTTTTTGCCGCCTCGGATCCGCGTCCCGTACGAATAAATGATCTTCGCCGTGCCTGCCGCAGGTATATGGGCTTTGGCCTCCAGGGCGTCGGTCGCGTCCGCCGGGATCCAGCTGTCCGAGCCGTGGTGCGTGGCCACCATGCCGACGTAGGCAGGCACGGCATGGCCGCGGTCGACCGCGTTCTTGCGTCTCTGCAGCGATGGCAGGTGCTGGTAGCCGGCATCCCCGGGCAGCAGAAGGTATTCCTCGTCGGGCGTGACGGGCGGCACGCCCGGCACCGGGACGATGGCGGTCGGACCCGCGGGCAGGGGCGCCAGCGCGGCGGCGCCGGCAGCCGGCAGCGGCACCATCCAGCCGCCGCCGCCCCACGCGGGCTTCCAGCCGGTCGCCGCGGGGAACCAGGTTGCACCGCCCGGGCCCGGTGCGGACGGTCCGGTCGGCGCGGCCCAGATCGTACCGGGCGTGGGCGAGACGCACATGACATCGTCGACCGGGATACCGGCGGCGTCGGACGGGAAATCGATGATGCATCCGCCCAGGTCGACGAAATCGGACGGCGAGATCGCCCATCCTCCCGGCCATGGGGCGCCATTGGGTATGACCGGCGCATAGGGTCCGCCGGGAGGGTGGCTTGGCGCGGGAAGGCCGTCGCGAGGAATCCAATAGGCCCGCACAGGCGGGTGGGTCGTCGGGTTCGATGTGGTCAACCACACACATGCGCCCCGCGCGGGATACGGGTGTGGCCACCATAGCAGTCCTGTGTCGAAAGGAATCGCCACGGAGTACTTCCAGCGTGTGCGAGCCGAGGTGTCGAACCATGTGGCCTGCAGGCCATTGTCGACGATAATGGCGCGGCGCCGTACGGGGCCGGCCACGGCAGACGGTGCGGGCCGGGGCGCGAAGACGGCGGGCCACGCGGCGGCGGGCGGACCTGCCGGATCATCGCGGGTGCGCACGTGCACGGCCAGGCAGTCGTCGTTGACGGGCCTACCGGTGCCGCGTTCGACGTAGCCGAACGGCAGTTCGAGGTGCGTCTTCCCGGCGCCGGCGGGCCACAGGGCGAGTGCGCCGCCATGCGGCGCCGCGGCGAGCAGGCGCATGTAGAGTTCACGCGCCGACACGCTGCCCATGACTTGCTGCGGCGCGAGCCAGCGCCGTTGCCACGCGCCGCCGACCTTGCGGGCCATGGCATAGTGATCGTAGTCCCAGTGGGACAGGATCATGGGGGGATCGCCGCACACGCACGGGTCGGCGCAGGCGGGCGCCGTGTTCCCGTTGGTCGAGAGCGGCGCGCCGAAATCGACGTAGGCGACGAGGCCGTCCCGGCCGTACAACGCCATGTTGTTGCCTGCGCCGATCATGTTGACGCCGACGAAGGGCTGCGCGCCGCTGCCGGTCCATGCCATCGGATTGCCCTGTGCCTGCGGCTGCGCGGGGCCGGTTGCCGCATGGGCGCCAGGCGCTCCGGCGAGCGCGACCGCTTTCATCAGCGCCGCATGCCCGGACAATGTCGAGGCCGGCTGGTCGCGGCGCTGGGCAAAGGTCAGCGGAAAGGTGCCAGCCGCCGACTTCATGGCGACATGCTCGGATTCGCCCATGACGATGCACGGTGTGTCGCCGCCGGGTGGAGGTCCCTGCTCGCCGGATTGCAGGTCGGGCTGCGGAGCAGCCTGCGGGAAATGCAGGGCCTGCAGCAGCGCATGCAGCGCAGGCTCTTCGATAGCGAGCGGTACGATTTGCAACACCGTGCCGCGGCGGGGTAGACCGTCCCGGTCGCTGGACAGGCCGATGCTGGAATACACGATCTCGTCCAGTTTGGTCGGCTGGCGTGGCGCCGGCAAGCTGCCGCCGTCGCGGTATTCGACGAGGTACCAGTCGCCTTCACGCACATGTTCGGTGGGTAGCAAGTCCTGGGTGGCAACCAGTTCCGCCAGCCCCACTGGGGCGGGATCGCTTTCGGAGAGCGTGCGCATGCCGTAGCGCAGATGCGCCTCATAAAGCTGCTGCCGCACGTCCGGAAGCAGGGCCTCGAAACTGTCCTGTATCCCGCTGTGATTGCCCAACGCCTGAAGAAGCTTCCCCGGCAGTGCATCATGTCCCAATACGCTCAGCTCGCGTTGCCACACTTTGAAGAACCAATGGGCGCTGAGCAGTTCGAAGCCCAGCAGCGACGCCTGCTCGGTCTTCCGGTCGCTTTTTCCTTTTTTGCCGTTCGGGTATTCAGCGATGGCGCCGCGTTGGTAGAGAAATGCGAGCCGGACTAGCGAGCCACGACGGATCGAGTAACGGTAAGGTGCGTGCTCGTCCAGGATCAGGTCGAGGATTATTCTTGGTGACAAGGACATGACTGCTCGCTTTGGGGATGTAGCCGAACCCGGCCAATCTCGACAGCATATCAGCTTGCCGTACTGAAATAATCAACAAGTGTCACCGAAGGCCAGCTTGAGCCCATGGCAAAGAACCCGCTCGAAGGCGGGTTCCTGGACGTGGTCGAACCACGTTGAAGAGTATTCTGGTGGAGGCGGAGGGAATCGAACCCTCGTCCGCAAGCACTCTACAGACAGTTCTACATACTTAGCACTGTCTTTTAATTTAACTTAATTGACGGGGACGTGCACCCTGCAACCAAGCGAGTTACCTAAAGTTTCGGAAGCAACCAGGTAACCCGGTTGAGTCCTAGCCTCTGTAAATGACTCTACTTGCCTTGCGGCACACCCCAGAGGCGAGGTGGTGTAGAGCTAGCAGCGATTAGGCTGCGAGTGCGTACGAGTTATCGTTTGCAGTTATTGATTTCTGGATGTATTTACGAGGTAACCAGTCCTCGGTATGCCCTGTTCTGCTTTGCAACCCACGTCGAAACCAGGTCGCCCCCAGAAAGGAATGCTCATTGTACCGCAATCGGCCTGTGAGCGGAGAGCCCTGTAGCGCCCTCACACCCGATATGGGTGCGAGGTGCGCAGTATCAAGGGCTGGCGTGAAATTAACGGCCCTGGTTCTGGTTGGCGATCTGGTTGCCCAGCATGCCGCCGCCGATGATGCCGGCGACCGTCGCCAGTTTGCGGCCGTTGCCGCTGCCGACCTGGTTGCCCAGCAGGCCGCCGACGACCGCGCCCGTGCCGATGGCGACGTAGTTCGGTTGTGCCGGCTGCGGAGCCGGACGCGGTGCCGGTTCACGATACGTATCGTTCTGGGCGTAGCTCGTGTTGTGGTGCGTCGTGTGGCGCGGTGCCGGTTTCGCCGGGACTTCCTTGATGATCGTTTCCTTGATCACCGTCGGGGCCGGTGCCGGTTGGGCGCTGGCGACGGCCGGCTGTGCGTAGGCGACCGGTGCCGGCTGTGCATAGGCGCCCTGGACCGGTTGCAGGCCTTGCGGTGCCGTTGCGTCCGCAGCCATCGGCAGGGCCGGGGCGGTCGTCGGGGCCGCGGCGTAGGCCGGGTTCACCTGGGTCGGGGCAGCCTCGGGAGCGCTGTGCGAGCTCGGCAGGAGGCCAGTGATCGCGGCCGTGCCAGCCAGGCTGACGACGATGACGGACACTGCGGCAGCTGCAACCAGCGGGTGGATACGGGAGGTGGCGGTCTTGATCGTTTCCATTTTGTCTGCTCCTGAGACGTTGTTGTCGTATGGCTGTAGATTACCGAGCGGCATCGTGAAGAGATAGACGATTCCCTGTATCAATCGTAAAGATATGTAAATGACGAGCCAAACGCTCGGGGTCGCGATCTAACGATGACCAAGGCACGGTCAAGTTATCTGCAACTAACCGACGGGCGGGCGCAAAATAAAAGCCGAGCCACCAGGACAGGCGGCTCGGCCAGGGCCGGATCAGGCGACCGTTACCGCAGCACCCGCCAGCTCGCGCAGCATGTCCAGCAATTGCTGCGGCGTGTCCAGCAGGTAGTCGGCACCCCACGTCGCCGGATCGATGGAACCGCAATAGCCCCAGTTGCAGGCCACGGTGATCATGCCCGCCGCGCGGCCCGCTTCGATGTCGCGCTGGTCGTCGCCCACGTACCAGCAGTGGGTCGGGTCGAGGTCCAGGCGGCGCGCCGCTTCCAACAGCGGGGCGGGGTGGGGTTTGGCGTGCGGCGTCGTGTCGCCCGAGATCACGCAGCCGGCGTGCGCCAGGCCGATCTGCGGGACGAGCGGGTCCGTGAAGCGGGCCGGCTTGTTGGTGACGATGCCCCAGGCCATGCCGGCCGCCGCAAGGCCGTCCAGCAGGTCGGGGATGCCGTCGAACAGCGTGCTGTGCACGGCCATATTGGACTGGTAACGTTCGAACCACTCGAGACGCATCTCTTCATAGCCTTCGTCTCCGGGTGCCAGGCCGAAGGCGGCGCCGATCATGCCGCGGGCGCCGGCCGACGCGGTCGGGCGCAGGATGGCGTACGGCGTCGGTTCCAGGCCGCGCTCGGCGCGCATCCAGTTGACGGCCGCCGCGAGGTCGGGCGCGGTGTCGGCCAGGGTGCCGTCGAGGTCGAACAGGACGGCGCGCGGCGCGGACAGGGAAGAAGAAACGGTCATGAGCGGGTACTTATCAGAGCGGTTTGCTGCAGGCAACCATGTAGTTGACGTCGGTGTCCTGGTTCAGCGAGTAGATCTTGGTCAGCGGGTTGTAGGTCAAGCCCTTCAAGCCGTCGACGATGAGGCCGGCGTCGCGCACGAAGTTCGACAGCTCGGCCGGCGTGATGAATTTGGCGTAGTCGTGGGTGCCGCGCGGCAGCATGCGCAGCACGTATTCCGCGCCGACGACGGCGAACAGATACGATTTGACGTTGCGGTTCAGCGTGGAAAAGAACACGCGGCCGCCCGGTTTGACGAGCGCAGCCGCGGCGCGCACGATGGAAGCCGGGTCCGGGACGTGCTCGAGCATCTCCATGCAGGTGACGACGTCGAACTGGCCCGGTTCTTCCGCGGCCATGTCCTCGGCCGCGATCAGTTTGTAGCGCACTTCCACGCCCGATTCCAGGCTGTGCAGGTCGGCCACCTTCAGCGCCTTCTTCGACAGGTCGATACCCGTGACCTTGGCGCCCTTGCGCGCCATCGATTCGGCCAGGATGCCGCCGCCGCAGCCGATGTCGATGACGTTTTTACCAGCCAGCGGCACGCGCGCGTTGATCCATTCCAGGCGCAACGGGTTGATGTCGTGCAGCGGACGGAATTCGGACGTCGGGTCCCACCAGCGGTGGGCCAGTTCACTGAACTTCTGGATCTCTAAGGGATCGGCGTTGGTCGTCGTAGTCATAGGACGGAATGATAGCGGAAATGGGTAGCCGGTACGGATGGGATCGTGAAAAAAACCGGGACATAAAAAAACCCCGCCGCAGCGGGGTTGTTCAGGCGTTAAGCCGGATTACTGCTTGTTGCTGCGGGTACCGACGACTTCGATTTCCACGCGGCGGTTCTTCGCACGGCCGGCGGCGGTCTTGTTGTCGGCGACCGGCTGCTTCTCGCCTTTGCCTTCGGTGTAGACGCGGTTCGATTCGACGCCCTTGCTCTGCAGATAGGCCTTGACGGCTTCGGCGCGGCGGACGGACAGCTTCTGGTTGTACTCATCGGTGCCGACCGAGTCGGTGTGGCCGACGGCGATGATGACTTCCAGGTTGATGTCTTTCAGCTTGGAGACCAGGTCGTCCAGCGATGCCTTGCCGGCCGGCTTCAGGACGGCCTTGTCGAAGTCGAAGAAGGCGTCAGCCGAGTAGCTCACTTTTTCCGAGGTCGGGACCGGAGCAGGTGCCGGTGCCGGTGCCGGAGCCGGGGCAGGTGCCGGAGCAGCCGGCGGCGGCGGCGGAGCGACGCACTTGCCGTTTTCCAGGCGCTCGGGTTCCACGCACAGCGGTGCGTCGCAGCCCGGGACCGCGTCGGCCGGGGTCCAGTAGCCCGTGCGCCAGCACAGGCCGAAAGGATTGCGGGCGATGACGCCACGGGCATCCTGCACGTAAGCGCTGTACGGCGTCGGCGCCTTGATATCGGTGGTCAGCGGCGCATACGGAGGCGCACTTTGCGCGGATGCGCTGCCCGCCATCGCGGCCGTAGCTGCGAATACGAGGGTTGCCAATTTATTCATATTTTTTCTTCCTTTCGGTAAAATCTTCTAGCAGCGAAACTGCCCTGAGGCAATAAGACGTGAGCATAATATTAACACTCGAGACAGCACGTCAGTTCCGCATTGTGAAACAAGCAATTAACGTCTCGGCCATTTTGCCACATACGCCACATCCGCACGACCGACCGGCGACCAATTGCCGTGCATGCTATTTGTCGCGTTGTTTCTGCGCAACAAGGTGTCGGGAGTCGCACGCAAGCTTGACGAATGTTTATGACAGGCATGTGTCAAAGGGTTAATTGTGCTCGTTTGCTATCGCCTCTGCCTGCCGCCGAAATAGGTTATTGATAGGCCTGCCGTGGTAAAATCATGGGCTTGGAATATCACTTATCAGCCTGAAGGCGCCGACCCGCACAATGGATCAATTCGCAAAAGAAACAGTTCCAATTTCCCTGGAAGAAGAGATGCGCAAGAGCTACCTCGATTACGCGATGAGCGTGATCGTGGGCCGTGCTCTGCCGGACGTGCGCGACGGCTTGAAGCCCGTGCACCGCCGCGTGCTCTACGCGATGCACGAGATGAACAACGTGTGGAACCGTCCGTACCTGAAGTGCGCGCGCGTGGTTGGCGACACGATGGGTAAGTACCACCCGCACGGCGACGCGTCGATCTACGACACCCTGGTCCGCATGGCCCAGGACTTCTCGCTGCGCTACACGCTGGTGGACGGGCAGGGCAACTTCGGTTCGATCGACGGCGACTCCGCCGCGGCGATGCGTTATACGGAGTGCCGCCTGGACAAGATCTCGAACGAGCTCCTCGCCGACATCGACAAGGACACCGTCGACTTTCAGCCGAACTATGACGGCAAGGAAAAAGAGCCGACCGTCCTCCCGACGAAGATCCCGAACCTCTTGATCAACGGCTCGTCCGGCATCGCGGTCGGCATGGCGACGAACATCCCGCCGCACAACCTGTCCGAAGTGATCAACGGCGCGATGCACGTGCTGAAGAACCCGGACTGCACGATCGACGAGCTGATCGAGCTGATCCCGGCGCCGGACTTCCCGACGGCCGGCATCATCTACGGCGTCTCGGGCGTGCGCGACGGCTATCGCACGGGCCGCGGTCGCGTCGTGATGCGCGCCAAGACCCACTTCGAGGAATACGGCAAGGACGGCGGCCGCATCGCGATCATCGTCGACGAGCTGCCGTACCAGGTCAACAAGAAGTCGCTGCTGGAGCGCATCGCCGAAAACGTGCGCGACAAGAAGCTGGAAGGCATTTCCGACATCCGCGACGAGTCCGACAAATCGGGCATGCGCGTCGTCATCGAACTGAAGCGCGGTGAAGTGCCGGAAGTCGTGCTGAACAACCTGTACAAGCAAACGCAGCTGCAGGACACGTTCGGCATGAACATGGTGGCCCTCGTCAACGGCCAGCCGAAGCTGCTGAACCTGAAGCAGATGCTGGAGTGCTTCCTGTCGCACCGCCGCGAAGTGGTCACGCGCCGCACCGTGTTCGAGCTGCGCAAGGCACGCGAACGCGGCCACATGCTGGAAGGCCTCGCGGTCGCGCTGGCGAACATCGACGATTTCATCGCGATCATCAAGGCCGCGCCGACGCCGCCGGTCGCGAAGACGGAACTGATGTCGCGCGCGTGGGATTCGTCCCTCGTGCGCGAAATGCTGCTGCGTACCGAGACGGGCGCCGCCGGCGGCATCGAGGCGTTCCGTCCGGAGCACCTGCCGAAGCACTACGGCATGCAGCAGGACGGCCTGTACAAGCTGTCGGACGAGCAGGCCCAGGAAATCCTGCAGATGCGCCTGCAGCGCCTGACCGGCCTGGAGCAGGACAAGATCGTCAACGAGTACAAGGAAGTGATGCTGCACATCGCCGACCTGCTCGACATCCTGGCCCGCCCGGAGCGCGTCACGAGCATCATCGTCGACGAGATGGCGCAGATCAAATCCGACTACGCCGAAAACGGCAAGGACACCCGCCGTTCCGCCATCGAGCACAACGCGTCCGACCTGGAAACGGAAGACCTGATCACGCCGCAGGACATGGTCGTCACGCTGTCGCACACGGGTTACATGAAGTCGCAGCCGATTTCCGAGTACCGCGCGCAGAAGCGCGGCGGCCGCGGCAAGCAGGCGATGGCGACGAAGGACGAGGACTGGATCGACCAGCTGTTCATCGCGAACACGCACGATTACATGCTGTGCTTCAGCAACCGCGGCCGCATGTACTGGCTGAAGGTGTGGGAAGTGCCGCAGGGTTCGCGCAACTCGCGCGGCAAGCCGATCGTGAACATGTTCCCGCTGCAGGATGGCGAGAAGATCACGGTGATCCTGCCGCTGTCGGGCGAGAACTCGACGTTCCCGGAAGATCACTACGTGTTCATGTCGACGAGCCTCGGCACCGTCAAGAAGACGCCGCTGCGCGACTTCAGCAATCCGCGCAAGGCCGGCATCATCGCGGTCGACCTGGACGAGGGCGACTTCCTGATCGGCGCCGCGCTCACGGACGGCAAGCACGATGTGATGCTGTTCTCGGACGCCGGCAAGGCCGTGCGCTTCGACGAGAACGACGTGCGTCCGATGGGCCGTACGGCACGCGGCGTGCGCGGCATGAACCTGGAAGAGGGCCAGAACGTCATCGCGCTGCTGGTCGCCGAGAACGAGCAGCAGTCCGTGCTGACCGCGACGGAAAACGGCTTCGGCAAGCGCACCCCGATCACGGAGTACACGCGCCACGGCCGCGGCACGAAGGGCATGATCGCGATCCAGACGTCCGAGCGCAACGGTAAAGTCGTCGCCGCGACGCTGGTCGACGAGACGGACGAGATCATGCTGATCACGACCGGCGGTGTCCTGATCCGGACCCGCGTGGCCGAGATCCGCGAGATGGGCCGCGCCACGCAGGGCGTCACCCTGATCGCGGTGGAAGACGGCACCAGGCTGTCCGGCCTGCAGCGCGTGGTCGAGACCGACCTCGAGGAAACGGAACTGGAACCGGCGCCGGAATAAGCCGGACAGTCCAGCGACAAAGCCGCCCTGACGCTTGCGTCTCGGCGGCTTTTTTTTCGTAATTCCCCCGAAATGGCAGCGGTTGAGGATTTTTTGCAAGTTTCGTGCGAAAATCGAGGAACCCGCATTGTCATGCCGGGATTGCAAGCCCCCGCACCAGCCATCATCAAGGACATCCGTGAAGAAATCTCTCGTCGCCATCGCCTCCGCCCTCGTCGTCACCTGCTCCTCCGCCGCGTTTGCCGCGACGCCGTCCGCCGACCCGGCCGTCGTCGCCGCCACCAAGCAGATGATGGCATCGATGAAGATCCGCGACGTGATGCTGGCGTCGCTGAAGCAGGCCGACCAGCAGATGCCGGCCCAGATGGCCGCGTCGCTGAACGCGATGATCGACAGCGACGCGACGATGAGCGCAGAGAAGAAGGCCGAGGCGCACAAGAAGCTGCAGGAAGCGCTGCCGGCGCTGACCGCGCAGACGCACGCCATCTTCTCCGACCCGACCCTCGTCGACGACATGCTGGCCGAGATGGTGCCGCTGTACGCCGAGACCTATACGCTGGACGAGATCCGCCAGCTGTCCGCGTTCTACGCGTCGCCGCTGGGCCAGAAGATGCTGGCGAACATGCCGACGCTGATGACTCGCAGCATGGAGATCAGCCAGCGTGTGATGATGCCGCGCGTGCAGAAGATGATGGCGCAGAGCGCACAAAGCATCGTCGGGAAGTAAGGAGCCGACGATGACCCAGGTGTACAACTTCTCCGCCGGTCCCGCCGTCCTGCCCAAGGAAGTCCTGCGCCAGGCGGCCGAGGAGATGCTCGACTGGCACGGCAGCGGCATGTCCGTGATGGAGATGAGCCATCGCGGCCCCGAATTCATCTCGATCGCGAAGCAGGCCGAAGCCGATTTCCGCGAACTGCTGGGCGTGCCGGACAACTACAAGGTCCTGTTCCTGCAGGGCGGTGGCCTCGGCCAGAACGCCATCATCCCGATGAACATGGTGGGCCGCAAGCCGCAGCCTGCGACGATCGATTTCGTCCACACGGGTTCGTGGTCGGGCAAGTCGATCAAGGAAGCGAAGCGCTATGCGAACGTGAACGTCGCGGCGTCGGGCGAAGCGAGCCGCTTCACGACCGTGCCGCCACAGGAGACGTGGAAGCTGAGCGCCGACGCGGCCTACCTGCACCTGTGCACGAACGAGACCATCGACGGCGTGGAGATCGGCTACGTGCCGACAGTGCAAGGCGATACGCCGCTGGTCGTGGACATGTCCTCGCACATCCTGTCGCGCCAGGTCGACGTGTCGAAATACGGCGTGATCTTCGCCGGCGCGCAAAAGAACATCGGCCCGGCGGGCCTGACGATCACGATCGTGCGCGAGGATCTGCTCGACCACGCGCTGCCGATCTGCCCGGGCGTGTTCAACTGGCGCGCGGTGGCCGAGGCGGAGTCGATGCTGAACACGCCGCCGACGTATGGCATCTATATCGCGGGCCTCGTGTTCGCGCACCTGAAAAAGCAGGGCGGCGTGGCCGAGATGGAACGCCGCAACATCGAAAAAGCGCGCCTGCTGTACGCGGCGCTGGACGCCGACGACTTCTACCAGAATCGTGTGGCGCCCGAATATCGCTCGCGCATGAACGTACCGTTCTACCTGCGCGATGAATCCTTGAACGAACAATTCCTGGCCGGCGCCAAAGCGCGCGGCCTGCTGCAACTGAAGGGCCACAAGTCCGTCGGCGGTATGCGGGCATCGATCTACAACGCGATGCCGATCGAGGGCGTGCAAGCCCTGGTCGATTATTTGAACGAGTTCGCGGGCCGCTAAGGCCATCGTTGCGGTTGGGTGCATGGGGTCCCTTCGCCCCAACCGGACATGCGAACCGCACCCCATGAGCAGACGATGACAGACAAACTCAAACCCCTGCGCGAACAGATCGATGCGATCGACGCGCAAATCCTCGAACTCCTTTCACGCCGCGGCAAGGTCGCGCAGGAAGTCGGCCACGTGAAGGCCGAGACGAACGCCCCCGTGTTCCGCCCCGAACGCGAAGCGCAGGTGCTGCGCGGCGTCGCCGAGCGCAATCCCGGCCCGCTGAAGAACCAGGACGTGCAGACCATCTTCCGCGAGATCATGTCGTCCTGCCGCGCACTGGAAAAGCGCGTGACGGTCGCGTTCCTCGGCCCCACCGGCACGTTCAGCGAACAGGCCGTGTTCCAGCAGTTCGGCAGCGCCGTCGAAGGCCTGCCGTGCGTGTCGATCGACGAAGTGTTCCGCGCCACCGAGGCCGGCACCGCCGACTATGGCGTCGTCCCGGTCGAGAACTCGTCCGAGGGCGCCATCAACCGCACGCTCGACCTGATGCTCGCGACGACGACCATCATCAGCGGCGAAGTGTCGATCCCCGTGCACCACAGCCTCATGACGAAGACGGGCACGATGGACGGCGTGAAGGTCGTGTGCGCCCATTCGCAGGCGCTGGCCCAGTGCCAGGTGTGGCTCAACCTGCACCATCCGGGCATCGAGCGCCGCGCCGTCGCGTCGAACGCGGAAGCGGCCGTGCTGGCGAGCCAGGATCCGACCATCGCCGCGATCGCGAGCGAAATGGCGGGCGAGCAGTACAAGCTGGGCGTCGTGCAGGCGCACATCCAGGACGATCCGCACAACCGCACGCGCTTCCTGATCATCGGCAGCCAGGCCACGGGCCCGTCCGGCAAGGACCGCACGTCGATCGTGCTGGCCGTGCCGAACAAGGCCGGTGCCGTCTATAGCCTGCTCGCGCCGCTCGCGAAGCACGGCGTGTCGATGACGCGCTTCGAATCGCGTCCGGCCCGCATCGGCACGTGGGAGTACTACTTCTACGTCGACGTCGAGGGTCACATCGCCGATGCCGCCGTCGGCCGCGCGCTCGAAGAGCTCAAGGACAACGCCGCCTTCTTCAAGGTATTGGGATCCTATCCCGTCGGCCTCTGAATCACAGAATCATCCCATTACAGCCAAGAGAATCCCATGTCGCAATACGGTCCCGATTACGTCCGCGCCATCGCCCCTTACCAGGCCGGCAAACCCATTTCCGAAGTCGCCCGCGAGTTCGGCCTCGATGAAGCCAATATCGTCAAACTGGCGTCGAACGAAAACCCGTTCGGCATCCCGGAATCGGCCAAGGCCGCTATGGCTGCTGCCGCCGCGGAACTCGGCCGCTACCCGGATGCCAACGGCTTCGAGCTGAAGGCCGCACTGGCCAAGCGCTACGACGTGCCGGCCGACTGGATCACGCTCGGCAACGGCTCCAACGACATCCTCGAGATCGCCGCGCACGCGTTCGTGCAGAAGGGCCAGGCCGTAGTCTACTCGCAGTACTCGTTCGCCGTGTACGCGCTGGCGACGCAGGGCGTCGGCGCCCGCGGCATCGTCGTGCCGGCCAAGCACTACGGCCACGACCTCGATGCGATGGCAGCAAGCATCGATGCGGACACACGTCTCGTCTACATCGCCAACCCGAACAACCCGACCGGCACGTTCATCGCCGCGCCCGAGATCGAAGCGTTCCTGGCGAAGGTGCCGGCGTCCGTCGTCGTCGTGCTGGACGAGGCGTACAACGAATACCTGGAGCAGAAGGACCAGTTCGAATCGACGCAGTGGGTCCGCAAGTACCCGAACCTGATCGTCTCGCGCACGTTCTCGAAAGCGTACGGCCTCGCCGGCCTGCGCGTCGGTTTCGCCATCGCGCAGCCGGCCGTGACGGACCTGATGAACCGCATCCGCCAGCCGTTCAACGTGAATTCGCTCGCGCAGGCCGCCGCCATCGCGGCGCTGAACGACAAGGCATTCCTGCAGAAGGGTGCCGAGAACAACCGCGCCGGCTACCAGCAGCTGACCGCCGCGTTCGAAGAGCTCAAGCTGGAATACGTCCCGTCGTACGGCAACTTCGTGCTCGTGAAAGTGGGCGAGGACGAGGGCGCCGGCGCGCGCGTGAACCTCGCGCTGCTGAAGCAGGGCGTGATCGTGCGCCCGGTCGGCGCGTACGGCCTGCCGCAATGGCTGCGCATCTCGATCGGGCTGCCGGAAGAGAATGCGAAGTTCATCGAAGCGCTGAAGAAGGCCCTCGGCTGATGTTCACGAAAGTCGTCATCGTCGGCGTCGGCCTGATCGGCGGCTCGTTCGCGCTGGGCCTGAAGGCGGCCGGCGCCGCGGGCCACATCGTCGGCCTGGGACGCTCCGCGCAGGCGCTGGCGCGTGCGCGCGAACTCGGGATCATCGACGAGGCAGCGACGTCACCGCAAGAAGCCATGCGTGGCGCGGACCTCGTGCTGCTGGCGGCACCCGTCGCGCAGACCGGGCCCATCCTCGCGTCGCTGCTGCCGCACCTGGAGCCGCAGACGATCGTCACGGACGCGGGCAGCACCAAGTCCGACGTGGTGGCGGCCGCACGGGCCGCGCTGGGCGACAAAATCGCCCAGTTCGTGCCGGGCCACCCGATCGCCGGCCGCGAATCGAACGGTCCGGATGCGGCGATCCCCGACCTGTACCGCGGCAAGAAGACGGTCCTTGCGCCGCTGCCGGAAAATGCGCCCGAAGCCGTCGACAAGGTGGCCGCCGCGTGGCGCACGTGCGGCGCGATCATCCACATGCTCACGCCGCAGGAACACGACAAGGTGTTCGCCGCCGTCAGCCACCTGCCGCACCTTCTCGCGTACGCGCTCGTCGACGACATCGCCAACAAGCCGCACGCGGACCTGCTGTTCCAGTACGCCGCCAGCGGCTTCCGCGACTTCACCCGCATCGCCGGGAGTTCTCCGGAAATGTGGCGCGACATCAGCCTCGCGAACCGCGACGCGCTGCTCGGCGAACTGGACGCCTATCTCGCTCAATTGACCCACCTTCGCGCGCGGCTCGCCGCCAGTGACGGCCCCGCGCTGGAGGCGACCTACGCCAATGCCCAGCGTGCCCGCCGCGCGTGGACCGAAGCGATCGAAACCGCGGAAAAACCGCCGCGGCCCGATCAGGAATCTGGAAAATGACACAAGCTAAAATCTATCCCCAGCACATCGACCTCGAACCCGTGATGCGCGTGCAAGGCACCGTACGCCTGCCCGGCTCGAAGAGCATCTCGAACCGTACGCTGCTGCTGGCCGCGCTGTCCGAAGGCACGACCACCATCCACGACCTGCTCGCGTCGGACGACACGTCCGTCATGCTGGACGCCCTGAAAAAGCTGGGCATCCAGTGGGAACAGAAGGACGAGCGCACGCACGTCGTGCACGGCGCGGGCGGCAAGCTGCCCGTCGGCCAGGCCAACCTGTTCATGGGGAACGCGGGCACCGCGATCCGTCCGCTGACGGCGGCGCTGGCCGTGATCGGCGGCGATTACACGCTGCATGGCGTCGAGCGCATGCACGAGCGTCCGATCGGCGACCTGGTCGACGCGCTGAACGCCGTCGGCGCCAACATCGAATACACGGGCAATCCGGGCTATCCGCCGCTGCACATCCGCGCGGGCAAGGTGCAGCCGGACCGCATCGCCGTGCGCGGCAACGTGTCGAGCCAGTTCCTGACGGCCCTGCTGATGGCCGCACCGCTGATGGCGGTCGACAAGCCGGTCACGATCGAGGTCGTGGGCGAGCTGATTTCGAAGCCGTATATCGAGATCACGCTGAACCTGATGCGCCGCTTCGGCGTGACGGTCGGCCAGGACGGCTGGGCGTCGTTCACCGTGCAGCCGGGCCAGAAATACCAGAGCCCGGGCAGCATCCACGTCGAGGGCGATGCGTCGTCGGCGTCGTACTTCCTGGCCGCGGGTGCCATCGCCGGCGGTCCGGTGCGCGTGGAAGGCGTGGGCAAGGATTCCATCCAGGGCGACGTGCGTTTCGCCGACGCGCTGGAACAGATGGGCGCCACGATCACGAAGGGCGACAACTGGATCGAGGCGAAGTCGAACGGCGTCCTGAAAGCCATCGACGCGGACTTCAACCACATCCCGGACGCCGCGATGACGATCGCCGTCGCCGCGCTGTACGCGGACGGCACGAGCACGCTGCGCAACATCGCCAGCTGGCGCGTGAAGGAAACCGACCGCCTGGCCGCGATGGCGACGGAGCTGCGCAAGGTCGGCGCGACGGTGGAAGAGGGCCCGGACTACATCCGCGTGACGCCGCCCGACACGCTGTCGCATGCGACGATCGACACGTATGACGACCACCGGATGGCGATGTGCTTCTCGCTGGCGTCGCTGGATGGCGCCGCGCGCCGCGGCAACGCGATGCGCATCAACGATCCGAAGTGCGTGGCCAAGACGTTCCCGGATTACTTCGAAACCTTTTCCGGAATCGCGCAAGACACATTATCCTGATGGGATAACTGGTAATCGAACATACGTACATGCCGAACTCGAATATTCCCGTCATTACGATTGACGGCCCGACCGCCTCGGGCAAGGGCACGGTGGCCCACAAGGTCGCCGACCGCCTGGGCTTCCACCTGCTGGATTCCGGCGCCCTGTATCGCCTGACCGCATTGTCCGCGCTGCGCCGCGGGACCGACCTGCGCGACGAACATGCTCTCGCCAAGGTCGCCGAACACCTGCCCGTCCGCTTCAACGGCGGCCACATCTACCTGGGTACGGAAGAGGTGAGCAACGCCATCCGCCAGGAGGAAGTGGGCAATACCGCGTCGAAGATCGCCGCGCTGCCGGCCGTGCGCCAGGCGTTGTATGGCTTGCAACTTGCCTTCCGCGAGACGCCCGGCCTCGTGGCCGACGGCCGCGACATGGGTACCGTGATCTTTCCTGGCGCACAGCTAAAGGTGTTCCTTACAGCAAGTGTTGAGGCACGTGCGCAACGCCGGTATAAGCAATTGATTGACAAAGGATTTTCTGCTAATATGGACGATCTGCTGGCGGATTTGCAGGCCCGCGACGCGCGCGATACCCAGCGCGCCGTGGCCCCGCTGGTGCCGGCGGAAGGGGCGCACATCCTCGATACCTCGCAGATGACGGCCGACGAAGCCGTCGAACAGGTACTCGCCTGGTACGCGCATCCCTGAACAGAATGCAGCAAGCGCCGCGAGCGGCGTGTAGGGTGCCCGGGACATCGTGTTCCGGGTGTTGTTTAACTTGACCCAGTTCAGATCGCATATTGCCGGTCTGCTGGCTAACATCTCAAAACTTATGGCTACTGCAGCAAATCAAGCAACCGGTATGGAAAGCTTCGCAGCACTCTTCGAAGAGTCGCTGGCCCGTCAGGACATGCGTTCGGGCGAAGTCATCTCCGCCGAAGTCGTGCGCCTGGATCACAACTTCGTGATCGTCAACGCCGGCCTGAAATCGGAAGCTTTCATCCCCATCGACGAATTCAAGAATGACCAGGGCGAACTGGAAGTCAAAGTGGGTGACTTCGTTTCCGTGGCCATCGAATCGCTGGAAAATGGTTTCGGCGATACCATCCTGTCGCGCGACAAGGCCAAGCGCCTGGCATCGTGGCTGGCTCTGGAAAAAGCAATGGAATCGGGCGAGATCGTCACCGGTACCGTGAACGGCAAAGTCAAAGGCGGCCTGACCGTCCTGACCAACGGCATCCGCGCATTCCTGCCGGGTTCGCTGGTCGACACCCGTCCGGTCAAGGACACGACCCCGTTCGAAGGCAAGACCCTGGAATTCAAGGTCATCAAGCTGGACCGCAAGCGTAACAACGTCGTGCTGTCGCGTCGCGCCGTCATCGAAGCATCGATGGGCGAAGAGCGTGCGAAGCTGATGGAAACGCTGAAGGAAGGCACCGTCGTCACCGGCGTCGTCAAGAACATCACCGACTACGGTGCGTTCGTCGACCTGGGCGGCATCGACGGCCTGCTGCACATCACCGACCTGGCATGGCGTCGTGTGCGTCACCCGTCGGAAGTCCTGTCGGTTGGTCAAGAGATCACCGCCAAGGTCCTCAAGTACGATCAGGAAAAGAACCGCGTCTCGCTGGGCGTCAAGCAACTGGGCGACGATCCGTGGACCGGCCTGTCGCGTCGCTACCCGCAAGGCACCCGCCTGTTCGGCAAGGTCACGAACCTGACCGACTACGGTGCGTTCGTGGAAGTCGAGCAGGGCATCGAAGGCCTGGTGCACGTCTCGGAGATGGACTGGACCAACAAGAACGTGGCGCCGAACAAGGTTGTCCAGCTGGGCGACGAAGTCGAAGTCATGGTCCTGGAAATCGACGAAGAGCGTCGCCGTATCTCGCTGGGCATGAAGCAGTGCAAGGCGAATCCGTGGGACGACTTCGGCATGACCCACAAGAAGGGCGACAAGGTCAAAGGTCTGATCAAGTCGATCACCGACTTCGGCGTGTTCATCGGCCTGCCGGGCAACATCGACGGTCTGGTGCACCTGTCCGACCTGTCGTGGACCGAGCCGGGCGAAGAAGCCGTCCGCCGCTTCAAGAAGGGCGACGAGCTGGAAGCCGTCGTTCTGGCGATCGACGTCGAGCGCGAGCGTGTCTCGCTGGGCGTCAAGCAGCTGGAAGGCGACCCGTTCAACACCTTCGCATCGCTGAACGACAAGGGTACCCTGGTCACCGGCACTGTGAAATCGGTTGAGCCGAAAGGCGCCGTGATCGCGCTGAACGAAGAAGTCGAAGGCTACCTGCGCGCTTCGGAAATCTCGCGCGACCGCGTGGAAGATGCCGGCACCCACCTGAAAGTGGGCGACAAGGTCGAAGCCATGGTCATCAACATCGACCGCAAGGCACGCAGCATCCAGCTGTCGATCAAGGCCAAGGACAACGCCGACACCCAGGAAGCCATGCAGAAGCTGGCTTCGGACAACAGCGCAGCAACCGGCACCACCTCGCTGGGCGCCCTGCTGAAGGCTAAGTTCGACAACAAAGGTTAATCACCTGAGAGTGAGCAGATGACCAAGTCCGAGCTGATCAACCGCCTGGCCGAGCGCTATTCTCAGCTGGTGGCAAAAGACGCCGAGTTCGCCGTCAAGACCATCCTCGATGCGATGACCAACGCTCTCGCGAGCGGCCAGCGCATCGAGATCCGGGGTTTCGGCAGCTTTGCCCTGAACAGCCGGCCGCCTCGCATCGGCCGCAATCCGAAGTCCGGCGACAAGGTGATGGTGCCCGAAAAACGGGTGCCCCACTTCAAACCGGGCAAGCAGTTGCGCGAGCGGGTGGATGCGATGGTCGGGCAACCGATCATCGAAGACTGATCCGTCTGCGACAGACTCACGAAACGGCGTCCTTCGGGGCGCCGTTTTTTTTTGCCAAAATTCGGGGTCAGAGCACTTTTTCGATCAATTGACTGAGGAACAATCGCAACCACAGACGATCTTGCTACGGGCTCGAGAGAAATTTGCTGCAGAGATAGTGACCTGAAAAATGCTCTGACCCCGAATTTGAAGTTGTAACGGGGCATTGCACCGCCGATGCCATCCGTGCAATCCACGTATAATCACGCCGCACGCGCACAACGACCAGCCCGGCCGTCCTAGGAATATCGTTTCAAATATGCGACACTGCGCCTTTGCCGTCATACCACTCGGGACCTGCTGATGAAACTCGTCTCCACCATCGTCGGATGCCTGCTGTTCGTCCTGTTCTTCAGTTTCGCGCTCAAGAACACGCACCAGGTCGACCTGCATTTCTTCCTGAATTACGAGGTGCGGGGACCGCTGGTGCTGATGCTGCTCGCGTTTTTCATCGCCGGCGCCTTCCTCGGGATCCTGGCCGTGACGCCGACCGTGTTCCGGCACCGCCGCGAAAGTTCGCAGCACAAGCACACGATCCAGGCCCTGCAGAGCGCGGCCGGTACCGCCGCCAACGCGCCGCAGCCGGACAGCGTCGCGCCGCGCGTCTGAACGTTATTCAGTAATCAATAAGAACAACATATGGAATTCGAAATCTGGTGGCTGCTCGGCATCCCCGTCTTTTTTGCCCTCGGCTGGATCGCCGCCCGCGTCGACATCAAGCAGCTCGTCTCCGAATCGCGCAGCCTCCCGCGCGGCTATTTCAAGGGCCTGAATTTCCTCCTCAACGAGCAGCCGGACAAGGCCATCGACGCGTTCATCGAGATCGTCAAGCTCGATCCCGAAACGGCCGACATGCACTTTGCGCTGGGTAATTTGTTCCGCCGCCGCGGCGAGACGGAGCGCGCGATCCGCGTCCACCAGAACCTCCTGTCGCGTCCCGACCTGCCGATCGAACAGCAGGTGCACGCGCAGTACGAACTCGGGATGGACTACCTGAAGGCGGGCCTGCTGGACCGCGCCGAAGAGACGTTCAACCTGCTCGTCGACACGCAATACGGCGTGCAGGCCCGGCGCGCGCTGCTCGAGATCTTCCAGCGCGAAAAGGAGTGGCGCCGCGCGATCGCCGCCGCCGAGGGCCTGCAGGAATCCGGCGCGGGCGCGCACCACAAGGAAATCGCGCAGTTCTATTGCGAGCTCGCGCAGGACGCCCTCGTGCACATGCAGTCGGAGGAAGCGAAGGCGCTGCTGGACAAGGCCCTGCAGGCCGACCGCAAGAACGTGCGCGCGACGATGCTGTGCGGCGATGCGCTCAAGGCCGAAGGCGACATCGAGGGCGCGCTGAAGACGTGGCGCCGCGTGGAGCAGCAAAGCGTCCCGCACGTGGCCCTCGTCGCCGCGCGCCTGATGGATGGCTACCGCGCCGTCGGCCGCCCGCAGGAAGGCGTCAACCTGCTGCGCTCCTACCTGGAAGAAGCGTCGTCGATTGATCTGATCGAGGTCGTCTTCAAGGCCGTCATTGAACTCAACGGCGTGGACGCTGCCAAACAGCTGGTGGTGGAAGAGCTGCGCCGCAATCCGACCCTGCTCGGTCTCGACAAGCTGCTGGAAGCGCGCCTGATGGATGCGCCCGCGAACGTGTGGGAAGAGCTGTCGATGGTGAAGAACCTGGTGCACGGCTATACGCAGAAGCTGGCGCGCTACCAGTGCAGCCATTGTGGTTTCAAGGCGCGCCAGTATTACTGGCAATGCCCGGGGTGCAGCAAGTGGGAGACCTACCCGCCGCGCCGCACCGAAGAACTGAACGTGATGAACTAAGTAGAAGCCAAACCCATGAAGATTACGATTATCGGCACCGGCTACGTCGGCCTCGTGACCGGCGCCTGCCTGGCGGAACTCGGCAACGACGTCTTTTGCCTCGACGTCGACCAACGCAAGATCGACCTGCTGAACAGCGGCGGCATCCCGATCCACGAACCGGGCCTGGAAGAAGTCGTCGCGCGCAACCGCGCGGCCGGCCGCCTGCAGTTCTCGACCGACGTCGCCGCCAGCGTCGCGCATGGCCAGCTCCAGTTCATCGCCGTCGGCACGCCGCCGGACGAAGACGGTTCCGCCGACCTGCAATACGTGCTGGCCGCCGCCCGCAACATCGGCCGCCACATGGACGGCTACAAGGTCATCGTCGACAAGTCCACGGTGCCCGTCGGCACGGCCGACCGCGTCGCCGCCGCCCTGCGCGAGGAGCTGCGTAACCGCGGCGAGGAAAGCATGGAATTCGCCGTCGTCTCGAACCCGGAATTCCTGAAGGAAGGCGCCGCCGTCGAAGACTTCATGCGCCCGGACCGCATCGTCATCGGCCACGACGACAGCCCCGCGGGCCAGCGCGCGCGCGACCTCATGAAGCTGCTGTACGCGCCGTTCAACCGCAACCACGAGCGCGTCTACTGGATGGACGTGCGCTCGGCCGAGTTCACGAAGTACGCGGCCAACGCGATGCTCGCGACCCGTATCTCGTTCATGAACGAACTGGCGAACCTCGCCGACCAGGTGGGCGCCGACATCGAAGCCGTCCGCCACGGCATCGGCTCCGATCCGCGCATCGGCCACAGCTTCCTGTACGCGGGCGCCGGCTACGGCGGCTCGTGCTTCCCGAAAGACGTGCAGGCGCTCGAACGCACCGCGCGCCAGTACGACCAGGAACTCCTGATCCTGCGCGCCGTGGAAGCCGTCAACGACCGCCAGAAGCAGGTGCTGGGCCGCAAGGTCGTGCAGCGCTTCGGCGACGACCTGACGGGCATGAAGTTCGCCGTCTGGGGCCTCGCGTTCAAGCCGAACACGGACGACATGCGCGAGGCGCCGTCGCGCGTGCTGCTGAAGGAATTGATCTCGCGCGGCGCCAGAGTCGCCGTGCACGACCCGGTCGCGATGGAAGAAGCGCAGCGCGTGCTGGCGCTGGACCTCTCCGAAGCCCAGCTGGCCCGTATCGATTTCAAGAAGACGCCGATGGACGCGCTGGACGGCGCGGAAGCCCTCGTCATCGTCACCGAATGGAAGGCGTTCCGCAGCCCGGACTTCGAGCAGATCAAGGCGCGCCTGAAGCACCCGGTGATCATCGACGGCCGCAACCTGTTCGAGCCGCCGCTGATGACGGGCCTGGGCATCGAGTACCACGGCATCGGCCGTTCGGTCCTGACGGGCAAGTGAGGCGAGCATGAGCACTATCGCCAGCCGCCTGCTGCCCACCGACAGCTACCGCCAGGCCGAAGCGCCGCAACTGGAAAGCGTGCGCCTGCTCGTCGTCGGCGACGTCATGCTCGACCGCTACTGGTTCGGCGACGTCTCGCGCATCTCCCCGGAAGCGCCGGTGCCCGTCGTGCGCATCGAGCGCCGCGAAGAGCGTCTCGGCGGCGCCGCCAACGTGGCGCGCAATGCCGCGGCCCTGGGCACGCACTGCGGCCTGCTGGGCGTCGTCGGTGCCGACGAGGCGGGCGACCACGTCGAACGCATCCTGCGCGAATCGAGCATCCACAGCTACCTGAAGCGCGACGAGGCGATTTCCACGATCATCAAGCTGCGCGTCATCGGCCGCCAGCAGCAGATGGTCCGCATCGACTTCGAGGACGCGCCCACCGAAACGATCCTGCGCGACAAGCTCACGCAATTCAAGGCGCTGCTGCCGGACTACGACGTGATCATCCTGTCCGACTACAACAAGGGCAGCCTCGTGAACGTGGCCGAGATGATCCGTGCCGCGCGCGCGGCCGGCAAGACCGTCATGGTCGACCCGAAGGGCGACGATTTCACGCCGTACGCGGGCGCCACGATGCTCACGCCGAACAAGTCGGAACTCAAGCGCATCGTCGGCAGCTGGAAGACGGAAGAGCAGCTGACGGAAAAGGCCCAGAAGCTGCGCACGGACCTCGGCCTGGAAGCGCTGCTGCTCACGCGCTCGGAAGAGGGCATGAGCCTGTACACGGCCGATGAGGTCCTGCACGTGCACGCGGACGCGCGTGAGGTGTTCGACGTCTCCGGCGCCGGCGACACCGTCATCGCGACGATGGCCGCCATGCTGGGTGCGGGCGCATCGCTGCCGGAAGCGCTGGCGACGGCGAACCGCGCGGGCGGCATCGTCGTCGGCAAGCTGGGTACGGCGACGGTCACGCGCGACGAGCTGTTCGCGCAGCGGCGCAAGGATGACGGCCACGCCTGATTGCGACGTCGCAAAGCAGGCCGTCAACCCAACCTCGTTTCGATCCGTTATGGCAACAGGCGGCCATCCCCGGCCGCCGTCCAAGCCAACGATAATGGAGAAAAAACGATGATCAAGAAACTGATGCTTGCAGTCGCCACGCTGGTGGCGTCGATGGGCTTTGCGTTCGCCCAGGTGGACGTCAACAAGGCCGATGCGGCCGCGCTGGATTCGGTCAAGGGTGTCGGTCCGGCCATGTCGAAGGCAATCATCGACGAGCGCACCAAGGCCGGTCCGTTCAAGGACTGGGCCGACTTCCAGAAGCGCGTAAAAGGCGTGGCCGACAAGCGCGCCGCCCAGCTGTCGAAGGCCGGCCTGCAGGTGAATGGCCAGGCCAAGGACGGCGCACCGGTGACGGCGGCGGCCAAGCCGGAAGCCAAGTCGGATGCCAAGCCCGAAGCGGCCAAGCCCGCCAAAGCCGGCGCCAAGCCGGCCGATGCGAAGGCCAAGCCGGAAGCCGCCAAATCGGCGACCTGATCCGTCGAACGCCGCACGAGAGCCCCGCCCAGTGCGGGGCTTTTTGTGTTTGTACAAAAGCATTTCGGTTGGCGGCCCCGTACGCGCCCCTTCAACTCGGATTAGAATGTCGGTTTCGCGTTCGCAAAGAGTAGGCAATGGCATACAAGACCATCGAAGACACGATCGGCAATACCCCGCTGGTGCAGCTGGTGCGCATCCCCGGGCCGGAAGCGGCGGCCCGCAACAACATCATCCTCGGCAAGCTCGAAGGCAACAACCCGGCGGGTTCCGTGAAGGACCGCGCGGCGATGTCGATGCTGCGCGGGGCCGAGGCGCGCGGCCAGATCAAGCCCGGCGACACGCTGATCGAGGCGACGAGCGGCAACACGGGAATCGCGCTGTCGATGGCGGCCGCGATCCGCGGCTACAAGATGGTGCTGGTCATGCCGGACAACCTGTCCATCGAGCGCCGCCAGAGCATGGCCGCGTACGGCGCCCAGATCATCCTGACGCCGAAGACGGGCGGCATGGAGTACGCGCGCGACCTCGCCGAGCAGATGCAGAAGGACGGCCAGGGCATCATCCTCGACCAGTTCGGCAACCAGGACAACCCGCGCGCCCACTACGAGACGACGGGTCCGGAAATCTGGCGCGACACGGAAGGCCGCGTCACCCACTTCGTCAGCGCGATGGGTACCACCGGCACCATCATGGGGGTGTCGCGCTACCTGAAGGAGCAGAACGAGGCGGTCCGCATTATCGGCGCGCAGCCGGAGGAAGGGTCGTCGATCCCCGGCATCCGCAAATGGCCGGAAGCCTATCTGCCGAAGATCTTCGATAAATCGCGCATCGACCAGGTCGAGAGCGTGACCCAGGCCGCTGCGGAACAGATGGCGCGCCGCCTGGCGGCCGAAGAGGGTATTTTCTGCGGTATTTCCGCGGCCGGTGCCTGCGAAATCGCGTTGCGTATCTCGCAGACGGTGGAAAATGCGACGATCGTGTTCATCGTCTGCGACCGCGGTGATCGTTATCTGTCGACGGGTGTGTTCCCCGCCTGATTGTCTGCTTGCCCGGCGCGGGTTCTCGGCGCTGGGTCTCCCCATCCCGCTTCCGATGCGGGGAAAAACTATCCCTGATCCGGCAACCGATCGCGCGGGAGGCCGGCAGAGTCGGGCGGTGCGGCGGCGTCAGTGGCCGCCGTCCGGTCCGGTGTTTGCCATTATTACTCGGCGCTGCCGCCAGTGCTGTCCTTGTCCTTCGGCTTGAACTGCTTGTCGCTGATGCGGAACTTGGCGCGGCGGTCGCCCATCAGGTAACGCAGGTCGCGGATCGACAGGTCGGAGACTTCGTGCATGCGGATCAGCAGCGAAGCGCCGACCGGCAGGCGGTGGTGGCGGATCTTCGAGATCACCGGCGGCGCAACTTCCAGGGCGCGCGACAGTGCTGCGTCGTTCTTCAGGCGCAGGTTCTCGATCAGGGTGTCGAGCAGGCGATTCGGGTTGTATTGCAGCAGTTCGTCGTTTTCCGAATCGCTGTTCATATCGATACCGACTTGGTTCGTCATGATTCACTATTCCTATGAGGGTTTGTCAGAGCTCGCGGCGAACTTCCACGTCCTGTAGGATATGAAAGTTTCTACTAAATTATACAACTAATTTCCAATTTAGTACTTAAGAGCAATAAGTATCAGTGGCTTTCGTTGAGTTCGTTGTCCCATCGCAACAATAGCCGCAATGCAATTCTCTCACAAACTCACTGAGAATATCATTGTTTTTTATTTAAACTTAAGTGTAGAGCAATTAACGATGCGCCGCCGCACGTTTAGGAATTGAATGGTGGAATGACAACTTGAGAGGGGGTATCGGGGGAGATGCTATGTTTCTCAGGAGAACTGTCCAGGAGAAATAAGCATACCCCCAGGGAGTATAAGGTTGTCACGGCGGCATGACTCAGCCGTTTTTATGACATTGCTGTTACAAACTGATACAAAGTTGTTGGTGCCAGAACACTAGATCCCGCGCGCCAACCGCACCGCACGGCCCAATTCGACCACCGACATGGCATAGAAATAACTGCGATTGTATTTAGTGATAGCAAAAAAGTTAGCGTTTGCTACCCAATACTCCGTCGGGTCGGCCCCATTTTGTAAATCGACGAGGCCGTACAGGCGGCCATCCGGTAGGGCGGTGCGCGTGGCGACACCGGCGCCGTCCAGCTCGGCCGGCTGGTAGCGCGCGTCCAGGCCGCCCAGCAGTCCTTGCCAGGCAAGGCTGGGCGCCACGTCGGCCGGGAACACGGCCGGTCCCGTGTTGTTGCGATCCCAGCCGTGCTGGACGAGGAAGTTGGCCACGCTGCCGATCGCATCCGCGGCCGAGCCGCGCAGGTCGACGATGCCGTCGCCGTCAAAGTCCACGCCATATTTCAGGATATTGCCCGGCATGAACTGCGGCATGCCGACGGCACCCGCGAACGAGCCCAGCAGCGAGAACGGGTCGATGTTTTCCTTGCGCGCGAGCAGCAGCGTGTGTTCCAGCTCGCCGCGGAAGAACGCCATCCGGTCGACGCGGTTCGGGGCCTCCGGGTAGGCGAAGGCGAGGGTGGCCAGCACGTCGACGACGCGGAAGCGGCCCGTGTCGCGGCCATAGATCGTTTCCACGCCCAGGATGCCGACGATGATCTCGGCCGGCACGCCGTAGGTCGCCTCGGCGCGCGCGAGAAGGTCGGCGTTCTCGTTCCAGAAGCGCACGCCGGCGTTGATGCGGATCGGCTCGATGAAGCGGTCGCTGTAGGCTTGCCAGTTCTTCGGCTTGCCGGGCGGCGCCGGTTTGACCAGCTGCACGGCGGAATCGATGAAACGTGCCCGTTTGATCACATCCTCGATCTGCGCGCGCTCAAAACCGTTGCGGGCGACGATGTCGTCCTCGAAATCGCGCACGGCCTGCCAGTCGCTGAAATTGACGGCCTCGCCGTCGTAGTCGATCGTGGGGCGGGCGGGAGCGGCGGGTTTCGCCTTCTTGCCGGCCTTTTTTGTCGCCTTGGCGGATTTGGCCGTGGTCTTGGTATGATGGAGCGAGGATGCGGCGACCGCATCCGCCACCGGCCCGGCGCCGACGGCCAGTGCAAGCAGCAGGGAAACGAAGGATTTCATCGAACTCGGGACAGCAATTCTCTCAGGATGGGAACGAGGCCGGTGCCCGGACTCTGCGGTCCGTAGCGGTACGCGCTGTAGCGGCGCAGGAATTCCGTTGCGGCCGCGCCAGTCTCGGGGGCCAGGTCGGCAGCGGCGAGACGCTGCGCATACGCGGTCGGCCCTTCGTCCGGCGCACGCGGCAGGCCAAGCTGGCCGAGGCGCTGGCACAGGACCGAGTATAGCGCATCGATGGGGTCGGCTTTCCGCCTCTGCGAGAATTTTCTTACCAGGAACAACAGGGCGCAGAGCATGGCGATCAACGCCAGGCTTTGCCAATGGGACAATCCTTCTTGCAAGCGTTGCACGAGATGCTGCTGGCGCTGCGGCGTGTAGTTCAGCACCCACTGGTTCCAGCCATTGTTGACGGCGCCGAACATGTACCGGATGCGGCCGGGGAGCGAGTCCGGATCGGGCTGCAGCAGCCGGCCCAGGCCTTCGAAGCCGAACGGCGCCGGCGGCGGCAGCGCGCGCGCCAGGCTGCGCTGCACGCGTTCCGGCGCCACGGCGGCGGTCGGGTCGACGCGCACCCAGCCGCGCCGCGGCAGCCACACCTCGGCCCACGCGTGCGCATCCGACTGGCGCACGGTGAGGTAGCCGTCGATCGGATTCATGTCGCCGCCCTGGTAGCCCGTGACGACGCGCGCCGGCACGCCGGCCGAGCGCATCAGGAACACGAAGGCGCCGGCGTAATGCTCGCAAAAGCCGGCGCGCGTGCCGTACAGGAAGTCGTCGATCGAGTCCCGGCCGGGCAGCAGCGGCGGCTGCAGCGTGTAGACGAAACCGCCTTCGGCAAACAGGCGCAGCACGGCCGCCACGCGGCGCGCCGGATCCAGTTCGGTCGCCAGCGCCTGGCCCAGCGCACGCGTCCGCGGATTCAGGCCGTAGGGCAGCATCAGCCATTGCCCGTCGACGGGCGACGCGTCCGGCTGCAGGCTGTAGTGCACGAACGAGATGAGGTCGTAACGCACGCGCTCGGCGATCGGGTCGAGCGACTGGAACTCCAGCTCGCCGGACAGCGTCACGCCGTGCCCCGGCAGCGCGGGGATGGCGCGCGGCATCTCGAGCGCGAACAGCCAGCGTGTGTTCGACGGTTCCAGCGTGACCTGGTAGCCGACCGGTGTGCCGCCCACGGACAGCGACAGCGGTTGCGGGCGCGGGTGCCGCGACGGGCGCACGCGCGTCCAGGTGCGGCCGTCATAGCTGCCCAGCACGGGGCCGCGCCAGTACAGTTGCGGCTGCGCGGGCACGGGCCCATCGAATTTCACGCGGAACGCGACCTCTTCCGACTGCGCCAGGTTCGACATCTGGCCGGGCGCCATCGTGTCGGACAGGCCGCTTTTCGCGCTGTGCGACGGGTCCGGCATACCCCACAGCGGCCCTTCGATGCGCGGGAACAGGACGAACGCGGCGCCCGCCAGCGGCAGCGCCAGCCCGAGCAGTTTCGCACCCATCCACAGGCGTGTGCGCAGCGGGGGCACGGCGCCCGTCAGCTGGAACGACAGCTGTGTGGCCAGCAGCGCCACGAGCGAGGCCAGCATCAGCAGCGCCGTCGGGATCGTCTGCGAATAAAAGAAATTGGTGAGTACCAGGAAGTAGCACAGGAACACGACGACGAACAGGTCGCGCCGCGCATGCATCTCCAGCATCTTGAAGGCGACGAGAAGGACGAGCATGGCGACGCCCGCGTCGCGTCCCAGCAGGGTGTGATAACTCTGCAGTACGCCGAACATGGCCGCGGCCGCGATGGGCACGAGGATGACATTGGGTGGCATGCGCCGGCCCAGCAAGGTGACGGCGGCGCGCCAGGCCAGCGTGGCGCCGCACAGCAGGCTCACCCACAGGGGCAGGTGGGCCGCGTGCGGCGCCAGCACGAGCAGGCTGCTGGCGATGAGCAGCAGCGTATCCTGCTTGTCCCGTGAAAGCGGTGTCTTCACGCCGGATCCTCAGGCAAGCCGTACAACGCCAGCGCGCGCAGGCAGGCCGCCTGGTGCGCGGTGCCGAGGGCCGCGTCGTAGCGGATGCGGCCGAGGATGAAGCCGTAAGGCAGGGCACGCTGCTCCGCCTCCAGCACCCAGCGGGCCATGCGCGCGAGGCGCAGCTCGACGTCGAGCCGCGGCGGCAACGCGTCGAAGTCGAGCACCAGTTCGTCGACCGTGCCGCCCTCGAAATGCTTGGTGACGAGCTGGCCGCCCAGTTCGGGATCGAGGCGCGCGATCTGGCGCCATGCGAGGTGGCGCAGCGGATCGCCCGGCTGGTAGCTGCGCACGCCGGCGAAATCATCGCTGCCGGCGCTGCCCATGCCGTCCGGACTGGGACGGCCCAGCATCGGCAGCGGCGGCGCGTCCTGCTCGGGAAACGGGTAGACGAGGGCGCGGCTGTCCGGCTGCCACCAGCTCCACGCGCGGAACAGGCCGAGCGGGAAGTGCGTGGACAGGCGCACGCGCGGCGGGCGCATCCAGCCGCGCGCGCTGGTTGCCGTGCGCAGCACGAGCGTCGTGCTGCCGCCGGCGGGCACGTCGATGGCCTGCCTCGGCTCGGGCACGTGCTCGAAATCGATCCAGACGGCGTAGCGGGCGAGCCTGGTCGGGTTCTCGACGCGCAGTTCGAACGGCGCGTCCTCGCCCGCATACACGTCGGGCGCGCGGCCGGGGCTCAGCACGAGGCCGGCCAGGTTGCGCGTCGTCTGCACCATGTCGACGAGGGCGCAGGCGCCGGCGAGGAACGTGAGGCCGAAGCCGAGGCCCAGGTTGTAGTTGATCGAGCCGATCAGGAGGACGAGCAGCAGCACGCAAAAGCCGAGCCCGGCACGCGTGGGCAGGATGTAGACGCGCCGCTGGTTCAGCAGCACGCTGCCCTTGTCGCGGGCCGTCGCGCGCGTACGCCAGTCGGCGCGCTTGCGATCCAGCCAGCCACCGGGCCGTGCCATCGCTTGTTCGGCTGTCCCGGCCATCAGACCGGGACCGATTTCTGCAACTGCAGCACGAGGTCGCGGCTCGCCATCGCCACGCCCTGCGCGGACCGCAGCGGCCGCAACCGGTGCGCACACACGGGCACGAGCAGGGCCTGGATGTCTTCCGGGATCACGTGGTCGCGGCCTTCCAGCGCGGCCCACGCGCGCGCGGCCTGCAGCAGCGCCAGCGTGGCGCGCGGCGACAGCCCTTCCGCAAATAATTTGCCCGAGCGCGACGCCTGCGCGAGGGCCTGCAGGTAATCGATGAGCTTGTCGGACGCGTGGATCGCGCGCAGCGAGCGCTGGGCGTCGAGCAATTCTTCCGGCCGCATCACGGGTTCGATGGTTTTCAGCATCGCGCGCCGGTCCTCGCCCATCAGCAGGGCGCGCTCGGCGGCGGCATCCGGATAGCCGAGCGACAGGCACATCAGGAAGCGGTCGAGCTGGGATTCCGGCAGGGGGAACGTGCCGACCTGGTGCGCGGGGTTCTGCGTCGCGATGACGAAGAAGGGCTCCGGCAGCGTGCGGGTGACGCCGTCGGCCGTGACCTGCCGCTCCTCCATCGCTTCCAGCAGGCCCGACTGCGTCTTGGGCGTGGCGCGGTTGATCTCGTCCGCGAGCAGCACCTGCGTGAAGATCGGGCCGGGGTGGAAGACGAAACCGTTCTTTTCGCGCTCGTAGACGGAGATGCCGGCGACGTCGGCGGGCAGCAGGTCGCTCGTGAACTGGACGCGGTTGAACTTCAGGCCCAGCGCCAGCGCGAGCGCATGGGCGAGGGTCGTCTTGCCGACGCCCGGCACGTCGTCGATGAGCAGGTGGCCGCCGGCCAGCAGGCAGGTGAGCGCGAGGCGGACCTGCTGGTCCTTGCCGACCACGATCTGGCTGACCTGGCGGGCGGCGGCGTGCAATTTATTGAACATGGATGGCTTCCGATGGTCGTTCCGGGGCGGCGGGGCGCCCAGGCGTGGTAGATTAACGCTGTTAGCAATCTTGATATGCGTGCGGTTGCCTTTCCCGTCGATTCTATGCGAGAACGGAGGGACTTGCGGTATCGATGAGCATCAACCAGGAATCATGAGTACAGCCATTTACAGCCACCCGGACTGCGCCCTGCACCAGATGGGCAGCTGGCATCCCGAAACCCCCGAGCGCCTGCGTGCGATCGAGGACCAGCTGATCCTCGCGCGCCTGGAAGGCCTCGTCGAGCAGGTGAGCGCGCCGCTGGCGGACGAAGCCGACATCCTGCGCAACCACACGCAGGGGGCGCTCGACCTCGTGCGCGACAACTTGCCGCAGGCACCCGGCGAGCTCTATCCGCTCGACGGCGACACCCTGCTGTGCAAGGACAGCTACCGCGCGGCCCTGCGCGCCGCCGGCGCCGCCGTGGCCGCGACGGACGCCGTCATCGCCGGCACCGTCGACAATGCCTTCTGCGCCGTTCGCCCGCCGGGCCACCATGCACGGCCGACGGAGCCCATGGGCTTCTGCCTCTTCAACAACGTGGCCATCGCCGCGCGCCGCGCGCTCGACGTGCACGGCCTGGAGCGCGTCGCCATCGTCGATTTCGACGTCCACCACGGCAACGGCACGGCGGAGTCGTTCAAGGACGATCCGCGCGTATTGATGGCCAGCTTTTTCCAGCATCCGTTCTATCCGTACACGGAACCGGAACCGATCACGCCGACCTGCGTCAACGTGCCGGTGCCGGCATACAGCGGCGGCGACGTCGTGCGCAAGCTCGTCGCCGAACAGTGGCTGCCCGCGCTGCACGCGTTCCGCCCGCAGATGATCTTCATCTCGGCCGGCTTCGACGCCCACAAGGAAGACGACATGGGCGGCATGGCCCTCGTCGAGGCGGATTACGCGTGGATCACGCACCAGGTCGCCGACATCGCGCGGCGCTACTCGTGCGGACGCATCGTCAGCTGCCTGGAGGGCGGCTACGCGCTGTCGGCGCTGGGACGCAGTGTCGTGGCCCACGTCAAAGCCCTCGCGGAACTCGACTGAAGCGCCGGACTCTAACCTTCACGATATGGATGAGTGGAGGTCTCGATGAAACCGCTGCGTCTGCTGTTGATGTTCTGGCTGCTCCTGGTCTCCGGACTGGCGTCCGCGACCAATTACACCTTGCGGATCCACGGCCGCACGGGCGGCGCCACGATCGGCAACTATGCCGACTTTTCCTACTGGGGCCCGGCGTCGATGGACGCGGGCGTCAACAAGAAGGCCGTCAACTGGGACGGCCGCAGCAGCATCGCGTCGCAGAGCGGCACCATCCGTAATGCCCTCGACTGCTTCTGCACGGGGAACAACTGGTGCTACGTCGCCACGCACAGCGCCGGCGACCTGCTCATCGGCTACACGCTCGCGAATTACGGCGGTTCCGCTCGTGTAAAGAAGAACGCGCAACCGAATGCAGCGGGCGTGTGCGGCAACAGCGACGGGTCGTCGCAAACCGGCTGGAACATCAAGTGGGTCGCCTCGGCCGCGGGTTCCGGCGGCGGCTCTGAACTCGCGGACATCGGCGCCTGGACGACGTCGGAACCGCTCGTGCAGGACTTGCGCGTGAGGACGGCGCGCGCCATGTACAACCACAACGACACGCGCGGCATCTGGTTCTGGATGTACGCCGGCGCCGACGGCGGCCTGACGTCGGCCTTCCTGCCGGGCCAGGACGACGGGGTCCAGGCTTACCACAGCGCGGGCGCCGTCGCGGGCGCGTCGGGCGGATCCTATTGCAACCCGCAGGACTGGTTCTGCGACGTGCTGACCCTGGGATCCGTCCCGGCCGAGGGCGGCCATGCCAAGTGGGCCAACCACTGGGTCGCCTTTCGCGACGATGGCGAGAACTACAACCACCGCACGGACGGGCACTGGGGCGGCATCGTCGCCGTCATGCGGGCGGCGGTCGCCATGAACGCGCGCTGAACATGGCATTGCGAGCCACGACGCTGGCTCGCAATGCAATTGACATGCATACCAACCCTCTCTACAGTCGACTCGGCCGTAAGCTCATCGGCACCAGACCAGCGTACGGCGCAATCCAACGACGACGACATGGAGGAGTGGAGATGAAATTGATGCGCTGGCTGACGGCGCTGTGCCTGCTCGGTATCACCGGGTTCGCATCGGCGACGAATTACACGCTATGGATCAACGGCCGCACGGGCGGCGGCACGATCGGCGATTACAACAGCTTCACGTACTGGGGGCCGTCGACCACGGCGGCGGGCGTCAACAAGAAGGCCGTCAACTGGGACGGCTACAACAGCATCGCATCGCAGAGCTACCACATCCGCGACGCCCTCGATTGCTTCTGCACGGGCAGCAACTGGTGCTACATCGCGACCCACAGCGCGGGCGACCTCATGATGGGCTACACGCTCGCGAACTACGGCGGTTCCACGCGCATGAAGAAGAACGCCGCGCCGAACTCGTCGGGCGTGTGCGGCAACAGCGACGGGTCGTCGCAGACCGGCTGGAACATCAAGTGGGTACGCGCCGCATCCGGCGCGGGCGGCGGTTCCGAACTGGCCGACTACGGCTCATGGGCCGTCTCCGACCCGCTCACGCAAGATCTCAAGACGACGACGGCGCGCGCCATGTACAACCACAACACGACGCGCGGCATCTGGTTCTACATGTACGCGGGCGCCAAGGGCACGGCGTATTCCGGCATCCTGCCCGGCCAGGACGACGAGGCCGTCGCCTACCACAGCTCGGGCGGCGTGGCCGGCAGCTCCGGCGGGTCGTACTGCAACCCCAGCGACTGGCTGTGCAACGACCTCGCGCTCGGCACGGCCGCGAACGAGGGCGGCAGTGCGAAGTGGAGCTACCATTCCGTTTCATTCCGCGACGACGGCGAAGCCTACAACCATTACACGAGCGGTAACTGGCAGGGTATCGTGTCGGTCGTACGCAATGCGATGGTGAACAGTGCCCTCTAGACGTAACGACAAGCCACAACGGCGCCCGGCTGCGGCGCCGAAGCCGCGCCTGCGCCGCCTGGCGCTGGCGGCGGGCGCCGTCGCCGTCATCGGTGTGCTCGTGTGGAGTGCCATGGACCCTGGCGCGCCGGCGCCCGCCGCCGCGGTTGCCCAGGCACCGGCCCCGCGCGGACCGCACTTCTTCGGCCAGGTGCAAGCCAGCGACCTGCCGCTGCCGGACGACCGCAACAACCGGCGCCGGCAACTGGTCGAGAACGTCCAGCTGGCCGACCACACGTATTGCAGCTATCGCACGGCCAGCCAGTATCCGGTCGGGTCGCGCCCGATGACGGAAAATCCCGACCAGAACCGCCCCAACGATCCCGTCGCCTCGACGAACCCGATGCGCCTGGACGGCGGCGGCGCCAACACCGGCGTGCAATTGCAGACGTCGCAGTCGCGCGTCTACATGGCGTCCGGCGAGTCGGTGGCGTTCTCGCTGCGCGCCGTCGACGCGGACGGCAAGACGCTGCCCCTCGTGATCACGCGCGCGCTCGCGCAAGGCATCACCTATGCCGGCACGCGCCAGACGCCGCAGGTCAGCATCCCGTTCGCCGACGACGGCACAGGCGCCGACCCGGTACCGAACGACGGCGCCTTCGCCGGCGTGCTGGCACCCGCGCAGACGGGGCTCGCCGCATTCAACGGCACCATTCGCACCGAGGTGCGCTACAACGTGGGCGGCAAGACCGGTCTGGTGCAATTCGACGTCATCTACACGCCCGAACTGCCGGCCGTGTGGACCGGCGCCCCGCGCGAAGCCGTCGAGGAAGGCTCGCTCGTGTTCCACCTGCCGCTCGACGTGCGCATGCCCGGCCGCTACATCGTGAATGGCCGCGTCGACGACGCCCGCGGCCAGCCCGTCGCGCTGCTGACCTTCAACGAGGTGCTGGGCCCCGGTCCGAACGACATCAAGCTGACGATGTTCGGCAAGCTGCTGCGCGACCGGGCACCCGCCGCGCCCCTCACGCTGCGCGACGTCGACGGCTACCTGCTCAAGGAAAACACGGACCCCGACCGCGCGCTGCTGCCGCGGCTGCAGGGCAAGGTGTTGACGGCGGCATCCCACTCGCCGAAAAGCTATTCGGATGCCGAATGGCAGAGCGAGGAACGGTCGCGCTATCTCACCGAATTCGGCAAGGACTTGCGCGAGGCGCGTGGCCGACTCGCTGCGTTCGACCCGGCCGCGCCACTGCCGCCAAGCGAGTGCTTGCCTGCAACACGGTAGGGCGATTTGCGTGAAGTGGGTTAAAATACCCGGTTGCACGCAGATATTGAAAGTTTTTGCTATGTCGATTCAATGGTTCCCGGGCCACATGGCCGCCGCCCGCAAGCAGGCTGCGGAGCAGATGGAAAACACCGATGTGGTCATCGAGGTCCTGGACGCCCGCCTGCCGCAGGCGAGCAGCAACCCGATGGTCGAAGAGTTGCGCAAGTTCCGCCAGCGTCCCTGCCTGAAGGTGCTGAACAAGACCGATCTCGCCGACCCCGCCGCCACCGCGGCCTGGGCCGCGTGGTATGACGCGCAGGAAGGCGTGACCGCGTATCCGATGACGACCAAGAAACCGTCCGACGTGGCGAAGATCCCCGACCTGTGCAAGGCGCTGGCCCCGCACCGCGGCGTGCCGACGAAGCCGCTGCGCATCATGATCATGGGCATCCCGAACGTGGGCAAGTCGACGCTGATGAACGCGCTGCTGAAAAAGCGCGTGGCCAAGGTCGGCGACGAACCGGCGGTGACGAAATCGCAGCAAAAGCTCTACCTGGACAAGTTCACGGTGCTGGTCGACACGCCGGGCATGCTGTGGCCAAAGATCGAAATGGAAAGCGACGGCCTGATGCTGGCGGCCAGCCACGCGATCGGCACGAACGCCGTGATCGAGGAAGAAGTCGCGGAATACCTGGGCGGCCTGCTGCTGCAGCGCTACCCCCAACTGCTCACGGCCCGCTACGGCATCAAGACGGAAGGCCTGGACGGTTTCGGTGTGATCGAGGGCGTGGCCCAGCGCCGCGCGTTCCGCGTGCGCGGCGGCGACTACGACTACGAAAAGGCGGCGCACGTGCTGCTGCAGGACTACCGCCAGGGCGCGCTGGGCCGCATCAGCCTGGAAACCCCGCAGACGCGCGCCGAGGCGCTGGAGCGCCACCGCATCGAGATGGAAGAAAAAGCGCGCATCGCGGCCGAGAAGGCGGCGCGCAAGGCGGAAGAGGCGGCGCGCGGGAAGCGCGGGACGTGATCATGTGCCGGTTCGATGCCGGCCTGATGCACTAGTCTGGGTAGCGGAAAAGCTTCCTCGGCGCTGATCTAGCAGGGCACTCGGACATCGCCTTCACCGGTACGAAGATCGATCCCAATCCAGCATCGGTAGTGTGAATCCGCAGGGCTGTCCAGCTGCGTCTCGTACAGACACGAAACCCCCTTTTTTCGCCGCTCTCGGTCGCCCTTGCTGGATGCGACACAGCTGTCCTTCACATCGGGGCCTATCTGGTCGAACAGTTGCTTCGCGGCTTCCCCTTTGAACGCGACCGTAATCGCGCTGTCGGCTTTCGTCGGCAGTTCCGAATAGGCCGTGTTCCCTGAGTGGATTTTGTACTCCGCTGGAAGCGGATTCCATCGATTCAGCTCATGTGGCCTTTTTTCGTTCGGACCAGCAGCGGCCAGCTGGCAGAAAGCGGCAAGAGCCAATAACGTCAGGTTTCGCATATTTATCCCATCAGCTCCACGTGAAAATGGTCATCATGCTTCTCCCGCCATGTCACAAATGGGATGCTGGTGTCGTTGAAGAAAATTTTCGTGACCGGAGCGAAGGTACGGAACAGTTCGATCAGCTTTGCGGTTCCCTCCCGGTCATATTGGGGTGTATTCCAGCAAACAGGCTCTTCAAGTCCGTTCTTGCGTAGTGCTCGCATGTCTACCTGGAGCCCATCCCTGTGCCCCTTGTGGTCCGGGTGCTTCGTCCCGCCGGCGAGGCTGATATTTCCGACGCCAATGCGGCGATTGTCGATGGCTTGCCACTCCAGTGCCACGCGCAGAATCGCCTGCATCATGATCGGGTGCGGGTACTGATACGCGCCCCTGTCTGGCGCCCCGTCGAGCCGGCCATAGGTGTAGTAGCCAGATTCCGCTGGCGAACGCGGCAGCATGAAGAAACCACGCTTGTCCTGGACAGGCCGCAGCGGATCGTCCTGTTGATCGCGCATGAGGGGCCTCCGTCATGCACACGATTTATTGCACGACAGGTCCCAGCCACCCGCCGTATGGCCCCCCATGCCGCCGCCGATCTTCTGCTGCGAATACTTCCACTTCACTTTCGTGAAGTGCAGGGCGATGTGGTCACGGAGGATGCTGCCCTCGGCGACCATCTGCTCCATGTTGGCGATGAGTACGTTCTCCAGCTCGACCTCGTAGTACTTCACCCGATTTCCATCGCCATCGGCCCGCATCATTTCCAGCTTCGCTTTCATGATGGTCTTGCCGTTCGTGCAGTGCTGCATCAGGACAGGCGACGCAAGGTCCGCGAGCTTGGCGAGCGACAGCGTGCGATATTCGCTGCGCCCTGCCGTGCGGCCGCCTGTGCCCGATCCTGACGAGCTGAGAACCGGTTGCGTCACACCCCACTGAGCCTGAACGATCTCGATCCAGCCCTGGTGCGTGGAGTCTTGCGATTCGCCCTTGATGCCGTCGATCTGCAGGTACACGTCGATTGCCATTTGTTCTCTCCGAAGTCATGGTGAATTCGAAGAGAATTGTCACGTCGAGCCGATCTGCAGAATTTGGCCGCAGTCAAGCAGCGGTTGCCCCAAACCTGAAACTCGACACCGTCAACGCCCCAAAGAAACTCTCCTCGTGATACACGCACGCGGCCGGCTCCTGCTCCGCCGCACCGAGCGCCACCCACAGCGGCACGAGGTGATCCTCGCGCGGATGCGCCATGCGCGCATACGGCGCCTCGCTCCAGTGCAGCAGCGCGTGTTCGCGATCAGCTGGAGATAGCTCCAGCAGCACGTGCTGCAGCCAAGTATCGAACGCATTCGACGCCAGCGCGCCACCCGGGCCGAACTGGCGCAGGTTGTGGAACGACAGGCCGCTGCCGAGGATCAGCACGCCCTCGTCGCGCAGCGGGGCCAGTGCGCGACCGGCGGCCAGGTGCACGGCCGGGTCGTAGCCGTGGCGGATCGACAGCTGCACCACCGGCACGTCGGCTTCGGGATAGATCGGTGCCAGCATCGAGAACGTGCCGTGGTCGAAGCCGCGTTCCGCATCGAGGCGGGCGGGCTGGCCGGCGTCGTTCAGCAGTTGTGCGACGCGGGCCGCCAGCTGCGGTTCGCCCGGCGCCGGATAGCGGATCTGGTACGTGTGCGGCGGGAAGCCGCCGTAGTCGTAGATCATGCCGGGTGCCGTCCCGGACGATACCGTGAAGTCGTCCGTCTCCCAGTGGCTCGTCACGACGAGCACGGCCTTCGGACGCACGCCGATCTGGCGCTTGATGTCGACCAGCGACGCTTCCAGCTCGGCATACGTGGGGCCGTACTGGTCCTTCATCCACGGCCACGGGCCGCCTCCGTGCGAGACGAAATAAGTGGGCAGGCGGGTCATGGCGGGCTCCTTCTGGCGGCAATCGAAACATTCATGGTAGCCGATCGCGTGGTTCAGCGCAGCAGGGCCACCAGCGCGAACAGGCGCGCCATCCGCATCCATCCGAGTACGAGCACGACCAGCTGGGCCAGCACGACGGCGGCCGCGGTGCCGACCGTCCCCAGCGCCGGCACGTGCACGCGCGCGAACGCAAGCATGGCCGCGAGCGCGAGACCGGCCGCGGTGATGCCGAGCCAGGTCCCCAGCAGCGCCAGCGGCCGGCGCGCCAGTTGTCCGCAACCGCGCCACCACGCACCGATGGCGGACGTGCGGCGGCGGTCCGCGGCCAGCATGGCGCGGCCGACGTCGATCGTGGCGTGGGCCAGCAGGAGCAGCACGACGGTCGCCAGGGTGGCCAGGTGCGCCGCGCGTTCGGCGTCCGCTTCCAGCCGTGCCGTCTCGGCGACCTGGCCGGCCAGATGATGGGCCGAGCTGCCCACGATCACAACCACACCCAACGGGACGATCGACCATGCCAGCATGCGCGCGAGGCGCGGGTAAAACTGTGCCCCGGCGGCGAGCAGCGCGCCGGACGCCAGCGGTTCCGGCGCGCGCGCGGCGGTGAGCGCCATCCCGGCCAGCAGCGGCGACAGCAGCAACGTCAGCACCAGCGCGACGAGGCTGCCCGCGCCCAGCGCCGGCGCGTACTGGTCGCGCGCACCGTGCATGATGTCGGCGTACGCGATCATGTCGAGGCGCTCGGCGAGACGGGCCGCGTACACGGAGTGATCGAGACTGGCGGACAGCAGCTCCCACACCGGCAGCGCGGCGACGACGGTCGGCAGCAGCAGGAGCACGGCCCACCACAGCAGCAAACGCCATTGCAGGGCGGCGCGGGCCGCATGCAGCACGCCGTGCAGGCCGGCCGCGCGCCGTGCGATGGAAGGGGACTCGAGGATCGTTTCGGTCGTCATAAAGTCGCGATCAGGGCAAGGAGATAGTTGACGACGGCGGCGAACTCGAAGCCCCAGCGGTGCGATGCGCGCGCATCCGGTTCGAGCGTGCGGCTGTCATCGAGCTTGTTCACGTCCAGGTAGTGCAGCCGCTGCGGATCGAGTTCGGCCGAGACGGCCTTTGCCGGTTTCGTCCAGGTGAACTCGTGCCAGCGTTCGTCGGCATCCCAGCGGGCGGTCTCCGTGCTGCCGTCGGCGAATTTCACGACGAGCGTCTGCGGCACCGGCGCACCATGACGGCGGACTGTCACCTCCGTGCGGTACGGGTACGGCCCGGTGCCGTCCGGATGCGTCTTGCGCCATGCCGCACGCGCCGCCTCGATGCGTTTGTCGACGGCCGCCTGGCTCTCGCGTGCGCCGGGGAGCGGCACCTGCTCGGTGCTCGTGAGGTCGGCGATGCTGTCGTCGACGCGGGTGACGGCGTAGACCTGGCGCTCGAACGCGTCCTCGATGACGGCGCGCTGGCCCGTCACCTCGGCCAGCGTCTCGCGCAGGTCGGCGGTGCTCGGGTGGCGGAACTTCCAGCGCCGGTAGTATTCCTTGAACGCGCGCTCCATCGGCGCCCTGCCGATGCGCGCTTCCAGGTCGCGCATCAGGATCGCCGTGCGCGTGTAGACGGGGCCGATATCCTGCAACCGGTGCCACGCGTTGGCGCCGGGCGGATCGGCCGGGTCGTGGCGCGGCGTCGCGATGCGTTCGGCGTCGAAGGTCGGGTAGCCGGGCGCGAAGCCGAGGCGGGCGAGCAGCGGCGTCGCGATGTAGGCGAGCTGGCCCTGGTCGCGCATCATGCGGTTGTCCCAGTATTCGTTGAGGCCTTCGTCCAGCAGCGGTTCCTCGAATTCGTTCGATGCGAGCAGGCCGTAGAAATAGCCGTGGCCAAATTCGTGGATGGTGACGAAGGCGAGGGCGAACTGGTTTGCCGTGCGCGGTTCGACGGTCCGGTAGGCCTCGGCCGTGAAGAACGTCGGGTATTCCATGCCGGCCGCTTCCTCCGCGTTGTACGGAGGGATCACGATGGTCAGCGTCTTGTACGGGTACGGTCCCAGCGTGTTCGAGAAATACGTCAGCGATTCCTTTGCCGCCTTCAGTGCGGGCGCCGCGCTCGCGGCGAATTCGGGCGGGTACAGCACGGTCACCGTCACGGGCGGGCTGCCCGGGCCGGACCATGTGTCGACGAGCGGCTGCGCCGTTTGATTGTCGGCCGTCCAGGCGAAGTCGTGGACGTCGCCCTGTACGAAGCGCCACGTGCGCATGCCGTCCTTGTCGACCGGGGCGCCGACCGGTTCGCCCGTCGCGCCCACGGTGTAGTCGCGCGGGACGGTCAGTTTGACGTCGTAGCTGCCGAAGTCCGCATAGAACTCGGAATTCAAATGGTACTCGTGCACGTTCCAGCGCGGCGACGTGGCGCCACGTTCGCCCGGCAGTTCCAGCACGCCGATCTTCGGAAACCACTGGGCGACGAGGTGGAAGGTGCCGAAGTACCCGGCGCGCGCGACGACGCGCGGCAGCTGCGTGACGAAGTCGATGTCGAGCGTCGTCGACGCGCCCGGCGCAACCGCCTGCGGCAGGTCGAAGCGCACGACAGTGTGGTCCGTCGCCGGGCCGTTGTCGGGATGGACGAAGGTCCACGGCACGCCCGCGCTTCCCTGCGCAACGCGGCGCAGGGCGATGTGGCCCCACGCGTCCTTGATGTCGACGCCGGAGCGGAAGGTGCCGTCGCGCCCGCGCCGCTCGGTGAAATACGTGCTGCCCGCGCTCTCGAACGCGTTCATGTACAGGTGCAGGTAGACCCTGCTGACGGCGACGTTGCCGCGGTTGCGCCACGTGAGCCGTTCGCGGCCCGTGACCGTGTGTTTGACCGGATCGAGCGTGGCGGCGATGTCGTAGTGGACGACGCGGTCCGACAGCGTGGGCTCGCGTCCCGTGCGCGGACCGCCCCAGGCATCCGGGCTGCTGGGCACGCGCACGGCGGCGGCATCGGGCTTGGCCAGGGCGATGCCATCGGGGGACGATGGAAGCAGCGGCGCGGCGAACACCGCCCCCGCCAGCAGCAGGACGATGGCGATGGCAAGGCGAAAGCGGAAACGAGGATGCATGCAAGACCCCTGGCGTGGCTGTTATTTTTGTGCCCACACTATACAGGTTATAATCTCGGGGTTCTGGTGCCCGCATGCGCGTCTGCGCGTGCAGTTAAACGGGAAACACGAAGCGGCGTCGCCTCCGGCGGCGTGCCAACGTGTGCTGCCCCCGCAACGGTAAACAAGCGTCGCCGCATGGCGACAGGCCGCCCCGACAGCCACTGTGCTTGCATAGGAAGGTGGGACGGTCCGTCTTGGAGCCCGGAGACCGGCCAGACAGGGGAAGCCGGCTTGACGCCGCGCTTTTGTGTACGCCGGCGTGCGGGGACGCTTGCCGGTGCCAAACGAACACTGAACATCCAATGCATACTGCCGCCTCCACCCGCGGCGCGCCGGCTATCAAGCCGATCGCGCTGGCCTGTGCCATCGTCCTGTCCTTCTCCACGAGTGGAGTCTTCGCCCAGGACGGCAACCCATCGACCGTCGTCATCACCGGTTCCCGTTTCCCGAGCGTGGAAACCCTGCGTCCGATCGGCGCCACCGTCATCACGCAGGACGACATCCGCCGCGCCGGCGTCAACGACGTGAACAGCGCGATCCGCAAGATCGGCGGCGTGTTCGGTCGCCAGAGCCTGGACTCCTCGCCCGACTTCGCGCTCGACCTGCGCGGCTTCGGCGCCAACAGCGCGCAGAACATGGTGATCATGGTCGACGGCGTGCGCCTGAACGAGAACGAACTGGCGAATACCGTGCTGTCGACGATCCCGATCGACACGGTCGAACGCATCGAGATCACCCGCGGCGGCGGCAGTGTGCTGTATGGCGAAGGCGCTACCGGCGGCGTCATCCAGATCACGACCCGGCGCAACGTGGACGGCGGCCTGCATGGATCCGTGTTCGCGGAAGGCGGCTCGTTCCGTGAGCACGATCTGCGCGCATCGCTGTCGCAGACTGCGGGCAACGTGAGCGCCGACATCGCCGTCGCGCGCCAGGGCAGCAACAATTATCGTCGCAACAGCGACTTCGACCAGACGACGGCATCTCTCAACGTGCAGACCCGCTTCACGGGCGGCCGCGCCGGCATCCACGTCGAGAGCGCGCGCCAGGATACGCGCCTTCCCGGCGCGCTGTCGCTGGCCCAGTTCGACGCGGACCCGCGCCAGGCCGCGACGCCGGACGACTTCGGCTCGCTGAACACGGACCGCGCGAACGTCTTCGCCGAATATCGCCTGGGCGCCGTCGACCTGGCCGCCGACCTGTCGCACCGCGAACGCAACGTGCGGTCAAACTACCTGTCGTTCGGCTCGACCAATGCGTACGACGGCCGCCAGGACCAGTTCTCGCCGCGCGCCCGCTGGCTGTCCGACGTCGGCGGCATGCTCAATGAACTCGTGGGCGGCGTGGACTTCACACGCTGGAAGCGCAAGACGACATCGTCGTTCTCGAGCGCCGACGCGAGCCAGTCGTCGAAGGCGGTGTACCTGCGCGACGAGCTGCGTTTCGACCCGGCCCACGACGGCCGCATCGCCCTGGGCGCGCGCCATGAGAACTTCGACAAGAGCGTCGTCGATGTCGTGGGCGGCGTCGCGCCGGAAGACCGCTCGCAGTCGCAGAACGCGTGGGAAGCGCAGGCCAGCTATCGCGTGCACCCGCTCGTCGAGGTCTACGCGAAGGCGGGGCAGAGCTACCGCGTGGCCAACGTCGACGAGAACGGCTACCGCTCCAGCCTCGACATCCTGAAGGCGCAGACGTCGCATGACCTCGAACTGGGCACGACCCTGCGCCACGCGCCGGGCGACGACAGCCGCACCGTGACGATGCGCGTGTTCCGCCATCGCCTGAACAACGAGATTTTCTACGACCCGACGCTGAACGGCGGCTGGGGCGCGAACACGAACCTCGATCCGACCGAACGCAAGGGCTTCGAGATCGACGCCGAGGCCGCGCTGACGGCGGGCTGGCGGGCAGCAGCGCACCTGCAGCACGTGATCGCGCACTTCACGGACGGCCCGAACGCCGGCCGCGAACTGGCGCTCGTGCCGAAGAACGTCGTGACGGCGCGCTTGGCTTGGGTGCCGGGCAATGGCCAGTCGGCCGACGTGGGCGTGCAATGGGTCGACAGCCAGCGCTACGGCAGCGACTTCAGCAACGGCTGCGGCGCACGCATCCCGTCGTACACGACGCTCGACGCGCGCTACAGCATCAAGCTGGGCGCGTGGGAAGTCGCCGCGACGGGGCTGAACCTGGCGGACCGTCACTACTTCAGCAATGCGTTCTCGTGCAAGGGCGGTATCTACCCGAGCGACGGACGTCAACTGAAATTGTCGGCCCGGTACGACTTCTGACAAACCGGGGTCAGGGCCCATTTTTTGGAAATTGCCCAAAATCGGGCTCTGACCCCGGGTGTTGGTTACGACGGTAACCAATTGCAAGAAATAAGCCCCGGCTAAGGCTGGGGGCCGAAAAAGTGGTAATCTCGCGTCGTTCGCTCAATCAACCCAAGAAGGATAACTATGCGTTCCCTGCGTTTTGCCCTGCTCGCCACCGTCCTCGCCGCCAGCACCGCTTTCGCTTCGCCGACCGACCCGAAGAACGGTGTCGAGTACGTGACGCTCGCTCAGCCGCAACCGGTGCAGGCCACGGGTAAAAAGGTCGAGGTGATCGAGTTCTTCATGTACCACTGCCCGCACTGCAACGCGCTGGAACCCCAGCTCGAACAGTGGGTCAAAAAGCAGGGTGACAACATCGTGTTCAAGCGTGTGCACCTGCCGTCGTCGGGCCCCAACGATCCGGAAGCGCACCTGCGCCTGACGCTGGAAGCGCTGGGCAAGGCCGAAGAGTTCCAGCCGAAAGTCTTCAAGGCCTGGCACGTGGATCGCCTGCGCCTGAACACGGATGCGGCCATCATCGACTGGGTTTCGAAGAACGGTATCGACCGCAACAAGTTCCTGGAAGCCTGGAACTCGTTCGGCGTGACGACCAAGCTGCGCCGCCTGCCGCAGATCACCACCGATTACAAGGTCGACAGCGTGCCGACCATCATCATCGACGGCAAGTACCAGACGTCGCCCGCATTGGTCTACAATTCGGTCAAGACCCAGAACGAGCCGGCCCTGTTCGGCGCCACGCTGCAAGTGATGGACGCCCTGGTCGCGAAAGCAGCCAAGTCGAAATAAAAAGGTAAGAAACAGCGCAATGAGTGATGTCGAAGGCAAGATCCTGAGGATGTACGACAAGTCCAAACCGGACGAGGAGCATCTGTTTGATTCGAGTAACTGGAACCACGCAGCCTGGATGCTCGTGGTCGCGCTCGTAGGACTTGTATTCTGGCTCACCGTTGCGCTGGTGAACGCCGAAAACCAGCGCAACGCGCTGGTGACGAACAAGTGCCAGGACCCCGTGTTCAAGGGCGAAATCGACCGGCAATGCCTGCTGACCGTGCGTTCGCGCGATCACTGGTGGGAACACCTGGGGTACGCGCTGCGCCACGTGAAGCCGGAAGCCCCGGAACCGGTCGGACGTCGATAATTCCTTAAGGAAATGGTAATCTCCAGGTTTTCCACGACCTGAAGGATTGCCCATGCGTCTCCTGCGTGCCGCCGGCCTCGGCCTGCTGCTGTCCCTGTCGGTATCTCTCGCATCCGCGTCGCCCGCCGTCCCGCAGAACGGCGTCGACTATGCCACGCTCGCCCGTCCGCAGCCCGTGCAGGCGACCGGCAACAAGGTCGAGGTTATCGAGTTCTTCATGTACCACTGCCCGGTGTGCAATGCGCTGGAGCCGTTATTGGAGGAGTGGATCAGGAAGGAAGGCGACCGCATCACGGTGCGCCGCATGCACTATCCGTCGACGGGGCAGGCCGATCCGGAAGCGCATCTGTTCCTGACGCTCGAGGCGCTGGGGCGGCTCGGCGACATGCACGAGAAAGTGTTCAAGGCCGTCCACGTGGACCATATCCGTTTGAACAAGGACGACGTCATCATCGACTGGGCGGCGAAGAACGGCCTCGACCGCGCGGCATTCCTGGAAGCGTGGAATTCGTTCGGCGTGACGACGCGCCTGCGCCAGCTCGAACGGATCGCGGCCAGCTATCAGGTGGAATCCGCGCCCACGCTCATCGTCGGCGGCCGCTTCCTGACGAACCCCGGGCTGCTGTCCCGCCAGATGGAGGGCGCGGACCGCGACGCCGTGTTCAAGGCCACGCTGCACGTGGCGGACAAGCTCGTCGACAAGGCCTTGCAGGCGAAGTAATCAGGCCGACAACACGCCGTCCGGCAGGCTGATCACGAAGCGGGCGCCGCCCAGCGTCGATTGCTCGACTTTCAGGTGGCCGCCGTGCAGCGCGATCGCCTTGTACGCGATCGACAGCCCCAGGCCGAAGCCGCCCGTGGCGCGGTCGCGGCTGCGGTCGAGGCGGTAGAACGGTTCGAAGATCCGCTCCCGTTCTTCTTCGGGAATGCCGGGACCGTCGTCCTCGACGGCGATCTCGATGCGGCAATCGTCGCGCCGCACGCGTAGCGCGACCTCGTGCGCCGCATACTTCTGCGCATTGCGGAGCAGGTTGCCGATGGCGCGGCCGATCAGGCGGCGGTCGCCGTCCACGCTGCCCAGGCGCTCGCCCAAATCCACATGCAGGCGCTGCGGGCGCGGGTGCAGGCCGTCCGTGCATTCGCGCAGCAGCGGTTCCATCTCGAACAGGGCGCGCTGCGGGCCCTGGGCGTTGTCCAGCTTGCTCATCGACAGCAGTTCGTTGACGAGGTCGTTCAATTCCGTCAGGTCGCCTTCCATCGCCGCGATGCGCTTGGACAGGGCCGGGTCCCCGGCGCGCTCGGCCAGCAGTTCCAGCGCGAATTCCAGCCGCGCGATCGGCGTGCGGAGTTCGTGCGACACGGAGTGCAGCAGGTTCTTCTGCGCCTCCAGCAGCCCCTGGATGCGCTCGGCCATCGCATTGATGCGTTCGGCCAGCGGATAGACGGCGTCCGCCGGCTTCAGATCGGCCCGGGCAGACAGCTGCCCGGCACCGAATTCATCCGCCACGCGCGACAGCTTCTGCAATGCCTGCCAGTGCGAGCGCGACCACAGCGCGATGGGCACGAGCAGCGCCAGCGCCACGACGACGTAGCGCACCACTTCCATCGCGAGCGCCTGGCCGAGGTCGATCGGCAGGTTGTAGGCGCGGATCGCTTCCTCGTTGCTGCCGATGTAGCGGTCGCCGTTCAGGTCGACGCGCCGGAAGAACGCCTTGTGCTGCGGATCGAGCACGACGTCGCCCCGCTCCAGCGACTCGTGCTGGCGGGCGGGCAGGGCGGCGCGCGCCTGGTCGAGCGGGATCAGGTCGAATTGGGCCTCCGACACTTCGCGCACCTTGTTCAGGCGGCCGAGCCACTCGTCGGCCGGCGCGCGGTCGACATATTGCTCGAGCAGGAAGATCTGCGCCGACGCCTGGCGCCGCGCGATGTCGTCCAGCGGATCGCCGAACAGGCGCGCGAACACGAAATAGATGACGAACGTCGCCGCCGTGATCGACAGCATGACGAGCACGAAGAACCGGAAGAACAGGCGATTCAAGCCGCTGTCCTCCGGTCGTGCCAACTGTCTGGACCTGGATTTGTCTTACACATATCGAAATTGTATAGGAGCAATCATCTAAAAAACCATCCCTTACAAATTGAGGACAAATGCCCGACAGTCCGCGGATGAAGTTCTTGCCCCTTGTCCGTACGATGTCTACACGTCAGGACAGTTTAAAAACAGGTTTTCCGTTTGGGTCCGCCTGATGCGCGAGAGAAGGCGGACCCTTTTTTTATTCGGGATGCGTGCCGGGTACACGGCGCCATCGTTTCCAGGAGAGGGAGAGTATGAGCATGTTTGGACGCGTGATGCCGCCACTGGGCGCCATCGTCATTTCCGGGCTACTTGCCGCCTGCGGTGGAGGAAGCACGATGCATGACCAGCAAGCCGGCTCGGGCATTGCGGTCGGCGAGCCGAACCCGGCCGCCCTGGCCACCGCCCCGTTCGTCGAGATGGCGCGCACTGCCGCCTGCGCCGAGACCAAGAACCGCCTGTTCGTCATCGACGGCAAACAAGTGTTCTGGGACCACGCCGGTCGCTGCGCCGACGCGTCCTACGAGCAAGTCCTGTTCGGCAACAAGCCGGAAACCCGTTTGTGCTCGTACGGCGACACGATTGCCGGACCAAAGACGTATTGCCAGGACGAGAGCGCCCGCGCCCTGTTCGAGACGATCGTCAAGAATGCCGACCAGCCGGATCTCGGCCTGGGCACCGGCCACAAGGTCGAGCAGCTGAACTTCCTGCCGGCAGCCGGCACGGCGGTCACGTTCGAAACCGTGGCGAAAGACACGTTCTCGGGCGTGACGGCGCCCCAGACCGTCGTCATCAAGGACCAGGCCGCCTGGGACAAGCTGTGGGCCCAGCACACCGCCGGCCGCACGCCGGTCCCAAGCCAGCCGAAGGTCGATTTCACGCGCAAGATGCTGATCGGCGTGTTCGCGGGCGAGTACGCCAGCGGCTGCCGCAGCATGGTCATCGGCCGCGTCGCCGCGGGCGCCAGCAAGCTGGAAGTCGAGATCGACGAGCGCGACGTCACGACGGTCGCCATCTGCCTGCCCGTCGTGGTCCAGCCGATGCAGGTCGTGGCCGTGGACCGCGTGGACGCCGACGTCGCGTTCAACAAGGTCGCCGCCTCGGACATCTTCTTCCAGACCGCGGACGCGACGAGCCTGTCGGGCGTCCAGGAGGAACGCACCGTCGTCATCAAGGACGAGGCTGCATGGACCCGTTTGTGGAGCGAACATGCGCCGGGCCGCGACAAGCCAGCCGTCGATTTCGCGACGCAGATGGTCGTCGGCGTGTTCATGGGCAATGGCGCCAGCAGCTGCTACGGGACGGCCATCGACGGCATCCTGCGTGCAGGCGACAGGATCCTCGTGCGTGAACTGCGCTCGGTGCCGGGACCGGACATCATGTGCGCCATGCACGTGACGACCCCGGCCCACCTGGCCGTGATCCCGCGCAGCGATCTGCCGGTTGTATTCTCGACCGAAGTGGCAACAAGGCATTAATGCAGGAAAGGATATGGGAGGAAGGAAGACAAGGACGTAGAATGTTGTCTTCCCGAATCTTTCAACCCTGAACATGAACAAGCTTCTCTTCCTCGCGCTCAGCAGCGCCTGCGCCACGACGTGGGCCCAGACGCCGGCGACCAACCCCATGCCCGACGGCAGCCGCGACATGTACGTGGGCCTGGGCGTGCAGTCGGCGCCGCGCTGGGACGGGACGGGAAGCCGCAAGGTATCAGCGTTGCCGGTGCTCCAGGTTCAATGGAGCAACGGCCTTTTTATTTCCGGCATGAGCGCCGGGATGCACCTGACGGACAGCCCGACGTTCGAATACGGCCCGCTGCTCGCCGTGCAGCCCGGCCGTGACGAGTCCGGCACCGGCCAGACGGCCGATGGCGCCAGCACCTGGGGCACGAGCCTGATCGGCCCGGTCCCGGACCCGATCGACAAGCGCAACATGACGGCCACGGGCCTGCATGGCATGAACAAGATCGGCGCCCGCCTGCAGGGCGGCGCTTTCGCGAACTATTACCTGACGCCGCAGTGGCGCCTGACGAGCAGTGTGCTCTACGGCGCCGGCAACGACCACGACGGCGCGCGGCTGGACCTGGGCGTGCAGCGGCTCGCGTTCGAGCTGGGCAGCCAGCACCGCGTGTCGGTGTCGGCCGGCGTGTCCATCGTGAACCGCAACTACAACCAGACGTATTTCGGCGTCTCGCGCGAAGAAGCGTCGCGCAGCCGCTTCTCGTATTACGAGGCGGGCGGCGGCCTGCAGGAGGCGCACGTGGGCGTGCGCTGGAACTGGGCCCTGTCGCCCTCGTGGATGCTGACGTCGAACCTGCAGGCCAAGGGCCTGCTGGGCAATGCCGCCAAGAGCCCGCTCGTCGAGCGGTCCACCAACCTGACGGTTTCGACCGCCTTCGCCTACCGGTTCTGACGATGCGCGCATCCCGCCAACTCATTGCTGCCTTTGCCTCGCTGCTCGCGGTCGTTTCGACCGGCGCGCAAGCACAGGCACAGGCCGGCGAATGGGTGAGCTACCGGGATGCGTACCGGGCCATGGTCCAGTTCGAGAAATACGGCGGCCCGAAGAACCTGCTGCAAAGCCAGCTGCAGGTGCAGTCGCGCGACCACGCCGGACTGGGCGAAGGCGCCCAGCTCACGCTGACGGGCAAGACGACCCAGTTGAACTTGCCGCTGGACGCCCTCGGCCGCACCGTGTTCCCACTGACGAAGGCGGCCTATGACGAGAACGCGGCGCTCGTCCTGAACCGCAAGGGCATGCCATTCGTGCTGCGCCCGCAGGTGACGATCGCGCCGCGCGCCGACGGCCAGTACGACGCCGCCGACCTGCGCACGGCCTGCGCCCAGGCGCTCGGCTTCGTGCGCTACGTGGACGCCTCGCAGCGCGCGCGCCAGTGCGCCGGCGTGCGCTTCGTGTTCCCAAGGAAGGGAGCAGGCGAAACAGCCGGCGCCCGCCTGCGCCACGCGGAGGGCGGCGAGCAGGCGCTGCCCGTGACGTCCGGCGCCGCCTTCACGGGCGATCCGGACGAAGGCTTTCCCATCGTGACCTGGCGCTTCGCCTCGGCACCCGGTCGGGCCCAGGTCGTCACCTACAACGCGCCGCTGGCGATCGTCCCGATCTTCGAATAACGCGGTATGCTCGTCAGGTTGAAACAACAGGGACGAGCATGGACAAGACAGTACTGATCACGGGCGCCAGCCGCGGCATCGGGGCCGCCTGCGCGCTGCTGGCCGCACGGCGCGGCTACACGGTCTGCGTGAACTACCGGGACAACGAAGGGGCGGCACATGCCGTCGTGCAGGCCATCGAAGCGGCCGGCGGGCACGCGTTCGCGGTCGCCGCCGACGTGGCCGACGAGGAACAGGTCGCGCGCCTGTTCGCGGCCATCGACGCACGCTGCGGCCGGCTCGACGCCCTCGTCAACAACGCCGGCATCCTCGCGCGCCAGACGCGGGTGGAACACATGGACGCCGCCCGTATCAACCGCATCCTCGCCACCAACGTCACGGGCAGCTTCCTGTGCGCGCGCGAAGCGGTGCGGCGCATGTCGACGAAGCACGGCGGTATCGGCGGGGCGATCGTGAATGTGTCGTCGCGCGCGGCCGTGCTCGGGTCGGCCAACGAATACGTCGATTACGCCGCGTCGAAGGCGGCCGTGGATGCGCTGACGATCGGGCTCTCGAAGGAAGTGGCGCAGGAAGGAATCCGCGTAAACGGCGTGCGGCCGGGCCTGATCGATACGGACATGCACGCCAGCGGCGGCGAACCGGGCCGCATCCAGCGCCTGCAATCGTCCGTGCCGATGGCGCGCGGCGGCACGGCGGATGAAGTCGCGGCCGCCGTGCTGTGGCTGCTGTCGGACGAGGCGTCGTATGCGACCGGCACGTTCATCGACGTGTCCGGCGGTCGCTGAGGTTTAATTCCAGGCGGAAGGGGAGAAGAGGTAACCCTCGCCCCACACCGTCTTGATCTTCTCGGACAGGTTGTCGTCGAACTTGCGGCGCAGCTTGGAGATGCAGTTGTCGATGCTGCGGTCGAGGCCGTCGAATTCGATGCCGCGCATCTTCTTGAGCAGCTCGTCGCGCGACAGCACGCGGCCGGCGGCCTCCGCCAGCACGAGCAGCAGCTTGTATTCCGTGTTGCTGAGCACGCACGGCTGGCCGCGCCACGTGACGCTGCGGTCGCTCGTCATGATGCGCAGCGCGCCGAACTCGAGCACGCGGGTATCCGTCGTCGTCTTCGTCTGCGTGCGGCGCAGCAGGGCGCGCAGGCGCGCCAGCAGCACCCGCGGCTGCACGGGTTTGTTGACGAAGTCGTCCGCACCCTGTTCCAGGCCCGAGACTTCATCGTACGTATCCTCGCGCGCCGTGAGGATCAGGATCGGCACGTCGGACACGTCGCGGATCTGGCGGCACACGACCATGCCGTCCATGCCGGGCAGCATGAGGTCGAGCACGACGATGTCCGGCGAAGCCGTCTTGAAGTGTTCCAGCGCGGCGTCGCCCCGCGTGACGAGGTCGACCGAGAATTCATAGCCGGACAGGTATTCCGTCACCAGTTCCGCGAGGCGCGGATCGTCTTCCACCAACAGTACGCGATACATGATGTTCTCCTTGAGCCCGACATTTTATAAGAGTGGGCAACGTTGGAGCATGTTTGGTGGGTAGCCATGACAAAAACGTACAGTTTCGCGACAAATGCCCGGGTCCGAAATTGGTAAAAAAGATAAGTACGTTGTTTAAAAATATATTTACTTGGTGCAACTTTTATCCGATAAACTTGCCATCATTCAATAACTTTTGACTATGGCAGGCATGAGTGCGACGATCAAGATCCTTGGCGAGCAGTCCTATCAATTCGATCCGGTCACGCGCACGTTCACGCTGACCGCCAACGACGTCACCAATATCGGCACGACGACGTCCGGCAAGGTTCGGCTGGAACTCTGGTTCACCGCGGCACCCTGGGATGCGTCCGGCACCAACAACGGGTACAAAGTTGCGGTCGACCCGCTCGACGGCACGACCGGCACGCTCGAGCCGGGCGCTTCCCAGGATATGTCCGCCACGACTCCGGTGCAAAAGCTGCCGCCTCCCGGCAATTATTTCGTGACGCTCGTTGCCGCCGAATATACTGGGAAGGATCCGGCGACGGACGACGGCTACGTCGCCGACAGTGCCTACGCCTATACGAAGCTCCTGACGGTGGGCAGCGACGGCAGCATCGCGATGAGCAGCATCACGATGCCGAGCCTGAGCGTCGCGTCGCGCACGATCGTCGAAGGCGATAACGGCACGCACGACATGACGTTCACGGTCGTGCTGTCCCACGCCGCGACGTATGCCGTGTCGGTGAACGTGGGCACGCGCGGCGAGACCGCGTTGCCCGGCGTCGACTACCAGCCGCAGTATCAGAAACTGACCTTCGCGCCGGGCACGACGACGGCGACCTTCACGGTGCCGGTGATCGGCAACAAGGACTTCGAACCGAACCGCGCGTTCGGGATCGAGCTCACCGATCCGGTGGGCGCCACGGTGGCGCCGGTCGGCACGGGCCCGGACTCGGACGTGACCGTCGCCTGGGGCGTGATCCGCGACGACGACGCGGGCGTCGGCGCGGCCGCAGGCGCGGTGATCCCGACCGACGAATGGTTCCCCTACCAGTGGCACCTGTTCACGACACGGGTGCCGTACGCGTGGGCCCACGCGACCGGGAAAGGCGTCAAGGTCGCCGTGTTGGACAACGGGATCGATGCCACCAATCCGGACCTGGCGCCAAACGACAAGCTGGGGCTGGACCGGGCCGCCGTGTCGCTGCAGGCGGGCGGCGCGCCGGTCCAGGACAAGGACAACCACGGCACCGAGGTCGCCGGAGTGATCGCCGCGGCCAGGGACGGGCATGGCGTCGTCGGCGTCGCCTACGATGCGCAGCTGGTGTCGCTCTACACGTCGTTTTCGTCCCAATGGCAGACGGAGCTCGTCAACGCCTTCCATTACGCGGTCGGCATGGATGTGCTGAACAATTCCTGGGGTTTCAACAATCTGCTGAAGACCGGGACGAACTGGGCGTTCTACGACAATGCGAACGATCCCGCGTTCGCACCCGAGTTCGCGGCGTTGCGCGAGCTGGCCGCCAACGGGCGGCATGGCCTGGGGACCGTCGTCGTGCAGGCCGCGGGCAACAGCTACGACTACGGCGACGACACCAACCTGCACAATTTCCAGAACAGTCGCTACATCGTCACCGTGGGCGCCGTCGACTACGCCGGCGAGTCGTCCCACTTCAGCACGACGGGTGCGTCGATTCTCGTCGCGGCGCCGGGCGGCGCCGGCTACGGCGATTACGAAAGCATCCTGACCACCGACCGCACCGGCGCGGCCGGTGACAGGAGCGAGAATTACGCGTTCGTCGACGGCACGTCCTTCGCGGCGCCGGTCGTCAGCGGCGTCGTCGCGCTCATGCTCGAGGTGAATCCGAACCTGGGCTACCGCGACGTGCAGCAGATCCTTGCCTACACCGCGCGCCAGGTCGGGTCGCCGTCCAACTGGACGGCCAACGGCGCCCACGACTGGAACGGCGGCGGCCTGCAATACGACGACGCCATCCAGGCCACCGGCTTCGGCGTGGTGGATGCCCTGGCGGCCGTGCGCCTGGCCGCGACGTGGGAAGGCACGCCGCGCACGTCCGCGAACGTCGTGGACGTCGTCGCATCGAAGACCGTCAACGAGGCCATTCCAGACAATACGGAAAAGTTCGTGGACAGCGCCATCGACATCGACAGCGACGTCGTCGTCGAGCGCGTCGATGTCGCCGTCAACATCACGCATCCGTTCATCGGCGACCTCGAAATCGCGCTGACCTCGCCGGACGGAACGACCAGCTACCTGATGTACCGCCCGTCGCAAGGCGCACTCAGCGCCGTCGGTTCGAACCAGCACGACATCCATTTCACGTTCGACACGGTGCTCGACTGGGGCGAGAGCGCGCGGGGGCGCTGGACGCTGAGCGTGATCGACCTCGCCACGGGCAATGCCGGCACGCTGGACAGCTGGAGCATCGACATCATCGGCCACAAGCCGACGGCGGATCACACGTTCATCTATACGGCGCAATATGCGCAGCTCGTCGCCGCCGACCCGTCGCGCGGCACGCTGAGCGACCCGAACGGCGGCATCGACACCATCAACGCCAGCGCGCTCGGCAGCGACGACCGCCTCGATCTCTCCGGCGCCACGGCCTCCGTGATCAACGGCGCCAACCTGACGATCGCGCAAGGGACGACGATCCTGAACGCGTACGGCGGCGACGGCAACGACGTCCTGATCGCGAACGCGAAGGGCAGCGTCCTGCACGCGATGGCCGGCAGCGACACGCTGACGGGCGGTGCGGGCAACGACAAGCTCGACGGCGGCGCGGGCAACGACAAACTCGACGGCGGGGCTGGCATCAACACGGCGGTCTACCACGGCGCCGCCGCGAACTACACGGTCACGAAGACCGCCGGCGGCTTCAGCGTCGCGGACAAGACGGGCATCGACGGTACCGACCAGGTGACGAACGTGCAGCGCCTGCAGTTCGCCGACACGGGCGTTGCCTTCGACGTGAGCGGCCACGGCGGCCAGGCCTACCGCATCTTCCAGGCCGCGTTCAACCGCGCGCCCGACAAGGGCGGCCTCGGCTACTGGATGTCGGCGCTGGATCACGGCGTGGCGCTGCTCGACGTGGCCGACGGCTTTATCCAGTCCAAGGAATTCAAGGACTTGTACGGCGACAATCCGACGAATGCCGACATCGTGAACAAGTTCTACGCCAACGTGCTGCACCGGGCGCCGGATCAGGCGGGGGCCGATTACTGGACCAAGCTGCTCGACCAGCACGTGCTGACGAAAGCGGACGTGCTCATGAGTTTCAGCGAGAGTCCGGAGAACCAGGCGGCGCTGGTGGGCGTGACGCAGAACGGCATCGATTACACGCCGTACGGCTGATCAGAAAAGATACGGCCCGCACGCGGCGGGCCGTATCGGTCAAACCGGGTGTTTCGCGTTAATAAAGTTCGGAACAAAGTCGCTAGGAACGATGGATCAATCGCACTCGTTCGCACATCATAAAGATCGGAACAGATGCATCCTGAGGCATCTGCAGACCGGCACGGAAAATAATAAAGTTGGGAACACGGGCTGCGCTGCGAAAGGGAGCCGTGTCCGCGTCACGGATGGGGCCGAGCGCGCGCAGGTCGCCTGTTACACCGGGATAGATGCTCAAACAGGACAATAAAGTCGTGAACACTGCTTCCGGATTGGCTTGCTGCCAGGCGGGAGGTTGAGCAGGTTTTCTTAGGCTTTCGACCGCTCCCGATCCATCTCGAGTGATAAGTGCTCAAGACGCTGAACGTCGAGCATTCGAAGCACTGCGGTGTTTCCTTGAAAATGAACAAACAGGAGAGCATCGGTAGCATAGAGAGTCAGAGCTTCCGCAGAGGTCTTCCCGTGGATTTGCATGGTACGGTCTGCTCCAGCCATTCGCGGTCATTCTCAAGACACCATCTTTTTGCGCGCTTAGGCATGTTTGCTCGATCTGTGATCCCGGCTTCAAGAGCGATGGTGATCATTCTTCGGCAACGCGTTCGCCGGTCTGCAAACGATAGTCCTTCGTATTTCGTGGGGGGTATCGTCGAATTAAGCCAGCATGCGTCGAATAGTCGACATAATTCAAACGCTATTGGGGCACTGCGTCGAACCGAACTCGGGATCCTGCAACCATTCCTTATTGCATCGATGATACTTTTTCGGCACATTGTCCTAGCTTTCTCGCTGAACGGATCGTCTGCGCTAAATAGCTTTCCAAGCCACACAGGGTCATTTTTGCCGCTCCATATAACAGATCGAAGTATTGCTTCCCGAGAATCGCCGAGCTGCAACTTTCCCTGCAGCAAGAGATCCTGAATGGAAGCTCTGTGAGCGTTTCTCACTTTATGCCATTTCATGGCACTACGAAGGGTAGAGAAATTGAATTCAGACTCGTTGAGATTGGATGAGAAAACTATCCCTTCTGCCTTGAAGTCGATGCCGTCCAACGCAACTAGTAGCCTGGCACCCCGGTACTGATCTATTCGAAATTGCCGCGTTGCCTCGTTTTGGGTCCCGTCTATTAGCATAGTGCCAATCCTCGCCGGAAGTCCTTGGACATCACAAACTCGTTCGATAGCTTTTAGTAGTGCGCATGCATTACACGCTAGCTCGTCCAGTATTGCCTGACATTCGTCTGAGAGAATTTGAGTGGGCGGGTCGTCACGCTTGAGTTTTTTCCCGTTTCGCTTCTTGCGTGTATATCCTTCAGCTTCCAGCGCGGCGATAACTGCTAAATGTCCGCCAGGACTCTGAGTAGTGTCTTGAGAAGTGATTGCCTGCGCCAAGAACTTCCTAGTTATCATTACCTGCAGAAGAGATTGGAGGCAATCAAGGCTGTCTACCTCCCAACGCTTTAAAAGAACCTCGATCAGCTTTTCTACGCGCTGATCTATTGACCGGCCTGCCCTTTGATAAAACTGAGAATACAACTGCTTTCGGTCCGCGCTCGCGAGTCCGGTTGGGATTCCACGGGCAGCCAAATTGCATAACTCAACAAATCGCAAGTGTACAGACAGTTGAGGCATATCGCCCTCAAGAAAAGCAGAGCTTCCGCAATGAGGACATGTTTCGCTAGGTGGATGCCACGAGTCTTCGGCGGCAGTGGGGAACCTACATTTTGCGCACAGACCGCAAAGTGGAATAAAATGTATCGGGCAGTGGGTCACGCCAGGTAGCTGATGTACTGTTCTCCAATGCGCTATCCCATACGATATTTCATCGTCGCGTCTACACATCTTGCAAAAATTTAGGTGCTCCTTAATTAGGCGGATCTTCTGTCCGGAACTGCCTGTCATGAACTTATTTATAAGACGAGCATCGCCCGAAAGCTGGTTGTCTCGCCAAAGTTTTTTTCGTTCGGGCGACAAGGGGGAGCTATAAAACCCAAACAGAGTAGCATGTTCGAAAAGACGATCTACCGCAAAACCTTCTTGCGGCAACACCTGCATGAGCTTTCCAAGGTTCGCGCCAAACGGGTCAACGGAACGTGCGTACTCGTTATCAAACAAAATAATTTTGCTTGCGCGGACGGAGCGATTGCTGGCCAATAGGTGGTACGCGATACAGCGCGAGAAGATCAACGCTTCGTCTGGAGCACTGGGGAAAAAAGGTAGAACTTTCCGTTCAGAATAAGGTGAGGGAATGGACATTATGACTCCATTAGTGTTAAGGCCCGGCGCCCGCTAGTTGTATTTCAGACTATGCTTGATAAAAATCTTTCCTCAAATTTGCACAGGAGTTCCAAATGAAATCCTGTATAGCCACTTTGAGTTATCGCAAATGCAAGCTGGTGAATCCACATATTATGGCGTGATTTCAATAAGACTTATTCGGCGCAACATGAACAAATCTGAAGAGTTAAAAGGTGAAGTGTTATCATTTCTACCGATGTTTCTCCCGGATGAAACTTTATATAGCCTTTGCGCCAGATTCCATTCCATGAGCGGAAACCGACTGGCATCGACCACTAGCTGTCAACTATTCGGAGTGCGTGATGCAGCTATGCTGCACGATTTTCCAGCTCATTTGTCCACGTTCGAAGCACGGACCAGAGGGCTGCTCGGGAATGTCTTCTATCTATCTCATAACCGAACTTTACTAAAATTTTACGCTCCTTATCAGCCGGAAAAAAGAATTAACGCCGGCGTCGAAGCATTGGCGGGGGCAGGAATCGATCGTTTAAAATTCCGTCTTGGTCTGCCATCAAGTCGCATTGGTGCCGCGCATCCGCTTAAAGCATGTGTTGCATGCATGCGTGAAGAAATTAATACGTATGGCGGTGCCTACTGGCATCTGCTTCATCAGCATCCTGCCGTCTGGATTTGTCCAAAGCATAATGAACTGCTTATGCGGTCGACAGGAAAATCGCGGACGCTCAACAAGTTGCAATGGGTTCTGCCACATACTATAGGCGACAATGAATGGAAATATCTTCCCGTTCAGCTAAGCAATCAATCACTATTGCTTGCACGTTTGGCCGAATTCGCAGCTGGAATTCTATCTTGCGCTAATTTAGAACTTGAGCCACATTCGTTAAGGCAAAGTTACCTATGTGGAGCAAAGGCAGCAGGGTGGCTTACGAGGTCTGGAAATGTCCGCTTCAGATATGTGCGACAAGAATTCTTAAGGCAAGCAGCAGAGCTTAGAGCCATTCCGGAATTTAGTTTTATCGAATCTGTGAACGGAAGCAGCGGTGGATTTCTCGCGAAACTGCTTCGCAATCCACGATCACATTTGCATCCGGCGAAGCACTTTCTGGTAAAAGCTTTGTTGTTTGAAGATTGGCCTAATTTTTGGGACTGCTACAGTGAAATGGTCGAGGTTTCATGTAAGTCTGCAATGGTGCCTTCCACTGATCCGCGCGCCGATCCCCGAGTCGATGCACTACTAATGCTTGTTGCGGCAGGTGGAAAGTCTCTAGCCCAAGCGGCAAGGGATCTCGATCTACCTTACGACGTTGCAAGATACTGGTTGAAGCGCGCGGGTATTATATACGTATGCCCCGCGAGGCCCTCTAAGAGTAAGATGAATTAAGTTAATTTCTTTGGGTTGAGCAGATCTTTCAAGCCTGCTATTAAAGTAGCACCGACTCCATCTCCTCGGATATCGTCTGGCCCCAACTTCTCTTTCTTCTCAACAGCTTTCTTTTGTCTGTTAGTTTTACGGGTTTGCTCAGCTTTTAGACGCTTAGCTACCGGGTGCTCGCTTAGTGGGGGAGCGGAGCGCTCAATCTTTGAAGAGCTTTTATCCTCGATGTTGCCGGCGCCAGGGCTTATTTTTGTTCCTTCTGGAGACTGATCCGGAATCGCCCCGGACTTCGTTCCAGTCGTTTCGTAGGGTTGCTTTTCAGTCAGCCATATCTCTAGAAAGCGCTCGACGGGTACATCGTTGCAAGTACGAAGAATGTTTGGATCTCGGTTGACCAGTCCATTGATTAACGGATGGTTTGCAACCATTCGAGAGCTCAAAAAGGCAGCATTAATGTGTTTGGGAAGCACCTCGCTCTTTCCGGACCTCAGAGCAATAAGCTGACTTTCTGTGTTCAGACGTACTACAAAGTCCGTTATGCCACCACTATAGCAAAACGCGACGTCCCGGAAATATTCATGTGCTTGCTCATTTTGACGCTCCATGATATTGAACGAGAGGGTATGCTCGACAATATTTTGAAAATCGTCATCTGCGCCGTTCAAAGATGGAAGCATTTCAAAAACCCCTCCACTCGACAGTCTTCTTATATTCTGGGACGATTTCTCCAGTTCGGTAAAGCCCAATGGGTTTCCTATTAAAACTATTGGAATCCCGAAGTTGAGAATACGTAGGAAGAAGGTTGTCAACTGGCTACGCCATTTCGAGTTGTTGAAATTCTTTTCTTGGATTTCCTCTATAATTAACATGCCGCAAAGATGAGTGCTTAATATAACTCCGACGACGATGGCTAATTTATCGATTGAAAACCTTCCGGAGTATTGTTTCGCGTAATTTGTATCAATAAGTCTGTCCACCTCCATGAGAATGGATGTTAAGAAGCCGTCTCTGCTTCCGTCGTTGCTCATATCTACTTTAATCCATGATAATTGCCTAACATATTCAAATCCTGGTATCACTCCGTTCGCATGTTCGCATATCTGCTGGCTGAGCAAATCGGTATAGCGATTAGTAATTGCGCTCTTTCCTGTTCCAGTTATGCCTTTGATAATCATGCCACGTGCAGAGGTACTTAACCAGGGCACCGAGGCGGAGTCGAAATCCTTCGATTTGGTGAACTGTGCAATTTGAAATCGATCCCTCCGGGCTTTTGGATTGGCAGGATGTCGATGCCAATAATGTTCCCGATGAAGGTTTTGGAGAGCAGCGACAATATTAATGCCGCTAGTAGTAGGTACAAAATTTTGCTCGTATAGGACAAGCAGTTCCTCCCTGGCTGAAGCGTCTAAGCGCGCAAGTTCACAGCCTTCGAGTGGCCGGTTTATGAGCCGATGCGGAAGATGTTGGAATGAGATCCTCGGTCCTAAGGGATCAAGGAGTGGGTTTTCGCCGTAGATGGAGTCCAACGGGCTTGCAGTTGCTATACCGTTTTCATTATTGGTCATTCTGTCCCCGCATAAATCGTCTTAGTGCTTTGAGCGCTGGATTCACGATTTCGTCATCTGGTTCGTCAACCAAGTCCACATGTTGTGCCCGATCATTCGCGTTGACGGACTTGTTTCGTGCTTTTTTAGGTTCTATCTCCGGCAAAGAGCTTGACGGTGTTTCCTGAGAAGCAGAGTGGGACAGTTGCGTCGCTAACAATGCTGCTTCGTCCTGCCTGTTTTTACCGATGTCACGATAGTGATCAGCCTTACTCATTGGCTTAGCTAGTGATTTCAATTCGCCCTGCTTTTCGGCCTGCGCCTGACTAAGCATTGCTTGTCGATTCGTGACGATAGCCATGCGCTTCTGCTCGTCCAGCCCACGGTTTTCCAGTTCTATAATCTTGTCCTCATCCTTCATAGCAACTAGATCCGCGATAGTGGCTTGGTTGTACAAGATCGGATCAGGATGGATATTTCTTAGTTCTGCCAAGCCTCGCTCCATCTGAAACCACACAGACCGCGGATCTGTTGGATCGGATCGAACTGTAATTTTGCGGTGCCCTTTGCGTCGCGCTTGCTCGAGAAGTCCCGATTCAACAAGGCAATCTGCCATATATCTTGCATTCGGGATTCGTTCACTCCGCTCGCCACGATCTTCTCGAAGCAGGTATACCCCCGACTCGGTCAGCGTCGCTGGTACGGAAGGGTAAAGATGCGCACGAAGTGTGACGACGTCGGGAACAAAATCGACTACATAACCTCGTTCAATAAGCCAGCGGTAGATTGAAATCCGAGTCGGTACTACCTGTGCACGTCGCATTTCGGAATTTAGAAGATGTGGGACCTGTTCCTCGTTGTTGTGATACAAGATCTCGCGGATCAGTTCACGCATGTATTCAAAATAATTGACGCAAGCATTGATTGCTGGATGAGGTTTCCCGCGCCGACGTGGCTGGCCAAGGGTTGTGCCGTCCAGTTGATGATCGAGTCGGGCATGCAGAAGATGGTGCTTAGATTCAGCCACGCCGTTAAATTGTGGCTGACCGCTAGGAATGTTATCGATACTAGCGCCGAACTGGTCAAGTGCTTGCCGGCTCAGTTCATTCCGATATTCGCCATTGTCGCCCAGATAGGTGCGGGCGGCGCAGGCAGGCCACTCATCTTCAGTGATCGTTACGCCGAACCGTGCGCAAAAATCAACTTTGCTCGAAGCCCCATGTGCTACCGCTAAGAGAAAAGTTCGCGCAGAGGGAGCGTCGAAGCCGCAATGCAGGCCGATAATAAGATTACTTCTGCTTTCAGTAATCAAAAGTCGGTTAACTGGGCCCACGGTTTTAAGGCGCGATGTCACCGATTTTAAGTATGCGTCATTCGTGGTTGTGTCACAAACTGCCTGCATTCCGACCGCGGTCAATCCGTCTCCAGCACTGCCCGAGATTCCGCGATATTTTTTCGCCCAATCTATTTCGCCTAGTTGTATTCTCGAGGCAGTTAGACGTGGATCGCCTGCCGGTCCCCATCGTTCGAATTGCGCAGGGGTTGGCCGAAGATCGCTATGCAAAAGGATAGGCATCTGTATGCCGTTCTGGACTTCCCATCGTTCGCTGTAGAAAACCCCCATGGTTTCAAGATATGCCTGCGGTCTGGTCCTTCCTTCGCTTAGAAAGTATCGCCAACCGTAGCTAAGCTTCTCCTTGTCATCGTCAGACAGGAAGTACCCTTTGTTTGCATTGACGTCAACTCTCGCTTTTGCGTTCGGTCTGCCCAGTTTCGTTTTTTGGCTGCGCTCCTTACCAGGTCCCCCAGAGCGCCAATAATCAGGGATGAGAGCATTTTTTGAGGAATTTCCTGCCCAGTAGCTATGCAGGTCGTCGTAGAGTTTCGCTCGGGATCGCTTGGTCAGTTTCGCTTGTTCGTTGACCCATACAGTGGCTAAGCCGCACTCCAGTATCTCTCCGGTTGAGTGCGATTTTACTAATCGTTCAAGTATCGCGTATCTTTGGTCTCTTCGGTCAATGATCGGACAAGATCCGTCTTTATTTGAGTATCTAGCGCGGATCTCTGCGTCGCTCAACATGACAATTGCAGGTGGGGTGAGCTCGATCTTGGTAATCTTTTTATCGATCAGCAGTTTTACGAGATCGCTATATGCAAGCGAGGTTGGCGCCCTAACGTGTCGACCCCCATCTCCTACTACTGGAAGCCGAATGACCCATGCCGTGTTGTGTGCCGGATTTTTGTGAATAATCCGAAATGTTGGGCGCTCGATCATGCTATCCGAGCCAGTTGACGCGTACACGTCTCCGATTCGTAGCTGCTCATTCATGTTCTGCCCGACGCACACTTCGTGTCCGCTGGCGTTAGTCTTGTCCGCAGTTGAGGTCTCATGGGCCTGCATGGTCAACCTCTCCAAATAATTCACGTTGCAAGAGTGATCGAATGCGTGTTCCTCCCGCCAGGGCGGGCTGCGTCATCAACAAGGGCTGTGTCAGGTCTATATCGAGCTCTTGCATCCACGTAAAGTAGCGAAAGGCAGAGCAACCGAGCTTCCTGGTCCACCCGAGATGCTGTCGGGCGTCCTCGATAGCTTCATCGATAGAAATAGAAAATGCTTTTTCATTTAAACGATCATGAAATTCGCCTAAATGCGGATCCTTGATGAGTTCGGCCACTACGTGTTCATCAGGCATCAGCCAGTCCAGGTTTGCGAGCAGTTCGTTACCGAACACTTCGCTATCGACGACTACATGTCGAATTTTTATATAGTTGCTGTACAGCCGTTCCAGTTCAAGCCGCTCTAACGGCCTCGATAGCCGATCGTCGTTCAGTACAATTTCGCGGTCTTTGCAAGCGATGGCAATCAAGTCGGGTACCTGTTTCCTCTGTACCGTGACCATAAAATCCGTCGTTGCGACATAGGGGAGGCGGGTGCCGACGAAAACCCCATGCGGAATGGCAGCCTTTTCGGCTAGCTCCAACAGTCCTGGAGCATCAGGAAGGACAAGCTGTTCGGCCCCGGGCGCCCCAACGAGCGGATGAGTATGTGGCCAGGGCCAGAGCGGGAACTGTTCCCGAACGTCCACTGCTCCAAGCCACAGAAGAGCTCGGGCAATTTTCTTTTCCTGGCGAGACTTGAAGTCACATGAACGCTTCAGGCCATAAAGTACTCTTCCGGAAGACTGTGTGCCGATCTTGCTAATTGCTGATCGAGTGTTTTTTAACCATGGACGATAGTTTTCGCCATGCCCTTGTCCGTAACCGGCACTGAGCATGTTGATCAGCTTTTTTTCTGTCATTCTCGTTCGGCGGGCCATTTGTGCGTCCTGCAGGGAAGGAACACGTGAATAGACATCAAGCATGACTGGATGTTCCAGACTCTACAGGCGTCGCAGTAAGTGCGGCGCAAGGGACACGCATCGCCTCTGTCGCGGTAATTTGCTTGCTCTAGAGCACATTGAACCTATAGGTCGCGCAGAAAGACCCAGCGACGGTAGTAAATTTCCGGTGCGCACCCTACCGAACAAGCTAGTCTTTCAGAGGCAGTCCATTGCGGGTGCCGAGATTTGGCTGAGCTGCTCCCCGAATAGCAATGTGTTAGGCTCAGGATCCGGGGTTTTGTCCTCCCAACGTAGGGCATCTCAACATACACGGACGATTGGTGTCCCCTTTGGGGGAAGGCCTGCGAGCGAGGATCTGGACGTTGCGCAAACAGCGATTTACCGTATCCCTTGGTTCATAATGAGATATACTCACCGGACCATGGCCCGCCGTTTCGTTCTCATCTTGCTAGCAGTGATGACTTTCCAGTTCACCTGGAACGTCGTCAGTGCCTATTGCATGCACGAGGCCGGCCGAGCGTCGAATCACTTTGGTCATCACCAGCACAACAGCAGTGCCGACGAGTTGTCACTGGCTGCCAAGGACAAGTCTCCCCTGACCAAGAAGGTCACTGCGCACGACGCTCACTGCGCTTACGTGCACATTGCGCTCGCAGCGCCGGATCTTGCTGAGTCTTGTTTCAAGATGGAGAACGCCAGCGACGCGGTCGCCACCGCGCTTGTTTCTCCCGATTCCGTAGTTCCTTCCCCTCCATATCGTCCCAAGTGGACCGGCCGCGTCTGATCCTGCGGCTGACCTTTTTGCGACTTTCCATCTGAAACGCATTTCCGCGCACCATTGACGGTGCGTGGGGGCTGCCGCCGGCTATTTTCCCTTAATAGTCTTCGGAGTCATCATGCAATCCAAGCACATTGTGCTGGGAGCGACGGTCCTGCTGCTGCAGGCCGCGTTTCCGGCTGCCCATGCTATTGGGCAGCAAAGTATCTCTACGCCTGTTGTAGCGGCACCCCAAGTGGCCGTCTCGGCTTTACCGCTCACGCTGGATCAAGCGATTCAGCTGGCCCTATCCGCCAACCCGGCCTTGCGGTCCGCTACACGATCGATCGGTATCGCCGACGGTGCGGTACAACAAGCGGGCGCTCGTCCAAACCCGGAACTATCTTTCCTCTCGGAAGGAACGGATCGCAACACGCGTACCGAAACGACCCAGATCAATCAGGTGATCGAGCTGGGCGGCAAGCGCGCAGCGCGCATTGCGGCGGCTGAACAGGAGCGCAACGTCGCCATCGACGACGTGAATACGAAACGCGCAGAGCTGCGCGCCGATGTGATTACCGCTTATATGGAAGCGCTGACAGCGCAGGAGCGGCTCGCACTGGCACAGGCGTCTCTCGATCTGGCCCATAAATCCACCGATGTCACCAGCAGGCGCGTCACTGCGGGAAAGATCTCGCCCGTCGAGCAGACTCGCTCCAGCGTCGCCGAGGCTGCGGTGCGGCTGGAACTGGCTCAGGCCGAGGCTGACCTGACGCTGGCCAAGCGCCGGCTGACCGCCCTGTGGGCCAGCCCTCATCCTCTCGACCAGCCGCTGCAGGTGCCTGACACCTTCGGCCGCTTGCCTGCCTGGCCCGATCTGGCGGAACGGCTGGCAAGCTCGCCGCAACTTCGCCGCGCACAGTCGGCGGTGGCCGGGCGTGACGCTCAGGTCAAGCTTGAGCGGGCGCAGCGCATTCCGGACGTGACGGTCACGGTCGGCTCTCAGCGCGAGCGTGAGCTCGGCCGCACCCAGGGTGTGATCGGCCTGTCGTTGCCGCTGCCGCTATTTAATCGCAACCAAGGCAACATCCTCTCTGCGGTGCGCCGTGCCGACCAGGCCCGTGACGACCTCGAGGCCGAACATCTGCGCCTCACACAGGTGCTCGCCGATGCCTATCAGCGCGCCGAGGTGGCGTCGACGCAAACGGTCACCCTGCGCGACCAGGTGCTGCCGGCCGCCCAAAGCGCCTACGACGCCGCGGTTACTGGTTTCGCGATGGGGAAGTTTGCGTTCACCGACGTGCTCGACGCGCAGCGCACGCTGTTCCAGACCAAAACCCAGTACCTGCGCGCGCTCTCCGACCGCTACCGCTCGATCGCAGACATCGAACGTTATGTCCCGGTCGCCGGCGCCGGCGTGAATTCCACTGAAAGAACATCCAAATGAAGTCCATCAATCAAAACAAATCGACCAAGACCGTGGTGGCGATCGTCGCCGTCGGTGTAGTACTCGGCGCTGCCATCCTGTTCTGGAAGAAGGAGCCCGGCGAGGCTGCCGGCGCCGAAAGTAAGAAGGAAGTGCCGCAGGCGGTAGCCGGCAAAGCCGCACCAAAAGAAGGGGGCGAGCACCATGCGGGTGAGGAAGGGCTCGTGCGGCTGACGTCGCAGCAAATCCAGCAGGCGGGGATCAAGCTTGCAACGGCCGCACCGGAGACGATCGAAGCGTCCGTCCAGTTGCCTGGAGAAGTCCGCTTCGACCAGGACCGCACTGCGCACATTGTGCCGCGCGTCCCCGGGATCGCTGATTCGGTGCAAGCGGAGCTCGGCCAGACAGTCAAGAAGGGCCAGGTGCTGGCTGTGATCTCCAGTCCCGAGCTGGCAGAGCTGCGCAGTACGCTGAACGCGGCAAGGACGCGCCTGGACCTGGCGCGCACCACCTACCTGCGTGAAAAAAAGCTCTGGGAAGACAAGATCTCGGCGCAACAGGATTACCTGCAGGCGCAACAGGCCTATGAAGAGGCGCGGATCGCGGCGAACAATGCGCAATCCAAGCTGAGCGCGCTGGGCGTCGGGTCCGGCAAGGGCCCGCTGAACCGCTATGAATTGCGTGCACCTTTCGACGGCGTCATCGTCGAAAAGCACATCAGCCTGGGCGAAGCCTTGAAGGAAGACGCCAACGTGTTCCTGCTGTCGGACCTGTCGCATGTATGGGTCGACGTCGTTGTCACGCCTAAGGACTTTAACGTCGTGCGGGTCGGCGAAACCGCCACCGTCAAGGCGGCCGCTGCCGACCTTAGCGCGACCGGCAAGGTGACCTACCTCGGCGCCCTGGTCGGAGAACAGACCCGCTCCGCAACCGCCCGCATCGAGCTCATGAACCCGTCGCTCGCGTGGCGCCCCGGCCTGTTCGTCAATGTGTCGCTGGTGCCGAGCGCCAAGCGCGCCGCCGTCACCGTGCAAAGCGATGCGCTACAGACGGTGGAGGACAAGCCGGTTGTGTTCATCCAGGCACCGGAGGGCTTCAAGGCTCAACCGGTTGTCGTCGGTGCGACCGATAAGGACCACGCGGAAATCCTGCAGGGTTTGTCCGCTGGGACGGTGTATGCCACCACCGGTAGCTTTGTCCTGAAGGCGGAGCAGGGTAAAGGCAGCGCCGAGCACGAGGATTGAGGAGCACAACCATGTTTGAACGAATCATACGCTCCGCCATCGAGCATCGATGGATCGTCATGTTGGCCGTGTTTGCAATGGCTGCCATCGGCGTCTACAACTACCAGCGGCTGCCGATCGACGCGGTCCCTGACATTACCAACGTCCAGGTCCAGATCAATACGTCAGCCCAGGGCTACTCGCCGCTCGAGGTCGAGCAGCGCGTCACCTATCCGATCGAAACCGTCATGGCCGGGCTGCCTGGCCTGGAACAGACCCGCTCGCTGTCGCGTTATGGTCTGTCGCAGGTGACCGTCATCTTCAAGGACGGCACCGATGTCTTTTTCGCTCGCCAACTGGTCAACCAGCGGATCCAGGAAGCGAAAGAAGGCTTGCCGGAAGGCGTCACGCCGAACATGGGGCCGATTTCGACTGGCTTGGGTGAGATTTACCTGTGGACGGTCGAAAGCGCGCCCGGCGCCAAAAAGCCGGACGGCACGCCCTACACGCCGACCGACTTGCGCGAGGTCCAGGACTGGATCATCAAGCCTCAGCTGCGCCAGGTTCCCGGCGTCACCGAAATCAATTCGATCGGTGGTTTCTCGAAGGAGTATCACGTCACGCCAGACCCGGCCAAGCTCAGTTCGTATGGCTTGACCATGAACACGGTGGTCGAAGCGATCGAGCGGAACAACGGCAACGTTGGCGCCGGCTATGTCGAGCGCCGCGGTGAACAGTTCCTGGTCCGCGCACCGGGCCAGGTTCGTACCCTGGACGACATCCGCAACACCATCGTCAGCAATGTGCGGGGCGTGCCGATCCGTGTGCGCGATGTCGCGACCGTCGGTCTGGGGCGCGAGCTGCGCACCGGTGCGGCAACGGCCAACGGCAAGGAAGTGGTGCTGGGCACGGTCTTCATGCTGATCGGCGAGAACAGCCGCGTGGTGGCACAGGCCGCGGCCGACAAGATGGCGGAGATTAACAAGACACTGCCGCCGGGCGTCAAGGCAGTGCCGGTCTACGACCGTACCGTCCTGGTCGACAAAGCTATCGCCACCGTGAAAAAGAACCTGATGGAAGGCGCGATTCTGGTCATCGTGATCCTGTTCCTGTTCCTTGGGAACATCCGCGCGGCGATCATCACGGCGCTGGTCATTCCACTGTCGATGCTGTTCACATTCTCGGGCATGGTGACCTACAAGATTAGTGCCAACCTGATGAGTCTCGGAGCGCTCGACTTCGGCATCATCATCGACGGTGCGGTCGTTATCGTCGAGAACTGTGTGCGGCGCCTGGCGCATGCGCAGGAGCACCACAAGCGCGAGCTGACCTTGAACGAACGCTTCCATGAGGTGTTCGCGGCAGCCCGCGAGGCGCGCCGTCCTCTGCTGTTCGGCCAGCTGATCATCATGGTGGTCTACCTGCCGATCTTTGCGTTGGCCGGCGTCGAAGGAAAAATGTTCCATCCGATGGCTTTCGCCGTGGTGCTGGCACTGGCCGGCGCGATGATCCTTTCGATGACCTTCGTGCCGGCCGCGGTTGCACTGTTCATTGGCAAGCGCGTCGCGGAGAAGGAAAATCTCCTGATGAGCAAGGCCAAGGACTGGTATGCGCCGGTGCTGGACAAGGTGCTGCGTAATGGCTCAGTCGTGCTTGCATCCAGCGCCGTGCTGGTGGTCCTGTCCGGCCTGCTCGCCGCGCGCCTCGGGAGCGAGTTCATCCCCAATCTGAACGAGGGCGACCTGGCGATCCAGGCCTTGCGTATTCCGGCGACCAGCCTTTCCGAATCGCTGGCCATGCAGGAGAAACTCGAGACTGGCCTGAAGGCGAAGTTCCCGGAGATCGACCGCATATTCGCGCGTACGGGCACAGCCGAGATCGCCTCCGACCCGATGCCGCAGAACATTTCGGACGGCTACATCATGCTCAAGCCCGAATCGCAATGGCCGGCGCCGAAGAAGACCCATGCCGCGCTTGTCGAAGCGATCCAGAAAGAATCCGAGAAATACGTGGGTAATGCCTTCGAGTTCTCGCAGCCCATCCAGTTGCGTTTCAACGAACTGATCTCTGGCGTGCGAAGCGACGTTGCGGTCAAGGTCTTCGGCGATGACATGGACGTGCTGGCGAAGACTGGACAGCAGATTGCCGAAGTACTACAGAAGATCCCTGGTGCGGCCGAGGTCAAGGTCGAGCAGACCGGCGGCTTGCCGATGCTGTCGGTGAATATCGATCGGGAAAAGACGGCTCGCTACGGCCTGAACATCGCCGATGTGCAAGCGGCCCTCGCTACAGCGACGGGCGGACGCCAGGCCGGCACCATGTTCGAGGGCGACCGCCGTTTCGACATCCTGGTGCGCCTGCCCGAAGAGCTGCGTAGCGACATCGATGCATTGCGCCGCCTGCCGATCGCGCTGCCGTTGGGCGAGAGCGGCACAGCCTCCTACGTTCCGCTCGGCGAGGTCGCTGAACTGGTGTTCGCACCTGGCCCCAACCAGGTCAGCCGCGAGAACGGCAAGCGCCGCATCGTCGTCAGTGCCAACGTGCGCGGCCGGGATGTCGGCAGCTTCGTCCCTGAGGCGCAGGCAGCGATCGCCAAGTCGGTCAAGATCCCGGCCGGCTACTGGACCAGCTGGGGCGGCACTTTCGAGCAGCTGCAGTCGGCGACCCAGCGTCTGAAAGTGGTCGTGCCGCTGGCACTGTTCCTCGTGCTCACGCTGCTGTTCGTCATGTTCGGCAACCTGAAGGATGGATTGCTGGTATTCACCGGCATTCCTTTCGCACTGACCGGGGGCATCGTCGCACTGACGCTGCGCGGCATTCCACTGTCGATCACGGCGGCGGTCGGCTTCATTGCCCTGTCCGGTGTCGCAGTCCTGAACGGCTTGGTGATGATTTCCTTCATCCGGTCTCTGCGCGAGGAGGGTATGCCGCTCGACGATGCGATCGTCCAGGGCGCGCTGACCCGCCTGCGGCCAGTCTTGATGACTGCCCTCGTCGCCTCGCTCGGCTTCGTGCCAATGGCACTGGCCACCGGCACCGGGGCAGAAGTGCAGCGCCCGCTCGCGACCGTCGTCATCGGCGGGATCCTTTCCTCGACCGCGCTGACGCTGCTGGTGCTGCCTCTGCTGTACCGGCTCATGCACCGAAAAGATGAAGAAGAGGTCGAGGTGCAAGCCGGGAAGGACACCGTGGCAGCGCTTTAGTGCATGCATCGCTTGAGCAGAGCTGGCGGGCGTTCGGCTCGCTGGCTCTGCCGGGCCCGCTAGCGCATTGGACAGGATGGCACCAAGCAGCTGCCATGACGATACCGGTTGAGCTTTAGGAGTTCGAGCACGATGACTAGTCAATTTAGCGAGGCGACTCAGGTCAAACCAGTCGAGGACTGTTCGAGAGCTGTGTTCAATGGACACGACGAAACGGACATGACGGAGATGCTCAATGAGCTGCGCATCCTGCTTCCCGGTGCGCAACTCTTGAATGGCTTTCTCATTGCATTGCCTTTCACCTCGGGCTTCCGCCAAATCGTCCAGCTGGAGAAATGGATATTCATGGCGACTTTCCTGTGCTCGCTATCGAGTCTGATCCTGTTTACTGCTCCAGCCGTACAGCATCGCTTGCTGCGCCCGCTTGAGGATCGCGTGCATTTCAAGGATGTCGCAAGCATACAGATGTTGACGGGGGCATTTTTTCTCTCTCTGTCCCTGGTTCTATGTGCGAGTTTGGTGATTGCGGAAGTCGTTGGTCACCCGGCAGGCCTCGGTGTGGGCGCGGTGTTTGCCTCAATGATCCTGGTTCTGTGGTGGCTGTATCCGTGGTTCTGGAAAAGGCGGAATTCGATTCCGGCAGCTTCGTCGTCGAAACAGAAAACTCTGTTTGACGATACCTGAAAGGAGGAGAGATGGACGGCATCAAAAATCGTGTGTGCGCCACATCGGCGAGCGCCGCATCGGATAAGGACGATTTTTGGAAAAGAGCGCTTCAGGTGTCGGAGCGGCGATTGAACGTTCTCGCGTCGAATATCGCCAATGCCGATACCCCGAACTATAAAGCGCGTGACATCGACTTTCGAGCGGCCATGCAACAAGCGCTGCTCGAAGCCGCACCTGCAACCGATGCCGCCGACAAGACACGCTGTCGTGCCGGCGTCAGCAATAGTCAAAGCGAGCTCGAAATATTTTCCAGCTATCGCATCCCTGTACAACGTTCGGTGGACGGGAACACGGTCGACATGGACACGGAACGAGGTGCGTTTGCCGAACAGGCTGTCAAGCATCAGTTCTTGCTGCAGAAGGTGGCTGACGAATATCGGGAAATGGATTCAATGCTCAAGAATTTAATAGGCTGAGAATTGTGAGAGCCAAGGTGATTATTCCAGGGATGATTGTCCTGCATGGTCTGGCCGCTTGCGTCACGTATCGGCCCGACGATTTGGGAACGCAGACCGGGTATGTGCAGAAAATATACCCATCAAATGAGACTCCCACCGATCACCCTGAATGCCTGGTGTCCCTCACAGAGGCCCAACGCTCCTCAGGGCGGTATATCGAAGTTCAGTTCAAGCACCTTCGTAGTAAAAGGTACGTCAACATTTTTGTTAGCAATGAAATTGAGCTGAAGTTGAGCGACCGGGTCTTGGTAGCTTCGCCTTACTGCATCGGCAATCATAAACCTGGAATTATCGCGAAGCAGAACTGAATAGCTCGTTAGTGCGATCCAGCACCGACCATGTGCGATCGCATTTTCATACTGGCCGTTTCGAGAGAAAGGTAAGCAAATGGAAGAGTTGAACCGAGTACGGCTGGAATTGCCGTTAGTACTGCCGGAAGTCGACGATCCAAGGGATCCATGTATCAGCCGGCTCATTGGCCTTTTGCAGGGGCGGCCTGGCGTCGAGCGGGTTCATATGAAGACCCCCGAGGGGGCGCCTCCCATGCTCTGCCTGCACTATGATCCCGCGGTCATCACGGTCGGAAGGCTGCGTGAACTGGTGAGCGCCGTCGGTGCGCAACTCACGGAGAAGTTCGCACACTACCTTGGCTGCACGCCGGCACCGCTGCATGCCCGCGAAGCGCGATTGTTCGCCGAGCGCTTGCGCCATGTTCCTGGCGTGATGGAAGCAGAGGTTTCGCCATCGGGCAGGATCCGGGTGGAGTACGAACGCTCAAGCGTGACGCAGATGCAGCTGGAAAATCTGGTGCGCGGCGTCGGGACAGATCCGGCACATGTGGATAGGGCGGCCGCTAAAGCCAAGCCGGATGAAGGACACACCGCGGATCACGATCATGCCAAGCATGGCGAACAGGAACACAAGCATGGCGAACAGGAACACAAGCATGGGAAGGAAGACGCCCATGCGGGTCACGAACACGGGCACGGCGGCATCTTCGGGGAGCATACCGAACTGATTTTCGCCGTGGCGGCCGGTGCGTTCGTGCTCGCCGGCTGGCTTGTCGAGCGCAGCGGCGCCACGCCTGGCTGGCTACCGCTCGCACTGTACATCGGCGCCTACCTGTGCGGGGGCTTCTTTACGGCGAAGGAAGCCATCGAGAACATCCTCGCACGCCGCTTCGAGATCGACACGCTGATGCTGGTGGCAGCGGTCGGTGCGGCGGCGCTGGGCAAATGGGCGGAAGGCGGTCTGCTGCTGTTCCTGTTCAGTCTTGGCCACTCGCTGGAGCACTTCGCAATGGGACGCGCACGACGCGCGATCGAAGCCCTCGCCAAGCTTGCTCCCGAAACTGCACTGCTGAAGAAAGGTGACACGACGGAAGAGATTCCGGTCGAGAAACTGCAGCCAGGCGACGTTGTACTGGTAAAGCCGAACGAGCGCCTCCCGGCCGATGGCGTCGTGGTCAAGGGCAGCTCGAGTGTGAACCAGGCGCCGGTCACGGGGGAAAGCGTTCCGGTCGACAAGTCACCTGTCGAAGACGGGAAGGCTGCGATTGCGGCGTTCGATCGCGTGAAGGCCAATAACCGGGTCTTCGCCGGCACCATCAACGGCGCAGGTGCGATGGACGTCATGGTGGCGCGCCTTGCGTCGCAGTCGACCATGGCGCGTGTCGTGCAGATGGTGGCGGAAGCCGAAGCCCAGCGTTCGCCTACACAGCAATTCACCGACAAGTTCGAACGCATTTTCGTTCCCGTGATCCTGGGGCTGGTTGTCCTATTGATGCTGGCCTTCTTTGTCATCGACGAGAGCTTCTCGGACAGCTTCTACCGCGCCATGGCGGTGCTGGTCGCGGCCAGCCCATGCGCCCTGGCGATTTCGGTGCCGAGCGCCGTGCTGTCAGGCGTCGCCCGCGCCGGCCGCAGCGGCGTTTTGGTGAAAGGCGGCGGTCCGCTGGAGAATCTTGGAAGTCTCAATTCGATCGCCTTCGACAAGACAGGAACCCTGACCGAAGGCCGACCGAAATTGACCGATGTGCTGCCTGCTGACGGCGTCAGCGAGCCGGAATTGCTGGCAGTAGTGGTCGCGGTCGAATCGCACAGCGACCATCCGCTGGCATCGGCACTGGTTGAAGGCGGACGCGAACGGTTGCCTGCGAATGCTGCTTCAGTGCGTGCGGACGATGTGCGCGGCTTGACCGGCCGTGGCGTGCAGGCTTCGGTCGATGGCGAAACGACCTATATCGCCAAACCCATCCTGTTTGATGAGCTGGACGGTATGCGGTTGCCGGTTGAACTGTCCCGAGCAAACGACAAACTGGTGCAATCGGGGCGTACCACGATGGTCGTACGCAAGGGAGCGCGCTTCCTCGGCGTGATTGGTGTGATGGACACGCCCCGCCCAGCGGCGCCGTCTGTCATGAAGCAATTGCGTGAACTCGGCATCGAGCGTCTGGTCATGCTGTCGGGCGACAATCAACAGGTTGCCGATGCCGTTGCGCGCACCGTCGGCCTGACCGAAGCGAAGGGTGACCTGATGCCCGAGCAAAAGGTCGAAACGGTAAAGGCCTTACGTGAACGTCACGGCAAAGTCGCCATGGTTGGCGACGGCGTCAACGACGCACCGGCCATGGCGAATGCCACTGTCGGCATCGCCATGGGAGCAGCAGGCTCGGACGTCGCCCTTGAAGCGGCGGATGTCGCGTTGATGAGCGACGACCTCAGCCAGCTTCCGTTCGCGGTTGGGCTGTCGCGCCGTACGCGCCGGGTCATCAAGCAAAACCTCTGGGTCAGCCTGGGCGTCGTCGCGGTGCTTATTCCGGCAACCATTTTCGGCTTGAACATCGGGACCGCGGTCCTGTTCCACGAAGGCTCGACCCTGCTTGTCGTCATCAATGCGCTCCGCCTACTCGCCTATCCGGGGACGGCGACAGGTCCAGACCAGCGTCCAGCGCCGCCCACGAAGAAACAGGCTGTGGGTGCAGCGAAGGTGTCGTCATGAGCGCAGCACTGTCCAAAGTGCTGGGCTATGCCGCCTTGCCCGCGATCGCTGTGCTGGCAGGGGCTTTGATCGCGCTCGTTCGTCAACCCGGCGCCGGACTACGCAGCGCGGTCCAGCATTTCGCTGCCGGCACCGTGTTCAGCGTGCTCGCCGTCGAGTTGCTGCCTGACCTCGTGCACCGGCGAATGCCGTGGCCGACGTTCATCGGCTTCTCCTGTGGCGTCGCCTTCATGCTCGCCCTGAAATGGTTTGGCGATCGACGTGAAGATGCAGCAGGGGGCCGCGATACGCGCGGATTGATCACGGCAATGGGTGTCGACGTGGTCCTCGATGGCGCACTCATAGGCCTGTCGTTCGCTGCCGGGGAAAAACAGGGGCTCCTGCTGACGGTTGGCCTGGTGCTTGAATTGTTCTTCCTTGGCGTCTCATGTGCAACCTCGTTGCGCAGCGTCGGACAGACTGCGCTGAGAATCGGCGGCACAGCGGCAATGCTCGGTATCGCATTGCTTGCTGGAGCCGGCGCAGGGGCAGGGATATTGAATGCCGTGACGCCGGTCTTTATCGACGCACTACTGGCATTGGGTGTCGCGGCGCTACTTTACCTGGTTACCGAAGAGTTACTGGTAGAGGCGCATGAGGAGACCGAAACGCCGATCCAGACAGCGATGTTTTTTGCAGGTTTTATCCTACTGTTCATGATTGACATGCTTGTATGACGCACTGGTTCATGTGTCTATCTCAAAATTTTTGAAAATCGACATGCGTAAAGAACCCGTGTTGCCGACAGAGGATTTGCTGATTTCCTTTTTCGGCTCTGTCATCTGCATTGTTTTGTTGCTGGTAATTTTCAAGCTGGTGGAAATCTGGAAGCGGCGGAAGAGTCCCAATTTGAAGCGATTAAAGCAGCCCAACGGGCGAAGAGAGAAAAGGCCGGACAAGCGGCGACAAAAAAACAAGCGTTAGTTTTCGCAGGAAATTAAAACAGCATCTGTAACAGCCCTATTTAGCATTTAGTTAAGCAACAATATTTATGAAAAAAGTCCTTATTCTCGGCGTCAACGGCTTCATCGGCCACCACCTGTCCAAGCGTATCCTCGAGACCACCGACTGGGAAGTCTACGGCATGGACATGAGCACAGACCGCATCAGCGACCTGCTTAGCTATCCGCGCATGCACTTCTTCGAAGGCGACATCACGATCAATACCGAATGGGTCGAGTACCACGTCAAGAAGTGCGACGTGATCTTGCCGCTGGTCGCCATCGCGACGCCGTCGACCTATGTGCAGCAGCCGCTGAAGGTGTTCGAGCTGGACTTCGAAGCCAACCTGCCGATCGTGCGCTCGGCCGCCAAATACAGGAAGCACCTGGTGTTCCCGTCGACCTCGGAAGTGTATGGCATGTGCCACGACGAGGAATTCGATCCGGAGAACTCGGAGCTGGTCTATGGCCCGATCAACAAGCCTCGCTGGATCTACGCCTGCTCGAAGCAGCTGATGGACCGCGTGATCTGGGGCTACGGCATGGAAGGTTTGAATTTCACCCTGTTCCGTCCCTTCAACTGGATCGGCGCAGGCCTGGATTCGATCCACACCCCGAAGGAAGGTTCTTCGCGCGTGCTGACCCAGTTCTTCGGCCACATCGTGCGCGGCGAACCCATCTCGCTGGTCGACGGCGGCGCCCAGAAGCGCGCCTTCACCTACATCGATGACGGCATCGACGCCCTCATGAAGATCATCGAGAACGAGGACGGCAAGGCCAGCGGCCAGATCTACAACATCGGCAACCCGGTCAACAATTACTCGATCCGCGAACTGGCCAGCATGATGCTGAAGCTCGCCGCCGAGTACCCGGAATACGCTGCCGGCGCGCAGAAGGTGCAGATCGTCGAAACCAGCTCGGGGGCCTACTACGGCGCCGGCTACCAGGACGTGCAGAACCGCGTGCCGAAGATCGACAACACCAAGGACGACCTGGGCTGGGCCCCGACCACGTCCATGGCCGACGCCCTACGCGGCATCTTCGACGCCTACCGCGGCCAGGTTGCCGCGGCCCAGGCCCTGATGGAATAAGTGTTTTCTACTGCGCGAAGGTGTTTGACTGCCAGCGCTATCATGAACAGTAAAGCCACCAAGCGTGTCGCACACGCACACATACGATGACCAAAATTACTGAACAAATCAATGTCGAGAATGGATCTCCGCTGGTGATTTTTGGCGGCATCAATGTGCTCGAATCGCTTGATCTGGCGCTTCGCACCTGCGAAGAATTTGTTCGCGTCACACAGAAGCTCGCCATGCCCTATGTATTCAAGGCCAGTTTCGACAAAGCGAACCGTTCATCGATTCATTCGTTTCGCGGCCCCGGCCTTGAGGAAGGCATGCGCATGCTCGAGAGGGTGAAGTCGACGTTTGGGGTGCCGGTCTTAACCGACGTCCACGAGCCGCGGCAGGCCGATATCGTCGCGGAAACGGCAGACGTACTGCAGTTGCCAGCATTTTTGGCCAGGCAAACCGACATGGTGGTCGCGTTGGCCAAGACCGGACGCGTCATCAATATCAAGAAACCGCAATTCTTGAGTCCAACGCAGGTTTCGTTTGTCGTTGAAAAATTCAAGGAGGCGGGCAACGAGCAGCTCATCTTGTGCGATCGCGGTACCTGTTTCGGCTACGATAATCTGGTCGTGGACATGCTCGGCTTTGGCGTGATGAAAAAAGCGTGCCCCGGTGTACCTGTCATATTTGACGTTACCCATTCATTGCAACAGCGAGATCCGACGAGTGCGACCTCAGGCGGACGCCGAGCGCAGATACTTGAGCTGGCTCGCGCGGGTGTCGCCGTAGGCCTGGGCGGAATCTTCCTTGAAGTCCACCCGGATCCCAGTTCGGCGAAATGCGACGGCCCGAGCGCGCTGCCAACCAGCGTACTTGCCCCGTTTCTTTCGCAACTGAAGGTGTTGGATGACCTTGTCAAGTCGCTTCAACCGATTGAGATAAGTTAGTCCTTCGGTTTCGCCAGTTAAGCAACCCAGAGTGATTTCATCGGTGCAAAAATATGATCGAACACGTCAAGAATAGCCTGGCCGACGCGCAGTCGGCTCTTAACCGATTCCTGAATGACGAGCGCAGTCTTCAAAGCATCGTGGATGCTGCCGACCTGCTTACATCCGCCTTTCGCAGCTCGGGCAAGGCTTTCTCGTGCGGGAATGGCGGATCGATGTGCGATGCGATGCATTTTGCCGAAGAGTTCACGGGCAGGTTCCGCAACAATCGCCCGGGACTCGCGGCGATTGCCATCAGCGATCCAACCCACATTACCTGTGTCGCCAATGATTATGGCTATGACCAAGTGTTCTCGAGATATATCCAAGCGCATGGGCGTCGTGGTGACGTATTACTCGCGATTAGCACCAGCGGAAAAAGCCCATCGATCCTTGTTGCCGCGGAGGCAGCGCGCCAGCTGGACATGCGTGTGATCGGTTTGACCGGAATGCCGGGGGCGCCGCTGCAGGCCCTGTGCGATGTCTGCATTTGCAGCCCTGGCGGCGCGTATGCCGACCGCGTGCAGGAAATGCATATCAAGATCATCCATATTTTGCTCGAGTTGGTGGAACGCGATCTGTTTCCAGAAAATTACGTTTCTGGCAAAGGCGATCTTTAGTTCAAATAAGCAGTTGATCGAAACTATGATCCGATCCAAGGTCGATTTGCATCCTCGGATTGCAAGTTTTGGAGGAAGCCATGGCAACAAAAAAGCGCACGAAAGTGCCCGCACCATCGCCTGATGATTCCCAACGCCCTGAAAGCGAAGCGAATGTCGAGACAACACGCAACATGAACGTCGATACTGACGTGGAGCGTGTCGACAGCGATGCGTCTCCTGAAATTGGTAGCGTCGAAGGGCGGGACCAATCCACCTACCGCGTCGATGTTGAACATGGTGGTGAAATCAACGCTGGAGATGTCGAGCGAGGAGGGGCCTAATGGCCGTACGAATGTCGTAACGCTGCGTTGATTGATCGTATCGGCAGGCAGGGGCCGATTTAAGAGCTGGAGCACCACCGTACGATTCTTGCCGCCGCTTGACGCTTCACCGGTCGCTTTTGTGCAACAGCACGTGCACAGCTTATTCGGAAATGTATTCCCATGTAACGCCTCGATTTGTGCTGCGGATTAGCTTGCCGTTGATCGCACCGTACAGACTCCCCGACGACGTGCTTTCCAGTGCGGTGATCGGAGCCACTGGCGATCGCATCCTGACCCAGTGGTCGCCACCATCTGGACTAATAAAGAATCCATCGCGCGCAGCAGCGTAGACACGGGCCGGCAAGGCAGCATCGTTTTCCACAGCGCGGAAGCTGAAGCTGAGCTGGCCAGCACTTTGCCATCCACAATGACAACTCATCGCGCGGCGCACTCCCTTGGACGTTGCAGCGAATAGCCATCCCGTTCCAGTTTTACTTGGCATATTGGAGTGGGCGAACTGTACCAAGGGATCCGCGGGGCCGTGGTTGAAAAACTGCCATGTAACGCCAGCGTTTGTACTGCGGAAAATGCCAATACCAGCAAGGTAGGCAAATACGGTACGCGGCTGGGTTTGAACCCCCCGGTTTCCGTGGAGGCCGATTAGTGTGAGTCAGGCCGGGATGGCTTGACTGCTCAGTTGCTTATAATAGTTTGCCTCAGCTTCGGCCGGCGGTATATAGCCGAGCGGTTCCAGCAAGCGGTGGTGGTTAAACCAGGAGACCCATTCAAGTGTAGCTAGTTCCACGGCTTCACGTGTTTTCCAGGGGGCGCGACTGTGGATCAGCTCAGCCTTGTAGAGCCCATTGATGGTTTCGGCCAAAGCGTTATCGTAACTGTCTCCCTTGCTTCCCACAGAAGGCTCGATGCCAGCTTCTGCCAAGCGCTCACTGTATTTCATCGACACGTATTGAGATCCGCGGTCGCTATGATGGACCAGCTCGTTTCGTTCGAGCTGACGTGCGTACAGAGCCTGCTCCAGCGCATCGAGCACGAAGTCGGTTCGCATCGAGCTGCTGACCCGCCAGCCGACGATGCGCCGGGCGAAGACGTCGATGATGAAGGCGACATAGACGAAACCCTGCGAATGGTGATTCGGTATCAAGGCCCGCGTGTTGAGGGCGCACGGATGCTGATGGCTGTACAGCACGCATTCTTGCTCTAAGCCCTCGAATAATTACCCTTCTACCATTGTTCACGCGTATCATGAGAACCGGAAGTCGCGATGTGACGATAGAAGTTAACTTCGATAGCTACGCATAGGACGGTGATGGTAAGTCAACAAGAACTGTTGAAGCAGATTGCAGAGTCTGGCTACAACGTGGGGTACGGCGCGAAGAAGCATTTCGCAACGGCAGAATTTGTTGATAAGTTGCCAGGCTGGATTGGCTTCTTCTCGCTGGCAGTCGGTGTTCTGGCTTTGGTGTTTCCGATGCTGAGCGAAAAAGTTCCTTCCGCTATGCTTATCATTTTCTCAGTGGCAAGTTTGTACATGGGTTTTTATGACAAAAACGTGTACATGAAAGCCGGGGAGGAATTGACGCAGTCGTTCCAGTCGCTGCGTTCATTGTATTCAACTGTCAAATCAATGCCGCCCACCTCGGACTTTTCCGCATGCGAAGCAGAATATGGACGTATCAGGTCGGCCGCCAATGGTGCTGGCATTTCTCGTCAAATATTCTTAAGTGATACCGCAGCCCACTACAAGTTCTTCTGGCAGCAGCAGATCGGGTGGATTGAGGAACAAATAACGTTTCGCTTTTGGCGCGATAAGATACCGCTTACCACACTTGTGACGTGCGGAGTATTGATTGTGTTTGCGTTATCTATCGGCGCATACTTTCTCATTACTAGTAGCTACTGTTGATTGGAATTTTAGTGAGTGCCTCGCTTTTTGAACAATTCAGAAAAAACTTGGCTGTAAAGAATGCCGAGGAAATTTCAGGTCGATATTTATCCATAACAAAACGTCTCAACAAAGACTATTGGGACACAGATTCGGACTATCAACATTGTTTGCAGGTCGGATCGTATGGCCGACGGACAGCTATCCATGGTGTAAGCGACCTGGACATGGCGTTCGAGCTGCCTTGGAGCGTTCATGACCGGATTTGTAAACTTCAAGGGAATCGACAAAAGGCATTGTTAGAAGAGGTCCGCGACAAGCTCAAAGTACTTTATCCAAATACGCCGATCCGGGCAGATGGGCAGGTTGTGACCGTTGACTTCAAGAACTATCGTGTTGAGGTGTTGCCTGCTTTTGTAGAGGATGACGGACGGTACAAGTACCCGGACGCTAACGATGGCGGAAGCTGGAAATGGTGCCATCCTCGCGACGAAATCGAAGCGGTCCAAGAAATACACGATCGCTCGAACCGGAATCTAAAACGAGTGTGCAAAATGATCCGGGCTTGGAAAAACAAGCACGGGGCGGCAATGAGCGGGATGCTCATCGATACGCTTTGCTATAATTTTTTCTACGACAACAAAAATTACGATAACAAGAGCTATGCTAGCTACCCGGCTTTGATCAAGGACATATTCACGTATTTGAGTGAACAACCGAGTCAGACGTATTGGAAGGCTCCCGGAAGTGACGATCGCGTCCATTCCAGTGGGCGGTTTCAAGCAAAGGCGAAAAAGGCAGCTAAAAGAGCACAGGAAGCCCTTGATGCCGAGGAAGAAAAGGACAAGCAAAAGGTTTGGAAGAAGATTTTCGGACGCCACTTCCCTGCGATAGCAACTGCTGCTGCGTCCGCTTCTGTTACGAAGGCTGCAGCTATTCGCTCGACTGAGGAGTTTGTTGAGGATAAGTATCCTGTTGATATTCAGTACGAAGTTAATCTTGAATGTGACGTGTTATACCGTGGTGCACGGGAGCGCGTCTACCGGTTCATCGAAGCCACATTCCCGTGGCTTCAACTCGACCGTAAATTAACTTTCCGTGTGGTGGACTGTAACGTCCCCCGTCCTTACGAGGTAATTTGGAAAGTCCGAAACCGCGGCCAGTTTGCGGAGGCAAGAGGCATTCGAGGACAACTGCTTAGTGATGACGGATCAGAGCGGCGAACGGAAACTACATCCTTCCCTGGCCGTCATTATGTCGAGTGCTACGTGATTAAAAATGGAGTTTGCGTAGCTCGCGATCGTCTGATCGTTCCCATATCGGAAACGTAAACCCCTCTGCCATAAATTAAAATGGCGATTTCGCTGAAAGTTGATCGAACCGGCGGCTGTGTGCCGCCAGTATTAACGCGGCGTATGACCTTAACTTGCGATGTGACGCCCGCCGCAAGGTAGTATATAGGTGGTCGAAGCGCAGCGCCCTGCTATAAAGGGAACACATGCCAGTTCAAGCTTACGTTGATGACAGTGGTGGGAAAGGACAAAGCAAGAATTTCGTGCTTGCTGGCCTCGTCTCAAACTCGGAGCGATGGGTAGAATTTTCTCTAGAGTGGCGCCGCTGCTTAGACCAATACCCACGTATCGAAATCTTTAAGATGCGAGAAGCCGCCTCCCTCACAGGAGCCTTTCATCGCTTCACGGAAGAACAACGCGATAGTCGTCTACGAAAGTTGGCTCAAATCATCAATCGTTATGTCGAGTTCGCGATTTGGACAATGATTGATCTTGAAGCCCACGCGCGCACATGGGCAAAGCTTACAAAACCGAGATCAGAAGTTTACTTTTGGCCCTTCCACACCTTGATTCTTGGTACCTGCTTTGACCTCTGGGAAGAGTGCAATTGGAGAGAGCCCTTCGAGATCATCTTTGACGAACAACTTATCTTCGGCGAGCGAGCGCGCAGATGGTATCCGCTTATACGTGAACTTATGCGGTCTACATATCCAGAGGAATTTACGATACTACCGCTCAATCCGATGTTTGGAAAGGACGACGATCGATTGCCGATTCAGGCTGCAGATCTTTGGGCGTGGTGTTTGCGAAAAAACACGGACGATCCTGGCGCAAAGTCGTTTGAATGGCTGTTGGAAGAAATGCCAAATGTGAGCCAATCGAATTACTGCAACTACTACGATCTGGAGCGCATGAGCAGCGTTCTTGAAGAGTCAGCGCGCATTGCGCAGGGAGGACAGGTCCCCTCTGAACTCATGTCAATTTATGAGATTATCTCTAGCAAAAAGAAGTAAGTCTTTGCAGAGAGGAGGAACGCTTTTCGGGGAAAAGCGTACACAGCCTTTGAGAAAAAAGGGTGCGCTTAACGTCTCTTAAGTCATACATCGCGTAGGTCAAATTGAGCAAATATTCGTTCGGTTATACCGAATGAGAGATGCCCATTGTTGTATGCCCAGATCGTTAAGATTTTCGTCAGTCGGCGCAAGACCTTCCATTTGCCACGTATGCACGCCGGGCGTATATCTTTAGTAGACGTTCTTTGACCTGCGACCAGAGCTACAATGTCGTCTGCCATTCTTGCTTCCCCTCGAAACCTGATAAGTGAGAGCGTAGAACAGGCTGGCGTGGGCGGACAGCTCAGTGGCGCGGTATTTGATCAGTCAGCGAATTTGCGCCCTAGCGCAAATTCGTGTCTGCTGAGGGGATTTGCGCTAGAGCACTCAAGGTTTGAACTCCTGAAGTGCCTGGGCTACAAGTCGGCTGAGATCGTCAGCAAGGTTCGGATCATCGAAGGTGTGAGCGATGTCCAACACGGCACGAAGTCGAGCTGCGTCATTAGGGAAGCGCCGCCTATCCTGCCTGATTCTTGCAACTTCGCTCTCTAAACCTTCAATGATCCGCTGATCAGCTTCACTTAATGCCGCACCTCTCGTAGCCTTAGACGATGCCACGTGAAGAGCAACAGCCGTGGCCCCGTGTGCCAGCTGTTCCCGTTTTAGGGCTTCCTGAGACTCGAACTTAATGCGACTCGTCACTCCTGATGTAAGTACCCGTCGCGTGGCACTGTGGCTACGTGCCGGCCAACCGATCAACACAAGGGAATGAATGAATTCCACTGGAATGTCGACAAACGCATCAGCAAACCGTCGAGCAAGGCCCAAGGTTACGGCACGTATCGAAGGGTCGCCTGAACGGCTTGTTGGGGCTGTGACGGGCACCCTCCATCGGGTCAGTGACTCAAGCCCAGTGCGGAACTCTTGAGTGTCAGCCGGAGCAGGCAGATGCTGCGGTTCGGGTAACAAGCGGTGCATCGATGAAGCGTGCTCTCGTACTTTAAGAACGAAGGACGGGCTGATGATTTCTACTTCTTTTTGCGCGCTTAGATCGAGATAAGCACTAGCTGCAAGGTCGCATGCCGTCACTCGATGAAATGTGCTATGCCGTGGTCCTCTGAAAAAGGCGGCTGCCGGTTGTCCGGATATGCACATCGCATACCATGTGGTTAGCAATTTGTCCTTTCGAGGAACACGCTCATACGCTTCGATAGCGTCCGTTACCTCGGCCCGGAGTGCAATGCAAGGTTCGCTAAGGGAACCTCGTGCGTTAGGATCAATGCTCATCATTAGCGCGCCTAGAAATCTTGCCGCAAATTATAGCAATTAAGTGTGCGAATGATTTACGGCTGCATGCCGCAAAAAGAAACGGCCCGCTTGGAAGCGGGCTCGAATCTGTTTTGTTCCGAACTTTTTTACGTCCGGGTCCCAAGCGCAGAAGCAGTTGTTCCGATCTTTATTAAGTTGTTCCGAACTTAATTATGACGAAACACCGGGAATCGCATTACGCGAAGTTCTTGTTCACGAAGTCCCAGTTGACGACGTTCCACCATGCCTCGACGAACTTCGGACGGGCGTTGCGGTAGTCGATGTAGTAGGCGTGTTCCCAGACGTCGCAGGTCAGCAGGGCAACGTTCTCGGTGGTCAGCGGGGTGCCGGCGTTCGAGGTGTTGACGATGTCGACGGTGCCGTCCGTTTTCTTGACCAGCCAGGTCCAGCCCGAACCGAAGTTGCCGACGGCCGACTTCTGGAATTCTTCCTTGAACTTGTCGAACGAACCCCACTTGGCGTTGATCGCATCGGCGACCGGGCCGGTCGGGGCGCCGCCGCCGTTCGGGGTCATGCAGTTCCAGAAGAAGGTGTGGTTCCACACCTGGGCCGAGTTGTTGAACACGCCGCCCTGCGATTTCTTGATGATCTCTTCCAGCGACAGGTTTTCGAACTCGGTGCCCTTGATCAGGTTGTTCAGGTTCGTGACGTAAGCCTGATGGTGCTTGCCGTAGTGGTATTCCAGCGTCTCGGCCGAGATGTGCGGCTGCAGGGCGTCCTTAGCGTACGGCAGTGGGGGCAGGGTATGTTCCATGTCTTGTTCCTTAGTAAGTTGACGGGAGACTTCGAAGTCTCTGCGGTACATCAATTCGGGCGCTTATTCTAAACCGGTTAGCTAAACGTTGCAGATATGACTTTGCGAATACATCAGATTGTCATTCGAGTAAGTCTTGCACGCCGGCGACACTGACCTCGGCACTGCCTTCCGCCAGGCGGATGCGCAATACGTCGCGCGGCTTGATCTGGCCCGGCGAATGCAACACTTTACCTTTCGCATTGCTGACGATCGCATAGCCGCGCTCCAGCGTCCGCTGCGGGTTCAGCAGTTCCAGCTGCGCCGCCAGGCCGTTCAGCGCCTCGCGCCGCGCGCGCAACTGGTTGCCGACGCTGGCCACCAGGTGGCGCCGGTCGGATTCCAGCCGCGTGCGCAGGCCGCTCCAGTCCGGGCGATGGCGGGCCCAGCGCTGCTGCAACTGCGCCAGCAGCAGGCCGTGACGGTTCACCGGCGCGCGGACGGCATGCGTGAGACTGCTGGCCATGCCCAGAAGTTTCAGCCGCTGGTGCTGGATCTGGCTCGATGGGTTCAAGAGGCGGCGCGACAGGTTGTCGAGGCCCTGGCTCGCGTCGGACAGGACGCGGTCCATCGCGCGGCGCAGGTCGCCCGCGTCCGCCTGCAGCGATGCGAGCCAGTCCGCGCGCGCCGTGGCCGCGAGCTCGGCGGCGGCCGTCGGCGTGGCGGCACGCAGGTCGGCGGCGAAGTCGGCGATGGTGAAATCCGTCTCGTGGCCCACGCCCGAGATCACGGGCATGCTGCACGCGGCGATCGCGCGCGCGACGGCTTCCTCGTTGAAGCTCCACAGGTCTTCGATCGAGCCCCCGCCGCGGCACACGATCAGCACGTCCACTTCGCGCCGGTGCGACGCAATCGAAATGGCTTCGGCGATCTTCTGCGCGGCCAGCTGGCCCTGCACGGGCGCCGGATACAGCACGATGCGCACGTGCGGCGCGCGGCGCCTGAGGGCCGTCAGCACGTCCCGAAGGGCCGCCGCCTGCGGGCTCGTGACGATGCCCACCGTGCGCGCGAACAGCGGCAGCGGACGCTTGCGGGCTTCGTCGAACAGGCCCTCGGCCCCCAGCTTCTCCTTCAGGCGCATGAACGCTTCGTACAGCGCGCCCACGCCCGCGCGGCGGATCGCCTCCACGTTGATCTGGTAGTCGCCGCGCGCGCCGTACAGGGTGACGAGGGCGCGCACCTCGACCTTGTCGCCTTCGCGCGGGGTAAAGCCCGCGTACTGGGCGCGGCCGCGGAACATGACGGCGCGCACCTGGGCCGCGTCGTCCTTCAACGTGAAATACCAGTGGCCGCTGGCCGCGCGCGTGAAATTCGAGATCTCGCCGCCGATCCAGACGAGGGGAAAGGTGCGCTCCAGCAAGCGTGCGACCTGCTGGTTGAGGGCTGTGACGGTCAGTACGGGCGGGGCGGCATAGGCCGGATCGGCGTCTTCGGAGGGAAACATAGGGATGAGCTGGTTGAACTGTCCACAAAAACATGGCTGCGCGCAGTGTAAGACACATCTGCTGTAAAACAACAGGTAGTTTTTGTAAATACCTGATTTTTATAGTAAAACGATGCTGCTCGATTTCGATGCAGCAACCAAATTGCCTTACGGATCAATGGCTTGAGTGCATCTTCGGATACTTGGCCACAATCTTATCCACAGTTTATGTGCGAAAGTGGACAAGTCGCCGGTGCCCAAAAATTCAGCTTGAATATATTTTCCTAGAGCAATCAAACACTTAGCATGCTGTCCCGGCCCTTGCTCACATCGTTTTCCACAGTTTATGTGAACAGAGGTCCCTCAACGGGCGTGCACAGCACCGGTTTTCCACTGCCTAAAAATTCTGCACGGAAAAAATACCCTTTAGATTCAAGGACTTTGTCCTTCCCCAAGGGCCTTGCTCACAATCTTTTCCACAAAATTTGTGAAGAAGGCCGGCTGCGGTCGGGACGCGACTATAACCCAGGGGGCGGACGGCTGGAATACCTGGCCGCCGAGGTGTTTTCGGTGTGTACAAGTCCCGGATGCCTAAAAATTGGGCTTGGCGAGGAATGCTGAGCGAAATCAAAGGGTTAGCAGGCGAACGATGTGCTTGCGCACATCTTTTTCCACAGTTTGTGTGAAAAATCCCGCGAACGGGCGGCCCGACGCGTGGATAAGCACCTGCCCAAAAAACGGGCGCGAATTCTTTTGTTCTAAGAATCAACGGCTTAGGGGGCGGTTTGTGCGCTTGCGCACAATTTTGTCCACAAAAAATGTGAAGAAGGATAGGGTTGTAGTCGGGCTCAACCTTGCCTATTTTTTGGACTTGGAAATTTCTCTGAGTAAAATCAAATACTTACCGATGGGAAAGCTGATTTCTCACAAATTTATCCACAGAAATTGTGGGCAACTACACGCGACCCGGGCTCCCTGACCGTCTTCAAAGTACGGGCAGTCAACGCATCCTGACCTGCTGTGTTTTTACGCATGGAAAAATATCCCTTAAGAATCAAGCTACTTGGCGCATCCAGGCGGCCTTGCGCACACTTTTATCCACAGAAAGTGTGAAGAACTCTACTTGCCGCAATCCGGGCAACACGTTACATTGCGCAACTACCTTGTTTCATTGATTTTTACCTATCCAGGAGTCCCATTTGCTCGCCATTCTTCAAGCCGCCGGCTGGCCCATCTGGCTGTTGCTGATCGCATCGATCATCGCCCTGGCCCTGATCATCGAGCGCCTGATCTACCTGCGCCGCGAAAAGATCCTGCCGCGCCAGCTGCTCGATGAAGTCATCCAGGTCTATCGCAGCGGCAAGGTCACTCCGGACATCATCGACAAGCTGCAGACGAACTCCCCGCTCGGCGCCGTGCTGGCCGCCGCGCTGCGCAACGTCGACGCGCCGCGCGACGTGATGAAGGAATCGATCGAGGAAGCAGGCAGGGGCGTCGCCCACGTGCTGGAACGCTTCCTGACGACGCTCGGCACGATCGCATCGCTGGCGCCGCTGATGGGCCTGTTCGGCACGGTTGTCGGCATGATCGAGATCTTCGGCGCGCAAAATGCCAGCGGCACGAATCCCGCCCAGCTGGCCCACGGCATTTCCGTCGCGTTGTACAACACGGGCTTCGGCCTGGCGATCGCGATGCCGGCCCTCGTGTTCTACCGCCACTTCCGGGCGCTGGTCGACAGCTTCATCATCGACATGGAACTGCAGGCCGTGAAATTCGTCGACGTCGTCCACGGTGCCCGCAAATGATCGACTTCCGCCGCGGCCGCAAACGCGAGGATCCGGAAATCAACCTGATCCCGTTCATCGACGTGCTGCTGGTCGTGCTGATCTTCCTGATGGTGACGACCACGTACAGCAAGTTCACCGAACTGCAGATCACGCTGCCGACGGCCGACGCCGAGAAGGCGATCGAGAAGCCGTTCGAGATCAACGTCACGGTCGACGCCAAGGGGAACTACACGGTGAACAACGTGCCCGTCGCGTTCCACGGCGTGGCGAGCCTTGCCGACGACCTCAGGCGCGCGGCCGCCACCGGCCCGAACGGCCAGCCGCTGCCGGCGCCCGTGAAGGACCCCGTCATCATCGTCAACGCCGACCAGTTCGCGATGCACCAGATGGTCATCAACGTGCTGGAAGCGGCGCGCATGGCCGGTTACGACAAGCTGACGTTCGCGGCGCAGACGGGCGGGCAGAAGTAGTTAGTGGCATCCTCTCTCGAATCGACACTCACCCGCGCCTGGCTCCGGCGCGGGCCGCTCGCCGTGGCCCTGTGGCCGCTGTCCCTGCTGTTCCGCCTGCTCACCGCCCTCCGGGCCGCCCTGTACCGCGCCGGCGTGCTGAAGGCCGGACGCCTCCCCGTGCCCGTCATCGTCGTCGGCAATATCTTCATCGGCGGCACGGGCAAGACCCCGCTGACGATCTGGCTGGCGCAGCAGCTGCGCGCGGCGGGCATGCGGCCCGGCGTGATCTCGCGCGGTCACGGCGGTGCGGAGGATGCGCCCCGTGAAGTGCTGCCGGCGTCGCGCGCGCAGGACGTCGGCGACGAGCCCCTGCTGATCGCGGCGCGCGCCGGCTGTCCCGTCGTCGTCGGCCGCAAGCGCGTCGACGCCGGGCGCCGTCTGCTGGACCTGCATCCCGACGTGGACGTGCTGATCACCGACGACGGCCTGCAGCACTACGCCCTCGCGCGCGACGTGGAGATCATCCTGTTCGACGGCCGCGGCACCGGAAATGGCTGGACCCTGCCGGCCGGTCCGCTGCGCGAAGCGCCGTCGCGCCGGCGCGATGTCACGGTCGTCAACGCGCCGGAGATCACCCCTGGGCTGGCCGCGGCGGTGGGCGGCAATCCCTGGCAGATGCGCCTCGCCGGCGACCATGCCGAGCGCCTGATGGATGCGGGTGAACGCGTGCCGTTGTCCGCGTTGCGTGGAAAACGCGTGCTGGCGGCGGCCGGCATCGGCAATCCGGGGCGCTTCTTCGCGCTGCTGCGTGGCGCCGGCCTGGACGTCGCCGAGCTGCCGCTGCCCGACCATCACGACTTCCTCGACGATCCGTTCCGTGCCGTCGACGCCGACGTCATCCTGGTGACGGAGAAGGATGCAGTAAAATGTCGGCAACTTGAAACAATCAACAACGACCCGCGCGTGTGGGTCGTGCCGGTCGGCGCGCAGATCGATGCCGCGCTGGCTGCCCAAATCGTGGAGAAATGTCGTGGACGCCCGACTGCTTGATATCCTGGTCTGCCCGCTGTGCAAGGGACCGCTCGAATATGACAAGAAAGCGCAGGAACTGATCTGCCGCCCGGACCGCCTCGCGTATCCGATCCGCGACGGCATCCCGATCATGTGGGCCGAAGAGGCGCGCAAGGTCGAGCCCGCGCTGTAACCCGATGAGCTTCGTCGTCATCATCCCGGCACGCCTGGCGTCGACGCGGCTGCCGAACAAGCCGCTCGCAGACCTGGGCGGCAAGCCGATGGTCGTGCGCGTCGCCGAACGCGCGCAGCAGTCGGGCGCCGCGCGCATCATCGTCGCCACCGACCACGCCGACATCGCCGCCGCCTGCGCCGCGCATGGCGTGGAAGCCTGCATGACGCGTTCGGATCACCCGTCCGGCACCGACCGCATCGCCGAAGTGGCGCACACGCTGGGCCTCGCGCCCGACGCCGTCGTCGTCAACCTGCAGGGCGACGAACCCCTGATCGATCCCGCGTTGCTGGCCGCCTGCGCCGCGCGCATCTCGGCCGACGTGCCGATGGCGACCTGCGCCCATCCGCTGTCCGACGTTGCCGACGCCTTCAATCCGAACGTGGTGAAAGTCGTGCTGGACAAGGTCGGACGCGCGCTATACTTCTCGCGCGCCACGATCCCGTGGCACCGCGACGGCTTTGCCGCCACCCGCGAGCAACTGCCTGCTGGCTACGTGCCCCTGCGCCACATCGGCCTGTATGCGTACAGCAATGCGTTCCTCCAGCGCTATCCGCAGCTGGAACCGTCGCCGCTCGAATCCATCGAAGCGCTGGAACAGTTGCGCGTGCTTTGGCACGGCGTGCCGATCGCCGTGCACGTGACGGACGAGGCGCCCCATGCGGGCGTCGACACGCCAGCCGACCTCGAGCGCGTGCGACTTTTCTATACGTCTTGATCCGCTTGGAAACTACTCTTCAGGCTGCTTGCGCCACGTCAAACGGCTGAGAGATCGGCCGCCTTCAGTGGCGTTTGATGCTGCTTTTGTGGTAAGTTTCGTATCAGCTAGTCAGACATGCATCAATGCGGTTATCTGTTCCCAACTATAACCGTCTCTACAAGAATTATTAGATACCTTTAGGAATCCTTCATGCGTCTCATTTTGTTAGGAGCCCCCGGCGCCGGTAAAGGCACCCAGGCGAACTTCATCAAAGAAAAATACAACATCCCCCAGATTTCCACCGGCGACATGCTGCGTGCCGCCATCAAGGCCGGCACCGAGCTGGGCCTGGCTGCGAAAAAAGTGATGGATGCTGGCCAGCTGGTGTCGGACGACATCATCATCGGCCTGGTGAAGGAGCGCCTGAAGGAATCCGACTGCGCCAACGGCTACCTGTTCGACGGCTTCCCGCGCACGATCGCGCAGGCCGACGCCATGAAGGACAGCGGTGTGCAGATCGACTACGTGCTGGAAATCGACGTGCCGGACGAACTGATCGTCGAACGCATGAGCGGTCGCCGCAGCCACCCGGCTTCGGGCCGCGTGTACCACGTGAAGTTCAACCCGCCGAAGGTCGAAGGCAAGGATGACGTGACGGGCGAGCCGCTGGTCCAGCGCGACGACGACACGGAAGAAACGGTCAAGAAACGCCTGGCCGTGTACCACAACCAGACCGAAGTCCTGCTCGGCTATTACAACAAGTGGGCGGAATCGGGCCTGCCGGGCGCACCGAAATACCGCAAGATCTCGGGCGTCGGCCCGGTCGAGCAGGTGCGTGACGCCGCATTCGCGGCACTCGCAGGCTAAGCATTCCAGGGCGGCGCAAGCCGCTCTTTTTGGCTCCGGATGACACATGCCATCCGTCCAGGTTTTTAGATCAAAGTTTTGTCGCACCTTGTGCGGCGAATGCAGCAAGGCAGGCCGTACCGCAGATTTGCTCAAGCAAGCGCACGCGGCCTTTCGACTCTGTGGTGGTTTGATCGAAGAACGAGGGGGACGACATGGCATCCGCGCAGCTCATCTTCGCCGTCGCGTGCGGCGTCATCGCGGTATTCTACGGCTTGTGGTCGCGCAGTTGGGTCCTGAACCAGGACCCCGGCAACGGCCGCATGCAGGAAATCTCGCTGGCCATCCAGCAGGGGGCGTCGGCCTACCTGGCGCGCCAGTACCGGACCATCGGCATCGTGGGCATCGTCCTGCTGATCGCCATCTATCTTCTGCTCGGCATGGCCACCGCGGGCGGCTTCCTGGCCGGCGCGCTGCTGTCCGGGGCCTGCGGCTTCATCGGCATGAACGTGTCCGTCCGCGCCAACGTGCGCACGGCGCAGGCGGCGGCAACGGGGCTCGACCAGGCGCTGAACGTCGCCTTCCGCGGCGGCGCGATCACGGGCATGCTCGTCGTCGGCCTGGGCCTGCTGGGCGTGGCGCTGTTCTATTGGATCCTCGTACTGCGCGCGGACCCCGCGCTGACCCAGCATGAGGTGATCCAGCCGCTCGTGGGCCTCGCGTTCGGCGCGTCGCTGATCTCGATCTTCGCGCGCCTGGGCGGCGGCATCTTCACGAAGGGGGCGGACGTCGGCGCCGACCTCGTCGGCAAGGTCGAGGCCGGGATTCCCGAGGACGATCCGCGCAATCCGGCCGTCATCGCGGACAACGTGGGCGACAACGTGGGCGATTGCGCCGGCATGGCGGCCGACCTGTTCGAAACGTACGTCGTCACGCTGGTCGCCACGATGCTGCTGGGCGCGCTGGTGATCCCCGGCATGGGCGGCACCGGTGCCGTGTATCCGCTGCTGCTGGGCGGCATCTCCATCATCGCGTCCATCGTCGGCTGTTCGCTCGTGAAGAACCACCCCGGGCACAAGATCATGTACGCGCTGTACACGGGGCTGTGGTGGTCGGCCGCGCTGTCGCTGATCGGGTTCGCCGTCGTCACGTGGCTCGTGTGGCCGGACGACGCGATGCGCTGGCGCATGCTGGGCTGCGCCGCGGTCGGCATCGCGCTCACGGGCCTGATGGTCTACATCACCGAGTACTACACGGCGACAGAGTTCGGCCCCGTGCGCCACATCGCGGAAGCGTCGACGACGGGCCACGGCACCAACATCATCGCGGGGTTGGGCGTGTCGATGAAGTCCACCGCGTATCCGGTGCTCGTCGTGTGCGCCGCGATCCTCGTCGCGTACCAGTTGGGCGGCCTGTACGGCATCGCCATCGCGGCGACCGCCATGCTGTCGATGGCCGGCATCATCGTCGCGCTGGATGCCTACGGCCCGATCACCGACAACGCCGGCGGCATCGCCGAGATGAGCGGCATGCCGGACCAGGTGCGCGCCGTCACCGACCCGCTGGACGCCGTCGGCAACACGACGAAGGCCGTCACGAAGGGGTATGCGATCGGGTCGGCGGGCCTGGCTGCTCTCGTGCTGTTCGCCGACTACACGCATGCGCTGGAAGCGCACGGCACGCGGCTCGCGTTCGAGCTGTCGAATCCGATGGTGATCGTGGGCCTGTTCATCGGCGGCCTCGTACCCTATCTGTTCGGCGCACTCGCGATGGAAGCGGTGGGGCGGGCGGCGGGTGCCGTCGTGCTCGAGGTGCGGCGCCAGTTCCGCGACATCGTCGGCATCATGGCGGGCACCGGCAAGCCGGAATACGACCGCGCCGTCGACATGCTCACCGCGTCCGCGATCCGTGAAATGGTGCTGCCGTCGCTGCTGCCGGTGATCGTGCCGATCCTCGTCGGCATGCTGCTGGGGCCCGCGGCGCTGGGCGGCATGCTGATGGGCACGATCGTGACGGGACTCTTTGTCGCGATCTCGATGACGACGGGCGGCGGCGCCTGGGACAACGCCAAAAAGTACATCGAGGACAACCACTACGGCGGCAAGGGCTCCGATGCGCACAAGGCGGCCGTCACGGGCGATACGGTGGGCGATCCGTACAAGGACACGGCCGGGCCGGCAGTGAATCCGCTCATCAAGATCATCAACATCGTGGCGCTGCTGCTCGTCCCGCTGCTGCCGGCCGGCGGCTGGCTGGCCGTGACGGAACCGCAGGCGTTGTATGGCAAACCTGCCGCCACCGCGCATGCGCCTGCAGGGGCAGCCTCACAAGCAGCGGTTCAGCGTCCCAGCGCCTCGCTGAGCGCGCTTTCCAGCGATGCGCGGTCCGAATCGCCGCGGTAGCGCACGCCGTTGATGTAGAAGGTCGGGGTGCCGGTCGCGCCGTCGTGGTGGGCGCGTTCGGCATCCGCCTGCACCCGCGCGCGGTGGCGGCGGTCCAGGACCTCGGTGCGGAAGCGCTCGATGTCGAGATCGAGGCTTTCCGCCAGCACGGCGAGGTCCTGCTTGTCGAACACCTGGCGCTGCTGCTCGTACAGCGCGTCGTGCATGTCCCAGAACCGGTCCTGGCTGGCGGCGGCCTCGGCCGCTTCCGACGCCAGCTCGGCCAGCGGGTGCAGGTGCGCGAGCGGCAGGTGGCGGTAGACCAGGCGGATGCCGCCGAACCGTTCGTCCAGCTCGCGCAGCGCGAAGTGGGCGCGGGCGCTGTACGGGCACTGGAAGTCCGCGTATTCGATCACCGTCAGCGCGGCATCCGCCGGGCCGCGCACGTGTTCGTCGTTGCCAATCTCGTCAACTCGTTTCATTCATGTCTCCTGGTCGCGTCGAGGCGCCATCATGACACGGCATCCGAAATTGTGTAGTAAATTTTCACCCGGAAAGAAGATAGATGTAAAAACAAAACAGATGGCGACGAGTTAGGCTCCGTTGCGGTACAGTAGCGTCATCAGCGGTTTTGTTTATTGAACAAGCCGCGCCAGCTTACTCACCAAATGGAGAAAACCATGACGACCAACCTGAGAGGAACGGACGTAACCGACGCCCTCGGCCTTGAGCCCACCGACGCACCGCGCCAGGACAGCATGCAGCTGGCCGACGGTGCCGAACGCGCCGAACTGCAGCGCGCGCTGCTCGTCTACGGCATGGCCGGCGCGCTCGGCGCCGATCACGCACGCAGCGCCATGAACGAGACGCGCGCCTGACGCCGCCGCGTCGACCAACGAACGGGACCGCAAGGTCCCGTTTTTCATTTCAGAACACGCACATGCGATCCGCTTCCTCGCGCAGCCACGGCCGGAAGTCCGGATGGGCGATGCCGATCAGCGCTTGCGCGCGCTGCTTCGCCGACTTGCCGCGCAATTGCGCCACGCCCCATTCCGTGACCACGTAGTTGACGTCGTTCTTGCTCGTGGTGGCGTGGGTGCCGGGCGACAGGGTCGGCACGATGCGCGACACGGTGCCGTCCTTCGCCGTGGACGGCAGCACGATGAACGACTTGCCGCCGCGCGACCGGTTCGCCGCGCGCACGAAATCCACCTGGCCGCCCGTGCCGGAATAGGGCAGGTGCCCGATGCTCTCGCTGCCGCATTGGCCGAGCAGGTCGACCTGCAGGCTCGCGTTGATCGATACGAGCTTGTCGTTCTGCCCCGCGATGTACGGGTCGTTCGTGAAGTTCGACGGGTGCATCTCCAGCATCGGATTGTGGTGCATGAAGTCGTACAGGCGGCGCGAGCCGAGCGCGAACGTCGCCACCATCTTGCCCGGCAACAGGGTCTTGCGGCGGTTGTTGACGGCGCCCGCCTCGACGAGTTTCAGGATGCCGTCGCCGATCATCTCGGTGTGGATGCCGAGGTCGCGCTTGTCCGTCAACTGCATGACGACGGCGTCCGGAATGCCGCCGTAGCCGATCTGCAGGGTGGAGCCGTCCTCGATGTGCTCGGCCACGAGACGGCCGATCGCTTCCTGCACGGGGCCGATGTGGGGGAGGCCCACTTCCATGATCGGGTCCTCGCTTTCGACCAGCGCCGTGACCTGCGAGATGTGCACGTGGCACTGGCCGTGCGTGAACGGGACGTGCGGATTCACTTCCAGCACGACGGCGCGCGCCTTCGCGACGGCCGCCATCGTGTAATCCGTGCCGAGGCTGAGCGCGAAGTGGCCGGACGCGCTCATCGGCGACGCCATCGCGAACACGACGTCCGCCGGCATCAGGCCCCGCTCGATCAGCATCGGGATCTCGGAAAAATAATTCGGGATGAAGTCGCACCAGCCGCCCTGGCCGCCGGCGCGCGACGCGCCGCCGAAGAACAGTGCCGCATGGCGCACGTGGGGCCGGCATTCGGGCGCGAAATAGCCGTACTTGCGCATCGCGAGAATCTGCGCGACCTGGACGTCGCGGAAGCCCCGGCATTCCTGCGACAACGCGTGCAGCAGGGTTGGCGGTTCGCCGACACCCGTCGGGACGACGATCATGTCGCCGTCGCGGACGTGGTTGAGGGCGTCGAAGGCACTGCCGCGTTTGGCGCGATACATCTCCTGCAAGGTCTGCATGGTCGTCTCCTGTATGTTTTTGTTTGTAAAACATGCACCGTGGCAGCTTAACAGCGTGGGGCAGGAAACTGACGCGCACCTGACGCATCCTTGATGCACAGCGGCGCGCCCGCACGGCGCAGTGCGGCCGATAATGGAAGCGAGGAGCGACATCATGGAACCGAAACGATATTTACTGGCTGCATGCGCGTTGCTGGCGTGGACGTGCATGGCGCACGCGCAGGACCAGACCCAGCGCACGCAGCAGATCAACCGCGATGCGGCCGTGCCCGACGAAGCGAGCACGGTCAAACCGGCGCGTACGCCGCCGCCCGTGCCGCTGAGCTATGGCCCCGTGCTGAACCCGCGCGCGCAACAGGGCGCGGACGCCGTCCGCAAGGATCCGGCCGAGGTACACGACGAAGCGGACACACTGACCCGCCAGGCCCAGCCGCCAGAAAGGCAACTAACCGACAAGCAGCTCGAAGAACTGCGCCGCCGCGCCGCACGCCGCCACCCGGCGTGGCAGGGAGACGGAGCGATGGCACCGCGGCCACTGCGGTCCGGTGAGACGCCGCCGGCCACCGCCGCCGTCCCGATTCCGCCGCGGGCGACGGCGCCGCAGCCGACCGTGCCCAGCACCAGCGTCATCCGCGGCTGCCAGGGCATCGTTTGCACGGATGGGGCCGGCAATACGTTCAATGCGGGCGGCAATGCCGGCGCCAGCAGCACCGGCCGCGCATGTGCGCGGAACGGTACCACCGTCACATGTTTTTGACGTTTTTACCAACCCCCGCTAGAATCCGCTGGTTGACGTTTACGTAAACGGAAAATCATAAAGGGGAGACAGATGCAAATCCAGAATAACGTGTTCATTGTGACGGGCGGCGCTTCGGGCCTGGGCGCGGCCACCGCGCGCACCATCGTCGAGGCGGGCGGCAAGGTCGTGCTGGCCGACGTGCAACAGGAAGCCGGCGCGGCGCTGGCCGCCGAACTGGGCGCCGCTGCACGTTTCGTGAAATGCGACGTGACGTCGGAAGCGGACGGCCAGGCCGTCGTGGCGGCGGCCCTCGCACTGGGCAGCCTGCGCGGCCTGGTGAACTGCGCCGGCGTCGCGCCGGCCATCAAGACGGTCGGCAAGGATGGCCCGCATCCGCTGGACGCGTTCCAGCGCGCCATCAACATCAACCTCGTCGGCACGTTCAACATGTGCCGCCTGGCGGCCGATGCGATGGGCAAGGAAGAGGCGCTGGAGCACGGCGAGCGGGGCGTCATCATCAACACGGCGTCCGTCGCCGCGTTCGACGGCCAGATCGGCCAGGCTGCGTACGGCGCATCGAAGGCGGGCGTGGCCGGCATGACCTTGCCGATGGCGCGCGACCTGTCGCGCAGCGGCATCCGCGTGATGACGATCGCCCCGGGCATCTTCGAGACGCCGATGCTGATGGGCATGCCGCAGGAAGTGCGCGATTCGCTGGGCAAGATGGTGCCGTTCCCGCCGCGCCTCGGCATGCCGCGCGAGTATGCGCACCTGGCGCAGACCATCATCGAAAACGTCATGCTGAATGGCGAGACGATCCGCCTGGACGGCGCCATCCGCATGCAGCCGAAGTGAGCCCTTGAGCGATTTCGGGTACGATGCCCTCTGGTATTTCCGGAGAAATCGTATGACCAAGAAGTTGCTCGCCCTCGTCATGGGCGGCGTATTGACCGCCGCCCTCAACCCTGTCGTCACGCTCGCCCAGGATGCCTCGGCGCTGCAGCGCGCCCCCGAGGCCGCGAGCGGCTACACCGAGAAGGCCGGCTGGACCGCGCGCAAGTACATGGTGGCGGCCGCGAATCCGCTGGCCGTCGAGGCGGGCTACGAGATGCTGAAGCAGGGCGGCACGGCGATCGATGCGGCCATCGCGACGCAGCTGGTCCTCACGCTCGTCGAGCCGCAATCGTCCGGCATCGGCGGCGGCGCGTTCCTGATGTACTACGACGGCAAGAAGGTGCAGGCATTCGACGGCCGCGAGACGGCGCCGTCGAAGGCGGACGAGCATCTGTTCCAGCGTCCGGACGGCACGCCGATGTCGCGCTCCGAAGGCATCGTGGGCGGCCGTTCGACGGGCGCGCCGGGCGTGCTGCGGATGCTGGCGCTCGCGCACCGCCAGCACGGCAAGCTGGCGTGGAAGACGTTGTTCCAGCCCGCGATCCGCCTGTCGGAACAGGGCTTCGCCGTCAGCCCGCGCCTGAACGCCTTGCTGGCCGGGGACCGGTATCTGCGCAACGATCCGACCGCGCGCGCTTACTTCTATGCGCCGGACGGCAAGCCATGGCCCGTCGGCCACGTGCTGAAGAACCCCGAACTGGCGCGCACCCTGCGCGAACTGGCCGTCGGCGGCGCCGAGGTGTTTTATACGGGCCGCATCGCGCGCGACATCGAGGCGAAGGTCAGGAGCCACCCGACGAATCCGGGCCTGCTGACGGCCGCCGACATCGCGGCCTATCGACCCAAGCTGCGCGAGCCGGTCTGCAACGACTACCGCGCGTACACGGTGTGCGGCATGCCGCCGCCGTCGTCGGGCGGGATCGCCGTCGCGCAGATGCTCGGCATGTTCGAGACGCGCGACATGAAGGCGCTGGCGCCAAGCAACGGCATCCCGGGCGCGGACGCCGTGCACGTGTTCTCGGAAGTGGGCCGTCTCGCGTACGCGGACCGCGACCGCTATGCCGCCGACACGGATTTCGTCCCGCTGCCCGGCCGCGGCGTGCCCGCGCTGCTGGACAAGGGCTACCTGAAACAGCGCGCCGCCCTGGTCGGCCAGCGTTCGATGGGCAAGGCGCAGGCCGGCCATCCGCCCGGCGTGGAGATGGCGTGGCACTGGGGCCTGGACAATTCGATCGAGGCGCATTCGACGTCGCACATCGTCGCGGTCGATCCGTACGGTGCCGGCCTGTCGATGACGACGAGCGTCGAGGATGCGTTCGGGTCGCGCCAGATGGTCGACGGCTTCATCCTCAACAATCAACTCACCGACTTTTCGTTCGATTCGCGCGACGCCAACGGCCCCATCGCCAACCGCGTCGAACCGGGCAAGCGCCCGCGCAGCGCGATGAGTCCCACGATCGTGTTCGACAAGAAGACGGGCAAGTTCGTCGAAGCGGTCGGTTCACCGGGCGGTCCGTTGATCATCAACTACGTGGCCAAGGTCCTCGTCGGCACGCTCGACTGGGGCCTCGACATGCAGCAGGCGATCTCGCTGCCGAACTTCGGCAGCCGCAACGGCCCGACCGAGCTGGAGGCCGGGCGCTTCCCGCTGTCCGAAGTGAAGGCCCTTGAGGCGCGCGGCCACGACGTGCGCGTGTTCGAGCAGACGTCCGGGCTGCAGGGCATCGCGCGCATGGAGATCCACGGCGTGCCTTTGTGGTTCGGCGGCGCCGACCCCCGTAGGGAGGGTGTTGCAAAAGGTGACTAAAAGTCGCTTTAATTGTTAGCTGAGAAATAATTATTCCCCTCAAGGCCCGCAGAGTTTGCTAATCTTGCTCTGTGGATATTGAATGTAAAACGGGTTTGATTCTCAGCGGTGGCGGCGCGCGCGCGGCCTACCAGGCGGGGGTCCTGCAGGCGATCTCCCGCATCCTGGGGGAGGCGGGCTGGCCCGCTGCGCGCAACCCGTTCGCGATCATCTGCGGCACGTCGGCCGGCGCCCTCAACGCGGCCGGGCTGGCCTGCCGCGCCGACGACTTCGGCGACGCCGTCGACCAGTTGGCGGACGTGTGGGAGGGCATCGATGTCACGCAGGTCTATCGTGCCGATTCGCTGGGCGTGCTGCGCTCCGGCGCGCGCTGGCTGTCGCTGCTGTCATTCGGCTGGATGCTGCGCCAGTGGCATGCCGCGCCGCCGGCGTCTCTGCTCGACAACACGCCGCTCGTCGGCCTGCTGCACCACATGCTCGACCTGCCGCGCCTGGATGCGGCGCTGGCCAGCGGCTGCCTGGACGCCCTCGCGGTCACCGCGTCGTCGTACAGCGGCGGCCAGCACGTCACGTTCTACCAGAGCGAACGCGAGATCGCGCCGTGGAAGCGGCACCAGCGTCTTGCGCTGCAGGGGCAGATCGGCGTCGACCACCTGCTCGCGTCGAGCGCCTTGCCCTTTATCTTCCCGGCCGTGCCGCTGTACCTGGACGGCCGCATGGAATTCTGCGGCGACGGCTCGATGCGCCAGCTGGCGCCGATCGCGCCGGCGATCCACCTGGGCGCGCGCCGCGTGCTCGTCGTGGGGGCAGGGCGCATGAACGAGACCGTGAACCACCTGCCGGCCCGCGTCCACTATCCGAGCTTGGCGCAGATCGCGGGCCACGCGCTGTCGTCGATCTTCCTCGACGGCCTCGCGATGGACATCGAGCGCCTGCAGCGCGTCAACGACACGCTGTCCATGCTGCCGGACGAGGCGCTGGCGAAGACGCCGCTGCGCCGCATCGACCTGCTCGCGATCGTGCCGTCGGAACGCCTGGACGACATCGCCGCGCGCCACACGCACAACCTGCCGGGCCCCGTGCGCACCTTGCTGGGCGGGATCGGCGCGACCGAAAAGCGCGGCGCCTCGCTCGCGTCCTACCTGCTGTTCGAGGGCGGCTACACGCGCGAACTGATGGCGCTGGGCCAGCGCGACACCTATGCCCGGCGCCACGACGTACTGGAGTTTTTCGAAGCATGAGACGATGGCTGTTCCTGCTGGTCGGGCTGTTGTGGGTCGTTCTGGCCCACGCCGCGCCGACCCCGACCCTGCGCTTCGAGCACCTGTCGGTGGACGATGGCCTCGCGCAGGAATCGGTGCTGTCCATCGTCCAGGACCCGGATGGCTTCATGTGGTTCGGCACCCAGTCCGGCCTGTCGCGCTACGACGGCTACCGCTTCACGAATTTCCGCAACGTCGTCGGCGATCCGAAGACGCTCGCCAACAACTGGGTGCGCGTGCTGTACGTCGACCGCAAGGGCCGGCTGTGGATCGGCACGGACGGCGGGCTCGATCGCTACGAACCGAAGACCGGCACGTTCACCCATTTCCTGCCGGACGAACCGGCCAAGCGGGGCAACGGCAACCGCCACATCCGCGCCATCCTGGACGACGGCAAGGACGGCCTGTGGCTCGCGACGGCCGACGGCCTGCAGCACTTCGACATCGCCACCGGCCGCTTCGACACGTGGCACCACGTGGCGGGCGTGCCGGACAGCCTCGCGTCGGACAAGCTCACGGCCCTCGCGCGCGGACGCGACGGCCGCCTGTGGATCGGCACCGCGGCGGGCCTGGACAGCCTCGATCCGGAGCGGATGCACTTCCGCCACCACCCGTCGCCGCGCGGCGGCAAGTACGACTTCGTGCAGACGCTGATGGTCGACGCCGGCCAGGGCCTGTGGGTCGGCAGCATGGGCGGCCTGGAGCGCCTGCCGCTCGGGCTGAAGGGCGAGGTGCGCACGTTCGGCGCGGACGACGGCATGCCGCCCGGCGAGATCAACGTGCTGTACGAGGATGCCGAGCGCCAGGTGTGGGTCGGCTCGCACGACCGCGGCCTGTACCGCTGGCTGCCCGCGCTGGGCCGCTTCGAACGCCATCCGCACCGCATCACCGACAGCTACAGCCTGGGCGACAACCAGGTCACGGCGCTGTACGGCGACCGCGTGGGCACGTTCTGGGTTGGCACATGGTACGGCGGCGTGTCGCGCGCGGACATGGGCAGCGGCGGTTTCGCGCGCATCGTGCGCGGCGACGATACGCCGCTCGCGCTGGAAGACAACAAGGTGCGCGGCATCGTCGGCGAGGGCAGCGGCAAGTTGTGGCTGGCCACGAACGGCGGCCTGCACCTGTTCGACCCGGCGACCGGCGCGGACCAGGCATGGCGCCTGGCCCCCGTCGAAGCGGGGCTGTCGGGCGACGCGATGGCGACGTCGGTGGCGCTCGGCCGCGACGGCACCGTGTGGGTCGGCACGCGCAACGGCCTTGCGCACTTCGATCCGAAGACCGGCCGCTTCACGCGGCGCCCGTTGTCCACGGACGACGTCGACGCCAACTACGTGCGCAACGTGCACGTCACGCGCGACGGCACCTTGTGGGCCGCGAGCCGCGGCGGCCTGCACCGCATCGCCCCGGACGGCAAGCTGACCACGTACCAGCACGACCCGACCGCAGCCGCGAGCCTGGCCGACAACATCGTGCGCCCGATGCTGGAAGACCGCCACGGCCGGTTCTGGGTCGGCACGTTCGACGGCCTGGACCTGCTCGACCGTGCCACCGGCAAGTTCCGCCACTTCCGCCACGACCCGGACGACCCCACGAGCCTGTCGCACGACGAGGTGCACTACCTGCTGGAAGACCGCCGCGGCGACCTGTGGGTCGGCACGGCCGTGGGCCTGAACCGCATGGTCATCGGCAGCGACGGCACGCCGCGCTTCCAGCGCTACACGGTGCGCGACGGCATGGCGGACGACGTCGTGGCCGCGATGCAGGAGGACCTCGACGGCTTCATCTGGGTCTCCAGCTCGAGCGGCCTGCACCGGCTCGACCCGTCCAGCGGCGCCTGGCGCAACTACAACGCGACCGACGGCACGATCGAGGGCGCCTATTTCGACGCGTCCGCGCTGCGCGTGGCCGACGGCACGCTCTACTTCGGCGGCAACAACGGCATCACCGCGTTCAATCCGCGCGCGCTGCACGACAACCTGATCGCGCCGCGTGCCGTCATCACGGGCCTGCAGATCTTCGGCCAGCCGTGGCAGGACGTCCGGCCGGGCATGCTGCCGGGCCCCATCGAACGGCTGTCCGGCATCACGCTCACGCCGCAGGATTCCGTGTTCTCGCTGGAGTTCTCGGCGCTGCACTTCGCCGCACCGGGACGCAACCGCTTCGCGTATCGCCTCGTCGGCTTCGACCAGGACTGGATCGGCGTCGACGCCGGCAAGCGCTTCGCCACGTACACGAACCTCGATCCGGGCAACTACACGTTCCAGGTGCGCGCGGCGAACAAGGACGGCGTCTGGAGCGACGCAGCCGCCACGCTCGAAGTGACGGTGCTGCCGCCGTACTGGAAGACGTGGTGGTTCCGCACCCTGTGCGCGCTGGTGGTGATCGGCTGCGGCTACGGTGCCTACCGCATCCGCGTGGACGTGCTGCGCCGCCAGAAGGCCATGCTGGAGCAGCAGGTCAGCGCGCGCACGGAGCGGATCGAACAGCAGAACCGCCTGCTGGAACGCCAGACCGAGGAATTGCGCGAGCAGGAACGCCAGGTGCGGCGCCGCACGAACGAGCTGGCGCTCGCCAACGACGCGCTCCAGGAAAACGAGGAGCGCTTGTACCAGGCCAAGCAGCGCGCGGAAGACGCCACGCGGCAGAAATCCGAATTCCTCGCCAACATGAGCCACGAGATGCGCACGCCGCTGGCCGGCGTGATCGGCATGCTGGGCTTCGCGCTGCGCGACACGGCACTGCGCGACGCCACGCGCGAACAGATCCTGCGCGGCCAGGCGAACGCGCAATCGCTGCTGGCGATCATCAACGACCTGCTCGACTTTTCCAAGATCGAGGCGGGCAAGCTGACCATCGAGAACATCGACTTCGCACTGGACGAATCGATTTCCCACGTGGCCAAGCTGTTCGAGGAACAGGCCGGCGCGCACAGCGTCGGCTTCGCCGTGCGCCTCGACCCGGACCTGCCGCGCTTCGTCGTGGGCGATCCGACCCGCCTGCGCCAGATCCTCGTGAACCTCGTCGGTAATGCTTTTAAATTCACCGAGAGCGGCTCGGTCACCGTGCGCGTCGAGCGCCGTCCGGAAGACCAGCATGACCGCGCGGGCCGCAACATGATCCGCTTCTCGGTGGAAGACACGGGCATCGGCATCGCGCCGGACGCCTTGCCGCGCCTGTTCCAGAAATTCGAACAGGCCGACGCGACGACGACGCGCCGCTACGGCGGCACGGGCCTGGGCCTGGCGATCTGCCGCCAGCTCGTCGAATTGATGGGCGGCACGATCGGCGTCGCCAGCACGCCGGGCGTGGGCTCCACGTTCAGCTTCGTGCTGCCGCTGGCGGACGGCGTGCAGCCGCATTCCGTCGTCGACCAGCCGCGCGCGCCGCACACGCACCGCCTGCGCGTGCTGTGCGCGGAAGACTATCCCACCAACCAGATCATCGTGCGCATGATGCTCGAGGAACTGGGCCACCAGGTCGACGTCGTCGAGAACGGCCTGCTGGCCGTGATGGCCTGCGCGCGCACGCGCTACGACCTGATCCTGATGGACGGCCGCATGCCCGAGATGGACGGCGCGACGGCCACGCGCCTGATCCGCGCCGGCGGCCCGATGGAAGCGCCCGTGCTGGACCAGCACCTGATGATCGTCGCGCTCACCGCGAACGTCAGCGAGGAGGACCGTACGCGCTACCTGGCATGCGGCATGGACGCCTTCATCACCAAGCCGATCGACGACACGCAACTCCACTACCATCTCACGCGCGCCATCGAGCGCCAGCTGCAGCGCGGCATCGTGCTCGCGCCGATGCCGGAAGCGTCCGCGCGCACGCCGTCCACGGCCGAACTGGACGCGATGTTCGACGTGCCGGGCGATGCCGTTCCTCCCGCCGCACCGGCGCCGGCCCCGATCCGGCGCGCAAGCGACCTGAAGGACCGCCTGCGTGGCGCCTTCCTGGCCGACCTGCCGCGCCGCCGCATCGAACTGGACAAGGCGCTGGAGGCGGGCGACCGCGACACGGCAGGGCGCGTCCTGCACGGCATGAAGGGCAGCGCCGGCTACCTGGGCGAGGATGGACTGCGCGCGCTGTGCGCCGAACTCGAGGCCCTGGCGGACGCGGGCCAGCTCGACGCCGTGCGCGCCGGCCTGCCGCGCCTGTGGGACCTGCTGGCCCGCTTCGAGGCGGCGCCCGCCTGAATCGTGCGCGTCCCTCACTATCTGTATAATTGCCATTTAACAATTGCGACACAATGGGGCAGGGATGAAGGTATTGATAGTCGACGATGACGTGGTGTCGCGCATGATGCTGATGCACATGATCGACAGCACCGCGAGCGGCGTGTTCGACGTGCTGGAAGCGGAGGATGGCGAAGATGCCTGGGCGCAACTCGACGCTGGCGCGGATCCCGTGCTCCTGTTCTGCGACCTGCGCATGCCGCGCCTGTCCGGCATGGAATTGCTGGCGCGCGTGAAAGCGGACGCGCGCTTCGCCGGCCTGCCGTTCGTCCTCGTCTCGGCCGCGGCCGACGGCGCGACGATGGAGCAGGCGTTGTCGCTCGGCGCGGACGGCTACATCGTCAAGCCGTTCGACGCCGCGCGCGTCGCCCAGCACCTGCAACCCCTGATGCGCGCGCCGGACGAGCAACCCGACGCCACCCTGCGCCGGCTCGGCATCGACGCCACGCGCCTGCTGCTGTACCTCGGCGGCCTGCAGCGCCAGCTCGTCAGCGCCGGCACCGACCTGGCCGCGCTGCTGGCCACGAGCCAGCTCGACGCCGCCCGCGCGCACCTCGCGCGCCTGTGCGAGGGCTGCCGCACGCTGGGCCTGCACGGCGCCGCGCACGGCTTCGACGCCTTGCGCGATGCGCCCGACGGCGCCGCCCTGACGCGCGAACTGGAAGCCGCGCACCGTGCCGTCATGCGCCAGACCGACGCCGCCCGGCACCTGGCAATGTAAGAGGTCACGCCTGTCCGCAACGTTAAATTCCTGTTGGAAAACGCGAAAAATTGTTGTAAAAAATGTTGTAAATCACCCCTCCACACGGTTGCGGAATCCGGCATACTGATCTTTTGCCGTGGCCGGCATGCAGCACCCCCCAGGCAGAACGGCAACTTGTCGGGCGTCTTTTTTGCCCCCGTACGGACCACGCCAAGCGCGCGCCGTCCGTCACGAGCTTGTCATTAAAATAGTTCCCTTTTTACGGCAGCAAAGAACTGTCGGGATGGACTTTGACCAGGGATTGCATGAGCGAGGACTATGAAGACCACGGTTTCCCCCAGCCTGACCTTCCTTACCGGCGGCGGCCAGATGGCCGCGCGTATCGCCGCATATGATTGGCGCGCCACGCCACTCGGCCCCGTCGAGGACTGGCCCGCCGCACTGCGCACGGCCCTGGGCCTGGCGCTGAATTCCCGGTTCCCCACCTTGCTGTGCTGGGGCGCCGACCTGATCAGCTTTCACAACGACGCGTACACCCCGTTGCTCGGCGACAAGGCCGCGCTGGGCCGGCCGTGCCGCACGGTCTGGCCGGAAGTGTGGGACGTCGTCGGACCGATCGCGATGAAAGCCTACGCGGGCGAAGCCTGCTACCACGAAGACATGCCGGTGCTGATGGAGCGCCACGGCTATCCGGAACAGAGCTGGTTCACGTTCTCGTACAGCCCCGTGCGCGATGACGACGGCACCGTCGGCGGCATCCTGTGCACGGTCGTCGAGACGACGGGCAAGGTGCGCGCGCTGGCGTCCCTGCGCCAGAAGGAAGAAACGCTGCGCCGCCTGAACGAGGCGCTGACGCACCAGGTGGCGTCGCACGCGAGCGACCGCGAACGCCTGTGGCGCATCTCGCCCGACGTGATGGCGGCCGCGTCGCTGGCGACGGGGCGCTTCCTCACCGTGAACCCCGCATTCACCGCCAGCTTCGGCTGGAGTGCGGAAGAAGCGACCACGCGCCCGTTCATGGAAATGGTGTACCCGGACGACCGCGAGGACGTCCTGCAGAAGATGCAGATCCTGGCCGAGGGCACGCCGCTCGTCGGCTACGAGACGCGCGTGCTGCACAAGGACGGCTCGTACCGCTGGGTGTCGTGGACGATTTCCCCGGAGGGCGAGCTGCTGTACGGCGTCGCGCGCGACATCACGGCGGAGAAACACCAGGCCGACGCGCTGCGCCAGGCCGAGGAAGCGCTGCGCCAGTCGCAGAAGATGGAAGCCGTGGGCCAGCTCACGGGCGGCCTCGCGCACGATTTCAACAACATGCTGGCGGGCGTCACGGGCCACCTGGAATTGATGAAGCTGCGCCTGCGCATGGGCCAGAGCGGCGATCTGCTCACGCGCATCGACGCGGCCCTCGGCGTGACCCAGCGCGCGGCCGCCCTGACGCACCGCCTGCTCGCCTTCTCGCGCCGCCAGGCGCTCGACCCGAAGCCGACCAGCGTCAACGCGCTCGTGATGTCGATGACGGACCTGATCGAGCGCGCGGCCGGCCCGTCGATCGCCGTGCGCACGCGTCTCGCCGCCGCGCTGTGGACGACGCTGTGCGACCCGAACCAGCTGGAAAGCGCGCTGCTGAACCTGGCGAACAATGCGCGCGATGCGATGCCGGAAGGGGGCCTGCTCGTCATCGAGACGGAGAACGTCACGTTGACACAAGCCCAGGCACGCCGCCACGGCGACCTGCGGCCCGGCGAATACGTGCAGGTGAGCGTGCGCGACAACGGAGCCGGCATGGCGCCCGACATCGTCGCGCGCGCGTTCGACCCGTTCTTCACGACGAAGCCGATGGGGCAGGGGACCGGCCTGGGCCTGTCGATGGTGTACGGCTTCGCGCACCAGTCGGGCGGTAACGTGCGCATCGAATCGCGGCCGGCACAAGGCACCGAGGTACGCCTGCTGCTGCCGCGCCACCTCGTCGAGACGCCGCCGGCCGCGAGCCCGGACGTCGAACCGCCGCTGGAAGCGGGCACCCGCAAGGGCGTCGTGATGGTCGTCGACGACGAGGCGGACATCCGCGCCGTGATGACCGAGGTGCTCGAATTGCAGGGCTACACGGTGCTCGTCGCCTGCGACGCGCCGCAGGCGCTGCGCCTGCTGAAGGACACGCGGCCGGACATGCTCGTCACGGACGTCGGCCTGCCCAACGGGATGAACGGCCGCCAGCTGGCCGACCACGTGCGCGTGCAATGGCCGCAACTGCCCGTGCTGATGGTGACGGGCTATGCGGAAAGCACGGTCATGAAGAACGAGAAGCTGCCCGCGCAGATGGAGATCCTGACCAAGCCGTTCGCCATGAATGCGCTGGTGGACAAGGTCGGGTGCATGCTGGCGCTGAGTGTGAGCGCGGAAACAGGCGCCGAAACCGCCTGAGCGGCGGCCTCGGCTGATCGGTCGAGCGTCAGGCGGCCAGGTCGTTCCGGCCGTCGTCCAGCGTGACCAGTTCCCCGAAGTGCACGGTGCGCGTCGCGATGTCGTGGTACGCGCCCACGAGGCCCATCTCGCCGCGCGCGATGCGCTCGCGCAGGAAGGCGCTGCCGGCGATGATCTCGTCCAGCGAGTTCTCGATGTTGCGGCGCGTGACTTCCTCGAGCAGCGCCTTGCCCTCGGGCGGATGGTGGGCGCCGCACTTGCACTGTTCGACCGCCTTGCGGATCTTGCCCGTGATCGCACCCATGCTGTGCGCGCCTTCGTTCTGCAGCGCGAGGCCGATCGCGCCGCAGCTCGAGTGGCCCTTCACGACGATCAGTTTCGCGCCCAGTTTATGGGCGATCTCCAGGCTGCCGATGATTTCGCGGCTGATCACGTTGCCCGCGATGCGGATCGTCAGCAGGTCGCCCAGGCCGGCATCGAAGATGATTTCCGGCGACGTGCGCGAGTCGATGCAGTTGACGACGACCGCCATCGGGTGCTGGCCGGCCGCCGTCGCCTCGACCTGGTGCAGATAATATTTCTTCGTCGTACGGCCCGCGCGGAAGCGCTCGTTGCCGTCGCGCAGCAGCTGCAACACCTCTTCCGGACGCAGTTTCTTCTGCGTGTCCTTGTCGAGCGCGGGGACGAACTGGATCGGGTCGTGCAGGCTGTATTCGTCGCGCAGGCCGACGACGTTCAGCTTGACGTTGCGTTCCGCCGCGACGACGCGGTAGTCGTTGATGACTTCCAGCACGTCGTGGTCGATGTAATCCGAGTTGGCCGCGTCGATCAGCACATTCGCGTTCTCCGGGATTTCCCACAGCGCGCTCTTGATCGTGGCCTTGTTCAGGAACGACACCTGGTTCGGCAGCTCCATCTTGACGACTTCGCCGATGTGCAGGCGGTACTGTTCCATCGAGAACGGATTCTTGAAGTGGCTGCGCATCAGGTAGAACAGGGCGGCGGCGAGGCCGATCAGCACGCCGGTCAGCAGGTCCGTCAGCACGATCGCGGCGACGGTGACGGCGAACGGCACGAACTGCGACCAGCCCTTCTTGTACATGTCGCGGAACAGCGAGACCTTGGCCAGCTTGTAGCCCGTGACGATGAGGATCGCGGCCAGCGCGGCCAGCGGGATCAGGTTCAGCATGGGCGCCAGCACGAGCACGCTGGCGAGCAGCAGCAGGCCGTGGATGATGGTCGATGCCTTCGTCCGGTTGTCGTTCTGGATGTTGACGGAGCTGCGCACGATGACGGACGTGACGGGCAGCCCGCCCAGCAGGCCGGCGCAGATGTTGCCGACGCCTTGCGCGACGAGTTCGCGGTTCGTCGGCGTTTCGCGCTTGTGCGGATCGAGCTTGTCGACCGCTTCCACGTTCAGCAGCGTTTCCAGCGACGCGACGATGGCGATCGTGAAGCCGACGATCCAGACGTCGTGGTTGGTGAAATGGGCGAGGTCGGGGAAATTCAGGTAAGCGCCCAGGTTCCCGATATCGACGGGCGGAATGTCGACAAGGTGTTCCGGATCGATGCTCAGTGCCGGAAAGAAACGACTGAATGTCACATTCAATGCAACACCCAATGCCACGACGAACAATGGCGCGGGCAGCAATTTAATGTTTTTTAATGGCGTCTTGTCCCAATAAACCAGGATCAGCATCGACAGGAGCGCAATGATCATGGCGCCGGGCGTGATCGCATTGAAGGCGTGCGCAATGGCGGAAAACGTGTTTTCGCCATTCGCCTGGATGAATGAGGTTTCATCGGCCTGATTGGCGTCGTAGCCGATTGCGTGCGGAATCTGTTTGAGAATGAGCAGAATCCCGATCGCCGCGAGTAATCCCTTGATCACATTCGAAGGAATGTAATTGGCGATAAAACCGGCGCGGGCAAAACCCATTGCCAATTGCATTGCGCCGGCAATCAATATGGCCGCGAGCAGGATTTCGAAGGCGCCGAGTTTCGTGATCGAGGCGAGGACGACGGCCGCCAGCCCGGCCGCGGGGCCGCTGACGCTCGTGTGGGAACCGCTGATGGCACCGACGACGATACCGCCGATAATGCCGGAAATAATACCGGAAAACAGGGGAGCGCCCGAGGCGAGGGCAATCCCGAGACACAGGGGCAAGGCGACAAGAAACACTACTATGCCGGCCGGCAAATCGTACTTGAGGGTATTCGTATGCATGAGAATCTCGCGGAAGAACGATGGTTGTCAGTCAGAATGCGCATATCTGTTTTGCGCATGGCGATATAACGATTTACACCGGCTGATCGCCGATGAATCGAATTCATGAACGTTTGATTTGGATTGAACCAAAACGGTGCAATGCACCGTTTCGATGCATTTTCAGGAACGTCGATTGTTAAAACGACGGGGAAAAAATATAACATGCAGTTTGCAAATGCGTCCAGCATGCACGTTTAAACGTTACAATTCTTTCGGGCGAATAGATTTGGATAAAAGCGGTTTTTCTCGGGGTATTTTTATTGCTTTGAATAACGCCGAATTGGGAATCTGATAAACGCGCGGACGCCTGCGGAGGGGGCGAACGTTGTGGGAGGAGCGTCGCTGCTGTAGAATAGCTGGCTGCAGTACGCAGAGTGTCGCCATAGTACAATGGATAGTACAAGGTCCTCCTAAGACTTAGATGCAGGTTCGATTCCTGCTGGCGACACCACTTCCACCGCCTCCCACACTTTTACGGAAGTCCGCGAACCGATCGGCGTCGCGGCCGCTCACACCATGGCTGTCATTTCCCTATCTTCCGCGCAACTGGCATTCGGCCACGTCGCGCTGCTCGACCACGCCGATTTCTCGCTGGAAGCTGGCGAACGCGTCGGTCTCATCGGCCGCAACGGCACCGGCAAGTCCTCGCTGCTGAAAATCATTTCCGGCCGCTCGAAGCTGGACGACGGCCTGCTCGTCATGCAGCAGAACGTCAAGATCGCGTACGTCGAGCAGGAGCCCGTGTTCGATCCGGAGATGACCGTGTTCGACGCCGTCGCCACCGGCATGGGCGACCAGCAGGCGATGCTCGCGGAGTACGAATCCCTGACGGGGCAATTCGGCCAAGGCAATGACGAGGCGGTCATGGAGCGCATGCATGATCTGCAAGTAAAACTCGATGCGACGGATGCGTGGAACCTCGGCAACCGGGTCGAGACGACCCTGGGGCGCCTGGGCCTCGCGGGCGACGCTAAGATGGGCACGCTGTCGGGCGGTATGCAGAAGCGCGTGGCGCTGGCCGTCGCGCTCGTGTCCGGCCCGGACGTGCTGCTGCTGGACGAACCCACGAACCACCTGGACTTCACGTCGATCCAGTGGCTGGAAGGCCTGCTGCGCGAATTCCGCGGCTCCGTGCTGTTCATCACCCACGACCGCCGCTTCCTCGACAACGTCGCCACGCGCATCGTCGAACTGGACCGCGGCCGCCTGCTGTCGTTCCCCGGCAATTTCAGCAAGTACCAGGAACGCAAGAAAGAACTGCTCGCGATCGAAGAAGTCGAGAACGCCAAGTTCGACAAGGTGCTGGCGCAGGAGGAAGTGTGGATCCGCAAGGGCGTGGAAGCGCGCCGTACCCGTAACGAAGGCCGCGTGCGCCGCCTGGAAGACCTGCGACTGCAGCGCGCCGCGCGCCGCGACCAGCAGGGCCAGGTGCGCATCGATGTCGCGACCGGCGAGCGCTCCGGCAAGATCGTCGCGGAACTGGAAAACATTTCCAAATCGTACGGCGAGAAAGTGATCGTGAAAAACTTCACGGGCACCATCATGCGGGGCGACAAGGTCGGCCTGATCGGTCCGAACGGCGCGGGCAAGACGACGCTGCTGAAAATCATCCTTGGCGAAGAAACAGTGGACAGCGGCAACGTCAAGCTGGGCACGCGCCTGAACGTCGCGTACTTCGACCAGATGCGCGCGCAGCTGAACGAGGAAGCGACGCTGGCGGACACGATCGCGCCCGGCAGCGACTGGGTCGAGATCAATGGCCAGCGCAAGCACGTGATGAGCTACCTGGGCGACTTCCTGTTCGCGCCCGAGCGCGCGCGCTCGCCGGTGAAATCGCTGTCCGGCGGCGAGCGTAACCGCCTGCTGCTGGCGCGCCTGTTCGCCAAGCCGGCCAATTGCCTCGTGCTCGACGAACCGACCAACGACCTCGACATCGACACGCTCGAACTGCTGGAAGAACTGTTGACGGATTACACGGGCACCGTCTTCCTCGTCAGCCACGACCGCACGTTCCTCGACAACGTCGTCACGCAAGTCATCGTGTCCGAAGGGCAGGGGACGTGGCGCGAATACGTGGGCGGCTACAGCGACTGGGAGCGCGTGAAGGCGACGCCGGCGCCGGCGCCCGCCGTAGCACAAAAGGCCCCGCCGGCGAAAGCGCAGGATATGTCATCCAACGCACAGAACGCGCCCGGCAAGAAGGTAAAGTTGAGTTACAAGGAGCAGCGAGAGCTGGAGGAGTTGCCGCAGCTTATCGCCAGCCTTGAAGACGAGCAGTCGGCCATCACGGCACAGCTGAATGCGCCCGACTTCTACAAGACCAATCCCGCTGACGCGCGCCGGATCAATGCGCGTTACGCGGAAATCGAGGAGCTTCTGCTCGACGCCCTGGAGCGTTGGGAAGGCCTCGAAGCGCGCACGCGGGGAGAATAACCCATGCGTTAGCGCATCGCAGAGCGCGGGCCAGGCGCCCGCTGACGGAGAGACATGACTGAGCATGACGACCGCTACGCCGTGCCTGCCACGGCAGCCATTCCCGCCGACGCTCCCATGTTCAACCGCGCGGCCTGGCTCCGCATTCTGCCCTTCGCCGCCTACCTGGCCTTCATCGTCATCGGCGACGTGCTGGAACGCCTGGGCGTCCCGCAGGACGCCCTGCGCTGGCTGTACCCCGCCAAGATCGCCCTCGTGGCCCTGTTGCTGGCGCTGTTCTGGCGCCAGTATCGCGAATTTTCCGGCGAATTTTCCCGCTTTCATCTGAGCCCGCAGCACGCGTTGACCGCGCTGGCGACGGGCGTGCTCGTGCTCGTCCTGTGGATCAGCATGGACGCCGGCTGGATGGTCGTCGGTTCCCCCTCCGGCTTCGATCCGCGCGTCGATGGCCGCATCGACTGGCTGCTCGTCGCGATCCGCATCGCCGGTGCCGCGCTCGTCGTGCCCGTCATGGAAGAGTTGTTCTGGCGCTCTTTCCTGATGCGATGGGTGGATGCGCCCGACTTCGAATCGGTTGAGCCCTCTCAACTCACCATCAAAAGCTTCGTCATCACTGTCGTGCTGTTCGGCTTTGAACATAACCTCTGGCTTGCCGGGATCGTTGCGGGCGCGGCCTACAGCCTGCTGTACATGCGTCACCGCAACTTGTGGTCGCCGATCCTGGCACACGCCGTCACCAACGGTTTGCTGGGCGTGTGGGTGGTTCGGACCGGCAGTTGGTCGTACTGGTAAGCCGTCCGCCATTAACTTCAAGAAAAAGACAAACAATCATGCTGAATTTCCGCGTGCGTCCCCTTGCCCTGTTGCTGTGCACCCTGTTCACCTTGCCGGCCGGTGCCGGTCCCAGCGATGCATTGCACCTCTATGCCGGCGTTGGCTACGGCCACGACGACAACCTGCTGCGCGTGCCGGAAGGCCAGCCGGCCTTCGACGGCACCCGTGCCGATTCGTGGTGGGAGCGCGAGGGTGGATTGATCTTCGATAAGACCTATAGCCGGCAGCGGATTTCCATCGTGGCCAAGCTGTCGAAGTACGACTTCGACCACTTCAAACAGCTGAATTACGATGGCAAGGACTTGCAGGCAACCTGGTTCTGGCAACTCGGCAACCACCTCGAAGGCAAGGTCGGCACCACGTACCAGCAGGTGCTGGCGCCGTACACCGATTTCCAGAGCAACGAGCGCAACCTGCGCCGCAGCCGCAGCCAGTTCGCGGAAGGCGCGTGGCGCTTCCACTCGTCCTGGCGCGTGCGCACGGGCTTCCAGCGCGACAAGTACGACTACGAGCTGTTCGCCCAGCGCTACAACAACCGCACGGAAGACTCGAGCGAGGTCGAGCTCGATTACCTGCCCAGCAGCGGCAGCACGGTCGGCCTTGTCGCGCGCCGGGTCAAGGGCAAGTATCCCTATCCGCGTCCCGTCGGTCCGAACCTTCTCAACGACAACTTTACGCAGGACGAGCTGAAGGCGCGCGTGCTGTGGATCGCGACCGGCTCCACGACGTTCGACGCACTGGTCGGCTACACGCGGCGCGACCAGCCGTCGTTCGGGACGGGCAAGACGAGCGGCGTGGCCGGCAAGGTGAAGGCGACGTACCAGCCGCGCGGCAAGATGACGTACCGGGCCGCCGTGTGGCGCGACTTCGCGCCGCTGGAGAGCACGGTCGTCAGCTATACGCTGAACAAGGGCGCCAGCGTGGGCGCGCAATGGGATGCGACCGCCAAGATCAAGGTGAATGCCGACGCCGTCTACGAGCGGCGCAACTACAACGCGCGCGAGTCGTTCGCCAACGCGGGCGACATCCGCGATTCCATCCGCACGCAAAGCCTGTCGGCAACGTGGCTGCCGCGGCCGACCATCCAGGTATCGGCCGGACTGGCGCATCAGGCGCGCAGCGGATCGCCCGTGCTCGGTACGGGCAGCTTCAAGTCGAACAGCGTGACGCTGTCGGCCAATGCGCAGTTCTGAATGCGCAGTTTCTGAACATCCTCATGACCGTCAATGACATACCGCTGATCTCGTTCTTCCAGCGCGTACTCGATCCTCTGATCATCATGGGCACGCTGTACCTGTCCGCAGTGATGTTCCATGAGCCGTTCTCGGGGTACCTGCTGGTGTTGATGGTGCTGGCCTTCTTCATTTCGTCGGCCGTGTACCAGCACGTCGATCCGTACCGCACGTGGCGCAGCGGCCGCATGTGGGCCTATGCGCGCGACACGGTCTTCGGCTGGTGCGTGACGATCGCCGTGCTGATGTTCCTCGGCTCGTCCAGCGGCCTCAAATACTATTACGACGAGCGCGTGCTGCTGGCCTGGGCCGTCGCCACGCCGCTGATCCTGCTTGGCAGCCACATCGCCGTGCGCGTGGCCAACCGGCCCGGCAAGAGCAAGGAAGTGCGCTCGGTGGTCGTGGTCGGCGTCAACGACGTGGGTTTGAAATTCGCCGGCATCTGCGACCGCCATCCGAACCTGTTCATGCAGGTGCGCGGCTTCTTCGACGACCGCGACGGCGAGCGCCATCCCGCCGAGCTGCCGCATCCGATGCTGGGCAAGACGGAGGAACTGGCGCAGTACGTGCGCAACAACGGCATCAAGATGATCTTCATCAGCCAGCCGATCTCCGCACAGCCGCGCATCCGCAAGCTCATCGACGAGCTGCAGGACACGACCGCGTCCGTCTATTTCCTGCCGGACGTCTACATCTTCGACCTGATGCAGGCGCGCTTCGACAACGTGGGCGGCATGCCCGTGATCGCGATCTGCGAGACCCCGTTCATGGGCCTGAACAGCACCATCAAGCGCGGCTCCGACATCGTGCTGTCGAGCCTCATCCTGCTGCTGCTGGCGCCGCTCATGCTCGCGATCGCCGTGGCCGTCAGGATGAGTTCGCCGGGTCCGGTGATCTTCCGCCAGCGCCGCTACGGCCTGTATGGCGAAGAGATCATCGTCTACAAATTCCGGTCCATGAAGGTGATGGAAAACGGCGACGCCGTCGTGCAGGCGCGCAAGGACGACGACCGCGTGACGCGCATCGGCCGCTTCCTGCGCCGCACGTCGCTCGACGAATTACCGCAGTTCATCAACGTGCTGCAGGGCAGGATGAGCATCGTGGGGCCGCGTCCGCACGCGGTCGCGCACAACGAGCAATATCGCAAGCTGATCAAGGGATACATGCTGCGCCATAAGGTCAAACCGGGCATCACCGGTTGGGCGCAGGTCAACGGGCTGCGTGGCGAAACTGCCACGCTGGACAAGATGGAAGCGCGCATCCAGTACGACCTCGATTACCTGCGCAACTGGTCGTTGTGGCTGGATCTATGGATCGTCCTCAAGACGGTCAAGGTGGTGCTAACGCGCGAGAACGCGTTTTAAAACTCGCACATGTGGGGACGCTTAACGCGCGCTTAAAGAGCCGGATTCAATCGGATCGGCGCTTGCGGCGCCGGATGGGCTGCGTGAGAATAATTGCTGAGATTGCAATTTTTTATTGATTTAGCATAACAATTCGCCAGGACAACAGCCAATGAAGAAAGCGTTGATCACGGGTGTCACCGGCCAGGACGGTTCCTATCTCGCGGAACTGCTGCTGGCCAAGGGTTACGAAGTGCATGGCATCAAGCGGCGCGCCTCGCTCTTCAATACGGAGCGGATCGATCACATCTACCAGGATCCGCACGTCGAGGACAATCACTTCCACCTGCATTACGGCGACCTGTCCGACACGTCGAACCTCAACCGCATCCTGTGCGAAGTCCGGCCGGACGAGGTCTACAACCTCGGTGCGATGAGCCACGTGGCCGTGTCGTTCGAATCGCCGGAATACACGGCCGACGTCGACGCCCTCGGCACCTTGCGCCTGCTGGAAGCGATCCGGTTCCTCGGGCTGGAGAAGACGACGCGGTTCTACCAGGCATCCACGTCGGAACTCTACGGCCTCGTCCAGGAAACCCCGCAGCGCGAGACGACGCCGTTCTATCCGCGCAGCCCGTATGCCGTCGCCAAGCTGTACGCCTACTGGATCACGGTGAATTACCGCGAAGCGTATGGGATGTACGCGTGCAACGGCATCCTGTTCAACCACGAATCTCCGCGCCGCGGCGAGACCTTTGTCACGCGCAAGATCACGCGCGGCCTCGCGAACATCTCGCAAGGCCTGGAGCAGCAACTGTTCCTAGGCAACCTCGACGCACTGCGCGACTGGGGCCATGCACGCGACTACGTCGAAATGCAATGGCTGATGCTGCAGCAGGACGCGCCGGAGGACTACGTCATCGCGACGGGGCGCCAGTATTCCGTGCGGCACTTCGTCGAAGTGGCCGCGCGCGAGCTGGGCATCGAGATCGCGTGGCAGGGCGAGGGCGTGCACGAGCGCGGCGTCATTGCCGCGATTCACGGCGACAAGGCGCCCGGGGTCGTCGTGGGTCAACCGATCGTCGCCGTCGACCCGCAATACTTCCGTCCGACGGAAGTCGACACGCTGCTCGGCGATCCGGGCAAGGCGCGCCGCCGGCTGGGCTGGGAGCCCCGGACCTCTTTCGAAGCGATGGTGCAGGAAATGGTGGCGCACGACCTCGAGACGGCGCGTCGTCACAAGCTGCTCGCATCGCATGGCTACAACGTTGCAATTTCACTGGAGTGAACGTTGAATACTCAACCCCGCATCTATGTGGCCGGCCATAACGGGCTGGTCGGCTCGGCCATCGTGCGCGTGCTGCGCGCGCAAGGCCACACGAACATCGTCACGCGCAGCCACGCGGAACTCGAACTGACCGACCAGGCCCAGGTCCGCGAGTTCTTCCGCAACGAGCGCATCGACCAGGTCTACCTGGCCGCGGCCAAGGTCGGCGGCATCCACGCGAACAACACGTATCCCGCCGACTTCATCTACGACAACATGATGGTGCAGGCGAACGTCGTGCACGAAGCGTGGCGCAACGGGGTCCAGAAACTGCTGTTCCTCGGCTCGTCATGCATCTATCCGCGTATGGCCCAGCAGCCGATCAGGGAAGAGTACCTGATGAGCGGCATGCTGGAGCCGACCAACGAGCCGTATGCGATGGCGAAGATTGCCGGCATTAAGCTGTGCGAAAGCTACAACCGGCAGTACGGCACGGATTACCGCAGCGTCATGCCGACGAATCTGTACGGTCCCGGCGACAACTACCACCCCGAAAACAGCCATGTGATCCCCGCGCTGATGCGGCGCTTCCACGAAGCGAAGCTCGCCGGCGCGCCCGAGGTCGTGATCTGGGGCAGCGGCAAGCCGATGCGCGAATTCCTGTACGTCGACGACATGGCGGAAGCGAGCGTGTACGTGATGAACCTCGACCACGCCACGTACGCCGCGACCACGGACCCGATGCATTCGCACATCAACGTGGGCACGGGCGAGGACGTGACCATTGCGGATCTTGCGCGGCTCGTCGGCGAGACGGTCGGCTACCGCGGCCGCATCGCGTTCGACCCCAGCAAGCCAGATGGCACGCCGCGCAAGCTGCTCGACGTGTCCAAGCTGAAGTCCCTCGGGTGGCAGGCGCGCACACCGTTGCCGGAAGGATTGCAACGCGCGTACGCGGCCTTCGTCGACCTGGTGGCCGACCAGGAGAAACGGGTCGCCGCCTGACCCGGCGCGGCCGAGCCGTACGGCAGAGTGTTAATTGACGAACAGATACCGAGTCGTGCGGCTCCCAGAATGAGCGGGCTATAAAAAGAGTTCCACCCCATCCCCAAGGAAACCCATTGAACAACAACCACGTGGCTGCCAACATGAACACATCCTCCCCTACGACTCCGAAGCGCGTGCTGTGCGCCGCGCTGATCCTGGTTGCGGCAACCTTGAGCGCGTGCAGCGACAAGGCGAAAGAAAAGAAACCCGGCCAGGCGCTGGCGAGCGTGAATGGGGAAGAGGTCACGGTACTCCAGCTCAACGAGGAATTGCAGCGCGCGGGCGTCTCTGCCGCCCAGCAGGATGCCGCCAGCAAGCAGTTGCTGCAGGTGTTGATCGACCGCCAGTTGCTGCAGGAAGCAGCCGCCAAGGAAAACCTCGACCGCGATCCCAAGGTCATGCAGGCGATCGACCGCGCGAAGTCGCTGATCATCGCGCAGGCCTATTTGCAGAAGCGCGTCGGCAACGTGGCGAAGCCGACGCCGGCGGAAGTCGAGGACTACTACAACAAGCATCCCGAATTCTTTTCCAACCGTAAGCAGTTCAGCATGAACGAACTCGTGATCTCCGCCAACGACCTGACGCCCGAGCTGCGCAGCGCGGCCGACAGCGCCAAGTCGCTGGAAGAGGTCGCGGTCTGGCTGGACACGCACAAGATCAAGTACGGCCGCAACCAGGTCACGCGCTCGACGGCCGATGTGCCGCCGCAACTGTCGTCCAAGCTGCTGGGCATGCCGAAGGGCCAGCTCTTCGTCGTCAAGGAAGGACCGCGTGCGATGTTCATCTCCGTCGCCGAGGTCAAGGATGCGCCGGTCTCGCTGCAGGTTGCCTCCAACCAGATCGAGCAATTCCTCGTGAACCGCAAGAACAAGGAACTGGCCGCGGCCGAGCTGCAGCGCCTGCGTTCCACCGCCAAGATCGAGTACCTGAACAAATCGATGGTGCCCGATCCCAAGGCCGCGCCGACGTTGCCGGCCGGTGCGGGCCCGACCAGCGCAGTGGCGAACGCCGATCCGGCGGCCGCTGCGCCGGCCGCCGACAACGCGCCGGCCGACAACGCATCCGGAACGGACAAGGCGGCGCTGGACCGCGGCGTCGCCGGACTGAAGTAATCCCAACATTGACGAACAAGAAGGAGTGAACATGAAACGACTCGTACACTGGATGATTGCGGCAGTCCTCTCGCTCAGCGCGGGCATGGCGGGCGCGGCGGCAATCCTGCTGGGCCCGGGCGACGTGGTCAAGGCATCGGTCTACGGCAGCCCCGACCTCGCGATCGAGACGCGCGTCTCGGAGAGCGGCACCATGACGTTCCCGCTGCTGGGCGAAGTGCAGGTCGGTGGCCTGACGACGCAACAGGCGGAAAAGAAAATCGGCGGCCTGCTCGAGAAGGGCGGCTACCTCAAGAAGGCCCAGGTCAACCTCCTGATCACCACGCTGGCGAGCCAGCAGGTGTCGGTGCTGGGCCAGGTCAATCGTCCGGGCCGCTATCCGGTCGACGGTCCGCGCAAGGTGCTCGACCTGCTGGCGCTCGCGGGCGGCATCGGTCCGGAAGGCGGCGACATGGTCAGTCTGGTGCGCACCCGCAACGGTGTCACCACGCGCGAGACCATCGACGTCGTCGACATGGTGCGCAAGGGCGAGCTGAACCGCGATTACGAAGTCGCCGGTGGCGACATCATCTTCGTCGAACGCGCACCGCGTGCCTATATCACGGGCGAAGTGCAGCGTCCGGGACCGTTCCGCCTGGAACGCGCAATGACCGTCCAGCAGGCCCTGTCGGCCGGCGGCGGCCTGACCCAGCGCGGCACGCAGCGCGGCCTGCGCATCACGCGCCGCGATGCGAGCGGCACGCCGCATACGATCGAAGCGAAAGCGGATGACCTGGTCCAGGTCGACGACGTCATCACGGTTAAAGAGTCCTGGTTCTAAGGTGGCGGCAGCTCCGGTTCTTTGTTCCACTCCGTTTTAAAAGGTTCATCATGAACGTCCATCAATTCCTGCTGATCTTGCTTGCACGGAAGAAGATCATCCTGACGACCCTGTTGGTCACGGTCGCGCTGGCCCTCGGGTTCAGCCTGATCCAGGCCAAGACGTACAAGGCAACGGCATCCGTTCTGTTGAACTACAAAGGCGTGGATCCATTGACCGGGCTGACGATGCCGGGCCAGCTGCTGCCGGGCTATATGGCCACGCAGATCGACATCATCAGCAGCAAGAACGTGGCGCTGCGTGTCGTCGATGCCCTGCACCTGGCCAATAGCCCGGCCGTCGTCGAACAGTTCAAGGATGCGACCGACGGCAAGGGGTCGGTGCGCGACTGGCTGGCCGACCTGCTGCTGAAGAAACTGGAGATCGTTCCGTCGCGCGAATCGTCCGTCGTCGAGATCAGCTTCAAGGGCGCGGACCCCGCGTTCGCGGCCGCGGTGGCGAACGCGTTCGCCGACGAGTACCAGAAGATCACCGTCCAGCTGAAGACCGATCCGGCCAAGAAGACGGCCTCGTACTTCAACGAACAGACCAAGCAGTTGCGCGACAACGTCGAGGCCGCGCAGGCCCGCCTGTCCAAGTACCAGCAGGAGAAGGGCATCGTCAGCCTCGACAACAACCGCGTGGACGTCGAACTGGCCCGCCTGAACGATCTGTCCGCCCAGCTCGTCGCGGCGCAGACGGCCGCGATGGAAGGCAACTCCCGGCAGGCCGCCGCCGGTTCCGCGCTGACGTCGCCGGACGTTGCAAACAACGCCCTGATCCAGACGATGCGCGCCAACGTCGCCCAGGCGCGCGGCAAGTTCGCCGATACGGCGCAGCGCTACGGCAAGAATCACCCGCAATACCAGGCCGCCAAGGCCGAGCTCGACAAGGTCCAGGGCGAGCTGAACGCCGCGCTGGGCACCGTGTCGCGCAGCGTGGGCGCGAACGCCCAGGTGCTGCGCCAGCGCGAGGCGGAACTGCGCCAGGCGGTCGCCGAGCAAAAGGCGAAGGTACTGGAAATGAACCGCGCCCGCGACGAACTGGGCGTGCTGCTGAAAGACCTCGACAGCGCGCAGCGCGCGTTCGACTCCGCGTCGCAGCGCTTCTCGCAGACGCGCATCGAGGCCCAGTCCGAGCAATCCGACATCTCGCTGCTGAACCCGGCCGTGGCGCCGACCGAGCCGTCGGGCCCGCGCGTGCTGCTGAACACGCTGATCGCGTTCCTGCTGGGCACGATCCTCGGCGTCGGCCTGGCCCTGCTGCTGGAACTGCTGAACCGCCCGGTGCGTTCGGCCAGCGACGTCAAGGACATGCTGGGCATCCCCGTGCTGGGCACGATCGAATGGAAGTCGCCGCGTGGACGGACGGGTGGCATCCGCTCGCTGATGACGCCGCGCCGCCTGCTCCGTCTTAACTGATCCTGGATTCCAACATGAACTCTCCGATTTTTAATACGCTGCCCGCCGGGCCGGGCCCGGAAACGAGTATGGGCGCCTTGCTGCTCGACTCGGGCAAGCTCAAGCCGGAAGACGCCGAGCGCGTGCTGCGCATGCAGAAGGAGACCGGCATCCGCTTCGGCGAAGCGGCCGTGCGCCTGGGCCTGGTCAGCGAGGACGATATCCAGCAGGTGCTGGCGCGCCAGTTCTCGTACCCGTACCTGCAGAAGGGGCAGGCCGGCCTGTCCCCGAAGCTGCTTGCGGCCTACGATCCATTCTGCCCGCAGGTCGAATCGCTGCGCGCGATCCGCAGCCAGCTGATGCTGCGCTGGTTCGCGCGCGGACGCCGTGCGCTGGCCATCGTCGGCGTGGATCCGGAAGACGGCGCAGCGCTGTTCGCCTCGAACCTCGCGATCGTGTTTTCCCAGCTGGGCGAGCAGACGCTGCTCGTGGACGCGAACCTGCGCGCCCCGCGCCAGCAGGACGCGTTCGCGCTCAAGCCCCGCCAGGGCCTGTCCGACCTGCTGGCCGGCCGCGCCGACCTCGACGTGATCGCGCGGGTGCCGGCGTTCGTCGACCTGTCGATCATGCCGGCCGGGACGCTCCCGCCGAACCCGGGCGAACTGCTGGCGCGCGAAGGTTTCCGCAACCTCAACACGCAACTGGAAAGCCGCTACGACGTCGTGCTGTACGACGTGCCGCCGTTTCAGCTCGGCATGGATTCCGTCGCGGTGGCGAGCCGCGCGGGCGGTGCGCTGCTCGTCACGCGCAAGAACTACACGCGGATTTCGCACATCGGCCGCGCGGCCGAGCAACTCGTCGACGCCGGCTGCGAAGTCCTCGGCTCGGTGGTGATGGAGTTCTGACATGGACACCGGAGCACGCGCTAGCACCGTGCGGCAGCATGCGCCGGACCTGCGTGCGCTGCGCGCCGTCCTGCCCGAATGGTGGCCGGTCTTCCTTGGCCTCGCCATCCTGTTCGTCCCCACGTTCTACGACCTGTTCACCGGCGCCTGGGTCGGCGAGGAGCAGGGCCACGGACCGATCATCTTCGGCCTCGCGCTGTGGCTCATCTACCGCAAATGGCCCGAGGTGCTGGAAGCGACGACGCCCCCGCGCACCAGCTGGGCCGGCTGGCCCATCCTCGCCGTCGGCCTGATGGCCCACCTGCTGGGCCGTTCGCAGAACATCCTGATGCTGCAGATCGTGGCGATCATCCTCGTGATGGCGGCCGTGCTGCTCGTCAAGCGGGGCGGCCGCGCGCTGCGGGTGCTGTGGTTCCCGTTCTTCTTCATGCTGTTCATGGTGCCGCTGCCCAGCGAATTCGTCGCCGCGGTGACGATGCCGATGAAAATGGCCGTGTCGTGGGCCACCGAGCACCTGCTGTTCGCATTCGGCTACCCGATCAGCCGCTCCGGCGTGATCCTGCAGATCGGCCAGTATCAGCTGCTCGTGGCGGACGCGTGCGCTGGCCTGCAGACCCTGCTGACGCTGGAAGCGCTGGGCCTGTTCTACCTGAACCTGATGCGCCACCCGTCCGCGTTCCGCAACATCGGCCTGGCCCTGTTCATCATCCCGATCTCGTTTTCCGCCAACGTCATCCGCGTCATCGTGCTCACGTTGATCACGTATTACTTCGGCGATGCGGCGGGGCAGGGCTTCCTGCACGGCTTTGCAGGCATGGTCCTGTTCGTCACGGCGCTCGTGCTGATCCTGGCGATCGACTCTGCCCTGCAATGGTGGGCCCGGCGCAAGGAGGCAGCCGCATGAACCGCAAATTCATGGCCAGCGTGATCCTGGGCGTGGCGATGGCCGGCACGTCCGCGCTGACGGGCGCGCTCACGCCGAAACAGAAGGTGGCGGCCGTCCAGGAGCGGTTCGACCTGGAGGCGATGATCCCGAAACGGTTCGGCAACTGGACGGTCGACAACACCGTCGTGCCGCTGACGCCCGACGAGACGCAGAAGGAACTCATCGCCACGCTGTACGACCAGACCTTGGCGCGCACCTACGTCAACGACGCGGGCCAGCGCGTGATGCTGTCGATCGCGTACGGCGGCGACCAGAGCAAGCAGCTGCAGCTGCACCTGCCGGAGGTCTGCTACGTGGCGCAAGGCTTCGACATGGTGCAGGACCACAAGGCCGAGCTCGCCACGCATTTCGGCAGCGTGCCCGTGAAACGCCTCGTCGCGCGCCAGAACGCGCGCAACGAGCCGATCACGTACTGGGTGACGGTCGGCGACAAGGCCGTGATGTCCGGCCTGGGCCAGAAATACCAGCGCTTCCTGTACGGCCTGACGGGCAAAATCCCCGACGGCATGCTCGTGCGCGTGTCGACCATCGAGGCCGACGAGCACAGCGCCTACCGCGTGCAGGACCGCTTCGTGAACCAGATGCTGGACGCCATGTCCCCGCATGACCGCACCAAGCTGCTGGGCGCGGCCACAAACAAGAGCTGACGGGACATGCAGAACTTCCTCCTGTACTTTTATACCTCGCTGCCGTTCATCGCCGTCGTGGTGCTGGCCATCATGGCCGTGGCCGGGATGGGCGTGGGCATGGTGTGGCCGCGCTTCCTCGCCTACGTCTATATCGCCGTGTTCTTCTTCAAGAACTCGACGAGCTACGGCTCGCTGGCGACGATGGCCACGCCGGGCATCTACAGCCGCGGCTCCGGGGTACTGTTCTTCCCGCTGCTGCTGTGGTGCATGGCAGGAGCGTGGGTCTGCGCCCGCGTGTCGGCCAGCTTCCAGCGCTATCCTGCGCCGCCGTGCAACCTGCGGCCGTGGTTCCTCGCCTGGGTGCTGCTGCTGGGCGGCCACGTGGCCGTGGCGCTGTTCTCCAACGTGACCCTGGCCGAAGCGCTGGCACCGTCCGGCTTTTCCAACATCGTGTGGATGGCGCCGCTCGTCTCGCTGATGCTGCTGTCGTTCCGCACTCGCGAGCACGCGGTCGAGCTGTCGCGCTTCATCATGCTGGCCGGGCTCGGGCGCGCCCTGTTCGGCCTCGCGCGCTGGGCCTTCCTCGGCGGCGACCCGAACAACGTGTATGCGAACATGAACGCCATCAAGATCAAGCTGACGTTCTTCGACATCAACGACAGCCTGTTGTGCACGATCGCGTTCGCCATCGCCGCCGTGAACCTGTTCCAGGTGGTGAAGAACAAGCGCTCGCTGTTCTGGACCGCGATCGACTGGGCGACATTGTTCACGACGGCCGCGTGCATCGTGCTGTCGTACCGCCGCAGCGCGTGGATCGGTTTCGTGCTGGCCTTCCTGATCATCATGATGCGCTTCCCGCTGCAGCGCCGCATCCACATGATGGCGCTCGGCGCCCCCGTTCTCGGGGCCGGGCTGCTGTATGCGGCGTTCAAGCGTCTGGGGCATACGAAAGGCGCCAGCGGCGGCCTGTCGAGCCTGTTCTACGACATGGAATCGAAGCGGTTCGGCGCCGAAAGCGAGCGCGTGCTGGAACTGAAATTCGCGCTGGCCGATTTCATCTCGCACCCGCTCACGGGCATCGGCACGTGGGGCCGCTACACGGGCTACCAGCACATCTCGTGGCAGGCGGGGCAGGATGGCGGCCTGTTCCTGCACAGCGGCGTGCTGCACATCGCCCTCAAGGCGGGGCTGCCCGGGCTGATCCTGCTGGGCGGTACGATCTGGGCGTTCACCCGTTTGGCACGCCACGCGCTGCGCACGTTGCCGCCCGACCTGCTGGGCCTGGCGACGGCCGGCGCCGCGGGCCTCGCGTTCATGCTGCCCGACCTGCTCATCGGCACGCCGTTCCCGCAGGTGCGCACGACGCAGATGCTGGCGATCTGCCTCGCGCTGCCGTACGTCGCGATGGCCGTGGCCAGCACACAGCCGGCCGTGCAGCCCGTCGAGTCCCGCAAGCGCCGCCACGTCAACCTGGTGCCGGCGCACGTATGAACCTCAGCCTCGTCCGCAACGCCTTCTCGAACCTGCTCGGCGCCGTCATCCCCGCGCTGGTGGCGCTGGGGACCGTGCCGCTCGTCGTGAAAGGGCTGGGCGATGCGAACTATGGCGTGTACTCGCTCGTGACGGCGATCGTCGGCTATTTCGCCGTCATCGACATCAACGTCACGGCCGGTTCCGTGAAATACATCGCGGAATTCAACGCCCACAAGGACCAGGAGCGCATCGACGAGACGGTGTTCTTCGGCCTGTCCGTCTACTCGCTGCTGGGCCTCGTCGGCGGACTCGGGTTGTTCTTCGGCGCCCACTTCTTCGTCACGCGCGTGTTTTCCGTGCCGGCCGCGCTGGAGCACGAGGCGATCGCGACACTCCAGCTGGCGGCGCTCGGCTTCTTCCTTGGCCAGTTGCAAAGCTATCTGCAGAGCGTGCCGCAATCGCTGATGCGCTACGACATCGCGAGCCGCATCGAAATGCTGTTCGGCACCGGTGTCCCGCTGCTGACGGTGGCCGTGCTGATGCTGGGCTATGGCTTGTTCGAAGTGATCCTGCTGCGCGTGATCGCGAGCGCGATTAATTGCGCCGTGCTGTGGCGCTGCATCCGGCGCCTGCTGCCCGATCTGCGCTACCGTCAGCCCGGCGCCGCGATCCGCAAGGAATTGCTGGGCTTTTCCGCGTACTCGTTCCTGAGCCGCTTCGCGACACTGTCTTACGCGTATGCCGACAAGCTCATCATCGGCGCGCTCGTCGGCGTGACGGGGCTGGCCTACTTCACCGTCGCGTCCACGCTCGCGAACCGCATCCTCAGTCTCACGTATCGCCTGTCCGGCGTCTTTTTTCCGGCCGCGAGCGCGCTGGCGGCGCGGGGCGAGCTCGAGCGTTTGAACCGGCTGTACCTGAAGGCGAGCCGCTACGTCGTGTTCATCAACGCCTCCGTGCTCGTGCTCGTCGCCGTGTTTTCGTACCAGATCCTGTTCTACTGGATGAACCCGCAGTTCGCCCGTGCGGGCCAGATCGTGCTGGCCGTGATGGCGCTGTCGCAATTCATCGACTCGCTGACGAGCCTGCCGTCGCTCGTGAACGACGGCATGGGCCATCCCCGTTTTTCCGGCATGTTCGCGCTGGCGCGCGCCGCGTTCGGGCTGCTCGTCGTCTATCTCGGCGTCGCGGGCTGGGGCATCGACGGGGCTGCGTGGGGCCACCTGATCGCGTCGGTGCTGCTGACCTGCGCCTTCCTCGTCGCCGTGCACGGCCGCACCGTGCCCGCGCGGCTGGGCGAGCTCGTCCGTAAAGCCTATCTGCCCAGCGTGGCCGGCGTGGCGGTCGTCGCCGTCGTCGCCAACGCGGGCAACCGCCTGTTCGATGGCGGCCCGGTCGATTTGCTCCTGCTCGTGTTGCTGACGGCGGGCCTGCTGCTCGCGTACGGCAGCCTGTTCGTGATCGAACGGGACGACATGAGCACGGCATGGACGCGGGTGAAAGGTTTGTTATCGATGAGGAAAGCGGCTTGAAGGTCTTGATGGTTTCGGAGGACTTGCCGGGCACGCAGGTGGGCGGCCTGGGCAAGCATGTCGTGACGTTGTCGAACGCGCTGCTCGAACTGGGCCACGAGGTCGACATCATGGGACGCAGCGACCGGTTCCACGGCGGCAGCGCTGCCGAAATCGGCTTCAAGGGCCGTGTGCTGCCCGGTTTCGATTTTTCCCGGCCGGGGTGGAAGGAGTCGCAGCTGGGCTTTTTCAACCCCGTCAAGCGCCCGTGGTTCGCGCGCAGCATCGCGCGCGCGCTGCTGCGCGAGGCCGCCAAGTACGACGTCGTGCACTACCACGGCCACCTGCCGATGGCGGGGCGCTACGTGCCGCGGAGCGTCAACTTCGTGCAGACCCGTCACGACCAGGGCAGCGAGTGCGTGATCCATTTGCGCTTCAGGCAGGAACACGTGTGCACGACGCTCGACGCGCGCGACTGCGCCGCCTGCATCCATCCCGCGCCGAACGCGGTGCGGCGCGAGATGTCCGGGCTGGCCGTGCGCCGCTACCGGTCCGAGACGGCGGAAGCCTTTTCTCGCCACAAGACGATCTTCGTGTCGGACTTCCTGCGCCAGGCGTTCCTGCGCGCGGTGCCGGACGCGGACCTGTCGCGCGCGCGCGTGATCCACAACTTCATCCGCTACCCGTATCTGCGCGAGCGCGCGGCGCGGCCGGACGAGGTGAGGGCGGGGGAAGTGCTGCTCGTGGGCCGCATCGACGCCGGCAAGGGCTTCGGCGAATTCCTCGCGCAGGTGCAGGGCTGGCTGCCGAAGCATGCGCGGGTGACCATCATCGGCGACGGTCCGCTGCGGGGCCAGCTCGAGAGCCGCTATGCGAACGAGCAGGTGCGCTTCCTCGGCTGGTTGCCGTACGACGAGGTGATCCGCATGTCGGCGCGCAGCCACGTGCTCGTGATCCCGTCCGTGTGGGAAGAGCCGTGCGGCACTACCGTGCTCGAAGCGCTGGCCCTCGGCAAGCAGTGTCTCGCGCTGGCACGCGGCGGCACGCCGGAGCTGGCGGCCTACCAGTATTACAACGGCCAGCTGCAACTGGCCGAGACCATGCCGCGGCTCGTGGAGCGGCTGGCCCACACGCTGGGCGGAGCGCCGGTGACGGTGCCGCTGCCCGATGCCTTCCCGATGGACGTGTTCCACGCCATTCCCCAGATCCTGGACTTCTATCACGAGTGACCCATGAACAAACCGACCTTCTCGATCGTCACCTGCACCTGGAACAGCGCCGCCACCCTGGCCGACACCCTCGCGTCCGTTCAGCGGCAGACTTGCCAGGACGTGGAGCACATCTTCGTCGACGGCGGCTCCACCGACGGCACCTTGGAGATGATCGCCGCGTACCCGGGCAGGAAGCGCGTGCTGCGCGACGTGGGCGGCGGCATCAGCCGCGCCATGAACCAGGGCATCGAAGCGGCCACGGGCGAATACGTGGCGCACCTGCACTCGGACGACTACTACGCGAGCGACGACGTGCTGGAAACCGTCGCACAGCGCTTCGCCAGCGAGCACGTGGACTGGGTGTTCGGCACCGTGCAGGTGTTGAAGGACGGCCAGCTGATTCCGCCGTACCGGATGGTGCCGTTCAGCTACCACGCGTTCGCCGCGGGACGGGCGTCCGTGCCGCATCCGGCCGTCTTCATCCGCCGCAGCGCGTTCGGCCGCGTGGGCATGTTCGACGAGAAGCTGAAATACGCGATGGACATCGACCTGTGGCTGCGCCTGGGCAAGGTGGCGCGGCCGGCCACCATCGACCGGCCGCTGACGGTGTTCCGCGACCATGCGGGCAGCGTCTCGTCCGCCAACAAGATCAAGGCGCGCCAGGAAGAGTTCCAGGTCCGCCGCCGCTACCTGAAACAGGCGCCGCTCGCGTTCGGCATCTATTGCCTGCGCTACTACAAGCGCATGCGCGCGCTGCGCGCCGAGGCCGCGCATGGCGCCATGCCCGCGCCGGCGCGAACGTAGAACGTAATGCGATCGTAATGTTCGTTTCGAATTAACGGAATAACATGATTGTCGAAGCTATTAATTCCATGGCGATTTAATAAACTTTGATGATTTGTCCGCACAGTTTTCAAAAAGTCTTTTCTGTAGAAAAACGGCGATTATTTGCCTGGAAATATTACTGTTAATAAGAGGTTCATCGCACCGTTGGATTTGTGTTCCGAACGAGAAAATCTTTGATTTCTAAGGGAAAATTTTCCGCAAGAAAATTTTTTTGGGGTACTATTTCTCGTATCGAACAGCGCTCATTTGCATCCGCAAAGCGCTTCAAGCAAATCGGGCCCAGGCTTCCTGCCGACGGGCTGAGCCTCTAGTCGTCCAGTTAATATTTCTCGGAGCAAGTACATGAAATTTCACCGGAAGGGCGTTGTCGCCGTCGTTGCACTGTCGTCGCTGTCGATGTCGTTCAGCGCACGCGCCGATTGGGCCCAGTCCACCGATCCGCTGGTCGTCCAGCCCGCGCCGGCGAACGGCGCCGTGCAGGCGCAGAACCCGCCGGGGTTTGCCTGGGCGCGTCATCCGACCGGTCCGGCCAGCTACGAGATCGAGATCACCCCGTCGGGCGGCTCGCCGGTGAAGGCGACCGTCGACCGCAACTGGTACCTGCCGACCAAGGCGCTGGCACTGGGCAATTACACGTGGCGCGTGCGTCCGGCCGGTTCGACTGAATGGTCGAGCCCGCGTGCGTTCGCGATCACGAGCAAGTCGACCGTGTTCGAAGTGCCCGACAACGCCACCCTGCGTTCGCGCATCCTGAACAAGGCGCGTCCCCGTTCGCTGGCCCCGTCCTTCACCGCGTACTCGACGTGGAGCTCGGCCAAGAAGAGCGACCTGGACCCGTACGTCAGCCGCCTGATCAACGAAGTCAAGCTGCAGATGACGGCGCTGCCCGACCTGTCGGACGCGCGCTGGCCGATCGTGATCTCGACGCCGCTGACGGCGCAGATGGCATCGCAGCAGACCGACGTGCGCAACCGCATCAACGAATCGTCGCGCCAGCTGGAAGCGGCCGCGGTGCTGTGGCGCCTGAAGAAGGATCCGGTCCACCTGGCCGAAGCGCTCAAGCGCGGCGACCAGCTGGCATCGCTGAACCCGACCGGCCCCACGAGCTACGCCAACCAGGACCAGGCCACGCGCCAGATCGCGCTGTCGCTGCTGAAGGGCATCGACCTGCTCGCCGGTGACCTGGACGGGACCCGCAAGGCGAAGTGGCTTGCCGTCGTCAAGACGCGCGTGACCGAAATGTACGGCAGCATCGCCGGCGACAACGGCCGCCTCGACCAGTACCCGTTCGATTCGCACGGCAACACGTTGATGATCTACATGGCGCTGATCTCGACCCTGGCGCTGGGCGACATCCCGGAAGCGCAGACGTGGTTCGACTTCACGTTCCGTTCGTACGTGAACACACCGTCGCCGTGGTCGGGTGCGGAAGGCGGCTATGCCAACGGCACGGCCTACGCCGAGTACGCAGCGGGCTACATGACGGCGCTGTGGGACCCGATCGTCCAGGCGACCGGCGTGAACCTGTACGCCAAGCCGTGGACGCTGGGCTTCCTCGACTTCGCGACGCAGTTCACGCCGCCGGGCTCGAAGATCCACGCCTTCGGCGACGGCTCGGAGACGAAGCCGGACCCGCGCGTGTTCCGCGCCTTCGCCAACCGCATGGTGTCGCCGCGCGCCGCCTGGTACGTGGCCAACCTGCCGGGCCTCGAGGATTCGCTGTCCGTGGTCGAAGCCCCGTACCCGATGCCGGTGACCGGCACGTCGATGAAGATCCCGCCGTCGAACTCGGCCTACTACCCGAGCACCGGCTGGGTGGCGATGCACAGCGATATCGGCTCGACGAACCGCACGTCGTTCTACTTCAAGTCCAGCCCGTACGGCTCGTTCAACCACAGCCACGGCGACCAGAACGGCCTCTTGCTGTCGGTGGCTGGCCAGCCGCTGCTGGTCAAGGCCGGCTGGTACGACTGGTACGGTTCGCCGCTGTGGACCGACTGGTACCACCAGACCAAGTCGCAGAACGCGGTCACGTTCGACGGCGGCAAGGGCCAGGTGGTCACCGGCTACCGCGAGCAGCTGCAGCGTAACGGCCGCGTCTCCGGCTTCTCGGCCCAGTCGTCCTACGACTACGCCGAAGGCGACGCGACCCCGTCGTACGGCGGCCAGCTGACGATGGCCAAGCGCCAGATCTGGTACCTGCACGGCCAGGACGCCATGGTCGTGCGCGACAAGCTGCAGGCGGTCGTCGCCCACACCTACGAGTGGAACTTCCACGCGCCGGTGGCGATGACGGTCGAGAGCCCGTCGAGCGTGAAGATCGCGGCGGGCGGCCAGTCGGTGTGCCTGCGCGACCTGAACGGCAATGCCCCGTTCGCGAAGTGGAGCGGTCCGGCGGCCAAGTCCGGCGTGACGGAAGACCACGGCGCGTTCTACCTGAAGAACGACGGCAAGTCGGTGGCCGAGTTCCTCGTGCTGATCGACGTCGGCTGCAAGCGTCCGGCCACCAAGGTCGCGACGTCGGGCACCACCCGCACGCTGACCGTCGGTACGCAGTCGTTGAACCTGAACTGACCCAACCGTCACCGGGGTCGTCATCGCGCCGTGCTACACTCGGCGCGATGACGACACAGGTATTCCTGATCCAGGCACACAAGGACCTGGACCAGCTCAATGCGCTGGTCGAGCAGCTGCGCGACGACGATTTTCGCGTGTACGTGAACCTCGACCGCAAATGCGCGCTCGACCCCGCCGCCGTCCACCCGTCCGCACGGCTCGTGCGCGACCGCGTCGACGTCCACTGGGGCACGTTCAGCCAGGTGCAGGCCGTGCTCAACTCCCTGCGCCAGATCGTGGCCGAGGTGCCCGATTTCGACAAGGTCGTCTTCCTGTCCGCCCAGGACTTCCCCTTGCTGTCGAACGCGCGCCTGAAAGAAGCGCTGGCGCGCCACACCGACCATGAATTGCTGGACACCGTAGCCATCGGCACCGGACCCGGCCAGTGGGCCGCCGGCTTCCGCTACCAGTATTTCTACCGCGACGACGGTCCGCGCCTGCTGCGCACCGCCTGCCGCATCGCCAACCGCGCGATGCGCGCGACGGGCCTCACGCGCCGCGTGCCGGGCGGGATGCAGCCGTACGGCGGTTCGTCGTGGTGGGCGCTGTCGCGCGCATGCGTGCAGGACATCCTCGCACGCGTCGCCCGCGAGCCGGGCCTCGTGCGCTTCTTCCGCCGCTGCGCGTGTCCGGACGAGATGTTCTTCCAGACGCTCGTGATGAACTCGCCGTTCGCGCCCCGCGTGCTGGGCCAGAACTTCCGCTACGTCCAGTGGCCGGAACACGGCGCGCGCAACCCCAAGATCCTCGACGAGGGCGACTTCGAGCGCATCGCCGCGTCGCGCGCCCATTTCTGCCGCAAGATCGACAGCGAGGCCAGCGCCGCGCTGCTGCCGCGCCTGCTCGCGCTCAGGACGGCTTAAGACTCGCGCAATTGTGCGCGCTGACGAGTAAGCTAGAATCGGATTCCATGCGTTGTTCATAAGGCAAGGAATTCATGCGTTCCATCCTCTTTGTCGTCCGCGATCCATTGCCCCCCATCCGCGCCGACGTGCGTACCCTGTTCGGCACCGAGATGCCGCGCTACGGCGTGGCCACGGAGCTGGTGGGGCAGGGCGGCAGCGGCGATGCGTCGCCGTGGCCGGCCGGCGGCATGCACGTCGTCGGCTCGTTGCGCAGCCGCTTCGCCAGCGTGTGCGCGCCCCTGTGGGACCTGCTGGGCCTCATGCGCGCGCTGCGCCACGGCCGGCCCGACTGCATCCAGGTGCGCGACAAGATCGCCAGCGGCGTGCTGGGCCGCATTGCCGCCGCGCTGCTGCGCGTGCCGTTCCTCTACTGGATGTCGTTCCCCATCGTGGAAGGCTTCGAGGTCCGGCGCGACGACATTGGCGCCCATGGCCGCGGCCTGAAATGGATGGGCCATGCGCTGCGTGCGTGGGCGTCGCGCGTCGCCATCTACCGTTTCGTGCTGCCCGGCGCGCGCCACGTGTTCGTGCAGAGCGATGCGATGGCCGACTGGCTCGCGGCGAAGGGGTTCGACCGGTCGAAGATGACGGCCGTGCCGATGGGCGTGGACGCGCAGCTGTTCGACCGCGCCAATGTCGACCCCGTCGACGACCCGCGCCTGGACGGCCGCCGCGTCGTGCTGTACCTGGGCCGCATCGCGCGTTCGCGCCGCTCCGACTTCCTGCTCGACGTGGCGGAGCAGCTGCGCGAGAAAAACTCCGACGTGCTGCTCGTGATCGCCGGCGACGCCCCGTCCGACGACGAGATGGCGTGGATGCGGCGCGAGATCGCCCGGCGCGGCCTCGACGACCACGTGCTGCTGACGGGCTGGCTGCCCCAGCGCACGGCGCTCGGCTACGCCGTGCGGGCCGAGGTGGGCCTGTCGCCGATCCCGCGCGGCACGCTGTTCGACGTGTCGTCGCCCACGAAGCTGGTGGAATACCTCGCGCTCGGCATCCCCAGCGTCGCCAACGATATTCCTGACCAGAAACTTGTCATCGCCGAGAGCGGCGCGGGCCTGTGCGTGCCGATGGAGGCGGCACCGTTCGCCGATGCGGTTCTGGAATTGTTAAATGACGGGACGCTTGCTGCAGAGTTCGCGTTACGTGGGCCACCGTACGTAAAAACGCATCGGACCTATGATATTCTTGGTAACAATGTTGCAAAAATTTACAAGAAAATCCTGACGGAGTCGTCGTAATAATGTCGATGTGGACCTACTCGCTCAAGTGCTCGCTGCGTTCGCTCGTGCGCGAAGTGGTCCGTAACGTCTGGGGCAGGGTGCTCGTGTATCCCGGCCTCGTCGCGAACGAACGGTCGCGCGAAGCGCTGTCCGCATACGTCGCGCGGCGCGCCCGCCGGGTCGGCGTGCCGCTGGACGGCGACGGCACCGTGCTGCCGCGGCTGGCCCCCGGCAGCGCCATGCTGACGAAGGTCGACGTGCGCCAGCACCCGGAAAAGCTGGTGCGCCCGCGCGGCCCCGGCTCGTGGATCCGCACGACGATCAAGACGAGCGGGACGTCCGGCTCGCCGCTGACCATCGTCCAGTCGCTCGGCAATCTCGTGCGCGAGGAAGGATTCGTCCACCGCCAGCTGCAATGGATAGGCTGGCGCAAGGGGCAGCCGCGCGCGTGGATTCGCGGCGACATCGTCTGCCCCGACCACCCGTCGGATGGCCGCTACTGGTGCCGCGACTGGGTGGGCAATATGCTCATGATGTCCTCGTACCACCTGTCGAACGACACGATCGGCCGCTACATCGATGAGCTGGAGCGCTTCGATCCCGTCGTCATCCACGCGTACCCGTCGTCGATCGCGGCACTGGCCGCCTGGCTGAACGCGGCCGGCAGGCGCTATCGCGGGCGCGCCCTGCGCGGCGTGATGACGTCGTCCGAGACGCTGGAGCCAAGCGTGCGCGCGGCGGTCGAGCAGGCGTTCGGCGTGAAGGTGTTCGACTGGTACGGCCAGGCCGAGCGCGTGGCCGCCATCGGCACGTGCGAGGAGGGCCGTTACCACGTGCTCACGGATTATTCCGGCGTCGCCCTGCTGGACACCGAGGGCGGTGCCTGCGAACTGGTCGGCACGTCGCTGAACAATGCCGCGATGCCCTTCGTGCGCTACCGCACGGGCGATACCGTGATCCCGGACGGAGACCCTTGCCCCTGCGGCCGGGTGTTCCCGACGATCAAGGCGGTGATCGGGCGGCAGGAAAAGATCGTCACCCTGCCGGACGGCCGCATCATCGCGCGCCTGGACCGCATCTTCCAGGGCCACGACCGGCATCTCGTCGAAGGGCAGGTACTGTACCGCGGCGATGGCGAGTTCGTGCTGCGCGTCGTGACGGCCGACGGTTTTTCGGATGCGGACGAGCGGGCGCTGGTCGACAAGTTCCTGCTGCGCGTGCCCGGCGTGAAGGTGCGCGTCGAGCGGGTGGCGGCGATTCCGCGTGGGCCGAACGGCAAGTTCGAGTTCATCGCGATCGAGAGTTGAAGCGTGCGCACGGCGGGAAAATCAGGATGTACTATCGAAATATTGTCCAATTTATAAGGGCCTGAGCGTTGGAAGAACCAGCACAGATGCGGACGAAGGCCCCGCCACGGGTCCTGATGGTCGGCACCGCGCTCGAAGGCAGGGGCGGGGTGGCGGCGGTCGTCTCCGTGCTGCGCCGCCATGGCCTGTTCGAGCGCGAGTCCGTGCGCTACGTGGCCACCCACCGCGACGGTTCGGCGCTCGTGAAGGCGCGCGGCGCCGCGTCCGGGTTCTGGCAGACGATCGTCACCTGCGTGGCGCGGCATCCGGCCATCGTCCACGTGCACGCGGCGTCGCACGCGAGCTTCCTGCGCAAGTCGCTCGTGCTGCTGGTCGCGCGGCTGGCCGGTTGCCAAACCATCTTCCACCTGCACGGCGGCGGTTTCCGCACTTTTGCCACCGAAGAGTCGGGCACGCTGCTGCGGCGCTGGATCCGCCACACGCTGGAAGCGAGTTCGCTCGTGATCACCCTGTCCGAAGGCTGGGCCCAGTTCGTGCATACGTTCGCGCCGCGCGCCCGCGTGGCCGTCGTGCCGAATTCAGTGCCGTTGCCGGCGCTGCCGCCCGCCGACGCCGCCGTGCCCGGCCGCATCCTGTTCCTGGGCCGGCTGGAAGCGGCCAAGGGCGTGTACGAACTGCTGGAAGCGGGGGCGCGCCTCGTGCGCGAAGCGTCCGGCCCGACGCCGCTGCGCCTCGTGTTCGGCGGCGAAGGCGACGCGCAAGGGCTGCGCCGGCGCGCGGCCGAGCTGGGCATCGCCGAGCGCATCGAACTGCTCGGCTGGGTCGGCCCGGAGGCGCGCGACGCGGAGCTGGCGAAAGCGAGCGTGTTCTGTCTTCCCTCCCACGCGGAAGGCTTGCCGATGTCGATGCTGGAAGCGATGGCGGCGCGTAAGGCCGTCGTCGCGACGCGCGTCGGCGGCATTCCCGAAACCCTGCGTGACGGCGACAACGGCCTGCTGGTGCCGCCGCGCGACGAACAGGCGCTTGCCAGGGCGCTTGCACGACTCCTGGGCGATACCGCCCTGCGCGACCGGCTGGCGGAACGTGCGCGCGCAACCATCGAACAACAATACTCAACCGAGGTAGTGTGCGGGCAGCTGTCCGCGATCTACCGTGAACTGGCGGGGACACGATGATGAGCGAAGCGACAGGGATGGTCTGGCTGGTCAACCGATTGCGCTGCATGTCCGTGGCCGAGGTCGGCTACCGGATCCAGCAGGCGGCCGTGACGCGCGTGGCGAAACGCATGCGCGCCCGCGCCGCGCCGCCGCTGCCCCGTGCGCGCATGTTCAACGTCCATGGCGCGCCGGTCCTGTCGCAGGCCGAGCGCGACGCGCTGCTGGCCGACGCCGACAGCATCTGCGCCGGCCACGTCGTCCTGTTCGCCAACCGGCGCTTCGACGTCGGCATGCCGCCCGTGTGGAACCGCGATCCGGACAGCGGCGTCGTCGGACCGAGCATTTACGCCGGCGACATCACGATCACGAACCGGGAGCAGGTCGGCGACATCAAGCACGTGTGGGAACTGAACCGCCACCTGCACCTCGTGCGCCTCGCGCAGGCGTGGACCGTGACGAACGACGTCGCCTGGCTGCACGCGCTGCAGACGCAGCTGCGCAGCTGGCTCGACCAGTGCCCGCCGCTCGTCGGCCCCAACTGGACGAGCTCGCTGGAACTGGGCATCCGCCTCATCAACTGGGGTCTCGTGTGGCAGATGATCGGCGGCGAAGGCAGCGGCCTGTTCGCGGGCGAGGAGGGGCAGCGCCTGCGTGCCGACTGGCTGGACAGCATCCATGCCCATTGCAGCGCGATCGCGCGGCATCTTTCCCGCCATTCCTCGGCGAACAACCACCTGATCGGCGAACTGGCCGGTTTGTACGTGGGCGCGTCGATCTGGCCGTGCTGGAAGTCGTCGGGCGCGTGGCTGGAGCAGGCCCGGCGCGAACTGGAGCACGAAGCGCAGGCGCAGTTCTCGCGCGACGGCGTGAACCGCGAGCAGGCGTTTGCGTACCACATCTTTTCATCCGAATTCCTGTTCGTGGCGGGCCTCGTCGGCCAGGCCTGCGACCACCCGTTCTCGCGCGCCTACTGGACCGCGTTGCTGCGCGCGCTGCGCTTCCTGCGCTCCGTGCGCGACGTGGGCGGCAACGTGCCGATGGTGGGCGATGCGGACGACGGCATCGCGTTCCGGCTGGATTCTCCCGGCAGCGACCGCGCCGAACAACTGCTGGCGCTGGGCGACGCCGTGCTGCGCCGCATGCCGCCCACGCATTCCGGCGTGCGCTGGCTGCTGCACACCTTGCCCGGCAAGCGGCCGGAAGCGGATCCGCACGAGTCGGAGACGGGCTGGGCGTTCCCGGACGGGGGCTACCTGCTGTTCGGCTCGCACTTCGGCGAGCCCAACGAGATCAAGGGCATGGTCGATTGCGGCCCGCTGGGCTATCTCGGCATCGCCGCGCACGGCCATGCGGACGCGCTGGCGCTGACTCTGTCGATCGGCGGCGAGGAATGTCTCGTCGATCCCGGCACGTATTCGTACTGGCAGGAGCACAAGTGGCGCGATTACTTCCGCGGCACGTCGGCGCACAACACGGTGCGCATCGACGGGCTCGACCAGTCGGTGTCCGGCGGGCGCTTCATGTGGCTGAAAAAGGCGCGGGCGTCCATCGAGCGCATGCCGCAATCGCCGCACGAATTCGATTTTCGGGGTTCTCACGACGGGTATGAGCGCCTCGCGGATCCCGTCCGGCACATGCGGAGCGTCCGGTTCGACGCGGCCAGCGCGACCCTCACCGTGCGCGACGAGATCGCCGCCAAGAAACATCATCAGGTCGAGCTGTTCTGGCATTTCGCGCCGGGCCTCGACGTCCGGCTGAACAGTGCGGGCCTGCACGTGCGGGGCAAGCGCTTCGCGCTGCAGATGCATGCGCACGGCGCGGACCTGAAGCTGGAACTGGTGCGCGGCAATGAAAATCCGCCGCTCGGCTGGTACTCGCGCTGCTATGAAAGCAGGCAGCCGTGCGATGTTTTGAAGATCAGCACCGTATCGTCCGCCGTTCCGGTCGAGTGCAAGTTTACAATAACGTTTTTCTAACAGCGTTTTTCCATAACTATAGGGATTGTTTCAAATGCTCATCTATCTGGTCGCAGGTGCCCGCCCCAACTTCATGAAGATCGCACCGATCGTGCGCGCGCTGCAGGCGCGGGCCGACGCGCCGGCGTTCAAGATCATCCACACGGGGCAGCACTACGACCGCGAGATGAACGACGTGTTCTTCGAAGAGCTCGGTATTCCGCAGCCGGACGTGTTCATGGCCGCCGGCGGCGGCAGCCATGCCCAGCAGACGGCCAAGATCATGATCGGCTTCGAGGAACTGTGCCAGGGCGAGCGTCCGGACGCCGTGCTGGTCGTGGGCGACGTGAATTCCACGCTCGCGTGCTCCATCGTCGCCAAGAAACTGAATATCCCGGTCGCCCACGTCGAGGCCGGCCTGCGCAGCTTCGACATGGCGATGCCGGAAGAAATCAACCGTCTCGTCACGGACAGCATCTCGGACTGGTTCTTCGTGACGGAACCGTCGGCCGTCGAACACCTGCGCCGCGAAGGCAAGAAGGAAGAAGCGATCCATTACGTCGGCCACGTGATGGTCGACAACGTGCTGTACCAGGCCGAGAAATTGAGCAGCGCCGACACGTCCGCGTTCGAAACGAGTGCCTGGAAGGCCGAGCGCAAGAACGCCGGCCAGCGCTACGGCGTCGTGACGCTCCACCGCCCCAGCAACGTCGACGATGCCGCCACGTTCACGCGCATCGCCGGCGCGCTGAAGGAGATCGCGGCCGACCTGCCGCTGATCTTCCCCGTGCACCCGCGTACCCGCGCGAACATCGAGAAATTCGGCATCGACCTGGGTCCGAACATCACGCTGGCAGGCCCGCAGGCGTACATGGCCTTCCTGAACCTGTGGAAAGACGCGGCCGTCGTATTGACGGACAGCGGCGGCCTGCAGGAAGAAACGACGGCGCTGGGCGTGCCCTGCGTCACGATCCGCGAGAACACGGAACGTCCCGTGACCGTGGACGAAGGTTCGAACGTGCTGGCCGGCACCGACCCGGCCGCAATCCTCCTCGAAGCGCGCAAGATCCTGCGCGGCGAGGGCAAGCAGGGCCGCCGGCCGCACCTGTGGGACGGCCGTGCGGCGGAACGCATCGTGGACATCCTGACGAAGGAAATCCGCGGGCAAGGTTAATCATGAGGTAGACATGAACGAGCGCATCACGCTGATGGGGTGCTCCATCGACAACCTGACGATGGAAGAGACATTGCAGACGGTCGAGGGGTTCATCCACACAGGACGGCCCCATCAACACGTGGTGGTCAACGTCGACAAGCTGGTCAAGGCCAGCCGCGATCCGGAACTGCGCCGGATCATCAACGATTGCGCGCTCGTGAACGTCGATGGCATGCCGGTCGTGTGGGCGTCGCGCCTGCTGGGCCGGCCGCTGAAGGAACGGGTCGCGGGCTGCGACCTGTTCGAGGCGCTGATGCGGCGCGCGGGCGAGAAGGGCTGGCGCGTGTTCCTGCTCGGCGCCAAAGAGGAAGTGGTGAGCAAGGTGGCGTCCACGTACCGGCACAAGTATCCGAACCTGGTGCTGGCCGGCTACCGCAACGGTTACTGGAAGGGCGAGGCGGAAGAAGCGGAGGTGGTCGAGCAGATCCGCGCCGCGCGTCCCGACCTGTTGTTCGTGGCGATCAGTTCGCCGAAGAAAGAGCAGTTCCTCGGCCGCTGGCAGGCCGAGATGAAGGTGCCGTTCGCCATGGGCGTGGGCGGGACCTTCGACGTGGCGATCGGACACGTCAAGCGCGCGCCGCTCTGGATGCAGAAGTCCGGGCTGGAATGGTTCTACCGTTTCCTGCAGGAGCCGCGCCGGATGTTCCGCAGGTATTTTATCGAGGACATGGCCTTCATCTGGCTGTTCCTCAAGGAGTTGAAGTTAAAGGGCGCACGATAGCGTCCACGAGGTTGCAGTACACCAAAACACCAGACAGGGATGGCGGCGGTTTCAGAGCCGCCAACAACATAACGATGCGCGCCGGCTCCAGGAAGAGCACGGCGGCAGCAACATTTAAAGAAAGAAGAGCATTCATGAAGATTCTCGTTACTGGCGGCATGGGTTACATCGGTTCGCACACCGTCGTGGAACTGCAGAACGCCGGCCACGACGTGGTCGTGTACGACAACCTGTACAACGCGGTGCGTTCCGTGCAAGACCGCGTGCAAAAGATCACCGGCAAGCCGTTCGACTTCGTCGAAGGCGACATCCGCGACCGTGCGGCCATGGAAGCCGTGTTTTCCGCCCACAAGATCGATGCGGTGATCCACTTCGCGGGCCTGAAGGCGGTCGGCGAATCGGTGGCGCAGCCGCTGCGCTACTACGACAACAACGTTTACGGCAGCGTCGCGCTGTTCGAGACGATGGCCAAGTTCGGCTGCAAGACGCTCGTGTTCTCGTCGTCGGCCACGGTGTACGGCGATCCGGCTTCGGTGCCGATCAAGGAGGATTTCCCGCTGTCGGCCACCAATCCGTACGGCCGCAGCAAGCTGATGATCGAAGACATCCTGCGCGACCTGTTCAAGGCCGAGCCGGACTGGCGCATCGCCCTGCTGCGCTATTTCAACCCGGTGGGCGCCCATGAAAGCGGCCTGATCGGCGAGGAGCCGAACGGCATCCCCAACAACCTGGTGCCGTACATCGCCCAGGTCGCCAACGGCCAGCGCGAAAAGCTGTCCGTGTACGGCGGCGACTATCCGACGCCGGACGGCACCGGCATGCGCGACTACATCCACGTCGTCGACCTGGCCATCGGCCACGTGAAGACGCTGGACAAGCTGGCCAAGGGCGACGGCCTGTACACGTACAACCTCGGCACCGGCAATGGCAACAGCGTTCTGGAAATGGTGCATGCCTTCGAGAAGGCCTGCGGCAAGCCGATTCCGTACCAGATCGTCGACCGTCGCCCCGGCGACATTGCCAAGTGCTACGCCGACCCGACGAAAGCCCGCGAGGAACTCGGATGGACCGCACAGCGTGACATCGCGCAAATGTGCGCCGATTCCTGGCGCTACCAGACTACCCCAAAATAAACGTATGAGGACCGAACCATGAAAGCGATGATTCTTGCAGCAGGCAAAGGTACGCGTGTACGTCCGTTGACCTATGACCTGCCGAAACCGATGATCCCCGTGCTGGGCAAGCCCGTGATGGCCTACCTGATCGAGCATCTGCGCAAGCACGGCGTGACCGAGATCATGGTGAACGTCAGCCACCTGCACGAAAAGATCGAGGAATACTTCGGCGAGGGCGAGCAGTTCGGCGTCCAGATCGGCTATTCGTTCGAAGGCTACACGAAGGAAGACGGCGAAGTCGTCGCCGTGCCGATCGGTTCGGCCGGCGGCATGAAGAAGATCCAGGAATTCGGCGGCTTCTTCGACGACACGACCATCGTCCTGTGCGGCGACGCGCTGATCGACCTCGACCTCAAGGCCGCGCTCCTCGAGCACCGCCGCAAGGGGGCGATGGCATCCGTCATCACGAAGGAAGTCCCGTGGGACAAGGTCTCGAGCTATGGTGTCGTCGTGACCGACAAGAATGGCCGCATCACCCAGTTCCAGGAAAAGCCGAAGCAGGAAGAAGCGCTGTCGAACTTCATCAGCACGGGCATCTACATCTTCGAACCGGAAGTGATCGACCTCATCCCGTCGGGCGTGGAATTCGACATCGGTTCCCAGCTGTTCCCGCTGCTGGCCGAAAAGGGCATGCCGTTCTATGCCCAGGGCCGGCCGTTCAACTGGCTGGACATCGGCAGCGTGAGCGATTACTGGGAAGTGCTGCAGAACGTGCTGACTGGCGAGGTCAATCATATGGACGTGCCGGGCATCCAGATCGAGCCCGGCCTGTGGACCGGTTTGAACACGAGCATCGACTGGCGGGGCACGACGATCAAGGGCCCCGTCTACATCGGGTCCGGCGTCAAGATCGAGGCCGGCGCCACGATCATCGGCCCCACGTGGATCGGCCACGGCAGCCATATCTGCGAGGGTGCCGAGGTCGTCCGTAGTGTGCTTTTCGAGTACACTCGCGTGCTGAACGATGTGACATTACATGAAATGATCGTTTTCAAAGACTACAGCATCGACCGTGCCGGCGAGATGAAGCACTCCTCCGAGTACAGCTCGTCGGAATGGCTGAACGCGCGCGACCGTCGCCGCAGCCGTCGCAAAGAGCAGGCCGAAGAAACAGACAAGACACTAGAGAAAGCCAACGCATGAAAATTTACCCAGTCATCCTCTCCGGCGGTGCCGGTACCCGTCTGTGGCCGCTGTCGCGGGCAGTGATGCCCAAGCAGCTGCTGCCGCTGGTGACGGACAAGACGATGCTGCAGGAAACCGCGCTGCGGGTCCGCGGCTGGCCGGGGTTGATGGCGCCGCTGGTGGTCTGCGGCAATGAGCACCGCTTCCTCGTGGCCGAGCAGCTGCGCGGCGTCGGCATCACGCCGCACGGCATCCTGCTCGAGCCGGCGGGACGCAACACGGCCCCGGCCGTGGCCGCCGCGGCCGCCTTCCTGAAGGCGCAGGATCCGGACGCCGTGATGCTCGTGCTGCCGGCCGACCACGTGATCGAAAAGAACGAAGCGTTCCGCGTCGCCGTGGAACGTGCCGCGGCGCAAGTCGAAAAAGGCGCGCTGGCCACGTTCGGCATCGTGCCGAGCGCCCCGGAGACGGGCTATGGCTACATCCGCCGCGGCGAACCGCTGCCGGGCTGCGATGACTGCTACAAGATCGACCGCTTCGTCGAAAAACCCGACCGCAACACGGCCGAAGGCTTCGTCGCCGACGGCGGCTTTTACTGGAATAGCGGCATGTTCATGTTCCGCGCCGACCGCTTCCTGGCCGAGATCGAAAAGCATGCGCCGACGATCGCCGAAGCCGCCGGCGCCGCCGTGCAGTCGGCGTACCGCGACCTGGACTTCTGCCGCCTGGACGAAGCCGCATTCGCCGCGAGCCCGTCCGATTCGATCGACTACGCGGTGATGGAACACACGCGCGACGGCGTCGTCGTCGCGGCCGACATCGGCTGGAGCGACGTCGGTTCCTGGTCGGCGCTGGCCGACGTGCAGGACAAGGATGCCAACGGCAATGCGATCCGCGGCGACGTGTACCTCGACAGCACGAGCAACACGCTCGTGCGCGCCGAGAGCCGCATCGTGGCCGTCGTGGGCGTGAAGGACCTCGTCGTCGTCGAGACGAACGATGCCGTGCTCGTCGCGCACAAGGACATGGTCCAGCGCGTCAAGAACGTCGTCGACCACCTCAAGGGCAACGAACGCACGGAACACCTGTACCACACGAAGGTGTACCGTCCGTGGGGCTATTACGAAGGCATCGACGCGGGCGACCGCTTCCAGGTCAAGCGCATCTGCGTCAAGCCGGGCGAAAAGCTGTCGCTGCAGATGCACCACCACCGCGCCGAGCACTGGATCGTCGTGTCGGGCACGGCGCGCGTCACGTGCGGTGATAACGTCACCCTGCTGTCCGAGAACGAGTCCACGTACATTCCGATCGGCATGACGCACCGCCTGGAAAACCCGGGCAAGCTGCCGCTGCACCTGATCGAAGTGCAATCCGGCAGCTACCTCGGCGAGGACGACATCGTCCGCTTCGAGGATATTTACAAGCGCGCGTAATCTCCGTGTCTCTGCGTCCGCATTTCTCGTGCGGACGCCTCTTTGCCCCAGGTCTACAGTGCGTATGGCCGCGCGCATGCGGCATACAATGCATCGTCGAAACCCATCGGGGGAACATCATGAAGATGAAGACGATCATCGCGGCATGCGCGCTCGCCGGCGTCGGCGGCACGGCGGCGGCAGGCGACATCATCGGTGGATCTGCTCTGCTGGACGCGGACAGCCACGCCCAACTCGAACGCTGGCTCGGCGCCGGCGAATTCAACCTCAACAACGTGTACACCCTGCGTCCCGGCGATACGTCGGACGCCTTCCATGCGGGCGCGGACGGGAAGGGCGCCACCTTCACCCTGCTCGAAGTGACGAACGACGCCGGCGCGAGCTTCCTCGTGGGCGGCTACAACCCGCAGGGCTGGGCGTCGGATGAAGGCTGGCACGAGACCCAGCGCGACTGGCAGCGCACGGCCTTCCTGTTCAACATGACGGCGCCGGCCGTGTACCGGCAAGTCCTCACCGATTTCGTGCTGCCGAGCCAGGGCTTGCGCCAGACGTACAACGAAGCAGGCTACGGTCCCGTGTTCGGGCAGGGGCCCGACCTGTTCGTCAACGACGAGCTGACGGCGGCATTGTCGTGGCAACTGAGTTACGGTAATCCGGCCAACGAGGGCCACAGCATCATCGACGGCAGCATGGGCGGCGAGATCGTGCGGCTGGACGCGATGGAAGTGTTCGCGATTTCTCCCGTGCCGGAGCCCGGGAACGTCGCGATGCTGCTGGCGGGCGTGTGCATCCTGGGCGTCGCTGTGCGCAAGCGCACACTAAGGCGTGCCTAAGTTGTCCGCCTTGCAAGCTGTGGCATGATGAACGGGAGCCTCGCGCTCCCGTTTTTCATCCACGTGACCACTGCCCATGATCCGGATCCCGAGACTCTGCCTGTCCCTGCTTCTTGTCGCTTTCCTGGTTGCACCCGCCCGTGCCCAATTCGTCAGCGCCCCTAATCTTCAGCCGGAGCAACTGGCCATCGTCATCAACGATGCCGAGCCGAACAGCGTCAAGGTCGGCGAGTACTACCGCAAGCGGCGCGGCATTCCAGCGGCGAACGTCGTGCACGTACGCATCCCCGGCAAGCCGCACGAGATCAGCCCGGAACGCTTCGCGCAACTGAAGGAAGAGATCGACGCGCACCTGCGGCCCGAGGTGCAGGCCGTGCTGATGGTGTGGACGGCGCCGTACAAGGTCGCGTGCAATTCGATCACGGGCGCCTACAGCCTCGGGTTCGATCCCGACCAGTGCATCAAGACGTGCTTGCCGGGGCGGCCGAGTCCTTACTTCAACTCCAGTTCCGCGCGTCCCTATACCGACCTGAACATCCGCATCTCGATGCTGTTGCCGACGGAATCCGTGGAGCAGGCGAAGGCCCTCATCGACCGCGGCGCCGGCGCGGGCTTCCGGATCGCGCCCGCCACCGCCTACTTCCTGGCGACGTCGGAAAAGGCGCGCAATTCCCGCGCCCAGTTCTTTCCGCCGGCCGGCCGGATCGTGGCGCGCAAGCTGACGACGAAGACGATGCAGGCCGACGTGCTGGACGGCGCGCAGGACGTCATGATCTACGAGACGGGCATGGCCGAGGTCGCCAAACTGGACACGTTGCACTTCCTGCCGGGCGCGCTGGCCGACCACCTGACGTCGCTGGGCGGCGACCTGCTCGGCGGCGACCAGATGAGCAGCCTGCGCTGGCTGGAAGCGGGCGCGACCGCGAGCTACGGCACCGTCAGCGAACCCTGCAACCACTGGCAGAAATTCCCGAATCCGGCCGTGCTGCTCAAGCACTATGTGCAGGGCAATAGCGCGATTGAAGCCTACTGGAAGAGCGTCGCGTGGCCCACGCAGGGGCTGTTCATCGGCGAACCGCTGGCCGCACCTTATCGTAAGCGCTGAGGCAAGCGCTGAATTGGTCCGTTCGGACTAATCCATGGTCATGATGTTGTCAATTTGCGCATTTAATATACATTTGTTAAGTGTTGCATTGACAAATCAACCCAGGATAACCCATGACCCATTTGCATTCTCCAGGACGCATGACGGTGCTGGCCGCGCTGCTGGCGGCCCTGTCGGCACCCGTGTTCGCCGCGCCGGGCGGCGTCGTCATCAGCCAGGTCTATGGCGGCGGCGGTAATGCCGGCGCCACCTACAAGAACGATTACATCGAGCTGCTGAACACGGGCGACACGGCCGTCACCCTGACGAACTGGAGCGTGCAATACGCGTCGGCCACGGGGACCAGCTGGCAGGTGACGAAGCTGCCCGCCAGCGTGACCTTGGCCGCCGGCCAGTACTACCTCGTGCACGAGGCGCTGGGCAGCGGCGGCACGGATGCGCTGACGCCGGACGCCAGCGGCACCATCACGATGAGCGCGACGGCCGGCAAGGTGGCGCTCGTCAACTCGATCACGGCACTGGCGGGCGGCAAGCCGGTCGACAACGTCGTCGACCTCGTCGGCTTCGGCACCACCGCCGGCTATTACGAAGGCTCGGGCGCGACGCCGGCGCCGTCGAACACGCTGGCGGTGCTCCGCAAGAACAATGGCTGCCTGGACTCGAACGACAACAGCAGCGACTTCGTCACCGGTCCCGCGGCCCCGCGCAACACGTCCAGCGACCGCGTGTCGTGCAGCGGCGGACCGCTGCCGCAGCCGATCGTGCTCGCGTGCCCGGGCAGCGTGGGCATCGACGTGGGCACCGGCACGACGGCGCCGCTGCAGGCGAGCGACGCCGACAGCCTCGTCAACAGCGCCGTCATCAGCAAGGGCGCCGTGGCCGGCATCAGCCTGACCGGCTTCACGGCCGCGACCGCCGACAACCGCACGGCAACGGCGAACCTCGTCGTCGACGCGAGCCTGCCGGCCGGCACGTACCCGGTCGAGATCACGTTCGCCAACGACGCGAGCCAGAGCGCGAGCTGCACCGTCAACGTGGCCGTCAGCGGCCTCGTCAAGATTTCGCAGATCCAGGGCAGCGGCCTCACGAGCCCGTATGTGAACACGGTGCAGACGACGTCCGGCGTCGTCACGAAGAAGCTGGGCAGCGGCTTCTACATCCAGGACCCGCAGGGCGACGGCGACCCGAACACGTCCGACGCGATCTTCGTGTTCGGCGCCACGGCCGCAGCCGCCGTGAAGGAAGGCGACCTCGTGCGCGTGACGGGCACCGTGACGGAATTCACGCCGAACGGTTCGAAGCGCTCGTACACGGAACTGAAGGACGTCAGCGCCGCCACGGTGCTCGGCAGCGGCAACACGATTGCCCCGGTCAACATCGACCTGCCGACCGAGCTGAGCCACTACGAAGGCATGCTCGTGCGCTTCACCAGTCCGCTGACCGTCAACGGCAACAGCTACCTGGGCGACCGCGGCGAACTGGTGCTGGCCAACGGCCGCCGCGAGACGCCGACGAACCGCTACCGTGCCGGCACGCCGGAAGCCAACGCGCTGATCGCCGCCAACGCGCAGAACATGGTGATCCTGGACGACGGCATCTTCACGGCGCCGCCGCACATCCCCTACCTTGCCGCGGACAAGACCGTGCGCGCGGGCGACACGGTGACGGACCTCGTCGGCGTGCTCGACTTCGGCGCCATCGGCGGCGGCGGCGGCTGGTACAAGCTGCAGCCGACCGAAACGCCCGTGTTCAGCCGCACGAACGCGCGCGAGGATGCGCCGGCCGTCGTCGCGGGCAATGTCCGCGTGGCCAGCGCCAACGTGCTGAACTTCTTCACGACGTTCACGGACGGCACCGACGCGTGGGGCCGCACGGGGCAGGGCTGCACGATCGGCTCGTCCGCCCCGTCGAAGAGCAATTGCCGCGGCGCCGACAACCTCGCCGAGTTCAACCGCCAGCGCGACAAGATCGTCAATGAGCTGAAAGCGATGAACGCGGATGCCGTCGGCCTGATGGAAATCCAGAACAACGGCGACATCACGGTGAGCTACCTCGTCGACGCGCTGAACGCGGCGATCGGCTCGAAGGCATATGCGTACGTGGCCAAACCCGCCGCGACGGGCACGGACGCGATCCGCGTGGCGATGATCTACAAGCCGGCCGTGCTGACGCCGGTGGGCGGCGCGCTGTCGGACGGCGACGCCGTCAACAACCGTCCGCCGATGGCCCAGACGTTCAAGGTCAATGCGAACGGCGCGAAGTTCTCGCTGATCGTCAACCACCTGAAGTCGAAGGGCAGCTGCGGCGGCGCGGGTGCCGGCGACACGGACAGCGGCGACGGCCAGGGTTGCTGGACCGCGACCCGCGTGCTGCAAGCCAAGCGCCTGTTCTCGTACTTTATCCCGACCGTCGTCGCGGCCGCGGGCGACCCGGACGTGCTGGCCGTGGGCGACTTCAACGCGTATGGCCATGAAGACCCGATCGCATACCTGACGGACAACGGCATGGTCAACGAGCTGGAGCGCTTCGTGCGGCCGAACGGTACGCCGTATTCGTATGTGTTCGACGGCCAGAGCGGCTACCTCGACCACGCGCTGGCCAGCAGCGCCCTCGACCCGCAGGTGGCCGGCGTGACCGAATGGCACAACAACGCGGACGAACCGGACGCGATCGACTACAACCTGGGCGACACGGCCGACGACCCGTACGTGAACAATCCGTTCCGCGCGTCCGACCACGATCCGGTCGTCGTGAGCCTGAACCTGGCGCCGGCCTACACGGACGTCACGGCCAGCGTGAAGATCGTGCCGGGCACGCTCGGCTATAACCGCGTCACCGGTAAATTCAGCGGCAACGTGACGTTCACGAACACGAGCGGCGCGGCGCTGTCCGGCCCGCTGCGCTACGTGCTGCAGGGCCTGCCGGCCGGCGTCACGCTCGACAACAGGAGCGGCGACTTCAACGGCGCGCCGTACGTGACCCTGCCGGGCACCACGCTGGCACCGGGCGCCGCCGTGACCGTGGCGCTGACGTTCACGAACCCGTCGAAGACGAACATCACGTTCACGTCGAAACTGTATTCCGGCACCTTTTGATTGAGAGATTCCACATGATGAACCTGAAAACCTTGTTCTCCCGCGCGCTGCTGGCGCTGTCCCTGCTGGCCGGCGCCGCCACCGCAAGCCCGATCTACCATGTGGCCCTCGACACGGCCGGCACGAGCGGCGACGGCTACATGCAGATAGACTTCCTGCCCTTCGCCACGAGCGACGTGCTGACGGCGACGATCAGCGGCCTGGACGGCGCCTTCACGGGCACGCCGTTCCTCGACAACGTGGTGCAATCGGGCGGTTCGTACACGTTCTCGAGCGACGCGTTCTCGGAGTTCTTCCAGTCGATCACGCTGGGCGGCACATTCGGCTTCGACGTGACGTTCGGCGGCGTGCCGACGGACGGCGGCAGCACGGGGCTGTCCGTCAGCCTGCTCGACAGCGCGGGCGACTACCTGGCGTTCCAGGCGGTGCAGATCAGCCTCGTGGCGGGCGAGCCGCCGGTGGTGGCCGTCGATCCTGGCGTTGCGGCCGTGAACCCGGTGCCGGAACCGGCGGACTGGGCGATCGTCGCGACGGGCCTGGTCTTGCTGGGGGCGATGCAGCGCCGTCGATTTATTCGATAAACATATGAATTTCCAATAGAAATCATATTGTTCAGAGGACTTTGCTTAGTGCATATTCGATCCTGTTGTCGCCGAGACAAGGATCTGATATGCGCGCACATGTCCTCGTGGCGGACCCCGACCCGGCCGTCCGCCAGCTGCTGGAACTGAACCTGACCCGTGCCGGCCACGACGTCCGCCTGTGCGCGGACGCCGAGTCGGCGCTCGTCCTGCTCGACGCCGCCGTCCCCGACATGCTGTTGCTGGAATGGGACCTGCCCGGCCAGTCGGGCGAAGCGCTGATCCGGCGCCTGCACGCGCAGGCGCGCACACGCGGCATCGCCATCATCATGGTGTCCGCGCGGGCAGGGGAGCACGACAAGATCCTCGCGCTGGAAGCCGGCGCCGACGACTACCTGACGAAACCGTTCAACCCGCGCGAACTGCTGGCCCGCATGCAGGCCGTGCTGCGCCGCCGCGTGCCGCACGCGTCCGTCGATGCCGTGCAGATGGCGGGCCTGCACCTCGACCCGTACACGCAGCGGGTGGTGGCCGGGGCGTGCCCGGTCGCGCTGGGCCCTGTCGAATTCCGTTTACTAAACTTCCTCATGCACCATCCGGAGCGCGTGCACACGCGCTCGCAACTGCTGGACAAGGTCTGGGGCCGGCACGCCGTGCTGGAGGAGCGCACGGTCGACGCCCACGTGGGCCGCCTGCGCCACGCGCTGCAGCCGAGCGGTCACCAGGAGCATATCGAAACGGTGCGCGGCACCGGCTACCGCTTCGTCGCCTGACCGTGGACCCCGTCGTCATCCTCCGCCCCCAGGAGCAGGAATACCTGCTGTGCGCCATCGAATCGGGCCTGCGCGTGGCCAGCCCGCACCAGTTCTTCCTGTGGACGCAGGGCCAGGTGCAGGCGCTGCTGCCGCACCAGGTGCTCGTGTGCCTGCAATTCGGCCACGGCGGCGCGCTGACGCGGCTGGAATGCCTGCACGGCACCGTGCTGGCGCCGGGGGCGCAGCAGGCGTTGGCGGATCTGGCGCTGCGCATCGCGCGGGGAGGCCGGCTGGCGATGGCGATCGATGCGCACGAGGCGCCGGACGGCCTGGGCGGCGAGATCCTGCGGCTGGGATTCGACAACGTGCTCGCGCACGGTACGGGGCCGACGAGCATGGGCGGGAGCGTGTTCCTGCTGTTCGGCCTGGCGGTGCGGCCGACCGCGCGTCACGCGTATTTCCTGGAACTGCTGCTGCCGCACCTGCACCTGGCGCTCGGGCGGCTGCCGGCGGCGCGGACGGCCGGGGCACCGGCACGTGCGCTCTCCGCGCGCGAGACCGAGATCGTCGGCTGGCTGCGGGCGGGCAAGAGCAATGACGAGATGGGGCGGCTGCTGGGGATCAGTGCACTGACCGTCAAGAACCATTTGCAGCGGATCTATCGCACGCTCGGCGTCAACAACCGGGCGCATGCGCTGGCGCGCTGCATGGATTTACGGCTGCTGGAAGGCGATCAGGACTGCGGTGCTTCGGCGGCGGCGCGACGCATGGCTTCGTAGCGGAAGGCTTCGGCGTTCGCGTCGATGATGCGCAGGCCGTTGCAGCCTTCGGCCGCGCAATCCGGGGCGGGCGAGTTGGCCGAGGCGACCTGGGCGGCGCTGCCGGTCATCGCGGCGGTCTGGACCGGCTGGTCGATCTGGGCGCCACTGCCGCAGGCGGCGAGCAGGGAGGCGAGGCTGACGGCGATAACGGTACGGAAAGCAGAGATTTTCATGATTTAAGGCAACGCAAAACTCATCGATGCGTCACTGTAACCTCGGTTTTTCCGTAGCTCAATATTTTTGTTGTTAATTTCGTGCAAATATTATCACTTCGAAAGATTTTCGCATGGAAATAAACGAAGATAAGCGATGATGCAGGGAAATATCCTCAAAGAAACTTTAAATGCACTTTAGAAAAATTTCGCGCAAAAACGACAGAAATCCTTCTCCCATTAACGAAAAAACATAAAGGATTTCACACAGATAACGGGGTATGCTAGGCATTCCGCCATCCCCGACCCCAGGGATGGGGGGACGATTGCCGTAACAGTGTTCAGGCGAGCAGAACGAGGTTAAAATTTTGCGAACAAGAAATCCGTTTGCGAATTCGACCGACGATCGATGCGGGAAAATGATTTGTCGCCATGACGGGGCCATGGTAGCCTTCACGCAAGGCTTTACACTAAAGCAATAGAGGAGTCGGTTGGATGTATCGTGTGCAGAACCAGGACACCGCCGCGCGGGTCCGCCAGGCTGGTTTTACCTTGCTTGAACTCTTGGTAGTTATCGTTATCATCGGCTTGCTGGCGGCTTACGTCGGCCCGAAATACTTCTCGCAACTGGGCAAGTCCGAGGTCACCGTCGCCAAGGCCCAGATCGAAGCGTTCGAAAAATCGCTGGACACCTATCGCCTCGACGTCGGCCGCTACCCGACGACGGAGGAGGGCCTGAACGCGCTGCTCGCGGCGCCGTCGACGGCCTCCGGCAAGTGGAACGGCCCGTACCTGAAGAAGGGTATCCCGCTCGACCCGTGGGGCCACGCCTACCAGTACCGCGCGCCCGGCACCAAGGGCGAATATGAAGTGGTCTCGCTCGGCAAGGACGGCCAGCCGGGCGGCGAAGGCGAGAACGCCGACATCAGCTCCCAATAACACTTCCCGCCTGTCGCTCCCATGCAGTTCGCGGTCCGCACCCTTGCGCCCGACATGCGCATCGCCAGCGTGCTCGTCGACGCCCTCGACGAGGCGGACGCGCGCCGCCAGGTCGAGGCGCGCGGGCTGTTCGTCAGCGCGATCGAACCCGTGCAGGCGCCGCTGCTGCGCCGTCAGCGCGGCGGCAAGCTGTCGCTCGTGCTGTTCAGCCAGGAGCTGCTCGCGCTGCTGACGGCGGGCCTGGGCATCGTCGAAGGCCTGGAAGCGCTGCTGGAAAAGGAAACCAGTCCCGCCACGCGCAGCGTGCTGGAACGGCTGCTCGCGGGCCTGCGCGAAGGCAAGCGCCTGTCCACCGTGATGGCCGCGCAACCTGCGCTGTTCCCGCCGCTGTACGTGGGCATCGTGCGCGCGGCCGAAGGCACGAGCGATTTGCCGCGTGCGCTCGAACGCTATATCGAATACCAGCAGCGCATCGACACCGTGCGCGCCAAGGTCGTCAGCGCCTCGATCTATCCCGCGATCCTGCTGCTCGTGGGCGGCGGCGTGAGCATTTTTCTGATGTCGTACGTCGTGCCCCGCTTCGCCGAGGTGTACCAGGGCGCGGGCCGCAACCTGCCGTGGATGTCGCGTCTGATGCTCGACTGGGGCCAGTTCGCGGGCCGGCATGCGGGAGGACTCCTCATCGGTTTCGTGGCGTTCGTCGCACTGGCCGCCTGGGCGATCCGGCGTGCGCTGAAGCAGGGCGGCGCCGCGCGCCTGCTGGCGAAACTGCCCGGCATCGGCGAACGCGCCCGCATCTATGAACTCTCGCGGCTGTACCTCACGCTGGGCATGCTCAACGAAGGCGGCATCACGCTCGTGAACGCGATCGATACCGTGCAGGGCATGGTATCGCCCGGTATCGCCGGCGGCCTGAAAGCGGCGCGCACGGCGATCGAGGCGGGGAGACCGATGTCCGACGCGTTCGAGGCGAACGGCCTGACGACGCCGATCTCGCTGCGCATGCTGCGCGTGGGCGAGCGCACGGGCGCGATGGGCACGATGCTCACGCGTTCGGCCGCGTTCTACGACGGCGAGATCGGCCGCTGGATCGACCGTTTCACCCGTACCTTCGAACCCCTGCTGATGGCGGCCATCGGCCTCGTCGTCGGCGCCATCGTCGTCCTGCTGTACATGCCCATATTCGACCTCGCCGGAGACATGTCGTGAACGCGCCGCTCGCCTCCCTGGATGCCGCATTGCTGGCGCGCGCCCGCGCGCAAAGCCGGCAATCGCGCCGTTCGCTCGTCGAAGAGCTGCAGGGCCTGTCCGGCCTGGAGCCGCGCGAGATCGTGCGCCTGCTGGCCGAACCGTTCGGCCTCGCCACGATGGAAACGCCGGAGATGTTCGGCCAGCAGCCCGCGTTCGACCTGCTGCCGCTGGCGCAGGCGCTGGCGCGCCACTGCGTGCTGCTGCGTGACGATGCGAAAAACCTGACGGGCGTGATCGCGGACCCGTTCGACCTCGACCTGCAGACGTGGCTGCAGGCGCAGGCCGGCGCGACGGCCGCGTCGCCCTTGCACCTGCGCCTCGCGCTGCAATCCGACATCCAGGCGTACCTCGGCAAGCACGAGGAATCCGCGCGCGCCGTCGACACGCTCGTGGGCGACAGCGGAGAGTCGCGCCGCGACGGCAAGAGCGCGACGGTGCTGTCGTTCGCGTCGGTGTCGGAAGCCGCCAGTCCCGCCGTCAAGCTCGTGAACTCGACCCTGTACGACGCCTTGAAGGCGGGCGCCTCCGACATCCACCTGGAGAGCACCGCCGGCGGCCTCGCCGTGAAATACCGTGTGGACGGCGTGCTCGATCACGCCGCGTCCGTCGGCGGCATCGAGCTGGCGGAGCACATCATCTCGCGCCTGAAGGTGCTGGCGGAGCTGGACATCGCCGAGCGCCGCGTCCCGCAGGACGGCAGCTTCCGCGTCGAATCGGCCGGGCGCGAGATCGACCTGCGCGTGTCGATCATGCCCAGCATCCACGGCGAGGATGCCGTCATCCGTATCCTCGACAAGCGCGCGATGATCGAAGCCTACGGCTCGCTCACGCTGGAAGCGCTCGGGTTCGACGCGCCGTCGCTGGCCACGCTGCGCATGCTCGCGCAGGAGGCGTACGGCATGCTGCTCGTGACGGGGCCCACGGGTTCCGGCAAGACGACCACGCTGTATGCCGCGCTGACGGAGATCCACAACGGCCGCGAAAAGATCATCACGATCGAGGATCCCGTCGAATACCAGCTGCCGGGCATCCTGCAGATCCCCGTCAACGAAAAGAAGGGCTTGTCGTTCGCGAAGGGCCTGCGCTCGATCCTGCGCCACGACCCGGACAAGATCATGGTCGGCGAGATCCGCGACCGCGAGACGGCGGAGATCGCGGTGCAGTCGGCGCTGACGGGCCACCTCGTGCTGACGACCGTCCACGCCAACAACGTGTTCGACGTGTTCGGCCGCTTCACGCACATGGGCATCGACCCGTATGCGTTCGTGTCGGCGCTGAACGGCATCTGGGCCCAGCGCCTGATCCGCATGAACTGCCCGCGCTGCGCCGTGCCGTACACGCCGGACGACACCGAACTGGCGTCCGCGCACCTGGCGCGTGCCGACGTCCACGACTATCAATTCATGCGTGGCCTGGGATGCGGCGATTGCCGCGGCACGGGCTACAAGGGCCGCCGCTCGATCGCCGAGATCCTGACCTTGAACGACGAGATTCGCGAACTGATCGTCGACAAGCAGCCGATCCGCCGCATCAAGGCGGCGGCCGCCGCCAACGGTACGCGCAGCCTGCGCCTGGCGGCGCTGGATCTCGTGAAGCGCGGGGCCACCACGATCGAGGAAATCCGGAGGGTCACGCTGCATGCTTAATGGTTTCAAGTCGAGCTTCGGCCAGTCGCTGCGCCTCGGCATCGCGCCGGACGCGCTGGCGCTCGTGCACACCAGCATCTGGCCGCACGAGCGCGCGCGCCTGCTCGGCCAGGTGGCGGCAACGGGCAGCGACCCCGTGTCGCTGGGTGCGGCGCTGGGCATGCTGCTGGGCGAGCACGACGTGGCCGGCCTGCCGGTGACGGTGGTGCTGGCCGACGACCTCGCGCGCCTGTGGCAGGTGACGCCGCCGGAAGGCGCGACGCGCCTCGCCGACCTGGAGGCGGCGGCCATGCTGCGCTTCCAGTCGCTGTTCGGGGGCGTGTCCGGGTGGACCATCAGCGCGGACTGGGATGCGGCGCGTCCGTTCCTCGCGGCCGCGCTGCCGCTGTCCCTGCTCGAACAATTGACGACGGCAGCCATCTCCCAGCGCTTCAAGCTGGTCGAGGTCGTGCCGCAATTCATCGCCGCGCTGAACCAGCACCGCCGCGTGCGCCGCGCAGGCGCATGGTTCGGCGTCGTGCACGGCGGGGTATTGTCCATTGCCGCGTTCGACGGCGACCTGCTCGCGGCCGTGCGCACGGCGCCGATCCCGCCGGGCGCGGACCGCGACTGGCTCGAGGGCCACGTGGCGCGCGAGGCGCTGCGGGTGGGCCTGTCGCGGCCGGAGCGCCTGCAGATCTGCGGCCCGGCGCCGAAGGGCTGGGCGAGCAGCGCGGGCCGGCTGAAATTCGCCTGCACGCTGTTCGAGGACGAAACCGATCCGCTGTGGCCCGACTGCGCGCGGCTCGCGCTGACGGGGAGGGCGCCATGAAGAAGGTCCGTATCGATTTCGCGCCGCCCAGCCTCGCCCGCACGTGGCACCGCGCGCCGCGCGGAACGTGGAGCCTGTTGGTTGCCGCTCTGGCATTGGCGGGGCCGCTCGCGAGCTCTGTCGCGCAATACCGCAGCCTGCAGCGCGTGGAGGCGGAGCGGACGGCGCAGGTCGCGCAGGCGCAGGCACGCGCCGTCGCGCGCGCACCCGTCGCCGCGCCGACGCGCACGGTGCCGCCCGCGCAGGCCGGCGCCGTGAACGCGTCGGTGCAGCAACTGAACCTGCCGTGGCGCGGCCTGCACGACGCCGTCCAGGCGGCGACGCCGGCAACCATCGCGCTGCTGGCGCTGGAACCGGACGCGCGCAAGAGCAGCGTGCGCATCACGGCGGAAGCGAAGAACAGCGACGACATGATCGCGTACGTGGAAGCACTGCAGCGCGTCGAGTGGTTCACGACCGTCCTGCTGGCGCGCCACGAGATCAATGAACAGGACGCGAACCGGCCGATCCGTTTCCAGGTCGATGCGCAGTGGAGGGCCGCGCGATGAAGACGACCTTGACGTCGCCGCTGCTGCGCCTGCGCCTGATGCTGCTGCGTGCGAATCCGCTCGTGCTGGCGGCCGCCATCCTCGTGGTCGTGATGGCGGGTGCGCTGGCGTGGACGCTGAATGCCGTGTGGGCGATGGAACGGGCGCATGAAACCCGCGCCGCACTGGCGAAACAGAAGGCGCAGGTGGTCACCGCACCCGAGCCCGCGGCCGTGCCCGCGCCCGTGCAGGCGCCCGACAACCTGGCCGCGTTCTACGGCGCCCTGGGTGCGCGCGGCAGCGCCGAGCAGCAGGTCAAGACGCTGTTCGGCCTCGCGACCAAATCGGGCCTCGTGCTGCGCCAGGGCGAGTACAAGCCGGGCTACGACCGCAACGCGAAGGTCTACACGTACCAGGTCAACCTGCCCGTGAAAGGCAGCTATGCGGCGATCTGGCAGTTCGCGATGGCGGCGCTGCGCACGATCCCGTTCGCGTCGCTGGACGAGATCACCTTCCACCGCGACGCGATCGGCGACGCGACGGTGGACGCGCGCCTGAAGCTGACCTTGTACCTGCGCGACGGGACGGATCCGTCATGAAGAAGGCCGATATCAAGCCGCGCCATGCGATCCTTGCGCTGGCCCTCGTCGGCGCCGCGCTGCTGGCCGCGTTCGGCGACCGGTCGCCGGAAGGCGACATCGCCGAGCCGGTCGAGCGTCCCGCCGCGAAGGCAGCGCTCGTGCGGACCGCCGTGCCTCCGCCCGTGCCCGTCGTACCTGCCGCGAAGACCGGCGATGCGCCCGCGGGACAGCAAATCCTCGCGCTGGTGCCGCGCGACACGCTGATCGGGGACAGCGACGCCGCGTTCGGCCAGGGGCAGAATGGCGCCGGTCCGTTCGCGCACCACGACTGGACGCCGCCGCCCCCGCCCCCACCGCCGCCGCAACCCACGCCGCCGCCACCGCCGCCGACGGCGCCGCCGCTGCCGTTCACCTTCATCGGCAAGTCCGTGGGCGACGGCGTCTGGGAAGTCTACCTGGCGCGCGGCGACCGCACCTATGTCGTGCGCGACAAGGGCTTCGTCATCGACGGCACGTACCGCGTCGAGTCCATCGCGCCGCCGGTTTTGACCCTGACCTACCTGCCGCTGAACCAGGTTCAGCAGCTTAATATTGGAGTATTCGATTGATCGCTTGCCCCACTCTGGCCCGGCGCCTGCTCCCGGCGTGTCTCGCCATCCTGCTGTCCGGCTGCGCGGCCCAAATGGCCTACCGCGAAGGGAACGAGCTCGTGGCCCAGGACAAGGTCGAGGCCGGGCTCACGAAATACCAGGAAGCGCTGGCCGCGGATCCGTCCAACGTCACCTACAAGACCGCGTTCCTGCGCGCGCGCGACGCCGCCACGAACCGCCTGCTGCCGCAGGCCGACCGTGAACTGGCCGACGGCAAGGTGGACCTCGCCGTCGCGGATTACCAGCGGGTGCTGGCGATCGATCCGCTCAACGACCGTGCCCGCGCCGGCCTGCGCCAGGTCGACGCCGACCGCCGCCACGGCGTGTTGATGGGAGAAGCGCGCGCCGCGCTGGAGCGCAAGGATTACGACACGGCGAAAACGAAGCTGACCGCCATCCTGACGGAGCGCCCGACGCATGAACCGGCGCGCCAGTTGCTGGCGGAGGTCAACGAGAAGATCGCGGCGAATTCGCCCGAGGCGGCGCTGGCGGCCGCGTTCCGCACGCCCATCAACCTGGAATTCCGCGACGCGCCCATCAAGCAGATCTTCGAGGTCATCGCGCGCCACTCGGGCCTGAACTTCCTGTTCGACAAAGACGTCAAGACGGACCAGCGCGCGTCGGTCTTCCTGAAGAACAGCACGGTGGAAGCGGCCGTGTACTACCTCTTGATGACGAACCAGCTGGAGCGCCAGGTCATGGACGGCAACACGATCCTGATCTACCCGAACATCGCGGCCAAGCAGAAGGAATACCAGGAGATGACGGTGAAGACCTTCTACCTGGCCAATGCGGAAGCGAAGTCCATCGGCAATACCTTGAAGACGATCCTGAAATCGAAGGACGTCGTGGTGGACGAGAAGCTCAACCTCGTGATCCTGCGCGACACTCCGGAAGCCGTGAAGCTGGCGTCGCAGCTGGTGGCGCTGCAGGACGTGCCGGAGGCCGAGGTGATGCTGGACGTCGAAGTGCTGGAGGTGCAGCGCAACCGCCTGCTCGACCTGGGGGTCGACTGGCCCACGAGCCTCTCGTTTACGCCGCTGCAGTCGACGGCCGGCAGCGCGATCACGATCGACCAGCTGCGCCACCTGAATGGCCAGACGATCGGCGTGACGGGCGTCGCCGCCTCCGTCACCGCGAGCAAGACGGACGGCGATTCCGACACCCTGGCCGCGCCCCGCATCCGCGTGCGCAACAAGGAAAAGGCCAAGGTCGTCATCGGCGACAAGCTGCCGACCATCACGACCACCATCTCGTCGGGCGTGGGCGGCTTCGCATCCGAGTCCGTGAACTACGTCGACGTAGGTTTGAAACTCGACGTCGAACCCACGATCTACCTGAACAACGAAGTCGGCATCCGCATCTCGCTGGAAGTCAGCAACCTCGTCGACACCGTCACGACGAAGGGCGGCACGACGGCGTACCGCATCGGCACGCGCTCCGCGTCCACGATGCTGCAGCTGAAGGACGGCGAGAACCAGGTGCTGGCGGGCCTGATCAAGAACGAGGACCGCTCCAGCAGCACGAAGCTGCCGGGCGTGGGCGACCTGCCGATCCTGGGCCGGTTGTTCGGCAGCCAGCAGGACACGCGCAACAAGACCGAGGTGGTGCTGTCGATCACGCCGCACCTGATCCGCACCCTGCAGCGCCCGCCGGCATCGAGCTCCGAATTCAGCGCGGGCACGGAGGCCAGCTTCCGGCGCCGTCCCGACACGAACGTGCGCACGCCGGTGCAGATTCCGGCGCAGGGGGCGCGTCCGGTGCCGGCCGGCGCGCCCGCGCGTCCGGCCGCGCCGCCTGCCGGCGCAGCACAACCGCCAGCCCAACCGCCGGTGCAGCCGCCCGCCCCGCAGTCGCAGCCGCCGGCGCCGCTGCCGGTGATCGGGGAAACCGGGATGGTGCCGGCCACCAGCGTCGGCGCGACCGGCTCGTTGCCGCCCGCGCCGGCGTCCACGTCGCCGTCGGAACTGCCGTCCGCGCCCGCGATCGACATCACGCCGCTGCCGCAGCCGGAAGCCACGCCGGTGCCGGCGGCGGCCAACCGCGTGCCGGCATCGCAGGCCGCGTTCCCGAACCAGAAGTAAGCGTGCGATGAGCACCCGGCGCCGGCGCGGCTTCACCCTGATCGAGCTGCTCGTCACGCTCGCGATCCTGGCGCTGCTCGGGACGCTGGTGGTGCCGACCGCCCAGATCGCGCTGCAGCGCCGCCACGAACAGGAATTGCGCACGGCGCTGCGCGAGATCCGCGCCGCCCTCGACGCGTACAAGAAGGCCGGCGACGAAGGCCGCGTGGCGCGCCAGGCCGGCGCCAGCGGGTATCCGCCGAAGCTGGAGGTGCTGGTCGAGGGCGTGCCGGACCAGAGGAGCCCGAAGAAGGCGAAGATCTATTTTCTGCGCCGCCTGCCGCGCGACCCGTTCAACGGCGACCCCGACCTGAAGGATGCCGAGACGTGGGGCAAGCGCAGCTACGCCAGCGAGCCGGACGAGCCGAAGGAGGGCGACGACGTGTACGATGTCTATTCGACCTCCGACAAGGTCGGGCTGAACGGCATTCCCTACCGACGCTGGTGAACATGAACATCGAACGAAAACAGGGTTTCACCCTGATCGAACTGCTGGTGGTGCTGGGCATCGTGGCGCTGCTGCTGACGCTCGCGGCGCCGCGCTTCTTCCCGAAGGTCGACAGCACCAAAGAGACCATCCTGGCCGAGAACCTGCGCAACACACGCGCCGTCATCGACCAGTTTCACGAGGACACGGGGCGCTATCCGGAATCGCTGCAGCAACTCGTCGAGAAAAAATACCTGCCGGCGCTGCCGTTCGACCCGATCGCCGACAGCGACTCGGCCTGGATCGTCGTCCCGCCGGAAGACGGCGACAAGGGCGGCATCTACAACATCCGCAGCGGCGCGCCGGGTTCGGGCCGCAACGGTACGCCGTATGCGGAATGGTAGAGCGCCGCGGCGCGAGGGCGGTTTTACTTACCTCGGCCTCATCATCCTCGTGACCGTGATCGGCCTGGTTGGCGCGGCCACGCTGAAAGTCGACGCGCTGCTGCGGCGCGCGGCCGCGGAGGAAGAGCTGCTGGAGATCGGCGCCGCGTTCGGCGAAGCGCTGCGCACGTATGCCGAGGCGACGCCGAAAGGCCAGCCGCAGCAGCCGCCGTCGCTGCAGGAATTGCTGAAGGATCCCAGGTTTCCCGGCGTGCGCCGGCACCTGCGCAAGATCTTCGTCGACCCGCTGACGGGCAAGGCCGAGTGGGGCATCGTGTGGGCCAATCCGGGCGACCGGCGCGGCGTGCTGGCCGTGTACAGCCTGTCGAAGGCGAAGCCGCTGAAGGTGGCGAATTTCGACAAGCGCTTTTCCGGCTTCGAGAACAAGCAGCACGTCTCGGACTGGAAGTTCGTGGCGACCGGGCAGGCGCTGATGCAGGGGCAGATACTCGCGCAGGGCAAGCCGCCGCTGCCCGGCCAGCCGTCGCTGTTCCAGGACCCGCCCGCGGGCACGCCGCCGGAGCGGCCGTCGCTGTTTCCCGAGCGGGACGCCACGCCGTCCGCGCCGGCCGAACAGGCGCCGCCGCCTGACAAGGAAGAGAAAGAGCCCGAGCCCGCGGCGGAAAACCGCGAGGCTCCCCCGGCTACTTAGCGCGGCGCATGAAGTGGCGCGGCCGGAAGCCCAGCGCCAGCAGCACGGCGAAATACACGGCGGCGGAGACGCCAATGATGAGGAACAGGGCGCCCGCGCGCAGCAGGGGATGCGCGCGCAACGCGGCCCAGTCGAGCTGCGCCTGGCTGAACCACGCCACGGCACCCATCAGCGCAACGGCCACGACGACTTTCAGGAAGAACGGCAGCCAGCCCGCATGCGGCACGTAGATGGCGCGGCGGCGCAGGCCCGTGAACAGGAAGCTCGCGTTGATGCAGGCACCGAGGCCGATCGACAGCGCGAGGCCCGCCACGCCCAGCACCGGCACGAACACGAGGTTCATCAGCTGCGTGGCGACGAGCACGCCGACCGCGATCTTGACCGGCGTGCGGATGTCCTGGCGCGCATAGAAGGCCGGGGCCAGGATCTTGACGAGGATGATGCCCAGCAGGCCGGCCGCATAGGCCATCAGCGGGGCCGTGGCGGCCGTGACGGCGCGGGCGTTGAACGCGCCGTAGTTGAACAGCGTGGCGATCAGCGGTTCGGCCAGGGTCGCGAGGCCGACGGCGGCCGGCAGCGCGAGCAGGAACGTCAGACGCAGGCCCCAGTCGAGCAGGGCGGAGTATTCGACGGGGTCGCCATCGGCATTCGCCTTCGACAGGCTGGGCAGCAGCACCGTGCCCAGCGCCACGCCCAGCATGCCGGTCGGGAATTCCATCAACCGGTCCGCGTACTGCAGCACGGAGACGCTGCCGGCGCCCAGGCGCGACGCGATGTTCGTGTTGATGAGCAGGCTGATCTGCGCGGCCGACACGGCGAACACGGCCGGTCCCATCTTCTTGAGGATGCGGCGCACGCCCGGGTCGGACAGGCCTGCGAACGGGTTGAACGACAAGCGCGGCAGCATGCCGATGCGCTTCAGCGCGGGGATCTGGATGCCGACCTGCAGCACGCCGCCGACCATCACGGCCACGGCCATCGAATAGATCGGCACGTCGAAATACTTCACCATGAACAGCGAGAAGAAGATCGACGACAGATTCCACAGCACGGGCGTGAACGCGGGAATCTTGAATTCGCGCCAGGTATTCAGCACGGCGCCGGCCAGCACGACGAACGACATGCACAGGATGTAAGGAAACATCAGGCGGGTCATGACGACGCCGGCGTCGAATGCCGGGCCCTTGAGGCCGCTGGCGATGACGTACAGCACGACAGGCGCGCCGACGATGCCGATGACGCTCGTCACGAGCGTCGCCCACACGAGGGTGTTGGCCACGTGGTCGACGAGGGTGCGGGTGGCGGCGTCGCCTTTCTGGCTCTTGTACTCGGCCAGGATCGGCACGAACGCCTGCGAGAACGCGCCTTCGCCGAACAGGCGGCGCAGCAGGTTGGGCAGGCGGAAGGCGATGTTGAAGGCGTCGGTATAATCGCTGGCGCCGAACGCGCGGGCAAAGAGGGAGTCGCGCAGCAGGCCGGTGATACGGGACAGCATCGTCATGCTCGAGATGGCTGCCAGGGTCTTGAGTAGGTTCATAGCCCGCGATTATAGCTGGGCTATTGCACAAAAACGAACCAGGATTTGCCCTTCGATGAAACCTTCGCTATAATCGAGGGCTGTATTGAATTCTGTTAGCAGACACTCGTTTGGCAGGCACTGGAATGGGCCGGTTTGAATGTTTGCAAACGCAACTTGACCCCGATTAGGAAATTCCATGGCAAATACCGCACAGGCGCGCAAGCGCGCTCGTCAGGCAGTTAAGCAAAACGCGCACAACTCGGCTCAGCGCTCGACCCTGCGTACCGCAATCAAGGCCGTCAAAAAGGCCATCCAGGCTGGCGACAAAGCCGCTGCCACCCAGATCTTCCAGCAGTCCGTGTCGACCATCGACAGCATCGCTGACAAGAAAATCATCCACAAGAACAAGGCCGCTCGCCACAAGAGCCGCCTGGCTGCCGCCATCAAGGCCCTGTCGGCTTAATACACCCGACAGCAACGCCCGCGCGGCCTCGGCTGCGCATGGATGAAAGGCCCGCCCCGACGCAAGTCCGGCGGGTTTTTTGTTGCCTGAAACCGAGTGCTCAAATTCGGGGTCAGAGCACATTTCGGCGACATGTCATTTGGACACATCCATGACTAGGGCGGGTGGTGCATTCGCGCCTCGTCCGTCTCGCAGGGCTGTGCTCCGACGTGCTTCGTTCTGTTGGCACATTGTTCTCAAAAGTGCTCTGACCCCGAATTTTTCGGTTAATGTGCTCTGCCCCCGATTTTGCTGACCCCGATTTTGAGCGTAAAAAAGGCAGCCCGCAGGCTGCCTGGATGTGCTGCGAGGCGCTTACTTCGCTGCCGGCTCGGCCGGAGCGGCGGCGTCGGCTGCGGCGGCTTTCTTGGCCTTCTTGTGGTGCTTCTTCACTTTCTTCGCGGGAGCGGCAGGCTGCTCGGCGGTGGCCGATGCGGCCGGGGCAGCGGCCGGGGCCGGGGCCTGGGCGGCGAATGCGGAAACGGCGAACAGGGAAGCAACCAGGCCAGCGATCAGTTTGGACATTTCGGGTTCCTTTAAAGAAGAAGGTGATCCACAACGGTGAATCTGTCCCCTTAACGGTGCCTCGGAATTGCTGGTTGACAGTTTTTTGCCCGTCCTACATTAACGTTTGGAAAGGTTGATCCGTCTCAAACGTGTCACCGTTTGCCGCCCACGGCAGCGGCCGGGACCTCCATCCACTCGCCCGGCATCAGCGGATGCGTCGCGAGCGAAAACGGCCCGATGCTCGAGCGCACGAGGCGCAAGGTCGGCAGCCCGACGGCGGCCGTCATCCGGCGCACCTGGCGGTTTTTCCCTTCCTCGAGCGTGATCGCGATCCAGCTGGTCGGCTTGTCCTGGCGCACGCGGATGGGCGGGTTGCGCGGCCACAGCCATTCCGGCTCCGCGATCAGGGTCGCGCGGCAGGGCTTCGTGATGAAGTCGCCCAGGTCGATCGGAGCCTGCAGGCGGTCCAGGGTGGCGCGGTCGGCGACCCCCTCCAGCTGTACCAGATATGTCTTCGCTTCCTTGTGGTCCGGATGGGCGATCTGGTGCTGCAGGCGGCCGTCGTCCGTCAGCAGCATCAGGCCTTCGCTGTCGGCGTCGAGGCGGCCGGCCGGGTAGATATTCGGGATGTCGAGGTAGTCGGCGAGGGTTTCACGCTCGTCCTCGCGCGAGAACTGGCACAGCACCTGGAAGGGTTTATTGAACAGGATGAGGGACATGAAGGATGGATTTTGGAGCAAAATAGCGAGCCTCTGGCCCGTCGCGATCAATACTGGTGCATAATGTTGTGTCAGTGTTGCGTCTTAGACAAGACGACGGCCAGTCCACTATTCTAATGGAGATCGCAGACCTGGCGGTCCGCCGCCGCCGTGTGCCCACTTCGGAGAACATGATGTATCAACATATCAAAGTACCTACCGATGGTCAAAAGATTACCGTCAACGCGGACTTCTCGCTGAGCGTCCCCGACCAGCCGGTCATTCCCTATATCGAAGGCGATGGCACCGGCGTCGACATCACGCCGGTGATGCTGAAGGTCGTCGACGCGGCCGTGGCGAAGGCGTACGGCGGCCAGCGCAGGATCGCGTGGATGGAAGTATTTGCCGGCGAGAAGTCGACGCAGGTGTATGGGCCGGACGTCTGGCTGCCGGCCGAAACGCTGGACTGCGTGCGCGAATACGTCGTGTCGATCAAGGGTCCGCTGACGACGCCGGTCGGCGGCGGCATCCGCTCGCTGAACGTGGCGCTGCGCCAGGAACTCGACCTGTACGTGTGCCTGCGCCCTGTGCGCTATTTCAATGGCGTGCCGTCGCCGTTGCGCGAGCCGCACAAGACGGACATGGTCATCTTCCGCGAGAACTCGGAAGACATCTATGCGGGCATCGAATGGGCCGCCGAGTCGGCCGACGCGAAGAAGGTCATCGAATTCCTGACCCGCGAAATGGGCGTGCGCAAGATCCGCTTCCCGGAGACGTCGGCGATCGGCATCAAGCCGGTCTCGCGCGAAGGCACGGAACGCCTCGTGCGCAAGGCGATCCAGTACGCGATCGACAACGACAAGCCGTCCGTCACCATTGTCCACAAGGGCAATATCATGAAGTACACGGAAGGCGGCTTCCGCGACTGGGCCTATGCGCTGGCGCAACGGGAGTTTGGTGCCGAACTGGTCGACGGCGGCCCGTGGTGCAAGTTCAAGAACCCGCGCACGGGCAAGGACATCGTCGTCAAGGATTCGATCGCGGACGCGTTCCTGCAGCAGATCCTGCTGCGTCCGGCCGAGTACAGCGTCATCGCCACCCTGAACCTGAACGGCGACTACGTCTCGGACGCGCTGGCGGCCCAGGTCGGCGGCATCGGCATCGCGCCGGGCGCCAACATGTCCGACTCCGTCGCGATGTTCGAAGCGACGCACGGCACGGCGCCCAAGTATGCGGGCAAGGACTACGTGAACCCGGGTTCGCTGATCCTGTCGGCCGAGATGATGCTGCGCCACATGGGCTGGACGGAAGCGGCGGACCTCATCATCAGCTCGATGGAAAAGGCGATCGCGTCCAAGCGCGTCACCTACGACTTCGCGCGCCTGATGGAAGGGGCGACGCAGGTGTCGTGCTCGGGCTTCGGCGACGTGATGATCGAGAATATGTAAGCGCGGTCTTGTTGATGCAGATCAAGCCCCGTATGCGTACGGGGCTTTTTTGTTTGCAGGGGAGGGATGATGCGTGACGGCTGTGCCATAAAAAAAACCCCGCCGAAGCGGGGTCCTTTACTTCCGGAGGGTGCTTACGCGCCGACGATGTTGGAAGCTTGCTTGCCTTTCGGGCCTTGCGTGACTTCGAATTGGACTTTTTGACCTTCTTTGAGGGTCTTAAAACCGTTCATATTGATCGCGGAGAAGTGCGCGAACAAATCTTCGCCGCCGTCATCAGGGGTGATGAAGCCAAAACCTTTGGAATCATTGAACCACTTAACAGTACCTGTTGCCATAAAATAACCTTCGATTAAAAACAAATCACACGAGCCATAAAAGCAAGAAGCTTCTTGCCCCCTCCTCAGCCTGCTCACTTCTTATCAACAAGTACATAAGTACATGTCAATAACTGCATTGTTGGCGCAAGAATCCTGTAAGTCAAGCGGTTTTGAACACGCGTTGTAAAAATTTCCATAGTGGCTGAAAATCAAGCTCTTGATTTTGGCAATCGAACCGCCATCTGCGCACCAACCGGAAAACGCGTAAGATGAAAAGCAAATGGGATTACCCTGAGCGTTAGTTTCCGCACACACGAAGATCGAAAGCAATTTAGAATACCCCTATGGCAACCAAGCACGATACCGAACAGCTGCTGGAGCGGCAGACAGTCAAGCCACCTCCGTTGTATCAGGTGGCGTTGCTCAATGACGACTACACGCCGATGGAGTTCGTGGTCGCCATCATTCAGGAGTACTTCAACAAGGATCGCGAGACGGCGACGCAGATCATGCTTTCTGTACACCGCCATGGTAAAGGGGTGTGCGGCGTGTTTTCCAAAGATATAGCGTGTACCAAAGTGGAGTTTGTATTAACGCATGCGCGCAAGGCAGGCCATCCCCTGCAGTGCGTGATGGAGGAAGTATGATTGCGCAGGAATTGGAAGTATCTCTACACATGGCCTTTGTCGAAGCGCGGCAGGCTCGGCACGAGTTCATCACGGTCGAACACCTGCTGCTGGCGCTGCTCGACAACCCGTCGGCCGCTGAAGTCCTGCGTGCGTGCGCGGTCAATATCGAAGACCTGCGTAAGACCTTGACGAATTTCATCGGCGATAACACTCCGACCGTGCCGGGTACCGGCGAAGTCGACACCCAACCGACGCTGGGCTTCCAGCGCGTGATCCAGCGCGCGATCATGCACGTCCAGTCGGCGTCGAACGGCAAGAAGGAAGTCACCGGCGCGAACGTGCTCGTGGCGATCTTCGGCGAGAAGGACTCGCATGCCGTTTACTACCTGCACCAGCAGGGCGTGACCCGTCTCGACGTGGTCAACTTCATCTCGCACGGCGTGCGCAAGGACCAGCAGATCGACAGCCAGAAGGCGTCGGAAGGCGTGGAAGAAGCGCAGGTCGAAGGCCAGACCAAGGAAAGCCCGCTGGATCAGTTCACGCAGAACCTGAACAAGGCTGCCGCCGACGGCCGCATCGATCCGCTGATCGGGCGCGAAGAGGAAGTGGATCGCGTGATCCAGATCCTGTGCCGCCGCCGCAAGAACAATCCGCTGCTCGTGGGCGAGGCCGGCGTCGGCAAGACCGCGATCGCGGAAGGCCTGGCATGGCGCATCGTCCAGGAAGACGTGCCCGAGATCCTGCAGAATGCCGTCGTGTATTCGCTGGACATGGGCGCGCTGCTGGCCGGCACCAAGTACCGCGGCGACTTCGAGCAGCGCCTGAAGGCGGTGTTGAAGCAGCTCAAGGACACGCCGAACGGCATCCTGTTCATCGACGAGATCCACACGATCATCGGCGCCGGTTCCGCATCGGGCGGCACGCTCGACGCGTCGAACCTGCTCAAGCCGGCCCTCGCGAACGGCCAGCTGAAGTGCATCGGCGCGACCACGTTTACGGAATTCCGCGGCGTGTTCGAGAAGGATCACGCATTGAGCCGCCGCTTCCAGAAAGTGGACGTGAACGAGCCGTCGATCGAGCAGACCGTGCAGATCCTGCGCGGCCTCAAGTCGCGCTTCGAAGAGCACCACGGCGTGAAGTATTCGGCGTCGGCGCTGTCGACCGCGGCCGAGCTCGCTGCTCGCTTCATCAACGACCGTCACCTGCCGGACAAGGCGATCGACGTGATCGACGAAGCGGGTGCGGCCCAGCGCGTGCTGCCGAAGTCGAAGCAGAAGAAAACGATCGGCAAGACCGAGATCGAGGACATCATCGCGAAGATCGCGCGGATTCCTCCGCAGACCGTCAACCAGGACGACCGCAGCAAGCTGCAGACCATCGACCGCGACCTGCGCAACGTCGTGTTCGGGCAAGACCCGGCCATCGAAGCGCTGTCGGCCGCGATCAAGATGGCCCGTGCGGGCCTCGGCAAGCAGGACAAGCCGATCGGTTCGTTCCTGTTCTCCGGTCCGACCGGCGTCGGCAAGACCGAGGTCGCGAAGCAGCTGGCGTTCATCCTCGGTATCGAGCTGGTGCGTTTCGACATGTCCGAGTACATGGAGCGTCACGCCGTGTCGCGCCTGATCGGTGCGCCGCCGGGCTACGTCGGCTTCGACCAGGGCGGCCTGCTGACCGAGGCCATCACCAAGAAGCCGCACGCGGTGCTGCTGCTGGACGAGATCGAGAAGGCCCATCCGGACATCTTCAACATCCTGCTGCAGGTGATGGACCATGGCACGCTGACCGACAACAACGGCCGCAAGGCGGACTTCCGCAACGTGATCATCATCATGACCACGAATGCAGGTGCGGAAAGCCTGACCAAGCGTTCGGTGGGCTTCGTGGATTCGAAGGCGCAGGGCGACGAGATGGCCGACATCAAGCGCATGTTCACGCCGGAGTTCCGCAACCGCCTGGATGCGATCATCAGCTTCCGCGCGCTGGACGAGGACATCATCCTGCGCGTCGTGGACAAGTTCCTGATGCAGCTGGAAGAGCAGCTGCACGAGAAGAAGGTGGAAGCCGTCTTCACCGAGAAACTGCGCAAGTTCCTCGCGAAGAAAGGTTTCGACCCGCTGATGGGTGCCCGTCCGATGTCGCGCCTGATCCAGGACATGATCCGCAAGGCGCTGGCCGACGAGTTGCTGTTCGGCCGTCTCGTGAACGGCGGCCGCGTCACGGTCGACCTGAACGAGAAGGATGACGTGTTCCTCGAGTTCCCGGAGGGCGACGTCCCGCCGCCGCCGGAGCCGGTCGAGACCGTCGAGATCGAATAAGCGATCCCGGATCGCTGCAACGAAAGCCCGCCTCGTGCGGGCTTTTTTTCGTCATGCCCGTGTCACAAAAGAATGCATGGGTGTCACACATATTCATTTTGTTGTCATACGGCATTTGTATCATCGGTCGCATCCCTCCCTTCCGGACATAGCCCCATGCGACTCGCACAGCTTTCCACCGGCACCAAGATCATCGGCGCCTTTGCCGTGGTGTCCCTCGCCATCGTCATCATTTCCCTCGTCGCGCTGTGGCGCATGCATGCCGCCGACGCCATCACAAACGACCTTGTCAACAATAAGCTGGCCCGGCAGCAGCTGACGGCCGAGCTGCTGGGCGCGACGCGCCTGAACGGCGTACGCGCCGTGGCCATTGCCCGCAGCGACAGCCTGGAGGCGGGCGACTACTTCCAGGCCATGCTCCAGCAGGGCGAAAAGAACGCGGCCGCGCTCGAGGCGAAGCTGGGCGCGCTGCCGGCCGTGCCGGACGAGCGCGCGCTGATCGACGCCGTCGCGCAGCGCAAGGCCGCCTACCTGAACGTGCGCAAGCAGGTGTTCCAGGCAAAGGATCTCGGCAGGACGCAGGACGTCGAACAGCTGGCATCCGGCGACATGACCACGACGTTCGACGCCTACACGAAAGCGCTCGACGCGCTGCTGGCCTGGCAGACCCGCGAAGCGCATGCGCTGGCCGCCACGTCCGCGCAGGCGTTCGCCCTCAGCCGCGTGCTGCTGCCCGCGTTCGGCGTCGCCGCGCTGCTCGTCGGCTGCGCCGCCGGCTGGCTGCTCACGCGCAGCATCGTGACGCCGCTGCAGGATGCCGTCGTGCTGGCCGAGCGCGTTGCGACGGGCGATCTCTCCGCCACCATCGAGCATGCGCGCGGCGACGAGATCGGCCGATTATTCGACGCGCTGAACCACATGACGGACGGCGTGTCGGCCACTGTCGTGAAAGTGCTGGACAGCGCCCGCATGATCGACGGCGCGTCGGCCGAGATCGCGGCCGGCAACCGCGACCTGTCGCACCGCACGGAAGCGCAGGCGCGCAGCCTGCATGCGACCGTGCAGGCGATGGCCGACCTGACCGAGGCCGTCGAACAGAACCACGTCAACGCCCACGACGCGAACGAACTAGCCCTGGCCGCGTCCGGCGTGGCGAAGGACGGTGCCGGCGCCGTCGGGCAGATGGTCGAGCGCATGGAGACGATCCGCCAGTCGGCCGCGCGCATCGGCGACATCACGGCGATGATCGACGGGATCGCGTTCCAGACGAATATCCTCGCGCTGAACGCGGCCGTCGAGGCGGCCCGCGCGGGTGAGCAGGGGCGCGGCTTCGCGGTGGTTGCGGGCGAGGTGCGCAACCTGGCCCAGCATTCCGCGTCGGCCGCGAAGGAAATCAAGAACCTGATCGGCGAGTCGACGCTCGCCATTGCGTCCGGCGCCGGCATCGCCAGCGCGGCGGGCGACACGATGCGCGAAATCCTCGACCGCGTGCAGCAGGTGGCCGACCTGCTGCATGCGATCGACGGCGCCAGTTCCGAGCAGGCGGCCGGCATCGCGCGCGTGCGCGGCGTCATCGCCGAGATGGACGAGGCGACGCAGCAGAATGCCGCAATGGTCGAGCAGGCCGCGGCTGCGGCGGCGACGATGCGCGCGCAGGCGGAAGAGTTGACGGACGTCGTGTCCACGTTCCGCGTGCGCGGCGGCGAGGTTGCGCGTCACGTCCTCGCAGACGACAGCGCGGCGAGGGAAGGCCTCGCGCTGCCGGCACCGGCGTGGGCCTAGATCGCCGCCAGTGCCCGGGCCAGGTCCGCGCGCTGGTCCTCCACGTGCTCGATGCCGACGGATAATCGGATCAATCCGTCGCCGATCCCGAGCCGCGCGCGCTGATCCGCCGGAATGGTCGCATGCGTCATGATGGCCGGATGCTCGATCAGGCTCTCGACGCCGCCCAGGCTCTCGGCCAGCGTGAAGATCTCGCACTGCTCCAGGAAGCGGCGCGCGCCGGCGAGGTCCGTGTCGAGGTCGATGGAGATGATGCCGCCGTAGCCATGCATCTGGCGCCGTGCCAGTTCGTGCTGCGGGTGCGACGTCAGGCCCGGGTAATACACGTGCCGGACTTGCGGTTGCCGTTCCAGCCACTGCGCGAGGTCGAGCGCGTTGGCGCTGCTGCGTTCCACGCGCAAGGCCAGCGTCTTGATCCCGCGGAGGACGAGAAAACTGTCGAACGGTCCCTGGATGGCGCCGACCGCATTCTGGATGAAACCGAGGCGCTCGCGCCACGCCTGCTGGTGCGCGTGGCCGCCCACGACGGCGATGCCGCCGATGACGTCCGAGTGGCCGTTCATGTACTTCGTCGTCGAGTGCACGACGATGTCGATGCCCAGTTCCAGCGGGCGCTGGTTGATGGGGCTTGCGAACGTGTTGTCGCATACCGTCATCACGCCGCGCTCGCGGCACAGCTGCGCGATCGCGTGCAGGTCCGCCAGCTTGAGCATCGGGTTCGTCGGCGTTTCCACCCATACCATCTTCGTTTCCGGCCGCAGCGCGTTCGCCAGGGCCAGCGGGTCCGTCAGGTCGACGTACGTGAAGTCGTGGCCGCTGCTTGCGCGGCGCACGCGCTCGAACAGCCGGTAGGTGCCGCCGTACATGTCGTCGCCGGCCACGATGTGCGAGCCGGCCGGCAGCAGTTCGAGCACGGCCGCGATCGCGGCGAGGCCGGACGCGAACGCGTACGCGGCGCCGCCGCTTTCGATGTCGGCCACGCAGCGCTCCAGCGCCCAGCGGGTCGGGTTGTGCGAGCGGCCGTAGTCCAGGCCCTTGTGCACGCCCGGGCTTTCCTGGGCAAAGGTCGACGTCGCGTAAATGGGCGGCATCACGGCGCCCGTCGTGGGGTCGGGCGCCTGGCCGCCGTGGATGACGCGCGTGGCGATGTGGCGTTGGTTGTCGTCTTGGTGGCTCACGTCAGTGTCCTGCGCAGATGGTTGAGAAGGTCGAAGCGGGTGATCAGCCCGTAGAAACGGTCGCCGTCGACGATGACGGCGGTGAGGCCGCGGTCGAGGATGTCGCGCAGCTGTTGCATGCTCGCGGAGGGCGCCAGCGTTTGCAGGTCGGACGTCATCGTGCCGGACACCGGCGCCTTGAAGTGTTCCCGGTCGCCCGTCACGTGCAGCAGCAGGTCCGATTCGTCGATCAGGCCCACGAGCTTGCCCTTGTCGATGACCGGCATCTGCGCGAGATCGGCGCTGCGCATGCGGTTGAACGCCGTCAGCAGGGTGTCGGTCGGGGACACGGTGATGACTTCGCCGTCGTCGAAGCGGCGGCCGATCAGGTCGCGCAGGTCGCCCATGCGGGGGCGGTGCAGCAGGCCCTGGTCGACCATCCAGCCGTCGCTGTACACCTTGGTCAGATAGCGCGTGCCCGTGTCGCAGACGAAGGTCACGACGCGCTTGGGCGTCGTCTGCGCGCGGCAGTAACGCAGCGCGGCCGCGAGCAGGGTGCCCGTCGACGAGCCGGCCAGGATGCCTTCCTGGCGCAGCAGTTCGCGCGCCGTGTTGAAGCTTTCCTCGTCGCTGATGGAATAGGCCGTCTTCACGCGCGACATGTCGGCGATGGACGGGATGAAATCCTCGCCGATGCCTTCCACGGCCCAGGAGCCGGAGACGTCGCTGACTTGTCCGGTCTTGATGTAGTCGGCCAGGATCGAGCCCTGCGGATCGGCCAGCACGAATTCAAGGTCCGGCTGCACGCGCGCGAAGAAGCGCGACAGGCCGGTGAGTGTCCCGGACGAGCCGACGCCCACGACGATGGCGTCCAGCTCGTGGCGCATCTGGTCCCAGATCTCGGGCGCGGTGGTGGTCTCGTGGGCGGCCGGGTTGGCGGGATTGTTGAACTGGTCGGCGAACCAGGCGCCGGGGATCTCGCGCGCGAGCCGCGCCGCGTAATCCTGGTAGTACTCGGGATGCCCTTTGCCCACGTCGGAGCGGGTCAGGTGGATCTCGGCGCCGAGCGCTTTCAGGTGCAGGATCTTTTCGGACGCCATCTTGTCCGGTACGACGAGCACGACCCGGTAGCCCTTGATGCGGGCGACGAGGGCCAGGCCGAGGCCCGTGTTGCCCGCCGTCGCCTCGACGACGGTGCCGCCGGGCTGCAAGCGGCCGTCGCGTTCCGCCGCCTCGATCATGGCGCGGCCGACGCGGTCCTTGATCGAGCCGCCGGGGTTCTGGGATTCGAGCTTGAGGAACAGGCGGCAGGGGCCCGTGTCCATGCGGGTCACTTCCACCATGGGGGTGTTGCCGATCAGCGAAAACAGTGCAGCTTGCGACAAGTCTTGCATATTGCCTCCGTGCGGACGGGCGGTGCGCCGCCTGATGGGCGGCGCATCGGGGAAGCTGGCACCGGTCGGGCACCAGGCCGTAGTAAAAAAATGATAATACGGTTTTCCGCGGATGTGTGAATTGGCCGGAATTAAAGATCTCCCGCTTTCAGTCGCCGCCACAACGTCGTCCGGCTGATGCCGAGGTAGCGCGCGGCGGCATCGCGCTGGCCGTCGAAGCGGGCCAGTACGTCGGCCAGGCTTTCCCGGGCCGGAGCGGACGCCGGCGCAACCGCGGGCGCGGCCGGCAGCGTCCCCAGTTCCGGCGCCACCGACAATAAAAACGCGGGCGTCAGCGCCTGCAGCGGCTCGGCGGCGAGGAACAGCGCCAGGCGTTCCATCAGGTTGCGCAGCTCGCGCACATTGCCGGGCCAGGCATACGCCTGCAGCAGCGGGGCGCACGCCGCGATCTCGGCCGCCAGGTTCGGATGCGGCCGCGCGCTCAGCGCGGCGAGCGCGTTCTTCAGCGCCCATTCGGCCAGTTGCGGCACGTCCTCGGGACGGGCGCGCAGCGGGGGCAGGGACAGGCGCAGCACGGCCAGGCGATAGAACAGGTCGGCGCGGAAGCGGCCCTCGCGCACGCGCGCCTCGAGATCGCAGTGCGTCGCGCTGATCACGCGCACGTCGATGGGCACCGGCCGCGTGCCGCCCACGCGCATCACTTCGCGCTCTTCGAGCACGCGCAGCAGGCGCGTCTGCAGCGCGAGCGGCATTTCGCCGATTTCGTCGAGGAACAGGGTGCCGCCGTCCGCCGCTTCGAACAGGCCCGCGTGGCCGCCGCGGCGCGCGCCCGTGAAAGCGCCTTCCTCGTGGCCGAACAGTTCCGATTCCAATAGCGACTCGGCGATGGCGCCGCAGTTGACGGCGATGAACGGCCGGTTCGCGCCCCGACGGGGGCTTTCGCGGTGGATGGCCTGGGCGACGAGTTCCTTGCCGCTGCCCGTCTCGCCCTGGATCAGCACCGTCGCCGGCGAGCGCGCGTACAGCACGACGGTCTGGCGCAGCCGCTCCATCGCGGGCGACTCCCCGCGCAGGTCGGCGAGGCCGCGGCGCGCGCGGCGGCTGTCGGTGGCGGCCACGCGCCGTCCGCGTCCGCTTTCGAGGCGGGTCAGGCGCGCCATCTCGAGGGCGTCGTCGAACGCGCGCCGGATGGAGTCCAGCGAGTAGACGAACACCGTCTTGAGGCCCGCTTCCTCGGCCAGGTCGGTGATCAGGCCGGCGCCCACGATCACCTCGACTCCCAGCGCCTTCAGCTCGGCGATGCTGGCGCGCGCGTCGTCCTCCGTGACATAGGTGCGCTGCTCGACGGCGAGGCCGAACGTGGCCGCGAACTCGGCCAGTTCCGCCACGGGCCGCTGGTAATGGACGAGGCCGATGCGCGCGGACATGCGGCGCGCGCGCGAAAGGGCCTGCATGACGTCGAAGCCGCTTGCGGTCGCGACGACGACCGGCACCGACACCCGTCCTTTCAGGTAGGCCGCGTTGGACCCGGCCGCGATGACGACGTCGCAGTGTTCCGTCGCCATGCGTTCGCGGATGTGGCGCGCGGCCTCGTCGAAGCCCAGGTGCAGCGGTTCGATCTGTGCCAGGTGGTCGTATTCGGGCGTGATGTGGCGGAACAGGTCGGACAGGCGCGACACGGAGGCCGTCCAGATGACGGGCTTGCCGGGGCCCTGGTCCGGCGCGGGCGCGGGACGGGTGGGATAACTCATGTTGCAAGTGTACCGCAACGTGCAACTTGTGTTTCAACTCGGTTTCACAGTGAAACATGAGACCGCAAACATTTACGCGAGCCGTAAGAATCGGGTAAGGCGGCCCACTTAGGATCGATACCAGCCCGTCAACCTGAGCGGCGCATTACTAGAAGATTGGAGACAAAAGTGGAAGATGACATCGTCCAGCGGGTCAAAGCAGACCCGAATTACCAGAAGCTCGTCAAGACGCGTTCCCGCTACGGCTGGACGCTGACCTGGCTCGTGATGATCGCGTACTACGGCTTCACGTGCCTGAACGCCTTCGACAAACAGTTCATGGCCTCGAAGATCGGCGCCGGCGTCATGTCGTGGGGCGTACCGCTGGGTCTGTTCGTGATCCTGTTCACCATCGCGGTCACGGGCATCTACGTGCGCCGCGCCAACAGCGAATTCGACGCGCTGACCGACGCCATCCAGCGTAACGCCGCCTCCGGCAAGGACAAGGTGCGCGCATGAAGAACACGACCCTCATGAAGAGCGCTGCCGCCGCGGCGCTGCTGGCCGCCACCGGCGCCGTCATTGCCGCACCCGACCTGGGCCAGGCGCAGAAACAGGCCACCAACTGGACCGCGATCACGATGTTCGCCGTGTTCGTGATCCTGACCCTGTTCATCACCAAGTGGGCCGCCGCCCGCACCCGTTCCGCCTCCGACTTCTACACGGCCGGCGGCGGCATCACCGGCTTCCAGAACGGTCTCGCCATCGCCGGCGACTACATGTCGGCCGCGTCGTTCCTCGGCATTTCCGCCGCCGTGTTCGCGAACGGCTTCGACGGTCTGATCTACGCGATCGGCTTCCTCGTCGGCTGGCCCGTCATCACGTTCCTGATGGCCGAGCGCCTGCGCAACCTGGGCCGCTTCACGTTCGCCGACGTGGCCGCCTACCGTTTCGCCCAGAAGCCGGTGCGCATGTTCGCCGCCTCGGGCACGCTCGTCACCGTGCTGTTCTACCTGATCGCGCAGATGGTCGGTGCCGGCCAGCTGATCAAGCTGCTGTTCGGCCTGGACTACGGCATCGCCGTCGTGCTCGTCGGCGTGCTGATGATGGTCTACGTGCTGTTCGGCGGCATGACCGCCACCACCTGGGTGCAGATCATCAAGGCCATCATGCTGCTGGCAGGCGCCTCGTACATGGCGTTCTCCGTGCTGGCCCTGTACAACTTCAGCCCGGAAGCGCTGTTCGCCAAGGCCGTCGAAGTGCACAGCAAGAAGGATGCGATCATGGGCCCGGGCGGCTTCATCAAGGATCCGATCTCCGGCATCTCGTTCGGCATGGCGCTGATGTTCGGTACCGCCGGCCTGCCGCACATCCTGATGCGTTTCTTCACCGTCCCGAGCGCGAAGGAAGCACGTAAATCGGTGCTGTGGGCGACCACCTGGATCGGCTACTTCTACATCCTGACCTTCATCATCGGCTTCGGCGCGATCGTGCTGGTCGGTACGAACCCGGGCTTCAAGGACGCCGCCGGCAAACTGCTGGGCGGTAACAACATGGCGGCCGTGCACCTGGCGAGCGCCGTCGGCGGCGACGTCTTCCTCGGCTTCATCTCGGCCGTCGCATTCGCCACCATCCTGGCCGTCGTGGCCGGCCTGACCCTGTCGGGCGCCTCGGCCGTGTCGCACGACCTGTACGCCACCGTCATCAAGAAAGGCCAGCCGGCCCCGGGCAGCGAACTGCGCGTGTCGAAGATCACCACGGTCTGCCTGGGCATCGTCGCCGTCTTCCTGGGCTATGTGTTCGAGACGATCAACGTGGCCTTCATGGTCTCGCTGGCTTTCGCGATCGCGGCTTCGGCCAACTTCCCGGTGCTGTTCATGTCCGTCCTGTGGAGCAAGTGCACCACCCGCGGCGCGACCGTGGGCGGCTTCCTGGGCCTGGCAACCGCCGTCATCCTGACGCTGCTGTCGAAATCCGTGTGGGTCGACGTGTTCCACAATGCGCACGAGATCTTCCCGTACACGTCGCCGGCGCTGTTCTCGATGACCGTCGGCTTCGTCGGCGTGTGGCTGTTCTCGGTCACCGACAAGAGCCCGCGTGCCGCCATCGACAAGGCCGGCTACGAAGCACAGGAAGTGCGTTCGGAGACCGGTATCGGTGCAGCTGCCGCATCGGCACACTGATCGAACTTCGATCCCTCAGACCCGCACGCACCCGCGTGCGGGTTTTTCTTTTATGGCGCCACGTCGCCGGCCTTCTCGGCGAACGGCCGCGCATACTTCACGAGCGAGACCAGCGTCTTGCCCGGTTCCTCGTTGAAGATCTCGTGCGCGGAATCCTCGAACCACACGAGCTGTTTCGAAGGCGCCTTCACCTTCTCGAACCATTCCGCCGTAGCCGACGCCGACACGTTGTAGTCGTGCCGGCCGTTGAAGATGACGATGGGGCAGTCGAACTTGGTATAAACACTGAAATCCTGCGTGAGCACGTCCGTCAGCATCCGGCTGGACGAGAATTCCGTGCCGTCCCACATGGTCTTCAGGTCGGCATCCGAGTATTCCGGCGCCAGCTTCGCGGCCGCCGATTCCGCGTCGAACCCGGTCCGGCCGTACACGGCGCCGCCATAGCGCGCGAGCCATTTGCGCTGCAGGTACAGGTCCTTCAGCACGAGCGGCTTGCCCGGCGCGGCGTAGGGCGCGATCGATTGCAGTTCGCGGATCGCGTCTTCGTTGCCTTCCTTGCGCGCCGCCTCCATCGTGTAGTGCCAGCTGCGCCGTTCGCTCTCCATCGCATCCGTCACCTGGCCGATGCCGATGTACGCGTGCAGCCAGTCCGGATGGCGCTGGGCCAGCTGGATGCCCAGCGACGAACCCCACGAGTGGCCCAGCACGAAGATGCGGTCCTTGCCGAATTCCTTGCGGAGGAACGCGACCATCTCTTCGGCGTCGGCCAGCATGCGCGCCCGCGTCATCGTGGGCGCGATCTTGACCGGGTCGTTGGCGGCATACGTCTTGCCGGCGCCACGCTGGTCCCATTGCACGACCGTGAAATATTCTTCCCAGCCGCGCTGGAAATACCAGCTCGTCGGCATCGCGACGTAACCGGGGCCGCCGTGCAGGAACAGCAGCACGGGATTGCGCCGGTCCGTGCCGCGCACGCTGATCCACTGGTCGATGCCGCCGATGCGCACTGCCCGCGTCTGTTCGATGCCTTGCGGCGTGACGATGCGGCGCATGTCGGCGATGATTTTCACTGCCTCGGCGCGGCTGTCCGGGCCGCCCGCATGCGCGAGCGTGGTGATGGACAGGCTTGCCAGCAGCGCGGCGCACAGCCTGGATGAGCGTTCGAACATGGTGGTCCTCGTCGTGGTGAAGGGTCGCGCGCAGTGTGTTCAGTTTCCTTTCGTGTGTCAACGCTGTTTCATTTTGAAACGCGATGAAACATGACAAGGCTGGGCGAACCACTCAACTCCTTGAATATCCGGGCTGTCTGCGGTGCCGGACGACTGGCACGCTCCTTGCAAACCCTTGGGCCACCATCACAGAACGCATCAGGAAAGGGTAGGACATGAGCCAACAATCCGCCGGCGCCAAATTCCGCCAGGCCGTCCAGGAAGAACATCCGCTGCAGGTCATCGGCGCCATCAACGCCAACCACGCGCTGCTGGCCAAGCGGGCCGGCTACCGTGCGATCTACCTGTCGGGCGGCGGCGTCGCGGCCGGGTCGCTGGGCCTGCCGGACCTCGGCATCTCCGGTCTCGAAGACGTGCTGATCGACGTGCGCCGCATCACCGACGTGTGTGACCTGCCGCTGCTCGTCGACATCGACACGGGCTTCGGCGCGTCCGCCTTCAACGTCGCACGCACCGTGCGTTCGCTGATCAAGGCCGGCGCGGGCGCCTGCCACATCGAGGACCAGGTCGGCGCCAAGCGCTGCGGCCACCGTCCCGGCAAGGAGATCGTCACCCAGGGCGAGATGGTCGACCGCGTGAAGGCCGCCGTCGATGCGCGCACGGACGACGACTTCGTCATCATGGCGCGCACGGACGCGCTGGCCGTCGAGGGTCTGGATAAAGCCGTGGAGCGCGCGGTGGCGTGCGTGGAGGCGGGCGCCGACATGATCTTCCCGGAAGCCATTACGAGTATCGAGATGTACGCACAATTCAAGAAAGCGGTGAAGGTGCCGATCCTCGCGAACATCACGGAATTCGGTTCGACGCCGCTGTTCACCGTGGACGAGCTGCGCAGCGCCGACGTCGACATCGTGCTGTACCCGCTCTCGGCATTCCGCGCGATGAACAAGGCCGCGGAAAACGTCTACGAGGCCATCCGCCGCGACGGTACGCAGAAGAATGTCGTCGACACCATGCAGACCCGCGCCGAACTGTACGAGCGCATCGATTACCACAGCTACGAACAGAAGCTCGACGCGCTGTTCGCACAAAATAAAATCAAATAAACAAGGAGACGCAAATGACCGACGTGAAGACCGATACGCCCACCTTCAAACCGAAGAAATCCGTCGCGCTGTCCGGCGTCGCCGCCGGCAATACCGCGCTGTGCTCCGTGGGCCGCTCCGGCAACGACCTGCACTACCGCGGCTACGACATCCTGGATGTCGCCGGCAACAGCGAGTTCGAGGAAATCGCCTACCTGCTCGTGCACGGCAAGCTGCCGAACGAGGCGGAACTGCGCGGCTACAAGGCCAAGCTGAAATCGCTGCGCGGCCTGCCGCACGCCGTGAAGGCCGCGCTGGAGGCGCTGCCGGCCGGCGCCCATCCGATGGACGTGATGCGCACGGGCGCGTCGGTGCTGGGCTGCGTGCTGCCGGAAAAGGACGACCACAACATCGCCGGCGCGCGCGACATCGCCGACCGCCTGATGGCGTCGTTCGGCTCGATGCTGCTGTACTGGTACCACTACAGCCATAACGGCAAGCGCATCGACGTGGAGACGGACGACGATTCGATCGGCGGCCATTTCCTGCACCTGCTGCACGGCTTCAAGCCGTCGGACGAGTGGGTCAAGGCCATGCACACGTCGCTGATCCTGTACGCGGAACACGAGTTCAACGCGTCGACGTTCACCGGCCGCGTCATCGCCGGCACCGGTTCCGACATCTACTCGGCCATCACGGGCGCGATCGGCGCACTGCGCGGTCCGAAGCACGGCGGCGCCAATGAAGTCGCGCTCGACATCCAGAAGCGCTACGAGAATCCGGACGAAGCGGAAGCCGACATCCGCAACCGCGTGGCGAACAAGGAAGTCGTCATCGGCTTCGGCCACCCGGTCTACACGATCTCCGACCCGCGCAACAAGGTGATCAAGGAAGTGGCGCGCACGCTGTCGCAGGAAGCCGGCTCGATGAAGATGTTCGACATCGCCGAGCGCCTCGAATCCGTGATGTGGGAAGTGAAAAAGATGTTCCCGAACCTCGACTGGTTCTCGGCCGTGTCGTACCACATGATGGGCGTGCCGACGGCGATGTTCACGCCGCTGTTCGTCATCTCGCGCACGTCCGGCTGGTCCGCGCACATCATCGAGCAGCGCATCGACAACAAGATCATCCGCCCGAGCGCGAACTACGTCGGTCCGGAAGACCTGAAGTTCGTGCCGCTGGCCGAGCGCAAGTGAAGATGGACGCCGGCGGCATCCACATCCGTCTCCTCGGCGCCGCCGACGCGGCGCCTTACCGCGCGCTGCGCCTGGAAAGCCTGCGCGACTTCCAGTTCGCGCACGGCCCCGCGTACGAGGACGCGCTCGCGCAATCGGAAGCCTGGCATGCCGACCGGCTGGCGCGGCCCGACTACACGTGGTTCGGCGCCTTCGACGGCGCCGCGCTCGTCGGCGCCATCTGCCTGCGCGCCAAGGCGGGCAGCCGGCTGCGCCATTCCGCGAGCCTGAACAGCCTGATGGTCGCGCAGAGCCACCAGCGCGCCGGCATCGGACGCCTGCTGACGGCGCACCTGATCGACCACGCGCGTGCGCTGGGCCACCTGCGCCGCCTGACCTTGACGCTCATCGACGGCAACGTGCCCGCGCGCCGCCTGTACGACGCGTTCGGCTTCCAACCCTTCGGCGTCGAGCCGGACGCCATTTATCATGAGGGCGGGTACCGTGCGATCCACCACCTGCACCTTCCTCTCGTTTCATCGTGAATCCCATGAACAGCCAATACCGTAAGCCCCTGCACGGCACCAACCTGCACTACTTCGACGCGCAAGCCGCCGTCGAGGAGATCCAGCCGGGCGCCTGGGACACGCTCCCGTACACCTCGCGCGTGCTGGCCGAAAACCTCGTGCGCCGCTGCGATCCCGTCGCGCTCGTACCGTCGCTGAAGCAGATCATCGAGCGCAAGCGCGACCTCGATTTCCCGTGGTTCCCCGCGCGCGTCGTGTGCCACGACATCCTTGGCCAGACCGCGCTCGTCGACCTGGCCGGCCTGCGCGACGCCATCGCGCAGGAGGGCGGCAATCCGGCCCTCGTGAACCCGGTCGTGCCGACGCAGCTCGTCGTCGACCACTCGCTCGCGGTGGAGTGTGGCGGCTTCGATCCGGACGCGTTCGCGAAGAACCGCGCCATCGAGGACCGCCGCAACGAAGACCGCTTCGACTTCATCGAATGGACCCGCAAGGCGTTCGAAAACGTCGACGTGATCCCGCCGGGGAACGGCATCCTCCACCAGATCAACCTGGAGCGCATGAGCCCCGTCGTGCAGGTGAAGGATGGTGTCGCGTTCCCCGACACGCTCGTCGGCACCGACTCGCACACGCCGATGGTCGACGCGCTGGGCGTCATCGCGATCGGCGTCGGTGGCCTGGAAGCGGAAAGCGTCATGCTGGGCCGCGCGTCGTACATGCGCCTGCCGGACATCGTCGGCGTCGAGCTGACCGGAAAGCCGGGCCCCGGCATCACCGCGACCGACATCGTGCTGGCGCTGACGGAATTCCTGCGCAAGTCGAAAGTGGTGTCGGCCTACCTCGAGTTCCATGGCGAAGGCGCGGCGAACCTCACCCTGGGCGACCGGGCGACGATCTCCAACATGGCCCCCGAATACGGCGCGACCGCGGCGATGTTCGCCATCGACGAGCAAACGATCAAATACCTGAAGCTGACGGGCCGCGACGACGACCTCGTGAAACTGGTCGAGCTGTATGCGAAGGAAACGGGCCTGTGGGCGGACACGCTCAAGAACGCGGAATACGAGCGCGTGCTTCGTTTCGATCTGGCGACCGTCGTGCGCAACATCGCCGGCCCGTCCAACCCGCACAAGCGCGTGGCGACGTCGGAGCTTGCGCAGCACGGCATCACGGGCCGAATCGAGAACGAGCCGGGCAAGATGCCCGACGGCGCCGTCATCATCGCCGCCATCACGAGCTGCACGAACACGAACAATCCGCGCAACATGGTGGCCGCGGGCCTCCTCGCGCGCAACGCGAACGCGCGCGGGCTCGCGCGCAAGCCGTGGGTGAAGTCGTCGCTCGCGCCGGGCTCCAAGGCCGTGCCGCTGTACCTGGAAGAGGCGGGGCTGCTGCCGGAGCTGGAGAAACTGGGCTTCGGCGTCGTCGCCTTCGCGTGCACGACCTGCAACGGCATGTCGGGCGCGCTGGACCCGGCGATCCAGCAGGAGATCGTCGAACGCGACCTGTATGCGACGGCAGTCCTGTCGGGCAACCGCAACTTCGACGGCCGCATCCACCCGTATGCGAAGCAGGCGTTCCTCGCGTCGCCGGCGCTCGTCGTCGCGTACGCCATCGCGGGCACGATCCGCTTCGACATCGAGAAGGACGTGCTGGGTGTCGACGCGGCCGGCAATCCGGTGCGCCTCGCGGACATCTGGCCGAACGATGCGGAGATCGACGCCGTCGTCGAGCAGGCCGTGAAGCCGCAGCAGTTCCGCAAGGTCTACGACATCATGTTCGCGCGCCGCGAAGCCGGCGACGCTCCCGTATCGCCGCTGTACGACTGGCGCCCGATGAGCACCTACATCCGCCGTCCGCCGTATTGGGAAGGCGCGCTCGCGGGCGAACGGACTTTGAAAGGCATGCGCCCGCTGGCGGTCCTCGGCGACAACATCACGACCGATCACCTGTCGCCGTCCAACGCGATCATGCCGGACAGCGCCGCGGGCGAATATCTCGCGAAGATGGGCCTGCCGGAAGAAGATTTCAATTCGTACGCGACGCACCGCGGCGACCACCTGACGGCGCAGCGCGCCACGTTCGCGAACCCCACGCTGAAGAACGAGATGGTGCGCAATGCGGACGGCAGCGTAAAGGCTGGTTCGCTCGCCCGCATCGAGCCGGAAGGCCAGGTCACCCGCATGTGGGAAGCGATCGAGACGTACATGGAGCGCAAGCAGCCGCTGATCGTGATTGCCGGTGCCGATTACGGCCAGGGCTCGTCGCGCGACTGGGCCGCGAAAGGCGTGCGGCTGGCGGGCGTGGAAGCCATCGTGGCCGAAGGCTTCGAGCGCATCCACCGCACGAACCTCGTCGGCATGGGCGTGCTGCCGCTGGAATTCCAGCCGGGGACCACGCGCCTCACGCTGGGCATCGACGGCACGGAGACGTTCGACGTCGTGGGCGAGCGGACGCCGCGCGCCACGCTGACGCTGGTGATCCACCGTCGCAACGGCGAGACCGTCGAGGTGCCGGTGATTTGCCGTCTCGATACGGCCGAGGAAGTGTCGATCTACGAGGCGGGTGGGGTGCTGCAGCGGTTTGCGCAGGACTTCCTCGCATCGTCCAAAGTCGCGGCGTAAAGGAATCCCATGGCCCACGCACCCCAAATCAAAGTCCCCGCCGTCTACATGCGCGGCGGCACCAGCAAAGGCGTGTTCTTCCGCCTGCAAGACCTGCCGGAAGCCGCGCAGGTCCCCGGCGAGGCGCGCGACAACTTCCTGTTGCGCGTGATCGGCAGCCCCGACCCGTACGCCAAGCACATCGACGGCATGGGCGGCGCCACATCCAGCACGAGCAAGACCGTGATCGTCGCGCCGAGCACGCGTCCCGGCCACGACGTGGACTACCTGTTCGGCCAGGTCGCCATCGACAAGCCGTTCGTCGACTGGAGCGGCAACTGCGGCAATCTCTCCGCCGCGATCGGCCCGTATGCCATCGCGAACGGCTTCATCGATCCCGCGCGCATCCCGGACAACGGTACCGTGGCCGTACGCATCTGGCAGGCGAATATCGGCAAGACGATCGTGGCCCACGTGCCTGTCGCGGACGGGCAGGTACAGGAGACGGGCGACTTCGAGCTCGATGGCGTCACGTTCCCGGCCGCCGAAGTGCAGCTCGAATTCATGGACCCGGCGGCCGAGGAGGGCGATGGAGGCGGCGCGATGTTCCCGACCGGGAACCTGGTCGACGACCTCGAGGTGCCCGGCGTAGGAACCTTGAAGGCCACGCTGATCAACGCGGGCATCCCGACCGTGTTCGTGAACGCGGCCGACATCGGCTACACGGGCACGGAACTGCAGGACGCGATCAACGGCGACCCGAAGGCGCTGGCGATGTTCGAGACGATCCGTGCCTACGGCGCCATGCGCATGGGCCTGATCGCGCACGTGGAGGAGGCCGCGCGGCGCCAGCACACGCCGAAGGTCGCCTTCGTCGCGCCGCCTGCGGCCTATACGGCGTCGAGCGGCAAGCGGGTCGAGGCGGGCGCCATCGACCTGCTCGTGCGCGCCCTGTCGATGGGCAAGCTGCACCACGCGATGATGGGCACGGCCGCCGTCGCCATCGGCACGGCGGCCGCGATCCCGGGCACGCTGGTGAGCCTCGCCGCGGGCGGGCGGGCGCACGAGGCCGTGCGCTTCGGCCATCCGTCCGGCACGTTGCGCGTGGGCGCCGAGGCGCGCCAGGAGGGCGGCGACTGGGTCGTCACGAAGGCAGTGATGAGCCGCAGCGCGCGCGTGTTGATGGAAGGCTGGGTGCGCGTACCGGGCGATGCCTTCTGAGACCGTTGCTGCGCCGCGTCACACGCTGAATTTCATCTTTCCAGAACGATAAATTCCGTTGATTTTCGGCTATGATCCATCCAAAAATAGACAAAGTGCCTTGTCAATAGGCGCACTGGGACAAGAGGGATGGATCGGGGAACGAGTACAGCGGCCTTGGTGGCCGACGCATTGGCATTGATCGCCGCGCCGGCCTGCGCCTGCGATGCGCAGGGGACGATCCGGGCCGCGAACGCGGCGTTCGTCGAGCTGGCCGGCGGGGAGGTCGCGGGGCGGCCGCTCGTGTCGCTGTTCTGCCCGCGCACGGCGGCGGAGATGGCGGTGGAGATCCGCCTGTCGCAGTCCGGCGAACGGCGCTGGGACGGCCTGATCGAGCACGGCACCACCGGCCGGCCCGTCGAGGTGCGCGCCAGGCCGCTGCCGGCGGGCGGTGCCACGTTCGTGTTCAGCGACGTGCTCACGTTCGGCGACGGCCAGGCGGCGCTGCGCGGCCGCCTGCTGGAACAGGCGGCCGTCGTCGAGCATGCGCCGGTCGGCATCGCCGTCACCTTGCCCGACCTCGTCAAGTCCTGCAATCCGCGCATGGCGGAGATGCTGGGCTATGCACCCGAGGAACTCATCAACCACAGTCCGGCCCAGGTCTTCGCCACGCGCGCCCAGTACGAGGCGTTCATCGGCGAGGCCGTCCTCGTGCTGACGACCGGCAGCCTGTTCGAAAAGAGCGAGGTGCCGCTGCGCCGCCGCGACGGCAGCACGATCTGGTGCCGCATCCGCGCCAAGGCGGTCGACATGAGCGCGCGCGAGGCGGGCACCGTGTGGATCGTGGAAGACGTGACGGAAGCGCGCCAGGCGCTCACCGAGATCCAGTCGATCATGACCAATGCCACGATCGGGATCTTCTTCACGCGCGCCCGCACCATCACGCGCTACAACCACTGTTTCGGCTCGATGTTCGGCTACGCACCCGGCGAGGTGCTGGGCCGCTCGACGCGCATGCTGTATGCCGACGAGGCCGCGTTCGACGAGATGGGCCGCACCGCGTACGGCGTGCTGGGCCTGGGCGGTTCGTTCAAGACCGAGACGACGATGGTGCGCCGCGACGGCACGCGGATGTGGGTGAACATGATCGGCTACGCCGTCAATCCCGAGGAGCTGGGCACCGGCACGATGATCTGGATGATCGAGGACCGCACGGGCCAGAAGGCGGCCGAGGAATCGCTGCGCAACGCGCTGCTGGAAAACCAGGCGATCCTCGACAACGCCGTGCTGGGCATCGCCGTCGTCGAAAGGGGACGGACCCTCCATTGCAACCGCAAGATGGAAGAACTGTTCGGCCACCAGGGCGGCAGCATCGAGGGCTTGCCGGTGCGCGAGCTGTATCCCGACGATGCGGGCTGGATCGCCGCGCGCGAGCAGACGCGGCGCGACTTCGAGGCGGGCCGCGTGCACATGGCCGAGTACGAACTGGTGCGGCGCGACGGCAGGCGCTTCTGGGCACGCCTGTCCGGCCGCCCGTTCGACATGGCGGACCGGGGCGGGCGCAGCGTCTGGCTGATCGACGACGTCACCGCCCAGCGTGAAGCGGCGGATGCGCTGCGCCGCGCGCGCGACGAGCTCGAAGTGCGCGTGCAGGAACGCACGGCGGAACTGCAGGCCGAGATCGTGGAGCGCCGCCAGGCCGAGGCGCGCGTGCACCACATGGCGTACCACGACGCGCTCACGGGCCTGCCGAACCGCGCGCTGCTGTCCGACCGCCTCGACCGCGCGCTGCTGGCGGCCCGGCGCGACGGCATGAAGCTGGCCTTGCTGTTCATCGACCTGGACCGCTTCAAGACGATCAACGATTCGCTCGGCCACCTGGCGGGCGACCACCTGCTGAAGGAAGTGGCGCAGCGCCTGTGCCGCGTCGTGCGCGCCAGCGACACCGTCGCGCGCCTGGGCGGCGACGAATTCGTCGTGCTGGTGCCGGGCGTGCGCGTGGCCGAGGAGTGCGGTCACGTGGGCGACAAGATCATCGAGGCGCTGGCGGCGCCCATCGAATTCGAAGGCCACAGCCTGCACATCTCGCCGTCGATCGGCATCTGCCTGTACCCGGACGACGGCGCGGATGCGGCGGGCCTGATGCGCAAGGCCGATGCCGCGATGTACTACGCCAAGGCGGCGGGCCGCAACAATTACCAGTTCTACGCGGAGCCGATGAACGCGGCGGCCGCGCGCCATTTCGAGATGGAGACGCGCCTGCGCGGCGCGCTGCTGCGCGAAGAGTTCGTGCTGTTCTACCAGCCGATCGTGGGCGTGCAGGACGGCCGCGTGCACGGCCTGGAAGTACTGCTGCGCTGGCGCCATCCGGAGCAGGGCCTCGTGGCGCCCGACGACTTCATCCCGATCCTGGAAGAGAACGGCCTGATCGTGCCGGTCGGCGAATGGGTGATCCGGCGCGCCTGCGAACAGGCGATGGCCTGGCAGCGGGCCGGGTTGCCGGCGCTGCCGCTCGCCGTGAACCTGTCGGCGCGCCAGTTCATGCACCGGGGCCTGATCCAGTCGATCCGCGCCATCGTCGACGACACCGGCATCGATCCGGGCCTGCTGGAATTCGAGATCACGGAGACGGCGCTGATGCAGCACGGCGGCCAGACGCTGGAGACGCTGGGCCAGATCTACCGCATGGGCATCCGCCTGTCGATCGACGACTTCGGCACCGGCTATTCGAGCCTGGCCTACCTGAAGCGCTTCCCGGTCCGCAAGATCAAGATCGACCGCGCGTTCGTGCGCGACCTCGAGACGAGCAGCGAGGACCAGGCCATCGTTGCCGCCATCATGGCGCTGGCGGGGAGCCTCGGCATGGCCGTCGTGGCGGAGGGCGTCGAGACCGACGCGCAGCTGGCGCTGCTGCGCCGGCATGGGTGCCAGTATGCCCAGGGCTATCTGTTCGCGCGGCCGGTCGATGCGGGCGCCGTGCCGGCGCTGCTGGACAAGCCGTATTAGACGATCGTCGCGATCACGGGCGTGTGATCGGACGGCTGCTCCCATTTGCGCGGTTCGCGGTCGATGACGCACGCCGCGCAGCGCCTGGCGAGCGCCTGCGACAGCAGGATGTGGTCGATGCGCAGACCGCGGTTGCGGCGGAACGCCATCTGGCGGTAGTCCCACCAGCTGTACTGCTTCTCGGGCTGTTCGAATAACCGGAACGCGTCGACGAGACCGAGGCCGCACAGTTCGCGCAGCTGCTCGCGTTCCAGGTCGGAGCAGTGGATCTGGCCGGCCCACAGTTCCGGGTCGTGCACGTCGCGGTCTTCGGGCGCGATGTTGTAGTCGCCCAGGATCGCGAACTGCTCGTGGATCTTGAGTTCCTCGCCGACCCAGGTGCGCAGCGCGGCCAGCCAGCCCATCTTGTAGGCGTACTTGTCGGAGCCGACGGCCTGGCCGTTCGGCACGTAGGCGCAGATGAAGCGCACGCCCCCGATGGTGGCGGCGATCAGGCGCTGCTGCTCGTCCTGGTAATGCGGATTGTTGCGCATGACGTCGGCGATGGGGAGGCGCGACAGGATCGCGACGCCGTTGTACGTCTTCTGGCCGCTGAACACGACTTCATAGCCGGCCTCGTTGATCTCGGCCACGGGGAATTTGTCGTCCGTGAGCTTGGTCTCCTGGATGCAGAGCACGTCGACGGGATTGGCGGCGAGCCACTGGAGCAGGTGCGGCAGGCGCACTTTCAGCGAGTTCACGTTCCAGGTTGCGATTTTCATGGGCTATCTTGGTGCGGAGGCCGGACCGTCCGGCGCAATCCGGGCAGTATCGTGGCTTTGAGTCATTCTTGCAACATAACTTGGCCCCTAAAGCCATGACACGATTGTCATTATTTGTTTCGATTGCAACAAAGATGTCGTAAAATTATTGTCCGTGGAGTAAAAAATCGTAACGACGCTGGAAAGTTGCGCCGAACTGTGACAAGATGTAACAATCACAGCAAGACAGGGGACATTTACGTATCGTCTCCTTCTCGAAAGAAAAAAATTGCAGTAGGCCAACTTTGGTTGTACTATTGGCATATTGCTCTGGAACCAAGTATTCAAAAGCAATCCGTTGCTTTGATTAGATGGTTGCCGTGGTCGGTCGAGCGGCCGGCTTAGGCAGGTGTGTAACGATCGCGGATCCGAGAGCAGGATTTGCACACAGCTTTGTAAAGGACAACAATGCGCCAAGCATTTGAAGCATGGGCCCAACGCGATGGCCACATTGTCCGGCGTCGTGAAGACAAGCCGGAAGAGTACCTCGTGTACGAAACCCAACGCCGCTGGCTGATCTGGCAGGCCGCGCTGGCACACGGACAGAAGGCTGCGGCCGAAGCGCCGCAGAAATTCGCACCGTCCGAGAACCAGCCGCAGAAGATGCAGGCTGACGAGGCGAGCGTGCGCAACAGCGTCCTCAACGAGGTGCTGGACGCGTTCAGCGAACTGGATGACAACGCCGGCATCGAAGGCATCGTCAAGGTCATCCAGAACCTCAAGAAGCGGAACCGCGCCACGGCCGAAGAAAAGGCCTGATGCGCTACCGCCACTACAAGGGCGGGGTGTACGAGGTGGTCTGCGAGGCAATCCTCGAGGCAGACCACACGGCCGTGGTCGTGTATCGCGGGCAGGACGGCAAGACCTGGGTCCGTCCGCGGGATGCATTTTTCGGACTGGTCGACGTGGACGGGGAGCGCATGTCGCGCTTTGTGCCCATCGACCCGGTGCCGGCCGCAGCATAGCAACGCCATCCCGGCGATCCCGGGGTGCGCTTCGCCTCATGTCTTTCCGATTGCCGCCGTAAACGGATGGTATGCATTCTCGGTTTGAAGACATGTCCCTTCTTTCGTTCCGTTTCGCCTCCGCGCTCGCGCTGTGTACCGTCATGGCCGGATGCGTGACCGCGCCCGCCGAACCGACGACGCAGCAGCTGGAAATCCACACCATCCTCGACCACCGCGAGGTGACGGGCGTCGGCTGCGTGCTGTCCAATGCCGCGGGGCGCTGGTTCGTCGTCGCGCCGGGGCGGGTCACCGTCGAACGCAGCCGCAGTCCCCTGACGATCGATTGCGCGCGCGAGGGCGCGGGCAGCGCGTTCGACGTCGCGCCGGCGCACAACACGTCGCTGTTCGACACGGGCCGGCTGGTCGGCAGCATCGTCGCCCGCGTCGGCGGCAATCACAAGGACCCGTACGGCAGCTCGGGTGTCGCTTACGAGTCGACCCTGACGGTGCTGATGCAGGCGCCGGCCGGGCCGGAGGCGCAGCGGGACTCCGGCAACGTCGTGTTCTAAAAAAACGGGCGCCACGCGGCGCCCGTCCTCGTCAGCCTGTAAACACGCTTACACGCGATTCAGCAGGAACGTCGTCAAGAGAGGCACCGGACGGCCGGTCGCGCCCTTGGCCGCGCCCGACTTCCACGCGGTGCCGGCGATGTCCAGGTGGGCCCACGTGTAGTTGCGCGTGAAGTTCTCCAGGAAGCACGCCGCCGTGATCGACGCGCCGCCCGGCGTGCCGATGTTGGCCAGGTCGGCGAAGTTCGACTTCAGCTGCTCGTTGTAGTTCTCGCCGATGGGGAAGCGCCAGGCGACGTCGTTCGCCTGCCTGCCGGCGTCCAGCAGTTCCTGGGCGAGGGCGTCGTGGGCATCGTCGTGGCGCGTGAACAGGCCCGACGTGTGGTGACCCAGCGCGACGATGCAGGCGCCCGTCAGCGTGGCGACGTCGACGACGGCGGCCGGCTTGAAGCGCTCGGCGTACGTCAGGGCGTCGGCCAGGATCAGGCGGCCTTCCGCATCCGTATTCAGGATCTCGATGGTGGTGCCGTTCATCGCGGTGACGATGTCGCCCGGCTTGGTGGCGCGGCCCGACGGCATGTTCTCGCAGGCGGCGACGATGCCGACGACGTTCAGCTTCAGGCCCATCTCGCCGATGGCGCGGAAGGTGCCCAGCACCGAGCCGGCGCCGCACATGTCGTACTTCATCTCGTCCATGTTCGGACCCGGCTTCAGCGAGATGCCGCCCGTGTCGAACGTGATGCCCTTGCCGACGAGGACCACCGGCGCGTCGTTCTTCTTGCCGCCGTTGTGCTTCAGGACGATGAACTTCGGCGGCTCTTCGCTGCCGCGCGTCACGGACAGGAAGCTGCCCATCTTGAGGGCTTCCAGCTGCTTGCGGTCCAGGACTTCGATGTCGAAGCCGTAGTCGCCCGCCAGCTTCTTCGCCGTGTTCGCGAGGTAGGTCGGGGTGCAGACGTTCGGCGACAGGTTGCCCAGTTCCTTCGTCAGGTTCATGCCGTTCGCGATGGCCTGCGCCTGCGCCAGCACGCCCTTGATCTGCGGCGTCGCGGCCGGGACGGCGATGGCCAGCTTGCGCACGCCGGCGGGTGCCGGATCCTTCTTGCTCTTTTGCGCGTCGGTGCGGAATTCGGCCTCGTTCGCGGCGATGACGATGCCCTTGATGGCCCAGTTCAGGTCGCGCGCTTTCACATTCTCCAGCGGGAATGCGATAATGGCATCCTGCGCGCCCAGCGAAGCGAAGGTTTTGAGGGCAGCGGACACGGCACCGGTAAAGCTTTTCTCGCTGACGGCTTCGTCGGCGCCCATGCCGACCAGCAGGACGCGGGCAGCGGTCACGCCGGCCACGCCGCGCAGCAGCAGGGTGGAGCCGGGCTTGCCGGAGATGTCACCCGACTTGACGGCCGCGCTGATCTCGCCGTTCAGATCGAGGGCTTTCGCCGCCTCCGACAGTTTCTTGTTTTCGAACACCGCGACTGCCACACAGCCCGATTTGGCTGCGGCCAGCGTGTTTTTTGTGTCGAATGCTTTTATGCTAAAGTCCATTTGATTCTCCGTTTCGAGTTTTTGACGCGCGTGCTGTCCGAGGAACCTTCCATATGGCGCCCGCTCGTGACGGTCCTTGGGGTTCCTTCAAACCAGCAATTATAACGATCGAATGATTTTCCAACGCGCCCTACAGCGTGAATTGGCCAGTGTGGCCGGCGCCACCTTCACGGCCCTGTTTACGGTCTTCGTCACCTGGACCCTGATCTCCATCCTCGGCAAGGCCGCCGGCGGCAAGGTCGCCTCGAGCGACGTGCTGGCCCTCATCGGCTTTTCGGTGCTGAATTATCTGCCAACAATCATCATTCTTACCAGCTTTATCGCGGTCATCGTCACCGTGACGCGCAGCTATCGCGACTCCGAGATGGTCGTGTGGTTCGCGTCCGGCCAGTCCCTGATGCGGTGGGTGCCGCCGGTGCTCGTGTTCGGCCTGCCGATGGTGGCGATCGTCGCCGTGCTGTCGTTCGTCGCGACGCCGTGGGCGAAGATGAAGAGCGCGGAATTCGTCGAGCGCTTCGAGAAGCGCGAAGACCTCAAGCGCGTGTCGCCCGGCCAATTCCGCGAATCGCCGTCGACCAACCGCGTGTTCTTCGTCGAAGGCAGCACGAGCGGCGCGACCGTCGTGCAGAACGTGTTCGTGAATTCCGTCGACGCCGACGGCAATTCCATCGTCGTTGCCAAGGAAGGCGTGATCGAACCGGACGGCAAGGGCGGGCAATACCTCGTGCTGAAGAACGGCCGCCGCTACCTGGGCCAGCCGGGACGGGCCGATTTCCAGTCGATGGAGTTCGAGCGCTATCGCATGCGCGTGTCCAGCCAGGTGCCCGTGATCGGGTCCGAGACGCCGGCCGACGCGCTGACCACGCCCGCCTTGCTGGCGCTGCCGAACAACCGCTTCACGAATGCCGAACTGCTGTACCGGATCTCGGCGCCGATCTCGTGCGTCGTGCTGTTGCTGCTGGCGATTCCGCTCGGCTTCGTCAACCCGCGCGCCGGCAGCTCGGCGAACCTGATGCTCGCGCTGCTGATCTTCTTCACCTACAGTAACCTGTCGAAGCTGTTCGAGGCCAGCGTCAAGCAGGGCAAGATGAGCTTCGGCGTGGCGTGGTGGCCGCTGCACCTGTTCGCGCTGCTCGTCGTGGCCGGGCTGTTCGCCTGGCGCCTGAACGTCAACCACCCGTGGCATCCGCTCGCGCTGGTGGGCGCCTTCAAGCGCCGCCGCCTGCTGCGCGGCGGTGCGGCCACGCAGGAGGGCGTGCAATGAAGATCCTGCAGCGCTACTTCTTCGTCAACATCACGCAGGCCGTCTCGTTCGCGCTGGTCGCCACGCTGGGCCTCATCGCCTTCATGGACCTGACCCAGGAACTGCCTTCGGTGGGCAAGGGCGGCTACATGATCCAGCACGCGATCCTGTACGTGCTGCTGCTCGTCCCCGGCCACGTGTACGAGGCGATGCCCGTGGCCGCGCTGGTCGGCACCATCTACACGATGGCGCAGTTCGCGCAGAGTTCGGAATTCACGATCATGCGCGCGTCGTCGATGTCCACGCAGCAGGCCGGCCTCATGCTGGCGAAGATCGGCGTGCTGTTCGTCGCCATCACGTTCCTGTTCGGCGAGCTGATCACGCCGCGCACGGCGCCGATCGCGGAACGCGTGCGCCTGTCCGCGAAGGGCGCGACGGTGTCGGCCGAATTCCGCTCGGGCATGTGGACCAAGGACACGATCCACACGGGCGGCCCGAAGGGGCCCGTGACGGGCTCGCGCTTCTTCAATGCCCGCCAGATCCGTCCGGACGGCCAGCTGATCGACGTGCGCCTGTACGAGTTCGACAACGGCATGCGCATGCGCTCCCTGATCACGGCCGCCAACGCCAAGTTCAGCGGCAACAGCACGTGGCGCCTGAGCGACGTCACCGAGACACTGTTCTCGAATAGCCGCGCGCTGCCGGAGCCGGGCACGCCCATCCCGGCCGGCCAGACCATCCAGAGCACGTACGGCCAGGACACGGCGTCCGTCTCCACGCGCAAGGTGGCGAGCCTGGACCTCGTGTCCGAGATCACGCCGAAGATCCTGGCGGTGTCCCGTTCCGATCCGGAGCGGATGTCCGCCAACGAACTGGCCGTGTACACGCGCCACCTGGCCGAGAACCGCCAGGAGACGGAGCGCTTCAAGATCGCGTTCTGGAAGAAGCTGATCGATCCGCTGTCGATCTTCGTGCTGATGGCGCTCGCGCTGCCGTTCGGCTACCTGCACACCCGCAGCGGCGGCGTGGGCCTGAAGAGCTTCATCGGCATCATGATCGGCGTGAGCTTCATTTTGATCAACGCGTTGTTTTCGCACGTGGGCATGTTGTCGACCTGGCCGGCCTTCGTGACGGCGGCCGCGCCCAGCCTGCTGTTCCTGCTGCTGGCAATCAGCGCCTTGCGCTGGGTGGAGAGACACTGATGGAAAAAGCACTCGTATTGTTCGCCCACGGCGCCCGCGCCGCCACGTGGGCCGCGCCGTTCCAGCGCCTGCGCGACCTGACGGCGGCGCAGCGTCCGGACTGCGCCGTGTCGCTGGCTTTCCTCGAGCTGATGACGCCCAGCCTGCCCGACGAAGTCAATGCCCTCGTGGCGCTCGGCGCGCGCGACATCACCATCGTTCCCGTGTTCCTGGGGCAGGGCGGCCATCTGCTGCGCGACCTGCCGCTGCTGCTGGAGCAGCTGCGCGCCAGCCATCCGCAGGCAACCTTCCGCACCGTGCCTGCCGTCGGCGAAGACCCCGGCGTGCTGGCGGCCATGGCCGCCTATTGTGCGGGCGCGGCTGCCAGCGCCGAGCCGGCCATGGCAAAAATGCCAAGCTGATCTGTTCGTAACTTGTGTTGTAGCGGATGCATTTATCCGTGCTAATTTCGTTGGCACGGATATCACGTTCCGTTGGTTTTCGGTGGTCTTTACGCCCATAAGCAATTTCCTCATTGAATTTAAACTTTCCGTGAGGAAAAATATGCTTTTGGGGTAAACGACATCCACCGCCATGAGCACGCCCACGACTTCCTATTACGTTCGTCCCGGCCAGGCCAGCGCCACCTGGAATTATGCGTCGGACATCAATGCCGTCGCCTTCGATGCCGCCACCGCGCTGGGCCAGGCGTTCACGCGCGGCGACCTGCAATACAGCCAGGACAACGGCAAGACCTGGATCACCTACGCGCTGCCGGTCGACGGCCAGGGCGCGTACGTGGCGACGGCGGGGACGCTGTGGCGCTTCCAGGACCGCACGGTGGGGGACGCGACGACGCCGGATACGTTCGGCGTCCACTACAAGCTGGCGGACGGCAGCGTCGTCACGGCCGAGATCACGATGTTTGCGGACAACCAGCCCGTGGGCGCCGTCGGCAGCAACGACATCGTGTTCACGACGGCGCATGCGGGCGACGTCGTCGACGTCCTGACCCCGATCGATACCGGTGCCCAGACGGGCGGCCGCTGGGTGATCGACAGCCAGTCGCAACCGGGCCTGTTCGCGATCAGCTACAACCCCGCGGTCGACACGAGCGCGCGCCTGGTCGTGGCCGATGCGAGCCAGATCCCGGCCGACGGCCTGGCCGCCGCGGTGACCGTGCACTATTACGACCGCTACCAGGTCGACGCGACCGGCAAACCGATCCCGAACACGGGCGTCACGCAGATCCTGACCTATTCCGTCGAAAACGGCGCGACGGGCGACTTGCCCGGCCTGAACAATGAGTCGAAAGCCGGTGCCGCGCTGGACGCGTGGACGTCCGCTCCGGCGCTGGCCACGCTGTCGGGCGGCGGCATCGTGGCCGTCTGGGCGGGGCCGGACGCCGGCCTGTGCGCGCAGCTGCGCGACGCGGCGGGCAATGCGCTGGGCGCCGCGTTCGCGCTCACGCCGGCCGGCGACGCCGCCATCGAAGGCCAGCCGGCCGTGAGCGCGCTGGCCGACGGGCGCTTCGTCGTCGCCTATACCCTGAACGACGGCGGCGCGAACAGGATCGCGTACCGTGTCGTGGACGCGAACGGCAGCGCCGGCGCGGAACACGTGCTCGACACGGGCGCGAGCGGCGACGCGGCAATGCCCAGCGTGGCGACGCTTGCCGACGGTTCGTTCGCCGTCGGCTGGCGCAGCGGCGCGGCCGTGCACGTGCAGCAGGCGGCGGCCGACGGCACGCCCGTCGGTACGCAGCAGGTCTACGGTGCGCTCGGTTCGGCCTACAGCCCTTCGCTGGCGGGACTCAAGGACGGCAGCTACGTCGTGTCGTGGGGCGAGATCAACGACGGCAACGTCTACGCCGCATTCAGCAAGGCTCCCGCCGCCGTGTTCATCGCGAGCGGCGACGGCTACGCGGCCAGCATCACGACGGCCGCGCCGCTGCCGCACGTGACGGCGCTCGCGGGCGGTGGTTTCGTCGTCGCGTGGGACAGCTATGCCAACGATCCGTGGGGCTTCGCGAACAGCGACATCTTCTTCCAGCGCTTCGACGCGGCCGGCCACGCCGTGGGCGCCGTCACGCAGGCCAACGTGGCCTCCGGGGGCGGGCATTACGATGCCGACGTCGCCGCGCTGACCGACGGTTCGTTCCTCGTCGCCTGGCAGGGCGCGGACGACGACGGCAACGGTATTTTCGGCCGCCGGTTCGACGGCGACGGCAACGCCATCGACACCCAGGAATTCGGCATCAGCCAGCTGCGCAGTGGCGACCAGGCCGGCCCGGACGTGACGGCGCTCGCGAACGGCGGCTTCGCCGGCGCGTGGGTGGACACGGCGGCGGCCGGCGGCGCGTTCATCGAGATGCGCGCGCTGGTGAGCGGCCCCATGACCGCGGCGGCGATCGAGGTCGCTACCACGGCACCGGCGGCGGCACCGGCAGCGGTGCCCGCGCCGGCCCCGTCCCCGGCTCCAGCGCCGGCGCCTGCACCCGCACCGCCCCCGGCCCCGGTGGCCACGACGCCGCCGCCGGCGCCCGCCGTCACGAGCCTCGCGTTCGGCGCCGGCACGCATGCGATGGCGGCCGTCGCGGGCGAGAGCAAGGTGACGGGGCAGTCCGGCCTCGACACGCTCGTGTACGCGAGCGCGCGCGCCGGCGCGGCCATCGTCAACCAGGGCACCAGCGTGTCGGTGACCGATGCGGCCGGCAACCACGCGACCCTGGCCAACGTCGAGCGCCTGAAATTCAGCGACGGCATGGTGGCGCTGGACGTCAATGGCACGGCGGGCGAAGCGTACCGCCTGTACCAGGCCGCGTTCGACCGCACGCCGGACAAGGCGGGCCTCGGCTACTGGATCGCCGCGATGGACAAGGGCATGACGCTCACGGAGGCGGCGGCTGGCTTCGCGGGCAGCGCCGAATTCGCGAGCCGGTACGGCGCGAACACGAGCGACACCCAGTTCGTCCACGCGCTGTACCAGAACGTGCTGCACCGCGCGGGCGACAGCGCCGGCGCCGATTTCTGGCTGCACGCGCTCGAGTCGTCCGTGACCCGCGCCGACGTGCTGGCCCACTTCAGCGAGAGTGCCGAGAACCAGACGCAGGTCATTGGCAGCATCCAGAACGGGATCGACTACCTGCACTGGGGCTGAGTCGACGGAAGTTTGTTGCGTATCATGGCCGGCGGCGCTGGGCGCGCCACACTGCTGCGATGTCCGCCAAGCTCGCCTCCCTGTTCGCCCGCCTGCGCGCGGTGCTGCCTCAGTTGCCTCCCATGCCTCGTGCATGGGTGGAACTGCGCTGCGCCCGCCGCCTGAATCGCCTCGCGGGCCGCCTGCAGCGCATGCACGCGCGCATCGCCCGCATGCAGGACCATCTGACGGACGCCGGCGCACCGGGCGGTCCCGCGTCCGATGCGGATGGCGCGTTGCGGCGCATGCTGGCCGGCCTGCGCGCGGAACTGGCGCGCATGCGCTGCGATCTCGCGCTGTGGCATGTGCGCGAATGCGGGGGAGAGTGCGGGGCGCGGCTGGCGGCGGCGCTGGCGCGCCTGAACCGCATCGCGGTGGATACGCATGCGGCCGCGCAGAAACTCGAGGCCGAGCTGGAAGCGCGGGCGCGCTAAGTCAGAGGGTCTGGTGCGGGCGGTGCGCCATCGCCTCGCCGATCATGACGAGCACGGGCCCATGCGCCACGTCGAGCCCATGCGCCAGGTCGGCCAGCGTGAGGCGGCGCACGCGCTGGTCCGCGCGGCTGCAGTTTTCCACGACGACGACGGGCAGGTCCGGCCGGCGGCCTTCGGCCAGCAGGCGTTCCGCCGTGGCGGCGGCTTCGCGGCCGCCCATGTACTGGACGAGGGTGTCGGTTTCGGGAAGAGCGGGGTGGTCGGGCTGGTCCGGCGCGGTGCTGGACGTGAAGAAGGCGACGCTGCGCGCCACGCCGCGCTTGGTCAGCGGCTGCAGCGTGGCCGCTGCGGCGGCGACGGCCGTCGTGATGCCGGGGACGACTTCGACCTCGACACCCGCTTCCTCGAGCGCACGGAGTTCCTCGTCGGCCCGGCCGAACAGCATCGGATCGCCGCCTTTCAAACGCACGACGCGCTGGTAGCGGCGCGCCGCGTCGACGAGTTTTTCATTGATGACGGTTTGCGCCGTCGAGCGCTGGCCGGAACGCTTGCCGACCGGGATCAGCTCGGCCTGTTTGCACAGTTCCAGCATCTCGGGAGTGACGAGGGCGTCGTACAGCACGACCTCCGCCTCCCCGAGCAGGCGCGCCCCGCGAACGGTGATGAGATCAACAGCGCCGGGTCCGGCTCCAATCAAATAAACCTTCCCCAGTACAGCCATGCGATCCCTTTCTGTCGTTCGTTACGCGTCAATACGGATCATACCCGCAGCAACGGTCTGATGGGTAACTTCATCGATCAGGATGAAGGCGCCCGTTGCGCGGATCGCATCGTAGGCGTCGGCGGCGAGCGGCTGCTGCACGGCCAGTTCGATCTGCGCGATGTCGTTCAACTTGAGGCCCTCGGCCGGGTTGTCCACCGTACGGCGTTGTTGGGTGTTGACGTCCAGGACGGAGTCGATGGACTTCACCTTGGCCATCGTCTGGCGCGTGCCGTGCTTGATCCAGTACTTGCGGCGCACGTCCAGGGGCTCGTCGGCCATCCAGCACACGTCCGCTTTCACCTGCTTCAGCAGCGTGGCCGGCTGCTCGGCCGGGGCCAGCACGTCGCCGCGCGAGATGTCGACGTATTCGTTCAGCGTGATCGTGACCGACTGGCCGGCGACGGCCTGCTGCAGCGGACCGTCGAACGTCAGGATTTCCTTCACGGTGGCGCTGTGGCCCGACGGCTGCACGACGAGCTTGTCGCCCACGGCGACCTTGCCCGACTCGATGCGGCCCATATAGCCGCGGAAGTCGTTGGCTTCGTGGCCGTTGTGGCGCGCGACCAGCTGCACGGGGAAGCGGAACGGGGCGGCGTGGGTCTCGTCGTAGACCGACAGGCCTTCCAGCAGCTCGATCAGCGTGGGGCCTTCGTACCACGGCATGTTGTCGCCGCGCTCGACGACGTTGTCGCCCGCGAGTGCCGACAGCGGGATCGCCGTGATGTCCTTCAGGCCCAGCGTGTCCGCGAACTTCGTGTATTCCGCGACGATGCGGTCGTACACGGTGCGGTCGTAGTTAACGAGGTCCATCTTGTTGACGGCGACGATCACGTGCTCGATCTGCAGCAGCTTGGCGATGGTCGAGTGGCGCTTCGTCTGCACGAGCAGTTCCACGGAACCGTCATCGCCCAGCTTCACCTTCGACACGTCGACGAGGATGATGACGGCGTCGGCGGTCGATGCGCCCGTCACCATGTTGCGGGTGTACTGCTCGTGGCCCGGCGTGTCGGCGATGATGAACTTGCGCTTCGGCGTGGCGAAATAACGGTACGCGACGTCGATCGTGATGCCTTGCTCGCGCTCGGCTTCCAGGCCGTCCGTCAGCAGCGACAGGTCGATCGTGTCGCCGACGGTGCGCTTGTGCTTGGAGCGCGACACGGCGGCCAGCTGGTCGGCGAAGATGCCCTTGCTGTCGAACAGCAGGCGGCCGATCAAGGTGCTCTTGCCGTCGTCGACGGAGCCGGCGGTGATGAAGCGCAGCAGACCGGCCTGGCCGCTCTGGTCGTTATCGTGGTTCAGTTTCTCAGTCATGGCGTTCATCAGAAATATCCTTGTTTCTTGCGCTTTTCCATCGAGGCTTCCGACGTCTGGTCGTCCATGCGGGTCGCGCCGCGCTCGGTGATCTGGGTGATCGCCGTCTCGGCGATGATGGCGTCGACGGTAGCCGCATCCGATGCGACCGGGCACGTGCACGAGATGTCGCCCACGGTGCGGAAGCGGACGACGCGCGTCTCGACTTCCTCGCCGTCGCGGGCCGGGGTCAGCGGCGTCAGCGGCACGAGCAGGCCGTTACGCGGGATCACCTGGCGCTCGTGCGCGAAATAGATCGGCGGCAGGGCCAGCTTTTCGCGGGCGATGTATTGCCAGACGTCGAGCTCGGTCCAGTTCGAGATCGGGAACACGCGCATGTTCTCGCCCGGGTGCACGCGGGTGTTATACAGGTCCCACAGTTCCGGACGCTGGGCCTTCGGGTCCCACTGGCCGAATTCGTCGCGGAACGAGAAGATACGCTCTTTCGCACGCGCCTTTTCTTCGTCGCGGCGGGCGCCGCCGATGCAGGCGTCGAAGCCGTATTCGGCGATGGTTTCCAGCAAGGTCACGGCCTGGGCCGCGTTACGCGAATCCGTTTGCGGGTTGCGCAGGCGGACGGTGCCCTTCTTGATCGAGTCCTCGACGGAACCGACGATCAGGCGCTCGCCCAGTTCGGCCACGCGCGCGTCGCGGAAGGCGATCACTTCGTCGAAGTTGTGGCCCGTGTCGATGTGGACGAGCGGGAACGGGAATTTACCCGGACGGAACGCCTTCTCGGCCAGGCGCAGCAGCACGACGGAGTCCTTGCCGCCCGAGAACAGCAGCGCGGGGTTCGAGCATTCCGCCGCGACTTCGCGCAGGATGTGGATGGCTTCGGATTCGAGCGCGTCCAGGTGGCGCGCATTTACGTCGCTGAGCGCGAGCGGGGTGTCACTGAAAGTCGTCATTTGCTGTGCCTGATGTCTGTGAGGCCGATCATGCGGCCACGGATTTGATTCGGATGAGCTTGCCGTCCACGAGGTGCAGGCCGCATTCCTTGGAGTCGGCGTTTTCCCACCACCAGCGGCCGGCGCGCACGTCCTCGCCCGGCTGGATCGCGCGGGTGCAGGGTTCGCAGCCGATCGACGGGTAGCCGCGGTCGTGCAGGTCGTTATACGGCACGTTGTTGCCGCGGATGTATTCCCACACGTCCTCTTCGCTCCAGTCGGCCAGCGGATTGAACTTGGCCAGGCCGTGCGCCGTATCGTCTTCCTGCACGGGCAGGTCGGTGCGCGTCGTCGATTGCGCGCGGCGCTGCCCCGTGATCCACGCCTTGTTGCCGGCGAGGGCGCGGCCCAGCGGCTCGACCTTGCGCACGAAGCAGCAGCCCTTGCGCATCTCGACGCTGTCGTAGAACGCGTTCAGGCCGTTCTTCGTGACGTACTCGTCGACCAGCTCCTGCTTCGGACGCATCACGACGATGTCGTAGCCGTAATGGGCCTTGACCTTGTCGATCATGGCCAGGGTTTCCTTGTGCAGGCGGCCGGTCTCCAGCGAGAAGATGGTGATCGGCAGCTTCGCCTTCAAGATCAGGTCGGTGAGGACCATGTCCTCGGCCGCCAGGCTGGAAGCGAACACGGCAGGCGAAAAATCGCGCGCAATGCGCTCCAGGATGCCGCGGGTTTCGTTCACCCGCGCGTTCAGGTCGCTCATGGGTAGTCCTGTTGATTCAGATGCCGGCGCCGACGTCGCTGTGCTCGGGCAGCGCGCCGCGCTCGTGGCGGCGGAACAGCGGCAGTTCGTTGTCGACGGATGCCTGGTACGTTTCCGAGAACACCGTCAGGCCTTTCAGTGCGTCATGGATGCTGCGGTCCTGGCGCGTCGCATAGGCGTTGAAGCCGCAGCGGTACATCTGGAACAGCTGGTCGCGCAGCACGTCGCCGATTGCGCGCAGCTCGCCCTGGTAACCCAGGCGCTTGCGCAGGTTGTAGGCGATCGAATAGCCGCGGCCGTCGGAAAACTTCGGGAAGTCGACGGCGACGACGGCAAACTTGTCGAGGTCGTCCTTGACCGTGTTGGCCAGTTCGTCCGACGCGAACCAGATGCCCAGTTCCTTGCGGGCCGCGCGGCCCAGCAGCTGCTCGCGCTGCGCCAGCCACACCTTGACCGGGACGATGATCTTGCCGGCCGGGACCTCGACGGTTTCCGGCGTGCCGTCTTCGACGAGCTTCAGGACACTCCAGTCGTCATCCACCACTTCGCGGTGCTTGATGATCTGCTTGTGCGAGTGCAATTCGAAATTAGGCATATTCGTCTTCCCCAACCAATGCGCCGGCCGGGATCGGCGTGGCATACACATGTTCCTTGAACGGCGCGACACCGAGGCGCTGCGCCACGTCGACGAAGCGTTCGCCCTCGACGCGATTCTTCACATAGACTTCCAGCAGGCGGCCGATGACTTCCGGCATCTGCGGTGCGGAGAACGACGGGCCGATGATCTTGCCAATGGCCGATTCATTGCCCTGGGCGCCGCCGATCGACACCTGGTACCACTCCGAACCGTCCTTGTCCACGCCCAGCACGCCGATGTGGCCCACGTGGTGGTGGCCGCAGGCGTTGATGCAGCCCGAAATGTTCAGTTCGATGTCGCCGATGTCGTGCTGGAAGTCCAGGTTGTCGAAACGCTCGGCGATGGCGGCCGCGATCGGGATCGATTTCGCGTTCGCCAGCGAGCAGTAGTCGCCGCCCGGGCACGAGATCATGTCGGTCAGCAGGCCGATGTTCGGCGTCGCGAGACCGCGGGCCTTCGCCTGCTGCCAGATCTCGAACAGTTTCGACTGCTCGACGTCGGCCAGCACGAGGTTCTGCTCGTGCGTCACGCGCAGTTCGCCGAAGCTGTACTTGTCGGCCAGGTCGGCCACGAAATCCATCTGCTCGGCGGTCGCGTCGCCCGGCGGCACGCCGGTCTTCTTCAGCGACAGCACGACGGACGCATAGCCCGGCACCTTGTGCGGCTTGACGTTGCGCTGCAGCCAGTTCGCGAACGCCTTGTCGCCGGCGTGGTCCGCGCGCGGATCGATGGCCGGCAGGGTCAGGTAGGGCTTCGGATTGAACCATTGCGCCACGCGTTCGACTTCCTCGCGGGTCAGCGTTTCCGGACCATCCTTCAGGTCGGCGAATTCCGCCTCGACCATGCGCGCGAATTCCTCGGCGCCCACGGCTTTTACCAGGATCTTGATGCGGGCCTTGTACTTGTTGTCGCGGCGGCCGAACTGGTTGTACACGCGCATGATCGCTTCCGTGTACGTCAGCAGGTGCTGCCAGGGCACGAAGTCGTTGATCACGCTGCCGATGATCGGGGTACGGCCCAGGCCGCCACCAACCATGAACTTGAAGCCGACTTCACCGGCCTCGTTGCGCACGGCGGTCAGGCCGATGTCGTGGACGGCGATCGCGGCGCGGTCTTCCACGGCGCCATTGATCGCGATCTTGAACTTGCGGGGCAGGGCGATGAACTCCGGGTGGAACGTGCTCCACTGGCGGATGATCTCGGCGTACGGGCGCGGATCGACGATCTCGTCGGCGGCGACACCGGCGAATTCGTCCGTCGTCGTGTTACGGATGCAATTGCCCGACGTCTGGATCGCGTGCATTTCGACCGAGGCCAGGTCGGTCAGGATGTCCGGGGTCTGTTCCAGCTCGATCCAGTTGAACTGGATGTTCTGGCGCGTCGTGAAGTGGCCATAGCCGCGGTCGTACTTGCGGGCGATGTGGGCGAACATGCGCATCTGCGCCGTCGACAGCAGGCCGTACGGCACGGCGATGCGCAGCATGTAGGCATGACGCTGCATGTACAGGCCGTTCTGCAAGCGCAGCGGCAGGAATTCTTCTTCGGTCAGCTCGTCGGCGAGACGGCGCCGTACCTGGTCGCGGTACTGGGCGATGCGTTCACGTACGATGAGATGGTCGTATTGGTCGTAACGGTACATGGGCAAGATTCCTTAGGGGCGGGCCAATCCTGACCCAAACTATCCCGAATATTAATAAAATCCAGCTATATTCCAAACGACGGAGAATTTATTTGCTTATATGAGCCTGCGGTATAAGCATCCTTGTAAAATGCGGGATCGGATAGACAAGATAAGGGCAATGAACCTACACCAACTACGTTTCGTGCGCGAAGCGGTCCGCCAAAACTTCAACCTGACCGACGCCGCCAAGGCGTTGTTCACGTCGCAACCCGGGGTGTCGAAAGCCATCATCGAACTGGAAGAGGAGCTCGGCGTCGATATTTTCACCCGTCACGGCAAGCGTATCCGCGGCCTGACGGAGCCGGGCCGGCTCGTCCTGCATTCGGTCGAGCTGATCATGCAGGAGATCGACAGTCTCAAGCGCATCGGCAAGGAATACGCCGCCCAGGACAGCGGTAGCTTCACCATCGCCACCACGCACACGCAGGCGCGCTACATGCTGCCGAAGATCGTGCAGGCGTTCATGCAGCGCTACCCGAAGGTGAGATTGTCTTTATTGCAAGGCAATCCGCGCCAGATCGCCGACATGGTCAAGAACGACCAGGCCGACCTCGCCATCGCGACGGAATCGATCGCGGCCGTCGACGGCCTCATCACATTGCCGTGTTATCAATGGGAACACGTCCTCGTCGTGCCGCACGAGCACGCGTTGACGAAGTCGAAGGCGATCTCGCTGGAAGAGATCGCCGGCTACCCCTTGATCACGTACGACGCCGCGTTCGCGGGCCGCAGCAAGATCGACCATGCGTTCGAACTGCGCAACCTCAAGCCGGACGTCCTGCTGGAAGCGATCGACGCCGACGTCATCAAGACGTACGTGGAACTGGGCATGGGCATCGGCATCATCGCCGGCATGGCCTTCGACCAGGAACGCGACCGCAACCTGCGCGCGATTCCCGTCGGTCACTTGTTCGGCATGAACGTCTCGCGCGTGGCCGTGAAGCAGGGCGCCTATCTGCGCAGCTATATTTATACGTTCATCGAGCTGCTGGCCCCCACGCTCAACCGCAAGATGGTCGAGTCCGCGATGCGCGGCACCAGTGAAAATTACGAGCTTTAATATCATGAATCGACAGAATGACCCCGTCGCGCGCTACTACGCGAGCAGCACGCAGGCGGCCGACGCCGCACTGTCGCGGGCGGAACGCGCCAACGATTTATCGACCGTGCGCGAACGGATCGCGCAACTGGTGCGCGGGCAGACCGTGCTGGAACTGGCCTGCGGCACCGGCTACTGGACGGAAGTGATCGCCGCCAATGCCGACAAGGTGCTGGCGACCGATATCCTCGACGAGATGATCGCCCGGGCGCAAACCCGCCGCTTCCCGGAGGGCAAGGTCGCGTTCCGCACCGTGGACGGCCTCGACCTCCCGGAGGACCTGGGCAAGTTTTCCTGCGTGTTCATCGGCTTCTGGTGGTCGCACCTGAAGCGCGACGAGCAGGATGCGCTGCTGACCCAGCTGCGCGCGCGGCTCGGCCACGACGTCACGCTGATCCTGCTGGACGACGCGTACGTCGAGGGCAGCAGCACGACCATCGCGCGCACGGACGCGCAGGGCAACACGTATGAAATCGTCGCGGCGCCGGATGGCGAGCGGTTCGAGTTGCCGAAAAACTATCCGGCCGACAGCGCGCTGCGCAAGCGCCTGGGCGGCGAGGTGAGGGAGATCCGCATCGAGCGCTTGACGTATTATTGGATGCTCACCTGCCGCCTGAAGTGATGCGCGCTTAGAAAGAGTGACGCATGCCGACGGTGAACACCGACGGATCGCCACCCAGCGACGTCGCGGCCGGGGTCAGGTTGTTCGAACCCGAGTTCAGGCCGAAGGTGGCCAGGCCGTTGTTGTTCATGTTGGCGTACGACGCGTACAGGTTCGTGCGCTTCGACAGCGAGTAGCTGTAGGCCAGTGCCCAGGCATTGCCCTTGGCGCCGTTTTCCAGCTTGTTCTGCTGCAGGTTGACGTAGACCTTGTTTGCGCCGAACGGGTAGCCCGCGCCCAGGTTGTACTGCTTGAACTTGTTGTTCGCGCCGTCCGGATCGGCCGACAGGTAGTTGGCCTTGATCTCGAAGCCGCCGAAGTCGTCGAACTTGTAGGCGGCGCCGGCGCCGTATTCCTTGTCGTTGCCCGACGAGACGCGCTTCAGCGTGTGGTAAGCCGCGCCCAGGTACAGGCCGCCCATCTTGTATTCGGCGCCGATGCCCTTCAGGTCGCCCGACGGACCGGTCGTCTTTTCGCCGGCCGAGTAGGTGGCCAGCAGGTCGAAGCCGTTGAACGATGCGCTCTTGTAGTTGATCGAGTTGGCCAGGCGGCGGGTCACCTTGCCCGAACCGAAGGCCGACAGGTTGGTGCCGTAGAAGCCCTGGCCGAATTCGTCGGAGGCAGCGGCGACGATGGCGACCGGCGAGTATTCACGGCCCAGCGTCAGGGTACCGAACGCACCTTCCAGGCCGACGACGGCGCGGCGCTGGAACAGGCCGGAGGAATCCTGCGCGCCGGTGTCGACGGCAACGCCCGCTTCCAGGTTGAAGATGGCTTTCAGGCCGTTGCCCAGGTCTTCCGAACCGCGGAAGCCGAAGCGGCTGCCCGACTGGTTGCCCGACTGGACGTTGGTGTGGCGGCCATCCGGATTGCCGGCGTCGCCGGACTCGATGGCGGCGTCGACGACACCGTACAGGGTCACGTTGGTCTGGGCAGCGGCGAACAGGGGAGCGGCGGCTACCAGGGCGGCGGCCAGGCGTTTGACTTGCATTCAGGTTTCTCCAATAAGATGTCGGACGATTCAAGCGATGTGGTCTATTGCTTGATTGGCACGCATCTTATCGAAGCGATATGTCGGTTTGATGACACAGTGAAATGTTGTGAAGATACAACGTCGCCTTGTTGTCACACCAGGTGGTCGTGCAGCGGCAGCACGATGTCGATACGGGTGCCGTGCGGCTCGTCGGCGCCGATCGTGATCTCGCCCTTCATCGCCCAGACCCGTTCGCGCATGCCGATCAGGCCCAGCGATTCCGCCTTTTCCATGTCTTCCGGGCGGATCCCGCGGCCATCGTCGCGGATCGTGATGAGCAGGTCGCTGTTCAGCCGGAACAAATTCATCATGACGCGCGTGGCCTGCGCGTGGCGGGCGATGTTGGTCAGCGCTTCCTGCACGATGCGGAAGATGGCCGTGCTGGCCGTGTCGTCCAGGCGCAGCTCGGCCTCGTCGGCCAGCAGGGTGGTGGGGATGGCGTAGCGTTCGATGAAATCGTCGCGCAGGCCCTGCAGCGCGAAATACAGGCCGCCTTCGTCGAGCGCGCGCGGACGCAGGTTGGTGGCGATGCGGCGCAGCGACGTGATGGCGGTAAGCAGATTGTCTTCCATGCCGCGCATCAGGCGCAGGCTGTCGCTGGGTGTGCCGTCGGCGTTCTGCAGCAGGGTGAGGTCCATGCGCAGCGACGCGAGCAGCTGGCCGAGGTCGTCGTGCAGTTCGCGGGCGATGTGGGTGCGCTCTTCCTCGCGGATCGTCTGCAGCGCGGCGGACAGCTGGCGCAACTGGTCGTGCGAGCGCGTGAGTTTTTCCTGTACGCGGCGGCGTTCGCTGACGTCGCGCATGACGACCGTGTAGAACGGCGTGCCGCCATTCGAACGCGAGATGGAACCCTCGATGGGGAAGCGCTCGCCGTCGCCGCGCAGGCCCATGACCGTGTAGTCGGTGGCGCGGCGGCCCGCGCGGCCGCTGCCGGGGCGGAAATAATCCACGGGTTCGCCGGTGCCGCCTTCCGGCGGCTCGATATAGCGTCCCAGCGGACTGCCCACCATCTGCTCGACGCTCGTGCCGAACAGGGTGGCCGCGGCCGGGTTGGCCATGACGATGGTGTTCGACTGGTCGGCGGAAATGATGGCTTCGCTGACGTGGTTGACGATCTGGCGGCTGGCCGGCACGGTTTCAAGCTCCTTTCGGAAGCGCCGGCCCAGCCAATAGCCGGCCGCGAAGCCGGCCAGAAGCCAGGCTGCGGACCTGCCGGAAGCGCGGGGGCGGCGCGGGCGTTTCATCGAACTTGCTTGATAGAAAACAACCCGCTGTGCGGGTCCGGCATCTACCTTACCCGCCGTGCAAACTGCTGGCTTGACTTACATCTGCTTGAAGAGGTGGAGGAAGCTGCGGCTGACTTCGAGTTTTTCCGGGCGGCCCTTGATCAGCACCAAGTGACGGCCACGGATGTCGCGCGTCACGCCTTCGATGGCATTGACGTTCACGAGCGTGGCGCGGTGGATCTGCCAGAACAGCGACGGGTCGAGCTCTTCGGCCAGGTCGCGCACGGGCTTGCGGATCAGTGCTTCGAATTTCTCGGTCTGAACGCAGGTATATTTTTCGTCGGAACGGAAGAACAGGATTTCCTCGACCGGGATCATGCGCAGGTCCTGGCCGATGCTGGCCTGGATCCATTGCAGGTATTTCGGCTTCGGCGCGGCGATCTTTTCGGCCAGTTGGGACAGCATCGCCGTCACCGTGTCGCTGACGTTCACGGACGCGGTGGCCGCCTGCGCCGGCGTGGCCAGGCGTTCCTTCAGGCGCTCGACGGTGATCTTCAGGCGCTCGGGCTCGGGCGGTTTCAGCACGTAGTCGATGGCGCCCCGTTCGAACGCTTCCACGGCGTACTGGTCGTACGCGGTGACGAACACGACCTGGCTGGCGTCGCCGATGTCACGCGCCGCCTCCATGCCCGTCTTGCCCGGCATGCGGATGTCGAGGAAGGTCAGGTCGGGCTTCAGTTCGTCGACGAGCTGCACGGCCTCGTCGCCGTTCTTCGCTTCGCCGATGATCTCGAGGTCCGGCCACACCTGGGACAGTCGAGTGCGCAGCAGGTCGCGCATCAGTCTTTCGTCGTCGGCAATGATAGCGGTAGGCATGGTCGGGGTCAGGCAGTGAAGGAGTGTCGATTATTCAACGAATTGTCAGTACTGGCAATACCCGAAATGCTTACTTGGGTGCAAGCTGGTACGGCACCTCGATGGTCGCGATCACCCCGGTCGGGCTGTTGGCCGCGATATGCAATTGACCGGCCTCGCCATGCAGCAGTTTCAGGCGCTCGCGGATGTTCGACAGGCCCAGGCCGGTGCCCTTGCTGGGCATCACGCCGAAGCCGACGCCGTCGTCCGCCACCGTCACGCGCAGCTTGCTGTCCACCACTTCCGCCCTGACGGCCAGGTGGCCGCCCTCGGGCTTGCATTCGAGCCCGTGCTTGATCGCGTTCTCGACCATCGATTGCAGCATCATCGGGGGAAACGCCGCGCTGCGCAGGCCGTCCGGCACGTTCAGTTCGACGGTCAGGCGCTCTTCCATGCGCATCTTGAGCAGGTCGAGGTACGACTTGACCATGTCCACTTCGCGCCCCAGGTTCGTAACGAGGTTGTTGTCGCGCATCTGCGGCAGCACGGCGCGCAGGTACTGGATCAGGGTGCGCTGCATGGCGGAGGCGCGCGGCGGATTGGTCTCGATCAGGTGCTCGACGGAGGCGAGGGTATTGAACAGGAAGTGCGGCTCCACCTGGGCCTGCATGGCCTGCATCTTCGCTTCGGACAACTGGCGCTGCATCGATTCGCGCTCGGCGGCGGCCGTCGCCGACTGCATCTCGGCCTCCGCCCGCTTCTTGCCGCCCACGAGGGCCTTCGTGCCGAACAGTGCGAGGATCAGCAGCCAGACAAAGCTCGTGAACCACGTCGACGCCTGTTTGTGGTAGCTGCGCGCCTTCGCTTCGGCCGCGTCGTCGACGGCCGCCTCGATCGCGTTGGACAATTCTTCGCCGATTTGCGGCGGCAGGTCGATGTGGACTTCTTCGCCGTTGGCGCCGCGCAGGGTCTTGGTGACTGGCGCCTTGGCCGGGGCGGGCGGTGCCGGCGGCGCGGGCGGGGCGGGCTCGGCAGGCTCGGCGGCGTCCGCTGCATGCTGCGCCTCGTCCGCCATCTGTTCCGCGGCGTCGGCCTTCGCCTGCGCCGCTTCGGCCTTGCCCGCGGCCTCGGCGTGCGCCGCTTCCGCCGCCTTGGCAGCCGCTTCCGCCTTGGCCGCCTCGATTTCCGGATTGATCGTGATCGGGCCGCGCCGGCTGTTCTTGCCCGGATTGATGTGGATGCCGCTGTCGTCGATCGTGACGGTCGGTTCGGGCCGGCGTGCGCTGTGTTCCGTGCGGGCGATCTCTTCCTCGCCGCCGGAGAACAATTCATCCTGCAGGATCTTGCCGGCGACCAGCATCAGCGCGGCGAACAAGAAAAACTTCCACCACGACAGCTGCGTCACCCACGTCGCGACCGCGTCGAAGGCCCGGTACAGCGCCGACAGGGTGTTCGAGAAAGTTTGCTGGGTAGAACGCCGTGTTTGCATGAAACTTATCTTTTTCAAAAGGTGCGGCGAGTGTAACCGCTGGCAGGAACGCCGGCCATCCCTTTGCGACAGCCTGCACGATTCGAGTCCTGGAATGCACAGGTTGATGACGCCGTGATGACATATAGAAAAACTGTTAATCAGCAATATTGCGCGGTATGATGAACGACGTCCTGGCTGCGCCAGCCCATGCTTCATTCTCGACATGAAAGGGGTTTGCCGATGTCTGCCGTTCCCAAGCGTTACCGCCTCGTTACCCGCAGCGATTTCGACGGCCTCGTCTGCGCCGTCCTCCTCAAGCACCTAAACCTGATCGACGAGATCCTGTTCGTCCACCCGAAGGACATGCAGGACGGCAAGATCGCGATCAGTGCGCGCGACATCACGACGAATCTACCGTATGTTGCCGGTGCGCACCTGGCATTCGACCATCACTTGTCGGAAACGATCCGCAACACGGGCCAGCGCGACAACCACGTCATCGACCCGAAGGCGCCGTCCGCCGCGCGCGTCGTCTACGAGCACTACGGCGCCACGCGCGCGTTCCCGGCCGCATGGCGCGACATGATGGACGCCGTCGACAAGGCCGACGCCGCGCGTTTTACGCGCGAGGAAGTGCTGGATCCGCAGGGCTGGAACCTGCTGAATTTCCTGATGGATGCGCGCACGGGGCTGGGCCGCTTCCACGACTTCCGCATCTCGAACTACCAGCTGATGATGGACCTGATCGATTACTGCCGCAACCACACGATCGCCCAGATCATGCAGCTGCCGGACGTGCAGGAACGCACCCGGCTGTACTTCGAGCACAGCGAACTGTGCAAGGAGCAGATCCGGCGCTGCGCGCAAGTCCACGGCAACCTCGTCGTGCTCGACCTGCGCGAGGAACCCGTGATCTATGCGGGCAACCGGTTCATCGTCTATGCGCTGTTCCCCGAGACCAATATCTCGATCCACGTGCTGTGGGGCCTGAAAAACCAGAACACGGTGTTTGCGACGGGTAAGTCGATTCTCAAACGCACGTCGAAGACGAATGTCGGCACGTTGATGCTCGAGTACGGCGGCGGCGGGCACGAGAATGCGGGGACGTGCCAGGTGTCGAACGACATGGCGGAAGACGTGCTCGGCGCGCTGATCAAGCGGATTACCAGCGAAGGGTGATCACGCCGTCTGCTGCTCCGCCAGCATGCGTTGCGCCGCTTCCGCCGGGAGAGGCTCGCTGAACCAGATGCCCTGGATCTGGTCGCAGCCGTGCGATGTCAGGAAGTCCAGCTGGGGCCGCGTTTCCACGGCCTCGGCCACCACTTCCATGTTCAAGTTGTGCCCGATGTCGATCAGGCTCTTGGCCACGGCCTGGCCGCCGTCGGTCAGCGCCTGGACCGTCGTGTGCGCCAGCTTCACCTGCGTGGCCGCCAGCTGCTGCAGATAGCCCAGGTCGCACAGGCCCGCCCCGAACCCGTCGACCGACAGGTCGACCCCCATCGTATGCAATTGTTCCGCCAATTCCTGGCCCAGGGCAGGATTGCGGATCAGGCTATCGATGCGCAGGTCGAGCTGCAGGCTGCGCGGCGGCAGGCGGTGGCGCGTCAGGCGGTCGGACAGGCCGGCGAGAAACCCGGGCTGGCTGTATTCGCGGTGCGACACGTTGACGGTCACGGGCACGTCCACATACCCCGCGGCACGCAACTGGGCCGCGAACGCGCAGGCGTGGTCGAGCACGCGCTGGCCGATGGGGACGATCACGCCGCTTTCCTCGGCCTCGGCGAGGAAGCGGGCAGGGGACAGCACGCCCTGGTCCGGGTGGCGCCAGCGCAGCAGCGCCTCGAAGCCCGCGACGCGCTGGGTCGCGACGGCTACGCGGGGCTGGTACAGCAGGAACAGTTCGTCGTGGTCGAGCGCGTCGCGCAATGCCAGTTCGATGCGGTGCCTGGCTTCCGTGGTCGATTTCATGTCGGCCGAGAAGAAATGGACGTCGTTGCGGCCGCTGCCCTTGCCGTGATACATCGCGAGGTCGGCCGCGCGCACGAGCTCCGCCGCGGTGGCGCCGTCGTGCGGGTACAGCGACACGCCGACGCTGGCGCCGACCGGGATCTCGCGGTTGTTGAAGGCGACGGGAATCGCGAAGCTCTGGCGCAGCCGCTCGACCATGCGCAGGGTGAAGCGCAGCGACGGCTGGTTGGCGAGGATCAGCACGAACTCGTCGCCGGACATGCGCGCCACCGTGTCGCTGTCGCGCACGGACGCCTGCAGGCGGCGCGCCACGACCTTCAGCACGACGTCGCCCGCCTCGTGGCCGAACGTGTCGTTGATGGTCTTGAAGTTGTCGAGGTCGATCAGCACGGTGGCCACGAGCGATTTGTGGCGCTGCGCGAGGTGCAGTGCCTGTTCCAGCCGGTCCCACAGGAGGTTGCGGTTGGCGAGGCCCGTCAGCGGGTCGTGGTTGACCTCGTGCTCCAGGTGCGCCGTGCGCAGCATGGTGGCCGTGACGTCCGTGATCACGCCGATGTAGTGCGTGACGACGCCGTGTTCGTCCTGCACGGGCGTGATGGAGAGGTCGTTCCAGAACAGCTCGCCGTTCTTGCGCAGGTTGCGCAGCACGACCTTGGCCCCCGTGCGCGCCGCGATTGCGTCGCGCAACTGGGCCCGCTCCGTCAGGTCCATGCCGGGCGCGGCCATGAAGCGCGGGTCCGTGCCGATGACCTCGTTCGCCGGGTAGCCCGTGATGCGCTCGAAGGCCGGGTTCACGTATTCGATGACGCTCTGGCCGTGGTCCAGCCGGGTGATCACGATGCCGTTGCTGGCCGCGTGCAGGGCGCGCTCGCGCAGGCGCAGCTGTTGTTCGTGCGCGCGCCGCTCGGCCACGTCGATGCCCGTGCCGAACAGGTAGTCGCCGCCGTTGCAGCGGATCTTCGTCCCGTTCAGCAGCACGGGCGTCTCGCGGCCGTTGCGCGACACGAAGTCGATCTCCAGCTTCAGTTCGCCGTCGTCGTCGAACACGTCGCGGATGCCGTTCGCCAGCGGCGCGCGCTGCGGCAGTTCGATGAGGTCGAGGGCGCGCGTGGCACCCAGTTCGTCCGGCGTCATCCCCGTGACTTTTTCGAGATTGCGGTTCCAGAGGACGAAGCGGCCGTCGCGATTGAGCACATAAAAGGTGCCGGGGAACATGTCCACGATGGCGGACAGCGGCGTGCGCGCGACCCGTTCCGCTTCCGTGCCGCCCCGTGCACAGCCGGTGGTGACGGCAACGGCGCAGCCGTGTGCGCGTCCATCGGCATCGACCAGCGGCGCAAGCGTCAGCGTGCCTTCGAGCACGCGCCCGCGCGCACACATGAGCTCGACATGGACTTCGGCGCCTTCGGGATGGCCGGCGAGGGCGCTCCAGCCGGCGCTCCAGGCATCGCGTCCCGGCGGCGTGAACAGCGTGGTGACGGGGCGGCCGAGCACTTGATTGGCGGCCACGCCGAACAGGGCGGCGCAGCCGTCGTTCCAGGCCTGGATGGTCCCGGTCTCGTCGGTGAGGAAGACGCACCGGTTGGGCGCTTCGGACTCGGACATGCCGGCTCCCGGTGTCGATGGAACCCATTGGACAGCCTTACCACGTTTCCGTTCCGCCAAAAGAAAAGGCGTGCCGCAGCACGCCTTTCTGTCGATTGTGGTAGCCGTCAGGCCGCCGCTTCCTGGCGTGGCGGCAGCGCGACCTGGTTGTCCACGCTGAACTGGTAATCCTTGAACACGTGTTCGGCGGACAGGATCTGGTACGTGCCGTCCGACAGCTTGTGCGTCGTGTCCTTCAGGCGGTACGTCGTCGAGCCGCAGGTCCAGCAATTGAAGTTGCGCATGTGCGTGCACAGGCAGGTCTTGTCGAACACCTGGATGTTCTTCTGGCCCGGATTCGCCTGCACTTCGCGGTTGTACGAATTGATGTAGGCGCAGTTGCCCGTCGCGTCCAGCAGGTAGCCGTACGATTCGCAGCCGGGACGGATGCCCGAACCGATCGCCGGCGTCTGCTTCAGCATGCGCATCGGATAGCCCGTCGGCGAGACGCCGTTGACGATGATGTCCTCTTCGCTGGCGCGGAAATATTCCTGCTTGACGGAGTCCGGCAGGCCGCATTCGTGGGTGACCGTGAAGCGGGTCGCCACCTGCACGCCGCCCGCGCCCTTTTCCAGGAACGACACGGCGTCGCTGCCCGTGAAGATGCCGCCGGCCGCGATCAGCGGGATGTCGAGCTTCTCGGCGGCCAGGTACGCATGGATCTCGTCCATGATCGTATGCAGGTCGTAATCCTTCCAGTCTTCCATGCCGAAGCCCAGGTGGCCGCCGGCCAGCGGGCCTTCCACGATGACGTAGTCGGGCAGGCGGTTCAGGCGCGAGACTTTACGCAGGAACAGTTGCAACGCGCGGACGGACGAGACGATGATGCCCAGCTTGGCGTCGCGGAAGCGCGGATGATCCTTGATGAGTTCGAACGAGCCCAGGTGCAGGCCGGCCGACATCGTGATGCCGTCGATGCCCGCGTCCAGCGCCGCCGACAGGCGGGTGCGCAGGGTTTCCTTCGGCGCGTTCATCGTGAGCTTTTCCATGCAGTTCACGAAGATCAGGCCATCGCCTTTCTTCGCCGCCATGGTCGCGCCCACGTGCAGGCGCGTCGCTTCGGCCAGGCGTTCCAAGTCGAACTGGACGACCGACTTGTCCATGTTGTTGATGTTGAACTTGTACAGCTTGGTCTTTTCCTTGACGAAACTGGTGTCGAACTTACGGTCCGACACGTCCGGCACCATCGCATCGGAAATGTGGCCGATACCGCCCAGCCGGGCCGCTTCCAGGGCCAGTTCCGACGTGGAGATATCCACGCCCATTCCGCCGATCATGATGGGCACATATTCCTTGTTGCCCAAACGCAGGCGGAAATCATCGACACGTTTCATTGCTATCCAACTCGTTGTTATAGGTGACGCCGCCGACCGGCGTGCTCTCTCGCCCCGCATTTTACCCCACGCGGGGACGGGTAGAGGGCACCATTTGCCGCACGGTCGTGCGGAGCGGGCGGGGGAAGTTCAGTCGCGGAAGTTGTTGAATTCCAGCGGCAGATCCTTCACTTCCTTGCGCATCAGCGCGATCGCTTCCTGCAGCGTATCGCGATCCTTGCCGGTGACGCGCACGGTTTCGCCCTGGATCGAGGCTTGCACCTTCATCTTGCTTTCCTTGATGAGCTTGGTGATCTTCTTCGCGTCTTCCGTCTCGATGCCGTTGCGCACCTTGAGGACCTGCTTGACCTTGTCGCCGCCGATCTTCTCGACCTTGCCTTCGTCGAGGAAGCGCACGTCGACCTTACGCTTGGTCATCTTGTTCAACAGCACGTCGCGCACCTGGCCGAGCTGGAAGTCGGAATCGCCGAACACGGTGATCTCCCGCTCCTTCTGCTCGACCTTGGCCGAGCTGCCCTTGAAGTCGAAGCGGGTGCCGATTTCCTTGTTGGATTGCTCGACGGCGTTCTTGACTTCGACCATGTCTGCTTCGCAGACCACATCAAACGATGGCATTGTGTTTTTTCCTTGCACAGTAATGAATGGCGATATTGTAACCACTATAATGCGCCAAACACTACCCGCCCCAGCCATGCCAGCCGATCTGCTCCTGTCCACCGACGTTTCCCTCGAACCCTTCAACACCTTCCGCATCCCCGCACGCGCCCGGCGCTACGTGCGCGTGACCGACCCGGCGCAGCTGCAGGCCGTCGCCGCCGACCCGGTTCTCGCCGCGCTGCCGCGCCTCGTGCTGGGCGGCGGAAGCAACCTCGTGATCGCGCGGGACGAGGTCGATGCCCTCGTGCTGCACATGGCGCTGGCGGGCAAGGACATCGTCGGCGAAACGGCCGACGCCATCCTCGTGCGCGCACAAGCCGGCGAGAACTGGCATGCGTTCGTGGAATGGACGCTGGCGCAGGGCCTGGGCGGCCTGGAGAACATGGCGCTGATCCCGGGCACCGTCGGCGCCTCGCCGATCCAGAACATCGGCGCGTACGGGGCCGAGGTCAAGGACAGGTTTCATGCGCTGACCGTGTTCGACTTCGCGGACGGCGCGATCCGCACCATGGACGCCGCCGCCTGCCGCTTCGGCTACCGCGACAGCGTGTTCAAGCATCCAGAAGGCAGCACCCTCGTCGTGCTGGACGTGACGTTCGCGCTGCCGCGCGCGTGGGCGCCGAACCTGCGCTATGCGGAACTGGCGCAGGCGCTGGCGGGCGTCGATGCGCCGACGGCCCGGGACGTGGCCGACGCCGTGATCGCGATCCGCCGCCGCAAGCTGCCCGATCCGGCCGAGATCGGCAACGCGGGCAGCTTCTTCAAGAATCCCGTCGTGCCGCGCGAGCAATGCGCGCGGCTGCTGGAGGCCTGGCCGGACCTCGTGCACCACGCCCAGCCGGACGGCAGCGAAAAGCTGGCCGCCGGCTGGCTGATCGATCGCTGCGGCTGGAAGGGACGAAGCCTGGGACGCGCGGGCGTCTATCCGAAGCAGGCGCTCGTGCTGGTCAACAACGGCGGCGCGACGGGGGAAGAGATCATGGCGCTGGCACGCGCCATCCAGGCCGACGTCGAGGCGCGCTTCGGCGTGCGGCTCGAGCCGGAACCCGTGCTGGTCTGATTCAGCCGGCCGGGGCGACCCGGTTGCGGCCGCCGCGCTTGGCGTCGTACAGCGCGGCGTCGGCCCGCGCGACGAGCTCCTCCATGCCGTCGTCCTCGCCCGGCACGATGCAGGCCACGCCCATCGACATCGTGACGTACCCGCACGGCGCCCCCGGATGCGGCAGCGCCAGCTGCTGGAGTCCCGCGCGGCACGCCTCGCCCACGCGCAGGGCGCCGGCGAGGTCGGTGTCCGGCAGCAGCAGCGCGAATTCCTCGCCGCCGTAGCGCGCCGCCAGGTCGGCCGGCCGCTTCAACTGGCCGGTCAGCACGGCGGCGACCTTCTTGAGACACAGGTCGCCGGCGGGGTGGCCCAGGTGGTCGTTGTACAGCTTGAAATGGTCGACGTCGCACAGCAGCAGCGCCAGCGGCGATGCCTGGCGCCGTCCCCGGCTCCATTCGACGTGGATGGCTTCGTCGAAGCGGCGCCGGTTGGCGATGCCGGTGAGGCCGTCCAGCGCGGCCAGGAGGCGCAACTCCTCGTTGGCCCGCGCCAGCTCTTCCCGGCTTTGCCGCAGCGACTGGTAGGCCGCGTCGCGTTGCAGGCCGCTGATGTAGCCCGCCGAATGGTGGCGGATGCGTGCTACCAGTTCCAGCTCGTCGGGCACCTTGACGAGGTAGTCGTGCGCGCCCACGGTGAACGCGTGCGCCTTCAGTCTCGGCTCTTCCTTGGTCGACAGCACGATGACGGGAATGTCGCGCAGCGCCGGGTCGTCCTGGTAGCCCTTGATCAGCTGGAAGCCGTCGACGCCCTGCATGACGAGGTCCTGCAGGATCACGGTCGGCCGGAGCCGCAACGCGGCCGCGTGCGCAGACTGCGGATCCGTGACGAAATGAAATTCGATGTCGTGATGGCGCGCCAGCATGCGGCGGACGGCTTCGACGATGATGAGCTGGTCGTCGACGAGCAGGACGCGCACCTTGTAGTCGGGATCGTCCTGTCCGCCGGCGACGATGTGGCTGACTGCGGACATCGCGGAGGAATCGTTGAGGAAATTGGAGTATGTACGTTGGGTCGTCATTCTACCTCAATGCGTCTGCGATATTGTCGAGCGGCAAAATCTTTTCTGCGGCGCCCAGTTCCGCCGCCGCGCGCGGCATGCCGTACACGGCGCAGGTCGCTTCATCCTGCGCGATGGTGGCGTGGCCGGCGTCGCGCATCGCCAGCAGGCCGGCGGCGCCGTCGCGGCCCATGCCCGTGAGCAGGACGCCGGTGGCGTTGCCGGTCCAGTGCCGCGCCACCGAGTGGAAGAACACGTCGATCGACGGCCGGTAGACCTCGTCGCGCGGATGGGCGTCGTAGACGAGGCGGCGTTCGGGCGTGAGGCGCAGGTGGTCGTCGCTGGCCGCCACGTGCACGACGCCGCCTTCGACGGGCTCGCCGCCGGCGATCGCGCGCACGGGCACGGCCGTCTGCTCGCCCAGCCAGCGCGCCAGCTGGCCGGCGAACGCGGCATCGATGTGCTGCACGACGACGGCGGCCGTGTCGGCCGGGGGACGCCAGCGTGCCAGCACCCGCGCCAGCGCGATCGGGCCGCCCGTCGATGCGCCGATGGCGACCAGGCGCGCGACCGGCTGGCCGGACGGCGCGGCCGCCGGCGGCGCGGCTGCGCTCGCGGCGGGGGCGGGGGCGCCGGCAATCAGCTTGCCGATGGTGCGGATCTTCGCGAGCAGGGCGGCTTCGCCGCCGGGGCGGCCGAGCAGCACGGGCGTCGCCGTCACGTCCAGCGCGCCGGCGCCGAGCGCGCGGAACACCTGGCCCACGTTGTCCTGCGGCGCGGCCGTGACGACCAGGATCGCGCACGGCGCCTCGCGCATGATCCGGCGCGTCGCCTCGACGCCGTCCATCACCGGCATGGCGAGGTCCATCAGCACGAGGTCGGGCGGCAGGTCGCGGCACAGGCGTACGGCGTCGGCGCCCGTGCGCGCGACCCATGCGACCTGGTGCTCGCCGCCGATCGCCACGGCGCGGCGCAGCGCTTCGGAAGCGGTGGGACTGTCGTTGGCGATGCCTATCCTCATGGCGTCCTTTCGGTATCGGCGCCGCCCACCAGGTCGCGCACCGCGTCGAGCAGGGTGGCGTCGTGGAAGGCGCCCTTGGCCAGATAATAATCGGCACCCGCCTCCAGGCCGCGCGCGCGATCTTCGGGGCGGTCCTTGTACGACACGATCATCACCGGCAGGCGGGCGAGGCGCGGGTCGCGCCGGATGCGTTCCGTGAGGCCGATGCCGTCCAGGCGCGGCATGTCGATGTCCGTGATCACGAGGTCGTAGTCGGCGCCGCGCAACTGGTTCCAGCCGTCCAGGCCGTCCAGCGCGACGTCCACGTGGTAGCCGCGCGCGGCCAGCAGCTTGCGCTGCATCTCGCGCACCGTGAGCGAATCGTCCACCACGAGCACGCGCCGCGCGCGCCGGGCCGGGGACTCGTCCGCGGCGAAGCCCAGGCGCAGCGCGGCGCCGTCGTCCAGCAGGCGCGCGATCGAGTGCAGCACGTCGGGCACGTCGAGGATTAGCACCGGCGTGCCGTCGTCGAGCAGGGCGGCGGCCGCGATGTCGCGCAGCTTGCCGAACGTCGGCTCGAGCGGCTGCACCGTCAGGCTCTGTTCCCCGCGCACGGCGTCGACGACGAGGCCGTAGCGCTCGCGCCCCGTCCCGATCGCGACCAGCGTGAGGTCCGTGCCCGCCACGGCCTCGCCCAGCTCCAGCACCTGGCTGGCGGCGACGAGGCCCAGCTGGCCGCCGTCCGCGGTGTCGACGTACTGGCGGCCGTGCAACGTGCGCACGTCGGCCGCAGGCACGCGGCGCACGCCTTCCACGCGCGCGATCGGCAGCGCGTAGGCTTGTCCGGCGACGTCGACGACGAGGGCGCGCACGATCGATTGCGTGAGCGGCAAAGTGATCACGGTGGTAAAACCCGCGCCCGGCGTGGAGTCCGCGCGCACGGTGCCGTTCAGGCCCCGCACGGTGTCGTGCACGACGTCCAGGCCCACGCCGCGCCCGGACAGTTCGGTCGCGCTCTCCTTCAGCGAAAAGCCGGGCAGGAACAGGAATTCCATCAGCTCGGCCTGGGACAGCGCGGCCGCGAACGCGGGCGCGGCCACCTGGCGGCGCACGGCGGCCGCGCGGATCCGCTCCGGATCGACGCCGCGGCCGTCGTCGGCGACGACCAGCGCCAGCATGCCGCCGCGGTGGCGCGCTTCCAGGCGGATCGTGCCGTGCGCGGGCTTGCCGGCGGCCGTGCGCTCCGCCGGCAGCTCCATGCCGTGGTCGACGGCGTTGCGCAGAAGCTGGTGCAGCGGCGCTTCCATGCGCGCCAGCACGGCGCGGTCGACGAGCGTGTCCGCGCCCACGATCTCCACGCGCACGTCCTTGCCGAGGCCGCGCGCCAGGTCGCGCACCATGCGCGGCAGCCCGTGCACGCCTTCGGCGAAGGGACACATGCGCAGCGCCAGCACTTCGTCGGCGAGGCGCGTGGACACCGTCAATGCCTGCCGTTCGTAGTGTTCGGCGCCTTCGATCGTGCGGTGCAGGGTGTCGCGCAGCGGGGCCGCGCGGTCGGCCACGCGCTGCGCCAGTTCGGCCAGGCGCGCGTCGCCCGTCGCGCGGATCGCGTCCTGCAGGTCGTCCAGCGCCTCGTAGACGGCGCGCTGGTGGCGCTTGTAGCGCTGCAGCCCGGCGATCCACGGCCGCAGCTGGCCCGCGTGCAGGCGGGCCTGCCCGGCGAGCGTGAGAAGTTCGTCGCTGCCGGCCTGCGGGGAAGAGGGCTCGGGGGCCGGCACGGGCGCGGGTGAGGGCGCCTCGGGCATCTCCGGCGCCTCGGGCTCCGGCACGGGCACCGGCGCCGCCTTGCCCTTGCCGTGCAGGGCGCCCAGCGCCGCGGCCATGGCCGCGATACGGTTGTTGCGCGGCGCGTGGGCGCCATCGGCTTGCGCCAGCTGCTGCAACAGGTCGACGGCGCCCAGCAGCACGTCCACGCCGCTCGCGTCGAGCTGGGCCCGGCCTTCCTGCGCCGCGACCAGTACGTCTTCCATGGCATGCGCGAGGCGCACGGCCGGCTCCAGGCCGACGATCGCGGCCGCGCCCTTGACCGAATGCGCCGCGCGCATCATCGATTCCAGCCGGGCCGCGTCGACGGCGCCCTGTTCGAGCAGCAGCAGGCCTTCCGTCAGCACGCGCATCTGCTCGCGCGTCTCCATGCGGAACAGGTCCAGCATGGAGTAGCCGCTCAGGTCTTCGTTCTCCATGCTCATCGCAGCAGGCCCTCCAGCTCGGCGCGCAAACGGGCCGTGTCGAGCAGGCCGGCCTCGATGGCGCTGTCGGCGATCATGCCGGCGACGAGGCCGGGCGGCGCGTGGGCGACGTTGGCCGCGGGCGGGCGCATGGCATCCCGCGCGTGGCGCACCACGCCGTGGACTTCGTCGACCGGCAGCGCGTAGCGGTGGGGACCGAGGGCCAGCACGAGCAGGCGCGCGAACGCGTGGCGGCCCGGCGGCGGCGGGACGTTGTCCGTGTCCACGTTCAGCAGGCGCGCGAGCGACACGGCCGGCAGCAGGCGCCCGCCGACGTTGACGATGCCGAGCAGGGCGCCGCGGCTGCGGTGCGGCAGGCGGTGCGCGGGCGCCGGCGGGGCGACTTCGACGGCGAGCGCCATGGCCACGGCCAGCCATTCGCGGCCGACGCGGAACGCCAGCGCGGCGGCGTCCGTGCGCGCGGGCGGCGGTTCGGGCCGTGCCAGTTCGCGCGCCCACGCGTCGCGGTAGTCCGCATCGACGGGACGCTGCAGGTTGTGCTGGGCGGCGCCCGCGTACACGGGGCAGTTGCGGCAATGGACGTGGCGCGCGAGCTCGGGGCAGCTGCGGTCGCCCATGACGCCGATGCGGCGCCAGCAGGCGTCCTCGTTCCAGGCGCGGACCGGCAGCTGCTTCATGCGTGCTGCCTCCCGCGCCGCGCATGCACGCGCGCGGCGCGCTCGCGCAGGCTGGCCCCCTGGGCCTGGTCGCCGCGCTGCTCGGCCAGCAGGGCCAGCGCGCACAAGGCCTCGTAGTGCTCCGGATCGAGGTACACGCAGCGCCGCCAGCTGTCTTCCGCATCGCGCGGCCGCCCGGCGCATTCGGCCGTGAGCCCGAGCAGGAACCACGCTTCGGCATCGTCCGCGCGCACGGCGAGCAGCGCGCGGCACGCGTCTTCCGCCTGCGCGAGCCGGCCCGCGTCGGCGTGGGCCTTCGCTTCGGCCAGCAGGTCGCGCGGCGCCGGTGCGGCCGCTGCGGCGGCACGTCGTGCGGGCGGATCCGGCACGGGGTGCGCGGCAGGCGTGCGCCGGACGGCCGGCGCGCGCGTGCCGTGCTTGCGCAGCGCGAACGTATCGCGCAGGGTGCGCGGCGCGAAGCCGCGGCGGCACAGGGCGGGCGCTTCGGCATAGCCGGCCAGCAGCAGGCCGTCGTCGGCCAGCAGCGCGGCGAGGCGCGCGGCCGCCCGCTGCTGCGTGGCCAGGTCGAAGTAGATCAGCAGGTTGCGGCAGAACACGAGATCGTAGGTGCCCGTGACGGCCGGGGCGACGTCGAACAGGTTGGCCTGGGCAAACGCGACGTAGGCGCGCGGTTCCGGTCCGATCACCTGTTCGTCGCCGTCCTCCGTGAAGAAGCGCGCGCGCAGGCCCTGGTCGTCGCCGCGGAACGCGTTGCGGGTGTACCTGCCGGCGCGGGCGCGGGCGATCGCGGCGCGCGACAGGTCGAACGCGTCGATGCGGCAGTGCTCCGGGCCGATGCCCGCGCGCGCCAGCAGCATGGCCAGCGAATACGGTTCCTCGCCGCCGGCGCAGGGCAGGGACAGCACGCGGACCGGCTGCCCGGGCCGCGTCAGCAGCCGCGCCTGCACGAAGCGCAGCGCGGTCTCGAACACGGCGGGGTCGCGCAGGATCCAGGATTCCGGCACGACGACGAGGTCGACGAGCGCGTCGAATTCGGGCGTGCCTGGCTGCGGATCGTAATCGATGCCGGCGCCGCTGCCGCGCAGTCGTTCGCGCACGGCCCGCTCGACCGCGGCGACGCTCAGGTCGAGGCCAGTTGCGGCGCGCAGGCGCAGCGTGAGATTCACGTTCCCTCTCCGAACAGCAGGGCCTCGACGTCGGGCGCGAGCAGGCGGTCGGGGTCGACCAGCTGCAGCATGCCGTCCGCGCCGGGCGCGACCTGGCCGAGCCACGGCGCGCTCGCGACGCCCGCGTCGGCGAGTTCGCCGTTGATGGCCGCCACGCCGGCCACGCGCTCGGCCTTCAAACCCAGGCGGCGCCGGCGCCCGGCCGCGTCGATCTCGACGAGCAGGATGCGGGTGTCGTGGCGCACGGCGTCCGGCGGCGTGCCCGCGAGGCGCGACAGGTCGATCACGGGGACCGCCTCGCCGTGCAGGTCCAGCAGGCCGGGCACGAAATGGGGCGCGCCCGGCAGTGCCTTCAGGCGCGCCACCGGCAGCACGCGCAGCACGCTCGCCAGGGGCAAGGCGTAGCGTTCACGGCCGATGTGGAACACCAGCGTTTTCATGCCGGATTGACGGAGAACGTCGCGACGGACTGCTGCAAATCGGTGGCGGCATACTGCAGCTGGTGCACGGCCTCGCTCGTGGCCTTGAGGGAGTCGACGGTCTGCTGGCTGGCGTCGGACAGCTGCGTCATCGTGGCCGTGATCTGCGATGCGCCCACGGCCTGCGACTGCATCCCCTGCAGCACGAGGTCGAAGCGGGGCGCCAGCTTGCGCACCTGCTCCGTCATGCCGGAAAGCTGCTCGGCCACGTGGCGCGCTTCGTCCACGCTGCGGCGGATGTCCTCGGTAAACTTGTCCATGCCCATGACGCTGGCCGAGACGGCGGACTGCATCTCCTTCAGCATCTGCTCGATGTCCCACGTCGACACGGACGTCTGGTCGGCCAGGCGCCGGATCTCGGTGGCGACGACGGCGAAGCCGCGGCCCGCTTCGCCGGCCTTCTCGGCCTCGATCGCGGCGTTCAGCGACAGGATGTTGGTCTGGTCGGCGACCTTGGTGATGGTCGTCAGCACGCTGTTGATGTTGCTGGCCTTCTCGGACAGCGTGGCAAGCTTGGCGGTGATCGCGTCGGTGGCGGCGACCATCTGCTGCATCGACTGGTCCATGCGCTTGAGGTTGTCCTGCGCTTCGGTCGTGGCGGCCGTCGTGTAGTCGGCGACTTCGCCCGCTTCTTCCATCGTGCGCAGCAGTTGCGTCGTGTTGGCCGAGATCTCGCGCGTGGTCGACAGCACCTCGACAGTCGTCTGCGCCTGTTCGATGCCCGTCGCTTCCTGCTGGCGCGCGGATGCGGCGATCTGCGTGGCCGACGTGGTGACCTGGATGCCCGCGCGCTGCACGTTGCTCAGCAGGGTGCGCAGGTTGCCCAGCATCGTGCCCAGGCCTTCGCCCAGGCGGCCGATGGCGTCGCTGCCGGCGATGCTGACGGTGCCCGTCAGGTCGCCGCGCGCGGCGCGCGAGACGACGTCCAGCAGCGTGTCCACCTTGGCGCGCAATTCGTTCGTCGCGGCGAGTTCCTTCGCCTGGCTGTCCTCGATGGCCTGGGCCATGCGGTTGAATTCCAGTGCCACCTGGCCCAGTTCGTCGCGCGACAGCACCTCGGCGCGGGCGCCGTGCATGCCGCCCGCGATCTGGCCGGCCGCGTGCATCAGGCTGTGCAGCGGCCGCGAGATGGCGCGCACGAGCAGGGTGGCGATGAGGGTGGCCAGCAGCACGCACATGACGCCGCCCGCGGTCAGCAGCATCCTCATGGTCTGGCGCAGCTCGTCGGTGTCTTTCTGGCGCTGCACGAGCAGGCGGTTTTCCTCGGCCTCGACGTCGTCCAGCACCTCACGCAGGCTCGCCACGGAACTGGTGCCGGCCAGTACCCTGGCTTCGGTCTGCGCCGTCACGGTCGCGCCGGCGGTCCGGCGCCGCTCGATCTGCGGCGTGACCACCTGGTCCATCCACGTGACGAGCAGGGTGTCCAGGTGGCGCAGGCGTTCCTGTTGCTGGGCGTTGTCGGTGGTGATTGCCTGCGCGCGCTTCACGTGGGCGCGTGCCGTCGCGTATTCGTTGCGAATCGGCGTCACGAGGTTCTCGTTGCCCGTCAACAGGTAGCCGCGCGTGGACGACTGGATCTGCAGCACCGACGTCGCGATCGTGTCGAGTTCGCGCAGCACCTCGAGGGTGTGGCGGTTCCACGCATTGGCCTCGGACAGCCGCGCGAAATTGTTATACGCGAGGATGAGCAGGCACAGGATGATCGCGACGATCGCGCCGAATCCGGCGACCAGTTTGTTCCTGATGCTCAAGTTGTGAAACATGCGCGCTCCAAATGGCGTGAAGACATGGTGAATGTAACATTTCTCCCCAGATGCACGGTGTTGCGCGTGCACCAATCCGAGGATTGCCCGGTCAGGCGAGGGCAGGCAGGGCGTGGCGCGCGCGTGCCTGCAGGCACTTGTCGTCGCCGATCTGGACTTCGCGGCAGGGTTCGGGCCGCTGTTCGTACACGCTGCACGCGTACCGGCCGCCGGGCTCGCCCTGCAGGGCGGCGCACCGGGGCGCTTTCGCATTGGTGCCGGCCATGCACGAGAAGTGCGCGTTGACCTGTTCCGTGAGCGCGGGCGGCAGGCCGCGCGCGTCGGCGTCGGCCCAATAGAAGGAAACGCGGTAGGTCATGCAGCAGGCGCCGCACGACAGGCAGGGATTTTCGCTGGTGTCGCTCATGCGCGCTTCGTAGTCGCAAACGAAGACGCGATGGTAGCGCGCCGGCGCGCGGCTGAAAAGAGTGGAACCCATATTGTTAACACAAATGAGAATGATTCGCGTTTACTTATCCATTAAAACTTGATACAGTTCATGGCGTTCCGACAAACATTCAAAAACAACATTCAACGACCACGATGAGAACCACGATCACCAGCCGCAAGCATCTGTCTCCTTCCACGCCGCGCCGCGCCGGCGCCGCGCTCGCCCTGCTCGTGCTGCCGCTCGCCGGCCACGCCGCGCCCGACGCCGATGCCGCCGCGGATGCGGATGCCGGCGCCGGCCGCCCGCACCGCGTCCACGTCAACGGCACGCGCGACAACGACTACAAGGCCGAGCATGCGCAATCGGCCAAGTACACGGAAAAGCTGGTGGACACCCCGCAGACGCTCATCGTCATCAAGAAGGAGTTGTTCGAGCAGCAGGGCGCGACCACGCTGACGGAAGCGCTGCGCAACACGCCGGGCGTCGGCACGTTCTTCCTCGGCGAGAACGGCAACACGAACACGGGCGACGCCGTCTACATGCGCGGCTTCGACACGTCCGGCAGCCTGTTCGTCGACGGCATCCGCGACATCGGCTCGATCTCGCGCGACGTCTTCAACATCGAGCAGATCGACGTGCTGAAAGGCCCGGCCGGCACGGACACGGGCCGCGGCGCGCCCACCGGTTCCATCAACCTGAACACGAAGCAGCCGACGCTGAAGAACTTCGGCGACGCCAGCCTCACGGTGGGCAGCGCCGACCGCGTGCGCGGCACGGCCGATATCAACCGCGTCATCGACCGCGAATCCGGCACGGCGTTCCGCCTGAACGTCCTCGATCAGCGTGCGGGCAATCCGGCACGCGACGAAGTGCGCGACAAGCGCTGGGCCATCGCGCCGTCGCTCGCGTTCGGCCTGCACGGCCCGACCCACGTCTACCTCGACTACCTGCATGTGAAGCAGGACAACCGCCCGGACGGCGGCGTGCCGACCATCGGCCTGCCGGGCTATACGAGCCCCGACGCGAAGCGGCCTTTCCTCACCGGCGCCGCGCCCGTCGATCCGAAGAATTTCTACGGTGCGCTGTCCGACTACGACAAGGTGACGGCCGACATGGCGACGGCCATCATCGAGCACGAGTTCCGCAACGGCATGCGCCTGAAGAACACGAGCCGCTACGGCAAGACGAAGCAGTTCTACCTGCTCAGCGCCTTCATGGGCAACACCGCAAACATCCTGACGCCCAGCGCCACCGACCCGTCCACGTGGTCGCTGGCGCGCACGATCCGCACGATCAAGGACCAGGAAAACACGGTGCTCGCGAACCAGACGACGCTGACGGCCGATGTCGACACGGGCGCCTTGCGCCACACGCTCGTCGCGGGCCTGGACCTGTCGAACGAGAAGCAGTCGAACCGCAGCTACACCGGCGGCGGGACGCTGGCGCCGGCGAACCTGTACCACCCCGATCCGGCGCTGCCGATCGCGGGCCTGAACCTGCAGCCGAGCGGCGCCCGCACGCGGGGCGAGTCGGCGACGCAGTCCGGCTACCTGCTCGATACGATCAAGCTGGGCGACCAGTGGATCTTCAACGCCTCCGCGCGTCTCGATCACTTCGACACGACGTACGATGCGATCGCGCTGTCGACGGCGACGTCGGCGCCGACGCTCCCCGTGGGCACGCTGGTGCCGACGCATATCGAACTGTCGGACAACCTCGTGAGCGGCAAGGTGTCCGCGCTGTACAAGCCGACGCCGAACAGCAGCGTGTATGCGCTGTGGGCCAACTCGAAGAACCCGCCGGGCTCGAACCTGGCGCTCTCCGGCAGCGCGAACAGCGCGGCGAACCCGATCTACGACCCGCAGGTCAGCACGACGACGGAAATCGGCGCCAAGTGGGAAGTGTTCGACCGCCGCCTCGGGCTGAACGCGGCGCTGTACCGCACGGACGTGAAGAACGAGGTCGAGCAGGATCCCGTCGACCTGAAGTACTACCAGACTGGCCGCAAGCGCGTGCAGGGCATCGAGCTGGCCGTGACGGGCGAGATCACGCGCGCGTGGTCGGTCAACGCGGGCTACACGTACATGGACACGAGCATCGAGGCGGGCAAGCTCGTCACGGCGAGCGGCGCGAACGCGCTGTCGTACACGCCGAAGCAGGCCTTCACCAGCTGGACGACGTATAAACTGCCGCACGGCCTGACGCTCGGCGGCGGCGTGCGCTACCAGGGCAAGCTGCTGCGCGGCACGGACGGTGCCGTCGGCACGCCGGCGTACGCGGACAGCTACTGGGTGGCGGATGCCGTCGCGGACTACCAGGTCAACCGCTGGCTGGACTTGCGCCTGAACGTCTACAACCTGTTCGACAAGGAGTACGTCGCCTCGATCAACAAGAGCGGCTACCGCTACACGCCGGGTGCGCCGCGCTGGGCGAGCTTGAGCGCGAACTTCCATTTCTGAGTTGTGAGCCGGCGTTAGCCGCTTCCGCCGTACGCCGCAGCCGTGGGGGCAATGCGGGGTGCGGCGGGGATCAAGCGGTGCGCCTCCCTTTGCCGTCCTTTCGCGAAAGCGGGAGGACGGTTTTTTTAATTCGGTAATTCGGGGTCAGAGCACGTTTTCGAGAAAATTCGGGGTCAGAGCAGATTTTGGTGCACGATCCTTCGAGCAAGCAAAGCATGCGATATCAGGCCTGCCCTCCGTGGCGTTCTCCTCAGACCTCAGTTGACACCGGTGGACTATAGACATCCGGATATTGATCGAAAATTTGCTCTGACCCCGAATTTGGGCCGAAATGCGCTCTGACCCCGAATTTGATGTTGCTTGCCGTTCGGTGCTGGCGACAAAGAAAAAAGCCGCCGGCCTTTGCAGACCGGCGGCTTTATTTGGCTGGCGCCGTATTACTGGCCGCGCTTCTTGCGCGCGTTCGCCGCGATGCGCATGCGCAGCGCGTTCAGCTTGATGAAGCCGCCCGCATCCGCCTGGTTGTAGGCGCCGCCGTCTTCGTCGAACGTGGCGATGGTCTGGTCGAACAGCGAATCCGTCTTCGAATCGCGGGCGACGACGATGACGTTGCCCTTGTACAGCTTGACGCGCACCCAGCCGTTCACGCTCTTCTGCGTGTGGTCGATCAGCGTCTGCAGCGCGACGCGTTCCGGTGCCCACCAGTAGCCGTTATAGATCAGCGAGGCGTAGCGCGGCATCAGGTCGTCCTTCAGGTGCGCCACTTCGCGGTCCAGCGTGATCGATTCGATGGCGCGGTGCGCCTTCAGCATGATCGTGCCGCCCGGGGTTTCGTAGCAGCCGCGCGACTTCATGCCGACGTAGCGGTTTTCCACCAGGTCCAGGCGGCCGATGCCGTGCTTGCCGCCCAGGCGGTTCAGTTCCGTCAGCACCGCGGCCGGGGTCAGCTGCTTGCCGTTCAGGGCCACGATGTCGCCGTTCTGGAATTCGATGTCCAGGTATTCCGGCGCATCCGGTGCCGCTTCCGGCGACACGGTCCAGCGCCACATCGATTCCTCGGCTTCCGCACTCGGGTTTTCCAGGTGGCGGCCTTCGAACGAGATGTGCAGCAGGTTCGCGTCCATCGAGTACGGCGCGCCGCCGTTCTTGTGCTTCATGTCGATTTCGATGCCGGCGTCTTCCGCGTACTTCAGCAGTTTTTCACGCGACAGCAGGTCCCACTCGCGCCACGGGGCGATGATCTTGACGTCCGGCTTCAGCGCGTACGCGCCCAGCTCGAAGCGCACCTGGTCGTTGCCCTTGCCGGTCGCGCCGTGCGACACGGCGTCGGCGCCGGTTTCGTTGGCGATCTCGATCAGGCGCTTGGCGATCAGCGGACGCGCGATCGACGTGCCCAGCAGGTATTCGCCTTCGTACACGGTGTTGGCGCGGAACATCGGGAACACGAAGTCGCGCACGAATTCTTCGCGCACGTCGTCGATGTAGATGTTTTCCGGCTTGATGCCGAACTTCAGCGCCTTGGCGCGTGCCGGTTCCAGCTCTTCACCCTGGCCCAGGTCGGCGGTGAAGGTGACGATTTCGCACTTGTAGTTATCCTGCAGCCATTTCAGGATGACGGAGGTATCGAGGCCGCCCGAGTAGGCGAGGACTACTTTCTTAATGTCGCTCATGGAAATTCCAGTGGTGTCAGATGTGGAGGGGGATGGTGGTCAGCCGGCCCTCGGCGGGCCGACGATCAGGCTCATTGGTCGTGGTAGTGCGGATTACTGTTTGTCTTCGATGCGGCCCAGCAGCAGGTATTCGATCAGCGCCTTCTGCACGTGCAGGCGGTTCTCGGCCTCGTCCCAGACGACGGATTGCGGACCGTCGATGACGCCGGCCGACACTTCCTCGCCGCGGTGCGCCGGCAGGCAGTGCATGAACAGCGCGTCGCCGCTTGCACGCGCCATCTTGGCCTCGTCGACGATGAAGCCGTCGAATGCTTTCAGCCGCTCGGCGTTTTCCTTTTCGTAGCCCATGCTCGTCCACACGTCCGTGTTGACGAGGTGCGCGCCGGCGCAGGCGTCGGACGGGTTCTCGAAGAAGGTGTAGTTCTTCGTGCTGACCAGCTTCGGATCGATGTCGTAGCCCTTCGGCGTCGACACGTTCAGGTGGAAGCCGAACACTTCCGCCGCCTGCAGCCAGGAATACAGCATGTTGTTGGCGTCGCCGATCCACGCCACCGTCTTGCCGACGATGGAGCCGCGGTGCTCGTAGTACGTGAAGATGTCGGCCAGCACCTGGCACGGGTGGTGTTCGTTGGTCAGGCCGTTGATCACCGGCACGCGGGAATGGGCCGCGAAGCGCTCGATGATGTCCTGGCCGAACGTGCGCACCATGATGATGTCGCACATGCGCGACATGACCTGGCCCGCGTCCTCGACGGGCTCGCCGCGGCCCAGCTGGCTGTCGCGCGTGTTCAGGTAGATCGCGGCGCCGCCCAGCTGGTGCATGCCCGCTTCGAACGACAGGCGCGTGCGCGTGGAATTCTTTTCGAACACCATGACGAGCGTGCGGTCGACGAGCGGGTGGTAGATCTCGTAGTTCTTGAACTTGCGCTTGATGACGGTCGCGCGCTCGATCAGGTACTCGAACTCGTCGCGGGTGAAGTCGGAGAACTGCAGGAAATGCTTGATGTTGGTGGGAGTCGTGCCAGCCATTTTTGTGCCTGAGATACGATAATCTCTTGGATTATAAGCGTTTTTGCTTGCTTTCCGGGAAATCGGTTTCGGAAAAGTTGTCAGTACAACGTCTGCGCGGACTCGTGCAGCAACTGCGCGTACAGCTCGTGGCGCAGCTTCGCGATCTTGCCGTCCGCGACCGCCTGCAGCACGGCGCACTGCGGTTCCGCCAGGTGGCGGCAGTTGTAGTACTTGCAGCCGCCCAGGTAGGGCTTGAATTCGACGAACGCCCGTTCCAGCATGCCTTCCGTCAGGTGGTACAGCCCGAATTCCTGGAACCCCGGCGAGTCGATCAGCGTGCCGCCTTCCGGCAATTTGTACAGGCGCGTAAAGGTCGTCGTGTGCTTGCCGGTGTCCAGCGCTTCCGAGATTTCGCGCACGGCGATGTCGGCATCGGGCACGAGCAGGTTCACGATCGACGACTTGCCCATGCCCGACTGGCCGATCAGGATCGACGACTGGTCCTGCAGCAGCGGGGTGAGCGTCGCGACGGTCTCTTCGGGATGCGTCTTTGCCGACACTTCGTGCAGCGGATAGCCGAGGCTCGTGTACAGGCTCGCGCGTTCGCGTGCGCGGGCGAGGTTGGGTTCGAGGTCGACCTTGTTCAGGATGAGGTGGGCGTCGACGCCCGCCGCCTCGCAGGCGACGAGGGCGCGCGACACGAGGTCGTCGGCGAAGCTCGGTTCCGTCGCGATGACGATGAACAGCCGCGTGATGTTCGCCGCCAGCAGCTTGCTCTTGTACTGGTCGGAGCGGTACAGCAGCGTGGTGCGCTCGGCGATCTTTTCGATCACGGCCTGGTCGTTCGACGTGCGCTTCAGGTGGACGATGTCGCCCACCGCCACGTTGGTCTTCTTGCCGCGCGTGACGCACTGGAGGAATTCGCCGTCGACGTCGGCCAGATAATGGCGGCCGTGGGCCGCGACGATGGTGCCTGTGAGGTCGTGTTTGCTCATGCGCCGGCCCGTCCCGCGTACAGCGCGTCCGCCTTGGCTGCGCAGATGAAATCGTTGTCGGACAGGCGGTTGCCGGCCGAATGCGTCGTCCACGACGCGGTGCAGCGGCGGTAGCCGACGGTGAGGTCCGGATGGTGGTCTTCGCGGTGGATCATGAAGGCGAGGGCGTTCACGAATTCCATCGTCTCGTGAAAGTCGCGGAAGACGAATTCACGTTCGAGACGGGTGCCGTTCACACGCCAGTCCGGGAGCTCGGCCAGCAGGGCGGGCAGGGCGGCGTCGTCCAGCGCGGGTGCGCCGTGCACACAGTGGCGGTCGATCAGGCTCATGCGGCCCCCGCCAGGCGCAGGTGACGGATGCGCACCGAGGCCGGCGGGTGCGAATCGTAGAACGCGGAATGGATCGGGTCCGGCGTCAGCGTGGACGCATTGTCCTCGTACATCTTGACGAGCGCCGACACGAGGTCGCGCGCATCGCTGTGGCTCGCGGCGAAGGCGTCCGCCTCGAATTCGTGCTTGCGCGACGTGATCGACGTCAGCGGCGAGAACGGGAACGTGAACACCGGCAGGACGAGGGAGAACAGCAGCAGGGCCATCGCATCGTTCGACTGGCCCAGCAGCGGCAGCACGCCCAGGCCCGTGTAGAACCAGACCTGCGTCTTGAGCCAGCCGAGCAGGGCGAGGAAAGCGAGCGACAGCGCGAACAGCACGCCGATGCGCTTGATGATGTGCTTCAGCTTGAAGTGGCCCAGCTCGTGCGCCAGCACCGCCTCGATCTCTTCCGGGGCGAGGCGCGACAGCAGGGTGTCGAAGAACACGATGCGTTTATTCGAACCGAAGCCGGAGAAATAGGCGTTGCCGTGCGCGGAGCGCTTGCTGCCGTCCATGACGAACAGGCCCTTGGCCGCGAAGCCGACGCGCGTCATGAGGCCTTCGATGCGGGCCTTCAGCTTGTCGTCCGTGAGCGGCGTGAACTTGTTGAACAGCGGCGCGATGACGGTCGGGTACAGCACCATCATCAAGAGCTGGAAGCCGCTCCACACGAGCCAGGCGTACAGCCACCACATGGCGCCCGTCTTGTCCATCAAGGTCAGCACGACCCACAGCAGCGGCAGGCCGATGGCGGCGCCGACGAGGCCGCCCTTGACGGCGTCCGCGATCCACAGCCCGACCGACATCTTGTTGAAGCCGAAGCGCTCTTCCAGCACGAACTGGCGGTAGTACGAGAACGGCAGGTCGAGCGCACCGGAGACGATGGCGAACGCGACGATCAGCAGAATCTGGTGCACCATACCGGGACCGGTCGCGTGCAGCAGCGCCGTCGACAGCGCCTGCAGGCCGCCCAGCAAAGTAAAACCGGTCAGCACGAGCGTGTTCCACAGCGCGGCCCACAGCCCGAAGCGGGTCTTGGCGACCGTGTAGTCGGCGGCCTTCTGGTGGGCGGACAGGGGGATCTTCGCGGCGAATTCGGCCGGCACCTGGTCGCGGTGCCGCAGGACGTGGCGGATGTGCCGGCGCGCCAGCCAGTACCTCAGGCCGAGCGTGAGCAGGAGAAAGACGACGAACAAAACCGAAAACGCGGATGAAAGCATGCGGTGCCTGTGAGAAAATGCAGGTTTAGCTTTAACAGCAAAGAGAGAATTATGTCACAAGCCAATCCTACTGAAGCATCCATCCCACGCCCGAACGAATTCAACCTCGTCTGGATCGACATGGAGATGACCGGCCTGGATCCGGACAACGACCGCATCATCGAAGTGGCCGCCGTCGTCACGGACGCCAACCTGAACGTGCTGGCCGAAGGCCCCGTGATCGCCGTCCACCAGAGCGACGCGACGCTGGACAAGATGGATGCCTGGAACAAGGGCACGCACGGCCGCTCGGGCCTGATCGACCGCGTCAAGGCGTCGACCATCGACGAAGCCCAGGCCGAGGAGCAACTGATCGCCTTCCTGAAGCAGTGGGTGCCGGCCAATAAATCGCCGATGTGCGGCAACTCGATCTGCCAGGACCGCCGCTTCATGGCGCGCGGCATGCCGAAGCTGGAAGCGTTCTTCCACTATCGCAACCTGGACGTGTCCACGCTGAAGGAGTTGTGCCGCCGCTGGAAGCCGGAACTGGCGTCCGGTTTCAAGAAGGCGCAGAAGCACACGGCGCTGGCGGACATCCTCGAATCGATCGAAGAGCTGCGCTACTACCGCGAGCACTTCATCAAACTGTAAAAACCGCGAGGCGGGCCCGGACACGAAGTTGCAATCGTGCATGGGCCCCGCCGACAGGTATGCGAGAATCGGGCCATGGCTGACATTCTGCGTACCACCGCCGGCCTCGGCGGCGACAGCGACGTCCGGCGTCTCCTGCGGGAGCACGACTGGAGCATGTCGCCGCTCGGTGCGCCGGAGGACTGGCCGCCGGAACTGGCCACCGCCGTGTCGATGGTCGTCAGCTCGTCGTTCCCGATGTTCATCGCCTGGGGGCCGGACCTGCGCTTCCTGTACAACGACGCCTACGCCACGATCCTCGGCGCCAAGCATCCGGCCGCATTCGGCGCGCCGTTCCAGCACGTCTGGGCCGAGATCTGGCCCGACCTCGTGCCCATCGTCGACCGCGCGCTGTCCAACAAGTCCGCGTACTTCGAAGACCTGCCGCTCACGATGGAGCGCCACGGCTTTCGCGAGCAGACCTGGTTCACGTTCTCGTATTCGCCCCTGCACGACAGCCACGGCCGCGTCGCCGGCATGTATTGCACCGTCATCGAGACGACGAACCGCGTGCAGGCCGAGCGCCGCGCCGCGTTCGAACTGACGGTGGCGGACGCGCTGCGCCCGCTCGCGTCCGCCGAGGAAGCCATCCGCACGGGCTGCACCTTGCTGGGCCTGGAGCTGGGCATGGCGCGCGTGCTGTACGGCGAAGTGGACGAGGCGCTCGATACGCTCGACGTGGCGCGCGACTGGAACCGGCCCGGGCTGGCCAGCGTGGCTGGCCACACGTTTTCCATGGATGCCTTCGGCCCCGGCCTCGCGCAGGCCGGCCGCGCCGGCGAGATCGTGCGGCTGGCCGACGTGCGTACCGACCCGCGCGCGGCCGCCCGCCAGGGCACGTACCTGGCACTGGACACGCAGGCTTGCCTTGCCGTCCCGCTGCGCAAGGGCGGGCGGCTGCAGGCGTTCCTGGTGCTCGGCCTGGACCGGCCGCACCCGTGGACCGACGCCGAGGTGGCGCTGGCGCGCGGCACGGCCGAACGCATCCGGGCCGCCGTCGACCTGGCGCGCGTGCAAGGTACCCTGCGCGAAGAGCGCGACCGCAGCCGCACGATCCTCGACACGATCGCGGAAGGCTTCATGCTGCTCGACCGCGACTGGACCGTCCTGCAGATGAACCCGGCCGGCCTGCGCATCGCGCACATGGATCCGGATGACATCATCGGGCGCAACCACTGGGACGTCTGGCCGGAAGCCATCGACAGCGAAGCGGGGCGCATGTACCGCCGCGTGATGCGCGACCGGGTGGCCGGCACCGCCGAGTACCGCCAGCGCATGCCGGACGTCGCCGAGATCTGGTGCGAGGTGCGCGCCTACCCGACGGCCGACGGCGGTCTCGTGTCGTTCTTCCGCGACATCACGGAGAGAAAAGCGGCCGAGGACAAGCTGCGTGCGGCCGACCGGCGCAAGGACGAATTCCTCGCGATGCTGGCGCACGAGCTGAGGAATCCGCTGGCGCCGATCAGCGCCGCCGCCGACCTGCTGCGCATCGGGCGCCTGGACGAAGCCCGGGTACGCCAGAGCAGCGCGATCATCGGCCGCCAGGTGCGCCACATGACGAGCCTCGTGGACGACCTGCTCGACGTGTCGCGCGTCACGCGCGGTCTCGTGACGCTCGCGCGCGCGCCGGTGGCGGCCCGCACCATCGTCGACGAGGCCATCGAGCAGGTGCGCCCGATGTTCGAAGCGCGTCGCCAGCACCTCGGCGTTGCCATCGCCGACCCGGATGCGCTGGTGCTGGGCGACAAGGCGCGCCTCGTGCAGGTGCTCGCCAACCTGCTCAACAACGCGGCCAAGTACACGCCGGAAGACCGCCGCATCGACGTCGCGGCCACGGTCGACGGCGCGCGCGGGCGCCTGCTGCTGACGGTGCGCGACGAGGGCATCGGCATGGAGCCGGAACTGACGGGCCACGTGTTCGACCTGTTCACGCAGGGCGAGCGCTCGGTCGACCGCGCGCAGGGCGGGCTGGGACTCGGCCTCGCGCTCGTCAGGAACCTCGTCGAGCTGCACGGCGGGGCCGTCGCCTGCACGAGCCCGGGGCTGGGGCAAGGCAGTACCTTCGAGGTGGCGCTGCCGCTGATGGAAGGGGTGGTGCGCCCGGCGCCGCCTGAAGCCGGCGCCGGCGGCACGATGGATGGTGCGCGGCGCCCGCTGCGCGTGCTCGTGGTCGACGACAACGTCGACGCGGCGGCCACGCTGGGCATGCTGCTGGAAGCGTGCGGCTACCTGGTCGACGTCGAACACGATTCGCACCACGCGCTGGAGCGGGCGCGGCACCAGCGGCCGGACGTGGCGCTGCTGGACATCGGCCTGCCGGAGATGGACGGCAACGAACTGGCCCGCCGCCTGCGCGCGGATGCGCAGACGGGGGCCATCGTGCTGGTGGCCGTCACGGGGTACGGCCAGGAACAGGACCGCCGGGCGGCGTTCGAGGCGGGGTTCGACCACCACCTCGTGAAGCCCGTCGACATGGACGAGCTGGCGGGGTTGCTGGCGGGGATCGAGGCGGAACGTTAACGCATCTGGGTGTAGTTGACCGGTACCCAGCGATACCCCTTACCCTGCGTCACGAGATGACCCAGGCCCGGGAACTGCAGGTGCGCGCCGCCCACGAGCCAGCCGTTCTTCGCCGCGTCGTCGAACACTTTCTTGCGCGCGGCGGCGGCCGCCTTCTCGTCGCTGTCGAACGCGATCGTCACCTGCGGATTGTCGAACTGGACGGCCGCCAGGTGGATCAGGTCGCCGATCAGCACGAGCTTCTGGCCGCGGCTTTCCACCGCATACACCGTGTGGCCCGGCGTATGGCCGTGTTCGGCCATGGCGGAGACGCCCGGGACCAGTTCGCCATCCTTCTCGATGGGCTTGAACTTGCCGGCCTGGATGTACGGATTGATCGACGCCATCGCGCCCTTGAAGAAATCCTTCTTGTCGGCCGGGGCCTTGTCCATGTTCGCCTGGCTCAGCCAGTAGTCGGCATCCGCCTTGCCCGCGCGCACGACCGCGTTCGGGAACACGCGCTGGCCATTGTTGACGAGGCCGCCGACGTGGTCGCCGTGCATGTGCGTGATGTAGATCTCGTCGATCTGCTCCGGCTGGTAACCGGCCGCCTTCAGGTTGTTGACGAACTTGCCCACGGTCGGGCCGAACAGGGCACCCGAGCCCGTGTCGACCAGCACCAGCTTGCTGCCGGTGTTGATCAGGAAGGTGTTGTCGGAAGTTTCGACCGGCAGCTTCAGGAAGTTCTTCGTGACGGCGGTGCGCGTCAGTTCCGGCTTCTGGTGCATGAACTGGTCCATCGGCAGGTCGAACGTGCCGTCGCTGACGGGCGTGATTTCGACGTCGCCCAGCATCACGCGGAAGAAGCCGGGGGCCGGGGTCTTGACCATCGGAGCGGCGGCCTGGGCGCCAAGGGTGGCTGCGGCGAGGGCGGCGGCGAGCAGGGTGTGCTTGAGTGATTTGATCATGTTGTTATCCTCGATGAATGACACGACGCGCGAACGCGGGTTGCTTATCGTACATGATTGTTCAGCAACTCGCTGGACCCTGCTTGCCCTATCTCAAGGACGGCGCACCAGCGGCAAGGTGCGCAACGTACGGCGCTCGTGCTCCTCGTCGTGCAGCGTGGCGGTCGCCTTGATCAGGTCGCTGCGGCTGACGACGCCCAGCAATTGCGCATGCCCCGTCTGCGCCACGACCGGCAGGCGCTCGATGCCGTGCACAGCCAGGCGTGTCGCCACGGCGCGGCAGGTTTCGCCGGGCAGCGCGACGAGTGGGGGATTGGCGCCGAACAGGTCGCCGACGTGCATCGTCGGAGCGTGGCCGTTCAAGGTGTCGCGCTCGACCATGCCGACGACGAGCCCGCTGCGCGTGACCGGGTAGCCGCGGTGCTTCTGGGCCGGGCCGAAATGCGTGGCCAGCACGTCGCCGATGGTGGCATTCGCGTCGATGTGATGCACCTCCGTGCTCATCACCTCGGACACGCTGTGGCGCTCGAGCGGGTCGATGCCGTACTCGCGGTAGATGTGATGGCCGCGGCGGGCGATCTTCTCCGTCAGGATCGAGCGGCCCATCGTCAGCACCGTGAAGCCGTAGGCGCCCGCGGCGGCGGCCAGCAGCGGCAGCAGGGCGTTGGTGTCATGCGTCAGTTCGAATGCGAACACGACGGCCATCACGGGCGCGCGCATCATGCCGCCCAGCGTCGCGGCCATGAACACGAGCGGCCACAGCGCGGGATCGGCGCCCGGCAGGTAAGGGCCCAGCAGCGCGCCGAGGCCCGCGCCGAGCATCAGCAGCGGGGCCAGTACGCCGCCGGACGTGCCGGAACCGAGCGCGATCAGCCAGATCACGAGTTTCACCGCCAGCAGGCCGACGATGGCGCTGACGACCATGTGGTTGTGCAGCAGGTCGCCGATGACGTCGTAGCCGACGCCCAGCGCGCGCGGCTCGAAGTAGCCGCCGATGCCGACCGCGAGGCCGCCCAGCGCCGGCCACCACATCCAGTGGATAGTCAGGCGGTGGAAGCCGTCCTCGACGCGGTACAGCGCCGTCGACATCAGCCACGCGAGCGCGCCGCATGCGATGCCGGCCAGCAGGCAGGAGAGGAGGGCGATCGGCGCGACGGGCGCCGTCTCCACGGGGAACAGGGCGCCGGCGCCGATGGCGAGCGGACGCAGGAAGCCGGCCACGGCGCACGCGGTCGCCACGGGCAGCAGGCTGCGCGGACGCAGTTCGAACAGCAGCAGCTCGACGGCCATCAGCACGGCGGCCACCGGTGTGCCGAACACGGCGGTCATGCCGGACACGGCGCCGGCCACGAGCAGCGATTTGCGCTCGCCGCCCGTCAGGTGGAAGTACTGGGCGATCAGCGAGCCGATCGCGCCGCCCGTCATGATGATCGGGCCTTCGGCGCCGAACGGGCCGCCGCTGCCGATCGCGATGCCTGACGACAGCGGTTTCAGCACGGCCACCTTCGGCGACATCGCGCTGCGCTTGAACAGGATGGCTTCGATCGCCTCCGGAATGCCGTGGCCGCGGATCGCCTCGGTGCCGTAGCGGGCGATCAGGCCGATGACCAGGCCGCCGAGCACGGGGATGCCGATCACCCACGGGCCCAGCGTATTGTCGGCCGGAGACAGCTCGGCGAACGAGAATTTGCCGTAGAAGAACAGGTCCGTGAAGAAGCGGATCATGGCCAGCAGGACGCGCGCGGCGACCGTGCTGAGCGCGCCGATGACGGCGGCGAGGGCGGCGATCCGGAGGAGACGGACGTCGCCCGAGAAGTCGCGCCGCGGTAGGGGAGGGTGCGTGGCAGTTTTCATTTTGTTATGCAAGATTGGGAACGGTAAAGACGCCCTGCAGGGCGCGCAGCTCGGCGCGGTGGACGGCGGCCAGCTGCGTCAACAGCGCTTCGCCCTTGGGCAGCAGGTGCACTTCCACCCGGCGCCGGTCGTCGGCGTTCGTGCGGCGCGCGACCAGCTCGCCCGCCTCGCAGCGCGTGACGAGCGCGACGACGCCGTGCTGCTTGGCCTGCAGGCGTTCGGCCAGTTCGCCGACGGTGGCCCATTCGCGTCCGGGAAAACCCTTGATGTGCAGCAGGAGCAGGTATTGCAGCGGCGTGATGCCGGCCGCCTGCACGGCGTTTTCGGAGAAGCGCTCGTAGCGCCGCATCTGGTAGCGGAATTCCGACAATGCGGCGAAATCCGTCTTGGACAGCGGGGAGGAATGGTCTTTCACAGGCGGGTAGTGCGTAGGCGTTGGCTTTGGGAACCAAATAATATATCATAACGTGATACATTTTTGCGACGCCCCGGCGTTGCCGCTTTTTTACAATCGACAGGAATGATGCTGGAACACAGTCTGGAATGGTTGCGCTCGTTCGTACCGCAACCGAATACGGTGCCGCGCGGGGAACGCATGCGCGCGGTGGCAGGGGCCCTCGTGGGGTTGTTCGTGACGGCGATCCTCAGCGACATGCTGACGGCGGGCTCCGGCATCGTGCCGCTGGCCCTGGTCGCGCCGATGGGCGCATCGGCCGTGCTGCTGTTCTGCGTGCCGGCCAGTCCGCTGGCCCAGCCGTGGTCGGTGATCGGGGGAAATACGGTTTCCGCGCTGATCGGCATCATTTGCTCGAAGGTCATCCACAACCCGGCCCTGGCGGCCCCGCTGGCCGGCGCCTGCGCTATCTTCGTGATGTTCCTGCTGCGCTGCCTGCATCCGCCCAGCGGCGCGGTGGCGTTGACGGCCGTCCTCGGCGGTCCGGCCATCCATGCGGCCGGCTTCAAGTTCGCGTTCCTGCCCGTGTGCCTGAACTCGACGCTGATCGTGCTTGCGGCGCTCGTCTTCAACAACCTGACGGGCCGGCGCTATCCGCACAACCAGAAATCGGCGCTGCGCACGGCCCAGCAGGCGGCGCACGCGACGCGCGACCCGGCGCCGATGGCGCGCCTGGGCTTCACGGCCGAGGACCTCGATGCCGTGCTGGCCCGCTACGGCCAGGTGCTGGACGTCAGCCGCGACGACCTGGAAGACATCCTGCTGCAGACGGAGCAGCGCGCCTACGCGCGCCGGTTCGGCACGGTGAACTGCGGCGCGATCATGTCGAAGGACGTCGTGACGGCCACGCCGGCCATGCCGCTGGATGAGGCGTGGCGCCTGCTGCGCCACCACAACCTGCACGCGCTGCCTGTGCTGGATGCGTCGCACCGCGTGGCCGGCATCATCGGGCAGGGAGATTTCCTGCACCACGCGGGCCTGGACGATTACCAGACCGTGGGCGAACGCTTGCGCGGCCTGTTCGCGCACGTGCTGGGCGTGCGGCCCGAGCGGGCGGCGACGGTGGGGGAGCTGATGTCGACGAAGGTTGCCGTCGTCGACAAGAACGAGCCGATCGCCACGCTCGTGCCGCTGATGAGCAACGGCGGGCTGCACCACATTCCCGTGGTGGACGAGCGGGCGGTGTTTATCGGCATCGTGAGCCAGTCGGACCTGCTGGCCGCGCTGTTCGAAAGCCGCCTCGCCGAAGCGGCTTAAAGCAATTGACTAGAACCGGGGTCAGAGCTCGGTTTTAGTCATTGGCTCCGCAGCATTTTTTGTATTTCTTGCCGCTGCCGCACGGGCAGTCGTCGTTGCGGCCGACCTTGGGTTCTTCGCGGCGCACCGTCTCGACGGCGGCCTTGCGGCGCGGCAGCCAGAAGCGGTGGATGCCCGGCAGGTTGGCTTCGATTTCCAGCGCCAGCTTGTGCGCCTTCTTGGGGTCCTCGACTTCCGCCAGCTCGCTTTCGTCGATCTCGTCGGCGCCCAGCAGGTAGATCGGGCGCATCAGCGGGCCGGCTTCCGAGTCCCAGATCTCTTCCCACGAGCCGGGGCGCAATTCCATGCCTTCCCAGAAACCCCAGCACCAGGCCTCGGCATCGATCAGCGTCTCGCCGCCGATGTCGTGCTCGACGTACAGCGGCTCGAATTCCTTCGGCGCGACCTCGAAGGTGACGAGCACCTCGTTCATGAAGCGCATGATCAGGTTGACGATGCGTTCTTCTTCCTTCGGGTTCTTCCACTTGGGCACAGCGCCTTCTTCGCCCCACACGCGCGGCAGCCATTCGGCCGGCATGATGGTTTCCGGACCGATCGCGATGGCGGTCAGGTAGCCGTGCAGCGTGTCCATCGTCATCGCGTCGTCGGAGCAGCGATCGGACAGGAGGAAGTTGTCGAGGTCGTCGAATTCTTTTTCGGAGAGGGGCTGGTCGAGTTGCATTTGTTTCTGTTTCCTTGCATTGAAGGTGCCAGTGTAACGCTTCCGCCCCCCGGGCGGCGAAAACCTTACAATGGGAGAATGAATAGCCATCCTTTCTCTCGACTCGATCCGGCGATGGTGCTGGATGCCGTCGACAGCGTCGGCCTGCGCGGCGACGGCCGCCTGCTCGCGCTGAACAGTTACGAAAACCGCGTGTACCGCGTAGGCCGCGAAGAAGGCCAGCCCGTCGTCGTGAAGTTTTATCGGCCCGGACGCTGGAGCGACGCCGCCATCCTCGAAGAGCACGCGTTCGTGCAGGAGCTGGCCGACCAGGAAGTGCCCGTCGTGCCCGCCCGCGTCCTCGAGGGCCGCACGCTGCACGAGCACGGCGGCTTCCGCTTCGCCGTGTTCCCCAGCCGGGGTGGCCGCGCACCGGAGCTGTCCGACCCGTCCACGCTGGAGTGGATCGGCCGCTTCATCGGCCGCATCCACGCCGTGGGGTCGATAAAACCGTTCGCGCAGCGGCCCCGGCTCGACCTCGACACCTTCGGCAGGGAGCCGCGCGCCTGGCTGATCGGGCACGGGTTCATCCCGCCGGAATTGCTGACGGCGTACACGAGCGTGCTCGACCAGGCCCTGGATGGCGTCGCCCGGTGCTACGACCGCGCCGGGGAATTGTCCCTGCTGCGCCTGCATGGCGACTGCCACGCGGGCAATGTGCTGTGGACGGGCGACGGGCCACACTTCGTCGACTTCGACGACAGCCGCATGGGACCGGCCGTGCAAGACCTCTGGATGCTGCTGTCGGGCGAGCGCCACGAGATGGTGAGCCAGTTGTCCGACGTGCTGGCCGGCTACGAGGACTTTTGCGAATTCGATCCGCGCCAGTTGTACCTCGTCGAGGCGCTGCGCACGCTGCGGCTGATTCATTATTCGGCGTGGCTGGCGATGCGCTGGGACGATCCGGCGTTCCCAGCGGCATTTCCCTGGTTTAATACCCAGCGTTACTGGCAGGACCGCATCCTGGAATTGCGCGAGCAGGTGGCGCTGATGGACGAGCCACCGTTGTTCCCGGTCTAACGCTGGAATTGACAGGGGTTTACGATTCAGCTCGGCGTGACACGAAACAGAACCATGTCGCATAATTAAGTGCGGACCCGCCCCGGGCCGCAAAGCCACCTGACGAGCCCCCCATGACCGACGCCGACCGCACCGATCCATCCGCACACAAAGACGACGCCGACTTCACGATCGACCTGATGCCCGCCGCGCAGGACCACGCGGCGCCGCAGGTCGAGCCGCAGCGCGAGCATCTGGAACAGCGTGCGATCAAGGAAGGCATCGCGCGCGTGGAGGCGGAGGCGAAGGCGGCGGTGGCGGCGGAGAACCGTGCCCACGCGGAAGCCCGTGCGCGCAGCCTGGCCGAGGAACGCGCCGCGATCGACGCCGAAGCGGCCGCCGCGGCCCTCGCGAACGCGCAGGCGTCGGAAGAGGCGATCGAGGCGAACCGCGACCGCATCGAGACCCTGCGCGCCGCCGCCAAGGCCGCCGCCGAGCGCCTGGAAGCGATCCGCCAGGAGACGGCGGAGTTGCGCGCCCGCGTGGAATCCGACACCCAGATCCGCCTGGCCGCCGAAGCCCGTTCCCGCGCCGAGGAGGACGCCCGCAAGCGCGCGGCGGAACAGGCGCGCATCGACGCCGAGATCGCCGCCCGCGCCCAGCGCGACGCCGACGATCTCGCCATCCAGGCCGAGCAGGCGCGCCTGCAGGCCGCCGAACGGGTGGCGGCCGTGCACGCGGCGCGCGAGGAAGTGCATCACAGCGCCAGCGCCGACGCCCGCGTGGCGATCCTCGCGCGCGAACGCGAACGGGCCGAGCGGGCCGCGCGCCAGACGGCGGAAAAGCTGGCGCAAGCCGAAGCCGAAGCGCTGGAACTGGCGCAGCAGCGCGAACGGGCGGACCAGGTGGCATTGGCTTCCGCCTTCGCCCGCGCATCCGCGGAGGCGCGCGCGCTCGAGGAAGCCCGCGCCCTCGCGCACATCGAACAGGAACGGGAAGCCATCGCGCTGGCCCAGGTGGAATCGGAACGCACGGCCGCGCAATCGCTGCGCATGCGCCTGCAGACGGAAAAGGAATTGCGCGACGCGGCCATCCACCGCGAACGCCTGGAGCAGATGGCCGCCGACGCCGCCGCGGCCCGCCGCGAAGCGGAATCCCGCATCCTGGCCGCGACGGAAGCCCGCATCGAGGCGGACCGCAAGCTGCGCGACGTGGCCCTGGCCCGCGCCGCGGCGGAAGAGGAAGAGTCCCAGCAGAGCCAGGCCCGCCTGGACGCCGAGCGCGCAGCCACCGAACAGGCGCGCCTGCGGATGGAAGCGGACCGCGTCGCGCAGGAAGCGGCACAGCGCGACCTGGACACGCAGCAGCGCGAGCGCCAGCTGGCCGAGGAGCGCGCCGCGTTGAGTGAAGCGGCAGCCGCCGCGCGCGCCGCGCAGAATGCGGCGCTCGAGGCGGAACTGGCCGCGGAGGCGCAGCGGGTCGAGCACGAGCGCGAAGCGGCGCGGCTGGCGGAGGAACGCGCCGCGCAGGCGCAGGCATTGGCAGAGGCCGAGCAGGCGCGCGTGCAGGCGGAGCAGGAGGCGCTGGTGCGCCAGCAGGCACGCATCGAGGCGGAACGCGCGCTCACCGCCGCGGCCGAAGCGCGCGCCGCCGCGGAACAGGCGCAAACGATTCAATTGGCGGAGCGGCTCGAAGCCCAGCAGCGTGAGATCGCCGCGGCCGAACAGGAGCACGCCGCCCGGCTGCAGGCCCAGCGCGACGCGCTGGCCGCGCAGCAGGCCGGATTCGACGCGCGCCGCGTGGCCGCGGAACAGGAACACGCGGCGCTGCTGGCCGCGCAGGCCGAGAGCGAGCAGCGCGCCGCCGCCGAGCGCCAGGCTGCGATCGATGCGCAGCGCGCGATCACGGAACACGCGGCACGCCAGGCCGAGCACGAGCAGGCGATCGCCGACGCCCAGCGCGAACAGGCCGCCCGCGCGGCCGAACTGGCGCAGGCGCAGGCCGACCGCGCGGCCCACGAACGGCGCCAGCAGGCGTTGACGGAGGAATTGCTGGCGGCCGAACGCGCGGCCGCCGATGCCGCCCACGACGCCTTGCTGCTGCTGGAACAGAAACTGTCGTCGCAACAGCAGCAGACGGCCGCCGACGTGCGCGCCAATGAAGCGGCGGCGGCCCGCATGGCGTCCGAGCGGGCCGCGGTGGCGGCGGCGGAAGCCCGTGCGGCCGCCGAAGCGGAGCGCGCGCAGCTGGCGAAGATGCGCGAGGCGGCCGAGCAGGCGGCGGCCCAGGCCGCGGTCGACAAGCGCGACGCCCAGCGCGCGCTGCTCGCGAACGCCCAGCTGGCGGCCGAGATGCAGCGCAAGACGGCGCTCGCCACGCAGGAAATGGCGGAGGCGAAGAAGCGTCTCGTGGAACTGGAATCCGTGCGCCAGGAAGAGCAGGTGGCGGAACTGGCCGCGCTACGCGAACAGATCGAGGCGCGCCAGGCCGAAGCGAAGCAGCGCGCCGAATCGGAAGACCTCGCGCGCGAGGTGCTGGGCCGCCTCTCGCAGCAGCCCTCCAAAGTGCAGGCGGCGCTGCGCCTCGCGGACGCGGTGGCCAAACAGCGCGCCGACCGCGATCACGAGTAAATCGCAAATAAGCGGCGGGGCGGTTACGCCGCCTTCCCCACCGGCGGCGCCTTCGCGTTTTTCTCCAGGTACGCGCCGTGCCCCGGCATTTTCGCCACCGTCTGCGCGATCAGGTCGCGCAGGCCGGCGAAGTGGCCATGCAGCTGGCGCATGTCGACGTCGTCGGCGAACGGGTCGTAGCGCTTCGGTTCCACGCCCAACCCGACCAGCATCGAGACGAACGAGGGCAGCAGGAAACTGTCGCGGTCGAGGATCGCGACGCGGCCCGTCTCGCGGAACAGCTCGATCTGGTGCGCGAGTGAATCCGGGATCGCCATGTTCGCGCAATAGCGCCAGAACTCCGTGTCGTCGCGTTTCGTCAGCTTGTAGTGCATGACGATGAAGTCGCGGATCGACTCGTAGCGGCTGCCGATGATCCGGTTGAATTCATCCGCCAGTTCGGGACGGAAATCGCGGTCCGGGAACTGCTCGATCAGGGTGCCGACGGCCGTTTCGATCAGGCTGATGCTGGTCGATTCCAGCGGTTCGACGAAGCCGGCCGACAGCCCGATCGCCACGACGTTCTTGACCCACGATTTCTTGCGCTTGCCGGTGACGAAGCGCAGCTGGCGCGGCTCGTCCAGCGCGGCGCCGTCGAGGCCGTCGAGCAGGTCCTGGCGCGCTTTTTCGTCGGTCGTGAACGCGTTGCTGTACACGTGGCCGTTGCCGGTGCGGTGCTGCAGCGGGATGCGCCACAGCCAGCCCGCGCCCTTGGCCGTCGACCGGGTATAGGGCGTGAGCGGTTCGACGCGCGCGCACGGGACGGCGAGGGCGCTGTTGCAGGGCAGGTGTTCGCTCCAGTCGTCGTACCCGGCCTTCAGCGCGCCTTCGATCAGCAGGCCGCGGAAGCCCGAGCAGTCGATGAACAGGTCGCCGTCGAGCGTGCGGCCGTCGGCCAGGCGCACGGCGGTGACGAAGCCCGTCTCCGGGTGCTGGTCGACCGTGGTGATCGTGCCTTCGACGCGCTTCGCGCCGCGCGCCATCGCGTAATCGCGCAGGAAGGCGGCGTACAGGCCGGCGTCGAAATGGTAGCCGAACGAAAAGGCGTCCGTGGCGCCCGGCTGCGAGTCGTTCGGCATCGTGAACTTGTTCTCGCGCGCCATGACCGATGCCATCGACCAGTTTTCCATGGCCGGCATGTGGTCGAAGGTGCGCGCGAGGCGCAGCCAGTAATGGTGTGCCTGGATGCCGTTGATCGGCGGGCCGAAGTCGCCGAAGCCGTGGAAGAAGCGGTTGCCGACGTGACCCCAGTCCTTGAATTCGATGCCGAGCTTGAAGCTGGCCTGGGTCTTCCTGATGAAGTCCGCGTGGTCCAGCTGCAGGGCGGCGTTATAGAAGCGGATCGTCGGCAGCGTCGCTTCGCCCACCCCGATCGTGCCGATGTCCGGCGATTCCACCAGTACGATCTCGCAGCGCTGGCCGAGACGCAGGGCCAGGGGTGCCGCGGTCATCCAGCCGGCGGTGCCGCCCCCCACGATGACGATTTTGCGGATGGGGTTTTGTTGCATGATGTCTCCTGTTGTATTGCTCGCTCAGGAGAGTGTAGGGCAGGGCCTTGCCGTCGGCAACAGAAATGTTTGCGTATAACATTTCTTTAACAAAACGTACGCAACAGCGCATCACATATTGCTGGGCGCCACCGGATTCGACCCGCCGACGACGGCCTTGTCAACGAAGTATTCCGTCTCGCCGAAGCACGAGGTCGGGATGCCGATGTGCTGCGAATAGGTCAGCTGTACGCGCTGGCCCATGGCGGCCTGCAGCTGGCGCACGACGTTCTCGTCGCGCACGGTGAAATTGAAGCGCTCGGGAATCGCGCCGGGCATGCTGGACAGCAGGATCTCGCCTTCCCACGTCTTGCACAGCCAGCCCTTGCGCGACAGTTTCTGCAGGTAGCCGGCCCGTTCGCCTTCGGAATACGACCAGTTCAGCACGATCCACGTGTACAGGGCGAACAGCGCCACGGCGGCGACGATGACGGAGGCGAGGATGGCGATGGCGCGGCGCGGCAGGGTCTTGGGCATGGTCGTATATGGGATTAAGGTCACGGGCGTGACAAGGCGCGCCCATTCTGACACGGGCGCGCGGATTGTCAATTAAACCAGACTTAGACGTTCACCCCGAACGAGCGGGCGAGGGGGCCGAGGCCGCCGTTGTAGCCCTGGCCCACGGCGCGGAATTTCCACTCGCTGCCGTAGCGGTACAGTTCGCCGAAGATCATCGCCGTCTCCGTCGAGCTGTCTTCCGACAGGTCGTAGCGGGCGATCTCGCGCTCGCCTTCGGCATTCAGGCAGCGGATGAAGGCGCGCGCGACCATGCCGAAGTTCTGGCGGCGCTGGTCGGCTTCGTGGATGGTGACGGCGAACGCGATCTTCTCGACGTCCGGCGGCACACGCGTCAGGTCGACGAGGACGCGTTCGTCGTCGCCTTCGCCCTGGCCCGTGCGGTTGTCGCCGGTGTGCTTGACGGAACCGTCGCTGGACTGCAGGTTGTTGTAGAAGATGAAGTCGGCATCGCCGCGCACCTTGCCGTCGCCGCGCAGCAGGAAGGCGCTGCCGTCGAGGTCGAAGGTGGCGCCGTCAGTGGCGCGCGGGTCCCAGCCGAGGCCGATGATGACCTTTTTCAGGTTCGGATCTTCCTTGGACAGGTTGACGTTGCCGCCTTTCTGCAAACTGATCGCCATCTTGCTTCCTTTCTGTTGATGTCTAGAGTTACGTTGCCGACTCGAGCTGCTCGCGCTTCTTGTAGCGGATCGACGACCACAGCGATACCAGGATGAAGGCCACGCCGGACAGGCCGGTGAACCATTCGGGAATCTCGTACTCGACGCTGGCGAACATGATCAGGGCCAGGATGCCGATCGCGTAGTGCGCGCCGTGTTCGAGGAAGACGAATTCTTCCAGCGTGCCCTTGTGCACGAGAAACACGGTCAGCGACCGCACGAACATGGCGCCGATGGCCAGGCCCAGCATGATGACGACGACGTCGTTCGTGATCGCGAACGCGCCGATCACGCCGTCGAAGCTGAACGACGCGTCCAGCACTTCCAGGTATAAAAAGCCGCCGATGCTGCCCTGCGAGATCAGCTTGCCGACCGCCGGATCCGATTCTTCTTCCTCTAGCAGCCCGCTGAACCAGTCGACGCCTACGTAGATCAGCACGCCGACGACGCCCGCGATGAGCGTGGACAGCTTGCGGTCCTGCGGCACGAGGCTCATGCAGCCGAATACGGCGAGCAGGGTAAGCAGGATGGCGAGGCCTTCCGAGCCGTACTTGCCGACCTTTTCTTCGATCCAGCCCAGCCAGTGGAGTTCCTTTTCCTCGTCGAACAGGAAGTTGAGGAAGACCAGCAACAGGAACGCACCGCCGAACGCGGCCACTTCGGCATGGCGCGACGTGAGGTTGCGCGCGTACTCGTCCGGGTTGTTGACGGCCATGTGCCAGACATCGATCAGGCCCAGGCCCGTCGCCACCGACACGATAAGGAGGGGAAACAGCAGGCGCATGCCGAACACGGCGACGATGATGCCGACCGTGAGGAACAGCTTTTGCCAGAACGCGTTCCAGTTGCGCAGCACGGACGCGTTGACGACGGCGTTGTCGAACGACAGCGAGATCTCGAGCACGCCCAGCACGGCAGCGATCCACAGCGCTTGCAGGAGGCCGGCGGTGCCACCGTGGGAAAAGCCCCACCAGCCGGCCAGTGCCAGCAGGACGGCGGTGACGACGAACGACAACCTGAAATGTTGCATGTACTTCTCCAGTTCTTATATGCACATTGTCTGAATGATCACATGCGGCATATTACCCCGTTTCCCACTTTGGCGGGCGCATCGATCGCCACAGCATGAATTGCTCACGTGACATCGCATCTGCCATAATGCCGCCCGGCGTCATGCCTCCCGTTTTCCCTTGAATGGATTTCACATGGATGTCTCTTATCTGGTCACCCCGGTGCTGACCTGGCTCGTGGTCGGCCCGATCAAATTCCTCATCAACAGTGCGCGCCAGGGGCGCTGGGCGTTCAACCTGGTCGGCAATGGCGGCTTTCCCAGCAACCATAGCGCCACCGTCACCAGCATGGCGACGCTGATCGCCCTGCGCGAAGGCATCGGCCATCCGGCGTTCGGCGTGGCCGTCACCCTGTGCTTCATCGTGATGATCGACGCCAACAGCCTGCGCCAGCACGTCGGCCGCCAGGCCGCCGCCATCAACCGCCTGGCCGCGGGACAAGCGGGCCACACGACCCTGCGCGAGCGGATGGGGCATACGCTCGTCGAGATCGGCGGGGGCATCGTCACCGGGATCCTGATGGGGAACCTGGTCTATCGCCTGTTCGTCCAGTAAGCCATCTTCAGGCGGCGGACGTCCGCCCTGTCCGCCGCCTGTCCGTTTTGCCACGCATTTCAACCTCGGCCAAACGCATTTCATCCCGCCTATCTGCAGTTCATCCCACCAAAACCGCGCTTTGCCGAAACGTCAATTGACGGTCAAGACCGCCTATTCGATACTGCGCGCTGGCCTTTTATATTCTTATTTTTACAGGTAACGAGTCCATCCTCGGGGGAACCAAGAAATGCTGCGCAAAACTATAATCTTCCTTGCCATTGCTTCCGCGCTCAGCGCGTGCGGCAAACACGACAAGGACCCTGCCAAGCCCGACGCCGCCAACGCGCAGGCGGATGCCAAGCAGAAGGATGGCAAGGCCGTCCAGCTGCTCGTCGCCCCCGAGGATGTCCTGACCGTGCAGAGCAGTGCGCTCGCGAACGGCCCGGTGATCACGGGCTCGATCCAGCCGGAACGCAAGGCCGACCTGCGCGCGGAAGTGTCCGCCATCGTGCTGCAGGTCCTGAAAGAGAACGGCGACCCGGTCAAGAAAGGTGACGTGCTCGTCAAGCTGGACGAGACGTCGATCCGCGACAGCCTGATGTCGGCCCAGGAAGCCCAGCGCGCCGCCACGCAGGCCCTGGAGCAGTCCAACCGCGCCCTCGAGCGCCTGAAGACGCTGCGCGCGTCCGGCATGACGTCCGCCCAGGCGCTGGACGACGCCGAAGTGCGCCGCAATTCCGCCCAGAGCGAATTGTCCGCCGCGAAGGCGCGTCTCGTGGCCGCCCAGCAGCAGGTGACCCGGACCGTCGTGCGGGCGCCGTTCGACGGCATCGTCTCCGACCGTAAAGTTTCCCCGGGCGACACGGCCGCCATCGGCAAGGAATTGCTGAAGGTGATCGATCCGACGAGCATGCGCTTCGAAGGCCGCGTCTCGGCCGACAAGATCGCCGCCGTCAAGGTCGGCCAACCGGTCTTCTTCCGCGTCAATGGTTACGGCGAGCAAAAGTTCACCGGCGTCGTCAAGCGCATCGACCCGTCCGCGAACGACATCACGCGCCAGGTCGAGGTGCTCGTCGGCTTCAACAACGAGGCGCGTCCGCGCGTGGCCGGCCTGTATGCCGAGGGCCGCATCGACGCCGAGCTGTCCGATGCGATCACCTTGCCGGAATCCGCGATGGTCAAGGCCGGCGACAAGACGTATGCCTGGAAAGTGAAGGGCGGCCAGCTGGCGAAGATCGACCTGACGGTGGGTTCGCGCGATCCGCGCACCGGCAATTTCGAAATCAAGAACGGCCTGGCGTCCGGCGACACCGTGCTGCGCCACCCGGGCTCGACCCTGAAGGATGGGCAGAAGGTGGAAATGGCGGCCGCGTCGCGCGTTGCCAGCGCCGCCAGCAATGCGCCCCAGGGTAAATAAGCGGGATTAACCACCATGTTCCTGTCCAATTTCAGTGTCAAGAAGCCCATCGCGACACTCGTGCTGATCATCGGCATGATGTGCATGGGCCTGCTCGCGCTCAAGCATTTGCGCGTGAACCAGAACCCCGACGTCGAGATTCCGATCATCGTCGTGACGATCCCGTATCCGGGCGCGTCGCCGGAGACGTCGGAACGCGAACTCATCGAGCGCCTCGAGAAGCAGATGCTGGCCATCACCGGCGTGACCGAGGTGAACGCGTACGCCAACGAGGGCAGCGCGACGATCGTGCTGCGCTTCGACTTCAAGCGCAACCTGATCGAGGCGTCGGACGACGTCCGCAACGCCATTGCGTCCGTGCGCTACAAGCTGCCGATCGAGATGCGCGAGCCGGTGCTGCGCCGCGTCGACCCGTCCGCGCAGCCGATCATGAACCTGGCGCTGTCGTCGAGCACGCAGAGCCATGCCGAGATCTCGCGCCTGGCCGAAGACCAGCTGGCCGACCGCTTCCGTGCGATCGACGGCGTGGCCAACGTGCAGGTGAACGGTTCGCTGCGCCGTGAGCTGTCCGTGCTGCTCCATTCCGAAAAACTGCGCGAATACAACGTCTCCGTCAGCGACGTCACCAATGCGCTGTCGCGCCAGAACACGAACGCGCCGGTCGGCAAGGTGCGTAGCGAGCTGGACGAGAAGGGTATCCGCCTCGTCGGCCGCATCGAGCGTCCGGAGGACTTCTCGCAGGTCGTGGTGAAACGCAACGGCGACACCGTCGTGCGCCTGAACCAGGTGGCCGACATCAAGGACGGCTTCGCCGACATCGACAGTGTTTCGATGCGCAGCGGCCAGCCCAACGTCGGCATCCAGATCGTGCGTTCGCGTGAAGGGTCCACCGTCGGCATCGCCAACAAGGTGCGTGCCGAAATCGACCAGATCCGCAAGGAGCTGCCGGCCGGCACCAGGCTGGACATCTCGTACGACGGCGGCGAAGACGCCCAGGACAGCCTGAACAACGTCATCGAATCGCTCGTGTTCGGCGCCGTGCTGACGATCTTCGTCGTGTACGCGTTCCTGAACTCCTGGCGTTCCACCCTGATAACCGCGCTGTCGCTGCCGACCTCCGTGCTGGCCGCGTTCATCGCCGTCTGGCTGTGCGGCTTCACGCTGAATTTCATGACGCTGCTGGGCCTGTCGCTCGCGATCGGCGTGCTGATCGACGACGCGATCGTCGTGCGGGAAAACATCGTCCGCCACATGGAAAACGGTTCCGACCGCCGCACGGCCGCCCTTGAAGGTACCGCCGAGATCGGCATGGCCGTCGCGTCGACGACGTTCTCGATCATGGCCGTGTTCATCCCCGTCGCCTTCATGCCGGGCATCTCGGGCGAATGGTTCCGTCCGTTCGCGCTGACCGTGGCCTGCTCCGTGATCGTGTCGCTGTTCATCTCGTTCACGCTCGACCCGATGCTGTCCGCCTACTGGGGCGACCCGCCGGGCCACCACCATGCGCCCAAGAAGGGCATCGAGAAATATCTCGCACGCTTCAACATCTGGTTCGACCACCAGGCCGACCGCTACGGCCGCGTGATCGCCTGGGCACTGCACCACCGCCGCTGGATGGCCATCATCGCCGTCGCGAGCCTCGTCGCGGCGCTGGGCCTGCAGGGCAAGTTCGGCGGCACGTCGTTCCTGCCGAAGATGGACAGCGGGCAGTTGCTGATCGAAGTGCGTACCCCGGCCTCGTCGTCGGTGGGCTATGCCCGCATGAAGATGGAAGAAGCGGCCACGCTGGCGCGCTCGCTGCCGGAGACGAAGGATACGAACGCGTCGATCAACTCGGGCGGCGGCCGCATCTACGTCGACATCGGCAAGCGCCGCGAACGCAAGCGCAGCGCCTCCGAGATCGCTGTCGAACTGCGTGACAAGATCGCGCGCCTCGTCGGTGCCGAGTACACGGTCACGGACGACCTGAACGGTAACGGCAAGCCTGTGCAGATCGAGTTCACCGGCTCGGATTCGCGCAAGCTGATGGACCTGACCAATGCCTACATGGAAAAACTTCGTCAGGTGCCGGGCGCCGTGGACGTCACGCTGTCCCAGCAGGATCCGAAGGACGAGCTGCAGATCGAGCTCGACCGCGGCCTGTCGAACATGATGGGCATCTCGGTCGGCGATGCCGCCACCGCGCTGCGCGTCGCGTTCGCCGGCATCGAGGTCGGCGACTGGGTCGACCCGACGGGCGAGACCCGTGACGTGGCCGTGCGCCTGGCGCCGGAAGACCGCGTGGGCCTGGAGAACATCGAGCGCCTGCCGATCGCCGTCACCGGCAGCAACATGATGGTGCCGCTGGACCAGATCGCCAAGATCACGATGGGCAAGGGCCCGTCCGCCATCGAGCACAAGGACGGCAAGCGCGTCGTGCGCGTGTCGGCCAACGCCCAGGGCCGCTCGAACGGCGAAGTCATGGACGATGCGCTCAAGCTGGCGAAATCGATGGACTTCCCGCCGGGCTATGGCCTGTCGCTGGGTGGCCAGAGCAAGGACCAGCAGGAAGTGTTCACGCAGATGACGATCGCGCTGGTGTCCGGTATCGGCCTCATGTACCTGATCCTGGTGATGCAGTTCGGCTCGTTCACGGCGCCGCTCTCCGTGATGCTGTCGCTGCCGCTGTCGTTGATCGGCGTCGTCGTCGCGCTGCTGCTCACGCACGGTACGCTGAACCTGATGAGCTTCATCGGCATCATCATGCTGATGGGCCTCGTGGCGAAGAACGCGATCCTGCTGCTGGACGCGGCCCGCACCCGTGAAGCGGAAGGCATGGACCGCGAAGAGGCGCTGATGGCTGCCGGCCGCGCCCGCCTGCGTCCGATCCTGATGACGACGTTCGCGCTGATTGCCGGCATGCTGCCGGTGGCGCTGGCCCTGGGCGACTCGGGCGAGTTCTACCAGCCGCTGGCCATCGCGATCATCGGCGGTACGATCACGTCGACCCTGCTGACCCTGCTGGTCGTTCCGACCTTCTACGACAGCATCGAGATCGCCCGCGACCGCATGGTGGCCAAGTTCCACCGCCGCGCGGCACGCTTCACGGCACTGCCGGCGTTCGTGATGACCTTCGTCGAAGCGATCCTCACGCTGGTGCTCGTGCGCCTGGTCTTCCGCATGATCGTGAAGGCTGGCCGCTTCGCCGTCCGCCGCGGCCGTCCGGCGACGGCGTGATGTGATGGTTTGCCGGCTGCGGCCGGCATGCATGCAAAAGGGCCTGCTCGCGCAGGCCCTTTTCTCATTCCGAGACGGCATGCACTAGGGCCGCATCCGCCGCGCCCAGTGCATGCCGGTGCAAAGGGCCGTTCCCGACCCTTTGCCGATGCGCCACGGCGATCAGCGGCCGGAAGTGCCGGTGCCCGAGGTGCCCGTGCCGGAGGTGCCCGACGTGTCGCTGCCGGTCGTGCCCGACGTACCCGACGTGCCCGACGAGCCGGTGCCGCCGGTCGTGCCCGTTGCGCCGGTGCCGGTGGTGCCCGTTGCGCCCGTGCCGGTATCGCCGGTGGTGCCCGTCGCGCCGGTGGTGCCGCCCGTGGTGCCGGTGGTGCCGGTGGTGTCACCCGTCGTGCCCGTGCCGGTCGCGCCGGTCGTGCCGCTGGTGCCGGAGCTGCTGCTCGGCGCGGTGGCCGACGTGTCGCCGGTACCGGTCGTGCTGGTGGTGTCATTCTTCTTGCAAGCGGCCAGGCTGGCCACCAGGGCTGCAGCAAACAGAATTTTCGATGCGTTGTTAAGAGCTTTCATTTGTTTTACTCCTCGTTCACGTCTATCGTTTACCGCCGTCTCCAGGTGAGGCGCTGGAGGGTCGGCGGCGCTTGGGTTCCCGATGGACCATGCGGCCCAAACGCGAACCATCGGGGAACCGACGCAATACGCGGCCCCGGTGGCGTACGAATCCGACTGTTTGCATTAGACAGGCATCACGCCGGCCGGTTCGTCGGATTGCACGCCTTCTGCTTTGGGAAACCGGAGTCTCCCCGTGCTCCGCAGTGCTGTCTGCAACATCGACACGTGCGGATTAGATAAGAGCCGAACCATCTTCGTTCAACCCTCGATCCCCCGGCGAGTGCCGGATGGTCGTGACGCCGCGTCGGCGCTGTCGCCGGCGGCCTGTTCGAGCAGGGCGGGAATCACGTCGCACAATTCCCGCGCCAGGTAACCCAGTCTGCCGAAGCGTTCGGCGAGGCGCTCGCCCGCGCGCGCATGCAGCGCGACGCCCCAGGCGGCAGCCTGCGCGAGCGTGGCGCCGCGCGCCGCGAGTCCCGCGATGATGCCGGCCAGCACGTCGCCCGAGCCCGACGTGGCGAGCCCGACGTTGCCGCCTTCGTGCTGCCACCGCTCGCCGCCCGGGGCCGCGATCACGGTGCGCGCGCCCTTGAGCGCGACGACGGCATTCCAGTCCTGCGCCGCCTCGACCGCGTGGCGGTCCGGCGCCGCGCCGATCTCGTCCTTCGCGATGCCCGTCAGGTGCGCCATCTCGCCCGCATGCGGCGTCAGGAGAACCGGCACGTTGAAGCGGAAGGGCGGGTTGCCCGTGGGCGGGTGCAGCACCGCGCCCATCGCCTCGGCATCCAGCACCACGTTCGTGTCGGTGCCGTCGAGACGCGGCAGCAGCGCGTGCACGAGGCGGGCCGTCGTGGCCTCGTCCTGCATGCCGGGCCCGATCAGGATGGCGCTGATCTTGTCGGCCAGCGGATCGAGCGCGGCCACGGCTTCGACCGTGAAGCCGCCAGCGTCGTTTTCCGCCAGCCCCAGCACGCGCGATTCCGGAATGGCGAGCGCTACCAGTTGGGCCACGCTGCGGCCGGTGGCGATGGTCAGCTTGCCGGCGCCGGCGCGCAGGGCCGCCGTCGCGGCCAGGATCACGGGGCCCGGCATTTCGCGCGAGCCGCCGAGGACCAGCACGTGGCCGCGGTCTTCCTTGTCGGCGTCGTTCGAGGGAACCGGCAGCGGCCAGCTGCGCAGCAGGCTCGTATCGACGTCGCGCGGGCGGGCGTTGGTATGCAGCGTCATGGGGGAGGGACCTCAGGCCTTGGCCGCGGTGGGTTGATCTTTGGCGACCGTCACCGGCGTGCCGGTGGCTTCGAGCGGGGCGACGAAATTGACCAGGCGGACGGCCAGCTTGCCGCGCTTGCCCAGCGTGGGATCGAAGGCGTAGGACGTGACGGAGCAGTTCGGCACGTCGCCGGCGCGGTCCTGCGCAAGGATCGTCGCCTCGTCCATCCGCTCGATCAGGTAGCGGAAGCAGTTGACGATGACCTGGTGCGCGACGATCAGCACGCGCTCGCGCGGATACTCGCGCGTGATCGTGTCGAGGACGCTGCGCAGGCGCAGGATGACGTCGCACCAGCTCTCGCCGCCGGGCGGACGGAAATAGAACTTGCCGACGTGGCGGCGTTGCTCATGCAGCTCGGGATATTTCTCGGCGATACCGCGCACCGTCAGGCGGTCGAGGATGCCGAACTCTTTTTCGCGCAGACGCTCGTCGGCGTGGACGGCGAGCAGCTCGTCGCGGTTCAGGCGCTGCATCAGGATGTTGGCGGTCTCGGCCGCGCGCACGTACGGCGAATGCAGCACGACGTTCGGCTGGTCGTCGGGCGGCAGCGCGGCGAACCAGCTCGACAGGGCCTGCGACTGGCGCACGCCCAGTTCGGACAGGGGCACGTCGACGTCGCGCTCGGCGATGTCGATGAGCAGGCCCGACGCGGCTTCGGCAGCATCGCGCGCGACATTGCCGGCGCTTTGTCCGTGCCTGACGAGCCAGATTTCCTGTGGCCACTTCTGATCCATCATCCGACCGTTTGCGATTTTGACATGACGCGATCATAGACGGATTCGGCGGGATTTCCGCGCACGATTCCGGACGAAAATGTGTGCCGAAACGACGTGTAGGCGCGGTCTTACGTGGACAGGAGAAACGGTTACGCCACCTGTTCCTCGCTGTCGAGGTTGACCTCGGCGTCGCTGTCGAACACAGCCATATCGGTCTGGCCGAGCACGCGGCTGGCGAAGGTGCCGGCCGTGATGGAACCGCTGACGTTGAGCGCGGTACGGCCCATGTCGATCAGCGGTTCGATGGAGATCAGGAGGCCGGCCAGAGCAACGGGCAGGTTCAGCGCCGACAGCACGATGAGCGCGGCGAACGTGGCCCCGCCGCCCACGCCGGCCACGCCGACGGAACCGATCGTGACGATGCCGACGAGCGGCAGCAGGAAGGAGGTCGTGAACGGATCGATGCCGACGGTGGGCGCGATCATGACGGCAAGCATCGCCGGATAGATGCCGGCGCAGCCGTTCTGGCCCATCATCGAGCCGAACGACGCGGCGAAGTTGGCGATGCCTTCCGGCGTGCCGAGGCGCGCGGTCTGCGTCTGCACGCTCATCGGGATGGAACCGGCCGACGTGCGCGACGTGAACGCGAACGCGAGCACGGGGAAGATCTTTTTCACGTAGCGGCCCGGGTTCAGGCCCACGGCCGCGATGATCAGCAAATGCACGCCGAACATCAGGATCAGCGCGCTGTACGAGGCCATCACGAAACCGATCAGCTTCAGGATGTCCTGCACGCTGGAGCTGGCCAGCACCTGCGTGATGAGGGCGAACACGCCGAACGGGGTCAGGCGCAACACGAGCGTCACCATGCGCATCACGATCACGTGGGCAACGTGGACGAACTCGCTGAACTTTTCGAACACGTCCGGCTTTTTCGCGGCGATCCCCGTGGCGGACACGCCCAGGAAGATCGAGAACAGGACGACGGCAATCGTCGACGTCTTGCGCGCGCCCGTCATGTCGAGGAAGGGATTTTCCGGAATGAACGACAGGATCATGGTCGGCAGCGACACGTCCTGCGCCGTCGCCAGCTTGCCCTCCAAATAGTGGCCGCGCGCGACTTCCGCCGCGCTCGACGTCAGGCCGACGGCGGACAGGCCGTACAGCTTGGCCATCAGGATGCCGATCGAGGCCGCGATGGCCGTCGTGACCATCAGGGTGCCGATCGTCAGCGCACTGATCTTGCCGAGCGACGAGGCGTCGCGCAGCTTCAGGATGGCCTGGATGATGGACACCATGATCAGCGGCATGATGATCATCTGCAGCAATTTCACATAGCCCGTGCCGACGATGTCGAGGTAGGCGTTCGTCTGCGCGATGACGGGCGAACCGTTGCCGTAGAACGCCTGGAAGGCGGCGCCCAGGACGATACCGAGGCCGAGGCCCGTGAACACGCGCTTCGTGAAGGACAGGTGGCGTTGCTGCATCACATACAGCAGGCCGCAGGCGGCCAGCGCGATGGCCAGGTTCAGGATCAGGGGGACGTTCATCTTATATGCGCACAGGAAATATAAGAACCGCATTCTATATCCAATGATGCAGGTTTGCATGACGGACAGATTGCGTTGCAAATTGTTAAACGTTGTTGACACTGCAAGCCGACTTTGCAACACTCAGCCGTCGTCCGTCCGCCATCGCCCGGGAGAAACCATGGCCGTCCTGCGTCGCCTGCTGTGCCTCGTCTTGTTGTGCTGCTGGTCGGGCGCGTGGGCGCAGACCACCGTTTCCGGTTTTTCGCCCGAAGGGCAGGTGCGGAGAGTGCGCCAGGCCGTGGCGCGCTTTTCGCAGCCGATGGTCGCGTTCGGCGACTTGCGCGCCGAGACCCCGTTCGACGTGGCGTGTCCGGTGCCGGGCAGCGGCCGCTGGGTCGACGCGCAGACATGGAGCTACGACTTCGAGCGCGACCTGCCGGGCGCCACCAGCTGCCGCTTCACGCTGAAAGCCGGCGTGCGCGATCTCGCCGGCCAGCCGCTGGCGGGCCAACGCGCATTCGATGTCGCCACGGGCGGCCCGGCCGTGCTGGAATCGCTGCCGCATGAAGGCGCGTCCGGCATCGACGAGAAACAGGCCTTCGTGCTCGCGCTGTCGGCGCCCGCGTCGAACGACAGCATATTGAAACAGGCCTGGTGCCGCGCGGACGGCGCCAGCGACAAGATTGGCGTGACCCTGCTGGCGGGCGAACAGCGCGAACGGGTGCTCGCTACGGACCGCTGGTTCGTCCGGCAGGTCGTCGCGGAAGACAGCGGCAAGGAAGACACCGGTCCGTACACGGACGCGCGGCTGCGCGCCGACGAGAAAGCGGGCCGCCTGAACCGCATCGTCGTGCTGCAATGCCGCCGCACCCTGCCGTCGAACGCGGAAGTCGCCCTTGTCTGGGGCGCCGGCGTGGCCGCGCCGAACGGCATCGCGACCGTTGAAGTCCAGACGCTGTCGTTCAAGACGCGCGCCGATTTCACGGCCCGCTTCAACTGCGAAAAAGTGAATGCGCGGTCCCAGTGCATCCCGTTCCAGCCGATGCGCGTGGACTTCAGCGCGCCCGTGCGCGCGGCCGATGCGGCGAAGATCTACCTGGAAGGACCGGGCGGCAAGCGCTGGCCGGCGCGCGTCGAGAAGGACTTCGTGGGCCAGGCGAGCGTGCCGGGACCGTTCCCCGAACAATCGAAGTTCACGCTGCACCTGCCGGCGGACCTGCGCGACGATGCGGGCCGGTCCCTCGTCAACGCGGGCCGTTTCCCGCTCGCCGTGCGCACGGGCGAGCAGCCGCCGCTCGTCAAGTTCGCGGCGCCGTTCGGCATCATCGAGGCGAACGGCGACCGCCTGCTGCCCGTCACCGTGCGCAACGTCGAGGCGCAACTGGCGGGCCGCATGCACACGAACGGCGTCGCCATGCGCCTCGATGCCGGCCGCACGGCGGACGTGCTCACGTGGCTGCGCAAGGTCGCGGGGCCGCACGGCGGCCTGAATCCCGGCCAGCCCGAAGGCGACCAGTTGAAGGTGTCGATCTTCAAGGGCGCGAAGCCGGACGCGGTGCAGCGCTTCACGCTCCCGAAACCGCTCGGCCGGCGCGCGTTCGAAGTGATCGGCATCCCGCTGCGCCAGCCCGGCTTCTACGCCGTCGAACTGGAAAGCCCGCGCCTGGGCGCCGCGCTGAATCCGAAGGGCCGCACCGCGTATGTGCGCAGCGCGGCCCTCGTCACCAATCTCGCCGCGCACTTCAAGCTCGGCGCGCAGTCGTCGCTCGTGTGGGTGACGTCGCTCGACAAGGGCCAGCCCGTCGCGGGTGCCCGGGTGGACGTGCGCGACTGCGGCGCGCGGCTGCTGTGGAGCGGCACGACGGATGCCGCCGGCATCGCGCGCATCCGCCAGGCGTTGCCGCGCGCCCGCTGCAAGGAGGGCGACATCTACGTCGTGACGGCCGCGCGCGGCGACGACTTCACGTTCACCCTGTCCGACTGGCAGCAGGGCATCGAGGCGTGGCGCTTCAACCTGCCCACGGGCAGCCGCGACGAGGACAGCCGCATCGTCGCCACCGTCTTCGACAGGACCCTGTTGCGCGCCGGCGAGACGGTCCACATGAAGCATTATCTGCGCCGCCGCACGCAGCAGGGCTTTGCCTTCGTGCGCGCGAAGGATCCGGCGCCGAAAGAAGTCCGCGACTGGCGCGCGCAGGAACTGGGCACGGACAAATCGGCGCTGCCGGCGCGCGGCTTCCTTGTCCACCAGGGCAGCGGCGAGAAGGTCGAGTTTGCCCTGCGCTGGGATGCGAACGGCAGCGCCGAGGGCGAGTGGGCGATCCCGGCGGAAGCGAAGCTGGGCGTGTACGACGTGCTGATCGGCGGGCAGGTGGCGGGCGAATTCCGTGTCGAGCAATTCCGCGTGCCGACGATGAAGGCGCAACTGGCGGGCTTGACGCAGCCCGCAGTGGCGCCGCAGGCCGTCACGCTCGATGCGCAGGTGAGTTTTCTAGCAGGCGGCCCGGCGGGCCTCGCGCCCGTAAAACTGCGCAGCGTCGTGCAGGACACGGGCGTGCAGTTCGCCGACTACGATGAGTTCACGCTGGGTGCGGGCGACGTGAAGGAGGGCGTCGTGGACCAGGGCGGCGAGGGTGATGAAGAGGCCGAAACCGAAGGCACGCCCGGCCAGGAAGTCGCACGCACGCAAAGCCTGCAGCTCGACCGGGCGGGCGGCGCGCGCATTGTCGTCGACAAGCTGCCGGCGATCGAGCGCCCGAAAAGCCTGCTGGCCGAGCTGTCGTACCAGGATGCGAACGGCGAGACGCTGACCGTGTCGACGCGCGTGCCGCTGTGGCCATCTGCCTACGTGGTCGGCATCAAGCCCGATGGCTGGCTGTTGCGCCGCGACGCGCTGAAATTCCAGACCGTCGTGCTGGACGTCGGCGGCAAGCCCGTGGCGAACGTGCCGGTGACGGTCGACCTGCTCAAGCGCGCGACGTATTCGCACCGGCGCCGTCTCGTCGGCGGCTTTTACGCCTATGAGCACAGCGCCGAGATCAAACGCGTCGGCGAAGTGTGCAGCGGCACGACGGACGCGCGCGGCCTGCTCGTATGCGACGTGAAGGCGCCCGTCGACGGGGACCTGATCCTGCGCGCCCGCGCGACGGATCCGCAGCAGCGGGTGGCGGCGACACACCGCGAAGTCTACGTGGCGGGCGATGAAGAACAGTGGTTCGCGAACGCGGACCACGACCGCATCGACCTGCTGCCCGCGCAGAAGCGCTACGAACCGGGCGAGCAGGCGCGCTTCCAGGTGCGCAGCCCGTTCCGCCGTGCATTGGCGCTCGTGACCGTCGAGCGCGAAGGTGTCCTCGACACCTATGTGCGGCGCCTGTCCGGCCGCGACCAGACGATCTCGATTCCCGTAAAAGCCAGCTATGCGCCGAACGTGTTCGTGTCGGCCCTCGTCGTGCGCGGACGCGTGGCGGGCGTGCAGCCGACGGCGCTCGTCGACCTGGGCAAGCCCGCCTACAAACTCGGGATCGCGCCGATCCGCGTGGGCTGGCGCGGCCACGAACTGAAGGTCGACGTCGCCGCCGACAAGCCCGTGTACAAGGTGCGCGAGCACGCGCGGGTCATGGTCCGCGTGCGCGATCCGGACGGCACGCGGCCCGCGGCCGGCACGGAAGTCGCCGTCGCCGCCGTCGACGCCGGCCTGCTGGAGCTGATGCCCAACACGAGCTGGAACCTGCTCGAGACGATGATGCGCGAGCGCAGCCTGCAGGTGGAGACGTCGACGGCGCAGATGCAGGTCGTCGGTAAGCGCCATTTCGGCCGCAAGGCGTTCCCGCACGGCGGCGGCGGGGGCCGCGGCGCCGGACGCGAGTTGTTCGAGACGCTGCTGCTGTGGAAGGGCAAGGTCGTCCTCGATGCGAACGGCGAGGCGAGCGTCGACGTGCCGCTGAACGATTCGCTCACGTCGTTCCGCATCGTCGCCGTCGCGAGCAGCGGCGCGGGCCGGTTCGGCACGGGCGGCACGGACATCCGCACGTCGCAAGACCTGATGCTCGTCTCCGGCCTGCCGCCGCAGGTGCGCGAAGGCGACCGCCTGCGTGCCGGGTTCACGCTGCGCAACGCGTCCGACCGTCGGCTGGCCATCCGCCTGGACGCCGGCGTGACGGCCGATGGCGGCAAGGCGCAGGCGCTGCCGCGCCAGGACATCGTATTGGCGCCGGGCGAATCGCGCGAAGCGGGCTGGGACTACGCCGTGCCCGCCGGCGCATCGAGGCTCCAGTGGGACGTGGCGGCGGCCGGCGAAGGCGCGAGCGACCGCATGCGCGTCACGCAACAGGTCAACACTGCCGTGCCGGTGCGCACCCTGCAGGCGACGCTCGTGCAGATCGACGGCACGAAGACGCTGCCGGTCGAACGTCCGCTTGATGCGCTGCCGGGCCGCGGCGGCATCCGCACGACGCTGCAGGCGCGCCTCGGCAGCGACCTGCCGGGCGTGCGCGACTACATGGCCGCGTATCCGTACACGTGCTTCGAGCAGCGCACGTCGCGTGCCGTGGCGCTGCAGGACAAGGCGCTGTGGGACAAGGTCGTCGCGACCTTGCCGTCGCACCTGGACGGCGATGGCCTCGTCAAGTACTTCGCGCCGATGGAGCAGGGCAGCGACGTGCTCACGGCGTACGTGCTGTCCGTGACGCACGAAGCGGGATACCCTATCCCCGACGAACTGCGCGGCCGCATGGAGGCGGGCCTCGCGGCGTTCGTGGAAGGGAAGATCGTGCGCGGCAGCGGCCGCGCGACGGGCGAACTGGCCGTGCGCAAGCTGGCGGCGCTGGAAGCCCTGTCGCGCGACACGGAGGTGCAGCCGGCCATGCTGGACTCGATCGAGGTGCAGCCGAACCTGTGGCCCACGTCCGCCGTCATCGACTGGTATCTGCTCCTGAAGCGCACGCCGGCGCTGCCGCAGCGCGACCAGCGCCTCGCGCAGGCCGGCCAGATCCTGCGCGCGCGCCTGAACCTGCAGGGCACGACGATGGGCTTCTCGACGGAGCGCGCGGATGGCTGGTGGTGGCTCATGACGTCCGTCGACGTCAACGCCAACCGGTTGCTGCTGGCGACCCTGGACGACCCGGCGTGGAAGGTCGACGCCGGTCGCCTCGCGCGCGGCGCCCTGGGCCGCCAGCAGCACGGCCACTGGGACACGACGACGGCCAACGCCTGGGGCACCGTCGCCCTGAAGCGTTTTTCCGAGACCTACGAGCGCGAGCCGGTGACGGGCAGCGCGAACCTCGTGGTGACTGGCGCCGACGCGAAGCCCGTCAGCTGGACCGGGACCGTGCCCGCGACCGTGCTGCAGGCGTGGCCGCAGGGCAGGGGGACGCTCACCCTGCGCCAGCTGGGCAGCGGCAAGCCGTGGGCGACGGTCCAGAGCCTGGCCGCCGTGCCATTGAAGGCGCCGCTGTCGTCCGGCTACCGCATCGCGCGCACCGTCACGCCGGTGGAGCAGAAGGTCAAGGGGACGTGGTCGCGCGGCGACGTCTACCGCGTCCACCTCGACATCGACGCGCAGTCGGACATGACGTGGGTCGTCGTCGACGATCCGATCCCGGCTGGCGCCAGCGTGCTCGGTTCCGGCCTCGGACGCGATTCGCAGATCGCCACGGCCGGCGAACGCCGTACGGGCTGGACGTGGCCGGCGTTCGAGGAGCGCCTGCACACCGGCTACCGCGCGTACTACGAATGGGTACCGAAGGGCCGGTTCACCGTCGAGTACACGGTGCGGCTGAACAACGAGGGCTGCTTCGCGCTGCCGTCCACGCGCGTGGAAGCCATGTACGCGCCGGAGATGTTCGGTGAAGTGCCGAACGCGGGGATGACGGTGCAGTGATGAAAGCGTGCGTGGCGTTGCTGGCGTTGCTGGTGTCGGTGCCTTTGTGGGCCGCGGTGCCGACACCGCAGGAAGTGAAGGCGGCATGGCGTTCGTCCGATACGACGCTGCTCGACCGCCACGGCGAGACGATCGCCACGGTGCGCGTGGACATGGCGGGCCGCCGGCTCGCGTGGGTGGCGCTGGACGACATCTCGGCCGCGCTCGGCCGCGCCGTGCTGCAGGCCGAAGACCAGCGCTTCATGGAGCATGGCGGCATCGACTTCCAGGCCATCGGCAAGGCCGCGTGGGACAACCTGTTCGGCTTGCAGCGCACGCGGGGCGCGTCGACGATCACGATGCAGCTCGCGGGCCTGCTCGATCCCAAGCTGGCCCCGCGGTCGACGGGCCGCACCTGGACGCGCAAATGGGACCAGGCGGTCGCCGCGCGCGAATTGGAGGCGGGGTGGAACAAGCGCCAGATCCTCGAAGCCTATCTGAACCTGGCCAGCTATCGCGGCGAGCTGCAAGGCATCGGCGCCGCCGCGCGCGGCCTGTTCGGCAAGGCGCCGTCCGGACTGGATGCGGGCGAGGCCGCGATCCTCGCGAGCCTGCTGCGCGCGCCGACGGCCCCGTCGCGGACGGTCGCGAAGCGCGCCTGCACGCTCGCGCGCGAGCTCGATGCGCGCGCGGATTGCGCGGCGATCGAGTGGGAAGTCGACGCGGCGTTCGCGCGCACCGCGTCCGCGCCGGCATCCGCGACGACGGGTGTGACGCCGCAGTTCGTGCGGCGCCTCGGCGGCGTGCCGGGGAGCGTGATCCGCAGCACGCTTGATGGGGGCCTGCAGCGCTTTACGGTCGCCGCGCTACGCCGCCACCTCGCCGAACTGGCCGAGCGCAACGTGGGCGACGGCGCCGTGATCGTCATCGACAATGCCAGCGGCGAGCTGTTGGCCTATGTCGCCAACGGCGGTACCGGCGAAGTGGATGGCGTGACGGCGCTGCGCCAGGCGGGGTCCACGCTGAAGCCGTTTTTATACGAGCTGGCGCTGGAACGGGGCCAGTTGACGGCGGCGTCGCTGCTGGACGACACCCCCGTCGACATTCCGACCGTCGGCGGCCTGTACGTGCCGCAGAACTACGACCATCAGTACCGCGACGCGGCGTCGGTGCGCACGAGCCTTGCCGGTTCGCTGAACGTGCCCGCCGTACGCACGCTGATGCTGGCCGGACTGGAGCGCTTCCACGAGCGCCTGCGTGCACTCGGCTTCACGAGCCTGACCGAGGCGCCCGAGTTCTACGGCTGGTCGCTGGCGCTGGGCTCGGGCGACGTCAGCCTGCTGGAACTCGCGCACGCCTATCGCACGCTGGCGAACGGCGGCCTGCAGGACGGGAAGCGGCGCGTGCTGGATGCGCGCGCCAGCTTCATCGTGGCCGACATCCTGTCCGACCGCGCGGCGCGCAGCACCACGTTCGGCCTCTCCAACGAACTCGCCACCGGGTTCTGGAGCGCCGTCAAGACGGGCACCAGCAAGGACATGCGCGACAACTGGTGCGTGGGCTTTTCGGACCGCTACACGGTCGGCGTGTGGGTCGGGAATTTCGACGGGCGCTCCATGTGGGACGTGTCCGGCGTCTCCGGTGCGGCGCCCGTCTGGCGCGACGTGATGGACTACCTGCACCGCGACCGCCCGAGCAGGCCGCCCGCCGTGCCGCCGGGCCTCGTGCGCCAGACGGTCCGCTTCGCGCCGGCCGTGGAGCCCGAGCGCAGCGAATGGTTCATGCGGGGCACGGAAGTCGCGCTGGTCGAAATGTTGCCGCCGGCGAAGCGCGCGCCGCGCATCGTGTATCCGGCCGCGGACAGTGTCATCGCACTCGATCCGGACATCCCGGCGCCGCTGCAGCGCGTGAGCCTGCGCGCCTACGGCGGCGCGGGCCTGCGCTGGGAACTGGATGGGGCGGATGCCGGCCCGGCCGACCGGGGCGCCATGTGGACGCCGCAGCCGGGCGAGCATGAAGTGAAGCTGGTGGGACAAGATGGCCGGGCGGTTGCCGCCGCCCGGTTCGAAGTCCGCGGTCAGCTGGCTTCCACTTTTTCGACCAGCACCGGCGGATCGGCGGGCAGGTCGAGCGGCAACGGCGTGAACAGCCGCGAGTCCGAGCGGTAGGGCACGCGTCCGGACGGCACGTGGCGCGCGGCCGGGTCCAGGTGCAGGTCCTGGTCGTCGAAGAACAGGTGGGCGCGGAACGCCTTGACGACCTTCGACTTCGGCACGCCGCCGAGGAAGAAGATCTCGTTCACGTACACGCCCCAGTGGCGCAGGGTATTGATGACCCGCATCTCGGCCGGGGCACTGCGCGCCGTGACGATCGCGATGCGCACCGGCGAGACGTCCGCGCCGAACGGCAGCCGTTCCTGCAGGCGCGCGAGCCGGCGCAGCAGGATGGCGTACGGGCCGTCCTTCATCGGTTCGTTCTGCTTTTCGTTTTCGATCGTGTGGAAGCGGTCGAGGCCTTCGGTCTTGTAGACCAGTTCGCTGGAATCGTCGAACAGCACGGCGTCGCCGTCGAAGGCGATGCGCACCTGGTCTTCCGGCGGCGCCTCGGCCGTGTGCGGCGGCGGCTTCAGGACCGCGGCGGCGCAGGCCTGCGCATCGATCACGCGCTGGGCGTCTTCGACATTCGTCGTCAGGAACAGGTCGACGGCGAACGCGTCCAGGTAATCGACGACGGACTCGCCGCCGGTGAACGCATGGCGCGAAATCGGCAGGCCGCGCGAGCGGATATTGTTGAAGACGCGCACGCCGGTCTCCGGGCTGTTGCGCGACATGACGACGACCTCGACGAGCGGCTTCGACTCGGACGGCGCGTAGCGGTTCAGGCCGAGCAGGGCGCGCACGAGGGCCATGCCGGTGCCGTCGCGCAGCGGCTCGTTCTCGCGCTCGAGCATGTAGGCGCGGTATTCCTCCAGCGCGCCTTGCGGATTCTTGATGGATCTGGCTTTGTAGACAGCGTCGGCTTCGGCCAGGTCGAACAGTGCGGTGGCGGAGATGCCGACCACGAGGGTATCGGAAAGGTCGAGGGGAGGCATGGCAGTCGGATTCCTTGGTTGCGGAACGGGAGCATTCCAAACGGAAATTATCGAGGGCAGGGTTGAAGGATACTTGAGTTCAATCGATCACCCCGCCTGAGCGAGCGCAAACCGATCATGCGGTGCGGGTAAGACCATGGAGCGCATGACGTAACGACACAGGTGACGACATGGCCGACCAGATGGTGTGCACGGAGCCCCTCGCGCGCCTGCGCGAGATCCGCCGGCTCGTGCACGAGAACAACCGCTCCTGCCTGCCGGACGAACTGATCGTCTGCCAGATCTACATGGAATCGCGCTTCGACGCCTGCGCCCAGCCCGCGGGCAGCAGCGCGCGCGGCCTGATGCAGCTGCTGAAGGTGGCGAACCGCGAACTGTTCCGGCTCGATAACCTGTGCAAGCCGGCCAGCCAGCGCTGCGCGGAGCCGGCGTTGTATGTCGAGGCGGATGCATTTCACGCGAGTCCGGCGTTCATCGACGAGGCCACCAATATTCAGATGGGCACGCGCTATCTGCAGGCGTTGATCGACCGGGCCAGGCGGGAGAGGCGGGCGGATCCGGTCGCGGAAGCGTACATGGATTACCGCGGTGTGCGGACCGGGATCTATTACCGCAAGATCCGCGCGGCGGCGGACAGGCTCGAGCGTGATCCGGACGATATCGGGGCGTTGCGTTCGATGACCGCATGAGCGGCGCACAAAACAAAAAAGGCGTCACGATCACTCGTAACGCCTTGCTTTGCTACTGCTGAATTCTGGTAGGCCGTGCTGGGCTCGAACCAGCGACCAACGGATTAAAAGTCCGCTGCTCTACCAACTGAGCTAACGACCCGAAAGAAGCAAGATTATAGGGGGTAACTGCGGTCGTGTCAAACGGCTTACTTCAGCGCCGCCAGGCGGTCCTTGGCTGCCTGCGCCGCGGCCGAGTCCGGGAACTTCGACACGAGCTGCTGCAGGGCCTTCTTGGCGTTTTTCTTGTCCTTCAGCTCCGTGTAACTGGAAGCGATGTTGAGCATGGCGTCCGGGGCCTTGGCGCTCGTGCCGTAGTTGGCGACGACGGCTTCCTGGGCAGCGATCGCGTTCTTGTAGTCGCGCTGGGCGTAATAGGCGTTGCCGAGCCAGTACTGGGCGTTGGCGGCGTAGGCCGAGTCGGGGAAGCGGCGTACGAAATCCTGCAGGGCGCCGGCGGCGGCCTTGTAGTCGCCCGATTTGAACAGCTCCATCGCGCTGTCGTAGGTTTTCTTTTCGGACGGCAGCACTTCGGCGGTCTGGCCGTCGATCGTTTCCTGGCGCGGTTCGAGTTTCTTGATGCGGGCGTCGAGGTCCGCGTACAGGTCTTTCTGGTTCTTCTGGACGTTGGCGATCTCGTTGGCCAGGACTTCGACCTGGCCGCGCAGGCGCGAGATTTCCTGCATGGTCTGCTCGTGCTGATTCACCAGGTCGAGACTGATCGACTTGTCGGCCTTGTTGTCGACGCGGGCGTTGATGTCGCGTGCCAGTGCATCGACCTTGGCGCGCAGGTCGAGGATCGCCTTGCGGGCTTCATCGTCGTCGAGCAGGCCGGCGTTTGCCTGCAGGGGCAGCCAGGCGGTCAGGGCGAGGGCGACGGCAGCGAGGCGGAACTGGGACGGTTTGATCATCATGACTTTTCTAGACCTATGAAAACTTGGGAATCCAAATGGAAACGGGGCGGGATGCAGTCTGCACCGCATCCCGCCCCGCTGTCAAATCTGCCGGGAGCGCCAGCTCTCAGGCAGGCAAGACAGCGTCCCGATTATTGATAGACGATATCGGCGCGGCGGTTTTCAGCCCAGGCAGCTTCGTCGTGGCCGGTGGCCTTCGGCTTTTCCTTGCCCAGCGAAACAGCTTCCATCTGGCTGTCCGAGACGCCCAGAGCAGCCATCGACTTGCGCACGGCTTCGGCGCGCTTCTGGCCCAGGGCCAGGTTGTATTCGGTGCCGCCGCGCTCGTCGGTGTTGCCCTGGATCAGGACCTTGCGCTGCTTGTTCTTAGACAGGTAGGCCGAGTGGTTCTCGACGACCGGCTTGCCGTCGTCACGGACGACGTAGCTGTCGAAGTCGAAGTACACGCTGCGGTTCGCCAGGACGCCTTTCGGGTCGTTCAGCGGATCGACCGACGGGGTTTCAACCGGACGGATTTCACGGTTGTCGACCGGCGGGGTCGGTGCCTGGGCGACCGGCTTTTCTTCGACTTTCGGGGCTTCCTGCAGCTTGGTCGACGAGCATGCCGACAGCAGGGCGGCGGCAGCCACGATGAACGCTACACTTTTTACATTACGCATGGTTTTTCTCCTGGTCAAAAAGTTTTTACTTCATAAACGGGCCCCAGCTGGGCTCCCGAATGTTTCCCGCTTGGGTGCTCAAGCGCTGCTTGACGCGTCCGTCGACCGACACAACGGCCAATGCGGTGCGCCCCCCACCCTTCGTCGCATACATGATGTATTTGCCGTTCGGCGAAAAACTCGGTTCGGTGGCCCCATCGGCCAAGCGTTGTTCCTGACCGGAAGCCAGGTCCATCGCATACAGGGAAAAACCCCCATCGCGTTGCGAAATCCACGCCAGCGTCTTGCCGTCCGGGGATACACGAGGGCTGATATTGTAGTTGCCGTTGAACGTGACGCGGGTTGCCTGCCCGCCGTTGACGCTCATCTTGTAGATCTGCGGGCCGCCGCTGCGGTCGCTGGTGAAGTAAATCGACTGGCCATCCGCCGAGAAGCGCGGTTCCGTGTCGATGCTGTTCGTGTGCGACAGGCGGCGCACGCCGCTACCGTCGGCATTCACGATGTAGACCTGGTAGGTGTTCGTGTCCTTGGTCAGGCCGACCGCCAGTTGCGTGCCGTCGGGCGACCAGGACGGGGCCGAGTTGTTGCCCTTGAAGTTGGCGACCACGGTGCGCTGGCCCGTGATCAGGTTCTGCACGTAGATGACGGGCTTGCGCAGCTCGAACGACACGTACGCGACCTTGGTGCCGTCCGGCGACCATGCCGGCGAGATGATCGGCTCGCGGCCATGCGCGGCGACCTGCTCGCCTTCGCCGTCCGCATCCGCCACGACGAGCTTGTAGTCGCGCGCGGCCGGGTCCTGCTTCACGTACGTGATGCGGGTCGAGAAGATACCGCGCACGCCGGTCAGTTTTTCGTAGACGTCGTCGGCGATGCGGTGGCCTTCCAGGCGCGTGTTGCGCGCGGTGACGGCATCCGACAGTTGCGACAGCTGCGTCTGCTTGACGGTGTCCAGCAGTTTATAACGTACCTGGAAGCGGCCGTCCGCGAGACGCTGCACGGAGCCCACGACGAGTGCGTCGGCACCGCTGGCCTTGAATGCGGCCAGGTCGATGTTGGCGGTGTCGGAAATGGTCTGGCGGGCGTCGATGACCTTGAACACGCCGCTGCGCTCGAGGTCGGCACGGACGATGGCGGACACCTGTTCGGGTGCCACCGATTCGTCGGCGAATGCGGCGACTGCGACCGGGATCTGGTTGCTGCCCACGCCGGCGATTTCGACTTTCAGCTGGGCATGTGCAGCCACGCCCATCAGGAGGGTGGCCGAAAACAGCAGGGTATGTAGTTTCTTCATGTTTCTCTCAGCAATGGTTAAGGTCGGAACGCGATCACTGCAGATCCTTCATATGGAACTCGATCACGAGGGAACGCTCTACCGTACCATCTTTCTTCTTTGGCAGTGGGGACGATTTGGTGATGCCCTTTTCGACCGCGTCGTCGAATGACGGCACGCCGCTGCTCTTGATCTTCCTGACCGAAATGATCTCGCCGGTCGGCAACTGCTCGACGCGGAAGGTCGCCGTCGGATTACCCGGTTCGTCGAGGCTGCCCGCGTACGACGTATTGCCCTTCACCTTGGCCGTGATGGCCGCGGTATAGCCCTTGTCGATGCGTGGCGCCGTCGATTTCTCGGCCGAGCCGGTGCTGGTCGGATTGCCGGCCGCGCCCGTGATGCGGCGCATTTCCTCGGCGCGTGCGGCGTCCAGTTTCTTCTGTTCTTCGGCGGCCTTTTTCTTCTTGTCGGCTTCCTCTTTCTTTTTCTTTTCCGCTTCTTCTTTTTTCTTCTTCTCGGCTTCTTTCTTTTCAGCGTCGGCCTTGGCCTTCTTCTCTTCGAGTTCGCGTTCCTTCTTCTCGGCGAGCGCCTTCGCTTTCTTCTCTTCCGCGCGCTTCTGCTCGGCCAGCTCGCGTTCTTCCTCGAGCTGCTTGCGTTTCAGTTCTTCCTTGCGTTTCTTCTCGCGCTCCAAGGCGATGTCCGGCGCCTTCGGCTGCGGCTTTTCGACGACGGGCGGCGGCTCCACGGCTTTCGGCGCGGGCTGCGGCGGCGGGGTCTCGGGTTCGGGTTCCGGTTCGGGCGCCGGGGCAGGGGCTGGCGGTGGAGCGGCGGTCTGCGTCGTCACGTCCCAGATCTCCGCTTCGACGGCGACGGGCGCATTGTTCTGCCAGCTCACGCCGATCCACAGGAACGCCAGCAACAGGGCGTGCACGCCCACCGCCAGGCCGATGGCCGGCCAGCGGTTCGGTTCAGGCGGCACGTGATAGGGCGCGCCGTTGCTGTTGCCGATGTTGGTCTGCTTCGTTGCTGACATCAGTTCGTCTTCACTTCGTGGCCAGGCCGACGCGGGTGATACCCATCTTCTTGGCTTCCGAGATCAGCTGGATGACGTCATCGTATTTGCTGTCGCGGTCGCCAGCTATCAAGACCGGATAATCCGGATGCTCGGCGTGGAGGTCGCGCAGGCGCGTGACGAGCGTCGAACGGCTCGATACGTCTTCCAGCGGCTGCGGATTCTTGCCCGTGATGCCGATCTGCAGCTGGGCGTTCTCCCGGATCGCGATCTGGATGTAGTCGTCCGGCGGCTGCGTCGAGCGCTCGGCGCTGGGCAGCTTGATCTCGCTGGGGTTCTGCGTCGGCGGCACCGCCATGAAGATGATGAGCAGCACCAGCATCACGTCGATGTACGGCACGACGTTGATCTCGGACTTGAGCTTGCGACGGCTGCCCCGCAGGCTGCTGTTGAAGGCCATGTCGGTTCCTCGGGCGGCGATCAGCGCGACTGGCGCTGCAGGATGTTCGAGAATTCCTCGACGAAGCTTTCGAAGCGGATCGCGAGGCGGTCGATGTCGTGGGTGAAGCGGTTGTACGCGACGACGGCCGGAATGGCGGCGAACAGGCCGATGGCGGTGGCGATCAGCGCTTCGGCGATGCCCGGCGCAACCGTGGCCAGGGTCGCCTGCTGCACGTTTGCCAGGCCGCGGAACGCGTTCATGATGCCCCAGACGGTACCCAGCAGGCCGATATACGGCGAGACGGAGCCGACGGAGGCGAGGAAGTTCAGGTGCGTGTCCATCTGGTCCAGTTCGCGGTGGAAGGCGGCGCGCATCGCACGGCGGGCGCCATCCAGCACGGCACCCATGTCGAGCGCGTCGCGCGAGGCCTGCTTGCCCTTGATGAACTCGCCCATGCCTGCTTCGAAGATGCGGGCCAGCGGACCGCTCTGGTCGCGCTGGCTGCTGGCGCTCTGGTGCAGGGTGTGCAGGTTGCCGCCGGCCCAGAAGCTGCGCTCGAACTGCTCGGTCTGGCGGCGTGCCGCGCGGATCGCGAACAGTTTGCGGAAAATATAAGTCCAGCTCATGAGCGAAATCGCGAACAGCAGGGCCATCAGCAACTGCACCAGCACGTGGGCATGGCGGATCAGTTCAATGAATGAGAGGTCTTGGACTGCGTTCATTGGCTATCTATTTGGTCAAATGGAGGATCAGGCGGCACGCATTTTAGCAGCGGCAAGGTCGGGGAGCGAACGCGGGCGCATCGTGACGGCATCGATGCAGCCGACTTTCACGTCGGCGCTGGAAAGCAGCGTGTCGCCGCGCCAGGCTTGCTGGGCGAACTGGACGGAGGCGCGGCCGAGCTTTTCCACGTTCAGGGTCAGTTTCACTTCATCGTCCAGACGCGCGGACGCCACATAGTCGACGCTGGCATTGCGCACGACGAACAGCGCGCCGTCCTGGTCGCGCAGGGTTTGCTGATCGATGCCGAGCGAACGCAGCCATTCGGTGCGCGCACGTTCGAAGAACTTCAGGTAATTGGCGTAGTACACGATGCCGCCGGCGTCCGTATCCTCGTAATAGACGCGAACTGTCCAGGTGAAAACTGAAGGCATTTCAGCTGCCATAAATGAAAATGGGAAACATTTTACGCCATTCCACCCGCCATATGTGCGCCAGGGTACATATACATAGGTATGAGTGGCTGGCGTGAGAATGCGAGAGGCTCATGCCAAGCCAGCAACTGTAGCACTTTTTCATTTTGGACGGCGCCGCTGTTACAAAGCGAAAACAATTCGTTCGCCGGTCGTCCGATTTTCGTGCTTGGCGCTCAGCCCGGGTTGCGTTTGATGTTGAGCGGACCGTAGCCCTGGCAGGTCGGCATCATCTCGATGTGGTTGATGTTGACGTGCGGCGGCAGGGACGCGATCCAATAGGCGGTCTCGGCGATGTCTTCCGCCGTCAGCGGCTGCGTGCCTTCGTAGACTTTCGCCGCGGCCGCGTCGTCGCGCAGGCGCACGTTCGAGAATTCGGTGCCGCCGCACAGGCCCGGCGCGATATTCGTCGCGCGCACGCCGGTGCCCACGAGGTCGGCGCGCAGGTTCAGCGTGAACTGTTCGACGAACGCCTTGGTGGCGCCGTACACGTTCCCGCCCGGATACGGCGTGCGGCCGGCGACGGAGCCGATGTTGATGACGAGGCCGCTGCCCCGTTCGACCATCGCGGGCAGCAGGGCGTGCGTCATCGTGACGAGGCCCTTGATGTTCGTGGCGATCATCGTTTCCCAATCTTCCAGCGGCACTTCGTAGGCCGGCTTCGTGTTCAGGGCCAGGCCGGCATTGTTGATCAGGACGTCGATCTGGCGCCAGGATTGCGGCAGCATCGACAGCGCTTCCTCGATCGAATTCTTGTCGGTGACGTCCATCGCGATCGGCAGGGCCGACTCGCCCAGCTCCTTGGCCAGCGCGTCGAGGCGGTCCTTGCGGCGTGCCGCCAGCACTACCTGGTGGCCGTTCTTGACGAAAGTGCGCGCCATGGCGGCGCCGAATCCGGCCGATGCGCCGGTGATGAAAACGATCATTTTGTTTTTGCCTGGCAGGTTGTAACCGTGAGATTGTAGCTGAAATGACCACGCGGGGCAGCGCCGAAGGGTGGGTTGCCAGGTCGGCATCGGTTTCCTTGCCTGCCGGCCGCACAATCCCGTACAATCCGAGGTTCCATTTACATCTCACGTGACTGGCGAAAACCGTGCGCTGCCGTCCGATCAGGAGCGATCGGCCTGCCGGTGCGTGGCGAAGGTGGGCACCCACCGGGGAACGTGAGATTTCAAACTTGCCGTTCGCCTGGGCAGCCACCGACTGGTACGCGTTGGTATCGCGGCTGCCCCGCATGTGTTTCGGCTCCCGCCTGTTCAGCGCTGACCGTTGCCTGGTTCTCTTATCGATTGGAGTTTTTTCATGTTTGCAAAAGATCACACGCTCGCCAAGGTTGACCCGGAACTGTTTGATGCCATCCAGAAAGAAAACAAGCGCCAGCAGGACCACATCGAGCTGATCGCATCCGAGAACTACACGTCGCCGGCCGTGATGCAGGCCCAGGGCTCGCAACTGACGAACAAGTACGCCGAAGGCTATCCGGGCAAGCGCTACTACGGCGGCTGCGAATACGTCGACGTCGCCGAGCAGCTGGCGATCGACCGCGTGAAGGAACTGTTCGGCGCCGAAGCCGCGAACGTCCAGCCGAACTCGGGTTCCCAGGCGAACCAGGGCGTGTTCTTCGCGATGCTGAAACCGGGCGACACCATCATGGGCATGTCGCTGGCCGAAGGCGGCCACCTGACCCACGGCATGGCGCTGAACATGTCGGGCAAGTGGTTCAACGTCATCTCCTACGGCCTGACCGAGCAGGAAGACATCGACTACGAGCAGATGGAACGCCTGGCGCGCGAGCACAAGCCGAAGCTGATCATCGCCGGCGCCTCCGCCTTCGCCCTGCGCATCGACTTCGAACGCTTCGCCCGGGTGGCGAAGGAAGTCGGCGCGTACTTCATGGTCGACATGGCCCACTACGCCGGCCTGATCGCCGCCGGCGAATACCCGAACCCGGTCCCGCACGCCGACTTCGTCACGTCGACGACGCACAAATCGCTGCGCGGCCCGCGCGGCGGCATCATCCTGATGAAGGCCGAGCACGAGAAAGCCATCAACTCCGCGATCTTCCCGGGCATCCAGGGTGGTCCGCTGATGCACGTGATCGCCGGTAAAGCGGTCGCCTTCAAGGAAGCGCTGTCGCCGGAATTCAAGGCCTACCAGCAGCAGGTCGTCAAGAACGCCAAGGCACTGGCCGACACGCTGATCGCCCGCGGCCTGCGCATCGTCTCGGGCCGTACCGAGGCGCACGTGATGCTCGTCGACCTGCGTTCGAAAGGCCTCACCGGCAAGGAAGCGGAAGCCATCCTGGGCCAGGCGCACATGACCTGCAACAAGAACGGCATCCCGAACGACCCGCAGAAGCCGTTCGTGACGTCCGGCATCCGCCTGGGCAGCCCGGCCTTCACGACCCGCGGCTTCAAGGAAGAAGACGCCGTCAAGGTCGGCAACCTGATCGCCGACGTGCTGGACAACCCGCACGACGCCGCGACCATCGAGCGCGTCAAGGCCGAAGTGAAGCAACTGACCGACAAATACCCGGTCTACGAAGCGTAATGTGACAGCGGGGCGCCCATGCGGCGCCCCTATCGACCCATGAAATGTCCGTTCTGTCAGCATGAAGACACCCAGGTCCTCGATACCCGCGTATCCGAGGAGGGCGACGCCATCCGCCGCCGGCGCCGCTGTGTCGCGTGCGACAAGCGTTTCACGACGTACGAACGGATCGAGCTGTCGATGCCGTTCATCGTCAAGAAGAACGGCAGCCGTACCGAATACGAATCCTCCAAGCTGCGCGGCAGCCTGATGCTCGCGCTGCGCAAGCGTCCTGTGGCGGCCGAAGCCATCGACCGCGCCGTCGCCTCCATCGAAGAAAAACTCCTCACCAGCGGCCGGCGCGAAGTCGATACGGGTTATGTCGGAGAACTGGTGATGCAGGAACTCAAGCGTCTCGACAAGATCGCCTACATCCGCTTCGCGTCCGTCTACAAGAACTTCGAAGACCTGGCCGAGTTCCAGGAAGCCATCGCCGAAGTGGGCCAGCCGCGCAAGTAGGACGCGTCACTTTTCCCGGCTTTTAGTTCCATCCTCACGGTTGAGTCGTCACACGGCTTGCCGGAGCTCGACTGTTACCTTTTCAGCTCGTTCAATCGAAACGCTGGAGGTCGTCGATGCGATCGCTGCCGGGTGTGCATGCCGGATTCACGTTGGTCGAGGTGCTCGTCGCCCTGTTCGTCGTCGCGCTCGGCATTGCCGGTGCGGCCGCGCTGCAGACGCTGGCCGTGCGCGCCGCCCGCGACGCCGCGCGCCTGTCCGACGCCACCCGCCTGGCCCGCTCGCTGGCCGAGCGCATGCGCGCCAATCCCCGTGCCCTGGCGCAGCCCGACAATCCCTATCTCCACCTCGATTACGACGCCGGCAGCGGCGCGCCGACCGCCCCGGCCCTGTGTTACGCCGACACGCCCTGCGACGCGGATGCGCTGGGGCGTTTCGATGTGTTCGAGGTAGCCGATGCCGTGGCTGCCGGTTTCCCCGGTGGACGCATCCGCGTATGCCGCGACGCGGGTGAGCCGGATGCGGCCGGCGTACTGCCCTGGGCGTGCGACCCGGAGGATGGCGCACCCATCGTCGTCAAGCTCGGCTGGCGCGCGCAGGGCGATCGCGAGACCGGCGCACCGAAGCTGGTGATGCCGCTGGCGGGAGCGGCGCCATGATCCGTCAGCGCGGCATGACGCTTGTCGAGCTGATGGTGGCGCTGACCATCGGCCTGGGCATCGTGCTGATGGCCGGCCGCCTGCTCGTGCTCGCGAACGGCGCCTACGCGGCGCAGATCGAGTCGGCCGGCGTGGAAGATGGCGGACGCTTCGCCATCGACCTCATCGGCCGCGCCGTGCGCCTGGCCGGCGCCACCGACCCCGACACCGTGGCCGATGCCGCCGCGGACAGCGCCCCCGCGCGCCTCGCGGGCCTGGATGCGCGCACCCTGTCCCGGGCCGCGGCGGGCATCGACGATCCGCTGCCGGCCGCCGTCAACGGCAGCGACGTGCTGGCCGTCCGCTTTCCCGGCGACGACAGCGCCGTCGATTGCGCGGGCTTTTCCGTTGCCGCGGGCGGGGAGGGCTGGAGCATTTTCTACGTGGCGCGCAACGGCGAAGGCGAGGCCGAACTGCGCTGCAAATACCGCGGCGCCGCGCACTGGAGTTCCGATGCGCTGGTGAGCGGCGTGGACGGCTTCCAGGTCCTGTACGGCGTGGATACGGACGACCCGCCGGACGGCGTCGCCAACCGCTATGTGAACGCGACGGCCATCGATGTCCTCGACGCCGGCTTTGCCGGCCTGCCACCAGCCGAGTTCAACAGGCGGACGCACTGGAAGCGCGTCGTCGGCATCCGCGTGGGCCTGCTGCTGCACGGCAGCCGTCCCACGCGCATGGAGCCCGGCGGGGCGCGCTACGACCTGCTGGGCGCCGGGTATGCGGCCGCGGCGGGCTTTGACGATTCCGGCAGCTCGCTCGACGAGGCCCGCATGACGTCGGACCTGCGGCGGCGCGAGCGGCGGCTGTTCACGTTCACGGTCGCGTTGCCGGCGCCGCCATCATGAAGACGCCCGCACACGAGCGCGGACTGGCCCTCGTCTGCGCGCTCACACTGATGCTGGCGACGATGGTGATCGGCGTGGCCGTCGCGCGCGGGGCGTTCGTCCTGCTGGCCTCCGCGCGCAACGAGCGCGACCGCGACGTGGCGCGGGCGGCGGCCGAGGCGGCCCTGCGCGATGCCGAACACGATATCGCCGGCGCGGCAGGCGTGCCGCCCGATCGTGCCGCGCACTTCGGCCCGGCGGGCGGCCACGCGTTCGGGGATGACTGCGGGCGCGGCGCCGACGACCTCGGGCTGTGCCGTGCGCGCTCACCGCCCGCGTGGCAGGCGCTCGATCTCGCGGACGCCGGCAACCCGGCGCTCGTGCCCTACGGCCACTTCACGGGCGCTGCACTGGCGGTGGGGCGAGGGGCGTTGCCGGCGCGGCTGCCGGCCTACGTCATCGAAAGGCTTGCGCCGGCGGGTGCGACGGCGCAGCTGGGCAGCTTTTATCGCGTCACGGCCATCGGGTTCGGGACCCGGACGTCGACGCGGGTCGTCTTGCAGTCGCTGGTCCGGTTGCCGCCGCCGGATGGCGGCGGACGGGATCGCGGACAGGGAAACGCAGGCGGACGCGGGAGCGATGAGGGCAGCGATGAGGGACATGACGATGGCAACGATGATGCACACGGCGGCGGCGGCGGTGGTGATAGCGGTGGCGGTGGCAGCAGCGGCGGCGGCAACGACGGCAGCGAAGGCAGCGAAGGCAGCGAAGGCGGCGGCGACCGGCAGCCGACCCGGCCGCGCGAACGACGGCTGCCGGCCGGCCGCATCGGCTGGCGCGAGATCGCGAACTGGGACGAGCTGCACGCCCGCGCCGGGCCATGAGGCGGGATTCACGCTCGTGGAACTGATGATCGTGCTGGCCATCGTCTGCATCCTGGGCGCGCTCGCGTACCCGACCTACGCCGGCTACACCGTGCGGGTCAGGCGCGTCGAGGGGCAGGTGGCGCTGATCGACGCCATGCAGCGCCAGGAGCGCCACCGCCTCCAGCATCATACGTATGTCGCGTTCTCGGCGGACGAGCCCGGCGCGGACGGCTTCACGTGGTGGTCGGGCTCCCGCGCGTCCACGAGCGCGTATGAACTCGACGCGTATGCCTGTCCCGACCGCGGGATCGGGGAATGCGTCGAGATCCGCGCCCGCCCCGGTACGGCGCGCGTCGACGCGCGCTTCCGCGATCCCGACTGCGGCGCGCTGACGCTCGACAGCACCGGGCGCCAGGGCGCGGAACACCCGGAGGCGCGATGTTGGCCGTGACATCCGTGTCCAGGCGCGCCCGGCGGGCGGCCGGGGTGACGCTGCCCGAACTGTGCATCGTCCTGGCCGTGTCCGCCATCGTGCTGGCCATCGCCGTGCCCGACCTGCGCGACCTCGTGCGCATGCAGCAGTTGAAGGCGGCCACCGGCGACCTGTTCGTGGCGATCGACCTCGCGCGGGCGCAGGCGCTTGCGCGCGGGCGGCGCGTGAAGGTGGTGCCGCGCGACCCGCGCGGGGCCGACTGGCGCCTGGGCTGGCGGGTGCTCGGTGACGCCGACCCCGACGGCGACGGCCAACCGGGGGAGGGCGAGCTGATCGCGGAGCACGGGCCGCTGGCGCCGGGCATTGCCGTCGACTTCGCTTTCACGAATGTCGCACGGCCGTACTATATCGCCTACAATGGCGCGGGACGCAGTTGCGCCGACGGTAACAGCGCGGCGGCGCGCTGGGGAACGGTGTCGCTGTTTCACGGCGGGCACATCCGCCGTATTAAAATCAACATGCTGGGCCGGGCGCGCGTCTGCGATCCGGCACGCGATGCGGGTTGCGACGGCGCGCCGGCACCGTCCTGATGCAACACAACGTAGCGAGACCGGAAACGAGAGTGCAGATACAGAGCGATACCGACGGCATGGCGCTGGCCCTGGAATGGGCGGCGAAGGGCATGTACATCACCGCGCCCAACCCGCGCATCGGCTGCGTGATCGTGCGCGACGGCACCGTCATCGGCGCCGGCCACACGCAGGCCGCCGGGCAGGCCCATGCCGAGATCCAGGCGTTGCGCGATGCCCAGGCGCGCGGCAACGACGTGCGCGGGGCCACCGCCTACGTCACGCTGGAGCCCTGCAGCCACTACGGCCGCACGCCGCCGTGCTCGAACGCGCTGATCCAGGCGGGGCTCGGCCGCGTCGTGGCGGCCATGGTCGACCCGAATCCGCTCGTCGCCGGGCGCGGCCTGGCGCAACTGGAAGCGGCCGGCATCGAGGTCAGCGCGGGCCTGCTGGCCGAACCGGCCCATGAATTGAACATCGGCTTCTTCACGCGCATGCGTCACGGGCGGCCGTGGGTGCGCCTGAAGACGGCGGCCAGCCTGGACGGCGTCACGGCGCTGGAAAACGGCGAAAGCCAGTGGATCACCAGCCCCGAGGCCAGGGCCGACGGCCACGCGTGGCGTGCGCGCGCGAGTGCGATCCTGACCGGCATCGGCACGATCAAAGTCGACAACCCGCAACTGACCGTGCGCGGCATCGACACGCCGCTGCAGCCGCGCCGCGTGATAGTCGACAGCCGCCTCGACATCGACCTCGACGCGTGCATCCTGCAAGGGGAGCCCTGCTGGATCGTGGCCGCCGTGCCGAACGCGGACAAGGAAGCGGCGTTGCAAGCGCTGGGGCACGAAATCATCATGTTGCCGAACGCATCCGGCAAGGTCGACCTGCCGGCGCTGATGCGCGAGCTGGGGCGGCGCGAGATCAACGAGCTGCACGTCGAGGCCGGTTCCAAGCTGAACGCGTCGCTCGTGCGCGAGGGCTGCGTGGACGAGCTGCTCGTCTACCTGGCGCCCAGCCTCGTCGGGCCGGGGCAGGGCATGTTCGCGCTGCCGCCGCTCGCGCACCTGGCCGACAAGGTGCCGCTGCATTTCCACGGCGTGGCCCAGGTCGGGCCCGACCTGCGCATCCTGGCGCGTTTCAAGCGGGACGAGGATCCGAACCGTCACGCGTAACACGAACACAGTCAAAACAAAGGAAGAGATCATGTTCACCGGAATCGTCGCTGCCGTCGGCAGCATCAAATCGGTCACCCCGCTCGCGGACGGCGCGGATGCCGGCGTGCGCCTGGACATCGACGCGGGCGGCCTGCCGCTGGCCGACGTCGCGCTGGGCGACTCGATCGCCATCAACGGCGCCTGCATGACCGTGGTCGAGAAGACGGACAGCGCCTTCGCCGTCGACGTCTCGCGCGAGAGCCTGAACCGCACCGTGGGCCTCGACCAGCCGGGCGAAGTGAACCTGGAAAAGGCGCTGACCCTGGCCGAGCGCCTGGGCGGCCACCTCGTGTCGGGCCACGTCGACGGCCTCGGCGAAGTGCACAGCTTCGAGCAGGTGGGCGAGTCGTGGAAGCTCGTCGTCGACGCGCCCCGCGACCTGGGCAAGTACCTGGCCTATAAAGGGTCCGTCGTCGTGAACGGCGTGTCGCTGACCGTCAACAGCGTCGAAGACATCGACGGCGCGGGTCAAGCGTGCTGCCGCTTCTCCATCAACCTGATCCCGCACACGATCGCCGTCACGACGCTGAAGCACCTGCGCGCCGGCGCCAAGGTCAATCTCGAGATCGACCTCATCGCGCGCTACGTGGAACGCATGCTCAGCGCCGCCAAGGCCTGAGCGGATGGCGTAGACTGCCTGCTGGCCTCCGTGCCAGCGTAGCCGGCCTGTCCGTCTTTACGTTGGCATCACAACGACAACAAGGACGAGACATGACCCGGGACATCTCCCTCGATGGCAAGACCGTCGCGCGCGGCGCGGCATTGGCCGTTCTGCTGGCGGCGGGGGCGGCATACGCCGATCCGGCAGGCATGCGCTCCTACCGCACGCTCGCGATGACGGCAAGCGGCGAGCGCATCGCGGCGGTGGAGGCGGTGGAGGGCGAAGCGAGGACGGGGCCGCGCATCGTCGTGCGCGACACGGCCACCGGCCGCATCGCATCGACGTGGCAAAAGGCCGATTGCGCGCAATGCCGCCTGGAGTCGCTGGCCTGGGCGCCGGACCAGAAGACGCTGGCCGCCATCGTCGCCGACCCGAGGGCCGGCACCGCCAGCGTCGTGCTGGTGCGCGACGGCCGGGTGACTACACTCGCCGCGATCAGGGGCGTAGCCGGCACGGTGCGCTGGTCGCCGGACGGGCGCCAGGTCGCCTTCCTCGCGACGGTCGGTGCGAAGAAGCTGACGGGGGCCGTCGAGGCGGGCGCGCGCCAGGTCGGCGAGATCGGCCTCGCGCAGGAAGAGGACGAACAGCGCATCGCGATCGTATCCGTGGCCGGCGGTGATTATCGCCTCGTGTCGCCAAGCGATACGTTCATCTACGAATACGACTGGACGCCGGACGGCAAGGGCTTCGTCGTCACGAGCGCGAAGGGCAATGGCGACAACAACTGGTGGATCGCGACCTTGGGCCACGTGGACGCGGCCAGCGGGCGCCTGCGCATCATTGCTGCGCCGAAGATGCAGATGAACATGCCGCACGTGTCGCCGGACGGCCGCACGGTCGCGTTCATCGGCGGCCTGATGAGCGACTTCGGTTCCGTCGGCGGCGACGTGTACACCGTGCCGCTGGAAGGCGGCGAGCCGGTCGACGTGACTCCGGATTACAAGGGGTCGTTCAACGGCATCACGTGGCGCGGCAAGGAATTGCTCGCGTCCGTGTTGGCCGGCAGCGACGCCGGCATCGCCGCGATCGATCCCGAGGCGCGCAGCGCGCGCATGCTGTGGCAGGCGCCTGTCACGACGTCGGGCGGACGGGACGGGCGGGTCGTGTTCAGCGCCGACGGCCGCGTGGCCGCGGCGGTGACGGAAGACTTCGAGCACGCGCCGCGCATCGTCGCCGGCCGCCTGCCGGAACTGGTGCCCATCACGCGCGACAACGATGGCTTCGCGCCGCAGGTCTCCGCGCGCAGTATCGGCTGGACCAACGAAGGTTTCGACGTGCAGGGCTGGCTGGTGGGCCCGCGCAGCGTGGAGGCGGGCCGCACCTACCCGATGATCGTGCAGGTGCATGGCGGCCCGGCGGCAGCCGCGTCGCCGCGCTACGTGGCAGCCGGCGACAACGGCAACCCGCTCGTGCGCGACCTCGTGAAGGAAGGGTATTTCGTCTTCATGCCGAACCCGCGCGGCAGCTACGGCCAGGGCGCGGCATTCACGCGCGCGAACCGGCGCGACTTCGGCGGCGGCGACTGGCGCGACATCCTGGCCGGCGTCGACGCGGTCATTGCCCGCGCGCCGATCGACGCCAACCGGCTCGGGCTGATGGGCCATTCCTACGGCGGCTTCATGACGATGTGGGGTGTCACGCACAGCCAGCGCTTCAAGGCGGCCGTGGCCGGCGCCGGCATCGCCAACTGGATCAGCTACTACGGCCAGAACGGCATCGACCAGTGGATGGTGCCGTTCTTCGGTGCGACGATGTATGACGATCCGGCAGTCTACCGCGCGGCATCGCCGATCGAAGCGATCAAGGCGGCGCGTACGCCGACCTTCATCTACGTGGGGGAGCGCGACGTCGAGTGCCCGCCGGCGCAATCGTTCGAGTTCTGGCACGGCCTGAAGGCGATGGGCGTGCCGACCACCTTGCTCGTGTACGACGGCGAGGGCCACGCGTTCCGCAAGCCGGAACACCAGCGCGACCTGCGCGCGAGAGAGATCGCGTGGTTTAACAAATACTTGAAGTAATCAGGATTTGCCGGGCTTCTTCTCGGTGTCGTTCCTCGCCTGGGCCGCGGCGGCCTTGGTCTCCGGATTCAGCACCACCTGCACGTAATTGTCCGTGTTCAGGTAGCGCTGCGCCGCCCGCTTGACGTCGTCCACTGTGAGGTTCTGCACTTCCTTGTCGAACGTGAGGATGGTGCCCGGGTCGGTACCTTCCGTCAGCGATGTTTGCAGAGCGGCCAGCCAGTACGTGTTTTCCTGCAGCGACTTGCGGTAGGTCTGCAGCCAGTTCGTCTTGACCTTGTCCAGGTCTTCCTGCGTCGGGCCTTCCTTGCGCATGCGGTCGATCTCCGCGAACGTCGCCGCCAGCACCTTGTCGACGTTGTCCGGGCCCGTCGGCAGCTGGACGCCGATCGTGTAGTGGCTGTACGGGATGCGCGTCATCGAGGCTTCCATGCCGCCGCCGTAGATCAGGCCCAGTTTCTCGCGCAGGATATCGATGATGCGGATGTTCATCACTTCCGTCAGCGCGGACAGGCGCAGTTCTTCCAGTTCCGTGACCTCGCCCGGACCCGTGAACGTCAGCGACACGTTGCTGCGGTCTTCCGAACCGCTCTTGATTTCGCGCTTGACGACGCCCGTCACCGGGCGGATGCCGAGGTCGCGGTAGGCGGTCGGAATGTCCGGCGTGGGCAGGCTGCCGAGGTACGTGGCGACGAGCGGCTTGATGGCGGCCACGTCGAAGCTGCCGACGAAGATGAACGTCAGGCCTTTCGCGCTGGAGAAGCGCTGGCGGTAGATGGCGATGGCACGGTCGAGGTCGATCTTGTTGATGTCCTCGGGACGCAGGGCGCGCGGCGCGCGCGGGTTGTTGTCGTACAGCGTGGCCAGCACGGTGTCGCCGAACAGGGCGCCCGGCTGCGACAGGCGGTTGCGCGCCAGTTCCATCTGCTTGCCGATGAAGGATTTGTACAGGTCCTCGTCGCGCCGCACGCCGGCGAACTTCAGCCACACCATCTGCAGCATCGTCTCGACGTCGGTGGCGCCCGCCGTGCCCGCGACGACGTCCGTGTTGTTGCCCAGGCCCGCACTCACGGAGGCGGCCTTGCCGGCGAGGATCTTGCGCATGTCCAGCGGCGAAAAATCCTTCAGGCCCATCGCGGCGACGATGGTGTCGGCGTAGCGGGCGTTGAACATGTCCTTGTCGTCGAACAGGCTCTGGCCGCCGAAGCGGGCGGCGCTCATCAGGACCTGGTCGTTGCGGAACGTCGTCGGCTTGAGGATCACCTTGACGCCGTTCGACAGGGTCAGCCGCGTGAGGCCGAGACTCACGTCGCGGCTTTCTTCGACGATCTTGCCGGGCGCGGGCGGCTGGTCCATCAGGTGCGCGGCCACGGCTTTTTCGTCGTGCGCCTTCACGTCGCGCTTTTCGGCGTTCGTGACGGCCGCCAGCAATTGCTCGCCGGTGGGAATCGGTGCGTCGCCTTCCGTCTTGGTCGAGCCCGTGTAGATCACGAGCTTGCCGGAGTCGGCCGGGATGGTCTTGGCGGCATACGCATTGATCTCCGCGAGCGTGATGCCGGGCGCCAGTTCCTTCACGTAGCGGTACTCGGCATCGATGCCGGGAATCGATTCGCCTTCGAGGAAGTTGCGCATCAGTTCGGCGGCGTGGACGGCGGAATCCGTCTTGTCCCGTTCGTTCCAGGCCCGTTCATACGTGCGCATCATCGTTTTCTTCATGCGCTCCAGTTCGGCCGCAGTAAAGCCGAAGCGGCGCGCGCGCTCGTTTTCCTGCACGAGGGCGTCGATGGCGACGGTGGCGCCGTTCATGCCGAGCGCGGCCATCGCGTTGTACGACCGGTAGCGCGGCGTCAGGCGCGACAGGGCGCTGCTGGCGCCGATGAACGGCGGGGAGGGCAGCGCCGACAATTCCTGCAAGCGCTGGTTCAGCATGCCGGCGAACAGCGCTTCGATCAGTTGCTCGCGGTAGCCGCGCAGGGTGGCGCGCTCGTGGAAGGGCTGCAGCGGGTAGCGGATCAGGATCGAGGCCGGGCCCGCTTCCTTGTCGGTGACGACGAGCGCCTCGTTGTCCGTGCGGGCGGGAATCCTGGCGTAGTCGCGCGGACGCGCATGTGCGGGGTTCTTCAGGCCGGCGAAGTGACGGCGGATCAATTTCTCGGCCTGCGCGGGGTCGATGTCGCCCACGGCCACGACCGCCATCAGGTCCGGGCGGTACCAGTCCTTGTAGAAGCGGCGCAGGGTCTCCGGCTTGAAGCTGCGGATGACGTCTTCCTGGCCGATCGGCAGGCGGTCGGCATAGCGCGATCCGTTATACATCTTCGGCATCAGGACTTTCTGCATGCGGTCGCCGGCGCCCTTGCCGAGGCGGGCTTCCTCGAGGACGATGTCGCGTTCCTTGTCGATGTCGGCGTCCGTCAGCGTCAGGCCGTGGGCCCAGTCTTCCAGCACGAGGAAGGCCTTGTCGAGGTCTTCCTTGCGGTCGGACGGCACGGGCAGGATGTAGACGGTCTCGTCGAACGACGTGTACGCGTTCAGGTCGGCGCCGAACTTCACGCCGATCGACTGCAGGTAAGAGACGAGCTCGTGCTTCTTGAAATGGCGCGAGCCGTTGAAGGCCATGTGCTCGGTGAAGTGGGCCAGGCCCTGCTGGTCCTCATCCTCGAGGATGGAGCCGGCCTTGACGACGAGGCGCAGTTCCAGCTTGTGCTCGGGCATGCGGTTGCGCTGGATGTAATAGGTCAGGCCATTGTCGAGCTTGCCGACCTTGACCTGGGCCCCGACCGGCAGCGGATCGTCGAGCTTGAGGGACGCGCCCGGCGCCAGGCCCTGCACGAGCAGCGCGGCGACGAGGAAAGAGATGCGGGCGATACGGATGAGCATGCGACGACGTCCTCAGCACGGAAAAAATCATTCTACCTTGCCCGACTTAGGCCACACTTGTAAATGAGCATGATGTAACGCAGGCCGGACAAAGCGGGTCGTTGTCATTATGCAACGAAACAAGGCGGCGGCAGTGGTAGCGGGACTCTAGAGTGCGCGGCCCCCCGACGGGGATACGGCCGAGGACTGGCAAATCCTTTAAAATAGCGGATTTCCGCACCAGCCGGTCCGTACTCTCGAGGAATCCACATGCCCATCTCCACCACCCAGGAAATCGTTGACGAACTGCGCGCCGGGCGCATGGTCATTTTGGTCGACGAGGAAGACCGCGAGAATGAAGGCGACCTGGTGCTCGCCGCCGAGCACGTCACGCCCGAGGCGATCAATTTCATGATCCGCCACGCGCGCGGCCTCGTGTGCCTGACCCTGTCCGAGGAGATCTGCGACCGCCTCGAGCTGCCGATGATGACGACCCGTAACGGCACGTCGTTCGGCACGAACTTCACCGTCTCGATCGAGGCGGCCGAAGGCGTCACGACCGGCATCTCGGCGGCCGACCGCGCCCGCACCATCCAGGTCGCGGTGGCGAAGGATGCGAAGCCGGAAGACCTCGTCCAGCCGGGCCACATCTTCCCGCTGCGTGCCGTCAAGGGCGGCGTGCTGATGCGCGCCGGCCATACGGAAGCGGGCTGCGACCTCACGGAAATGGCGGGCCTGACCCCGGCGTCCGTCATCTGCGAGATCATCAAGGAAGACGGCACGATGGCGCGCCTGCCGGACCTGCTGGAATTCGCGCAGGAGCACAACCTCAAGATCGGCACTATCGCCGACCTGATCCATTACCGCAGCCAGAACGAGACCCTCGTCGAGCGCGTGGCGGAACGTCCGCTGGCCACCGTGCACGGCGAGTTCAAGCTGGTCGCCTTCCGCGACAAGCCGAGCGGCTCGGCGCACCTGGCGCTCGTCCACGGCAACCCGCAGGAAGACCGCGAGACGCTCGTGCGCGTGCACCAGCCGGTGTCCATCATCGACCTGCTGGACAGCGCGTCCACGTCGCACTCGTGGAACCTCGCGGCCGCGATGCAGGCCGTGCAGCAGGCGGAAGCGGGCGTCATCGTCCTGCTCGACTGCGCCGAGACGGCCGACGAACTGTTCGCCCAGTTCCAGGACAAGCCGGCCCGCCCGGTCGGCCGCGCGGCCAACCTGGACCTGCGCACCTACGGTATCGGCGCGCAGATCCTGCGCCAGCTCGGCGTGCGCAAGATGAAGCTGCTGGCCAACCCGCGCAAGATGCCGTCGATGGCCGGTTTCGACCTCGAGGTCACCGGCTACCTGGCCAAGCCAGGCTGCGACCTCCCGGCATAACGCGGTACCATTGAACTATTAATCAACGAAAGAACAAGAGGCATAGCCATGACGGTAGGAACTTTTGAAAGCAATCTGGCAGGTGAAGGCCTGCGCATCGGTATCGTGCAGGCACGTTTCAATGCCGATGTCGGCCATGGCCTGTTGTCGGCATGCCTGGCAGAACTGAAGCACCTGGGCGTGGCCGACGAGGACATCCTGCACGTGACCGTCCCGGGCGCGCTGGAAATCCCGCTGGCCCTGCAAAAGATGGCCGAGACGCAGCAGTTCGACTCCCTGATCGCGCTGGGCGCCGTCATCCGCGGCGAAACGTACCATTTCGAGCTCGTGTCGAACGAGTCGGGCGCCGGCATCACCCGCATCGGCCTGGATTACGGCATGCCGATCGCCAACGCCGTGCTGACGACGGAAAACGACGAGCAGGCGGAAGCCCGCATGGCCGAGAAGGGCACCGATGCGGCGCGTGTCGCGGTCGAGATGGCCAACCTGCTGCTGGGCCTCGAAGAACTGCAGGCCGAAGAAGAGTAAGACGAGTACAACCATGACTGACAAGACCACGCACGCCAATCCCAACAAGAACCGCACGCCGCGCCACCGCGCGCGCGAGTTCGCACTGCAGGGGCTGTATCAATGGCTGCTGAACAATGAGCCGGCCTCCACGGTCGTGACCAACATCCGCAGCGCGCACGGCTTCGACAAGGCCGACGGCGAGTACTTCACGGAACTGCTGAACGGCGCGATCGCCCAGTCGGTGGAACTGCGCGAAGTGATCGCGCCGACCGTCGACCGCCCGATCGCGGAACTGTCGCCGATCGAACACGCCGTGCTGCTGCTCGGCGCGTACGAGCTGAAGAACCAGATCGAGATCCCGTACCGCGTCGTGATCAACGAAGCCGTGGAACTGACCAAGTCGTTCGGCGGTATCGATGGCCACAAGTACGTGAACGGCGTGCTCGACCGCCTGGCCGGCAAGCTGCGTCCGGACGAGGTGGCGGCCGACGCACGACGCTGATCCGCTACCCGCTATATATATAGTGAGAAAGCCGCCCCGGGAGACCGGGGCGGTTTTTTTTCGTCCACTGGTTTTACCTGGGGCCTTACGGGAAAACGAAATTGAATTCATGGCCGCGACTGCCAATGATGGCCACTCACCCAACAACATGGAAGTGGAGACCATGAAAACACATTTCATTCTTGCAGCGATGGCAGGTGCCATCCTGCTGGCGGGCTGCGGCGGCGCGCACGCATCCCAGGACCAGGCCGGCAAGCGCACGACGGGCGTCGTCGGCGCCGTCAACCCGACCGACGCGAGCTTCACGATGCTGTCCACGCTGCACGTGGGGCAGGCGGCTTATTTCCAGATACTGGGCACCAACCTGCCCGCCGCGCTGGCCCTCGACGTGACCGATTGCGCCCATCCGGCGAAGCTGTCGGCCACGCCCACCGAAATACGCTTCCGCTGCACGCCGGGCGTCACGGACGGCATGAAGACGGTCTCGGTCCGGGACAAGTCCAGCGACACGGTGCTCTACACGGGCGCGGTGTACGTGCAGGCCACGAACCCGGCGCCGATCACGACGGCGCTGCCGATGCCCACCCGCGGCTTCAACCTCGGCAATTCGCTGGAAGCCATGTGGGGTTATGCGTTCCCGAGCCAGGCCGTGTACACCGCCGCCGCCAACGCGGGCTTCAACGCCGTGCGCATCCCGTGCGCGTGGGTGACGAATACCGATGCCGCCGGCAAGATCGATCCCGCCTACATGGCCAAGGTCAAGCAGGCCGTCGACTACAGCATCGCGGCCGGCATGTACGTGGTCATCAACGACCACTGGGATGGCGGATGGTTCGAGAACCATATCGGCGACACCGTCGATCCGGCCGTCGACGCGCAGATGCGCAACCTGTGGACCCAGATCGCGACCGCGTTCGCCGGGTACGACAACCGCCTGCTGTTCGCGGCAGCCAACGAGCCGAACGTGTACAAGCCTGGGCACATGGCGACGGTGGCGGCGTACTACCAGACGTTCGTTGACGCGGTGCGCGGCACCGGCGGCAAGAACACCAACCGCTGGCTCGTGCTGCAGGGCCAGGGCGACCCGTCGTGGTTCACCAAATTGCCGTCCGATCCGACCGCGGGCCGCCTGATGGTCGAATACCACAATTACACGCCGTCGCTGTTCACGATCATCCATGGCGACCAGTCGTGGGGCAAAGCGATGTACTTCTGGGGCCAGTCCTACCACTATGCCGGCAATCCGGAGCGCAACGCGACGTGGGGCGAGGAGGGCAATATCGACGCCGGCATGCAGCAGTTGAAGGACCAGTTCGCCAGCAAGGGCGTGCCCGTGATGATCGGCGAATTCCATGCCGCCCCCACCCCGGGCCTGACGGGCGACGAACAGGTCTGGAACAATGCGTCCCATCTCTACTGGAACAAATACGTGGGCGAATCCGCCCGCGCTCATGGCCTGAGCCCGTTCTACTGGAGCACGCCGAACGCCCCGTTCGCGTATGACTCGGGCGCCATCACCGACCCGGCCCTCGTCACCGCGCTGACCGACGGCGCCGTGCCGCCGCCGCCGAATGGCGCGCCGTACGCGGTCACGGGCGTCGTCGCGACGGCCGCCGCCGGCCAGGTGACCGTGCAGTGGCATGCCGTGAACGGCGCCACCAGTTACCAGCTGTACCGCACGGCCGACTCCGGCAGCGAACCCGCGACGCCGACCGTCACCGGTCTCGCCGGCACGACGTTCACGGATACGGGCCTGAATCCCGGTACGACGTATTACTACCGCGTCGTGGCGGTGAACGGCGCAGGCGCGTCCGGGTTCTCGACCGAAGCCAGTGCGCGTACGCCCGGTACCAACCCGGACCCGACGAAGTTCCATTTCGAGACCGACACGCAGCTGTGGACGCCCGGCGGCGCGCAGATCGTCGGTGTCGCGACGTCGAACGTCCGGCACTACGCGGGTCAGCGGTCGCTGGCCGTGAACTTCGCGGGCACGGCGGCGGGGACCTCGTCGGTGGGGCTGGGCGGCGTGGTCGTGCCGTCCGGCGCGACGATCACCTTCCACGTCTTCATCCCGGCGGGCAGCCAGGTCACGAAGGTCGAGCCCTATCTGATGGACTACAACTGGAACTGGTTCTCGAACCCGTCCGCCAGCTTCACCCCCCGGCACCTGGAACACGTTCACGCTCACGGTGCCGGCGGCGTCGGTCACGCCGCTGCAGCGCCTCGGGCTGAACCTGACGACGGGGGCCGCGTGGACGGGCACCGTCTACGTCGACTCGATCGACTGGTAGCATGAAAAATGAAAGCCACCGCAGCTTGCGCCGACGGTGGCTTTCGACCAGGAAAGGAGTGTAAGGGGTGGACTCAGAGTCCGGCGACGGTCTCGCCGGTCTGGTTGCTGCCGTGCGCGGATTCGGTCGACGCAGTGTCCGGCTTGGCCGGCGCGCTGGCCGATTTCTGGGCCAGGGTCGTGCTCGGGGCGGGCGCCGACGCCGGCGGGAAGTAGATCGGTACGTTCTTGCCGCTCGCGACCTGCTTCAGGCGCTTGTATTCGGTGATGACCTTGGAGCCGTAGCCGGAGTCGTCATCGGCCGCCGCAGCGCCGACGTAGCTCTTGAGGGCGCCTTCGACGGAGCCCGTACGGTTCACGTAATCCTTCAGGATCAGCGCGCCGACGCGGATGTTGGCCACCGGATTCAGGGCAGCTTGCGAGCCGCCGACTTCCTCGAACTTGTCGCTGTGAACCTTCGACATCACCTGCATCAGGCCCTGCGCGCCCATCGGGCTTTCCGCGAACGGATTCAGGCCCGACTCGATGGCCATCACGGCCAGGATCAGCAGAGGATCCAGCTTGATCTCGTGCGCCGTGCTGTACGCGGTCGTGACGAGCATGTTGGCAGCGTCGCCGGCCACGCGATAGCGCCGCGACAGCCAGTCCGTCACGTACTTCTGCTGACGGGTGGGGCGGTTCGCCGCCTTGTCGTCGTTCGCGATCTCGACGGCGTCCGCGCCGCGTGCCGCGACGAGCTGGACCGCGGGATTGGCGGTGGCAACCTGCGCCGGCATGGCGTGTTGCGGGCTCAGGAAATCCGACACCCGTTTCGCAAAATCGGGGCGGCTGTACAGCAGGGCAATCATTGCTACTGCGGAAAGACCGAATACGGTCAGGGTATGTTGTGCGGTGGTCAAGACACCGCGTGCCGCTTTGATCACGGAAGACCACGTGACTGGCTGGCTGGCCATCTGTTGGACGAGCCTTGCGCTCGTGCCGATGAAGCGATGGATCATCGTCTCTCCTTTGTCGCGGAAAAAGCCATCCCGTCGCCGCGCAGGGGCGCAGCGTTCGAGCGAACTCATGCCGTGCATCAGAAAACCGTCCGTCGCCGCTCGTAGCGGTCGAGGAACGCCGTCATTGCTTGCTTCAGCTGGGCAGCGCTGCAGTGGAGGCGCCCAGTGGCTAACAACTGTCTCGGGGTTGGTTGGGCAGACGCCCAGTGAAAACACTCCTAAAATGTCGCTGGGGCCCCGACCCCGTGAAAGAATGAGACCGGCTAAAATCACGTGCTGGACGGGCCCGTCTCAATTTGTAGGCGGATTGTAGAAGCTCGTTTATATCAAGTCAATACTAGCACTCAAGCTTTCTATTACTTTTAGATCTAAAGAACGTATAGGCGCTCATCAATTCCTTGGCAAATCAACCACTTGCCGGCGATTGTTAGCACACCTCAAAAGATGTAAAAAAGAATTAAAAATTGAATGAACTATTCTGATCTGCGGGATTTTATTGCTAAGTTGCAAGAAAACGGTGACTTCAAGCGCGTATCGGCGCCTATTTCACCGAATCTTGAAATGACGGAGGTGTGCGATCGCACGCTGCGCGCCGGCGGGCCCGCGCTCTTGTTCGAGAACCCGGTCGATGCGGCCGGCAAGCGCTATCCGATCCCCGTACTGGCCAACCTGTTCGGCACGCCGCGCCGCGTTGCGCTGGGCATGGGCGCGGACGACGTCGGCGAGTTGCGCAAGATCGGCCACGTGCTGGCGCGCCTGAAGGAGCCCGAGCCGCCCAAGGGTTTTCGGGACATCATGGACCTCGGTTCGCTCGTCAAGGCCGTGTGGGACATGGCGCCGAAGGAAGTGAAGGGCGCCCCGTGCCAGGAAATCGTGTGGGAAGGCGCCGATGTCGACCTGGCCCGTTTGCCGATCCAGCATTGCTGGCCGGGCGACGTCGCTCCCTTGATCACCTGGGGGCTCGTGATCACGAAGGGACCGAACAAGAAGCGCCAGAACCTGGGGATCTACCGCCAGCAGGTGCTGGGCCCGAACAAGGTCATCATGCGCTGGCTCGCACACCGCGGCGGCGCGCTCGATTTCCGCGAACACTGCATCGCCAATCCCGGCAAGCCGTATCCGGTGGCGGTGGCGCTGGGCGCCGACCCGGCCACGATCCTGGGTGCGGTGACGCCCGTGCCGGACACGCTGTCCGAGTACCAGTTCGCCGGCCTGCTGCGCGGCCAGCGGACGGTCCTGACGAAGGCGATCGGCAGCGAGCTGCGCGTGCCGGCGTCGGCCGAGATCGTGCTCGAGGGCCATATCTATCCAGATGAAAGCCACCCGTCCGGCTTCGAGCATGCGCTGGAAGGGCCGTACGGCGACCACACCGGCTATTACAACGAGCAGGACTGGTTCCCCGTGTTCACCATCGACCGCATCACGATGCGGCGCGACCCGATCTACCACTCGACCTACACGGGCAAACCGCCCGACGAGCCGGCCGTGCTGGGCGTCGCGCTGAACGAAGTGTTCGTGCCCCTGCTGCAGAAGCAGTTTACTGAGATCACGGATTTCTACTTGCCGCCGGAAGGTTGCAGCTACCGCATGGCCGTCGTGCAGATGAAGAAGCAGTACGCCGGCCACGCGAAGCGCGTGATGTTCGGCGTGTGGAGCTTCCTGCGCCAGTTCATGTATACGAAGTTCATCGTCGTCGTGGACGAGGACGTGGACGTGCGCGACTGGAAGGAAGTGATCTGGGCCATCACGACCCGCGTGGACCCGACTCGCGACACGGTCATGGTCGACAACACGCCGATCGACTACCTCGACTTCGCGTCGCCGATCAGCGGCCTGGGCAGCAAGATGGGGATCGACGCCACCAATAAATGGCCGGGCGAAACGAACCGGGAGTGGGGTACGCCCATCGTCATGACGCCCGAGGTGAAGGCGCGCGTGGACGGGATCTGGCAGCAGCTGGGGTTGTGACGTACTCCACGTACTCTATATAGGTGCACGCAGGGCATCCCGGCGGTAGTTTGCCGGTATGCCCGCAAGCGGTTATAATGCGAGCTGGCGGGCCCCTGCGCATTGTGGCATGGTTTACCTGGTCAGGTCGGGAACGAAGCAGCCAAAGCCGTTCACCGCAAGTGCCGCAGATCAGGCTCGCCTACTACCTTCCTTATTCGTCGATCTCCGCTTCGAGCGGGCGCATCGACACCTCCACCAGCGGATTTTCCTTCAGCATGGCGTCGTCGAGCTTGAGCCTGACATGGTTCTTCGCGTCGCTGGCATAGCGCTTGTCGCCGCCGGCCGCCTTGATGGTCAGCTGGGCTGGCTTGTCGAACTTGAAGATCACGGATTTCATCGTGGGCACGAACAGGCTCAGCGCGCCGGCCACCTTGCCGATCGCGGCATTGGTCTGCGGGATGGCACCCATCACGGTCGCGTAGCGCCACTGCGTCGCCTCGGGCAGCACGGCGCCCAGGTCGAAGCCCATGCGCATCTTCTCGCCCTTGGGCAGGCTCGTCCAGATCTGCGCGTCGTGCGCCATCCACTGCGGATTCAGCACCATGCGCGCGCGGCCGGCGGCATCGAGCGGCATGGGTGTCCGGCTGGCGCCGTCCACGACGACGAGGCCCGCATCCAGCGGAGAAATGGCTTTATTCACCGGCACCAGCTTCGCGTACAGGATGACCTTGTCGCGCTCGGCCGGGGGCAGGGCGTCGAACTTGTCGAGCTTGATGACGTCGACCAGCTTGCGGTACGGGAGCCATTCGCGTTCGGCGGCATGGCCCGGCAGCGCGAGCAACAGGCAAGTGATGAGCAGCGGGATGCGCAAGGTGTATTTCATTTTTCCTAATTGAAAGAAAAATATCAGTGTAGGGGAATTCCCGACGAGCGTCTAATGTTGCCGCGCCTCGCCCGGTCTACGGTAAAATCGCGGTATGTCCTATCAAGTCCTCGCCCGCAAATACCGTCCCCGGAACTTTGAAACGCTGGTTGGCCAGGAGCACGTCGTCCGTGCGCTGACCCATGCCTTGCGTACCGGACGGCTGCACCACGCCTATCTGTTCACCGGCACGCGCGGGGTGGGCAAGACCACGCTGTCGCGCATCCTGGCCAAGTCGCTCAACTGCGTCGGGCCGGACGGCAACGGGTCGATCACGGCCGAGCCGTGCGGCCAGTGCGAACCGTGCCGCGCGATCGACGCCGGCCGCTTCGTCGACTACGTCGAGATGGACGCCGCGTCGAACCGCGGCGTCGACGAGATGGCCCAGCTGCTGGAGCAAGCGGTCTACGCGCCGAGCAATGCGCGCTTCAAGGTCTATATGATCGACGAGGTGCACATGCTCACGAACCACGCCTTCAACGCGATGCTGAAGACGCTGGAAGAGCCGCCCGAGCACGTGAAATTCATCCTCGCGACGACGGACCCGCAAAAGATTCCCGTGACCGTGCTGTCGCGCTGCCTGCAGTTCAACCTGAAGCAGATGCCGCCCGGTCACATCGTCGGTCACCTGGAAAACATCCTCGGCCAGGAAGGCGTGACGTTCGAGCAGCCCGCGCTGCGCCTGCTCGCGCAGGGCGCGCACGGTTCGATGCGCGACGCGCTGTCGCTGACCGACCAGGCCATCGCCTATGCGGCCGGCGCCGTCACGCTCGACGCCGTGCAGGGCATGCTGGGCGCGCTCGACCAGTCCTACCTGGTCCGCCTGCTCGACGCGCTCGCGAACCAGGACGGCGCCGACCTGATGGCCGTCGCCGACGAGATGGCCAGCCGCAGCCTGTCGTACAACGGCGCGCTGCAGGACCTGGGCACGTTGCTGCACCGGATCGCGCTGGCGCAGACCGTGCCCGCCGCGCTGCCGGACGACCTGCCGGAACTGGCCGACATCCAGCGCCTCGCGACGCAATTCGACCCGCAGGAAGTGCAGCTGTATTATCAGATCGCCGTGATCGGCCGCAACGAGATCGGCCTCGCGCCGGACGAGTACGCGGGCTTCACGATGACCCTGCTGCGCATGCTGGCGTTCCGCCCGGGACAGGGCGGGGCAGAGCAGGCCGCATCGCCCGCGCCGGCCGCGCTGGCGCGCACGATGCCGCAGGCGGCGCCCGCGCGTCCCACTGCTGCCGCAGCCCCGGCGGCGCCGGCCGCCGCCGCGCGTCCGGCCGGCCCGGCCGCTTCCGCGGCACCGGCACCGGCGTCTGCACAGGGTGCGGGCCGCGCCATGACGTCAGCCCGTGCGGCCCTCGATGCCGCGCTGGAAGCGGCGCGCGCCGGTGCCCGCATGGGCGGCGCGCCACGGCGTCCGGCACCGGCCGCGGAACCGGCTCCCGCGGCTGCGCCTGCCGCGCCGGCGGCGCCCGCCCCAAGCGCCCCCGCGCGCGCGGCCGCGCCGGCACCGTGGGACCAGGGCGCGCCGAACGGCGCCGCTGCCGCGCGGACGCAGCCCCAGTCCGCCGCCCAGCCGCAGCCGGCGATGATGCGCCAGCCCGCGCAGGGCCAGGCTGACGAGCAGGCGGTCGCCGACGACGAGCCGCCGGCCTGGGTCACCGAATTTTCCGACGACAGTGCCGTGGCCATGGACGGACCGGCCGTGGCCGCGTCGCCTGTGCAGGCGCCGCCGGCGCCGGCCCGCGTCGCGGCACCGTCCGCGCCGCCGTACGCCTACGTCATCACGCCCGTCCCGGCCATCGAGTGGGACGGCAACTGGCCGGCGCTGGCCGCCTCGCTGGCGCTGCGCGGCGTGGCCCAGCAACTGGCCTTCCAGACCGAGCTGATCGAATGCGTGGCCGATGGCGCCGCGGCGACGTTCCGCCTGCGCGTTCCCGTCGACACGCTGCGCGCGAGCGGCAACAGCGAAAAACTGTGCGCGGTGCTGCAGGAACGCTTCCCGGCCGTGCGCGTGAACGTCGAGACCGAGATCGCGCCGACCTGGTACACGGCCAGCGCCGAGGCCAAGGCCCGGCGCGAGCGGTTGCAGCGCGAAGCCGAGGCCACCGTCGACGCCGATCCGTTCGTGCAGGACATGGTGCGCACGTTCGACGCGTTCGTTGTGCCCGGTTCCGTGCGGCCGATCGCGTCCTGAGCCGCGTCCGCGCCAGTGCCCGTATAAACTGTATAAACGATTTACCCATCCGACTTTTTTGGAGAACACATCATGATGAAAAACCAGCTCGCAGGCCTGATGAAGCAGGCGCAGGCCATGCAGGACAACATGAAGAAGGCGCAGGAGCAGCTGGCCCAGATCGAAGTCGAAGGGCAGTCGGGCGCCGGCCTCGTGAAGGTCGTCATGACGTGCAAGAACGACGTCAAGCGCGTATCGATCGACCCGTCGCTGCTGGGTGACGATCGCGACATGCTGGAAGACCTCGTCGCCGCCGCGTTCAACGACGCCGTGCGCAAGGCCGAATCCACCGCCCAGGAAAAGATGAGCGGCCTGACCGCCGGCCTGCCGCTGCCGCCGGGCTTCAAGATGCCGTTCTGATGTTTATTGTTACCCTCACTTATACGGCGCCGCTCGAGCGCATCGATGCGTACCTCCCGGCGCACCGCGCCTGGCTGCAGGAGCACGCTGCGCGCGGGCTGATCCTGATGGCGGGCCGCAAGGAGCCGCGCGACGGCGGCATCCTCGTTGCCCACGCGGCCGACCGCGCCGAGCTCGAAGCCGCGCTGCGCGACGATCCGTTCGCACAGGCCGGCCTCGCGACCTACGCCATCACCGAGTTCATTCCCACCATGACCGCCGAGGCGCTGTCCGCCTGGCGCGCACAGTAAGCACCGGCGGAGGCTCGGCGTCCCCGGGGGCCGGGAGTCCAGGAGTCCAGGAGTCCAGGAGTTAATTATGTCCAAATCGCTCGACTTCCTCACCGAGGCCTTGCGCCGCCTGCCGGGCGTCGGGCCGAAGTCGGCGCAGCGCATGGCCTTCCACCTGCTGCAGCACGACCGCGAAGGCGCCGCCATGCTGTCGCGCGCGCTGTACCAGGCCGTCGACGCGGTGCATCACTGCGCCATGTGCAATACCTTCTCCGAAACGGAAGTCTGCGACCTGTGCGCCGACGGGCAGCGCGACCGTGCGCTCCTGTGCGTCGTCGAGACGCCGGCCGACCAGATGATGATCGAGCAGACCCTGACGTACAAGGGTTTGTATTTCGTGCTGATGGGCCGGCTGTCGCCGCTGGACGGCATCGGCCCGAAGGACCTGCACCTGGAAAAGCTGATCGGTCGCGCCGGCGATGGCGAGGTGAAGGAAGTCGTACTCGCCACCAATTTCACCAACGAGGGCGAAGCGACCGCCCATTACATCAGCGAAATGCTGAAGGCGCGCGGACTCCAGGTCAGCCGCCTCGCGCGCGGCGTCCCCGTCGGGGGCGAGCTCGAGTACGTGGACGCGGGCACCATCGCGCGCGCCATGCTCGACAGGCGCAGTGCATAATGGGCCTCCCCACAACGGGGAGCCCTTTCACCGTCACGCAACAGTGACGGCATCGTAGCGGCGCCGGACGGCGCCTGCTCGACCAGGACGGCTCCCGGCAGCAGGCGGTGTTCGCTTGACAGTGCGCAAACCCGGCGCACCGTCTACGCTGCTATTGTGGGGATACTTTGACCGGACCCCAAGCATGCATCTCGTCGACATTACGATGTTCTACGCGGCCGAAGGAGGCGGCGTCAGCACCTATCTGAATGCCAAGGCCCATTGGCTGGCACGGCGCAGCCGCGTCCGGCACACGATCATGAGCTCCAACGTGGAGACGTGCGACGACACCGTGCCCGCGCTCGTCAAGATCCCGTCCGCCGGCCTGCCGGGCTTCCACGGCTACCGCATGCCGCTGTCCGTCGAAGGTCCGGCGCGCCTGCTGGAATCCGTCCGTCCCGACGTCGTCGAGGCGGGCGACGCGGGCCACTGCGCCTGGGCCGCGCTGCGCATGCGCCAACGCTACGACATCCCGGCCGTCGCCTTCTACCACTCCGACCTGCCGCGCCTCGTGCAGCCGCGCTTCGGCCGCTGGATCGCGCGCGGCACCTGCCGCTACCTCGCCAACCTGTACCGCCAGTTCGACCTCGTGCTGGCGCCCAGCCGCATCATGGTGCAGCAGCTCGATGCAATCGGCGTGCATGGCGCCGTGCACCAGCCGCTCGGCATCGACAGCAGCGTGTTCCGGCCGCAGCGCCGCGACGAGACGCTGCGCGAGCACCTGGGCCTCGCACCGGATGCGCGCCTGCTCGTCTATGCCGGCCGCTTCACGCCGGAAAAGAAACTGCACGTCCTGATCGAAGCCGTGCGCAAGCTGGGCGATCTGTACCACCTGATCCTCGTGGGCGGTGGCGGCGTGCTGCCGTATTGCGACCGCGTCACGCACATCCCGTTCCGGCGCGACCAGCGCCAGCTGGCCCGCCTGCTGGCCAGCTGCGACGTGCTCGTGCACCCGGGCGATTGCGAAACGTTCGGCCTGATCGTGCTGGAAGCGATGGCGTGCGGCCTGCCCGTCGTCGCCACGACCCAGGGCGGCGTGGCCGAACTGGTCGACACGGAAACGGGCATCCTGGCCGAGCCGAACGACGTCGGCAGCCTGGCCGGCGCGATCGAGGCCATCTTCCAGCGCGACCTCGCCCGCATGGGCCAGGCGGCGCGGCGCAGGGCCGTCGAACGCTATGACTGGAACGAAATCCTGCCGCAGGTGATCGGCCGCTACGAAGGCTTGCTGGGCGGGTATCCGCATGCGGTCCATGGCATGCCGATCGCATTGACCAACGAGCGGGAGCGCATCCGTGTCACAGATTGACTGGTCGCCCGACGAGCACATGCTGTGCGTGTCGATCCATGACGTGGCGCCGGCCACGTGGAGCGATTGCCTGCGCCTCGTGGAAGCCGTGCGGGCCGTGGCGGACATTCCGCTGACGTGGCTCGTCGTACCGCACTACCACTTCCGGCCCGAGCAGTCTCCCGCGATGGAAGCCTGCCTGAACGTGGCGCTGGAGCGGGGCGACGAGCTGGCGCTGCACGGCTACAGCCATCTCGACACGGAGGCGGGAAGCGGCGGCTTGCGCGCGCGCTTCCTGCGCAACGTGTACACGCGGCGCGAGGGAGAATTTGCGGCGCTGACCGAGGCGGAAGCGCGGCGCCGCCTGGAACTGGGCCTCGACTGGTTCGCGGCGCGCGGCTGGACGCCCACCGGCTTCGTACCGCCCGCGTGGCTGCTGGGCGAGGGCGCCTGGCGGGCGCTGCGTGACGCGCCGTTCGCGTACACCACCACGTTCAGCCATTTCCATTGTCTGCCGGGGGCGCGCGAGCGACGTCCGGTCGCGCAGGATGGTGCCGGCGAGGGCCGCAGGGAGGGCCGCAGCGAGGGCGCCGGCCAGGGCGCCGGCGAGCGGCCGGGGTACCGCGGCGATGCCAGCGCGAGCATCCAGGGCGGCAGCGGGGCTGTCCAGTCCGGCCAGGGAAACCAGTCTGCCCGAGGCCCCGGCAACATGCAGTTCGATGCGCGCAATTGGACAGGTGCGAACGGCACGGACCTGCGTCACGATATGCGCGGCCGCGATGATCCGGCACTGCCGCTGGATCCGGGGCAAAATCTGCCGCACGATCTGCTGGAAAACAAGCAAAACCCGGTCATCCCTCTCGCGACGCCCATGCCATTCACGCAAAACAACCGCCGCGGCACGCACGCGATCCTGTCGCCGTCGCTCGTGTACGCGGCGCGCAACCGCAGCGGGCGCATCCTGTCGCCACGTGTGGCCGACGCCACCGCGGCCATGCTGGCGCGCTCGCCGCTCGTGCGCTTCAGCCTGCATCCGCCCGATGCGCGCTATCCGGAACTGGTCCGCCACATCCAGCAGTCGCTGGAACGCCTGTTGGAAGGCCGCGAAGCGGTGACGAAAGCCGAGTTCGCGCGCCGCGTCGCTCAGCGCCTCACCCCGCCTTTCACCAGTACGGATCCCACCAGCCGCCCCGCCAGTAACCCGGACCCCAGCCATAGTAGCCCGCAGGCGGTCCATAGTGCTGCAGATCGTACTTCGCACCCAGGCTGATCACGCAACTGCGCCACGCATCCGTCTGGGCCGCATAGCCCAGCCGGACGCAGGCCGGGCCGTAGACCGCCATCATCCGCTCGACGTCGGCCTGCGCCTGGGCGGCGCGTTCCTGCGGTGTCGTGCACGCGGCCAGCGCCAGCACCAGCCCAATACCGAGCACCCGCATCATCGTGCCTCCCGAATCCAGCCTCGCCATCACGCGCGTCCTGCGCGCCTTCCCATAGCTTAGAAGGCAGCGCGAGTCTGCAAGAGAGACCGCTCAATCGCGCACGGGGAACCATCGCGGGTAAAGGCTGTCACGTACTCGCCCGCAGGTGCAATTTCTGGCAAGATGCCCCTTTTTTCAAAGGGATGAGCGGCATGCGACAGCGTGGATGGGGCAAATGGGGACGGCGCGTTGCGGTCGGGGTCGTCGTGCTGCCGGTGCTCGTGGCGGGCGGCGCCTGGATGACCTTGCGCGCGAGCCTGCCCGAGCTCGACGGCCAGCATCGCTCGCCGCTGCTGTCGGCGCCGGTGACCGTGGAGCGCGACGCGAACGGCGTGCCCACCATCAGCGGGGCGACCCGGCTCGACGTCGCGTATGCCACCGGGTTCGTGCACGGCCAGGAACGCTTTTTCCAGATGGACCTGCTGCGCCGCAGCGCTGCCGGCGAACTGGCCGAGCTGTTCGGGGCCAAGGCGCTGCCGCTCGACCGCGCGCACCGCCTGCACCGTTTCCGCGCCCGTGCCGAGCAGGTCCTGCAGCGCATGGCACCGGCGGAGCGCGCGTTCCTGGACCGCTATGCCGCGGGCGTCAACGACGGCCTGAACGGCCTGCGTGCGCGTCCGTTCGAATATCTGCTGAACCGCGCGACGCCGCGGCCTTGGACACCGGCCGATTCGCTGCTGGCCGTGTGGGCCATGTACTTCGATTTGCAGGGCAACCAGGAGCCGCGCGAACTGGCGCGGGGCTGGCTGGCGGCGCACCTCGATCCGGCCCAGCTGGCGTTCCTGCTGCCCGAAGCGACGCGCTGGGATACGCCGATGGATGCGGACGCCGTCGCGCTGGCGCCCGCCCCGATCCCGGCCACGGCACCGGCGTGGTGGGGCCGCAAGGACGCCGTCCCGGCGCGCCAGGTGGCAGGCATCGCGTACACGGATGCCGTCGGCAGCAACAACTACGCCATCGCCGGGACGCGTACGGCGCACGGCGCCGCCATCGTCTCGGACGACATGCACCTGGGCCTGCAATTGCCGAACACGTGGTACCGCCTCGCGCTGCGCTTCCCGGATGCGCAGGGCAAGCCCCGGCGCGTCGTCGGCGTGAGCCTGCCGGGGACGCCGCCGGCCGTCATCGTGGGCAGCAATGGTTACGTCGCGTGGGCCTTCACGAACAGTTATGCGGACACGCTCGACCTCGTCCGCCTCGGCACGGGCGTCGACCATCCCGGCCAGGTGCGCACGGCCAACGGCTGGGAGACGCCCGTCGCGCACACGGAGACCCTGCTCGTGAAGGGCGAGCCGGCGCAGACGATGACCGTGCTCGAGACGAGCCTCGGCCCGGTCCGCACCGTCGACGGGGTCCAGTACGCCGTGCACTGGGTCGCGCACGACCCCGGCGCGCTGAACCTGAACCACCTGAAGCTGGAATCGTCGGCGAATCTCGACGAGGCGCTGGCCGCGGCGGCAAGCGACGGCATCCCGGCGCAGAACGTCGTCCTCGGCGACGACCGCGGCGGCATCGCGTGGACGATCGGCGGCGCGCTGCCGCAGCGGGCGCAGGGCGGAACGAACGTCTCGTTCCCGCTCGCGTCCGACGGCACCGTGCCCACGTGGAGCGGGCTGCTCGCACCGGCGCAACACCCGCGCGTCGTCAATCCTCCCGGCGGCCAGCTGGTGACGGCGAACAGCCGCCAGCTCGCGGGAGCGGACGCGCAGACCATCGGCGACGGCGGTTTCGACCTCGGCGCGCGGGGGCGCCAGTTGAGCGGCACCGTGCGCCAGCTGGGCGACAGGACGGACGTGCCGGCCGCTTTCCAGGCAGCGCTCGACGACCGCGCGCCGTTCATCGCCGGCTGGCGCGAACGCGCGCTGGCCGCGCTCGATGCCCGTGCGCTGGACCAGCATCCGGAGCGCGCCGAGTTCCGCCGCCTGCTGGAGCAGAGCTGGGATGGCCGCGCGAGCACGACGTCCGTGGGTTATCGCCTGGCGCGCCAGTTCATGTGGTCGCTGCACGACCTGCTGTTCGCCGGCGTCGATGCGGAGCTGGCGAAACTCGATCCGAAGGCCAGCATCGTGGTCGCGACGTCGCGTTGGCCGGATGTCGTGGCGCGCCTGCTGGACGCGCGTCCGGCCGCGTGGCTGCCGGCCGGCTACGCGAGCTGGCAAGACTTGCAGCTCGCGGCCATCGACCGCGCCATCGCGGATTTGAAGGAAGAGGGCACGCCGCTCGCGCAGGCCACCTGGGGCCGGCGTAACACGGCGACGATCGCGCATCCGTTCACGATCGCGGTGCCGGCGCTGCGCCGCTGGCTCAGCGTCCCGCCGGACCAACTGCCGGGCGACGCCAACATGCCGCGCGTGGCGGGGCCGAAGTTCGGGCAATCGGAGCGCCTGACGGTGGCGCCGGGGCGCGAGGAAGAAGGGTTGTTCGACATGCCGGGCGGCCAGAGCGGACACCCGCTGTCGCCATACTTCCTGAAAGGGCACGAGGATTGGGTGCACGGGAAGCCGACCCCGTTGCTGCCGGGGGCGGCCGTGCACACGCTGACGTTCACGAAGCAGTGAATGTCAGGTAAGCGTCAGCGCGCCGCCATCGGCACCCACAACTTCTGCAGCATGCCCGTCACCGCGTCCGCGGGGGCGGGCCGCCCGAGATAAAAACCCTGCACGAGGTCGCAGCCGTATTCTTCCAGCAGCACGAGCTGCTCGCCCGTCTCGACGCCTTCCGCCACGACGACCATCTTGAGACCGTGCGCCATCGCGATGATGGCGCGTGTGATCGCGGCGTTTTCGGAATCCTGCGGCAGGCCGCTGATGAAGCTGCGGTCGATCTTCAGCGCGCGCACGTCGAAGCGCTTCAGGTAGTTCATCGATGAATAGCCGGTGCCGAAGTCGTCGATCGAAAGATACACGCCGATGCCGCGCAGCTGTTCCAGCGTGGCCAGCGTGGCCTTCGCGTCGTCCATCAGCGTGCCTTCCGTCAGTTCCAGCTCGAGCAGGCGCGGGTCGAGCCCCGTGTCGTGCAGGGCCGAGAGCACGATCTGCGACAGGTTCTCGTCCTTGAACTGCTTGGCCGACAGGTTCACGGCGATGCGCACGGGACGGCGCGCGAATTTCTGCCAGTGGCGCGCCTGGCTGCACGCGGTGCGCAGCACCCATTCGCCGATCGGCACGATCAGTCCCGTCTCTTCGGCCAGCGGGATGAATTCGTTGGGCGAGACGACGCCGCGCTCCGCATGGCGCCAGCGCACGAGAGCTTCCACGCCGACGATCTCGGACGAGCGCACATCGAGCTGCGGTTGATAAAGCAGGTACAGCTCGTCGTTCTGCAGCGCGCGGCGCAGGCCGACTTCCAGCTTCACGTGGCTCATGATCTGCATCGTCAGCGACGACGAATACAGCTTGGCGTTGTTCTTGCCGCAGTTCTTCGCGTGGTACATCGCGGTGTCGGCGTATTTCAGCAGGGAGGTGCAGTCGTCGCCGTCCTCGGGGAACAGCGAGATGCCGATGCTGGCCGTCACGAAGATCTCGTTGCCTTCGATGACGAACGGGCGGCGCATCGCATCTTTTACACGATGCGCCACGTTGAGCGCGTGTTCGACCCGTTCCAGATCGGGGATCAGGATCGTGAATTCGTCGCCGCCCAGGCGCGCGAGGTTCGTGCCTGCGCTGTTGGGAGCGTCTGCGCGCGGGAGCAGGTCGCCGCGCGACAGCAGGTCGTTCGGGCGGATCGTCTCGCGCAGGCGGTCCGACACCTGCTTCAGCAACTGGTCGCCCACGTTGTGGCCCAGCGTGTCGTTGATGCGCTTGAAGGCGTCCAGGTCCATGAACAGCACGGCGAACTTCTTGTTGCCGATCTTCGAGCGCTGCAGTTCGCGTTCCAGCATTTCCAGAAAGGCCTGGCGGTTCGGGATGCCGGTCAGGCTGTCGCAATAGGCGAGGCGCCGGATCTGTTCTTCCGCGCGCTTTCTCTCGCTGATGTCGCGCACGAGGCCCAGCACTTCGTTCGGGCCCGTGGCGACGAGGCGCGCCTCGAAATGCTGGGCTTCGCCGAAGCGGATCAACTCGTATTCGACCGAGCGCACCTGTTGCACGTGCAGGGCCATGCCCACCTGTTCGAGCAGGCGCTCGGCGATGTCGCGCGGCAGGACGTCGGTCACGTGGCGGCCGACGATCTGCTCGTCGACGCCGGCGTCGCGCACGCCGCGGCCCGGCCTATCGCGGCCCGGCTCGTAATCAAGATAGTAGCCGTCGCGCGACATGCGGAAGAACGTGTCGGGGATGGCGGCCAGCACGGCGCGGTTCTGGGCATCGGCGATGCGCAGGCGGACGATGGCATCGCTTGCACGCAGCACGTACAGCACGCGGTGGCCGAGGATGGGCCAGTTGATCGGCTTGGACACGAAGTCGGTGGCGCCGGCCTCGTAGGCATTGGTGACGGCTTCCAGGTCGTCGCCGCCGGTGACCATCACGATCGGGACCATCGCGCCATTCGGCAGGTCCCGGATCGCGCGACACGCGGCGAAGCCGTCCATCTTCGGCATCTCGACGTCCAGCAGGATCAGGTCGGGCGTGCGCGCGTGCGCGAGGGCGACGGCTTCCTGGCCGTCCGCGGCCTCGATGCCTTCCAGGCCGACGCCCTCCAGCATCTCGAGCATCAATAAGCGCATCACCGGATCGTCATCAGCGACCAACACGATGCCGCGCTGGTTGGGGGTAGGGGCTGGCATGTCAGGTTTCCTTTTCGAGGATGGCGGTGAGCGAATGCCTTACGGCCTGGAACTCCTGTTCCATGTCGGTCAGGATCGCGTCCGCGCCTTCGGTGGTGTCGGCGCGGCCCAGGTGCTCCAGTTCCTTGCACAGGGCGGCGAGGGCCTCGGCGCCGACGTTGGCGCTGGCCGATTTCAGCGTGTGCGCGATGCGGCGCACATTGCCCGTGTCGAGACCGTCGATGGCGGTGCGCAGGGTGCGCAACTGCTGCGGCGTGTCGTCGACGTAGGCCGCGATGACCTTCTGCACGAGGGCGTCGCCGCGGTCGCGCGACAGGGCGCGGATCTTGTCGAGCGCCACGCGGTTGATGACGTCGCGCTGGATCACTTCGACGGATGCGGGCGGCAGCCGCGGCGGCTCGTCGTCGTGGTGTACGGTGGCGGCGAGCGGCAGCGCCATCCAGCGCCCGATCACGGCCGCGATTTCCTGCTGGCTGAACGGCTTCGACAGGTAGTCGTCCATGCCGGCCGCGAGGCACGCTTCGCGGTCGCCCTGCAGCGCGTTCGCCGTGATGGCGATGATGGGCAGCACGCGGCCGCGGCCCGCCTCGCGCTCTTCGCGCCGGATCGCGGCCGTCGCGGCAAAGCCGTCCATCACGGGCATCTGGCAATCCATCAGCACCGCATCGTAGGAGTTCGTGCGCACTGCCTGCAGCGCGTCTTCGCCGTTGCGCGCGCAATCGACCTGCAGGTCGAGGCTTTCCAGCATCGCCCGCGCCACCTCGACGTTGACCGGATTGTCCTCGGCCAGCAGCACGCGGCGCGTGCGCGGGCGGCTGGCGTCCAGCTGCAGGGGACGCGGCGGAATGAAGCGCGGCGCCGGCGCCACCTGGCCGCGGGGCGGCGTCGCCAGGCAGGCGAACAGGTCGGCCGCGCGCGCCGGCTTGATCAACTGGTAAGCGACGCCGGCCTCGCGCCGCTGCACGGGATCGGCGGCGAGCCGTTCGGGGCTGAGCAGCACGAGCCGCGTGGCGCGCGTGGCCGGGTCGGACTTGATCTGCGCGGCCAGCAGCAGGCCGCTCGTGTGGGACAACTCCATGTCGAGGATCGCGGCATCGTACGGCCGGCCGGCGCGCGCCGCCTCGTCCAGGCGCTCCAGCGCTTCGTCCGCGCTCTCCGCCGCGTCGCATTCGACGCGCCACGTGGCCAGGTGGCGTTCGAGGCCGATGCGGCTCGACTCGCTCTCGTCGACGAGGAGCACGCGCAGGCCGTCGATCGTGTGCTGGTGGTCACCCGCCGCATCCGGATCGACGCGGCGCTTGTCGAAGGCCACCGTGAACCAGAACACGGACCCCTGCGTGAGCGCGTTTTCTACGCCGATCGAGCCGCCCATCAGTTCGACGAGCTGCTTGGAGATCGCGAGACCGAGGCCGGTGCCGCCGTACTTCCTCGTCGTGGAATCGTCGGCCTGCGAGAAGGCCTCGAAGATGCGGCTGCGGGCTTCCCGCGAGATGCCGATGCCCGTGTCGTGCACTTCGAAGCGCAGCATCACGGCCTGGTTGTCCTCGCTCGCGATGCGCACCGTGGCGAGAATGCGGCCCTGGTCCGTGAACTTGACCGCGTTGCCGAGCAGGTTGGCCATGATCTGGCGCAGCCGGTTCGGGTCGCCGCAGATGGCGACGGGGATGTCGTTGGCGATGTCGAAGTGGAGGAGGATGTTCTTGGCCTCGGCCTGCGGCGTGTAGACCGTGTGGATGTCGTCCAGCAGGTCCCACAGGTTGAAATTGATGTACTCGACGGTGAGCTTGCCGGCCTCGATCTTGGAAAAGTCGAGGATGTCGTTGATGATCACGAGGAGGTGCTCGCCCGACTGTTTCACCAGCCGCGTGTAATTGCGCTGCGTGTCGGTGAGCTCCGTCCCCAGCAGCATTTCCGTCATCCCGAGCACGCCGTTCATCGGGGTGCGGATCTCGTGGCTCATCGTGGCGAGGAAGGCGCTCTTGGCGCGGCTCGCCGCCTCGGCGGCGTTCTTCGCCTTTTCCAGCTGCTCGGTGCGCACGCCGACCTGGCGTTCCAGTTCGTCGCGGTGGTGCGTGAGCGCGGCGCCGCGGCCTTCGATCTGCGCGAGCATGTTGTTGAAGCTGTCGATCAGCACGCCCAGCTCGTCGTTGCGGTTGTGGGCGATGCGCAGCGTGTAGTTCTGGCTGGCGGACACCTTCTGGGCCGCGTTGATCAACTTGCCGATCGGGTCGCTGATGCTGCGCCGCAGCCGGCGCACCAGCACGAACGCCGTCAGCAGCGCGGCGGCCAGCGCGACGGCCATCACGCCCAGCGCGCGCGCGATGTCCAGCCACAGGGGCGCGAGGTCGCTCTCGATCATGACGGCGCCGACGGGCGGCAGCGCGGGGCCATCGCCGTCAAGCGGGGCGCCGAGCACGCGGTAGACGCGCAGCACGGGCAGCCACGGACGGCTGCCGGCATCGGCCGCCGCCGCGAGGGTGTCGGCGTCGAGCCCGCCGAGCGCCTCGACGGTTCCCGCGGCGTCATTGCCGGGCGCATGCCAGACGGCGAACGGTTGCCCCTTGCGGTCGTACAGGACGGCGGACGCAAGGCCCCGGCGTGCTTCCAGCGCGGCCAGCAGCTGCGTGGCGAGGCGGCGGTCGTTGAACTGCACGGCGTCGAGCCCGCCCTGCGCGAGCACGGCGGCCAGCGCCTCCAGTTCCTGCCGTTCTTCGCGGCGCTCGCCGGTCACCGTCGCCAGGGCAAAGGCGACGTACACGACGAGCAGCGCGCTGGCGGCGGCCTGCAGGCACATCGACGTCAGTTTTCGGTTGAGGCTTGAGCGATCGAGAGTCTGCATGGGTTGGGCGGATCCGGCGGTCGCGCTGCGAACGAACCTGCGTGCAGGTTCACCATGCAAGAAAGCAAATTCTTGCAGGAACTGACTATAGGTGAGGGATATGGGGCGCCGTTTGTGCTGGCGCAAAGTGGGGGAATGGATGGCGAGCGTTTGGCAGGTAATCGATTGCTATGAGCACAACAGGCACCGTACACTGATGTGTAGTGTGGCACGTCTATTGAAACGTTTTGATATCACTCGGAAGTTGCGATAGAAAGGATGAGCACATTGGGAGAGAAAGCAATTGTCCGTATGGGAGATCGGACCTCGCACGGGGGAACCGTGATCGAGGGGCACCAGTTCTTCATCATTCATGGAAAGCCGGCGGCAGGCGTGGGACATCGCGTCACCTGCCCCAAATGCTCTGGATCGCACGTTATTGTTGAAGGGGCTGTTAACGCGACCATGATGGGAATCCGGATCGCTGTTGAAGGAATGCGAACCTCATGCGGTGCTATTTTGATCGCATCGCAAATGACAGACACCATCGAGGTCGGCGGCGGCTCCGAGTCTGCTGCTTCGTCCGGGCGGGCTGTAGGACCGGGCGACCTCCGTACAACGAACGCGTTATCGGCAAACGATTCCGTCTTCGATGATCACTATGTACTTGTCGATGTCGAAACCGGCGCCATCCTCGCTTACACGGAATATGCAATCGTCAGGGCTTCGGGCGAAGTCGAGCACGGCGTATCCGATGCTGAGGGTAAAACCCACTTGTTGTCTTCAACAACCGAAGCCGAGGACGTCGACATTTATGTATGAGAGGAAGTCATGAGTAGTTCACCAGCCGTGATCAAATCGCCATCCGGGCGGCTTATGCGACATCAGGCGAAAGTGACCACCACGCCCAAGGAAAGCGCGGAGGCCAAAGCCATTCGCGTGGCGCAGGAAAGAAATGAGAGACTCGAGGAAAACAAGGCATATTTGGCCCACCCGAACGTAGCAGCGTATTTGAAGGCAATCGGTGCGGCCGAGGGAGGCGGGTATGATTTCAAATATGGTGCCGTCAAGGGAAAGAAGAACGACCCATGGCGGTTCACCGACACGTCGACTCATCCGGGCCCCGGATTCGGCGGCAAGACGACGGCAGCGGGAATGTATCAAATTACGATAGATACCTGGCGCCAATTTGGCGGGAAGATGGGGCTCACGGACTTTTCGCCAAATACGCAAGATCTCATCGCTGTGGAAATGCTGCGCAGTATTGGCGTCATCGACAAGATCAAGGCCGGTGATGTTGCAGGTGCCATGCCGAAGGCAGCGCTTAAATGGGCAGCATTGCCCGAAGGGCCCGGTTTAGCCAACCACTATCCTCCGCAGCCCTATGTCGAATACTCGGAGTTTTTGGCGGCCTACAAAGCCGCTGGAGGAACAGGAAAATGAACCTCCTGATGAGGAAAGCGGTCGTTGTGTGTTGCTGCCTTTTCGCTGGCAGCGCGTACGCGGACGGCGTGCGGGGCGATGTTCAACGCGGTCCGGCCGGTATCACGACCGGTCAGCCGTTGTTGAATGCGCGGGCCACGCTTATCAAACACGGATGGAAGCCTGTCCGCAGGCATGCAGACGACGGTTACGAGTACAGTGGCGCCGAATTGGAGCTCACCGCGCGCAAGATTTTCGAGGTCGACTCCTGTTCGTCGGATAGCGCGCGATGCGTCCTATTCTACGAGAAGAAAGGCGACTGCCTGCGCATGGATACGATCGGAGAGAGATTAAAGTGGATGACCGTCACCAGATGGGTCAGCGAGTGTCCGGATGCGCCGCCGCGACGAAGCGGCACGGGCGGCGCGTAACGCCGGGATAATGGTCAGAAAGACGAAGCGGGACGCACCTGGCGTCCCGCGTTGTTTGAGGCTCTGATCAGCGGGAGCTTCAGCAGCATCCCCCGCGCTTGCCGCTACCGTACCGCGCTTCCTGGCGCTCGCGGAAGAACTCCTCGTAGCTCATGACCGGCTGGTCCGGATGGGTCTTCTCCATGTGCGCCACATAGGTGTCGTATTCCGGCAGGCCGACCATCAGACGCATGCTTTGCCCGAGGTAGCGGCCCGCCTGTGCCAGCGCGCCGAGCATCACTGCACCTCGGCCATCGAGGCGGCGGGTGCCGCGACGTACGGCGTTTCCTGGGCGCTCGGACGGGCGTTCTTGCGGGCGGCCAGCGCGGTGCGGAAACCGTACAGCACGACGGCCAGCACGACGACCATGAAGAAGCCGCACAGGGTGGCGTCGACGTAGTCGTTGAAGACGATGCGGCCCATCTGGTCGAGCGACTTGGCCGGTGCCAGCACCTGGCCCTGGTCGAGCGCAGTCTGGAATTTGTTCGCGTGCGCCAGGAAGCCGACCTTGACGTTCGGGTCGAAGATCTTCAGCCAGCCGGCCGACAGCGTGCAGATCAGCAGCCAGATGGTCGGGACGATCGTGACCCAGGCGTACTGGCCGCGCTTCATCTTGAACAGCACGACGGTGCCCAGCGTGAGCGCGATACCGGCCAGCATCTGGTTGGCGATACCGAACAGCGGCCACAGCGTGTTGATGCCGCCCAGCGGATCGACGACGCCCTGGTACAGGAAGTAGCCCCAGGCGGCGACGCACAGGCCGGTGGCGATCAGGTTCGCCGGCAGCGAGTCCGTGCGTTTCAGCGACGGGACGAAGGCGCCCAGCAGGTCTTGCAGCATGAAGCGGCCGGCGCGGGTGCCGGCATCGACGGCGGTCAGGATGAACAGGGCTTCGAACAGGATCGCGAAGTGGTACCAGAACGCCATCATCGCCTTGCCGCCGACGACGTTCGACAGGATGTGGGCCATGCCGACGGCCAGGGTCGGCGCGCCGCCGGCGCGCGAGATGATGGTGTTCTCGCCGACGTCCTTGGCCATCTGGGTCAGCTGGTCAGGCGTGATCACGAAGCCCCAGTTGGAGACCGCGGCGGCGGCCGTCTGGGCGGTCGTGCCGAGCACGGCGGCCGGGCTGTTCATCGCGAAATAGACGCCCGGATCGATGGTCGACGCGGCGACGAGGGCCATGATGGCGACGAACGATTCCATCAGCATGCCGCCGTAGCCGATGAAGCGGGCGTGAGTCTCGCTCTCGATCATCTTCGGCGTGGTGCCCGACGAGATCAGCGCGTGGAAGCCGGACACGGCGCCGCAGGCGATGGTGATGAACAGGAACGGGAACAGCGTGCCGGACCAGGCCGGGCCGGTGCCGTCGATGAAGCGGGTGATCGACGGCATCTGCAGCATCGGGGCGACGAACACGATGCCCAGCGCGAGGCCGACGATGGTGCCGATCTTGAGGAAGGTCGACAGGTAGTCGCGCGGCGCCAGCAGCAGCCACACGGGGATCACGGAGGCGACGAAGCCGTAGCCGATCAGCATCCAGGTCAGCTGCGTGCCGGTGAACGTGAACATCGGGCCCCAGACGGCGGAATCGTGCACGTACTGGCCGCCGACGATGGCGCCGATCAGCAGCACGAAGCCGATCAGCGACACTTCGCCGATGCGGCCCACGCGGATGTAGCGCGAATAGATGCCCATGAACAGCGCGATCGGGATCGTCGCCATCACGGTGAACGAGCCCCACGGCGAGCCGGTCAGGGCCTTCACGACGATCAGCGCCAGCACGGCCAGGATGATCACCATGATCATGAAGGTGCCGAACAGGGCGATGACGCCGGGGATCTCGCCCATCTCGGACTTGATCAGGTCGCCGAGCGAGCGGCCGTCGCGGCGCATCGACAGGAACAGGACCATGAAGTCCTGCACGGCGCCGGCGAACACGACGCCGGCCAGGATCCACAGCATGCCGGGCAGGTAACCCATCTGCGCGGCGAGCACGGGGCCAACCAGCGGGCCGGCGCCGGCGATCGCGGCGAAGTGGTGGCCGAACAGCACGTAGCGGTTCGTCGGCACGTAGTCGAGGCCGTCGTTGTACTTGTACGCCGGCGTCTGGCGGCGGGCGTCGAGGCCCATCACCTTGTCGGCAATGTAGAGGCTGTAGAAGCGGTAGGCGATCAGGTAGACGCAGACGGCCGCCATGACGACCCAGACCGCGTTGATGGATTCGCCGCGCTTGAGGGCGACGTAGGCGAGCGAGACGGCGCCCACGAGCGAAAGCGCAGCCCATCCGAGCTGGCTTGTTAGACGTTTCATATTGACTCCTCCGATTTGGATGCGCTGCGCAACCGGTCGATGCCGGCTTACACGAACAGCAGCGTGCCTGCCAGTATCTTGCACGGGTCGGCTCGGTACAAGCGCATGATTACGCAGCGCTCTACGTAGTCCTACGTAGCCCACGCGCAACGCTGATCAGTCGTACAATTCCATGTTACGACTAATTCGACGCGCACGGCATGCAATTACGGCAGAAGGTCATCTTCCTTGCGATCGCCCCGCTGATCGTGGCGCTGTGTGCGATCGCCCTGTTCGTCCGGCAGCAGGCGATCGCGCTCGCGCACGAGCAGCACGCCACCATCCAGCAGGCCTACCTCGCCACCAAGCAGGCGGAACTGCGGCACTACGTGGACCTCGCCTCCCACTCGATCGCCCACCTGACGGCATCCGGCCGCAACGACCCGGCCACGCTGGCCGAGGCCAAGCGCATCCTGCAATCGCTCAGCTTCGGCGACGACGGCTATTTCTTCGTGTACGACATGGACGGCCGCAACCTGATGCATCCGCGCCAACCGGAGCTGGTCGGACGCGACCTGTGGAACCTGCACGACCAGTTCGGCGCGCCCACCATCCAGAACATCGTCGCCGTCGCGAAGCAGGGCGGCGGACTCGTGCGCTACAACTGGGTCAAGCCGTCCTCGAACAAGCCGGCGCCCAAGCTGGGCTACGTCGTGTCGATCCCGCAATGGGGCTGGATCATGGGCAGCGGCCTGTATCTCGACGACGTGCAGGCCGCGCTCGACCAGGTCGACGCCCAGCAGTCGCGCAACATCGAGACGACGATGTGGTGGATCGCCGGCCTCGCCATCCTCGCCACGCTCGTCATCGGCGGCGCCGGCCTCGCGCTGAACGTCAGCGAATCGCGCGTGGCGGACATGAAGCTGAAGGCGCTGGCGCAGCGCGTCGTCGATTCGCAGGAGCAGGAGCGGGCGCGCCTGTCGCGCGACCTGCACGACGGCATCAGCCAGTGGCTCGTGTCGATCAAGCTGCAGATCGAGGCCGGCATCATCCGCATGAAAGGCACGCCGGACCAGCAGCGCCAGGCGCACGCCAGCTTCGAGCGCACGGCGGAAGAGCTCAACAAGGTGCTGGGCGAGGTGCGCCGCATCTCGCACGACCTGCGTCCCACTTTGCTGGACGACCTCGGACTCGCGGCCGCGCTGGACCACCTGGCCGAGGAATTCTCGCAGCACAGCGGCATGCCGGTGACGTTCAACGTGTCGGGCGACGCCGAGCACCTGCCGCAGGCCGTCGGCACGGTGTTGTTCCGCATCGCCCAGGAAGCGCTGACGAACATCGAACGGCACGCGGGCGCGCACCACATCGACCTGGCGCTGCACGCCGGCGACGGCCGCGTGCTGCTCACCATCGCGGACGATGGCGCCGGCTTCGACGCCGAGGGCGTCGCCACGCACCCGCAGCGCGGCATCGGCCTGCGCAACATGATGGAACGGATGGACGCGATCGGCGGCCACCTCGACATCGCATCGTCCGCGGCCGGCACCACCGTGTGCGCGAGCGTCGAACTGGAGACCTGAATGACAGAACCTGTGCACATCATGCTGGTCGACGACCATCCCCTCGTGCGCGACGGCCTGCGCGCGCGGCTGGAAGCGGTGGCGCATTTCCGCGTCGTGGCCGAGGCGGATTCCGGCGCCGAGGCGCTGGCGCTCGCGGGCAGCACCCGCATCGACCTCGTGCTGATGGACATCACCATGCGCGACGGCAGCGGCATCGAAGCCACGGCGCGCCTGTACGCGAACTATCCGGACATCGCCGTGCTGATCCTGTCCATGCACGACAAGCTGGAATACGTCACGCAGGCGATGCAGGCGGGCGCGCGCGGCTACGTGCTGAAGGATGCGCCGGGCAAGGACATCGTCCTCGCCATCGACACCGTCATGGCCGGCGGCATCTACTACAGCGCGGCCGTCGCACGCCAGCTCGCGCGCCCGGCCGCGCAGGACAACCAGCTCACGTCGCGCGAACAGGAAGTGCTGCGCCACATCGCCAACGGCGAATCGAACAAGCAGATCGCAAAGGCGCTGGACCTGTCCGTGCGCACCGTCGAAACGCACCGCCTGAACATCAAGCGCAAGCTCGGCATCGAAGGGCAGGCGGAGCTGATCAAGTTCGCGGTGCAGCATGGCCGTGTCGGCGGCGCGGGACCGTAAATATATATGTAAAACCGTGTCCTAGAGGAAACAGAAACAGTTGCTTTCCAATAAGCCGTGCTCTACTATTAGCTGGTTACTATCAATGCATATTCGCTAATGTCCAGCGCCCCGTTTCCGGTGGTTGAAGTACGCTCCGTCGCCAACGCGCAGAACGAGTGGGTCGCTCTGTTGCTTGGCACGCCGGGAGCAGGACTCGACGATCCCGCGTTGCAAGGCCTGTTCGGCACGCCGGACCTGCTGGCCGCCATCGCCCCCCTCGACTGCATCGTGCTGCTGGACGATGTGGCCGTCCTCACGCCCCCCGTCCTGAACGTGCTGCCGGCCAACCGCGTGCTGCTGGCCATGCGTGCGGACGCGCTGGCGAAGGACGGCACCGCGCGCCGCCTGGCGGAACTGCAGATGACCGGTTACCGCGTGCTGATCGACGGCGTGCTGCCGGAAGGCGTCGCGGCACCGATCGCGCTGCGCACGGTGGCGCGCGACGCGCGCAGCGAATTGCCGCGCGCGGGCTCGCTGCCGACGCTGTTCGGACCGCACCTCGCCTACAACGTCGGCGACATGGCCGCGTACCGCGCCTGCGAGAACGCGGGCTTTGCCTGGTTCAGCGGGGACTACGCACTGGAAGGCAGCGTGGCGGAAGGCGACGACGGCACGTCGCGCCGGCGCATGCTGACGATGCTGGCGCTGCTGGCGCAAGACGCCGATTCGCGCGAGCTGGAAGCGCAGCTGAAAGCGGATCCGGCGCTGTCGTATCACCTGTTGAAACTGGTGAACTCGGCCGCGTTCTCGGTCGGCACCCAGATCACGAGCTTCGGCCAGGCGATCAGCCGCCTGGGCCGGCGCCAGCTGCAGCGCTGGCTGCAACTGCTGCTGTACGCGCGCCAGCATCCGGACAGCCCGCCGAACCTAATGCTGCCCGTGGCCGCCTTGCGGGGCGCCGCGCTGGAGGCGCTGTGCAAGCGCGACGGCGGCGACCGCGACGAGCAGGATCTCGCGTTCATGGCCGGCGTGTTCTCGCTGCTGGATCGCCTGTTCCAGATGCCGATGGCCGAGATCGTGCAGGACCTGAACCTGCCGGAGCACGTCGAAGCCGCGCTGCTGCGGCGCGAAGGGCAGCTGGGACAACGGCTGCGGCTCGCCGAAGCGGGCCGGCCGGATCCGGAGACGCTGCAGGAAGCGGGCGTCGACGGGCCGGACTGGTGGCAGAGCCAATTACACGCCTATCACTGGGCCATCCAGGTAGCCCGCAATGTCTAAGACGCCAGCCGCTGCGCCGATCGATTTCGTGGGCGGCAGCGCTGCCGTCTGCGACGCCGTATTGACCCGCCGAGGGGACGATCTCCACGCCGAACTGGGACGCATCGCCGGCGCGCTGCTGGCGAGTCCGCACTGCGCGTTCATCCCGGAAGGCGTGCTGCACCCGCACATGGTGGAAGGCGCGCTGCTGCAGGAAGTGCGCGCCGACGGCGTGTGCTTCGGCCGCTACGAAGTCGCCGGCCGCGCCTACAGCGTGGACGACCTGCGCCAGCTGGAAGCGTTGGCCGGCCTCACCGGCACGCTGATGCAGGTCCATTCGCTGGCCCAGCGCACGACCCACGCCTATGCCCAGGTCGAAGCGCAGCTGGCGCACCAGTCGCAGATCCTCGACCAGATCCACGAATCCGTGCTGACGATGGACCGCATGGGCTACATCACCAGCTGGAACAAGGGCGCCGAGCGCCTGTTCGGCTACACGGCGCTGGAAGCCGTCGGCCGCAACATCCTGTTCCTGTACGCGGACGACGACCAGGACTTCCAGGACGCCTTCGCGGAGCAGGGCGGCCGCATGATGGAAGTGCGGCGCCGGAAGAAATCGGGCGAGATCTTCTGGGCCAGCCTGTCGCTGTCGCCGCTGTGCGACCTGGAAGACCGCCCGACCGGCCTGATCGCGTATCTCACCGACATCACGGAACGCAAGCTGGCCGAGGAGCGCCTGCATCACCTGGCCTACTACCAGGAACTGACCGGCCTGCCGAACCGCACGCTGTTCGGCCGTCTCGTCGACCAGGCCCTGATGGTCGCCCAGCGCAACGAATCGACGGCCTGCGTGCTGTACCTGGACCTGAACCGCTTCAAGCTGATCAACGGCACGCTGGGCCGCAGGGTCGGCGACGACCTGCTGCGCCTGGTGGCCGAACGCCTGCGCAACGCGCTGCGCGACGAAGACGTGGTGGCGCACCTGTCCGGCGACGAATTCGCCGTCGGCCTGTTCGACATCCGCCAGCACTTCGAGGCCACGACGGTCGCGCAAAAGCTGCAGGCTGCACTGGAGGCACCGTTCCTCGTGCAGGGTCACGACCTGCGCGTGGGCGCGAGTATCGGCATCTCCGTCTATCCGCAGGATGGGCAGGACGCCGAGACGCTGCTGCGCATGGCCGACATCGCGATGGAGCGCGCCAAGGAACATGCGGAGAACCCGGACCGCAGCGTCGCGTTCTACCGTCTCGACATGAACGAGGGCATGCAGCAGCGCATGCTGATCGAATCCGGCCTGCGCCACGCGCTGGGCAACGGCGAACTGATCCTGCACTACCAGCCGAAATTCGAAATCGGCTCGAGCCGCCTGGTGGGCGCCGAAGCCCTCGTGCGCTGGAAGCATCCGGTGCGCGGCATGGTCCCGCCGATCGAATTCATCCCGCTGGCCGAAAGCACGGGCCTGATCGTGCAGGTGGGCGAGTGGGTGCTGGAACAGGCCTGCGCCCAGGCCGCGATCTGGCAACGCGCCGGCCTGCCGCCGTTCCGCCTGGCCGTGAACGTCTCTGCACGCGAGTTCACGCCGTCGCTGCCGGGCCGCGTCGCGGAAACCCTGCGCCGCTACCGACTGGATCCTCACTGGCTGGAACTGGAGATCACGGAAAGCACCCTGATGCACGACATCGAGCACGTAATCGCCATCATGGACCGCATCAGCGCGCTGGGCGTGGCCCTCTCTCTGGACGATTTCGGCACGGGCTATTCGAGCCTGTCATATCTGAAACGCTTCCCGATCGACACGCTCAAGATCGACCGCTCGTTCACGACGGGGATCCCGCTGGACCCGAGCGATTGCGCGATCGCGAGCACCATCATCGGCATGGGGCGCAAGCTGGGGCACCGCGTCATCGCGGAGGGCGTGGAGACGCTGGAGCAGTTGGAGTTCCTGCGCCAGGCCGGGTGCGACGAGGTGCAGGGCTACCTGTACGGGAGGCCGCTGCCGGCGTATGAGTTCGAGAAGAGCTTGCGGGAGAACTGGTTGCTGATGGGGCATGTGGAGTCTGGCTCGGATGCGCTGGGGGCCGTCCGTTTGCTGCCCGTGGGGCAATGATTTATGTATAATGCCGGTTCCTCAGGAAGCGTGGCCGAGTGGTTGAAGGCAGCAGTCTTGAAAACTGCCGACGGGGGAACCCGTTCGTGAGTTCGAATCTCACCGCTTCCGCCAGAACATGATCAAAACCCCAGCGATGGGGTTTTTTTTCGTCCTTTTTTCATAGAGAGAAGCTGCCAAAAATAGTCCGGATTGTTCCGTGGAAATGCGTTAAAATCCGGTCATTACGTGTGGGTAGGGATGGGGGTAGATAAGTGGCGGTAGTGACTGAAAAATTGTCTGCGCTTGGGGTGCGTCAGCTTACCAAGCCCGGCTACTACGGTGATGGGGCAGGGCTCTGGCTCCAGGTGTCCAAGTCGGGGACGAAGAGCTGGATTTTTCGGTACACCGTTTCGGGAAAGCAGCGTGAGATGGGCTTAGGGCCGCTCCATACGGTTAGCTTGGCGGATGCCAGGACTCGGGCAAAAGACTGCCGTCTTCTCCTGCTCGACGGGAAGGACCCGATTGACGAGCGCCGTACAGTGAAAAACGCGCAAACGTTGGCACGCGCCAAGCGGATCACTTTCGACGAATGCGCCGCCAAGTACATCGCCGTCAAGCGCACCGACTGGAAGAACGCAAAGCACGCGAGCCAGTGGGAGAACACGCTCGCTACCTATGCTTCGCCGGTCATCGGGGCGCTTTCGGTCGCGGACATCGATACCGATCTGGTGGTGAAAGTTCTCAGCCCCATCTGGACGACGAAGACCGAGACGGCAAGCCGCCTGCGCGGGCGCATTGAAAGCATCCTCGACTGGGCTACCGTAAGCAAATTTCGTCAAGGTGATAATCCTGCACGCTGGAACGGGCATTTGGAGGTGCTGCTGGCCGATCCGAACAAGGTCGCCCCTGTCGTCCACCATCCGTCGCTTCCTTGGCAGGAGGTCGGCGAATTCATGGTGGCGTTGCGGGAGCGGGACGGCATCGCAGCGCGTGCTGTGGAGTTCGCGATCCTCACGGCCGTTCGTTCTGGCGAGGTGCGTGGCATGGTTTGGTCGGAGGTCGACCTCGAAGCCGGAGTCTGGACGATTCCGAAGGAACGGATGAAGGCAGGGAAGGAGCATCGCGTGCCGTTGTCGACCCAGGCCAAGGCACTCTTGCGCGCCATGCCGTGTGATGGGGATGTGGTGTTTTTTGGTCGGAAAGCTGACACGCCTTTGTCCGATATGAGTCTGACTGCCGTGTTGAAGCGGATGGGTAGGAAAGACATCACGGTGCATGGATTTCGTTCGACGTTCCGCATGTGGTGCGCCGAGTCAGTTGGCAACTCTTTCTCGCGGGAGGTATGTGAGCACGCGCTTGCGCACAAGTTGCCGGATAAGGTCGAGGAAGCATATCAGCGCGGCGATTTGTTGGCGAAGCGAGCCGTGCTGATGCAAGCGTGGAGCGACTTCTGCGCTGTTGTTCCTGTTGCGGCCTCGGTCAGCACCATTCATCAGGCAGCGGCTTAGCCCGACTGGTGGCAAGGCCGCCTCGTGAAAGGCGGGCCTGTGGTGCTCTGCGGCCCCTAACGCACAATCCTGGTATACCCGAGACTCAAATTCCTTCAGTCGAATTATTTTTGGCCTACTAATCTGGACACCTCTTTCGTTAAAAGGAGTGTATCCAAAGTATGGCCACGATTTTGCGCATCAAAGCTGTCAAGGAGCTGACTGGCCTCGGTCGCAGCAGCATCTACGACAAGATCAAGCGGAACGAATTCCCGCCGCCGATCATTCTCGGCCCCCGTGCTGTTGGCTGGCTCGTCAGCGACTTGGACGCATGGCTCAACGCTCAGGCTGCGTCGTCGCCGCGCCACGTCGCATGGTGCGCCGCCCAGTCTGCAGGTCGTGAGCCCAATGGCCACAAGGCCGATCGCAAGGGCTCGGCATGCACGTAATTCCGGGGGCCGTGCAGATCGCTAACGCTTCCCAAGTGTTGGCATATCTGAAGGCAAATCGAATTGACCTCGAAGGCATCTTGGGGCGGGGCTCGTCGAACAAGGGGAAGGCGTCTGCCATGCTGGACAACGGTCCGGCCTCGCCGGGCGTCGTCGCGTGTGAACAGGCTACGAACTATCAGTTCATCATTCCTCAATTCGATAACATCCCGGAAAAACTCAAGAATCTGGCCCGTTGGCTCCTGTGGAAGGCGGAGTCGATGAACGGCGGGAAGCCCCGGAAAGTGCCCTATTGCCCGACGTTGCTGAACGTGCGCGGCAGCTCGACCGACCCGAACACCTGGGGCACTTTCGCTCAAGCGGAGGCTGCCTTCGACGAAGGTGGGTACACCGGAATTGCGTTCGTTCTGAACGGTGACGGTATCGTCGGGATCGACATTGACCAGTGCATGGTCAATGGTCAGCCGTCGATGTCTGCGATGACCTTGATGCAACAGCTCGGCGTCGAGTACATCGAAGTGTCGCCGTCGGGCACCGGACTTCGCGGATTCGGCTACGCTGAAAAATTGGAGAAGGGAGTCAACGGAAATTTGGATGGGCTGAAGGTTGAGTTGTATTCCGACCGCAGACTCTTGACTGTGACCGGGCGTGTGCTGAAATCCGGTCCGCTCGTCCGCCTGAACGGGTTCGCCGACCTCGCAAATACGATCCGCGCTAACACGGTCAGCAAGTCGGTCTGTCTGACGGCGAACGGAGTGCAAGAAGATCGTCACGGCACTTGGGTGCGCCAGGTAATCAGTGGTGAGGTCTATCACGACAGCCTGCGCGACATGGCCGGTTCGTTGATTGCCTCCGGCACGCAACCGGGCGTGGTCGTGTCGCACCTGCGTGGCCTCATGCAATCCTCTCAGGGGCCTCACGACGACCGCTGGAAAGCCCGTGTGGACGAAATCCCGAGGCTGGTAGACAGCGCCGTGAAGAAATTCTCGCCCCAGGTCGTGGACCTCAGCCGGGTTCTGCGACCCATGCAGAGTTCTGCCAATGACGGCGCGTCGTCGCAACGTTTCAAGATACTGAGCGCGGCACAGCTCGCGCAGGCTGAACCGATCAAGTGGATGGTTCGCGGTCTGTTGCCGCAGGTCGGTCTCGCCGCGCTGTATGGCCCGAGCGGTTCGGGCAAGTCGTTCCTGACCCTCGACCTGGGCGCATCGGTAGCGTCCGGCGTGTCCGACTGGTACGGCATGCGAATCACGCAATGCCCCGTTACCTACTGTGTGCTGGAGGGAGAAAGTGGCATGGGCAAGCGTATCGCGGCTTGGGAAAAGTACAAAGCGCAGAAGATGCCGGACGCCTTGCGGTTCATCACGCAGCAGGTCGACATCACATCGGCCTCTGACGTCGAAGAAATGGCACACGCGATCTGTGACGCTGGCGGTGCGCACGGTTTGATTGTGTTAGACACGCTGAACCGTGCAGCCCCTGGCGCCGATGAGAATTCGTCGAAAGACATGGGAGTGATCATCGCCAACGCAAAAGCGCTCCAGCAGTTGACGGGCGGGATGGTGCTGCTGGTGCATCACACCGGCAAAGACGAGAGCAAGGGCATGCGTGGGCATTCCAGCCTGTTCGCTGCGATGGATTGCGTTATCGGTGTGGTCACTGGCCAAGGACTCAGCTGGACGGTCGCCAAGTCCAAAGACGATGTTACTGGGACCCTGCACGGCTTCAGACTCGAACAGGTCGTAGTGGGCCAAGACGACGATGGCGACGACATCACGTCGTGCATGGCGGTCTCCATCACGCCGCCTTTTGCACAGCGGGGCGCCAAGAAGCTGGGGCGGCACCAGCAGATTGCCTGCGACGTGCTGCGCGCCAAGTTCAATGAGGAAGGCGCGGCTATCACGTATGCCGCAGCATACGATGCGATCGCCGCCGTGATCGATGTCGATCCGAAGCACAAGCGGGAACGTGCCAAGGATGCCGTCAAGGCGCTCGCAGCCCATGGCATGGTTGAGCTGACCGAAACGCACATCGCGCGCCTGCCGGCGCTGGGGCACTAGCAGAGCAGTTTTTCGCGGAATTAGCACTAGCACTTCAACGAGCGGCCGAACCTACCGACCTACCTACCGACCAGCCCTTCCCGGTTCCCCCTCCCCTTATAGGGGAGGTGGGAAAAACCGGGACCAGTGTGGGCCGCCCAACGCTCCGGTTTGGGAAGAACTGGGAAAAACCGGGAATTTAACGTGCAGCCGAATTACTCATTCTGCTGTGTAATCGAATGAACTAGGCCAAGAGGCCAGACAGGATTTTATGAATGCCTTTCCGCTCCAAAACTGGGCGCCCATCATTAAACGCCAACATCAGCACCGCGCACTGCATGGCTTCGCACGCCTGTCGCCGGACGAGGCTCGGGCCCTCGTCGCATACGACGCGCACCTGAACGGATATGAGGGCTTGCGTACTGACCCCAGGCTTGCATACGTTAGCTTCACGACAGCGTCTCACCTGGACCACATGGACTTGGCGTTTGCCATCTCCACCGGGATTGATCGCAATGCCGAAATCTCGCCGGACGATCCCTTGTATGTCGAGAAGAAGGCGCTCCTCGATATCTACACGGCCCTGTTTGGTGCGTTGGATCAGCCTTTCTCCATCAATGTTGGACCGTTTGGTGGGGCAGATTACTTGCCGAAAGTTCACAGGGAAATCTGGCTCAAACCCTCGAAGTAATCGAGTACTCAGCCAATAAATCAGCGACCCACTCAGCGAACCGGGCATGCAGATGTCAGGTTCGCTTTTGTTTTAGGTAAATAATATGAAAACAGCCAAAGCGCCTCGGGTCCCAGTCCTCGAAAATGCATTTGAAGTGAACTTGCCAAAGTTGATGCGGGCCGCGAAAGCCTCGGGATCGCCTCGTCTGGTGCTCAGTGATAGCGAGGTGCGTACTGTAGCCTTACTCACCGAGACCCGCCTGGCGGTATTCTTGGGTGGCCGGCCTTGGGTAGTGGACGTCGTGCTTGTTCAGTGCCTAAAAGACCGTGTACGCCCCCTCCTGAAGTGTCCTCGCGCGCACGAGGGGAATTTCCAGTCGCTGTACTATAGGAATGGAGAGCTAGCGTGTCGACATTGTCATCAGTTGCGATATCAGAGCAATCTTGCTGCTAAAGCCGCAGGCCGGGCCAGAATCGCGCGCGCTAAGTTGCTTTCCAGAATCGGCGCGGAACCCGGACAATTGCAAGTTGAGCGCCGGCCTTTCACTTGGCACCACCGCCATCGAAGCCTATCAGCGCGGCTCGCGGAGCTGCACGCACTCCACTACGCAGACTTGCGTTCTTATCTTATGAAGCGATCCGCTCAGAGAACCATATCATGACAAAGGCCTAGCGCATATAAAGGCCTTACGACTTGGAACATGGCAGACTAGAGGTGCCGTTGGGCCAGCAATGCTGGACAAATGCACATCGATTGCAACACAGATGTGACTCGAAAGCCAAAAGAATGCACTTTTTCTGGCGCTGCGAATGCACTGTCCGGTGAGCGCAGTGAAAGTTTGATCCAGAATGAAAGTAAACAGGCGGATTCCGCGTAGGTCCGATAAATGGCGCAGTCGAGGATGCAAGGCCAATAGCGTTGGCTGGACCGAAGGCGTGGTACGAGCACTCATCGTACTCATCGTTAGCTGTTGCAAAAAAGGGCGTGTCTCCTAAAACAAGGTGAAAAACTCCGGGGACCGTGCTGCTGCAGAGAGGCGAGTTGCTCATCGGAGACGGCACCGCGGTCGGTTGAACCCGCTTCTCATATTCCGTAACCTTGAGAAGGTTGAGCGACGCATACTTACTTAATTCGTTGAGCAACTGGTCACGACATTCTTGCAAAGCAGCGGCACCATCCCAGAACATCGATTCTTTAGGTGGTATTGGCTGATAAATTGGACTGTGCTCAATCCGGAACGTTACCCAGACGTTTGGGGAAACTTGGACTCGTGCATAAACGCGTGCCGATATCGATGGCTGTACATCTTGAACGTAATTGAAGGTGAGCTCCAGGCACATGACTAGATCGACTGAAGACCCGGCAGCCACGAATTGGTGTAGGTCGGCAGGATGCTGAATTGGTATCAACGAACTTAACGATCCGAATGATAAGGCAGCATGAAACTCTCCGACGCGCCGTATAACCGCTTCTAACGATTCGTATATCTGAATATCGTCGGTCGTCGGACTGTTGTCGATAAACGTAGCGTGAGGGTTCGTGAAGACAAGGAACCATTCTCCGTTCGTCATCGCCACGCATTTCGGAGCCGTACCATAGCCGACGTATATCCGACGAACATAGTCAACTAGTGTCTTAAGCCAAGTTATCCATTCTGCACCAATGTGCCGGGTTTTTTTCTCTCCAGCACTGATAGCGGCAAAGGCGCCCACGATCTTCTCAAGGCGCTCATATTGTTGCATTGTGGGCGCGCCAGGCAGCGATGCGCTGGCGCGCTTCGCTTCGACAATAAGGAGCGGCCTAGCTACTGTTTCATCGGTTTCTCGTCCAAAATAGTCAAGGAAGCGCCTGTTCTCTCCCGTATCCGTAGGGTCGACCGCTGCCTCAACTAAGACTTCGCTCGCCAAGTTAAGCTGCCAACCCAGCGTCTTCAATATCGGGTCAATTAGATACGTTCTTACTTGGGCTTCGACGATCAGCTCTCGACCTTTTCCCGCATAAGCGCCGCTCGAAAGCTTTTGTGATGCTTCAGCAGCGCCCTCAATCGCTGGTAAATGAAGATTGTCGTAGCTCTCCTTTAGAGCGAAGATCCCGTCTCGGAGAGACGATACAATATGCGGATTCATCGCAGCATCTCCGGCAATTCATAGACTAGTTGACGCGCGTCTGCGAAGCCTACTGCGGCGAAAAGGTCGAGTGCCTTCACAAGGCCCAGTCGGTAGTGTGAATTTTGCGAGAAGAGAGATCGATAGTCCGCAAGGTATAAGCGAACAAGGCGGACAAGGAGATCCTCCCCCAAGGTCTCAAACTGATATCCCCCCCGTGGCCCTCCTCGATCCATGGTGTGAAGAATCAGTTGCAAACAGCTCTCAGGATCATGTTCTACGAGGCCCTCTAAGGTCTCCAACAGATAATGAGTAATTGCCGGGTAGGGCACTTCCGCAAGTAGATACAGTACTTTCCTAAGCTCCTGAAGCAGCCGCTCCGCCACTTTTGAGTTGAGGGAGGCGTTGCCGTCGGTCGAGTTGCGTTTGCCGTTGGCGTCGGATGCAAAATAGATGGCGTGCGTAGCTGTATCCAAAAGCCGATACACACGTTCCAGCTCCCGCTGTTGCGCTTCATTACGGTCCTTTAGTGCGGACAGTTCGTTAAATTTCGCGACGGAATTTGTTACTAAGGATTCCAAGATCGCAATGGTTCGCACGCGAGTTGTATGGTCTCGACTGCTGGGTACATCAGGGTCGCCCATGATGAAAGCGGAGCGAATGAAGTGCAGCATCGCAGTTAGACGATTCACATAACGCGAGGGATGGGACGTCCACTCAGATATCCTCGCGAATGCGGCCTCGTTATCGAAATCTAACCACAGACGGACAATCAGTGTTATAAGATTCGAACTAAAGTTACCAGTCTCTTCGGTCGCGTCGTCGATATGCGTTTTCTCAAGATCGAGAAGTGGCTGGCTAACCAAACCATGCACGCTTCCAAGCATGTTATGCAGTGCGCCGAAAAAGAAAGATAACACTCCACGGTTCTGTTCGCTTTGAATTACGGTGTTGACAATTTCCCCCGCCAATTCCAGATCAGCGATCGAGAGCATGTTGACGCGAGCCGCTATCGTGTGACGAACCGCGACTGCTGGGTCCTTAACTAACTCAAGAGTTCGGCGCCGCATGTCTTCCGTCATCGGCTGAGACAAAGCTCTTCCATAGGCCATGAGGGCTGCTGCTGCTTCAATGCGCGGAGCAGGGCGGCCCCACGAAGGCGATTTTGCGAATTGTTCCTCTCGTTCCATATCATGGATTGGCTGCGGGGAAAATCTGGCGTCGAGAGCCGTTACGCACAAATCCAGCAGCCTTGGGAAACGCTGGAGATCCTTTTCGCTGTTGCATAGAAGCGCAACCTTTTCCGCTGCTTCAGCTAGACAATCCCATGCGGTTTCAGATACCGGCGACGGGATGACATTGGGATCGCGAATCAGATCGTGCAGTTGCAGCACATCCTTCCACTTCCCAAGCGCATCCTCCAGTCTCGTAGACGAGGAGCCCTGTTCGGTGAACTGCACCTGTTTGATTGCCGCTAGTACAGATGCGGTAGGCTCGTCGTCTGGTTTTATACCGTTTTGACGATGCCAAAATTCCGTGTCGTCACCCGCGTATGTATGAATTCGGAATGGAGGCGTATTATCCAAGTCGCTTGCCGTTTCCTCCCGTTCACTCAGCCACTGTCGCGAGGACGGAAGGGACAGTTTGTCCCGGTCAAAACAATTTAAAAGAACATCTCGGATGTGTTCATCGTCCACATCGATTCGCCAAATTGCACACTCAATTTGTACGATGAATTCGCCTGTCAAATTTTTTGTGACCTGTTTGATAACTTCTCCTAGGTGGTAAGTCATCGAGGTGGTAACAAGTATCTGTTCGTTTAATAAGAGTGGCAGTATCCTTACTCCTAGTGCCAACGGGCGCTCTGCGGCGGCGGCAGCGATTGCCGCCCAAATAGCGGCCCAGCGGTTTTCTTCTACTACTTTATCCAGAACGGCTTCGATCGCTGCAAAGTTGTCCGCATCACAAAGTTCAACAATACCTTCACTGAACGTATCTAGCATCCCTTCAATAGCTTTCCGATGGCGATCATCAGGTTGCCACCATATGTAGGAGTGGTCTTCGGTAATTTCGGCAACTTTCCCTGCAAAGTCGAATTTGAAGCTATCGCGTTTGATGCCAATGTTGTGGTTTTTGGGAATGATGTAATCAAAAATACTTATTAGCGTACTCGCGCCAATTTCGGGATGGCTGATGAGTAGCAGGCGATACGCTTCGGAAAGCTGGTACTGGACCGATTCAAGTTCCTGTCTCTTGTTTGTGCGGAGGGATAAAATTCGACTGTCACCAAGATATGAAACCTCATCGCTAGAAGGCAGGCGAGTACAAAAACTTGTTCTGTAAAGCTCTTGGACAAGCGTCGGAGCAGGTCCGATTAGAGCTTTGATTTCACAGGACAAGCTAAACAAATCGCTGTAGCCGCACGCTGCAACACGGTTTGGTTCTAATACCTCAATAAGGACGGAGTGAGACTCGACCGGTGCGCTAACGAAAGTTCGGGCAGTGCCGCGAATGCCATAGACGGCATCCCCATCGTCAACGCCTTTCGATCCCCACCGTTTCAGCGATGCTTCTAATAAAAGACGAGACGCCTCGTTCAAGGCAGATGATTGTTGAGCAGTGAGCTGACCTGCTTTTTCCGTCCATTGCGTGCACGCGACTCTGATGGGATAGCTAAGTAGCTCGATGTTTTTCCGAGCCAGCTGTCGCGTGATTTCACACCACGGATCGTTATCATTGCCAAGAGCTGGCCGCACTTGAACAACGCCCGCGAAGAGCGTTCCGTACATATGCCTTATTAAAAAAGCTCCATCTTCGCGTTGTTTGGCTGAGGGACGAATCTCTTCCAGAAGAGGGGCAATATCACTTGGTGCCGAAATTAACTCGGCGGCGACACGTGCCGGGAGCATCTTTGCGAATGTTCCCTCTGCTTGCGACCGTGCTAGAGAAAGCGCGAGATCCCAATATGTGATTTTGTTTTGGGAGCCAGCCCAAACCATGCGAAGGGCAATCATTGCGGCCGGAGCCAGCATTAGCGCATCGTCGTCGGACAATGACAGCTTTACTGGATCAGCTTGGACATCGTCGATCATTAGAATTGACCGCGCGACCGCGTAGTCGAAAAGCATGTGGTGGGCGAAGCTAATGCGTTTGCCGAGGACGCCGTGAGCGAGAAGAACACCGCTGCGCAGAATAACTTCGAGGACTTCGGCGTCCAACTGCTCGATCTGTTGGCTAGTTAGAAACAACTGACGAGTTGCGACCATATGAGTCGCAACTTTACCCAATAAGCGTTCCCGCATCAGGCGCTGCCCATCGTTAGGCAATTCGATCCTATATGACCAATATTCGTTAAGGAGTTGAACTTGAGTTGTAACCCCAACCAGGCTCTTTGAGGCGTGATCTGCCACCGACGCGAGGAGGAAAAGGTTGAATGGGGAACCTATTAGGATCTGAAACGCGTCCGTTGAGTTACTGTAGGCTTCTCCCAGAAGTGCCGATGAATGCCACACCTGCTCCAATTCCGTAGGGGTTAATAGAGGAATGTCGAAGTGACGCACTCCACTGAAATCATGATCGCAGAATCCAGAGGCGACCGGTTGTCCGCGAAATGATTCACGATAATGAGCCCCATACTTCAAATCGAATTTTCTGATCGAGGCTACGACTGTCCAGTTTTTCAATTCGCGCTGTACGTTGAGAATAAGCTCCTGAAAGGTTTTGTCAGAGCGACTTCCACGACTAGCATCGAGAGCGTCGATGATCAGCACACCGTTTTTTTCACTGTCCCAGGCAGCTAATACATCCTCGAGTGCGTTCGAAATGCCTAGTTCGGCACGAAATCCTTCCTTTGTCTGTGCGAGCCATTCGTCCACTGCCAGCAAAAGAACCGGATGTCCATCATCTATCATTTGCTTTGCTACTTGGTGAACTGCGCCCGACTTGCCTGCTCCAGGTGCACCAATCAAAAGGAACGATTCTTGGGCCGCGCAACTTACGATATCAGATACGCACCGCCGCCGAATATGAATTGGTTTTGAGCAGTCAGGCGCTAAGATTTCACTGTGGCGCTGCAACGTGGTCAACGTTTGCTGAGTAACGGCTTTTAGGCGCTGAATATCCTTAGCGTACTGAGGCGAGTCCTTGAGGTGGTGTCCGGTTTGTCGTAGCACTTCGCGAAGACGTTTAGCGTCGGCTGAGTACCGGAGCTTTGCCATTGTTCCGAAATGGACGACCAAAGAGTTCAAAGCTTGAGCGACGGCTTCAGGTTCGGCGGAGTGGATTATCTCGGCTAGGATTGCAGCCTCTTCACTTTCGAATCTTTCTGCGTCGGGGAAGGTAAGGACCCGTACTGCCGACAGCAGGTGTCGAACCTCCGATTCCGATGGGGTAACACCAAGGTGGCGATTCCACCAATAGCTGATCTGCTTCTGCCAAACATCAAATGTCGACTTTTCGCCAGCAGTCAATGCGATTTGCGATATCGAAGAACTCTCACCGTGTGACCGCAACCTGCCTAGTAAAGCCATTGTAGAGTCAGCGAAAGACTCGCTTTTCGAGCGATTGACCGCCAAAATCATGCAATCGCGCGCGGAATCAATTGGTCTGTTCCAAACAAGAGTTCCATCACCCGAAACACAGCTCAGCCATTGCCTAACGAATTGGTCCACGACGGAGCCTAGGGGCGATTTCGGTTGATCGCTTTTAGTCACAGCGGTTTTAACATTAACGAATATGTTCCCGCCACCATTTGTGACGATCCGAATATCGTCTACTGGCGAGTCCGCCTCAACAAATATTCGGTCCGGGACACTAGCCTGAAGATCCGTAATTGGAAGGCTCCGACTCGCCAAAAGATGTAAGCCGAACCACGTCGCCACTCGCATCTGGAACAAGATGCCGCCTGCCGTTGCATGACCACCGCTCATTATTTACCTTTGAATGTTCATTTCCAGCTATTCAGCCATATCCGCAGACGTGTTGCAACCCATATAGCGCTGTCGCCGCGTGGTAGAAAACGACCGTTTTCCAACATGCTGCAACCGACCCTTGCTGACGTGTCAGAAATATAGCCTTTTCATATTTCAACATGTTGATATATAGTGATACCGTTTTCCAACATATCGGGAGCGGGACTATGGCAGTATTTGGTTATGGGCGGGTATCCACGACGGAGCAGACGGCCGACAATCAACGTATTGAGATCGAGCGAGCTGGGTACGTGGTGGAGTACTGGTTCGCTGACACGGTGAGTGGCAAAGCGCATGCCGCGCAACGCAAGCAATTTGGCGACATGCTGACGAAGTTGAGGAAGAAGGACACGCTGGTGGTGTCTAAGCTAGATCGCCTGGGGCGCGATGCACATGATGTGCTTGCGTCGATCAAACGATTTGCAGAGCTTAGTGTCGAGGTCATTGTCCTTCAACTGGGTAAGCTTGACCTCACGTCGCCGGCTGGCAAGCTCATGCTTACTATGTTGGCTGCCGTGGCTGAGATGGAACGAGACTTGATTGTAGAGCGTACTCAAGCAGGGCTTGAACGTGCTAAGGCTGATGGGAAAACCCTTGGCAGGCCTTCCAAAACGACGCCTGAGCAACGTGAGGCAATGATGTTGGGGTATGCGAACAATCAGAGTGTCAGCGCCTTAGCTAAGCTCTACGGCGTTTCACGCGCTACTGTGCTCTCCGTCGTGAAGCCGCGTTTGGCAGCGTAAGTTGGAGCCGATAGTTCAAGCATAGACCCCTGAGGCAGCCACATCAGGGGACAGAAATTCTAGGGTTCGCGGGGCGTCAAAGCACTCCCTGCGAACGTCATTCAGCGGACTCGGCATCAACTAGGCTCAGTTGTTGTGCGTCGGCTGCCTCTATCTGGTGAGTAACCCACTGATCCGCCGCCACGGAGTCCTCAATCAACCGTTTTTCGAGCTCAAGACTTTCTCGGTATTCGGCCGCAGCGGCAGCCATTGTCCAGCTGACATTGACCCCTTGCTGATCCAGATAGGTGCGAATATCCGAAAGAGGCACGCGGAAGAACTCTTTTCGTGGGTTCACTTTATTGACCTGGTTGCGGACGAAAACTTTATGAAGTTGGCTCTCCAAACGCGGAGCGTCTTCTGACCAGATCATAGCGTGTACGTCGAACGAAAAAGGAACGCTTGCGTCGCCGAGCTCTTTGACTCGATCGAGCGGTTCCAAGCGTCGAGTCATCCCGAGCTTATACACGTGCTCTCCGAAGCTACCGATGTTGGAAATGACGTATACGTGCCCAGCTTTCGTTTGCTGTGCCATCGAGAGCGCGCGTTGGCCGCGCGATTCGGCTTCGGCAAGCTTCGTGCGTAGTTCTGAGAGCTGGGCCTCGAACGCAGCTCGTTGTTCGTCGTTCGCTTTTTCGACCTGTGCTTGGACACGTGCCATCGCTTTCTGGATGGCTTCTTCCTCTTTGGCCGCATCTTTCAGTGCTTTTTCGATTTCCTTACGCGCCTTCTCCTCTTCGCGCATCTGCTCACGAATTTGGCGCTGTTCTTCTTTGTCGCGCTCACGCAGAGCATGGGCCATGGCTGCATAACGCAGTTCGTCCAATCGCGCGGTAAGGTATTTCTCTTGAATACGTGCGTTACGAAACGCGGTGCCATTGTGGTTGACCAGCGCGTACGCATCGCGGGTTTGCTGTTCTAAAACGCCGAAGTTGTCAGATTTAACCCGCGACAGGATCGAGTCGACCCGGCCGTTGAATGCGTCGATCACAAAACGAATTGCTGTCTCGCGGCGCGATGCCTCAGCATAATCACATGTCGCCGCTTCGTGATTTTCAACCATCCTCTTGCTGCGTTCGCGAGCGATGCGAAGCTGCCGGCCAGCATCCTCGTGGCCATACTCATCGGCGAGGTCATCAATGAGACTGGTTGTTGGCTTTAGGTACCGGTCGCCATACCCATCTACAACATTGCGCATGGCTGCAGCAAGCTGTTTAAGCGCGTCCGCGTCATTGAGCGCTTTGTACGCGTCACCCGCGATCTCCTCTGCGCGCGTCTTCGCGGCACGAATAATGTCGTCCGCCTGACGCCCGGCATTCTTAACGAGGTTATCTGCTTCTTGTCGCCGTGCCTGGACCGTAGCTTCGTTTGCGCTCTTGAGACTCGACGCCTCTGCCTTGGCTGCCGCAATAACGGCGTCGGCGCTCTCTTTTGCCTCCTGTAGTATGCGCTGTGCATCTGCCTTAGCGTTGGCAAAAAACTCCGACGCCTGCATACGCAGTTCCTGAGCCTTGCGGGCAGCGTCCCTTACTTGCGCGAAGGGTTCGAGGGTCTTCAGCTCCGTCTGTAGCGCTTCATTGGTGGCTTGGAACTCATCGCGAGCCTTTTGCAGCAACGTGTCGTGCTCGTTTTTCTGCCGGGCGTACTCCGCTTCTACTGTTTTGAGCCGGCCAATCCAGCTCTGACGCTGGAAAATAATCAAGCCGACTAAGATAAGACACACTATCAGTAAGGTTACGCTCATGTGAGATCCAGGATTTATACATCGTCGATTCCGTCTCCAAGTGTCTTAGGACGGTCGCGTGCACCAGTAAAGCTAGGTGGTTAAAGATTTTCACTCAAGCTTTACTTATGATCAACAAAAATGTCGAGGGGGGGAGGGCAAAACCTACCCCCCCTTGCATTTGCAGTGGTCGGCCTAGCCCTCAAAATTCACGCGCTATAAAAAAGTTAAAAATTTTTTTTCGGCTGTAAATGAACGCTTTTAGGTCGAATCTTGTGCAGTATCCGAAAATAGGAGGCCGAAAAAACGCTTAGCTAACCGTGAAGATTCTACTTTTATTGTCAACTTGGGCAATCCGTGCCGTTGTGGCTGGCCTGTACTTGAATAGGCGGGCAAAGACGAGTGCCACGTCACCTGATGCACCAACGCGAACAGACGCTGGTCCGATGCATGAGGGGAGGGAGCGTGCGGTCGCAAATATGTACGAAAAACTTACTTCGATTCTTACCCGCCTTGAACGCATCGAAGCTAAGATTGACCTGCTGCCCGACCGCTTAGGGTAGAGGGCGCGTTACCAAACGGTACCATTTAGGATTTGCAGCTTATTATCGCGGCGTCGAGCAAGCCTTTCGATCTTGCTGGCATGCACCTCGCTGTGACCGTCGGGTAGTATCGCAGTCAACACGGCTATAGCGTCGTCAAATCTTCCCAGCTGGCGCAACAGTTCGCCGCGTTCGACTTGTTGCTTCGGATCGCGCTCAATCAGTTCCAGGAGGCGATGCATATTTGCCTGAGCCTTGGCTACAGGCATTACATGTTCAGCCGAAACCGCGCTGCTGTGTTCGCTCAGCCGTTGATGGTCATTAGAAGCCCACCACAGCCGCCGCCGTACATAGGTCTCACGATCCAGATCGTCGGGTACCAGTTTTGCCAAGGCCTCCCAAAAATCTTGAGCGCCTTGTAGACCTTTGATATGGCCGGCGTCCTTAATCTCTCGTGGTAGCGAAAGCCAGTTTCGCTCGCCCTGCAGCCGTCCCTGTCTATCGCCGGTCAGTCGATGCCATAGCCGGGCGACGGCGCCAACTGGGCGTGGTTTGCTAGGAGCAGGCATAATTTGGGTAGCATCGTCAATCCAGACAATTCCTAAGCAGCTAGGGCATCGCCCAACTGGTGCCCCAATTCCTGCCCACCACTGCCCGTTCATGCCGTCTGTCCATTTAGGGACGTCATCGTGAAAATGCAGAAAAGTCAGTACGGGGCGCGTGAAATAGCCGGCGCAAGCCGGGCATTGGTAGAGGGTAGGGCGAGAAAGTCGGGTCATGAAGCTATGATAGCTCTGGATTTTTCGTGCCGTTAGGTGGACTGGCTTGGGCCTCCCGTTCCAGTCTGTCGATGATTCGGACAAGTGCTGGGATCACGATACCGAGCCACGTAGAGTGCTTCCAGTGAGGCACGTACCCGTTCATGGCATCACGCTTAGACAGTGGCGTCCTCACGGGGATAGGAGTGGCTCGACTTGAGCTACAAAATACGACGGCCCCCGAGATTACGGCTAATTGCGGCATAGGCATCGTCTCGTCTCTCTTGAGCCCATCGACCGTGCGGCTAATCTTCGGCTGTCCAGTCAGCCACGCGTCTTCGATGGCGGCATTGATCTCTTCGATGGCTCTAGCACCGAAAACCCGGACGATCTCCTCAAAGACTCGTTCGCGTCGTTCCTGCTCGGTGCAAGCGGCTTCAAAGGTCGCGCGTCGCTTAGCTGCAGCAAGATACTCCGCGGCTTCGCGCTGATCTGAGCGAATCCATTCTTCGATGAGCGCTGCTTCGTCTGGCGTGCCCAAGAACTCGTTTTGCGCCACGCCTGCATCATGTTCGTTCGTGTTCGAGATCAGACTATCTCTGACCCGTTGTCGTGCCGTGATGTAGCCGGCGCCTCCAGCTCCGATTTCGCTGTCGAGTGACCTCAGAATTTCTTTCAGTGCTTCACGTCTCGTTGGGAAGCAGTCTTCGTCAAGGCTATCGTCGTTGAAGATGAACGACTCCATTGCCTTCTCATCGTGCGGAACATGCCACCAGCACGTGTGCCATTTGCCAGACTGCCCGCGCAGCAGATACCACGGGCCATATCTGGCCATTATCAACTGCAGGAAAGCGGTTCTGATCGGGCTAAGTTTCGGATTCATAGATGAGTCTTTCAGCGGCAAACGGCGAGCGCTGACAGTAATCGGATCAATTGCAAGTGAAATGCAGAGTGGTCTGCGGGAACTGACCAAACGAACGCGGGATATCGGTTTCACTGATCGCCTTGACGTTCTTGCTTTGTGCCGCGCAATATGCTCCAGCCTCTTTGAAGGTGGATGCCTTGATCGCCCCCAACGAGGCGGTGGGGCCGTTGTCCTCGCGGGAAATCATAAAAGTGTCCTTTCCGGTTGGGACGATTCCGGTAGTTGAAGCGCAGCCAGCAAGCAGGCTGATGAGTACAAACGTGCCGTATTTCATTGATGGTTCTTCCATAGTTTTGCGCTAGGCGGGCATAGCGGCTACGGTTGATACTAAGGAAACCTTAGTGTGACGTCAACGAAATACTCAGAATATCTTAGCCTTTAGGGGCTCTGAATGTCTGTATTCAGCAAGCGGCTTAAAGAAGCGCGGCGTGCGGCCGGGCTGTCGCAGGAGAAGTTGGGGGTGTTAGCTGGAATCGACGAGATGTCATCGAGCGCGCGTATGAACCAGTACGAGCGCGGAAAGCATGAGCCGGACTATTCAATGGTGGAGCGCATCGCGGAAGCCCTTGATGTTCCCGAATGCTACTTCTACTGCAAGGACGATGATGCGGCGTCCATTCTGCTCCAACTCCACCGTGTCCCAATGAGCGAAAAGGCTGACGTAACGAACCGAATCCTCAGCGTGCTGCGCACGTCGCTCGGCCCTTAACAGTGTCGTACGTGACGGAGCGCGTCCTTCAAATTGTGCATGGCCGGTCAATCCCTAGTTATGGCTGACGACTTAGGTGATCCCTAACTGTCGCTGGTGGCAGGATCAGGCAACCCCTTTCCAGCGCCCTACGCTCAGTGAGCGTTGCCCCGCCTTCACTTGTAGCCGCTCAAGACCAAACCTCGCTCAGCTCGATCAGTTGCGAAGGCCCAACCGTTAGCGGTGCCACCTAGGGAAGAATGGCCGATGCAAATCTTCCTGGAGACGACATATGGCAACTGACGCATACCTGCAAATCGATGGCATTAAGGGTGAATCGGCGGACTCGGCACATCAAGGTTGGATCGAGATCGTCTCATGCCACTGGGGCGTGACGCAGCCCAGAAGCACCAGCGTATCAACCGCAGGCGGGCACACTGCTGGGCACAGTGAACACCGTACTCTGTCCCTTTCCAAAGTCGCTGATCTCGCATCACCAGTCCTGATGCAGCACTGCGCTATGGGCAAGACGATTCCGAAGGCCAAGCTGGAATTTATGCGGGCCGACGGTGAAGGCAAGCCGGTGAAGTACTACCAGGTCGAGCTGGAAAACGTGATGCTGTCACACATGGACCAGGTGATGCGCGACGGCGGCCTCCTCGTGGACGAGATCGGGCTGTGCTTCTCTAAGGTTAAGTGGACCTATACTCAGCAGAAAATTGGCGGGGGTAGCTCTGGAAGTACCTCGGGTGGCTGGGACTTAGCGGCCAAGAAGTGCTGTGCATGACGGGAGAGGCTAGCTATGGCTGGGACTGGAGTTCCAATTCAACCAAAGGACGGGCGCGGTTATTTCATGTTGCCGCAGGCGCCCGAGGACGCGGGTTACTACGTGTACGGGAACATCGGTGGCGTGCCCGGGACTGGCCATCTCGCGCAATATGCCCATCCGAATTTACTTTCCATGATCTTTTGGGTCGAACGCGCATGGCAGGCCATCGACGATCGCAAGTTCGGCATCGGGAATATCAGCGTCGCCAACGGGCTCAGGTACGACCATGCATCGCACATGAAAGGCATCGAAATGGACATTCGGCCGGTGCGCAAGGACAAGATGGTTGGTCAAGAGGCACGCTGTTCACGCTTCGACCCGAAGGTATATGACCGTGACGCCACGATCAAGCTTGTTCGCCTTTTTCTTGAGCATCCGTTCACCAACTTCATTTACTTCAACGACGACAAGGTCCAGCAAGCCTGCGGCCCAGGTCGCGTCAGGTCCTTTCGGGACCACAACGATCACCTGCATATTGAAATTCGGGAGCATCCATGAAGGTGCACTTTGCATGGTTTGCCGGCGCATGTGCGCTTCTTTGCTCGGCGCAGGCTGCTGACACAAAGGAGACGGGCCGGTATCTGGCCAAGCCGCTCAACGGTGACTACTACGTGTACGGAGGCAGCATCGAGGACAAGACCGCGCCAACGCAGGCAGATCGAAAATTGTCTCTCATGCTGACCGGACCACTTGCCAAAGAGCTCTTTGACCAGATCGGGCCGGACGCGAAGCACGCCTGTAGCTCGGGTCCCGACTATCGCGAGCGGAACAGAGGGGACCTTGCGTGTACTTGGACCAAGGACCAAGGGTACTCATGCTATGTCGGGCTGAATGTTCACACTGGCAAGAGCATGCCGGGGACGACTTGCTGAACCGCTCAGATTTCGGGAAGCTGTATCTTTTGGGGAGATCAAATAGCAAAAGGGAGCTCCCAAGGCGCCTCACGAGGACCTTTCGCTCGATGTTCTTCTACCACCAAGGCAAGGGCGTCCGTTTAACGGGCATGGGGGTAGTCGTGTGGGTACGGATGAATATCTCGGTATTTTCATAGAGGAGACGGCGGACACCGCTTCCGCCAGGAAACAAAAGAAACCGCCCTAAGGCGGTTTTTTTGTTTCCTGGCGGAAGCGAGCGAGGCGCCTGCGCGCCTCGCGTGTGAGATTCGAAGGGCTGGGCCTACGAGCCCAGCCCTCTTCGAATCGCCCGTTTGCTGGCCGCGCAGCGGACAGCGCGCCAACGGCGCATCCCAAAAGCATGAAAGCCGCAGCAGCTACCGAACCAACAGGAGACCACGACCAATGTCATTCGAGTTCCATTGCACCTCCTGCGGCCAAACCCACCAAGGCATGCCCGCACTCGACGCGGCCGCCCCGCTGAGCTACTACGCAGTGCCGGAAACCGAACGCGACACACGCTGCCAGCTCGAGTCGGACGCCTGCATCCTCGACGACACGTACTACTTCGTCCGCGGTTGTCTGGAGATTCCAGTCCACGGCGAGCCGGAACCTTTCTCCTGGGGCGTCTGGGTCTCGCTCAGTGAGCAAAGCTTCACACAATGGGTGGCGTCCTATGAGTCCGAGAAGCGGTCGCATATCGGCCCCTTCTTCGGCTGGCTCAATGCGGCGCTCAGCCCGTATCCTGACACGGTCAACCTGAAGACCCGCGTTCATCTCAGGGACGGCTTCATCCGGCCGCTCATCGAGCTGGAGCCGACCGACCACCCGTTGGCGGTAGAGCAGCGCGAGGGTATCTCCGTTCAGCGTGTCGCCGAGCTGTATGCGCTTGTCGTGCATGGCGACCACCCGGCAGAAGAAGGAACCGATGCTCAAGATTGACTATCGGCTTAAGGGCTCCGGTTGGGCAGAATGCACCATTCATGCAGATGGCCGCAAGTGCGAAGTGTCGGCCTCGTATCTCTCCGATGCTCTCGGAAAGCTCGTGTTGGCTGGCGTTGCCGTCCTGGCTGGGGCACAAAGTGTCTCTGTCGGTTTCGACGAGGAGCCAGGCGAGTATCGCTGGGCGATTGTCATGACCGACAATGGCGTTGTCCGAGTCGACATGCTCGAGTTCCGGGAGCTGTGGGGCAATCGGCCAGACGTTGAGGGTACGTTGTTGATGACGTTCTCATGCCCACCCCTTGAGTTCGGCGAGGCAGTATATGCTGCGGCTGAAGAAGTACATAAGCAGCATGGATTGGCAGGCTACAAGGAACGATGGGCCACGCATGACTTCCCTGTCGCTGAGCTCGACCTGTTGAAAAGTTATATTCTTCGCTGGGAACGCAACGGCTAGCGTGTTGATTTCAGGGACGTGCCGGGCCCGGCTTTAACGGTTTGTGAGCCAGTGAGTTCACTCAACCGAACGGCATGTTCTTGATCGCATTCCCTGATCCATCGAGTGAACGCCTGAACGTGCGCATCCCCCTTCAAATGATGCGGATAGACGATCCAAAAGGTATACGGATTCGCAAGCCGCTGTCGAAACGGCGCGACTAGATGCCCCTCGCGAATATCGTCGCGGACAAGCGGCTCCTGTGCCAGCGTAAATCCCGTGCCGCCCCCAACGCCAGGTACACGCTCGAGTAGCGCAGGGATGCGTGCGCAAGAGGCAGTCCGGTCTTCCCTCCGCCAACACGGCAGCCTCGGCTATGTCACGGCATACATCATGTACAGCGCTTATCTGAGCAGACTTCAACCTGTACGGCTATTGGCGCAGCAAGTAACGCATTCGTGGTAGGAGGATCGCGGTAAATTCATCGTGTCTCCGATCTCGCTCGACAGGTAACTCGCCCATCCATTGTGCAATCCGTGCATGTTGCGCTTCCGTCGCGGAAGGCGCGAAGGCAGTCCATCCATGTAGGAAAAGATGATGGAACTGGGGGCCATTCCTGCGCGTGCGCGTCATTGCCGCAGCCAATACGCTGTAGACGTCCTTGCATTGGGAAGCGACCGGTCGATTGTCCCGAAAACTGAGAAGGACGGGCAGGATACCGGCACGATCCCAATATGCGCTGTCCAGAGCAGCGTCGAAATCCTGATGCCAGAACCGGTATCGCGTCAGCGTGTACAAGGCCGAGAACAAGGCGTCGCGTGTACTGGCATCGGGCGATGCGTAATACGTCAGGGCCATCGCGACAACATGTTCGAGAGCGCTGTCCCAGCTGTCCTGAAGATCGAAGCTACGGCGGGCCAGGATAGCTCGTTCGACGCGCTCCCAATGACCATGGCGCACCAGTGCAGCGTCCACGTCGGCTTGTTCGAGCATGCAATACTGCCCACCGCGTACGCGATGCCTGCCGAATAACTCCATGGTTTGCACTGTCAACGCGTCTTCAATGCGTGTCGCCTCGCTTTCGGAGGTCAAGCCAGTATCGACGTAACGTAGCAGTCGTAACGGCTTGTGCTGGGTTGTCCATAGCGACCCTTTGCCGGAACGATGCTGTTCGAAGCGTTTGTCGACGTCGCGGGTAATGCCGACGTAGAGGTTATTATTTTCCAGCTCGAGCAAATACAGTTGCCATGCGCCGGACGCTGCATGTGCGGCTGGCTCGACAGATATGTGAGTGGACGGATTTTTTCGCGCGCGGCCAATTGCAATGAACTGTTGGGCGATGTCGTCAGCAATAGTTTGGCCGAGCAGCGCACGCTTCCAGCCCTTGGGAGCAGGCCAAGTGACGCCCAACAGCTGAAGTTGTTGGCGCGACCAGCCTCCGCGGTCGCTGGCGCCTGTGCGTAAGAACTCTTCGGTGATTTCCATTGGCAAGTGTCTGATGACGCGAGTGGCAATGGAAATGAATTTTACGTTCAGAATCAGGCGGAAAATTCACGGATTCTTGCCAGGCTGTTTCTCTTCATTCCCTGGCCAAGCCGGCCGTCCAGGATGCGGCGGCTCGATCAAGCCTATCACGCGGCTTGGACAGCAACCGGTTCGGAGTGAGGGGTGATGCGCCTGTCCCACGGCCGGCAGAGAACGCGCAATGCGACTTCAAGTGGGATACTGTTTGTGGCGAACGCCCGGGCAACTGCTTGGGTGCTGTGGAAAGGGCGGTTTGTTTGAATGGCATCGATAAGGATGGCGGTAAGTCGGTCCGTTCTTCTTTTCACGTTCGACCCCTTGAATTTGTCTGGTCATTCTGGGGCCGGTAACGCTGATCACCTACAGATCAAATGTAACACCCTCCACAAGTGCACAGATCGTCCGATGTCCGTGCTCGACAGCATGTATGCCACAGGCCCTCAACCGCGCGCCATCGCCGGCATCCGATCGAACCACGGCTGCATCTCCTCCAGCTGCCGCGCCACCTGCAGCAACCGCCCCTCGCTGCCGAACGGCCCCATGAACTGCACGCCCAGCGGCAACCCATCGTCCGTCCAATGCAGCGGCACACTCATGGCCGGCGTCCCGGTCAGGTTCGACAACTGCGTGAACGGCACGTAGCGCAGGTTATCTGTGGCAATCTTGTCGACCGTCTTGTCGAGCACCCCGAGCCGAGCCAGCACGCCGAGCAGGCCCGTGCCGTGCAGGAAGCCCAGCAACCGCTGCTCCGCCGCCGATGGATCGCCCGTCCCATGCGTAATCGGCGGATGCGCCAGCGTCGGCGTCAGGAACAGGTCATAGCGCCCGAAGTAATCGCCCACCGCGCGCGAAAACTCGTTCCAGCGATTCAGCTCCGTCGTCAGCCGCGTGGCCGACACGCTATCGCCCAGCGTGACGAGAATCCGGTTCATCAACTCCACTTCGTCGCGCCGCGCCCCCAACGCCTCCGCCCGCCGCACCATGGCGGGTATCTGCCCAAAGTACACATGCAGATAGCTTTTCGCGAGGGCTGCGCCATCGATCGCAGGCGCCGCTTCCTCGACGTCGTGGCCCAATCGAGCCAATAACTCGACCGTCCGCGACACGGCCCGCACAGCCTCCGGATGCACATCCGTGCCAATCGGCGACACCGTCGAATACCCGATGCGCAGGCGTCCCGGATCGCGCCGCATCAGCTCGACATAAGGCGCGGCCGGCGGCGCGATGACGAATGGATCGCCCGGCTCCGCACCCTGCAGCACGTCCAGCGCGAGCGCCGAATCGCGCACGCTGCGCGAGATCACGCCTTCGCTGGACGCGCCGAACCACACTTCGCCGATGCCCGGTCCGGACGATACGCGCCCGCGTGACGGCCGCAGCGTGAACAGGCCGCAGCACGCGGCCGGGATGCGCAGGGACCCGCCGCCGTCGTTGCCAGCTGCCATCGGGACGATACCGGCGGCGACCGCCGCGGCCGCGCCGCCGCTCGATCCGCCCGGCGTGCGCGCCACATCCCACGGGTTGTTCGTGCGGCCGTACAGGACAGGATCGGTAACGCCGCGCGTCGCGAATTCCGGCAAGTTCGTCTTGCCGAAGATGACGAGGCCCGCGTCGAGGTAGCGCTGCACGACGTGGGCGTGGCGCGTCGGCACGTTGTTCCTCATGCTGCGGCTGCCGTAGGTCGTCGGGATGCCCGCGTAGTCCTGCACGCCATCCTTGATGAGGAAGGGAACGCCGGCCAGCGGGCCGGTCAATGGGCCCGCGACCCGGGCACGGGCCTCGCGTTCCATCAATCGCACGACGGCGTTGACGCGGCCGTGCACGCGCGCATGCTGCGCGAGGGCGAGATCGAGCAGTTCGGCGGGCGTGACGTCGCCGGCGGCCACGCGTGCGGCGAGGGCGGTGGCGTCGTGGGCCAGGTAGTCGGCGTGGTTCATCGTGTTTCCTTCATGTTGTGCTGGCCAGCCGGCCATCTTGTCATGAAGGAATTGTTGCCGCAAGGCCGGCCATGCTACGATCCCGGGAATCCGAGGCCAACCTCTAGACCATGTCCGAAGTCACGCAAATCATCGGCACGATCAAGCGCCAACTCAAGCTGCAAGGTAAAACGTATCGCGACGTGGCGGCCGCGCTGGGCCTGTCGGAGGCGAGCGTCAAGCGCCTGCTGACGTCGGACACGCTCGGCGTCGACCGCCTCGTCGAGATCAGCAACATGCTCGGTTTTACCCTGGCCGAGCTCGCACAGGAGGCCGCGCTGACGGGCACCCGGCTGCACACCTTGAGCACTGAGCAGGAAAAGGAACTCGTGTCCGACACGAAGCTGCTGCTCGTGGCCGCGTGCGCGCTGAATCACTGGACGATGGCGGACATCCTCGCCGTCTATCGCCTGACGGAAGCCGAGTGCCTGCAAAAGCTGCTGCACCTCGACCGCCTGCATTTGATTGCCCTGATGCCCGGCAACCGCATCCGCCTGAACGTCGCGCGCGATTTCGACTGGCTGCCCAACGGCCCCATCCGCCAGTATTTCCGCACGCAGGGCCTGGCCGATTTCCTCGACGGCCGCTTCGACCGCCCCGACGAGACGCTCGCTTTCACGCACGGAATGCTGACGGAGAGCGCGCTCGCGTCCATGCAGGTGGAACTGCGCCGGCTGCGCGCCCGCTTCGCCGAGCTGCACGAGGAAAGCCTCGCGTCGCCGCTGCCCAGGCGGCGGGGCAGCGGGTTGCTGCTGGCGCTGCGCGAGTGGGAGCCGGCCGGCTTCACCGCGCTGCGCCGCTGAGAAAGATTACTTGCCGCGCGCGTCGATCCGGTAATCCCACGCCGCCAGCGTCTGCTGTTTGCCGCCCGGCACGCTGAAGCGCTGCGCCTCGTTCGACACGTTGACCGTCACCTGCACGCTGTTGCCCTTCAGCGCACGCCGGAACGCAAACACCTTGTCGTTGCCCGTCTGCAGCACCTGCACGGGACCGCCGTACTGGCCGTTCCACAGTGCCGGATTGGCATGCTTGAGCGCGAGCAGCTTCGTGTAGAAGGGCGCGTACGGGTAACCCTTCCACTGGATCGGATCCTTTTCGAAGAACTCGATGCGCTTGTCGAGCCCGGCTTCCTGGCCGCCATAGATCAGCGGCATGCCGGGCAAGGTCGCGGCCAGCACGGCCATCGCCTTGAAGGCCGGGCCGTACAGTTCGACGTCGCTGCCGGCCCAGGAATTCTCGTCGTGGTTACTCGTGAAGCGCATGCGATACGCGCCCGGGGGGAATGCTTTCGGCGGATGCTCGACAAAGTCCGCCAGCGTGCGCGCATCCGCCGTGCCCTTGGCGACGGCCTTGAACAAATCCTTCGTATCCCAGCCATACGTCATGTCGAAGGCGTGCTCGTGCAGGTCGGGCTTGTCGGCCTCGGCCAGCATGAACACGGGTTTCACGCGGTCGAGCTCGGCTCTGGCCTGGTTCCAGAACGGCGTCGGCACCTTGCCGGCGACGTCGCAGCGGAAGCCGTCGATGTCCGCTTCGCGCACCCAGTACAGCATCGCGTCCGTCATGCCTTTCCACAGGCCGGGCTTGGTCCAGTCGAGGCCCGTCACGTCGGTCCAGTACTCCGGCTCGGCCCCGTCCGTGTAGGTGACGGGGTAGATCTCGCCTTTCTCATTCTTGAGATACCAGTCGCTGTGTTCCTGCGTCCACGGGTTGTCGAACGCGGTGTGGTTCGCGACCCAGTCGATGATCACGTGCATGCCCAGCCCGTGCGCCTGCTTCACCAGTGCCTTGAGGTCGTCGAGCGTGCCGAATTCCGGATTGACGGCCGTGTAATCGCGCACGGCGTAATAGCTGCCCAGCGTGCCCTTGCGGTTCTTTTCGCCGATCGGCTGGATCGGCATCAGCCAGAGGATGTCCACGCCCATCTTTTTCAGGCGCGGCAGGTGCTGTGCGAACGCCTTGAACGTTCCCTCGGGCGTGTATTGCCGGATGTTCACTTCGTAGATATTGGCGTTGCGCGACCAGCTGACGTGCGGCATCGGTGCGGCCTCCGTCGTCGCGGCGAACGCAGGCAGGGCCGCGCCTAGCGCCAAGGAAAGTGTAGTCAGGGTACGGCGTAGCTGTCTCATCGTTCTCGTTTTCCTGTAGTTTAGTTACAAAGCCTGCCCGTGCGATTCTAAAGCGGAATTCCCGGGCTGTCATCTTGCCGACATGCAGATGTCGGAATATGCTGACAACAACGCGAGCCAAGATGAGAGTGCATTTGTGCGATATTGGACAGATAGGATCGCGGTGTAACAGCTACTGTTAAGGCGTAGAGAGGACACGCCATGAACAAGGGTTTCGTTGCGTGCGTATTGCTGGGCGGATGTGCGTCGCTCGCATGCGCACAGGATTTGGGAAGCGCGGCCGCCACCGGCAAGCGCTCGGGACTGGACTACGTCGGCGAACCGCCGGGCGGCCACGATATCGCCGTCTTCACGGGACAGCCGAGCAGGAGCAATGGCGCCGGCGTCTGGCATTCGGTGCCGCGCCGCACGTACGGCCGCCTCGACGACATCGGCGTCAACCCCGGCACCGGCGGCTTCACGCTGGGCCACCAGTACAATTTCGAATACCTCGCGCGTCCCGACGTCGGCGATCCGTTCCACGCCGGCACGGCCGGCAAGGCCAGCAATCTCGTCACGCAGAACGGCATGCCCGTCGACAGCGGCGTGCGCTACTACAACACCCGGTTCAAGCACCTGAGCACGGGCGCGTCGTACACCATCGACACGCTCGGCGGCGACCCCATGGCCGACCGCGCCTGGGGCATGACGATCGGTTTCGACTACGGGCCGGTGTCCCTGCGGGCGGCGCACCAGAACCGGCACGTGGCCCAGGTCCATTTGTATGACCTGGCAGGCAGCAACATGGACGCCAAGAATTCCCTGATCGCGGCCAACCTGCGCACCCGCTGGGGCACCGCATATGCCGCGTACTCCGCCAACCGCGGCTGGGGCAGTTCGCCGCTGTATAACCCCGACAATCCGTACGGCGCGGGCGTGGCGAGCACGTCGTCGACCGACAGCCGCGACACCCTCGTCGGCGTGGCCGTCCCCATGACGCGCTCGACGACCTTCCTGGCCTCGTTCATCCACAAGAACGATCGCGACCTGGCCAACCGCGACGCGAACCAGTTCGCGATCGGCGCCAGCTACGTCGTCTCACGCAGCACCGACTTCTACGCCGCGTTCTCGCGCACCGTCAACACGAACGGCACCGGCATCCTGATCGGCGGCGCGGCCCGCCCGAGCGGCAGCTCGGCCGTGAACGTCGGCATGCGCCACGCGTTCTAGCATTCCCACTGAGGCTGCCCTGCGTTGCGCCGTCGCGCGACAAAACCGGGTAGCCTGTCCTCATGATTTTTGCATTATTTTGGAGGCAATATGACTGGCACGAGCACACTTGATCCGGATAACTTTCCGGAAGCACCCGACCGCAGCCTGGGCAAGGGCCACGGCGTCGATTCGCTCGGCCCGAGCGATATTTCGGACACGGGCAGCGACGTCGTCGGCGGCCCTGGCTTCGCCGCGAACCTGGACGACGACCAGAAGATCGACCTGGACACCGGCACGACGTCCGACAATGAAGCGAGCTACGCGCACGACAGCGCCGGCGCCGACATGGGCGACCCGAATTTCGAAGGCGACAGCGATTTCGGCGGGACGGGCGAACGGGCAGCCGCGGGCCGCGACATCCTTGCGCGGGACGGCGCCGACATCGACACCGATCACATCGAATCGATTCCGAACCTGCCGCTGACGGACGAGGATGTCGATTTCCTCGGCAGCGAACCGCCGAAGGGGCCGGCGCCGGGCAAATAACGGCGGCGAACCACATGACAAGGGCCGGATTTCCGGCCCTTGTCATGTAGGGTGGGCACACCGTGCCCACGCGAATGTCAACAACGCGCGAACGTCACACGTGGGCTCGGGGAGCCCACTCTACGCGGGATCGACGTCAGGCGGGCCACACGCGGCGTCCCCACGGCCTGCGCGTCAACGCCCACGCCGCCAGCAGCGCCCCGCCGAGCAGCACCGTCTTCGTGGACGCCGACCGCATCTCGAACGACGTGTACGGGCTGCGCTCGACGACACGGTGCTCGCTGTTGTTGCGCTGCCGGAGTTCCTGCTCGGCGACGGGCGCGTACAGGGTGTCGCGGCGCGCGCTCGAGTTCGGGCGCTCTGATTGCTGCTGGCTGAACATCGTGCGGCTCATGAAGCGGTCCAGCGCGCGCGGCATCAGGTAGCCCGCTACCGACGTCAGCTTCGAGTGGCCGCCCACGTACACGTCGCGCTCGGACACCTGGGCCGCGTGCACGATGGCTTGCGCCACCAGCTCCGGCGCGTAGTTCGGCGGGGGCAGGTCGGGCTCGTGTTCCATGTAGCTCTTGGCGTGGTTCGGGAACGGCGTCGCGATCGCGGCCGGCTTGATCACCGTGAGCGAGATGCCCGCGTCTTCCTTGTCCAGCTCCATCCGCAGCGATTCCGTAAAACCCTTGATCGCGTGCTTGGACGCGGAATAGGTGCCCTGCAGCGGCACCGAGCGGTCCGACACTTCGCTGCCCAGGTTGATGAGGGCGCCGCCGCCGCGCCCCTTCATGAGCTTGACGGCTTCCAGCGAGCCGTGCACCACGCCCCAGAAATTCGTCTGCATGACCTTGCGCATGTCTTCCAGCGCGACATCCTCGTTCCGCCCGTAGACGCTGATGCCCGCGTTGTTGACCCACGTGTCGACGCGGCCGAAGCGTTCCATCGCCACCTGGCCGATACGGGCGACGTCGGCCGGGTTGCCGACATCCGCTGTGACGGTCGCCACTTCCATGCCGCGCTGGCGCATTTCGTGGGCGAGGGTGTCGAGGGCGTCGCCGTCGCGCGCGGCCAGCACGAGGTGCGCGCCGCCTTCGGCCGCCATGCGGGCGGTGGCGAGGCCGATGCCGCTCGTCGCGCCCGTGATGACCATCACCTGTTCATTCAGTTTTTTGAGTTTGATCGACATGATGCCTCCTCACAGTGCCTGGCGCAGGCGGTTCGATGACCAGGTGCGGGTGGCCGGACGGCCTGCCAGCTTCCATGCGGCGAACAGGGCACCGGCGCCCAGCAGCACACCCACCACCTTGCCCTTGCGCAGCGACAGCGCGGTGTACGGGCATGTCTCGACGACGTGCTCGGAAATGCCCTGGCGTTCGCGCAGCTCGTGCTGGGGATTCGGTGCGTGCAGGGCATCGCGGCGGTTCGGCGAGCTCGGGATGTCCGTCTGCTGCTGCTTGAACATCGTCGCGCGCATCATGCGGTCGAGCACGGACGGCATCGCGAAGTTGCCGACCGAGAAAGCCTTGGCCGCGCCGCCGACGAACACGTCGCGTTTCGGATGCTGGGCCGCGTACAGGATCGAATTCGCCACCAGCTCCGGCGCGTAGATCGGCGGGGGCAGGGTCGGTTCCTTGTCCATGTAGTTCTTCGCGTGCGCGACGAACATCGTGTCGATGGCGGCCGGCTTGATGAGCGTGACCGCGATCGGCGCCTTGTCCTTGTCCAGCTCGACGCGCAGCGAATCCGTGAACGCCTTCACCGCGTGCTTCGACGCGGCGTAGATGCCTTGCAGCGGGATCGAGACGTCGGACAGTTCGCTGCCGAGGTTGATGATGGCGCCGCCGCCGCGCGTCTTCATGTGCTTGACGGCTTCCAGCGAGCCATGGACGACGCCCCAGTAATTCGTGTCGAACAGGCGCTGCATGTCCTCCAGCGAGACGTCTTCGTTGCGGCCGAAGATCGAGACGCCGGCGTTGTTGACCCAAGTGTCGATGCGGCCGAAGCGTTCCATCGCGGCCTGGCCGATGCGTTCGACGTCGGCCGGGTTGCCGACGTCGGCCACGACCGTCGCGACTTGCGTACCGGTGCGGCGCAGCTCGCTCGCCAGCTGGTCGAGCGCGTCGGCGCTGCGGGCGGCGAGAACTAGTTTGGCGCATTGCTCGGCGGCCATGCGCGCCGTCGTGAGGCCGATGCCGCTCGTGGCGCCGGTGATGACCATCACCTGCTCGTTGATCTTGCGTAATTGCACTGACATGAATGCTCCTTCGCTCAGGTTGGATTACGAGTTCGTTGCTGAACACGACAATCGTAGCCGCACGGCGGATTTCAAGTCATTTGTTACAACATTGCGCCTTGTTCAGGATTTACAAGCCTCCGCCTCACGACGCAACCAGTCGGCGACGGCCAGCGCCGCAGGGCCCGGCGGTGGGTCGGCGCGCATTGCCAAGTGGTACGTGTATCCGGGAATGGCCGGTCCGAACGGTTGCACGAGATAGCCCGCCGCGATCTCTTCGGCCACCAGGGCAAGACTCAGCAGGGCGACTCCCTGGCCAGCGACGGCGGCCTGGATCGCATGGCCTTCGTCCGAGTACCGGAGTTGTCCGCGCGCAGGCTGCCATGCGAGCCCCGTGCGTGCGAACCATGCTTCCCATGTGGGATTGTTGGGAGACGCTTTTTGCCAGTCGAAGTGGATGAGCGGCACGGATTGCAGGTCTTCGATCGAGCGGACGCCCAGCATCGGGTTGACGACCAGTGCGTACGCGTCCGCGAACATGACTTCGGTCATCAGGCCGGGATAGGGGCCGTTGCCGTAGCGCATGGCGATGTCGACGCCGTGGGCGTCGAAGTCGACCGTCGCATCGGACGCGTGCAGTTGCAGGTCAATGTCCGGATGCAATGCGTGAAAGCGGGCGACCCGCGGTACGAGCCATTTCGCGGTGAACGCGTGCGTCGCCGACACAGTGACCCTGTCTCTACGGTTCGGCTGCGTGAGGCGCGCCAGCACGGCTTCGATGGCGTCGAACCCCTGCCGCAGCACGGGATACAGCTGGGCGCCCGCGTCGGTCAGCGTGACTTGCCGGACCTGGCGCACGAACAGTTTCAGGCCCGTGACATCTTCGAGGACGCGGATGCGGTGGCTGATCGCTGTCGGCGTTACGGCGAGCTCGTCGGCGGCGCGCTTGAAGCTGCCGTGCCGCGCCGCCGCCTCGAACGCGCGCAGGGAGGAAAGCGGTGGCAGCCGGCGCGTCGTCCGTTCGCTGAATGGGTGAGTTGAAGTCATCTGATGCGTGAAAAACCGTCGTTTGTCGCGAGAGCCGCTGGCGGCGATTATTCCATACATGGGTGAGTTGATCTCATCCCGTTGTTCTTTTCGACTTCAGGAGGCAGACATGCTCGAACGTATCATCACGCAGCCGGATCCGTATGAACCCTATCTGCTGTCGCAGGGCATCCGGTTCGGCGACCTGCTGTTCATCTCCGGCCAGGCCGGCGCCGGCGACGACGGGCGCATCGTCGACGGCGGCTTCCTCGCCCAGGGCGAGCAGGCATTTGCCAACCTGCGGCGCGCGCTGGAAGCGGGCGGGGCCAGCCTGCGCGACGTCATCAAGGTCACGATCTTCGTGACCGACATGGGATGCTTCCAGGACGTCGTCGCGTTACGCAGGAAATTTTTCTCGGCGCCGTATCCCGCCGATACGATTGCCGAGATCAAGGCGCTCTACGATCCGCGGGCGATGATCGAGATCGAGGCGATCGCGGCCGTACGCAAACAGGGAGGCGGCGATGCGCGATAACGGTCACGTCGACACGCTCTTCGAACCGCTGGCCCTGGGTGCGCTGGCGTTGCGCAACCGTCTGGCGGTGGCGCCGATGACGCGCGTGAGCGCGGGCGCCGACGGCATGCCGACGACGTGCATGGCCGACTATTACGCGCAGTTCGCGGACGGCGGCTTCGGTCTCGTCATCACGGAAGGCCTGTACACGGACGAGGCGTATTCTCAGGGATATCTCCACCAGCCGGGGCTCGCGAACACGGCGCAGCGCGATGCGTGGCGGCCCATCGTCGAGCGGGTGCAGTCGCGGGGCGCCCGCGTGATCGCGCAACTGATGCATGCGGGCGCGCTGTCGCAGGGGAACCCGTACCGGACGGGCACCATCGGCCCATCGGCCGTGCAGCCGAAGGGCAAGCAGATGGCGTTCTATCGCGGAACGGGCGAGTATGCCGTGCCCGCCGCGATGACGCAGCAGGACATCGACACCGCCGTGGCCGGTTTCGCGCAGGCCGCCCGCCGAGCCCGTGAAGCGGGGTTCGATGGCGTCGAGATCCATGGCGCGAACGGTTATCTGCTGGACCAGTTCCTGTCGGAAGGCATCAACCTGCGGGACGACCGCTACGGCGGCGGCCTCGACGGCAGACTGCGCCTGCTCGAGGAAGTCGTCCACGCGGTACGGGCCGCGGTGGGGACGGATTACGTCGTCGGCGTGCGCCTGTCGCAGGCGAAGGTCAACGATTTCACGCATCGCTGGGGAGGAGAGGAAGAGGCAGCCGTGATCTTCCGCACGGTCGGCGGACTGGACGTCGACTACCTGCACGTAACCGAATACGAAGCGTGGAAACCCGCCTTCGAGACAGGGCCGAGCCTGGCCGCGCTGGCGAAGCGCCACGGCGGCAAGCCGGTGATCGCCAACGGTTCGCTGCACGATCCGGCGCAGGCCATGGACATGATCGAGCGGGGCGAGGCGAACGTCGTGTCGCTCGGCCGCGGCGCGCTCGCCCAGGCGGACTGGCCGCAGCGCGTCAGGGATGGCGCCGCGCTCGCCTCATTCGATCCGGCCATCCTGTCCCCGCTCGCGGATCTCGCGAACGCGGACCGGTGGCGCCAAGATCACCTGCCCGGCTGATAGATCTGGTCGAACAGCCCGCCGTCCGCGAAGTGCGTCTTCTGCGCCTTCGTCCAGCCACCGGCCACTTCGTCGATCGTAAATAGTTTGATCGCCGGGAATTGCGCGGCGTACTGTTTGGCATACGGCTCGACGACCGGACGGTAGTAATGCTTCGCCGCGATCTGCTGGCCTTCCGCGCTGTACAGGTATTTCAGATAGGCCTCGGCCACGGCGCGGGTGCCGCGCTTGTCGACCACCTTGTCGACGACGGCAACGGGCGGCTCCGCCAGGATGCTGACGGACGGTGCGACGACTTCGAATTTTCCATTGCCCAGTTCCTTCACGGCCAGCAGCGCTTCGTTCTCCCACGCGATCAGCACGTCGCCGATGCCCCGTTCCGTGAACGTGGTGGTGGCGCCGCGCGCGCCGGAGTCGAGCACCGGCACGTTCTTGAACAGCTTCGCGAGGTACGCGCGTGCGGATGCTTCCGTCGCGCCCGGCTGGCGCAAGGCGTAACCCCACGCCGCCAGGTAATTCCAGCGCGCGCCGCCCGACGTCTTCGGGTTCGGCGTGATCACGGCGACGCCCGGTTTGGCGAGGTCGGCCCAGTCCCGGATGCCTTTCGGGTTGCCCTTGCGGACCAGGAACACGATGGTCGATGCATAGGGCGTGCTGCGGTGCTGCAGGCGCTGCTGCCAGTTGTGCGCGATAAGGCCGCGTTCGCTGATAGCATCGATGTCGTACGCGAGGGCCAGCGTGACGACGTCGGCCTGCAGTCCGTCGATCACGGAACGGGCCTGCTTGCCGGAGCCGCCATGCGACTGCTTGACCGTCACGTTGTCGCCCGTCTTGACCTTGTACTGGCGCGCGAACGCGGCATTGAGGTCCTGGTACAGCTCGCGCGTCGGGTCGTAGGATACGTTCAGCAGGGTGATGTCCGCCGCCTGTGCGGCGGATGAACCCAGCGAAGCGACCGCGATACACGTTGCGGCAAAAGCGGAGGCGACCTTTTTATTGAACATCGTTTTCTTTCGGGTGAGTGTCTAAAGGCAACACCGTAGGGTAGGTGCCAGCTCAGCGAAAGAAAACGAATGAAAACGATGAAGCTTATGAATTTAATGCGCTTTGGACAGGATGAGCAGCCAACGGCGCAGCAACAGCACTTCCACGTGGCCCGGCTCGACGCCGGTATCGCACTCGATGATCGGGTTGACCGGGTAGAAGCGCTTGCGGAAGTCGCGCGTCACCAGGATCTCGCGGCGACCAAAGCGGATCAGGAAAGGCGTCGGAGCATATTCAAGGCCGAAGGAGCTGTTCAGAGTGGACATGACGATCCCTTTATCGAGTTAGGTTACGTTAGCGTTGGCAAGTTGTCTTGCTCGAGTAGGCACAGAATAGCACAACTACTGTATAAATCTACAGGTACTGTACAAAAAAACAGTTGTTGCATATTTGTGTGGTTTTTTAGCCAATGCGCCCCATCTGGAGCGGTATGCTGAATACCGTTCCGTCACGCCTGCGCCGCTTCGTCGCCGCCCGCCTGTCGCCCGAAGGGCAGATGGGCCTGCACCTCACCGTCGGCCTCGCGCTGCTGGTGCTGGCCGCGTGGATCTTCGGCGAGATCGCGGAGGACGTCGTCACCGGCGACACGATCACGCTCGTCGACGTCCAGCTCGCACACTGGTTCCACGAGCGCGCCACACCCGGCTTCACGCGCGCGATGCTCATCGTTACGCACTGGAACGGCATCGTCGGATCGAGCATCATGGCCGTGCTGCTGGCGCTGTGGTTCTGGCGCCGTCACGCACACTACTGGCTGATCGTCTGCGTCGTCGCCGTGCCGGGCGGCATGCTGCTGAACGTCGCGCTGAAGCACGTATTCCGGCGCACCCGACCCAGCTTCGACGAACCGCTGCTGAGCCTCATGACGTACAGCTTCCCCAGCGGCCACACGGCGGCGGCCACCGTGTTCTACGGCCTGCTGGCGTGCTACTTCGTGCGCCGGGTACGGACGTGGCGTGCGCGCGCGCTCGTCACGCTCGGTGCCGTCCTGATGGTGATGCTCGTCGCGCTGTCGCGCATGTACCTGGGCGTGCACTACCTGTCCGACGTGCTGGCCGCGACGGCGGAGGGCGCGGCCTGGCTCGCGATCTGCATCACGGCCGTGTCGACCCTGCACCGGCGCCGGCTGGCGCGGGGGCAAACGTCGTGGAGCGAGCGCGCATACCGAGCGGACGCGGCGGAGGACCTGCAATGAAGCCCGTGACCGTGATCGTCAACGCGGGCGCCGGCACCGGTCACGACGAGGCCGCGTGCGATGCGCTGCGAACGCAACTAACCGACGCTGGACTGGACGCCGAGCTCGTGCGGGCAGACGGCGGCGACAAGATGATAGGCGCGGCCAGGCGCGCGCTGGAGCAGGGCGCGCGTCTCGTCGCGGCCGGCGGCGGCGACGGCACGATCAATGCCGTGGCGTCCGTGATGGTCGATTCCGGCGTGCCGTTCGGCGTGTTGCCGCTGGGGACGCTCAACCACTTCGCCAAGGATCTCGGCATCCCGCTCGACCTCGGTGCGGCCGTGCGCAACCTCGCGACGGGACGGCCCGTGAACGTCGACGTGGGCGAGGTGAACGGCCGCATCTTCCTGAACAATTCCAGCCTCGGCCTGTACCCGGACATCGTGCGCGACCGCGAAAAGCAGCAGCGCCGCCTCGGCCGCGGCAAGTGGCCGGCGGCCGCCTGGGCCGCGCTCGCGGCCCTGCGCCGCTATCCGTTCCTGTCGATGCGCCTGACCGTCAACGGCGAACGGCTCGCGCGGCGCACGCCGTTCGTCTTCATCGGCAACAACGCGTACACGATGCAGGGCCTGGCGATCGGCGAGCGGGCGCGCCTCGACGAAGGCGTGCTGAGCCTGTACGTGGCCCAGCATCCGACGCGGCTGGGGCTGCTGCGCTTCGCGTTCGACGCGCTGCTCGGCCGGCTCGGCCAGGAGCGCGACTTCGACGTCCTGACGGCGCCCGAGTTCGACATCGACACCCACCGCAGCCACCTGCTCGTGGCGACGGACGGCGAAGTGACGGAGATGACGCCGCCGTTGCGTTACCGGATGCGGCCTGGCGCACTGACGGTGCTCGTGCCGAAGGTAGAGAATGGCGTAAATCAACCATAACGGAAAGGGGAACCCCATGCGCACACTCGTCCACCTGTCCGACCTGCATTTCGGCCGCGTCGACACCATGCTGCTCGACCCGCTGCGCGAACTGGTCCACAAGCTGGCGCCCAATGTCGTCGTCGTCTCGGGCGACCTCACCCAGCGCGCCAAGAGCGAGCAGTTCGAGGAAGCCAGGGCCTGGCTCGATACGCTGCCGGGCCCGCAGATCATCGTGCCGGGCAACCACGACATTTCGCTGTACAACGTGTTCCGCCGCTTCGTGCTGCCGCTCGACCGCTACAAGCGCTACATCACGGACGACCTGGATCCCGTCCACATCGACGACGAGATCGCCGTGCTGGGCGTGAACACGGCGCGCTCGCTCACGTTCAAGGACGGCCGCGTCAACAAGGAGCAGGTGGCGAAGATCCGGGAGACGCTATCCGGACTGCCCAAGGAGGTCACGCGGGTCGTCGTGACGCACCACCCGTTCGACCTGCCGAAGGGCGCCGAAGAGGATGACCTCGTCGACCGCGCGCCCATGGCGATGGACGTGTTCGCGGAACTGGGCGTCGACCTCCTGATGGCGGGCCACCTGCACATGAGCCACGCGGGCAACACGCAGGCGCGCTACAAGATCAGCGAATACGCCGCGCTCGTCGTGCAGGCCGGCACGGCGACGTCCACGCGCGGGCGGGGCGAAGTCAATTCGTTCAACGTGATCCGCGTCGAGCCCCAGCGCATCGAAGTCGACCGCTATGGCTGGGACAGCGTGCACAACCAGTTCCAGGTGCTGAACACGGAGAAGTTCATGCGCAGCGGGAACGTCTGGACGGAGGTGCCGGACGGGATGATGGCGGCGGGCCTTTAAATCCAGTACTCGCCCAGCCGCGCCATCCACTCCTTGAACCGGTCGGACCACGGCCGGTGCCGCCACCGCTCCAGCGTGACTTCCTTCGAGTCGCGCAAATCCTCGTTGAACGCGCTCTCCATCGCCGCGCCGAACGCGGGGTCGATGACGACGACGTTCAACTCATAGTTGTGGATGAAGCTGCGCCGGTCGATGTTGGCCGAGCCGATCGTCGACCAGGCGCCGTCGATCACGGCCGTCTTGGCGTGCAGCACCGCGATCTGCAACTCGAAGATGCGCACGCCGCCGGCCAGCAACTGGTCGTAGAAGCCCTGGCCGGCGTAGCGGATCAGGCTGTGGTCAGAGACGCCCGGCAGCACGAGCCGCACGTCCACGCCGCGTTTCGCGGCGGCGATGAGCGCGTCGACGATCTGCTGGTCCGGCACGAAATAGGCCGATGTGATGTGGATCGATTTCTTTGCCTCGCTGATCGCGACGACGAGCGCCTTGTAGATATCCGATTCGTGGTCCGGGTCGGACGCGAGCACGCGGATGATCTTGTCGCCGGCGGCCGTGAGCGTCGGGAAATACTCAGCCTGCGGCAGCTCGCCGCCTTCCTGCTTCACCCACAGGTCGATGAACGACCATTGCAGCGGCGCGACTGCCGGTCCTTCGATCTTGACGTGGGTGTCGCGCCAGCCGACCTTGTCGCCGTCGACCTGGCCCGGCTTCTGGCGCGAACGGAACAGCGAGCTGTTCGCATACGTGCTGCTGATGTTGATGCCGCCCGTGAACGCGACCTTGCCGTCGACGACCATCAGCTTGCGGTGGTTGCGGTTGTTCAGTTCCCACTTGCCGCGCGCCTTGGCGGGATTGACCGGATTGAAGATCAGCACGCGGATGCCGGCCTGGCGCATGCGGTCGAAGAAGGCGGCCGGCGTCGCGAGGGCGCCGACGGCGTCGACCATCACGTTCACGGCCACGCCCTGGCGCTGCTTCTCGATCAGCAGGTCGGCGAATTCGTTGCCCACCTGGTCCTGGTCGAAGATATAGGTCTCCAGGTTGATGGAACTGGTGGCGGCGCGTGCGGCGGCCATCATCTCGCGCATCGTCGCGGGCCCGTCGAACAGCAGCGTGACCTTGTTGCCCGCGATGAGGGGGACGCCCGTCGCCTGTTCTTCCAGCGCCGCGAGCGCCTTCAGGTTGCCGCTCGCATTGGCCCAGCGCCGCGCGACGAGGGCGGACGCCTGCTTCGGCGGCAGCGTGCCTTTCGTCGTCGCGATCGTGGGCGTGGCCTTCGCGGGCGCTTCGGGTTCGACATCCGGCAGCGACTTGCACGCGACGACGCCGCAACTGAGGCACAGGGCCAGCAGCCAGGCGAACGGGGAACAGTAACGTGCAAATCGCTGTGGGAGTCTCATTTGAAACCTCTCGGGTTGGCAACCGCGGCCTCGTCGAGGTCGCGCGGTCCGATGAAGAAGTCGAGCGGCGCCGCGCGCAGGCGGCGGCCCAGTGCGCGCAGCAGGCGGAAACCGTGGCGGAAGCGCACCTTGCGCGCCCGCAGCGCCACCCACAGCGCAAGACCGAAGCTCACCAGCAGGTTCACCATGCCGATGAGGGCGATGCCGAGGAAAGTCATCGCGATGGTGTCCGGGTCGACCTGCTGGCCGAGCCCGACGAAGCCGATGGCGAAATTGGCGGACGAAAACGTCACGTGGCGCACGTCGAGCGGCAGGCCGAGGAGGTAGCCGACAGTGCCCGTGATGCCCATCAGCACGCCGAACACGAAGTTGCCCATCAGGCCACCCAGGTTGTCCTCGACATAGCGGGCGAAGCGGGCGCGCCGTTCCTCGCCGAGCAGCCGGCGCAGCCAGCGCAGCTGCTGGACGCGCTGGCCCATGCGCGTGTACATGGCCTTGTTGTCGTAGTAGCCGGACACGAGCCCCGACACGAACAGCCATACGCCCGCGATCGCCGCATGCAGCAGCGCGAGCGAATGCCACGGATGGCTGTCTTCGATCAGGTGCTCGGCCTTGACGGGATTCACGAGGTGCGTGCCGAAGATCCAGTACCAGGCGAGGGCGATGGCCCACGCGACCGGGATCACGGTCGCGAGGTTGCCCAGCACGGCGACGATCTGCGTCCGGAACACTTTGTTCACGAGGGCCGCCATGCTGTCCACGTCGACCTGGCGCCGACTGGACCCTCTCTGCGCCGTGTCGTGCAGGGCGGCGGCGATGCGCGCGGCCGTCATCGCCGGCTGCTTCGTCGCGATGGTGAAATGCAGCACGTGCACGAGCATGAAGCCGGCCGCGTAGTTGAGGCTGTAGAGCAGGGCTTCGATCAGCGGGGCGCGGTGCTGGTACGAAATCAGGATCTTGATGAGCGCCATGAAGCCGATGATGATGCCGGCCCCGGCCGACGACGCGAACATGCCGCGCAGGTCCGCGCGCCGTTCGGCGATGTAGTGCTCGCCCGTGCGGCTCGCGTTTTCCGTGACGTTGCGCGCCAGCAGGTCGATATTGTCGCGCAGCAGGCCGCGCACTTCGTACTTCGTGTTGTGCGCTTCCGCGAGTTCCTGCGCGAGGTCGACGGCGGCCGCGCGGCGCAGGCTCGTCGGCGGTTCGGTCGGCGGCGTCGCCTCGTTCGCGAGCGTTTCCACGTCCACGGTCGGTGCGGACGGGAGGGCGCCGCTCGTGTCGACGAGGAACAGGAGTTTTCTCAGGCGGTCGATGCTCTGCGTCAGCGCCACCAGCAGATACGTCAGCGCGACGCTCGTGCCGGAGGCGAGGGCGCCGCGGCGGATCTTCAGCACCACGTTTTCGCATTGGTCGAGCATGACGAGCAGGTGGCGCGCATCTTCCATCGTGTCGACCTCGTCGGCCATCAGGCGGCCGTAGTCGTCGAGATATTTATTTGCCTCGATGTTCTGCATGAGGAAGGGCGAGTCGACTTCCTCGATTTCCATGTGCGCGTGGATCAGGCGCGGCTCCAGGCCCAGCGCGCAGACGCGGCACGACAGGGTGCGGATCGCGTCCAGCAGGCCCGTCAGCACGACCTTGCGCGCGCGCGACGACTCGGCGGATTCGTCCGCCGCGTCGTCCGGCGGCGCCGCGTTCGCGACCACGTCGAACAGTTCGAGCCAGTCGGCGTTCGGCACCGCGCGGATCCACTGGTAATCGTCCTCGCGGCACAGCACGCGGTCGAGCGTGTCGGACAGGTATAAATCGTCCAGCGCGGGCGGCAGGATGCGGTAGGCGATGCGTTTTTTCAGCTCCGTGAAGAAACCGTCGTTCGACAGGATGCCGACGTCGGAATACAGGCTCGTGTGGCGGCGCGTTTCGAGCAGGCGGGTCAGGTAGCGACGCAGCGTCCAGGCTTGGCCGGGATGACCCTTCAGCAGCTGGGTCAAGGTGCGCACCTGGGCGCGCGCGTAGTCGTGGTCGCTTGCGCGGCGTGGGCGCAACCGGTCGACCAGGTCGACCAGCAGGTCGATGCGGTCGCTGTCCGGGTCGAGATGTTCGAGGATCGAGAGCATGGGAATATTCGCGGCTTGGAAAGGACAGTGTATGCGTGGATACCCGGCGGCCACTGTACGGTGACGAACCGAGCAGGCAGGGCTGCGTTACACTTGATGCTTGACGTCATCACCAGGGGTGCAGCATGTATCTGACTTACTATAATGGCCAATGGGCCGAAGGGAATACGCCGTTGTTCGGCGCCATGGACCACAGCGTCTGGCTGGGTTCATCCGTTTTCGACGGCGCGCGGGCGCTGCGCGGCCACCTGCCGGACCTGCGTCCGCACCTGGAGCGCGTGATCGCGTCGGCCGACAAGCTGGGCCTGCAGTGCCCGCTGAACGTGGACGAGATGGAGGCGCTCGTGCGCGAAGGCGTCGCGCGTTTCCCGGCCGACGCGGAGCTGTACATTCGTCCGCTCGTGTTCGCCTCGGAAGGTTTCCTCATCCCGACGCCGGAAGCGGCCGCGTTCGCGCTGACCCTGTTCGACGCGCCGCTGCCGCCATTCTCCGGCTTCTCGGCCTGCCTGTCGGCGCTGCGCCGCCCGGAGCCGACGATGGCGCCGACGGATGCCAAGGCGTCCGCGCTGTACGCCAACACGGCGCGCGCGCTGCGCGAGGCAAAGGCACGCGGCTTCGACAACGCCGTCCTGCTGGACGCGGCCGGCAACGTGGCCGAGTTCGCGACGTCGAACCTGTTCCTGGTGACGGCGGACGGCGAAGTCGTCACGCCTGCGCTGAACGGCACCTTCCTGGCCGGCATCACCCGCGCCCGCGTGATCGCGCTGCTGGGCGAGGCGGGCGTAAAGGTGGTGGAGCGCACCGTCAAGCCGGAAGAACTGGATACGGCCCGCGAAATCTTCAACACCGGCAACTACGGGAAGGTCGCACCGTGCACGCGCTACGAAGCACGCGAACTGCTCGCCGGCCCGGTCGCGAAGCAGGCACGCGACCTCTACCTCGCCTTCACCGAGACCACCTGACATACATATTCGGGCTCAGGAAAATTCGGGGTCAGAGCACATTTTTCATGAAATTCGGGGTCAGAGCACTTTTTGAAGCAAGGTCTGCAGGGTAAAACTCGACGCAAACGGATGGCATTTTCTTGCGCTGGCAGAGAGGGGCGGGTGATCCCGATCTGGGTGCATTGGTCGGTCGCTGTAGACGCGATTCGCGCCGCGAAATGGATTCGAAATGTGCTCTGACCCCGAATTTGAGAAAGAATGTGCTCTGACCCCGAATTGGAGGAATGGTCTGACGAAAAAAAGCCAGGCGCGCGGCCTGGCTCGAAAATCCCGTTGGGGTCAATCCGTACTACTTTGCTCGCGGGATGGGGATCGGACGGATGGTGCCGCAATCGGCCGACAGCCACTTGCCGGTGACATCCATGTCCACAGTCTGGTTGCGCCCTTGTTCTTCGCTCCGGATCTTCATGCGGGCGCGGTAGCTCGTGTCGTTGTCCGCGACGAAGTCGCCTTCGCCGCTCACCTTCGGTTTCGTGCAGGTGAACGCGATGTGGCCGCGCGTCGCCGATTGCTGCGTGTACGTCTGCCTGCAATCGCCCTGCTGAACCGGGAACTCCTTGCGCTCGGCCATCTCGCGCGTCATGCACAGCTTCGTCTGCAGGGCGCCGTTTGCACCGACGTCGACCTGCACGCCGTGCTGCTGCATCATCTTCTGCATCTGCTGGCGCTGCTCGGGCGACATGTTGGCCATGTGCTGCTGCATGGCCGACATCGCCTGCGATATTTGCGGGTCGTTCGATGTCATCGTGTTCGACAGCGACCACAGGCCGGGCTTCAGCGTCTGCGCGCCGGCGGGGAGGGCGGCGCAGGCGCACGCGAGCAGGAGCGCGGGTGCAATCAATTTCTTCATCGTTAAGTCTTCCTTTCAAACATTGTCGCGGCTCTGCCCATTGTCGAACAGCACCACCGATGGGGGCATCACGATGCTTCGCCGTGCCGTCCCAGCACCTTGCGCTCCAGGTACATGAGCAGCAGGACGGTCTTGGCGTCGACGATGTCGCCCGTCTCGACCATCGCGAGGGCGTCGTCGAAATCCAGTTCCACGACCTCGATGTCTTCGCCTTCTTCGGGGTTGCCGCCGCCGGCGTCGCAGCGCCGCGCGCGATCATACTCCGCGACGAACAGGTGGATGCGTTCCGTCGTCGCCCCCGGGCTGACGTACAGCTGCAGCGCCGGGTGCACGTGGTCGATGTCGTAGCCCGTCTCTTCGCGCGCTTCCGCGATGGCGCGTGCGGCCGGGTCGGCGCCGTCCAGCATGCCGGCCGCGGCTTCGAGCAGATAGCCATCGTGGCCGGCCATGCGGGCGCCGAGACGGAACTGGCGCGTCAGCACGACGGACCGGTGCGCGCGGTTGTACAGCAGCACGGCGGCGCCGTCCGCGCAGTCGTAGACTTCGCGCGACTGGACCTGCAGCTCGCCGTCCTGGCGACGCTGGGCGTAGGTGACGTTCTTGAGGGGCAGATAATGGTCCGAGAGGATCTCCTCGCGGACGATGCGCACGGTGTCGCGGGTCATGGCATCTCCTGTGGTTGGCCTTGCCCGAGGATACACCGTGCGCGCCGTGCACGGGCGCGCGCCCGGCGTGGTCAACCCTGGCGGGCCGGTTCGCTGACGTAGATCTCCACGCGGCGGTTGCGTGCGCGGCCGGCCGGGTCGTCGTTGGAGGCGATCGGCTCGCGTGCGGCGCGGCCTTCGACCGTGATGCGGGCCGGATTGACGCCGCGCGCCGCCAGGTAGTCGCGCGTGTGGGCGGCGCGGTCCAGCGACAGCGGCTGGTTGATCTGGTCCCCGCCCGTGTTGTCGGTGTGGCCGATGATGGTCACGTTGGTGGCGGGATTGTCGTTCAGCGTCTGGGCGAAGCGGTCGAGGATCGGGCGGAAGTTCGACTTGATGTCGGAGCGGTTCGTGTCGAACGAGACGTCGCTCGGGATGTCCAGCTTCAGGCGGTTGTCGGACGTCTGCGACACTTGCACGCCGGTGCCGCGCGTGGCCTGTTCCATCTGCTGGCGCTGTTGTTCCATGTGGCGCGACCAGACGTTGCCGGCAACGGCGCCCGCCGCCGCGCCCAGGACCGCGCCGCGCGCGGCCCGGCCGGAACCGCCGCCGCCCGTCGAGGCGCCGAGGATCGCGCCGAGGCCGGCACCGATGCCGGCGCCGGTGGCGGTGCCGCGCTGGGTCTGGTTCATGTCGGCGCAGCCGGTGGCGGCCACGGCGAACGCGGTGGCGCACAGGGTGGAACGGATCAGGGTCGTTTTCATGGTGGTCTCCTTCAAAAAAAATATCCGTTTCGTAGTCGCACCCGCAGCAGTGGGCACGACCGCGAAACGGATCGGTCAGGTCCGCAGGTCACTGCGGTTCGGCACGCGGTGCGTGCCGCTGTGATGATGCTATATGCCTCGGCCACTGATCAGGCGCACCAGGATCATGATGACGGCGACGACCAGCAGGATGTGGATGAAACCGCCCACGGTATAGGAGGTTACCAGACCGAGCAGCCACAGAATGATAAGAATGACGGCAATTGTATAGAGCATGATAGTGTCCTCATGGTTGACCGGCGTTGCTGTGCCGTGAATCCAGTATCGAACTAACAAGCTCCGCGCTCCGTACGATGCCGTACATTACATCGCGCTTTTTTGTTCCTTGTGCAATCCGGGAACCCAGCCCATGAAGCCCATCAGGCCGAGGAACCCGATCAGGCAGGTCAGCAAGCCGCCCGTGATCAGGAAAAAGACGTCCTGGGCCGCCATCTCGGCCGCCGTGGCCTGCGGTGCCGGACCCGCGCTGGCGAGGCCGAAGCCGGTCAAAAGAAGTCCCCAGAGAATGATGCCGATCCATGCCAGACTGTTCATGTCGCGTCCTTTCGCTTGAGTGATCTCTGCCGTATGAAGCCGATACTGATGTGCGCAGGCGAACTGATCAGTGCGCTAACGCACATTGCGAAAAAGAAAACTTAGTGAGCGATCGTGCAAGGTGCAAACGCAACGCACCTGTCTCCAACATAGCACGCGGCTTGACAAAAAAAAACCGGGGCCGAAGCCCCGGTTGACCGGTTCATGCGCGTTCCCTCAGGCCGAGCGCAGCGAGCCTTTCACGATGCGCACGCGGTCGCCCGTACGCCACGGCGGAGCATTGTGTTGGTGGAACGTGCGCAGCGTGCCGTCGTCGAGGCGGACGCGGATCTCGTAGCTGATGTCGGCCTTCATATTGCCTTCGACCTGGTTGCCCACGACGGCACCGCCGACCGCGCCCGCGACGGTGGCGAGCTGCCGGCCGTGGCCGCTGCCGACCTGGTTGCCCAGCAACCCGCCGAGGATGGCGCCACCGGCCGCGCCGACGCCGCTGCCCTCGGCGCGCGTCTTGATCTGGCGGATCGACTCGATGTTGCCGCAGTTATTGCACCAGTTGCTGCCGGTGTCGTTCGAGGCCACCTTGGCCGGCTTGCGCGTGACCTTCGGCGCGGGGGCCGGTTCGGCCGGGGCGCGCTCGGCCGGTGCGTATTGCGGGGCCGGGGCGGGCGCGTAGCCGGCGCTGGTCGAGCCCTGGCTGCCGCCGTAGCCGTAGGCCGTATTCGGTGTGGCGTAGGTCTGCGCGCCGGCCGGAGCGGGGTAGGTGGGCTGCACCGGCGTTTGCACCGGATAAGCGGCCTGGGGCTGGCTGGCCAGCGGCGCGGCCGGTGCAGCCGGTGCAACATAGCCCGGCTGGCCCGGCGGTTGCAGGCCGGCCGACAGGGCCGCGCGGTCGGCGTCGTTCAACTGGCCGCGGTTGCCGCCGGTCGACGACGGCAGCCAGCCCATGATGGCCGCCGTGCCGATGGCGCAGAACAGGATGACCGCAATCGCGGCGGCGATCAGGAGGGGGTGTTGCCTGGCCCGTGCGGGCGGGGTGGGATGATGCGTGTCCATGGCTTTCCTTTCCGGTGTCGGTGGGGACGAGGCGTGGTCGCGAGCCTCGAGTCCGGTACGTTTCCATTGTCCCTGGCAACAACACCCCGTTCCGTGCGTCACCGTACATACTTGCCCTGGCGCGGCCGGTACGCTGACTGAAAGTTGTCAGCAAATGTTTCCGGGCAGTGTAAATATCCAATTTCCCGAACGTGTGAACCGATGAAGTCCAACCGCGAGGGTCCGATGAATTCAGCCGCTCCACCTGTGGCCGCCGAGCACAATGCCAACCTGCTGCTGGCCGCGCTCCCGCCGCAGGAGCTGGCACGGATGCTGCCGGCGCTCGACCAGGTCAAGGTGGACGTCGGCGCCGTGTTGTGCGAGCCGGGCGACACCATCCGCCACATCTATTTTCCGCACGATTGCCTGATCTCGCTGATGGCCGTGGCCGAAGGGCGCATGACGCTCGAAGTGGGTCTCGTGGGCCGCGAGGGCATGCTGGGCGCCACCGTCGCGCTCGGCCATGAGACGACGCAAGTGCGTGCCGTCGTGCAGCGCGCGGGCAGCGCCAGCCGCATCGACGCCGACCGCCTGCGCATGGAGTTCGCCCGCAACCCGGCTTTGCAGCGCGTGCTGTACCGCTACACGGATGCGCTGCTGGCCCAGGCCATCCAGATCGCCGTCTGCAGCCGCTACCATGTGCTCGAAGCGCGGCTCGCGCGCTCGCTGCTCGTCACGCGCGACCGCCTGCAATCCGACAAATTCCACCTGACCCACGAATTCCTTGCCCACGCGCTGGGCGTGCGCCGCGTGGGCGTCACCAAGGCCGCCAGCGCGTTGCAGCAGCAGGGGTTCATCAACTACAGCCGCGGCAATATCGAGATCCTCGATCCGGAAGGTCTCGCCGCGGCCGCCTGCACCTGCTACGAGATCGTGCGCGAAGCGGGTGCCGGCGTCGGCGCGCCCGTGCTGGTCTGAACCTCGTCGATCCAAAAGAAAATGCCCCGGCAAGCGGGGCATTGTTCATTGCGGTGAAGGACGCGATCAGTGCGTCGTCTTCACCTGGTTGCCGATCACGCCGCCCACGGCTGCGCCGCCGACGGTACCGACTGCGCTGCCGCCCGTCAGTGCGCCGCCGACCACTGCGCCGGCGCCGGCGCCGATGGCGGTGTTACGGTCCTGCTTCGACATGCCGGCGCAGCCGGTGAGGCCCAGGGCCACGGTTGCCAGCGTTGCGGTCGCGATGATGTGCTTGATGGTCTTCATGTTGATCTCCTTAAGGTGGGTTGCATACTCACTTCAGGCGCAGCTCATTCCTGACCGATCTGACGCCCCTCACGGTGCGCGCGGCCGCGGCGGCCGCCGCCACGTCGTCCGCGGAGCTCACGAATCCGCTCAGCCGGACGACCCCCTGGTCCGTGTCGACGTCGATCTCGCCTACCTTCAGGCTGGCATCGCCGAGGAGGGCGGCCTTCACGCCGGCCGTGATGCCGGCGTCGTCGGTTTGCCCTACGACAGCCTTCGGGCTGTCCGTCGCGCATCCCGTGATCCCGCACAGGGCCAGAGCCGCCAGCAGTGCCGATGTCGATAGTGCTGCCGGGGTCTTGCCTGTACTAAATCGTTTCATGCCTTCTGCGCTTCCTCGCGATGCCGGCCTGCTGTTCGGGAACGGCGCCGGCCTTACCATGACTCCAGCATAAATGTCATTCGCATAGCGGTCTGTACGACAAATAACACTGTCGTGCGCGTCGCAAACCTACTACGCGTTGCACTGTTGTCCTCCGATGCTCGCTGTACTCACGTACAGCTCCGCTTCTCAGACAACATTGCTGCCGCTCGCTACGGTTTTCGAGGCGCCCGAGGATTACGGTCAACGCTTGGCGCTTTTTCCGGGCGGCGGCGCAACAGGCTTCGCGCCCGCCCTGGCCAGCAGCGCGTTGCACGGGCTGTCCTTGCCCGGTCCCGTGTTGATCAAAGGAAGCAGGGCGGCGGCCGGTGCCGCGATGACGGCCAGCGCGGCCGCCGCGCCGCCTTTCAGCGCGAGCACTTTCTTGTCGAGCGACAGGTCCGGATTCTTGAACGTGCCGCGCACATAGAACGGCGTACGCAACGTGAACAGGCGCAGTTCCTTGGTTTCCGGTTTGATGCGCAGGTCCATCTGCTCGGTCGACATGTTCACCCAGCCATTGATGTCGACGATGGCTTCATCCGTGTCGAGCACGAACGTGCGCGTGCGCGCGACGCCGTCGGTCACGGCCAGGTCGGCGGCGAGGCAGTTCAACTGCACTTGCTTGTCGCCGAACAGTTTCGTGATGATGATGTTGCCGACGTTCAGGCCGGCCTCTTCGAGCAGCAGCTTGCTGACGACGCCCTGGCTGACGAGACCTTTCACTTCGCCGTTCGCATCGGCCAGCATCGCACCGACGGAATCGCCGGTGGCGGAGAGCTTCGCTTCGCCATAGATCGAGCCGACGGTCGCCTGCATCTTTTCGATTTGCGGGAACAATTCCTTGATGTGGATGTCGCGCGCCTTGACGTCGGCCGTCGCCTTGATCGGACTCTTGGGGTTGCTGCCGTCGAGCTTGATGTTCGAGTTGACGTTGCCGCCGGCCATGACGAAATTCAGCGGCTCCAGCGTCAGCACGCCGTTGTTCATCACGACGTGACTTTGCAGCTTGCTGATGGGGAGGTCCTTGTCCTTGACGATGCGGTCGGCCGTGAAGCGCACATCGGCGTCCAGCACCTTCCACCGCTCCGTATGGAATTTTTCGACGGGGAGCGCCTTGTTCTCCGGCTGCACGGCCTCGACGCCGCGCGCGCGCTTGCTCGCGTTGGAATCGGCGCCGATCAGCGGGCCGAGGTCGGCGAAGCGCAGCTGGTGCGAGACGACGTTGCCGGTGAGCTTGTTGCGCGGCTTGCCCGTCGCGAATTCGAGGCGGCCCGCGATGTCGGACTGCCCGACCTTGCCCCTGAACTTGTCGTACACCCAGCGGCTCTTGTTCTCGCCCAGTTCGCCCGTCAGGTGGCCCTGGGTGGAGAACGCGGGCGTCTCGGGCAGCAGCACGCCCGTAAACGGATACAGCCGCGCCATCGACGGCGCCGCCAGCGTCAGCTTCACGTCGATCCCCGCAAGATGGGCGGGACGCGTGACCGTGCCCTCGACGGCGACGCGCGTATTGGCCGAGTGGACGTCGGCCTGGATGGGGAACGGCTCGTCCTGGTCGCGCAGCGACAGCACGGAACCGGTCTTGCCGCCGCCGCCCACCGGCGCGCCGTTGTACTCGCCGCGCAGCTTGAAGGCGATGCCATAGGTCGGGTCGTTCACGATCGTGTCGATGTCGGCCGTGACGTCGGCCTTGGTGACCGCGTCGATCACGTGCACCGTGCCCTTGTTCAGCACGACTCTTTCGAGGTCGAGCGTCCACTTCGATTTCTTTTCCTCGCGCTTGTAGACCCAGTTGTAGTGCGTCGCGTCCGTGCGCAGCAGCTCGGCCTGCGGGCCGTCGAAGCGCAGCACGGGCACGTGGATGCGGTGGCCCAGCAGGGCGAACGGATCGAGCGAGAACGAGAACTGGCGCACGCTGGCCATATCGCGCTGGGGCAGGCCTTCCGGGTTGCCCACGTGGACGTCGTCCGCGTACAAATGCGGCCACGGGATGTAGTCGCGCCACGTGCGCTGGGCTTTCGGTATGCTTTTCGACGGCTGCTCCCAATGCACGGCGAGATTGCCGCGGATGGCGAACGGGCGCTCGATCGCGTCGCTGACCTTGTCGTTGAGCCAGGGCTTGGCGCGGTTCCAGTCGAACGTGAGGAGGACGATGATGGCGATGACGGGAATCGCCACCAGTACGCCGACGATGCCGAGCGTGATCTTCACCGGGCGCGACATGCGCGCGCCCTGCCTGGGCTGTTGGGTGGGCTGGGCTGTCATGGCCTTCCTTCTGGTGGGATGGGTTGATCGCAGATTAACGTAAAGGTCCGTGCGTCAATGTGCGGTGCCGCACCGTAGCCCGGCCGCAGGCGGGGCAAGGCCGTGTCTATGTGCGCCAGCGAACCGATCTCGTCTGGTGCGAGGGTTATAACGTTACCAACACAAACTACAAACAGGAGTCGCAAGATGGATACGAAATCGATGAACCTGCTGATGCGGGTCGGCGCAGCCGCCGTGGTGCTTTCGCTGGCCGCCTGCGCGAGCCCCGAAAAGACCCCGGCCACGGCTGCCGTCGCGGTTTCGCACAATGCCGTCGAAAACGCCGTCACGGCGGGCGCGCCCGAGCTGGCGCCGGCCGAGATCTCGGCCGCGCGCGACAAGATGATGCGCGCCAACCAGGCGCTCGCCGCCAAGGATTACAAGACGGCCCGTGAACTCGCGGTCCAGGCCCAGGCCGACGCCAAGCTCGCGCAGAGCAAGGCCAATTCGGCCAAGGCGACGGCCGCCGCCGACGCACTCAACGAAGACCTGCGCGTGCTGCGCCAGGAAGTCGACCGCGCCAATTCCGACCAGCAGTGACGTTCACACCGACACCCAATAACAAGAACCGCAGAAAGGAAGCATCATGAAAATGAATTTCCTGAAGGCCATGGTATTCGCCGGTGCCGTCGCACTGGCCGGTTGCAGCACCGTCCCGACCACCACGCCAACGCTGGACGAGGCACGCGCCGACTTCGTCGCGGCCAACAACAACCCGCAGGTCGCGACGTACGCGCAGATGGAATTCAAGCAGGCCGGCGAAGCGCTCGACCGCGCCAACCAGGCCGCCGCCCAGCGCGAAAGCCTCGACACGATCGACCGTCTGGCCTACATCGCCAAGCAGAAGATCGCCACCGCACAGGAAGTGGCGAAGACGAAGGCAGCCGAGGCCGAAGTCGCCAATGCGGGCCGCGAACGCGACCGCGTCCAGCTGGAAGCCCGCACCGCCGAAGCGGACCGCGCCAAGCGCGACGCCGCCGCCGCCCAGGCCCAGGCCGCCGCCGCCCAGGCGCAGGCCCAGGATGCGCAGGCACAGGCCGCCGCCGCCCAGCAGCAGGCCGCCCAGCAGGCCGAGCGCGCATCGCGCCTGGAAGCGCTGCTCGTCGAACTGCATGCACAGAAGACGGAGCGCGGCATGGTCGTCACCATCGGCGACGTGCTGTTCGCCACCGACCGCGCGGAACTGAACGCGAACGGCATGGCGACCGTGAAAAAACTGGCCGAGATCATGACGCAGAACCCCGACCGCACGGTCATGGTCGAAGGATTTACCGACAGCACGGGCAGCGCGGCCCATAACAAGGACCTGTCCGAGCGCCGCGCGGCGTCCGTTGCCCAGGCCCTCGTCGGCCTCGGCGTGCCGCGCGAACGCATCGGCATGCGCGGTTATGGCGAGGCGTTCCCGGTTGCGTCGAACGACACGGCCTCGAACCGCCAGCTGAACCGCCGCGTGGAGATCGTGCTGTCGAACGCCGGCGCACCCATCCCGCCGCGAGCGGCACAGCGCTGATATTTAAGACCCCACTGAAAGAGGAAGATTCATGGAACAGAACGCATCCAACCTGGCGCACGGCTTCGACATCGCGGAAATCCGCCGCGCGGCCGCGAATCTCGAAGACGGCGCCGTGACCGAAGGCTACGCGGCCGACCGCGAAGCCGTCATCGCCATGCTCAACGCCGCACTGGCGACGGAACTGCTGTGCGTGCTGCGCTACAAGCGCCACTACTACACGGTCAGCGGCCCGAACACGGGCCACATCAAGGCCGAGTTCCTCGAGCATGCGCAGCAGGAGCAGGACCACGCCGACCGCATCGCCGAGCGCATCGTCCAGCTGAACGGTTCGCCGAACTTCAACCCGGCCACGCTGACCCAGCGCAGCCATGCGGAGTACGACGATTCGGAAGACGTGCAAGCGATGATCCGCGCCGACCTGATCGCCGAGCGCGTGGCGATCGAATCCTACCGCCAGATGATCCAGGCCATCGGCGACAAGGATCCGACCACCACGATCATGCTGACCGAGATCCTGGCCACCGAGGAAGAGCACGCCGACGACATGCGTGACCTGCTGGCCTGAACCTTTACCCACCACTACCAACAACAAGGAGTACACCATGTTAGAGTCCATCCGCGCCAACGCCAACGCTTCCCAACTGAACGGCGCAGCGAACAATGCTTCCGGCGACGTGAAAGCCCTCGTCAAGGACGCACAGTCGCTGCTGAGCGCCGCGGCTTCCCTCACCGGCAACAAGGCCGACGAACTGCGCGAGCGCGGCATGGAACTGCTCGACCAGGCGTTGGGCAAGGCCGGCAAGTACCAGGATCAAGCCCTCGTCAAGAGCAAGGAACTGGCGCGCGCAACCGATGTCTACGTGAAGGACAACCCATGGCGCACCGTGGCCGTGGCGGCCGGTGTCGGCCTGCTGCTGGGTGTCATTCTGGGCCGCAAATAATTCCGGTCGGGGGCAGCCATGGATAACAATGAAACCGTCGTGCATAGCCCCGGCATCATGGGTGGGATCACGGGCCTGGCAAAGAACCTGTTCGGGCTCGTGGTGTCGCGCGTGGAACTCGCCGCGCTCGAGCTGTCGGAGGTGCGCAATCACGTGATCGAACTGGTGGTCATCTTCGCATTGGCCGCCCTGGCCACGTGGTTCGCGCTGGCCTACGGCACCGCGACGATCGTGGCCCTGGCCTGGGAAGAAATGGGCTGGAAGATCCTGCTCGTCATGTTCGTCGTGTTCGCCGTGATCACCCTGATCCTCGTGATGAAGGGACTCTCGCTGCTCAAGCAGGGCAAGCTGGCGTTCCCCGAGACCATGAAGGAATTGCGCAACGACCGCGACATGCTGTTGTAACCGGAGGAACGAGCTATGGAAAAAACGATCGGCCATCACACGCATGGCTCCCTTGAAGAGCGCAAGCGGGCGCTGTTGCGCGACGGCGAGTTCTACCGCAGCGGCGTCGCCCACGCGCGCGCCCAGATCAAGCACGCGGCGCGCCCCGAAGTGATCTTTCATTCGGCGCTCGACCACGCAACGTGGGTGCTGCGCACCCGCGCCGATGCACTGCTCAAGCCGACCGGCACGAGCATCTCGGTCCTGGCCCCGTATGCACTGACCGTGCTGGGCTTCATCCGCAAGCGCAACCTCGGCAAGCCGGCACTGGGCGTCGCCGCCATCCTGGGCGCGCTCGGTTGGTACTTGCAGCGCAAACGCGCGCAGCAAGTGGCATACTAGGGACAACGCGGCGCGATTCACCACCGGATCGCGCCTTCACGAATATGGTGGGGCTTGAGCGGCGTCGCAATCTTCGATTGGACGCCGTCTTTTTATGGCTTCGCTTCATGCGCCCATAAAAAAAGCCGGCAGAGCCGGCTTTAAGAGTGCGAAGGTGCGCCGCTCAGTAACGATAGACGCGGCCGTCGACGATACGCACGCGGTTGCCCACGCGCAGGTCGTACACATTGTCCTGGACGATGGTGCGGTATTCGCCATTGTCGAGGCGGACATTGACTGCGTACTGCTGTTGTCCTGCGCCATCGCGGTTCGCTTCCACACGGTTACCGATCGCCGCGCCCGCCACGCCGCCGGCGACGGTCGCCGCCGTACGGCCGCCGCCGCTGCCGACCTGGTTGCCGGCCAGCGCGCCGACGAGGCCGCCGACGATCGCGCCGGCACCGCTCGTGCGGCCTTCACCGCTGGTCACCTGGATCGATTCGATCGTGCCGTAGCCCGTCGAAGCCGTGTTGTCGTAGCCGCTGCGGTAGCCATTGTTGTAGCCATCGTTGGCGTAGTAGGGCTGGGACGACTGGCTCGCGCAACCACCGAGGAGCGCACTGGCCGCGACGACGGCGGCAAGGGTACGAGTAGCTTTCATGACTTGTTCTCCTGGCAAAGATGTAGGACCAGATTACGCAGTCATGCGGTTGGGGTCTGTGCGATGACGCACACCTCCCGGGTGCTCATCCGATGCTTTTTCATCATCTTTTTTCGTGTGTTCGGCAGCGAACAGAAATCGTCCTTACGGCAGAGTAAAACGTCAACATCGGTTGAAAAAAAGAGTGTCAAAAGGAGAACAAGAATGCGCACACCACACATGATCCTGCTGCTGGCGGCTGCCCTGATGTGGGCCGCAGGCCATGTCCGCGCGGCGACGCCGGAAGCGAAGCTGGCCTACCAGCAGGCGCGCGACGCCGCGGCGGCCGAGTACAAGAACGCACGCGCCCGCTGCGATGCCATCACGGGCAATCCGAAGGACGTCTGTGTGCTGGAAGCGAAAGCCGCGCGCGTCCACGCCGACGAAGAAGCACGGGCCAAATACGAAGACACGCTGAAGGCCTACACGCGGGCACGGATGCGTATCGCCTCCGCCAACTACGACCTCGACAAGGCACGCTGCGCCGGGCTCACGGGCAACGACAAGGACGTGTGCCAGGAACAGGCCAAGGCCCGCCTCGTCGCCGCGCAGGCCGACGCGAAGGCCGACCAGAAAACGATCGAAGCGCGCAACGAAGCGCGCGAGGACAAGCTGTCCGCCGCATACCGCGTCGCCATGGAGAAATGCGATGCGTTCGCCGGCGCCGCCAAGGATCAATGCGTCTCGGCTGCGAAGGCCGAGTTCGGTAAATAAGCGGAATCATCCGCACCCGCTCGTCTAGAGCACAACCATGTACCACCACTAACGAGGAGTTCACCATGAACGTCACCAAACGCATCGCCACCGCCATCTTCACCGCCACCGTCGCCTTCACCATCGTCGGCTGCTCGTCGAGCCCGACCCGCGAAAGCACCGGCGAGTACATCGACGATGCCGCCATCACGGCCAAAGTGAAAGCCGCGATCTTCAACGAGCCGACCCTGAAGGCCACCGAGATCAACGTCGAAACCTACAAGGGCGACGTGCAGCTGTCGGGCTTCGTGGCCCAGCCGCAGGATGCACAGAAGGCTGCCGACGTCGCACGCGGCGTGAAAGGTGTGTCGTCGGTCAAGAACGACATCCGCGTAAAATAAGCTGACCGGGCGGCTCGTGCGCGGGCCGGCCCGACAGTCGTTTCGATTGCCGCGCCATGCGGCATCCGCCTCGGCAGGACACTGCCGGCGGGTGCCCGGGTCCGGCTGTTTTTTTAGGCAGGTACCATGCAGCTCGCCCAATCCGGCCCCGTCACGTCCGAGGCATCCAACCCAGTCACCCCGGTTGCCGCGGCGTCCGCGGATGTGGAGCAGGCGGCGCGTGAAGCCGGCCTCCTCGGCACGGATGGGGCGCCGACGGGCGAAGAGCTCGGTGCGGCCCACGGCAACCTGCGCCTGCCCATTCATGTCCAGGCGCGCGGTCTCACGCTCGGCGTCATCGCCACCGTCGCGTTCATCTTCGGCCTGCAGTGGGCCAAGAATTTCTTCGTGCCGCTCCTGCTCGGCATCTTCATCGCCTACACCCTGAGTCCCGTCGTGCGCTGGCTCGAGCGCTGGCACATCCGGCGCGCGATCGGCGCCACGCTCGTCACCGGCCTGATCCTGGTCGGCATGGCGCTGACCATGCACCGGGTGCAGGGCGAGTTCCTCAACATCGTCGACGAACTCCCGACCCTCACGCACAAGGTCACGCGCATCCTCACGGATGGGTCGGACGGCCCGTCGACGATCCAGCAGGTGCAAGCGGCCGCGGCCGAACTCGAACAGGCCGCCGCCAACGCGGCGGGTGCGAAACGGGCAACGCCCCCGCGCCGCGCGGCGGCACCGGCCGCCGCACAGACGCCAGGCGCCAGCAATTTCCGCATCATGGACTGGCTGCTGGCCGGTTCCGTCGGCCTGGCCAGTTTCATTTCGCAAGCGACGATGGTCGTGTTCCTCGTGTTCTTCCTGCTGCTGGCGGGAGATACGTTCAAGCGCAAGCTCGTCAAGCTGACAGGGCCGTCGCTGACGCAGAAAAAAGTGACGGTGCACATCCTCGAAGACATCAACACGTCCATCCAGAACTACATGTTCATGCTGCTCGTCACGAACGTGCTGCTGGCGCTGCTGATGTGGGTGGCGCTGCGTCTCATCGGCCTGGAAAACGCGGGCGCCTGGGCCATTTTCGCAGGCGTGGCGCACGTCATGCCTTACTTCGGCCCGCTGTTGATCACGTCGGCCACCGGCCTCGTCGCCTTCCTGCAGTTCGAGTCGCTGCAGATGGTGATCCTCGTGGCGGGCGCGTCGCTGGCGATCGCGACGCTCGTCGGCATGGTCGTCACGACCTGGATGACCGGCAAGATCGCCAAGATGAACCCGGCCGCCGTGTTCGTCAGCCTGCTGTTCTGGGGCTGGCTGTGGGGGATGTGGGGATTGCTGCTCGGCGTGCCCGTCGTCGTCGTGATCAAGGTCGTGGCCGAGCGCGTGGAAGGCATGGAAGTCATCGCCGAACTGCTCGGCGAATGACGGCGCCGTGCCGTACGGGCAACGGCGCCGTGGCGGTTCAGTGCACGGGCGAGGGACGCGCCTCCGGCGGGGGCGCACCGGGGACGTGCTTGTCCTTCAGGCTGCCCATCTGCAGCGCGTACTGGCGGGCGAATTCCGCACCCAGGAAAAAGATCTGCGCCGAGTAATACACCCATAGCAGCAGCGCGATCAGCGAACCGGCCGCGCCGAAGCTGCTCGCCGTGCCGCTGTTGCCGATGTACAGGCCGATCGCGAATTTCCCCACGGTGAACATGATCGCGGTGCCGAGGGCGCCGATGGTCACGTCGTGCCAGGACAGTTTTACGCGCGGCAGCAGCTTGTAGATGGCGCCGAACATCACGGCGATGACGAGGAAGCTGAAGGCCCAGGCCACCCAGCCCAGGATGATCGTCGCGGAATGCCACATGCCGCCCAGGTATTTTTCCAGCACGGACAAGGCGGCGGACACGACGAGCGTGAACATCAGCAGCAGGCCCAGGGTCAGGATCAGGCCGAACGACAGCAGGCGCGTGCGCACGGTGTCCCACCAGGTGGCGTCCTTGGGCGGCGGGACGTCCCAGATTTCATCCAGGCTATCCTTGAGTTCGGCGAACGCACTCGTCGCACCGACCAGCAGCAGGACCGTCGCGATGATCGTCGCCAGCTTGCCGCTTTCCTTGTTGCGCGCGCCGGCGAGGATCGCCTGGATGGTTTCCGCGCCCTGAGTGCCGACGAGGCCGCGCAACTCGTCCAGCAGCTGGCCCTGGGCGGCGTCGGTGCCGTAGAAAAAGCCGGCGATCGCGATGACGAGCACGAGAATGGGCGCCAGCGAGAACAATGTGTAGAACGCGAGGGCGGCGCCTTTGCTCGATGCCCGGTGGCTCAGCCATTCGGTCACGGCGCAGCGCATCACGTGGACGACCTGGCGGGAAAAGGGAATCCAGTTTTGTACTGCCATCAGGTTACCTCCAAAAAGACGAACGCGCCCGAAGGCGCGTTCAGGGGCATACGCCCAGCGGTAGGCGGGGACGGGGCCCCGCGTTGTCGCGTTATTGCACGCGGCGCTCGATGGTGATCGGCTCCACTTCCACGCGGCGGTTCGGTGCCAGGCACTCGATCAGCTCCTTGCGCTTCTTCTGGTTGCAGTCGGTCACGACCGGGTTCTGCTCGCCCTTGCCGTAGGCTTTCAGGCGGTTCGCGGCGACGCCCTTGGCGATCAGGTAATCGCGCACGGCGTTGGCGCGGCGCTCCGACAGCTTCTGGTTGTACTTGGTCGAGCCCAGGCGGTCGGTGTAGCCGTTGATGTCCACGTCGGTGATCGACGGGTCGGCCTGCAGTGCGGCGGCGATGTCGTCCAGCTTCGGCTGCGGCGACGAGAGGGTCGCGCTGTCGAAGGCGAACAGTTCGCTGGCCGACAGGGTCACCTTCTCGAAGCGGGCCGGCGGCGGCGGCGGCGGAGCGGCCGGTGCCGGTGCCGGCGCCTCGACGACCGGAGCGGGGGCAGGAGCCGGCGCCGGGGCCGGTGCCGGGCGCGGCGGCGGGTTGAAGGCGTAGTTCAGGCTGAACGTCGCGTACTTGGTGTTGGCGCGCGAGAAGCCGAACTTGTCGTCGTCGCGCAGGTGGGCGCGCACGTCCCGCACGTCGGCCTGCAGGGACCACTGCTCGTTCATGCTGACCTGGAAGCCGACGCCGGCCTGGTAGTACGGTGACCAGCCGGACACGTTACGGATCGGATTGCTCTCGTGGTCGCGTTCGCCGCCGACACCGATCAGCAGGTACGGACGGAAGGTTTTACGCGACAGCATCAGCAGGGCATCGACGCCGACCAGGGTCTGGCGGTAGTTGAAACCGTTGTCGTCGACGCGCGCCTGGGTGGCACCAATCTGGATATCCCACAGCGGATGCACGGCCTTACCGAACTTCAACCCGCCGCCCCAGTCCTTCTTCGACGTCAGGAAATCGTGGTCGGGCTTGATGCCGACCACCGTCGGGGCGATGTACCACGACGGATTGATGACCTCGGTGTCCTGAGCCAGGGCCGTTCCGGCGGAGCACAGAATGGCGGCGGCCAGAGCGATCTTCTTCGTATTATTCACAGGTAACTCCCATAAGTTGTAAAGGTACTTGACATCGCATGGCTTGCAGTGATGTTGATGTCAAGCTTACAAGTCGGCCATTTTTCGGGTCAGTGCGCTAGCGCACCTAACAGCCGGTTGTTGTGGCGATTTTACAACGTAGCCATTTATGCCATGATTGCTGTTTGTTTCAGAATGTTACGAATTGCGGGGTAATCGGCGCCATATTGCGTGTAACGTCGCACTTCGTGCTTTCACACTCCCTTTCATTACGGAATTGTCATGTCTCACGGTCAGGTCGATACCGCTTCGATTGCAAGCCGTGCAGCCGGTTCCCGTTGAGCCCCACCAATTTGTCTCACGTCAATACGCAATCGAATTCCCCTTGCTTTTAGGGATGAATAACTTTTCAGAAATTTTTAGAAATGTTGGATGGCGCACAGACCGGGGGTGGTGAGGCAGGCAATCTTGTATCCAGTTAAGCGGAACCGGCGTGTTGTCAGGTGGTCATACACGAATACGGCGGTCCGGGCCATACACAGAACATCGTCTTTTTCACGGAGTAGACCAATATGCATGCAGCGACTCACCACAATGCGGTACAAGGCGAACTCAACGCGGTGCACACTTCCAGCAACTCTGCACTGATCGAACGCGTCCCACCGCAACCGACCGAGCGCGCTCCGATTTCGCTCGCGCCGATCGAGCGGGTGCGGTCGACGTCGGCTACCCAGCGCCGTATCGAAAACATGCAGAAGCTCATTGGCGAGCTGCAGACCCACGAAATGCTGGCCGATGAAATCGCCTGGTTCCTCAAATTTTCGCCGTCGGGCGCCCGCAAATACATCCGCGACCTGCGCGAAGCCGGCGTCATCGAACTGGCCCGTTATATCGAAGGCACCGCCACCTACCTGGGCAAGGCCGTGTATCGCATCTCGCCGGATCCGGATCGCGTCAAGGCCTTCCTGGGCGCCATCTGCCAGCCGAAGCGCGAAGGCGCCGCCCCGCGCAAGGAGCGTCCGGGCCTGCGCGAACAGAGCATGGCCGGCACCGGCCGCCACTTCCACATCCTGGCCGACGATACCCATTACGCGATCCGCGTCAACCGCAGCCCGGTGACCCGTGATCCGCTCGTCGCCGCACTGTTCGGCCCGGCTCCGAGCCAGGTCGCCAAAGAGCGCGCCTGAGCGCGCTGGCGTTGGTGCCGGTCGCGCAACGCGGCCGCCATCAGCTGCGCCACCCCGCCGAAAGGCCGGGTGGCGCTGTTTTTTTTGCAGGATTCCAATTGAAAAGGCGACAAGCGTGCGCATATGCCGGGTGCGGCACCCCGTCCGCTTACCCCATCAAGGAGACTCCATGCTGCCGAGTGCCGAATCGCTGGAAGGCCAACCCGTTCCCCAGGTGACGTTCAAGGCGCGTCCCGACGACCAGTGGCGCGACATCACGACCGATGAACTGTTCAAGGGCAAGACGGTCGTCGTGTTCGCCCTGCCGGGCGCCTTTACGCCCACCTGTTCCTCGGCACACTTGCCGCGTTATAACGAACTGGCGCCCGCGTTCCGCGAGAACGGCGTCGACGACATCGTCTGCATGTCCGTCAACGATGCCTTCGTCATGCAATCCTGGCAGGCTGGGCAGGAAGCAGGGAACATCACCATGATCCCCGACGGCAACGGCGACTTCACGGAAGGCATGGGCCTGCTCGTCGACAAGCGCGACCTCGGCTTCGGCAAGCGGTCGTGGCGTTACTCGATGCTCGTCAAGGACGGCATCATCGCCAAGGTCTTCATCGAGCCGGACAAGGAGGGCGATCCGTTCGAAGTCTCGGACGCCGACACCATGCTGCGCTACCTCAATCCGAACGCCGCGCCGCGCGAGCCCGTCGTGATGTTTTCCAAGCCCGGCTGCCCGTTCTGCGCCCGCGCCAAGGCCGTGCTGAAGGCGAACGGCATCGTCTTTACGGACATCCCGCAGGATGCGAAGATCACGACCAGCGTGCTGCGCGCCGTCTCCGGTGCGTCCACGTGGCCGCAGGTCTTCATCGGCGGCAAGCTGATCGGCGATGCCGAGGCGGTCGCGGCGTATTTCGCGCCGCGCGCGCAAGCGGCTCAATAACGCCGCGTTCGGGAGGACACGATGGAAGCCGCTATCGTCTGCGCCGTGCTCGCGCTCGGCGTGCTGCTGGCCCGGGGCGTGCCGCGCTGGCGCCTGCGCCGGGTGCTGGCGCGTCCGCTCACCGCGACCGAGCTCGGCATCATCGAGCGCAACGTCGACCAATACCGGGGCATGCCGCCCGACCTGCGTGCGCAATTGCAGCGTCTCGTCAAGCAGTTCCTGCACCAGAAAACCTTCGTCGGCTGCGCGGGGCTCGAGGTGACGGAGGAGATGCGCGTGACCATCGCCGCCCAGGCCTGCCTGCTGCTGCTGAACCGGCCCAGCCGCGTGTATCCCGACCTGCATGCCGTGCTCGTCTATCCGGGTGCCTTCCTCGTGCCGCGGCGCGAGCAGGACGCCGCCGGCGTCGTCACGGAAACGCGCCAGGACCTGCTGGGCGAATCGTGGGGCGACGGGCGCGTCGTGCTGTCGTGGGAACACGTGCGCCGCGCGGGCCTGGCCGCCGAAGGCACGCACAACGTCGTGCTGCACGAGTTCGCGCACCAGCTCGACAGCGAATCGGGCAGCAACAACGGTGCGCCTTTCCTCGGCAGTCCGGAGCGCTACCGGAGCTGGTCGGAAACGCTGTCGCGCGATTTCGCCCTGCTGCGGCGCGACGCGTACTGGGGCCAGCGCGACGTGCTCGACCCGTACGGCGCCACGAATCCGGCCGAGTTCTTCGCCGTGGCGACGGAGAGTTTCTTCGAGCAGCCGCACGAGCTGGCCGCACGCCATCCGGAACTGTATGCGGAATTCCAGTCCTACTATTGCGTGGACCCGCGCGACTGGTTCGCCGCGCCGGCGCGGGAACCGGAGCACTACGGCATGGTCTACGGACAGTGGCGGTAGCCGCTCCGCTGCGTGCGCTCGCGTACAGAGGTCGAGCCCGGCGGGAGGCATCATGGCCACACCTTTTCATGCAGGAGGCCATCCATGTCCACGATCATTGCAGGGCACTTCCAGCTGCAGGATGACGTCGAGCGGGCGCGCCGTGCGCTGATCGACGCCGGTTTCGCGAGCGAGCGCATCAGCGGTTTCTACCTGAGCCAGCCGGGCCAGCACGACTTGACGCCGATCGGCGGCGACAATCTCCACTCGCCGGGCGCCAAGGAATCGCCGGAAGGCGTGGCCCAGGGCGCGGGCGCCGGTGCGGCCGTCGGCATCGTCGCCGGTGCCGCGACGTCTCCCGTGACCGGGCCGCTGGGCCCCGTGGTCGGCGGCCTCCTGGGCGCCCACGTCGGCTCGCTGTTCAGTTTTTCGAAGATGAAGGATCCGGGCGAACGCGAGGAGGGCGGCCGTGCGCCGGTGGAAAACCGTCCGGCCGGCATGCTCGTGGCCGTCGCTTTCGACGATCCCGGCCTGGAAGCGCGCGCCGTCGACCTGCTGCGCGGCCTGGGCGCCCACCACATCGAGCGCGCCAAGGGCAATATCGTCGATGGCGACTGGGCCGATTTCGATCCGGCGTCGCCACCCGACATGATTCACTAAGGCCGCGCCCCCCACGCCTATTTGCGTTTCGTCAACGACAGCTTTGTCCATCGCCCTAGACTCGGTGCTTCGTGCTGCGCACCCGGCGCGGCAGGTTGATCACAGGACGACGAAACCATGCACGATAACAAAGTAGCCTTGGTGACTGGAGGAATGGGGGGACTTGGCACGGCGATCTGCCGGCGCCTGCAGGCGGAGGGGTTCCGCGTGGCGGCAACCTATTCGCCCGGCAATGCCACGCCTGACGCGTGGCTGGCCGCCCAGAGGGACGAAGGGTACCGCTTCACGACGTATCGCGTCGACGTCACCGACTACGGCGACTGCGAATGGATGATGCAGAAACTGCTGGCCGAGATGGGCCGGCTCGACGTGCTGGTGAACAATGCCGGCATCACGCGCGACCGCAGCCTGCGCAAGATGACGCTGGAGGATTGGCAGGACGTCCTGCGTGCCGATCTCGACAGCGTGTTCAACATGAGCAAGCAGGCGATCGAACCGATGATGGCCCAGCAATTTGGCCGCATCATCAATATCTCGTCCGTCAACGGCCAGCAGGGTGCCTTCGGCCAGACCAATTACTCGGCCGCCAAGGCCGGCATGCACGGGTTCACGAAGGCGCTGGCGCTGGAGATGGCGCGCCATGGCGTCACCGTGAACACGGTCTCTCCCGGCTATCTGCGCACGAAGATGGTCGAGGCCGTGCCGGCCGAGGTGATGAATGGCAAGATCCTGCCGCAGATCCCGATGGGCCGGCTGGGCGAGCCGGACGAGATCGCCGGCCTCGTCGCCTACCTCGTGTCGGAAGACGCCGGTTTCATGACGGGCGCCAACCTGGCCATCAACGGCGGCCAGCACATGTATTGAACTAGCGCCGCTCGGCCCGCGTCTGGCAATCGATGCACAGGCGCGCTTCGGGCCGGGCCAGCAGCCGCGATGCGCCGATCGGCTGGCCGCATTCCTCACAATAACCGTAGCTGCCGTCCTCGATCCGCGCGAGCGCCTGGCGCAGCTGGCGCATCTCGGCCGAGTGATGGCCGGCCGCTTCGCGCGACAGATCGTTCAGCAGGCGGACGGTGGCGCGGTCCAGCGGCGACGTCTCCACCTCGTCCACAGGCAATTCTCCCGCGTCCGGGCGCGGTTCCTCGACGCGGGACAGCGCTTCGAGGCGTTGCTCGAGCATGGCCTTGAGCAGCGCCAGCTGCTCGGGTGTCAGGGTCTCCATGGTCACACGACGGGAAAGGCGTGACGACAGGCGCCGGAAGCGGCGTGCGGAATGGCGTTCATGGATGTCCCCTCGTTCGTGTCGTTGGAAACTGCGCGGCGGCGATTTCAGTGTAGCGCGGAACGAGGGGTGTGGAAACCGCCGCACGGCGGCGGCATTCAGGCCGACGAGGCGGGCAGGGACGGGGCGTTGTCGATGGCCACGATGTCGAGCTGGGTCTTGAGCCCTTCGAGGGCCGCGAGGATGGGCACGACCTGGCCCGTGCTGGCGGCCGCGGCCAGGCCCAGCAGGCGTGCGACGAGCGTGATGCCGTCGCCGATGCGGGTGATGCGCTTGATCTTGTCGGCGGCGTCCACCGTCAGCTGGATCAGGTGCGCCTGGGGCTGGCCCAGCGACGACACGATGCACGCTGCTGCCTCCGCATACAGCCGGTTGGCGCGCTGGCGCAATTCCATCTCGGCGTTCAACAGGGCACGCGCGGCCATCTGCTCCGGTTCCGGCACCTCCTGACCCTGGTGGCGGCGGATGTCGCGCATGACGCGCTGGTGGATGCTGTCTGCGCACTCCGACAGCTTGTCGGCCAGTTCCTCGACCTGGTGCGCCGTCGACAATGCTTCGGCCGGGCTGGGTGGCGGCTGTTTCGGTTTCTCGTCGTTTGCCATGATCTCTCCTCGTGCGCTCAATCGGACAGGGCGTCGCGCAGTTTCGTCAGGTCGCGGGCGTAGGTGCCCAGCAGCTTGCGCACTTCGTCGCCGTGCAGGTTATTGAGGTTTTCGCGCAGTTTCTGATGGCCCAGGGCGACCTTCGTCAAACCCTGGAGCGCCAGGTCGTAGCGTTTGTCGACCAGTTTGTATTCCGTCGACTTGTTGAGATAATGGACCTTGGCCAGGGTCACGAGCATGCGGTCGGACGTCTTGGTGGAGAAGGGGATTTCGACGTCGAAGATGCCGAGCACGGTCTTCTTCTCGTTGTCGTTGGTCTTGGCGTACAGGCGGGTCAGCTCGATCATGGATTCCAGCAGGACCTGCACGTCGGCGTCGCCGTCGCGCACCATCGTCTCGACGCTGCGGTTCTGGTAGCCGGACGCGATCACCCGCGTCAGCAGGCGCGTCAGGCCCGTGTACGCGGCGATCTGGCGCTGCTGCAGGCCGGATTCCGCGTTCGCCTTGAGGCCATTGCCGAGGTCGTCGATCCGGTCGGACAAGTCGTAGCGCGCATCGCCCGCCAGCACGCTCAGCGTCTGCATGTACAGGACGACGGTCTTCTGGATGCTGACGAAGTCGTCGTACACGGCACGCCGGCGCGCATCGTTTTCTTTCGCGATGCGGTCGGCGGCGGGCGACAGGTATGGTTGTTCGCGCTCGTAGGTGTCGCGGTAGCGGCGCGACAGTTCGCCATAGCCGCCCAGCCTGGCGGAGGCGTCGGCAAATTGCCGCACTTCCGCCAGGCTCACCGGGCCGGTACTGGCGCAGCCGCCGAGCAACAGGCTGGCGGCAAGGACGATCAGGGTAAAACAGCGTCGCAGGTCCATGGGTCCTTTCTGGACGGCAAAATGCCGGCCCGAAAAGCCCTCATTCTTTCAAACCTGGCGGATGCTGTTATTGCCAATGCTCAAGCTAAAGCTGCTCGCCAGCCCAGGCCGGCCACGGTGTCGCCCAGCGGGATGTATTCGCAGCCGACCCAGCCGTCGTAGCCCAATTCGTCGAGGGTGCGGAACAGGAACGGAAAATTGATCTCGCCCGTGCCCGGTTCGTGGCGGCCAGGCACGTCGGCCAGCTGGATATGGCGGATCAGCGGCATGCGCTCGCGCAGCGTGTTGGCGAGGTCGCCCTCCATGCGCTGCATGTGGTAGATGTCGTATTGCAGGAACAAATTCGGCACCGCGGCTTCCGCGATGATGGCGGCGGCCTGCGCACTCTTCGTGAGGAAATAGCCGGGGATGTCGCGGTCGTTGATCGGCTCGATCAGCAGGTCGATGCCGTGCGGGGCCAGCGCGGCGGCGGCGAAGCGCAGATTGTCGACGAAGGTCGCGTGCGCGCGCTCGGGCGCGACGTTCGGCGGCAGCTTGCCGGCCAGGCAGTGCAGGCGTTTTACGCCCAGGTCGAGCGCGTATTCCAGCGCCAGTTCGACGGTGTCCTGGAATTCGCCCACGCGGCGCGGATCGCAGGCCATGCCCCGTTCGCCGGCCGCCCAGTCGCCGGCCGGAAAATTGTGCAACGCCAGTTCCAGCTGGTAGCGCTGCAGGCGGCCGGCGATCTGTTCCGCCTCGAAGGCGTACGGAAACAGGAACTCGACGCCGTCGAAACCGGCCGCGCGCGCGGCGGCAAAGCGTTCCAGGAAGCCGAGCTCGTTGAACATCAGGCTCAGGTTGGCGGCGAAGCGGGGCATGCGTAGTCCTTGGCAGTCAGATAACCCGCTATGCTAAACCATCGTGCCGGCCGGCGCATCGCGCAACGTGCGCATCGGCGTGAACAGCCAGGCCAGCAGCGCGGCGCCGACCAGGAAGAGCCCTGAGCCGGCGAACAAGGTCTCCAGGGCGACGCGGCTCGCGATCCAACCGGCCACGACGGCCGCCAGCGGTGCCAGGCCCATGAAGATGAACATGAACAGGCTCATCGTCCGGCCCAGCAGTTCGCGCGGCACGCGTTGCTGGATCCATGTGAACACGGCAACCTGCACAAACCCGCCCAGCACACCGATGGCGATGTTGATCAGCATGCCTTGCCAGCTGGCCGTGATCATGCCCAGCGGTACGAGGAGCACGCCGGCGATGCCGTCGATCAGCAGCAGGGTCATGCCGAGGTTGCCCGCGCGCCGTTTCCCGGCAATGCCGCTCACGGCCATGCCCAGCAGCGCGCCGGCGCCGTGCGCACCCATCAGCAAGCCCAGCGTGGACGCGCCGTGCAGGCGGTTGCTGGCCAGCAGCGGCAGCGCGACCTGCATCACGCCGCCGATCACGCAGGCGCACAGGCCCCAGTAGATGAAGCACGTGCGCATCATCGTGTCGCGCCACACGGCCGCGAGACCGTCCGCCACGGACTTCAATACCGGCTGTTTCGCCGCCGGCGTGAACGGGCGCGGCTGGACCTTCGCCAGCGTCCAGGCGGACAGGGCGAAGCTGATGCAGTCGAAACCGAACGCGAGCGCCAGGCCGCGCATGTGCTGCGGACCGCCGCTGCCATCGCCGGCCAGCGCGAACAGCAGGCCCGCCAGCAGCGGCCCGGCCAGCATCGTGATCTGGCGCAATCCCATCATCATGCCGTTCGCGGCCTGCAGGTGTTGCGGGGCGACGGCATGCGGCAGCATCGACGTGCCGGCCGGAATGCTGAACGCGGACGCGAGCGACAGCCCCAGCGCCAGTGCGAGCACGACGGGCAGGTGTGCCTGGCCCGTGTAGACGAGGACCGCGAGCACGGCCAGCAGCACCGTGTTGACGTGCTTGGTGAGCATCAGGATGCGCTTGGGCGAGTGGCGGTCGACAAGCGCGCCGCCGAACAGGATCAGGATGGCGCGCGGGATGCCCATCAGCGCGACGGCCATGCCCAGCGCGACGGCATCGCCCGTCAGCTTCAGCACGAGCCAGGGCAGGGCGATCTGGGTGAACTGGTCGCCGAGGGTGGAGATGACGCCGCCGCTCATCAGCCATTTGAAATTACGGTCGCGCAGCAGGGCGGTGCGCAGGTTCGGTGCGTCTTGCATGCCCGGTCTCCTTGTCGTTGTGCGGGCGTGCGTCGGCCTGGCCGGCACGCCATCGTGTTCGTGTAGAGATGAAAGGATCAGCGCTGGATGCCGGCGATCTGCGCGAGCAGGTCCGACGTCGCCCGCAACTGGTCGCCGGACGGCGCGCCCAGCATGGCGCGGCTGATGTTGTCGACGACGGTCGTCGCGTTCGTCACCAGCTCGTCGCCGGCCGGCGTGATCAGGGCGTAGCCGACGCGGGCGTCGCGCGGGTCGCTCTGGCGGGTGACGAGGCCGATCTTTTCCAGCGGCAGCAGGGAGCGCGTGACGCCGGACGCGGTCAGGCCCAGCCGGTCGGCCAGGTCGACGCGGCGCAAACGCCCGCCCGGCGCGCGCTGCAGGTGCAGCAGCAATTGGTAATCGGCAAAGCTGATGCCATGGTGGCCGCCCAGCGCGCTGTCGAGACGGCGCGCGAGCGTCGCCCAGGCACGCGCGAGGCGCAGGCAGAATTCGGTGGTGAGGCTGTCGGACATGATCGCTCCAGGTGCTTAACGGTTACTTGATTCGTCAAGTATATGGAGAATGTCGACCGTTGGCAAGTACTTGAGTACGCAAATAAACTCGGGGTCAGGTCCCGTTTTTCTGCAACTTCGGGGTCAGAGCACATTTTTGTGAATGATCTTCGGAGCAATTATTGTCGGCCGGGGCTGATCTGCTCATGGGCGCAACACGCAAATTGCACGAGTTCTTGGCTTACCGGACATTGATCGAAAAAGTGCTCTGACCCCGAATTTTGGCAAAAACGTGCTCTGACCCCGAATTTGGGCAAAAAAAGACCGGGAGCAGGTCCCGGTCTTTTTGTGATGTCGGCAGTGCCGGTGTCAGCGCTCGCCGCCCGAGCGGGCTGCCGATGCCGGGCGCGGGCCGCGACCCTGGCCGCGACCGCCGCCATTGCCGCCATTGCCGCCGTTACGGTTGCCTCCGCCGTTACCGCCGGTGCGCTGGCCCGTAGGTGCGCCCTGGACACGCGGCTTGCCGCCGGCCGCAGCGCCATTGCCGGCGCCGCGGTTGCCGCCCGGACGGCCGCGGTTCGGGTGGCCCGGTGCGCCGCTGCGCAGCTGGATCGGTTGCGGCTTCGCCGTCGGATCCGGTTCGAAGCCCGGGATCACGTGGCGGGGGAGCGTCTGCTTGATCAGCTTTTCGATGTCCTTGAGCATCTGGTGCTCGTCCACGCAGACGAGCGAGACCGCCTCGCCGGTAGCGCCGGCGCGGCCCGTGCGGCCGATGCGGTGGACGTAGTCTTCCGGCACGTTCGGCAGGTCGTAGTTCACCACGTGCGGCAGCTGGTCGATGTCGATGCCGCGCGCCGCGATGTCGGTGGCGACGAGCGCCGTCAGGCTGCCGTCCTTGAACTCGGCCAGCGCCTTGGTGCGCGCCGACTGGCTCTTGTTGCCGTGGATCGCCATCGCGCCGATGCCGTCCTTGCCCAGCTGCTCGACGAGCTTGTTCGCGCCGTGCTTGGTGCGGGTGAACACGAGCACCTGTTTCCAGCCGTTCGACTTGATCAGGTGGGCCAGCATCGGGTGCTTCTTGTCGCGGTCGACCGGGTGGATCTTCTGGGCGATGACTTCGACGGTCGAGTTGCGCGGCGCGACTTCGATCATGGCCGGGTTGTCCAGCAGGCGGTCGGCCAGGGCCTTGATCTCGTCCGAGAACGTGGCCGAGAACAGCAGGTTCTGGCGCTTCGGCGGCAGCACGGCCAGCACCTTGCGGATGTCGTGGATGAAGCCCATGTCCAGCATGCGGTCGGCCTCGTCCAGGATCAGGATCTCGATCTTGTCGAGCTTGATCGTGCCCTGGGCGACGTGGTCGAGCAGGCGGCCCGGCGTGGCGACGAGGATGTCGACGCCGTTTGCCAGCAGCTTGATCTGCGGATGGATGCCGACGCCGCCGAAGATCACGGCCGAGTTCAGGTTCGTGTACTTGGCATAGGTGCGCACGTTTTCCTCGACCTGGGCCGCCAGCTCGCGGGTCGGGGCGAGCACGAGGGCACGGATCGGGCGCTTCGAGGATTTGTTGGTCAGCGCCGCGCCCACCTTGTCGGTCGACAGGCGGTGCAGCACGGGCAGCGTGAAGCCGGCGGTCTTGCCGGTGCCGGTCTGGGCGCCTGCCAGCAGGTCGCCTCCGCCCAGCACGGCGGGGATCGCCTTGGCCTGGATCGGAGTCGGAGCGGTATAGCCCGCTTCAGTGACGGCACGCACGATGGCGTCGGACAGACCGAGAGTATTGAATGACATAGTTATCTGGTAGGGATCGGCCCGTCGTTTCTCGTGTTCCCACGGAAGCGCCAGTCCAGCCGATCGGTTTACACACTCAGGACGGCCGGTACTGGTGCCGGGCCGCCAAGATACGCGTGATGACAAACGTCAACGATCACGCGACATTATAGTTAAATATGTTTCGCTATGGAAATTTTAGCGCGGCCTGTGTCGTTTATGACAGGACCGGTGGAAGCGGGGGCGCGGCACCTCGTGGGCGCCGGAGGCAATCTTGACAGGCCGACAACGCCGCCTGCGGCGGGAAAGCCGCGCGGCCAGCAAGGCCCGCGGCGTTCCCCGGACTTACACAGGGCGTATTTTACGCGAAACGGCGGCAGGCCGCTCAGGCGAAGGGCTTGAGCAGGGAGACCATGCCGGCGAAGACCTTCGGGCCGGCGGCGATGATGTCGCCCTTGTTGAGGTATTCGGACTCGCCGGTGAACTCGCCGACGATGCCGCCCGCCTCGGTCACGAGCAGCGAACCTGCGGCGATGTCCCAGATCTTCAGGTTCTTTTCGAAGTAGCCGTCGACGCGGCCGGCGGCCACGTTGGCCAGTTCCAGCGCGGCCGAACCGCTCGAGCGCAGGCCGTGGCAGCGCGGGGCGACCACTTCGTACATGCGCAGGTATTCGGCCAGGTCGCGCGGCTCGGCACCGTGGCCGGAGCCGATCAGCGCCTTGTTGATGCGGTCCGGATTGCGCACGCGGATGCGCTTGTCGTTCAGGTAGGCGCCCGCGCCCTTGGTGGCGGTGAACAGGTCGTTGCGGACCGGGTCGTAGATGACGGCCTGCGTGATCACGCCGCGCTGTTGCAGCGCGATCGAGATGCAGTAGTTCGGATAGCCGTGGAGGAAGTTGGTGGTGCCGTCGATCGGATCGATGATCCAGACGTATTCGCTGTCGTCGTTCAGGTTCGCGGTGGGGCCCGATTCTTCGCCGAGGATGGCGTGGTCGGGGTAGGCTTTCAGCAGCGTTTCGACGATCGCCTGTTCCGACGCCTGGTCGATGTCGGTCACGAAGTTGTTGTGGCTCTTTTCGCTGACGGTGATGCGGTCGAGGTCGAACGATGCGCGGTTGATGACGGTCGCGGCGCGGCGGGCGGCCTTGATGGCCGTGTTGAGCATGGGATGCATAGAAGGCTTCCGTAAAAAAATGCTGACGCCCACCGCGCATGGGCGCCGTGAACGATCTGAACGAGAAATAATTAAAGAGCAAAGCGGTGCCGAAGCCGTTAAAATCGCGAGCTTCTTGCTCGCATTTCAACGCTCGTCACCGCGCGATGGCGTTATTTTAAATGAACCCGACCGAAACTGTCTCTTCTCTTTTCAAACGTCTACGCTTCGTGCTGGTGGAGACGAGCCGCGCCGGCAACGTCGGCTCGGTGGCGCGCGCCATGAAAACGATGGGATTTTCCGACCTCGTGCTCGTGTCGCCGCGCTGCGACGACCCGTTGCACGACCCCGAAGCGGTCGCCTTCGCCAGCGGCGCCATCGACGTGCTGGAAGGCGCGCGCATCGTGGATTCCATCGGCGACGCACTGGACGGCTGCAATTTCGCCGCGGCCGTGTCGGCCCGGCTGCGCGAGTTTTCTCCGCCCGTCTGGTCGCCGCGGGAGTTTTCCGCACATGCGGCAGCGACCGGAGACCTGCGCCCGGTCCTCATCCTCGGCAACGAACGCTTCGGCCTGCCGAACCAGATCGTCGAGCAGTGCAATGTATTGATCAACATCCCGGCCAATCCCGAATATTCGTCGCTGAACCTGTCCCAGGCCGCGCAAGTGCTCGCGTACGAATGCCGGCTGGCCGCGCAGGGCGAGAACCGGACGCAGGAAGGCGTCGGCTTCCACGGCGACGCAGCGAGCGTGGCGCAGATCGAAGGCATGTACGCCCACCTGGAAGAGGCGCTCGTCGCGATCGGCTTCCTCAACGCGAACAATCCGAAGAAGCTGATGCCGCGCCTGAAGCGCCTGTTCGCGCGCACGCAGCTGGAGACGGAAGAAGTCAACATCCTGCGCGGCATTGCCCGCCAGATGCTCAAGTCCACGGGCCGCGAATCCTAGACGCGATGCTCTAGTTTTTGGTTGCGTTCTTTCGCTTACACTTTTGAAAATACTTATAAAAGGGTGAGCATGGAGACGACCCGCAGAACCTTCCTGAAGGCCGGCCTGCTGTCGGCCGCGGTCCTGGCCGCGGGCGGCGGCTGGTACCGGCACACGCATCCGGCGCCCCCGCGCGGCTTCGTGCTCGACGGCGAGGCGCGTGCCGCGCTCGACGCCATCGTCCCCGCGATCCTGTCCGGCGCCTTGCCGGACGCGCCCGCCGACCGGGCCCGCGCCGTCGCCGCGACGACTTCGCGCGTGCACCAGACCATCCTCGGCCTGCCCCTGTCGGCCCAGCAGGAAGTGCAGGACCTGTTCGGCCTGCTCGCGCTCGGCCCGGCGCGGCGCCTGCTGACGGGCATCCCGGACGACTGGGCCGCCGCGCAGGAGGCGGACGTCGCCGCGTTCCTGCAGGACTGGCGCGTGCACCGTTTGTCCCTGCTGCGCACCGCGTACGCGGCGCTGCACGACCTCGTGCTGGGCGCGTGGTACAGCGAGCCCGCGCACTGGGATGCCATCGGCTATCCCGGGCCGCTGAAGGAGCTCGCATGAGCAACCGGAACGTGATTCCCGATCCGATCGTGGCCGGCCTCGCGCGCGGCTGGAAAGTCATCGACGGCGCGCGCGAGACGGCGGACCGCACCCTGGACGCGGACGTCGTCATCGTCGGCAGCGGCGCCGGCGGCGGCGTGACGGCGGAGATCCTCGCGCTGTCCGGCCTGTCCGTGATCGTCGTGGAGGAGGGCGCTTTGAAATCCTCGAGCGACTTCAAGATGCGCGAGGCGGACGCCTACCCGGCGCTGTACCAGGAATCGGCGGCGCGCAAGACGCGCGACAAGGGCATCAACATCCTGCAGGGCCGCACGGTGGGCGGGTCGACGACGGTGAACTGGACGTCGAGCTTCCGCACGCCGCCCACGACGCTCGCGTTCTGGCAGCAGCGCTTCGGCCTGTCGACCTACGGCGAGGCCGACCTGGCGCCGTGGTTCGCGCTGATGGAGGCGCGGCTGCACGTGGACGACTGGGCCGGCGCGCCCAACGAGAACAACGACCTGCTGCGGCGCGGCGCGGCGAAGCTCGGTATCCCGACGGGCCTCATCCGCCGCAACGTCAACGGCTGCTGGAACCTGGGTTATTGCGGCATGGGTTGCCCGACGAACGCGAAGCAGTCGATGCTCGTGACGACGATCCCGTCCGCGCTCGACCACGGCGCCACGCTCGTCACGCGCGCCCGCGCCGAACGCCTGCTGCTGAAAGGCGACAAGGCCGAAGGCCTCGATTGCACGCTGCTCGATGCGGGCGGCCTGCACGCCACGGGACGCCGCCTGCGCCTGCGCGCGCGCCACTACGTGCTGGCCGGCGGCGCCATCAACACGCCCGCGCTGCTGCTGCGCTCGAACGCGCCGGACCCGAGCCGGCAACTGGGCAAGCGCACGTTCCTGCATCCGACGCTCGTGTCGGCCGCGCTGTTCCCGCAGCGCGTCGACGGCTACGCGGGCGCGCCGCAGACGGTCTATTCCGACCACTTCCTGCACACGCAGGCGATCGACGGCCCGCTCGGCTTCAAGCTGGAAGCGCCGCCGCTGCACCCCGTGCTGCTGGCGACAACCATGCAGGGCTTCGGCCGCGAACACGCGGCGATGATGCGCCAATTCCCGCATCTGCAGGGCATGCTGGCCCTGCTGCGCGACGGTTTTCATCCGGAGTCGCAGGGCGGCACCGTGGGCCTGAACGGGGACGGCTCTCCCGTCCTCGACTACCCGCTGAACGATCCCGTGTGGGACGGTACCCGCCGCGCGCTGCTGGCGATGGCCGAGATCCAGTTCGCGGCCGGCGCCACCGGCGTGCAGGTCGCGCACGAGCGGGCGCCGCGCTACGCCAGCTGGGCCGAGGCGAAGGCCGGCATCGCCGCGCTGCCGCTCGAGCGGCACCTGACGCGCGTCGTGTCGGCGCACGTGATGGGCGGTTGCGCGATGGGCGCCCGCGATGGCGTCACGGGCCCGGATGGCCGTTACCGCGGCCTGAGTAACGTGTCCGTGCACGACGGCTCGCTGTTCCCGACGTCGATCGGCGCCAATCCGCAGCTGTCGATCTACGGCATCACGGCGCGCCTCGCCAGTGGCCTGGCGCAGTCGCTCACGGGGCGGCCGGCGGCGCGGCCCGTGTGATCATGGCCAGCGCCCGCACCCTGCTGCGTCTCGTCCTGCTCGTGCAGCTGGCCGCGGCGCTGCTGATCGCGTGGGCGCTGCTGCATTGGGGCGTGCCTGCGTGGGGTGCGCTGCTCGCGGGCGCCGGCGCCGTCGTCCTCGTGCGCCTCGCGATCAACATGAACAATTTTGTCATGGCGGCGCGCGCGGCCAGCCATACGCCGCCCGAATACCGCCTGGGAACCACGGCACGCCTGCGCATGCTGGCCGAGGAATTCCGGGCCAGCATGCTGGTCACGTCCTGGCACGTGCCGCGCGGCTGCGCGCGCATGTCTCTCCATCGCGACAGCCCGCGCGTGCCCGTGCTGCTCGTGCACGGCTACGGCTGCAACAGCGGCTTCTGGGCACACCTGGAGCCGCTGCTGGACCGCGAGCGCATCAGCCACGCGAGCATCGACCTGGAGCCGGTCGCGGGCAGCATCGACGATTACGCGCCGCTGATCGAGGCGCGCGTGCAGGAGTTATGCGCCGCGACAGGCGCCGCGCAGGTCGCCGTCGTCGCCCACAGCATGGGCGGCCTCGCGGTGCGCGCGTGGATCCGCTCGTACGGTAGCGCGAAGGTGGCGCGGTTGATCACGCTGGGTACCCCGCACCACGGCACGGTGCTGGCGAACCTCGGCCTGGGCGCGAACGCGGCGCAGATGCGGCGGGACAGCGCGTGGCTGCGCGACCTCGCAGCGGGCGAAACCCAGGATGTGCGGGCGCGCATCGTCTCCATTTACACGCACCACGACAACATCATCGCCCCGCAGGATTCGAGCGTGCTGCCGGGTGCCCGCAACCTCGCGTTCGGCGGCGTGGGGCACGTGGCGCTGGGCAGCAACCCCCGCGTACTGGCCGAGGTGTTGCGCGTTCTGCGCGAACTGCAGCCGGCCATGGCCTGAGGGTCCGGTCGATGATATCCTTGCAGGTGAGTCAACCTATACTTCCTTCCATGCAACAGAAAGCCCCGCGCCGAACCCGCGAACGCATCCTCGAGCTGTCGCTGCGGCTGTTCAACGAATTCGGCGAACCGAACATCACTACGACCGTGATCGCCGACGAGATGAACATCTCGCCGGGGAACCTGTACTACCACTTCCGCAACAAGGACGACATCGTGAATTCGATCTTCGTCCAGTTCGAGGCGGAGATCGAGCGCATGCTGACCGTCCCGGCCGGCCGCCGCTCGAACATGGAAGACGTGTGGCTGTACCTGCACCTCATGTTCGAGTTGATCTGGAAGTACCGGTTCTTCTACCGCGACCTGAACGACCTCCTGTCGCGCAACCGCAAGCTGGAACTGCACTTCAAGGCGATCCTCGCCCACAAGATCAAGGTCGCGCGCCAGCTGTGCGAAGACCTGCGCAGCGAAGGGTCGCTGGAAGCGGGCGACGCGCAGATCGGCGCCATGGCCACGAACATGGTCGTCGTCGCCACGTACTGGCTGTCGTACGAATACGTGCGCAATCCGCGCAAGTACAGCGAACAGCAGGCCATCGCGGACGCGCTCGCGCGCGGCTGCTACCAGGTGCTGTCGATGCTGGGGCCTTACCTGCGCGGCGAGACGCTCGCGCTGTTCCAGCGCCTGTCCGACGACTTCCTCGCGAAGCTGCCGCCCGAATCAACCTGAGGAACACATGAAATCCATCGCCGTCTACTGCGGCGCCTCGCTGGGCGCCGATCCCGTCTATGCCGACGCCGCGCGCGGCCTCGCCCGCGCCCTCGTCGACCACAACATCGGCCTCGTCTACGGCGGCGGCAAGGTGGGCCTGATGGGCGTGATCGCCGACGAAGTGCTGCGCCTCGGCGGCGACGCGACCGGCGTGATCCCGAAGCACCTCGTCGAGCGCGAAGTGGGCCACGCCGGCCTCACGCGCCTATTCGTCGTGAAGGACATGCACGAGCGGAAGGCGATGATGTCCGACCTGGCCGAAGGCTTCATCGCCATGCCGGGAGGGATGGGCACGCTGGAAGAACTGTTCGAGATGGTGACGTGGGCCCAGCTGGGCATCCACGCCAAGCCCATCGGCCTCCTCAACGTGAACGGCTTCTACGACGGCCTCGCGTCCTTCATCGACCACCTCGTCGGCACCGGCTTCGTGCGTCCCGCGCACGCGGAGTTGCTGGTGCGCGACGCCGACCCGGACGCGCTGATCCGGCGCCTGCGCCAAGCCTGATTCGATCGCTCGATGTTTGCGGAAACATTGAGCGTTTCCTGACCGTTTTACGAGCGGATCAGGGTGTCTTTTTGCGCCTTGAAATGATATCGATTGCGCGTCCATAACAGCATTGTTGTGCGCTATCATTGACTCAGATTCGGCACGGTGAACGCGATACGCGTCGATCCCCATCCACCACAAAAACGGGGCCGCCGCACGCCGGATCGATTTCGATATCGAGAAGGAGACACCATGATCAACAAGCGTCGCAACCGCCTGCTCAAGCTGCTCGACGAGCGCAAGGCGGCCACCGTGCACGAGCTGGTCGAATCGCTGGACGCATCGCCGTCCACGATCCGGCGCGACATCAGCTGGCTCGCCGCCCGCAACCTCATCCACCGCACGCGCGGCGGGGCCCAGACGTCCCCGCAGAAAAAGCGCCTTGGCGGCCTCGCCAACGACACCTTCGCCGGCAACCTGCGCGCCAACGCCGCGCGCAAGTACGCCATCGCCCGCCGCGCCGCCGCGCTGTGCGAGGACGGCGAGACCATCATCATCAACGGCGGCACGACGACGTTCATGATGGCCGACTTCCTGGCCGACCGCAGCCTCAAGATCATGACCAACTCGTTCCTGATGGCCGACCGGCTGCTGGCGACGAGCCAGAACGAGGTCCTGATCCCGGGCGGGACCGTCTACCGCGACGAGAACGTCATCCTGTCCCCGTTCGACAACGATGCGACGGGCGACCAGTACGCCTCCAAGATGTTCATGAGCGTGTCCGGATTGTCGATGCTGGGCCTCGTGGAGACCGATCCGCTGCTGATCCGCGCGGAGAAGCGCCTGATCGGGCAGGCCGAGAAGCTCGTCGTGCTGGTGGACAGTTCCAAGTTCGCGCGCCGCGCGGGCCTGATCCTGTGCGGCCTGAAGCAGGTGCACACGGTGATCACGGACAGCGGTGTCGCCGACCTGTCCGTGCAATGGCTGGAGCAGGCGGGGGTGAAGGTGATCGTCGTCGACCCGGAAGCACCACCGGCGCGGGATTGCATTGCGCTGGACGGGGCGCAGTTCGGGCTGAACGCCACGATGTGCGCGATGCTGGCCTAGGGCAAGGCCTTCAACCCCTCGGCACGCACGACCCAGGTGCCGTCGTGCGGAAAGCCGGGCGCCGTCCCGGCGGGCGCGCCATCCCAGCCGCCCGCCATCATCGCGACGGCGGCCAGCAGCGCGCCGTTGCCCGGCAGGTAGACGGGCAGGTCCGTGTTCGGATTGTGCCCGGCCGCCGTATAGCCGTTGTTCGGCACGCCCGTCTTCATCAGCACGTCGACGGCCGTCTCCGGACGGCCCAGGCGCGCGGCCGTCATCGCGATCATCGGATAGTCCCAGCCCCAGATCTTCGCCTTCCAGTCCCATTGCGCGAGTACCGCGTCCAGCGTGCGGTTCATCACGGCGCGGTCGACGCCGGCGCCCGGCAACTGGCCCAGCGCCATCAGGAACGACGGGTGGTCCTGACGGCTGGCCACGTCGTCCCATGTGTCCGGGATCGATTCGAGCGCGACGTACTTCCCGTCCTTGACGGGCAGCGCGGACAGGTGGCGGCGCTTCTCGTCCCACCCGGCGTCGCGGGGCAGGCCGAGGCGCGCGCGCCACTGCTGCGCGATGTCCAGCGCCGTCGACCAGTACGACAGTTCGTAGGCCGGGTTCATGCTGGCGGCCGGATCGTGGATCTCCTGCGCGATCCACAGCGGCGGGCCGAGGACCCAGCGCTTGTTCCCGTCGTCCCACGCGAGCATGGACGCCATCGCATCGGCCGTCGCGAACACCAGGTCGCGGTAGCGCTGGAGCGTCGCCGGTGTGGGCGCGTCGCGGTACAGCAGTTCCGCGAGGTGGATCGGGTGCGGCTGGTTCCACACGATGAGCGGATTGCCGCCGGGGCTCTCGCGGCCCTGGGGACTCGTCATCTTGGGCCAGCGCGCCCCCTGCAGGCCGCGCGACGCCGCGATGGCGCGCGCGGCGGGCAGGGTGGTGCGGAACCAGTCCAGCGCCCGCTCCAGGTACGCCGGACGGCCCCACAGCGCGAAGTGCGCCGTGTGCCACCAGATCATCTCCGTGTGGTGCTTGCCGTACCACGTGGACGTCGTCAGCCCGCTTTCCTGCGGCGGAAAATCGCCGCCCGCCTGGATCGCCGTGAGGTATTGCGACAGCACGACACGCCGTTCCAGTTCGGCCGCGCGCGGGTCCGTGCTGCCGCTGAAATCGACGGCGCCGCCGGTCTGCCAGAAAGCCGGCCAGTGCGCGGCGCTGCGCGCGAAGACGTCGGCGGCTTCGGGTGCCGGCGCGTCCGGCGCGTACGCGAGCGTGAATTCGAGCACGTGGCCGGACTTCGGCCGCAGTGCGAACGTGTGCGGCGCGGGCGTGGCGATGTCCAGCGGCGTGGATGCGCGCAGCGCGGCGCCGTAGCGATAGCCGTCGCGCGCATGCGCGAGTACGAGGGTGTCACGAGTACGCGTCACGACGGTCGTCGTGTGCGAGGCCGGCTGCGACCAGTCCAGCGGCGGATTCTGCTTGATGCCCGCCACGTAGCCGCGCGGGAGCGCCAGCCGCACGGCCAGGCCGCGCGCGAGCAGCTTCGATTCGATGCGCACGGCGAGCGTGTCGCGCTTCGGATCGACAGCCGTCGTCACGGTGACCCGTTCGCCATCGATGGTGTAGGCGCTCGTGAGCACGCCGCGCCACAGGTCGAGGCGCTGGTCGATCGCGCCCACGTCCGCCAGCGCGAGCGGCTTGCCGTCGCGGTGCGTGTACGCGATCGTGAGTTGTCCGAGCGGCTGCGGGTGCGGATTCTCGCGCAGCCAGGCGGCGGCCGGCACGTCCATTCGCGTCGGATAATTCACGGTCTTGCCGTGCGCCGTGTATGCCTTGTTCGCATCGGCCAGCTTGTACCCGTGCGGATTCGGATCTTCGTGCCACGCCCAGCGCGCCTGCGTCTCCAGGCCGATGCCGTTCGCGCGGTAGTGGTCGGCGAAGGTCTGCAGGCCCGTCACGTCGGCCGTAAAACAGAAGCGGCCGTTGCCGACGCTGAGCGGCGCCCACGGATCGGGGGCCGTCAGGTGCGGGGAATGGCGCGCGACGAGGGCCTGGCGGTCGATGCGGCCGGCGGCGTGCGCGGGCAGGACCGTCACGAGGATCAGCAGGGCGGCGATGGCAAAGGCGGGCATGGTGTCTCCTGGGATGCGACAGCCGATGATAACCGCCGGCTTTTCCCGTTGCGATCACGTTTTTGACCAGATTTCCTTTCGGTCAGTCAGCTGAGCGGTCGCCGATTGACCCTGTTCGAGGCGGCTGTCTACCATCTTTACGCCCATCGATAATCCATAAGGACAAACGGCATGAAGACGAGACGCAAGCACAAGCGGGCCCGCGCCCACCACACTACAACGATGTCCGCGCTGCTGATCGCGGCAAACCTCGGTTGCCACGCGAACGCGCAGGAGGCGGATGCAGCGAAGCCTGAAGAAAATAAAGTCGTCGTGACCGGCTCCCGCCTGGTCAGCCGGGGCTTCCTCGCCCCGACGCCAGTGACGACGGTCGACGCGCAGGAACTGAAGCTGGCCGGCACGCAGAACCTCGAGGTGATGCTGTCGGATACGCCGCAGTTCACCGCGAACCAATTGAGCAGCCCGACGGCGAACACGGTGCAGCCGGGCCAGCCGTCCGGCACGTCGACGCTGAACCTGCGCAACCTGGGACCGACGCGCAACCTCGTGCTCGTCAATGGCCGCCGCTTCGCCATCACCGGCCCGGACTTCACGACGGACGTCAACACGATCCCCGCGGCGCTCGTGAAACGCGTGGAGACGGTGACGGGCGGCTCGTCCGCCGTGTACGGCTCGGACGCCATCTCCGGCGTCGTCAACTTCATCCTGCGCGATAATTTCGAAGGCGTGGAGATCAACGCGCAGAGGAGCGTGGATCAGCCCACGCGCACGCCGAACGACTCGCTCGACCTGACCGTGGGCGGTAATTTCGGTGGGGGCAGGGGCAATGTCGTCGTTTCCGTCAACTACATGGACCGCGACGGTTTTACGCGCGGCGAGCGTGGCGGCTGGGCGCTGCCGTCGCTGGGTGACGGGTGCGTGACGGCCGCGTCGTGGTCGTCCACGCGACCGGGCACGCCGCTCGCCGTGCCGGCCGGGCAGACGTGCGTGTCGGCGGGAGGGCGTCCGGGCCTGATCTTCAGCGGCTCGTCGAACGTGCCCACGGGGCGTATCGGCAACCTGCCCGTCGTCGGTGCCGCCGCGTCGAACCCGGCGCTGAACGCGGCACTCATCGCGGCCGGGCTGCAGAACATGACGACCCTCGGCGCGATCTTCGACCCGACGGGCAAAACCGTCCGTCCGTACGCGGCGCCGGGCGATGCGTACGATCTCGGTCCGCTGTCGTACATGGTCACGCCGCAGAAGCGCTGGATGAGCAACGCGTTCGCCCACTACGATTTCAGCGACCGCGCCACCGGCTATATGGAGGCTCACTTCAGCAGCAATTCGGCGAGCGTGCAGATCGGCCCCACGAGCGCCAGCGGCAACTTCCTGTTCAATACGACCAACCCGTACCTGAGCCCGCAGATGCAGGAAGTGCTGCGCCAGCTGGACTTGCGCGAGACGGGCACCACGCGGGTCACCAACGGCACGTCGAGCCTGACGACGACACCCGGCGACGGCCTCGCCGTGTTGAACTACAACCGCCGCTTCTCCGACCTGGGCGGACGCGTGGCGGACACGGACCACCAGGTCTACCGCATCGCGCTGGGCCTGCGCGGCAGCCTGCCGGACGTGTCGGAGCGCTGGCTGCGCGACCTGAAATACGACGTCTACTACACGAAGGCGCGCACGACGGAAACGCAGGACCAGGCGGGCTCCATCTCGCTGAGCCGCTTCCAGAACGCGATCCTCGCGCAGAACGGCGCGGCGCCCGTGCTGAATCCGTTCGGCCAGAACCTGACGGAGGCGTCCGCCAATGCGATCTCGGTGGCGTCCAAGTCGAAGATCACCGCGGAGCAGAACGTCCTGGCCGGCAACGTGGCGGGCTCGCTGATGGACGTCCCGGCCGGCGCCATCGACTTTTCCACCGGCTTCGAGCGCCGCTACGCGTACAGCGCCTACAGCCCGGACGTGTTCCTCGCGTCGGGCGACGTCTCCGGCTGGAACGCGGCCCGCGCGACGAAGGGCTCGACGACGGTGAAGGAGCTGTACGGCGAGGTGCGCGTGCCGCTGCTGGCGGATCAACCGTTCGCGAAGAGCCTGTCGGTATCGGGCGCGTTCCGCCGTTCCGATTACGACGTGAGCTCGGTCGGCAAGGTCTGGACCAGCTCCATCGGCTCGGAGTGGGCGCCCACGCGCGCGCTGACGTTCCGCGCGCAAAAGCAGAAATCGATCCGCGCGCCGAACGTGGGCGAATTGTTCGGCGGCCAGGGCACGAACGGCCCGACGGCCATCGACCCGTGCTCGAGCCGCGCCCCGCTGGCGCAGCAGACCCAGGCCGTGCGCGTGCTGTGCGAAGCGACGGGCGTGCCCGCGAACCTCGTGTTCGACCCGGCCGTGCAACCGTCGCCGTTCATCACGCAGGTCGTCGGCGGCAACCCGGACCTGACGGCGGAAAAGTCGCATACCGTCACCGTCGGCGCCGTGTTCATGCCGCCATCGGTCAAGGGCTTGCAGCTGAGCGTGGACTGGTACCGCATCACTGTCGACGACGCCATCTCCACGCTTGGCGGCGGCGGCATCCAGTCCGTGCTCGACCTGTGCTACAACACGATCCGCAACGCATCGAGCGTGTACTGCCGCGCGATCAACCGCGACCCGATCACGGGCCAGATCGCGGCGCCGACGTATGTGATGACGACGAACGCGAACATCGGCGGCATCGCGACGCGCGGCGTGGACCTCGCGGGCCACTACAACTTCACGCGGGACGGCATTCAGTGGACGCTCGATTCCAACTGGACGTACGTGAACGAGCTGACGTTCACGCCGATCCAGGACCTGCCGGAGTTGAAGAACCGCTGCGTGGGCACGTGGGGCGCCACGTGCGGCCAGCCGGTGCCGCGCTGGAAGGGCACGACGCGCGTCAGCATGAAGCGGGGACCGCTGCTGCTGTCGGCCCGCGCACGGTATACCGGCCCCGTGACGGTGGACTCGTACGCACTGGCCGCGAACCCGCCCGCGCTGGAATCGCTGACGAATCCGAAGATCAAGTCCTATACTTGGCTGGATCTGACCGCGGGCTGGGAATTCAGCCGCATGGTCAACCTGACGGGCGGCGTGCGCAACGTGCTGGACAAGGATCCGCCGATCCTCGGTTCCTCGCAGCTGCCGTCGAATAACACGATCCCGGCCACGTACGACACGCTCGGGCGCCAGCTGTTCGTGACCCTGAACGTGAAGCTGTGAAGGAGAACCGCGCGATGATGGAACGACGTACCCTGCTGCAGGCAGCGCTGCTGGCGCCGTGGCTGCTGCCTGCCGCCGCACGGGGCGCGGCGTGCGCGGCGCCCGGCTGGGCCGACGCGCTGCGGCGCGACCTGGACGCGATGGCGGAAGAGCTCACGCGCACCCTGCGCCCCTGGACGGTGCCGGACAAGGTGTTCGTGCCAGAGTCGTACGGTTTGAAGGCCGGGGAACTGGCGACCGGCGCGATCCAGCACGCCGTCGAGGCGTGCGCGCAGGCCGGGGGCGGCGTCGTACGGCTGGCGCAGGGCGATTATGTGAGCGGCACGATCGACCTGCGTTCCGGCGTGATGCTGGAAGTGGCGGAAGGTGCACGGCTGCTGGCCAGCACGGACCTGAAGGATTATCCCGAGCGGCGCGCGCGCCGGCCCACGGTCCAGGACAGCAATATGGGAATGAACCAGTCCCTGATCTTCGCGGAAGGGTGCACGCGCGTGGGCATCCGCGGCAAGGGGCTGATCGACGGACGCGGCACGCCGGACAACTTCCCCGGCGAGGAAACGATCGGCGCCACGCCCGGCCGGCCGTTCGTCATCCGCATGCTCGACTGCAGCCAGGTCGTCATCGCGGACATCCATTTGCGCGATTCGCCGTGCTGGATGCAGAACTACCTGAACTGCGACAACCTGATCGTGGACGGCATCCACGTGGAGAACCAGGCGAACCACAACAACGACGGCATCGACATCGACGGCTGCCGCCGCGTCATCGTGCGCAACTGCTTCATCAGCGCCGAGGACGACGCCCTGTGCTTCAAGGGCGCGAGCCAGCGGCCGATCGACCAGGTGCTCGTCGAGCACTGCCGCCTTTACAGCACGTGCAATGCGCTGAAGTTCGGCACGGATTCGCAGGGCGATTTCCGCAACGTGCTCGTGCGCCACGTCGAAGTGGGCGGGCCGTCGGCCGACATGCGGGCCATGAAGCGCCGCAAGGCCGACGGCGGCATCTCGTGGGAGTCCGTCGACGGCGGCACGGTCGAACGGGTGCTCGTGCACGATGCGCACGTCGTGCGTGCCGAGAGCCCGCTGTTCCTGCGCCTGGGCGACCGCGGGCGTGTGCGGCCCGAACAGGTGCGCCCGCAGCCGGGCCGCCTGCGCCGCATCGTGTTCGACCGCGTCACGGGCAGCGACAACGGCAGGCGCGGCGCGTTCTTCACCGGCGTGCCGGGCCATCCCATCGAGGACGTGCTGCTGCGCGACGTCGACCTGCCGATGGCCGCGACGACCGAACCCGCCGTGCGCCAGCACGACATCCCCGAAGCGCCGGCCGAGTATCCGGACCCGCACATGTTTTCCACGGTGATGCCGGCCTACGGCCTGTGGACGCGCCACGTGCGCGGCCTGACGCTGCAGCGCGTGCGCTTCACCACCACCGGCCCCGATCCGCGCCCGATGCTGCTGGCCGGCCCCGACGCCGATCTTCCCTGCATACCATGAAATCACTCGTATTCCTGCTGGCTGTCCTGCTGGGCACCGCGCACGCGGCAGAGCCCGTGCGCACATACCGCAACCCGATCCTGTACGCCGACTATTCCGACCCGGACGTGATCCGTTCCGGCGACGATTACTGGCTCGTCGCCTCGAGCTTCCACTTCGCGCCGGGCCTGCCAGTGCTGCGTTCGAAAGACCTCGTGCACTGGACCATCGCCGGCCACGTGCTGCCGCGGCTCCCGTTCGACCCCGCCTACGACATGGTCCCGCCGTACACGCTGACCGACGCCACATCGAAACCTGTCACGGGCCAGCGCTATGCGCGCGGCGTGTGGGCGCCGTCGCTGCGCGAGCACGCGGGGAAATTCTACGTGTACTGGGCGACGCCGGACGAGGGCATCTTCATGAGCACGGCCACCAATCCGGCCGGGCCGTGGAGCGCGCCCGTCGCCGTCATCGCCGGTCCCGGCTACGAGGATCCGTGCCCGTTCTGGGACGACGACGGCAAGGCCTACCTCGTCCACTCGAAGGTGGGCGCCGGCCCCCTGATCCTGCACGGCATGAGCCCGGACGGCACGCGCGTGCTCGATGCCGGTAAAACGATCGTCGAGGACAAGGTCAACCTGCCGACGCTGGAAGGCCCCAAGGTCTACAAGCGCAACGGGTATTACTACATCTTCGCGCCCATCGGCGGCGTGGGCCACGGACCGCAGGCCGTGCTGCGCGCACGCCGCATCGACGGGCCGTACGAGGCGCGCAAGGTGCTGATGCCGGGGAACGGCATCGACGGGCCGCACCAGGGCGGCTGGGTCGAGACGCCGTCCGGGCAGGGCTGGTTCATCCATTTCAACAGCACGGGCGCGTTCGGCCGCATCGCGCACCTGCAGCCCGTCGTGTGGAAGGACGACTGGCCGGAAATGGGGCAGGGGGGCCTGCCCGTGATCGAGGGGGCGGTTCCGGACACGGGGCGCAGCGCGCCGGCGGACCGGCTGCAGGACTCGGACGAGTTTTCCGCGCCGGCGCTGGGCCTGCAATGGTCATGGAACCACAATCCGGACGACGCGCACTGGAGCCTCACGCAGCGGCCCGGCTACCTGCGCCTCCAGGCCAATGAGGCGAAATACCTCGTCGGCGCGCGCAACGTCCTCACGCAGATCCTGCAGGGGCCGGCGTCCGAGATCACGACGCGGCTGGAACTGAAGGGACTCGGCGAACGCCAGCGCGCGGGCCTCGTGCTGTTCGGCGTGGGCGTGCCGTGGGTGGGTGTCGTGCACGAGGACGGGCGCGATTTCGTGACCGTGGCCGACCACGGCACGGAAACGCGCATCGCGCCGCTGGAGGGCAAGGCCATCGTGCTGCGCGCCGCCGTGGCGCAAGACCAGACCGTGCGGTTCTCGTATGCGCGGGATGGCTCGGACGAGTTTCAGGCGGCCGGCGCGCCGGTGAAGCTGGCACCGTTCTCGTGGTGGAAGGGCAGCCGGCCCGCGGTCTTCACGTGGATCAGGGCCGAGACCGACGCGCCGCGGGAAGGCGGCGGCCCGCGTCCGATCACGCGCGACTACGTCGACGTCGACTGGTTCCGCGTGACCCGGCGCTGAGCGCAGTCATGCCGCGAGCACGCGGTCGCGTCCCGCCGCCTTGGCCGCGTACAGGGCCTTGTCGGCGCGGTTGACGGTGGCGCTGAACGGCTCGCGGTCCTGGCGCGCGGCGAGACCGGCCGAAAAGGTCACGCGCACGTGCGCATCCAGGCCCGGCACGGCGAGACCCGCCATGCCGGCGCGCAGCGACTCGACGAGCGCGCGGGCCTCGACGAGCGACGTGGCGGGCAGCAGCACGAGGAATTCCTCGCCGCCCCAGCGCGCCAGCGCGTCGTCGGGACGCAGGCCCGCGCGCAACCTGTGGGCGACGGCGCGCAGCACAGCGTCGCCGGCCGCGTGGCCGTGGCGGTCGTTGATCTGCTTGAAGAAGTCGATGTCGATCAGGGCGACGCACGCCGGCCCCTGTTCGGCGTCCAGCAATTCGTTCATGTGGCGGCGGTTCGACACGGACGTCAGTTCGTCCGTGGTGGCGAGCAGGCGGATCGTGACGAGTGCCGCTTCCACGATTTCACGCTTGGCTTTCAGGCGTGCGCGCAGCTTGTTCATCTCGCCGGTGAGGAAGGTGACCGTGAGCGAGCAGCCGGCCATGATGACGAACGTGACGGCCTCCACCCGCGGCGGGTAATTCAGCGGATCGCGCATCTGGTGCCACCACATCGTGGCGCCCATGCCGACCAGGCCGCATATGGCGAGGAGCAGGGTCTGGCGCGGGCGCAGGGCGAACGTGCAGAACACGACGACGACCATCAGCCCCATCAGGGTAGCGCCGCGCAGCGGCCCCGTGATGGAATATGCCCACATGTTGCAGGTGATGCCGAACAGGCCTTGCAGCGTGGCGAGGGTGTGCGGCCGCAGACCGAGGCGGGCGTTGGCGCGCACCAGCGCATAGAAGGTCGACGCGCCGAGCGCGGCGTACAGGCCGAGACCGAGCACGCCCTGCCAGGAGACCATGCCGGCGGCCGATTCCACGGCGAGCAGGGTCACGAACAGCGCGTACAGCGTGGCAGTCGCGGCCCAGTAGGTGAGCATGCGGCGCAGTTTCGGGTCGGTGCCGATGGCAAGGGTGACGACACGTGCGCGCAAGTCCATGAATCTCCCTGTCCTGGTATGGGTTCGGCGCTTGGGACTTGTCGGTCCTGGGCGTCGGGATCGGGAACGATTTTAACGCAGGCAGGCTGGAATGGCCGGCGTCAGGCCTCGATGACGCGGTTGCGTCCCGCCGCCTTCGCCGCGTACAGGGCCTTGTCGGCGCGGTTGACGGTCTCGTCGATGGGCTCGCCGGGGCGCCAGACGCTCAGGCCGGCCGAGAAGCTGACGCGCCCGGCGGCGCCATCGCAGGGCTCCAGCGCGGCCACCCGCGCGCGCATGCGCTCCAGCACCGAGCGGGCGTTGGCGGGGACCGTGTTCGGCAGCATCAGCAGGAATTCTTCTCCGCCCCAGCGCGCCAGCACGTCGCCTTCGCGCAGCTCGGCGCGCGTGGCCTGCGCGAAGTCGCGCAGCACGTTGTCGCCCGCCGCATGGCCGAAGCGGTCGTTGATCCGCTTGAAGAAGTCGATGTCGAGCACGGCGATGCAGGTCGGGCTGCTGCCGGTGTCGCGGCGGCGCTCTTCCTGCGCCAGCAGCTCGTTCATGTGGCGGCGGTTGGCCAGCTTGGTCAGCTCGTCGATGGTGGCCAACGTGCGGATCGTGTCGAGCGCCGTCAGCAGGTCGTCCTTCTGGGTCTTCAGCCTTGCGCGCAGCTTGCTCATTTCGCCGGTCAGCAGCGCGACCGCCAGCGACGCGACCGCCACGAACGTGAAGTTCACGGCTTCGGCCGCCGGCGGGAAATGCAGCGGGTCGTGCGTTGCGAGCCACCACATCGTGCCGCCCATGACGGACAGGTTGAAGGCGGTCAGCATCAGGGTCTGGCGCGGACGCAGGGCGAAGATGCAGAACACGACGATCACCGGCAGGCCCACCAGCGTGACGCCGCGCAGCGGGCCGGCGATCGCATAGCCCCAGACGTGGCAGCTGATGCTGAAGATGCCCTGCAGCCCCGCCAGGATCGTCGGCGCGAGCCCGACGCGGGACCCGATGCGCACCAGCGGGTAGAACACGGCGACGCCCGCGGCGACGTAGAGGCAGATGGCACGGGCCTGCGGCTGTCCCGCGAGCGCGGCCGGGCCGAACATCACGCCGATGACGATGGTGTACATGATGGCCGTGCCGGCCCAGTACTGCAGCATGCGGTGCAGCTTGCGGTCCGTGCCGAACAGCATGCTCACGCCCTCACCAGTTGCGCAACGTCGCGCGGCTGGCGTTGCTGGGCCTGCAGCATCTCCGTGATGCGCTCGGCCGGCACCGGAGGGCTGAACAGATAGCCCTGCATCTCGTCGCAGTCGTTCGCCAGCAGGAAGTCGCGCTGTTCGACCGTCTCCACGCCCTCGGCGATCACGCGCAGGTGCATGCGGTGGCCCAGCGAGATCACGGCCAGCGCGATCGCCTGGTCGTCGGAACTGGACGCGAGGTCGCGCACGAACGACTTGTCGATCTTGAGCGTCGAGATCGGGAACGACTTCAACGCCGACAGGCTCGAATAGCCGGTGCCGAAATCGTCGATCGACAGCGTCACGCCCATCTCCTTCAGTTCGCGCATGCGTTCGATGGCCTGGTTCAGGTCGCGCATCAGCAGGCTTTCCGTCACTTCCAGGTCCAGCGCGCAGGGCGGCAGGCCGGTGTCGCGCAGGGCGCCGGCGATGCGTTCCACGAGGCGCTTTTCCTCGAACTGGCGGGCCGACACGTTCACGGACACGGTGAGCGGATCCAGCCCCGCCGCGCGCCACAACTGCGCCTGGCGGCACGCGGTGCGCACGACCCATTCGCCCAGGCCGACGATCAGCCCCGATTCCTCCGCGAGCCCGATGAAGCGCATCGGCGGCACGATGCCGTGTTCCGGGTGGCGCCAGCGGATCAGCGCTTCCACGCCGAACAGGCGGCCCGTGCGCAGGTCGACCTTCGGCTGGTACAACAGGTGGAAGCGGCCTGCCGGCGCCTGCGCCGCGGATGCCTCGCCGTCGGCCGTATCGCGCGTCTCGTCGGCCAGCGTGGCGTCCAGCGCGCGGCGCATGTCCTCCAGCAGCACGAGTTTTTCCTCGACGCTGGCGTTCATCTCCCGCGTGTAGAACTGGAAGTTGTTGCTGCCCAGGTCCTTGGCGCGGTACATCGCCGCGTCGGCGTTCATCATGAGGGTCTTCGGGTCCTCGCCGTCGCGCGGGTACACGACGACGCCCATGCTGCAGCTCACGCGCACGGCCTGGTCGCCGATCTGCACGGGTTCCGTCACGGCCTGCCGGATCTTTTCCAGCACGGGCGTCAGCGCCAGCGGGCTTTCGCCGGCGTCGGGCAGCAGGATCACGAATTCGTCGCCGCCGAGGCGTCCCAGGGTGTCGGTGCGGCGCAGGCAGGCCTGCATGCGGCCGCCGACGACCTTCAGCAATTCGTCGCCGGCGTTGTGACCGAGGCCGTCATTGACGAGCTTGAAGCCGTCCAGGTCGACGAAGGCGAGGGCGAGATGGCCGCCGTTGCGCTGGGCGCTGCGGATGGCCTGGTCAAGTCGGTCGCGGATCAGGCTGCGGTTCGGGAGGCCGGTCAGCTCGTCGTGGTGGGCCATGTGGCGGATGCGTTCCTCGGCCAGCTTGCGCTCCGTGATGTCGCGCACCATCGCCACGGCGCCGCCTTCGACGGGCACGATCTGGCGCTGCAGCCAGCGTCCGGCCGTTGGGCCGGAGACGGCCTGCCACTCGGCTTCGATGACGCGCTGTTCGAGCACGACCTGCACGAGGTGTTCCCACATGCCGTTCGTGCGGTAGTAGGGCAGGGCGTCGCCCAGCAACTGGCCGCGCAGCGCCTCGCTGGCGATGCCGGTGAACAGTTCGGAACGCGAGTTGGAACCTTCGACGAGGAAGTCGACGATGGCGCCGTCCATACCGGCCACGCTGCGCAGCACGAAGAACGCGTCCGGGCTCGCCTCCGACGCCGCCGCATAGGTCTGCTGCGCCTGGCGCTCGCGCCGGCGCGCCTTGGTCACCTGCCACGACCACGCGCTGATCATCGCGACGACCGCGACCAGCAGCGAACTCGCGGCCGTCGCGCCCACGAGGTAGGTGCCGTAGTGCTGTTCGTACTGCGCCATCTGTTCGCTGTCGGACAGGCCGACGACGGCCGTGAGCGGGAAGCCCGCCAGCCGGCGCGCGGCCGCGTAGCGTTCGATGCCGTCCGGCGCCGTCGGATGCGGGGCGAGGGCTTCCTCCTTCAGGCCGTCGAGCGCGATCTGCTGGCCCCATGACACCTTGTCGCCGATGCGCACGGCGCGCGCCACGCCATCGTTGCCGACGAGCGCCAGCAGGCCCAGTTCGCCCGCACGCGAGCGCTCGTACGAGCTGGTGAAATAGGCCGGATCGACTTCGACGATGGCGACGCCGGCGAAGCGGCCGGCCGCGTCCTCGATGCGGCGCGTGAAGTGCAGGTGCGGCTCGGACCGGGCCGTGTCGCCCACGGTCAGGCTGACGAACACCGCGTGGCCGCTGCCGTTCGCGTGCACGGTGAAATAGGGGGCGCGCGACACGTCCTGCGGCGGCATGGACGGATTGCTGTCGACGACGGTGCCGTCGCGGTCCGCCACGCCGACCTGGAACACGAGGCCCGGCGGCAGCAGCTCTTCGGCGCGCAGCGTGGGCAGGGCGGCGCGCGTGCCGTTCATTTCGACGGAATACTTGATGACCTTCAGCGTCTGGTCGATGGCGTTCAGGTTGCGGGCGACCTGCGCCTCGTACGTGTCGAGCTGCTCGCGGACGGCGTCGCGCGCCGTGTCGACGGCCGCGCGCCGTTCGGTTTCGACGAAGTGAAAGCAGGCGGCCCAGATGGCCACCAGCGGCAGCATGGCGAATAGCGGCAGCGCGATGTGCGTCTCGAGGGCGCGCGCGAGCCAGCGGGGACGGCGGCGGTCGGAGGCGGCGGACGGCGTCATCACTGCACCACGAGGACTGCGTGCACGCTCGCGTCGAGCGCGCTCCGTTCGATATACCCGATCGCTTCCGGGTCGTCGGCGACCTTGCGCCGTACGGCCGCGCTGTCCTGCAGCTCGATCGGGGGCTGGCCGCGGCCCGTGAACACCAGCTTCGACCAGTGCGCCTTCAGCAGCGCGGGCGTCTTGTTCGTCACGCGCGCATAGAACTCGTCGCGCATCGGCGTGCCGAGGCGCAGGTCGAACGGCACCGCTTCCGTGCCGTCGGGGAAACGCACGGACTGGCCGAGGAAGATCGCGGCCACCTGGTCGGCGCGCAAGGTGGCGACGGGATTGCGCGCGGAGACGATCACGACGAGATCGGCCGCACTCGCCGGTGCGCCGGCCAGGATGCCGAGCAGCAGTGACGTGCCCAGCAGGCGGGAATACTTGAGCGGCGCCATGCTAGTACACGAAGTCGAGTGCGACGCTGGCCACGTGGACCGGATGGCCTGGCACGAAGCGCGTCGTCGGGTTGATGAAGGTCCCGCGCGAGCCTGCCTGCGGCGAGACGCGGTCGTATTGCAGCTTGAGGGCCATGTTCGTGCGCAGGTCCCAGCGCACGCCCACCGCCCGCGACGTCTGTTGCGGGATCGTCCACAGCAGGGTGTTCAGGCCGGCGTTGAGCGCGGCCGCCGTCGGCGCCAGCGCCGGGGGCAGGGCGGCCACCGGCAGGCCGGGATCCGTCGTCGCGCCGGCGGCGCGCACGCGCGCATACGTCGCGTACGGCGTGAATGCATGCCAGCGCCAGCCGGCACTGACGTAGGCGCTGCGCGTGGAGCCGAGGAACGAATGGCTGAGCGTGCGGCCCGCTTCGGCCATCACGAACCACGAACCGGGGTCGTAGTTCACGCCAATATTCGCGAGCATCATGCGCTTGTGGTCCATCTCGTAGCGCCGCGTCAGATCCTGGCCGACGGGGCCGAAGGCGTCGAATGCGCGGAACAAATCCGCGCCGATGTCGCTGGAGATCTCGGCGCTGATCACGTTGGCACGCACGCTGAGCGCACCCCAGTCGCTCGTGTTGGAGATGCCGATGCCGCGCCGTCCGTACACGTGCAGCGGCTCGATCAGCGACACGGCGCTGTGGCCGTAGAACACCTGCGACGCATTGCGGACCGGTCCCACGCCCCAGCGCAAGGTGGCGTCGATGCCGTCGCTGCTCGTCACCGGCAGGACGTTATAGCCTTCGACGGGCGGGCGCACCCATGGATACGCATAGCCGACCTTCCGGTAGTCCGCCGTCAGGAAGATGGGCAGCGCGATGCGGCCGACGCGCAGCGCCAGCTCGGGCGTCGCCTGGTACTTGACGTTGGCCCATTCGACGCGGGGGCGGTACGTGTTGTCGAGGCCCTGTTCGGCGACGACCTGCAGCACGGCCGACCAGTGCCGCGCGAGCGTGGCGTCGAGCTGCACGCCGAGGCGGGTGTCGACGTCGGTGCTCCAGCGGCGCGTGGCGCCGGCGCCGTTGGCCTTGAAGACGGACGACGTGTAATCCGCCTCGCGTTCGCTGGCGTGCACGACGCCCAGCGTACCGAAGCCGGAAATGCGCCAGCCCGGCGTGTCCTGGGCGCGGGCGGCGCCGGCGAGGGCAAGTCCGGACAGCGAAAGGAGCAGGAATTGGACGAGGCGTTGTTGCGGCATGTGTGTCGACGGATGGACCGGCTGGAGCAGACGGCCTGAATTTCACATCAGCCTGCGGGAAGGGCAGACACGGAGCGCAGGAAGCGCAGACCTCGACTTTAAGCCGTGTGCATGCGAAAGTCGACAGCTTTGGCCCGGAAGCGGCCGCTGTTCAAAATCATTGTTGTGTTACGGCAACGAGGGATCGCCCCACAATCGGCCACCGCCCAATTCGAGTTGCGTGAGATACAACCGCACGTCGAATTCGAACTGGTGGTAATCCGGCTCCATCCAGCAGCACAGTTTATAAAAGGCCTTGTCGTGGTCCTTTTCCTTCAGGTGGGCCAGTTCGTGCACGGCGATCATGCGCAGGAAGGCGGGCGGCGCATCGCGGAAGACGGTGCCGATGCGGATCTCGTGCTTGGCTTTCAAACGGCTGCCCTGCACGCGCGATATCGCGGTGTGCAGGCCCAGGGCCTGCTGGACGATGCCGATCTTGCTGTCGTACGCCACCTTCGAGACGGGCTCGGCGTTGCGCAGGTATTCGTCTTTCAAATCCTGCACGTAGCCATACAAGGCCTTGTCCGTGCGGACGCCGTGCGCGTCGGGGTAGCGCTGGCGCAGGTGGTCGGCCAGGCGGTTGTCGGCGATCAGGCGCTCGACCTGGGACAGGATGTGCGCGGGATACGCGGCCAGGTATTTGAGGTGAGAAGCGGTGGACATAAGGATGGAACTGTAGCACGTCCATGTTCCAGGCGCATCTCGGTGCAATGCGATGAGCGACCGCGCCCGGCACGGCGGCGCGGTCGGCGCTTGCGCGCAGTGGTGAGGGGCCTCCCCCAAAGGTCAAGACTCCTTGCTGCCCTGGCGGTTGCCCGCCTGGGTGCCCGACTGGTTGCCCGATTTCGCGGCGGCGGCGGCGCGGTTGGCCGATTGTCGGCTTTCCCCGCCCTTGCGCCCGATGTCTGCCATGTGGGCGCGGTTGCGGCTGACCACTTCCCCGCCTTTCTGGCCCGCCCGGCGCGCTTCTTCCGAATCGAATTCGTGCGCCGTCCCCTTCTGGTGGGCGGCCTGGCCGCCCTTGCTGGCGATTTGACGCTGCTGGTTCTGGTCCATTGCAGCGAAACCGCGCTTGGCCGGCTGGCTTTTCTGCTCGTTGCCGCCGGAGTCGGCCGTGCCCTTGTGGCCGCCTTCCTTGCTTGTCGCCATATCGATCTCCTTGTGCCTGAACTATCAACGAGCGTTCATGGATGCGCTCGTGCGTTTAGAGAGGCAGGGGATGAAATGGTTCCGGCGGCGTACGGCTGATTAGTGCCCGTCCTCGGCGACCTTCAGCACCAGCTTCCCGAAGTTCTTCCCTTCGAACAGCATCGTGAGGGCGTCGGGGAAGTTGTCGAGGCCTTCGACCACGTGCTCGCGGCTCTTGATCGCCCCCGCTTTCAGCCAGGCGCCAAGGCGCTGCACGCCTTCCGGATAGCGCGCCGCGTAGTCGAAGACCACCATCCCTTCCATGCGCGCCCGGTTCACGAGCAGGGACAGGTAATTGGCCGGGCCGCGCACGGGCGCCGTGTTGTTGTACTGCGAGATCGCGCCGCAGATCACGATGCGCGCCTTCAAATTGATGCGGGCCAGCACGGCGTCGAGGATGTCGCCGCCCACGTTGTCGAAGTAGACGTCCACGCCTCGCGGACAATGTTCCTTGAGCCCTGCGGGGACAGTGCCCGTCTTGTAGTCGATGCACGCGTCGAATCCGAGTTCCTCGACGACGTAGCGGCATTTGTCCGGCCCACCGGCGATGCCGACGACGCGGCAACCCAGCTGCTTCGCCACCTGGCCCACCGTCGCGCCGACGGCGCCCGCCGCCGCCGACACGACGACGGTGTCTCCCGCCTTCGGCTGGCCGATGTCCGTGAGGCCGAAGTATGCGGTCATGCCGGGCATGCCCAGCACGTTCAGCCAGGCCGGCAGCGGGGCGAGCGCCGGATCGATCTTCATGGCCGCGGCCGCCTTCGCGTCGACGGGGCCCGTCCAGTATTGCTGCACGCCGAAGCTGCCGGTCAGGGTGTCGCCCACGGCCACGTGCGGCGAGTTCGACGCCTCGACGACGCCGATCCCGCCCGCGCGCATCACTTCGCCGATGGCGACGGGGCGGATGTACGACTTGCCCTCGTTCATCCAGCCGCGCATGGCCGGATCGAGCGACAGGTACAGCACGCGCACGCGCACTTCGCCGTCCTGCAGCGGGGCAAGGGGTTCCTCGGTTTGTTGCCAGTCGGCGGCCTTGGGCATGCCGACGGGGCGGGCGGCGAGGCGGAATTGCCGATTTGTTGTCATATGGGTCTCCTCTGTGGTAATGACGAAAATGCCGGAATGGCAATCCATGCGACAATGGCCGGGCTCAGTCAACCTCAACCATTCTGAAGTTTTTTAGCAATGTATCCAGAATATATCCTGACCTTGTCCTGCCTGGACCACCGCGGCATCGTGCTGCGCGTTTCGGGCTTCCTGGCCGAACACGGCTGCAACATCATCGACTCGGCCCAGTTCGGCGATCCGGAATCGAAGCTGTTCTTCATGCGCGTCCACTTCGCGCTGGAAGACGACGCGATCTCCGACGAATTGCTGCGTGCAGGCTTCGGCTCGCTGTGCGCGGACCTGGGCGCGGACGGCGCATTGCACGACGCCAAGCGCAAGCCGCGCGTGCTGATCATGGTGTCGAAGATCGGCCACTGCCTCAACGACCTGCTGTTCCGCTACCGCAGCGGTCTGCTGCCGGTGGAGATTCCGGCCATCGTGTCGAACCACATGGACTTCTACCAGCTCGCGGCCAGTTACAATATCCCGTTCCACCACTTGCCGCTCGAGGCCGGTGCCAGCGAATCGGCCAAGCTCGCCCAGGAGGCGCGCATCATCGAATTGCTGGACGCCCACCGCATCGACCTGGTCGTGCTGGCGCGCTACATGCAGATCCTGTCGCCGGGGCTGTGCGATGCCTTGAAGGGCAGGGCGATCAATATCCACCATTCGTTCCTGCCCAGCTTCAAGGGCGCGCGTCCGTATGCGCAGGCGCATCGCCGCGGCGTCAAGCTGATCGGTGCGACGGCCCACTTCGTCACGGGCGACCTGGACGAAGGCCCGATCATCGAGCAGGACGTCGAGCGCGTCGACCACGCCATGAGCGTGGATCAGCTGACGGCCATCGGCCGCGACGTCGAGAGCGTCGTGCTGGCCCGCGCGGTCAAGTGGTTCGTGGAACACCGTATCCTGCTGAACGGCGACAAGACCGTCGTCTTCAGCTGAACCATAGAATAGGCAACGCATGGCCCTGAAAGCAACGATTTACAAGGCAGACCTGAACATTGCGGACATGGACCGCAACTACTACCAGGAGCACGCGCTCACGATCGCGCGGCATCCTTCGGAAACCGACGAGCGCGTGATGATCCGCCTGCTCGCCTTCGCCCTGCACGCCGACCCGGCGCTCGCGTACGGCAAGGACCTGTTCGACGTCGAAGAGCCCGCACTGTGGCTCAAGGACCTGACCGGCGCCATCGACCTCTGGATCGAGGTCGGCCAGCCCGACGAACGCCGCCTCATGAAGGCGGCCGGCCGCGCCGAACACGTGATCGTGTACAGCTACAGCGCCACCAGCAACATCTGGTTCAAGGGCCTGGCCAGCAAGCTGGAACGCGCCCGGAAGATCTCCATCATCAATATCCCGGCCGAAACGAGCGCCCAGCTGGAGCAGATGGCCCAGCGCTCGATGCAGCTGCAGTGCACGATCCAGGACGGCCAGGTATGGCTGACGGACGGCGAGCGCACCGTGCAGGTCGAGCGCGAAGTCCTGCTGGCCGAGCGCTGATCGCACTGGACAATTTGTCACAGCCTCGGCGTGCGCCACATGGTGCAACCGCGGCTATAATCGGACCATGCAGATTCGTTCGATGACAAAGCGCCTGCGTTTCGTGTGGCTGGCACTGTTCGCCGTGCTGCTGAACGCGCTCGCGCCGACGGTCTCGCATGCGCTTGCCGCCAGCCGGCCCACGATTCCGCTGGACGTCTGCAGCGTCGACGGCGGCGCCTCGTTCGCCGCCGCGGCCGCGCTGCTCGTGCAGGACGAGCATGCCGGCATGAGCGTCCTCGACGATTGCGGCTACTGCCTCACCCACGCGGGCAGCCACGGCCTGCCGCCGCCTGTCCACGCGCCGCTCGCGCTCCTGGACGGCGTGGAAGCCCGTCCTTTCCTGTTCCATCACGCGCCCCGTCCGCTGGCCGCCTGGCTGGCGGCCGTGCCGCGCGGTCCGCCCGTCTTTGCCTGACTTTCATTCCGTTTATTCACTCTTGTCAGGTAAAGTCATGTACAACAAATTCCTCGTGCTGGCCGCGGCCAGCCTGTTCTCGACCGCCGCGTTCGCCCAGGTGACCGTCGGCGACCCGTGGATCCGCGCCACCGTGCCGGCCCAGAAGACGGCCGGCGCCTTCATGCAGCTGCGTTCGCCCAAGGCCACGCGGCTCGTCGACGTGCAAAGCCCCGTCGCGGGCCGCGCCGAAGTCCACCAGATGGCCATGGAAGGCCAGACCATGCGCATGCAAAAGGTCGACGGCATCGACCTGCCGGCCGGCCAGCCCGTGAACCTGTCGTCCGGCGGCTACCACGTCATGCTGTTCGACCTGAAGCAGCAGCTCAAGGACGGCGCGCAGGTGCCGCTGACATTGACCTTCGTCGGTGCGGATAAAAAGCGCGAGAACGTCACCGTGCAGGTGCCGGTCAAACCGCTGACGTACACCGCCGCTCACTGACGGAGGCCACATGAAAACTCTCTGGATCGCCGCCCTGTTCGCGGCGCCGCTGGCGCACGCCCATATCACCGTCGCCCCGGCCACCGCGCCGGCCGGCGCCTATCAAACCCTCGTGTTCAAGGTCGGCCATGGCTGTGCCGGCAGCGCCACGACCGGCATCACGGTGCTGCTGCCGGAAGGCGTCACCGCGAAGCCCATGCCCAAGGGGGGCTGGGCCATCACGCTGGCCACGCGCGAGATCAGCTGGCGCGGCGGCCCGCTGCCGGATGCGTACTACGACGAGTTCACGGTGCAGGCCAGGTTGCCGGACGCGCCGGGCCGCCTCGTGTTCAAGGTCGGCCAGCAGTGCGAGAAGGGCCGCATGGACTGGGCCGACATGACGCCCGAATCGAAGACGCCCGCGCCGGTGCTGGAAGTCACGCCCGCCGCGCTGCCGATGCACCATCACTGAGGTGCACATGCGATTCCCATACCATCGCCTCGCGCTCGCCGCGCTGGCGTGCGTGACGGCGCACGCCCATGCGGACGACACGCACCTGGAAACCGTGGTCATCACCGGCGGCCGCCCCACGTCGCTGCCCGCCCAGATCCCGACGACGATCGAAGGCATCACCGGCGCCCAGGTCGAGGACCGGATCAACGCGGTCGACAGCGAGGACGCGCTGAAATACCTGCCCAGCCTGAACGTGCGCAAGCGCTACACGGGCGACTACGACCACGCCGTCCTCGCGAGCCGCGCGTCCGGCACGGGCAACAGCGCGCGCTCGCTCGTCTACGCGGACGGGATTCTCCTGTCGAACCTGCTCGGCAACGGCGCCACGTACACGCCGCGCTGGGGCCTCGTCACGCCCGAAGAGATCGAGCGCGTGGACGTGCTGTACGGCCCGTTCGCGGCCGCCTATCCGGGCAACTCTGTCGGCGCCGTCGTCGACTTCCAGACCCGCATGCCGGCGAAGCGCGAAGCCCACGTCAAGCTGTCCGGCTATGCGCAGGGTTTCAAGCTGTATCGGACGGATGATCGCTACGACGGCTGGCAGGGCAGCGCGTCGCTGGGCGACCGCAGCGGCGCGTGGTCGTACTGGATCGACGTGGCACGCCTGGACAGCGACGCGCAGCCCATCGGGTTCGCCAACAAGCTGCTGTCGACGGGCATCCCGAACGGCGGCGGCGTACCCGTGACGGGCGCCGTGGCCGGGCGCAATCCATCGAACAGGGACTGGTGGCTGATCGGTGCGACGAGCCAGACGCACACCGTGCAGGACCACGCGAAAGTCAAGCTCGCCTGGGACATCACGCCGCAGCTGCGCGCCAGCTACACGTTCGGCTGGTGGCGCAACGAGGCCAAACGAACGGCCGACTCGTACCTGCGCGATGCGGCCGGCAACCCGGTGACCACCGCAACCCGCGTCAACATCGACGGCCGCGCGTACGACATCCGCGCGGCCGATTTCGCGCCCAGCCGCGGCACGCTGGAACATGCGATGCACGGGCTGTCGCTCAAACGGCACAGCCGCGACACGTTCGACTGGGAGATCGCCGCCAGCCTGTACGACTACGCGCGCGACCTCGTACGCACGCCGACCGTCCTCGTGCCCGATGCGGACACGAACGGCGCGGGCCAGGTCACGGACATGCACGGCAGCGGCTGGAACACGCTGGCGCTGAAAGGCATCTGGCGGCCGGAGGGCCATACGGTCGAATTCGGGCTGCAGTCGGACCACGCGAAGCTGCGCACCCGCGTGTTCGGCAGCACGGCGGAATGGCTGCATGCGGGCGACGGCCGGCAGGTCTCGGTCTTCAACGGCAACACGTGGCTGGAGAGCCTGTATGCGCAGGACAACTGGCGCATCGGCGACGCCTGGCGTGCGACGATCGGTGCCCGCTTCGAACGGTGGCGCGCGTACGGCGGAGAACTGTCGAACGCCGTGCTGGCCGCGCCGCTGGGGTTCCCGTCGAGGAGCGAGACGGCGTGGTCGCCGAAGGCCGCGCTGTCGTGGCGCGTGAGTCCCGACTGGACGCTGAAGGCATCGACGGGCCGCGCCGTGCGCAACCCGACGGCGGCAGAGCTGTTCCAGGGTTCCATCGTCGACAACGCCATCGTCAACAGCAACCCGAACCTGAAGGCGGAGAAGTCGTGGACGAGCGAGCTGTCGGCCGAGACGTTGAACGACAAGGGCTCGCTGCGCGTGACGCTGTTCCGCGAAACGACGCACGACGCGCTGTATTCGCAGCCGCTGCTCGTCTCGGCCGGCGCGACGGTGAACACGGTGCAGAACGTGGGCCGCATCCGCACGAACGGCCTGGAACTGTCGGCGCAGGCCGACGACGTCGGGGTAAAAGGGTTCGACCTGACGGGCAGCCTCACGTTTGCCGATTCCATCATCACGGAGAATGCGGGCTTCCCGGCGAGCGTGGGCAAGTGGCAACCTCGCGTGCCGCGCTGGCGCGCGACGATGCTGGCAACGTGGAAGGCAAACGACCACTGGACCGCGACGTTGGGCGGGCGTTACAGCGGCCGCCAGTACGGGACGCTGGACAACAGCGATCCGAACGGCGACGCGTACATGGGGGTGTCGGACTATCTCGTGTTCGATGCGCGGGTGCGCTACCGGTTCGACCGCCACTGGAGCGCGGCGGTCGGCGTGGACAACCTGGGCGACCGCACGTACTGGGCTTTCCACCCGTACACGCAGCGGACCGTCGTGGCCGAAGTGCGGTGGGATCTGTAAGGCAGAAGGTGGGCACCACGTGCCCACCGAACTCTCACTTCGGCGACGCGCCCAGGCGCTTCACGTTGCCCGAGCCGACGACGGAGCGGGTGACCTGCGGATCGCCGTAGTAATTGACGTCGCCGGAACCGGCCACGGTCAGGCTCAGGCTGTCGCGCACCCACAAGGTCGCGTCGCCGGAGCCGGCCACGGTGACGCTGGCGTTCTCGGTGCGCACGTGGCCCATGTCGACGGTGCCCGAGCCGCCGATCGAGATCGACGTGCTGCGTGCCGTGCCGTCCAGCGCCTGCAGGTTGCCGCTGCCGCCGAGGGCGACGTTCACGGATTCGCCTTCGAGCTTGCGCACCTTGATGGCACCCGAGCCGCCCACGTCGAAGCGCACGCGGCTGCCGCGCACGACGTCCGCGTCGATGTTGCCGGAGCCGCCCAGCGCCAGGCGGTCGATGTCGCGCGCCTGCACGACGACCTTCAGGTTACGGGTGCGCAGGTTCGTATTGCGCTTGGCGCGGATCTTCAGGGTGCCGTCTTCGACGACGGTTTCGATCAGCGGCAGCAGGTTGTCGTCCGCCTCGACCGTCACGCCTTCGCGGCCGCTGCCGCTCTTGATCTCGACGTTGCCCGGCAAGGACATGGCGAGGCCGCTGAAGTGGGCGACGTCGCGTGCCTGGCTCTGCACGCGGCCGCTGCCCTGCACCTGTTCGCTCCTGCTCCAGGGCCAGTCGCCTGCCTGGGCCTGCGGCGCGAGGGCGATGCAGGCGAGGGCGCCGGCGGCGATGAGGAAACGGCGGGTCGTATTGTGGGTCATGGTGGTCTCCCTGATGTGCATGGTGTCGATGTGCACATCGTAAGCGGGAGGGGATGAGCGGGGTACCGGTTTGCGACAAAACGCATGAAAACCGGACCGGAATGCACGCAGGCGGTGTAAACCGCGTGCATTCCGCCCCGGATCGGCCGCTTATTTGGGCAGTGCGAACGCCGTCCCGGTGACCGTCAACGCCGTCTTGACGGTCCGCGCATGCCCCGGCTGCCCGCCGCCCAGGTACACCGTGTACGCGCCCGGCACGACCTTGCGCGCGCCGGCCGCGTCGACCTGCGACAGGGCGCGTGCATCCAGCGCCAGCGAGACTCGCTTGCGTTCGCCCGCCTTCAGGTGGATGCGGCGGAATCCGGCCAGGGTCGGGTTGGCGTCATCGCCCGGCTTGGCCACGTACAGCTGGACCACCTCGTCGCCGTCGCGCTTGCCCGTGTTGGCCACCTCGACGTCCACGTTCACCGGGCTGCCCGCCGCGACGGACGGCGCCGACAGCGCCGGCGTCCCGTAGCGGAACGTCGTGTACGACAGGCCGTGTCCGAACGGGTACAGGACGTCGCCCTTGAAATAGCGGTAGGTGCGGCCGTCCATGCGGTAGTCGCTGAATGCCGGCAGGCCGTCCACGCCGCGGTAGAAGGTGACGGGCAGGCGGCCCGCCGGGCTGTAGTCGCCCGCGATCAGGCCGGCCACCGCATGGCCGCCTTCGCCGCCCGGATACCAGGCCTGGACGATCGCCGGCACGTGTTTGTCGGCCCAGTTGACGGACAGCGCGCTGCCGCTCATCAGCACGAGCACCGTCGGCTTGCCGGTGCCGACCACCTTTTCCAGCAGGCGTTCCTGCGGCGCCGGCAGGTCGAGGCTCGTGCGGTCGCCGCCCACGAAGCCGGGTACTTGCAGCTTCAGTTCCTCGCCTTCCAGGTTGGCGGAGAGGCCAGCCACGAACACGACGAGATCCGCGCGACGGGCCAGGTCGACGGCTTCGCGGCCAGCGTCGATGGGCGTGCTCCACACGAGCTTCTGGTCGCCGCGCGCGCCGCGCTGCACGGCCTCGATCCGGATCGGATAGGTTTTACCGGCCTGCAGCTTCGCCTTGCCCGCTTCGATCGACGGGGTGTCGCCGACGTCCCACGCATCCACGACCGGCTTGCCGTCGATCCAGATGCGGTAGCCGGCGTTGCTCAGGTAGCGCAGGCTGTAGTCGCCCGTGCGCGGCGCCTTGATGTAGCCGGTCCAGCGCGCGGACGCATTGTGGCCGCCTTCCTGCCACGCGGCGCGGGCGTTCTTTTCGACGGCATTGCGCGCCGCGCCGGCCAGGTCCGGGCCATCGAAATGCTCGGCCTTCAGGCCCGGCGTGCGACACGCGGCGTCCACGCACAGGTTCGCATCCGGCACGGGCGGTTCCGCCGGCCCGACGAGGCCCGTGCCCGGCGCGTACACGACTTTCGCGTCCGGGAAACGGGCGCGGATGCCGGCCAGCACCGTCACCGGATGCGACGGCTGGCCGTTGTAGTTGCCGACCAGCGCATCTTCGCTGTCCGCGTTCGGGCCGATGACGGCGATCGTCTTCGGCGTCTTTTTCAGGGGCAGCAGGCCGTCGTTCTTCAGCAGCACCATCGCTTCCTGGGCCGTCTTCAGCGCGACGGCGCGGTGGGCCGGCGTGTCGTTGTCGGTCGGCTTGATGCCGGCGTACGCCTGCGGCGGGTTCTGGTCGAGGAGGCCCAGGCGGATGCGGTATTCGAACAGGCGCACGAGCGCGCGGTCGACGACGGCTTCCTTCAATTCTCCCTGGCGCACGGCGTTGACGATGGGGCCGGCCTCGGTCGTCATCTTGTTGCGGTAGTCGCCGCAGATCAGGTCCATGCCCGCGCTGAACGACGCAGCCACGGCCTGCTCGGGCGTCTTCGTGTAGTGCAGGCTGTCGTCGCGGTAGATGTTGGCGGCCGCGCCGCAGTCCGATACGACGAAGCCCTTGAAACCCCAGGCACGGCGCAGGTGCTGTTCCATCAGGTCGTCGCTGGCGCAGGCGGGGATGCCGTTGACGGCGTTGTACGCGCACATGACGGAGGCCACCTTGCCCTCCGTGACGGTGGCGCGGAACGCCGGCAAATACGTGTCTTCGAGGTCGTGCGGCGACGGGTGCACGTCTTCGCGGTGGCGGTTCGATTCCGGGCCGCTGTGCACGGCGAAGTGCTTGGCGGTGGCGATCGTCTTGAACGATTGTGCATCGTCGCCCTGCAGGCCGTGGATGAAGTTGATGGCGATGCGCGACGTCAGGTACGGGTCTTCGCCATACGTTTCCTGGCCGCGGCCCCAGCGCGGGTCGCGGAAGATGTTGATGTTGGGCGACCACACGGTGAGGCCGCGGTACCAGTCCGTGCCGCCGTCGGGGGCACGCGTGGCGAGGTATTTGGCACGGAATTCCGTCGCGATGACGTCGCCGACCTGGTGCATCAGCGGCTCGTCCCACGTCGCCGCCATGCCGACGGCCTGCGGGAACACGGTCGCGTAGCCGGCCCGCGCGACGCCGTGCAGGCCTTCGTTCCACCAGTTGTATTTCGGGATTTTCAAACGCGGGATCGCGGGTGCGTCGTTGCCCAGTTGCGCGGCTTTTTCCTCCAGCGTCATCTGGGCGACGAGTTGGGCGGCGCGGGCTGCCGGATCCTGCTGGGCCAGCGCGGGTGCCGTGGCGAAGAGGGCGGCGAGTGCCAGAGGTGCGAGCGGAAAGGGGATGTGGCGAGTCATCGTAGTCTCCTGTTATAAATTTTCAAAGATGCTAACACGAAAATGTCGTGCGCTAACAGTCGATGCGATGTGGCGGCCAAGGCACGCTCGAAGCTTGGTGTTGGAAAAAATATCTTTCCAGTTGGAATTTTGACAGGATGCCGGTTTTATAATGAATGGATCGCTCAGCCGAGCCTGTTTGAACACGTCGAAGCATGATGGAATACCACCAGTCCTCGCAGATTCCCACCCTGTCGTATATCGAAAACGAAGACCATCCGGTGTTCGGCACCCTGGTCGAGCAGATTTTGCACCTGCTGAATTCGAAGCTGGTGTTTTCCGACATCATCATTCACCAGAACAGTCCCCTGATGCTGCGCCAGCCGAAGGGCCTCGTGGCCGTGACGGACTCGCCCATCACGAAGGAAGAGCTGGAAGAGTTCTTCGACGTCATCGAGCCGAACTGGGCCGAGCGCATCGCCGACCGCGCGTTCGACCGCTCGATCGACCTGCACACGGCGCGCATCCGCGCCAACTGCTTCAGCTTCCAGGGCAAGAAGCGGCTGGGCTGCGTGATCCGCCGCTTCCCGAAGGAACCGCTGGCCCTGGACAGCCTCGGCCTGCACGCCGACGAGCGCGAATTCGCGCGCCTGACGAGCGGCCTCGTGCTGATCATCGGCGACACGTGCCAGGGCAAGTCGACGACGATCGCGTCGATGCTCGACGAGATCAACAAGCAGCGCTCGGGCCACATCATCACCATCGAGGACCCGGTCGAGACCCTGATCCCGCAGCGCAAATGCATCATCACGCAGCGCGAGGTGGGTGTCGATGGCGACGTCGAAAGCTATTACCTCGGCGCGCTTGACGCCCTACGGGAGCGCCCGGACGTGATCGTCATCGGCGAGATCCGCGACGCGCAAACGGCGCAGGAAGCGCTGGCGCTGGCCGAATCCGGCCCGCTCGTGCTGGCCACGTTGCACGCGCGCTCGACGGAGCTGGGCCTGCAAAAGATGCTGCGCCTGCTGGGCAATTCGGACGCGCAAAGCCAGGCCCTCGCGCATGCGCTGCGCGGCGTGCTGTGCCAGGCGCTGCTGCCGTCGAAGCAGGGCAACCGCTACCACCTGGCGACCGAATGCCTGACCATCAACCCGGCCGTCGCGGCGATGATCGAGGAGGGCGACCTGGGCGCCATCCGCGCCCACATGAACGCGGGACGCGGGCCCGGGTGCCACACGATGAACAGCGTGCTGGAAGCGCTGCTGGCCGCGCACGTCGTCGGCGTGGACGAAGCGCGCGCGGCGACCACCGACCGGATCGGGTTCGCGGAGATGGTCTGACGAAGCGGCTGCCGGCTCAGGCTTTCTTCTTGCGCTTGATCTTCGCGAGCGCCCTGAGCGCGACCGGCGGGAGCCAGTCCTTCTTGTAGTTTTCGATCCTCAGCCGGATGGCCTGCCGCTTGTCCGAGCCGGCGTCGTTCGGACGGGCGACGTACATGGTCGAGTGCGCCGGCGTGTCTTCATAGACCTTTTTCGATGCCGTGTAGTAGTACAGGGCGATCGATTTGCGCGTGATGTCGTCCGGCGTATTCAGCGGGTCCGGATGGCCGTGGTACGAATCGGCATCGGTATTGAAAATCACGCAGCGATTGAACAGCGGCGCGACGGTTGCCGCGTTCGCCGTCATTTGCCTGTCCCAGAGTTCCAGGTTGCCGCCGTATGCGGGGTCCCAGTCCTTGTTCAGGTAAATGAGCATGTTGATGCGCCGTTCCAGATGCAATTGGGAGTGCACCCGGAAATCCGCATGAATGCCGAGTTTTCCGCCCCGGAAGATTTCGTGGAAGCCGCCGCCGTAGTAATAAGGGTCGCCGACGAGCGACTCGATCGTCGTCAGGCCTTCCAGGAACTGCAGGACAGGCGCGGAATTAAAGAAATGAAAAATGCTGCGCAAACGTTCCTCGCAGCTCTCCGGCAATACCTGGCGCTTGTGCAGACCTGCGTAGTTGTTCTCGTAGAATTTATCGTCTGCGAGCCTCTCCCTGGGGAACTTTTCGTAGATTTCTTCGATCAGGGCGCGCGGAAGAAAATCGTCGATGACGATGTGGGGAAAGGGGGCAGCGAAGCAATACACGCCGGACAGTTCTTCCCCGAATTCCCGGGCTTTTTTCGGGTCCAGGGAGAGTTTCCCATCCGTGCTGATCGGCAGCGTGGCGCTTGGGTACGTTGTATCGGGTTCGACGGCTCGATTCATCACTGACCTCTTCAGGGTGTTTATTTAACGATTTAATCCTGGATTTTACTTTTGGGTAGAAACGTGAAGCGACCAGTTGTAAACCCGGGCCCCGGCATGTTAGCACGGTGTCAAGCAGATAGATCAATAATGGACGAGAAACAACAGATCGTAATTAACCCGGCGCGGCCACGATGTGTTCCTTGATGAGCGCGGCCATGCGCGCACAGGCCGGGGACGGCGTCGCCGTGCTGCTGTACAGCGCAAGCCGGATGCCAGCGAGCGCCGGTAGCCCATCGAGCACGCGCACGTCGCCGGGCAGCCCCAGGCTGGTCCGCACCGTCACGCCCAGTCCCGCCGCGACCGCGGCCCAGATGCCCGCCAGGCTGGCGCTCGTGTAGACGACGCGCCAGGGGATGCCGGCCCGGTCGAGCGCATCGGTCGCCGCCTTGCGCATCAGGCACGGCGCCTGCAGCGCGACGAGGCGCACCGGCTCGCGGGCAAGGTCTTGTGCGGCAGACCCGATCCAGCGCATCGGATAGTCGCCCAGCAAATCCACGTACGGCAGGTCCGCACCCGTGTGCCAGCCGAGCGCGAGATCGATCTTCCCGGCCTGCAGTTGCGCGATGAGTTCGCTGTTGCGGGCGATGACGGCCTCGATCTGCAGGTCCGGATGGCTGCGCGTGAAGCGGCCGAGGACGTTCGACAGCAGGCGCTCTCCGAAATCTTCCTGCAGCCCCAGCCTGACGGTGCCTTCGAGATCCAGGCCGGCCAGTGCCGTGCGCGCCTCGTCGTTCAGGTCGAGGATGCGGCGGGCGTAACTCAGCAGCGTTTCGCCGGCGGCGGTCAGCTCCAGCCCCCGGCCGGACTTGCGGAGCAGGTCCGTGCCGGCCTGTCCTTCCAGTTTCTTCATCTGCATGCTGATGGCCGACGTCGACCGCCCCAGCCGGTCGGCCGCTTTCGCGAAACTGCCGAGGTCCACGCCTGCGCAAAAGCTGCGCAGCGCGTCCATATCAAAATTCGTGCGACGCATGATCGTCCCGTATTATTGAATGATCGATTCAAATATATTCGATTTTCAGAATATTTTGACGGCGTTACGATGGTCGCGTCAACCATTCAGGGAGCAAACGATGACGACGACATTGAAAGGGCAGGGCCAGCGCGCCCTGGGTCATGTGCCGCCGCTGGCCGAGATCACGGACCGCGTGCTGTTCGGCGAAGTGTGGGAGCGCGGGCAACTGGGCAAACGGGACCGCAGCCTCGTGACGGTTGCCTGCCTGATCGCGCTGTGCCGCGACGGCCAGCTGCCGTTCCACCTGCAGACCGCGCTCGACAACGGCGTCACCCGGCAGGAGCTGGACGAAGTCGTGACGCACCTGGCCTTTTATGCCGGCTGGCCCGCGGCCGCCACCGCCGCGCGCCTGCTCGGCGACTTGAATTGAGGAGACGACCATGCCCTTCGCCCGCATCTCCCTGCGCCGCGGCAAACCGCGCGACTATCTGCGCGCCGTGTCGGACGCCGTGCACCAGGCCCTCGTCGACGCGTTCCGCATCCCCGTCGCGGACCGCTTCCAGGCCATCCATCAACACGACCCCGAGGAACTGATCTTCGACCGCGATTACCTCGGCGGCCCGCGCAGCGACGACTTCCTGCTCGTCTGTATCACCGGGGGCAAGCCGCGCGACGCGGATACGAAGCAGGCGTTTTACACGCGTCTTGCCGACCTGCTGGCCGAATCGCCCGGGCTGCGGCCGGAAGACCTGATGATCATCGTCCAGACGACGGATTACGCCGACTGGTCGTTCAGCAACGGCATCGCGGCGCCGCTGGCGGAGCAGAGAACATGATCGCGATGCAGTACCGCTTTCCGCTGCCGGCCGACTACGACATGGCGATCATCGAACGGCGCATCGCGGACAAGGCCCACCTGACGGACGGTTTTCCGGGGCTGCTGTTCAAGGCCTATCTCAGCGCGCGCAAGACGGGGCCGGAGTTGGACAACGCCTATGCCCCGTTCTACGTCTGGAACACGGTCGAGGGCATGCACGCGTTCCTGAACGGCCCCGGATTCGCGGGCGTGTCGCAGGCGTTCGGACGGCCGGCGGTGGCGACGTGGCTCGTGTGGCAGGCGCGCTGTGCGCCCGGCTTCGAACACGCGCGCTTCGCGTCCGTCGAGCGGCGGACGATCCCGCCCGGCACGGACCTGGCAGCGTTGCGCAGGGAAGAGACGGCCGACGACGGCCGCGCGCTCGCGGCGGTCGTGGGCTACGAGCCGGGAACGTGGACGCTGGTGCGCTTCCGCCTGTGGGACAGCGAGCCGGCGGCCGATGCCGCGACGCCGGTCTATGCGGTCGGCCACGTGTCCACGGCTAGCCGATGACGTTCATCTCGCTTTCGTCTTCCGTGTAGCGCACGGGGCCCAGGCCGTGGGTGGCGATGAGTGCCTGCACGGTCGTCGGGCCCGTGGGCTCGATGCCTGCGTGTGCGAGCACCTGGTCGAGCATCTCCGATTCGCTGATGCGGCCGGGCGTCGTGAATTCCAGCGGTTCCTCGTTGTTGCGGTACCAGACGCGATACAGTGGCATATTGCCCTCCTTGTGATCAGTCGAGCGGCACCGCCCGCCACCGGTTGACTTCCGGCGCCGTGACGGCAGGTGCCGCATTGCCCCAGCTGTTCCTCACATACGTCACGACGGCCGCCACTTCCGCATCGTCCAGCACGGGACTGTAGGGCGGCATCCCGAACGGCCGCGGATTCCCGGCCGTGGTGGGCGGGAAGCCGCCGTTCAGCACGATGCGGATGGCGTTCACCGGATCCTCCATCGTCAGCGCGCCGTTGCCCGTCAGCGGCGGATACGCGGGATGGCCGGCGACGCTCTTACCGCGGCCGTCGGCGCCATGGCAGTCCGCGCAATGGTGCCCATACAACTTCCCGCCTGCCTTCATGACCTCCTCGGGCGGCGCCACGGACGGGCGGCGCGGCGACGGATCGGCCGGCAGCGATTTCAGGTACGCCGCCATCGCGCCGGCGTCCGCATCGGTCAGGTATTGCAGGCTTTGCCCCACCACTTCCGCCATCGGCCCGAACACGGCACCGCGCGGCGCGACGCCCGTGCGCAGCAGTTGGACGATGTGCGCCTGGTCCCAGTTGCCGAGGCCTGCCTCGTTGTCGGCGTCCAGCGCGGGCGCGTACCAGCCGACGATCGGGATGTGGCCGCCGGACAGCCGTGATCCCGTCGCACCGAGGCCGTTGCGGGGGCTGTGGCAGGCGCCGCAATGGCCCAGGCCTTCGACGAGATAGGCGCCCCGGTTCCACTCCGCGCCTTGCGCGGGCTGCGGCGCGTACACGCCCGGCTTGAAATACAGCAGGCGCCAGCCGGCCAGCACGATCTGCTGGTTGTACGGGAAACGCAGCGCGTGCGGGCGATTCGGCTGGTTGACGGGCGCGAGGCTGCGCAGGTACGCATACAGCGCGTCCGCGTCGTCGCGTGTGACCTTCGTCGTGTTCGTGTACGGGAAGGCCGGGTACAGCAAGCGGCCGCCTTTTCCGATGCCGTTGTGCAGGGCGTGCCAGAAGTCGTCCGCAGTCCAGGCGCCGATGCCCGTCTGTGCATCCGGCGTGATGTTCGGGGCGTAGACCGTGCCGAACGGCGTGGCCAGTGCCCGTCCGCCCGCATACGGCGTGCCGCCGCGCGCCGTGTGGCACGCCATGCAGTCGCCCGCGCGGGCGAGATAGGCGCCGCGGGCGATGTTGGCGGGCGTCGCCGCCCACGCTTGCTGCGAGCGTGACGGGATGAATTCGGCGCGCGGCCATGCGACGAACACGGTGGCCAGTGCCGCCACGATGAGGACCAGGGCGACGATGCGCTTCATGGCCGACGCTCCGGTTCACTGCCGCACGCGAGCGGCAGCGGGTGCGTCACGCCAGGCGCGGGCGTCGCGTCGTCCGGCACCGGTTCGCTCGCGAGCCAGCCCGAGATGGCGGCCACGTCCGCCAGCGACAGGCGCCCCGCGATGGTCGCCATGCAATCGGGCGCGTGGGCGCGGCGGGTACCGTTGCGCCACGCGCCGAACTGGGCGTTGATGTAGTCGCGCGGCAGGCCCAGCAGGCCCGGGATGGCGGGCAGGGCGCCCGTCAGGCGCTGGCCGTGGCACGCAATGCAGGCCGGTACCTTCAACGTCGCGTCGCCGCGCATGACGAGTTCGTGGCCCCGTTCCATCTGTCCGGCCGGCAAGCTTGCGCGCGCGAGCACGGGTGCAGGCACGTGCTGGGTGGAGAACCACGTCGCGATCTCGCGCAGGTAGTCGTCCGACATGTGCTCGACCATGTACGTCATCAACGGATACTGGCGGCGCCCGGCGCGGAAGTTCTGCAACTGGTTGTACAGATAGCCGGCCGGCTTGCCGGCGATGCGCGGAAAATATTCCGGCCCGGCCGATCGCGGCGGCGCGGACGGGCTGCCGTGGCACGACGTGCACGCGGCCACGCGGCGTTCCAGCGTGTCCGGCACGGCCTGCTGGGCCAGTGTCGGAGCCATGTGCAGGGTTGCCAGCAACAGCAGGGCAGGGCGCAAATGCATGACGTTCCTGTGGTCGACGAGAAAGTACAAGCGGCATGATACCGCGTCGACTTGAACTTCACGCAATCTTTTGAGAAAGCTAATTAACGCGCGTCCTGGAACGTGCGCAGGTAGGCCAGCAGCGCGGCCATCTCTTTCTCGTCGTGGATGCCCCAGAAGCGCATCTTCGTGCCCGGTACGGTCTTGTCCGGATCGCGCAGGTAGGCGGCCAGCGTGCGTTCGTCCCACACGATGCCCGACGCTTTCATCGCATCGGAATAACTGAAATCCGGCGTGCTGCCGGCGCGCCGGCCGAACAGGCCATTGAGTTGCGGGCCGAAGCCGCCGCGCGCGTTCGGGCCGACCTGGTGGCACGACGCGCACGGCTTGAAGACGGTGGCGCCGTCGACGGGACCCTCGTGGCGCGAGCAGCCGGCCAGCAGAAGGACGGCGCACAGCGACAGGACGCCGATGAAGCGCATGTCAGGTGCGCGGCTTGGGCTGTGCGGCCCGTCGCGGCCCGCCGGCGATGGGTTTGGGCGGCAATGGCGGCGGCGGATTCGCGCGCCAGTGGCGGTAGATGCGCAGGGCGACGTGGGCGTCGTCGGCCGCGTACAGGATCTGCTTGTCGGACAGGCGCGGCAGCGCCCAGTTGGTCGTCGTGATCTTGCGCGACTTCTGCAGGCGCTTGCCGAAGAAGCGCGCGACGGCCGTCTTCGCGCCCAGCGCGTTGCGCTCGCCGCGGCGCAGGGCCGTGGACAGGTCGAGCACATTGCACGTCTCGATGCCCAGCTTGGCGCGCAGGCGGCGCAGGTCGTCGCCGAGGCCGAAGCCGACTTTCAGTATCGACGGCGATTCCAGCACGGCGCGCAACACGTCGACGCCGGGAGGAATGTCGGAAACGGCGTCTGGCGCGCGCGGCTTGAGCGTGCCGATCTGGAACAGATAGGCGTGCTGGTCGGTAGCGAGCTGGACGAGATGCGGCCCCGTCGATTGCTCGCCCTTCTGGAACGTGGGCTTGGATTCGGTGTCGAAGCCGATGACGTCGGACGCCAGCAGCGCGGCGAGTGCGCCGTCCGCATCCTGGCGCGTGCGCACGAGGCGCACGTCGGCCAGGGTGATGCCTTCGTAAGGGGGGAGGGCGTCCTCGGCCTCGCTCATCCGTGCTGCCGGATCAGCGTTTCGAGAACTTGGAGGCCAGCTGCTGCAGCTTTTCCTGGCGCTTGCGGTCGGCTTCCGCCTGGGCGGCGGCTTCGCGCTCGGCCTTCTTGCGTTCGGCTTCCTTCTTGAAGCGTTCCTGCAGGAGTTCCTTGGCATGCTGGCGGTGGGTGTCCGTCACCTCGGCGCCCGGATTGCCGTCCAGGTCGTAGCGTACGGTGGCCTTTTCCATCGCGCGCAGGTAGCGCATCGAGCCCGTGTGGATGCCCAGCGCGGCGCGCATCGTCTTGCGGTTCAGGTCGGGCAGGCGCGCCAGCACCTGCTTGTCGACGCCGATCGCCAGCGGCAGGCAGTCGCGGAAGGCCTTGAACTGCTGTTGCAGCTGCTTGAGCAGGGCACGCGGCGATTGGGATGCCGCGGCATCCGCTGCCGGAACGGCTTCCGGAGCCGCAGCCGGCGCGTCGTTGGCAGGCTGCGCGTCGGGCGTGGCGTGGGTGGCGTTTTCGGTGGCCTCGGGGAGCTCGGCGACAGGACTCATCGTATTCATTGACTTCATGGTAAGAACGGGAAGCGGAAGGATAGCATGGCCGCGCCGCGCGCGTGCCGCTCAGCCATGTAACGGAACGTTTTATTGGCCGGGCAACTGTGATTTCATGCATGTACAGCGGCGCGCGGCCAAGAAATCGTGTATGATCCGCCCCTTTCCTTGCGCACGGTTTGCGCCGACGCAGCCAGGGTCGGGAAGAGGAAAAGGAAATATGCGTCTGAGTGATATCCCTTATCGGATATTTCAATTATCGCTAAACATTTCCTTAAGGCATAATGCCTCTGTCTCCTCTATTTCTCCTCTGGAAAATAGATTCAAGCCCGTTGTCTGACGGGCTTTTTTTCGTTCCGACATGCTAATCCGCGATTTCGACCACGCTCCGTTCCGCTTGAACCCTCTGCGCGCGCGCCGCAGCCCGTCCCGGCTGCCAGGACGCCCGCCGGGTGGCGGCAGGAGTGCTTGATATCCGGGCTATCCGCCCCTAGTTAGGGCCTTCCCCTCATCCCCGCCCACAAGGACCGCATCGCGGACCAGGTGGGTTATTGACTTCGCAGGCACCGCGCCACGCCTCGACTGGAGAAAGTTATATGAAAAACACCGCCAAGACCCTGACACTGACAGCGAAGAAAGCGCCGGCCAAGAGCACGGCCCAGCTGTCGGTGCCGAAGACCGCGACCTCGTATTTCCTCGAAACGGAAGCGGCAGCCAAGGTGACGGTGGTGAAGACGCGTTCGCGCCTGGCGTCGCTGAAGGCGGTGCAGGCCGAGGAAGCCGCCGTTGCGGGTGAGGCGCAGGCCGAGGCTGTCGCCGCCGACGTGCAGGCAGCGGACAATGTTGCCGAGCCCGTCGCCGACGTTGCAGAACCCGTCGCCGAACCCGTCGTTGCTCCGGTCGCCGCCGTGGCCCATGACGAGGCGGACGACGCGATCCCGACGCCGACCGCGCCCGCCGCACCGCCGGTGATCGTCAAGAAGCGCGTTTCGCGCCTGGCCGCGCTGAAAGCCGACGCCGCGCCTGCCGCCGCAGTTGTTGCGGAGCCGGTCGCCGCGCCGGAAGTGCCGCCGGCCGCCGCCGCGCCCGCCGCCGTCGCGCCCGCCGCCGAACCGGCTGCCCGCGTGGTGCGCACCCGCACCGCGCGCCGCATCGAGCCGTCCGTCGCGTCGACGGCGTCCACCCAGCCGACCGGCACCGTCAGCACGACGACGGACGCCGCCGCGCTGGCCGCGATCGACACGTCCGGCTACCTGCTGCCGCAGGTGAAGGTGCCGGGCCGCCGCGGCCGCAAGCCGAGCGAGTTCGTGCCGGAGAACGACGAGATCGCGGCGCTGAACGCCGTCGAGCGCGCCGAACTGAAGGCCGCGTCGAAACTGCGTGAGCGCAAGGCCAAGGGCGCTGCAGGCCTGTTCGGCACCGAGGAAGGCTTCTCGGGCGAGGAACTGGAAAAGCGCCGCCAGCAGCTGAAGAACCTGATCAACATGGGCAAGGAGCGCGGCTACCTGACCCATGCGGAGATCAACGACCACCTGCCGGAAAACATCATCGATCCGGAAGCGATCGAAGGCATCATCGCGACCTTCAACGACATGGGCATCGCCGTCTACGAGCGCGCGCCGGAAGCGGAAATGATGCTGCTGTCGGACGCCGTCGTCACGCCGACCTCGGAAGACGAAGTCGAAGCGGCGGCTGCGACCGCGCTGTCGACCGTCGACTCCGACTTCGGCCGCACGACCGATCCGGTCCGCATGTACATGCGCGAGATGGGCGCCGTGTCGCTGCTGACGCGCGAAGGCGAGATCGCCATCGCCAAGCGCATCGAGGACGGCCTGAAGGACATGGTGCAGGCAATCTCCGCGTGCCCGGTGACGATCTCCGAGATCATCGCGCTGTCGCACAAGATCGCCGCGGACGAGCTCAAGATCGATGACGTCGTCGATGGCCTGATCGACCCGAACGAAGGCGCCCCCGCCGCCGCGCCGGTGACCAGCGCCGCCGACGAGGACGAAGACGAGGAAGACGACGACGTCGGGGAAGAGGAAGACGAGGGCGGTGCCGGCGGCAGCGCCGCGGCGGGCTATTCGGCCGAGCAGCTGGCCGCGCTGAAGAAGGGCGCGCTGGACAAGTTCTCGATCATCGAGAAGCAGTTCGACAAGATGGGCCACGCGTTCAAGACGCAGGGCTACGGCTCGCCCGCATACACGGCGGCGCAGGAAGTGATCTCGTCGGAACTGCTGGGCATCCGCTTCACGGCAAAGGTCGTGGAAAAGCTGTGCGACACCTTGCGCCACCAGATGGACGAAGTGCGCGCTATCGAGCGTTCCGTGCTCGATATCTGCGTGAACCGCTGCGGCATGCCGCGCGCCCACTTCATCAAGGTCTTCCCGGGCAACGAGACGGACCTGGAATGGGTGCAGCGCGAAGTCGACTGCGCGTACCCGTACAGCGCCGTCCTGAAACGCAACGCCCCGGCGATCCTGGAACTGCAGCAGCGCATGATCGACCTGCAGGCGCGCGTGGCGCTGCCGCTGGCGGACCTGCGCACCATCAACCGCCAGATGGCGGCCGGCGAAAAGCGTGCCCGCACCGCGAAGCGCGAAATGACCGTGGCCAACCTGCGTCTCGTGATCTCGATCGCGAAGAAGTACATCAACCGCGGCCTGCAGTTCCTCGACCTGATCCAGGAAGGCAACATCGGCCTGCTGAAGGCCGTGGACAAGTTCGAGTATCGTCGCGGTTATAAATTCTCGACGTACGCGACGTGGTGGATCCGCCAGGCGATCACGCGTTCGATCGCCGACATGGCCCGTACGATCCGCGTGCCGGTGCACATGATCGAGACGATCAACAAGATGAACCGCATCTCGCGCCAGATCATGCAGGAAACGGGCACCGAGCCGGACATGGCCACGCTGGCGACGAAGATGGAAATGCCGGAATCGAAGGTCCGCGAGATCATGAAGATCGCGAAGGAACCGATCTCGATGGAAACCCCGATGGGCGAGGACGGCGATTCGCAGCTGGGCGACTTCATCGAGGACAACGCGACGCTGGCCCCGCTGGACGCCGCGCTGCACGCGTCGATGCGCAACGTGATCAAGGAAGTGCTGGACTCGCTGACCCCGCGCGAAGCGAAGGTCCTGCGCATGCGCTACGGCGTCGAGATGTCGAACGACCACACGCTGGAGGAAGTGGGCAAGCAGTTCGACGTGACCCGCGAGCGTATCCGCCAGATCGAAGCGAAGGCGATGAGCAAGCTGCGCCAGCCGTCGCGTTCGGACAAGCTCAAGACGTTCTTGCAGAACCAATAAGCGTCGCCCGCGACGCCGAGCCGCGCCGCCCGCCCGGGCCGCGCGGCTTTTTTTTCGTCCTTTTGTTGTGCCGTCCCGACACAAGTTATCAAACGAAAAATGGTTCCATCGAGAAATTCACAATCTGTCTGGTATTGATGAGCCTGCTTGCGGATACTTGGCACATCGACTGTTCCGCATATTCACATGGTTCGCTTTTCTTCCCGCTTTTCTTCCCTTGTCCTGGCCGCCGCCTGCGGCCTCCCGCTGGCCGCATCGGCCGGCGATGACGATACGATTTCCTCCGACCGTCCCGACGTCGTCGAATCCAGCCAGGTCGTCGGCAAAGGCCGCCTGCAGCTGGAAACGAGCCTGCAGTGGGAGCGCGACCGCGCCGACGGCGTGACCGCGCGCACACTCACCACGCCGACCCTGCTGCGCATCGGCCTGGGCGAGACGACGGAGCTGCGCTTCGAGACGGACGGCCGCACCATCGAACACGCGGGCGGCGCGACCGCGGCCGGCTACGCCGACACGTCCGTCGGCATCAAATGGCATACGGCCGACCAGGATGGCGCCGCGCCGTCGCTCGGCTGGCTGCTGCACGCGGACCTGCCCAGCGGCAGCGCCGCGCTGCGCGGCACCGGCGTGCGCCCGTCGCTGCGCGTCGCCGCCGAGTGGGAGCTGGCCAACGGCTTCGAATTCGGCATCATGCCGGGCGTCGGCACCGACAACGACGAGCGCGGTGCCCGCCGCGGCTACGGCATCCTCGCCGCCACGCTCGGCCACGACATCACGGAACGCCTGCGCGGCTTCGTGGAAGTCGCCGCGCCGCGCATCGCACGCGCCGACCGCGGCGGCACGCAGGCCGTCTTCGACGCCGGCGTGACGTGGCTGCTCACGAACGACATCCAACTGGACGCCGCGGTGACCCGCGGCCTGAACCGCCGCTCGGCGGACCTGGGCATCGGCCTGGGCCTGTCGGTGCGCCGCTGAAGGAATTCCCATGCTGAACCGCTTCACCATCCGCCAGCGCATGCTGGCCTGGAACGTCACCGCCATCGCCTTCGTCGTGATGGTCGGGGGCATCGGCGAACTGGCCGTCGGCCAGCTCGACGGCGCCATGGATGACATCACCGGCAACGGCAGCGCCATTCGCCACCAGATGCAGGCCGACCAGGCCCACGACGCCCTCCGGGCCGACGTGCTGGCCGCGCTGCTGGCGGGCGACGCCGACACGGCCGCGCGCGACGCCGCTCGCCGCGACGCCGCCGAACATACGGCCCTGTTCCGCAAGATGATGGCAAGCCTGGACGGCCAGGTGACGGATCCCGCGATCCGCACGGCCATCGACAAGGTGAAACCCGACGTCGACGCGTACCTGCGCAGCGTCGACGGCATCCTGACGATCGCCGATCCGGCCGCCGCCCGCGCCGCGTATCCTGCGTTCATGGATACCTTCCGCGTGCTGGAGAAAAGCATGGAGACGCTGTCCGGGCGCATCGAAGCCGCGTCCGACGACACGCGTGCCGCCGGCGACGCCACCGTGCGCGCCGCGCGCGTGCGCGTGATCGTCGTGGCCCTGCTGGCCGCGCTGACGACGTTCGTGGCCGGCGTGCTGCTCGTGCGCTCGATCAGCCGGCCGCTCGACGCCGCGATCGACCTCGCCGACCGCATCGCGGCCGGCCGCCTCGATACCGACCTCGCGTGTGCCGATAGCGACCGCAGCGAGACGGGGCGCCTGAATCGCGCGCTGGCGGCGATGCAGGCCAGCCTGCGCCGCATCGTCGGCGACGTGCGCGGCGGCACCGAGGCCATCGCGACGACCACGGCGCAAATCGCCAGCGGCAACGCCGACCTGTCGCGCCGGACGGAGGCGCAGGCCGGGGCGCTGGAAGAGACGGCGGCGTCGATCGAACAGCTGGCGGCCACCGTGCGCCAGAACGCGGAGCATGCGCGCGCGGCGGACAGCCTTGCGCAATCGGCCTCCGGCATCGCCCAGCGCGGCGGCGCCGTCGTGGGCCAGGTGGTCGACACGATGGGCGCGATCGACACGTCCGCGCGCCGCATCGTCGACATCATCGGCGTCATCGAAGGGATCGCGTTCCAGACCAATATCCTTGCGCTGAACGCGGCCGTGGAAGCGGCCCGCGCGGGCGAGCAGGGACGGGGCTTCGCCGTCGTCGCCGGCGAGGTGCGCACCTTGGCCCAGCGCGCCAACGCGGCGGCGCACGAGATCAAGGGCCTCATCGACGATTCCGTGGCGCGCGTCGACGCCGGCACGCGCCTCGTCGCGGAAGCGGGCGCCACGATGCGCGACGTCGTCGACAGCGTGGGCCGCGTGACCGGGATCATCGGCGAGATCAGCATCGCGAGCGGCGAGCAGGAACAAGGCATCGGCCAGGTGAACCGCGCCATCGGCGAGATCGACGGCGCGACGCAGCAGAACGCGGCGCTCGTGGAAGAAGCGACGGCGGCGGCGAGCGCGATGCAGGAACAGGCGGAGCAGCTGCGCCGGCTCGTGGCCAGCTTCGTGCTCGACGCTGCGCCGGCCGCCGCGCCGCGTGCACCGCAGCCGCAGGTGGGGGCGCCGCGCCTGGCGCTGCAATGATTACGGTTTAGACAGGTTGGGCCGCGCCGGCCCGGCCTTGGCATACTGTCGGCATTCGCATCGCCAACGACCTTATGCAATCTTCGATCCGTTCCGCTTGCCTGGCCTGCCTGCTGGCAGGCGTCCTGTCCGTCCCTGCCGCCCATGCGGACGACGACACCATCAACCCCGACCGTCCCAACGTCGCCAACTCGAGCCAGGTGGTGGGCAACCGCCGCGTCCAGCTCGAGACGGGCGTGCAATGGGACCGCCAGCGCGACTTTGACGCGCACGTGCGCACGCTGACGACGCCGACTTTGCTGCGCATCGGCGTGTCTGATGCGCTCGAACTGCGCGTGGAGACGGACGGCCGCACGATCGAGCACGCGAGCGACCCCGCATCGGGCGTGCACACGGTCAGCGCCGGTTGGGCGGACCTGTCAGCGGGGGTGAAATGGCATGTCGTCGACCAGGACGGCATGCGGCCATCCGTCGGGCTGATCGCGGAAGCGGTACTACCGACGGGCAGCGCGGCGCTGCGCGGCAGCGGGTTCCGGCCGGCGGTCGAGCTGCCGCTGGAATGGGATCTCGGGCATGACTGGTCGCTGGGCGTGATGCCCGGCATCGTGCGCGACAGCGGCCTCACGTACGGCGTGCTTGCCGCGTCGGTCGGGAAGGCGTTCAGCGAGCGGTTGCATGGCTTTGCGGAAGTGGCCGCGCCGCAGATCGGGCACGGGACGCAGGCGATCGTCGACACGGGCGTGGCGTGGCTCGTGAACAAGGACTGCCAGGTCGACGCGATGGTCGTGCATGGGGTGAATCGCCAGACGCCGGGGCTCAGCCTGGCGTTTGGCGTGTCCATCAGGCGCTAGGTCAGCCGGTATTGCGCAGACCCGCCGCCACCCCATTGATCGACAGGTGAATCCCCCGATGCACCCGCTCGTCGACCTTCTGTTCGGCCGACAGCGCCCGGTGCCGCTGAATGAGCTCCACCTGCAGGTGGTTCAACGGATCGAGATAGGCAAACCGGTTCTGGATCGACCGCGCCAGCAGCGGGTTGTTCACGAGCCGTTCGTCCGTCCCGGTGACGAGTTCCAGGCAGCGCAGCGTCTCCGCGTACTCGGCCGCGATGCGCTTGAAGATGCGCTCGCGCAGCTCGGCGTCCGGCACCAATTCCGCGTAGCGCGACGCGATCGCGAGGTCGGTCTTGGCCAGCACCATGTCCATATTCGACAGCAGCGTCGCGAAGAACGGCCAGTGCTGGCCCATCTCGCGCAGCAGCGCCAGGCGTTCGTCGCGGTCGCCTTCGGCCAGCCAGCCGGAGACGGCAGCGCCGAAGCCGAACCAGCCCGGCAGCAGCAACCGGCACTGGCCCCACGAGAAGCCCCACGGGATCGCGCGAAGGTCTTCGATACGGCGCGTCGACTTGCGTGATGCCGGGCGCGAGCCCAGGTTCAGTTCCGCGATCTCGGCGATCGGCGTGGCGGCGAAGAAGTAATCCGTGAAGCCCGGCGTCTCGTACACGAGGTTGCGGTACGCCTTGTACGCGCGCTGCGACAGCTCTGCCATCACGGGCTCGAAGCGGGACAGGCGTTCGACCTGTTCGCGGTCCGCGTCGTGCGGCATCAGGCCCGCCTCCAGCGTCGCGGCGACGAGCAGCTCCAGGTTGCGGCGGCCGATTTCCGGATTGCTGAATTTCGACGAGATGATCTCGCCCTGTTCCGTCAGGCGGATCTGGCCGTTCACGGTGCCCGGCGGCTGCGCGAGGATCGCGTCGTAGCTCGGACCGCCGCCGCGGCCCACCGTGCCGCCGCGGCCGTGGAACAGGCGCAGCTTGACGTTCGCATCCGCGAACACCTTCACCAGCTTCAGCTCCGCCTGGTACAGCTCCCAGTTCGACGTCATGAAACCGCCGTCCTTGTTCGAGTCCGAATAGCCCAGCATGACTTCCTGCAGGCGGCCCTGGTGCTCGATCACGTCCGCCACGATCGGCAGCGCCATCCACGTGTCCATGATCTCGGCGGCGCGCTGCAGGTCGGGGATGGTCTCGAACAGCGGGATCACCATCGCGTCGCTCTTCTTCTCGCTCGGGCGGAAGAGCCCCGTTTCCTTCTGCAGCAGCAGGACTTCGAGCAGGTCAGACACTTCTTCCGTGTGCGAGATGATGTAGTTGCGGATCGCGCGCGTGCCGTAGCGCTTGCGGATCTCACGCGCCGTGCGCAGGATCTGCAGCTCCGAATTCGTGACGTCCGAATAGCTTTCGTACGGCGTGTACAGCAGGCGCGGCTGCGCCAGTTCGTCCAGCAGCAGCTTCACCTTCGCGTCTTCGTCCAATGCTGCGTAATCCGCTTCGACGCCCGCGCGGGCGAACAGCTCGGCCAGCACTTTCTCGTGCACGTCGGAGCTCTGGCGCATGTCGAGCGAGGCCAGGTGGAAGCCGAAGATGCGCGCCGCGCGTACGAGGCCGTTCAGGCGCGGCACGGCGAGGATGGCGCCATGGTTCTCGTTCAGCGAATCGACGAGCACCTGCAGCTCGGCGCGGAATTCGGATGCATCGCGGTACGCGTCCGCATGGCCCACTTCCTTGCGCAGGATGTTGGTGGCGCCCAGTTCGCGCGCCGTCGACGCGAGGCGCGCGTAGACGCCGATCAGCGCACGGCGGTACGGCTCGTCGCTGCGGTGCGGCGAGTGGTCGGGCGACGCGTCGGCCAGCGCCAGCAGCGCGGGGCTCGCGGACACGAGCAGGGTGGACGGCGACAGTTCCGCGCCCAGCGCGTGCACTTCGTCGAGATAGAAATCGAAGATGGTCGTCGAATGCCGCACCAGGGCGCGCTGCATGGTCGCGGCATTGACGTTCGGGTTGCCGTCGCGGTCGCCGCCGATCCAGCTGCCCATCTGCATGTACGCCGCGTCGTCCAGGCCGGCGGCAGCGCGACCGTACTGCGCCGCGATCTCTTCCTCGACGTCGTCGTACACGGCCGGCAGCTCGCGCAGGAACGTGGTGCGGTAGTACGACAGGGCGTTTTCGATCTCGTCCGCCACCGTCAGTTTTTCGTAGCGCAGCATGCGCGTCTGCCACAACGTGGCGATACGGGCCTGCAGCAGCTGCAGGTTGCGCGCGCGCTCCTTCGGCGTCAGCGGCAGGTCGCGCTCGGCCAGCAGGCGCGCGATGTCGTGTTCGGCGTCGAGGGTCGACTTGCGCTGGACTTCGGTCGGGTGCGCCGTCAGCACGGGCGCGATCAGCGCCTCGCGCAGAAACGCCTCGACGGTGTCCTGCGCGACGCCGGCGTCCTTCAACCGGGTGAGGGCATAGGCGACGCTGGACGGCTGCGGTTTCGAGCCGGCCAGCAGGTGGGCGCGGCGGCGGCGGATGTGGTGCTGGTCTTCCGCGATGTTGGCCAGGTGCGAGAAGTACGAGAAGGCGCGCACGACGGAGTTCGTCTCTTCGCGCGACAGTTTCGACAGCAGGGTCTTGAGTTCGATGCCGGCTTCCTGGTCGTCTTCGCGGCGGAAGCGCACGGCGGTCTGGCGGATCGTTTCGACGACGTCGAACACGGCTTCGCCTTCCTGGTCGCGCAGCACGTCGCCGAGGAGGCGGCCGAGCAGGCGGATGTCTTCTTTCAGCGGCGCGTCCTTGTCGACGTTGCCGGGCGGTGGGGAGTTGAGTGCAGCAGGATTGTCCATATCGACCGTGGTTGAATTGTTGAAACGACAGATACAACGAAATCGGTATTACAAAGTGCTCCTGCGCGGCGCGCTGGCGGTTCGCCATGGCCTGCGGGTGGGCCCATGCTAGAATTTGTGATCTCAGATGGGCTAGTGAAAGAAACCGTTTTGAACTCCAACGACACGACGCAGCACGTTCCCGCGCAACTGATTATCGCATCGCGCGAAAGCCGGCTGGCCATGTGGCAGGCCACGCATGTGCGCGACCGGCTCGCAGCATTATATCCGCAGTGCCAAATCGACATTCTCGGCATGACCACGCGCGGCGACCAGATTCTCGACAAGACGCTGTCGAAGGTGGGCGGCAAGGGCCTGTTCGTGAAAGAGCTCGAAGTGGCGATGGCCGACGGCCGCGCCCACCTGGCCGTGCACTCCCTCAAGGACGTGCCGATGGAGTTGCCGGAAGGCTTTGAATTGGCGGCCATCCTCGAGCGTGAAGACCCGCGCGACGCCTTCGTCTCCAACGATTTCGACAGCCTGGCCGCATTGCCGGCCGGCAGCATCGTCGGGACGAGCAGCCTGCGCCGCCAGGCCCTGATCGCGGCGCGCTATCCGCAACTCGTGATCAAGCCGCTGCGCGGCAATCTCGACACGCGCTTGGGCAAGCTCGACCGTGGCGACTACGCCGCCATCATCCTCGCCGCGGCCGGCCTCAAGCGCCTGGGCCTCACGCGCCGCATCCGCGCTTACCTGGAGCCGGAAGACAGCCTGCCGGCCGCCGGCCAGGGCGCGATGGCCATCGAGATCCTGTCCGGCAACGCGGCAGGCTTCGATGTCAAAGCCTTGCTGGCGCCGCTGAACCACACGGCGACCGCGCAGGCCGTCCAGGCCGAGCGCAAGGTCTCGCAGGTGTTCGGCGGCAGCTGCCAGATCCCGCTGGCGGCGCATGCGACCGTCGACGGCGACACCCTGCACCTGCGCGCCATGGTCGCGACGCCGGACGGCCGCCGCAGCGCCTTCGCCGACGCCAGCGGCCCGGCCGCGTTGCCTGAAGCCGTGGGCGAGCAGGTCGCGCAGAAGCTGGCCGCGCAGGACGCCGCCGGGATCCTCGCCGAGTGCAAGGCGACCGCCGCGGGCGATGCCTGACGCGGTCGTCATCACCCGTCCGCGCCAGCAGGCCGAGCCGCTGGCCCGCGCGGTGGCGGCACTCGGCCGCACACCGCTGATCCTGCCATTGCTGGACATTTCCCCACTGACGGACGATGCCCCCCTGCGGGCCGCGCTCGCCCGGTTGCGCGACTATGCGCTGGTCGCGTTCGTGTCGCCGAACGCCGTCGACGCCGCGTTCGCCTTGATCGAACAGTGGCCGCCCGAGGTGGCGCTCGCCGTCGTGGGCGAGGGCAGTAGGGCCGCGCTGGCCCGGCACGGCATCGACGGCGACGCTTACCGCGTGTATTTGCCGCTCGACCCCGCCCGCAGCGATTCCGAACACCTGCTGCAGGCCCTCGACCTGGCCGCGCTGGCGGGCCGCAAGGTGCTCGTCGTGCGCGGCGAAACGGGCCGCGAAGTGTTGCCGGAGGCCTTGCGCGCGGCCGGCATCGAGGTCGAGACCGTGGCCGCCTACCGCCGCGCCGTCCCCAGCCTGACGCCGGACCTGGCCGCGTCGTTACGCGCCTTGCTGGCGGGGCCGAACGACTGGATAATCACGAGCTCGGAAGCCTTGCGCGGCCTGGCCGGCCTCGTCGAGCAGCTTGACGGTGGAATAAGTGTGGCAAATTTGCAACGGCAGCACCTGATCGTTCCGCATGCCCGCATCGCGGAAACGGCCTCTGCACTCGGTTTCACCGCTGTGACGCTCACGGGGTCCGGCGACGAGCGGCTGCTTGCCGCGTTACAATCACGAGCATGAACGAATTGCCCAACAATCCAGAAAAACCAAACATGGGCGGGCCGGTCGTTCCGCCGGAAAGCTATGTGACGCCGGCGCCCGCGGGCGGCCCCGGCGAGCCCCGCGTTCCCGAGGGTTCGGGCCTGGCCGGGCTGCTGCAGAAGCCGCAGAACGTCGCCATCCTCGCGCTGGCGGTCCTGCTCGCCCTCCAGACGTATTCCACGCACAGCCGTTTCAACAAGCTGCGCGAGGACGTCGCGCGCACGCTCCAGAAGGACAATGCGTCGAACGCCGAGACGGCCCAGGCCGTCCGCGACATCAAGGAAACGGCCAAGGACCTGCAGGTCAAGGTGGGCGTGCTGGAAAACCGCCAGACCGAGGCGCAGAGCCAGCAGGCCGCGCTCGAGCAGATGTACCAGGACATTTCGAAGAACCGCGACGACTGGGCGCTGTCCGAGATCGAGCAGGTGCTGTCCACCGCGAGCCAGCAGCTGCAACTGGCCGGCAACGTGCAGGGGGCGTTGATCGCGTTGCAGAATGCCGACCGGTCCCTGTCGCGCTCCGACAAGCCGCAATTCATCACGATCCGCCGCGCCATTGCGCGCGACATCGAGAAGCTGAAGGCGCTGCCTTCCGTCGACCAGGCCGGCATCGCGCTGCGCCTCGACAACGTCATCTCCTTGATCGACACGCTGCCGCTGCTGTCCGACGAAAAGCCGGCCGAGCCGATCGCGCCGTCGCGCGTGAGTCCTCCGGGCGTCGCTACGTCCGGGGTGGCCGGCAAGCCGGCGGTACCGGCCGACCGGACGCTGGGCCAGCGCATGCTGGAAACGTGGCGCAACTGGAGCCACGAGATGTGGGACGACATCCGGCAATTGATCCGCGTGCGCACGGTCGACAATCCGGATGCGCTGATGCTGTCGCCGAGCGAATCGTATTTCGTGCGCGAAAACCTCAAGCTGCGCCTGCTGAACGCGCGCCTGGCGCTGCTGTCGCGCAACGAAGGCACGTTCCGCGACGACCTGAACAGCGCACAGCAGATGCTCGTGAAGTACTTCGACACGAAGGCACGCTCGACGCAGGCCGCGCAGGCCTTGCTGCGCCAGGTGCAGGCCAACAACGTCACCATCGACGTGCCCGACCTGTCGGAGAGCCTGAACGCCGTGCGCAATTACAAATCGAAGCCGTGAAGCGCGGGGCCTGAACGATGCGTCTATTACTCTGGTTAGTCGCCCTGATGGCCGCGGCCATCGGCATTGCCGTGACCGCGCGCTTCAATCCCGGCAACGTCGTCTTTTTCTATCCGCCGCACCGGATCGACCTGTCGCTGAACCTGTTCGTCGTGCTGGCGTTCCTGCTGTTCCTCGTGCTGTACGGCCTGGTCCGCGCGGTACGCGCCACGTTGGGCATGCCCGAGCGCGTGGCCCAGTACCGCTACCGCAAGCGTGAGCGCGAAGCGAACCGCGGCCTGCGCGAGGCGCTGAAAGCCCTGTTCGAAGGCCGCTTCGGCCATGCCGAGAAGGCCGCCATGCGCGCCGCCGACCTGCCGGAGAATGCCGGCCTCGCCGCGCTGATCGGCGCTCGGGCTGCGCACCGCATGCGCGAACCGGTACGCCGCGACGCCTGGCTCGCCGGCATCGTGCACGACCAGTCTCTCAAGACGGCGCGCCTGATGACCGTCACGGAACTGCTCGTCGACGACCACAAGCCGGAAGGCGCGCTGGAAGCCGTCGCGGAACTGAACGCCAGCGGCCAGCGCCACATCCACGCGCTGCAATGGGCCATGAAGGCCAACCAGCAGGCGCGCAACTGGCCGGAAGTGCTGCGTCTCGTGCGCATCCTCGACAAGCGCAACGCGCTGCATCCTGCGCTGTCCGCGCGCCTGCGCGAGATGGCGTACGACGCGCTGCTGTCCGAAGGCGGCCACGACGCCGAATCGATCCGCCGCGTGTGGGCCGGCGTCCCGTCCGGCGACCGCGTGAAACCCTATATCGCGGCCCGCGCCGCCGCGGCGCTGAATGCGCGCGGCCTGCACGACGACGCCCGCGGCATCGTCGAGGATGCGTTGAAAGCCGGCTGGGACGAGCGCGTCGTGCGCGCCTACCGCGAAGCGGCCGGCCCGGAAGGCTCGGCCACGCTGCTGGCGCAGATCGAGAATTGCGAGACCTGGCTGCGCGCCCATCCGAACGATCCGGAACTGGAACTGACCCTCGGTTCCCTGTGCCTGCGCCAGAAACTGTGGGGCAAGGCCCAGCGCTACCTGGAGCAGGCGCTGTCCGACGCCACCGAACCGCACATGGTGCGCGAAGCCCACCTGAAACTGGCGCAGCTGCACGAGGCCCTGGGACAGCGCGAAGACGCCGACAAGCACTACCGGCTGTGCGCGCTGGCCACCGTGCTGTGACCGTCACGCGCGGTTTGCGTCCCGCTTGCCGCGCACGATGACCACGGCCATGTGATCCGGCGTGCCGACATTGTTCGCGACAGGGACGGCCGGCCTGGCGTGGGCATCCGGCAGGCGGTCGATGACGATGGATCCGGCGCCGACGATCGCCAGCGTGGTGATGAAGATGGCTTCCATGTGTTTCTGGACGTTCATGCTGTTCCCCTCGGGTTGGTGATGTAACGTCCGTTCATCCAGCAGGAGGCGTGCCAACGGGTGCCAGGGGCACGCCGGCAGCAAAATCTCCCTGCCGAGTCGGGATCGGACCAACAACCCGCGCCGATGCGTGGGGCGCGGACCAACAGACGTCTTTTCAGTGCTTCTGCGACCTTGTGCGGCGCACAAGCCCAAGGCGATTCGTTATAATCGACCTTTTATTGTTTCCCCAGCAACCAAGGACTATCCATGAGCCTGAATAACGTCAACGCCGGCCGCGATGTGCCGAACGACTTCAACGTCGTCATCGAAATCCCGATGAACGCCGACCCGATCAAGTACGAAGTGGACAAGGAATCCGGCGCGATCTTCGTCGACCGCTTCATGGGTACCGCCATGCACTATCCGTGCAACTACGGCTACATCCCGAACACGATCGCCGACGACGGCGACCCGTGCGACGTGCTGGTCATCACCCCGTTCGCGCTGATCCCGGGCGTCGTCGTGCGCTGCCGCGCGCTGGGCGTGCTGAAGATGACGGACGAAGCCGGCGGCGACTCGAAGATCCTGGCCGTGCCGGTCGAAAAAATCCTGCCGATTTATTCGCACCTGCAAAAGGTCGAAGACGTCCAGGAACTGACCCTGCGCCAGATCCAGCACTTCTTCGAGCACTACAAGGACCTGGAAAAGGGCAAATGGGTCAAGGTCGAAGGCTGGGAAGGTCCGGACGCGGCCAAGGCCGAGATCCTCGCCGGCGTGAAGAACCACGAGTCGAAGGGCGCATAAGTCCCGCACATAAGCGCCGCACCTCCGGTCGCAAGGGCCGCCACCTTCGGGTGCGCGGCCCTTTGTCGTTTACGTCGTCACCACCCGATGTCGCGCAGCAGCGGATACGTCAGGTCGCGCGGCGGCGTCACCTCGTGCGTCAGGTCGGTGTTGATCGCCGGCTCCATCAGCTGGTTCGGCTTGGCCTCCGTCGTGTAGTGCGACACGGTCGAGCCCGGTGAGTACGTCGTCGGCGTGTACATCAGGATGCGGCCCGCGTCGTCCGTGCCGGCCAGGCGCGTCGTGTCGAGGCCGAGGCTGGCCACGACGCCCGACTGCGTGCGCGAGCGGCGCTGCAGCGCGGCCTTCAGCCTGATGCCGTCGGCCTGCGTGATGCGCACGGACGGGATCGTGATGCTGGCGTCGTTACCGCTCATGCCGGAGACGTCGCCCGGCTGGTTGTCGGCCACGACCATGCCCAGCGCGCCGGCCGCCTGCACGTTGCGGGCCTTGGTGACGAAGTCGCACGTGCCGCGGTCCACGAGGGCGACGTTGCCGCGCACGGCGAGGCTGTTCAACGCATCCAGCGGGTCGCAGGCCAGGCCCGTGCCGGCGGGCTGGTCGACGACGGGCATCAGCTGGCCGGCGACGGGCGGATTGGACAGCGGCGGCCCGAACGACGCATCGCCCACCGTGTAGTTGCCCGCCGCCGGGCCGGCGGCGGCGCCGCTGACGGCCAGGTTCGAGACCGGATCGAGCACCTGCGGCACGGCGGCCGTCACGATGGGACCGTTCCAGGAGAGCCCGCGCCACGTCACGGCCGACGTCGCGCGCTCGGCATCCGTCATGTCCACCCACAGCTTGCCCGTGCGGTTGTTCAGCAGGTAGTAATCCCAGATCGACGGGATGCCCATGGTCTCGGCGCCCGTCCCGTTGTTGGTGAACGTCTGGAAGCCTAGGCCGTGCGCGAACTCGTGCAGCAGGACCGTGACCAGGTCGACCTGGCTGCCGAAGTTGTCGTCGAGGCCGAGGTAGAAGCCGGAACCGGGCAGGCAGTCCGGGAACAGGCCGAGGCGCGAATTGAAGCGGGCGATGATGTGCGGCTCGCCCGGCGTCGCGATGTCCTGGCCCGCCAGCTTGCTGGCCAGGGCGCTCGGATACCACGTTGCGGCGCGCGGCGCGTTCGGGAAGTCGGACCAGATCTCGTTGGCGCCGGCCGAGCCGAGGACGGCGCTCGTGGCCGTGCAGGCCAGCGGCACGAACGACGCGCCGATGCGGATCGGCACGCTGCTCGTGAGCGTCGCGCCCCAGATGTCGGCCGCGCGCTGGAACGCGTTCAGGCGCTGCTGGCCGAGCGTCGTGCCGGTATTGCCGCCGACGGGCACGGCCGGGGTCGGGTCGTTGAAGCCGACGCCGGGCTCGTTCAGGTTGACGATCACGATGGTGGCCGCGGCCCGGGCCGGAGCGGCCGCGCCGAAGGCAAACGCACAGGCGGCGGCGATGCCGGCGAGGACGCCGAGCGCCCGATGCAGGCGCGACGAATCAGCGGCTTTCATGCGTTTTCTCCCCGTGGTGGTGGTCGAGGTGCGTGCCTGCCGCTCCGTGTACGCACTCGCTCGTCAGCTTGCCGTCGGGACCGCGCGTGACGACTTCGTAGACCATGTCTTTTTCGCCGAGGCGTACGCCGCGCGCGCCGTCGCGGCGGCTGATCGTGGCCGGCGTGCGGGGCGCGGCGAGCCCGGTGGTGGCGGGGGCCTTCGCGCGCAGTTCCTTCAGTTCATCGGCTGTCGGCGCGCGCAACTGGCCAGTCAGCGGATCGCGCACGACGACCATGCCTTCCTGGTCGGCGGCCTTGGCTTGCATCGAAAAGGCGGCCAGCACGCACAGGGCGGCCAGCGTGCCGATGGTGAGCAGTTTTTCCTTGGACATGGCTTCCTCCCGTTCAAAAACGCGGCCGGCGGCGCAGCAGGGTGATCATGCCCAGGCCCAGCGCCAGCATCATCCAGTGCGCCGGCTCCGGCACCGCCGTTACGACCGAGACCGTATCGAGGCCCACATAGTTCAGGGTATCGGCCGGTCCGAGGTAGCGGAAGGCGAAACGGCCGTTGCCGCTGTTCGTGACCGTGGCAGTGAATTGCTGCCAGTCCGTCGGGTAGCCGGCCGTGCCGCCGATGGTCGTCAGCAGGGTCGTGAAGTCGGCCATGTCGGTTCCCGTGCCCGCCGCGTAGCGCACTTCGAGCAGGTCGTTGAAGCCGGGCTGGGCATCGTGGCGCGTGTAGAAGCTCAGCACCGTGGTGCCGGACAGGTCGAGCACCGGCGTGATCAGCCAGTTGTCGACGCTGCCGCTGCCGTTCGCGGCGCTGAGGAAGTTGGCGGCCGCGTAAGCATCCGCGGCACCCGACTGGGCCGCAAAGAGCGCCGGATTACCCTGGAACCAGCCGCTGCCGGCCGGGACGCTGTGGTTGACCTGGGCCCATCCGGAGAGGCCCGCCACGTTGTCGAATCCTTCGTTGAGCACTTCCACTCCGGCCGCTCGCGCGGTCGTCGCGCTCGATGCAACCAGCGTGGCCAGCGACAGCGCGGCTGTCGCGAACAAGGTTTTTACGGGTTTCATGGACGCCCTTTCATGGAATATGAATGGGCTCATCTTAGGAGTCGGACGACGACGACTCTTGATTTTCAGCTAACGAACAGGCTGGACAAAACGTGGGTATCGATGAGCGATACGGGAGGAAGCGCAGGACGGGACGGTGGGCGCGGCGGCCCACCGTCGAATCAGCGTGCGAGGCGGCGCAGCCGCAGCTTGCCGACGATGCCGATAGGGAAGAAGTAGATGGAGAGGATGAACAGCACGCCGAGCCACAGCATCCAGCGGTCCGGATGCAGCGCGGCGGCCAGCAGCGGGACGCCGGACAGCATCTCGGACGCCTGCCCCATCAAGGTCTTGAGGTAGTTCTGCGCGAGGATGAACAGGGTGGCGCCCACGACCGCGCCATACATCGTGCCCATGCCGCCGATGACGACGATGAGCAGGATGTCCGTCATCACTTCGAAGCCGAGGCTCGTCTTGGGGCCCACGTAGCGCAGCCACAGCGCCATCAGCGCCCCGGCCAGCGCCGCGACGACGGCGCCCAGCACGTTGGCCCAGATGCGGTAGACGACGGTGCGGTAGCCGAGCGCCTCGGCGCGGAACTCGTTCTCGCGTATTGCCTGCAGGACGCGGCCGAACGGCGAGTTCACGAGGCGCAGCAGGAACAGGAACAGCACGAGGCAGCCCGCGAACACGATGTAGTACGTGATCAGCTTGCCGTCGACGCTGCGCCCGAACACCTCGTTCTCCAGCAGCGTGTAGCCGGGCGACAGGATCTCCGGCACGCTGAACGTGCGGCCGTCCTCGCCGCCCGTGAAATCGGACAGCTGCGACGCGAGCACGGAGAACGACGACGCGACGGCCAGCGTGATCATCGCGTAGAAGATGGCGCGTACGCGCAGGGCGAACAGGCCGATGACGAAGGCGAGAACGACGGTCAGCGCCAGCGCGGCGACGAGGCCCGTGACGATGGCGCTCCACGTCGGCTCGTCCACGCTGGACAGCGCGATGCCGACGCCGTACGCGCCGATGCCGTAGAACATCGTGTGCGCGAACGACACGATGCCGGTATAGCCCAGCAGCAGGTCGTACGATGCGACGAGCACGATGTAGACGCAGATCGTGGCCGCCGTGTTGAGCGGGCGCGCGCCGGAAAACAGGAACGGCGCGAACAGCAGGCCCAGCAGGATGACGACGAGGAGGGCGGTCAACGCGCGGCTGCGCGGCAGGTCGCCGGAAAGAAGCTTGATCAGCATGTCAGTGGCGTCCTTTCGTGTACAGGCCGGCCGGGCGCCACAGGAGGACGGCGATCATCAGCACGATGTTGGAGACGAGCGCCACCTTCGGCGCGAGGAAGCCGGCGTAGTTGCCGACGAGGGCGATCAGCAGCGAGCCGATGAAGCAGCCGCCGACGGAGCCGAGGCCGCCGATGATGATGACGATGAAGGTCAGCACCATGATCTCGCTGCCCATGTGCGCGACGAGCGTTTCCTTGTACAGGCCCCACATGACGCCGCCCAGGCCCGCCAGCGCGGAGCCCGCCGCGAAGACGCCCACGAACAGGCGGCGGATGCGGTAGCCCAGCGCCTCGACCATCTCGCCGTTCTCGACGCCGGCACGGATCAGGAGGCCGATCTTCGTGCGGTTCAACGTGAGGAACATGGTGGCGAACACGACGAGGCCGACGACGACCGCCAGCAGCCGGTATTTCTCGATGGCCGCCTCGCCGAGGAACACGGCGCCCCGCAGGGCGGCCGGCAGCGGCAGGGCGATCTGTTCGGCGCCCCAGATCACGTTGATGAGTTGTTCGGACACGATCATGCCGCCCATCGTGATCAGGATCTGTTTCAGGTGCTGGCCGTAGACGGGCATGATGACGACCCGTTCGAACGCCCAGCCCAGTACGGCCGTCACGACCATCGCGAGGAGCACGGCGAGACCCAGCACGCCGAGGTTCGCGAGCAGCGAATCCATCTCGAGCCAGCCGCGCATCGGCAGCAGCACGAAGGTGGCGGTGAACGCGCCCACGGAGACGAACGCGCCGTGGCCGAAGTTCAGGACGCTCATCAGGCCGAACACCAGCGTGAGGCCGCTGGCCATGATGAAGATCATCATGCCCATCGCGAGCCCGGCCACCGTCAGGGTGATCCAGGTCGGCATGCTCATGAACGGCAGCGCCGCCAGCACGACGGCCGGCACGAGCAGCAGTGGGGCGATGTCGCGCCGTGCCGCCGGCAGCGGGGCGTCCGCCTGCTGCGCAATAGGTAAGGTTGCACTCATCGTTGTCCTATTGGTGGGAGTCGAGCGACAGGCCGAGCAGGCGTTGCTGCAGGGCGTCGTCGTGCGCCAGGTCGTGCATCAGGCCCGCGTGGACGACACGGCCGTCGTCCATGACGCTCACGCTGTCGCCGAGCGTGCGCACGAAGTTGAAATTCTGTTCGACGAGCAGGATGGTCGTGCTCGTGTCCTTGAGGTCGCGGAACGCCGCCATCAGGCTTTGCACGATCGCGGGTGCCAGGCCCTTCGTCGGCTCGTCCACGAGGAGCAGCTTCTTCGGCTCGACGATCGCGCGGGCGATGGCCACCATCTGCTTCTGGCCGCCCGACAGATTGCCTGCCGGGTAGTTCCAGAATTTCTTCAAAGCGGGGAAGAAACCGCAAATCCAGTCCACGCGTGCCGCGTCCAGCGGCCCGTTGCGCGCGGCAAGATACAGGTTCTCGCGCACCGTCAGTTCGGAAAACACGGCCATGCTTTCCGGGACGTAGGCGATGCCGGCGCGCGCGATGTCGGGTGTGGACAGCTTCGTGATGTCGCGGCCGTCGAACGTGATCGTCCCGCGGCTCGCCTTCCACAGGCCCATGATGGTGCGCAGGGTCGTCGTCTTGCCGGCGCCGTTGCGGCCCAGCAGCACGGCCAGGCCGCCGCGCGGCACGACGAGGTCGACGCCCTGCAGGATGTGGTACTGGCCGATGTGGGTGTGGACGCCGGACAGCGTCAGGATGGGTTCGCTCATGGGCAGTGTCGCTCTCAGGTCGTCACGCGGGTTCGGGGGCGCCAAGATAGGCCTCCTGCACGATTTTCGATTGCATCACCTCGGCCGGCTGGCCATCTGCCACCAGCGTGCCGTTGTGCAGCACGATGATGCGGTCCGCCAGCGCACGCACGACGTCCATCTTGTGCTCGACGAGCAGCACGGTCCGGTTGCGTTCGGCCTTGACCTGGTGGATCAGGTCGAGCACGACGGGCACTTCGTCCACGCTCATGCCGGCCGTGGGTTCGTCGAACATCAGGATGGACGGTTCCAGCGCGAGCAGGATCGCCACCTCCAGCTTGCGCTGGTCGCCGTGCGACAGCGTGCCGACGAGAGACGCGCGCTTGGCGATCATCGACACGCGTTCCAGGTAGTGCTCGGCGCGCTGGATGACTTCCTTGTGGCCGAACCACAGCGACAGCATGCTCATGCCGATGCCGGCGCGGCTCTGCACCGCGAGCCTCACGTTTTCCAGCACGGTGAGGTAAGGGAACAGGTTCGTCAGCTGGAACGCGCGTCCGACGCCCAGGCGCGTGCGGCGCGCGGGGCCGAGCCGCGTGACGTCCTGGCTGCCCACGAACACGCTGCCGGACGTCGCCGGCAACTGGCCGGACACGAGGTTGAAATACGTCGTCTTGCCGGCGCCGTTCGGGCCCACGATCACGGTCAGCGTGCCCGGATAAAACTCGGCCGTCACCGCGTTGACGGCCACGTGGCCGCCGAAACGGATCGTCAGGTCGCGCGTGGCGAGCGATGGCGAGGCTGTCATGTCAGCGTTTGTTCCGCACGGGCAGCGGCAGCTCGCTGGCCGGGATCTCGCGCACCAGTTCCAGCAGGTCCCATTCGCTCTTCTGGTCCTTCTTGATGCGGAAGTGGTACATCGGCTGCAGCGCCTGGTGGTCTTCCTTGCGGAACGTCATCAATCCCTTCGGCGTCTCGAACGACATGCCTTCCATCGCCGCCGCCATCTGGTCGCCATTCCCCGACGGAACCTTCTGCAGCGCCGCGACGACGGCCGCCGCCGCCGCCATGCCGCCCGCCGTGAACATGTCGGGCGGGACCTTGTAGCGCTTCGTGTGCTCGGCCACGAGCCAGTCGTTCATCTTGTTCTTCGGGAAGCCGTAGTAGTAATTGATGGTGCCTTCCGTGCCGGCGTACGCCTTCCACGTCTTCATCACCGGCAGGATGTTGCCGCCCGGCGCGAGCGCGATGCCGTAGCGTTCCGGCTTCATGTCCGCGATCTTGTTCATCGGGTTCGGGCCGGCCCACACGATGGCCAGCACGCGCGGCTGCGGCTTGTCTTTCAACGCATCGAACAGGCGCTGCGTGGGCGCCGTAAAGTCCGTCGCGGCCGCGGGCGCGTATTCCTCGTGCACGACGTTGGCCTTGCTGCCCGTGGCGGCCAGCGCCTCCTTGCCGGCCTTGATGGCGTCGCGGCCGAACGCGTAGTCCTGCGCGAGGAATGCCACGCTGCCGTTTTTCAAGGTCGACGCCGCGGCCAGTGCGTCCTGCATCGAATTGCGCGCGGTGCGGAAGATGTACTTGTTCCACTTGGCGCCCGTGATCTCGTCGGCCACGGCTGGTTCGACGATCAGCACTTTCTTGTATTCCTTCGCGACGGGCAGCATCGCGAGCGCCGCGCCCGACGACGTGGTGCCGACGGCGATGTCGGCCTTGTCGTCGCCATAGGCTTCCGCCAGCAGGGTGCGCGAGAGGTCGGGCTTGCCCTGGTCGTCCTTGACGATCACCTTCAGCTTGCGGCCGTTGATTTCCATCTTGCCGCCCGTGAGGTATTCGAGGCCCAGCATGAAGCCCGTTTCCGTTTCCTTGGCATAGGATTCCAGCTGGCCCGTCTTGCCGGCGATGAGGGCCACTTTCAGGTCCGGGGCGGCCAGGACGGAGCCGGTCGCCGTCAAGGCGAAGGCGGCGAACAGGGCCAGGGGCAGGGGTTTAATGTGTTTCATGTCGTCTCCTTGATTGTTAGGGCACGGTCGCCAGGAACTCGAGGATCGCATCGAGTGCGACCGGTTCCGTCAGCATCGGGGCATGGCCCACGTTCGGGACTTCGACGCAGGCCATCGCCGGCGCCGCTCGCCGCATCCATGCGGCCTGGCGTTCTTCGAGCAGGTCCGACAGCGTGCCGCGCACGAGCAATACGGGGCGTTCCTGGGTGAGCTTGCGGAACGCCATCCGCAGCGACAGCGACGTCGGCCTGAGTTTACCGGTTTGCAGCGCGATCGCAATATTCGGGTCGTAGCGTGGCGCCAGGCGGCCGGCGGCGTCCGGGGCGAAGGCGCGGCGCGCCCATTTGTCCCAGTCGGCGTCGCCGTTGTCCGGGAACGCGCAGGCGTTGATGTCGCGGATGCATCCGGCGGCATCGGCCCACGAGTCCACGGCGGCCGTCCTGCCCGCGTAGCCGGCGATGCGCGCCAGGCCTTTTTCCGAGATCACGGGGCCGATGTCGTTGATCACCGCGGCGGCGATCAGGTCGATGTGCTTCGCGGCGAGGGTCATCGTGATCAGGCCGCCCATCGACGTGCCGACGAACACGGCGCGCGGGATGTGCTGCTCCGCCATGAACCGGGCGACGTCCCCGGCGTACACGCTCGGGGTGTAGTTGTCGGGATTCGGATCGCGCTGCGATTCGCCGCGGCCGCGCACGTCGAGCGCCAGCACGCGCCGGCCCTGGCGGGCGACGAGCGGTGCGAACTCGTCGAAGTCGGACGCGTTGCGCGTCAGCCCGTGGATGCAGATCACGGGCAGGCGGTCCCGGTCGCCACCGGCGGCGGGGTAGTCCCGTGCATGCAGCGCGAGGCCGTCGTTGCTCGTATAGCGGATGGAGGTGTAATTGGCCACGCTGGCGATATCCTGTCGTTCGATGTTCGGTAGTGCGGCGGATGCCGGTGTGGGGCGCGTGGCCGGCGGGCCGGCCACGCGGTGGGGCGGGTCAGAAGCGGTACTCGATCGTCCCCTGCACGGTACGCGGTGCACCGTAGAAGGCCGTCAGCGTGCCTTCGTTGCCCAAGGTCGGGAACAGGTAGCCCGCCGTCTTGTAGTGCACGTCCGACAGGTTCTTGCCGTGGATGCCGGCGCGGATCTTGCCGTCGGCGCGGGTCCAGACGATGCTGGCGTCATACAGCTTGTACGCGTCCTGGTCGATGACGGACGGGGTCTCGAACTGGTACGTCTGGCCGCGGTACGACGCGCTGCCGATCAGCGACAGGCGGCCGTTGTAGCCCGCCAGCGGCATCGGCACCTCGTAGGTGGCGCGCAGGTTCGCCGAGTTGCGCGGCGTGTTCTGGAAGTGGCGCTGGTCGGCCACGTTCACGCCCGCCACGATGTACTCGTTGTACTTGGCGTCGATGTAGCTGTACATGCCGGACAGCGAGAATTCCTTCGTCAGGTGGGCCACGGCCTCGAATTCGAAGCCCTTGATCTTGGCCTTGCCTGCGTTGGTCGTGATGCCCGCGAAGCTGTCGTCCTTGCCGTCGCCGTTCGTGTCGATCGCCACCGAGCCCGGGATCTGCACGTCCTTGTAGTCGCTGTAGAACAAGGCCGTGTTGGTCGTGATGCGGCCGCCGTTGAACGACGATTTCAGGCCCAGTTCATAGGTGCCGATCGTCTCCGGCTTGTAGCCGGCCCGGGCCTGTGCCTGCGAGATCTTCGTGCCGACCACGTTCGTGCGCGGGTCGAAGCCGCCGCCCTTGAAACCCTTGGAGTACGAGGCGTAGACGTTCTGCGTCGGCGTCGCCTTCCAGCTCAGCGCGATGCGCGGCGTGAACTTCTTGTCCTCGCGTTCCAGGCCGCGCAGGTCGGTGTCGGTGCGGAACAGCAGTGCGCCCGGGTTGCCCATCTCCGGCGTGCCCTTGTTGCCCAGGTAGATCTGGCGGTAGATGTCGGCCTCGCGCTTGTCCACCGTGTAGCGGCCGCCCAGCGACAGCTGCAGCGCGTCGGTCAGGTTGTAGCTGCCGTCGGCGTACGCGGCCCACGCCTTCGTGTCGATGCTGCCGCTCGTGAAGGTGCTGGTCGGGACGGCGCCGGCGAGGATCGTGTCGAACTTGTTGTAGGCGTTCGCATCGATGTAGTAGACGCCGGCCACGCCCTGGATCTTCGGCCCCGTGTAGGTCAGGTTGAATTCCTGGCTGAACTGGCGGTTCGTGTACAGCGCCGGCACTTCCATGTCGACGACTGGCAGGGAATCGAAGTCGATCGGCGCCCACGACTTGTCCTGGCGCTGCGCGGTGATCGACTTGAACGTCAGCTCGGGCGACACGTTCCATTCGACGGTCGCGGCGACGCCGTGCTGGCGCACCGACTGCTTGTGGCCGAGGGCCGTCAGCATCTCGGCATTCGAGTCGTACACGTTGGACAGGATCGGCGCGCCGCTCGTGCGGCCGACGATGAGGCGGTGGCCGTTCTTCGGATGCGAATCGTCCTGCGTGATGTCGCCGGCGAGGCGGATGAACAGGTCGGGCGTCGGCGTCCATTCGGCCGACAGGCGCGCGGCCTTCAGGTCCTTGTCGTAGTTCGGCGAGCCGTCGAACAGGTTCGTGCCGTAGCCGCCGTGCTTGAAGCGGGCGACGGTGCCGCCCACGCGCAGCTGCTCGCCTACGGGCGTGCTGGCCGTGATGACCGCGTCGCGTTCCTGGTAGTTGCCCAGGGTGCCGCGCAGGCGCACGTCCGTCTGCGGGGCCAGCTTGCGGGTGACGTACTTGACGGCGCCGCCGATGGTGTTGCGGCCGTAAAGCGTGCCCTGCGGACCGCGCAGCACCTCGATGCGCTCGACGTCGTAGATGTCGGCCACGGCGCCTTGCGGGCGGGCCAGGTAGACGTCGTCCAGGTAGATGCCGACGCCGGATTCGAAGCCGGCCAGCGGGTCGGCCTGGCCCACGCCGCGGATGAACGCGGTCAGCGTCGAGTTGGTGGCGCGCGACGCCTTGAGGGTGGTGTTCGGCAGTGCCGTCGCCAGGGCGACGACGTCGGGGACGGCCTGCTTGGAGAGCTGGTCGGCGCTGAACGCAGTAACGGACACCGGGACATCCTGCAGCGTTTCCTCGCGCCGGCGCGCGGTGACGACGACTTTCTCGATATTGCCTTCCGGTGCGGCGACGGCACCGCTGGCGGCGCCCGCATCCTGGGCGTGCGCGGCGCCGGCGGCACCGCCGGACAGGACGAGCAGGGCGGCAGCCGAGCGCTGGATCAGCTGCTGTTTCTTCTTGCTAAGACGCATTGAGGTCTCCTGATTTTGTTGTGGTGTCATGCGTTCAGTCTTCGCATGCATCACAGTGTGCCTCGGATGAATTTGGCTGAAAAGACAACGCCGCGCCCACAGGGTGTGCATTTATGCACAACGCCGCGGGACGTCCCGTAAGGGGCGGCGCCAGAGGGCGCGGCGTGTCGCGACGTCCGGAAAACGGGTTTGCTGTGCATACGCAAGCCGTGTTCCGAAAACGTTGCAGCGGCAATGTGCACTGGTGCACAATATGTCACCTTGATATCAAACAACGGTTCCCGAAAAAACCGCGGCGAATGGCGATCCCATACGTGACGGGTCCGAGGAACAGGGGAGACACACATGCACAGCCTGCCGGAATGGACGGACCTGCGGTTTTTCCTGGAGCTGGCGCGCGCCGGCACCCTGTCCGGGGCGTCGCGTCGCCTGGACGTGGAGCACACGACAGTGGCGCGCCGCATCGACCGCCTCGAGCAGCAACTGGGCACCACGCTGTTCGACCGCTCGCGCGAAGGCTACGAGCTGACGGAGATGGGCCAGGCCCTGCTGCCGCACGCCGAGGCGATGGAGGGCGCGGCGCTCGCGGCCACCGAGCAGCTGGGCGGCGCGGAGGTGGCGGCGGCCGGCGTCGTGCGGCTGGGCGTGCCGGAGGTGTTCGGCACGCGCGTCGTGGCGCCGCTGCTGGTGAAACTGTTCGAAGATCACCCCGACCTGTCGATCGACCTGCTGGCGCTGCCGCGCTTCGCCAACCTCGCCAACCGCGAGGCCGATCTCGGCGTCATGCTCGATCCGCCGTCGACGGGGCGCTACATGGTCACCCGTCTCGCATCCTTCCGCTTCTACCTATACGCGTCGCCCACGTACCTCGCGAAGCACCCGCCGATCCGCACGCAGGCGGACCTGGAGCGCCACGACTTCGTCGACTACGTGCAGGACCGCCTCGCGAGCCGCGAACTGTCGTACCTGAACGAACTGGGTTTCACGCCGCGCCGCCGGCTGTGCTGCTCGGGCATGACGGCGCAGATCGAGGCCGCGTCGCTCGGCATGGGCCTCATGATGGCGCCGCCGTACGCCGTGCCGGACGACGGCCGCCTCGTGCCCGTGCTGCCGGGCTTCTTTGCGGAGCGCTCGTTCTGGCTCGCGGCGCCGACGGACCTGTACCGCCTGCGCCGCGTGAAAGTCGTGTGGGACCTGTTGCGCGACCTGGCCGACAACAACCCGAAGCTGTGGTGGCATAACGGCGACATGGGGAGGGCCGCATGACGGCGACGACGATTCGTGACTACGTCGAGACCGACCGCGCCGGCGTCAACGCGGTGGCGCTGGCGGCATTCGCCCAGTATGCAGGCGACTACGACGATTGGCACACGTTCAGCGCGGGCATCGCCCGCATGGCCGACCTGGCCGCCGACGGCGACCTGATCGTCGCCGAGCGTGCCGGCGGCATCGCGGGGGCCGTCGTGCACGTGGGGCCCGGACGGCCGCGCAGCGCGATCTATCCCGACGACTGGTCGGTGATCCGCATGCTGGTCGTGGATCCGGCGGCGCGCGGCGCCGGCATCGGCCGCGCGCTCGTCGCGGCCACGCTCGAACGGGCGCGGCGTACGGACGCGCCGGCCGTGGGACTGCACACGAGCCCGATCATGGCGACGGCGCTGCGCCTGTACACGTCGATCGGTTTCGTGCGCGAGCACGACCTGCCGCCGAATCGCGGCGTGCCGTATGCGCGTTACATGCTGCCGGCAGCAGGCATCCCCGCGGCGCTGGCGCGACTGGCGGCGCGTTAGCGCGCCGGGTGCAGCAGCACCGGTATCGACTTCGACGTCGGCGTGCCCGCGCCGACGGCCACGCTGTCGAGCGGCACGAGCGGATTCGTCTCCGGATAATAGGCGCCGACGCAGCCGCGCGGGATGTCGTATTCGACGAGCAGGAAGCCGTCCGCGCGGCGCTCCACGCCGTCGTCCCACACGCTCGTGACGTCGACCTTCTCGCCCGCCATCAGGCCCAGCATGGCGAGATCGTCGCGGTGGATGAAGACCACGCGGCGCATGCCGAACACGCCGCGGTAGCGGTCGTCCAGGCCGTACACGGTCGTGTTGTACTGGTCGTGGGAGCGGGTCGTCATCATGGTCAGCAGGCGTTCGCCGTGGACGGCGCGGGCGCGGTAGATGGCCGTGTCGCGGTCGATCGCGTTGACGACGAACTGGGCCCGGGCGCTCGGCGTCGCCCACGCGCGCTCGCGCGACGCCACGCGCAGGTGGAAGCCGCCCGGCTTCGCCACGCGCGCGTTGTAGTCGTAGAAGTCGTCGAACACCTTCTCGATGTCGTCGCGGATCAGCGCGTAGTTGGCGGCGCGCGCCAGCCAGTCGACCTTGCCGCTACCCAGCGTGGCGTGGGCCATGCGCGCGACGATGGCGATTTCCGACAGCAGGTTGGGCGATGCCGGGCGGTTGATGCCGTACGAGATGTGCACCATGCTCATCGAGTCTTCCACCGTCACGCCCTGCGCCACGCCATCCTGCATGTCGATCTCCGTGCGGCCCAGCGTGGGCAGGATCAGCGCGTCGCGGCCGTGCACGAGGTGGCTGCGGTTCAGTTTCGTCGACACCTGCACCGTCAGCGCGCACTGGCGCAGGCCGGCCCACGTGAGCGGCGTGTCGGGCGTGGCGGCCGCGAAGTTGCCGCCCAGGCCGACGAACACGTTCACGCGGCCGTCCACCATGCCGCGGATCGTCGCCACGACGTCGAGTCCGTGGTGGCGCGGCGGAGCAAAGTCGAACACCTGGCCCAGGCGGTCGAGGAAGGCCTCCGTCGGCCGTTCCTCGATGCCGACCGTGCGGTCGCCCTGCACGTTGGAGTGCCCGCGCACGGGACACAGGCCGGCGCCGCGGCGGCCGATCTGCCCGCGCATCATCATCAGGTTCGACAGCATCTGCACGGCCGCCACCGATTGCTTGTGCTGGGTCAGGCCCATGCCCCAGCACGCGATCACGCGGTCGGCGCTCGCGTACAGGCGCGCCAGGCGTTCGATGTCGGCGCGCGGGACGCCCGATTCTTCCAGCAGCATGCCCCAGTCCTCGGCGCGCAGGTCGGCCGCGAACGCGGCGAAGCCGGTCGTGTGGGCCTCGATGAACGCCGTGTCGAGCACGCGCGGGTTGCCTGCGGCGTGGGCGTCGTCGTCCAGTTCCAGCACGCGCTTGGCCACGGCCTTGATCAGGGCCAGGTCGCCGGACAGGCGCGGGCGCACGAACATGGAGCTGATCGGCGTGCTGGCATTGATGAGCATCTCGGCCGGGCTTTGCGGATCCTGGAAGCGTTCCAGGCCGCGCTCCTTCAGCGGGTTGATCGACACGATGGCGGCGCCCCGTTTCGCGCATTCGCGCAGCAGGCCCATCATGCGCGGGTGGTTCGTGGCCGGGTTCTGGCCGAAGATCAGGATGGCGTCGGCCTCGTCGAAATCGTCCAGCGTGACGGTGCCCTTGCCGATGCCGACCGTCCCGGGCAGGCCGCGGCTCGTCGCCTCGTGGCACATGTTGGAACAGTCGGGGAAGTTGTTGGTGCCGACCATGCGCGCGAACAGCTGGTACAGGAACGCGGCCTCGTTGCTGGCGCGGCCGGACGTGTAGAACGCGGCGCGGTCCGGGTCGTCCAGCGCATTCAGGTGGCGCGCGATGAGGGCGAAGGCGTCGTCCCAGGCGATGGGCACGTATTTGTCGGTGGCGCGGTCGTACACCATCGGGTCGGTCAGGCGGCCGTGCTGTTCCAGTTCGTAGTCGCTTTGCGCCATCAGTTCCGTCACCGTGTGGCGCGCGAAGAACTCGGGCAGCACGCGCTTGCTGGTCGCTTCCGCCGCCACGGCCTTGACGCCGTTCTCGCAGAATTCGAACGTCGACGTATGGACGCGGTCGGGCCACGCGCAGCCGGGACAGTCGAAGCCGTCCGGCTGGTTCTGCGCGAGCAGCGTCCCGATGCTGTTCCTGCCCACGCGTTCGCGGACGAGGTTCAGCGCCACGTATTTCAGCGCGCCCCAGCCGCCGGCGGGGTTGGGGTACGGGGCGATGCGCCCTCCGGTGTCGTTCTCGGCCATGCTTGCCACTCCTTTTGCGATGGCGACAGTGTCATGGATGAGCCGTTCGCTGTGCAGATACAATTGGGCAGTTGACAAAGGAGTACAGTTGGCCGCAACTGTACCGCTACGCTATACTCGTCCGCATGAAGCTCTACGAGTCCCTCGCCGCCGAAGTCGAAGGCCAGGTCGCGCGCGGCGTGCTGCTGGAAGGGGAGCGGCTGCCCTCCGTGCGCCAGGCCAGCCAGCGCCGCAAGCTGAGCATCAGCACGGTGCTGCGCGCGTACTCCCTGCTCGAGAGCAAGGGCGTCATCGAGAGCCGCCCGCAGTCCGGCTTCTTTGTGCGCGCCCGGCCGCGCGTGGCCCCGCGACCCACCGCGCCGGCACCCGCGTTGACGCTGTCGTCGGAAGTGGACGTGAGCCGGCTCGTGCTGTCGACGTTGCGCACGATCCGCACGCAGGGCGCGGCGCCGCTCGGTTCGCCGTACCCGGATCCCGCCGTCTTCCCCGCGGCACGCATCAGCCGGTACGCCAACACGATCGCGCGCAGCCGCCCCGTCAGCGTGCTCGACGACCTGCCGCCGGGGAACCCGCAACTGATCCGCCAGATCGCGCGCCGCTACGGGGAACACGGGGTCGCCGTGGATCCGTCCGAAATCGTCGTCACCGTCGGCGCGACCGAGGCGATCAACCTGTGCCTGCAGGCCGTCGCCAGGCCGGGCGATACCGTCGCCGTCGAGTCGCCGACGTTCTACGCCATGCTGCACGCGATCGAACGGATGGGCATGCGCGCACTCGAGGTGCCGACGGACCGGCGCACCGGCATCGACGTGGACGCGCTGCGCACGATCCTGGCGAGCCAGCGCATGGCCGCCGTGATGGTGATGCCGAACTTCCAGAACCCCCTCGGCTTCCTCATGCCGGACGAGCGCAAGCGCGAACTCGTCGCGCTGCTCGCGGAGCACGGCATTCCCGCGATCGAGAACTGCGTCTACGACGAACTGTATTACGGCGACACCCACCCGTGCCCCCTCAAGACGTGGGACACACGTGGCCTCGTGCTGCACTGCGCGTCGTTCTCGAAGAGCCTCACGTCGAACTACCGCATCGGCTGGGCGCTGGCGGGACGCTACGCGGCCCAGGTGGAAAAGCTGAAATTCCTGAACACGCTGAGCACGCCGTCGCTGCCGCAGCTCGCCATCGCGGACTATCTGCAGAACGACGGCTTCGACCGTCACCTGCGCCAGGTGCGCAAGGGGTACGCGCAGCGCGCGCGCATGATGGCGGCCGCCGTGCTGCGCTTCTTCCCGGCCGGCACCCGCGTCTCCGAACCGCAGGGCGGCTACGTGCTGTGGGTGGAACTGGCGGGCGGCGTCGACGCGATGCGGTTGTATGCCCGCGCCCTCGAACACGGGATCACGGTCGGCCCGGGCCACATGTTTTCCGCGCGCGGCAGCTGGACGCACTGCATCCGCCTGAACTACAGCTACCCGTGGACGCCAGCGACGGAAGACGCGCTGCGTACGCTGGGCCGGCTCGTCGCCGAGCTGGCGTGAGCGGGTATAATCCGCACCGTCTGGTGCCCGCGCGTGCGTTCGGCACGCGCAGTTAAACGGGAAACACATGGCGGACGATTCCGTGTCCGCCAGGGTGTGCTGCCCCCGCAACGGTAAGCAAGCGCCGTCTTTCGACGGCAGGCCGGTCCTCGAACCACTGTGCGCAGCCGCGCATGGGAAGGTGGGCCGGTCCGCCTTGCCAGCCCGGATACCGGCCAGACAGGTGGCGGACCTCATGCGGGCCCGCCGTTCCAGTCGCGCCCACGGGGAAGTGGGCGGATTGCCTGTCACCGTCATCATCATGCCTGATCCGACCTTTGACGGCGCCGTGCGCGCCGTCGAAACCGTGCTGTACTCCGTATCCACCGTCCTCTATCTGCCCGTGCTCGTGGCGATCGCCGGGCTGCTGCTGTACATGCTGGCCTGCCTCGGCGCCTTCCTCGGCGAATGGCGCGAGCGCCGGCGCGGCGCCCGCCTGCTCGTCGACGGCGCCCGCGCCGCCATCGACACCTGCGTGCGCGACGCCGCGACGCCGCTCGACGCCCACCTCGAACGCATCGTGCAAAGCGCCGAGGGCGCCGGCCTGCGCCGGCTGGACGCCGTGCGCTTCGTCGTGCGCGTCGGTCCCGCGCTGGGCCTGATGGGCACCCTGATCCCGATGGGCATCGCGCTCGCTGGCCTTGCCCACGGCGACCTGCCGCACATGGCGCAGAACATGACGACCGCGTTCACCGCGACGGTCGTGGGCCTGGCGTGCAGCGTGCTCGCCTATGTGCTGGCGCTCGTGCGCGAGCACTGGCTGCGCACGGACATGCTGGACGTCGCGTTCGCCGCCGAGCAGGCGCTGGCCGTTCGCGAGTGAGGCCGGCATGCGCTATCTGAAACAACGCCGCGGCCAGTACGCGGCACACGGCGAGGACCCGCTCGCCGGCGTCGCCAACCTGTTCGACGCCAGCATCGTATTCATCGTCGCGATGATGCTCGCGCTGTTCTCGGCCTGGAACATGCTCGATCTGCTCGACCCGTCGTCCGAGGTCACGATCGCCAAGAAGGGCGCGGACGGCAAGGTCGAGGTCATGACGAAGAAGGGCGCCGAGATCAAGGTCACGCGCGTGTCCGACAAGCCGCTGTCCGGCGCCGGCAAGCGCCTCGGCACCGCGTACCAGCTGCCGGACGGGAAGGTCGTGTATGTGCCCGAATAAGTTCATCCGCATCCTGTTCCTGCTGGCCGCGCTCGTGCTGGGCCAGGCCGTCCACGCCGCGCCGCGCACGCTGGCGCTGCTGCTCGGCGACGTGGAATCGCGGCCCGCCGTGCTGGCCGTGCGCGCGCTGAAAGCCGACCTCGCCGCCGCCGACGTCGCCGTGCGCATCGTCCCGTCCAGCGGCATGACGCCGGCCGACCACGCCGCGCTGGCCGGCGCCGACGTCGCCGTCGTCAACGTCAAGGGCAGCCAGCTGCTGCAGCTCGTCCAGCCCGACCTGGAGGCGCTGCGCCGTCGCGCGCGGCCCGTGTACGCGGTCGGCGCGCAGCCGGACGACGCGCAGCGCGAGCAGGGCATCCGCGCGGACGCCGCGATTCTCGCGTTCCACCGCGAAGGCGGCATCGAGAACATGGAAGGCCTGCTGCGGCGCGTGCTGGTCGCCGGCTTCGGCGCCCGCGTGGACGTACCGCTGCTGCGCACGATGCCGGAGGCGGGCCTGTACGACGTCGACGCCCGCCGCGGTGCCGCATCGTTCGACGACTACGTGGCGCACTATGCGCACCACCGGCCGGGCGCGCCGTGGATCGGCGTGATGTTCTACCGCGCGAGCCTCGTGGCGGGCCAGACCCTGCCGCTGGCCGCCATCGTGCACGCGCTGGAAGACGCGGGCTACAACGTGCTGCCCGCGTATGGCTACCCGTACGACGTGCCGTTGAAACTGTTCCTCGACGCGGACGGCAACAGCCGCATCGACCTGCTCGTGGCGCTCGGCATGAAAGTCGGCGGCACGGCGGCGACGGGCGCGCTGCTGGACCGGATCGGCGTCCCCGCCATCAACGCGATCACCCTGAGCCAGCACGGCGCGGCGCAATGGGAAGACTCGAAGGTCGGTCTCGACCTGATGGAACGCACGTGGCAGATGGCCGGGGCCGAGGTCGCGGGGCTCGTGCAGCCGACCGTCGTCGCGAGCCGCGAAAAGGTCGTCGATGCCGCGACGGGGCTCGCGTACGTGGAAGAGCAACCGATTGCGGAACGGGTCGCACGCCTGCGCGCCCGCGTGGACGCCTGGCTCGCGCTGCGCCGCACGCCCAACGCGGACAAGCACGTGGCCATCGTCTACTTCAATTATCCGCACGGGTCCGAGACGATCGGGGCCGCGTACCTGAACGTGCTGCCGGACAGCCTGTGGCAGATCACCGAACGCCTGCGCGCCGTCGGCTACACGACCGATCAGCGGTATCCGGCCACGCCGGCGGCACTGCAGCGCGAAGTCCAGCAGTGGGGCAACTATCCCGGCAAGACGGGCGCGGACTACCTGGCCGGCCTCGCGCGGCTGGCCGCCAGCGGCGAAGCGCTGCTCGTGCCGCTGGCGGACTACCGGCGCTGGTACGCCGCGCTGCCCGCGAAGCTGCGCGCGGCCGTCGAGGGCGCGTGGGGACCGCCGGAGAAGTCGCCCGTGCTGTGGAAGGATGCGCGCGGCGTGCCGCACTTCGTGTTCCCGGCGCGCCGCCACGGCAACCTGCTGTTGGCGCCGCAGCCGGGCCGCGCGTGGGAACAGAACCTGGCCAAGCTGCACAACGACGTGACGCTGCCGCCGGGCCACGAGTACATCGCGTTTTATCTGTGGCTGCAGCACGGCTTCCACGCGAACGCCGTCGTCCACGTGGGCACGCACGGCACGCAGGAATGGCTGACGGGGAAGGAGGCCGGCCTGTCCGCCAGCGATCCGACCGAGGCGCTGATCGGCGCGCTGCCGAACATTTATCCGTACGTGATGGACGACGTGGGCGAGGGCATCCAGGCCAAGCGGCGCGGCATGGCGACGATCGTCGACCACATGACGCCGCCGTTCGACGCGGCCGGGCTGAATCCGGACCTGCGCGAACTGGGCGCGCTGCTGAACGACTACCGCGTCGCGGAGCAGAAGAGCCCCATGCTCGTGAAGGCGCACCTGACGGCGCTGAACGCGCTGGCGAAGAAGGCGGGCGTGCTGAAGGACATGGGCAAGCCGGCGCTGTCCACCGAGGCCGACATGGAAGCGCTGGAGGAATACCTCGACGACACGGGCAGCAAGCTGACGCCGTTCGGCCTGCACACATTCGGGGTGGCGCCCGCGCCCGACCTGCGTGCCGCGACGGCGCGTGCGGTGGTCAGCCTGGAGCCGCATCTCGACGACGCCGGCAAGGCGGCCCGCACCGCGCAGCTGGAACGGGACATCGAGGCGAGCGCCGCGGCGGAACTGGCCCGCCTCGTGGATGCGCTGGACGGGAAGTTCATCCCGGCGGGTCCCAGCGCGGACCTCGTGCGCAATCCGGGCGCGCTGCCGACGGGCCGCAATTTCTTCGGCCTGGATCCCGCGCGCATCCCGAGCCGCGCCGTCTATGAACAGGGCCGGGAGCTGGCCACGAAGCTCGTCGAGGATTACCGGCGCCGCCACGGCGGCTACCCGGACAAGCTGACGATGAACCTGTGGGGCGTCGAGACGCAGCGCCACGAAGGCGTGATGGAAGCGCAGGCGATGGCGCTGATGGGCGTGCGGCCGACGTGGGACGAGCGCGGTCGGGTGACCGGCGTCGAGGCGATTCCGCGCCGCGAGCTCGGGCGGCCGCGCGTGGACGTGACGATGGTGTCGTCGGGCCTGTTCCGCGACCTGTTCGGCAATGTGCTGAAGCTGCTCGACCAGGCCGCGCAAACGGCCCGCGCGCAGCAGGATGACGAGGACCCGGGCGGCAACGTGCTGGCCGCGCACGCGCAGGCGATGGCCGCGAAGCTGAAGCAGGAAGGCGTGCCGGCGGACGAAGCCGAGCGCCTGGCGGGCGTGCGCATCTTCGGCCTGCCGTCCGGCGCGTACGGCACCAACATCGAAAAACTGCTGCCGCTGTCGAACGTGTGGCAGGACGAGCGCCAGGTGGCGGACGTGTTTATCAACCGCATGAGCCACCCGTTCGGCAACGGCTACTGGGGCGACGACGACGGCGATGCGGGACGCCGGCGCGAGGTGTTCCGGCTCGCGCTGTCCGGCAGCCGGATCGCGTTGCACAGCCGGTCCAGCAACCTGTTCGCCACGCTCGACAACGACGACTTCTTCCAGTACCTGGGCGGCACGGCGCTGGCGATCCGCAGCGTCGACGGCAAGACCCCGGAGGTGCTCGTGAGCGACCTGTCGAACCCGCGCCGGGCGGGTCACAAGACCCTGAACCAGTACATGGGCCAGGAGATGCAGAGCCGCTACCTGAACCCGCGCTGGGCCGACAAGATGCTGGCCGAGGGCTACTCCGGCGCGCGCTTCATCAACCGCGTCGTCGACTACCTGTGGGCGTGGCAGGTGACGGTGCCGGAAGCCGTCGACAGCGGGACGTGGCAGCGCATGTACGACACCTACGTCGCGGACCGCCACGGCCTGCGTGTGCGCGAGCGCATCGCGCAGGCGGGCAACCTGCGCGCGTGGCAGGCCGTCACGGACCGCATGCTGTCGGCCATCGAGAAGGGCTACTGGAAGCCGGATGACGCCACGCGGCGCCGGCTGCTGGCCGAGAATGCGCGTGCCGTCGCGGAAAGCGGCGCGGCGTGCGGCGCGGATTCGTGCAGCCGCGCGACGCTGACGTTGCAGCCGCTGCTGGCGGGACGGGCGCCGGGCGAGGGCGGGGCGGCGCCGCGCGTGCCGGCCGCACCTGCGGCACCGGCCAAGGCGGCGCAACCTGCGCCGGCGTCCGGGGGCAAGGTGTCCGGCTTCGAAATGGAGAGCGTCAAGGCCATGACACCCGTGCAGAAGACGGTCGGCGCGCTGGTCGTGCTGGCGCTGGCGGTCGCGGTGATCGGCGGCGGCTACGCGTGGCGCCGCCGCCGTGGTGTGGTCACGTTCGGAACGGGTTCCGGTCGTTGAGTTCGTCGATGTAATCGTCGATGCCGCCGGCCTCCCGTTCCAGGAAGCGCTCGACGGCATCGGCGAACGACGGGTGCGCGAGCCAGTGCGCGGACCAGGTCCGCGTCGGCAGGAACCCGCGTGCCATCTTGTGTTCGCCCTGGGCGCCACCCTCGAACACCTGGATGCCCTGCTCGATGCAGAATTCCAGCGGCTGGTAGTACGCCGTCTCGAAGTGCAGGCAGGGCACGTGTTCCAGCGCGCCCCAGTAACGGCCGTACAGGGTCGTCTCGTCGTGTACGACGAGCGACGCGGCGATCGGGTGGCCGTCCCGTTCCGCGATCACGAGCAGCAGGTTGTCCGGCATCGTCTTGCCGATGCGGCGGAAGAAGTCCAGGTTCAAATAGGGCTTCGAGAAGTGTTCAGAATAGGTGTTGCGATAGCAGCGCGTGAAGAAGCGCCATTCCTCGTCGGTGATGTCCGGCCCGCGCACGCGCCGCAACGTCACCCCGGCCTCGCGCACTTTTCTCCGCTCGGCGCGGATGTTCTTGCGTTTCTTCTGTTCGAGCGTGGCGAGGAACTCGTCGAACGTCGCGTAGCCCGCATTCATCCAGTGGAACTGCACGCCGCTGCGCAGCAGGAACCCGGCGTCTGCCAGTTGTTTCGCCTGCTCGTCGGGCGGGAACAGCACGTGGGTGGACGACACGTCCGTCGCCTTCTGCGTTTTCACGAGCACGTCGACGAGCGCCGTCCGCGCCTGTGCATCGCGCGCGAGCAGGCGCGGGCCGCTCACGGGCGTAAACGGGATCGCGGACAGCAGCTTCGGGTAATAGTCGAGCCCATGTTCCTGGTAGGCGTTGGCCCAGGCCCAGTCGAACACGTATTCGCCGTACGAATGGCCTTTCACGTACAGGGGCAGGGCGGCGGCCAACTGCTCATCCTTGTCGTACAGCGCGATGTATTGCGGCTGCCAGCCCGTCTCCGGCGTCGCGCTGCCCGACTCGTGCAGGGCATGCAGGAAGGCAAAGGACAGGAAGGGATTCGGCGAGGCCTGCAGAGCCACGAGGGCATCCCAGTCCGCCTGCCCGATCTCGGACAGAGAAGAAACGATATGCGTGCGATAATTCAAGATGACTTCCGTGAGCTGTTGAGACCTATGGATAAGCGATTCTTCAACCTGTACTCCCATGATTTCGCGCGTGTGGCCGTCGCCAGCCCGCGCTGCAAGGTCGCCGACCCGGCCTTCAATGCGCAGGAAACGATCCGCCTCGCGCGTGAAGCTGCCGACAAGGGCGCCGTGCTGGCCGCCTTCCCCGAACTGGGGCTGTCGGCCTACACGTGCGACGACCTGTTCCACCAGCGCGCGCTGCTCGACGCCGTGCTGGACGCGCTGGCCGAGGTGGTCGCCGCGTCCGCGACTCTTCCGCTGGCCCTCGTCGTCGGCGCGCCGCTGCGCGTCAACCACGTGCTGTTCAACTGCGCCGTGGTCGTCGCGGGTGGCCGCATCCTGGGTGTGGTCCCGAAAAGCTACCTGCCCAATTATGGCGAATTTTATGAAAGTCGGCAGTTCAGTCCCGCGGACAACGCGGCCGTCGACCGGATCACGCTGCTGGGCCAGGACGTGCCGTTCGGTCCGGAACAGATCTTCGAACTCGAGAACCAGCCGCTGTTCCGCTTCCACGTCGAGATCTGCGAAGACGTGTGGGTGCCGGTCCCGCCGTCGTCGTATGCCGCGCTGGCCGGCGCGACGGTGCTGGTGAATTTGTCGGCGTCGAACGTCGTCGTCGGCAAGAGCGGCTACCGGCACCAGCTCGTGTCGCAGCAGTCCGCGCGCTGCCTCGCCGCGTACCTGTACACGTCGGCGGGCCGCGGCGAATCGACGACGGACATGGCGTGGGACGGCCAGTCGCTGATCTACGAAAAGGGCGACAAGCTGGCCGAGTCCGGGCGCTTCCTGGCCGACTCGCACATCATCTTCGGCGACGTCGACCTGGAGCGCCTGTCGGTCGACCGCATGCACACGACGACGTTCGCGCAGTCCGTGCGTCGCCACGCGCACGAAGTCGCGAAGTTTCGCGTGCAGACGTTCGCCGTCCCGCTGCCGCTCGAGAAAGACCTGCCGCTGGCGCGCCTCGTCGAGCGCTTCCCGTACGTGCCGGCCGACGGCCGCCGCCGCGACGAACGCTGCACAGAGGTTTACAACATCCAGGTGCAGGCGCTCGTGCAGCGGCTGCAGTCGTCCGGGCACCAGAAGGTCGTCATCGGTATTTCCGGCGGCCTGGACTCCACGCACGCGCTGCTCGTCTGCGCCAAGGCGCTCGACAAGCTGGGCCGTCCCCGCACGAACATCCTCGCGTACACGATGCCGGGCTTCGCGACGAGCGAACGCACCTTGCGCCAGGCGCGCGAACTGATGCGCGTCGTCGGCTGCACGGCGCACGAGATCGACATCCGCCCCAGCTGCATCCAGATGCTGAAGGACCTCGGCCACCCGTACGCGGAAGGCGCCGAGCAGTACGACGTCACGTTCGAGAACGTGCAGGCGGGCGAGCGCACGAGCCATTTGTTCCGCCTCGCGAACCACCACCACGCGATCGTGATCGGCACGGGCGACCTGTCCGAACTGGCGCTGGGCTGGTGCACGTATGGCGTGGGCGACCACATGTCGCACTACAACGTCAACGCGAGCGTGCCCAAGACGCTCATTTCCCACCTCGTGCGCTGGGTCGCCGATACGAACCAGATCGGCGACACCGGCTCGGATGTCCTCATCAACGTGCTTGAGACGGAGATCTCGCCGGAGCTCGTGCCCGGCAAGACGGGCACGGGCAAGGAAGAGGGCAAGCCGGCGCAGGTGACGGAAGACTTCATCGGACCGTACGAGCTGCAGGACTTCAACCTGTACTACACCCTGCGCTACGGCTTCGGGCCGGCGAAGGTCGCGTTCCTGTCCTGGAGCGCATGGCAGGACCGGACGATGGGCCCGTGGCCGGAAGGCGGCAGCCCGGCGCGCAACCAGTACGATCTCGCGGCGATCAAGAAAAACCTCGGCATCTTCCTGTGGCGCTTCTTCAAGACGAGCCAGTTCAAGCGCTCGTGCGTGCCGAACGGGCCGAAGGTCGGCAACGGCGGTTCGCTATCCCCGCGCGGCGACTGGCGCGCGCCGAGCGACTCGGAAGCGACCGTGTGGATGGACCAGCTGGCGAGGATTCCGGACTGACTGGCGCCATGCGATAATCCCGGGAAACCTGATAGGAGATAACCATGAAACAGATTACCTGCGTGATCAAGCCGTTCAAACTGGACGAAGTGCGCGAAGCGCTCGCCGAAGTGAACGTCACCGGCCTGACCGTCACGGAAGTGAAGGGCTTCGGCCGCCAGAAGGGCCATACGGAACTGTACCGCGGCGCCGAATACGTGGTCGACTTCCTGCCCAAGGTGAAGATCGAAGTGGTGGTCGACGATGCGCTGACCGAGCAGGTCGTGGACGCGATCATCAAGGCGGCGCGTACCGGCAAGATCGGCGACGGCAAGATCTTCGTGCAGGAAGTGGAGCAGGTGATTCGTATCCGTACGGGCGAGACGGGACCGGACGCCGTATAACGCATTGCTGTGACCGGGCGCTCAGTGACCGGTCTTTTCTTGCGCCTGCGCGAGGCTCGCATAATATCCGCCGCGTGCCAACAGGTCGTCATGCGTGCCGGTTTCGACGATAGCGCCGTTACGCATGACTACAATCCGGTCCGCATTCTGGACGGTAGAAAGACGGTGCGCGATCACCACCGTCGTGCGACCTTTCATCAGTTGTTCGAGGGCGGCCTGCACCTGGCGTTCCGATTCCGTGTCCAGCGCGCTCGTGGCTTCGTCGAGGATCAGGACAGGCGCATCTTTGTACAGCGCGCGAGCGATCGCGATGCGTTGGCGCTGCCCACCCGAAAGCCGCAGGCCGTTTTCACCGACTGCCGTCATGTAGCCATGCGGCTGACGCAAAATAAATTCCTCCGCGTATGCCGCACGTGCCGCGGCGGCGACCCGGTCCAGGTCCGGACTGGGATCGCCATACGAGATATTCGCGGCTAACGTATCGTTGAAGAGCACGACATCCTGTCCGACCAGCGCAATCTGCGAACGCAGATCTTGCAGTCGGTAGTGCCGGATGTCCTCTCCGTCCAGCAGAATCCGGCCGCTGCTGACGTCGTAGAAGCGCGGCAGCAGACTTGCAAGCGTCGTCTTGCCGCTGCCGGAACCGCCTACCAGCGCCACCGTTTCTCCCGCGGCGATATGCAACGACACGTCGCGTAAAGCGGGCGTGGTGCCGACGTTCTGATTACCGTAGCCGAAGCCCACCGATTCCAGCACGATATCGCCGGATGCACGGGCCAGTGGACGCATTCCGCTGTCATCCTCCGCTGGGGCGTCGATCATGCCGAATACGGACGTTGCCGCCGCGAGGCCGCGCTGCAGCGGTTCGTTGACCTTGGTAAGATTCTTGATCGGCGACTGCATCGCCATCAACGCTCCCATGAAGGCGACAAACGCGCCCGGCGACAGAGCGCCTGCCTGTGCACGCAGCAACGCGAAATAAATCACGGCCGACAGGGTAATGCCAACCAACATCATGATCACGCCCGAGTTCAGTGCGGCTGTGGCGGCATGCTTGACGGACAATTGGCGATTCAGTTTCACCACGTTGTCAAAGCGCTGCTGCTCGTAATGCTGGCCTCCGAAGATCTTGACGACGCGCTGGCCACCAATGCTTTCATCCAGCACATGGGTGAGTTGACCGATTGCGTGCTGTGCGTTACCGGAGATGCGGCGCATCCGGCGGCCCGCCAGGACGACGACGAGTGCGACCATCGGCAGCAAGCCGAAGCAAAAAACGGCGAGCTGCAAGTCGATCCGGCACAGTAATACAATGTACCCGGCCGTGGCGATTGAATCCCGTACCACGACGTTAACGACATTCAGTCCTGCTTGCGATACCTGATTGGCGTCGAAGGTAACACGTGACAGTACGGTGCCAGTCGACGACTGATCGAAATAGCCGTTGGGAAGACGCAGGATGCGTGCAAACATTTTGCGGCGCAGGTTCGCCTGCACGTGGTTGCTGAGCCAAGCTGAGCCATAGTCCCCAGAAAAGCTGCTCACCATTCGCAAAATGGCCAACGCCATAATGGTCGCGGGAATGGTCCATATCGCAGTTCCAGTCGCCGCAGTTGGAACGATATGGCTTATCCATTCTTTGATGACATGCGGCAGGCCACTTGCGGCCATGCCGGACATAACGTTATTCGGGTTTAACGCGTTGACCACGTTCTCCAGCTGCCGGATCAGGAGGACATCGGTTACGGACGCCACGGCAATCGCCACCAAAGTCGCGCACAGTTGCCCGGCATACGGGCGAAATTCCAGCAGCAGACGAAAATATAGCAGGCGGTTTTTCAAGGGAGGGCTGCCGTCGCGATAAAAAGTTCATATTATGGTCGCCGGTATGTCAGGCAGACCGCAACGGTAAGAAATATTCTCAAGCTGGTGAATTTCGTAAATTCACCGCCCCACCCGCACATCGAACTTCCACGCGACCAGCCGGAACACGACGATGAACATCGCGCTGGACCACAGCGCGAAATCGTGCGGGAAGCCGTTCATCCCCAGCAGCAGGAACATCCAGTTGCCGAGGAACGCGCAGATGGCATAGGGCTTGCCGTCCCTGAACACCATCGGCACTTCGTTGCAGACGATGTCGCGCATCACGCCGCCGAAGATCCCCGTGATCACGCCCATCATCGAGGCGATGAACAGCGGCATGTGCGCGTCCAGCGCGGACGACACGCCGGCCACCGAAAACAGGCCCAGGCCGACCGCGTCGGCGATGACGATCAGCCGTTCCGATACGATCTGGCGCAAGGTCCGGATCAGCGGCGTCGCGACGAGGGCCAGCACGAAGATCAGGATCGCGTACTCCTGGTGGATCACCCAGAACAGCGGCCGTTTATCCAGCAGGATGTCGCGCAGGGTGCCGCCGCCGAATGCGGCGATGAAGGCCACCGTGAACACCCCCACCACGTCCATCCGCTTTCTCCGCGCCTCGATGAAACCCGAGAATGCGCCCACCAGGATCGCAACGATTTCAATGACGGTGATGAGGTGCATGCGGGGGCTGATCGTCTCCATGTTGCTAGACTAGCATGCCGGCCCCGGCAGCGTCAGCTTGCGTTCGGTGCCAGCGGCAGGCGTACGGCGAAGATCACACGGCCACCCTCGTGCCGGTAGTCGATCTCGCCCTCGTGCTCGCGCACGATCTGCTGCGCGATGTACAGGCCGAGGCCCATGCCCGTGCGGTTGCGCGGATTGTTCAGCGAGCTGCGCTTGAACGGGTTGAACAGCGCGCCTGCCGTCTCTTCCGGGATCGGCGCGCCCGCGTTCGCGACTTCCAGCACGGCGAGGCCGTCGCGCGGCGCGAGGCGGATCGTGATCGGCTGGTTCGGTTCGCCGTGGTGGCGCGCGTTGGACAGCAGGTTCGAAATCACCTGGCCGAGCCGGCCGCCATCGGCCAGCACGAACGCCGGCCCCACGGTGTACACGTCGTAGACGATGGTCGGGTAGGCGAGGCGCGCTTCCTCGACCATGTCCTCGACGAGGGCCGCCAGGTCGATGGGATGCAGGTCGATGCCGAGGGACAGGCCGCGGTCGATGCGGCTCATGTCCAGCACCTGGCCGATCATGCGCTGCATGCGGTTGCTGGACGACTGGATGCGCTTGCCCAGGGTGCCCTTGTTGCTGCCGCCGTCCGTCCGTTCCAGCACCATGCCGGCCATGTTGATCGAGTTGAGCGGGTCGCGCAGGTCGTGGCCCAGCATGGCGAGCAGTTGCGCGCGCGTGGACTCCGTCTGGGCGCGGCGCGCGTTCGACACGCGCGCCAGCTCGCCCAGCATCATGCGCGCGTGCGTGAGGATGCCGTCTTCCCACGGGTGGGCGCGGCCGCGCACCGTCTCGTGCCAGGCTTCGAACGAACCGCGCGGCGTCAGGCGCTCGCCCAGCGGGCCGGCCTGGGTCTTGTCCGGCTTGCCGCCCCAGGCCACTTCTTCGATCTGCTCCGTACGCAGCAGCACGCACCAGCCACCCGACGGCGGGTCGAACGGCAGGGCCAGCATGCCGGCCCATTTGCCGAGCAGGGGCTGGATCGCCTCCGGCCATTCCTTCACGCAGCCGTGCATGACGATGTCGTGCGCTTCGGCGGGCAGCGACGCGACGATGGCTTCGCCCAGCGCCTGGTCGACCCCGCGGCACACGACGCGCCCGTACTGGCTCACGACGAGCGCCTGCGCGTGCGTGGATTCCAGCAGGCCGTCGCCGTGCTCGACGAGGGCTTCGAGCGGATCCTCTTCCAGCAGCAGCGACTCCACGAGGCTCGTGCGCACCTTGGCCGCGTGTTCGACCAGTGCCGCGTCCTCGCGCGCCTCGATGCCCTGCACGGTCGACGCGATCACCTGCGCCAGCACGTCGGCCGCCATCCGCACGGAGTAGGGCACCCGCTTCGGCGCCATGTGGTGGCACGCGATCAGGCCCCACAGGCGGCCGTGGATGACGATCGACACGCTCATCGACGCGCCCACGCCCATGTTCTGCAAATACTCCACGTGGATCGGCGACACGCTGCGCAGCACGGCGAAGCTCATGTCGAGCGGCGCGCTGCCTTCCGCCCCGAGCAGCGGCACGGCGTGGTAGCCGACGTCGGCGATCATGCGCAAGGTGTTCAGCACGTATAAACGGCGCGCCTGCGGCGGGATGTCGCCGGCCGGGTAGCGCTGGCCGAGGTAGGGGACGAGGTCGTCGCGGCGCGCCTCGGCTACCACGTCGCCGGAATCGTCGCTGCGGAAGCGGTAGGCCATCACGCGGTCGAAGCCCGTGAAATCGCGGATCTGGCGCACGGCCGACTCCAGCAGGCCGTCGATGCTGCGCTGGCGGCGCAGGCGGTCGATCGACGAGTGGGCCTTGATCGCGAACTGGGCGACTTCCTCCATGCTCACTTCGCGCGCTTCGAATTCGACGAGCACGCGGTGCATGTGCGCGTGCACGACGCAGTCATATTCGTGTCCGCCGATGGACAGGGCGGCCACGGCGGCCGGCGCTTCGCCGTCGTCCATCGTGGCCAGGCATTCCTGGATGAGTTCCGTCACCGCCTCCGGCAACCCGGCCGCGGCAAAGGACTGGCCCAGCGCGGGATCGCTGCCGATGACGGTGGCAAGGTTGGCGCTCCAGCCTTCGACGAGTCCGGTATCCGAGAGGAAGAGCAGGGCGCCATGCGGCTGGATGAAGCCGGGGATATGGATCGGTTCGTCTGCACAGTTCTGCAGATCGACCCGCTGCGGCGCTGCCATCGGTACCGGGCTACTGGACTTCACTCGTTCATCCTTATGCTGGCAGCGCCACCTCGGCACTACGTCGTATGCATCTTACCCGTTTCGTCAAATCGGTGGGTATTTTTGACAACAAAACATGCCAACATGTACATGTTTTAACGGATTTATTCTATGACTTGACAATAGGAAAGAGCGCTCAATCCAGCAGGGCGGGGCGCAGGAGGACGATCAATGCGCCATTGCCCCCATCGGCCCGGTTCGCGACGCAGAACGCGACCACGTCGCTCGTCTGTACGAGCCAGCTGTGCACCATGCCACGCAAGACGGGTTCGCCGCCGGCCGAGCCATAGCCCACGCCGTGGATGATGCGCACGCAGCGGATGCCGCGCTTGCTGGATTTGCGGAGGTAGGCGTCGACGTGGCGCCGCGCCAGGTCGCGCGTGAGGCCGTGCAGGTCCAGCTCGTCCTCGACGGGCCAGTGGCGCTTGCGCAGCTTTTTCACCACGTCCGGGCCGACGCCGGGCGCCGACCAGCTGAGGGACGGGTCTTCGTCGAGCAGGCCGTCCACGTCGAACTGGTCGGACAGCATCGACTCGCGCAGCACGGCCGCGGTTTCTTCCTCGAGGGTGCGGGGACGCGTCGGCAGGGGCTGGCCGCGCGTTTCGAATTCGTGCATCGGCCGCCACACGTAGCGGTCCGACTCGGGCATCTTGACGACGTCCGTGACGGCCGAGCGGAATTCGACGGCGTGCTCGCGCGCGATGCGCTCGCGCTTTTCCCGCTCGGCCTTTTCGATGGCGCGCAGCCTTTCGTCTTCCTTGAGCTTGTCGCGCAAGGATTTCAGTTCAGCGAAGTCCTTCATCGCCATCGAGACACCTTTTTACTCCAGGGCTTCCAGGTAGCGCTGGGCATCCAGCGCGGCCATGCAGCCCGAACCTGACGACGTGATCGCCTGGCGGTACACGTGATCCTGCACGTCGCCGGCCGCGAACACGCCCGGGACGTTGGTCGCGGTGGCCATGCCTTCGCTGCCGCCGCGGGTCTTGATGTAGCCGTTGTGCATGTCGATCTGGCCTTCGAAGATGCCCGTGTTCGGCTTGTGGCCGATCGCCACGAACAGGCCGTGCACCTTGATCTCCTTGGTCGAGCCGCCGTCCGTCGACTTGAGCTGCAGGCCGGTCACGCCGCTCTGGTCGCCCTTGACCTCGTCCAGCGTCTGGTTCAGTTCCAGCACGATCTTCCCTTCGGCGACCTTGGCCATCAGGCGGTCGACGAGGATCGGCTCGGCGCGGAACTTGTCACGGCGGTGGATCAGCGTGACTTTCGTCGCGATGTTCGACAGGTACAGCGCTTCCTCGACCGCGGTATTGCCGCCGCCGATCACTGCCACTTCCTGGTTGCGGTAGAAGAAACCGTCGCACGTGGCGCAGGCGGACACGCCCTTGCCCATGAATTCCTGCTCGCTGGGCAGGCCGAGGTACTGGGCCGAGGCGCCCGTCGCGATGATCAGCGCGTCGCAGGTGAACTCGTGCGAATCGCCCACCAGGCGGATCGGCTTCTCGTTCAGGTACGTCGTGTGGATGTGATCGAACACGATCTCGGTATTGAAGCGCTCGGCGTGCTGCAGTAGGCGCTGCATCAGTTCCGGACCTTGCACGCCCAGCGGGTCGCCCGGCCAGTTCTCGACGTCGGTCGTCGTCATCAGCTGACCACCCTGCTCGACACCGGTCACCAGCATCGGACTGAGATTGGCGCGCGCGGCGTACACGGCAGCGCTGTAACCGGCGGGGCCGGAACCGAGGATCAGGACTTTGGCATGTTTGCGAGTGGTCATGTGTGAACTTCTTCTATTGGATGATGCCCGGAAAGTGGGGCCGGGCAGTGCGGGAATCAAGAGGCGTTGAACCCGGGATTATAGTCGATGATGCAAACAAGCATGAATCGTGGGGCCAACGCGGCGTTATATCGCTTAGAATGGTCATCTTTGGGGAATTGTTACCCGGCAGTACCGTTTCACACCGCAATGAGCAAGAATAGTCCATCGACGAGCACGACCTATACTCACAAGCCGCGACCGCCCCGCCAGCCGCTGCCGAACCGGCTCGTGCGCCTGTTGTCGGAGGCGCGCTGGCTGGCCACGGCCGTCGCACTGTTGTATTTCGTCCTCATTTTGCTCAGCTATAACAAGGCCGATCCGGGCTGGTCGCATGAGAACGCCGTCGCCCACGTCGCCAACCTGGGAGGCCGTGCCGGCGCATGGCTGGCCGACTTATTGTTATTCATTTTCGGCTTTTCCGCCTGGTGGCTGTGCGTCTGCTTTACGCGCGCCGTCTGGAAGGGCTATCGGCGGCTGCATACGCGATTCATCGTCCAGGAAGCGGAACAGGAGCCCGAGCACCAGGGCGAAACGCTGATCCGCTGGATCGGTTTCGTGCTGATGTTCGCCGGCAGCGTGGGTCTGGAGTACCTGCGCATGTGGTCGCTGAAAGTCGAGCTGCCGCGTGCGGCCGGCGGCGTGCTGGGCCAGCTGATCGGGCATTCCGCCCACACGGCATTCGGTTTCACGGGCGCGACCCTGCTCCTGCTCCTGCTCTTCGGCCTCGGCTTTTCCTGGTATTTCCAGGTGTCGTGGCTGGCCGTCGCCGAGCGCATCGGCGAATCCGTCGAGACGACGTGGGACTGGTTCCGCCTGCGCTACGAAGACCGCGAAGACCGCCGCTACGGCGAAGTGGCGGCGCACAAGCGCGACGAGGTCGTCGTGCACGAGCGCGCCAAGTACGAGGAAAAACATGCCGGGTCGCCGATCCGCATCGAGACCCCGCGCGACGACGACGTCGATGCGCCGCGGGACGATGCGCAACCGGCGCCTGGCTTCCTCGCCAAGATGAAGGCGAAGGTGAAGGCGCGCGGCGAAGCGAAGCTGGCGCGCGCCCGGGCCGAGCCGCAGATCGACGGTGCCGAAGCGCCGCCGGCACCGTCCGCGTGGGAGCCGTCGTTCGACGAGCCGGATGAGGCGCCCGTCGCGCCGCGTCCGCCCGCGCCTGTAAAGGCGCCGCTGCCGCCGGCCTCCGCACCGAACCCGTCGCCGATCAAGATCGAGCCGGCGATGACGAGCGTGCCGCGCTCGGAACGCGCCGAGAAGGAGCGCCAGTCGCACCTGTTCGAAGTCCACGGCGATTCCACGTTGCCGCCGCTGGCGCTGCTGGACGACGCGCCGCCCGCGCAGGAATCCGTCGCCGTCGACACGCTGGAGTTCACCAGCCGCCTGATCGAGAAAAAGCTGTCCGACTTCGGCGTCGAGGCGAAGGTCGTCGCCGCGTATCCGGGCCCGGTCGTCACCCGCTACGAGATCGAGCCGGCGACGGGCGTGAAGGGCAGCCAGATCGTCAACCTGGCGCGCGACCTGGCGCGTTCGCTGTCGCTGACGTCGATCCGCGTCGTGGAGACGATCCCCGGCAAGAACTACATGGCGCTCGAGCTGCCGAATCCGAAGCGCCAGATCGTGCGCCTGACGGAAATCCTCGGCTCGAAAGTCTATGGCGACAGCGCGTCCAGCCTGACGGTCGCGCTGGGCAAGGACATCGCCGGCAAGCCGGTCGTCGCCGACCTCGCGAAGATGCCGCACCTGCTGGTGGCGGGTACGACCGGTTCCGGTAAATCCGTCGGCATCAACGCGACGATCCTGTCGCTGTTGTATAAAGCCGATCCGGCCGACGTGCGTCTCATCCTGATCGACCCGAAGATGCTGGAGATGTCGGTGTACGAGGGTATTCCGCACCTGCTGGCGCCGGTCGTCACGGACATGCGCCAGGCCGGCCACGCCCTGAACTGGGCCGTGAACGAGATGGAGCGGCGCTATAAACTGATGTCGAAGCTGGGCGTGCGTAACCTGGCCGGCTACAACGGCAAGATCACGGAAGCGGCCAAGCGGGAGGAACACATCCCGAACCCGTTCTCGCTGACGCCGGACGCGCCCGAGCCGCTGGAAAAACTGCCGACGATCGTCATCATCATCGACGAGCTGGCCGACCTGATGATGGTGGTCGGCAAGAAGGTCGAGGAGCTGATCGCCCGTATCGCCCAGAAGGCGCGCGCGGCCGGCATCCACCTGATTCTCGCGACGCAGCGTCCGTCCGTGGACGTCATCACGGGCCTGATCAAGGCGAACATCCCGACGCGTATCGCGTTCCAGGTGTCGTCCAAGATCGACTCGCGCACGATTCTCGACCAGATGGGCGCGGAAACGCTGCTGGGCATGGGCGACATGCTGTACATGCCGCCGGGCACGGGCCTGCCGATCCGCGTGCACGGCGCGTTCGTGTCGGACGACGAAGTGCATCGAGTTGTAAAACATCTCCAGTCCACGGGCGAACCGAATTACATTGAAGGCATCCTCGAAGGCGGCGTGGCCGAAGACGGCGGCGGTGCCGACGGCGTGCCGGCCGGCGAAGGCGGCGGCGAGTCCGACGCGATGTACGACCAGGCCGTGGCCGTGGTGCTGAAGAACCGCCGGGCGTCGATCTCGCTGGTCCAGCGCCACCTGCGCATCGGCTATAACCGCGCCGCGCGCCTGCTCGAGCAGATGGAGCAAAGCGGCATCGTGTCGCCGATGCAGTCGAACGGCAACCGGGACATCCTGGTGCCTGCAACGAACGCGGAATAAGAATGCTAAAAACTACACTGATCGCTACCACTTTCCTGATCGCGGGCGCGGCCCACGCTACCGCGCTCGACCAGTTCAAATCCTTCGTGTCGGGCACCAAGTCCGCCCGCGGCGAATTCACCCAGACGCAGGTCATGAAGACCAAGACGGGCAAGACGTCGAGCGGCACCTTCGTGTTCGCGCGCCCCGGCAAATTCATCTGGACGTACCAGAAGCCGTACGAGCAGCTGCTGCAGGCCGACGGCGAGACGCTGTACCTGTACGACAAGGACCTGAACCAGGTCACGACGCGCAAGCTGGGCGGCGCGCTGGGCAGCTCGCCGGCCGCGATCCTGTTCGGCAGCAACGACCTGGAAAAGAATTTCACGCTGGCCGAAGCGGGCACGCGCGACGGCCTGGAATGGCTGAACGCGACGCCGAAATCGAAGGACACCACGTTCGAGCAGATCGGCATCGGCCTCAAGGACGGCATCCCGCAGGCGATGGAACTGAAGGACAACTTCGGCCAGACCGTGCTGCTGAAATTCACGAGCTTCCAGCGGAATCCGGCGCTCGGTGCGCAGACGTTCAAGTTCGACGTGCCGAAGGGTGCCGAGGTCGTCAACCAGTGACACTTGCGCTTTCGAAGCGCTGGCCATACATAGGCAAGATGGACAATAATAACGCAGCCCATGGATGACCTTTTCAAGCTTGACCCCGCCGCCCCGCTGGCGGAAAGCCTGCGCCCGAAGACGATCGCCGAGGTGATCGGCCAGAGCCATCTGCTGGGCGAGGGCAAGCCGCTGAACCTCGTGTTCAAGTCGGGCCGGCCCCATTCGATGATCCTGTGGGGCCCGCCCGGCGTCGGCAAGACGACCTTGGCGCGCCTCACGGCGAACGCGTTCGACTGCGAATTCATCGCGCTGTCCGCCGTGCTGTCGGGCGTGAAGGACATCCGTGCCGCCATCGAACAGGCCGAGCACTACCTGGCCGGCGGCAAGCACACGATCCTGTTCATCGACGAGATTCACCGTTTCAACAAGTCGCAGCAGGACGCGTTGCTGCCGTTCGTGGAATCCGGCCTCGTCACGCTGATCGGCGCGACGACGGAAAACCCGTCGTTCGAAGTCAACTCGGCACTGCTGTCGCGTTCGCAGGTGTACGTGCTGAAGGCGCTGAACGACGACGAGATGCGCCAGCTGCTGGAACGCGCGCGCGGGCAGGGCGGCTTGTCGCACCTGCAATTCGACGACATCGCCGTGCAGACGCTGATCGGCTACGCGGACGGCGACGCCCGCCGCTTCCTGAACCTGCTGGAGCAGACGAAGACGTCGGCCGACACCGCGCAGACGACCCACATCACGCGCGAATTCGTCGAGAACGCGCTGACCTTGAACGCGCGCCGGTTCGACAAGGGCGGCGACAATTTCTACGACCAGATCTCGGCCTTGCATAAATCCGTGCGCGGCTCGCATCCGGACGCCGCGCTGTACTGGCTGTGCCGCATGCTGGACGGCGGCGCGGATCCGAAATACCTGGGGCGGCGCATCGTCCGGATGGCGTGGGAAGACATCGGCGTCGCCGACCCGCGCGCCATCCAGCTCGCGAACGACGCGGTCGAGACGTACGAGCGCCTCGGCTCGCCGGAGGGAGAACTGGCGCTGGGCCAGGCCGTCATCTACCTCGCCATCGCCGCCAAGAGCAATGCCGGCTACAACGCGTTCAATGCCGCGATGGCGTTCGTGCGCAAGGATAAATCGCGCGAGGTGCCCGTCCACCTGCGCAACGCGCCGACCAAGCTCATGAAGGAGCTGGGCTACGGCCACGAATACCGCTATGCCCACGACGAGCCGCACGCCTACGCGGCCGGCGAGACCTATTTGCCGGACGGCATGCCGGAGCCGGGATGGTACCAGCCGGTGCCGCGCGGGATCGAGGCCAAGATCGCGGAAAAGCTGGCCTGGCTGAGGAGCCTCGACGACGACGCCCGTGCGGGCTGACTACAAGCTGCGCCGGCGCAGCACCGTCAGCTGGCCGTCCGGCTCCAGCCAGGCGCGGCGGACCTGGGCGATGTCGTCGACTTCGTGCTCGTGCAACATTGCCCGCAATTCCTCGTCGCTGATCAGCTCGCGGCGCAATGCGGCTTCCTGCTTGACGCCATCCTTGATGATGCAGATGGGCGGCGCCAGCGCGAAGCGGCGGAACCGGGGGAAGCGGTAACTCAGCCAGTTCAGCCCGTAGCTCCAGCCGATGATGGTGGCGATCAGCAGGAAACCGTCGACGATGGAGAGGTAGTCGCCGGCCATCGCGTTCTGGGCGGCGTCGGCGATGATCACCAGCACGAGCAGGTCGGAGAGGCCCAGCGCCCCGGCGTCGCGCCGTACGACGAAGCGGAACAGGCAGAACAGGAAAAGATAGGTCAGCGTGCCGCGCACGAACAGTTCCAGCGGCGGCAGGCTGAACGTAAACAGCGTTTCCCAGTCGACATCCATGGCTTGTCCTCTCGACCTTGGACTGCCGCGGATGGCCAAAAGATCGGCGCGCGAGAAGCGCGTACGACTTGGTACAATTGCGGTTTCGATATCCCACCCTGCAGATTCCCGACAATGATAGACATCCAACTCCTCCGCAAAGACATCGACAACGCCGCCGCACGTCTCGCGAGCCGCAAGTACCAGCTCGACGTCGCCGGATTCAACGCCCTCGAAGCCGAGCGCAAGGCGATCCAGACGCGCACCGAGGAATTGCAGGGCAAGCGCAATTCGCTGTCCAAGCAGATCGGCATGCTGAAAGGCAAGGGCGAAGACACGAGCGCCGTGATGGCGGAAGTGGCCGGCATCGGCGACGAGCTGAAGGCCAACGAGACCGCACTGGCCCAGGTACAGGACAGGCTGGCCCATTTCATGGCCGCGATCCCGAACCTGCCGCATCCGTCCACGCCGGTGGGCCAGGACGAGTCGGGCAACGTGGAAGTCCGCAAGGTGGGCACGCCGCGCGCCTTCGATTTCGAAGTGAAGGACCACGTCGACGTCGGCAGCCCGCTGGGCCTCGATTTCGACACCGCGACCAAGCTGACCGGCTCGCGCTTCGCCGTCATGAAAGGCGGCATCGCCCGCCTGCACCGCGCGCTGGCGCAATACATGCTGGACACGCACACGGGCCAGCACGGCTACACGGAGTGCTACACGCCGTACATGGTCAACGCGGATTCGCTGCGCGGCACGGGCCAGCTGCCGAAGTTCGAGGAAGACCTGTTCGCCGTGAAGAAGGGCGGCGCGGAAGGCGAGGGCGAGAATTTCTACCTGATCCCGACCTCGGAAGTGTCGCTGACCAACATGGTACGTGACGAGATCGTCGCGGCGGAATCGCTGCCGATCAAGATCACGGCGCACACCCCGTGCTTCCGCTCGGAAGCGGGCAGCTATGGCCGCGACACCCGCGGCATGATCCGCCAGCACCAGTTCGACAAGGTCGAGCTCGTGCAAATCGCGCATCCGGAACAGTCGTACGACGCGCTGGAAGAGATGGTCGGCCAGGCGGAAACGATCCTGAAGAACCTGGGCCTGCCGTACCGCGTGATGCAGCTGTGCACGGGCGACATGGGCTTTTCGGCCGCGAAAACCTACGACCTGGAAGTATGGCTGCCGGCGCAGAACACGTACCGCGAGATTTCGTCGCTGTCGAACTGCGAAGACTTCCAGGCCCGCCGCATGCAGGCCCGCTTCCGCAACGCCAAGGGCAAGCCGGAGCTGCTGCACACGCTGAACGGTTCGGGCCTGGCCGTGGGCCGTACACTCGTCGCCGTGCTGGAGAATTACCAGCAGGCGGATGGCAGCGTCGTCGTGCCGGAAGTGCTGCGTCCGTACATGGGCGGGCTGGAGCGGCTGGCGCCTGCCGCTTGAAATCGTAGCCCGAAGAGCAACCTTGCTTCGCGCAAATAGCTCTTCCGTTTTTGTCGGAGGCTGCTATAATACGGCCTCTCGCGAATGCAAGCGACCGGTTACCAGGAGAGGTGGCAGAGTGGTCGAATGTACCTGACTCGAAATCAGGCGTACGGGTGACCGTACCGTGGGTTCGAATCCCACCCTCTCCGCCAAGATTCAAGACAAAAGGCTCCCACCGGGAGCCTTTTTTTTTGGCAAAGGTTCATCCGCCGCGCAGCTGGCAGCTAACACAGCCTCCAACAATCCTTCAATAATCTGCATATTGCTAGCAATTCCCCGCCAATAGCTATCCTGAAGGCATAAGATCTTTCTACTCTGCAGGTTTATCAGAAATACCTGGAGGAGATCCATGAAAGCCTTGTCCACGCTGTCTGCCGCGTTGCTCGCGGTGCTGGTCGCCGGTTGCGGCGGCGGCGGTGGCGGTTCCGCATCGTCGACGCCGGCACCGGTGGCCCTCACGCCGGCACCCGCGCCAGCGCCTGCACCCGCGCCAGCACCTGCGCCGGCACCCACGCCCTCGCCGACCGCAAGCCTGTACCCGAGCTATAACACGAGTCCATTGCCGGCCGACACGACGGGCATGTCGCATAACGCCCAACAAATCGCCGCCTCGATCCGCATCGGCTTCAACATCGGCAACACGATGGAAGCCATCGGCGGCGAAACGGCCTGGGGGAATCCGCTGATCACGAACGACCTCATCAAGACTGTCAAGAAAGCCGGTTTCAATGCGATCCGCCTGCCCGTGGCGTGGGACCAGTACGCGGACCAGAAGACCGGCCAGATCAGCGCCACGTGGCTCGCCCGCGTGAAGCAGGTCGTCCAGTATTGCGTCGACAACGATATGGTCGTCCTCGTCAACATCCACTGGGACGGCGGCTGGCTGGAAAAGAACATCACGCCCGCGAAGAAGGATGCCGTGAATGCCAAGCAAAAGGCGTACTGGGAACAGATCGCGACGACCCTGCGCGATTTCGACGAGCACGTGATGTTTGCCAGCGCCAACGAACCGGCCACGGGCAATGAGCAGAATACCGACGTGCCGACGCTGACGGCGGCAGTCGACGTCCTGAAGAGCTATCACCAGACCTTCGTCGACGCCGTGCGCTCCACCGGCGGCAGGAACGCCTACCGGGTGCTGGTCGTGCAGGCCCCGGAGACCAACATCGACCTGCTGGTGAAATACATGCCGACGCTGCCGACCGACAAGGTGGCTGGCCGGATGATGGCCGAGGTCCACTTCTACGCGCCGTTCAATTTCGTGCTGATGGAAAAGGATGAAAGCTGGGGCAAACAGGCCTATTACTGGGGTGCGGGCAACCACTCGACGACGGATACCGACCGCAATCCGACGTGGGGCGAGGAAGACTACGTCGATGCGCAATTCGCCAGCCTGAAGACGGCATTCATCGACAAGGGCATTCCGGTCCTGCTCGGCGAATTCGCCGCCCAGCGGCGCAATAACCTGACAGGCGACGCGCTGGCGCTGCACCTCAAGTCGCGCAACTACTATCACACCTACGTCGTCAAGAAGGCCCGGGCCAACGGCGTGCAGCCGTTCTTCTGGGACATCGGGGCACCGGACGACCAGTCGGGCAGCATCTTCGACCGCCGGACGTACCAGGTGCGCGGCCAGGCGACGCTGGATGCGCTCATGGCGGGCATGGCGCAGTAAGACACTTCCGGGAGGAGACCCACGTGAGCGTTTTGCCCAAGTTCCGCATCCTGTTGCTGGCGGTGTTGGTGGCCGGTTGCGGCAGCCGTGGCGCAGGCACCGCCGTCGCAACGGCGGCAGCCCCGTATCCGAGCTACAACACGAACCCGGCGCCGGCCGACATGACGGGCATGGCGCACGATGCCCGGCAGGTCGCGGCGTCGATCCGCATCGGGTGGAACGTCGGCAATGCGATGGAGGCGATCGGCGGCGAAACGGCGTGGGAGAATCCCCAGGTCTCGAATGCGCTGATCCAGGCCGTCAAGAAAGCCGGCTTCAACGCGATCCGCCTGCCCGTGTCGTGGGACCAGTACGCGGACCAGAAGACGGGCCAGATCAGCGCCACCTGGCTCAACCGCGTGAAGCAGGTCGTCCAGTATTGCGTCGACAACGATATGGTCGTCCTCGTCAACGCCCACTGGGATGGGGGCTGGCTCGAGAGAAACGTCACGTCCGCCAGGAAGGACGCCGTGAATGCGAAGCAAAAGGCGTACTGGGAACAGATCGCGACGACCCTGCGCGATTTCGACGAGCACGTGATGTTTGCCAGTGCCAACGAACCGGGTGCGCCGAACGCAGCTGCGGCCGCGGTCCTGATGAGCTATCACCAGACCTTCGTCGACGCGGTGCGCGCCACCGGCGGCAGGAACGCCTACCGCGTGCTGGTCGTGCAGGGACCCGACACCGACATCGAGAAGACGGTCAAGCTGATGCGCACGCTGCCGTCCGACAAGGTGCCCGGGCGGATGATCGCCGAGATCCACTTCTATGGCCCGTACAACTTCGTGATGATGGACAAGGACGAAACCTGGGGCAACGTGTTCCATTACTGGGGCGCAGGCAACCATTCGAAGACGGATACGAAGCACAATCCGACGTGGGGCGAGGAAGCGTATGTCGATGCGCTGTTCGCCAGCCTGAAGCGGAAATTCGTCGACAAGGGCATTCCCGTCGTGCTGGGCGAATTCAGCGCCATGCGGCGCAAGAACCTCGCAGGCGATGCCCTGGCGCTGCATCTCAAGTCGCGCAACGACTACCATACCCATGTCGTCAAGGCGGCCGTCGCCAACGGCGTGCTGCCGTTCTACTGGGACGTCGGTGTGACGGACGGTATCTTCGACCGCAAGACCAACCTGGTGCGCGACCGGCAGACGCTGGATGCGGTGATGGCGGGCCTCGCGCCCTGATTGCGCTAGACTGGCGGTCATGAAAACCGCCATCTTCAGTGCCCGCCCGTACGACAAATCGATGTTGTCGGACGCCAACCGGGAAGCCGGCCATGACCTGCGCTTCCTGGAAGACCGCCTGACGCTGCAGACGGCCGCCCTCGCGACGGGCTGCGACGCCGTCTGCGTCTTCGTTAACGACACGGTCGACGCAGAGGTCCTCGCGCTGCTCGCGCAGCAGGGCACGCGCCTGGTGGCGACGCGCTCCACCGGCTACAACCATATCGACGTGGCCGCGGCAGAGCGGCTCGGCATCGCGGTCGTGCGCGTGACGGACTACTCGCCACACTCGGTGGCGGAATTCGCGGTGGGCCTGCTGCTCGCGGTGAACCGCAAGATCGCCCGCGCGAGCGCCCGCACGCGCGACGGCAACTTCGACCTGCACGGCCTGATGGGCTTCGACCTGCACGGCAAGACCGTGGGCGTGATCGGCACCGGCAAGATCGGCACGATCTTCGCGCGCATCATGACCGGCTTCGGCTGCACGGTGGTCGGCCACGACCGCTACCCGTCGCCGGCGTTCGAGGTGCTGGGCGGGCGTTACGTGGGCATCGACGAATTGCTGGACTGCAGCGACGTCGTCTCGCTGCACTGCCCGCTGACGGAAGAGACGCGCCACATCGTGAACGCGGCGTCGCTGGCGCGGGCGAAGCGGGGCAGCATCCTCGTCAACACGAGCCGCGGCGGACTGGTCGACACCGAGGCGGCGATTGCCGCGCTGAAGACGGGCCAACTGGGCGGGCTCGCGATCGACGTGTACGAGCAGGAGGCGAGCCTGTTCTTCCAGGATCTGTCGTCGACCATCATCACGGATGACGTCATCCAGCGGCTGGTGTCGTTTCCGAACGTGATCGTGACGGGGCATCAGGCGTTCTTCACCGTCGAGGCTATCGGGCAGATCATGCGGACGACGATCGAGAGTCTGACGGCGTTCGAGCAGGGTAGGGCGCTGGTCAATCGAGTGGCGGGCGGGTGAGTCACCCGGCCCGCAGCACGTTCGTCTTATCCAACTGTCATATGCTACTTGAGCGGCCAGAACCACACCTCGCGCGAATCCCAATAACAATGGGCGTTGCACTGAACAGCGCCCCAGTCCACGACCGAAACCAGGTCAATATGACCTTGCCTGGTGCCGTGGAGCTGGAAGAACGAGATGATGCCTCTCCGCCATGCGATGGTATTTTTCGCTTTTTCTCCACCCTGGTACTTTTCTGGTGGGCCGATCTCGTGCACGAGGAACTCTGAAAGCGTATGTTGGCTCGGTTCAAGCTGTTCGCCCTTATACGGACCCGCCTTTATCCTGAGTCTGGCGGGCCCCGTCCGGATTTTCATGCCAGCCGCAATGAGCGCGATGCTCATCCTGACAGCGCAAGTATTACCCCAGACAGGATCGATGGCCAGCTCAGGGTGCCCGATCGAATCATAAACCTCGGGTACTGTCACGAGAGAACCCATGTGGTGTGACTTGAGGACGGCAAATAACGGTTTCATCGTTGGTTCCCCCGACCTGGACAGGGCCATTTTCGAGCCCATATCTCTGCAATCAGATCACCGGCGTTGCGCTTCAGTTGATTTGGCGGCAGCTTGCGCAACTCGACGAGAACGTTATCCACCAGTGCCTCGGGGCCTGGACGATACCGCTCGCTGAAGCACCAGGCTTTCCCTTCGGTCGTGTCGTGGACGCCGTCGATATACGCCCTGGCTCGCTCGGCCTCGACGTACTCGTCAGGAGTGAGATCGAAGTTACCCTTGACCCCTGGCCGGACCGTCACTTTCTTCAGGAGCTGCTCGCCTGTCATCCATGGCACCGAGCTGATCGGCTGTGCGGCACATGGAATCGAGATCATCAGCGTCCACAAAAGCCGCGCGCGCATCAGGCAATCCTGTTCGTTGCCAAATCCCAACCGCCCGCTGTATTTCCGCTGGCTCCGCCACCGATTTTCTGTTGGGTGTATTTCCATCGGACCTTCGAAAACTTCAAACCGATGTGTTCCGTTGCGATGTCGGCGCCATTGAATGCGGGTGCGATGTGCGCAATCAGCACGTTCTCCAGCTCGACCTCGAAATACTTGACCGGCTCGCCGTTACCGTCTGCACGCTGCATTTCCAGCTTGGCCTTCGGGATTGTTTTGCCACATGCGCAAAGCTGCGCAAGCATCGGTGATGCCAGATCGACGACCTTGGTGATGCTGATGTCGCCAAGCTCAGCCCGCTCGGCGGTGTGCCCGCCACCTGTCGATGCTGTTGCGCTCTTGGGTTGAGTGATGGACCAGTTGATCGAGGTGCACTCGATCCAGCCCGTATGCCTGGAATCGGCCGATTCGCCTTTGATGCCGTCCAGCTGCAAGTAATAGTCCGCTGCCATGTCGCCTCCAATGTGGGTAGGTTGCCGGGCCATTCTGGGGCGGGCCTGCCTTGAACGGATTGGCGACCCGCAAGCGAGGTCCGAGGCTTGATCAACTGGCGTGCGCGCTGAATTGCGGTGCTGAAATTGGTTCGTGTCTTTTGGCTTTGCAGCGCGCCCTCGGCGCGCGACGCCGTCCTCGTTGCGGACGGCAAATGGGCGATTCGAAGGGCTGGCCTTGCAAGGCCAGCCCTTCGAATCCCACCCCGCAAGGCGCGCAGGCGCCTTGCTCTCTCCGCCAAAACAAAAAGGCCCCGATGGGGCCTTGTTTGTTCTGGCGGAGAGGGTGGGATTCGAACCCACGGTACGGTCACCCGTACGCCTGATTTCGAGTCAGGTACATTCGACCACTCTGCCACCTCTCCTGGTAACTGTCTTCATGCGGTCGTTTCGCGTGAGGCCGCATTATAGACGGTGGGTAAGAGAATCGCAAGCGCCGCCTGCGCACCCCGAAAACCCACCCCCTGCATGGAGTGACAACCCCCCCGATAACCCGATCGGAGTATTGTCCGCCCACCCTATCCAAGTAACACTTCTCCCATCGAAATTTAACCTTTTCAAATCGATTGGAGAAGTCAATGCACGCCAAACGAGTCGTCGTCACCGGCTACGGAGCCGTCTCCGCCCTGGGCGAAAACGTCCCGGAAATCTGGAACGCGGTCATGCACTACCGCGTCGGCTACAAGCTGACCGAATTCCCCGACCCCAAGATCAACGCGCGCTTCTTCAGCTTCATGGAAGACAGCCGCCAGCGTTATGCGGGCTTCCCGAAAGCCGTCCTCAAGATGCTGCCGACGTTCGCGAAGAACGCCCTGGTCGCCTCGCGCGAAGCGCTGCAGATGGCCTTCGGCAGCGCCGACGACGTCCACAAATCCGTGACGTCCCCGTTCGACATCGGCGCCATCATCGGCACGGGCTGGGGCGGCATGGACTCGGTCAACGACAACAACAACGATTACCGCGAGAGCGGCCTGTCCTCGTCGTTCGCCACCCTGATGTCCATGCATAGCATCGGCACGGCCGCCGTCGCGCTGAACTGGAATCTGCGCGGCTACCAGAACACGCCGGTCGCCGCCTGCGCGACGGGCACCATCGCCATCGGCGACGCTTATGAAGTCATCAAGTCCGGCCGCGCCAAGGTGATGCTGGCCGGCGGCAGCGAATCGCTGAAGGAGACGTTCAACGTCTGGTCGATCGACGTCATCCAGGCCCTGAGCAAGGAGCAGCACGACGTGCGCCGCGCCTGCTGCCCGTTCAGCGCGCGGCGCAGCGGCTTCGTGCTGGCCGAAGGCGCGGCCGTCCTGTGCCTGGAAGAGCGCGAGCATGCGCTGGCGCGGGGCGCCACGATCCTCGGCGAGATCACGGGCTACGGCAATTACTCGGACGCGTACGACATGACGGCGCCCGCCGACGACCTGCGCGCACGCCACATGGCGATCGTGCAGGCGGTCGGCCAGGCACCGCAGCGCATCGGCTACATCAACCTGCACGGCACGTCCACGCCGATCAACGACGTCAACGAGACGAACACGATCAAGTCCGCGTTCGGCGACGGCGCGCCCGGCATCCCGATGTCGAGCACCAAGTCGTACACGGGCCACCTGATCGGCGCGGCCGGGTCGCTGGAAACGATCTTCTGCCTGAAGACGCTGGAGACGGGCATCATCCCCGCCACGATCCACATGGACGAAGCGGATCCGGCGTGCGACCTCGATTACACGCCGAACGAACACCGCCAGGTGGGGCGGATCGACGCGGCCCTCAACGTCAGCTTCGGCTTCGGCGGCGCCAACAGCGCCCTCGTGGTCGAGCGCGCGTGAGGAGCCGGCGATGCAGACCGCACAACACGTGGACGCCGCGCCGTCCCCGCTGACGCTGTCGTTCGACATGGCCGCGGTGGAGCAGTGGGCGCAGTTTTCCAGCGACCGCAATCCGATCCACTTCGACCTCGCGCACGCTCGCGCGGCCGGCCTCGATGCGCTGATCGTGCACGGCATGCTCGCGATGATGCCGATGAAGGAGACCGCGGCGCAGGCCGTCGCGCCCGATGGTTGGATGAAGTTCCGCACCTTGCTGCGCAACCCCGTCGCGCACGACCGCGACGTCGTCTTCACGACGAAGCCGGCGGCCGGCGGCATCGCGTTCCGGCTCAATGACACGGCCGGCAAGCTCGAACATTTCCGCGGCACGTATGGCCGCGCGGGCGACCCGTCGGGCCAGCTGCAGGGCGATACGCCGCGCGGCAAACCGCTTGCGCGCGCCCATCTCGACCGGTTCTTCGCCACGTATCCGCACGTGCGCGAACGCTGGATCGCGCTCGATGCCGTCGTGTTTTCCGAATTCATGCGCACGCGGCTGCACGTCCTGGAACGGCTGGCCGACGCCCACATGCGGCGCCTGTCCGGCGGGGCGCCCGCGTCGCGGGTCGTCGTGCAGTCGAGCCATACGGTCACGTTCGACGCGGCGTTCTTCGACGCGCCCGCCGATGCGGACCAGTGGAACAACCTTGCTCATGCCTTGCTCACGCCCGAATTGCTCGCCAGCGGCAATCAAATCGGCGGCGTCGTCGCGCTGCCGGTCCTGTGTGCGGGCCGTCTCGTCATGCTGGTGGAAGTCGGCCTGGTCGCCAGGTTCGACACCGATATCCCTAACTAATCAACGGAGGTAACAAATGAATGTAGCCGAATTCCTGCAGGATGCGATCGTGGAACTGAAGGACGTCGATGAAGCGACGCTGATCCCGGCGCTGACGTTCGAGGAACTGGAACTGGACAGCCTGGATTACGTGGAAATCCAGCTGCGCATCAAGAAGACCTTCAAGGTCGAGATCACGCCGGACCTGTTCGCATCGGGCCAGTTGAAGAACCTGGGCGACCTGTACGCGTACATCGAGGCGAACCAGCCGCAGGCGGCGGTGGCGTGATGACCGGCCAACCGCCCATCATCCCGCTCAGCCCGCGCGGACGGCTCGGCGTGGAGACCCTGATCGAAAAATCGCACGCCGCGCCCATGGACCTGAACCAGGTCGTCCCGTGGCGGCAGGGTGTTGACCGCCAGGGCGTGCCCAAGAAGATGGAGCACTGCTGGATCTACGGCACGCCGTGGTTCGACGCGCTGACGGACGCGCAGCGCCACGAGGTGCTGTGGCTGGAAAACGCGCGCGACGTGTCGATGTTCATCCTGCTCGAGCAGACGCTGCCGCCGCTGTACATGGGCTACCTGAATGCCCACCAGGATGCGCTGGCGCCGGACGTGCGCGAGTACCTGATGATCTTCTCGAAAGAGGAAATCATGCACACGCTGATGTTCCGGCGCTACATGAAGATGGCCCGGCTGCCGCTGTTCGGCCCACCGGACGGCCTGCACGAGATGCTGACGGTGCAGCTGCCGAAGATGCATCCGGTCGCCGGCATCATCGCGACCCTGCTGCTCGAATGGGTGGCCGAGCTGTCTGCGATGTTCGTGTCGCAGGACGACGTCGTGGACGCGCTGACGCGCGAGATGTTCTACCAGCACCACGTGGAAGAGGCGCGCCACATCGCCTTCGGGCGCTGGGTCGGCGAGTCGTTCTTCGAACACGCGCCGGACGAACAGGCCACGCAGATGCGCCAGATGATGCGCGGCCTGATGGCGCGCCTCGTCCCGCAATTCACGTACAACCCGGAGATCGCGCGCCACACGTCGTTCGCGTTCCCGATCGCCTGCGACGACCAGGCCGCGATCGACGCCGTGCGCTATTCGGAACGGAGCCTGGCGCTCAACGAGAAGCGCTTCGCGCCGCTGTACGCCTGGCTGCGCAAGGTGGGGGTGTCGTGATGGACGCCGGCAGCCGTTGGGACGCGATCTGCGTCGGCGCCGGCATCACCAGCCTCGCGTTCGGCGCGCAGGTGGTGAAGCGGCATCCCGGCGCGCGCATCCTCGTCATCGACAAGCACGGCGTGCCGGGCGGCTATGCGACCGTATTCCAGCGCCCGAAGGCGGGCGCCGCCTTCGACTGCAGCCTGCACAAGCTGAGCGGCATGGGCGAGGGCGGCAACCTGCGCCGCATCTTCGCGGACCTCGGGCTCGACGCGGAACTGGGCCTGAAAGTCCCGGCCGATTATTTCGAGGCCTGCCTGCCCGGCGGGTCCATCCGCTTCGGCAACGGCGTCGACGCGTTCAGGCAGGCGTTGCAGGACCGCTTCCCGCACGAGCGCGCGGGCCTGGACCGCTTCTTCGACGAGGTGGCCGTCCACGGCCGCAACGGCTATCACCAGTTCCAGATGATGGACGGGACCTTCGAGCCGGACTTCGCGCAGCTGCGCTACGCGCACAAGCATTTGAAGCACGTGACGGTGGCGCAGGCGCTGGCGGAGCGCATCAACGACCCGTGGCTGCGCGAGATCCTGGCCGCCACCGGCATCTACGTGGGCGGCTTTCCGGAAGACCTGGGCTATCTGTACTTCCTGCACGTCGTCTACGCGACGCTCACGCAGGGCAATGCCTATGTCGAGGGCGCGTCGCAGCGGCTGTCGGACGTGCTCGCGGGCCGCATCGTCGCGGCCGGCGGCCACGTGCTGCTGGGGACCGCGGTCCGCAAGATCATCAGCGACGACGCCGGGAGGGTGCGCGGCGTGATGACGGCCAAGGGGGAGTTCTACGCGGACCGCGTGTACCTGAACGCGGCGCCGCATTACGCGCTGCGCACCCTGTTCGACGACCAGCCCGCGCTGGAACCCGTACTACGCAAGCTGGACAACCTGAAGCCGTCGCGCTCGACGACGACCGTGTACCTGACGACGGACGCGCCACCGTCCGACCTGGGCCTCGCCAGCACGGAGACGATGATCTTCGCATCCGGCGCCGACGCGAGCCGGGCCGCCAGGCAGGCCTGCGAAGGCGACGACGCGTGCGAACGGGCCTACTGGCGCGACAGCGTCATGGAAGTCACGAACTACCACGCGCTCGATCCGGACGGCGGGCGCATCGTCTGCCTCAACGTGCTGGATGCGATGGCTCATTGGCCGGAACGGCGGTCGCCCGCGTACAAGCTGAAAAAGGCGCGCGCGCTGAACGTCCTGCTCGAACGGCTGTATGCGGCCAAGCCGGGCTTGCGCGGCCACGTCTTGTACACGGAAGTGTCGACGCCGCGCACGTACGAGCGTTTTACCAACAACACGGACGGCGCGGGGTATGGCGCGATGGTGGGGACGGACTTGTCCGGCCACGTGTTCCACCACGCGTTCCCGATCGCTGGCGTCCATTTTCTCAGCGCCTGGGTGGCGGGCCCCAGTTACGAGGCCGCATTCGGGTATGCCGAGATGAAGGCGAAGCAATGGGCAGCCTAGCGGGAGGCATCCTGATGCGCACGTTGTTCCGGCCCGTGTTCGGCTGGCGGGGCGATGGCCCGGCAGGGCTGGAACCGTTCGTCCACACGAGCACGGACGGCAGCTGGCTGGCCGGCGCGGTGTACACGAGCCGGCGCGTGCCGGCACGGGGCGTCGTCCTGCTGTGCCACCCATTCCTCAAGTACGGCATGCACTGGTTTTTCAAGCACGGCTACCACGCGTGGCTGGCGGACGCGGGCTACCACGTCGTCGGCTTCGACTTCAAGGGCTTCGGCCGCAGCACGGTCGGCGGCGTGTCGTTCGCGGAAGACGTCGTCGCGCTGGGCGAGTGGGCGCACGACAGCTGGCCGGACCTGCCCGTGCATGTGCTGGGCGCGTCGTTCGGCGCCTACCACGCACTGCACGCCATCGCGACGGGCCGCACGGCGTTCGCGTCGGTGCTGTGCGACAGCGTGCCGGCCACGGTCGCGCGTTTCTTCGGCGGCGGCGTGACGGGCGCCGTCATGCGGGGCATGAGCACGAGCCGCTGGGCCGACGCGACGGGCACGCGCCCCATCTTCCGCTCGCTGCCCCTGCCGGACGACCTGCCGCGCCTGTTCCTGTTCGGCGGCGACGATCCGTTCATCACGTCCGCCGAGGTGGACCGGCTGCGCGACGCCTGCGGCGCGGGCAGCGTGCGCGTGTACCCGGACTGCGGCCACCTGGAAGTGCGCAAGGCCTTCGCCGGCGCGTACCGCGGCGCCATCCTCGGTTTTCTCGATCATTCATCTTCAAGCAAGGACACTCATTCATGGATTCGAACGCAGTAAAGACACAGTGGGTACTGGTCACGGGTGGCACGCGCGGCATCGGCCGCGGGCTCGTCGCCGCTTTCTGCGCGGCCGGCTACGACGTCGTGTTCACGTACCAGCGCTCGCACGAGGCGGCGGCGGAACTCGTGCGCGAGATGGCGGCAACCGGCGCGCGCGCGGCGGGCCACTGCTGCGACAGCGCGGACGAGGAAGCCGTCAACGCGCTGGCGCGCGGGCTGCTCGTGGAGCGGGGCGCGCCGCACGCCGTCGTCAACAACGTCGGCATCACGCGCGACGCGGTCCTCATGCGAATGAGCCGCGAACAGTGGACGGACGTCGTCAACGCCAACCTGAACGCGTCGTTCTACGTGACCCGCGCGTTCGCGCACGCGATGGTGGAAGAGGGCGACGGCGTCATCCTGCAAATGTCGTCCGTGTCCGGTTTCAAGGGCAACGTGGGGCAGACGAACTACTCGGCCACGAAGGCCGCGATGATCGGCATGACCCGCTCGCTCGCACTGGAACTGGGCCGCTTCAACGTGCGCGTGAACGCCATTGCGCCGGGCTTCATCACGACCGAGATGACGGCGGAGATCCCCGAGGCGAAGCTGAAGTCCCTCGGCGCCGGCATCCCGCTGCGCCGCTTCGGCACGGTGCGCGAAGTGGCGTCGCTCGCGACCTATCTCGCGTCCGCGGACGCCGCCTACATCACGGGCCAGACGTTCGTCATCGACGGCGGCCTCACCGCGTGAACGGGAGGCAGCGTGACCTATGTCGTGACCGAACCGTGCATCGGCTGCAAGCACACGGACTGCATCCAGGTGTGTCCGGTGGACTGCTTCCATGAAGGCGCAAACTTCCTCGCCATCGACCCGGAGCGCTGCGTCGATTGCGGGTTGTGCGAAGTGGAGTGTCCCGTCGGGGCCATCGTGGCGGAAAGCGAGCTGGCGCCCGGGCAGCTACACTGGCTCGCGCTGAACGAAGAGCTGGCGCGGCGCTGGCGGCCCATCACGCAGCGCAAGCCGGCGCTGCCCGACGCCGCCGACTGGGCCGCGCGCACGGACAAGCTGGCGGCACTCGTGCGCTGACGTGCGCATTTCCCCCCACGGATGTGGCATGCGCGCCGGGTCGTGATGGCGCATCCTTGCGTCCATGAACTCACCCATCGATCATCGCATCCTCGCCCTGTTCTCCGCCTGCCAGGGCATCGCCTCGCGCGCGGATTTACTGGACGACGTGTATCCGCTGCTGCAACAAGTCTTGCCGCACGAGCGTTTCGTGTGCGGCATCGCAACGGTCGCCCCGGTGGCCGTGCTGGACGTCGTCGATGCCGGCTTTCCCCAGGTGTTCGTCGACGATATCGTCGACCGGCGCGGCCGCATCGCCAGTCCCGTGATCCGTCACTGGCTGATGGATGATGCGCCCGTGTATTTCGATGAAGCCGCGTGCGCCGCGTTCGTCGAACCGGACGATGCCGGGTGGCTCGCGGCGTTCCGGCAGCACGGCATGCGCAACATGCTCGCGCACGGCGTGAAGGACCTGCACGGCGGCGCGACCAGTTACTTCTGCTTCGCGGGCGTGCCGGACGGCGGGGAAGAGAGAAAGCGGCTGCTCCAGCTCATCGTGCCGAACCTGCACGCCGCGCTGCGCACGCACTACCGGCTCAAGGACCGCGTGCAGGACGTCGAGCTGTCGTGCCGCGAGCGCGAAGTCCTGCAACTGGTCTGCGTCGGCAAGACCAACGAGGCGATCGGGACCATCCTGGGCATCAGCCCATGGACGGTCAAGGTGCACGTGCGTAACTTCATGGCCAAGCTGAACGTCTCGACCCGCGGTCATGCCGCCGCGATGGCCATGAAGAACGGCCTCGTCTCGATCTAGCTCAGTTCACGCAGCCGGCCCCGCGCAATGCCGGCCAGGGTCTGCACGGCAAACACCGCGATGACGACGGTGGCGATGCCGAGGATGAGCAGCGCGATGCCATCCATCACCGCACTGTCCGCCACCGCCGCGTAGCGCAGCGCCGTGACGGCCGACGCGGCGAGCGGGAAGCTGGCGGCCCACCACGCCACGCGGAACGGCGAGCAGGCCGGCAGGTGGACGAGGCGCGCCAGCAGCACGGGCAGCAGGAACAGATTGACCATGACCAGGCCCTGGGCGAACGCGTCGACGTGGCCGAACGTGGTCGTGTAGGCCGAATAGCCCACGGCGAACGGCGCCATCAGGATCAGCAGCGATGGCTGCAGCGCGGGCGGCAGCGCGTCTTCCGTGATCAGGCGGGACAGCAGCATCGCCAGCAGCGGCAGCGCGAAGAACAGGCCGACGGCGAGGCCGAACACCATCACGCCATGCAGCCCGTCCCAGTGCAGCACGGGCGCGGCCAGCGGGATGTCGAGCATGCCCACCACCGGCACGATCCACGCCGGCGCCACCTGGGCCGGCGTATGGCGCACGGAGAGCCAGCGGGTGACGATGGTCCACGCGAACACGGTCATCCCGACGGCGCCCAGCACCCACGCGAGGCGGGCCAGCGCAAGGCTGGCGTCGGCCAGCAGGAACGGCAGCAGCAGGAGGCTGATGAGCGGCGTGCCGAACAGATTGCCACCGACCGGATGGGAGAACTCGGCGCGTACCGTGGACCATCCGGCGGCGGCCTTGATGCCGTAGGCGACGGCCAGCACGACGAAGGCGACCACCGCGAGTGCGCCGATGGCCTGGCCGACGACGGCCGGCGCGCCGAACGCCTGGTGCGCGAGGCGCCAGGCGACGGCGAGTCCGGTGAGACCCATCACGGCGCCGAACAGGCCGACGGGCAGGTAAGAGAGGGTGGTCGAAGCGGCCGGTGCGGCGGCGACAGGTGCGGGGCGTGCGGCTTCCATGATCTTCTCCTTGTAAGGGCGCGGCATGGAAGCCATTCTGGGGGCGCGGCCGTCGTGCGGCCATGCCCGGTTGCGGCAGCGTTTTGCCCGATCGTCTCGACCTGCGGCGGGCAGGCGTGGGTAACGACTAGGAAATCAACGCGTCGGGTTCGGGCGTGCCGAGTTCGTCCCGTTTTGCTGTTGTTGCCGTCTGCCGGCGGCGGCGCAAACGCGCGCTGCCCACGACCAGAAGCAAGACGATCACGCTTCCCAGGCTGATATTCCGGCCGATCGTATCGGCAGGCAGGCCGTCCCATTCCATGGCGACGACATGACGTCCCGGGCCGATATGCACCAGCGCCAGGCCGGTCTGCTCATCCACCAGCCGGGATTGGGTGTGCCCGTCGACGCTCACACGCCATGCCGGGAAAGCGAACAAAGGCATGCGGACCGCCACCTGGCGAGGCGCCGTCATCACGACCTTGAGCGCATTCGTCCGTTGCATCACGACGTCGCACGTCAAGCCGAGGCGGCGGCATTCGCCGTCGAGCTTGCCTGTCTCGAGATAGGTCTTCCATTGCGGCCTGGCGACTGCTGGCACGTATTCGGGCTGCCCGAAACTGCCCTGGATGTATTCATGATGTGCGGGCAGTCGTTCGCCGCCGTGGATGCTCCATTGCAGGTACAGGGCTTGAGCGCCGTAGACGGCGACCAATGCCAGGACAAGCACGCGCAGTGCGTTATTCCAGCGCGACCACATGCCCTGCGTGAATTGGATCGCGATGCCGATACTCCCGAGAACGGCGCCGATAAACATGAAGCGATACGGGAACTGCAACTTCTGCAAAGGGGGCAGCAGCGCATACAAAGGGTAGGCCAGTTCGCTGCCGAGGGCGATCGCCGCCAGGCCGAAAACGGCAAGGCGGAATGCCGATGCCTGCGGTGTGCCTGCGGGCGCGCCGCGTGCGCTCCACAGGGTCACGGCGCACATGCCCAGGGCAAGCAGGGACAACGGCCACTGGATAGCCGCCCAGCGCAAGCCGTAGCGCGCGAAAGTCACCACGGGGAGTGCAAAAGCACGACGCCAGTCGAAATTCGGACCATCGGTCCAGCCTGTCGGATTGATGAGATTGAGCTGCGTAACGGCGGGATAGACGAAAAACGCCGCGAGCCCCAGGCCCAGCGCGACGCCGAGCGCCCAGGCCACATGGCCAGGCAGGGTACGCCGGTTCGGAAAGGCGAGCACGAGCCGGCCCAATCCCGCCGTGAAGAGTGCGATCATGCCGCTTAGCAGGTGACTGAGACACACCAGGCAGAGCAACACGGCCACGCGTGCCACGCGCGGGCGCGCAGTCCCGCTTTCGGCCAGGAAGAGAACACTGAAGGGGATGCTCAGCACCCAGGGGAACGCAGCCATCTGGGCCGACAGGAAGAGCAGCACCGGACAGCACATGACGAAACAGGCGCCAAGCACGGCGGAACGCCGGCCGGCATGCCGAAGCATGCCGAAGTAGACCACCGCACCCAGTAATACATAGGGCACGAGCGCACCCCACAACAGCGCATAGCGGGAGTCCAGTCCGGCCAGCGCGAAGGCGCTCGTGAGATAGTAGAACAGCGGCTGGTAGTACATGAACGTCGGATCGCCCAGGCCGCCGTGCGACGCGTAAGCCCAGCGCGGCAACAGCCAGCCGTCGCGCACGGCGGCAAAAAACTGGTCCGACCAGCGCAGGTGAACGAGCAGGTCGACCTGGTGCGGCAGGCGCAGGGTCAGCAGCGGCTGCAGCCAGAGCAGGACGGCAAACAGGGTCACCGCGACCAGTCCAGCCACATAACGGCGGCGCTCGATCATTGCTGTTCCTTGTCGAGGGCAGGCGTGCCCGGCAACTCCGATTGCAGCAGGCGATTGACCAGATACAGCGGCCGGCGCTTGACTTCGTTAAAGATGCGCCCGACATATTCGCCCAGCAGGCCGACGGAAATCAGTTGCACGCCACCGAGAAACAGCACGACGGTCATCAGCGACGGATAGCCGCGTACCGGATCGGAATAGACCAGCGCTTTCCAGATCACGAACACCGCATAGAGCAGGGCCAGGACGGCGATCAGCATGCCGAGGTAGGTGCTGACCTTGAGCGGCGCCACTGTGAATGACGTGATGCCTTCGAGCGCAAAATTCCAGAGTTTCCAGTAGTTCCACTTGGTTTCGCCCGCCGCGCGCGGGTCGCGCTTGTACAGGAAGGGGCTGGACGGGAAACCGACCCATGCGAACAGGCCTTTCATGAACCGGTGCTCTTCGCGCAGCTTCGACAGCGCTGCGACGGCACGGCGCGACATCAGGCGAAAATCGCCCGTGTCTTTCGGGATGTCGACCCGGCTGACGCTTTTGATCAGGCGATAAAAATACTTGGCGGTGGTTTTCTTGAACCATGTTTCGCCGTCCCGGGCCGTACGCATGCCGTACACGACATCGTAGCCTTCACGCCAGATATCCAGCATCTGCGGAATCAGTTCGGGTGGATCCTGCAGGTCGGAGTCGAGTACGACGACAACGTCGCCCTTGGTGTGATCCAGTCCGGCACTCAGGGCGATTTCCTTGCCGAAGTTGCGCGAAAGGTCGACCACGGAGATGTGCGGATCCCGCTCGCGCAGCGCATACATCAAGGCCAGGGTATTGTCGCGGCTGCCGTCGTTGACCAGCACGATTTCGTACTGGCAGCCCAGGCCGGCCATGACCTCGGTCACGCGCCGGTGAAATTCGCCCAGGACTTCCTGTTCGTTATAAGCCGGCGCAACGATTGAAATGGATGGCACCTCGCCAGGTGTTCGCGAGGCCAATGCAGGGTGGCTGAGGGCGCGCGACTGGGGCGTCAGCGGAATATCCATAACTTACTCACAATAAAATTGAACACGAAGACGACCACGGTAGCGGCTACCTGTGCAAACAGAAAATACAGTCCGGCGCCGCTCAGCGCACCGACGAGCGCGCCGTTGAGCACGGCGCCCGTTACCGCCATCAGCGCAAAGCGCGGGAAAGTTTCGCGATGGCGCCGGCGGGTATCGAACGTAAATTGGCGACTGAGTACGTAAATGACACAGGCACCCGCCGCCGCGCCGATGAACGCCGCCATGCCCGCACGGACACCGCCCAGGACGACCAGCACGACCAGCACCAGGTAATGCACGGCCGTTCCCGCACCGCCGGCCAGCGCGAACCTGGAAAACTGTTTGCCGATCTCGCGGGCTTTTCCGGTTTTGTGCGGATAAGTCAGGTCTTTTGTCATGGAACTTCAATAGTTGTTATTGGCCCGACAAAGCCGGCCTTGAGCCGGAAACGATTGCCGTGTTGACTGCCCGTCGCGGGCTGGCTGACTTGCGCTACTGAGCCAAAGGCTTGCCGGCCGCATCGCCGGTGAATCGCGCACTCAATCCCTGCAAGACGCCCTTGATCCAGCGTTTGACGCTCTTCCGGTATTTCTCGCACCAGGCACCGGCGATTGCCACGGTCGCCAGCGTGCACGCGACGACTTCGAAATAAAATACCGGGGTGTGCGGATCGCCGTTGATGAGAGCCGAGAAAAATAGAAGCAATGGCTGGTGAATGATATACAGCGGGAACGTCAACCCCGCGATCCACCGGATCGGCCGCTCCAGCGGGATAAGGAGCCAACCGAACCTGCCCGCTATATTCCGGAACCCGACGAAGTTGGCCGCGACGATCAAGGCCAGCGGGTAATCCGTGATGAAACACCGCGAGAAAGCGAACTGGTAGGCCCATTCTTTGCCGATCAGGCGGCCCAGCTGGATGTAGCCATAATTCGAAAGGTCGTAGTGCTGGAATAGCGCATACAAACCGAACGAGCCGAAAAACAATATCCAGGATATCGCCTCGGGTATCCGTTCGAGCGCCCTCCACCGATGCAGGACGACACCCAGCACCCAGATCGGCGCAAGCACCAGTATTTTCGGTCCTACCACCAGGGCACAGGCGGCGAGCAACAAGGTCCGCACACGGCCTTTTGCAAACGCAAATACCGCAAACATGGCGTAGTACCACATTTCATAGCAGAGCGACCAGAAAGGAACATTCGAAAACGACATGATCGAAAGGTTCCAGACTTCGTTCATATACGTCAGGCTCGTCAGGATCCTGACCAGCACGAGGCCATGCGTCGTTTTGCCGTCGTAAACTTGCGGCGCCAGTGTTTGCCCAATGGCGTCAAGAACTGGCGTGAGCAGCACGACGGGTATCACCAGCATGTAAAAGCGGGACAGTCGGCTCGACCAGTATTCGATCGGCGTGCGTTCACGCTCGGACGTGACAAACGAGATCACATATCCCGACAGAATGAAAAAAATGATCACGGCTGCTCGCGAATGCTCCGTGAACGGGACAATATCGGAAATCAGGGCGCGGTTGTTCGAGTGCGAGATCGCGACCAGAAGTGCAGCCATGAACCGGATGAAATCCAGGTAAATCGAAAATTCTTTCCGCATGGGCACGCCCTGGACATTCCCGTTGATTCCAGCTTCAAGTTGAGAGTATTGATTCGACATGGCTAACTTAGATGCATTGAAGACAAGCGGCTACCTGATTCATTGGATATTCTTCTGATGACAGGTCAACCGACTGCATCATGCCCGCGCGCCCGCGCCTGGAATGCCTGGGAAAATTTGGAACCAAAGGTAACATGAGCAAATTGCAACATGCAAGTAATTTCCAACTAGCCGTTGCAAGTGATGGACAGCGAATCTGAAACGTGAAATGGTGGCCGAAACTTTTCACAAGTTAAACCGGAAAACGCCGCGGTCGCAAACGCCTTTTCACCCGCGCCGGACGGCATGCAGCCACACGGCCGCGATGCGCTCCACGTTCTCGTACCCCTCGCAGCCCAGCTGGCCGCCGAACACGTCCGGATCGAGTTCCTCGTACGACCAGGCGTCCGTGTCGGCATCGAGCCGGTCGCGGATGGCGGCGAGGAACGGGTCGGCGCCGTCGACGATGGCCACGCCCGTGTACAGCAGCAGGCTGCCGCCGGGATGCAGCCGGTCCAGCGCCGCGTGCACGATGCGGATCGACAGTTCGGCGCCGTGCGTGCCGCCGCCGTGGCGGTACGTCAGCTCGTCCGGGTCGAGGATGTACGGCGGGTTGGACATGACGAGGTCGAAGCCGCCGTCGACGCCGTCCAGCAGGTCGCTGCGGCAGGGCACGACGTTGTGCGCGCCGTTCAGGCCCGCGTTGACTTCCGCGAGGGCCAGCGCGGCCGGGTTGATGTCGGCCGCGTAGACGGTGGCGTCGGGGCAGCGCAGCGCCAGTTCGATCGCACCGGGACCGGCGCCGGCCCCGATGTCGACGGCGCGCCGCACGGGCCGGCGCAGGCCGCCGTGCGGGCCGAGCACGCGCTTCAGGGCGCTCGTGTAGCGGTAGGTGTCGGGGCCGAAGAACACGGCATCCTCGGCGGACGTGGGCCAGGCCGAATGGAAGTACAGGTGGTCGCCGATGGTCGAGGCGCGCATGCCGACGCGCCACCCGTCCGCGCCCTCCGGGACCGCCAGCCCGGCCGCGCGCAGCTGGCCGTCGACGGGCTCGGGCAGCACGCCGGCGCGGTACGGCCGGCTCCAGCCGAGCACCCCGCGCAGGTCGCGGGCCCAGGCGTTCTCCGGACGGTTGTTGACCCGGCGGTGCGTGGCGGGGGTGACGGTCACGAAACGGTAGCCGGTGGCCTGTAGACTGCGGCCGAGCGCGGCCAGCGTGTCGTGGTGGGCGGAAGTGGGGGCGGTCGGGGTCATGCGCGGAGCTTGCCCGACGTGCCCGCGTGCGTCCGTACGGGGACGCACAGAGACGTGGACGGGCTGTCATCCACCCCGGATCTGCCGTATGGCATGATGGGGATTATGTGAGAGTTCGAACAGATGCGGCCGCGCGCCGTATGCACAATGGACGGGCTGATGCAGGACGCGTGGCCCTATAGACGAGGACGACCATGAAAACGACGCCGGACGTAACCCTCCGCGAACGACTGGAGCGCGAGGTCGAACGCGAGCGCCACGAACGCCTGCTGCACGACGAAGCGCGCGCCGGCCTGGCGGTGGACGACGAGTTCCGCCTCAAGGATGCGCGCGAAAACATGGGGTCGGTGAAGACCAGGCGTGCCAAGGAACGCTGACGGTCCTCCGGCTCGACAACAAGCAAGGAGAACATCATGCGTTGGGAAGGCGACAGGCAGAGCGACAACATCGAGGACCGCCGCGGCGGTGGGGGCGGCGGCGGATTCGGCATCGGCGGCGGGACCGTCGGCATCGGCACGATCGCCATTGCGCTGCTCGGCTCGTGGTTCTTCGGCGTGTCGCCGTCCACGATCCTGAGCCTGCTGTCGGGCGGCTCGCCGGCCCAGGTCCAGCAGGCGCCCGCGCACCCGCCCGCGAACGACCGCGAGACGCAGTTCGTGCGCACCGTGCTCGGCTACACGGAAGACACGTGGTCGCAGATCTTCCGCGCCAACGGGGGGACGTATTCGCCGCCGCGCCTCGTGCTGTATTCGGGCCGCACGTCGACGGGCGGTTGCGGCGTGGGCCAGTCCGCCGTCGGGCCGTTCTACTGCCCGGCCGACCGCAAGGTGTACATCGACCTGACGTTCTTCCGCATGATGCAGCAGCGCTTCAAGGTGGGTGGCGAATTCACGCAGGCATACGTGATCGCGCACGAGGTCGGCCACCACGTGCAGAACCTGCTGGGCATCTCGGGCAAGGTCGACAGCGCGCGCGAGCATCTGTCGGAACGGGAAGCCAACGCCGCATCCGTGCGGCTGGAACTGCAGGCCGACTGCTTCGCCGGCGTGTGGGCCTACCACACGAACCAGGCCAAGCAGATCATCGAACAGGGCGACGTGGAGTCCGCGCTGAACGCCGCGAGCGCCATCGGCGACGACGCGCTGCAGCGCCAGTCGCGCGGCGAGGTCGTGCCGGATTCGTTCACGCACGGCACGTCGGCCCAGCGCGTGCGCTGGTTTACGCGCGGCCTGCAGACGGGGTCCGTCGAGCAGTGCAATACCTTCGAGGCGCGTCAGCTCTGAGAGGCCGTTTCCTTTTAAAAACAAAGCACTGCGACTCTTCAAAAAAAGTGTTCCGAAACCCCCGTTCGTTTCCGTGCGCGTATCGCCTTCCTTAGCGTTTTGACATACCTTGTTGTCAAGCGCTCGTCCATTGCGGCGGGCCGTCATCCAACGAGGAGGAATTATGCTGGCAATGAATTACCGGGGACCGTATCGCGTCCGCGCCGATTACAAGCCCGATCCCGTCATCGAACACCCGGGCGACGCCATCGTGCGCGTGCTGCGTTCCTGCATCTGCGGGTCCGACCTGCACCTTTACCACGGCATGGTGCCCGACACGCGCGTGGGCCACACGTTCGGCCATGAATTCGTCGGCGAAGTCGTGGACGTGGGCCGCGACGTGCAGACGCTGAAAGCCGGCGACCGGGTACTGGTGCCGTTCAACCTGTTCTGCGGCTCCTGCTTCTTCTGCCAGCGCGAACTGTTCGGCAATTGCCACAACACGAATCCGGAAGCGACGGCCGTCGGCGGCATCTACGGCTATTCGCACACGGCGGGCGGCTACGACGGCGGCCAGGCCGAGTACGTGCGCGTGCCGATGGCCGACGTGGGCCCGTATCCGATCCCCGACGACCTGCATCTGGACGACGCCGTGCTGCTGACGGACGCCCTCCCGACCGGCTACCAGGCCGCCGAGATGGGCGACATCCAGGAAGGCGACACCGTGGTCGTCTTCGGCGCCGGCCCGGTCGGCATCTTCGCCGCGAAAGCCGCGTGGCTGATGGGCGCGGGCAGGGTGATCGTCGTGGACGAGGTCGAGTACCGCCTGGAATTCGTCAAGCGCTTTGCCCAATGCGAGGTCGTGAACTTCCGCGAAGTGAACGACATGGCGGAGCACATCAAGAAAATGACGGACTGGATGGGCGCGGACGTCACCATCGATTGCGTGGGCGGCGACGCGGCCGGTTCCATCGCGCAGACGCTGACGGGCCGCCTGATGAAGATGCAGGCCGGCGCCTCGACCGTGCTGCACTGGGCCATCAACAGCGTGCGCAAGGGCGGCAACGTGTCGATCGTGGGCGTGTACGGCCCGACGTTCAACGCGGTCCCGATCGGCAACGTGGTGAACAAGGGCCTGACGATCCGCGCGAACCAGGCGAGCGTGAAGCGCCACCTGCCGCGCCTGATCGAGCACATCCGCGAAGGCCGCCTGAACCCGAAGGAAATCATCACGCACCGGGTGCCGCTGGAAGAGGTGGCGGACGCGTACCACATCTTCTCGAGCAAGCTCGACAACTGCATCAAGCCCGTCCTGATCCCGCCGTCGGCGCGCGAGGTCCAGGCCGTGAAGGCCACCGCTTTGCATTGAGGAGACGTCATGGAACACAACCATCCACATCATCACGACGACGCCGGGCACGTGCATTCCCACCCGCTGCAGGGCGACATGGCCGAAGGCCCGCGCCGCCCGACCCGCGAAGAGTTGTCGCACATCGAGGGCTGGGGCGCCGACCTCGACCGCAAGAACCGCCCGGCCGTGCCGATGGAGCGCATGCCCGCGCGCTTCATCCACCCGCACGAGGGCAAGCTGCCGCAGCAGCCGGAAGACGTCGAGGTCCTCGTGTCGACGGAACGGCCCGGCATCACGCCGATCTTCGGCACCGCGCAGCCGCCGAAAGGCCTGTCCGGCATGATGCGCCGCCTCGCGTTCAAATGGTCGGAAAACGACCTGCGCCACTGGCTCCTGCTGCTGGCCGCGGACCGCGTGAACGTCGTCGAGGGCATCGGCGAAGACCTCGCCCACGGCAAGGTGCCGAACGTGCTGGGCGAAATGGGCATCAAGGCGGAGTGGGAGCACAACCGGGCCGGCCTCGTGAAGAAGGCGGTGCTGGCCGGTGCCGTCGTCGGCACGGCCGTATACCTGATGCGCCGGCGCGAGCGCTGAGCGTCCTGTGAGGTGCGCCTGGGCGCACCGTCATTTGCACCTTTTCATCCCGCCCTACGGCTGCCGCAAGCGCCGTAGGGCTTTTTGCGCTTGAGCAAATTCCTTTGAGCGAGCTCGTCCACACTGCATCGGTGTGCCCGCTCAATGAAAGGAAATCTCATGAACAAGCGCAAGATGTTGCTGGCGTCGTTCGGCGCCCTGTCCCTGGCTGTCGTCGTGCCCGCGGGTGCGGCCGGTCCAGGCACGATGAGCCCGGCGGTTGCCGCGTCCCCGCAGTCCGACGCGGCGCTGCTGGCCCAGCTGGACGCACGGCGCGCGGCGCGCGGACAGGATGCGCGCTTCGGCCATGCGATCCTGGCCCGGCATCCCGGCACGCAGGGCACGCAAATCGCGCGCGTGGCCCACACGTATAAAAACGTGCGCATCTTCGGCTTCGAATCCGTGCTCGTGCTGGATGCGAACGGCATGATCCTGTCCGAGTCCGATTCCGAGCAGCGCGCCAATTTTGCCAAGGCCGACGCCGCCGGGCCGGGCACGGATTTCAGCGTCGTGCCCGCGATCTCGTCGAAGGCCGCGATCGATGCGGCGCTGGCGTCGCTAGGAAAATCGGTCCGCCACGAGGCGCCGCCCAGCGCGGAACTGATCATCTGGCCCGCGATGCGCACGGAACGCGTGCCCGACGCGCGCGACAAGCAGGAGCAGGAGCTCAACGCGCTGGACGTGCAGGACGTCGTCGACCACTATGAACTGGCCTATCTGGTGCACACGCGCATGGTCGTCGGCGACAAGCCCGTGTACCACGACACCATCGTCAGCGCGCGCGACGGCGCCATCCTCGCGCAGTGGAACATGCTGCAGACGGTGGTGGGCGTGGGCCACAGCCAGTACAACGGCGACGTGCCCATCAACACGACCTTCAGCGAAGGCAAGTACCGGATGATCGACGACGCCCGCGGCACGGGCGGCACGTTCGGCGCGATGGCGATCACGAACGCGAACCATGGCACGAGTGCGGGCAGCGTCTACGTCAACGACACGAACACGTGGGGCGACGGCAAGCAGTACGTGGACGGCGGCTCGACGACGAACGCGAACGGCCAGACGGCCGCCGTGAACGCGATGTGGGGCCTGATGAACACGTACGACACGATGAAGAACGTGTTCAACTGGCTGTCGCTGGACGGGCACAACACGGCCACGTACATCGCGGCGCACGTCAACACGGCGTACGACAACGCCTATTACAGCGACACGTGCCGCTGCATGTTCGTCGGCGACGGCTCCTACTTCAACAGCCTCGGCTCGATCGACGTGATCGGCCACGAGATGGGCCACGGCGTGACGGCCGCCACGTCGAACCTGACGTATTCCGGCGAGTCGGGCGGCCTGAACGAATCGTCGTCGGACATCAACGGCGAGGCCGTCGAAGCGTATGCGCGCGGGGGCGGGAAGGGCGACAGCATCCCGCTCACGGGCAACGACTGGGTGCTGGGCAAGGAAATCAGCAAGACGGGCACGCCGCTGCGCTGGATGTACCGCCCGAGCAAGGACGGCAGCAGCCCGGACGCCTGGAACAGCTCGATCAAGCGCCTGGACGTGCACTACAGCAGCGGCCCGAACAACCGCATGTTCTACTTCCTCGCGCAAGGCTCGAGCGCGGACAAGGCCAGCGATTACTACAGCAAATACCTCGTCAAGACGCCGGCCGCGATGACGGGCATCGGCATCGACAAGGCGTACCGGATCTGGTTCAAGGCGAACACGACCTTGTTCACGTCGAGCACCAATTACGCGGATGCCCGCGCCAAGATGATCGAGGCGGCCGGCCAGTTGTACGGCAAGAGCAGCCGCGAGCTGATTGCCGTGAAGCGGGCGTATGCGGCGATCAATGTGGGCGCGGACGTGGACGAGGCAACCGGGCAGTAAAGGCGCACCTCGTCAGGCCACTTCCAGGACGATGGCCGCGGCCTGGAAGTCGCCGGCGAGGTTGGGCTGTATCCCTTGTCCCATCCAGTAGGCGCCGCTCGCCCGTTTCGGGGTGCGTGGCGCCACGCCGCCTGCAATGGTGCGCAGCCCATACATCTTCCGTGGATCGAGTCCGCGCAACCGGATAGGGGGCGCCGGATCGCGCATGCCTCCCGAGTGAAGGAAGGCGAAGAGGACGGCCTGGTTGCCGTCCTGTGCGACGGACAGGGTCGCCGAGCGGGCCGAGCCGCCCTGCGGCGATATCAGCCGGTACAAGTCGCCTTGTTGGACGGTCACGCGAATGCGCTTGTACTCGGCAATGAGCCGCTTCGCTTCCGTGAAGTCGCGGGCATTCCAGTGGTTCAGGTTCGCGCCGATCCCGAGCGCGCCCTGCATGGACGACACGAAGCGGTATTCCAGCGACGTGGCGCGCTTGTTGACCCAGTTGGGCGAGTCGGTCACCCAGGCCATCATGATGGCCGGCGCATAGGCCCGGCTGAAGCCATCCTGGATCAGCAGGCGGTCGTACGGGTCGGTATTGTCGGACACCCAGACCTGGTCGGTCAGGGCCATGATGCCGAGATCGACACGGCCGCCACCGCTGGCGCACGATTCGATCTCGACCTTCGGGTGGCGCCGGCGCAGCTCGCCGAGCAGCTTGTAGAGATTGTCCACGTACGTCACGTACAGTCGTTGCTGCTCCGCCGGCGGCACCTGCGGCCAGCCCGGTTCGGACCAGGCGCGATTGTGGTCCCACTTGAGGAAGGCGATGTTGTTCGCGCCGAGCAGCCTGTCCAATACCGTCAGGAGGTGGTCGTACACGTCCTTGCGCGCCAGGTTGAGCACCAGCTGGTCGCGGGCTTCGGAGCGCGTGCGGCCCGGAAAATGGATGACCCAGTCCGGATGGGCCCGGTACAAATCGCTGTCCGGATTGACCATCTCCGGCTCGACCCACAGCCCGAATTCCATGCCCAGGTCGTTGACGCGTTTGATCAGTGGCGTCAGCCCGTTCGGGAATTTTTTCGTGTTGACGACCCAGTCGCCCAGGCCGGCCTTCGAATTGTTGCGCGCGCCAAACCAGCCATCGTCGACGACGAAGCGTTCGATGCCAAGGCTCGCGGCTTTCTCGGCCAGCGCCATTTGCCCCGCTTCGTCGACGGCGAACTCGGTCGCTTCCCACGAATTGTAGAGAACGGGCCGCGGACGCAACGCCGGCAGGATCCGCGTGCGCTGGTAGCGGTGGAACAGGCGCGACGCGCCGCCGAAACCATCGCCGGAATACCCGGCATGGAACAGGGGAGAGGCGAGGCGTTCGCCGGGCTTGAGCCGATAGGCGAAATCGAAGGGGTTGTAGCCGGCCGTCACGCGGACACCGCCAAGAGAGTCCATGTCGACACCGATGCGCCACGCGCCGCTCCAGCCCAGTGCGCCGAACCAGACGGGGCCGGACTCTTCTTCGGTCATGGCCCGGCTCAGCGCAATCCATGGGTTGGCCTGGTGCGACGTCACGCCCTTGCGGCTCTCGATCACCGTCGCGCCGGGGCCGACCGGGCGGGTCTGCAGCGCGAACTCCCCGGCCCAGCGCCCGGTCAGGTAGGAGAGTCGATAATCGTCGTCGTAAGGCAGGTTGATGCTGGCCGCGGCCATCTGGTCGACCTGGATCCAGCCGTTCGTGCGGTTCTCGACGACGGCGCTGCGGGACAGGATGCCGGATGCGGCATCCATGGCATAGGCGAGCGTGACGTGCACGGCGCGGCTCACGTCCTTGAGCGTGACTATGAGGCGTTCGCCGTCGATCCGGTGGCCGACGTAGCGCAGGTCCAGGTCGCGCACGCCGTCGGGAAAGGTGACCTTGAGCGCCGGCTCCACCGTCAGGCCCGCGCCGAAGCCGGGATACTCGAACGGCGTGACGGTGATCGACGTTTCGTTGCTGGAGTTTTCGGGGACGGGTGCCGGCGCCGGCAGCGGATCGTCCGGCGCCAACGCGCTGCCCCAATAGATGGTCTGCAGGCGGCCATCCGGGTTGACGCCGAACGCATAGGTGACGGCGCCGCCGTCGAGACGAAACACGCGTGCCGCGTCGTCGATGGTGGGACGCGCCCTGGCAGCGTCGCCCATGGTGAGCCCGGCAAGTCCGCCCAGCATGCCCATGCATACGGCGCGACGGCGTCGATCAATATTTTTCATAGTCTCCTCGGCCAGCGATTTTGTTCATATTATCGCAATGGCTGAGGAGTAGCCCGGCAGAAAGGTCAGGGCTGCAGCAACGGGTACGGATTCACCGGCGTTCCCTTCCACCACTGCTTCTCGGGCGTCAGTTCGAACACGGCGAAATGCAGGTGCGGCGCGTTCGGATCGGCATTGCCCGTCGTGCCCACATACCCGATCAGGTCGCCGCGCTTGACCTGCGCGCCTTCCTGCAGGCCGTCCGCATAGCGGTCCAGGTGCGCATAGTAATACGCATATTTTTCGGTCGGATCGAACTGGTAGACCGTCAGCCCGCCCGGCTTGCTCGTGAACAGCTTCACGACCTTGCCGTCCGCCACCGCGACGACCTTCGTACCCTTCGGCGCCATGATGTCCAGCGCTTCGTGGTGGCGTTCATTGCCGCGCGGCTGGTCGTACGTATCGGTGAGCTTGGAGAACGGCGTGCCGTCGACGGGCACCAGCAGCTTGCCCGGCGGGACGGACGGCGCCGGTGCCGTGCCCGCTGCGGCGACCGGCGTGTCCGGGGCGGCGGGACGCAGCGGCAGGTCGAGTTCCGTGAGGTCGGGCATCACCTGCGGCGCGGGCGGCAGCTTGCCGTCGATGCCGCTGGCGGGCGGCGGCGGCGCGGGCAGGGCGCCCGTGTTCACGGCCACCGTGGGTGCCGCGGGGTCATGGGGCATCTGGCGCAGCCAGACGAACAGGCCGCCGGCGCCCACCAGCACGCCGAGCAGGAAGGTCATCAACCATCTCATCGCCGTCTCCTTTGCTTCGGTTTAGTCCTGCAGCAGCACCTCCGTGCCCGCCTGGACGAGGCCCGCCACTTCCGACGCGCTCCAGTTCGTCAGGCGGATGCAGCCGTGCGACTCGCTCTTGCCCACCGAGGCCGGCACCGGCGTGCCGTGGATGCCGTAGTGCGGCTTGGTCAGGTCGATCCACACGACGCCGACCGGATTGTTCGGGCCCGCCGCGACGGTCGTCTTCTTGTCGCCCGCCTTCGCGTCCCAGAACAGCTTCGGGTTGTAGTGGTACGTGGGGTTGCGGTGCACGCCCTCGATCTTCCAGCTGCCGATCGGCAGCGGGTCGTGTTCGCTGCCGCTCGACACGGGATACTGGGCCAGCACGGTGCCCGCCGCGTCCTGCAACTGCAGGATGCGCGCCTCCTTCGATACGACGACGCGCGCGGCCGGCATCAGCGCCGGCGTGCCGACGACGTTCGGCACGACGATCTGCTCGCCCGCGCGGCCCAGGTCCTTGCCGGGGTTGAGTTTTTCCAGCAGCGCCGGGCTGGCGTGGAATTTTTCGCCGAGGCCTTCCGCCGGCGTGGCGTAGCCGAGCGTGGGCAGCTTGGCCTTTTCCATCATGTCGTCCGGCACGCGCTGGAACGGGCCCGCGACGTCGGTGTCGGCCAGCGTGTAGGTCAGCAGTGTCGGCGTCTGGTCGGCGTTCAGCGCGTTCCACGTGGCGTCGTCCAGCTTGCCCGTGGGGTTCAGGCCGCGCGCCTTCTGGAAGCCCGCCAGCGCCTGGCGCATGTTGGAACCGTAGGCGCCGTCGATTTCGCCGGGCGAGAAATGGGCGCGGTCGAGCAGCACCTGCGCGCGCAGCAGCCGTTCGAACTCGGCCGCCTGCGCGGCGGCAGGGTCGGGCTGCGCGGCCGGCGCCGCGGGTTGTGGCGCGACAGCGGCCGGACGTGCGGCCGGCTGCGCCTGCGGTTGCGCGGCGCCCGCGGGACCGGCGAGGCCGGCCAGCAGGGCGATCAGAAGGGGGATGCGGGTCGTTTTCAACATGGTGTCCTGCCTGAAGATGCGTTGGCTTCAGGTTAGTGCCGCGCGAGATGGGCCTCTGTGCGGAAACGAACCCAGGCTCGACGGGCCGGCGGTACAATCCTCCCCATGACGACGTTGACGATCACCCTGCAGCCGTCCGGCTGGTCCTTCGACACCGATATGGAGACGACGGTGCTGCACGCCGCCGAACGGGCCGGCATCGACCTGCCCAGCTCCTGCCGCAACGGCACGTGCCGCACGTGCATTTGCCGCCTCGCGGGCGGCACGGTGCGCTATCTGGTGGAATGGCCGGGGCTGTCCCTCGACGAAAAGCGCGAGGGCTATATCCTGCCGTGTGTCGCCGTCGCGCAGGAAGATCTCGTGGTCGACCAGCGGCTGGCGAAGAAGATCGTCTTTCCCGACTGAACCGCGTCAGCGCGCGTCCGACAGGCCCAGCGCCGATTCGATGGCGCGCAGCACGCGCGGCCACGCCGCCGACGTCGCCGCCACCTCGTCGTAGTGACTTGCACCCGGCAGGATCACGACCTCCGCGCGGTCGCCGGCCGCACGGGCGCGGGCCGCGAAATCGTGCGCCACGCGCGGGAGCGAGATCGTGTCCAGTTCGCCCGTGACGAGGATCGTGCGGCTGCCGTTCGGCATCAGGTCGCCCGCGTTCGTGTCGGAAAAGACGTCCGGCCGATCCGCGCTGGGCTTGCCGGCCAGTTCGACGATCTCGCGGCCGCAACTGGTTTTCAGCAGGGCCGCTTCGCGCCGCAGGTCGGCCAGGCCGCCCAGGCTGACGACCTGGCGCACGGGCACGGCGTCCTTGCGGTACAGCGGGCTCGTCGCGGGGATCCGGGGCCGTGCCGCCAGCCATTGCACGAGCTGGCCGCCGGCCGAGTGCCCGACGGCCACGAGTCGGCCAAGGTCGAGCGGGCGCTCCCGCGCCGTGCGCGCGAGCAGGTCGAGGGCCGCGTTCATGTCCTGGTAGGTGCCGGGATAGCCGCCGCCGGCCTCGTCGACGCGGCGGTATTCCACGTTCCACACGGCGATGCCGCGCGCGGCCAGCGCCCCCGCCATGTTGCGCAGCTGCGTGATGCCGCCGAATTCCTTCGTCCAGCAACCGCCGTGCACGAGCACGGCCACGGGGAACGGTCCCGTGCCGGACGGCAGGAACAGTTCGGCATACTGCGACGGCGCGGCGCCGTAGCGCAGCGTGGCGGCGGGCGCGGGGCCGGACAGGGCCAGGTAGTCGTCCAGCGTCATCGGGGCGGCGTGCGCGGTAGAGGTCATGGCGAGAGTCAGCGCGAGGGCGGCGAGGCGTGTCATGGGCTCGACTATACCAGCCTCGCACGATTGAAAACCCGCCGCGATCTTCCATGCTAGGCTCCACACAACGTCAACCGCCAACCATAGGAGATCATCATGACTCAATCGAAATCCACCGGTAGCCAGAACAAGCAGTCGGGCAACCAGTCCGAGGAAGACGTCCAGAAGCAGAAGGCGGGCGTCAAGGAGAAAAGCAGCCACGACCACATGTCGACCGTGAAGGCCGGCAAGGGCAAGGGTGCGGGCGGCGGCGCCAAGCAGAAAGAAGGCCGCTGAGCCGTCGCCGGAGAAAACCGATGAGTTTGCCGAATCCGATTCAACAGCGGGCCCACTCGACGCCGGACCCCACGACGCCCGATCCGGAGCTGCCGCCGCCGCAGCCGAGTCCGGATCCGGACGACGTGCCGGCGCCGGCGCGCGCACCGGTGAAGGAGCCGGACGTGCCGGAACCGCCCGTCAAGGCGGAGTGAGGAAGTAGCGGGAAGAGGATGGGGCGGACCGTCGTGTCGCCCCATCCTTTGTCACGAGAAGGTCAGGTCTTGCCCGACGTCGATTGCTGATTGCCGGCCTGGCCGGCGTCCTGCTTGTTACCCTCCGTGCTGCCGCGCTTGGGGATGTCGCGGATCATCTCGTCCGTTTCGTGCTGGCCGGGCGAGCGTTCGCCGCTGCCGATGTCCGCTTCGTGCATGTTGGGCGGGGCGTCGGCGCCCGGATCCGGTTTCGGGATGTCGGTTCTCATGGTGTGCTCCGTTGCGTTGTCGTGTTGGCGCGATACTAACAGTCCGAGTCGCGCCCCGGCGCGCAATAGGATCGCCGCTTGTGTACGCTGGCGCACATATGTCTTTCAGGAACTTTTTAATAATAGGCCTGTGGCCAACGACTTTCGGAGGAGAGAAGCATGAGCACCACCCTGTACAACAAGATTCCGCTGGGCCGTGGCCCGCTGCTGGGCTCGCACAAGATGCATGCGGCCGTGGCGCTGGGTGTCCTGGCGGGGGCGGGCCTCGTGTGGGCCGCCGTGCGGGCGTTGCGCTGACGGCCAGACCGGTTGCCGAGAGGGCCCGCCGCCGTTACCATGACGGGCTTGTTCTCTTGGAAAGTGGTAATGAAGAATCTGAAACTGACGGGCGACGAATACGATGCGCTCGAATTCATCCGGCGCGGTGCGAAGAACGACCGCGTCAATGCCTGTGTCGGGCGCAACGCGAAGCGCCTGTCCGGCCTGAAACTGATCCAGTATGCGAAGAATGGTAGCCTGGCGCTGACGGCGCAGGGGACGGAACTGCTGTTCCTGCGCCGCTGTGTGGAAGCGCTGCGCGCGCTCGAGGCGGATCCGGCGGCGAACGTCGATGACGACGTCGTCCAGTTCCTCAGCCGCAAGTCGCACATTGCGGCGCGGGCCGAGGGCGGCTTCGAATTGACGGCGCGGGGACGCGAATCCCTGGCCGACATCGCATCACAGCAAAATTAATTCGTCCGGCGGCGGTTCGGGTAAACCAGTGCCCGTACCGCGATCTCCGCCGGCACGCCCATCGCCGCGAGGAATTCCGCGGCGCGCTGCAGCCCCAGCGTGGGAACGGACGCGACGGCCTGGTTGACGAGGTCGCGCGTGCGCATGTCGGTGCGCGGCCTGCGTTCCGCCAGGGTGGCCGTGGCGGTGTCGATATTCAGTTCAGTCATCATCATCAATGCTCGGCGAGTGTATTGCTAAAGAGTCACGGAGTATTGTATGAGAACGATATTGATTAAGCCACAGGAAATTGCACGAAATATCGCACTTGTCATGCAAACTTAAAGCGGATTCGAGATTTCTTCAGGCGACGGCCGTCTGCGGCTCGTCTTCCGGGGCCGTCAGGCCGCGTCGCTGACGCAGTAATTGCTCGAATTCATGGGCCGGGAGCGGCTTCGAGAAATAGTATCCCTGCATTTCGTCGCAGCCCTGGTGGCGCAGGTAATCCAGCTGTTCAGCCGTCTCGACACCCTCGGCGATCACCGACAGGCGCAGGTTGTGCGCCAGCGCGATGATCGAGGCGACGATTGCGGCGTCGTTGGCGTCGTGCGTGATGTCGTTGACGAACGAGCGGTCGATCTTCAGCACGTCGATCGGGAAGCGCGACAGGTACGAGAAGCTGGAGTACCCGGTGCCGAAATCGTCGATGGACAGGTTCACGCCCAGCGACTTCATGCGGTGCAGCAGCTCCACGGCCGGCGTGACGTCGCTCATGAACAGGCTTTCCGTCAGTTCCAGCTCGAGGCAGGACGGATCCAGGCCCGTGTCGTTGAGCACGGCCTCGATGCCCGGCAGCAGATCGGCCGCGCTGAACTGGCGCGCCGACAGGTTCACGGCCACGCGCAGTTTGCCCAGGCCGGCATCCTGCCAGGCCTTGTTCTGCGCGCACGCGGTGCGCATCACCCAGGCGCCGATCGGCACGATCAGGCCCGTGTCCTCGGCGATGCTGACGAAGCGGCCCGGCGGCACCATGCCCAGTTCCGGATGCTTCCAGCGGATCAGCGCTTCCATGCCGACGATGCGGCCCGTCTGCAAATCGACTTGCGGCTGGTAGTGCAGCACGAATTCATTGCGTTCGAGGGCGTTGCGCAGCGCGCTTTCGATGCGCACGCGCTCCAGCGATTCCTCGTTCATGGCCGGCGTATAGAACTGGAAGTTGTTGCGTCCCAGTTTCTTGGCGCGGTACATGGCGATGTCCGCGTGCTCGATCAGGTTCTCGGACGGCGTGCCGTCGCTCGGGAAGGCGGCCACGCCGATACTGCAGGTGACGAAGAATTCCTTGGTGCCCAGCATGACGGGCTGCGCGACGGAATCCATGACGCGCTGCACGATGTCCGGCGTGAGCGGCTGGTCGTGGTGCTCGGACAGGATTACGACGAACTCGTCGCCGGACAGGCGCGCCACCGTGTCGGTATCGCGCAGCGACGAGCGCAGGCGCGCCGCGACCGTCATCAGGAGGACGTCGCCGGCCTTGTGGCCCATGCTGTCGTTGACGTACTTGAAGCGGTCCAGGTCGATCAGCATCACCCAGACCTGGTGGCCGCTGCGGGTGGCGTAGGCGACGGCCTGGCCCAGGCGGTCCTGCAGCAGCGAACGGTTGGGCAGGCCCGTCAGCACGTCGTGCTGGGCCACGTGGTGCACGCGCTGCTCGGTGACCTTGCGCGCAGTGATGTCGCTGCCGGTGCCGCGGTAGCCGGTGAAGCGGCCCGTCTCGTCGAACGTCGGCTGGCCGTTGATGCAGAACCAGCGCTCCTCGCCATTGTCGTCGACGACGCGGTATTCGAGGTTGCGGAAGGGTTCGTGCGCTTCCAGGGTGGCGATGTGGTCGCGGCCCAGTTCCGTGTCCGTCAGCGCGGGCACGTAGTCCCAGCGGCGCCGGCCCAGCACGCGCTCGGTGGCGATGCCGGATTTTTCCGTGAAGTCGCCGGTGACGTGGGTAAAACGGAATTCCTCGTCCTGTTCCCAGTACCAGTCGGACGACATGGCGACCAGCTGGCGGAAGCGCTGCTCGCTTTCCTGCAGGGCTTTCTCGGTGCGCTTGCGCGCGAGGACGTCGTCGATCAGGCGCTGGTTCGTCAGTTTCAGGTCGGCGGTGCGCTCGCGCACCAGTTCCTGCACCTTGCGCGCACGCTCGCCGGCCGCCTGCACGAACGCGCACAGGAGCAGGGTCGACAGCACGCCGCCGGTCAGCAGCAGGGTGGAGCCGAGGTGGTCGGCCAGCCACGGGCTGGGCGCGGCGATGGCTTCCACGGACCAGGACTGGCCGCCGACGGTGAACGTCGTCAGGGAGCGTCCCGTGTACCCGGCCGACAGCAGCGGCATGGGGGCCTCGGCGGCGACGCCGTCGCGGCTCGCGTAGACCAGGTGTGCCGGATCGGCGCGGCCGCCCGCGTAGAAACGGAGCTGGATGCTGTGGTCGTCGAGCAGGCCGGCGCGGGCGAGGGCCGCCTTGACGAGCGTCGGCACATAGATCACGGCAGCCGTATCGCCCAGCAGCCTGCCGCCCCGGGCGTAGACGGGCATCAGCACTTCGAAGCTGGGTGCGCCGGGGGCCTGGGCAATGCGTAGCAGGCCCGTGACCGCGGCGCGGCCGCTGGCCTGGGCGCGCGCGAGGGCTTCGCTGACCTGGCTGTATTCGCTGACGTTCAGGCCGAGTGCTGCCTCGTTGCCCTGCATCGGTTCGAGGTAGTCGACGACGTTGTAGCGCGGGCGCTTCGGTGCCGGTACGCGTTTGCCGTCCTGCATCTCGCGCAGGACGAGGTCCGGCTGGAACTGGCGCAGCTCGGCCTCGACGGCGGTGCGCTCGCTGTCCTCCACCACGCGGTGGAAGTTGAAGGCGCGGATGTACGGATTGCGCTGCAGCAGCGGCGTCGTGAAATCGTGGAATTGCGCGCGGGTGACCGGCTGGACGGTCGTGAACAGCTGGTTGGTGACGTTCAGGACTTCGACGGCATCGTCCATGCCCTGGCGGAGGGCGGCCACGCGCACGCCGGTCCCCTGTTCGAAGGCCAGCGCCTTGTTGTCGTATTCGAGACGGCTGACGGCGACCGTCAGCACAGCGGTTGCGGCGAGGCCGCCGGCCAGCGTGAGGCCCGCTGCGAGCGTGAGCGAAAACGGCAGTCGGCGACGCGACATCCAGTGATCCCTATGCATGAAAGATGAGAGCTTGCCCTGAGGCATGAAGAGGCATCAGTTTGTCACAGAAACTCTAGTTTCCGCAAACAAATTGTCACAGGCGGGACCGTGTGACACCAAGGTGTGGTAGGGCCAAAACAGATCGCGATGCGATCCAGACAAGGATGAATCGAATGGCTAGCCGATTCAATAATCCCAGGCCGAACCCGCGCCGGCGCCGCAGCGCCGCCAGCCGGCGCAAGGCGGCATCGCCGGGGGCGTGCAAGGCGTACACGATGCGGTTGTTGCCCGCGACCTTGTCGAACCAGCAGGTCCGGCCGGGGAACACGGTCTCCAGCGCGTCCATCACGTCCGGGTAGCGGGGATCGTACGTGAACACGTTGGCCACGAGCACGCCGCCGGGCTGGAGCGCCCGCCGGCAGTCCATATAAAAGGGCGTATCGGCGAGCTTCGGCGGCAGCCCGCGCGCGTCGAAGCCATCGACCAACAGTACATCGGCCGAGCCGGGATGCGCGGCCAGCCAGTCGGCGGCGTCGGCCTGGACGACCGCGAAGCGCGCGCTGTCGGGCGGTACGTGGAAGGCGTCGCGCAGGGCGATCACGTCGGCGCGCAGTTCGATGACGGTGATGTGCGCGTCGGGAAAATGGCGGTGGCAGAACTTGGCCAGCGAGCCGCCGCCCAGCCCGACCATCACGATGCGGACGGGAGACGGCGCGAACAGGACGAAACCCATCATCGCGCGCAAATAGGCCAGCACGAGCGCGTCGGGCCGGGCCAGCAGCATCTCGCTCTGGATGTCGCCGGGGACGAATTCGAGCGTCCGGCGGCCCCGGCGCGTACGTACGAGCGGCGGGGTGGGTGTGTCGTGAGGCATGCGGCAAGTATAGGCGAACTTGTTGCGGTCGATAGGTTTCTGATAAGCTGGCCGTTGCAGCCCAAGCGGAGACCTCATGTTCCTGGACCACCCGACCATTACCGCCACCAACAGCCAGACCGAGCCGGACCGCATCGAGCGCCTGGATCGCGTTTATGGATATGCGATGGCGCTGGCGGACGTGGACGGCAACCCGGGTTTCGTCGAGAAGCTGACCCAGATCCACGACCATAAAGGAACCTTGATCGTGTTCTGGCACGAGCCGCCCACCGAGGCCGAGCGGGACTACTGGACGCGCGCCTGGTCCAGCCGCGTCGGCGACGGCACGACCGCGGTCGTGCACGAATTCTGAGGCGCCGATGGATGCCACCACGATGGTCCTGGCACTTGCACTCGGCAACCTGGCCTTGTGCGCCACCTTGTTTTTCTTCGAACAATCCGGCCATGCCGGCCGTCCGGCCGTCCCGACGTGGGGCTGGTCGCGCCTGTACCAGGGCGCCGGCTGGCTGCTGCTGGCGATCGGCGCGGCGGGCGTCGTGCCGGAAGGCCTTGCGCTGCCCATCGCCTACGTCCTCGTGTTCGCCGGCGTGGCCTGGGAATCCGGCGCCGCGTGGGAACGCGCGGGCCGGCTGCGCTGGCGCCGCGCCACCATCCCCGCGCTGGCGCTGGCCGTCGCCGCCTTCCTGCTGTGCTGGCTGATCGACCCGATCGGCCTGCGCGCCGTGGCCGCGTCGCTGGTCCTCGGCGGCTTTTATCTGTCGCTGGCGGCGGCGCTGGCGCGGGGCTGGGCCCTTGCCTCGATGCTGCAGCGCTTCCTGGCGCTGGCGACGACCGTGCTGGCCATCGTCGTGGGTGCGCGCGGCGCGCTCGTGCTGCTGGCGCCGGCCGGATGGGGCTGGATGACGAGCGATATCCTGCGCCAGCTGCACTCGGGCGCGCTGTATCTGCTGGCTCTCGTCGGCGGCTTTGGCTGGCTGCTGCTGGGCCGCGAGCGCGAACAGGCCGAGCTGGCGCGCCTGGAAGTCGTCGATCCGCTCACCGACGTGCCGAACCGGCGCGGCTTTTTCCAGGCGCTGGCGCCATGGATGGCGCTCGCGCGCCGTCCCGGCCAGCCGACCGCCCTCGTCGTGTTCGACCTCGACCAGTTCAAACGGATCAACGACAGCTACGGCCACCCGGCCGGCGACGTCGTGCTCGCGCACCTGATCGATACGTGCAAGCGCCAGCTGCGCGACAGCGACCTGCTGGGCCGCCTGGTGGGCGTGGAGTTCGCGATCCTGCTGCCGCGCACGAACCTGGACGACGCGACGATGGTCGCCGAGCGCATGCGCGCCGCGATCGAGGCGGAGCGCGTCAAGACGGAGCGCGCGATGATTTCCTTGACGGCCAGCTTTGGCGTCACGACGATCCGCCCGGACGACAGCACCGTCACGCTGCTGGCCCGTGCCGACGAGGCGTTACGGGTGGCCAAGAAGGCCGGACGGAACCGGGTCGAGGTGGCGGCGGCGGTGCTGGCGCCGGTCGAAGAAACATGAACGCCCCCGCGCAGGGGTCCGTACGAACCGCCGTGTCCGCCATAGCGCCCTGGTCGCGCTTGGCTTATGATGATGCGGTCAACGATGCTCCTGTCATCGATCCGTCATCCAGCCCCGCTATCGTGGCGCCGTTTTCGACTTCGGAGTCTGCATGAGCACCACACCTCCCATCCACGCCGCACTCGTCCTTGGCTCGGACAGTTTCCGCCTGCTGGTCGGCACCGTCGAGGACGGCGCGTTGCGTCCCCTCGACAGTTTCCATGCGCCGCTGCGCCTGGCCGCCGCGCTGGACGCGCAGGGCTGCCTGAGCCCCGAGGCGATGGACAGCGCCTTCGAGTGCCTGCGCACGATCCGCGCGCGCCTCTCCGACCATGCGCTGGCCGCCGTGCGCGTGGTCGCCACGTCGACCCTGCGCATGGCCCGCAACAGTCATCTGTTCCTGCCGGCCGCGCAGCAGCTGCTCGGCCATCCGGTCCAGGTGCTGACCGGCGAGCAGGAGGCCGTCCTGACGTATCTCGGCGTGGCCGACGGGGCGGCGCACGAAAGCGCGGCGCACGAGAGCCATACGCGCACGCTGGTGCTGGGCATCGGCGGCGGCTCGACGCAGCTCGCGCTGGGTGCCGGGCGCCACGTGCAGAAGGTGGCGTCGCTGGGCCTGGGCACGTCGCGCCTGGCGCTGACGTTCTTCAGCGGCGGGCGCATCGACGCGGTGTCGTTCGCGGCCGCGATCGCGTCCACGCGCGCCAAGCTGGGCGACGAGACGCCCGCGTTCGGCCCCGGCCGGCGCGACCGCGCGTGCGGCGCGTCCGGCACGATCCACACGCTGGCGCGGCTGCTGGCCGACAACGACCTGGCCGGTCCCATCACCCGCGCCCGCCTCGAGACGCTCGCCGCGCGCGCCCTCGACCAGGGCGGCGGCGGGGCGCCGCTGGCGGGCCTGGGTCATTTGCGCCTGCGCGACGTGACGGCCGCGCTGGCCATCCTGCTGGGCCTCATGGAAGAGCTGGAGATCGAGGAACTGGAAGTGCCGAAGACCGGACTGCGTGCCGGCGTGCTGGCCGAGTTGCGCCACGGCCGCGCCGCCCTGGCGGCTTGACGGTCCAGGTAGGTTTTGTCGGCGAGGTCTGGCATACTGTTGTCTGTTTTTAATCATTATTGCCGCCATACCTACGCCATGTTGCGCTTCCTTCGCCACGGACTGATCGCCTGCTGCCTCCTGGCCGGCGCGCCGTCGTTCGCGGCGGGCACGGTGTCCCTGTGCTTCGAGCGCCAGGAAGTGCTGCCGTGGCGCACCCTGGACGGCGGCGGCCTGAATTTCGAACTGCTGGCCGAAGTGGCGCGGCGCCTGCGGCTCACGCTCGATTACCAGAGCATGCCGTGGAAGCGCTGCCTCGCGCAGGTCAAGGCGAACCAGGTCAACGGCGCGTTCGCCGTCAGCTTCAGCCGCGAGCGGCTGGCGCTCGGTGCGTATCCCGGTGTCCGCGGCGACACGGGCCAGGCCGATCCCGCCCGGCGCATGCACGTCGACCGCTACGTCCTGGTGCGGCGCAAAGGCGGCAAGGTCGACTGGGACGGCAAGCGTTTCACCAATCTCGACGGCCGCGTCGGCATCCAGCTCGGCTACTCCGTCGGCGACTTCCTGCGCGCGCAGAACGTGGCCGTGGACGAAGGCAGCCAGCAGTCCGACGAGCTGGTGCAGAAGATGCTGGCCGGACGCCTCGTGGCGGCGGCCCTCGGCGGCGGCGACGCGATGCGGCTGATGCGGTCGGTGTACGGCCGGCAGATCGAAGTGCTGCCCGTGCCGCTGATCGAAAAGCCCTATTACCTGTTGCTGTCGCATGCCTTCGTCGCCCAGCAGCCGGACCTTGCGGAACGCATCTGGAAGACGATCGAGGAAGTGCGCACGAGCCCCGCCTACCGCCGCCGCGAGCGCGAGCTGGCCGGCCATCCGGGAGGCGGCCATTAATTCCCTGCCATCTTCCGCGCCGCGCCGTTCGGGAGGACTCGTACGCGGCCTCGTCGACAGCTGGCGCCAGAACATCGTGTTCCGGCTCGGCGCCGGCATCGTGCTGGCGGTGGCGCTGTCGACGACGGCGTACACGACTTGGGTGACGCATTCTCTGCATCGCGAGGCGAGCGCGCGCCTGGGGGAACGGGTCGAGCGCCAGGCCACGGTGGTGTCGCACGCGCTGGCGCGGCCGCTGTTCGACATCAACAGCGCGGCCGTGTCCTCGGTCGTCGATGCGCTCGGCGGCACGCCGGAAGTGATCATGCTGCGCGTGCTGGCGCCGAACGGCATGGTGCTCGCGTCGCTCGGCTCCGGCGCGGACGAGGAGGGCGCCGAACGCGTGCAGCAGAAAGTCGTGTACCACGACGGCAACCGCGAATACGTGGTCGGCTCGATCGACCTGGCGATCTCGCGCCGCCAGATCGACGCGGACCTGCGCCGGCAGATCATCCAGACGGTGCTGGGCAACCTGATCCTCACGCTGACCATCACCCTGTGCGTGCTGCTGATCGGCCGCCGCATGACGCAGCCGTTTGCCGACATCCAGGAAGCGCTGGAAAAGCTGGCGCGCGGCGAGACCGACATCCACCTGTCCGGCATCGGCCGGCGCGACCAGATCGGCCGCCTGTCGTCCGCCGTGCGCAGCTTCCGCGACACGTTGAACCGGCTGCGCCGCGCCGAACAGGTGACGAACGGCCTGCTGCGCGAAAAAAGCGTGATCGAACAGCAGCTGCGCGACCTGAACGAAGACCTCGAACAGAAGATCGCCGCGCGCACGCGCGAGCTGCTGGACTCCATGCGCATGGCGCAGGGCAGCCAGGCCAAGCTGCAGGCCATCGTCGACACGGCGCTGGACGCCGTCGTGCGCATGGACCGCCAGGGCCGCATCGTCGGCTGGAACGCGCAGGCGGAAAAGATGTTCGGCTGGAAGGGCGAGGAGGTGCTGGGCCGCGACCTGTCGGACTGCATCGTGCCGGAGCGCCACCGCGCAGCGCACCGCAACGGCCTCGCGCGCTACGAACGGAGCGGCGTGGGCGGGGTGCTGGACAGCCGCATCGAGACGTATGCCTTGCGCCGCGACGGCGTGGAATTCCCGATCGAGCTGGCCATCACGCGCGTGCAGCTGGCCGCCAGCGACGACTACGAGTTCTGCTCGTTCATCCGCGACATCTCCGAGCGGCGCGAGCGCGAGCAGTCGCTCGTGGCGGCCAACGTGCGCGCGGAGGCGGCGAACGTGGCGAAATCCGAATTCCTCGCCAACATGAGCCACGAGATCCGCACGCCGATGAGCGCGATCATCGGCATGGCCTATCTCACGCTGCGCACCGAACTCTCGCCCAAGCAGCAGGACTACGTCGGCAAGATCCACCGCGCCGCGCTGTCGCTGCTGGGGATCATCAACGACATCCTCGATTTTTCCAAGATCGAGGCGGGCAAGCTGGACGTCGAGCACATCCCGTTCTGCCTGGACGACGTGCTTGCGAACGTGGCCAGCGTGACGAGCCAGAAGGCGGCCGACAAGCACCTGGAATACCTGTTCCACGTGCCGCACGCGATCCCGCGCATGCTCGTGGGCGACCCGCTGCGCCTGGGCCAGGTCCTCATTAACCTCGTCAACAATGCCGTGAAATTCACGCCGGCGGGCGAGCTGGAACTGTCGTGCATGCGCCTCGACGATCCGGCCACCGACCGCTTCCGCGACGGCTTTGCCACGCTGCGCTTTGCCGTGCGCGACACGGGCATCGGCATGAGCGAGCAGCAGCAGGCCAAGCTGTTCCGCGCGTTCAGCCAGGCCAACGGCAGCACGACGCGCGAATACGGCGGCACGGGCCTGGGCCTGTCGATCTCGCAGCAACTGGTCGGCCTGATGGGCGGGCGCATCGTCGTCGAGAGCAGCCCGGGCAAGGGCTCGACGTTCCACTTCGACCTCGACTTCCCGCTGTCCGGCGAGCCGGAGCGCGTGGCCGTCGCGCCGCCGGAACTGGACGGCGCGCGCCTGCTGCTCGTCGACGATTCCGACGTCGCGCGCGAGATCATGAGCGAGGCGCTGCAGACGCTGCCGCTGCGCGTGGACCTGGCGGCCAGCGGCACCGAGGCGGAAAGCGCGCTGCTCGCGGCCGATGCGGCCGGCGACCCGTATCGCGTCGTGCTGACGGACTGGCAGATGCCGGGCATGAACGGCATCGAACTGGCGCGCCGCATCGCCGGTAATCCGGCGCTGCGCCATCCGCCGTCGACCGTGCTCGTGACGGCGTTCGGCCGGGAGGAAGTGCAGAAGGAAGCCGAGGCCGCGGGCATCCGCGGGTTCCTGTGCAAGCCGATCGGCCAGTCGGCCCTCGTCGACACGCTCGTTGCCCTGTTCGCGCCCCCGCGCGCGCCGCACGCGCGCAGCCGATTCGAAGCGTCGGGCGACCACGTGGCGCGCGTGCTCCTGGTCGAGGACAACCAGGTCAACCAGGAGATCGCGCTGGAACTGCTGCAGGCGCAGAACATCGCTGTCGACGTCGCCGCCACCGGCAACGAGGCGCTGGACATGCTGTACGAAGGCGGCCCGCAGGCCTACGACCTCGTGCTGATGGACCTCGAGATGCCGCAGCTGGACGGCCACGCGGCCACCGTCGAACTGCGCAAGGATGCGCGCTTCGACAAGCTGCCGATCGTCGCCATGACGGCGCATGCGCTGGCCGAGATCCGCGAACGCTGCCTGCGCGAGGGCATGCAGGACTACATCACCAAGCCCGTCGAGCCGGAGAAGCTGTACGCCACCCTGGCGCGCTGGATCGGCCAGGCCGTGCCGCCGCCGCTGTCGGCCGGCGGCGCCGCCGTGGCGGACGGTCCCACGCTGCCGGGCCTGTCGACCGTGTCCGGCATCGATTCCGCGTACGGCCTGCGCCACGTGGCCGGCAACGTCGCGCTGTACGTGCAGCTGCTGGACCGCTTCCGTGCCACCCAGCGCGACGCCGGCGCCCAGATCCGCGCGGACTACCAGGCGCGCCGCCTGCGCCAGGCGGCCGCGCGGGCGCACACCTTGCGCGGCGTGGCCGGCAACATCGGCGCGCGCGAGCTGCAGACGCTGGCGCAATCGGTGGAAGAGGGCCTCGGACTGGCCGCGCCCGACCCCGGCCGCCTCGCCGCCGGCGTGCGCGCGCTGGAAGCGGCCGTCGATGCGACCATGGAGTCGCTCGACCGGTATTTTGCCCGCGCCGCCATCGCCCCGCCGCCGCCCGCGCCGCCCGCGCCACCGCCGGTCGCTCCGGATGCGGACGACGCCGCGCTGGACGCCGTCGCCCAGCTCGACCAGCTGCTGGCCGAGTACTCGGGCGATGCCATTGACTACTTCGAGACGGTGCGCGCGCGCCTGGCCGGCGTGCTCGACGCCGAGCATATGGCGCGGCTGGAGCAGCACCTGTCCCGTTACGAATTCGAAGAGGCGCGCCAGCAGTTGCCGAAGGCGGCCGCCGCAACCCGCCCCGATACCGCCGAAACCTGATGAATATTGCATCCACCGGACACCCTGGCAACAAGGACAAGCCGACGATCCTGATCGTCGACGACACGCCCGACAACATCATGCTGTTGTCGCGCCTGCTCAAGGACCGCTACAACACGAAGGTCGCCAACAACGGCAGCCTGGCGCTGCAGATCGCGCAGTCCACGCCCGGCCTGGACCTGATCCTGCTCGACGTGATGATGCCCGGCCTGGACGGCTACGAGACGTGCCGCCAACTGAAGGCGAACCCCGTCACGGCCGACATCCCCGTGATCTTCCTGACCGCGAAGAACCAGGTCGAGGACGAGGCGATGGGCCTGTCGCTGGGCGCCGTCGACTACATCGCCAAGCCGATCAGCCCCCCGATCCTGTTCGCCCGCGTGGCCACGCAACTGACCTTGCTCGACGCGCGTCGCCAGCTGCAGGCGCACAACGAGAACCTGGAAAAGCTCGTGCAGGAGCGCACGGCTCAGCTGGCGCTGATGCAGGAAGCGATCATCATGGCGATGGGCACGCTGGCCGAGACGCGCGACAACGCGGCCGTCACGAAAGGCGACCATCACATCCGCCGCACGCAGCACTACGTGCGCGCGCTGGCGCGCCACCTGCAGCATCATCCGCGCTTCGCGGCCGACCTCACCGACGAGAACATCGAGCTGCTGTACCGCTCCGTGCCGCTGCACGACATCGGCAAGGTCGGCATCCCCGACCGCATCCTGTTGAAACCCGGTGTCCTAGACCGCGAGGAATTCGAGGTCATGAAGCTGCACGCCGTGTACGGGCGCGACACCATCATGCTCGTCGAAAAGCACATCGGCGGCACCAACGGCTTTTTGATGTTCGCGCGCGAGATCGCCCACTCGCACCAGGAGAAATGGGACGGCTCCGGCTATCCGGACCGCCTGGCGGGCGAGCAGATCCCGCTGTCCGCGCGTCTGATGGCCGTCGCCGACGTGTACGACGCGCTGATCTCGCGCCGCGTCTATAAGCCCGCGTTCACGCACCAGCAGGCGCTGGACGTGATGCGCAAGGGCCGCGGCACGCATTTCGATCCGGACGTGCTGGATGCGTTCTTCGAAATCGAAGGCCAGTTTGCCGCGATCGCCGCGGAGTTCCGCGACGCGGACCCCGAGGAGTGACCTTCCGCATATGGGCCAAATGATATATATTGTTTGGCTTGTTTGAAGATGGAGGTCCCATGGCGAGGACGAGCAGGGCACAACCCGCGGCAAAGACGGCCGTAAAGGCAGCCGCGAAGCCCGCGGCGAAGAAGGCGGCGGCGGCGAAAGCGGCACCGGCGAAAAAAACGGCCGCGGTGAAAAAAGCTGCGCCGGCCAAGGCGGTGCGCGCGAAGGCCGTGCCCACGCCGGCGAAGGTGGCCCAGCAGGCGGCACGCGCGATCGCGGCGCCCGCGAAATCGACACGCCCGAAAGCGGCGCCCGCGCCGGCTGCACGTCCGCATCTCGTGCGCGACAGCTTCACCATGCCCGAGCAGGAATACGCCGTGCTCGCCACCGTCAAGCAGGCCTGCCTGAAGGCCGGCTTCGAAGTCAAGAAGAGCGAACTGCTGCGCATCGGCGTGGCGCTGCTCGGCCAGCTCGACACGGCGTCGCTGCGCGCCGTCCTCGACAGCCTGCCCCAGCTCAAGACCGGCCGCCCGCCGGGCGAGTAACGGCGTTCAGTGATGCGTCGGCGGCGGCTGCGTGCGCGCTTCGGCCGTCAATTCCTTCAGCTCGCGGATCGGGATATTCGACTTCTCGTGCATCCGCAGCAGGATCGTCGCGCCGACGTTCAGCTTGCGGTGCCGGATCTTGCTGATGATAGGTGGTTGTACCTCCAGGACGCGGCACAGTTCCGCGTCGTTCTTCAGCTGCATACGCTGAATCAAAGTGTCGAGTAATTTGTTCGGAACAAAACTCGACGGCTCCATGGCCCGGGCGCGGTGCATCGCCTCGAGCAACTCCTGTTTTTTCTGCCGTACGCTCATGAACTCCTCCACATTGGGAAATATGTTCAAGACAGATCGACTGTTTTGGAGAGTTGCAGGGTCCGTCCGGTTCTTGCCCCGCTCGAACGGAATCCAGCCCGACCGTATTCGTTGATGACTTATGCCTGGTGGGTTTGTTGGAATGCTACTACGGAGTTGACAAATATGACGCACTGTTCATGACTAAAACGCCATAAGATGCGTCTTTCTTGCAGGAACTTACGCTAATTTCAGTCCGGCACGCGTCAATACGAAGGTTCGGTCGGCCAGCGCGGCCGCCGCATGCGAGTGGGTGACCATGATGGCGCCCGCGCCACTGGCCTTGATCTCGGTGCGCAGCAGGTGCAGGATGCCGTCGGCCGTGTCGGGGTCGAGATTGCCGGTGGGCTCGTCCGCCAGCAGCAGGGCGGGGCGGTGCACGAGGGCGCGCGCGATGGCGACCCGCTGCAGCTCGCCGCCCGACAGCTGGCGCGGAAAATCGGCGCCGCGCCCGCCGAGACCCACCGCGTCGAGCATCTGCGTGGCGCGGGCCGGGTCGGGGCGGCCATTGAGCAGCAGCGGCAGCGCGACGTTTTGCTGCAGGGTCAGGTGCGGCAGCACGTGGAACGCCTGGAAAATGAACCCCATGCGCGTACGGCGCAGGCGGGTGGCGGCATCGTCGTCCAGCGCCGACATCGGCGTCCCATCGACGCGGACTTCGCCGTTATCTGGCGCGTCGAGCCCGGCGATCAGGTTCAGCAGGGTGGACTTGCCGACGCCCGACTCCCCCATGATCGCGACGAACTCGCCGGGCTCGAACCGGTGCGACAGCGCCGCCAGCACGGTACGGCCACCATAGGACTTACTGAGATTGACGAGTTCGAGCATGGCACGCCGATTGACAAAACCACTACTCTAGCACGCCACCCAATTCGGGGTCAGAGCACATTATTTCCCAAATTCGGGGTCAGACCCCATTCTTGGGAAATTGTTCTATGGAAGACAACATGTCTTCGCCTGCACGAAATGGCTTCTATGGGACGGCCGGTAGCCCATAAAACCCTCAAATTTGCGCCATATTAAATAATGCTCTGACCCCGAATTCGACGAAAAATGTGCTCTGACCCCGAATTCTTGCAGGGTAACGGCGCGCGTGCGGAATCGCGGAATCGCGTATCATGGCCGGAACGGCAACATTCCAGCCGGCCGCACGGTGCGGCCGCACCACCGAGGACACCCGATGCTGAACGCCACGTCGCCCGCAGTGCCCGTAGTAAACAACGATGGATTGCACGTACCCGCCGAGCTGGCCGCGAGTCTCACCGCCCGCCAGGCCTGGATTTCGCCCAAGTTCCTGTACGACCCGCTGGGGTCGAAGCTGTTCGAAGCCATCTGCGAATTGCCCGAGTACTATCCGACGCGCACGGAAGCCGGCATCTTCGACCTGTACGGCGCCGAGATCGCGCGCACGGTCGGCACCGGTTCCACGCTGATCGACCTGGGCGCCGGCAATTGCGCCAAGGCGGCGAACCTGTTTCCGCTGCTGCAGCCGCGCCAGTATGTCCCCGTCGACATCTCGGCCGAATTCCTGCTCGATGCCGTCGAGCGCCTGCGCCAGCGCTTCCGTCACATCGAGATGCGGCCGCTCGGCATGGATTTCTCGGGCAGCCTCGAACTGCCCGACAGCGTCCGCGAGGAGCGCCGCCTGTTCTTTTATCCCGGCTCGTCGATCGGCAATTTCACGCCCGACGAGGCGCGCGATTTCCTGCAGCGCGTGCACGCGCAGTGCGGGCGCGACGGGGGACTCCTCATAGGCATCGACCTCGCCAAGGAACACACCGTGCTGGATGCCGCCTACGACGACGCGCTGGGCGTGACGGCCGCCTTCAACCTCAACGTGCTGCGCCACGTGAACCGCCTGCTGGGCGCCGACTTCGACATCCGCCAGTGGCGCCACCGCGGCTTCTACAACCCGGCCCAGGGCCGCGTCGAGATGCACCTGGAAGCGCAGACCGCGCAGCAGGTGACGTGGCGCGGCGGCAGCCGCCGGTTCGCGGCGGGCGAGTGGATCCACACGGAGAACAGCTACAAATACCGCCAGAGCGACGCCGTCGGCCTGCTGGCCCAGGCCGGCTTTGCGGCCACGCGCGTGTGGACCGATCCGAAACAGTGGTTCGCCGTGATCTACGCGCGCGCACTGTCGCATTGAAGGAGCCGCGATGGGAGCTTCCGAACACCGCCTGTCCACCGCGTTCCAGCACGTGCGCCAGCGCACGCTGCACCTGGCCGAGCCGCTGACGGCCGAGGACTGCTGTGCCCAGTCGATGCCCGACGCGAGCCCGGTCAAATGGCACCTCGCGCACACGACGTGGTTCTTCGAGACCTTCATCCTCGAGCCGCGCGAACCCGGCTTCCGGCCCCATGACGCGGCCTTCCGCGTGCTGTTCAACTCCTACTACAACGGCGTGGGCGCGAAACATCCGCGCGCGCAGCGCGGCCTGCTCACGCGCCCGACGCTGGCCGAGGTCCATGCCTACCGTGCCGCCGTCGACGCCCGCATGCTGCACCTGCTGGCGTCCGCGCCGGAGGATGGCGAACTCGCCGCCCTCGTGGAACTGGGCCTGCAGCACGAGCAGCAGCACCAGGAACTGATCCTCACGGACGTCAAGCACCTGCTGTCGCGTAATCCGCTGTACCCGGCTTACGTCGATTCGCCGCTGCCCGCTTCGAGCCCGGCGGAACCGCTGGCCTGGATCGGATTCGACGGCGGCCTCGCCGAGATCGGCCACGCGGGCGACGGCTTCGCCTTCGACAACGAAAGCCCGCGCCACCGCCAGTACCTGCAGCCGTTCGCGCTCGCGTCGCGCCTCGTGACGAACGGCGAGTACCTCGAATTCATCGAGGCGGGCGGCTATCGCGATCCGGCGCTGTGGCTGTCCGACGGCTGGGACCTCGTCGCGAACGGCACGCTCGCCGCGCCGCTGTACTGGGTCGAGGATGGCGAGCGCCGGCGCGAGTTCACCTTGCACGGCCTGCAGGCGCTGGACCTGGCGCGGCCCGTCACGCACGTGTCGCTGTACGAGGCCGACGCGTACGCGCGCTGGCGCGGCGCGCGCCTGCCGACGGAAGCGGAGTGGGAGTTCGCGGCGCGCGATGCGGCGCTGACCTGCGGCGACCTGCATCCGCGCGCGGCGGGCAGCAGCGGCCTCGCGCAGATGTTCGGCGAATGCTGGCAGTGGACCGCGAGCAGCTACGCGCCTTACCCCGGCTTCGCCCCGGCCGCGGGCGCGATCGGCGAATACAACGGCAAGTTCATGGTCAACCAGTACGTGTTGCGCGGCTCGTCGTGCGCGACGCCGCACGGCCACGCGCGGGCCAGCTACCGCAACTTTTTCCCGGCCGGCGCACGCTGGCAGTTCACGGGGATCAGGCTGGCGCGATGAAGCCGGCGCGCGGCCTGCGCCTGCGCGTGCTGAACCGGCGCGCCAATGCGTGGATCGTCGCGCACCCGCTCGACTTCACCCTGCAGTGCGTGCGCGCCTTCCGCGCCAACCAGGGCCTGCTGCTGGCCGGCGCCGTCGCCTATTACGCGCTGCTGTCGATCGTGCCGTTCCTGATGCTGGTCGTCGTCGTGCTGTCGCACTTCATCGACCAGGCCAACCTGCTGCTCACGTTGCGCCGCTACCTGGAGCTGCTCGTGCCGGGGCAGTCCGGCTCGATCGTGGCGGAGGTGGCCCACTTCCTGGACACCCGCGACCTGATCACGTGGGTGCTCGGCTTCACGATGCTGTTCTTCAGCTCCCTCGCGTTCACCGTGCTGGAAAACGCGATGAGCGTGATCTTCGTGCACCGCGTCGCCGTGCGCCGGCGTCACTTCCTCGTGTCGGCCGTGCTCCCGTACTGCTACATCCTCGCATTGGGCTTCGGCGTGATGATCGTGACGCTCGTTGCCGGCACCCTGCAGGTGATCGGTTCGGAGAGCGTCGAACTGTTCGGCCACACATGGTCGCTGCATGGGGTTTCCGGCGCGCTGCTGTACCTGCTGGGCCTCGTGGGCGAGATCCTCGTGCTCACGTCGATCTACCTCGTGATGCCGGTGGGACGGCTGTCGCTGTCGCATGCGCTCATCGGTGGCGTGACTGCCGCGCTGCTGTGGGAACTCGCCCGCCACGTGCTCGTGTGGTACTTCACCACGCTGTCCAAGGTGAACCTCGTGTACGGCTCGATGAGCACCGCGATCGTCGTCATGTTCAGCCTCGAGATCGCGGCCAGCCTGCTGCTGTTCGGCGCGCAGGTCATCGCGGAGTACGAGCGCGTGGGACAGAAGGGGCAAGGGGAGGAGCCGCAGCCGATGCGGACGGCACCCTGATGGCCAATATCGTCTTTTGCTGGGAACTCGGCGCGGCGCTCGGCCACGCCGGCCGCCTGAAAGCGCTGGCACGACCGCTGCGCGCACGCGGCCACGAAGTGTCCTTCGTGCTGCGCGACCTCGTGCACACGCGCCGCCTGCTTGCCGACACCGGCATCCCCGTCTACCAGGCGCCCCTGTGGCTGCACCGCGTGGAAGGGCTGCCTCCCGGCGAGGCGAGTCTCGCCGACATCCTGCTCGCCTGCGGCTGGCTCGATGCGGACGCGATGGCGGGCCTCGTCGACGGCTGGCGCAATCTGCTCAGCGCGCTGCATGCGGACGTCGTCGTGGGCGATTACGCACCGGCCGCGCTGCTGGCCGCACGCAGCCTCGGCATCGCGAGCAGCGCCGTCGGTGCCGGGTTCCAGATCCCGCCGGCCGGACCGCTGCCGCCGCTGCGCGACTGGGAAGCGGTGCCGCAGGCGCGCATGGCGGCGACGGAGGCGCGCGTACTGGCGACCGCCAACGCCGTGCTGGCCCGCCACGGCGCGGCGCCGTACGCGCGCGCGGCCGACCTGCTGCGGGGCGATGTGCCGCTGCTGTGCACGTGGCCGGAACTCGATCCGTGGGGCCGCGCGGGGACCGATGAGCGCTGGTTCGGGTCCACGATCGGCGGTGCCGGCGCCGATATGCCGGCCTGGCCGGACGGCGACGGGCCGCGCGTGTTCGCCTACCTGCGCGGGCCGCATCCGGAGCATGGGGCGATGCTGGACGCGCTGGCGCGCGCCGGCTGCCGCACGCTGTCCTATCTGCCCGACGTGGCGGCGGGCGCCGCGCCGCCGTTCGCGCATCCGCTGATCGCCTGGGCTGCGGGGCCGGTGGCGCTGGACATGGCATTGCGCGAGTCGGCCTTCGCCATCTGCCACGCGGGCGAATCGACCGTATCGCAGTCTCTGCTGGCCGGCGTGCCTTTACTGATGCTGCCGCGTACGGCCGAGTCGTTCCTGACGGCGCGGTGCGTGCGCCGGCTGGGCGCGGGCATCAATGTGAACGAGATGGCGCGGCCGCTGGACTGGGATGCCGTCGTGGGCCGGATGCTGGAAGAGCGTGATTTCCGCGCGGCGGCGCAGGCATTCGCCCGGCGCCACGCGGAGTTCGCGGCGGATCGTCAGGCGGAGACGATCGCCGGCGTGCTGGAAGGATTGGTCAGGCGGCCTGCTGCGGTGCCTGTTCCGCGTTGAGCGCCAGCTGGCGGTTCACGGCGGACAGCACGGCCTTGAACGACGCGGTCACGATATTGCTGTCGATGGCGGCGCCGAACAGGGTCGGACCATTCGCGAGACGCAGCTCGACGTAGCAGGCGGCGCGCGCATCGGCGCCCGAGCCGATCGAGTGCTCGTGGTAGTCCATCAGGCGGATGTCCAGGCCGAGCGCGTTGACGAAGGCGTCGATCGGGCCGTTGCCGGTGCCCTGGTGCGGTTCCGTCACGCGGTTGTGCTGCACCGTCGTGTCGATCTGCACGCGCTGTTCGCCTTCGCTGTTCTCGACGAGGCGGTGCGATACATAGCGGTAGGCGGCGTTTTCCTGGTTGAAGTACTCACGGTCGAACAGGGCGTGGATGTCGGCGGCGGCCACTTCGCGGCCGGTGGCGTCGGCATGCTTCTGCACGACGCGCGAGAATTCGATCTGCAGGCGGCGCGGCAGTTCGAGGCCGTATTCCTGCTCGAGCAGGTAGGCCATGCCGCCCTTGCCGGACTGGCTGTTCACGCGGATCACCGCGTCGTAGCTGCGGCCCAGGTCGGCCGGGTCGATCGGGAGGTACGGCACTTCCCAGATCGCGTCCGCCTGCTGCTTCGCGAAGCCCTTCTTGATCGCGTCCTGGTGCGAGCCGGAGAACGCGGTGAACACGAGATCGCCGACGTACGGATGGCGCGGGTGCACGGGGATCTGGTTGCATTCCTCGACGAGCTGGCGGACGGCGTCGATGTCCGAGAAGTCCAGGCCCGGGTGCACGCCCTGGGTGTAGAGGTTCAATGCGAGGGTGACGAGGTCGACGTTGCCGGTGCGCTCGCCGTTGCCGAACAAACAGCCCTCGACGCGGTCGGCGCCGGCCATCACGGCCAGCTCGGCGGCGGCGACGGCGGTGCCGCGGTCGTTGTGCGGGTGCACGCTGATGACGAGATTCTCGCGCTGCTTCAGGTTACGGCACATCCATTCGATCTGGTCGGCGTAGACGTTCGGCGTCGCCGCTTCCACGGTCGACGGCAGGTTCACGATCACCTTGTTGTCCGCGCTCGGCTGCCACACGTCGACGACGGCGTCGACGATGCGCTTGGAGAAATCCAGTTCCGTCGTCGAGAACGATTCCGGCGAATACTCGAGGCCCCATTTCGTGTCCGGATGCTGGGCGACCAGTTCCTTGATCAGCTTCGTGCCGTTGACGGCGATCTGCACGATCTCGTCCTGGTTCATGCCGAACACGACGCGGCGGAACACGGGCGCGACCGAGTTGTAGACGTGGACGATCGCCTGCTTGGCGCCGACGCACGATTCGACGGTGCGGCGGATCAGTTCTTCACGGGCCTGCGTCAGGACGATGATGGTGACGTCGTCCGGGATGCGCTTCTCTTCGACCAGCATGCGCACGAAGTCGAAGTCCGTCTGCGATGCGGACGGGAAGCCCACCTCGATTTCCTTCACGCCGATCTGCACGAGCTTTTCGAAGAAGCGCAGTTTCTTTTCCGGGCTCATCGGCTCGATCAGCGCCTGGTTGCCGTCGCGCAGGTCGGTGCTCATCCAGACCGGCGGCTTGTCGATGATGCGGTTCGGCCACTGGCGGTCGGCCAACGGGACGGCGGGGAAGGGGCGGTATTTGGCGGAAGGATTGGTCAACATGGCGGTGGCTCCTGAGTTCTAAATGCTGGTGAAGGTGTCGTTTCGATCGTTGTGGCGGGGGCTGCCGGACGGGCCACGGACGCTAGGCCCGGCAACCGATCGGTAGTTTTAGCGAGCGAAACACCACACGTGCGCCGGCAGACAGCAGGAAAGCTCCGGCGGAAACTACAGACAGCGTGGATGTGGTAGTGGCAAACATCGGTACAACTTTCCTTGGGCTACGAATCCGGCAAGCTTGGCCGGGCGGGACAGCGGCGATTTACGCGCGTAGTAGCAGGGTTGCCGGCGTTAGCGCGCGGGCAAGCGATAGGGAAGTCGACAGAGGCAGAGGGGAGAACATTTCTCCACTCTAAGTGAATTTTGTTTGGTGTGTCAAGCGTTTCGTGTGTTGTCGTTTGGTCACCACGGTTGCGCCCGTTTTGCGACGGGCGGTTTCCCGTGGGATCGTTACAGTACGACGACTTTCGGCGCGCCCGCTGCCATCGAACCGATGACCGCCGCGTCGCCGAAGCCCTCGCGGCGGAACAGCGCGAGCACGTCGTCCACGCTCGCCGGATCGCACGACACGAGCAGCCCGCCCGACGTCTGCGGATCCGTCAGCAGCACGCGTTGCGTGTCCGTGATCGCAGCACCCAGTTCGACGTCATGGCCGTACGCATCCCAATTGCGGCCGGAGGCACCCGTGAAATAGCCGGCGTGGGCCAGCGCCTCGACGCCCGGCAGCAGCGGGATGTTCGCCATGTCCAGCTGCGCGGTCAGCTTCGCGCCGCGCGCCAGCTCGAGCAAATGGCCCAGCAGGCCGAAGCCGGTGACGTCCGTCAGCGCGTGCACGCCCGCCAGTTCGGAGAGCGCCTTGCCCGGCTTGTTCAGCTTCGTCGTGTTCGCGACCATGGCGGCATAGCCGTCCGCATCCAGCTGGTCCTTCTTCAGCGCGGCCGACAGCACGCCCACGCCCAGCGGCTTGCCGAGGACGAGCACGTCGCCCGCGCGCGCATCCGCGTTGCGCTTGACCTTCGACGGGTGCACGAGGCCCATGACGACGAGGCCGTAGATGGGTTCCACCGAGTCGATCGTATGGCCGCCCGCGATGGGGATGCCCGCTTCCGCGCAGATCGATTCGCCGCCCTGGATGATCTTGCCGATCGTCTCCAGCGGCAGCTTGTTGATCGGCATGCCGACGAGCGCCAGCGCCATGATCGGCGTGCCGCCCATCGCGTACACGTCCGAGATCGCGTTGGTGGCGGCGATGCGGCCGAAGTCGAACGGATCGTCGACGATGGGCATGAAGAAGTCGGTCGTGGCGATCAGCGCCTGCTCGTCGTTCAGCCTGTAGACGGCCGCGTCGTCGGCCGTCTCGATGCCGACCATGAGCTCTTTCGGCACGGGGAAGCCGCTCGACTTCTTCAGGATCTCGGACAGCACGCCCGGCGCGATCTTGCAGCCGCAGCCGCCGCCGTGGGAGAACGAGGTCAGTTTGATGGGTTGGTCGGCGGATGTGTTCATGCGGTGCTCTCGTGTGCGTGCGTTGATCGAAGAAGAAGATTATCCACCAAGTCGAGCAGGCGCGCTCGCTCGGCGGCGGGAGCGAACAGCGCCGCGCGCGCCGCGCACTGGCGGCGCAGGCGGTCCGCGAAACGCGGGTCGGTCGCGCTGCGCTCGATCAGGCGGGCCAGCGCCTGCGCGTCGCCGGGCGCGAACAGGCCGGCGTAGTCGTCGCCCAGCATGCCGACGTTGCCGGAGATGTTCGAGGCCAGCACCGGCACGCCGCTCGTCACGGCCTCGATGATGACGTTTGCGCCGCCCTCCATGCGCGATGCGATGACCATCGCGTGGCAGCGCCGCAGCCGGCGCCGCGTCGCCATGTGGGGCAGGGCGCCGAGCCAGCGGTAGGCGGACGTCGCAGCCTGCGTCTCCTGTGCGCGGCGGCCCAGTGCCGGGTCGAGCGCGGCGCCGATGTGCACGAGGCGGATGCCCGGCGTGCCGACGAGGCGGGCCGCATCCATGAACGTCCGCGGATCTTTTTCCTCGCGCAGGTGGCCGATCATCGCGACGTCCAGCGGCATGCGCGGCCGGGCAGGACGCAGGCGCGGGGCCGACTGGTAGATCACGTGCGTCTTCGCGTGTACGTCATCCGGCAGCTCGTCCAGCCCGCGCGGCTGCAGCACGACGAGCGCGTGCGCGCGGGCGAGCGAGGCTTGCGCGGCGGCGTCGTCGCGGATATCGCGGTACAGGTCCGTGCCCGTCAGGACGAGGAGCAGGGGCCGGTCCGGGTGCGCATCGTTGAATGCGGCCAGCGCGGCGGCGGAGCGGCGCGCGTGCAGGGCGATCAACAGGTCCGGCACCGGATCGCCAGCCTGCCAGCCGGGGCCGATCGTGACGCGGTAGTCGCGCGCGAGGTGACGCCGCCAGCGGCTGGCCGTCTGCCAGTTGCCGTTGTTCTCGCGCGCGGATGCGGGGCTGACGATGTGGATATGCCTTCTTGCCATCGGGTCGGAGTGGGAATTGGTCGTACAATGATGCATGACCGTCAATCAAGCATCGTTCCGCCACGCGGGACCCAGGGAGCTGGCCGTCGCATTGCAGGATGCGCGGCATTATACGCTCGCGCTGTTCGAAGCCCTCGCGGCCGCCGGCTACGACGACGCGGCCCGCGTGCCGCGCCTACCGATCGTGAACCCGCCGTTGTGGGAACTGGGCCATACGGCCTGGTTCGCGGAATGGTTCGTGCTGCGCGGCGCGATGGACAGCCGGCCCGGTGCCGCCAGCGGCCACTCGCTGCTGGCGCGCGGCGACGACTGGTTCGATTCCGGCACCGTCCCGCACAGCGCGCGCTGGACCCTCGACCTGCCGCCGCCGGGCGCCGTGAAAACCTATTGCCACGAGGTGCTCGACCGCATCCTCGACCGTCTCGCGCACGAGGCCGACGACGACCTCGCGCTGTATCCGTATCGCCTGGCACTCGCCCATGAGGACATGCACGGCGAAGCCTTCCTGTACTCCTTGCAGACGCTGCAGTCGCGCGGTGCGCCGGCGCCGGCGAGTCCGCTGGCGCCGCGCGCGCAGTCGACGGCCGCGGGCAGGGCGGGCGAGATCGCCTTCCCCGGCGGGAGTTTTCTCCGCGGCGGCGACCAGTCGACCGGGTTCGTGTTCGACAACGAGCGGGACGCCGCGGTCGTCAAGGTCGCGCCGTTCGCCATCGACGCGGGACTCGTCAGCACGGCCGCCTATCTCGACTTCGTGCACGACGGCGGCTACGAGCGTCCGCAGTACTGGACGGATGCCGGCCGCGCCTGGCTCATGACGCAGGAGCGGTCGGCACCGCACTACTGGGCGCGCGAAGGAGAAGACTGGTACACCGTGCGCTTCGGCCGGCCCGTCGCCCTCGACCTCGCGGAACCCGTACGCCACGTGAACCTGTACGAGGCGCAGGCCTGGTGCGCGTGGGCGGGCCGCCGGCTGCCGACGGAAGACGAGTGGGAATACGCGGCAGCGTCGGCCCAGCCGGGCTTCGCGTGGGGGGCGTTGTGGGAATGGACGGCGTCCGCGTTCCTGCCGTTCGCGGGCTTCGAGGCGGACCGCTACCGAGACTATTCGGCGCCGTGGTTCGGCACGCGCCAGACCCTGCGCGGCGCATCGTTCGCGACGCCGGCGCGGCTGCGCTCGCCGCATTTCCGCAATTTCTTCACGCCGGAGCGGGACGACATCTTCGCCGGTTTCCGCAGCTGCGCGTTATAAAAACAAAACCCCCGGCACCTTGCGATGCCGGGGGTTTCGTTATGCCTGCCGACGCTTAGCGGTCGCCGAACGTGCGGCGAGCGGAATCGGCCGAGCGCGGATGCGCGCCGAAGCCCGAGCGTTCGCGGCGCTGGCCGCCCTCGCTGCGATAACCGCCTTCGCGGCGCTGGCCCTGGTAGCCGCCTTCGCTGCGCGGGACGCTTTCCGTGCGGTAGCCGCCTTCGCGACGCTGGCCCTGATAGCCGCCTTCGCTGCGCGGTGCGCCTTCGCTGCGGTAGCCGCCTTCGCGGCGCGGTGCGTCACCGCGGTAGCCTTCGCCGGCCGGCTTGTGGAAGCTGCGCTGGCCCGGTTTGCCGTTGCGGCCATCGCCCGGCTTCCAGCCCGGACGGGCAGCCGAACGGGGTGCCGGCGAACGCTTCGGCTCGAAGCCTTCCACCACGTCGACCGGGATGGTCTGCTTGGTGAAGCGTTCGATGCGGCGCACGTTCATGCTTTCCGCGTGGTTCACAAGCGAGACGGCGATACCGTTGCGGCCGGCACGACCCGTGCGGCCGATGCGGTGCACGTAGTCTTCCGGGAACTTCGGCAGGTCGTAGTTCACCACGTGGGTGATGTTCGGCACGTCGATGCCGCGCGCGGCGACGTCGGTCGCGACCAGCACCTTGACCTGGCCGCGGCGCAGGCTGTCCAGCGTGCGGTTGCGGGCGCCCTGGTGCATGTCGCCATGCAGTGCGGCGGCCGCGAAGCCGGCGATGTTCAGGCGGTCGGCGATCATGTCGGCATCGCGCTTGGTTGCCGTGAACACGACGGCCTGGTCCAGCGTGTCGTCACGCAGCAGGTGGTCCAGCAGGCGGTTCTTGTGCGACAGGTCGTCGACGAAGTGGACCTTCTGCGCGATGTTCTCGTGGCGCTTCGTGCTGCTCGCGATCTGGATCACCATCGGATCCTTCGTGATGCGACGGGCCATGTTGCCGACGACGCCATCCAGCGTGGCCGAGAACAGCATGGTCTGGCGCGATTCCGGCGTCGCGGCGACGATCTTCTCGATGTCCTCGATGAAGCCCATGTCCAGCATGCGGTCGGCTTCGTCCAGCACGAGGATCTCGAGCTGCGAGAAGTCGATCTTGCCCGACTCCATGTGGTCGATCAGGCGGCCCGGGGTCGCGACGAGGATTTCCGGGTTCTTGGCCAGCAGCTGCATCTGCTTCGGATACGGCATGCCGCCCAAAATCGACACGGCGCGGATGCGGCGCATGTGCGAGGTGTATTGTTCGGTCGCGTTGGTCACCTGCAGGGCCAGTTCGCGGGTCGGGGTCAGGACCAGCATCTTCGGCTGGGCTGCCTTGAAACGGACGCGCTCGCCACGAGCGCGGGCCGCCTGCGCTTCCTGCGCGGGCGTACGGCCGGTCGAGACCGGTTCGGTATTGGCAAATTTGTTCAGGGCGGGCAGCATGAAGGCTGCCGTCTTGCCGGAACCGGTTTGCGACGAGACCAGCAGATCGCGGCCTGCGATCGCTGCCGGCACCGCCTGCTCCTGCACCGGGGTCGGCTTTTCATAGCCGGCCTGGAAGACTGCCTTGACGATGGACGCGTGTAAGCCTAGTGCTTCAAAACTCATTGTTTAACTTTACTTTCGGTATGGATCAGTGAGCGTCCACGCTATTCGGAGCGGAACGCGAAATAGCAACGCGAGCCAACGATACGAAATGACTCTGAAACGAAAGAAATTTCGGCACAAAAGCTTTGCGCCGGGTCGGTGCCAGTTTCGGCACGCAGGGCGGGAGGGCTTTATGGATGCATCCTTCGTGGATGCCTGGGCTTGCGTAGCTGCTAGTGGTACTGCTAGTGGTACTTAAAGGTGCTGCTGTCGGTGAACTGCCGTGTTTATTGCAGCGCACAACCAACACTATACCGCACTTTTGAATAGCGTGCACGGCACGCGTCAAGATGTGCGCGTATTGACGGGCCGTGAGCCCGTCGCGTGGTCAAAATGACACGAATCAGCGGCGCTTGCGGCCGTTGGCGTTGACGGCAGGCTTGGAACCGCGCGACACGCGGCTCTTGATCTCGGCCACCGCATGCGCGGCGCTGGCCTTGATGCGCTGGGCGCCGGTCAGCTTGCGGCCGTTGCGGCGGGCATCGCCGCGGTCGGCTTCCAGCATCACGGACGCGTTCTCGACGATGCTTTCGGCGATGTCGTTGCCGGCGGTGGCGCTCGTCTTCGGCACGAGGATGGTCGAGCCGGCCTTCAGGCGCATCTGCGGCGGGATGTTGTTGGCCTGGCGGATGACTTCCGGCGTCGTGCCCAGTTTCGCGGCCAGCGAGGCGATGCTTTCGCGGGCCGACGTGATCTTGTGCGTGGTCCAGGTCGACAGGGCGCGGCCCCATTGCGCGAGGTTCAGGTTGAACTTCTCGGCGTTTTCCTTCGGCAGCAGGATCTTGGTCGATTCGCCCGTGATCACCGGCTTCTTGAATTGCGGGTTCAGGGCCTTGAATTCGTCGACGGACATTTCCGCCAGCTGGGCGGCCACGGCCAGGTCGATGTCGGACGTCTTGTCGACGGCGACGAAATACGGCGTATTGTCGATCGTCGGGAGCGCGACGCCGTACTGGGCCGGATTGGCGATGATGTTCTTGACCGCCTGCAGCTTCGGCACGTAGTTGCGGGTTTCCGCCGGCATCAGCTCGGCCAAGCTTTCGAAATCGGTCGGCTTGCCCAGCGAGCGGTTCTTCTGGATCGCCTTCTGCACATTGCCTTCGCCCCAGTTATACGCGGCGAGGGCCAGTTGCCAGTCGCCGAACATCGTGTACAGGCGCTGCAGATAGGTGAGGGCGGCGTCGGTGGAGGCGAGCACGCCGCGGCGCTCGTCCTTGAACATGTTCTGCTGCAGGTTGAAGTCGCGCCCGGTGCCCGGCACGAACTGCCAGATGCCGGCCGCGTCGGCGGTCGACAGGGCCTGCGGGTTGAACGCGGATTCGATCACGGGCAGCAGGGCCAGTTCCGTCGGCATGCCGCGCTTTTCCAGCTCCTGCACGACGTGGTACAGGTACAGCGACGCGCGGCCCGAGATGCGCGCCAAGTAGTCCGGACGGTTCGCATACCACTGCACGTGCTTGGCGACGAGGGTGTTGTCGATGTCGGGGATGGCGTAGCCGCTGCGGATGCGGGCCCACAGGTCGGGGTCCTTGTAGTCGTCGGACTTGGACGGGGTCAGGGTTTGCGGCAGGATCGCCTTGGCCATGACGGCCGCGCTGCTGCTGCTCTGGGCGATCGGGCTCGGGGCGCTGTCGGCGGCGTGGCTGATCGCGGAGACTGACATGAGCGCGAAGGCCAGGGCGTAAGTGGAGCGAGTCGTTTCGTTCATAGCTTTCCAGTGTTGCGTCCAGGAACGGCAGGACTGACGAGTGAAGTCGGAGTGTACGGACCAGTTACCGAGTCAGTCAAGAATTAAGTCGGCGCAGTTACAAAAAATCTTGTCTATTCTTTTTGCTAACGTGGGCACCCGTTTTGACGATGTGGCAGGGGGTATGGTTCCGGCGGACTCGTCTTTCCACTGACGGGGATCAAGCAGTTTTCTGGATACCCCAGGGGTGTATGAGAAATTTCCAAGGTGAAAATCGGTGCGCACCCGAGCCAGGCATTGTCAAATTTGTACCTGGACTTCATGAACTGCCGGGTAATACCAGCCTGTCTTTCAAGTTAGTCCGGCGTGCCGGATGTTCCATGAGGGGACGCAAAAAGCGTACAATTGCCGTTGCTGCACGTCGTAGTTTTGTATTTTTTGAAAGCATCAAATGAGCACTGCCAACGAGAACGTGGACGATGACGCCATCATCGCCGCCACCCGGCGCTGGGTCGACCGCGCCGTCATCGGCCTGAACCTTTGTCCGTTCGCGAAGGCGGTGCAAGTGAAGGACCAGGTGCGCTACGTCGTCGCGCACGCGCGCACGCCGGAATCCCTGCTGGACACGCTGATGGACGAGCTGCAGCTGCTGGCCGACACGGATGCGGAGCAGGTCGACACGACCCTGCTGATCCACCCGTACGTGCTGCAGGATTTCCTGGATTTCAATGAATTCCTCGACGTGGCCGACGCCGCCGTCGAAGACATGAGCCTGGACGGCGAGCTGCAGATCGCGAGTTTCCACCCGGACTACCAGTTCGCGGACACGGACCCGAACGATATCGAGAACTTTACGAACCGTTCGCCCTACCCGGTGCTGCAACTCCTGCGCGAAGACAGCATCGACCGCGCCGTGGAAGCGATCCCCGACGCGGCCGAGATCTTCGAGAAGAATATCGAGACCATGGAAAAGCTCGGCCATGAAGGCTGGGACAAGCTCGATGTCGGCCCCGCCCGTTGAGACGCAGGGAGCGCCGCTCCCCGAGGACGCGCTGCACGCGCCCTCGGACGAGAACGCGGTGCCCGCGTCCTCGTCTGTCCGACTTGTCGGGGCGCTCCCGCAGCGCCCCGACACGCCGTGCGTCGCAGTGTGTTCCACGACGTTCGACGAAATCTGCCGCGGCTGCGGCCGGACCGTCGTCGAGGTGGCTCACTGGGTCTCGATGACGGCCGAGCAGAAGGAAGTGGTGTGGCAGCGCATCCTGGCGCAGGGCTACCCGCGCCGCAATACCTGATCAGAAGCTGCCGACGAAATCCCGCTTGCCGATGTCCAGCCCGTTATGGCGCAGGATGTCGTACGCTGTCGCGGCGTGGAAATAAAAGTTCGGCAGGGCATAGTGCAACAAATAGACCTGGCCCTTGAACTGGCGCTGGTTGGCGCCCGTGCCGACCGTCACGTCGCGTTCGCCGCCGGCGTCCACCGCTTCGCGCGCCACGGTGTCCAGGAAGGCCAGCGTCTTCTCCAGGCGCGCGTGCAGGCCCGCGAAATCCGTTTCCACGTCTTCATAACGCGGCACTTCGACGCCCGCGAGGCGCGCGGCCGCGCCCTTGGCGAAATCCGTCGCCAGCTGCACCTGGCGCACGAGCGGGAACATGTCCGGGAACAGGCGCGCCTGCAGCAGCGCGTTCGGATCCAGCTTTTTCGCGTCCACGTGCGCCTCGGCCTTCGTCAGGATGGCGGACAGGCTGCCCAGGATCTGGCGGAACACGGGGACCGAAGCCGTGTACAGGGAAAGTGACATCGATGCCTCCTCAATATAAAGAGCCCGATGATAGCAAGCCTGCATCGTTGCCGCTTGGCGCCCGCAAATAACACTTTTGGCATGTAAAACTTCAACTATTCGTATCCTCGTAGGAGTCGATTAAAAAAATTCTACAGAGAACCGCGCACTCCAAAAGATACTTTGGGACATTGTCGGACCGCAAAGAGACGTCCAGTCAGGACGCAACATGGAGACTGTCGCCGATGAATTGCCCCAAAACACATCGCATTGCTTTGTTATTTGATGCCAATCAGGCGTTCGCCCGCGAGGTGATCGGCGGGATCGCCGGCTACCTGTCGAGCCGGCGGACGTCCTGGGAATTGTTCATCGAGGATGATTTTCGTGTGCGGTTGTCGAGTCTTGCTCGGTGGCAAGGCGACGGCATCATCGCCCACTTCGACGATCCGGCCGTGGCCGAGGCGCTGGTGGACAGCCCCGTGCCCGTGGTCGCGGTCGGCGGCTCGTACGCCAGCGAGACCGATTACCCGGCCAACGTGCCGTATGTCGCGACCGACAACTTCAAGCTCGTCAACCTCGCCTATACCCACCTGATCGACGTCGGACTGCGCCAGTTCGCCCTGTTCTCCCTGCCCGACGGAACGAAACATCCATGGGCGCTCGAACGCGAAACGGCGTTCCGGACCCTGATGCAGCGCGACAAATTCGACGTCGAGATCTTTCGCGCGGAAGGCGCCGACAGCTGGGAGGAGGATGTGGCGCAGCAGATCCGGTGGCTACAGGGCCTGCCGAAACCGGTCGGGATCGTTGCCGTTACCGACGCGCGTGCGCGGCAGCTGCTGCAAGCTTGTCAGTTGGCTAATATTGCTGTGCCGGAAGAAGTCGCCATCATCGGCATCGACAACGATCCGCTGGCACGCATGCTGTCCTGCGTCCCGCTCAGCTCCGTGATCCAGGGATCGGCCGAGATCGGCCGCACGGCGGCCCGGATGCTGCATCAATTGCTTGAGGGAACGTATCTGGAATGCACGCGCATCCTGGTGCCGCCTGCCGGCATCAACGTGCTCGCCTCCAGCAGTCACCAGCCCGTCAGGAATCCCCGCGTGATGCGCGCCCGGCATTTCATCCGCCAATATGCCTGCCAGGGCATCAAGGGCGACCAGGTGGCTGCCTACGTCGGCGTCTCCCGCTCCACGCTCGAGACGTATTTCCAGCAGGAGCTGGGCTGCAGCGTGCACGACGAGATCCTGCGCTTCAAGCTCGACGCCGCGACCGCGCTGCTGGCGCGGGGCGACTGCAGCGTGGGCGACGTGGCGCTGCGGTGCGGGTTCACGTCGATGCAATACCTGTTCGCCGTGTTCAAGCGCGAACTTGGCTGCTCGCCACGCGAGTACCAGCAGCGCGTGGCGTCGGAGCAGGGGGCACCACAGGAGGCCGCGCTGCAGGCCTGACATCCGCGCCACCCGGTGCGCATCTCGACAACTCCATGGACGACCTGTCATTATATTGACGAGGCCGCGCGACGGCCGCCCCGGCGCCGCAGTGGCGCCGCCAAGGATATCTTTGTCGAGGTGGCAGCAGGGTAATGCAGAGTTTCTACAACAAGGCGCTCGCCGGGCTGCTGGGGCTTGTGGTGGCGAGCGTTCTCATCGGCTATGCCTGCGTCCGCAGCACCTATGTCCGGCTGCCGCTGCTGCCCGCCGCGGACAGCGGCCTGCCGTGGCGCGGCGAGATCATGGCCGACTCGGCGGTCGGCGGGCGTTCGACGGCCAGGCTGATCGACGACACCGCCACGCTGAGTTTCGAGTTCACGTCCGTCAAGGCGGCGGCGTATCCGTTCGTCCACACGGAACTCGCGTTCCGCGACCGCGCCGGCAAGTTCACGCACGTCGACCTGTCTCGCTACAGCGCCGTGGAGTTCGACGTCAAGTGCGCGCCGGCCAACACGCTGGCGTTCGGTCTCGTGATGTTCGAGGACCAGGTATCGGTTCCCGGTCGGTTCGATACCTATCGCACCCCCTACACCTACTTTTTCTGCAACGGGAACGGCGAACACGTCGAGCTCGACCTGGCGCGTCTGCGGACCGACCAGTGGTGGTTCGACACGCACAAGCTGAACCTCGCGCGCCAGGAACACACGCTGACCAGGATCGCCAAGCTCTCGTTCGGCAGCACGTTCCAGAGCCCCTACGGCGTCCTCTCGACAGTCCAGGTCAGGAACCTGGCCCTGACCGGGCGCGACATGCGCTACCTGGCCCTGTTCGCGGCGTTCATGGTCGTCGCCTGGCCCGGCTATGGCCTGTGGTTCTTCCGCCGGCATACCCGGGCACTGCTGGCGGAAGTGAAGGACAAGATGCGGCGCGACATTCCCCTGGTCGCCTACCAGCAGCTGTCCCAGGACCTGCACCGCGACAAGGAGCAGAGCGCCATCCTGCGCTTCATGGCGACGGAATATGCCAATCCGGAGCTGGATGTCGAGACCACGGTGAACGCGCTCGGCATCGGCCGCAACAAGATCAACGAGATCCTCAAGGCGGAGCTGGGCTTCACGTTTTCCACGTACCTGAACAAGCTCAGGCTGACCGAGGCGGCGCGCCTGCTGGGCGCGAAGGAAGACACGAGCGTGGCGGAGATCGCCTATGCCGTGGGCTACCGGAACGTCTCCTACTTCAACAAGCTCTTCAAGGAAGAATACGGCTGCACGCCGAAGACCTTCCGCAAGCTGCGCGACAGCGCGCCGGACAGCCACGCCCACGGAATTTCACCGTCGGATTGAGGGATTTCGTTCTGGCGACGCCGGGTGGCGGTTCGTAGAATGCATGGGTGGCTCGCGTATCGTTCCCCCGATCGGTACCGGGCATCATCTCCTCCCGCGTTCAAGTGGGTTAAGGGGCGGCTCCGGCCGTCCCTTTTTTTTGGCGAGTGTCGAAGCGCGCCTTGTTTTCGTTGGTTGTTTGAGGGATTTCGAAATTGCTGGCACCTGGTGCGGCAATCAGAATGAAAAGGATCGCCGCGCATGATCGATGGCGACGACATCCAAGACAACACGGAGACTTGACAAGGTGAACAATACCAGGAAAACAGCGATCGCCATCGGCGTCGCGCAGCTCGCGCTGATGGCGAGCGGCGCCGCGCTGGCGCAGGCCGAACCGACTACCGTGGTCGTGTACGGCCAGCGCGCGGCGCTCGACTCGGCGCAGAACATCAAGAAGAACGCGGACGAGATCGTCGACTCGATCGTCGCCGACGACATCGGCAAGCTGCCGGACAAATCGGTGACGGAAGTGCTGCAGCGCGTGGTCGGCGTGAGCATCGACCGCACGATGAACCGGGTCGACCCGCAGCAGGGCGTGGGCGACAGCGTCAACCACTACGCGGCGGAAGGCACGGGCGTGTCGATCCGCGGCCTGGGCGCGGGCCAGGTCCGCTCCGAGTTCAACGGCCGCGACGCGTTCTCCGCCAACGGCGGCCGCGCGCTGAGCTTCGAGGACGTGCCGCCCGAGCTGATGGCCGGCGTGGACGTGTACAAGAACCCGTCCGCCGAACAGATCGAAGGCGGCATCGGCGGCCTCGTGAACCTGCGTACCGCGCTGCCGTTCGATTCCAAGGGACGCAAGGTGTCGTTGTCGACCGAGGTCTCGCGCTCGTCGCTGCGCCAGAAGACCGCGCCGCCGTCCGTGTCCGGCCTGTATTCGGACCGCTGGGACACGCAGTTCGGCCAGGTCGGCGTGCTGATCGACCTCGCGCACTCGAAGATCGCGAACCAGAGCGACAGCCTGTCGATCGCGCCGTACAGTTCGCGCGACGACCTCGTGCCCGGCAAGCGCGTGTGGGTCACCCCGTCCGCCAGCTGGGGGCAGAACACCTTCGACCGCACCCGCGACGGCCTGTACGGCGCGCTGCAGTGGAAGAAGGGCGACTTCAGTTCGCACATCACCTTCCTGCGTTCGCGCTACAAGCAGCACTCGGACGAGCATTCCTACTTCGGCGGGACGAACCCGGCCACCCTGTCGCTGGATCCGGGCGCCACGTACGACGCCAACGGCGCGCTGCTGACCGGCACGCTGCACGACACGACCAACAGCGGGCCGGGCTTCGGCACGGGCCTGGGCTTCGGCACCGATGCGCGCGCGAGCGGGCGCACGTCCGACACGCGCGACGTGTCGTGGTCGGGTTCGTGGCGTGCCAGCGAGGCGTGGAGCTTCAAGGCCGACCTGCAGCACGTGCAGGCGACGACGGACGGCTACGACAACACGGTCGGCCTGGGCGGCTGGGTGCCCGGCCAGACGGTCGACCTGCGCGGCGGCATGCCGACGATCTCGTTCGACCAGGCGTCGCGGGCTTACCTCGCCGATCCGTCGCACTACTACTGGGGCTTCACGCAGGTGCACCATGACGTCGCGAAGGCGCAGATGAACACGGCGCGCCTGGACGCCAAGTACACGTTCGACCATCCGATCCTCAACGACCTGCGCTTCGGCGTGCGCGTGACCGACCGCTCGGCGGTGACGCAGTCCACCCACGATTCCGAATGGGTCCAGATCTCGCAGGGATGGGCGGTCGGCAACCAGTCGTGGCAACCGCTGGCCCAGTTCGCCGGCCTGGGCGACCCGCGCTTCGCCAAGGGCTTCAACCTGCACCAGTTCAAGAACTTCTTCGGGGGTTCCGCGCCGTCGCCGGTACCGGTGATCGTGCCCGACGCCGCGCTGGCCAATTCGGTCGACGCCGTCAACAAGCTGCACGACTACTACACGACCCTGTGCAACGAAGCCAACGCGACCGGCCGCAACAACGACTGCAGCTACAAGCCGCCGAAGTTCGGCGATGCGATCGGCCTGAACGACCAGCACGAACGCACGCAGGCCGTCTATGCCCAGCTGCGCTTCGCGTTCGACAAGCTCGCGTATCCCATCGACGGCAACGTCGGCGTGCGCGTCGTCCGGACCAATCCGACGTCGATCGGCTACACGCTGTTCACGCCGCCCAACAAGCCGCTGCTGCCGGGCGTGCCGGACATTCCGGCGCAGTCGGACAAGCAGACCTTCGAGAGCACGTACACCCGCGTGCTGCCGAGCCTGAACCTGAAACTGAAGGCCAGCGACGAGCTGCAGTTCCGCCTCGGCCTGTCGAAGGGCATGTCGCGTCCGGACTTCTACCTGCTGCAGGCCTACACGACCTTGGGCATGGACATCAAGACGCACACGCCGCCCGGCGACGACCAGAAGCCGGTGGTCGACTCGATCGCGTACAACGGCCAGCTGCGCGGCAATACGTCGCTCCGTCCGGTCATGGCCACCAACCTCGACCTGACGGCCGAGTACTACTTCGGCCGCGCCAGCTCGGCGACGTTCGGCGTCTTCAACAAGCGGCTCAAGGACGTCATCATCGCCCAGACGACGGTCTATCCGTTGAAGGACGTCACCGGACAGCAGCACGACTTCATGGTGACCGGCCCCGTGAACGGCATGGACGCCCGCGTCAGCGGCGTCGAGGCGGGCTTCCAGACCTATTTCGACAAGCTGCCCGGCCTGTTCTCGGGCCTCGGCGTGTCGAGCAACTTCACGTACATCGACAGCAGCACGACGTACCACAACCCGGTCAACGGCACATGGTGCACGCCGAAGGACACGCTGATGGCCAACATGGTCCGCAACCTGCAGGGCTGCGACACGGACGGCAAGGTGTTCGGCGACATGCCGCTGGTGGGCCTGTCGAAGAACTCGTACAACGTGGCGCTGTTGTACGACAAGGACGCTATCTCGCTGCGCCTCGCGTACAGCTGGCGTTCCAAGTACCTGCAGTCGACCAACTCGTGGGGTACGGCCGGCAACGATGGCATCGACCGCAACCCGGACAGCCCGAACTACGGCAAGGGCTACTCGGTCAACTATGGCCTGCCGACCTGGGGCGGTGCGTACGGCCAGCTCGACCTGGGCTTCCAGTACAAGTTCACGGACCACCTGCGCCTGGGCGGCCAGGTGAGCAACCTGACGAACCAGGTCTACCGGCAATACATGCAGCAGCAGGTCGGCATGAAACTGCACAACGCCTTCTACACGGGCCGTTCCTTCAGCGCCCAGATGAACTACACGTTCTAAGCGCTCGCGCTGCGGAACAGGCCTCCCGCGACCTTTGCAGGTCGCGGGAGGCCATGTCATTCAACAGACCGGATCCACATATGAAAACACGCTCCAATCACCTGCTGGCCGCGCTCGTCCTGGTGTCCGCCCAGGCGCTCGCCGCCGCGCCGATGCCGCGCCTCGTCCAGCAGGACGGCCGCCATGCCCTGATGGTCGACGGCAAGCCGTTCACCATGCTGGGCGTGCAGGCCCACAATTCCAGCAATTATCCGAAGGCGCTGCCCAAGGTCTGGGCCGCCGTCAAGGATGCCCACGCCAACACGCTCGAGATCCCCGTGGCCTGGGAACAGATCGAGCCCGTCGAGGGCAAATTCGATTTCGGCTATGTCGACACGCTCGTGGGCGAAGCGCGCCGCAACGGCGTGCGCCTCGTGCTGCTGTGGTTCGGCACCTGGAAGAACACGGGCCCCGCGTACACGCCCGAATGGGTCAAGTTCGACGACAGCCGCTTCCCGCGCATGCTCGGCCGCGACGGCAAGGCCAGCTACTGCCTGTCGCCGCTGGGCGAGCAGACCCTGGCGGCGGATAAAAAGGCGTTCGTCGCCCTGATGCGCCACCTGAAGCAGATCGACGAAGCGCAGCGCACCGTGATCATGGTGCAGGTCGAAAACGAGGTCGGCACCTACGGCACCGTGCGCGATTTCGCACCGCGGGGCGAGGCGGCGTTCCGCCAGCCGGTGCCGGCGGCCGTCCTCGCGCGCAAGAAGCCGCCCGTGCCCGGCGCCGCGAGCGGCACGTGGTCCGAGGTGTACGGCCCGTATGCCGACGAGTACTTCCACGCCTGGGCCGTGGCCAGCTACATCGAGGAGATCGCGAAGGCGGGGCGCGCCGTGTACGACCTGCCGATGTTCGTCAACAATGCGCTGCGCGATCCGCTCGAGCCGCTGGCGCCGTGGAAGGGCAACTTCGCCAGCGGCGGTCCGACGTACGACGTGATCGACATCTACAAGGCGGCCGCCCCGCACATCGACATCGCCGGTCCCGACCTGTACGCGCCCCAATCGAACAGCGTGGCGGCGACCCTGGACAAGTTCCAGCGCCCGGACAACGCGCTGTTCGTGCCGGAGATGGGCAACGCGGCCGCGTACGCGCGCTATGTCTACCGGATCCTCGGCGCCGGCGCGATCGGCGTGGCGCCGTTCGGCATCGACTATGCGGACTACAGCAATTATCCGCTGGGCTCAAAGCGCACGGACAAGACCATGGTCGAGCCGTTCGGGACCATCTATGCCGCATTCGTGCCGCTGGCGCGGCAGTGGGGGCGATGGGCGCTGGAAGGCCGCACGGCCGGCATCGCGGAAGGCGACGACCGCAAGCCGCAGTCGCTGGTACTGAAGGACTGGGGCGTCACCGCCTCGTTCCGCGAATGGCAGTTCGGCACGATGGGCAAGGACGCCAAAGAGGAAGATTACCCGCCCGGCACCGCGACCCCGAACGGCGGCGCGGCGTTCGCGCGGATCGGCGACGACGAGTTCATCGTGATCGGACAGCACGTCCGCCTGCATTTCTGGCCGGCCGGCGCGAACGAAGGCAAGCGCTCCCTGTTCGCGCGCGTCGAGGAAGGCCAGTTCGACGCGCAGGGGCGCTGGACGATGGAGCGCAACTGGAACGGGGACCAGGTCGACCATGGCCTGAACCTGCCCGCGCGGCCCACCATCCTGAAAATCAGGCTGCGCAGTTACTGAGAACGGAGGTCCTAGCGTGAACATGCTTCGCCTGTGTGCACTCGCGGCCTGCGTCGTGTCCACCTTCGCCGCCGCGCAGGTGCGCGTCACGATCGACGCGGGCAAGCCGGGCCCCGTCATCAGCCGCCACGTGTACGGCCAGTTCGCCGAGCACCTCGGCACCGGCATCTACGGCGGCCTGTGGGTCGGCCCCGACTCGACGATCCCCAACACGCGCGGCTGGCGCAACGACGTCGTGGCCGCGCTGAAGGCGCTGCACGTGCCGCTCGTGCGCTGGCCCGGCGGCTGCTTCGCCGACCAGTACCACTGGCGCGACGGCATCGGCCCGCGCGGGGAGCGCCCCGTGCGCATCAACACGAACTGGGGCGGCGTCGACGAGGACAATGCCGTCGGCACGCACGAATTCTTCGACCTCGTCGAGCAGCTCGGCGCGGATGCTTACGTCAACGGCAACCTCGGCACCGGCACCGTGCAGGAGATGTCGGAATGGATCGAGTACATGACGGCGGACGGCACATCCAGCCTGGCCCGGCTGCGCGCCCGCAACGGCCATCCGGCGCCGTACAAGGTCGCGTTCTTCGGCATCGGCAACGAGGCGTGGGGCTGCGGCGGCAATATGCGGCCGGCGCAGTATGCCGACGCGTACCGCCGCTACGCGACCTTCCTGCATCCCGGCGGCGACACGCAATTCATTGCGGCCGGGGGCCACGACGAGGATACCGGCTGGACCGAGTACCTGAGCCAGCACATCGGCGGCTGGGGCGTGCGTGCGCACGGCATTTCGTTCCACTACTACACGTCGCCCGGCGCGGACGCGAACGGCAAGTATGGCGCGACGGGCTTCGACGAAAGCCGCTGGATCCACACCTTGAGCGAGACGCGGCGCATGGAAGGATTCATCGCCGCCAACGTCGCGAAGCTGGACGCGCACGACCCGCAGAAAAAGCTCATGTTCGCCGTCGACGAATGGGGCACGTGGTATGACGCCGAAGAGGGCAGCCGGCCGGGCTTCCTCCGGCAGCAGAACTCCCTGCGCGACGCGCTCGTCGCGGCCCTGAATTTCAACATCTTCCACGCCCATGCGGACCGCGTCCGCATGACGAGCATCGCGCAGATGGTGAACGTACTGCAGGCGATGGTCCGCACGGATGGCGCGCAGATGGTGCTGACGCCGACTTATCACGTCTTCAGGATGTACGTGCCGTTCCAGGATGCGGTCTCGGTGCCGGTGACGCTGGCGAACAATCCGCTGTATGCGTTCGGCGTCGACGCGATCCCGGCCGTCAGCGCGTCGGCGGCGCGCGGCAAGGACGGCAAGCTCTATCTCGCACTCGTCAACACGAACCCGCGCGAGACCGCCGACGTCACGGTCGACGTGGGCGGCACCGCCGCGCGCGGGGCGGCCGGTTCCGTGCTGACGGCGGCCGCGATGGACGCGCACAACACGTTCGCCGTGCCGGACGCCGTCAGGCCGGCGCCGTTCCAGGCGGCCGCCCGGGACGGCAGGCTGGTGCTGACCCTGCCGGCGAAGTCCGTCGCGGTCGTCGCCGTGCAGGAGTAGGCGCGTCAGAAGGACAGCGGGGCGTTCGCGCGGATGCTGGCACCGGGGCGTCCGTGCGCCGGCGTCGTCCGGGGCGGCTGGTGAAAATTCTGCCGCCGCTGCGGAATTTCATGTCGCGCCGCGTGCACGCTCCAGGATTTCGTGGCTGGCCTGAGGGTTTTCGAAATTGCCGCCGTATGGACAGTCTCACAGAATGTATCGAATCCGGCGCGCGCGCCTGCTGCCGGTACGACATCACATCATTCTGGAGACACAAACATGCACAAGATGCGACTCATCGCATTGGCTGGCGTCGTGGCGGGCCTCGCGGCCGGCTGCGGCGGCAGCGACGCCGATCACGCCAACGGTCAAACCGTCCTGGCGGGCACCATCGGTTCCGCGAGCCCCACCATCAAGCCTGCCCGCTTCGCGAGCGTGAAGTTCGGCGGCGGCGGCTACGTGCCGGGCCTGATCTTCCACCCGACCAGCCCGGACGTGCTGTACGCGCGCACCGACGTCGGCGGCGCCTACCGCTGGGACGCGGCCACCTCGTCCTGGATCGCGATCACGGACATGTTCGGCCCCGACGAGGGCTTCTACCACGGCAGCGAAACGATGGCGCTCGACCCGAACGACGACCAGCGCGTCTACATGAGCGCCGGCATGTATAACTGGGCGGACAGCCACGCGCGCCTGTACATTTCCGCCGACCGCGGCAGCCACTGGACGCACGTCGACCTGCCGTTCCCCGCGGGCGGCAACAACCAGGGCCGCGCCGTCGGCGAGCGCCTGATGGTCGACCCGAACGACCCGGCCATCCTGTTCTACGGCACGCGCACGGCCGGCCTGTGGAAGAGCACGGACCGCGGCCAGACGTGGAAGCAGGTGACGTCGCTGTCGACGCTGACGATGACCAAGGAGCAGATCGACTCGACCTGGTGGAGCAGCCCGATCGGCGTGGAGCAGGTGATCTTCGACACCGATACCAAGGGTACCGGCTCCGCCACGCAGACGATCTACACGGCGGTGGCGCCCGACTACGCGGGCATGGCGGGCCTGACCGCGGGCCTGTACAAGACGACCGACGGCGGCGCGTCCTGGACCGGCATTCCCGTCCCGGCCGACGTGCAGGGCTACATCATCCCGCACATGGTGCGCGCGAAGGACGGCATGATGTACGTGGCGTTCACGAAGGGCCAGGGGCCCGGCGCCGGCGGTCCGTGCCGCCTGTACAAGTTCGACGGCACCAACTGGACCCTGTTGAAGGGCTACGACGACACCCAGTGGACCAGCTTCGGCATGGGTGGCCTGTCCGTGTCCGGCACCGGCGCCCACACCCGTATCGCGCTGGGCGTGACCAACACGTGGGGGAACTGGGTCGGCATGCCGGCCGTGCAGGTGTCCGACGACGGCGGCGCGACGTGGCGCGAAATCGCCAACCTGATGCCGCGCAACCCGGCCGACGGCGGTTACTCCGGCTGGGTGGACGACGTCGAGATCGACCCGAACAATCCGGACCGCGTCCTGCACGTGACCGGCGGCGGCGTGTGGGAGACCCGCAACGCGTCGGCCGCGCAGCCGACGTGGAACTTCATCGTCGCCGGCGTCGAGGAAGTCGCGACGAAGGCCCTGATGGCCCCGGCGCCGGGCGCAGGCTACTCGCTGATGCGCGCCGGCCTCGACATCGGCGTCACCGTGCAGACGGAACTCCTCAAGTCGCCCACGCGCACCTCGGGCGAATGGTTCAGCAGCGCGTTCGGCATCGACGCCGCATGGTCCAACCCCGACTACATCGCCGCCATCGGCGCCGGTGCGTCGAAGACGCCGACCATCGTCGGCGCCTACTCCACCAACGGCGGGGTCAGCTGGAACCAGTTCGCGACCAACCACCCGGACGCGATGGCGCACCAGTCCGAAACGGCGAGCATCGCGGTCACGAAGGCCGGCAACGCGGTCTGGGCGCCGGCCGAATCGGTACCGGCGTGGACGGCCGACAACGGCAACACGTGGACCTACACGAACCTGCCCGCGCTGCCCGGCGTGGGGATCTCGCGCGGCTACCACGTCGTGGCCGACCGCAAGAACCCGAACAAGGTCTATGCGTACGACTCGGGCGGCGCATGGTGGGCGCAATGGGGCGGTGCGACGCACTTCTACACGTCGACGGACGGCGGGCGCACGTTCACGGAGAGCGCCACGTTCCCGGGCAGCGGTGCCGCGCTGAACTCGTTCCAGACGACCTCGATCGCCGTCAATCCGAACGTGGAAGGCGACATCTGGGTGGTGGACGGGTTCAGCATCCTGCACTCGACCGACTCGGGCGCGCACTGGACGAAACTGAACGTCACCCAGTCGGTTCCGAATCCCGGCAACTACTACGAGCCGAAGATCTATGGCGCCACGTCGATCGCCCTCGGCAGGGCCCCGGCCGGCGCGAAGTACGCGGCGTCGATCTACCTCGTGGGCGTCATCAACGGCCAGTGGGGCTTGTATCGTTCGGATGACGGCGCCGCCAACTGGACCCGCATCAACGACGACCAGCACCAGTACGCCGGCATCAGCAACCTGGCGGCCGACCAGACCGTGCCCGGACGCGTGTACTTCGCCGGCGCCGCCCGCGGCGTGCTGTACACCTACTGATTCAAGGGAGACATTCGAATGACACTGAAAGCAATCCTGGCCGCGCTTGCACTGGGCGCCGCGGCCGCCAACGCCGGCGCGACCGTCCTGACGTTCGACGGCCTGACCGACATGATGTACGGCGACGGCTTTCCGCTCGCCGCGAACATGCACTATGAAGGCACCAACCTCGTGTACGAAGAATCGGGCTACCGCCTGACGCTGAACGCGCCGGGCGCGGCCGCCGGCGCGGCCCACGTCGGCGACGGCACGTTCGATCCGCAGACGTACAACTGGCACGACGGCTACGAGAACGGCGCCGACACCTTCGTCACGCTGACCCGCATCGGCGGCGGCCGGTTCGACCTGCGCAGCTTCGACTACTACACGACCGGCAGCGCGCTGTCGGCCGACGGCAACCTGCAGGCCTTCCTGGAGGGCGGCGGCACGTGGAACACGGCGCTGGACGGCATCACCGAGCTGCGCTTCACGTCGGGCGCGGTCAATGCGCTCGCCAACGTCGACGTGGACGCCGCGGGCACCGTGCCGCTGCCGGGCACGGTGCCGCTGCTGCTGGGCGGCGTGGCGGCCTTCTGCCTGGCGCGCCGCCGCCGGACCTGATCCGGGGAGCCGTCAGTCAGCGTCGGCGGGAATGACGGACAGCTCGGCCGCACTGGCCGAGCCGGAGCGCCACACGTCGTCCAGCACGGTGAAACGGAAGAAGCGCGCGGCGACGGGCGCGAAACGCGCCGTCTGCAGGTCGGGGTTGTTGTGGACGTTCGCGAACGTGCCCCGTTCGACGGCGGCCTGCCAGTGCGTGCCGTCCGCGCTCGTCTCGAAGCGGTAGTTCACGGCGGTCCCCGCCACCTGCCCATCCTGCCGGGGCAGGTAGGCGAGGCCCGCGATGCGGCGGGATTGGCCCATGTCGACCTGGATGGACCGGCCGCCACCCCACGGCGTCTGCCAGAACGTGGCGGGATCGCCGTCGACGGCGAGTGCGGCCGCATGGCCGGCATCCGCGCCATCCGCCGCCACGACGGCGAAGCCGCGCGGCGACAACCCGGTGAAGTCGCGCACGCCGACGACGCCGAGCCGCCCGCCGGGCAGCAGGCGCGCCGCCTTCACGATGCCGTTGCCGGGCACGGACAGCGGCGCGCGGTACACGGGCGACGCGGCCGTCGGGGCCGAGCCGTCGATCGTGTAGACGATCGTGCCGCCGGCCGGATGGTCGAGCCGCACGGCGCCGGCGGCGTCGCGGGCGGCGATCGTGGGCGGCAGCAGGTCTTCCGATTGCTTGTACAGCCCGATCTCCGCCAGCGTCGGCTCGAGGCGTGCGCCCGTGATGCGCACGCGCATGCGGTCCGTCGTCACCGGCGCGCGCAGCCGGACCAGGCGGCGGTGGCCCACCGTCGTCGTCACGTCGGCCGGATGGCGCGCGGGCGCGGTCCACGCCGCGCCGTCCCACGTCTCGATCTCGAACGACTCGATGCGCTGGCCGCGCCGGTCCACCGCTTCCTGCAGCGACACGACGTCGAAGCGCGTGCGGCGGGGCAGGGCCAGCGTGAGCGTGCCGTCGCTGCGCCCCGGCGCTGCCTCCCACCACGTGTCCAGGCTGCCGTCCAGGACGGCCGGCGCGGCGTGCCGCGGGGCCGCATGGTCGGCCGTCACCCGGGCACCGCGCGCCAGGTTGACGGCGAACGTGGCGCGCACGATGTCGCCCAGCTGGCCGAGCGTCGCGACCTGGTCGTCGGGGACGAGGCCGCGGTTGTCCGGCGACAGGTTGAGGATCAGGTTGGCGTTGCGGCCGATCGACGAATAAAAGATGTCGACCAGCTGCGTGACGGGACGCGGGCGCTTGTCGCGCGCCCAGAACCACTGGCCGTTCGCCAGCATGGTCACGTTGGTCTCGGCCGGATACCACCACAGGTGCGAACCCGGTTTGAGCTGCGCCCGGCTGCCCAGGTCGGTGCCGGTCATGTCGGGCCACTGGAAGCGGCCGGGCGCGGCCGGCAGCGGGATCACGCTCCATTCCGTCGTGCGGCCGTAGCCGCTTTCCGTGCCGACCCAGCGCACGTCCGGCCCCTTGCCCATGATGACGGCGTCCGGCTGCAGCTTGCGGATCAGGTCGTACCAGGCCGCGTAATCGTAGGTCTCGGCCACGCGCGGATCGGGGTTGGCGCCGTCGAACCACACTTCGTGGACCGGTCCGTACTCCGTCAGCAGTTCGTACAGCTGGTTCAGGAAGTAGCGGTTGTAGTCGTCGACGTCGTACGTGAACGCGGGCCGGCCCGGCGGCGGGGTGCGTCCCTGCGCGGGGTCGCTCTGGAAGCGGGCCGGGTCGGTCGGGATCGTCGACCGGCGTTTCGCGCTGCCGTTGCCGTAGTAGCCGGCCGGGTTCGCGGGGTTGGTCTTGAGCTGGTACAGGTCGGCCGGCGACAGGTAGATGCCGAGCTTGACGCCGGCCGCGCGCGCCGCATCGGCTACCTCGCGCACCAAATCGCCCTTGCCGCCGCGCCAGGGGCTCGCGGCCGACGAGTGATCCGTATAGCGCGACGGCCACATGGCGAAGCCGTCGTGGTGCTTGGCCACGAGCACGAGCATCTTGCCGTCGAGCTGCTTTACCGCGCGCAGCCACTGGTGCGCGTCCAGTTGCGCGGGATTGAACATGGCCGGCGTTTCCTTGCCGTTGCCCCATTCCACTTCATTGAAGGTATTGACGCCGAAGTGCAGGAAGAACGTGCGCTCCAGCCGCATCCACGCGGACTGGTTGGGGCGGGGCAGCGTCTTCGCGGCCTTGGCGGCGATCGTGGCGGGCGTGTCGTCCGCGGCGATGACGTGTTCCGTCGCATAGGGAATGGGGGCGCCGTGCGCCCCGGCGCAGGCGAGCGCGAGGGCCAGGCCGAGGCAGCCATGTGGGTGTCGAGGTGGGAGCATGATGTGTGGGTGTGGTAAGTCGCGCATCGATTCTGGGATCGGGTGTATTCCGCCTGCAATCACGAAATTCCTCAACCGGCATGGAAGATCCCGTAAGCCGGCCTGCCCAACGTGGCGACTTGGTCACGGTTATCGCTATCACGACTGGTATTAACAAAAAAAATGTGACGTACGGCAATAGTTGCGTGCATAATCCAAAAAAAACATTAACTTATTGATTTGCCACAGAAAGTTGTCGTATCAGCCACAGGCTGGCCGGCAGCGTAATCCCCGCCATGGCCTTCCTGTCCCGTGCCGCCCTGTCCGCGTTACCGTCGCGCCTCGCGCGGTTGTACGGCCGCTCGCTGTATGCCGCGCTGCTCGTGCTGGTGGCCGGCGGCCTCGCGATCCCGGCCGTCGTGGGCGGTTACCTGCTGATCGGCGTGCAGGAGCAGCAGGCGGCGCGCCGCGAGCTGGACGAGACGCTGCAGCGCAACGCCGACATCCTCGCGCTCGGCATGCAGGAATCGCTGTGGAACATGAACATCGACGCCGCCCGCTCGCTCGTCGATTCGCTGATGCGCGACCCGGCCGTCGTGCGTGTGCACGTGGGCGCCCAGGCCGAGGGCGATTTCATCGACCGCCGCACGGCCGCCGCGCCCGCCGGCCACGTGTTGCGCGCCGAGCGCGAGGTCGTCGTGCACGGCCAGCCGATCGGCCACGTGACGGTCGAGATGGACGACAGCCTGAGCCAGCAATCGCTGCGCGCCAAGCAGGTGCGCTACGCACTCGTGCTGGCCGTGCAGATCGGCGTGTCGCTGCTGCTGATCCTGATGCTGTTGCGGCGCCGCCTGCTGGCGCCGCTGGGCACCCTGATGAGTTTTTCCGACCACCTGTCGCGCGGGCAGTTCGACGCGCCGCTCGCGCTGTCCACGAACGACGAACTGGGCCGGCTGGGCGGCCAGCTGGAACACATGCGCATCGCGATCGGCGACCTGTTCCAGGACATCGGACGGCGCGAGGAACGCTTCCGCACCATCGTCTCGCAAGTGCCCGGCGCCGTGTTCCGCGCCCGGCCGGGCGGGCTGATCGACTTCGTCAGCGACGCCATCGAAGACATCTCCGGCTATCCTGCCGCTCATTTCATCGGCGCGCACACGGACCGCTGGGCCGACGTCATCTGCCCGGAAGACCGCAAGATGCAGCGGCACTTCGTCAAGGAGGCCGTGCTGGGCGTGCGGCCGTACGAGATCGAATACCGCATCACGGACGCCGCCGGCATCGAGCGCTGGGTGCTGGAAAGCGGCCAGCCGGTCGGCTTCGACGGCAACGCCGCGTTCTGGATCGACGGGATCATCTCCGACATCAGCGAGCGCAAATACAACGAGATGCGCATCGAAGCGCTGCTGGCCGAGCAGGGCGCCGTGCTGGACAACGTCATGTTCGGCATCATGTACGTGCGCGAACGGCGCGTCGTGTCGACCAACCGCCGCTTCGACGAATTGTTCGGCTACGGCGAGGGCGAGCTGCTGGGCGATCCGATCGGCGTGCTGTTCCCGACCGTCGAGGACTACGTGCAGGGCATCGAGATGGCCGAACCCGTGCTGGCGCAGGGCGGCGATTTCGGCGACGAGCGCCAGTTCCGCCGCCGCGACGGCAGCCTGGTGTGGTGCACCGTCAGTGGCCGCGCGCTCGACCCGGAACGCCAGGACGACGGCAGCATCTGGGTGTTCGCCGACATCACGGAGCGGCGCCAGGCCGAGGAAAAGCTGCGCCTGTCGGCCACCGTGCTGGAGCACATCGCCGACGGCGTGATGGTGATCGACCTGCACGGGAAGATCGTCGCGACGAATCCCGCCTTCACGCAGATCACGGGTTTCACCGAAAGCGAAGCGGTCGGCACGCATTCGAGCCTTACGCGCCTGGCCAGCGACGACGCCGGGATCTCCGAGGCGCTGTGGGCGGACCTGGCGGAGACGGGCTTCTGGCGCGGCGAGCTCCTCAACCGCCGCAAGAACGGCGAGACGTACCTCGAGTGGCTGACCGTGTCGGCCGTGCGCGACGACGCCGACGCCGTCACGCACTACGTCTGCGTGTTTTCCGACATCACCAAGGTCAAGGAATCGCAGGACAAGCTGGACCATCTGGCGCACCACGATCCGCTCACGGGCCTGCCGAACCGCCTGCTGTTCCACGACCGCCTGCAGCACGCGATGGTGCGCGCGGCGCGCAGCCACCGCCAGCTCGCCGTGATGTTCATCGACCTGGACCGCTTCAAGACCGTCAACGACACGCTCGGCCACCACGTTGGCGACGAGCTGCTGAAACAGGTCGCGGGCCAGTTGTCCGGCTGCCTGCGCGACGGCGACACCCTGGCGCGCCTGGGCGGCGACGAATTCATCGTGCTGCTGGAAGACGTCGACGGCGCGCACGGCGCGCGCCAGGTGGCGGAAAAACTGATGCAGCTGTTCGAGCGGCCCGTGCTCGTCTCGGACTACGAATTGTTCGTCACGGGCAGCGTCGGCATCAGCCTGTTCCCGCAGGATGCCGTCGACATGAACATGCTGATCCGGAATGCCGACGTGGCCATGTACCAGGCCAAGGCGCGTGGCCGCAACGGCTACCAGCTGTATGCGCCGTCGATGGACGGCGACGGCGCCGAGCGCCTGCGCATGGAAGGCCTGCTGCGGCGGGCGATCGAGCGGGGCGAGATCCGCCTGCATTACCAGCCGCAGGTCGAGATCGAGACGGGCCGCCTGATCGGCGTCGAAGCGCTCGTGCGCTGGCACAGCGCGGAACTGGGCCACGTGCCGCCGGTGCGCTTCATCCCGCTCGCCGAGGACATCGGCTTCATCGGCCAGCTGGGCGCCTGGGTGCTGGAAGAGGCGTGCCGCCAGGTGGTATGCTGGGAAGCGGCCGGGCTGTACGTGCCGAAGGTGGCGGTGAACCTGTCGGGACGCCAGTTCGACCGCGGCAGCGTGGCGCCGCTCGTCGCGCGCGTGCTGGCCGACGCGGGCCTGGCGCCGCAGCGGCTGCAGCTGGAGGTGACGGAGTCCGTGATCATGAATACCGGAGATGCGCTCCAGTACATCAACGACCTGCACGCGCTGGGCGTGGAACTGGCGATCGACGATTTCGGCACGGGCTATTCGTCACTCGCGTACCTGAAGCAGCTGCCGGTGCAGACCCTCAAGATCGACCGCAGCTTCATCAAGGATATCCCGGCCGACAAGGATGACGAGGCGATCGCGGTCGCCATCGTCCAGCTGGGCAAGAGCATGGACCTCGCCGTGATCGCGGAAGGGGTGGAGACCGCCGAACAGGCTGCCTTCCTGCTGCGCCACGGCTGCAGGCGCGCGCAGGGTTATCTGTACGGCAGGCCGGTGGAACCGGCCGAATTGCTCGAGACATGGAGGCAGGACGATGCGGGACACGGGCGGACCAGGTTCGGATAAGGACGACGGCGGCGGTTCGGTGCGCACCGTACGCAAGGGCCGGCGCCGGTTCCTGCTGGGCGGCCTGGCCGCGGGCACCGCGCTCGTCGTCGGCTGGGGCGTCGCGCCGCCGCGCCAGCGGTTGCGCGCGACGGTCGACGGGGCCGTGCAGCACGCCGGCACCGGCGCCCTGAACGGCTGGGTCGCGATTTCTCCCGACGGCACCATCGACGTCGTCGTCCCGCGCAGCGAGATGGGGCAGGGCGTGCACACGGCGCTGCCCGTGCTGCTGGCTGAGGAACTGGACGCGCCGCTCGAAGCCGTGCGCGTCGTGCAGGCGCCTATCGACAAGATCTTCGCGAATCTCACCGTGCTGCGCGACACCTTGCCGTTCCACCCCGACGATGCCGGCAACTTCCAGCTGGGCGCGCGCTGGGTGGCGGGCAAGGTGGCGCGCGAGCTGGGCATCATGTTCACGGGCGGCTCGACGAGCGTGAAGGACGCATGGCCGACGATGCGCGCGGCCGGCGCCGTGGCGCGCGCGATGCTGTTGCGCGCGGCCGCCGAACAGTGGAAGACGACGGCGGCGACGCTGTCGACGCGCGACGGCATGGTGGTCCATCCGGACGGACGGCGCGCGCCGTACGGCCTGCTGGCCCAGCGCGCGGCCGCGCTGGGCGGCGACATCGGTCCGGACGACGTCCGCCTCAAGACGCCTGCGGACTTCCGCCTGATCGGCAAGCCGGTGCCCCGGCGCGACACGCCGTCCAAGGTCAACGGGCGTGCCGTGTTCGGCATCGACGTGCGGCCGGAAGGCCTGCTGTACGCGGCGTTGCGCATGGCGCCCGTGCTGGGCGCCGGCGTCGCCGGATTCGATGCCGCCAAGGTGGCCGCGATGCCGGGCGTGGAACAGGTCGTCGACGTGTCGTCCGTGCTGCAGCCGTTCTCCGGCGCCGGCGCCGGCGTCGCGGTCGTGGCGAAGGGGTGGTGGCAGGCGAAGCAGGCGGCCCTCGTGCTGCCCGTGCAGTGGACCGCGAGCCCGCATGCCGCGCTGTCGAGCGAGTCCGTGTTCGCCGGCTTCGCGAAAGCGCTGGACGAAGAGTCGGGGTACGCGTACTTCGAGGCCGGCAGCCAGGATCTGGCGAACACGCGCACCGTGCAGGCCGAATACCGCGCGCCGTTCCTCGCGCACGCGACGATGGAACCGCAGAACTGCACGGCGCAGGTTCTGGACGGCAAAGTGAAACTGTGGTCGCCCACGCAGGTGCCCAGCATCGCCGTGGATGTCGCGGCGAAAGTCGCCGGCGTCGCGCGCGAGGACGTGACCATCGAGGTGACGATGCTGGGCGGCGGCTTCGGCCGGCGCCTCGAAACCGACATGGTGGCGCAGGCCGTGGCCGTGGCCATGCAGACCCGCGGCCGTCCCGTACAGCTGATCTGGACGCGCGAGGACGACACGGGCCACGACGTCTACCGTCCGGCCGCGCTGGCCCGCTACACGGCGCGCGTGGACGGGACCGGACGGGTGCTCGCGTGGGACAGCAAGCTCGCGAGCGGCGCCATCGGCCACCAGTACTTCCCGCGCAATCTCGGCCTGCCCGGCGTCGGGCCGGACAAGACGACGGCCGAAGGCGAGTACGACCTGCAGTACGCGATCGCCAACCGCCGCAGCCGCCACGTGACGGTCGACAGCGTCGTGCCGATCGGGTACTGGCGTTCGGTCGGCCACTCGCACAACGCGTTCTTCAAGGAGAGCTTCGCGGACGAGGTGGCGCATGCGGCCGGGCAGGATCCGGTCGCGTGGCGGCGCGCGCTGCTGAAGGACCACCCGCGCCACCTGGCCGTGCTGGATGCCGCGCTCGCGCGTGCCGGTACGCCGCCGGAAGGCCGCGGGCACGGCGTCGCCGTGCACCAGTCGTTCGGTACCGTGGTCGCGCAGGTCGCGGAGGTGTCGGTCGAGGGGAAGGAGATCCGCGTGCACAGGGTCGTCTGCGCCGTCGATTGTGGCCTCGTCGTGAACCCGAACATCGTCGCGCAGCAGGTCGAGTCGAGCGTCGTGTTCGGCCTGTCGGCCGCGCTGGCGGGCGAGATCACGTTCAAGGACGGCCAGCCGCAGCAGACGAACTTCGGCGAGTACCCCGTGCTGCGGATGGGGCAGGTGCCCGAGGTCGAGACGATCATCGTACCGAGTGCGGAACCGCCGGAAGGCATGGGCGAACCGGCCGTGCCGCCCGTCGCCCCGGCCGTGGCGAATGCCGTGTTCAAACTGACGGGGCAGCGGCTGCGCAGCCTGCCGCTGCTCTTGACTTGATCACCCGCCGGTGTTGGCGAAAAGGGTGCGCAGGTTGCACTCGCGCTGCCACGCCTGCCGTTCCGGCGTGGAGGCCGCCTGGCGCGTGAGCTCGTCGCTGGTCAGCTCGGCCTGCGCCTGGATCAGCCGGTCGGCCACCTTCGGATCCGGCAGCATCGTGCCGAAGAACGCGACGGCATCGCCGCGCTGCACGAGCAGCGTGGGGAAATTCTCGACGTCGAGGTCGCCGACGACGTCCGCCTGGTCTTCCACGTCGATCCAGACGAAGGTCTTGTCGGGATGGCGCGCGGCCAGGCCGTCGAACGCGGCGCGGTAGGACGAGCAGGTGCCGCACCAGGCGGCGCACAGGCAGGCGACGATCCAGCCGTCGCCGTGGAGGGCGGCGGCGACCTGGTCGCGGGTATCGGGCTCGAGGGTCAGACTGGACATGGGCGCGATTCTACAACGGTTCCGCGCTTTTGGCTGGCCGGGCCGCCGGGTTACAATACGCCATGCCTATCATCCTCGCCATCGAAACCTCGTCCGAGCTGGCGTCCTGCGCGTTATTGAACAGCGCGGACGGCGCGGACACTCCTGTATTGACCCGCGAATCGTCCGGCGTGCGCACCCATTCGCAGTCCGTCCTGCCCATGGTGCAGGAGCTGCTGCGCGACGCCGGCATCGCCCTGGCCGACTGCGACGCGATCGCGTTCGGCGCCGGCCCGGGCTCGTTCACGGGCGTGCGCACGGCGTGCGGCGTGGCGCAGGGGCTCGCGTTCGGCGCCCGCAAACCCGTGCTGCCGCTGGTGACCCTGGAAGCGATGGCCGAAGCCTGCCGCGCCCGCACGGGCGCGGCCGACGTGCTCGCCGTGCTGGATGCGCGCATGGGCGAAGTCTATTGGGCGCAGTACCGCTGGACCGGCGAGTGGCAGGCCGTGCGCGCGCCCGCCTTGTGCGCGCCGGGCGACGTCGCGCCGGAGATGGTCGAGGGCCTGGCCGCGTGCGGGAACGGCTTCGCCGCGTATCCGGAAGCGTTCGCGGATGCGCCGTTTGCAGCCGGAGCACACACCGCGGGCGCGTATGCCGACATCCTGCCGCATGCGCGCGAATTCGCGGTGCTGGGCGTGGCCGCGCTGGCCGCGGGCCGCGCCGTCCCGGCCGACGAGGCGCAGCCGCTCTACCTGCGCAACAAGGTCGCGTACACGAGCGCCGAACGCCAGGCCATCAACGCGGCCAAGGCGGACGCGCGATGACGGACGCGGCGCACCTGGAACTGCGCCCGATGGTCGTGGGCGACGTCGACGAGGTGCATGCCCTGGAATGCAGCGTGTTCCCGCATCCGTGGAGCCGCGCGAACTTCATGGACTCGCTCGCGAGCGGCTACGACGCTTGGGTGCTGCGCGAGCCGTCGGGTGCGCTGGCCGGGTTTTTCCTGTTGATGTATGCGCTGGACGAGGCGCACCTGCTCGACGTGGCCGTCGCGGCGCCGCTGCACGGGCGCGGCGTGGGGCGCTACCTGCTGGACCGCATCGCGGCCAGGTCGCGCGCGCAGCGCATGGCGTCGATCCTGCTCGAGGTGCGGCCGTCGAACACGCGCGCACTCGACGTGTACCGGCGCTACGGCTATGAAGAGATCGGCCGCCGCAAGGGCTATTATCCCGCGCACGAAGGGCGGCGCGAGGATGCGATCGTGATGAGGTATGTGTTATGAACGGTGTCAGCGAACGCGACGCCATCTTCCTGAACGAGATGGGCCTGGGCCCGCTGTGGCAGTTGCGCACGGCGCCGCCGCGCGAGGCTCTTCCGGAGCCGACACCGCTGCAACCGGTGGCGCAGTCGGCGTCCGCGTTGGCGCCCGTCGCCGAGCCGGCCGCTGCACCGCCCGCGCCGCCCGCGCCGGTCGCGCCGCCGCCACGGCCGGCGCCCGCGGAACCGCGGCCGCCCGGACCGACGCCGCTGCAGCCGGTCGCGCAATCCGTGTCCGCACTGGCGCCGCCGGCCGACCATGATTCCGCGTGGGACGATGCGGCGTTGCCGAGCGACGCGACGCCGGAAGAAATCGCGGCCATGGACTGGGACCAGCTCACGATCGCCATCGCCGCGTGCCGCCGCTGCAGCGCGTGCCGCGAGGGCCGCGCGCCGGTGCCGGGCACGGGGGCGAAGCAGGCGCGCTGGGTCGTCGCGGCCGGCGCCACGACGGCCGCCGATGAAAAGGCGCGCGTACCGCTCGCGGGCGATCCGGGCAAGCTGCTGGACAATATGCTGGCCGCCGTCGGCATGGGCCGCGAGCGCGACGTCTACGTGACGAACCTGATCAAGTGCCGCCCGACGACCGCAAGCGGCGGCGAGCGCGCGCCCACGCCGCAGGAGGCGGCCGCGTGCCGTCCCTACCTCGAACGGGAAGTCGCACTGACGGGCGCGGAGACCGTGCTGACCCTGGGCCAGATCGCCGCCAACACCTTGCTGGGCCGGCCGCTGCCGGAACCGCTGGCGGGCGCGCGCGGCGGCAGCCACGCGCTGGAGACGGGCGGCCGCACCGTCAATCTCGTGGCGACCTTGCATCCGGGCGAACTGCTGCGGCGCGGCGCCGACAAGGCCCTCGCGTGGGCCGACCTGTGCAGGGCAAGGAACGCCCGTGCACGATCAGGCTGACACCTACCAGGCACGGTTCGAACGCCGCTGGCGTCACCTGCGGCGCGCGCGGGTGCGGGCGCTGGCCTGGCTGCTGGACGCGCCGGACCTGCTCGACATCCACGACCCGCACTGGGAAGGCCGCATCGCGACGCTCGGTCCGATGACGGAAGAGACCGCGCGCTGGCTCGCCGAACTCGATGCGGATCCGACGCCGCTCGATGCGGCCCTGGGCGCGAAGATGTACACCCGCCTCGGCCTGTACGCGGAAAAGCTGATGGCCTTCTATTTCGCGCACCAGGGCCGCCTCGTCGCGCACGGCCTGCAGGTGCGGGCGAGCCGCAACGACACCGTCGGCGAATTCGACTTCCTGCTGGATGCGGGAGAGAAGGGTGTCGAACACATCGAGTTCGCCACCAAGTTCTACCTGCTGCAGGGCGATGCCGCGACGGGCTTCGACACGTTCGTCGGCCCGAACCTGGCCGACAGCCTCGGCCGCAAGATGCGCAAGGTGTTCGAGCGCCAGCTCGAACTGGGCAGTCATCCGGCCGCGCAAGAGGTGCTGCCCCGTCCCGTCGTCGCGGCGCGCGCGCTCGTCAAGGGCTGGCTGTTCTACCCGCGCGGGACGTTCCAGGCCATGCAGGGCATCACGGCGGGCCACTGCCGCGGCTTCTGGTGCCCGCTCGCGGAACTCGACGCCTTGCCCGGCGACCGCTTCCTGATCCTGCCGCGCCTGCAATGGCTGCCGCCGTTCCGCGCGCAGTCGGCCGTCTGGATGCTGGACAAGGCCCAGCTGGCGGCGGAACTGGAAGACCACTTCACGGCGTCGGACGCGCCCGTGCTCGTGGCGCTCGTGCGGGAAGAGCCGAACGACATCGTGGAATTCGAACGGGGCTTCATCGTCCCGGACGACTGGCGCGACCGCGCCAGGGCCCGGCTGACGCCTTGAATCAGTGCTTGTGCTCGCGGATCAGCGCGAGCGAGTCGAAGATTCGGGGTCAGAGCACATTTTCGCCAAGATTCGGGGTCAGAGCACATTTCAGCGCACTGTATTTTCAGCATTGTTTGACGCTGCACGCTCGCATGCAGGCCCTCGCGCGGTCACGGACTGCCCATCGCTGCCCATATCGATCAATTTCTCGAAAATGTGCTCTGACCCCGAATTTCGAGAAAAATGTGCTCTGACCCCGAATTACCAGGGCCCGGCTGACGCCTTGAATCAGTGCTTGTGCTCGCCGATCAGCGCGAGCGAGTCGTGCTCGCGCTGGTTCGCCGCGTGACGGCGGCCGATCAGCCACATGATGCCGGCCAGGGAGAGGCCGAACAGGACGATGATGACGTTCAGGTCCAGGTTCAGCGTGATCATGATGGCGTACAGCGCCAGCATGGTGAGGATGGAGAGGTTCTCGTTGAAGTTCTGCACGGCGATCGAGTGGCCGGCGCTCATCAGGACGTGGCCGCGGTGCTGCAGCAGGGCGTTCATCGGGACGACGAAGAAGCCGGACAACATGCCGATGATCAGCAGCAGCGGCACGGCGATCGTCAGCGAATACACCATCGTCATCGCGGTCACGACGAGGCCCATGATGATGCCCAGCGGGATGACGGTCAGCGACTTCTTCAGCGGGATCATCTTCGCGGCCATCGCGGCGCCGACCGCGACGCCGATGGCGACGACGCCGATCAGGCTCGTGGCTTTGTCGAGGGGCATGTGGAGCGAGCGCTCGGCCCATTTCAGCACGATGAACTGGAGGGTCGCGCCGGCGCCCCAGAACAGCGTCGTCACGGCCAGCGAGATCTGGCCCAGCTTGTCTTTCCACAGCGTGGCGCAGCAGTCGGTGAAATCGGCGATCAGGCGGGCCGGATTGCGCTCCTGGTGTTCGTAGCGCGCGCCGGTGTCCGGGATGCGCAGGTTGAAGCCGGCCGCCAGCGCGTACACGCCGATCAGCACCGCGAGCTGGGCCTTGGTGGGGGTGTTGATGCCCGTCTCGATACCGGGCACGTCCAGCGTCATCAGCCACGCGCCGCCGTGGGCGCTGACGAGGGCGCCGCCCATGACGGTGCCGAGGATGATGGACATGACGGTGAGACCTTCGATCCAGCCGTTGGCCGCGACGAGTTTTTCCGGCGGCAGCAGCTCGGTCAGGATGCCGTACTTGGCGGGAGAGTAGACGGCGGCGCCGAAGCCGACGACGGCGCAGGCGATGAGGGGATGCACGCCGAAGAAGATCAGGCAGCAGCCGAAAACTTTGATTAAATTGGCGATGAACATCACGCGTCCCTTGGGCATCGAATCGGCAAACGCACCGACGAAAGCAGCCAGCAGGACATAGAACAGGACGAACGACTCCCGCAGCAGCGGAATGAAGGAAGCCGGGGCTTTCATCGCCGTTAGCAGACCGATCGCGACAAATATCAGCGCGTTGTCTGCCAGCGACGAGAAGAACTGCGCCGCCATGATGGTATAAAAACCACGATTCATTCGAAAGGTTCAAAAAACAGGATGGGTTGCTTTATACCATGAAAGACCGGTTAGCCCAAGGAATCGACAATACGGCATTTCACTGCCGGGAGTAAAATAAACCTTTCGTTCTCAGCCGTCGCCCCCATCTGCAAGCCATGCCTCGTCCCCTGCACGCCACCATCCATCTCGACTCCATGCAGCACAATCTGGCCCGTGCGCGCGCCTGTGCGCCGCAGGCGAAGATCTGGGCCGTGGTGAAGGCGAACGCATATGGACACGGCCTCGAAAGAGGCATGCGCGGCTTCGTGCAGGCCGACGGCCTGGCGCTGATCGAGACGGAGAATGCGCTGCGCCTGCGCGAGCTGGGCTGGGTGAAGCCGATCCTGTTATTAGAGGGAATCTTCGACACGTCGGACATCCCCCTGCTGGCTGAACATAATGTCAACAGTACGGTCCATTGCATCGAGCAGGTCAAGATGCTGGAATACACCCAGCTCTACCGCCCCATCGACGTGCACCTGAAGATGAACACGGGCATGAACCGCCTCGGTTTCCGGCCGGACGAGTTCGCGGCGGCCTACCAGCGCCTGCGCGCCATTCCGGGCATCCGCAACATCACGCTGATGACGCATTTCGCGAACGCGGACGAGCTGGAGCATCCGCGCCTGTCGATCGGCGAGCAGGTGCGCCGCTTCCGCCTGGGCGCGGACGGGCTGCCGGGCGAGCGCAGCCTGTCGAATTCCGGCGGCGTCCTGCATACGGCGGAGCTCGTCCAGGAACTGCAGAGCGACTGGGTCAGGCCAGGCATCATGCTGTACGGCGGCACGCCGGGCGGCCGCTCGGCGAAGGATTACGGCCTGCTGCCGACGATGACGCTGAAATCGGAAATCATCGGCATCCAGCACCTGGAAGCGGGCGACAGCGTGGGCTACGGCAGCCGCTTCCAGGCGGACCGCGCCATGACGGTGGGCGTCGTCGCCTGCGGCTATGCCGACGGCTACCCGCGCCACGCCGAGCACGGCACGCCCGTCCTCGTGGACGGCATCCGCACGACGCTCGTCGGCCGGGTGTCGATGGACATGATGGCCGTCGACCTGTCGCCCGTCGCGAACGCGCGCGTGGGCAGCAAGGTCACCCTGTGGGGCGATGGCCTCCCGATCGACGAGGTGGCGCAGGCCGCCGGCACGATCGGCTATGAATTGATGTGCGCCCTGGCGCCGCGCGTGCGCGTGGCCGAGGCGCCGCTCGGGTGCGATCCCGTTTTATAAAGATAAAGCAAGGAATCATGGCTAAACCCCGTACCAGTTTCGTTTGCAGCGATTGCGGCAGCGTCGCCAGCCGCTGGACCGGCCAATGCGCTGATTGCAAGGCCTGGAACACGATGACCGAGCAGGTCGAGACCGCCGGCCTGAATCGCATGTCGCAGACGCCGCATATGCATAAAAGCCTCGCGCAGACGGCGCCCGTGCTGTCGCTGGCCGACATCGAGGCGATCGACGTGCCCCGCTTCGGCACCGGCATCGACGAATTCGACCGCGTGCTGGGCGGCGGCCTCGTCGCGGGCGGCGTCGTGCTGATCGGCGGCGACCCCGGCATCGGCAAGTCCACGCTGCTGCTGCAGGCGCTGGCCAACCTGGCCGCGGCGCGCAGCACCCTGTACGTCTCCGGCGAGGAATCCGGCGCCCAGATCGCGCTGCGCGCGCGCCGCCTGCAGGTCGAGGCGAAGGACCTGAAACTGCAGGCCGAGATCCAGCTGGAAAAAATCCTCGGCACCATTGCCGACCTCAAGCCGGACGTCGCCGTCATCGACTCGATCCAGACCCTGTACTCGGACGCGCTGACGTCGGCGCCCGGTTCCGTCTCGCAGGTACGCGAATGCGCGGCCCAGCTCACGCGCGTGGCCAAGCAGACGGGCGTGACGATCATCCTCGTCGGCCACGTGACGAAGGAGGGCGCGCTCGCGGGGCCGCGCGTGCTGGAACATATCGTCGATACCGTGCTGTATTTCGAAGGCGATACGCAGTCCAGCTTCCGCCTCGTGCGCGCCATCAAGAACCGTTTTGGCGCCGTCAACGAGCTGGGCGTGTTCGCGATGACGGAAAAGGGCCTGAAGGGCGTATCGAACCCGTCCGCCTTGTTTCTTTCGCAACACGACAACCAGGTACCCGGTTCTTGCGTGATGGTGACGCAGGAGGGCACCCGGCCGCTGCTGGTCGAAGTCCAGGCGCTCGTGGATGCGAGCCATTTGCCGAACGCGCGCCGGCTGTCCGTCGGCCTGGAGCAGAACCGCCTCGCGATGCTGCTCGCGGTGCTGCACCGCCATGCCGGCATCGCCGCGTTCGACCAGGACGTGTTCATCAATGCGGTGGGCGGCGTCAAGATCACGGAGCCGGCAGCCGACCTGGCCGTCCTGCTGGCGATCAACTCGTCGATGCGCAACAAGGCGCTGCCGCGCGGCCTCGTCGTGTTTGGCGAAGTCGGCCTGGCCGGCGAGATCCGCCCGGCCCCGCGCGGCCAGGAGCGCTTGCGCGAGGCGGCGAAGCTCGGCTTTTCCGTCGCCGTGATCCCGAAGGCGAACGCGCCGAAGCAAAAGATCGAGGGGATGACCATCGTGGCCGTCGAGCGGATCGACGAGGCGTTCAGCAAGCTGCGCGAGCTCGACTGATCGCTGTAACTTGTATAGCGGTAACACACTGGTGTCCGTTTCCACCTATAATGCCACCTCGTTTTCAAAGTAACACAGGCTTATCGTGGCGATAGAACAGAGGCAATCCGCACGCAAGATCCTGAAGGCGAGGGCGATCCTGGCGATGGAAGGCCAGGCGCCCGTTCAGGGACGTACTTCCGATATGGGCGCCAACGGCGTCAGCATCACCGTACCGCATCCATTGCAGACGGGGCAGACGGGCCAGGTCGGCTTCGACCTGCTCGTCGACGGCACGCCGTTTCCCCTGCATGCGCGCGTCAAGGTCATGTATTGCATTTTCAGCAATGGCGAATTCAAGGCCGGGTTGCAGTTCATGAACCTGGACCTGACGGCGATGAGCCAGGTGTCGCGCTTTTTGCGCTGACGGCGCTCGTTGCGCACACAAGAAAAGCGGCGGGCGCCTCAGGCCCCGCCGCTTTTTCTTTGATGAGGCCTCTGCGGCCCCCAATGCCGGTCGCGCACCTTTCTACTGCATGAACGCTTTCAAACTAGCATAAGAAAAAGCATTTACAAGGGAACCGCATATTGTGACAGCGGTCGAAGCGCTGTGTGACATGTCTTCCGGGGCTGTCACATTATGCGGGCCGCATGTCATATGGCCAGGATGGCCATGTCATAAAGCCGTCATATTTGCTCACTACACTGCGCAGCATCAACCGTGTCACTACCCTAACCAAAGGACCTTGATATGCGCATGAAGCAACTGCTGGCAACCATCATCATCGGCACCACCACCGCGTTCGCGAGCACCGCGACGCTGGCCGCCGACATCACCGGTGCTGGTTCCACCTTCGCCTACCCGATCTATTCGAAGTGGGCGGAGATGTACAAGAAGACCAGCGGCAACGGCCTGAACTACCAATCGATCGGCTCGGGCGCCGGCATCAAGCAGATCAAGGCCAAGACCGTCGACTTCGGCGCATCGGACATGCCGCTGCCGGTCGAAGAGCTGAACGAAGCGGGCCTGATGCAGTTCCCGACCATCATGGGCGGCGTCGTCACCATCGTCAACCTGGACGGCGTGGCGCCGGGCCAGCTGAAGCTGACCGGTCCGGTCGTCGCCGACATCTACCTCGGCAAGATCACCAAATGGAACGACCAGGCGATCGCCGCCCTGAACCCGGGCGTGAAGCTGCCGGCCGAAGACATCACCGTCGTGCACCGCGCCGACGGTTCGGGCACTTCGTTCCTGTTCACCAATTTCCTGTCGCAGACCAATGCCGACTTCAAGGCGAAGATCGGTGCCGGCACCGCGGTGAAATGGGCCGTCGGCGTGGGCGGCAAGGGCAATGACGGCGTCGCCGCCAACGTCCAGCGCATCAAGGGCTCGATCGGCTACGTCGAATGGGCGTATGCCAAGAAGAACAAGCTGGCCCACACCCAGCTGAAGAACCGCGACGGCAACTTCCTGCAGCCGGACGACGAGAACTTCAAGGCCGCCGCCGCCAACGCGGACTGGGTCAAGGCACCGGGCTTCGGCGTCGTCCTGACCGACCAGGCCGGCAAGAACGCCTGGCCGATCACCGGCGTGACGTACGCCATCGTGCACAAGTCGCAGGCCGATGCCGCCAAGGGCAAGGAAGTGCTGAAGTTCTTCGACTACGCCTTCAAGAACGGCGACGCCGCTGCGGCAGAGCTGGACTACGTGCCGATGCCGGATTCCGTCACCAAGCTGGTGGAAGCCGCCTGGAAGAACAACGTGAAAGACGGTTCGGGCAAGGCGATCTGGTAATTGAGCAAACCCAAATTGTGGGTAGCGTCGCTCCCACCTCCCGGCGCGAGGTCGGGAAGGTGGGAGCGGCGCGTTTTTGCTTCTAGGTAATAAATTGGACAAACACATGAACGCACACCCCGCGCTCGCCGCCGACGAGGCCGGCCAGGCCGCGTTGCAGGAAGAAGCCCGCAACGTCGCACTGCGCAATACCATGCGCGTGCAGCGCATCCAGGACTTCATCTTCCACAAGGTGACCCTGCTGTTCGCCGCGAGCGTCCTGATCGTCCTCGTGGGCATCATCGTTTCCCTGGCGATCGGCGCGGCACCTGCGTTCCGCGAATTCGGCGCATCCTTCCTCACGACCAACGAGTGGGATCCCGTCAACGACAAATTCGGCGCGCTGATCGCCATCACGGGCACGCTGGTCACGTCGATCATCGCGCTGCTCGTCGCTTTCCCCATCAGCTTCGGCATCGCACTGTTCCTCACCGAGATCTGCCCGGCCTGGCTGCGCCGCCCGATGGGCATGGCCGTCGAGCTGCTGGCCGGCGTGCCGTCGATCATCTACGGCATGTGGGGCCTGTTCGTGTTCGCGCCGCTGTTCGGCGACACCATCCAGCCGTTCCTGAAGAAGACGCTGGGCGTGCTGCCGTTCATCGGCCCGTTCTTCCAGGGCCCGACGATGGGCCTGGGCCTGCTGACCGCCGGCCTGATCCTGGCCGTGATGATCATCCCGTTCATCGCCTCCGTGATGCGCGACGTGTTCGAGATCGTCCCGGCCGTGCTGAAGGAATCGGCATACGGCCTCGGCTGCACCAAATGGGAAGTCGTGCGCAAGATCGTGCTGCCGTACACCCGCGCCGGCGTCGTCGGCGGCGTGATGCTGGGCCTGGGCCGCGCGCTGGGCGAGACGATGGCCGTCACCTTCGTGATCGGCAACGCCAACGACATCAAGCTGTCGCTGTTCTCGGCGGGTAATTCGATTTCATCGACCTTGGCCAACGAATTCGCCGAAGCCAGCTCGCAACTGCACGTGTCCTCGCTGTTCGCGCTGGGCCTGATCCTGTTCGCCATCACGTTCATCGTGCTGTCGGCCGCCAAATTGATGCTCGTCGGGATGTCCCGCAAGGAAGGGGTGAAGTAATGGATGCCGTCGTTAACAACGTCTACCGGCGCCGCCTGCTGGGCCACCGCATCGGCATCGCGCTGTCCGTGCTGGCGATGGCCGTCGGCCTCGGTTTCCTGCTGTGGATCCTGGAGACCCTGCTGGTGAATGGTTTCGGCGCACTGTCGCACACGCTGTTCACGATGGACACGCCGGCCCCGGGCAGCCCGGGCGGCGTGCGCAACGCCATCGTCGGCAGTCTCATGATGGTGGGCCTGTCCACGGCGATCTCGACGCCGGTCGGCATCCTGGCCGGCATCTATCTCGCCGAGTACGGCCAGAACAACAAGTTCGCCACCGTAACGCGCTTCGTCACGGACATCATGCTGTCGGCGCCGTCGATCGTGATCGGCCTGTTCGTGTACGCGCTGGTCGTCGCGCGCATCGGCCACTTCTCCGGCTATGCGGGCACCGTCGCGCTGTCGCTGATCGCGATCCCGGTCGTCGTGCGCACGACCGACAACATGCTGCACCTCGTGCCGAACAGCCTGCTGGAAGCCGCGTTCGCGCTGGGCGCGCCGCGCTGGAAAGTGGCGATGATGGTGCGCCTGCGCGCCGTGAAGGCGGGCGTCGTGACCGGCGTGCTGCTGGCCGTGGCCCGCATCGCCGGCGAGACGGCACCGCTGCTGTTCACCGCGCTGAACAACCAGTTCTTCAGCCTCGACATGAAGCAGCCGTTGGCCAACCTGCCGGTGGCGATCTACCTGTTCGCGATGAGCTCGTACGAAGACTGGCGCAGCCTCGCCTGGGGCGCCGCGCTGCTGGTGACCTTCAGCGTGCTGCTCCTGAATATCCTGTCGCGGACCCTGTTCCGCCAAAAGACCCCGCAATGATGACCTCCATGATGACCCAGACCCTGTCCACCCCGACGCAGACGGCGAGCAACGCCAAGCCGAAGACCAAGACGATCGAGATCTCCGGCCTGGACTTTTATTACGGTAAGACCAAGAGCCTGAAGAACGTCAGCCTGGACGTGCACGACAAGCAGGTCACCGCGTTCATCGGCCCGTCGGGCTGCGGCAAGTCGACGCTGCTGCGCACGCTGAACCGCATGTACGACCTATACCCGGGCCAGCGCGCGGAAGGCGCGATCCTGTACCGCGGCCGGAATATCCTGGAGCCGGGTGTCGACGTGAACATGCTGCGCGCCAAGATCGGCATGGTGTTCCAGAAGCCGACGCCGTTCCCGATGTCCATCTACGACAACATCGCGTTCGGCGTGCGCCTGTACGAAAACCTGTCGAAGGGCGAAATGGACGAGCGCGTGGAATGGGCGCTCAAGAAGGCCGCGCTGTGGACGGAAGTGAAGGACAAGCTGAACAAGAGCGGCCTGTCGCTGTCCGGCGGCCAGCAGCAGCGCCTGTGCATCGCGCGCGGCGTCGCGGTGAAGCCGGACGTGCTGCTGCTGGACGAGCCGACGTCCGCGCTGGACCCGATCTCGACGTCGAAGATCGAGGAACTGATCAGCGAGCTGAAGGGCGACTACACGATCGCCATCGTCACGCACAACATGCAGCAGGCCGCACGCTGCTCCGACTACACGGCGTATATGTACCTGGGCGAACTGGTGGAGTTCGGCGAGACCGACCAGCTGTTCCTGAACCCGGTCCGCAAGGAAACGCAGGACTACATCACCGGTCGCTTCGGCTGATACGGTAAGATTACATTATTGAACAGGATGAACACATGGTAGGCGAGCACTCTTCCAAGCAGTACGACCAGGAACTGGAAGCGATCCGGTCGAAAGTGCTGCTCATGGGCGGCATGGTGGAAACGCAGTTCGACGAGGCGGTGAATGCTTTCCGCGTCGGTAACACCGAGCAGGCCGACAAGGTCGTGGCGGACGACCACGCCGTCAACCAGCTCGAAGTGCAGCTGGACGACGCCTGCAGCCACCTGATCGTGCGCCGCCAGCCGGCCGCGAACGACCTGCGTACGATCATGGCGACGATCAAGGTGATCACGGACCTCGAGCGCATCGGCGACGAGGCCGCCAAGATCGCCCGCACGGCGAAAAGCCTGCACGAGCGCGGCATGGTCAGCTTCAACCACTACGAGACGGTGCGCACGATCTCGCGCGCCACGGCCGACATGCTGCACGATGCGCTGGACGCGTTCGCGCGCCTGGACGGCAAGGCCGCCGTGCAGATCATCGCCCAGGACGACGTGATCGACCACGAGTTCCGCACCATCATGCGCAGTACCATCACGTTCATGATGGAAGACCCGCGCACGATCTCGTCGGCACTGGACGTGCTGTGGGTGGCGAAAGCGATCGAGCGCATCGGCGACCACGCGAAGAACATCGCCGAGTACGTGATCTACGTCGTCGAAGGACGGGATATCAGGCATAGCAAGCTGTCCGGGGGACAGCTTGCGCCGCACCCCGTTATTTCGGGCGGAGAAGGGTGATCGATGGCGGCCAACACGAGCGTCCTGATCGTCGAAGATGAGCCGGCGATCGTCGAACTGGTGAGCTATTCGCTGCGCGAGACGGGCTGGGAGATCCGCACGGCCGCGAACGTCGCATCGGCCTGGGATTCGATCGTGCACGGCAGGCCCGACCTGCTGCTGCTGGACTGGATGCTGCCCGACCAGAGCGGCCTGCGGCTGCTGTCGCGCCTGCGCGGCGACCGCGATTTCCAGGACATCCCCGTCATCATGCTGACGGCGAAGAGCATGGAAGAGGACAAGATCGCGGGCCTGAACACCGGCGCCGACGACTACGTGACGAAGCCGTTCTCGCCGCGCGAACTGGTCGCCCGCTCGAAGGCGCTGCTGCGCCGCAAGAGCCCGCACCTGGCCGAGGCGCCGCTGTCGGCCGGTCCCGTCACGCTCGATCCGGCCAGCTGCACCGTCACGCTGGACGGCCGCCAGCTCGAGATGGGCAATGCCGAATACCGCCTGCTGAAATTCTTGATGGCGCACCGCGAGCGCGTGTTCTCGCGCAGCCAGCTGCTCGACAAGGTGTGGGGCGACGCGGCCGCCGTCGAGGAGCGCACGGTCGACGTCCACGTCCTCCGCCTGCGCAAGGCGCTGAAGGAAGCGGAAAAGCTGATCAAGACCGTGCGCAGCGTGGGCTACATGCTGAGCGAGAAAGAAAAATAGAAAGGTCGTCCGTTTGAATCCTCGCGTCATGTTCTGGGTTCCGGCGCTGCTGCGCCTGGGCCTGATGCTCGCGGTCGCCGGCATCGGCTGGTGGCTGCTGGGCCCCATCTCCGGGCTGGCGCTCGCGCTGCTCATCACCCTGGGCCTGCTGATCTCCCAACTGGCGTACCTGCACAAGCTCGGCGAATGGCTCGACGACCCGCAGAGCACGAAGCTGCCGGACGGGTGGGGCGCGTGGACCGACGTCTTCGCCCGCTTGTACAGACTGCGGCGCGACGATGAACGCAACCGCGACGAGCTGACGGAATGGCTCGCGCGCTTCCGCCAGGCGATGCATCTGCTGCCGGAAGGCGTGGCGATCATGGACGACGTGCTGTTCCTCGAATGGTGCAACCCGGCGGCCGAGCACCACCTGGGCCTCACCCTGGAGCAGGACAAGGGCCGGCGCGTGACGAACCTGATCCGCCACCCGGAATTCATCGACTACCTGATCCTCGGCCGCTACGAACAGCCGCTCACGCTGTCGATCCGCGGCCGCAAGCTGATCGTGCAGATCATCCCGTTCGAGAACCGCCGGCAAATCCTCGTCACGCACGATGCGACGGAGACGGAACGCATCGAAGCGATGCGCCGCGACTTCATCGCCAACGCGTCGCACGAGCTGCGCACGCCGCTGACGGTGATCGTCGGCTTCCTCGAGATCGCGCTGGCCGACCCGGGCCTGGACGAGAAGACCCGCACCGCGCACCTGATGCTGATGACGGAACAGGCGCAGCGCATGCAGCGGCTGATCGAGGACATGCTCACCCTGTCGCGCCTGGAATCGGACGAGTATCCCCTGAAGCGCGAGCGCGTGGACGTGCGCGCCCTCGTGGAACAGGTGGCGATCGATGCGCGCGCGCTGTCGAACGGCCGCCACGAGATCGACTTCGCCGTCGACGGCCCGGACGTGATGGGCAGCAGCGAGGAGCTGCGCAGCGCGTTCGGCAACCTGGCCAGCAACGCCGTGCGCTACACGCCGGAGGGCGGAAAGATCGAGCTGCGCTGGATGCGCGGCCCGAACGACTTGCGCTTCGAAGTGATCGACAACGGCATCGGCATCGACGAACAGCACATCTCGCGCCTGACGGAACGCTTCTACCGCGTCGACAAGAGCCGCTCGCGCGAGACGCAGGGCACGGGCCTCGGTCTCGCCATCGTCAAGCACGTGTTGCTGCGCCACGGCGGCAAGCTCGCGATCCGCTCCGTGCCGGGCAAGGGCAGCGTGTTTACGGCCTCGCTGCCGAATACGTCGCTGCCGGGTTAATCGTCCGACCATCATCTTACGCGGCGCTTAAACCGGGGGCGGCAAACGGGCGGGATCGGGTTACAATCTCCGGATGACATTCTCCCGACGTTCCCTTCTTGCCACGCTCGGCGCCGCGGCACTGCTGGCCGGCTGCGGCTCCACGCCCACCCAGCCGGCCGCGCCGGTGGCTGCCACGCCCGCTCCCGTTCCCCTGCGTCACGTAAAGATCGCGCTCGCCCTGGGCGGCGGCGCCGCACGCGGCTTCGCCCACATCGGCGTGATCAAGGCCCTGGAAGCCCAGGGCATCGTGCCGGACATCGTCGTCGGCACGAGTGCCGGCTCCGTCGTCGGCGCGCTGTACGCGTCCGGCTACAACGGTTTCCAGCTGCAGAAGATCGCCCTCGACATGGACGAGACGACGATCTCCGACTGGGCCATCCCGTTCTTCAGCAAGGCTCCCGGCGTGCTGAAAGGGGAGGCACTACAGACCTATGTGAACAAGGCCGTGCAGAACCGGCCGATCGAAAAGCTCAAGATTCCGTTCGGCGCCGTCGCCACGGACCTCAAGACGGGCCAGCCGATCCTGTTCCGCCGCGGTAACACCGGCATGGCCGTGCGCGCATCGTCGTCCGTGCCGGGCGTGTTCCAGCCCGTCGTGATCAGCGGGCGCAGCTACGTCGACGGCGGCCTCGTCGCTCCCGTGCCCGTGCGCTTCGCGAAGGAGATGGGCGCCGAATTCATCATCGCCGTCAACATCTCCAGCGCGACCGAGGCGCAGGCGACGGCGAGTTCCGTGGACGTGCTGATGCAGACGTTCACCATCATGGGCCAGCGCCTGAACCAGCACGAACTGAAGGATGCCGACGTCGTCATCACGCCCGCGCTGGGCACGATGGGCAGCGCCGACTTCACCGGCCGCAACCTGGCCGTGCTGGCCGGCGAGCAGGCCGCGGCCGGCGTCATGGCCGACCTCAAGGCCCGGCTGAAGGCCAAACAGAGCACGCCGGCCCCGCTGGCGGCCGCGCGCTGACCGTAGTACCTTTTTGTAACGCCACACGAAAGAAAGACTCAAGATGCAAACCAAGCCCGTCCTTACCCTCGAAGACATCAAGAAGATCGCCGCCGGCGCCGAAGCCGAAGCGGTCGCGAACGGCTGGAAAGTCGTCATCGCCATCTGCGACGACGGCGGCCACCCGCTGTGGCTGCAGCGCCTGGATGGCGCCGCCCCGGTGTCGGCCCATATCGCCCCGGAAAAGGCCAAGACGGCCGCGCTGGGCCGCCGTGAGTCCAAGATCTACGAAGACATGATCAACAACGGCCGCGTGTCGTTCGCCCGCGCGCCGCAACTGGACGGCATGCTGGAAGGCGGCGTGCCCATCGTCGTGGAAGGCCACGTGGTCGGCGCCGTGGGCGTGTCGGGCGTGAAATCGGCGGAAGACGCGCAGATTGCCAAGGCCGGTATCGCCGCGCTGGGCTTGTAATTTACGTTTACGTCAGGTCGGCGGGCGGGTGCGACGGAGCGTCGCGCCCGCCCGCCGATTTTATTTTCTGAGGGGCATTTAGAGGAAAAACGTAGGGCAGGCGATTGCCGGCCGATATAAATCGCGCTATAATTCAGAGGTTTAGCCATCACTTATCTGCCGTAGCGACTACCCCACACATACCTCTATCTAGCGACCTGTAACACTGGGCGAGATGCATGCCCACACCCTGTTCAGGCCGGTCTGACGTGGCGCAGCCTACGGCGACTTTATCGGGAGTTGCCCTTGCCGCCATTTTTTTCTGGCCCAGCCGTTCCAGCCATCCTCGCCCTGGCCGACGGAACTATTTTCAAAGGATATTCGATCGGCGCCGCCGGTCACACCATCGGTGAGGTGGTCTTCAATACCGCCATCACCGGGTACCAGGAAATCCTGACCGACCCCAGCTACTCGCGTCAGATCGTCACGCTGACGTACCCCCACATCGGCAACTACGGCATCAACACCGAAGACGTCGAAGCGTCGAAAGTCCACGCCGCCGGCCTGATCATCCGCGACCTGCCGCTGCTGGCCTCGAACTTCCGCTCGACCCAATCGTTGTCGGACTACCTGAAGCAGGAAAACGTCGTCGCCATCGCCGGCATCGACACCCGCAAGCTGACCCGCATCCTGCGCGAGAAGGGCGCCCAGAACGGCGCGATCCTGACCGGCACGCAGGGCAATGAGCCGTCGGAAGCGCAGGCGCTGGAACTGGCGCGCTCGTTCCCGGGCCTGAACGGCATGGACCTGGCGAAAGTCGTCTCCGTCAAGGAACCGTACACGTTCGACCAGACCGAATGGAAGCTGGGCGAGGGCTACGGCAAGCAGGAGAACCCGCAGTTCCACGTCGTCGCCTTCGACTACGGCGTCAAGCGCAACATCCTGCGCATGCTGGCCGAGCGCGGCTGCAAGATCACCGTGCTGCCGGCGCAAGCCACCGCGGAAGAAGCCCTGGCGCTGAACCCGGACGGCATCTTCCTCGCCAACGGTCCGGGCGACCCGGCCGCATGCGACTACGCGATCGCCGCGACGAAGAAAGTGATCGACTCGGGCATCCCGACGTTCGGCATCTGCCTCGGCCACCAGATCATGGCGCTGGCTTCGGGCGCGCAGACCGTCAAGATGAAGTTCGGCCACCACGGCGCCAACCACCCGGTGCAGGATCTCGACTCCAAGCAAGTGTTGATCACGTCGCAGAACCACGGTTTCGCGGTCGATGCGGCCACGCTGCCGGCCAACTGCCGCGTGACCCACGTGTCGCTGTTCGACGGCTCGCTGCAGGGCTTCGAGCGCACCGACAAACCGGCGTTCTGCTTCCAGGGCCACCCGGAAGCGTCGCCCGGCCCGACGGACGTCGCCTACCTGTTCGACCGTTTCATCAGCAAGATGCAAGCCCACGCCAGCAAGTGAGAAGAAATAAATGCCAAAACGTACTGATATTAAAAGCATCCTGATCATCGGCGCGGGCCCGATCGTCATCGGCCAGGCGGTCGAATTCGACTACTCCGGCGCCCAGGCCTGCAAGGCGCTGCGCGAAGAAGGCTACAAGGTCATCCTGGTCAACTCGAACCCGGCGACCATCATGACGGACCCGGAAACGGCCGACGTCACGTACATCGAACCGATCACGTGGAAGGCCGTCGAGCGCATCATCGACAAGGAACGTCCCGACGCGATCCTGCCGACGATGGGCGGCCAGACCGCGCTGAACTGCGCGCTGGACCTGCACCGCCACGGCGTGCTGGACAAGTACAAGGTCGAACTGATCGGCGCCACGCCGGAAGCCATCGACAAGGCCGAGGACCGCTTCAAGTTCAAGGAAGCGATGACCAAGATCGGCCTGGGCTCGGCCCGTTCCGGCATCGCCCACTCGATGGAAGAAGCACGCGCCGTGCAGCGCGAGCTGGGCTTCCCGACCATCATCCGTCCCTCGTTCACGATGGGCGGCTCGGGCGGCGGCATCGCTTATAACGAAGAAGAATTCGAAGCGATCTGCAAGCGCGGCCTGGAAGCGTCGCCGACCTCCGAACTGCTGATCGAAGAATCGCTGCTCGGCTGGAAAGAGTACGAGATGGAAGTCGTCCGCGACAAGAAGGACAACTGCATCATCGTCTGCTCGATCGAGAACCTGGACCCGATGGGCGTGCACACGGGCGACTCGATCACCGTCGCGCCGGCACAGACGCTGACGGACAAGGAATACCAGATCATGCGCAACGCGTCGATCAACGTGCTGCGCGAGATCGGCGTCGACACGGGCGGCTCGAACGTGCAGTTCTCGATCAACCCGAAAGACGGCCGCATGATCGTCATCGAGATGAACCCGCGCGTGTCGCGTTCGTCCGCGCTGGCATCGAAGGCGACCGGCTTCCCGATCGCGAAAGTGGCGGCGAAACTGGCCGTCGGCTTCACGCTCGATGAGCTGCGCAACGAGATCACTGGCGGCGCGACCCCGGCCAGTTTTGAGCCGTCGATCGACTACGTCGTCACCAAGATCCCGCGCTTCACGTTCGAGAAATTCCCGACCGCCGACAAGCACCTCACCACGCAGATGAAGTCCGTGGGCGAAGTGATGGCGATGGGCCGCACGTTCCAGGAATCGTTCCAGAAAGCGCTGCGCGGCCTGGAAGTCGGCGTCGACGGCCTGAACGAAAAGACCCGCGACCGCGAAAAGATCGAGGAAGAACTGGGCGAGCCGGGTCCGGAGCGCATCTGGTACGTGGGCGACGCGTTCGCGCAAGGCTTCACGCTGGAAGAGGTGCACAATCTCACCAAGATCGATCCGTGGTTCCTCATCCAGATCAAGGAAATCGTCGACATCGAACTGTGGCTGGATCACCAGAAGCTGGACGGCCTCGACAAGCCGACGCTGTATAAACTGAAGCAGAAGGGCTTCTCGGACCGCCGCCTGGCGTTCCTGATGCAGACGACGCCGGAAGCCGTGCGCGCCAAGCGCCACGAGTTCGGCATCCGTCCGGTCTACAAGCGCGTGGACACCTGCGCCGCCGAATTCGCGACCAACACCGCGTACATGTACTCCACGTACGACGAGGAGTGCGAGTCGAATCCGACGGACAAGAAGAAGATCATGGTGCTGGGCGGTGGCCCGAACCGCATCGGCCAGGGCATCGAGTTCGACTACTGCTGCGTGCACGCGGCCCTCGCGATGCGCGAAGACGGCTACGAGACCATCATGGTCAACTGCAATCCGGAGACCGTGTCGACCGACTACGACACGTCCGACCGCCTGTACTTCGAATCGCTGACGCTGGAAGACGTGCTCGAAATCGTCGACCTGGAAAAGCCGGAAGGCGTGATCGTCCAGTACGGCGGCCAGACTCCGCTGAAGCTCGCGCTGGACCTGGAAAAGAACGGCGTCCCGATCATCGGCACGTCGCCGGACATGATCGACGCGGCTGAAGACCGCGAGCGCTTCCAGAAGCTGCTGCAGGACCTGGGCCTGCGCCAGCCGCCGAACCGCACCGCGCGCACGGAAGCCGAAGCGCTGGCGCTGGCGTCCGAGATCGGCTACCCGCTCGTCGTGCGTCCGTCGTACGTGCTGGGCGGCCGCGCGATGGAGATCGTCCACGAGCAGCGCGACCTGGAGCGCTACATGCGCGAGGCCGTGAAGGTGTCGAACGATTCGCCGGTGCTGCTGGACCGCTTCCTGAACGACGCGATCGAAGTCGACGTCGACTGCATCTCGGACGGCGAGACGACGTTCATCGGCGGCGTGATGGAACACATCGAGCAGGCCGGCGTGCACTCGGGCGACTCCGCGTGCTCGCTGCCGCCGTACTCGCTGGCGCAAACCACCATCGATGAGCTGAAGCGCCAGACCTCGCTGATGGCGAAGGCGCTGAACGTCGTCGGCCTGATGAACGTGCAGTTCGCGATCCAGCAATCGGAAGTCGACGGCCAGACCGTCGACACCGTCTACGTGCTGGAAGTGAACCCGCGCGCATCGCGTACCGTGCCGTTCGTGTCGAAGGCGACGGGCCTGCAGCTGGCGAAGATCGCCGCGCGCTGCATGGTCGGCCAGACGCTGGCACAGCAGGGCATCACGAAAGAGATCGTCCCGCCGTTCTACAGCGTGAAGGAAGCCGTGTTCCCGTTCGTGAAGTTCCCGGGCGTCGACACGATCCTCGGCCCCGAGATGAAGTCGACGGGCGAAGTGATGGGCGTGGGAACGACGTTCGGCGAAGCGTTCGTCAAGTCGCAGCTGGCCGCTGGCATCACGCTGCCGACGTCGGGCCGCGTGTTCCTGTCCGTGAAGGGTTCGGACAAGCCGCGTACCGTGAAAGTGGCGCGCGACCTCGTCGAACTGGGCTTCTCGCTAGTCGCAACGAAGGGCACCGCCGCCGTCATCGCCGCCGCCGGCATCCCGGTCACCCCGGTCAACAAGGTGATCGAGGGCCGTCCGCACATCGTCGACATGATCAAGAACCACGAGATCGCGATGGTGGTGAACACGGTCGAAGAGAAGCGCAGCGCCATCGCCGACTCGCGTACGATCCGTACGTCGGCACTGCAGGCGCGCGTGGTCACCTACACGACCATCGCCGGCGCCGAGGCGGCCGTGCAGGGCATGCGTCACCTGGACGAGTTGCGGGTGTACGATTTACAAGGCCTGCATAAAACCTTAAACTAAGCGGCAAAGCAGTACCTTAGAAGTACCTAAGACCACAGAGTTCGCGCGGCTTGCGCCGTGCGGCTCTGTGGTTTTCACTTGGTACGTCCGCAAACACTGAGAACAGAACCATGAACACTCCATTGACCAAATTCGGCGCCGAGAAGTTGAAGGAAGAGCTGCACCAGCTCAAGACCAAGGAGCGCCGCAACGTGATCGACGCGATCGCCGAAGCGCGTTCGCATGGTGACCTGTCCGAAAACGCCGAGTACGACGCCGCCAAGGAGCGCCAGGCCTTCGTCGAAGGCCGCATCGCGGAGCTGGAACAGAAGCTGTCCACCGCGCAGATCATCGACCCGGCCACGCTGGATGCGGAAGGCCGCGTCGTGTTCGCCTCGACCGTCGACCTCGAAGACCTCGACAACGGCCAGAAGGTCACCTACCAGATCGTCGGCATCGACGAAGCCGACCTCAAGGAGAACAAGGTCTCCGTCACCTCGCCGATCGCGCGCGCGCTGATCGGTAAATACGCCGGCGACGTGGTCGAAGTGCAGGCCCCGTCCGGTCCGCGCGAATACGAAATCCTGGAAGTCCGCTACGTTTAATTTCGCCACGATGCTCGCCAATGCGCGCCTGCTGCTGGCCGCCCTGTGGGCTGGCAGTATCTGGGCCGTCAGCTACCTGGCTGCGCCGAGCGCGTTTGCCGTGCTCGACAGCACGCAGGCCGGCAATGTCGTCGGCGTGATGCTGACGCGCTCGGCCTGGCTGGCGATCGCGCTGGCCGTGCTGCTGGGGCTGCTCATCGCGCGCTCGACGGACCTGGATCGGCGCCGCCGTCGCTGGCTGTATTGGCTGGTGGGTGGGATGCTGGCGTGCAGCCTCGTCGTCTATCTCGGCCTGCAGCCGATGATGGCGGCGATCCGCGAAGCGGCCGGGCCGGCCGGCGTGCGGGCGTCGCCGCAGTGGGGGACGTTCGCGGCGCTGCACGGGGTGTCGCAGGTGTTGTACCTGGCCGAGAGCATCCTCGGTGCGATGCTGGTGGTAAAGGCGAGGTAGAAGAGCGAAAAAAAACCGGGGCAGCGGCCCCGGTTAATTTTTGGTGAACACGGCTTATTTTAGGGCCGTCTTCTTGGTACTGCTCTGGCGCGCCTTGGCACGCTTGATGTTGCCGCCTTGCGTGACGCGCTCGTTGCCTTTCAGCAGGACCTTGGTCACGGACGGCTTCTTGGTGCCACTCGGGCTCGGCTTGACGATGGTGACTTCGCGCAGGCCCTTGCCGGACTTGGTCGAGCGTTCCTTGGCGGCGTCCTTCTTCGGGCGGTACAGCACGAGCAGCTTGCCGATGTGCTGGACCGGCGCGGCGTCGAGTTCCTCGCAGATGCGTTCGTAGATCGCGATGCGCTCTTCGCGGTCGTCGCCGAACACGCGTACCTTGATGAGGCCGTGCGCGTCGAGGCTGGAGGAGATTTCCTTCATGACGGCCTCGGTCAGGCCGTCTGCGCCGATCATGACGACAGGATTGAGTCCGTGGGCTTCCGCACGCAGCGCTGCACGCTCGACCGGGGTAAGTTTGATCATGATGTTATTTTGAGATACCTATTAAAAGCAGTATTTTACGCGAATGGCCAAGAACAAATTCAATAAAAACTGGATTCACGATCACATCAACGATCCATATGTCAAATTGGCACAGAAAGAGGGCTACCGGGCCCGTGCGGCCTACAAGCTGAAGGAAATCGACGAAAGCGAAAAGCTCATCAAGCCGGGCCAGGTGATCGTCGACCTCGGCTGTACGCCCGGCAGTTGGGGCCAGTACACGCGGCGCAAGCTGGCCGGCGGCGAGGAGGGCGGCATCAAGGGCACGATGATCGGCCTCGATATCCTGCCGATGGAGCCGATCGCCGACATGCATTTCATCCAGGGCGATTTTCGGGAGCAAGAGGTGCTCGACCAACTTGCCGGCGTCCTCGAAGGCCGCATGGCCGACCTCGTGTTGTCCGACATGGCCCCGAATTTGTCCGGTATTCCGTCGGCGGATGCGGCGCGCATGGAGGATTTGATCGATCTGGCTATTGAGTTCTCTCAAATGCACCTCAAACCTTCAGGGGCATTGTTAGTGAAATGCTTTAAGGACATGGGGTTTACCCAGATCCTGGAGAAGTTCCGCACTGAATTCAAGGTCGTCAAACAGATCAAGCCGAAGGCCAGCCGCGACAAATCCTCGGAAATCTTCCTGCTGGGGCGTGGTCTGAAGAATCCGGCCGCCTGAAATTACGAAATTCGACGGATACGCCCTTGATTTCCTGCGGTGCAACCGCACATCAGCAAAGGACAGCCACGTCTATGTACATGATGGCTGCGCAACGGAAATAAAAACCGGCTATAGTGGAGCATAGGCACTATGGCGGTCGGTCGTGCGTGGCACGGGCTGCTTATTGCGGTAAAATCTGCCTTTGAAAAAATGGGAAAAGATGCGTTCGCATCAGAGGAGTCTTCGTGAATAATATGTTTTCCAAATCCGCCATCTGGGTGGTGGTCGCGCTGCTGTTGTTCATGCTGTTCAAGCAGTTCGACAACCACAGCGTCGCGGGCGGCAGCAAGACCATTGCTTATTCCGAGCTGCTCGATGACGTCAAGGCGAAACGCATCAAGGACGTCGTGATCGAAGGTTCGAGCATCACCGCGACCCGCACGGACGACACCAAGGTGCGCACCACCGCCACCATGCTCGACCGCGGCCTGATCGGCGACCTGCGCGACAACAACGTGCGCTTCGACGTCAAGCCGCCCGAGGAGCCGTCGTTCCTCCAGCAAGTCTTCATTTCCTGGTTCCCGATGCTGCTCCTGATCGGTGTCTGGGTGTTCTTCATGCGCCAGATGCAGGGCGGCGGCAAGGGCGGGGCATTCTCGTTCGGCAAGTCGAAGGCGCGCATGATGGACGAGACGAACAACACCGTCACGTTCGCCGACGTCGCCGGCTGCGACGAAGCGAAGGAAGAAGTGGGCGAGATCGTCGACTTCCTGAAGGACCCGACCAAGTTCCAGAAACTGGGCGGCCGTATCCCGCGCGGCGTGCTGATGGTCGGTCCCCCGGGTACCGGTAAGACCCTGCTCGCCCGCGCCATCGCCGGCGAAGCGAAAGTCCCGTTCTTCTCGATCTCCGGTTCCGACTTCGTCGAGATGTTCGTCGGCGTGGGTGCGTCCCGCGTGCGCGACATGTTTGAGAACGCGAAAAAACACTCCCCGTGCATCATCTTCATCGACGAGATCGACGCCGTCGGCCGCCATCGCGGCGCCGGCATGGGCGGCGGCAACGACGAGCGCGAACAGACGCTGAACCAGCTGCTGGTCGAGATGGACGGCTTCGAGGCATCGTCGGGCGTCATCGTGATCGCCGCGACCAACCGTGCCGACGTGCTGGACAAGGCGCTGCTGCGTCCGGGCCGTTTCGACCGCCAGGTGATGGTGGGCCTGCCGGACATCCGCGGCCGCGAACAGATCCTGAACGTGCACATGCGTAAAGTGCCAATCGGCACCGACGTGAAGGCCGACATCCTGGCCCGCGGCACCCCGGGCTTCTCGGGCGCCGACCTGGCCAACCTCGTCAACGAAGCCGCGCTGTTCGCCGCGCGCCGCAGTAAGCGCCTCGTCGAGATGAGCGACTTCGAAGACGCGAAGGACAAGATCTTCATGGGTCCGGAGCGCAAGTCGATGGTGATGCGCGAGGAAGAGCGCCGCAACACGGCCTACCACGAGTCGGGCCACGCGGTGATCGCCAAGCTGCTGCCGAAGGCCGACCCGGTGCACAAGGTCACGATCATGCCGCGCGGCTATGCCCTCGGCCTGACCTGGCAGCTGCCTGAGCACGACAGCCTGTCCGGCTACAAGGACAAGATGCTGGAAGAGATCTCGATCCTGTTCGGCGGCCGTATCGCCGAGGAGATCTTCGTCGGCCAGATGTCGACCGGCGCATCGAACGACTTCGCCCGCGCGACGAAGCTGGCCCGTTCGATGGTGACCCGCTTCGGCATGTCGGAAAGCATGGGCGTGATGGTGTACGAGGATGATCCGAACGAAGGCTTCTTCGGCGGCTCCGTGAAGACCATTTCCGAAGCGACGCAGCAAAAGGTCGATGCCGAGATCCGCAACATCCTCGACACGCAGTACACGCTGGCCCGTCGCCTGCTGGAAGAAAACCGCGACAAGGTCGAAGTGATGACGAAGGCGCTGCTCGAATGGGAAACCATCGACGCCGACCAGATCAACGACATCATGGCCGGCCGCGAGCCGCGTCCGCCGAAGTCGGTCGTCCTGACCAAGCGCACGCCGCCGAGCGACAGCGGCGTCGCCCCGAACGCGACCGCACCGGCCTGACGCGGCCCGGCCTGATCGCTGCGTAATAGCACACACGAAAGGCACCCCGAGAGGGTGCCTTTTTATTCTTCATTCCGTTGGCTTTTCGTCATGCGTCAATATCTGCAGTGCGGCCGTTTCGGCTATAACCTCGCCCAGCGCCCACTGGTCATGGGCATCCTCAACGTCACCCCCGATTCCTTTTCCGACGGCGGCCGCTACCAGGCCCTCGAATTCGCCGTGGAGCGGGCCGAACTGATGATCAAGGACGGCGTCGACATCATCGATATCGGCGGCGAATCCACGCGTCCCGGCTCGCCCAGCGTCCCCGCGGACGAAGAACTGCGTCGCGTCATGCCGGCGATCTACGCGTTGCGCGAACTGGGCTATCCGCTGTCGATCGATACGTGCAAGCCGGAGGTGATGCGCGAAGCGATCATCGCCGGCGCCGACATGATCAACGACATCAATGGCTTCCGCGCGCCCGGCGCCATCGACGCCGTGAAGGACAGCGACTGCGCGCTGTGCGTCATGCACATGCAGGGCACGCCGCAGGACATGCAGGCCCGGCCGGATTACGAGGACGTCGTCACCGACGTGATCGCCTTCCTGCGCGAGCGGGTCGATGCGCTGCTGGCGGCGGGCGTGGCACGTGAGCGCATCACGATTGACCCGGGATTTGGTTTTGGGAAGAGTGTCGAGCATAATTACGCTTTGCTTCGAAGCATAAGCCGCATGGAAAGCGAATTGGGTCTGCCCGTACTGGCCGGGCTGTCGCGCAAATCGATGATCGGTGCCGTGACGGGGCGCAGCGTGGAGCAGCGGCTGGCCGGTAGCCTGGCCGGCGCGCTCGCTGCGGTAGCGCAGGGCGCCCGGATCGTACGGGTCCATGATGTGGCAGAGACGGTGGACGCGCTGAAGGTCTGGCAAGCGGCCACTACGAATAATCAATAGATGAAGAGATTTAATTAATGGCACGTAAATATTTCGGTACCGATGGCGTACGCGGCCTGGTGGGCAAGTCGCCTATCACCCCTGACTTCGTGATGCGGCTGGGCTATGCCGCCGGCAAGGTGTTGGCCAAGGGCCGCGCGGGCACGAGCGGGCGTCCCACGGTCCTGATCGGCAAGGACACGCGCATTTCCGGCTACATGCTGGAAGCCGCGCTGGAAGCCGGTTTCTCGGCGGCCGGCGTCGACGTGATGCTGGCCGGACCGATGCCGACCCCGGCCATCGCCTACCTGACGCGTGCCCTGCGCCTGCAAGCGGGCGTCGTCATCTCGGCCTCGCACAATCCCTTCCAGGACAATGGCATCAAGTTCTTCTCGGGCCACGGCACCAAGCTGCCGGATGCCGTCGAGCTCGAGATCGAGGAGATGATCGACCAGCCGATGGGCTGCGTGTCGTCGGAAAAGCTGGGCCGTGCCGTGCGCCTGCGCGACGCCCAGGGCCGCTACATCGAATTCTGCAAGAGCACGTTCCCGAACGAGCTCGACCTGCGTGGCCTGAAGATCGTCGTGGACTGCGCCCACGGCGCCGCCTACAACATCGCGCCGCACGTGTTCCATGAACTGGGCGCCGAGGTCGTCGAACTGGGCACCAAGCCGGATGGCTTCAACATCAACGACGGCGTCGGCGCGACGGCGCCGAAGGCGATGGCGGCCGCGGTCGTCGAGCACAAGGCCGACCTCGGCATCGCGCTGGACGGCGACGCCGACCGCCTGATCATGTGCGACGCCGAAGGCCGCCTGTACAACGGCGACGAGCTGCTGTACGTGATGGTGCGCGCGCGCCTGGCGACCGGTCCGGTGGCCGGTGCCGTGGGCACGCTGATGACCAACATGGCGCTCGAGGTGGCGTTCAAGGAAATGGGCATCGGCTTCGCGCGCGCCAAGGTCGGTGACCGTTACGTGCTGGAAATGATGCAGGAGCGAGGCTGGCTGCTGGGCGGCGAGGGCTCGGGCCACTTGCTGGCGCTGGACAAGCACACGACCGGCGACGGCATCGTGTCGGCACTGCAGGTGCTGACGGCGCTCAAGCGTTCGGGCAAGGGCCTGGCGGAGTGCTGCAGCGACCTGACGCTGTATCCCCAGACCCTGATCAACGTCCGCGTGCAGCCGGGGACGGACTGGACGAAGAATGCGGCCGTCGTGGCCGAGAAGGAAGCGGCCGAACGCGAGCTGGGCGACACCGGCCGCGTGCTGATCCGCCCGTCCGGCACGGAACCCCTGGTGCGCGTCATGGTCGAGGCAAAGAGCGCGGAACTGGCCGAATCGATGGCCAAACGCATCGCCGCGCGCTTCGAAGTCTGACCGTCGGCGGAGGCGGGACCCTTCATTGACGCCTCCCGCCCGGCGGGGTATGATCGTCCCAATCGGAGTGTAGCGCAGCCCGGTAGCGCACCTGCTTTGGGAGCAGGGGGTCCAAGGTTCGAATCCTTGTACTCCGACCACCGTTTGCAAACGGGCTGTCCTCGACGGCCCGTTTTCATTTATGAAGCCGTACTGCCCATAGCTCAGTTGGATAGAGCATCAGCCTTCTAAGCTGAGGGTCGCTGGTTCGAACCCAGCTGGGCAGGCCATCCCCACCATCCTTTCGTTGACCGCAGGCTAGCGAACGCCGGCGCACGGACCCCCATGCTAGTCTTGACTCGACAATGGCGAGGAGGCGATATGGTGCTGGTTCGGGTGGTCATGATGATGGCGATGTTCTTGTCGGGTTGCGTGGCCGCAAGCGCGCAAACGAAGGCGCCCGAATCTGCCAAGCTCGCACTCAGGCTTCCACCGGCAGGCGCACCCGCTGAAGCGAACGGTACCGTGCAATTCATCGGCACCGCGACGGTGCTGATCCGCTACCAGGGCTTCACTATCCTGACGGATCCCAATTTCCTGCACAAGGGCGATCATGTGCACCTCGGCTACGGCATCACCTCCGAGCGCCTCACGAATCCCGCTCTGAACCTCGAACAATTGCCGCCGATCGATCTCGTCGTGCTGTCGCACCTGCACGAGGATCACTTCGACAAGCTCGTGCAGGAAAAACTCGACAAGAACATTCCCATCATCACGACGAAGTCGGCGGCGAACAAGCTCAAGGACATGGGCTTCAAGCGCACGTTCGGCCTGTCGACGTGGGACCGGATCGACATCGAAAAAGGCGAGGCCCGGCTGCGTATCACGGCGGCGCCCGGCCGCCACGGCAAGGCGGGCATGCAGGCGCTGCTGCCGTCCGTGATGGGATCGGTGCTCGACTTCGGCCCGAACACGGCGGCCCCGAGTTATCGCATGTACATCAGCGGCGATACGTTGATCTATGATGATCTGAAGGCGATTCCGCAGCGGTTTCCCGGCGTCGACCTTGCCCTGTTGCACCTGGGCGGCACGCGCATCCTGGGCGTCTTCAAGGTCACCATGGACGGCAAGGACGGCGTGACCCTGATGCAGATCGTCCAGCCGAAAAAGGCGATTCCCATTCATTACGACGACTACGACGTGTTCAAGTCGCCGTTGTCCGACTTTGCGCAGGAAGTGAAGGCGGCCGGGCTCGACCAGCAGGTCGTCTACCTGGCGCACGGCGAGACCTACACGTTCGGGCCCAGCGAACGCTGATCAATTACTCGCGCTCTTCGGTGCGCGGCGCGAGGGTTGCGTCTTCGTCGAACGGCCAGCCGCTGGGCGGCGGCACCTGGCGCTGGAATTCATGCGGCATCACGATCGGCACCTGCAGGCAGACGCTTTGCGTCGGCAGCACCTCCATCCACGCGCGCACGAGCTCCTTGTAGGCGATGCCGACGGGACGGATCTTGCGGTCGAGGTCGAACAAGCCCAGCGCATTGACGTTGCCGTTGTTCTCGCGCAGGGCCGTATCCCAGTCGACCTGGTCGGTCAGCGAATACCAGGTAAAGCCGACGAGAGGCACGCCGTTGTTGCGCACGCGCAGGACGTTCGCCCATTCCTTGCGGAGCCAGTGTACGGCCTCGTCGCCGCGCGGTCCTTCGCACAGATTCGTTTCCGTGTGCATCACAGGTAGCCGGTAGCGGTTGTAGTACTGGTGCGTGATGACGGCATAGCCGAAGATTTCCCCCGCCGCGCGCGTGAGCCCGTCCGCCGACACGTAGTGCTCGTTGGTCTGGTAATAATCGTTGCCCATGATGCAGTGGTGCTTCAGATTATTGTTCAGGAAAAAGTGGTACTCCTCGCGCGTCATGCCGTTGTCCATCATGTATTCGTACATTTCCGAATCGACGCGGCGGCCGTAATTCAGGTCCAGGGAGAGGAAGCGGCGCGCGTTGTACAACTCGGCCGGACCAATGGCGGACGGGCTTTCGGCGTGGAAGTATTCCGTCGACTCGCTTTGCACGAACAGGGCATCGGGACGCACTTGCAGGATCGCATGCATGGCGAGGATATTCGCCTTGACGAGATTCTTCGTCGCGGTGACGAAGCCGCGGTCCGTCGTCATCTGCTCGTTCCACCAGCCGTACAGGGCGGAGAAGAGGGCGCAGATCGACATCTCGTTGATCGGCGTGTACAGCTGCAGCCACGGGTAGCGTCGCGCGAACGTGCCGGCATAGTCGGCGAACAACTCGGGAAAATCCGGGTTCTGGAAGTTGCCGATCCAGTCGGGCACGCCGAAGTGGCACAGGTCGACGATCGATGCGATGTTCCGCTGGCGCAGGTCGTTGAGGGTGAGGTCCGCGAATTCCCAGTCGTAGCGCTTGGGGCCCAGCCACGTCTTGTGCAAGGGCGGCCCGTAGCGCAGGACTTTCAGGCCGAGTTCCTGCACGAGGTCGAAGTCCGTGCGCCAGTACTTGTAGTGGCCACACTTTTCCATCTCGTCCATGCGCACCCGACCGTTCTCGATCGTGGGGATGCTGTTTTCGATGCCCGTAGCGAAAATAAATCCTGGCGACATGCGAACCTCTGGCTGCTGATCGGTCCAATTCATTGTAGCCGGGATTGCAAACAGCGTTCCGAACCGTGCGTGCCCCCCATTTGTGCGCTTCCCCTTTACTGTCGCGTGTAAGCTGTGCTATCACTTCAGCAACATTTCATATCTTCATCTCCTGACGCGACACGACCAGCATGTCCAATGCCACCGCGGCACGACCCGCCACACCCCGGGATGTATCGGAGCGCCGGCTGGCAATGGGCGTGTTCATTTCCCTGCTGCTGCATGCCCTCGTCCTGTCCCTGCAGTTCGGGATTCCCGGGTTGCGTCCCGGGGCCGGCAGTCCGATTTCGGTCAGGCTGACCCCGGCCGCGGTGTCTGCGCCGGTGCCCGTGTCTTCGCCGCCGGCACCCGAGCTACCGCCAGTCCCGGTCGCACCTGCAGCCGTGGCACCGTTGCCCGTGCCGCCGGCGCAGCCGGCCACGTCGCCGCGTCACGGCTTCACGCTCGTCGATCCCGTCGTGCCCGTACCGGCGCCGCCGGCGCCGGCACCTACGCCCGCACCGCCGCCGCGGCGCGTCGCCAAACGCCGCCGCAAACCGCCCGCCACGCGCCTGGCGGATGGCCTGCATACCCGCGTGATCGCCCAGGAAACCCATCAGGCCAGTACCTTCGACGTGCCGTTGCCGGCCGTCGAGCCTGATCCTGCACCGGACCCGATGGCCCGCACGGAGCCCACGGCCGAGGCCGATGCACCCGTCGAGGACGGTGCGACGGCCCGGGAAGCCGCACGGGCCGAGCGCACCCGCCTGGCCGAAGAACGGGAGCGGGAGCGGGCGCTGCGGCGCGAAGCGGACGAAGCCCGCCTGCGCGCCGACGCCGAAAACAGGCTGCAGGCCGAGGCCGGGCAGCAGCGGCAGCGTCTCGCCGAGCAATCCGCGCAATACGAGACGGCGCTGGCCGGGCAGCGCGCGGCCGAGGAAGCGCAGGCGAAGGCACGCCAGGAAGAGGAAGACCGACGCCTGGCCGAGCAGCAGCGTATGCGGCAGGCCGAGCTGGAACGGGCGCAGCAGCTGGCCGAGCAGCAGCGACTCCAGCAGGCCGAGCAGGAAAAGGCGCAGCAGCTGGCCGAGCAGCAGCGACTCCAACGGGCCGAGCAGGAGCGTGCGCAGCAGCTGGCTGACCAACACCGCGCGGAAGAGGCTGTCCGGCAACAGCTGGCGGACCAGGAACGGGCCCGCCGGCTCGCGGAAGAACGGTCGCGCCAGGAACAGGCCCAGGCGGAACAGGCGGCGCGCCGCCAGGCCGAAGAGAACGCCCGACTGGCACAGGAGCAGGCGCGCCAGGCACGCGAGCGTGCCGTTGCCGACGCCCCATCGCCGGGGGCCGCTCGGGCAGGCGTGGACAGCGGCAACGGCGATGGCGCCGGGCGCGGCAGCGGCACCCTTCCGCGCGGGACACTGGGCAGCGACCTGGCGTCGCGGGCGCGCGAGATGATGCGTGGCATCGACATTTCGAAACCCGTGCCGCGGGCCATGCAGCCCGCCGAGGACGCGGCACGTGCCGTCCGGCGCGCCCTGGCCGAAGCGGCACGCCATGACATTCCGCTGCGCATGTACATGGACAGCGTGCGCCAGAAAATCGAGCGGAATGCCGTCCTGAGCGAAGCGCAGCTCGCGACCGACGTGGTGCGCACCGATCCGATCGTCAGCGTGGCGATCCGCAGCGATGGCAGCGTCGAGGACGTGACCATCCTGCGCTCCAGCGGGCGTACCGACATCGACGACTTCGTGCGCCGCATCGTGCGCCTGAATGCGCGCTACTCGGCGTTTCCACCGAATGTCGCGGCGAACTACGACGTGATCGAACTGCGGCGCGTCTGGCGCTTTGCCGGCGTCCTGCGGCTGATGGAAGAGATGCGCTGACATCGTCCGCCGTGCGCTCCTGTCGTCATTCGGACGTTGAAGCATGCAACATGCTTCAGCGGTAATTCCGCTTGTCCATTATTTTCACCGTCCGGTTACCGGATCTTCCACCACCCTCCTGTATGACGGCCTTACGACCCGTAAGGCCGTGCATCGCCACATCTCGTTTCCCGCCCCAGGTGTTAACAAACAACGACGGATTATCCTTCCAAGGAATTTTTCTAGAGGGGAATTGTTTTGTATTGTTCATTACTCCCCCAAAATTTTTCTGCAAATTCATTGAACTTAGGAAGTTTCCGCGCCTCAAAGCTACTCCTTTCACTTGTTGAGGCAGTTAAATGCAAAACGCAGTCAAGTTTGTTCCGAACGTCCGTATCAACCTGTTGTCGTGCTTTGGCGCTCTTGCGCTGCTGGCAGCCGGTGGGAGTGCAGTCGCCGCTACCAACATCTACGTGTCGCCCACGGGTTCCGATTCCAACCCGGGCACCCAGGCAGCGCCGGTGAAGACGATCACGCGTGCGGACGCGTTGGCAAGCGCTGGATCGACGGTCCACGTTGCCGCCGGAACGTATTATGTGTCGGCATCTGGACTGAATAACGCCGGCATCATCACCAGGAAGAGCGGCACCGCGTCTGCGCGTATCCGCTTCGTGTCGGATGTGAAATGGGGCGCCAAGATTGTCGTGTCCGGTACCGGCATCACCTGGGATTCGCGCGGCAGCTATGTCGATATCGACGGCTTCCAGATCACCGGCTCGGGCCGTCACGGCCTCCTGGCTTCCGGTGCGTACCTGACGTTCAAGAACAACTACATCCACGACCTGACGGTCAGCGGCGGTTGCAACGGCAGCGGCGGCGCAGCAATCGACACGTACGGTCCTGTCGGCAATGTCGTCATCGACCGCAACGTCGTGCGTAACATCGGTTATCGCTATATCGGTGCATGCAACACGATTCAAGGTATCTATATCGCCAATGCAAATAACGTCGTCACGAACAATATCGTCTCGGGCGTCGCGATGGCGGGCATTCAGCAATGGCACGGCGCCACGGCGTCGACGATCGTGAACAACACGACGTTCCACAACAAGATCGGCATTCTGTTGGGCCAGGGCGATGCGGGCACCACGACCGGCTCGGCCAATAACTACGTCGCCAACAACATTGTCTATGACAACGTTGCTTACGGCGTTATCGAAATGGGCTTGATGGGCGGTAACAACCGTTATGCCAACAACCTGGTCGCGCGCAGCGGTACCAGCTGGAGAGTGAAAGGGTATGTCACCGGTTCGATCTCGTCGGACCCGCTGTTCAGGAATTATCTGGCAAACGGCACGGGCGACTATCGCGTGTACAGCAGCTCGCCCGCAATCGACCGCGGGACGTCGACCAAGGCACCGACGATCGATTTCGCAGGCGTGGCACGTCCGCGCGGCGCAGCAGTCGACGTCGGCGCGTACGAGTACTGATCGTACCGGCTCACGCTGAGTCGATGATCCCGCAACAGGCGGGACGATACCCGCATCGTTTTCGATGCGGGTATTTTTATTTCCGCGCTACATGATTGCACTCTTGCACGTGAGATGTTGCCGCAGAAGTTAATGCTGACCTGAGCCTGCCGTTTGACGTGCGCCAAAGCCATTCCGGGTAGCGAGCTTACGCTGAATTGGATCGCCAGGGGTTGGCAGCACATTCCGACAGGCAAATCATGAAAGCTTCCTCTACGCAGTACATGGCGGCCGCCTTGCTGGCGCTTGCCCTCGTGGGGTGCGCCCCCACCATCCATTTCCGGTCGCAGGACAAAGCGGGGGCCAACGAACCTGCGCCGCCGACGGAAATGATCACGGAACAACTGATCGTCGCGGAGCGCCAGCAGCATCAGGACGTGGCTCACCAGGGCCTGGACGAGCTGCTCGTGCCGAACCCGCCCCCCTACGCGATCGGCAGCGGCGACGTGCTGTCGATCGTCGTCTGGGACCACCCTGAACTGGCCGGGACCGCCGTCAACGCACCACCTGGCACGCCCGATCCCAGCGGGACGAACGCGGCGGCGCCGGGTTTCGTGGTCGACCATCTCGGGCGCATCCAGTTTCCGCTGATCGGCCTCGTGCCCGTCGACGGCCTGACCGAGGAGGAGGCGCGCGCGGTCCTGACCAAGAGGCTCGCCAAGTACCTGGCAGGCCCGAACGTGACATTGCGGGTCCAGTCCTTCCGCAGCAAGCGCGTGTACATCGACGGCGAGGTCAAGGCGCCTGGCTTGCAGGCCATCAACGACATCCCGATGACCCTGGTCGAGGCGCTCAACCGTGCCGGAGGCCTGCTGCCTACCGCCGACCAGAGCAGGATCGTCCTCGAGCGCGGCCAGCAGCGCTACCGCGTCAACCTGCGCGACCTCGTGCAGAAGGGCATCCCAGGCCTGGTCATGCTCAAGCCGGGCGACGTGGTCCGTGTGCAATCCCGTGACGAAAGCAAGGTCTTCGTTTCCGGCGAGGTCATCACGCCGAAGGCGCTGACGATGCACGATGGCCGCCTGACCCTGAACGAGGCCCTCGGCGAGAGCGGCGGCATCAGTCCGCTGAGCGGCGACGCGCGCCAGGTCTATGTGGTGCGCAAGACGTCCGGCCGGACCCGCGTGTTCCGGCTCGATGCCCGTGAGGCCAGTTCGCTGGCGCTGGCCGAAGCGTTCGAATTGCAGCCGAAAGACATCGTCTATGTGGCCGCGACGCCGCTGGCCAACTGGAACCGGAACCTGAGCCTCCTGATTCCCGGCGCATTGACGTCGGCAGTCAGCGCCACCACCCGGCCCTGAAGTTCGCGCACAAGAACAGCACGCTTCATCACGCACACCGAACCCTGCAGGAGCACGACCATGAGCACCCTCGGCGAGTCGCATTCCTTGACACCGGTGGTCCATACGCCGCCCATCGTCACCGTTCCCTTCGACCCGCGCGCGACTGCGGGTGGGACGGACGAACCTCCTTTCGACCTCAAGGGCCACCTGCACACACTCTACGACAGCCGTTGGCTGATCGGCGGCATCACGGCCCTCATCACACTGGCGGCCGTACTGTACGCACTGCTTGCGATGCCGGTGTTCGAGGCCGACCTGCTGATCCACGTCGAGGAAGAAAGTCCGAACGCATCGAAGAACATCCTGAGCGAGGCGTCGTCGCTGTTCGAGACCAAGAAGGCGGCCATCGCCGAGATGGAACTGCTGCGCTCGCGCATGGTCGTATCACGTGCGGTCGACAACCTGCAGCTGTACATCGACACGCAGCCGAAGTACTTCCCGGTCGCCGGATTCTGGTTCGCCAACCAGAACAATGGTGCGTTGTCCGAGCCGGGGCTGTTCGGCTACGGCGGCTATGTCTGGGGTGGCGAAAAGGCGGAGGTGTCGGTATTCGAAGTGCCCGAGGCCTGGCTGGGACGCGAATTCGCACTGACGTCGCTGGGAGGCGGGCGCTTCCGTTTTTCCGGCGGCGGGCAGCGCACTGTTTTCGACGGCGATGTCGGCCAGCGTTACCGCGTGCCGACGCCGGAGGGGACTATCGAGCTGAAGGTCGATCGCATTCAGGCGAAGGCCGGCGCGCGTTTTCGTCTGCGCCGCATCTCGAGGGTGGCCCTGATCCAGGCGATCCAGAGCGCCCTCGTGATCTCGGAGCAGGGCAAGCAGTCCGGCGTGATCGAGGTCAAGCTGCAGGGTGAGAATGCCCAGCGCACGTATGCGGTCCTGCGCGAGATCGGCCGCGAGTACATGCGCCAGAATCTGGCACGCAAGACCGAGGAAGCAGAAAAGTCGCTGGCCTTCCTGAACCAGCAGCTGCCGATCCTCAAGCGCCAGCTCGAACAGGCCGAGGACCGCTACAATCAGTTCCGCAACACCCATGGCACCGTGGACCTGCAGGAAGAGGCGAAGGAAATGCTGGCGCAGGCGGCGGCGACGCGCACCCGCAGCCTCGACCTGATCCAGAAAAAGACGGAACTGCTGGGACGCTTCACGGAAGACCATCCGATCATCGCCGCCATCAATCGCCAGCGCAAGGAGGCCCAGGCTGAAATCGATGACGTCAACGCGCGCATCAAAGCCTTGCCGGCACTGGAGCAGGAAGAAGCGCGGCTGACCCGGGAGATCAAGGTCAGCACGGACCTGTACACGGCACTGTCGAACACGGCCCAGCAGCTGCGGCTGATCTCGGTGGGCCGGGTGAGCAATGTGCGCATGGTCGACGAGCCGGTGCCGCCTGAAAAGCCGCTCAAGCCGAACCGTCCCCTGATCGTCGCGCTCGCGGTGGTCACCGGTCTGTTGCTCGGCACGATGATCGCGTTCACGCGCAATGCGATGAAGGGCGGTATCGACGATCCGCAGAAGATCGAGCGCCTGCTGCATGCCCGCGTGGTCTACGCCACGATCCCGCACAGCAGCAACCAGGAAAAACTGATGCACAAGGCGCGGGGCGGCATGGAAGCCTTGCCTCTGTTGGCCCGTGTCATTCCGGGCGATGCCGCCGTGGAAAGCCTGCGCAGCTTCCGCGCTGCCCTCCAGTTCGCGATGCCCCACTTCAGGAACAACATCGTCATGTTCGCCGGGCCGACCCACGGCCTGGGCAGGTCCTTCGTGCTGGTGAACTTCGCGGCCGTGATGGCGGCGAGCGGCAAGCGGGTGTTGCTGATCGATGCGGACTTCCGCAGCGGCCACCTGCACCGCTACTTCGGCGTCAGCCGCGAACAGGGATTGTCCAAGGCCATCAATGGATCGATGCGGATCGAAGACGTCGTGCATCATGAGGTCGACGAGAACCTCGACTTCATCCCGACTGGCCCGTTGCCGCCGAACCGCTCGGATTTTTTACTGCACGTGAATTTCACGACGTTACTCGAAGCGGCCGGCACCAATTACGACCTGGTACTGATCGACACGCCTCCGATCCTGCTGGCCTCTGACGCCCTCATCATCGGCAATCATGCCGGCGCCATCTTCCTCCTCGCACGCGCGCGCGTCACCACCGACGCCGAGATCACCGAGTCGATCAAGCGGCTGAACCATGCGGGCCTCTCGCCACGAGGGGTGCTGTTCAACGACATGGCCCTGCGCATTGGCGCCGGCCGTACGCAATACATCGATGACGCCGCCCAGCTGGGCTATTCGGCCTGAACCAGGCGAGCGATGAAGACGACGATGCGCAGCCTGTTTGCAGCGTTCTCGTTGGGGCGATCTCCGGATTCGCACCTGAACCTGTCCGCAACCATCGGCGCCACTGTCGCCCGCCAGATACTGTCCGGGTCCTTGTATTTTGCCGGGATGTGCATCACCGCACGGATGCTCGGGCCGGCAGGCAACGGGATCCTGGCCACGGCGATGCTGCTGCCCCAGGCGCTGTACGCGTTTCTCAACCTCGGCATGGGCGCAAGCCATGTGTACCACCTGAGCTCCGGTTCCGGCAATCCGCGGCAGATGCGCGCCGCGAACTGGGTCCTCGCTGTCCTGCTATGGATGGCGGTCGCGCTGGTCTTACTGGCAGGCAGCGAGCAACAAATCGCCCGTTACCTTCCCGGCATACACAAAGGCCTGGCCCTGTATGCCAGCCTCCTGTTCCCGCTGTTGCTGCTGGCAGGGTGGTCATCGTCGATGATCCGGGGCCAGCGCGACTACCGCGCCTACAACCGAACACTGCTGGTCCACCCATTCATATTTTTCGCCACGGTTGCCCTGTTGGGCGTGACGGGGCGCGTCGACGTGGTGACCGTGGTGACGTGCCACCTCATCGGCCAGCTGTCGCTCTGGCTGATGAGCGAATCGCGCCTCCGGACAATCGCTCCCGGCACCGCCGGCCAGTACCGGTTGCGTGATGCGATGTCGTTCGGGCTGCGCGCCCATGTCAGCAATGTCATCACCTTTCTCAACTACAGGCTCGCGCTGTATCTCGTCAGCTTCATGTTGGGCGCGACTGCCACCGGGTTCTACGCGCTCGCGGTACAGCTGGCGGAGATGCTGTGGCTGTTTTCGGGAGCCGCGTCATCGATCGTGTATCCCGAGTCGGCCGCCAACAGCCGGTCGCCCGAGGCGCTGGAAGCCATGGTCACGAAAGTTGCGAGACTGGTGGTGCAGGTGACGTTGGCCGGCGCGCTCGTCGCGGCCGCCATCTCGTGGTTCGCGATCCCGCTCGCGTTCGGCAAGGATTTTCGGGGCAGCGTGGCGCCGTTCATCATTTTGCTCCCCGGGATCGTCACCTGGAGCTATATGAGCATCATCTCCAATGCCCTTGCAGGGATGGGGTTTCAAAAGGTGAACATTCAAGGCGCAATGCTGTGCCTGGCGATCAATGCGGTCTGCGGCGTCCTCGCCATTCCGGTCCTGGGAACGAGCGGCGCGGCACTCGCGTCGACGGTCGCGTTCTCGATCACCGCCCTTTATACCGTGGTCATGTACAAGAAGATCATGGCAGGGAAGCGGGCAGAGGCCGGCGACGTGCGCGCCGACGCCGCGACCTCTGTCGATGGAGACGAGTGAATGAACCAGGAACGCATACTGGTGGTGACGACCTCTTACCCTTATGGTCGGAACGAAGCCTTCATCAAGGCCGAACTGGAATACCTTGCCCAGTGTTTCGCGCATGTGGAACTTGTGCCGAGCTTCTACCCGCGGGGCGCCGTGCCGCGTCCTACCTCGCTGCCGGTCAATCTCGACTATGCGAATGCGCGCTGGGGCGTGCAACGAGGCTTCGTCCTGGTCAGTTCATTTCTGGGCGGATTGTGGCGCTATGCATGGCTCGATGACGCGCGACGAGTATTGCGCGGCGCGCACCGCTGGGAGAACGTGAAGGAGTTGGTACGAGCCTTGTACCGCGCTTGCCTGTTCGAGCGATTTCTGGTCGAGCAGGTCAAGCACGCAAACAAGAAAATCGACATCGTCTATTTCTACTGGATGTTTCCGGAAATCGCAGGAGCGATCCGTTTCCGGGACGTGGTCCAGCCCTCGCTCAAGGTGGTGTCGCGAGCCCATCGCGGCGACTTGTACGAGGACAAGCGCAGCGGTGGCTATGCGGGCTTGCGGCAGGGCGTGCTCGCAGGGATCGACGCAGTGTTCAGTATTTCGGACCATGGCAGGGCCTACGTGGCGCGCGAGCATCCGGCGGCGGCGCGCAAATGCTTCACGGCGCGTCTCGGTGTGGATGACCCCGGGTTCGAGAATGCGCAGCCGCAGGGGGAAGCGCTCTCGGTCGTGTCGTGTTCGTTCGTGGTCGAGGAGAAGCGCCTCCATCTCGTCGTCGACGCGATTGCGCACCTGCTGGAGGCCTCACCATCGTCGAGCGTCCGGTGGACTCACATCGGCGACGGCGGGCTGTTCGACGAGCTGCGGGCATACGCCCGGTCGAAGCTGGGGGGAGGGCGCGCCGAGGTCGTGTTCACGGGCTACCTCGCACAGGAGGACGTGATGAAGCTGTACCGGGAGCAAAAATTTGATGTGTTCGTCAACGTCAGTTCGAGCGAAGGGATCCCTGTCAGTCTCATGGAGGCGAGTTCGGTCGGTATCCCGATGGTGGCAACGGACGTCGGCGGCAACGGCGAAATTGTCAACGAGAACAATGGGATCCTGATTCCGGCCGATCCGGACGTCGCGACCATTGCCGGCGCACTGGCGCGCTTCCGCGACAGGGCATCAGCTGCAGCGTACCGGACGCGTGCGCGCTCCGATTGGCAGGAAAAATTTAGCGCCGCCCATAATTACCCGCAGTTCGGCCAATCCCTGGTCGACATCGCATCCCGTCCCTGACATGCGCGCGCCGAACCGCCTTGAGTCGCCCCTGGTGTTCGCGGTGTTCTTTTGCACACTGTTTCTGTTCTTTACGCCGTTCGAACAAGGCGGCCCCAATCCTTCGATGGTCCCACGCTACCTGGTGGCAGGCGTGTCGCTGATGCTGCTGTTTCCCTTGCTGGCAGTTCGATCGGTGCGGCCGCGTACGCCCACCATGCATGTGTTGCTGCTGCTGGCATTGATCTTCATGCACACAACCCTGATCATCTCGGGCCCCGGCCAGTTCGCCATGCTCATCGCCGCCGACATGTGCGCGGCGATACTCCTGTACGAGCTGTCGTTCCACTGGCGACGGGAATTCCAGGCGGCGATTGCGTGGCTGCTGGTGATAAACGTCCTGTTCATCGTGCTGCAGGCATTGCTGTTCTTTGCGACCTCGGCCGGGATAGTCGACTTCTACAAGATGATCTTCGGCTCGGACAGCCGCTTTTCCGAAGACTACCTGAACATTACAAGGTTTTCCGGCTTCCACGTGGAGCCGGGCACCTATGCGAACTATATGGGTTGCCTGCTCGCGATCATGATACTGGTCTCGGAATTCAGCGAGCGACTGGTGTTGCTGACCTGCGTCTCCATCATCGGGATTTTCCTGACCAATTCGGGCTCGTCCGTCTATTTCGTGCCGCTGGTGACCACACTGGGTCTCTACCTGTGGCGGAAGGAGGTCCGGCCACTCCATCTCATTATCCTCGCCGCGGCGATTACGACCTATCTGATTGCGTCGGGCATCGTGACACACCTGGAGGAGCGATTCATCAATCAGCCGTCCGACGGTAGCCTGACGCATCGGATCGAGGGCATTGCCGCCTACGGCGCGAAGAGTGCCGAAGAAAAATTCGTGGGCATCGGCTTCGTCAGCGATCCATGTGTTCGCTGCCACTACCAGGACATCGGCGTCCTGTTCAACCTGACCACGCGCGGTGGTGTGGTGGTGTCGCTCGCCTTGTTGGGGCTGCTTGTGCGCATGGTCCGGGTTAACGGGCTCGTGTTGGCGACCTTGCTGGTACTCGTCCCGTTGAACGAAAAGATGTTCTTCTATGAACCGCCGGTGTGGCTGTTCGTGTTGTTTGCGCTGACCGGACCGAGTCAGGCCGCGCGGCGTAAGGGGGCTGTACCTGAGGCGGCTGTGCCTGAGGCGGCGCAGCCTGGCGGAATCGCCCCGCCGAGGGAGCACTTGTCGTAGGGTGGCATCGCCCTTGCACGATGCCGGCGCGCTGTTGTCCGCGAGCGTCAATCGACGCGAAAGGTGGGCGAGACCGGTGCAGGGGCACGTCGCTGCAGCAGCATGCGCTTGAGCAGCCGCCGGATCCGGTAGGTGCGCGATTCGAACACCGAGTACGACAAATAGGCCCCCGCGAGCAATGTGGCCAGCATGCCCAAATAGATCGCGAAGTGCAGCGGCTCGTCCGGGGACAGCTCGCGTAGTCCCCAGCGCTTCGATGTCCAATGCCGCAGCAGGTCGATCAGCGGCACGTGCAGGACATAGAGGCTGAAGGAGAATTCTGCGAAAAAGGTGCCGATCTTTGCCAGGATCGGCCGCAGCTTCGACGTTGCAGATGCCTTGAACTGCAGGCTCGACAAGAGCACCACAAAGATCAGGCTGCATCCCAGGTCCGGCAGCATGGTGGCAAGCGTGAACGCGTTCATGTCGCCGGTCAGCCGGTAGTACGCCCACAACGCCGCGACGAGTATCACCCAGACCGAACGCTGTGCGGTGCTGCACTCGATCCTGATCCGCGAAAATCCGACACCCAGCAACCAGATCAGGAAGTAGCCGATGATCTCAGCGGGCAACGTGGCTGCCAGCAGGAGAAGGGTGATGCCGCACGCCACGCGCAGGGCGCGGCCGGGCGTGCGCAACAGCACGACCAATAGCGGGAAGAGTAAGTAATACCAGGTTTCGTTGGCCAGGCTCCACAAAGGGAAGTTGCCGCCGAACGCAGGCACTGCAATGGTCTGCAGTCCGACCAGGTTGGCGCCGAAGACCAGGGCGGAGTACTCGTTGGCAGGATGAAAATCGATGCCTTGCGCTTTCACGACGCCGGTGCCGAAGCCGAACAGCAACGTCAGCACGAAGGTCGGGATCAGCACGGTCCACAGGCGCGTTACACGGTCGATCGCATAGCTGGCGATCGCATGGGGTTGCCTGATCTTGTCGAGTAGGCTGCCCCCCACGAGCCAGCCGCTGATAACGAAAAACACCAGCACCGCATGGTGGGCGAAGCCGGTGGCGAACGACAAGCCCGTGAACCAGATCGATGGATCCGCCACTGTACGCAGCCCCTGGTACATCTCCGCGCGCAGGTGCGCAGCCGCGACCTCGATAGCCGCCAGCCCGCGCAACAACGAGATCAGTACCGAATGCCAGCAGTCATCGCCGACCTGACTGTGCATCTGGAATGTGATCCTCGGTATTTTATTGGTTCTCATAATCCATCCCTTTTTGGGGATAGCCGCACCCAGTCGCCGACGCGGCAGGCGATACGAACGGTTCTCTGTCGGACGATATCGATCTCGCAAATAGCCTTATTGATGTCGCATAAGGCCAAGCGAAATATTAAAATGCGTGAAAGTAATCCGATTCCGATTAATTGGTGGTGTTCAATGTAATAGGAGAAAGACGATAAAAGTGCTTGGGCGGCCCAATATTGATTTTAATCAGTTCGGGTAAAGATTAAAAATATGATAATCGCTTCTGCCAAACGAACATCGCCCTGCAATTCTCACTTTATAAAACGATGCGTATTCTCTACGTCAATCATTATGCGGGCTCGCCCAGCTATGGCATGGAGTACAGGCCATATTATCTGGCGCGGGAATGGGTGCGCATGGGACATGATGTGCAGATTATTGGCGCTTCCCAATCGCATATTCGCTGCCGTCAACCCGAGCTCGCCGGTCAATACCGCCTGGACGAAATCATCGATGGCATTCATTACATATGGCTGGAAACGCCCCGGTATTGCGGCAATGGTATTGGAAGGGTGCGCAATATGGCTTCCTTCGTCAGCCGCTTGTACCGGGAGAGCAAGCGAATTGCCGCAACTTTCAAGCCGGATGTGGTCATCGCGTCGAGCACCTACCCGATGGATATCTGGCCGGCACGCCGGATCGCAAAATTGGCCGGCGCCAAGCTCGTCTTCGAGATACATGACTTATGGCCCCTGACGCCAATGGAGCTCGGTGGGATGTCCAGGTGGCATCCTTTCATCATGCTGCTGCAAGCGGCAGAGGACTATGCCTATCGTTACGCGGATACGGTCGTGTCAATGCTTCCAAGAGTGCATGACTACGTGGCATCCCGCGGCGTGCCACGCGACAGACTGCATATCGTTCCGAACGGCGTCGATCCGCAGGAATGGGCGGCAGGGAGTGTCGAACTCCAGGCAAACGTCGAAGCGACACTTTCCGCGATCAGGGAGGCGGGCAATTCCGTGGTTGGCTATGCGGGTACGCACGGCGTATCGAACTCGCTGCACACCTTGCTCGACGCTGCAGCGATCCTGCGCGACGAGAAAGTCGCCTTCGTGCTGGTTGGCGGCGGTCCGGAAAAAGCAGGCCTGCAGCGCCGTGCGCAGGCGGAGCAGTTGCATAACGTCCGCTTCATCGATCCGATCGCCAAGGAGCAGATCCCGGCACTCCTTCAACGTTTCGACATCGCATATATCGGCTGGCAACGCCAGCCCCTCTATCGTTTCGGCATCGCGCCAAACAAGCTGATGGATTACATGATGGCCGCCCGCCCGGTGCTGCATGCCGTCGAGGCGGGAAACGATCCGGTTGGGGAAGCAGGCTGCGGTGTCACGGTTGCCCCGGAGAATCCGGAAGTGGCGGCGCAAGGCATTCGGAATTTGTTGGCGTTGAGCCCCGGCGAGCGTCAAGCCATGGGGTTGTGCGGCAGGCGTTTTGTCATGGATCGCCACACTTATCCAATCCTGAGTGAACGTTTTCTGGCTGCCTGTTGTTCCTGAAAAATAGACCATGAGTATGGCTGATTTGTGAGGTGAATAAGATGTCAAGAACTGACATTTTATTTAAACGAGTATTTGATATCGGTGCATCGCTTGCGGGGTTACTACTGCTCGCGCCGGTCATATTCTTATGTTGGTTCGTCGCAGCGCTCGATACGCGGAGCAATGGTTTTTTCATTCAAAAACGCATCGGGCGTCATGGTCGTGTCATTCGCGTTTGCAAAATCAAGACGATGTATCCGGGCGACAGCCAGCGCAGTCCCATCGCATCGAGAAATATCGTTTCGATTTCGCGATCCGGTCGAGTTTTTAGAAAATACAAACTCGATGAATTGCCCCAGTTGTTTAATGTACTGGCCGGAAGCATGAGTCTTGTCGGCCCCAGGCCGGATGTGCCTGGCTACGCGGACCGTTTGCAAGGTGAGGACCGTATCATACTGTCGCTGCGGCCGGGAATTACCGGGCCGGCATCCATCAAGTACAAGGATGAGGAGTCCATATTGGCGGCGGTCGACAACCCGGAGGCATATAACGACAGGATCATCTGGCCCGACAAGGTAAGAATCAACCGGGAATATGTCAATAATTATTCCCTGCTGCACGATATTCGGTATATTTTCCACACCATTTTCGGATAAGGTCATGAGTACTTCATGCGCTACCTGGCCAAGCTTCTCCCTCGAGGAAGCAACCGCTGTCAAGAACGTTATCCTGTCGAATAAAGTCAATTATTGGACGGGCACGGAATGCCGGGAGTTCGAAAAGGAATTTGCGGCATGGGTCGGCACCCGGTACGCCGTCGCGCTGTCGAACGGTACGCTGGCGCTGGACGTCGCTCTGAAGGCGTTGCGCATATCGCCGGGCGACGAGGTGATCGTCACGCCAAGGACTTTCCTGGCTTCCGCGAGTTGCATCGTCAACGCGGGCGCGATTCCCGTGTTCGCTGATGTGGACCGGGAGAGCCAGAATATTACGGCGGAAACCATCCGGGCCGTCCTGACACCGCGTACGAGGGCGATCATCTGCGTACACCTGGCCGGCTGGCCATGTGACATGGACCCGATCATGGAGCTTGCCCAGGAGCACGACATCTTCGTGATCGAAGACTGTGCGCAGGCGCATGGCGCGCACTACAAAGGGCGGATGGTGGGAAGCATCGGCCACATCGGCGCCTGGTCCTTTTGCCAGGACAAGATCATGACCACGGGCGGGGAGGGCGGCATGGTGACCACGAATTCCCACCCATGGTGGACCATCATGTGGTCCTACAAGGATCATGGCAAGTCGTGGGAGGCCGTGTACGAACGCCAGCATCCCGCGGGCTACCGGTGGGTCCACGAATCGTTCGGTACCAACTGGCGGATGCTGGAAACGCAGGCCGTTATCGGGCGTATCCAACTCCAGCGCATGGCCACATGGACGTCCCGGCGGCAGGCGAACGCATCGAGGATTGCTGCAACATGCCGGGAGTGTGCGGCTTTGCGGGTTCCTGTCGTGCCGCCCGATGTGCAACACGCGTTCTACAAGTTCTATGTGTTCGTCGAACCCGAAAAGCTGGCGCGCGGGTGGACGCGCGACCGGATTATCGAGGAAATCACCGCAAGAGGCGTCCCGTGCGCCCAAGGCACCTGCTCCGAACTCTACATGGAGAAGGCTTTCGATAACACAGGTTACCGCCCGAAGTACCGGTTGCCGGTCGCGAAGGAATTAGGCGAAACCAGCCTGATGTTCCTCGTACACCCGTCCCTGAGCAATCAGGATGTCGAGACGACCTGCGTGGTCATCAGGGAAGTCATGGCCATGGCGGAAGGCGTTGCGCTGCCGGCGAGCCTGTGATGTCGTGGATACATGTCATCGATATTGGCCATACGGCGGTGATGGTCCCAACGGCGGGTGCGATCGCTGTCTGGCTCATCTCCGGTCGGGCCTGGAAGCTGGCGACGTGCTGGTGCCTGATCTTTGCCGCTGGACTAGGGTTGGTTGCCGTGTCCAAGATTGCCTTCCTCGGGTGGGGGCTGTCCGTGCCTCCACTCGGCTTCAAGGCGCTCAGTGGTCATGCGTGGCGGGCGGCGGCAGTATTGCCCGTTCTCTTTTTCGTTCTCCTGCAGGGCGCCCCCGACAACTGGCGCGAGCGCGGGTTCGCGTTCGGTGTGGCACTTGGCATCGGTCTTGGCGCACTGCTCATCGTATTCAGGTTTCACACGACATCGGAGGTTGTTGCGAGCCTGGTGCTTGGCACCGCTGCGGGCCGTGCGTTTGTACGGCTGTCGGCGATACTGCCGGCGCCCGGTCCCAATCGCCAGGCTGTGGCGATGAGCTTGCTCACGTTTTTTATCATCTGCAGTTTGAAACCGTCCGCGATCAACCACCGGCTGGTCGACGTAGCGCTCTATTTCTCGGGGCGTGACCATCCTTATCGATGGACACGCGATGTCGACACATGTGCCGCTCGGCAGCCGGGGGCATTGCACGGTGCGTCCAAAGCGAATCTGCACAGCCCCGGTTAATGTCCGGCTGCCCCAGCGCTGTATGCCCCGAGCTCTGCGCGCGTCTCGTGGGAAGAAGCGGGAGCCACGCCCGCAGACACCGGGGGCTCGGCGATCTTGCGGATCGCCGGCGAGCTTTTCCGTAAACGATAATCACCGGTGCCGTCAGCCTGATAATTCACGAACTCGGGATCGGCTGAGATCGTGCCGCTGACGTGGCCATCAGCGCGCACACTGGTCCCGCTCAAGTACACCAGGTTATTGACGTAGCGGTTATTGGCGCCGACTTTGCCGCCTTCGATAATCCCATAAGTAATGTTGTCGTAGACGATATTGTGCGCGACATAGTTGTTTTGTGAACCGTTCGGTAAGGTTCCGGCGTCCCCGCCGCCGATGAGTATGCCGATCTTGCAGCGGAAGACCGTATTGTTGATGATGGTTGAATCCGTGGCGCCATGCCATTGCTGGATGCCTGCCAACGCAACGCCGGAAACGATGTTGTCGACGACAGTATTCTTCGGGTTGGCGATGTAGATACCCTGCACCGTGTTGCACTTGCCGATCATCGAGTAGCCGATATTTCTGACCACGTTCCCCTTGATCAGTACGTTGCCGGCGCCGCCGTTGGTATCGATCGCGGCGCCGCCGTTACCCGTGCAGCCGCCGCTGACCGTCAGGTCGTGAATGAAGTTGTTCGCGATCGTAAGATTCGAGCCGTCCGCCAAAATGCCATGCCGTCCCGAGCCGCTGATGTTGAAACCTTCGATGTCGACATGGCTCCCCTTGGAGTGCCAGGCGATGCCAGTACCCGACACGACGATTTTCGCCCCCCATTTGATGTCCGATATGAATTTGAGCCGAGCGGACGGTGTGCCGCTGCGCAGCGTGCTGATGCCCGCGCTGTCGGGACCTGGGGCCACGACCCGGTATTCGCCGGGCGCGACATGGATGGTGTAGCCCGGCGCCGCGGCGGCATCTGCACGGCCGATCGTCAGGAACGGCGCATCTTTCGTTCCAGGGTTCGAGTCTGCGCCATAAGGTGCCACATACAGCTGCCTGGTGTCGGCACAGGAGGCGAGCAGGGCCGCCACACTGATGAGCGAAGCGCCGCGCACCGCCACTCGCAGCCACAACTCGTTGTCCGAGGTATCGTCGTGTGTTGTGGTCTTTCTCATGCGTACCTCCTTGATGTCAGCGTTTCAGGCAAGCTCGTCCGATAGACGTTCGACGATCCGGACTGCGGCGTCACCGGAGCCGTAAGGAGCGATGTCTTCGCCGGTACTTTCGAGGCCGGCGCGCAGGGACTGCAGTACGGCAGTAGCATCGACCGGTGGCGCCAGTCGGTTCCACCCGGCTTTCACCAACTCCGTCCACTCGGTTTCGTCCCGCAAGGTCACACACGGAACGCCATAGAAGAAGGCTTCTTTTTGGACGCCGCCAGAATCGGTAGCAATGATCGCGGCGTACTTTTCGAGCTGCACCATCGCCAGATAGCCCAGTGGATCCAGCACGACCACCGCGTTTTTCAAGGCCTGCAATTTGCCTTGTTTCGCGAGGGTGTTGCGCGTACGTGGGTGCAGGGGCAGCACGACTTTGATATCCCTGGCGAAATGCGAAAGGGCGTCGACAATCGTTGCGAGCCTGCCGGGATCGTCGGTGTTCTCTGCACGGTGGATGGTTGCCAGGCAATACTCGCCAGCCTGGACGCCGTGCTCTTGCCGCAGTCGGCCCAGTACGCCTCCGTCCGAGGTGACCCGTTCGCCATGCCGGAGCGCGACATCGAGCATGACGTCGCCGACCTGGTGAATCCGATCGGAGCCGACCCCTTCACGCAGTAAATGTACGCCGGCCTCGCTGTTGGGGGTGAAAAGCCAGCGCGCGACCCGGTCCGTCAGGATGCGGTTGACCTCCTCCGGGGATCTCATGTTGAAAGAACGCAAACCCGCTTCGACGTGCGCGACCGGGATATGTAGCTTGACCGCCGCCAGTGATCCTGCAAGCGTGGAATTCGTGTCGCCATATACCAGGACCGCGTCGGGCTTTTCCAACATCAGTATTTTTTCAATGTCGATCAACATGCGCCCAGTCATGTCGCCATGGGTGCCGCCGTGAATCGCGCACTGATAAGCGGGCGCCTCCATGCCCAACTCGGCAAAGAAAACATCCGACATGTTGGCGTCGAAGTGCTGGCCGGTGTGCACGACGATCTCACGAAGCTGGTCGGATTCCGCAAGGACAGCCGAGACTGCACTCGCCTTGATGAATTGTGGGCGGGCGCCGATCACGGTGACGATTTTCTTTTGTTTCATGAGTTTTCTTTGCTTACCAGGTCACCGCTTCATAGAAGCGAAAAAGATTGTCCTTGGTGTTTTCTTTCCAGTTCGTTTCGAACTGTCGCGGGTGGGTCACGAGACAAATGTTGCGGTGTACGGAAACGACATTCAGGGGAGAGGTCGGCCAGTAATATTGAGGAGGCGGCCGATCCACGATGTACATGTCGATGTGGTCGAGCAGGCCGCGGTCGTAGGCCTCGCACTCGATGCCGCATTCTTCGCGCAACTGCTGGTCCGCGAGGATCTCCGTATTGTTCACCTTCAGGCGGCGGTTCGCGAAGTCTCCATGGCCGGCGACGGTGCGGAGTTTTTTTCCGAGTTGCCGCTCGAACCACTGGAAATTTTTACGAAAGACATTCCTGATCTCGGGAAGTCGATCGCGCACAAGGGCCGGATCCTTGATCTTGTTCTTTTTGGCGAAAGAGGCCACTTCTTCGTAGTGGTAGCTGGCCTCGCTGCCATAGTCTTCAATTTCGCGCATCAGGCCAAAGTCAAGCGTAGACAGTCTGAAGTAATAGCTCGCCTTGACGCCATACTTCTTTTCCATCTCGAATAATTTCCTGGTCGTGCGCAGGTCCGTATCGATGTCGTGCCGGTGCACGATGAATGTCCCGTCCGCCGACTGGCCAGTCCGTGCACGGTCGAAGAAATCCCGGACCGAGGTCTGGGTGTAGCCGGCGTCCCTGGCGGCACAAATCAGTTTTTCGTGCGTACGCAGGCGCGATGGCATCCCATAATCGCTGTATATGCGCCTAAGTAAGGAAGTCATTGGAGTGAATATTTTGCGCGATAAGGTTCGAAACCGAGCATAGTCTTGAAGGTCCTGAGCCCGGGACTGGCACCGAAGAACGTGTCATACATAAGGTAGCCGTAGGCATGGCTTTCGATCGTCCGGCAGATAATCTCCGTCACCATCAGGTGCATGGCGCCGTCATTGTTGCGCAGGCCGAGCAGGCGGTCGAAGGCGACAAAATTTCCGAACAGCCCGATATCGCCGTAGGCGGTCAATTTGCCCGCGGCATTCAAGACGCCGAAATATTTGTAGTTTTTCTCCGGATGGAACTGCGTCTGTTTCTGCCGGTATGCCTCGGCCATTGGCCGCCCCTGGCGTACATCGAGCGAGGTATTGATCTCATGGATGTCCTCCACGAAATCATTCCTGTCGATCTCGACGACCCTATAGCCGCGCGACATGGCTTTCCTGGCATGGAATCCCGCCGAGTTACGCCCCTTTACGTTCGCCATATAGGCTTCGGGGTCGGCGAAACGATTCAGGTCGATGAGTGCCGCGCCTAATGATTTGTTCTGGAAGATCTTGTACTTCGGGTGAGGCTTGGTGAAATGGGCGTACATGCGCCGCACCGCATCCGGATTCAGGTCCAGCCGGAATTCGAGGCGTGCGACCGGAAGCCTGCTGATGTCGAGGGCCAGATTAAACAGCTGCGACAGCTTGCTCGTCATGGGATATCGCTCCATAGAAGTCGGTCAGCCTGTTTGCCTGGACAGTCCAGTTGTATTTTTCCAGCACGGCCCGGCGGCCGTTTTCGCCCATGGCCTTCGCAGGCTGCGGATGCGTGACGAGGAAATCTATCGCGGCCGCGATCGCCCTGGGATCGAGTGGGTCGACGCAGATCCCGCATTGATTGCCTTCGATGATGTCGCGCCAGAGCGGGAAGTTCGAGGCGATCACCGGAATACCGGACGACATGTACTCGAACATCTTGGTCGGGTGGGAGTCCAGGTGGTTCGGCAGCGGATGAAAGGTCACGATGCCGGCCATGGAACGCTCCAGCACCTCGCGCACACCGTCGCGGTCGAGGAACCCATGGTCATTCACGCGGCGCCATCCGGGACTTGCCTTCATTTCCGCCTCGACCAGAGGTTCGGAAAACGTCCCGACGAGGTTCACCCGCGCCGCCGAGGCCAGGAATTCTCCTGCATGGACCAGCTCGCGGATGCCGCGGATACTGCCGATACCGCCGACATAACAGACCTCGTCGTGCTTGTGTTCCCAGGGGCCGCCGCCATCGAGTTCTCCCACCATCGGGAAATTGTTGACGTCGACCGTGCGGGAATGAATCTTGAGAAAATTTTCTCTAATGAACGGGGTGGCAGTGATGATGCCGTCGAAGCGCGAGCAGGCATAACGCTCCACGGCCGAATAAACCGAGGACAGTAGTCTGCGCGACAGCGGCCCCAGGTAAGGTTTGCCCAGCAGTTGGCGCGCAACGTCCTCATGCGAATCGAAGATGACTTTCTTGCCGTACCGCTTGAGCCGCAATCCGACGGGGAGCAATTCGGGATCGTGCAGTTGATAGATCTCGGCATCGAGCGCGATCGCCTTGTCGCCGACGCGGCGCGTGGTTTTCAGGATGCGTTCGACGCGGCCACCCAGGCAGCCGACATCGGTGATCGCCACCCCATCCCGCTGTTCGTCGCCCAGGCCGTCGGCAACGACCAGTGTCACGTTGTACCCGTGCGCGGCCAGGGTTCGACACTGCTTGATGAAGATGCGCGTGTCGTTGCGAGGGTGAGCCGACGTCAGATGAACGATCCTGCACATTGCGGGGCATCCTTTAGCGTGCGCGGTCTACTCCGGTAATGTCACGGGTTCCGGGTGGCGCCGGGTCACGTCCGCCGCGTCCAGCAATGCCGCCGCAACCTGTTGCGCACTTGATGTCGACAGGTAGGGCCCCATCGGCAGGCTCATCACTTTTCCGGCCATCTCGACGGATATGGGACAGGCGTCGGCCGCGCTCAGCGCTGCATAGGCAGGCTGGCGGTGAATGGGGAGCGGATAATGAACGGCGGTCGGAATCCCCGCCCGGTGCAACGCCGCCTGCAGCGCGCCGCGCTGCTCCACGATGACCGTGTACTGGGCATGGACGCTGGTGCGGTCCGCCTGCCGGCCGACAGGACGGACCTGCGCGTCCTTCCCGAGCAACAGCGTGTCGTAGGCGGAGGCGGCGCGCTGGCGTTGCTGCAGTTCCCAGTCGAACAGCTCCAGCTTGGCCAGCAGGATCGCGCACTGCAGGGTGTCCATGCGGCCGCCGACGCCGATGCGGGAGTGCACGTAGCGCTTCGACTGGCCGTGCACGCGGATCTCGCGCATCGCCTTGGCCAGCGTGTCGTCACTGGTGAACAGCGCGCCCCCATCACCGTAGCAGCCGAGTGGCTTGCTGGGAAAGAAGCTGGTGCAGCCGATGCGGGAAAGATTGCAGCTCCGCCTGCCGCGGTAGGTGGCGCCGAAGCTCTGGGCGGCATCCTCGATGACGGTGAGGCCGTGGCGCAGGGCAATCGCGTTGATCTCGTCCATGTCGGCCGGCTGTCCGTACAACGACACGGGGATGATGGCCCGGGTGCGGGCCGTGATCTTTTCTTCGATTAGCCCCGGCGCGATATTGCAGGTGACCGGATCGATGTCGACGAACACGGGAGTCGCGCCGAGCAGCACGATGGCCTCGGCGGTGGCGATGAAGGTGAACGGCGTGGTGATCACTTCGTCGCCGCGGCCCACGCCCAGCGCCATCAGTGCAATCAGCAGCGCTTCGGTGCCGGAGGCCACGGTGATGCAGTGACTGGCGCCCGTGTACCGGGCCAGGCGCTCCTCGAGTTCTGCCACCTCCGGGCCCATGATGTAGTGGCCGTGGTCGAGGACGGCCTGGATGCGGCCATTGATCAGGTCGCGCGATGCCTGGTATTGGGACTTGAGATCGATGAATTCCATGGTGGTTGTTCCGTTCGCGGGGCGGGAAGTTCAGGGGCGGGAGGAGGCGCAAACGAGGCTGCAGACGCCGTCGACAAGGACGTACGATTCGCCGGTGTGCGGGCAGACTGCCTCGCCGTTGCCCGCGGGTGGCAGCGGCAGGCGTTCGCCGAAACGGCTGATCCAGCCGACCTGGCGCGCTGGCACGCCGGCCATCAACGCGAAGTCGGGGACGTCGTGCTTGACCACGGCGCCGGCGCCGATGAAGGCGTAGGAACCGATCGTCACCCCGCAGACGATGGTGGCGTTGGCGCCGATGCTGGCGCCGCGCCGGACCAGGGTGCGCCGGTATTGATCCTTGCGAATGATGCCGGAACGCGGGTTGTAGACGTTGGTGAACACCATGCTCGGGCCGCAGAACACGTCGTCCTCGAGCGTGACGGCGTCGTAGACGGAGACGTTGTTTTGGATCTTGACGCGGTCGCCGATGACGACGTCGTTGCCGACAAAGACGTTCTGGCCAAGCGAGCAGCCGGCGCCGATGCGGGCGCCGCCGCAGACATGCGAGAAGTGCCAGACGCGCGTGCCGGGACCGAGCACGGTGCCGTCGTCGACGATCGCGCTCGGATGGATGTCCCTGCTGTCGATGGGAGCGTTCATGATCAGTACTCCAGCGGCAGGGCCACGCGCTTGCCGTCGCGCGCCGATTTGTACGCGGCGATCAGCACTTCGAGCGATTTCAGGCCCTCGCGTCCGTCGGTCTCGGGCTCCGCCTCGCCGCGCAGCACCTTGATCACGTTGTCGTAGTACAGCGGGTGGCCGAAGCCGTAGACGGACGTGGTTTCATAGCTCGCGTCGCGGACCCTGTCGTCGTCCGGATCGGGCGTGGCGAATTCCCATTGCTGGATCTCGTTCACGGCCACGCCGCCGATGCGCACCGTGCCGCGCTCGCCCAGGATCGTGATCGACCCTTCGAGGTTGCGCGGGTAGGTCAGCATGGTGACGTTCATCGACCCCAACGCGCCGTTGCGCCAGCGCAGGCTGAGCACGCCGGTGTCCTCGACCTCGATGTCGCGGGCCAACGTGGCGGTATAGGCCTGCAGGCTTTCGACCGGACCGACGATCCAGTCGATCAGGTCGACGTAGTGGCTGGCCTGGTTCATGAAGGCGCCGCCGTCGAATTCCCAGGTGCCGCGCCATTTGGCGCTGTGGTAGTACTCGGGCGGGCGGGTCCAGAACACGTTCAGGTTGACCATGTAGATGCGCCCGAAGCGCTTCTTGTCGACCGCCTGCTTGAGCAGCTGCAGGGTGGCGTTGCGGCGGTTCTGCTTGACCACGAACAGGCGTACCCCGGCGGCGTCGGCGGCGGCCACCATCCGCTTGCCGTCCTCCCAGCGGGTCGCCATCGGCTTTTCGGTCATCACGTGCCGGCCGCTGGCGGCGATTTGGATAGCCTGCTCGGGGTGCAGGCCGGAAGGCGTGGTGACGACGACGATGTCGGCGTCGACGCGGCGCAGCATCTCCTGGAGGCTGGTGTAGCCTTCGGCGCCGGTCAGCCCGGCCGCGCGGTCGAGCGCACGCGGGTCGACGTCGCAGACGCCGACCAGCTCGGCGCGGTCCTGGTGCTTGCGCAGGGCCTCGAAGTGGTTGCTGGCAATGCGGCCGCAGCCGACCAGCGCGAAGCGGATCTTGCGGTCCTGGATGGGGGCGGGATAGTGGCGCATCATGGCGGTCCTCAGGCTTTCACGACGTTGGGCAGCGCGGTGAGGTAGACGCCGCGCGTGTCGACGATGAGACTGGCGTACTGCCGTACAAGGTCGTAGTCGAAGGCGGAGTGCGCCGTGGCCAGGAGGATGACGTCATAGGAAGCGATGCGCTGCGGGGTGAGTTCGACGCTTTTCAGGTCGAAGCGGTGTTCGCGCATGCGTGGGAAGACGGGCACATGCGGATCGGTATAGTCGACGACGGCCCCTTTGTCGCGCAGGATTTCCATCAGTTCGACCGAAGGCGATTCGCGCATGTCCTCGACGTCTTTTTTGTAGGCGATGCCCAGCACCAGGACGCGGCTTCCCATCACGGCTTTGCCGCGGTGGTTGAGCGCATCCGTGAGCTTGCCGACCACCCAGTGGGGCATGTCACTGTTGATTTCCCCGGCGAGCTCGATGAAGCGGGTGTGCAGTCCGTATTCGCGAGCTTTCCACGTCAGGTAGAACGGGTCGATCGGGATGCAGTGGCCACCGAGACCGGGGCCGGGGTAATAGGGGGTGAAGCCGAAGGGTTTCGTCGCGGCCGCGCGGATGACCTCGTGGATGTCGATCTGCATGCGGTCGGCGATGATCTTCATTTCGTTGACGAGGCCGATGTTGACGGCCCGGTGGATGTTCTCCAGCAGCTTGGTCAGCTCCGCCGCGCGGGTCGAACTGACCGGGACTACACGGTCGATGGCCGCGCTGTACAGTGCGATCCCCGCTTCCAGGCAGGCCGGCGTCACGCCGCCGCAGACCTTGGGTATCGTACGGGTGTGGAAGTCGGGATTGCCCGGGTCTTCGCGTTCGGGCGAGAACACGAGAAAGATGTCGCGCCCGATCACGAAGCTGCGCGATTCGAGGCGCGGCTTGAGTTCCTCGTCGGTGGTGCCGGGGTACGTCGTGCTTTCCAATGACAGGAGCTGGCCTGGCCGCAGGAAGGGCAGCAGCGCGTCCGTCGTGTCCAGGACGAAGGACAGGTCGGGTTCGCGGTACGGGTTGAGCGGCGTCGGCACGCAGATGATCAAGGCGTCCGGCTCGCCTGCGCGCGTGAAATCGGTGGTCGCTTCGAAGCCCTGGCTGCGCGCACGCGTGATGTCGGCGGCGGGGATGTGGTTGATGTAGCTTTCACCCCGGTTGAGACGTTCGACCTTGCTGCCGTCGATGTCGATGCCGAGCACGCGGAAGCCGGCTTCGGCATAGCTTAGCGTCAGCGGCAGGCCCACGTAGCCCAGGCCGATGATGCCGATGAGGGCAGTGCGCTCACTCAGACGGGTAGTGAGCTGTTCGAGATAAGCCGGTTTGCTTTCGTCGCGCATGTGGGTCCTCGCCAAACTGGTTGGATGAAAGGGGGTATTTCAAGGGGGGGCGGTCTCTGCGCCTATATCCGGAACGGCACGAATTTCTTGATCAGGGCCAGGCGTTCCTGGGGCGCAGTGATGGATGCGGGCGTCGCCACGGCCGGGGCCGAAGCCGGGGTCGAAGCCGGGGTTGGTGCGGGCCCTTCGGCGTGCCGGCCGGGGTTGTACTCGGTGACGATGGCCTTGACCATGCCTTCGATCAGGCCGCGCTCATGCGTGTCGCAGGCCATCATCAGGCAGGTGATGAAGGTATCCAGCACGCTCGGCCGCAACGCGTTCTCTTTCATGCGCATGATGCGCGGGTGTTCGCTCGGAAAGACGACGCCGTCGGTCAGCAATTCCTCGTGCAGTTTCTCGCCGGGGAAGAGACCCACATAGCGAACCTCGATATCCCCGCCCGGATTCTGCGGTGTTTTCTCGGTCAGGCCGGACAACGCGATCAGCGTGCGCGCGAGGTCCACGATACGTACGGGTTCGCCCATGTCGAGCACGAACACGTCACCGCCCTTTGCCATCGCCCCTGCCTGGATCACCAGTTGGGCCGCCTCGGGAATGAGCATGAAGTAGCGCGACACGTCGGGGTGCGTGATCGTGACCGGGCCGCCCCGTGCGATCTGGCGCTGGAACAGCGGAATCACCGAACCCGACGACCCCAGCACGTTCCCGAAGCGGACCATGCAGAACGTCGTGTCGGTGCCGGGTCGCGCGGCCGCTGCCTGGAAGATGAGCTCCGCGATGCGCTTGCTGGCGCCCATGATGTTCGTCGGACGCACCGCCTTGTCGCTCGAGATCAGCACGCAGGTTTCGACGCCGTGCCTTGCCGCCTGGGTGGCGATCACCTGGGCGCCCATCACGTTGTTGCGCAGGCCTTCGACGATATTCGTTTCCACGAGAGGAACGTGTTTGTACGCGGCGGCGTGATAGATGGTGTCGACGCGATGTTCGCGGAGAATGCGTTCGATCAGATCCACGTTGCAGACCGAGCCGAGGTGCGCTTCCACGGGGACGTCGGGATACCGGCTCGCCATCTCCTGGCGGACTGTGTATAACGCAAATTCGGAGTGGTCGAGCAGATGCAGTCGGCTCGGCTTCAATGTGGCGATCTGGCGACACAGTTCGCTCCCAATGGAGCCGCCGGCGCCCGTGACCATGACGTTTTTTGCGCGTACGCAGAGCGCAAACAGGTCGAGGCGCGGAGGAACGGGCGCGCGGCCGAGAAGGTCTTCGAATTTCAGGTCCCGGATGCTCTCGCGCGGCGTGACCTTGTCGTCTGCGAGATCGACGAGACGGCTCAGGATCTTGGTGCTGATACCGGCCTGGGCCAGGCGCTGCATGATGTCGCGCAGGCGTCCGGGGGGCACGGCCGGGATGGCGATCACGATCGACCGGATGCCCATCGCATTCACCGTTTCCACCAGGCGATCAGTGTGGAAAACGCGCAGGCCGCCGATCGTGCGCTCGCTGAGTGCGCGCTTGTCGTCGAAAAAGCAGACAGGACGATATTCGTCGCTGTTGCGCATCGTCTGCGCCAGCTGCGCCCCCGATTCGCCGGCGCCGTAGATGGCAACCACTTCCGACGTGCCGCGCTGGCTCCCGTTCAGGTTGCGCAGAAGATTGCGCACGCCGACGCGCGATGCGATGACATATGAAAAAGCGATAAACCAATATATTGCCAAAGCACTGCGTGGAAAATTCGCTTCATTGACCGAAAACGTGATGGTGTAGGCGCAAAGAACGGCAATCGCCAATGCAAGGCCGGTCGCGCTCAATAAACGCTGGTCGATGAAACGAATCACGGCGCGATAAAGATCCGAAATGGAAAATGCGGCAATCGTGACGATTGCGACAAGGACATAAGAACCCGGCCCGAAATGGGAAGCGAGTTTCAGGTCGCCGCCGCGCAGGAGCATCGCGGCCAGGAAACAAAACGGCAGTGCGATCAGATCGGCTGTGACCATCAGCGCGATTTTCGTCGTGCGATGCAGGGACACCATCCGGGAACAAAACCGACGGACGAATACTAGGTTGAGCTTGGCCATGATTCCGAAGCATTGCGTAAGTTGATGAATGCAAACTTCCAAAGTTTGAAACAGGCAGTGGCGTCCCGGGAAGGCGAGCTATTATTTATTTATTCGTGGATAAATTGTTGTGTGTTATTTTGATGAGCAGGTTTATTTATTATCTCGATACCCATCGATACAGATTTGACCATGCTCAACCGGCAATAGGGAATTCTTTTTGGAATCCATAAATGATAATATTCGGAAATTAATTCGCGGAATATATTTCCTTGATAATCTTTTGATTGAAATGCGGCTTAATTTAAATAGGGAAGTGGCGCCACGAAGAGGGCGGTGCTGCAGCGGCGGGAGGGAATAACGGAAGGGGGATGCCCGTCGAGCCCATCGGCGTGATGGGCTCGACGGATGCGGGACTCAGGCGCCGGCCGGATGGCCTGGGCGGGGCTGCGGTGCCATCGGCGGCACCACGATGTCGTCGTTCAGGCGCAGGAATTTGAAGCCGGCCAGCACCTGGCCGTTTTTGCCCGCCTGGCGGTTGCGTTCTTCGCGCGCGGCGGCGCGGGCAATGTAGGACTCGAACGTTTCCTCGCGCACCTGCGGCTCGGAAGAGTGAAGGAAGTGGCGCTCGCCGTCGGGGCCCAGTACGACGAGGCCCACGTGCGAGGCCCAGTACTGGCCGTCGCGCGTCGAGATCACGTTGACGAGATCGCCTTCACGCAACTGGCTCGCGATGGCCGCCACGCGGTCTTTCGGTACGTAGGCCTGGCGGCTCGTCTCGACGGGGATGCTGGCGTCCGTGTGGTGGCGCGTCTTGAGGAAGCGGGCGCGGTCGATCGTCATCGTGTACGCGGGACCGTCCGGGCCTGCCAGGTCGGCGCTGACGTCCGTGACGAGCCAGCGGTTCGCGACGTTCCAGTCCATTTCCGTGTAGTGGTTGCGCGTGGCCACGCCGACGATGCCGTCGCGGTAGCGGATCCGCTGCAGCATCCAGAAGAACTCTTCCCACGATTGCGACAGGGCCATCGCATACGTGTGTTCCGCGAACACGACGCAGTCGCTGTGGTCCAGGCTGAACATCGGCAGGTCGTCATGGACCTGGTACGGGAATTCGCCCAGCAGGTTCAGGCGGTATGGCTGGCCGAGGTTCTTGCGGCCGATGGCGGCGATCCGCTTGCGCAGGTCGGGCTCGGCCTCGTGCACCCACGCGATGTAGCGGCCCGCCTCGACGGGATGCATGCGGAACAGCGGCTTGCCCAGGATCGTCTCCAGCGGCTCCGCGGCGGCGGCCTGCGCGGTCGGGCTGGCCTCGGCGGCGACCGGCGTGGCGACTGGCCCGGCAGGCGGCGTCGCGCAGCCGGCAACGAGGGTGGAAAGCAGGAGCGCGGGCAGTGCGCGGACAGGATGCATGGCGGATCTCGATGAATAAAACGCTACGCTAACCCGGCCGGGCGACGCCGTCAAAATGAAATATGCAGGGCACGCATTCCTTTTAGTTATAGATTCTTCAACAGTAATCATTATCCAACGGCATGGCCTTCGTCAATACTGTGTGCGAGACCGGGATACACCGGCCCGACGATGACGAACGAGGAGAGAGAAATGTTGAAGCAGAAGCCGCTCGCGGCCGCTGTCGCACTGGCATGGCTGGGCGTGACGGGCGCGCCCGCGCTGGCCCAGGATGGCGCAGGCAGCACGCAAATGCAGACGGTCGAGGTGACGGGCATCCGCGCGTCGATGGCGAAGTCGCTGGCCGTCAAGCGCGACGCCACCGCCAACGTCGAAGTGATCACGGCCGAGGACGTGGGCAAGATGCCGGACAAGAACCTGGCCGATTCGCTGCAGCGCCTGCCCGGCGTGGCGGTGCGCACCGACTACGACGAGGCGGAAAAGGTGGCGATGCGCGGCACCAACCCGGACATGTCGCTGATCGTGTTCAATGGCCACGCGGTGAGCAGCGGCGACTGGTATATCGCCGACCAGGCGTCGAGCAGCCGCTCCACGAGCCTGTCCCTGATGCCGTCGTCGGTGCTGAACCAGGCCATCGTGTACAAAACGTCGCAGGCGAACATCGTCGACGGCGGCCTCGCGGGCACCATCAACGTCACGACGCGCAAGCCGCTGGCGCAGAAGGAGCGCCTGTCGGGCGTGGCCAGCGTCGGCGCCAGCTACGCGACCCTGCCGGGCAAGACGGCCCCGGACCTGAACGCCTCCGTCAACTGGAAGAACGAGGCGGGCACGTTCGGCTTCATCCTGCAGGGCTTCGCGGAAAAGCGCTACATCCGCCGCGACTCCGCGTCGCGGCTCGCGTACGGCACGAGCAGCGGCTGGGACGTCATCAACACCACGACCATGAAGGGCATCACGGACGCGTCGCTGGCCGGCAGCGGCTACAAGGCCGCGGACCTGAACGGCGTGCGCCTGCCCGGTTCGATGAGCACCGAGTTCGTGGAGGGCGTGCGCGACCGCAAGGGAGGCATGTTCTCGCTGGAGTTCAAGCCGAACCAGGACGTCGACGTCACCGTGACGGGCTTCACGTCCACGCTGAAGGCGCCGAACTACGGCCGCCTGAAGGCCGGTGCGATGTACAGCATGCTGCTCGGTAAAGCGTCGCTGGCCGACGGTGCCACCGGCGCGGCCGCGCCGAACACGGTGGGGGCGCAGGGCCAGCAGGTGTTCGCATCGATCCGCAATCCCGTCATCGTCACCGAGACGACGATGTACGGCGACCAGCTGCGCGTGCTGAAAAGCGCCGACATCATGTTCCCCGACGGGACGCCGCCCCAGTACATCGGCAACTCCGAAGGCTTTTATCGGCAGGGCGCGCGCGCCACCAGTTCGTTCCTCGACCTGGACGGCAAGTGGCGCGTGAACCAGGACTTCACGCTGAAGACGCTGCTGTCGACGACGCGCGGCGTCGGCAAGACGGACTACGACCAGGGCCTGACCTACGCCAGCTTCGGCACGGGCGTGTCGTATGCGCTGGCCGGCGTCGACAACGCGCCGTACGTGAAGTACTACGGCACCGGCGTCAAGCCGGACCAGCTCGTCGTGCGCACGATCTCCGGCCTCAAGACGACGGACCGCGAGACGAGCGGCCAGGTCGACGGCGAATGGCGCGTCGACAAGGGCTGGATCCAGTCGGTCGAAGGCGGCGTGCGCTACGCCGACCACCACCGCGACAGCGCTCGCCGCTACCCGGCCTACCACAATCGCGACATCACGATCGGCGCGCCGACCGGCACGATTCCCTGGCCGTCCGACTTCGGTGCGGGTCTCGACGGCCCGGCCGGCTGGGACAACACGGGCTACACGTTCGATCCGGCCGTGCTGATGGCTTACTTCCAGGGCGCGACGAAGGCAACGAGCGACCAGTACGAGCGCCGCATCGCGTCCGAACTGCACATGCGCGAACGCCAGAGCGCGGCCTATGTGATGGCCAATTTGGAAGGCGAGCGCTGGGCCGGCAACGTGGGCCTGCGCTTCGTGCAGACCCGCATCAACGCCGACATCCCGACGCCGATCCCGGCCGGGGTCTGCCTGCGTGCCGCGCCCGGCCAGCCGGCGATCCCGTGCGCGGCCTATCCGGACGCGATCACGACCTCGGGCGACCTGCAGCCGGTCTACGACAACGAACCCTTCAAGAACAACACGGGCAACACCTACTACTTCATCAAGACGGACCGCCGCTTCAACAACTGGCTGCCCAGCATGAACGTGCGCTACGAGCTGACGAAGGACCAGATCCTGCGCTTCGGCGCGAGCCGCACGGTGGGACGCCAGAACTACAACCTGCTCGGTGCCGGCTTCGGCTCGCCGACGTGCGATGCGCAGGGCTGCCGCGTGACGGGGCCGAACCCGGGCATCAAGCCGCTCACGTCGGACAACCTCGATGCGTCGTGGGCGTGGTATTTCGCGCGCCGTTCGATGGTGGGCGTGGACCTGTTCTACTCGCGCATCCAGGGTTATGCGAAGACCGGCACCACGGGCGGCGCCACGATCGACCTGTGGGATTCGGCGGCGCAGGCGATGAAGACGTACACGGTCCAGACGTCGGAGCAGCAGGGCGCGCACATCGCCGGCCTCGAACTGTCGTACGAGCAGCCGCTCGGCACGACGGGCTTCGGTTTCACCAGCAACATCAGCCGCGCGCACACGAAGGTCGACGACGGCCGGCCGATGGTCGGCGCGTCCGAATGGGCGGCGAACCTGGGCGGCTATTTCGAGAACGACAAGGTGTCGCTGCGCCTCGTGGCGAACTACCGCAGCGAGTACGTGAACAGCTCCACGGCGCCGGCGCCGACGGCCAACAGCCAGGGCCTGTACAGCGTCAACGGCGTCCTGATGCCGACGGCGCCCACGATGGCCGCGCCGGTGACGACGCTGGCCTTCAACGCGAGCGTCAACCTCACGTCCAACCTGCTCCTCACGTTCGACGCGACGAATTTGACCAACGTGAAGCGTGCCTACTACCGTTACAGCGAGGAGGAACAGCAGAAGCTGGACGTCAGCGGCCGCCAGTTCTATGTGAACCTGAAATATCGTTTCTGACGTCATCACCGGCAATGCAAGGGGGCTTCGGCCCCCTTTTTTATTGCATTTTTCGACGCCGCGTAGGCCTGTTTGAAGGTGGCCTGTAGGACTGGAACTCATGGGGACGTACAGTGTGCGGCAACTAACGGTTGGTACCCGCGTGGACTCGCTACGATGGAGGCGTCGAGTGAGGCACCAGCGATCTTCCGCGGTGGCCAACCATCTCGACAGGTCAGCCGGTCGCCTCGAGGACCGGCACCAATTTCGAAGGCGGCGGCTGACGCGCCGGCTTCAACGGAAGCGGAGGTTGCCATGACCACGACGACGACGAACCACCCCCCCAAGCATCTCGTGCGCGAGTACCTCGAGCGGCGTTCGAAAGACACGAAACCGCCGCCGACGCCGGAAGAAATCCGGCGCCAGCTGGGCTGGGGCATGCTGATGCCGTCGGACGACCGGGTCGGCGCCTCCCGCTCCTGAACCAGTTTCACCGTCACCGAACAGGAGAAGCATCATGACCGCCAAGATCGGCAGCAAACACGTCGCCCAGCACCGCGGCAAGAAAGAGCGCGAGGAAATCCACAAGATGAACGTCGCGCGCGAAGCCCTCAAGATTGCCGCTGCCCGCGCCAAGTACCGCAACCAGCAGAAGGGACAGCGCCCGCAAGCCGCGGCCTGATTCATCCGCTTTCCGAAGGGCCCGCCATGGCGACATGGCGGGCCTTTTGCTATTTGCCGACCACGTCGCCATTCACCGGCAAAGCGCCGCCATTGGCCGAAAAGCGCTTCCACCGGTGCGCCGGTCTCCGTTATCGTGTCGACATTCGATCACAACGGAGGAAACATGAATAGCGAAGCGTCCTACCACCTGCGGCGCCAGGTGTTGTGGGGCCTGGTCCTGGTGGGACTGGGCGTGGCCTTCCTGCTGGACCAGATGGATGTGTTCGACATCCGCTCGCTGTGGCATTATGCGCCGCTGCTGCTGGTCGTGGTGGGCATCAACCAGACCATCGGCTATCCGAGCGCCCGCGAATTCTCCAACGGGCTGTGGACCGTGTTCATCGGCCTGTGGCTGTTTGCCGTGCTCGAAGGCCTGTGGGGCCTCACGTTCGGCAACAGCTGGCCGCTGTTCATCATCATCAGCGGCGTCACGATGGCGATCCGGCCGATCGCCGAGCGCCGCTTCGGCCAGAAGGGAGGGGACGGCCATGGAAAATAATACGAACCGCGCCTCCAGCCAGGTCGTGCTGGGCCTGCTCGTCGTGGGCATGGGCATCCTGTTCCTGCTCGATAACCTCGACATCCTGAACTTCCGCCACGCGATCGGCTTCTGGCCGCTCGTGTTCATCGTGGGCGGCTGTGTCGCGCTGTTCGGCAATGGGACGCGCGGCGGCCGCAGCGGCAACTACATGGGCGGCGTGCTGATCGCAATCGGCCTCCTCATGATCGTCAGCCGCATGGGCTATTTCTACATCAGCTGGGGCACGCTGTGGCCGCTCGTGATGATCGCGCTGGGCGGTCTGGTGCTGTACCGCTCGCTGGGCCCGGGGCGTGTCGCGCGCGAAGGCGTCGTGGCCGGGGAGAGTCCGGACAATGTCGTCGACATCGTCGCCGTGCTGGGCGGCTTCGAGCGCCGCGTCGGTTCTCAGGACTTCCGCGGCGGCGAGATCACGGCCGTGATGGGCGGCTGCGCGCTCGACCTGCGCGATGCGTCCATCGTCAAGGAAGCCGTGATCAATGTCTTCACGATCTGGGGCGGCATCAACATCAAGGTCCCGCCCGACTGGACCGTCGTCCTGAACGGCACGCCCGTGATGGGCGGCTTCGCGGAAAAGACCGTCCGGCCGCCCGATGCCAGCAAGCGCCTCGTCATCACCGGCTACGCCATCATGGGCGGCGTGGAAGTGCGTAACTAAGGGCGCGGCCAGTGCACGGCATCTTCGCGAGCTGGCGCGCGACCGCGCTCTACCTGCTGGCCTGGCTGATGCTGGGCCTGCTGCTGGCGGCCATGCTGGCCGTCAGCGGCGCGGGCTGGGGCGCGAGCGTGCTGTTCGCCGTGCCGCTGGCGCTCTGGTACGCGTACGCGGCAGGCTTTTCCGCTTACTACGTGTGTCGCGCGTACCCGCTGGGGCGGCGCCGCCCGCTCGCCATCGCCGCCGGCGTCGGCATGACGGCGGCCTGCGTGTCCGGGCTGTGGTGCGGCATGGGCGTCGTGTGGAACAGCCTCTTGTCCGCGCTGGCGCCGGACGGCTACGTGCCCGTCGCGAGCGGGCCCGTGCTGGCGTCGATGTTCGGCCTCGGCCTGATCCTGTACGGCCTGGCGGCCGCCGTGAATTACCTGCTGATCGAGACCGAGCGCGTGCGCCAGCTCGAGACGCAGCGCCTGGAGATGAAGCTGATGGCCCAGGACGCGGAGCTGCGCATGCTGCGCGCCCAGGTCGATCCGCACTTCCTGTTCAACAGCCTGAATTCGATCAGCGCGCTGACGTCGCTCGACCCGGCCGCCGCGCGCGCCATGACCGTCCAGCTGGCCGAGTTCTTCCGGCACACGCTGGGCCTACGCGCCGACCGCAAGGTTACGCTCGACCAGGAGCTGCAGCTCGTGCGGCATTTCGTCGCCATCGAGCAGGTGCGCTACGGCGACCGGCTGCGCTTCGAGGCCGCCATCGATCCCGCCGCCGGCCAGTGTCTGCTGGCGCCGATGCTGCTGCAGCCGCTCGTGGAGAACGCGATCAAGCACGGCATCGGCCAGATGATCGAGCCCGGCCTCGTGCGCATCGACGCGGCGCGCGCCGGCTCGATGCTGCGCATCCGCGTGGAGAACGATGTCGACCCCGACACCGCCGACGGGGCCGGTGCCGCGCGCGGCACGGGCCTGGGCCTCGTCAACGTGCGCCAGCGCCTCGCGGCGGATCATGGGCACGAGGCGAGCGCGCACTGGGCGCGGCGCGACGGCCGCTTCATCGTGGAGCTGGCACTGCCGGCGATGACGGCCGATGAACCCCAACCCGAACTCGAAAGGATCTGACGCATGCGCGTGATCATCGTGGACGACGAACCCTTGGCGCGCGCCGTGCTGCGCGAGCATCTCGGGCTGCACCCCGACGTGGAGATCGCCGGCGAATGCGCCAACGGCTTCGAGGCCGTGAAGGCGATCGCGGAGCTGGCGCCCGATCTCGTGTTCCTCGACATCCAGATGCCCAAGCTGGACGGCTTCGAAGTCGTCGAACTGGCCGGCGCGAAGACGCACTACGTGTTCGTGACCGCGTACGACCAGTTCGCCCTCCGGGCCTTCGACGTCCACGCGCTCGACTACCTCCTGAAACCATTTACGCGCGAGCGTCTCGCGCAGGCGCTGGCGCACGCGCGCGAACGCCTCGCCGCGCCCGCCGCGCAGGGAGAGGCCACGATGCGCGCGCTCGTGGGCGAGGCGCAGGCACGCCACCAGCCGCTCGAGCGCATCCTGATCCGCGACGGCGCGCGCGTCCAGGTGATTCCCGTCGCGCGCATCGACTATATCGAGGCCCAGGACGATTACGTCGCCATTTGCTCGGAAGGCCGGCAGTGGCTGAAGAACCAGCGCATGGCGGAACTGGAAAGCCAGCTGGATCCGCAGGCCTTCCTGCGCGTGCACCGGTCGTACATCGTCAACCTGGGCACCATCGCGCGCATCGAGCCGACGGGCAAGGATGGCCACTGCGCGGTGCTGAAGTCCGGTGCGCGTATTCCGATCAGCCGCAGCGGTTACCAGAAAGTGCGCGACCTGATGCGCTAGGCAGCCTTGTCGACGTGCCACCACGCGGGCAGCAGCGCCTGCACTTCCGGCCGCGCGAAGCGGTCGTCGATCAGCCAGACGACGCCGCGGTCCTGCTCCGTGCGGATCACGCGGCCGGCCGCCTGCACGACCTTCTGCATGCCGGGATAGAGATAGGTGTAGTCGTAGCCCGCGCCGAACATCGATTGCATGCGCTGGCGCAGCCGCTCGTTGACGGGGTTCACCTGCGGCAGGCCCAGGGTCGCGACGAACGCGCCGATGAGACGCTCGCCCGGCAGGTCGACGCCTTCGCCGAACGAGCCGCCCAGCACCGCGAAGCCGATGCCGCGGCCACCCGCGACGAAGCGCGCGAGGAAGTCCGCCCGTTCCGGCTCGCTCATGCGGCGCGCCTGTCTCCACACGGGAATGTCCGGATGGTCGCGCTCGAAGCGGTCCGCGACCTGCTGCAGGTAGTCGAAGCTGGAAAAGAACGCGAGATAGTTGCCGGGCTTGTCGTGGTACTGGTCCGCCATCAGGGCCGCGATCGGCGCGAGCGAGCCGGCCCGCGCCTGGTAGCGGGTCGAGATGCCGTGCGCGACGTGCACGTCCAGCTGGCTCGCGGTGAACGGCGAATCGACGTCGATCCACGCCGTGTCCTCCGGCATGCCGAGCAGGTCGGCGAAATAATGCCAGGGGCTCAGGGTCGCGGAGAACAGCGTCGTCGAATGGGCATAGGCGAAGCGCGGGCCGAGGAAGGGGGCGGGGACGACGTTGCGGATGCAGAGGGTCGTGTTGCGCTCGTCCTCGCGCGTGACGTCGAACAGCGAGTGCTCGCCGAACGATTCCGCGAGGCGGCCGAACTGCAGCGCGCCGAAATAGAACTCCTGCACTTCCGGGTCCAGCGGTACGGGGAACGCCGCCATGTGCTCCGTGATGGCGCTGGCCGCGCCCTGCAGCGCGTTCAGGAATTTGTCGGGCAGGCCGTCCAGCACCTGGTAGGGCAGGGGCGCGGATTTGCTCACGTCCGTCCATGCGCGCTTGACCTTGTCGAGCGGCTTGTGCAGAGCGGGCGGCGCGACGGCACGGGCCGCGCGCAGGTCGGCGCGTTGCAGCGTCGCCGTGTACATCGACCGTGCCCGGGACACCAGGTTGTGCGCTTCGTCGGCCAGCACGCTGACCTTCCAGCCGCGCTCCAGCGCCAGCGCGTACAACATCGCGCCGCCATCGAACCAGTAGTTGTAGTCGCCGACGACGACGTCGCTCCAGCGCACCATTTCGCTGCCCAGGTAGTACGGACAGACGTCGTGCGCGAGGCCGATCTCGCGCAACGCGGCGCGGTCGAGCATGTCCGCTTTCGCCGCCGCCTCGCGTGCGGCCGGCAGGCGGTCGTAGAAGCCCTGGGCGAGCGGGCACGAATCGCCGTGGCACGCTTTATCGGGATGCTCGCAGGCCTTGTCGCGCGCGCTCAGTTCGAGCACGCGCAACGGGACCGTGCCGCCGGACTTCAGCGTGGCAGCCGCGTCCAGCGCGAGCTGGCGTCCCGGCGTCTTCGCGGCCAGGAAGAAGACTTTGTCGAGCGCCTGGCCGGGCGCTGCCTTCAGCACCGGGAACAGGGTGCCGACCGTCTTGCCGATCCCGGTCGGGGCCTGCGCGAGCAGGCAGCGCTTGGCGGCATTGGCGCGGAAGATGGCTTCGGCAAGCTGGCGCTGGCCGGGGCGGAAGTCGGCATGGGGAAAGCGCAGCGCCGTCAATGCGGCGTCGCGCGCGCCGCGATGCGCGAGTTCCTGTTCGGCCCAGGCGACGAAGCGGCGGCACTGGTCTTCGAACAGCGCGGCGAGGTCGGCGCGGCTGCGGGTCTCGCGCAGCACGGTTTCCTGCTGACTGCCGATGTCGAAGTAGACGAGCGCCAGGTTGACCTCGTCCATGCCGAGCTCCTCGCACATCAGGTGCCCGTAGACGCGCAACTGGGCCCAGGCCAGGCGCAGGTGGTTGTCGGGAATGCGCGCGAACTGGCCGCGGTACGTCTTCACTTCCTCGATCAGGTTCCGGTCGGGGTCGTAGCCGTCGGCCCGTCCGCGCACGTGCAGCGGGCCCCAGTCGCCCGCGAGCGTCACTTCGCTGCGGTAGTTGTCGTCGCGGCGCGATGCCACGACGGCATGACCCGCGATGCCTTCCTGCGCCGTGGGCGACGGCGTGAAGCGCAGGTCGAGGTCGCCCTGCTTGGCCGTGAATTCGCACAGGGAGCGCACGGACACGACGTAGCGCGCGTCGTTCATGCCGCCGCTTGTTCCCATTGCAGGTAGCACACCGTGATCGGCATGCCGTGCTCGGCGCAATAATCGATCCAGCGCAGCTGGTTGTCCTGCAGGCGGTCGCCCGGGCCCTTCACCTCGATCATGTTGTAGCGCCGTTCGGCAGGCCAGAACTGGATCAGGTCGGGGAAGCCCGTGCGGTTTTCCTTCACGTCGTGCAGGATGCGGCGGAACCACAGTTTCAAGTGTGCGGCCGGGATGCAGTCCAGAGCCAGTTCGATGATGTCGCGATCGAGCCAATCCCACGCGACGAACGGCGATTGCAGGCCCGCCTTCTCCGCGTGTGTCGCGAGGATGGCGGCGCGGTGGCGGCCGTCGTCCAGCAGGGCGAGGCAGGCATCGAAATCGTCCTTGCGGCGCTGGTAGAAGTCGGGTGCGAACAGGTCGGCCGGGCCGCGGTGGAACGGGTGGAAGAAGGCGCCCGGAATGGCCGCGAAGATGGCGCGCCAGCACAACAGGCCGAACAGCGTGTTGGCCAGCGTGTTCTCGACGTAGAAGACAGGCGCGTCGGCGCGCGCCAGATGCTCCAGCACGACGCCTTCGACGCGCCACTCGCCGCCCGGCAGCGGCAGGCACAGGTCGAGCCGCGCGGCCGGCGTCGCGCGCCGTGGCGGGCCTTTCGGATGGCCCAGCTTGCGCGCCAGCCTCGGGCCCAGGCGCAACAGGTGCTGGCGCTCCGCCTCGCTTTCCGGGGCCTGCCGCGCCGTCTCGAACAGGGCGTAGGCGGCGTCGAACTTCTCGTGCTTTTCCAGCACGCGGATGGCCCGTCCGCGCGCGCCCGGATAGCGGCACGCCGCGTACACGGCATAGGCGTTGTCCCAGTCCTGTTCCTTTTCCAGCAACTGCCCGAGCTGGAACAAAAGACGTTCGCGCCGGCTGTCGAGCCAGTCGTTGCCGAACGGGTGGCGGGGCAGGTCGGCCAGCACGTCCAGCGCGGCCTCGCCCGCGTAATAGCGCTCCTTGCACGCGTGCAGCTGCAGGTAGTGGTCGATGTCCTGGCGAGCCCGGAAGCCGCGCGACGCCGGCGAGAATTCGACGCGCTCATACCGGAACAGGCCCAGGTCGGACAGCACGAATTCCGTCCAGTCCTGCGCGAGGTTGCCGAAGAAGATGAGACGCAGGCGGTCGCACAGCGGTTGCACGAGCAGGCGCAGCGCGAGGTCGTCGCAACCGGGATGCCAGTGCGAGAACGGGCGGTCCGCCCCGTGTGCGGGATCGCCGCGCAGCGCCTCGAGCTGGTCGGCCTTGCGCGCGCTTTTCTGCGCGCCGGCCAGGCCGAATGCTGCGGCCAGCTCCGGCTTGGACAGTATGTCGAACAACTCGTCGAGCGTCAGGACGGGATCGGATTCGATCCAGCCGCTGGGCAACAGGGCCTCTGCCGCCGCGCGCGGGCAGCCGATCTCCGCGTAGTTGAGCTTGCTGGCCCGGAACAGGGTGCCCTTGCGCATCACCATCCGCACGAACAGGGCGCGGGCCGGTTGCGGCAACTGCGGGAAGGCGGCGATGAACGCGTGTTCCTCGTCGATGAGCAGGTCGGCGTAGCGCTCGGCGATCCAGTCCAGCACGCGCTGGAAGTTATCCAGATAATAAAACTCGTTTTCCAGGACTCTGATCATCGTCATACCGCACCAACTGTACTTTTGTACAGTATAACGGTGCCGGCGACGATGGCCCAGAAGTTTCGGCGCAGTTCGATGCCGTTTCAGCCCTTGGCGTGGTTTTCCGGGCCAGCCACCCTATTGCCGGGGTGGCATGCGCGGGCCGCACGGTTTGTCGGCACACGCCGCCGTACCCGCGCCATCGGCTGCCTCGTTACGGGTGCCGGTGTGCTGGAGGATGGCCGAGATCAGGGCGACGTCCGTATCGACCGTGGCGGTCGGCGGCGTTGACCTGGAGGCGCCGGCGGTCCGCTTCTGACGCGACGGTACCGTGTCCGCATGGGCAAGCGCCTGGGACGCATTCGTTCGGGGCGCCGGCTGCGGCCGCGCGGATGGGATCGACGGCGTGCCGGGATGCGTGGCCGCATGGCGCGCCACGCCCCTTGCCCCACTCCGCGCCATCTCGGTGCCGGCCGGGGTGCGCACAGGCATGGCCGATGCCATCGGCGGGGCGGGTTGCGGCAGATCGATGATGACCGCGCCGTGCGCCGGACCGACGGTGCCGGGGGAGGTGGCCATGTCGGGCGCCGGCACGGACACCGGCGCTTCCGTTGCCAGTGTGGCGCGCATGACCGGTACGTCCACGGCGAGGTTGTCGCGTGCATCGACGGCGTCGCGACCGCCCGGCGCCGGCCGCGCGGACTGCGTGCGCTGTGCCGACTGCACAGGTTGCGCGGACGCCTGTGCCGTGCCGGCCGTATCGGCGTCGCGCGTTGGCGTTGCGCCGCGGACGACCCAGGAGCGGACGACGAGCAGGGCGACGAGCAGGGCGCACGCCAGCACGCCGGCGGCGCCGTACCGGACGACGGCGGGCAGGGCGAGGAACCGCCGTCCCGGCGCCTGGCCGTCGAGCATGGCGAGGATATTGATTTCGGCGGTCGCCCGGCGCGACGACGACATCAGGTTGGGACGTCTGGAGCCGGGTTGATTTTCATCTGTAGGGCGCACCGCGTTACTCCTAAGATTGGAAAGCTAATTCCCATTAGAAACAAACCGGAGAAGCCGATGCTGATCTTCCTCGCATTCTTGTACTTTTGCCTGGCCTGCAGCGTCATCTGGCTCGTCCTGTTTCCGGGTGGGCGGGCGTCGGTGCTGCAGGTGCTCGGCATGCTGCAGCGCCGCCTGCAATGGCGCGTAGGAGGCTGGCAACGCAGCGGCAATGCGACGCTGCAGGCGTCCTGGTCGGGCGCGCGCGGCGTGTTGTACGACGGCCGCAGGTTATTGCGCCGGCACTGGGCCTGGTTCGCCGTCGGCGTGCCGCTCGTGCTGATCCCGACGCTGCTCGCGTTGTTGATGCGCAAGCCGGACATGCTGCCCGACTACGAGCCCGTCGACACGGTCGTCGACGCCCAGGTGGCCGCGCTGCTCAAGGGCGAACAACTGGTGCCGCCGGCCGCGTTGCCGCCGCTCGCGTTCGGCACGCGCGAAGTGGAACTGGTGCGTCCGATGCTGGTGGACGCCAGCCGCAACTGGTGGCTGCTGCGACCGGAGTTCAGCCAGCGCCTGTTGTTGGTGCTCAAGATCATGAAGGAGAAGTACGGTTACGAGATGGCGCTGCTGGAGGGCTACCGCAGCCCGGCCCGCCAGGACATGCTGGCCGGCATGGGGTCGCAGGTGACGAACGCACGCGCTTTCCAGAGCTGGCACCAGTACGGGCTCGCGGCCGACTGCGCATTCTGGCGGGACGGCAAGCTCGTGATTTCGGAAAAAGACCCGTGGGCCATGCGTGGCTACCAGCTCTACGGCGAGGTCGCCGAGTCGGTGGGCCTGACCTGGGGCGGACGCTGGACGATGATGGACTTCGGTCATACCGAGCTGCGGATCCGCGGGGTAATGCGGCGCTGATGCCGGGCGGTTCCCGGAGCGTTGTCTCACCTCAAGTTTTCGATAAGGAAATAGTGCCAGTATTCCCGATGGTATTCACCAACCTTCCGAACGATATGATGGCCCGACTCTGGCAGTTCCTCACCGACAGACGTGTTTTGGCCGTGATCGGCATCGGCGTGTTTGCGGCATTCGTGCTGCTGGGCGCGGAATCCCTCGACGCGGCTCTCATCTGGGCCGCGCTGCTTGGCCTGCTACTCCTGTGCGCGGGGGGCATCGCCTGGCTTGTCCGCGCGTGGCTGCGCAAGCGCGCGGCCAGCCGGCTCGGCGAAGCGATCCTGACCGGCGCGGAGACCGACGGCAAGGCCCAGGCGGCGCGCAACGATGCGGCCGTGCTGCGCAAGGGCATGCTGGAGGCGATCAACACGATCAAGACCTCCAAGCTGGGCCTGACGCGCGGCGCCGCGGCGCTGTACGAGCTGCCGTGGTACATGATCATCGGGAATCCGGCGGCAGGGAAGAGCAGCGCGATCAAGCATTCCGGGCTGACGTTCCCGATCCCCGGCAGCAAGGCCGTGCAGGGCGTCGGGGGCACGCGTAACTGCGACTGGTTCTTCACGACGGATGGCATCCTGCTCGACACGGCGGGGCGCTATTCCGTGTTCGAAGCGGACCGCGCGGAGTGGTTCAGCTTCCTCGACCTGCTGCGCAAGCACCGGTCCCGCGCGCCGATCAACGGGATCCTGATTGCAGTCAGCGTCGCCGAGCTGGCCGGCGGCAGTCCCGAGACCTCGATCGAGCTCGCCAAGAGCCTGCGCACGCGCGTGCAGGAGCTGACCGAAAGGCTGGGCGTCCACGCGCCCGTCTACGTGATCTTCACGAAGGCCGACCTGATCGCCGGCTTCGCCGACTTCTTCCACGATTGCGAGGGGACGGAGCGCGAGCGCGTCTGGGGCGCGACCCTGCGCTACAACCGGCGCAGCACGCCGCAGGACGTACTGGCGTTCTTCGACCAGCATTTCGATGAATTGCACGACGGCCTCAAGGAGATGAGCCTGGCCAGCATGGCGGGCAACCGCAGCACCGCGCTGCGTCCCGGCGTGTTCACGTTCCCGCTCGAATTCGCCGCGCTCAAGCCCCAGTTGCGCGCCTTCCTCGCCACCCTGTTCGAGGAAAACACGTGGCAGTTCAAGCCCGTGTTCCGCGGCTTTTATTTCACCAGCGCCTTGCAGGAGGGCAGCGTGGAGAACCAGTCCGCACGGCGCGTCGCGGGGCGGTTCGACCTGCACCTGCGTCCGTTCGGCGAGAAACCCGGCGAGGAAGCGGCGCCGGGCACGGAGCAGTCCGGCTTTTTCCTGCTGCAGCTGTTCCGCAAGGTGATCTTCGCCGACCGCGACCTGGTCAAGCGCTACACGAGCCCGGCCGCCACACGCATGAAGATCGGCGCGTTCTTCGCCGCCACCCTGCTGCTCGGCTGTGCGCTGGGCGGCTGGAGCTGGTCGTACATGGGGAACCGCCAGCTCGTCGCGAACGTCAGGGCCGACCTGGACAAGGTCATGAAGCTGCAGGCCGGCCGGACCGATCTGCAGGCGCGGCTGGAAGGGCTCGACATCCTGCAGGACCGTATCGAGCAGCTCGATAAATATCGCGAGGACCGTCCGTGGGCCCTGGCGTTCGGCCTGTACCAGGGCGAGGCGCTGGAGCGCAAGCTGCGCGACGAATATTTCGCCGGCGTGCGCGAAGTCATGGTGCAGCCTGTGGCGGGAGCGCTGGAGAACCTGCTGACGGAGATGAACGCGAACGCGGCGCAACTCGACCCGAACGTGCGCGCGACGCCGGCCGCCAAACCCGGCCAGCCCTACCAGGAGGTATCGGCCACGAACGTCGGCGACGCGTACAACGCGCTCAAGACTTACCTGATGCTGGCCGACAAGAGTCATGCCGAGCCAGGCCACCTGAACGACCAGCTGACGCGTTTCTGGCGCGGCTGGCTCGAAGCGAACCGGGGCGCCATGCCGCGCGAGCAGATGATCCGCAGCGCCGAGCGCCAGCTGACCTTCGTGCTGGCCCATATCGACGACCAGGCGTGGCCCCAGATCACGCCCAAGCTCAGCCTGCTGGACACCGCCCGCGAGAACCTGCGCCGCGTCGTGCGCGGCACGCCCGCGCGCGAACGTGTGTACGCCGACATCCGCACCCGCGCGTCGACCCGCTTCCCCGGCGTGACGGTGGCGCGCATCGTGGGCGAACAGGACCAGGCGCTGGTCGTCGGCAGTTACGCCGTCGGCGGCGCGTACACCCGCGACGCCTGGGAAAAGTTCGTCCAGGGCGCGATCCGCGAAGCGTCGACCCGCGAACTGCAGAGCAGCGACTGGGTCCTCAAGAGCGTCGCGAAGGACGACCTCACGCTGGAGGGCAGCCCGGAGCAGATCCAGAAAGCCCTCGTCGAGATGTACAAGTCGGACTATGCGCGCGAATGGAGCAAGTTCGTGCAGGGCGTGACGATAGTCGACCTCAACGGCTTCGATGCGAGCGTGCAGGCGATGAACCGCCTCGGCGATCCGCTGACGTCGCCGCTGGCGAAGGTGCTCAAGACCGTCCACGAGCAGACGGCCTGGGACGATCCCACGCAGACCCGCGTCGACACCGTCAAGCTCAAGCGTGGTCTCACGGGCTGGTTCCGCGAAGTCGTGCTGAGGCAGGCGCCGAGCGAGGCGCGCCAAGTGGCCGATGCGATGGGGCCGCTGCCGGTCGGCGGGGTGCAGGCGGCCGGTCCCGTCGGGCGGGAGTTCGCCGGCGTCGCGCGCCTGGTCGGCGTCAGGGAGAGGGATGCGTCCTTGATGACGGGCTATCTCGATGCATTGTCGAAGCTGCGCAGCCGCCTGAACCAGTTGAAGAACCAGGGCGATCCCGGCCCCGGCGCCAAGCAGCTGATGCAGCAGACGCTGGAGGGCAACGGCTCCGAACTGGCCGAGGCGCTGAAATACGTCGACGAGCAGATGCTGACGGGGATGACGGACACGCAGAAGCAGATGCTGCGCCCGTTGCTCGTGCGTCCGCTCGTGCAGACCTTCGCGATGATCGTGCTGCCCTCGGAATCGGAGATCAACAGGACGTGGCAGGCACAGGTCGTCGAACCGTTCCAGAAGACGCTGGCCGCCAAGTATCCGTTCGCGCCGTCGGCCCAGATCCAGGCCACGCCGGCCGAGATCGGCCAGGTGTTCGGGCCGGAGGGCGTGGTCGCCAAATTCGTGGGCACGACGATGGGACCGCTGGTCGTGCGCCGCGGTGACGTACTCAGCAGCCGTACGTGGGCCGACATCGGCATCACGCTGGCGCCGCAGGTGGTCAGCGGTTTCCCCGGCTGGGTGGCGCCATTGTCGGCGAATGGCGTGGCGGCCGGCGGCGGCCCGCAGACCGTGTTCCAGCTGCTGCCGCTGACCGCGCCCGGCGTCACCGAATACACGATCGAGATCGACGGCCAGCAACTGCGCTACCGGAATACGCCGCCGGCCTGGGTCAACATGGTGCATCCCGGCCCGCAGGGCAGCAGCGGCGCGAAGGTCAGCGCCGTCACGTTCGATGGCCGGACGGTCGAACTGTTCAACGAACCGGGCGAGTTCGGCCTGCAGAAGATGATCGAGGCAGCGGCGAAGAAGCGCCTGGACGCGGGCACGCACGAATTGCGCTGGAGCGCCGGCAATGTGTCGGTGGCCGTCAACCTGAAGCGCGTTAGCAGCACGGACACGTCCGGCAATGCCCAGGCCAGCCAAGGCTTCCGCGGCCTGCGCCTGCCGGACGCGATCGTCGGCCGTGCGGGCGCGGTCGGCACCAGCGGCGCCGCGCTGGCGGGAGCGGCGCAGTGAACCGCGCCATGAACCGTGCCGCCCAGCGCGCGCCCGCCGTGAGCCGCATCGGCTATTTCGGCAAGATCCCGGCGCACAGCGACTTCGTCAAGCTGGCCGACGACCAGCCTGTCATCGGCATGCTGGACGACTGGATTGCGCAGGTCATGACGCGGTTGCCGTCGGACGCGCGCTGGAAGCTGAACTACGATGCGATGGCGCCGGCCAGCTTCGCCTTCGTGGGGCCGGACCGGCGCCATGCCGTGGCCGGCCACCTCGTCGCCAGCCACGACCGCTCGGGGCGCCGCTTTCCGTTCCTGATGATGCGCACCGTCGACGTGCCCGATCCCGCCGGCTTCGTCGCGGGCTGCCCGCTTGCTTTCGCGCCGTTGTGGGATTACCTCGAGGGCATGGCACCCCAGGTGCTGGGCAGCGGCGATCCGAGCGCCTACCTGCAGGCGATCGCGGACGCGCCCGTGGCGCTGGGCGAACATGATGCCGCGCTGGACAGCTATCTGGCCCTGTCCACCGTCGGCGAACTGACGGCGCAACTGGAACTGGAGGTCAACCGGATGATCCTCGGGCTCGGCCTGCTGCTGCAGCCCGTGATGCACAGCCGCCCCGCCGGCCTGCACAAGAGCCTCGTGCTGCCGCTGCCGCGCGCGGGCACGCAACGCTACGCGGCGGCCGCCTTGTGGCTGGAGCTGGTGCTGCCGTTCATCCGGCGCAGCGGCTTCGATCTCGTGCTGTTCGTCACTCGTGTGCGCGAGCGTCCCGCGCTCGTCGTCGGCTTCGGCGGGGCGGCGGCCGGCACGCTCCATGCCCTGATCGATCCGATCGTGGCGGCCGACCAGCAGGTGCATCTCGAGGACAACGCCTGGATCGACGAGCAGCTCGGCCTGGACGTCGACGTGCGCGCGCTGGCCAGCTACCTCGAGCAGCCGGCGCTTCCCCTGCGTCTCGCCCACGAACTGTTCCTCAAAACCTTTATCGGAGCCGCGCCGTGATGCAGAAGACATTGATTCTTTGTGCCGCCCTCGCATGCGTAACTGCCGCAGCGCAGGCGCAGGCGCAGACTCAGACTCAGACCCCAGCCCCGGCCATCGCGCCCATCGTCGTGTCCGGCACCGTCGCCGACGACGCCAGCAAGGCCGCCCTGCTGGCCCGCCTGCGTGCCGTGTACGGTGCGGACCGGATCGTGGACCAGCTCGCGGTCGGCCGGGTCTCCATGCCGCCGAACTGGAACGACCATGTGGGCAAGCTGATCGGCCCGAATCTGAAGCTGATCAGCCGCGGCCAGCTGCAGGTCGACGGCACGAACGTCAGCCTGCGCGGCGACGTCGCCAGCGAAGCCCAGCGCACGCAGATCGCGGGCGACATCGCGCTGGCCCTCGATCCCGGCTATACGGTCAACAACGGCCTGCGCGTGGCGGCGTCCGAGCAGGGCATGCTGGATGCCGCGCTGGCCAACCGCATCATCGAGTTCGAATCGGGCCAGGCCACGCTGACGGATTCCGGCAAGGCCATCCTCGACCAGATGAGCGTGGCGCTGCTGCGCCTGAAAGATAAACGCGTCGAAGTCATCGGCCATACGGATAATGCCGGCTCGCGAGCGGGTAATCTGTCGCTCAGCCAGGCGCGCGCGGAGGCCGTCAAGGCGTATGTCGTCGGACGCGGCGTCAAGCCCGACATGGTCGCGGTGTCCGGCGAAGGCCCCGATCGTCCCGTGGCCGACAACCGCACGCCGGAGGGAAGGGCGCGCAACCGCCGCATCGAGTTCAAGGTGGTCCAATAATCGTTCCCGCGCGTCTGTTTGTTGTATATTTGCAAGGTTAATATCCTTGCAATGACGCGTATGAAAATCGGCATGCAGACGTGGGGCAGCCACGGCGATATCCGGCCCTTCCTGGCGCTCGCGGAGGGCTTGCAGGCGGCGGGCCACGACGTTCACCTCGTGATCACCTGTGTCGACAGCGATGCTTATGAAGGCGTGGTGTCGCCAAGCGGCGTGAAGATCAGCGTCATTGCATCGCCCGTGCTCACGCCGGAACAGCAGGAGACCGTCGGCCGGACGGCGTACGAAATCCGCAATCCGATGACGCAGATGGCAACTGTCCTGCGGTTGTGCCTGGACCCGGTCGAAGACGCCATGTTCGACGCCGCGCGCCGCCTGTGCGCGGAGTCCGATCTGCTGATCGGACATTACTTCATGCACCCGTTACAGACCGCGGCGGAGGCGGCGGGGCGGCCGTATGTCAGCGTCCTCCTGTCGCACGCGGCGATTCCCAGCGACTTCGACCATCCGCTGACGGTGTCCGGCGCCGGCAAGCGCATCCATCGCATGCTGTGGTGGCTGACGCGGACGCTGCTCAACCGCACGTTGATGCACTATCCGGACCGGTTGCGCCGGCAACTCGGCATGCCGCCGCTGCAGGACGTCGTCACGCAGGTCTGGCTGTCGCGGCAACTGACGCTGGTCGCCGTGAGCCCCGCGATCTGCCGGGCGCAGCCGGACTGGCCGGCGTCGCTCCGCGTGTGCGGTTTCCTCGATACCCCGAACCTCGCCATGGAAGGTGACATCCCGCCCGGCCTCGCCGCTTTCCTCGCCGCCGGGGACGCGCCGGTCTACATGACGTTCGGCAGCTGGATGCCCCGCGACCCTACGGGACAAGCGAAGGCCTTGCGCCTGCTGACCGACGCGGCGCGCCAGGCCGGTTGCCGCGCCATCATCCAGGCGCCATCCGCGGCGGCGTGCGGATTCCACGCCGACGGCGACATCCTGTACGTGGCGGCCGCGCCGCACCACGCCATCTTCCCCCATTGCCGGGCGGTCGTGCACCACGGCGGCGCGGGGACGACGCAGTCGGTCATGCGGGCGGGGAAGCCGTCGGTCGTCGTCGCCAACATCAGCGAGCAGGAGCACTGGGGCCGGGAATTGCGCCGCCTGGGTATCGCGGGCAGGCTGGCACGACGCCGCAACGTGACAGCGCCGGCGCTGGCGCGACAGCTCCGTCACGTGCTGGCGTCACCGGCGATGGCGGCGCGGGGCGCGGACGTCGCGCGCGCCATGGCGACCGAGAACGGCGTCGACGCGGCGGTCGCGCTCGTCATGCAGACGTTCGCGCACCGGCAGGTCACGGCAGCGTGATCGTCACACTGGCCGACCGCGGCGGCAGCTTGACGAGGTCGTTGTAGCTGACGAGCGCGCGATCCGTCTCGCGCCCCAGCGCGCTGCGATAGCCCAGGTAGGCGCCCAGGCCGGCCAGCGCAAACACGCCGCACAGGACCCACAGCGACGTGTCGCTGCCGAGCTTGTGGACGATCTGGTCGGGCCGCTCCGCATGCGGCGCGAACGTGCGGCTCTTGCCGCGCATGCGGGCGATCTCGTCGCCGAGGCGCGCCGTCAGGTAGTTCAGCTTGTCTCGGCCGTCCAGCGCGAAGCGTCCCTGGAAGCCGAGCAACAGGCACAGGTGATAGACCTCGAGCGCCTGCAGGTGCGCGCTGCCCTTGGCACGCAAGTCTTCCAGGCGCTGGAAGAAATGTTCGCCGGCCAATTGGTCGCCGAACAGGCGCAGCTGCAGCGGGCGCGTCTCCCACGCTTCGCGGATCGCGTAGTCGGAGCCGAGGATGATCTCGTCGACGGCCGCGCAGAACGCGTATTTCGCGGCCGTCACGTCGTCCGCCGGGATGCCGAGCGATTTCGCGCTGCGGTCGACGTCGCCGAGGAAGCCCGTCATGCGGTCGGCGAAGGCGGCCTGGTCTTGCGGACCGCAACCGCTCTTGAGGAGGAACAGGGCATAGAAACCCTCGTACATCAGGTCGACGAGGGAGGCGGGGGCGGTGCCGGCGGCGCCGCGTGGGGAGGGCGCGGCGCGCCGTTCGACGGGATGGTTCATGCTGCGATCGCAATCAGTTCGAGTTTGAGGTCACGGATGCCGTTCGGGACGTAGATCGAGATGGCCTGGGCCTTGAGCATGCTGTCGTACAGCGCGCCCCGGTTCTCGAGCACGAAATAGACCATGTCCGGCCGCACGGGCAGCGCGCTGGGCACCTGGGCCGCATGGGCCAGCTTCACGCCGGGCATGGCGGTGAGCACGAGCTTGTCGACGTCTTCGGGAGCGCCGATCTTGAAGCGCAACGGGACGATGTCGACCAGCTGCAGCGCCGGCAGGTCGGCGGCCACGCCGAGGTACAGGGTCGTCTGGACATTGATCTTGCCGGAGTCTAGCGTCCCCAGGTGATACGACGGCCGGTCGTTCGACAGCGCGACCGCGAAATAGCGCGACGAGATCACGGTGTCGAGCAGCTCGCGCAGGATGCCGTCGAGGCGGGCGAAGGCCGGTCCGGGATCCTGGTGCGCATAGGCCGGCAGGTCTTCCAGCCGGGCCGTCCGTGAAAACGTCATCAGGCCGCCGGCCAGCGACAGGAGTTCCTGGAACAGGCGCTCGGGATGCAGTTCCCGGTGGGCGAGGTAATGGGTCAGTGCGGCGTAGCCGGTGCTGACCGTATGCAGCAGCCAGAACGACGCGACGTCGCCGCCGCGCAGTTCGACGACGTGCCGGCCCGGTTCGCGGTAATGGCCGTACAGCGCGTTCACCTTGGCCAGCAGTTTTTCCATCAGGCGCACGAGGCGCGCATGCAGGCCGGAGGCACCCGCGATCGACAGGCTCGGCGGCGTGAACGCCTGGTCGATCTCGAAGCCGCCCGTCGCCACGCGCTGCAGGCGCACGAGCGGAAAGCAGTCGTAGGCGTCGAGCGCGTCGAGTTCGGACACGAGGCGCACTGAGCGCGTGAGATAGGCGACGGGGGCCGGGGCGGCCTGGCTGAACAGGTCCAGGGTGTCGTGCTCGCGCTGGCCGAAGCGGACGTCCGGCCGCGCCGCGCCGCGCTCGGCGCAGTTGTCGCCATGCGGTTTCAGCACGGGCAGGGCGGCGTGGAACGTGATGGTCTGGACGTCGGGTGGCAGCTCGTCCAGGCGGACTTGCGCCGGCAGCGGATCCTGGTCCGGCGCGCGCACGAGGTCGCCGTCGGGGAAGATCAGCGCCAGCTCGGTCACGCGCAGCGTGTCGGCCTTGAGGGCGTCGGTATCGATGGCCAGCCTGCGCACGCCCCAGCAATAGGGGTGCAGGGCGCTGGCCGTCTCGTTCAGGCGCGCTTCGTGGTAGCGGTCCTGTTGCTGGAAGTGCTGGGGACGCAGGAACAGCCCTTCGCCCCATAAAACCTTTGCCGGAATGTTCATGAGCCTCCCTTCGCAAATCTCTAGCTTGCTGGAAACGTTGCGACGCTTATTGACAGTGGACAAGAGACAAAGGCTTGCCGGCATTGCCGGCCGATAGCGCACAGGCGTGCAGGCCGATGGTCACACCGGCGCCTTCCGCGTCCGCGGCCGGGACGACGGCCCGCCAGGCGTTACCCGCCGGCGCGTGGAACAGGGCGACGACGCCGAGCCAGGGCGTGTCGCGCGCGAGCCGGTCGTTGACGTCGAGGCGCTGGCCCGGCACGAGCGTGACCTCCCTGACCTCGACGAGGTCGGCGCCGAGCGCCTCGCGCTCGGCCTGCGGCGACAGGAAGGCGGCGTAGGGCGCCTGGTCGAACGCGCCGCGCTGGCGCAGCTTGTAGACCTTGACCAGCAGCGCCAGCGACTGGCCGCGGGCGTCGACGTTCAGGCGCGGCGCCGCATGCAGGTGCATGACGACGCTGCGCGGCGGCAGCTGGGACTCCGGCACCGGCGCCGGCTTGCGCAGCCCGAGCGTGCCGCCGCCACAACCGCCGAGAAGGCAGGCCAACCACAACACGATCCACGTTCGTTTCATCGGTTTTCCTTGCATCTGATAAAGAGACAGGAAGATTTAACGGGATCGCCTGCCATGCACCCTGAGCAGGCGCAATACCGGCGCAACAGCGTCTTCGACAAGGCGCAATGACGGGGCAAAGCTGCGTTGATGGCACGCAATTCTCCACAGAAATCGTTCACCAATAATGGCGTCTGATTTCAACCTGGGAGAGCCAGATGACCTTCGAACGCCTGATGCCGCTTGCGGCGGTGCCCATCACATGTGTCATGTTGTTGTCGGCCTGCGCCAGTACCGCGCCGACAGCGAGCCATGCCGGCAAGACGGCGCCGACGATGGCGAGCGCGATGGCAGAAGCGGATGCCGCCGTGCTGGCAGGCCAGAACGACAAGGCCTACGCGATCCTGAAGAACGCCGGCATTGCCTTCCCGACCGACAAGACGCCATGGGTGCGCATGGCCCAGATGCACTTCGACAGCACGAATTACGGCGAGGCGATCGTCGACGCGCTGGAAGCCCTCGAGCGCGACCCGGAGGATACGCTGGCCAACAGCATCGTCGCCGTCAGCGGCCTGCGCGTGACGAGCAAGGCGCTGTCGGACCTGAGCCAGAAAAACAACCTCACCGGCAACGTGCGCACGGAGGCGCAGGACCTGGCCAAGCTGCTGCGCACGAGCCTCAACGAAGACGTGCTGGTGCCGAACAACCGTCCCGCCGCCCCGCGCGTGAAGGAGACGGTCAAGAAGGCCGTCGGTGCCGCGTCCACCGCCCGTTCCACCGCATCGAGCGATCCGTTCGGCGCTCTCAAGTAATCCGTCCACAGCCCACTGGAGTCGACATGGCAAAGAATGAAAGCGTGCAGAAACGCCTGCAGAAAGTGCGCGCGCCGCGCGTGCAGATGACGTACGACGTCGAGATCGGCGACGCCATCGAGAACAAGGAATTGCCGTTCGTCGTCGGCGTGCTGGGCGACTTCGGCTCGGATCCCGAGGCGGCGAAGAAGCGCCTGAAGGACCGCAAGTTCGTCAACGTCGACGCCGATAATTTCGACGAAGTGCTGGGCGGCGTCGCGCCCGCGACGAGCTTCCGCGTGGAGAACCACCTGTCGGCGGAAGGCGGCGAATTCGCCGTGCAGCTGCAGTTCAGGCAGATGGACGACTTCCGCCCGGAAGCCGTCGTGCAGCAGGTGGCACCGCTGAAGGGCCTGCTGGAAGCGCGCGGCAAGCTGGCCGACCTGCGCAACAAGCTGGCCGGCAACGACAAACTGGAAGACCTGCTCAACGACGTGCTGTCGAACACGGAAAAACTCGGCAGTCTCCGCAAAGGCGGCAAGGAGGAAGCATGAGCGCGATCCTCGAGACGGCGAACGCGGTACCGGCCCAGGCCGGCGAACTGGACATGTCCCTGCTCGACCAGATCGTCGAACAGAGCCGGGTGGCGAAATCGACCAGCGAACATGAACGGGCGCGCGACATCATCTCCGAACTCGTGACCCAGGTGATGGAAGGCACGATGGTCGTGTCGACGAACCTGTCGGCGACGATCGATGCGCGCCTGGCGGAGCTGGACCGCATGATCTCGGCCCAGCTGTCCGCGATCATGCACGCGCCGGAATTCCAGAAGCTGGAACGCAGCTGGACCGGGCTGCACTACCTCGTCAAGAACACGGCGACGAGCAGCGGCCTGCAGGTGCGCATGCTCAATGCGAGCAAGCGCGAGCTGGTGAAAGACTTCCAGTCGGCGCTGGAGTTCGACCAGAGCACGCTGTTCAAGAAAGTGTACGAAGAAGAATTCGGCAGCTTCGGCGGCGCGCCGTACGGCACGCTGATCGGCGATTTCGAGATCACGCGCCAGCCCGAGGACATCTATTTTCTCGAGCAGATGTCGCACGTCGCCGCGGCCAGCCATGCGCCGTTCATCACGTCGGCGGGGCCGGAGCTGTTCGGCATCGAGAGCTTCGGCGACCTGGGCAAGCCGCGCGACCTGGCCAAGGTGTTCGACACCGTCGAATACGCGAAATGGAAGGCGTTCCGTGAATCGGAGGACGCGCGCTACGTCGGCCTGACCCTGCCGCGTTTCCTGGGCCGGCTGCCGTACAACCCGGCCGACGGCACCGCCACGGAAGGGTTCAATTTCGTCGAGGACGTGGACGGCACCGACCACCAGAAATACCTGTGGTGTAACGCCGCCTACGCGTTCGCGACCAAGCTGACGAAGGCCTTCGAGGACTACGGCTGGTGCGCCGCGATCCGCGGCGTGGAAGGCGGCGGCCTGGTGGAAAACCTGCCCACGCACACGTTCAAGACGGACGAGGGCGAGATCGCGCTGAAATGCCCGACGGAGCTGGCGATCACCGACCGGCGCGAGAAGGAATTGTCGGATCTGGGCTTCATCTCGCTCGTGCACTGCAAGAACACGTCGTACGCCGCGTTCTTCGGCGCGCAGTCGGCGCAGAAGGCGCGCAAGTACGCGAACGAGGCCGCCAATGCGAATGCGCTGCTGTCGTCGCAGCTGCAGTACATCTTCGCCGTGTCGCGCATCGCGCACTACATGAAGGCCATGATGCGCGACAAGATCGGCAGCTTCGCCGCCGCGTCGAACGTCGAGGATTACCTGAACCGCTGGCTCACGCAATACGTGCTCCTCGACGACAACGCGAGCCAGGAACAGAAGGCGCAATTCCCGCTGCGCGAAGCGAGCGTGCAGGTGGCCGAGGTGCCCGGGCGGCCGGGCGTGTACCGGGCCGTGTCGTTCCTGCGGCCCCATTTCCAGCTCGACGAATTGTCCGTTTCGCTCCGATTGGTCGCGGAGTTGCCGCAATCGACCAAGAACTGATTCTTTCAACAACCTGAACTGGAGTAGAACATGGCAATTGACGTGTACCTGCAAATCGACGGCATCAAGGGCGAATCGGCCGACGACAAGCACAAGGACTGGATCGAGTGCAAATCGGTCAACTGGGGCGTGACCCAGCCGAAGTCCGCGACAGCGTCGACGGGCGGCGGCCATACGGCCGAGCGCTGCGAGCACGAGGAGATCCAGATCGCCAAGCTGGCGGACCTGTCGTCGCCGCTGCTGCTGCAGACCTGCTCGTCGGGCAAGACCATCCCGAAGGCGAAATTCGAATTCATGCGCGCCGACGGGCAGGGCGAACGCGTCAAGTACTTCGAGATCGAGATCGAGAACGTGCTGATCGGCTCCGTCAAGCCGACGGTCGCGGAAGGCGATTTCCTGCACGAGAAGGTCGGCCTGAAATTCTCGAAGATCAAATGGAAGTACACCCAGCAAAAGATTGGCGGCGGCGCCGGCGGCAACACGTCGGGCGGCTGGGATCTCGCCACGAACCGGGTCGTCTGAATACGTCTTCCCCGCGTCTTCCGCGGCCTCCGGGCCGCGGTTTTTTTACTGCGGTTTTTTTTTGAACGGAAGCAGCGATGACCGCCTATCTTCCCGGCCTGCTGGACCGCCTGATGGGCGAGCGCGCCCACCCGGGGCGCGCCGGCGTCGAGCAGCTCAAGGACAACGTCGCGCGCGACCTGGAAGCCCTGCTGAACGCCCGCGCCGGCATGCCGCCCGAGGCGTTCGATGCTTATCCGCTGGCGCGCGCGTCGATCCTGAACTACGGCCTGACCGACTTTGCCGCGTTCTGCCTGTCGAGCAGCGAAGACCGGGCCGCGATCTGCGCCTGCCTGAAGGATGCGATCGAGCGCCACGAGCCGCGCCTGAAGAACGTCAGCGCTGTGCTGGCCTCCGGGCAGGGCGGCGTCAACCGCCTCGACTTCGTGATCAATGCGACCCTGCACGCCGGCCCCGGCGTCGAACCCGTCAATTTCAACGCCGTGCTGCAGCCATCCTCGCTGAACTATGCGATCAGCAAGGCCACCACCAAAAGGACATCGACATGGACATCAACCTGAAGACCCTGATCGCCAAGCTGAACGACGTCACGCGTTCGGCCGCCACGCGCGCGGCCGGCATCTGCGTCGGGCTTGGCCAGTACGAAGTCGACATCGAGCACCTGTTCCTCGCGCTGCTGGAGCAGCCCGGCAGCGACCTCGTGGTGGTGGCGCGCGCGGCCGACGTCAGCCTGACCGGCCTCGAATCCGACCTGCGCAAGGAAGTGGAGCGCCTGCCGTCGGGCAGCGCGCGCACGCCCGTGTTCTCGCGCCACCTGCCCGTGCTGTTCGAGCATGCCTGGCTGATCGCGTCCCTCAGTACTGCTCACCTTGCGTCAGGCCACCCGCAGCACATCCGCAGCGGCCACCTGCTGCTCGCGCTGCTGACGGAGCCGGGCCTCGCGCAACTGGCCCAGCGCGCGTCGCGCCATTTCGCCGGTTTTCCGCTCGACCGGCTGAAACACGATTTCGACAAGCTGACGCACGGTTCCGACGAAGCGCCGGCGGTGCCGGCCGCCGCGCCGGCACCGTCCGCGGATCCCGTCACCGAATTGCAGGGGAGCGCGCCCGGCAAGACGCCCGCGCTCGACCAGTACACGACCTGCCTGACGGCGCGCGCGCGCGATGGCAGGCTCGATCCCGTGATCGGGCGCGATGCAGAAATCCGGCAAGTCATCGACATCCTCATGCGCCGCCGCCAGAACAACCCGATCCTGACGGGCGAGGCGGGCGTGGGCAAGACGGCGGTCGTCGAAGGCCTCGCGCTGCGCATCGCGCAAGGCGACGTGCCGGACGTCTTGCTCGGCGTCGAGATCCACGTGCTGGACCTGGGCCTGCTGCAGGCCGGCGCCAGCGTCAAGGGCGAGTTCGAGAATCGGTTGAAAAACGTGATCGACGAGGTGAAGAAAAGCCTGCATCCGATCATCCTGTTCATCGACGAGGCCCACACGATGATCGGCGCGGGCGGGACGGCCGGCCAAAACGATGCGGCCAACCTGCTGAAACCCGCGCTGGCACGCGGCGAACTGCGTACCATCGCCGCCACCACGTGGAGCGAGTACAAGAAATACTTCGAGAAGGATGCCGCGCTGGCGCGCCGGTTCCAGGTCGTGAAGGTCGAGGAACCGGACGAGGAGACGGCGAGCGCGATGCTGCGCGCGATGGCGCCGCTGATGGAGGCCCACTTCGGCGTGCGCATCTACGACGAGGCGATCGTGGAAGCCGTGCGCCTGTCGCACCGCTACATCAGCGGCCGCCTGCTGCCGGACAAGGCGGTCAGCGTACTCGATACCGCGTGTGCCAAGGTCGCGCTGGGCCAGAAGGCGACGCCCGCCGTGCTGGAGGATTGCACGCGCACGGTGGAGCGTCTCGACACGCGCATCCAGGCGCTCGTGCGCGAGCAAAGCGCTGGCGCGGACCATGCCGCCGCGTTGACGACCCTGCACGCGGAACGCGCGCAGGCGCTGGAAGAGCAGGACCGCCTGCGCGCGCGCTGGGATGCCGAGCAGGCGCTGTGCGCCGAGATCCACGCGATGCGCGCGCGGCTGGAAGCGGGGCAGGGCGACAGTCCCGCGCTGCGCGCGAAGATCGCGGAGCTGCACGCGCTCCAGGGCGAGACGCCGCTCGTCCCCGTGCAGGTCGACGGCCAGACGGTGGCCGCCATCGTCGCCGCGTGGACGGGCATTCCGCTCGGGCGCATGGTGAAGGACGAGATCCGTACCGTGATGAACCTTCAGGGCCTGCTGGACGAGCGCATCCTTGGCCAGGGCCACGCCAGCGGCATCGTCGCCCAGCGCGTGCGCACCGCGCGTGCGAACCTCGAGGATCCGAACAAGCCGAAGGGCGTGTTCCTGTTCGTCGGCACGTCCGGCGTCGGCAAGACGGAGACGGCGCTCGCCCTCGCCGACCTGCTGTACGGCGGCGAACGCAAGCTCGTCACCATCAACATGAGCGAATACCAGGAAGCGCACAGCGTCTCGGGCCTGAAAGGATCGCCGCCGGGCTACGTCGGCTATGGCGAGGGCGGCGTGCTGACGGAAGCCGTGCGGCGCAATCCGTACAGCGTCGTGCTGCTGGACGAAGTCGAAAAGGCGCATGCCGACGTGCTCGAACTGTTCTTCCAGGTGTTCGACAAGGGCGTGCTCGACGATGCGGAAGGGCGCCAGATCGACTTCCGCAACACGATCATCATCCTGACGTCGAACGCGGCGTCGAGCCAGATCATGCAGGCCTGCCTGAACAAGGCGCCGGACGAACGCCCGACGCCGGACCAACTGGCGGAACTGATCCGGCCCAGCCTCATGAAGCATTTCAAGCCCGCGTTCCTGGGCCGCCTGACGGTGGTGCCGTTCTATCCGATCGACGATGCCGTCCTCGCGAACATCATCCGGCTCAAGCTGGACCGCATCAAGCAGCGCGTGGCCGTCAACCACAACGCCCGCTTCGAGTATGACGACGCGCTCGTGGCGGCCGTGCTGGCGCGCTGCACGGAGGTCGATTCCGGTGCGCGCAACGTCGACACGATCCTCAATGGCACCCTGCTGCCCGAGATCGCGGATGCCGTGCTGGCGCGCATGGCGGAAGGCGGTGCGATCGGGCGCGTGAAAGTCGGCGCGACGAAGGCGGGCAAGATCAAGTACGCCGTCGAACCGGCGTGAGGAGGGCACCATGCTGAACCTGGAACGGTTGCTCGCGCCCGTCAGCGCGGATAGACCCTGCGGCGACGACCTCGCGTTCTCCAGCGAGATCGACGCCATCGTGCGCGCGCGCCAGGCCGACGATCCGTCGCTGGAGCAGGGCGCCTGGGTCACGGAGCTGAAGGAGGCGGACTGGAAGTTCGTCGGCCGCGAATGTGCCCAGTTGATCGAAAAGCGCAGCAAGGATCTGCAGCTGGCCGTGTGGCTGGCCGAAGCCAGCGTGCAGACGGCCGGCGTGCGTGCGCTGGCCGACAGCCTGTTGCTGACGGCGATGCTCTGCGAGCGTTACTGGGACGGCCTGTATCCGCTTCCGGACGAGGATGGCGTCGAGCGCCGCATCGGCAACCTCGCCTGGCTGGCGGCGCGCATCGCGCCGTGGCTGCGTGCAGTGCCGCTCACCATGCCGCTCACCGACGGCGCGGCCGGCCATTCGCTGCGCGATTTCGACGTCGCGCGCGCGCAGGGCAACGACGCGCTGGCGAAGCTGGAAGGGGCGCGCCAGCGCACGTCGCAGACGTTTTATACGAACCTGATGCGCGAATGCGAACATTGCGCGGATGCGATCGATCGTCTGGAAAAGAGTGTCGATGCGGCCGTCGGTACGGACGGTCCCAGTTTCAGCGCCGCACGCTCGGGACTGGAAAGTCTCGTCCTGTTCATCAAGCCGGCATTGAAGGAGGCGGTGCCGGCGACGGCCGATGCCGTCGCGGCAGTGCCGATGCAGGCATCGGTGCAGGAAGGACCGCTGCAATCGCGCGCCCAGGCGCTCGCCCAGCTGCGCGCGGTGGCCGACTACTTCCGCCGCACGGAGCCGCACAGCCCCGTCGCCTACCTGGCCGACAAGGCCGCGCAGTGGGGCGAACAACCGCTGCACGTGTGGCTGCGGTCGGTGGTGAAGGACGACGCGGCGTTCGCCCACATCGAAGAGATGCTGGGCGTGGGGACGCGGCCGTCCTGATCAGTGCTGGGCCTGCCCTTGCGATTGGGCGGCTTTCAGCCGCTCGGTCGCGCGCGCGACCTCCTCCTCGACGCGGCGCATGGCGTCGCGCGTCGATTGCGTCACCTGCTCGTAGCCCTTGAACGCATTCTCGATGGCGGCCTTGATGATTTCCACCGCGTTTTCCTGGCCCGGCTTGACGTTCTGCGTGACGTCGTAGATCAGCGCGGACAGGGTGTTCTTTGCTTCGGCCAGATGGGTATCGGCGGCCTGCTCGAATTCGCTCTTGATGTCGCCGATGATCTGCTTGAGCTGTTCGCCATAGGCCGTCGCTTCCGTCACGCCGGGCTGCACGCGCGCCTGCAGGGCATCGATGGCCGTCTTCGGGTCCGGTGCCTGGCTGAACTGGCGGCTGGCCTCCAGCGTGTTTTCCATCGATTGCTTGGCGGTCGCCAGGTTCAGCGCCACCACCTGCTCGACGCCCTGCACGGCCTTGGTGGCCAGGGCGTTAAACGTCTGCATCTGCAGGTCGAACAGGGTCTTGGTGGCGTTTGCGAATTGCTCGGGGTTGTTGAACATCGATTTCTCCTCGGTTAGGGGACTACGGCGACCTTCTTGTTGCACACTCCTCTGGTGGATTATTTAGCAGGCAATGGTTTTTCGCAACGGGCGTCACGATAGGGCCCGTCGGCGCGCGCCCAGCCTTCGCCGAGCGGCGTCTGCGAACAGACGATCGTGCCCGTGCTCTTGCTGCGCCAGTGATACCACGGCGCCGGCGCCGCGTTCAGGATGACGGGACCGGCCAGGGCGATGGCGAGCAGGATGAGTACAGTCTTCTTCATGGTTCGCCGAGCTTAACCGCTTGGCGCGGCAAGTCAAGCGACCCCTTGAGCTTCCCATCGTGGGAAGGTGTATCCTGATACCCATGAACGACACATATTTCAACATCGGCGAGGCAGCCAGGGCGTCCGGCGTGACGGCGAAGATGGTGCGTCATTACGAAGCTATCGGCCTGTTGCCGCCGGCGCGGCGCACGGAGGCGGGCTACCGGCTGTACGGCGGCGACGACGTGCGCATGCTGCAATTCATCCATCGCGGCCGCGCGCTGGGCTTTTCGCTGGACCAGATCGCGGACCTGCTGGCGTTGTGGCGCGACAAGCACCGGGCCAGCGCCGACGTGCGCCGCCTGGCGCTCGAACACGTCGCCGAGCTGGACCGCAAGATCGTCGAGCTGGAAGCGATGAAGCGCACGCTGGCCGACCTGGCCAGCTCCTGCCACGGCGACGCCCGTTCCGAGTGCCCCATCCTGGACGATCTGGCGGCCCACTAAGTCAGCCCACTGAGTCAGCCCACTGGATCATCCGGCTGGACCGGACGCAAGCATTGGGGTCTAATGGCTGACATGCCGCTCCGCTTGCCGCTCTCCGCCTGCCTGATCGCACTCGCCGTACTCGTCCTGGTGGGCGCCGCCATCATGTGGGCGATCGGCTCGAAGCTGATCGCCGTCGAGCAGCGTCCCGTTGCGCTGTCCGGCCCCGATTTCGAAGACGTGGAGCTGCACGCGGCGCCGGACCAGCGCGTCGTCGGCTCCTGGCTGGCGGGGCGGGGCCGCGGCGCCGTCCTGCTGCTGCACGGCATCCACGGCGACCGCCGCGACATGGCCGACCGCGCCCGTTTCCTGAATGCCCTGGGCTATGCCGTCCTGCTGATCGACCTGCCGGGCCAGGGCGCAAGTACCGCCTCCTTCGTCACGTTCGGCCTGCGCGAGGCGGATGGCGTGCGGGCCGCCCTCGAGGAATTGCGGCGGCGGGCGCCGGGGCAGCGTATCGGGGTGATCGGCGTGTCGCTGGGTGCGGCGTCGCTCGTGCTGTGCCGCGATTGCCCGCCCGTCGATGCCGTCGTGCTGGAATCGATGTACCCGACGATCGAGGAAGCCGTTGCCAACCGCCTGCGCATGCGGCTGGGGCCCGTGGGCGGGCCGCTGTCCGCGCTGCTGCTGTGGCAGTTGCCGCTGCGCCTCAGCATCCGGCCGGATGCGCTGCATCCGATCAAATATGTGGGACAGGTGAAGGCGCCGGTGCTGATCGCGGCCGGCAGCGCCGACCTGCATACGACCCTATCCGAAACGGAGCGTCTGTTCGCGGCGGCCGCGCAGCCGAAGGCGCTGTGGGTGGTGGAGGGCGCCGCGCACGTGAACCTGCATGCGTACGCGCCTGAGGAATACGAGCGGCGCATCGGCGCGTTCCTGGCGGCGCACCTGCGGTAGAACGCAAAACGCCGCAATCCTTTTGCAAAGATTGCGGCGTTTTGCGCCAGTATCCTGGTGGTCTTTACGACCGGGTAGCTTTTGGTGCCCACGGAGGGACTCGAACCCCCACACCTCGCGGCACATGGACCTGAACCATGCGCGTCTACCAATTCCGCCACGTGGGCATGCAAAACATCAAAACGTACAACAAACTACGGTAGCTTCTGGTGCCCACGGAGGGACTCGAACCCCCACACCTCGCGGCACATGGACCTGAACCATGCGCGTCTACCAATTCCGCCACGTGGGCATACAAAAATCAAACGTACAACAACTACAGGTAGCTTTTGGTGCCCACGGAGGGACTCGAACCCCCACACCTCGCGGCACATGGACCTGAACCATGCGCGTCTACCAATTCCGCCACGTGGGCAATCAAACAACCTGTCTGCAACGCTCGCCAGCTGGTGCCCACGGAGGGACTCGAACCCCCACACCTCGCGGCACATGGACCTGAACCATGCGCGTCTACCAATTCCGCCACGTGGGCATTGGACCGCTTTGCTTGCATTGCTCGACGTTGCCGTCGAATTCCGCTACGATATCAGGCTTTGCCGTTTTGCGCTAGACCAACTTTCGTTCGTTCTCGGCGCGCATCGCCTGCGCAGCGCCTTCGTTTCCGGCTGGGCCGTTTCCGAAGAGACCGAGAGTATAGCGGATGGATGGCAAAAGTCAAAGACCCTCCGAACAGGACATTCCCTGCACGGTTCATGGGGGACGTTAGGCGAATCCGCCGGTCCTCCGTTACACTACGCGTGCCTACGTGTCAATGTAACGATATCCGCGCCGTCGTACAGATGGACGGCGCCACTACTGAAAAGATAAGAAAACCAATTTGAAGCACCCAACACATACCATTCCAAGCCGCGAGGAAATCCTCGGCGTGTTCCGTGAGGCCAAGGGTCCGCTCGACAGCGGCGCCCTGGCCCGAGCCCTGCAAGTCAACCCGGAAGCGGAAGGCGTGCTGACGCGCCGCTTGAATGCGATGGAGCGCGACGGCCAGTTGCGCGCCAATCCTGCGGGCGAATATGCGCTCACGGACCACTCCAGTTTCATTTCCGGCCGCATCAGCGCGCACCGCGACGGCTTCGGCTTCGTCATCCCGGACGAGGGCGGCGAAGACCTGTTCCTGCCCGATAAGGAAATGCAGAAAGTCCTGCACGGCGACCGCGTGCTGGCCCGCGTCGTCGGCACCGACCGCCGCGGCCGCGCCGAAGGCACGATCGTCGAAGTCACGGAACGCGCGAACACCCACGTCATCGGCCGCCTGCTGAACGAGAACGGCGTCTGGGTCGTCGCGCCGGAAGACAAGCGCATCGGCCAGGACATCCTGGTCAGCGGTTCGCCCGGCAAGGCGAAGGCCGGCCAGGTCGTCAGCGTCGAACTCGTCGAGCAGCCGTCGCGCTTCCGCCAGCCCACCGGCAGGATCGTCGAAGTGCTCGGCGAACTGGACGACCCGGGCATGGAGATCGAGATCGCCGTGCGCAAGTTCGGCGTGCCGCACATCTTTTCGCCGGCCGCCATCAAGCAGGCGAACAAGCTGCCGAACGAGGTGCGCGACGCCGACCTCGCGGACCGCGTCGACCTGCGCGACGTGCCGCTCGTCACCATCGACGGCGAGGATGCGCGCGACTTCGACGACGCCGTCTACTGCGAACCCGTCAAGATCGGCCGCACGAAGGGCTACCGCCTGCTCGTGGCTATCGCCGACGTCAGCCACTACGTCAAGCCGAACGACGCGCTCGACGGCGACGCGATCGAACGCTCGACGTCCGTGTACTTCCCGCGCCGGGTGATCCCGATGCTGCCGGAAAAACTGTCGAACGGCCTGTGCTCGCTGAACCCGGCCGTGGACCGCCTCACGCTCGTGTGCGACATGGTCGTCACGATGGACGGCGAAGTGAAGGCCTACCAGTTCTACCCGGCCGTGATGCACTCGGCGGCGCGCCTGACCTATAACGAGGTCGCCGCCATCCTGGGCAACACGAACGGCCCGGAAGCGGGCCGCCGTCCCGGCATCGTGCCGCACCTGCTGAACCTGAACGAAGTGTTCCGCGCGCTGCTGCAGGCGCGCCAGGAGCGGGGCGCCATCGACTTCGAGACGACGGAAACGTACATCGTCTGCAATGCGATGGGCAAGATCGAAAAGATCCTGCCGCGCACGCGCAACGACGCGCACCGCCTGATCGAGGAATGCATGCTGGCCGCCAACGTGTGCGCCGCCGACTTCCTGATCCGCCACGACCAGCCGAGCACGTTCCGCATCCACGCCGTGCCGACCGAGGAAAAGCTAAACCAGCTGCGCACCTTCCTGAAGCAGGTGGGCCTGAACCTGGGCGGCGGCACGACGCCGCAGGCGCGCGATTACGCCGAGCTGATGCAGCGGATCAAGGAGCGTCCGGACGCGACCCTGTTGCAGACGATGCTGCTGCGCTCGATGCAGCAGGCCGTCTACAGCCCGGACAATGTCGGCCACTTCGGCCTCGCGTACGAAGCCTATGCGCACTTCACGAGCCCGATCCGCCGCTATCCGGACCTGCTGACGCACCGCGCCATCAAGGCCGTGCTGAAAGGCAAGAAGTACGAGCCGACGGGCATCGACCTGTCGAAGCTGAACACGACCACCTCGAAGGCGGTGCGCAAGCAGGCCGCGAAGGACAAGGCGGAAGGCAAGCAGAAGGATCCGAAGGACCTGACGATCTGGGATGCGCTGGGCGTGCACTGCTCGGCCAACGAACGCCGTGCCGACGAAGCGTCGCGCGACGTCGAGAACTGGCTCAAGTGCTACTACATGAAGGATCGCCTCGGCGAGGAATTCACGGGCGTGATCTCGGGCGTGACGCCGTTCGGCATCTTCGTCCAGCTCGACCAGCTGTTCGTCGAAGGCCTCGTGCACGTCACGGGCCTCGGCACCGATTACTTCCAGTACGACGAGGCCCGCCACGAGCTGCGCGGCGAACGCACGGGCCAGGTGTACCAGCTGACGGGAAGAGTCACGGTGCAGGTGGCGCGCGTCGACCTGGAATCGCGCAAGATCGACCTCGTGCTGGCCCAGCCGAAAGAGGCTGTACCGGCGCCGCTGGAGCGCGCCCGCGCGGCCGCTCTGGAAGCCATGGAACCGAAGCCGCCGCGCCGTCGCAAGGCAAAAGAGGCGGCAGCCGTCCCCGTGTCGCAGCAGGAGGCCCGCACGACGCCGGCCGAACCGGCTGCGTCGACGTTCGGCGCCACCGACGAGAGTGAAGAAGACGTCGTGTTCGTGCCGCCGCCGCGCAGCCGCCGCGGCACCCGCAGTACGGCACCCGCAGCAAAACCGACCGCGACGAAAAAGACCGCGGCGAAAAAAAGCGCTTCCACAAAGAGCGCCTCCAAAACCAGGAAGAAGAAGTAACGCATGAAAAATAAAATGATTTTTGGCTTCCACGCCGTGACCTCGCGCCTCCGCCACGAGGCCGCCAGCGTGGAAGAGATCTTCGTCGACGCAGGTCGTCAGGACCGCCGCATGCAGGACCTGATCGCCAACGCGAAGTCGGCCGGCGTGCGCGTGATGCCCGTCGACGCCGAGCGCCTCGACAAGATCGTCGGCACCCGCCGCCACCAGGGCGTGATCGCGTTCGCGAGCCAGCTGTCGCTGGCGCGCAACCTGGACGAGTTGCTGGATGCCGTGGAAGGCCCGCCGCTGCTGCTGATCCTCGACGGCATCACCGACCCGCACAACCTGGGCGCCTGCCTGCGCGTGGCGGACGGCGTCGGCGCGCATGCCGTCATCGCCCCGAAGGACCGCTCCGTCGGCCTGAACGCGACGGCGGCGAAGGTCGCCAGCGGCGCCGCCGAGACCGTGCCGTACATTACCGTGACGAACCTGGCGCGCACGATGCGCGACCTGAAGGAGCGGGGCATCTGGCTGATCGGCACGTCCGACGATGCCGACAAAGGCCTGTACGAAGGCGATTTCACGGGCCCGACGGCGCTCGTGATGGGCTCGGAAGGCGAGGGCATGCGCCGCCTGACCCGCGAGACCTGCGACATGCTCGTTTCCATCCCCATGTTCGGCTCGGTCGAGAGCCTGAACGTCTCCGTGGCCTCGGGCGTCTGCCTGTACGAGGCCCGCCGCCAGCGCCTCGCGCGCGAAGCGTAAGGTGGACGGCTCGCCGTCCACGCGGTGATACGCGGCATTAAATCTGCCGCGTTCGTGCCGGCGAACGTTGAACGCGTGGACGGCAAAGCCGTCCACCCTACCACCCTCCAAAATTGATTCCCTCATAAGCAAGTACGGCGCGGATAGGCTACCATGCTGTTTCACTTGCACGAATCACGACTATGTTTTCCAACCTGCGCGAAGATATCCAGAGCATCATTGAACGCGACCCTGCGGCCCGTAACGCATGGGAAGTGCTCACCTGCTACCCGGGCCTGCATGCCGTCGTCATGCACCGCTGGGCGCACGCATGTTGGCGTGCCAACTTCCGCTGGCTGGGCAGGTTCATCTCGTACTTCGCGCGCATTCTCACGGGCATCGAAATCCACCCAGGGGCGACGATCGGCCGGCGCGTGTTCATCGATCACGGCTTCGGCGTCGTGATCGGCGAGACGGCCGTCGTCGGCGACGACTGCACGATCTACCAGGGCGTTACCCTGGGCGGCACCACGCTCGTCGCGGGCACGAAGCGCCACCCGACGCTGGAGCGCGGCGTGATCGTGGGCGCTGGCGCGCAGGTGCTCGGTGCGTTCACGGTCGGCGAGTACGCCAAGGTGGGCTCGAACGCCGTCGTGGTCAAGCCGGTTCCGGCCGGTGCGACGGCCGTCGGCAACCCGGCCCACATCGTGCGCAAGGAAGAGCAGACGCGCAGCGCGCAGATGTTCGCTGCCTACGGCGTCACGCCGAACGGCGACGATCCGCTGTCGAAGGCGCTGCGCAACCTGATCAACCACGTGGCCCAGCAGGACGAGCAGATCGAGCGGATGTGCGCGACGATGAAGGCGGCCGGTATCCGCTGCCATACACCGGACGAGAGTGATAAACTCGACCAGGCACAACTGAACCGCCTTGTAGATTAAAGGACCACCGATGCAAGACGATATCCCGGGCAGCTTCGACCCGGCATCCGACCTCGACCCCAACGAAATCCGCGTACTGGGCGTCCTCGCCGAAAAAGAGGCGCTGACGCCCGACAATTACCCCATGTCGCTGAATGCCGTGATGAACGGCTGCAACCAGCTGTCCAGCCGCGACCCCGTGATGCAGCTGTCGGAAGACGTCGTCCACGACACCCTGCAACGTCTCATGCAGCGCAAGCTCGTGAACGGCATCGCCCAGGCCGGCGCGCGCGTCATCAAGTACGAGCACCGCATGCGCATCAAGTGGACGCTCGAGCAGGACAAGGTTGCCGTGCTGGCCGTGCTGATGCTGCGCGGCCTGCAGACGGCGGGCGAGATCCGCAGCCGCACGGGCCGCCTGCACGATTTCAAATCGGTGGCCGAGGTGGAAAGCGCGCTGCAATTCCTTATCGACAAGTACCCGCCGCTCGTCGTCCGGCTCGAACGGGCACCCGGCACGAAGGAATCCCGCTACGGACAATTGCTCGGCGGCCCGATCGACGTGGCGCGCATGGATGCGGGCGGTGGCGCCGTCGGCGGCTCGGCCGGCGGCTCGACGGGCGGGCGCGTCGCGCAGCTTGAGCAGGAAGTCGCCACGCTGCGCAGCGAAGTCGACGAACTCAAGGCGCAGTTCGCGGCGTTCCGTCAGCAGTTCGAGTAAGGTCCTCGGGCGCGCCCTCGTCGAATCGCACGAGGGCGTCGTCCGGCCAGCCCGTGTCGCCGATCGGCACCATCATGTTCCACCCGTGGGTTTCCAGCGGGCGCGACCGTTCGCCGTCGCGCAGCACCGCCCGCACGCCCGGCCGCGGCGCCAGCGTGCCGTAGTTGAAATCCTTCTTGGCGCACCAGTCCGACGTCAGCATCAGCGTGTTGATCGCCGCCTTCGCCATGAACGGCATCTGGTCCTTGACGATGGCGATGGTCACGCGGCATTCCAGGCGCAGGTCGCCCAGCCGGCGGACATTGTCGGGCAGCCCGGCCGTGCGCACTTCCGGATGCCCCGTGTACAAGCCGTTCTTCTGGTTCAGGATGAACGTGGCGTCCGCATCGTAGGCGGCCTGGTTGCGGCCCACGGTGAGCAGGCCGGCGGCGTCGATGGGCACGTCTTCCTGGAAGCTGCCGTCGTCGTTCGCGAGCCGCAGCCGCAGGCCGTCGCCCGCGTTCGCCGGCGCGCCGTCCGCGTGGCGCATGCGGAAGCGGAGCAGGGCGTGCGGCGCCAGCGCGCGGTGCGCGTCGAACGCGTCGAGGCCGGCGGTGACACTCCTGTAAGAGCGCATTTCCGGATCCGCGATGCCCTTCACTTGTACGGACGGCACGGGCTCGTCGGCGTGCGCAGCCGGCAGGATGCAGGCGAGCGCGAACGACAACGCGATACGTTTTGCTGTCATGGCGCGACTCCTTCGGGCGCGACGAACGCCAGGTCGACGACGGCATCGTTGCCCCAGCTCGTGTCGTACAGCGGCAGGTCGAACTGGCGGTTCTTCACTTTCAGGGGCAGCGTGCGCTCGCCTTCGCGCAGCACGGCGGACGCGAGGGGCGACTCCACGTTCACGGACCACGTGCGGTCCCGGTCCTTGAAGAAGCTGCACCAGTCGCCCGTCAGCATCACGGTATTGCCGATTGCGACCGCCCAGAACGGCGCTTCCTTCTTGGCGATCGTGACGAAGACCTGGCATTCGAGCCGCAGGTCGCCCAGGCGGCGCTGGTTGTCGGCCAGGCCGGGCGTGCGCACGTAGGGCCAGACCCGGACTTCGCTGCGCTTGCGGCTCAGCACGAGCTCCGCGTTCGCATCCCACGCCTGCTGGCTGCGCGGCACGTCGAACAGGGCATCCGACCCTACCGGCAGCGCCAGCGTGAACGCGTCGGCGGTCAGCTTCGCGGTCGGCACGTCGCCTTCCAGCGTGGCGCCGCCGCGCTTGCGCACGGCGAACCGCAGTTGCGGGACGGCGGGCGCAAGCGCGTGCTGCTCGTCGAAGGTGTCGAGGCCGGCCGCGATGGCGCGGTACGAATGCATCTCCGGATTCCTGATCGCATTCACGTGCACGACGCCTTCGCGGTTTGCGCCGGGTTCGACGTCCTGGGCGCTGGCCGTGGCGGACAGCAGGGCAAGGGCGAGGAGGGCTGGGCGCACGGTCTCAGCCTTCATCGCGCCAGCGGCGCATGCGGATCGCGGCATACAGCATCGCGACACCCATCGCGACGCCGATCCAGGCGTCGATGCCCGCCAGCGACAGGTACGATCGGGACACGATCCCGCCCATGTCGAAGCCGTTCGGCGACGGGTGCATGCCCGTCTGCAGTGCTGGCTGGAACGTGAACCAGATACCGGGCACGATGCCGCCGAGGATGCGGGCGACCACGTCGCTCGCGTAGTGCGACAGCAGCAGCGTCTGGCCGGAAAAATTCTCGAGCGCCGCGTTGATCCACTTGATGATGACGAGCGCGACGACCGGCACGCCCACGGCCCACAGGAATGGCTTCGATTTCGCCCAGCTCGATACGAGGATCAGCCAGCCGACGGTCGGCAGCGCCCACACGACGTACACCGGCAGCAGGGCGGCGAGGCGCAGCGGCGACAGATACAGGTCGGACGACGCCAGCAGCGACGTGAACAGGTTCAGCCCCTGCGTGCTGAGTGCCGTGCAGGCGACGAACAGCAGGGCCAGCGAGGCGACGATGGCCAGCACGAGCGTGATCGCGGGCGCCACGACCATCGCCATGACGGCCTTGGACACCACCGTCATCGGATCGGACACGGGCAGCGATTTCCAGAACAGGATGCTGCGGTCGCGGCGCTCGTCGTACAGGGCGCCGAGGCAGTAGAAGAACACGACGCCGGTCAGGATCGCGAACAGCGGCGCCGCTGCGCCCGCGTAAGCGCCGTTGGCCAGCATCGAGGCCACCATCGTCGTTTTCGGCAGGGCGGCATCGAGGCGCGGGTCGTCGATCCAGTGGCCGTTGACCGAGATGTGTGTCGGAATCCCGTGCGCCATGATGCCGTAGGTGATCGTGCAGCCCAGCAGCACGACGAGCAGCGATCCGACGATCAGCGGCGCCCAGAACATCGAGCCCTTGTGTTCCCAGAACTCGCGCTTGAGCAGCCATTTCATGGTGTTCGTATTCATGCGTAGGTTCCTTTCATGGTCGCGACGAACAAATCGGCGACGGACGGATTGCGGGTTTCGCCGAGGGCGGCCAGCTGCTGGCGCGACGCGCCGCCGGGGCCGGCATCGAACAGCAGCACGGCCTTGCCGAACACGGTACGGCGGTCGAGCGGCTGCAGCGCGTTGGCGGCGCTCAGTTTTTCCTGCGGCACCATCACCTCGACATAGCGCTCGCCGATCTCTTCCATCGACGCGGCCAGCACGATGCGGCCGTCGCGGATGAACATCAGGTCGGTCAGGATGTGCTCGACCTCCTCGACCTGGTGCGTCGTGATGACGATCGTCTTGTGCTCGTCAAAATAGTCTTCCAGCAGGTTCTGGTAGAACTGCTTGCGGTAGATGATGTCCAGGCCCAGCGTGGGTTCGTCCAGTACGAGCAGCTTCGCGTCGATCGCCATCACGAGGGCCAGGTGCAGTTGCACGATCATGCCCTTGGACATTTCCTTGACCTTCATGCCCGGCTGCAGCTTCGTGTTCGCGATATAGCGTTCCGCCTTTTCGCGGTTGAAGCGCGGGTGCACGCCGGCCACGAAGTCGATGGCGTCGCGCACGCGCAGCCAGCGCGGCAGGATCGCCACGTCGGCGATGAAGCAGACCTCCTGCATCAGCTCGTCGCGGTGGGTGCGCGGGTCGAGGCCCAGCACCGACAGCTCGCCTTCGAACGGGATCAGGCCCAGCGCGGCCTTCAGGGTGGTGGTCTTGCCCGAACCGTTCGGGCCGATCAGGCCGACGATGCGGCCGGCGGGGATGGTGAAGTCGATGCCGTTCACCGCCGTGCGCTTGCCGTAGCGCTTCGTCAGGTTTTTCGCTTCGATCACGGCGCTCATTTCCCGCCTCCGACCGGTTCGCGCAGCAATTGCTCGATGTTGAGACCAAGGCGGCGGATCCGTTCCAGCATCGCCGGCCATTCCTCGCGCAGGAAGCGCTCCCTTTCGCTGGCGAGCAATTTCTCGCTCGCGCCTTCCGTGACGTACATACCGATCCCCCTTCGTTTTTCTACTAAGTTGTCGTCGACCAGTTCCTGGTAAGCCTTCGAGACCGTGATCGGATTCAGCTGGTATTCGGCTGCGATCTGGCGCACGGAGGGGAGCGGATCCCCGGCCTTCAGGGCGCCATCGAGCATCATACCGATCACCCTGTCCTTCAACTGCCGGTAGATCGGAGAGTTGTCATTCCAGCCGATGGTCATTGCCGGCCTCCTTTCGTCGCAGTGCAATCCCGCAGTTCAACCATGTCATGCCTGCCTCCATGTTGGTGATGTAGAGTCGTGGTGTTGTAGTGAAGTATAACACCATGTCGGCAATGGTCAATACAGCGGCGACCTAGCAGAAATGAGGGGGTGCCTTAGATAGTGCGGCCGTCGAGGTCGACGCGCTGGATGCGCCCGTCTTCGTCGATCGCGATCCAGCCGCCGCGGACGGGATCTGCGTCGAGTTCCCAGTCGGGCAGCACGTAGCGCTGCTTGCCGCCGGCCTCGTGCAGGGCGGGGCGGTGCGTGTGGCCATGGATGATGACGTCGGTGCCGCTGTCCGCATGCAGCGCGGCGATGGCGGCCGGGGTGACGTCCATGATCTCGTACGATTTTTCACCGTGTGCCGCCCGGCTGCCTTCGCGCAGGCCGGCGATGATGGCCTTGCGCTGGGCCAGCGGCATCGCGAGGAACTGGCGCTGCCATGCCGGATCACGCACCTGGGCGCGGAACGCCATGTACTTGACGTCGTCCGTGCACTGGGCGTCGCCGTGCACGAGGACGACCTGGCGGCCGCCGATGGTCGCAACGTGCGGTTCGGGCAGCAGGGTGAGGCCGGCCGCGTCGGCGAAGCCGGTACCGACGAGGAAGTCGCGGTTGCCGCCGAGCCAGTAGACGGCCGTGCCGCCCTCCCTCAAGCGGCGCAGCGCGGCAGCGACGCTGCGGTTGAACGGGTCGTCGAGGTCGTCGTCGCCGGCCCAGTATTCGAAAATGTCGCCGAGCAGGTAGAGCCGCTCGGCATGCGCCGCGCGTTCGGCCAGGAAGCGGAAGAAGGCTTCGGCCGTACGCGGGTGGGAGGCCTGCAGATGCAGGTCGGAAATGAAGAGTGCGAGCGTGCGCGCGGGTGCGGTCATCTTGTTGCCAGGACGACCAGGCGGTGAGTCCCGCGCGTCATGCCTGCCTATCTGGAATTACTGGACGACTTCGATCTTCTCGATGACGACGTCTTCGCTCGGCACGTCCGAGTGCATGCCGGCGCGGCCGGTCTTGACGGTGTTGATCTGGTCGACGACGTCCTGGCCTTCGACGACCTTGCCGAACACGGCATAGCCCCAGCCGTCCTGGCCCGGGTAGTTCAGGAAGTCATTGTTCTTGGTGTTGATGAAGAACTGGGCCGATGCCGAGTGCGGGGCCATCGTGCGGGCCATGGCGATCGTGTACTTGTCGTTCTTCAGGCCGTTCTTGGCTTCGTTCTCGACGGTCTGGTCGGTGGCCTTCTGCTTCATGCCCGGCTCGAAACCGCCGCCCTGGATCATGAAGTCCTTGATCACGCGATGGAAGATCGTGTTGGAGAAGTGACCCTTGTTCACGTAGTCCAGGAAGTTGGCAACGGTCTTCGGTGCCTTGTCGGCGTCCAGTTCGACCTTGATGTTGCCCTTGTTGGTGGTCATGAGTACGGTGGTCATGTTTTTATCCTATCGTTGGAGTTGCGAGTTCGTTATTTTACCGCCTTATCACCCTTGAGGAGGGTGGCGGACTGGATCGTGACGGGCGTGACCGGCACGTTCTCGAGGCCGCGGATGTCGTCCACGACGACGGCCTTGATCTTGTCGACGACGTCCTGGCCCTTCACGACCTTGCCGAAAACGGTGTAGCCCGAACCCTGCATGTTCGGATAATCGAGCCCGGGATTGTCGACCACGTTGATGAAGAATTGCGACGTGGCCGAGTCCGGATTCGATTCGCGTGCCATGGCGACGGTGTACTTTTCGTTCGACAGGCCGTTGTTGGACTCGTTCTTGATCGGTTTGTTCGTCTTGCGTCCATGGAACTGGGCATCCATGCCGCCGGCCTGGATCATGAAGCCGTCGATCACGCGGTGGAAGATCGTGCCCTTGTAGAAGCCGGATTTGACGTACTTGAGGAAATTGTCCGCGGAGATAGGTGCTTTTTCCGGGTTCAGTTCCAGCACGATCTCGCCCATCGACGTCTTCAGCGAGACGAGCGGGTCGGCGGCGAACGCGGCTGCGGACAGGGTCAGCGCGGCCAGGCCAACACTAAAACGGGCAAAAAAGCGGGTGCCGGGCGATTTCAGGACGTGCATCGTTGCTTCCTCTCGGTGGATATAGCGCAAAGTACTGTCAAGGGTTTTGCAGAAAAATAAACCTAAGGCATATGCGGCCAGTCGGGATTTTATCAATGCTATACTTTGCGACGGACTGCCGATTCTATCAAAAAGAACAAGGTTCCCAAGATTCGCCGTCCTGCTCCAACCCTCTAGCAAACATCCGATGAGCCAACTCAAGATCTACAACACGCTCGCGCGTGACAAGCAGGTATTCGTTCCCCTCCAACCCGGCAAGGTCAACATGTACGTGTGCGGGATGACGGTGTACGACTACTGCCACGTCGGTCATGGCCGGATGATGATGGCGTTCGACGTCATCTATCGCTGGCTCAAGGCATCGGGCTACGACGTCAAGTATGTCCGCAACATCACGGACATCGACGACAAGATCATCAAGCGCGCCGTCGAGAACAATGAAACGATGACGTCGCTCACGACCCGTTTCATCAAGGCGATGGACGAGGACACGGCTGCTTTGGGCATCCTGCCGCCGGATTTCGCGCCGCGCGCGACGGAGTACGTGCCGCACATGCTGTCGATTATCGAAAAGCTGGAAACGAAGGAACTCGCCTACAAGGGAGAGGACGGCGACGTGAACTATGCCGTGCGTAATTTCCCGGGCTATGGCAAGCTGTCCGGCAAGTCGCTGGACGACCTGCGTGCCGGCGAGCGCGTGGACGTGAACACGGGCAAGCGCGACCCGCTCGACTTCGTGCTGTGGAAGGCCGCCAAGGAATCCGAGCCGGACGAAGCCAAATGGGATTCGAAATGGGGTAAAGGACGTCCGGGCTGGCACATCGAGTGCTCGGCCATGTCGTGCGCCATGCTGGGCGAACATTTCGACATCCATGGCGGCGGCGCCGACCTGCAGTTCCCGCACCACGAGAACGAGATCGCCCAGTCGGAAGGCGCGTTCGGGCCGCCGATGGCGAACTACTGGATCCACAACGGCTTCGTGCGCGTCGATAACGAGAAGATGTCCAAGTCGCTGGGCAATTTCTTCACGATCCGCGACGTCCTCAAGAAATACGATGCCGAAGTCATCCGCTTCTTCATCCTGCGCGCCCATTACCGCAGCCCGCTGAATTACTCGGACGTGCACATCGACGATGCGAAGGGCGCGCTGACGCGCCTGTACACGGCGCTGTCCGAAGTGGATCTTGGCAGCGAGCCGCTTGCCGTCGACTGGGACGAAGCCCATGCGCAGCGCTTCCGCGACGCGATGGACGACGATTTCAATACGCCGCTCGCGGTGGCCGAACTGTTCGACCTGGCCACGGAAGTCAACAAGAGCAAATCCGTCGCGGCCGCGCGCCAGCTGAAGGCACTGGCCGCCGTGCTGGGCCTGCTCGAACGCAGCCCGCAAGCCTTCTTGCAGGCCGGCACGCCGGGCGAGGGCGGCCTGGACGAAGCGGCGATCGTCGACGCGATCGCGCGCCGCGCCGCCGCCAAGAAGGCGCGCAACTTCGCCGAGGCCGACGCGATCCGCGCCGAGCTGACCGCGGGCGGGGTCGTGCTCGAGGACAAGCCGGACGGCAGCACCAACTGGCGTCGCGCCTGACCGGCCCTCCGCGCACGAGCATGGCACTTTCCAAGGACCTCGCGGGCGCCGTCCCGGCGCCGCCGGACGTTCAGCCTTCCGTCCCACCGTACTGGGCGGAGGCGAAGGCCGAGCTCATGCGTCGGGACCGCATCATGAACAAGCTGATCCCGCAATTCGGCGACATGCACCTGCGCGGCCATCCCGACCCGTTCACGACCCTGGCGCGCTCCATCGTCGGCCAGCAGGTGACGGTCAAGGCTGCCGAGGCCGCGTGGACGAAGCTGCGCACGCTGTGCCCGAAGATGACGCCGTCCCAGGTCATCAAGGCCGGCGCGGAAGAACTGGCGGGCTGCGGCCTGTCGAAACGGAAGACGGAGTACATCCTCGACCTGGCTGATCACTTCAAGGCGAAGCGCGTCCATGCCGACCAATGGTCGCAGATGGATGACGAAGCGGTGATTGCCGAACTGGTCCGGATCCGCGGCATCACGCGCTGGACAGCCGAGATGTTTTTGATATTTAATCTGCTCAGACCGAACGTCCTGCCCCTGGACGATCCCGGCCTGATCCAGGGCATCAGCCAGAATTATTTCTCCGGCGAGCCGGTCTCGCGCAGCGATGCGCGCGAGGTCGCGGCGAACTGGGAACCCTGGCGCACAGTTGCCACATGGTATTTATGGCGTAGCCTGGACCCGGTTCCGGTATAGAATAGCGCCCTTGCCGCCGCGCGGATGATCTTCCGCGGCCACGAACACACCCGGAGGTACAATGAGTAAAACAACTTTCCTCAGTTTCGAGCAGCCGATTGCCGAGCTCGATTCGAAGATCGAAGAGCTGCGCTTCGTGCAGGATGATTCCGCCGTCGACATCTCGGAAGAAATCGACCGCCTGGCCAAGAAGAGCCAGCAACTGACGAAAGACATCTATGCCAAGCTGACCCCTTGGCAGGTTTCCCAGATCGCCCGTCATCCGCAGCGTCCGTACACGATGGACTATGTGAACGCGATCTTCACCGATTTCCATGAACTGCACGGCGACCGTACCTTCGCCGACGACCAGTCGATCATCGGCGGCCTGGCCCGCTTCAATGGCCAGTCCTGCATGGTCATCGGCCACCAGAAGGGCCGCGACACGAAGGAACGCGCGGCGCGCAACTTCGGCATGCCGCGTCCGGAAGGCTATCGCAAGGCCATGCGCCTGATGAAGCTGGCCGAGAAATTCAACCTGCCGATCTTCACGTTCGTGGACACCCCGGGCGCATTCCCCGGCATCGACGCGGAAGAGCGCGGCCAGTCGGAAGCCATCGGCCATAACCTGTACGTGATGGCCGAGCTGAAAGTGCCGCTGATCGCCACGATCATCGGCGAAGGCGGTTCGGGCGGCGCGCTGGCGATCGCCGTCGGCGACGCCGTGTTGATGCTGCAGTACGCGACGTACTCCGTGATCTCGCCGGAAGGCTGCGCGTCGATCCTGTGGAAGACGTCGGAGCGCGCGGCGGAAGCGGCAGACGCCCTCGGCCTGACGGCGCACCGCCTGAAGGCGATGGGCCTGATCGACAAGATCGTCAACGAACCGCTGGGCGGCGCCCACCGCGATCCGGCGCAGATGGCCCAGCTGCTGAAGCGCGCGCTGGCCGATACGCTGCGCCAGTTCCAGGGCATGAAGACGAAGGACCTGCTGGACGCGCGCCACGCCAAGCTGCTGGCCTACGGCAAGTTCAAGGAAACGACGCCGCGCGAAGAGTGAGCCGTCGTACGCAGGGGGCGGCCGCGATGGCCGCCCGGTTCGCGCAGGCCATCGAGGCCCTGCGCGCTGATTACCTTCCCGATGCCATGCCGCCCGTCGCGGTCGCCCTCAGCGGCGGCCTCGATTCGATGGTACTGTTGCACCTCGCGCACGCGCATGGCCTGCATCCGCACGCCTTCCACGTCCACCACGGCCTGAGCCCGAACGCCGACGCCTGGCGCGACCATTGCGCGGCCGCCGCCGCTGTGTTGGGCATGCCGTTCGACTGGCGCGCCGTCGTCGTCGCGAAAGGGAAGAGCGGCATCGAGGCCGCCGCACGCAAGGCGCGCTACGCGGCGCTGGGCGAGATGTGCCAGGCCCACGGTGCCGGCGTGCTGCTGACGGCCCATCACCTCGACGACCAGGTCGAGACGGTGCTGCTGCAATTGCTGCGCGGTTCCGGCCCGGCCGGCCTGTCCGGCATGGATCCCGCCAACCGCGCGCCCGGCCTGCTGGGCGACGAACGCCTGGCCATGGCGCGCCCGCTGCTGGGCGTCGCGCGCGCCGACCTCGAACAGTTCGCGCGCGAGCAGGGCATCACGTGGGTCGAGGATGAATCCAACACCGATCCGCGCTATGCCCGCAACGCGCTGCGCCACCAGGTGATGCCGGCGCTGGCCGCCGCGTTTCCCGGCTACCAGCAACGCGTGGCGCGCAGCAGCGCCCACACCCGCGCGGCCCAGCGCCTGCTCGATGAGCTGGGCGAGCAGGATCTGCAGGCGTGCCTGGCCGGCGATGGTCTCGACCTGGTCCGCGTTCGGCTTCTCAGCCGCGACCGCATCGACAACCTGCTGCGCCACTGGTTCGCCGTGCGCCGTCTCGCGATGCCGTCGACGGCCTGGCTGGCGCAGATGGTGGCGCAGATCCTGGCCGCGCGCGAGGATGCGCAAGTGCTCGTCGAGCACCCGGACGTGGACGTACGCCGCCACCGCGATCATTTGTACCTCGTGCCGCGCCTGCCGGAACTGGCCGGCATGCGCGATCCCGAGGACGCCGGCATCATCGAGAAGTACGCCCAGGCGTTCCGGTGGAATGGCGAGGCGGCCATCGCGTTCCCCGATTACGGCGGCGTGCTGTATTTCGATGCGGCCGAACGCGGGTTCGATCCCGCCTGGCTGCGGGGGCAGGGACTCGAGATCGATTTCCGCAAGGGCGGCGAGCGACTGCGCCTGGCGCACAACCGGCCCACGCGCAGCCTCAAGATGCATTACCAGGCGAGCGGCATCCCTGCGTGGGAGCGGGGGCGCCTGCCGATCGTGAATGCCGGCTTCGACCTGCTGTTCGCGGCAGGGCTCGGCATGGATTGCCGGCACGTGACCGAGGGGCCGGGGCGCATCGCGCTGCGTTGGGAAAGCGCGACGCCAGCCATCCCGGGTTAATACCATTTCCGTATTACCATATTCCTATTTGGTATAGATTTCGCATCTTGACGTCTTGTGATTCCGCGCCGCAGCATGTAGAGTAAAAGGCTCATTTGATTTTTTACAAGCGGAAATCCCTTCAGTCATGGCCTTAATAGTCCACAAATATGGCGGTACGTCGATGGGTTCGACGGAACGCATCAAGAACGTCGCGGCCCGCGTCGCCAAATGGCACGACGCCGGTCATCAAGTCGTTGTCGTCCCCTCGGCAATGTCCGGTGAAACCAACCGTCTGATCGGCCTGGCGAAAGAGATTATGTCGCAGCCGGACCCGCGTGAACTGGACATGATTGCGTCGACCGGCGAACAGGTGTCGGTCGGCCTGCTGGCCATGGCACTGCTGGCACGCGGCAAGGATGCCGTGTCGTACACGGGCTGGCAGGTGGGCATTAAGACCGACTCTGCCTTCACGAAGGCCCGCATCCAGTCGATCGACGACACCCGCGTGCGCGCCGACCTGGACGCCGGCAGGATCGTCATCATCACCGGCTTCCAGGGCATGGATGAAGACGGTAATATCTCCACGCTGGGCCGTGGCGGTTCGGACACCTCCGCCGTCGCGATCGCGGCCGCGCTGAAGGCCGACGAATGCCTGATCTACACGGACGTCGACGGGGTCTACACGACCGACCCGCGCGTCGTGAGCGAAGCGCGCCGCCTGTCGAAGATCACGTTCGAAGAAATGCTGGAACTGGCGTCGCTGGGCTCGAAAGTCCTGCAGACCCGCTCCGTGGAATTTGCCGGCAATTACCGCGTGCCGACGCGCGTGCTGTCGTCGCTGACCGACCCCCTGATGTCGCTCGAAGAAGAAGCCAACTCGGGTACCCTGATTTCGTTTGAGGAAGAAAGCAACATGGAACAAGCCGTCATCTCGGGCATCGCCTTCCACCGCGATGAAGCCAAAATCACCGTCCTGGGCGTGCCCGACAAGCCGGGCGTCGCCTTCCACATCCTCGGGCCGATCTCGGAGGCCAATATCGAGGTCGACATGATCATACAGAACCAATCGGTCGACGGTAAGACCGACTTCACGTTCACCGTGTCGCGCAACGATTACCAGCGCGCCATGGGCGTCCTGGAAGGCGTGAAGGCCGAAATCGGCGCCGCCAAGATCCTGGGCGACGCCAAGGTCTCGAAGGTGTCGGCCGTGGGCGTGGGCATGCGCAGCCACGTGGGCGTCGCCTCGCAAATGTTCCGCACGCTGTCGGAAGAGGGCATCAACATCATGATGATCTCGACCTCGGAGATCAAGATCTCGGTCCTGATCGACGAGAAATACATGGAGCTGGCGGTGCGCGCCCTGCACAAGGCGTTTAACCTGGAGCAAGCTTAACTTTTTTCAAAAAAATGGCCGTGCTTCCTTGACCAAAAAGGGTGTGGCCATTAATATGCGTGCACTCAGCGCTGACGCATAAACGTTGAAGCTGACTGGAGGCGTGGCCGAGTGGCCGAAGGCACTTCCCTGCTAAGGAAGCATACGGGCTTAAACCTGTATCGTGGGTTCGAATCCCACCGCCTCCGCCAAGATTAAGCGGAAAACCCTGTAAGTTCAAAGACTTACGGGGTTTTTTGTTTTTCGGCCCATCACGCAGCCCATCATCTGCCATAAATTGACGTCCGGCACGACCGCTGTTCGGTATCATCCAGTCATGCCTAGTAACTCGTTCGCACCCGAACAGGCGCGACAGGCATCCGATAACTTGACTGGAAGGGAACGATGACAGGGACAAAGAAGCCGCAGGCTCCGGTACGTGACGTGAAGCAAATGTGTGATCTTGCCATGCTGAACCTGGCAGCTTGCCACGCTGCGCTTAGACCTGGCTCGACCACCAAAGACTTCCTTCGGGAGGTCATGGACATGGTAGCGAAATATGACAGCCCATCCGTTGTTGATCCGATAGGAATCATCATGCAGTTCTTGGCGCCGGAATTAAGGGCGAAAGGCGTAGATTGGGTGGCCGGGCAGCCGTTCGGGCCAATCCTTGTCTCGGCCGCGTACTGCGTGAGGGCGCGGGCGAACCTCAAGAGCGGTTTTAATGAACTGGCTTGGTCAAATGCGGCAGATGCGATGTTCTGGTGTGGGGTAGCGAATACAAGCAAGGGCGTTGGGGCGCTCACCTTTAAGGTTCAAATTGAGGGTTATGCGGAAGGCGAAGCGCAAGCAGTGAGCAGAACGCGAAATTAGGTGCAGCCGCTC
>NZ_JANUGY010000029.1 GCF_024756235.1 Massilia kyonggiensis | reverse complement strand
TAATAATGTCCATACCAGCCATTCCTGGGCGATCTGACTCTCACAGCGATAGACCGATCTTGGAAGATCTGGTGCCGTGCGGCGTTCCCGGACGACTTGACCCGCACTCCGATCGACAGGAATCATTGTCTTTCCCCGGACCTGTCGGTCGCCCGGGAATGTCTGCCGGCGAGGTTTCGCTTCGTCGATACATGTGACCCGAGAAGGGCCTGACGCGCTGTCGCTTTACTGTCTTGTCCAGGTATTCGTAGTGGCGGAATCGCTAACTTCTACCTAAAGGAGCGGCAGGCCATGGATGAGCAACGGATTGTGGTCGGTGGCGTGGATACCCACAAAGATCTGCATTTTGCAGCGGTAGTGGATGATCAGGATCGCGTCCTGGCCAACCAGTGTTTTCCAACGACGCGTCACGGGTACAAGCAGATGCTGGCCTGGCTTCGTTCTTTCGGCGAGCTTGCTCGAATCGGTGTCGAATGCACCGGAACCTATGGCGCCGGTTTGCTTCGTTATCTGCAGCATGCTGGCGTAGCCGTGCTGGAAGTGACGGCACCGGATAAACATGATCGCCGCAAACGAGGCAAGGACGATACGATCGACGCGGAAAACGCAGCTCATGCAGCATTTGCCCAGGTTCGGACTGTCACGCCCAAGACGCGCGACGGCATGGTCGAGTCTTTGCGGGTACTGAAAGTCTGCCGCAAGACGGCAGTTGCGGCCCGCCGGGTTGCCCTGCAACTGATTCAGAATTCTATCGTCAGCGCTCCTGACGAACTTCGGGAGTCGCTGCGCACGATGACTCGTATGCAGCTGATAAGGACGCTGGCCGCCTGGCGTCCTGACCTTTCCGATTACCGAGACCTGACATCCGCTTATCGAATTGCGCTCAAGTCCCTGGGGCGGCGTTACCTGGAACTGCACGATGAGATCGCAGATTTGGACGTCATGATTGCTAAACTCGTGGATGAACTTGCCCCGGAACTCATCGCGCGCAACTCCATTGGATATGAATCGGCGGCACAGCTATTACTGACGGCAGGCGACAACAGTGGACGCTTGCAATCGGAAGCCAGCTTTGCTGCGTTATGCGGTGTCAGCCCGGTACCTGCCTCCTCGGGAAAGGTATGCAGGCATCGGTTGAACCGCGGCGGCGACCGGGCCGCGAACAGCGCACTGCACATTATTGCGATCGGCCGCTTGCGGACCGATGCCCGGACAAAGGCTTACGTCGAAAAGCGGCTCAACGAAGGGCATTCCAAGCTCGAAGCGCTCCGATGTCTCAAACGTTACATTGCCCGCGAAGTCTTCTACATCATCCAACGACGTCAACATGAAATCAACGCAACCAAAATCGCCACTTGACACTTAGAAGGGCGTCAG
>NZ_JANUGY010000028.1 GCF_024756235.1 Massilia kyonggiensis | reverse complement strand
AGGATACCGCCCTCGCCGCGCACGCCTTCCGTGATCAGGACGCCCGCGCCGGCCACGCCGGTCGGGTGGAACTGCCAGAACTCCATGTCCTGCAGCGGGATGCCGGCACGTGCCGCCATGCCCAGGCCGTCGCCCGTGTTGATGAAGGCGTTGGTCGACGCGGCGAAGATACGGCCCGCGCCGCCCGTGGCGAACACGGTGGTCTTCGCCTGCAGCATCATGACGTCGCCCGTTTCCATTTCCAGCGCGACGACGCCGAGGACGTCGCCGTCCGCATTACGGACCAGGTCCAGCGCCTGCCACTCGACGAAGAAGTGCGTGCGCGAGCGGACGTTACGTTGATAGAGCGTGTGCAGCAGCGCGTGGCCGGTACGGTCGGCGGCGGCGCAGGCGCGCTGCACCGGCTTCTCGCCGAAGTTCGCGGTGTGGCCGCCGAACGGACGCTGGTAGATCGTGCCGTCCGGATTGCGGTCGAACGGCATGCCGAAGTGTTCGAGCTCGTACACGACCTTCGGCGCTTCGCGGCACATGAATTCGATGGCGTCCTGGTCGCCCAGGTAGTCCGAACCCTTGACGGTGTCGAACATGTGCCAGTACCAGTCGTCCTCGCTCATGTTGCCGAGCGAGGCGCCGATGCCGCCCTGTGCGGCGACGGTGTGCGAACGGGTCGGGAACACTTTCGACAGCACGGCCACGTTCAGGCCCGCTTCGGACAGTTGCAGCGCCGCGCGCAGGCCGGAACCGCCGGCGCCGACGATGACGACGTCGAAATGGCGGACGGGGATGTTGGTGTTGATTGCTGCCACGATTACACGCTCCAGAGAATTTGCACAGTCCAGGCGGCGCAGGCGAGCAGCCAGAGCACCGTGGCGATCTGCAGGGTCAGGCGGATGCCGACCGGTTTGACGTAGTCCATCCAGATGTCACGGATGCCCACCCACACGTGGTAGAACAGGCCGAAGAACGTGACCATCGTGAAAAGCTTGAACCACTGGCGGGCGAACAGGCCGGCCCAGCCTTCGTAGGTGAAGTTTTGCCCGGTCAGGAACGAGACCAGCAGGATGACGGTGAAGATGACCATCACGATGGCGGTGACGCGCTGGGCCAGCCAGTCGCGCATGCCGTAGTGGGCGCCGACGACGAGGCGGCGCTGACCGATGTTCTTGGGGGTAGCCATGATTAAAACACTCCGAACAGTTTGAGGGCGACCAGCAGGGTCAGCGCCAGGGCGACGACGAGCACGTAACGGGCGGTGCGCTGCGATGCGTCCTTGTCCAGGGCGATGTGGTTGTCCATGAACAGGTGGCGGATACCGGCGCAGAAGTGGTGCAGGTAGCCCCAGGACAGGCCCAGGATGACGATCTTCGTGAACGGATGGCTGACGATGCCCGCGAAGTGGGCAAACGAGATCTCGGAACGGAGGCTCTGCTCGAACAGGTAGAGCAGGAACGGCAGGGCCAGGAACAGCACGAAACCGCTGATACGGTGCAGGATCGACACGATGGCCGACGGCGGCTGCTTGTA
>NZ_JANUGY010000027.1 GCF_024756235.1 Massilia kyonggiensis | reverse complement strand
ATATGGTAGGAGAGCGTTCCGTAAGCCTGAGAAGGTGTCTTGTAAAGGATGCTGGAGGTATCGGAAGTGCGAATGCTGACATGAGTAGCGATAAAGAGGGTGAAAAGCCCTCTCGCCGAAAGCCCAAGGTTTCCTGTTCAACGTTCATCGGAGCAGGGTGAGTCGGCCCCTAAGGCGAGGCAGAGATGCGTAGCTGATGGGAAGCAGGTTAATATTCCTGCACCGTCGTATGATGCGATGGGGGGACGGATCGCGGAAGGTTGTCCAACTGTTGGAATAGTTGGTTCTTGACTCATAGAAGGCGCTTAGGCAAATCCGGGCGCGTAATTCAAGGGGTTGAGACGTGTGTCCTTGTGACACGAAGCAATCGGAAGTGGTTCCAAGAAAAGCCTCTAAGCTTCAGTCATACGAGACCGTACCGCAAACCGACACAGGTGGGCGAGATGAGTATTCTAAGGCGCTTGAGAGAACTCGGGAGAAGGAACTCGGCAAATTGGTACCGTAACTTCGGGATAAGGTACGCCCCGGTAGCTTGATTGGTTTACTCCATGAGGGTGAAAGGGTTGCAATAAACTGGTGGCTGCGACTGTTTAATAAAAACACAGCACTCTGCAAACACGAAAGTGGACGTATAGGGTGTGACGCCTGCCCGGTGCTGGAAGATTAAATGATGGGGTGCAAGCTCTTGATTGAAGTCCCAGTAAACGGCGGCCGTAACTATAACGGTCCTAAGGTAGCGAAATTCCTTGTCGGGTAAGTTCCGACCTGCACGAATGGCGTAACGATGGCCACACTGTCTCCTCCCGAGACTCAGCGAAGTTGAAATGTTTGTGATGATGCAATCTACCCGCGGCTAGACGGAAAGACCCCATGAACCTTTACTGTAGCTTTGCATTGGACTTTGAACCAATCTGTGTAGGATAGGTGGGAGGCTTTGAAGCGGGGACGCCAGTTCTCGTGGAGCCAACCTTGAAATACCACCCTGGTTCGTTTGAGGTTCTAACCTTGGCCCGTAATCCGGGTCGGGGACAGTGCATGGTAGGCAGTTTGACTGGGGCGGTCTCCTCCTAAACGGTAACGGAGGAGTTCGAAGGTACGCTAGGTACGGTCGGACATCGTGCTAATAGTGCAATGGCATAAGCGTGCTTAACTGCGAGACCGACAAGTCGAGCAGGTACGAAAGTAGGACATAGTGATCCGGTGGTTCTGTATGGAAGGGCCATCGCTCAACGGATAAAAGGTACTCTGGGGATAACAGGCTGATTCCTCCCAAGAGTTCATATCGACGGGGGAGTTTGGCACCTCGATGTCGGCTCATCACATCCTGGGGCTGTAGCCGGTCCCAAGGGTATGGCTGTTCGCCATTTAAAGTGGTACGTGAGCTGGGTTTAAAACGTCGTGAGACAGTTTGGTCCCTATCTGCCGTGGGCGTTGGAAATTTGAAGGGGGCTGCTCCTAGTACGAGAGGACCGGAGTGGACGAACCTCTGGTGTACCGGTTGTCACGCCAGTGGCATTGCCGGGTAGCTAAGTTCGGAAGAGATAACCGCTGAAAGCATCTAAGCGGGAAACTCGCCTTGAGATGAGATTTCCCGGAGCCTTGAGCTCCTTGAAGGGTCGTTCGAGACCAGGACGTTGATAGGTCAGGTGTGGAAGTGCAGTAATGCATTAAGCTAACTGATACTAATTGCCCGTACGGCTTGTCCCTATAACCTTGGCAGTCAT
>NZ_JANUGY010000026.1 GCF_024756235.1 Massilia kyonggiensis | reverse complement strand
CTACTTCACCTTCTTCAGATACGCCCGCAACCCATGGGTCAGCACCAGCGGAAAGACGCTGGCATGATCCTCGTCCGCAAACACTTCGAGCCGGCTTTTCAGGTTCGGATAACGGTGCGCTTTCAATGCCGCGTCGAAGTCGCAGAGATCCGCGACCATGTCCGCATTCTCTTCCGAGCGCGATCGCTTCCGGTTCGCCGCCAATGTCTCACGCCCGCCGATACCGAAGAACACGGACGCCGGCATATCCTTGTGGCTCTTTGCGTAAGCCTGTTCGCGGTCGAACATCACGCCCTGGTCGAACCACAGCGATGGACTGCCGAGGATGTAGTGGTCGAACGTGGCCGGCTCGCTCAGCAGCAGCTGCAGGCCGAGCAGGCTGCCATACGAATGCCCGACGAAGATCTTGCGGCTCATGTCGGCCCGGTAGTTCGCCGTGATCAACGGGAAGACGTCGGCCGCGATGAAGCGGCCATAGGCTTGCGCCTCGCCGAACGCGGCACTGCGTCCCGGCATATCGGAGACATACTGGCCGCGGGGCATCGACGGCGTGTAGTCGCGGCGCCGGCTGTACACGGGACTGTCGCCCTTCGCATACGAGAGCCCGACGACGATGACCTCTTCCATGCCCGCATGCTTGGCCAGCCGCTGGGCGATGCCGCGCGCGACCGGGAAGGCGTAATTCGCGTCGACGACGAACACCACCGGATAACGACGGTTCGATGAACGATACGAGTCCGGCAGCGCGACGAACACCTGGTAGTCGCGGTTCAGCGCGCCCGCACGCACGTCGCGCACCTCCGTGTCGTCGAGCACATAAGGTGTCGCGGCAGAGGCAAGGCCGGATACGAAACAGCACGCCAGCAGCAGCTTGCGGATCACCGTCATGGTTGCCCTTCCGCCGCCAGCGTCTTCGCCAACCATGCCCGCCCGACCTCCGCGTACTTGCGGCACGCGTCGCGATCGACAAACGTCCCGCGCGTTTTCCGCTCCCATAGGTCGCCGAAATCCGGATGCGCGCTCACGAGCACGTCGCATTCCAAGCGTTCGATCGTCGCGATCGAACGCTCGACGTCCGCCCGCGCAGTCGGAAAGAGCGGATTCCTGCTGAAACTGCGGCCGTCGGCGGCGATGGCGGTAACACTGTCCGCGTACACCACGTGCATCGTCTTGCCGCCCTCGGTCGACTGCCACGTCCAGCTGGTGGCACCCGGCGTGTGCCCCGGCGTGAAGTGCGCGGTGACGGCGAGCGGTCCGAGCGTCACCACCTCGCCATCGCGTACGGCGCGCGTGTTGGCGACGGGTGTCATTGGGATCAGGCTCGGATATTGCGGGTCCCGCTTGTCCGGCTGCCCCGACTTCAGCACGGCGATGGAGGCCGGACTGCCCAGCACCGTGGCGCCGCTCATCTTTTGCAGTGCCGCGATGCCGCCCGCGTGGTCGAAGTGATCGTGACCATTCAGGATGTAGCGAATGTCTTCGACCTTGAAGCCGAGCGCGCGGACATGCGCCGCGATCTGGTCGGCGGCGCCAGGCGGGCCGCCGTCGATGAGGATGTGGCCCGCCGGCGACGTGATCAGCACGGCGCCGATGCCGTGCGTGCCGACGTAGTACGTGTTGCCGTAGACGGGAAACGGATCCTGCGGCGCCAGCCACTCCGTCATGCCGGCGATGGTGGAAGCGGAGACGCCGCCGAGCAGGAGCGCGGCGGCCAGGCGTATCGTGTTTTTCATGGTTAGCTGGAGAGTTGATAAAGAGGATTGCGTCGCCGATTCTGCGACCATGCCGGTACGACGGACACGCCGCCGTGACGAAACGCCGCTTCCACGTGACGAAGCGGCCGGTCGCCGCCCGGCGGCAGGCTATACTGCCCCGATGACGCAGCACGCCATCTCCCCGCCATCGACACCGCCCGCGGTCAGGACCATCGCCATCGTCGTGCTGTTGTGGACGGCGATCAGCACCCTGGGCGCCCTGCAGACCTACAGCGACAACCTGCGCCTCGGCGTGGACAGCCACTATCCGTCGCTGCTGGTGACGTGGTTCGTCGAGTACGCCGTGCCGCTGATCGTGCTGAGCGCGGGCCTGAGCATCGCACTGGCGCGCTGGCCCGCGTTGACCGCCCGCCCGCGCAACGTGTTCCTGCTGTTCGTCGGTCTCGTGCTCGTGTTCCAGCCCGCGCAGTGGACGTACATGGCGTGGCTGCGCGGCTACCTGCACATTGCGAGCGTCGACGACGCGCGCCGCCTGCTCATGAAGATGCTGCTGGTCGGCTGGTTCTCGACGACGGGCACGTTCGCCGCCATCCTCGCGGTCCACTACTGGCGCCAGGCGCGCGAGCGCGAACTGGCGTGGCAGCGCAGCCAGACCGACATGCTGAACCTGCGCCTCGCGCTGGAAGAGCAGCGCATGCTGGCCTTGCGCGCGCAGTTCGAACCGCACTTCCTGTTCAATGCGCTGAACGCGATCAGCGCGCTCGTGCGCGAGGGCGACCGCACCCTGGCGCTGGGCGGCATCGGCCGCCTGAGCGACCTGCTGCGCTATGCGCTGTCGGCCAGCGTGCGCAATACGGCGACGGTGGCGGACGAGCTGCAGTTCGTCCGCGACTACCTCGACCTGCAGCGCCTGCGCTACGGCGACCGGCTGCAGGTCCGCATCGAGGGCGACGACGCGCTGCTGCACGACGTCGATTGCCCGCCGCTGTTGCTGCAGCCGCTGATCGAAAACGCGCTTCGCCACGATCTCGATTGCCACGACGGACCGAGCGATATTCGCCTGTCCTTCGTATCCGACGGCGCGGCGCTCACGATCCGGGTGACGAATCCCGCGCTCGCGCAGGCGTCGCCCAATCCCGGCGCGGGTCTCGGCCTCGCGAACACGCGCGAACGGCTGCGCCTCATGCATCCCACCGCGTCGCTGCGCACGAATCTGCAGGACGGCCGCTTCGTGGCCGAAGTCCGGCTGCCTTTGGCGCGGGAGTGAACATGCCGGTGCGCTACCTGATCGTCGACGACGAGCTGCCCAGCCGTTCGAACCTGCGCCTGGCCCTGGCCGCGCATCCCGACTGGCGCCTTGTCGCCGAATGCGACGGCACCGCGGCCGCGCGTGCGGTGCTGGCCGCACAGGACGTCGACGTCATCTTCCTCGACATCCAGATGCCGGCCGAATCGGGCCTCGTGCTCGCACGCGAGATCAGCCGCGCGAGCGCGCCGCCGCTGATCGTGTTCGTGACGGCCTACAGCGAACACGCGATCGACGCGTTCGAGGTGCACGCGCTCGACTACCTGCTCAAGCCCCTCAACGATGCGCGCCTGGCCCAGGCGGTCGAGCGCATCGGCGCGATGCTCGGACAACGTCAGCGCGAAGCCTATGGTGCGGCGCTGCGCGATTACGTCGACGCCGGCCAGACCGCGGCCCGGCTGGAGCGGATCAACGTGCGCTCCGTCGGCCGCATCGAGCAGATTCGCGTGGCCGACATCCTGTGGATCGAATCGGCCGGGAACTACGTCGAACTGCATCTGGCCGGCCGTACGGTCCTGCATCGCATCACGCTCAACCGTCTCGAGACCTTGCTCGCGCCGGAAGACTTCCTGCGCGTGCATCGCGGCGCGATCGTCAGGCGCGGCGAGATCGCGCGCCTGGATTCCGTCGGCGACGGCAGCTACCGGTTGACGTTGCGTTGCGGTGCGACGGTCGCCGTCAGCGAGCGTTACCTGGGCGCGCTGAAGTCGGCGATGTGACGAACACCCGGTTTGCCGGGACGGCCGCGCTGTCGGCGCGTACGGGTCCCTGCCTATACTGGTGGCCCTCGTGAACGATCCGGAGAACGCTGTGTCCACAAAATCCATCGCCCTTGCATGCCTGTCCCTGCTGCCGCTGACGGCGGGCGCCGTTGATGCCGCCGCCGTGCGCGCCGCCGTCGACCGCGCGATCCAACCCCTGATGGCGCAGCACGACGTGCCCGGCATGGCAGTCGCCGTCACCGTGGACGGGCAGACGCTGTTCTTCAATTACGGCGAGGCGTCGAAGGAGGAGCACAAGCCGGTCACCGAGAACACGCTGTTCGAACTGGGTTCCGTCAGCAAGACCATCACGGCGACGCTGGCCTGTTACGCGCAGGGCCTCGGCAAGCTGTCGTTCGCCGACCACCCCGGCCAATACGTCCCCCAACTGAAGGGCAGCGCGATCGACCGCGCGAGCGTGCTCGAACTGGGCACCTATACGGCAGGCGGCCTGCCGCTGCAATTTCCGGACGACGTCGAGACGGAGGCGCAGACGATCGCTTACTTCCGCTCTTGGCGGCCGGACGCCGCGCCCGGCACATTGCGCCGGTATTCGAATCCCAGTCTCGGCCTGTTCGGGCGCGTGACGGCACGGGCGCTGGGCGTCGGTCTTGCCGATGGGGTCGAAGGCCGGCTCTTTCCCGCATTGGGCATGAAGCACAGCCATGTCCGCGTGCCTGCCGGCGCAATGGGCGACTACGCCTGGGGCTACGACAAGGCCGACCGGCCGGTACGCGTCAGTCCCGGGCCGTTCGACGCGGAGGCCTATGGTGTGAAGGCCAGCGCGGCCGATGTCATCCGCTTCGTCCAGTTGAATATCGACGCCAGCGGCTTGCCCGACCCGATGCGGCGCGCGATCGATTGCACGCATACGGGTTACTTCCGCATCGGCGATACCGTGCAAGGACTCGGATGGGAGCAATACCGCGCGCCCGTCACGCTGGCTACGCTGACGGCGGGGAATTCCACGAAGATGAGCGCCGAGCCGAATCCGGCCGTCCGGCTGGAGCCGCCCCAGGCACCGCCGCCAGGGACGCTCTTCAACAAGACGGGTGCCACGCGCGGATTTGGCGCGTATGTCCTCTTCGTGCCGGAACGGCGCGTCGGGATCGTCATGCTGGCCAATAAGAATTACCCGAATGCAGCGCGAGTCGAGGCGGCGTATTCGATTCTCGGAACGTTGGCGCCGTGACCCCTTGCGCATTGGCCCGGGCCTTTGCTATAGTTCGCGTCCTGTTTTGCAGCGCATGAAAATCAGTCGGTAACGACGGCGCAACAAAACAGACGAGGGGTTGACGAGTTAAGCGAACTACTGCATAATCTCA
>NZ_JANUGY010000025.1 GCF_024756235.1 Massilia kyonggiensis | reverse complement strand
CGAGATTATGCAGTGTTTCGCGATGATCGTCAACTTCTTTTTGCCGTTTCGTGGCGTCGATTTCCTCTGGATTTCGACCGTGCCGTGAAGCGGACGCGCAGTATAGCAACCGCCCATCAACCCCGCAAGCTCAGCCGTATCAAAAATCCGACGAAGCCCTCGCGTGCTCTTTCAGCCACGACAGCGCACGAGGTGCCGCACGCAATATGGAGATGTGCCCGTCCTCAGGCTGCAACCACAACTCGGCCGTGGGGCATTCCCGTCCCAGCCATTCGGCATGCGACGCCGGCACCATCCGGTCGCTGCCGCCGTGCAGCAGGAGCACCGGCCGCTCAATTCGCGCGCAATCGAAACCCCATCGCGTGACATACGCGACGTCGTCATCGATCAGGCCTCCGGGCCCGGCAGCCAGCGCCGGCCCGACGACGCTGTCGAACCACGACCACGGCCCCGCGAGCGCGGCCCAATCGGCCTCGATGAACGATTCGGGGTCGAATTCCGGAGACGCCGCTTCGTATGCCGCTTTCTCCGCCCTCCCCGCCCGCGCGGCCCGCAGGCCCGCGATCCCGGACGGCCGCATCCCGGCGAACCAGTCGAGCCCCGCGGCGTCGAAGGGTGCCAGTCCGGCGATGCTGACGGCCGCCAGCACACGGTCCGGCTGCAGCGCGGCACAGGCCAGCGCATGCGGACCACCGCCGGAGTGGCCGACGACCGCGAACCGGTCGATACCGAGCCAGTCGGCGATCCGGGCGACGTCGTGGGCGGCCGACGCGACATCGCGCCCCGGCCGCGGCGTCGAACCACCGTAGCCGGGCCGGTCGTAGCCGATCCAGCGCAGGCCCAGGTGGGCAGCGTCGGCAGCCAGCGGCTCGGGCGGCGGCCCGACGTTCGGCGTCCCGTGCAGCCAGAAAACCGTCAGGCGGCCCGTCTCCTGCGCGTAGACATGGAGCGTGCGCCCATCTTCCAGGACCAGGTCTGTTTCCTTCATCTCTTCTCCTACGGTTGCGCGCCGACGGGCTGGCGCCGCAGCTGCTCCGCATCCTTCAACGGCGGCGCGCCGAACAGCCGTCGGTATTCGCGGCTGAACTGCGACGGGCTTTCATAACCCACTTCATAGGCGACACTGGCCGCTTCGACGTCCCCACTCATCAGCATCTTGCGCGCCTCGAGCAGCCGCACCTGCTTCTGATACTGCAAAGGACTCATCACGGTGGCCGCCTTGAAGCGGCGATGCAGCACCGAGGGACTCATATGCACCGTGCGTGCCAGCGCGTCGATGCTGAGGGGCTCGTTGTAATGCGTGCGGATCCATTGAATGGCCTCGCCCACCGCGCGCTCGCGCTGCCCGCCGACGACGCCCCGGCTCAGCGTCGCCCCGCCCGGCGCCATCACGAGGTGATAAATCAGTTCCTGCTTGAGCAGGCGGCCCAGCACGGGCAGGTCGCGCGGGCGGTCGAGCAGGCGCAGGAGGCGCACGAACACGTCGAGCAGCGCGTCGTCCGCCCGTTCGACCGTGATCGCGGGCGGGTCAGCGTCCACCAGCGGCAGCTGCAGCCGCATCTCCAGCACGAACGCCGCGATTTCCTTCGGATCGATGTCGACGCGGATGCCGTAGTACGGCGCCTCCGCGCTCGCTTGAACCACCTGGCCGGAGACGGGCAGCGCCACGCCCGCCTGTACATAGCTTCCCGGGCCGTAGCGCAGCACCCGCTGGCCAACCAGCATCTCCTTTTCGCCCTGCACGAGCAGGCAGACGGACGGCGTCAGAATGCCGCGCCCGACCGGCGTCGGCGCGGGCCGGCGGATGAGCCAGAGCCAGGGCAGGCTGGTTGCCAGGTCGAGGTCACCCGCGTCCGTGCCGCGCATGGCCTGCTCGACGAGGCCCACGAGCTGGGTTTCAAAGTCCTTTGTCATGGCCCATGATGGCTTTCGGTTCGAGATAGGTCTCCAGGCCGAAGACACCGAACTCGCGTCCCAGGCCGGACTGCTTGAAGCCGCCGAACGGGGCTTCCGGTGCATCATACAATCCATTCACGAACACGCGCCCGGCCTGGATGCCGGCTGCCACACGGTTCGCACGCGCCAGGTCCGCGCCGAACACGTACGCATGCAGGCCATACGGCGTGTCGTTGGCGATGGCGATGGCATCGTCGTCGTCGCGATACGGGATGATGGACAGGACGGGCCCGAAGATCTCGTCGCGCGCGATCGCCATGTCGTTGCGGACGTCGCCGAACACGGTCGGCCGTACGAAATAGCCCCGTTCCAGTCCGTCCGGACGACCCGGTCCACCCGTCAGCAGCGTCGCGCCCTCCTCGATGCCCTTGCGGATATAGTCCTGCACCCGCTCATACTGCTTGCGCGTGACCATCGGCCCCACGTTCACGCGCGGGTCGCTCGTCGGACCGACGACCAGGTTCTCAAACGCGTGCACCGCCAGTGCGTGGGCCTCGGCGGCGCGGTTCGCCGGTACCAGCAGGCGCGTGCCCGCGATGCACGCCTGGCCGCTGTTCATCACCGCGGCCAGCGCCGCCAGCGGCATCGCCTTGGCGAAGTCGGCATCGTCGAGCAGCACGGTCGGCGATTTGCCGCCCAGTTCCAGCGTCACCCGTTTCATCGTGTCGACGGCGCCGCGCGCGATCGCCTTGCCGACGGCCGTCGAACCCGTGAACGAGATCTTGGCGATGTCCGGGTGGCGCGTGATCTCCGCACCGACGACGTCGCCGCGGCCCGTGACGATATTGAAGACGCCCGGCGGCAGCGCCGCGCCATGCATCACGCGGGTGATGAGTGCCGTCTGCGCGGCACTCAGTTCGCTGGGCTTGATGACGGCCGTGCTGCCGGCGGCGATCGCCATCGACAGCTTGGTCGCGATAAAACCGATGTTCGCATTCCACGGCGTGATCAGGCCGACGACGCCGTGCGGCACCATCGTCACGCGCGCGCCGCCGACCTCGCGCTCGAACGCATATTCCCCCAGCAGGCGGCGCGCGATCGCGAACGATGCGGCGGCACGGCGCGCGGTACCCGTCGCCATCGCCGTCGTGCCGCCGTATTCCGCGACCATGACGTCGACGATGTCCTGCTCGGCCGCGGCGACGGCGTCGTGCAGGCGCTGCAGCCAGTCCATGCGTTCTTCCCGCGTCGTGCGCGCCACGGTCGTACGCGCCGCCTTCGCCGCGGCGATCGCGCGCTGCGCGTCGACTTCGTCGGCCAGGATCACGGTCGTCGTTTCGCGCTCGGTGGCCGGGTCGAGCAGGACGAGCGGTTCGCGTCCGTGCGGGGTGACGAACGCGCCGTTGATATAGATGGTATCGATGGTCTTCATGGCAGGACTCCTCGTGAACGATGGATTCATCATAGGAGTCCGCGCCCGCCCGGCGGTAGCAGGATACTGACGAAGGATTGCCTGATCCTGCCGATCTCGCGCGGATCAGGCAGTGCGCACCAGCGCTTCGAACGCCTGCGCCGCGCGGCTGCGATAGCGTTCGCGGTGGCGCAGCAGGAAGAAGTCGCGCGGCGGCAGGTCCACGCGCACCTTGGCGAGCAGGCCGGCCGCGATGTACGGTGCCGCGACCAGTTCCGACAACCCGGCCACGAAGCCCGCACTCATGACGGCCGCGCGCACCGCTTCGTTGGACGGCAGGGTCAGCGCGACCTGCAGCGCGGCCAGGTCGGCACCCTGCGCCACCAGCATCTCTTCCAGTACGGACCGCGTGCCGGATCCCGGCTCGCGCATGATCCAGCGGGCCGACTGGAGGTCGGCAACGGTGAGCCTGCGCTTGCGCGCCCATGGATGGCCGGGCGCGACGACGACGGCCATGCGGTCCTGGCCGATGCGCTCGGCGATCAGCGCTGCATCGTCCACGCCGCCCTCCACGAGCCCGAGATCGGCCTGGCCATCGCGCACGGCATCCGCAACGGACTGCGTATTGCCGACGTCCAGCCGCACGTCGATCTGCGGATGCGTCTCGCGAAAGCGCACGAGCAGCGGCGGCAGCCAGTAGCTGGCGATCGTCTGGCTGGCCTGCAAGGCGAGCGCGCCCCGCGCCAGCCCCGCCAGCTCGACGAGCACGCGTTCGGCACCGGCCGCGCGGGCCAGGGTGGCGCGGGCTTCGTCGAGGAAGATGCGGCCGGCGGCATTCACTTCGATGCGCCGCCCGACGCGGTCGAACAACTGGGTACCGTAACGCTCTTCCAGCGCGCGCAGCGATGCGCTGACGGCGGACGGCGTCAGCGCGAGGACGTCCGCCGCCTGCGTCAGGTGCTGGCGTTCGGCGACGGCGACGAAGATGCGGAGCTGGTCGAGGGTCATCGTACGATTCAAGTGAATGATTTATACGAAATTTTAAGATGGACCGAACGATCCTGTCGAGCCGATACTGCGGGCTCGAATCAGGAGAACACCATGAACAATAAAATCGTCACGCTCATACCCGGCATCGCACTGAGTGCCGCCGTCACCGGCGCCGCCATCCTGCTGGAGCGCGGCGAGACCGCCCTCTTCGGCCGCGCATGGCTCGAGAGCCTCGTCCTGGCCATCCTGCTGGGGAGCCTGGTCCGCACTGTCGCGACCGTCCCCGCCGCCTGCGAGGCCGGCGTGCGCTTTTCCGCCAAGGTCGTCCTCGAACTGGCCGTGATGCTGCTCGGCGCATCCGTCAGCGCCGGCGCGATCGTCGCGCACGGGCTGCCGCTGCTGGGCGGGATCGCGCTGTCGGTCGTCCTCGCGATCGCGTTCAGCTACACCGTCGGGCGGCTGCTGCGGCTGCCGCACGAGATGGCCGTGCTGGTCGCGTGCGGGAATTCGATCTGCGGGAACTCGGCCATCGCCGCCGTCGCGCCGGTCATCGATGCGCAGGGCAAGGACGTCGCGTCGTCGATCGCGTTCACGGCCGTGCTGGGCGTCGTCGTCGTGCTCGTGCTGCCCGTGCTCGACCGCGTCCTCGCGCTGACGCCCCTCCAGTACGGCATCTTCGCCGGCATGACCGTCTATGCCGTGCCGCAGGTGCTGGCCGCGGCGGCGCCCGTGTCGCAGGCGAGCCTGCACATCGGGACACTCGTGAAACTGGTGCGGGTGCTGATGCTCGGCCCCGTCGTGCTCGGGCTGTCGCTGTTCCGGCGCGACGGTGCGCGGCGCGCCGCGCTGCCGCTCGCGCAACTCGTTCCGTGGTTCATCGTCGGCTTTCTCGCACTGATGACGCTACGGTCCATCGGCGCGCTGCCGGCCGCGCTGCTCGAACCGGCGCACGTGACCTCGGGATGGCTGACCAGCATGTCGATGGCGGCGCTGGGTCTCGGCGTCGACGCCCGCGCCGTACTGCGCGCGGGCGGCAAGGTGACGACGACCGTGGTCGTGTCGCTGGTCGGACTGGGCGCGATCAGTTGGGGGCTGATTGCGCTGCTGGGGATCCGGTGAAATATGGGCTCTCCGGCGGCCCGAGATAACTGGGCCGCAGTCCGCCGGCATCGATGACAAGGCGTTGCAGCACGAGGCCCGGCTCGAGTGCCCAGAACTTCACCGTGTGGCGGCCGGGGCGCGCCACACGATGCGTGGTGACGAATTGCGCGACGCCGTCCGAGACGATCTTGCTCCAATGGCGCTCGGAGCCGTCCGCATGGACGTTGACCACCTGCGGCGCCTCGTCGTCGATCGAGACGGCGTAACGGAAGCCCTCGCCCGGCTGGAACTTGAGCGTCGGGCCGAGGACGGCCTGCACTTTGAGCTCACCGGCGGTGACCAGGTTCACGTCGTACTCGAGCCGCATCCCATCCGCGACCTTCAACGAGGCCGCCGTCACAGGCAAGGTGCTCATGCCGGACAGCGTGCGGCCATAACCGGGAATCCTGAGCCACTGCCGGCCGGTTGGCGCGAGCGCACGGGTGTAATGCTCCGCCTCGATCGCGACGACGCCCTGCGTTTCCACATGGCCCCGCGCCGTATCGGGCGCCAGGTCGGCCGGCCGGTGCACGGGCACCTTGACCTCGACCTGCGCCTTGGCCGGACCGCTGATGGTCAGCGATGCCATCGTGGTGCCGACGGGGACCGCGTTCCAGTCCACGTCGACGACGATGCGCTGGTCCTTGGTCACGCGGCCCGCCTTGTGGCTGAGGCGGATCCACGGATGGCTCGTCGTGATGGCGTAGTCGAACGGCTGGGCGCTGCGGTTGAACAGATCCAGATGACGCGGCTGTTTTTCGAAGACGTCCAGCGGCGGCAATACGAGCTGGCGGATCGGGAAGACGGGCCAGGCGATCGCGTCGCCCTGCACCGCCACGCCCATCTGGTCGGACGGGTGAATGCCGTTCGGCGCCGCCAGTTGGCCGGGCGCGGGAACGCGCAGCTCCGACACGGCCGGCATCACGTCGCGGTAGGGCTGGTCCCAGTTGGTGTAGCCGAAGCGCGTCTGCGACATCATGTGATTCCACTTGCCGCCGCTGATCTCGCGCTGGTATTTATTGGCCAGATCCGCGTCGCGCTGGAACAGCTGCCGCACGCGCGCCGCCATGTCGTTCGTCGTCACGCGGCCCTGGCGCGCGTACAGGCGATTCAGGCCCGTCGACACATACATGTCGAGGGCATTGGCGGACGCGCGGACGGGATATTCCACGAGCTGGAAGTAAGCGTCGCGCATGTTCGCGGGCAGCGTGCGGCCGACGCGCACCGCTTCGTCGGCGAGCGCGTTGTAGTCCGCGACGACACGCGCCGCCTCATCGTAGTGGGTGAGGCTGTAGGTCTCGGGCTCCAGCTGCTCCGGACGGCGCCGCGCGTTGTAGCGCGTGTATTTGTCGACGATGGACGCGATGCTCTCCGCGTGCGCCGCGCCGAACTCGCGCGTCGCCCAATTGCGCAGGTACTCGGGCAGCCGCTCCGCCGGCCACGCTTGCGGGTTCCACGCATAGGCCATGAAGAATTCGGTCGGCACTTCCATCGGCTTCAGGTCGCCCACGTTGACGACCCACAGCCGGTTCGCGCCGTACTCGTTCGCGAGATTCATCTGCTCCCACACCTTGGCGATCTGGGTCACGTTCAACCATTTATACGAGCGGGGACCGCCGACGTAGTCGAAGTGGTAGTAGACGCCTGCGCCGCCGCTGCGCTTGCGTTCGTCGGCAGTGGGCAGGCGGCGGATGTTGCCCCAGTTGTCGTCGCACCAGAGCAGCAGCATGTCGTCCGGGACGCGCATGCCCTTCTCGTAATACTCCTGCACTTCCTTGTACAGGGCCCACAACTGCGGCACCTTGTCCGGTTCCTGCCCGAGTTCCTTGCGGATGATCGAGCGCTGGTCGCGGACGATCTGCTGGAGCAGGTCGACGTTGGCGTCTTCCGACATCGGCTCGTCGCCGTCGCCGCGCATCGCCATCGTGATCACCTTCTCGTAATCGCGCGTATTGCGCAGGCCCTGCGCCCAGAAGTCGCGCAGGACGTCGCCGTTGCGGTGGTAATCCCACGGCCCCTTGCCGTAGCGCTTCCATTCCTGCTGCGCCCTCATCATCGGTTCGTGGTGGGACGTGCCCATCACGATGCCCATCGTGTCGGCGAGCTTGCCGTTTTCCTTGTCGTCGTCATAGAACGACGAGTACCACATGGCCGGCCACAGGTAGTTGGCGCGCATGCGGAGCATCAACTCGAACAGCTTCTCGTAGAACTTGTGATTGAAGCCGCCGAAGCGCTCCTTCGCCCAGTTGGTGAGCACGGGCGCCTCGTCGTTGAGGAACAGGCCGCGGTACTGGACGGTCGGCTTTTCCATGATGCGCGTACCGAGCGGCACGCTGAGCGAGCGGTGATGCGCGATCGGCACGTCGGCCCACCAGTACCAGGGCGAGACGCCGATCTGTTCCGACAGCGTATAGATCCCGTAGATCGTGCCGCGCTTGTCGCTGCCGGCGATGACCAGCGCGCGCTGCACGCCGGGCATCGGGTCCGCGACCGCCTGGATCACGAAGCCTTCCCACTGGCCGGCCAGCGCGCGCGTGTCGATCTTGCCCTGTTGCGCGAGGCGGTCGATCAGGCCGTTGCGCCCGAGCGTGCCGACGATGATCACGTCGCCCGACGCCGCCGCATGGCCGACCTGCCATTGCGGGGTCTTGCCCGTCACGCTGCCGATGTCGCGCTGCAGGTCGCGCGCCGCGCGCAGCACGCCGGGATACTCGTCCGTGCCGACGACGATGGGCGCCACACGTCCGGCCTGGACCAGCGCTACGCCGGCCTTGCCCTCCGTGTCGACGAACCGCGCCGTGCCGATGGCGTGGACCTGCCCCGCGATCAGCAATCCCGCCACTGCCGTGATAAGGCGTAGCCATAAATCCTTACTGGTACTTCGCTGCATGAACGTCTCCTCCGTTGAATGACCGACGGCCCCCGGATGTTATATAACATTGCTTTATCGTGGTTTTTGGTAGCGCAATCATTCGAGTCTACCGAGAGGCGGAGTGCAGGTCAAACGGCTGCTACACTTGTATTTGGCCAATAAACAACAAAGGGGATTCCATGCGCCAAGCCATCGTCCACATCGCCCTGGTCGTGCGCGACTACGACGAAGCCATCGATTTCTACGTCGGCAAACTCGGTTTCGACCTGCTGGACGACACGTATCAGGCCGAGCAGGACAAGCGCTGGGTCGTGGTGGCGCCGCCAGGCGGTACCGGCACCACCCTGCTGCTGGCCAAGGCATCGAAGCCGGAACAGGCGCCGTTCGTCGGCAACCAGGCCGGCGGCCGCGTCTTCCTGTTCCTGAACACGGACGACTTCTGGCGCGATTACGAACGCCTGCGCGGACATGGGGTGCACTTCGTGCGCGAGCCGAAGGAAGAATACTACGGCACCGTGGCCGTGTTCGCGGACCTGTACGGCAATCTGTGGGACCTGCTGCAGTTGCGGGCGGAGCATCCGATTGCGCAGCGTCTGGCGAAGTA
>NZ_JANUGY010000024.1 GCF_024756235.1 Massilia kyonggiensis | reverse complement strand
TTTGCGAATCGTTTTGTTCGTCAGCAGCAGAGGAATGAGATTATGCAGTACTTCGCTTAACTCGTCAACCCCTCGTCTGTTTCGTCGCGCCGTCGTTTCCGACTCATTTCATGCGCTGCAAAACAGGACGCGCACTATAACAACCCCCGTGCCCTTATGCAAGCACCGTTGCAACAGCGCGACTTCCACGCATCCAGCCTCTAATTGACGTTTAAGCAATAATCGCGAATACTGGACTAGAAACTATACCAATCCGCCCGAAGGACACCGGTGACCCTCGACGCCAACCAGATCCTGGCTCTCGCGCCCGATCCCGCCTCGGCCAAGGCCGGCAACCAGTTGGCGACGCCACGGAACTGGTCGAATCTCGGCAAGAGCGAAGGCGCCCTGTGGGGCGAATGCCAGGGCAGCGGCAAGACACCCTATCGCACCCAGATCGACCTCGGCGGCCCCGCCTTCAAATGCACGTGCCCCAGCCGCAAATTCCCCTGCAAGCACGGCCTCGGCCTGTATCTGCTGCGCGCTGCCGAGCCTTCCCTGTTCGACCAGGCGGAGACGCCGGCATGGGTCAGCGACTGGCTGCAGGGCCGCCAGTCGCGCCAGGAAAAGAAGGCGGTCGCAAAAGACGCCGGTCCGGAAGCGGCAGCCCAGGCGCGCAAGCGTGAAGAAAAACGCGAAGACAAGGTGACTGCCGGCCTGGCGGAACTGCAGACGTGGCTGCACGACCTGGCGCGCGAAGGCCTCGCGTCCGTGCGCTCACGCGGCCAGGGGTTCTGGGATGCGATCGCAGCGCGCATGGCCGACGCCCAGGCGGCCCCGGTCGCACGGCGCCTGCGCCGCGCGGGCAGCCTGCTGTACCAGTCGGGCCTGCGCAATGCGGAGAGCCTCGTCGCGAACGAACTCGCATCGCTGTACCTGCTGGCCCAGGCGTGGCAGCGCATCGACCAGCTGGCGCCCGCGCTGCAGGCCGACGTCCGCGCCCTTCTCGGGTGGACGATGAGCCAGGACGAGGTGCTGCGCCAGTCTCCCGTCACGGACCGGTGGCACGTGCTCGCGCAATGCACGTTCGACGACGAACGCCTGCGCGTGCGCTCGACCTGGCTGCTGGGCGCCGCGACGGGACGCTGGGCCCTGCACCTGCAGTATGCGGTGGGCACGCAGGGTTTCGAACAGCAGCTCGCACCGGGCACGATGTTCGACGGCGACCTGTGCTTCTATCCGAGCGCGTGGCCGCTGCGTGCGCAGATCCGGCGCCAGGACGACGTGCGGCCGCTGTCCGCCATCGCCGCACCGTCCAGCCTCGACACCCTGCAGGACACGTATGCGGACGCCCTCGCCGCCCAGCCCTTCCTCGAGCGCCAGCCGGTGCTGCTCGGCGGCCTCGTGCCGGACGGCGCCGACCACGGCATCGTGCGCGATGCGCTGGGCCGCCGCATCGCCCTGCATCCTTCCTTCCGCCATCCGCTGCACCTGCTGGCCCTGTCCGGCGGCCACCCGCTCACCGTCTGCGGCGAATGGGATGGACGCATGCTGCTGCCGCTCGCCGTCTGGCACGACGGACGCATCTATAACATCGACAGCGACTTCCCATGAACGACGACGCGCGCCAGCTGCAGCAGCTACTCAAGATAGGGATGGCCCGCGCCGGCCGTCCGCCCGCCGCACTCCCCGCGCCGCTCGATGTGCTACTGCCGCACGATGCCACGGCGGTACCGGAAGGGGCGCTGTGGCTGTCGCTCGGCGCCCTCGACCTGTGGGAACGCAGCGGCTACGTAGCGCCCGATCATCCAGCGGTCACGCCTGCGCCCGCCGCGCCGGACACGCTGCGTCCCTGCCCGCCCCGTGCGCAAGCCGTCCTGGCCCTGCTGCTGCGCGGCCTGCATCCGGCCGGCCTGGAAGCGGAGTGGCTCCGGCTGCTGCACCGGTACGGCGGCTGCCTGCCCGCGCACATGCTGCCCAAGCTGCTCGATGCCGCCACGCGCCAGCCGGCGCTGCGTCCCCCTCTGCTGCCCGTGCTGGGCGAACGGGGACATTGGCTCGCGCGCCTGCAGGCGGAGTGGAACTGGGCCGTGGACACCGATGCGGACGCGGCGCCGTGGGAGACCGGCACGCCGGACCAACGGGTCGCCGCGCTGCGCGACTGGCGTGCGCGTGATCCGCAAATGGCGCTTGCCGCACTCGCCGCCGCATGGAGCAGCGAGCCTCCGGACCAGCGCGCGGCCCTGCTGGCCGCGCTGGCCGTCGGATTGGGCCCGGACGATGAAACCTTCCTCGAAGCGGCGCTCGACGACCGCCGCAAGGAAGTGCGCGCCGCTGCCCAGCGCGTGCTCGCGCGCCTGCCCGGATCGCGGCTGGCGCAGCGCATGGAGGGCCGGCTGCTGCCGTTGCTGCGGCTCGAATCCGACCGCATCGAGCTGACCTTGCCGGCAGCGCTGGACGCGGCCATGCGGCGCGACGGCATCGGCGCCGCGCCGCATCACGGCCTGGGCGAAAAAGCCGGGTGGATCGTCGACATGCTGGCCGCCGTCGATCCGCACGTGTGGGAGCGCCAGTTCGGCCGCACGCCGCGGGCCTGCCTCGAACTCGCCGGGCACAGCGAATTCGCCGCCGTGTTCGTGCGCGGCTGGGCGCTGGCCGCGCAGCGCCAGGACGATGTACGTGCATGGCTGCGCGACTTCCTCATCTGGTCGGCCGGCGCCCGCCCATCCCTGCGCGAGGCCGTGCCCGACAGCCTGTTCGACGTCGCCGCCGCCCACATCGCACAAGACGATGCCCTGTTCGACGCCCTCGCCGGCAAGTGGATCGGCGACGGCTTCCCGATGCGGCTGCTGACGCGCCTCGCCGCCGGCGCACCGCACGCCTGGTCCGCGGACATGAGCCTGCGCGCGCTGGAGCGACTGCGCACGTCGATGCTGCCGCTGCCCGACATGGGCCACCCGTGGCTCGTGCGCCAGATGCTGTCCAGCCTCGCCCTCGCGCTCGACCCGGCGGCCACCGTCGCGCAGGAAGACGACCTGCGCGCAGCCTGGCAACCCGATGCCGACTGGACCAACGCCGTCGACGCCTTCTTCGATCTCGCGCGCCTGCGCCACGAGATGACCCTTTCATTCCAGGAGCCCGCATGACCGCCACCTCTTCCGTCCTCCGCCAGCACGCCGAGCAGCAGTACGCCGACGAGCTGGACGCGCTGATCGCCGTCGACACGCGCCAGCGCCCGCCCCGCTGGAAGATGTCGCCGTGGGCCGTCTCCACCTACCTGCTGGGCGGCGAACTGGAAAACGGCGCGACGATCAGCGCCAAGTACATCGGCAATCCGCGCGTGATCGAGATCGCCGTCGCCACGCTCGCCACCGACCGCGCCCTGCTGCTGCTCGGCGTGCCGGGCACGGCGAAATCCTGGGTGTCCGAACACCTTGCAGCCGCGATCAGCGGCGACTCCACGCTGGTCGTGCACGGCACCGCCGGCACCAGTGAGGAAGCCGTGCGCTATGGCTGGAACTACGCGCAGCTGCTGGCCAAGGGGCCGTCGCAGGAAGCCATCGTCCCGAGCCCCGTGATGCGCGCCATGCGCACGGGACGCATCGCCCGCATCGAGGAACTCACGCGCATGCCGGGCGAGGTGCAGGACAGCCTGATCTCGATCCTGTCCGAGAAGGTCTTGCCGATCGCGGAACTGGACGACGAGGTGCTGGCCGAAAAAGGCTTCAACATCATCGCCACGGCGAACGACCGCGACCGCGGCGTCAACGAGCTGTCCAGCGCCTTGAAGCGCCGCTTCAACACCGTCGTGCTGCCGCCGCCGCGCACGGCCGACGAGGAGGTGCGCATCGTCGAGACGCGCGTGGCCAGCATCGGCCGCGCGCTCGAACTGCCGGCCGAGACGCCGGCGCTGGAAGAGATCCGCCGCATCGTCACCGTGTTCCGCGAGCTGCGCGAAGGCGTGACGAGCGACGGCAAGACGAAGCTGAAGGTCCCCAGCGCCAGCATGAGCACGGCCGAGGCGATTTCCGTCGTCACGCACGGCCTGTCGCTGGCCGCGCACTTCGGCGACGGCGTGCTGCGCGGTGCCGACCTCGCGGCCGGCATGGTCGGCGCGATCGTCAAGGATCCGCTGCAGGACCGCGTGGCGATGCTCGAATACCTGGAAACCGTCGTCAAGGAGCGCGACGGCTGGAAGGACTTGTACCGCGCCTGCCGCGACGTGATGGCATGAGCGTCCACCTGTTCGGCGTCCGCCACCACGGCCCCGGTTGCGCGCGCAGCCTGGCGGCGGCCCTGGCCGCGCTGGCGCCGGACTGCATCCTCGTCGAAGGTCCGCCCGAAGCCGACGTGCTGGCGTCCTTTGCCGGCCATGCGGACCTCGTGCCGCCGGTCGCGCTGCTGCTGTACGCGCCCGCCGATCCTCAGCGCGCCGTGTTCTATCCATTCGCCGAGTATTCGCCGGAATGGCAGGCGCTCCGCTACGCAGCCGAACACGGCGTGGAGCTGCGCTTCTGCGACCTGCCGCAGGCCTACCGCTTTCCCCTGCGCACCGCGGACGACAGGAAAGACGACATCCAGGAAGACCCGCTGCGCTGGCTCGCCCGCGCGGCCGGCTACGGCGACACGGAGACGTGGTGGGACCATCTCGTCGAACAGCGCGGCGACAGCCTGGACCTGTTCGCCGCCATCGCCGAAATGATGACGGCGCTGCGCAACGAAGCGGGCCCGCCATCCGACGACGTGGAGATGAAACGCGAAGCGTGGATGCGCACGGCGATCCGCCAGGCCGTCAAGGACGGCCGCGAACGCATCGCCGTCGTGTGCGGCGCGTGGCACGTGCCGGCCCTCGCGGCGCTGCCCAGTGCGAAGAGCGACGCGGATGTCTTGAAAGGCCTGGCGAAGGAAAAGATCGCGGCCACATGGGTGCCGTGGACGCACGGCCGCCTCACGTTCGCCAGCGGCTATGGCGCGGGCGTGACGGCGCCCGGCTGGTATCGCCACCTGTGGCGCCACCGCGAGCGCGCCGGCCTGCACTGGCTGACGGAAGTCGCGACGCTGCTCCGCAAGCACGATCTCGATGCGTCGTCCGCGCACGTGATCGAGGCCGCGCGCCTGGCCGACACGCTCGCGGCGCTGCGCGACCGTCCGCGCCCGGGACTGGACGAATTGATGGAAGCCGTGCGCGCCGTGTTCTGCTACGACAGCGATGCGCCGTTGCGCCTGATCCGGCGTGAGCTGCTCGTCGACGAGGCGTTGGGGAGTGTCCCGGACGAGGTCCCGGCCGTGCCGCTCGCGCAGGACGTGGCCGCGCAGCAGAAGCGCCTGCGCATGCCCGTGCGGGCAGACACGACGGAACTCGACCTCGACCTGCGCCAGAGCGCGCATCTGGAAAAGAGCGTGCTGCTGCATCGCCTTTCCCTGCTGGGCGTCCCATGGGGCCGGCAGCAGACCGTGCGCGGCCGCACGGGCACCTTCCACGAGCAATGGCACCTTGCGTGGGAGCCGGAATTCGCCGTCGACCTGATCGCGGCCAGCCGCTGGGGCGCGACCTTGGAAACCGCCGCGACGGCGCTGGCGGCCGACCGTGCGGCGCAGGCGCACACGCTGCCCGAGCTCACGCGGCTGATGGAGACGATCCTGCTGGCCGACCTGCGCGCGGCCGTCGATCCGCTGATGGCGCGCATCCAGGAAGTGGGCACCCTGACGCCCGACCTCGGGCTACTGCTGGCGGCGCTGCCGTCGCTCGTCAACGTGCTGCGCTACGGCAGCGCGCGCAACGTCGATACCGAGGCGCTGGGGAGCGTCGTCGACGGCCTCGTGGCGCGCGCATGCATCGCGCTGCCGTACGGCCTGCGCGGCGTCGCGGACGATGCGGCCGCCGCGCTGCTGGGCCAGATCATCGCGGCCGACCAGGCCGTGCGCCTGCTGCAGAACGAGAGGCATGCGGCAGCGTGGTTCGACGCGCTGGAAGCCGGCGCGACGAGCGATCTGTCGCATCCGCTGCTGGCGGGACGGTGCGGGCGCATCCTCACCGAGCAGGGACGCTGGGACAGCGAACGCGCCGCGCGCCAGCTCGCGCTGCGCTGTTCGCCGACGGTGCCGCCGCTGGTCACCGCGCACTGGCTCGAGGGGTTTTTACAGGGCAGCGGCGCGCTCCTCGCGCACAGCGACCCGCTGTGGAACATCGTGAACGGCTGGCTGCTCGCACAGCCGGACCACGTCTTCACGGAACTGCTGCCGCTGCTGCGCCGCACGGTCGCCACGTTCAGCGCACCGGAGCGGCGCGAACTGGGCCAGCGCGCGGCGCAGGCAGGCGGCGCGGTCGCACACGCGGCGCCTGCGACGGCCATCGATCCGGTGCGTGCGCGGCGCGTGCTGCCCATCCTGCACACGCTGTTCGGGACCCAGTCACTCCAGGAGGCCGTCCATGGCGAATGAAAACGAAGCGGCGCGCCGCTGGCGTCTCGTGCTGGGCCAGGATGCGGGCGAATCGCTCACCTTGGGCAGCACCGACGCCGCCATCGACGCGGCGCTCGACGCGCTGTACGGCGCCGGTCCGGACACACGCAGCGGCGGCCTGGGTGGATCGGCACCGCGCGTGGCGCGCTGGCTGGGCGACATCCGCCAGTACTTTCCGTCCAGCGTCGTGCAGGTGATGCAGAAGGATGCGTTCGACCGCCTCGGGTTGCAGCAGATGCTGTGCGAGCCGGAGATGCTGGCGGCCGTCGAACCGGACGTGCACCTCGTCGCCATGCTCCTGAGCCTGAACCGCGTCCTGCCGAACAAGACGCGCGCCACGGCCCGCGCGGTCGTCGCGAAGGTCGTCGAGGAACTGGAAAAGAAGCTGGCCACGCCGATGCGCCAGGCGGTGTCCGGAAGCCTGAACCGGGCCGCGCGCAACCTGCGGCCGCGCCACCAGGACATCGACTGGCTGCGCACCGTCCGCGCCAACCTGCGGCATTATCAACCGGACTACCGGACGATCATCCCGGAGACGCGCATCGGCTACGGCCGGCGCGGGCGTTCGCTGCGCGACATCGTGCTGTGCGTGGACCAGAGCGGGTCGATGGCGCCGTCCGTCGTGTACGCGAGCGTGTTCACGGCGGTCCTCGCCAGCATCAAGGCGGTGACGACGTCGGTGGTCGTGTTCGACACGGCCGTCGTCGACCTGACGCCGCTGCTGCACGACCCGGTCGAGGTCCTGTTCGGCACGCAGCTCGGTGGCGGCACCGACATCAACCGCGCGCTCGCGTATTGCCAGGGGCTCGTCACGCGGCCGCAGGACACGATCTTCGTCCTGATCAGCGACTTGTACGAGGGCGGCAACAATGCGGAGATGCTGCGGCGTGCGGCGAACCTCGTCGGCAGCGGCGCGCAGGTGATCTCCTTGCTCGCGCTGGACGACAGCGGCGCGCCTTCGTACGACCGCAACAATGCGGCGAAGCTGGCGGCAATGGGCATCCCGTGTTTCGCCTGCACGCCCGACCTGTTCCCCGACCTGATGGCGGCGGCTATCCAGCGGCACAGTCTTGAACAGTGGGCATCGCAGGCAGGCATCGTCCACGCGTAACGGCGTGCTTCAATCGTGCGGCCGGTTGAACACAGCCGTGTTTGGCGCTACTGTCATCCCATGGACGATCAAGCTTCTCAACAAGAAAAGAACCACCAAGCAATGCGCGACATCATCGAAGAAGCGCGCTGCATTCTCCCAGGCCTGCAGGCGGTGTTCGGTTTCCAGACGATCGCCGTGTTCAACGAACGGTTCAACGACCTCGCGCTGTACGCACAGGCATGCCACATGGCCGGCCTCGCCTTGATGGTGATCGCGATGGCGCTCCTCATGACGCCGGCCGTGTATTACCGCGCCCAGCACGGTCACGCGACGTCGCACATGGTCAAGGTAGCGCGCAAAGCCATCCGGGGTGCGTTGATGCCACTGGCTGTTGGGCTGTCGCTCGACATGTTGACGGTGGTGTCGCTTGCAACCGACATGCTCTCACTCAGTATCGCTGCCGCGGTTGCCTCCCTCCTGCTGTTTGTGGGACTCTGGTACTTCATTCCGCGCCGCGACCCGATCCAGGTCGGCGAACCGCAATCCTGACGCCGGCGTCGTCGCGGCCGTGTTGTGTGAGGCGCCGAACAGATGAGGGCGCTTGCACCCGGATAATGCTCCTGTGTCCACGGCATCGTGGACAAGGATTTTACGAACTGGGCGACACTGGCCTACCTTCAAGTTCCGATATCGGGGGGAGCACAGACGGTGGCGAGTGTTTGCCCAGCCGTTCACGCAGCGGCGACGCGACGATCGCGCGCCTGCTGTGACGGCTGGAAGCGGTGCAACCGCAGGCGTTTGCCGATGTCGAAGCCTGTAGCGTTTCGACTCCATGGAGGCAAGCATGAGCCTGACATTGACCTCGGCCGACTTCACGCCCGGCGGTCCCATCCCCGCCATCCGCACGTGCGACGGCGCGAACACGTCGCCCGCGCTGGCGTGGTCCGGCGTTCCACCCGACACCCGCAGTCTCGTTCTCATCATCGACGACCCGGACGCGCCGGATCCCGCGGCACCGAAAATGACGTGGGTGCACTGGGTCCTCTACAACCTGCCCCCGCAATCGAACCATCTACCCGCCGGGATACGCGAAGCGGAACTGCCGCGCGGCACGCAAACCGGCCTGAACGACTTCAAGAACACGCGCTACGGCGGGCCGTGTCCACCCATCGGACGGCACCGCTATGTGCATAAACTCTATGCGCTCGACACGGTGCTGCCCGACCTGCGTCACCCGACCAAGCCCCAGCTGGAAAAGGCGATGCAGGGACATGTGAAGGCGCAGGCGGAACTGATCGGCACGTATCAGCGCGGTCACTGATCCGCGCGAATGAAATCGACGAAGGCGCGCAGCGGCGCTGGGACGAGCCTGCGTCCCGGATAGTAGAGATACGGGCCGGAAAACGACGGCCACCACGGTTCCAGTACGGGCTCGAGCTGGCCGCGTTCGATATACGGGCGCAGCCAGTCCTCGAACAGGTAGACGATGCCCGTGCCGGCGACGGCCGCATCGATCTTCAGGTCGAGAGCGCCGCCCACCTGGACGAGCAATTGTCCGGGCGGATCGATCGTGATCGTCTCGCCGTCGCGTTCGAACGTCCAGCGGATGACAGCGCCGCTGGCGAAACGCGCGCGCATGCAGGCGTGGTCCAGCAGGTCGCGCGGATGCTGCGGGCGGCCGCGCCGGTCGAGGTAGCCCGGCGCCGCGGCCGCAGCCATGCGCTGGACCCGCGGTCCGATGGGCACGGCGACCATGTCCTGCTCGAGCTTTTCCTCGTAGCGGATGCCCGCGTCGCAGCCGGCCGCGAGCACGTCGACGAAGCTCTCGTCCGCGATCACTTCCAGGCGGATCTCGGGATACGCGGCGAGGAAGCGCGGCACGATGGACGGCAGCACGAGCCGGGCCGCACTCATCGGCACATTGAGCTTGAGGGTGCCGGTGGGCGTATCGCGAAAACCATTGACGACGTCGAGCGCGCTTTCGACCTCGTTGAGCACGGGGTCCAGGCGCGCGAGCAGGCTGCGGCCCGCTTCCGTCGGCACGACGCTGCGCGTGGTGCGGTTGAGCAGGCGCACGCCGAGCTTCGCTTCGAGACGCCGCACCGCATCGCTCAGGCCGGACGCGCTACCGCTCGTGGCCCGCGCGGCGTCACGGAAGCCGCCGGCACGCGCGACGGCGACGAAGGCGGACAAATCGCCGAGATCGACTTTCATGTGTTTTTCATTGTTCGTTTTGGCGTACAACCCATGCGGATTATGCCGGATTGTCCTGAGATCGTCGTGGGCTTATCTTGAATGCACTGTTCAACATTCATTCAAGGAGCCTCATGTCTACCACTTACCAACTCGGCGACCGCACCGTCCGGCGCCTCGGCTATGGCGCGATGCAGCTGGCCGGTCCCGGCGTCTTCGGACCGCCGCGGGATCCGGAAGCGGCGCGCGCCGTGCTGCGCGACGCGGTGGCGCTCGGCGTCAATCACATCGACACATCGGATTTCTACGGCCCCCACGTCACCAATCAACTGATCCGGGAAGCGCTGCATCCGTATCCGGACGACCTCGTCATCGTCACCAAGGTCAGCGCGCGACGCGACGACCAGGGTGCATGGCTGCCGGCCACGTCGCCCAGGGAACTGCGCCAGGCCGTGCACGACAATCTGCGCAATCTCGGCCTGGATGTGCTGGAGGTGGTCAATTTCCGCAGCATGTTGGATGTCCATGGTCCGGCGGAAGGATCGCTCGAAGAACAAGTGACGACGCTGGCGGAACTGCGCGAGGATGGTCTCATCAAGCATGTCGGCCTGAGCAATGTGACGATGACGCAGGTGGAAGAGGCGCGACGCATCGTGCCGGTCGCGTGCGTGCAGAACATGTACAACTTCGTGCATCGCAACGACGACGCGATGATCGATGCGCTGGCGCGCGACGGCATTCCGTACGTGCCGTTCTTCCCGTTGGGCGGTTTTTCGCCGCTGCAGTCGGATGCGCTGTCGGCCGTTGCGGCCGAGCTCGATGCGACGCCGATGCAGGTCGCGATCGCGTGGCTGTTGCAGCGGTCGCCGAACATCTTGCTGATTCCCGGGACATCGTCCAGTAGACACCTGCGCGAGAACCTGAAGGCGGCGGATCTCGTGTTGTCGTCGGATGTGTTGGCGAAACTCGATCGGATCTAGAAAAGCAAAAAGCCCGCTCAGTGC
>NZ_JANUGY010000023.1 GCF_024756235.1 Massilia kyonggiensis | reverse complement strand
GCGTCCCACAAGGGATGACAAATTCGTTCTCGTAAACGAAAATTTTTGCATCGTCATAGAAAAAACTGCAGTGCTGATACGACATGAAGCCTGGTGGCGTTAAGCTTCCCTGACGAGACACCTGATGTAGGCAAGATGCAAAATTTCTACAAAAAAGCGCTTTATGCGCTCCTTCTGCTGCTGGTCGCGGACGCGTTGATCGCCTGCCTGTGTGTGTATCAAAGTTATCCCTCCGCCGCGTTGATGCCGCAGGGGGCTCGCGGCCTGTACTGGCGCACGGTCACGAAGACGGACGCGCCGGAAGGCGGTACCTCGACCATACGCATCATCGAGACCGCCCAGCGATCACTCCGTTTCGACTTCCGGCTCACGCGGGCGACGACTTATCCGTTCGTCTCGGCCGACATGTTGTTCGAGGACGGCGACGGGAACGCCGTGCCGGTGGATTTGTCGAGATACGACACCATCACGTTCACGGCCAAGTGCAAGCCGATGAATGCCCTGATATTCGCCCTGCCGACCTTCGACGCGGCCATCTCGAAGCCCGGCGACTACCTCACCTATCCCTCGCCGCTCACGTTTTTCTCCTGCAGCGAGCAGGGTACGCCCGTATCGCTGGACCTGACGCGGCTGACCATCCCGCAATGGTGGTACGACAGGATGCACCTCGATTTGTCGCACCAGTCTTATCAGCTGACCCAGGTGGCGAAATTCGTATTCGGCGTCAGCCAGCAGACCCCGCGCGATAAAGACAGCCGCGTGGAAATCAGTCATGTCACGCTGCATGGCCGCGATTATCGCTATCTCGTCGCCCTGGCAATCATCCTCGTGAGCAGCTGGTGTGCGTTCGCGTTCTGGTTTTTCCGGGCCCATGCGCGGGAACTGGCTGCCAGCCTGGACAGCAAGCTCAGGAAGGATTTGCCGCTCGTCGCCTATCGCCAGCTAACACTCGAACCGTTCAAGGACAAGGAAAAGGCCGCCGTCCTGCGTTTCATCGCGACGAATTACACAAATCCTGATTTGGACCTGGACGGCGTCGTCGCGGGTACGGGCGCCAACCGCAACAAGGTCAACGAGGTGCTGAAGGCGGAGCTCGGCATGACGTTCACGGCGTACCTGAAAAAACTGCGGCTGACGGAATCGGCCAGGCTGCTCACCGAGACACCCGCCGTGACCGTCGCCGAAGTCGCGTATTCCGTGGGTTACGCCAACGTTTCCTATTTCAACAAGCTGTTCAAGGAAGAGTACGGCTGTACGCCCAAGGTTTTCAAGACGGTGGCGACCACCACATCGCAGGAGCCGCACGACTCATAACAAATCCTGCATTTTTCGCCAAATCTTCCGCAATGGCGTTAATGAGACGGCGTTGGGCACCTTTATTCTTTGTGCTTGAGACACTTTCAAAGATCCAAAATGAAACTCATTACAAAGATCGCCTTCGCTCTGGCTACGCTGGCCGGCACAACCACGCTCCCGCTCGCCGCACCCGCAGGCTGGCCCGGTCCAAAAGAATTGTTTGTAGGTACTTGCTACCAGCCCGTCGACCGCACACCCGACCAGATCCAGCGTGACATCGCCCTGATGAAGGAGGCCGGCTTCAACGTCGTCCGGATGGGCGACCTGTCCTGGGACTACTTCGAACCCGAAGACGGAAAGTTCAAGTTCGCCGAATTCGACCGTATCGTGGACGCGATGCAGGCCAACGGCATCAAGGTGATCGTCGACATCCCCGGCACGCCGGCACCGCTGTGGCTCCATCGCAAATACCCCGGCGTGAACCTCGTGAACGCACAGGGCGCGACCGTGCAGCCGGCCGAGCGCTACATGCTCGACATCAGCGACCCCGATTACCGTCGCCACGCCATCCGTCTGGCCGAGAAGCTGACGCAGCGCTACGGCAAGCATCCGGCCGTGCTCGCGATCGGCTTCGACAACGAGATCGGCAACACGTTCATGTCGTATTCGAAGGCCGACCGGACGCGCTTCATCGCCTGGCTCAAGCGCAAGTACGGCACGCTGGATGCGCTGAACCAGGCGTGGGCGACCCAGCGCTGGTCGCGCCACCTGTCGTCGTGGGACGAGGTGGAACTGCCGTATGCGGACGGTCCCGGTCCGGCCGAGCGCAACCTCGACCTGCGCCGATTCTGGTCCGACAACACGATCGCCGTGCTGAAGGATCTCGAAGCCGTCCGCGTGAAGTATGCGCCGGACAAGCCGGCGATCTCGAACCTGTGGGACAGCGCCGGGCGCAAAGGCTTCGACTATCTGTCGACGTATCGCCAGTACGCGCATTACGGTGCGATGGGCTTTTATCCCGGCGAGCCCATATCCGCCGGCTTCGAGGCATTGATGATGAAGGCGGGCCTGGACACCCCGATCTGGTTCAACGAGTTCACGGCCGGTGGCGGCGGCTACTACGGCACGAAAGGACGATCGCGCATGTGGGCGCACTTCGGCCTGCTGCTCGGCGCCCAGTCCGTAATGGCGTGGACGTACAATTCCCACCTCGGCGGCGAGGAGCAGATGATCATGGGTCTTCTCGATCACGACAGCAAGCCGTCGTGGAAGCTGTGGGAATTCGGCGCGATCGCGCGCGAGTTCAAGACGCTGCAGGCGCTTGGCTTCCCGCGCCATACGGAACCGCAGATCGCGTTCGCGTATTCGTTCGACAGCCGCAACGCCTCGACGCCGCCGGGGCCGTCGAACACGATGCGCCAGTACTTCACGATACCGTACATGGACCAGATCCACAACGCGTTCGCGCCCGTCTTCAGCGACAACATCGACGCCGCCGTCATCCACGTGGGCCATGATGACCTGCGGCGCTACAAGATGGTCGTGGTGGCGGCCGACCTCGTGATGGACAAGGCGAGTGCGGACGCGCTGCGCCGCTACGTACAGGACGGCGGCACGGTCGTGATGACGGCCTTCTCGGCGAAGGTGAGCGAGACGGGCCAGGTGTTCGACACGCCGCTGCCGGGCCGACTCAGCGACGTATTCGGCCTGCGCACCAGCGAGTTCTATAACGCCGACGCGCCGCTCGATGTCAGCTTCGGCGGCAAGACGGTCACCACGTCGACCAAGTTCTACGAAGTGCTGGAGCCGTCGACGGCGAGGGTCGTCGCGCGCCTGACGAACGTGCCGGATGCGCCGCCCGCGATCACCGAAAACCGCTACGGCAAGGGCAGGGCGATCTACGTCGCCACGGCCGCGCAGCGTCCCGTGATGCAGGCGTTGTACCGCAGCCTGTACGGGGAACTGGGCATCAAGCCGGGCCCCGCGACGCCGGAAGGCGTCTATGCACGTGAGGTCGATGGCCGCACGCTGTACGTCAACACGACGACGCAGCCGCAGGAGGTGAAGTTCGACGGTACTGCCACCGGCGTGCTTGGTGGCCAGGCGTGGAACGGCACGTTGCGGCTCGCGCCCTTCGGTGCGGAACTGCTGCGTAAATAAGCGTCAAGCCGCTGCCGCCGCACGCTGCGCGTTGTCCCACAGCCTGTCGTGCAGCGGCATCAGGATCACATTACACACCGGCTCGAGCAGCGCCGCCATGCCGCCGAAGGCCACCGATCCTGTGGCCAGGTACAGGACGCCGAAGGCCACGCCGGCGTGCATCACGGCCTGGCTGATCTTTTCGAGGCTGACCAGCAGGTAGCGGCGCCGCCCGCTGGCCGCGTGCACCCGGCGCGCCCACGCCCGTTCGTGGAAAGGCAGCAGCAGGACGTTCAGCACCGGTTCGACCAGCACGGCCAGTCCGCCGAGCGCGATCGACCCCGTGAATGCATAGGCGATCGCGAAACCGATCGCCATATGGGTGATGACCTGACTGCCTTTGCGTGCCGCTGCCATGGGAAACTCCTTTATCGTCCAGTTCGCTCAAATGATATCGATTCTCATTTGCGCGGGCCAATCGGATGATTTGAACGGAGCGATAGGCGGGCTTTATGACCGGATGGCCAGCAAACTGTCGAGCAGCGGTTCCGCCGCATCCGCGATCCGGTCCAGGCTCGCCTCGCGCAGCGCGGCCGTGTCGACGACGTGCCCGCTGTGCAGCCCCGCCCAGCGCAGCAGCGCCGCGCAGGCGTCGGCGTGGTCGAACAGTCCGTGCAGATAGGTGCCCAGCACCTGGCCGTCGTCCGAGCAGGCGCCTTCCGGCCGGCCGTCGATCTCGAACGCGGGGCGGGACAACGCATCGCCCGTCGACACACCCATGTGGATTTCGTAGCCGGTTACCGCCGCCTCCAGCGCATCGGGGGCGAACACGCAGCGGCCGCCCACCTGCGCGAGCCGCTTCTGGCGCGTCAGCGTCGTGCCCAGGCCCAGCAGGCCGAGGCCTTTGGAATGTCCGGGCACGCCTTCCACGCCATGCGGATCGTCGACGCAGGACCCCAGCATCTGGAAGCCGCCGCAGATGCCGATCACCTTGCCGCCATAGCGCAGGTGGCGGCGGATGCGGTCCGGCCAGCCCTGCGCGTGCAGCCATGCGAGGTCGCCGCGCGTGTTCTTGCTGCCGGGGAGGATGATGAGGTCCGCGTCCGGCACCGGTTCGCCTTCGCGCACGAAGCGCAGGTCGACGTCGGGGTGCACGCGCAGCGCATCGAAATCCGTATGGTTGCTCATGCGCGGATAGCTGGGCACGACCACGCGGAAGCTCCCCGCGCCAGGCGTGACGGCCTGCACGGCGTCTTCCGCATCGAGATACAGCCCGTGCAGATAGGGCAGCACGGCCAGCACCGGCTTGCCCGTCTGTTCTTCCAGCCAGTCCAGGCCCGGCTCGAGCAGCTTGATGTCGCCGCGGAAGCGGTTGATGACGAAGCCCTTGATGCGTGCGCGCTCGCTGTCCGACAGGCAGGCCAGGGTGCCGACGATATGGGCGAACACGCCGCCGCGGTCGATGTCCGCGACGAGGATCACCGGACAATCGACCGCTTCCGCGAACCCCATGTTGGCGATGTCGCGGTCGCGCAGGTTGATCTCGGCCGGACTGCCGGCGCCTTCGACGATCACCGCTTCGTACTGCGTGCGCAGCCGCGCATGCGATTCCAGCACGGCCTGCATCGCCACCGTCTTGTACTGGTGGTAGTCGCGCGCATTCATCTCGGCGCGCACGCGGCCGTGGATGACGACTTGCGCACCGGTGTCGCTCGATGGTTTCAGCAGCACCGGGTTCATGTCCGTGTGCGGATCAAGGCCGGCCGCGATGGCCTGCAGCGCCTGCGCGCGGCCGATCTCGCCGCCATCGCTCGTGACGGCGCTGTTCAGGGCCATGTTCTGCGGCTTGAACGGCGCCACGCGCACGCCGCGGCGCACCAGCAACCGGCACAGCGCGGCGACGAGCGTGCTCTTGCCGGCGTCCGACGTCGTGCCCTGCACCATCAGGGTGGAATACGGGAAGCGGGTCATTTCGGGCGATGGCTGCGCGCCAGTTCGAGTTTTTCGCACAGCTGGGCAGCACCCGCGATCATGCGCGGGCCCGAGCGGTTGAGCAGGTTGCCGTCGATGGTGAACAGGTTGTCGTTACGGACGGCGGTGAGTGTCCCGTAGGGCTTCCAGAGGCTCACGCCGCCGTAGTTCTTTTCCGCGGTGGCGAAGATCGCTTCCGGATTTTCCTGCAGCACGGCTTCGACCGACACGACGGGGGCCGTCACGGGCAGCTTGTCGAAGATGTTCTCGCCGCCGCACAGGCGCAGCGCGTCGCTGACGATGTGGCGGCCGTTCAGCGTGTACAGCGGCTTGTCCCAGACCTGGTAAAAACTGCGCACGATGGGACGCTTCGCATACCGGATGCGCAGGTCGGCGATCTTGCCGCGCAGGCTGGCGGCGGCCGGGCCGGCGACGGCGTCGGTGCCCATCAACTGGCCGAGCTTCTGCACGTTGTCCGCGATGTCTTCCAGCTTCTGCGGCTCGCTGTGGAACATCGGGATGCCGAGCTTCTGCACCATCTCGATCTGGCGCTCGGAACTGCCGTGGCGCCAGACGACGACCAGGTCGGGCTTCAGCGCCATGATGCGTTCCAGGTCGACTTCGCGGTTCGAGCCGATCTGCTGGATCTTCTTCGCTTCTTCCGGAAAGTCGCTGTACGAGACCACGCCCACGACACGGCTGCCGCCGCCCGCCGCGAACAGCAGCTCGGTGACGTGCGGCGCCAGCGAGATCACGCGCTGGGCCGGTTTCGCGACGGTGACGGTGGCGCCGGCGTCGTCCTTGACGCTGACGGCGGCCTGCGCCTGCAGGCTGGCCGCGCACAGGAGCGCGGCTGCGATGATCGATCGTTTCATGTGTCGTTCCATTCCCGGAGTGCTTGTTCGATGCGCCGCCATGCGGGTTCGTTCCCCGGCAGGCCGACGCGGATGCCGCGCGCTGCGCCGGGAAACAGCCGCACCCAGATCGCGCGCCGCGCCATGTGTTCATGAAAAGCCTCGGCACGCGGTTCCGCCCACCAGTGGAACAGCGGCGTGCCGTGCGCGTCGATCCCCGCAGTTATTCCATTCGCTGCCAGCAGCGCATGCATGCGCGCGCCGTCGCGCGCGAGGCGGGTCTGCGTGGCCTGTTGCCAGCCATGGTCGCGCAGGGCCGCGACCGCGATGTCCTGCGCCGGACCGCTGACGGCCCACGGCCCAAGCAGGTCGTCCAGCGCCGCCAGCAGCGTCGTATCCGCGCCGACGAAGCCGAGCCGTACACCCGCCAGGCCGAAGAACTTGCCGACGGAGCGCAGTACGACAAGACCGGGCCGGCCGACGTGACTGGCGACGCTGAGTGCGCGTGCCGTGTCGCCGAACGCCTCGTCCACGACCAGCCAGCCGCCGCTTGCCGCGAGCCGATCCGCCCAGTCCAGCAGGCGTGACGGGGCCACCGTCGCGCCGGTCGGATTGTTCGGGTTGACGACGACGACCACGTCGCTGCCGGCCACGGCATCGTCGAGCGCATCGTACCCCACCTGCCGCAGGACATGGCCGTGGCGGCCCCAGTGATGGGCATGTTCCGCATACGACGGCGCGGACACCGTCACGCGCGCCGGCCCGGCCAGTTCGGCGCGCAGGCGCGGCAGGGCCTGGATCGCGGCCTGCGTGCCTGCGACCGGCAGCAGGTGCGGCGCGCCGTAGTAGTCGCATGCCGCCTGCACGAGTGCCGGATCCCGTTCGGGCAGCCGGTGCCATGCATCCGGTGCCGGCGCCGGCGCCGGATAGCCGTGCGGATTGATGCCGGTGGAGAGGTCGATCCAGTCCGTGCCGCCGAAGCGCTGCTGCGCCGCGCGCAGGTTGCCGCCGTGTTCAAGCATGGACCACCCCATCCAGTGCGAACAACGCGACGCCGGCCACGGCGACCCACAGCAGCGTGGTACGCCAAACGAGGCGCCAGGCGCGCAGGATGTCGTCCGCGCTTGCGTCGGGACCGGCGCCGAGCGGCGGCCGCTGTTCCGTCACGCCGTCGTACACGGCCGCGCCGCCCAGCTGCACGCCCAGCGCGCCGGCGCCGCTGGCCATCACGGGGCCCGCGTTCGGGCTGCTCCACGCGGGCGCCTGCGCGCGCCAGCAGCGCCAGGCACGCAGCCGGCCCCGTTCCGCCAGCAGCACGTACGACAGGGCAGTCAAACGCGCCGGCACATAGTTCAATACGTCGTCGATGCGTGCGGCCACCCGGCCGAACAGGTTGAAGCGCGCATTGCGGTAGCCCCACATCGCATCCAGCGTGTTCGCGAGGCGGAACAGCACGACGCCCGCGCCGCCGCCGACGAGGAACCAGAACAGCGTGCCGAACACGGCGTCGTTGCCGTTTTCGAGCAGCGACTCCGCGCCGGCCTTGGCGAGGTCCGATTCGTTCGCCTGCTCCGTGTCGCGGCTGACGATGCGCGACGTCAGGCCGCGCGCCGCATCGAGATCGCCGCGCACGAGCGCCGCATGGATCGGCAGCGTGTGGTCGCGCAGGCTGCGCAGGCCGATGCCCAGGTACAGCAGCAGCGCGTGCACGGCCGCGCCGGCGTACGCGCACGCGAGCCAGGCCAAAGCGCACAGCGGCAGCACGGCGAGCATCCAGGCGAGCAGCCCGCGCGTGATGCGCGAACGACCCCCGTTGAGCCGGCGCTCCAGCGCGGACGCCAGCCGGCCGAAGCCGACGAGCGGATGCCAGCGCCGCGCCTCGCCCAGCAACAGGTCCAGCACGACGCCGGCAACGAGTGCCAGCGCGAGCGTCGTCGGCGCGAGCCCGCTCAGCATGGTGCGCCCTTCAGCACGAGCGGCAGGCCGGCTGCGACGAACAGCACGCGGTCGCAGCGCGCCGCGACGTCCTGGTTCAGGCGGCCGGCTTCGTCCACGAACGCGCGCGACACGGCGCCGTAGGGCACGATGCCCATGCCGGTTTCGTTCGATACGAAGACGACATCGCCGGCGTCGGCCGAGTCCAGCCAGTCGAGCAGCGCGGCGCGTTCGTCGACGAACAGCGGCGGCAGTTCGATGGGGCCGACGTCCGGAAATTCCCGCTGCGTGGAAAACATCAGGTTCGTGAGCCACAACGTCAGGCAGTCGACGAGGACGATACGGTCCGGCACGCACAAGATCCGCAGCGTGGCCGCGAGGGCCGTCGGCTCCTCCACCGTCTTCCACTCGGCCGGCCGGCGCGCGCGGTGATGTTCGATCCGCGCCGACATCTCCGCGTCGCCCGCGTACGACGTCGCCACGTAGACGACGTCCTTCCCGGACTCGCGCGCGATGCGTTCGGCGAGGCCGCTCTTGCCGGACCGCGCGCCGCCGAGGAGGAGGGTGCGGCTCATTCCAGCTCTCCCTGCAGCAGGCTCGCGACGGCCGCCGGGTTGGAGGCAAAGAACGCGTGGAAGTACGACGCCGTCAGCGAGCCGACGCGGTACACGGCTTCGCCCTGCGCACCGGACGGATGCTTCACGGTCCACGCGGCGGGAGCGAGCGGCGTCTCCAGGCGCGAATAGTGGAAGGTGTGGCCGCGCATCTGTCCGGCGTTCGTCGCCAGGCCCTGCGACCCCAGTCCCGCGAGGCGCTGCTGCATCAGCACGCGGCCCGGCAGCAGGCCGACCATCGGCCAGTCGCGGCCTTCCTTGTCCGCGAGCGACTCGGCCAGCACCATCATGCCGCCGCATTCCGCGAGGATCGGCAGCCCGGCCGCGTGCGCCGCCCGGATCGATTCGCGCCAGCGCCCGGCCCGCGCCAGCGCTTCGCCATGCAGTTCCGGGTAGCCGCCCGGCAGGTAGACGGCGTCGGCATCCTCGGGCACCGGCTCGTCCGCCAGCGGCGAGAACCACATGATGCGCGCGCCCAGCGCTTCCAGCGTGTCGACGTTGGCCGGGTACAGGAAGCAGAACGCGGCGTCGCGCGCGATCGCCACCGTGATCCCGGCCAGCAGCGGCGCGATCGGCTCTTCCGGCAACGCCTCGTCCGGGAGTTGCGGCGCCAGGGCGTTCCATTGCGCTTCGTCCAGTTGCAGCTGGTCCGCCAGTTCGTCGAGGATGGCGTCGATGTCGGCGACTTCGCCCGGCACGACGAGGCCAAGATGGCGTTCCGGCAGCCGGCGCGCCTGCTTCGGCAGGGTCGCGAGCAGCGGGATGTCGCGCAGCGAAGCCGCCACCATGCGTGCGTGACCTTCGCTGGCGACGCGGTTGGCGACGACGCCGGCCATCCGCACGGGCCCGTAGTCGCGCAGGCCCAGCACGACGGCGCCGGCCGTCTGCGCCATCGCCGAGGCGTCGATCACGGCCAGCACGGGCAGGTCGAATGCGCGCGCGAGGTCGGCGGCCGACGGGTCACCGTCGTACAGGCCCATCACGCCTTCGACCAGTACGACGTCCGCTTCGCGCGCGGCGCGTGCCAGGCGCTGGCGGCTTTGCTCCAGCCCGACCATCCACAGGTCGAGCGTATGCACCTTCGCGCGGCTCGCGTGTTCGAGGACCATCGGGTCGATGAAGTCCGGCCCGCACTTGAAGACGTGCACGCGCTGGCCCATGCGGCGCAGCCGGCGCGCCAGCGCGGCCGTCACCGTCGTCTTGCCCTGGCCGGACGCGATGGCCGCGACCAGCAGCATGCGGGCGCCGGCGGCCATTACCACTCCGTCCCGGCCTGCGCCGCGATGCCCGCCTTGAAGGCGTGCTTGACGACGTTCATTTCGGTCACGGTGTCCGCCACGGCGATGAGTTCCGGCGGCGCCGCGCGGCCCGTCACGACGACGTGCTGCATTTCCGGGCGGTCGAGCAGGTCGGCGATCACCGTGTGCACGTCCAGGTAGCGGTATTTCAATGCGATGTTCAGTTCGTCCAGCACGACGAGGCCGTAGGCCGGATCGGTCAGGAAGCGGCGCGCCTGTTCCCAGGCTTCCTCGGCCTTGGCGATGTCGCGCTCGCGGTTCTGCGTTTCCCACGTATAGCCTTCGCCCATCGCGTGGAAGCTCACGTCATCCGGGAAGCGGCGCAGGAACGTCTCTTCGCCGGTGGACATCGCGCCTTTGATGAACTGGACGACGCCGACCTTCATGCCGTGGCCCAGCGCGCGCGCGACCATGCCGAACGCGCTCGAGCTCTTGCCCTTGCCGTTGCCGGTGTTGACGATGATGATGCCGATCTTCTTGTCGGCCGCGGCGATCTTGGCGTCGATGACCGCCTTCTTGCGTTCCATGCGCACGCGGTGGCGCTCGTTCAGTTCCGCGGTTTGTTCGGGGGTGAGGTCAGTCATGAGGGGCCTCCAAAGGAATGAAAATGCGGCGGCCCTTGTTCTCGATCGCGTCGATCGGGTGGCCGAGATAGCTGCTCAGCAGCGGTGCCTGCAGCGCGTCGTCGACGGTGCCCGCATGCCAGCGGCCGTCGCCCATCAGCAGCAGGGCGTGGGTGGAGATACTGTGCGCCAGGTTCAGGTCGTGGCCGATCATCACGATGGTCTTGCCGCTTTGCCGGCACAGGCGCGACAGCAGCGACATCGTGCGCACCTGGTGCGCCAGGTCGAGCGCGTTCGCCGGCTCGTCCAGCAACAGCAGCGGCGTGTCCTGCGCGAGCAGCGCGGCGATGGCCACGCGCTGGCGCTCGCCGCCGGACAGGGTGCGGACGTCGCGCGTGGCCAGGTGATCGACTTCCATCGCCGCGAGCGCGTTCACGGCCGCATGATGGTCGTCGCTCTGCTCCCAGTAATGGTTGGCGTGGTAAGGATGGCGCGCGGACAGCACGGTTTCCATCACGCTGTATGCGAAAGCATCGCTGCGCGACTGCGGCAGGTAGGCGCGTTCGCGCGCCAGCGCCTCCAGCGGCCAGTCGGCCAGCGGGCGGCCGTTCAGCGCGACGGTGCCGGCGTCGGGCGCGCGCAGGCCGGCCGCGGTGCGCAGCAGGGTGCTCTTGCCGGCGCCGTTGCGGCCGATGATGGACCAGCATTCGCCGGCCTGCACGTCCCAATCCAGACCGTGCACGAGCACGCGGTCGCCGGCGCGCAATTCCAGTTGTCGGGTCGCGATCATCATTTGTGCAGACGGTGCAGTTGATACAGGAAGACGGGCGCGCCGATCAGCGCCGTGATGGCGCCGACGGGCAGCTGGGTCGGCGCGACGACCGTGCGCGCGACCGTATCGCACAGCACGAGCAGGGTGCCGCCGCCCAGCACGGCGGCCGGGATGAGCACGCGGTGGTCCGGGCCGAACGCGAAGCGGCAGGCGTGCGGCACGATCAGGCCGACGAAGCCGATGGCGCCGGCGCTCGTCACCGCGCTCGCCGTCAGCACCGCCGATACGAAGAACAGGCCCTTGCGCACGGCGCCGACGCGCACGCCCAGGGTGGCGGCGGCTTCCGCATGCAGCGCGAGCATGTTCATCGCGCGCGCATTGCGCAGCGCGTATAGGAGCGCCGCGCCCAGCACGATCCAGGGCAGGATGCGCAGCGGCGCGCCGGCCAGGTCGCCGATCATCCAGAACACCATGCTGCGCAAGCGGCCTTCCGGCGCGATCGACAGCATCAGCGTGACGAGCGCCATGCTGGCCGCCTGCATGATCGTGCCGGTCAGCAGCAGCATCGACGTGCCGCCTTCGACCGCGACCCCGCTGCGCATGTCGCGCCGCGCGAGCAGATAGAGCAGCAGGGCGATCGTCACCGCACCGGCCATCGCCGCGCCGTCCACGGTGGCGGCCGCGCACATCATCAGGAGCGCGAACAGCGCGCCGACCGACGCGCCGGCCGAGATGCCGAGCACGTACGGGTCGGCCAGCGGATTGCGCAGCAGCGCCTGCATCATGACGCCGGCCAGCGCGAGCGCGCCGCCGGTGACGAAGGCCATCAGCGCGCGGCTGGCGCGCAGCTCGACGAGCGACGCGGCCAGCGATTCCGGCCGGCCGCGCAGCACCTGCGCCACCGCATCCGGCAGCTCGCCCGGCGCGACCGCAATCGATCCGCTCATGCCCGCGACGAGCAGGCTGGCGACCGCCACGCACAGCAGCGTGACGATGATCGGGATGGCGCGCTGGCGCAGTGGCGGTGGTACAGGGTGCATGGCTCGTCGGAACATGGTGATTAGCGAACTCCGTAGCGAATACCCGCGAACCAGGTGCGCCCGGCAGTGCCATAGTTGCGCGCCAGCTCGTAGTGCTTGTCGGCCGCGTTGTCGAGGCGGACCAGCAGCGACCAGTCGCGCGTCATGTGCCAGGTAGTGTACAGGTTCAGCAGGCCGTAGCCGCCGAGGCGGTTGGCGTTGGCGGCATCGTCGAAGCGGCGGCCGGAGGCCTGCAGCTCGACACCGGTTTCCACGGCACCCGCGGTGTAGTCGGCCGCGACGCTGGCGTGGCGGCGCGCGCGGCGCGCCAGCTGCTTGCCGGTCGTCTCGTCGCGCGGATCCTGCAGGTCGGCGCTCGCGCGCAGGTCGAGGTTGCCGATGCGGGTGTCGACCGCCAGCGTGAGGCCTTCCAGCAGGGCGTGGTCGACGTTGTAGGCACAGCTGCCGGTGCGGCTCGGGCACGGGGTGACGGACACGATCATGTCGGTCAGGCGGTTACGATAATAATTCGCCTGCAGGTCGACGCCGGCCACGCGGTACTGCACGCCGGCTTCCGCGTTGCGGCCCCGTTCCGGCTGGTTCGACATGAGCCCGTAGCCCGGATAGAACAACTCGTTGAACGTGGGCGCGCGGAAGCTCGTGCCGTAGCTCGCCGTGGCGCGCAGGTCCTGCGTGAATTCGTAGCCGTAGCCGACGGCGCCCGTCGTCTTCGAACCGTAGGCGGAATGGTCGTTGCGCGCGCTGACGTCCAGCAGGTGGCTGCCACGGCGCAGGTCGTACGACGCCGCGACGGAATTCGTGATGCGCGTGCGGTTGACGTCCTTGACGGAGCTGGACAGGACTTTTTCCTTGCGGTGACCGGCCAGCACCTGCAGCGTGTCGCCGCCCATGTCGAACGTGTTCTGCCACGTGAGTTCATCCTGGCGCGTGTTCAACTGCGAGATGCCGGAGGCCGCCGTGCTCGTGAAGCTGCCCAGCTTATCTTCCGAGCGCGCCACCTGGACGCTGCTGCGCCAGTTCGGCAGGAAGCGGTCGTTCAGGAAGACGGCATAGCTGTCGACTTCCTGGATGTTGTGCGAGTCGAAAGCCGACTTGCCGCTGTCGTATTGCGCGTTCAGGCGGCTTTGCATGAATTGCGCGCCGATCTCGTGGCCTTCGGCCAGGCGCAGGGCGATGCGGCCGTTGACGCTGTTGCGCGTATAACCGTCGTCATCGGGGTTGTAGCTCGACGAACCGGGACGCGTGGACGAGAAGCCGTCCGATTCTTCGCGCGCGCCGGACAGCGCGTAGGTGACGCTGTGCTCGCCGCCCGTGGAGCCGTGCACGCTGGCGTCGTACTGGTTCGTGCCGTACGTGCCGCCGCCCGCGCTGGCGCTGAACATCGGCGCGCCTTCGCTCTTCTTCGTGAAGATCTGCACGACGCCGCCGATGGCATCCGCGCCGTACAGGGAGCTCAGGGGGCCGTAGACGATCTCGATGTGGTCGATGGACGACAACGGGATCGCGTTCCACGAGGCCGCGCCCGTAGTGGCGGAGCCGATGCGCACGCCGTCGACGAGCACGACGACCTGGTTGCTGTTGGCGCCGCGCAGGAACACGGTGGTGTTGGTGCCGGCGCCGCCGTTGCGCGAGATTTCGATGCCGCGCTGGCGGCGCAGCACGTCGGCGACGGAGCCGGCGCCCGCGCGGGCGATGTCTTCGCTGGAGATGACGACGGTGTCGGGGATGACGTCCTCGGCGCGCTGCGGCGTGCGGTTGGCGGTGACGATGACGGTGTCGGGAATGGGATCGGCGTGGGCCGATGCGGCGGCAGCGAATGCGAGCGAAAGCGCGGCTGCCAGCCGGGAAACAGGAAAGGACATGACTTTTTATTGTGTGGACCAACCGGCCGACGTCCCCGTCAGCCAGATGAACAGAAGCGCGGGGCAGACCGCGCGCTTCCACCTTTTGGCCGGTATCCGGGCTGGCGAGTATGGCCGTCCGACCTTCCCATGCAGATGCACAGTGGTATGTGAGGACGGTTGCCGCGCACGCGTGAAAGCGTGCAGGCACTTGCTTACCGTTGCGGGGGCAGCACACGTTGGCGCTTGTCTGAAGAGCGCTTCGTGTTTCCCGTTTAACTGCGCCCCAGAGAGGAGCGCGAGCACCAAAACGCCGACATTATACGCCCAGCACGACCAGCTGGCCGTAGCCGATGCGATGCGGCGTTTGCGCGGCGTTGAGCGCGGCCTGTTCCAGCGGTGCGCCGCCGTGCAGTGCCGCCAGCAGGCGGATCGTGCCGGCGTGGCAGACGATGAGCGCGGCCGGTGCGCGCAGATCGGCGACGAAGGCCTGCACGCGGCGCGCGACGTCCAGCACGTTTTCCGCGCCGCCGGGGCGGTAGTGGAGCAGGTCGGCGGTCCAGGCGTCGACGTCGGCCCGCGGGATCTCGGACCACGGACGCAGTTCCCACGCGCCGAAGTCCATCTCGGCCAGGCGCGCATCGAGCGTCACGCGGCCCGGTGCGAGGCGTTCGGCCAGCAGGGCGCAGCGCTGCAGGGGGCTGGCGTAGACGGGCAGGTCGCGCGGCAGGGCAAGCGTAGCGTGCACGCGCGCGAGTTCCGTCTCGGTGACCGGCACATCGCTGGCGCCGTAGCACAGGCCGGGTGCCACGTCCGGTTGCGGATGGCGGACCAGGTACAGCGTCATGCGTTCCAGGCGCCGTGGCCCAGCGTGGCCAGCACCGCGATATAGATGAGCGCTTCGGCCAGTTGCTGCACGGCGCCGAGGCAGTCGCCCGTGTAGCCGCCGAGGCGGCGCACGAACAAACGGCCCAGCCACAGCGCGGCGAGTGTCGCTGCGCTGATCGCGGCCAGCATGGCGGCCGGTGTCATCGCATCGGTGATCAATATGTAAGTTGCGGGGAGCAGGCAGGTCAGCGCCGCGATCGCGAACTCCGCGGTCGTCATCTGCTGCGCGAGCGGCTTGGCCTTGCCTTCGCCACGTACGTAGTCCAGCTTCCAGATCAGCGCCGTCGCGGCAAGGCGCGACAATGGATGCGCGACGAACAGCGCGGCCACGGCCACGCGCGGCGGCAGCATCGCCAGCGCGGACAGCTTCGCCGCCAGCATGCACACGATGCCGATCGCACCGTACGCGCCGACGCGCGAATCCTTCATGATCTCCAGCGCCCGTTCCTTCGTCATGCCGCCACCGAGGCCGTCGCACGTGTCGGCGAAACCGTCTTCATGGAATGCGCCGGTGATATAGATCGACGCCGCCGTCGACAGCACGGCCGCCATGGGCGCGGGCAGCACGAGCGCGGCCGCGTAGTACACAGCCGCCGCGATCGCCGCGACGACGACGCCGACGAGCGGGAAGTAGCGCGACGCATGCTGCAGCCACGCGGCTTCGAAACCGACCCAGCCCGGGATCGGCAGCCGCGTGAAGAACTGCAGGGCGATAAAGAACAGGCGGACTTGATGCATCAGGCGGATTTTTCGCTGACGCTGGCCGACTCGAAGGTCGCCATCTCGTTCAGGAAGTTCGCGGCCGCGTGCAGCAGCGGCAGGGCCAGCGCGGCGCCCGTGCCTTCGCCGAGGCGCAGGTTCAGCTGCAGCAACGGCTCGGCGCCGAGCGCATCCAGCATGCGGCGGTGGCCCGATTCGTCCGAGCAGTGCGCGAACACGCAGTAGTCGAGGATCGCGGGCTCGATGCGCGCCGCGACGAGCAGGGCGCTCGTGACGATGAAGCCGTCGATCAGCAGGACCTTGCGCAACGCGGCCGCTTTCAGCATGGCGCCGGCCATCATCGCGATCTCGAAGCCGCCGAACGTGGCCAGCACGGCGACGGGATCGTCGACGCCCGCATGGCGCTCGGCCGCCGCTTCGATCACGCGCTGCTTGCGCAGGACGCCTTCCGGCGACAGGCCGGTGCCGGCGCCGACGCAGTCCGCGACGGGAATCCCCGTCAGCTTGTGCATCAGCGCCGCCGCCGCCGTCGTATTCCCGATGCCCATCTCGCCGAAGCCGACGACATTGCCCGGCAGGTCGGCCGCGAGGGCCGCGCCGTGTTCCAGCGCGGTCGCGCACTGCGCCTGCGTCATCGCCGGTTCGAGCGCGAAGTTGCGCGTGCCGTTTGCGACCTTGCGGTCGACGAGGCCGGGGCGCGCCCCAAAGTCGTGATTGACGCCCGCATCCACGACGTGCAGGTCGATATGGTTCTGACGGGCGAACACGTTGATGGCGGCGCCCTGGGCGAGGAAGTTCTCGACCATCTGCCACGTGACGTCCTGCGGGTAGGCGGAGATGCCTTCCGCGACGACGCCGTGGTCGCCGGCGAACACGAGGATGGCGGGCTGCCGGATCGTGGGCGCGACGGTGTCCTGGATCAGGCCGAGGCGGCTGGCCAGCCGTTCCAGGGCGCCGAGGCTGCCGAGCGGCTTCGTCTTGTTATTGATGGCGGCGGTGAGGGCGGCGGACAGGTCGGGATTCGCGGTGGGGGCGATGCGCATGGGGACTCCACGGGGTGATGAAGCCGGCAAAGATAGCACAGAAGCAACTCGAAAATTCTTACGGTAAGCCCCTTGCATACCCCCGATCTGGTTTGCTATAGTTCGCGTCCTGCTTCGGCAGTGCAAGAAAAGTTCAGCGAAATCAAACAGTTGAGCTAGGTGGTTTGACAACGCCGCTTGCGCTGACGAAAAAGATGAGTTGACGAGTTAAACGAAACACTGCATAATCTCGTTCCTCTGCTGCTGACGAACAAAACGATTCGCAAACGCAGCAAGGCAGTACCGAACACGAAGTTCTTTAACAATCAACAGTCGATAAGTGTGGGCGTTTGATGAAGTGCCAGTATCGCTTCGGTGATACTGAATGCTTAAATTATCAAATGTTCACACAAAAGAAATACGTTGCTCAGCAATGA
>NZ_JANUGY010000022.1 GCF_024756235.1 Massilia kyonggiensis | reverse complement strand
CCATTGCTGAGCAACGTATTTCTTTTGTGTGAACATTTGATAATTTAAGCATTCAGTATCACCGAAGCGATACTGGCACTTCATCAAACGCCCACACTTATCGACTGTTTATTGTTAAAGAACTGTGTTCGATACTGCCTTGCTGCGCTTGCGAATCGTTTTGTTCGTCAGCAGCAGAGGAATGAGATTATGCCGTGCTTCGCTTAACTCGTCAACCCCTCGTTTTTCTGCAACACACTCGATGTAATCGATCTGACAAGCTTAACTAGTTGATTCGGTTAAACTTTTTGTGCGCTGCAGAAGCAGGACGCGAACTATAGCAAACCGGCAGCCACCCGCGCAAGCCCTGTTTTGCGTGCTTAAAAAGCTGGCATCCAGCTTGCTTACTGTGTGTTGCATAAAACAAAGCATCGATAAAACGGAACATATTTACACGCTTGATTGTTCCGTTCTGGTACAGGTGCTACATTTGTGAACAGTCGATTCCCCATATAGAGCCGCGGTCCAGGGCCAACCAGGAGACTTGGAATGACTTATCAACACGCAGGCTTGCTCGCCCCCGGCGACGACATGGCAACGATGATCGCGATCTCGCACCGACGCTCCGAACAATTCGGACTGAGTCCGGATTCCCGGCCCGATTACACGCCCGCATCGGGCACCGACCTGTCCTATCTGGTCGAACAGAATCGTCTTCTATACAGTCACGCGGTACCGGCGATGGAAACGCTGTACCAGCAGATCGCCAACACGCACAACATGGTCCTGCTGACGGATGCGCAGGGCGTGATCGTGCATTCGCTGGGCGACGCCGACTTCCTCGAGAAGGCCAACCGCGTCGCGCTGACGCCTGGCGTCGCCTGGTCCGAGGAAAGCAAGGGGACGAATGCGATCGGCACCGCGATCGCGGAACGGGTACCGACGACGATCCACGCGGACCAGCACTTCCTCTCCGCGAACCACTTCCTGACCTGCTCCGCGGCGCCGATCACCGACCACCGCGGCAACGTGGTCGGTGTGCTGGACGTCAGCGGAGACCGGCGCAGCTTTCACAAGCACACGATGGCCCTCGTGCGCATGTCAGCGCTGATGATCGAGAACCAGCTGTTCGCGGCGACGTTCGAGAACGCGATCACCCTGCACTTCCACACGCGCCCCGAATTCATCGGCACGCTGATGGAAGGGATCGCGTCGTTCAGCCCGGGCGGACGCTTCCTCGCCGCCAACCGCAACGGCCTGTTCCAGCTGGGCCTCTCGTATCCCGCACTGCAGGCCCATACGTTCAGCTCCCTGTTCGGCCTCCCCGTCTCCGCCCTCTACGATCACTACCGCACCGCGGCACCGGGCCTGCTCGACCTGTGCATGCACAACGGCGTGCGCGTGCGCGGCCGCGCGGAACTGCGGCTGACGAATGGCGTGCACGTGCTGACCGGCGCATTCGACGATGCGGCGCAGATGGCGCCCATCGCGCAACCGCCGGCGAAGGCACCGGCGCGGCGCCTGTCCGGCCTGCGCTACCTGAACACGGGCGACCCGCAACTCGAACAGGTCATCGACAAGGTCAATCGCGTGTTGGGCCGCGACGTGCCGATCATGATCATGGGCGAGACGGGCACCGGCAAGGAATTGCTGGCCCAGGCCATCCACAACGATTCGCCGCGCGCGCAAGGGCCGTTCGTCGCCGTGAACTGCGCGTCGATTCCCGAAACGCTGATCGAATCGGAGCTGTTCGGCTACGAGGATGGCGCGTTCACCGGCGCGCGCAAGAAGGGCGCCGTCGGCAAGATCCTGCAGGCGAACGGCGGCACGCTGTTCCTCGACGAGATCGGCGACATGCCCTACCCGCTCCAGGCACGCCTGCTGCGCGTGCTGCAGGAACGGATGGTCACACCGCTCGGCAGCGGCAAGTCGATCCCGGTGAACGTCGAGGTGATCTGCGCGACGAACCACAACCTGCGCCGGCGCATCGCCGAAGGCCTGTTCCGCGAAGACTTGTATTACCGCCTGAACGGCCTTGTGGTGAAACTGCCGCCGCTGCGCGAACGCACCGACCTCGAAACGGTGGTAAGAAAAATCCTCTCGGCCGAGACGGAATCCGGCGTTGTCCACACGATCTCCGACGAAGTGCTGCGGCTGTTCAAGCGCCACAAATGGCCCGGTAACTTCCGCCAGCTGACGAACCTCCTGCGCACGGCGGCGATCATGGCGGGCGACGAGGAAGAGATCGGCCTGCGCCACATGCCGGACGACTTTTTGGACGACATCGCAGAGACGCCCGAAGCCGCCCCCGCAAGCGCGCCCGCCGCCCAGCAGATGATCGCGTCCGGCGCCAACCTCGAAGAGATGGAACTGGCCGCGATCCTCAAGTCGCTGGAGGCGAACGGCGGCAACGTGTCGGCGACGGCGCGCGCGCTTGGCGTCTCGCGCAATACCATTTACCGCAAGCTGCCGCATCTGAAAACGTCTCCATGAATGATTAAGCGGTCGGGAAGCCGGACGACTTCCAGCGCGCGCCGTCCTTGCCGATCGTGAGCAGGTCCACGCCCGGCAAGTGCGCCGCCAGCGCGTGCGCGCGCCGCGCGCCCATGACCATGAATGCGGTCGACAAGCCGTCCGCTTCCAGGCCGGTGGGCGCCAGCACCGTGACGCTCGCCAGCTCCGTCGGCGAATCGCCGCTGGCCGGATCGAAGATGTGGTGGTGCCGCAGGTCCGACGTGAACGCCGATGCGTAGTCCCCCGACGTGGCGGCGCAGCGCCCGTCCAGCACGAGGCTCGCGGCCACGGTGTCCTCGTTGCGCGGATCGCGGATGCCCAGGTGCCACGGCCGTCCGCCCGTGCGGCCCAGCGCGCCGTATTCGCCCGTGTCGACGAGCGCATGGCGGATGCCGTGCCGGCGCAGCGCGGCCAGTGCGAGATCCGTCGCATAGCCCTGCGCGAGGCCGTTCAACGTGATTGCCATCCCCTTCCGTGCCAGCACGACGCGCTCCGGCCCCGCCTGCACCTGCGTCCAGCCGACGAGGCGTTGCGCGCGCATGCGCTCGGACTCGGGCGGCACCCCGTGCGCCGAATCGAACGCGCGCCACAGCGGCTGCACCGTGATGTCGAACGCGCCCTGCGTGAGGCGCGACAGCGTGCGCGCATGCTCCAGCACCGTCAACAGGTGCGGATCGGGGCCGTGCAGCACCTTGTCGCGGTTCAGGCGGAATACCTGGCTGGGCGGCTGGTGGAGACTCATCAGCGCATCCACGCGGCGCGCCTCGCCCAGCGCGGCGGCGATGGCCTGCTGCGCGGCTTCCGGGTCCGCATGACGGACGGCGACGCTGATCGTCGTCCCGAACGCCAGCGCGGCGCCGCTGTGCAGCGGCAGATCGTCGGCGGCGGCCGCGTCCGCCACTGCGGCGCCGGCCATGCCGCCCAAGGTGGCGGCGATGAATGTCCTTCTGTGCATCATGGTCCCCTGTCGATGACGCTGGATGCCGGCACGATCGGAATCGTCCGGCTGCGCTTCCGTTCCAATATCCGCGGCGCGCACTGTTCGTCGCTTGCGTGGATAACGACACATTCCATACATTGAAAACACTCCTCGTAGTCGACCTTCCCGCTCGGGGCGATCGCGTTGTAGCCGCAGCGGTGGCGGCAGGTCTGGCACGGCGTGCCGCATTCGGCGCGGCGCGGGATCCAGTCGAGCAGGCGCACGCGGCCCAGCAGCGCCAGCGCCGCACCGAGCGGACAGAGATAGCGGCAGAACGCCTTGTTGACGACCATGGCGGCGAGCAGCAGGCCGGCGGCATACGCGACGAACGGCCAGGCGCGCACGAAGTTCAGCGTGATCGCGGTCTTGAATGGTTCCAGCTCGACGAGCCGGTCGGCCTGCGCCGGCGCCCACACGGCCGCCAGCAGGATCGCCGCCAGCACGCCGTATTTCACACGCTTCAGGCGCGCATCGAGCACGCGCCGCACGACGACCTGCGGCAACCGCAGCGCCTGTCCGGCCAGGCCCGCGAACTCCTGCAACGCGCCGAACGGGCACAGCCAGCCGCAGAACGTCCCGCGTCCCCAGATGAACAGCGAGACGAGCACGAACGCCCACAGCGCCAGGGTCATCGGATCGAACAACAGATAGTCCAGGCCCCGTCCCGCCCGGAGCGCCTGCAGGATGCCGGTGAGATTGACGATGGACAGCTGCGCCTGTGCCGCATAGCCGATGAACCCGATGGTGAACAGCAGCCATGCGCGGCGCAGCCAGGCGAAGCGGCGCGCGTGCGCGACGAGCCGGCGCTGCTGCCACAGCGCCGCCGCGAGCAGCGCCAGCGCCACGCCCAGCACGATCAACTCCACGCGACGCGCCTTCCAACTGGCCTGCCACGCCGGGGCCGCGCTTTCGGGCGCGATGTAGTACGCCTCCGGCAGGCGGTACGAGAACGCGATCTCGCGCGTGATCCGCTCCGGGTACACGATGCCCTTGCTGCGCGTGACCGGCAGCGCGAAATCGAGCGCGCGCGCCGGATCCAGGCCGGCCTGCCCAATCACGCGCATGAGCAGCATCTCGTCGGCCGGGAGGTGCACGCCGTCGGCCAGGCGCGGTTCGAGATCGAGGTCGCGCATCTCCACCGGCAGGCGGTCCTGGCGCAGCACGATGCCGCGCGGGACGCTGCCGCGCACGAAGTCCGCGCCGGTGAGCGTGTGCGGACCGGCCGTCAGCACGAGCAGTGCGTGGTCGCCCGGTTCCAGCCGGCCCTGCAGCCGGTTCCATGTGCGCGGTGCCAGCACGTTGCGGCCGACGGCCGGCACCGAGGCCCAGGCGACCCACAGGTCGATGAAGACATCGTCTGGCTGCGCGAGCGCCTGCGCATCCAGTCCGGCGCCGGCACTGCCGGCGAACAGCCGCTCGACGTCGCCCTGGCGCACGCGGACGTGGTGCACAAGACCCGCATCGAGCATCTCCTGCAGCGACATCGGCGCGAAGACATCCATGCGGATACGCCCGATGCGGCCAGGATCGCGTCCCTGCGCAAAGCCAAGCCTGGCGCGCGCCACCTTCAACGCGGCCGACAGGACGCTCTGGTTGATGATGCGGACGGACGCCGTCGCCTTCGACACGCCGTCCAGGCTTCCCTTCCCGCCGCCGACCGTGATCCCCTGCCCCAGCGACCGCCCGCGGTACTGTTGCAGGAACTCGCGCAGCGGGGCTTCACCGAGACCTTCCAGGAACACGGGCTCGTGCTGCGACAGCACGGCCACGTCGAGGAACGTGCCTTTCGGGTCGATGACGACGAGGAGATTCGGCGGCACGCCGGCGAAGCCCGGCACCGGCGCCAGGTCGGCCGATTCGAACGCGTAGCCGACCAGTTCCGTCGCCGTGCCGTTCTGCTTGAACAGCGGCCAGGCCGGGACGTCGGCCGCTTTCTCGCCGACGACCAGCGGCGCCGGAAAGCGCCGCGCCAGCTCCGCCTGCGTCAGCGTGCCGGCGTGCGCCGCAGCACACACCAGCAGCCAGCAGATGACGAGACGGAGCAGGTTCATGGCGGCGTCAGAAGAAGATGATGCCGCCGACGGAGCCGCCGTTCATGCGCGCGGTGGCGCCGCCGAAGCCCTTCGAACGGGTCTGCCCGACCTCGGCCACCAGCGTGATCGCGCTGTTCAGCGCATAGTAGGCGCCAGCCGTCAGGTTGGCGTTCGACTTCAGCCCGGCCGTGCCGACGGTGTTGTCGTCGTTGGCGCTGCGGCCCCACGACAGGCCGAGCTTGAGCGCATCGGTCGCCTTGAAGGTGCCCTGCACGAGGTAGTTCTTCGAGCGGACGTCGCCCTGGTCGGCGTCGGACAAGATGCCCAGCGCGCGGCCCGTCTGCGCGTTGACCAGGAGGCCGGCCGCGCCCAGCTGGTACGAGGCGCCGGCTTCGAAGCCGTTCATCGTGAGGTCGCTCGCGCCCGCCGTCTGCGTTTCGAAGCGCTGGGTCTTCGCGCCAAGCCAGGCCTTGAAGCCGTCCTGTTCGAACGAGAGGCGCGCCTGCACCTGCGGGCTCGAACGGGTCGAGTAGCGCGGACCGGCGATGACCGGGGTGTCGGACACGGGGCTCATCAGGCCGAAGTCGAAGCCGATGCCGGCGTCGTTCTTGGGCGTGCTGTAGACGATCTGGCCATACGTCCCCAGATAGGTGTAGCCGGCGCCGATGTGACCCAGCGTGACGCGGCCGCGCTGCGTGGCCTGCACCGGTGCGCCGGCGCCGACGAGGGTCATGTCGTTCAGGATGGCGTTGGCGCCGAAGATGCCGTAGTCGCGGCCCAGCTTGAACGTGCCGAGGTCCGCGCGGCCGAACGTGAAGAAGGCCTGGCGCACGTCGACCGTGCTGTTCTGGGCGATCGCGCTGTCCGTCGCCGTGGCGGCGTAGATGCCGATCTTGGCGGTGACGTCGAAGCCGCCCTGCGTCGACGACACGGACGTCACGAGGCCGCTGGGCAGCAGGCCGTTGCCGATGGTGGTGCGATGATCCTCGCCGCCGCAGCCGAGCGCGCGGCCGCCCAGCGCCAGCCCGCCGACGGCGTCGCCGCTGCACGACACGCCCGTGTAATAGGCGTTGACGATGCCGCCGACGTTGACCGTCCAGTCGCCGGCCTTCAGGTCGACCGCGTAGGCCTGCGTGCAGGCGCCGATCGAGGCCAGGACGGCCATTGCGCGAACCTTCTTCATTTCCTTCTTCATTTGTCTCCTCGCCTTCTTGTTTGTAGTGGAATACATCGTTGAGATGTACCGACAGTGATGGCAAGTTGCGTGCCCGGTCGTTTCACGGGGGAGAACGCGTCAAGAGGGTGTTTCCGCTGTAGCGAATCGGATCAGGTGTTGCAGTTTTGACCGTCCGCGCGAAAACAAACTAAACGATATAAATAAATAAGCCGCGGCAAAACATAAAAAAAACCGCGGCCGAAGCCGCGGCAAAACAGGGTCTTGACGCCGGCCGCCGCCGCAGCCGATGCATAACCCTCCCTGACCACTTACCTGAAGTTCAAATCAAATCTTCGTGGCGAGCTTGAAGACCCACACCGAGCCGCCCTGCTCCAGGAAGTTGACTTTCTTCGCGACCTCGCCGCCCCACAGCGGCACGGCGCCGCCCCAGCCGGAGACGACGGCCACGTATTGCACGCCGCCGTCTTCCCACGTCACCGGCGGCGCAACGACGCCGGAACCGGTCTGGAACTTCCACAGCTCTTTACCCGACTTCGCGTCGACCGCCTTCAGGTAGCCTTCAGGCGTGCCGTAGAACACGAGGCCGCCGGCCGTCGTCATCACGCCGCCCCACAGCGGAGCCGAGTTCTTGTTCTCCCAGACGATCTTGCCCGTCTTCGGATCCACGGCACGCAGCGCGCCGATGTAGTCCTCGTTCAGCGGCTTGATCGTGAAGCCGGCGCCGAGGTAGGCGCCACCCTTCTTGTACGTGATCGGCTCGTTCCAGATCTCCATGCCCCACTCGTTGGCGGGCACGTAGAACAGGCCGGTCTGCGGGCTGTACGCCATCGGCATCTGGTTCTTCGCACCGAGGAAGGCCGGCGCGGCGAACACGGTCGAACCCTTCTTGCCGTCGCCCTTCGTCGGATCGCTGGGACGGTTGGCGGCGATGAAGTTCGGACGGCCCGTCTTGAGGTCGATGCTGCTCGCCCACGTGATCTTGTTCACGAACGGGAAGGCGTTCTGCAGCTGGCCCGTCTTTGCGTCGATCACGTAGAAGAAGCCGTTGCGGTCGGCCTTGCCGCCGTAGCGCTTGCCGTTCATGTCGAACGTGACGAACTCGTTGGCACCGTCGAAGTCCCACGAATCGTTCGGCGTGTTCTGGTACGCCCACTTGATCTGGCCCGTCGTCGGGTCGAGCGCGACGGTCGACGAGGAATACAGGTTGTCGCCGGGGCGCAGGTGGCTGTTCCACGGCGCCGGGTTGCCGGTGCCGAAGTACGCGAGACCCGTGGCGGGATCGTACGTGCCGCCCATCCAGGTCGACGCGCCGCCCGTCTTCCACAGCTCGCCCGGCCAGCTCTTGTTGACGGTGCCGGTGACGCCTGCCTCGGTCGCCTTGCCCTCCTTGTCGTAGCGGTAACCCATATGGCCTTCGACGGTCGGACGCGTCCACAGCAGCTCGCCGGTCAGCGGATCGCGGCCTTCCACGCGGCCGACGATACCGAATTCGCCGCCCGACACACCGGTGATCAGCACGCCCTTGGCGATCAGCGGCGCGGCCGTCATGGAGTAGCCGGCCGCGTAGTCGTCGACCTTTTCCTTCCACACGATCTTGCCGGTGTTCTGGTCGAGGGCGACGAGCTGCGCATCCAGCGTGCCGAAGATGACCAGGTTGCCGTACACGGCGGCGCCGCGGTTGACGACGTCGCAGCACGGCATGATCGCTTCCGGCAGGCGATGCTCGTACTTCCACAGCTTGTTACCCGTCTTCAGGTCGATCGCGAAGATACGCGAATACGACGCGGTGACGAACATCTTGCCGTTGGCGATGATGGGCTGCGATTCCTGCCCGCGCTGCTTCTCGCCGCCGAACGAGAACGACCAGGCCGGGACCAGCTGGCCGACGGTCTTCGTGTTGATCTGGGTGAGCGTCGAATAGCGCTGGCCCTGCGTACCCATGCCGAAGGACAGCACGTTCTTCGTGTCCTTCGCGTTCTCGATCATCGCGTTGGTGATGTCGGCCGCCTGGGCGATGAACGCCAGCGGGGCAAGTCCTGCGAGCAGGATGGTCATTCTCGTCTTCATGCTTTGTCTCCTTTGTTGTCGTTTTAAGGTCCGGGCGCCTGTGCGCGCAGCTGGCCGTTTTCCTCGTCCGTGAACAGGCGCGACCGCGTGAGGAAGCGCCGGCCCGTGCCGTTATCGAGCGAGAACATGCCGCCATTGCCTTCCACCACATCGATGATCAGCTGGGTGTGTTCCCAGTAACCGAACTGCTCCAGCCCGATGTAGAACGGTGCGCCGTCCAGGTTGCCCAGGTAGACGTCCGTGTCGGACAGGTCGAACTCCCCGGCGGCGTAGCACATCGGCGTGCTGCCGTCGCAGCAGCCGCCGGACTGGAAAAACATCAGCGGTCCGTGGCGCCGCCGCAGCTCGCCGATGAAGGCCAGCGCGGCGGGAGTCGCCAAGACGCGTTCGATATTGGCTGTCATGGCGCCTCTTTGCTATTTAAAAGAAGCCCAGCGCTTTCGGGCTGTAGCTCACCAGCAGATTCTTGGTCTGCTGGTAGTGGTCGAGCATCATCTTGTGATTCTCGCGGCCGATGCCCGACTGCTTGTAGCCGCCGAATGCGGCGTGTGCCGGGTACAGGTGATAGCAATTGGTCCACACGCGGCCCGCCTGGATCGCGCGGCCGACACGGAAGGCGCGGCTGCCGTCGCGCGTCCACAGGCCGGCGCCCAGGCCGTACAGCGTGTCGTTGGCGATGCGCAGCGCGTCCGCCTCGTCCTTGAACGTCGTCACCGACACGACCGGGCCGAAGATCTCTTCCTGGAAGATGCGCATGCTGTTGTCGCCCTTGAACACGGTCGGACGCACGTAGTAGCCGCCGGACAGGTCGCCGTCATGCTTGGCCTGCTCGCCGCCGGCCAGCACCTGCGCGCCTTCCTGGCGGCCGATGTCGAGGTAGGACAGGATTTTTTCCATCTGCTCCTTCGATGCCTGGGCGCCGATCATCGTGCCTTCGTCGAGCGGGTTGCCGGCCTTGATCTTGGCCACGCGCGCCAGCGCGCGCTCGATGAACTTCTCGTAGATCGATTCCTGGATCAGCACGCGCGACGGGCAGGTGCATACCTCGCCCTGGTTCAGCGCGAACATCGCGAAGCCTTCCAGGCACTTGTCGAAGAAGTCGTCGTCCGCGTCCATCACGTCCGCGAAGAAGATGTTGGGCGACTTGCCGCCCAGTTCCAGCGTGACCGGAATCAGGTTCTGCGCGGCGTATTGCATGATCAGGCGGCCGGTGCCCGTCTCGCCGGTGAAGGCGATCTTGGCGATGCGCTTGCTCGACGCGAGCGGCTTGCCCGCTTCCAGGCCGAAGCCGTTGACGATGTTGACGACGCCTGCCGGCAGCAGGTCGGCGATCAGCTCGACCAGCACCATGATCGAGGCCGGGGTCTGCTCGGCCGGTTTCAGCACGACGCAGTTACCGGCGGCGAGGGCCGGCGCCAGCTTCCACACAGCCATCAGGATCGGGAAGTTCCACGGGATGATCTGGCCGACGACGCCCAGCGGCTCGTGGAAGTGGTAAGCATAGGTCTGGTCGTCGATCGTCGAGATCGCGCCTTCCTGCGTGCGGATGCAGCTTGCAAAGTAACGGAAGTGGTCGATCGCCAGCGGGATGTCGGCCGCCATCGTTTCGCGGATCGGCTTGCCGTTGTCGATGGTCTCGGCGGTCGCGATCAGGCGCAGGTTCTGCTCCATGCGGTCGGCGATGCGGTTCAGGATGTTGGCGCGTTCGGCCGGCGACGTCTTCGCCCATGCGTCCTTGGCGGCGTGCGCCGCGTCCAGCGCCAGCTCGACGTCTTCGGCCGTCGAACGGGCGATTTCGCAGAACGGCTGGCCGCTGATCGGCGTGACGTTGGCGAAGTATTCGCCCTTGACCGGTGCGACGAACTTGCCGCCGATGAAGTTGTCGTAGCGTTGGCGGAACGGATTGGCGACGCCGAGTTTGCTGATGTCCGCGAGATTCATGTCATCCTCTTTCACTATGAGTTGGAATGTGGCCGTTGCCGGCGCTGGGTCTTTGTTCGGTACATCCCTTCTTTCGCAAACCCCGTGCCAGCCCGGTTTCCCCTGTTTTTGCCGCGCTGGGAGGCCTTGCGCCGGCCGTTTCTGGTACAGGTGTCACAAACTTGAACAACTCAGCGGATCACCACGCCCCACGGCAGCTGGCCCACGGCGATGTCGCCCGTCTTGCTGCCCGCGGCCGTGTCGATCACGGACACGCTGTCCGAACGCCCGTTCGCCACGTACAGCCGGCTGCCGTCCGGCGTCAGTGCCATGTTCCACGGCCGCTTGCCGACGGGGATGGTGGCGTCCACCGCGTTGCGCGCCGCATCGATGCGCATCACGCTGCCGTCCGCACCGTTCGACACGAACACGGTTTTCCCGTCCGGCGACACGACGATGCCGGCCGGGTTCTTCCCCGCCGGGATGGTCGCGATGCTGCGCCGCGCCGCCATGTCGATCACGTGCACGGCGCCCGCCAGCTCGCACGCGACGTAGGCCCGCGCGCCGTCCGGCGAGAAGCCGATGCCGCGGGGCCGCAGGCCCACCGCGATCGAGCCCACCTGGCGGCGCGCGGCCACGTCGATCACGTCGACCTGCTCCGCGTTCTCGGCCGAGACGAGCAGCCAGCGCCCGTCGGGGCTGAACACGGCGTGCTCGGGGTTCTGGCCCTGGACGGGGATGTCGGCGACGAGCTTGCGCGCGGCCGCGTCGATGAGCGCCACACTGTTGCTGTCCTCCACGGCGACGGCGACCCAGCGGCCGTCGCGCGACGCGTTCACACCCTCGGGCGAACTGCCGAGCGGGATCGTCGAGAGCACGGCGCCGCTTGCAGCGTCCAGCACGAGCAGCACATTGCCGGCGGCGTCCGTGACGTACAGCCGGCTGCCCGCCGGATCGGCCGCGATGCCGCGCGGGCGCTTGCCGGCCGCGATCTGGCGCACGGCCGCGCCGGTGGCCGTGTCGATCACGCTGACGTTGCCGGATTTTTCGTTGGGGACGTAGGCGAAGGGAGCGGCCTGCGCGGCGCCGAAGCTGCAGGCCAGCAGGACGATGAGGGTACGAATGCGCGACATGGTGATCCTCCAGGATTGAGCGGTACTCTCATCTGATTGCAAGCGCCATGCCATGCGGGCAGCACGTTTCCGCCCTGGCAGGTATATTGCATGCGCTGATGGTCAGCGCCCGGACGACAAGGGCGGACCATTCGACTGGAGATGAGATGAATTACCGTTTGAACTTCGTGGCGGCGTTGTTCGCCGCCGCCCCCCTGGCCGCGCCGTTGATCGCCCTTGCGGCCGATGCACCCGATGCACCGATCAGCGTGGTCGTCGTCAGCGCCACGCGCGCCGAACACACGAGCTTCGACCTGCCGGCCGCCATCGACGTCGTCGACGCGGACCGCATCGGCGCGGCCCAGCCGCGCGTCAACGCGTCCGAGGCGCTGACCGCCGTGCCGGGGCTCGTCGTGCAGAACCGCCAGAACTATGCGCAGGACCTGCAGATTTCCTCGCGCGGCTTCGGCGCCCGGTCCGCGTTCGGCGTGCGCGGCGTGCGCCTGGTCGCGGACGGCATCCCGGCCACCATGCCGGACGGCCAGGGCCAGGCCGCGACGTTCAATCTCGACATGGCCGAGCGCATCGAAGTCCTGCGCGGCCCCTTTTCCACGTTGTACGGCAACCACGCCGGCGGTGTGATCCAATTGTTCACCCGTGAGCCACGTGGCGCACCCTATATCGAAACGAATGTCTCCGCCGGCAGCGACGGCATGCGCAAGGTCGATGTCAACACGGGCGGCAAACAGGGTGCCTTCGGCTGGCTGCTGGACGGTTCGCGCTTCGAGACGGACGGCTACCGCGCCCACAGCGCCGCCACGCGCGACCAGGCCTATGCGAAGCTGACCTTCGACACCTCTACGACCGGCAAGCTGACGGTGACCGCCAGCGGCCTGCGCCAGGACGACACGCAGGACCCGCTCGGCGTGACCTGGGCCACGTTCCGGCGCGACCCGCGCGCCGGCGAGATCGACGCGACGGACACGCAGACGCCCAAGCGCACGCTGGCCGACCGCTACGACACCCGTAAAAGCATCCACCACACACAGGTCGGCCTCGCGTGGGACGAGACGTTCGGCCAGGACCGCCTGCACGTTGCGGTCTACGGCGGCAACCGCAGCGTGATCCAATACCAGTCGTTCTCGAAGGCGTTCCAGGCACCGGCCAGCCATTCCGGCGGCGTCGTCGATTTCGACCGCGATTTCTACGGCATCGACGCGAACTGGCTGATGGTGCGCCCGCTCGGCGACGGCACGTTGCGCACGACCGTCGGCCTGGAGGCCGGCAAGTCGAACGATGCGCGCAAGGGGTACGAGAACTACGTCGGCACCACGTTCGGCGTGAAAGGGAATTTGCGCCGCGACGAGGAAGACGACGTGCGCAACGTCGATCCTTACCTGCAGCTGGAATGGGAGCGCGGACAATGGGTGTTCACGGGCGGCCTGCGCCACAGCCGCGTGAGCTTCGACGTGGACGACCATTATCTCGCCAACGGCAACGACGGCGGCAGCGTCGACTACCGCCACACGACACCGCTGCTCGGTGCGCTGTACAAGGTCACGCCGACCCTGAACGTCTATGCCAGCGCGGCGCGCGGCTTCGAGACGCCCACGCTGAACGAAGTGTTCTACTCGGGCACGGGCAACGGCTTCAACTACCGCCTCGGCGCAGCCACGAGCACGCAACTGGAAGCCGGCGCGAAAGCCCTGATCGGCCGGGACGTCCGCGTCAACGCGGCCCTGTTCCAGGTGCGCACGCACGACGAGCTGGTGGTCGACAGTTCCAGCGGCGGCCGCACCAGCTACCGCAACGCGAGCGCCACCCTGCGCCAGGGCCTGGAACTGTCGCTCGACGCCGACCTGCGCGCGGGCTTCTCCGCCCGCGTGGCGGCCACCGTGCTGCGCGCGATCTACGACGAAGCGTTCACCGGCGTCGCCGAAGGCAACCGCCTGCCGGGCGTGCCGCGTACGAGCCTGTTCGGCGAGCTGGCGTGGAAGGATGCGGACGGCCGCCTGCAGGCGGCGCTGGAAACCATCGCCAGCGGCAAGGTCAATCCGGACGATGCCAATGCGGCGACGCCGGCACCGGGCTATGCGATCGTCAACGCGCGCGTGCAGGCCAGCCAGCCGCTGGGCGCGTGGCGCGTGCGCGAGTACGCGCGCGTCAACAACGTGTTCGACCGTACGTACGTGGGCTCCGTCATCGTCGGCGACAGCAACAAGCGTTATTACGAACCGGCGCCGGGCCGCAACTGGGTGCTGGGCGCCAGCGTCCAGTACCAGTTCTGAATACGCGAGGCGCATAACATTCATGCACGCCGGCGTATGACCGACGTGCGCGTTGCCTGTTACGCTCGCGTGATGGACAAACTCTCGGAATGGCAAACACGCGTCGACCTCGCCGCGTGCTACCGCTTATGCGCGCTGTACGGCTGGGCCGACGGCATTTACACCCACATCTCGGCCGCCGTGCCCGGCGAGCCGGGCCACTACCTGATCAATGCGTTCGGCTTGTGCTTCGATGAAGTGACGGCGTCGAACCTCGTCAAGGTCGACAGCGCCGGCAACGTCGTCGGGGCACTCCCCGCCCCGGTCAACCAGTCCGGCTTCCGCCTGCACGCGGCCGTGCACAAGGCGCGGCCGGATGCGGCCTGCGTCATGCATCTGCATAATCTGGCCGGCATCGCCGTCGGCATGCAGCAGGACGGCCTGCTGCCGCTGTCGCCGTATGCCTTGCGCTTTTACGGCGAACTCGCGTATCACGACTATGAAGGGATCGCGATGACGCCGGAGGAGCAGGCGCGCCTCGTGGACAACCTGGGCAAACGTCCCGCCATGCTGCTGCGGAATCACGGCAGCCTGACCGTCGGCCGTACGATCGCGGAAGCGTTCGTGCTGATGGAAACGCTGGACCGCGCCTGCGAGGTGCAGCTGCGCGCACAGGCGGCCGGCGTGCCGCTCGTGCAACCGCCGGATGCCATGTGCGCGACGGCCCATGCGCAGCTCGTGGGCGACGGTTCGCCCGAAGGCGTGCCCGAATGGCCGTCATTGCTGCGCCGCCTGGACGCTGCCAGTCCCCGATACCGCACCTGAAGGAACCCCTATGCCGACCATTAACGTTCAACTGTTCGAAGGCCGTACGCCGGAACAAAAGCGCGCCTTCGTAAAAGCCGTCACGGAAGCCGCCGTCAAGACGCTGGAATGCTCGCCCGACTCCGTGGACATCCTGATCCACGAAGTCAGGCGCGACCACTGGGCCACGGGCGGCAAGCTGTGGTCCGACGAATGATCACGGCCTGACGGCCTGCACCCCGTACTTCGCGAAGATCGCCTTCAGTTCACCGCTGGCGGCCAGGTCGTTCAGCGCGGCCTGCAACCGGCGCGCGAGGTCGAGGTTATCCTTTTTCACCGCCATGCCGACCGCCCAGCCGCCGCGCGGCAGGCGATCGAACGGCACGTCCTGCAGCGGGAACGCGGGATCGCCCTTCATCACCGATTCGATCTGGGCGCGCGTGGCCAGCACCGCATCCAGGCCGCCCGCCTTCAGCTGTTCCAGCGCCTCGGTCGCGGTGGGGTAGATGTGCACCTGGTCGCGGAAGCGTCCCCCGCCCTCGCCCAGCATCACCATGCCGGAGATCGACACCTTCTCGACGCCGATGCGCTTGCCCGCGAGCGCCTCCACGCCGTCGAACTGCGGGATCGCCTGCGCGCTGCGCACGAGCCGCACGGTCTCCACGTAGTACGGCGCGAAGATCTCGACCTGCGGATTCGCATTCATCAGCATGCGGTCGACCGGCACGTGCAGCATCACGTCGGCCGGCCCGTAGCCGAGGTAGTGGCCCTTCCACACCATGTTGCGCAGGTCGTCGCCGAGGTCGTCGCCGGCATTGAACGGCAACAGCGTCGGCTTCAGCCCGAGCTTGCCGGCCAGCGCGGCGCCGAGGTCGGCGTCGATGCCCTGGCCCTTGTCGGAGAACGGCGCGAGATCGTTGTAGACGGCCACCTTCAGGTGGCCCGCCTCGCGCAGCACGGGATTGTCTGCCGCGCGGGCGGGTGCGGCGATGCCGGCACCCAGCAGCAGGCCGGCGGCGAGCACGCGCCGGCGCGATGGCGACGTCGGGGTCGACATGATGGCCTCAGTCGGCGGCGCGGCGGGATTCGAGGTAGGTCTTGATGGCCCACATCGCTTCCTGGTTGAACACGCCTTCGAACGGCGGCATGTAGACGGCGCCGTTGCGCACCTTGCCGTGGCGGATGCTGGTCAGGTAGTAGTTGTCGACTTCCTTGTAGCAGGCGTCCTTCTTCTTCTCGTTCTTGATGCCGGTGCAGTCGCGGTCCAGCAGGCGCAGGTCCGGCGCGATCCCGCCCGATACCGCTTCCAGCCCGTGGCAGCGGGCGCAGTTCTGCGTGTAGGCCGAGGAACCGATCTTCAGCGCGAGCTTGTTGGTGCGGTACGGGTTCTCGTCGCGCCATTTGTCGCCCAAGGTGGGCAGGCCCGTCGTGTCGACGCCTTGCGGGACCACGTTGCCGTGCGCGTTGGCCCAGAGCGAGGTGAGTGCGGCGGCGGCAACGGCGACTGCGCCGGCGGCGATGCGGATCTTGTGCTTCATGGTGATGTCTCCTGTAGGTTTATCGATCTATCCCTACATGAGCAATCGGCGTGCCATGCGTCATACGCCCTGGATGGCGGCAATCGCGGGCCGCGCCTGTCCCAATTTGCAACAGGTGTCACATGTCCGCGCGTGCCAGCGCGCGTGTCGCCGCCTCCGGATACAGGTGTTCGAGCGTTTCCGCCGTCACGCGCCCCAGCAGCGCCTGCACGGGCGCCGCGGCCGCCGCCGCATCGGGCGCGGCGCGCACGGCCTTCCACATCGGCGCCAGTTCGGCCTCGTGCGCGGCGACGCTGCGTTCGACCTCGGCCTGCCAGAACGGCGGCGCCTCGCCTTCGACGAAATTGCCGCGTCCGCGTCCGAAATGGGCGACGGCCAGGTAGCGCAGCACGCTGCCGACGAGGAGCGTGCGCAGGAACGGATCCGCGAACTGCACGGTCGGACGGTCGCGGTCCGTCGTCGTGTTGAAACCCCAGGCCGCGCCGGCCATCGTCAGTGCGCCGACGATCGCGCCGAGCAGCGCGCCGCCGCCCAAGGTGAGGCCGCCGGCCATCAGGTCGGCCGACAGGCCCGTCGCGGCGCCGGAAACGACGGCACCCAGCAGCCCCGCCTGCGCCTTGTCGATGGGCGCGCGCACGGCGAAGTTCTCGCGCACGCGCGCATTGATGCGGCCCGCGTCGCCCGGATCGAGGCGGTGCAGGCGCAACAGGCCGACGGTCGTGTCGCCGATGCGCCGCTCCAGCCGCTCGACGAGGCCGGCCATCGCCGCATCCTGGCGCTTCTGTTCATCCTTGCCGAGACCGACTGCCTTCAGCGCCGACTTGAACAGGCCGGCCTTGCCTTCCTGTTCGATGGCCTGGCTGTCGCGCGCGGCGCCGGCCAGCATCTGCGCGCCCAGCGCCACCGATTCGCGAAAGCGCTGCACGTTGTTCGCCTGCCACGCGGCGAGCAGCCGCGCATAGCCGTCGCGCTTCGACTCGTCGATCAGTTTGCCGACGCGTTCGTAGAACACGTCCTCGTGCACCCAGCAGCGCGCGAACGCGTCCAGCGCCAGCACGTCGCGCACGATCGTGTACTGGTCCAGATGCGCTTTCCAGCGCGCCTGCTCCGCCTGTTCCTGCTCGTCCGGCCGCGGTGGGCCCAGCTGGTTGAGCAGCACGACGACGGGTTTGCCGAGCCATTCCAGGATGCGCATCTCGGCCGGGAGATAGCCGGCATCGCGCGGATCCTCGGACGAATTCACGAGGTACAGCACGACGTCGGCCGCGTCCTTCGCCGCGCGCAGTGCCTGCTGGCTGAGCCAGAACGGCCGGTCGCGGTAGCGGTCGAACACTTCGCGCATGAACCAGCCGATCGGATTGCCGGCCTGCGCGAGGCGCTTGAGCAGCCGGACCGAATCGCCGAAGCCGGGCGTGTCCCACAACAGCAGGCGGTCGCCCGCGCTACTGGTCTGCAGGGTATGCGCTTCGGCGAACACGGTCACGTGGGCGGCGTCGCGCACCTCGCCCACGTCCATGCCGACCAGGGTGCGTGCCAGCGTCGTCTTGCCGTTGTTCGTGTGCGAGACGAGCGCGAACTGGATGTCGACGGGTTGCGCGCTCATGCGCCCCCCGATACGGGCAGGCCGCTGCCGAGATCGAGCGGATGGCGCTCCGGATGCAGCAGGTCGACGACGGTCGCCTGGATGTGGTGATACTGGCAGAACTGGTGCCACAGCGCGACGCGCTCCACGAGGCGGGCGTCGACGGCGCCACGCTCCACCAGGCCCGATTCGTCGAGCAGCACGGCGATGCCGCGCGGCGTGTTCCGCGCCAGGTATTCGAGGAACGCGCCGTGGTTCTCGCGTTCCGGCGTCGCGGCCAGGTTGAACAGGACGGCCGTGATGGCGACGCCGGCATCGTCCAGGCGCGCGTCGCGCAGCGCGTCCTTCGGCTCCTCGCCGTACGGGCACGACGGCCGCAGCATCAACTGCGCCTGCTCGCCGAGCACCATCGCCGCGACGGCCGCGAGGCCTTTATGGCGCGCCTCGTCGACGGTGTAGCTGTACGGGATCACGCGCAGCACGGCCGGGCCGGAGGCGCCGACGCGGTCGGCCAGCAGCCTGTAATACGGCTCGCCGAGATCGAGCGGAAAGCGGTGCGCGAGGCGGCGCGCGCGCAGGCCGGACAGGATGGCCAGCACGAGGCGCGGCAGCACGACCAGCAGGAACAGCGTCGCCGCATACAGGTGAACCCAGCGCGCGCCGCCCGCCGGCGACGGCTCCTGCACGAAGCGCAGCGCCTGGACGTCGGCCAGGGTAAAGCCCTGCAGCGGGAACACGGCCAGCGCGGGCGCGAACAGCACCGACAGCAAGGTGTGCACCTGCTGCGCATCGAGGAACGTGCTCTCCCACCCTGCCGCGTACTGCGTCAGCACGCCGCGCGCGTACAGCGACGCGATCGCACCGAGCGCGAACGCCGCGGCCGCGAGGTGGATCGTGCGGCCGAGGCGCAGGTGCGTCAGCTTCGCCGTCAGCGCCGACCAGTCCGTGAAATACTGCGCGATGCCGGCGGCGAGCGGCGCGGGCAGCTTGCGCGGCAGCGCGGCCTTGCCGACCGAGAGGCGCCGCAGCAGTTGCGGGCTGGCCCAGCCGGTCCGCTTCGACGGCACGAGCGCCCACACGATCAGCGCGAGATACACGAGCAGGTTCCACGCGAGGATCGCGAGCAGCGGCGCCGACAGCAGGTCGACGCGGTGCGGATTGCCGATGCGGTCCAGCCCCGCCCCGGCGATGAAGCCGACGATGGGCAGCAGCACAGCCAGCATCGGCAGCAGGCTGCGGCGCTGGCGGAACGCGGCAAACGCGGGCGTGCGCTCGGCCAACCGCTTGAGGATGAGTTCCGCGCGCTGGCCGAGGAAGTGGTCGAGCCGCGGCTCGCTCTTGCCCTCGGCTGCCTGCCAGTGCGCCAGTTCGCGCGCGCTGCGGCTGGCGTAGACGCGATCGTCTTCCGACAGGATCTCGCGCTTCGTGTCGGCGGTTTCGATGGCGCGCATCAGGACGACATCGCGTGCGGTCCGTTCGTTCATGAGCCTCCTCGCTGGATGAATTGACAAGCTTATCAGAAATACTTCACCCATCCTTTTCCGCTTGTGCGCTTGTAACTGCCGAACAGCCGCGTCGGCAGATACAGGACGGCGGCCAGCAGCGCCGCGATCGCCCACACCTGCCAGACGTGCGCCACGTCCGCACGCGGCACGCCCAGCGCGGCGGCGGCGAGCTTCTGCAGCACCAGCAGCGCATACAGGTGCAGCAGATAGTAGAACAGCGGCGCCCCGCCGAACACCGCCGCCACGCGGGTCGCTACCGTATTCACGCGCTCGATCCACGCGAGCGCGATGCAGCCCACCCCGAGCGTCAGGAGAAGGAAATCGAGCGAGGGCGGATACTTCGTGAAGTTGAGGAAGGCCATCGTGGCGTGCACGCCGTCCGCCTGCGGCGTCCACGGCACGGGCTCGCCGTACCCGTTCATGCTGCGCAGGACGATGAGCAAGGCGAGACAGGCGATGCCCGCGAGGGTCAGCCGGCGCATGCGCAGCGCGGCCGCCCTGGCATACAGCGGCCCGCACGCGTAACCCAGCAGGATGACGCCGATCCAGGCAAGGACGGGATAGCTGACCTTGATGCGGACCGGGTCCAGCGCGAGGAAGCCGCGCTGTTCGAGGATCGTCCACGCCGCCGAGGGCAACGTCCCCTGTTCCAGCGCGTTGTGCCCGCCCACGATGACGAGGCCCAGCAGGCCGAGCACCGGGAGCGGCAGGCGGTGCAGCAGCGCCAGCGCGAGCATGGCGAGGCCGATGGCCCAGATCACCTGCAGGTAAATAGTGGACAGCGCCGTCCCCGACCACGCGGCATTCACCACCGTCACCTCGAGCGCGAGCAGCAACAGGCCGCGCCTGGCCAGGAACCCTGTCGCGCTGCGCGGGCCGCCGGGCGGATGCGCATACAGCCACGCCGACAGGCCGGTCAGGAACACGAACATCGGCGCACAGAAATGCGCGGCCAGGCGGGTGAAGAACAGCGCGGGCGGCGTCGTGCCCACGTCCATCGGATCGCCGACCTGGTGCTGCAGATAAAACGTCTCGCGCACGTGGTCGACCGTCATCAGGAGCATGACGAGGCCGCGCATCACGTCGATCGAAACAATACGTTGACCGTTCATGGCGGCTCCTCAGTAACGGTAAGACAGGGTCGCCGTCGCGGTGCGGGTGCTGCCCGGCATGACCCAGAGCCGGCTGTACGAACTGGCGTAATAGCGGCGGTCGAACAGGTTGTCGACGTCCAGCGCGATGCGCCAGCGCTTGTCTGGCGCATACGCCGCCATCAGGCGGGCCGTCGTGTAGCCGGGCAGCCTGAAGTCGCTGGACGCCGCCACGTCGCCGAAACGCTCGCCCACGTACGCGAGTCCCGCGCCGGCCGACATTCGTGCATCGCCCGCGACCAGCAGCACGTTGGCGCTGTGGCGCGGCACGTTGGGAACGCGGCTGCCGGTCCGGATGGTGCTGTCGCCACGGGTCACGCGCGCGTCCGTGTACGCATAGGCCGCCGACAGCTTCAGGTCGCGCCGCAGCCGTCCCGACACGTCCAGTTCCACGCCCCGGCTCGCGACTTCGCCCGCCGGAATCGAATAATCCGTGTTCGCCGGATTCGTCGTCAGGACGTTCTTCTTGCGGATCCGGTAGAGGGCCAGCGTGCCCGCAAGTCCACCGGGCGTGTCGAGCTTCGCGCCCACCTCGTCGGCGCGGCTCTCTTCCGCCGGAAACGCCTGGTTATCGATGCTGATCCCGCTGTTCGGACGGAAGCCGCGCGCCGTGCTCGCGTACAGCGCGACCGTGGCATCCGGCTGGTAGACCAATCCGGCGCGCGGGCTGGTGGCGCCCAGGCGCTGGTGGTTGACGGCCGCGGTGCGGTGGTTGATCACGGTCTGGCGGTACCGGTCGTGGCGTACGCCGACGAGCGCCTTCCAGCGTGCCGTCAGGTTCAGCTGGTCCTGCACGTAGAGCCCCGTGGCGCGCTGGTGTTCGAGTGTGTCGATCGACAGGGCGAGCGGCGCGGCCGTGCCGCCGTACGCAGGGGCGAAGATGTCGAGCACGTACGGATTCGCTGCGGATGGATTGCGGCGCAGCTGCACGCGCCGGTCATCGAATCGGTAGGTGTCGGCGCCGACCAGCACGGCGTGGTTCGCGAGCCTGCCCAGCAGTTCCACGCGCGCGGAACGGTCGATGGCCGCGAAGTCGCGATGCCGCCGCTGGCGGCGCAGCGTCCGGCCATCCGCCGCGAGGTCGCTGGCTTCCGTCGAATAGCCGGCCAGCGCACTGTCGCGATAGGACGCGCCGCCCTGCAGGGACCAGTCTTCACCCAGCGCGTGCTGGACGAACAGCTGCTGCCCCACGGACTGCACGATGACCGGACCGTCGGACGGTTCGCCGAGGAACCGCGAGACGGGCAGCCGGCCCGGGATCGCGACGACGCCGCGGTCGAACGGCGTGCGTTGGCGCGTCGCTTCGATCTCGTAGGACACCGTCGTGTCTTCACCTGCGTGCCACAGGATGGAGGGCGCGACGTAGGTGCGCTCCGTGTGCACCAGGTCGCGGAAGCTGCCGCCCGCCTGGTGCGCCAGGTTGAACCGGTACGCGACGCTGTCCGAGAGCGGTCCGGTCAGGTCGGCGGCGGCGCGCCGTGTCCCGTGGCTCGCCAGCGCGACGTCGATGCCGTATTGCGGCGCGAAGCGGGGTTTCTTCGTCACGATGTTGACCGTGCCGCCCGGCTCGCCGCGGCCGTACAGTGCCGATGCTGGTCCTTTCAGGATCTCGATGGACTGGGTGCCCGCCACGTCGCGCCGGCCGTTGTAGCCGCGGCTCGAACTGAAGCCGTTGACCATGTAGTCCGACCCGAAGTTCGGATCGCCCGTGAAGCCGCGCATCGCGTAGCTGTCCCACAGGCCGCCCAGGTCGCTCTGGCGGGCAATGCCGCTGGCCAGTTCGAGCGCACCGGCCAGGTTCGCGACGCCCGCGTCGCGCAGCAGGTCGGCTTCCAGGGTCCGGGTACTCTGCGGCAGGTCGAGCGGTTGCGCATCGGTTTTCGTGGCGCCGGCCACGGTGAGGCCATGCCAGGCCGTGCGCTGGCCGGTGATGCGTACGGTGTCGACCGGCGGTTCGGCCATGGCGTGGAAAGACAGCGTACCGGCGAGCAGCGGCACGCACCTCAAAGGGGTGTTCTTGATATTCATGTTTCCAGGTTCTGATCAGCGGATAACGCGCAACGCCGCCAGGGCGCGGATGCCGTGGCGGTACGTTGCTTCGATTGCGGGAGAGATCAGGCGCGGGGTGGGCCGCGCGGCTGGAAAACGTGGACCGGCTGCGGATGGATGCCGGTGCGGACAGGGTCGACCGGGCTGTCGTCGGCCAGCGCGAGCGGCACGAACACATGTGCCGGCGGTGGCGCCGCAAACGCCAGCTGGGCGCCGTCGAGACAGAGGGCGCAGAGGTCGCGCAGCGCCGGCTTGCCGCCCTGCTCCACCTGCGCGGCCGCTTGCGGGCTGCCGGCTTCCGCGACGTGCGTCGCCGCATGCTGCAACGACATCTGCTGCGTGATGAGCAGCAGCAGCGACAGCAGTACATGGACGATGGAGCGCGACATTCGACGTAATGGAAAGACAACAGTTGCGTATTGTAGCGGAATGCTTGACTCTCCACCCGGTGGAAACCTCATTCTGGAGTCATGGGAGCCAAGACGTACACGATCGGAGAACTGGCGCGGCTGTCCGGACAGCCGGTGCGGCGCATCCGTTTTTATTCGGACGAAGGACTGCTGCCGCCCGCGGTGCGCACCGACAGCAACTACCGGCTGTACAGCGAGGACGATCTGGCGCGGCTCGATCTCATCGGTGCGCTGCGCGACGCCGGCGTCGGCCTCGATGCAATCGGCCGGCTGCTGCGTACGCACGGCGACGTGCGCGACGTGCTGGGCGCGCGCCTCGCCATCCTCGATGCCGAGATCGCGGCGAAGCAGCGGACCGCGTCCGTGCTGCGTGCGACGTTGGCCCTCCCTCACCTTGACGTTGACACCATGAGGAGGATGACTCTAGTCGAACTAAATGTGAGGAGGTGTGTCCAACGGTGAACATTGAAAACACGTTCGGCATAGCATCGGCCGCCAGGATACTGAGGGTGTCGGTTAAAACATTGCAGCACTGGGAGCGCGAGGACCGGCTGTTCCCGGCAGCCCGTACCACCACTGGTCGGCGCCGCTACACGGAAAGCCAGTTACGCGCGGCCCTGGAGAATTAACATGTTGCTGGCTCACCGGATACGGATTGACCCGAACCCGGCGCAGCGCGACTATTTTGCGCGCGCGGCCGGCACCGCGCGCCGCGTCTGGAACTGGGCGCTGGCCGAGTGGAACCGCGAACTGGCCAGCGGCCAGCGGCCCGACGCGATGGCGCTCAAGAAGCGCTTCAACGCGATCAAATATTCGGATCCGGACTGGCTCGACGCCGACGGCAACCCCTGGCTGCGTACGATCCACCGCGATGCCCATGCCCAGCCCTTTGCCAACCTTGCCAGGGCGTGGCACCGGTATGTCGAGCACCGCCGCACGGGCCGGCCGGCCAAACCGCCGCGATTCAAGAAAAAGGGACGCTGCCGCGAGGCCTTCTATGTCGCCAACGACAAGCTGCGCCTGGAGGGCGCAGCCGTCGTGCTGCCGAAGGTCGGCCGGATACCACTGCGCGAGACGTTGCGCTGGCCCGGCCGCATCATGGGCGCCAACGTCAGCCGCGAAGCGGATCACTGGTTCATCGCGCTGCAGGTCGAGGTGCCGGACGGCGTGGCGCGGCAGCGCCCTGGCGGGAACGGCGTCGTCGGCGTCGACCTGGGCGTGACCAGCGCGGCCACGCTGTCCAGTGGCGAGAAGATCGCGGCGCCACGGCCGCTGAAGGCCGCGCTGCGGCGATTGCGGATCCGGTCGCGCCGCCTGTCCCGCAAGCTGGAGGCAGCCAAGGCGGTTGCCGGCATCGCAGGGCGCATCCGGGCCGGCACGCGGCTGCCTGTGTCGAAGAACCGGGTGTGCGGCGCCCGCGCGCTCGCACGCCTGCACGCGCGCATCGCCCGGGTACGCGCCAACTTCACGCACCAGTTGACGACCCGGCTGTGCCGCGAGAACCGGGCGATCGCGATCGAAGAACTGAATGTACGCGGCATGCTCGCCAATGCGCGTCTGGCGCGCGCGATCGCCGACGTCGGCTTTTACGAGTTCCGCCGCCAGCTGACGTACAAGGCGGCGCGCTACGGTACGATGATCGTGCTGGCCGACCGCTGGTACCCGTCCAGCAAGCTGTGTTCGGCGTGCAATGCACGCCACGGCACGTTGGCGCTGTGTGAACGTGCCTGGACCTGCCGCAGCTGCGGCACGCATCACGACCGCGACGTCAACGCGGCCATCAACTTACAACGGCTCGCCACCGGCGCCCTTGCGGCGCAACCGGCGCTACCCGTGGCGAGTCGGGCGGTAACGCCTGGCGCTGCCGCCAGCCTGGGGCCAGCGGCAGTCGGGGAAGTGACGCCTGTCAGGCACGAGCACGGTCAGCAGGACGGTTCGGGGCAGGAAGAGAACGCTGCACACTTGTATACACGTTTTCGATAGCAGGTTCTGGAAGATGAGCAGAGTAAACAACGAGCAGATGAAGGCGCTCGTCGCCGCGTTCATGGAACACGTGACCGGCGGTGCGCCCGTCGATGAGGCCTGGCGCAGCCGGACCGCGGCCATGGCCCCCGAACTGCCGGCGCTTCCGACGCCGGCGCAGATCGAAGCGTGGACCGAGCTGGCCGGCATGCTGCAGGACCCGGACGTCGTGCGGAAATTCGAGGCGGGCATCAGCGCGTTCTGGGACGGTGCCCGGGATGCCGACGCGTATCAGTATGCCGCCGGGGGATCACGGGCGCGCCTTCAGGAATTGCTGGCCGTGCTGAAAGGCGATACGCCCGCGGCGGAAGAGACCCGCGCCTGGCGCTGGCTCATCGAAGCGGCGCGCGCTGCTGCGCTATAACGCCAGTAGAAAGCAAAAAGCCCGCTCAGTACA
>NZ_JANUGY010000021.1 GCF_024756235.1 Massilia kyonggiensis | reverse complement strand
AATTATTCGTTAAACGCGTCTACGATCAAACGGGACTGGACAGCAAGGGACCTCCTTCTCGTCACGCTTACGAAGTACCGCTACTTATAACGTCCGAGTGGTGCAGCTTTGCTTCGCCCCAATTTTAAACGTCAATATTCCCCGCCTGCAGCGCATTCGACTCAATAAAGTTCCTGCGCGGCTCCACTTCATCCCCCATCAGCGTGGTAAAGATCTGGTCCGCCGCAATGGCATCCTCGATCTGCACCTTCAGCAGGCGACGCACGGTCGGATCCATGGTCGTCTCCCACAGCTGCTCAGGATTCATCTCACCAAGACCCTTGTAGCGCTGTTTCGAGACGCCACGCTCCGCTTCCTCGCGCAGCCATTCCATGGCCTGCTGGAAGTCGCGCACGGCGAATTCCTTCATCTTGTCGCCTTCGCCGCGGCGGATGATGGCGCCTTCGCCCATCAGGCCCTGGAACGTCTCGGCCGAGTTTTCCAGCGTCTTGTAGTCGGCGCCGGCGACGAAGTCGGCGTCGATCGACGTCACTTGCACGTTGCCGTAGTGGATGCGTTCGATGCGCAGGCTGTGCTTGTCGGACAGCTCATCGGAACGCACGCCCACCTTCACGCTCGGGTCGTGGATCGCGTCGGCCATGGCCTGGGCCGATTGCTCGGCCGCTTCCTGGGTCGACAGGTCCAGCTTCACGCCGGTCATGATGGCGGACAGCGCGGCGCGGTCGATCACGCGCGACAGGCGCATCATGATCGCGTTCGCCCTGTTGTACTTGTCGACCAGCTCGCCCAGCGCGCCGTCGGTGATCGGCTCGGCGCCTTCCTTCGGCAGCAGGGCGGCGCTGTTCAGCGCGACGCGCATCATGTAGCTCGCTTCCTCGACGTCGTCCTTCAGGTAGCGCTCGTCGCGGCCAGCTTTCACCTTGTACAGCGGCGGTTGCGCGATGTAGATGTGGCCGCGCTCGACCAGCTGCGGCATCTGGCGGTAGAACAAGGTCAGCAGCAGGGTGCGGATGTGGGCGCCGTCGACGTCCGCGTCGGTCATGATGATGATGCGGTGGTAGCGCAGCTTGTCGACGTTGAACTCGTCCGGGCCGATCGACGTGCCGAGCGTTGCGATCAGCGTCGTGATCTGTTCCGACGACAGCATCTTTTCGAAGCGCGCCTTTTCCACGTTCAGCACCTTGCCGCGCAGCGGCAGGATGGCCTGGAACTTACGGTCGCGGCCCTGCTTGGCGGAACCGCCTGCGGAGTCACCCTCGACGATGTACAGCTCGGCCAGCGCCGGGTCGCGTTCCTGGCAGTCGGCCAGCTTCGACGACAGGCCCAGGCCATCCATCACGCCCTTGCGGCGGGTGAGGTCGCGGGCCTTGCGGGCGGCTTCGCGCGCGCGCGCCGCTTCCACGATCTTGCCGCAGATGATCTTGGCGTCGTTCGGCTTTTCCATCAGGAAGTCGGTGAGCGTCTTCGCCACGATTTCCTCGACCGGGCCGCGCACTTCCGACGACACGAGCTTGTCCTTCGTTTGCGACGAGAACTTCGGCTCAGGCACTTTCACGGACAGCACGCAGGTCAGACCCTCGCGCATGTCGTCGCCCGAGATCTCGACCTTGGCCTTTTTGGCGAAGTCGTTCTCGTCGATGTATTTGTTGATCACGCGCGTCATCGCTGCGCGCAGGCCCGTCAGGTGGGTGCCGCCGTCGCGCTGCGGGATGTTGTTCGTGAAGCAGAGCACTTGCTCGTTGTATGCGTCGTTCCACTGCATCGACACGTCCACCGAGATGTTGGTGCCGTTTTCCGACACGCGCTCGCCCGTCGCCTGGAACACGGTCGGGTGCAGGACGGTCTTGGCCTTGTTGATGTACTCGACGAAGCCGCGCGTGCCGCCTTCGAAGGCGAACACTTCTTCCTTGCCGGTGCGCTGGTCGGAGAGCTTGATGTTGACGCCGTTGTTCAGGAACGAGAGTTCGCGGATACGCTTGCTCAGGATCTCGTAGTGGAACTCGACGGTCGTGAAGATTTCTTCGTCGGCCCAGAAGTGCACCTCGGTGCCGCGCTTGTCGGTGTCGCCGAGGATTTTCATCGGCGAGACTTCCACGCCGTCGACGACTTCGATGATGCGGTCGAGCGGGACGCCGCGCGAGAATTCCAGCTGGTGTACCTTGCCGTTCTGGCGCACGGTCACGCGCAGCAGCTTCGACAGCGCGTTCACGCACGACACGCCGACGCCGTGCAGGCCGCCCGACACTTTATACGCGTTCTGGTTGAATTTGCCGCCGGCGTGCAATTCCGTCAGGGCGATCTCGGTCGCCGAGCGCTTCGGCTCGTGCTTGTCGTCCATCTTGATGCCGGTCGGGATGCCGCGGCCGTTGTCGGTGATCGAAATCGAATTGTCGGAATGGATCGTGACGTGGATTTCGGAGCAAAAGCCGGCCAATGCCTCGTCGATCGAGTTATCGAGCACCTCGAACACCAGGTGATGCAGGCCGGTGCCATCCGACGTGTCGCCGATGTACATGCCCGGACGCTTGCGTACGGCTTCCAGGCCTTCCAGAATCTGGATCGACGAGGCGCCGTACTCTTCCGCCTTGGCAGGGGAGGATTCCAAAACTGCTTGAGTGTTCTCGGACATGACTGCTTTCTCAAATAACGTGTAAATCAGACGGCGGGCATAGAGGCCCGCGGTCTCGATCGTCGATCGGCCGGGCAGGATGTCTTCCGCACCAGCCGACGCCGCAAACAGACGGCAAACAACGAATATATGGGCGCTTTGCCCTAATTAAATACGCATCGGCATGACGACGTACTTGAAGTCGCCATTTTCCGGAATCGACATCAGTGCCGACGAATTCGAGTCGCCCAGCGAGATGTTCACCTGGTCGCACTTCAGGTTGTTCAGGACGTCGAGCAGGTACGTGACGTTGAAACCGATGTCGATCGTGTCGCCGCCGTAGTCGATTTCCAGTTCTTCCACCGCTTCTTCCTGGTCGGCGTTGGTCGAGCTGATCTTCATCGAACCCGGGGCGATCATGCAGCGCACGCCCTTGAACTTGTCGCTCGTCATGATCGCGGCGCGCTGCAGCGAGCGCAGCAGTTCTTCGCGGCTGATCGTGAAATCGTTCTTGTAACCCTTCGGGATCACGCGGGTGTAATCCGGGAACTTGCCTTCGACCAGTTTCGACACGAGTTCGATGTCGGCGAACGTCAGCTTGACCTGCGAGGCGGCGATGTCCAGGCGGACTTCGTCGTCGCTTTCTTCCAGCAGGCGCTGCAGTTCCAGGATGGTCTTGCGCGGGATGATCACTTCCTGGCGCTCGAACGTCTGCTCGGCCGTCACTTGCGCGAATGCCAGGCGGTGGCCGTCGGTGGCGACGGCGATGACGTTGTTACCGTCCAGCACCAGCAGCAGGCCGTTCAGGTAGTAGCGGATGTCCTGCTGGGCCATCGCGAAGTGCACCATGTTGAACAGGTGCTTCAGCGTTTTCTGCGGCAGCGTGACGGTCGCGTTGTAGCTGTCGGCCACGGACACGGTCGGGAATTCCTCGGCCGCCAGCGTCTGCAGCGCGAAGCGCGACTTGCCGCTCTGGACGGTCAGGCGCTTGTTCAGCAGGGTCATCGTGACGTCGCCCGATTCCGGCAGGGCACGCAGGATGTCGAGCAGCTTGCGTGCCGCGACGGTCGTGCCGGTCTCCTCGGGACCCGAACCGATATTGGCCAGGGTCGTGATTTGCACCTCGGTGTCGGTCGACAGGAACGAGACGCTTTCGCCATTCTTGCGGATGAGGATATTGGCCAGAATCGGCATGGTGTGCCGACGCTCGACAATACCACTCACGATCTGCAGTGGCCGGAGAAGCGTGTCTCGGGTGGATTTGACCAGTTGCATAGATATCCTCGGTTATGGGTAAAAATGTTGTTCGCGCAATATTTTGCCAGAAATCATCGGGGGCACAGCCTTTTGACCCCCGATCACGCATCAGCCTTTCAGGGTCTGTTCCAGCACGTGCAATTCGTGGTTGCACTCAGCGTTCTTGGCACGGTCCTGGGCGATCTTGCGGACCGCATGCAACACCGTCGTATGGTCGCGGCCGCCGAACAGTTCGCCGATTTCCGGCAGACTCTTCTGCGTCAGCTCTTTCGCCAGGTACATCGCGATCTGGCGCGGACGCGCGATGTTCGCGGGGCGGCGCTTCGAATACATGTCCGCGACCTTGATGTTGAAGAAATCGGCCACGGTCTTCTGGATGTTTTCCACGGAGATCTGGCGGTTCTGAACGGACAGCAGGTCTTTCAGGGCTTCCTTCACGACGTCGATCGTGATGTCCTTGCCGTGGAAGCGCGAGTACGCGAGGATTTTCCTCAACGCGCCTTCCAGTTCGCGCACGTTCGAGCGCAGGTGTTTCGCGACGAAGAAGGCGACGTCGTCGTTCAGCATCACGCCTTCCGATTCCGCCTTCTTCATCAGGATCGCCACGCGCATTTCCAGTTCCGGCGGTTCGATCGCGACCGTCAGGCCCGAGTCGAAGCGCGAGATCAGGCGGTCATCCATGCCCGTGATCTCTTTCGGATAGGTATCCGACGTGATGATGATCTGCTTTTTCGCCGCGATCAGTGCCTCGAACGCATAGAAAAATTCTTCCTGCGTGCGGCTCTTGCCACCGAAGAATTGAATATCGTCGATCAGCAGCATGTCCAGCGAGTGATAGTAATGCTTGAAGTCGTCGAAGCCTTTGCGCTGGTACGCGGTCACGACGTCGCGCACATACTGTTCCGCGTGGATATAGCGGATGCGCGCGCCCGGCTGGTCGGCCATCACCTGGTTGCCGATCGCGTGGATCAAGTGCGTTTTACCGAGGCCTACGCCGCCGTAGAAGAACAGCGGGTTGTACGAGACGCCGGGATTGTTGGCGACCTGGATCGCGGCGGCGCGCGCCAGTTGGTTCGCCTTACCGGTCACGAAGTTCTCGAACGTGAGGTCAGGATTGACGCGGCTCTGTTCGCGGCGCGGATTGTTCGCGATGACGTTGTCCGGCGTGACGACAGGCATCTCCGGCACGGTCTTGTCGGCGGCGGCGTTGATGCCCAGCGCGCCGCTGCTGGACGCCATTGGGGATGGGGCAGGGGCCGACGATGCCGGTTTCTTCGGCGCGCTGTTCTTCGGATCGAGCACGAACTGCACGTCGACCGGCCGCTGGAAGTGTTCCGACGCCAGCGCGGTGATGCGATTGGCGAACTGCGACTTCACCCAGTCGAGCTTGAATCGATTGGGCGCCGCAATGCGCAGCTTGCCGTCCTCGTAGTCGAGGGCGACGAGTGGTTTGATCCACGCGGTATATTGCTGCGGTGTCAGCTCGAGCTCCAACTGGTTGGAGCAGGTCTGCCAAAAGTTATCCATACATCGACTAAGTTAAGCGTAACACTCTATTTTACCTGTGTTCTCGCAAGTTATCCACAGGCGATACAGGAATTTTCCACCGAACCAGAGTTGCCTGACGTGCGTCCGCAACCGTTTGCGGCGCACAATGGCGCGGTCTTGACACAACGGCTTTCTTGACAGCTGGACCGGAAATGCTGTCTAATTCAGGGTTCCCCGCCCGTACGCCTTGTTAATTCAACAAACGGCACACAGGCGACAAGCTTTGCTGTGGCGTGACGCTGGCTTAACAACTGCGAAATGTCATTGGCGCAATGCTGACTCAGCGTGAGCTCAGCCCCGATTTTGCATTCTATTTTGCTTTAAGCGAGACCACCATGAAACGTACTTACCAACCTTCCGTCGTCCGTCGCAAGCGCACGCACGGCTTCCGCGCACGTATGGCTACCCGTGGTGGCCGCCTTGTCCTGAACGCTCGCCGCGCCAAGGGCCGCAAGCGCCTGGCTGTCTAAGCCCGGAAAGCCGCATCGACCGCGCCTACGACATATGTCAGGCGAAGGTTCGCACGACTTTGCGCGCGTTCGGCGTATCGTAAAAACGGATGAGTTTTCATCCGTTTTTCGTTTGCGCCCTGCACAAAAAACCGCGCATTTCGTGCTCTATACCCGACCGAATGCCCTGCCTCATGCGCGGCTGGGCGTCGTCGCGGCCAAACGTTTTGCGCCGCGCGCGGTCACGCGCAACACCATCAAGCGCATCACGCGCGAACTGTTCCGCACGACGCCATTGCCGGCGCTCGACTGCATCGTACGCTTGTCTCGTCCGGTCAACGGCAAGGACGGTCCGGCCACGACGACGTCGCTGAAGGCCCAGTTGCGCGTGGAACTGGCACGCCTGTTCGCGTCGCAAATGCCGCGTCCACGCAAAGCCCAGTCCGCTCCACAGGCGGCAAGCGTTGCGCCTTCAGGCTCACAACCGGGACTATCATGAACCGGTTGCTCGTCTGGCTGTTGCGCGGCTACCAATTGCTGGTGTCTCCGATGCTCGGACAGAACTGCCGTTTCTATCCGACCTGTTCCAATTACGCGATCGAGGCCGTCAAGATCCACGGCGCCGCGCGCGGCGGATGGCTGGCCCTGCGCCGCGTCTGCCGCTGCCATCCGTGGAACGACGGCGGCGTCGACCTGGTACCGCGTCCCGGGGAGCAGCATTCCTCACCAACCGCTTGCGGTTGCAAGCATTCCTGAATAAGACCAATGGAAATCAATAAACGTACCATCCTGTGGATCGTGTTCGCCGTCTCGCTGGTCGTCCTGTGGAACGACTGGATGGTGGCCAACGGCAAGCAGTCGATGTTCTCGGCGCAGCCGCCGGCCAAGGTCGCGCAGGCCCCTAACCCGGCCAAGCCGAACGACCTGCCGACGGCGGCGACGCCGGCCCCGGCCGGCACCGTCCCGGGCACGCCCGCGGCGCCCGCGCCCGTGCAGACCCAGGTCGTCACCGTCACCACCGACGTCTATAAAGTCGACATCGACACGGCCGGCGGCGTGATCCGCCGCCTGGAACTGCTGAAGTACCGCGACAAGGTCGACCAGACGAAGAACCAGGTGCTGTTCCAGGCCAACGGTCCGCGCGTCTACCTGGCCCAGACGGGCCTGACCGGCGCCAGCGCGGCCGGCGTCCTGCCGAACCACAACACCCCGTTCACGGTCCGTCCGGGCCCGCGCACGCTGGACAGCAACAACCAGGTGCAGGTCGTGCTCGACGCGGAGCAGGGCGGCGTGCGCCTGACCAAGACCTTCACGTTCAAGCGCAACGACTACGTGATCGACGTGCGCCACGACGTGACGAACCTGACGCAGGCACCGGTCACGCCGTCGCTGTACTTCCAGCTCGAGCATGACGGCATGAAGCCGGAAGGCGACACCTATTTCAACAGCACTTACACGGGCCCCACGCTGTGGACGCCGGAAGAGCACTACCAGAAGCTGACCTTCGAGAAGATCGGCAAGGGTTCGGCCGAGCACGCGAAAGCGTCGAAGGATGGCTGGATCGCGATCTCGCAGCACTTCTTCGTCTCGGCGTTCATCCCGCCGGCGAACACGCAGCGCGACATCTACACGAAGTCGCTGGGTAACAACCTGTTCGCGATCGGCGCCGTCGAGCCGCTGGGCACCGTGGCACCGGGCGCGACCGTCTCGAACGCCGCCCGCCTGTACTCGGGCCCGCAGGTGCAGAGCCTGCTGGAAAACGTGACCCCGGGCCTGGACCTGGTGCGCGACTATTCCTGGGCTGCGATCATCGCCAAGCCGATCTTCGCCACGATGAACTGGCTGCACTCGATGATCGGCAACTGGGGCTGGACCATCATCGCCTTCACCATCCTGATCAAGCTGCTGTTCTTCCCGCTGTCGGCGGCCGGCTACCGCAGCATGGCCAAGATGAAGACGGTGACGCCGAAGATGCAGGCGATCCGCGAGCGTTTTAAAAACGATCCGGTCAAGATGCAGCAGGCCACGATGGAGCTGTACAAGGCCGAGAAGATCAATCCGTTGGGCGGCTGCCTGCCGATCCTCGTGCAGATGCCGGTGTTCCTGGCCCTGTACTGGGTGCTGCAGGCCGCGGTCGAGATGCGCGGCGCACCGTGGGTGGGCTGGATTCACGACCTGACGGCACCGGACCCGTACTTCATCCTGCCGATCCTGTACGCGATCTCGATGTTCATCACGCAGAAGCTGAACCCGCAGCCGGCCGATCCGATGCAGGCCAAGATGATGCTGTTCATGCCGCTGGCGTTCTCGGTCATCTTCCTGTTCTTCCCGTCCGGCCTCGTGCTGTACTGGGTCGTGAACAACCTGATCTCGATGGCGCAGCAGTACGTCATCACCAAGAAGTTCGCGCCGGCCAAATAACACCGGCCCGGTGACCGAAAAGCCCGTGTCCGCACGGGCTTTTTTATTCGCACTACAATCCGACCATGAAACTCGATACTTCTCCCATCGCCGCCATTGCCACCGCCCCCGGCCGCGGCGGCATCGGCGTGGTGCGCGCCTCCGGCAAGGACTTGTCGGCCCTCGCGGCCGCGCTGTTCCCCGGCACGAAGCTGGCGCCGCGCCACGCCACGTACCTGCCGTTCAAGGACGCCGCGGGCACCGTCATCGACGAAGGCCTCGCGCTGTACTTCAAGGCGCCGCATTCGTACACCGGCGAGGACGTGCTGGAACTGCAGGGCCACGGCGGCCCCGTCGTCCTGCGCATGCTGCTTGCGCGCGTGCTGGAGGCGGGCCGCGACCTGGACCTGCGTCTCGCCGAGCCGGGCGAATTCACGCGCCGCGCCTTCCTGAACGACAAGCTCGACCTCGCGCAGGCGGAGGCCGTTGCCGACCTCATCGACGCGTCCACCGAGGCCGCCGCGAAATCGGCGTCGCAATCGCTGTCCGGCGCGTTCTCGAAGGTCGTCCATGAACTGGTCGAGAAGACGATCAACCTGCGCATGCTCGTCGAGGCCACGCTCGACTTCCCGGAAGAGGAGATCGACTTCCTCGAGAAATCCAATGCGCGCGGCCAGCTGAAGGGCATCGTCGATGCGCTGGAAGCCGTGTTCCGCCAGGCCGCCCAGGGCGCGCTGCTGCGCGAGGGTTTGAATGTCGTGCTGGTCGGCCAGCCGAACGTCGGTAAATCGTCGCTGCTGAACGCGCTGGCCGGATCGGACGTTGCCATCGTCACGCCGATCGCGGGCACGACGCGCGATAAAGTCAGCGAGACGATCCAGGTCGAGGGCATCCCGCTGAACATCGTCGACACGGCCGGCATCCGCGCCATCGACGAAGGCATCGACGTCGTCGAGCGCATCGGCATCGAACGCACGTGGGGCGAGGTCGGCAAGGCGGACGTGATCCTGCACCTGCTCGACGCGAGTCTCGGCCCGGCCAAGGCCGACGAGGACATCGTCGCCGCGTTCCCGGCCGGCGTGCCCGTCGTGCGCATCTGGAACAAGATCGACCTGTCCGGGCACAAGCCGTCCGTGGACCAGGGCGCCGACGCGGTCAACATCTACCTGTCCGCACACGAGAAGATCGGCATCGACCTGCTGCGCGCGGAACTGCTGCGCATCGCCGGCTGGCAGCAGACGGGCGAATCGCTGTACCTCGCGCGCGAACGCCACCTCGTCGCGCTGCGCCAGGCGCGCGAGCATCTGCGCTACGCCGCCGACCATGCGGCGCAGGACGACCAGTCGCTGGACCTGTTCGCGGAGGAGTTGCGGCTCGCGCAGGATCAGCTCTCCAGCATCACCGGGCAGTTCACGCCGGACGACCTGCTGGGGGTGATCTTCAGCCGGTTCTGCATCGGTAAATAGAACCGTTCCGGATCTCAACCTGACGTGCGCCCGCCCGCGGGAAAAGCGCGTAGCGTCGAGGAGCTGGCTTGCAGCGTCGAGGAGGCATCATGATGGAACCCGAACCCAGGGACACGTTCCGCGGCCTGCCGCTGACGGCCGAACAGGACAGCGAGATCAGGCACTACATCCACGTCCGGCAGCGCAGCGGCCTGCCATGGGACACGCCGGAGCTGCACGCGATGCTCGCAGACATGCTCGATCCGCCCGAGACGGACGACGAGGACCGGCAAGTGCTGTCCGGCAGCATCGGCAAGGAACGGGAAGCCGCGGTCCTCGACGACGAGAGCGACCGCGACCGCGCCGATCCCGGTCCCGGGTCCTGAGCCGGCGGCGCGCCGCGCCGCCTAGTGCAGGCAACTGCGCTTGTGCGCGTACATTTCCCGGTCGGCGCGCTGGACGTAATCGAGCAGCGGCGTTTCGCTGCCCGTATCGCACCGCACCACGCCGGCACTGATCGACAGCGCATACGTCCGGTCCTGCATCAGGTTGAAAGCATGCAGGTTTTCCCGCAGCCTGGACAGGATCACGCGGGGATGGACGTCGTTCAGCGCGAAGGCCACGAACTCGTCGCCGCCGAGGCGGGCCAGCACGTCGGTGTCGCGCAGGGATTCGCGCAGCACGGCGGCGGCGTCCCGGATCAGCTGGTCGCCCGTCTCATGACCGAGCTGGTCGTTGACCTGTTTCAGGCCGTCGATGTCGGCATAGATCACCATGCAACTGGCGCGCTTGCGCCGTGCCAGCCGGAACATGTGCTCCGCCTGGACGAAGAAGCCGCGCCGGTTGTTCAGGCCGGTCAGGATGTCGGTCAGGGCGAGGGCGCGCATGGCGTCCTCGGCGTCGTCGCGCCGGGCCAGTTCGTCGGCATGCGCCCGGGCCGTGCCCGCCATCTGCGCGTACTGGGTCGACACCAGGTCCTCGAGCGCGTCGCGGGCCGAGATCCGGCACAGCGTCGCGACGGACAGTTCCAGGACCGTCCCGAGCAGGCGGCGGCGCCTGGCCTGTTCCGCAGGCGTGCCGGCGTCCGGCCAGCCGGCGGCCAGCGCGGCCATGGCGTGCCGGACCGGCACGCCCACCAGTAGCGTGCGGGGGTCCGGCATGGCGTCGTCCTCGGGACCGCCTTCCAGGCGCGCCAGCGCCGGTCCGTGCCAGGCGTGACCGCGGCCGGCAGCGTGCGGCATGCCCGCGCGGTCGAATCCGATGTCGTGGCTGACCTCGCCGCGAACCAGCAGCAGGGCGTCGTCGACGCCACCCAGTTCGGCCAGTGCGCGCCCGGCCAGCGCCAGCGCGGCCGGTGGTTTGTCGACCTGCATCAGTTCGCGCGACAGCGCGAGCAGGGCCTGCAATTGCCTGACTTCGGCGTTCGATCCGGTACGTTGTGTCATCGCGCGCTCCGCTGGGGTTGTGCCGCCGTGGCACCGTCACTCGTCTTGCGGTGCCGACGGCGTGATCGCTTCCGAGATGGATTGCGCGGCGCTTTCCCGGCGGCGCAATTCGGGATGGTCGAGGACACGCTCGATCACGTGGTCCGGCACGTGCATGTGCCGCATGTAGCGCCTGGCGACGCCGGCGTCGCGCACGGCCAGGATGTTCAACCCGCGGGCCACGGCATTGGCTGTCGGCTCGTCGCTGCGCCGTTGGCGCTCGCTCATGTCCATCCATCCTCCGTGGTCGGTTCGGGCCATCATACACGCCGGTCCGGTGTACAACCAGCGGTTTTCGCCCGTCCTTTCGGACATGCCGCACGGCATGCACTGGACGGATTGCCGGATCGGGCGCAGGCTGGCTGCATCGCGATCGAGGGGGGGCACATGACGCAGATGTGGCAGTCCATCCTGCAGTTCCTGGCGGACGGCATGCTCGCATGGCGCCCCTGGCAGATCGTCGCCTACACGGCGGCGACGACCCACCTGACCATCGTCGCCGTGACGATCTACCTGCACCGCTGCCAGGCGCACCGCGCCCTCGCGCTGCACGCGGCCGTCAGCCACGCGTTCCGCTTCTGGCTGTGGCTCGCCACCGGCATGGCCACGCGCGAGTGGGTGGCGGTCCATCGCAAGCACCACGCGTGCTGCGAGCGGGAAGGCGATCCGCACAGCCCGCAGCTGTTCGGCATCCGCCGGGTGCTGCTGCGGGGCACCGAGCTGTACCGGGCCCAGGCGCGCGACGCCGAAACCGTGCGGCGCTACGGCCACGGCACGCCCGACGACTGGCTCGAGCGGCACGTGTACGGCGCGCTGCCGTGGCAGGGGGTGGGCCTGCTGCTGGTCGCGGACGTCGCCATGTTCGGCGTCATCGGCCTGACCGTGTGGGGCGTGCAGATGCTGTGGATCCCGGTCACGGCGGCCGGCATCGTGAACGGCATCGGCCACTACCTGGGCTACCGCAGCTTCGACGGCCCGACCGCCGCCGCGAACATCGTCCCCTGGGGCATCGTGATCGGGGGCGAGGAACTGCATGGCAATCACCACGCCTTTCCCACGTCCGCCAGGCTGTCCGTGCGCTGGTTCGAGGTCGACATCGGCTGGGCCTACATCCGTATCCTCGCCTGGGCCGGGCTCGCCCACGTCAGGCACCTGGCGCCGCGGCCGCCCACGCGGCGCGCGCCGGCCGCCGCGCTGTGCGCCGCCACGCTCGACGGCATCATCGCCTGCCGCGAGCACGTCCTGCGCGCGCATGGCCAGATGGCCGTGCGCGTGTTCCGCGCCGAACTGCGACAGGCGCAGGCGTGGATCGGCATGCGCGAGCGCCGCCGCGCCGAGCGCCTGCTGCGGCGCGATCCCGACACCATGAGCGCCGACGAGCGCAGCGCGCTGGACGCGCTCGTCGAGCGGCACGACGCGCTGGCGCCGGCGCTGCGCATGCGCGCCGAGCTGCGCCAGCTCTGGCAGGAACGGCAGGTCGATCCGCGCGCGGCGCTGGCGCGGCTGGCCGGCCTGTGCGAGCGCGCCGAACGCGCTGGCGTGCCGGCGTTGCGGGCGTTCGCCGCGCACCTGCACGCATATGGCCAGTGCCGCGGTACGTCCGGCACGCCGCCGCCGGCTTGACGAACCATTCTTCAGGCAGGCGGTCAAAGCCGCTACGCGGGAGACGCCATGGCAAACCGAGTCCTCATCATTTCCGCTGTCGCCGAAGATGTCCTTGCACTCAGGGACGCGCTCGGCAATGCGCGCGACGGCCCGTTCGACGTGGACGACGTGCCCGCCCTCGACCCCGGCCTGCAGCGGCTGGCGGCGGGCGGCATCGATGCGGTTCTCGTGAACCTGGCGTTGCCCGACGCGCAGGGCATGGCCTGCTTCGACCGGTTGCACGACGCGGCCCGCCACCTGCCCATCCTGACGCTGTGCGATCTCGACGACGAAGCCCAGGCCAAGGAAGCGGTCCAGCACGGTGCCCAGGGCTGGCTGTCGCGCGGCTACTTCGACAATTACCTGGTGCCGCAAGCCCTGCGCAACGTCATCGAGCGCATGAAGGTGGAGCAGCGCCTGTACATCGCCCAGGCGAGGGCGCAGATCACGCTCAACTCGATCGGCGATGCCGTCATCTCGGTCGACATGCATGGCAGCGTCGATTACCTGAACATCGCGGCGGAACGGATGACCGCGTGGCCGCGCGACGAGGCGCGTGGGCGGCCCGTCGCCGAGGTCCTCGAGATCGTCGACACCGCCACCGGGCAGGCGATCGTCAATCCGCTCGAATACATCCTGCAGGGCGACCCGGCCGCGGGCATCGCGGGCGAGTGCGTACTCGTCGACCGTCGCGGCAGGCACATTCCGATCGAGGACTCGGCCGCGCCGATCCGTGACTGGAACCAGCGGCTCGTCGGCGCGGTGATGGTGTTCCGCGACGTCTCCCGCAACGTGGCGTTGACGGCGAAGATGCAGCACCTGGCGCAACACGACTTCCTGACCAACCTGCCCAGTCGCGTGCTGCTGAACGACCGCGTCTCGCTGGCGATCGCCCTGGCCAGGCGCAGCAAGGCGTACCCGGTCCTGCTGTTCCTCGACCTCGACAAGTTCAAGCACGTCAACGATTCGCTGGGGCATGGCGTCGGCGACCGGCTCCTGCAGGCGGTCGCGGAACGCCTGCTGGCCTGCGTGCGCACGTCCGATACCGTCAGCCGCTACGGCGGCGACGAGTTCGTCATCCTGCTCGCCGACGAGCGCCATCCGCAGGACGCGGCGCTGACGGCGGAGAAGATCCTGCATGCGCTCGCCACGCCGTTCCTGATCGACGAACAGGAAGTGCACACCTCGACCAGCATCGGGATCGGCGTCTTTCCGTTCGACGGCACGGATGCGGCTGCGCTCATCAAGAATGCCGATACGGCCATGTACCACGCGAAAGAGCGTGGGCGGAATAACTTCCAGTTCTTCCATCAGGCCATGAACCAGCGCGCCGTGGAGCGGCAACTGATCGAAAGCAATTTGCGACGCGCGCTGGAGCAGGGCGAGTTCACGCTGCACTACCAGCCGAAGATCGACCTGCAAAACCATCGCATCACCGGAGTCGAGGCGTTGCTGCGCTGGATTCATCCGGAATGGGGCCTGGTGCAGCCGGAGCGCTTCATCGCCATCGCCGAGGAATGCGGCCTGATCGTGCCGATCGGACACTGGGTGTTGCGCGAAGCCTGCCTGCAAGCAGTGCGCTGGCGCGAGGCGGGCATTCCGGGCGTGTCGATCGCGGTCAACGTGTCCGCCGTCGAATTCCGCCAGCGCGATTTCTTCGACCATGCACTGGCCGTCTTCGAGGAGACGGGAACCGATCCGGCCTGCATCCAGCTCGAGCTGACCGAAACGGTCCTGATGCGCGACGTGGCCACGAGCGCGGACCTGCTGGCGCGGTTCAAGTCGGTCGGCGTCAAGATCGCGGTGGACGACTTCGGTACCGGCTATTCCAGCCTGAGCTACCTGAGCCAGTTCCCGATCGACGTGCTCAAGATCGACCAGTCCTTCGTCAGGGCGATCGACGGCGCAGGGGGCAAGAACGGGGCGATCGTCGGCGCCGTGATCGACATGGGCAGGAACCTGCACCAGCGCGTCATTGCCGAAGGCGTCGAGGACGAAGAGCAGCTCGCCTTCCTCAAGGCGCACGAGTGCAACGAGGGGCAAGGTTACCTGTTCAGCCGGCCGGTCGACGCCGTCCTCATGCAGGCCATGTTCGGCACCGGCATTCCGGTGTAACGCCTCAGGCGGCGTGGCGGTGCCGGCCGAGGGCCTGTTCCACGCTCGACGCCAGCTCGGACAGCTGGAAGGGCTTGTGCAGCAGGATGTCGCCGCCCAGTACCTGTTCGATGGCGTGCATGTCGGCATAACCGGTCGCGATGATCATCGGGAGGTTGGGGAAGGCGGAGCGCGCGTGCCGCATCAGCTCGGCCCCCGTCATGCCGGGCATCAGGTAATCCGTGATCATGAGGTCCGGCTTGCCCTCGTGGAGCATGACGAGGCCGGATTCGCCGTCCGGCGCCTGCGCCACCTGGTAGCCGAGCGCCTCGAGCGAGGACACCATCGAGGCGCGTACCGAATCGTCGTCCTCGACGATCAGGATGCGCGCCGCCGAGACCGCATGCAACGGGCGGTGCGCCAGCGCCGCCTCGTCCGCCACGTCATCGCCGGCGCCCGCGGCGCGCAGCCAGATTTCGACCGTGGTGCCGGCACCCGGTGCGCTGAGGATGCGCGCGAGACCGCCGGACTGCTGCGCCATGCCGTAGACCTGGGACAGGCCGAGCCCCGTGCCCTTGCCGACTTCCTTGGTCGTGAAGAAGGGCTCGAACACCCGCGCCACCAGGTCGGGCGGGATGCCGGGGCCGGTATCGGTCACGGCCAGGCGGACGTAGTCGCCGTCCGGCGGCAGGCCGTCCGGCGGCGGGCGCAGGGCCGCCTCGAAGCGCAGGTCGCCGCCGCCGTCCATGGCGTCGCGCGCATTGATCGCCAGGTTGAGCAACGCCATCTCCAGCTGGTTGGCATCGGCCATCACGCGCGCGCACGCGGCGTCCACGGCGAAGTGCAGGCGCACGCCGGGGCCCAGCGACGTGGCCAGCAGTTCGCGCACGCCGCCGAACAGGGACGCGACGTCGATGGGACGCAGGTTCAGGTTCTGGTTGCGCGCGAACGCCAGCAGCTGGCTGGTCAGCTTGCCGCCGCGCTGGCAGGCACGGCGCGCGATCTCCGCGCGCTGCTTCGCCACCTCGTCCTTCGACATCAGGAGGATCAGGTCCATGCTGCCCTGGACCACGTTCAGGAGGTTGTTGAAATCGTGGGCGATGCCGCCCGTCAGGCGCCCGACGGCTTCCATCTTCTGGAACTGCACCATCGCCAGCTGCACGCGCTCGCGTTCGATGACTTCGTTCATCAGGCGGTCGTTGGCCTGGGCCAGCGCACGCGTGCGTTCCTCGATGCGTGCCTCCAGCGTCTCGTTCAGGTGCAGCAGCGCGGCCTGGCTCTGTTCCAGCCGGCTGGCGGTGCGGCTGTGGTCGGCCAGGACGTCGCGCGCCTGGAACTGGCGGCGCCGTGCGCGCAGGGCCGAAGCGGCGGCGCTGCGCAGCGTGCTCGTGTTCAGGGGCCGTTCGAGCAGGATGACGTTGCCCAGGTCGCGCAGGCGGGCACGCGCGTCGTCCGCCGGCAGGCCGATCGCGTGCGCGACCAGGACGATGAAGGGGAAGTCGGACCACGGTTCCTGCTGGTCGAGCCAGGCACGCAGGCGCGCCAGGTCGGCGCCGTGCAGCGCTTCCTCGGCGACGATCGCCGCGCCGGCGCCGCCCACGATCTCGTCGCTCAGCGCCGCGAAGGTGGTCACGATCGTGCACGCGTGGTCGTCGGCCGTGAGGACGCGCGCGATCACCTCGGCATCGCGGCCGCGCGGCGCGAAGACGAGCAGGCGCCGTTCTCGCGCGCTAGGCATCGATCGCCCCGTCGGGCGGCATCATCGCCGTGGCGCCCCGGTAGCTGGGCAGCCCGGTCAGCACGCCGTCGAACCCTTCGAGCGGCAGGCCCACGCGCACGCCGTCCGCGCCGAGGCGCAGCTCGTGGATGCTGAGCGCGTGGTTCGCCGTGCGGCTCTTGATGACGGTGATGGCGCGGTGCAGGCTGCCGTTCGCTTCGAAAAAGCGCAGCAGGATCGTGGTGTCGCTCAGGTAGCTCAAGTCGACGTCGTCGCGGATTTCGCCGACCAGTCCGTGCTGGCCGAGCACCAGCACGGTCGTGACGCCCTTCTGGTTCAGGTACGTCAGGAGCTCGTGCATCTGCAGCGTCAGGAACTGCTCGCCCGGCATCGCCTGCAGGTAGGCGTTCAGGCTGTCGATGGCGATGAAGGTGGCGCCCTGTTTCTGCACCGCGTCGCGCAGCATCTGCGCGAACTCGCCGGGCGACAGTTCGGCCGGGTCGATATGATTGATCAGCAGCCGGCCCGATTCCACGAAGGGCCGCAACGACATCCCGAGCGCGGCGCTGCGGGCGTGGAACGTGGCCAGGCCCTCGTCGAACAGGTAGAACGACGCGGTCTCGCCGCGCTCCAGCGCCGCCAGCAGGCAGCGCGTCGCCAGCGTGGTCTTGCCGATGCCGGACGGGCCGACGACCAGGCTGTTGGTGCCGCGCGTCAACCCGCCGCCCAGCAGGGTGTCCAGCTCGGCCGAGCCGGTCGAGCGCATCTCGGGCGTGAAGTCGCTCGTGTGTTCGGACGCCACCAGGCGCGGGAACATGGTGATCCCGCCCGTCTCCAGGATGTAGTCGTGGTAGCCGCCGCGGAAGCGGATGCCGCGCATCTTGACGATGTGCACGCGGCGGCGCTCCTTGCCGAATTCCTTGGCGATCTGGTCGAGGCTGACGACCCCGTGCGCGATGCTGTGCAGGTGCTGGTCCGATGCGCCGGTCTTGTCGTCGAGCAGGAGGACGGTGCAGCCGCGCGCGGAGAAGAACTGCTTCAGCGCCAGGATCTGGCGGCGGTAGCGCAGCGGATTCTGCGCCAGCAGGCGCATTTCCGACAGGCTGTCGAACACGACGCGGGCCGGCCTGACCCGGTCGACCTGGTCCATCACGTTGCGCGTCGTCTCGCCCAGCTCCACTTCGGAGGGGTGGAAGATCGACTGCTGCGCATCCGGGTCGAGCACCAGGTCGCCGGCCAGCTCGAAGATCTCGAGGCTGTCGATCGACCAGCCGTGGCTCGCGGCGACGGCCACCAGTTCGTCCGTCGTTTCCGACAGCGTGATGTACAGCCCGCGTTCGCCGCGCGCCGCGCCGTCGAGCAGGAATTGCAGGCCCAGCGTGGTCTTGCCCGCGCCGGGCGAACCCTCGACGAGGTAGACGCGTTGCGGTGTCAGGCCGCCGCCGAGAATATCGTCGAGGCCGGCAATGCCGGTGGAAATCCGGGGACTGGCGGGTGGATGCATTGAATCGGCCTATCGAGATGGCCGAATCCGCCGGCCGTGACAGCCGCATGGGGGTATGACAGCCGGGTGGAGGGGTGCCGCGACGCGCGCGGCGACACGGCCGATCATATCCCTTTGCGGGTACGGGCACAATCGCGGCGCAACCGTGCGCCCGAAATGATTTGTTCGCGCGCCGCCCCGGCGTGTTACACTGGCCGCATCGGCAGGTTGATGGATCTGCCGTTCTCTCGAAGGCACGTACCCTGTCATGTGTAATGGCAGCGACGAGCATGCCGCCTGGGGTGTCATCCCGATTATTGGTCGATTACACGAACGAGCACCGTGCAGATGGCACGGGCGTCCGACGCTTTGCACCTTGCAGATAGCAAGGGCAGATCAGCGATTCAACCGTTGGTATCACATTGAAACGAAGCCCGCAGCATGCGGGCTTTTTTTTCCGCGCACGGCTTGCCGCGCGCCGGCCCCGCCATTGTCGTTCCCGCCTCCCACCGATCCACTCCCACCAAGGACCTATCAATGGCAAAAGAAGAACTGATCGAAATGAACGGCGTCGTCGCCGAAGTGCTGCCCGATTCGCGCTTTCGCGTCGATTGCGAGAACGGTCACAAGCTGATCGCCTACACGTCGGGCAAGATGCGCAAGAACCACATCCGCATCCTCGCCGGCGACCAGGTCAAGCTCGAGCTGTCGCCGTACGACCTGAGCAAGGGACGCATCACGTTCCGCCACATCGAACACCGTGGCGGACCGCGTCCCGCGGCCCGCGGCCGCAGGTAACACGCGGCGCGTCAGTCCGCGCGCCCGAGAAAGAACGCCAGCATCGCCGTCGACGCGCACGGCCCGCCGGGATCCGTATGGGAACCGGCCGCCCTGCCGCCTTGCCACGCGTGCGCGGCACCATGGACCAGCCAGTGCTCCGCGACGCACCGTCCCCCGGCGTCATGCCAGCGGGTCCGGCTGTACGCGCGGCCGGCAGTGTCGTTGCGTTCGGATCGTTCGCTCAGCTTGCCGCCGTGCGCGGCGGTGAACTGTTGCAGGACCGCCTTGCCGTTGCCCGGATGGACGACGGCGTCGGCGTCGCCGTGGAACACGATGACCGGCACGCCCTTTTTGACGGCCGTGCCGCGCGCCGGATGCTTCATGGCGTGCAGTCCCGAGATCATGTCCTTGCCGCTGCCCGCGGCGAGTCCCGAATGGACGCCGATCGCGGCATACAGCTCGGGGAATTCGGCGCCCAGGATGGCTGCCATCGCGCCGCCGGCGGACAGCCCGGCCGCATACACGCGCGCCGGGTCGGCCCCATGCTCGGCCATCACATGGCGGGTCATGCCGGCCAGGATCGCGGGCTCGCCGCTGTCGCGCGCGCGTTGCGCGGGGTCGAACCAGTTCCAGCAGCCCGACGGGTTGGCGCCGCGCTCCTGTTCGGGGTAGAGCACCAGGCAGTCGTGCGTGTCCGCCAGCGCATTCATGCCCGTGCCGGCCGCGAAATCGGCGGCGTTCTGCGTGCAGCCGTGCAGCATCACGACCAGCGGACGCTGCGCCTGCGCGCCGCCCTGCGGTATGTAGAGCTTGTAGCGCCGCGTTCCGGCGGCGCAGGTGAACACGCCGTCGACGAAGCGGCCGCGCGTTGCGTCCACAGGCGCATCCGCCGGGCCATTGTCGGCCTTTGGTCGCCGCATGCGCGCCCAGCGTCCCGGCTGCGGGCGCGCGGCCCAGGCCGGGGCGGCATTCAGGTCGACGAAGCCGGCCGGACCGGCCTGCGCGTCCTGCGCTTCCGGTGCATCCGGTGCGGATGGCGCCATCAGCCCGGCGTCGCGCAGGGCGCGCTGGATGATATCGGTGGCGCCGGCGGCGTCGTTGGCCTGGACGCGCTGCGCCGAGGCCATCATTTGTTTGAGGAACTGGTCGAACGGTTTCATATGAATTCCTGTCAGGTGTGAGTGCGGTCCGCGAGCGCCTGCCGGACGGCGGGGCTTGCGATGAATGCGCCAAGGACCTGGATCGTGGCGATGGCGGCGTTGGCCAGTTCGGCGGGCACGTCGTCTTCGATGACGGCCAGGCCCAGTACGTGCACGTCGAGCTTTTCCCCGGCCGCGACGACCTGTTCCAGCTCCTTGCGCGAGTACCGGTGCTGTCCGACCACGTAGCGCTTGCGCACGACGGTCTGGCGGATGGCGTCGGCATGGACCAGCAACTGGTTGCGGATGGCCGTCCGTACGAAATCGGTGCGGTTCGAATAAAACCCTTCGTTGACCAGCAGGTCGACCTGCGCCAGGTCGACGAGGCCGACGTTGACGGTCACCTTGTCGCTGTCCGGAATGCGCTGTTGTGATGTAACAAGTTTCATGATTTCTCCAATCTATACTCTAGTTGGAGTATATACGGAGTATTTCAAGTCCGCTCGATTCATTTTTTAGAAGCGTCCGGTATTGCGGCGGTCTGGACGACAGACGCGCCAGCCCGTGTCCTACGCTGCAGGACGGCGGCGCGCCCATAATCAACTCATGCAGTCAACCAGGGGTTACCATGACGTCGATTTCCACAGGACCACCATCGGACGCGGACGGCCCGGCCTGGCCGGCTGCCTACGGCCGGGTGATCGACGGGATCGGTTGCCCGGCCTACTGCTGCTCGCCCGCCGGCGCGGTCGTCCATAGCAACCGCTCCGCGCAGCGCCTGTGGGGCGGTGCCTGCGCGCCCGACGAGGCGGGGCAATGGGATGGCTTTGCGGCCCTGTACCGGCTCGATGGCGCCCCCGTCGAGAAAGCGTCCTCGCCCGCCGCGCTGGCCGCCGGTAGCGGTGTCGCGCCACCGCCGGCCGAGTTCGTCGCCGAATCGGGCGACGGGCAGAGACGTTGCCTCGTGATCCATGCGTACCCCGTTCTCCAGGGCGACGGCGCGATCGCCGGAGTGTTGTGCTCGCTGACCGACATCAGCGAGCGGCACCGGCTCGACCAGGAAGTCCGGTTCGCGCGCGACAACCGGGAAGCTTTCCTGCGCGTGCTGGCCCATGAACTGCGCAATCCGCTGGCGTCGGTCATGACGGCCGCCGCGCTGCTGCGGCACCGGGGGGCGCGCGAAACTGTCCAGATGGCCCGCATGATCGAGCGGCAGACTCGCCAGCTCGGGCGCTTCATCGGCGACCTGCTCGACGGCGCACGCATCGAGCACGCGTGCGACATCGCCGTCGCGATGCGGGCCAGCAGCGTGGACAGCGTGCTCGAACTGGCACGCGACGTGGCCGACGGGGTCCTGCGCGCGCGCGGCCAGACGCTGCGCGTGGACACGGACGCGCCAGACGCCGTCCTGTGGTGCGATCCCGAGCGCCTGGCGCAGGCGCTCGGCAATGTCCTGCTCAACGCGAGCGAATTTTCCGACGATGGCGCCGAGATCGCCCTGGCCGTCGCGATCGACGGCGCATTGCTGGAGGTGCAGGTGACGGATTCCGGCATCGGCGTCGAGGCGGCCCAGCTGCACAGCATGTTCGAACCGTTCCGCAAGTTCGCCGCGCATCCCGCCCGCATGTCCTCGGGGGCCGGACTCGGGCTGGCGATCGCGCGCAGCGTGTGCCAGGCGCACGGCGGGATGGTGTCCGCCCACAGCGCCGGTCCGGGGCAGGGCACGCGCCTGCACTTCATCCTCCCCGTGGTGGACAGCACCGCGCCGGCCTCGGGAACAATGCTATAGTCGCTCCCTTGAGCGGTGCAGATCCGATGCCTCCCAGGTCGGCGAACGCCTCCGATGGCTGAACCACGAGGGAGAATCGATGATGACGAAGGACGACGCGCTCCAGCTTTCCGGGCTGGTGCGTGAAAACATGGAGGCCATCTGCGCCGACTGGCAGATGGCGCAACCCGCGCGTGCGCAGGCCGAACAGACCCGCACGCAATGCGGGCATTTCCTCCAGGCGTACGCGGACGCGCTGGCCTCCGGCGACTTCGCACATACGGACGGGCGCTCGTGGAACGACGTGCGGCGGGTGCTGGACGAGGTGTCCGCCAGTCGCGCAAGCGCCGGTTCGTCGTCGTCGGCCACCGCGACCTTCATCTTTTCCGTCAAGCAGCCGCTGTTCCGCCTCCTGCGCGAACGGTTCGGCGCCGAGCCGGCCCGGCTGGCCAGCCTGTCGTGGGCGGCCGGCGTGCTCATCGACCAGCTCGGGCTGTACACGCTCGAGGTATTCCAGAAGAGCCGGGACCGGATCGTGGCGCGCCAGCAGCGCGAACTGCTCGAACTGTCCACGCCCGTGATCAGCCTGTGGGAAGGCATCATCGCGCTGCCGCTGATCGGCACCCTCGACAGCGCGCGTGCGCTGGTCGTGATGGAAAACCTGCTGGACAAGATCGTCGCGAGCGGCGCCCATACGGCCATCATCGACATCAGCGGCGTGCCGACTGTGGATACCCTGGTGGCCCAGCACCTGCTGAAGACCATCGCGGCGGCGCGCCTGATGGGGGCGCACTGCATCCTCAGCGGCATCCGTCCCCAGATCGCGCAGACCATCGTCCATCTCGGCATCGACCTCGACAACGTCCCGACCCGGGCCACGCTTGCCGAGGCATTCACGGCGGCGCTCGACCGGCCCGGCGCCGCCTGAGAGGACGCCCGCCACATGTGATTGTGTGTGCAAATTCGGCAGGAAAAACTTGCTAAGATGCGGCCGCCGCGTCCTGCTTGCGCATTGCCGAAAGAACCGCTTGCCCCTTCCTTCCCTGCCGCCCGAACCGCCCGCCGGCGCCATCGCCTGGCTGTGGCGCGACGCGCCTGTGCCGGCGTTCTCGCGCACGCTCGTTGCCGTCGTCGACCGCCACATCTGGCTCGCCGGCGACAAGGTGCTCGTGCGGCCGGGGGCGCGTCCGCGGCTGCTCGCACCCGGCACGCGCGTGATCCCCGTCGTCCACGTCGAGATCGATCCGCTGCATCCGCCGCCCGGCCTGCAGGCCGCACGCGACACCGTGCTGGCCGCGATGCACAGCGCCGCGCGCGCGTCGACGTCCGGCTGGGTGCAGCTGGACCTGGAGGCGCGGCCGTCGCAGCGCGCCGACTACCGCGACCTCGTGCACCGCATCCGCAGCGCGCTGCCGGGCGATCTGCGGCTGAGCGTCACTGCACTCGGCTGGTGGTGCCGCGCGCCCGCGTGGCTGGACGGGCTGGAAGCGGACGAGGTGGTGCCGATGTTCTTCCGCATGGGACGCGACAACGAGGCGCTGCGCGGCATCGTGGCGACGCGTCCCGGCCTGCTGCACCCGCTGTGCCGCGCGGGCAGCGCCGGCTTTTCGCGCCAGGAGGCGTTCCCGCCCGCGGTGGCGGCGCGCTACCGGCGCACGTTCTGGTTCGATGAGAAAGGATGGAGAGAATCCCGATGAAATACCTGCTTGCCTGTGCCGCCATCGCCGCCGTCGCGGCGAATGCGTTCGCCAGCGGCGACTATGGTCCCAGCTACACGATGTTCAAGGCGTACACGAAGCCGGACATTCCCAACGCGCGCTTCCAGGCGGGCGACCTGGGCGTGCTGCAGCCGGGCATGCGCCGCGTCTACCTGTACACGGCGTGGCGCGCGATCATGCTCGGCGCGCCGGTCGCGAAGAAGCCCGGCACCGAGGGTGGCCTCGATCGCGCCGACGGCAGCGCGTTCGGCTACGGGTGGGACCACGTCGACGGCGAGGACACGTCCGCAGACCTGGTCGGGCGCGCCGCCAGGGTGTTGAACATCAAGGCCGACGACCCGGCGGCACGCATGATCGTGGCCTGTCCGGCGGCCGCCAACGCGCACGCGGCCGCGACGCTGCGCCAGCTGGAGGCGCGTCCGGACGCGAACCGCGCGCGGGTCGACGCGTGGCTGCGTGCGCAGTACCAGGTGGGCGAATCCTGCCAGCGCGCGGAGGATGCGCGTTATTCTTACCGCGCCGAGAAGCTGCCCGAGATCGTCGCGCCGCAGCCGCTGCCCGCCACGGAGCCGGCGTACTGGCGCCAGTTGCGCGACTACCAGCGCGCCGCGTGGCAGTTCCACGGCGGCCACTATGCCGAGAGCACCGCGCTGTTCGACCAGATCGGCGCCACGGCCGGCCATCCGATGCGGGGTCTCGGCGCGTATCTCGCATTGCGTTCGGAAGTCCGGCGCACGGTGGCCGCCGTCCCGCAGACGCCGCGCGACGCGCGCGAGCGCCAGGCGCAGGTCCTCGACAAGCGAGGCGCCGCCATCGTGGCCGACGCGTCGCTGCAAGCCATGCACGAACCCACCCGCGCGCTGCTGCGTGCCATGCGCGTGCGGCTGACGCCGGAAAGCCGGCTCGATGAATTGAACCGCTACCTGGCCGATCCGGCGCACGACGCGTACGCGCTCGACCGCCTGGGCGACTGGTCCGTCCTGATGGATGAGGCCAAGCCGGAACCGCTGCGCGGCCAGCACGCCTTCATCGACTGGATCGCCACGCTGCAGGACTGCGCCGGCAGCCGCGACGGTTCCTGCACCGTCCCGGCCCGCCATGCGCTGGAGCGCTGGCAGCAGGGGACGAAACCGCGCGGGCATACCGACCCATGGCTGGTCGCCGCGCTGATGCTGTCCGAAACGCTGACGCCCGCGCTGGAACAGGCGGCGCTGGCCGTCGATGCGTCCGATCCGGCGTATCTCACCGTGCGCTATCACCTCGCCCGGCTGTATCGCCTGGCGGGCAAGCGCGATGCCGCGCGGGCAGTCGCGGACGCCGCGTTGAAGGGCAAGCTGTCTCCGGCCACGCGCAACCTGTTCCGCGAAGAGCGCTTCGCCGTCGCGACGTCGGTGCGGGATGCGGGCGCGTACCTGCTGCGTGCGAACGTCGACATGGCGAGTCCGGACGCCGCACCGGCCGAGGACATGCTCAACGACGATGCGATCGCATGGTTCAAGCGTGGTCTCGCCACCGCCGACATGCTCGAGCTGGCGCGCGTGGAGACCCTGCCGCAGCCGCTGCGTGCGCGCATCGCGGGCGCCGCCTGGATCCGCGCCGCGCTGCTCGACCAGCCGGAGACTGGCCGCGCCGCCGCGGACCTGCTGGCCAGGCTGGTGCCGGCCGTGGGCGAGATGGCAACCCACTACGCGCGCGCCGCCACGCCCGCCGAGCGCCGCCACGTGGCGCTGGTCGCGTCGGTCGCGTTCGGCCTGTCGGCGGACCTCGACATGCAGGCGCAGCCCGTCGCCCGCACTGAAGCCGGCGATGCGACGGCGTCCGTCTGGTGCAGCTTCAAGTCGAGCGGCGTCGAGACGCCGACCAGCTACGTGTGGCGCCTGCCCGCGCCGCCGGAACTGGGCGACACGGTGGCACGCCGCACGGAACTCGGTCGCCTGGAACCGTTGAAGACGGCCACCGGCACGTTCGGCGACGACGTGCTGGAATGGGCCGGGACGCATCCGGCCGATCCGGAGCTGCCTTGGCTGCTGCACGTGGTGGTGATGTCGACGCGCGGCGGCTGCCTCGACAAGGATGCGTCGGCCCTGTCGCGCAAGGCGCACGCACTGCTGCACAAGCGCTGGCCGAAGAGCGAATGGGCGCGCGCAACGCCGTATTTTTATTGATGTGCTAGGCTTCGCCCCATCCATGAACGAGTGAGGCAGATGATGACGGCGATGACGAGACGGCGGTTCGGCAAGGCAGCGCTGACGCTGGCGGGCGGTGGCCTGCTGGCATCCTGCGCAACGGTGATCGGACCGCGTCGCGTCGAACTGTCGCAATCCCGTTTGCAGGCCGGGCTGGAACGCCGCTTCCCGCTGCGCAACCGCATGCTCGAGCTGTTCGACGTGCAATTGACCCGGCCACGCCTCGCGATCATGCCGGAGACGGACCGCGTGGGTCTTTCCCTCGACGTGTCCGTGTCGCCGCCGTTCCTGCGCCAGTCGTGGAACGGCACGCTGGCCATGTCCGGCCACCTGGTGCTGGACAATGTGCGCAATGCCGTCGTCCTGTCCGCGACGCACGTCGACAGCGTCGATGTCGACGGCATGGACGGCGACCGCGCGCGCGACCTGGGCCGCGCCGCCGACCTGCTCGTGAACCAGCTGATGCGCGACATGCCGGTCTACAGCTTCCGCCCCGAAGACCTGCGCTACGCCGGCGTCCAATTCATTCCTACCCGCCTCGAGACGGCGCCCGGCGCCCTGTTCGTCACGCTGGAACCGGCGCGCTGACGGCATCCCGGGCGCTCGTCGCAAATCTGACAGGAGCGCTCGCACGATTGAACGGCCCGGCGCACGCCTTGCCAATACTGCTATTATTTCGGGCAGTTGGATGGTCCGGCATCGGTGACGATGGCGTCGGGGCACCGTGACTGTTGTTTCTTTAAAACTCGTGGGCAACAAGCGTTGCAGAGGTAACGCAATCGGCGCACACTGGTTTGAAATACCACGTACCGCAGAAGCGGGCACAAGCGCGCTTGCGCTTTCTCATGCACACGGTGTTCCACTAAAGTAATCTCAGCGTTACTGACGTGCTGCCGGTAAGGGGGGTAACCTTGGAAACGATACAGGAAAGTGTTCACGACAAGAGCGTGCCTGTCGAGCCGGTAGTTACGCCAATGAGTACGCCAATGAGTGCGACGCCGGTGCCCGCTCGCCTGAGCCTGCCGCCCAAGGGCGCATGCTGGTATTGCGACAAGCCACTCGACAGTGTGCGCCGTTTCTGCGGTAAATCCTGCGCCGACTCGTTCGACGAAGAAGCGGAATACAACCGCTGATTCGCGGGCCGGACGTCAGCAGCCGGTCCGTTCGCGCAGCAGCGCCAGGGCGCCGTCGAAGTCGAACCCTTCGACCAGGTCCGTCACCTGGCGGTAATCCTCTTCCCCGAGTTGCGCGGCCAGCGCGCCGGCGCCTTCGCGCACGAGGTCGACCGCATCGCCATTCCCTTCGTCGAGCAGCGCCATCAGGCGGTCAACGATATCGTGATCCATCTCCGCCGGCCGCTGCGCCGGCGCCACCGCAGGGCGCTCCGGCAGCGTGCTTGCCAGCGCGTCCAGTTCGCGCAGCACCCGTTCCAGCTCATCCTGCAGGTGCGCGAGGCTGCCGTGGACGTCGCCTGCGCCCGTGCGCAGCAGCCGCTCCACGATGTCCGCCTGGCGCCGCAGCGGCACCGCTTCGATCATGCCGGCGGCCCCTTTCAGCGTGTGGACGAGGCGCAGCGCCAGCGCGGTGTCGCCCTGGTCGTGCGCGGTGCGGATGCCGGCCGCGGCCTGGCGGTATTCGTTGCGGAAGCGCGCGAGGACGCGTCCGAACAAGGCCCCGTCGCCCATCAGGCGCGCCACGCCGCCCGCGTGATTCACGGCGGGGGCGTCGTTCGCGTCTGGCGGGAAATGGTGGTCGGGACTGTCCATGCGAACCTTATTTCGTCGTGAATGACCAGCTGCGCGTGACCGGGACACCGTCGACGGCACCCGTGAAGGTCACGTCATAGGTGGTGCCGGACGCCAGCCTGGCCAGCGGCACGATGGCCGCCGCCGACTGCGTGGTCGTGTTCGCGTCCTGGCCCTGGGCCAGCAGGCGCGTCGCCAGGTCGGTATTCGCCCCGTGCGCGCGGATCGTGAAGCTCTGCACCGTCAGCTTGCGCGTGAGGTTCGTGTGCACGCTGACGGGGTAGCCCACTTCATTGCGGTCGGGTACCGGGTCCGGTTCCTCGTAGTCGCTGTTGAAATTGGGCGCCACCTGGGTCTGGCCGTTGAACGGCCACGTCACGATCGTGCCCGCGGCGATGCCCGTGCCGTAGCCGTTGTTGGCGACGAAATCGGCGGTGAAGTAACTGTAATTGGCGGACGTCGTCGCCGCGCCCGCGCCGATTTCCTTGAACACGGGCTCGAAGATCACGAAGCGGTGGTAGATCGCCGTGATCAGTTCCTCGGCCATGTAGAAACCGGAACCGTTCGAGGTTGCCGAAATGACTTCGCCGATCGCATTCGGGGACCCGAACACGTAGCCGGCATTCGTCAGGCGGTCCTGCAGGCGCGCGCCCGTGTAGCCGGTCTTGCCGGTCGTCTGGTCGTGGGACACGACGTTGTTGACGCGCTGGTAATCGGAATGGCCCTGGGCCGCGGTGTCGATGACGCCGTTGCGTGCGAGCGCCGGCATGCCGATCTGGCTGCGTCGGTAGTTGATCCAGTTCAGGCCGTCCGTGGCGATGTTGTTCGTCGCCGTGGGCGCCGAGGCGTCCTGTCCCGAGAATCCGGTCGAGGGCGTCACATTCGGAGCGCCGGCATTGTTCCCGCCGCCGCCGCCGCCACAGGCGACCAGCGCCCACGCCGTGGTGCAGGCGAGGGCGATCTGCCGCGTGCGAAGCATACAGTTCATCATATAAAACTCCCGGCGTCCGTCCTGATGGGGTCAAAGAGCCTCCATTCTAGGCGAAATCGGGAGGCCGGTGACGATCGTACGGACAATCGCGGCCCCAGCGTAAGCCCATGTAAAATAAGCCATTCTTCCGCTTTTAACGAATTCCAGTGAATCCGACTCGCCAGCAGCGCCTCGCGCGCGCCAAGTTTGCCCTGCCCAGTTTCGTGACCCTGCTGTCGATCGCCTGCGGTTTCGGCAGCATCGTGATCTCGGTCGACAACGCGCCGGTGGGCGATCCGTCCGACTATCGCCTGGCCGCGATCCTGCTGGTGCTGGCCGGCGTGTTCGATGCCCTCGACGGCTTCGTCGCCCGCGCCACCAATACCCAGTCCGCGTTCGGCGTGCAGCTCGACTCCATCGCCGACGTGATGAATTTCGGCTGCGCCCCCGGCCTGCTGCTGTACTGCTATGGCTTCGCGCAGATGGGCGCCGCGCACCCGACCCTCGTGCGCATGGGCGGCCTGGCGTGCTTCGTGTTCGTGGCCTGCGGCGCGCTGCGGCTGGCGCGCTTCAACGTGATGGTCGGGAAGACGGACCCGCGCTACTTCGTCGGCATGCCGATCACCGCGGGCGCGGCCTGCGTGGCCTCGGTGGTGGTCGCGTGGCCGGACCCGGTGGCCGACATGGCCGGCGCCTTCCTCGTCATGCTGCTGATGGTCGCGGTGGGCACGCTGATGGTGTCGACGATCCGGTTCCCCAGCTCCAAGCAGCCGAAATCGAAGGCGGCCCTCGTCGCGCTCATCGTCTGCATCGTGCTGCTGGCGCTCCTGCGTTCGCGCTTCTTCGCACTGTTCTTCGTGTTTTATATCAGCGCGACGCTGCTGCTGAACATCGCGTGGATGGGCGGGTGGACGAAGATCGCACCGCCGAAGGTGTACGAGGACGAGGCGGCGGACTGATTTTTACGCGAATTTGTCGAGCAGGGCGGCCAGGTGTGCGGCCGCCGCTTTCGCTTCCTCGACGTCGCCCGCATTGCCCGTATGGGTGACGATGCTGGCGGTGAGGAGCTGCACGAACGACCGGTCCAGCGCCTTGCGCGCGGCGGCCATCTGCTGGGCCACGGCGTCGCAGTCGGATGGCGCGTCGGCCAGCGCGATCAGCTTCTGCACGCCGCGCAGCTGGCCTTCCACGCGCGCGAGACGGTTCAGCAGGTCCTTCTTCTGCTGCGCCGTCAGCGCGCGGCCTTCGACGATCTTGAGGGGTTCGCCCATGGCGGCGGCTTATGCGACCTCGTGGCCGCGCGCGGCGCGCAGGATCGTGAACCAGTCGGCGCGCGACAGCTGGAACGTGGTGCCGGCGACGGCGACGGAAATCGCCTCGATGCGGCCGCTGCCGGTCAGCGGGATGGGACGCGACGGCAGCTGCATGATCCACGCGAATACCACGCTGGCGAACGGCTGGTGCAGGCGGTCGGCGATGTCCTTGATCACGAGGCGCAGGTTTTCCGCGTTCGCGTCGTTCGACGTGAACAGGCGGCCGCCGGCCAGCGGCGACCAGATCATCGGTGCCACGCCTTTATCCTGCAGGCCGTCGAAGGTCTCGTCGAACATCGGCGCCACATGCAGCGGCGAGAATTCCACCTGGTTCGTCGACAGTTCGATGCGGCGGTTCAGCGCTTCGAACTGGTGACGGCTGAAGTTGGAGACGCCGAAGTGCAGCACCTTGCCGTCCTGCTTCAGGCGCGAGAATGCGTCCGTGATCTCGTCGAAGTCCATCAGCGGGTCGGGACGGTGGATCAGCAGCAGGTCCAGGCGGTCCGTGTGGAGCTGGCGCAGCGATTCCTCGGTCGACGCGATGATGTGCGCGGCGCTCGTGTCGTAGTGCTGGATGGTGTGCTGCGGACGCTTGTTCGACAGCAGCTTGATGCCGCACTTGCTGATCAGCTGCATGCGGTCGCGCAGCGACGGTGAAGCGCGCAGGGCTTCGCCGAACAGGCCTTCGACGCCGTAGTTGCCGTAGATGTCCGCATGGTCGAACGACGTGACCCCCAGCGCGATGCACTGCTCGATGAAGGCGATGCGCTGCTCCACCGTCATGTCCCAGTCGGCCATGCGCCACATCCCGGCGACGATGCGGGACAGTTCGAGGCCGCCGGTCTTGCGGGTGGCGATGCGCGGGCAGGACAGGTCGCGGGGGAGGGCTGGGGTCATCGTTGTTCTTTCATGGATCGTATTGCGGTAATGTTACTTCATCCACAAACGCATCGAGTCCCAGGCGCGCCCGAAGATCGACGCTTCCTGCACCTCTTCCAGCGCCACGACCGGCAGCGCCAACAGCGGCTTGCCGTCGACGTTCATCTTCAGCGTGCCGACGCGGCTGTTCAGGGCCAGCGGCGCGACCAGCGGGTCCTTGCGTTCCAGGACCGGCTTCATCTTCTGGGCGACGCCCTTCGGCACGGTCACCCACACGTCGTTCGGGAAGCCGATCTTGACGTTCGACTTGGAGCCCTTCCAGATTTCCGGGGTCAGGATGGCCTGGCCTTTCGCATACAGCTTGACGGTGTCGAAGTTCTGGAAGCCCCAGTTCAGCAGCTTCTGGCTTTCCGCCGTGCGGTTGCCGTCCGACGTGGCGCCCGACAGCACCGAGATCAGGCGGCGCTCGCCGGCCGGGCCGTTCGGACGGTGGGCCGATGCGATCATCGAGAAGCCCGACGCTTCCGTGTGGCCCGTCTTCATGCCGTCCACGGTCGGGTCCAGCCACAGCAGGCGGTTGCGGTTCTGCTGCTTGATGCGGTTGTACGTGAATTCCTTGACCGAGTCGATCTTGTAGAACTCGGGGAAGTCGCGGATCACGTGCGCCGCCAGGATCGACAGGTCGCGTGCGGTCGAGTAGTTGTCCGGCGACGGCAGGCCGTGCGGGTTGGCGAACTTGGTGTTCTTCATGCCCATGCGCTCGGCGTCGCGGTTCATCAGGGTGACGAACGTCGCTTCGTCGCCGGCGACGGCTTCCGCCAGCGCCACGGCCGCGTCATTGCCCGACTGGACCATCAGGCCGTACAGCAGGTCGTTGATCTTGACCGGGGTGGCGGGGTCGATGAACATCTTCGAGCTGCTGCCGTCGACCTTCCACGCGCGGACCGACACGTTGACCATCTGGTCCAGCGTGATTTTCTTGTCGCGCAGGGCTTCGAACACGACGTAGGCCGTCATGACCTTGGTGAGCGACGCCGGCTCGATGCGGGCGTCCGGATCCTGCGAGGCGATGATCTGGCCGCTGGTGGCGTCCAGCAGCAGCCACGAACGGGCGGCGATTTGCGGGGCCGGCACCTGCTGCGCTTGGGCGGCCGACATCAAAAGGGCACTGGCGGCGAGGGCCGCGATTAACTTTTTCATGGGATGCAAACAAGAAGTGAACAGTGGATGATGCGATAGACAATGCTCGAAAGCATTGCCTTGAAAGAAGATCGCATCATTATAGGCCAGCGTTCGCCTCAAATGTCACGTCGCCACAATTGCGCGACAAGATTTTTAATGTGAACGAGCTTGCGGTGGAAGAAGTGGTCGGCGCCGGGAATCACCGTCACGGGGATGTCGAGCGGGCGCGCCCAGTCGAACACGTGCGCGAGCGGTATCGTATCGTCAAGTTCGCCGTGGATCAGGATCGTGTCCGCGGGGACTTCCGGCATCGGCCACTTGCCGGCGGCCGTGCCCACCAGCGCCAGGCGCTCGGCCGGGCGGCCCTGCTGGATCAGGCGCTGCTGCAACTGCGCCTGCACGAAGGTGCCGAACGAGAAGCCGGACAGCGCGTACGGCAGGCCCGGATATTGTTCGATCATGTGGTCGAGCATGATTTCCATGTCGTCCACTTCGCCGCGGCCTTCGTCATGCACGCCTTCCGACTCGCCCACGCCGCGGAAGTTGAAGCGTGCCGTGACGTAGCCGAGGCCGACGAAGGCGCGGGCCAGCGTCTGCGCCACTTTGTTGTCCATCGTGCCGCCGTACAGCGGGTGCGGGTGCGCGACGAGGGCGATGCCGACGGGCGTGCCTTCGGGTTCGTCCAGCAAACACTCCATCTTGCCGGCGCGGCCGGTCAGGTAAAACTTCTGGGAATTCTTGTTCATTGCTTGTTCATCAGTACTGCGTCAGATCTTCAGGCGTTCGACCACTTCGCCCTTGACGAGGTGGCGGTCGATGATTTCATCGATGTCGGAGTTGTCCACGTAGGTGTACCAGGTGCCCTGCGGGTAGATGACCACGACGGGGCCTTCCTCGCAGCGGTCCAGGCAACCGGCCTTGTTGATGCGCACCTGGCCCGGGCCATTCAGGCCCAGTTCCTTGACGCGCTTCTTGGCGTGTTGCTGCGCCGCTTCGGCGCCGCTCTTGCCGCAGCTGGGGCGGCAGTCCTTGCCTTCGCGCTCGTTCAGGCAGAAGAACACGTGGTGTTGATAAAAGGGTTTGTCGTCGTTCATGTCGGTTCCGGATGGCGTGTATCTTTCATATGATACGCCGTTATCAAGAGCGATTCAGCCGGTGCGACGGCAGCAGCAGGAACCACAGGGCGATGATGGGCCAGGCCATGTCGAGGAACTGGGCGGCCCCGTTGAAATTCAGGAATTTACCCTGCTGCCAGGCCTGCAGGGTGGAGACGAAATACGGGTTGGCGGGGATAGTATTGACGACGATGAGCGACAGCACGAGCGTCACGACGGCCAGCCGGCGCTGCGCGACCTGGGGTGCGAACGCAAGGCCCGCCAGCATGATCAGCCCGATCAGGAAGCCGCCTTCGGCGCCCGGCGTGACCCACACGAATGCATTGTCCGGCGCGAAGAACAGGGAGCTGGCGAGCGTCTTGACGACGATGCCGACGCCGATCAGCGCCAGCATCAGCGACAGCCGGGGCGCGCCGCGGCGCGTGAGGCACAGCAGGGTGAGGGCGGCGCCCGTCATGCCGCACGCGGTGATGATGGTCTCGGACAGCCAGTACTGCTCCACGCTCATCGGCACGTCGCCGCGCAGCATGGTGACGAGGTCGATGTCCGTGTCGAGCCAGTCGGACAGCCATTCCGACAGCAGCGGCAGGATCTGGCCGTTGCCGAACAGGTAATTCTGCGGATAGACCTGGGCCAGGGGCCATAGCGCGACCAGCACGAGGCCCTGGCTCGCGTGCGCCGCGAACCAGCGCTGCCGCAGCAGATATAAACGGCTGCGGTCGAGCAGCATCGGGGCGAACCACGCGCCGATCACCGCCCCGGCCAGGCAGCCGCCCGCATTGGTCAGCAGGTCGAGGCTCGACGGCACGCGGCTGGGCAGGTAGTTCTGCACGACCTCCATCGTGCCCGAGACGAGCAGGCCGACGACGGCCGCGATGGCGACAGCCCACATGCCGCGCACGCGTGGATGCAGCGCGAGCACGATCAGGGTCCCGAACGGCATGTAGCCGACGATGTTGACCATCACGTCGAAGCCGGTCCACCAGCGCGGCATCTGCAGGACGAGGAAGGCGAACGGCGACAGCCCGCTGCTGCGCCAGCCGGAAAACGGGAACCAGCTGGCGTAGACGATCAGCAGCAGATAGGCCAGCAGCGCGGCGCGCGCCACCGGCGAGGAGCGCGGGCCGGCCTCGTCTTCCGTTTGGCTCATCGTCGATTGAGATTCAAGGTGCCCAGCCATGCCACGATGTCGGCCGCGACGGCGTCGGTGCTGGCCGCGAGGGCGCGTGCGCCGCCGGCCGCATCGGCGCTGGGCGCGGCGACGGCCTGGCGGAAGCTCTTCTGGTCGACGAGCGTATGGCCCTGGAACACGGAGGCGCGCACGGCGACGACGCCGGTGCTCTGGCTCACGCCGCCGAAGTCGTGGATGAATTCGTCGACGTCGATGCGCAGCAGCGGGATGCCGGCGGCCGCATCCGTTTCCGACAGCACGCGCGCCCCCGACTGTGCGAGCCGCGTCTTGAAGCGCTGCGTCAGCAGCTGCAGCGGGTTCGCTGTCCAGCGGCTGTTCGCATACGTGCGCGCCTGCAGCGGGTCGGCGTAACTGAGGCGGTAGAACATGCGCTCGCTGTCCAGGGCACTCGAGCCGGTGACGTCGGTGACGACCACCGCACCGAGCATGCCCTGTGCCTGCGTTTGCGCGGATGTGGCCGGGCCGAAGTCGAATTGGGTCGTCGGCTGGGCCTTCTGCGAGGCGCAGCCGGACAGGATCAGCGCTACGGCGGCAGCGAGAATGATGCGGGTCGGATGCATGGTCGCTGGTTTCCTCATTTGGTCGGGGGGACGAAGCCGGGTTCGCCCGGGCCGGGTTCGGCGGCCGGTGCGCCGAACAGGATGCTTTGCGGGCGGTCGCCCAGGTTCGTCACGGTGCGGCGTACGGCGCGCAGCGACGTCTTCGCCTCGTCGGCCATGTCGACGACGTGCGGCAAGGTCTGCAGCTCGAGGTCGGACGTGACGCCGCCCAGCGAATCGATGGCCGCACTGGCACGCTCGATCGGGCCGCCCGGGGCCTGCAGGCTCGTCGCGAGGCGGTCGTAGTTGTTCGCGGCGGCGGTGACGCTGGCAGACAGCCCTTGTACGGAACCCATCGTGCGGTCCAGTTTATCCGTCAGCGCGGGCAGGCGCGCCAGCGTGGGCTGCAGCTGGCCCGGGATCTCGGCATAGGCGGCGGCGGCCTTGTTGAGGCTGTCGAAGGCGCCCGTGATCTTGTCTTGGTTTTCCTTGCTGAGCACGTTGTTCAGGCTGTCGGTGATGCGCTCCGTCTTTTCCAGGATCGCGAGGCCGCGTTTTTCCAGCTGGTCGAGCAGGCCGGGGCGCAGCGGGATGCGCGCCACGTGGCCCTTGTCGCTCCGTAGCAGCGGGGAGCCCGTGCGGTCGTCGTCGAGCTGGATGAAGGCGATGCCCGTCACACCCTGGTAGCCGAGCGAGGCGAACGTCGTTTCCGTGACCGGAGCGCCTTCCTCGATCGAGAGCTTGATGAGGATCTGGCCCGTCACGCGCGGGTCGAACACGATGTCGTCCACGCGCCCGACTTCCAGGCCGCGGTAGCGCACCGTGGCCTGCGGATTCAGGCCCGGGATGGTCTGCGTGGTGACGATCTCGTACGGGTGCATCGTGGTGCGGTCGCGGTTCAGCCACAGGCCGATCAGGATGGCCGCGACCAGCAGCGCGACCGTGAAGAAGCCCGTCATGAGGGCATACGATCTGTTTTCCATGTCAGTCTTCCGACTCCTTTCTTGCGATGCGCTCTTCCAGCACTTCCAGCGCCCGCTGGCCGCGCGGCCCCAGGAAAAAGTGTTTGATGAAGGGGTGCTGCACGCGCAGCACGTCGCACGACGGCCCCACCGCGATCACGTGCTTTTCCGCCAGCACGGCGATGCGCGAGGACAGCGCGAACAGCGTGTCCAGGTCGTGCGTGACCATCACGACGGTGAGTTTCAGCTCGCTGTGCAGGGTCTGGATCAGCGCGACGAACGAATCCGACAGGTCCGGGTCGAGGCCCGCCGTCGGCTCGTCGAGGAACAGCAGTTGCGGCTCGAGCGCGAGCGCGCGCGCGAGGGCCGCGCGCTTGATCATCCCGCCCGACAGGTCGGACGGCATCTTGTTCGCATCGCCCGGGCCGAGGCCCACCATGTCCATCTTGAGCAGCACGGCATCGCGCACGACGTCCTCGGGCAGCGCGCGCAGTTCGCGCAGCGGCAGGGCGATGTTGTCGAACACGGTCAGCGCCGAATACAGCGCCCCCTGCTGGAACAGCATGCCCCAGTGGTTGCGCATGCGCTGCAGCTGTTCCGGGCTGGCGCTGCTGACGTCTTCGCCGAACACCCGCACGCAGCCGCTGGACGGCCGCTCCAGGCCCAGCATCTGGCGCAGCAGCACGGTCTTGCCGGTGCCCGATCCGCCGACGATGGACAGGATCTCGCCCGCATAGATGTCGAGGTTCAGGTCCTGGTGGACGACGGTCCGGCCGAAGCGCGTCCACAGGTTGCGGATCTGGACGACCGGCGGCCCGACGTCTTCCTCGGGCTTGCGGTTCAGTTGCTGTGGCGGGCGCTGGGGTTTTTCCATCAGAAGCCCACCCCGGAGAAGACGATCGCGAACACGGCGTCGGCCAGGATCACGACGGTGATCGCGGTGACGACCGACGTCGTCGTGCCACGGCCCAGGCTTTCCGTGTTCGGCTTGATGCGCAGGCCGAAGTGGCACGACACGAGCGCGATCAGCATGCCGAACGCGACGCCCTTCCCGAGGCCGATGGTGTAGTTCACGATCGGCACGGCGGACGGCAGCTTCTGGATGAAGTAGCGCATCGTCAGGTTCAATTCGATCTTCGCGGAGACCATGCCGCCGATCAGGGCCATCGCATCCGTCCACACGACGAGCAGCGGCATCGCCAGCGCGAGCGCTACCACTTTAGGCATGATGAGGCGGTAGCCGTGCGAGATGCCCATCACGAGCATCGCGTCGAGTTCCTCCGTCACGCGCATCACGCCCAGCTGCGCCGTGATCGACGACCCGGACCGGCCCGCGACGAGGATCGCCGCCAGCAGCGGACCCAGTTCGCGGATGATGCTCATGCCGAGGATGTTGACGAGGTAGATGTCGCCGCCGAACATGCGCAGCTGCTGCGCCGACAGGTAAGACAGCACGACGCCGATCAGGAAGCCCACGAGTGCCGTGATGCCGAGTGCCTGGAAGCCGGAGTGATAGATGTTGGCCGAGACTTCGCGCCATGGTCCCGACAGCGGATGGCGGATGAAGCGGCCGATGTCCTGCACGACCTGGCCGATCAGGGTGATCGCGCCGCGCAGGTGTTCGAAGAAACTCAGCACGCCGCCGCCCAGCGTGATCACCCATTGCAGATGGCTCTTGCGGGTGCGGGGCAGCTCGATCTGGCCCGATTTCTCGATGCGCTCGAAGAGTTCTTCCTGCTTCGGGTCGAGCTTCAGCTGCTCGGGGCGGCGCTTGCCCCAGGAACTCCAGAACAACTGGGCGCCGATGTGATCGAGGCTGGTGATCTCGGACAGGTCCCAGGCGACCGGCTTGCCGGCCAGGGATTTCAAGGTCTTTTCGATGTCCTTGAAGCCGCGCCGGGAGAATGCATGGACTTGCCATACGCCGCGCGCCACCACGGATTGCCCCGCGCCGGCGTCTGGATGCTCGATGGTTAATGTTGGCGCATTTTCAATCCGCATTGCGGCAGTGTAAAAGAGATTCGCGACTGCCGCCACCAGCGCTACGTTACCGTGACCTTACAGCGTTCGGTGGCGCACATTGCTGTGTTTACGCTGCAAGGTGGCGGACCTGGCGCTCGGGTGCCGCATGCGTCGACTTCTCTGCCGGCTTGTGGGCACTGCCGGCGTAATCGCTCGCGATGAGGGCGGCAGCGTCGGCAGCCGGCATGCCCTGGCGCTGCAGCCAGGCCTGCACCAGTTTCGCGAGGCGGTCGAGTGCGATGCGGTGGGTGGCGTCGAGCTGGGTGTAGATCCAGTCCGAGAACGCCATGAAGTTGGCGAACGGACTGTCGCCCAGCAGCACCTTGACCGTGTGGGCAAAGCGGCCGGAGTTCGCGACCAGGTCCCAGTAGCGGGCGAAGCGTACAAGGCGCTGCATGGTGGCGAAGTCGATGCGGTCGGTCGCCAGCACCGTGTACGGCGGATACGGCTCGTACACCATCTTGAAGGGTTCCGTGTGGCGGATGATGGGCGTGCCGCGCAGGCGCTTGAGGATGCCGAACTGGATCTCGTGCGGGCCGAGGGCGACCAACTGGTCGAAACCGCGCGCGAACGATTCGACGTCCTCGCCCGGCAGGCCGGCGATCAGGTCCACGTGCAGGTGGGCGTGCGATTGCGTCGTCAGCCAGCGGATATTGTCCGCGGCCTTGGCATTGTCCTGGCGCCGGCTGACGAGCGTCTGCACTTCCGGGTTGAAGCTCTGGATGCCGATCTCGAACTGCAGGGCGCCGGGCGGGAATTGTGCGATAGTTGCCTTCAATGCTTCCGGCAGGTGGTCCGGGACCAGCTCGAAGTGGGCATAGACCGGATCGTCGGGATTGGCCGCGATTTTATCCAGGAAGAACTGCATGATGCGCTGGCTCGTCTTGACGTTCAGGTTGAACGTGCGGTCGACGAATTTAAAGAGCCGGGCGCCGCGCTGGTACAGCGTTTCCATCTCCGCGAGGAAGGTGTCGATGCCGAACGGCCACGCCGTCTTGTCCAGCGACGACAGGCAGAACTCGCATTTGAACGGGCAGCCGCGGGACGCTTCCACGTAGATCGTGCGGTGGGCGATGTCCTCGTCCGTATATAAAGAATAGGGCAGGGCGATGTCGGCCATCGGGGGTTGCACACCCGCATGCACCTTCATGATCGGCTTGGGACCATTGAGGATCTCGCCGCACAGCTTGGGGAAGGTGATGTCGCCCCAGCCGGTGACGACGTAGTCGGCCAGGCGCACGATCTCCTGTTCGTTCGTCTCGTACGAGACTTCCGGGCCGCCCAGCACGACCGTCACCTCGGGCGCCACGCGCTTGAGCATCGCGACGACCTTCGTCGTTTCCTCGACGTTCCATATATAGATGCCGAAGCCGACGATGCGCGGCTTCTTTGCCAGCAGGCGTTCGACGACCTCCACGGTTTTGGCGCCGATGACGAATTCCATGAGGCTCGTCTGTTCTTGCAGCGCGCCCATATTGGCCAGCAGGTAGCGCAGCCCGAGCGAAGCGTGGGCGTAGCGGGCGTTGAGGGTGGAGAGCAGGATGGTCATGGCGGCGCGGGGTGGACGGCAAAGCGTGCATTGTAGCGGGACTTGCGGGCTGTATGCGACGCTGGTATGATTCGGTCCCTCGTCGCAAACGACAGGCCTTCAAACGGTTCTGAACGCTTCGATGGGAATAAAAAGAAGTTGACGATCATCGCGAAACACTGCATAATCTCGCTTCTCTGCTGCTGACGAACAAAACGATTCGCAAG
>NZ_JANUGY010000020.1 GCF_024756235.1 Massilia kyonggiensis | reverse complement strand
GTTTTTGGGAAATTTCCATAATTTGGGGTCTGCCCCCGGTGTTCAGTCGACGCGCTTGACGGACTCGCGCACCACCAGGTTCAGCTGCGGCACTTCGATGTCGAGCATCTCGTGCCCGATCATCTTGACGATCGCCCGGCCCAGGCACTTGCCGACGTCGAACAGCGGCTGGCGCACGGTGGTCAGCGGCGGCGTCGTGTACATGGAGCTGTGCAGGTCGTCGAAGCCGATGACGGAGATGTCTTCCGGCACGCGGATGCCGCGGCGGTACAGTGCGAGACGCGCGCCATATGCCGTCAGGTCGTTCGCACAGAAGATGGCGGAGAAGCGCTGGCCCGATTCCAGCAGGCGCTCGACGGCCAGCAAACCGCTCGATTCCTGGAAGTCGCCACCGACGATCAGCTGCTGCTGCTCCTTGATGCCGTGCTTGGCCAGCGTGTCGCGGTAGCCGGCCAGGCGGGCCAGCGCGTCCTGGTGATCGGACGGGCCCGTGATGAACGCGATGTTGCGGTGGCCCTGCTCGATCAAATAGCCCACCGCTTCGCACGCGCCCCAGTAATTGTCGAGGCAGAAGCCGTACGCGCGCGGCGCGCTCAGGTCGCGGCCGAAGGCGACGATGGGTACGCGCTGCGACAGTTTCAGGATCTGCGCATCCTTCAGTTTACCGCTCAGGATGACGAGACCGTCCACGCGGCGCGCGATCAGGAGCTCGATGCGCTCGGCCTCCTCGTCCGCATGCCAGTGGCCCGACACGATCAGCGGCGCATAGCCCGTGCCCTGCAGGGCCTCGTCGATGCCGGCCATGGCGTCGGCGAAGTAGCCCGACACGAGCGACTGCGTGAGGACGCCGATGGTGCGCGAGCTGCCCGTCTTGAGGTTCTGGGCCAGCACGTTGGGCTTGTAATTGAGCTTTTCGATGACGCTTTCGATGGCCTGGCGCTTCTCCTCCGACACCTTGGCGGTACCGTTCAGGAAGCGCGAGACCGTCGCCGCGGACACGCCCGCCACCCGGGCGACCTCGTGGACGGTGACCATCGGCGAACTGCTGGAATCCTTTTTCATGCGTTTCGGCCTGCATCTTTACACGGCGGCTGCCGCGAAGCTCGTGAATATACACCAGAGATGCCCATTTGACATGTGGCGTTGATGCTTCCGAGTAAAAATTGTAATTGACACCCGGCCGAGGAGACATGTACGATGAAATCGATTTCAAAAGATTACCAAGTTCCCATCATAACGACTACAACGCGCACCATGACCGACTCCATCCGTTTTCCTTCCAACTTCACGTGGGGCGTCGCCACCAGCGCCTTCCAGATCGAAGGCGCCTTTGACGCCGACGGCAAGGGCCCTTCGATCTGGGATACCTTCTCGCACAATCCGGCCAACATCATCGACGGCAGCAACGGCGACGTCGCCTGCGACCACTACAACCGCTACCGCGACGACGTGGCGATGATGGCGTCGCTGGGCGTGAACGCGTACCGCTTCTCGATGGCGTGGGCGCGCGTGCAGCCGACCGGCAAGGGCGCATGGAATGAAGCGGGCTTCGATTTCTACACGCGCCTGCTGGACGCGCTGGACGAAAAAGGCATCGTCGCGCACATCACGCTGTACCACTGGGACCTGCCGCAGGGCCTGCAGGACGACGGCGGCTGGATGTCGCGCGACACGGCGCACCGCTTCGCCGACTACGCGGCCGAAGTGGCGCGCCGCTTCGGCAACCGCGTGGCCAGCATCGCCACGCACAACGAGCCGTGGTGCACGGCGAACCTCGGCTACGGCAATGGCCAGTTCGCACCGGGCGTCGCGGATAAAAAACAGGCGATCCAGGTGTCGCACCACCTGCTGCTGTCGCACGGCCTCGCCATGCAGGCGATGCGCGCGGTGAATCCCACCTGCCAGCTCGGCATCGTGCTGAACCAGTGGACCGCGGAACCGGCGACGGACACGGAAGCCGACCGCCGCCTGGCCGCACTGGAATGGGCCAACTCGATCGCGTGGTTCATGGACCCGATCTTCAAGCGCCGCTATCCGGCCCTGTCGCTGGAAGCGCACGGCGCCAATGCCCCTGAAGTGCACGCGGGCGACTTCGACATCATCGCCCAGCCGATCGACTTCCTGGGCGTGAACTACTACCGCCGCGAAGTGATGAGCGCGGAAGTCCCGCCGCGCAAACCCGAGGGTGGCCTGGGCTTCACGGACATGGGCTGGGAAATCTACCCGCAGGGCCTGACGGACCTGCTCGTGCAGCTGAAACAGGAGTACCCGGACCTGCCGCCGGTGTACATTACGGAAAACGGCATGGCCGCGGTCGACTCCGTCGAGAATGGCCAGGTCAACGACACCCAGCGCGTGGAATACGTCCGCACCCACCTCGAGGCCCTGAAAGTTGCGATGGACGCGGGCGTGGACGTGCGCGGCTACTTCCTGTGGAGCCTGATGGACAATTTTGAATGGAATTCCGGCTATGCCAAGCGGTTCGGCATCGTGTATGTCGACTACGCGACCCAGCAGCGCATCCCGAAAGCGAGCGCCCTGTGGTACCGCGACTTCATCGCCGGACAGCGCGCCGCATTGCGCGCAGCCTGACCCTTCAGGGGTGAGGTGAGAAAAACAGGAGACCGAGGAAGACATGAGGGACACCATGGATGATGTGCTTTTCGGCGGCGCCCGCCTGCTCGCCGACATCGGCGGGACGAACGCCCGCTTCGCGCTGCAGCGCGGCCCCGGCCGCATCGAGGAGATCGCGACGCTGTCCTGCGCCGCCCACGCCACGTTCACGGACGCCGTGCGCGCCTACCTGGCCGGCCATCCCGGCGCCGCCCGTGAACTGCGCCACGCCGTGATCGCGATCGCGAATCCGGTCGAGGGCGATTTCATCAAGATGACGAACCACCACTGGCAGTTCTCGATCGACGCCGCGCGCCGCGACCTCGGCCTCGACACGCTGCTCGTCGTGAACGACTTCGCCGCGCTGTCGATGTCGGTGCCCAGCCTGGCGGACTCGGACCTCGAACAGGTCGGCGGCACCCGCGTGAGCCCGGACGCCGTGATCGGCCTCGTGGGCGCGGGCACCGGCCTCGGGGTCGGCGGCGTGATTCCCGACGCCGGCCGCTGGAAGGTGCTGCCGAGCGAAGGCGGCCACGTCGCGTTCTCGCCGTCGAATGCGCGCGAACAGGCGATCCTCGCGTACTGCTGGACGAAATGGGACCACGTGTCGGCCGAGCGCCTGATCTCGGGCCCGGGTCTCGCCACGATCCACGAGGCGCTGTGCGCCATCGACGGCATCCAGGGTGAAGCACTGGAACCGGCGCAGGTCGTCGAGCGCGGCCTGGCGGGCGACACACTGTGCGCGGAAGTGCTGGACGTCTTCTGCGGCGCCCTGGGCACGATGGCCGCGAACGTGGCCGTGACGCTGTGCGCGCGCGGCGGCATCTACATCGGCGGCGGCGTCGTGCCGCGCCTGGGCGAATTCTTCGCGAAGTCGTCGTTCCGCGCCCGCTTCGAGAACAAGGGCCGTTTCACCGACTTCTGCAAGCAGATCCCGGTGTACGTGATCCACGCGCCCTACCCGGCCCTGGCCGGTGCCGCCGCGATGCTGGACCAGCAGCTGGTGGACGCGCGCGCCGCCGCGCAGCGCGCCCCGATCGAGTCCGTGACGGCAGCCGGCCATGCACACGCCTGACCGCAGCCGCCACCCCCTGCTGTGGGTGCCCACCGGGTACTTCACGATGGCGATGGGCTACGTGATGCTGACGAGCGTCACCGCCATCATGTTCAAGAACATCGGCATGGACAATGCGCGCGCCGCCGCGTATTCGAGCCTCCTGATCTTCGCCTACACGGCGAAACCGCTGTTCGCGCCGTTCGTCGAGATGTACCGGACGAAGAAATTCTTCGTGCTGCTGATGCAGGTGCTCATCGCGCTGGGCTTCGCCGGCGCCGGGCTGGCGATGAGCATGCCCAACTGGATGGTCGTGATGCTGTCGCTGTTCGTCCTCATGTCGTTCATCGGCGCGACGCAGGACATCGCCAGCGACGGCGTCTACGTGACGTCGCTCGACACGCGCACGCAGGCGCTGTACTGCGGCGTACAGAGCCTGTCGTGGAACGTGGGACCGATCGTCGCGTCGGGCTTCCTCGTCTACCTGAGCGGACGCCTGCACACGGACGTGTTCCACCATGACCCGAAGGTGTTCGGACCGGACTGGATGGACGCGTGGCGCGTGATCTTCTTCATCGTCGCCGGCCTCGTCCTCGTGATGGCCGCCTGGCATGCGCGCGTGATGCCCGAGGGCGCGCGCGCGGAAAACACGCCCACGAGCGTGCGCGGCGCCGCCGTCATCCTGCTGGATTCGTTCGTCACGTTCTTCCAGAAGCGCGACGTGTGGAAGATGATCGCGTTCGCCTTCCTGTTCCGCTTCAGCATCGGCATGCTGGAAAAGATCGGCCCCTTCTTCATGGTCGATTCGGCGGCGAAGGGCGGGCTTGGCCTCTCCAACGAGAGCTTGGGCATCATCTACGGCACGTGGGGCCTGATCGCGGTGCTCGTCGGTTCCCTGCTGGGCGGCATGTTCGTCGCGAAGCGCGGCCTGAAGCGCACGCTGTTCATCCTGTGCTGCGCCGTCAACATCCCGAACCTGACGTTCCTCGCGATGGCCATGGCGCTGCCCACCGATTCGTGGACCATCGCGGCCGGCGTCATCGTGGAAAAATTCTTCTACGGTTTCGGTTCGGTCGGCTACATGATCTACCTGATGCAGCAGCTCGCGCCGGGCAAGTACACGACCACGCACTACGCGTTCGGCACGGGCCTGATGGGGCTGTGCATGATGGTCACGGGCGCGATCAGCGGCATGCTGCAGGAATACCTGGGCTACGTCAGCTATTTCGTCGCCGTCATGATCGCCACGATCCCGTCGTTCCTCGCGACGTGGTTCGCGCCGTTCCACCATGACGACGGCATGGGCGCCGGCGGCGACAGCGCCAAGCTCGCGCCGGCCGCCAACGACGCAAACGCCTCTCACCGCGCGGCCTGAGATCCAGGCCGTCATTTCAAGCCGGGCCACGTGCCCGGCTTTTTTTCGCCTCCAATTTCCCAGATTCGGGGTCAGACCCCATTTTTTGCCGAATTCGGGGTCAGAGCACATTTCTGATCAATGTTCGGTTAGCCATTGCTTACCCAGCTGAAGCGCGGTGCCGGTGCCTGAACGAGCGAGACCCGGCCCTGTCAACCGACAGATTTGCCTAAAAAACTTTGCCCCAAAAAGTGCTCTGACCCCGAATTTTTCGGAAAATGTGCTCTGACCCCGAATTTTCTGACCCCGAATTTTCAGATCGGGTCCGTGGCCAGCTTCGAGCGCCGCACGGGCACGCGGATGCCGTAGCGCTGCGCCGATTGCCGCACGAGGTTTTCGAACCACGGCGGCGCATCCGGCGCGATCACGATGCTGCGCAGCAGGCGGCCGGCGTCGATGGGCACGACGATGCCGGGCTGGCGCATGTCGGGCCCGGACGGCGCGCGGGTGCGGTCGATGATCGCCCGCACCTCCTTTTCGTATTCGTAGGCCTTGGTCTTGTAGGCAAAGATGCGCGTGTAGTCGGGCGAGACGTCCAGCTTCGGGTCGCTCCAGTGCTTCACGTATTCCACGCGCGCAATCGAGATCTTGTGCTCGGCGATGTGTTCCACGGTGTCCGCGAGCTGCCCGACGGTCGTCGTCAGCGCCACGGCGCATTCCGACTTGCCATACAACGCCCACATGGCCGCGCTGTCGTCCTGGTTCCGATGCCCGCGTGATGACGACCGATTCGTCCGTGCGCCGCTTGAACTGCTCGTAGTCGTAGTCGATCTCGCCGCGCGCGTGCGCCTCGCTGATCTGGGCGCGCAGCGACGGCGTGAACGCGCCCTAGAACTTGTCGCTGAAATGGTCGGCGCGGCAGAAGAACAGCGTCGAGTTCTCGAAGAAGTCGAACAGCTTGGCCGCGTCGAGATAGCGCCACAGCACGGTGTCGCGGCGCAGCTGTTCGCCGACGTTCTGGACGGGCATGCTGTTGACGACTGCAGTATCCATGGCTTGAAACTCGGGTTTACCTACTGTTTACGTGATTGTAGTGCGTGCGCGTCCCGTGTAATCGAACAGCCGTGCGCGTGTAGGACTATGCCGAGCATCAGCTTTCAGCAGCGGATACGGGTTGATGGCCCCGCCCGCCGTGTAGATGCCGTAATGCAGGTGCGGCGGCGTGGTGGCCGCATTCCCCGTGTTGCCGACATAGCCGAGGATGCTGCCCGTCCGCACGCGCATGCCCGCGCGCACGTCGCCGTAGCGGTCCAGGTGGGCATAGTAGTGGCGCTGGCCGCCGGGCCCCAGCACCCACACGACCTGTCCGCCCAGCCGGTTGGTGCCGACCCGCAGCACGATGCCTTCCGTGCTCGACAGCACGGGCGTGCCCCGCTTCGCGAAGATGTCGATGCCTTCGTGCCTGCGCCCGCCGCTGCGCGCACCGCCCCACGTATCGGCCAGCTGCACGGGCTTCACGCCCGCCACGGGCACCGGCAACGCCGCCGGCGCGGGCAGGGATCCGAGCCGGATCGCGTACGCGACGTCGTCCAGCCACGGGCGCAGGATGCCCTCGGCGGCGAGCAGGATGATGGCGATGAGGAGGCTGCGCAGCAGGGTTCGCATGCCTGGCAGATGGGGGTCGTCAGTCGAAATCACAGGCCACGCACGTGTCGCCGAGCCCGCAATCGACCATGAATGAGTAGAATGGTTACATGGGAAGTTCGGCGCCGACACAATGCTCATCCACAGGACACATCGGTACGTCAATATCGCAGCGGCCATCAGCATCGCTGTGCTGCTCGCTGGCATGTCCACGCTTGCCGTCGGCATCCAGCGCACGGCCGCGTCCTGGCGTTGGGTCAATCACACGCGCGAAGTGCTGCAGCACGTGCAGGGCGCACAAAGCCTGATCAACGAGGCCGACGCGCTGCAGAAATCGCTGCGGCTCGAATACAGCCGCCGCGACGATGCGGATTTCCAGGAGCGCCTGACCGCCCTGCCCCGCGAACTCCACGCGCTCACCCAATTGACCAGCGATAACCCCAGCCAGCAGCGTACGCTGGCCGACCTGAGCCGCCTGCTGGATGAGTACGTGCGCAACCTGCGGACCGGCATGGAGCGCGCCAAGGCCTATCCCAGCAGGGAAGACGAGCGTGCGTTGCGCCAGGCGATCGCCTTCCGCATCGCCGCGTTGCAGGCCGAAGAGGAGCGCCTGCTCGTGCTGCGCGACGCGGCCGCGGGCACCGACCGTGCGCGCACGATCGCGGCCGCCGGCGCCATGTCGGTGCTGTCCATCGCCCTGCTGTTCTTCGTCCGGGCAATGGCCCGCCGCGATGCCGACTTCCTCGCGGCCCAGCGGGCGAATCTCGACGCGACCCTGCGCAGCATCGGCGAAGCCGTGATCGCCGTCGACGTGTTCGGCCGGGTGCGCTTCATGAACCGGGTGGCGGAACAATTGCTTGGCTGCGAAGAGGCGCAGGCGCGCGACCAGTTGCTGACGACCGTGTTCCGCATCGCCGGATCGGGCAGCGACGACGACGCGCTGGCCGCGGCGCTGCGGGCGTCGCTGCGCGAGAACCAGGCCGTGACCGGCATCCCGATCGCCGGCAGCCCCGCCCAGCCTGAGCGGATGCGCGCCTGGCTGCTAAACTGCCAGCCGCTCCTCGTCGACGGCGAGGTACGCGGCGCCGTGATGAGCATGCTGGACGTGACGGAGCTGAAGCGCACGCAGCGCGAACTCGGCGACGCCAACCTGTTGCTCGAACAGCGCATCCAGGCGCGCACGGAGCAGCTGGCCGAGGCCAACATGGAGTTGCGCTCCTTCGCCCACACCATCGCGCACGACCTGCGCGCGCCGCTGCGCAACGTGCAGGGCTATGCGGCCGCGCTGCTGGAAGACGAGGCAGCCGCGCTGAGCGCGACGGGCACGAAATTCGTGCGCCGCATCCTCGCCGTCAGCCAGCACATGGACCGGCTCGTGACGGACCTGCTCGCCTACAGCCAGCTGTCGCGCGCGGAACTGCGCCTGCAGCCCGTCGAACTGGACCGCGTCGTGCAGCTCGCGCTGGGCGACATGGAGACGGAGATCGCGGCGGCCGGCGCCCGGATCGACGCGGCGTCCACGCTGCCCACGGTGCTCGGCAACGAAGCGGTGCTCGTGCAGGTATTCGTGAACCTGATCGGCAATGCGATCAAGTTCGTGGCGCCGGGCGTGGCGCCGCACGTGCGCATCGATGCCCACGTCACCGCCGACGCGGCCTGGGTGCGCATCGCCGACAACGGCATCGGCATCCCCGAGGACAAGCGCGAACGCGTGTTCGACGTGTTCGAGCGCCTGCACGGCGAGGAGCAGTACCAGGGCACGGGCATCGGCCTCGCCATCGTCAAGAAGGGCGTGGAACGGCTGGGCGGCACGATCCGCGTCGAACCGTCGCCGGCAGGCACCGTGTTCCGGCTGTGCCTGCAACGGCCGCGTCCGCAGCCGCTGCCGGCCGCCGCGCCGGCGGATGCGCCGCCGGTCGCCTGACGGGGGCCGTCATTACGGCTACAATAGGAATGCTTGCACCACGACAAGTCCCTTCCCCGAATCGACCATGCCCCTGCGTTTCCTTCTTCTCGACGACAATCCCGACGACCGCCTGCTCGCGCGCCGCGAACTGGAACGCCATTTTTCCGGTTGCCAGACGACGGAGGTGGGCGACCGCGCCGGCTTCGAACAGGTGGCCGAGGCCGGCTTTCCGTTCGACCTCGTCATCACCGACTACCAGATGCGCTGGACGACGGGACTGGACGTGCTCAAGCTGATCAAGGCGCACGATCCGCAGCTGTCGGTGATCATGTTCACGGCGACGGGCACGCAGGAAATCGCGGTGGAAGCCATGAAGCACGGCCTGGACGACTACGTGATCAAGAGCCCGCGCCACTACGCGCGCCTGCCCGTCGCCGTGCGCACGTGCCTCGACCGCACCGAGATCCGCTCGCGCGCCATCCGCAGCGAGACGCGGCTCGCGTCGCTGCTGGAAAACATCCAGGTCGGCGTCTTCCGCATCTCGCTCGAAGGCGAGATCGAGGAAGGCAACCGCGCGTTCTGGAGCATGCTGGGCCTCGCGTCCGGCGAATTCACGAAGGCGGCGCATCACCCGCTGATCGAGGACGTCCGGCAGCACATTCCGGAACTGAAGGCGACCCTGGACGCGGCCGATCTCCAGTTGGACGTGGGCGACCGCGCGTTCAAGGTGAAACTCGTGCGCGTGCGCGTCAACGGGCACGACGCCGTCGACGGCATCGTCGACGACGTGACGTCGCTGCGCCGCGCCGAACTGGAGATCCTGCGCCTGAACGCCGACCTGGAACAGCGCATCGCCACGCGTACGCGCCAGCTGCAGGAAGCCAACGAGGCGCTGGAGACGTTCGGCTTCTCGGTCTCGCACGACATGCGCGAGCCGCTGCGCACGATCCAGGGCTATGCCAACGTCCTCAAGCAGGATTTCGCCGAGGGCCACCTCGACAAGGCCAACCTGTACATCAACCGCATCGAGGCCGTCGCGCACCGCGTCGACACGATGGTGTCCGACCTGCTGGAATTCGCGCGCCTGTCGCGTACCGAGATCGCCACCGAATCCATCGTCATCCGGGAAGCGCTGCACGAAGTGACGTCGGCGCTGCACGCCGAGATCCAGCAGGCCAGGGCGCGGCTGCACGTCGACGTGCCGGACGGCCTGACCGTGCGCGCGCACCGCCAGACGTTCGTGCAGGCGCTGACGAACCTCGTCTCGAACGCCGTCAAGTTCGTGCGGCCCGGCGAAGCGCCGGTCGTGCGCATCGCGGCAAGCGCAGCCGGATCGATGGTGCGGGTCACGGTCAGCGACGACGGCATCGGCATCGCGCCGGCGGCCCAGGCCCGCATCTTCAACGTGTTCGAACGCCTGCACAGCGAAGAGGAATACCCCGGCACGGGCATCGGCCTCGCGATCGTCAAGAAAGGCGTCGAGCGCATGGGCGGCCGCGTGGCCGTGGAATCGGCGCCGGGCAGCGGCGCCACGTTCGCGGTCGACCTGCCCGCGGCGCCCGAGCCGGCATGACTTTCGCCGCCCTCCTCGTCGACGACAGCCCGGACGACCGGGCGCTCGTCGCGCGCGAGCTGAGGCGGCACTTCCCGCAGGTACAGATCAAGGAAGCGGGCAGCCCGGAGACGCTGGCCGCGGCGCTGGATGACGGCCGCTTCGACATCGCCATCACGGACTACCGCCTGCGCTTCACGGACGGCATCACGGTGCTGCGCGAGCTGAAACGCCGGTTTCCCGGGCGCCCCGTGATCATGTTCACGGCGAGCGGCAACGAGGAAATCGCCGTCGAGGCGATGAAGGAAGGCCTGGACGATTACATCACCAAGACGCCCAAGCATTACCCGCGCATCGGCTACGCGGTGCGCGCCTGCCTCGACAACGTGGCCCAGCGCGCGCGGGCCGAACAGGCGCAGGCGCGCCTGGAGATCGCGCTGCAGTCGGCCGGCATGGCGACGTGGCAGTTCGATCCGTGCGACCGCACGATCGTCGCGTCCAGCGACCTCGGACCGATGCTGGGCCAGCCGCCTGGCCATGCGCCGGCGACCGTGGACGCGTGGCTGGCCGACATCCACGACGACGACCGCCCCCGCGTGATCGACGCGTGGAAAGCCGCCTTTGTCGGCACTGGCGACTACCGGATGCAATACCGCTTCCGCGGCGCCGACGGCGTCACGCGCTGGATCGCGTCCAGCGCGCGCGTGCTGCGCGGCGCGGACGGCAAGCCGTCCATGGTGATCGGCACGGCGCGCGAAGTCACCGCCGACATCGAGACGCGCCAGAACCTGGAACGCAAGACCGAACAGCTGGAAAAGGCCGACCGCCAGAAGAACGAATTCCTCGCGATCCTCGCGCACGAGCTGCGCAACCCGCTGGGCGCCGCGCGCTATTCGATCGCCCTGCTGCGCCAGGCCCCGGACAACGAGAGCGTCCGCCTCCGCGCCACCGACGTGATCGACCGCCAGATCGGCCACATGGCAAAGATGCTGGACGAGCTGCTGGACCTGAGCCGCATCGCCCACAACCGCATCGAACTCGAACGGGCGCCGCTCGACGTGCGCCGGATCGTCGAACTCGCCTGCGAGAACGCGCAATCCGCCTTCGCGGACAAGGGCCATGACCTGCGGCTGTCGCTGCCGGCGGAACCGGTAAGCGTCGTCGGCGACGAGGTCCGCCTCACGCAGGTCGTCGCCAACCTGCTCGTGAATGCCGCCAAGTTCACGCCGGCGCCGGGGCACATCGAGGTGCGCGTCGCGCGCGAGGGCGCGGACGCCTTCATCGAGGTCGCCGACGACGGCATCGGCATCGCGCCGCACCGGCTGGACGACGTGTTCGAGATGTTCTCGCAGGGCGAGACGAAGGCCCACGGCGGCACGCCCGGCCTGGGCATCGGCCTCGCGGTCGTGCGCTCGCTCGTCGGCCTGCACGGCGGCACCGTGCGCGCATCCAGCGCGGGCGCGGGCCAGGGCACGCGCATCCGCGTGACCTTGCCCGCCCTGGCGCAATCCGCTCCCGCCGTCGCGGGCGCCGCGCCGGCGGCGGACGGCGGCACCCGCGGCCTGCGCGTGCTGCTCGCGGACGACAATGCCGACGCGGCGAACCTGCTCGCGCTGCTGCTGGAAGCGGATGGCCATACCGTCCACGCGGCGTTCGACGGCATCTCCGCGATGGCCCTTGCCGAAACATGCCGGCCGGACGTCATGGTGCTGGACATCGGCATGCCGGGCGCGAACGGCCATGAGGTCGCGCGCTGGGTGCGGGAACAGCCGTGGGGCGCGGCCGTGCGGCTCGTCGCCGTCACGGGCTGGGGCATCGAGCACGACGGCGGCCAGGCGCTGGACGCGGGATTCGACGTGCGGCTCGTGAAGCCCGTCGACATGGCGCAGCTGATCGCTGCCGTCAGTGCCGGCCCACGGGAATGAGCGCCGGCTTGTCCTTGTCCTTCAGCAGGAACACGACAAAGCGGGCCGGTTTGGTCTTGCTCGCGTTGCGGCCGACCGTGTGCACGTCGCGCGGGCCTTCGTAGAACGTCTCGCCCGCGTGCAGCGTCTTTTCCTTGCCGCCCTCCACGCCCATGACGATGCTCCCTTCGAGCACGTAGACGAAGCCGTGCGCGTCGTGACGGTGCACGGGGTCCGCCGCGCCGGGCGCGTAGTCGACGGTGAGCATCATGACTTCCTTGCCCGGCGCGTCGGACAGCGCCTTGTTCATCAGCGTGGTGACGACGGGTTCGGGCGGGGCCGCGTGGGCGAGCGTCGCAAAGGCGGCGAAGGCGAAGGGAATGAAGCGGAACATGATCGTGTCCTTGTTGTGCGTGAAAGCGCCAGTGTAGAGAGGACGCCCGCCCGGCAACAGGCGCCCGCGGGGACGCAAACCGGTGCCGCAAAAACACCAATCGGCGCCCTGGGCGCTGGCAGGAAATCCGGGATTCTTGTCATTGCCGAGGCCACGGCGCGGGACTACCATCGGCGTACATTCGTATTGACAGGACAGCCGTGCCTCGCAGCCTCACATCAGTTCTTCCCAGCCCCAACTGCAACGACGCGCTGGCGTCCAGTTTCGCCACGACGTATGCGGGCGTGGTCGCGTTCATGGCCGTCGTCCACGAAGGCAGCTTCGCCCGCGCGGCCGAACGGCTCGGCATCGGGCGCTCCGCCGTCAGCCGCAGCGTGCTGAAACTGGAGACGCAGCTCGACACGCGGCTGTTCCTGCGCACGACGCGCAGCACGGCCCTCACGGCCGAGGGCCAGCGCTTCTTCGACGGTTGCCGGCCCGGCGTCGACCGCATCTTCCAGGCGCTCGACGAGATGCGCGAGCTGCGCACGGGCATCCCGCGCGGGCACCTGCGCATCTCCTCCACCGTGGGCTTCGGGCGCAAGATCGTCGCACCGCTGCTGAAGGATTTCCATGCGCGCTACCCGGACATCACGGTGGACCTGATCCTCGACGACCGCCCCACCGACTTCACGTCCGACCGCATCGACGTCGCCTTCCGCAACGGCCGCATGGACGACAGCCAGATCGTCGCGAAGAAGCTCATCCCGATGCGCATGCTCGTATGCGCGTCGCCCGCGTATGCACGCAAGCACGGCCTGCCGCGCACGCCGGACGAACTGGCTGGACACGACTGCGTGAACTTCCGCTTCGCGTCCGGCCGCCTGTTCGACTGGGAATTCAAGGTGGATGGCGCAGTGCGCAAGCACACGCCGCAAGGGTGGCTCTGCTTCAACGACGCCGACCTCGTGCTGCAGGCCGTCCTCGACGGCGACGGCATCGCGCAGATGGCCGGCTACCAGATCCGCGAGCACCTGCGCGCCGGACGCCTCGTCGCCTGCATGACGGAATATGCACCGGACGACCGCGGCCACTTCCTGTGCTACCTGAGCCGGCACCACATGCCCATGCGCGTGCGGGTCTTCGTCGACGACATCACCCAGCGGATCCGCGCCCTCGGCCTGGACGATCCCGACCCGGCGGGCGGAGGCCAGCCATGACCCGCACCGCTTGGGGCTGCGCGCTCGGCGCCATCCTGCTGTGGGCCCTGTTCGCGACGCTGGTCCGCCTGGCGGGCGACGCGCCGCCGCTGCTGCTGACGGGCGTCGCGCTGTGCTGCGGCGGCCTCGCGTCCGTGCACCGGTGGCGCGAATGGCGCGTGCCGGCCGCCATCCTCGGTTTCGGCGTCGCCAGCCTGTTCCTATACCACGCGAGCCTCGTGGCCGCGTTCAGGCTCGCCCCCATCGCCGAGGCGAACCTGCTGAACTACCTGTGGCCGCTGTTGATCGTCGTGCTGGCCCCACGCGCGGTGCCGCTGCGGCGGCGCCAGCTGGCCGGGTGCGTCATTGCCTTCGCGGGCGGGGCGCTCGTCATCGCGCCATCCGCGCTCACCGTGACGCATTTATCGGGCTACGCGCTCGCCGTGCTCGCCGCGTTCACGTGGGCCGTGTATTCGCTGGCGCCGGCCCGCCTGCCCGCCTATTCGTCGTGGGCGACGGGCGGCTTCTGCCTGGGCGCCGGCCTCCTCGCGCTGGCCGCGCATGCGCTGTTCGAAACGCCGTACCGCCCGTCCGGCACGGAACTGGCCGGCATGGCGGCTATCGGCATCGGGCCGCTCGGTCTCTCGTTCGTCCTGTGGGACCGCGCCATGCGCACGGGCCGCGCGGCGACGATCGGGTCGCTGTCGTACCTGACGCCCGTGCTCTCCACGCTCGCGCTGGCCGTCACGGGCGCCGTCGCGGCGGGCAGTTGGTGGCGCCTCGGGCCCGCGCTGCTGCTGGTCGTCGCCGGCGTGCGCCTGTCGCGCTGATTGGTGCCTTTTCGGCACCACGGTGGGGCCGCCGGACGCTCTACCGGCCGCGCGGCGCGCTGCCTACACTCCTTTCGTACCACAACCAACAAGGAGAACGAGATGACCCAGCGTATCAACTACCTCAAGCAGTCCCCCGCCCTCTTCAAGAAACTCGTCGAACTCGGCACCCTGATCAACGACGGCAGCATCGAGGAAAGCATCCGCGACCTCGTCGCCATCCGCGCGTCGCAGATCAACGGCTGCGTCTTCTGCATCGACATGCACGTGAAGCAGGCCACCATCCACGGCGAGCGCCCGCTGCGCCTGCACCACCTGGCCGCATGGCGCGAATCGACGCTGTTCGCCCCGCGCGAACGGGCCGCGCTGGCGTGGACGGAAGCGCTGACGACGCTGTCGCGCCAGGGCGTGCCGGACGAGATCTACGAGCGCGTACGCACCCAGCTGACGGAGCAGGAACTCGTGGACCTGACGTACGAGATCATGGCGATCAATGCGTGGAACCGCATCAACGTCGCGTTCCAGACAGTGTCCGGTTCGTACGACAAGGACTTCGGCCTGGACCGCGCCAACCTCGCCTAACAAGGAGACCTCCATGAAGATCGTAGTCATCGGCGGCACGGGCCTCATCGGCAGCAAGCTCGTGACCCTGCTGCGCGCCCGCGGCCATGAGGCACTCGCCGCATCGCCCAACTCGGGCGTGAACACGCTGACGGGCGAAGGCCTGGACGCGGCGCTGGCAGGCTGCGACGTCGTCGTGGACGTGGCGAATTCGCCGTCGTTCGCGGACGACGCCGTCCTCGAGTTCTTCACGACCTCGGGCCGCAATCTCCTGTCCGCGGCACGCAGGGCGGGCGTGAAGCACCACGTGGCCCTGTCCGTCGTCGGCACGCAGCGCCTGACGGACAGCGGCTACTTCCGCGCCAAGATCGCGCAGGAAGACCTGATCCGCGCGTCCGGCCTGCCGTATTCCATCGTGCATTCGACGCAGTTCTTCGAATTTCTGGGCGCGGTTGCAACTGCGGCCGCGTCGGCGGCCGCGGACGACACGATCGCGCTGTCGCCCGCGTTCATCCAGCCCATCGCGTCGGACGACGTGGCGGCGGCGATGGCCGACGTCGTGCTCGGTGCGCCCGTGAACGGCATCGTCGAGATCGCGGGGCCGGACCGCTTCCGCCTGTCCGACCTCGTGCGCGACTACCTCGCGGTCAAGGGCGACACGCGCACGGTGCGCGCCGACGTCCACGCGCGCTACTTCGGCGCGGAGCTGCAGGAAGACACGCTGGTGCCGCAGGGTGCGGCGCGTCTCGGCGCCAGCCGCATCGGCAACTGGCTCCAGGCTCAGGCGCCGGACAGCCGCTTGCGGTAGGCCGACGGCGTCTCGCCCAGGTTGCGCCGGAACGCGCTGCACATCCGGTCTTCGTCGCCGAAGCCGCACTGGCGGGCGATCTGGGCGAGGTTCGCTTCCGACTGTTCGAGCATGCGCCGGGCCGCGCCCATCCGGAACTGTTCCAGCGCCTTGCCGGGCGAGCTGCCGGTCCTCTCCTTGTACACGCGGGCAAAGTTGCGGGCACTCATGTGGGCCTGTGCGGCCAGGCGCTCCACGGTGAGGCCGCTGTCGTGCAGGTGGTCGAGGATCCAGCCGTGCAGCGCGTCGAACGCCGCGTCGTCGCGCACCTGGGCGCGCAGCAGCTCGCTGTGCTGCGGCTGGCCGCCGGCACGTTTCATGAACACGACCAGCTCGCTCGCGACGTCCATCGCGAGCGCGCGACCGCAATCTTCTTCCACGAGGGCCAGCGCGAGGTCGATGCCGGCCGTGACGCCGGCCGACGTCCACACGGGATCCTGGCGCACGTAGATCGCTTCGCGGTCGACGTCCAGTGCGGGAAAGCGCTCCTCCAGCACGTCCGCCATGTTCCAGTGCGTCGCCACGCGCAGCCCATCCAGCAGGCCGCCCTGCGCGAGCAGGAACGCCCCCGTGCACACGGACGTCACGCGGCGGGCGCGCGGCGCGGCGGCGGCGATCCAGTCGACCGTCGTGCCCACGTCCGCCAGCACGGCGGCAATCCCGGGCGCGCCGGGCACGAGGATCGTGTCGATGGCGCGTCCCGCGAACTGCGCCATGGGCAGCGTGTCGAGCGCGACGCCTTCCGCGGTCACCACGAGGCCGCCGTCCACGCTGACCGTGTGCCGCTCGTACGCCGCGAGGCCCCGCTCCGTCATGCGCTTGCCCGCGCACCAGAACACGGACTGCGGTCCCGTGAGGTCGAGCAGGCCCATGCCGGGAAAGGCGACGAACAGGACGAGCGGCGGGGCGAATGCAGAAATCATGGGTATGTACGGCTGGGTGAATCGTGCGATCTTACTGCGCATGCCGGGGATGTCAAGGCCGTGGGGCCGCCTGCACCGGAATCGGGCAGCGTGGGCCGTATTTGGCTGGCACGCTTCTTGATACGACTTCCATGTCGACATCACGGAAGGCGGCCATGACAGACTTTTTCAACGAGATGACGGCGGACGGCGCGGGGGCCGTCCGTGAACACTATCGTGCTTTCGACGACTGGCTCAAGCACCAGCCGCCCGAGCGGATCGAACGCAAACGGGCCGAGGCGGACCTCACGTTCCGCCGCGTCGGCATCACGTTCGCCGTCTACGGCGACGGCGCCGGCACCGAGCGCCTGATCCCGTTCGATACGATCCCGCGCATCATACCGGCGCACGAATGGGCGAAGCTGCAGGCCGGCCTCGCGCAGCGCATCAAGGCGCTGAACATGTTCGTGCACGACATCTACCATGGCCAGGACATCGTCCGCGCCGGCATCATCCCGGCGCAGCAGATCTACCAGAACGCGCAGTACCGCCCGGAGATGCAGAGCATCAGCGTCGCGTCCGACATCTATGCGCACATCGCGGGCGTGGACATCGTGCGCGCCGGCGAGGGCGAGTTCTACGTCCTGGAAGACAACCTGCGCGTGCCGTCCGGCGTGTCGTACATGCTGGAAGACCGCAAGATGATGATGCGCCTGTTCCCGGAACTGTTCGCGCGCCACCGCGTCGCACCCGTGGAGCACTACCCCGACATGCTGCTGGAGAACCTGCGCTCGGTCGCGCCGGCCGGCGTCCTCGACCCCACCGTCGTCGTCATGACGCCGGGGACCTACAACTCGGCGTACTTCGAGCACGCATTCCTCGCGCAGCAGATGGGCGTCGAGCTGGTCGAGGGCAAGGACCTGTTCGTGGACGCGAACGCCGTCTACATGCGCACGATCCGCGGGCCGCGCCGGGTCGACGTGATCTACCGCCGCCTCGACGATGATTTCCTCGATCCCCTCGCCTTCCGCGCCGACTCCACGCTGGGCGTGCCAGGCCTGCTCTCCGTGTACCGCGCCGGCCGCGTCACCCTGGCGAACGCCATCGGCACCGGCGTCGCCGACGACAAGTCCATCTACCCGTACGTGCCGGACATGATCCGCTTCTACCTGTCGGAAGAACCGCTACTGCACAACGTCCCGACCTGGCAGTGCCGGCGGCCGGAAGACCTCGCGTACACGCTGGACCATCTCGACCGGCTGGTCGTCAAGGAGGTGCACGGCGCCGGCGGCTACGGCATGCTGATCGGGCCGGCGGCCTCGAAGCAGGAGATCGAGGATTTCCGGCGCCGCCTCGTCGCCCGCCCGGACGGCTACATCGCGCAACCGACGCTGGCCCTGTCTGCGTGCCCGACGTACGTGGAAAGCGGCATCGCACCGCGCCACATCGACCTGCGCCCGTTCGTCCTGTCGGGCAAGACCATCTCGATGGTGCCGGGCGGCCTGACCCGGGTGGCGCTGCGCGAGGGATCGCTGGTGGTGAACTCGTCGCAGGGCGGCGGCACCAAGGACACCTGGATACTGGAGGAATGATGCTGAGCCGCACCGCAGACCACTTGTACTGGATGGCGCGCTACACCGAACGCGCCGAGAACACGGCACGCATGCTCGACGTGGCCGTGCAGACCGCCATGCTGCCGCAATCCGCCGTCGACACGGAACAGGCGTGGCGCGCCATGCTTGGCATCTCCGAGCTGCAGGACGCGTTCGACGCCGCCTACGGCACGCTCGACGCGAAGAACGTCCTCGCCTTCATGGTGAGCGATCCGGCCAACCCGTCGTCGATCGTGGCGTGCCTGACGGCGGCGCGCGAGAACGCCCGGGCCGTGCGCGGCGTGCTCACGACGGAAGTATGGGAGACGCAGAACGCGACATGGATCGAGCTGCGCGACCGGGTCGGCGCCAGCCTCGACGCCGACCCGGGCGAATTCTTCGACTGGGTGAAGCTGCGCTGCCACCTGGCGCGCGGCGTCACGCTCGGCACCATGCTCGACGACGAGGCCCTCGTGTTCATCCGCCTCGGTACGTTCCTGGAGCGGGCCGACAACACGGCCCGCCTGCTGGACGTGAAGTACCACGGCGCCGGTGCCGCGGCGACGCACGACGTGCTCACGCAGCGCGAGTTCTATTACTGGGCGGCGCTGCTGCGCTCCGTGGCCGGTTTCGAAATCTACCGCAAGGTCTACCGCGATTCGATCACGCCGGCGCGCGTGGCCGAGCTCCTGATGCTGCGCGCCGACATGCCGCGCTCCCTGCTCGCCTGCATGGAGCAGGTCGTCGCGAACCTGAAGGCCGTGCGCAACGACGTCTCCGCCGGCACGGAGCGGCTGGCGGGCAAGATGCATGCGGAGCTGCAGTTCGCGCGCATCGAGGACGTGCTGGACGCCGGCATCGACGAGACGCTCGGCACCTTCATGGAAAACATCTACGCGCTCGGCAACGGCATCAGCCGCGATTTCCTCGTCCCCCTGGGAGCCTGACATGCACCTGTCCATCCGCCACGAAACGTTATACCGCTATTCGCAGCCGCAGGCCTACAGCATCGAGCAGCTGCACCTGACGCCGCGCGCCGAGCCGCAACAGCAGGTGCTGTCCTGGCACATCGCGACACCCGGTCATTGCACCGCCTACGTGGACGCGTACGGCAACGCCTCGCACATGCTGACCCTGAACGCGCCGCACACCGCCGTGCGCATCCTCGTCGAAGGCGTCGTCGCGACGGTACCGCTGCCCGGCGGCCGCCTGCAGGCCCACGACAGCCTGCCGCCGCTGATCTTCACGGTCCCTACCCGGCTGACGCAGCCGACGACGGCGCTGGCCGACGTCGCGGCGGCCTGCCTGCCGGCCCGCGGCAGCCCGGTAACGACGGCCGACCTGCTGCGGCTGGCCACGCACATCCACGGTGCGGTCACGTACCAGACCGGTGCCACCCACGTGGACACGGCCGCCGCCGAGGCGATGCTGCTGGGCGCCGGCGTCTGCCAGGACCATGCCCACGTGTTCCTCGCCTGCTGCCATGCGCACGGGGTACCGGCGCGCTACGTGTCCGGCTACATCGACCCGGGATCGACGGGCCACGCCGCAAGCCATGCATGGGTCGACGCCTGGGTCGAGGATCCGGACTTCAGCGGCTGGATCAGCATCGACGTGACCCACGACCGGCTGATGACGGACGGGTACTGCCGCCTCGCGATCGGCCGTGACTACGAATCGGCCGCCCCCGTGCGCGGCATGCGGCGCGGCGGCGGCGACGAAGTCATGCGGGTCGAGGCGCAGATCGTCCCCGTGTAGAATGACCGCTTTCCTCAACCAGAACGGACTTTGCCGATGACTTACTGTGTGGGCATGCGCCTCGACGCCGGCCTCGTGTTCCTCGCCGATTCGCGCACGAACGCCGGTGTCGACCAGGTCGGCACCTTCCGCAAGCTCTCGGTCTTCGACAACCCGGGCGACCGCATGATGGTCATGATGACTGCCGGAAACCTGTCGATCTCGCAAGCCGTGCGCCAAACCGTGTCGGCGTGGATGAGCGAGAACGGCACGACGATCTGGAACGCACCCGACATGTACGAGGCCGCCCGCATCGTCGGCGAAGCGGTCCGCACGGTCTATCGGCAGGAGTCGGCCCGGCTGGCCGAACACGGCGTCGACTTCAACATCAGCATCGTGTTCGGCGGCCAGATCCGGGGCGAGCGCTGCCGCCTGTTCTACGTGTACTCGGCCGGCAACTTCATCGAGTCGCACGACGAGAATCCTTATTTTCAGATCGGCGAGGCGAAATACGGCAAGCCGATCATCGACCGCGTCGTCACGCCGCGCACGTCGCTTGACGACGCCGCCAAGTGCGCCCTGATCTCGATGGATTCCACGCTGCGCTCGAACATCTCCGTCGGCCTGCCGCTCGACCTGCTGGTGTACGAAGACGGCAGCCTGGCCGTGACCCGTTTCGTCACCATCGACGAACACAACCAGTATTTCCAGCTGCTGCGCACCAGCTGGGGCCAGCAACTGAAGGCCGTGTTCGAGGGCATCGCCGCACCGGTGTGGGACGCGGCGCCCGGCACGACGGACAACGTGCTCTCCGCCGCGAACATGCACAGCCGGCCCGTACGCGCCCCGCTGCCGCCGGGCATGGCGACTGCAGCGCCGCCGGCGCCGCTGCAGTCGTTCGCGGAACAGCCGCCTGCGCCCGGCCAGCATTGACCGCGCCATCCGGCAGGGCCACGGAACCGATGATTTTTTCCTGGCGACCGATATCGGGTTCGGTATCGCTCACGTCGGTTAGTTGCATATTTTATGACTAACAGTCCCGTAAAACCCAGCAATAACAATGACTTGGCTTCGGTGCTGTAACCGGCCGCTGTCGCAGGCCCGGCACCGGCCCGGCTTTGACAGCGCTACCATGCATGCCCTACATTGCCGGATGCCCTGAACCCACCGGATCCCACATGACCGTACACCGCCCCCGCCCGCCGCGCCTTGCCGCGACGGTGCTCGCCCTCTGCGCCGCCATTGCCTGCATGGGCGCACACGCGCAGGAAGAACCGCGCCCCGCCACCGGCCTGTCGACCGCCACGTGGACACCGGACAACGGCAACGGCACGTTCACGAACCCGCTGTTCTACGACGAGTTCTCCGACCCGGACATGATCCGCGTGGGCGACTGGTTCTACCTCACCGGCACGACGATGCATGCGATGCCCGGCCTGCCGATGCTGCGCTCGCGCGATCTCGTGAACTGGGAATTCCTGGGCTATGCGGTCGACAAGCTGGACTTCGGCCCGGCCTACCGCCTGGAAGACGGCAAGAGCATCTACGGGCAAGGCATTTGGGCCCCGAGCCTGCGCCACCGGAACGGCACGTTCTACATCTTCAGCAACGTGAACGGCCGCGCCACGCAGATCTTCAGCGCCACCGACCCGCGCGGCCCCTGGACGCACCGCGAAATGAAGCGCAGCCTGCACGACCTGTCCGTCCTGTTCGACGACGACGGCCGTGCGTGGGTCGTGTGGGACCACCAACGCATGCGCATCGCCCAGTTGACGGACGACCTGACGGACATCGTGCCCGGCACCGAGAAAGTGCTGTTCGCGCAGGACGCCGGCATGGGCGAAGGCGCGCACCTCTACAAGATCCAGGGCAAGTACTACATCCTCTCGGCCAACTATGCCGGCGGCTTCCGCATGCCGGCCGCGCGCGCGGACAAGATCGATGGCCCGTACGAAGTGAACCAGGCTGTCAGCCGCGACGAGGACTTCGGCATGGCCAAGGGCTACCGCCTGAAGGACAACAAGACGCCCACCGCGATCGAGCCGCCCGACCCGTCGGCCCGCAACAGCAACTCGCTGCACCAGGGCGGCATCGTGCAGACGCCGGCCGGCGAATGGTGGGGCTTCTCGATGATGGATTTTAATTCGGTCGGCCGCCTGCTCAGCCTGTCGCCGATCACGTGGAAGGACGGCTGGCCGTACTTCGGCCTGCCCGGCAACCTCGGACGCAATCCGCGCACGTGGGTCAAGCCGAAGACGGCCGCGCCCTCCCCGATCGCCGTCCCGTTTGCGCGCAGCGACGATTTTTCGGGCACGACCTTGCAGCCGCTCTGGCAGTGGAACCACGTACCCGTCGATGGCCAGTGGTCGCTGACGGAGCGTCCCGGCTTCCTGCGCCTGCACGCGCTGCCCGCGACGTCGTTCTGGCAGGCCCGCAACAGCCTGACGCAGCGCGCCATCGGCCCGCGCTCGTCGCCGACGGTGACGCTGGATGCATCCGGCCTCGCGAACGGCGACGTCGCCGGCCTCGCGCTGCTGAATCTCCCGTATGCGACGCTCGGCGTGGAAAAGACGGCGGCCGGACTGCAGGTCGCACTGTACGATCAGATCAGCGACCGCACCGTGCGCGTGCCGCTGCCGGCCGGCGCCACGCGCGTGCAGCTGCGCGCGGACTGCGATTTCCTCACGGAGCAGGCGCGCTTCTCGTGGTCCGCCGACGGCAAGGATTTCGTATCCATCGGCGCGCCGTTCACGATGGTGTTCCAGCTGAAGACCTTCCAGGGCGTGCGCTATGCCCTCTTCAACTACAACCAGGCCGGCAAGACGGGCGGGCACGCGGACTTCGACAGCATCGACGTCTACCAGCCGAATCCGCACGGGCTGATGCGCGCGATCCCGTTCGGGCAGCGCGTCCAGTTCGCGGAGTTCAAGACCGGCCGCAAGGTGGCCTCGTATCTCGTGAAGGACATGGGTCTCGGACGTGTCGCGCTGCAGTCCGGCGCGGCCTGGGTCAGCGTCGACGCGAAAGGCGGCGTGGGCCTGCGCAAGGGGCAGCCCGGCAAGGCGGAGAGCTTCCAGTGGATCGAGACGCCGACCGGGGAACTGGTGCTGATGTCGCTCGCGACGAACCGCTTCGTGCGCGTCGATCCGGCCACGCATGCGGTGCGTGCCGATAGTCCGGGGCCGGTGCCGGATGGAAGTGACGGGGTGCGGTTCACGTGGACGTCCATTCCGCAGTAAGACAGGCCGTGTCCACGCTCGTCATGTGATCCCATACCCGACGTCGTCGTCGGACACCCCCCTGCCGCATCGGGTGCGAGCGCGCCCTCGGCCTGCCGTTGCCCGGCTCATGCCCTTCCGTGCGCGGTACAATGGATTCCTGCTTCAGGACACGGGAATATGCGGACACTCGCGGGGTCGCTTCTGGTTGTACTCGGCTGGGCATTTGGCATGACGTCGACATGCGCGGTCCTTGTCTATGCCGGCGTGGTCGTCGTTTGGATGCACGCGCCGGTCTTCCTGACACTTGCCCTCGCCATGCTTGCGCTGTTTATTTGCCTCAAGATTTCGCTGGCAATCAACGACTGGGGACGTGACATCAAGAGCCGCTTCGATAAGTCGTGGCCCATGCGGTAGCCCGTCCGGGTCGCGAGCACCGACGCAACCATAAAAAAGGAGCGGCCGGAGACACGGCCGCTCCATGAATACCGGACCGCCAGCAAAAACGGTCCGGGGAGACGCAACTACATGGTCAGAACGAGGTACGCAGCGTCACGTTGTAGCTGCGGCCAGGCTTGTTCTCGTCGAAGACCGCGTTGGCGAACGCCGTGTAGTTCTGGCTCTTCGCGTTGTTCACGTTCCAGACGCTGAGCGACAGGTCGGTGTTGTACGTGAAGCCGAACATCTTCTGCAGGTTCAGGCCGGCCGACAGGTCGACCTGCTGGCGTCCCGTCGAATACGCATAGATGCCGTTGCCCAGGCCCGTGTTCGTGTTGCTGATCAGGCTGGACTGGTACTGGCGCGATACGCGCAGGTTCAGGCCGTCCTTCTCGTAGTACACGGTCAGGTTGCTGGTGCGCGGCGGCACGCCGGCGACCGGCGGTGCACCCTTCGCTTCATCCTTCTGCTTCGTGTACGTGAAGTTGCCCGTGAAGCCGAAGCCTTTCACCGGCAGCATGTCCAGCGGCTGCTGCCATGTGAATTCCAGGCCGCGCACCTTCAGCTTGGTGTCGATCATGTACGGCTCGGTGATGATCACGTGCTTCTTGTCGCGACCGCCGGCGGCATCCACGGCCGCCTGCTGCGCGTCCGTCAGGCCCACCGTGCCATAGATCTTGTCCAGGTCGGCCAGCGTGTAGTCGATCTGGCGCTGGCCCGGGCGGCTGACGATGTCCTTGGCGAAGCCGGACAGCGCCACATAGCCTTCGCGGCTGAAATACCATTCCAGGCCCGCATCCAGGTTGTTGGCCTTGAACGGCTTCAGGTTCGGGTTCGTCACGTTGCCCTGGTTGACGCCCTGGTCGCCGATCGAGAGCTGGGTCTGGTGCAGGTCCGCCGGGTTGGCACGCGTGAGCGACTTGGAGCCGGACAGGCGGGCGATCACGTTCTTCGTCACGTTGTACGAGAGGTTGAACGACGGCAGGATGTTGTGGTACTTCGTCGATTCGTACACCCAGGTCTGCATGTCCGGGTAGCGGCCGCCCTGCTGCAGGCCCTGCTGGGCGTTGCGCGGGTCGGGCGTGTTGACCGGGGCGCCGATCGTCTGCTCCGTCGTCGCGTAGCGCACGCCGGCGTTGTAGCGCAGCGTGTGGCCGAACACGGGGATGCGGCCATTGGTCGCAACGTAGAACGCAGTGACCTTCTCGCGCAGGTAGCCGCCGTTGGTCGTCGGCGCGGCGTAGAAGAGATCGCGGTAGTGCTGGTAGTTGGTGTCCTTGGCAAACTTGTCCCAGTCGATCGTGATGAAGCCGTGATCGCTCTTGTGGACGTATTTCGCCAGGTCGCCGTTCGTGACGGCGGAGCCCAGGTAGGTCAGCGGCGCCGTCTGGCCCTGCGTATAGCCGGTGCCGTAGCCCGGGTACGTGCCGGCCGGGATCGGGCCCGGCGCGAAGCGGCCGTCGCACTGGCCTTGCAGCGCGCGGTCCGGCTGGATGAACTGGTAGCTGGTCTGGTTGCCGCAGGTGTAGTTCATCCACGCGTCGGCGTTGCCGTAGTCCGTGTAGCGGCGCCGGATGTCATCGAACGAACCGCCCACCTTGATCGAGAACGTGTCGTCGCCCCAGTTCAGGTTCAGGCGCGTGCCCTTGGTCGTGTTGCGGCGCTCGTAGATGTCGCCGCGCAGGCCGGACAGGCCCTGGCCCGGCTGGTACCAGCCGAACTTGGTCGGGTCGTTGATGTCGATGTTGCTGGACATGACCGGGATCTGGCCCGGTGTCGAGTTGTCGTACTTGACGACGGTCGGCGCCGACTGCGTGGCCACCAGCACGGTCGGCATGTCGCGGTAGAACTGGCTGTCCGTGTAGTTGACGTGGCCGTCGATGGTCAGCCGGTCGGTCGCATGCCACTCGAAGCCCGGGTTGATGCTGCGGAAGTGCGTGTTTTCCTTCATCGGGCGGAATTCCAGGCCCCAGAAGGTGTTGGCCAGCGTGCCGCCCGTGATCGTGCAATAGGCCGAGCAGTCGGTGCGGTCGAACGTCAGGCCGACCGGGATCGGGGTGTTCGCGCGCATGCCGGCGGCCATGTCTTCCTGCTGCATCTTGTTGCCCTTCTGGGCGAAGACCATGTCCGTGTAGACCATCCAGTCCTCGTTCGGCTGCCACTGGAAGCTCAGCGTCTCGCCCTTGCGGCGGCGTTCGCCGTCGTACACCAGGTAGCGCGGCAGGCGGCCCATCAGGCCGTTGTCGATCTGCTGGATCGTCGCACCCGGGTTCAGCGCCAGCAGCATGGCGCGGTCGATGGGCGCACCCGGCTTCAGCACGGCCTGCGCATAGGCCGGCAGGGCCGACAGGTCCATGCCGCTGGGGACCGTCGCAGGGCTGTTGAAGTAGTCGCCGCCGATCGAGGCCGGGTCGGACGCGTTGCGCTGGTTCGCGTTCAGGCGGAACGTGCGCATGTCGACCGTCTGGAACACGTCGGTGTGGTATTTCGTGTTCAACCATGCGAAGCCGAGCAGCGCGCCGACCTTGCCGAAACGGGTGTTCCACGTGTTGCTGACCAAAGCCGAACCCGTGTTGCCCCACTTGCCGTCCTTGTCGCGGTAGTTGGCGTTGGCGGTGAACGCGGAGCGGAAGCCGTTCTTGTCGAACGGGCGCACGCTGCGCATGTTGACGGTGCCGGCCACGCCACCCTCGATGATGTCGGCCTGCTGGCTCTTGTAGACGGTCGCGCTGCGGAACAGTTCGGACGGCAGGAAGTCCATGTCCACTTCGCGGTTCGCGCTGATGTTGCCGCCCCAGCTGCCGGCCGAGGCGGATGCCATCGGCGCGCCGTTCAGCAGCACGCGCGTGAACGCCGGACCCATGCCGCGGATCGAGATGTTCATGCCCTCGCCGTCGATCGCGGCGCGCGTGACGGTGACGCCCGGGATGCGCGACAGGGCGTCGGCGATGTTCGGCTCGGGGAATTTGCCCATGTCCTCGGAGAACACGGTGTCGGTGAGGCCGTTGTTCTCGCGCTTCTCCAGCGCGGACAATGCCAGCGAGCTGCGGTAGCCGGTGACGGTGACCGTCGGGCCGCTGCCCTGCGTCTTCGGTTCGGTGCTGTCCTGTGCCCAGGCGCTGGACACGAGGCTGGCCAGGATGGTCAGCGCATAGACATTGCGGCAATGAGATGCCCGGCGCCGTGCGGCGCCATTCCAGTGTTGCTTCATTTGTCTCCTCTCTCTTCTTATCGGATGGCCTTGTGGCCTTTTTGGTCTTACGAGTGAGCGCTAGTCCTAACACAAAATGTTAAACGCTAACATTTTGGTCCGCAGTACGAGCTGTGCCGGACTGTCAACAGAAATACGTCGCAAACATCGTATTTCAAGTATGACGTCAGACATGTAGGTAACCATACTTGAGTAAATATCATCGAACCAATAAATTTTTTTTCATCACCGATATCCGAATTCATATCCCTTATGTCAAAGAGCACACTGCTCCCTCTGGGATTTGCTATCCGCTACCACAAAATCGCTGTTAGGGGTGTTATACGATAACAACACATAGGATGTCTGACATTATTCAGGCTGCATGCAACCCATGGTTTTGTGTCCGATTGTGTCGTAATCCCGCGTCGACACATTGCCGGGGTTTCCCGACATGCAATGGACAAGCCCCCGACACACCCGGCTGGTCTCATGACGTTCATCGACGCGCCGCGTCGACCAACCGAAGGAGAGAGCGATGAAGACATCCCACACCGCGCTGGCTGCCGCGCTGGCCCTGACCCTGTGCGCCGGTGCCCAGGCCGCCGAAGCGAAGAAGCCGACCGAGAGATGCTATGGCGTGGCCCTGGCCGGCCAGAACGAGTGCGCGGCCGGCGCAGGCACCTCGTGCGCCGGCACGGCGAAGAAGGATTACCAGGGCGACGCCTGGATCCTCGTCGAGAAAGGCACCTGCACGAGCATCAAGACGCCGCACGGCTACGGCTCCCTCACGCCGCGCAAATAAGCGATGAAAGCGACCATGAAGAGGTTCGCCGCCGCCGTTGCCGCCTCCGCGTTCGCCCTGCCCGCGCCGGCCGCGAATCCGGCTGCGGCAAGCACGAAGAACATCGTGATCGTGCCCGGCGAATTCATCGACGCCTCCGGCTGGCACGTCGTCCACGACATCCTGAGCCAGAAGGGTTACCGCGTGACCGTCGTGCCGGCCGCGCATGCGACCTTCGAGGACGACGTCGCCCTCGTCCGCCGCGTGCTGATGCAGCATTTCGGCAACGTGGTCCTCGTCGCCAACGGCATCGGCGGCGCCGTGATCGGCAACGCCGGCAGCGGGGCGAAAGTGAAAGCCCTCGTGTACGTCGCGGCCATCGCGCCGGAAGTGGGCGAGAATCCGCTCCAGCTGCTGCGCGGCCCGGACGGCCTGCCGGCAACGGTCAAGGCCGACGTCGCCGGGTACCACTGGGCGGACCGCGCGCGCTTCCACGACGACGTCGCGGCCGACCTGACGCCGAACCGCGCCAACTTCCTGGCCGCGTCGCAGGCCCCCGTCGGCCTCGCGTTCCTCGGCACGCCCAGCTACGCGGCGCTGTGGCACACGAAGCCCAGCTACGCCGTCGTCGCGACGGAAGACCGCATCCTCGCGCCGGACGCGCAACGCATGATGTACCGCCGCGCCAGGGCGCAAATCGTCGAGATCAGGGGCAGCCACGCCGTCCACATGTCGCGTCCCGAGGACGTGGCCCAGGTCATCGAACGCGCCGCCCGCGACACCCTGTAGTCCATCCACCACCACAAGGAGAACACCATGAAAGCACAACGTACGAACCGCGTCGGCCTGGCCGGCGCCGCCGCCCTCCTCGCCATCGCCACCCTCGGCATCGCCAACCCGTCCCACGCCGCCGACAAGGACAAGGAACAGCCGGGCCGCTGCTACGGCATCAACGGCTGCAAGGGCGAAAGCCTGTGCGCCACGGCGAAGAATGATTGCAAGGGCCTGAACCAGTGCAAGGGCCAGGGTGTGATCGTCAAGACGCCGACCGAATGCAAGGCGCTCGGCGGGACGCTGACCGAAAAAGAGTAACGATGCGACCACCGCAGGAGCGAGCCATGCCAGCCCATCCTTCCCCACCGACGTTCGCCGGCTTCGGCCTCGGCCTGCGGCGCGAGCACTACCGCGACTTCCTCGAGACGCACGTCCCCGTCGACTTCGTGGAAGTCATCTCCGAAAACTTCATGGTGGCGGGCGGCCAGCCGCTCGACATCCTGCGCCGCGTGCGCGAGCGGCATCCGGTGGCGCTGCACGGCGTGTCGATGTCGATCGGTTCCGCCGACGGCCTGCGCCGCGACTACCTCGTGCGCCTGAAGGCGCTCGTCGCCGCCGTCGATCCGCTGTACGTGTCCGACCACCTCTCGTGGTCGCGCATCGGCCGCTTCAACTCGCACGACCTGTTGCCGCTGCCGTACACGGACGACGCCCTCGACGTGGTCTGCGCGAACATCCACCGCGCGCAGGACGCGCTGGGCCGCGCGATGCTGTTCGAGAATCCGTCCAGCTATCTCGCCTTCGACGGCGCGTCGTTGACGGAATGGGACTTCCTCGCGCGCATGTGCGAGCGCACGGGCTGCGGCCTGCTGCTCGACGTGAACAACGTGTTCGTCAGCGCGGCCAACCACGGCTTCGATCCGTTCGCTTTCCTCGACGGCATCCCCGCGCAGCACGTGCGCCAGATCCACCTCGCGGGCCACAGCCAGGGCGACGGCCTGCTGATCGACACGCACGACCAGCCGGTGCCCGATGGCGTGTGGTCCCTGTACGCGCACGCCGTCGCGCGCTGCGGCCCCGTCGCGACGATGATCGAGCGCGATGCGGACATCCCGCCGCTGTCCGAGCTGCTGGCCGAACTGGCGCTGGCGCGGCGCCTGGGCACTTGCCCGACCTTGAAGGAGGCGGCATGAACCTGAACCTGATGCAGCGCGACTTCCGCCGCTGGCTGACCGTGGCCGATGGAGCGTCCGCGCGCCGGCTGCCCGGGGACCGGCGCGGGCTCGACGTCTACCAGAACAACTACCGTGTCCAGCTGATGGGCTGCCTGGAAGCGACCTATCCACATTTGCACACTTTCATCGGCGATGCGGCATTCCGCCACGCGGCCGCCGTGCACGTCCAGCGCAACCCGCCGCGCGCGTGGACCCTGGATGCGTACGGCGCCGGGTTCGAGGCGACGCTGCGCAGCCTCTTCCCAGACAACCCGGACCTGCACGAACTGGCGTGGATCGAGTGGTCGCTGGCGACGGCTTTCGTCGCGCGCGACGCCGCGCCGCTGGATCCGGCCCGTCTCGCCCACGTCGACTGGGACCGCGCGCGCCTGGGCTTCGCGCCTTCGCTGCACATGGCGCGGCTGACGACCAACGCGGCCGACATCTGGTCCGCTTTGCAGGACGGCACCGAGGTCCCCGAGGCGGCGATGCTGCCCGCGCCGGCGGGTGCCATCGTCTGGCGCCGCGGCCACGTCGCGCGCCTGCGCATACTGGCGGCGGCCGATTTCGAAGCGCTGCAGCTCGCACGGGCCGAAGGAAGTTTCGGCGCCCTGTGCGCCCGTCTCGTCGACCGCCTCGGCGCGGACGACGGCGTCGCCAAAGCTGGCGCGCTGCTCGCCGACTGGATCGGCAACGACCTGCTCACGCGCGTGAGCGGCATCCGTCAACCCTGAAAGGAACCACCATGCCGAATACTGCCCGCCTGTTGCCCGACGCCGCCCTGCTGCTGCTCGACCGCGTCGCCGTCGCGGCGATCTTCTTCCTGTCCGGCCGCACGAAGGTGCAAGGCCTGTTCACCATCAAGGACTCGACGTACGAATTGTTCCGGTCCGAGTATGCCCTGCCGCTGATTCCGCCCGAACTGGCGGCGCAGATGGCAGCGACGGCGGAACACGTGTTTCCGCTGCTGCTCGTGCTGGGACTGTGCACGCGCGGCGCGGCGCTCGGGTTGCTGGGGATGACGGCCGTGATCGAGATCTTCGTGTACCCGGACGCGTGGCCGACGCATCTGGGCTGGGCGGCGCTGCTGTTGCCGCTGGTGGCGAAGGGAGGAGGAGCCTGGTCGCTCGACCGGGTGGGAGGAATATGGTGGGCACGACGTGCCCACCATGCATAACGCTATTACTTGCCTGCGACTTTCACGAGAGACGGCAGGTTCTTGGCCAGGTTGGCATCGCCACCGCTGGCCGTCAGCTTGCCGGCACCGTCGTTCCACTGCAGACGGGTCGTCGTGCCCTTGCCCTTCTCGTAGTCGTACGACACGCCGTCGTCGTCATACAGGTTGAAGGTCGCGTCGCGGCCCGGGTAGACCTTGACCGACGCGATGGCCTGCTTCGTCGCGGTCGACTGGATGTCGGCGCCGAACGGGACGATCGAACCGGCCTTCACGAACACCGGGATCTGCGAGATCGGTGCGGCGACCTTGACCCACTGGCCGCCCGCGACCTTCTCATCGGTCCAGAAGTTGTACCAGTCGGTACCGGCCGGCAGGTAGACGTTCTTCTCCGTCTGGCCCTGCTCCGTCACCGGCGCCACGAGGAACGCCGGGCCGAACATGTATTGCGTGCCGATGTTGGCCACGTTCGGGTCGTTCGGGAAGTCCATCCACAGGGCGCGCATGAACGGGGCGCCCGTGTCGTGCGTGAACTTGGCCTGGCTGTAGATGTACGGGATCAGCTGGTAACGCAGCGTGTCGAAGCGGGCCATGATGGATTCCGCCTGCTTGCCGAAGGACCAGATGTCCGTATGCTTGTGCTGGCCGTGCAGGCGCAGGGTCGGCAGGAACGTACCGTACTGGAACCAGCGGGTCAGCAGTTCCGGATAGTCGTTGTTCTGGCCGACGACGTCGCGCGCGTCGGACGGATCGACCAGCGGCGGCTTGGTGCCGTCGCTCGTGCCCGGGATGCTCTGCCAGCCGCCGATGTCGTTACCCCATAGCGCGATGCCGGATGCCGTCATGTTCAGGCCCGTCGGGATCTGGCGCTGCAGCGCTTCCCACGTCGCGTTCACGTCCGACGACCAGAACAGCGCGCCGGTGCGCTGCGAACCGAGGTAGGCGGCGCGCGACAGGATCAGCACGCGCTTGTTCGGCTTCCACGTGCGCATGTTGTCGGCGAAGCCTTCCACGTGCAGCAGCGGGAACAGGTTGTGGTAACGGTCGCCCGAGCCGATCGAATAGAAGTAGCCGTCCGGGACGAGGTCCGGTTCGGTCTCGTCCAGCCACGGGTAGTCGAAGCCGTGCGACAGGATATTGTCGCGCGACTTCTCCCAGAACCACTGGCGCGCCTTCGGATTGGTCGCATCGATGAGGCCACCGGTGCGGTCCGAACGGAACGGCAGGCCGTCCACGGTCTTGCCGTCCTTGTCCTTCAGCAGATAGCCCTTCGCATCCAGCTCGTTGAAGTAGCGGCCCGCCGTTTCATAGCGCGGCCAGATCGAGACGATCGACTGCATGCCCATGTCGTGCAGCTGCTTGTTCATGCCGTCCGGGTCCGGGAACTCGGCCGGGTTGATGTCCATCTGGCCCATGCGGGTCCAGTAGAACCAGTCGACGACCATCACGTCGAGCGGGTATTTCTTCTGGCGGTAGGTGTTCGCGACGCGCAGCACTTCCTGCTGGCTGTCGTAGCGCGCCTTCGACTGGATCAGGCCGAACGCGGCCTTCGGCGGGATCGGCGTCTTGCCGGTCAGGCGTGCGTAGCCCGAGTAGATCTCGTCGGTGGTCTTGCCGGTGATGACGAAGAACGACACGCGCTCGCCGACGTTCGACTGGAAGCTCGTGCGGCCGTGGATGGCGGCGTTGAAGCGCGTGGCCGACGGGTTGTCCCACACGATGCCGTAGCCCTTCGACGACACCATGAACGGCACGCACACGGATTCGCCGGTCGGCGCGTCGTACCAGTGCTTGCAGTCGAGCGTGCGGCCGCGCAGGTCCAGGGGACCCGTCGATTCCTGATTCTGGCCCATGCCGTAGTAATGCTCGTCGCGGCCTGCGGCGAACGTGGCGCCGACCTGGTACGTCTTCTCGCCGTTGACGGTCTGCGGCGACATCTCCCAGCCGTGCATCTCGAGGATGGATTCGCCTTTGGCGTTCTTGACCTGCAGGCCCACCGGCGCCAGCGACGGCGCGAAATACTTCTCCGGCTGGCTCGGCGTGCGCGCCGGCGGTGCCGCGTTCACGTGCACGGTCATGCCGTTGGAGGTGAACGTGTCGCCGTCATTGCCCGCGGTGTGGCGGAACGCGCCGTTGTCGGCATTCTTCTTCAGGATGCCGTAGCCCGGACCCTTGAGGACTTCGTCCTTGTCGACGGCGATCGTCACGTGGACGATGTTCGGGCCATACGCTTCCACCGAGACCCAGGCGCCGTTGCGGTCCAGGGTGGTCAGCGGAGCGGCGAAGGCCGCGGGTACGAAGGCAAGCGCCGATGTTAGCGCAATCAGCGTGCGGTGCAGGGTAAGTCTCATCCAGTCCTCTATCGCAGGGGGTGAATCGGGCGACGCCTGGGCGCGGGCGGCGACGGGCCGGGGAGACTGTCATTACGGGCGTTATGGCCCGCGGCCGCGCGCGGCGGACGGATCGAGGCGTCTCCTCGGCACGGTGCCGGCCAATGGCCGCGGCGTGCGCGTTATAGTTGAATCGATATTGTCGCTGTTAGCGATCACATACGCAATTGCTAAAACGGCCGAAAAGGACAAAATTCTGCATGAATTCGCTTTGCTATACGCTACCAAGGTCGCCGCGCGCGCCATTCCGGTACGCGCGCGGTGACCGGCCGCTGATGCGTTTGAACGCGTTGCTGAATGCGCTCTCGGATCCATAGCCGAGCGACCGCGCGATCGCCGCCACCGGCGCCGCGTCTTCACGCAGCGCGCGTTCGGCGAGACGCATGCGCCAGCCGGTGAGATACGCGAGCGGCGCGACGCCGGCGACCGTCTTGAAATGCGCCGCGAACGTCGTGCGCGACATGGCGCAGGCACGGGCCAGTTCGCCCAGTTGCCACGCCCGGTCGGGCTGCGCGTGCATCAGGCGCAGCGCGGGCGCGATGCGCGGATCGCCGAGCGCCCGCAACCAGCCCGCCGGCATCGGTGCCGAGGTGTCGATGTGCGCGCGCAGGATCTGGATGAACAGCAGCTGCGCCAGCTGGGCCGATGCGAGGAGGCCGCCCGGCAGTCCTCCTGCCCGCTCCGCGACGAGCTGGTCGAGCAGCCATCTGAACGTCGTCGCGTGCGGCGATGTGGCAGGGATGTGGATCCATGGCGGCAGCGCATCGGCCAGCAGCTGTCCGCTCGCCGGATCGAGCAGCACATGGCCGCCGATGTGGGCGAAGTCGGCGCCGTCGCCGAGCATCGGGGTCGCGGCGCGGGCGTCGGAAAACACGCGCATCGCGTCGACCGGCGGCACTGCCGGGTCGCTGGCCAGCACGAACGAGCGCCGGGCCGCCAGCAGGCCCACGTCGCCCGTCCCGAAACCGATCCATTCGTCCGTCCCGTCGATGCGCACGACGCAGTGCCCTTTCACGACGGCGAAGAACTTGATCTTCTCGGGAACGGGAAAGCGGAGCGCCCACGCGCCGCCGGCCGTGAAGCCGCCGGTGACGAGCGTTTCGGCGCGCATGAGCTTGAGGATGTCGGAAAACGGGTCGGCCTGCATTTCGGGACTATCACGCAAGTAATACGCACTGTCAAGCATTCCGCGTCCGGGCCATCCGCCCTATCGTAGCGCCGTCCGCCACATCGACGCGGACGCTACCGACACAGGAAGGAATTGGAATGATCACGACAACAGAACAACCGGACCTTGAGCGTGCGGACGAGCGCGGCACCGGCGAGACGCGCGTCCTCGTCACCGGCGGCACCGGCTTCATTGCGCAGCACTGCATCCTGGCGCTGCTCGCCCAGGGCTACCGGGTGCGGACGACGGTGCGCTCGCTGGCGCGCGCAGCCGAGGTGCGGCGCCAGCTCGCGACAGGCGGCGCCGAACCGGACGCGCCCCTGGAATTTGTCCAGGCGGACCTCGAACACGACGAAGGCTGGCGCGACGCGGCCGCCGGCTGCGCGTACGTGCTGCACGGAGCGTCACCGACGCCGTCCGGCGCGCACGCCGACGAGGATGCGTGGATACGTCCCGCCGTCGACGGCAATCTGCGGGTGCTGCGCGCGGCACGTGACGCGCGCGTCGAACGGGTCGTGCTCACGTCCGCGTTCGGGGCAATCTGTGCGGGCCACGCACCGAAGGACAGGCCATTCGACGAGACGGACTGGAGTGACCTGAGCGGCGCCGTGTGGCCTTACCAGAAATCGAAGACGCTGGCCGAGCGCGCGGCGTGGGACTTCGTCGCGCGCGAAGGCGACGGACTTGCACTGAGCGCCATCAACCCGGTCGCGGTACTCGGTCCGGCGCTGGGGCCCGTCTATTCCCATTCCATCCGGCTCATCAAGAACCTGATGGATGGCCAGCCCGGCTGCCCGCGCATCAACTCCTGCTTCGTCGACGTGCGCGACGTGGCGGACCTGCACCTCCTGGCGATGACGCACCCCGCCGCGCGCGGCGAACGTTTCCTCGCCACGTCCGGCGACAGCATGTGGATGATCGACGTCGCCCGCCTGCTGCGCGCGCGCCTGGGCGAGGACGCCGCCAGGGTGCCGGCGCGCGTGCTCCCCGACTGGCTCGTGCGGCTCGTGGCACTGAAGGATCCGGTGGTGCGGGGCATGGTGCCGCAACTGGGCCTGAACATGAACGCCAGCGGCGCCAAAGCCAGGCGCCTGCTCGGATGGACGCCGCGCCCGCCCGAGCAGGCGATCATGGCGACCGCGACCAGCCTGCTCGACCTGGGCCTGGTGCGGCCCTAGGGCGTCCACCCCTCGCCTACTCGGTCGCCAACCGCTTGCCGAGCCGGTACAGGAACTCCTGGCCGTCGTACAGCGACTTGACGCGCAGATGCTCGTTCAGGCCGTGCGCGCCGGAGGGTTCCGGGCCGCCGAACATGCCGCTGATGCCATACGTCGGGATGCCGGCATTGTTCAGGAAACGGCCGTCCGTCCCGCCGGGCAGCAGCGTGGGGATGACCGGCACGCCGGGCCACAGGTCGTTGCTGATGTCTTCCACCGCGTTCATGAGCGTCGGCGTCAGCGGCGGCATCGGGCTGGCCACGCCCTCGCCGATGCGGGTGACCTTGATGGCATCGTCGGCGACGACGCGTTCCAGCGTGCGCTGCACGGCGTCGATGGATTCGTCGGGCAGGATGCGGCAGTTGACGGTGGCGCGGGCGCGCTGCGGCAAGGCGTTGTCCGCATGTCCCGCCTCGACCTTCGTCGCGACGCAGGTCGTGCGCACGGTCGCATTGTGCAGCGGATGCACCGCATACAGGCGATCGAGCGCCGCCCGGTCGGGCGGGTCGGCGAGGATCGCTTTCATGTCGGCGGCAACCTGCCCCTGCTCGACCTGCGCCGACTTCTCGTAGAACTTGCGCGTGACGTCCGACAGCCTGAACGGGAATTCGAATTTCCCCAGCCGGGACAAGCCTTCCGCGAGACGATAGATGGCGTTGTCGCGCATCGGCAGCGAGCTGTGGCCGCCCCCGTTCGTGACTTCCAGCTGGAAGCTCTGGTAGATCTTCTCGCCGGCCTGGATGCCGTGGCGGACCGGCCTGCCGTCCTTGTCCAGGAATCCGCCGCCGCCTTCGTTGAGCGCGATCTCGGCATCGATCAGGTCGCGATGGTGCTTGACCAGGTATTCGGCGCCGTCGAACTGCGACGGCACGATCTCTTCGTCGCAGGTGAGCGCGAGGATGACGTCGCGCTTGAGCGGCAGTTTTTCGTTCTTGTAGCGGATCATGTTCGAAACGAACACCGAGGCCATGGCCTTGTCGTCCGACGCACCGCGCGCGTAGAACACGCCATTTTCCTCGACGAGTTTGAACGGATCGCGCGTCCAGTCGGCACGATTGGCTTCGACCACGTCGATATGGGCCAGCATGAGCAGCGGCTTTTTGCTGCCGTCGCCCTTCAGGCGCGCCACGAGGTTGCCCTTCGTCGGACCGCCCGGCGGCACGATGATCCGGACGTCGGTATCGCGATAGCCTGCGGCCTTCAGATGCCGCGCCATCTTCGTCGCCGCCACCGTGCACGAACCGCTGGAATTCGTCGTGTTGGTCTCGACCAGTTCCTGGTAGATCGCGCGCAACTGCTTCTGCGGCGGCGTCAGGTCGGCGCCCTGTGCCAGCGGGATGGCGCTGCCGAGCGAGGAGAAAGCCAGTAACCAGTGCGCGCGTTTCATGTCGTCCCTATCGATGAGTGAACACCATCGAAGAATATCAGGCATTGCCCTGCCCTACCATCGCCCCTCGCCGATCCAGCGCAGCGCCGTGAGCGACGGCATGAACAGGTATTCGCCGCCCCGCAGCCGGTTGAAGGTCGTCACGCCGTCGACGCGGCGCCGCACGGGCGTGGCGGGAATCGTGAACGTGCCCGGGCTCTCGTGCAGGCCGACGACGGGATCGCGCTCGTCGGCCAGGTCGATGAAATTGCCGCGGTTGATCCACTCCTGCTGGAAGAACTCGATCGTGTCGTAGGCGCGCGCGCTGATGAAGATGAAGAAGATGCCGCGCTCGCCCTTGCCGTCGTCGGCGGCCGTCACGTCGCGCGACCATTTGGGACCGAACGTGGACGAGCGCCGGATGATCCGGTGGATGTTGACGTCGGTGAGGATGGTCAGCGCGCTGTCGCGCGGATTCAGGCGCCGCATGTGCGCGCCGTGCGGGCATGCGAGGCCGCGCGGGTCTTCGGAAAAATCGAACCCGTTGTTGCGCGCGGGGTCGGCGCCGAGCGCGGGGTCGTCCTGATCCGGGCTGAGGATCAGCGGCGCGCCGCTGCGCCAGCGGCCGAACAGCTTGGCCGCGAAGCGCTCCTCGTCCCCTTCGCCCGCAGCATGGCGCTTGACGAAATCGTTGAAGGCGCCCACGCGGCTTTCATACTTGCGCAGCACGACGAACGAGCCGTTGCGTCCCAGTTCCGGCGGATCGGGCAGCGCCAGCGGCGCACCCGTCTCGCTGTTTTCGCCGAGGATGAATTCGCCCGCCGCGATCGCCCTTTCCTGCCCCGGCAACGGCGCGACGCCGCTGCCCGCGACGGCCGGCTGCGAGATCGAATCGCGGAACCCGAACGGATTCTTCGCATCGGCGTCCGCGCCGAACGCGTGCGTGCCGACGAGCGTGACGCCGTGCGACCGCTCGAGTTCCCCCATCGCCTGCGCAACGGCGGCATCCAGCGCCGCGGCGTCGCGCGCGTAGATCGTCAGCGCGATGTGGCACGTCCCCGGACGGAACGCGTCGTCCCAGTGTTCGGGCGCGTTCTCGCCGGTGTCGCGCAACTGCGCGGCGCGCGCCGCCATCCCTTGCCGGAACGGCAGCGGGAAACTGGCGAGCGACGACTCGGGCACACCCAGCGCCTGCAGGCCCGCGTGGCTGATGGCCACGCCCATCCACGCGGCGCGGTCGTCCGTCCAGCCGGCGGCGCTCGGCACGTGGCCGGCCATCCGCCGCACGAGATCGCGCCCGCCGGCCGCGTCGTCGACGTGCAGCATCGCGTGGATGCCCACGTACGGCTCGGGACGCGCGCGCAGGATCAGCGCCTGGATGTCGTCCAGCTGGAGGGTCACGTGTTCGCGCCTGAAACGCGCTTTCAGATCTGCCAGGATGCTCATGTCAGTAATCCACCCCTTCCGGCTGCGACAGCGCCCGGCTCAAGGAATCCAGCGCGCGGCGCGTGGCCTCGTCCTGCGGCGGATGCGCGGCCATCTCGTCGAGGAAGGCGGCCAGCGCCTTGTCCATGCGCTGGTAGCGCCGGACGTCGACGACGGTCACCTGCGGATTCGCGACGAACCAGCCGGCGGCGTCGATCTGGTGGCGGGCGATGAAATCCTTCACGTCCGGGCTGGCGATGCCCGGCCACCCTTCCACGTTCGCGAACAGCAGGTCCATCAGCTCGGGAATCTTGGTGGCGAAATCGTTGATGTACGTGTCCCAGTCCCCGTCGTAGGTCGTGGCGAACAGGATGCGCGTGTCGTCATCGAAAAAGACGAAGCGCATGTCGTGCAGGGTGGAGACGCGCTGCGCGCCGTCCATGTTGCCGTTGGTGAGATCGAAGATGCGGCGCAGGCGCTCGGCCCCGCCCGGCTTCAGGGGCGCGATCGCGGTCAGCTCGGACACGTTGCCGGACTGCCTGCCGGCCCGCCCGGCGGACTGCGCGCTGCCCTTCAGGTCGGGGTTATGCTTGCGCACCATCGCTTCCAGCGCGATCTTCGCGAGCTGCGGCGCATCGTGCGCCACTTCCTCGATGCGGCGGCGGATCGCCTGCAGCGTCGTCTCGTCGGCCAGGCGCGGGTCGGTACTGTCGTGGGTCATCGTGGTTCCTTTCAGTCGGGGATGTCGGCAAGTTGCGTGGGCTCGGTCCGCGGCCGCGCGTTCTGCGCGTGGCGGAAGGCGGACGAGCGTTCGTAGGCGGCGCGGCGGATGCGCATGATGCCGCCGAGCGGGCGATGCGCGGCGACGCCGTTCCACGGGTTGAACGACAGGACGTCGTCGCCGTGGACGAGGCGCGCGGGGCCGGCCGGGTCCTGGGGTGCGAAGCGCAGGGTGGCGACCGGCCGCTGCGGCGACAGGTCTTCCGGCCACGCGACGGACGCGTCTTCGACGGGCATGCGCGCGAGATCGACGCACAGTTGCGCCGTCAGTTCGTATTCCGCCCCCGCGTGCGCGAAATGCGCCGCCACGGCGTCGCGCATGGCGGCGTAGCCGGTGTCGGGTACGGGCCGGCCCGTCAGCGCGCGCACCTCGTCCGACAGCGGCCGCAGCGCCAGCTTCGCCACGTGGTCGCCGAAACGCAGCGCCGCCTGCGTGTGGTAGGTCTCGCCGAGCGGGTGGTGATTGTCGCGCGCGAGCCCGTCGAGCGTGGCGCCGGCGGTGCCGCCCAGCGCCTCCAGCACCTCCTTCGCGCCGTGCGCGGTGCCCGCGACGACGCGCTGGAACGTGTCCGGCGCGTGCGCGTTCGCCTCCAGCAGGGTCAGCATCCGTTTGTATTTCGGGATCGTGCCGAAGGCCAGCGCCGGGAAGTTCACCATCAGGAAGTCCTGGTTGGCGCCGCCGATGCCGGGCACGAGGCGCTCGCCTTCCACGCCGATCACCTTGAACGCGAAGCCGCGCGGCGCGGGGATCTTGTCGGAGTGGATGTCGCCCGGCGCGGACGACAGACGCGCGACGACGGGATACGTGCGCGGCGCGGCGAAGATGCCTTGCGCGAGTTCGGGCGGCAGGCCGGCATGGACGACCAGTTCGCCCTTCAGGATGCCGTTCGACTTGGCGTGGGCGTCGCGGTGCGCGTGACGGTGGCGTTCATAGGCGGCGCGCGCGGACGCGGCCATCTGCTCGACGATTTCGCCGGTGAGCCGGGCTTCGTCGGCCCCGACGACCTCGACGTCGGGGGAATAGATCAATGGATGCATGTCGCCTCGGTCGTTTGTGATGACGGGCATTATCATAGAACGATCGTGCTTTTGTTGCATCGCAACCAATGCTATCGTGCGCGCCTTACCCGATCCGCATGGCGCCGGGCATGAAAAAGGCCGCCCCGGAGGGCGGCCTCGTCAATGCGGCAACGCCGCGCCGTCAGTACATCATCAGAACTTGTAGCGCGCGCCCAGCATGTAGCGCGGACCGCCGGTCGTGACCTGCAGCACCTGCTGGTCGCTGCGGCCGTGCGTGCGCTGGGTCGAGTCGGTCAGGTTGATCGCCTCGAGCGACACGGACAGGTTCTTGTTGACGTTGTAGCCGATCGACAGGTCGGTCTGGCCGTACGGCTCGACATACTGCGGGTTCGGCTTGCCGTTGTCGGCCACGTTCGCCAGGAACTCGCCGCGCCAGTTGTAGGCCAGGCGGACGGACCACTTGTCGTCCTCGTAGATACCCACCAGGTTGGCGGAGTTCGACAGGCCGACGAGCGCGAACTGGTTGCCCGTGCCCAGGTTGTCGTACTTGAGGTCCGACTTCACGTACGTGTAGTTCGCCTGGAAGCCGAGGCCGTTGCTGAACATGTGCTGCCAGTTGACTTCCGCACCCTTCAGCGACGCCTTCTTCTGGTTGATGTACGTCGTGATCTGGTACGGCAGCGCCGGGTCGCCCTGCACGCCGGTGATGGTACCGGTGTAGTGGCCTTCCCCGTTGATGCCCGTCGACGTCACGCCCGGCTGGCCGGCGAAGTTCTTCAGGATGTAGTCGCGCATGCAGGTCGTGTCGGTCGCCACGCAGCCCGACGCGAGCGCCGCCTTCCAGTACGCGCCGCCCACCGGGGTCAACGCCGTCGGCGACGGCGACGTGACGACGGTCTGGCCCGCGTAGTCCGACAGGTCCTTGTGGAACAGGCCCAGCGAGACCATGCTCTGCTTCGTGTAGTACCACTCGGCCGACAGGTCCAGGTTCTTCGACTTCACCGGGGTCAGCGCCGGGTTGCCGCTGCTGCCCGTCACGCCGGTCACGCCCGCCGTCGAGCTGTACGTCGTACCGCCCTGGATCTGGTCGTAGCGCGGACGGCCGATCGACACGCCGTAGCTCGCGCGCACCTTCAGGTCGGCGCGCACGTCCATGTCCCAGTCCACGGTCGGCAGGAAGTTGCTGTACTTGCCGTGCTGGGTCTGGAAGACCTGGTTGCCGAAGTCCACCGGCAGTTCGTTCTGCGAGATCCAGCGCACGCCGACCGGCAGCTTGGCGAGACCGGTCGAGGCGACGTCGGTCTTCTCGTAGCGGAAGCCGATACCGGTGTGCATCGGCATCGCGGTATCCCAGTCGGTGTTGAACTGCAGGTACAACGCCTTGGTCTTCTCGATCGTCGTGCGGTCGAAGCTCGGGTTCGCGAGGCTCGGGGTGTAGCCGGCCTGGTCACCCGTGACCTTGATCGCGTTGTCGCGCACCTTGGCGAAGTCGAACAGCATGAACTGGTTGTACATGCGGGGATCGCCCGAACCACCCAGCTTGCTGAAGTACTGGCTGATGGTGTCGGCATGCCACAGGCTCTGGTCATAGTCGACGCCCGCGTTGTTCGACGTGCCGCCGGCCCACGAGTCGCGCTGCACCTGCTGGAACACGGAGTGGTTGTTGACCTTCGTGTGCGACAGGCCGAAGTTCAGGTTCGACGATTCGAACAGCTTCAGGCTGCCGCCGGCCTGGATCTGGTCGATCTTCATCTTGTTCCGGCCATCCTGGAACCACGAACCGGACACCTGGTTCGGCGAGGCCTGGTAGTTGGCGCCGCCCGGAATGACGAGGATCGGCATCTCCTGCGTGAAGTCGACGCCGGTCGTGTTGCGGCTGAACGTGACGGTCGCGAGGTCGTTGTTCGAACCGAACGGGCTGTCCTTCTCGGCCTTGGCCTGCGAATGGTGCATGTCCAGCGACAGGCGCAGGGCCGGCGAGACGCGCCACTGCGTGTTGAAGCCGATCGAATCCAGGGTCGACTTGGTGGCGAAGTCGCCGCCGTTCATCGCCAGGTCCTGGTTCTTCACCTGCTCTTCATAATAGATCGGCGAGGCGAGCGGACCGTTGGTCCAGCTGCTGGTCTGCGCGTTCAGCGGGTGGTTGAACCAGACCGACAGTTCGTGGTACTTGGTCTGGATCTTGTTCTGCGCGTACGTGTAGTCCAGCGTGGTCGTCAGTTCCTTGATCGGGCGGAACTGGAACGTCAGCTGGCCGTTGGTACGCTGGCGCTGCGAGCCGCGCACGAAGTACGACAGATTCTGCGGCGTCAGGTAGATGTCGGACGGCTTCGGCGGATTCGTCACGCCGGCGCCGTTCGCGGGGATCGGACCCGGGTCGTCGCTGACGGTGTTGCCCTTGAACGGGCCTAGCCAGCCGTTGGTGACGGCCGCCTGGTTCACGCCCAGGTTGCGCTCCTGGTAGCTGCCCGTGACGGCGAGGCCGAACATGCCGTCGTTCCACGTGGTGCTGTACAGGCCCGAGATCTCCGGCGTGACCTTCTTGCCGGCGTCGATCGCCGGCAGGTTGTTGTTCGACTTGTCGTACACACCCTTGACGCCGATGCTGGCCTGGCTGCCCAGGTCGAGCGGACGGCCCGTCATGATGTTCAGCGTGGCGCCGATGCCGCCCGGCGGCGTGTCGGCGCGGGCGCTCTTGTACACCTGGATCTGCGACACGGCTTCCGAAGCGAGGTTCGAAAAGTCGAATGCGCGGCCGGCCTGGTCGGCCAGGCTGGCGGTCGGCATCTGGCGGCCGTTCAGCAGGACGACGTTCAGGTCGGGGCCGACGCCGCGCACGGTGACGTTGGCGCCTTCGCCGCGCGAGCGGTCGATGGACACGCCCGAAATGCGCTGCAGCGATTCGGCGAGGTTGGTGTCGGGGAATTTGCCGATGTCGTCGGCGACGATGCCGTCGACGATACCATCGGAGTTACGCTTCAGGTTCAGCGTGGACTGCATGCTGGCGCGGATACCCTTCACCACGACGGTATTCGTCGCGACGCCAGATACCGGTGCGGTGACGGCCGGGTCGTTGGGCGATGCGATGCCATTGGAAGCACCATTGCTCGCGTCCTGTGCGAATGCCGGTGCGACCAGGGCGGCGCAGGCGCTCGCAACGGCGAGGCTGATCAGGCGGTGCCTGGTGTTCAGGTGGTGGGTAAAGACCCTCTTGGTGTGCAGCACTGTGTCTCCTCTCGTCTCTCGAAAAAAACGCCGCGCCCTCCGGGCGCAGACGTCCGTGGTGGTGGTACTACTCCTGGCGTTCCCGCTTCATGCGGACTCTTTGGTCACTGATAGCGGTCATCATTTGTTTAAGATTAAGAACATTGCTTCCATTGGTCAATCGGTCGAACCAAAGCGTGCACGCTTCTGAGGCGCCGGCGCACCTGTTTGGGCGGTGGTTATTTGTGAGAAATGATGTATTACGTAACGTACGTACGAACGTGGCCGAATTTGTTCAAGAAATCGATTTCATAAATAAATCAATCACTTCGTCCGGAACCGCGATGAACGGCATGCCGTTATACTTTTCACCAGCCGACGGGGCGGGCGTTACATTTATGCGTAATGCATGATGTACAAAATTTTCCAATCTGTTGCATAATCATCACAACCCACTTGATTTTTCCCTCTCATGCCCGTAACCGGTGACCAGCAACTCCTCAAGCAACTGAACCGCATGGCACTGGTGCGCCAGGTCAGCATCCAGCCCGGACTGTCGCGCGCGGCCCTTGCCGACGTGCTGGGCCTGACGAAATCGACGATCAGCCTGCTCGTGCGCGAGCTCGTCGACGAAGGCTGGCTCACGGAAAGCGAACTGCTCGTGACGGGCGAAGTGGGCCGGCGCGCCACGCCCCTGCACCTGGATCCGTCGCGCCTCGCCCTGCTGGGCGCCGACCTGGGCGTGGACGAAGCGCGCGTCGTCGCGACGAACCTGCTGGGCGAAGTGCTCGACACGCGCATCCTGACTTACGAAGACCCGGCCGATCCCGCCTCCTGCATCCGCCTCGTGGCGCTCGCGCTCGTGAAGCTGGCGAAGCGGATCGCGCGCCCCGCCGGCCAGGGCACGCCCCGGCGCGTGCTCGGCGTGGGCATCGGCCTGCACGGCGCCGTCGACGAAGCCCTCGGCCTGCTGCGCCACGCCCCGCACCTGGGCTGGCGCGACGTCGACGTGGCCGGCATCGTGCAGACGCACGTCGCCGGCTCGCCGCTGGACGGGCTGCCGCTGTACATGCAGAACGAGGCGAATGTCGCGGCGCTGGGCGAATTCGAATTCGCCGACCAGTCGGGCACCGATCCGCTGATCTACCTGTCGATCGGCTACGGCGTGGGCGCCGGCGTGATCGTCAACGACCGCCTGCTGACGGGCCTGCACGGCTATGCCGGCGAAGTGGGCCACGCGATCCTGCAGGCCGGCGGCCCGCTGTGCCAGTGCGGCCGGCGCGGCTGCGCCGACGCGCTGATCGGCCTCGGCTCGCTGCTGGGCCGCGAACGGCCCAGCCATCCCGCGCTGGAAAACCTGTTCCGGCGCGTGGCCGAAGGCGACCCGGCGACATGCGCCGCCGTGGACGCGGCCGGCCGCCAGCTCGGCATCCTGCTGAACAACCTGTGGGCGGGCTTCGATCCGATGGCGATCGTCATCGGCGGCCCCGCCCTGCAGCTGGGCGACGCCTTCATCGAACCCGCGCGCCACGTGCTGGCCGCCTACGCGCACGCCGCGATGCTGCCGCCCCCCGACATCCGCACGTCGCACTTCGGCGCCCAGGCCGTCGCCGTGGGCGCCGCCGCACTGGCGCGCTACCGCGTCACGCGTCCGCTCGACGTGCTGCGCATCGAGCGCGAGACGGGCCGCGGCGCAGGCTCGCGTCCGGCCGGGCTCGCGCTGTCCCACTGACCGCCACAACCTCAAGGAACAGAATGACTGCTGACACGATCAACGTTGGGCTCATCGGCTATGGCTTCGCCGGCCAGGTCTTTCACGCGCCGCTGCTGCGCACGACCCCTGGTCTCGCCATCGCCGCCGTCTCCAGCCGCAATCCGGACAAGGTCAGAGCAAGCCTGGGCGACGTCGCCGTCCATGCCGAGCCGGCCGCCCTCCTCGCCGATCCGGCCGTCGCCCTCGTCGTGCTGGCCAGCCCGAACGCGACGCACTACCCGCTGGCGAAGGCCGCGCTGGAAGCCGGCAAGCACGTCGTCGTCGACAAGCCGTTCACCGATACGGCCGCGCAGGCCGCGGAACTCGTGCGCCTCGCCGAGGAAAAGAATCTGCTTCTGAGCGTCTACCACAACCGCCGCTGGGACAGCACGACGCGCACCGCGTTGCGCCTGCTGGCCGAAGGCACGCTGGGACAAGTCCGCCACGCCGCGATGCATTTCGACCGCTTCCGTCCGCAGCCGCAGGAACGCTGGAAGGAAGAGGCGGAGGCCGGCGGCGGCATCTGGATGGACCTGGGCCCGCACCTGATCGACGAAGCCCTGCTGTATTTCGGCGAGCCGCTCGCCATCGAGGCCGACCTGCCGGTCCTGCGCCCCGGCGGCCGCTGTGAGGACCAGTTCCAGGCGCGCCTGCGCTATGCCGACGGCCTGCGCGTGGACCTCGGCGCCAGCATGCTGGCCGCCGTCGCGCGGCCGCGCGTGGCGCTGCATGGCCTGAACGGCAGCTGGGTCAAGCAGAGCCTCGACCCGCAGGAAGCGGACCTGATCGCGGGCCGCCGGCCCAGCGGCGATGCGGCGGCGTGGGGCGTCGACGCGGAAACTGGCGTATTGGCCGTCCAGAACGACGGCAAGGTGACGCCGGCGCCGCTTGCGACGGAGAACGGCGCTTACCCGTCGTACTACGCGGGCATCCGCGACGCGCTGCTCGGCCTGGCGCCGAACCCCGTGCCCGCACGCCAGGCACTGACCGTCATGCGCCTGCTGGATGCCGGCCGCCTCAGCGCGGCGGAACGGCGTGAAGTGCTGCTGTCCGAAATCGACGCCTGAACTAGCCCTGCCCCGCCTCCAGGTTCGCGCGCACCCGCTCCAGCAGGTCGAGCAGGGTCGCGCGGTCCGCCTCCGCAATCCCCTCCAGCGCCGCCTCGGCCAGCGCGCCGTCGTGGCGGTGCAGCGCCGCGAACATGTCCTTGCCCGCCGCCGACAGCGCCAGCCGCGTGCTGCGCTTGTCCGTCTCGTCCGCCGTCGCGTCGAGCAGCCCGCGGTCGCGCAGGCCCCGGATCAGGCGCGCCAGCTGCGCCTTGTCGCGTCCCGAATGCGCGGCCAGGTCGCTCTGCGTCGCCCCGGGGCGGCGCGCAAAGAAACCCAGCACCTTGATCTCCATGTGCGCCAGGTCGTGCGGCCCGGCCCGCAGGCTGCGCTGCTGGGCCGACCGATACAGGTGCATGATCGCGTGGACGCGTTCCAGCACCTCCAGCGCGGGAGACGGGGGATTTTGGTTGACTTCATCAACTACATTTTGCATAATGGGGGACATTATCAACTAATTTGGAGCAACGATGCAGACTGCAGATCACCTCGTACGCCGCGTACGCCACGAACTCAAGCTGCGCGAGCTGACCGTGGCGCGCATCGAACGCCTGGGCGACGGCTTCGCCGCCGTCACCTTCACGGGCGAGGCGCTGGCCGATTTCACGTCCTTGTCGTTCGACGACCACGTCAAGTTCATGTTCCCGGACGCGGATGCAGGGAACGGGCAGGTGAGGCGCGACTATACCCCACGGCGCTTCAGCCGCGAAGCCCTGGAGCTGACGATCGAGTTCGCACTACACGGCGACGGCAAGGCATCGAGCTGGGCCCGCAACGCGGTCGTGGGCCAGCGCGCCGTCGTGGGCGGACCGAAAGGCTCGATGATCGTTCCGTTGGAACTCGACTGGCATCTGCTGGCGGGCGACGCGACCGCCCTGCCCGCCATTGCGCGGCGGCTGGAAGAACTGCCGGCGGGGAGCCGGGCAATCGTGTTCGTGCATGCGGAGCCCGCCGACCGGCGTGTGTTTGAAGGTCAGGCGGACGTGGACCTGCGCTGGTTCGACACGCCGGAGGCGCTCGTCGCGGATCTGCAGGCGCTCGCGCTGCCGCCCGGCCGCGGATTCGCGTGGGGCGGCGGCGAAGCGTCAATGATGGCGCGGGTGCGCCGGGTGCTGAACGAAAAAGGCGTGCCGCGCGAGGCGACTCGGGTGTCGGCGTATTGGAAGCAAGGCGTCGCCGAGCACCACGAGAACCTGGAGTGATGCCGGCGTTCGCGCGGGCACGGGGTGCCCGCCCTACGGACATCAATGATTCGTAGGGTGGGCTCCCCGAGCCCACCAGGCATCACACGAAGCGCTTTCGCCTACGCGCGAACATCAATCCCGCTAACGACGTTCCGACCAGCGCCAGCGACCCCGGTTCCGGCACCGTGAACTCGTCCATCGCCCACGCCGTCGGGCTGCTGTTGTAGATGACGAGCGTATCGATGCCGGCCCAGTCCAGCTGGACCCAGCGCGGCGCCGTCGTGTCCAGCGTGAAGGCGCCGGATGTGGCCAGCAGCTGGCCGTTGCGCCAGCCTTCGAACGAGATCTCCTGGTCGACCCACGCCGACGTGAAGTACGCGCCGGTGAACGCCCACGCATTGCCGTCCGCCTTCGAAATCGTCGCGGGCATGCCGTACCAGTTATAGGCCACGTTGGCCGGCGACACGGCGCCCGCCTCGAAGCCGCTGCCCGGGTACGCATCGGCGCGGATCGTCCCCATGTTGTCCCAGTTGAAGCCCGCGTAGCCGGCGTCGATCGGGAGCGTCTCGTCGCCCGGCAGGTCGTCGAAATGGATGACCGTCGCATGCGCCAGCGCGCAGGTAGCCATGGCCAGCAGGCCGATGATCGTCTGTTTCATGTTCATCCCTTTCAGTGAGCGATACCGGCGACTTCGGCGTCGCTCAGGGCCGCGTTATAGATGCGCAGCTCGTCGATCGCGCCCTTGTATGGCGTATCCCAGTAGTTCACGCCCAGCGCGAAGGTACCGGTCGTCGTCGTGAACACGTTCGGGAAATTCGTGCCGGAGAAGCGCTTGACGCCATTCACGTACACGTTGACGGCACCGTTGTTGACGGTGAACGCCACGTGCGACCACTGGTTGACGGGGATGTTCATGCCGAGGCCCGCGTCGTACCAGGCGGAGCCCGACCACAGCATCGACGCGCCGCCCACGCCGCCATGCCCCATCGGCAGGAAGCTGACCCACGAATCGGTCGTGCGCGCGCCGAAGAACGTCGTCGTGAACGCCGTCAGCTGCGCGGGCTTCAGCCACATCGCCACGGTGTACGTGTTCGACGAGATCAGGCCGTTCGGCAGGCGCACGCCGGTCGCGCCGTCGAACACGGCCGCGTTGCCGCGCATGCCGGCACCGTATGCCAGGCTGCCGCCCGCCACGTCGATCTTGCCGCCGCTGACCGAACCGGCCCCGAAGGCGCCGTTGGAGTCGGCCAGGTTGCCGTCGAAGGCGTAGTACGCGACGAGGCCGCCCAGCTTGCGCACGGTGACAGTGAACGTCTTCGTCAGGGTGGCCGTGCCCTTCGTGATCCGCGCCGTCAGCGTGACGTTCACGGACCCGCTGGCCGGCGTCGTCACGACGCCCGTGTTGCTGACCACCGCCGGATTCGACGACGTCCAGCTGATGACGGCATTGCGCGCCGCCGTCGTCGGCAACGTGAGATTGCCCGTGACGGCCGTCGTGGCGCCGAGGCTCAGCTCATTGTAGATCGCGGTCGCGACCTGCATGTCGGTGCGCGGGATCAGGCGGCTGCCGAAGATGGCGACGCCTTCGCGCGAGGACGCCGTAAACGTCGTCACGTACGACTTCGACGTCTCGTCCCACTGCGTCAGCAGCACGCCTTTATAGGTCGACGCGCCCGGCAGGTTGATCTCGACCTGGTTCGTGCCCACCTTGCGCCACATGCCGGACACCGCCCCCGTGATGCTGCCGTTGGCATTCAGCGTGATCAGCTGCGACTTCCGGATGGACGCCGTGATGTCCTTGCCGTGGTTGACGTACAGGTAGTCGCCGAAGATGAATTCCGGACGCACGGTCGCCGCCGTCTCGTTGGCGTAGCGGTACGGCGCCACGACGGGCCAGCCGTCCGCGTTCATGAACATCTGGTGCACGCGCACCTCGTGCTGCTCGCCCCGTTCCGGGAAGCGGGTGTGGAAGATGAGGAAGTGCTTGCCGGTCGCCGGGTCATACCAGGCCGAGTTGTGGCCCGCCGAGACATAGCCCGTGCCGATGCCGGTGCCCGCCTCGCCCAGCTTGCGCTCGAACAGGAAGTTACCCATCATCTTGACGCCGTACGGCGCGATCGACGCGTCGTCGAACAGCGGTTTCGCAGGATCGGACTTCACGTTCGCCATCGCATTGCCCTGGGCGTCGTAGTACGGACCGTCCGGATTGGTCGAGCGCGCGACGCGCATGTTGTAGCCGCCGTTCGCATCGAGGCCGCCGAACGAGGTAAAGAGGTAGTAGTACGACGTGGCCGGGCTGTACATGATGTACGCGCCTTCGATACGGGAGTGATTGCCGCCGATGAGGCGCTTGCCGTAGCCCTGGTTCGGATACGGGAAGCCGGTGGCGGGGTTCATCTGCATGATGAAGATACCGCCCGAGTACGAGCCGTAGACCATCCACAGCTTGCCCGCGTTGTCGAAGAAGACGTTCGGATCGACCGTGTTCGGGTGCTTCAGCGCGTCGTAGACGGTGCCGTCGTAGCTCGCCTGGCCCCACATCCCCGACTTCAGGATCACGCCCTTGTTGACGTACGGGCCTTCCGGGCTGTTCGCGACGGCGATGCCCAGCGCGGACCGGGGCGCATCGCCCTGGCAGGCGTCGTAGTACATGTAGTACTTGCCGTCCGCGAGCTGGCGCACGTCCGGCGCCCACAGGGTCGTCGTGTTCGCCCATGCGAACGTCTCGGCCAGTTCCGTGTAGACGTTCTTCGAACCGTTCAGGAACAGCGGATTCGTGGCGCTGACGCCGTCCGTCATCTGCGTCCACTTCATGAGGTCCTTCGACTTCGCCGACGCCAGGTGCGAGCCGAACACGTAGAACGTGTCGCCGGCCTTCAGCACGGAAGGATCGTGCACGGACGCGTTCTGGAAAGTGGGTAACGTGGCACCGGCCTGGGCATGCGCATTGGCGGCAATGAAGCAGGACGCGAATAGCGCGCCCAGTCCCGCCAGGGATAAGGGTTTGTTCACTGTAGTCTCCGTCTAATAATTATGGGTATTGCTCAGGAGCGGAGAATGCGGCATTTTCAAGCGCTTTGCAACAGGGCTGGCGGCGCGGCTAAGTCACTGATTCGACCGGAAAATTTACAGATTTCAATTTGGAAATAGCTGCGATTCCAAAAAATCGGATTTAGCGTCCGAAATAAAAAATATGGTGATCGATGAGGGAATCCGCGATAACTTTTTTTGGAATGGAATCGATTCGAAAACAAAAAAAGATATCGCAGATTTTTTTGCGTGTTACAAAAAATATTTAGGCTGTGTTCGCGGTAAGTCGGTTACGCGCTCGTTTAGCCGAGCTGAGCCGCGGCGCACAACAGATGAGCCGGCTTCGTGAGGCGGCCATCGTCGAGCACA
>NZ_JANUGY010000002.1 GCF_024756235.1 Massilia kyonggiensis | reverse complement strand
TACAGCGCCCCTCGCAAGAGCGCCGCTGTGACAGACACACGATCGCTCCCAAGACCGGTCGAAGACCATCTAAAGGCCGTGCTTGCGAAGAGAAATCAAGGCATCATTGCGCTAGGGTCGATCGAGGACGTCGAGAATCACGGCGCGAAACTCGGTGAGGCTGTCCTGGCATTGACGGAGCATCTAGGCTTGGCAGCGCGCATCATGCCACGACACCGCAGCACCATGAACAAGTTCGATCAGGTACCGGAGGCCGTAGGTCAGCTCCCTTTCCTTGCCTCAATCGAAAGTGCATACGCGCAGGGATACAGACGGTTTGTGATCGATCCGCGCTATACCAAAACGGAGGTATTGGCCCGGTTTGTCGGAGATTCATTGTTTATCGCCTGCACCTACGCAGCAACCGTCGACGAACTCGCGACGTACACCGCCGAAGCAAAAGGACGCAATCCATCACTATTGCCCTGGCTGCTTGCCGCCGTTGTAGTGGTACCCGTGCAGACTCAAGTGAGAACGGAAGTTTTGACGGACCTGTATATCGGTGTCGAGGACGCTTATGTCGACAATGCGGACCACGTCTTTGATTTCGTGGCCAGACATCGAACGATACGAATTGAAGATCAGTTTAGGGCACTAGTAGACAGGGGTGACATTGATATCGCCGCCGCAAGCGTGAACGGGATTGGACAGCGAACGATAAAGCGTCTCTCACGGCTGCTGGATGCGGAGGAGTAGGCAGGTACACTTGCTGCTGAGTGGCGCGGTGCGCCTGCGAAGAAGCAGGCGGCACCGCGACAATCCCGGACGGTGCCTTAGCCGTCTGCCTTGCCAAGCCTCGCATACGCGATAACGCAGATGGCGGCTGTGGTATGCCCGACGCTGACCGAGTGCAGTTCCAAGGTCAGGCTAGCGCCCAGCCCCACCTCGCCAGCCTCGAGGATGGCCGGTGAGGCGGGGCTGCCTTTGATCGCGGGACGTAATCCTTCTTGGAGGCTTTGCAGGCCTACCATCACGACGGAGCCTCAGCTACCGAAGTTGGCACAAAACGCTAGTTTCGATAGCGACCAGTCCATCTTGGCCAGGACGAGTAGCAGCCTTGAGCCAGCCCAAAAGGATCGTCGCCGGATCGGTTAAGCTCATAAAAAGCTCCCCGAAGCGAGCCCTTTCAACCGCAAGAGCGGAATTTCCTCGAGGAAACTCTACTCCCATTCGATGGTCGCCGGCGGTTTCCCCGAAATGTCATACACGACACGATTGATGCCGCGCACTTCGTTGATGATCCGGTTCGACACCTTGCCCATCAGCTCGTGCGGCAGATGCGCCCACTGCGCCGTCATGAAGTCCAGCGTCTGCACCGCACGCAGCGCGACGACGTATTCATAGGTACGGCCATCGCCCATCACGCCGACGGACTTCACCGGCAGGAACACGGCAAATGCCTGCGAGGTCGCTTCGTACCAGTTGGTCGGCGCCTTGCCGGCGTCGATGCCTGGCACGTGCGGGACTTCGAACGGGGTCTTGCGCAGTTCTTCGATGAAGATCGCGTCCGCTTCGCGCAGCAGGTCGGCGTAGTCGCGCTTCACTTCGCCGAGGATGCGCACGCCCAGGCCCGGGCCCGGGAACGGGTGGCGGTAGACCATGTCGTGCGGCAGGCCCAGGGCGACGCCCAGCTTGCGCACTTCGTCCTTGAACAGTTCGCGCAGCGGTTCCAGCAGTTTCAGGTTCAGCGTTTCCGGCAGGCCGCCCACGTTGTGGTGGCTCTTGATCGTCTGGCCCTTCTTGCCCTTGCCGGCCGATTCGATCACGTCCGGGTAGATCGTGCCCTGCGCCAGCCAGCGGGCCGCCGTCAGCTGCTTGGCCTGCTCCTGGAACACTTCCACGAATTCGCGGCCGATGATCTTGCGCTTCTGCTCCGGGTCCGTCACGCCGGCCAGGTGGCCCATGAACTGGTCGGACGCGTCGATGCGCAGCACCTTCACGCCGAGGTTCTTCGAGAACATGTCCATGACCATCTTGCCCTCGTCCTTGCGCAGCAGGCCGTGGTCGACGAAGACGCAGGTCAGCTGGTCGCCGATGGCGCGGTGGATCAGGGCTGCGGCCACGCTCGAGTCGACGCCGCCCGACAGGCCCAGGATCACTTCATCGCTGCCGACTTGCGCGCGGATCTTCTCGACCGCTTCGCTGATGTAGTCCGGCATGTTCCAGTCGCTCTTGCAGCCGCAGATCTCGTGCACGAAGCGGCCGATGATGGCTTCGCCCTGCGTCGTGTGCGTCACTTCCGGATGGAACTGCAGCGCGTAGAAGCCGCGCTCTTCGTCGGCCATCGCCGCGATCGGGCAGCTCGGCGTCGAGCCCATCAGCTTGAAGCCCTGCGGCATGTCGAGGACCTTGTCGCCGTGGCTCATCCACACCTTCAGCATGCCATGACCCTCGTCCGTGACGAAGTCGTTGATGCCGTTCAGGAGTTTCGTATGGCCGCGGGCGCGCACCTCGGCGTAGCCGAATTCGCGGACTTTACCGTTCTCGACCTTGCCGCCCAGTTGCGCGGCCATCGTCTGCATGCCGTAGCAGATGCCCAGCACGGGCACGCCCAGTTCGAAGACCGCCTGCGGCGCGCGCGGCGAATCGCCTTCCAGCGTGGAGTTGTGGCTGCCGGACAGGATCACGCCGGACGCGCCGTAGTTGCGGACGAACTCGTCGCCGATGTCGTAGGGATAGACTTCGGAGAACACGCCGGCGTCGCGCACGCGGCGGGCGATCAGTTGGGTAACCTGGGAACCGAAGTCGAGGATGAGGATTTTCGAGTGCATGTATGTTTTGATAGTCAATGCAAAAACGCGGCCGGCTGGCCGCGTTTCGGGGGATCTTATTCCGTACGGTAGTTCGGCGCTTCTTTGGTGATCTGCACGTCGTGCACGTGCGATTCACGCATGCCGGCCGACGTGATCTCGACGAACTCCGCCTTCTCGCGCAGTTCTTCGATCGTCGCGCAACCGCAGTAGCCCATCGACTGGCGCACGCCGCCGACCAGCTGATAGATGATCGCCAGCACGCTGCCCTTGTAGGCGACGCGGCCTTCGATGCCTTCCGGCACGAACTTGTCGGCCTTGCTCGACGCTTCCTGGAAGTAGCGGTCGGCGGAACCTTCGGCCATCGCGCCCAGCGAACCCATGCCGCGATAGCCCTTGTAGCTGCGGCCCTGGTACAGGATCACTTCGCCTGGCGCTTCTTCCGTGCCGGCGAACATGGAACCCATCATGACGGTGTGCGCACCGGCGGCCAGCGCCTTCGAGATGTCGCCCGAGTAGCGGATGCCGCCGTCGGCGATGCACGGCACGCCCGTGCCTGCCAGCGCTTCGGCGACGTTCGAGATCGCGGTGATCTGCGGCACGCCCACGCCGGCCACGATACGCGTCGTGCAGATGGAGCCCGGGCCGATGCCGACTTTCACTGCATCGGCGCCCGCTTCGACAAGCGCGCGCGCGGCGGCGGCCGTGGCGATGTTGCCGCCGATGACGTCCACGTGCGGGTACGTCGTCTTGATCCATTTCACGCGGTCGAGGATGCCTTGCGAGTGGCCGTGCGCCGTGTCGACCACCAGCACGTCGACGCCAGCTTTCACCAGCAGGTCCACGCGTTCCTTGTCCTTCTCGCCCACGCCGACGGCCGCGCCGACGATCAGCTTGCCCTGCGCATCCTTCGATGCGTTCGGGTGTTCGTGCGACTTCAGGATGTCCTTGACGGTGATGAGGCCGCGCAGTTCGAATTCGTCGTTGACGACCAGCACGCGCTCCAGGCGGAACTTGTTCATCAGGCGCTTGGCTTCGTCGGTGCCGGCGTCTTCCTTGACGTACACGAGCTTGTCGCGCGGGGTCATCTTGGCGCGCGCCTCGGCGTCCAGGTCCTCTTCGAAACGCAGGTCACGGTTCGTGATGATGCCGACCACCTGCTTGCCCTCCACCACCGGGAACCCGCTGATGCCGTGCTGCTGGGCCAGGGCCAGGACTTCGCGGATCTTCATCGTCGGCGGAATCGTGATCGGGTCGCGCAGCACGCCGGCTTCGAAACGTTTTACACGCGCTACTTCGCGTGCCTGGTCGGCCGGACGGAGGTTCTTGTGGATGATGCCGATACCACCTTCCTGGGCCATCGCGATCGCGAGGCGGGCTTCGGTCACGGTGTCCATGGCGGCGGACAGCAGCGGAATGTTCAGCGAGATATTCCGGGTCAGCTTGGTGCGCAGGGACGTGTTGGCCGGGAGGACGTTGGAGTAGGCCGGGACGAGCAGCACGTCATCGAACGTGAGTGCTTTCTGGAGGAGACGCATAGTTTATTTCCTATAGGCGCAAAAGCGAATTATACAGAAACTCCAGGAAAACGTCGCAAGCTTGGCAAAAAACGACTGAAATCACCTGTAACCGGCGATTGACAGTGGCCGTCCGGCATGGCGAAATCAGCACATGAACCGTTACCCTCTTCTGTTATTGGCCGCCCTCCTGGCTGCTCCGGCGTACGCCCAGTACTCGTGGATCGACGACCACGGCACGCGCGTATTCTCCGACCGTCCGCCGCCGCCCGGCACGCCGCCGTCGCGCATCCTGAAGACGCCGCGTGGGGCTGCGTCGACCGAAGCCGCCCCGGCAGAAACCCCGAAGCCCGCGGCACCCGCGCTGGCCGACCGCGACGCCGAGTTCCGCAAGCGCGCGTCCGAGCGGGATGCGGACGCGCGCAAGGCGGCCGAGGAAGCGCAGCGCAAGGCGGACAACGCCACGCAATGCGCCGCGGCACGCCGCAGCGAGGCCGTGCTCACCTCGGGCGTGCGCGTCGCGGATATGGATGACAAGGGGGAACGCGTCTTCGTCACGGACGACGAGAAGGCGCGCAGGCTGGCGCAGGTCCGGCGCGTGCTGGCCGGATGCCGTTGAGACGTCAGGCCGCTGCCTGCTTCTTGGCCGCGCGCTTGCGCCGCGAATCCTTCGGGTCGGCCACGAGCGGGCGATAAATTTCCACGCGGTCGCGGTCGCGCAGCTCGGTCTCGAGCGTCTTTTTCTTGCCGTAGATGCCCACCGGCTGCGTCACGAGATTGATGTCCGGGAAGCTGGCCAGCACGCCGCTCTGCTCGATGGCCTGCCCGACCGTCGTGCCGGGCGCCACGCGCAGCGGGCGGATGAACTCGTTCTGCGGCAGCGCGTACGCCACGTAGACCTGTAATTCCGCCTGCTCAGCCATAGACCACCTCGGCGCGCTTGCAGAACGAATCGACCATCGTGTTGGCGATCATGCCGAACACGGGTCCGACGAGCTGCTCGAGGATAATGCTCGAGAACTCGTACTGCATGTCGAAGTCGATCTTGCAGGCGTCGGCGCGCAGGGACTTGAAGCTCCACGTGGCCTCCAGCATCTTGAAAGGGCCGTCGACGAGGTGCATCTTCATCTGGCCCGGACGCTGGTTGTGGTTCGATGTCGTGAAGCTCTGCTTGACACCGTGGAAGTTGATTTGCAGGCAGGCCACGAGCTTCTCATCGCTGCGTTCGAGCACTTTCACGCCGCTGCACCAGGGAAGGAATTTCGGATAGTCCTCGACTTTCGCGACCAGATCGAACATCTGTTCCGAGCTGTACCCGAGGAAAACTGATTTGTGCACTACTGCCATTGGTCAACCGTTTGTTATGATGTTGGTTAGTTTACATTCTAACCGACGCGCGGAAATTAGCGATTTCATGAGTATTATTGACAATAAAAAAGCCTTTTTCGACTACTTCATCGAGGACCGCTACGAGGCCGGCCTCGTGCTGGAAGGCTGGGAAGTGAAGGCGATCCGCGACGGCCGCGTGCAGATCAAGGAAGCGTACGTCGTCGTGCGCAATGGCGAACTGTACCTGTTCGGCGCGCACATCAGTGCCCTCACGACCGCCTCCGCCTGGAGCCATCCGGAAGCCCTGCGCACGCGCAAGCTGCTGTTGCACAAGGCCGAGATCGACAAGCTGGTCGGCAAGGTCGAGCGGTCCGGCTACACCCTCGTCCCCCTCAACCTGCACTTCAAGGGCGGCCGCGTGAAATGCGAAGTCGGCCTCGCCAAGGGCAAGAAACAGCACGACAAGCGCGACACGGAGAAAGACCGCGACGCCAAGCGCGAAGTCGAGAAGGCGATGAAGCAGCATCGCCGCTGATGCCGGATCAGCGCGGCTGTGCCTCAGGCATCGCCGACGAATGGTGGCTCGTGATGAGCCACTTGCTGCCATCCCACCGGTACGTGAACGTGTAGCGGGCATGTACCACCTGCCCCGTCGCGCCGAAGGTAAACGTATAGAGCCCGGCGTCCACCGCCGTGTCGCACGCGATGTCGACGAAGCGCAGGTCGATGACGCCGGATGGCCGGCTCTGCAGGAAGTGTTTGAAGTAGTCTTCCTTATCGGCGGGCGTCAGGCGCGGCACGTTGGACACCGTCGGAAGCAGAATCGACCGGGCCGCGTAATTGGCGACGACCTGATGCGGGTCGCCCGTCTTGAGCGACGCGTTCCAGCGTTCGAACAGGGCCGCGATGTCCTGCTCGCTGGCCCGTGGACAACGTCTGCCGGGCCCGTGCGTCGCACACCCCGTCAGCATGAGACAGACACCTGCCGCCATCAACGGTCCGGACGAGTGCATGGACGCCTCCTGTCGCCGGCACGGCCGGCACGCGATGACCGTTGGACCGCGCCGGCACTGATCCGTTCCGTAAGCGGCAGCCGTCAGGCCGCGACCGCACTCTCCCGCGCCATCGCATTGCCCAGCTGGCACGCGCAGAAGCTGGCCACGAGCCCCACCGCCACGCCGCACGCGAGCTTGAAGGCGCTGTCGAACAGCAGCGGCGCGACGAGGCCGGAGACGAGCGCGAACGACATCATCTGGATGAACGCCAGCATCGACGACGCGAGGCCGCGGTTGTCGGGGAAGATGCCCAGCGCGCTCACCTGGATCGCCGGCATCGCGACGGCCAGGCCGAACGTATAGACCATCAGCGGCAGCACCGCCCACGGCACGACGACGTCATTGCCGTACACCGCCGTGTAGCCGACGTTCAGCACGCAAGCGAGCAGCATGGTGCCGAAGCCGATGGCGCGCATGCGCGGCGCCGGGATGGTCGCCGTGCGCTTGCCGCCCCACGCGGAGCCGATCACCATGCCGCTGATCAGCGGGATGAACATCCATGCGAACGCGGTCTCCGGCAGGCGCAGGATCTCCATCACGAAGTTCGCGGCCGAGCCGATATACAGCGACAGCCCGCCGAACGCGAGGCCCACGGACAGCGACAGCAACACGAATTGCGGATGCCCCAGCACCTTCAGGTAGTTGCGTGCGATGGCCACGCCGTGGAAGGCGTGCCGCTTTTCGCGCGGCAGGCTCTCCGGCAGCAGCTTCCACGTCGCCAGCAGCATGACGGTCCCGAACAACGCCAGGAACACGAACGTCGCGCGCCAGCCGAACGTCACGTGCAGCCAGCCGCCCAGCACCGGCGCGATCGCGGGCGCGAGGCCGAACACCATCATGATGTGCGACATGATGCGCTGGGCGTCCGCGCCCGTGAAGCGGTCCTGCACGATCGCCTGGCCGATGACGGAACCGGCGCCGGCCGACATGCCCTGCAGCGCGCGGAACAGGAGGAGTGTTCCGAACGTGGGCGCCAGCGCGGCGCCGGCCGAGGCCAGCGTGTAGATCGTCAGCGCGACCATGATCACGGGACGGCGGCCGAACGAATCGGACAGCGTCCCGTAGAACAGCATCATGAACGCGAACGTGAACAGGAAAACCGACAGCGTCTGCTGCACGGCCACGGGGCCGACGTCGAATGCCCGGCCGATGGCGGGAATCGACGGCAGGTAGGTGTCGATGGCGAGGGCGCCGACCATGCCGAGGCAGGCGAGGATGACGGTGAGGAGTCTTTGCATATGCATGCCTTGATCAAAACATCGGCACTGCACGATGCGAGCGTCCGAAGGACGAAATTGTAGCGGGAATCGCAGGGATCGTCTTGCCGCGCCGCCGCGCCTCGGATCGGCGGCGGCGCTGGTACACCGAGGGCACGCAGGCGCAGCCAGTGCCGCCTGCGCGCACGCGATCGGAAGATCAGTCCGGGCGGTACAGCGACATGCCGAAGCGCTCCGTGCGCGGCATCCAGTTGCCCTGGTAGTCGGCGGAGACGAGCACGCGTTCGGCGCGGCCCACGAGCAGCTTGCGCGGCACGAGGCCGATCACGCGCGAGTCGGCGCTGTTGTCGCGGTTATCGCCCAGCATCAGGTATTCGCCCTGCGGCACCGTGACGGGGCCGAAGGTGCGCGGCGCCATCACGTCCGGCATGATCTGGATATGGCGGGGCCCGCGCGCGGCCTTGTCGCCCCAGGTCTCGGCCAGCTGCAGCGCACGCATCGCCGTGCCGCCGACGGAGTCGAGCGAATGTTCGACGACGCGGTAATCGGCGCCCTGCCCGTTGATGTACAAACGCTCGTTGCGCATCTCGACGACGTCGCCCGGCAGCGCCACGACGCGCTTGATCAGGAGGGTGTTGTCGCGCGGGGAGCGGAACGTGACGATGTCGCCGCGCTGCGGCTCGCCGAGATGCGCGAGCACGACGTTCGTCAGCGGGACCTTCAGGTCGAACGCGAGGCGGTTCACGAGCACGACGTCGCCTTCCAGCAGGTTCGGATGCATCGACGCGGACGGGATCGGGTTCCAGTCCGCGACGGCCGTGCGGAACACGCCGAACAGGACGAGGAACGCCAGAAAGCCCTTGTTGTTGCGCGCCCAGTTCTTCATTCAGGTCTCCCGCTCGTGGTTGTGTTCTTGTCGCTTCTCCGATGTTATACGCGCCCAGGCTTAACCGAGAATTAAGACGCGCGTATGCATCGGCGTCATTTCGATTTCGTGCGGAAGAACCGCCACGCTTCGTCGGCCGTGTCGACGTCGTGGTTCATCGGGCCGAGGATTTTCTTCAACAGCCAGGGCAGCTCCTCGTCCTTCGAGGCGTTGATGTGGCCGCCGCCGTCGACGCGCACGAATTCGACCTGCACGCCGGCGGGGTCAGGCCCCCACACCAGGCGCGTGGCCGTGGTCGGATCGTCGTTACGCAGATGCGGGAAACGGAACGTCGCGGGCGCGCCGGAGAGGCCGTCCACCTTGCGCCACGCGGCGACGGACGTCTCCGCGCTCAAGCCGGAACCGCGTCCGCGCGTCAGCCAGTTGCCGACCTCTCCCCCTTCGTACGGCGCGATCGGATCGCCTGTCCCGTGCAGGATGAACACGGACACCGGCCGCGTGGGTGCCGCGCAGCGGGTGCGCGCCGGCATCAGGGCGCTCTGCACGCCGATGGCCGCGAGGCGCGGCGCGAGTTCGATGCCGAGCCGGTACGCCATGCCGCCGCCGTTCGAAAAACCGTACACGTAGACGCGGCGCGGATCGACCTTGAAGTCCGCCACGGCCCTGTCGATCAGCGCGCCGATGAAGCCGACGTCGTCGGTCGCGGCATTGGTCGCGGCATCGCCGCGGCAATCGTTCCACGCGACCTTGCCGTCGCTGCCTTTCACGCCCTCCGGCGCGATGAGGAGCAGGTGCTCGCGCTCGGCCAGCTTCGCCCAGTCGCGCGGCGTGTACCCGCCGAAGCTCGCGCGCCCGAGGACCGCGGCAGCCTCTTCGCCGTGGCCATGCAGGAGGATCACCACGGGACGCTTGCCCGACGCATCCGGCGCGCCCGGGTCGAGCACGAGATAGCGGCGCTCGCCTTCCGGCCGCGCCAGCGTGTGCGCGGCGTAGTCGGCCGCGTGCGCCGCCGTTGCCGTGATCAGCGCAATGCATGCCGCCAGCCGCTGGATCGAACCTGCCATATGCCACCTCATCGTCGAATCGGGACGAGAATGGTCGCATGGACGGGCGCGGCCGTCACCTCGCCGGATCGACAGGTCGCGCGGGCCGGAACGCGTACCAGGCGCCGACCAGCACAGGCAGCGCCAGCGCCGCCGCGGCGATCACGTCCCACACGCCATCCTCCAGCAGCCCCGCGACGAGGCCGAACACGGTCGCCGCGCCCAGCAGCAGCGGCATGCCCCACAGGTGGCGGAATGAAGCCGTCATTGCATGTCTCCTTCACGTGCAAGCGCAGGCGCGACGTCCGCCCGCGCGCGTGCGGGCCGCGCCACCGCGCGGCCACGCCGCAGCCACAGATACAGGCCGCTGCCCAGCACGACGATCGTCGCCACGTCCAGCAAGGCCCACACGAGTTTCATGCCCGCGCCGCCGTAGTCGCCGAAATGCAGCGGCTGCGACAGCAGCAGGGTCTTGAGGTACCACGGCAGGTCGCGACGGTCCGTGACGGCGGCGGTCTGCGCGTCGACCAGCACCGGCTGGTACAGGCGCGACGTCAGCGGCGCGTCGCCGTGCATGTACACGCCGTAGTGATGCGGGGTCGCGAACGGCGTGCCGGGGAACGCGATGAAGCCGACGCGCATGCCGGGCGCCACGGCTTCCGCATGGCGCACCGAGGTTTCCATCGACGCCAGCGTCGTGGGCGCGGCCTGGCCAGCATACGGCTTCGTCATCTCGGCGATCTCCGTGACCTGCCAGACCTTCAGCAGCACGTCGGCCAGCGTGTTCACGACACCGGTCGCGCCGACGACGAGCGCCCACGCGAGCGTGACGATGCCCAGCAGGTTGTGCAGGTCCAGCCATTTCAGGCGCGCCGTGCGGCCCTGGCGGACGGTCCCGAATTCCAGCTTGCGCATGAACGGCGCGTACAGCACGACGCCCGAGACGATCGCCACCAGCAATAGCAGCCCCATGAAGCCGAGGAACAGTTTGCCCCATACCCCTGCGAACAGGTCGACGTGCAGGTGGAAGAGGAATTGCATCACGCCGCCGCCCTCGATCGGCGGTTCGCCGACGAATTGCGCGGTGCGCGCGTCGATGGCGATGCTCTTGAAATCCGGGTCGTTCGCATGCGCGCCCATCGTGAGGAACCACAGCGCCGGCTCGTCCGCTTCCTGCGACATGTACATCATGACCTTGTCGGGATAGCGCGTCTGGCCGGCCGCGATCACGCGGTCCAGGCTCGCCGGCGCCTGCGGGGCCGCCAGCCGCGGCGCCTCGATGTCGTTGCCGAGCAGGTGGCCGATCTCGTGGCTGTAGATCAGCGGCAGGCCCGTCAGGCACAGCAGCAACATGAAGACGGTACAAATAAGGCTGCTCCAGGTGTGGATCCAGGACCAGCGGCGGAGGTGTGCGGGAGACATGGGCGGGATTGTTGCGGCTGAGCCTAGATAATAATAGTTCTCATTTACGAACGCAAGAACGCTCCGTATAATGAGAATTATTCTCATTAATCAAACAACATTGCCATGAAGCGCGTACCGTTCCCCCACATCCTCACGCCGATCGCCCTCGGCGCCCTCCTGCTCGCCACATCGGCCTCGGCGCAAACAGTCGACGAGAACATTGCCACCGTGGTCGTCACCGCGTCCGCCGATGCTTCCGCGCAGGGCCTGCCATCCGCCTATGCCGGCGGCCAGGTGGCGCGCGGCGGGCGTCTCGGCCTGCTGGGGAACGTGGACATCATGGACGCGCCGTTCAACGCCACCAATTACACGCACGCGCTGATCCAGGACCAGCAGGCCAGGAGCGTCGCGGACGTCGTGCAGAACGATCCGTCCGTGCGCGTGGCACGCGGCTTCGGCAATTACCAGGAGCTGTACGTGATCCGCGGCTTCGCGGTGAACTCGGACGACCTCGCGTATAACGGTTTATACGGTTTATTGCCGCGCCAGTTCGTGGCCAGCGAACTGCTGGAACGCGTGGAAGTGCTGCGCGGCGCGAACAGCTTCATCAACGGCGCGGCGCCGGGCGGCGGCGGCATCGGCGGCATGATCAACCTGTTGCCCAAGCGCGCACCGAACGTCCCGCTCAACGAAGTGACGGCGGGCGTCGAATCGGGCGGCCAGGCGTATGTCGCGGCCGACGTCGCGCGTCGCTTCGGGCCGAACAACCGGGCCGGCATCCGCGTGAACGCGGTGCGGCGCGACGGCGACACGGCCATCGACCGCGAGCAGCGCGAGCTGTCCGTGTTCTCCGTCGGCCTGGACTACCGCGGCGACAACTACCGCGTGTCGGCCGACGTGGGCTACCAGGACCATCAACTGCGCAACGGCCGCCCCAGCGTGACCGTCGGCGCGGGCCTCGCCATCCCGGCCGCGCCGGAAGCGGACAGCAACTTCGCCCAGCCGTGGACGCATTCGAACGAGCGCGACACGTTCGGCACCCTGCGCGGCGAAGTCGACCTGGCGCCGCACGTGGTCGCGTGGGCGGCGGCAGGCGCGCGCGAAGGCCGCGAATCGAACGTGATCTCGTCGCCGACGACGACCGACAACAATGGCGGCACCGTGATGACCCGCTTCGACAACGAGCGCAAGGACAATGTCCGCACCGGCGAGATCGGCGTGCGCGGCGACTTCGCGACGGGCACCGTCAAGCACACGGTCAGCGCCACCGCATCGGCGTTCGAGTCGAAGTCGGACAATGCGTACGCGTTCGGCGACTTCGCCGGCTGGAGGTCGAACCTGTACCGTCCGGTCGACGTCGCGGCACCGGCCGCCAATGCCTTCACCGGCGGCTCGCTGGCGAATCCGCTGCTGACGGCGAAGAGCATCCTGTCCAGCTATGCGGTGGCGGACACGCTGTCCTTCCTCGACGACACCGTGCGCGTGACGGCCGGCGTGCGCCACCAGCGCATCAAGTCCTACGGCTACGACTACAACACGGGCGCGCAGAACAGCGCCTACGACGAAAGCGCCAACACGCCGGTCGCGGGCATCGTCTACAAGCCCGTAAAGAACGTGTCGATCTACGCGAACTATATCGAGGCGCTGCAGCAGGGGCCGACGGCATCCGGCACCAACATCGACAACCAGGGCGAGATTTTCGCGCCCTACACGTCGCGCCAGAAGGAAGTCGGCGTGAAGTACGACAGCGGCAAGTTCGGCGTCAGCGCCGCGCTGTTCACGACGGCGCAACCGCTGGGCTATGTGCAGAACCGCCATTTCGGGCTGTTCGGCGAACAGCGCAACCAGGGCCTCGAATTGTCCGTGTTCGGCCTGCCGATGCACGGCCTGCGCGTGCTCGGCGGCCTCACGCTGCTGGACGCCGAACAGCGCCGCACGGCCGGCGCAATCAACGACGGCAAGGATGCGATCGGCGTGCCCGGCACGCAGCTGAACCTCGGCGCCGACTGGGACGTGCCGCACGTGGCGGGCCTGTCGCTGAACGCGCGCGCCGTGTACACGTCGCACCAGTACGCGGATGCGGCCAATACGCAGAAGCTGCCGTCGTGGACGCGCCTCGACCTGGGCGCCACGTATGCCACGCGCGTGCTCGACCGCGACGTCACGGTGCGCGCGCGCGTGGACAATGCGTTCGGGCGGAATTACTGGGCGTCGGCAGGCGGGTATCCGGGGTATGGCTATCTCGTGCTCGGCGCGCCGCGCACGTTCACCGTGTCGGCGACGGTGGATTTTTAAGTCAAACCGATGTGGATGGCCATGCCCACCCACACGGCAAACGCCGCCGCCGCGAGGCAGGCGGCGTACGCCATCAGTGCGCGGCCACGCTCCCCTTCCCCGCGGCTGCGTACGAGATACCAGGGAATCATGGCGACCGTGAACGCCACGACGGCCACGCTGAGCCAGCGCGGCCTCCGGAACCCGCGCGCGTCGCTGTCGCCGCGGTACCACAGGAAGCCCAGGTAGCTGACGGCGACGCTGACGACGAGGTGCAGCTGCGCGGCCGCGTCGGCATGGCCGGCGTCGAGCAGGCCCGTGCCGGCCATCAGGACCATGATCCACAACACGACACGCTGGTGACTCATCGCGGCTCCTCGTGCGCCGCGGAAGGCTCTCCTGGCGGCGCGGTTAGACGACGTCCAACAGCTTAGGGAACCGCGTGAAATTGCCGTTGATCATCATCACACCAACGGCTTCTGCGACTTCACGATCGTCAGCGCCGACGCGATCAGGCCGCTCATGTCGCCCATGTCGGCCGGGACGATGATCGAGTTGTTGGTCTTGGCCAGGTTGCCGAAGGCGTGCACGTACTCTTCGGCCACGCGCAGGTTGACGGCATCGATGCCGCCCGGCGAACGGATCGCCTCGCCCACCTGGCGCAGCGCGCTGGCGCTCGCGTCGGCCAGCGCGACGATGGCGGCGGCCTCGCCCTGCGCGCGGTTGATGGCGGCCTGCTTCTCGCCTTCCGACCGCGCGATGGCGGCTTCCCGCTCGCCGCTCGCGATATTGATGGCTTCCTGGCGCCGGCCTTCCGACGCGGCGATCAGCGCGCGCTTCTCGCGCTCCGCAGTGATCTGGCGCTGCATCGCGTGCAGGATCTCGGCGGGCGGCGTGAGGTCCTTGATCTCGTAGCGCAGCACCTTGACGCCCCAGTTGGCGGCCGATTCGTCGATCGCGTTGACGACCGTCGTGTTGATGTGGTCGCGCTCCTCGAACGTCTTGTCGAGCTCCATGCGGCCGATCACGGAACGCAGGGTCGTCTGCGCCAGCTGGGTGATGGCCTGGATGTAGTTCGACGCGCCGTATGAGGCGCGCATTGCGTCCGTCACCTGGAAATACAGGATGCCGTCGACCTGCAGCTGCGTGTTGTCCTTCGTGATGCAGACCTGCGGCGGCACGTCGAGCGGGATCTCCTTCAGGCTGTGCTTGTAGGCGATGCGGTCGACGAAGGGCACGACGATGTTCAGGCCCGGCGCCAAGGTGGCGTGGTACTTGCCGAGCCGTTCCACCACCCACGCGTGCTGCTGCGGCACGACGTTGATGGTCTTGATGACGAACACGATGGCGACGATGAAGATCACCAGCGCGACGGTTCCGAACGTGAATTCCATGGGCTTCCTTCCTTGAAAAGGTGATGGTCAGGCGAGCAGTTCGTAGGCGACGCCGCCGAGGCCCGCCGAAGCGACGAGCACGAGGCAGAAGCCGGCGAGACGCAGCAGCGCGCGGCCCTTTTGTCCGGCCGGACGGCTGCGCACGAGGTAGTAAGGCACGGCGAAGATCGCGATCATGACGATCCCCACGTTGAGCAGGGCCGTGCGGCGGTAGTGGCGCGCGTCGCTGTCGAGGCGGTACCAGCAAAAGCTCAGGAAGCTGAACAGCACCGTCGACAGGACGGCCCAGCCGTTCGACTGGACGCCCAGTTCCATCTCGCGCGCATCGACGACGCCGAACACGAGCGTCAGTGCCACCAGCAGGGTCAGGACATGCTTCTTGGTCATGGATTGCCCACCACGAGCCGGCTGCCGTGCACCTCGACGATGCGGAACTCGCCCGCATGCGGCGCGACGCCCTGCCCGAGCTCCACGTCCCACAGTGCGCCGCGGTACATCACGCGCGCGCGGCCGTTGTCCCAGGCGGGAACGGTCACGCGCTGGCCGATGTCGAGATTGACGTTGCGGTCGCGCTGCGCGTCCGCCTTCGCAGGGTGGCCGAAGCGCGAGCGGTGCAGCAGCCCCGTCGCGAGCACGCCCACGATGGCGGCGGCGATCGCCTGCGCGGGACCGCCGGCACCGGCGAGCGCCACGATGCCGCCGACCGCGAGGCCGATGGCGATCATCAGCAGATAAAACGTCCCGGTGAACAGTTCCAGGATCACGAGAACGCCGGCCGCTACGAGCCAGCCCATCCAGTCAGCCATGATTGCCTCCGTGGTTGGATCGAACGGATAAAAAACCCCCGCCGCCCGCTGTGGGTGGCGAGGGTTCCATGAATGAGAGCGGGTCCAATGATCGTGTGGGTGATCAACTCGTTATCGCCAGTCTAACGCGTCTGTGCGCGGAGTCAACGGTCCTGCTTCGGCTTGACGAGCACGGCGTCGGCCGGCGCGGCGCAGGCGCGGACGCAGCGCAGGTAAGTGGTGTCGCATTGCGCCGATTTGTCGATCCTGCGCGTTTGCGTGCCGGCATTGTCGATGGCCTGTCCCGCCGGCGCCGGCACCGCCTCCTGTGCCGCGCGCGCCATCGGATTGCGCTCGGCCATCTCGAGCAACGGCTTGCCGTCGTCGGCAGCCAGTCCGCGCACGTTCGCCCGGCATTCGCGTTTTTCGGCGCTGCACATCGATTTGCACAGCCCCGCATCGGCGGCATGTCCCGCTCCCGCCCACAGGGAACCCATCATGATCGTCAACCAGGCAAAGCGCTTCATTCATGTCCTCGACAAAAATATTTGCCAAAGTGTAACGTTTTTCCGTGCCAAGTCAACAATTTGTTGCTTCAGGCTCAACATCCTTCCCGCGTTGATGCACATCGCGTCGCTGCCACTGGACGGGGAAGATCAATTTCCATGCGGAAATGAACGCCAATAATGCGTCATCGTTTCCTGGAGATCCGCCATGTTCCGACGCCTGCTCGCCGCCTTGCGCACCCGCCCGACCGCCGCCCCGGCACCCACCCTCCACGACGGCATCACCGCCTACGACGAGCACGGCCGCCAGGTGGCGATGTCGCGGGAAGAATGGCGCGACAAGGTGCTGCACCCGCAACTGAAACAGCACTGGGACACGCCGGACGCGTTGTACGGCACCATCCTCACCGCGCTGTCCGACGGCTTCGCGCCCGAGTTGATGACGGCGGCGGCGCGCCTCGTCGAGATCGACGGCCTGCCGGAACGCAGCCATGTCACGCACGGCATCGTGCTGCTGGAAAGCGGCCGGCACGACGAGGCCGAGGCCGTGCTGCAGGCCGGTATCCGGACCTGCGGCGAGACGGCCGCGCTGCTCACCAACCTCGCCAAGGTGAAGCACGACCGGGACGATGCGGCGGGCGCGTCCGACCTGCTGCGGCGTGCCATCCGGCTCGACCCGAACTTCGAGCACGGGTTGAACGGCTGGCTGGCCGTCGAGCGCGCGCGCGCGGGCGAAGCAGGATTCCTGCAGGCGCTGCAGGAAGCGTGCGCCCTGCCCCGCAGCTGGCGCGCGCGGCTCCTGCTGGCCCGACACCATCTCGCCGCCGGCGACCTCCCGGCGGCGCGCGAACAGTACACGGCCGTGCTGGCCGAGGAAGAGGTGGACGGCAGCGCACTGATGACGATGGCGGCCGACCTGGGGCAGTATGGCCACACGGGCCTGATCGTCACGCTCGTCGGCCCCGTCTACGAACCTGCCCGGCACGGTCCGCAGGCGGCGTTCCACCTGTTGCGCGCCTGCCTGGAAACGGAGCGCGTGGCGGAAGGCGAGGCGCTGCTGGCGCGCCTGCGGGCGGTCGCGCCGCCGCCGTTTACGCGCCATCTGGATGAGTTCCAGCGGGCGTTCAGGCAATTACACGGCACCGAAGCCCACGCATAAAAAAAACCGCTGCCGGGGCAGCGGTTTTTTCATCAGCGGATCAATGTTTACTGCATCGACGCCAGCTTCTGCCACGTATCGATCACCGAGTCCGGATTCAGCGACATCGATTCGATGCCCTGCTCCATCAGCCACACGGCGAAGTCCGGGTTGTCCGAAGGACCCTGGCCGCAGATGCCGATGTACTTGCCCTGCGCGCGGCACGCCTTGATCGCCATCGACAGCATGGCTTTCACGGCCGGGTCGCGCTCGTCGAAGTCCTTGGCCAGCAGCTCCATGCCGGAGTCGCGGTCGAGGCCCAGCGTGAGCTGCGTGAGGTCGTTCGAACCGATCGAGAAGCCGTCGAAGTACTGCAGGAACTGTTCGGCCAGGATGGCGTTGGACGGCACCTCGCACATCATGATGACGCGCAGGCCGTTCTCGCCGCGCTTCAGGCCATATTTCGCCAGCAGCGCGATGACCTTCTCGGCCTGGCCCAGCGTGCGCACGAACGGGATCATGATCTCGACGTTGGTGAGGCCCATCTCGTCGCGCACGCGCTTCATGGCGGCGCATTCCATCTCGAACGATTCGGCGAAGTCCTCGGCGAGGTAGCGCGCGGCGCCGCGGAAGCCCAGCATCGGGTTTTCCTCGTCCGGCTCGTAGCGCGAACCGCCGATCAGCTTCTTGTACTCGTTCGACTTGAAGTCGGACAGGCGCACGATGACGGGCTTCGGCCAGAACGCCGCGGCGATGGTCGCCACGCCTTCGGCCAGCTTGTCGACGTAGAACGCGCGCGGCGACGCGTGGCCGCGCGCCACCGATTCCACGGCCTTTTTCAGGTCGTTGTCGATGTTCGGGTACTCGAGGATCGCCTTCGGGTGCACGCCAATGTTGTTGTTGATGATGAACTCCAGGCGGGCCAGGCCCACGCCGCCGTTCGGGATCGACTGGAAGTCGAATGCGAGCTGCGGGTTACCGACGTTCATCATGATCTTGGTCGGGATCTTCGGCAGGTCGCCGCGCGCCGATTCCGTCACTTCCGTTTCCAGCAGGCCGTCGTAGATCCGGCCCTCGTCGCCCTCGGCGCAGGACACGGTCACGAACGTGCCGTCCTTCAGCGTCTCGGTCGCGTCGCCGCAGCCGACGACGGCCGGCACGCCCAGTTCACGGGCGATGATCGCCGCGTGGCACGTGCGGCCGCCGCGGTTCGTCACGATGGCCGACGCGCGCTTCATGACCGGCTCCCAGTTCGGATCGGTCATGTCGGCAACAAGGACGTCGCCCGGCTGCACGCGTTCCATTTCGGACGGATCGTTGATGACGCGGACCGGACCGGCGCCGATCTTCTGGCCGATCGCGCGGCCCGACGTCAGCACCGTGCCCGTGCCTTTCAGCTTGAAGCGCTGCTGGGAATCCGTCGCCTTCTGCTGCGACTTCACGGTTTCCGGACGCGCCTGCAGGATGTACAGCTTGCCGTCGCGGCCGTCCTTGCCCCACTCGATGTCCATCGGGCGCTGATAGTGCTTCTCGATGATGACGGCATATTTCGCCAGCTCGACGACTTCCTCGTCGGTCAGCGAATAGCGGTTGCGCTGCTCGATGGGCACGTCGACGGTCTGAACGGAACGGCCGGCCTTGGCTTCCTTCGTGAACTCCATCTTGATCAGCTTGGAGCCGATGTTCTTGCGGATGACGGGCTTCTTGCCCTGCTCCAGCATCGGCTTGTGCACGTAGAACTCGTCCGGGTTGACGGCGCCCTGCACGACGGTTTCGCCCAGGCCGTAGCTCGACGTGACGAACACGACGTCCTTGAAGCCGGATTCCGTGTCGATCGTGAACATGACGCCGGCGGCGCCCGTGTCGGAACGCACCATGCGCTGCACGCCCGCCGACAGCGCGACCTCGGCGTGGGTGAAGCCCTTGTGGACGCGGTACGAAATGGCGCGGTCGTTGTACAGCGACGCGAACACGTGCTTCATCGCTTCCAGCACGTTGTCGATGCCGACGACGTTCAGGAACGTCTCCTGCTGGCCCGCGAACGAGGCGTCCGGCAGGTCTTCGGCAGTGGCGGACGAACGGACGGCGAACGACACTTCCGTGTCCGAATCGGCGACGAGGCGGTCGTAGAAGGCGCGGATTTCCTGCTCCAGGCGCGGCTGGAACGGGGTGTCGATGATCCACTGGCGGATTTCGGCGCCGCTGGCGGCCAGGGTGCGGACGTCGTCCACGTCCAGGCCTTCGAGGCGCTTGGCGATGCGCTCGCCGAGGGAGTCGCCGCCGTCGATCGAGTGGTTCAGGAAGTCGCGGAAGGCCTGGGCCGTGGTGGCGAAGCCGCCTGGCACGCGCACGCCGGCCTCGGCCAACTGGCTGATCATCTCGCCGAGCGACGCGTTCTTGCCGCCGACCGACTCGACGTCGGTCATGCGCAGGGTTTCGAACGAGGCGACGTAGACGGCTTCGCTCGCGCCGCCCGCTGTGGGATCGGGCGCCTTCAGTACTGCATTCGACAGGTTAGTCATGGTAAAACACCTTTTTGATGATGGAAATCTGTACGGCGGATGGGCCGACGGCCGGAGGACGGACGAGCCTGGCTAGGCAGCGGCGGCGGGCCGAGCAATCGTTGCTCAAGGCGGGCTTCGCGCGGCAGGCTGGTCGAGTTTCCGGGGGATTTCTTGTTATTCTTGGCGTCGTAAAGCACAATCCAACAACCCGTTCCCAAGCATTTTACCGCGCGCGACCGGGTTTCACAGCCCAACAAGCTGCAACTTTGTCATTATCTGTCTAAAAAACATCATGTCCATCCCGAGCACCCCAGCCAGTCCGAACGCCGCGCGCACCGTTTTCTTCGTTTCCGACGGCACAGGCATCACGGCGGAAACCTTCGGCCACGCGGTGCTGAGCCAGTTCGAGATGCGCTTCCGGCAGATCCGCCTGCCCTTCATCGACACGATCGACAAGGCCTACGCCGCCGCCCGCCGCATCAACGACGCCGCGATCGCCGACAACCAGCGCCCGATCGTGTTTTCCACGCTCGTGAAGCACGACCTGTCCGCCGTGATCCGCGCCGCGCAGGGCATGCACATGGATTTGTTCCAGACCTTCGTCGCCCCGCTCGAGCAGGAGCTGCGCGTGAAATCGACGCACACAATCGGCCGCATCCACAACGTCGTCGACACGGAGGAATACAAGAACCGCATCGAGGCCATCAACTTCTCGCTGGCGCACGACGACGGCCAGTCGCACAAGAACCTGGCCGACGCGGACGTGATCCTCGTGGGCGTGTCGCGCTCGGGCAAGACGCCGACGAGCCTGTACCTGGCGATGCAGTACGGGATCAAGGCGGCGAACTACCCGCTGATCCCGGACGATTTCGAGCGCAACAAGCTGCCGTCGGCGCTGCCGCAGTTCAAGCACAAGATCTTCGGCCTGACGATCACGCCGGAGCGCCTGTCCGAGATCCGCAACGAGCGGCGCGCGGGCAGCAAGTATGCGTCGCTGGAAAACTGCCGCTACGAGGTGAACGAGGCCGAGCAGCTGATGCGGCGCGAAGGGATCCGGTGGCTGTCGTCGACCACCAAGTCGATCGAGGAGATCGCGACGACCATCCTGCAGGAGATCAAGCCGGACCGCCGCGAATACTAGGGGTCAGAGCCCGAATATGCTTTTTTGGGCTCTGACCCCGAATTGGCCCGCGGCGCGCAACGAAGCCGCAGTGTCAGAAGAAGTGCCGCCAGTCCTCCAGCCACCCGGGAAACTCGTCGGCCGGCATCGGATTGGCGATGTGGTACCCCTGCGCATACGTGCACCCGAGCCCCTGCAGGAAATCCCAGTCCTGCCGCGTCTCCACGCCGACGGCGACGGACATGCGATCGAGGCTGTGCGCCAGTCCCAGGCAGGATTTCAGCACGGTGCCCAGCGGGCGCTTTTTCGATGCGCCGTCCACGAACGACCGGTCGATCTTCAGTTCCGAGAACGGGATGCGCGCGAGGATCTGCAGGTTCGAGCGCCCCGTGCCGTAGTCGTCGATGGCGAGGCCGAAGCCCATCATGCGCAGGCGCACGAGACGTTCGATGAAGTCGGCGTCGAAGCTGAGGATCGAGGATTCCGTCATCTCGAACGTCAGGTAATCCGGCAGCACGCCATGGCGCTGCATCGTCGAACTCACCTGGCGGATGAAGTTCGGATGCGCCAGCGTCTCCGGCGCCAGGTTCAGGGAAATCGAGATCGGGATCCCCTGGTCGTGGTAGCGGCGGCACCGTTCCACCGACATTTCCAGCATCGTCCAGTCGAGGAAGTCGACGCGGTTGTTCGCTTCCAGCGCACCGATGAAGGAAGACGGTCCCAGCACGCCGTGCTCGGGATGGCGCCAGCGGGCGAACGTCTCCAGGCCTTTCACCTGGCCTGTCGCGAGCTCGATCTTGGGCTGGAAAAACGGTTCGAACTGGCGCTTCTGCAGGCCCACGCCCACCTCGGCGAACGTGAAGCTGGGACCGGGCGCCGGCGCCGGCGCGCGTCGCGGCGTCTGGTAATTGTCCAGCAAGGCCTTGAGTTTGGTGCTCGTGACGGGCTTGGCGACGGTGCCCAGCAGGTCGACGCCGTGCGCCTGGGCGAGGCTCTCGACGGAAAACAGCACGCTCGCGGGCTGGGCGCCGACGACGATCAGCCGCACGCCCGATTTCAGCGCGGCGATCGCACGCAGCAGCTCCAGGCCATCCATGCCGCCCAGGTCGAGGTCGAGGACGGCGACGTCGATCTTCGGCGTGAAGCCGGCCTGCAGGGTGCGCAGGGCCATCGGGCCGTCCGGCACGTCGGTGACGCGCGTGGCGCCCACTTGCCCCAGCGCCTCGATCAGCGCGCGGCGCTGTACCGGGTCCGCTTCCGCGACCAGGAAGTGCAAAGACTGCAACTGCGATTGCCCAATGTCCATCGTGACTCCGTCGTTACCTGCTCGCAGCGTAACCGAACGGGCAGACGCCGTCTACGTCTGCTGTTGCTGGCGCAACTGCTCGAAGAAGCACACGGCCGCGCAGGCGGCCACGTTCAGCGATTCCACGGCGCCCGCGTGCGGGATGACGACGCGATGCGTGGCCAGGTTCAGCAGCGCGTCCGACACGCCCTGCCCTTCGTGGCCCAGCAGCCAGGCGACGGGGCGGGACAGGTCCACGTCGTAGATCCGTTCGCTGGCATAGCCGCTCGTCGCCAGCACGGGCACCTGTGACGTGCGGATCAGGTCCGCCAGGTCGACGTTCTCGAAGATCTCCAGCACGAAGTGGGCCCCCATCGCGGCGCGCAGCACCTTCGGCGACCAGCATGACGCCGTCCCGGGGCTGCAATACACCTGTTTGATGCCCGCCGCGCCTGCACTCCTGAGGATGGAGCCGGCATTGCCGGGGTCCTGCACGCCGTCCAGCAGCACGGCCGATTGCGCCAGGGTTTCCGGCCGTACGGGACGAGGCGTCTCGACGAGGAACAGCAGATGGATGCCGTGTTCGACCTGCGACAGTGCGCCGAACAGCGCATCCGGCAGCGACGTGGCCGGCGCCGTCACGCGGTCGACGATGGCCGCCACTTCGGGATTGGCCAGCGCGCCTTCGGACACGATGCAGTGCACGGGCTGCCCGACGAGGTCGAGGTACGCCTGGCACAGGTGGACGCCGTCCAGCAGCGAACGCCCCGCCTTGCGCAGCGCCTGGCTGCTGCCGGCGAGGTGTTTCAGCTCTTTGTAGAATGGGTTGTCACGGGAGGTCACGCTCTTCATGCGAGCTCCGCGAACAGGTCTGGTTCGATCAGCGCGCGGACCGGCGCGAACGTACGCCGGTGCACGGGACTGGGCCCGTGCTCGCGCAGGCGGGCGAGGTGCAGCGCCGTCGAATAGCCCTTGTGCTGGTCGAACGCATACTGCGGATACGCTTCATGCAGCGCGACCAGCGCGGCATCGCGCGCCGTCTTCGCGAGGATCGACGCGGCGGAAATCGCATGCACCTTGTCGTCGCCCTCCACCACCGCATGCGCGCGGATGTGCGGCGCGAACTGGGGGCAGCGGTTGCCGTCGATGAGGGCGATGGTCGGCACGGTCGCCAGCTGTTCGACGGCGCGGCGCATCGCCAGCATCGTCGCCTGCAGGATGTTCAGCGTGTCGATTTCCGCATGCGAGCACTCGGCGATGGCCCACGCGAGCGCGTGTTCCTTGATCAGCGGCGCCAGCTCGTCGCGCCGCGCTTCCGTCAGCTTTTTCGAGTCACGCAGGCCCTCGATCGGGCGGGCCGGATCGAGGATCACGGCGGCCGCGAACACGGGGCCGGCCAGCGGGCCGCGCCCGGCCTCGTCCACGCCGCAGACGATGTCGTCCAGCGTAAACGGCCGGTTCTTCTTCGCCAGGCCGGGATAGAAATCGAAGGTCTTCTTTCTCATGCTTTGCCTATCACCTGCAGCACGGCGCGGGCGCTTTCGCGCGCGCTGTCGCGCAGCAGGCTGTGATGCATTTCGGTGAAGCGTTCCTTCAGCCTCACCCGGTTGTTCTCGTCCGTCAGCTGGAACCAGACGGCCTCCGCCAGCGCTTCCGGCGTCGCCGCGTGCTGCAGGAATTCCGGCACGACGAAGTCGCGCGCGAGGATGTTCGGCAGCCCGATCCACGGCAGATAGCCCATGTTCCGGATGAGCAGCCACTCGGCCTGCAAGACCTTGTACGCGATCACCATCGGCTTCTTGTACAGCGCCACTTCCAGCGTGGCGGTGCCGGAGGCGGCCAGCACGGCGTCGGCCGCGGCGATGCACGCATGCGATTCGCCGTCGATGAGCTGCAGCGGGACGTCCTGCAAACCGGCCTTCGCCACCAGCTCCATAAAATACGCTTTTTGACGTTCGCCCGCCATCGGCGCGATGAAGCGCACGGACGGATCCCGCGCCGCCAACAGCTGGACTGTCCGGACGTACGGCGCCGTCAGGTATTTAATTTCCGACATGCGGCTGCCCGGCATGACGGTCACGACGCGCGCGTTTTCCGGCAGACCGAGCTGGCGGCGCGCCGCGGCGACGTCGGGCACGACCGGGATCGTCTCCGCCAGCGGATGGCCGATGTACGTGACGGGCACGCCGGCCTTTTGATAGATCTCTTCCTCGAACGGGAAGATCACGAGCATGTGCGAGACGGCGCGCTGGATCTTCTTGATGCGGCCGCCCCGCCACGCCCAGATCTGCGGGCCGACGAAGTGCACGGTCGGGATCCCGGCCGCGCGCAGCTGCTCTTCCAGGCCGAGATTGAAGCCGGGGTAGTCGGCGCCGATGAACGCGGCCGGGCGCTCGGCCAGCAGGCGGTCGCGCAGGCGGTTCTGGATGCCCTTCAGTTCGCGGTAGCGCAGCAGCACCGGCAGCAGGCCCCGCACGGTGAGCGTGTCCATCGGGACGTCGGACACGAGGCCCTGCTCCAGCATGCGCGGACCGCCGATGCCGGAAAACGCCACGCCCGGCAGGCGCGGTTTCAGCCCCGCCATCAGGCGCGCCGCGAGCAGGTCGCCGGACACTTCGCCGGCGACCAGCGCCAGCTTGACGTTATCGGACGATGCCACGGCTCGCGTTGTCGAGGAAGTCCCGCAGCGCGCGGATATGCGGCGCCGCGTCGCCGGCGGCAGCTTCCTCTTCCGCCAGCTTGGCCTTGGCTTCTTCCAGCGTGAGGTTCGAACGGTAGATGGTCTTGTACGCCGTGCGGATCGCGTTGATCTGCTCGCGCGTAAAACCGCGGCGCTTGAGGCCCTCGATGTTCACGCCATGCGCCTCGGCCGGGTTGCCGGAGACGAGGACGAACGGCGGGACGTCCTGCGTGAGGCTCGTGTACATGCCGATGAACGCATGCGCGCCGATCTTGCAGAACTGGTGCACGCCGCAGTAGCCGGACAGGATCGCCCAGTCGCCCACGTGCACGTGGCCCGCGAGCTGCGCGTTGTTCGAGAAGATCGTGTTGCTGCCGACCTGGCAGTCGTGCGCCAGGTGCGTGTACGCCGACATCCAGTTGTCGCTGCCTAAGCGCGTCACGCCCGCATCCTGCACGGTGCCGAGGTTGAACGTGCAGAATTCGCGGATCGTGTTGCGGTCGCCGATCTCCAGGCGGGTCGGTTCGCCGGCCCACTTCTTGTCCTGCGGGGCGGCGCCCAGCGACGCGAACTGGAAGATGCGGTTGTCGCGGCCGATCGTCGTGTGGCCTTCGATGACGACGTGCGGACCGACGACGGTGCCCGCGCCGATGCGCACGTCGGGCCCGATGATGGAGTACGGGCCGACTTCGACGGTGGAATCCAGCTCCGCCTTCGGGTCGACGATCGCGCTCGGGTGGATCCTGCTCATCACTGCCCCGCTTTTTCGTTTGCCCTGATGGTGCACATCAGTTCCGCTTCAACCGCGACCTTGCCGTCGACGCTGGCGACAGCCTTGTACTTCCAGATGCCGCGCGACGTGCGCAGGATCTCGATATCCATCTTGAGCTGGTCGCCCGGCTCGACGGGGCGCTTGAAGCGCGCGTTGTCGATGCCGACGAAGTACACGACGGAGTTCTCGTCCGGCTTGACGTTCATGGTCATGAACGACAGGATCGCGGCCGTCTGCGCCAGCGCCTCGATCATCAGCACGCCCGGCATCACCGGCTTGTGCGGGAAGTGGCCGTTGAAGAATTCTTCGTTGACGGTCACGTTCTTGATGGCGGTGATGGTCTTGCCCAGCTCATAGTCGACCACGCGGTCCACCAGCAGCAGCGGGTAGCGGTGCGGCAGGTATTCCTTGATCTCGTTGATCCCCAGGGTCTTGTTGGCGGTGGTGGCTTCAGTCGTCATTTTTGTTCTGGTGCTTCGGTCAGTTGTTTGATCTGTTTTTCCAGGCTGCGCATCTTCTCGCGCAGCGAAGACAGGTTGCGCACGATGGCGGCGCTCTTTTCCCATTCGGCGTTCTTGGCGAGCGGATAGAAGCCCGTGTACTGCCCCGGCTCGAGCACGGAGCGCGACACCATGCTGCCCGAGGAGATATGAACGTTGTCCGCGATTTCCAGGTGCCCCAGCACCATCGCCGCGCCGCCGAACGTGCAATTCTTGCCGATCTTCGCGCTGCCGGCTACCCCCACGCAGCCGGCCATGGCCGTATTCGCACCGATGCGGCAGTTATGGCCGATCTGGATCTGGTTGTCGAGCTTCACGCCGTCCTCGATCACGGTGTCGTCGAGCGCCCCGCGGTCGATGGTCGTGTTGGCGCCGACGTCCACGTCGTCGCCCATCAGCACGCGGCCGGTCTGCGGAATCTTGATGTACACGCCGTTCTCGCGCGCGAAGCCGAAGCCGTCGGTGCCGACCACGGCGCCCGAATGCAGGATGCCGCGCTTGCCGATCCTGCAGCGCGCATGGAAGGTCACGTTCGCGAACAAATGCGTATCCTCGCCGATCTCCGCCTCGCGGCCGACGAAGCAGCCGGCGTCGATGACGACGCCCGCGTGGATGACGGCGCCCGCCTCCACGGTCACGTTCGGGCCGATGTGCGCGGTCGGGTCGACGCTTGCCGTCTCGTGCACGACGGCGCTCGGATGAATGCCCGGCGGCGGCACGACCTCGTCGAGCGACACGAAGTACTGCGCGGCGCGGGCGAAATAGGCGTAGGGGTTGGTGGTGACGATGCGTGCGCCGGCATAGGTCGTGGCGACGGTGGCGTCGTCCAGCGGCGAGACGATCAGCGCCGCGGCGCCGCTTTGCGCGGCCAGTGCGCGCAGTTTGCTATTGCTGAGAAAGCTGATGTGCGAAGCGCCGGCGCTGTCGAGCGGTGCGATGCCCTGGACCTCGAGGTCCGGGTCACCCACCAGCTGGCCACCGAAGCGTTCGACCAAATCACCCAGTCGAGTGCCCATCGTGGTCGTTCCGTAAAAGAAGTGAAAACTGCCGGCCGCTCATGAAGCCGGCCGGCGTCCGTGAAGCCTTCGCGGCTTACTTGTCGAGCAGTTTGAGGATCCGGTCGGTGATGTCGATGCGCGGGCTGGTCCAGATGGCTTCCTGCAGCACGACGTCGAGGTGTTCCTGCTCGGCCACCTGTTCGATCAGTTTATAGGCTTTCTGCGCGATGGCGGCGCGCTCCTCGTTCTTGCGCTGGAACAGGTCCTCGTTGTACTCGCGCTGCATGCGCTGCACGTCCTTCTCCATGTCGAGCAGTTCGCGCGTGCGCTTGGTGCGGTCGACGTCGGACAGCTTCGGCGCCTCGTCGTCGAATTTCTCGCGACTTACCTTGTACTTCTGCACCGCGTCGTCGAGCTGCTTCTGGCGCTTGGAGAATTCCGATTGCAGCTTCGCGTCCGCCGCCTTGGCCAGCTTGGACTCGGTCATCAGGCGTTCCGTGTAGACGAAGCCGATGCGGCTCATGCCGCTCTGCGCGGACGCCTGCGCCATCGCACCGGCGCACAGCAGCGCCAGCACCAGGCTACGCGGCAGCGAGGCTAACGATTTTTTCAACATCATTCTTCGCAATCCTTGTTTCGGCGATGGGCGGGATCAGAAACCGGTACCCATCTGGAACTGGAAGCGCTCAAGGCGGTCGCCCGGCTTCGCGTTCAAGGGCTTAGCATAACTCAACTTCAGCGGGCCCACCGGGGAAATCCACGACAGGCCGATACCCGCCGAGTAGCGCAGCTGCGACGTGCGGATCGGTTCGTGCTCCTGGAAGATCTGGCCGCCGTCGGCGAAGGTGAACCAGCGCAGCGAGCGATCCTGGCCGCTGCCCGGGAACGGGAACTGCAGCTCGGCGTTGCCGATCACGCGCTTGGCGCCGCCCAGGGCGTCATACGTGTACGGGTCGACGATACCCAGCGACGAGCTTTCGTAGCCGCGCACCGAGCCGATGCCGCCGCCGTAGAAGTTCTTGAAGACCGGGTACGCGTGACCGCCGAGGCCCGCGCCGTAGTCCAGCTCACCCTTCAGCGCGAGGGTCATCCAGCGCGTGATCGGGCGGTACCACTGGTGTTCGTACACGACGCGGTAGTACTTGGCGTCGCCGATGAAGTCGACTTCCAGGTTGGCGCGCTGGTAGCGGCCGCGCGTCGGCGTGATCGCGGAGTCGCGCGAATCGCGGCCCCAGGCCACGGTCAGCGGGATCGCGTTGGTCGTCGCCTCGCCCACGCCGGTGAGCTTCGCGTTGGCGTCCTTCGCGTTCTGCTGCACGAACTGCTTGTACAGCGTCGGCGAGCTTTCGTCCGTCTCGAGGCGGGTCTTTTCCAGGCCGGCGCCGAAGTAGACGGTGTCGATTTCCGAGAACGGCACGCCGAACGTCAGGTTGCCGCCCTGCTGGCGCACGGTGTACGAACCGATGTTCAGCGCCGGCGGACGCGACGTACGCAGGTACAGCTGGAACGCGCGCGAGATGCCGTCGTCCGTGAAGTACGGGTTCGTCTGGGCGAACGAGATCGTGCGGTTGTAGCGGCTCGTGTTCAGTTCGATGCCGACGGTGTTGCCGCTGCCGGCGAAGTTGGCCTGCGTGACCGACGCCGTGAAGGTGAATTTCTCCGCCTGCGAGAACGCGCCGCCGACCATGAAGTTACCGGTCGGCTTTTCGACGACGGCGATGTTCACGTCCACGGCATCGTTGGTGCCCTGCGCTTCCGGCGTCTCGACCGTCACGTCCTTGAAATAACCCATGCGGTCGACGCGGTCGCGCGACAGCTTCACCCGGTTCGGGTCGTACCACGAGCTCTCGAACTGGCGGAATTCGCGGCGGATCACTTCGTCGCGGGTGATGGTATTGCCCGAGATGGTCATGTGGCGCACGTACGCGCGCTTGCCCGGGTCGACGAAGAACGTGAAGGCGACTTCGCGCTTCTCGCGGTTGATCTCCGGGTTGGCGGTGACGTTCGCGAACGCGTAGCCGAAGCTCGCGAGGCGGTCGGCGATGCGCTTGTTCGACGCTTCCTGCAGGTCGCCGGAATAGGTCTGGCCCGGCTTCAGCAGGATCAGGTTCTTGAGTTCCTGCTCGCGGCCGAACAGTTCGCCATCCATCTTGATGCCGGAGACGGTGTACTTCTCGCCTTCCGTGATGTTGATGGTGAGGTAGATGTCCTTCTTGTCCGGCGTGATCGAGACCTGCGTGGACTCGACGTTCACTTCCAGGTAGCCGTGATTCAAGTACCACGACTTGATGGTCTCCAGGTCGCCCGTCAGCTTCTGCTTCGAGTACTGGTCGGCCTTCGAATACCACGTGAACCAGCCGGACGTGTTCAGTTGCAGCAGCTGGCGCAGTTCCTTGTCGGAGAAGGCCTTGTTGCCGACGATGTTGATCTGCCTGATCTTGGCGACGTCGCCCTCGTCCACGTTGAACATGACGTTCACGCGGTTACGCTCGATGGGAGTGACGGTCGTCGTGATCTTGACGCCGTACAGGCCGTGCGACAGGTACTGGCGCTTGAGTTCCTGCTCGGCGCGGTCGACGGAAGCCTTGTCGAAGATCTTGGTCTCGCCGACGCCGATGTCCTTCAGCGCCTTAACGAGCATGTCCTTTTCGAATTCCTTGGTGCCCGTGAAGTCGACGGACGCGATGGCCGGACGTTCCTCGACCAGCACCACGAGCACGCCGTTCTCTTCTTCCAGGCGGATGTCCTTGAAGAAGCCGGTGGCATACAGCGCCTTGATCGCCGTCGTGCCTTTGTCGTCGTCGAAGGTCTCGCCCACGCGCACCGGCAGGTAGCTGAACACCGTGCCTGCCTCGGTCCGCTGGATGCCTTCGACCCGGATGTCCTTCACGACGAAGGGAGCGACGGCGGCGGCGTGACCGGCACACAGGGCCAGCACGGCTGCGCCGATCAAGCTGCGACGGGAGGGCAAGGCAAAACGCGGCTGGGCAAAACGTTCGGGTTGTAAATTCATCGGTTAGATCAATGGGTCAGTCATTGGACAACGTTACGTGTTCTCGCCGGGGCTTGTCCTGCTTATTTGCTGCTTGTGCCGAGCACTCCGAAGCACGCCGCATTCGCAGCGTACGTATCGGAGTGCCGTGTGTTCAGAGCAGTCGCACCAGGTCGTTGAAGACGGCAAGCGCCATCAGCATGAACAGCAGGCCCACCCCGGCACGCTGCGCGATCTCGCCGATCCGCGCGGGCAAGGGTCGCCCGGTCAAAACTTCCAGCGAATAATACAGCAAATGGCCACCGTCCAGAACGGGAATTGGTAACAGATTCATTACACCCAGGCTGATGGAGATGAAGGCGATGAACTCCAGGAAGGGCTCCAGGCCGGAGCGCGCGGTCTGTCCGGCCACGTCCGCGATCGTGATCGGGCCGGTTACATTTTTCAGCGAGACCTCGCCCACGATCATCTTGGCGATCATCTTGACGGTCATCGCGCTCGTCTCCCACGTACGCTGCGCGCCCTTCGCCAGCGCCGCCAGCGGGCCCGCCTTCACGGTCACCATCTCGGGCGCCTGGGCGATCATCAGTTTGACGAGGCCCCTGCCCGACTGCGGGTCGCGGTCCGGCGTGAGGGGCAGGACGAGCGCCTGGTCGCCCCGCTGCACGCCGATCTGCAGGGTCTTGCCGGCTGCGCCGCGCACCGCTTCGATGAAGGCGATACCGTCGGAGATGGCCTTACCGTCGATCGAGGTCACGAGGTCGCCCTGGCGCAGGCCCGCGCGCGCGGCGGCGCCGTCCGGCAGCACCTTGTCGACGCTGGGCCGCGGGCGCCACAGCTGCATGCCGAGGGCGCCCAGCACGTCGCTGTCCACATCCAGGCCGGCCATGCGGTCCGCGGGCAGCACGGCGCGGTACGGCGCGCTGTTGACGCCCGGGCCGCGCAGGGTCAGTTCGGCCGCATGCTTGTCGATGGCGGCGCGCACGATCTCCCAGCGCAGCTCCGTCCACGTCTGCACGGGCTTGCCGTTGACGGCCGTGACGACGTCGCCGCCGCGCACGCCCGCCTTGTACACGGCCGACGCCTCCGGCATCGCGCGCAGGCGCGTGCCCGGCTCCTCTTTCCCGTGCATGAACAGCGCGCCCATGACAACGATGGCGAGGATGAAGTTGGCGATGGGGCCCGCCGCCACGATGGCGATGCGCTTCCACACGTTCTGGCGCGTGAATTCGCGCGGCAGGTCGGCGTCGTTGGTCGGCGCGGTCGAGGGGTCGCGCGCGTCGAGCATCTTCACGTAGCCGCCGATGGGCAGCGCCGAGATCGCCCATTCCGTCTGGTCCGGACCGAAGCGGCGCGACCACACGATGCGCCCCATGCCGACCGAGAAGCGCAGCACCTTCACGCCGCACAGGCGCGCGACGACGTAGTGACCCAGTTCGTGAAAGATGATCAGCGGCCCCAGCGCCAGTAGAAATGCCAGCAGGGTTTGAATCAGGTTCATGACTTTCTCCCGTCAGGGCCCGCGGCGTTTACGCCTGCAGCGCATGCACGATGCATCCGGCCGCGTCGCGGGCACGCGCGTCCTGGGCCATCACGGCCTCGATGCTGGTCGCCTCGCCATGCGGGTTCTCGTCCATCACGCGCCGTACGACGCGGTCGATGTCGCGGAAGCCGATGCGGCGCTCCAGGAATGCTTGGACCGCGATTTCGTTCGCCGCGTTCAATAAAGCGGGCGCGGTACCGCCCGCGCGCAAGGCGTCGAAGGCAAGCGCGAGGCACGGGAAGCGGTCGAAGTCCGGCTTGTGGAACTGCAGCGCGGCGAACGTCGTCAGGTCGAGCTGGTCGACGCCCGACGCGATGCGTTCCGGGTACGCGAGCGCGTGCGCGATCGGCGTGCGCATGTCAGGGTTGCCCAGTTGCGCGAGCACGGAGCCGTCCACGTACGACACCATCGAGTGGATCACGCTTTGCGGGTGGATCACCACCTCGATCCGGTCCGCCGGCGCGCCGAAGAGCCAGTGCGCCTCGATCACTTCGAGGCCCTTGTTCATCATGGTGGCGGAATCGACGGAGATCTTACGGCCCATCGACCAGTTCGGATGCTTGCAGGCCTCTTCCGGCGTGACATGTTCCAGGGTCTCGACGGCGCGCTGCAGGAACGGGCCGCCGGACGCCGTCAGCAGGATTTTCGCCACGCCGGCCACGTCGGGCGAACGTGCATACGTGCCGGGCAGCGACTGGAAGATGGCGTTGTGCTCGGAGTCGATCGGCAGCAGGGTCGCCTTGTGCTCCTTGACGGCGTCCATGAACAGCTGGCCGGACATCACGAGCGCTTCCTTGTTCGCCAGCAGGACCTTCTTGCCCGCGCGCGCGGCCGCGAGCGTGGGCGCGAGGCCGGCGGCGCCGACGATGGCGGCCATCACCGTGTCCGTGTCGGGGTTGGACGCGATCTCGCACAGCGCCGCTTCGCCATGCGCGACGTCGATCGGGAGGCCGGCCAGCAGCTCGCGCAGGCGCGCCGCGCTTTCCGCCGTACCGACGACGGCGCGCTGCGGACGGAACACGCGGCATTGCGCGGCGAGCGCATCCACGCGCTCGTGCGCGGACAGCGCGTAGACACGGTATTTGTCGGGATGACGTGCCAGCACGTCGAGGGTCGAGACGCCGATCGAACCGGTGGCGCCAAGGATAGTGATGCTTTGCATGTTGCGTTCCATTGTCAAGGTCGTTCCAACATGGGCAAGAGGAGACCAGCGCTGAGTCATTCTGGCACGGCGCGCGCCCGGGCGGCGCGCCGCCCGCGTTGGAACGGCCTGGTGTCTTACAGCCGCGAGCCGATCAGCGCGGCGAGCGGCAGCACGGGGATCAGTGCATCGATGCGGTCCAGTACGCCGCCATGGCCGGGCAGCAGGTTGCTGCTGTCCTTCATGCCGGCGCGCCGCTTGAGCTGGGATTCGAACAGGTCGCCGACGATGCTGGCGGCCGTCATCAGCACGAGCACCAGGGCCAGCACCGGCCAGCCATAGGTGTGCTGGACGCGCACGGCGAAGGTGTTCGCGAAGGCGTCGCCGCCGAACTGGACCGACAGGCAGCCCAGCACGAGCACGGCGATGCCGCCGCCGATCGCGCCTTCCCACGACTTGCCTGGCGAAATCGACGGCGCCAGCTTGTGCTTGCCGAACGCCTTGCCGGCGAAGTAGGCGCCGATGTCGGCCACCCACACGATCGCGAGCACGGACAGCAGGAACAGCGGCGAGTGGGAATACAGGTCGACGATGGCGGCAAAGCAGCCGACCACGGCGAATGCATACACGAGCGACAGCAGGGTGTTCGCGGGCGTGCCCAGCGGCGGCAGGCCGATCTTCAGCGACGGCGCGAACCGGGCGATCCACAGGGCCACGCTCAGCGCGGCCCAGAACGACAGGTTCGTGTGCCCCGTGAACACGGAGATCGCGAACACGGCGGCCCACACGAGTGCGATCACGTGCGCATTGTGCGTTTCCGGATTGAACAGCCGGAAGCATTCCCAGATGGCGGCGCCGAAGAACACCGTCGCCACCACCGCGAACGCCGTGTAGTTGTTGAAGTAAAGGACTGGCAGCAAGATTGCCAGCAGCACGACGGCGGTAATGACGCGGGTTCTGAGCATCAGCGATTTAGCCTTGTTTAGCCTTGTTGGCGACCTGTTCGCCGGTGCGGCCGAAGCGGCGCTCGCGGCTCTGGTAGGACGCGATCGCCGTGTCGAGCGAGTCGGGCGAAAAGTCCGGCCAGAAGGTGTCGGTGAAGTACAGCTCGGAATACGCGAGCTGCCACAGGAGGAAGTTCGAGATGCGTTCCTCGCCGCCGGTGCGGATGAACAGGTCCGGCTCCGGCGCATAGGCCATCGCCAGGTGCTCGGCCAGCATCTCTTCGGTGTACTCGGTCACGCCCGGGTTGGCCGCGACCATCTTGCCCGTCGCCTGCATGATGTCCCAGCGGCCGCCGTAGTTGGCGCACACGGTGACGGTCAGGCGGGTGTTGTTGGCGGTGCGGCGCTCGGCGTTGGCGATCATGTCCTGCAGCTTCGGATCGAAACGCGACAGATCTCCCACGACCTTCAGGCGGATGTTATTCGCATGCATCTTCGACACTTCGCGCTCGAGCGCGGTGACGAACAGGCCCATCAGGTACGAGACTTCGTCGGCCGGACGGCGCCAGTTTTCCGAAGAAAACGCGAACAGCGTCAGGTATTCCACGCCACGATCCACGCAGGCTTCGACGATCTTGCGCACGGCGTCCACGCCCTTGACGTGGCCGGCCACGCGGGGCAGCAGGCGTTTGGTCGCCCAGCGGCCATTGCCGTCCATGATGATGGCGATGTGACGCGGCACCGAGGGCGCTTCGGGGACTGCGGTGGTCGAACTTTTGAAAATCATAAATCTGGCCAAATGGCGCACTGCGCACGAAACTGCAACAAAAGGTGGAACGGACCGGTCAGGCCTTGCCTGCCGGTCCGACGTCCACAACGATACCCGCGGCGCCGGGGCGCCGCAATACGGATCACACCGTCATCACTTCTTTTTCTTTTTCGGCAACCAGCTTGTCGATGTCGACGACGGCCTTGTCGGTCATCTTCTGGACATCGTCCTGGGCACGGCGCTCGTCGTCTTCCGAGATCGCCTTGTCCTTGACCAGCTTCTTCAGCTGTTCGTTGGCGTCGCGGCGTACGTTACGGACGGCGATCTTCGCGTCTTCCGCTTCCGATTTGCACAGCTTGACCATTTCCTTGCGGCGTTCTTCGGTCAGGGCCGGGGTCGGCACGCGGACGAGTTCGCCGAACGTCGACGGATTCAGGCCCAGGTCGGATTCGCGGATCGCCTTTTCGATAACGTTCAGCATCTTCTTCTCGTACGGCTGGACGCCGATGGTGCGCGCGTCGATCAGGGTCAGGTTGGCGACCATCGGCAGCGCGGTCGGCGAACCGTAGTAGTCGACCATCACGTGGTCCAGGATGCCGGTGTGGGCGCGGCCGGTGCGAACCTTGGCCAGGTTGCCTCTCAGGGTCTCGATGGACTTCGCCATCTTGTCCTGGGCACTTTTTTTAACGTCAGCTACGGACATGCTGCTCTCCTGTATTTCTAACTATTGATTAAACGTGTACGAGTGTACCCTCGTCCTCGCCCATGATCACGCGCTTGAGCGCACCCGGCTTGACGATCGAGAACACCTTGATCGGCAGCTTCTGGTCGCGGCACAGGGCGAACGCGGTGGCGTCCATCACCTGCAGGTGCTTCGCGATCGCTTCGTCGAACGAGATCTGTTCATAGCGGGTCGCGTGCGGATCCTTCTTCGGATCGGCAGTATATACGCCATCGACCTTGGTTGCCTTCAATACAATTTCGGCCGAGATTTCCGAACCGCGCAGTGCGGCGGCGGTGTCGGTGGTGAAGAAGGGGTTGCCGGTACCGGCTGCGAACACGACGACCTTGCCCTCTTCCAGGTATTGCAGCGCCTTCGGGCGCACGTACGGCTCGACCACCTGCTCGATGCCGATCGCCGACATCACGCGGGCGGTGATGCCCTGCTGGCGCATGGCGTCGGCCAGCGCGAGCGCATTCATCACGGTGGCCAGCATGCCCATGTAGTCGGCCGTCGCACGGTCCATGCCCTGCGCACCCGGCGCGACGCCGCGGAAGATGTTGCCGCCGCCAATCACCACTGCCAGTTCCACACCCAGCTTCGACACCTCCGCGACGTCGGCGACCATGCGCTCGATGGTGGCGCGGTTGATGCCGAACGGATCGTCGCCCATCAGCGCTTCGCCAGACAGTTTGAGGAGGACTCGTTGGTAGGCTGGTTTTGTCATGAATGGGGCTCCTGTGGTCATTGATATTTCGAACTCTGTACTGCACCGGACGGGATCGCCGTCCGGTTGTAAAAACGGGCCTTGCGGCCCGTTCTCTTTATTACTGCTTGGCAGCAGCCATCTGGGCTGCCACTTCCGCTGCGAAGTCGTCGACTTTCTTCTCGATGCCTTCGCCTACCACGTACATCGTGAATGCTTTCACGGTGGTGTTGGCGGCCTTCAGCATCTGCTCGACGCTCTGCTTGTCGTTCTTCACGAACGCCTGGTTGAACAGCGACACTTCTTTCAGGTACTTCTGCACCGAACCGTCGATACGCTTCGCGACGATCTCGGCCGATTGCGGCTGCTTGCCTTCGGCGACGGCCTTGTCGGCGTCTTCTTGGGCTTTCAGTTGAGCAACCGAACGCTCTTTCTCGATCAGCTCGGCCGGCACTTGCTCTGCCGACAGGGCGACCGGCTTCATCGCGGCGATGTGCATCGCGACGTCCTTGCCGACCTGCTCGTCGGCGCCGTCGTAGTCGACGATCACGCCGATGCGGGTGCCGTGCAGGTACGACGCCAGCTTGCCGGTGGTTTCGAAGCGCTGGAAGCGGCGAACGGTCATATTCTCGCCGATTTTGCCGATCAGTGCCGTACGCACGTCGTCGAACGTCTTGCCGTCGACCGGCAGGGCGGCCAGGGCAGCGACGTCGGCCGGGTTGTTTTCGGCGACCAGCTTGGCAGCAAGGTTGCACATGGCAAGGAAGTCGTCGTTCTTGGCGACGAAGTCGGTTTCGCTGTTCACTTCGACCAGCGCGCCGACGTTGCCTTGCACGTAGGCGGCCACGACGCCTTCAGCCGTGATACGGGCTGCCGCTTTCGATGCCTTGCCGCCCAGCTTGACGCGCAGGATCTCTTCGGCACGAGCCATGTCGCCTTCGGCTTCGTTCAGTGCCTTTTTGCATTCCATCATCGGTGCGTCGGTCTTGGCGCGCAGTTCGCCAACCATCGCTGCAGTAATCGCTGCCATGTCATTTCTCCTAAAAGTAGGAGCAAGTCGTCACTTGCGACGTCTTGCAATTTTGTTGATCTGTCCAGAAACTGCTTATAAAAAAGGGCGCTCGATCTTAGGCTCGGCGCCCCTTTACAGCTCAGCGGGCCGTGACCCGCCGGGAATTAAGCTTGCTCGGAAACTTCGACGAAGTCGTCAGCCGACTTGACCATCTCGGCGACTTCGTTGGTGGCGTTTGCACGGCCTTCCAGGATCGCATCGGCGACGCCGCGTGCGTACAGGGTGATGGCCTTCGACGAGTCGTCGTTGCCCGGGATGACGTGCGAGACGCCTTCCGGCGAGTGGTTCGTGTCGACCACGCCGATGACCGGGATGCCCAGCTTGCCGGCTTCGGTGACGGCGCCCTTGTGGTAGCCGACGTCCACGACGAAGATCGCGTCCGGCACGCCCTGCAGGTCCTTGATGCCGCCGATCGACTTCTGCAGCTTTTCCAGTTCGCGCGAGAACATCAGCGCTTCTTTCTTGCTCATCTTCTCGACTTCGCCCGACTCGATGGCGGCTTCCATGTCCTTCAGGCGCTTGATCGAGGTCTTGATGGTCTTGAAGTTGGTCAGCATGCCGCCCAGCCAGCGCTGGTCGACGTACGGCACACCGGCGCGCTGTGCTTCAGCGGCGATGATGTCGCGGGCCTGGCGCTTCGTGCCCACCAGCAGGATCGTGCCGCGGTTGGCGGCGATCTGCTTGATGGTCTTCATCGCATCCTGATACATCGCCATGGTCTTTTCCAGGTTGATGATGTGGATCTTGTTGCGATGACCGAAGATGAACGGGGCCATTTTCGGGTTCCAGAAACGGGTCTGGTGGCCGAAGTGAACACCGGCTTCCAGCATTTCGCGCATAGTGACAGACATTGTATTCTCCAGGGTTGGGTCTTGAATGACGGCCGGTACACCCGTTTTTCGGGCACCCTTGTCGGCCGCATTCGCGATTTACATTCACAAATTGCTCGATACGGACACGAGCAACCCGAGATTCTAGCGGGATTTGACACGAATTTCAAGCTTCCGCACGCATGAGCCTTCCGTGGGGGCCGGCGGCCACCGGCCCGATAGAGAGATGAATCACATATAATGACCGGCACAGAACTTATCGCAGAACGGATCAATATGGCAATTTCCATCAAGACCCCGGAAGACATCGAGGGCATGCGCATCGCCGGCCGCCTCGGCGCCGAGGTGCTCGACTACATCACGCCCTTCGTCAAGGCGGGCGTGACCACCGGCGAACTGGACCGCCTGTGCCATGAATACATGGTTAATGTGCAAGGTACCGTCCCTGCCCCGCTGAACTATGCGCCGCCGGGCTACCCGCCGTTCCCGAAAGCCGTCTGCACCTCCGTCAACGACGTGATCTGCCACGGCATTCCGGGCGACAAGGTTCTCAAGAATGGTGATGTCGTCAACATCGACGTCACCGTCATCACGAAAGAGGGTTACCACGGCGACAACAGCCGCATGTTCTTCATCGGCGAGCCGTCGAAGCTGGCGCGCCGGCTGACGGAGATCACCTATGAATGCATGTGGCTCGGCATTTCCAAGGTGAAACCGGGCGCCCACCTGGGCGACATCGGCCACGTGATCCAGCAGCATGCGGAAAACGCCGGCTACTCCGTGGTGCGCGAATTCTGCGGCCACGGCATCGGCAAGGTGTTCCACGAAGAACCGCAGGTGCTGCACTACGGTCGTCCGGGCACGGGCGAAGAGCTGAAACCCGGCATGATCTTCACCATCGAGCCGATGATCAACGCGGGCCGCCGCGAGATCCGCGAAATGCCGGACGGCTGGACCATCAAGACGAAGGACCGCAGCCTGTCGGCCCAGTGGGAACACATGATCCTCGTGACGGAGACGGGCTATGAAGTGCTGACGACGTCGGCCGGCACCCCGCCGCCGCCCGCCATTATCCAGCCGAAAGACACCGTCGCCGCCTGAGTCCCCATGTCCACTGCCACCGCCGCCCCGACACAACCCCTGCAGCCGCTGCAACTGAAACAGCGCCTGAAAGCCGAGCGCCAGCTCGTCATCGCCGAGTTCCGCGAGAACGGCAAGCCGGAAAAACTGTTGCGCGGCCTGCGCCACAGCGTGGACGGCGTGCTGGCGGATGCGTGGCACGCGGCCGGCCTGCCGCCCGACGCCGCGCTCGTGGGCGTGGGCGGCTACGGCCGCGGCGAGCTGTTCCCGAATTCCGACGTCGACCTGCTGATCCTGCTCGGCAACCCGCCCGACGCGATCGCGCAGGCGAAGCTGGAAAACTTCGTGCAGCTACTGTGGGACCTGGGCCTGGAAATCGGCCACAGCATCCGTACGGTGGACGAATGCATGACGGAGTCGGCCGCCGACATCACCGTGCAGACGAGCCTGCTGGAAGCCCGCCTCGTGACGGGCAACGAGACCGTCTTCAACGAGCTGCTGCGCCGCTACGACGAGGCGATGGACCCGCAGGCCTTCTTCCAGGCCAAGACGGCCGAGATGCGCCTGCGCCACGCGAAATACGAATTCACGCCGTTCTCGCTGGAGCCGAACGTCAAGGAAAGCCCGGGCGCCCTGCGCGACCTGCAGGTGATCCTGTGGGTGGCCAAGGCGGCCGGCCTCGCGAATTCCTGGAGCCAGCTCGCGATCCGCGGCCTGATCACGCGCGAGGAAGCGCGCCAGCTGATGGAAAAGGAGCGCGCCTTCAAGGACATCCGCATCCGCCTGCACCTGCAGACGAACCGGAGAGAGGACCGCCTCGTGTTCGACGTCCAGACGGCCATCGCGGAAACGTTCGGCCTCACGTCGACGGGCGAAGGCCTCGACGCGCGCCGCGCCAGCGAATACCTCATGCAGCGCTATTACTGGGCCGCGAAGACCGTGACCCAGCTGAACACGATCCTGCTGCAGAACATCGAGGCGCACCTGTTCCCCACGCCGTCGCAGCCGGTGCCGATCAACCCGCGCTTCAACGAAGTGGGCGGCTTCATCGACATCGCCGCGGACGACACGTTCGAGACGCTGCCTGCCGCCGTGCTGGAAATCTTCGTCCTGATGACGGAGCGCCCGGACATCAAGGGCATGACGGCGCGCACGATGCGCGCGCTGTGGCATGCCCGCACGCTGATCGACGACGCCTTCCGCGCCAATCCCCAGCACCGCGCCCTGTTCCTGCGCGTGCTGCAGGCGCCCGTGGGCCTCGTGCACGCGCTGCGCCGCATGAACGACATGGGCATCCTCGGCCGCTACCTGCCGAACTTCCGCCGCATCATCGGCCAGATGCAGCACGACCTGTTCCACGTGTACACGGTCGACCAGCACATCATGATGGTCGTGCGGAACATGCGCCGCTTCACGATGACGGAGCACGCGCACGAGTACCCGTTCTGCAGCCAGCTGATCGCCAATTTCCGCGACCGCTGGCTGCTGTACGTGGCCGCCCTCTTCCACGACATCGCCAAGGGCCGCGGCGGCGACCACTCGGAACTGGGCAAGGTCGACGCGCTGGAATTCTGCCGCGACCACGCGCTGTCCGGGGAAGACACGGAACTGGTCGTGTTCCTCGTCGAGCACCACCTGACGATGTCGGTGGTCGCGCAGAAGCAGGACCTGTCCGACCCGGACGTCATCCAGTCCTTCGCCCGCCTCGTGCGCGACGAGCGCCACCTGACCGCGCTGTACCTGCTGACGGTGGCCGACATCCGCGGCACGAGCCCGAAGGTGTGGAACGCGTGGAAGGCGAAGCTGCTGGAAGACCTGTACAAGATGACCCTGCGCGTGCTGGGCGGCGAGCCGCCGTCCGCCGACCGCGAACTGCGCGCGCGCCAGCAGGAAGCGCTGGCCACACTGCGCCTGTTCGGCCTGCCGGCGGACGCGCACGAGGCGCTGTGGAAGCAGCTCGACATGGCGTACTTCCTGCGCCACGACGCGTCCGACATCGCCTGGCAGACCCGCTGCCTGATCGACAAGCTGGGCCGCGACAAGCCCGTCGTGAAATCGCGCCTGGCGCCGATCGGCGAAGGCCTGCAGGTGACGGTGTACGTGAAGGACCAGCCCGACCTGTTCGCGCGCATCTGCAGCTATTTCGACCGCAAGAATTTCTCCATCCTCGACGCCAAGATCCACACGACGAAGGATGGCTACGCGCTCGACACATTCCTCATCACGGACGAGAATTTCGCCAACAGCTACCGCGACATCATCAACCTGATCGAGCACGAGCTGTGCGAAGTGCTCGTGCACCAGGAACCCTTGAGCCCGCCGCTGCGGGGCCGCCTGTCGCGCATGTCGCGCAACTTCCCCATCACGCCGACCGTGGACATGCGCCCGGACGAGCGCGGCCAGTTCTGGGTGCTGTCCATCGGCGCCAACGACCGCAACGGCCTGCTGTACGCGATCGCGAACGTGCTCGCGCGCTATCGCATCAACCTGCACACCGCCAAGATCATGACGCTCGGCGAGCGCGTCGAGGACGTCTTCCTCATCGACGGGCAGGCGCTGAACAACCAGCGCGTGCAGGTGCAGCTGGAAACCGAGCTGCTCGATGCCGTAAAGATTTGACTGTTCTTATTCGAAGTAAACATGACTGAACCCGTACGCCTCTCCAAACGCATGTCCGAACTGGGCCTCTCCTCCCGCCGCGAGGCCGACGAGTGGATCGCGAAAGGATGGGTCAGAGTCGACGGCCAGGTGGTCTCCGAACTCGGCAGCAAGGTGCTGCCCCACCAGAAGATCACCGTCGAGCGCCAGGCGGCCGCACAGCAGGCCAAGCGCGTCACGGTGCTGCTGAACAAGCCGGTCGGCTACGTCAGCGGCCAGGCGGAAGACGGCTACAAGCCGGCCATCGTGCTCGTGAAGCCGGAAAACCGCTGGGCGGACGATCCGTCGCCCGAGCAATTCCATCCGACGCAGCTGAAATCCCTCGTGCCGGCGGGACGCCTGGACATTGATTCCGTCGGCCTGCTCGTGCTGACGCAGGATGGCCGCATCGCCAAGCAATTGATCGGCGAAGACACGTCCATCGAGAAGGAATACCTCGTCCGCGTGCAGTACACGAAGCCGGGACGCCTGCCTGACGCCGACCTCAGGAAGCTGAACCATGGTCTATGGATGGACGGCAAACCGCTGCTGCCCGCGAAGGTGCGCTGGCAAAACGACGACCAGCTCAGCTTCACCCTCAAGGAAGGCCGCAAGCGGCAGATCCGCCGCATGTGCGACATGGTCGGCCTGAAGGTCATCGGCCTCAAGCGCGTACGCATCGGGCGCGTGAAGCTGGGCGAACTGCCGCCGGGGCAGTGGCGGTATCTAGGCGCAGACGAGCGCTTCTGACCTTCGGCGCGGACGAGCGCTTCTGACCGTCAGTGCGCGTGCCGCATCTGTGTCCACGGATCGAGCACGCGCAGCTCATCGAGCACGGCCCGCGGCGCCTCCACGGTGCCGCCGCTGTCCTGGTCCCACTCCAGTCTCAGTTTCGATCGGCCCCGCCGCAAGTCCACGCGGGCGTAATCGACCCACGCATCCTCGGCATCGTACTCGAACGTCTTCATCCAACCGGTCCGCAGCAGCGCTTCCAGCGTCTGGCGCAGGGCGAACGGTGGGAGGTCCGAAATCGTTTCGGGGTGTAACTGAGGGTCGTTGAAGACGCCCAGGTATCTGACAAATTGTGAAATCCACGCCATCGCTGCCTCCCAACATCGGTTGACGTTGATTTCAGTCTACTCAGGGGGCAAGCATATTGACGTTCGCTAACGCACATAGCGGAACCAAATGCAGATCGCATATGTCACAATTTTGTAACTTATTGTTTCAGCAACGTCGTATGATCTCTGTCAGACAAGAATTCTGTGCAACTCCTCCATACTGACGGGCTTCGTAAGGTGGTGCGAAAAGCCCCGGTTGCGGGTCTGGCGGCGGTCGGCATCCTGCCCCCAGCCCGTGAGTGCCGCGATCTGCACGCCCGCGAAGCGCTCGTCCTGGCGCAGACGGCGCGCGACTTCGTAGCCGTCCATGCCGGGCATGCCCAGGTCGAGCAGCACACTGGTCGGCTGGAACGTATCGGCCATTGCCAGCGCGGCGCGGCCGTCGTACACGACGCGGACCTCGGCGCCATCTGCTTCCAGCAATAGCCCGAGCGTATCGGCGGCGTCGCGGTTATCGTCCACGACGAGGATGCGCTGGCCGTGGAAAGGCGCGGCGGGACGGGCCTGGCCCAGTTGCGGCGCGGCATCGTCGGCGCCGACCTCGGGCGCGAGCGGCAGTCGTACGATGAATTCGCTGCCCTGGCCCGGCCCGGCACTGCGTGCCTCGACGGTGCCGTGGTGCATCTCGACGAGGCTGCGCACCATCGTCAGCCCGATGCCGAGCCCGCCCTGCCCCCGTCCGGCGGACCGGTGGGCCTGGGCGAACATGTCGAACACGCACGGCAGCGCGTCAGCCGGAATGCCGATGCCCGTGTCGCGCACGGTGGCCACGACCTGGCCGTCTTCGCGCCGCGCGTCGAACCAGATGCGCCCGCCCGTGTCCGTGTACTTGGCGGCGTTGTTGAGCAGGTTCGAAAACACCTGCGTCAGGCGCACGCGGTCGGCCTCGAGGACGAGCGGCTCCTCCGGCAACGCGACGGCGAGCTGGTGGCCCGCCCGGTCGATCATCGGCTGGCTCGTCTCGACGGCGCCGTCGACGATCTCGGCGAACGGCACGCGCTCCAGCTTCAGCTCGATCTTGCCGCGCGTGATGCGCGACACTTCCAGCAGGTCGTCGACGAGGCGCGCCATCTGCTTCACCTGGCGCCCCACCATCTCGACGACGCGGTCGGACTGGCGCCGCCCGTCCGGACGGCGCATCAGCTGCACCGCGTTGCTGATGGGGGCCAGGGGATTGCGCAATTCGTGGGCCAGCGTCGCAAGGAACTCGTCCTTGCGACGGTCGGCCTCCTTTAGCGCCTCCTCGGCCTGCACGGCCCCCGTGATGTCGAGCGAGATGCCGACGTAGCCACGGTGTTCGCCGTCGCCCGAATGCCAGGGCGACGCATGGGATTCGAACCAGTGCCGGCTGCCATCCTTCACCACCGTCTCGATCCGCTGCGTGAAGGCGCTGCCCGTGCGGATGCCTTCGTAGACGTCGCGCAGGTACGCGTCCATGTCGGTGGGCCGCGCGATGCTCTTCCAGCCGGTACTGCCGTCCTCCGCAACGACCTCATCGGTCACACAGCGCTGGTTCAGGTAGATGACGTTGCCGTCCACGTCGAACTGGTACACGAGCGCGGGCGACGCGTCGGCCAGCGCGCGGAACCGGCCCTCGCTCTCGCGCAGCGCATCCTCGGCGCGCTTGCGCACGGTGATGTCGTGGAACAGGATCGCCACGCGCGGCACCTGGCGCCCGCCGACCGGGTACACGAAGAAGTCGTACCAGCTGCCCAGCGCCTGCGAGAAGCATTGCGAGCGGCTGGAGACGCCCGTGCGCACGACCTGCGCGCAGGCGTCCAGCCAGCACGGCTCATGCTCAGGGCGCATCCGCAGCTGGCCCGGCGCCACGTAGGCGATGTTGACCATGCGCACGGCGGCCGGATTCGCTTCCGCGTAATCGAGGCCGGCGGGCCGCCCCGTCTCGTCGAAGCGCACGGTCGCGAGGAGAAACCCTTCGTCCATCGCCTCGAACAGCATGCGGTAGCGCCGCTCGCTCTCGGCCAGCGCGGCCTGGGTGCGGCGGCGCTCGTCGACGTCGATGTGCATGCCGACCCATTTGCGCACGCTCCCGTCGCGGTTGAACAGCGGCGCCGCGCGCGCATTGGTCCAGCGCCAGCCACCCGACGCCATCTGCACGCGGAACTCGGCGTTCAACACCCGGCGCGTGCCGACGGCCGCGCGCCATTCGCGCAGCGCGTAGGCGCGGTCGTCCGGATGCACGGCCTCGATCCAGCCCACGCCCAGCGACGCCGATTCCGGCTGGCCCGTATAGGCCGTCCAGCTGGACGAGCTGGTGGTGACGCGCCCGTGCGCATCCGTCTCCCACACGGTCTGCGCGAAGCCCTCGACCATCGCGCGGAACCGCTCCTCGCTCTCGGCCAGGCGCGCCTCCGTCTCCTTGTTCTCGGTAACATCGATCACGAACAGCACGCAGCGCGCGTTCGCGCCCTCGCCCGAGATGCGCGCGGGTGCGAACAGGCCCCACCAGCGGCTGCCGTCCTTGCGCTTCATCTGCTTCGTGTACGGCGAGGTGACCCCGTTGTCGATGAGGTCGCGCAGCGCGCGCGCCGACACGTCCCAGAACTCGGGCGGCGTCATGGCGCGCCAGTTCGGCATCGTGCGCAATTCGTCGCGCGTGTAACCCGTCATCCGCTCGAACGCCGCGTTGACGTCGCGGACCGTGCCGTCGATGTCGAAATACAGCACGCCGACGGTGCTGATGCTGAGGGTGGCGTCGATGAGGGCCTTGTGTTCGCGCAGCGCCCGCTCGGCCGCGCGGCTTTCCTCGACCTCGCGCTCGAGGTGTTCCTTGGTCTCCAGGACGGGCCGCAGGCGTTCCTCGACCTTGCGCTCGATCTCGCCGCCGCCGCCGGCCTGGTGCGCGGCCGCGGCGAATGCGGCGCACGTGCGCAGCCGGCGCAGGTCCTCCGCGTCGAAGCGGGTGCCGCCGTCGCCCAGCACGGCCGCCAGCGCGCCCGCCGCGCCGCCGTGGATGCGCCACGGCACGCCGAGGAACTCGGCCACCGGCACGCCGCTGGCGCGCAGCGACGGGAACTTGTCGGCCGGCTGTTCCATCAGCACGGCGCCGTCGGCGCGGATGACGGTGCCGCACGCGCACTCGTCGAGGCCCCACCGCTCGCCCTCGTGCCCGACCAGCGCGCCGGAGACGACGCACCAGCGTACCGCGGCGCCGTCGCGCACCGCCATGACGACCGCATCGGCTCCGCACAGCGCACGGACGGCATCGGCCAGGTGCTGCTGCACGTGCTCCGGCGTGTCGGCCAGCGCCTGCGCCAGCCGCGCCATGACTTCCATCTCGGCCGGGCCGTCGCGCGCGGGCAGATGGGCCGCGCGCTCGCGCAATACGGCTTCCACGACTGCGTCGTCGCGGACTCCGGTCGCTGCGTCAGGTGTCGAGTCGGCCATGGTTGTCAATTGTTGGTTGCCCACGCCTTGCAATCCCAGATTACTTGACAATCCGATCAGTGCCAATCGAATTTCAATCGTGCCCGCCACGTTTAACAATATTTAAAGAATTCCGTCGCGCCGGCGAACGAAATCGTGGCCCGCCCGCCAAATCAGGGTTTTTGAAAGGCTTCCCGCCGGTTTCACGATACAAGAAAGATAGCGATAACAGCCACGGCGCCAAATAAGGTGGCGTTCGCAATCAAAACAGATCCGATCGGCGCACGGGGCGCCGCGTCCCGCGCGGGCCCGGGTACGGCATGACGACCATCATTGGCAAAAAGATTCGCCTTGTTGCAAAACGGAAATATGTTATATTTGCGACATTCCGGCCGACACCCTGCCGGCGCCACGTCAACGCCCCATGTACCGACTTTACTTCGTCCGCTCCGTCCTGGCCGTCGTGGCCTGCCTGACCGCCGCCGGCGTCCGCGCCGCGCCGCCGCCGGCCTATGACTTTTCGCCGGTCAACCAGTACAACCTGCAGGTGTCGGCCGGCTTCTGGAATCCGATCATCCGTTACGTCTCGCAGAAGAGCGGCGTGCGCCTGAACCTCAAGCTGGGCCGCACGTCGGCGGATACGACGAGCTACGTGCTGGCGCGCGAAGTCGACTTCGCGTTCACGAACCACCTGTTCAGCCCGGAACGCGCGCGGCTGGGTTGGACCGTGTTCGGCCGCCGCAATGCGCCGCCCATACGGGCGCAGATCGTCGTGCCGGCCGATTCGCCGGTGATGGGCCTCGCGCAACTGGCGGGCGAGCCCGTCGCCTTCCCCGGTCCGGAAGCGCTGGTCGCGTACAAGGTGTCGCATGCCCAGCTACAGCACCGCAACATTCCCGTCGACGTTATCTTCGCCGGCAACATGGACGCCGCGTTCACGCAGCTGTTCGCAGGCAAGGTGACGGCGGTCGGCGCCAATTCGCAACTCGTGCAGAGCTACCAGCGACGCGAACACAAGTCATTCCGCGTGCTGTGGAGTTCGGAACCGTTCAACGACCTGGCGCTGATGGTGTCGCCGCGCGTGCCGGCAAACCATGTGCATGCCGTCGCCGAGGCTTTCTTCGGCATGGACAAGGATCCGGAAGGCCGCCGCATCCTCGCGGCTGCCGCGGAACTCGTGCATGCGCCAGCGCCCGTTTCCTTCGTCGCGGCTGGCGACGCCGACTATGCCGGCTACCGCGCGTTCTACGCGGATGCGCCGCCGAACCTGCGCTGACACGATGACTTTCTCTCCGCTCCTGCGCTTCGCGCGTGCCATTCCGGCGCTGCCGCGGTCCCTCGTCGGCCGCGTGTTCACCGTGTTCAGCCTCACCCTGCTGCTGTCGATGGGCACGGGCCTGGGCCTGTTCTACCGCTACCAGTTCCTGCAGCACATCGAGGAGACGCAGGACACGGCGCTGACGCTCGTCGAGGTGGCGACGCAGACGATCGAGGACAGCGTCGTGATCGGCGACTACGACACCGTCAAGCGCACCCTGGGCAAGATGCTGTTCCAGTCGCCGTTCAGGCGCGCCGAATTCATCGACGTGGGCGGCGGCACGATCCGCGTGGACGCGCCGCGCGTGACGCGCGCGCTGGCGCCGCGCTGGCTGACGGCCCGCATCGCCGCCAAGCTGTACGACGTCAACCGCATCGCCAACGTGGGCGGCAAGGACTACGGCGTCGTGCGCCTGCAGTTCGACGAAGAGAAGCTGGCGGCCCAGTTGTGGAGCCTCGTGCTCGAAACGGCCAGCGTGGCGTTCGTCGTGTTCGTCGCGAGCGTCCTCCTGATGCGCACCCTCGTGCGCCGCTGGCTCGACAACCTGGGCCGCCTGCGCTCGTTCGAGCACGACGTGGCCGCGGGCCGCGTCACGGCCGAAGCGGCGCTGCTGGCCGACGCGCCGACCGAGATCCAGGAAGCGATCCGCGCCGTCAACCGCAGCGCGGCGAGCCTGCGCGACCAGTTCGGCCAGCGCATCGATTCGCTGATGAACTCCCTCATGCAGCACAAGAGCGCGATGGACCAGGCCGCGATCGTGTGCGAGGCCGACGCGGGCGGCGTCATCACCGGCGTCAACGACCTGTTCGTGACGAGCAGCGGCTTCACGCGCCCCGAGGTCGTGGGCCAGCGCCTGGGCGACGTCGGGCGCCCGGCCGGCGCGCGCCTGCCGTGGCAGCCGTCGGACCGCGTCTGGAACGGCGAGGTCGTGATCGCGGGGCGCCACGGCCGGCGCCACTGGCACCGCACCATCGTGCCCATGTTCGCCGCCCACGGCACGGTCGAACGCTACATCTGCATCGACATCGACATCACGGAACGCAAGGAATTCGAGCGCACGATCGTCGAGAACGCGCAGCGCCAGACCCTGATCGCGGAACTCGGGCGCAAGGCGCTGGCCGCGAACGGCCTCGACGAACTGTTCGCGGATGCCGCCGACGCCGCCGCGCGCGGCCTCGGCGCGGCCTGCGCCGCGCTGTTCGAGGCGGGACCGGACGGCATGCAGGTGCGCGCGGGCGCCGGCCGGCTGGCGCAGTCCACCGGGCTCCAACTGGCCTGCCCGCCCGGCGACGCGCACGTTGCGGACGCTGCCCGGCGCGCCTGGTTCGCGCCGCTCGCGGCCCTGCACGGCATCGACACGGGCATCGACACGGCCATCGTGTGCGGCGAGCGCACGTTCGGCCTGCTGGGCGTGTACGCCGCGCGGCCCCGCCGCTTCGGCGCGGACGACGCCAACTTCCTGCATGGCGTGGCCAACATCGTCGCCACCGCCGTCGAACGCCAGGAAGCGCGCAACCGCCTGACGTACCTGGCCCAGTACGACCCGCTCACGAGCCTGCCGAACCGGCGCCGCCTCGCGCACAGCCTGGAAGACGCCATCGGTACGGCAGCGCGCGCGGCCGTCATGTTCATCGACCTGGACCGCTTCAAGAACGTCAACGACATGCTGGGCCACGGCGTCGGCGACCAGTTGCTCGTGCAGGCGGCGAAGCGCCTGTCGGCCTGCGCGCGCACGGGCGACGTCGTGGCGCGGCTGGGCGGCGACGAATTCGCGCTCGTGCTGCCCGCGCTGGAAGACGACGGCGCCGCGGCCGGCGTCGCCGCGCGCGTGATCGAGGCGCTGGCGCAGCCGTTCTACCTCGCGGGCCAGCAGCTGTTCGTGTCGGCCAGCGTGGGCATCGCCACGTATCCCGAGAACGGCCGCGACGCCGAGACGCTGCTGAAGAACGCCGACACGGCGATGTACGGCGCCAAGAACGGCGGCCGCAACAACTACCAGTTCTACGTCGCCGAGATGCACGAGAACGCGACGCAGCGCCTGCAGACGGAAACCCAGCTGCGCCAGGCGCTGGAGCGCGGCGAATTCCTGCTGCACTACCAGCCGAAGCTCGACCTGGCGACCGGCACGATCAGCGGGTTCGAGGCGCTGCTGCGCTGGCACCATCCGCAGCGCGGCCTCGTGCCGCCGCTGGAATTCATCGACATCCTCGAGGACACGGGCCTGATCCTGCCCGTCGGCGAATGGGTGATCGGCGACGTCTGCCGCCAGCTGAAGGCCTGGCAGGGGCAGGGCATGGCCGTGCAGCCGGTGGCGATCAACCTGTCCGCGCGCCAGCTGCAGCAGGCGGATCTCGCGGGCGCCGTCGAGCGTATCGTGGCGCGCGCCGGCGTCGACCCGGCGCTGCTGGAATTCGAACTGACGGAATCGATGCTGATGGCGGACCCGGAAGGCGCGGTCGAGATCCTCGCGCGCATCAAGGCCCTCGGCATGCGCCTGTCCGTGGACGATTTCGGCACCGGGTATTCGAGCCTCGCCTACCTGAAGCGCTTCCCGCTGGACGCGCTGAAGATCGACCGCACCTTCGTGCGCGACCTGCCGGACGATCCCGACGACGCCGCGATCACGAAGGCCGTGATCCGGCTGGCGCACAGCCTCAGCCTGAAGGTCGTGGCCGAGGGCGTGGAGAACGCGGACCAGTTGCGCGAACTGGAACAATACGGCTGCGACCAGATCCAGGGCTATTACGTCAGCCGCCCGCTGCCGGCCCAGGCGTGCGAGGCCCTGCTGGCCGGGACCGCGGTTGCGTAGATTCGGCTACACTAACGGGATTCCCCGTTCCAGAATCCCACGATGTCTTTCAATCCACTCCAGGTGGCGCGCCGCGTCGACGCCATCGAACCCTTCCGCGTGATGGAAATGGTCAAGGCCGCAGCAAGCATGGTGCGTGCAGGCCAGGACGTCATCAGCATGAGCGTCGGCGAACCCGACTTCACCGCGCCCGACCTGGTCGCCCGCGCCGCCATGGACGCCATCGCGCGCGGCGCCACGCAGTACACGGAATCGCTGGGCCTCCCCGCGCTGCGCGAGGCCATCTCGGCACACTATGCACGCGCCTACGGCCTCGACATCTCCCCGCAGCGCATCGTCGTGACGGCGGGCGCGTCGGCCGGCCTGCTGCTGGCCTGTGCCGCGCTCGTGGCGGAAGGCGACGAGGTGCTGATGCCGGATCCGAGCTATCCGTGCAACCGCCACTTCGTCAGCGCGTTCGGCGGCCGGGCCGTCCTCGTGCCGTCCGGCCCCGCCGAGCGCTACCAGCTGACGGCGGCCCAGGTGGCCGCACGCTGGACGGAACGCACGCGCGGCGTGATCGTCGCGTCGCCGTCGAACCCCACCGGCACGTCGATGACGCCCGAACAGACGCGCGACGTCGTCGCGGCCGTGCGCGCACGCGGCGGATTCTCGATCGTCGACGAGATCTACCAGGGGCTCTATTACGGCGAAAAAGAAGGCGACCGCGCGACGAGCGCCCTCTCCTTCGGCGACGACGTCATCACCGTCAACAGCTTCTCGAAATATTTCAGCATGACGGGCTGGCGCCTGGGCTGGCTCGTGCTGCCCGAGTCGCTCGTGCCTGCCGTCGAAAAACTGGCGCAGAACCTGTTCATCTGCGCGCCCGCCATCGCCCAGCACGCGGCGCTCGCTGCCTTCCACGACGACGCCATCACCATCTTCGAGGAACGCCGCCAGGAATTCCGGCGCCGCCGCGATTTCCTCGTACCCGCGCTGCGCGACCTGGGGTTCCAGGTGCCCGTGCTGCCGGACGGCGCGTTCTACGTGTATGCCGACATCACGCAGGTCGATCATCCGCTCGCGCACGACAGCAGCGCGTTCGGCATGGCCGTGCTGCGCGACGCGCTGGTCGCGATCGTGCCGGGCGACGACTTCGGATTCGCCGCGCCGAAACAGCACGTGCGCTTTTCGTACGCGACGAAATACGAGCGGATCGAACAGGCGGTCGACCGCCTCGCGACACTGATCAGGCGCTGACGGCGGGTGCGTCCGCGACGACGGCCAGCAGCGTGGCGGCGCCGACCGGCTTGACGAGGTAGCGGTCGAATCCGGCCGCGAAGCCGCGCGCCTCGTCGTCCGGCTGGCCGTAACCCGTCAGTGCGATCGCGTACGGACGGGCGCCTTCCTGCTGCGCGCGCAGGACCTGCATCAGCTCGAGGCCGTCGAGTTCCGGCAGGCCGATGTCGCACACGATCACGTCCCACGGTTCGGCGAGCGCGCGCGCCAGGCCCGCGCGGCCATCCGTTTCGCACACGACGTCGTGGCCTTCCGCGAGCAGGATGTCGGCCAGCGTGGCGCAGGCGTCGGCATTGTCCTCCACGAGCAGGATGCGGCGGCGCGGCGTGGCCCGCGGCGGCTCGGGCCGGACCGGCGCCGCGGGCACGCCCGCGCAGCGCGGCAGGCGCACCGTGAAGCGGCTGCCGCGGCCGGGACCGGCGCTATGCGCCTCCACCGTCCCGCGGTGCATGCCCACGAGGTTGCGCACGACGTTCAGGCCCACGCCGAGCCCGCCCTCCGACCGGGCCAGCGAGCGCGGACCCTGCGTGAACAGGTCGAAGATATAAGGCAGCACCTCGGGCGCGATGCCGGTGCCGTTGTCGGAGATCGTCACCACGATCTCGTCCGGCCCCGCGTGGGCGGCGAGGCGCAGCCGGCCGCCGTCGCCCGTGTACTTCGACGCGTTGCCGAGCAAATTCGTGAACACCTGCGCGAGGCGCACCTTGTCGCCCTCCACCGCGACGGTGCCCGCCGGCAGCTCGACGTCCAGCGCCTGGCCGCGCTCCGCGATGCGCGGCTGCACGGTCTCCACCGCGTGGCGCAGCACGTCGGCCAGCGACAGCGCTTCGACCGCGAGCTTGATCTTGCCGCTGCTGATGCGCGCGGCGTCGAGCAGGTCGTCGAGCAGGCGCGCCATGTGATCGACCTGGCGCGTGATGACGCTCGCGAGCCGCAGCTGCTGCGGCGCGGCGCCCGCGTCGCGTTCGAGCAGCGACGCGGCCATCGCGAGCGGCGACAGCGGGTTGCGCAGCTCGTGCGCCAGCATGGCGAGGAATTCGTTCTGGCGGCGGTTGAGCGCCTCGGCGTCCTCGCGCTGGTACTGCGCGTCGACGGTGGCCAGCACGAGGTGTTCGTTGGCTTCGCGCAGCCGGGCCACGTCGGCTTCGAGCGCCCGGATACGTTCCAGCAGCAGGTCGTCGGCGAGCATGCCGCCGACACTTTGCGCGCTTTCGGGGGAACGCTGTTCCGAAACAGGATGCTGTTGCTGATACGTTCCCATCGTCGTCCTTACTTGTGTGGTCCGCGCCGCGTCGGGTAACCCGTCATCAGGGCATCGAGGTTCGTCGCATGCGGCGCCACCTCGATCCCCCGGTCCGTGATGCGGTATTCGCGCAGTTCGTTGCTGTGGTCCGAGCCACGCACCTTGATGACCGTCATGAACTTGCAGACGTGGCCCTCGACCTCGGCGAACCGCATCGACAGCACGGCGTCCGCGAGGAAGCACAGGTTGTCGATGGAAAAGCGCCAGTTCGGCTGGTTGTCCTCGTAGCCCACGGTGACGAGCGTCGTGACGCCGCGCCGCGCCAGCATCGACAACGTGCGGAACACCGACAGCCGCAGGTCGTAGCGGAATTCCGGCGCGAGGTACAGCCCGATCTCGGACAGCGAATCGATCACGACGCGCGTCGCGCCCGTGCGGTCGATCGCCTCCGTCAGCTGGTCCAGCAATTCCTCGACCGTGAGCGACAGCGACAGCGATTGCAGCACCGTCACCTGACCGCCCTGCACCAGCTTGACCAGTTCCGCGTTGTGCAGGCGCGCCGTGTGTTTTTCGAAGAACACGGCGACACCCTTCTCGCCCTGTTCCGCCCCGGCCTGCAGGAAGCGCGTGCCGAGGATCGTCTTGCCGATCCCCGTGGGGCCGGAGACGAGCATCGTGTGGCCCAGCGGCAGGCCGCCGTGCAGCATGTCGTCCAGGCCCGCGACGCCGGTCGGAATGCGGGCCGGATCGGCGGCGATGGTCAGGTAGGCCTCGGGCTGCGGCGTGAGCAGGCGCGGATAGACGCGGATGCCGTCGTCCGTGATGCGCAACGTGTGCGCGCCTGCCATGTGGGCCTGGCCGCGCATCTTGATGATGCGGATCTTGCGCACGACCGAATCCTCGTCCAGGTTGTGCGACAGCGCGATCATGCCATCGGCCACCGTGATGATCGGGTTGGCCTCGACGTCGGCCTGGCTGTATTCGCCGATGAGGAACGTGGTCGCCTGCCAGGTGGCCATGCGCGAGCCCAGTTCCTGGATGAAATGCTGCAGGTCCCACAGCCCTTCGTTGCCGGTGCGCGCCGTCTGCACGACGGAGCGGAACGAGTCGACGAACACGAGGCTCGGACCGAAATCCTCCACTTCGCGCATGATGCGCTCCAGCACGCCGCTGAAATCGCCCGCGCGCAGGTCGTCGGCCAGGTTGACGTAGCGGACGGCTGGGCCGACCTTGTCCATGTCGAAGAACGAAAACTGCTGCTGGTAGCGCAGCATCTTCAGGGGTGGCTCGCCCAGCACGGTGAAGAACAGCGCGCGGCGCTGCGCGTTCGCGAGCGAAAACATGATCTGGTGCGCGAGCGTCGTCTTGCCGCTGCCGGGTGCGCCCGCGATCAGCGTGAACGAAAACTCCGTCAGGCCGCCGCCCAGAAGCACATCGAGCCCTGGCACACCGGTGCACAATTTCTCCAGGGTTACTTTTCCGCTCATTTATCGTGCTCCTCTTGATTCTTTTGCGGTGTGCCGTCCTCACCGGTTTCGGCCAGCAGCCGTGCCGTCAATGCCGGGCCGATGAGAGCGCCCAGCTGACGCACGAACGCGCCCATCAATTCGTCGTGTGCCGCGGCCGCTTCCTGGGGATCCGCGGCCGCGAGGTCTTGCTCGAGGGCGGTCAGCAACAGCGTGCTCGTGCGGCGCGTGGCGTCGACGCTGAGCCACGCCCGCGGCGGCGACAGCAGGCGCGCCGAGCGCGTGAACAACGCGACGAAACCGCCTTCGCCGATCAGCGGCACCAGCTGGCGGCCCAGGCGCGACCAGGGCCGGATCAGCGGCGCGGCATGGTCGGCGGAAGCCTCTTGCGCTCTGTTTTCGTCTTTATCCATGCAGGAGTGGTGTCGGGATTGTCATGCCATGCGGCGTGGCCTTGGCGTGGCACGTCCGTTCTACCGATTATAACGTGAGATGCAATTTTGCATTCTTAAAAGAGTGTCAATACGGACACGTGCGGCGTCCGGTGCTACCATCGCGCTTTGCATCACTCAAGAGTCATCGATCATGTCTTTCCGTACCTGTGCCGCTTCCTTCCTGCTCGCCGCCGCAGGCACCGCGCACGCCCAGTCCGCACCGCCCGTGGCCGAAGCGCCGCTGCGCGCCCACCTGTCCTTCCTCGCCGACGACCTGCTGGAAGGCCGCGGCACGGGCCAGCGCGGCGGCGAACTCACCGTGCGCTATCTCGAGACGCAGGCCGCCGTGCTGGGCTTGACCCCGCTGGCGGACGGCGGCTACCGCCAGAAGGTCGAACTGGTCGGCCAGAAGACGCTGCCCGGCAGCCAGCTCCGCTTCGTGGCGGGCGGCCGCGTGCTGCCCGCCACGTTCGGCCAGGACGTCGTGTTCGGCAACGCCAGCGGCAATGCGGCCACGCGCGTGTCGGCGCCCCTCGTGTTCGTCGGCTACGGCATCGACGCCCCCGACGAGCGCTGGAACGATTTCCTCGGCGCCGACGTGAAGGGCAAGGTGCTCGTCGCAATGGTCAACGATCCGCAGCCGACGGACGCGGAGCCGGACCGCTTCGGCGGCAAGTCGCTCACGTGGTACGGCCGCTGGACGTACAAGTTCGAGGAGGCGGTGCGCCAGGGCGCGGCAGGCATCCTGCTGATCCACACGACGCCGTCCGCGTCGTATCCGTGGAGCGTCCCCGTCAACAGCTTCTCGCACGAGCAGTTCCACCTCGCCGGCCCCGGCAACGCGCTGCAGGGCTGGATCAGCGAAGACATGGCGCGGACACTCCTCGCGGCCAGCGGCCAGGACCTCGACCGCCTGCGCGCCGCCGCCGAGGTGCGCGGCTTCCGGCCGGTGCCGCTGGCGGCCAGCGTCGAGGCCAACGTGAAGAGCGCCGTGCGTACCGTCGTCGAATACAACGTGGCCGGCATCGTGCCCGGCACCGATCCGAAACTGCGCGACCAGGCGGTGATCTATTCCGCGCACTGGGACCACCTGGGTATCGATCCGGACAACGGCAAGCCCGACCACATCTGGAACGGCGCCATCGACAACGGCTCCGGCACCGCCGCCCTGCTCGCGATGGCGCAGGCCGCGGTCAAGCGTCCGGCGAAGCGCACGCAGATCTTCCTGTGGCCGTGCGCGGAAGAACAAGGCCTGCTGGGCAGCCTCGCGTACGTGCGCAACCCGGTGTGGCCGCTGGCGAAGACGGCCGCCGACCTGAACCTGGACAGCATGAACTTCGTCGGCCGCACGCGCGACATGGGCGTGGCCGGCGCCGAGCGCAGCTCGCTGTACGCGACGTCCGCGCACGTGGCCAAGGCGATGGGCCTCGCGCTGGCCGCCCCGGTTCCTGACCTCGGCGGCGCCTACTTCCGCGCCGACCACTTCAACTTCGCCAAAGCGGGCGTCCCCGCGTTCAACGTGGGCTCCGCCGTATTCTCCGGCGACGGCCATTTCGACTTCGAACACGACCAGGCGGCGGAAGGCGCGAAGATGCGCGCGTTCACGCAGGATTACCACCAGACCAGCGACCAGTACGATCCGTCCTGGGACCTGTCCGGCATGGTGCAGCAGGCGCAGTTCACCCTGAACCTCGGGTATGCGGTCGCGAACGCGCCGACGATGCCGACCTGGAAGGCGGGCGAGGCATACGGTAAAGTCAAGCGTTGAGCAAGACTGGCTTCGGCCCGGTCCCGCAGGTAATATCGTGAGCTGAGGCAAGACCCTGCCTCGCTCACGACACCTCGACCACAGGACCACCATGAAGCAGACCTTGCTCGCCGCCGCCCTCTCCCTCGCCCTGTCCACGCAGTTCGCGCCTGTCGACGCCATCGCCGCGCCGGTTGCCGCCAAGGCCACCGCCAAAGCCGATGCGCGTTTCCAGGCCATCTACAAGGCCGAATGGCAGTGGCGCGTGAAGCAGCGGCTCGCGTGGGAAGAGGACGAGCCGCGCGACGTGCGCGACGCCCTGCCGAAGGTCGATGCCCGCACGCAGGCCGCGCGCCTGGCGATGTGGGAAGGCGTGCTGCGCCAGCTGGACGGCATCCGCCCCGCGGATCTCTCGCGCGCCGAGCAGATCAACTATGCCGTGTACCGCGCGCAGATCGCCGCGTTCGTCGCGGCGCAGCGCTTCCGCGAATACGAGCAGCCCGTGAACGCGGACAGCGCGTTCTGGTCCGACATCGCCTACATCGCGCGCCGCCCATTGAAGAATGCGGAGGAATACCGCGCCTACCTCGCCCAGCTGGCCGACCTGCCCCGCTACTTCGGCGAGGAGCTGGACAACATGCGCGCGGGCCTCGCGCGCGGCTTCACGCCGCCGCAGGTGACGCTGGCCGGCCGCGACGCGCCGCTGCTGAACATCGTCAATGCGAAGGCGCCGGAAGACACGGTCTGGTACACGCCGTTCAAGGAGATGCCCGCGACGATCCCGATGGACGAGCAGACGCGCCTGCGCACGCAGGGCATCGCGCTGATCGACAGCGCCGTGAAACCGGCATACGCGAAGGCGCTCGCATTCTTCCGCGACGAGTACGTGCCGAAGGCGCGCACGACGCTTGCGGCCGAGCGCCTGCCGGACGGGAAGGCCTACTACCAGTCGAAGATCGTCGAGTACACGACGACCGACATGACGGCGCAGCAGATCCACCAGATCGGCCTCTCCGAGATGGCGAAGATCCGCGCCGAAATGCAGCAGACGAAGGAAAAAGCCGGATTCAGGGGCGACCTGCCCGCCTTTCTCGCGTTCCTGCGCAGCGACCCGCAGTTCTATGCGAAGACGCCGGAGGAACTCTTGAAAAGCGCCGCGTGGATCGCCAAAAAATTCGACGGCAAGGCCGACCAGTATTTCGGCTACCTGCCGCGCCGCCGCTTCGCCATCGTGCCCGTCCCGGCGGACCAGGCGCCATACTACACGTCGGCGCGCGGCGGTCCGGGCATCTACCTCGTCAACACGTACAACCTGCCGGCGCGCGCGCTGTACAGCCTCCCCGCGCTGACGCTGCACGAATCGGCGCCGGGCCACGCGTTCCAGATGCCGGTGGCGCTGGAACAGCAGGGCGTGCCGCCGTTCCGCCGCGCGTACATTTCCGCGTACGGCGAAGGCTGGGCGCTGTATTGCGAGCGCCTGGGCAGCGAGATGGGGATGTACGAGACGCCGTACGAGACGTTCGGCATGCTGAGCTACCAGGCGTGGCGCGCGTCCCGCCTCGTCGTCGACACGGGCATCCACGCGCTCGGCTGGACGCGCGAACAGGCGCAGGCCTACATGCACGACAACACGGCGCTGTCCGACCACGAGATCGCCACGGAGGTCGACCGCTATATTTCCTGGCCGGGCCAGGCGCTGTCGTACTACCTGGGCGAGATGGCGATCATCGAGTCGCGCAAAAAGGCCGAGGCGGCGCTGGGCGACAAATTCGACATCCGCGCGTTCCACGACACGGTGCTGCAGCTGGGGTCCGTGCCGCTGCCCGTGCTGAAGGCGCGGATCGACACGTTCATCGCGGACGGCGGCAAGTCGCCGTATCCGGCGTCAAAATAACTTGACCTTCAGCTGCACGGAAATCCCGCCGTACAGGCGATCCTTGTACGACGGGATCACGCCGACGTTGACGCCCACGCGCTGATACTCGTACGTGAACGTGGGCACGACGGCGGGGAACCAGCCGCGGTCGCGCATCTTCGGATAACCGTCGAACATCGCGATCGCCGCGCCGAGGCGCACGGGGCCCAGCGCATACGGCTGCCACAGCACGCCCGCGTAGTTCGAGTAATAGCGGTCGCTGTTGACGAAGCGACCCGCCGCGGCGGCCATCGTGCCGGAGAAGCGGTATTCGAACCCGAGGCCGCGGTTGCCGCCGTTGAGGTTCTTGTCGCGGTCGAAGTGGTAAGTCGCGAAGCCGCTGTCGATCCACAGCTCGCTCTTCGGGTCCGCGGCTATCTTCGTGAACAGGTCGTCGGCATGCGCGCTGGTGCCGAGCAGCGCCAGCAAGGCGCAAAGAGTGTGCAGCTTCAATCGTCGGCCTTGGGATCGAGGTCGGGGAACATCACTTCGGTAAAGCCGAAGCGGGTGAAGTCGCGGATCCGCATCGGATACAGGATGCCGAGCAGGTGATCCACCTCGTGCTGCACGACGCGCGCATGGAAGCCGTCGACGTCGCGGCTGATCGGATTGCCGTACTGGTCGACGCCCTCGTAATGCAGGCGCGTGTAGCGCGGCACGCTGCCGCGCAGGCCCGGCACCGACAAACAGCCTTCGAAGCCCTCTTCCATCTCGTCCGACAAAGGCTTGAGCACCGGGTTGATCAGCACCGTCTCCGGCACGGCGGGCGCGTCCGGGTAGCGCTGGTTCTTGCCGAAGCCGAAGATCACGAGCTGCAGGTTGACGCCGATCTGCGGCGCGGCCAGGCCGGCGCCGTCGACGGCGTGCATCGTCTCGAACATGTCGGCAACGAGCGCATGCAGTTCGGGCGTGTCGAACGCCCGCACGGGCTCGGCCACGCGCAGCAGGCGCGGGTCGCCCATCCTGAGGATCTCGCGGATCGTCATTTCGGCAGGTCGGCACACAGGTGCGCGAGGAATTCGCGGTAGCCCTCGGCCGTCTCCGGATGCTTCATGCCGATGGCGGCCGTCGCCTTCAGGTAGCCCAGCTTGGAGCCGCAGTCGTAGCGGGTGCCGGCATAGCGGTACGCCAGCACGCGTTCGCGCGATATCAGCGACGCGATGCCGTCGGTCAGCTGGATCTCGCCGCCCGCGCCCGTGCCCAGGTTTTCCAGATGGTCGAAAATGGCGCCGGACAGCACGTAGCGGCCCACGACGGCCAGCGTCGACGGGGCATCCTCGGGCTTCGGTTTTTCGATGATGCCGCCGACCAGTTCCAGGTCCGGGCGGTAGGCGCGCGCGCTGACGATGCCGTACTGGCGGGTCTGGGCACGCGGGACGTCCTGCACGGCGAGCACGCTGCACTTTTCGTAGCCGTACAGGTCCGTCATCTGCGCCAGCACGGGCTTGTGGCCTTCGGCGGTGTCCATGAAGTCGTCCGCGAGCAGCACGGCGAACGGCTCGTTGCCGATCACGGGACGCGCACACAGCACGGCATGGCCAAGGCCCAGCGCGGCCGGCTGGCGGATGTAGATGCAGTTGACGTTCTTCGGGATCACCTGCTGCACGAGCTTCAGCAACTCGTTCTTGCCGGCCGCTTCCAGTTCCGATTCCAGCTCATACGCCTTGTCGAAATGGTCTTCGATGGCGCGCTTGTTGCGGCCGGTGATGAACACCAGCTCCGTGATGCCGGCGGCCACGGCTTCCTCGACCGCGTACTGGATCAGCGGCTTGTCCACGATGGGCAGCATTTCCTTCGGCTGCGCCTTGGTGGCCGGCAGGAAGCGGCTGCCGAGGCCAGCGACGGGGAACACGGCTTTCTTGATTGCGGTCATACTTACTCCGATTGATTATTGTGTTGAATTCTGTGCGCCGCCCAGCAGGGCCAGCAGGCCCGCCTCGTCCAGCACGGTCACGCCGAGCTGCTCGGCCTTTTCCAGCTTGCTGCCCGCCTCCGCGCCGGCGACCACGTACGACGTCTTCTTCGACACCGACCCGGACACCTTGCCGCCCGCCTGTTCGATCAGGGCGCCGGCGGCATCGCGCGACATCGTCGGCAGGGTCCCCGTCAGCACGAACGTCTTGCCGGACAGCGGGCCGGCCGCGTCGACGGCATCCTGCGGCAGCAGCGCCAGCAGCTCGGTGCGCAGCGCCGCCAGGGCGGCCAGCATCTCGCGGTTGCCCGGCACGGCCATCCATTGTTCCAGCGCCGCGACGACGCCTTCCGGCAGGCCGAACACGCTGAAGATCTTCAGGTGCGCGAGGTCGTCCAGCGTGCGGCCGTCCGCCAGCAGCTGGCGTGCGCGCGGCTCCGTCAGCTTCGGGATCCCGAGCGCGGCCAGCAGGCCCACGTCGTCCAGCTTTTCGCGCAGCTGCGCGCGCGGCGGATGCTCGCCCTGCGGCGCGACGCCGGCCGCCAGCAGGTCGTTCAGCGCCTGCTGGTTTTTCTCTTCCGCGAAGAAGTCGGCGATCGCTTCCGCGACCGTGCCGCCGATGTCGGGCAGCACGCGCAGCAGCGCGGCCGGCGCACGGCGCACGAGCGCAAGGCTGCCGAGCCAGTCGGCCAGCGTCTTCGCCGTCGACTCGCCCACGTGGCGGATGCCCAGCGCGAACAGCAGGCGTTCCAGCGGCGGGTGCTTGCTGGCGGCGATGGCGGCCAGCAGGTTGTCGGCCCACTTCGTCGCGACCTTGCCCTGCCTGACCGTCTCCGGCGTCGTGCCGTCGCGTTCATCGGCGAGGCGTTTCATCTTGAGGAGATCGTCGAGCGTGAGGCGGTACAGGTCCGCCACGCCGTGGATCAGGTTCGCTTCGACGAGGCTGTCGATGTAGCGGTCGCCCAGGCCCTCGATGTCCATCATGCGGCGGCCCGCGAAATGGCGGATCGCCTCCTTGCGCTGCGCGGCGCACGTCAGGCCGCCGGAACAGCGCGCGACGGCCTCGCCCTCTTCGCGCACGACGTGCGAGCCGCACACGGGACACGTCTTCGGCAGTTCGTACACGGGCGGCACCGGTGTCGGGCGGCGTTCCAGCACGACGGACAGCACTTCGGGGATGACGTCGCCCGCGCGGCGCACCACGACCGTGTCGCCCACGCGCACGTCCTTGCGGCGCACCTCGTCCTCGTTGTGCAGGGTCGCATTCGTGACGGTGACGCCGCCCACCGAGACGGGCACGAGCCGCGCCACCGGCGTGATCGCGCCGGTACGGCCCACCTGCACGTCGATGGCGGACACGGTCGTCAGCGCTTCCTCTGCCGGGAATTTATGCGCGAGCGCGAAGCGGGGCGCGCGCGACACGAAGCCCAGCTCGCGCTGGTCCGACAAGCGGTCGACCTTGTACACGACGCCGTCGATCTCGTACGGCAGCGACTTGCGGCGCGCGCCGATGTCGCGGAAGTAGCCCAGCAGGCCTTCGCAGCCCGTGACCACCGCGCGTTCCTTCGACACGGGCAGGCCGAGCTGGTCGAGCCAGTCCAGCGCGGTCGAGTGCGATTCCGGCAGCGGCGCGCCTTCCAGCAGGCCGATGCCGTAGGCGAAGAAGCGCAGGCGGCGCTGGGCCGTGATGCGCGCGTCGAGCTGGCGCAGGCTGCCCGCGGCCGCGTTGCGCGGGTTCGCGAATTCCTTCTGGCCCGCGTCGCGCTGGCGCTGGTTCAGGCGCTCGAAGTCTTCCTTGAACATCAGGACTTCGCCGCGCACTTCCAGCACTTCGGGAATATCGTCACCGCGCAGACGGAGCGGGATGACCTTCACGGTGCGGATGTTCGCCGTGACGTCCTCGCCCGTATAGCCGTCGCCACGGGTCGCGGCCTGCACGAACACGCCGTTCTCGTAGCGCAGGCTCATCGCGAGGCCGTCGAATTTCAGCTCGGCCGCGTACCGCACCTGCGCGTGGCCGAGGCCGTCGCGCACGCGGCGGTCGAAGTTGTCGATGTCTTCATCGGAAAAACCGTTGTTCAGCGACAGCATGGGCACGGCGTGCGTGACCTGCTTGAACTCGGGGATCGGCGCGGCGCCCACGCGCGACGTCGGCGAATCCACCGACACGGCCTCGGGATGCTGCGCTTCCAGCTCCTGCAGTTCGCGGAACAGCTTGTCGTACTCGGCGTCGGGGATCGTCGGCGCGTCGAGCACGTGGTAGTTGTAGATGTGGTGGTTCAGTTCCTTGACGAGCCACGCCATCCGTTCCAGGTCGGCCATCGTTACCTCAGCTGAACAGGCGCAGCGCGCGCGTGGAACCGGCGGCGATGTCGGCCGCGTCCATCTCCTGGTAGAACTCGCGCACCTGGCCCGCGATCTCTTCCAGCGCCGCATCCGTCAGCGGCTGGTCGAAGTCGTCGACGATGGCGGCGTCCAGGCGCTGCTCCAGGTCCTTCGCGCACGCGACCATCTTGCCGAAGCCGTCGCGGGCCGGCGCCACGCACGGCACGTCCAGCAGCAAGGTCAGGCGCGACGTCGTGTCGGCGCCCAGCGTGACGTTGGTCGACAGCGTGAACAGGGTGCCGCCGCCCTCTTCCTTGTCGAGCATGACGAACTTGCCGTCCGGGCGCACGTCGAAGCCGGCGTTTTCCAGCGCGCCGATCAGCGTGGCCATCGCCCATGGCGCGCCTTTCGACGCGAGGTTCACGCCCAGTTGCGCGTCATGGCCGGCGACGAAGCGGTGCAAGGTCTTCGCTTCGCTCATCACTTCGATCATGTCCGGCACTTCCGGCTCCGCGCCAATCTCGTCGGCGACGGCGCGCAGGCGCGTGACCATCTCCGAGTATTCCAGTTCGTTCAGCGCGGTCGTGCGCGTCGCCAGCTGGACGCCGGCCTGCAGCTTCGTGTACACGCCGCCGTGCACGATCGGTTCCCAGTCGCCGTTCACGGCCAGGCCGACGAAGTGCACGGGCTTGTTGCCGACGCGGCGCAGCTTGAGGAGGGCCGGCAGGATGCGGTCGCCGCGGAGGGGGCCTTCCGAATTCAGCGGGATCAGGCAGTCGATCAGCGGGTCGACGAGGTTCTCGGCCAGTTGCGCGGGCGGCGTGTTTGGCTTCACGGCCGGCAGTTCGGCGACGGGATCGAGGGCAGCCGCCGCAGCAGGCACGGGCGCGGCGGCAGGTGCGGCGCCCGGCGCGGCATGCTGGAACGGCTCGGCGACGATGCTCGGCTCGATCAGCACGTCGTGGTCGGGCGCGGGGACGCCGTCCAGGATGGGTTCGTGGCGCTGGACGTGAGGTTCCGTGCGCTCGCTCGAGCCGCCCTTCATCAGCACGTCGTCGTGGTCGTGCGAGAACGCGCGCTCGACGCTCTTGCGGGCCTTGTACTCCTGCCACTTGTTGTAACTAATGACGCCGACGACGAAGACGCCGCCGGCCGCGATCAGGCTCATTTGAAAGTCTGTCATGCTGCTTGTGCCTCAGTAGCGAAATTCGCGGCGGACTCCATGTCCACCGCCACGATGCGCGACACGCCCTGCTCCTGCATCGTCACACCGATCAGTTGGTTGGCCATCTCCATCGCGATCTTGTTGTGCGAGATGAAGAGGAATTGGGTATGGTCCGACATGCGCTTCACCATGCGGCAGAAGCGCTCGGTATTGGCGTCGTCGAGCGGCGCGTCGACCTCGTCGAGGAGGCAGAACGGCGCCGGGTTCAGGCGGAACATCGAGAACACGAGCGCCGTCGCCGTCAGCGCCTTTTCGCCGCCGGACAGCAAATGGATCGTCGCGTTCTTCTTGCCGGGCGGCTGGGCCATCACCTGCACGCCCGAGTCGAGGATCTCGTCCCCCGTCATCACGAGCTTCGCCTGGCCGCCGCCGAACAGGATCGGGAACAGTTCCGAGAAATGCTGGTTGACGCGGTCGAACGTGTCCTGCAAAAGATCCCTCGACTCGCGGTCGATGCGGGAGATCGCGCCTTCCAGCGTCGATATCGCTTCCAGCAGGTCGTTGTTCTGCGCGTCGAGGAAGCGCTTCCGCTCCGTCGCCTGCGCCAGCTCTTCCACGGCCGCGAGATTGACGGCACCCAGCGACGCGATGGCGTTCGTCAGGCGCGTGACCTCGCCCTGCAGGTAAGACGGCTTCAGCTCCGGATCGAGCTTTTCGGACAGCGCCGCCTCGTCGGCACCCGTGGCCGACAGCGCTTCCGCGAACTGTTCCTGGTTCAGGCGCGCGGCCTGTTCCTTCAGCTGCATCTCGGTGATGCGCTCGCGCTGCGGCTGCAGGCCGCGCTCCGCCTGCATGCGCGCTTCTTCGGCCGCGCGCAGCTGCTGCGTGAGCTGGTCCAGTTCGTGGCGTGCATCGGCGAGCGCCTTTTCCTGTTCCGTGCGGCGCGCGAGCAGGCCCTGCAACCCCTCGGCCGCGGCACCGGATTCCAGCGCTTCCAGTTCCAGCTTGCCGGCGGCGATGCTTTCCAGGACTTGCTGCGCCTGCTGCTGGGCGGTCGCGATCGTGCGCCGCAATTCCTCGATGCGCGTGCGCTGCGTCTTTTCCGCGAACACGGCTTCCTGCGCGGCGCGCTCCAGGTCGCGCAGGCGGTTGCGGGCTTCGGCAAGGACCCGTTCCTGTTCCTGGAACTCGACCTGGCCATCCTCGTGCGCGCCCTGCAGCTCGGCCAGTTCCATGTCCAGCTCTTCGAACTGCGCTTCCGCCTCGGCCTTCGCCTGCCGCTGCTCCGCTTCCTGCGCGGCGATCTCGTCGAGGTCCGCCGCGATCTGGCCGCTCCGCTGGTTGAACCGGGCCTCGACCTCGGCCTGTTTCACCACGTCGATCTGCAGCGCATGGACTTCGCGCTGCAACGTCGCGACCTTCTGGCGGCCGTCCTGCAGGCGGCGCTGCAGGTCGGAGACCGCGGCGTCGGCGCGCGTGGCGCGCGTGCGGACTTCGTCCAGCAGCAGCGCCTGCGCGCGCAACTGCTTGCCAATGTTGTCGATCTCGTGCTGGCGCGCGAGCACGCCGTCCTGCTCCGCGTCGGCCGCGTAGAAGCGCACGCTCGATGCGGTGACCATATGGCCCTGCGGCGTGACGAAGCAGCCGCCCTGTGGGAGTTTGCCGCGCTGCGCGAGCGCCGTGCCCGGATCGTCGGCCGCATACACGCCGGTCAGCCAGTCGTCCAGCAGGCCGCGCAGGCCCGGGTCGTTCAGCTTGAGGAGACTCGCAAAGGGCTTCAAGCCGTGATGATCTTGCGCACCCGCGCTGCCCGGTGCCGGCGAATACAACGCGAGACGGGCCGGCGGCGCATCGCCGAAGAAGCCGCGCGCCCAGTCGAGGTTCGACACTTCCAGCGCGCCCGTGCGCTCGCGCAGCACGGATTCCAGCGCCGTTTCCCAGCCAGTCTCGATGTCGAGCTTCTGCCACAGGCGCGGCAGTTTATCCAGTTCGTGCTTCTGCAGCCAGGGCTGGACTTTACCCTGCGTCTGCACGCGCTCCTGCAGCTGGCGCAGCGCGGTCAAACGCGCTTCCAGCCGGGCGTTGGCCGCGGTCTCCTGCTGGACCTGCGCGTGCGCGTCGCGCCGCTCCTGCTCGACGGCTTCCTGGCGGCTCGCCGCCTCTTCCAGCATCAGGTTCTGTTCTTCCAGCTGCAGCTGCTTTTCTTCCAGCTGCATGCGCAGGTTGTCGAGGTGGCCGGCGTCCGGCAGGTTCAGGCCACCGCGTTCCTGCTGCAGGCGCTCGCGCCGCGTGGCCAGGTTCGCGAGGATGCTCGACGCGTTGCGCTGGTGCGCGGACGACAGCTCGATGCGCTGCTGGATCTGCATGATCCGCGCGCGCGATTCGGTCGACTTGTTCTGCGCGTCGCGCCACGCGGCTTCCAGGTCCGGCAGGCGCTCGTTCTGCGCCTCCGCCGCGATCTGCGCGCCTTCCACGCGCGCGGCCAGTTCTTCGAGGCGGAACTCGGCTTCCTCGATCTGCTCCTGCGTCTCGTTGGCCTGGTTCAGCCATTGTTCGCGCTGCGCGGTCAGCGTGCCGATCTGGTTCTGCAACCGCGTGCGCGACTCGAACACGAACTTGATCTGCGCTTCCAGGCTGCCGATCTCGGAATTGGTCTGGTACAGCGCGCCCTGCGCCACGTGCAGGCGGTCGCCCGTCTCGTAATGCGCCTGGCGCATGCGTTCCAGCTCCAGCTCCAGGTTGCGCAGCTTCGCGTTCTGCTCTTCCAGCCCGGTCTGCGCCTGTTCCATCTCCTGGAACCAGCGCACCTGTTCGGCCTTCGCCTCGTTGCGGCGCAGGAGCCACAGCAGTTTCTGCTTCTCTTCCTGGTCGGCCTGCAGCTGATGAAAACGGTTGGCGACGGCGGCCTGCGCTTCCAGCTTTTCCAGGTTGGCGTTCAGCTCGCGCAGGATGTCCTCCACGCGCAGCAGGTTCTCGCGCGTGTCCGACAGGCGGTTTTCCGTCTCGCGGCGGCGTTCCTTGTACTTGGAGACGCCGGCCGCTTCCTCGAGGAAGACGCGCAGCTCTTCCGGGCGCGATTCGATGATGCGCGAGATCATGCCCTGGCCGATGATGGCGTAGGCGCGCGGCCCCAGGCCTGTGCCGAGGAAGATGTCCTGGATGTCGCGCCGGCGCACGGGCTGGCCGTTGATGAAATAGGTCGACGTGCCGTCGCGCGTGAGCGTGCGCTTGACGGCGATCTCGGCGTACTGGCTCCACTGCCCGGCTGCCTTGCCGGCGCTGTTGTCGAACACGAGTTCGACGGACGCGCGCCCGGCCGGCTTGCGGTTGGTGGAGCCGTTGAAGATCACGTCCTGCATCGATTCGCCGCGCAGCTCGGACGCTTTCGATTCGCCCAGCACCCACCGTACGGCATCGATGATGTTCGATTTGCCGCATCCGTTCGGGCCGACCACGCCGACCAGCTGCCCCGGCACCTGGAAATTGGTGGGATCGACGAAAGACTTAAATCCCGACAATTTGATGGAGGATAGACGCACGTTCGCTTACGGAATGGGGAGAATCGATAAAGGCTGCATCATACCATCTGTTCCTTGCTTTTCGGCCAAGATTTGGCCGGCGGACGCGTGGATTCAGGTGCACAGGACGGCAAAGCGCAGCCGGTCGGGGGCGCACGGCGGAACATACGGCCCCTGGGCGGGCTGCCAGTCGTTGCGCAGGTAGACCCGGTCGCGCCCGGACAGTTGCAGCGCGACGGCCGTCAGCCATTGGTGGGAATACGCGGGGTCGGCGCGCGGCAGCAGGATCGTCGCCGCAAGCAGGCCCAGCAGCAACGGCTGCGGCGAGCAATCCTGCGCGGCGCGGGCGCGGGCGAGGAACAGCGCGGCCGCCCCCAGGCCGAGCACGCAGCCGGCCAGCGCTTCGCTGGCGGAATGGGCGCCGACTTGCACGCGGGCCAGCGCCACCCCCACGGCAAGCAGGCCGCCGACGGCCACCGCGCCCCGGCGCAGGCCCGGCGAAGCGCGTTCGAGCAGCAGGTATAACGCGACGGGAAACACGGCCGCGGCCCGGGTCGCATGGCCGGAAAAGCCGGTGAACGACAGGGAACGGATGCCGATGCCCCAGCCGATGAATGCCACCTGGCTCGCGGCCGCCACGAACAGCGCGCCGCCGAACACGCCGCACCAGACGAGGGCCAGCCGCCAGCAGCGTGCGCCGACGAGCCAGGCCGTTACCCCAATGGCGAGCAGCGCCGTGACGTTGAGACCGCCCAGCGCGGAAAGATGGGACCACCAAAGCATGTTGCGCAGAATGAAATACGTGTCGACGCCGCGACTATAACCCGGCAGCCGGCTGAGCACCAACACGGACGGGCGCCGCGATCGACGCGTCGTTGACGGCGCCTTGCGCCATCGCGTCGGACAACACCTGCCCCACGACGCCGTCGATGGCCAGCACGCGCGCGCTGCCGTCGCCCAGGGCCGCGGCCAGTTTCCCGGCCGGCAGCGAGAACGCTTCGCGCCGCCCCGCGCCGGAAAAGATGAACAGCGTGCGCAGCGGACTCACCCACGCCAGCTTGACCTTGCGTGCGCCTTCCCCCGTGCGGAATTCGAGCCACATGCCGCGCTCCAGGCCGTCGACGGCGGACACCTCGGCCGCGCGCGCCGCGGCCTGTTCCGCCGCCGCGGTTTCCATCTCGACCTTGCGCAGCGCATCCTGCTGGGCCGCCTGCGCGGCCAGTTCCAGCTGGCGTTCGGGCGACAGCTCGATCGGAGCGCGCACGATGGCGGCGTGGTATTCGGCCAGGCGGGCGAAGAATTGCAGGCGCTCGGCGTCCTGCCATTTGATCGCGTCCAGCCATTTGTTGAGTGTCGCGAGCAGGCGCGGCAGCCGCGCGATCAGCGTCTTGCGCTGCTCCGGCGTGGCCTTCGGCTTGACGCTCCAGATCAGGTCGTCCATGGCCCGGGTGGCGTTGTCGACGGCGCCCGGGCGCGCATCCTCGATCGTCCAGGCGAAGGTCAGCACGGTCGTCCAGCGCTGCTCGAGGAAGCCGCTGACGACCTCGTTGACGTCGCCGGCCTGCACCCGCAGGGCGACGGCGTCGCGGGCCTGGCGCGCCGCGACCTCGTGCTTTTCCCGTTTCAGGGCGCTGGCGACCGGTGCGGCGAGCGCGGCCTCCTGGGCCGACTCGTCGGCCGCGATACCCGCTTCGAGCTCGGCGACGGCTCTGGCGAACGCTTCCGGCTGCGCCTCCCCCACGCGCGCGACGCTGCGCCGCATCGTCTGGAACAGCGGGTCGTCCGCATCCTCCCGCTGCTCCCAGCCGACGCGCGACATGAGGTCGACGAGGCGGCGGGCCGGGTGGTCCTGCTCGAAGAAGAAATTCTTGTCGAGCAGGGCCGCTTTCAATACGGGCACCTGCAGGAGTTGCAGCAGTTCGCGTGTGCGCGGCGGGATACTGTCGTCCAGCAGCACGGTCTCGAACACGCGCGACAACAGGTCCAGGGTGCGCTCGTCGCGGCGCGGCAGGCTGCCCTGGGGCAGGCTTTGCTTCAGACGCGGCAGGTAGAACACGTTGTGGGGCGTGGCGGCCGTCTCCGCGCCTTGCGCCAGCGCCGGCTCGATGCGCGCCAGCAGGTCCAGCAGCGGTGCCGTGCCGCCGGATTGCGCCAGCATGCCTTGCACGGCGGCCGACCAGCCGGCCTGGACGGCTGGGCCGGACGGTGCCGCAAAGCCCGCCGCCGGTTGGGCGGCCTGCTCCTTGACCGGCGCCGCCGCGAACGCACCCGCGCCGCTGGGCCGCCAGCCGCCGCCGCTGGACGGCAACGTCGGCAGGTCGGGAATGAGCGGGACGCCATCCTCGCCGCCGTCGTCACCGAACAGCTTGCGCAGCTGTTCGGCAAGGGCGGCGCGCTGCCCGGCGCGGGCGGCCTTCGCGGCGGCCGCGTCATCCGTCTTCTGGATGCGGTACGCGTCGACGGAACCCGGCTGGCCCTCCTTGCGCAACGCGGCCGCGAGGGCGTCGAGCAAGGGACCGAGGTCGAACACGATGTCGGGGCGCAGCAGGGACAGGATGAGGCCGTGGGCATCCGTTTCCGGCTCGAATTCGCGCCATGCCTCCTCGATGGCCCCGAGGAAGACGTCGGGACGGAACGGATTGCCGTCTGCGCGCAGCACGCCCCGTCCGAGCAGCATGCCGAGGCGGACGGCCAGCGTGGCGAGCGGGTCGGCGTATTGCATCTCGAAGGGACGGGCCAGCGCGCCCAGCGCCAGCCGGCCGTCGATTTCTTCCAGCGGCACGAGGTCCAGCGACGCCGCCGCCATGCGGGCCGCCGCGGCGGGCGGTGCCAAGCGGTCGAGTTCGCGCCGCACCGCCAGGGAGATGGCGCCGGACGCGAGGTGGAAAAAGGCGTACGCATTGTCCTTCAGCAGCCGGGCCGCCTTCACGCGCCGCTGGACGTCCTGCGGGTCGCCCTGGTGCCGGGTCAGGTCGCCCAGCGCGGCGACCATGCGGGCCGTCATCGCGGTCAGGTGTTCCTTGACATAGGTATCCGCGATACCGGCGAGCGCATCCAGCGTCGCCTGCTGCGACGACGCGGCCTTGCGGGCGGCCGGAGTCTGGACGGGGCTGGAAGACATGGTAGCTCTATTGTGGCACATAATTTCCAAGTAGCAATGAAAATCGATGTGTCGGCGCGGAGCTCAGGAAAATACTTATGCTATCAGGGAGCGTTAGCGACGATGTAAAACGCTATGTTGCGCCGCAAGATACGGTTGCCGGCGAATAAGAATATGCGAAATACGTGTTAGTGGAGAAAATTATTGCTAGCGTAATGCATGTAGTCCTACAAGTGCTCAAGAGGTGATCCGATACCGATTCAATTGCCGGGCTCGCATCATTGCACTACCGAAATCGCTTCGGTAAGCAAGACATCTCCACTATCGAAAGGAATGATCATGGCTTCGAACAAAAATTCTTCGCGCTCGGGCAACCAGGGCGGCTCCCACGAACAGCACGTCAAGGCTGGCCAGCAAAGCCACAAGAACGACGGCAACAAGCAGTCGGGTTCGGGTTCGGGCTCGCGTTCGGGCGGCTCGGGCGGCACCCGCGGCGGCACCCCGGAGCAGCATGCCGAGGCCGGCCGCCAGAGCCACAAGAACGACAAGAAGCGCTGATCGCAGCGCTGCGGAAGGTCGAAAGAGCCTGGAGCGGGACGACCGCGACAGGCTCTCTGTTTTATCAGATGTTGCGCAGGTATGCGCCCTTGGGCGGCGCGAAATCGCGGACGTCGTCGATCATGCCCGCCGCCTTGGCGTCGCGCGCGTTCAGGTGCAGGTCGCCGTACTGGTGGATGCCCCACTGCTCGGGCGTCAGCTCGATGTGCTTGCGCAGGATGGATTCCGTGCGCGCATCGTCGGCCCGCAGGCCCTCGACGATGATGTTGAGCGCATCCGGACGCGAGCCGGGCGAGGCCGTCGCATGCGACTTGTGGATCATGAAGCGCGCCGTCTCGCTCGCATAGCGCTGCTTGCCCGAGAGGAACAGGATCACCGCGATCGACGCGACGGCGCCGCCGTTGTACGTGATGCAGTTGACGGGAGCATTGGCCAGGAAGTTGTACAGGCACAGGCCGTCGCTGACATACCCGCCGTTCGATTGCACGAGGATGTGCGCCGTCTCCAGGCCGTCGTCGTTCATCCCGGCCACCGCTTCGAACACGCGATGCACCATGTCGCTGTTCACGTCGCCGGACAGGGTAAACCACCCTTCCTTCTGTTTTGCTTGATCTTCGCTCATAGTGGTCTCTTCCGTCACAAAGGTCGTAAGGCAAGTGTAACAAAACACGTCGGCACGCTCGCGGTGCCTCATGGCAATCGTGTGGCCCCTCCCCTCCCGGATTGACTTCCCGTCACCACTGACATAGACTTCGCAGTCTTGACCGGGAGAGCGCAGCGCAGGCTGCCGCCGAAGGGGCATTACCCAAAAACTCTCAGGCAACCGGACCGGTCAGGGGCTGCTGCGCAACGCGCGGCGGACCAACTCTGGAGAGCGGCCTCACGGCCCACCGAAGGGGCAGGCGAGAACGTACTCGCTATCTCTCAGGTACCGAGGACAGAGGGGTGCGAGAGCATGCGGACTGCCGCGTGCGCGAACCCATTTTCTGCCGAGGAACCATCCATGACGCTCAAAGCGACCCCGCTCAATTCCGTACACCGTGCCGCTGGCGCCAAGATGGTCGACTTCGGCGGCTGGGACATGCCCGTCAACTACGGCTCCCAGATCGAAGAACACAATGCCGTCCGTAGCGATGCCGGCATGTTCGACGTGTCCCACATGTGCGTCGTCGACCTGAAAGGCGCAAACGTGCGCGCCTTCCTGCGCGGTCTGCTCGCCAACAACGTCGACAAGCTGCAGGCACCGGGCAAGGCCCTGTACTCGTGCATGCTCAATCCGCAGGGCGGCGTCATCGACGACCTGATCGTCTACTACTTCGCCGAAGACTGGTTCCGCCTCGTCGTCAACGCCGGCACGGCCGAGAAGGACATCGCCTGGATCCGCCAGCAGAACGACGCCACCAACAGCAATCTGACCATCACCCCGCGCCGTTCGGACCTGAGCGATGACGGCATCGCCCTCGTCGCCGTGCAGGGCCCGAACGCCCGCGCGAAAGTGTGGCAGGTGGTGCCGCAGACGCAGGCCCCGTCGGAAGGCCTGAAGCCGTTCAACGCCGTCATCGTGAACGACACGCCGTTCGGCGAACTGATGGTCGCCCGCACCGGCTACACGGGCGAAGACGGCTTCGAGATCGGCGTGCCGGCCAGCCAGGTCGAGGCATTGTGGAATGCCCTCGCCGCCGCGGGCGTCAAGCCGGCCGGCCTGGGCGCGCGCGACACGCTGCGCCTGGAAGCGGGCATGAATTTGTACGGCCAGGACATGGATGACAATGTCTCGCCGCTGGACGCCGGGCTGGCATGGACCGTCGACCTCGTCTCGGACCGCGATTTCATCGGCAAAGCCGCCCTGCAGCAGAACGGCCAGAAGCAGAACTTCGTCGGCCTGATCCTGCGCGAAAAAGGCGGCATCCTGCGCGCTCACCAGAAAGTCCTGGCCGCATCCGGCAATGCCGGCGAAATCACGAGCGGCACGTTCAGCCCGTCGATGCAGCAGGCGATCGCGCTGGCGCGCGTGCCGGTCGACGTCGCCGTCGGCGACACGGTCCACGTGGAAATCCGCGACAAGAAACTGGCGGCATCCGTCGTCAAGCTGCCGTTCGTGCGTAACGGCAAGATCCTGGCTTCCTGATCAAACAACACTATACTTACCGCACCATCCATCACTACGGAGTTACGCACATGAACATCCCAGCCGACCTGAAGTACACCGAGTCCCACGAGTGGGTCCGCCAGGAGGCCGACGGCACCCTGACCGTGGGCATCACCGAATATGCCCAGGACGCCCTGGGCGACATCGTGTTCGTCGAACTGCCGCAGGTCGGCAAGGCTTTCACCGCCGGCGATGACGCCGCCGTCGTGGAGTCCGTCAAGGCCGCCAGCGACATCTACGCGCCGGTCTCGGGCACCGTCACCGCGGTGAACCAGGCCACGGCCGACGCACCGGACTCGATCAACGCGAACGCCTACGATGCCTGGCTGTTCAAGCTGCAGCCGTCGGATCCGGCCGCCGTCAACGGCCTGCTCGACGCGGCTGCCTACGGCAAGGCCACCGAAGGCTGATCTTCCCCTTGCGTCGTTCCCGCGTGCGCGGGAACGGCGCCGCCGATTCTTTCATTTCGTCTCCCATCATGACCCGCACCAGCCTGACCCAACTCGAAGCACGCGATGGCTTCATCCCGCGCCACATCGGCCCGTCCGCATCCGAACAGGCGGCCATGCTGTCCGTCCTCGGCTACGCCTCGCGCGCCGACCTGATCGACGCCGTCGTTCCCGCCAACATCCGCCGCAAGGACAAGCTGGACCTGGGCCAGTTCTTCGAGCCGCTGCCCGAGCAGGCCGCACTCGCGAAGCTGAAAGGCATCGCGGCGCAGAACAAGGTCATGAAGTCGCTGATCGGCCAGGGCTACTACGGCACCCACACGCCGCCCGTCATCCTGCGCAACATCTTCGAAAACCCGGCCTGGTACACGGCGTACACGCCGTACCAGCCGGAGATCTCGCAGGGCCGCCTGGAAGCCATCCTGAACTTCCAGCAGGTCATCACCGACCTGACCGGCATGGGCATCGCCAACGCGTCGATGCTGGACGAAGGCACCGCGGCCGCCGAAGCGATGACCCTGATCCAGCGCGTCGGCAAGTCGCAATCGAAAGTGTTCTACGTCGCCGACGACGTGCTGCCGCAGACGCTGGAAGTCGTGCAGACCCGCGCGCTGCCGATCGGCGTCGAAGTGCGCACCGTCGCCGCTAGCGACATCGAAAACCTGACTGAATCCTGCTTCGGCGTCCTGCTGCAATACCCGGGCGTGAACGGCGACGTGCGCGACTACCGCGCGGCCGTCGAGAAGCTGCATGCGGCGGGCGCCATGGTCGTCGTCGCGGCCGACCTGCTGTCGCTGACCGTGCTCACGCCGCCGGGCGAATGGGGCGCCGACGTCGTCGTCGGCAACAGCCAGCGCTTCGGCGTGCCGCTCGGCTTCGGCGGCCCGCACGCGGGCTACCTGGCCACGCGCGACGAGTACAAGCGCAGCATGGCGGGCCGCCTGGCCGGCGTCACCATCGACGCCCAGGGCAACCCGGCCTACCGCCTCGCGCTGCAGACGCGCGAACAGCATATCCGCCGCGAAAAGGCGACGTCGAACATCTGCACGGCGCAGGTGCTGCTGGCCGTGATGGCGTCGATGTATGCCGTCTACCACGGCCCGCAAGGCCTCGCGCAGATCGCGCGCCGCGTGCACCGCTACACGGGCATCCTGGCCAATGCGCTGAAGGGCCTGGGCTTCCAGCTGGCCAATGAAACGTACTTCGACACGCTGACGGTCATCGCCGACAACGCGGACGAGATCCACCGCGCCGCCAACGACAACGGCGTGAACCTGCGCCGCATCGATGCGCGCCACGTCGGCATCTCGCTGGACGAGACGATCACCCGCGACGACATCGCACTGCTGGTAAAAATCTTCGGCGGCGCCGACGTCGACTTCGACACGCTGGACAAGGATGCGCAGGACGCTTACCCGGCCGCGCTGGCCCGCACGAGCGCCTACCTGACGCACCCGACGTTCAACCGCTACCACGCCGAGCACGAGATGCTGCGCTACCTGCGCGCACTGGCCGACAAGGACCTGGCCCTCGACCGCACGATGATCCCGCTGGGTTCGTGCACGATGAAGCTGAACGCGACGTCCGAGATGATCCCGGTGACGTGGCCGGAATTCTCGAACATCCACCCGTTCGCACCGGAAGACCAGACCGTCGGCTACCGCGAGATGATCGGCCAGCTGGAAGCGATGCTGTGCGCCGTCACGGGCTACGCGGGCGTGTCGCTGCAGCCGAACGCCGGCTCGCAGGGCGAGTACGCGGGCCTGCTGATCATCCAGAAATACCACCAGTCGCGCGGCGAAGGCCACCGCAACATCTGCCTGATCCCGTCGTCGGCGCACGGTACCAATCCGGCGTCCGCCAACATGGTGGGCATGAAGGTCGTCGTGACCGCGTGCGACGCCAACGGCAACGTGGACCTCGCGGACCTGAAGAAGAAGGCCGAGGAACACAGCGCCAACCTGGCGTGCGTGATGGTCACCTACCCGTCCACGCACGGCGTGTTCGAGGAAGGCATCAAGGAACTGTGCGAGATCGTGCACGCGCACGGCGGCCAGGTCTATGTCGACGGCGCCAACATGAACGCGCTGGTCGGCGTGGCCGGTCCGGGCCTGTTCGGCGGCGACGTCAGCCACCTGAACCTGCATAAGACCTTCTGCATCCCGCACGGCGGCGGCGGTCCGGGCGTCGGTCCGGTGGCCGTGGCCGAACACCTCGTGCCGTTCCTGCCGAACCAGGCATCCACGGGTTACCAGCGTGACGAGCAGGGCATCGGCGCGGTCAGCTCGGCCGCCTACGGCTCGGCCTCCATCCTGCCGATCTCGTGGATGTACATCGCGATGATGGGCGCGGAAGGCCTGACGGCGGCGACGGAAACCGCGATCCTGAACGCCAACTACATCGCACGCCGCCTGGCGCCGCACTACCCGGTGCTGTACACGGGCCACGACGGCCTCGTCGCGCACGAGTGCATCATCGACCTGCGCCCGCTGCAGGATGCCACCGGCATCAGCAACGAGGACGTGGCCAAACGCCTGATGGACTTCGGCTTCCACGCGCCGACGATGAGCTTCCCGGTCCCGGGCACGCTGATGATCGAGCCGACCGAGTCGGAATCGAAGGCGGAACTGGACCGCTTCATCGAAGCGATGATCTGCATCCACGCGGAGATCGTGAAAGTGGAGCGCGGCGAGTACGACCGCATGGACAACCCGCTGAAGGGCGCGCCGCACACCGCGGAAGTCGTCACGTCGGACGACTGGCAGCACACCTATTCGCGCGAAGTGGCCGCCTTCCCGGTGCCGTCGCTGCGCAAGAAGAAGTACTGGCCGCCGGTCGGCCGCGCGGACAATGCGTATGGCGACCGTAACCTCTTCTGCGGTTGCGCCCCCATCGAAGACTACGAGTAAGTCAACGATTCTTGCCCCGGCTGCTCGCCAGCCGGAGGTAAGGTCTCCCGGCCCTGCCCGGACGCAGCATATGCGTTCCCGGCGGGGCCGTTTCATTCGAGCCCTGCACGGCTTCGTCGAGCCGGAACACGGCCACCGTGCGCGCGAGGCCGAGGGCCTGCTGCTGCAGCGCCCGCGCGGCCAGCGCCGCTTCTTCCACCATGCGCGAACCCTGCTGGGTGAGCTCGTCCATGCGCACGATCGCCTGGGTGGCGCCGGCCAGCTCGCGGGCCCGTTCGGTGCTGGCGCTGCCGACGATGCCGATGATGCCCGCCATGTCTTCCACGGCGCCTGCCAGGCCGGCCATCGCGGCACCCGCCTCGAGCGCGCCGGCGCTGCCGCCGTCGAGCACCGCTGCCGTCTCGCGCGCGAGCGTGCGCGCCTCGCGTGCCGCGCGCTGGGCACGCCGGGCCAGGGCGCGCGCTTCGCGGGCACCGCCGCCGGCGTCGCCGGCGCGTGCCAGTGTCGTTTCGATGGCCGCGCCGATGCGGTCCATGCGGACAGCCGCGCGCCGCACCTGTTCCATCGTCGTCACCAGGCGGTGCGCCAGCGCGCCCCCCTCTTCCGCCGCCGCGCCCGCGCGCGCGGCAAGCTCCCCCGCGGCCAGCGCACCGGCGGCGCTGTCGTCGAGCGCCGTGGCCAGCGCCTGCATGGACGCCGTCGTGCGGTCCAGCGCGTCGCGCACGTGTGCGCGCGGCGGCATGCCGGCGCGGCCCAGCGTGATCTCGCGCGAGGCCTCGCCGATCGCGCGGGCCGAGTCCAGCACGGTGCGCAACTGGCGGTTCAGGCCGCGGATGCCGGCGTCGAGCAGCCGCGCCGTCTGGCCGATCTCGTCGTCGGCGTAGGTCCGCGCGCGGATCGTCAGGTCGCCGCTGGCCAGGCCATGGGCGGCCGCGCCGATCGCGCCGATGTCGGCCAGCAGCGCGCGCCGCACCGCCATCGTGATCGCGAGCGACGCGGCGATCGACAACAGGATTACCACCGGCATCAGCACCGCGATCATTCGAAAATCGTCGGCCGCGTCGCGCGAGGCCTGCTCGGACAACACCTGTTCGCGCCGCGACAGCTCCGTCAGGCGCTGCGCGACGACGGCGAACGCGCGCTCGGCCTTGATCATCGCGTTGGCGCTGATCGACTGGTCGATGCGGGCGATCTCGATCACGTCGCGCACGGCCGGCACGTATTGCGCCCACGCGGCGCGCGCCTGGTCGACGTAGCGCTGTTCTTCCGGGCTGTCGGTGGTCAGGCGCGCCAGATGGGCGAGATCGCGCTCGACGGCCCCGTGCCGGGCCTGCAGGTCGAGCGCGAGCGGGTCGACGCGGAAGTGCGGAAAGCTGCCGCTGATCCAGGTGAGGACCTGGTACGCCTGGGCGTGCGCGCTGCGGGCGGACGCGGACAGCTCGGCGGCGGCGCGCATATTGGCCGCCCGGCGCTGCACGATGCTGTCGAGCGACGCGTTCTGGCGTACCATCGCGTAGTAGCTGCCGCAGGACAGCAGCACGAGCAGCAGCAACACGACGCCGGGCGCCAGCAGGAGTTTGGGACCGATGCGCAGGCGGGCCAGCATGTCAGCACACCGTCCGGTTGTGCGGGTCGAGGGGGAAAAGCGGTCGCATGGTCTCCTCCTGGCTGGGCAATATTTCCGGCGTGCATTAAGTGAATGTACGCCGACCGCGGGGTTGGCCATTGTGATGGCTCAAGCCGCCACTGTGAGAGGGAAATGGATGAGACGTAAGAGCGTGGGCGCGTTGCTGTCGGCCCTGGTGTTTCCCGGCGTGGGCCAGTACTACCTGGGGCGCCGCACGCGCGCGCTGCTGTTCCTGGCGCCGGCCGCCATCGCCGCGATCCTGTATTTCAGCTTCGCGCTGGACCAGGCGAACATGGTCGCGGACCAGCTGTTGAGCGGGAAGATGGCGCTGGATCCGGCCGCGATCGAGGCGCAGCTGGCACGCGCGCCCACGCCGGTCAGCGTGACCTTGGCCGGGATCGTGTTCGCGGTGTGCTACGTGGGGAGTATCGTGGAAGCGTTGATCGCCAGGCCGGGGGCGTGACGATCAACGCGATCTGCATCAGTCCAGCTTCGCGGCGTGCTCGCGCGTCGCGTGGAACTGCAGCTTCGGCCAGCGCTCCTGCGTGAGGCGCAGGTTGACGCCGGACGTGGCGAGGTAGGCCAGGTTACCGGCGGCGTCGTAGGCGACGTTGTGTGCCAGCTGCGTCTCGAAGTCGGACAAGGCCTTCTTGTCGTCGCTCGACACCCAGCGCGCGCTGCTGATGCTCGCGCCTTCGAACACGGCGTCGACACCGTATTCGTTCAGCAGGCGGCTCGCCACGACCTCGAACTGCAGCACGCCGACGGCGCCGAGAATCAGGTCGCTGCCCATCACCGGCTTGAACACCTGCACGGCGCCCTCTTCGCCCAGCTGCTGCAGGCCTTTATGGAGCTGCTTGGTCTTGAGCGGATTGCGGATGCGCACCGTGCGGAACAGCTCCGGCGCGAAGTACGGGATGCCGGTGAACGTCAGCATCTCGCCTTCCGAGAAGCTGTCGCCGATCTGCATGTTGCCGTGGTTCGGCAGGCCGATGATGTCGCCCGCGTAGGCCTCCTCGACCTGTTCGCGGCTCGACGCCATGAACGTCACCACGGACGACAGTTTCACTTCGCGGCCCAGGCGCAGGTGCTTGACCTTCATGCCCTTCTCGAAACGTCCCGAGCACACGCGCAGGAACGCGATGCGGTCGCGGTGCGCCGGGTCCATGTTGGCCTGGATCTTGAAGACGAAGCCGGAGAACGGCTGTTCGTCCGGACGCACGGCGCGCATGGTCGCATCGCGCTCGCGCGGGCCCGGGGCCCATTCGACGAGCGCCGACAGGATCTCGCGCACGCCGAAGTTGTTGATGGCGGAGCCGAAGAACACGGGCGTCTGCACGCCGGACAGGAAGCGTTCCAGGTCGAACGGATGCGAGGCGCCGTGCACCAGCTCCACTTCCATCTTGAGCTGTTCCATCTCGAGCGGGAACATCTCGGTCAGGCGCGGGTTGTCGATGCCCTTGATGATCTCGTAGGCGCCGTCGGCCTTCTCTTCGCCCGCCTTGAACAGCATGACTTCGTCGTTCAGCAGGTGGTAAACCCCGCGGAAGTTCTTGCCCATGCCGATCGGCCAGGTCACCGGCGCGCATTCGATCTTCAGCACCGATTCCACTTCGTCGAGCAGCTCGAGCGGGTCGCGGGTTTCGCGGTCGAGCTTGTTCATGAAGGTGACGATCGGGGTGTCGCGCATGCGGCAGACGTCCAGCAGCTTGATCGTCTGTTCTTCCACGCCCTTCGCGGCGTCGATCACCATCAGCGCGGAGTCGACGGCCGTCAGCACGCGGTACGTGTCTTCCGAAAAGTCCTGGTGGCCCGGCGTGTCGAGCAGGTTGATGACGTGGTCGCGGAATTCGAACTGCATCACCGACGACGCGACCGAGATGCCGCGCTGCTTCTCGATGTCCATCCAGTCCGACGTCGCGTGGCGGCCGCTCTTGCGGCCCTTGACGGTGCCGGCCAGCTGGATCGCGCCCGAGAACAGCAGCAGCTTTTCGGTCAGCGTCGTTTTACCGGCGTCGGGGTGGGAAATGATGCCGAAGGTGCGGCGGCGCGCGACTTCGCGCGCGATCGTGGCGGCGGGCTTGCTCGTTACCGCTGCCTCCTGGATGTCGGTGTTGGTTGCGTCGATTTCGTTGGACATGGTCTCGCCGTTGGGGCGCTTGCAAAACTCTCGATTTTACCGGGTCCAGCGTACCTTGTGTGAACCAATTCCGGGCGCACCGGAAGCCCGTCGTGTAGGAGCATTCGGGCGCGGGATGTGACGAGGTGCAAGTTTAGCGGCCTCGACGGGCGTATGGATGTGGCCGGAATGGCAAAAAAGCCCCGCCATCGAAACGTTTTAATGCCGCGAAACCATTGTCGAAGTTACAAAAAAAGCCCTCTACTGAAAGTTTCTCTCTAGTAGGACTGGGCTTACATAACATCATGCATAGAGCCTACATGGGGGCGACAGCTAGTCTTATGTTCGGCAAGAGACTATGGCATTAATGTACACACATCGCGATGAGGAAACCCATCCAAGCAATCGCCCCAGTGATGTATGTCAGAGATAACGAGGACAATATGAATAACGCCCAACTCGGTAACGCCGCCCAGAAAAAGGCGCAATCGGTGAATCAGATCCCCTCGACCAGCGAAGAAATCAAACTGGCCGCGCGCCCGGTTGTCAGCTACAGCGGCACCCAACAAAACGAGTTGCTCGCGGCCCTGCCGCGCCAAGACCTGGAAACCCTGTTTGAGCACCTGGAACTGGTTCCGCTGCCCTTCGGCAAGGAACTGTTCGAATACGGCAGCAAGCTGGAATACGTGTACTTCCCCACCACCGCCATCGTCTCCCTCCTGTACGTGATGGAAGACGGCGCCACGACGGAAATCGCCGTGGTCGGCCATGAAGGTGCCGTCGGCGTGTCGCTGTTCATGGGCGAGCGCGCCACCTGCAGCGCCGTCGTCCAGAGCGCCGGCTACGGCTACCGCCTGAAGACCCAATACCTGCGCGACGCCTTCAACAAGGGCGGCGCCCTGCCCCAGCTGCTGATGCGCTACACGAACGCGCTGTTCGCCCAGATGGCCCAGAACGCCGTCGGCGGCCGCCACAGCTCGATCGAACAGAAACTGTGCCGCTGGCTGCTGGACCGCCTGGATCGTTCGCCGAGCAATGAACTGAAAGTTACCCAGGAACTCATCTCGATCATGCTGGGCGTGCGCCGCGAAAGCATCACGGCCGCTGCCGGCAAGCTGCAGGACGAAGGCCTGATCCAGTACCGCCGCGGCAATATCACCGTGCTGAACCGCCAAGGCCTGGAAGACTATGCGGGCGAGTGCTACAAGGTCGCTAAAAGCGAGTATGACCGTCTGCTGATGGACGTGTCGCGCGCATGAGCGGCACCGCATCCCGGCCTGCCGTCGCCAGCGGCGACTGGGCCTGGGCAGCACGCAAGTGATTGTGTAGTTGATGTTCGGCCAGTTCGGCCGCTTCCGGTGGCGCGTCGCCCGCCGGATCTGCCGCGGGCGCCACGGCCAGCGCCGCGATATCCAGGGCACCGGCTGACGCGGTCCCGCCGGCGTCGGTCTCTCCCGGCGCCGTCACCGGAACGATGGCGTGAACCGTGGTCCCGATCCCGTTCACGCCGCGGTCCACCCGCAACGTCCCTCCCAGCAGCAATGCCCGTTCGCGCATCCCCAGCAGACCGTGCGACTTCGGACGGCGCATCGCATCCGGCGGAATCCCGACGCCATCGTCGCTGATCTCGAGCGTGTACGCCTCGCCTTCGCGGGCCAGGTGCACGACGACGTGGCGGGCCTGCGCATACTTCGCGACATTGTTCAGCGATTCCTGCGCGATGCGGAACAGCGCGATCGACTGGGCGGAACCGGCGCAGTCGATGTCGCCCTCGATGAGGGCCTCGCAATCGACGCCCGTCGTGCGGCCGAAGTCTTCGCAATAGCTCTGCAGGGCGGCGGACAGGCCGAGATTGTCGAGCAGGCTCGGACGCAGGTCTTCCACGATGCGGCGCTTCAGCTCCACCGTCTCGACGAGCACGGCGCGGGCGCGGCCCAGCGTCTCGGCGTGGTCGGGATGCGCCGTCCGGATCTGGTCGGTCACCGAGGCGAGATGCATGCCGATGGCCGTCAGGTTGGCACCCATCTCGTCGTGCAGTTCGCGCGCCAGTTTCGCCTTTTCTTCTTCCGACACGCGGATCAGGTGGCGCGACAGCACGGACAACTGCTCCGTGCGTTCCGCCACGAGCGATTCCAGGTGATCATTGGTCTGCTGCAGAGCACGCTCGGCATTCAGGCGCGCGCGGAAGCTGCGGCGGATCAGGTTGTAGAACAGGACAAGGGTGACGAGTGCCGCCACGTTGATGCCCAGTCCGCGCAGGGCGGCCAGCCGGTAGCGGTCGTAGAACACGGCGCTGCGGGCCGCGAGCGTTTCGTTCTGCTCGCCCGTCATGATCACCACCTGCAGGCGGATCTCGTCCATGTGGGTCTTGTCTTCCTGCGTCTGGGCGATGGCGACGATGTCGGACAGGCCGCCGTGGCGATAGACTTCCAGGCCCTGGTTCATCAGGTTGATGCGGCGGACGACGAGATTCTGCAGCTGGGTGAGGTTCTTCAGCTGGGAGGGATTGTCGGCCAGCAGCGTCTTGAGGGTGTTGAACTGGCCGTCCAGTTCACGTTCGGCCGTGCGCAGCGGGCCCAGATAGGTGTCGGAACCGGAGAGGTAATAACCGCGCAGACCGCTTTCCGCATCGGTCACGAGCAGGTTCAGGTATTGGAGTTTGGCCGTCACACGATCGGCCTGCGCCTGACGCGCGTTGGCGGTCTTGAGCCCGTCCAGGTTGCGGACCAGGCTCACGCCGTTGAGGACCAGGATCAGGACGCACACGACACACAGCAGCGTCTGGTACAACGGAAGGCTGCGAACCGGCCTGAACCTGGGGTCGGTGGTGAAAAACATCCTCTGTCGTTCCTTTCGCAGCTTGGCTTCTCCGAGTCATTATAGACCGGGAAAAGTTGCCATGGAGCTCGATTAGGCGTGCGGACGAGGAAATGTAGCGCGGTGACGACGCGCAATTAACAATTCTGCATAGCAAATATCAAAATTGCTATAACAGTTGCAGACCGAAAGACAGGGAACCCTGCCTTCCGGCCTACCCCGCTCAGTCGAGCAGGTTGTTTTTCATGGCGTAGTACGTCAGATCGCTGTTCGACTGCAAACCCATCTTTTCCATGATGCGAGTACGGTATGTCGAGACCGTCTTGATCGACAGCGACAGGGCATTGCCGATGTCGGACACGGTCGCGCCCTTGGCCAGGCGGAGGAACACCTGGAATTCGCGGTCCGACAATTCCGTATGCAGCGCGGTGTTCGGATCGCGATCGAAACTCTGGGCCAGCAATTCGCCGACCTGCGAGCTGACGTAGCGGCGCCCCTGGTACACGGTGCGGACGGCCGTCTTGAGTTCATCCGCGTCGCATTCCTTGTTCAGGTAGCCGTTGGCGCCCATCTTGAACAGGTTCAGCGCATACTGCTGGGCAGGATAGCCGGACAGGATCAGGACCGGCAGATTGGGCTGGCCCTGTCGAATGGTGCGCAGGATATCGATGCCGCTCTGGTCCGGCATGGCGATATCCAGCAGCAGCACGTCGCAGATCTCGCGGCGTGCGATATCGAGGGCTTCGCGTCCTGTCGCGCCTTCGGCCACGACTTCGAACTCGCCCGACGACGAAAAAATCTGTTTGAAACCTGCTCGAACTATCTGGTGATCGTCACAAATGGCAACGCGTATCATTGTCTTCCCTTAAGTTTTCCCGATACAGGAAAGAGCCGAGGCTGGCCCCTCACGCCTCCGGTCAGGTCATGCGTTTGAGTCAGCAAACTGCAAATGACATTTTAGCACCTCCGGGGTGCAGAACAACAGGCGCGCACGCCTGAGCTGGCTGCGTCGGCCGTTGCGCCCTCGGCGGGGCTTCAGACTGCCGGCGAACCGTGCTTGAGCAGCGCGAGGATGGCGTGCAGCTCGGCGCGCAATGCTTCCGGCTCGATGGTCGGCACGGCCGGCGGTGGTGGCGGTTCCGGCAACGCCTCAACCTCGTGCTGGCCGCGCCCATCCAGGCGGTTGCGCGCACCGCTGATGGTGAAGCCCTGCTCGTACAGCAGTTCGCGGATACGCCGGATCAACAGCACTTCGTGGTGCTGGTAATAACGGCGGTTTCCACGGCGTTTGACCGGTTTAAGCTGGGTGAATTCCTGCTCCCAATAGCGGAGCACATGCGGCTTGACCCCGCACAATTCGCTGACTTCGCCAATCGTGAAATAGCGCTTGGCCGGGATCGGCGGCAGCACGGTCGGTTCCATCTTGTTCGGTCGGTCGTTCATCGCTCACAAGCCGGATCGGCTTTATCAGGCTGCACGCGCCAGGGAAGGATGATCGGGGCCATCGGGGCTGTCCGGATTGCGCGGGCTACCCGGATTGGCCTCCTCGACCATACCCTTCAGCTTCTGGCTGGCGTGAAACGTCACGACGCGGCGCGCCGTGATGGGGATCTCTTCCCCGGTTTTCGGATTGCGGCCGGGCCGCTGCGGCTTGTCGCGCAACTGGAAGTTGCCGAAGCCGGACAGCTTCACGGCTTCGCCGCGCTCGAGCGCATTGCGGATCTCGTCGAAGAACGTCTCGACCATGTCCTTGGCCTCGCGCTTGTTCAGACCGACCTGCTCGAACAGCAGTTCGGCCAGCTCCGCCTTGGTCAGGGTCGGCAACTCCTTTTCCGCTTCCTTCCGTACCCGGGCCACCTGCATCGCACGATGCAGATCGGCGGCCAGCGCTTCCTGGAGCACGGCGGAATCAACGTCGTTGTTGTTAATTTTAAAGCCCTACCTTGTTCTGGATGAGGACCCGAATGCTCGGGCCCCCTGTTAGGCATCAGCCCTTATCAGGCGCGCAGTTTGGCACCGTGTTTTTGTTGCGCGGCGGATGCCAGCGCGGCCATGATGGCCTCGACCGCATCGTCCTGCAGCGTCGATTGAGTATCTTGCAAGCCAAAGCGGAAAGCAAGACTTTTTTCATCTTGTTCCAATCCTTTGCCGCGGTATTCATCAAACAAAACAACGGCTTGCACGAGTTTGCCGAGCGCGTTCGACGCCAGTTCCGCCTGGAAAGCGTCGAGCAATGCCTGGGCCGGCACGTCCTGTTTCACCACCAGCGCGAGGTCGCGCGTGGCGCCCGGGAACTTGGAAATTTCCACGTAGCGCGGCACGTCGCGCGCGCGCAGCGCGTCCGCATCCACCTCGAACAGTACCGGAGCCTGCGGCAGGTCGTACTTCTGCAGCCAGCGCGGATGCAGCTCGCCGATCACGCCAACGACCTTGCCGTCGACTTCCACCGTGGCCGAGCGGCCCGGGTGCAGCGCCGGATGTTCGGTCTTGCTGAAACGGACGGCGCGCGGTGCGAACAGCGCTTCCAGGTCGCCCTTGACGTCGAAGTAATCGACGGCGCGGGTCGGCTGGCCCCACTGCTCGTCCGCGGCCGGGCCGTAGGCGATGGCGGCGACGCGCTTGGGCTGGTCGAAACCGGCGACGGCCAGCGGACCGTCCTGCGCGTCTGCATTGCGCAGGAACACGCCGCCCACTTCGAACACGCGCACGCGGCCGGCCTTGCGGTTCAGGTTGTAGCGCACGTTGGCGACGAGGCTGCCGATCAGCGACGAACGCATCACGCTCATCTGGCTTGCGATCGGGTTCTGCAGGCGGATCGGATTCGTGTTGTTCGCGAAATCCGCTTCCCACTGCTGCTCGACGAAGCTCATGTTCACGACTTCCTGGTAGCCCAGGTCGGCCAGCTCGTGGCGGATCGCGAACAGGGAGCGGGTATTTTCCGGCTCGATCAGCATCGCCGACGGCGCCACCGGCGGCAGTGCGGGAATGTTCTCGAAGCCATACACGCGCGCCACTTCCTCGATCAGGTCTTCCTCGATCTCGATGTCGAAGCGGTACGACGGCGCCGTCACGTGGAACAGGCCATCCTCGCGCACGAACGGCAGGTGCAGGCGCGTGAAGATGTCGGCGACCATGTCGTCCGTGACCGGCACGCCGATGACTTTCGCGGCGCGCGCGGTACGCAGGGTGACCGGCTTGCGCTGCGGCAGGTTCGGGGCCTGGTCGTCGATCGGGCCAACTTTCGTCTCGGCCGTGCCGCAGATCTCGACGATCAGCGACGTGATGCGTTCGAGGTGCTCGGGGATCGTCGCATAGTCGACGCCACGCTCGAAGCGGTGCGCCGCATCCGTCGAAAAGTTATAGCGGCGGGCGCGGCCCTGGATGGCGTTCGGCCACCAGAATGCGGCTTCCAGGTAGATGTTCGTCGTGTCGAGCGACACGGCCGTGGCGTCGCCGCCCATGATGCCGGCCAGCGACTCGAGCTCTTTCTCGTCGGCGATCACGCCGACCCACTCGTCGACGTCGACCGTGTTGCCGTTCAAGAGCTTCAGCGTCTCGCCCTTGCGGCCCCAGCGCACGTCCATGCCGCCGTGGATCTTGTCCAGGTCAAACACGTGCGACGGACGGCCCACCTCCAGCATGACGTAGTTCGAGATGTCGACGAGGGCCGACACGGAACGCTGGCCGCTGCGCTCGAGGCGGCGCTTCATCCATTCCGGCGTCGCTGCCTTCGCGTTCAGGCCGCGGATGACGCGGCCGGCGAAACGGCCGCACAGGTCCGGCGCCGACACCTTGACGGGCACGACTTCATCGGTGTTCACGGGTACCGGGCGGAACGCCGGCAGCGCCAGCGGCACGCCGGTGAGCGCCGATACCTCGCGCGCCACGCCCAGCACGGACAGGCAGTCGGCCTTGTTCGGCGTGAGCTTGATCGTGAACTTCAGGTCGTTCAGGCCGAGATAGTCGCGGATGTTCTGGCCGATGGGCGCGTCTTCCGGCAGCTCCATCAGGCCGTTGCTCTCTTCCGAGATCTTGAGTTCTTTTGCCGAGCACATCATGCCCTGCGATTCCACGCCGCGCAGCTTGCCGACCTTGATTTCGAACGGCTTGCCGTCCGGACCCGGCGGCAGCACGGCGCCGGCCTTGGCGCAGATGGCCTTCATGCCCGCGCGCACGTTCGGCGCGCCGCAGACGATGTTCAGCAGGGTGCCGGTGCCGACGTCGACCTGGCACACGTTCAGGCGGTCCGCGTTCGGGTGCTTGGCCACTTCCTTGACCTCCGCCACGACGACGTTCGAGAACGGCGGCGCGACCGGTTCGACCTCTTCCACTTCGAGGCCGGACATCGTGAGCAGGTGCGCGAGTTCGTCCGAATTCAACTTCGGATCGACCATGGAACGGAGCCAGTTTTCAGAGAATTGCATATTCGTTTGCCTTCTTGTTCGGACGGTTGCGGCTTAGTTAAATTGTTTCAGGAAACGCAGATCGCCTTCGTAGAACAGGCGCAAATCGTTGATCCCGTAACGCAGCATGGTCAGGCGCTCCAGGCCCGAACCGAACGCGAAACCGATGAATTTTTCCGGATCCAGTCCGAAATTGCGGACGACCGTCGGGTGCACCTGACCGGCGCCCGACACTTCCAGCCAGCGGCCCTTCAGCGGACCGGAGCCGAACGCGATGTCGATCTCGGCCGACGGTTCCGTGAACGGGAAGTACGACGGGCGGAAGCGGACCTGCAGGTCGTCCGTCTCGAAGAACGCCTTCACGAAGTTCAGGTACACGCCCTTCAGGTCGGCAAAGCTGATGTCCTCGCCGATCCACAGGCCTTCGACCTGGTGGAACATCGGCGAGTGCGTGGCGTCGCTGTCGACGCGGTAAGTCCTGCCCGGCGCGATCACCTTGATCGGCGGCGTATGCGTGCGGGCGTAGCGCACCTGCATCGGGCTCGTGTGGGTGCGCAGCAGCAGCGGCTTGCCCGTGCTGTCATTGCCTTCGATGTAGAACGTGTCCTGCATCGAGCGTGCCGGGTGGTTTTCCGGGCTGTTCAGCGCGGTGAAATTGGTCCAGTCGGTCTCGATCTCGGGGCCGTCGGCCACGTCGAAACCGATCGAGCGGAAAATCTGTTCGACCCGTTCCCAGGTCCGCATGACAGGGTGGATGCCGCCCTTGGCACGGCCGCGGCCCGGCAGGGTGACGTCGATCGCTTCGGCGTTCAGGCGCGCCATCAATTGCGCGTTGGCGAGATCCTCGCGGCGGGCCGTCAACGCCTGTTCGATTTTTTCTTTGGCGGCGTTGATCAGGGCGCCCTGCGCCTTGCGCTGTTCGGGATCGAGCTTGCCGAGGCCCTTCATCAGTTCGGTCACCTGGCCGGTCTTGCCCAGGTATTTCGCTTTTGCGTTTTCCAGCGCGGCAGCGTCTTGTGCCGCACCAAAGTCGGACTGGGCGGAGACGACGAGTTCTTCCAGCGAGTTCATGCGTAATCTTTTCCTATTGAGGGCGGGAGGCGCCAGAAACAAAAACAGGGCATCGGTCGTGAAACCTTTGCCCCGTCCTTTGCGCACCGGCCACCCTGCGGCGGCGCGATGCTGGTCTTGCGTTCGCTGTCTGAATTAAGCAGCCAGCTTTGCCTTGACGGTGTTCACGATAGCGGCAAAAGCCGGCTTGTCGTTGACAGCCATGTCGGCCAGGACTTTACGGTCCAGTTCAATCGCGGCTTTCTTCAGGCCGTTCATGAATGCGCTGTAGGTCATGCCGTGCGAACGCGAAGCTGCGTTGATACGGGTGATCCACAGGGCGCGGAAAACGCGCTTCTTGTTGCGGCGGTCGCGGTATGCGTACTGGCCAGCGCGCATGACTGCTTGCTTGGCAATACGGAATACTTTGCTGCGGCGGCCACGGTAGCCTTTGGCAAGTTCAAGAACCTTCTTGTGACGGGCACGTGCAGTAACCCCACGTTTTACTCGAGGCATAGTAGCTCCTTAGTTTGATGTGAGATTAAACGGCCGACGGCATCATGCGGTAGACGCTTTGGACGTCCGACGCGTTGATGTTACGGGTGCCACGCAGCTGGCGCTTATTCTTGGTGGTTTTCTTGGTCAGGATGTGACGCTTGAACGCCATACCCGATTTGACGGTACCACCCGGGCGCACGCGAAAACGCTTTTTCGCGGAGCTTTTGGTTTTCATTTTCGGCATAGTCTTCTGCCCTCTTACAGGCAGCCTCATATGTGACAGGATTGCAGGTGGCAGCAACGCTGCTCTTGGATGCCTGCTTTCACTTGTCTCTGCAGCGGAAGCGGGTCCACTACAGTCTTGCTTCCCCGTCCTTGCGAACATGGGAACCGCAGATTCTAGCACAGTTTTACGCCTGTGCACATCTTGCGCCATGCACATCGGCAACCAAAAACGGAATAGGCCGAGCCCGGGCCGCGGGACGACCCCGGGGCCCGGGCTCGGCCCGGCTAGACTCGACGAAGAATTACTTCTTCTTTTTCGGCGCGACAACCATGATCATCTGGCGGCCTTCCAGCTTCGGAAACTGCTCGACCTGGCCATACGGCTCGAGGTCGCCACGCAGACGCTCCAGCATGCGCTGGCCGATATCCTGGTGAGCCATCTCGCGGCCACGGAAGCGCAGCGTGATCTTGGTCTTGTCACCTTCTTCCAGGAACTTGATCAGGTTTCGCAGCTTGATGCTGTAGTCACCCTCGTCCGTACCCGGACGGAACTTGATTTCCTTGACCTGGATGATCTTCTGCTTCAGCTTCGCTTCGTGCGCCTTCTTCTGCTCCGAATACTTGAACTTGCCGTAGTCCATCAGGCGGCAAACCGGCGGGGTCGCGTTCGGCGCGATCTCGACCAGGTCCACGTTCGCTTCTTCAGCCAGACGAAACGCCTCGGCCAGGCTCACAATGCCCAGCGGCTCGTTGTCCACCCCGTTCAGACGCATTTCGGGATAGTTGATTTCGCCATTGATGCGATGTGACGACTTGTCAGTAGCTATGTTGTTTCCTTTGAAAGTAAGATGGATCGGGCCGTCTCAAGGCGGAGTGCGGATTACTTTGCCTTGGATGCTACCTCGCCTTGGAGGCGTTCCAGCAGCGCATCGACCGGCATGACGCCAAGGTCGATATTGCCACGGGCGCGAACGGCCACAGTGTTGGCATCCCGCTCTTTATCGCCGACAACTAGGATGTACGGCAGTTTTTGGACGGAGTGCTCCCGAATTTTATAGGTAATCTTCTCGTTCCGCAAATCAGCGTGAACACGCAGGCCCGCCGCCCTCAGCTTCGCCTCGACCTGTTTGACGTAATCGGCCTGTGCATCCGAAATGTTCAGGATGGCAACCTGGACCGGCGCCAGCCACAGCGGCAACGCGCCCGCGTAGTTCTCGATCAGGATGCCGATGAAGCGCTCCATCGAGCCGACGATCGCGCGGTGCAGCATCACAGGCACCTTGCGGGAATTGTCTTCCGCGACATATTCCGCGCCGAGACGGCCCGGCATCGAGAAATCGACCTGCATCGTGCCGACCTGCCACGGACGGCCGAGGCTGTCCTTCAGGTGGTATTCGATCTTCGGACCGTAGAACGCGCCCTCGCCCGGCAGCTCCGTCCAGGTCACGCCGCAGCCCCGGAGGGCCGAACGCAGCGCCTCTTCCGCCTGGTCCCACACTTCGTCGGAACCGATGCGGTTTTCCGGACGCAGCGCGATCTTGACGTCGATGTTCTCGAAACCGAAATCCTCGTACACCTTCATCGCCTGGGCGTGGAAGGCCACGACTTCCGGCGCAATTTGATCTTCAGTACAAAAGACGTGGCCGTCGTCCTGGGTGAAGCCGCGCACGCGCATCAGGCCATGCAGCGCGCCCGACGACTCGTTGCGGTGGCACTGGCCGAACTCGCCGTAGCGCAGCGGCAGGTCGCGGTACGAGCGCAGGCCCGCGTTGTAGATCTGCACGTGACCCGGGCAGTTCATCGGCTTCAGCGCATAGGTGCGGTTTTCCGACTCGGTCGTGAACATGTTTTCACGATAATTGTCCCAGTGACCAGTCTTCTGCCACAGGCTGACGTCGATGATCTGCGGCGCCTTCACCTCGTTGTAGCCGGTGGCCTGGTAGGTCTTGCGCATGTACTGCTCGACCTGCTGCCAGATGGTCCAGCCCTTCGGGTGCCAGAAGATCAGGCCCGGCGCTTCGTCCTGGAAGTGGAACAGGTCCAGCTGCTTGCCCAGCTTGCGGTGATCGCGCTTCTCGGCCTCTTCCAGCATGTGCAGGTATTGCTCCTGGTCTTCCTTCTTCGCCCAGGCGGTGCCGTAGACACGCTGCAGCATCTCGTTTTTGGAGTCCCCGCGCCAGTACGCGCCTGCCAGCTTCATCAGCTTGAAGACTTTCAGCTTGCCGGTCGACGGCACGTGCGGACCGCGGCACAGGTCGGTGAACTTGCCTTCGCTGTACAGCGACACATCCTCGTTCGCCGGGATCGACGCGATGATCTCGGCCTTGTAGTCTTCGCCGATCGACTTGAAGTACGCCACGGCTTCGTCGCGCGGCAGCACCTTGCGGGTGACCGGCTCGTCCTTCTTGGCGAGCTCGGCCATCTTCTTCTCGATGGCTTGCAGGTCATCCGGGGTGAACGGGCGCTTGTACGAGAAGTCATAGTAGAAACCGTTCTCGATCACGGGGCCGATGGTGACCTGCGCTTCCGGGAACAATTCCTTGACAGCATAGGCCAGCAGGTGGGCGGTCGAGTGGCGGATGACGTCCAGGCCTTCCGGGTCCTTGTCCGTGACGATGGCCAGGTCGGCGTCGCTCTCGATCAGGAACGACGTGTCGACGACCTTGCCGTTGACCTTGCCGGCCAGCGCGGCCTTGGCCAGGCTCGGGGCGATGCTGGACGCCACCTGGGCGACCGTCACCGGACCTTCGAATTGACGGCTCGAGCCGTCCGGGAGGCGAACATTCAACATTGTGAGCTCCATCGGCGCCATGCGCCCGTTGATTAGCAGGTTTGTAACTAAGAAAATTGTGGACGAAAAAAAACGCGCACTAGGCGCGTTTCTTCAGTGTCGTCGAGCTGCTGCGAAAGACAATATGACACCCTACCGCGTCTAGCGATTCCCCCACAACGTCGTTGTAGTTCGCGGTGTCATAACCGTTTATGCCTTTCTCGCTCTTACTGACGACAAGAGCGGAAAACCGTAGTTCCCCGCGCTTGTCTTTGGTGTTCTGGTGGGCGGTGCAGAATTCGAATCTGCGACCCCTTGGATGTCGACCAAGTATTCTAACCAGCTGAACTAACCGCCCGTATGCCGCTATTATAAGGGGATGGGTGGGGTTACGCAAGGACGGGTATACTCTCGTGCGTTTCCATACCCTTCTTCTTTCATGTCCGACCAAGCCGGCTCTTCCGCCCACCTCCACGCCCACCTCGACGGCGACGCCCGCCACGCCCACACGATCGAAGGCCGCAGCCAGTGGGCGATGGCCATCGCGCTCGGGCTGACCCTGTTGTATGCGCTGGTGGAGGTCGTCAGTGGCTTCCTGTCGAACTCGCTCGCGCTGATCTCGGACGCCGGCCACATGGTCACCGATGCCGCCGCCCTCGGCCTCGCCCTGCTGGCCCAGCTGATCGCACGGCGGCCGCCGTCCGCGCGCCATTCGTTCGGCTTCGTGCGCGCGGAGGCGCTCGCTGCCTTCGTCAACAGTCTCGCCATGCTGCTGCTCGTCGGCTGGATCGTGTTCGAAGCCGTCCAGCGCCTCGCGCACCCCGAGCACGTGGGCGGCAAGACCGTCCTGATCGTCGCCGCGATCGGCGCGTGCATCAACATCGCCGTCGCATGGGTACTGTCCCGGGACGAGCAGAGCATCAACACGCGCGCCGCCCTCGTCAACGTGCTGGGCGACCTGCTTGGCTCCATCGCCGCCATCGCTGCGGGCGCCGTCATCCATTTCACGGGGTGGGTGCGCATCGACCCGATCCTGTCGATCTTCGTGTCGCTGCTGATCCTGAAGTCGACGGCGAGCGTGCTGCGCGAGTCCTACCACTTCCTGATGGAAGGCGTGCCGCACCAGATCGACTACCTGAAGATCGGCGCCGATCTCGCTGCCATCTCGGGCGTGCGCTCGGTGCACGACCTGCACGTGTGGGACATGTCGCCCGGCGAGCCCGCGCTGATCGGCCATCTGGAAATCGACGACCTGAATGCCTGGCCCGACGTGCTCCGTGCGGTCAAGATCATGCTGCTCGACAAGCACGGCATCGACCACGTCACCCTGCAGCCCGAACCTGTCCAGCAGTCTGACGTTCTGTAAGCCGGTTCCGACCCGGCCTCGGGACGCACGCCGATATCCCAGCCGCAGGCACCCTGCGGATAATCGGCACATGCCTACCTCCACCGAACTCGCCACCGCGCATGTCTACGACACGCTGATCGTGGGCGGCGGCCCGGGCGGCCTCACCGCCGCCATCTACCTGCGCCGCTTCACCCGCAACGTCGCCCTCGTCGACAAGGGCAACAGCCGCCTGCGCCTGATTCCCGTCTCGCACAACTACCCCGGCTTTCCCGAAGGCGTTCCCGGCCATATCCTGCTGGGCAATCTCGCCTCGCAGCTGCAGCGCTACGGCGGCAGCGTGATGCCGGGAGAAATCGTCGACCTGCGCATCGAGGACGGCCTGTTCGTCGGCGACTACCTGCCGGAAGGTGAAGAGACCATCGTGCAGGTCCGCGCCCACACGGTGCTGCTGGCGACCGGTGTCGCGGATGCAGGCCTGCCGATCGAGAACTGGCGCGAGGCCGTCGCGTTCGGGTCCGTGCGCCTGTGCCCCGTGTGCGACGGCTTCGACGTGATCGACAAGCGCATCGCCGTCGCGACGTCCGACGTGAACCCGGTCGGCCACGCGCTGTTCATGCGCACGTTCAGCGCGGACGTCACCCTGTTCGAACGGGGCTCGCCGTCGATGCTGAGCGCCGAGGACCGCCGCCGGCTCGATGCGGCCAGCGTGCGCATCGTCGATTCGCCGCTGCGGTCCGTCACGCTGGACGCATCGATGAAGCCCGTGCTGCACACGGAGGATGGGCAAGACCATGAGGCGGACGTGTTCTATCCGATGCTGGGCGAGAATGCGCGATCCGGCCTCGCCGCGAAGCTCGGCGCCCGCACGGCGCAATGCGACGAGATCGTCGTGGGCGCCCACCAGGAAACCACGGTGCCCGGCCTTTACGCGATCGGCGACGTCGTCGTGGGCCTGAACCAGATCGCGGTGGCGACGGGACAGGCGGCGCGTGCCGCCGTGCGCATCCATAACCAGTTGCCGCCCGCGCTGCGCCCGCCCCGGCCGCATCTGGAGGCGGCGCCGGGCACCAGCGCGTAGCTATAATGGGAGCATGAAAAACCTCCCGCTCCTCCTGCTGTTCGCATCCGGCGCCGCATGTGCCGTCGACGACGCCCTCGTACTGCGCTGCCGTGCCCTCCCCGACGCCGCGGCGCGCCTGGCGTGCTACGAGGCACTGCCGGTGGCGCCCCCGGCCGAGCAGCGTTTCGGCAGCAAACGCCTGGAACAGAAGGTCGACGACGAACCGGCGGCGATCCGCAGCACCGTGCGCGGCCGCCTCGACGGCTGGCGCTACGGCACCCAGCTCACCCTCGCCAACGGCCAGGTGTGGCGCGTCGTGGACGACATCGATGCCGTCCTGCCGGACCTCATGGACCCGGCCGTGCGCATCGAACGGGGCGCGCTCGGCGCCTATTATCTCCAGCTGGAAGCGAACAACAGCGCGGCACGCGTCATCCGCGTCAAATAATCATCCTTGCGAAGCCAGTTCGATGCGGCGGCGGATCCGCTCCACCGCGGCCGTGTCGCCGGCCGCGCGGGCACGCTGTTCCTGCACGCCCAGCCACGCCAGCAGCGGCCGGCGCCAGCCCTGGCTCGATGCCGTGTCGACGGCCGCCCCGATGTCGGCCGGCGTGATGCGCCCCGCCTTCAGCAGCGCCCCGGCCGCGACGAGCCGGGAGAGCGGATCGGCGACGCCCGCCAGCGAGCCGCTCGCGACGACGGCGCGGTGCTGTTCCGGCAGCAGGCTCGCGTCCAGGCCCTGCCAGCGGCCGTCCAGGTAGGCGGCGTACGCGCGCTGGGCCGGCGTCGCGTCGTGCGCGACCGCCGCGAAGCCGGGGCATTCGTAGTCGAGCGCCGCGGCCTTCACGCCGCAGCGCACCAGTTCCGCCTGCGCGACGACGTCGAACCGTCCCGTGCTCGCGCTCGCGCGGCGGGCGCGCGCGAACTCGGCGTCGGCGGCGAGAGACTCCCCGCGCAGGAAGTCGTCCGTGTAACCGTCCAGGGAACTCTTCGCATCGCCTTCCCACGCGGGCGGCTGCGGTTTGCCGGCGCAGCCCGCCAGTACGACGAGGGCGGCGGCAATGAGGGGCTTGGTCATCATGGCAGCTTGATCTCCGTGTCCTGCTTGAACGGCCATTTGCGGTTGATCTCGTCGACGAGGCGGTTCACCTTGCGCAGGCTCGCATCGACCTCGCCGCGCAGCCGGCCCAGGTCGTCGGTGGCGGCATGGGCATTCTTCGCGACGGCCTGCGCCTCGGCCAGCACGCCATCGGCCTTCTGGAGGGTGCCGCGCGCGTCGGACAGCAGGCCGTTCAATTCGCGGATCGCACTCTGCGCATCGTCCATCACGCCCTTCTTGCCGAACACGCGCTGGTCGGTCTTGGCGAGCAGCGCGTCGACGCGGTGCAAGGTCTGCAGCAGCTTTTCCGCCTCGGCGTCGCCGCCCAGCGCCGTGCCCAGCACGCCGTAGCGGCCGGACAGGCGGCCAGAGAGCGCGTCGACGTTGGCGAGCGTGTTACCGATGTGGGAATCGGCGCGGGTCATGGTTTCCAGGTTTTCCAGCAAGGTGCGCGCTGTCGCCATCAGGCGCGGGATCTCTGCCGCCGCGTCGCCCCGCAGCACGGGACGCTGGGCGTGGTCCGGCAGCGGCGGATCCGTCAGCACGCCGCTGTAGGCACGCAGCCGGGTCTCGCCGACGACGCTGCTCTCGAGCGTGAACACGCTGGTCGTGCGCAGCCATTTCGCATCGTTCCGCGCGATGTCGACGAGGATGTTCACCTTGCCGTCCTTGCCCAGTTCCACCTGGCGCACGCGTCCGATGGGGAACCCGGCGAACGTCATGTCCATGCCGGGAATCACGCCGGAGGAGTCGTCGGCGACGAGCACCAGTTCCTGCGTCTTCTCGAACACGCCGCGGGCATACATCACGTACAGGAAGAAGGCAACGATCAGCGCGCCGATCAGGACGAGCAGGAACAGCGCCTTCGCTTCCACGTGCTTCGGTTCGTCGGGAGAGGAGTCTTTGTCGATCATGTTTTCAGATGTATTTGACGGCCAGCGAGCTGGCCTCGATCAGCAGCAGCACGAACAGCAGGCGCAGCGCGCCCGGTTGCACGTTCGTGCGCAGGCGGCGCGGGCGGCGCAGCAGTTCCAGGATGGCGGCGCTCGGGATCACGGCCACCGCGAGGCCGAACAGCACGGTCTTGAACACGAAGCCGAGGGTGATCGTCGGGTCGAACACGCGGCCCACGGTGCGCGTGTAGTCCGGCAGGCCCCACGGCGACAGGCCGTACACGTTCAGGTACGCGAGCACGAGCACGATGACGCTGCTGACCATCGCGAGGCTCAGCACGGAAAACGCGTTGGCGATCACCTGCGGCACGAGGTCGCGGCGCAGGCGGCGCAAGGTCTCCGCCGTCGCTTCGCCGGCCGGCACGCCGCTGCGCGCGAGACCCATCGCGCTCGCATCGAACGCCATGCCGGCCCGCAGCGCGGCGAACATCGCGGCCGACAGCGGCAGCAGCTCGAGCACGAGCACGCGCACGACCATCTCCAGCGCATAGCGCGACAGGCCGTAGCTCTGCGCGGTGACGAGCACGATGCGGATGATGACGAGGCTGACGAGGGCCGTCAGCACCGTGAACCAGGGCAGCACCTGCCACGTGCTTGCGTAGATGTAGCGCGACGTGGCGAGGCGGTTGGCGCGGTGGTAGGTCGATGGCGTCAGCGCCATCACGAGCGCCACGGCGCCCAGGTGCAGCATGGCCCACCAGCTGGCGACGTAGCGCGCGGCGAGGTGGCCCCAGAGGCGCGGCTTGACGTACAGGAGGGTGGTGATTGGCATCTTTACATGATAACGTGTTCCGGGCTCGCGGACGCACCACCCACCGCCAACATGACGCGGGCGTCACGCGTGGGCAGCGCAAACGGTGCGGTCGTTCCGGCCGCGCCGGTGGAGCTGCCCACCCTACCCGGAAGCACGGCGCACGTCATGTGCGCCGTGCTTCCTGGACACCCTTCACTTCCGCGATCGCCGCCAACGCCTTCTGCAGCTGCCCGGTCGAGCTGATCTCCGCCGTGAACACCATCTTCGCGGTGCCCTTGCTGCTCTGCGTGTTCACGCCGATCACGTTGATCTTCGAGATCGCGAGCACTTCCGAAATGTCGCGCAACAGGCCCTGGCGGTCCGCCGCGAGGATGAAGATATCGACCGGGAAGACCGTCTCCAGGCCCGACGTGCCCCATTCCGTCTCGAGCACGCGTTCCGGGTTGCGCGCGGCCATCTCGGCGAAGTTCTTGCAGCTCGCGCGGTGGATCGACACGCCCTTGCCGCGCGTGACGAAGCCCACGATCGGGTCCGGCGGCGCCGGCTTGCAGCAGCGTGCCAGCTGCGTCATGAGGCCTTCCGTGCCGACGACGAGCACGCCCGACTTGGCGCCCTGCTCCACGCTCGACGCGCGGCTCTTGTTGACGACGGCTTCGTCCGGCACCGGGGCCGCCGGCGCGGCATCGTGCAGCGCGGCTTCCACGTGGCGCAGGCTGAATTTTTCCTTGCCGACGGCGATGAACAGGTCGTCGACCTTGGCGAAGCCCAGCTTGTGCGCGAGCGTATCCAGGTTGACCGCGGTCTTGCCTTCGCGCTGCAGCGATTTCTCGACGAGCGCGCGGCCGTGGGCCAGCGTCTCCGCCAGTTCCAGCGCGTGAAACCATGCGCGGATCTTCGAGCGCGTGCGGCTGCTGACCGTATAGCCGGGGCTGAGCCAGTCGCGCGACGGTCCCTGGCTGCCGGCCGGCCCCTTCGCGGTGATGATCTCGCACGTCTGGCCGTTCTTCAGCGGCGTATTCAGCGGCACCATCACGTTGTCTACCTTGGCGCCGCGGCAGCGGTTGCCCACCTCGCTGTGCAGGTGGTAGGCGAAGTCGATCGGCGTGGCGCCGACCGGGAGTTCGAGCACGCGTGCCTGCGGCGTCAGGACGAAGATGCGGTCGTCCAGCGTGGTCGATTTCAGCTTCTCGACCCACTCGCGCTGCAGCTCTTCCTGTCCCGTGACGGCGCTCGCGACCTCCGTCTTCCACGCCAGCAGCTGGCGCAGCCACGCGATCTTCTCGTCGTATTCCTGGCTCTTGAAATTCGAGCCGCCTTCTTCCTTGTAGCGCCAGTGCGCGGCAACGCCGTACTCCGCGAAGTTGTGCATCTCCTGCGTGCGGATCTGGACTTCCAGCGGGCGCCCGTCCTCCGCGGTGACGACCGTGTGCAGCGACTGGTAGCCGTTCGGCTTCGGGCGCGAGATGTAGTCGTCGAATTCCTTCGGAATCGGCGTCCAGATGTTGTGGACGACGCCCAGCACCGTGTAGCACGTCTTGATGTCGTCGACGATCACGCGGAACGCGCGCACGTCGTACAGCTCGGAGAAATCGAGCTCCTTGCCGCGCATCTTCTTCCAGATGCTGTAGATGTGCTTCGGCCGGCCGAACACTTCAGCCTTGATGCCGGCCGCCGCGAGCTCCTTCTGCAGGCGCTCGATCGACGACGCGACGAAGCTCTCGCGCAGCATGCGCTTCTCTTCGAGCATCTTGGCGATGCGCTTATACGTGTCCGGCTCCATCATCCGGAACGACAGGTCTTCCAGCTCCCATTTCAGCTGGAAGATGCCGAGCCGGTTGGCGAGCGGCGCGTACAGGTCGAGCACTTCGCGGCCGTAGTTGCGCGTGACGTCGTCGAAGCGCTTCTGCTCCGCGAAGTAGCGCAACGTGGTCACGCAGGACGCGAGGCGGATCAGCACGACGCGCATGTCGCTGGCCATCGCCAGCAGCATCTTGCGCAGGGTCTCGACCTGCGCCATGGCCTCCTGGGCCGCATTCTTGCCGCGCCCGACGGGGGCCTGGGCCGCCGTCAGGTCGCGCAGGCGGATCAGCTGGTGCACGCCGCGCACCATGTCCGCCACTTCCTTGCCGAAGCGCTCCTCGAGCGCCTCGGCCACGCCCGGATCGACGATCGCCAGCTCGAACAGCAGGCCGGCGATGCGGGTCTCGGCATCGCTGCGCAACAGCGCGAGCGTGCCGGCCACGCCCAGCGAGAACTCGAACGCGCTCTGGCCGCTGCCGGCCGTGCGTTCGACATAGCGCTCGGCCGCGAAGTCGAGCGCGCCTTTTACGCGCGCGCAGTCGTCGGGGCCGAGGCCGTGGACCAGCTGGGTGGTGGCGTCGCCGAGCGCGACAATCGATACCATCGCGTGTGCTTACGCCTGGGCGGCCACGACGACGATTTCGACCAGGCCGGCCGGATCGGCCAGCTTGGCTTCGACGGTGGCGCGCGGCGGGGTCTGGCCCGGCACGACCCACGCTTCCCACACGGTGTTCATGGCCGGGAAGTTGGCCATGTCGGTGATGTAGATCTGGGTCGAGATGATGCTGCTCTTGTCGCTGCCGGCTTCCGCCAGCAGGCGGTCGATGTGACCCAGCACTTCGCGCGTCTGGCCGAGGATGTCCTGCGTCGTGTCGCTGGCAACCTGGCCTGCCAGGTACACCGTGCCATTGTGGATGGCGACTTCGGACAGTCGTTTGCCTACGTGCAGTCGTTTGATTTCCATGCTTTTCTCTAGTGATAAAACCAGGCCTTGCGGCCGCTTCGCCCGGCCGTGGAGCCGAACACCTCCGGCTTGCTCAGCCGGTCAAAAATTCCCGTGCGATCGCGATCTGCTCCGGCTGCAGGAACGTGGGCGCATGGCCCACGCCCGCGATCTCCACCAGGCGCGGCTTCGGTCCGCGCCGCGTCATCTCGTCCGCCGTCGCGCGCGACAGCAGGTCGGAGTGTTCTCCCCGCACGAGCAGGGTCGGGCAGCGGATCGCATCGTACGCCGCCCACAGCTGCGCCTCGTCCTGCGCCACCTTTTGCGGCGTCATCGCCTTGAACGGCTGCGCGAGCCCGAGGTCGTAGTGCAGCATCCACTGCCCATCCGGCTGCTGCACGAGCACGTCGCGCGCCAGCTTGTCCCATTGGGCGTCGCTGTGCGGCCCGAACGGCGTCGACACCGTCCGCACGAACGCAGCCCCTTCCCCGAACGTCTTGAAGCGGATGTCCTGGCCGATGTAGTCGCCGATGCGCGCCAGCGCCACCGGGTCCAGCACGGGCCCGATGTCGTTCAGCACCATGCGGCGGATCGGGCTACCCGGCAGCGATGCCAGGGCGATGCCGATCAGGCCGCCCATCGACGTGCCGAACCATTCGACGCCTTCATCGCCGGCCGTCACGCGGGCGACCAGGGTCACCATGTCGGCGACGTATTGCGGGATGACGTACAGCGCCGGATCGCGCAGCCGCTCCGAACGGCCGCGGCCCACGACGTCCGGGCACACGACGCGGTAGCGGTCGCTCATGGCCCGCGCCAGCGCGTCGAAATCGTCGGCCACGCGCGTCACGCCGTGCACGCAGACGAGCACGTTCGTATTGGCGGGGTCGCCCCACTCCTTGTATGCCATGCGGTGCAGGCCGGCGGGCGAACTGCACAGCACGGATTTCAGCTTCGGTTCGCTCATTTTCAAAAGTTCCGACGATCACCATGCAGCCGCCGGAAACATCAAGGACCAGGCGGCCGCCAACATTTTACCCGGTGGAGCGATTAGAATTCTACCAAGTCTGGCCCGGGACCACCCGGCTCTCATAGAAACTGTCCACGAGAAAGAGGAACGAATGAAATCCACCATGTTAAGCGGCAAGACTGCACTCGTCACCGGCTCGACCTCGGGCATCGGCCTCGGCATCGCCCGCGCGCTGGCCGAGCAAGGCGCCAACATCGTCTTCAACGGCTTCGGCGACGCGCAGCAGATCGAAAAGCTGTACACCGACATCGGCCAGGAATTCGGCGTACAGACCGCTTACCACAACGCCGACATGTCCAAGCCGGACCAGATCGCCGCCATGATGGCGTTCGCCGCGGACAAATTCGGCGGCGTCGACATCCTCGTCAACAATGCGGGCATCCAGTACGTCGCGAACGTCGAGGATTTCCCCGTCGAGAAATGGGATGCGATCATCGCCATCAACCTCAGCTCGGCCTTCCACACGACCCGTCTCGCGCTGCCCTACATGAAGCAGAAGAACTGGGGCCGCATCATCAACCTCGCATCCGCGCACGGCCTCGTCGCATCGGCGCAGAAATCCGCGTACGTCGCCGCCAAGCACGGCCTCGTCGGCCTGACGAAATCGACGGCGCTGGAGACTGCCCCGACCGGTGTCACCGCCAACGCGATCTGCCCGGGCTGGGTGCTGACCCCGCTCGTGCAGAAGCAGGTCGACGACCGCGCCGCGCGCGACGGCATCAGCAACGAGCAGGCGAAGAAAAACCTGCTGCTGGAAAAGCAGCCGTCGGGCGAATTCGTCACGCCGGAAGAACTGGGCGCGCTGGCCGTGTTCTTCTGCAGCCCGGCCGCGAACCAGGTGCGCGGCGTCGCGTGGAACATGGATGGCGGCTGGGTCGCGCAGTAAATGTCCATGGATGAACCCCTCGAGATTCCGGGCCTGCACGACGCGTGCCTGGAACTCGCGCACGTCGTGCTCGCGTCGGGCCAGCCGCAGGTGTCGCGCGACATCCTCGAAACGCTGGCCGACCGCTTCGAACGCGAGGCGGCCGACTTCGCGCTGCTCGTCGGCAATGCGGGCCGCGACACGGCGCTGCTCGCGCGCGCCGTGCACTACCTCGTCGACGCCCACGCACTCCCGCTGATGGGCACCGACATGGAATGGTTCCGGCAAGCCCTCGCCTGCCTCGTCGAACTGGCCGTGCCGGGCATCGCGCTGTCATCGAAGGGGGCGGCGTTCCTGCATGATGTCGAGACCGGCATCGCGCAATCCATGCAGGACCTGGAATAAAGGAAGACCGATGCGGATCCGCGCACTCGCTGTTGCCGTTTTCACCCTTCTCACCGGCACAGCCAGCGCCGCCGAACAGCGCCCCGTGCTGCTCACGCCCGATAAAGTCTGGACCGGCGACGGCGCCCCGCACGCGGGCTGGAGCGTGCTCGTGGCGCAGGGCCGCATCCAGGGCGTGGGCCCGGCCTCGGCCTTGCCCGTCCCCGCCGACGTCGACCGCATCGCCCTGCCCGGCAAGACGTTGATTCCCGGCCTCATCGACCTGCATTCGCACGTGCTGCTGCACCCCTACAACGAAACGACGTGGGACGACCAGGTGATCAAGGAAGCGCCGGCCTACCGCGTCGCGCTGGCCGTGCGCCACGCGGCCGACACCCTGCAGGCCGGCTTCACCACGCTGCGCGACCTCGGCACGGAAGGGGCGGACTATGCCGACGTCGGCATCAAGCGCGCCATCGACGAAGGACAGGTCCCCGGCCCGCGCCTGCTCGTCGCCACGCGCGCGATCGTCGCGACCGCGAGCTACGGCCCGGCCGAGCGCACCTATCGTCCGGACATGGACGTCCCGTACGGCGCCCAGCAGGCGACGGGCGTCGACGAGGCGACGAAGGCCGTGCGCGAACAGGCCGCCCACGGCGCCGACTGGATCAAGTTCTATGCCGACTACCGCACGGGCCCGGACGGCGGCACGCGCCCCACGTTCACGCTCGAGGAAATGAAGGCGATCGTCGCGGCGGCCCACGTCAGCGGCCGCAAGGTCGCAGCCCATGCGAGCAGCGACGACGCGATCCGCCTCGCCGTGCTGGCCGGCGTCGACACGATCGAACACGGCTACGGCGCCAGCGAGGCGACGTTCAAGCTGATGCTGGAACGCAAGGTGGCGTATGTGCCCACGTTGACGGCGCCGGAAGCCATCGGCGAATACTTCCAGCGCCACGTGCGCGGCGGCGCGCCCACCCCGGCGATGCAGCAGGCGGAGCGCGCCTTCCGCCTCGCACGCAAGCTGGGCGTGACCATCGGCAACGGCAGCGACGTCGGCGTGTTTGCGCACGGCACGAACGAGCGCGAACTGGAGTGGATGGTGCGACTGGGCATGAGCCCGACGGAAGCGCTGCGCGCCGCGACGGTCGTCGCTGCGGGCATCCTCGACCGCAAGGACCTGGGCGCCATCCGCAACGGCATGCTGGCCGATGTCGTCGCGGTCGACGGCGATCCGACGGCGGATATTGCTGCGCTGCGCAAAGTGGGTTTCGTCATGAAGGGCGGCACGGTCTACCGGAATCAGTAAGCCGTTATTCACCGATCCAAAGTCCAGATATCGGCCACGGCGTTGCGGTTTTCCACAATAGCCGATGCAGATATTTTGCGTGATGATGACGGTGTTACTAATAGCGCATGAAGCCTAGCCATGAAAAAACCATTCTATAAAGTCCTTTATGTCCAGGTATTGTTTGCGATTATCGTAGGCGTCCTGCTGGGCATCTACGATCCGGGCATCGCAACCGCGATGAAGCCTTTGGGAGACGGCTTCGTCAAGCTCATCAAGATGATCATCGCCCCGGTGATTTTCTGTACCGTCGTCGCCGGTATCGCCGGCATGCAGGACATGAAAAAGGTCGGCCGCGTCGGCGGCAAGGCCCTGCTCTACTTCGAGATCGTCTCGACCTTCGCACTGGCCATCGGCCTGCTCGTCGCCAACCTGGTCAAGCCGGGCGCCGGCTTCAACGTCAACCCGGCCACGCTGGACACGCACTCGATCGCCCAGTACACCGAAAAGACCAAGTCGCTGACCACCACCGATTTCCTCATGAACATCATCCCGAACACGTTCGTGGATGCGTTCGCCAAAGGGGAAATCCTGCAGGTGCTCTTTATCGCCATCCTGTTCGGCTTCTCGCTGTCGATGCTGGGTGAACGCGGCCGCCCGCTGACCCGCTTCATCGACGACATGTCGCATGCCATCTTCGGCGTCGTGAACATCATCATGAAAGCCGCCCCGATCGGTGCGTTCGGCGCCATGGCCTTCACCATCGGCAAATACGGCGTCAAGTCACTGATCCCGCTGGCCTCGCTCGTCGGTTCGTTCTACCTGACCTGCTTCCTGTTCGTCATCCTCGTCCTCGGCACCATTGCCCGCCTGACCGGCTTCTCGATCTTCCGCTTCCTCGCCTACATCAAGGAAGAGCTGCTGATCGTCCTGGGCACGAGCTCGTCGGAAAGCGCCCTGCCGGCCATCATGCGCAAGCTGGAAAAAATGGGTTGCCCGAAATCGGTCGTGGGTCTCGTCGTGCCGACCGGCTACTCGTTCAACCTGGACGGCACCAACATCTACATGACGATGGCTGCCCTGTTCGTCGCCCAGGCCACGAACACCGAACTGACCCTGACGCAGGAACTGACGATCCTGCTGGTGGCGATGCTGACCTCGAAAGGTGCCTCGGGCATCACCGGCGCCGGCTTCATCACCCTGGCCGCCACGCTGGCCGTCGTCCCGACCATCCCGGTGGCCGGCATGACCCTGATCCTCGGTATCGACAAATTCATGAGCGAATGCCGCGCCCTGACCAACATCATCGGCAACGGTGTCGCAACGGTCGTCGTGTCGAAATGGGAAGGCGAGCTGGACAAAGAGCGCCTCACCGCCGAACTGAAGAATCCGAGCCCGGACGACGCTGCCGGCGACCTGCACCCGGTCCGCGAAGCCGCGTAAGCCAGGACAGGGAACGATTCCTCGTTCAGACGCCGGGTTCGCCCGGCGTTTTTTTTTGCAATTGCCAAAGCCGCGCATACACGCCTTGCCTGCTCAACAGTTCCTCGTGCGTGCCCCGCTCCACGATGCGGCCCTGGTCCATGACGATGATCGCGTGCGCATGCACGATGGTCGACAGCCGGTGCGCGATGACGAGCGTCGTGCGCCGTTCCGACAGGCGCTCCAGCTCCTTGACGATGGCGTGTTCGGACACGGCATCCAGCGCCGACGTCGCTTCGTCGAACACGAGGATGGTGGGCTGCTTGAGGATCGCGCGCGCGATGCCGATGCGCTGGCGCTCGCCGCCGGAAAAATTCACGCCCCGCTCGCCGACCGGACTGTCGTAACCGTCCGGCAGCGCGTCTATCGTATCGTGCAATTGCGCGGCCCGCGCCGCCGCCACGATGTCGTCGCGTCCCGCACCCTCCCTCGCGTAGCCGATGTTGCTGGCCACCGTGTCGTTGAACAGCGCGGCATCCTGCGGGACGACGCCGATCGCGCGGCGCACGCTGGCCGGGCTGCAATGGCGGATGTCCTGGCCGTCGATGAGGATGCGCCCCCGGTCGGGGTCGTAGAAACGCAACAGCAGCCGCGCCAACGTCGACTTGCCCGAGCCGCTGCGCCCGACGACGGCCAAGGTGGTGCCGGGCGGAATGCGCAGGCTGACGTCGTCCAGCGCCGTGCGGCCCCGCTCGTAGTCGAAGCCCACGTGTTCGAACACGACCTCGCCCGCGCCGGGCACGAGCGCCGGCTGGCCGGGCAGCTCGGGCATCTCGGGCCGCTCCCCCAGCAGTGCGAACAGGCGCTCCGCGTTGACCCAGGCATCGCGCGATTCGCGGTACACGAAGCCGAGGGCGTTCAGCGGCAGGCAGACCTGCAGCGCGTACGCGTTGATCAGCACGAGGTCGCCGACACGCATGCGGCCCGCCAGCACGTCCTGCCCGGCCAGCAGCATGATGGCGGCCACGCCCAGTGCGATCACGCCGCTCTGCCCCACATGCAGCAGGAACAGCGCGCGCTGGTTCTGGATGCCAGCGTCCCGCCACCGGTCCATCGTGCCCGCGAACTTCGCCGCCTCGTGTGCCTCGTTCGTGAAGTATTTGACCGTGTCGTAGTTCAGCAGGCTGTCCGCCAGCTGGCCCTTGGCGCGTGAATCGAGCTTGTTCACGCGGCGCTGGTAGACGACGCGCCGCGCCGTGAACACGAGCGTGAACCCCGAGTACAGGAGGAAGGTCGCGACGATGATGGCGGCGTAGCCTGCCGGATAGCGGCGCAGCATGACGGCGAGCACGAGGCCGATCTCGACGAGCGTCGGCACGATCGTGAACAGCCCCACGCCCAGCAGGAAGGCGATGCCGCTGGTGCCGCGGTCGATGTCCGGCAGCAGGCTGCCGACCTGGCGCCGGGCGTGGAAGCGCGGGCCGAGCGCATGCAGGTGCGCGAACGTCTTGCCCGCGTACGCGGACACCGCGCTCAACGTCACGCGCGCGAACAGCAGGTCGCGCCATTCGTTGAACAGCGTGCTCGCGAAGCGCAGCAGCGCATAGCCCGCCAGCAGATACCAGGGCAGCAGCGCCGGGAGCATCGTTTGCGAAAACGCGTCGATGATGCGCTTGAGCAGAAGCGGTACGGCCACCGTGGCCACTTTCGCGGCCAGCAGCAGGACGATGGACACGGCCACGCGCCAGCGGTTGGCGCGCATCACGCCCCACAGCTCGGCCGCGAAGCGGCGGCGGGCGGTACGGTCGGCGGCGGCGGTGTCGGCGGTCATGCCGGGTTTGACCACCGCGGCGGCGCCAGGCTCCCGTCCGGCGCCTGCGCTGCCTCAAGCGTGCATGCCGTCAGCGCGTGCGGCGCGGCAGGTTTTCCAGGCGGAAGATGACGTCGACGGGTTGGCGCAGCTTCAGCGCCGGCACGGCGAGCCATTGCTCGCGGTCGACATCCTGGGCGCGAGCCCGGTCCCCGCCGCCGTCGCGCCTGAATTCGCCGCGCTCCAACCCCATCGCCGTGCTGAGGTTCTTCAGCGTGTCCGGCGTCGCGCCCATCAGGCCGCCGACGCGCCGCCCGCCCGCGGCCGCCATCACGTCGGCCCGGCGGCGGGCGTCCTGGATGGCCTGGGTCACGAGTTCGTCGTGGATCGTGTCCATGTCGGTACGGTCGAAGCTGGTCGCGAAGCCGTCGAGGTTCGGCTTGCCGAGCAGGCCGCCGGCCAGCGCGGCCCAGTTGGCCACGTTGCGCACGTTGATGCGGACGTCGCAGCGCAGCTCGTACACCGGCGCGCCGCTCGCGGCCCGCTCTTCCTTGCGCATGCCCTGGCGCACCTCGCGCACCGCGATGTCGTCGGCGCCTATGCCCAGCTGCTGCGCGAGATCGCGCACCTCGCCCACGCGCGCCTCGAGGACGGCGCGCGCCGCGGCCGGGTCGGCATCGGGAACGACGATCTCGAAATCGAGGCTGGCGATGTCGGGCACGACGGCAAGGAAAGAACTGCCGGTCACATGCACGAACGGGTAATCGGGGACGGACGACGCGCCGGCGCCGCTTGACGCCAGCAGGAGGACGAGGACGGCGGTGCGCAGACGGGCTTTCAGCATGGACATTCCCTTTTTATGTAGACAATGATGTCTATGTTATGCCTGAGCCGTTCGCTTGCACAAGCCGTCGCGCGTAAAATAAACTTGTAGACAACTCTATCTAGACGAGTTAGTCTAGATTTATCGACCACGTTCCGTGAGACCGCCATGGCCAAATCCCCCGCCCTTCCCAAGCCCACGCCCGCCGAACTCGACCTGTTGCAGGTTCTGTGGCCGCTCGGCTCGGCCACCGCACGCCAGGTCCACGAGGCCATCGTCAAGGAGCGCCCGGAGGTGACGTACGCGACCGTGCTCCGCCTGATGCAGATCATGCACGGCAAAGGTTTGCTGATCCGCGACGAGAGCGAACGGTCTCACGTGTACGCACCGGCCCAGGCACAGGAATCGCTGCAGACGAATCTGCTGAAAGACCTGATGCAGCGCGCCTTCGCCGGGTCGGCCAAGGCGCTGGTGCTGGCGGCGCTCAAGAGCGGCATCTCGAAAAAGGAACGCGATGAAATCGAACAATTGCTGAAAGACGGAGACGAACAATGAGTGCCGGGCTCGTCACGGGGCTGTTGTCGGTCTTGCTGCCGACGAGCCCGCTCGCGCCGCTGCCCTCGCACCTGCCGGACGCACTGACCAGGCTGCTGTCGGCGTTGTCGCAGTCCTTCGTACCCAGCCTCGGATGGGCGTTGCTGCACTTCGTGTGGCAAGGCGCGTTGATCGGCTGTGCGACCGCGGTGGTGCTGCTGGCGCTGCGCAATGCCCGGCCGGAGCGCCGCTATGCCGTGGCGTGCTTCGCCTTGCTGCTGTGCGTTGCCTGGCCGGCCGCCGACTTCGTGCGGATGCTGCTGGACGACCGCAACGTGGCAGCCGCGCGTGCGCTGCCGCTGGCGGCGGCCCCGGCGGCCGTGTTGCGCGACGCCGTGGGCCTGCTCGCCTGGCTGCAGCAGCATCTCCACTGGGTCGTCGGCGCATGGGCGTCCTGCGCGGCGGCGCTCGGGCTGCGCATGGCGCTGGGGCTCGTGTGGGTCGGACGTGCGACGCATGGACGGCCTGCCGCGGCACGGCAAGGCAGTGACGACGAACGCGTCTGGCAAGCGAAGCTGGCGCAACTGGCTGCCCGCTGCGGCATCGACCGCACCGTGCGCCTGCGCATCGTCGACAGCCTGGCCAGCCCGGTCACGGCCGGCTTCTGGCGACCCGTCGTGCTCGTGCCGGCCGCCCTCGTGACGGGCATGCCGCCGCAGTTGCTGGAAGCGCTGCTGGCGCACGAGCTGGGCCACGTCCGGCGCCACGACTACCTCGTCAACCTCGTGCAGAACGTGATCGAGGCCGTGCTGTTCTATCACCCGGCCGTGTGGTGGATCTCGCGCCGCATCCGCCATGAACGCGAACAGATCGCCGACGATTTCGCCGCGCGCCGGCTGGGCGAACCGCGCCGGCTGGCCAAGGCGCTGTCGGAACTGGAACGCCTGCAGTTCTCCCACCACCACCTGGCCCAGGCGGCAACCGGTGGCGACCTGATGGCACGTATCCGCCGCCTGCTGCGTCCTGATCCTCAGGTACTGGACTGGCGCGCTGCGATACCCGTACTGGGCCTCGTCCTCGCCTGCGCGGCGAGCGCGCATGCGCTGGCCACCCGGGGTGCCAACGGCGCTGCGGCGGACCTGTCGCGGCCTGCCATCGCCGACTTCTCGTCATGCCGCAAGCCCATGTATCCGCAGGCCGACATCACGGCCGGCCACGAAGGCACGGTGACGGTGAGCTTCCTCGTCGATACGGACGGTACCGTGGCCGACTCCAGGGTGCTGCGCTCGAGCGGCTTCATGGGCCTGGACATGGCCGCGCAGGCGGCCCTTCTCAAATGCCGCTTCAGCCCGGCACTCAGGCACGGCCAGGCCGTGCGTGCATGGACGCCGGTCCAGTACATCTGGACCCTGGGCTGAGCGGGATCCCGCTTTTTTCCTGAGCCGGTCACCGCCGGCTCATCAACCACGCAGCAACCACGCAAGGGCCATGCGGCCCAAGGAGGAGTCATGTCCAGCTTCGCACGTCGTCTTCGTACCGTCCTGCAATCGCTACCCGTCGGCATTGCGCTCGCCTGCCTGGCGACCGCACATGCAGCGCAGGCGCAAGAGGCCAACGACACCGAAAACAGCAACGCAACGATCAACTTTGCGAGCTGCGCCAAACCCATGTATCCGGAGGCCGATGTGCAGGCCGGCCACCAAGGCACGGTCACGCTCGGCTTCCTCGTGGACGAGAACGGTGACGTGAAGGACTCGAAGGTCACGGCGTCGAGCGGCTTCATGCGCCTGGACATGGCCGCGCAGACGGCGCTCGCGAAGTGCAGCTTCAGTCCCGCGCGCGAAAACGGCAAGCCGGTCGAGAAATGGGCGTACGTGAAATACGAGTGGACGCTGGGCTAGGCCAACAGGAATGACGGGCGGCACCGCGGCGCCGCCCGGAAAGGCATCAAACGGCCGAGACGTCCACTTCGGCCGACGTCGCAGCCACGACCTCATCCTTCGTGACGCCCGGCGCCAGCTCGACGAGCTTGAGGCCGGTGTCCGTGACGTCGATGACGCCCAGGTCGGTGATGATGCGGTCGACGACGCCGACACCCGTCAGCGGCAGGTCGCACTTCTTGAGGATCTTGTGGCTCGTCGAGCCATCCTTGGCCGTTGCGACGTGTTCCATCACGACGACGACGCGCTTGACGCCGGCCACGAGGTCCATCGCGCCGCCCATGCCCTTGACCATCTTGCCCGGAATCATCCAGTTGGCCAGGTCGCCCTTTTCCGACACCTGCATCGCGCCGAGGATCGCCAGGTTGATCTTGCCGCCGCGGATCATGCCGAACGAATCGGCCGAGCTGAAGTAGGCGGCGCCCGGCAGCGCGGTGACGGTCTGCTTGCCGGCGTTGATCAGGTCGGCGTCCACTTCAGCGTCGGTCGGGAACGGGCCGATGCCCAGCAAGCCGTTTTCCGACTGCAGGAACACTTCGATATCGTTCGGGACGTAGTTGGCCACCAGCGTGGGCAGGCCGATGCCCAGGTTCACGTAGAAACCGTCCTGCAGTTCCTTGGCCGCGCGCGCGGCCATTTCATCACGAGTCCATGCCATGTCTGTCTCCCCTGGTCTTATGCTTGACGCACGGTGCGCTGTTCGATGCGCTTTTCCGGCGTCGGGTTGTGAACGATGCGGTGCACGAAGATGCTCGGGGTATGCACCTGGTCCGGATCGATCTCGCCGATCTCGACCAGCTGCTCGACTTCCACGATGCAGACCTTGCCTGCGGTGGCCACGTTCGGGTTGAAGTTGCGTGCCGTCTTGCGGAACACGAGGTTGCCGGCGCGGTCGGCCTTCCAGGCTTTCACCAGCGAGACGTCCGGGACGAGCGAGCGTTCCATCACATACATCTCGCCGTCGAATTCACGGGTCTCCTTGCCTTCCGCGACGATCGTGCCGTAGCCGGTCTTGGTGAAGAACGCGGGGATGCCGGCGCCGCCGGCGCGCAGCTTCTCGGCCAGCGTGCCCTGCGGCGTGAATTCCAGTTCCAGTTCGCCGGCCAGGTACTGGCGCGCGAATTCCTTGTTCTCGCCCACGTACGAGGCGATCATCTTCCTGATCTGGCGCGTCGTGAGCAGCTGGCCCAGGCCGAAGTCGTCGACGCCGGCATTGTTCGAGATGGCCGTCAGATTTTTCACGCCGGAATCGCGCAGCGCGAGGATCAGCGCCTCCGGAATCCCGCACAGGCCGAAACCTCCCACGGCGATCGTCTGGCCGTCCGCAACGACCCCCTCCAGCGCCGAGCGCGCATCAGGATACACTTTGTTCATACCCGTCCCTTTAATAATGAGGTTCTATACAGCAGAGTAGAATTGCAGAATAAAATAGCGCCCTGCTAAGCACAATACCGTAGAAATACCGGCAAGCGCCTACTGCGGGGACAGTCGACTACCATCAAATGAACGCATCATACGCCATCGATTACGAGATGATTTTCCAGCACGCACCCGTCGGGATGTGCATTTCGGTAAACCGCGTGATCCAGTCCTGCAACCACGCGCTGGCGGCGATGTTCGGCTACCAGCGGACGCAGCTGGATGGCCAGTCGTTCTCGGTACTTTACCCCACCATGGACGAGTTCCTGCGCACGGGCGACCGCATCATCCCGATCATGAATGCGAAGGGCCGCTACTCGGACGAGCGCATCATGCGCCGAGGAAATGGGGAATTGTTCTGGTGCCACGTGACGGGCCGCGCGCTCGACCCGGCCGAACCGCTGGGCGCCGGCGTCTGGACGTTCGAGGACGTCAGCGAGAAACGCCCCGTGACGGCCGAGCTGACCCCGCGCGAACGCGAAATCGCGGCGCTGCTCGTCGAGGGCAAGACGAGCAAGGTGATCGCGCGCGAGACGGATCTGTCGCCGCGCACGGTGGAGATGCACCGCGCCAAGCTCATGCGCAAGTTCTCGGCGTCGACGTCGTCGGAACTCGTGCACAAGCTGGTCGGCATGTCGCGCTGAAGGGCACGCCAGGGCGGGCCGGTGCCCCGCCCCGACGTTCAGGGCAGGAAGCGGTCGTGGTATTCCGGCGCCCCGATGAAGGTGCCGATGACCGTCGTCTCAGGCACGCCCGCATCCAGCTTGTCCACCCAGTACGCCACCTCGGCCGGCGCGGCATCGCGGCCGAGCAGGCCCAGGTAGCCCAGCGTGGCCGTCACGTCGGCATCCGTGGCCGCCTTGTACTCATGCGACTGGGCAAAGCCGAGCAGCACGTCGCCACGCGACGCATGCGCGCCGAGCTGGCCGGTCCAGAAGTCGAGTCCGGCCTGGTCCGCCGGCCGGTCCAGTACGTTCTGGTACAGCTGCTTGACGAAGGCAGCGTCGTCGAGCTGGCCATACTTGCCGGTAAACTCCGCGGCGCCGACGATGGCCCCGGCCACGGTGGACAACGACACGCCTGCGCTGACCTGGTGCGTCCAGTAAACCAGTCCCGCCTGGTCCGGCACCCGGTCCAGTGCGGCGCCCATCATGCGCGCGACGGCGCCCGCGCCGCCCTGGAACTCGGCCGCGTCCAGGAAGGTCGACACGAGCTGCACCTTGCTCATCGTGCCGCCGTCGAGCAGTCCCTGCCAGAACGTCCATTCGGGCGCACTGGCTTCGCGGAACATCAGGTCGCGGTACAACTCCATCACGAACAGCTTGTTGCTGGTGAACACGTCGTTGTCCTTGACGCCCGCCTGCAGGCCATGCGTCGCTTCCAGCGCATCGGGGAACTGGTCGTGGTCGGCGTCGCCGGTGGCCAGGTCGCGCCAACCGGGCGCGCCCGGGTCGGTGATGACGCCGTCCGCCTTGCCGTCATCGTCGAACTCGCCGCCGTCGACGATCGTGAAGTCGAGGCGGGTGCGTCCCGCTTCGCTCACCGCGTTGCCGCCGTGCGCCGCGTCGGCGAGGTTGACCCAGTCGCCGTGCGCATCCTGCTTCCAGTAGCCGTTCACCTGCACGTCGCCGTCCACGTAGATGCTGAAGCTCTTGGCTGCGCCCGCCTGCTGCACGCTGGCACTGAAGCTGATGAGGCCGAGCGGCATCTTGAGGTCGGCCGGCGCGTTGGCCGGCGCGTCCAGCTGGCGCACGTCCTTCAACCCGGTCTCCCCACTCTGGCCCGCAACCGCCTTGCCCTCGACCGAGTCGGCCACGAGCGTCAGGTACACCTGCGGCGCACCGCCCGGATTCGACTGGGCGTGATCGGTATGCAGGAACGGCAAGGACGTTACGTTGCTCTGCGCGTTGTCGGCGATGCCGTCGCCGTTGCCGTCGCCGGCGACGACCGTGCCGCCTGCCGACGGCAGCGATGGGACCTGCTGTTCCACCACGGGCGGGATCGCGTCCCCGTCGTCGATCGGCGCCGGCGTCTCGTCGGCGTCGAGGACGTGCACCGTCAACACCTGGGTGTCGCTGCCAGTGCCGTCGCTGGCCGTGACCTCGACGACATAGGTATTGTTGGCGGCCCCGGCGCCCACGTCGACCGGGTGCTCGTAATCCGGCGCGGCGACCCATGCGAGCTTGCCGGACACCGGATCGATCTTGAACCGGTCGCGATCCGCACCGCCGCTGATCGAATACGTCACGGTGTCCACCGCCTCGGCGGCGACGGTCGTGACCGCGAGCTGGTTCTCGACGACCTTGATCGCCGCGTCGACGTCGCCGCCGGCGCTGACGATGCGCGGCGCGATGACCACCGGGCCGCCTGGATCGACGATCACGCCGTTCGCCACCCCGTCGGCATCGTAGGCACCGCCGTCGGTGAGCGTGAAGCTGATCTTGGTCTTGGTGCCGACCGTGCTGGTGGTGGCCAGATTGGTCCAGGTGCCGCCGACCTGCTTGTAGTAGCCGTTCGCGCCCAGCGACTTGTCGACGTAGATCGCGATGTCGACGCTGCCGCCGACGGCCACGCCCTTGATCTGGAAGTCGAACTGGCCGAGGGGCATCTTGGCGTTGCGCGGCAGGCCGCTCACGGCGCTGTTGGCGACGCCGCCCAGCGTGAGTCCCTGCGCCACCTCGATGGTGGCGAAACGCAGCGCCGACGCGACCGAACCGACCGTCGCCAGCGACGCGACGTTCACCTGGCTGCTGTCGGCGATGCCGTCACCGTTGCCGTCGCCCGTGCCGCCGCCGGTGGCGCTCGGGACGGGGTCTTCGGCCGAGTTCAGGCGGCCGTCGCCATCGAGGTCGTCGTCATTGATGTCCGGGGTGCCGTCGCCGTCGACGTCGGCCAGGACCTTGACGGCAAGCGCCTGGGTCGCCAGGCCGCCGTGGCCGTCGCTGGCGCCGACGTTCACGAGGTAGACGTTGTCGCCGTCGCTGTCCAGCGGCGTCTGCACGCGCGGGGCGTTGCGCAGGCTGAGCGCGCCGGTGGCGGCGTCGATCTGGAACAGCGCCGCGTCGGCGCCGCCGGTGATGCTGTAGCCGAGCGTGTCGCCCGCGTCGGCGTCGGTGGCGTGCACCGTCGTCACCACCTGGCTGCGCTCGGCAATCTCGATGGCCGCGCTTGTGCCCCCGCCATTGCTGGTGATCTGCGGCAGCGCGTTGAAGCCGACCTCGAACTGCTGGCCGGCGCCACCGACGAGGCCGTTGCCGGCCAGGTCGAGGACGCCGCCTGCGGCGAATGCGATCGCATAGGTGCCGGCGTGGGCGGTGGTCCACCCGCCGGACGGCGCCGCGACGGTATAGGTGGCGACGCCATGCGCGGCGTCGAACGAGGCGTTCGTGACCGCCAGGCTGCCCGTCGCACCCGGCCCGGTCACGCTCAGGTCGCCGACGTCGATCGATGCCGGATCGACGCCGACGCCGCCGTCGGCATAATGCACTTCGACGGTAAAGGGCGTCGTCCCGGCCGGCCCGGTCAATGCTGGCCGCACGATCGTCTGCACCACGGGAACGACGTTGTCGACGGCGATGGCGCCCGTATTGCTCGCGGCCGCACTGAGGTTGCCGGCGACGTCGGTCTGGCGCACCTGCACCGCGGCGGCGTCGTGCCTGCCCTCGGCCAGCGTGAAGCCGGTACCGCTGCCGGCCGTCCAGTGGGCGCCGCCGTCGACGCTGTATTCCCAGCCGGCGACGTCATTCGCCAGGGTCACGGCGACCGTGCCGTTCTGCGTGAAGCCGTCGGCGCCGCTGGCGCCGGTGTCGCTCGACAGCGCGAACGCAGGCGCGGCCAGCGTGGTGTCGACCTTGATCGCTTGCGTATTCGATCCGGCGGCGCTCAGGTTCCCGGCCGTATCGGTCTGGCGCACCTGCACCTGGCCGATCGCGTGGCTGCCCTCGGGCAGCGTGAAGCTCGTGCCGCTGCCGGCCGTCCAGTGGGCGCCGCCGTCGACGCTGTATTCCCAGCCGGCGACGTCGCCCGCCAGGGTCACGGCGACCGTGCCGTCCTTCGTGATGCCGTCGGCGGCGCTCGCGCCCGTGTCGCTCGCCAGCGCCAACGCGGGCGCGGCCAGCGTGGCGTCGATCTTGAGCGTTTGCGTATTCGATGCGACGGTGCTCGTGTTGCCGGCCAGGTCGGTCTGGCGTACCTGCACCGAGCCGATGGCGTAGCTGCCTTCCGCCAGCGTGAAGGTCGAGCCGCTGCCCACGGTCCAGTGGGCCCCGCCATCGACGCTGTATTCCCAGACGGCGACGGTGCCCGCCAGGGTCACGGCGATCGTGCCGTCCTTCGTGATGCCGTCCGTGGCGCCCGCGCCCGTGTCGCTGGACAGCGAGACGCCCGGGGCGCCGACGCTGGTCGCGACCGTGATCGCGGCAGCGTTCGTGGCCGTGTTCGCATTGCCGGCAGTGTCGGTCTGGCGCACCTGCACCGTGCCGATCGCATGGCTGCCTTCGCCAAGCGTGAAGCGTGTGCCGCTGCCGGCCGTCCAGTGGGCGCCGCCGTCGACGCTGTATTCCCAGCCGGCGACATCGCCCGCCAGGGTCACGGCGACCGTGCCGTCCTTCGTGATGCCGTCCGTCGAGCTGAGGCCCGTATCGCTGGACAACGCGAACGCGGGTGCGGTCACCGTGGCGTCCACGGTGATTGCCCGCGTATTCGATTCGACGGTGCTCGTGTTACCGGCCAGGTCGGTCTGGCGTACCTGCACCGAGCCGATGGCGTAGCTGCCTTCCGCCAGCGTGAAGGCCGTGCCGCTGCCGGCCGTCCAGTGCGCCCCGCCATCGACGCTGTACTCCCAGGCGGCGACGGTGCCCGCCAGGGTCACGGCGATCGTGCCGTCCTTTGTGATCCCGTCCGTGGCGCTCGCGCCCGTGTCGCTGGACAGCGAAACACCTGGGGCGCCGACGCTGGTCGCGACCGTGAGTACGGACGCGTTCGTGGCCGTGTTCACGTTGCCGGCCGTGTCGGTCTGGCGCACCTGCACCGTGCCGATCGCATGGCTGCCTTCGCCGAGCGTGAAGCTCGTGCCGCTGCCGGCCGTCCAGTGGGCGCCGCCGTCGACGCTGTATTCCCAGCCGGCGACGTCGCTCGCCAGCGTCACGGCGACCGTGCCGTCCTTCGTGATGCCGTCTGTGCCGCTGGCGCCCGTGTCGCTCGACAGCGCGAACGCAGGCGCGGCCAGCGTGGTGTCGACCTTGATCGCTTGCGTATTCGATCCGGCGGCGCTCAGGTTGCCGGCCGTATCGGTCTGGCGCACCTGCACCTGGCCGATCGCGTGGCTGCCCTCGGGCAGCGTGAAGCTCGTGCCGCTGCCGGCCGTCCAGTGCGTGCCGCCGTCGACGCTGTATTCCCAGCCGGCGACGTCGCCCGCCAGGGTCACGGCGACCGTGCCGTCCTTCGTGATCCCGTCGGCGGCGCTCGCGCCCGTGTCGCTCGCCAGCGCCAACGCGGGCGCGGCCAGCGTGGTGTCCACGGTGACGGCCTGCGTATTCGATCCGACGGCGCTCGTGTTGCCGGCCAGGTCGGTCTGGCGTACCTGCACCGTACCGATAGCGTAGCTGCCCTCGGCCAGCGTGAAGGCCGTGCCGCTGCCGGCCGTCCAGTGCGCCCCGCCATCGACGCTGTACTCCCAGGCGGCGACGGTGCCCGCCAGGGTCACGGCGATCGTGCCGTCCTTCGTGATGCCGTCCGTGGCAATCGCGCCCGTGTCGCTGGACAGCGAAACACCCGGGGCACCGACGCTGGTCGCGACCGTGAGCGCGGCCGCGTTCGTGGCCGTGTTCACGTTGCCGGCCGTGTCGGTCTGGCGCACCTGCACCGTGCCGATCGCATGGCTGCCTTCGCCGAGCGTGAAGCTCGTGCCGCTGCCGGCCGTCCAGTGGGCGCCGCCATCAACGCTGTATTCCCAGCCGGCGACGTCGCCCGCCAGCGTCACGGCGACCGTGCCATCCTGCGTGATGCCGTCCGTGCCGCTGGCGCCCGTGTCGCTGGTCAGCGCGAACACGGGCGCGGCCAGCGTGGTGTCCACGGTGACGGCCTGCGTGCCCGCCTGGACGGCACTCAGGTTGCCGGCCGTATCGGTCTGGCGCACCTGTATCTGGCCGATTGCATAACTGCCTTCGGACAAGGTAAAGCTCGTGCCGCTGCCGGCCGTCCAGTGGGCGCCGCCGTCGACGCTGTATTCCCAGCCGGCGACGTCGCTCTCCAGGGTCACAGTGACCGTGCCATCCTTCGTGATGCCGTCGGTGGCGCTCCCGCCCGTGTCGTTGACGGCTGCCAGGCCCGGCGCGGCAACGGACGTGTCGATGAAGACGGTCGTCGTGGCCGACGCGGCGCCCTGGTTGCCGGCCGCGTCGACCGCGCGCGCGCTCACGGTGTGCGAACCGGGCGCCAGGCCGATGCTCTGGATGGTCCAGGTGCCGCCGGTGGCGACGCCCGTGCCGAGCACGGTGCCGTCCCCGTCGTACAGGGTGACCGTGGCGCCCGCTTCGGCGGTGCCGGTGAAGGTCGGTGCGGTGACGTTGGTGCGGTCGTCCGTGTGCGAACTGCCGCTGTCGCTCGCGCTCTGGAGGTCCGGCTGGCCAGGTGCGGCTGGCGCCGTGTTGTCGACCACCCAGCTGCGCTCGTCGGTGCCGGTCGGTGCGAGGCTGGCCAGTGGCTGGCCGTCGGCGTTGATCACGTCCTGGCCCGCGGCCAGGCCGAGCGTGACGCTGCCGTCGAGACCCGCCAGCGCGCCGCCGCTGACGGTCACGGTATAGGCATTGGTGCCGGCCGCGGCAACCACGATGGTCTCGCCGGTCAGGCCGGCGACGTCGAAATCGGTCGCGTCGAGGTGTTGCACGGCTTCGCCGAAGCGCACGGTCCAGGTCAGGCTGTCGGCATTGGTCGGGCTGTGCGTCGGCGTCGTGTACTCGACGGCAAGGACCGACGGGCCCGCCACGACGACGGAACCGCTGCCGTTGGTGACGGGTGCCTGCACGGCCGCCATCTGCGAACTGAGGCCCGTCGCCAGCGTCATGCTCGTATCGCCGTCGACGGACAACACATACGTGGCGCCGGGCACTGCGCCGGCCGGGTCGGTGAAATAGGCCTTGATCGTGTACTCGGCGGCGGCGCCCTCGGCCACCACGATGCCGGCACCCGTGAACACAATTTTGTGCGTGGACGCGTTATAGGTGCCCGTGATGGCCGAGCCGATGCCGGGCCCGGTCAGCAGCCAGGTGACTTTGGAAAAGTCGCCCGTGCCGGACGCATCGAGGCTCAATGCCGCGACCCGGGTCGCCAGGCCGTCGCCGCCGGCATCCGTGATGGTGAAGTCGAACACGGACACCGCGGCGCCCGCGCTGTCCGCCGACACCGGCAGCTTGACGGGTTCCGCGACCGTGGCCGCCGCCGTGATGGTGGAGGTCTGGTCGGACGTGCCGGTCATCGTCAGGCCGACCGGCGTGGAAGTGGCGCCGTCGCCGTCGTTCACGGTGACGGCGAAGCCGCGCGCGCCCAGCGTGGGCGCCGTGTACATCAGGTACTTCAGCAGGAGCGACGCGTAGCTTTCGTCGATGCCCGCGCCCGCGGGGATCGACGCTTCCGTATTGCTGAAGGAAATCTTGAGGTCGTGCCCGTTCTGGCCGTCGGCGACGATGGTGCCGACCAGGGTCCAGTCGGCGGGATCGGTCGACAGGCCGGTGCCGTACCAGACCTTGTCGCCGACCGCCGGCGCGTGCGCCGCGGTGTAATTCGTGCCGTCGTTGCTCGTGTCGGGCTGGGCGCCGCTGCCCCACAGGATCTGGGTCGTACCGACGGTGAGGTCGAAACTGAAGCTGCCGTCCGCGCCGCCGGACGTCTGGTGCACGTTCAGGTAGCCGCCGTCGAAACTGGCGGAGTCGGGGTCGTAGACGTCCGCGTAGTCGTTGCCTCCATCCACGTATTGCGGCGTGCCCACGATGAAATCGGTGGCGTCGCCGGCGATGCCGGCAACCGTCGGTGCCACGTTCACGGGCGGCGCGGTCAAGCCGTACTGGTAGGTGCTGGCGAGGGTATAGTTGCCGGACTGGGTCAGCACGTCGTACGTGAAATCGAAGCCGCTCCCCTCGTGCAGCAAGCGCGGATTGGCCAGCGTGGCGCCGGACGGCACGGCGATGCCGGAGTCGGCCAGCGACACCAGGGCGCCCGTGCTCTTCGAGATGTGAGCGAAGTCGAAGCCGCGGGAGGCGTTCGGCAGCACGGCGATCAGGTCGCTGCCGTTGTCGACCAGGGTGACGAAGTCGTCCAGGTTGACGCCGTTCATGGAACCGTCCAGCGCCGGCGTGACCACGGGCGCGAGGTTGTTCGCGTAATAGGTGCGTGTATCGTAGACGCCGCTGTGGTACACCTGGTCGCTCAACTGGTTGGTCGTGATCAGCGAGCCGTCGTCGTGGTACAGCGTGACCTGCCACTGGCCGTTGTGGCCACGATTGAGGCTGGCAAAACCGCCCGAGAAGGCGGTGACCTGGGCGACATCGTTGACCTGGCCCGGGTTCCAGTTCACGCGCTGCCAGTAATTCCCGCTTGCGAAGTTCTCCTGCGCGCCGGTCGGCGAGTAGTTGAAGATGAAGTCGCCCAGCGGCGTATAGGTCGGACTGACCCAGTCGTACGTGGGTGCGCTGACGACGAAACCACCGTCCGACAGCGCGGTGATGTCGGCCTCGCCCAGCATGAACAGCTTGGTCACGTCCGCACCGGCCCCGGGTGCATTGTTGACCGGATCGCCGACGTAGGACTCGGCCTGTTTGACGTAAGTACCGCTGCCCGCGTTGTAGAGGAACGTGTTGACCACGCCCTGCTGGCTGTGGGCCGTGCCGGTGGCAAGGAACACCGTCGCGAATCCACCGCTCGCCAGGCTGGCGATCCGCACATTGTTGCCGCTCGTGCTCGACAGCAGACCGCTCGTTTGCAGGTTGCCGCTGTCGTCGTAGATCGCGTAGTGCGCCTTGACCGATTCGCTGAAGTTATCGGCGTCGGTATAGACGGACCAACCCAGGACGAAGCCGCCATTGGCCAGCGCTACCACCGTCAGGTCGTTGACGGCGCTGCCGGGGGCGGCCAGGTCGGCTTGCACCGAAATCGTCTTGAGCACACTGTTGTCGGCGGCCAGCACTTTGACGACGCCGTCGAATTCCGGATACGGCGCCCAGGTCACCATGTCGCCGCCATTCTGCTTGAGATAGGAGAGCACGGTACCCCCGCTGGCCAGGCGGTCTGCGTCGGTATTGATGTTGATATAAGTTGCAGGAGTATTGCCTGCGGGGGCAAGCACGGTGCCGGATACGGTCATGGTCGGGTTCCAGTGGTCGCCGCGACATCACTGGAGTGAATGCCGCGCCTGAGATCGGAGAAACTAATGGTTACGACCTTGATCCTACAATTTCTGGCGAAATATTTCCTTAAAGAATTACGAACACCATCAAATTGATACGCTTTAGTGTTGCGGAAATACCGATTCGGGCGGCAGGCCGTCAGCCCGCCGGCAGCATTTCCCGCACCCGCGCCGGCAACGGCACGGATTTCTCGGCCGCGAAATCGATCCAGACGACCTTGCCCCCGCCCTCCGCGGCCACGACGTCGGCATTGCCGTGCTCGTCGACCATGCGGATCTCGTGCGTCACCTCGAAACTGGACCGGCCCGCCGGACCGGCGAACGTGCGGATCTCGATCTCGCCCGGGTACTTCAGCTGCCTGATGAAGCTGCAGTAGGCCGTGACGATCACCGGGCCTTCGCCCTGGATGTCGAGGTCGCCCGCCGCCTGTTCGAGGAACGCGATGCGCCCGCTCTCCATGTACCGGAAATACACCGTGTTGTTCACGTGGCCGAATGCATCCATGTCGCCCCAGCGGATGGCCTGGCGCATGGTGTGAACCTGTTTCTTGTCGCTCATCGTTGCTCTACGTCGTTGCCAAAAGCCGGCATGATACGGCTTCAGGTGCCGGAAAGGCAGTTCTCTTCGTAGAGGATGGACTCGACGATCCGGCAAAAACTCCCCGGATCTTCCAGCATCATCATGTGCCCCGTCTTCGGCTGCACGCACACGCGGCGCGCCTGCGCCAGCACCCAGTCGGGCACGTCCCACCCCGCGCTGGACTGTTCGCCGCCGACCAGGTACAGGGGCGTCGCGCGCGCCAGCACGCGGCCGACGCAGCCCAGGTAATCGGGCGCGCCGGTCGTGTCGAGCACGGATTGCGCCATCTTTTGCACGGTCGTGTACGGTTGGTTCGCGAGGATTTCCGTCGCCCACGCGATACGCTCGTCGCTCGCCTCGATGCCGCTTTTTTCCAGCCACGCGGCGGGCGACGCTTCCATCGCGCCGTATTCCGCGGCCCAGTCGGCGTCGGGCAAGGCGGCGATGCGGCCCGTCCAGAACGCGTCCTTCAACGTGAAGTTGCCCTCGACATTGATGATGCCGCGCACGAGCTCCGGCACGAGGTCGGCCAGCAGCATCGCGGCGATGCCGCCCACGCTGTGGCCCAGCACCCACACGGGACTGCCGACCTCGTCGTGCAGGAAGCGGGCCAGCATGGCGGCCTGGTCATGCAGGGTGATGTGGGCGTCCTCGCTGCGCCGCTGGCCGTAGCCGATGAGATCCGGTGTGTAGAGGTCGACGCCGGGCAGGTAGCGCTGCGGCTCGAAGTAGTGCAGCGAGCCGAGCAGCCCGTGGATCAGCAGCAGGCCCGGCCGGGACTCGCTCATTGCGCCGTCATGCCGTCGTCGGCCGTGATGATCGCGCCGTTGATGAAATGGGCTTCCTCGGCCGCGAGCAGCAGCAGCAAACCGTCGAGATCTTCCGGCTTGCCGGTGCGGCGGCGCGGCAGCATCTCGATCAGCTTCTTGCCCTGCTCCGTGTCGAAATAATCCTCGTTCATCTCGGTCGCGATATAGCCCGGGCAGATGGCGTTCACGTTGATGCCGTAGCGGCCCCACTCGACGGCCATCGCCTTCGTCATCTGCACGACGCCCGCCTTGCTCATGCAGTACACGCCGATCTGCGGCAGCACGCGCAGGCCCGCGACGGACGCGATGTTGACGATGCGGTGCTGCTTCTTCGGGTCGCCCTTGGCGCGCTGGATCATCCGCTTTGCCGTCTGCTGGGCCATGAAGAAGGCGCCGCGCAAATTCGTGTCCATCACGTAGCCGTAGTCTTCCTCGCTCACGTCGAGCAGGCGCTGCGTCGTCGAGACGCCGGAGTTGTTGACGAGGATGTCGATCGGCCCCGCTTCCGTCTCCGCGTGGGCGATCGCGGCCTTGATGCTGGCCAGGTCCGTCACGTCCAGCGCCACGACGTGGGCGGCGCCGCCGTCCGCTTCGATCTCGGCACGCAATTCCTTCAGGCGCTCGATGCGGCGCGATGCGAGCACGACCTGGGCGCCGGCGCCGGCCAGCGCCTTGGCGAACCGCGCGCCCAGCCCGCTGGACGCGCCCGTGACCATCGCGATCTTTCCTTCGAAATTGACTTCAATCCCCACGTTACGCCCCCTGTCTCCGAACTAAATTCTGTTGCGAAGTCATAATGATTACACACTTCACCTATTTCGCACCGATTAGATTGCCGCGTCTAATAGTTGCCCTACAATGGCGCTCGGCGTTGCCAACGAGCGCAAAAAAGTGCACACTCGTGCTTAAATTTTTAAAACTCCCATAAGACATGACTCAGACCAACTCCCTCCTCGAAGAATACGGCCCCCGCGAAGCAATGGAATACGACGTGGTCATCGTCGGCGGCGGCCCCGCAGGCCTGTCGGCCGCGATCCGCCTGAAGCAGCTGGCGGCCGAAAAGGGCCAGGACGTGTCGGTCTGCGTGCTGGAAAAAGGCGGCGAGCTGGGCGCGCACATCCTGTCGGGCGCCGTGATGGATCCGCGCGCGCTGAACGAACTGTTCCCGAACTGGAAGGAACTCGGCGCACCGCTGAACACGCCCGTGACGGAAGACCGCATGCTGTTCCTCTCCGAGACGAAGGCTTACCAGACGCCCTCGTTCATGATGCCGAAGATGCTGACGAATCACGGCAACTACGTGATTTCGCTGGCCAACGTCGTGCGCTGGCTGGGCCAGCAGGCGGAAGCGCTGGGCGTCGAGATCTTCCCGGGCTTCCCGGCCGCCGAAATCCTGTACAACGACGACGGCTCCGTGAAGGGTGTCGCCACCGGCAACATGGGCGTCAACCGCCACGGCCAGCCGACCGACGCGTTCCAGCTGGGCATGGAGCTGCACGCGAAGTACACGCTGTTCGCGGAAGGCTCGCGCGGCCACCTCGGCAAGCAGCTGATGGCGAAATACGACCTGAACAAGGGCAAGGATCCTCAGACGTACGGCATCGGCATCAAGGAACTGTGGGAAATCGATCCGGCCAAACACCAGCCGGGCCTCGTGGTCCACACGGCCGGCTGGCCGCTGGACAACGATACCTATGGCGGCTCCTTCTTGTACCACCTGGAAAACAACCAGGTCGCCGTCGGCTTCATCGTCGGCCTGTCGTACCAGAACCCGTATCTGTCGCCGTACGAAGAATTCCAGCGTTATAAAACGCACCCGGCGATCCGCCACTTCTTCGAAGGCGGCAAGCGCATCTCGTATGGCGCGCGCGCGATCACGGCGGGTGGCCTGCAGTCGCTGCCGAAGACCGTGTTCCCGGGCGGCGCGCTGATCGGCTGCGACGCGGGGTTCCTCAACACGAGCCGCATCAAGGGCAGCCATGCCGCCATCAAGACGGGCATGCTCGCGGCCGACGCCGCCTACGCCGCACTGGGCGCGGGCCGCCAGCACGACGAACTGCTGAGCTATCCGGTCGCGTTCGAACAATCGTGGCTGCACGAGGAACTGCATGTCGCGCGCAACTTCAAGCCGTGGATGAGCAAGGGCCTCGTCGTTGGCACGATCATGACCGGCATCGACCAGATCCTGTTCAAGGGCAAGGCGCCGTGGACGCTGCACCACAACCATGCGGACCACGAATGCCTGCGCCCGGCGTCCGACTTCAAGCCCATCGTCTATCCGAAGCCGGACGGCAAGCTGACGTTCGACCGCCTGTCGTCCGTGTTCATCTCGAACACGAACCATGCGGAAGACCAGCCCGTGCACCTCACGCTGAAGAACCCGAACGTGCCGGTCGAGATCAACCTGGCCAAGTTCGCGGGTCCGGAACAAAGATATTGCCCGGCCGGCGTGTACGAATTCGTGAAGACGGACGAGGGCAAGGATCGCCTGCAGATCAACGCGCAGAACTGCGTGCACTGCAAGACCTGCGACATCAAGGACCCGACGCAGAACATCGTGTGGGTCACGCCGGAAGGCGGCGGCGGGCCGAACTACCCGAACATGTAAGACCGAACGGCGCTGCGGCGCCGTTTTTCATCTGTGCGCGCGGTTGAAATGCCGCTCCGCGCGGCGCTGCACCGCTTCGAAGAACAAGCTCAGCAGCCAGTACACGACGGCCGCCGCCACATACAGCGGCAATGGCCGGAACGTCACCGCGATCAGCTCCTTCGTCACGAGCATCAACTCGGTCACCGTGATGACGGAGACGAGGGCCGTGTCCTTGATCAGGCTGATCAACGTGTTGCTCATCGCCGGCACGGCCGTGCGCAGCGCCTGCGGCAGGATCACGAGGCCCAAGGTCTGCGGATAGGTGAGGCCGAGGCTGAAGCCCGCATTCCACTGCCCCCTGGCGATGCCGAGGATGGCCCCGCGCAGGCTCTCGGACAGGTACGCGCCCGCGTTCAGCGACAGCGCGAGGATGCCCGCCGTGACGGGCGTGAATTCGATGCCGATGCCGGGCAGGCCGTAATAGATGACGAATAACTGGACGAGCAGCGGCGTGCCGCGAAACACGCTCACGTACAGCGCGGCCGGCCAGCGCAGCGGCGCCCACGGCGCCAATCTCAGGATTGCAGTCGGAAAGCCGAGCACGAGTCCGCCCACCATCGCCGCCATCGCGAACGCGAGCGTGTAACCGGCCCCTTTCGCCATCACGGGCGCGGCCTCGCGCAGCAGGTCGATCAGCTCCGTCACGGGGCGCGTGTGGCGTCAGTACCGAACCATTTGAGCGACACCTGCTTCAGGCTGCCGTCGGCGCGCATGTCGTCGATGGCCCTGTCCACGGCCGCATGGAATTTCGGATTGCCCTTGCGGAAGGCGATGCCCATGCGCTCGACGTCGCCCACACGCGCGCCGGCGCGGATCGGCAGCTGCGAATTCTTGAGGAGATAGGCCACCATCAGGCTGTCGTTGAGGGCCGCGTCGATGCGGCCGAACGCGAGGTCCTGCAGGTTTTCCGGCGCGGCCGGGTAGCTCTTGACTTCGATGCCGGGTACGGCCCGCACCTGCTGCTCGAACACGCTGCCCTGCCCCACGCCGACCGTCCGGCCCTTGAGGTCGGCGAGACTCCGGTAGGCCGCGGCCTCGTTGCGGCGCACGATCAGTTGCGGCGCCGAATAGGTATAAGGCTGCGAAAAATCGAATGCCTGCTGGCGCCGCGGCGTGATGCCGACCTGGCTGACGATCACGTCGTACCTGCCCGCGCCCAGGCCGGCGAGGATGGCCGACCATTCCGTCGTCACGAATTCCGGTTTCACACCGAGCTTCGCGCAGACGAGTTTCGCGACGTCGACGTCGTATCCGGCCAGTTGCCCCGTCTTCGCATCCTTGAAATTGAATGGAGGATAGGTGCCTTCCAGGGCGATGCGCAGGGTTCCGCGGGTCTTGACGGTGTCGAGCAGGTCGGCCGCGCGGGCCGGCAGCGCGACAGCTGCGAGAGCGAGGGACAACAGCAGCGCGCGCCGCGTGGCGGTCGGGATTCGTGTAGGCATCGGCTCAGCTCATCGTACGAGACAGCGCTGATTTAACACCGAATCTTGACTACATGCAAAGGAAATATTGTCGTAAATATATGCTAAAACTGTCGCCGGCCGTGTCTGCCGAAATTGTGACCGGTGACGATCAGCGAGCTCTCCACGAGGGTCGAGAGGCCCAGCAGCAGTTGCACGAGCTTGTCGTCCGGCAGTACCCAGATCGAGCCGGCCGGCTGCTCGGCACCCGTCGCGGCCATGATGAGCGGCGCGATCCAGCTGGCGTCCGGTTCGACGTCGAGGATGACGGCATCCGCCGCCGTCTGCATGTAGACGTCGCCGCCGGGCGCGAGGCGGAAGCGCACGCCGACGCCCGTCTCCTGCGGCTTGACGAGCTCCTGCATCGTGCGGTTGTGCTCCTCGATCCATAGTTCGACGTCCTGCGGGGTTTCCAGCGACGTCCATGGGACAGGGCGGAAACGGGGGCGTTCAGTGTCGTTGGTGTCAGGCGTCATGTTGGTGATCGATCAGGCTGAGGACGGCGCGTATGCTACGGCATTTCGCGGAGCGTCACCAGCTTTACTGCGACGGCATCGCCCTCGATGATCAGCTCGCCGGCCGCGATCGGCAGGCTGAACCGGCGCCGGCCCGCGCTGCCCGGATTCACGTACAGCACGCCGCCGCGCTCGCTGCATACGGGCTTGTGCGAGTGGCCGGACACGACGACGCGCACGCCGGCCGCGCGCGGGTCGATGTCGAGCTGCTTCAGGTCGTGGATCGCGTACAGCGCCACCGGCCCGAAGTCGACGCGGGCCGTTTCCGGGATCGCGCGCGCCCACGGTGCCGTGTCGTTATTGCCGCGGACCACCGTCAGCGGGGCAATCTCTGCAAGGCGCTCGAGGATCTCCGGGCCGCCGATGTCGCCGCCGTGGACGATGTGGTCGGACCCGGCAAGAAAATCGAGCGCCTCGGGGCGCAGCAGGCCATGCGTGTCGGAAATCAGGCCGACCCGCATCGGCTCAGTGGGGATGGTGGCGGCTCATCTTGATCGCCGTATAGATCGAGTACAGGGCTGCGAGGCCGACAACGACATACACGACACGGCTGGCCGGGCTGCCCGGACCGAACAGTGTCGCGACGACGTCGACGTCGAACAGGCCCACCATCGCCCAGTTCAGGCCGCCGATGATCAGGAGCGCCATTGCGGCGTAGTCAATGCCGGACATTGCGGTCGCCCCCTCGCGCACGGACGCGCGTCGTTCGGGCAGGTGCCGGCGTTCCATCGTGGGTGCGTTCATGGTTGCCATCACGTCCTCCTTGGGAAAAGGTTGATATGACCACGATAGCAAAAACGGGAGAACGCGTGCGCCGCCTATCCGTTCGGGAATCCGGCGGCGGAGAGACCCGCTCAGCCCTTCCAGGTACGGTTGAGGCCCGTGTCGGTGTGGATCCAGCCGCCTTTCGGGCCGGAGCGGTAGTAGAAGCCGACGCCGCCCTTGCGGAAGCTCTTCACGAGCCCGCCCAGCACTTCCTCGGTGAGGCCGGCGATGCGCACGTCCGCCGCCTTGCCCGACATGTGCAGCGACTGGCGCGCAGCCGGCACGCCCTGCTCGATGAGGCGGTTGTTGGAGGCGGGGGTGCGGTAGCCGGACAGGATTTCGAGTGGCCGCTCGAGGCCGTAGCGTGCGACGAATGCCTGCGACGCCCACAGCGTTTCGATCAGCTTCGGGTCGATGGCGATCGACGCCTTGCCATTCACGTCGCGCAGCAGATGGCACAGCTGCTGGTAGGCGGAATCGATCACCTCGCCATCCTTCCAGTACAGGACACTGGCGCGTTCGCCGCTTTGCGGACGGACCACGGACAGTGTGCGCGGCTTGACCCAGAAGTCGATGTCGACGACCTGGGCATCGAACAGATCGGGCGGCGGTTCCAGCTCCGTGCTCGGGGTGTCGGTCTGGGAGCGGGCTGCCTGCGCATCGACCAGCGGGACGGCGACGAGTCCCAGCGCGGTCAGGCGCAAGCCGTGGTGAAGAAAATCTCTACGGGAAGCCATAACGAACTCATCATTGAAACCCGACTACTATAGCGCAAGCGCCAACAGGAAAAAAGATGAGTTCACGTTGCGTAATGTTACACAACGTTCAAACCATGACGCAGCTCACTGGCTGCAATTGCAAAATCGCTTGCGGGCCGGCGCCGTTTCCGCGTCGAGCTGCTTCCACAGGAAGTCGCATTCGAGACCGAAACAGGCCTTGTCCTTGCCCGCGTTGACATAGCCCTGGCGCTCGAAAAAGCCGCTGGCGGACTCCGGGCTCTGCATGTGCACCTTGGTGATGTTCCACGCGCGCGCCTGGGTTTCCAGTGCCCGCAGCAGCGCGCGTCCGACGCCCTGGCGCAACAGGTCCGGCCGGACATAACACAGGGGCACTTTGCCCGCCTGGTTCAGCAGTGCGAAGCCGACCACGTCCCCGTCACGCTCCGCCACGACGGCAAAGTTGCTGGGCGACGACAGCCAGCCCAGCACGTTCTGGGTTGTCTTGTTGCCGAGCCAGGCCTGCAGGATCTCGGGGCGGTCGCCGTGGTCGCGCACGCAGCCCTCTTCGATCGAACGGCGCAGCAGCCCGCATGCGGCCGGCGCGTCGTTCTGTGTTGCCTGGCGAATTTCGATACCCATTGTTTTCAGCATCAACCTGGAAAAAACGATGTTTCAGCGAAGGCCGGACTATACCCCAAACGGGACGTGGCTGCTTTGAAGCGGTCCGTACCGTATGCATGTCACATGCAGCGACTAAGCATATGACGAAAATGTTCTTTTGTTTTGCTATTTTTTAACGGATCATCGACCATCCCTAGAGAGTCTTTACAAGGAAAAACAATATGGCGATCCCATCCGTTTCCTCGCTGCGCCGCGCGCTGCTCGCGCTGGCGCTCGGCAGTGCCGTCGTCCCGTTTGCCGCACAGGCCGCCGACGTGGAACTGTTGAACGTGTCCTACGACGTGGCACGCGAGCTGTACAAGGACATCAACCCGGCCTTCGTCGCCGAATGGAAGAAATCGACGGGCGAAACCGTCACGATCAAGCAATCGCACGGCGGCTCCAGCAAGCAGGCCCGCGCCGTGGCGGACGGCCTGGAAGCGTCCGTCGTGACGATGAACCAAGCCAACGACATCGACATGCTGGCCGACCGCGGCCTCGTCGCGAAGGACTGGGCCAAGAAATTCCCGGCCAATGCGGCACCCTACTACTCGACCATGGTGTTCCTCGTCCGCAAGGGCAATCCGAAAGGCATCAAGGATTGGGCTGACCTGGCCAAGCCGGACGTGAAAGTCGTCATCCCGAATCCGAAGACCGCCGGCAACGGCCGCTACACATACCTGGCGGCCTGGGGCTCGGTGATCAAGAAAGGCGGCAACGAAGCGCAGGCGCGCGACCTCGTCGGCAAGATCTTCAAGAACGTGCCCGTGCTGGACGCCGGCGGCCGCGCCGCCACGACCACGTTCACGCAGCGCCAGATCGGCGACGCCCTCGTCACGTTCGAGAACGAAGTGAACCTCGTGCGCGCCGAATTCGGCAACGACTTCGAGGTCGTGTACCCGTCGATCTCCGTGCTGGCCGAATCGCCGGTCGCCGTCGTGGACAAGGTCGTCGACCGCAAGGGCATCCGCAAGCAGGCGACCGGCTATCTCAACTTCCTGTACACGGAAACGGGCCAGACGATCGGCGCCAAGCACTACATGCGTGTGCGCAACGAGAAAGTCATGAAGCAATTCGCCGCCAACTACAAGCCGATCCAGCTGTTCACGGTGGACGATGTATTCGGTGGATGGCGTGCCGCGCAGAAACGCCATTTCGATGACGGTGGAGAATTCGACAAAATTTATACCTCTAAATGAGACAGATCGGATAGTCCGTTCAAAAAGAAGGCCCTGCGGCAACGCGGGGCTTTTTTTTCTTGTAGAATCTTGCCGTTAGACTCGATATTTCATGGAGGGACATAGACATATGTCAATCTTTGATGCTATCGTTCAACCTTTAATGTTGCCGTATAGCATGTCGCTATCTGCCAACCCGACGTTTTGATGCTCCGCCGCCGTCCGGCGCCCGACCATTAACCGTACCCAGACAACCATCCATGATCAAAAAATTCCTCGCTGCCGTAGTGATGACGATCTCCAGTGCGGCGGCCTTTGCCGTGCCGTTCGGATCGCAATCGGTGCTGGTGGTCGAAGACGACACCGGCAAGGTGCTGTTCGAAAAGAACGCCAGCACCGTCGCGCCGATCGCTTCGTTGACCAAGCTCATGACCGCCATGGTCGTGCTCGATGCCCACCAGGACATGAACGAGCCGATCGAGATCGAGAAGCAGGACGTCGACATGCTCAAGCACAGCACGTCGCGCGTGCCCGTCGGCGCCACCATCCCGCGCCGCGACGTGCTGCAGCTGGCCCTGATGTCGTCCGACAACCGCGCCGCCGCCGCGCTCGCCCGCACCTATCCGGGCGGCATCGACGGCTTCCGCGCCGCCGTCAAGCGCAAGATCGCCGCGCTGGGCATGACCCAGACCGTCATCGAGGAACCGACAGGTCTCTCCCCGAACAACCGCTCGACCGCCGCCGACCTCGTCAAGATGGCAACCGCGGCATCGAACTACGCGGAAATCACCCGCATCACGACGTCGTCGAAGGACCTGATCAACATCAAGGGCCGCGAAGTCGAATACCACAACACGAACCGCCTCGTCGGCGCCAAGGGCTGGGACATCGGCCTGTCGAAGACGGGCTACACGCAGGAAGCGGGCCGCTGCCTGATCATGCGCGTGAAGGCGGCCGGCAAGAATGCGACGATGGTGCTGCTGAACGCGGGCGCCTCGTCCGTCCGCATCCTGGACGCCCTGAACATCCGCCGCCACGTGCTGGGCGACGCCGGCCCGGTTGCAACCCGCGCCGTGGCGACGGCCGGTGACGCCCCGCGCGTGCGCGCGTCCGCACGCGGCCCGCGCATCCGCGCCACGGCAAGCGGTCCGCGCATCCGCGCCACCGCCGGCGGCACCACGCGCCGCAGCCACAAGCACGTGACCGTCACGCGTCACCGCCGCCATCGCTGAGCGGGCGGCTGTTTGAACACCGAAGGCCGGAACGGGCGACTGTTCCGGCCTTCTCATTTGCGATGCCCATGAACCGTACCCGAGCCCTCACCGCCGCTGCCGCCGGCACCTTCTTCGTCGTCGCCGCCACGAGCGTCGCCAGTCCGTGGTGGACCTTGCACCGCCTGCGCGCGGCAGCGGACCGCCACGATGCCGGGGGCGTGTCCGCGCTCGTCGACTTCCCTGCCCTGCGCGACAGCGTGAAAAGCCAGCTGCTCGGATCGATCGGCCGGGATGCGGGCGACAATCCGTTCGCCGCGATCGGCCAGGCGTTCGCGCGCGTCGTCGCGGATCCGCTCGTGGACGCGATCGTATCGCCGGCCGGTGTCGCGGCCATGGTCGAACACGGCAAGATATCGATCGGCAAGCCCGCCCGGGAAGCGCAAACGCCCGATGCGGAGCCGCCACGGGACAAGCCGCACTATGCGCTGCACTACCGCGGCTGGCGTCACTTCGCCGTCACGGCGGAAGACGGCGGCAGCTTCGTGTTCCGGCGCGACGGCCTGTGGAGCTGGAAGCTTGCGGGAATCGAGCTGCCGCGCGGTTAGCGCGACTTGAGCTGGCGCACGTGGCCTTCCAGCTCGGCGAAGGTCGGGCGCTCCGTGGCCGAGATGACCTTGCGGCCGAACTCCACGGCGATCGTCGGCGCGTAGCCGTTCATGGACGCCAGCAGCGTCACCTTCACGCATTGCAGCGCCTTCACGACTTCCTGGTGGCGCCGGTGCAGCAGGCTCCCGAGCGGCGCGACGAGGCCGTACGACAGCAGGATGCCGAGGAACGTACCCACGAGCGCGGCCGCGATCAGGCCGCCCAGTTCCGCCGGCGGCCGGCCGATGGAACCCATCGTGTGCACGACACCCATCACCGCGGCGACGATGCCGAACGCCGGCATGCCGTCGGCCAGCTTATGGATCGCCTGCACGGGGATGTCGGCGTCTTCCTGGTACGTGGCGATCTCGTTGTCCATCAGGTTTTCCAGTTGGTAGCTGTTCATCGTGCCGGACACCATCAGGCGCAGGTAGTCCGTGATGAAGTCCATCAGGTGATCGTCGAGCAGGATGATGCGGTACTTCGTGAAGACGGCGCTTTCGTACGGCGCGTCGATCTCGTTCTCGAGCGCCATCAGCCCTTCCCGGCGCACTTTCGTCAACAGGTCGAACATCAGCGCCATCAGCGCCATGTACAGTTCGCGGGTGTAGCGCGAGCCGTGGAACAGCATCGGCAGGCTGTGCCACGTGAGGCCGATCGCCTTGCGGTCGTTGGCGATGACGAACGCGCCCAGCGCGCCGCCGAAGATCATCAGGAGTTCGTAGGGCTGGAACAGCGCGGCCAGGTGCCCGTCCTGCAGCACGAAGCCGCCGAATACCGCCACCAGCACGATGATGAAACCCACGACGATCAACATGATACCGCTCCGATAACTTTTCTTGGACCGCAACTTTAACATTGTTGCCAAGTGGAAAGCAAAAGGTTGGTGTGATTTCGGATAATGTTGACTGAGTCAGCAATCTCCCGGAGAATTGATCCAAGAAAATTGCTGGAGTTTCCATGACGACTTCTGTGTACGACGAGCGGATCGCGGCCGTTCGCGGCTTCAACCGGTTCTTCACGCGCCACATCGGCGTCTTGCGGGAAGGCCTGCTGCAAAGCGAATTCACGCTGACGGAATTGCGGATCCTCTACGAGCTGGCGCACCACGGCGACCAGCAACCGGCCGCGCTGTGCCGGGAACTCGGCCTGGACCGGGGTTACCTGAGCCGCATCGTGAGCAAATTCGAGGCGGCCGGCCTGATCGCCAAAGTGGATTCCCCGACCGACGGCCGGGCCAAGCTGCTCCACATGACGCCACATGGCCGCGCCGTCTACGAGCCGCTGGACCGCCGCTCGCGTGAAGAAGTGGGCGACATGCTGGCGCGCTTCGACGACACGGACCAGTTGCGCCTGCTGGAGGCGATGAACACGATCCGAGGCCTGCTCGACAGGCAGGGCAGCATGAAATTCGCGCAACCGTTCGTCGTGCGGTCCCACCGGCCCGGCGACATGGCATGGATCACCCGCCGCCACGGCGAGCTGTATGCCAGACAGCAGGGTTGGGACAGCAGTTTCGAAACGCTGGTCGGCCAGATCTGCACGGACTTCGAGCGCAACTTCGACCCGGCACGGGAGCACTGCTGGATCGCCGAGCGGGCCGGCGAGCGCATCGGCTCGATCGCAGTCGCACGCGACGGCGAAGAAGGCGTGGCAAAACTGCGTCTTCTCCTCGTCGAAGAACAGGCCCGGGGGTTTGGACTGGGCACGCATCTGGTGGACGTCTGCCATCAGTTCGCCCGCACCGCCGGCTACAGGAAGATGCGCCTCTGGACGACGGACCAGCAGAAGCAAGCGCGCGGCATCTACCAGCGCAAGGGTTACCGGCTGGTCGCGGAGGAACCCGTCCATGCGTTCGGCAAGGACATGATCAACGAGACCTGGGAGCTGGACCTGTGAAATTCGCGGCGTTTTTTCGCAACTTCAACCTGGGCCGGCCTCCTGCGCCGACCCGTACCGTGCTCGAAACGGCCTTTGCGGAGGCGGGTGCCGTCGACCCTTGCTCTTTCCTGACGAACGGCACGGTGGTGTTCGAAGCGGCATCGCCGGCCAAGGCCGCGCGCATCCTGAAAGCGGCGCAGGCCACGTTGCGCCGCGACGGCTTCGACGAACCGGCAGCCCTGCGCGACCTGGACGGCCTGGCTGCGCTCGTCGCCGGCGATCCGCTGGCGGGCGTGGCGCTGGACGACGTGTACGCGCCCTGCGCCACGTTCCTGATCGGGGCGCCGGCGGACGGCGTGTCGCTGCCGCCGGCGAACGCCAAGGGCGATGTGCGCGTGGTGAGCTGGCATGATGGGATGCTGCTGTCGCTGACCTACAAGCTCGGGACCAGCGCGGGCAGTCCGAACGCGTTCGTCGAACGCACGTTGAACGTGCCGGCGACGACGCGGGTGTGGAACACGGTCGTGCGGCTCGTCCGCAAGCACGCCGTTACACCGGGTCCTTGACGACCCGGTCGACGTAGCACCAGCCCCACGTCTCGCCGTGCTCCTTCGAGCGGATCACGGGGTGTCCGGTCGCATGGAAGTGCTTCGTGGCGTGCTTGTTCTTCGACTGGTCGCAGCAGCCGACGTGGCCGCACGTGAGGCAGACGCGCAGGTGCACCCAGGTGTCGCCCGTTTTGAGGCACTCTTCGCAACCGTCCGTGTTGCCCTCGCGGGTCACGATGTGATGAAAGTGCATGCAATCGTTGCTCATACAGCCTCCCGGTTCTATTGTTCGACCATCCCCCGCAACCCGCTGGCCCGGTGCGTGCGCCGCAGGATGGCGTCGCCCAGCACGGCCGGCGCCGGCGTCGTCAGCGTGAACTGGCGGCTCGCGCGCGTGATGCCCGTATAGACTAGCTCGCGCGCCAGCACGGCGCCCCCCTCTTTCGGCAGGGCCAGCACCGTGTGCGCGAATTCCGAACCCTGCGATTTGTGGACCGTCATCGCGTACGCCGTCTCGACGTGGCGCAGGCGCGTGGCCAGCACGCTGCGCACGTTGTCGCCTTCCAGGAACCACACCCGTAGGGAACCGGGCCGCGCGGGGTCCGGCAGCGCGAGGCCGATGTCGCCGTTGAACGTGCCCGTCGGGTAGTCGTTGCGGGTGACCATGACGGGGCGCCCCACGTACCAGTCGCCGCGCACGATCAGGCCCGCGTGCGCGAGGCGCACTTCGATCGCCTCGTTCAGGCCTTCCACGCCCCACTCGCCTTCGCGCACGGCGCACAGCACACGGAACGCTTCGAAGCGCTGCAGGATGGCGCGCACCCAGTCCTCGTGGCTTCCATGCCCCCCGCTGCCGGCGCGCAGCAGTTCCAGGTACGGACGATAACCCTCGTTCGCGAGCTGGATCACGTGGTGCTGGTGCGCGTGGTCGATCCAGCGCAGCACGCCGGCCCCATCGGGCGCGCGCAGCGCGGCGGCCGCGCCGTCGACGTCGCCCGCGTTGACGGCCAGCGCCAGCTTGCCGATCGGACCACCGAAGCGGCGGCTGTGGCGCAGCATCACGGTCTGCTGGGCGAGCGGGCCGCCATGGCCTTCATACCCGGCGGGGATCGTCTCGCCGCTCGCGGCCTGCACGTAGGCCAGCGTGGCCGCGTCGTAGCGGCCGGCCTGCGCGTCGTGGCACAGGTCACCCAGCACGGCGCCCGCTTCCACCGACGCCAGTTGATCCTTGTCGCCCAGCAGGATCAGGGTGGCGCCTGCGGGCAGCGCGTCCAGCAGCGACGCCATCATCTCCAGGTGCACCATCGACGCCTCGTCGACGATCAGCACGTCGACGTCGAGCGGATTGCCGCGGTGGTGCGCGAAGCTGCGCGTGTCCGGACGGGCGCCCAGGAGGCTGTGCAGGGTGCGCGCGGCGCCCATGCGCGTGGTCAGTTCGCGCAGCGGCAGCGCGCCGCCCACGCGGTCGGCCAGCTCCGTCAACGCCTTGTCGATCGACTGCTTCAGCCGCGCGGCGGCCTTGCCCGTCGGGGCGGCAAGTGCGATGCGCTGGCGCGCGGCGTCCGGCGCCGTCGCGAACAGCAGCGCCAGCAGCCGTGCCACCGTGTACGTCTTACCCGTACCAGGACCGCCCGTGATGATGGCGAACGCGCCGCGCAGCGCCACGGCGCACGCGATGCGCTGCCAGTCGGGCGTCTCGCCCGCGCGCTGGGCGCCGAACAGGGCTTCCAGCCACGTATGCGCCTGGTCGATGTCGACGTCGCGGCGTTCCTGCGCGCGGGTGCGCACGCACGTGGCCACCAGCGTCTCGTCGCGCCAGTAGCGGCGCAGGTACAGCCGCGTGTCGTCCAGCACGAGCGGCTGGTCGTAATCGAGGTCGCCCACGCGCCACACCTGTTCGCACGCGGCCAGTTGGGTGATCCACCCCTTCACGCCGCGCGGCAGCGGCTTTGCCGCCTTCGACAGCAGCTTCCAATCCTCGTCCGCCCAGCCGAGCAGCGCGGCCGGATCGCCCACGAGATCGTCCAGCAGCAAACAGCTGTGGCCGCGCCCTTCCAGTTCGGACAGCACGAGCGACGCGAGCAGCAAGGGCGTCGACTTTGCGCAGGCGCCATCGCCGAGACTCGCCACGAAGCGCGCGAACACGCCGGACAGGCGGCGCAATTCGCCCGCCTCCGTCAGGCGTTCCACCTCGGCCCAGAAGGCGCTGGTATCGATGACGTCAGGCTTCATGCGCGTCCTTTCCCAGCAGGCGGTCCAGGCCGTCCAGCAGTTCCACGTCCGGCTCGATCAGGTAGCAGCCGTGCGTGGCCGGGTTGCCGATCCCGCGCAGGAACAGGAACACCGCGCCGCCCAGGTGCTCCTGCGGCGAGTAGCCGGCGCCCAGCCGCGCGCGCAGCAGGCGGTGCACCGCCAGCATGTAGATGGCACCCTGGATGTCGTAGCGGTGCTCGGCCATGCCGGCCGCCATCGCGGCCTGCGTGTACGCGGTGTCGCCGGGCCCCAGCGCATTCGATTTGTAGTCCAGCACCCAGTAGCGGCCGTGGCATTCGAACACGAGGTCCGTAAATCCCTTCAGCATGCCGTGCAGCTGGCGCTCCGGCAGGATCGGGCGCGGGGTGTTTCCCAGCATGCGCTGGCGGCACAGGCGGTCGAGCGCGGCCACGTCCAGCTGGCGGCTGGGGAACCAGAATTCCATCTCGGCCAGCGGCGCATCGATATCGGCCAGCGCGCAGCCGACGGGCGGCAGCGGCGTCAAGGCGATCATGCGCAGCCAGGCCAGCGCATCGTCGAGGCGGTTGCCCCAGCCGGCGCGCTGGATGCGCTGCGCAAGGCGGACGCGGAACTCGTCGTCGTCGACCTGGCCGAAGCCTTCCCTCGCCATCCATTCCAGCTGCTCGTGCAGGAAGTTGCCGGGACCGGCGCCGCGCGGGAAGCGGTGCCACGGCGCGTCCTCGCTGTGCGTGACGGGCACGACGCCCGGGTCTTCTTCCTCCAGCAGGTTCTCTTCCTGCGGCCGCGTGGGCGGCGCGACCGCCACCGTGTTTTTCGTCAGCGACGTGAACGAGCCCACGGCCCAGTTGCGCTCGAAGCGCGCCTCGAACCGCGGCGGCTCGACGAGTTCCGGCCGCACGTCCTGCCGGCGTAGCAGCGTACAGCCGTCCGGGCTGGCCAGCGCATGCAGTTCGATGCCGTCGACGTCGCCGCGCAGGTGTTCCCAGCGCTCGCGCACGGCCGTCGCGGGCACGGGCGTGCCGCCCGTCAGCAGATAGCCCAGCGCCGATTCGTGCAACTGGTTCTCGCCCTTCTTGCGCGCGGCGACGGCCGCGACGCCGAGCCACAGGAAATGGCGCGCCCGCGTCAGCGCCACGTACAGCAGGCGCAGGTCTTCTTCCAGGCGCGCACGGTCGACGGCTTCCATCGCCGCGTCGGACAGCGCGAGGTCGATGCGGCGCTCGCCATCGTCTTCCACGTATTCGAAGAACGCACGGTTGCGGCGGTCCGTCTTGCGCGCGGTGACGGCGAACGGCAGGTACACGAGCGGATATTCCAGGCCCTTCGACTTGTGCACCGTGACGACTTTCACGAGTTCCGCGTCCGATTCCAGCCGCAGCACCCGTTCGTCGCCGCCTTCTCCCACGCCTTCGACCTGCTCGGCGAACCAGCGGATCAGCGCCTGTTCGCCATCCAGCTCGCGGCTCGCTTCCTGCAGCAGTTCCGCGAGGTGCAGCAGATTCGTCAGGCGCCGCTCGCCGCCCGGCGCCGCCAGCAGCTTTGCGGGCAGGCCCAGTTCGTGGATGAAGCGGCGCAGCATCGCCAGCACGCCCTGCCGCTGCCATGCCTGGTGCAGCGATTTCAGTTGCTCGACGCGGCCTTCCCACGCCAGCTCGTCGCTCGCCAGCTGCGCCAGTTCCGCCAGCGGCAGCGCGCACGTGGCGGTCGCGAACGCGGCGCGGGCGAGCGTGACGTCGAGCGGATTCGCCACCGCCTGCAGCCAGCGCAGCACGTCGCGCGCTTCAAGGCTTTCGACGACGGAGTCCTGGTCGGACAGGTACACGCTCGCGACCTTCCTTTGCACGAGCGCGCGCCGGACAGCCGCCGCCTCGCGCCGGTCGCGCACGAGGATCGCGATATCGGCCGGCATCAGGCGGGTGAACTTCCCGGCATCGTCCGCGAAGCCGACACGTGGATCGTTCAGCAGCCGGACGATGTGTTCCGCGCAGTGCTGGGCGAAAAATTCGCGGTAATCGTCCACGCGCAGGTCCTCGACGTCCGCCACGCCGACCGCCAGTGCCTGGAACGGCCCGTCGACGCCGACCAGCTGCTGCCTGCGGCCCGCCGCGTCGACGGCGTCGAACGGCAGCGGATTCTCTTCTCCCTTGCGGAAGCGGAACGCGCCGGCCGCGTAATTCCCTTCCGCGTGGCGGAACAGCTGGTTCACGGCGGCGACGAGCTGGCGCGTCGAGCGGTAGTTCGTCCCGAGCTGGTAGTGGCGGCCGTGCGTCGCGCGGCGTGCCGACAGATAGCTGTGGATGTCCGCGCCGCGGAAGCCGTAGATCGACTGTTTCGGGTCGCCGATCAGGAACAGGCCGCGCGCCGGATCGTTGTCGGCCACGCGGTACAGCAGGTCGAAGATGCGGTACTGGTCGGGCGACGTGTCCTGGAATTCGTCGACCATCGCCACCGGATACTGGTCGAGGATGCGGCGGCGCAGCGCCTCGCCGTTCGGGCCCTCCAGCGCATCCTTCAGGCGCGCCAGCATGTCGGCGAAGCCGAACTGGCGGTTGCGGCGCTTCAGTTCCGCCATGCGGAGCGCGATGGCGCAGGCGGCGTGGCGCAGCAGCGCGTGCGCTACCGGTGTGATCGCGTCCAGCCCTTCCTTCAAGGCCGCCGTGTGCTCGAAACACTCGGGCACGGGCGCGCTGTAGTTCGTGCTGAACGCACCGAGGATGCCATCGGGCGTCAGCCGCGCCCACAGCGCGTCGGTTAGTTGCGGATAGTGGGCTTGCGGATCGTCGGCCCACGAACGCAGCGCGTCGAAGCCCTTGGCCAGCGAATCCGGCCGCATCTTGGTGCCGTTGAACGCCTTCGGATTCACGCTGCGCTGCGCCGCGATCCACGCCTCCATCGCGTCGGCGCGCGCCCGCCAGCCATCCTTCAGCCGAGCCAGTTCCTCGCGTTGCGTGCGCTCCGCCTCGGCGATGACGGCGCCCAGCGGCCGCTCGTTGCCGTCGTCGATGCGGCCGGCGCGCTGCACCAGGTCGCGCACGGTCCGTTTCAGCGCGTCGACGTCGCTCCAGCAGGACAGGAGGCTCGTCAGCGCCGCGCCGGACAGCGGGTACACGTGCTGGCGCCAGTAGTCGTGCGCCGCATCCTCGAACAGCGCGCGCTCGTCGCTGACGAGTTCTTCGTCGAACAGGCTGCCGCTGTCGAACGCGTGCTCGCGCAGCATGCGCTGGCACCACGCGTCGATGGTGAAGATCGCCGCCTCGTCCATCGTCTCGGCCGCGAGCACCAGCCGGTGCGCGGCCACGAGGCGGGCTGCCTCGTCGTCGTACGCATCCGCCAGGGCTTCCAGATAAGGGTCGTCGGGTTCCACCTCGCCGCGGAAGCACGCCGCCGCCTGCACGAGACGCTCGCGCACGCGGTTCGACAGCTCGCGCGTGGCGGCGCGCGTAAACGTCATCACGAGGATCTCGGGCGGCATCAGCGGACGCGTGTAGCCGTTCTCGCCGCCGTGGCCCAGCACGAGGCGCAGGTACAGCGCGGCGATGGTCCACGTTTTACCGGTGCCCGCGCTGGCCTCGATGAGGCGCGAGCCGTGCAGCGGAAAGCTCAGGGCATCGAGGAGCTGGCTCATTGTTCGCCTCCCTCGAACCGGGTCACCGTCACGCTGTCCTTCAGCCAGGCGACCAATGGGCCGTACAGCGCTTCCGCCACCAGCGGCCAGCCGCCGGCCGCGCGCAGCAGCGCGAATTCCGGCCACAGGCGCGCGAGGCACGGATCGGTCACTTCGCCGTCGATCTCGAAGCCGCCGTCATACGTCTCGCGCGCATCGCCGCCGGAGAAATGGGCCAGCGCCGTCTTGCACGCGACGGGCAGCGGGCGGTCGAGATTCGAGCGCCACAGCGCCACCAGCGTCTCCAGTTGCGCGAGCGCCTGTCCACGTTCCAGCGGCGCCATCGCGAGTCTCGCGTCGCGCGCGACGAGCACGCCGCCCACGCGCTCCCCCATCGCGGCGGCGGCCAGCTGGCGCAGCCACGGGCCGATCAATTTGTCGCCGCGGGGCTCGCCCTTGCGGTCCAGCACCTTGGACGACATCTGCAACAGCCACACGGTGTCCTCGTCGTTGCTGCGCAGGCGGTCGATCCAGTCCTCGATGCGCACGCCGCCCACGTCGACGCTGACGACGAGCTTCGGTGCCGGCTTCGGATAACGCGCGCCGGCCGCAAGCCATGCGCGGCGCACGGGCACGAGGTCGTCGACGAGCTGCTGCTGCCATTGCCGGCCCACGAGGCCGATGGGCAGCACGCCTTCGCGCGCGAGCCGCGCCGCGCGCGCCTCCAGCACGTGGCGCACCTCGTGCGGCGCTTCCGGCGTGCCGCTGTCGTCCAGCAGCGTGTCTTCCAGGAAGTAGCGGTCGAGCGCGTCGAGCGAGAACGGTTCCTCGTCCTCGCCGACGACTTCCAGGTCCGTGAACGTCACGCCGAGGCGGCGGCGGAAGAAGTAGCGCGCGGGCTGGCGCAGGAAGCCCGCCAGTTCGCCCAGCGTGAGACGGTAATCGGCATCGAGCTCGAACGGCGGCAGCACGTCGTCGCCGACGCCTGGGGCTTCCGCCCCGTGCGCCGACCGCCACTCGCCCGCATACGTGAGCAGGCCGCCCCGCTCGAAATAGCGGCGCGAGAACGGCTGCAGCGCGTGCACCGTCGTGCGCTCGGCGAGGTCGAGGTCCCAGCCGGCCGCGAGATAATCGCGCAGCTGCGACACGAGTACGGATGCCGGCTGCTCCGTGTTGTCGCGCACGTTGCGGCCCACCCAGCTCACGTACAGTTTTTCGCGCGCGGCCAGCACGGCTTCCAGCATCAGGTAGCGGTCGTCGTCGCGGCGCGAGCGGTCGCCCGGGCGGGAGAGGCCCGGCAGCGCGAGCAGGTCGAAGTCGGACTGGTGGCCGCGGCGCGGGAAGTCGCCGTCGTTCATGCCGAGCAGGCAGACGACGCGGAATGGCACGGCGCGCATCGGCATCAAGGTGCAGAACGTGACGCCGCCGGACACGAACTGGTGCGACAGCGCCGGCTGGTCCAGCTGGCCGAGCCACGCTTCTCGCATCACGGCGAGCGACACGGGTTCGTCGAACAGCGCGTTCTCGCAGATCTCCAGCCAGCATTGCAGCGCTTCTTCCAGCTGGTGCAGCATCAGGCGGTCTTCCTCGTTCTTCGCGCGGAAGAAGCGGGCCAGCAGCGCGCGGGCGCAATCGCCCCACTGCATCGGGGTCTGCACGCGGTCCAGGTCTTCGCGCCACGCGAGCAGCGCCTCGACCAGTTCCGCCAGCGAACCCGCGAGCGCGGCATCGAGGCCGCCCACTTCCGGATACGGCTCGATGTCGCGGAAGCTGGCGCCGTGGCCCGTCGCATAGCCGAGCAGCATGCGGCGCACGCCGAACAGCCAGGAATTCTGTTCGCCGGCCGAGCCGAGGCCCAGCCCTGCGCGGTGGCGCTGGTCCAGGCCCCAGCGCACGCTGGCGCCCTCGATCCAGTGACCGAGGATGGGCAGGTCGGCTTCTTCCAGCCCGAAACGGGCGGCCACCGCGGGCACGTCGAGCAGGTCGCGCACCTCGCTCTGGCGGCAGCGCTGCTGCGGCAGCCGGAGCAGCCATTCCAGCGCCACGAGCAGCGGATTCACGCTGCGGTCCTTCACGTCGCCGATCTCGAACGGGATGTAGCGCGGGTCGCTGCGCTTGTGCTGGTCGAACACGGCGTGGACGGCGGCCGAGAAGGTTTCGATGTCCGGCACCATCACGACGACGTCGCGCGGGCGCAGCGGCTCCCCGCCCGGTTCCGCGAACCACGACAGCAGCTGGTCGTGCAGCACTTCGACTTCCCGCTGGGCGCTGTGGGCGATGTGGAATTCGATCGAGCGGTCCTCAAGCGGCGGCGGCGTGTGCGGATGTTCCGACAGCGGCAGCAGGTCGCGCACGGCGGCCTGCACCTGGCCGAGCAACGTCTCGGGCTCGTCGTCGGAGAACAGGTCGATGCGCAGGTTGCCGAATTGCGCGCCCTCGCCGTTGTCGAATTCGTCGAGCATGCGCACGAAGTCGCGGCCCTGCCGTCCCCAGCTCGCGAGCAGCGGGTGGCTGTGCGCGTGCAGCTGCTCGACGGGGATTTCGGACAGGTCGCTGCCGTTGCGGTGCGCCTGGCGCTTGTACGCCGCGCGCAGCAGCTCGCGGCCTTCGATGATGTCGCCCCAGTAGAACCGGCACGGGTTCGGCACGGCGATCAGCACCTGCGTGTGGCGCGACAGGCCCGCCATCGCCTGGATCGTCTGGTACGGCAGGGTCGACATGCCGAACAGGATCACGCGGCGCGGCAGGCGCAGCACGGGTTCGCGGTCTTCCATTACCGCCGCCATGAATTGCTGGTGGATCGTCGCGCGGCCGGACCAGCGGCGCTCCGGCGGCAGGCTCGCGTGGATCTCGCGCCAGAGCTGCGCCTGCCAGCACTGGTCTTGCTTCAGCGGGATCGGATCGCCGCCGGGGCGGCGCAGCTGGTCGCGGTCTTCCGCCCAGTCGGTGAGCCAGTCGGCGCGGTACACCTGGTACTGGTCGTACAGATCCGCGAGGCGCTCGGCCAGCTGGAGGCGGCGCTCGGCGTCGCCGTCGGACAGGAAGTGGCGCAGCGGTTCGAATTTATCCTTCTGCAGCAGCTCGGGCAGCAGGCGCATGAGGCGCCACGTCAGGGCATCCTTGTCGAACGGCGAGCGGCGCGGCACCCGTTCCGGGCCCAACATGCCGCGGTAGGCTTCCCACTGGAAGCGGGCCGGCAGCGCCACGCGCGTGGCCGCGCACACGCCCAGCTCTTCCGCCAGCGCGATCTTGAGCCACTCGGCGACGCCGTTCGACTGGACGAGCATGATCTCTTCTTCCAGCGGACCGAGCGGATTGTCGCGCAGCCAGTCGAAGACGGCGGCGCGCAACAACTCCATCTGGTTGCCGTGCAGGATGAGGAGGCCGGGGCGGATCGGGGATGGCATGACGGGACGTGGCGAAGAGACTCGCGCAGCATACTACTTCCGGCCGCTCGACGGTAGGGCTAACCGGATCTCAGGTCTGGTGATCCTGCTGGCGCGCGCCCAGTTCGGCGAGGATGTGGCGCTCCAGCCGCGGCAGCACGCCGCGCAGCCGGGCCGCCAGCGTGCGCGCCTCGCCCAGCGCGCCCGGCTCGACCTGGCGTTCCAGATCGGCGCACAGGTCGCCAAAGCCGAGCGCCCCGACCGTGCGCGCGGCCGACTTCAGCCGGTGCGCCACCGCCGCCGCCCGGGCCGGCGCCGAGGCCACCAGCGCGCGGTCGATCTCGTGCATGCCGTCGCGGGCCGAGTCCAGGAACATGAATGCGTATTTGCGCATGCGCTCCGGCTGGCCGCCGAACGCGTCGGACAGCACGCCCAGGTCGAGCAGCGTGTCCGATTTGGGCGTGTCCGGGACGTCAGGACGTCTCACGCCGCGGCCGAGCGCGCGCGCGATCGTCGCGACCAGCGTCTCGGGCGCCGCCGGCTTCGTCAGGAATTCATCCATGCCGGCCGCGAGGCACCGGGCCTGGTCCTCGATGCCCGCGTTCGCCGTCATCGCGATCACTTTCAGGCCGGCCAGCCGTGCATCCGCGCGGATGCGGCGCGTGGCCTCGTAGCCGTCCATCACGGGCATCTGCACGTCCATCAGGACGCAGTCGACCGGCCCTTCCGCCAGCCGGTCCAGCGCCTGGGCGCCGTCATCGGCGACGACGACCCGCGCGCCGGCATCCTCGAGCAGTTCGCGCGCCACCAGCTGGTTGAACGCGTTGTCCTCGACGAGCAGGATCGTGCAGCCCGCAAGCGCGCCCGGTTCGGCCTGCGGCGCCGGCGCCGCAGGCCGCGGGGCGGTCAACGGCTGCAGGAGCACGGTGAACCAGAACGTGCTCCCCTGCCCCGGCACGCTCGTCGCGCCGACCTCGCCGCCCATCAGCTCCGCCAGCTGCTTGCTGATGACGAGGCCCAGGCCCGTGCCGCCGTGCACGCGCGTCGTCGACGGGTCGGCCTGGTGGAACGGCGTGAACAGCTGCGCCAGGTCGTCCGCCGCGATGCCGATGCCCTGGTCCTCGACGTCGAAGCGCACGAGGACGTCCGCGCCCACGGTCCGCTCGACGCGGGCGCGCACGTGGATGGTGCCATGCTCGGAAAACTTGATGGCGTTGCCGACGAAGTTCAGCAGCACCTGTTCCAGCCGCAGCGGATCGCCGCGCACGGGCCACTTCAGCTCGGGCGCGATATCGAACGCGAGCTCGAGGCCGCGCGCCGTCGCCTGCGTGCCCAGCTGGCTCTCGACGTTACGCTTCAGCGCGTCGAACGTGAAGTCGCGCAGTTCCAGCTCGACCTTGCCCGCCTCGATCTTGGAAAAGTCGAGGATGTGGTTGATGATGCCCAGCAGGTGCTGCGCCGAATGCTGGATCTTGCCCAGGTAGTCGCGCTGCTTCGGGTCTTCCGCGCGCTTGCCGGCCAGGTAGGCCATGCCGATGATGCTGTTCATCGGCGTGCGGATCTCGTGGCTCATATTGGACAGGAAGTCGCTCTTGGCACGGCTGGCCGCGTCGGCCCGTGCCTTCAGCGCGTGCAGTTCCGTGACGTCGGTCGACACGCACAGCACCGCCCCGACGTCGCCGTCTCCCGCGAAACGCACGGGCACCTTCACGCTCCACAACTCGCGCACGACGCCGTCGCGGCCCGCGAATGCGTTCTGCACGGCGCGCTTTTCGCCCAGTTCCAGCACGGGCTGGTCCAGCGCCCACAGCGCGTCGGCCTGCGCGGGCGGCATCACCTCGCGGTCGCGCCGACCCACGATCTCGCTCGCCGGCAGGCCGCAGGCGGCGGCCATCTTCGCGTTAACGTAGCGGTAGCGGCGGTCGCGGTCCTTCAGGTAGACGTAGGCGTCGACGTTGTCCAGCACGAGGTCGAGCAGCCGGCGCTCGTCCACGGCCGTCCTGCGCGAGCGGGCCAGGTTGAGGAACAGCGCATACACGAGGAGTGTCGCGCCGAAGCCGCCCGCACCGGCCAGCCAGGGGAAGACGCGGCCGAAACCGTCGACGAGATCGGCGCGGCGGGCGACGAAGCGGGCCTTCCACAGGTTGTCGTCGAAGCGCACCGGCAGCACGGTTTCCAGCAGATCGTCCGCGCGTGCCAGCGCCGGGCCGGCGCCGTCGTACAGCAGGTTGTCCGCCTCGTTCACGTGCAGCGGACCGGTTGCCCCGCGTTCAGCTTCCCGGTTATCGGCGGCTGCATAGAGCTGCAGCGCGACGGGCTGGTCGCCGCCGGGCAGCGCGCCGCGCACGAGGGCCGGCACGGAAAAGCCGATGCCGACGGAGCCCGCATACGCGGCGCGGCGGCCTTCGACGTCCGGCGGGACCGCGCCGTCCGTGCGGTAGACGGGCATGCGCAAGCCCAGGCCGAGATGGCGCACCGGGTGCTCCACGACGACCGGCTTGCCGGATGCCGCCATGCGGCCGCTGTCGCGCGCCCGCGCGAGCGCCTGGGCGACTGCGGGCGCGCCGCCCGCCAGGTCGACGCCGGCCTTCTCCGGCAGCCACGGCTCCAGGTAAGTCAGCACGGTGTGCGAGGGGCGCCGCACGCCGGGCCGGATCGCAAAGTCCGGGTAGCCGGCCGGATCGAGGCTGCGGTCCGCGCGCACGCCCGCGACGAACGCGTCGCGCGCCCCCTCTTCCACGTACGCCGCGTAATTGACCGATTCGAGCGCCGGATAGTGCTCGGCCACGCCCAGCGTCCGGACATAGCGGTGGAATTCCAGCCGCGTGACGGTGCCGCTTGCCTGGAACAGGCCGGCCAGGCCGCGCACGACGTCGGCATAGGAATGCACGGCGCCGGCCAGTTGCTGGCGGCTGGTGCGCGCCATGTGGTCGAAGCGAGCCTGCGCCTCGACGTCGACCGTGTGGGCCGCGCCCAGGTACAGCCCGGCGCCCGCGAACACGGACAGCACGACGCCGCCGGCCCACAGAGCGGCCGTCGTTCCCGTGTTGCGCGTCGTGATGTCAGCTTTGAGCATATTTCCGCAAGGAAATTTTTAGATGTTTGTTAGTATGTCCGAATCGGGCCGAAATTGCGAGCTCAACAATAAGGAATGCATATGCGTGAAGCGGATAACGGGCATCTTGACCCCTGGCTGTGGCTGGAAGACGTCGATTCCGACCGTGCGCTCGGCTGGGTGGCCGAACGAAATATGGAAACGGAACGCGAACTCACCGCCCTGCCGGGCTACGCGGCCCTGCGCACGCGGCTGAAGACGATCCTCGATTCGCGCGACCGTATCCCCTACGCCGGCCACCACGCCGGCGCCTTCTACAACTTCTGGCGCGACGCCGATCACGAACGGGGCATCTGGCGCCGCACGACGCTGGATGAATACCGCAAGCCGCAACCCGCCTGGGAAACAGTGCTGGACCTGGACGCCCTCGCCCGCCTTGACAACGAGAACTGGGTCTGGGCCGGGGTGACGTTCCTGGAACCGCACGGCACGCGCTGCCTGGTCTCGCTGTCGCGCGGCGGCGGCGATGCCCACGTGGTGCGCGAATTCGACGTGGCGACGCTGTCCTTCGTCGCCGACGGCTTCACCTTGCCCGAAGCGAAATCGAGCGCCGGCTGGATCGACGCGGACACGCTGTTCGTCGCCACCGACTTCGGCCCCGGCTCGATGACCGAATCCGGCTACCCGCGCATCGTCAAGGCGTGGAAGCGCGGCACATCGCTGAGTGAGGCCACGCTCGTCTACGCGGCGCAGGAGGACGATTTGTCCGTCTCCGCCTGGCACGACCCGACACCCGGCTGCGAGCGCCAGTTCGTCCTGCGCCAGATCGATTTCTACACCAGCGAATTGTTCCTGCGCGATCCGGCGGGCGGGCAGCTCGAGCCCATCGACAAACCGCTGGATGCGAACGCGTTCGCGCTGCGCGACCAGTTCATCGTCGAACTGCGCTCGGACTGGACGATCGGGGACCGCACGTGGCCGCAAGGCGCCCTGCTCGCCATCGCCTTCGACCGCTTCCTGGCAGGCGCGCGCGACTTCGACGTGCTCTTCGAACCCACGCCGACGACGTCGCTGGACGGCATTGCGGCGACGCGGGGCGCGCTCTTCCTCACGATCCTCGACAACGTCAAGAACCGCATCAGCGAATGGCAGCGCGTGAATGGCCGCTGGCAGTGCCGCGACGTGGACGCCCCCGGCATGGGCGCGCTGCACGTGTCCGCCGTCGACGAATACGACTCGGACCTGGTGTTCCTCACCGTCACCGACTTCCTCACGCCGAGCAGCCTGTACCTGATGGAGGCTGGCCGCGATGGCCGCGAACTCCTGAAATCCATGCCGGCGTTCTTCGATGCGTCACCGTATGCCGTCAGCCAGTTCACGGCGCAGTCGCCCGACGGCACGCACGTCCCCTATTTCGTCGTGATGCGCAAGGACGCGCCGCTGGACGGCACGCATCCGACCCTGCTGTACGGTTACGGCGGCTTCGAAGTGTCGCTCACGCCGTTCTACAGCGGCACGACGGGCGAGGCCTGGCTCGCGCAGGGCGGTGTGTATGTGCTGGCGAACATCCGCGGCGGCGGCGAGTTCGGGCCGCGCTGGCACCAGGCGGCGCTGAAGGAAAACCGGCAGAAGGCGTTCGACGATTTCCTCGCCGTCGCCGAAGACGTCATCCGCCGCGGCATCACGAGCCCGCCCCATCTCGGCATCATGGGCGGCAGCAATGGCGGGCTGCTCGTGGGCGCGGCCCTGACGCAGCGCCCGGACCTGTTCGGCGCCGTCGCCTGCCAGGTGCCCCTGCTGGACATGCGCCGCTACCACGAACTGCTGGCCGGTGCGTCCTGGATCGGCGAGTATGGCGATCCGGACGATCCGGACGAGTGGGCGTACATGTCCCGCTATTCGCCTTACCAGAACGTGTCACCCGACAAGCGCTATCCGCGCGTGCTGTTCACGACGTCTACCCGCGACGACCGCGTCCATCCCGGCCACGCGCGCAAGATGGCGGCGCGGATGCGGGAACAGGGGCACGACGTCCTGTACTGGGAAAACACGGAGGGCGGCCACGCGGGCGCGGCGAACAACGAGCAGACGGCAACCATGTGGGCGCTGACCTATGCCTTCCTGTTGAGGCAACTCAAATAATTGCACCCGAAAAACGCTGGAGGCGACCTATTCCGCCCGTAACCATCAGTTAGCAAGCTAACGCAACTGGGACATTCGATATGAAACTAGCAGGGTTGCTAGGACGCTAAATGAATGTTGCATGGAATACTTGTTTCTCACACATCTTTCCATGGAGGAGCGGCGATGGCTAATGATTTCGTTACCGAAGCAAGCCTGCGGGAACCGTCGGCAGGCACCCTGATGATGAAAACGCCCGCATCCCTGGCGCCCTCCATCAGCGATCTCAAGAAATACCGGATCAGCAAACGCGAGAGCCAGGAGAAATTCTGGGGTCGGTTTGGCGTCACGCAATCCAGCGGCAGCCGCTTCGAAACGGGTCTGGCCATTCCGGCCCCGGTCGCCCTGCTGTTGAAACTCTATGTCAACGGCAAGCTCAACGATGGTGATCTTCTGGGGTAATCAGCCCCAGCGAGATGGCCCTCACGACCGCCTGTTGCCGGGTGTTGACGTTGAACTTCTGGCGGATATTGCCCATATGGAAGTTCACCGTCGCCTCGGAACAGCCGGTGATTTTTGAAATTTCCCACGACGATTTGCCCACCATGACCCAGTTGAGCACTTCCAGCTCGCGCGGGGTCAGGCGCGGCGCCGCCTCCTGCGACGGCGGCGGGCAGAAACGCACGCCGGACGCGTACGCATAATCCCGCAACAGCGCCAGGTCGGCTAGCATGCTCGACACGTCGCGCAGGAACGCGCCATCCGCCGCCGTGTCGACGGCAAAGCTCAGCAGGCCAAACTCCCCGTTCGGACCATGGATCGGAAACGTCACGCCGGCGCGGATGCCGTACGTGCATGCCTCTTCGTACAAGGCACGCTGGGCCGGGCTGCGGAAGATCTCCGGCTGCCAGATCAGCGGCAACGTGGTGGCGAGGCAATGGCTGACGACGGGATCGACATACGCGAACCGCTCGGCGTCATACCGTTCGCGCCACTTTGTCGGGTAATTACTCTGAATAAATGCGTTCTCGAGCCGCGCGTGGCGCGAGCCCGACATGCCAAACAACACCTTCTCGAACCCGTAGTGGCGGCCGAGGGCGAACAGCGCTTCGCCCCAACTGGACGCGGTGTCGGTATGTAACAACTCGTCCAAATCGACGGTCTTCATGGATGCCTCGCGCTGTTGAATGGGGGGTGTAATGACACCCCGCTATGCTAGTTGAGTTGTAACTAAAAAGCACGAAAAATTGGTCTTTTATTCATTATGGCAGAGCTATAACTTTGGGTCAGTTGTCGTTCCGATACATGCTGAACAAGGCCCGCCATCGAGTCGTGCGCCAGTCTTTACGATTTTCGATTATTCTCGCGCGAATTGTCCATTTAAAATTTCAAAAATGCAAGTTTATGGTGGATTCGTAACAATCATGTCTCGTAGCACATATGTATGCTTGACTTGACCGGACACAGGTGTATCGTTGCGTTTTCTTGGCATTTAACAATGCGCGTTGTCTAAAAACCATGCGCGCCCGCCCTTCCGCTTTTCTCAATCGAGGATTCCTAGTCAATGAATAACATGACCGACATGGCTGAACAGCTCGATGTCAAGCTGCTGCTGTCCACGCTGATGGCGCTGAAAAAAGGCGACTTCTCGGTACGCATGCCGTCCGACTGGACCGGCGTGTCCGGCAAGATCGCGGATACCCTGAACGACATCATCGAGACCAAGGAAAAGATGGTCGAGGCGGTCACCGAGGTGTCGCGCGTCGTCGGCCGCGAAGGCCACCTGACGCAGCGCGCCTCGGTGCCGGGCGTCGTGGGCGGCTGGTCCACCATCATCAGTTCGGTCAATACGCTGATCGACGACCTCGTGCGCCCGACGACGGAAATGGCGCGCGTCATCGGCGCCGTCGCGAAAGGCGATCTGTCGCAGACGATGGCGCTGGAAGTGGACGGCCACCCGCTGAAGGGCCAGTACCTGCGCGCGGCGACCACCGCGAACACGATGGTGGAACAGCTGTCGTCGTTCTCGTCCGAGGTGACGCGCGTGGCGCGGGAGGTCGGTACGGAAGGCAAGCTGGGCGGCCAGGCATATGTTCCCGGCGTCGCGGGCACGTGGAAGGACTTGACGGACTCCGTGAACTCGATGGCGGGTAACCTGACCTCGCAGGTGCGTAACATCGCGGAAGTGACCACCGCCGTGGCGAACGGCGACCTGTCGAAAAAGATCACGGTGGACGTGCGCGGCGAGATCCTGCAGCTGAAGGACACCATCAACGTGATGGTGGACCAGCTCCGCTCCTTCGCGTCCGAGGTGACCCGTGTGGCAAGGGAGGTCGGTACGGAAGGCAAGCTCGGCGGCCAGGCGTACGTGCCCGGCGTGGCGGGCACGTGGAAGGACTTGACCGACAACGTGAACTTCATGGCGTCCAACCTCACGGGCCAGGTGCGTAACATCGCGGCGGTGACGACCGCGGTGGCGAACGGCGACCTCGGTAAAAAGATTACCGTGGACGTGAAGGGCGAGATTCTCGAGCTGAAAAACACCATCAACGTGATGGTGGACCAGCTGTCCTCGTTCGCATCGGAGGTGACCCGCGTGGCCCGCGAAGTGGGTACGGAGGGCAAGCTGGGCGGCCAGGCAATGGTGAAAGGCGTCGCGGGCACGTGGAAGGACTTGACCGACTCCGTGAACTCGATGGCGGGTAACCTCACGGGCCAGGTGCGTAACATCGCGGACGTGACGACCGCCGTGGCGAACGGCGACCTGTCCAAGAAGATTACCGTGGACGTGAAGGGCGAGATTCTCGAGCTGAAGAACACCATCAACGTGATGGTCGACCAGCTGAACTCCTTCGCGTCCGAGGTGACGCGCGTGGCCCGCGAAGTGGGTACGGAAGGTAAACTCGGCGGCCAGGCGAACGTGCCGGGCGTCGCGGGTACGTGGAAAGACCTGACGGACGGCGTGAACTCGATGGCGGGTAACCTGACGGCGCAGGTGCGTAACATCGCGGACGTGACGACCGCCGTGGCGAACGGCGACCTGTCCAAGAAGATTACCGTGGACGTGAAGGGCGAGATCCTGGAACTGAAGAACACCATCAACGTGATGGTGGACCAGCTGTCCTCGTTCGCTTCCGAGGTGACCCGCGTGGCGCGTGAGGTGGGTACCGAGGGCAAGCTGGGCGGCCAGGCCTACGTGCCGGGTGTCGGCGGTACCTGGAAAGACCTGACCGACAACGTGAACTTCATGGCGTCGAACCTGACGGGCCAGGTGCGTAACATCGCGGCGGTGACCACCGCCGTGGCGCGCGGCGACCTCTCCAAGAAGATCACCGTGGACGTGAAGGGCGAGATTCTCGAACTGAAGGACACCATCAACGTGATGGTGGACCAGCTGTCGTCGTTCGCATCGGAGGTGACCCGTGTGGCCCGTGAGGTGGGTACGGAAGGCAAGCTGGGCGGCCAGGCAAACGTGTCCGGTGTCGCGGGTACGTGGAAGGACTTGACGGAGAACGTCAACCAGCTCGCGGCTAACCTGACGAACCAGATGCGCGCGATCGGTGAAGTGGCGACGGCGGTGACGCGCGGCGACCTCTCCCGTTCCATCCAGGTGGAAGCGCGCGGCGAGGTGTCCTACCTGAAGGACAACATCAACGAGATGATCCGCAACCTGAAGGAGACGACGCAGAAGAACGCGCAGCAGGACTGGCTGAAGACCAACCTGGCGCGCTTCACCCGACTGCTGCAGGGCCAGCGCGACCTGCAGGCGGTGACGAAGCTGATCCTGTCGGAACTGGCACCGCTCGTCTCCGCGCACCACGGCGTGTTCTACATGATGGATTCGCAGGAAGCCGACGCGCGCCTGCGCATGATCGCGTCGTACGGCTACCGGTCGAGCCGCAAACTGCCGACGTCGTTCCTGCCGGGCGAAGGCCTCGTGGGCCAGTGCGCGCTGGAGAAGACCCGCATCTGGCTGACGGACGTCCCGCGCGACTACATCGTCGTGTCGTCCGGCCTCGGTTCCGCGCCGCCGACCAACATCGTCGTGCTGCCGATCCTGTTCGAACAGCAGGTCAAGGCCGTCATCGAGATCGCGTCGCTGGACCGCTTCACGGAAACCCACCTCTCGTTCCTCGACCAGCTGATGGAATCGATCGGCGTCGTGCTGAACACGATCGAAGCAAACAGCCGGACGGAATCGCTGCTGACCCAGTCGCAGTCGCTCGCGCAGGAACTGCAGCAGACGAACCAGGAGCTGGCGGAAAAGGCGCGCCTGCTGTCCGAGCAGAACATCGAGGTGGAACGCAAGAACCGCGAGGTGGAACAGGCGAAGCTGGCGCTGGAAGAAAAGGCGACCCAGCTGGCGCTGTCCTCCAAGTACAAGTCCGAGTTCCTGGCCAATATGTCGCACGAGCTGCGGACGCCTTTGAACTCGCTCCTGATCCTCGCGCAGCAGCTGTCCGACAACCCGGAAGGCAACCTGTCGTCCAAGCAGGTGGAATTCGCGAAGACGATCCACGGCTCGGGCTCCGACCTGCTGACGCTCATTAACGACATTCTCGACCTGTCGAAGATCGAGTCCGGTACCGTCACGCTGGACGTGTCGGAATACCGCTTCTCGAACCTGCGCAACTACGTGGACCGCACGTTCCGCCACATGGCCGAGGCGAAGCACCTCGGCTTCTCGGTGGAGCTGGCGGACAACCTGCCGACCGCCGTCATGACCGACACGACGCGCCTGCAGCAGGTCCTGAAAAACCTGCTGTCGAACGCGTTCAAGTTCACCAGCCACGGCAACGTGTCGCTGACGATCAGCCTCGTGACGAGCGGCTGGACGGCCGATCACCCGCACCTGCTGCATGCGGACGCCGTGCTGGCGTTCTCCGTGCGCGACACGGGCGTGGGCATCCCGGCCGACAAGCTGCAGCTGATCTTCGAGGCATTCCAGCAGGCTGACGGTTCCACGGCGCGCAAATACGGCGGCACGGGCCTGGGCCTGTCGATCTCGCGCGAACTGGCGCGCCTGCTGGGCGGCGAAATCCGCGTGGAATCCACCGTCAACATTGGCTCCACGTTTACCCTGTACCTGCCGTACAACCGCGCGGGCTTCATCAACTACGAGCAGACCCGCCAGCCGCAACCGGCGCGCCTCGCCCCGCCGCAGCCGCAGCCTTCCGCCCTCCCGGCGCCGACGATGCTGCTGGAAGCGGAACCGGAAGCAGTCACCAGCGTCACCCTGCCCGATCCGTCGGGCAGCCTCGTCGAATACGCGGCCATGCTGGACGACCGCGGCCTGATCGTGCCGGGCGACCCGTCCGTGCTGATCGTCGAGGACGACGAGCGCTTCGCCAAGACGCTGCTTGAATTTGCCCGCGAAAAGAACTTCAAGGGCATCGTCACGCACCGCGGCGATTCCGCGCTGTCCCTCGCCCGCGATTACCTGCCGTCCGCGATCCTGCTCGACATCGACCTGCCGGACATCGACGGCTTCACGGTGCTCGACCGCCTGAAACGCGACCCGAGCACGCGCCACATCCCGGTGCACGTGATGTCGTCGCTGCGCGAGCGCGAGCGCGCGCTGCGCCAGGGCGCGATCTCGTACATCAACAAACCCGTGAGCCGCGAGATGCTGCAGGAGGAATTCAAGCGCATCCAGAAATTCCTGATGGGCGGAAAACGCAGCCTGCTCGTCGTGGAAGACGACATGGCCCAGCGCGAATCGATCGTGGGCCTGATCGGCGATTCCGACGTGCGCATCGTGACGGCGGAAGATGGCAAGGCCGCGCTGGAAGCGCTGGCGCAGCAGCACTTCGACTGCATGGTGCTGGACCTCACGCTGCCCGACATCTCCGGCTTCGACCTGCTCGACCAGATCGGCAAGCAGCAGGCCCTGCGCGACCTGCCGATCGTGATCTACACGGCGCAGGAATTGTCGCGCAAGGAGGTCACGAAGCTGAAGCGCTACGCCAAGACCATCGTCGTCAAGGATGCGCGCTCACCGGAACGCCTGCTGGACGAGACGGCGCTGTTCCTGCACCGCTCGCAGGCCAGCCTGCCGGAGACGCAGCGCCGCATGCTGGAAGAGATCCACGCGGCGGACGGCGGCCTCGCGGGACGCAAGGTGCTGATCGTCGACGACGACCTGCGCAACATCTTCGCGCTGTCGTCGCTGCTGGAGCGCCAGCAGATGCAGGTGCTGTTCGCCGAGAACGGCCGCGACGGCATCGAGGTGCTGGAAAAGGATCCGACCATCGAGATCGTCCTCATGGACATCATGATGCCGGAGATGGACGGCTACGACACGATGCGCGCCATCCGCCGCATCCCGAAATTCAAGTCGCTGCCGATCATCACGCTGACCGCGAAGGCGATGAAGGGTGACCGCGACAAGTGCATCGCCGCGGGTGCGTCCGACTACATCACGAAGCCGGTCGACGTCGCGCAGCTGCTGTCGATGATGCGCGTCTGGCTCCATTAATGGCTGCACTGATGGTGTCCACGACAAACACCTGGACCGGCCTCGCGGCCGGGCTGGCGGTCGAGGAGCTGGAAACGGAGCTGCTGCTGGAGGCGCTGTTCCAGCGCTACGGCCACGAGTTCCGCGGCTACGACCGGGCGTACCTGCGCCGCCGGCTGGGCGACGCCATGCGCGGCCATGGCGCCGCCACCTTGTCCGGCCTGCAGGAAAAGGTATTGCACGACCCGGCCGCGGCCTCCGCGCTGCTGCGCATGCTGGCGCCGCAACCCGTCGACCTGTTCGAGAACACGGGCCACACGCAGCGCCTGCGCAGCGTGCTGGCGCCGTCGCTGCGCGCGTGGCCCGTGCCGCGCGTGTGGCTGGCGGAATGCGCGGGCGTCGGCGAAGCGTGGGGCCTCGCCATCGTGCTGGCGGAAGAAGGCGTGCTGGGCAAGCTGGACATCCACGCGACGCTCGCCAACGAAGACCTCGTGGCCGAGATGCAGGACGCGTGGTTGCCCGTGGCCGAGCTGGACGCCGCCCAGACCCGTTATGCGGCGAGCGGCGGCCATGCCGCGCTGTCGACGTACTTCGAAGTGCGCGACGGCCAGGCGCGCCTGCAGCCGCAGCTGCGCCGGCGCATCACTTGGTCGCAGTACAGCCTCGTGACGGATGCGTCGTTCAACGAATTCCAAGCGATCCTGTGCTGCGGCGCGCTCTCGGACTTCGGGCCCGTGCTGCGCCAGCGCGTGCTGCGGCTGTTCCACGACAGCCTGGCGCGCTTCGGCGTGCTGTGCCTCGATCGGCCGCTGGCCGTGTCGGATGCGTATGCGGGCACGTACCAGGCGATCGAGGGTGATCGTCCCTGGTACAAGCGCGTGGGATGATCACACCGCCTGCGCGCTGGGGCGTTGCGCGATCCGGTCGCGCCACGCCTGCAAATTCGTCAGGCCCTCGTCCGAGGGCCGGAATTTCATCAACCCGCGCGCAAACTCCAGCGCGCAGAACGCCGTGATGTCGGCGATCGTGAAGCGCTCGCCCGCCACGTAGTCGCGGTCCGCCAGCACGCCGTCGAGCCAGCGCGCCGTCTCGCGCACCTTCGCGCCCTGCGCCGTGCCGAAGTCGGGAAACTGGGGCTGCTCCAGCGGCGCGAGGCCCGGATGCGTGTGGCGCACGCAGTTGGCGATGCGCAGGAACAGCTGCAGCTCGCAGCGGCGGTCCATCATCTCGATGAACGCCCTTTCCTCGAAGTCCTCGCCCATCAGGTTCGGGTTCGGATACTTCCCCTCCAGCCAAGTACAGATGGCGCGCGTCTCGGCCAAGGTGCGGCCGTCGGGCAGCTCCAGCACCGGCACCTGGGCCATCGGGTTCAGCGCCGCGAACGCCTCGCTGCGGTGCTCGGCCTTGCCCAGGTCGACCTGCACCGTGGCGATGTCCGCGATGCCCTTCTCGGCCATGAACATCAGCACGCGGCGCGGATTCGGCGCGCGGGCGCTCGTGTACAGTTTCATCTGGCGTCTCCTCGTCGTTTGTCGCCGCCGATCATAGCGCATCCTGTCCACTTGCTCATTTGACAGCGTGCGCAGGTTGGCCGTAGATTGCCGGATTGGCCGCGCGCGTCCATCCGACATCACGCGCGGGTCCGACATACATACACGACAGGATTTCCATGCACCGCAAGCTGCTTTCCCTCGCCGTCGCCCTTACCCTGGCGACTGCGCCGTTTCACGTCAGCGCCGCGCCTACCCGCGCAAGCGCGACGGCGAATGCCGACACCACCACGCAACTGCCGCGCGGCGTCGTCCCGACGCATTACCAGATCGCGCTGACGCCGGACGCCGCCAACGCCTCGTTCGGCGCCCGCGCCGTCGTCACGATCAACGTGGCCAAGACGACGAACACGATCACGCTGAACGCGGCCGACATCAAGTTTTCCAGAGTGACGCTGGCCCCGGCCGCCGGCGGCGCCGAACGCGACGCCTCGGTCGCCGTCGACAACGACGCGCAGACCGCCACGTTCACGCTTGCCCAGCCCATCGCGCCCGGCATGTACCGGCTGGCGATGGACTACACGGGCATGATCGGCACGCAGGCCGTCGGCCTGTTCTCGCTGGACTATCCCGGCGCGGACGGCAAGCAGCAGCGCGCGCTGTACACGCAGTTCGAGAACTCGGACGCGCGCCGCATGATCCCGTCCTGGGACGAGCCGGCGTACAAGGCCACCTTCGCGCTGGACGTCGTCGTGCCCGCGGCCCAGATGGCCGTCAGCAACATGCCGGCGACGAAGACGGAGACCCTGGCGGACGGCCGCAAGCGCGTGAGCTTCGCGACGACGCCGAAGATGTCGACCTATCTGCTGTTCTTCGCGCTCGGCGACTTCGAACGTGCGGCCGCGAAGGTGGACGGCACGGAGATCGGCGTCGTCACCCGCCGCGGCGCGCTGCCGCAGGCAAAGTTCGCACTCGATGCGTCGCAGGCCATCCTGCGCGAGTACAACGATTACTTCGGCGTGCGCTACCCGCTGCCGAAGCTGGACAACGTGGCCGGCGCGGGCCGCAGCCAGTTCTTCAGCGCGATGGAGAACTGGGGCGCGATCTTCACGTTCGAATACGCCCTGCTGCTCGACCCGGCGATCGCCACGCAGCACGACCGCGAGGAGATCTTCGCCACCGCCGCGCACGAGATGGCGCACCAGTGGTTCGGCGACCTCGTGACGATGCGCTGGTGGGACGACCTGTGGCTCAACGAAGGCTTCGCGTCGTGGATGGAAAGCCGCACGACCGCGCGCCTGCATCCGGAATGGAACACGCAGCTGGGCGCCGTCGTCGTGCGCGAAAGCGCGATGCGCCGCGATTCCGTCGCCGGCACGCACCCCGTCGTGCAGCACGTGGAGACGGTCGAACAGGCCAACCAGGCCTTCGACGAGATCACGTATTCGAAAGGCGAATCCGTCATCCGCATGCTGGAAGCCTATGTCGGCGAGAACGCCTGGAAGAACGGCGTGCGCGCGTACATGAAGGCGCATGCGTACGGCAACACGGTGTCGGACGACCTGTGGAAGCAGATCGAGAAGGCGGCCGGCAAGCCCGTCACCGCGATCGCCCACGATTTCACCTTGCAGCCGGGTGTCCCGTTGATCAAGGTGGGCGAGCCGGCATGCCGGAACAACACGACCACCGTCCCGCTGACGCAGGCGGAATTCACGCGCGACCGCGCCGACAAGGCGCCGCTGGCCTGGCGCGTGCCCGTCATCGCGCAGATCGCCGGCAGCACAAAGCAGGCGAGCACGCTCGTCACGGGCGGCAAGGGCACGATCACGCTCCCCGGCTGCGGCGCCGTCATCGTCAACGCGGGCCAGAGCGGCTATTACCGCACGCTGTACACGTCGGCCGATTTCGCGCAGCTCGCGCAGCGCTTCGCCGGCCTGGCGCCGATCGACCAGATCGGCCTGCTGGCCGACAGCAGCGCCCTCGGCCTGGCCGGCCTGCAGCCCGCGTCGGATGCGCTGGACCTCGTGAAGGCCACGCCGGCCGGCGCCGATCCGGCCGTGTGGACGCGCATCGCGGTCCTGCTGGACAACGTCCACAACCGCTACCGCGAACAGGCCCGCGGCGGCGGCACGACCCGCCAGAAGCGGTTCGACGCGTTCGCGATCGCGCGCCTGGCGCCGCTGATGGCGCAGGTCGGCTGGAATGCGCGGCCGGGCGAGGCGTCGTCCGTCGCGAACCTGCGCGAAGAACTGATCGTCGTGCTGAGCAATCTCGGCGACGCCAGCGTCATCGCCGAAGCGCGCCGCCGCTACGCCGCGCTGGCGACGGACGCCAATGCCGTGCCGGGACCGCTGCGCAAGACCGTGATGGGCGTCGTCGCCCAGCACGCGGACGCCGCGACGTGGGACCAGCTGCACGCCGCCGCGCGCAACGAGACGACGCCGCTCGTGCGCGACCAGCGCTACACCCTGCTGGCCGCGACGGAAGACCGCGCCCTCGCCATGCGCGCGCTGCAGCTCGCGCTGACGGACGAACCGGGCCTGACGATCAGCGCCGAGATGATTTCCGAAGTGGCGCTGCGCTACCCGGACATGGCGTTCGACTTCGCCGTCGCGAACCTCGCGAAGATCAACGAGCGCGTGGATGCGAGCTCGCGCAGCCGCTACCTGGCGCGCCTCGCGACGGGGTCGTCGGATCCGGCGATGGTCGACAAGCTGGGCGCCTATGCGCAGGCCAACCTGGCGCCGGGCTCGCGCGGCGACGTCGAGGCGGCCGTCGCGGCCATCAAGGACCGCATCCAGGTGAACGCGGCGCGGCTGCCGGAGATCGATGCGTGGCTGGCGGCGAACGGCCGCTGAACTGGTAGTAGAATCGTCGCATCCCGACAGGAGCTGTCAAATGCGACGACGAACGATGCTGGGTGCCGCGCTGTGGGCCGTGACGGCCGCGGCCGCGGGCGCCGATGGAGAACGAAGGATGAACGTGCATGCGAGCCTGAGCGTCGACGCCAGGCATGACAAGGTGCTGGTGACCTTCAAGTTCGAAAACCGCGGCGAGCGCCGGATCGGCCTGCCGCGCGAGGTCGCCGCCGATACCGAACTGTCACGGCGCTTGTTCGATCTGCGCCGCCATCCCGGCGGCGCCGAGTTGCCCTACACCGGGCGCATGGTCAAGCGCGCGGCCCTCACGCTGGACGACTACGTCGAGCTGCCGCCGCACTCGGTCCGTACGCACACCATCGACATCACGCGGGCCTATGCCTTCGAGCCGGGCACGCATACCTATGTGATCCGCTACCAGGGGGAGGTGCTCGCTGACGTGCGCCGGCTGGAATCCGCGGTGGAACTTTCGACCGAACCGGTGACGTTCAGTCATACCGGACGATGAAGGAGCCACCGCGTGGTTTGCCTTATTGCAGCGCCGGCGTATTCTCGCCGAAATACTCGTGCGAGTCGGCGTTGTCGATTGCTTGCGCCGGATTGCTGACCGCCAGGCTGGCCGCGCCGGACTGGCCGTACACCCAGTCGTCGGTGCCTGCCACCACGTTGAAGTGGCTCATCTCGTGTACCAGGGTGCCGCCTTTCGAATCGGTGCCCGTCATCGGCGCGCTCCAGAAGGCCTTGCACACGTGGATGGTGTAGGGCTGGGTCGGATACACATAGGCGTAGTAGGTCTTCTTGCAGCCGCAATCGACCGTGATCGGCTTGGTGGCGAAGGCATCCTTGATCGCCGCGAAGTGGGACTTGACGGTCGCCACGCGGCCACTGTCGACGGCGCCGAACCACTTGGTGTAGCGCGGACCCATCGTGCCCTTCGCCATGTAGGCGTCGCCGTCGGTCGCCATCGCCAGCGCGCTCGATACGGCGTTGGTGATGTCGGCCTGCTGGGAGGCCGTGCACTTGTTGAAGGACAGGGCGCCGCCCGCCGCCCTCACCGTGCCGGCCTGGGCCTGCATCTCGGCCAGCGACTTGGTCTCCTCGCGCGAGCCGCGCGGACGGACACCGTCGATCCAGACGCTTGCCGCCTGGGACTTCAGCTCTTCGCCGGCCTTGCCGTTGCCGATCCTGTAGCGGATCACATAGTCGCCGGTGGTGGCCATGTCGTACAGCGCCGACAGCTCGACCTTTGCGGTGTAGGATGCGCCCGGCTTGAGCAGGAAGTAGTCGGCGGCGGTGGGCGCGCCGCGCTTGGCGATCGCACCCAGGTAGCGCACCGGCTGGCCGTCGCGGGTGATCTCGAACAGCGGCGCCTCGATCTCCTCGAAGGGCGTGCGCGACTTCAGCACGTACTGCGGGCTGCCCGAGGTATTGGTGAAGGTAACCTTGACCACCACGTCGTCCGTCTTGCCCAGCGAGGTCTTCTCGGGCGCGACCGAGACGACGACGCCGTTGGTGCCGGCGGCCTGAGTGGACATGGACATGGCCAGCACGGCGGCGCCGACAGCCATTTTCAACAGATTCCTGCTCATGTGATTTCTCCGTAGGTTACGTTATTGCTGCTGCGCAGCGCTTATCGTGATGGGCCGCCGCCATATCCAGGAGTTGCCACGGATGTAACAAAGCCCGGCAACAATCCTCGTAGAAATCATGAGAACAAGCAAACAGAATTCAACATTGTTGTATATACGTCTGACATTCCTCAAACAGTTCAATCGTGCGCAAAAAAAAACGATTAAGCTCGTGTTGAATGTGCGATTTCAGGACACAGTGACCTTGCCGTGCCGCCGCGCATCGAACCACGCATCGAGCCGCTGCGCCGCACCCGGCGCCACGTGCAGGCCCAGCTTCGTGCGGCGCCACAGGATGTCGTCGGCGCACGTGGCCCACTCCTGGCGCACGAGGTAGTCGGCCTCGACCTCGTACAGGCCAGCTACGATTTCCGCGCCCAGGTCGGTGCGGGTGCGGCAATGGGACAGCAGCGCGGACAGCCGCGTGCCATAGCTGCGGGCATAGCGCGCCAACAGGTCCTCGGGCAGCCAGGAAAACTGCTGGCGCCGCGTGCGCACCCACGCATCGTATTCCAGCACGGCGCGCGCGACCGGCTCCTTGCCGTACAAATCGCCGCCCGGCAGGCAGGCGTGCGCGGTCCATGCCGGCACGTGGCGCCCCAGCACGGGTCCCATCCAGTCCACGGCCTGTTCCGCGAGCTTGCGGAACGTGGTGACCTTGCCCCCGAACACGGACAGCAGCGGCGCGCCGCCGGCCGTGTCGTGCTCGAAGCGGTAGTCGCGGCTGGCGGACGATGCACTGCCGCCGTGGTCCCCGATCAACGGGCGCACGCCCGCATAACTCCACACGACGTCGTCGGGCATGACGCGGCGCTCGAAGCAGCGGTTCACGGCATCGCACAGGTAGGCCGTCTCCGCGGGGCTGATGGCGACGCGGTCGACGTCCTGCGCATCGTAGTCGACGTCCGTGGTACCCACCAGCGTGAACGCGCCCTCGTACGGCAGCGCGAACACGATGCGGCCGTCCGGCTGCTGCAGCAGGAGCGCCTGGTCGCCGTCGGACAGGCGCGGCACGACGATGTGGCTGCCCTTCACGAGCCGCAGCGGGCGCGCCGGCCCGGCACCCGTCGCCTGCAGGAAGCTGCCCGCCCACGGTCCGGCCGCGTTCACGAGGCAGCGCGCGTGGACGTGGACGGTGCCGTCCGGCCCTTCCAGCTCCGCCTCCCAGCGCGTCGCGCCGCGCCGCACCCGGGCGCAGCGCGTGCGCGTGAGGATCGTCGCGCCCCGTTCGCGCGCATCGAGCGCCGCCAGCACGACGAGGCGCGCGTCGTCGACCCATGCATCCGAATACGCGAACGCCTGCGTGAAACGGCGCTGCAGCGCGGCACCGGCCGGATGACTCCGCAACGCGACCGTGCTCGAGGCCGGCAGGAAGTCGCGCCGGGCCAGATGGTCGTACAGGAACAGGCCGGCGCGGATCATCCATGCGGGACGCTGGCCCGCCGCATGGGGCATCAGGAAGCGCAGCGGGCGGATGATGTGCGGCGCGCTCTTGAGCAGCACTTCGCGCTCCGCCAGCGCCTTGCGCACGAGCCCGAAATGGTATTGCTCCAGATACCGCAGGCCGCCATGGATCAGCTTGCTGGACGCGGACGACGTGTGCTGGGCGAGGTCGTCCTTTTCGCACAGGACGACGCGCAGGCCGCGCCCGGCCGCGTCGCGCGCGATGCCGGCGCCGTTGATGCCGCCGCCCACGACGAGGACGTCGCACTCGATTCGTTTGCCGTGTTCACCCATGAAGCACACTCCGGATCGCCGGGCCCCCGCCCGGCCGCAGCCTACTCTACACCGCGAACGGCGCCCTGTGTTCGGCCACGTCAATCCGGCCGGGGTCGGCCGGCGCGGCCGTGTAGAATCGGCCCATGTCCATCGTTCCACGCCACCGCTGACATGGCGCCCGATATGCGCGCCTGGGTCCGCATGCCGTCCGGCAAGCGCCTCGACCTGCTGAATCCGACGCCGTTCGACTGGGACGACAGCGACCTCGCCCTCGGCCTCGCGCGCACCTACCGCTGGGGCGGACATTCCGCGTGGCCGCTGCCGCTATCCGTCGCCCAGCACTCGATCGCCGTGATGCTGCTGCGGCGCAGGGCGTCGCCCACGCCGCTCGCCCCCGTCGTCGAATTGCGCGAGCTGTTGCACGACGCCGAGGAAGGGCTGCTCGGCTTCGACGCCGTCTCGCCGATCAAGCCGTTTCTCGGCGAAGGCTTCCGCGCCCTCACGCGGCGCCTGGAGCAGGCCGTGTTCCTGCGCTACCGACTGCCCGCGTGGACGCCGGCCGAACACCAGCTGCACAAGCGCGCCGACCGCCTCGCCGCCGCCAGCGAAGCCGTCCACGTGGCGGGCTGGTCGGAGCAGGAAGTGCGCACGACCCTGAAGATCCGCTCCGCCGTGCTCGACCAGGATCCGCTCGTCGAGGTCTACGGCTGCGCGCCGTGGGAACCGTGGCCGCCGGCGCTCGCCGCGGAGCGCTTCCTCGATGCGCTGGAACATCTGCAACGCCGCATCGACGCAGGGGACGCGGCATGACCGACGACGCACTGGCCCGGGCCGCCGCGCTGCTGCGCGCCGCGGACGGCCTGCTGATCGGCGCCGGGGCCGGCATCGGCGTCGATTCCGGCCTGCCCGACTTCCGTGGCGACCACGGTTTCTGGCGCGCCTATCCGCCGCTGGCCAGCCTGGGCATCCGCTTCGTCGAGATCGCGAATCCGCACAGCTTCGACACGAGCCCGGAACTGGCATGGGGCTTTTACGGCCACCGCCTCGCGCTGTACCGGGACACGGTCCCGCATGCGGGCTTCGCGATCCTGCGCGACATTGGAGAACGCCTGAAGCACGGCGCGTTCGTCTTCACGAGCAACGTCGACGGCCAGTTCCAGCGCGCCGGCTTCGGCCACGACCGTCTGGTGGAATGCCACGGTTCCATCCACCACCTGCAATGCACGCGCCCGTGCAGCGAGGCCATCTGGCCGGCCGATGCCCTTACTCCCGTCATTGATCCCGCCACCTGCCTGATGGCGCCGCCGCTGCCCCGCTGTCCGCACTGCGGCGCATTGGCGCGGCCGAACATCCTGATGTTCGGGGACGGCCGCTGGCTGGAGGCGCGTACGGAAGCGCAGTACGCCCGCCTGGACCGTTGGCGCGCGCAGGTCGGGAAGCTCGTCGTCATCGAACTGGGCGCCGGCACGGACGTGCCGTCCGTGCGGCGCATGTGCGAAGCCCAGGGCGCGCCGCTCGTCCGTATCAACCCGCGCGAGCCCGACGTCCGTCCGAGCCGGGGTGCCGGGGTGGCGCTGGGTGCCCTGGAGGCGCTGATTACCCTCCGTGCATTGCTGGATTGATGCGGCCCGATCCGGACCAAACATCTCGATGCCGCATCAACTCCGCGACCTAAGGCATTGATTTGACGGGATTAATTCTAATATCCACAAGAAATGTGGATAACTGTGTGGACAAGCGCCTCTTGACAAGCCAGAAGCCCAGTATTGATGCGGGTTTCAACAAACTGCCCATTGAACGGGCAAAATTGAAACCCAACAAAATCAACGACTTAGCATTGCTCGTGTTTTAAGCAAGCACTGGAAGTAAGGCAAAATCCTACAAAATCGACCCAACGTGGATAACTTTGTCACGCTGTTCCGATTCTGTCCACTTTTGCCGTCATCTTGCCGTTATTTTCACTTCCAGGCATTACGTGCCCGCTCGCGCACCATCATCCGCACGCTGTCCGGCACCGGCTTGCGTACCTGCAACGTTTCGGCGTTCGTCCACACGCACTCCTCGAAATGCTTGAGCATCACGGGCGTGACGAAGCGCGTGCGCTGCGCGTAGACGTGACGGTCGCCCATCTGCGCCTGCTGCTTGATGAAGAAGCGGTTCGGGACGATGAGATGCAGGTGTTCCTTCGCGCGCGTCATCGCCACGTACAGCAGGCGGCGCTCTTCCTCGATGTCCTCGGCACTCCCTGTCGCCATGTCGGACGGGATGCACCCGTCGACGACGTTCAGCACGTGCACGGCCTTCCATTCCTGGCCCTTGGCAGAGTGGATCGTCGACAGGATCAGATAGTCCTCGTCCAGCAGCGGCGGGCCGGCGCGGTCGCTCGTCGCCTCCGGCGGGTCGAGCGTCAGTTCGGTGAGGAAGTTCTCGCGCGAGCCATAGCCCCCGGCCAGCGCCACCAGCTGGTCGAGGTCGGCGGCGCGGACGGGCGCGTCGTCGTGCAGGCGCTCGAGGTGCGGCAGGTACCAGTCGCGGACGAGTTCGATTTCCAGCGGCCAGCGCAGGCCCGTCGTGCGCAAGGTGCGGAACAGCGCGGTAAATTGTTCCCACTCCCCTTGCGCGCGCGGGGGCGCGGGAAACGCCTCGACAGCCGCGACGGGATCCGCCGCTTCCGCCACCGCATCGAGCAGACGGGCCGCCGTCGCCGGGCCGATGCCGGGGATCAGTTGCACGACGCGGAAGCCGGCCACGCGGCCCGCCGGGTTCTGGGCAAAGCGCAGCATGGCGAGCACGTCCTTGATGTGCGCCGCTTCCAGGAATTTCAGGCCGCCGAATTTCACGAACGGGATGTTACGCCGCACGAGTTCCAGCTCCAGCGCCGCGCTGTGGCTGGCGGCACGGAACAGCACGGCTTGCTGCGTCAGTTTGATGCCCGCCTCGCGCTGCTCCAGCACGCGGTTGCACACCCAGCGCGCCTGCTCGGCCTCGTCCGGGATCAGCACGAGCTGCGGCTTGCCGGTCGCAACTTTATCCGTCCACAGCGTCTTCGCATGGCGCTCCAGCGCGGCGGCGATGACGGCGTTCGACGCGTCGAGGATGGGCTGCGTGGAGCGGTAGTTGCGGTCCAGCGTAATCATCCTCGTGTGCTCGCCGAACTGCTTCGGGAAGTCGAGGATGTTGCGCACCGTCGCGCCGCGGAACGAATAGATCGATTGCGCATCGTCGCCGACGACCATCACGCCCCGCCCGTCCGGCTTCATGCCTTGCAGGATCGCGGCCTGCAGGCGGTTCGTGTCCTGGTATTCGTCGACGAGCACGTGGTCGAACAGCGCGCCCAGCTCCGGCCCGAGCTCCGGATCGGACGCCATCTCGGCCCAGAACAGCAGCAGGTCGTCGTAGTCGAGCACATTCTGTTCCTGCTTGGCGTCGACATAGGCGCCGAACAGGCGCTTGAGCTGTTCTTCCCACTCGCTGCACCACGGGAAGGTCGACTGCAGCACGTCGGCCAGCGGCTCGCGGGAATTGACGACGCGCGAGTAGATCGCGAGACACGTGCCCTTCAGCGGAAAGCGTTTCTGGCCGGTCGACGCGCCCAGGCCGACGTCCTGGCGCACGAGACCCATCAGGTCTTCGGAATCGGCGCGGTCGTGGATCGTGAACGACGCTTCCAGGCCGATCCGGCCCGCGTATTCGCGCAGCAGGCGCGCGCCGATGCTGTGGAAGGTGCCGGCCCACGGCAGGCTGCCCACGGCCGTCGACGTGCCCAGCACGCGCTGCAGCACGCCGGCGGCACGCTGGCCCATCTCGCCCGCCGCGCGGCGCGAAAACGTCAGCAGCAGGATGCGCTGCGGATCGCTCCCCGCCAGGATCAGCTTCGCCACCCGGTGCGCGAGCGTATTCGTCTTGCCCGAGCCGGCGCCCGCGACCACCAGCAGCGGCCGGACCATCCCCGCACCCACGTCGTGCTCGACGGCGGCGCGCTGCTCGGGATTCAAGGCGGCGAACGGATCGACGGGCGCGGAGGACTGGGCAGGCTGGGCTAGGGGCGTGGCGGTGGCGACGGACATGGCGGTTGAGGATAGATGCTCAACTGTACATTTGTCCAGTATCTTTATGCAAGCGCAGATATCAACGTAGCAAAACTGCATCAGCGGGCATGGCCGGCCCGCTGCGCTTGCCTCTTCAACAAGGCTTGTTCAGATATCCACAAAAACTGTGTATAAGGTTGTGGAAAAACACCCTCTTGACATGTCAAAACCAAGCAAGAATGCGGGTTTCAACAAATTGCCCGTTGCGTGGGCAAAACTCAACCTTCACAAAATCAATGAGTTACCAAGTCAAGTGACGCACGATTCGAGAATATTGGCAAGATGCACTCGAGCAAGAATGTGCATAACCGTCGAGCTCGTTCTTACCTGCACCAGGAGCGCCTGCGGCCCGGTTCCGTCAGCACGCGTTCGATGACGTCGTTGCCGACGTTCTGCGAACGCAGGTATTCCACGGCCGACATCGTATTGCTGCGCTGCTGGAGCGCAATACCCAGGTCGACGATATCCTTCTGGTGCGTATCGCGCCGCTGGTAGGGGACGGTCACCTGACCGTCTTCGAGCTCGAGGGTGTCTTGGTTCATCGCAGTTCCTGACTTTGATGGATTGAAGGGATTGCTGCTTAACGAGTATTTCCCACCTTTGGCCAAAGTCAAGATTATTTTTCAATTAATGTGGCACGCATTTGTGAATTCCTCATGACAAATCCGTGCAGCATGCGCGCGCCGCACCCCTGTCACTGCGCCTAGAATGGATTCGTCATTCAACCATCACGAGGACTCCATGAGCGCGATGCCCGATCCCGACCTGAAACCCGGCGACGAAGCCGAACCCGGCACGCCAGGCGCCGGTGAAGACCTGTGCGAAACCTGCGGCGGCAGCGGCAAGCTGGCCGACGGCAAGATTTGTCCCGAATGCGAAGGCACGGGACGCGTGATGCGGGGCATCGGCGGCGGCTGACCGCCGGAGCGCAGACCATCGCATGGACAGGATGCCGGGCGCGGCGCGATAATCGGAAGATGAACGCCCCGCCCAGCTCCCCGCAGTCCGACACGCCAGCCCCCGCCAACCGTCCCCGTTCCCTCGCCGACCTGTTCATATCCTTCACGCTGCTGGCCCTGCAGGGATTCGGCGGCGTGCTGGCTATCGTCCAGCGCGAAATCGTCGATCGCAAGCGCTGGCTGACCCAGGAAGAATTCATCGAAGACTGGGCCGTCGCGCAAATCATGCCCGGTCCGAACGTCGTCAACCTGTCCCTGATGATCGGCGGCCGCCATTTCGGCATCGCCGGCGCCCTCGCCGCACTGGCCGGCCTGCTGACCGTGCCGCTGATCCTCGTCATCGGGCTGGCCGTGCTGCACGACCGATTCGCCGACAGCCCCGTCGTGGCCGGCGCATTGCACGGCATGGCCGCCGTCTGTGCCGGCCTGATCGGTGCAGCCGGCCTGCGCCTGGCAAGCGCGCTGAAGAAAAGCCCGATGCCCGTTCCGCCAAACTTACGCAAAGCTAACCATGGTTAACTTTGCCGTTGGATTCCTGCTTCGCCGGGGCTGGTTTCACCCTGCGCTCACGCGCAGGGCCAGCGCCTTCCCCTCCACAGGCCGATGCGGTAGAACTCACCGCCATGTTTCTTAGATTGATCGCGGCGTTCACGTCGCGGTCGTGGGATGCTCCGCAACTCGGACAGGTCCAGTGACGCACATCGAGGCTGAGCTCATCCAACCGGTATGCACAGCCTGAACACAGTTTGCTGCTCGGGAACCAGCGATCGGCCAGCACGACCTGCCCGCCGCGCCAGGCCGCCTTGTACTCGAGCTGGCGGCGCAGCTCGTAAAAACCCATGTCTGCGATTGCCCGCGCCATATGCCGGTTGCCCAGCATGCCTTTGACGTTGAGGTCTTCGATGCCGATCGTGTTGAAGCGGCGCGTGATGCTTGTGCTTAGCTGGTGCAGGCTGTCGCGGCGAATGTTGGCGATGCGCGCGTGCAGCTTCGCCAGTTTCAGCTTCGCCTTGGCACGGTTGCGCGAGCCTTTCACTTTACAGGACACGGAACGCGACAGTCGTCGCAGGCGTATCAGTAAGGTACGCAGCGCCTTCGGACCTTCGAACGTTTCGCCGGTCGACAAAGTGGCCAGCGCCTTGACGCCCAGGTCTATCCCGACCGAGCCTTGGTTCTCGGCGAGCGGCGCGGGTAGCTCGGAGGTCTCGACGGTGATGCTGGCGTACCAGTGGTTAGCGACACGCGCGACCGAGGCAGAGACGATGCGACCCGCGAAGCGCAGTGTCTCACGCATGCGGACCCATCCCAGCTTTGGAATGCGGATTCGGCGCGCCTCGATCCGGAGCTGATCATTGCTTAACGTAAAGCGGTCATCTCGCCCTTTCCTGCGAAACCGCGGGTACCGGGCGCGCCCGGCGAAGAAGTTCTCGAAGGCTCGTCCGAGCTGCATGATGGCCATCTGCGGCGCGTTCTTGGTGACATCAAGCATCCAGGGGAACGAATCGCGCTTGATGCTGTTGAGCAAGCGCCGCAACGCTGCTTCGGACGGCTTGGGCAGCGTCGGATCGGTCTTGCAGGCTTCATACTGTTTCCGCCATTCGCCCAAGGCCCAGTTATAGGCGAAGCGGGCTGTGCCCGCCGCGCGCGCAAGGTACGTCGCCTGCACGTTGTTTGGGTCCAGTCGGATGCGGTGCGCGACGAGCATTGTGTTCATATACTGGTATTGGTCGAGGCTTCGGGAGCTTTTGTAGCCGTACTGAACGAACAAACCTACTTGTTTTGCATAAGATCGCAGAAAGCTAACTAAGTTCCGAACGAACTGCCGCAACCCTGGGTGCTGTTCGGCCTCGGCGGCCTGGGCTGCGTCCTCACATACCGCCGCCTCGCCCCATGAACGCGCCCCTGCACCTCGCGCTGGACGGCGCCGACTGGCTCAGCCTGTTCGGCCATTTCCTGCTGATGTCGCTGATGTCCGTCGGCGGGGCCATCTCGACGTCGTCCGAGATGCACCGCTTCCTCGTCGAGCAGCACCACTGGCTGACCCAGGACCAGTTCAACCAGTCCATCGCGCTGGCCCAGGCCGCGCCGGGGCCGAACGTCCTGTTCGTCGCCCTGATGGGCTGGCACGTCGGCATGAACGCCGGCAGCACGGCGGCCGCACTGTTCGGCGTGCTCGTGACGATGGTCGGCATCATGGCACCCTCCACCATCATCACGTACACGGCTGCCCGCTGGGGTCACCGCAACCGCGACCTGCGCGCCGTCCGGGCCTTCAAGCAGGGCATGGCGCCCATCGTGATCGCGCTGCTGCTGTCCACCGCGTGGATCATGGCCAGTTCCGCCGGCACCAATGCCAATGCCGGCGCAGGTGCCCCAATCACGTCCGCCGTCCTGGCGAACTGGCCCCTGTGGCTCGCGGCGATCGTCAGCGGCCTGATCATCTGGCGCACGCGCATCCACCTGCTGTGGCTGCTCGCGGCCGGCGCCGTGCTGGGGGCGCTCGGCCTGATCTGAAGCGCAGTGGCGGCCCGTCACCGGACCGGGCATACTTGCGCTTCGATCAGCCAACCATACCGATGGACCGAGCCATGCCCGAACTCCTCAGCGAACACGTTTGTTTCGACGGCGTCCAGCGCTTCTACAAATACGATTCCGCCGCCATCGGCCTGCCGATGCGTTTTTCCGTGTACCTCCCTCCCGGCGCGCAAGGCAAGCGCCTGCCCGTCCTGTTCTACCTCGCCGGCCTCACCTGCACCGAAGAGACCTTCATGATCAAGGCCGGCGCCCAGCGCGTGGCGGCGCAGGAGGGCCTGATCCTCGTCGCCCCCGACACGAGCCCGCGCGGTGCCGGCGTGCCGGGCGAGACCGACGACTGGGACTTCGGCGCGGGCGCCGGCTTCTACGTGGACGCCACGCGCGAGCCGTGGTCCACCCACTACCGCATGTACAGCCACATCCTCGAACTGCGCGAGCTGGTGCTGGCCACGCTGCCGGCGGACCCGGCGCGCGTGGGCATCTTCGGCCACTCCATGGGCGGCCACGGCGCGCTGATGCTGGCGCTGCGCAACCCCGACCTGTTCCGCTCCGTGTCGGCCTTCGCCCCCATCGCCGCGCCGTCCCGCTGCCCATGGGGCGAAAAGGCGTTCGGCGGCTATCTCGGCCCCGACCGCGACGCGTGGCGCGTCTACGATGCGACCGAGCTGATGGCCTGCGCCGACGCCCCGCCCTTCCCCAAAGGTATCCTGATCGACCAGGGCCTGGCCGACAAGTTCCTGGCCGAGCAGCTGTACCCGGACGCGTTCGAGGAAGCCTGCCGCGCCGTCGGCCAGCCGCTCGAACTGCGCCGCCATCCGGGCTATGACCACGGCTATTACTTCATCTCCACCTTCGTCGAAGACCACCTGCGCTTCCACCGGCGCAACCTCGGCTGACGCCCGCATCCGCCCCGGTCCGTACACTGTCGTTGACCGGGGCGGTTTCGCAAAAATTCCCCGCTTTCGTTCGCCTGCTGTCCTGCGTCAAAGGTCCGCCGGGGCCCCCGCGCACGGTTCGCGACGACCCTTGCAAACCCCAGTCGACCGCCCTATAAATGGTGGTGCGGCGCCCTGCGCGCCGCGGGACATCATTCTTAAAAGGGAGGTCTATCATGAACCTGATCAGAAGAGGCACGACGCCGCTCTCCACATTCCGTCCCGGCGCCATGGAAGACCAGTTCGGCCGCATGGTCGAGAACATGTTCCAGGACTTCTTCGCGCCAATCGCCCAGGGCCGCTGGGCCGGCGAGGACGTCGGCATGCCGCGCCTGGACGTCAGCGAGACGGAGAAAACCTTCGAGGTGAAGGCCGAGCTGCCGGGCGTCAAGAAGGAGGATGTGCACGTGTCGATCGACGGCCAGCGCGTCACCATCGAGGGCGAGTGTCAGCAGGCAAACGAACAGCGCCAGGGCGAACAGGTGGTGTATTCTGAGCGCTCGACGCGCAAGTACCAGCGCAGCTTCACGCTGCCCTCCGAAGTCGACGACGCCAGTGCGCAGGCGCGGCTCGAGGACGGCGTCCTGATGCTCTCGCTGCCCAAGAAAGCGGGCGGCACCGCGCGCCAGCTGACGATCCAGTAAGGGTCGGATGAGCCGCACGGCGCGGCACGCGAGCGGACGGCCTGCGGGCCGCCCTCGTCCGCGCCCATGCCGCGACCGCGGAGACTCCGGAGAATAGTGCGCATCATGGCCGACATCCGTCATTTCAAGAATCGCACCGAAGCGGGCAGGCTGCTGGCGCAGCGGCTCGCCGTCTACGCCCGGCATCCGGACGCCATCGTGCTGGCACTCCCGCGCGGCGGCGTACCGGTCGGGTTCGCCATCGCGCAGCGGCTCGGCATCGCCCTCGACGTCCTGCTCGTGCGCAAGCTCGGCATGCCGCGCCACGAGGAATTCGCGATGGGCGCCGTGGGCAGCGGCGGGGTCCGTGTGCTCCAGCCCGGCGTGCCCGGCCTGATGGGCGTCACCGCGCAGGACGTCGAAGCGGTGACGGCACGCGAGCTGGCCGAATTGCAGCGGCGCGAGCGCGCCTACCGCGGCGGCCGGCCGCCACTCGACCTCGCCGGCCGCAGTGCGATCCTCGTCGACGACGGCGTCGCCACGGGTTCCACGATGCTGGCCGCCATCGAGGTCGCACGTCGGCTGGGGCCCCGCGAGCTGGTGCTGGCGATCCCCGTCGCGCCGCCCGACACGGCGGCCGCGCTCGAGGCACGCGTCGACGAACTCGTCTGCCTGTCGACCCCGCCCCACTTCCGCGCGGTGGGTCAGTGGTACGACGCTTTTGAACAGACCAGCGACGAGGAAGTGCAGGACTTGCTGGCCACCGCCTGGCATGACGAGGCGGCGGCCGGGGGCAGACCAACCGGAGGAGCCAATGATGAAAAACACGACGGACACAGGCTATGAAATCGCGAAGTGGATCGGCGGCGCCGCAGCCGGCGCCCTGCTGATGTACATGCTCGACCCGGACCGCGGCGGCGCCCGGCGCGCGCAATCGGCCGCGGCCGTGCGCAACGCGGGCGCGCGCACGTCCAGCGCGCTGGGGAACGTCTGGCGCGGCGCGGGCGAACGCATCGGCGCCGCCGGCGACGAACTGCGCGACCGCGCGGCCGACATGGCCGCCGGGGCCAGGTCGGGCTCGGCGCTGGAGCGCATGGGCCACGCCGCCAGCGAGGCGCTCGACGCCGGCCTCGACAAGGCCAAGGACACGCTGGCGCGCGCGGGCGACGCCGTCGGCAGCGGCATGGACAAGGCGCGGCATGCGCTGGGCAGCGCGGCGGACGTGGGCGGCAGCACGGTCGGCGACGGCATGGAAAGGACGCGCGAGCTGGCGCAAGACATGCGCAAGCGCATGCGCGGCGCCCTGCAGGCAGGACCGGGCGGCGAATGGACGCCCGCCGCGCGCAATTCCGCCCTGGCCGGCGGCGGCCTGCTGGCCCTGTACGCCCTGAGCCGGCGCTCGCCGCTGGCATGGATGCTGGGCCTGGCCGGCGCCGCGCTGCTGGCGCGCGGGGCCACCAACCAGCCCGTGCTGGGCATGCTGCGCGGCCGCGGCATCGGCATGGACCAGACCATCGACTTCAGCAAGTCCATCCACATCGACGCCGCACCGGACGACGTCTACGACCTGTGGACCCATTACGAGAACTTCCCGCACTTCATGTCCCACGTCGTCGAGGTGCGCGACCTCGGCCGCGGCCGCTCGCACTGGGTCGTGCGCGGCCCCGGCGGCAGCGAGTTCGAATGGAACGCCGTGCTCACCGAGCAGACCCGGCCGCACCGCCTGGCCTGGCGCAGCGAAGCCGGCGCCGAGATCCCGCAGAGCGGCTCGATCCAGTTCGAACCGCATCGCGGCGGCACGCGGGTCACCGTGCACATGTCGTACACACCGCCGGCGGGTGCCATCGGCCACGGTCTCGCGACCCTGCTCGGGTCCGATCCGAAGTCGCAGATGGACGACGACCTGGCGCGCATGAAGGCGTTCATCGAACGGGGCGCCGTGCCGCGCGACGCCGCGCGCCCGCGCACCAGCAGCCGCTGGCTGCACTGAGGCGGTCATGACGACGCCGCAGCACACCATCTCGGCGCTCCGCAACGCCGCCCGTCCTTTGACGGGCGGCGCCCGCGACTACGACGCCCTGCTCGACCTGGTGGGCGATGCCCGCTTCGTCCTGCTGGGCGAGGCGACGCACGGCACCCACGAGTTCTACGAGGAACGCGCACGCATCACGCAGCGCCTCATCGAGGACAAGGGTTTCCACGCCGTGGCCGTCGAAGCCGACTGGCCGGACGCCTACCGCGTCAACCGCTACGTGCGCGGCCGCGGCGGCGACCGCAATGCCGACGAGGCCCTGTCCGGCTTCCAGCGCTTTCCGAACTGGATGTGGCGGAACACGGACGTCGCTGCATTCGTCCAATGGCTGCGGCACCACAACGAAAAGACCACCGGACCGCAGGTCGGCTTCTACGGCCTCGACCTGTACAGCCTGTTCACGTCGATGGAGGAAGTGCTGCGCTACCTCGACCAGGTCGATCCGAACGCGGCACGCCAGGCCCGCGAACGCTATGCCTGCTTCGACCATTATCACGAGGACAGCCAGCACTACGGCTACACGGCGAGCCTCGACCTGTCCGCATCGTGCGAACAAGGCGTCCTCGAACAATTACGCCAGCTACAGCAGCGGGCCAGCGACTACATGCACCGGGACGGCGACGAGGAAGCGTTTTTCTATGCCCAGCAAAACGCGCGCCTCGTCAAGAATGCGGAGGAATACTACCGGACCATGTTCCGGGGCCGCGTGTCGTCGTGGAACCTGCGCGACAGCCATATGGCGGAGACGCTGGACGCGCTCGCCCACCACCTGTCGAAGGATGGCGAGCCGTCCAAGATCGTGGTCTGGGAACACAATTCCCACATCGGCGACGCGCGCGCGACGGAAATGGGAGAAATGGGCGAGTGGAACGTCGGTGAGCTGGCACGCAAGGAATACGATGGCCAGACCCGGCTGATCGGATTTTCCACGTACGACGGCTTCGTCACGGCGGCGTCGGAATGGGATGCGCCAGCCGAGCACAAGCGCGTGCGGCCGGGCATGCCGGGCAGCTACGAGGAATTGCTGCACGAGACCGGCATTCCCCGCTTCCTGCTGCCGCTAAGGGACGGCATCGACAAGGACGTCCGCACCACGATGGAGGAACGGCGCCTGGAACGGGCCATCGGCGTCATCTACCTGCCGCGCACGGAGCGCCACAGCCATTATTTTGCCGCCCGCATGGCGCGCCAGTTCGACGCCGTGATCCATATCGACCACACGACGGCCGTCCATCCGCTCGACCGGGGCGGCGGCTGGCATGCGGAGGAACCGCCGGAAACTTACCCGACCGGCATCTGAAATGTGAAAATTGGCGAGATTGCAACCCAGTGCATACTTGTAAAATGAACAAATTATTGTTTGTTCATTACAAGGGTCATGAAGCCAATCCGGATCTACATCACTGCCGCCCTGCTCGCGGGCGCTACGCCCCTGCACGCCCAGGAAACCACCTCCAAAGTCGAACGCTGCGACCGCCCGCTCGGCACCATCGCCGTCACGGAAGCCCAGAGCGAGAGCGCGCATGCGCTCCAAAGCTACGGGCTCGGTTCGCCGGTGGCGCTGCTGCGCATCATGATCCAGCAGTCGAACTGCTTCCAGGCCGTGGAGCGCGGCGCGGCCATGGCCAATCTGCAGCAGGAACGCGCGCTGGCCGCGAATGGCGAGACCTTGGCCGGCAGCAACGTCGGCAAGGGTCAGCTGCAGGCGGCCGACTTCGTGATGACGCCGAACGTGCAGTTCGCCGCCGCCAACACGGGCGGCATCGGCGGTGCGATCTCGGACTACGGCGGACGCCTGCTGGGCGGCCTGGGCCGGATCGCAGGCGGCATCGCGGGCAACCTCAAGTTCAAGGAAGCGCAGACGAGCCTCCTGATCGCGGACGTCCGGTCCGGCATCCAGGTGGCGGCGGAGGAAGGCGTCGCCACGAAGACCGACTTCGGCATTTCCGGCTGGAGCTGGGGCGGCGGCGACTATTCCCGCCTGGGCGGCTACACGAATACGCCGGAAGGCAAGATGGTCGCGGCCAGCCTGCTCGACAACTACAACCGCATCGTGGCCCGTATCCGCAACGAGCCGAGCCTCGTGCGCACGAGCAGCGCGGCCAGCAAGGTGAATGCGCAGGCTTCTACCCGCGAGGGCATGCCCGTGACGGCCGGCGCCAGCGTGTACGCGCGCCTCGCGACCGTCAAGGTGTACACGGAACCGCGCTCGAGCAGCAAGGTGATGGGGACGCTGAAGCGGTCGGAAGAAGCGATCGCCACCGGCGAAGAGCGCGACGGCTTCGTCAAGATCGACGGCGAGAACGTCTCGGGCGGCTGGGTGCAGCGCACCCTGGTGGCCACGCAGCCCGCACCGCAATAAGGCAGCCATCTACCGCGCCGGCTCGCCGGCGGCCTCCTCCGCCATGCGCACCACGCAGCGGTTGCGGCCGCCGTGCTTGGCGGCATACAGCGCCGTGTCGGCCCAGCCCAGCACCTGGTCCTGCGTGGGCAGAGGACCGTCCGAGCCGTGGACGAGCGCGATGCCCACGCTGGCCGTGACGTCCAGCGGCCCGGCGCCCGTCGCGAACGGCTTCCGGATCGCCTCCACGATCTTGGCGCCGATCCGTTCCGCCTCTTCCACGCCCTTCACGTCTTCCAGCAGGACGACGAATTCGTCGCCCGCCAGCCGCGCCGGCGTGTCCGTGACGCGCACGCAGCCGGCCAGCCGCTGCGCAAATTCCTTCAGCACCTCGTCGCCGACGCCGTGGCCCCACGTGTCGTTGATGCCTTTGAAGTGGTCGATGTCCAGGTAGGCGAGCCCCATCACCTGGCGCTGGCGGCGCACGCGTTCCAGTGCCTGGCCCAGCAGCTCGCCGAACAGGCGGCGGTTGGCGATGCCGGTCAGGCTGTCGAAGCGGGCCATCTGCACGAGCCGGCTTTCCGCCTCCTTCACCCGCGTCATGTCGTGCGCGAGCGCATACACGCCCGCGACGGCCACCGTCACCCGCCCCTGCGCCTGCACGTCGGGCACGAACGTCCATTCCAGGATGCGGTGCCGGCCCTGCGCCTGCAGCGGCATCTCGAACGTGGCGCCGACGCCTTCGAAGGCCTGCTTCAGCCGTGGCCGCGTCGCGTCGTAGGCCGGCTTGCCCAGCACGTCCTGCAAATGCATGCCGGGCAGGCGGACCGGTTCCAGGCCCAGCCACGCCTGGAACGTCGCGTTGCCGAAACCCATGCGGTGATTGCGGTCGATGTAGCAGATCAGCACAGGCAGGTTGTCGGCGATCAGGCGCAGGCGCTGCTCGCTCGCGGCCTGCGCCAGTTCGGCTTCCTTGCGCTCGCTGATGTCCATCGCCATCACGAAGAACCCGACGACGCGGCCGTCGGCATCGACGTCGGGAATCGTGTCGATCATCTGGTGGCGCGTGGCATCGTCGCTGCGCACGTCTTCCACGTGGCCATGCTCGCCGCGCAGCGCGGCGCGGATCAGCGGCTCCAGGCGGGCGTAGCCGGCCTCGCCCAGCGCTTCGCGCACCGTGCGCCCGATGAACGCGTCCGGCCTTGAACCGATCATGCGGTCGAAGCCGGCGTTGGTGAATTCGAAGCGTTCGTCGCGGTCGACATAAGCGATCACGGCCGGGACGTTATCCGCGATCGCGCGCATGCGGGCGGCCGCGCGCCCACGCGCCTGCACGAGATCGTGGAAGGCGCGGCCCAGTTCGCCGACCTCGTCGTTGCGCGCGAGCGCCAGCACCTCGCTGCCGGCGCCTTCGTGGCGCACGGCGGCCACGTTGCGGCGCAGCACGTCCAGCGGGCGCAGGCCGCGGCGCACGAGCCACCACGACAGCAGGCCCGCGACCAGCGCGAGGATGCCGGCCACGACCAGCACCGTCCGCCGCACGCGCGCGAGCGGGGCGAACGCCTCCGCTTCGGGATAGCGTGCGCCGAGGATCCAGCCGGTCGTCGCCAGGCGTTTATAGGCGACGATGGCGGGCCCCTCGCGGTCGCCGCCGATCAGCCAGCCCTCGAAACCGTGCAGGGCGCGCGCCAGGCCGGGCTGGCTGGCGGGCGGCACGGTTTGACGCTCCTTCACAGGCGTATCGATCGGCACGCCGTCGGCCGTCAGCAGGAACAGATACCCGGTGCTGCCCGGCCGCAAGGCGTCGACCTGGCGCAGGAAGCGCGCATGCTGCAGGTCGATGCGGCCCGTGAGCACGTACACGATCTCGCCGTGGTCGTCGAACACGGGCGCCGTCACCAGCACCATGTTCGCGCCGGACAGGCGGCTCTGGAACGGGTCGGACACGATGCCGCGGCCGCGCAGCAGGGTTTCTTCGAAGTATGGGCGGCCCGTGGCCGTCAGCGGTTGCGCGGCCGGCATGGAGGCGCCCGACGCCACCAGTTCGCCGCTGCGGGCGAAGGCCGCGATGTTGACGAAGTCGTCGCCCACGTCGGACGTGCGGGTCGCGAGCCAGTCCTGCAGGCGGCGCGGGTCGTGGCGGGCGTCCGGCGGCATGGCCGCGGCCAGGGCGGCCATCTGGCGCAGGCGCGCCTCCAGCAGGTCGTCCAGGAAGGCCGCGGCGCCCGACAGCGACGCGTACTGCTGTGCGCCCAGCACGGCGCGCAGGTCGTGCTCGGCCACGTCGATGGCCAGCGGGCCGGCCAGCATCGTGGCGCCCAGCACGAGCACACCGACGGCACCGGCCAGGCGGCTGCGCAGGTTGGTCGGAAAAGTGATCGGTCGTCGCATGTAAGTCGGGCGTGCGATGCAGCGCATCGGGCCGCTCCAGTATGTCATACCCCCCGGCTTTCTACTAATGCCGCGTAAAACATCAAATCCCTTGGTCTTGACGGGGCAGTTTGGTTTAGCATTGCACAGTTCAGCAATGGCAATCCCAACACATCCCACGAGGACATGAGTAAATACACACTGAACGTCAACGGCAAGGCCCAGGCCGTCGACGTCGAAGCGGATACCCCGCTGCTGTGGGCGCTGCGCGATACCTTGGGCCTCGTCGGCACGAAATATGGCTGCGGCATCGGTGCCTGCGGCGCCTGCACCGTCCACGTGGACGGCCAGCCGGCCCGCGCCTGTCAGTTGCCGGTGAGCAGCATCGGCAAGCGCCGCATCACCACGATCGAAGGCCTCGACGCGCGCGCCATGCATCCGCTGCAACAGGCCTGGACCGAGCTGGACGTGCCGCAGTGCGGCTATTGCCAGGCCGGCCAGATCATGACGGCATGCGCCCTGCTGAAACAGCATCCGAAGCCGACCGACGCCCAGATCGACGATGCGATGGCCGGCAACCTGTGCCGCTGCGCGACCTATGTCCGCATCCGCGCAGGCATTCATCGCGCGGCCGAGATCGCAGCGACCGGAAAGGACAAGGCATGAGCCCCGTCTCCTCCTCGCGCCGCCGTTTCCTCGGCCAGTCCGCCGGCGCCGGCGCGGCGCTGCTGCTGGGCGTGCAGGCGGGCGGCGCCATCGCCGCGCTGGCCGACAATGGGCAAGCCGAACCCGCGGCGGGCGACTTCGTCCCCAACGCATTCATCCGCATCGGCACGGACGGCCGCGTGACGCTCGTCTCCAAGCAGCCGGAAATCGGCCAGGGCATCAAGACGTCGCTGCCGATGGTCCTCGCCGAAGAGCTCGAGGTCGACTGGAAAACGGTGCGCGTCGTGCAGGGCGACCTGAACCCGATCTATGGATCGCAGGGTGCGGGCGGATCGACGTCGACGCCGACCAACTACGACAACTTCCACCGACTGGGCGCCACCGCGCGCACGATGCTCGTACGCGCCGCCGCGCAGACGTGGAACGTGCCCGCGGCCGAATGCCGGGCCGGGAACGGCGCCGTCGTGCACGCCGCCAGCGGCCGCAAGCTGGGCTACGGCGCGCTCGTGCGCACGGCGTCCGCGCTGCCGGTGCCGGATGCGAAAGAGGTCGTGCTGAAGGATCCGGCCGCGTACCGCCTGCTCGGCACGCGCGTGGGCGGCGTGGACAACGCGCTCGTCGTCAGCGGCCAGCCGCTGTTCGGCATCGACACGCGCCTGCCCGGCATGCTGTACGCCACCTACGTGAAGTGCCCGGTGCTGGGCGGCCGCCCCGTCGAGGCGAACCTGGACGCCATCAGGCGCCTGCCCGGCGTGAAGGCCGCGTTCCTCGTCGAAGGCACGGAAAACCTGAACGGCCTGCGGCCCGGCGTCGCGATCGTCGCCGACTCGACGTGGAACGCGTTCCGCGCCCGCAAGGACCTGAAGGTGACGTGGGACGAAGGCGAAGGCGGGCGCCACAGCTGGTCCGGCTTCCTCGCCGCCGCGCAGGCCGCGAGCGGCCAGCCCGGCGCCGCCGTGATGCGCAAGGACGGCGACGTCGATGCGGCCCTCACCGGCGCCGCGCGCACGGTGGAGGCGAACTACGTCTACCCGTTCATCTCGCACGCGAGCATGGAGCCGCAGAACTGCACGGCGTGGTTCAAGCCGGCGGACGGCACGCTCGAACTGTGGGCGCCCACGCAGAATCCGGGCGCGGGCCAGGCCCTCGTGTCCACGACCCTAAACATCCCGAAAGACAAGATCACGCTGCACATCACGCGCAGCGGCGGCGGCTTCGGGCGGCGGCTGTCGTCCGACTTCATCGTCGAAGCGGCCGCGATCGCGCAGAAAGTGAAAGCGCCCGTCAAGCTGACGTGGACGCGCGAGGACGACCTGCAGCACGACCATTTCCGCGCCGGGGGCTTCCACTTCCTGCGCGGCGGCGTGGATGACCACGGCAAGATCGTCGCCTGGCACGACCACTTCGTCACGTTCGCCAACCGCGTCGAGAAGAAGGAAAACGACGGCGGCAGCGCGAGCGTGCTGCAGCCGGGCAGCGGCGGCAACCTGTCGGGCGACGAATTCCCCGCCCGCTGGGTCGCCAACTGCCTGATCGAACAGACGCCGCTCGAATGCCGCATCCCGATGGGACCGTGGCGCGCGCCGGGCAGCAACGTGTTCGCGTGGGTGTTCCACAGCTTCATCGACGAACTGGCCCACGCGGCCGGACGCGATCCGGTCGCGTTCCGCCTCGACCTCCTCGGCGACAGGGACCTCGTGGCCGGCACGGGCGAGCGCGGCGTGCCGTACAACGTGGGCCGCATGCGCAACGTGCTGAAGGCCGTCGCGGACAAATCCGGCTGGGGCCGGCGCAAGTTCGCGCGCGGCCAGGGCGCCGGCGTCGCGTTCCACTTCAGCCACCGAGGCTACGTGGCCGAAGTGGCCGAAGTGACGGTGTCGAAGGATGGCCACGTGCGAGTGGACCGCGTCGTCGTCGTCGCCGACATCGGCGCGCAGATCGTCAACCTGTCCGGTGCCGAGAACCAGGTGCAGGGCTCCGTCATCGACGGCCTGTCCACGCTGATGTACCCGGCGCTCGACATCGACAAGGGCCGCATCGTGCAGAGCAACTTCCACGACTACGCCCTGCTGCGCATGCCGGCCACGCCATCGAAGATCGAGACGCACTTCCTCAAGACGGACTACCCCGTCACGGGCCTGGGCGAACCCGTGTTCCCGCCGCTGGCGCCGGCCGTCTGCAACGCGATCTTCGCCGCCACCGGCAAGCGCGTGCGCGAGCTGCCGCTGTCGAAGGCCGACCTGTCCTGGAGCTGACCGGGTGGCGGTGGAAGACACGTCCGACCTGCTGGGCCAGGCCGTCAGGCTGCACCAGCAGGGCCGGCTCGAGCAGGCGCAGGCCTTGTACCGGCGCGTACTGGACCTCGACCCGCGCCAGTTCGACGCGCTGCACCTGCTGGGCGTGATCGAGCGCCAGCGCGGGGCGCCCGTGCGCGCGGTCGAACTGATCGAGGAAGCGCTGCGCATCGACCCGCAGCAGGCGCGCGCCCATTGCAACCTGGGCGCCGCGCTGCAGGACCTCGGCCGCACGGATGACGCGCTGGCCAGCTACGAAGCGGCGCTGCGCCTCGACCCGGCGTATGCGCTCGCCTGGGACAACCGCGGCAACACGCTGCGCCGGCTCGGCCGCCTGGCGGAAGCGCTGGACAGCTACGAACGCGCGCTCGGCATCAACCCGGCGCTGGCCGACGCGTGGTGCCACCGCGCCATCGCGCTGCACGAACTGGGACGCCACGCCGACGCCGTCGCCAGCGCCGAACAGGCCCTCGCCACGCGGCCCGCCTATGCGGACGCCTTCGTCGCGCTGGGCCACGCGCTGCAGGCGCTGGACCATCACGGCGCCAGCGTCGACGCGTACGACCGCGCGCTCGCGCTGGCCCCGCAGGCCGGCACCTGGTGCGCGCGCGGCGCGGCGCTGAAGAAATCGGGCGACCTCGCCGGCGCCCTGCACAGCTACGACAAGGCGCTGGCCCTGCGGCCGGACTACGCGCTGGCCGAGCACTATCGCGCCAACACGCTGCGCGCGCTGGGACAGCGCGCCGCGGCGGTAGACGCCTACCGGCGCGCGCTCGAACTGGGTGCGGATGCCGACGAGATCCGCTTTGCGCTGGCGGCGCTGGGCGAGGCGGACCAGCCGGACGCCGCACCGGCCGACTACGTGAAACACCTGTTCGACCAGTACGCGGGCCGTTTCGACCGCCACCTCGTCGACGTCCTCGGCTACCGCACACCGGCGCTGCTGGACGCCCTGCTTCGCCCGCACCTGGCCGCGGCGCCGGTGGATGCGGCGCTGGACCTCGGCTGCGGCACGGGGCTGTGCGCGCCCTTCCTGCGGCCGCTGGCACGGCACGTCACCGGCGTGGACCTGTCGCAGAAGATGCTGGACAAGGCCGCGGCACTGGGCCTGTACGATGACCTGGCCTGTGCCGACATCGTCGACTGGCTCGCGGAACGACCCGCGTCGTGCGATCTCGCCGTCGCGGCCGACGTGCTCGTGTACATCGGGGACCTTGCGCCGCTGTTCGCGCGGGTGCGGCGCGCGCTGCGTGCGGGCGGGCTGTTCGCGTTCTCGTGCGAAGCGCTCGACGCCGCCGATCCGGGCTTCGCGATCCAGCCGTCGAACCGGTTCGCGCATACGCTCGGCTACGTGCAAAAGACCGCGCAGGCGGCCGGGTTCGACGTCGTCGCAACGGCGCATGCGGTACTGCGCCAGGATCACGGCCGCGACATCGCCGGCCACCTCGTGCTCCTGCGCGCCGCGTAATCAGGCGGCCGGCAGGCGCGCGCAGATCAGGCAACCCCCGCCCGGCGCGGTGCGGATGCCGATGTCGCCGCCGTGCGCATCGACCACCGCGCGCGCGATCGCGAGGCCCAGTCCACTCCCCTGCTGGACCTGGTCGGGCGCGCGGAAGAAACGCTCGAACACGCGCTCGCGCAGCGCGTCCGGCACGCCCGGGCCGCGATCGCTCACGCACAGCTGCACCATGCCGTCCGCGCGCGTCAACGTCACGCTCACCGTACCGCCCGGCGGGCTGTACTTGATGGCGTTGTCGATGACGTTATCGACCAGCGACACGAGCGCGCCCTCCTGTCCCCGCACGATGAATCCTTCCCCGGCGTCCAGCGCCAGCTCCACGCCCCGCACGTCGGCGAGGCGCGACAGCGCGGCCAGCCGGTCCTGCACCAAGGCGTCCAGCGCGATCGGCCGCGCGGCCTCGACGCCCGCCGCGTCGCTGCGCATCAGCAGCAGCAACTGGCCGACCAGCCGGGTCGCGCGTTCGGATGCGCGCACGATCCCCGCCAGCAGTTCACCCTGCGCGGGCACCGCGCCCTGCCGCTGCAGCGCTTCCACGTTGACGCGCAGCGCCGCCAGCGGCGTGCGCAGCTCGTGCGCCGCATCGGCGATGAAGCGGCGCTCGCGCGCGGCACTGTCCGCCACGCGGCGCAGCAGGGCATTGACGCTGTCGATCACCGCCATCGCCTCGCGCTGCGGCAGCGGCGCGATCGGACTCAGGTCGTGCGGACCGCGCGCCGCGATATCCTCGGCCGCGCGCCGCCACGGCCGCAGCGCGACCCGGATCGACAGCCAGGCCGGCAGCACGAGGAACGGCAGGCTGACCAGCAGGGGCAGCAGGTAATAACCGCCCTCGTTAAACGACAGGAACAGGTCCATGTCGTGTCCCAGTTTCATGCGCGAGATCTCGATGCCGGCGGCGCGGTCGCGCACCGTGCGCACGGCCCACTTCTTTCCGCCGGCCATGTGGTATTCGACGGTGCCGTCGTGCACGCTGCCGACGTCGAGCCGTGCGCCGGGCGTCGCGTAGACCACCTGTCCATGGACGCGCACGACGGTGAACACGCCGAGCTCCGGCGGATCGGCCTTGCCGCCCGTCTGGCGCAGCGCGCGGTCGGCCAGGCGCAGCGCCTCGCGCCGGTGCGCCGGCTGGCCGTCGAGCGCGGACGTCATGTACAGCAGCACGTCGTACAGCTGGTCGGTGCGCAGCTCGCCCTCGTTGCGGGCCTCTTCGTGCACGAGCAGGCCGACGGCCAGGCTCCACACCACCGCCAGCAGCGCCATCTGCGCAACGAGCAGACGCCGCATTAGCGACGGCGTCCGTATCCACCGCCACGCGCGCCTCATGCCTGGTCGATCACGTAGCCGACGCCGCGCACCGTGCGAATGACGCCCTCGCCCACCTTGCGGCGCAGGTTCGCCATGTGCACGTCGAGCGCGTTGCTGGCGTTCGCCTGGGAGCGCGGCAGGGCCGCGTCCTCGAGCACGCGCCGCGTTACGACCTTCGGCGACCGCATCATCAGCACTTTCAGAAGCTGGAATTCGCTGGCGGTCAGTTCCAGCGGCTGGCCGTGCAGGCTGGCCCGGTGTCCCGCCGCATCCAGCGCGAGACCGCGTAAGGCCAGCGTGCCGCCGTCGAACCCGTAGCTGCGCCGCGCCAGCGCGCGCACGCGCGACAGCAGTTCGGCCAGCGCGAACGGCTTGACGAGGTAATCGTCCGCGCCGGAGTCGAGGCCGAGCAGCCGGTCTTCGAGCGCGTCGCGCGCGGTCAGGATCAGCACCGGCAGCGCACGGCGGTCGCGGCGCAGGCGCTGGACGAGCTGGAGGCCGTCGCCGTCCGGCAGACCGAGATCGAGCAGCACCAGGTCGTGCGCGGCCTGGTCGAGCTGGCGCTGGGCGTCCTGCAAGCGGCGCACCCAGGTGACGTCCATGCCGCTGTCCAGCAGGGCGATGCGGATGCCGTTGCCGAGATCGAGGTCGTCTTCAATGAGCAGAATGTCCATGGGCGGCTATTAAACCACCGCTGGATGAAGAATGGATGAAGAGACAACGTCTTCATCGAATCTTCATCCTGCCCTCATGTGCCGCTCATGCATTCCTTTCGATAATTGCGGCCGACCGGTCGCCACTGGGAGCGATCGCCCATGAAAGGAATGTGATGAAAAAAGCGCTGTTGTTGTCCACGCTACTGACCGCTGCCGCCGCCCATGCGCAGGACAGCACCTTCACCCTCGGCGCCGGCATCGGCGCCGGCACCCGCTATTCCGGTTCCGACGAGTATCTCGTCGCGCCCGTCATCGTGGCCGACTACCAGGCCGCCAACGGTTTTTACGCGAGCACCCTGCGCGGCATTGGCTTCGCGGCCGGCGGCGAGCAGCTCAGCGCCAGCATCGCCCTCGGATACCGCGGCGAGCGGACCGAAAAAGACACCAACGGTTTCGTCGGCCGCACCGGCAGCAAGGCGCTCAAGGGCATGGGCGACATCAAGGGCAGCGCGACCCTCAACGTCGGCGCCGAAGCGCAGTTGACGGACGTGTTCAGCGTGGCCGCGCATGCCGAGATCCCGATCTCGCGCCGCGAGAACGGCAAGCAGTTCGCGCTGGGGGTCAATGCAAAGCTGCTGGACAGCCGGGCCGACAAGGTTGCCGCCGGCGTCGCGCTGCAGTTCGGCGAAGCGAACTACCTGCAGACGTATTACGGCGTCGACGCGCGCCAGGCCGCCCGATCCGGCTATCGCGCATTCAGGCCGGAAGGCGGGATGTATGGGACGGATGTGAGCTTGAGCTGGGAGCACCGCATCGACGCGCATTGGGCGGTGACGTCGCTGCTGGGCGCGCAGCGGCTCACCGGCGACGCCGCGAAAAGCCCGCTCGTGCGCCGCAAGACGGCGCCGACGGCCGCCGTGTACGCGGCCTACACGTTCTGAATCAGGCGACCGACAGCGCGACCATCCCGAACTCGCCCAGCCGCACCGGCACGGCCCCGCGCGCAACCATGCGGTCGAGCGCGCGGCGGCCGTCGCCCGGATTCACGTCGACGGCGCGCATCGCTTCCGGCACCACGAGTGTGTCGAATCCTTCTTCCAGCGCATCCGTGACGGTGTTCAGCACGCAGTAATCGGTGGCGAGACCCACCACCGTCACGCGCTCCACGCCGCGCGCACGCAGCTGCGCCGCGAGGTCCGTGCCGCCGAAGGCCGAGTAGGCGTCGACGGCCGCCGTGTCGGCTTTCGAGATGACGATGGCGTCGTCCGGCAGCGCCAGCTCGGCCGCGAATGCGGCGCCCGGCGTGTCGGCCACGCAGTGCGGCGGCCACGGCCCACCCTGCGCCGCGAACGAGCAGTGGTCTTGCGGGTGCCAGTCGCGCGACGCGAAGATGGGCAGATCCTGCGCCCGGTACAGCTCGATCAGGTGGTTGATCGGTGCGACCACTTCATGGCCGCCCGCCACGCCGAGCGCCCCGCCGGGCAGGAAGTCGACCTGCATGTCGATGATCAGCAGGGCATCCTGCTTGTCGAGGTGGATGGCACTCATTGAACTCTCCTGGAAGCGGTCGCGGACCGCGATGCCCTATTGTCGCGCAAACTCAATGGCGCGTCTCGCGGGCGGCGATGGCGGCATGGGCCGGGTCGGGATCGAGACCGCCGAAGTGCTCGAGGATCTCGGCGGCCCGCCTGGCCAGCGCGGCGTCCGCGGCGTTCACGGTGACCTGGCAGTCGCGCACGTCGTCCTGTGCCACCGGCGCGTACGTGTGCGAATACGCCGTCTTGCCCGTCACCGCGGGCGAATCGCCGACGGTGAAATTGCCCTGCACGGGGCCGGTCTCGTCGATGCGGACGTCGATCGCGACGTCGTCGGCCGCGATGCCCGCGGCCAGCAGTTCGGCACGCGCCTGCTCGGCGGCCGTCACGTGCTTGAAGGTGCGTACGATGGGTTGCTGCATGGTGTCCTCCCGCATGGTTCACTTGCAAACACCGTACCAGAATCCCGCGCCGCACGGCGCCCGTCCTCAGCGCATTTCCGGCGCGCCATTTTCCACGCGTGCGGCATCGTTCTCCCAATTTAGTACAATCAGGCAACACTCAGCCGTTGCACCGTGCGTTGTAACTTTTCAATAACACTATCCCAAGAGAAAAAATGAAAATTTCTGCCCGGATCGCTTCTTCCCGTCCCCTCGCCACCACCGCCATGCACGGCCGCGTGGAAACGCTGCGCAGCGAGGGCGAGTCCGTCATCGATTTCTCGATCGCCATTTCGCACTTCCCCGCCCCGCGGCCCGTGCTGGACGCGGTGGCGGCGGCCATCGAGCGCGAGCGGATCATGCCCTACACGAGCGTGGTCGGCGCCCTGGACGTGCGGACGCGGCTGGCGGCCAAGCTGAAGAAGGAAAACGGCATCGACGCGAGCACCGACGAGATCATCGTCACCAACGGCGCCAAGCAGGGGTTGTATGAAGCGCTCTACACCTTGAGCGACCCGTACGACACCGTCCTCATCTTCAAGCCGCACTGGCCGGCTTATGTTGCTACGTCACAACTCTTGGGACTGCGCCCGATCCTGGTCGATCTCCCTGAGGAAATCACGCCGGAACTGCTGGACGGCCTCGGCAAACCGGACATCGTCATCATCAATAACCCGCACAATCCCACCGGCAAGGTGTACACTCGCCGGGAACTGGAACACCTTCGTGCATGGGTGGAGCGCATCGGGGCCCGGGTGATCGTCGACGAAAGCTACGAACACCTGATCTTCGATGGCGGACACACCAGCCTGGCGGCCTTGTGCGACTGGCGGAACATCGGCGTCGTGACGCTGTTTTCGGCCTCGCAGAGCTACGCCATGATGGGCTGGCGGATCGGCTTCGCGCTGGCGCCCGCCGAAGTGGTCAACGCGATGCAGACGCTGCAAGGCCCCATCACGGCAGCCGCGCCGCATTTGTCGCAGGTGGCCGCCGACGTCGCTTTCGCGACCGGTGCGCCCCGCGCGATGATGGCGGACTACCGTGAACGGCGCGACCTGGCGGTGCGGCTGTTTGCCGAGGTCCCCTGGATCGTCATGCACGCGCCGGCCTCCGGTCCGTACCTGTGGGGAGACGTGCGCAGCCTGACGCTGGACACGGTCGGCTTTGCCGAAGCGCTGCTCGAGGAAAAGAGAGTAGCGGTCATGCCGGGCGAGGCGCTGGGCGTGCCCGGCTACATCCGACTCGGCTATATTTCGGACGACGTGGCGACCTTGCGCGAAGGCATCCGCAGGATCATCGAATTTGGTAATGCGTTTGCTGCCCACAAGGCGGCAGATAGAAAATAGACAAATGACATCTGGCTTGAGCCGCTTCCGGCTGAACAGCCTGCGCAGCCGGCTCATGTTGCTGGTGGCGCTGGCGATCACGCCGCTGGCGGTGATGACGATCCTGTCCGGGATCCGCGAACGCGAACATGCCATCAAGGCATCGGAAGAAAACCTGCGCCGCCTGACGGGCATGGCGGCCGCGAACGAAGCCCAGTCGATCGAGGGTGCGCGCCAGATCCTCGTCGACCTGGCCAGCGTCCCGGACCTGATGGGCGACACGGCGAAATGCACGTCGCTGCTGTCCGACGTCCTCGACCGCAACGAGGGCTTCGTCAACTTCGGCCTCATCCAGCTCAACGGCGACGTCACCTGCAGCGCCGTGCCCCTGCTCCACCCCGTCAACCTGGGCGACCGCAGCCATTTCCGCCGCGCTATCTCGGAACGACGGTTCATTGCCGGCGACTACGTGTTCGGCCGCGTCATCAAGAAGCACACGATCAACCTCACCTATCCCGTCATCGACCGCGGCGGGAAAGTCCTGGCCGTCGTGTTCGCGGCGATGGACCTGGAAGGCCTCGACACCTTCATCAACGACATCAACCTGCCGCCGGGCTCCGTGCTGGCGACGGCGGATGCGCGCGGCACCATCATCTCGCGCCGCCCCGATCCGGAACGCTTCTTCGGCACCCGGCTGTCGCCGGCGATGCAGGAAGCGATGAACACGGCCGGCCAGCGCGCCGTGACGGTGCGCGGCGAGGACGGCGTCGAACGCCTGCACACGTTCGCGCGCGTGGGCGCGCCCGCGCTGACCGACTACACGGTCACGATCGGCATCCCCACCGAGACAATCCTGTCGGCCGCGCGCCACGACCAGATCATGTCCCTGCTGGGCCTCGCCGCGACCACGCTGCTGGCCATGCTCGCCGCGTGGCTCGTGGGCGACGTGCTGATCGTCCAGCGCGTGCGCAAGCTGATGGGCACCGCCGAGCGCATCGCCGCCGGCGACCTGGAAGCCCGCTCCGGCATCGCCTACGGCCACGAGGAGATCGGCAACCTGGCCCAAGCCCTGGACCGCATGGCAGCCGCGCTGCAGAAGAAAGAGACGGCGCGCTCGCTGGCCGAACGCGAGCTGCGCGCGGCCGACCAGCGCAAGGACGAGTTCCTCGCGATGCTCGCGCACGAGCTCCGCAACCCGCTGGCCCCGATCAGCACGGGCGCCCACCTGCTCAAGCTGCTGCACTCCGATAACGCCCAGATCACGCAAACCTGTTCCATCATCGTGCGCCAGGTCGACCACATGACGAGCCTCGTCGACGACCTGCTCGACGTGTCGCGCGTGACGCGCGGCCTCGTGTCGCTGTCGACGCAGGTGCTGGACTTCAAGCGCGTCGTCGACGACGCGGCCGAGCAGATCCGCCCGCTGATCGCGGCGCGGCGCCACCGCGTCGTGATCGAGCTGCCGCCCGCGCCGGCCTACGTCAAGGGCGACCACAAGCGCCTCGTGCAGGTGTGCGCGAACCTGCTCAACAACGCGACCAAGTACACGCCGGAAGGCGGCACCATCCACCTGCGCGTGGACGCGGACGGCAACGACTACGTGCTGACCGTGGCCGACGACGGCATCGGCATGGAACCCGCCCTCGTCGAGCGCGTGTTCGACCTGTTCACCCAGGCCGAGCGCACGCCGGACCGCTCGCAGGGCGGCCTCGGTCTCGGCCTGGCGCTGGTGAAAAGCCTCGTCGAGCTGCACGGCGGCGAAGTCAGGGCCCACAGCCCGGGGCTCGGCAAGGGCTCGACGTTCACCGTGCGCCTGCCCCGCTACTCGCAGGACGTCGTACTGGCACCCGCGCCCGTCGTCGGCGAGGAGCACCACGACGGCGGCGTACCGCTGCGCATCCTGCTCGTGGACGACAACGTCGACGCCGTCCACACGCTGCAGCTGTTCCTGCGCTCCGGCGGGCACCGGGTCGAAGTCGCCTACTCCGCCACGGACGCGCTGGAACTGGCGAAATCGTTCGTGCCGGAAGTCTGCCTGCTCGACATCGGCCTGCCCGACTTCGACGGCAACGAGCTGGCGCGGCGCCTGCGCATGCTGCCGCAGGCGGCCGGCGCCACGCTGATCGCGATGACGGGCTACGGCCGCCAGCAGGACCGCGAGGCGTCGATGGCGGCCGGGTTCGACCACTACCTCGTCAAGCCGGTGAATACGACGCAGCTGGCGGATATTTTGGCCGCCGCGGCGGAAGCCAACATCCGGCGCTGACGCCTACCGTACCACGCTCATCCGGCCCATCCCTTATGATCTCCCCGACAAGGAGAGATCAAGGATGGAAACCGTCGAAGTCATCCTGGCGATGCTGCTCGCCGTGATCGCCAGCGGCTACGTGGCGCGGGTGCTGCCGATCGCCCTGCCCCTGCCGCTGATCCAGATCGCGGCGGGCGCCGTCATCTCGGGCGTTTTCCGCCACGGCATCGCACTGGACCCGGACATCTTTTTCCTGCTGTTCCTGCCCCCGCTGCTGTTCGTGGACGGCTGGCGCATCCCCAAGATCGGCCTGTTCCGCGACAAGGCGACGATCCTGGAGCTCGCGCTGGGCCTCGTCCTGTTCACCGTCGTCGGCGCGGGCTGGCTGCTGCACTGGATGATTCCCGCGATGCCGCTGGCGGTCGCCTTCGCGCTGGCGGCCATCGTGGCGCCGACGGACCCGGTCGCCGTGTCGTCGATCACGGCGCGCGTGCCGATGCCCCCGCGGCTGATGCACATCGTCGAGGGCGAGAGCCTGCTCAACGATGCGAGCGGCCTCGTGTGCTTCCGCTTCGCCGTCGCCGCGGCCATGACCGGGCATTTCTCGCTGGCGCAGGCGAGCCTGACGTTTGTATGGGTCGCACTGGCGGGCATCGCGGCCGGCATCGCGATCACGTTCGCCATCACCCGCGCGCACGGCATCCTGCAGCGCCGCTTCGGCGAAGAGGATGGCGTGCCGGTGCTGATCAACCTCCTGACGCCCTTCGGCGCCTACCTCGTGGCCGAGCGCCTGGACGCATCGGGCATCCTGGCGGCGGTGGCGGCCGGCATCACGATGAGCTACCTGGAATTGTCGGGCGGTGCGACGCCGGGTACGCGCATCCGCCGCAACGTCATCTGGGACGCGCTGCAATTCACGTTGAACGGGACGATGTTCGTGCTGCTGGGCGAACAGCTGCCGGACATCGCCCGCGGCGCCCTGCACCCGGACGGCGGCACGCCGTTCGATCCGTGGTGGCTCGCCAGCCGCGCCCTCGCGTTCAGCCTGGGCCTCGTGCTGCTGCGTTTCGTGTGGGTGTGGATCTCGCTGCAGCTGACGATCCTGAACCGCAAGCGCCTCGGGCGCCAGGTCTTCAAGCCCAAGCTGCGCGTGATGCTGGCCACGTCGGTGGCGGGCGTGCGCGGCGCGCTGACGATGGCCGGCGTGATGACCCTGCCGCTCGCGCTGCCGAACGGCGAGCCGTTCCCCGCGCGCCACCTCGCGATCTTCTTGGCCAGCAGCGTGATCGTCGTATCGCTGCTGCTCGCGAGCGCCGCGTTGCCCGCGCTGCTGCGCGGCCTGGAAATGCCGGCCGAGCCGGACGCGAAGTGCAACGAGGACGATGCGCGCCACGCGGCCACGCTGGCCGCCATCGCCGCGCTGGAACGGGCGCAGAAGGCGGACGGCGCGGACGGCAACCGGGCCGTGGCCCATGTGCTGCGGCTGTACCAGCACCGCCTGAACGCGACCGACGCGGCGGGCGGCAATGGCGACGCGCAGGCGCTCAAGCAAAAAGAGCGCAGCTACCGGCTGCTCGCGCTGAACGCGGAGCGGGACACGGTGCTGCGCCTCGCGCGGCGCATGGACATCTCGGACGAGACGGCGCGCAGGCTGCTGCGCCAGATCGATTTGCTGGAAGCCAGGTATCAACAAAACTGAGCAGCAGAACTGGTCAGCGGTCCCCGAGACTGCTGCGCAACCAGTCGCGCCCCCGCTCGTCCAGCGCTTTCGCGATGACGTCGGGCGGCAGGCTGTACACGGTGGCCCACGTCGCGCGGCCATCCGGCGCGTTCGATGGAAAACTCGTCGTCTCGATGGGCCAGTGATACTTGCGCTTGAGCGCGCGCACGATGGCGGCCAAGGTCACGCGGCCGCGCAGCGGTTCGGCGCCCGCCTGGTCGGCGTTGGACAGGAGGACGGCGAGGACCATGCCGCGCGCGGTGCGGGGGCCGGGGAAGATGGGGGATTTGCTGGGCATGCCGACATTCTAGCCGGCCTCCCGCTACGTTAGTTCCCGAACGGTGCGCGCCGGAGGCGGGCGTAGACTGGCGACAGCCCACCTTGCGAGTTCCCGATGAAAAGCGCAGACCAGATACCCGCCGACCCGGTGCCGAACACCGATCCGCCCGCCGCCGCGAAAGCCGCGGGCCTGCGCTACGTCCACGACGACCGTCCCGGCATCCGGCGCGAGCCGGCCAGGGACGGCTTTCGCTACCTCGACGCGAAGGGCGAGCCGGTCGAGGACGAGGCCACCCTCAAGCGCATCAAGTCGCTGGCCATCCCGCCCGCGTGGACGGACGTATGGATCTGCCCGCAGGCCAACGGCCATCTGCAGGCGACGGGCCGCGACGCGCGCGGGCGCAAGCAGTACCGCTACCACCCGAAGTGGCGCGAAGTGCGCGACGAGGTCAAGTACGAACGCATGATCAAGTTCGGCAAGGCGCTGCCGCAGATCCGCAAGGAAGTCGACCGCGCGCTGTCCCTGCCCGGCCTGCCCCGCGAAAAAGTCCTCGCGACGATCGTCTACCTGCTGGAAGCGACGATGATGCGCATCGGTAACGACGAATACGCCCGCGAGAACAAGTCGTACGGCCTGACCACGCTGCGCAACCGCCACGTCAAGATCGACGGCAGCGAGGTCGAGTTCCGCTTCCGCGGCAAGAGCGGCGTTTACCACGACGTCAAGGTGCACGACCGGCGCCTCGCCCGCATCATCCAGCGCATGCGTGACCTGCCCGGCCAGGACCTGTTCCAGTACCTCGACGAGGACGGCGAAACGCACACGGTGGGCTCCAGCGACGTGAACGACTACCTGCGCACGATCACGGGCGAGGATTACACGGCGAAGGATTTCCGCACGTGGTCCGGCACCGTCCTGGCCGCGATGGCGCTGCAGGAGTTCGAAGCCGTCGATTCCGACACGCAGGCGAAGAAGAACGTCGTGCGCGCCATCGAATCCGTCGCGCAACGGCTGGGCAATACGCCGTCCGTCTGCCGCAAGTGCTACGTGCACCCGGCCGTGCTGGACGCGTACCTCGACGGCACGATGCTGGAAGGCCTGCGCGCCCGCGCCGAGGAGACCCTCGTCGAAGACCTGAAGGATTTACAGCCCGAGGAGGCGGCCGTGCTCGCGATGCTGGAACGGCGCCTCGCGCAGGAGACGGCCGCCAACGACCTGGCCGTCAAGCGGCGCGCCGCCTGAACCCATCCAACGAAAGGAACCCCATGAGCAGCATCGAACTCGTCGCCGATTTCGGCCACCAGGTGACGGGCGTCACCGTCGCCGAAGATGGCCGCATCTTCGTCAACTTCCCCCGCTGGACCGAGGACACCGAGGTGTCCGTCGCCGAATTGAAGGATGGGCAGCTGCGACCCTACCCGGACGACGCATGGAACGGCTGGCGCAACGCGAAGAAGGACGACGTCACGCCGCACGACCACTGGGTGTGCGTGCAGAGCGTCGTCGCGGACCAGCGCGGCAGCCTGTGGGTGCTGGACCCGGCCGCGCCGGCGCAGGCGCACCTCGTGGCCGGCGGCGCGAAGCTCGTGCGCATCGACCTCGCCACCGACAGGGTGACGCAAACGATCGCGTTCGACGAGGACGCGGCGCCGCAGGGCTCCTACCTGAACGACGTGCGCTTCTCGAACGACGGCAAGTATGCGTACATCACGGACTCCGGCGTGCAGGGCGCCCTGCTCGTCGTCGACATCGCGTCGGGCAAGACGGCGCGCGTGCTGGACGGCCACCCGTCCACGCAGATGAAGAAGGGCCTGGATGTCACGGCCGACGGCAAGGTGCTGCGCCGCCCGGACGGCCGCGGCGTGGAATTCTCGGCCGACGGCATCGAGCTGTCCGGCGACGGCAAGTACCTGTACTGGCAGGCGATCAAGGGCGACGAACTGTATCGCATTCCGACTGCCGCCCTGCACGGCGAAGACATCGAAGGACAGGTCGAACCGTACGGGACGAACGGCGTCAACGACGGCCTGCTGATCGCGCGCGGCACGCAGCTCATGTACCTGACGTCCGTGCAGGACGATGCGATCAAGGTGCGCGACCTGTCCGAAGGCCCGTCCGGACAGGTGCGTGTCGTCGTGCAGGACGGGCGGCTGCGCTGGCCCGATACGTTCAGCCAGGGGCCGGACGGGACGATCTACGTGACCACGTCGCATATCCAGGACTCGGCGTTCTTCAAGCCGGAGGCGCCGGCGGCGTTGCCGACGCAGTTGTGGAAGGTCGTGCTCTAGCCAGCCAACCCGAACGCGCCGGGCCGCAACCACCCGCGCACGATCCGGAAGCGCCACGTGCGCTCCACCGGCGGCACGCGCTCCGGCTCGGCCGCCTCCCAGTCGACGTCCACGACGCCCTGCAGCTGCAGCACGTCGCCGGTCGCGAAGTCGGCCACCACGATCGCGGCACGGGGCTCCGCCACGAAGTTACCGAGCGTGTTGAAGTAGCGGTTGCCCGCGTAATCCGGCACGACCAGCACGTCCCCGTCCAGCCGCGCGAAGCCGGCCGAGCCGCCCCGGTGCGAGATGTCCAGGCCCGCGGCACCGTCGTGCGCATCCGCGCCGCTGGCGCTGGCCACGAACAGCGTGGGCGTCTCCGCCAGCATGGTCCGCGCCCGTCCCGGCAGGTCGGCGTCGAACGCGATCACCGGGCCCGGCGTACGCTCGACCGGCTGGAGCGAACGCACGTGGATGTAGCGCGGGCAGTTGCCGAAGGATTGCACGACGTCGACGGCGAAACCGGTGTCGCCGAGTGCGGACACGACGCCGTTCAAGCGGTTGCGCCGGCGCGTGCCCAGGTCGATGCCGAGCATGCCGACATTCGCGCCGGCCACGAGCCGCGCCCTCACCGGATCGTCGGGCGCCGGCAGCGCGGCCACGTCGAGGCGCGCCGGATCGGGCGAGCTGGCGAAACCCGGCGGACCCTGCACGAGGGCCGCCAGCGGCCAGCCCGCCGCATCCGCGACGGCCACGGCCAGGAACGGCAGCAGCGGGAAGAAGGTGCGGTGCTGGTCCGGCATGCGGTTGCGGATCGGCGCGTTGAACGGGTCGACGCCGGCCAGCGCCTGCGCGATCAACTCGCCTTTGTGGAACGGCATCAGGATACGGTCGCCATCCATGATCGTCTCCTCACTCGGCCGGCATCGGCACGAAACCCGGCAGCGCCTGCACGCGGGCGATCCAGGCACGTACCTGCGGATACGGGTCGAGCGCGATGCCGCCTTCCGGCGCGTGCGCGATATAGCTGTAGCACGCGACGTCCGCGATGGTCGGCACGGCGCCCACGAGCCAGTCGCGCGCGGCCAGCTCGCCTTCCATCAGGCCCAGCACGCGGGCGGCCAGCGCCTGCGACAGCGGGGCCGGCACGCCCGTGTCGTAGAACCGGGCCGACACGCGCGCGGCGGCCGGGCCGAACATGATCTCGCCCGCCGCCTGCGACAGCCAGCGCTGCACGCGCGCCGCGCCGACGGGGTCTTCCGGCAGCCAGGCGCTGCCCGGCGCGTAGCGCTTCGCGAGGTAGACGAGGATCGCATTGCTGTCGGCCAGCACCACGTCGCCATCCTGCAGCACGGGGATCTGGCCCAGCGGGTTCATGGCGCGGAACGCGGGCGACTTGCGCACGTCGGCCGGGCAGTCGGCGAATTCGTAGGTCAGGTCGAGCAGGTGCAGGAACAGCCGGGCGCGGTGCGTGTGGCCGGACAGGGAGATGCCGTGGAGGATGCGGGTCATGATCGTCTCGCTTTCGTTGTTGTCGGTCCCTGCATCGTAGTACCGGATCATTCACACCGGAATCCGGCATAATGACAATTCAGCATTCCGATTTTCACAATAATCATGGACCGACTCGACGAGCTGCACGTGTTCATCGCCATCCTCGACGCGGGCAGCATGGCTTCCGCCGCGCGCAAGCTGGGCCGCTCGCCCGCGGCCGTCACGCGCATCCTGGGGACGCTGGAGACCCGTGCCGGCGCGCGCCTGTTCGAACGCAGCACGCGCCGCCTCACGCCGACGGAAGCCGGCTTGCGCCTCGCGGAACAGGCGCGCCGCCTGCTGGCCGACTACGATGCCGCGCTGCAGCCGCCGGGCACCGGCACGCCGCGCGGCCTGCTGCGGCTGACGGCGCCGACCGCGTTCGGCCGGCGCCACGTGGCGCCCGTCGTCACGCGCTTCCTCGCGCTGCACCCGGACGTCCAGGTCGACCTGACGCTGTCCGACCGCAACGTCGACCTGATCGAGGAAGGCATCGATGCCGCCCTGCGCATCGGGGCGCTGGCCAACCTGAGCCTCGTCGCGCGGCGGCTGGGCGAGGTGCGGCGCGTGACGGTCGCGAGCCCCGGCTACCTTGATCGGCGCGGCACGCCGCTGGTCCCGGCCGACCTCGCGGGCCACGAACTGATCATGTCGACGGCCGTGCGCACGCTGGCCGAATGGCGCTTTCGCGCGGACGGCCGCGAGCACGTGGTGCGCTACAGCCCGCGCCTGCGCATGAACGACGTGGAAGCGATGCTGGGGGCCGCGCGCGACGGCTTCGGCATCGCGCGGGCGCTGTCGTACCAGGTCGAACCGGACCTGCGGACCGGCGCGCTGCGCCGCCTGCTCGTGGACTACGAACCGGAGCCGGCGCCCGTGCACCTCGTGATGCCGAGCAGCCGCCACATGGCGCCGCGGCTGCGCGCGTTCGTCGACTTCGCGGTGCGGGAATTCGCGGCGCTGGACGTGATCCGGTGAACCCGGGATGCCTCGAAATATGCCATCATGATCACCCTTTTGATCCGACCGCATCATGTTATCTCCCCCAGCCCTTCGAACAACTTGTGCCGACAGTGATGCAGTCCCCAACATCCGCTTCAGGGAGTTGTTCGAACAGTGCCCCGTCAGCATCCAGATACTGGGCCCCGACGGCCGCACGCTGAGGGTCAACCAGGCCTGGCAAGACCTGTGGGAAATCCGCGAAGGCACCCCGCTGATGGCCTTCGTCATGAGCGCGAATTACAACGTCCTGCGGGATCCACAACTTGTCCAGTCAGGCATCGCTCCCTTGCTGGAGCGTGCATGTCGGGGCGAATCGGTCCGGATTCCGGTGGGCCGCTACGACGTCGCGGCACTGAGCGGTTCGGGGCCCGTCCGGTGGGTGGCGGCACGCGCCCACCCGCTCAAGGACGATGCCGGCAACATCGTCGAAGTGATGCTCATGCATGAGGACATCACCGAAAAAATGGAAGCCGAAAACGCGTTGCGCATCCGCGAAGAACGGTTTCGATCCCTGGTGTCGGCAACATCGCAAATCGTGTGGAGCAACACGCCCGACGGCCGGGTCGACGAAGACTCGCCTTCATGGCGCGCCTTTACTGGACAGACCTATGAAGAATGGCGCGAGTTCGGCTGGCTGGATGCCGTGCACCCGGACGACCGCGCAACGACCAAGGCGGCGTGGCTTGCATGCGTGGCGACGAAAACCCTGTTCGAAGCACGCTACCGTCTTCGTCGTGCCGACGGCGACTATCGCTGGACCGACGTTCGCGGCGTGCCGATCCTCGATGCGGAGGGGGCGATCCGCGAATGGATCGGCACCAATACCGACATTCACGAAATCGTGCTGGCCGAAGCGGAACTGGCGCAACGTCTGGAGCGCGAAAAGCGCAACGCGGCCTTGCTGGCCAAGGTCGCGCAGGCTGCGCGCAAGCTGCAGACGGTCCTCTGGACCGGGGACCTGGCGGACGTGCTGGTCAACGAAGTGCGCGACATCCTCCAGGCCCATCGAGCCGTGGTATCGCTGTCCGACAAACCCGGTGCCCACGCACACCCGGATCCGGCGCTGCGGGGCGCGCTGGCCGTGCCCCTGATCGACCGGACGGGCAGGAACATCGGGCTGATCCAGGTATCCGACAAGATCGAAGGCGAATTTTCGGACGAGGACGAAGCGATCCTGGTGCAGCTTGCGGCGATTGCCGCGAATGGATTCGAAAACGCACGTCTCTACCAGTCCCTGAAAGAACAGGACCGGCGCAAGGACGAGTTCCTGGCGATGCTCGCCCACGAGTTGCGCAATCCGCTGGCGCCGATCTCGGCGGCGGCCGAGGTACTCAGGCTCGGCACCGCCAGCGCAGACAGGATCCGGCATTCCAGCAGCGTGATCGGCCGCCAGGTGCGGCATCTGAAATCGCTCATCGACGACCTGCTCGATGTGTCGCGGGTCACGCGCGGCCTGATCCAGCTCGACCTGGCATTGCTCGATCCGATGGTCCTTGTCGCCAGCGCGGTGGAACAATCCCAGCCGTTGATCTACGCGCGCGACCATGTCCTCGCCGTCGCAGGCGATGCCGGCGGTGCGCAGGTCGAGGGCGACGCCAACCGGCTGGTCCAGGTGCTCGTCAACCTGCTGAACAACGCCGCCAAATACACGCCCGATGGTGGACGGATCGCCCTGACCGTGTCCCGCGACGGCGACCGCGTCGTCGTCAGCGTGCGCGACAACGGGACCGGCATCGACGCGGCGATGCTCCCTCAGATCTTCGATCTGTTCACGCAGGCGCAAAGAACGCCCGACCGCGCGCAGGGCGGGCTCGGCATCGGGCTGGCGCTCGTGAAGACCATCGTTTCACTTCACGGTGGACACGTCACCGCGCACAGCGACGGCCTGGGCGCGGGCAGCGTGTTTACGATGTCGCTGAAAGCCGTCGAATAAACGTCCGTCAGAACATCAACCGCCCTTCGATCGAATCGTCGAGCGTCTTGCCGACGAGCGCCCCGACCGCGACCTTGGCGCCCGCGACGAGGTTGCCGTGCTTGTTGTCCCAGTAGTAGCCCGACTGCGGCGTGAACTTGATGACGCTGATGCGCGGATCGTTCTCGCCTTCCGTGAACCACGTCTTGAGCATCGGGTTCCACAGGTCGTGGATGCGCGCGCGATCGTCGAGGATCTCGGCGCGGCCTTCCAGTTCCAGGAAGCCCGCGTGCGCATCGCGCTGGAAGTACAGCTTGACGGCCGGGTTGGCCGCGAGCTCGTGGTTCTTGTGGCTGTCGTTCGCGCTCAGGAACCACAGGTTGCCGGCGTCGTCCGCCTTGCGCACGCTCATCGGGCGCACGCCGTTCGTCGAACCCGTATTGCCTGCCGTGCAGAAAAAGCAGGTATCGGCGTCATCCGTCATGTCCTTCACGCGCCTGATCGCCTCGATGCCGCTCAGGTCGCGGCGGTTCGTTTCGGGCTGGTTGCGGTTGATCGAATCCATCGTTCCCTCCGTCGGCCGGAATGGCCGTGTCGTCGCGCATGATCCGGCCCGCCGGTGGCGTCGTCTGTGCGGAACCGCACAACCACTTATACTGGATGGCTAACCATCGACGGGAGATGCACATGACGCAGAAGATCATCGGTATGCTGGGCGGGATGAGCTGGAAAAGCTCGGCCGAGTACTATCGCCTCGTCAACGAGAGCGTGCGCGACCGGCTCGGCGGCCTGCATTCGGCGCGCTGCCTCATGTGGTCGTTCGACTTCGACGACATCGCCGTCCTGCAGCGCGAAGACCGCTGGGACGAGGCGGCGGCGCTGATGGTCGAGGCGGCCCAGCGGCTCGAGCGCGGCGGCGCCGATTTCCTCGTCATCTGCACGAACACGATGCACAAGGCGGCGCCGCAGATCGAGGCCGCCGTGGACCTGCCCCTGCTGCACATCGCCGATCCCACGGCCGAGCGCATCAAGGCCGCGGGTTTCGGGCGCGTCGGCCTGCTGGGCACCGCCTTCACGATGGAGCAGGATTTCTACAAGGGCCGGCTCGCCGACCGGCACGGCCTGGACGTGCTCGTGCCCGACGCGGACGACCGCGCCACCGTCCACCGCATCATCTACGAGGAACTCGTGCAGGGGCGGATCGAAGCGGCGTCGCGCGACGCCTACCGCGGCGTGATCGCCCGCCTCGTCGCCGCCGGCGCCGAGGCGATCATCCTCGGCTGCACGGAGATCATGCTGCTCGTCGGGCCCGAGGACAGCCCCGTGCCGCTGTACGACACGACGGGGCTGCATGCGGAGGCGGCGGTCGAACTGGCGCTGGGGTGACGCTCAACCGGCCGGCGCGATGTTGTGGTTGAAGCGGAACAAATTGTCCGGATCGTAGCGCCGCTTCACCTGCACGAGCCGGTCCCAGTTCGTGCCGTACGCCTCGTGGATGCGCGCACCTTCGTCCTGCGTGAGGAAGTTGATGTACACGCTGCCCGCCGCGTACGGCGCCACCGCCGCGAAGAACTCGCGCGCCCAGGCCACGCAGCGTGTGTCGTCGGCCGCGTCGAGCCAGCGTCCGTGCACGTTCATCGCGTATAGCACGTTGCGGTGCGGGTATGCGGTGGCATCGACGGCCGGCTCGTTCGCGCGGCCGCCGATGAGGCCCAGGAAGATCTCACACTGCGGCGTGGGCACGGCGGCGGCGTAGCGCAGCACGAGGTCGACGGCGTCGTCGGACAGCGTGGTGAAATTGTGCGACTTCCAGTAATTGCGCGCGCCCGGCGCCAGCAGCGGGTCGAACGTCTTCTGCCACGCCGCGTACGGCACGGCGCCCACGTGCTCGCCCAGCACGTCGCCGAACGACCGCACCGGGGCCAGCGCCGGCTCCGCTTCGTCCGGCGGCCGGGTCGAGAACACGGCCAGCGCGACGATGTCCTGGCCATGCACGGCCTGCGGCAGGAACGGCAGCGGCGGCGCCTTGCGCAATACGGCCCAGATCGAGACGTCGTTCGGCAGCGTGTCCACGTAGTCGCGGTAGCGCCGCAGCACGGCCTGCCCCTGCGCGGCCGGGAACACGACCAGCCCGGCCGTCACGTGCGGCCCCACGGCATGCAGCGCGAACTCGAAGCGCGTGACGACGCCGAAGTTGCCGCCGCCGCCGCGGATCGCCCAGAACAGGTCCGGCTCCTGGCGCGGCCCGATGTGGCGCCGGCGCGCATCCGCCGTGACGATCTCCGCGCCCACGAGGCTGTCCACCGTCAGCCCCAGCATGCGCGACAGCCAGCCGAAGCCGCCGCCCAGCGTCAGGCCCGCCGCGCCCGTCGTCGAATTGATGCCGAGCGGGACGGCGAGGCCGCAGGCCTGCGTTTCATGGTCGACGTCGGACAGCAGCGCACCGCCGTCGACGTAGGCGAGGCAGGCGTCCGGGTCGACGTGGACGCTCCGCATGCCGGAGAGATCGATCACGAGGCCGTCGTCGCAGATGGCGTTGCCGGCGATGTTGTGGCCGCCGCCGCGCACGGCCAGCGGCAGGCCGTGGTCGCGCGCGAACGCGACGGCCGTGCACACATCGGCCGTGCCGGCGCAGCGCACGATCAGCGCGGGGCGGCGGTCGATCATCGCATTCCAGATCTGCCGCGCGCCATCGTAGTCCGGGTCGCCCGGCTGCAGCAGCGGCCCCCGCAAGGCGGCCCGCAAGCCGTCGACCGTTTCCTCTTTCAACGCAGTCATGATGTCGCCTCCGCATTCGCCGTCCTTGCAGCATAGGCGACCGTCCGGACGTTGCAAGCAGGCCCGACGTTCGTCCTGGTCGTTTTGTACTGGATTTGCCGCGCATAAACAGGAGGTTTGCCTAGCGATTCCGTGACACTCGACTGATGTCCGGATCTTTCCGGACCGATAGACTTTTCTCCAAGCATTGACACTGAACAAACAAACAACTGATCTGAGTCAAGCAGGGAGTAAGAAAATGAAGAATGAGCTCGACGCGTTTTTCGCACTCGCCACCATGCTCGTCATGGACCCACGCACCGTCGTGCTGTTTGTCCTGCTGGTGGCCGCCGCGATCGCCGACGTGCGGCACCAGCGGATCCCGAACCGGCTGACGCTGGGCGGCCTCGCGTTCGGCCTCGCCTACAGTACCGTCGAGCCGTTCTGGGGCGGACACGGTTTCCTGTGGGCGCTGGCCGGCGCCGGCGTCGGCTTCGCCGCCCTCTTCCCGCTGTGGCTGCTGCGTCTGACGGGCGCCGGTGACGTCAAGCTGATGGCGATGACCGGCTCGCTGCTGGGCCTGCACGCGATCCCGCTGGCCCTGGTGGGCGCGTTCGCCGCCGGCGGTGTGTGCGCCATCCTCTACGCCCTACGTCACGGCAACCTGCGCACCATGCTGGGCAACGTCCTGCGGATGCTGCACCTGGGCGGCATCGCCGTCGCGGCCGGCGCCCCCGTCCGCATCGCGACCACGGGCTGGGCGTCGGTGGGCAAGCTGCCGTACGGCGTCCCCATCGCGCTGGGCACCATCACGACCACCGTCGCCGCGCACTTCGGTTTCCTCTGATCCTTTCCTCGGGTGACATCATGAAGAACGTCAAGGCACTTGCCATGCTTTTGCTCGCGGCCATCCTCGGCCTGGCCGCGGCGGTCTACGCCAACAACTGGGTCGGACAGCGCAGCAGCGTTGCGGCCAACAAGGTCGTCGTGGCCACCGTCGACATCCCCGCCGGCAGCCGGCTCGAACCCGAGATGCTGACGACGATCGACTGGCCCGCCTCGGCCCTGCCGACCGGCGCCGTTTCCGATCCCGCCGTGCTGAAGGCCCGCGTCGTCAAGCTGGACGTGGTGCGCGGCGAAGCCGTCATCGACGGCAAGCTGGCCCCGGTCGGCACGATGGGCGGCCTGTCCGCCGTCATCGCCGAGGGCAAGCGGGCGATGACCGTGCGCGTCAACGACGTCGTCGGCGTGGCCGGCTTTGCCCTGCCCGGCAACTACGTCGACATCCTCGTCCACGCCCAGCGCGACGAGGGCAAGGGCGAGACGAAACCGATCAGCAAGACCGTGCTGGAACACGTGCTGGTGCTGGCCGTAGCCCAGGAGGCCGGCCGCGACGACACGAAGCCGAAGGTCGTCAACGCCGTCACGCTCGAGCTGTCGCTGGCGGACTCGGAAAAGCTCGACCTGGCGCGCAGCATCGGCACGCTGTCGCTCGCCCTCCGCAACCAGTCGGACGAGGCGACCGTCAGCACCGCCGGCATCACGCGCACCGAGCTGCTGGGCGAGCCCAAGGCCTTCAAGGCGGCGGTACGCACGGCGCCGGCCCGGAAGCGGACGGCCGCGCCCGGCCACTGCGTCGAAGTCATCGAGATGCCGGACGGTTCGAGCAGGCTGAGCTGCTTCAACTAGAACGCCCCACGCCAACAGGAGTCCATCGTGCGCCATACCGTCCTCACCACGCTCGCCGCCGCCGCGCTGTGCTGCGCCAATGCCGCCGCCGCGACGTCCGCCGCAACCGCCCGGCGCGATGCCGCCGCGCTGCGCCAGTGCACCGCCACGCAGGTCGAAAAGCCGTCGTACGTCACGCTCGGTAAATCGACCGTCGTGATGCTGCCCTACGCCGTCATCCGCATGGCCGTCGGTGGCGCCCAGCCCGGCCAGCGTGCCGCCGCGGCGCAGCCGGCCGCCCCCACGCTGCCCGGCATGCAGCAGGCTGCCATGCCCGCCCCGGCGCCGGAACAGGATGGCGTATCTGAAGTGCGCATCACGCTGCTGGCCCCCACGGAGCTGTTCGTCCTCGGCCGCAAGACGGGCGCCATGAACGTGATCCTGCAGGATGCCGAGGGCCGCTGCCACCTGAAGGACATCGTCGTGACCGTCGATCCGGAAGCGCTGCAGTCGCTGCTGGCCGACCTCGTGCCGGACGAACGCGGCATCCGCGTCAAGGCCGCCGAAAACAGCCTCGTGCTGACGGGCGAAGTGAGCGACGCCACGGTCCTCGACCAGGTGCTGTCCCTGGCCGCGTCCTACGGCGACGGCAAGAAGGTCGTGAACCTGCTGCACGTCGCGGGCGCCCAGCAGGTCATGCTCGAGGTGAAGATCGCGGAAGTCAGCAAGACGCTGCTCGACAAACTGGGGGCCAGCGTCGGCCTCGCCCGCAGCCGCAATGGCGGCACCGACACGTTCTCGCTGCTGTCGAACTTCCTCAGCGAAGGCGGCGGCTTTGCCCGGGCGATGCGCCTCGGCAGCACGACGCTGCAGGTCGACGGCCAGAAGGACGACGGCCTCGTGCGCGTTCTGGCCGAGCCGAACATCATGGCCGTCAGCGGCCAGCAGGCCAGCTTCCTGTCGGGCGGCAAGATCTTCATCCCCGTCGCGCGCGATCCGGCCGCCGGCGGCTTCACGACGATCACGCTGGAAGAAAAGGAGTTCGGCATCGGCATCAAGTTCACCCCGACGGTGCTGGGCGGCTCGCGCGTCAACCTCAAGATGGTGTCCGAGGTGTCCGACCTGGCGCAGGCGGGCAACCCGTTCGTGTCGGTCAACGGGGTGACCTCGGTGCTGCCCTCGTTCACGGTGCGGCGCGCCGACACGACGGTCCAGCTGAACGACGGCCAGAGCTTCGTGATCGCGGGGCTCATCAAGAACAACACGACGGAGACAGTCAAGCGCTTCCCCGGCCTGGGCGAGATCCCCGTCCTGGGCGCGCTGTTCCGCAGCAGCGAATTCCAGAAAGACCAGACGGAGCTGATGTTCGTCGTCACGCCCCGCCTCGTCAAGCCGATGGCCGCCGCGCCGCGCCTGCCCACCGACAACCACGTGCCGCCGGCACGCGCCGACGTGTACCTCAACGGCAGCCTCGAAAGGAGCGACAAATGAAGACGATCACCGTGTGCGCACTGGCACTGCTGGCCGCCGGTTGCGCGGAGACCCCGACCCCGCGCTACGACATGCAGCTCGGCGCGGCCGTGCGCGACGCCAGGCTGGCGATGACGATCGATCCCGCCGCGGGCACCCGCCCCGACGAGGTCAAGGGCATCGACGGCCGCGCCGCGAAGGAAGCGATCAAGCGCTACCAGGATTCGTTCAAGGAACCGCCGCCGGTCGTGAACGTGATCAACATCGGCGGCGCGATCGGCGGCGGCAACGGCGGTTCCGGCGGCCGGTGAGCCGGCCCAGCAGTTTCACTCACCATCAACATGAAAGGACACCAGAAAAATGGACATCGTCAACACCATGACGGCCCTGGCCGTCGGCTTCGTACGCGAGGAAGACGGTTCGCAGGTCGTCGAGTACGGACTCATCATTGCCCTCGTTTCGATCGCCCTGGCGCTGGGGCTCGCCAAGATCGCCGGCGGCGATCCGTTCTCGGCACTGGCGACGCGAATCGCCTCCTGCCTGAGCGGCACCTGCACGTGAGAATGCGGAGCGCCGTCGGCTCCGATATGAAGCAGCAGCAGAGGCAGCACGGGGCCGACATCGTTCGACCCATGATTTTCCACTAACCAGTCATTGAAAGGACTTCAACATGGACATCCTGCACACCATGAAAACCCTGGCCGCCGACTTTGCACGCGAAGAAGAAGGTTCGCAAGTCGTCGAATACGGACTCATCATCGCCCTCGTGTCGATCGCGCTGGCCATCGGCCTCGCCAAGATTGCCGGTGCCTCCCCGTTCTCGGCACTGGCAACGCGGATTGCCTCCTGCCTGAGCGGCACCTGCACCTGAACCGGGCCGCCGCGGGCGGCTCCGCTGTCCGGAGCCGTCCACGGCATCGTTTATCACGAGCACGAAAGGACGATCATGCGGTTCCTGATCAAACAGAGGAGAAACGAAGCGGGCGCGGTCATCGTCACCGTCGCGCTCCTGCTGTTCCTGCTGCTCGGCTTCATGGGACTCGCGCTCGACCTCGGACATCTCTTCATCGTCCGGACCGAACTGCAAACGTCGATGGACGCGTGCGCCCTTGCCGCCGCGCAGGAATTGAACGGCCAGCCCGATGCGCTGGCACGGGCCACCAATGCCGGCATCGCGGCCGGCAACGTGAACCGAGTCGACCTGCAGTCTGCCACCTGGAAAGGCAAGGGCCAGGTGACGGCCGCCGACATCACGTTCCGCGACCAGAACCACGACGTGGGCGCCACCAGTGCGACGGCGCGCTACGTGCGTTGCAACCACACCCAGCACGACACGGCGACGAATCTCGTCCACATGGCCGGCCTGCTGGTCGGCTCCTCCGCGTTCGACGCGACGATGGACGTCGCCGCCCTGGCGGAAGCGACGACCACGCCGGCGCAGTCGACCTGCCCCCTGCCCCTCGCAATGAAACCGAAGGCCGGCGGGAGCAAGCCGAATTACGGATTCGTCAAGGGCGAATGGGTCACGCTGTTGAGCAAGACGACCGCCTCGGCCGGGCAGATCGGCTGGGCGAACCTGGACGGCAGCACCAGCGCCTCGGAAACCGAAGCGGAGCTGAAAGGCTTTTGCGGCACCAGGGTGGGCAGCAAGCTGGGCACGCCCGGCGTGCAGGGAACGATCGCGGACACCTGGAACACACGCTTCGGCATCTACAAGAACAACAGCGGCCCGGACGTCGCGAGCCCCGATTTTACCGGCTACGTCTATACCAGGGCCGGCACCTGGCAGGCTGGCAGCAATGCCTACAACGATTTCGTCAATCAGCGCCAGAATTTCACCAACTGCGCCCCGTCGGTCAGTGCCTGCGAAAACCTGACCGGACTCAAACTCAACCAGTTCAAGACGGTCGCCACGGGCGGACCGAACGGCGACCTCAAAAAGTACGGCAGCAACCGGCGGCTGGTCGTGGTGCCGGTCGTCGACGGCGGCAGCAACGTGATCGATTTCGCCTGCATGCTCATGCTGCAGCCGATTCCCTCGCCGTTCGACGACGTGCAGCTGGAATTCCTGGGCAACGCAGCGGATGCGGCCAGCCCGTGCACCGCCAACGGCCTCCCGGGCGGGCTCGCGGGGCCGCTCGTGCCCGTCCTCGTACGTTAAGGAGTTCGCCATGAAGAACCAGAAAGGCCTTGCGCTCGTCGAGTTTGCCCTGGTCCTGCCGATGCTCGTCATGCTGCTGTTCCTGACGACGGAATTCGGCCGCGCCTACTACCAGTACGACACGATCACGAAAGCCGTACGGCAGTCGGCGCGCTACCTGTCGGTGCGCGCCCAGGGCACGGGCATCGCCGGCGCCAAGAACATCATTGTTTACGGCAACCCGAACGGCACCGGCTCACTGCTCATCTCCGGGCTGACCCTGTCCAACGTGCCCGATCCCGTCTGGAGCACGACCGGCAGCTACCCCGTGATGAACACGGTCACCGTCAGCGTCACCGGGTTCACGTTCGTGCCTCTGACCGGGAACGTCTTCGGCATGAAACTCAACAACATCGTCTTCGGGACGATCCAGGCCACGATGCGGAGCCCGTCATGAACGCCCGACAAAGAGGGTCGACCAGCGTCGAATTCGCCCTCGTCTTTCTCATGCTCCTCGGCTTCCTGCTGGGCATCCTCGACTTTGCCCGCCTGCTCTACACGTGGAACGTGGCCAACGAGACCGCCCGCGCCGGCGCCCGGTACGCCGTCGTGTGCGCGGATCCGACCGACAAGGCGCGGATCCTCGCGACGATGCGGGGCTTGATGCCGCAGATCTCCGACATCGACGTCGCCTGGCAACCGGCCGGCTGCGACGCGAGCAGCTGCGAATCCGTCACGGTCGCGATCACGGGCCTGCAATTCCGCTGGATCGCCCCCATTCCGAGCCTGCTCGCCACGCCCGTGGTCATGCTGCCCGGTTTCTCGACGTATCTCCCGCGCGAGATGATGACCTACAACCCCCTGATCTGCTAGCCATCGAGAGGACACCATGAAAATCGTAATCGTTTCCGAGGACAAGGCCTTCCTCAAGCTGGCGGCCTCGATCCTGGCCGTGACGGGCCACGACGTCATGAGCACGGCCGGCAACGCGGCCGAGCTGCGCACGCTCGCCAAGGCGCTGGCGCCGGACGTGCTGCTGCTGGACGGCCGCGACGACAAGGCGATCGACTTCGCCCAGATCGAGCGCACGACCCTGCAATGCCCCGGCGTGGCCGTGCTGCTGCTGTGCACCGCGCGCGCGCCCGGCTTCCTGATCGACGCCATGCGGGCCGGCGTGCGCGAGGTGCTGCCGTCCGTGCATCCCGGCGACCTGCTGGCGGCCGTCGAACGCGCGGCCGTGAAGCTGTCGGCCGCGCGCACGGCCAGCCACGGCAAGATCCACGCCTTCATCGGCACGAGCGGCGGCAGCGGCACGACGTTCCTCGCGACGAACTTCGGCTACCAGCTGGCGCAGGCGCACAAGGTACTGCTGATCGACCTGAACCTGCAGTTCGGCGACGCGCTCAGCTTCCTGCAGGACACCCGCGCGGCGAGCACGATCACGGACCTGGCGCGCGACATCAACCGCCTCGACGCGCCCCTGCTGCAGGCCAGCACCATCAAGGTCACGCCCACGTACAGCATCCTGGCGGCGCCGGACGAACCGGGCCAGGCCGCTGACATCCGCCCGGAGCACATCGACGCCATCCTCAAGCTGGCCGTCACGCAGTACGACTTCGTCCTGCTCGACCTGCCGCGCATCGTCGACGCCATGCTGATGACGGCGCTGGACCAGGCCGCGTCGATCTTCCTCGTGCTGCAGGCCAGCGTGCCGCACCTGCGCAATGCCGACAAGCTGCTGTCCGTGTTCCGCTCGCTCGACTACCCGAAGGACAAGATCGAACTGCTGCTGAACCGCTACGACAAGCGTGACGACATCACGCTCGACAAGATCCGGCGCACCCTGGGCGCGCACGAGATCCACATGATCACGAACGGCTGGCGCCAGGTGCGCACGGCGATCAACCACGGCGTGCCGCTCGTGCAGGTGGAGCGCAAGCACGGGGTGATCCGCGGCCTGTCGGAACTGGGCGGCGCGATGGCGCCGGCCGCCGACGCGCCTGCCGCGGGATTGTTCGACCGCCTGTTCCGCCGCGCCTGACCCGACGACGGAGGATGCCATGTCCCTGCGCGATAAACTCAGCGTGCCCGCCGCCGCGGATGCCGGCAGGACCGGTGCCCAGCAGGCCATCCTGCGCGACGCCTACAAACAACTGAAGGAGCAGATGCACCTGAAGCTGCTCGACCGGTTCGACCTCACGGTGCTGGAAAGCCTGCCGGCCGACCGCCTGCGCCAGGAGATCGCCACCGCGATCGACGGCATGCTGCTGGACGAGGACACGCCCATCAGCGGCCTCGAACGGCGCATGCTCGTGCGCGACATCCAGAACGAGATGGTGGGCTTCGGCCCGCTCGAACTGCTGATGGCCGATCCGGCCGTCTCCGACATCCTCGTCAATGCGTGGGACAAGGTCTACGTCGAACGCCACGGCAAGCTCGAACTGTCCGACGTCTCGTTCACGGACGACCGCCACCTGATGCGCATCATCGATAAAATCGTATCGCTCGTCGGCCGCCGCATCGACGAATCGAGCCCGATGGTCGACGCGCGCCTGCCCGACGGCTCGCGCGTGAATGCGGTGATCCCGCCCGTCGCGCTGGACGGCCCGATGATGTCGATCCGCCGTTTCGCGCACATCCCGCTCAAGATGACGAACCTCGTGGACGAGATGCGCAGCCTCACGCCAGACATGGCCGGCATGCTCGAGGGCCTGAGCCGCGCGAAGGTCAACATGATGATCTCGGGCGGCACGGGCGCCGGCAAGACGACCTTGCTGAACATCCTGTCCGGCTACATCCCCGAAGCCGAGCGCCTCGTGACGATCGAGGACGCGGCCGAACTGCAGCTGCAGCAGCCGCACGTCGTGCGCCTGGAAACGCGGCCGCCGAACATCGAGGGCAAGGGCGAGGTCACCGCGCGCGCCCTCGTCAGGAACGCCCTGCGGATGCGGCCGGACCGCATCATCATCGGCGAGGTGCGCGGTGCCGAGGCGGTCGACATGCTGCAGGCCATGAACACGGGCCACGAGGGCTCGCTGACGACGATCCACGCGAACACGCCGCGCGACGCGCTGTCGCGGCTGGAGAACATGATCGGCATGGCCAACCTGAACCTGCCGCACAAGGCGGCGCGCCAGCAGATCGCATCCGCCATCACGGTCGTCATCCAGGCGCTGCGCCTGACGGACGGTCGGCGCAAGGTCACGAGCATCCAGGAGATCACGGGGATGGAAGGCGACGTGATCACGATGCAGGAAATCTTTGCTTACCACCAGACGGGCGTCGACGGCGACGGCCGCATCATCGGGTATTTCCAGGCGACGGGCGTGCGCCCCCGTTTCGCGGAGCGGCTGCGTGCGTTCGGCGTCCACCTGCCCGACCACATGTTCGATCCGTCCCGCCGTCTTGCCTGAGGAGAGCGCCATGTCAGAGAACCCGTCCGGCCATGCCTTGCTCGTGGTCCTGCTGCTGGTGTTCGTGTCCGTCGTCCTGCTCATCGAGGGCATGTGGCTGCTGTACCGCGCGCGCCGCGGCCCGGAGGCGATGCGGCTGCAGCGGCGCCTCGACCAGCTCGTCCACACGGCCGCCGGCCCGGCCCGCCGGCCGCTGCTGAAGCGGGGCCGCCTGTCGGAGCTGTCGTTCGTGGCGCGCATCCTGAGCGGCGTCGTCCTGACGTCGACCCTGCACAACCTGCTCGACCAGGCCGGCCTGCGCTGGACCGTCGCACGCCTGCTGCTGCTCAGCGCCGCGGCCGGCGCCGCCGGGCTGGCGCTGGGCGCGATGGGCGCGCAGCCGCTGTACTTCCGCCTCGTCCTCGCGGGCCTGCTGGCCGCCCTGCCCTGGGGCCACGTGGCGGCGACACGCCGGCGCCGCCTGCGCCGGCTGGAGCAGCAGCTGCCGGAAGCGCTGGACCTCATCACGCGCGCCGTGCGCGCCGGCCACTCGCTGCCGCTGGGCATCCAGATGCTGGCCGATGAAATGCCGGAGCCGATTGCCGCCGAGTTCCGGCTCGTGCACGAGCAGGTCAGCTTCGGCGTCTCGCTGCAGCAGGCACTGGCGAACCTGTGCGAGCGCGTGCCGCTGACGGATTACCGGTACGTCGCGGTGGCCGTCCTGATCCAGCGGCAGTCGGGCGGCAACCTGGCGGAAGTGATCGGCAACCTGAGCAAGCTCATTCGCGAACGCCTGAAACTGCTCGCGCGCGTGCGCGTCCTGTCGGCGGAAGGGCGGATGTCCGCCTGGACGCTGGCCCTGCTGCCCTTCCTGCTGGGCGCCCTGCTGTACTGGGTCAATCCCGACTTCATGCGGCCGCTGTGGGTCGACCCCATCGGCGTCGGCATCCTGCGTGCCCTGCTGTGCATGATGTTGCTCGGCATCGTCGTCCTGAGCCGCATCACCCGTATCCGTGTCTGAAGGAGATCGCCATGTTACTGCCCATCGTCGTGTTCCTCGCCGTCAGCTTTGGCTGTGTCGGCCTGTACCTGTGGCTGGTCCCCGACCGCACCGACCAGCGCCTGCACGCGCTGACGCCCGGCGCCCCGGCCGCGCCGGCCTGGCGCGAGCGGATCGCCGACGCGGTAACGCCGTTCGCCAGGTTATCGACGCCGTCCGGCGACTGGGACACGTCGCCGATCCGCATCAGGTTCATGAACGCCGGCATCCGCCATCCGAAGGCGCCGCACGTGTTTTTCGGCCTGAAGACGCTGCTGCCGGCGCTCGCCGGCGTGCCCGCGTACCTGGCCTTGCGCGTGTCGCACGAGGCAACGGGCATGACGCTGCTGCTGTGGGTCGTCGGCGCGGCAACGGCCGGCTGCTACCTGCCGAACATCGCGCTGGCGCTGGCGGCGCGGGCGCGCAGGCGCGACATCTTCGAAGGATTCCCCGACGCCGCCGACCTGCTGCTCGTGTGCGTCGAGGCCGGGCTGGGCATCGACACGGCGCTCACGCGCGTGGCCGAGGAAATACAGACCAGGAGCCCGGCCCTGGCCGAAGAGCTCCAGCTGACGAACCTCGAAATGCGCGCCGGCGGCACGCGCGAGACGTCCCTGCGCAACCTGGCGCTGCGCACGGGCGTCGAGGAATTGACGTCGTTTGCGACGATGCTGACCCAGGCCGACCGGTTCGGCGTGAGCATCGGCGATTCGCTACGGGTGTTTTCCGACGATTTGCGCCACAAACGCCAGACCAGGGCGGAAGAAAAAGCGGCGAAGATTCCGACCAAGGTGCTGTTCCCGCTGGTCCTGTTCATTTTCCCGTCGATTATCATGGTCGTGCTCGGACCGGCCATCATCCAGATTATCCGGACAATCGCCCCTCTGCTCCTCCATTAACCGGCAAAACGCGCTTCAGGCCATTTCGGCGGCATGTGTTACCAAATGGCTTTGCGCGTATACATATAAGTCCAGCCGATTGCTCACACCGAGTTTCTGATAAATCGACGATAAGTGATTCCGCAACGTCGATTCGGAAATGAACAGGATTTTCGCCAGATCCCGATTCGTCCGGACCTTGTTCGCCACCACGGTCTGCAGGACGCGGCGCTCGCGCGGCGTCAGCGCATCGAGGCCGTCGTGGTGCGGATGCGGCCGCACCGCCTCGCCGCCGCGCAGGGCGTTGAGCGCGAGACAGGTCGCTTCGCGCCCGAACCACAGCTCGCCCTGGTGCGTCTTTTCGATGGCCTTGACGATCTCGTCGGCGCTGGACCTGCGGCTCAGCAGGCCGTGCGCCCCGCAGCGCAGCGTCGATGCCAGCGTGTCCGTCCCCAGTTCTTCCGCGAACAGCAGCGTATGGCGCCCGCACGTCAGCACTTCCGGCAGGTCGGCCTGGCAGGCCGTGACCGCGAGCTCGTACTTCATCAGCACGAGGTCGGGCGCCGCGGTGGGCAATTGGAACAACGCATCGGATTGCGAGCCCGCGACGGCCACCACTTCCATGCCCGGCCGATGGCTGTTGATCAATTTGGTCAACGCCCACAGGATCAACTGGTGAGTTTCCACCACCATGACGCGAATGGGCGTCTCCGATATCGACAGTCGTTGTGGCGTCATATTTCATTCCTGAAATATATATAAATCCCGCACTCCCGGAAGGCGTGCAGTTGCCCTGGCTTAAATGACACCACCGCATTCCACGCGTCATTTATCGATGAGCTCTGTAAATATAATATCGCCAGTTTTTGCGATTTGAGCGCCGCCAATGGCCTTTTCATGAAATATTTTGTGAGAATCTGTTGTTGTTGCGGCTTCCAGACATCTGGTTTTCCACTAATAGTTAATTATCGATTCTCCCCAATTTCACGAATACATGAGCTAATGTCCGCCGCGTCGGTTTGGACTTATAATCGGCCTTTTATCGGATCCGGATTCCATGCGCGCCCAACGCGGCCCCTCGCTGTCCCTGCGTCACCTCCTGGTCCTGCTGACGGCGGTCGGTCTGCTTCCCCTGGCCGCGCTGGGCGCCTGGAGCGTGCACCTCGCCGCCGAATACCACCAGAGCGAACAGGAACGGGCGCTGCTGGATCAAGCGCGCGCGCTGTCGAGCGCCGTCGACGCGGAGCTGGACGGCACCGTCGCCACGCTGGCCAGCATGGCGCGCACGCCCGCGCTCGGCGCCGGCAACGTGCGCGCCTTCTACCCCATCGCGCGCGACCAGGCCCGGGCGCAGCCGGAATGGCTGGGCGTGGTCCTGGCCGATGGCGACGGCAACATGCTCTTCCGCACGACGGCCCCGCTCGACGCGCCGCCGCAACCCGTCGCGGACCCATCCAGCCTGCACCTGGCGCTGCTGCTGCGCCGTCCCATCATCGGCCACGTCGCGCGCGGCAAGGGCGGGCGGGCCGCCGTCCCCGTGCGCTTTCCCGTCAGCGACGCCGCCGGCCATCCGTACGTGCTGACGGCCATCCTCCAGCCCGACCGCATCATGCGCACGATCGCGCGCCAGCAGGTGCCGCCCGGCTCCGTGATCACGGTGCTGGACGGCGACGGCGCGATCGTCGCCCGCTCCAGCGGGCAGCGCGACCACGTGGGCAAGCCGCCCAGCCCGACCCTGGCACGGCTGATCCGGCTGAACGGCCCGGAAGGGGCCGGTTCCACCGTCACGCTCGAAGGCAGCGCCGTGACGTCGGCCTATACACGGCTGTCGCGCTACGGCTGGACGGTCGCCGTCGGTGCGCCCCCCGCGGGCTGGGCCGGCGGCCCGGGCTTCCTGTGGTACGGCGCCGGCATCGTGCTGTCGCTCGCGCTCAGCATCGGCCTCGCGTCGCTGCTGGCGCGGCGCATCGTGCGCCGCATCGCGACGCTCGCGGCGGGCGCCGCGGCCCTCGGCGCCGGTGCCGACCTCGTCGTGCCCTCGTCGCGCATCCGCGAAATCGACGCGATGGGCGCCGCGCTGCGGGCCGCGGGCGCACGCCGCGCCGCGCATGAGCGGGACCGCGAGGACGCCCTGGAACAGGCGCGCCAGGCCGGCCGCGCCAAGGACGAATTCCTCGCCGTGCTGGGCCACGAACTGCGCAACCCGCTCGCGCCCATCGTCGGCGCGCTCGACCTGATGGACCTGCGGGCCGACGAAGGCTCGCGCCGCGAGCGCGGCATCATGCGGCGCCAGGTCGCGCACCTGAAGCATCTCGTCGACGACCTGCTCGACGTATCGCGCATCGCGTCCGGCAAGCTGCGCATCGACGTGGCCCCCGTGGATCTCGCCGCCGTCGCGCGCCACGCCGTCGCCGCCCTGCCCGGCCAGCCCATCCGCCTGCAGGCGCCGGACGCGCTGTGGGTCGCCGGCGACGAGCACCGCCTCGCACAGGTGCTGGGCAACCTGCTGTCGAACGCGGCCCGCTTCGGCAGCACGGACACGCACGTCCTCCTCGCGCGCGCGGGCGACGACGTCCACCTCGTCGTCGCCGACAACGGCGTCGGCATGGCGCCGGATCTCGCCGAGCGCGTGTTCGAACCCTTCTACCAGGCGCCGCAACCGCTCATGCGCCACAGCGGCCTGGGACTCGGCCTGGCCATCGTGCGCCGCATCGTGGAGCTGCACGGGGGCCGCGTGAGCGCGCACAGCGACGGCCCCGGCCTGGGGAGCCGCTTCGAGATCGTGCTTCCGCTCGGCGCACCCCCGTCCGCTGCGGCGCCCGCCGCCGTGCACGCGGAAAGCCAGCCGCTGCGGGTGCTGGTCGTGGACGATAACGAGGACGCAGCGGCACTGACCGCCGCGATCCTGCGCCAGCTGGGCCACGAGGTGAAGACGGCGCACACGGCGGCCGCGGCGCTGGCGCTGCAGGCGGCGTGGCCGCCGGACGCCGCGATCCTGGACATCGGCCTGCCCGACATGGACGGCTACGCCCTCGCCGCCGCCATGCGCCGCGCGGCCGTCAAGCCGCTGCGGCTGACGGCGCTGACCGGCTACGGCCGCCAGGCCGGCGTGGCCGCGCACACGCCGCAGGATGCGGCCGCATTCGACCTGCACCTGACGAAGCCGGCCAGCCTGGACGATCTGCGCCGGGCGCTGGACGCCCGGGACGCGGACGCGTCGACAGGCCCGGCCACGGCACCGTAAGGCGCACGCCTCGCACCGGCCGGGCAGCCGTACGGGGATGCGGGTCCGACGTCGCTGCCGCTGGCTAGCCCGCTGCAGGAGCCACGGTCACCGCATGGCCGTCATACGTCACCATGCGGTGCTGCGCGTGGGAGGACGCCGCACCGTGACCGCCGCCGGGACCGACGACCACGAGGCGGAACCGGCGTTTTTCTTTCATACCCGCGAACTTGCCCTGGCGCTCAAAAATGGTCAGTTTTTTGGCAGCGTCATCCCAGCGCATGCGCGTCAACGCATACTCGCCGCGCTCGTATCCCCATCCGTCGCCGGCGTCTTCGTACAACGTGAATTCGCCGCTCGCGCCAGGATAGACCCGCAGCTCGGTCGGGGCGTCGGTCGCCTGCGACGCAAATTCCAGGACCGGGCCGACTGGAATGATGCTGCCGGCGCGGACATGAACCGGGATGCGCGCCAGCGGCGCATCGGCCACGACCGTCCTCCCGCCCGCCTGCGATGTCCCGGTCCAGAAGTCGAACCAGGTTCCTTTCGGCAGATAGACTTCGCGGGTACGCTGTCCCTGCAGCGGAACCGACCCGGCGGCGTAATACATGGGTTCGAGCACGGGGCTGACCATGACGCCGTCGCCAAACAGCATCTGCGTCTTCAGGTCGTACGTCCGCGGGTCGTCCGGGAATCCGAACGCAACCGGCCGAATGAACGAGGCGCCCCTCAGGTAGACCAGTCCGGCCAACGAATAGATGAATGGCAGGAGGCGATACCGCAGCTGGATGGACTCGATGATCGCATCGTAGAACGGCGTCCCTGGCTCGCCGAAGTGCCACGGTTCACGCGGCGCATCCGTACCGTGACTGCGGAACATCGGCAGGAATACGCCGAACTGCAGCCAGCGCGTGTAAAGTTCCCGATAGCCCGGATCCTCGACGCCGGCATCGTATTCGCCATTCCAGAACCATTGCTTGCCACGCCGGACGAAGAATCCGCCGATATCGCACGTGACGTACGGATTCCCCGATGCGCTGTAGCTCTGCAGGGCCACGACCTGCTGGGCAAGGACCGACCACCTGGCCGAAATATCGCCGGTCCACACGACGGCGCCTGCCGCCTGGCTGCCGGCGTAGCCCGAGCGCGTGAGGTTCACGAGACGCTTCGCAGGTGCGGCCTTGCGCCAGTTCCGGTAGAGACTCTGCGAGTCCACCAGGGCATAGGCGTTGAGATAGTGCGGGTCGATGATCTTGGCCAGGCCGCGGATGTTGAGTTCGTCCGCGTTGTCGGGACGCCTGGCGTCCGACACCCAATCGACCACGTCGGGTTCGGTCGAGTCGCACCACCAGGCGTCGATGCCATGGCGGCCGAGATACTGCCATGCGTGGTCGAAATAGAGTTCGCCCGCCTTGCGCTGGAAGAAATCGACGTAATCGGTGCCGGCCAGCGTGTAGCCGTTTTCCTTGAGGGCCCTGCCCGGCGGATCGAGCGGGCTCGGATTCGGCCAGATCGAAATCATCACATGGGTGTTGAGGTCATGCGCGGCCTTCGTCATTGCCTTGATGTCGGGATACCTTGACGCTTCCGGAACGAAGCTGCCCCAATGCCTGGGCGCCCAGTAGTTCCAATCCTGGACGATGGTATCGAGCGGAATCTTGCGGCGACGGAACTGCGCGACTGTCTCGACCAGATCCTGCTGGGAGACGTAACGCTCCTTCGATTGCACGTAGCCGAAGGCCCATCTGGGCAGCAATCGGGCGGGTCCCGTCAGCTCGCGGTAGCCCGCAATGACGTTGTCGGCCTGTTCTCCGACGATCACGTAGTAATCGAGATCGTCCACGACGTCGCTCGTGAGCGACATGCCGTCCGCGCCGTCGGCGAACGTGAGCGCACTGCAGGAATCGAACAGGAGGCCATAGCCGCGCGTCGAGGTCATGAACGGCACGACGACACGCAGATTATGCTGGTACAACCTCTTGCGTTTTCCGCGCAGGTTCAGGTCGTCGGTTTCATCGAAGCCCAGGCCATATAACGCCTCGTCGCCGTGCAGGCTGAAACGCGCCGCCGCCTTCCAGGCCTCCCTGTCCTTCGTCTGCACATAGGCGCCCGCGACCTGCCGCTCACCGTCGACGGTCTTGATCCTGGTGACCGTGGCGGGGTCCGGCACGGACTTGAAGATGTCGACCCGTTCGAATATGCGCGGTGACGCGGCGTTCTCTTGCAGGAGCAATGTGCCATCCGTTTTCCAGAACGAGAGCGCACCGCTGCCGAGGTCCAGTCTTACCAGCATCCCGCGCGAGCGCAATGTGCACACCTTGTCGTCACCGCCGATCTCGACGGCGGACGGCGGACTGCCGGCGTCGGCGCGCATCAGGCTTGCGCGCGCGGACCATTCCCGATTCGGCGTCGCCGTGACACGGACGATGCGATCGGTGACGAACCTTATCCGCAAACGGGCATTGGCGGTTGCGCACTCCACGCCCGCCCCGGTCCTGCGCAGGTCCTGCACCGGCGCAGTGCCCGATGCGCCGTGCACCAGCTTCCCGGCTGCGCTCGCGTACCTGGTCACCGTCAGCGCCGGCACTGCCCCGGCCAGCTGCAAAAGAAGTTTTCTGCGGTTATACATATGTCTCCATTGTTTATTAATGATTAAGTACTATCGTTGAGATCTAAAACATGGATGCACATTTTGGCACTTTATCTATAAAATACAATACATAGAGGTTGATATCGATAACGAACCGACCGACATGCCTTCTCAAGGACGACACAATGCCCCTCACTCTTCACCGCCTCTTCCCGATCGGGGCGCCGGCGGCCGTGGCCCTGGCCATTGCCTGCACGGCGACTGGTGCCGACGCCAGCGACGGCGTTCACGCCGCGCTGACCCTTCACTACGACAAACCGGCGGCGGTCTGGACGGAAGCGCTCCCGATCGGAAACGGCCGCCTGGGCGCCATGGTTTTCGGCCGTCCGGGCGAGGAACTGCTGCAGTTGAACGAGGCGACGCTGTGGAGTGGCGGCCCGGTCGGCACGGACCTGAATCCGACAGCCTACAACGCGCTCGTCGACACCCGGAAGGCACTCGCCGGCGAAGACTACGAAGCGGCCGCCGCGCTGGTCAGGAAGATCCAGGGACCGTACACGCAGAGCTACCTGCCGCTGGGCGACCTGCTCATCCGGCAGGATCTGCAAGGAGATCCGGGCAACTACCGCCGCGACCTGTACATCCGCGAAGGCATTGCCTCCACCTCTTTCACGGTGAACGGCGTGAGGTATCGCCGTGAAGTGTTCGCGTCCGCGCCCGACCAGGTGATCGTCGTGCGCATCTCCAGCGACAAGCCGCGCGCGCTGAACCTCGACGTGACGGGCAGGAGCGAGCTGCGCGCCGAAAGCACCGGCGCCGACGGCGTCCTGGTCCTGAAAGGCAAGGCGCCGGCACAGGTCGATCCGGAATACGTGCGCTACAACAAGGAACCGATCGTGTGGGACGACCCCAGCGGATGCAAGGGCATGCGCTTCGAGTTGATGGTCAAGCCGCTCGTCAAGGAAGGCACCGTCGACGCCGCCGGCGGCAGGCTCGAGGTGCGCGGCGCCACGGAGGTGGTGTTGCTGCTGTCGGCCGCGACGAGCTTCAACGGCTTCGACAAGTGTCCGGACAGCGCGGGCAAGGACCAGCACGCGCTGGCGCAAGCACATTTGCAGCGTGCCGCCCTGCGCAGCTACGAGCAGCTGCGGGCCGACCACGTGGCCGACTTCCGCAAGCTCTTCGACCGCATGTCGCTCGCCATCAATCCGTCCGAGCCCGACCGCAGCGATATCCCCACGGATCGCCGCCTGGCCGCGTTCACGGCGGGACAAGCCGATGCGGCGCTGGAAGCCTTGTACGTACAATACGGCCGTTACCTGCTGATCTCGTCGTCGCGCACGCCCAACGCGCCCGCCAACCTCCAGGGCATCTGGAACAACCTCATGCGCGCCCCCTGGAGCAGCAACTACACCACCAACATCAATGTCCAGATGAACTACTGGCCGGTAGAAAGCGCCAACCTGAGCGAACTGTTCATCCCTCTCGACGATCTGATCCGCAACCTGTCCGTCACCGGCAAGGAGACAGCCCGCTCCTACTACCACGCCCCCGGCTGGGTAGTGCACCACAACTCGGACATCTGGGCGCACAGCAGCCCGGTGGGCGATTTCGGCAAGGGGAATCCGCGCTGGGCAAACTGGTCCATGGCCAGCGCATGGCTGGCGCGTCACCTGTGGGAACACTACCAGTTCACGGGCGACCGTGCGTATCTGCGCAAGGTCTATCCGGTCATGAAGGACGCCGCGCGCTTCATGCTGGCCTGGCTGGTCCCCGATGCCGAAGGCAGGCTCGTCACGTCGCCATCCACCTCGCCCGAGAACGCCTTCCGGTACGGCGACGGCAAGACCAACGTGGTCAGCGTCGCCTCGACCATGGACATGGCGATCGCCCGCGACCTGTTCGAGAACGTCGGGAAAGCCGGACAGGTACTCGGGATCGACGGCGCGTTCCGCGACCAGGTTAAAGTCGCCTCAAACAAATTGTTCCCATTCCAGATCGGCGCAAAGGGCCAGCTCCAGGAATGGTACAAGGACTTCGAAGAAGTCGAGCCGCACCACCGTCACGTGTCCCACCTGTACGCCTTGCACCCGGCGCATGCGATCTCGCCCTTGACGACGCCGGCACTGGCCGCGGCCGCGCGCCGCACGCTGGAACTGCGCGGCGACGACGGCACCGGCTGGGCCCTGGCCTGGAAGGTGAACATGTGGGCGCGCCTGTTGGACGGCAACCATGCCCATACCCTGTTCCGTAACCAGCTCCGCCTGACCAATCCCGGCGACAAGCACGGCGGTGCTTACGCGAACCTGTTCGACGCCCATCCGCCGTTCCAGATCGACGGCAACTTCGCGGGTACAGCCGGCGTCATCGAAATGCTGTTGCAAAGCCAGAACGGCGAACTGCACCTGCTGCCGGCGCTGCCGGACGCATGGCACGACGGCGCGGTGCGCGGCGTGGTCGCGAGGGGGAATTTCGTGGTCGACGTCGAATGGAAAAAGGGAACGCTGGAAGCAGCGCGCATCCTGTCGCGCAACGGCGGTCGGTGCGTCATCCGCACTGCCGTGCCGGTCGAGGTGGTCGGCGTCAAATCGCGCAGCCGGCGCAGCACGACAGGCTATGTCCTCGGTTTCGACACGGTGAAGGGCAAGCGGTATCAGGTGCGTCCGGCACGCCAGGGCGCCTGAACACGATCCGGTGCGGCCGGCGTTTCCTGACATCCCCGTCCCGGCGCGCTGGAGGCCACCGGTACGTGCGCGCCAATGTCGGTTAGTTGCAGAAAATACGAAGAACGAATGCCGCTCGGGGCGGCGGCGTCGCGGTCAGATGCGCTGGTCGAATACCTGGCGCAGGTACGCGATGAACGTCTCGTCCGTGCTGAACCCCTTGCCGGGGCTGTCCGACAGCTTGGCCACGGGCTGGCCGTTGCAGCGCGTGAGCTTCATCACGATGTTCAGCGGGTCGTACTGCGTGTCGTTGGTGAGCTTGGTGCCGATGCCGAAGCCCGTCATCACGCGGTCGGCGAAGTGGCGGTACAGGCTGAGCGCCTTGGGCACGGTAAGCGCGTCCGAGAACACGAGGCGCTTCGTGCGCGCGTCGATACGCAGTTTGGCATAGTGCGCGATGGCCTTTTCGCCCCACTCCACCGGGTCGCCGGAGTCGTGGCGCAGGCCGTCGAACAGCTTGGCGAAATACAGGTCGAAGTCGCGCAGGAAGGCGTCCATGCCGACGACGTCCGTCAGCGCCGTGCCCAGGTCGCCGCGGTATTCCTGCACCCAGTCCTCCAGGGCCTTCTTCTGGAAATCGCGCAGGCGCACGTCGAACGACTGGAACGCCTGCATGTATTCGTGCGCCATCGTGCCGATCGGGACCAGGTTGAATTTCTTCGCCAGGTAGACGTTCGACGTGCCCTTGAAGAACTGCGGCAGTTCGCGCGCCAGCGTCGCGACGACTTCCTCGTGCCAGTCGCCCGAGAAGCGGCGGCGCACGCCGAAATCGAAGAACTCGAACGGATTGGCCTTCTTCGGTTCCTGGTCGAAGGCGCGGAACTCGGCGATCTTCTGGTCGAGCCGCTTGCGCGCCTCCCCGATGGCGGCCTGCTGGTCGAAGCGGCGGAAATACAGTTCGTTGACGATGTACAGCACGAAGATCTCGAAGCCCATCACGTGCACGATGGGACCGCAGGCGCGGATGCGCAGATGCGGCCCGTCCGTTTCCACGTGGATGAATTTGCGCTGGAAACGGAACAGCGTGAGGAAGTCGGCGAAGTCGCTTTTGATGAAGCGCAGGGACCTCATGTAATTGACGTCGTCCTCGGTGAACATCAGCGTGCACAGATGGTCCAACTCCCGTTCGACTTCCTCTTTCAGCTCCGCCAGCGGATAGGCGGGCGTGTTGCGGCACTTGAACTCGTATTCGCCGATGGCGTTCGGGTGCATGTGCAGCAGGGCCTGCCACATGGTGAATTTGTAGAGATCGGTTTCGAGCAGGCTGCGGACGACGGGTTTCATGGGCTGTTGGTGGTTCCTGTTGTTGTGGTGTCGGTGGTGTCCAGTCTGGATGCTTCAGGTCGAAGCGCCGGCAGACTTGCGCGTCCCCGTTTTGCGGACACGCTTTTTGGGCGCCAGCATCGTGCCCGTGCACGCCGGCGTGCCGCAGCGGCAGGCGAACAGGCGCTTCAACGCGGGCGTATGGCGCTCGTCATAGATCAGTGCGTAGTTGTAGTTGAGTTCCTCGCCCGCGTCGATGTCGCGCAGCGCGTGGATGTACACGCGGCCGTCTTCCTCGTAGGCTTCGCAGTTGGGTTCGCACGCGTGGTTGATCCAGCGGGCGTCGTTGCCGCGCCGGCCGCCGTCGATCACATTGCCGTCGGCGAGGCTGAAGTAGAACGTGTGATTGACCGGGCCGCCACGGTCAAAGGCACGGCGCGTCGCTTCGTCCCACGTGATGCGCTCGCCGCGGTATTCGATGATGCGCTCGCCGGCCGGGATGTCGCGCAGCGCGAACACGCCATTGCCGTGCACGGGAGATTTCCGAACCTCGTACGAGGCCGGGCGGGCCGGCTTGCCGGCGCTCTTGCTTGCGGTCCGCTTCGATGTGGACGGGTTGACGGACGGGTTCATGGATCGGCGTTCGGTTGGATGGACACGATCTATTATTGATCGGATCGCGGCAATCCTGCCGCACGCCTTTATCTTACCGTGTCGGCTGCTCAGCCGCCGGTTCGAGTTGAGTCCCCCGGACTCAACTCGTCTTCGCGGAACTCGCCGATCGCACGTTCACCCGCCGCCTCCGCCTTGCGCAGCTCGACCCGGCGGATCTTGCCGGAGATCGTCTTCGGCAAATCCGTGAACGCGATGCGGCGGATCCGCTGGTACGGCGCCAGCCTGTCGCGCGCGAACGCGAAGATGGCGGCAGCGAGTTCGCGCGTCGGTTCCACGCCGGGACGCAGCGCGATGAACGCCTTCGGCACCGCGAGGCGCACCGGGTCGGGACTCGGGACGATGGCCGCTTCCAGCACGTCCGGATGCTCGATCAACACGCTCTCCAGTTCGAAGGGGCTGATGCGGTAGTCGGACGACTTGAACACGTCGTCGTTACGGCCCACGTAGAAGTAATAGCCGTCGGCGTCGACGCGCGCCGTGTCGCCCGTATGATAGTGGCCGCCGCGCATCACGTCCGCCGTTTTCGCCTCGTCGTTCTCGTAGCACAGCATCAGGCCCAGCGGGGCCGGATCGAGGCGCAACGCAATCTCGCCCTCCTGCGCCGGCTGGTCGTCGATGTCGAGCAGCGCGACGCGGTAGCCCGGCAGCGGCCGCCCCATCGATCCCGGCTTGACGGGCTGGCCCGGCGGATTGCCGATCTGGCAGGTGGTCTCGGACTGGCCGAAGCCGTCGCGGATGCGGATGCCCCATGCCCGCTCGACCTGCTCGATGACTTCCGGATTCAGCGGCTCGCCCGCGCCGACCAGTTCGCGCAGCGGCGGCTGCCATTGCGCGAGGTCTTCCTTGATCATCATGCGCCACACGGTCGGCGGCGCGCACAGCGACGTCACGCCGCAGCGCACGATCGTGTCCAGGCAGGCGCGCGCGGAAAAGCGTTCGTAGTTGTAGACGAACACGGTGGCGCCCGCGTTCCACGGCGCGAAGAAGCAGCTCCACGCGTGCTTGGCCCAGCCGGGCGAGCTGATGTTCCAGTGGACGTCGCCCGGCCGCAGCCCGATCCAGTACATCGTCGACAGATGGCCGACCGGATAGCTCTGGTGGCTGTGCAGCACGAGCTTCGGCTTCGCCGTCGTGCCGGACGTGAAGTACAGCAGCAGCGGATCGGTGGCGCGCGTGACGCCGTCCGGGACGAAGTTTTGCGCCGCCGTCGCGCTGTCCGCATAATCAAGCCATCCGGCGAGACCGCCGCCCACCGCGATGCGCGTGAAGTCCCCGGTAAGCTCCGCGAATTTATGCGTCTCGGACGCCTGCGCGATCACGTGCCGCACGCGGCCCCGCTCCAGGCGGTCCTGCAAGTCGTTGCTGGACACGAGCATCGTCGTCGGCACGAGCACGGCGCCCAGCTTGATCCCCGCCAGCATGATCTCCCACAGCTCCACGCGGTTCGGCAGCATCAGCAGGACACGGTCGCCGCGCCGCACGCCGCACTCGCGCAGCCAGTTCGCGACCTGGCTCGAACGCGCGGCCATGTCGGCGAAGCCGATCTTGCGCTCGCTGCCGTCTTCTTCCACGACCCACAGCGCGGGCGTCGTATTGCCCTCGGCCTGCGTGTCGAAATAGTCGAGTGCCCAGTTGAATTCGTCGAGCTCGGGCGGTTGATAGTCGCGGTACGCCGTCGCGTAGTCGGTGCGGTGCCGTTGCAGGAAGTCGCGCGCGCGGATGAAGCGCTCGTACGGGGATGCCATCGGTCGTCTCCTTTATGTATGCGAAACGGGCGCCTCGTGAGCGCCCGTTCCGGTGGTCGTGTAGCGGCTCGTGCCTATTTTGCCACGGTCAGCGCCGGCGCAGCTCCTGCGCCTGATGAATGGTCTGCTCGTCCGTCGGCGTCATCATGTCGATCACGCGGCAATCGCCGCACATGCGCATGCGGTCCAGGTGCCCGGCAAATGCCGGGTGACCGGCGAGGCGCGCCAGCATGCTCTCGACCATGCGCAGCGTCCCGAACGCCTTGTTGCAGCGGATGCAGTGGAACGGCTGCGTCTCGTTCAGCACGACCGGCTGCTTGCGCGTCTCGCGGAACGACAGCCGCGGCACCAGTTGGATCGCATCTTCCGGGCACGTGTCCGCACACAGCCCGCACTGCACGCAGTTCTTTTCGATGAAGCGCAGCTGCGGCGCATTCTGCCCATCCTGCAGCGCCGACGCCGGACACGCCCCCACGCACGCCATGCACAGGCTGCACTTGCCCGCGTCGACATCCAGCGTACCGAACGGGCTCCCCACCGGCAGCGCGATCTCCTCGACCTGCTGCGGCGCCTCGCGCAGCAGATGCTCGAGCGCGTAATCGAGCGTATTGCGTTTATCGGCCGCCACGTTGAAGCCGGCCCGTCGCGCCGGCACCTCGCCGCGCGGCGCGTGCTGCAGGGCCCGCGCCAGGTCGTCCGGCCCGGTCACGCGCAGCAGCTGCACGTGCGCGCCCGCGTAGCCGAGGCCCGTCATGATGGTCTGCGCGATCGTCATCTGCTCGTCCAGCGCGGCCGCGTACTGCGGCGCCTCGGCGTCCGTCATCAGCACGGTGATGCCGGCCGCGCCCCAGGCCAGCGCCGCGAGCCAGATGTCGATCCCGGTCGATGCCGTATGGTGCACGCCGAGCGGCAGCACACGTCCCGGCACGTCGACCGCTTCCAGCAGCGCCGCGCCTTCCAGGCCATGGACGAGCAGCACCGGCTCGCGTCCGCCCGCCTGCGCATACGCGTTCAGCGCTGTCTTGATGCGCATGCCCGTATGCGCCGCGCTGGGATAGACATAGCCCAGCGCGCCCGTCGGGCAGACGGTCGTGCACGCGCCGCAGCCCGCGCACAGGTAAGGGTTCACGGCGATCAGGTCGCCCGCGCCCGAGATCGCGCCCGCCGAGCAGATCTCGATGCACGCATTGCAGCCGCTCTTGCGATTGCGGCCGTGCGCGCACAGGCGTTCCTTGTACGCGAAGTATTTCGGCTTCTCGAATTCGCCGACCATCTCGACGAGCGCCTCGGCGGCCGCATGGCGCGCGGCCGGCTCCTGCCCCGGTGCGAAGTAGCCGTGCGGGCGCTGGTGCGTCGCGATCTGCGGTGCCGCGCCCAGGTCGAGCACGAGGTCGAAGCGCGCGTGCTCAGGTGCCGCGCCGGGCGTTTGCCACGTCGCGTCAAACGCGCCGAGCCAGCCCGTCACGACGAGCGCCCGCGCCGCAAACACGGGGAACAGGCGCAGCGACTTGTCGCTGCCGTCGTCATCCAGCAGCAGCACGGTGACGGGCAGCGCGGCCGCCAGGCGCTCGGCCCAGGGCAGCGCGTCGGCACGGGTGCCGACGACGAGCGTGTGGCCGGCGGATTTATAGCCGACCGTGTCCAGCGGGTCCGGCGCGGGAATCCCGGTCAGCGCCGCCAGCGCGGCATGGCGAGCGGCGCGGTCGCGGTCGTCCTGGGCTGGGTCGAGGGGGATGCCCTGCCCTTCGATCAAACGGATATTCATGCTGTCTCGGTTTCAGGTGGTTTTATTGGTGTCGTCGAGCGCGTCTTCATCGGCCGGAGGTTCTTCCACCGCTTCGACAACCCGCTGCAACGCGTTCTTCGCATGTTCCAGCGATGCGAGCATCGCTTCGGACACGGGACTCGGCTTCGTGTAATCTTCGATGTAGACGTCCAGCCCGTCCATCGCATTGAAATGCGGGTCGGCGAACAGTTTTTTCAGCGCCGTCCGGCGCACGGCCGCGTCGACGCCGCGCGCGACGAAGGCGGAGAAATCGGAGTCGCTCGTCAGGCGGGCGACGTCGTCCATCGTCGGCGGCGGCACGTCGGCCGGCGCCGCTGCCTGCACAGGGAGGTCCGGTGCAGGAACAGGCGCGACGGCTTCCGGCAGCGGCTCGATCCCCGATCGCGCTTCCGTCTTGCGGCGCGCCCAGCGGCGCAGGAAGCCTTCGTCCGTCATCCGTGCTGGCGCCCGCGGCGCGGCTTCGGTTGATAGTGCTCGCGCAGATAACCCGCGAGCCACGCGTAGATCTCGGCCGGCATCGTCACGCCATCGGCGTTTTCGCCCGAGTCGAACATGCGCGTGCCCTCGACGTAGCTGACCGACGCGCGCACGGGCATCGCGCGGCCGTTCTCCATGCGCCACAGCACGAAGACCTTCGATTCGGGCGCCACGCAGTTCTCGTAATAGCCTTCGTTCTCGTCCGGATAGAGTTCCAGTTCGAGGCCGGAGACGAGGTAGTAGTCGCGCTCGGGCGTCTGGCTCAGCACCTGCAGCGGCGGCAGGTCGCCGCGGTCGGGCACGACGCCGACGGCTTCCCAGGCCTCGTCGGCCCAGCGGTGCCGGAGCGTGCGCCGCTGCATCAGCACGGCGATCGGCATGGATCCCATCTTCATCGGTTGTCCACCTTCGGCGTGCCTTTCTGGACGGTTGGCTTCGTGCCCGCCGGCTCGGCCTTCGTGGGCCCCGCCTTCACGTCCGTGCTGGGCGGCGCCGTGCCCAGTTTTTCGCTCTTGATGGGCGCGGCGGCGCCGGCCGGCGTCAGCTTGCCGTCCGGCTGTCCGGCCGGGGCGGCTGCCTGTGCCGGTGCGGCCGCGGCGATCGCGACCGGCGCATGCGTCTTCCAGCCCTGGGCCGATGCGCGGCTGCGCCAGCGGGCCGAGATCGCATCCATCGACGCGGCGAGCAACGCCTTGTCCTTGGCCGCCTGCGCATCCGCGGCCGCTTTCTTCGCCGCCGCGGCCTCCTGCTGGGCGGGCGTCGGCGGCGGCAGTGCGGCGTGGACCGCGCCGGCGGACAGCGCCAGCGCGAGTGCCGCGATCCTGGTCATGTGTTTCATGCTGAACCCTTTCATCGTCCCGGCGCCGCCGAATGACCCGGGTCGCGGTTGACGGCCCCCGGCAGCGGCCCTTGTTCGGCCGGCGTCGGCGCGGCCGGCTTGCCGTGGTCGCCGGGCTGCGTCTGCGTGGTGCCTTGCGTGCCTGCGCCGCTGGGCGGCGTCGCGCCCCGGCTGGGACCCTGGCCCGTCTCGCGCACGGTGCCGCCCGTCTCCGCGCCGGCCGTGTTGCCGCCGCTGCCGCCCGCGATGCCCGGCGTGCCGCCCGCGTAGCCGGCGTTCGTCTTCGGACCGGCGTTCGCGGCCATCACCTGCCCGCTCGTGCCGCCGTCGGCCGTCACCATGCCGGGGAATTTCGTCTTGCGCTGGGCTTCGTCGCCATGCTGCTTGCAGCCGGCCAGCAGCGCCAGCGCCGCCATGATCGTGATCGTCGCTTTCATCGGCCGCTCCTCAATGCGCGGGGCGCGGCGGCGGGCTGCCGGCCGGCGGCTGCTGGTCGGGCGGCACGCGGTCGTCGAACGTGCCCGGTTCCACGCCGGTCTTCACTTCGTCGTACCACACGGCGTGGTGTGCCTTGGCCCACGATTCGTCCACGGTCCCGTGGCGCATCGCTTCGTACGCGCCCGGCGTGCCCCACGTGCCGATGTAAATATGGCCCATCGCGGCTGCGATGTAGAACGTGGCGCCGGCGATGTGCAGGTAGTTCGCCACCTGCATCACGTAGCGCGTCTGGCCGAACGTGACGAAGTCGAGAATCAGGCCGCTGATCGACATCACGAGGCCCAGCAGGGTCACGCCCAGCCAGAACCAGGATTTTTCGCCCGCGTTGAAGAACCCGGCCGGCACGTGCTTGTGCGAGACGAGGCCGCCGCCCTGCCTGATCCACTGCCAGTCGATGCGGCGGAAGAAGTTCCGGCGCAGGAAAGTAAAGAACATCAGCACGGAGCACACGATGAACAGCGGGCCCACGAAGTTGTGCAGGTATTTGAAGATGTAGGCCAGTCCCGCGAACACGTCGTGGCCGACGAGCGGGATCAGGAGCTTCTTGCCGAACATGATGACGAGGCCCGTCACCGCGAGGATGATGAAGCTGATCGCCGTCGCCCAGTGCACGTGGCGCTCCCAGCTCGTGAAGCGCTGGATGCGCCGGCCCGTGTCAGGTTCTTCGGTACGCACGGGACCGATGGCGCGGTAGAAGAAGAAAATCGCGACGAGCACGACGACGAGGATGGTGCCCATCGCGGTGGCGATCGGGCCGTTGCGCCAGATGCGCCACTGGTTGCCGCCCCGCTGCACGATGACGGTGCCCTCCGTGCTGCCGTACTGGCCCAGGTAGTGGCGGTCGATGTGCACGCGGCCGGACGCGGACGAACCCAGTCCCGGCTCGGGCGTGCGCGAGTCCTTCTCGGCCTGCAGGATCGTCTGTTCCTCGGCATACGCGGGTTCGGCGCGGTTGTTCGGGACACCGGCGTGCGCGACGCCGACCAGCCATAGCGACAGGAATAGCGACAACAACGATCGTAGCGAGATTGACATGGTCGGCTCCTGTTACGGGTTGGCCCGGTTGTATTCGTTCTGGTTCATGTTGCGGTTGCTGATCGTGCCCCACCACGACAGCTTGTCGTTGTGGAAGTGACGCAGGAACGGCCGGTCATCCTTCTTCCCGGCGTACATGCCGTGCACCCAGTTCGGATGCTGGTCGACTTCGAGGCACCCCGCGAGCAGGGTCAAGGGCAGGCAGAGGATGAGGATGCGCTTCATGTCGGCAGCCTCCCCTCGTCGTTCTGCGAGTCCTTGAGGTTCTGGTTCTCGCGCGGGCCCTCGCCCTTCGCCTTGATGTCGCCGCCGCGCTTCGGCTTGCCGTACGCGATCTTCCAGCCCCACAGTTCCGGGCCGTAGCCGCGGGTTTCCACCCGCTGGCGGTAGATGTCGGCAATGACGGACGCGTCGCCGCCGATCAGCGCCTTCGTGCCGCACATCTCGGCGCATGCGGGCAGCTTGCCCTCGGCGATGCGGTTGCGGCCGTACTTCTTGAACTCGGCCTCGGACGTGTCGGGCTCCGGACCGCCGGAGCAGAACGTGCACTTGTCCATCTTGCCGCGGTGGTTGAACAGGCCCGTCGAGGGGAACTGCGGCGCGCCGAACGGGCACGCGTAGTAGCAGTAGCCGCAGCCGATGCACTGGTCCTTGTCGTGCAGGACGATGCCGTCTTCCGTGTGATAGATGCAGTTGACGGGGCAGACGGCCAGGCACGGGGCATCGCTGCAATGCATGCACGCGACCGAAATCGAGCGCTCGCCCGGCACGCCGTCGTTGATGGTGACGACGCGGCGGCGGTTCACGCCCCACGGGGTCTCGTTCTCGTTCTTGCAGGCGGTCACGCAGCCGTTGCAGTCGATGCAGCGCTCCGTGTCGCAGATGAACTTCATTCTGGCCATATCGTTCTCCTCAAGCGCGCACCAGCCGGCACAGCGACACTTTCGTTTCCTGCATCATCGTCACGGCGTCATACCCGTACGTCCAGCCGGTATTCACGGCCTCACCCCGCACCGCGGGCGCGCCGCCTTCCGGATAATGCTTTTCCAGGTCCTCGCCCATCCACCAGCCGCCGAAGTGGAACGGCATCCACACGAGGCCCACGGGCACGCGCGGCGTCACCATCGCCATCATCTTCAGGCGCGCGCCGGTCGGCGTCTCGACCCACATGAATTCGCCCAGCTTCACGCCGATCTGCGCCGCGTCTTCCGGATTCACTTCGCAGAACATGTTCTGCTGCAGTTCGGCCAGCCACGGATTCGACCGCGTCTCCTCGCCACCGCCCTCGTACTCGACGAGGCGGCCCGACGTCATGATCAGCGGGTAGTCCTTCGAGAAGTCGACCGCCTGCACGGATTTATAGAGCGTCGGCAGGCGCCAGAACGCGGCCTTGTCGTCGTACGTCGGGTACTTCGCGACGAGGTCGCGGCGCGGCGTGACGAGCGGTTCGCGGTGCGTCGGCACCGGGTCCGGGAAGTTCCACACGTTGCAGCGGGCCCGGGCATTGCCGTACGGCGCGCAGCCGTGGGCGATGGCGACGCGGATGATCCCGCCCGACAGGTCCGTTTTCCAGTTCTTGCCCTCGGCCTGCACCTGTTCTTCCGGCGTCAGCTCGGCCCACCAGCCCAGCTTTTTCAGGAACACGTGGTCGAATTCCGGATACCCTGTGTCGATCTCGCTGTCCTTCGTGAACGAGCCGTCCGCCGCCAGCAGGGGCTCGCCGTTGTGCTCCACGCCCCAGTTGGCGCGGAACGGCAGCCCGCCCTCGGCCACGCTCTTGTGCAGGTCGTACAGGATCGGCGTGCCCGGGTGTTTCATCTCCGGCGTGCCCCAGCAGGGCCACGGCAGGCCGTAGTAATCGCCCTTGCACGGGCCGGACTCGGCGCGCATCGTGGTCGGATTGAAGTCGCGCTTGTGCTCCATGTGGAGTTTCAAACGCTCGGGCGAGCAGCCCGTGTAGCCGATGGTCCAGCACGAGCGGTTGATCTCGCGGAGGATGTCCTCGATGACCGGCTCGTTGTTGACGACCTTGATGTTCTTGACGAGCTGTTCGCCGAAGCCCAGCTTGCGGGCGAACAGGTACATGATCTCGTGGTCCGTCTTGCACTCGAACAGCGGCTGGATCACGCGCTCGCGCCATTGAATGGAACGGTTGGACGCCGTGACGGAACCCTGCGTCTCGAACTGCGACGCGGCCGGCAGCAGGTAGACGCCGTCCGTCCGGCCGTGCATCGCCGCCGTCATGCTGGGATACGGGTCGATGACGACCATGAAGTCCAGCTTCTGCATCGCGGCCTTCATGTCCGGCAGGCGCGTCTGGCTGTTCGGCGCGTGGCCCCAGTAGAACACGGCGCGCAGGTTGCTGGGCTGGTCGACGTACTGGTTGTCTTCAAGGACCGCGTCGAACCAGCGCGACACCGTGATGCCCGGCTTTTCCATCAGCTCCTTCGAGCCGAAGCGCGACTTGATCCAGTCGTAATCGACGCCCCACACGGTGGCGAAGTGCTTCCACGCGCCTTCCGCGATGCCGTAATAGCCGGGCAGCGAATCGCCGTTCGGGCCAACGTCCGTCGCGCCCTGCACGTTGTCGTGCCCGCGGTAGATGTTGGCGCCGCCGCCCTGCACGCCGATGTTCCCCAGCGCGAGCTGCAGGATCGACAGCGCGCGCACGTTCGCCGTGCCCACGTGGTGCTGCGTGATGCCCATGCACCAGACGACGGACGACGGCCGGTTCGTCGCCAGCATCTCGGCCGCCATGCGCACCGACGCTTCCGGAACGCCCGTCACGTCGCTGACTTTATCGGGCGTCCACTTGGCGACTTCCTTGCGCACGTCGTCCATGCCGTACGTGCGCGCGGCGATGAATGCCTTGTCTTCCCAGCCGTTGTTGAAGATGTGCCACAGCATGCCCCACACGAACGCGATGTCCGTGCCGGGACGGATGCGCACGTAGTGGTGGGCGAAGCGCGCCGTGCGTGTAAACCTCGGGTCGACGACGATCATCTTTGCGCCCAGTTCCTTCGCGTGCAGGAAGTGCAGCATCGAGATCGGGTGCGCCTCGGCCGGGTTCGAGCCGATGAACAGCACGGCCTTGCTGTAGTGGAGGTCGTTGAACGAGTTCGTCATCGCGCCATACCCGTAGGTCTGGGCGACGCCCGCCACCGTGGTCGAGTGGCAGATGCGGGCCTGGTGGTCGCAGTTATTGGAACCCCACATCGACACCCATTTGCGCAGCAGGTAGGACTGCTCGTTGTTGTGCTTCGAGCTGCCGATCACCATCAGCGCATCCGGCCCGGACTGCTCGCGCAGTTTCAGCATGCGGTCGCCGATCTCGTTGATGGCCTGGTCCCACGAGATGCGCTCGTACTTGCCGTTCACGAGCTTCATCGGATAGCGCAGGCGGTGCTCGCCGAAGCCGTGCTCGCGCACCGAGGCGCCCTTCGCGCAGTGCGCCCCCATGTTGATCGGCGAGTCGAACGCGGCTTCCTGGCGGATCCACACGCCATTGCTGACGACGGCCTCCACCGAGCAGCCCACCGAGCAGTGGCTGCACACGGTGTGCTTGATCTCCGTGTTCGGCTTCGCCGGGGTGGGGTCCGCCGCGGTGGCGGGCTGGATCACGTTCAGCGGCAGGTGGCGCGCGAGGGCGCCCGCGCCGGCCGTCACGCCCGCGCCGACGAGGAAGCGGCGCCGTTTCAGTCCGCTGTCGCGCGATGTCTTCACCAGGGTCATGGTCGCGATCTCCTTCTACCAGTAAGCCGCAGTGCGGTAATAACGCCGGATGTGTTCCGTCTCGTGATAGCCCTGCGCCTTTTGCGGTTCCGCCGGCACAGCGGGCTCGGGCTGCGCTTCCGGCGTACGCGCACGCGCGGCCGCGGCAACGGCCAGCGCACCCAGCGGCGCCGCCTTCAACAGGCTGCGGCGGGTCGGATCGGGTTGCTTGTCTTTGTCCATGGTGGTCCCCTCAGGCTGCAATCGGGTCGGTCGCCGGGTCGGCGGTATCCAGCACGGCGAACGCCTGCGCCTCGATCGACAGGAAGGCGTCGACGACGCCTGCCACGACCCGGTAGAAATTCGCGTCGGGAGCGCCTGCGATGTCGGCCAGGCAGGCTGCGTACCAGGGCCGGATGTGCGCTTCGAAAAAGGCCTTCTGCACGGCGAGGCCGCGCGGCGGCATGCCGGGTCCGCCCTGGATCAATACGCGCATCGTTTCGCACAGGGTGCCGAGATGGTCTTCGAACTCGCCCACGCCCGGTGCCCGTGCGAGACGCAGGCGCGCGAGGTCGTGGCGCAGCCCGGCCAGCGGCGCATCGTTCAGGTGGCCCGTGAGGTAGAAGGAGCCGTAAGGATTGAGCGGCGGCGTGCCGGTGCTGATGAACAAGGCCGAAAATTCATCGGCCGCGGCGGACGCATCGACGACGGTGGCAGCCTGGGTCAGCTTCAGCCACGCGTCCTCGAGCGCGAATTCGCCGACGGCCGCGATCGGTTCGGCGGCGGCCAGTGCGGCGAGCAGTGCGGCATCGGGCGGGGCCAGCAGCAGGCGTGCGAACAGCGCGTAGAAATCGGCGCGGGCCTGGTCTTCGTCGGCCAATGGAGGGGCTTCGACGTCATGCAGATTGGGTGAAGCGGAACGCTGGTCGGCCGACATGGTTCTCCCGTTGGCAAATATTCATGGGAAGTGTAGTCCCTGACAACGCGAAGGCGCGCACGCTTGACGTCCACGCGACACTTCGTTGGCAAGGCGACCAACGTCGGGACAAAATCCCTCGTTGCAGTAGGGCTTCACGTCTATAATCGAAGCATCACCCAAAGGTCCTTGCCATGATTGCTGCTGATACCATACCCGCAACTCCCGTCAACGTCACCGCACTTAAGATCAGTTGCTCGGCTTGCAGCATGCACCAGCTGTGCCTGCCGATGGGGCTGGAAGATGCGGACATCGACCGCCTGGACCAGATCATCGGCAAGCGCCGCCGCCTGGAGCGTGACGAGCCGCTGTACAAGATGGGCGAGCCGTTCCGCAACCTGTACGCCGTGCGATTCGGCCACTTCAAGACGTACCAGATCAACGCGGCCGGCGAGGCGCAGATCACGGGCTTCCAGATGGCCGGCGAGCTGCTCGGCATGGACGCGATCAGCGCCGACCGCCACCACTGCGACGCCGTCGCGCTGGAAGACAGCGAAGTGTGCGAGATCCCGTTCGCGCATCTGCAGGACCTGTTCGGCCAGGTGCCGGCGCTGCTGCGCCACTTCCACCGCATCATGAGCCAGGAAATCACGCGCGAGCAGAACGTCATGCTCCTGCTGGGGAACATGCGCGCCGAGCAGCGCTTCGCCGTCTTCCTGATCAACCTGTCCGCCCGCTACGCGGCGCGCGGCTATTCGTCCACGCGCTTCCAGCTGCGCATGTCGCGCGAAGACATCGGCAACTACCTGGGCCTGACCATCGAAAGCATCAGCCGCCTGCTGTCCCGTTTCAAAAAGCTGGGGCTCGTGCAGGTCGACAAGCGCGAAGTCGTGCTGCTCGAACCCGCGCGCCTGAAGGCGATGGCGGCCGGGACGGAGCAGTGCAGCCCGATGGCCTGACCTTTCGGTAGTTCCCCGTCTCCCCGTCCGCATCGACAATGCGGGCGAAGGAGATCCCCCATGCATATCAAGTTCGTCCCTGCCGCCCTGCTTCTGGCCGCAGGCACCGTCCACGCGCAGGACGGCGCCGTACAAATCTACGGCCGCCTCAATGTCGCGCTCGAACACGCGGACTCGTCGTCCGGCCCCGGCCTCACACGCCTCGTGAACAACCGCTCCGTGCTGGGCTTCCGCGGCGGCGAAGACCTGGGCGGCGGCCTGAAAGCCATCTTCCAGGTCGAAGGCACGCTGTCGCCCGACACGGGCGCCGGCGCCCTCGCCGCACGCGACACGCGCGTGGGCCTCGCCGGCACCTGGGGCACGCTCTTCGCGGGCCACTGGACGACGGCGTACAACGGTGCCACGTCCGGCCTCGACCCGTTCTATCCGACGACGGCCGGCTACATGAGCATCATGGGCAACGGTTCCGCGGCCGACGCGGACAACGTGAGCGACAAGTCGTCGTTCGACCGCCGCCAGTCGAACTCGATCCATTACTGGAGCCCGTCCTGGCACGGCCTGTCGCTGCGGGTCACGCATGGCCTGAACGAAGAAAAGCCCGCGAACGGCGCGAAGCCGTCGCTGACGTCGGCCGCCGCGATCTACGAACGGGGCCCGTGGTATGCCGTGCTGGCCGGCGAGCGCCATCACGACTACCAGGGCCCGGGGCTGGACGACACGGGCGCGAAGGCCGCCCTCGCCTACCAGTTCACGCAGACGCGCATCGCCGTCGTGGCCGAGCGGCTGAAATACGCGACGCTCGCGCGCAACGCGGTGTACGTGTCGGTGTCGCACCAGATGGGACCGCACGGCATCCGCATCGGCATCGCGCGTGCGGGCGACGCGAGCGGGCCGGCCGGCACGCGCATCGGCTTCGTGCGCGCCGGCGCGGGCACGGGCGCCACGCACGCGACGCTCGGCTACGACTACACGCTCAGCAAGCGCAGCAGCCTGTACGCGTACACGACGCGTCTCGACAACCGCGCCAATGGCGTCTACGACTTCGCGATCAACAGTCTGGGTTCCGCGCCGGGCGCGACGCTCAAGGCGTACGTGCTCGGCATGCGCCACAACTTCTGATCACGCAGCCGGTTTCTGCGCCTGGATCCAGCGCTCGACGATCTCGCCCAGCACGTCCAGCGGCACGGAGCCGTTGCGCAGCACGACGTCGTGGAACGCGGGCAGCGAGAACTTCGCGCCCAGTTCCTTCTTCGCGTGCTCGCGCAGGTCGATGATGCGCAGCATGCCGATCATGTACGCGCATGCCTGGCCCGGCCACGCGACGTAGCGCTCCACTTCCTGCGCGCCGATGCCGTAGGCGATGGCCTGCTCGCGCGTCCAGCCTTTCGTGTGCAGGCCCGTGTCGACGACGAGCCGGCGCGCGCGGAACAGTTCCGAGCCGAGGGCGCCCAGCAGGCCCGGCACGTCGCCCTCGTACCAGCCCTGCTCCACCGCGAGCCGTTCCGCGTACAGCGCCCAGCCTTCGCTGTGCGCGCTGCCGCCGCCGAAGATGCGCTGGGCGCGGAACTTCGGCAGGTCCGTGCGCTCCTGCTGGATCGCGAGCTGGAAGTGGTGGCCCGGGACGGCCTCGTGGTACGACAGGCTGCGCATGCGGATCACGTCGAACGTGGGACCGCGCATGGGCACCCAGAAGATCCCGGGACGGCTGCCGTCCGGCGCCGGCAGCGAGTAATGCGCCGCGGCCGACGGTTCCGTCAGCGGCGGCTCGCGGCGCACTTCCACCGGCGCGCGTGGCTTCAGGTTGAACAGCGCGTCGCTGCGCTTTTCCGCATCCGCCACGATGGTCGCGTAGCGCTGCAGCAGCTCCTGGCGCGGGTCTCCTTCCGTCTTCGGCTGGAACGTCGCATCCAGCTGCTTCATGCGTTCCTCGATGCCGCCTTCCGCGTAGCCGAGTGCGCGCAGGTGCCTGTCCATCTCGGCCTCGATGCGCGCCACTTCGCGCAGGCCGATCGCGTGGATCTCTTCCGCCGTCAGGTTCGTGCTCGTGTACGTCCTGAGCGCCTGCTGGTACGCGGCCGCGCCGTTCGGCAGGCGCGAGATGCCGGCCGTGTCGTTCGTCTTCGGATGCAGCTCGGCCATGTACGCCTGCACGCGCTGGTAGGCGGGGCGGATCTTCGCGTCGACGATGCGGGTGGCGTCGGCGATCGCTTTGGCGCGCGCGTCCGGCGCCAGGTCCGCGAGCTTTTCCATGCGCTGGGCGAAGGTCGTCACGAGGACGTTCTGGTCCGCCGCCGGCTTCAGGAACAGGTCGACCTGGTATTGCGCGCGCTCGAGGATGAAGCGCGGGGGGACCAGGCCGCGCGCCGTGGCGGCGCGGGCGCGTGCGAGGGCTTCGTCCATGCGCGCGGCCACCTGGTCCAGGCGCGCGAGATAGCTGGCGACGTCGGACGCGCGGCGCAGCGGGTGCGTCGTCGTCATGAAGTTGACGAGGCCGACCTGCGTGCCGCCGAACTGGTTGAAGACGAACTGGTAGTCCTCGTACGGCTCGCCGGCGACCGTATTGGCCAGGCTCCAGCGCATCACGGACGCGGACGTGCGCTGCTCTTCGCTCAGCGGTCCGGCGAGGAATCGATCGAGGCGTGCGACGCCGGCCCGCGCCAGCGCGATCATCTTCTTGCGGTGCGCCTGCGTCAACGGCGTGAGCTGGCGGTCCAGCGCGTCCTGTTCGGCGCCGGCGAAGTATTGCGTCGACGTGGCCAGCTGCGGATTGGCGCGGACCCAGTCGGCGGCGAAACGGTCGGACCAGGTGTCGAAGGCGGCATTGGCCTTGACGGCCTGCGTGGTCGCGGCGGCCGCCGCGGCTTGTGGCGCGGCGGTTGCCAGGACGAGGGGGACGAACAGCGTGGCGATGGCGGCGACCGTGCGGACGCGCGCGTAAAGACGGGATTGTGGCATCTCTCTCTTCCAGTGGTAGTGGGTTCTTGTTCCCGCCGGGTAGGCTGGGCGACAAGAATCTACCATGGTCAAGGCTTGTCGGCCACGATCTCCAGTGTACGTACGGCATCCCAACCTTTGGCCAGCCGCCAGTCGCGCAACGCCCCTTCGACGACGACCTGCCAGTGCGTCCGCTCCAGATCGGGCAACGCGACGCTGAACGAGCCGTCGGCGGCGGGCTTCACGAACACGCGCAGGTCGCGCTGCGGCAGGGTCGGATGGGCGAGGTAGATCGTGAACGGTGCCGCCGGTCCCGCGAGCCGCCCGGCGAGCGTGCCGGCGCGCGGATCGTATTCCGCCCGCAGCGACAGCCCGAGTGCCGTGGCCGCGCGGTCGCGGCGCAGGTCCTGGTTGATGGCCTTGCCCTGCTTGTAGTAATCGTCGACGACGAGGGCATCCGGATGGCCTGCGGCCAGCCAGGCCACGTAGCCGCCGGCCACCAGCACGGTGGCCGGGCCGAGCATCAGGAACCACGGCCAGCGGTGGGTGTACCAGGGCGTTGAAGTCGCGTGCATGTTCTATCCTTGTAAAAATCAGCGCGGCACGATGAAGACGGCCTTCTCGGTCACGCGCAGGTCGGGGTCGTCCTGCGCCGTCACGGTGAACGTGAGCGCGTTCGATCCCGTGCGTGCGGCGCCGTGATCGATGCGCACGCGCACGGGCACCGCGCGCGCGGAAGCGCCGTCCAGTTCGACGAGGTCTTCGTCGGCGATGGCGGCCGACGGGATGCCGGAGACGCCGATGTGGAACAGGTGCGGGCGCTCGCCCGTGTTCATCAACTGCAGGCGGTACACGTTCTCGATCTTGCCGTCTTCGACTTCGCGGCCCATCGAGCCGCGGTCGCGGATCACGTCCAGCTTGAGCGGCGTACGCAGCGCCAGCGCGGTGCTCATGCCGGCCGCCATCAGGACGAACACGAGGCCGTAGCCGATCGTGCGCGGGCGCAGCAGGCGCGCGCGGATCTGCTTCGCATTCCAGCCCTCGGCCAGCGCAGTCTCCGTCGAATAGCGAATCAGGCCACGCGGCCGCCCGACCTTGTCCATCACGCCGGAACAGGCGTCGATGCAGGCGGCGCAGCCGATGCATTCGTACTGCAGGCCGTCGCGGATGTCGATGCCGACGGGGCAGACCTGCACACACAGGCTGCAGTCGATGCAATCGCCTTTGGCCGAGTTGCGTGCCATGCCGCGCGGTTCGCCGCGGGCCGTATCGTAGCTGACGATCAGCGTGTCGCGGTCGAACATCGCACTCTGGAAGCGGGCGTACGGGCACATGTACTTGCACACCTGCTCGCGCATCCAGCCCGCGTTGCCGTACGTGGCGAAGCCGTAGAACAGGATCCAGAAGGCTTCCCACGGACCGAGGCCCAGGTGCGCCACCGCGTCGCCGAGCGCGCGGATCGGCGTGAAATAGCCGACGAACGTGAAACCCGTCCACAGGGCGACCGCGCCCCAGGCGAGGTGCTTGGCGCCCCGCTTGCCCAGCTTTTCGGCGGTCCACGGCTGGCGGTCGAGGCGGATGCGCGCGCTGCGATCGCCTTCGATGCGGCGCTCGATCCACAGGAAGATCTCCGTGTAGACCGTCTGCGGGCAGGCATAGCCGCACCACACGCGCCCCGCCACCGCGGTCACGAGGAACAGGCCGTAGGCGCAGATGATCAGCAGGCCCGCGAGATAGATGAAATCCTGCGGCCACAGAACGAGGCCGAACAGGTGGAATTTACGGGCGCCCAGGTCGAACAGCACGGCCTGGCGGCCATGCATGGAGAGCCACGGCAGGCCGTAGAACAGCGCCTGCGTGAGCCAGACGCACGCCCAGCGCAGGGTGGCGAACGGTCCCTTCACCACGCGCGGGTGGATGTCCTCGCGCTTGGCGTACATCTTGATGACCGCCTCCTTGGGCGCGCGCGCGTTCATTTTGCCGCTACCTCATGGGGCGTGCCCGGCGTGTTGGACAGCGACCAGACGTAGGCGGCCAGCACGTGCGACTTGCCTTCGCCGAGGAATTCGCCCCACGCGGGCATCGTGTTGTTGCGGCCCTTGCGGATCGTCTCCATGATCGTCTCCGCGCTGCCGCCGTACAGCCACACCTTGTCCGCCAGGTTCGGCGCGCCCAGCATCGGGTTGCCGTGCGCCTCGGCGCCGTGGCACGCGGCGCAGGCCGCGAACTTCGGCTTGCCGAAGGCGACCTTGATCGGGTCGGCCGGCGCGCCGGAGAGGCTCATCACGTAGTGCGCGACGTTCTCTACGTCCTTGTCGGAGCCCAGCGCCGCGCCCATCGGCGGCATCTGGCCGTTGCGGCCCTTCATGATCGTTTCCTTGATCACGGACGGTTCTCCGCCGTACAGCCAGTCGCTGTCCGTCAGGTTCGGATAGCCCTTGTTGCCGCGGGCGTCCGAGCCGTGGCATTGCGCGCAATACGTCAGGAACAGGCGCTCGCCGATGGCGTGGGCCTGCGGGTCGCCCGCGACGTCCTTGAGGTCGCGCTTGAGGTATTGCGCGAACAGCGGGCCGTAGTCGGCATCCGCCTTCGCCAGTTCCTGCTTGTACGCGCCGGACGATTGCCAGCCCAGGCGGCCCGCATAGCTGCCGAGGCCCGGGTACAGCACCAGGTAGCCGATGCCGAACAGGATCGTCAGGTAGAACATGAACATCCACCAGCGCGGCATCGGCGTGTTCAATTCCGTCAGGTCCTCGTCCCACACGTGACCCGTCGTCTTTTCGGGCTGGCCGTGCTCGTCCAGGCGCACCTTGTGGCGCGACTGCGACCAGAGGAGGATCGCGCAACCGGCGATGCCCAGCACCGTGATCAGGACGATGTACCAGTTCCAGAAACCGCTCGTGAAGTCAGACATAGTCGTCCTCCACCTCTTCGTCGGCAAAAGGCAGCGCGGCCGTGGCGGCGAAGTCACGTTCCTTGCGCAGCAGGAAAGTCCAGGCAAGGATGCCCAGGAAGGTGGTGAAGCTCACGACCGTCATCACGCGGCTCGCGTCGTCGAAAATATGTTGAATGGCCATGTCGGTTCCTAGTTCCGATTCTTGATCTGGGTGCCGAGACCCTGCAGGTAGGCGACCAGCGCGTCCTGCTCCGTTTTATCCGCCAGCTGCGCGGGCGCGTCCTTGATGTCCTGTTCCGTGTACGGGACGTTCAGGCGCTGCATCGCGCGCATCTTCGGCACGATGGATTGCGGGTCCAGCTTCGCCGTGGCGAGCCACGGATAGCCGGGCATGTTCGATTCCGGCACGACGTCGCGCGGGTTGTCGAGGTGGGTGCGGTGCCACTCGTCCGAGTAGCGGCCGCCCACGCGCGCGAGGTCCGGACCGGTGCGCTTGGAGCCCCACTGGAACGGGTGGTCGTAGACGAATTCGCCCGCGACCGAGTAATGGCCGTAGCGCTCCGTCTCGGCGCGGAACGGGCGGATCATCTGCGAGTGGCAGTTGTAGCAGCCTTCGCGGATATAGACGTCGCGGCCGGCCAGGCGCAGCGGCGAATACGGCTTCAGGCCGGCGACGGGTTCGGTGGTCGAATGCTGGAAGAACAGCGGCACGATCTCGACGAGGCCGCCGAAGGAGATCACGACCAGCACGAGGCCGATCAGCAGCCAGGGGTTCTTCTCGATCCACTCATGGGTGAATTTCATGTTTGCTCCTATCGATTCGTGTCAGGCGTGTTCCGGGACCGCATGCGGCTTCTTGTGCGCTGACGGCAGCGCGGGGATACGCGCGTCGACCGATCGCGTGCCGCGCATCGTCAGCCACGTGTTGTACGCCATCAGGCACATGCCGGTCAGGTACATCAGGCCGCCGCCGAAGCGGATCACGTAGTACGGGTACGTCGCCTTGACGCCTTCGACGAAGGTGTAGGTCAGGGTGCCGTCCGGGTTCACGGCGCGCCACATCAGGCCCTGCATCACGCCGGCGATCCACATCGCGGCGATGTACAGCACGATGCCGATGGTGCCGAGCCAGAAGTGGGCGTCGACGAGGGCCATGCTGGCCATCTGCTTCTTGCCCGCGAGGCGCGGGATCAGGTAGTACAGGGAACCCATCGTGATGAAACCGACCCAGCCCAGGGCGCCGCCGTGCACGTGGGCGATGCCCCAGTCCGTGTAGTGCGACAGCGAGTTGATCGTCTTGATGGACATCATCGGGCCCTCGAACGTGGCCATGCCGTAGAACGACAGCGACACGATCATGAATTTCAGCAGCGGATCCGAGCGCAGCTTGTGCCACGCGCCGGACAGGGTCATGATCCCGTTGATCATGCCGCCCCACGACGGTGCCAGCAGGATCAGCGAGAACACCATGCCGATCGACTGCGTCCAGTCCGGGAGCGCCGTGTAGTGCAGGTGGTGCGGGCCCGCCCACATGTACGTGAAGATCAGGGCCCAGAAGTGCACGATCGACAGGCGGTACGAGTACACCGGACGCTCGGCCTGCTTAGGGATGAAGTAGTACACCATGCCCAGGTAGCCGGCCGTGAGGATGAAGCCGACGGCGTTGTGGCCGTACCACCACTGGATCATCGCGTCCTGCACGCCGGCGTACATCGAGTACGACTTCATGAAGCTGACCGGCATCGACATGCCGTTGACGATATGGAGGATCGCGACGGCGAGGATGTAGCCGCCGAAGAACCAGTTGGCGACGTAGATGTGCTGCACGCGGCGCTTGACGATGGTGCCGAAGAAGACGACGGCGTACGCGACCCACACGACGGCGATCAGGATGGCGATCGGCCATTCCAGCTCGGCGTACTCCTTGCCGCGCGTGAAGCCCATCGGCAGCGTGATCGCGGCCGACACGAGCACGGCCTGCCAGCCCCAGAACGTGAAGGCGGCCAGCCTGTCGGAGAACAGCCGGACCTGGCACGTGCGCTGCACGACGTAGTACGACGTGGCAAACAGGCCGCAGATGCCGAACGCGAAAATCACCGCGTTCGTGTGCAGCGGCCGCAGGCGGCCGTACGTGAGCCACGGGATATCGAAGTTCAATGCGGGCCAGGCGAGCTGCGCGGCAATCCACACGCCCGCGAGCATGCCGATCACGCCCCAGACGACAGTTGCGATGGCAAACTGGCGCACGATCTTGTAGTTATAGTTTAGACTGCTGTCCAAGGTGCACTCCCTGAAGAATAAGAAAGACGACACCGTCAGGGTAGGTTTCCTGGGGGTTCCAAATCCTTGATGTGAATCAAAAAGTCCAAAATGGGTCAAAGGAAGGCGCTAGCCTCTTCCTCGATGTTGCTGAAAGCAGACTGGCGTTACAAAAGGACGATATGAGCTGCGTCAAACATGACGCTCACAACGAAGAGGACGAGGACCATGCCGCCAATTTCACCTGAACTCCATGAGCAACTCGGCCAGCGCCTGCACAAGGCGCGCGAGGATGCGCTGGCTACCGTGCGTGCGCGCACGGATGGCGATACGGACGACCGCCCGGCGATCTCGCCGAACGCCCACATGGGCCAGAACGACGACGCGCCGGCCGGCGAGATGCTCAGCCATAACGAGGAACACCTGGCCGAGCACGAAGCGAACCTGCTGCACGAGATCGACGCGGCGATCGGGCGCCTGGAATCGGGCGCGATCGGCATCTGCGAGTCGTGCGGGCGCGATATCCCGGAAGCGCGGCTGCTGGCGACGCCGACGGTGCGGACGTGTATTGCGTGTCAGGAGCGGATCGAGAAGGAACAGCGCACGGGGCGCGGTCCGACGATGTGATTTTCGTTCCCGGCACTGCCGGGAACGACGGTGATGCTTCAATCGTCGTCGCTGAGTATGCGGAGCGCGGGCCCTTCGAGATCGTCGAACTGCCCGCTGTCCGCCGCGCCGAAGAAGATCCACACCGCGAACGCGACGAGCATCACGCTGAGCGGCACCAGCAGGTACAAGGCTTCCATGTCTATTCCCTCCTCAGGCGCGCCGCGTTGAGCACCACGAGCGCCGAACTCGCGGCCATCCCCACGCCGGACAGCCACGGATTCAGCAAGCCGCTTGCAGCGGCCGGGATCGCCGCCACGTTGTACAGCATGGCCCAGCCCAGGTTCTGGCGGATCACGCGCAGGGTGGCCGCCGCCGTGTCCAGCGCGGCCGCGAGCGGGCGCAAACCTTCGCCCAGCAGCACGCAGTCGGCATGCAGTTGCGCCAGCTGCGCGCCCTGCCCCATCGCGAAACTCACGTCGGCGCCCGAGAGCACGGCCGCGTCGTTGATGCCGTCGCCGACCATCGCCACGACGGCGCCCTCGCGCTGCAGGCCGCGCACGACGGTCAGTTTATCTTCGGGCAACTGGTGGCCCAGCGCGTGCGCGATGCCGAGCTGCATGGCGACGTCCTGCGCGGCCTCGTCGTCGTCGCCGGACAGCAGCACGACCGTCTTGCCGGCCGCGCGCAAGCCGGCCACGACGTCGCGGGCCTCCGGCCGCACTTCGTCGACGAGGTCGAAGCGCGCGATCCAGCCGGACGTCGTGCCCAGCCACACGGCCGTCACGCCACCCGGCTGCCCGCCCGGCGCCTCGCCGCAGGCGATGCCGGCCACGAACGCGGCGTTGCCGAGACGGTAACGGCGGCCGCCGATCTCGCCCTCGATCCCTTTGCCGACGACCTGGTTGACCATGCCGGCGACCAGCGCAGCCGGCCCGGCGGCATCGCGGATCGCCTGCGCCAGCGGATGCGCGCTGCCCGCTTCCAGCGCGGCGGCCAGTTGCAGCGCCATGCGCCGGCTCGCGCCGCCGAACGTCACCGCCTGGCGCACGACGGGATGGCCGTAGGTCAGCGTGCCCGTCTTGTCGAACACGACGTGCGTCGCGCGGCCCAGCGTTTCCAGTACGTGCGGCTTGACGGCCAGTGCGCCGCGCCGCAGCAGGCGGTCGGTGGCGGCGGCGAGCGCGGTCGGCGTCGCCAGCGACAGCGCGCACGGGCACGACACGACGAGCACCGCGATCGCCGCCGGCCACGCGCGCGCCGGATCGACGAGATACCAGCCTGCGCACACGACGACGGTCAGCACCAGCAGCGCGAGCACGAACCACGCACCGACGCGGTCGGCCCACAGCGCCAGCGCCGGCTTGTCCTGGCCGGCGCGTTCGACGAGGCGCACGAGCAGCGCCAGGGTGCTGTCGCGCGCACTGCTCGTCACGCGCACGACGATCGCCTGCGCGACGTTGACGGCGCCGCCCGGCAGTTGCGCGCCCGGCCCCAGCGCGCGCGTGCGGCTTTCGCCCGTCAGCAGCGCGAGGTCGACTTCGGTGTCGCCTTCGAGAATGACGCCATCGGCCGGCACGGCCTGGCCCGGCGCCACGAGCACGACGTCGCCCGGCACGAGCGCGCCCGCGGGAACGGTGTCCGTCGCGCGCGCGCGCGGGAAGTCGACGAAGCGCTGCGCCGTCGCGGGCGCCGCGCGCTGCAGCCCTTCGAGCGCGCGCGCGGCGCGCCGGCGCGCGTCCAGCTCCAGGTAGCGGCTGCCCAGCAGCAGGAACACGAACATCGTGATCGAATCGAAGTACACGTCGCCGTGGCCGCGCACGACCGCGACGACGCTGGCGGCGGATGCGGCGAGGATCCCCAGCGCCACCGGCACGTCCATGCCGGCCACGCCGCGCCGCAGGTCCATCCACGCGCCGCGCAGGAACGGCCACGACGAGTACGCGACGGCGGGCACGGTCAGCAGCAGCGCGGCCCAGTGCATCAGCGCGCGCATGTCGGCGTCCATCGTGCCGTCCGTCGCGAGATAGACCGGGACCGCGTACATCATCACCTGCATCATCGACAGGCCCGCGATGAACAGGCGGCGGAACAGCGTCTTGCGCTCCCGTTCGAGGTGGGCCGCCTGGCGCTGGGCATCCAGCGGATACGCCGTGTAGCCGATGGCGCGCAGTGCCGCGATGATGTCGCTGGCCTTCGCCACGGCCGGGTCGCGGCGCACGCGCAGGCGTTCCGTCGCCACGTTCAGCAGCGCGTCCGTCACGCCGGGCAGCGCGCCGATGCGGCGCTCGATCAGCCACACGCACGCGGCGCAGCGGATGCCTTCGATGGTGAAGACGACATCGTCGGCGTCGACCGCCTCGTCGTATGCGCGCAATGCGGCCAGGTCGGCCTCGTCGTCGATGCGCGCGGCGAACTCGGTGCGGTTGTCGTAGTAATCGGCGAGGCCGGCGTCGGCGATGGTTTGTGCTGCCGCGGCGCAGCCGGGGCAGCACATCGTGCGATGCTCGCCGTCGATGACCGCCGACCACGTGCTCGCGGCCGGCGCCGGCTGGCCGCAGTGCCAGCACGCGGCGGTATCGAGGACGGCCACGCTCATGCCGCCGCTCCGGGCGCGACGCAGATCTCCTGCACCCAGCCGTGCGGCAGGCCGCCGGCCGCGCGCGCGAGGCCCAGCAGGCCAAAGCCCAGCACGAGGACGCCGCAGACGAGCCGCACGCGCGGGCTCGCGAGCCAGCCGCGCAGGCGCGCGCCCATCAGGCCCAGGCCCAGCAGCATCGGCAGGGTGCCGAGGCCGAACGCCAGCATCACGAGCGCGCCGTGGAAGGCGGAGCCGCTCAGCATCGCGGTCACGAGGACGCTGTACACCATCCCGCACGGCAGCCAGCCCCACAGGCCGCCCGCGACGAACATGCGCGCGGGCCGGTCCAGCGGACCGACTTTTTTCAGCAGGGGCTGCACGCCGCGCCACACGAAGCGGCCGCCCTGCTCCAGGCGCGCGAGGCCGCGCCATGCATCCATCAGGTACAGCCCGAGCGCGGCCAGCATCAGGTTCGCGAGCCAGTACGCGCCCGCCTGCAGCGCGGGCAGTTTCGCGAGCGCCTGCGCGCCCTGGGCGAGTCCCCCGGCCAATGCACCGGCCACCATGTAGCTGCCGATGCGCCCCGCGTTATAGGCAAAGACGTTGGCGACGGGCGCCCGTTTGGCGGCGACGCGCACGGGTATGACCCGGCCCACGGACGGCGCCACCGACAGCGCGCCCACGATCCCGCCGCACATGCCGGCGCAGTGGACGCTGCCCAGCAGGCCCACGACGAATACGGGGATCAGCGCGGCGTCCATGGCGTCACACGGTCCTGGAATGGGTCGCCGGCCCGCGCGTGGCGAGGTAGCGGTCGAACACCATGCACACATTGCGGATCAGCAGGCGGCCCTTCAGGGTGACGCTGATCCAGTCCGGCGCGAGTTCGACGAGACCGTCCCGCTCCAGTTCGGCCAGTTGCGCCATCTCGCGGGCGAAATAGGCATGGAACGCGATCGGGAACGCGAGCTCGATGGTGCTGACGGACAGCTCGAACTGGCACATCAGCTTCTGGATGATCGTGCGGCGCAGCGCATCGTCCATCGACAGCCGCGCACCGCGCGCCACCGGCAGCTCGTTGCGGTCGAGCGCATCGTAATAGGCGTCCAGCGTCTTGACGTTCTGGCTGTACGTGGCGCCGACCGCGCCGATGGCCGACACGCCGCAGGCGACGAGGTCCGTATCGGCATGCGTCGAATAGCCCTGGAAGTTGCGGTGCAAACGGCCCTGCTGCTGCGCGACGGCGAGGTCGTCGTCGGGCCGCGCGAAATGGTCCATGCCGATGTAGACATAGCCCGCGGCCGTCAGGCGCTCGATGCACAGCTGGAGCATGCGCAGCTTCGTGTCGCTGTCGGGCATGTCCGCCTCGATGATGCGGCGCTGCGGCTTGAACAGGTGCGGCAGGTGGGCGTAGTGGTACACGGCGATGCGGTCGGGCGAGGCATCGATCACCTTGTCGATCGTGGCACGCATCGTGTCCGGCGTCTGCTTCGGCAGGCCGTAGATCAGGTCGATGCTGACCGAGCGGAAGTCCGCGTCGCGTGCCGCGGCGATGATCGCGCGCGTGTCGGCTTCGGGCTGGATGCGGTTGACGGCGCGCTGCACGTCCGGGTCGAAGTCCTGCACGCCCAGGCTGATGCGGTTGAAGCCCTGGCGCCGGAGGTTGTGCACACGTTCCCGCGACACGGTGCGCGGATCGATCTCGATGGAGTATTCGCCCACGGCATCCGGCGCGAAGCGGAAGCAGCGGCGCAGGTGCGCCATCAGGTCTTCCATCTGCGCGTCCGACAGGTACGTGGGCGTGCCGCCGCCGAAGTGCAGCTGCTCGACCTCGTTCATGCCGGCGAACAGCCGCCCCTGCATCTCGACCTCGCGTTTCAGGTAGGCGAGGTACGTCGCCGCCTTCTCGCGGTTCTTCGTGACGATCTTGTTACAGGCGCAGTAATAGCAGACGGTGTCGCAGAACGGGATGTGCACGTACAGCGACAGCGGCTTGCCGCCGCCGCGCGTGCGCAGGTCCGCCACGGCATGGAGGAAATCGCGGTAGCCGAACGACTCCGTAAAACGGTCCGCCGTCGGATACGACGTGTAGCGGGGGCCGCTGCGGCTCAGCCGGGCGATCAGCTCCGCGTCGAACTCGACGACGGGCTGGAATGCGGAAACTGCATCGAACATCTGGGGAACTCCTGGGCCTGCGGCGTGGACATACAAGATGAGTGTATTGAGGCGGTTCCGGAAAATCCTTGACTTGCATCAAAAATCGCCGAAGCCAGTGTGTTATCCACGTCCGAGTTTAAAAACCGACAACACCTGGCCCAGATGCCCCACCTGCTCCGCCACGCTGGCGGACGCCGCAGCCGATTCCTCGACGAGGCCCGCGTTCTCGCGCGTGATGCCGTCGAGTTCGACCATCGCCGCATTCACTTCCGCGATCTCCTCGTTCTGCGCACGGGACGCCGCCGTGATGTCGCCCATGATGGCGGCCGCGCCCTGCACCGAGCTCACGACCTGGCGCATCGTCCGGCCGGCCGCGTCGACGAGCTCGTTGCCCTGCCCGACCTGGTGCACGGAATCCTCGATCAGCGCCTTGATTTCCTTCGCCGCGCCCGCCGAGCGCTGGGCCAGGCTGCGCACTTCGCCCGCCACGACGGCAAAGCCCCGGCCCTGCTCGCCCGCGCGCGCCGCTTCCACCGCCGCGTTCAGCGCCAGGATGTTCGTCTGGAACGCGATGCCGTCGATCAGGCCGATGATGTCGACGATGCGCGTGGCCGACCCGCTGATCTGCCCCATCGTCGTGCCGACTTCCAGCACGGCCGCGCCGCCGCGCCCCGCCACCTGCGATGCCTCACCGACCAGGCTGTCGGCGCGCTCGGCGCTGTCCGTGTTCTGGCCCGCCTTGGCCGCGATGTGCGCGAGGCTCGCGGCCGTCTGCTCCAGGCTCGCCGCCTGCGCTTCCGTGCGGCGTGCGAGGTCGTGGTTGCCCGTCGCGATGTCGCGCGCGGCCGCGTGGATCGCCCCGACGCCCGTGCGGACGTCGCCCACGATCGCCGTCAGGTTGATGTTCAGCTGGCGCAGCGCGAGGAGCAGCCGGCCCATCTCGTCGTCGCGTCCCCGTGCGGGCGGCCGCGACAGGTCGCCCCCGGCCAGCGCGTAGACGCCGTCCAGTGCCTGGCGCATGGGCTTCACGATGGACCGGTGCAGCTCGGCCCAGGCCAGCAGGGTCAGCGCCGCCCCGGCCAGCGCCAGCAGGCGCCAGCCCCAGGCCTGTGTCACGGCGGCCAGCACCGCCATCAGCAGCGCCTGCGCGCTCATCATGACGCCGAGGCGCCGGCCCAGCGGCAACGTGCGCAGGTCCAGCAGGCGCGCCCACCACGCGGTGCGGACGACGGCGCCGCGCCGGAGCGCCAGCCCCTCGGCCCTGCCGTCGCGCAGGCGCTTGTAGATGGCTTCGGCCCGTTCGATCTGGTCGCGCGCGGGACGGGTGCGGACCGACATATAGCCCACCGTCGTCCCCTCCTCCTTGATGGGCACGACGTTCGCCACCACCCAGTAGAAATCGCCGTTTTTTCGACGATTTTTCACGAGGCCTGTCCACGGTTCGCCCGCCTGCAGCGTTTGCCACAGGTCGGCGAATGCTTCCGGCGGCATGTCCGGGTGGCGGACGATGTTGTGAGCCTTGCCGATCAATTCCTCTTCGGTAAAGCCGCTGACTTCGACGAAGGTGGGATTGACGTAGGTGATGCGGCCTTTGGTGTCCGTCTTCGAGACGATGGACTGGCCGTCCTGTAACGGGTATTCGACGCCCGTGACGGGCAGGTTGGTGCGCAAGCGTGACTCCTGGCTTTTAAAGAGGAATATTGTTTTTGGGAAATTTTATGAAATCTGGACCCGCCAAATCCTTGATCCAGATCAAAAATGGCGGAATGTCGGGTAGTCCGGGACGTAAAGAAACACTCGCGCCGCCCGGCCGTTAAAATGGAGTACCCTGCGCGGATGTGGCTGCCAGGTTTGCGTTTTTGTCTTGATGAAATTCAACCAACCCCAACATAGCCGTCGATGAACGATATCTCTCCTCTGACACGGCACCCCGATGTCCTCTACGGCCCGCACCAGCCCGAACTGCTGCGCGACGAGATCCTGGCCGACCTGCTGGAAGCGAGCGCGGCCCGCGCACCGGACCAGCCGGCCCTCATCGCCGCCGACCGCCGCCTCACGTATCGCGAACTCGACACCCTGTCCAGCCTGGCCGCGTCGCGCCTGATCGACGCGGGCATCCGGCCCGGCCATATCGTCGGCCTGTGGATGCCGCGCGGCGTCGACCTGCTCGTCATGCAGGCGGCGATTGCAAAGGCCGGCGCTGCGTGGCTGCCGGTCGACGAGGACACGCCCGTCGAGCGCCTGCTCGTGTGCATGGAAGACGCCGGCTCTCCCGCCCTCGTGAGCAGCGAGCGCATGCGCGACCGGCTCGGCGCGGTGACGCAGCCCGTCCACACGGCCGAAACGCTGCTGGCGCCGGCCCCCGACGGGTACGCACTGCGCCGCCGCGGCAAGGTCGACGGCGACGCGCCCGCCTACGTCATCTACACGTCGGGCTCGACGGGCAAGCCGAAAGGCATCCTCATCGACCAGCGCAGCATCTGCCACTTCCTGCGCAGCGAGAACGAAGTGCTGGGCGTGCGAGCCACGGACCGCGTGTACCAGGGCTTTTCGGTCGCGTTCGACATGTCGTTCGAGGAAATCTGGATTTCCTACCTCGTCGGCGCCACGCTGTGGATCGGTCCGAAGGAGACGGCCGGCGATCCGGAGGCGCTGCCGCGGCTGCTGGTGGAAAACGGCGTCACCGTGCTGCACGCGGTGCCGACCCTGCTCGCACTGTTCGCGGACGACGTGCCGAGCCTGCGCATCATCAACTTGGGCGGAGAAATGTGTCCGGAAACGGTGGTCGAGCGCTTTTCGAAGCCGGGCCGCCAGATGTTCAACACCTACGGTCCCACGGAAGCGACCGTGTCGGCCAGCCTCGCCCGCCTGGAGCCGGGCCGCCTGATCACGATCGGCACGCCGCTGCCGAACTATGGTCTTCTCGTCATCTCCACGGAGACGGACAAGGGCCTGCAACTGCTGCCGCGCGGCGACACGGGCGAGCTGTGCATCATCGGTCCGGGCCTGTCGGCCGGCTACCTCGGCCGTCCCGACCTCACGGCCGAGAAATTCCTCGCGAACCCGTGGACCTCCGGCCCGGACGATCCGCGCCTGTACCGCACGGGCGACCTCGCGCGCATCGAGCCGGACGGCCAGGTCGTGTGCCTGGGCCGCACGGACGACCAGGTCAAGATCCGCGGCTTCCGTGTCGAACTGGGCGAGATCGAAGCCCAGCTCGCGCAGCAGGATGGCGTCGGCACGACGGCCGTGCTGCTGCGCAAGGATGACGGCATCGACCGCCTCGTCGCCTACCTCGTCCCGGCCGCCGGCGCGACGCCGGACCAGCTGGCGCCGGCGACTTTGCGCCGCGCGCTGTCCGACAAACTGCCGCCGTACATGGTGCCCAGCCGCTTCGAGACTTTGTCCGTGATGCCGCGCCTGACGTCCGGCAAGATCGACCGGAAAGCCCTGAAGGCGATGGCCCTGTCGGCGCCGCTACCGAGCGATCCGGCCGAATCGGACACCCCGGAAACGCCGGGCGAGGAAGCGTTGTTTGCCGCGCTGGGGAAATTGTTCCCCGGCCAGCCGATCCGGAGAGAGCTGGATTTCTTCAGCGACCTGGGCGGCCACTCGTTCTTCGCCGCCCGCCTCGCGACCGCGCTGCGCGCCGACCCGCGCTTCGCCCACGTCACGGTGCGCGACATTTATTCGCACCGGAGAATCGGCGCCATCGCCTCGAGCCTGGACCAGGCCGCCGGCACGGCCGCCGTCGAGCCGGACTGGACGCCGCCCTCCGAAGCCCGCCGCTGGCTGTGCGGCGTCGCCCAGCTGGCGACCGTGCCCGTGCTGATCACGTTGCGCATGGCCCAGTGGCTGGCGCCGTTCTTCACGTATCACTTCTTCACCGGTGACCCGGGCGATTCGGTGGCGCGTGCGATTGCCGCATCGATTGGCGTGTTCCTGCTGGCGACCCTGCTGGAATTCGTCTTTGCCATCGGCGGCAAATGGCTCGTCGCGGGCCGCCTGAAGCCCGGCGTGTATCCGCTGTGGGGCGCAACGTATTTCCGGTGGTGGCTCGCGGACCGCCTCGTCGAGGCCGCCCCGACCTATCTGCTGGCCGGCTCGTCGCTGTACGGCTGGTACCTGCGCCTGCTGGGCGCGAAGGTCGGGCATGACGTCGTGATCGGTTCGCTGACGATCCGCGCGCCCGACCTGCTGGACATCGGCGACAACGTCAGCATCGGCAATGCCGTCAACTTCGAGAACGCGCGCGTGGAACGGGGCCGGTTGATCCTCGGCCGCATCGCGCTCGACGACGACGCGTGCGTGTCGTCGTATGCGATTTTGGAAGGCAATACGCAAGTCGGCCGGCGCGGCCACCTGGAGGGACAGTCCGCGCTGCAGGATGGCGGACGTGTCCCCGACGGCCGCGTCTGGTGCGGCTCGCCCGCGCGCGACGCCGGCGCATTCGACCCGTCGAGCTTGCCGCCGCGTCCACGCGTCAGCCGCGTCCGCCTCGCCGGCGAAGGCCTGTTCTTCGTGTTCGGCATGCTGCTCGTCGCCACCTTGTTCTTCATGCCCGTCTTCCCCAGCTTCGTGCTGATCGACTGGTTCGACGAGCGCGGCACGTTGCCGATCCTCGCGCAGAATTCGATCCAGGGCCAGCTGCTGCGCTACTTCGTGCTGGCGCTGCCCGCGTCGGCCGTGCTGATCGCGCTGACGATGCTCGTGTCGGCCGCCATCCGCTGGGGCTTCCTGCCCCGCATGATGCCGGGCCGCTCGGCCGTGCACAGCAACGCATACTGCAAGAAATGGCTCGTGAGCCATATCCAGGAATCGAGTCTGAACGTCCTGCACGGCATCTACGCGACCGTGTTCGCGCCGTTCTGGTATCGCCTGCTGGGCGCGAAGGTCGGCCGCGACGCCGAGATCTCGACGGCGCTGGGCGTCGTCCCCGACATGCTCACGCTGGGCGACGAGACGTTCATCGCCGACGCCGTCATGCTGGGCGACGAGCAGATCGACGGCGGCTGGATGACGATGGAAGCGACGGTCGTCTCGAACCGCAGCTTCGTGGGCAACGGCAGCTACATCCCGGACGGCACGGTGCTGCCGGAAGGCGTCCTCGTGGGCGTGCACACGCATGCGCCGGCCAACGAACGCATGACGGGCGGCGACACGTGGCTCGGCTCGCCGCCGATCCACCTGCCCGCGCGCGAACAGGTCAGCGGTTACCCGGAACACCTGACCTACCGCCCGTCGCCGGCGCGCCGCCTGGGCCGCGCGCTCGTGGAAGCCTTCCGCATCGTCGCGCCGCACGCGGTCGTCATCGCCGTCGGCTACACGGTCGTGCTGGACCTGATGCCGATCGCCGGCGCCGGCCGCTGGGGCGACGTGATCTGGGACCTGGCCCTCATCAGCCTCGCCTACGGCATCGGCAACTACCTGTTCGTGCTCGCGTTCAAATGGCTGCTGCTGGGCCGCTACAAGAAGCGGGCGGAGCCGATGTGGACGCCGTTCGTCTGGCTGTCCGAAGGCGTCACGAACATGTACGAAGGCATTGCCGTGCCCAACTTCATGCGCTACCTGCGGGGCACGCCGTGGCTGCCGGTCGCCTTCAGCCTGCTGGGCTGCCGCATCGGCCGCGGCGTCTACCTGGACACGACGGACATCACGGAATTCGACTGCGTGACGATCGGCGACCATAGCGAACTGAACGCGCTGTCGTGCCCGCAGACCCATTTGTTCGAAGACCGGGTGATGAAGATCGATCATGTCGACATCGGCAGCAAGGTGTACCTGGGCCCGCGCAGCGCCGTGCTGTACAGCGCGAAGGTCGGTGACAATGCCCGCATCGGGCCGCTGACCCTCGTCATGAAAGGCGAGCACATTCCGGCGGCGACCGCGTGGAACGGCTTGCCGGCGGCGCCGCAGCGGGTGTGATGGACCACGCATCGGCCGTGCGCTGGTGGGACGGTGACGGGTTCGTCGGTGCGCCTGCTCCGGCGTCGGCGGTCCGGATCGTCGGCGTGCGCGGCCAGCCCGACCGTGCCACGGCACGGCGCTCGATCCGTTCGGCGCTGCTTGCCGCGCTGGCGGAGGCGAGCGGGTCACCCTCCTCGTCCATCCAGCTGGGCGGCGCGCCCGGTGAAGCGCCGTATGCGTTGCTCGATGACGGGCGCCGCATCGCACTGTCGATCAGCCACGACGGCGACCTGTCCGTAGCGGCCCTGCGGCTGGACGGCGGCGCCGTGGGCATCGACGTCATGCAGGTCACCGACGTCCCGGACTGGCAGGCCGTCGCCCGCGACTATCTCGGCCCGGCGTGCGCGGCCACGCTGGCCGGCATGCCCGCGTTCGCGCGCGCGTGGAGCGAGCGCGAAGCCAGGTTCAAATGCCGGGGGTTGGCGCTGACGGAATGGGGGGCCTGCGATGAATCGCTGCTGGCGGCGTGCGCTTGCCTGTCATTGATGCTGCCGGACGGCTACGCGGGCAGTATCGCGATGCTGCCCGATCCATTCAAGCCCTTGCGCGCGGCTTCAACCGGAAGCTGATCCCCATGCGATTGATCGCATTCATGGTCGCGATCACGATCGTCAGTTCGACCAGGGCCTGTTCCCCAAACGCTTCCAGTGCCGCCGCGTAGGCCGCGTCCGACGCATGGGTTTCGCTGACGCGCGTCACTTCCTCCGTCCACGCCAGGGCCGCCCGCTCCTGGTCCGAAAACAGATAGGCGGCCTCTTCCCATACCGGCACCAGTACGATCTTGTCGACGGACATCCCGTGTTCGATGAGATCGCGGGTGTGGACGTCGATGCAATGTGCGCAGCCATTCAATTGAGACGTCCTGAGGAAAACAAGGTGAATGAGCCCCGGTTCCAGACCCGTTCCCGTCGTTGCGTAATGGTGCAGTGCCCCCAGCGCCTTGGCGCCTTCCTGCGAAACCTGAAACCAGTTTGCGCGCTTCATCGTTCGTTTTCCTTTCATGCGGTGATTGGTCATGCGGTTGGCAACCCTGCCCGCCGCTTTTTACAAGACGTGGGGCATTGCACTGCTGTGACACACCGGACGGATCCGTCACAATGGCCGGTGCCGGATCGTCTAGTAAGTATTAGTCAAGCCCAAGGTAGCCATGAAATCCGCCGACCTGCTCGTGTTCGAAGCGTTACGCCCACGTCTCTTCCTGATTGCCTATCGCATGCTCGGCATGCGCGCGGACGCGGAGGACGTCGTACAAGACGCCTGGCTGCGGTTCAGCACAAGCGTGCGCGACGACGTCAGGTCGCTCGAAGCCTGGCTAGTGACCATCACGACGCGGCTGTCGATCGATCGCCTGCGCAGCCGGAAGAACGAGCGCGACGCCTACACCGGCTGGTGGCTCCCGGAACCTGTGGTCGAGGTCGTCGAAGACACGCCTGAGGCCGCTGCCGAACTGGCAAGCGATGTTTCCGTCGCGATGCTCTGGGTCCTGGAACGCCTCACGCCGGAAGAGCGTGCCGCATTCCTGATGCGAAAAGTATTCGACCAGGATTATGGCGACGTGGCGGCCATGCTCGGCAAGAGCGAGGCCGCCTGCCGACAACTCGTCCACCGGGCCCAGGAGCGGATACGCCAGGAAAGTCCGCGTTTCACGGTCTCGCAGACGATGCATCGCGCCGTCCTCGAACAATTCATGCAGGCGGCAGCCGGCGCCGATCGCGATGCGATGAAGACGCTCCTGTCGGCCGATGTCGAATACAGGGCGGACGGTGGAGGAAAAGTGCCGTCCCTGCACAAGGTCCTCGTCGGGACAGGACGCGTGGCAGGACTGTATTGGGCAGTTGACAATGCGTTCCGCGAACGGGTTGTCTACAAGATGGCACGTGTCAACGGCGAACCGGGATTGGTTCGGTACATCGATGGGAAAGTCGAATCGGTACAGTCGTTTTGCATCAGCGACGGGACAATTTCTCGAATATATGTAGTGCGAAATCCAGATAAATTGCAGGGCATTCCTTTACTGCAGTAATGTTGAGTCTCCGGCGGGTTTTCCTGAGTGCATGTATACTTGCGGCACAGCCTGCCCGACTTTCCAATGAAATTACCTCAACTTACCGTTTTCCTGGGTGGATACCTGGCGACAGTCGTCGTCCTTGCGCGCCTCTACAATAGCTTTTCCGGGATTGCCTCGACCGTCCAGATCGCCATCTGCCTCGCCATCGCCCTGCTGATCGGCTTCGCGGCCGGCACGTCGGAAACAGCCGCGCGGCACGGCGCGGCGTTCGTGCTCGCCTCGTTCTGCGGCGCGCTCACGATTCTGCTGTCGTTCTATGCGGGAACGGCCGGCCTGGCCGTTGTCGCCTTGCCTTATGTCTTCTTCTGGACGAACGCGACCTGGCTGGGATTGCAGACGGCCCGCATCTGCCGGACCGCTCTGAACGCATCGTCGGCGCAATAAGCACGTTCGATTCGCATGCGATGACGTTGCGAACGTCTGCATTGGGATGGAACGTCTTTTAGCTTGCAGTTTGGGTAAGATTGCGGAATGGACAATCTCACTCACTCCGTCGTCGGCCTCGGCATCGGCGCGCTGATCGACCGCAGCGTGCCGCCCGAGGCGACACCCGACGCGCAGCGCGTGCGCACGCGCATGCTTCTCACCATCGGCTGCCTCGCCAGCAACTTCCCGGACCTGGACCTCGTGCTCACGAAGCTGCTCGAAGCGCCGCTGGGCTATCTGCTGCACCACCGCGGCCATACGCATACATTGCTGGCGGCACTCGGCGAAGTCGCGTTGTTGCTGGGCCTTGTCTGGCTGCTGTGGCCGGCGGCACGAGGACTGCTGCGCACCAGCCCGCGCGCCCGGTTCGCGGCGCTCCTGACGGCGTGCGTTGGCATGGTGCTGCACATCACGATGGACGGCCTGAACGTCTACGGCGTGCATCCGTTCTGGCCGTTCGATGCGCGCTGGTATTACGGCGACCTCATCTTCATCGTCGAACCCGTCTTCTGGATCGCGTTCGGCATTCCGCTCGCCCTCATGGTGAGGGGACCGATGCGGCGCGGATTGCTGCTGGCCCTGCTGGTGGGCGTGCCCGTCATCGTGACGTTTGCCGGGTTCCTGCAATGGGGTTCTCTGGCCGGGCTGCTGGCCCTGGCCGGTGTCCTGTCATGGATCGCGCGCTGGCGGGCCCGACGGGCCGGAGGCGATCGTGGCCGCACCGCGCTGGCAGCCGGACTAGCCGCGGCGCTCGCTTTCGTGCTGGTCCAGGCAGCGGCCATGCACACGGCCCGCGACACCGTCGCAGCCGCCATCGCCCGCCTCGATCCGGGCGAACGCCTGCTCGACACGGCCCTGTCCGCCTATCCCGCCAATCCGCTGTGCTGGTCGTTCGTGACGGTGGCCACCGATGCCGCGCACGGCAGCTACCACCTGCGTCGCGGCCAGCTCAGCGTCGCGCCGGGCATTACACGGGTCGCGTCCTGCCCCGCGGGGATCGCGGGCCGCGCCGCCGGCGACGATGCGCAACTGGCATGGCAAAGCGACGCGCGCGACAGCCTCGCGCGCCTGCACGACCTCCAACAGAACAATTGCCACTTCAACGCGTGGATGCGGTTCGCCCGCGCGCCGGCGATCGATGGCACGACGGCGACGGATGCGCGCTGGAGCCCGCTGGGCAGCGCCAATTTCTCGACGATGGCCTATGCCCACCTTGTGGATACGCCCTGCCCCCGTCCCGTGCCGGACTGGGGCTATCCGCGCGCGGACCTGTTGCGGCAACGTTGAACACCGCGGCCCCCCGTGCGTGTCATAACGTGACACATCGTCGCACCGGCGGGCCGCCAACGTATGGCCTGAATTTTGCTGATGGATCAACTACCTTTACAGCCAGGAAGATCCAATGCGAAAGTTCCTTATCTCAACCATATGGTGTGCCGCTTTTCACAGCGCCCTCACGAACGCCCAGCCGATAGGCAACCATGAAACCGAAAGTGAGCTGAGCTATCGGTCGTACGTGACCAGCAACAAGCGCATCAAATGCCTGTACGGCTATGCGGCGAACAAGACGGGGGATCACGCGGCCGCCATCCAGATCTTCGACGACTGCATCCGCCGCTGGAACGACGTGTTCTCCATGATTGGCCTGGCGCAGATGTACGAAACCGGCATCGGCATCCGGCAGAACGCCGCGCAATCGACGGCGCTGATGCGCCGGGCGGCCCAGCTGGACGACGGCTCCAGCTATCCGAGCCTGGCCCGCTATCACTACGGCGTCGCGCTGGCGGAGGGATACGGTGTTCCGAAAAACATTGCCGAGGCCCGGATATGGCTCCGCAAGGCGGCGGCGGAAGGCGTGAACGAAGCAGCCGCTTATCTGGATCATCTGGATCACGGATCGCCATGACCGACGCCTAGCCCGCCACCCGCGGCCCGCGGCCGGCGGTGGCGATGACGTGCCGGAAGAAGGCCACGAGTTCCGGCACGTGCGTATCGAAGCAGAACTGTTCCCGCTGCGCCCACATGCGCGCGCGCAGCGCATCCATGTGCGGCCGGGCGCGCAGCTGCGCCGCCAGTGAGTCGATGTCGTCATAAAAGACGCCGACGCTGAGCCGGCGCGCCAGCGCTTGTGCCGCGACGGCGGCAGCGCCGTTCTCGCGCTGGATCAGCGGCAGGCCGGCCGCCGCCAGGGTCGCGATGCGGGCCGGCAGGTTCAAATCGTCCCAGTCGGCGCGGCGCAGGTCGCCGCCGTTGCGGCTCGCGAAGCAATGCAGCCAGCCGGCGTCGTAGCGCGAGAATTCTTCGACCCAGCCGTCCTGCGCCACGTTGCCGTGCAGGTGCAGATGGTGCGGCGCCAGCGCCTGCGTCGTCGCGATCCACTCTCGCCACTGGCCGTGCGTGAAGTCGCCGTAGAAATGCAGGTGGATGCCGTGAGCCGCCAGTGCCGCCACCGTAGGCGGATGCAGCCCGATCGGGCGGCCCGGCACCACCGTGTGCACCTCGCCGTCGACGGCGGACAGCGGCGCCGCCAAGGGGCCGTCGAACCAGTCGCGCTTGGGCAGGTCGCCGTCGAGCACGAGGCACGGACGTGTGCCCGCCAGGCCCGGCGACGCCAGGTCGAACCAGTCGCGCGCCTCGGGACTGCTGAAGATGCGGCCATCCGCCATGCGGTACAGGTCGAGCAGTTGCGGCCACGTGCCCTGGTCCAGGCAGATGAACGGCCCTTCCTTGAAATGCCAGACGAACGGGATGCCGCTGCTGGCCAGCAGGACGTCGTGGCAGAACGGCACGGCCTGCCAGTTCAGCTGCGCGTAGATCACGTCGGGGCGCAGCCGCCGGATCGCCGCGCGCCAGTCGTCGCGGGGCAGGTCCTGCACGTGGCCGAACGGCAGCGGGCCCACTGTGTTGAACCAGTATGGCGTGTCCGTCCACAGGCCGTACAAGGTATGCCCTCGCTCTTCCAGCGCCAGCACGCGTTCCGCGTTGTAGGCCAGTTCGCCCACGAGCAGGATCGTGAGGCCGTCTGGCGCGCGCGGTGTGGGCGGACGTTCGCGCAGGCGGCGGTACAGCGCCGCCTCGTCGACCGGATTGCCGCTGCGCGTATGGAAGCGCAGCGGCGTGCGCACGCGGTAGTGGGCACGGAACGGGTTGATGCCGCCCGCGGGTTCCCGCATCAGCTTGTGGCGCTGGCGCGGGTGGTCGACCCATTCGCACGTCACGGCGCCGGTCCCGACACGCCTGCCCAGCGCCTGCAGGCGCGACCAGTACAGGCGGTCGAGGTCGTCGGACTCGAGTTCCGCGCGCTCGGTCCAGCGCAGCCCCGTGCGCCGATGCATCGCCTGGACGAGCTGCAGTCCCTCGCCGGGGACGGGTCCTTCGGCCTCGCGGTTGTAGTGCCAGCGCACGCCGGACACCGCCAGCACCGCCTCCGGCGCCGCCGCGAGCGCCGCCGCCAGCGTCGCGAGGTGGCGCGGGTAGACCACGTCGTCCGCGGGCAGGTAGGCGACCAGCGGTGCCGTCGTCGCGTCCAGCGCCGCGTTCAGCGCCCGCCCCAGCCCCTCGTTCGCGTCCAGCGCGAGGTAGCGGATGCGCGCATCTTCCAGGAACGGGGCGACGACCGCCGCCGTGGCGTCGCGCGAGCCGTCGTCCACCACCACGGCCTCCCAGGAGTCCAGCGTCTGGGCCTGCAGGCTTGCGAGCGCGCGGGCGATGAAGTGCGCCTGGTCGAAGGTCGGCACCAGCACGCTCACGCGGGGTTGGGAAGATGTCGTCGTCATGCAGGCAGCATAAGGCGGTGCGGTCCCGCGCATTTGCGCCAGGTCAGTCGTGCGCGCGGGCACCCCGGTGTTGCAACATTGCCGAAAAGACCACGATCGAAGCGCCGGAACGTTGGTTTGTGAACCTTATTGCATCGCTTTGTGGTAACTGGACACTATTGCCCGTTCGCACTACCTGATAGACTCCTCCGTTTCACCCGCCTGCAATAAACTCTCACGAAAATCACGCAGGCTGGTGACGCCAGTGCAAAAAGACACGGCGCACCAAGCAACGACTATAAAAAAACTGGGATAGTTCATGAAGAATCAGCAGGGTCGGTTGACCCCCAACCTGCTCGCCATGTCGATCGCGGCGATCGCATGGAGCGCGCCGGCGTGCGCGCAGGTGGAGACACAGGGCGACGGCATCCAGGAGGTGATCGTCACGGCGCAGCGCACGGCCGCACCGGAATCGAAGACGCCGGTGGCGATGAGCGTGCTCACCGCGCGCCAGCTCGACGCGATCGGCGCGGACACGCCGGGCGCCCTCGCCGCCCGTCTGCCCAACACGTACCTGGAAAACTCGTACGACGGCCTGCGCATCACGATCCGCGGCGTCTCGAATGCGGACGTCACGGAAAAGGGCGACCCGTCGGCCGCCTTCATGGTCGACGGCGTGTACGTCGCGCGGCCGCAGAGCCAGAACGTGGCGCTGTACGACGTCGAGCGCGTCGAAGTGCTGCGCGGCCCGCAGGGCACGCTGTATGGCCGCAACACGACGGCCGGCGTCGTCAACGTGATCACGAAGGCGCCCGTCAACCGTTTCGAGGGCGACGTCAACGCGGCCTTCGGCAACCGGGGCGAGCGCAAGGCCGGCGCCATGGTCAACGTGCCGGTGAACGACGTGCTGGCGCTGCGCGCCGCCGCCACCTGGAACGAGCACGATGCTTACCTGAAGAACGGTACGAACACGCCGCGCGGCCTGGGGCTGGACCGCGACGACCGCGCCGCGCGCCTGTCCGCGCAACTCAAACTCGGACCGGATGCGACGCTGCTGGTACGCTACGAAGCGAGCCGCGACGACAGCAACAACGACAGCACGGTGCCCGATTCGAATTTCTACAACGGCATCGCCACCGGCCAGCCCGTGTGGAACGGCGATTCGACCGGCCGCCGGCTGACCTACCGCTTCAACCCGCCCAACACCCGCTTCGAACAGGGCTATTCGCACAAGAAGACGTCCAGCCTGACGGCGGACCTGAGCTGGAACCTGGGTCCCGCGACCCTGTCGTGGCTGGGCGCACACCGCAGCTACGACCACGACTACCTGTACAACTTCTACTACCGCGTCGCGCCGACGATCGCGCTGGGCGTGCGCCAGCCGTTCACCGGCGCGTACCGCCAGGACTCGCACGAGCTGCGCCTCGCGACCAACGGCGCCGGTCCCGTGAGCGCCCAGGGCGGCGTGTACTGGTTCCGCGAGCGCACGCGCGACACGTACTATTTCCGCGACCTGCAGGCCATCGGCCTGCCGCCCTACTATGTGTTCGGCAACGACCCGGTCGAATCGCGCAGCAAGGCCGTGTTCGGGCAGGCGGCCGTCCGCCTGGCCGACGGCCTGCGCGCCACGGCCGGCACCCGCTACACGGAAGACGACAAGTCGCGCATCGGCACGATCGGCTATCAGCGCACGGCAACGTTCAACGCGGCCACCGACCTGCGCGAGCTGAACGCGGGCAGCATCTCCACCGACAAGACGACGTGGCGCCTCGGCCTCGATTACGACCTGGCCCCGGCCACGCTCGTCTACGGCTCGATCGCGACCGGCTACAAGGCCGGCGGCTTCAACGACGGCTGCGCCGCGGGCGATGCGCGCAACGGCGTCGGCTGCCCCGCCGCCACCGCGCTGCCGGCCGCCAGCCTCACGTACCGGCCGGAGACCGTGCGCGCCTACGAGGCCGGCATCAAGACCCGCTTCTGGGACCGCCGAGCAAGCCTGAACGTGGCCGTCTTCCATTACGACTACCGCAACCTGCAGCTGTCGAACGAAGTCGTGATCAACGGCCGGCCGCGCTACGAGACGACGAACGCGGGCGCGGCGTCGATCCGCGGCCTCGAAGCGGATGGCCAGGTGCTCGCGACGAGCGCCGACCGCTTCACGTACGCGCTCACCCTGCTCGACGCGCACTACGCCAGCTACATGCCGGACGGCGTGCATTCCTGGGCCGGCGTCAAGCTGGACCGCACGCCGGCGCGCACCCTGTCGCTCGGCTGGGAACACCGCGTGCACCTCGGCAGCGGCATGCTGACGGCCGGTGCGGGCACCCGCGCCAGCGCCGGCTACCTGCTGGGCGTGCCGCAGGCGGGCCTGAAGTTCCGCGTCCCGGGACACACGGAGTCCGACCTGCGCCTCGGTTGGGAACCGGACGGCGCGCCGTGGAGCGTGCTCGCGCGCGTGCGCAACGTCGAGGACAAGGTGCGGCCGATGACGATCAGTTCGTCGGGCCTCGCCGTGCCGACCGAGCCGCGTACGGCCGACGTCCGCTTCGATTACCGCTTCTGATTTCGAGCGCGGCCGCCGCCCTGTCGGGGGCCGCATTTTTCATCGTTACGTCGTGCCCCTGGAGCCTCATATGACCCCATTGCTGCGCCGTCGTCTGCCCGTCATTGCCGCCACGCTGCTGGCGGTCTTCCTCCTCGTCCTCGCGAAACGCATCGGCGGCGACACCACCGTCGCCCTCGTCGCCAGCTCGCTGCTGATGTTCGGCTGCTGCTGGGCCAGTGCCGCCCACCTGCTGGGCGGCGGCGCCGCGCTGCGCCTCGTCGCCATCGCCACGAGCGTCGGCTGGCTCGCCGAGCAGCTCGGATCGTCGTACGGCTGGTTCTTCGGCAGCTACACGTACACGCCCGTGCTCGGACCGGCGCTGGGCGACGTTCCCATCGTGATCCCGCTGATGTGGTTCGCGCTGGCGTACGTCGGCTACGTGATCGCCAACCTGATCGTGTGGCAGGATCCCGTCGACCGTCCGGCTTCGCTGGGCCACGACGCCATCATGGCGCTGCTCGGCGCGATGGTCGTCACGTGCTACGACCTGGGCGTCGACCCGTATATGGTGTACGTGCTGAAGGCCTGGATCATGACGGAGAAGGACGGCTGGTGGTTCGGCGAGACCGTGCAGGGCTTCGCCGGCTGGATGACGGTGTCGTTCGCGATCCTGTTCGCGTTCCGCCGCCTCGCGCGCGTCCGCACGACGGTCCACGATGCAGGCACCGTGCTGCCGACGATGCGCCACGTGTTCGTGCCGCTGGGCGTCTACGCCGGCCTGATGGTGTTCCAGGTGCTGCTCGGCTACCCCGTCGAGGCGCGCACGATCGCCCTGTTCGCGATGGGCTTCCCGCTGCTCGCGGCGACCATCGGCCTGCTGCGCTGGCAAGGCATCCTGGCCCGTCCCGCGGCCGACGACGCCACGGCCGCCGTCCCGGCCGACGCGCTGAAGGAGGCCGCATGAGACGCGACGCCCTCGAACCCGGCCTCGTCGACAACCCGGCGCTGCGTGCCGACCCGCTGGCCGACGCCACCATCGCGCGCATCCTCGGCCCCGGCCAGCCCGGCGGTCCGGACATGGCCACGATCGGCCTCCTGAACAGGGAGATCGCGCGCTGGCAGTTGAACGGTGACCTGGACGGCTGGCGCGCCAGCCCCGGCCTGCCGCCGGACATGGCCGCGGCGCTCGAAGAGTACGTCGCCAGGGCGCGCGTGCTGCCCGACTGGGCCGACGCGTCGAAAATCGCGCGGGCCGAAGTCCTGTTCATGGAAATGAGCATGGCCTCGTGCACTCTGCTGTTCTGCGCCAGCCTGCCGCAGTGCTACATCATGCCCGACCTTGCTGCCGTGCTGCACGCGGCCGGCGAACTCGAACAGCACACGGACTACCGCGTGCGCGCCACCGCCGCCATGATCTTCCCCGTCATGATGCGCGGCGGGCTGACGCTACCCTCCGGCGGCGGCGTCGCGCAGGCCATCAAGGTGCGCCTGATCCACGCGATGATCCGCCACCTCGTGCTGCGCGGCGACGTGGCCGAAGCCCTCGTGGCGCCGCGCCGCCTCAAGCGTTTGCTGGCGCACGGCAAGACGATGCCGCAGGTGCTGTACGCGCACGGCTGGGACATCGACCGCCTCGGCCTCCCCTGCAACCAGGAAGAACTGGGCTACACGCTGCTGACCTTCAACTACGTGTTCCTGCAAGGCCTGCGCCGCCTCGGCCTGCGCCTGGACCAGGGCGACGAGGAAGCCTACATGCACGCGTGGAACGTGCTGGGCGCGGTGCTCGGCATCGAACGCGAGCAGATGACGGACACGATGGCGGAGGCGGAACGCATGTTCACGGCGATCCAGGCGCAGGTGCGCGGCCAGCAGCGCAAGGACGACCCGCGCCCCGCGCTGGCCGCCGCGCTGATGGCGACGATCCAGCGCTACCTCCCGCTGCGCATCCTGAAGCCGTTCCCGGTGCTGCTGACGCGCCACCTGATCGGCAAGGAGGCGTCGCGCGACCTGGGCCTGGACAAGCGCGTGTCGCTGCTGTCGCGCGGCCTGTTCGTGCTGGTGTTCGGCTTCATCCGCGGCGTCGATGCCATCGCGCGCCTCGTGTTCCCCGGCTTCTCGATCTCGCGCCTCGTCACGCGCATCCTCGGCTACAACCTCACGGTCAAGCTGCTGATGGACGAGACCCGTCCTCTGAAACTGCCGGACACGCTGCTCGGCGAAGTCGGCTGCGCCGTCCATAGCTGGCACAATGACGACAAGGCGCCGCGCTGGGTCAATGCCCTCGAGCGCCGTTTCACCGGGCGTGCCCGGCCTGCCGCCCATCAAGGATAAGCGATGTCCGTATTCCGCTTCTTAGTCCGCTTCTTAGTCCGCTTCTTCGCGCCGCTGTTTCTGCTGTTCGTGCTGAACGTGGCCCATGCGGCGCCAGCGCCGCTCGTGCTGGACGACGCCGTGCCCCGTGTCGAAGCGTGGCCCGCCGTCACCCTGGTGCGCGACGCCGACGGCCGGCTCGACGTGTCCGAGCTCGTCGCCGCGCCCGAGCGCTTCACGGTTCCCCGGTCCGCGTACGCCACGCTGGGCATGGAAAAAGGCGTCGTCTGGGTGCGCGTTCCCGTGCAGCCGGCGCCCGATACCGACGGCGCATGGACGCTCAAGGTCGACTTCGGCCTGCTGAACCGCGTCGACATGTATCTCGTGCGCGCCGGCCGCATCGAGCGCCATGCGCACGCCGGATCGGAGCGGACCGGCGAGCGCCCGTCGATCTTCCGCGGCGGCCCGGTGCCGGCCTTCCTGCTGCACCTGGAGCCGGGCCAGCGCTACGACGTGCTGCTGCGCGTGGACACGAACGGCCCGAAGATCCTCCCGATCAGCTTCGCCAAGCCGGGCGTGTTCTACGAGGAGGCGCTGCGCGACCGCCTCGTGCAGGGCATCCTCACGGGCCTGTTCCTGTGCCTGCTGCTGTACAGCCTCGCGCAATGGGCCAACCTGCGCGAAAGCCTGTTCGCCAAGTACTCGCTGCTGATCGGCGGCCTGGCCCTGTACAACATCGCGTGGTGGGGTCTCGGCGCCGAATACCTGTGGGGCGCCAGTGCGTGGGCCACCGCCAACGCCACCGGCATCATTTCCCTGATGACGTCGTGCGGCGCGTACCTGTTCGTCGGGTCCGCGCTGACCCGGCCCGGCGTCGACCGCGTGTTCCCGCGCCTGATGCAGACGGGCGCCGTGCTGTGCGTGATCGCCGCGATCGCGTTCGGCGTCGGCCTAATCCACGACGAGGCCCTCGTGGCGGTCGTCGGCTCGCTGGGCATCATGCCGATGCTGCTGGGCCTTCCCGGCGCGTTCAACCGCGCGCGCCGCGGCGACACGGTCGGCATCTACTTCCTCGTCGGCTGGGCCGCGAGCTTCGTCAGCTCCCTCGTGCAGGCGCAGGTGATCAAGGGCGGCATGGACGCCACCTACTGGACGCTGAATTCCACGCAGTTCGGCGGCACGTTCGACATGATCGTGTTCATGCGCATCCTGGGCCTGCGCACCAAGAGCATCCAGGACGCGATGGTGCGCGCCGAGGCGGCGACCCGCATGAAATCGGAATTCCTGGCCAACATGAGCCACGAGATCCGCACGCCGATGAACGCGATCATCGGCATGAGCCGCCTCGCGCTGATGGCCGATCCGAATCCGAAGCAGCGCAACTACCTCGGCAAGATCCTCGGCGCGGGCGAGCACCTGCTCGGCATCATCAACGACATCCTCGACTTTTCCAAGATCGAGGCCGGCCGCATGACGCTCGACAAGGTGCCGTTCGACCTCGACGACATGCTCGAGCACCTGGCCAGCATCGCCGCCATCAAGACGGACGCGCGCCGCGTGGAACTCGTGTTCTGCGTGCCGCGCGGCGTGCCGGGCCGCCTCGTGGGCGATCCGCTGCGCCTGGGCCAGGTGCTGATCAACCTGACCAACAACGCCGTCAAGTTCACCGAGGATGGCGAGATCGTCGTCGCCGTCGACGTCGTCGACCGCGAGGCGGACCGCGTGGTGCTGCGCTTCTCCGTCAGCGACACCGGCATCGGCATGGACGCCGACCAGCTCGCGCGCCTGTTCCAGTCGTTCACCCAGGCCGACAACTCGATCACCCGCAAGTACGGCGGCACAGGGCTGGGCCTGTCGATTTCGAAGCAGCTCGTCGAACTGATGGGCGGCACGATCGCCGTCACCAGCACGCCGGGCGTCGGCAGCCGCTTCACGTTCACGGTCCCGCTGGGCATCGCGGATGCCGATGCGGCCACCGCGCCGGCGGGCGCGGAACTGCAGCGCATGCGCGTGATGGTCGTGGACGACAGCGCGGGCGCGCGCGACGCGCTCGTCGAGATGCTGGACGGCTTCGGCATCCAGGCCGACGCCGTCGCGTCGGGCGAGGAATCGCTGGCGCGGCTGGCGCAGGCCGTGCAGGACGGCACGCCGTACCAGGTCGTGCTGATGGATTACATGATGCCGGGCTGGGACGGCGTGGAGACGATCCGCCGCATCCGCGCCGACGCGCGCTTCGCGGCGCCGCCCGCGATCCTGATGGTCAGCGCCTGCACGCGCGAAGGCGTGCTGCAGCAGGAAGGCGACCTGCCGCTGTCCGGCTTCCTCACCAAGCCGGTGGGTCCGGCACTCCTCTACGACAGCCTGCTGCAGGTGCTGCGCCCCGACCTGGCCGCGCCAGCACACAAGGCGCCCGCCCCCGCCGGCCAGCGTCCGGATGCCGACCGCCTGGCCGGTGCGCGCATCCTGCTCGTCGACGACAACGCCAACAACCGCGAAGTCGCCCTCGACTTCCTGGCCGTGGCGCGCATGCAGGTCGACGTCGCCACCGGCGGCCAGGAGGCCGTGCGCATGGCGAAGACGGGGGATTACGACCTCGTGCTGATGGACATCCAGATGCACGAGATGGACGGCTACACGGCCACGCGCGCGATCCGCGCCCTGCCCGGCTGTGCCGACGTGCCCGTCGTCGCGATGACGGCGCATGCGATGGCGGGCGACCGCGAAAAGAGCCTGGCCGCCGGCATGAACGACCACGTCGTCAAGCCGATCGACCCGGACCTGCTGCTGCGCACGCTCGTCAAGTGGATCGCGCCGGGCCGCCTGGAAGGACGCACCGCACCGCTGGCCGCGGCGCCCGTCACCGTCACCGTCACCGCGCCCGCGCCGACGGCGCTGCCGCTCGTGCGCGGCATCTACTGGAACCGTGCGCTGGCCAACGCCGGCGGCCAGCAGCAGCGCGTGCGCCGCCGCGTCGCCAGCTTCCTGCAGGAGTACGTGCAGGCGCCGCAGGCGATGCGCGACGCGCTGGCGAACGGCGACTATGCGCCGCTGCAATCCCTGTCGCACAACCTGAAATCGGGCGCGGCCTACATCGGCGCCATACCGCTGGCCACGCTCGCGGGCAACCTGGAGCAGGAATTGCGCGCCGGCCGCACCGACCGGATTCCGGTGCTGGCGCCGGACCTGATCGTCGCGCTGGACAGCGTGCTGTCCGGCCTGGCCCGCATCGACGCGGTCCAGGCGCCGGCCGTCAGCGGCCTGGATGCGGGCGCCCTATTGGCGCGCCTGCGCGGCTTCCTGGAAACGGACGACGCACGCGCCGAGGACGCGCTGGCCGAAGTGCAGTCCGCACTGGCCGGGCCGCGCCATGCGGCCGCGCTGGCGGCCATCCGCGCGGCCGTCGACGAAATCGAATACGAACGCGCGCTGGTCCATCTCGACGAGCTGGAACACGCGATCGACAGCCGCGTGGAGGCAGCATCGTGAACGTGGAACCGCAAAAAGTCCTGATCGCCGACGACGACGTGATCAACCGCCAGGTGCTGGCCGAGCTGCTCAAGCCGGAATACACGGTGCTGCTGGCGAAGAACGGCGAACAGGCGCTGGAACGGGCCACGCGCCACGCGCCGGACCTGATCCTGCTCGACGTGATGATGCCCGACCTGGACGGCTACGAAGTGCTGCGCCGGCTGCGCGCCGATCCGCAGACGGAGCAGATCGCCGTGATCTTCATCTCCGGCCTGGACCGCCCGGAAGACGAGGCGAACGGCCTCAAACTGGGCGCCGCCGACTACATCGCCAAGCCATTCAACGCCACCGTCGTGATGGCGCGCGTGGCGCTGCACCTGCAGCTCGTGCGCCAGCGCCGCATGCTGGAACGCCTGGCGCACGTGGACGGCCTGACGGAACTGGCGAACCGGCGCCGCTTCGACGAGCTGTACGCGCAGGAATGGCAGCGCGCCCAGCGCAACGGCTGGCCGCTGTCGCTGGCCCTGCTCGACATCGACGCCTTCAAGCAGTACAACGACTACTACGGCCACCCGGCCGGCGACCGCGCCCTGCGCGCCGTCGCGCGCACCACGGCCGCGGGCCTGCGCCGCCCGGCCGACCTGGCGGCGCGCTACGGCGGCGAGGAACTCGTGCTGCTGCTGCCGGACACGGACATCGTCCAGGCGCGCCACGTGGTGGACGAGATCTGCGCGGCGATCGCCGCCCTGGAAATGCCGCACGCGGCGTCGCAGGTGGCGCCGGTGCTGACGGTCAGCGTGGGCGGCGCGACGCTCGGCGGCCATGGACCGGAGAGCGCGGCCGAATTGTTCGAGGCGGCGGACGAGCACCTGTACCGCGCCAAGCAGGAAGGCAGGAACCGGGTCGTGTGGCGCAACCCGGTCGGTTGATGCGTCAGGCGCGGCGTGCTTCCAGCGTCGATACGACGAGCAGCCCGCCCACGATGCACACGTGCTCCATGAACGGAATCAGCTCGGCGTGGCGCGCCGCGCCGGACGCATGCCAGAAACCGTGATACAGCACGGTCGCCAGCGCCGTGAACCCGGCCAGCGCCCAGCACGCGGGTTTCAATAAGCGCCCCGCGATGATCGCGGCGCCGCCCGCCACCTGCAGCAGGATGGTCAGCGCCAGCAGGAGTGTCGGGGCCGGCAGGCCGCCCGCCGCCACTTCCTGCAGCGCGCCCTGCCAGCCCTGCACCTTGTCGATGCCGGCCCACAGGAACAACACGCCGACGAGCACGCGGCCCGCGGTGCGCACGGTGCGGTCGAAGCCGTCCGCGGGGACGGCGGGCGCGGCGGCGCGGTGGTTGGCGAGGTCGAGGTCGGGGGTCGTCATGGGTACTCCTTGATGGTTGAATCGGATCGCCCGAATCTACACCCCCGCCCACGATTGCGGCTCCATCTTTGGATGGATGCGGTTGCAACAACCTGCCGCACCTGTCAATATATGGCGATCAACATACCACCGGAGAAACCCATGGCGGGTGACGTCATTCTGCAAGCCATCGCCGAAATCGTCCTGAATGGCCCGCTGGACAGGCCCAAGGTCTTGCGCCGCCTGCGCTGGGCCATCCTGTTGATCGTCCTGGGCCTCGTCGTCGCGCTCACGCCGTGGAAGTAGCCGATGCCGCTGCGCGCCGGCGGCGTTTGGTCACCGCCTCGCCGCCATGGCCCCAGTTATCGGTGTTCACCTCGTCGATGACGACGAACGTCGCTTCCGGGTCCTTGTTCAACACGTTCACCACCAGGTCGGTCGCGCCCGCGATCAGGGCTTCCTTCTGTTCCTTCGTGACGCCTTCGTCGGTCACCTGGATGAGGATGTAGGGCATGATGACCTCCCTTACCACGTGCCGGCGGTGGCACCGCCGTCCACGCTCAGGACGACGCCGCTCGTGAAGCGCGCGTCCGTCAGGTACAGTACCGCGTCGACGACGTCGTCCGTCGTGCCCGTCGTGCCGCTCGGCGCCAGCGTGTTGTAGAACGCGCGGACGTCTTCGTAATTCCCGTGCAGCGGGGTCTCGATGATCCCTGGCGCCACGGCCGACACCTTCACGCCGTGCGCAGCGAGTTCCAGCGCCAGCGCGCGGGTCGCGCTGTTCAGGCCACCCTTCACGAGCACGGGCAGCACGGCCGGGATCTTCGCGGTCGGCTGCACCGCGATGCTGGCCGTGATGTTCACGATATGGCCGCTGCCGTTGGCGGCCATGTGCTCCGCGGCCCGTTGCGACGGGTAGAAGAAGCCTTTCAGGTTCGTGTCCACGAGGCGGTCGACTTCGTCCGGCGTATAGGTGTGGAACGGTTTGGCCGTGAAGATGCCGGCATTGTTGATCAGGATGTCGACCTTGCCGAAGCGCGCGATCGCCGTCTCGAACAGGGCTTCTGCAGTCGCCGGGTCGGCGATGTCGCCGGCGACGCCGATGAAGTTGGCCGGATTGCCGAGTTGCGCCGCCGCGGCATCCAGGCGGGCCGCGCCGCGGGCGTTGCCGACGACGTTGTCGCCGCGGCCGATATACGCCCTGGCCAGGGCGAGGCCGATGCCGCTGGAAGCGCCGGTGATGATGACGGTACGTGCTGCTGCTTTCATGCTGTTCTCCTTGGTGTCCGACGGCGCCCGTGCGCCGTCCGTGGAGACCACTATAGGAACAGACCGGATCCGGAAAAAGATGGGTTACGGCAAGACAATCATTACATCACGTAATGAATCGCGGCGGCTCGCGCAAATGCTCGACGAGGAAATCGACGAACGCGCGCACCCGCGCGGCCACGTGCCGGTTATGCGGGTAGATCAGGCAGAACGGCCGCGACCGGCCCCCGTACGCGGGCAGCAGTTCCACGAGGCGGCCGGCCGCGAGATCGGCCTCGACGATGAAGCGGTAGGTCTGGAAGATGCCGCCGCCCGCGCGCGCCAGCGTGACGGCGCCCAGGATGTCTTCGGCGCAGCCGTACAGGCCGTTGGTGGGCAGGTCGATGTCCTCGCCGTCCACGCGAAACAGCCAAGGGATGTTGCGGCCGGTGCTGGGCAGCGCGAACTGGATGCAGTTGTGGCCGAGCAGCGCCTCGGGCGTCTTCGGCGTGCCCGCGCGCTTCAGGTATTCGGGCGATGCGACGACCACCAGTGCCGCGTCTTCCAGCGGCCGCGAGATCATCGTCGAATCGGCCGGCGTCCGGCCGCGGATCGCGAGGTCGAAGCCTTCGTCGCCGAAATCGACGTTGCGGTTACTGAGGTGGAAATCGACCTTCACGTCCGGATAGCGGCGCGTGAACTCGGGCAAGATCGGCAGCACGCGGTAATGGCCGTACGGCGTGGGCATGCTGATGCGCAGCAGGCCGGACGGCGCGCTCTGGCGGCCCGTGACGGCACGCTCGGCCTCGACGAGCTGGGCCAGCGCCTGGCGGCACTGGTCGAAGTAGTCGCGGCCCGCCTCCGTCAGGTGCAGGGTGCGCGTGGTGCGCACGAACAGGCGCACGCCGAGGCGCGCTTCCAGGCGCGAGACGGCCCGGCTGACGGCGGCCGGCGTGACGGCGGCGGCCGTCGCCGCGGCCGTGAAGCTGCCCAGCTCCGCGGCGGCGCAGAACAGCTCGATGCTGCCGAGCAGGATGTCGTCGAACTGGCGGCTCATGCCGCCGCCTTGCGCTTGCGGAAGCTGGCCACCTTGTGCCGGTTGCCGCACAGGCCCATGCTGCACCAGCGGCGCTGGTGCGATTTCGACTTGTCGAGGAACCACAGCGTGCATTCCGGGTTCTCGCAGCGCTTCACGAGGTCCTGCTTTTCTTCCGTCAGCAGGCGCGCCGCCGCCTCGACGACGGGCGCGAGCAGCGCGTCCGTGGGCTCGCCTTCGTAGGCGTTCGCGAGTCGCAGCGCCCCGTCCTGCGCATGCACGACGAGCCGGCGCGGCGCGCGCGCCAGCAGCGCGTTCAGCGCGGCCACGTCGACGGGGGCGCCGTCCTTGCGTGCCGCGACGAGTCCGCGCAGCTGTTCGCGCAGCGCGCGAGCCGCCTCCAGCAGGCCGGCGGGCGCGCGCGCGGGCAGCGCGTCCGCGCCCTCCTCCAGCGTGCGCAGCCATTCCAGTACGTCGCCGCCGCTCGTCCAGCGCTCGACCTTCGCGCCGTCCACCGTCATCACCGTATTCAGCAAGTCCAGGGCGGGATGGTCGCCATGGAGTTCCGATGCGCTCATTGTAACCTCCAAAAATTCTCTTGACAGGTTACACAAAGGATGTATTCTATCCTCACGTAACCGTTAAAACGATTTTAGCAGGTTTCATTCACATCAAGGAGAAACACCATGCGCACTTCCTTCCATACCGTGGCGGCCGACGGCGTCGACGTGTTCTACCGCGAAGCCGGCCCGCAGGACGCGCCCGTCATGCTGCTGGTGCACGGTTTCCCGTCGTCGTCGCACATGTTCCGCGACCTGATCCCGCTGCTGGCCGACACCTACCGCGTGATCGCGCCGGACCTGCCGGGCTTCGGCTTCACCGTCGTGCCGGCGGCGCGCGAGTACGTCTACACGTTCGACAACCTGGCGACGACGCTGGAAGCCTTCGTCGATGCGCTCGGCCTGGACAAATATGCGTTGTACGTGTTCGACTACGGCGCCCCGACGGGCCTGCGCCTCGCCGCCAAACATCCGGAGCGCGTGACGGCGCTCGTGTCGCAGAACGGCAATGCCTACCTGGAGGGATTGGGCGATGCGTGGGGACCGATCCGGCAGGCGTGGGCCGACCCGAGCCCGGCCAACCGGGCCGCGCTGGGCGCCATCCTGGACTTCGAAGGGACGAAATGGCAGTACGTGCACGGCGTGCCCGACCCGTCGCGCGTGGCGCCGGAGGCATACCACCTCGACGCCGCCCTGCTGCAACGGCCCGGCAACCGCGAGATCCAGATCGACCTGTTCCTCGACTACGCGACCAACCTGGAGAAATACCCGCTGTTCCAGCAATTCTTCCGCGACACTCATGTGCCGACGCTTGCGATCTGGGGCAAACATGATCCATTCTTCATCCCGCCCGGCGCCGAGGCCTACCGCCGCGACAATCCGAACGCGACGGTCCGCCTGCTCGACACGGGCCACTTCGCGCTCGAGACGCACGTGGACGAGATCGCCTCCGAAATCCGCACGTTGCTGGCCCGCGCGGTCGGATAAGGCAAACGACGCGCCGCTGCTGCGCGGACCGATGTACAATCGTTCATCGATCCCCGATCCTTGATCAACGGTGCATGGCAGCGCAATGGTTCAGAATGGTTTCATGACATGCCGACAGGCCCACGCCCCCGTCCGCGCGACGGCCGCGTGCGTGCGCCCTGCACCTTCTCCCCGTCGCGGCATGGCCTTTTGCCTGCCGCGCCATCTCGCCCGGCTTCATTAACGCTCGGCGGCGGCACAGCCGTCGACCGGGCTCCATACCTCGTATTCCACCCGCCCGGGCGACCGGGCGGCCATGACCCATTCCTGTCCAGGACATCAAGAGACTACTATGAAAATCAATCGACCCTCGCGGTTCCGCCGCCCGCCCAGCATCCGGGCCATCAACGACCTGATCTCGCACCGCAAGCGGCTGCGCCAGCGCATCGGCCTCGCCCTCGCCGTCTGCCTGCCGCTCGGCTGGCTGCTGCTCCACTTCGAATAAAGGAGGCGCCGCCATGCAGCCCGACATCACCATTTCGACGCTCGACCTCGACCGCATCGACCTGTTGCTGGACCGCCTGCCATCCGCCCAGGCCGCCGCACGCGACGCCCTCGCGGACGAGCTCGCACGGGCCGACGTCGTCGCGCCCTGGGACATGCCGCCGCGCGTCGTGACCATGCGTTCGACGGTCCGCTTCCGTCTGGACGGCAAGGAAAGCGAGTGGTGCAAGACGCTCGTCTATCCGAAGGAACTCGGCGAGTGGGACGACACCGTGTCCGTGCTGTCGCCCGTCGGCAGCGCCATGCTGGGCCTGTCGGAAGGCGACCGCATCGCGTGGACGCATCCCGACGGCCGGACGCTCGGCGTGGAAATCGTCGAAGTGATCTACCAGCCCGAACGGGCCGGCCACTACCACCTGTAGGCGGCCTTCATTCTCCCAGCGGGAACGTGCAGCTCGCGAAGAATTCGTAGCGGTCCGGGCAGATGTGGAACGTGGAGTGGTCGCAGCACGCCCCGTTCGGGAACGCCGACGTGCGCGTCATCACGAGCAGCGGGCTGCCCGTTTTTACCTTGAGGATGCGCGCGACGTCGCCGGCCGCCGCTGCGGCGCGGATGGCGATGTCCGCGTGGGCGACGCCCTTGCCGTTGATGGCGCCCAGCAGCGCGTAATTCGGCCGGTGCGCGACGAGCTCCGCGTCCAGCGTGTCGATGGCGCGCGGCAGGTAGCTGGCGCCCAGCGCGATCGGCTTGCCGTCGACGAGGTGCAGGCGGCGCAGCAGCACGCAGCCGCCGTCCGCGTCGACGAAGCGGTCGCGCAGGTGTTCCGGCACCGCCGCCCGTTCCAGCGACAGCAGTCGCATCTCCGGCGTCAATCCCTGCAGCACGAGCGAATCGTGGAAGCTGCGCAGCGCGTCCAGGCCGTGGCGTACGCGCTTGCCCGCGACATACGTCCCTTTCCCCTGCTTGCGCTCCACCGTCCCTTCTTCTTCCAGCCGGTCCAGCGCCTGGCGCACCGTGATCCGGCTGACGCCGAAACGCTCGCACAACTGCGCCTCGGACGGCAGCTTGCCGGCCGCCCCATAGGCGCCGTTCATGGCTTCCTCGCGCAGCCTCGTGGCTATCTGCTGGTACAGCGAGGTGATGTTTTTTCGGTCGAGTGCGGTAGCTTGCATGGGCGCCATTATTCCCGAAACGTCGTCCGGTCGTGGGTAGAAAACCGGATATGAATATACGGAATCGTTCGTTTTCGTCACTTATCTTAATACGTATTATGACAAGCATGTCGAACACACGATCCGGCGCGGCCGGTTTCCGATCATGGACCAGACGAACAAGGGCCGCCTGTCGGTCGAACGCATCGGTTTCCGCTACCCGGGCGGCCAGGCCGTCTTCCAGGATTTCTCCTTCCACGCCGAACCCGGCGAATTCGTCGCGCTGCTCGGTCCGTCCGGCTGCGGCAAGTCCACGCTGCTGAACCTGCTCGCAGGCTTTCATGCGCCCACGCACGGCACGGTCCTCCTCGACGGTGCGCCCGTCACGCCGGAGATGCCGCAGCTGGGCTACGTCTTCCAGTCCCCGCACCTGTTTCCCTGGCTGACCGCGCGCGAGAACGTGCGCTTCGGCCTGCGCATGGCGAACGACGCGCACGCCGCGGCGCAACGGGCGCGGGCGCAGCGCTACCTGGACCTCGTCGGCCTGGGCGCAGCGGGCGACCGGCTGCCGCACGAACTGTCGGGCGGCATGCAGCAGCGCGTCGCGATCGCCCGTGCGCTGGCGATGGAACCGGGCCTGCTGCTGATGGACGAACCGTTTTCCGCGCTCGACGCCATCACGCGCGCCAGCCTGAACGAAGAACTGCTGCGCATCTGGTCGACGCTGGGCCAGACCATCGTCTTCATCACCCACGACATCGACGAAGCCGTGTTCCTCGCCGACCGCGTGATCGTGCTCGGCACGGCGCCGCGCGGCATCCAGGCCGAACTCGAGATCGACCTGCCGCGTCCCCGCACCTTCCACGCGGCGCGCCAGCTGCCACGCTTCGGCGAATACGCCGCCACGCTGATGGAGCACGTGGCCAGCGCGATGGAAGCCGCATGACTTTATTTCTCTCTCCCGAAAGTACCGCATAAGACCTGTTTCCCTGCCCTCCCTGCTGCGCCTCGCCGCCGCGGCCACCGTCTTCGTCCTGCAGGCCGCGCACGCGGACGCCCCGACCCTGCGCATCGGCTGGGTGTATGCGATGGCCAACGCACCCGCGCTGATCGCCGATAAAAAGGGCTACTTTGCCGAGGAAGGCCTGAAGGTCGAACTCAAACAGTTCGGCGACGGCCCCGTCGTGCAGCAGGCGCTGTCCGCCGGCGAGCTGGACATGGCCTACATCGGCGCGCCGCCCGTGTTCCAGTGGTATGCGCGCGGGCTGCAGAGCCGCATCCTCGCGAAGGTGAATTACGGCCAGGCGGCGCTCGTCGCCGGCGCGGCGGGCCCGGTGCGCGCGCTGGCGGACCTGCGCGGCAAAAAGGTGGCCGGCGTGGCGCGCGGCAGCGGCATGGACGTGCTGCTGCGGGGCGCCGTCCTGCGCGACCTGGGCCGCCTCGATGGGGACCGCGACCTGCAGGTGGTGAACATGCCGGTCGGGAACATGAACGCGGCGCTCGAACGCAACGTCGTCGACGCGGCGTTCAGCTGGGAGCCGTTCGTGTCGGAGGCCGTCCTGCGCGGCAACGGACGGCTCGTGCTGGACGCGAACCAGGCCTTCCCCCGCTACCCCTGGTACGTACTGATGGCCGTGCCGCGCACGCTGGCCGGACGCCCGGACGACGTCGTCAAGGTATTGCGCGCGCACCGCAAGGCCATCCGCTTCCTCAACGAGCACCCGGACGAAGCGGACCGCATCATCGCCGACGCCTTCGCGATCGCGCCGATCAAGGCGGCGAACGGGAAGACCATCGAACCGGCGGCCGTCGTGCGCGAAGCCCGCAAGCGCCTGGGCTGGTCCGACCGGCTGGAACCGTCCGACCTGAAGTTCATCCAGCGCCTGATGGACGATTCGCAGGCCCTCGGTTATCTCGGCCGGCCGCTGAAGGCGAGCCAGGTCGTGGACCTGTCGTGGCAGCAGCGGGCGACGCAGGGCCAGCGATGACGGCACGTGCCCTGACACCGAACTGGGGCTGGGCCGCGCTGCCCGCCCTGTTCATCGCGTGGGCCGCCGTCGCAAGCCGCTTCCCCGCGTACATCCTGCCGCCGCCGTGGGACGTCGCCGTCGAAGGCTGGCAATGGCTCGCGAGCGGCCGGCTGTGGCAGCACCTGGGCGCCAGCCTGTTCGAGGAATTGCTCGGCTTCGGCGCGGCCGTCGTCGTCGCGGCGATCCTCGGCGTGGCCGGCGGGTTGAGCGCCGGCTTCCGCGCGTTCGCGACGCCGCTGAACAACCTGTTCATGGCGATCCCGCCGGTCGCCTGGGCACCGTTGACGATGATCGTGTTCGGCCTCGGCTATCCCGCCATCGTCGCCGTGATCTTCATCGCCGCCGTGTTCCCGATGGCGCTGACCCTGCAGGCCGGCGTGCAGGGCATCCGGCTGGGCGAGGTGCGCGCCGCGCGCATCCTCGGCGCGACGCGGCTGCAGCTGCTCGCCCACGTCTACCTGCCCGCCTCGCTGCCCGCGCTGACCACGGCGCTGCGCGTCGGCTTCAGCCAGGCCTGGCGCGCCCTCGTCGCGGCCGAGATGATCGGCGCGTCGCGCGGCATCGGCTGGATGGTGTCGACGGGCGGCCAGACCGGCAACAGCAGCCAGGTTTTGTTCGGCATCGCCCTCATCGGCGCGTTCGCCTGGCTGGCCGAGCACCTCGTGTTCCGCCGCCTCGAAGACCATTACCGCGCCTGGCGCCAGGCTTAACTTTTCAATGAAAGCGACCATGACTTCCCTCTCCGACCGCTATGCCGCGCTGCGCGAACGCCTCGGCCCCCACTACGCGCCGGCAGGCCTGTACGAACAAAACAAGGCGCTCCCGTTCGCGGGCCGCGTGACCTGCAACGTCGACCGCCTGGAAACCGGCAGCTGGGGCGAGATCGTGCTGGATTACGAAGTGGGCGCGGCCGGCCTCGCGGACGGCGGCTGGTTCAAGGCCACCTTCAAGTTCTATTCCGACTGGGCGCTGTTCCAGACGAGCGACCCGGCGGCCGCCAACTACATCTCCGCCGAATACCACGCGGGTCCGCTCGTGCCGGGCCAGAGCCCCGCCACCGTGCAGTCGCTGTCCGTCCGCTTCGACCAGAAGGGGCACGAGCGCCCGTTCCAGAAGGCGATCATCGTCGACGTCGTGGACGGCTACCTGAACGCGGGCGACCACATCGTCATCCGCATCGGCGACCGCCGCGGCGGCGGTCCGGGCACGCGCGTGCAGACCTTCGTCGAGGACCGCTTCCGCTTCCGCTGCTACGTCGACCCGCTGGGCACGTCGCGCTTCATCGCCGTCCCCGGCGACATCGTCATCGACATGGCGGCCGGCGCACCCGCGCGCCTGCTCGTCGCGGGTCCGCGTTTCGCCCGGCCGGGCAATCCGCTGCCGCTGCGCGTGACGGCGCAGGACCGCTGGGGCAACGTGTGCCAGGACAGCCCGGGCGAGATCCTCCTGACCGCGTACGCGGGTGCCGACGTCGTCCACGAGCGGCGGTATCCGCTGCCGGCGACCGGGTGGGCGTCGATCGGCGTCGACGACCTGCCCTCGGCGGCCGGCGACCTGCGGATCGTCGCTGCGCTGGTGGGTTCGCGCGACGTCGCGCCGGCCACGGCGTACGTCGGCATCGCCCCGCATTATCCGGCGCCCCGCTCGTTCTACGCCGACCTGCACGTGCACGCGAGCGACACGGTCGGCACCAACAGCCCGGCTTACAACGCGGCGTATGCGCGCGACATCGGCGGCATCGACGTCCTCGGCTACACGGCCAACGACTTCCAGGTCACGGACGACAACTGGAAGATCGGCGTGGCGACGGTCGAGGAATTCAACGAGCCGGGACGCTTCGTGTGCTACCCCGTGCAGGAATGGTGCGGCAGCTCGACGGCGGGCGGCGACCACAACGTCGTCTTCCTCGGCGACGAGGCGCCCGGCTTCCCGTACAACCGGCGCGGCGAGCACAATCGCACGTTCGTTTGGAACGAGGACATGAAGGGCACGGCCGTCGAACTGGGACGGTGGCCGGTGGAAGAACTGTGGGGCGCGTACGTCGACGAACCGGACGACCACCTCATCATGCCGCACGTGGGCGGACGCCGCTACATCCCGGACTGGCATCATCCAGAACTCGAGCGCCTCGTCGAGATCGCCTCCAGCTGGGGCCATTTCGGCTGGCTGTACCAGGACGTCATCGCGCGCGGCTACAAGATCGGCGTGGCGGCCAGCGGCGACGAGCACCGCGGCCGGCCGGGCGGCGGGCCGCCGGGCACGCAGGTATTCGGCGTCCACGGCGGCCTGACGGGCGTGATCGCGGACACCCTCGACCGCCGCACGATCGGCCGCGCCCTGCGCGCGCGCCATACGTGGGCGACGACGGGCGAGCACACGGCGCTGCTCGTGCGCTGCGGCGACCACGTCCAGGGCGACGCGTTCGCGCACCGCGGTCCCGCGACCATCGACTATGAACTACTGGGCGACGCGGGCTGGGAAGAAATCGCCGCCTACGACCACACGGGCCTGATCTGGAAGCGCAACCTGCACGAGGAACTGGGCTATTCGGACCGGCTGATCCGCCTGCGCTGGGGCGGCGCGCGCGTGCCGGACCGCTACCGCTGGGCGTCGTGGCGCGGCCGCATCACCATCCTGAACGGCACCATCAACCGCTTCTCGTCGCACGGCTTCGAGCACGCGGAGGAAGTGAGCTGGCGCGACGGCCCGACCGGAATCGGCTTTCGCAGCGATACGTATGGCGACGCGGACAGCGTCGAGATCGACGTCAGCAACCTGCGCCACTGCACGATCCGCGTGGAGGGCACGATCGACAGCTACGTCAAGGTGGGCGACCCGCTCAAGCGCAACCCGTTCGTGCACGCGCCGGACTTCAGCTGGACCATCAGCGGCGCGCAACTGCTGGACGAAGGCGGCCTGCGCCTGGAGCTGGGCGGGACGGAACTGTTCCTGGCACTGGAGCGGCTGACGGAGCGTCCGCTGCCCGTCGCGCTGGCCGGCAGCCTGCAGGTGGATGCCGCGAACGCGCCGTTCGGCCACCGTCCGGTGTACCTGCACGGCCGGCAGCGCAACGACAGCAAGGTGTGGTCGTCGGCGATGTTCATCGATTTCAACGAGGCACACGCATGAACCCGGCAGACATGCGCGTGGCGGATGACTGTCATCATGAAACATCATTGGACGGTCCTTGTGCGATGCAGCATGATGGTTCCTGTCTCCTCTATCTTCCTCCAAGAAAATAGATTCAAGCCCGCCAAACAGCGGGCTTTTTTTTTGCCCGTCGAACGTCGGGTCGAACTTCGGGGTCAGAGCCCATTTTTTGGCACGATCCTTTTGGCAACGGTGTCAGCCGGCCTTTCGCCACGTCTCCTCTCACCGCATATCACCGCCGCGATAAGTCTCGCGTTCTCCCCGGCCGAGTCTTGCGTCGTCGACATTGAGCGGAAATGTGCTCTGACCCCGAATTTTTCACTCGGCTGAATCGCGTTCCACGATGTGGAATTTCGGCCTTTCAACAGGTGGGATAAATATTCCATTTCGCAAAACTATTTGCCGCATTGCGGAATGCTTGAGGTAACTCATTGAATTTGCTGCTGTAATTTTAGTTTTATGTCTTATATAAGACAGAAGATTTAGGCACCCTGGATCTCTTATGATGAACCCATGCGCTTCACCACTTTCGATTCACTTTTCATGGAGTTCGACATGTCCGAGTACCAAAACGATATCCAGGCCATCGCCACCCTCAAGCAGCGCTACGGCAGCGGCTGGGACGCCATCAATCCGGAATCCGCCGCCCGCATGCGTGCGCAGAACCGTTTCAAGACCGGCCTCGACATCGCCCGCTACACGGCCGCGATCATGCGCCGCGACATGGCGAACTACGATGCCGACCCCTCCAAGTACACGCAATCGCTGGGCTGCTGGCACGGCTTCATCGGTCAGCAGAAGCTGATCTCGATCAAGAAGCATTTCAACAGCACCGACCGCCGCTACCTGTACCTGTCGGGCTGGATGATCGCCGCCCTGCGCTCGGAATTCGGCCCGCTGCCGGACCAGTCGATGCACGAAAAGACCGCCGTCCCCGCCCTGATCAAGGAGCTGTACACGTTCCTGCGCCAGGCCGACGCCCGTGAACTGGGCGGCCTGTTCCGCCAGCTGGATGCTGCCGAAGGCGCCGCCAGGGCCGCGATCCAGGACAAGATCGACAATTTCGTCACGCACGTCGTCCCCATCATCGCCGACATCGACGCCGGCTTCGGCAACGCGGAAGCGACGTACCTGCTGGCCAAGCAGATGATCGAAGCGGGCGCCTGCTGCATCCAGCTGGAAAACCAGGTCTCCGACGAAAAGCAGTGCGGCCACCAGGACGGCAAGGTCACGGTCCCGCACGAGGACTTCCTGGCCAAGATCCGCGCCGTGCGCTACGCGTTCCTCGAACTGGGCGTGGACGACGGCGTCATCGTGGCCCGTACCGACTCGCTGGGCGCCGGCCTGACCAAGCAGATCGCCGTCACCCATGAACCGGGCGACCTGGGCGACCAGTACAACAGCTTCCTCGACGCGGAAGAAATCGCGGCGGCCGAACTGAAGAACGGCGACGTCGTGATCCAGCGTAACGGCAAGCTGCTGCGTCCGAAGCGCCTGGCAAGCAACCTGTTCCAGTTCCGCGAAGGCACGGGCGAAGCGCGCTGCGTCCTCGACTGCATCACGTCGCTGCAGAACGGCGCCGACCTGCTGTGGATCGAGACCGAGAAACCGCACATCGGCCAGATCGGCGGCATGGTGCGCGAAATTCGCAAGGTCATCCCGAACGCGAAGCTGGTGTACAACAACAGCCCGTCGTTCAACTGGACGCTGAACTTCCGCCAGCAGGTGTACGACGGCATGAAGGACCGCGGCGAGGACGTCTCGGCCTACGACCGCGCGCACCTGATGAGCGCCGAGTACGACGACTCGATCCTGGCGAAGGTCGCCGACGAGCGCATCCGCACGTTCCAGGCCGACGCGGCGCGCGAAGCGGGCATCTTCCACCACCTGATCACGCTGCCGACCTACCACACGGCCGCCCTGTCCACGGACAACCTGGCCAAGGACTACTTCGGCAACCAGGGCATGCTGGGCTACGTGGCCGGCGTGCAGCGCAAGGAAATCCGCCAGGGCATCGCCTGCGTCAAGCACCAGAACATGTCCGGTTCGGACATCGGCGACGACCACAAGGAATACTTCAGCGGCGAAGCGGCGCTGAAGGCCGGCGGCAAGCACAACACCATGAACCAGTTCTGATTCCGGTCACGACCGACGCCAGCCCGGGCGGTGCCGCAAGGCCCGCCCGGGCTTTTTATTGCGCCGTCAGGCCGGCGCCGCCCCGGCCAGTGCCGGCGCGGGTTCGGCGGCCGGTGCGATCCGGAACCAGATCGCGTACATCGCGGGCAGGAACACGAGCGTCATGACCGTACCCGCGAACGTGCCGCCGATCAGCGTGTACGCGAGCGTGCCCCAGAACACGGAGTGCGTGAGCGGAATGAACGCCAGCATCGCCGCCAGCGCCGTCAGGATGACGGGCCGCGCCCGCTGCACCGTCGCCTCGACGACGGCGTCGAACGGCGCCAGGCCCTCCTTGCGGTTGTGGTCGATCTGCCCGATCAGGATCAGCGTGTTGCGCATCAGGATGCCGGACAGCGCGACCAGCCCCACGAGCGCATTGATGCCGAACGGCTGGCGGAACAGGAGCAATGTCGGCACGACGCCGATCAGGCCCAGCGGGCTGGTCAGGAACACCATCACCATCGACGCGATCGACCGCACCTGGAACACGATGATCAAGAGGGTGAACGCGAGCATGATGGGAAACAGCGGCAGCAGCGCGGCATTCGCCTTGCCCGCTTCCTCGATCGAACCCGCCATCTCCAGCCTGTATCCGGACGGCAGCGTCGCCACGACGGGTTGCAGCGCCTGCTGCATGGCCAGCGATACGTCCGGCGGCTGCAGGCCCTCTGCGATGTCGCCGCGGATGGTGATGGTCGGCATGCGGTCGCGCCGGCGCAGCACCGGTTCTTCCGGCCGGACCTCGACCGTGCCGACCTGCGACAACGGGATGCGCTGCCCGGCCGCGCCGACGAGCGTGAAGGCGCCGATCCGCGCCGGATCCAGGCGCACGTCGCCGCCCGCGCGGGCGACGACCTGCACCGAGCGGATGTCCTCGCGCACCGCCGTCACGGGCACGCCGCTCAGCAGGAAGTTCAGCTGCTGCGCCACGCCGGCCGACGTGAGGCCGACGGTCTGCAGGCGGTCCTGGTCCAGGGTGAAATGCAGAACCGGCACGCGCGTGCCCCAGTCCGTGTTCACGGTGCGCATCTGCTGGCTGGCGCGCAGGATGGCTTCCACCTTGGCGGCGCTGGCACGCAGCGTGTCCGGGTCAGGGCCGGACAGGCGGAACGCGACCGGATACGGCGAGTACGGACCGAACACGAGCTGCGTGACGCGCACCCGGGCCTCCCGCGCCAGGCCGTCGGCGACGGCCGCGCGCAGGCGCAGCTTGAGCGCTTCGCGTTCCTGTTCGTTGTCGGTGCGGATCACGATCTTGGCGAACGACGGGTCGGGCAGCTCGGGCGCCATCGCCAGGTAGAAGCGCGGCGCGCCCTGGCCGACGTACGCGGTGACGGTGCGCGCTTCCTTCTGCTTCGCCAGCCAGGCCTCGACCTTCGCCGCGGCGGCGGACGTCTGCCCGATCGCGGTCCCGTAAGGCATCTGCACCTCGACCAGCACCTCCGGCCGGTCGGACGTCGGGAAGAACTGCTTCTTGACGACGGCCATGCCGGCGCCGGCCAGGACGAAGGTACCGATCACGATCGCCGCGACGAGCCATTTGCGCCGGATCACGGTGCCCAGCAGGCGCCGGAACCGGTTGTAGTTCGGCGTGTCATAGATAGCGTGTTGGCCCCCTTCGATCTTCGGAATCGCCGGCAGGAGTTTGACGCCCAGGTAGGGTGTGAATACGACGGCGACGATCCACGACGTGACGAGGGCGATGCCCACGATCCAGAACATGTTGCTCGTGTATTCGCCGGCCGTCGATTTCGCGAAGCCATTCGGCATGAAGCCGATGGCCGTGATCAGCGTGCCGGACAACATGGGGGCCGCCGTATGGCTCCATGCGTACGCGGATGCCTGCACACGGTCGTAGCCCTCTTCCATCTTCACGACCATCATTTCGATGGCGATGATGGCGTCGTCGACGAGCAGGCCGAGCGCGAGGATCAGGGAGCCCAGGGTAATGCGGTCGAAGTTCTTGCCCGTCGCGGCCATCACGACGAAGACGGCGGCCAGGGTCAGCGGCACGGCCGTGGCGACGACGAGCCCCACGCGCCAGCCCATGCTGAGGAAACAGACAACCATCACGACGAGGAGCGCGACGAAGAACTTGATCATGAATTCATCGACGGCGCCGCTGATGTTCACGGCCTGGTCGGTCACCTTGGCGAGGTTCATGCCCAGCGGGACGTCCTTGTTGATGGACGCCACCTCGGCATCCAGCGCCTTGCCCAGGTCGAGGCCATTCCAGCCGTCGCGCATCACCACGCCCAGCAGCAGTGCCGGTTCGCCGTTGTTACGGATCAGGAAGGTGGCCGGATCCTCGTAGCCGCGTTCGACCGTCGCGATGTCGGACAGCTTCAAGGTGCGGCCCTGGCTGACGACGGGCGTGTCGCGGATTTTCTGCAGCTCGTCGTAGGCGCCGTCCAGGCGGACGAAGACTTGCGCGCCCTTCGTGTCGATCGACCCGGCCGGCGTCAGCACGTTGCTCGCGTTCAGCGCGGCGAAGATGTCCTGCGGGGCGATGCCCAGCGTGGCGAGGCGGTCGTGCGAGAACGACACGAAGATGCGCTCGGCCTGCTCGCCGATGATGTTGACCTTCTTGACGCCGGCTACGTGCAACAGGCGCTGGCGCAGCGTTTCGGCATCGCGCACGAGCAGCCGGGCCGGCTTGCCACGGGCCTTCAGCGCGTAGAGGGCGAACGTGACGTCAGCGAATTCGTCGTTGACCATCGGGCCGATGACGCCTGCCGGCAGCGTCGGTTGCGCGTCCTGCAGCTTCTTGCGCGCCTGATAAAACTGGTCCGGCACGTCGGCGGGCGGCGTGCTGTCCAGCAGCGTGACCGTCGTGAACGCGAGACCCGGACGCGTGTAGGTTTCCGCGCGGTCGTAGTAGCGCAGTTCCTGCATGCGCTTCTCGAGAGGTTCCGCCACCTGGTCCTGCATCTCGCGGGCAGTGGCGCCGGGCCAGGCGGTGATCACCGTCAACTGCTTCACGGTGAACGGCGGATCTTCCGCACGGCCCAGTTTCAGGAAGGCCAGCACGCCGGCCAGCGAGACGAGCAGGATGAGGAACAGCGTGACGGACCGTTCGCGTACGGCCAGCGCGGACAGGTTGAAGCGGCTCATTGCGTCGCTCCCGATGTGCCGGCGACCGCGACCTGCCGCGGGACGCGATCGACGCGCACGGTGTCGCCTTCGTGCAGCAGATGTGCACCCAGCGCGACCACGCGCTCGCCCTCCTTCAACTGGCCCGTCACGCGCGCCATGTCGTCGCCGATCGCGAGCACGTCGACCTTGCGCCACGTCACCCTGGCCGGGCTGCCGGCCACGGTCCAGACGCCGCTGCCCTTGCCCGCGTCGAGGACCGCCGCGGCCGGGACCTGCAGCGCGCCCACCTTCGGCGCCTCCGTCCGTCCCTCGGCGTCCAGACGCAGGGTGACGGTGGCGCCCAGCGGCGCATCGGCCAGCGGTCCGTCGAGGACGTACTTCGCCTCGTACGTGCGCGTGAGGCGGTCGGCGGCGTCCGCGAGCTGCCGCAGACGGGCCACGCCGGCGGCCTGTCCGCCATACAGCGTGGCCTCGGCCTGCGTGCCGAGCCGGGGCCGCATCGTCTCCGGCAACTGGACGATCGCCTCGCGCGGGCCCGCATGCGCGAGCCGCACGACGGGCTGGCCGGCGCCGACGACCTGTCCCGGCTCCGCGAGTGTGTCGACGACGACGCCGTCCGCGTCCGCCACGAGCACCGCGTAGCCGGCCGCGTTGCGGGCGACGTCGTACTGCGCCTCGGCCGCGCTCAGCTGCGCTTTGGCCGAGTCGGCGGCGGCCTTCAGTTGCTCGTATGCGGAGGCCGACACGGCGCCCTCCGCCACGAGGTCGCGGTAACGGGCTTCGTCGTCGGCCGCCTGGCGCGCGCGGGCGCGGGCCGCCGTCACCGCTTCGGCCTGTGCGCGGGCCTGCAGGCCGAGGTCGATGGGATCGATGCGCATCAGGGGCTGGCCGCGGTGGACGGCCTGGCCGACGTCGACGAGGCGCTGCACCATCTTGCCCGGCACGCGGAAGCCCAGGTCGCTCTGGACCCGCGCGCCGACGACGCCGGTGAATGAGCGGGCGGCGGCCGGTGCGCCCTGGACGAGAACGGTCTCGACCAGGGGCGCCGCCGTGCGGGCGTCGGCGGCAGGCTTGCCGCCGCATGCCGCCAGGGCGATCGGCAGCAGGCACAGGACGCGCGCGCTGCGTGAGCGAATGGACATGGGAGCTCCCTTTGGTAAGAAAGCCCTCATTCTTCTACCAGTGACCAAATAAGTCAATGGTCACAAGCCCGATTTTTATGGTGCCAGGCTGCGCAGCACGAGGTTGGAAAGGTGCAGGGTCGCGTCCTGCGCGCCCTCCAGGTTGTACTGCAGCAGCAGCGGATTGATGTAGGGTTTCATGACGAGGCAGATCGCGTTCGCCGTCTCGTCCAGTGGCGTCTTGCGTTCGAACTCGCCCGCCTCGCGCCCTTCGCGCACGATCTTCGCGATGAGTTCCTCGACGTAGCGCTCGTACGCCTGCACCGACGGCCACGCGTCCCGGGAGGCGGTTGCCGCGATGTCGTACAGCTTGCGGTCTTCGAAGAACAGCGCCGTGCCCGCGTCGATGAAGGCCCGGAACATGCGGCGGAAGCGGTCGGACGCGCTGGTCGCGCCCGCGACCGCGGCATCGACGGCGCGCATCACCTCGGCGAGGCGGTTCGCGCAGATGACCTCCCCGATCGCCTGCTTCGAATCGAAGAACTTGTAGATATAGGCCTTCGAAAAACCGATCGCCTTGGCCAGGTCGGACACGGTCGTCTTTTCATAGCCGTAGCGGGTGAAGTAATCCGTCGCGGCGTCGACGATCTGCGTGCGCACGTCGTGGTCGAGCGGTCCCCGGGCCGGGGTTGGAGGAGTGATTGTCGTGTTCATGCCGATAGCTTAACGCGTCGAACAAATGTTTGACAAAGTGTGACCAATAAGTATTATAGTCACTAGTTACAAACTTCAAGGATAGACCATGACCACGATTCGCCTGCTCGCGGCCGCCGTCGTTGCCGTCGCGGCAACGGGCTGCACCGTCGGCCCCGACTACCGGCGTCCGGACGCGTCCGTCCCGGACCGTTACCTCGGCCAACCCGCCGCAGTCCAGGGGCCGGCCACCGGGCTGGACGCGTGGTGGGACGGCTTCGGCGACCCGCAACTGGCGCGCTACGTCACGCAGGCACTGGCGCGCAACCTCGACCTCGCCCAGGCGGCGGCGCGCGTGGCCCAGGCGCGTGCCGGCCTGCATGCGGCCGACGCGGCGCTGCTGCCGGCCGGCACGGTCAATGCGTCCGCGGCGCGTGCGTACCAGTCGGTGGAGACGCCGCTGGGCCGGGTCCTCGGCGCCACGCCCGGCTATGAGCGCTGGGGCAACACCTATGACGTAAACGCCGCGGCAAGCTGGGAGATCGACCTGTTCGGCAGCCTGCGCCGCGGCCGCGAAGCGGCAGGCGCCGACTACCAGGCATCACAGGCGGACTACGTCGCGGCCCGGCTCGCCGTCGCCGCCCAGACGGCGGACATCTACATCGGCATCCGCGGTCTTCAGGCCCGCCTCGGCATCGCCCGGCAGCAGGCCGCCACGCGCCGCGACCTGCTCGCCAAGGTAAGGCTGCTGCACGACAAGGGCGTGGCGCCCGAGTACCAGGTGCACCAGACGGAAGGCGAGCTGGCGCAGGCCGAAGCCGCCGTGCCCGCGTTGCAGGCCGCCCTCGACGCGGCGTCGAACGCGCTGGACGTCATGCTGGGCACCCAGCCCGGCACGCACCGCGATGAGCTGAACACGTTGGGCGCCATCCCGGTCGTGCCGGCCATCGGCGCGATGGGCACGCCCGCCGGCCTGCTGCAGCGCCGGCCCGACGTGATCGCGGCGGAGCGGCGCGTGGCCGCGGGCAATGCGCGCATCGGCGCGGCGATGGCGGAATACTATCCGCACGTGTCGCTGGGCGCCCTCCTCGGCAGCGCGACGACCTTGTCCGCGGGCCACCTGTTCGGCGGTGGCGCCAACGAGGGCGCGGCCCTGTTCGGCGTGCGCTGGCGTTTGTTCGACTTCGGCCGCATCGACGCGCAGATCGCGCAGGCCAAAGGCCGCGAGGCGGAAGCGCTTGCCGCCTATCGCCTCGCCGTGCTGCACGCGACGGAGGATGTCGAGAACGCGTTCTCGGCGCTGGCCCACCGCACGCAGCAGACCGCCGTCCTCGTGCGCGGCGAGGACGCGCTCGCGCGCTCGCGCGCGGCGTCGTTCGCGGCCTACCGGCGTGGCGCCGCCAGCCTGATCGACGTCCTGCGCGCGGACGACACGCTGCTGCGCACGGCCGATGCGCGCGCACAGGCGCAGACGGATGCGGCGCGCGCGGCGGTGGCGGCGTACAAGGCGCTCGGCGGCGGCTGGACACCAGGCTGACGGTCAGCGCCGCAGCTCCGACATGATCTTCTCGGCGAGGAAGTCGCACGGCGGCCGCTTCGACTTGGTGCTGCGCGCGAGGATGACTTCGAGCGGATCGATTTCCGGCAGGCCCTGCGCCTGGCCGAGCTGCCTCAGGTGTGCAGGCACCGCGCAGCGCGCGAGCGGCGCCACGGCGAGGCCCGCTTCGACCATGCTGAGCAGGCCCATCAGGCTCGGGCTCTCGTACGACGTCCGGTAGGGGATCTTCGCCTTCTCCAGGCTGCGGATCGCATTTTCACGGGCCACGCTGCCGGGCAGGAACACGGCAATGGGCAACGGCCGCTCGCGCCACAGGTCGCGGCTGCCTGCCGTCGCGGCCCACACCATCGGCTCGAACCGGACGAACTCGCCGGACAATCCCTTCACGCGCGTCGCGCACACGAGGTCCACGGCACCATCCTTCACCATCGGCGCCAGCGCCACGCTCGGCAGGCCCACGACCTGGATCTGCACCTTCGGATACGTGGCCGAGAATTTCTTCAGGATGGGCGGGAACAGCGACGACGCGTAGTCGTCCGGCACGCCGATGACGACGCGGCCCGTGATGTCCGGCCGCACGACCGCGGCCCACGCCTCGTCGCGCAGCGCCAGCATGCGGCGGGCGTAGGTCAGCAGGACCTCGCCGTCCTGCGTCGGCGTGACGCTGCGCGGCCCGCGCACGAACAGCGGCTTGCCGAGCGCGCCTTCCAGCGTCTTGATCTGCATGCTCACGGCCGACTGCGAGCGGTGCACGACTTCCGCCGCGCGGCTGATGTTGCCGGTGTCCGCCACGGCCACGATCATGGCCAGGACGTCGAGGTCGAGCGATTTCATAGGTATCAGAAAATCTGATGGATTGATTCAGTATTATGCGATTTTCTTGGGACTTCGTGTGCGGCATAGTAGCGCAAAAGGAGTCAACGATGAACGCACGCACCGACCAGCACGCCCTGTCCGTCCCCGAGATCTATTTCGCTACCCTGCCGTCCGGCGTACGCATGCCGTACGTGACGCGCGGCGAAGGCGCACCGCTGCTGTTCGTCCATGGCTCGCTGTGCGACTACCGCTACTGGAACGGCCAGATGGCCGTGCTTTCGCAGCGCTTCCAGTGCGTCTCCGTCAGCCTCAGCCATTACTGGCCGGCCGACGACCTCGCGCTGCAGGGCGCGTTCAGCTGGTGGACGCATGTCGCGGAACTGGCCGAATTCATTACCGCGATGGACCTCGGCCCCGTGCACCTGGTGGGCCACTCGCGCGGCGGCTGCGTCGCATTCCACCTGGCGCGCGACTATCCGCACCTCGTCAAATCGCTGACGCTGGCCGATCCGGGCGGCCCGCTGCACGCCGACGCGTCGCTGCCGCCCGCGACGGAAGCCCTGCGCGCAAGGGCAGCCCGGCTGATCGAAGACGGCGATGTCGACGCCGGCCTGGAACTGTTCGTCGACTCTGTCAGCCTGCCGGGCATCTGGCGCAAGAGTCCCGCGGCGTTCCGCACGATGGCGACCGACAACGCGGCGACACTCCCGATGCAGTTCCGCGACCCGCTGCCCGCCTACACCCGCGCCGCGGCACAGGCCGTCGCCTGCCCGGCGCTGCTGGTCGCGGGAGAAAAGAGCCCGCGCATGTATCGCGACAACGTGGCCCAGCTGGCGGAGTGGATCGCCGGCGCCCAGGTTCGCACCGTGGCGGGCGCATCGCACGGGATGAACGTGACGCACGCGGCGGAGTTCAACCGATTGCTGGAAGCGTTCGTCGGCATCTGAACCGGTGCGTGTCCGCACGGTCGAACGACTGCACGGCGGCCATCCCGGCCGCGCGGTGCGTCTTCGAAAGGATGTGCGATGTACAAGACCATCGTCGTTCACGTCGACGGCAGTCCGCAGCAGGACAGCCGCATGGCCGCCGCCGCCCGCCTCGCCCGGGAACACGGCGCGCACCTGGTGGGCAGCGCGGCGACGGGCATCTCGTGGACGGATTACCTGTTACTCACCGGTTCCATGGCCGCACCGGTGCCGCCGGCGGATTTCGACGGCCTGCGCGAGACCGCGGCCCTGCATCTGCGCGGGTTCACCGACCAGGCCGCCAGGCTGGGCGTCGCGTCGGTGGAAACCCGCCTCGTCGAGGATACCGCCGACGGCGCGCTGCTGCTGCAGGCGCGCTATGCCGACCTGGTCGTGGTCAGCCGCGACGTCGATCCGGGGCCGGGTATCCCGCCCCGCGTGCGCAGGCTGCCGGAACACGTGGCGCTGCGCGGCCCGCGGCCGCTGCTCGTGGTCCCGCCCGGTTATGCGGACCAGCCGATCGCCTCGACAGTCGTGGCCGGCTGGGACGGCAGCACGCAGGCGCTGCGCGCCCTCGCCGCCGCCCTGCCGTTGCTGGAGCGCGCGGACGGCGTACGGCTCGTCCTCGTCAATCCGGACCGGCTGTCCGACGTGCACGGCGAGCAGCCAGGCGCCGACATGGCGTTATATCTGGCCCGCCACGGCGTGAAGGTCGACGTCGTGCTCGAGCGCACGCACGCGACGACCGGCGACGCCCTGATGGCGCTCGCGCGCGCCGCGGGCGCCGGGCTGATCGTCGCGGGCGCCTACGGCCACAGCCGCTACCGTGAATGGGTGCTGGGCGGCGTGACGCGCGAGCTGCTGGAGCGTACGCCCGTACCGCTGCTGCTGGCCCATTGAGGCGGCCGTGAACGTGGACGACGCGCACCTGGACCACAGGCAGGCGTTCGATGCGCTGCGGCGCGACGGCCTGTCCGCCACGGAAGCCGCGCGCCGGCTCGCGGCGGACGGCCTCAACGCCCTGCCGGACCGCGCGCGGCGCGGCTGGCGCACCATCCTCGGCGAGGCGGCGCGCGAACCGATGTTCCTGCTGCTGCTCGGCGCCGCCCTGCTCTACCTGCCGCTGGGCGAACCGCGCGAGAGCGTCTTCCTGCTGCTGATGGTCGTGCTCATGCTGGGCATGACCCTGTACCAGGAAGGGCGGACGGAACGCGCGCTGCAAGCCCTGCGCAACCTGAGCGCGCCGAGCGCGGCCGTGATCCGCGACGGACGCCGCCAGCGCGTGCCGGCCGCGCAGGTGGTACGGGGCGACCTCATCGTGCTGACCGAAGGCGACCGCGTGCCGGCCGACGCCGTGCTGGTGGAAACGAACGGCCTGTTGGCCGACGAGTCGCTGCTGACGGGCGAATCCGTCCCCGTCGGCAAGCGCGCCGGCCTGCCCGCCGCGCCGCCGGCCCGCCCGGGCGGCGCGGACCTGCCATGGGTCTTCGCCGGGACCCTCGTCGTCCAGGGGGATGGCCTGGCCCTGGTCGCGGCCACCGGCCAGCACAGCGAGCTGGGGCGCATCGGCGCGGCGCTCGGCACCATCCGCCCGCCGCCCGGCCGCCTGCAGCACGAGACGCGCACGCTGGCGCGCCGCCTGGCCATCCTCGGCCTGGCCGTCAGCCTGCTGCTCGTTCTGCTGCTCGGCTGGCGCACGGGCGACTGGCTCGACGCGCTGCTGGCGGGCATCGCGTTGTCGATCTCCGTGCTGCCGGCCGAGTTTCCCGTCATTCTCACCGTATTCCCCGCGATCGGCGCCTGGCGCCTCGCGCGCAGGCGCGTGCTGACGCGGCGCCTGGCCGCGATCGACATCCTCGGGTCGACGTCGGTGCTGTGCGTCGACAAGACCGGCACCCTGACGGAAAACCGCATGGCGGTTCGCAGGCTGTGGCGCGCCGGGGCCTGCCACGACGTCGCGCCGGGCGGCACGCTGCCGCCGGCGCTGCGCGAGCTGCTCGACGCCGCCGTGCGCGCCTGCCGGCCCAGCTCGCCGGACCCGATCGAAGAGGCGCTGCGGCAAGCTGCAGCGGCCCAGCCTGCGCGCGCGCCACCGGAAACGCCGGCACGCATGGTGCGCGACTACGGCCTGACGGCGCACCGCCCGGCGATGGTCAGGATCTGGAGCGATGGCCACCAGGCCGTCGCCGCCGCCAAGGGTGCGCCGGAAACCATCGCTGCGCTGTGCGCCCCCGAAGAGCGCGCGCCGGCCCTGGCGGCCGCGGCGGACATGGCGCGTGCAGGGCTGCGCGTGCTCGCCGTCGCGGAAGCGCGCGACGTCGCCCCGCCATGGCCGGACGACCCGGTGGCGTGGCGCTACCGCCTGATCGGCCTCGTGGCGCTGGCCGACCCGCTGCGGGCGGACATCCCGGACGCGGTGGCGGAATGCCGGCGCGCGGGCGTGCGCGTGCTGATGATCACGGGCGACCATCCCGAGACGGCATGCGCCATCGCGCGCCAGGCGGGGCTCGCCGAAGGGAGCACCGTCACGGGTCCGGAGATCGCACGGCTGGACGCGGCCGGGCTCGCGGCACGGCTCGAAGGCGTCAGCGTATGCGCGCGCATCGTGCCCGGCCAGAAGCTGGACATCGTGCGCGCGCTGCAGCGGCACGGGGCCGTCGTCGCGATGACCGGCGACGGCGTCAACGACGCGCCGGCCCTGCGCGCGGCGAACGTGGGCGTGGCGATGGGGTTGCGCGGCACCGACGTCGCGCGCGAGGCGGCCGAACTGACGCTGCTGGACGACCGCTTCCCGTCGCTTGTGCTGGCATTACGAACGGGACGGCGCATCTACAGCAACATGCGCAAGTCGATGCGCTATGTCGCGGCCGCGCACGTGCCGATCACCGTGCTGGCCCTGCTGCCGCCGCTGCTCGGCTGGCCGGTCCTGCTGTATCCCCCGCACATCGTGTTCCTGGAACTGGTGATCGATCCGGCGTGCTCGCTGGCGTTCGAGAACGAACCGGACGAACCCGACCTGATGCGCCGCCCGCCGCGTCCGCACGACGAATCCGTGCTGGCCCCGCGCGCGCTGCTGGCGGCCCTGCTGCGCGGACTGTGGGCGGCGCTGCTGCTGGCCGCGTGCTACGGCTGGGCACTGACCCGTCTGCCTGCCGCCCAGGCAGGCGCGACCGCATTCTGCGCCCTCATCCTGTGCAACCTCGGCTTGCTGCTGACCTATCGCCAGCGCGGGCTCGGCGCGGCACTGCGCACGCCGAATCCCCTGTTCGCCGCGATTGTCCTCGGCGCCCTCGGCCTGCTGGCGGCCGCCCTGTGGCTGCCGGCACTGGCCGACCTGTTCCGCTTCGCGCCGCCACCGGGCCGGTGGCTGGCGCTGGCGGCGCTCACGGCCGCCCTCGTGGTGCTGGGCCTGCATACGGCAGAAAGAAGACCGTCATGAACTTCAAAACCATCCTCGTGCACGTCGACCTGTCGTCCCACGCGCCCGCGCGCATGCGTTACGCGGCCGCACTGGCGCACGCGCACCATGCACACCTGCTGGGCGCGGCCATGTTCGGCGTGTCGCGCAGTATCTTCCCGCTCGGATACACATCAAGGCCGGGCACGCTCGAAGCGAGCTATTTCGATCCTCTCGCGCAGAACGCCACGCGCGCGCTGGCGCAATTCGAAGCGATCGCCACCGAAATGCGCGTGCCCCACGAGGCCCGCTTCGTGTGCGACCAGGCCGATGACGGGCTCGCGCGGCTGGCCCGCTTCGCCGACCTCGTCGTCATCACCCAGGACGACCCCGACGAGGCGCTGCCGGACCTGGCCGTCCACCTGCCGGACTACGTGATCCTGAACAGTCCCCGTCCCGTGCTCGTGCTGCCGCGCACGGACGCGGCACCGGGCGCCGCCCGCACTGTGATGGTGGCGTGGGACGGCAGCAAGGAAGCCGCGCGCGCCCTGGCCGCCGCCCTGCCCCTGCTGCACCGCGCCAACGCCGTGACGATCGCCGCGCTCACCGCCCCCGATGCCGGCACGGCGGAACTTGAGTCGCAGCGGCCCGACCTGCTCCGCTTCCTCGGACACCACGGCATCACGCCGCACATGCTCGTCCGGGACCCGCGGCGGGACCCGGGCCACGAGTTGCTGGACCTGGCCGCCGAACTGCATTGCGGCCTGCTGGTGATGGGCTGCTTCGGGCATAGCAAATTGCGCGAGCTGTGCCTGGGCGGCGCCAGCCGCGCGGTGCTCGCGGATGCGCGCATCCCGGTCCTGCTGGCGCATTGACGGGATTCGATCAAAATCGGCAAATAGCAGTTGCAAAAAGCGGGCCGAGTCATCAAGCTATCACGTTCCAGATCTAGAATAACCAAAATGACAACAAAGACCATCGTCGAATGCATGTGCACGGGGTGCGGCCACACACTCCAGGTAGCGTGCCCGCACTGCGCGGCCACCGGCCAGCCGGCGCCGCGTGGTTCCGGACAGCGGACCGACCTGGTCACCGCCCTCCTCGTCGACGCCGTGATCAGCGCGAGCGCCGCCGAAGGCACGGCGTATGCGGCAAGGACCCTGTGCGAGAACGGCGTGCCGTTCGACGTGGCGCTGCGCGTCCTGACGCGGCCGTGGCACCGGCGCTACCATCCTGTCTCGCAGATGGTTGCCACGCCGGCGGACACCCGCGTGTCCCGCGCGAAGGAGCGGGTGCTCAATTAATCACGGACTGGGGCCCGCCGGACAGTTCCAGCGAAACATGCCGTATCATGTTTGCGCTGGTCATGCAGGCCTGACACGGCGACCGGACCGCCCCAACCCGAGCACCCTATTCGCAATTCGACATGCACGAGTTTTACAACCGCACACTGATCATTTTCTTGTGCATGCTGGCCGCAAGTGCTTTCCTGGTTTTTTTCTGCATCGATCGCAGCCATGTAGCGATACCCCTGCAGGACCTGGGCGACCGCGATATCTCCTGGCATATCCGGGTCGATACCGACGCGGCCGAAAACGGCAAATCCGTCCTCGAAGTTCGTGAAACCAGTCCGACGCTGCGCTATGCATTCACCGTATCGCCACATACGCGGAATCCGCACGCCGCCGTCGATATCATATTTGACGATGGTCATGGCAAGCAGGTATGGCACGACCTGACGAAATATGCGACGACGTCATTCATCGTGAAATGCGTCCCGGCCAATACATTGACCCTGACAATCCCGACATTCGACCCGACGATTTCCCGGCGCGACGACATGCTGAGTTATCGCATCATGTCGGCATTTTTCAAATGCAATGAAAAGCCGGCCCGGGTCGTGATCGATCTGACGCGTATGGAAACCCAGCAATGGTGGTTCGACATGTTTAAAATGGATTTGTCGAGCCATCATTACCGGCTGGACCAGGTTCCCAAATTTGCATTCGGCAGCACCATCCAGAGTCCGACCGAAACTCATTCCGAAGTGGATATTCGCGAACTGCAGCTGAATGGCCGCGATTACCGTTATCCGATCGGTGCCGCCCTCGCCCTCGTCATCGGCTGGACCATATTCGGCATATGGTTCTTTCGTGCCCATGCCCGCGCCCTCGTGGCCGATCTCAATTCGCGGATGCACCGGGATCTGCCGCTGATCGCATATCAGCAATTATCGATGGAGCCGCATCGCGACAAGGAAAAGGCGGCGATCCTGCGGTATATGGCAATGAATTACACGAATCCGGACATCGATGTCGAAACGGTGGGCAGAGACGTCGGCGTCACGCGCGGAAAGATCAACGACGTATTGAAGAGCGAATTCGGCTTCACGTTCAGCGGTTATCTGAACAAATTGCGGCTGACCGAGGCGGCACGGCTGCTGTCGGAAAAGGATGCGGCCACCGTGGCGGAAATCGCCTATTCGGTCGGGTACAGCAACGTTTCGTATTTCAACAAGCTGTTCAAGGAAGAGTACGGCTCGACGCCGAAGGCGTTCCGCGCCGTGGCGCGCACCTAGCGGGCAGCCCGTGTTCTAACACTTTTGGCGGAAAACCTTCAACTTTCGCCGTTGTTGAAGGTTTTCCCGAGTCGGCGTTAATGCCGGCTTGCCGGCCGACCTAGCATGTTGCCCGAGACAAATCGCCGTGACGGTTCGCGGCGATACGGCAACCACGGTCAGGCACATGACATCGAAATCCATCGCAACGGCGCTGTTCTGCGCCCTCTCCCTTTTTACGCTCCAAGGCCAGGCACAGCAACGCCATATCGACGTCGATGTCACCCGCGTCCAGGGCCCGCTGAATAAAACGTTCAACATGGCCGTCGGCGCCGGGCGCGCCAATGAAGGCCTGCGCGCCGACTGGCAGCAACAATTGGCCGAGATCAAACGGGATGCCGGTTTCCGGTATATCCGCATGCACGGCCTGCTCAGCGACGACATGGGTGTCTACCGTGTCGATGCGCAAGGCAATGAACTCTATAATTTTCAATACATCGATGCGCTTTACGATTATCTGCTGAGCATCGGCATCAAGCCGTTCGTCGAATTGGGATTCATGCCGGCGGCAATGGCCAGCGGCGAAAAAACCATTTTCTGGTGGCGCGGCAATGTCACCCCGCCGCGCAGCTATGAAAAATGGGGGAAACTCGTCAAAGCGCTGACCGACCACTGGACCGAACGTTACGGTGCCGACGAGGTCTCGACCTGGTATTTCGAAGTCTGGAACGAGCCGAATCTCGACGGGTTCTGGGCCGGCACGCAGCAGGACTATTTCAAGCTGTATTCCGCCGCGGCGCAGGCCATCAAGAGCGTGAATCCGAAATATAAAGTCGGCGGACCGGCAACGGCGGGGGCCGCCTGGATTCCGGAAATGATCGATTATTGCCATCGCAACAAGGTACCCCTCGATTTCGTCAGTACCCATACGTATGGCGTCAGCCAGGGTTACCTGGACGAATTCGGCACCACCGGCACCGTACTCAGCCAGGACAGCGGCGCGATCAGCAACGACGTCGAGAAAAACAGAAAAGAAATCGCCGCCTCGGCCATGCCGAACCTGGAATTGCATTACACGGAATGGAGTTCGTCCTATACCCCGGCCGATCCGACCCACGACAGTTATCACCAGGCCGCCTATATTCTCCAGAAACTGAAGCAGGTCGGGAATAGCGCGCAATCGATGTCGTATTGGGTATTCACCGACATTTTCGAGGAACCGGGCCCGCGTTTCGAAGCCTTCCACGGCGGATTCGGGCTGATGAATACGCAGGGCATCAAGAAACCGGCGTACTTCGCCTATCAGTTCCTGAACCGTCTCGCGCCGAATGAACTGAAGAATATCGACAAGCAATCCATCGCGGCGACGGACGGCAAGGGCAATGTCCAGGTCCTGCTGTGGGATTACACGTACACGCTGCCGCCCAAGACGAACAACCAGCAGTACTTCATCCGCGACCTGCCGGCAAAGGGCAAGGGCCAGGTGGATGTCGACCTGAAGGGCCTGCAGCCGGGCAGCTATACCCTCGCCACGTCGCAGGTCGGCTACCGCCGGAACGACGCGTTCACGGCCTACGTCGGCATGGGGTCGCCCAAACAGCTCACGATCCGGCAGGTCAAGGACCTGAAGGCGGCTGCCACCGGCAAGCCCTCGCAGCAAAAGCAGGTGCGCGTCGGCGCGGACGGCCGGCTGCACGTGTCGCTGCCGCTGCGCGACAACGACGTCTACCTGCTCGAACTGAACCGCAACCCCTGAAAACGACCATCGCAAGACCATGACTTCCTCATCACGCCGTAACGCATTCAAACTGCTGGCGGCCGGCGCCGCCGGCCTGCCGTTCGCCGCAGGTACCGCTGCCGCCGCGCCCCGATCCGCCTGCACCTCGCCGTCCGCGCCGCGCTGGGGCCGCGGCATCGAAGGCCAGCGCAAGGCCGACCGCGGCGACGGCACGTACGTCAACCCGATCATCGCCGGCGACCATCCGGATCCGACGATCCTCAAGGACGGCAAGGACTATTACATGACCTTCTCGTCCTTCCTCTCCTACCCGGGCATCGTGATCTGGCATTCGACGGACCTGGTGAACTGGGCCCCGGTCGGCCCCGCCTTGAAAAAGCCGCTGGGCACCATCTGGGCGCTCGACCTGTGCAAGCACGACGGCCGCTACTTCATCTACATCCCGGCCGCGCCGGACGGCAAGCCCTGGTCGATCTACGCGATCTGGGCCGACCGCATCGAGGGGCCGTGGAGCGATCCGGTCGACCTCAAGATCGAAGGCTGCATCGACCCCGGCCACGTCGTGGGCGAGGACGGCAAGCGCTACCTGTTCGTCAACGGCATCCGCCGCTTCCGCCTCACGGACGACGGCCTCGCGACGGACGGCCCCGTCGAACCCGCGTATGAACCGTGGCGCTATCCGGAAGACTGGGTCACCGAAAACTTCGCGCCGGAAGGCCCGAAACTGCTGCGCCACGGCGACTACTTCTACCTGATCACGGCGGTGGGCGGCACGGCCGGCCCGGTGACGGGACACATGGTGATCGCGGCCCGCTCGAAGTCGATCAACGGCCCATGGGAACACTGCCCGCACAATCCGCTCGTGCGCACGGCCGGCACCGAGGAACCGTGGTGGTCGCGCGGCCACGCGTCGCTCGTCGAAGGACCGGGCGGCGACTGGTGGATGATCTACCACGGCTACGAGAACGGCTATCGCACCCTGGGCCGCCAGACGCTGCTCGAGCCGATGGAATGGACGTCCGACGGCTGGTTCCGCGCGAAAGGCGGCGACCTCTCGAAGCCGATCCGCAAGCCGCGCGGCGGCAAGGCGGGCCCGAACGGCTTCGCCCTGTCCGACGATTTTTCGAAGGACCGCTTCGGCGTGCAGTGGTCGTTCCACGACCCGGCGCCGGACGAGATGACGCGCGTGCGCTTCGCGAACGGCGGCCTGGAGATCAAGGGCAAAGGCGCGACGCCGGCCGACAGCACGCCGCTCACGTGCGGCGTCGGCGACCGCTCGTACGAAGCCGAGATCACCCTCGACCTGGTCGGCCCGGCCGAGGGCGGCCTGCTCCTGTACTACAACCCGAAGGCGTTCATCGGCCTCGGGTTTACGCCGGACACCGTCAAGACGTACCAGTATGCCGAGGAGCACCCGTGGGCGCGGCGTCCGCAAGTCATCTCCAGCGTGCGCGTGCGCGTGACGAACGATGAGAACGTCGTGACCTTCCATTACTCGTTCGACGGCGGAAAGACATGGATCCTGCACGGCACGCGCATGGAAGTGTCGGGGATCCATCACAACGTGTTCGGCGGCTTCCTGAGCCTGAAAGTGGGCGTGTACGCGGCGGGCAAAGGAACCGTGCGCCTGCGCGATTTCCGCTACCGCGCATTGACCGGTCAACAGTGAGGAACAAGTGAAACGTCCAGCTACCGGACGCCTTGTCCGGCCGACCATGAACGATGTCGCGGCGCTCGCGGGGGTGTCGCCGATCACGGTCTCGCGTGTCATGAACGGCAGCGGCCGCGTCGACGCACGCACCCGGTCCAGGGTCGACGACGCGATGGCGTCGTTGCGCTACGCGCCCAACCGCGAAGCCCGCAAGCTGGCCGGCCGCAAGGCGGTCCGCATCGGATTCCTCTACGGCAGCCGCTTCGTCGGCGATCTGGGCCAGTTCCTGATCGGGTTGTCGGATCAGGCCAACGTGGAAAGCGCGCAAGTGCTGGTGGAGCGGTGCGAGTCCGCCGACGAGGAAGCCGCGCGGCTCGCGGCCCTGATCGCTGCCGGCGTGGACGGCATCGTCCTGACGCCGCTGGCAGACACCGCGCAGGCGTTCGCCGTCATGGCCGCGGCCGATGTCCCGGCCGTGGCCGTCGATTGCGGCCCGTCCGACCGGCGCGTCGGCACGGTCGGCATCGATGACGACACGGCCGCCTACCAGATGACGCGCCACCTGCTGGCCCTCGGCCACCGGCGCATCGGTGTCATCACGGGGTCGCCCGACGACGTCACGGTCGCCCGGCGGCTGGCCGGCCACCGGTTTGCCATGGAGGCGATGGGCGTCGCCCGCGACGACGCCCTGCTCGTGACCGGAATGTCATCGTATCGCTGCGGCCTGGATGCGGCAGACAGCCTGCTGGGCCTGGCCAACCCGCCGACGGCGATCTTCGCCACCAACGACGACCTGGCGGCGGCGGCCATCGCCGCGGCGCAGCGCCTCGGACTCGATATCCCGGGCGACCTCACCGTCACGGGCTTTGGCGACGGCATGCTGGCCACGACGATCTGGCCCGCACTGACCACGATACGCCACCCCAGTGCCCAGATGGCGCGTGCCGCCGTCCGCTCGCTGGTGCGCAACGTCTACAGGATGCATCGGGGCGTGGAGCGCGCCCCCGAGCACGTGCGCATCGGGTTCGAACTGGTGCGCCGCCAGTCGGATGCCGCGCCCCGTGTACGGCCGCAGCAATCCTGGGATATGGCGGTTCCGGCCATCTCGTAGCATCGATCGGTTCTGGGTCCGCCGGCAACAGGCGGTGCGGAGGAGTTCGTGAGGCGAGGACGTGAGTCGAACACGTCTGAACAGCTTTGCAAGCCGTCGCATAACCGCTTTGCTACCTCGCCGAAATTCATGATACGGGGGTATCCGGGACGGGTATCTGTGCCATATCAAGCGAATGCACCGCCGTGGTGCGGCACTTACCTGCCGGATTCTGGTCAAACGTGCTTCCAGCCCTGCTTCGGAGGCATCGCATCATGAACATCCTGTCCGACATTCCGCCGAGCGAACAGCGGCGCGAGGCCAGCACATGGCAGGGCGGCGCGCGGCCGCGCTATCCCGAGGCCAGCATCGAGCACGCGCACGTCGACCTCGCACTGAACGCGGCGCTGGGGCGCCTGACGGGCTACGTGTCGCCGGCGGCGCTGGCCGGCGCGTGGCACGACTGGGCCACCCACCTGCTCCTCTCGCCCGCCAAGCAGATGGAACTGGGCGTGCAGGCCGTGAACAACATGCAGCGCTGGCTCCAGTACTGCACCAGCGCCATGTTCGGCACGCCGGCCGAGCCCGTGCAGCCGCTGGCGCAGGACAAGCGCTTCAACGATCCGCTGTGGCACGCGTGGCCATGGAACCAGCTGAGCCAGGGCTTCCTGCTCACGCAGCAATGGTGGCACCGCGCCACGACCGACGTGCGGGGCGTGTCCTCGCACCATGGCGACGTGGTGACGTTCGTCGCGCGCCAGCTGCTCGACGGTGTCGCGCCGTCGAACTTCATCGCCACCAATCCGGTCGCGCAGCAGGTCACGCTCGCCAGCGGCGGGCAGAACCTCGTGCACGGCATGGCCCGCGCCGGCACCGACATGCGCCGCGCCCTGGCGGGCACGTCGGCGCCCGTCAGCTTCCGGCCCGGCCGCGACGTCGCCATTACGCCCGGCAAGGTCGTCATGGAAAACCACCTCGTCGAGCTGCTGCGCTACGATCCCGTCACGCCGCAGGTGCACGCCGTGCCGCTGCTGATCGTGCCGGCGTGGATCATGAAGTACTACATCCTCGACCTCTCCCCGCACAACTCGCTCGTGCGCTACCTCGTCGAGCATGGCCACACCGTGTACATGATCTCGTGGAAGAATCCGCAGGCCGACGACCGCGACCTGTCGCTGGACGATTACCGCCGCCACGGCATCATGGACTCGCTGGACATGGTCGTGCGCGAGACGGGTGTCCCGCAGGTCAATGCCTGCGGCTATTGCCTGGGCGGCACCCTGCTGGCGATCGCAGCGGCCGCGATGGCGCGCGACGGCGACGAGCGCCTCGCCAGCATGACCCTGCTGGCCGCGCAGGTCGACTTCACGGAACCGGGCGAGCTGTCGCTGTTCATCGACGAGAGCCAGGTCAGCTTCCTGGAAGCCGTGATGTGGCAGCAGGGCTACCTGGACACGCGCCAGATGGCGGGCGCCTTCCAGCTGCTGCGCTCGAACGACCTGATCTGGTCGCGCCGCCTGCGCCACTACCTGCTCGACATCCCCGACAAGGACAACGACCTGGCCTCATGGAACGCGGACGCCACGCGCATGCCCTGCCGCATGCATTCGCAATACCTGCGCAACCTGTTCCTGCAAAACAGCCTGGCCAGCTCACGCTACCTCGTGAACGGGCGGCCCGTGGCGCTGACGGACATCCACATCCCTATCCACGCGGTCGGCACGATGACGGACCACGTGGCGCCCTGGCGCTCCGTCTATAAAATCATTCCGCTGAGCGACACGTCGGTGACGTTCCTGTTGACCACCGGCGGCCACAACGCGGGCGTCGTGTCGCCGCCTGGCACGCCGAACCGCAGCTACCAGATGAGCACGCACGAACACGACGCGCCGTACATCGATCCCGACACCTGGCAGGCCGAGACACGCATACGGGAAGGCAGCTGGTGGCCAGCATGGGAGCATTGGCTGACCCGGCTTGCCGGTCCGTGGGTGGCGCCGCCTCCGCAAGTGCGCAGCGTGCGCGATGCGCCCGGCCACTACGTCCTCGAGCCTTAGCGCGACCGCCCGGACGTCAGCCCGGCAGCACGATGCCCGCCGTGCCGGGGCAGACGGGACGCGCGAATTCGCGCGAGACGTCGATGCAGCCGCCGTCGGCATACACGCCGCGCGTGTCACGCAGGCGCGACATGCGCGCGACGACGCCCGCCAGCGCGGCCGGGTTGGCGGCCGTTTCCGCCACGCGCGCGGCGACGATCGCCTCGTTCATCCGCAAGTCGCCGGCCGTGTCGACATACGTGCCGTGCCGCCAGTGATAGATCTCCAGGCATTTGGCGACGAGGCTGTAGGGCTGGTCGCGCTGCCAGAAATTGCTGAACAAGCCGTTGCCGAGATAGATCACCCACGAGCCTTCGTAGCCGGACGCGTCCGACGACAAGGCATCCGGATTGCGGAACCACACGCGGTCGCCCGGCACGTACCAGCGCGGCGGCAGCGGCGCATCGAACGAACCGTATTCGACGAGGAAGACGTCGTGGAAGGCGCCCGACTGGATCGCGGACGTCTCCCATTGCCGCTGCAAGGCCGCGAGCAACGCAGGGTTGGTCCGTTCCAGTTCGCGCGCGATCCCGAGCAGCATCACGTATTCCGTCGCACGGTAGCAGGAGAACGCGTACATGCGTCCGTCTCCCGCGCCGGGCTGGGTCGCCAGCGTGAGGGCCTCGATCAGCGGTTGTCCGGGCAAGACCGTGAAACCGCGGTCTTCGTCATACGTCCAGTGGCTGGCCGGGCGGTCCGCTTCCGCTGTGCCGAACGCGAGCTGGGTGGCGCGCGCAGCCACGACGATGTTGCGCCGGATCGCGACCGCAGCCAGGAATTCGGCGGCGCTTGCAAAACGGAGCGTGCGCGGCGCGGCCAGCAGCGCCAGCACGATCTCGCGTTCGAGGTGGGCCATGTTCGCGGCCGTGTCGAGGCCGAGGTCGCGGCACAGGTTCAGCGTGTCGCCATCATCGACGAGCGCATGCGCGGCGTCCGCCGACAGCGCAAAACCGCGCCCATGAGCGGATGAAGCGAGATAGGGCCGCAAGCCGAGTTCGTCGAACTTGTCGAGGATCTGGCGGTGCTGCACGGGATCGTCCGGGAGGATGTCCAGGCCACCATGTTGCGGTGGGGCGAGTTCCTGCGGGGTGAACTCTTGATAAACGGCGATTTTCACAGTGCTGCGGCCTTTAGGAGGGTCGACAAGAAATGCTTCCGATATGCAAAGAAACGGTACGCCGTGAAGCTGAAGCGAATATTAAAAACCGGCGCAACGAACATTACAGATTGGAAAGGCTGCTGCTGTCTCCATTACCTGGCACCCGATTTGAGATGGCTCAAACGCGCCGGCTGATGTGGTGGGAACACCCGAATTCATTAGGCTGTGTTCGCGGTATTTGTGTGAACTGAAATTCGTTATAGCGGTCTGACGCATCGTCGAGTTAACTCAAGAGGAGTGACAATGCGCAGCCTGACGTTCGACGAATTGTTCGCCATGTTGGCGGCGGCGCAGTTGTCTGCCGGCGACCTGGCCCGGCTACGGGAATGGATCGCCGGCATCGCGCATCCGGGCGAGTGCATTGCCTTGATCGAGCAGGCGGCAGCAGGACGGCCGTGTCCGCACTGCAACTGCGTCCGCAAGCACCGCTGCGGCCAGGCGAGCGGACTGCAACGCTTTCGTTGCCTCAAATGCGGGCGCAGCCATAACGCATTGACCGGTACGCCGCTGGCCCGGCTGCGCAAGAAAGAGCTCTGGCTGCCGTACCTGCAATGCGTGCTCGAATCGCGCACGGTCCGAAACGCCGCGCAAGTCGTCGGTGTGCACCGTACAACCAGCTTTCGATGGCGCCACCGGTTCGTGCCCGGCGCCATGCGTGACCGACCGGCGACGCTGTCAGCCATCGTCGAAGCCGACGAGACATATCGCCTCGAATCGCAGAAGGGTACGCGCAACCTGACGCGGCCGCCGAGGAAACGTGGCGGTGTGGCGAAGCGTCGCGGGATCAATCGGGAACACGATTGCCTGCTCGTCGCGCGCGATCGCAGCGGCCGAACACTCGATTTTCATACGGGGCGAGGTCAGGTGATGGTGGCGCAATTGCATGAGTGCCTCACGCCTGTGCTGCCAGCCGACGTTCTACTGATCAGCGACGGCGCCATCGTCTATCGGCATTACGCCGAGCAGGCTGGCATCACGCATGAAGCGGTGAACGTGAAAGCCGGCGTTCGCACGCGTGGCGCAATCCATGTGCAAAACGTGAACAGCTGGCACAGCCGCTTCAAGAGCTGGCTGGTGCGGTTCCGCGGCGTGGCGAGCCGCTACCTGATCCATTACTCCGGATGGCAGCGTGTGCTCGACGATGGCCGCCTTACGAAGCCGGCTCATCTGCTGTGCGCTGCGGCTCAGCTCGGCTAAACGAGCGCGTTACCGACTTACCGCGAACACAGCTATTCATTACACCGTGTATCAATTCTCTTGACCCGACATGCATTTATCGAGGCCGGCCGCAGCCGTATAGTTTCCTTCGCTCAGCAGCAAGCGCTGACCCTTCAACGAACAAAGGAAACCGCATGACACTCATCTTCGTAGGCGACCCGATGTGCTCGTGGTGCTACGGCTTCGGCAAGGAACTCGCCGGCCTGATGGCCCTGCACCCCGCGCTACCGCTCGACATCGTCGTCGGCGGGGTGCGCGCCGGCGCCACCGACGTCCTCGACGACGCCGGCAAACAATTCCGCCTGGGCCACTGGGCCCGCGTGGAAGCTGCCAGCGGCGTGCCGTTCAATCGTGCGGCATTCACAGCGCGGCGCGGCTTCGTGTACGACACCGAGCCGATCTGCCGCGCCGTCGTGGCCGCGCGCCGGCTGGCACCGCAGGCAGACCTGCTGGCCGTGTTCCGCGCACTGCAGGTGGCGTTCTATGTCGACGGCCTCGACACCACGGACGGCCGCATTCTGGCCGAGGTCGCCGCGGCCACGCTGCGCGCGCAAGGTCACGACGTCGGGGCGGACGCCGTGCACGCGGCCTGGGTCGACCCGGAGATCATCGCCGCCACGCAGGCCGACTTCCGCCGTGCCCGCGGCCTTGGGGTGCGCAGCTTCCCCGCCCTGCTGCTCGAGACGCCGGAAGGCATCCATGAAGTCAGCCCGGGCTACGCGCACACGGCCGCGCTGGACCAGCGCCTGCGCACGCTGCTGGACAGGTACGCCGTCGCCGGCTGACAGGGTCAGGCGCGCAGCAGCGCCTCGAGCACCGCGCGATCGGTATCCCGGTGCAACAGGCCAAGCGCCTGCTCGGCCGTCACGAGGTGGACGGCCTGCGATTCCCAGCCCATGTGCGCGGGATGCCCTCCGACCCGGCGCGCGATGTAAAAGCGTGTAAAGGTCTGCGTTCGAGGGAAGTCGCCCAGCCAGGCCACCGGTTCCACGAGCAGCCCCGATTCTTCCCAGACTTCGCGGATAGCCGTCGCCTGCAGCGACAGGCCCGGCTCGACTCGACCCTTCGGGAACGTCGCCGTATAACCGCCGAAGCCGTTCGACGGCGCCACGAGCCAGATGCGGCCGTCGGCTTCGCGCACGACGGCGCCGGCCGCAGCCCGCTTCCCCGCCGGCAGAACGAATGGCGGTTCGGCGATGGCGGCGGCACCAAGGCACGCGGCGTCGACGGCGTCACGCGCGCACGGCACGAGAGGCACGCCATCCAGCATGCCCGCGCAGTCGCTGCCCGGCACGAACGTCACCGCAGTCTTCGGGTCGGCGAGGCCCTCCAGGTTCGCTTCGCATGACGGCGCGTGCAGCCGCACCTTGCGGCCTTTTTCGTCGGGTTGCGGGTGCCAGGTCCAGGTGTCCTTCATGCCTTCCTCGTCCTTGTAAATATGGCGTACATCATTCAATCGTGCAGCAGCCTCAACTGCAATTTGCCAGAATACGCGCCGAGGCGACGCGCTTCCCGGACATCGACGTTGCCTCGCCCTTCCGTATTGACTCAGCGAGGAATGAATTGCGTTTGCCACTGATCCCACCGGCCGAACTCTCGGCCGAACAAAAAGCCCTTTACGACGATATGCGTAAAGGAATTGCCACCAACTTCAATGCGTTCCAGGTCGAACGCGAGGACGGCGCCCTGATGGGGCCCTGGAATCCCTGGCTGCACGAGCCGGCCATCGGCAAGGCCATCTGGAATTTCACGCTCGCGATGACGGCCAATGCGAGCTTGCCCGACAATGCGCGCCAGATCGCCATCCTCGTCGTGGGCGCCCGCTACAACGCGGCCTATGAATTGTATGCGCATGTCGCCGTCGCGGAGCGCGAAGGCATGTCGGCCGAACGGCTCGCGGCCCTCGTCGCCGGGCAGAAGCCCGTCGACCTCACGCAAGAGGAGAATGTCGCGTTCGATTTTTCGCATGCGCTCGCGCGCGGCGGCGTGCTGCCGGAGCCGCTGTACCGGCTTGCCGTCGACACGTTCGGCCAACATGGTGCCAATGAGCTGATCTACCTCGTCGGCCTGTATGCGCTCGTGTCGACCACGCTCAACGGCTTCAACGTGCCGGTGCCCGAACGTGAATAAGCGCGACGAAAGCGTGCTGCACGAAGGCACGCGGGCGCCGGCAGAAGTCCCGAAAGCCTGCGCCACCGAATTCGACAGCATCGCCCTCGTGCTGCAGGGCGGCGGCGCGCTCGGCGCATACCAGGCGGGCGTGTACGAAAAGCTGCTGGAAGCGGGCGTCGAGCCCACGTGGGTGTCCGGCATATCGATCGGCGCGATCAACAGCGCGATCATCGCGGGCAATCCACGCGAACGACGGGTCGAACGCCTGCGCGAGTTCTGGGAACTGGTCAGCACGGCCAGCGACGGCATCGTGGGCGACCAGTGGACCGGCGTGCCGCTCGTCGACACGCTGCACGCCTGGGTCAACCAGGTCGCGGCGGGACGCGTGCTCGTGCAGGGCGTGCCCGGGTTCTTCGAGCCGCGCGTACCGCCGCCCTTTCTCGCCTGGCCCGGCGCCGGCGCGACGAGTTTCTACGACACGGCCCCCCTGCGGGCGACCCTGGAGCGCCTCGTCGACTTCGACCGCATCAACGCGCGCGAGATGCGGCTGTCGATCGGCGCCGTCAACGTCAGGACCGGCAACTTCGCCTACTTCGACAATGCGAAAGACCATATCGGCCCGGAGCACGTCATGGCCAGCGGCGCGCTGCCGCCCGGCTTCGACGCGGTGGAGATCGACGGCGAGCGTTACTGGGACGGCGGCATGGTGTCGAACACGCCGCTCGACTGGGTGCTGTCCGCGCGCTCGCGCCTGCACACGCTCGTATTCCAGGTCGACCTGTGGAGCGCGCGCGGCGAGGTGCCGACCGACCTCGCCGCCGTCGCGACACGCATGAAGGAGATCCAGTATTCGAGCCGCACGCGCAACGCCACCGACGCGTTCCGCCGCACGGAAAAGCTGCGCACCGCGTTCAACGAACTGCTGGCCATGATGCCTCCGGAACTGGCCGCGACGCCGCAGGCGCAGATGCTCGCGGAAGCGTCCGATCCCGCGCTGTACAACATCGTCGAACTGGTCTACCGGTCGCCGACGTACGAAGGCCAGTACAAGGATTTCGAATTCTCGCGGCGCACGATGAAGGAACACTGGCAGGCCGGTTATGCGGATGCGACGAAGACGCTCGCCCATGAAGAGATCTTCCGGCTGCCGCGCTTCGAGTGCAATCCGGCCACCTACGATTTCCTGACGTCGCCCGCACACCCCCTTCCCCTCCCCACCTCCGCAGAAAAGGATCCGACATGAACATGCAGGACAAAGTCGCCGTCGTCACCGGCGCCGCCAGCGGTATCGGCAAAGAGATCGCGAAAACGTATTTCGACCACGGCGCGAAGGTCGCCATCGCGGACCTGAACCTGGACGCCGCGCAGGCCGTCGCGCGCGAATTCGATCCGACGGGCGAACGCGCGCTCGCCGTCGCGATGGACGTGACGAACGAGGAACAGGTCGACGCGGGCATCGCGCAAGTCGCGGACGCATTCGGCGGCATCGACGTGCTCGTGTCGAACGCGGGCATCCAGATCGTCGCGCCGGTCGACGAATTCAGGTTCTCCGACTGGAAGAAGATGCTCGCGATTCACCTGGACGGCGCCTTCCTCACGACGCGCGCGTGCCTGAAGCGGATGTATGCGCAGGGCCGCGGCGGCACCGTCATCTACATGGGCTCCGTGCACTCGAAGGAGGCGTCCGTACTGAAGGCGCCGTACGTCGCCGCGAAGCACGGCCTCGTCGGGCTGGCCAAGGTCGTCGCCAAGGAAGGCGCGAAGCACGGCGTGCGTGCGAACGTGATCTGCCCGGGCTTCGTGCGCACGCCGCTCGTCGACAAGCAGATCCCGGAACAGGCGAAAGAGCTGGGAATCAGCGAGGACGACGTCATCAAGAAGGTGATGCTGAAGGAGACCGTCGACGGCGAGTTCACCACAGTGGAAGACGTCGCGCACACGGCGCTGTTCCTCGCGACGTTCCCGTCGAATGCGCTGACGGGCCAGTCGATCGTCGTCAGCCACGGCTGGTTCATGCAGTGACTCAGCGAGGACCTTCCAGGGGACGGTAGTTCACGTCCTGGACGCGCAGGCGGCCGAGCGCCGCCGGCATCCGCGCCTCGAATCCCGCGTAGTCCTTGAGCGCCTTCGGCGTCCACAGGCCTTCGGCCAGCGCCACGAGGCGCGGCCAGGCCATATATTCGACGTCGCGCGGCGTCGCCATGTATTCCGTCCACAACTGCGCCTGGCTGCCCAGCACGTGCCGGGCCTGGGATGCCGGCAGCGCGGCCGGCAGCGGGTCGTACGCGTACACACGCGCAAGCGTCGTCACGTCGCGCACGCCCATCGGCTCGCGGAAGCCCGGGCTCTTCGGGTCGGCCTGCCAGAAGTCGAAATACGTTTCGCGCTCGGGCGTCATGACGACGTCGTGCCCGGCGCCGGCCGCCTTGATGCCGCCCGCCTCGCCGCGCCAGCTCATCACGGCGGCGCCCGCCGCGAGGCCGCCTTCCAGGATTTCGTCCCAGCCGATCAGGCGCCGGCCGTGCTGCGCCAGGTACGTATCCATGCGGCCGATGAACCAGCTCTGCAGGCCGTGCAGCGCCGGGTGTTCCGCCGGCTTGTCCTGCGCGTCGCGGTAGTCCTGGATGTCCTGCAGGGTGGCCGTCGCAGGCACGAGACCCAGCTGCTTCATGCGCGCCAGCGCGGCCGGCGACTGCGCCCATTCCGTCTTCGGGCACTCGTCGCCGCCCACGTGGATGGTCTGCCCCGGGAACAGGTCCATCACCTCGTCCAGCACATTTTGAAGGAAGGTGATGGTGCCGTCTTCCACGTTGAACACGTGCGGGATCACGCCCCAGTCGGTGCCCACCTGGAGTGTCCGATCGGGCCGGTTGCCCAGTTCGGGATACGCGGCGACGGCAGCCTGCGCATGACCCGGCATCTCGATCTCGGGCACGATCGTCACATGGCGCGCGGCCGCATACGCCACCACTTCGCGGATGTCGTCCTGCGTATAAAAGCCGCCGTGCGGCTTGCCGTCGTAGCGCGGCGGAGAATACGCGAGCATGCTGTCGCGGCGCCACGCGCCCACCTGCGTCAGGCGCGGATAGCGCTTGATCTCGATGCGCCAGCCCTGGTCGTCCGTCAGGTGCCAGTGGAAGACGTTCATCTTGTGCTGGGCGAGCAGCTCGATGTGCTTCAGCACGAATTCCTTCGGCATGAAGTGGCGCGCGACGTCCAGGTGGCTGCCGCGCCAGGAGAACCTCGGCGCGTCCTCGATGGCCACCGCCGGCAGCGTCCACGTGCGTTTTACCTTCGCCTGGCGGTGGATGTCGGCCGGGAGCATCTGGCGCAGCGTCTGGATGCCATAGAAGAGGCCCGCCGGCTGCGCCGCGGAGATGGTCACGCCGCGCGTGTCGCTCACGAGGCGGTAGCCTTCCTTGCCCAGGTCCGCTTTCGGATCGAGACGGAGGCGGATCGCGTTGGCACCGTCGCGGGCGGTCACCGGCAGGTCGAAGCCGGTGGCGGGCCGCAGGTAGTCGCGCAGGGTCGACGCCTCGGGCAGCGCCGCGCCGCTCGCGACGATGCGCGTGGCTGCCGTCAGCGTATAGTCACCGGTCCCGCGCTGCATCTGCGCGGGGCGGGGCACGATGTCCTGTGCGTGGACGGCGCCGATCAGGCAGCAGCAGGACAGGACGGCGACGATACGCATGGTGGACCCCCGGCATGTTCAAAATCAGAACATTGTAAATGACTATGCCGCGGCCGCCTTCAACGATTTCACCAGTGTCACGCGCCGGATCTCGCCCACAATGAACACATAGCTGAAGATCGCGACGGCCGCATTCGCGCCCACGTACACGAGCGCGCCCGCGAACGAGCCGGTGCCCTGCAGGATGTAGCCGATGACGATCGGCGTCGTGATGCCCGCGATATTGCCGAAGGTGTTGAACAGCGCGCCGGACAGGCCGCCCGCTTCCTTCGGCGACGTGTCCGCAACGACGGCCCAGCCCAGTGCGCCGACGCCCTTGCCGAAGAACGCCAGCGCCATCACGGCGACGACGACGGCGTCGGTGTCGATGTAATTACAGGCGATCATGCTCATCGACAGCAGCATGCCGCACACGATCGGCACCTTGCGCGACATCGACAGCGAGAAGCCGGCTTTCGCGAGACGGTCCGAGATCGTGCCGCCCACGACGCCGCCGAGGAAGCCGGCGATGGCGGGCAGCGACGCGACGAAGCCCGCCTTCAGGATCGTCATGTGGCGCTCCTGCACGAGGTACACGGGGAACCACGTGAGGAAGAAGTACGTCAGCGTGTTGATGCAGTACTGGCCGATGTACACGCCCAGCAGCATGCGGTTGCCCAGCAACTCCTTGACGCACGCGAGCGTGTCGACGGCCGGCGCCTGCTTGCTGCGCCCGGCGCCATCCAGGTCGACGAGCGCCCCGCCCTCCTCGATGTATTTCAGTTCGCTCGCGCTCACGGATGGATGGTCCTTCGGCCCGTGGATGACCTTCAGCCAGACGAAGGCCAGCGCGATCCCGAGACCACCCATCACGATGAACACGCTCTCCCAGCCGAAGGCGTGCACGAGCCAGCCCATGATCGGCGCGAACAGCACGGTCGCGAAATACTGGGCGGAGTTGAACAGCGCGGACGCGAGTCCCCGTTCGTGCGTGGGGAACCAGGCCGACGTGATGCGGCTGTTGCCCGGGAACGAAGGCGCTTCCGCGGCGCCGACAAGGAAGCGCAGCGCGAACAGCGTGGCCACGGCGGCGGCGCCGGTGACGAACCCCACGCCGCCCGTCAGCAGGGTGAACAGCGACCACAGGAAGATGCTGAAGAAATAGGTGATCTTCGAGCCGAAGCGGTCGAGCAGCCAGCCGCCGGGCAGCTGCGCGGCCACGTACGACCACGCGAACGCGGAAAAGACGAACCCCATCTCGACGGGCGACAGGCCCAGGGCCTTGCGGATTTCCGGACCGGCGATCGAGATCGAGGCCCGGTCCGCGTAGTTGATCGTCGTGACGATGAACAGGATGGCGAGTATGCCCCAGCGCGTGCGCGATGCGAGCTTTGTTGCGGTGGCCGGCATGGCGGCCGTCGTGGTGTGCTCCATGGTCCCTCCAAAGGTTTGGTGTGGCCGCCGGACTCAGAACGTCTGGCGGATGCCCAGGTTGAAGCCGGTGTTGCCCGTACCCGGCTCCGTGTTGTTGGCGACCGTGTAGCCGGCGCCGTTCTTGTTATGGATATGTGCGTACGCCGCGTACACGCCCGACCGTTTGGACAGCGCATACAGGTAGCCGATACCCCATTCGTGCGCGTCCTGGTTGAAGTGGGTGCGGTCGTCCTTGTGCTGCGTGGAGAACATCAGCGTGCCCGGCCCGACGGGCGCGGAGAAGCCGAGCAGGATCTCGCGGCCGTCCGTCGACGGCGTCGGTTTCACCCCGCCGTACGGGTTGTTCGCGTTGCCCAGGGTGGCGCTGTTAAAACCCTTGTCGACTCCGAACGCGCCGTACAGCTTGATCCATTTGAAGTCGTAGTTCGCGCCGAGGAGCACGTTGCGGCCCAGGTCGCGGTTCACGCCCGTCGCCGCCACGTCCGTGTTCTTGCTGTTGTAGGCGAGACGCACGCGCAGGGCGCCCTGCGCATAATCCAGCGCACCGCCGAACTGGCGCCCCGCCGAAGGCGATCGCACCCGCCTTCGTCCTGATGCCCACGAACGCCTGGCGGTTGAAGATCGTGTTCGCCGCATCGAGTTCGCCCGTGTCGATCTTCGCGCCCGTCTCCAGCGTGAAGAACGCGGACATGCCGTTGCCCAGGTCCTCGGTGCCGCGGAAGCCGATGCGCGACGCGGACGCGGCGCCGCTCGTGATCTTCGTCTGGTGACCGGCGCTCGATCCGTTCTCGCCCACGAACGCCGCGTCGGCGATGCCGTAGATCGTGACATTCGTCTGGGCGTGCGCGCCCGCGCCCGCGGCCAGGCCGAGGGCGATGCATACTGCTTTTTTCAAGATGTCTCCTTGCTGTTTTCTGTCTTGTACGGTCGCGCGTGGGGTCAGGTCACGGGCGCCGGATTGAAGAGCGTGAGCGCGTTGTGGAGCTTCCAGTGCTCGGCCCACGTCTTCTTGCGGCCGCTCGCCACGTCGAGCAGGAAGTGGAACAGTTCCCAGCCCACGTCCGCGATGGTGGCGTCTCCGGTCGCGATGCGGCCGGCGTTGATGTCCATGAGGTCGTGCCAGCGGCGCGCGAGATCGTCGCGCGTGGCGACCTTCACGACCGGCACGGCGGCCAGGCCGTACGGCGTGCCGCGGCCCGTCGTGAACACGTGCATGTTCATGCCGGCGGCCAGCTGCAGGGTGCCGCAGATGAAATCGCTGGCCGGCGTCGCGGCGTAGATGAGGCCTTTCTGCTGCAGCTTGTCGCCCGGGGACAGCACGCCCGCGATCGGGGCCGTGCCGGACTTGATGATGGAGCCCATCGCCTTTTCGGTGATGTTGGCGAGGCCGCCCTTCTTGTTGCCCGGCGTCGTGTTCGCGCTGCGGTCCACGCCGCCCCGCTTCAGGTAGTCGTCGTACCATGCCATCTCGCGGATCATCGCTTGGGCGACGTCGTCGTCGACGGCGCGGGACGTCAGCTGGTCGATGCCGTCGCGGACCTCCGTCGTTTCGGAAAACATGACGGCGGCGCCGGCCCGCACGAGCAGGTCGCTGGCGTAGCCGACCGCCGGATTCGCGGTCACGCCGGAGAACGCGTCGCTGCCGCCGCACTGCACGCCGACGACCAGTTCCGACGCCGGCACCGTCTCGCGCCGGCGCTGGTCCAGTGCCGCGAGATGCTTCTCGGCCGTGCGCATGATGGATTCGATCATGTCCCCGAAGCCCACGTGCGCGGCGTCCTGCAGGCAGACGGTGTCCGGGGCCTGGATCGGGATCGAGCCGGCCGGGAACATGCGCGCCGGCTGCAGCTTTTCGCAGCCCAGGCTCACGAGCATCACGCGGCCGCCGAAGTTCGGGTTCTTCGCGATGTTGCGCAGCGTGCGGATCGGGATCTCGGCGCCCGGCGCGTCGATGGCGACGCCGCAGCCATACGTGTGCTCGATGGCGACGACGTCGTCCACGTTGGGGTACCGCGGCAGCAGCTCCTTCCTGATGCGGTCGACGGCAAACGCGACGACGCCCGACACGCACTGCACCGTCTCGCTGATGGCGAGGATATTGCGCGTGCCGACCGAGCCGTCCGGATTGCGGAAGCCTTCGAACGTATAACCTTCCAGCGGCGGCAACGGTGCGCGGTCGCGGACCGGCTTGGGCAGGTCGTCCAGGCCCCGTGCGGCCGGCATGCCGACGAGCGATTCCTCGATCCAGGTGCCGCGCGCGATGGGTTGCAGCGCATAGCCGATGGTCACGTCGTAGCGGACGATCGGCTCGCCTTGCGCGAGGTCGACGAGCGCCACCTTGTGCCCTTCCGGCACACGGGTTCTCAATGTCAGCCCGTCCGGGAAAATGGTGCCTTCCGGCAGGCCGCCGGCGTTGACGACGATGGCGACGTTGTCGTTCTCGTGCATGCGGATGGTGCGGGGGATAGTCATCAGCGTCTCCATGATTGCGCAATCATTTAGCAGCACAGAAGAACAATCATGCTTTTTCCGCCAAAATGACACCGCAATCATTCTTGTCTTAAAAATATGGCCGGTGGGTCGGCCGGGGTGTTTGGTATGATACCGCAATCATCTTCGAACGCAAGCGTTTTGTGATCGGATGTCGTACAAGTGATAAAGAACACAACAATATGATGGCCCCTGCAGACGACTCGCTCCCCACGAACGAAGAACGCCCGAAAAGCATCACGCTCAAGGACGTCGCGCGGCTCGCGGGCCTGTCGCCGATCACGGTATCGCGCGCCCTCCACAACCCGAAGCTCGTCAAGCCGGACACGATCGCGCGCGTCAAGGAAGCGGCGGCCGCGATGGGCTATATCCCAAACATGCTGGCCGGCAGCCTGACGACGAAGCGCAGCCAGCTCATCGCCGCCATCGTCCCGCAGCTGTCGAACTCGATGTTCGCCGAGACGGTGCAGGGCCTGAACGACGAACTGTCGGCGCACGGCTACCAGTTGCTGCTGTCGGTGTCGAACTACTCGCACCAGAAGGAAGAAGACCTGCTGACGGCGATCCTGTCGCGCCAGCCCGACGGCATCGTCCTCACGGGCATCCACCACCATCCGGGCGTGCGCAAAAAGCTGCTCGCGACCGGCGTGCCCGTCGTCGAGGCGTGGGACCTGACGCCCTCCCCCATCGACATCGCGATCGGCTTTTCGCAGGAACGGGTCGGCGAAAAGGTCGCGCAATACCTGTTAAACAAGGGCTACAAGCGCTTCGCGTCCATCTGCGCCCGCGACGAGCGCGCGAATCGGCGCCGCCTCGCGCTGGAGGCGGAATTGCAGCAGCACGGCGTGGTGCCCGTCGCCACGCACATGGCCACGCCGCCGACCGTGATGAATCTCGGCCGCGAAGGCCTGCGCGCCATTCTGGCGGAAGGCCACGCGCCCGACGTCGTCGTGTGCAGTTCAGACGTGCTGGCCCAGGGCGCCCTCATCGAGGCGCAGGCGCAAGGCATCGCCGTGCCGGAGACGCTCGGGATCATGGGCTTCGGCGACTTCGACTTCGCCGCGTACACGCATCCCCCGATCTCGTCCGTCCACGTCGACAAGCGCGCCATCGGCGTGCAGGCGGCCCGGGCCCTCATCGCGAAGATCGAAGGACGGGCGCCCGTCGGCAACGTCGTCGACGTGGGCTTCCAGCTGGTCGAGCGGGCGACGACGCACACCGTCGGCTGAAACGACAACCCGGCAAATTATTCTTGCCGTGGCGCGGCGTTAGTTGTACGATGTCTGACAAGTTAACCCACCGCCCTGGAGCGCAAATGAATCCGCAAGAACTCAAGCAAGTGATGTCGTCCGGCCTGCTGTCCTTCCCCATCACCGACTTCGATGCCGAAGGCAACTTCCGCAAGAGCACCTATATCGAACGCCTGGAATGGCTGGCCCCGTACGGCGCCACCGCCCTGTTCGCAGCCGGCGGCACCGGCGAGTTCTTCTCGCTGACGCATGACGAGTACTCGCAGGTGATCAAGACCGCCGTCGACACGTGCGCGGGCAAGGTGCCCATCCTCGCCGGTACCGGCGGCCCGACCCGCGCCGCGATCGCGTTCGCGCAGGAAGCCGAGCGCCTGGGCGCGAAAGGCGTGCTGCTGCTGCCGCACTACCTGACGGAAGCGAGCCAGGACGGCCTCGTCGCGCACGTGGAAGAAGTCTGCAAATCGGTGAACATCGGCGTCGTCGTGTACAACCGCGCGCAGTGCCGCCTGACCGCGGAATCGCTGGAAAAGCTGGCCGACCGCTGCTCCAACCTGATCGGCTTCAAGGACGGCATCGGCGACATCGAGCTGATGGTGTCGATCTGGCGCCGCCTCGGCGACCGCTTCAGCTACCTGGGCGGCCTGCCGACGGCGGAAGTCTACGCCGCAGCGTATAAAGCGCTGGGCGTGCCGGTGTACTCGTCGGCCGTCTTCAACTTCATGCCGCAACTGGCGATGGATTTCTATCACGCGATCGCGAAGGACGACCACGCGACGACGAACCGCCTGCTGGACGAATTCTTCCTGCCCTACCTGGCGATCCGCAACCGCAAGGCCGGCTACGCCGTGTCGATCGTGAAGGCGGGCGCCCGCCTCGTCGGCCACGACGGCGGTCCGGTGCGCGCGCCGCTGACCGACCTGACGGAAGAAGAACACGCGATGCTCGATCAACTGATCAAGAAGCAGAACGTGCGCTGATCACCAGAAGGTTGCCGGCGTCCCCGTGATGGCGATGTCGGCGATGCGGCATGCGGCGCCCTGCAGCCGCAGCCGGAGGCGCCGTCCCGTGACGGCGCGCACGGGCACGTCGACCGTGTCGGCCGTCGCCGGCGCAGTCGCCGGCACATCCGCCAGCACCTGCCACACGCCGCCCGCATCCTGCGCTTCCGCCGTCACGCCGCAGCGCCCGCCCGGCGCGAACTTCACGGCAAGCCGGCGGTAATTCACGATGCGCTCCGGGTCGATGGCGATCCACGGCGCGGCGTCAATCGCGGCCGGCGCCCACCATGTGGCGGCGTCGCCGTCGTTGGCCAGCGACGATGCATGATCGGCCGCGCTGGAACTGGCCTGCGTCGGATTCTTCAGGCCGAACGCCTGCTCCTCCCCCACCGCCATCTTGCGCTGCACGTAAGGCCGGTCGGCCGCCAGCGGCGTGCTGCCTTCCACGAAGCGCGGACCGTCCACCGTCTCCACCGTCAGCACGCCGTCGGCGAGGCCGGGGGACGTCGCGCGGATGCGCGTCGTCCCCCGCTGCCAGCTGCGCATGGCGATGGCGGCCTGGCCGTCGCGGATCGGGATGTCGCCGTCCGGCGTGAACGAGATCGCGCGTCCCGTCGGCAGTTCGCCGGGCCCGGCTTCCAGCGCCAGCCGTACGGGCGGGCTGTTGGAGAGTGCCTTGCCGGCCGCATCGACGACGGTCACGACCAGTTGCACGTCGTCCGTGCCGTCCGCGCGGCGGATGACGGGACTGCTGGCCGTCACCCGCAGGGCGGCCGGCTTGCCTTGCTGCGGCCACGCGGGCGGCGCGATGCCGCGGTAGGCGTTGCGGTACCAGTACCAGCTGCGCTTCGGCAGCCGTGCGTAATCGACGAGCCCCATCGAGCCGAACTTGCCCGCGATGGAGCCGTGGTCGAACCCGGCCCACACGGCTTCACCGGACCGCCACGGAAAACGCCACGTGGCCGGCTCCCCGGCCTTCGCGCCCGGCGTGCGTTCGATGTCGCCCCAGCCCGGGTCGTATTCGCCCGGCCGGTCCGAGATGGTCGAGCCGTATTCCGCGACGAAGTTGGGGATGCCGGGATTCGGGAACAGCACGGCGCCGTCGCCGTTGTAGCCCGCGATGTCGCCGATGCGGTCCATCTCGCCCCGCTGCACGCCGTCGACGGCCGCGGGCCGCGTCGGATCGAGCTTGTGCGTCAGCGCCACCTCGTCGGCCAGCAGCTTGCGCACGGCCGGCAGCGTCTCCTTGTCGGTGAAAAAGACCTCGTTGTCCATGCCCCACGCGATCACCGACGGATGGTTGCGGTTGATGCGGATGAGTTCCGCCAGCTGCTGCTTGACGCTCTCCTCGAACGCCGCCTGATGCTCGGCTTCGGGCGGATACGCGGACCTGCTCCACGGGCTCTTCATGCCGGCCGTACCCCAGAACGGCGCCTCCGGCAGGAACAGCATGCCGATGCGGTCCGTCGCCTCGGCGAGATGCGGGTCGTGCGGATAATGCGAGCCGCGGATGAAATCGAAGCCGGCATCCTTCATCAGTTGCACGTCGCGGTCGATGGCGGCATTCGTCACGGCGTCGCCCCATCCGGCCTGGTCCTGGTGCACGTTCGCACCGCGGAAGTAGCGGTGCTCACCGTTGAGAAAAAAGCCCTGGTCGGCCGTCCACTTGATGGTACGGAAGCCGAACGGCGTCTCGAAGCGGTCGCGCTGGCGCCCCGCCACGTCGAGGGTCGTGACGGCGCGGTACAGCATGGGCGTCTCGGGACTCCACAGCTCGAGGCCCGACAGCCGCGCGGACTCCTGGGCGACGTCCAGCGTGCGCCCCGGCGGCACGCGGACAGCCGCATCCGGCAGCACCGCGACGGTGGCGCCGCGGCCGTCGGCGATACGGGTGCGGACCCTGACCTTGACCGGTTTGCGGCCGTCGTTGCGCACTTCCGTCGCCACGCGCACGGCGCCGCTGCGGCCTGCCAGGCCCGGCGTCGTGACGGCCGTGCCGGTCCAGGGGACGTGCACGTCGTCGGTCGTCACGAGCCAGACGTCGCGGTAGATGCCCCCGCTGAAGATATGTTCGCCGGCGCGCGGCGCGAGCGTCGGGTCCCACATGTTGTCGACGCGGACGGCGATCACGTTGCGTCCCGGGTGCAGCGCGGCCGTGAGGTCGACGGGGAAGCCGGTATAGCCGCCGCGGTGGCGCGCGATCCTGCGGCCGTTGACGTACACCTCGGCCGTCTGGAATGCGGCTTCGAATTCGAGCGTCCAGCGGCGCCCGGCGGTCCCTTGCGGCAGCACGAGGTCCTTGCGGTACCAGCCGTAGCCGACGTACACCTCGGGCGCCTGGAAGTAAGGCATGCTGAAGCTGTGCGGCAGGCCCACGGCCTGCCAGTCGGCGTCGTCGAAATCGACCTTCTCGGCGCCGCCGATGTCGCCGAGATGAAAGCGCCAGCCGGCATTGAAATTCTGCCGCTGGCGCGCGGAGGGCGGATCGGTTGCGGCCGCGGCATGGGCCATGCCGGTCAATAGGGCAAGCGCCATGGCGGCGCGTGCCGCCAGGCGGGTGAGGGTCGCCGTCGACGAACGCATCGTTGCTCCAGGTTGGGGGTCATCATCATGCACGGTGCGTCATTGTGAAGACGCGCCCCGTGCCGGCGCAATGATGAAATCCACCGGACCGGCGAACGTTTTTTCAGCGCACCGGCGTGATCCCTTCGGCGGACTTGTCCAGTTGCAGGGCTACCACAGTGTCCATGTCGCTGCGCGCGGCGGCCGGCACGGCGATTTCGATGCCGCGCGCGGATTGCTCGACCTTCGCCGCGCCGCCGCCCAGCACGGACGCGCGCACGACGCGGGCCGGAATTGCCGGCAGCACGAGCTTGTCGCCCGGCCAGTTCAGCACGTGGACGTAGACCGTGTTGCCGCGGTGCGTGGACGCGCCCCAGCCGCTCGGCAGGAACGGACCGCCGCGGGTGCCGTAGATGCTGTCGCCATGCTTGCCCAGCCACGCGCCGATCTCGCGCAGCCGCTGTGCCTGCGCCGGATCGATGCGGCCGTCGGGGTCGGGCCCCACGTTCAGCAGCAGGTTGCCGTCGCGGCCCGCCACGTTCGCCAGCAGCTGGATGTAGTGTTTCAGTGGCTTGGGCTGCATGTTCGGCTGGTAGCCCCAGGCGCCCGCGATGGTCGTGCACAGTTCCCACGGATGCTGGTTGTCGAAGTCGCCCAGCGCGCCGTCGCCTTCACGCGAATGGAAGTCTTCCTTCATGTCCGCGCGGCCGTTGATGACGACGTTCGGCTGCAGCCGGCGCAGCATCGTGTGCACCTTATCGTGCTGCCAGTCGAAACCGCCCGCGTAATGCTTGCCGGGCGCCCGCTTCGTCCACTGCGCGGCGGACCAGTCCCCGCCGAAGCTCAGCCAGTCGGTCTCGCCGCCGTCGAACCACAGCACGTCGAGCTTGCCGTAGTTGGACAGCAGTTTCTCCATCTGGCGGTGGTACTGGGCGCGCATGTCTTCCGCGCTGTCCCGGTACAGGTCGGGGAAGAAGTAACCCGGATAGCGCCAGTCCAGCGGCGAGTAGTACAGCCCCACGCCCATGCCGGCCTTGCGCGCGGCCTTCACGTAGTCCGCGACGAAATCGCGCTGCGCGGCCGTCCTCGTGCTCGAGAACGGATTGTCGCCGTCGTCGAACATCGCAAAGCCGTCGTGGTGGCGCGACGTGAACACCATGTATTTCATGCCCGCGGACTTCGCCAGCTGCGCCCACCCGTCGGGGTCGAACTGGCGCGGCTTGAACTGGTCGGCCAGTTTCGCGTATTCCTTCACCGGGGTCTGTTCGATGAACTGCGCCCACTCGCCGCGGCCGGGAATGGCGTACAGCCCCCAGTGGATGAACATGCCGAAGCGGGCCTGGCGCCACCAGGCGATGCGTGCGGCCGGGGCGCCGGCCGCCGCGTCGCCGTCGGCGGCCGGGGTCTGGGCGGGCGCCACGCCCGGGAGGGCGCATGCGGCGGCGGCCAGCAACAGGCCGGCCAGGGCGCGACGGCGGCGGCCGTGCGCTGGGATGAATTCGTTCACAGTGTCTCCATGGGTTTTCTTCGGATTGTCCGAATTGTGTCCCGTCGCCGCAATTATGAAATCATCTATCGCCGTCATAAAAAATGCGGAATCGGCGCACGACAGGATGATATCGATAACGAACCGATTTCTGCAATACAATCTTGCGAATTCGACTAAATGTGTCATGTCATGATGCCCAGTTCCACATTGTTCCCCGCGGCGGCCATCGCCGCCTTCCTTGCCGCGCCGGCTGCCCACGCCGTCGTTCCCGCGCAGAACGACGACATCGCGGAACTGAGCCTCGAAGAACTGGCCAACATCCAGGTCACGTCCGTATCGAAACGGTCGGAATCGCTGTCCGACGCGGCCGCGTCCATCTTCGTCATCACGGGCAACGACATCCGCCGCGCGGGTGCCGCGTCGTTGCCGGAAGCGCTGCGGCTCGCGCCCAACCTGCAGATGGCGCGCGTGGACGCCCGCAACTACGCGGTCACGGCGCGGGGCTATTCCAGCCCGTTCGAAAACAAGCTGCTCGTCCTCATCGACGGCCGCACCGTCTACTCTCCCCTGTTTTCCGGCGTGTTCTGGGACGTGCAGGACGTGGTGCTGGACGACGTCGAGCGCATCGAAGTGATCAGCGGCCCCGGCGCGACCTTGTGGGGCGCGAACGCCGTCAACGGCGTCATCAACATCATCACGAAGCCGTCCGCCGCCACGCAGGGCGCGCTGCTGGCGACGACCCTCGGCAAGGATGTGCGCGACGGCGCCGTGCGCTACGGCGGCCGGCTGGGTGGCGACGGCCACTACCGCGCGTACGCGAAGCACGCCGAGAACGACGATACCCACACGGCATCGGGCGCCACTTCGCAGACGGGCTGGCACCGCGACCAGGCCGGGTTCCGTACCGACTGGAGCAATGGGGTCACGGTCCAGGGCGACGTCTACGACGCCCGCCTGCGCCAGGCCGGCACGCCGAACATCAAGGTCGCCGGCGCCAACCTGCTGGGGCGCGTTGCGCGCACGTTCGCGGACGGCTCGTCGGCCACCGTCCAGCTGTACTGGGACCACACGGAGCGCGACCAGCCGAACGCCTTCCACGAACGTCTCGACACGTTCGACCTGCAGCTGCAGCACGCCGTGCACGTCGGCGGCAGCCACCACGTCGTGTGGGGCGGCGGCTACCGCCTGGGTCACGACCGCGTGGAGAACGGCCCCGCGTTCGGCTTCCTGCCCGGGACGCTGAACCTGCGCTGGGCGAACCTGTTCGCCCAGGACGAGATCGCGCTGCGCGACAATCTGCGCCTGACGGCCGGGCTGAAAATCGAGGACAACAATTACACGGGCGTCGAAGTGCTGCCGACCCTGCGCCTCGCGTGGAACCCGCGCCCGGCAAGCCTCGTGTGGACGTCGCTGTCGCGCGCCGTGCGGGCACCGTCGCGCATCGACCGCGATTTGTACAGCCCGATCAATCCGCGCGTCGTGAACGGGGTGCCGCAGTATGCCGTGGCGGGCGGTCCCGGGTTCGACGCCGAGACGGCCAAGGTGTTCGAGCTCGGTTACCGCGCCCGGCCGACGGCTACCCTGTCGTATTCGACGACTGTGTTCTTCAGCCGCTACGACCGGCTGCGCACGCTGGAGCCGAATCCGGCCGGCCCCGGCTCCGTGTTCGAGAACCTGGCCGACGGCCTCACGCGCGGCATCGAGGCGTGGGCCACGTGGCAGGTGGCGGATGCATGGCGATTGTCCGGCGGCGGCGTCGTGCAGCGCGTCGGCACGACCTTGCAGCCCGGCAGCCGCGACCTGTCGGGGACGACGGGCCTGTTCACGAGCGACCCGACGCATTACTGGCAAGTGCGCTCCTCGTACGACATCGGCGCCGGCCAGGAATTCGACGTCACGCTGCGGCACGTGGGCGCGCTGCCGCGCCCCGCCGTGCCCGCGTACACGGCCGTCGACGCGCGCTGGGGCTGGCGCATCCGCCGCGGCCTCGAACTGTCGGTCATCGGCCAAAACCTGTTCGATCCGCATCACGCGGAATTCGGTTCGCCGGCCACGCGCAGCGAGTACGAGCGCGCGCTCGCCGTGCGGGTCGTGTGGACGCCCTGACGCCGGTCGGCGTCAGGGCGGAAACCGCAGGCTGAACACGGTGCGCCCGCCCGGCACGCTGTCCACCTCCGCCGTGCCGCCATGCAGGCGCATGATGGCCCGCACGATCGACAGGCCGAGGCCGACGGAGCTGCCGGCGCCGCGCGCCGCGTCGGCCCGGTAATAGCGTTCGAACACGCGTTCGAGGTGTTCCGGCGCGATGCCGTCGCCGCTGTTCCGCACCGTCAGCGTGACCCAGCCGCCGTCGCTCGCCGCACCCAGGCTGACGACGCCGCCCGGCGGCGTGTGCGCGATCGCGTTCGACACGAGGTTGTTGACGGCGCGCCGCAGCAGCACGGGGTCCGCGTGCACCTGCAGGGCTCCCACGTCGTCGAGGCCGAATGCGATGCCCTTGTCCTCGGCCAGCATCTCGAAATACTCGCGGATGTGATCCAGTTCCGCGCGCACGTCGAGCGCCGTGCCCGCCAGCGCCAGCTGGGCGTTGTCGGCGCGCGCCAGGAACAGCGTGTTCTCGATCATGCGCGCCAGCCGCTCGTATTCCTCCAGGTTCGACGCCAGCAGGGCCTCGTACTCGTCCGCCGTGCGCTCGCGCGCGAGCGCGACCTGGGTCTGCATCATGAGGGCGTTGACGGGCGTGCGCAGGTCGTGCGCGAGGTCGGCGGCGAAGCCGGACAGCCGCTGCACGCCCTCTTCCAGCCGGTCGAGCATCGCATTGAACGCGACGGCCAGCGCGCGGAGTTCGGCCGGCAGCTCGGCGGCGGGCATGCGCACGGCCAGGCGCTGGGCGTGGATGGCGTCGGCGCGGGCGATCACGCCGTACAGCGGACGCAGGCCCCGCTTCACGGCCGCGAACCCGAGGGCGGCAGCGACGAGCGTGCCCGCCACGAGGGCGCCCAGCAGGTCGAACGCGTAGCGGCGCAGGATCGCGAGACGGTCGGAGCGCGTGCGTACGAGCGTCACCTGCAGCGGCGCCGCGGCATCGCCGGCCAGCACGGTGACGATACGCCGGGAGCCCCGCGCATCGTCGCGCGCGGCGATGTCCGCGAGGCCGGGATCGCGCCCCAGCGGCACGGCCGGCACGCTGCCGTCCGCCGCGCTCACCTGCACGGTGACGCCGTCCTGGCCGATGGCGCGCGCCAGCACCGTGGGGTCGCGCGTCGGCAACGCGCCCAGCAACTGGCGCGCCAGCTGGGCCTTGTTGAGCAGATCCGCGTCGTCGCGCCGGCCCATCTGGTGCGCCAGCGTCTGGTACAGATAGGCGCCCACCGCGACGAACACGGCGGCGGCGATCGCGGCGAACAGCAGGCCGAGACGCAGCGCGATGGACATCGGGCGCGCCGTCACTCGCGCTCTTCCATCAGGTAACCCATGCCGCGCACCGTGTGGATCAGCTTGACGGGATACGGATCGTCGACCTTCGTGCGCAGGCGCCGGATGGCGACGTCGACGACGTTCGTGTCCGAATCGAAGTTCATGTCCCACACCTGCGACGAGATCAGCGAGCGTGACAGCACTTCGCCCTGGCGCCGCGCCAGCAGCACGAGCAGCGCATGTTCCTTCGGCGTGAGGTCGATGCGCTTGCCGGAGCGCGTCACGCGGTGGCGGCGCAGGTCGATCTCGAGGTCGGCGATGGCCAGGATCTCGGGCTCGCGCGTGGGCACGCGCCGCAGCAGCGTGCGCACGCGCGCGAGCAGTTCGGCGAACGCGAACGGTTTCACCAGGTAGTCGTCCGCGCCGAGCTCCAGGCCGCGCACGCGGTCGGCGACGTCGTCGCGCGCCGTCAGGTACAGCACGGGCGTCTCCTTGTGCTCGCGCAGTTTGGACAGCACCGTCCAGCCGTCCATCGCCGGCAGCATCACGTCGAGCACGACGAGGTCGTAGTCGTGCTCCAGCGCCATGTGCAGGCCGTCCGGTCCGGTGCGCGCGAGGTCGGCGTTGAAGCCGGACTCGCGCAAGCCCTTGTGCAGGTAATCGCCCGTCTTGGGCTCGTCTTCGACGATCAGAATGCGCATGGTTCCTCCTGCGGACATTGTGCCGCAATTCGCGGCGCCGCTGGATGACAGGTGCGCCATCCGGCTGTCATCCAATTGTCATGTCCGGGTCACCCTCGCGTCAGCGGCGCTTTTGCACAATGCGTCCATCCCAACCACGAAGGAGAACCGCATGACCAAGCTGACCCGCACCCTAGCCCTGTCCATCCTCGCCCTCGCCGCCGGCACGGCCGGCGCCATGCCGCGCCCGATGGATGCCGGCCGCGTCGTCATGAGCGACACGGCGGACCGCGACGTCGCCGTCGACGCCTCGACCCGCTGGGTCAACGTCACCAACGGCCAGACGGTGCGCTTCACGGTGGGCGGCCAGCACTTCACCTACGTCTTCGACGCGTGGCCCAGCACGGATTCCATCCCGCTGTCGGCCATCGCGCCAAAGGGCGTCAGCGTGCCGGACGTGCGGGTCTACATCGCCCCGAATCCACTGTACCAGGACTGATGCCATGAAAACCCTCGCAGCCACGCTGGCCCTGTGCGCCGCGGCCACCGCCGGCGCCCAGCACATGCACGGATCGCCGGCACCCGCATCGTTCGTCGCCTCCAGCGACAAGCCGTTCGCCGCGCTGATGAACGATGCGATGGCGATCATGGACCGCGACATGGCCGCCGCGCCGATGAACGGCGAGCCGGGCCACGACTTCGTCACGATGATGATGCCGCACCACCAGGGCGCGATCGACATGGCGAAGGCGGTCCTGCTGAACACGCAGGATCCGGAATTGCGCAACCTGGCGCTCGGCATCATCGCCGAGCAGCAGAACGAAATCAACGTGATGCGGGCCTGGCTGAAACGCCATCCCTCGCAAACAAGGAGTCAGCATGAACACCATTAAACGGCTCGCCATTGCCGCGGGCGCTCTCGCCGCCGCGCAAGCTGCCATGGCCCGTCCGGCGGTGTCGGACCGCGTGTACACGGCCGACCAGAACACGAACACCGTCTCGGTCTTCGACCCGGCCGGCAACCGCCTGCTGGGCCAGATCGTGCTGGGCAACCAGCGCCCGGACGTGCTGTCGCCGCTGTACCGCGGCGAGATCAACGTGCACGGCCTCGGCTTCTCGCCCGACCACAAGACGCTGATCGCGATCTCGAACGGGTCGAACTCCGTGACGTTCATCGACACCGCGACGAACAAGGTCAAGGGCAAGACCTATGTCGGCCGCTCGCCCCACGAAGGCTTTTTCACGGCCGACGGCAAGGAAGTGTGGGTCGTCGTGCGCGGCGAGGATTATATTTCCGTGATCGACCCGCACACGTTCAGGGAGACGCGCCGCATCCCGACGGCCGTCGGACCCGGCATGGTGCAGTTCCTGCCCGACGGGAAGCTGGCCTTCGCCGTCTCCAGCTTCACGCCCGAGGTCGACGTCATCGACGTGAAGGCGCACAAGGTGATCAAACGGATACCCGTCGCCAGCCCGTTCTCGCCGTTCCTGCAGTTCACGCCGGATTACCGCGAGATGTGGATGACGCACAAGGACGTCGGCAAGGTCACGCGCGTCGACACGCACACGTTCCAGGTGACGGGCGTGATCGACACCGGTTTCATCACGAACCACCTCGCGTTCGCGCGCACGGGCGGCAAGACGTTCGCCTACGTGACGGTGGGCGGCGAGAACGTCGTGAAGGTCTACACGACGGACAAGGACGCGACGCTCGTCGCCACGATCCCGACGGGCGCGCTGCCGCACGGGATCTGGACGGCGGACGACAGCAGCCGCGTCTACGTGGGCCTGGAGAACGGCGACGGCGTCGACGTGATCGACCCTGCCGTCAACAAGGTCGTCGCGCACATGCCCGGCGGGCAGGCGCCGCAGGCCCTCGTGTACCTGTCGCACGTGGCGGCGCCGGGCAGCGCGGACAACCTGAGCCCGAGGATCAACCAGGATGCCGTCAACATCCCGCTGGCCGCGCGCGACGGCGCCGTGGCGCGGGGCTTCGTCGTCGCGCGCCAGCTGGGCGTCGTCGATGCGCTCGAGGTGAACGTCTTCAAGCTCAAGCCGGCGACGCAGTATGGCGTGTACCTGGGCGGCCAGCCGGTCGGCACCGTGCGCACGGACGCAAAGGGCAATGCGAACGGTACGATGATCGGGCCGGTACGTTCCTTCACCCGGCCGGACGCCGCACCCGCCGGCCAGGCCGCCGGGAAGATCCTGATCATGGAGGGGACGACTGCCCCCTCCCCGGCCGCGGCCGTGCTGGCGGGCTGACGGCGTCAGAACTTGTAGCGCGCGCCCAGCATGTAGCGCGGACCGCCCGTCGTGACCGACAGGACCTGCATGTCGGTGCGGCCGTGCTGGCGCTGGTGCGCGTCGGTCAGGTTGATCGCCTCCAGCGACTGGCTCAGGTTCTGGTTGACGTTGTAGCCGATCGACAGGTCGACCTGCCCGTACGGTTCCACATAGCCCGGGTTGGCGCGGTTGTTCTCCGCCACGGTCCGGATAGTTAGAACGCCCATTAAATGGTTGCGTTAACAAACTTCCGGTTTCGCCTGGCAAACACTCACACCGGTTTCACACGGTGTTAAGCAAACAATCCGCAGCGGTGCGATCATTGCGTTCTCTGCATCCGATAACTCATAGAGGACCCATGACCACCTCCAGCTATCCCGACACCCGCCTCCTGATCGCCAACGAATGGGTCGACGCCGCCGGCGGCAAGACGATCCCTGTCGTGAACCCGGCCACGGGCCAGTCGATCGGCACCGTCGCGCACGCAACCATCGCCGACCTGGACCGCGCCCTGGCCGCCGCCCAGCAGGGCTTCGAGACATGGCGTTTCGTGCCCGCCGCCGAGCGCGCCGCGACGATGCGCCGCGCCGCCAGCCTGCTGCGCGAACGCGCCGACAGCATCGCCCGCCTGCTGACCCAGGAACAGGGCAAGCCGCTGGCCGAAGCGAAGATGGAAGCCATGGCCGGCGCCGAGATCATCGACTGGTTCGCGGCCGAAGGCATGCGCGTGTACGGCCGCATCGTGCCGGCCCGTAACCCGCAGGCGCAGCAGCTCGTGCTGAAGGAACCGGTCGGCCCCGTCGCCGCCTTCACGCCGTGGAACTTCCCGATCAACCAGGTCGTGCGCAAGCTGGCCGCCGCGCTGGCTACCGGCTGCTCGTTCCTGTGCAAGGCGCCGGAAGAGACCCCGGCCTCCCCCGCCGCGCTGTTCCAGTGCTTTGTCGACGCGGGCGTGCCGGCAGGCGTCGTGGGCCTCGTGTTCGGCGATCCGGCCGAGATCTCGGGCTACCTGATCCCGCACCCGGTCATCCGCAAGGTCACGTTCACGGGTTCCACGCCGGTCGGCAAGCAGCTGGCCGCGCTGGCCGGCGCGCACATGAAGCGCGTGACGATGGAACTGGGCGGCCATGCGCCGGTGATCGTCGCCGAAGACGCGGACGTGACGCTGGCCGTCAAGGCCGCGGGCGCGGCCAAGTTCCGCAACGCGGGCCAGGTCTGCATCTCGCCGACCCGCTTCCTCGTGCACAACGCGATCAAGGACGAGTTTACGCGCGCGTTCGTCAAGCATGCGGAAGGCCTGAAACTGGGCGACGGCCTGCTTGAGGGCACCACGCTCGGTCCTCTCGCCAACGCGCGCCGCGTGGCCGCGATGACGAAGGTCGTCGAGGATGCGCAGGCAAAAGGCGCGATCGTCGCGACGGGCGGCAAGCGCGTGGGCGACGCCGGCAACTTCTTCGCGCCGACCATCCTCGCGGACGTGCCGCTGGAAGCGTCGATCTTCAACGACGAGCCGTTCGGCCCCGTCGCCGGCATCCGCGGCTTCGACAGCCTCGAAGATGCGATCGCGGAAGCGAACCGCCTGCCGTACGGCCTGGCCGGCTACGCGTTCACGCGCTCGATCAAGAACGCGCACCTGCTGACGAATCGCGTGGAAGTGGGCATGCTGTGGATTAACCAGCCGGCCACGCCGAGCGCCGAGCTGCCGTTCGGCGGCGTCAAGGATTCCGGCTACGGTTCCGAAGGCGGTCCGGAAGCGCTGGAAGCCTACCTCAACACGAAGGCCATCTCGATGGTGGGCGTCTAAGCCAGGACGACGCGGTTGCGGCCGGCGTGCTTGGCGCTGTACAGCGCCGCGTCGGCCTGCGACAGCAACGTGCCGATGGGCGTGTCCGGGGCGTCCCGGCAGCCCAGGCCGATGCTGACGGTGGCGTGCAGGCGCACGCCGCCATTCACGTCCACCGGCTGCGCCGCGAACGCGTCGCAGATGCGCTGCGCGATGACGCGTGCGTCGTCCGGCGCGCAATCCGGCAGCAGCACGGCGAACTCCTCGCCGCCCAGGCGGCCCAGCACATCGCCCGCGCGCAGACAGCCCGCCGCGACGCGCGCGAAATGGATCAGCACCTCGTCACCGGCCGCGTGGCCGTGGGTGTCGTTGACCTTCTTGAAAAAATCGATATCCATCATCAGCACGGCCGCTGCCTGCACTCTCTCCGCGCGCGCCATGAAGCCGCCCCGGTTGAGCACCTGCGTGAGCGGATCGTGCGACGCCGCGTGCTGCAGCCGCGCCAGCAACTCGTTGCGCGCCACCATCACGCTCGCGACGGCCAGCGGGGCCAGCGCCGTCAGGGTCACGCCGACGCGCAGCGACATGATGGCTTGCGGCGTATCCACGGCGGCGCCGATCGCGAGCGTGCCGCTGGCGATCGCGAGCAAGGTCCACATCGAGAACAGCAAGGTGATGCCGGCCGTGGCGAACAGGCTGTACGTCAGCGCGCACCACAGCATGGCGGGAATCGGGAAGGAGATCACACCGGGCCCGCCCAGCTGCGTCTCCAGCCACAGGCTGCCCGCGAACGCGGCCAGCGGTGCGAGATGGCCGATGCGCCAGCCGGCCGCGTCGTTGCGGCGCGTACGGCCCGCCAGGCGACGCGCCAGGTCCGGCATCGTCAGCAGCACGGGCAGGATCGCGATGTAGTTGACGAGCTCCGTCGAGAACCAGAACAGAAAGCCGTACGCGCGGATGGCGCAGGCCGCGCATGTCGTCGCTCATCCGTTTCAGCAGGGCATGACAGACCGACACGCCCATCAGGTTGGTCGTCGTGAGCATGACGGTCTTGGGCCAGCCGTGCTGCATGACGAGGTCGGCGACGACGTAGCCGGCGATGGCGGCCAGCCAGTGCGCCGTTTTCGGCGGATGGGCGCGCCGCAGCAGCAGCCCGACGAGGACGGCGTTCGTGGGCCAGAACGCGGCCAGCACGCCCGGGGGCGCCGTGTAGATGCCGAAGATGGAACAGGTGAAGACGAGCGCGCCGACGAGCAGCGCGTCGTTCAGGTCGAGGCCGGCAACCGGTCGATGGGGGTCATGGGAAGGTTGCACGGCTCGAAGGAATCGGTGGAACACGCTTCCGGCCAGATTCGCACAGTTCCATACGGAAACAATCTATTCTGACAAGAAGCGTGTTCACAACGCAACGGCAGGTCAGGAAACTCAGGGTTTGCCGACGACGATACCCCGTCCCGCCGTGCTCATGTAGACCACGCCGAACGTGTTCATGTCACCGACGACGAAATGGCCGTTGCCCGGCCCGCCGTACTGGTGCGCATTGTCGTTGATGCGGGTCCAGCTCTGGCCCGCGTCGGTGGACCGGTACACGCCGGTCACGCCGCCGATGGTGCCCCAGATGAACACGGTCGGATACGACGCGCCCGCCGCGGCCTTGCCGAAGCCGACCGCGCCGCAATACGTGACGTTCGGGATATTGCTGAACTGCCAGCCCGAGCTCGTGGTCCGGGCCAGCCCGCCCCAGTTCAGCGGCACCCAGATATCGCCTTCGCGGCCAGGCGCGGCGCGGATCACGTCGCTGCCCCAGGTGCCCAGCGTGTTGAACTTCCAGAACGACGCACCGCTGTCCGTGCTGATCATGAAGCTGCCGTCGGCCGGGTTGTACACGTAAAACTTGCTGGCATTGGCCGGATCCGCAACCGGGCGCGCATTGTTGACGCTGAGGCCGCCCACCGTCGACCAGCTCGCGCCCATGTTCGTGGAACGATACATGGTCGACGAATTGGATGGGTTGTGCAACAGGACCGTGCCACTGGCCGACAATGCCACCTGGCCGTAGGTGCCGTTCATATTGGTCTGGTTCCAGTTCACGCCGCCATTGGCCGACGTGTACATCTTGTTCCCGACCCGCACCGCGAGGCTCTTGTTCGCGTCCGCGACCGCCAGGCCCGTGGTCGTGCCCATCGTCGGCGAATACTGCGGATTCGTGTAGGTGTCGATGTTGTAGTGCAGGAAGCCGTCGTAATCGCCGATGGCGGACAGCACGGGGCCGCCCGGGATGCTGTTGATGTTCAACGGCACCGTTTCTTCCAGACCCTTGACGGTGAACGTCCACGTGGTCGGGACGGCGTCGATATTGGCCGTCTTGAAGATGCCGTTGCCCGACGTCACCCACACGGCCTTGTTGTTGAACGGATCGAACACGGCCACGCCGGCCCAATGGATCGCCTTGCCGTTGATCCAGTTGACGCCGCCATTGTCGCGGACGAAGCCGCGGTTGATCACGTCGGTCCAGCTGGCGCCGCCGTTGGTCGAGATGTAGATGTGGTCGCCCCAGCTGTCGCCCTGCTGCATGTACTGGTTGACGGTCGACGCGACCAGCCGCTGCGCATTGACCGGGTCCACGCTGATGCCGCTGAACGCCGCGTTGACGCCGGACGGCGTGACGTTGGTCCACGCGCCGTTCGAGATCGTGTAACGCCAGATCTGGCCGCTGTTCATCGGCTCCGAGCCCGAGCTGTTGCCGTGCGGGCCGGCACCGTTCGCATACGTGATGTACACGTTGCCGGCGCCGTCGAACGCGGCACGCTGCGGCATCAAGCCGGACGGGCTGCCGGAGATGGCGGAAAACGACGCGCCGCCGTTGTCGCTGCGGTACAGGTTCGCGCCCGCCGAGCCGTAGCGCGAGACGCCGACCAGCAGCCGCTGCGCCACGCCGCCCGACACGCTGGACGGATCGGCCAGGACGAGGCTGATGCCGTTGCCGTTGGGCGTCGTCGTCACGTTCAGTGCCGTCACCCTCGCCCAGCTCGCGCCATAGTTCGTGCTCTTGAACAGCCCGCTCTGGCGCGTGCCGGCGTACAGCACGTTGCTCGAGCCCGGATCGACGACGAGCCGTTCGCCGTTCTGGCGCCCCATGCCGTTGCCGTCCGCCTTGAACTGGCTCGTCACGTCGGCGACGGCGAACGTCCTGCCGTAATCGGACGAGCGCAGCACCGCGGTCTTGCCGTTGTTGAAATAACTGATCCCGACCGTCATGTAGACATTGGCCGCGTTCTTCGGGTCGACCGCGAGCGATTCGACGCCGAGGAAGCCGACCTGGTCTTCCGCCACCCAGTCCAGCATCGACACCCAGCGGCCGCTGGCGTTGTCCCACCGGTAGGCGCCGCCGACGTCCGTGCGTGCGTACACGACGTTGGCTTCCGTCTTGCTGGGAATGACGGCCGACACGAACCCGCCGCCGCCGATGCCCACATTCCCCCATGAATAAGCCACAGCCGGCTGCTGGACGGCCAGCGCGGCCGCCGCGAGCAGTGTTGCATTGATCAACTTCATGTAATGCCTCCTAAGATTTGTTATGCATCTGAAGTAAGACAACGCCTGTTTCTGGGCAGGCGTCGATTCCCGCATCGGCCTGTCTCCTCCAGGTCGAACCGCAAGAATCTTCGAAACATAGCCGACGGGTTTGCGCGCACACGGGGGTGTAACCATGACTGCGATAAATTGTTCAGCGACTTGGTGATTTTCATAAAGGCGCGACGCCGCCGCGGACATCCAGTACGCGGTCGATGAGGCCATACTCGACGCCCTCGCCGGCGGACATGTAGCGGTCGCGGTCCGTGTCCTTCTCGATGCGCGCCAGCGTCTGCCCCGTACGTTCCGCGAGGATCGTGTTCAGGCGGTGGCGCTGGTACAGCATTTCGCGCGCCTGGATGTCGATGTCGGCCGCGACGCCCTGCGATCCGCCGTGCGGCTGGTGGATCATGATGCGGGCGTTCGGCAGCGCATAGCGCTTGCCATGCGCGCCCGCCGCCAGCAGGAACGAGCCCATGCTGGCGGCGAAGCCCGTGCACAGGGTCGACACGTCGGGGCGGATGAACTGCATCGTGTCGTACACGGCCATGCCGGCGTACACGGACCCGCCGGGCGAGTTGATGTACAGTGCGATGTCCTTGTCCGGATTGTCCGATTCGAGGAACAGCAGTTGCGCGACGATCAGGTTGGCCGACTGTTCCGTCACCTCGCCGACGAGGAAGATGACGCGCTCCTTCAGCAGGCAGGAATAGATGTCGAAGGCGCGTTCGCCGCGGCCGGTCTGTTCGATGACGGTGGGGACGAAATTCATGGTGGTCCTTTCGGTGGTGGAAGGTGCTCCCATGACGCTTGCGGCCGGGCGCCGTGTGACGGCGTACAAAATATACCGGCGGCGTGTCACATCCGGGCCGCGCCGGGCGTCAAGCGGTACCACCACCAGCGAGGAGAAGCACGATGGCATGCACCAGCGACACCGACGTGTTCGAACAACTGCGTCCGCGCCTGATCGCGCTCAGCCTGCGCATCGTCGGCAGCGCGGCGGACGCCGAGGACGTCGTGCAGGACTGTTTCCTGAAATGGCAGGCCGCGGACCGGGCCGCGCTGGCGACGCCCGCGGCCTGGCTGACGACCGTCGTACAGCACCAGTCGATCGACCGCCTGCGGCGGCGCGCGCGCGAGCCGCAGGCCGCGCACGCCGCCATGGAACTCGTGCCCGCCGCGCCCCCGTCCCCGCCGGACGAAGCGCTGTTGCGGCGCGCGGACGTGGGCGACGCGCTGGCCCGGCTGCTCGCCCGGCTGTCGCCGTCCGAGCGGCTGGCGCTCGTCCTGTTCGACGTGTTCGAATGCCGCCACGCCGACATCGCGGCCGCGCTCGGGACGACGCCGGCGAACGCCCGGCAATATCTGTCGCGCGCGCGGCGCCGCCTGCGGGCGCCCGCAGGCGACATGCCGCCGGACGAAAAACTGTGCCGCGAACTCATCCGCCGTTTCCATGCGGCGCTCGACGGGCTCGACGTGCCCGCAATGGTGCACCTGCTCACCGGGACGCAGCCGATGGCCGTGCGCGCGCAGGCGTGCGCGAACGATGCCGCGTATAGTTTCCTGATGGCGGCATAAGGACGGCGGCGACGCTATAATGGACTCGTCCATTGCTGCCGCGTCCCCCCATGCATTACGCCCTCGCGCCGCGCACGCTCTTCTTCAGTCATTATTTCTACACCGGCCTGCGCATCGCCACGGGCGTCGTCGGCCTGACGTTCCTGACCTACGCCGTCGCCGACCTGCCGACCGCGATGGCCGTGGCGATGGGCGCGCTGTGCACGAGCCTGATGGATCTGCCCAGCCCGCTGCGCCACAAGTTCAACGAGATGCTGGCCGGCGTGCTGACGTGCTCGCTGGTGGCGCTGCTCGTCAGCCTGTGTTCTCCCGTGCAATGGCTGCTGCGCACCGTCATCGTGCTCGTCTCCTTCCTTGCCAGCATGATGACCGTGTACGGCCGCAAGGCGATGCCGCTGCAGTTCGTCGCGCTGTTCGTGATGATGCTGTCGAGCGACGACGCCGCCACGCCGCTGCAGGCACTGCGCCACGGCGCCCTGTTCTTCGCGGGCGGGGCCGGCTACATGACGTATGCGATGATCGTCGTGTGGCGCCTGCGGCGGCGCCTCAAGCAGCAGGTGCTGGCCGAAGCCCTGTACGAACTGGCGGCCTATACCGGCATCAAGGCGGGCTGCTACGACATGGCCAATCCCTTGCCCGCGCAGATGGAAAAGCTCGTGCGCCAGCAAAGCGTGCTGGCCGAGCGCCAGCAGGCATCGCGCGACCTGGTCCTGCGCGGCAAGCCGCGGGAAGACGAGGCCGTCCTCGTGCGCGTGCATTACGCCATGTTCGACCTGTACGAACTGGTGCTGTCGACGCACACCGATTACGCCCTGCTGCGCCAGCACTTTGCCAACGGCCCCGTGCTGCCGCTGCTGGGCGACCTGATCGGCAAGGCGGCGCGCGACATCGAATCGGCGGCCTACGCCATGACGCGCAACCGGCCGTCGCACGCCGGCACCGACTACCGCGACGAGCTGGCCGCGCTCGATGCGGCATTGCGCGGCCTGCCACCGGTCGACAGCGACGACGTCAATGCGCAGGCGGTGCTGCGGGCCACGTCCAACAAGATCCGCGACATGATCGCGATGATCGCGCGGCTGCACGCCGCCAGCGCGACCACCGGTGGGACACTCCCCATGGCGCCGGGCAGCGACCTGACGCCCTTCCTCACGCAGCAGCGCTACAACCTGGGCATCCTCGTCGCCAACCTGCGCTGGACGTCGCCCACGTTCCGGTTTGCGCTGCGCGTGGCGATGGCGATCTCGGTAGGCCTGCTGTCGTCCGAATGGCTGCCGTACACGTCGCACGGCTACTGGACGGCGCTGACGATCGCCGTGATCCTCAAGCCGACGTTCAGCATGACGCGCCAGCGCCGCGCCGACCGCCTGATCGGCACGCTGATCGGCTGCGTGCTCACGGCCGTGATCCTCCGCTTCGTCCATGCGCCGGCCGCGCTGATCGGCGTCCTGTTCGTCGCGACGGCGGCCGGCCCGACCTTCCTGTCCATCAAATACCGCTACACGGCGATCGCCGCCAGCGTGCAGGCCCTGCTGCTGATCGGCCTGACCGTGCCGCATTTCGCCGGCGCGATCGAGCAACGCCTGCTCGACACGCTGCTCGGCGCGCTGATCGCATCGTTCTTCAGCTACGTGCTGCCGAACTGGGAACACCAGCACCTGCCGGAGCTGGTGGACGCGGTGACCGACGCGAACCGCGGCTACATCGACGCCGCGGAGGACCTGCTGCTGGAACGCGCGCCCGACGATGCCCGCTACCGGATCGCGCGCAAGCGCTTCATGGACGCCCTCGCGAACCTCAGCGCGGCGCTGGGCCGCATGCTCGACGAACCGGCGGCCCAGCAGCGCGCACCGGCCGAGCTGAACCGCTTCACGGTGCAGAACTACCTGCTGATGGCGCACATGGCCGCGCTGCGCCTGCTGCTGCAGCGCTACGCGGACAACCTGCCGCGCGCGGAGGTCGAGGCCACGCTGGGGCACGCGTTCGCCCGGCTGCGCGGCACGCTCGGGGCAGCGCAGCCGGAACCCGCGGCGTCCCAAGGCGGCACGGTCCGGGTTGCGGCCTGGCGCGGCCGGGCGCCGCTGCAGCGCCGGCTGCGGCTGCTGCAACAGGATGCGGAGCAGGTCGCGCTGTGCCATGGCGTGATCGATGGGGCGCTCGGGCGGGATGCCGGCCACTTGCTCGTCCCGCGCCAACGCAACTCATGAGTTCGGGTCGGATCTCACGGCTGTTCGTCGCGGTGCGGCAGATCGGTTTCCCAGGTCTCGGCGTCGACACGACGGAATCCCAGGCTGCCGAACAGGCGCTGCGCCCGGTGGTTCTCCGCAACCACATCCGCTTTGAGGCGCCGTAGCCGCAGCACGTCTGCGGCATGGCCCATCAAGAGCCTGACGGCCTCGCTCATGTATTGCTTGCCCCACTCGGAACGCATCAGCAAGCAACCAACCTCTGCGGTAGCGGTCGCCCAGTCGAAGGAATGCAGCCCACAAGTACCTATCAGGATATCGCTCTCCTTCAGGGCGATTGCCCACTCCAGCGATTCGCCGCTCGCCAGCAGGGTCCGTACGCTCTCCAGCATGAGAGCGACCGTGTCCAGGTCCGGAAACGGACTTTCATCCGTATAGCGCATGACGACGGGATCGCCGTAGAGATCGAGCAGGCGTATCGCATCGTCATGACGCATGGGACGCAGGAAAATCCTTGGGCCTTGAATGTGCGGAAGCTCGGCAGTCATGACACGCGTATCCAATGATGATGACCAAGTTTATGTTTTCGTTGCCCTCGGGACAAGCAACAGGGAACTAACGCGCCGCGACCAACTCTGTCGTTCATGGTCACCGAGCGGACACGCGATCATGAATACACACAAGCGACTGGCCGGAAAACGCGTAGCGATACTTGCCGCCGACGGCTTCGAGCAGGCGGAATTCAAGACCCCGGTGGCGGCCCTTGCGGACGCCGGCGCCGTTGTCGACGTGGTCTCGCTGCGGCGCGGACGCATCCGCGGCATGCACATGCACCAGCCGGGCGACCTGGTGCGCGTCGACAAAGCAATCGACGATGCGCAGGCCGCCGACTACGACGGCTTGCTGATCCCCGGCGGCTACATCAGCCCCGACAGCCTGCGCCAGTCCGCCCAGGTGCGGGCCCTCGTCCGCCAGTTCGACGCGGCGGGCAAGCCCATCGCCCTGCTGTCCCAGGCTCCCTTGATCCTCGTGTCGGCCGGACTCGCGCCGCGGCGCACGCTGACGTCATGGCCCGGCATCCGCGACGACGTCGTCAACGCGGGCGCGGTCTGGCTGAACCAGGACGTGGTGCGCGACGCACATGTGCTGTCGTGCCGGGGCACGCAAGACCTGGCCGCGTTCGTACAGGCATTGACGCCATTCTTCGCGGGCGAACCTTCAATGTCGGCGAACGCGGCCGAGGCGCAATCGGACCCGGCGCAGGACAAGCCGCTGGAACAGCCGAACCAGTCGCTGCGCTGGCTGGCGGCGCCGTCGTTCGGGACGATGCTCAGCCTGGCGCTGCTGGGGGTGGGTGTCGTGGCGGCGCAGCGCGTTCGCAGCAAGCAGGCGGCCCTGGACGTGCCGGTGGACGAGACTAGTGCTCGCGCACGAGATTGAACTGCCGCGCCTGGCGCTTGTAGTCGCCGACGGCCTGGCGGATGTAGCGGGTCAGCGCATCGCCCGTCAGCGTGAGTGGATACAGGCCGATCTGCGCGCGCATCTGCGCGAATTCGGGCGCGGACTCGACGCGGTCGAAGGCCTGCACCCAGCGGCGGTAATCCGCGTCGGACACGTCCGGCCCCATCAGGATGCCGCGGATGAGCGGCCACACGAGATCGTAGCCCTGCTCGCGCGCGGTGGGCACGCCCGCCATCGCGCCCGTCAGGCGTTTATCGGACAGCACGGCCAGCACGCGCACCTTGCCGGACGCCGTGTACAACGCCGTCTCCGACACATCGCTCGACACGACCTGCACATAGCCCGCCTGCATCGCGACGAATTCCTCGCCGCCCCCTTCCAGCGCGACGAAGCGCAGCTGGCGCGGGTCGAGACCGGCCTGGCGGGCCAGCAGCGCCATCTTCATCCAGTCCTGGCTGCCGATCGTGCCGGACATGCCGATCACGATCTTCTCGGGGTCGCGCCGCAGCGCATCCATCAGGTCGCGCAGCGAACGGTACGGGGAATCGGCCGGCACGGCGATCACGCCGTAGTCGACGCCCAGGGCCGCCACCCAGCGCACGTCGTCCGGGCTCGCCTTGCCGAACTTGCCCTGCGCGAGGTTCAGCAGCGACCCGCCGGAGAACGCGACGAGCGTGTCCGGCTCGGCGCGGCGTTGCGACACCATCGTGTGCCACGCGACGGCGCCGATGCCACCCGGCAGATAGCTCAGCTTCAGCCGCGGGGCGCCGGACTTGGCCTGTAAAGCCTTCTGGGCGAGCTTGCAGGTCAGGTCCATCGCCCCGCCCGGCTTGGACGGGACGAGGCATTCGGCGGCGGGCGCCGGGAGTGCAGCCAGCAGTGGCAGGGACAACAGGATCGTGCGCAGGGACTTCATGGCGCTCATGATACTCGCGTTCGCGCGCGCCTCAGTGCAGTTGCGACATTGCCAACAAGGTCAGCGTGACCGTGATCGCACCGCCGATGCGGGTGGCGATCTGCGCGAACGGCATCAGCTGCATGCGCTCGGCCGCCGTCAGGATCGCGACGTCGCCCGTGCCGCCCTGGCCGCTGTGGCAGGCGTTGATGATGGCGGTCTCGATCGGATACATGTTCATGCGGCGGCCGACGAAGAAGCCGGTGGCGATCAGGCTGGCGACGGTCGAGACGATGACGGCCAGGTTGACCACGTTGAATGCGGAGACGAGCTTGTCCCACGGCGTCATCGAGGCGCCGATCGCGAACAGCAGCGGATACGTGACGGCCGTCGAAAAGAACTTGTAGACGACGTACGCGCTTTGCTGCAATTGCGGCGACACGAGGCGCGAAAGCTTGAACATCACGGCCACGAACAGCATGGCGACCGGCGCCGGGAAATCGAACAGGCGGAAGCACATCATGCCGACCATGTACAGCGAGATCGAGGTGATGCCGGCGGCGGCGATGTTGCCGATGTCGAACTGGGCCGGGAGGCTTTCCGACTGCGGTGCGATGGCTTCCTCGCCCGGCTGCAGGCGGCCCTGGCCGGACAGGTGCGGACGCTTCTTGCCCAGCGAATTCAGCATGCCGGACAGCAGGATCGCCGTCAGGCTGCCCAGCATCACGGGCGGCAGGACTTCGGCGAAGAGATGGCCCTGCTCCTGGCCCAGGATGCCCGCATAGCCGATCGACAGCGGGATCGCGCCTTCTCCGACGCCGCCCGCCATGATCGGCGCGACGAGGAAGAAGAACGTGTGGTACGGACCCAAGCCCAGCAAGGTGCCGACCGCGGTGCCGACGGCGCCCGCCACGACCGACCCGATGGCCAGCGGCACGAAGATCTTCAGGAAGCCCTTGATCAGCACGTTGCGGTCCATGCTCAGGATGCTGCCGACGATGATCGACGAGATGAACAGGTACAGGAAGTTGGTGGACTTGGTGAAGTCGACGACGTTCTTCAGCACGGGCGCCGGCAGCAGCTTGCTGAAGGCGAGATACGACGGGATGAACGTCGCGAAGATGGCGGCGGCGCCGATGTTGCGGAAGTACGGCAGGCGCTTGCCCAGCTCGGCGCAGGAAAAGCCGCCGACGGTGAGGATGGCGATCGACACGCAGATGTCGTTCGGCACCTTGCCGGTGGCGACGAAGCCGCCGATCAGCGCCAGCAGCAGCACGTAGACCGGCAGCGGCACGATGCCGATGCGGGTACGCGCAATCCTGAGGCAGAGCTGCGGGATGGATGAGGCGGCCGCCTGTTGTTCTGCGCGCGCCGGCGTGTAAGTCGTGGTGTTCATGTGTGCTCCTCGTTCTTGTCCAGGCCAGATATCGGATCCATTGATACGGACGATCAGCCTGGTGAATGGAGGCCACTATATCGACGCAACCCTTCAATTACCTTTCAGCGGCATAATGGCGGGTTTTCGCCGTCCTTGACGAGGTTTTCGTGTTTCCTCCCGTATCGCTCGACGTCAGCGCCGCCATCAAGACCCTCGTGCTCGTGCTGGACCTGCTGGGCACGTTCGTGTTCGCCCTGAGCGGCGCCGTGGCCGGCGTGCGCCGCCGGCTCGACCTGTTCGGCGTGCTGGTGCTGTCGTTCGTCGCCGCCAACTCGGGCGGCATCGTGCGCGACGTCCTCATCGGCGCGACGCCGCCCGCCGCGATCCGCGACTGGCGCTACCTGGCCGTATCGCTGCTGGCCGGCGTGCTGATCTTCTTCTGGTATCCGCGCATCAAGCGCCTGCAGAGCCCCGTGCTGATCTTCGACGCGGCCGGCCTCGCGCTGTTCTGCGTGGCGGGCGCCCAGAAAGCCCTCGTGTTCGGGCTGGATCCCGTGATGGCCGCGCTGCTCGGCATGCTGACGGGCGTCGGCGGGGGCGTCGCGCGCGACGTGCTGCTGTCCGAGATTCCGGCCGTGCTGCGCTCGGACATTTATGCCGTCGCCGCACTGGCCGGCGCGGCCGTGATGGTGACGGGCGACGCGTTCGGCCTGCCGGGCACCGTCAGCGCCTGCGCGGGCGCCGCGCTGTGCTTCGGCCTGCGCCTGGCCGCCATCAAGCTGGACTGGCACCTGCCTGTGGCGCATGCGTCGCTGAAGGCGGCGGAGGATGCGGCGAAGGCGGAGGGGCGGAACGAGCGGTAGGTACGTTAACGTTCTCCGGACGGCTTGGCCAGTCTGGTGGCCAGGCTGTTCAGCTCGCGGCTATGGAACAGGTCGATGCACTTCATGGTGTCGAACCGTCCTTCGACCGAGCCGTTGTAGCGGCGTGCCGCATAGTTCTCCGCCAGTTCACGCAAGGCGGCGTACGCCTCGGGCGCTTGACGGCCGAACTCCATGTACGCGCCGGCGGTGGCGTTGGCGTCCGCGCGCTGCGCCGGGTCGGTCGCAACGGTTGCCAGGCACGTGCTCAAGGCCCAGTTTTTCAGCAAGTCCATTTGCGAGTAGCTGGCCGTCATCGGGGCGCCGTCGCGGGCCGGACCGTTTTTCCGCGCCGTTGCGTGCGCACCAGGCGCGCAGGCAAGCAGCGCACCGACGACAACGGCCACGAATGCCGGCTTCATTTGAGTGCCCATATGGAAATGATTCTGTGCAGTGACAGTACTGCCTTCTCGCCGGATCCCGCGAGCCGGACCATAATCTCATGAAATCGTAAATTGTAGATAACATTTTTCTGGTGGAGTGTTACTTCATGCGGGAAGGATCGCTGCTTGCAATCTCTGCAACTTTGCAAATACACTCGTTGTCCGACAACTTTCCGCCTGATCATGAAAATCGACTTCAACAAGCGACTTGCCGTTCTCGGATTTGCCGCGCTTGCCGGCTGCGCAACGCAACCTGCAGCCGTTCCCCCTGCCTTGGCTGACGCGCTTGCCCGCCAGGGCGTCGGTCGCGTGGACAACATCAACTACGTGGATGATCAAGGCCGGCCGATGGCCGAGCACGACTTCGTGGCGCAGGTCAAGCAATCACGGCAGTTTGCGGTCACAAAGGCACGTGACGACCGCGAGCGGGACGTGACCTTGCGCTTGCGTCCGGTTGGCTACGATGGCGGTCAGACAAACGGCGCGGTGCAAGCAGCGTCGCTGAATCCGGCCGAGCTGCCCGCCATGATCGATTTCAAAACGTGTTCGAGGCCAGCCTATCCGGCGGACGAGTTGCGGGCGAAGCACACGGGCATGGTCAAGCTGAACTTCCTGGTCGGCGCCGACGGCACCGTCAGGAAGGCCGAGATCAGGACGTCGTCGGGCTATCCGGCATTGGACCAGGCCGCGCTGGCCTCCCTTTCCCGCTGCAGATTCACGCCGGGTACGTCGGGAGGCGCGCCGGCGGAAAAATGGGCTCCCGTGCAGTACCGGTGGAGTATCGAATAACGCGGGGTCAGCGCGCGCGCCGGTAGTGCATGGCGACCGCGCCGTTGCGCAGCGGCGTCGCGGAGACCAGTTCGAGCCGGCGCGTGGCGGGCAGTCCGCTCTCGTACAACGTTGGCCCATGCCCGGCGATTCTTGGATGGACGAGGAACCGGTACTCGTCGATCAGGTCCAGCCGTTCCAGCGCAACCGCGAGCTTGCCGCTGCCGAGGAGCACGCCGTTCGGAGTTGCGTCCTTGAGCTTCTGCACGCCCGAACGCAGGTCGCCGACGATGTGGTGGCTGTGGGTCCAGGGGAAGTCCGACCGCGTCGACGACACCACGTATTTCGGCTTGGCCTCCAGCTTGACGGCCCACGCGCGCATCGCCAGCGGCGCGTCGACTTCGCCGCGAGCAACCGCCGGCCAGTAGCCCTCCATCATCTCGTAGGTGACCCGGCCCCACAGCATCGCGCCGGCCTCGTCCATGAGGTCGGTGAAGAAGGCATGCGTCTCGTCGTCGGCAATGCCTTCCTGGTGGTCGACGCAGCCGTCCAGCGTCACGTTGATACTGAATGTCAAAAGTCCCATCGTGGTCTCCTGGCCAATTGGCGTTACCTCGATCAGCGACGAACACGATAGCGGATATGCGTGGCATCCGGTGTGTCGATCACGCGAACGATCTCCAGCTCGATCCGCGACGGCAACACCTCGAATAGCCGACGGCCGCCACCGAAGAGCACTGGTATCTGATGAATCTGCAACTCGTCCAGCACACTTGCCTCAAGTGCCCGTTGTGCCGTGTACGCGCCGAGCACCAGCACGTTCAGGTTGCCGGCGGCGGCCTTCGCCTGAGCCATCGCGCTCTCGATGCCGTCGCGCACATACGTCACCATTGGATAGTTCGCGACGGATGGGCCGGGCGGCCGGTGGCTGGGCACGAAGATCGGGACACCGTGATTGTCTCCACCCCAGTGATCGATTTGCTCCACGGTCCGCCGGCCCGCCAATATCGAACCAGGCGTGTTCCACTCGTCCCACAGTTCCCCGACGGCCCCGGACGGCCGCGTGAAGTCCCCATACCATTCGTGTAGCCGATCGAACGCATCGCCTCCGGGATTGCCGACTTCGTCGTTCGGACCAGCAATATATCCGTCGAGCGACATTGACATGAATAGGACCGATGAAGCCATTGGAATCTCCTGCGCTCATGAAAAATGGTGTTGTCTCTGCACGACGTGCAGGGAGCAGCAGAATCGACATGATTGCTCAAGATTTTTGCGACCTCACCGCCCCGCAACACGTGCGGAGCGCGATCCGCATCAATCTCGTTTCTTTTTCCGGGTAAGCAAGGACAAGCCGGCCGCTGCCAAACCGCTAAACAAACCGACGAACAGTGCGCGCCCCCAGTCGAATTGGTGGGCGTCGCTGAAAAAGCCTGTGACAAGTAGCGTGCCCAGTGCCGTTCCAAGACCAAAACCGACAAAGTAATTCATAACGCTTCCCATTCTGAGATCGATACGCACCCGGCCGTTCGAAAGGCTCAGTGTACGGCCCGTATTGCTCTCCCGGCAAGTCAGGTTTTTGGTGGCCCGTCGCAGGGCAGCTTGTCCATGTCCGCCAGCGTCCACTGGTCGCGCCAGCGCACCACCGGCTTGCCGCCTTCCCACTCGATGGGCAGCCACACGTAGCGCCCGTCGATCGCGTCCTCCTTGCGCCACACGTCGAGCATCAGGATATGCCGCATGCAGCCGTTGCGCTGGAGTGTCAGCGCGTACGTCGACTGGCCGCCGAACGTGATCTTCTGCTGTTCCGGCGTGCCGCGCACCGGGTTGCCAAGCGCCTTCCACGGCCCGAGGATGTTATTGGCAACGTACGATTTCGCCGGATTCGGCGCCCAGCCCGTCAGGCCCGACGTCACGAGGTAGTATTTACCGCCGCGCTTGAAGATGGCCGGGGCTTCGTCGTCGCCGTTCTGCTTCACCCGTCCGTACTGCCCGGCCGAACGCAGGTAGTCGTCCGTCAAGCGCGACACGTGCATCGTGTGGTTTTCCTCCGAGGCGTAGAGCTGGTAGGCCTTGCCGTCGTCGTCCACGAACAAGGTCATGTCGCGCGACATCTGCCCACCCGCGAAGTCGCGCGCGAGGAAGGACGTGGCCGGGTCCTTGTCCGCCGGCGTCACATCGACGGGCCACGCCCCCGCGTCCGGCCTGAACGAGCCCTGGTAGACGTACGGCCCCGTCACCTTGTCCGCGACGGCCACGCCCGCACGCGCCGCGTCGTAGCGCTTGCCCTTGAGCTCCAAGTGGAACCACATCACGAATTTTCCAGTTTTAGGATTGCGGATCACCTTCGGCCGTTCGATGATCGCGCCCTTGACGATGTCGCTGGCCGGATCGTTGCTGACCGCGAGCGCGATGCCTTCGTCCTTCCAGTCGGTCAGGTTGCGCGAGCTGTACACGTGCACGCCGACCTGGGCAACGTTGCCCGCCGTCCCCGACACCTTGTGCTCGCCGAACCAGTAATACACGCCGTCGTGTTCCAGGATGCCGCCGCCGTGCGCGTTGATGTGCACGCCCTTGTCATCCGGCCAGAGCGCGCCGGGCCGGAACACGCCGTCGGCCTGCGCCCCCGTCGCGGGCAGCAGCGCTGCCGCCGCCAGGAAGAGCTTCATCGTGTGCTTCATGGGTTCGTCTCCGTGAATGGATGTGTAATGTTATCGATATCCCCGCCATTTGTCGCGGACTTTTTATTACACTGGCCGGCGCGATCGATGAAAGGAAGACAATGAGACCGGTGCCGGCCCTGCTTGCAGCATTCTGCGTGACGTCCTGCTTCGCCCAGCCGGCACCGGCACAAGAGCAGCTGGGTTTCTGGATGGACGGCGGCGACCACGGTATCGTGCAGTGCACGCTCGCGACGATGCCGGTCGGAGGCGATATCCGGCAGTTCCTGCGCCTGACCGTCGGCGTGGGCGTCGACCCCAAAACGCTCGAACTGGTCGGCAAGGTCAGGCTGCGCGAGGACGAGCCGCCGGCCCGCCCCCACCTGCTGGAAATCGGCGCCGGCGCACAGACGGTGCTCAACGTCGCGCTACGCCCGGACAAGGTTGATCGTGCGTCTGCGCACGTCCCCTCCCCGGCCATGATGGACGTGTTGCGGACGTTCCTGCGCCAGCGGACGCTGTGGATGCGCATCGACGGCGCCGCCGCGCGGACGGTCACCGTCGCCGGCAAGGAGGAAGACCTGGCCTCCTGCGTCGCCGCCCTCGAACGCGACCTGGCCGACGAACGCGCCGCACGCGCCCGCGGCGATTCGAGCGACAGCTTCCCGAGCCTGTATAGCGAATAAGCGCCGATTGCATCAGGCAGCGAATATCTGCTACCATGTGATCGATAACAAATATGGGAGACCTCATGCGCCAATTTTTCGCCGCCGTGTGGCTGTGCGCCGCCGCCGTGCACGCCGCCGCTGCGGACATGATCGAACGCGTCGCCTCGCCCGATGGCCACATCGTGCTGGAACTGGCACAGCAGCTGGACGCCGCCGGCAAGCGCGCCCTGACCTACAACGTGCGCTACGACGGCGAGACCGTCATCCGCGACTCGCTGCTGGAACTGCGCCTCGACAACCACCTGTCCGAAAATGCGATGGCGCTGCCCGTCGACCATCACGCACGCTGGTTCGAGAACCTGCGCGTGGCGGGCGTGCGCCGCGCCAGCCACGACAGCACGTGGACGCCCGTCACGGGCGAGCGCACGCACGTCCGCGACCACTACCAGGCCCTCACCGTCGACCTGGTCAAGGACGACAACCCGACCTATAAACTGTCCGTCGAAGTGCGCGCTTACGACGCCGGCGTGGCGCTGCGCTTCGCGTTCCCCGAGAACGAAAAAGGCACGTATTACCGCATCATCGGCGAGGACACGGAATTCGCGCTGCCGGCCGGCACCCGCGCATGGTTCCACGGCTGGGCCCAGGGCCCGTACCAGCTGATGCCCCTGTCGAACTGGCCCGACCAGGCCGAGCGCCCGCTGACGCTGCAGCTGCCGAACGGCCTGTCCGTCGCCCTGCTCGAGGGCCAGATGGTCGATTACGCGCGCACCAAGTTCAAGCTGAGCGCCGACAAGCCGGACACCATCGTGACGGCCATGCACGACCCGGCCGACCTGGTCTCGCCGTTCGCCACGCCCTGGCGCGGAATCATGATCGCACGCCGTCCCGGCCAGCTGATCGAAAACAACGACTTCATCCTGAACCTCAACGCCCCGTCGCGCATCACCGACACGTCGTGGATCAAGCCGGGCAAGATCATGCGCGTGATGTCGCTGACGACGAAGGACGCGAAGGCCAACATCGACTTCGCCGCCCGTCACAAGCTGCAATACGTGCTGTTCGACTTCAAGTGGTACGGCAACGCGTTCTCGTTCGATGCCGACGCGACGAAAGTGGCGATTCCCGACTTCGACCTCCCCGGCATCATCGCCTATGCGAAGAGCAAGGGCATCGGCGTGTGGCTGTACGTGAACCAGCAGGGCCTGATGGCGCAGGGCGACACGCTGTTCCAGACCTACCGCGACTGGGGCGTCGCAGGTGTGAAATTCGGCTTCGTGCAGGTCGGTTCGCACCGGTGGACGACGTGGCTCGAAAAGACGATCCAGCAGGCGGCGGCCGCCAACATCATGGTCAACATCCACGACGACTGGCGTCCCACCGGCGAGCAACGCACCTGGCCCAACCTGCTGACGGCGGAAGGCATCCGCGGCAACGAGGAAATGCCGGACGCCACGCACAACACGGTGCTGCCGTTCGTGCGCTACCTCGCCGGCGCGGCCGACTACACGATCTGCTACTACGACCCGCGCATCCGCACGACGCACGCGCACCAGCTGGCGCTGGCGGTGGTCTATTACAGCCCGCTGCAGACGCTGTACTGGTACGACACGCCGGACCGCTCGCGCGACGAGCCGGAGCTGGCGTTCTGGGACCGCATCCCGACCACGTGGGACGAGACGCGCGTGCTGGACGGCGCGCCGGGCCGCGACGTGACGATCGCGCGGCGCAAGGGCGACGAGTGGTTCGTGGGCAGCATCACGAACAACGACGCGCGCCGCATCCCGCTGCGCTTCGACTTCCTCCCGAAGGGCAAGCGCTACGAGGCGACGATCTATGCGGACGACCCGTCCGCGCCGACGCGAACCAAAGTCGGCATCCGCACCCGCACGGTGGACGCGGCCACCGTGCTGCAGCTCGACCTGCCCGCTTCCGGCGGCCAGGCGCTGTGGCTGCGCCCCCTCTAAGCCTCGTACCAGCGGTCCTTCGCCAGCATGATCTCGTGATGCCCCCGCCCCGCGGGGATCATCGGAAAGCAGTTCTCGGCCTGCTCGACCCGCGCGTCGAGCAGGTACGGTCCCTGTGAATCCATGCACGCCGCCACGGCGGCATCGAGTTCGGCCGGATCCTCGACGCGGCGCGCCTGCCAGCCGAACGCGCGGGCCAGCGCCACGAAGTCCGGCAACGCCTCCAAGTAGCTGTGGCTGTAGCGCCCTTCGTAATGCAGCTCCTGCCACTGCCGCACCATGCCCATGCAGCCGTTGTTCGACAGGACCAGTTTCACGGGACACCGGTGCTGCACCGCCGTCGCCAGCTCCTGGATGTTCATCAGCACGGACGCGTCGCCCGAGATGCACACGACGAGATCATCGGGATGCGCGACCTGGGCGCCGATCGCCGCGGGCAGGCCATAACCCATCGTGCCCGCGCCGCCCGACGTGAGCCAGCGCCGGGGGCGGTCGAACCCGAGATACTGCGCAGCCCACATCTGGTGCTGGCCCACGTCGGTCGACACGATCGCGCCGCGCCGCGCCACGTGATCCGACAGCGTGCGCATCAGCCGTTGCGGCAGGATGCCCGAGTTGGATGCCGGCACGTCGAGGCAGCGCGCCGCGCGCCATGAGGCGATCCTGTCCCACCACGCCGCGGTCGGAACGGGGTCGGCGCCGTCCAGCATCCGCAGCAGGCCGTCGAGGATAGCGGCGCAGTCGCCCGCGAGGCCGACGTCCGTGCGCACGACCTTGCCGATCGATGCCGGATCGACGTCGACGTGGACGATGCGCGCCTCCGGACAGAAGTGCGCGAGGTTCCCCGTGACGCGGTCGTCGAAGCGCGCGCCCACGCACACGACGAGATCCGCCTCGTGCATCGAGAGGTTCGCTTCCAGCGTGCCGTGCATGCCCAGCATGCCGAGCCAGCGCGGGTCCGACGCGGGGAACGCGCCCAGCCCCATCAGGGTCAGCGTGCACGGCGCCTCCTTCCAGCGCACGAGGCGGGCGAACGCGGCGCAGGCGGCGTCGCCCGCGTTGACCAGGCCTCCGCCGCCGTAGAACACGGGGCGGCGTGCGTGCCGGATCAGGTGTGCCGCCCGCTCCAGCGCGGCGCCCTCCACCGCCACGGGGAGAGCCTGCACATGCGGGCGGGGCGAGGCGACAGCCACCTGGGTCGCCTGGATATCTTTCGGCACGTCGACCAGCACCGGCCCCGGCCGCCCGCCCAGCGCCGTCGCGACGGCCGTCCGGATCGTATCGGCGACGGCGCCGGCGTCGCGCACCTGCGTATTCCATTTCGTGACCGTGCGCGTGATGCCGAGCGCGTCGCATTCCTGGAACGCGTTGGTGCCGATCGCACTCGTCGCGACCTGGCCGCTGATGCACAGCACGGGAATCGAATCGCTCAGCGCGTCGAGCAGGCCGGACGTCGTGTTCGCGACACCGGGGCCGGACGTCACGAAGACGACGCCGAGCCGGCCGGTCGAGCGCGCATAGCCCTGGGCCGCGTGGACGGCCGCCTGTTCGTGGCGCACGAGGATGTGGCGGATGCGCCGGTCGAGGGCGAGCGCGTCGTACAGCGGCAGCACCGCGCCGCCGGGATAGCCGAACACGGTGTCGACGCCGCAGTCCACCAGCGTGTCGACCAGCACGCGGGCGGCGGTCGAGGGAGGAAGTGTTTTCATCCCTGAATTTTATCGGCCCGATTGCGGAAAGTGCTTCATATTTTTCGCTATAATTGCCCGCTGTTCCGAAAAGTTTTCAGCTATCATGGACGATCAGAGAAGAATTTACGACGCGACCGATTTGCAGATCCTGGCCATCCTGCTGAAGGACTCGCGCACGCCCCTGCAGGAGATCAGCAGCACGGTCAACCTGTCGACGACATCGTGCTGGAACCGCATCAAGCGGATGACGGACAGCGGCCTGCTGGCGGCGTACACGGTGAAGGTCGACCTGGCGAGCCTCGGCTACCACGACACGGTCATCGTCCAGGTGACGCTGGACAGCCACAGCGAGGAGACGCTGTACAAATTCGGCCAGGCGCTCGAATCGATCCCGGAAGTGCTGGAAGCCGCGCTGATCTCGGGCGACTACGATTACTTCATCCGCATCGCCGTGAAGGACACGCGCGACTACGAGCGGCTGCTGCGCGAGCGTATCTACAACATCCCGGGCATCCGGCACAGCAAGTCCAGCTTCGTGCTGCGCACGCTGAAGAAGGTCGATACGCCCCTCACCTGACGGCCCGGCGCCACACTTTCGGGCAGCTTTGACAGTTAACCGATATTACGTCTTATGTCTTATAGAAGACTTGAGATACAATATCGGCAGTACGGGGCCAGCAACCGCTGTCCTGATTTTCAAATCGACTGAAAGAGCTTCCCATGTTAGCCGCATACCGCACCCATGTCGCCGAACGCGCCGCCCTCGGCGTGCCCCCGCTGCCCCTGTCCGCAGCCCAGACCACGGACCTGGTCGAACTCCTGAAGAATCCGCCGGCGGGCGAAGAAGACTTCCTGGTCGACCTGATCACCAACCGCGTTCCGGCCGGTGTGGACGACGCGGCCAAGGTCAAGGCCGCATTCCTGAACAAGATCGCCCGCGGCGAGGAAACCAGCCCGCTGATCTCGCGCGAACTGGCGACCCGCCTGCTGGGCACGATGCTCGGCGGCTTCAACATCAAGCCGATGATCGACCTGCTGGACGACGCCGTGGTCGGCAAAGTCGCCGCCGAAGGCCTGAAAAAGACCCTGCTGATGTTCGACTACTTCCACGACGTCAAGGAACTGGCCGACAAGGGCAGCGCCAACGCCAAGGAAGTGATCCAGTCGTGGGCCGATGCCGAATGGTTCACGTCGCGTCCGGCCGTCCCGGAAAGCATGACGCTGACCGTCTTCAAGGTGTCCGGCGAGACGAACACCGACGACCTGTCGCCCGCTCCGGACGCGACCACCCGCCCGGACATCCCGCTGCACGCGCTGGCCATGCTGAAGAACCCGCGCCCGGGCATCAACCCGGAAGAGCCGGGCAAGATCGGCCCGATCAAGCAGATCGAGGCACTGAAGGCCAAGGGCCACCTGGTCGCCTACGTGGGCGACGTGGTCGGCACGGGCTCCTCGCGTAAATCCGCCACCAACTCGGTGCTGTGGTTCACGGGCGAAGACATCCCGTTCATCCCGAACAAGCGCTTCGGCGGCGTGTGCCTCGGCACCAAGATCGCCCCGATCTTCTACAACACGATGGAAGACGCCGGCGCCCTGCCGATCGAAGTCGACGTGTCGAACATGGACATGGGCGACGTCATCGAACTGCGTCCGTACGACGGCAAGGCCCTGAAAAACGGCGAAGTGATCGCCGAGTTCAAGGTCAAGTCCGACGTGCTGTTCGACGAAGTGCGCGCCGGCGGCCGTATTCCGCTGATCATCGGCCGCGGCCTCACCGCCAAGGCGCGTGAAGCGCTGGGCCTCGCGCCGTCGACGCTGTTCCGCCTGCCGCAGAACCCGGCCGATTCGGGCCGCGGCTTCTCGCTGGCGCAGAAGATGGTCGGCCGCGCGTGCGGCCTGCCGGAAGGCCAGGGCATCCGTCCGGGCACGTACTGCGAACCGAAGATGACCACCGTCGGCTCCCAGGACACCACCGGCCCGATGACCCGCGACGAGCTGAAGGACCTGGCCTGCCTGGGCTTCTCGGCCGACCTCGTGATGCAATCGTTCTGCCACACGGCCGCGTATCCGAAGCTGGTCGACGTCAAGATGCACAAGGAACTGCCGACGTTCATCGAGAACCGCGGCGGCGTCGCACTGCGTCCGGGCGACGGCGTGATCCACTCGTGGCTGAACCGCCTGCTGCTGCCGGACACCGTCGGCACCGGCGGCGACTCGCACACCCGCTTCCCGATCGGTATCTCGTTCCCGGCCGGCTCGGGCCTGGTCGCCTTCGCGGCCGCCACCGGCGTCATGCCGCTGGACATGCCGGAATCGGTGCTGGTCCGCTTCAAGGGCGAGATGAAGCCGGGCGTCACGCTGCGTGACCTCGTCAACGCGATCCCGCTGTACGCGATCCAGCAAGGCCTGCTGACCGTCGACAAGAAAGGCAAGAAGAACATCTTCTCCGGCCGCATCCTGGAAATCGAAGGCCTGCCGAACCTGAAGGTCGAACAGGCGTTCGAACTGTCCGACGCGTCGGCCGAGCGCTCGGCCGCCGGCTGCACGGTCCACCTGGACAAGGCACCGATCATCGAGTACATGAACTCGAACATCACGCTGATGAAGTGGATGATCGCGAACGGCTACCTGGACCGCCGCACGCTGGAGCGCCGCATCAAGGCCATGGAAGCGTGGCTCGCGAAGCCGGAGCTGCTGGCACCGGATGCGGATGCCGAGTACGCCGCCGTCATCGAGATCGACCTGGCCGACATCCATGAACCGATCGTCGCCTGCCCGAACGACCCGGACGACGTCAAGACGCTGTCCGAAGTCGCCGGCGACAAGATCGACGACGTGTTCGTCGGCTCGTGCATGACCAACATCGGCCACTTCCGCGCCGCGTCGAAGCTCCTCGAAGGCAAGACCGACATCCCGGTCCGCCTGTGGGTCGCGCCGCCGACCAAGATGGACCAGCAGGTGCTGACGGCCGAAGGCCACTACGGCACGCTGGGCCGCACCGGCGCGCGCATGGAAATGCCGGGCTGCTCGCTGTGCATGGGTAACCAGGCGCAGATCCGCAAGGGTGCGACCGTGATGTCGACGTCGACGCGTAACTTCCCGAACCGCCTCGGCATCGACACCCGCGTGTACCTGGGTTCGGCCGAACTGGCCGCGGTCTGCTCCACGCTGGGCAAGATCCCGACCCGCGAGGAGTACATGGCGCATATCGGCGTGATCAACGAGAACGCCGACCAGATCTACCGCTACATGAACTTCGACCAGATCAGCGAGTTCCGCGAGGTGGCGGATAGCGTCGCCGTCTGAGGCGTGGGTTAACCCAAAAGAAAGGCTCCCGACGGGAGCCTTTTTTCTTGGGCGGCGTGTATGATATTTACAGGCTGTGCAATCCCACGGGGAGGGACGACGATGGCCTTGAACTCGATCCGCAAGCTGCGGCGCGGCCTGGTGCTGTTCGCACTGATACTGCCATTGCTCTACCTCCTGTCGGCCGGCACCGCGATCGTCATGGACCGCCGCTCCACGCTCATGCAAGCCGGGTCGGACATGCGCAACATCGCCGCCACGCTCAATGAACATGCCCTGCGCACGTTCGGCGAAGCGGATACCCGGCTGCGCTGGGCGCTCGACGAGATCGACCGGCGCGGCCTCGTGCTCTCCGTTGCCAACGAGCGCGACATCCACGACATCCTGGCCGCCGCCATGGACGGGGCGCCGCAGGCGGCCAGTCTCAACCTGATCGGTGCGGACGGCTGGCTGCGGGCCAGCAGCAGCACGTATCCGCTGCAGCCCATCGACAGCCGCGACCGCGAATACTATAGCTACCTCTCCTCCCATCCCGGCCGCGGCATGCATATCGCCCGCTCGATCCGCTCCCGCACGAGCGGCAAATGGGCCATCCCCGTCACGCGCCGGGTCGACCAACCGGACGGCACGCTGAAGATGATCGGCGGCTTCGGCGTCGACATGGCCTATTTCGACCGCTTCTACCGGACCCTGCGGCTGGGCGACAGCAGCCGCCTCATGCTGCTGCGGCGCGACGGCTGGGTCATCATGGAAACGCCGCTGGGGGCAGACGTCGTGGACCGCAACGTGGCCACGACGGGCCTGTTCCGCAGGCTGGCCGAGGCGCCGTCCGGCGTCTACGAAACGGAACGCAGCATGGTCGACGGCCAGCCGCGCCTGATCGGCTATGCGAGCCTGCCCGAATCGGACGTCGTCGCGGTGGCGAGCGTCGCCCGCGCCGAGGTGATGCGCCCGTGGGTCGTGCGCAGCTGCGAAGTGGCCGCCATCGGCGCCGTGTCCACCCTGCTGCTGCTGGCGCTGTTGCGTTTCCTGTGGCTGCGCCTGGCCGACCTCGAAGAGACGCAGCAAAGCCTCACGCGCCGCAACGCCCAGCTGGATGCGGCGCATCGCCGGTTCCAGGAACTGGTCGACGGCATCGACGGCGTCGTCTGGGAAGCGGAGTTGCCGGCGTTCCACTTCACCTACGTCAGCGGGAACGCCGAAGCCATCTCGGGCTACAAGGCCGGCGAGTGGATCCGCGACCCCGCGTTCTGGCGCACCCGGCTCTGCACGACGCCGGACGGCAAGACCGTCGAGCCCGTGCTGGACATGGACGGGCCGGGCCTGCTCAAGCCCGTCGAGCATCACCTCATCACGCCGGACGGCAGGGAGATCTGGCTACGCAGCAATGTCATGCTGGCCGGGTCGGGCACGGGACACCTGCAGGTGCGCGGCGTCACCATCGACGTCACGCTCCAGAAACAGTCGGAGCTGCAACTGTTCCAGGCCATCCACGTCGACCCGCTGACCCGGCTGCCGAACCGGCGCGCCTTCGTCGACCACGTCAACCATGCGCTGGCGCTCGCGCAACGCAACGGGACGATGGTCGCGCTCGTCCTGGTCGACCTCGACAACTTCAACACGGTCAACGACACGCTCGGCCACGAGCACGGCGACCAGGTGCTCGTGCGGATCGGCGAGCGGCTGCGCGACTGCATCGGTCCGACCGACATGCTGGCGCGGATGGGCGGCGACGAATTCGCCATTGCCGTCGAGGGCGGCCACCGGCTGGCCCTCAAGGCCGAGCACCTGGCCGAACGCATCCACGCGGCCTGCGCCGACAAGGTCGCGTTCGACGGCCGCGAGCTGTACCTCACCCTCAGCATGGGCATCGCGCTGTACCCGCAGGACGGACTGGATTGCCAGGCCCTCGTGCGCAGCGCCGACACCGCGCTGTACCGGGCCAAGGCCGCCGGCCGCAACGGCTGGCAGTTCTTCGACAGCTCGATGGCGCGCCAGGTCGAGCACCGGCTCGACCTGGAAACGGGCTTGCGCCATGCGATCGACGGCGGCGAGTTCCAGCTGTTCTACCAGCCGCAGCGCTCGCTGGCGGACGGCCGCATCGTCGGCGCCGAGGCCCTCGTGCGCTGGGACCGCCCCGGCCGCGGCATGGTGCCCACGCAGGAATTCATCCACGTCGCCGAGGAAAGCGGCTTCATCGTCGCGCTCGGCAACTGGGTGCTGCGCGCGGCCTGCTGCCAGGCGGCCGACTGGGGCCGGACGGGCCTGCCGCTGCGCATCGCCGTCAACGTGTCCGTCGTCCAGCTGCGCCAGGCCGATTTCGTCGACCAGGTGCGGCACGCGCTGGTCCTGTCCGGCCTCCCGCCGCACCGGCTGGAACTCGAGATCACGGAAGGCGCGTTCGTCGCCGACACCCTGGACGCAATCGGCAAGCTGCACCTGATCAAGACCATGGGCGTGGAACTGGCGGTCGACGATTTCGGCACGGGCTACTCGTCGCTGTCCTACCTGAAACAGTTGCCCGTCGACCGCCTCAAGGTCGACCAGAGCTTCGTGCGCGACCTCCCGCGCAACGCCGGCGACCGCGCGATCATGCGCGCGATCCTGGCCATGGCCGCGAACCTGAACCTGCAAGTGATCGCCGAAGGGGTCGAGTCGGAAGAGCAGCTCGAGTTCCTGCGCGCCGAGGGCTGCCACGAGATCCAGGGCTTCGTCGTGTCGCCGCCCGTCAGCGCGGCCAGCTTCGCCGAGCGGTTCCGCAGCCTCGGCGCCGCCTCCGTGTCCTAGCGCCGGCCTTCTTCGACCCGGAATGCGACCACCAGGCGGGCGAGACTGGCGGCCTCTGCCCGCAGTCCCGCCGCGACGGCGGTCGCCTGCTCGGCCAGCGCGGCATTCTGCTGCGTGCCGCGGTCCACGTCCCCGACGGCCGCATGGATCCGTTCGATGCCGTCGCTCTGCTCCCGGCTGGCCGCAGCGATCTCGGCGACGACGGCGTCGACGCGCTGCACGCTGTCGACGAGGCCGGCAATGATCGTCCCGGCTTCCGCCACGTGCCGCCGGCCGGCGTCGACCTTGTGCACCGAATCGTCGATCAGCGCCCGGATCTCGCGCGCGGCCGCGCCGCTGCGCTGGGCCAGCGTCCGGACTTCGGCGGCGACCACGGCGAAGCCCCTGCCCTGCGCACCGGCGCGCGCCGCTTCCACGGCGGCATTCAGCGCCAGGATATTCGTCTGGAACGCGATGCCGTCGATGACCGCGACGATGTCGGCGATGCGCGCCGACGCATCGTGGATCGCCGACATCGTGCCCACCACGTCGGCAACGGCCGCGCCGCCCCGCGTGGCGGCGTCGGACGCCGCGGCCGCCAGCGCGGTCGCGGTGCGCGCGCTGGCGGCGTTCTGGCGCACCGCCGCGGTCAGCGCCTCCATCGATGCCGTGGTTTCCTGCAGCGCGCCGGCCTGCTGCTCGGTGCGCACCGACAATTCTTCATTGCCCGCGGCGATCTCGCCGGCCGCCGCCGCGACGGCCCCGCTGGTGTGCCGGATGTTGCGCACCGTGGCGCGCAGCCCTTCCTGCATGCGTCGCAGTCCGGCCATCAGGCGCCCCATCTCGCAATCGGTGCGAACGTCGATGGGCATCGTCAGGTCGCCGCCGGCGATGGCGGCGAAATGGCGCAGCGCGCGCTCCAGCGGCCGCGAGATCGCCCGCGCCATCAGGACGGACGAGGCGAGGACGATGGCGAACGTCGCCGTCAGCCCGCCGATGGCCCACGCCTGGAAGCGCCGGTAGCGCTCGCGCGCCGCCCAGTACGTCGCCGCGGCGCCGTCCGACTGGTAGCGCGTCAGCCGGTCGACGCTGGCGTCGAGCGCCGTGTAGAGTCCCTGCATACGCTCGTCCATGACAGCTTCCGCTTCGGCGCGCCGGCCGGCGCGCAGCGCGGCGACGATCGCCCCGGTGCCGTCGTGCAGATAGGCTGCCCGCTTCGCCGCGACGTCGTCGGCGTAGCGTTTCTCTCCGCTCTCCATCGGCAGCGCGAGGTAACGCGTCCACGCCGCGTCCGACGCGCGCTGGAGATCGGCGGCCCGGTCGAGGAGCTGGGCCGCCTCGGGCGTGCCCGCATGCAGGATGGCACGGTACAGCACGAGGCGGGCGCGCAGCAGCCGCGCCAGCGACAGGTTGGCCTCGAGGGCGGACGGCATGCGCACGGCATAGACGTCGTCCAGCGCCGCGTTCGACCTGGCGATGCCGGACAGGCCCATGGCGCCGCACAGGGCCAGCACGGCCGCCATGAATGCCATCGTCGCGCCGAGGCGCGCCTTGATCGTGAGGTGATAGAACATGTGCGGAATGTTGCCGCACGCACACTTCCTGGACAATCACACGTTCATGTGACGCAGCGCTTGCGCATGCCCGCCAGGACGGCGAGCAGCAACTGGGACAGCGAAGAGATGCCAAGCTTCGAATAAATGCGCTTCCGGTAGGTCAGCACGCTGTTCACGCCGATGCCGAGCCGGCGCGCGGCGCGCTTCGTGCTCGCGCCGGTAACGATCTCCAGGCAGACCTGGCGTTCGCGCACGGTCAGGGCGGCGAAGCGCGCCTCGTCGTCGAGCAGCCGCGCCAGCAGGCGGCGTACGTCCACCTGCTCGCATTCCTGCAGCAGGCGCTGCATCAACCCGGGCAGCAGCCGTTCCAGCCATGCCGTCTCGCGGCGCGAAAACGGCGGCGACGCCGGCTCGCGCGCCACCATGGCCAGCCAGCGCCGGCCGTCCCAGCACAGCACCTGCGCGTAGGTCCGGTCGCCTGCCAGCACACGTGGATGCGCGGTGTTGCCGGCCGCGCGGGCGAGCGTGTCGCCCCAGGCCGGCGCCACGGGGCCATGCCGGGCGACGAGCCGCGCCGAGCCTCCCGGCAGCAGTTCCGCAACGCTCACGCCACGCACGGCCACGACCGCTTCCAGCCGCCGCCAGAGTGCCGTGGCCGGCGGCTCTTCGTTGTCCATCTTCCCTCCCGTGACGGATCCGGACCGTCCGGACACACGGCGCTATTCTGGCGCGCCGCACGTGAAGACTTGATGAGCTGGAGATTAACGATATTTAACGTCGGGTCCTGTACCATACGGGCCCCGGCCCTTTGTCTTTTCCATCGTCTTTTGAACAGCATTCCTTCCTTCGGCTTCCGCCGCGACCTGCCCCGCTGGCGCCAGCTCGTCACGCCCGCATGGCTGGCAGGCCGCGCCGACGACGCGTGCCGCCTGTTCGAAGTGGGATGCGACGGTGCGGCGGCGTACGCGGCCGGCCATGTTCCCGGCGCCGGCTACCTCGACACGACGTGGTTCGAACACGGGCCGCTGTGGAACAAGGTCCCCGACGCCGACCTCCGGCGGGTACTGCTCGCGCACGGCATCCGCCACGACGTCACCGTCGTCCTGTACGGGCGCAACGTCCTCGCGGCCGCACGCGTCGCGCACCTGCTGCTGTACGCGGGCGTCGCGGACGTGCGCCTGCTAGACGGCGGCTTCGCGGCGTGGCAGCGGGCGGGCCTGCCCCTCGAATCGGGGCTGCAGCGGCGCGGTCCTGCGGCGGACGATTTCGGCGCGCCCTTCCCCGCGCGGCCCGACTATCTGTTCGACATGGACCAAGTGCGCGGCCTGCTGCGGCATGGACAGGGCACGCTGGTCAGCATCCGCACGTGGGACGAATACATCGGCAAGAGCTCGGGCTACAGCTACATCGACGCGCGCGGCGACATCCCCGGCGCGCGCTGGGGCCGCGCCGGCGCGGACGGCGACGTGAACAGCATGGCCGCGTTCCACCATGCCGACGGACGCATGAAGCCCACGGCGGACATCCTGCGCATGTGGGCAGCCGGCGGCATCCATGCGGGCCGGCCGGCGGTGTTCTATTGCGGCACCGGCTGGCGCGCGTCGCTGGCGTTCTTCTACGCCTGGCTGATGGGCTGGGAGAGAATCGGCGTGTACGACGGCGGCTGGTGCGAATGGAGCCGGAACGGGGACAACCCGGTCGTGTGCAGGGCGGAGCGCGAGGCGGTCGATCTCCAGCGTTGTTGTCGATAATCGGGAAATCGCATACACTCCGCAAAGTTATCGATAACTAATTGACGCACATGACCGAAACAATCGCCTGCCGCCTCCTCGCCATCGACGAAGGCCGCCAACAGCTGTCGCTCGTCGACACCGCCACCGACACCTTCCACTGGACCCTGGACCTGTCCCCCTACCCGCTCGCGCGCGACCTGCAGCGGCTCGACGCACGGCGCGTGCTGGTCGGCTTCGACCGCGGCTTCTTCGAACTGGACATCGCTTCGGGCAAGGTGCTGACGGCCTGCGCGCGCTGGACCGACGTCACGGCCGTGCACCGCCGGCCCGGCGGCCACACCCTCGTGACGGGCTGGAACCTGGACGGCACGGGCGGCGTCAACGTGCTGACCCTGGACCGCGGCTGGCATCTCGTCTCGACCGCGCGCCGCGACGGCGACTACGTCCGCCTGATGCGTCCGACGCAGGACGGTACGTACCTGCTGTGCACCAACGACCACATCCTCGAAACGGGGCCGGACCTGACGGAACGCCGCCGCTTCACGGTGCCGGAGTTCGAGCACGCGTGGAAGGCCGAACGGAGCGAGGACGGCACGACGCTCGTCTCGGGCGGCTATGGCGCCGTGATGGTGCTGTTCGACGCAGACGGCAACGTGCGGCAGCGCTTCGGCGCTGCTGCCGACCTGCCCGCCGACCTCCCCGCCGAGGTGGCGCCGTTCTTCTACGCGAGCTTCCAGCAGCTGGACGACGGCCACCTGCTCGTGGCGAACTGGCAGGGACATGGCCCGGACAACGGCCACAAGGGACGGCAGCTGCTGGAGTTCGACGCGCAGCGCCGGCTGGTCGGCACATGGTCGGCCCCGCAGCGGATCTCGTCGCTGCAGGGCATCCTGGTGGTGGACTAATCGGCCACCGTATCGGCCTGCGTGGCGGACGGTGCGCCGCGCGCGCCGATGCGCTTCACGAGCAGCTGGTCGATGCGGTAATGGTCCACGTCGAGCACCTCGAAGCGCATGCCCTCGTATTCGACGCTGTCGGTCGGCTTGGGCACCTTGCGCAGCATGTACATCATGAACCCCGCCGCCGTTTCGTAGTGCTCTTCCTCGGGGAGCGCGTCCAGTTCCAGCACGCGCTTCATGTCCGCCACCGGCGTGCTGCCGTCGATCAGCCAGGAACCGTCCTCGCGTTGTAACGCCTGCTGGTCCGCCTCCAGCGGCGCGCCCCATTTGCCCATGACGGTCACCATGATGTCGCTCAGCGTGACGACGCCGACGACGAGCGCGTACTCGTTGATCACGACGGCGAACGTCTCCTTGGTGGCGCGGAAGCGGTCGAGCAGCTCGGACAGGGTCAGCGCGTCGGGAATGATCAGGACCTTGCGGATGCTCGATTCGTTCAGCTGGAAACGGGACTGCCGGTTGAACAGCTGCACGAGGATGTCGCGCGTGTCCACGTAGCCGATCACGCGGTCGATCGTGCCGTCGCACACGGGGAATTTCGACAGCGCGTGCGTGGCGATCTTTTGGCGGATGCTGTCCTCGGCTTCGTTCAAGGTGAAGAACACGACGTTTTCCCGCGTCGTCATCGTCGACGTGACGGCGCGCGACTCCAGCTCGAACACGTTCTCGATGAAGTGCTGCTCCTGCTTCTGCAGCACGCCGGCCTGCGCGCCCGCTTCCACGACGGCCGAGATCTCGTCGAAGGTGATGCGGTCCTCGCGCGTCGTGTCGACGCCGAACACGCGGAACAGCATGTTCGCCACCCTGTTCAGCGCCCAGGACAGCGGCTTGAACACACGGATGACGACCAGCACCGGCCGCACGACGGCCATCGCCGTGCTCTCGGGCGCGATCATCGCGAGGCGCTTGGGCATGAGGTCGGCGAACAGCACGAACAGCGTGGTGACGAACACGAACGACAGCGCGAACGCGAGGTTGTCGCGGCCCGGTCCGTCGTAGAACAGCGCCAGCCACTCGAGGAAAAACGGCCGCAGCGCGCCCTCGCCGAGGATACCGCCCAGGATGGCGATCGCGTTCAGGCCGATCTGCGACGCGGCGAAAAAGTCGGCCGACTGCGCCTGCAGCGCCATCACCTTATGCGCGCGCTCGTCGCCGGCCTCGGCGAGCAGTTTCAGCTTGATCTTGCGTGCGCCGGCCAGCGCGATTTCGCTCAGGGACAGGAAACCGGCGGCCAGCACGAGGACGGCCAGCAAGGCCAGATGTTCGAACAGATTCATGGAGCACCCGGAATAATGATGTCACTTTAACATAGTTGCCTGCCAGCTTAATTTGATATACCGGATGGCATATTTAGTAATTGTCGAAAGATCCGGCGCTTCGCATAATCTGCTATTACGTCCACACCTCACACTGGAAATCCCGATGCAAAAGCCTCGCCTTGCCCTGATTCCCCTGTTGTTCGCCGCAGCTATGTCACAAGCCGCCACCGATCCGCTCGCGCCGACCGCGCGCTGGAGCGCCTACACCGCCGGCCACGCGGCCACGCCGCCGATGGGCTGGAGCAGCTGGAACGCATTCGGCACCGACATCGACGAAGCGAAAGTCCTCGGCGCGGCCCAGCGCCTGGTCGACAGCGGCCTGGCTGCCAAGGGGTACCGCTACGTCAACATCGACGACGGCTGGGCGCTGCGCCGCAACCAGCCGGACGGCCGCCTGATCGCCCGCCCGGACCGGTTCCCGTCCACCGTCAACGGCGGGTTCCGTCCGTTCACCGACAAGATCCACGCGATGGGCCTGAAGGCCGGCATTTACTCGGACCTGGGCCGCAACACCTGTTCGCAGGCCTACGGCGGCGACGACCCCAACCTGCCGAAGGGCAGCGTGCTCGAACGCGAAGTGGGCCTGTACGGCCACATCGACCAGGACATCGCCCTGTTCTTCCGCGACTGGGGCTTCGACTTCATCAAGGTCGACGGCTGCGGCCTGCGCGCGTACGGCGCGGACAGCCCGAAGGTCAAGACGGGCGACTATCGCGCGCTGAAGCCCGTGCTGGACCTGGAATCGGTCGCCCGCTCGGACATCCCGGCCGTGCAGGCCGAATTCACGCAGATCAACGAGGCACTCAAGCGCAACAATCCGGACGGCGACTACCTGCTGTCGCTGTGCGTGTGGGGTTCCGCCGACGTGCGCGCCTGGGGCAAGAACTTCGGCAACATCTCGCGCACGAGCGACGACATCCGCCCGAACTGGCCTCGCCTGCTGAGCAACTACGACAGCGCGGCACGGCGCGAACTGTACGGCCATCCGGGCAGCTGGAACGACCCCGACATGCTGTTCATCGGCTCCGGCGATTTCGACGCGAACCACATCACCGAGGCGAGGTCGCACTTCGCGCTGTGGGCCATGCTGAATTCGCCGCTATTTACGGGCGCCGACCTGCGCACGACGCCGCAGGCACTGATGGACATTTTCGGCAATGCCGACATCATCGCACTGAACCAGGACCCGGCCGGCAACCAGGCCGTGCTCGCGTACGACGCCGACGACGTGCAAATCCTCGTCAAGACGCTCGCGTCGGGAGACAAGGCGGTCGCCATCTTCAACCGCGGCATCGCCGCCATCGAGGCCGACCTGACGGCCGACCATCTCAAGCTGCGCAAGGACGGCAAGATCACGCTGACCGATCTGTGGTCGAAGGAAGCCACCTCGTTCACGAACGAGACGAAAGTGAAAGTGGCGCCGCGCGAGACGCGCATCTTCCGTGTCCAGGGCACGCGCACGCTGGCCGACGGCCTGTACCTGTCGGAGCAGCCGGGCAGCGTGAACCCGGCCGTCGACGGCGTGACGAAGCCGACCGCCGATCCGACCGTGTTCCGCTCGTCGTTCGGCTGGAGCGGCACCAAAGGCGGCGGCGAACGCCCGATGTACGCCGGCTTCGGCGGCGCGCGCGCGGACAGCACCCCGTACGGCCAGTGGCTGCAGATCGCGGGCAAGCGCTACGAGGCCGGCATCGGCATCCTGGCCAACTCACGCCTGGAAGTGCGTAACCGCGACTTCCGCCGCATCGAGACCAAGGTCGGCGTGGACGATTCCGCGCAGGACCGCACGCACGGCGTGACGTTCCTGATCTATGGCGACGGCAAGCTGCTCGCGAAGAGCCGCGCGCTGCGCTGGGGCCAAACGGCACAGGTGCTGAGCGCGGACGTCGGCGGCGTCAAGCTGATCGAACTGGTGGCGAAGAGCACGGGCGGCGCCGACGAGCAGCTGCCGGTCACCTGGGGTGACGCGGCGCTGACCTCAGCGCGCTGATTTCAAGGAGCGGCGGCGTGCCGCCAGCTCCTGTTCCAGCGTGACGTCGCGGCCGTAGATGTCCGCGGCGAAGCGCGCACCGCCCTCGCCGTCGGCGATGGCGGTCGCGTAGAACAGCACGACGGGGATCGACCGCGGCAGGTCGACGTGCCTGGTCGGCCCCGGCTGCAGCGCCTCCTGGATCGCATCCGCAGTCCACTGGCGCTGCCCGCCGAGCACGAACTGCGCCAGCGCGGCCGGATGTTCGACGCGGATGCAGCCGTGCGACAGGTCGCGCCGGCTGCGCTCGAACAGCTCGCGCGCCGACGTCGAGTGCAGATAGATGTCCATCGGGTTCGGCATCGCGAACTTGATCGGCCCCAGCGAATTCTTCGCGCCCGGGCGCTGGCGCACGCGCGCCCGGCCCGCCTTCAGGTCCGCCACGCTCGCGTCAAGCGGCACCGTCTCCATGTCGTGCTGCTTCAGGTACGCCGGATTGCGCGCGAGCTTCGGCAGGATCTCCTTGTCCAGGATGCTGCGCGGGACGTTCCAGTACGGGTTGAATTCGAGGTAGCGCATCTGGCCCACGAACAGCGGCGTTTCCGTCTTGACGGCGGAGCCGACGACGACCCGCATCTCGAGCGGCGGCTCCGTGCTGCCGTTCTGCAGCGCCCACAGGCGGTAGGCCGGCAGGTCGACGACGATCAGCGGGCCGGGACCGAAGTCCGGCAGCCAGCGCAGGCGCTCCAGCGTCAGTTCGAGCTGGCGCACGCGCTGTGCGGGCGGCACGTTGAGCGCGGCGACCGTGCCGCGTCCCAGCACCCCGTCTTCCTCCAGCCCGTGGCGGGCCTGGAAGTGCCGCACGCCCTCTTCCAGCGTGTCGCCGTAGACGCCTTCGGCCGGCGCCGCCGCATCGGCCGGCAGGTCGCCCAGCAGCACGAGGCGCTCGAACAGCGCCTGCGCATCCGGGTATGCCCCGCCCGGCTTGACCTTCGCCTGCGGCACCGGCAGCGCCGGATACGGCTGCTTCGCCAGCTCGCGGTAATGCGCCAGCGCCGCCTTGACCTGCGCGTACAGCGGCAGTGGCGGCTCGGCCGCCTGCACCGCGTCGCGCAGCTTGCCGGCCGCGAGTCCCGTGCGCAGTCGCTCGACCGGATCGTAGCGTTTCAGACGCGCATCCGACTTCGCGGTATGGTATTCGGACCGCACGCGGCCCACGCGCAGGTCGGCCAGGTAGTGCAGCATCGCCGCCGTGAGCGCGACGTCGAACCGGGCCGGATCCGCGCGACTCGAACGGAGTTGCTGCTGCAGCGCGTCGACGTCGTAGTCCTGCGGATCGAGACCTTGTACGGGGGCCTGGCGCAGCACCCACAGCGCGGCGGCGGCGGTCTGCGGATTCCACGCGGGGGCGTACTTGCGCGGAGCGTAGAACCGGTCGAGCCAACCGCGTTCGTCGTAGGGACCGGACGCGGACACGCCCTGCGCATGGATGGCCGCGGGAATCGATTGGGCGAAGGTGAAACGGGGAGCGAGGGCCGCGGCACAGAGCACGAGCGCGGCGGCGAATTTGTGGCTGGACTTCATGGATGCTTTCGGACTTCGGCAACGATACGTTACCGATGAGCATCATACCCGTAACGCGTGATGTCAGCGTGCACGATTGGCACGCGTGGCGAGCCAGCACAGGATGGCCCCGCCGCACACCATGGCCGCGCCCTGCCAGAACGCGAGCGACAACGGCGTGCGCAGCAACAGGGCCGACAACGCCGCGGACAGCACGGGGATGAAGTACGACGCGCCGGCCAGGATCGTCACGTTCCCATGCAGGATGCCGACGTTCCACGCGCCGTAGCCGAAGCCCATGGCGCCCGCGGCCAGCAGCAGGTAGACCACGGCGTCGACACTGAAATCCATGCGGCCGCCGCCCTCCAGCAAGTATTTGATCCACAGCGTCGCGGCCACGAGGACGAAGAACTGGGTCACCCCATTTTTTCCCTCCGCGATCCGTGCCGTCACGGTGCAGTACGCGGCCCAGATCACGGCGCCGGCGAACGCCAGGCCATAGCTGAGCGGGTTGGCGCGCACGTTGCGCGGCATGCCGGCCGGATCGACGTCCTGCGCCCCGCCCAGCACCCAGCAGATGCCGACGATGGACAGCACGAACCCGGGCACGATCAGGACCGTCGTCTTCTGCCGGTTGAACAGGATGCTGGCCACGATGGTGAACGTGGGCCACAGGTAGTTGACCATGCCGACCTCGATGGCCTGGCGCGCGGTGTCCGCATAACCGATCGACAGCGACAGGCACAGTTCGTACGCCACGAACAGCAGGCTGCCCCAGGCCAGGTAGCGGCGCGGAAGGCGCGCATGCCCGACCGACAGCAGCAGGAATACCGACGCCACGCTGTACATCAGCGCGGCCCCGCCCGTGGGACCGAGGTGGACGCTGACCTGGCGGATCAGGCCCACGACGGCGCTCCACAGCAGGACGGCCGTCAGTCCGATCAGGGTCGCCTTGTTCGTGTCGTTCATCGTGCCCGGACCATACACGGAGTCGCCGGCGGGCGCAACGATGTTTCCGTTTGTGTCTCAAGGCCCCCTGGACACATAAGTCCCGCCACCGGACACGCGGCGGAGATATCCCGGACAAACCGGCAAGGTCTAATGGTCTCCATCGCGACTTTGCGAACAATCACCGGAGAACATCATGACGAAAGCACCCATCCTCGCCGCCGCCCCCCTGCTGGCTCTCGCCCTCTCGATCCCGGCCCACGCCGCCGACACGTACGGCACCGTCGCACCCGCGACCACCAATGCCGGCCGCGTGATCGACGTGACGCCGACCACCCGCTACGTGAACGTGGCCAACGGCGAGACCGTGACGATCCGCATGGGCGGCGACAGCTTCACCTGGACCGTTGCCACGAAGTCGAACGTGGACGCCGTCCCGCTGGCGCGCGTCGCCCCGGAAGGCAGCCCGGCCACGGCGGCTGTCGTCTACGTCGCGCCGGGCGCCAGCTATCACAACAGCTGACATGCGCACCCACGACGCCATGCGCCGGCGCCTGCTGGCGTGTGCGGCACTGGCCTTGCCCGCGCTGCGCGCGGCGGCGGCTCCCGCTGCCCCGCGCGTCGTCACCGATGCGCTCGACGTGGCCTACGTCGCGGCCGGGCCCGAGCACGGCCATCCCGTCGTGCTGGTGCACGACTTCGGCTACGACATCCACAGCTTCGAACGCGTCGTCCCGCTGCTTGCCCGCGCGGGGTTGCGCGTGCTCGTCCCCTGGATGCGGGGCCACGGCGGCACGGTCTTCCGCGCCGCCGCCGCGCCGCGTTCGGCCCAGCCGGCCGCGCTCGGGCGCGACCTCATCGACTTCATCGATGCGCTACATCTGCCGGAAGCCGTGTTCGCGGGCTTCGGCTGGGGTGCGCACGCGGTCCGCGCGGCAGCGGTCGTGCGGCCAACGCGCTGCGTGGGCCTCGTCCTTGCCGGCATCGAACGCATCGACGCGGACGGCCCCTTCGAACGCTATCTGTTCCGCTCGAACGTCGGCCAACGCGCGCTGCGCGTCGACCCGCGCGGCGTCGCACGGACGCTGTGGCAGCGCCTGTCGCCGGCCGCGCCCATCGACGCCGCGCTGTTCGCGCGCGCCGCACCGAGCTTCGACAATCCGGACTTCGGTGCCATCCTCACGCATGCGTGGGCCTTCCGCCATGCCGGCGCCGCGCCCGATCCGGCCTACGCGCCGCTCGAAAGAAAATTCGCGCTGCCGCCGCCGGCCGTCGCGACCATCGCCCTGGACGCGCCGGCCCCGCACGCATTCGCGGCGGCGGTGCTCGACCTGGTGCGCGGCGGCGCATGGCGCACGTGATCCGTCAACGCCGATGCCGGCCGAAAAACTCGAGCACCATGCGGCTGGCATCCGGCCCTGCCTTGGCGTTGAAGGCATGCGCCGGGTCCCCGCCGCTCCACGCATGGCCCAGGCCGGCGATGCGCACCACGCGCAGCACGACCTTGCGCCCCACGAGAAAATCGTGGATCTCATGCGCATTACGGCTGCCGCCCCGGCCCGCGGGCTTCACCGCGACCCGCGTCGCCGGGCCTGCCGGCAACCCGTTCAATTGCAGCCACTGGCGCGCCAGCTGCCGCTGGTTCACCGGATCCACCACCTGGTCGTCCTCGCCCTGGATCAGCAGCGCCGGCATCGGTGTGGCCGGGCGGCGCCGCAACAGGTTGTGGATGGCCGCGTCGGCCTGTTCCGCGGCACCATGGCGCATCACGCGTAAGGCGCCGACCGGACCATGTCCGGCGCCGAACACTGGGCCCGAATGCAGCGCGACCGCGGCAATGAGTTCCGGATGGTTGAGCGCCAATATCGCCGCCATCCCCGCGCCGGCGGAGAGCCCGCATGCATGGATCCGGCGCCGGTCGATGGGATGACGTTCGCACACGCTCCCGATCAGCGACGCGAGAACCTCGGTTTCTCCGCCGCCTTCCTGCGTGGCCCGGTCGTACCAGCGCCAGCATCGCTGCGCCTGCACGGTCACCGACTGCTGCGGATACAGCACCGCGAATCCCTTGGCTTCCGCCAGGTGGTTCATGCGCGTGCCCTGCGCGAACTGCGTGGCGCTCTGGTGGCAGCCGTGCAGCATCACGACGAGCGGCCAGCCGTCGCGCGGCCGCTCGTTTGGCAAATACAACCAGTATTGCATGCTGCGTGCGGCAGCCTGGCCAGACGGCGTGAAGCATCCCGCCAGCCAGTTGCCGGTCGCGGGCGCGAGGCCGGGCCTCGTCGCCGGCTTGCGCGGTACGGCCTTGCGCGCCGGCCTCGGCGGCGCCGGCGCGTAGACGTCCAGCAGCGTGGTCAGCATCGTTTGTTGCGCCTTCGCGGCGCGGGTCAGGCTGCGCAGCAGCCGCGTCCTTCGTACGGGTTTGGCCATGGCGCCTCGGCACGGAATGTTGCACCGCAATATAACGAATCGCCGTGGCGTGCTCCGTGCGCTGGCGTACGTTGCCGGGCCTCAGCCGAACGTGAACGCGTACACTTCCGCCCCGCGATCGAGGAAACGCACCTCGAAGCGGCGCGCGCGCACCTTGCCCGACTGGCGCACGAGCTGGTACAGGCGCGTGGCCGTAATGACGCCGTTGCCGTCGGCGTCGACGTCCGTGCCGTGGTCGGCGCCGGGCGGCTGGCCGTCCAGGGTCACCTTGATGCGCACCGGGCGGCCCGCCGCGCCGGGGCCGAGGACGAGGTGCAGGTCGCGGGCGCTGAACTGGTAGGCGATCCGCGCGTCCGGGGCGTCGGCGACGGCGCTTTCCGCCCCCACGGCCCAGCGGCCGGCCAGGCCCCACTGGTTCAGGGCGAGGCCGCCCACGGAATACGTGCGCGGACGGTCTTCCGCGAGTCGCTCCGCCGACCGGAAGTTCTCGGCCTTGCGGTAGCCGACATAGGTCTCGTCGGACGCGAGATTGGCGAGATCCGGCGCGCGCTGCTCGCCCGGCGTGACCGGGCTCACGAAGCCGGCCGGCGCGGGCGCGCCGCCGCGGGCTTCCGCGAGCAGCGCCTGGATCGCCTGCTCCGTGCGCCCGTAGTCGCCTTCGCCGAACTGGTGGTAGCGCACGCGCCCCGCGGCGTCGACGAGGTAATACGCAGGCCAGTAATGGTTGTTCCAAGCGCGCCAGATGCGCTGGTCGCTGTCGACGGCGACGGGGAAATCGATGCCGAAGCGGCCGATCGCCGCGTTCACGTTCGTCAGGTCCTGCTCGAACCGGAACTCGGGCGTGTGCACGCCGACGACGACGAGGCCCTGGTCGCGGTACCGTTCCGCCCACGCCCGGATGTAGGGCAAGGTGCGGATGCAGTTGATGCAGGAGTAGGTCCAGAAGTCGACCAGCACGACCTTGCCGCGCAGCTGCTGCGGCGTCAGCGGGGCGCCGTTGAGCCACGTCGTGGCGCCGTCGAAGCCGGCGAACTTCCCTTCGACGGGCAGCGGGGCCGCGGCCGCGCTGAACGCAACGGCGCCGAGGCCGATGACGAGAAGGCGGCGCGCGCTCATGGCTTCGCCAGCACCACGACGGGCTTGTTCTTCTCGACGATGTAGGTCGCCAGCTCGGCCGCATTGCCGCTGCCCACGTTGCGGGCCGAATGCACGACGCCGGCCGGGATGTACACCGTTTCGCCCGTCTTGAGCAGCACGCGCTTGCCGTCCAGGACGTATTCGATGGTCCCCTGCTCCACGTGGGCGATCTCGACGCCCGGGTGAGAATGGGCCGGGAAGGCAACCCCGGGGCCGAAATCGACGCGCACCTGGATCGCCTCGCGCGTGGCGTCGAAGTCGTGGCGCACGAGTTCCGTGCGGCCGATGCCGCTGGCGTCCAGCTGCTGCGCCATCGCCGGCAGCGTGCCGAGGGTCAGCGCCAGCAGCGCCAGGGTGGTTCGTGTGTTCATGTTGGCTCCTGTACGGTTGGGGAGCCGTCATTACCGCATTCCCGGTTGTCGGCGGCATGTCGCCTTTGTGTCGACTACGGGCCGTCATGTGTCCAGGGCGAGCCTCGACACATTCCGACACATCGCCCCTACAATCTGGTACTGTTTTCCCGGGAAGCCGAGGCGAATAATTCATGATTTCTCGCCAAGGAAATCTCATGAAGCTGCTTCTTCTCATTCCCTTCCTGGGCCTGCTGTGGACACCGTTCTACAACCAGCCCCTGCCCGCCCTGTTCGGCTTTCCGTTCTTTTACTGGTACCAGTTCCTGTGGGTGCCGCTGACGTCCTTCCTGATCTGGGTCGTCTACCGCCACGAGCAAAAGAAAGGAGACCAGCGATGACGTCCACGATCAACTGGACCGCCCTGTGGGTCTTCATCGGTTTCTTCGTCCTCGTCACGGTGCTGGGCTTCATGGCCTCGCGCTGGCAGTCGGGCGGCGCCGGCAAGGGCGAGCATCTCGATGAATGGGGCCTGGGCGGCCGCAACTTCGGCACGTGGATCACGTGGTTCCTCGTCGGCGGCGATTTTTATACCGCCTATACCGTGATCGCCGTGCCGGCCCTCGTCTATGCGGTGGGCGCCTACGGCTTCTTCGCGCTGCCGTACACGATCCTCGTGTATCCGATCGTCTTCGTCATCATGCCGAAGCTGTGGGGTGCCGCCCAGGCGGCCGGCCACGTGACGGCGGCCGACGTGGTCTACGGCCGCTACGGCTCGCGTCCGCTGGAACTGGCGATCGCGCTGACGGGCGTCGTCGCCACGATGCCGTACATCGCGCTGCAGCTGGTTGGCATGGAAGTGGTCATCAAGGCGCTCGGCCTGACGGGCGAGCTGCCGCTGGCGGCGGCGTTCATCGTGCTCGCGCTGTACACGTACGCCGCGGGCCTGCGCGCACCCGCGCTGATCGCCTTCGTGAAGGACGTCATGATCTACATCGTGGTGCTGGTCGCGGTGGTGCTGGTGCCTGTGAAACTGGGCGGCTATGCGGGCATCTTCTCGGCCGCCGGCGACGCCTTCGCGGCCAAGGGCGGCGCCACGGGCCTGACCTTGCAGCCCGCACAGATGCTGCCGTATGCGACGCTGGCCCTCGGCTCCGCGATGGCCGCGTTCATGTACCCGCACACCCTGACGGGCATCTTCGCCGCGAAGAGCGCGGACACGATCCGCAAGAACGCCATCTTCCTGCCGGCCTACACGATCCTGCTCGGCCTGATCGCGCTGCTCGGCTACATGGCGCACGCCGCGCACCTCAAGGTGGCGAGCAACAACGACGTCGTCCCGGCCCTCTTCGGCGCGCTGTTCCCGGACTGGTTCAGCGGCTTCGCGTTCTCCGCCATCGCCATCGGCGCGCTCGTGCCGGCGGCCGTGATGTCGATCGGCGCCGCCAACCTCTTTACGCGCAATTTCTGGAAGCCGTACGTGAATCCGCACGTCGATCCGGCCGGCGAGGCGAAGGTGGCCAAGATGGTGTCGCTGGTCGTCAAGGTCGGTGCCCTCGTGTGCATCCTGTTCCTGCCGACGAAGTTCGCACTCGACCTGCAGCTGCTGGGCGGCGTGTGGATCCTGCAGACCTTCCCCGCCGTCGTGTTCGGGCTGTTCTCGCGGCGCTTCGGTGCGCGTGCGCTGCTGTGCGGATGGGCCGCCGGCATCGTGGCCGGCACGTGGATCGCGTTCGGCGACGGCATCAAGCCCGTGCACACGCTGCACCTGGGCGATGCGAGCGTGACCTTGTACACGGGGTTGCTGGCGCTCGGGCTCAATGTCGTGGTGGCGCTCGTCGTGCAGGCGGTGGCGGGTGTGGCGCAACGCGACGTCGCGGGAAAGCCAATCGCGTAAAAATCAGCCGCTCAACGACACGCATCGTCGTCCCGCCGTGCCATCATCGTGGCTGGCATCGCTACCGGAGGGATCATGGACCATGTCGTGTTGTTGGGTGACTCGATTTTCGATAACGCGTTGTACGTCGCGGAAGGCATGGAGGTCGCCAGTCAGTTGCGGACGACGCTGGGCCGGCAAGCCGGGGTGTCCCTGCTGGCCCGCGACGGCAGCGTATTGAAAGACGTCGCGGCGCAGGCCGCGCGACTGGCGGAACTGCCGGCACCGCCGACCTGGCTCATCGTGAGCTGCGGCGGAAACGATGTCTTGCCGCTAGTCGCCGCGATGCAAACGCCAGTACGCTCGGTCCTCGAGGCCGCCGAACTGCTGGCGTCCTGGCAGGCGGACTTCCAGCGCGCATACCGCGAGATGCTCCACGCCGTCCTGTCGAGACGTGTGCCGGTGGCCGTGGCGACGATCTACGATGCCGTCCCCGGCCTTGCCCAGGGACTGCGCACGGCGCTTGCGCCCTTCAATGACGTGATCCTGCGCGAGGCCGCGGCATCCTCGCTCCCGGTGCTCGACCTCCGGCTGATTTGCCAGGAAGCGGCCGACTACGCGCCATCGTCGCCGATCGAGCCGTCCGCGCAGGGCGGCCGCAAGCTTGCCGCCGCCATCGGCGAGCTGGTCCGTGCGCACGCCCCTGCGACGCGCCGGACGATCGTGTATGGCGCCGCGGCGCCAGCGGCATGAGAGAAGATTCACAAACCGGAGGGCGAACGGGCATGCACGGCACCGACTGTACCAGTTGCGCCACGTATCGTTGCAACGCCTGCCACGAAAATGCCCGCCCGTTCCATATTTCATCCTGCCCGTCACCTGACTGGGGTACTCTGGGTGTCTTGACCCATTCGTGCCGGATACGCTGCCCATGCGAGACCAGATGAAACTGCCAGACAGCGTGACCGCGCTCATGAACTACGTCGACGGCGCCGGATGGACCGAACACGCGGAACTCGTCGTCCAGATCATGATGTCGAGCGTCCATCCCGACATCGAGTCATCCATCGCAACGGCGGCATGTCTCCCGTTCGCACTCCGCATGAGCGTTGCCCGGTTCCTGGGCGACATCCTCACGGGCGCCTTCGACAACGAACAGCGCCACGCCATTTTTTCGTGGACCCAGTGCTGGGCGCTGGCAAGCCTCGACCAGTAAGCGCCGCCGCATCCCGCTACCCGGCCCATGCCGGTGATTGACAGCCTACCTACTAGTAGGTATTCTCACTGTCATGAACAAATCGCTCTCGACTGCCGACGATATCCTGGCCTGCGCACGCTCCCTGATCGTCGCCGGCGGCTACAACGGTTTCAGCTATGCGGACATCGCCCAGGTGGTGGGCATCCGCAAGCCGAGCATCCACCACCACTTCCCGAGCAAGGCCGACCTGGTGAAGACCCTCGTCATCCGGTATCGGGAAGCGGCCGAAGAAGGCATCGCCAACCTCGGGCGCGCCATACCGGGACCGCTCGACCAGCTGCAAGCCTATATCGCGTACTGGAAGACGTGCATCGGCGACGCGAGCGCGCCGTTCTGCATCTGCGCCTTGCTGGCCAATGAATTGCCGGTGCTGCCGGAAGAGATCGCGCTCGAGATCCGCACGTATTTCCGCTTCCTGTCGGGCTGGCTCACGTCGGTCCTCGAGCGCGGCGCGGCGCTCGGCGTCGTGACGCTGACCGGTACGCCGCGCGTGGAGGCGGAAGCGTTCATGGCGACCGTGCACGGTGCCATGCTGTCGGCCCGCGCTTACGGCGATACCGCCATCTTCGGCACCATCATGGACCCGCAACTGGCACGCCTGTCGGCCGGGGCCTGATCGTTCAGCATATCCGGGTCCGGTTCGCCGGGCCTTTTTTCATCACCATTAATCTACCGACTAGTAGGTAGAACTCAAGGAGTCTTACCATGCCCCATCCCCTCTCGAGCGTCGGCGCAATCCACACGGTGCTGAGCCTGATCCCCATCGTTGCCGGCCTGCTGGCCTTCGGGCGCCATGGCAGGATCGATCCGGCCAGCGGCCTCGGCAAGGTCTACTGGGCCGGCATGCTCGCGTCCGTCGTCACCGCGTTCGGGCTGTCGAGCACGGGCGGGTTCAATCCCGGGCATGCGCTCGGCCTGCTGACCTTGCTGGTAATGGCGTGCGCCACGGCCGCGCCCCGGATCGCCTTCCTCGGCCGCGCGGCTGCGTATCTGCAGGTCGGCCTGATGTCGTTCAGCTTCATGCTGTTGCTGGTGCCCGGAACGAACGAGACGCTGAGCCGTCTCCCCGTCGGCCATCCGATCGGACATGGTCCGGACTCGCCGCCCGTCAGGCTGGCGCTGGCGTGCGTGTTCGCGCTGTTCGTGCTTGGCACCGGTTACCAGATGGTGCGCCTGCGCCGGCGGTGACATGGCAGTCAGGCGTCCCAGGAACGGATCATCCGGTGCAGTCAAGGCCTTCACTCGCAGTGCTGGGGACCGCCCGGATACTGGCCGTTATTGTATTGGTCGAGCACCTCGGCCCAGTCCTTCTGCTGGCCGCAACTGCCGGGACTGGTACAAGCGCTCGGGAGGTTCGTGCTGAGCCAATTGTCCGCCAGGGTCAGGGTCGTGCTGACGCCGGCCGGGACGGCCGCGCCATTGGCCACGTTCAGGGTGGCCGCGATAAATTGATGAGCCAGCTGATAATACCCCTGTGAGACATTGACCGGCGTATCGAGCACGCCTTGCCAGGACTGCCCGCTCAGGTAGAAGGAAGCGTTGCGGTCATACGGCGACGGCCACACGACGCCGGGTTTGCTGCCCCAGTAGCCCTGCGTATAGGTGCAGCCGCCGGGCTGGGCACAGGGCTTGACCTCGCCGGTGAACGTCGCTTTCGGTTCCGGCCCCTTGGGCGTGCCGATCGAGCCCGAGCGGTTCAGGATCGTGATCGTCGCGACATTGCGTATCGTGCCCGGTAGCGCGGCGGCGTCGACGCTGTAGTTGAATAACGTCGCCGTTTGCTGGGTCGTGCCGGCCGGAATGTCGGGCATCGTGCCGGACAGCGCGGTGGGGCCATCGATCCAGACGGTGCCTGTCTTGTTCTGGATGCGGTCGTAGATGTTCAGGCCCTGGGTCGCCACCGCGCCCTCGTTCCAGAGGGCGATGGTGCCCGAATAGCGCCAGGTCGTCGTATTGACCGCGCAGATGTCGATGGTCTTGTAGGCGGCTAACGTCGTCCCGCTCCTGCTTTGGGCCTGCGCCGGTCCGGACTGGGCTGCCAGGAACAGCAGAAGGACGGACGCACTGCGCAGGTGGTGCACTCCCTTCGATGTGTCGATCATTTTCTCCCCCGATTGTTGAACCTGTTGTTGCTCGAATGAGCACAATCAGAGGGTAGGAGGGATCGATGCAAATACAAATATATTAAAGCTACCCGAATTAAGAAAACAAATCATGAACCGCTATGCGTTTACTGCGGGCTATTGAAACGTACATAATGCGTACCGGCTGACAGGGTCGGCTGAAAGACCGTCTTTCAAGCGCCGCCCATATGCGTCCCGATCGCGCGCCAGCAGGTGTCCCTGCTTCAGCAGTTCGTCGACCACGGGCATCGCTTCGAGGCCATTCGGCAAGGTCGCTCACACATACATGCCCGCGTTCGATTCCTGCTCCATCTGCGCAATCCCACGGCGGCGATGCTGGAGACGCGGCAGCAGCGCGGTTTCGGTTCGGTGTACCGGCCCGGCGGCGACGACGCGTCCGATTATTACGATGCGGTGCCCGGCGGCCAATACGATGCCTGGGTATGGCTCGACGAGACCCGGACGCCGCGTCCGCTGCCGACCACCGGCGCGTCTCCACACCATCTCCACATCGCCTCCACACGTTCTGAATGACCGTCGCCTACGCTGCGCATGCCGCATCGGCGACACGCGTCGCGATGCGATGGCGGACGGGGTGGCAGGACAGCGCCCGGTACGGGACTGCGCCCGATGCATCGCTCCCGACACGTCCGGATTCACGAACCCTGGACGAACGATTGGGCAGCATGACGACATGCATCGACACTGGACACATCACCCTGCGCAGCGGGATCCGCCGCTACTCCGGCCTGGTCCGGGCACGGGAACACCTGAAGCTGCGCATCCGGGCATGGGTCAACGGCGAAGCGACGGATGGCTGGATCCGCTTCCTCAACTCCGATCCCTTCTTCGCCGGCATGGCCACGGCGTGTCCCCGCCTGATCCACAAGATCTACCGCCCCTACGTGACCGCTACGCTGACGAGCCGCCAGCGTGTCTCCGCCCTCGTGGACCATTACAGCTTCGTCCGGCGGATGGGCTGGACGTCGCTGGTCTCGGCGGCGATCCACGCGCCGGTGACGATCGCCGAATTCGAAGGCAAGTCGGGCGCGGCCTACCGGCTGCAGCTGCGCACCGGGGAGATCATGGAACGCGAAGGCGACCTGGTGTTCCAGCTGTCGCGCGACGGCATCCCTCTCGTTTCCTGCGCCTGCTCGTTCTTCCCGCGGTCATGCAGTCAGCTGGCGATCGGCGGCATGCAGGGGACGAACGCGCCCGACAGCCTGGAACGGATTCGCGGTGCCACCCGCGACCTGTACGGCATCCGGCCCAAGCACCTGCTCGTGAAGCTGATCGCTGCCCTCGGCCATGCGCTCGGTTGCCGCCAGATGCTCCTCGTCGGCAACCGCAACCACGCCGTGCGGCGCGCGCGCCGGGAGGGCAGGGTGCACGCGGATTACGACCGCTTCTGGAGCGAATGCGGAGCGACGAGCCGTCCCGACGGCGATTTCGACATGGCGTGCCTGCCGTTGATGCCGCCGGACCTGCAACGCCTGCCGTCCAGTAAACGTTCCGAAGCGCGCCAGCGGTATCGGCTCCTCGCGACGATCCATGAACGTACGCTGGCCGTGCTGCTTCCTAGTCGTTTCGCGTAGAGGGTGCCGGCCAGGCCATCTCGAACGTCGTCCCGCCGGTCGCCGCCGCATGACACACGGCCTGCCCGCCATGCGCCTGGGCGATCGCCCTGACCACGGCCAGCCCGAGGCCGCTGCCGGCATCGGCACGGGCTTTCGCGCCGCGCTGGAACGCATCGAAGATCGACGTGGTCAATGCCGGGTCGATGCCCGGGCCGCTGTCGGTGACGGTCAGGCGCGCCAGCCCGCCGGCCACGCGCAGGTGAACGGCCAGTGTACCCGGCGACGCATGCCGGCGCGCGTTGTCCAGCAAGGCCAGCAGCGCCTGGCGGATGCGCGCCGCGTCGCACGTGACCTCGCCGTCGTCGAGGTCCACGGCCGGCGCGAAGCCCGCGGCCTGCAGATCGGGCGCGAGCAGATCGACGACGCTCCGGAGCTCGTCGGCCAGGCGGCACGGCGCAAGGCGCAGGGCCAGGTGGCCGCTTTCCGCCAGTCCGACCACACGCAAGTCTTCGATCAGGCCGCCCAGATGTTCCACCTGCCCCAGCAGGTTGCGGAACAGTTTGACGTCCGGTTCGAAGACGCCTTCGGCCAACCCCTGGAGGCGGCCGCGCAGGATGGTGACCGGCGTGCGCAGCTCATGCGCGATCGCCGCGTTCCAGAACGCCTGCTCGCGCGCCATGCGCCGCAGCCGCTCGGCCATCGTGTTGAAATCGTCGACCAGGTGGGATGCCTCGCCCAGCGCGCTGTCCGCCCTGTCGGCGCGCACGTCCAGGTCGCCCAGGGATACCCTGCGCAAGCCATCGGCGACGGAGGTCAGCGGCACCAGCAGGCGCCTGGCCAGCTTGACCGCCACCGCGACCGCCAGCACGACCGCGACGGCCGTCGTCGCGCCGATCCAGCCCCATTCCGCGTCCGTCGGCAGCCACTGGTCCGCGTCGGACACATAGGTCGGCGCATACCTGAACATCAACGCATAGAACACATAGGTGCTGGCGACCGTCGCAAGCATCACGAACAGCACGAGCGACGCGACCGTCAGCGCGATCCGGCGGCTCAATCCATGCAGCTTCTTCACGCGCCGCCGCCGAACTTGTACCCGACGCCGCGCACGTTCACGGGCACCTCGGCGATGCCGACCTCTTCGAGCTTCCTGCGCAGCTTGCTCACATGACTGTCGACGGTGCGCTCCAGCGCTTCGCCGTCCGGCAGGCAATGCGTCAGCAGATCCATCCGGCCGAACACCCGCTGCGGCGCCGCGGCCAGGTGGGCCAGCAACCGGAATTCGGTGAGCGTCAGCTGGACCGGCACCGGTTGCCCTTGCGCCTGTGCGACGACTTCGTGCCTGTCGAGGTCGATGCTCAGTGCGCCGATCCGTATGACGCGCGGCCCCGCATGCGCCGGGGGCGCGGCGCGGCGCAGGACGGCTTCCGCGCGCGCCACCACCTCGGCCGGGTTGAACGGCTTTACGACGTAGTCGTCGGCGCCCGTGCGCAGCCCCATCAGCTTATCGATATCCTGGTCCATCGCGGTCACCATGATGATGGGCGTCGTTCCGCGCCGGCGCAGTTCCGCGAGCACCATCCAGCCGTTCACGAGCGGCATCTGCACGTCGAGCAGGACGAGGTCGGGCCGGGCGGACAGGTGCAGGTCGAGCGTTTGCCGGCCGTCCCTCGCGCGCAGCGTCCGGAAGCCGCTGCGCGCGAGGTAGGACGCGAGGATATCGGCAATCTCGTCGTCGTCCTCGGCCACCAGCACCAGTGCGGACGGCTGCCCTGCCCCGCTCATCGTATCCATCGAATCTCCACGAAAGTCCAACCGTATCGCAACGGCGGCACGACACAATCCGCCCTTTGACGAGAATTATCGGACATGCCCCAGTTTTTCATCAAGCGTCCCGTGTTCGCGTGGGTGATTGCGCTGTTCATCATCCTGGTGGGCCTGATCGCCATTCCGCGCCTGCCCGTGGAACGCTACCCCAACGTCGCGCCGCCTTCGGTGACGATCGGCGCGACGTATCCCGGTGCGACCGCCGCGACCATGAACGATGCGGTCGTCGGTCTCATCGAACGCGAGCTCGCGGGCGTCAAGAACATGCTGTACTTCGAATCGAGCACGGACAGCACGGGCACGGCACAGATTACCGTGACATTTCGCCCGGGCGTCGATCCCGAGCTGGCGCTGGTGGACGTGCAGAACCGCCTGAAGGCCGTGGAACCGCGCCTGCCGCAGGCCGTGCGCCAGAGTGGCCTGAGCGTCGAGGCGGCGACGTCGAATTTCCTGATGCTCGTCGGCCTCACGGCGCCGGACGGCGCGTTCAGCGAAACGGACCTGAGCGACTACATGGTCCGCAACGTCGTCGAGGAACTGCGGCGCGTGCCCGGCGTCGGCAAGGTCCAGGTCTTCGGCGCGGAAAAGGCCATGCGCATCTGGGTCGATCCCGGCAAACTCGTGGCCTACAAGCTGTCGCTGCCGGAAGTCACCGCCGCCATCGCGCGCCAGAACGCGCAGATCGCGCCCGGCCGGATCGGCGACGAACCCGCGCGGACCGGCCAGCAGATCAACATCCCGCTGGCCGTGCGGGCCCAGTTGTCCACGCCCGAAGAGTTCGCGCGGATCGTCCTGCGCGCCAACCGCAACGGTTCGAGCGTCGTCCTCGGCGACGTGGCGCGGGTCGAACTCGGATCGCAAAGCTACAGCTTCAGCACCCGCGAGAACGGGCAGCCGTCCACCAGCGCCGGCGTGCAGCTCGCCCCCGGTGCCAACGCCGTGGCAACGGCCGCGGCCGTCCGTGCGCGCCTGGACGCCCTCGGCACAACGCTGCCGCGCGGGATCGTCCAGTCGATCCAGCTCGACACCGCGCCGTTCGTGAAGCTGTCGATCGAAAAGGTCGTCCACACGCTGCTGGAAGCCATGGTGCTGGTCTTCCTGGTGATGTACCTGTTCCTGCAGAACGTGCGCTATACGCTGATCCCCGCGCTCGTCGCACCGATCGCGCTGCTGGGCACGTTCACCGTCATGCTGGCGGCCGGATTCTCGATCAATGTGCTGACCATGTTCGGCATGGTGCTGGCGATCGGCATCATCGTCGACGACGCCATCGTGGTCGTCGAGAACGTCGAACGCCTGATGACGACGGAAGGCCTGTCGCCCCGGGATGCGACCTCGAAAGCGATGAAGGAAATCACCGGTGCGGTGGTCGGCATCACCCTCGTGCTCACCGCCGTGTTCATTCCGGTGGCGTTCGCGGGCGGCTCGGTCGGCGTCATCTACCGCCAGTTCGCCCTGTCGATGTCGGTGTCGATCCTGTTGTCGGCCTTCCTTGCGCTCACGTTCACGCCGGCCCTGTGCGCGACGCTGCTGCGCCCTGCTGCGGCGGGCCACGCCGCGAAGCGCGGATTCTTCGGCTGGTTCGACCGCGCTTTCGGGCGGCTCACCGGTCGTTACCGCGCGCTGACGGCGGCCTGCATCGGGCGCCCCTTGCGGCTGATGGGCGCATGGCTGGCCATCGCCGTGGTGCTGGTGCTCGGCTTCTCCGCGCTGCCGTCGTCCTTCCTGCCCGACGAGGACCAGGGCTACTTCATGACGTCGTTCCAGCTGCCGTCGGACGCGACGCTCGAGCGCACGCTCGACGTCGTGAAGGCCTACGAGCGCCACGTCGCGGCACGGCCGGGCATCGCGTCCAACACGTCGCTCCTCGGGTTCGGATTCTCCGGCTCCGGCCCGAACACCGCGATGGCCTACACCATCCTGAAGGACCAGGACAGGTCGCGCGGCATGGCCACGCGGGACGAGATGGCGCTGGCGCAGGACGCCATGAGCGCCAGCCGCGAAGGCACGGCGATGACCCTCATGCCGCCGGCCATCGACGGTTTCGGGACGTCGTCCGGCTTCACGCTGCGCCTGGAAGACCGCGCCGGCCACGGCCACGCCGCGTTGCGGGCCGCCGAACAACAGCTGGTGAAGCTGGCCGCACTGAGCCCCCGCCTCGCGGACGTCCGTGCGGACGGCCTGCCGTCCGGCACGAGCATCCGGCTGGACATCGACCGCGCCAAGGCGGAGGCGATGGGCATCAATTTCGCCGACATCGGCGACACGCTGTCGACTGCGATGGGTTCGTACTACGTCAACGACTTTCCGAACGCCGGCCGCATGCAGCAGGTGATCGTGCAGGCGGATGCGAAGGCCCGCATGAAGGTCGACGACGTCCTCAAGCTCACCGTGAAGAACGCGGGCGGCGGCATGGTGCCGTTGTCCGAGGTGGTCCGGCCCGTGTGGACGGAAGCGCCGTTGCAGATGGTGCGCTACCAGGGCTATCCGGCCGCGCGCATTTCCGGCAACGCGGCGCCCGGGACGACGAGCGGCGCGGCGATGGACGAGATGGAGCGCCTGGCGGCGCAGCTGCCGCGCGGCTTCGCCGTCGAATGGGCGAGCGAGTCGCGCGAGGAACGGGAATCGGCGTCGCAGGCGCCGCTCCTCATGGCGCTGTCGGTGATCGTCGTCTTCCTGGCGCTGGCGGCGCTGTACGAAAGCTGGTCGATACCCGTGTCGGTCTTGCTCGTCGTGCCGCTCGGCCTCGTGGGTGCCGTGGCGGCGGTGCTGCTGCGCGGCCTGCCGAACGACGTGTTCTTCAAGGTCGGCATGATCACCGTCATCGGCCTATCGGCCAAGAACGCCGTGCTGATCGTCGAATTTGCGAAACAGTTCCGCGATGGCGGCATGCCCTTGGCGGCGTCCGCACTCGAAGCCGCGCGCCTGCGCCTGCGGCCGATCGTCATGACGTCGCTGGCGTTCGGCCTGGGCGTGGTGCCGCTCGTGATCGCCACAGGCGCCAGCGCCGAGACCCAGCACGCCATCGGCACCGGCGTACTGGGCGGCGTGATCACGGCGACCGTGCTCGCCGTGTTCTTCGTGCCGGTGTTCTTCGTGGTCGTGATGGGACTACAGGAACGCGTGGCGCGCGCACTCGGGAAACGGCGCCGCACGCGGCGCGCGCAGGCCCCGATTCATTAACTTCTGGAGCATTCATGAACAAACCACGACACGCAAGCAGGGTCACGCTCGAACGCATCGGCCACGCCGACCTGCCCGCCTTCAAACGCGGCCTGCAAGAGGCGTTTAGCGCCGGCGTCGCGGCCGCATTCGGGTCGGCGCCCGGCGAACTCATTCCGTCCGACGAGGATATCGACGAGTCGGTCAAGGCCCCGGACGCGGTGACCTACCATGTGATCGCGGACGGCGAACGCGTCGGCGGCGCCGTGGTGGTGATCGATGAACGGACACAAAGAAACGCGCTCGCCTTCTTCTTTGTCTCGCCCCGGATGCACGACCGCGGCATCGGACACCGCGCCTGGCTGGAAATCGAGAAAGCCCATCCCGACACGAAGGTGTGGGAAACGCACACCCCTTACTTCGACAGGCGAAACATCCACTTCTACGTGAACAAGTGCGGGTTCCGGATCGTCGAATTCTACAATCCGCGTCATCCGGACCCTCACGAACCCTCCATCGGGGTGCCGCCCGGCGACGCCGCAGACGATGGGATGTTCAGATTCGAAAAAACAGCTGGCTGACCGCGTCGCCCTGGCTTACAGCCGCCCGCGCAGCTCGAGCGCGATCGTGCGCGGCTTGCTCACATAGGCGTAAGGCGATCCGACGACCGCACCGACGGTGTTGACCGCCGCATATTGCCGGTTGGTGAGGTTGGTCACGACCACCCCCACGCCCCAGTTGGCGGACGGCGCGGACCACCCGAGGCGCATATCGACTTTTTCTCGCGCCGCACCGGCATCGACGCTGCCGCCGGGGTTGCACGTTCCCTGCGCCTTCGTGTCGGCATTGCAGCGCCGCTCACCGATGTAGCCGAGCATCACGTTGAAGTCCGCTGTCCCGTTCCACAGCGGCCAGCGCGCAGTGGCGCCGGCAGTGGCGCTCAGGCGCGGCGCGCCGGCCGGCTGGCCGTCCAGCCGGACGCCGGTCGGCGACACGTAGTGCGCATAGGTCTGGTCGAGGTAGGCCAGCGCGCCGTTCAGGCGCCAGGTCCGGTTGAGCGCCCATTGCGCGCTCAGCTCGGCGCCCGTGGCGCGCTGGTCGCTGTTGACGACCTGGTAGCTGGGCACGCCGGCGCCCGCATTGGACGGCACCAGCGTCAGGCTTTGCAGGTTCGTAAAGGCGTAGTGGAAGATCGACGCGTCATAGGACAGGCCCAGCGCACGCACCCGCCCCTTGATGCCGACCTCGGTATTCGTCACGAGTTCCTCGTCGTAATAGCCGTTCACGCCGAGGGCATCGAAACCGCCGGCCAGATAGCCCTTGCTCCACGAGCCGTACACCATGTGGTCCGGCGTCAGGTGGCGGTCGAGGACGATGCGCGGGCTGAAGTTGTTCCAGCTTCTCGCTGCCGGGAACGGGCTGGTGCTCGACACGGCGTTGTTGAACTCGACATTGCGTGCGACGATGGCCTGCAGCGATGCCGCCTGTTGCGGCGTCAGCAGTTTCAGGGCGACAGCGGTCGGAAACAGCCGTGCCTGCTGCATGACGGCGAGGCGCGCGTCGAGCTCGCTCGCAGCACGCGGCGGGTTGTACCAGCTGAAGCGCTTGTCGTCATGCGTGAAGCGCCCGCCGACGGTCAGGTTGGTGAGCGGGTCCAGATGCCAGAGCAGGTCGCCATACACGGCATACGCGCGGTAATCGCCCTTGTCGTGGATGCTTTCGCGCCACGGCAGGCCGGCGAGGCTCAGCCCCTGCAGTGCCGCGTTGCCGGTGGCGCGGCCGATGCCCTGGGCCAGGCTCGTCAGCGTGGCATAGGGTGCAAGGCCGGCGGCATGGCGGATCAGCGTGTCCATCGACAGCGTCGTCAAGTCCACGTGTTGCGCCTGGGTGGCGCGCTCGCGATAGGCACTGACGCCGCCCACCCAGTCGAGCGCGCCGGTCTGGCCATTCAACTTGAACTCCTGCTGCCAGGTCGAGTTCGATTCGACGTTGCCGATGCCGATATACGCCGCCGGATTCACCGAGCCGTCGTTGTCCTGCCAGTTCTGCGTGTTGAAGTGACGGTAGGCGGTGATGCTGCTCAGCGTCGCATGGCGCAGCGGCGTCGTCACACGCAGGGTGAGGCCGTCGAACGTGCGCGACTGGACGTTGGGCGCGGCGTCGTTGGCCAGCGGCTGGTTGTGCGGATCGATCCATGTCGCGGGCCCGGTGAAGTCGATCTTCCCGCCCGTGAGGGAAAACACCGGCGGACCTGACACGCGCATCACCCCGTGCTCCCAGCCGAGAATGGCGTCGGTATCGTCGCGCCGCCAGCGCACGCTCGCGCGCAGGCCCCGTTCGCCGTCGTCGCCCATGCGCTTCCCGTTGAAGGTGTTGCGCACCCAGCCGTTGTCCCGCTGGTCCAGCGCCGAGATGCGCAAGGCCAGCCCGTCGGCCAGCGGGGTGTTGTACAGCAGCTCGGTGTGGACCGCGCCGCGCGTGCCGACGCGGACCAGTCCGCTGGCTTCGATCCGTTCGACCGGATCGTTGGTGACAATGGAGATGACACCGGCCGCCGCATTGCGTCCGAACAGCGTGCCCTGCGGACCTTTCAGCACCTCGATCCGCTTGACGTCATTGAAGTTCAGCAGCGATCCGCCGGTCTTGCCGACGTATACGGAGTCGGTGAAGATGCCGACCGGCGAGTCCGTGCCGATGCCGTAGTCCAGGGTGCCGACGCCACGCAGGAAGATGATCGGACGGGTGGATTGCAGGGCCTCGACCGACAGGCCGGGGACAAACGCGTCCATGTCGGCGAGATTGACCACGCCGACGTCCCTGAGCGCGCTGCCGGCCAGCGTCTGCACGGCGATCGGCACGTTCTGGATTTCCTGGCTGCGGCTCTGCGCGGTGACCGTCACCACCGGCATGGCGTCCTGGGCGCGACAGAGTTCCGGCATGGCAGCGGCCACGACCGTCGTCGTCAGTGCTAGCCCGACGGCATGTCGGTTCATACCACGATGCAGATTCCGCTGGCTCGACGTCATCATGGGTCCGTGAAACAAGTCAAATAGTCTTCATCGAAGCATAAATCTGCTTGTGCATTACGTACAGCTAAAAAATGCACGGGCACTCGATGAAAGGAGACCTGATCACTGTGCTGCTGAGGGAAGATTTGGAGGCGAGGACGGGAGTCGAACCCGTCTAGACGGCTTTGCAGGCCGTTTTGGCTCTTACAAATCAAAGATTTAGCGTTGCACCACACTTTGCACCACATGAGTTCATCGCATTCGAGGTGCAGAGCGCCGTCTACCATTGACTTTTACTTGACATCCCCAGGCGTGGCTTCGGCCTGCGCTTCGTTCGCGACTTGCTTGGCAAGCTGCATGGCGGCTTTAACTGCAAGCGTCTACGTTCCCTGCTTCGACACCGCCAACGCGATATTCACGCAGCAATTACGGCTCGCCTATTACTCTAGACCAGAGCAGAGAGCCGACCTCTGCCATCCCGTTCAGCACGACTCTATGCTCCACCGCGACTGGTCCAGTCTGTCACATCATGAGTTCGGCCGGTGAACGGAGTTAGGGACCAAACGGCTCAGCGATGGGCAAGCTGCCGCCCGGTCGAGCATCCTGATCATCGTTCCGCGTACCCGCAGCACAGCCGTATGTCATTGCGGAGGCATCGGCCTTCCTAATCTAGCGCGCCAGGCCCAGTTCGCCATTCGTCGCCCGCGCCTGGCGCCCCGCTTTGTCGGCCCGCCGCGCCATGCTCTGCAGGTCGAGCGGGCGCGTGAGCCGGTGGCGCGCCAGCGCCGCGCCGCCTACCGCGACCACGTCCGCGCCGAAGCGCGAAGTGCGGATTTCCGGCGCGGTCAGCATCGCGGCATCCGCGTACTCGCCCAGCACCCGCCGCGCCGGCTCGATCAGCGTGTCGCCCAGCCGCACTGCCGGTCCGCCGATGACGATCGCCATCGGGTCGAAGCTGGCCCAGAGGTTGTTGAGCAGGACGCCGAGCTGGCGGCCGGCTGCGTCCACTGCGGCGCAGGTGGCCGGGTCGCCGTCGACCACGCGGCGGAACAGCCGGTCCAGCGCGGGATGGCTGGGCAGTTCGGCGCCTAGCAGCGCGCCGAGGCCGATGAGGGCATCGGCGCAGCCGCGCCTGCCACACGAGCACAGCGGCCCGCCGGCCTGCAGGATCGCGTGGCCCGCTTCGCCGGCAAAGCCGCGCAGGCCGGTCAGCAGGCGGTCGTTGACGATGACGCCGGCGCCCACACCATAGCCGATTGACAGATAAATCAATGGATCGGTGCTGGCCTGGTCGCCGAATTCGAACTCGCCCAGCGCGGCGACGTTCGCCTCGTTCTGCATGTACAGCGGCAGGCCGTCCAGCGGCGAACCCTTGGTGTGGGCCTGGACGATCCCGGCCACGTCCACGTCACGCCAGCCGAGGTGGGGCGCGTGGTGCAGCAGGCCCAGCGCCTCGTCGACGGCGCCGTGCAGGCCGATGCCCACGCCGAGAACGGGGCGCCCGAGCCGTTTCGCCAGCTTCGCGAGCGCGAGCGCGGCCAGCCGGATGCACGACGTCGGGTCGCCCCGATCCTCGTACGTGAGGATGCGCGTGTCGAGGACTTCGCCCAGCAGGTTCGTCGCGACGACGCGGGCTTCGTCCACGCCCAGTTCGGCGCCGAGCAGAGCCAGGCGCGACGGATCAAGATGCAACGGCGTGGCACGCCGGCCGACTTCGCCCGTCACGAGCAGCTCGCTTTCGGTGAGCCAGCCTTCGTCGACCAGTGCGCGCACGAGCAGGCTGATGCCGGCCTTGGTCAGGCCCAGCACGTCGGCCAGCGCCGCGCGCGACAGCCCGGGCTGGGTGCTCACCTGGCGTACGACGGCCATCCGGTTCAGTCGTTTGAGGAGTTGCTGGTCACCGGTAACTGGCATGGGGTAAGAAAATCAAGTGATTGTGATGATTATGCAACGGGTTGGAAAAAATTTGTTGATCATGCAACCTGCATATTTGCAACATCTTTCCCGTCTCGCAACGCGAAGTCTCACGGCCCGGTCATCCTCACGTATTGGATGAAGTGATTGATTTAATTATGAAATCGATTTCTCGCGTACGTACCGACATCAATGTACGTACGTTACGTAATCCCCGCTTTCCAATCAAAACTGTGTTTTGCCGTGGTGCACCGATGCTCATTGTTGGGGCAATCGTTTGGTTTGATCGATTGACCAAAATATTTAGAGTCACTAATCTACGGGAAATGATGTGCGCTAACAATGATAAATGAGGCAACAAAGCGACGGCTGCCGCGGCCGCCGCAGCGCACAACAGATCCCGCCGGCAATGACCCGATGCGGGCCGCCAGGTTGTAGCACCACCAGTACGGACGCCGCCGCCCGTCGGGTCCGGCGTTTTTTCGAGAGACGAGAGGAGACACAGTGCAACACACCAAGAGGGTTTTTCCCCATCACCTGAACACCAGGCATCGCCTGATCAGCCTCGCCGTTGCGAGTGCCTGTGCCGGCCTGGTTGCGCCGGCCCATGCGCAGGATACGGGCGCCGCCAACGGCATCGCCGCGCCGACCGACCAGACGGGGTCCACGCCCGTACAGGGCGTCGCGAATACCGTCGTGGTGACCGGTATCCGGGCCAGTTTGCAGTCGACGCTGAACCTGAAGAAGAACTCCGATGGTATCGTCGACGGTATCGTCGCTGAAGACATCGGTAAATTCCCGGACACGAACCTGGCCGAGTCGCTGCAGCGCATCACCGGCGTGTCTATCGACCGTCAAAATGGCGAAGGCCAGAAGATCACGGTGCGCGGCATGGGCCCCGACTTCAACCTGGTGCTGTTGAATGGCCGTCAAATGCCGACGGCTGACCTGAACGACGCGAACGGCCGCTCGTTCTCCTTCGACAACCTGGCGTCGGATGCCATTTCGCAGCTGCAGGTCTACAAGACCAGCCGCGCCCAGGATCCGTCCGGCGGCATCGGCGCGACGGTCAACATCATGACCGCGCGTCCTCTCGACCAAAAAGGCACCGTGGCGAGCGTTGGCGTCAAGGGCGTGGTGGACCAGTCTAGCCAGAACCTGCCCGACTTGCTGAAGGGTAAGCGCGTTACGCCTGAAGTTTCCGGCATCTTCAGCACCGTCACCAAAGATGGCATGTGGGGCTTTGGCGGCAACGCCAGCTACTCGAAGCGCGACTCGGGTTTGAATCGTGCCCAGATCGCCAATGGCTGGATCGGCCCCTACAAAGGTTCGGATGTGATCGACGGCTCGACCTTGCCGCAGCCCGGTGCGCCCGTCGGCAGCGTAACGAATCGTCCAGGTCCGAACGATCTGTATGAGCGCCCACAAAACTTTGGCTACCAGGTCAACGGTCTCGAGCGCGAGCGTGTCAATGGCCAGGCCGTGCTGCAATTCCGTCCGGTCAAGGAACTGACCGCGACCCTCGATTACACCTTCGCGCAGAACAAGCTGCACACCCGACGCGCCGAGATGAGCGTCTGGTTTGCCCAAACCCCGACCTCGACCAGCACCTGGCCGGGCGGCAGCAACCAGGCACCGTTGACTTACTCCGAGGTGTACAACACGCCGCAGGACATGTCGGTCATCTCAGCCGACTATGCCACCAAGAACACGCTGAATTCGGTCGGCTTCAATACTGTCTGGAAACCGAAATCCGGCCTGAGGTTCACGCTCGACGCCCACTCGTCGAGCGCTGAATCGAAAGCCGACAGCCCATGGGGCAGCAGCAATCAGCTGAGCAACGCCAGCTTCAGCCGTGGCCGAACCTCGGTCGACTTCACCCACGAGCTGCCGATCCTGGGCATTGAAGGCACCAACGTCGCCGCCGAGCCGATCCAGGCAACCGGTTCGCAGTTCACCAACACCTACGTCAAGTCGACCGTCAAGCAGTTGCAGTTGAGCGGCGAGTGGAAGGTGGCCGAAGAATCGAACCTGAACTTCGGTGTAGGCTATACCGACGTGAAAAACCGCTCGACCTCATCGCTCGTGCAGAACAACGGATGGTCGGGCTTGACCAGCAAGAACGACTATCCCGCCAGCCTGTTCCAGAAGAGTGACACCGCCAGCTACTTCGACCAGTTCGATGGCGCCGGCGCGGCCGGCATGTTCAGGGACTTCTACACGGCCGATTTCGGCGCACTGCGCGCGGCAACCGCTGCCGCCGCGACCAAGCCTGGCTATGTCAGTAACGACGGCCTGAAAACGCAGGCAAGCTTCCTGCCGAATTTCGCCACGACCGACAGCGACCAGCGTCTGGAGGAAAAAACGACGACGGCCTACGTGGCCTTGAGCCAGGACTGGGAACTGGCCATTCCGGTCCACACCTCGGTCGGCCTGCACTTCGAAAAAACCAAGGTCACTTCGGTGGCCCAGGTGCTCCCGGCGACGGGCGTGACCTGGATTTCGCAGAATGAGCTGCCGCTGACCTTTGCCGGTACCGCCTACTCGACCACGCATGGCTCCTACAGCAACGTGTTGCCAAACGTGAATGCCGACTTCGACGTGACCTCGAACTTCAAGGTGCGCGCCGGCGCCGGCGTCACCATCAGCCGCGCCCGTTATAACGAGCTGCAGGGCGGCCTGAACATCGGCACCGGTTCCGACTACTATCTGGGTGGCACTGCTGCGACGGGTAATCCGAACCTGAAACCGGTGAAGTCGAAGAACCTGGACTTGTCTTTCGAATGGTACTTCACCAAGCACAGCGTCGCCTCGCTGGGTCTGTTCAACAAGAAGTTGACTGACTACACTGCCCAGAGCCAGGTCCTGGAAAACCAGTACGGCATCCATACCCCGATCGGCGGCGGGTACTATAAATCCGCCCTGGCGAGTGGTTGCACCGTTGCGGACACCAACTGCATCCGTAACTACATTCTCAACAACTACAACGGCCAGCCTGGCGTCACGAAGACTGGTGTGAACTCTGTTGGCAATGCGACCGGTGTGATCACGGGCATCCCGAGCGATCCGCTGATGCAGTTCAGGACGTCCAGCTACGTGAACTCGCAACCGGCCAGCTTGCATGGCGCAGAATTGGCCGTCCAGCATATGTTCGGCGAGACGGGCTTTGGCGTTCAGGCGAACTACACCTACGTGACCTCGCCGTTGAAATACAAGAACGACCAAACCACCGATCAGTTCGCAATCCTGGGGCTGAGCAATTCGGCCAACCTGGTGGGTATTTATGAAAACTTTGGTTGGACGGTACGGCTTGCCTACAACTGGCGCGACTCGTTCCTGGCCTCGAAGACCGATGGCGGCGGCCACCTGGATCCGGTGTACACCAAGGCGTATGGCCAGACCGACCTGAGCGTGGGCTACGCCGTGACCAAGAACCTGAACGTGCTGTTCGAAGGGATCAATCTGACCAATTCGACGCAACGCCAGTATGGCCGCACCAAGGCCCACTTCCTGAACGCAACCCAGACCGGCCCGCGTTACATGGTCGGCGCACGCTACACGTTCTGATTGCGGAAGTCGGCACCTGGTATGTGAGCAGGTCCTGAAGCAGGCCGTGGTGACAACCATGGCCTGCTTTTTTCTTGCTACACTGAATCGCTACACTACTTACTGGATGGAACTCGCGTGCGTCGTCAACCCCTGGAAAAGGTCGTGATTGTCGGTGGCGGCTCGGCCGGCTGGCTCACTGCCGCGCAGGTCGCGGCGGCCGCAATGACCCGCAAGATGCTGGCGGGGCTGCCCGGCAACCGCGAACTGATCGGGCATATCGTGCATCACGGCATGTCGACCAGGTAGTCAATGACATTTGAACGAAAAGGCAAGCAATGACCCACCGTGTTTTGTTGAACAACGTCGAACACAAAGACCTGAAAATCATTCTTGGCCGCGGCACCCGGTTCGGTGACGGCGAGACGATCTGCCCGACCTTCCCGGCCGAGTTTCGCAATGTGCTGGCCCACTATCCGATCGTGTTCCGCGAGACCGGCAATGAACAGCGCTACGAGCCGGTGGCGCTGTTCGGTTTTGCGGAGGGCGAGAACCTGTTTGCCAGCGACGATGCCTGGGATGCGCTGTACGTGCCGATGGCCGTGGCGCGCCAGCCCTTCTCGATGGGACTGACCGCCGACGGTCTGCTGGTGCATGTCGACCTCGATCATCCCAAAGTGAGCACGATCACCGGCTATCCGCTGTTTCTCGAATACGGCGGCCAGAGCGAGCTTCTGGAACAAGTCAACAGCCTGCTGCTGGCCTTGCACCAGGGGCTGCAGAGCAACGCCGGCTTTGTTGCCGCGCTGCTCGAGCATGACCTGATCGAGCCGGTCACGCTCGACATCGAATTGAACGACGGCTCGCAAAACCAGCTGGTCGGGTTTTCGACGATCAACGAGGACAAGCTCGCCGCGCTCGACGGTGCGGCACTGGCGCACCTGCATCGGCACGGCTACCTGATGGCTGCCCATCAGATGGGTGCATCGCTCGTCCAGTTGCGCGAGCTCATCGAGCGCAAAAACCAGCGCGTTGCGGTCGATGGCTAAACCGATGCGAGAGATCAGCGGCGCGCTACCTTCCGCGCTGACTGACGCCATTCTCACTGCGACCGAGCCGCTGGTACTGCGCGGCCTGGTCGCAAGCTGGCCGCTGGTCAAGGCCGGCCTGCGCTCGCAGCGCGAGGGCATCGCCTATCTGCGCCGCTTTTACCAGGGCGAGGTGGTCCGCGCACTGATCGGACCGCCCGAGATCGCGGGGCGCTATTTTTATAACGAGGACATCAGCGGGTTCAACTTCGACGCCGTCAACGCCAGGCTTGACGCGGTCCTCGATCGAGTGCTCCAACACCTCGATGACCCGTGTCCGCCGACGTTTTATGTCGGCTCGACGACCGTGGACACCTGCCTGCCGGGCTTCCGGGATGAAAACGATCTCGACCTGGGCGATCGCGATCCGCTCGTCAGCGTGTGGACCGGCAACCGTTCGCGCATTCCCGCGCACCAGGACCTGCCCGACAACCTGGCCTGCGTGGCCGCCGGGCGTCGCCGCTTCACCGTGTTCCCGCCCGAGCAGTTGAGCAACCTGTACATCGGGCCGCTCGAATTCACGCCGGCCAATCAGCCCATCAGCCTGGTCGATTTTCATCGGCCGGACCTCGTGAAATTCCCCAGGTTTGCCGAGGCCATGAAGCATGCGCAAGTGGCCGAATTGCTGCCGGGCGACGCCATCTTCATGCCCAGCATGTGGTGGCACCATATCGAGGGGCTCGACAGTTTTAACGTCCTGATCAACTACTGGTGGCGTCAGTCGCCAGGCTATATGGATGCCCCGGTCAACACGCTGATGCACGCCATCCTGACGCTGCGCGAACTGCCGCCGTCCCAGCGACTGGCATGGCAAGAGGTGTTCCGCCACTACATATTTGAAGCGGACGGCAGTGAAGCGGCGCATATCCCGGAACCGGCGCGCGGGGTCCTCGGTCCGCTCGATCTCGACAAGGCGCGGTCCATGCGCGCCGCAATCATGCAGAAACTAAAACGGTAGCAGGAGACACCCCATGCAACAGAACAATCCGGAAAATATCGGCAGGAAGCCTGTGCGGCGCGTCGTCATCGCCGGCGGCGGCACAGCCGGCTGGATGGCCGCTGCCGTCATCTCCAGGATCTTGGGCAAGACACTGGACATCACGCTGGTCGAATCCGACGAGATCGGTACCGTCGGGGTCGGCGAGGCGACGATTCCCAGCTTGATTCAGTTTCACCAGTTGCTGGAACTGAACGAAGTCGACGTCATGCGGGCAACCCAGGCGACCTTCAAGCTGGGCATCAGCTTCGAGAACTGGCGCGCGCCCGGCGAGAACTATATCCACTCGTTCGGCTTGACCGGCGTCGACCACTGGAGTGCGGGCTTCCAGCATTTCTGGCGCAAGGGCCGCCAGCGCGGCCTGGCCAGTGACTTCGGCGACTATTGCCTGGAATTGAGGTCGGCCCAGCTTGGCCGCTTCGCGCATCTGCCGAACGACGTCATGAATTACGCTTACCATCTCGACGCGACCTTGTACGCCAGGTTCCTGCGCAAGTACAGCGAAGGTTTCGGCGCCAAGCGGGTGGAAGGCAAGATCGACCAGGTGATGCTTGACGCCGCCAGCGGCCACGTGACCGGGCTCAAGCTCGGAAACGGCGCCTTGATCGAAGGCGATTTGTTCATCGACTGCACCGGCTTTCGCTCGCTGTTGCTGGGCCAGACCATGGGGGTGGAATACGACGACTGGTCGCAATGGCTGTTTAACGACACCGCCATCGCGGTGCAGACTGAATTGATGGGCGAACCGGTGCCGATGACACGCTCGATTGCGCACGGCGCCGGCTGGCAGTGGCGGATCCCGCTGCAGCACCGGGTTGGCAATGGCCACGTATTCTCCAGCAAGTATATGGACGGCGAGGAAGCCATGCAGATCTTGCTCGACAATCTGCAAGGCGAGCCGCTGACGCAGCCGCGCATGATCAAGTTCAAGCCAGGCCAGCGCAAGCAATCGTGGAAAGGCAACGTCGTCGCCATCGGCCTGTCGAGTGGCTTTCTGGAACCGATCGAGTCGACCAGCATCCACCTGATCCAGCGTAATCTGATCCGTTTGATGCAGATGTTCCCGGCCGACGGCATCTGCCGCTCCGACATCGACGAGTTCAACACCCAGGTGCAAAGGGACATCGCCCACATCCGCGATTTCATCATCCTGCATTACAAGGTCACCAATCGCGCCGATACCCCGTACTGGCAAGCTGCCAGGAACATGGAAGTGCCGGCATCGCTGCAACACCGCATCGACCTGTTCCGCGAAACCGGACGGGTGTTCCGCACCGAGGGTGAGTTGTTTACCGAGTCGTCGTGGCTGCAAGTCATGCTGGGCCAGGGCATGATGCCCGAGCAGCATCACCAGTCGGCCGACCTGATGGGCGATGCCGAGCTGTCGCAGTTCCTGGGCTCGATTCGCCAGAAGATCGAAAGGACGGTCCAGCAGTTGCCATCGCATCAGGCTTACGTCCAGCGGTTCTGCCGCGCAGAGCGGCCGAGCGGATCCTTTTAATTCAGAGCCGCCCATGTTCAACCCAAATCCCTCGATGAGTAAAGTCGCGCTGAGCGATGGCCGTTCTTATGTAGTCGTTGACAATATCCTGCGCGATCCCATGCAATTCATCGCCCATGCCGTCGCGCGGCGCGCGGATTTTTCGCCGGAAGATTCTCACTACTATCCCGGGCCGGAACTGCGGCTGCCCCCAGCCGCGCACCAGGCATTCGAAGCGTTTTTTTCACAATATATCCGGGGCCAGCTTGGCGCCCGGCGCACCCGCAGCACCTTGTGCAGGATGTCGATGGTCACGCGCAAGCCGGAAAATCTCGAGCCATTCCAGAGAATCCCTCATGTCGATGGCGGTCCCTTCCAGCCGGGCGAAGGCAATTTCGCCATGGTCCTGTATTTGTTCAAGGATGAACGGCTGGGTGGCACGAGTTTTTTTCGACCGCGGGTCGACACCGCGACATTGTCGGCCATGATGGCCCGCGGGCAGCACATGGACCGTGACGCGTTTTCGGCCTTGATCGACAGCGCCCCCGCGTATCCGACCAAGACCAACGCGTATTTTGAAAAGATGGCGACCGTCCCGGCGGCGTTCAACCGCGCGTTGTTCTATGATGGCACGATCTACCACAGCGGCGACATCCGCCATCCGGAGCTGCTCAGCGCCGATCCGGAACAAGGACGGCTGACCGTCAACGCGTTCTTCGGGGTGCGCCTGAACGCCTGCTGAAGCGCGGCTTCGAAAAGCTAGCGCGCTTTCGCGTGGTCGATGTTAAACGCGATGGCGATGCGATCCTCGTCGGTCAGGTTGGGGCCGACGTGGTGTTCGACCCAGCTTGGGAACATGATCAGCTTGCCCACTTCGGGCACCACGGATGCCGCCTCGGCCTGCACATTGCGGTAAAAGCTGCGGGTAAAGGTGCGCGCCAGGATCGGATCACGGAAGCAGAGCGACCCCGCACGTTCTTTCGCGGCCGGCACCTGCGGGTAATACACGCCGCTGATCCAACTACCCGGGTGATTGTGGGGGCTGTTAGCGTGCCCTTTGCCATTGATAACCCCCCACATCGCGCCGAACTGCGCTTCCGTGACCTCCGGTTCCGCAAACCATGCGCCGTTGACCATGCATTCGTTGAGCACCCGCAGCACGAGTTGCTTGAGCTGTGCAAACCCCGGGAGCGGCAACAGATCATAGCTACGGAAGCCACCATAGTTCGACAGGCCAGTCTTGTCGGCGATGCCGGCCGCGACTTCCTCGTCGCGAATGGCATAGATCTGGCGCGCCAGTTCCTCGTTGTCTACTCCTTGGGTCTCCACAACGAAAACCGGCGTCGGAAATAACTCCAACACCTGCATGGACGCTTTCATGTTACTCATGGACCTGCTCAGGTTACGCCCTCGCTAGCGAATCCGAGGACTGGAATTGTCGAGATCCAAATTATGGCATTAATGTCGAAGGTCCGCCAATGCAACGCTGTGATCGAGCCGTACGTAGTGTCGCAAACGTAATCCGGCGATTTGAAGGGACAAGCTACATCGTTGACTTAGATCAGCGCGAAAGCGCTGATCTATAGATATGCTGGAGGCGAGGACGGGAGTCGAACCCGTCTAGACGGCTTTGCAGGCCGCTGCATAACCGCTTTGCTACCTCGCCGGAGGAAGACTTGACGATGTCGATGCGACCGGTTATCTGTCGCAGCGACACGAGAAGGCTGGCTTCTCTGTATCTGGAGCGGGAGAAGAGTCTCGAACTCTCGACCTCAACCTTGGCAAGGTTGCGCTCTACCAACTGAGCTACTCCCGCATCGGGTACTACCATCGTGAATTACCTGGAGCGGGAGAAGAGTCTCGAACTCTCGACCTCAACCTTGGCAAGGTTGCGCTCTACCAACTGAGCTACTCCCGCTTAGGAGTTCATCACTTACTAGCCAACAATCGTAAAACACTGGAGCGGGAGAAGAGTCTCGAACTCTCGACCTCAACCTTGGCAAGGTTGCGCTCTACCAACTGAGCTACTCCCGCATGGAGTCTTACTTGTTTGCCCCAGCATCATCTTGCGATGACTGGAGCGGGAGAAGAGTCTCGAACTCTCGACCTCAACCTTGGCAAGGTTGCGCTCTACCAACTGAGCTACTCCCGCGTCGCTGGAACTTGCGATTATCTCAGATTTTCGACTGCTTTCCAAGACAACCTTTATTACTTCGACCGGCAAACCGTGGAGCGGGAGAAGAGTCTCGAACTCTCGACCTCAACCTTGGCAAGGTTGCGCTCTACCAACTGAGCTACTCCCGCTTCGTTTCGTTTGCTGCGTTGTCGTTGCAACAGGCAGGCATTATAGAGATGCTGAGCTATGTGTCAAGGATGACCCAGCAGAAACTTATACCGTGCCCGATTTTTCCTTGATCAGCGGCCAGGCGCGGCGCAGGTAGTAGAACATCGACCAGACCGTCAGCACGCCCGCGATCCACAGCAGGATCTCGCCGCATTTGTGAATGTCGAGCACGCCATTGAACAGCGGATCGTGGAACAGCAGCATCGGAATCGCGACCATCTGCGCGGCCGTCTTGATCTTGCCCAGCGAGCTCACCGCGACGGACTTGCGCGCGCCGATCTCGGCCATCCATTCGCGCAACGCCGAGATCGTGATCTCGCGGCCGATGATGATGAAGGCGATGATGGCGTTCACGCGGTCCAGCTGCACGAGCACGAGCAGCGCGCCCGCCACCATCAGCTTGTCCGCGACGGGGTCGAGGAAGGCGCCGAAGGCCGACGTCTGATTCCAGCGCCTGGCGAGGTAGCCGTCGAACCAGTCCGTGATCGCGGCGACGATGAAGACGAGCGTGGACGCCAGGTTGCGGTCGGCCACGGGCAGCCAGTGTTCGGGGAGGTAGTAGACGCCGACGACCAGCGGAATGAGGGCGACGCGTAGCCAGGTCAGGAGAATCGGAATATTGAAAGGCATGGGGTGAGGCTGATCGTGCTCGGCTTGTTGAGTTGCGTGCGCGCTAGTCTACATGGCTCTTGCCGTTTAAACCAGTTGAGCCATCCGTAGCGCGCTCGCCCCTCAGTGAAGCTGCCGATAAATCTCTTCCGCCAGCGTGCTGGAGATGCCCTCCACCGACATCAGGTCCTCCACGCTCGCATCGATCACGCCTTTCAGGCCGCCAAAGCGCGCCAGCAGCTTCTGGCGGCGCTTGGCGCCGATGCCCTCGATCTCTTCCAGGCGCGACGCCTGGCGCGTCTTGGCGCGTTTGGCGCGCATGCCCGTGATGGCGAAGCGGTGCGCCTCGTCGCGGATCATCGCCACGAGCATCAGCGCGGCCGATTCCTTGCCCAGTTCCTGCGGCGGGCGGCCGTCGGCGAAGATCAGCGTCTCCAGGCCGACCCTGCGGCCCTCCCCTTTTGCCACGCCGACGATATTGCCGATATCGAGGCCCAGCTCCGTGAAGACTTGTCTCGCCATCTCGACCTGGCCCTTGCCGCCGTCGATCAGCGCGATGTCCGGCATGACGCCCTCTCCGTTCGCCACCTTTTCGTAGCGCCGCGTCAGCACCTGGCGCATCGCCGCGTAGTCGTCGCCAGGCGTGATGCCGGTGATGTTATATCGCCGGTATTCGCCGTTCTGCATCTGGTGGTGATGGAACACGACGCACGACGCCTGCGTCGCCTCGCCCGCCGTGTGGCTGATGTCGAAGCACTCGACGCGCAGCGTTTCGAGATCTTCGTTATCGATGCCCAGCACCTCCGCCAGCGCGCGCGTGCGCGACTGCTGCGAGCCCTGCTCCGACAGCAGCCGGGCCAGCGAGATCTCCGCGCCCTTCTGCGCCAGTTCCAGCCACTGGCGGCGCTGGCCCTGCGGCTGGAACACGAGGTTGATGCGGTGGCCGCACTGCTCCTGCAGCGCCATGATCAGCTCGGGCTGGTCGAATTCGATGTTCAGGATGATGATGCCCGGTACGAACTTGTCGCCGTAATGCTGCGCCATGAACGCCGCGAGCACCTCCACCTCGATCGGACATTCATCCATCGCCTCGCCCACCTGCGTGGGGAAATACGCCCGGTCGCCCAGGTGGCGGCCGCCGCGCACCATCGCGAGGTTGACGCACGCGCGTCCGCCCTGCACGACGACGGCGATGATGTCGACGTCCGCATCGCCCGCCGTCTCCATGCTCTGCTGGTGCAGCACGCGCGACAGCGCCTGGATCTGGTTGCGCACGCTCGCCGCCTGCTCGAATTTCAGGTCCTCGGCATACGCGAGCATCTTCTTCTCGAGTTCTTCCAGCACCTCGGTCTGGCGGCCGCGCAGGAATTTGGCCGCGTTATCGACGTCGCGCTTGTAGTCTTCCGGTGCGATCAGGTCCACGCACGGCCCGCTGCAGCGGCCGATCTGGTGCAGCAGGCAGGGTCGCGTGCGGTTGGCGAAGACGCTGTCCTCGCACGTGCGCAGCATGAACACCTTCTGCAGCAGCTGCATGGATTCCTTCACGGCCCACGCGCTCGGGAACGGCCCGAAGTACTGGTTCTTCTTGTCCAATGCGCCGCGGTAGTAGGCCATGCGCGGATAGTCGCCCGCCGTCAGTTTCAGATACGGGTACGATTTATCGTCGCGGAACAGGATGTTGTAGCGCGGCTTGAGCGTCTTGATCAGGTTGTTTTCCAGGATCAGCGCTTCGGCCTCGCTGTGCGTCACCGTCGTTTCCAGGCGCGCGATCTGCGACACCATCATCGCGATGCGGGGGCTCGACAGCGTCTTCTGGAAATAGCTCGACACGCGCTTCTTGAGGTTGCGCGCCTTGCCGACGTACAGGACCCTGTCTTCCGCGTCGAAATAGCGATACACGCCCGGCAGGTCGGGCAGCTTGGCCACCGTCGCCAGGACTTGTTCGCGCGCCGCCTCGCTGGGGCGCACGGGGGATTCCGCATCCTTCGTCATCGTCGCGATCAATTCCTCTTTCATGGCTTGCCACGCATCCGGACGGGCACGCGGCGCTTTCGCCGGGGCCGGCTGCGTCTTGCGCCGGCGCGGTACTACGACTTCGTCATTCACTTCCACTGCACCTATGCAGCGGACACTCCCTCGGGTGCCTGGGTGACGATGACGAACGCGACGCCGTAATCGGCTTCATCGCTGATCGTCACCTGGGCCGTGAGCCGGTGCGTCCGCATGAATTCATCGAGCGCCCCGCTGCATACGATAATCGGCTTGCCGCTCGGGGCGTTGAGCATCTGGGCCGAGCGCCAGGTCATGGGCATGCGCATGCCCAGGCCGATCGCTTTCGAGAACGCCTCCTTGGCCGAGAACCGCGTGGCCAGGAAGCGCAGCCCCCGCACCTCGTTCTTGGCGCGGCGGGCGTGGTATTTGACGAGTTCCTCGGGGCCGAGGATCTTTTCGGCGAAGCGTGGGCCGCTGCGCTTGAGGGCAGCCTCGACGCGCGAGATCTGGACGATGTCCGTGCCGATCCCGTAAATCATCACTGGCCTTTCGCGGCGTAAGAGACGCCCAGGCGCGCGGCGACCATGATCGCCTTCATCTCGCGCACGGCGTTTTCAAAACCCGCGAACAACGCGTGCGCGACGATCGCGTGGCCGATGTTCAGTTCGTGGATCTCGGGGATCGCTGCGATCGGCTGCACGTTCGTGTAGTGCAGGCCGTGGCCCGCGTTCACGCGCAGCCCGTGCTTCACGCCGGCGCGCACGCCCACCTTGATGCGTTCCAGTTCGCGCGCATGCTCCTCGGCGTTCTCGGCCTCCGCGTAGCGCCCCGTATGCAGTTCGATGACGGGTGCGCCGACAGTGGCCGCAGCGGCGATCTGCTGTTCGTCCGCATCGATGAACAGCGACACGCGGATGCCCTCGCCTTTCAGCTGCCGGATCGCGGCTTCGACTTCCTTCTGGTAGCGGATGACGTCCAGGCCGCCCTCGGTCGTCACTTCTTCGCGGCGCTCCGGCACGAGGCACACGTCCTGCGGCTTCACCTTGCAGGCGAAGTCGATCATCTCCTGCGTGACGGCCGCCTCCAGGTTCATGCGCGTCGCGAGCTGCGGGCGGATGGCCAGCACGTCGGCGTCCTTGATGTGGCGGCGGTCTTCGCGCAGGTGCAAGGTGATCAGGTCGGCGCCCGCCTGCTCGGCCAGCAGCGCGGCGCGCAGCGGGTCGGGATAGACGGTGCCGCGCGCGTTGCGGACGGTGGCGATGTGGTCGATGTTTACGCCCAGGTCGATCACCTGGCCGGCGGGTTGCAGGAAGCTCATGGTCGTCGTCTTTTTCTTAAAGCTGCATCAGGTCGATCAAAATCTGGCGCGTGTTCAGCGGCGCGCCTCCCAGGTGATAGGCCAGCAGGAAACGCATCAGCTGCTTGCTCTGCGCCTTCGTCTGCGGGTCTGCGTAGTCTTCGCGCTCCATGTCGACGAGCGTCTTGCCGGACACCACCGGCCACGACTCGACGGCCTCCGCCGTGCGCGCACCGCGTTCCGGGTCGACGACGTATAGGCCGTCCGGTTCGACCGGCGCGCGCGTCGTCGTGCAGCGCGTGAGGTCGGCGGCGACCCCGGTTTCCTTAAGTAAGGCCCGTTCGAATTTTCGCAAGGCGATCGGTGCCGGTTCGCCGTGTGCCAGTTCGTTCAGTGTCGCGACGTAGTGGTTGAACAGCGCGGGGTGCGCATCGTCGCGCGCCAGCAGTTTCACCAGCAATTCATTGAGATAAAAGCCGCAGAGCAGCGCGGTCTTCTCGATCGGCAGCATGCCGCCGACCCACTCGGCGTCGATCAAGGTGCGCAGTTCCGACTTGCCCGAGAACGATACGGACAGCGGCTGGAACGTCTGCAGCACGCCGCGCAGCTTCGAGGTCGGCCGTTTCGCGCCTTTTGCCACGACGCCGATCCGCCCATGGTCGCGCGTAAACAGGTCGACGATGAGGCTCGTTTCCTTGTACGGATAGCTGTGCAGCACGAAGCCGGGTTGGCCGACCACGCGGCCTTCGCGCGCAGGCGTGCGGCGCTTGGCCCCGGCTGTGGCCGGCGCATGGGCGTCGCTGTCGTTGTCGATGAGTTCGTCGTCGCGGCTGGGCATGCGGAGATGATACCCCGGCTTGTTACTCGTAACCGTAAGCGCGCAGGCCCGCTTCGTTGTCGGCCCAGCCGGATTTCACTTTCACCCAAATTTCCAGGTACACCGGACCGCCGAACAATTTCTCCATGTCGAGGCGCGATTGCGTGGAAATCTCTTTCAGGCGCGCGCCCTTGTTCCCGATGATCATGGACTTGTGCGTGTCGCGCTCCACGAGGATCGCGGCGAAGATGCGGCGCAGGTTGCCCTCCTGCTGGAACTGTTCGATGAGGACCGTGCTCGTGTACGGCAGCTCGTCGCCCAGCAGGCGGAACACTTTTTCGCGCACGATCTCGGCCGCGAGGAATTTCTCGCTGCGGTCGGTGATGTCGTCCGGGCCGAAGATCGGCGGGTTTTCCGGCAGGTGGCGCTTGATCTCGCCTTCCAGCGCATCGACCTGGAAGCGGTGCTTCGCGGACACGGGCACGACGGCGGTGAAATCACGCAGGCCCGCGATCTTTGCCGCGAACGGCATCAGCTCGGCCTTGTCCTTCATGCGGTCGGACTTGTTGATGACGAGGATGACGGGCACGTTCTTCGGCAGCAGGTCCAGGACCTGCTGGTCGGCCGGGCCGAACGTGCCGGCCTCGACGAGGAACAGGATCACGTCGGACGCCGTCAGCGTGTTCGACACTGTCTTGTTCAGCGTCTTGTTCAGCGCGTTCGCGTGGCGGGTCTGGAAGCCGGGCGTGTCGACGTAGATGAATTGCGCGTCGTCGCGGGTCTGGATGCCGGTGATGCGGTGGCGCGTCGTCTGCGCCTTGCGCGACGTGATCGACACCTTGGCACCGATCAGCACGTTCATCAACGTCGACTTGCCCACGTTCGGACGGCCGACGATGGCGATGTAGCCGCAGCGGAAGCCTTCCGGTGCGGTGTCGTTGGTCTCGGTGGTGGTCTCGATGTTCATGCTGGGGTATTTCCTGACTTGTGATGCTGTTGTTGTTTCTGCTGCGGCTCGTCCGCCTGCACCGACAGCTCGCTCTGGTCGGTGGCGATGCCGGCCAGCTTCAGCTGGGCCGACCGGGGCCGCGACTTGCGCGACGCGGACGGGCTCTTCTGCAGCAACTGCTCGGCCGTTTCCAGCGCGAGCCGCGCCGCGGCCTGTTCGCCGGCACGGCGGCTGCCGCCGCGGCCATAGACCTGGATGCCCAGCTTGGGCACGAGGCACTCGATCTCGAATTCCTGGCTGTGCGCGGCGCCATGCGTGGCGACGACGTTGTACGTGGGCAGCGAGATCTTTTTGCTCTGCAAGAACTCCTGCAACAGGGTCTTGGCATCCTTGCCGAGCGTACGCGGATCGACGGAATCGAGCAGCGGGATATAGAACGCGCGGATCGCGTCGCGTGCCGCGTCGAAGCCGCTGTCGAGGAAGATGGCGCCCAGCAGGGCTTCCAGCGTATCGGCCAGGATCGACGGGCGGCGGAACCCGCCGGATTTCAGCTCGCCCTCGCCGAGGCGCAGGAATTGCGACAATTCCAGCTTCTGGGCGATCTCGAACAGCGACTGCTGCTTGACGAGGTTGGCGCGCAGGCGAGACAAATCGCCTTCCGCCAGGTTATTGAAACGTTCGTAGAGGATGGAGGCGACGACGCAGTTCAGGATCGAATCGCCGAGGAATTCCAGGCGCTCGTTATGCAGACTGCTGTGGCTACGGTGGGTCAGCGCCTGTTGCAGCAGGCCGGGGTCCCGGAACGTATAGCCTAGGCGAGTTTGCAATAACTGAAGATTCATTGTCGTACCAATCTAATGGGCCGGCGCCGCGCGCCGATCCCATCGCGCGCCCTCCCGGCGTATTACTTGTCGGCCTTGTCGGCCTTGGCGGCATTGGCGCCGCTGGGGTCGGTGGTACCGTCAAAATTGAAGGTCAGGCTGATGCTGCCCGTCAGCGGAACCTTCTTCTCATAGGCGAAGCTGATCTCCGTGCTGCCGCCGTCGCGCGTGATCACGAGGTCGCGGCCGGAGATCGACGACACATCGTTCACGCCGGCGTTCCGGTCGAACGCCTGCTGGATCTCGCGCACGCTGCCGCTGCCGGCATCCGCCTTGGCCTTGACGATCGCATTCTTGACGGCCCGGTATTCGAGGAACGCCGGCGTCACCTTGATGGCCACCAGCGCCAACGCGCCGAGCACGACCAGCACGACGATCAGGCCCGACAGCGAGACACCGCTCTCAGCACCGATCCGATACCGCTTGCCACCTTTCATTACACCCTCCGCGTCCGGCTTAGTGGATACCGCCGATGCGCTTCAGGTTGCTGAAGTTCATCCAAACAAACACAGCCTTGCCGACGATGTTCTTGTCCGGCACGAAGCCCCAATAGCGGCTGTCTGCGCTGTTGTCGCGGTTATCGCCCATCATGAAATAATTGCCCTCCGGTACGATACAGGTAAATTCATCGTAGGAATAGGTACAATTTTCGTGATGGGGGAACTCCTCCACGGCGCTCTGGTTGTACGTGCGGGCACCGTCCATGTTCAGGATGCGGTGCGGTGCGTTCGTCAGCTTTTCCAGGAATTGCTTGTGATAAACCGGGCGCTCGTCGTCCAGGTAATCGTCCATCGGCACGTACTCGACCGGCTGGCCGTTGACGGTCAGGCGCTTGTTCGCGTAAGTGATTTTATCACCCGGTACGCCGATCACGCGCTTGATGTAGTCCTGGCTCGGATCCTTGGGGTATTTGAACACCATGACGTCGCCCCGCTGCGGATTGCCCACCTCGATGATTTTCTTGTTGATCACCGGCAGGCGGATGCCGTAGTCGAACTTGTTCACGAGGATCAGGTCGCCCACGAGCAGGGTCGGCACCATCGACGACGACGGAATCTTGAACGGCTCGAACAGGAAGGAACGCAGCACGAACACGAGCGCGATCACGGGGAAGAAGCTGCCGGAGTACTCGACCCACGTCGGCTGGCGCAGGATCGATGCCTCCAGCACGGCGCGGTTGCCGTTGTCGACCTTGATGCCGTCGGCCGTCAGCTTGGCGTGGCGCGCGTCGTACTCGGCCAGCGCCGCATCCGCCTTCGCGCGGCGCTGCTTGGCCAGGACGAACACGTCCAGGCACCAGATGACGCCCGTGATCACCATGGCGACGAACAGGATCAATGCAAAATTGCCAAGGATCGGTTGCAGATTCATCTCTGTGTTTCTTCCCTTATTTCTCTTCAACCTGGAGGATCGCAAGGAAAGCCTCTTGCGGGATCTCCACCGAGCCCACCTGCTTCATGCGCTTCTTGCCGGCCTTTTGTTTCTCAAGCAGCTTCTTCTTGCGGCTGACGTCGCCGCCATAGCATTTCGCCAACACGTTCTTGCGCAGTGCCTTGACGTTTTCGCGCGAGATGATCGTCGCGCCGATCGCGGCCTGGATCGCCACGTCGAACATCTGGCGCGGAATCAGTTCGCGCATCTTCGCGGCAACCTGGCGGCCGCGGTAGGCGGCGTTGGCGCGGTGGACGATGATGGCGAGCGCGTCGACCTTGTCGCCGTTGATCAGCATGTCGACCTTCACGACGTCCGACGCGCGGTATTCCTTGAACTCGTAGTCCATCGACGCATAGCCGCGCGACGTCGACTTCAGGCGGTCGAAGAAGTCCAGCACGATCTCGGCCATCGGGATCTCGTACACGAGTTTCACCTGGCGGCCGTGATAGCTCATATCCATCTGCACGCCGCGCTTGCCGGTACACAGCGTGATGACGGCGCCGACGTATTCCTGCGGCATGTACAGGTTCACGGTGACGATCGGCTCGCGCACTTCGTCGATCTTCGACACTTCCGGCATCTTCGACGGGTTGTCGACCTTGATCATGGAGCCGTCGCGCATCACGACTTCGTACACGACGGTCGGGGCCGTCGTGATCAGGTCCTGGTCGAATTCGCGCTCGAGGCGTTCCTGGATGACGTCCATGTGCAGGAGGCCCAGGAAGCCGCAGCGGAAGCCGAAGCCCAGCGCCTGCGACACTTCCGGCTCGTACTGCAGCGCGGCGTCGTTCAGCTTCAGCTTTTCCAGCGAATCGCGCAGCGCGTCGTACTGGTTCGCTTCCACCGGGAACAGGCCCGCGAACACCTGCGGCTGCACTTCCTTGAAGCCGGGCAGCGGCTCCGGTGCGGGACGCGAGGCCAGCGTGACGGTATCGCCCACCTTCGCGGCCTTCAGTTCCTTGATGCCGGCGATGATGAAGCCCACCTGGCCGGCCTTCAGCTCCGGCAGCTGCACCGAGCGCGGCGTGAACACGCCGACCTGCTCGACCAGCTGCTGGGAGCCCGTCGCCATCAGGAGGATCTTGTCTTTCGGACGCAGCGTGCCGTTCTTCACGCGCACCAGCATCACGACGCCGACGTAGCTGTCGTACCACGAGTCGACGATCAGTGCCTGCAGCGGACCATCCGGATCGCCTTCGGGCGGCGGGACCTTCGCGATCAGCGTTTCCAGCACGTCTTCCACGCCCAGGCCCGTCTTCGCGGAGCAGGTGGTGGCGTCGGTGGCGTCGAGGCCGATGACGTCCTCGATTTCCTGCTTGGCGCGGTCCGGATCGGCGTGCGGCAGGTCGATCTTGTTCAGGATGGGCACCACTTCCACGCCCAGGTCCAGCGCCGTGTAGCAGTTGGCGACGGTCTGCGCTTCCACGCCCTGCGAGGCGTCGACGACGAGCAGCGCGCCTTCGCAGGCGGACAGCGAGCGCGACACTTCATAGCTGAAGTCGACGTGGCCCGGGGTGTCGATCAGGTTCAGGTTATAGGTCTGGCCATCGCGTGCCTTGTAGGACAGCGCCGCGGTCTGGGCCTTGATGGTGATGCCGCGCTCGCGCTCCAGGTCCATCGAGTCGAGCACCTGCTCGTCCATTTCACGTTCCGACAGGCCGCCGCACAGCTGGATGATGCGGTCCGCCAGGGTCGATTTACCGTGATCGATGTGGGCGATGATGGAAAAGTTACGTATGTTTTTCATTAACAAACTCAAAACCAAAAAGAGCGGCACGCGGCCAGGCCGACAGGGTTCGATCCTGCCGGCGCAATACGAAAAAAGCGCCGCGTCTGGGGGACGGGAAGTTCCCCGGGCGAGCGCCTTATCGGGCGAATCGCGGCTCATGAAGGCCGCGGCTTGACCCGCAAGCTGCCCATTTTACCGGATTTCGAGGCAGAAAGCCCGGTTTCCGGGGAGGACCACGATTCAAGTTAGGCATCGGCGCGCCGTTAATGGCACATCGGCACCTTACGGCCCTTCTTTTTGCCACCATGATCTACACGTCCGAACCACAGCAATGGCGCGCCCAGCTTTCCTTGCCCATCGAGCAACGCATCCTGCCGCTGCCCGGTGAAGTGCGCGACGTCGTGCACCAGGTGAACATGGCCACCGGCCTGGACGCCGTGCCCGCCCCATGCGTGCCCGACGCCGCCCTTCAGGCGGACCTTGTCGCCGCGCTGGCGGGCATGCCGGCCGTCGTGCGCGGCCTCGTGGCCCCGCTGCTGCTGGGCGTGTGCACGGGCCGGGGCCTCGGGTCGTCGGGCATCACGGACATCGTGGCGGATGCCGTCGACGGCTGCATCCTCGGCTGCGTCGTGCTACTCGACATGGATCTGCTGGAAACGCATACGGCCAATTCGTGGGCCACGTGGAAGGAAAACCTGCCGTTCGGAGGCCCCGGCTTTTCGCTGTCCGCGACGATCGCCGCCCCGCACGAAGACACCCGCGCCCACGCGCTGCAATTCCTGCTGCTGCACGAATTCGGCCACGTCGTGACGGCGGGCGGATCGTTTTTGCCGCGCTGGTGGGAACCCGTACCGGCCGCGTTCTTCCCGTTCCTCGACCTGAGCTGGCATGTGGATGCCGCCGGCCGCTTCGTGCCGTGGAGCGAGTCGGATTTCGACCTGCGCGGCGCCGTCGATTTCTACGGCACGAACCAGCTGCACAGCGACGCCATCGTGACCGCGTACGCGGGCCTGGAAGGCAGCGATTTTCCGAGCCTGTACGGCGCGACGAATCCGTACGACGATTTCGCGGAATGCTTCGCGAGCTATGTCCACGGCGAACTCATGGGGCGACCTTACGTGTTGCGCGTCGATTACGACGGCGTGCCGCAGGCGACGCTGGACAGTTTCTGGGCGAGTCCGCGCAGCGAGGCGAAGCGCGCCTTCATGCGGGAATTATTCGGCGAGACGGCGGTCGTCGCCGGGGACGTGCGGGTGCTGGTCGCAGCGTGACAGCAGCATCGCCTCGAACGCCCCGAACACCTTGTCCATCACGGGCTTCTTGTAGGGATACCTGCCCGGATCGTCCATCGCGTGGACGACCATCGCGTTGTCCACTTCGAAGATGAGCAGCCGTCCATCGCGCGTCTCCGCGCAATCGATGCCCAGGTAAGACAAGCCGATGCGCGCATCGATCTCCGCCAGCGCCGCCGCGTGCCGGCGTGCGAACCCGTCGTCGAACGCGGCCATCCCGGCCGCCTCCTCCGCCCGTTTGGCGGCGCTGTCGTCCATCCCCGCATTCAGGTAATGCACCATCCAGTGCGACGAGATCGCCAGATGGCAGATGAACAGCTTGCCGTCGACGAGCACGATGCGGTATTTGCGGAACTGGCCGTCCGGACCGGCATAATCGACGAACGGCGCGAGATAGAACTCGCTCGCCGGTTGTGCGGCGAGATAGTCGCGCAGCGCGGCGCCGTCGTCCACTTTTTGCAGGTCCGTACCCGCATGCGAATCCACCGGCCGCACGATCAGCGGGAACGCCGCGTCGGTTAGTTGCATCGCCGCGGCGCGGCCCATGCGCACCGTACGGGGCACCAGCGTGCCGGTCACGCCATCGAGCTGCGCGCAGGCGCCGTCGCGCGACAGGCGTGCGATCCGTTCCGGCCGGTTGACGACGGGCCGCGGCCAGCCCTCGAGCATCTGCGCCACGTCGCGCAGCAGCGGCGCGTTGGCGTCGCACTGCGCGATCGCCACGAACAGCACGTCGTGGCCGGGCACCTGCTCCGGCAGCGGCAGGTCGGGCGTCACGTATTGCACGGTCGCGGCGATGCTCGAGGTCTGCAGCAGGAATTCGATGGGCGTGTTGGCCATGAAATCGCCGGGCCCCATCAGCACGAGCAGGTGCAACGCCGGCGTGCGGGCCGGCGCCGGCAGTGCGTAGACCGACCTGAGCGCCAGCGCATGCCGCTGCATGTCCAGCCCCGTCTCGCGTTGGCCCAGCAGTTGCAGCACGAAGCTGGCGTCCAGCCACGCATTCGCGTCGTCGGGGTGCGCCCGGGTACGCGCCAGCAGCCGTTCGCCGACCGGGCGCAGGTCGGCGCGATAAAAGGCGCAGCGCATCAGGGCCGCGGCGCCGATCAGCGGCGCGTACGGCATGGCGGCGGCGTCGAGGAGCCCGGCCGCGATCATGACAGGCGGCGGCCGGCGCGCAGCACGGCATCGACGAGCGCGTCGACGTCGGCCGGGCCCGTGCGGTGGTTGACGATGGCGGCCCGGATCGCGTAGCGGCCGTCGAGCGTCGTCGCGGACGGCGCCACGCGGCCTTCGTCGTACAGGGCCAGAACGATCTCGCGGTTCACGCGCTCCGCGTCGGGACAGACATAGCGGAAGCAGACGATGTTCAGCGTGACGGGCGCCGCCAGCTCCAGTTCCGGCTCGGCCGCGATGCGTCCAGCGAGACGGCGGGCCAGCGCGCACGTGGCCGAGATCGAGCGGCCGATGGCGTCGGCGCCGTGGACCTGGAACGTCAGCCACGTCTTCAGCGCGCGGAAGCCCCGCGACAGATCGGGCCCGAGGTCGCATGGCCACGCCGTCCCCGCCGCGAGCCCCCTGCCCGCGCGCTGCAGGTAGGCGGCCGGGGCCGCGAACGCGTCGAGCATGTGCGCGCCGTCGCGCGCCATGAAAAAGCCGGCGTCGTACGGCACCTGGCCCCATTTATGAAAATCGAAGGCGATGGAATCGGCGCGGGAGATGCCGTCGAGCAGCGGCGCGACGTCCGGCGCCAGCATCCCGAGCGCCGCGTACGCGCCGTCGACGTGCAGCCACAGGCCCTGGTCGTGCGCGAAGTCGGCCAGCGCCGCGAGCGGATCGATGGCGCCCGTGTTCACGGTGCCGGCGCTGGCGACGACGAGGAACGGCCGCAGCCCGCTGCTGCGATCGGCCGCGACCTGCGCGGCGAGATCGAGGACGTCCATGCGGCCGGCGGCATCCACGCGCACGGTGCGCAGCGCATCCGTGCCGAAGCCCGCCATGTCCATCGCCTTCGCGATGCAGCCATGCGCTTCGGCCGACGCGTACGCGCGCAGGCCGGCATGCGCCGCGAGCCCCTGCGCGCGCACGTCGCGCCCGAGCGCCCGCGTGCGCGCGACGACGACGCCCATGAAGTTGGCGATCGACGTGCCCGTGACGAACACGCCGCGGGCCCCGTCGGGAAAGCCGAACAGGGATGCCATCCAGTCCGACACCTGGCGCTCCACCTCGACGGGCGCCTGGTTGCGGCCGCCGACGTTCGCATTCAGCGCCCCCGCGATCATGTCGGCGACGATGCCCACCGGCGTGCCCGCGCCGTGCACCCAGCCCATGAAGCCGGGGTGCGGGTTGCCGACGGTGTAGGGAATGACGTTATCCTGCAGGCTGCGGTACGCGTCCGCCAGGGAGCCCGGCGCGCGCGGCAGCGGGGCATGGAGGCTGTCCCGCGCGGCGTCCGGCATCTGCTGCCAGACGGGCCGCGCGCGAATACCCTCCAGGTGGTCGAACATGTCGTCCAGGATCCGGTGGCCGAGGGCACGGAGTTCCGTCCAGTCCTCGGGGTCCAGCGTAGCGTCGGGGCCGTCAGCCATATGCGTCAATCAGGAAGCGATGCGGCCGATTATCGCAGGTCGGCTCGCATTCGATCCGTGGAGCAGGATGTAAAAGCCGTGGCTATTGCCGGAACGTCTAGACGGCCGCCTGCTCCAGGCCGAGATGACGCCGCAGCGCCCCCTCGTCGAGGAAGTAATGACAGAGCTCGGCGCCGCCCGGCTCGGCGACCAGCACCGGCACCAGTTCGTCATAGCGGGCGACGAGGGCCGGGTCGGCATCGACGTCGACCACGTCCACCGTGTACGCCTGGCCCTGGCGGGCCATGAACGCCTGCAGCGCCGCGAGCATGTCCTCGCACAGGTGGCAGTACGACCTCGAGTACAAGGTAAAACGTGTACTCATTGGCGCGGACGGATGACGAGGTAGCGCGAGGCATTATCTCTGCGCACCAGCAGTGCCACGGGCTTCTTCGCGTCGAGCTTGGCGACGAGGCCGTTGAACTGGGCGGCGCCCGTGATCTCGACGTTGTTCATCTGCAGGATCACGTCGCCCTGGCGGATGCCGGCCGATGCGGCGCGTCCTTCGGCGAACTCGACGAGCACGCCGGCCTCCGTCTTGAGCTCGCGCTTCTGCGCTGCCGTGAGATCGGAGACGTGCAGGCCGAGCGCGTTCGGCGCCTGGTCCGGCGCCGGCTTCTTGGGCGTCGCTTTCGCCGTCGGCGATTTTTCGTCCTGCAGTTCGACGATGGTCACCGGCAGGTCGAGCTGGCTGCCGCGGCGCCACACGGTGACGTTGGCACGGCTGCCGACGGCGCTGCCGCCGACGAGGCGCGGCAGGTCGGAGCTGCGTTCGATGTCCTTGCCGTTGAATTTCAGGATGATGTCGCCGACCTTGATGCCGGCCTTGTCAGCCGGGCCGCCCGACTCGACCATCGCGACCTCGGCGCCGCGCGCGCGGCCCAGGCCGAGCGATTCCGCGACGTCCCTCGTCACTTCGCTGATCTGCACGCCGAGCCGCCCGCGCGTCACCTTGCCCGTCTTGCGGATCTGGTCGGAGACGCGCATGACCTCGTCGATCGGCACGGCGAACGAGATGCCGTTATAGGCGCCGGACAGCGTGGCGATCTGCGAGTTGATGCCGATGACCTCGCCGCGCATGTTGATCAGCGGGCCGCCCGAGTTGCCGGGGTTGACGGCCACGTCGCTCTGGATCAGCGGCAGGTATTCGCCCGTGTCGCGCGCCTTGGCCGAGATGATGCCGGCGGTCACCGTGTTCTCCAGGTTGAACGGCGAGCCGATGGCGATCACCCACTCGCCCACGCGGATCTTGTTGGAATCGCCGATGCGCACGTTCGGCAGGTTGCGCGCGTCCACTTTCAGCAGGGCCACGTCGCTGCGGGCATCCGAGCCCAGCACCTTGGCCTTGAATTCGCGGCGGTCGGTCAGGGTCACGACGACCTCGTCCGCGCCTTCCACGACGTGCGCATTGGTCAGCACATAGCCGTCGTCCGAGATGATGAAGCCGGAACCGACGCCCCGCTGCACGCGTTCTTCCTGCGGCTGCTCCGCGGGGCCGCCACGGCGTCCGCGCGGCACCATCTGGCCGCCGAAGAAGCGGCGCAGGAATTCCTGCATCTCCTCGTCGGGGCCGCCCTGGTCGAGGCGGACGCGTTCGGTGGTGCGGATGTTGACGACGGCCGGGCCGACCTTGTCGACGAGGTCGGCAAAGTCGGGCAAGCCGGTAACGGTCGGGGCGGCAACGGGAGCGGCCGCATGGGCCGCCGGGAGGGACATCAGACTCGCGCCCGCAAAGACGAGGGCGGACAGGATCGCGCTTCCAGTTTTGCTTGTCATAGGATCGGTAAGGTCTGTGCTTGGATGGTTCGTATGGTAAGACAAAAGTGCATTGTTGTCGCGTTGGCACGCCTGTGCCGGACGGACGGCGCTGCCCGCACCGGCAGCGAGGATGCACGAACGGCGGATAGTCTCAGGTGGGGTCGGCCGCGACGGTCGCTTGGCCGGCGGCGTCGGTGGCGACGGCCGCGCGCCTGCCCGGCAGCGGCTCGGCCGCGAGACGGGCCGCGAGGCGTTCCGCGAAGCCGGGCGATACGTCCGGCACGGGATCCGCGAGCAGGACGTCGCCGATCTGGTGGAAGCGCGCCCAGGCCTGGCGGCCTTCCGGCGTGTCGAGGGCGGCAAGCGCCAGTTCCTGGTCGACATCCGGGATCTCGCCGTCGCAGAGCGCCGAGATGAGTTCACGGTTTTTCTTGTTCGTGTCCATAGCCATCACGCCGGTATGTGAATTCCTGTCTTCATATCGCTACCTACCGACGTTTGTCCGCCGAGATATCGAGCAAGGGCCGCAATTTCTCGGCGATGACTTCGCGCGCCCGGAAAATCCGGCTCCGCACCGTACCGATTGGACACGCCATCACTTCGGAGATTTCCTCGTAGCTTAAACCTTCTATTTCGCGCAGGACGATCGCCGTCCTCAATTCCAGCGGCAATGCCTCCATGGCCGCATTCACGGTATAGGCGATCTGCTTGCTGGCCAGCACCGATTCCGGTGTATTAATGTCTCGCAAGCTATCCGCGTCGTCAAATCCTTCCGCACGTTCGGCATCGGCTTCCGTCGAGGTCGGCGCCCGCCTGCCTTGCGTAACAAGAAAATTCTTTGCCGTATTAATTCCTATTCGATACAGCCACGTATAAAACGCAGAATCGCCGCGGAAATGGCGCAGCGCACGGAATGCCTTGATAAAGGTTTCCTGCACCACGTCTTCCGCCTCGGCCGGATCGTGCACGAGGCGCGACACGAGCCGCATCAGGCGGCGCTGGTATTTCGCCACCAGCAGGTCGAACGCCCGGCGATCGCCCGCCTGGACGCGCTCAACCAGCAGTTGATCACATTCGCGTTCGGTCGTCACTGCAATGCCCCGTTGGCTGCGGCGGCGTCCCTGTTATACGGAAACGGTGTGCACGTTTCCTTAAGAGTTGGTCCGCTGCAATGAGTTCGTCGTGAATTCGCATCCTTCGTCTGCATGTCCGCGCCGGCCGACCACTGCCAGCGCGACAGCCAGCGCGCGCCAAGCGGCGGCATCGACGCTGTCGCGCCACACGCACAGGACGCGCGGCCCCGTACCCGGCGCGGCGTGCCGCAGCACCATCAGCATCGGCCAGATGACCGATCCGGGCAGCAGGACCGCATTGCCCTCCGGCGGCAGGCCCACGCCCTGTTGTACCGTCACGCGTAAGTCGCCGGTTCCAGAAATATCAATCTGGTGCGTCTTTGGACGAAGGACCGCCGCGCCCAGCACCGCGCCGCCGGCGCCCGCCAGCGCCAATGCGACAAGGGGCGCGAGCCGGACGTGACCGGGCGGCGCCAGCCCGATGGCCAGCGCCGCTGCGAGGAGGGCCAGGCCGCAGCCACCCCATACGAACCGCTGGATGTGCGACGGCCTGACGAGCGCGGACACCGCGACCGACATGGGTGTTTCCAGTTAGAAGTGGAGGAGGTCAGAAATGACAAACGCCCATTCCTTGGACAGGAATGGGCGTCCGAAAGTTCGACTATCGACGGATCGTTAGATCTTGGCGAAGACCAGCGTACCGTTGGTACCGCCGAAACCGAAGGAGTTTTTCACCGCGTAATCGATCTTCATGTCCCGTGCCGTGTTGGCGCAGAAGTCCAGGTCGCATTCCGGATCCTGGTTGAAGATGTTGATCGTCGGCGGCGAGACCTGGTTGTGGATCGCGAGCACGGTGAACACCGACTCCAGGCCGCCCGCGCCACCCAGCAGGTGGCCCGTCATCGACTTGGTGGAGTTGACGACCAGCTTGCCGGCATGGTCGCCGAAGGTGCGCTTGATGCCCTTCACTTCCGCCACGTCGCCCACGGGGGTCGACGTGCCGTGTGCGTTCACGTAATGCACCTGGTCCGGATTGATGCCGGCGTACTGCATCGCGGCGAGCATGCAGCGCGATGCGCCGCTGCCGTCCTCGAGCGGCGCCGTGATGTGGTTCGCGTCCGCGCTCATGCCGAAGCCGACGACTTCCGCATAGATCTTCGCGCCGCGCGCCTTGGCGTGCTCGTACTCTTCGAGCACCATCACGCCCGCGCCCTCGCCCAGCACGAAGCCGTCGCGGTCGCGGTCCCACGGACGCGAGGCCGTGGCCGGATCGTCATTGCGCGACGACAGCGCGCGCGCCGCGGCAAAACCGCCCAGGCCCAGCGGCGACATCGTCGATTCCGCACCACCGGCGATCATCACGTCGGCGTCGCCATACTCGATCAGGCGGGCTGCCTGGCCGATGCAATGCAAGCCGGTCGTGCAGGCCGTCACGATGGCCAGGTTCGGACCGCGCAGGCCGAACTTGATCGACAGGTCGCCCGAGATCATGTTGATGATCGAGGCCGGGACGAAGAACGGCGAGATGCGGCGCGGGCCGCGGCTGTCGAACTCCGACTTCGTGTCTTCGATCATCGGCAGGCCGCCGATGCCGGAGCCCACGAGCACGCCGATGCGGTCGGCATTGTCCTCGGTGACGACAATGCCCGAATCCTGTATCGCCTGGATGCCGGCGGCCATGCCGAAATGGATGAACGTATCCATATGACGGCCTTCCTTGCCCGGCAGGTAATCCTCGACGTTAAAGTTCTTCACCTCGCCCGCGAAGCGGGTCGAGAATGGCGTTGCGTCGAACTTGGTGATGTTGGCAATGCCCGACTTGCCCGCCAGTGCTGCCTCCCACGCGTCGGCAATGGTGTTGCCGATCGGAGAGATGCAACCCAGGCCGGTCACTACGACACGACGGTTGCGTGAACTCAAGCGCTTCTCCTGAAATCCTGAAAGCTTAGGCCTTGACGTGAGCCTGTGCGTACTCGATAGCCTGGCGAACGGTCGTGATCTTCTCGGCCTGTTCGTCCGGGATTTCCATTTCGAATTCGTCTTCCAGGGCCATCACCAGTTCCACGGTGTCCAGCGAGTCAGCGCCGAGGTCGTCAACGAACGAGGAATCGATTTTGATGTCTGCTTCGGCAACGCCCAGTTGCTCAGCGACGATTTTTTTAACGCGTTGTTCGATATCCGACATGTTATGGCTCCATTAGGTATGTGTTGCGGAAAGTGCGCGCATTTTATCAGGGTTTGCGCGTTGAAAAACTATTTTCAGCGTCTGACGCTAAAACGGCTGAAACTACTGCGAACTGCCGAGATCTCTTTTAAAAACGTATCGATCAGTTCATGTACATGCCGCCGTTCACGTGCAGCTCCGTGCCCGTGATGTAGGCGGCCTGCGGACCGGCCAGGAAGGCGACCGCGTACGCGATGTCTTCCGGCTTGCCCAGGCGGCCCAGCGGGATCTGCGTCAGCAGCGCCTCGTGCTGGCCTTCGCCCAGTGCCTTGGTCATGTCGGTGTCGATGAAGCCCGGCGCCACGCAGTTGACGGTGATGTTGCGGCTGCCGATCTCGCGCGCCAGCGCGCGCGTCATGCCGGCCACGCCGGCCTTCGCCGCCGCGTAATTCATCTGGCCCGGATTGCCGGCCGCGCCCACGACGGACGTGATGTTGATGATACGCCCCTGCTTCGCCTTCATCATCCCGCGCAGCACGGCGCGCGACAGGCGGCCGACGGCCGTCAGGTTGGTGGCGATCACGTTATCCCACTCCTCGTCCTTCATGCGCATCGCCAGCTGGTCCTGGGTGATGCCGGCATTGTTGACGAGGATGCCGATCGTGCCGACGTTCTTGGTCACGTCGTCGATGACGGCCGCGCACTGGGCGGCGTCGGTGACGTTCAGCACGACGCCCTTGCCGCCGAACTCGGCAAGGAAGGCGCCGATGGCTTCGGCACCCGCTTCGGTGGTGGCGGTGCCGACCACCGTGGCGCCCTGGCGTGCCAGTTCGAGTGCGATGGCCTTGCCGATGCCGCGCGAGGCACCGGTGACGAGGGCGACTTGGTTTTGCAGGTTCATTGAGTCCTCTTCTTCTCTAACGGGGGGATGTGCGGGGCTCAGCCCTTGACGGCGGCGAGCACGCGTTCCAGCGCTGCCTGGTCGACGAGGGCTTCGCCCACCAGCACCGGATCGATCCGCTTGGCCATGCCGATCAGGGTCTTGCTCGGCGCGCATTCGATGACTTGCGTCACGCCGTCCGCGGCCATCTTCTGCATGGTCTCGACCCAGCGCACGGGACCGGCCGCCTGGCGCACCAGCGCGTCCTTGATCGCGGCGGGATCGTTCAGGATAGCCACGTCGACGTTGTTGATCAAGTCGATCTGCGGCGCGGCAAACTGCAGGTTCGCCATGTAGTCGCGCAGGCGGTCCGACGCCGGCTTCAGCAGCGACGAGTGGAACGGCGCCGACACGGCCAGCTTCATGGCGCGCTTGGCGCCCTTGGCCTTGGCGATGTCGCAGGCGCGCTCGACGGCGGCCGTGTGGCCCGCGATCACGATCTGCGTCGGTTCGTTGAAGTTAACCGCTTCGACCACTTCACCCTGGGCAGCTTCCGCGCACACGGCGCGAACGTCGTCGGCCTGCAGGCCGAGGATGACGGCCATGCCGCCCTGCCCGACCGGCACCGCGTCCTGCATCGATTGCGCACGGAAGCGCACGAGCGGCACGGCATCCTTGAAGTCGATGACGCCGGCGGCGACGAGCGCCGAGTATTCGCCGAGGCTGTGGCCGGCGACGACGGCCGGCTTGGGACCGCCCGCGGCGATCCACGCGCGGTAGACGGCGACGGCCGCCGTCAGCATCACGGGCTGCGTGTTCGTGGTCAGGTCGAGGTCTTCCTTCGGGCCTTCGGCGATCAGCTTGCCGAGGTCCTGGCCCAGCGCTTCGGACGCCTCGGCGACGGTCTGTGCGACGACCGGATTATCGGCGAAGCCGTTCAGCATGCCAACGGCTTGCGCGCCCTGGCCGGTAAACAGAAATGCGAATTTGCTCATCGATTCCTCTTAGCGTGTTTTGTCTTGTTATTACATGCGCGCCAGCACGGCACCCCAGGTAAAGCCGCCGCCCACGCCTTCCATCATGACGTTGTGGCCGGGCTTGATGCGGCCGTCGCGCACCGCGGCGTCGAGCGCCAGCGGAATCGACGCGGCCGACGTGTTGCCGTGTTCGTTGACGGTGACGACCATCTTCTCGGTCGACATGCCCAGCTTTTTCGCGGTGCCCGTCATGATGCGCAGGTTGGCCTGGTGCGGGATCAGCCAGTCGATGTCGCCGGCCTGCATCTGCGCATGCGCCAGCGCTTCGTTGGCGACCTTCTCCAGCACGGAGACGGCCAGCTTGAAGACGGCCGGGCCATCCATGTACAGGAATTTCTGGCTCGAGGCCAGGTTCGACGGGTTCGCGGGGCCGCACAGGATGTCGCCGTGGCTGCCGTCGGCGTGCAGCTTGACTGCCAGCACACCCGGCTCCTCGGAGGCGGTCAGCACGACGGCGCCGGCGCCGTCGCCGAACAGCACGCAGGTGCTGCGGTCATCGAAGTCGAGGATGCGCGAGAACACTTCCGTGCCGATCACCAGCACGTTCTTCGCATTGCCGGCCTTGATGAACGCATCGGCCGTCGCCATCGCGTAGACGAAGCCCGAGCACACGGCGCCCATGTCGAACGCGGCGCTGTTGTTGCGCATGCCCAGCTTGTTCTGGACGATGCAGGCCGTGCTCGGGAAGCTGCCGAAATAATCGGGCGTCGACGTGGCGACGATGATCAGGTCGATCTGCTCGGCTTCGAGGCCGGACGCTTCGAGCGCCTTGCGTGCCGCCTGAACGGCCAGGTCCGACGCGTTTTCCTCCGGCGCGGCGTAGTGGCGGGCGGAAATGCCGCTGCGAGTCACGATCCACTCGTCCGAGGTTTCGATCCCTTTGGCGGCGAGCTGGGCCGTGAGGTCGTCGTTCGTGACGCGCTGTGCGGGCAGGTAGCTGCCGGTGCCTATAATTTTGCTGTAAGTCATTGCTAACCCTGCTGAATAGTTGAGCCTGGCGCTTCCGGATTGGGAGCTTGCGGCAACATTTCGGCGATCAAGGTCGAGAGTTGCGCTTGCACATTATATTTCGCCGCGTCAAAAGCGCGTCGAAGTGCCCACTCGTAGGCGTAGGCATTGGCGCCGCCATGGCTCTTGAAGACCAGGCCTTTCAGACCCAGCAGGCCGGCGCCGTTATAACTTTCGGGGTTCAGCTTCTTGAGCGATTTGCGCGCGAACAGGGCACCGATCTTCGACATGGTCGTTTCGAGGAAGACGGACTTGACGAAGCGCGACAGGCCTTCGATCGCCTTCAGCGTCACGTTGCCGACGAACCCGTCGCACACGACGACGTCGACCGTGCCCTTGAAGATGTCGTTGCCTTCGACGTTGCCGTAGAAATTCAGCACGCCGCGTTCGTGGTCGGCCCGCAGCAGGGGCGCGGTGGCCTTGACCACTTCATTGCCCTTGATCTCTTCCGTACCGACATTCAGCAGGCCGATGCTCGGACGGCGGTGTTCCATCGCCTCGAACAGCACGGCGCCCATGATGGCGAACTGGTGCAGGTGATGGGGTTCGCAGTCGACGTTGGCGCCCAGGTCGAGCATGTACGTCGGACCGCCCTTCGAGTTCGGCAGGATCGAGCAAATGGCCGGACGGTCGACGTCGGCCATGGTTTTCAGGACATAGCGCGAGATGGCCATCAGCGCGCCCGTATTGCCGGCGGAGACGCAAACGTCGGCGCTGCCGTCCTTGACGAGCTCGATCGCCACGCGCATCGACGAATCCTTCTTGCGGCGCAGGGCGACTTCGATGGGGTCGTCCATCGCGACCACTTCGGCGGCATGGCGGACGGTCAGGCGCGGATTCTCGCCCGCATGTTGTTTCTTGAGTTCAGCGCGGACCAGCTCTTCCTGGCCGACGAGGATCAGCTCGGCGTCGGGTTCGCGCTTGAGGAATGCGAGGGCTGCCGGGATGGTCACGGCGGGGCCGTGGTCGCCGCCCATGCAGTCGATGGAAATTTTGATTGTCATTTGTCGGGATGAACCGCGGGCTCAAGGTCGGCCGGCGGCGGCGTGGTCTCGGCGGGATACACTGCGTACCGAGTCAGCGGGATGGTAAATGACGGAGTTACCGCAAAAGAAAAAGCGGCGCCACGCATTCGACATACGTTGCACCGCTTTCATGGAACAAAACAGCAAGGCGTCGATTACTCGTCGTTCTTGGTCTTGAGCACTTTACGGCCACGGTAGAAACCGTTCGGGCTGATGTGGTGACGCAGGTGCGTTTCGCCGGTGGTCGGCTCGACTGCCAGGTTCGGGGCGGTCAGGAAATCGTGCGAACGGTGCATGCCGCGCTTCGACGGGGACTTCTTATTCTGTTGAACTGCCATGATGACTCCTAAACTTAAGTTCTAAAATTCTAACACATTCGACTTGCAAGTACATGCGCATCGAGTATCCCAGCGGCAATAACGTTGGGACTGCCATTGCCGACATGTTTAACGCTGCCTTACAACGATGACTCAATACTCGAGCTGCACGCGTTTGACACGTTTTGACGCTGCGAATGCTACCCGGAGGCGGCACCCACGGCAATTCTTTTATTCAGATTTGAGGTTCTTCAGTGCCGCGAACGGCGATACCTTCTCGGACTTGATCGCGTCCAGCAGCTTGGTATCGGGGCACACCTCGTGTTTCGGTGCCTGCGGCAGGGCCAGCAGGGCTTCATCTTCCAGCAGATCGCGGATGTCGCAGGTGTGGCTGCCGACGATCACGTCGATACTTTCATCGTCGAGGATTTCCTCGATCTCGTCCGCTTCCTCGTCGTCCTTGCCCAGCACCAGCACGGTCGACGAATCGATTTCGTAGCCGAACGGGGTCAGGCAGCGCTGGCAGACCAGTTGCACGGTACCGGAGACGGACAACGTCAGCATCGGATACCCCTGCCGGGTCTGGCCACCGTCGATGGACCAGGCGATCTCGCCGGACTTGTCGGCGCAATCGGCCGCCAGGCGAGTCATTTCCGCCACCGGCGTGACGCCTTCACGATGGCCGTTGTTCCGACAAAATTCAAAGGCGTCGATGACAAAAGCGCTCATTTGGAAAAACATCCCCGGAAAACCTGCGATAATAGCAGGCTTCTGCCCGCGCAGTCAAAGACTTCCTCGCAAAGCGCTATCTTCCTGTTTTATTTACGAAAATCGATGCCCAGCTCCACCCTTCCGCGCCTCATCCTGGCCTCCAGTTCCGCGTACCGGCGCGAACTGCTGGGCCGCCTGCACCTGCCGTTCGAAGCGATTGCTCCCGACATCGACGAGACGCCGCATCCGGGAGAGACGCCGGACGCGACGGCGCTGCGGCTGGCGCGCGAAAAGGCTGCGGCCGTCGCCCGTGAGAACCCGGGCGCGCTCGTGATCGGCTCGGACCAGGTCGCCACGCTGGACGGCATCCAGATCGGCAAGCCGGGCGACCACGCCCGCGCCCTCGCCCAGCTGCAGATGATGCGCGGCCGCCGCGTCGTGTTCCATACGGCCCTGTGCCTGTGGGACGGGCGCACGGGCACGGCGCAGGTCGAGAATGTGCAGGTGTTCGTGACGTTCCGCGACGTGCCGGACGCCGAGCTGGACGCCTACCTGCGCATCGAGCAGCCCTATGACTGTGCCGGCAGCGCCAAGAACGAAGGGCTCGGCATCGCCCTGCTGGAACGCATCGAGAGCAGCGACCCAACCGCCCTCACCGGCCTGCCCCTGATCGCCCTGACGGGCATGCTGCGCCGTGCCGGCATGCCATTTTTTAATCCCCAACAAGAACAACCATGCCCGGTACGCTCTACCTGATTCCGAACACCCTCGGCCCGACCGAGGCCGCACCGCACGCGCTGTCCCACATCCTGCCCGAACAGGTGCAGGACATCGCCAGCAGGCTCGACTACTTCGTGGCCGAGAACGCCAAGACGGCGCGCGCCTTTTTAAAACTGGTCGCCATCGACCATCCGCTCGCGCGCCCGCTGCAAGAGATCCAAATTGCCGAACTGAATGTGAACACGCCGCCGCAGGCGCTGGCAGCGCTGCTCGCGCCGTTGCTGGAGGGCCGCGACGCGGGTCTCGTGTCGGAAGCGGGCGTGCCGGCCGTCGCGGACCCGGGCGCCGACCTCGTCCGGCTGGCGCACCAGCACGGCGTACCCGTGCGCCCGCTCGTCGGACCGTCGTCGCTGCTGCTGGCCGTCATGGCGAGCGGCCTGAACGGCCAAAGCTTCGCATTCAACGGCTATCTGCCGACGGACGCCGGCCAACGTACCAAGCGCATCCAGCAACTGGAGCAACGCTCGCGCAGCGAGAAACAGACGCAGTTGCTGATCGAGACGCCGTACCGCAACGGCGCGATGCTGGAAGCCCTCGTCGCTTCCTGCCAGCCGGGCACGCTCGTCTGCGTGGCGACCGATCTGTCGCTCCCGACGGAGACCGTGCGCACGCAAACGGCCGCGAAATGGAAGGCGCAACTGGCCGCCGGCAAGGCGCCGGATTTCCACAAGAAGCCGACCGTCTTCCTGTTCCTCGCGCAGTAATCGTTAATGCACTTCGGCGCCGAGTTCGCGCACCCAGCCGAACGCGGCCAGTTCGATATCGCGCACCTGCTTCACCGACAGCCCGAGCCGGTCCAGCGCAGCCGCCAGGTTGCGGCCCGGCTCCGCATGCTCCAGCGCTTCCGTCACGCTCAGCATGGCGCCATAGTCGCCGTCGCGCTCCAGCAGCGCGGCGCGGACGTCGCGCGAGAGGTCGACCTTGTCGAGGATCTCGCGCATCGGCACGTCGAACAGCGCATCCATCAGCGACATGATGCCGACCGTAAAGGCCGTGTTGGCGCCGGCCACGTCGCCCGGACGCAGGGTCAGCGTCATCAGCTCGAGCAGGCGGCCGCGCGTGGTCGCCATCTGCAGCAGCGGCGAATTCAGTTCGACGTGTCCCTCCGGGCCGCTGTACAACAGGATCTGCACCCAGCGCTGCAACTGGCTGCGGCCGAGCTGGACGAGCGCCTGCGAAATCGATTCAACCTGCGGCGCGCCGGTGCCCGCCAGGTGGCTGTTCACGAGACGCAGCAGGTTCAGGCTCAGCAGCGGGTCGCGCTTGACGGCGGCCTCGATCGCGTCGTTGTCGGCGTGCGAGTGGATCAGGTCCAGCAGGCGCAGCAGCACAAGTTCGGACGGCGTGATCTTCTTGCCCGACAGGATCGCGGGGCGCGCGAAGTAATAGCCCTGGAAATATTCGAAGCCGAGTTCCAGGCATAACTCGAATTCCTCGATCGTCTCGACCTTTTCCGCCAGCAGCTTCTGGTGCGGCCCCCGCAAGGCGCGGACGAGTTCGGCAAGTTCATCGCGCCCGACGCCCTGCAAGTCGATCTTGATGATATCCACGAGGCTCATCAGCTTGCTTACCTGCTCGGAATGGCCTATAACATCGTCGAGTGCGAACTTGAAGCCAAGCTCTTTCAATTCCCGCACGCGGGCCAGCAAGGCCGGTGTGGGACGGACGGTTTCCAGAATTTCCAGAATGACCTTATCGGGAGGCAGGAAGCGGACGAAATCACTCATCAGCACGACCTCGTCGACATTGACGAAGGCAACCTGCTCACCCACCACCTGCTTCATCCCCAGCTGTGACGCATGGGAGATCACGGCGGCGGTGGCGGCGGCATAATCGGTCAGTTGCGCGTCCTCATGCTCCGGCGCGGCGCGAAACAGCAACTCGAACGCCACCAGTTTCTGGTCGCGTCCGAGGATGGGCTGGCGCGCCAGAAAGAATTCGTCGGACGGCGTGGACGTGGCTGCCGTTGCTACCGCATGCATGTAAAAACTCCTGAAACGACGGCACGCACCATGCGTGCCGGAACCGGTCTGGCCGGAATACCGGTCCGACTATACTACAGACGGGAAGTCTTTACATTTCGACATCGTATCAAATCGTTTCAGACATAGATGTGCTCGCCAGAAACGATTGATGCACCAGGGGTCAGGAACGACCCGATCCGTTGCGCTTGAACGGCGCGCGCGGTGCCGGTTTGGCCTCCGTGCGCGGGCTGCGTGGAGCACGCTGGTCGGCGCTCTCGCCTTCCTTGCGCGTACGCGGGCTGTCGCCGAATGCCTGGCCCGGCAGGCGCAGGCTGCCACCGCCGGACAGCGGGCTCGCACGGCGCGCATTGCCCACCGGCTGGCGCGGACCGCCATGGGCCGCCACCGCACCGGTGACCTGCGTGCCCTTTTCGATACGGAACGTCGCACCGGTATCCTGGCCCAGCACCTGCACGAGATAAGGCATCGTCTCGCGCAAGGTCGCTTCCAGCGTGTACGGCGGATTCAGGATGAACATGCCGCTGCTGTGCAGGCCGTTGCCGTCGGCGCGCGGTCCGGCCACGCTCAACGTCACGTGCAGCCACTCCTTGGCCGGCAGGCGCTTCAGGCGGTCGGGGAACTGGCGCGATTCCATGCGCTGCAGCACCGGATACCAGACGGCATACATGCCCGCCGGGAACCGCTTGAGCGCTTCCTCGAGCGCGTCGCGCACGTGCTTGTAGTCGAGCTTGACCTCGTACGGCGGATCGATGAGCACCAGCGCCCGGCGCGACGGTGGCGGCAGCAGCGCCTTCAGGCCGTGGAAACCGTCGGCGTGGTCGACGAGGATGCGGCGGCCGCGCGCACGCGCGCCCTGCTCCGCGTGATGCGCCTCGAGCTTGCGGACGTTCTCCGCCAGCACCCTGATGTCGGCCGGATGCAGTTCGAACAGGCGCAGTCGATCCTCCATGCGCGCTTCGGCGTCGGCCACCCACGGCGAGCCCGGATACCAGCGCAGCTTGCCGCTGGGATTGAGCGTCCGCACGAGATCCACGTAATCGGCCAGCGCCGGCGGCAGGTCGTCACGGCCCCACAGGCGCGCGATGCCGTCGACGTACTCGCCGCTCTTGACCGCCTGCGCACTGTCGAGCGCGTACACGCCGGCACCGGCATGGGTGTCGATATACGTGTAGGCCGTGTCTTTCTGGTTCATGTATTTGTGCAACTGAACCTGAATAAAGTGCTTCAGGACATCGGCGTGATTACCCGCGTGGAAGGCGTGGCGGTAGCTGAACATAGAGATTCCAATCTGGTTGATGCGGCGCCCGCCATGCGATTGCGCGCGGGCCAACCGCCATTATCCCTCAGATACGTCTCGAGCCCAAAAGCCCAAATTCGGGGTCAGAGCACATTTTCAGCAAAATTCAGGGTCGGAGCACTTTTCGGTGCAATTTCCAGCAGTGGATTCCTGCTCGTGATGGCTACGCATTTAAAGGGAACAGTCGGCGCACCACGCCAGGATCGCGAAACTTCTTGCACTTCTAGACATTGATCGCAAATGTGCTCTGACCCCGAATTCGGAGCGAAATGGGACCTGACCCCGAAGTTTCTGACCCCGGTTCTGGGAAATAAAAATGCCGCGGCGGCTTGTGGCCACTGCGGCAGACCATCGCGAGGATGGGTGGAGGAAGGTTACGTGCCGGCGCTCAGGCGACTTTCTTGTCGTCGAAGAATTGTTCGTCCTCAGTCGAGCCGTGCAGCGCCGTCGTCGAGCTCTGGTGCTGCTGGATGGTCTGGGTCACCGCGTCGAAGTAGCCGGTGCCCACTTCGCGCTGGTGCTTGACGGCCGTGAAGCCCTTGTCGGCGGCGGAGAATTCCGCTTCCTGCAGTTCGACGAAGGCCGACATGCCGCGGCGTGCATAGCCGTGCGCCAGGTTGAACATGCTGTAGTTCAGCGCATGGAAGCCGGCCAGCGTGATGAACTGGAATTTGTAGCCCATCGCGCCCAGCTCTTTCTGGAATTTGGCGATCGTGGCGTCGTCCAGGTTTTTCTTCCAGTTGAACGACGGCGAGCAGTTATACGCGAGCATCTTGCCCGGGAATTTCGCGTGGATGGCGTCGGCGAACCGCTTGGCGAATTCCAGGTCCGGCTTGCCCGTCTCGCACCACACGAGGTCGGCGTACGGCGCATAGGCAAGGCCGCGCGCGATCGCCTGGTCGACGCCCGGCTTGACGCGGAAGAAGCCTTCGACCGTGCGCTCGCCCGTGCAGAACGGCTTGTCGTTCGCGTCGACGTCCGCGGTCAGCAGGTCGGCCGCTTCGGCGTCCGTGCGGGCGACGAGGATCGTCGGCGTGCCCATCACGTCGGCCGCCAGGCGCGCCGCCGTCAGTTTTTCGACGGCTTCGCGCGTCGGCACGAGCACCTTGCCGCCCATGTGGCCGCATTTCTTGACGGAGGCCAGCTGGTCTTCGAAATGCACGCCGGCCGCGCCCGCTTCGATCATGGATTTCATCAGCTCGAAAGCATTCAGCACGCCGCCGAAGCCCGCTTCCGCATCGGCCACGATCGGTGCGAAGTAATCGATGTCGTCCTTGCCTTCCGACCACTGGATCTGGTCGGCGCGCTGGAATGTGTTGTTGATGCGCTTGACGACCATCGGCACCGAATTGGCCGGGTACAGCGACTGGTCCGGATACATCTCGCCAGCCAGGTTGGCGTCGCCCGCGACCTGCCAGCCCGACAGGTAGATGGCTTTCAGGCCGGCCTTGACCTGCTGCATGGCCTGGTTGCCCGTCAGCGCGCCCAGGGCGTTCACGTACGGCTCGTTGTTGATCAGGTCCCACAGCTTCTCGGCGCCGCGCCGCGCCAGCGTATGTTCGATCTGCACGGAGCCCCGCAGGCGTACGACATCTTCCGCGGTGTAATTGCGGACGATGCCGTTCCAGCGCGGGTTGGACTCCCAATCCTGTTGCAGGGCGGCGATTTGCTGTTCACGAGTTGCCATGGCGTTCTCCTGATGAATAAACGAGGTTGGACAGTGATTTCGTTAGAAACATGATAGCGCCGGTTGTGCGCAGCACCAATACTCTTATATAAGACATATGACGACTTTTATTCGCTTAAAAATCATGTGCTTACAATCCGTATTTCATGATACGAGAACATATTTCTCAAAATGGAAACTGTCGGGCAGCGGCTTCTTGTGCGCTTTTCACATCTGCAAACAAGTTTTCATAATGTGAGATATGGCGTTTTGTTTCCACAAAGTATTTCGTAAATACTGCCGCAAATCTGACAATTTTGTCTGATTAAACAACACTATTCGCGAGATAAAGAATCACAAATTGACGATTTGCATCAAATAGGGGGAAAATAATTTCCGAACACCATTAATACATTCTTAAAAGCAACTTTGCCACGTTCCCGAAAGAGACCACCGATGACACTGCGACTGACCGCACTGGCCGCCCTGCTGGCCGCGACGACGATGACGGCCCACGCCGGCGTCCTGACCCTCGATGGCGTGACGTTCACGTCGAGCTGGAGCGGTAATGTGCTCACGCTGGAAATCGATGCCGCCAAACGCAGCGGCGGCTGGAGCGGCGCCACTGGCCTGGCCGCGCTGGCGATCAAGGGCGTGGGCAGTTACAGCAGCGTGAGCGTGAGTGGCGGGCCGGGCGGGACCGATGCGTGGAAACTGTCGACGTCCGAGCTGAAGGCGTCCGGCTGCTCCGGCACCAGCAACGGCGCGGCCGGCAGCCGCATGTGCTTCTACGGCCAGCAGATCGCGCTTGCCGACGACATGGTGTTCAAATTTACGTTCGCCGGCGCCAGCGTCGCGACGAACGAGCCGCATGTGAAGGTCGAGTTCGTCAACGCCCAAGGCACCAAGGTCGGCTCGCTGCTGTCGCAGGTCCTGCCGGCATCGACGGCGAGCACGACGCCATCCACCCCGACCGCGCCCGTCACGCCGGTCATTCCGGTCACGCCCGTCGTTCCAGCGATCCCTGACACCCCGACCACATCCACCGGCACGCAAACCAGCACGACTGCCGACACCAAAACGCCGGCCGGCACGCTCGACGTCGCCTCCCCGTCCGGCACGCCGGCCGGCCTGCCGCCGCAGGAAGACCTGCCGTCGACGCTGCCCGTCAAGAGCGGCGACGTCGTCCAGACCCCGACCGGCAATACCGGCGCCTCGGCGAACGTGCCGGAACCGGAAAGCATCGCCCTGCTGCTGGGCGGCCTGGGCCTGATGGGCCTCGTCCTGCGCCGCCGCCCGCGCTGAACCAGCCTTCCTCGTCCAAACGCCCCGCCCGGCCACGCGCCCGGCGGGGCGTTGTTGTTACAACCGATGAGTTAGTCGGCTAACAGAGCCATATCGGGCCCCCTTCTACCCTTGCGGCACGGATCTGATCCGTATGTGCCCGGTGGTCTCGCAGGACGCGAGCCGTCGGGTCCTTGAAGTTACGTGAAGCAGGAGAAGGAGAGAACATGACATCACGCATCCGCACTACCCTGTTGTCGGCGCTGCTGGGCGCCGGCGCGATCGCGTCGGCGCAGGCCGGCACGGTGGAATTCCAGGGCGTCGACTATACGTCGTCCTGGTCCGGCAACGTGCTCACGCTGGAGATCGACGCCGCCAACCCGACCGGCAGCTGGGCCGGCGCCACGTCCCTGGGCGCCCTGCAGCTGAAGGACCTCGGCAGCTTCGACAGCGTGTCGCTCACGGCCGCGCCGGGCGGCGCCGCGAACTGGACCCTGTCGAGCAACGAGCTGAACGCCAACGGCTGCTCGGGCGGCGGCCATGCCGGCGCGTCGCTGTGCTACTCCGGGGCACACGTCGCCCTGACGAACGACATGGTGTTCCAGTTCACCTTTTCTGGCGGCAATGTCGATCCGACGTCGCCCCAGCTGAAGGTGAACATGTTCGGCGCCGACGGCGACAAGAAGGTCGGCAGCCTGATGGGCGAGCACCTCGTGGTCTCCGCCGTGCCGGAACCGCAGACGTACGCGATGATGCTGGGCGGCCTGGGCCTGCTCGGCTTCATGGCGCGCCGCAAGCGCTCGTAAAAAAAATGCCCTGCCGGCGCTGGCCGGCAGGGCACTCCATTGCCAAAGACCGCTTACTTCGCCAGCTCGACGGCCGGCTCCTCGCCGAACACCAGCTGGCCGCCGCGCACGCCGACGCGGATCGTATCCTTCGGCCCGAAGCGGCCCGCCAGGATTTCCTTCGACAGCGGATTCTCGATCTGCTGCTGGATCGCGCGCTTGAGCGGACGCGCGCCGTACACCGGATCGAAACCCGCTTCCGCGATCTTCTGCAAGGCCTCGTCGCTGATGTCGAGCGCCATTTCCATCTTCTCGAGGCGCTGCTCCAGGTTCTTCAGCTGGATCTTCGCGATCGCGCCGATGTTCTTCTCGTCGAGCGCATGGAACACGACGATCTCGTCGATCCGGTTGATGAACTCGGGGCGGAAATGTCCGCGCACCTCGGCCATCACGGCCAGCTTCACGACGGCAGGATCGTCGGAATCCATCGACTGGATCTTGTGCGAACCCAGGTTCGACGTCATCACGATCACGGTGTTCTTGAAGTCCACCGTGCGGCCCTGGCCGTCCGTCATGCGGCCGTCGTCGAGCGCCTGCAGCAGGACGTTGAACACGTCCGGATGCGCCTTCTCGATCTCGTCCAGCAGGATCACGCTGTACGGCTTGCGGCGCACGGCTTCCGTCAGGTAGCCGCCCTCCTCATAGCCGACGTAGCCCGGCGGCGCGCCGATCAGGCGGGCCACGGAATGCTTCTCCATGAACTCGCTCATGTCGATGCGGATGAGTGCGTCTTCCGTGTCGAACAGGAAGTTCGCCAGCGCCTTGCACAATTCCGTCTTGCCGACACCGGTCGGGCCCAGGAACATGAACGAACCGTACGGCCGGTTCGGGTCCGCGAGACCCGCACGCGAGCGGCGGATCGCATCGGACACGGCCTCGATCGCCTCGTCCTGCCCCACGACGCGCTCGTGCAGCTTCTCTTCGATGTGCAGCAGCTTGTCGCGTTCGCCCTGCATCATGCGGGCCACCGGGATGCCGGTCGCGCGCGACACGACTTCCGCGATTTCCTCGGCGCCCACCTGCGTGCGCAGCAGGCGCGGCTTGCCATCGGCGCCGTCCGGCTGCTCGCCCGCGGCTTCCGCATCCTTGAGCTGTTTCTCCAGCTCGGGCAGGCGGCCGTACTGCAGCTCCGATACCTTCTGCCAATTGCTCTGGCGCTTCGCTTCATCCATCTGCAGGCGGATGCGCTCGATCTCTTCCTTGATGTGCGTCGTGCCCTGCACGGCCGCCTTCTCGGACGTGAGGATTTCCTCGTAGTCGGCGTATTCACGCTCCAGGCGGACGATCTCTTCGTTGATCAGTTCCAGGCGGCGCTGCGAGGCCTCGTCCGTTTCCTTCTTGACGGCTTCGCGCTCGATCTTCAGCTGGATCAGGCGACGGTCGAGCTTGTCCATCACTTCCGGCTTCGAATCGATCTCGATCTTGATCTTCGAGGCGGCCTCGTCGATCAGGTCGATGGCCTTGTCGGGCAGGAAGCGGTCCGTGATGTAGCGGTGCGACAGCTCGGCCGCGGCGATGATCGCCGGGTCGGTGATCTCCACCTTGTGGTGCAGCTCGTACTTTTCCTGCAGGCCACGCAGGATGGCGATCGTGGCTTCCACGCTCGGCTCGTCGACCATGATCTTCTGGAAGCGGCGCTCCAGCGCGGCATCCTTCTCGACATATTTGCGGTACTCGTCCAGCGTGGTCGCGCCGATGCAATGCAGCTCGCCGCGCGCCAGCGCCGGCTTCAGCATATTGCCCGCATCCATCGCGCCTTCGGCCTTGCCGGCACCGACCATCGTGTGGATCTCGTCGATGAAGACGATCGTCATACCCTCGTCCTGCGCCAGTTCCTTCAGCACGGCTTTCAGGCGTTCCTCGAACTCGCCGCGGAACTTGGCGCCGGCCAGCAGCGCGGCCATGTCGAGCGACAGGACGCGCTTGCCCTTCAGCGAATCCGGCACTTCGCCGTTGACGATGCGCTGCGCGAGACCTTCCACGATCGCGGTCTTGCCGACGCCGGGTTCGCCGATCAGCACGGGATTGTTCTTCGTACGGCGCTGCAATACCTGGATGGCGCGGCGGATCTCGTCGTCGCGGCCGATCACCGGGTCGAGCTTGCCGCTGCGGGCCCGTTCCGTCAGGTCGAGCGTGTATTTCTTGAGCGCTTCGCGCTGGCCTTCGGCATCCTGGGAGTTCACGGATTCGCCGCCGCGCACGGCGGAGATCGCCGATTCGAGCGCCTTGCGGGCGAGACCGTTTTCGCGGGCGAGGCGGCCGGCTTCCGACTTGTCTTCCGTAAAGGCCAGCAGCACCATCTCGCTCGACAGGAACTGGTCGCCGCGTTTCTGCGATTCGCGGTCGGCCAGGTTCAGCAGCGAGACGAGCTCGCGGCCGACCTGCACGTCGCCGCCCGTGCCGGACACTTTCGGCAGGCGATCGAACGCCGTGCGCAGTGCCGCCTGCAGGCCGCCCACGTTGACGCCGGCGCGCTGCAGCAGCGAGCGCGCGCCGCCGTCGCTCTGGCCCAGCAGCGCGGCCAGCAGGTGGACGGGTTCGATGTACTGGTTGTCGTTGCCGACCGCCAGGCTCTGCGCGTCGGCGAGCGCTTCCTGGAGCTTGGTCGTCAATTTATCTTGTCGCATTTTTGATCCCTGTGGGTTGGATTTTGGATTGACATCAAGTTAGGGATGCCGTAGCGACTTTTCAAGATGTGAACACGCGGCTGGGAGCGGCAAATCGTGCTGAGATAAAATGTCCATCATGAAACATTCCTTCTTGTCCGAGCAACGCCGCCTGCTGCCCTATATGGGGAAATGGCTGCTGCTCGCTCTCGCCGTCGGCCTGCTGTCCGGGTCCGCCTCCGCCTTTTTCCTGTTCGCGCTCGAGCTGGCGACCGGGACGCGCACCGCCCACCGCTGGCTGATCGCGCTGCTGCCGCTGGCCGGCTTTGCCGTCGGCTGGCTGTACCTGCGCTTCGGCAGCTCGGTCGAGGCGGGCAACAACCTGCTCATCGACGAGATCCACGACCCGAAGAACGTCATTCCGCTGCGCATGGCGCCGCTCGTGCTGGGCGGCACCGTGATCTCGCACCTGTTCGGCGCGTCGGTCGGCCGCGAGGGCACCGCCGTGCAGATGGGCGGCGCGCTCGCCGACCAGCTCACGCACGTGTTCAAGCTGAAAATGGAAGACCGGAGGATTGTCCTGATGGCCGGCATCAGCGCGGGCTTCGCCTCCGTGTTCGGCACCCCGCTGGCGGGCGCGATCTTCGGCCTGGAAGTGCTGGCCATCGGCCGCCTGCGCTACGACGCCCTGCTCGCCTGCCTCGCGGCCGCCATCGCCGGCGACCAGGTCTGCCTGCTGTGGGGCCATGCGCTGGGCCTCCACCATACCCATTACGCCATCGCGTCCGTACCGGCGCTGGGATTGTGGCCGCTGGCGGCCGTCGCCATCGCCGGGGCGCTGTTCGGTCTCGCAGGCAAACTGTTCGCGGATTGCACGCACGCCTTGTCGGGGTGGATGAAGCGGCGCGTGCCTTACGGTCCGCTGCGGCCGCTGCTGGGCGGCAGCGTCGTGGCGGCCGTCGTGCTGGCGTTCGGCGCGGACCGCTACATCGGTCTCGGCATCCCGACCATCCAGGCCGCGTTCACGCAGCCGCTGGCACCGTGGGACTTCGCCGGCAAGCTGGTGTTCACGGTCGCGTCGCTGGGCAGCGGGTTCAAGGGCGGCGAAGTGACGCCGCTGTTCTACATCGGCGCCACGCTCGGCAATGCGCTGGCGCCGCTGCTGCACCTGCCCTTCCCGCTGCTGGCGGGCATCGGCTTCGTGGCCGTCTTTGCCGGCGCGGCCAACACGCCGATCGCGTCGACCCTGATGGCCATCGAGCTGTTCGGTGCGGAGGTGGGCGTGTACGCGGCCGTCGGATGCGTGCTGGCCTATCTGTTTTCCGGCCACACGGGGATTTACCGGGCCCAGCGCATCGGCCACGCCAAGCCCGGCAAGTCGTGATGGATCAAGCCTGCTGCGCCTCGGGCACGTCGCCCGCGGCGGCCAGGTCGCGCACGTTCTTTTGCACGGCGATGATGGCGAACAGCGTCAGCACGAACGACATCGCATAAAACCCCTTTTCGCTGAGCAGCAAGGTCGCATTCCACAGGCCGACGGTCAGCAGCACGACGGCGGCCATCAGCGACGTCCAGCACAGGCCGACATACATGCCCGTGACCGGCAAGCCCTCGGCGCGGTCGCGCACGGTCTTTTGCAGCGACACGGCGGCAAAGCAGCCGTACAGCAGGATCGTCAGGTAATAGCCCTTCTCGTTGAGCAGCATCTGTGCATTCCATAAACCGATGAGGTAGGCCAGGATGCCGACGATCATGGCGCCCCAGGATGCGCCGACGAAGGCAGGGCTCGGGCGTGCGGACGGTTGCTTGGTCATGCTGTTCTCCGGTCAATGAAAATTAGGACATTGCCAGATTGCAGCCCGAGCACTTTGCGCGCAAGCGAATGACGTGCCGGTATCACGCGATGGCACGCCAGGTCGCATATCCTGCGACGCAGCAGCCGATCGACCCCAGCAGATGCACCGCCGAATGGGCCAGCGCCCAGCCGTAATGGCCCCGTTGCAGCAGCACCATGGCTTCGCCGGAAAAGCTGGAAAACGTGGTCAGGCCGCCGAGAAAGCCCGTGATGACGAACAGGCGCCAGGCCGGGGACAGGGCCGGCATGGCATCGAAGAAGCCCAGCGCCAGCCCGATCAGGTAGCCGCCGACGAGGTTGGCGACGAGCGTCCCCAACTGGATATGAGCGTGCATCTGGCCGAGAAAGAGGGTCAATCCCCAGCGCAGCCAGGCACCGAGGGCCGCCCCGACGGCGACCGCGATCCAGCTCAGCGGCTGGCCCACTTGGCCCGGGCCGTGTCGTCCGTCACGCGCGCATCGACCCAGCGCGCACCGTTCGGCGTCTGCTCCTTCTTCCAGAACGGGGCATCGGTCTTGAGGTAGTCCATGATGAACTCGCACGCGGCGAACGCTTCGCCGCGGTGGGCAGACGTGCAGGCCACGAGGACGATCTGGTCCAGCGGCCGCATCGGCCCGATACGGTGGATCACGAGGACGCCGTACAGGGGCCAGCGCGCCCGCGCCTGCTCGACGATGTCGTGCAGGGCCCGTTCCGTCATGCCCGGATAATGTTCCAGCTCCAGCTCGGCCACGTCGTCGCCGTCGTTCATGTCGCGCACCGTGCCGACAAAGCTGACCACGGCCCCCACGCGGGCATCGCCCGCGCGCAGGCGCGCGATTTCCGCGCTCACGTCGAAGTCCGCGGTCTCGACCCGGACTTCCGTCACATCCTTCTTCACTTGCCCTCCTTGGCCACACGCAGCGCGAGCTGCTCGATCCGGGACGCGGTACGCGCATCGACGAGCGCCGGCAGCGCGCACAGGTCGCGCAACTGCGCCGCCGCGCCGCCGTGGGCGCCGCGGCCGCTGCCGTGCCCCGATTTCAATGACGATTGCAGCACCTCGACCTGCAGTTTCAGGCGCTCGCGCGCGAATTCCGGGCCGCTGTCGATGCCGGCGCCGATCTCCAGGCGTAGCAGCTCTTGCAGCAGCTTGCCGCGATTCTCTTCCAGCGTGCGCGCATACGCGGCCTTTTGGTCGGCGCTCCCGCGCAGCGCGGCCAGCGCCGCGTCGAAACGGGTACGCAGGGTGCGTTCCATGTCGGCGTCCAGGGGCGGCAAGGCGGACCAGCGCGCATCCCAATCGGTGTCACCGTTCCGGTCCGCCGCGACGGCCTGCTCGAGTTCGTGCACGAGCCGCAGCTTGTCGCGCAACATGCCCGCCTGGGCGACGCCGGCGGCGCGGCGTGCCTGGTCGGCATGCTGCTGCACGAGCGCCACGGCCGCGTGGAAGCGTTTTTCCACGCGGGCTTCATGCGCGCGCGGCACCGGGCCGATCGCCTGCCATTCCGCCTGCGCATCGCGCAGCAGCTTGCCGACCGTGGCCGGCGTCACGTCGGCGGCAGCCGCCTCCAGCCGCGCGCTGATGGCTTCCTTGGCTGCCTCGTGGGCGCGGCGTTCGATGTCGGCCTCGTGCATCGTTTCCTTGCGGCGCTGGAACACGTCGTCGCACACGGCGCGGAAGCGCTGCCACAGCGCCTGCTCGCTCTTGCGTTCGAGCGGCAGCGCACGCGCATGCTCCTGCCAACGTTGCTGCAGCGCGCGCATCGTGTCGATGGCGTGGCGGTCGTGCGGATCGATGGCGGACGCTTCCTCGATGATGGCTTCGCGCTCTGACATCTCGGCCTTGCGCTGCTCTTCGAGCGGCCCCTGCAGCACGTTCAGCGCATCGGTAAACAAGGCGTCCAGGCGCTTCTTTTCCTTGCGGTCGATGGCGCCCAGGTGGCTCCACGCGAGACGCAGCCGCTGCACCGTGCCCGCCACGTGCTTCCACTCGACGCTGCCGTCACGCAGGCGCGCGATCTCGGCCTGCGCTTCCTCGACGAGGGCCTGGCCGCGCGCCGCGTTCGCATGGCGTTCGTCGGCCAGGTGGCGGAAGTGGGCCGCGGCCGGCGCATAGGCGGCCGTGCAGGCGGCATCGAACCGCTCCCACAGGCTCTTCGGCGCGGCGCCGGACAGGCTGTCGAGCGCCTTCCAGCGGTCGCGCATGCTGCCGACCTTCTTGGCCAGCTCACTCATCGACAGGTTTTGCGTGGGCAACGCCTCGACCGTCTTGATGAGTTCCTCGCGCGACACGTTGCCGCCCCAGCGCGCCCAGTCGGACAGGCGCTTGAGCTCGGCCCGCAGGTGGGCCAGGCGGTCGGACTGCGCGGGCGTCAGGCGCATGCCCTTTTCGCGCGCGTCTTTCAGCGTCTTGTCGTGGTCGGCGGCGGCGCCCAGCGAACCCTGTTGCAGGGCGGCCTCCATCGCATCCATCGTGTCGATGAAATGCTGGTCGGCGCCGCGCGGCCTGTTGTCCTTCGTGCCCTCCTTGGTGCCCTCTTTCACGGGGGCTTTTGCAGCGCCTTCGTGTGCCGGCCTGGACTCGCGCGGCTCTTTCGGCTTGCGCGGCTCGGGCTGCGGCACCGTGGCCAGCAGCGCGTCGAAGCGGCGCTGCAGTTCGGCCGCCTGCTCGTCCTGGGGCAGGTGCGGCAGCGCCTTCCATTCGCGCCGCAGCGTCTCCGCGTTCAACTCGGCAACGGGTTTCGCCTGCTGGGCGTCGATGAATGCGGCGCGGGCAGCCAGTGCAGCCTGGCCGGCTTCCTGCACCAGCAGGCCGGCGCGCAGCTTCTCCATGCCGGCCGCGAATTCGGCCACGAGGGCGCGCGGCAGCGACGGATGTTCGGGCGAACGCAGCGCCTCGTCCTGCGCCTGCACCAACGCGTCCAGGCGCTGCGCCAGTTCCGCAGCCGGCAGGCCGGCGCCACCCAGCTGGCGCAACGCGGCCACGCGGTCGATCATGGCGCGCTGCAGGGCCACCTGCGCTTCCAGGCGCTGGGCCAGCGCGGCGCGCGCCGTCTGGAACGCGGCATCGAGCTCGGGCGCGGAAATCACGGACCATTTGCGGTCCAGCTCGGCCACGTGGTTCGGGGTCAGCAACGCGTCCTTGAGGAGGGATTCGGCCTGCTCGACGGCGGCCTGTGCACGCCGGTGCTCCGCTTCGCGGTGACGGTGCGCATCGAGGCGCGACTGCATCAGTTTGGCGACGCGGCGATCGGTGTTGCGCATCGCGGTGTGCACACGCTCGAGCAGTTCCGGGCTATGGACGAACTCGGCGGCAGCGAGCCGCAGTTCGGAAAATTCGCATTGGAGGATGAAGTCCACCGCGGCGGCTTCATCATCCCCGATCCGACCCAGCTTTTCAGCCTGGGCCGCGCGTTGATGGTTGGACGAATGCGTGGCGGCGGACGCGGACGGTTCCGCTTGCGCCCCCGCCTGTCCTCCCTGCCCGGCCGGCTTGTCGCCGGGCTTGTCGCCCGGCCGCTTGAATAGGAACTCGAACATGATGAAATCGCACTTCCAAAATCGCCATCATAGCAAAGAACCCTGATGGCCTCGTGACACCAGCCTGGCGCGTGCGAGCAATCGTTCATCATTTCCCACTGACAATGCCGATTCTTCAGTGGGCAACCGTCAGCGTCGCATGCCGTCGCCCTTGCACATCGTGGCCGGCATGTCCGACCAGCTCGTGACGCAGGCGCCGGGGATCGGCCCGCCGCTCCTGCGCATACGCGTCGTGCGCGAGCATCTGGTTGGCGATCGCGAACCACGCGTCGCCGCCGACCGCCGCGCGCGCCAGCGGAAACAGCTCGTGTTCCTCGCGCTCCAGCCGGCAGCGCAGGGCCGCCACGCACCCCTCGACGGCGTCGCAGAACACGTCGCGCGGCACCGGACGGTCCGCCGCGCCGACGCAGGCCTCGGCCGCGCCCATCGCGGTGGCCGCCTGGCCGCTGAGCCGTTCGAGTTCCGCCAGCAGCGGGTCGGCCGCCGCCGTGCTGCGGCGCAGGGCCGGCACGAGGAACTTGTCGAGCTTGCGCCAATGGCAGTTGTCGTACACCTGGCGCAGGGCACTGCACAACTGTGCCGCCCGGCCAGCGGCCAGGGTGCTGAAGTCACCCGGCAGCGCGCGCAGCTCGTCGAGCAGCGACTGCAGGGCCGCGCGCACCGTCGTCTGTTCGACGGACAGGGCGACGAGGGTATAAGTCGATGTCAGCATTCGGTCTCCACCTTTTTCTCACGAGTGAGTTCGACAAATCCGCTCCCCGGCCGCATGGCATGCGCGGCGCTATGCAGGGTCCGATGGGAGCGTTGTTGACAGGCCCGGGAGGCTCTCTGGTTGCGAGGCATCCTCTGGTTGGTTTCGGCCTGAAGGAAGGTCTAGTGTAAGGAGGCCGGCCGGGTACCCGTTTGATCTATCACAAACGGGTACCCGGCGTCAGGCGGCGGCCGCCAGCGTCTGGCCCAGCTTGGCGGCCAGCGGCGCCGCGAGCCCGGCCGGCTCGGCATGCGCCAGCACGACCTGCGGACAGCCGTGCCAGCGCGCGCAGCGGGTAAACGCGGCGGCCAGGTCGCGTACGAACCGGTCGCTCACACGTACACCGGGTTCGAGCACGAGCGACTTCAGCTCGAACACGCCGGACTTGCGGTGCGCCTTGGCATCCACACGGCCCACGAGCGCCCCGCGCCGCAGCAGGGGGAGAGTGAAATAACCGTAGCGCCGTTTCTCGGCGGGCGTGTAGCACTCCAGGCGGTAATCGAAACCGAACAGGTCGAGGGCCCTGCGCCGGTCCCAGACGATGGGATCGAACGGCGACAGCACGCTGGTGACCGTCGCCTGGAGCCCGCCATCGATGGCCTGCCCCAGCAGCGCCGCGTGGTCGGGATGGACGTAGACCGGCTCCTTCCAGCCCTCGACGCGGGCGCGCAGCAGCAGGCCTTCGTCGGCCAGCCGCTGCGGATCGAGGTGCGGCGGCTTCGTGCGGTGATAGTCCGGGATCCAGGCCGCCTTCGCCACGCCCAGCGCGCGCACGGCGTCCAGCACGAAGCGGCGCCGCGTCTCGTCGACCGACGGCATGCGGGCGTCATCCCAGCCGGGCAGCACCCGCTCGGCCAGGTCGTACACGCGGTGAAATTGCTGGCGGCGCGCGATCATCAGCTGCCCCGTCGTGAACAGGACTTCCAGCGCACGTTTTTCCGGCTTCCATTCCCACCAGCCGCCGGCCTTGCCGTCCGTGCGCTCGAAGTCGGCCGAGCGGGCCGGCCCGTTGGCGCGGATATGGGCCAGCACGCGCTCGACCTCGTCCCGGTGCGACGCCAGCCACGTCCCCGCGTATTTCCAGCCGAGCGAGCCGGGATCGACCATCCGGTGCCGGTACAGGCCGTAATCCTCGATCGGGATGAAGCACGCCTCGTGGGCCCAGTACTCGAACAGTTTTCCCTCGGCCAGCAGCTGGTCGAGCCAGTCGGGATCGTAGTCGCCCACGCGGCTCCACAGCACGAGATACGGGCTGCGCGCGACGACGCTGATGGTGTCGATCTGCAACACGCCCATGCGGCGGATCGCGGCCAGCACGTCGTCCTTCGTGGCGCGGGCGCGTCGCGCCTGCAGCATGCCCTGGGCCGCCAGGTGGAGGTTGCGGGCGACAGCAGGAGTCAGGATTGGTTCGCTCATCCGCACATTCTAGTGACATCTCATCAACATTTGTACAGCTTGCGGCGAAAAAGTACTGGTTTTTTTTACAGTATCTCGCCGCATGCGATATAGTTGGCGCCCTGGCTCAACCCCTTGTTGATGACTGATTAACGATCATGCGGCTGCTGCACACCTCAGACTGGCACCTCGGCCAGACCCTGCACAATTTCGACCGGACCTACGAACACCAGTGCTTCCTCGACTGGCTGCTCGACACGATCGTGGCCGAGGAAGCGGACGCCCTGCTGATCGCCGGCGACGTGTTCGACAATTCGAACCCGTCCGCCGTGGCGCAGCGCCAGCTGTACCGTTTCCTGCAGCAGGCCCGGGCGCGGGCGCCGCAACTGGACATCGTCATCATCGCCGGCAACCACGATTCGCCGGGCCGGCTGGAAGCGCCGGGGCCGCTGCTGGAAGCGCACGGGACGCGCGTCGTGGGCCACGTCGTGCGCGACGCCGAGGGCAGTATCGACCTGGAGCGCTTTATCGTGCCGCTGACCGGCAAGGATGGGAACGTAAAAGCCTGGTGCGTGGCGATCCCGTTCCTGCGGCCGGGCGACGTGCCGCGCGTGGCCGCGGTGGCCACCGGGGCGCCGGGCGACGACGCCTTCGACGCCTATCTGGCCGGCATCCGCCTGCTCTATCAGCAGGCGTACGACCTGGCGCGCGAGCGTGCCACCGAGGGCCAGGCCATCCTCGCGATGGGCCATTGCCACATGGTCGGCGGGGATGCGTCACCCGATTCGGAGCGCCGCATCGTCATCGGCGGCACCGAGGCCCTGCCCGCGTCGATGTTCGGCCCGGACGTCGCCTACGCCGCGCTGGGCCATCTGCACCTGGCCCAGCGGGTCGGCCAGCAGGAGCACCTGCGCTATTCCGGCAGCCCCCTCCCCCTGTCGTTCGCGGAGGTGGGGTACAAGCACCAGGTGCTGCGCATCGACCTGGACGGCCCGCGCGCGGCCGCCATCGAACCGCTGCACGTGCCGCGCGCCGTCGAGCTGCTGCGCGTGCCGGCCAGCCCGGCGCCCGTCAAGCAGGCGATCGCGGAACTGGTCGCACTCGACCTGCCCGACCTGTCGCGCGACGTGTGGCCCTACCTGGAAGTGCGCGTGCTGCTCGACGCGCCCGAGCCAGGCCTGCGCGCCCAGGTCGAGGCCGCGCTGGAAGGCAAGCCCGTGCGCCTCGCGAAGATCGAACCGACGCGGCGCGTGGTGACGACGGCCGGCGTGGAGCCCGCGCTGAGCCTCGACCAGCTCGCGCAACTGCAGCCGGACGACATCTTCCGCCGCCTGTGGCAGCAGCGCTTCGGCGAGGACGCGCCGGACGACCAGCTGGCCGCGTTCACGGAACTGCTGCTGCCGGCCGATGGCGCAGACAAGGACAAGAACCGGGAGGCCGCGTGAAGATCCTGCGCATCGGCGGCAAGAACCTGGCGTCGCTGGCCGGCGAATTCGAGGTCGACTTCGAGAGCGAGCCGCTCGTCTCGTCCGGCCTGTTCGCGATCAGCGGCCCCACCGGCGCCGGCAAGAGCACCCTGCTGGACGCCCTGTGCCTGGCCCTGTACGACGCCACGCCGCGCCTCATCAAGGGACCGCGCGTGGGCAACTACCTGCCCGACGTGGGCGACGAGACGCTGTCCGTGGCCGACCGCCGCACGCTGATGCGGCGCGGGACGGCGGACGCGTTCGCCGAAGTGGACTTCGTCGGCAACGACGAGCAGCGCTACCGGGCACGCTGGAGCGTGCGGCGCTCGCGCAACCGCGCGGCCGGCGCCCTGCAGCCGTCCACGATGAGCCTGCAGCAGCTGCCCGGCCTGCAACCGCTGGGCGGCACGAAGACGGAGGTGCTGGCCGAGATCGAACGCCGCATCGGCCTGTCGTTCGAACAGTTCACGCGTTCCGTACTGCTCGCGCAAAACGAATTCTCCGCCTTCCTCCGTACCGACGAAAATGAGCGCGGCGAACTGCTGGAGACGCTGACGGGCAGCGCAGTCTACAGCGACATCTCGCGCCGCGCCTACGAGCGCTGGCGCGTGGAGCAGGAAGCCATGCGCCGCCTCACGTCGCGCCTGCAGGACCAGGCGCCGCTCGGTCCGGATGCGCGTGCCGGACTCGACGCCGACCATGCCGCCGCCCAGGCCGCGCTGGCGGCGGCCGAGACGCGCCGCACCGCGCTGGAACGGGCTTTGCGCTGGCACCAGGAACTGGACCGCCTGCGCGCGGCCGAAACGCAGGCGGACGGCGCGCTGGCCCGTTCCCGCGCCGAGGCCGACGCCGCTGCGGACCGCCGGCGCCGGCTGGCCACGCTGGATGCCGTGCAGCCGGCGCGCGCCCTCGTCGCCGACCTGAACCGCCTGGCCGGCGAACAGCGCCAGGTGCAGGCGCAACTGGCAGGCAGCGAACACGAACTGGCGCGTGCCCTCGATGCCCAGCAGCAGGCCGCGCGCGGCCTGATGGAGGCCGAACGCAAGCTGGAAGCGGCCGAGGACGCGCAGCGCGCCGCCGCGCCGCAACTGGACCGCGCAAAAGCGCTCGACGCCACGCTGGACGCGCTCACGCCCGCCCACGCGAAGGCGCGCGCGGCGCTGGACGGCGTGCGCACGGAGTCGACGCAAGCCCAGGCCGCCCAGCGGACCAAGGCCGAGGAACTGGAAGCGAGCCGCCGCGCCCTGCACGACACGACGGGCTGGCTCGCCGCGCACGGCACGCGCGAGCTGCTCGGCACGCAATGGACGCGCTGGGACCAGCGCCTGGCCCAGGCCGAGCAGGCCGCGCGCCAGGATGCCTCCAGCGCCCAGGCACTTAACGCCGCCCGCGCCGGCGCCGAACAGGCCGCCGCGATGGCGCAGCGCACGGCGCACGCGCTGTCGGCTTCCGTCGAACTGCTGGCCGTGCGCGAAGCCGCGCGCAAGCAAGCGGTCGCGGCGCTGGACGGCATCGATGCGGACGCCCTGCGCGCGGAACGCCGCACGCTCGACAAGCGGCGCGAACACCTCGCTTCGCTCGACCACACATGGCAGGCATTGCGCACGCAGCGCGGCCGCCTCGCCGACCTCGATGCGCAGACCGCCCAGGCCACCCGGGCGCAGGCCAATGCCCAGGAAGGCCTCGACGCCGCGCGCACGGCGGGCATCGCGCTGGACGCCGCCGTCAGCCAGGCCGAACGCATGCTCAAGACGGCCCAGTTGGCCTGCGCCGACGGCGTCGAGAAGCTGCGCGCCACGCTCGTGGACGGCGACGCCTGCCCCGTGTGCGGCGGCACGGAACATCCGTACCGCCACCAGGACGACCGGCTGCACGCCGTGCTGGAAGACCTGTCCGCCGAACTGGCCGCGCGCCGCGCCGAACAGCGCGCCAACGTCGACCAGCAGGCCGGCCAGCGCGCCGCCTTCGATGCCGCCGGCGAGCGCCTGGCGGCGCTGGCGCGCGAACGCGACAACCTCGCCGCCGCCCTCGCCCAACTGGATGCGGAGTGGGCGGACAATCCGCTCGCGGCGGATGCGCCCGATGGCGACGCCGGCATCGACGCCCGCGGCCGCTGGCTCACCGCGGAACAGGCCGCGCTGCGCAAGGCCTATGAAGAACTCGAGACGCGCGACGGCGACCTGCGCCGCGCCGAACTCACGCGCGACGCCGCCCAGCAAGCCTGGGACCAGGCCAACCGCGAACACGCGCGCCTGCTCGACGCCGCGCAGACGGCGCAAGGCACGCTGGCGCGCCTGGATGCCGACATCGCGGCGCTGGCCGCCCGGCGCGAAGCGGCCGCGGCCACGCTGGCCGAATTGCTCGCGGAACTGGACCCCGTGCTGGCGGAAGCGTGCGGCGACGGCTGGCAGGGTCACTGGCAGCGCGACCCCGCGGGCTGGCGCCAGGCCCGCGCCGACGAGGCGCGCGAATGGAACGACCAGGCGGCACGCCTTGCACGGCTGCAGGGCGCCATCGGCACCCTCGACGCCGAACACGCCGCACTGGCCGCGCGCGTGGCGCATGCCGGCCAGCGCCTCGTCGAGGCGGAGGCGGAATTCGCCCGACTGGACGCGGACCTGGCTGCGCGCCGCGCCGAGCGTGCGGAACTGTTCGAAGGCCGCGCCGCGCGCGACGTCGAGCAGGTATTGACCGGCGCCGTGAACACCGCCCGCGAGGCCGTGAACGCCTGCCAGGCCGCGAGCCTGCAGGCCGCGCAGTCCGAAGCGCGGGTACGGGAAGCGCAGTCGCTGGCGGCGCGCCGCATCACGGACCTGCAGGGCGAACTGGCCGACGCCGGCGAGCGCCTCGCGCACTGGATCCACGAATTCGACGGCAGCGACCCGGCGCTGGAAAGCGTGGCCAACGAACAGCAGCTGGCTGCCCTGCTCCAGGTCGGCGCGGGCTGGATCGCGCAGGAACGCGCGGCCCTGCAGGAACTGGACACGGCCGTGCGCCAGGCGACGGCCGTGCTGGCCGAACGCCGCGCGCAGCGCGAACAACACGAGCGCTTGCGCGAAGAGGTGGCGCCCGCGCAGGCGGATGTCGACCAGCCGGCCGCGCTTGCCGAGGATGGCTCGACCGCAATCGCGCAGGCAATCGCTCCGCCGCAGGATGCCGACTCGGTCGCCGCCGCCCTGCGCCGCGCCCAGAGCGAACGGGACGCCGCCCACGAAGCGGCGGCCAGCCTGGCCATGCGCATCCGCGAGGACGAGCAGCGGCGCGAGCGCGCACGCTCGATGATGGCCGAGATCGAGCGCCAGCGCGCCATTGAGGATCGGTGGGCGAAGCTGGCGGAACTGATCGGCTCGGCCGACGGCAAGAAGTTCCGCAACTATGCCCAGCAGTTCACGCTCGACGTGCTGCTCGGCTATGCCAACACGCACCTGGCCCAGCTGGCGCGGCGCTACCGGCTGGAGCGCGTCGTCAGCACGGCCGGCCCGTCGCTGGCGCTGATGGTCCGCGACCAGGACATGGGCGGCGAAGTCCGCTCGGTGAACTCGCTGTCCGGCGGCGAATCGTTCCTCGTGTCGCTGGCGCTCGCGCTGGGTCTCGCCTCGCTGTCGTCGAACCGCGTCAAAGTGGAATCGCTGTTCATCGACGAGGGATTCGGCAGCCTCGACAGCGATACGCTGGGGGTCGCGATGGATGCGCTGGACGCGCTGCAGTCGCTGGGCCGCAAGGTCGGCGTCATTTCGCACGTGCAGGAGATGACGGAACGCATCGCCACCAAAGTGCTCGTGCGGCCGGCCGGCGGGGGCAGCAGTGCCGTGACCGTGCAGTGCTAAAATGCGCCCCTTCCATTGATTCATCGCTCACTTTCATCATGAACAAACCCGCACGTTTCCTGACCTTCAAGTGCGCCAAATGCGCCAAGCCGGTCAAGGTCACTTTGCAAAAAGTGTCCGCCTGTTCGCATATCCAGCCCTACCAGGGCATTTGCGAATGCGGCGAAATCAAGCGCCACGCGACCGGCAATCCGGATGCCGTGAAATCCTTCGTCGAGTCGAACGAACTCCACTGGCACCACCACCACTGATCGGGGACGGCGATGACGACTCCCGACGGCGCGGCGCGCATCCACTGGATCGAACACGGCGAGGAACGCTCGGCGCGCTGGCGCTCGGAAAGCGGCTGGCCGGCGCCTAAGAAAGTCGTGCTCGCGGACGACACGATGTCCGCCGACGCGGCCTGGCGCCACGCGCTGGACGGCACGGCGCTGCTGTGGCGCGGCGACTTCCAGAACGCGCGCCAGCTGCTGCAGGCGCTCGTGCGCCGCGTCGACCATAAAGGCCCGCGCGCCAAACGCGCCAAGGCGGGCAAGGCCCCGGCGACCCTCACCGAGCAATTTCACCGCCACCGACTCGCGCAACTGCAGCGCGCGCGCACGCTGGCGATGCTCTTGATCCCGTTCGACGCGGAACACGGCATCCCGCTGCGCCGCGCGCCGGACGTGCGAGAAGCGTGCACGGAAGCGTATGGCCCGGCGACGGAACCGTACGTCGCGTCGCTGCGCGAACTGCTGGGCGTGATCGGCGCGCACGAATGGCGCCGCAAGGGCGTGTTCATTCCCGCCCTCGACGAGCGCATCCACCCGTGGTACGGCGTGTTCTCGCCCGTGCGCGGCGAATACGTCGAGCTCGTCGCGCAGGCACCGCTGCCGGCCGGGGCGACGCTCGCGTTCGACATCGGCGCCGGTACGGGCGTGCTGTCGGCCGTGCTCGCGCATCGCGGCCTGCAGGGCGTGCTTGCCACCGACATGGATGAGCGCGCGCTCGGCTGCGCCCGCGCGAATGTCGAGCGGCTGGGCCTCACCGGCCAGGTAGAGATCGTGCGCGCCGACCTGTATCCCGAGGGCCGTGCCGACCTCGTCGTCTGCAATCCGCCCTGGCTGCCGGGCAAGCCGAGTTCCGCCATCGAATATGCCGTCTACGATCCGGACAGCCGCATGTTGAAAGGTTTCCTCGCGGGATTGAAGGAACATCTGCGCGACGGCGGCGAAGGTTGGCTCATCCTGTCCGACCTGGCCGAGCATCTTGGCCTGAGGTCGCGTGATCAATTGCTCGGGTGGATCAACGATGCCGGGCTGGACGTCGCCGGCCGCCACGACATCCGCCCCACGCACCCGAAGGCGAGCGATCCCGACGATCCGCTGGCTGCCGCACGCATGGCCGAGGTGACGTCGCTGTGGCGCTTGCGGGTTGCCGGGTAATCATTTAGCAACCCGATTTGCGCTCCGGCGCCGTTCGCGCTAAAATAGCGTTCTCAGACGCGGGGTGGAGCAGTCTGGCAGCTCGTCGGGCTCATAACCCGAAGGTCACAGGTTCAAATCCTGTCCCCGCAACCAAATACCGTAACAACAAGCCCGACTCTTGTAGCCGGGCTTTTGTTTTCTGGGCCAGCGCAGCGCATGAGAGACAAGAAAGACAACGCGACCTTCGACCTGCCCGGCTTCGAGCCGGCGCCGCATGACGATGCCGCCGTTGTCCCTTCCGCTGACCCGGCGACCGCCAAGCGTCCTCGGACGCGCCGCGCGGCGCAAAAGCAGGAACAGCTGATGCTGCTGGACCTGGCAGACACCGATGCGACCGGCCTGCCGGTCTGGAAACACGATCCCGATCTGGACCTCACCGGCTTGCCTGTCTGGAAGCCGGCATCCTGAAGCACGCGACATGAACGCCGGTTCGTCGCGCCAACGAAACGCCGCCACCATGTCCGACACCGCATTCTCTTCGCTGCAGCTCGCAGCCCCCTTCCTCGCCAACCTCGACCAGCTCGGCTATAAAGACATGACGCCCGTGCAGGCGGCCACGCTGCCGCTCGCACTTGCAGGTCGCGACCTCATCGCGCAGGCCAAGACCGGCAGCGGCAAGACGGCCGCGTTCGGCATCGGCATGCTGCTGAAGCTGAACCCGACGCTGTTCGCCGTGCAGGGCCTCGTCATGTGCCCCACGCGCGAGCTGGCCGACCAGGTCGCGAACGAGCTGCGCCGCCTGGCGCGCGGCATCGGCAACGTCAAGGTCGTCGTGCTGACGGGCGGCATCTCGATGCGGCCGCAGATCGCGTCGCTGGAATTCGGCGCGCACATCGTCGTCGGCACGCCGGGCCGCATCCGCGACCATCTGCAGCGCCGCACGCTCGATCTCGCCCGCCTGCGCACCCTCGTGCTCGACGAGGCCGACCGCATGACGGACATGGGGTTCTACGACGAGATCGCGGCCATCGTGCGCGAATGTCCCGCGCATCGCCAGACCCTGCTGTTCTCGGCGACGTATCCGGACGACATCCGCGCCGCCACTGCGCGCTTCCTGCGCGATCCGCTCGAGGTCGCCGTCGATACGGCGCATGCCCCGGCCCGCATCGAGCAGCGCTTCTACGAGATCGGCTTCGACGGCCGCGTGGATGCCGTCGCGCGCCTGCTGCGCCATCACCGGCCGACTTCCGCGATCGCGTTCTGCAATACGAAGGCGCGCTGCCGCGAAGTCGCGGACGCCCTGCGCGAACAGGGCTTTTCCGCGCTCGCACTGTATGGCGAGATGGAACAGCGCGAACGCGACGAGACGCTCGTCCGCTTCGCCAACCGCAGCTGCGCGGTGCTCGTCGCCACCGACGTGGCCGCGCGCGGCATCGACATCGCCGGGCTGGAAGCCGTCATCAACGTCGACGTGTCCAAGGATCCGGAAGTGCACGTGCACCGCGTCGGCCGCACGGGCCGCGCGGGTGCGAACGGCCTCGCGCTGTCGCTGTGCGCGCCGAACGAAAAGCGCTGGGTCAGGCTGATCGAGGACGCGCAGGGCTTCACGGCCGAGTGGCATGCGCTCGACGAGCTGGCCGACGATGATGGCGCAGTCGACCCGGCGCCGATGATCACGTTGTGCGTATCGGGCGGCAAGAAGGACAAGCTGCGGCCGGGCGACCTGCTGGGCGCCCTCACCGGCGACGCGGGCCTGACGAAGGAACAGGTCGGCAAGATCGCCATCTTCGAATTCGTCAGCTACGTCGCGCTCGACCGCCGGGTCGCGCAACAGGCGTTCGACCGGCTGAACGGCGGCAATCCGCTGGGCCCGGAATTCGGCACCATCAAGGGACGCAACTTCAAGATGCGTTTCATCGACGACTGACCGTGGGCACGCCGCGCCTGTAACAGTTGTAACAGGCGCGCACGGTTGAGTTGTGCTCGGGCACCGGTGCTACAAATCTGGCATGATTTTGCCAAGCCCATGCCTTAGCAAAATGACCAGCCTAACTACCATCGGACCGGAGCAGCAGCACCTCGAAGGCCGCACCGTCAGGGACATCGTCGAGTACAGTCCCGAACAGGTCAACGAAGTCTGGTGCCGCAAGATCTTCCGCCAGATCCTGCAGTCGCTCGAACTGCAGTACGCGATGCATATGCCGCATCGCGCCATCACGCCCGACACGATCGTGTTCCACGAGAATGGCGAGCCGCTGCTGATCCCCACCGACGTCGGTCCGCCGGACGCGCAGGAGGCCGAGGACCTGAACGCGCTGGCGCGCATCATCCACTACGCCATCACGCGCGAGCTCGCTCCCACGGGCCCGCTGGCCGGCCGTGCGGAAGGCTATAGCGATTCGCTCGTCAATGCCGTCGACCGCTGCATGGATCCGGACCCGGCGCGCCGCCCGCAAAGCATCGAACAATTGCGCGACCTGCTGGGCATCGTCCCGCTGGGGCCGCCCGTCGGGGCTGCGGTGGCGTCGCACATGACGCCGCCGGCGCCGCCCGACACGCCCGCACCCGACCTCGGTCCCGCGGACATGCCGCCCTCCTTTATGCAAACGGCCGAGCGGCCGCGCCGCAACTGGAACCTGAACCGCTGGCAACGCTGGGCCGTCGCGGCCGGCGGCGGTGGCGTCCTCATCGCCCTGGCGCTTGCCATGTTCGCGGAAATGCGCGATTCGGGCTCGTTCGACCACATCGTGCTCACGCTGCCGCAACAGGCCGACAAGCCGTCCGCCGCGACCGGCGCCACAGCCGCGGGCGCACTGGACAGCGGCGAGGGTTATGTCGCACCGGATACGCCGGCAGCGAGCCCGGCATCGAACCCGGCAGCCGTACCGCAAGCATCCGCCGCCGCGCCCCAGGCCCAGCCAGCGCCGGACACGCGCCTGCCCGGCGTCGTCGTCACGCCGAACGGCAATGTCTACAAGCTGCAGATCCAGCCATGGGGCGTCGTCTACGTGGACGACGTCGACCGCGGCGTCAGTCCGCCCGTCAAGCGCCTCGTGCTGGCGCCCGGCCGCCACACGATCCGGGTGACGAACCCCAACTTCCATGACCGCGTGCTCGAGGTCGACACGGCGAGCGGCGACGGCCAGATCGCCGTCGACTTCACGGCGGAACCCCGATGACCTACGACCGGAGACCGATGAACGCCCACCGCTTCGCCCACGCGATCCTGCTGGCCGCGACGGCCGCCCTGCTCGGCGGTTGCGCCGACTTTCCCCTCTTCGACAAGAAGCCGGCGCGCAGCCCCAGCCACCCGAAGGCGACCTCTACGGTGGAACGGGACACCCCGGCCGTACGCGAAGCCCCGGCGCGGCCGAAGGAAAAGCCGCGCGACCGCGACGACGCGCCCACGCCCAGCGCCGGCCTGCAGGAAGGCATCCGGCTCTACAACGACGGCGACTACAATGGCGCGATACGGCGCCTGTCCGCGCGCGACGTGAACAACGGCCCGCTCGCCACGCGCCTCACCGCCCTGAAATACATGGCGTTCAGCTATTGCGTGACGTCGCGGCCCGGCCCGTGCCGCCAGGCGTTCGACCGCGCACTGCGCCTCGACCCGTCGTTCGACCTGGCACCGGGCGAGCACGGCCATCCGCTGTGGGGCCCCGTCTTCACGAAGGCCAAGCAGGCGGCGACGCCCCGCTGAAACGTGAGCGCGCTGCCGGCCCATTGCGATCGCCCGCTGGCCGACAGTACGCCGACGAGCGGGCACACCGACCACCCTCGCCTCGTCCTCGCCACCTCGATCCTCGCGAGCAGTCTCGCCTTCATCGACGGCTCCGTCGTCAACGTGGGCCTGTCCGCCATCGGCCGCGACCTGGGCGGCGCGGGCGCGGACCTGTCGTGGGTCGTGAGCGGCTATCTTCTCCCCTTGAGCTCGTTGTTGCTGCTGGGCGGCGCGGCCGGCGACCGCTACGGCCGGCGCCGCATCCTGCTCGCCGGCATCGCGACGTTCGCGCTGGCCTCGCTGCTGTGCGCATGGGCGCCTCGGCTGTGGCTGCTCGTCGGCGGCCGCGTGCTGCAGGGTATCGGCGCGGCCTTCCTGCTGCCCAACAGTCTCGCCATCCTCGGCGCCACGTTCGACGGCAAGGCGCGCGGCAAGGCGATCGGGATCTGGGCCGCGGCCGGCGCGGCGGCGGGCGCCGTCGGGCCGCTGCTCGGCGGCTGGCTGATCGACGCCGTCGGCTGGCGCTCGGTCTTCTACATCAACCTGCCCATCGCGGCGGTAGCGATCTTGCTCGGCTGGCGCTACGTGCGCGTGCCGCGCGGCGACAAGCCCGTCGCGCTCGATCCGGCCGGCGCACTGCTGGCCAGCGCCGGCCTCGGCTGCCTCACATGGGGCCTGGCCGCCGCCTCGGCCGACAAGGGCGTGACGGCGGCGTCGGGCGGTGCGATGGCGGCCGGCGTGGCGGTCCTGCTCGGGTTCCTGTGGGCCGAACGGCGCGCCGGCGACAAGGCGATGCTCCCTTTGAAACTGTTCGGGTCGAGCAGCTTTTCCGGCCTGAACCTGATGACGTTCCTGCTCTACGGCGCCCTCGGCGCGCTGATGCTGCTCGTGCCGTTCGTGCTGATCCAGGCGCTGCAGTATTCGGCGAAGCAGGCGGGCGCGGCGCTGCTGCCGTTTCCCGTCGTCCTCGCGATCGGCTCGCCGCTGATGGGCAAGGTGGCCGGCAGCCACGGGTCGCGGCTGCCGCTGGCGATCGGGGCGCTGATCGTGGCCGGTGGATTCCTGCTGGGCATGCGCATCGGTGACGGGAGTTACGCGACGACCGTGCTGCCCGCCATCCTCGTCATCGCCGTCGGCATGGCCTGCGTGGCGGCGCCGCTGACGACGGCCGTGCTGTCGTCCGTCGACGGCAATCATACTGGCGTCGCGTCCGGCTTCAACAGCGCCGTCGCACGCGGCGGCGGGCTCATCGCGACGGCACTGCTGGGCGTCGTGCTGACGGCGCAGGGCCGCGCATTGCTGGCGCCGTTCCACGCGGCGATGGCCGTGTGCGCCGCCTGCGCGCTGGCGGCGTCGATCTGCGCGTTCGCCTGGGTCAGGCGCGCGGGTTGACGGACGCGGGATACGTGGGCGCACGGCGCCGCTGGCTCGCCTGCTCGTAGGCGTATGCCATCGCGATCAGCGCCGCCTCGCTCCACGCGCCGCCGACGAACGACAGCCCGACGGGCAATCCGTGCACGAAGCCCGCCGGCACCGTCACGTGCGGGTAGCCGGCCACGGCCGCGGGCGATGAGAAGCCCGGGCCGTCGTGGTCGCCATTGATGTAGTCCGTCAGCCAACCCGTGCCGCCCGTCGGCGCGACGAGCGCGTCCAGCTTTTCCTCGCGCAGGATCTGGTCGATGCCCTCTTCGCGGCTGTAGCGATGATTGTTGGCGAGCGCGTCGCGGTAGGCCTTCGCATCGAGTCCCGGCCGGGCCGCCGCCGCGATCAGGTGTTCCTGGCCGAAGTGGCGGAGTTCCCGGGCGGCGTGCTTGTCGTTGAACGCGATCACGTCGTCCATCGTTTTCACGGGCGCATGCGGTGCGTAGACAGCGAGGTACGCTTCCAGGTCGGGCCGGAATTCGGACAGCAGCACTTCCAGTTCCGTGTCGCCGTACTTGTCGACATTGGGCACCTGCACGTCGACGAGCGTCGCGCCCTGCGCGCTCAGGATGGCGAGCTCGGCCTCGATCACGGCGTTCACGGCCGGGTTATTGAAGAAATTGCGGGCGACGCCGATGCGGCGGCCGCGCAAGCCGTCGGTCCGCAGGGCCGCCGCGTAATCGGCCGGCTTGCCCTGCATCGTGCCCGTGGCGGCATCGTCCGGGTCGGCACCAGCGATGGCCGCGAGCAGCAGCGCGGCGTCGGCCACGGTGCGCGTCATGGGGCCGGCCGTGTCCTGCGAATGCGCGATCGGGATGATGCCGCTGCGGCTGACGAGGCCCAGCGTGGGCTTGATGCCGACGATGCCGCAGATCGACGCCGGCGACACGATCGAGCCGTCCGTCTCCGTGCCGATGGCGAGCGTGGCGAGCGCGGCCGCCATCGCGGCGCCCGAACCGGAACTGGAGCCGCTCGTGTTGCGGTCGAGCGCATACGGGTTGCGCGTCTGCCCGCCGCGGCCGCTCCAGCCGCTGACGGAATGCGTCGAGCGCATGTTCGCCCATTCGGACAGGTTCGTCTTGCCGAGGATGACGGCGCCGGCCGTGCGCAGGCGTGCAGCGACGAATGCGTCGCGCGCGGCGCGTACGCCGTCCAGCGCGAGCGAGCCGGCGCTCGTGCTCATCTTGTCCCCGGTTGCGATATTGTCCTTCAGCAGGACGGGGATGCCGTGCAGCGGGCCCCGCACCTTGCCTGCCTTGCGTTCGCGGTCGAGGTCGGTCGCAATCCGGACGGCGTCGGGATTCAGTTCGATGACGGCATTCAGGCGCGGCCCGGCCCTGTCGACGGCGGCGATGCGCGCGAGGTAGCGATGCGCGAGCGTCTTAGCCGTCAGCTTGCCCGTTTCCATGAGCGCCTGCTGCTCGCGCACGCCGGCGTCCAGCACGGCGTCGAGTTCCTTGCCCGCCACCGGCGCGGTCACGCCGGCAGCGGCACTCGCCGCCAATCCCAGTCGAACGAAATCCCTGCGATCCATGGATCCTCCTCAAGAATGCTCCAGCATAACAGCATCTTGCCTATGTGACATGCACGCGTGTCGGACTCTACGGACGAAAAAAAACGCTGCCCGATGGACAGCGTTTTTTTCGGAAAGCGTCGGCTTAGTTGCGGACGACTTTCTTGTACTCGGCGGTACGGGTGTCGATCTCGATCGTATCGTCCTGGTTGACGAACAGCGGCACCTGGATGGTGAACTGCTTCGATTCGATGGCGTTCTCGAGCTTGGCTTCCTTCAGGACGTTGCCCGAGGTATTGCCCTTGACGGCCGGTTCCGTGTAGATGACCTTGCGCGCGATGGTGATCGGCAGTTCGACCGAGATGGCCTTGCCGTCGTAGAACACGGCTTCGCATTCCATACCGTCTTTCAGGTAGTTGATCGCGTCGCCCATGTTTTCTTCTTCGATTTCGTACTGGTTGTACTCTTCATCCATGAAGACGTACAGCGGGTCGGCGAAGTACGAGTAGGTCACCGGCTTCTTGTCCAGGACGACGACGTCGAACTTGTCGTCGCCGCGGAACACGTTTTCCAGCGGTGCGTTGGTGAGAAGATTCTTCATCTTCCACTTGTACGTGAAGCCCGTGCGGCTCGAGCCATTGACGTCGGAGCGCAGCACGATGAAAGGCTTGGCATCAACCATGATGATGTTGCCGACACGGATTTCTTTTGCGGGTTTCATAGGAGGGTTTTAACCTAAAAATGAGTTGCAGTAATCAAGCATGATACCATGTTCCTCGCCCGTCGCCTACCGCAGCGACCGGGCGAAATCCAGCAGGTTGCTCACCAAGTCGCCATTCGCCAACATCCGCGCCTGCCATTCGGCATTGCGCTTTCCAATCGTTGGCAAACTGGCTTGCAGCGATGTCCACAGCGCTGGCCAATCGGCCGGCACTTCACCTTCCACGCCATTCCAGCGCAGGGAAAAATCGATCAGGCTGTCCAGGTTCTCCGCGTACTTTTGCAGGAACGCGCGGAGTTTAACATGATGCAAGTTTTCATCTTGCGGATAGATGTGCCAGATGAACGGCCGGCCCGCCCATTGCGCGCGTACCCAGGAGTCCTCGCCGCGCACGAAGTTCACGTCGCACGACCACAGCAGGCGGTCGTAATCGTCCTGCGACAGGAATGGGATCACACGCACGGCCAGGTTGCCGTCGGCGCCGACGAAGGCCGCCACCTGCTCGCGCGCGACGCCTTCCGGCACGAGGCATGTGACGGGACGGTCGCCGTCACGCCACGCCGCGAACAGCTCCGCCACCGGCGCGTGCGGGTAGCAGAACAGGCTGACGGTCAGCGCATTTGCCTCGGCCTCCGTCACGCCAAGTCGCGCGAGGAAATCGGCACGTGCCGCCGCGTCGGCCTGGAAGCGGTCGCGCGCATCGAGCAGATCGCGTTCGCGCAGCAGGCCACCCGTCTTGTCCGTAAAACCCGGGAAGAAGAAATGCTTCGTCAGCTTCAGGCGCGGATGCATCGACGGCAGCGCGTGGCAGCCCTCGACCCATTCCTCCGCACTGAGGCCTTCGTAATTGATCCACACGGGCCGCGGCTCGCACTGCGCCATCGCGGCGATATAGCCCGGCGGGATGTCGACGCCGAAGAATTCGATGACGATGTCGGCCACGTCGGCCGGCGTGAACACGCCGTCCTGGTCGCGCCAGTGCAGGACTCGCACGCCGTCGACCATCTGCTCCGCGGCATCGACGTCGACGGCCGGCCAGATGCGGCGGAAGCTGGCGAGGTCGTCGACCCACAGGGTCACCGCGATGCCATGCTCGCCGTGGAACTGCCGCGCGAGGCGCCAGCAGATGCCGATGTCGCCGAAGTTGTCGACCACCTTGCAGAAGATGGCGAGAGTCGTGGAGCGTTGATCGTTGTGCATGGTCGCGGACCCAAAGAAAAACCGGAGCACCTTTCCGCATGCGCGGGTGGTCTGCTCCGGTCTTTGACTGGCGTCCCCACGGGGATTCGAACCCCGGTACTCACCGTGAAAGGGTGATGTCCTAGGCCTCTAGACGATGGGGACCTAAAACTCTTGTTACTGCTTGCCGTATTCTTGGCGTCCCCACGGGGATTCGAACCCCGGTACTCACCGTGAAAGGGTGATGTCCTAGGCCTCTAGACGATGGGGACCCTGGAACTTTTACCGCTATGCCTGATCGCAGGCATCTTACATCAAAACTGGCGTCCCCACGGGGATTCGAACCCCGGTACTCACCGTGAAAGGGTGATGTCCTAGGCCTCTAGACGATGGGGACCTAAAACTTGGTGGAGGTAAGCGGGATCGAACCGCTGACCTCTTGCATGCCATGCAAGCGCTCTCCCAGCTGAGCTATACCCCCAAAACAAAAGCCGCTCAAGGCGGCTTCCTTGCACAACCTTCTGATCTGCCGGGGTCAGAGCCCAACCGAGAAATTCGGGCTCTGACCCCAGTAGATAAAAATCTTGGCGTCCCCACGGGGATTCGAACCCCGGTACTCACCGTGAAAGGGTGATGTCCTAGGCCTCTAGACGATGGGGACCCTGGACTGTTACGGCTATTTTTCCCTGCTTGGTGGAGGTAAGCGGGATCGAACCGCTGACCTCTTGCATGCCATGCAAGCGCTCTCCCAGCTGAGCTATACCCCCTACGGGAAAACAGCACTATAACACACTACATTTACTGCTTACGTCGTTTTTCAACGTCGCTGCCGAATCTGGCGTCCCCACGGGGATTCGAACCCCGGTACTCACCGTGAAAGGGTGATGTCCTAGGCCTCTAGACGATGGGGACCTGGACTACAACATACTTCAGAGTTGGTGGAGGTAAGCGGGATCGAACCGCTGACCTCTTGCATGCCATGCAAGCGCTCTCCCAGCTGAGCTATACCCCCGCAGCGCTGAAGTGCGAGCATTATAGCGGACGCACTTGCATTACGCAAATAGTCACAGCCCCTTGTTAACGCGTGCCAGCACGGTGTCGCGGCCGAACAATTCCAGCACCGCATCGATGGCCGGCGTCTGCAGCTGGCCCGTGACGAGCAGGCGCAGCGGCATGGCCAGTTGCGGCATCTTGAGGCCGTGCGCGGCCAGCACTTCCTTCATCATCGCGGACAGCGCGGGCTTGGTCCATTCCACGTCGCGCAGGCGCTCGGCGAACTGGGTCAGCGCGGGACGCACGGCGTCCGTCAGGTGCTGGGTCAGCAGCGCCGCGTCCGGCTTCGGTTCGCGGTAGAACAGCATGGCGGCGTCGGCCAGCTCGTTGATCGTGTTGGTGCGCTCTTTCATGAGGCCCAGCACGGCGGCCAGCGGCGGCGCGCCGTCGAACACTGCGCCTTCGCGTTCCATCTTCGGGCGCGCGAGGCCGGCAAGGCGCTCGTTGTCGGCCTGCTTGATGTAGTGGTTGTTCAGCCAGCCCAGCTTTTCCGGATTGAACTGCGCGGCCGACGCGGTCAGGTGGTCGAGGTTGAACCACTCGGTGAACTGCTGCATCGAGAAGATCTCGTCGTCGCCGTGGCTCCAGCCCAGGCGCGCCAGGTAGTTCAGCATCGCCTCAGGCAGGTAGCCCTGCTCCGGGTATTCCATCACGCTGACGGCGCCGTGGCGCTTGGACAGCTTCTGGCCGTCCGGGCCGAGAATCATCGGCAGGTGGCCATACTGCGGCAGCTCGGCGCCCAGCGCGCGCAGGATGTTGATCTGGCGGGGCGTGTTGTTGACGTGGTCGTCGCCGCGCAGCACGTGCGTGATCTTCATGTCCCAGTCGTCGACGGCGACGCAGAAGTTATACGTCGGCGTGCCGTCCGGACGGGCGATCACGAGGTCGTCCAGTTCCTTGTTGGCGATGGTGATCGGGCCCTTGACGACGTCGTGCCACGTGACTTCGCCGTCCAGCGGATTCTTGAAGCGCACGACGGGCTTGACGCCTTCCGGCACGGGCGGCAGCGTCTTGCCCGGCTCCGGGCGCCAGGTGCCGTCGTAGCGCGGCTTCTCGCCGGCGGCGCGCATGCGCTCGCGCATCGCTTCCACTTCTTCCGGCGAGCAGTAGCACAGGTAAGCCGTGCCGGCTTCCAGCATGCCCTTCACCACTTCGCGGTAACGGTCCATGCGCTGCATCTGGTAGAACGGGCCCTCGTCGTGCGCGAGGCCCAGCCATTCCATCCCCTGCAGGATCGCCTGCACGGCTTCCGGCGTCGAACGCTCCAGGTCGGTGTCTTCGATGCGCAGGACGAAGGTGCCGCCGAAGTGGCGGGCATAGGCCCACGAATACAGCGCGGTGCGCGCGCCGCCGAGGTGGAGATAGCCGGTCGGGCTGGGAGCGAAACGGGTACGGACGGTCATGGTCGGATGCGAAAGGAACGCATGAATATTAATGAAGCGGCTATTTTACCGCGTGGCCCGGCAATGGGGGACGAGCGATCCTGCAACATGGTTACTCGTGATGACTGAAAATTACTTTACAGAAATTAAAGTTTTAGCTACAGTCTCGTCCGGCTTTCCCCACCCCGTGCATATATCACTCTGCCCAATGACGAACGATCCGAGCACCGCTGCCATTGCGCGCCTGCGTGGCGAATTCGTCTGCGCGACGACCGAGGTCGGTTTCCTGCACGAGCAGGCCCCGACGATCCTGCGCGACCTGCGCCGCGCGCTGATCGTATGCTCGCTGTTCTACCTGATGTTCAGCGTGGCGGACGTGCTGGCCCTGGGCTGGCCGGGCGCCATTCCTTCCCTGCTCGCCCGCGCCGTCGTGCCGCTGCTGGCGTGGGCCGGCCTGCGGCATGCGCGCCGCGCCGCCGCGCCCGTCACGACCGCGTACCGGGTGGCGAGCGCGTTCACGTTGCTGGGGATGCTCACCTATATGTTCGTCGCGTGGCGCCGCCCGGCCGACACGCTGCTGCACGGCACGTCCGTCGGCCTGATGGCCGTCGTGATCCTCGTTTTCATCCCCAACCGCCTGCGCACGTCGGTCGCCATCGCGCTCGGTTGCAGCCTCGTGTTCGTCGCGCTGGCGTGGATCCAGCATCTCGAATCGACGCGCCACCTCGTGTCGATGACGATGCTGATCCTGTTCGCCAACGCGTTCGGGGCCGTCGCCGCGAACCGCCACGCGCGCCTGTGGCGCGAGCAATACCGCACGCGCCAGGTGTTGACGAATTTGTCCATACGCGACCCGCTGACCGGCTGCTACAACCGGCGCCACCTGAACGCGGCGCTGCTCGACGGCGAGATCGCGCGCGCGCGGCGCTACCGCCTGAGCCTGTCGCTGATCATGTGCGACCTGGACGGCTTCAAGGCGATCAACGACACGTACGGCCACCACGCGGGCGACGAACTGCTGCGCTGCTTCGCGGACCTGCTGCAGGCGATGACGCGCGAATCCATCGACACGGTCGTGCGCTACGGCGGCGAGGAATTCCTGATCATCCTGCCGGAGACCCGGCTGGACGGCGCCGTCGAACTGGCCGAGCGCGTCCGCGCCGCCTTCGCCGCCGAACGCATCCCCTACGGCGACAGCGTGCTGGCCACGACCGCCAGCTTCGGCGTCGTCGGCGCCGACTTCGCGGCGCACCAGGCCATCACGCCGCAATCGCTCATCGCCGTGGCGGACGACCTGATGTACGACGCCAAGCGGGGCGGCCGCAACCAGGTGCGCGCACGGCAAATCGAGACGGACATCGCACGCGTGGCATAGAATCGCCCGGATGAGCGACCTTTCCTTACCCGACCTGCGCACCCACTACGACGCCATGTGGCACCGCGCCTGGCCGGACGTCTCCCGCGGCGACGTCGAGTGCGACCGGCACCTGGCCGGCGGCCTCGATCCGCGCCGCGGCCTGACCCTGATCGCGCGTCCCGGCCCGGCGCTGGCGGCCCGTTTCGGGGCCGTGCAGGATGCCCTGATCGCCGCCGATCCGCACCAGTACCGCCAACCGCTCTCCGATCTGCACATGACGGTGCTGTCGCTGTTCACTGTGACGGACGATTACGTCCCGCACCTGGCCCGGCGCGCCGATTACGCGGCGGCCGCGCGCGCGGCGCTGGCAGACCTGCCCGCTTTCGACATCGGCTTCGAAGGCATCACGATCTCGCGCGGCGCCGTCCTGGCCAAAGGATTTCCGCGCGACGGCACGCTGGAACGGCTACGCGAACGCCTGCGCGACGCGCTGCGTGCACGGGGACTCGATGGGACACTGGATCAGCGCTACCGGCTCGTCACGGCGCATTCGACGGTGCTGCGCTTCGTCGCGCCGCCCGTCGAACCGGCGCGGCTGGCCGCCGTGCTGGCGGAAATGCGCGACGTGCCGCTCGGGACCATGCGCGTGGACAGCCTGCAGCTCGTGATCAATGACTGGTATATGTCGAGCGTTGCGGTCGAACCCGTCGCGACATTTATGCTACGGCCGCCGTACGACGCAACGTAACCGTTTGCTCGCCGGCGGCGCGCGCCCGTAACTGGCCGCAGCCGCCATCGACATCCTGCCCCGCCGAATCGCGCAGCTTGGTCAGGATGCCCCGCTCGAACAGCCAGGCCGCGATGGCCCGCGCTTTGTCCCAGCCGGGGCGGCGGAACGGCAAGCCCGGGTTCGTGTTGTAGGGGATCATGTTCAGCACGGCATACTTACCGCGCAAGAGGTCCACGATGGCCTCCAGCTCGTCCGGCCCGTCGTTGACGCCGTCCAGCAAGGTCCACTGGTACTGGATCGGGTAGCCGGTCAGGCGCGCATACCGTTCGCCCTCCTCGACCAGTTCGCGCGCCGTGAAGCGCGGTGCGCGCGGCAGCAGGCGTGCACGGAGGTCCGTGTTCGTCGTGTGCAGCGACAACGCGAGCGCCGGTTTCACGCGGCCTTGCGGCAGGCGCTCGAACACGCGCGGATCGCCCACCGTCGAGAACACGAGGTTCTTGTGCGCGATATTGCCTTCGATGCCGAGCAGCTCGATGGCTTCCAATACGTTGTCCAGGTTATGCGCGGGCTCGCCCATGCCCATGAACACGACTTTTTTGACGGGCCGCAGGCGCCGCGCCAGCACGACCTGGGCGACGATCTCGCCGCTCGTCACCTGCCGGATCAGGCCACTTTGACCCGTCATGCAGAACTGGCAGCCGACCGCGCACCCGACCTGGCTCGACACGCACACGCCGTCGCGCGGCAGCAGCACGGATTCCACCGTCTGGCCGTCCGCGAGGCCGACCAGCAGGCGGGCCGAGCCGTCGTCGGCGGGGTGGGTGCCGAGGACGCGCGCGAGTCCATCCAGCTCGGCATCCAGCTGCGGCAGCGCTTCGCGCACGGGCTTCGGCAGGAAGTCGTCGGGACGGCGGCGGCCGCGGTCGTGGTCCATCACGCGGACCCAGTCGCGCAGCACGCGGTCTGCGTGCAGCGGCTGGGCGCCGAGGGCGCGCAGCCGCGCGCGGATCATTTCAATCTTCATGAGTCAGTGGCTGGACACCGGGGTCAGAGCCCCAAAAGAAACACCGGGCTCTGACCCCTCTAGTCGTTCTTGACGACGATGGTCGGGAACTTGGCCGACATATCCTTCGACTGCTCCGCCACCTTCACGGCCACCTTGCGCGCGATCTCTTTATAGATCGCGGCGACGGCGCCATCCGGCTCCGCCACGACGGTCGGCGTACCGGAATCCGTCTGCTCGCGGATCGACAGCTGCAGCGGCAGCTTGCCGAGGAAATCGACGTGGAAGTCTTCACACATCTTCTGGCCGCCGCCTTCGCCGAAGATCGCTTCGACGTGGCCGCAGTTCGAGCAGATGTGGGTGCTCATGTTTTCCACGACGCCGATGATCGGGATGCCGACCTTCTCGAACATCTTGAGACCCTTGCGCGCGTCCAGCAGGGCGATGTCCTGCGGGGTCGTCACGATCACGGCACCCGTGACCGGCACCTTCTGCGACAGGGTCAGCTGGATGTCGCCCGTACCCGGCGGCATGTCGACGACGAGGTAGTCGAGATTCCGCCAGTTGGTCTGTTCCAGCAGCTGCTGCAGGGCCTGCGTAACCATCGGGCCGCGCCACACCATCGGCTCGTCCGGATCGATCAGGAAGCCGATCGACGACACCTGCACGCCGTGGTTTTCCAGCGGTTCCATCGTCTTGCCGTCCAGGCTCTGCGGGCGGCCGTTCACGCCCAGCATCATCGGCTGCGACGGGCCGTAGATGTCGGCGTCCAGCAGGCCCACCGACGCCCCCTCGGCGGCCAGCGCCAGCGCGAGGTTGACGGCCGTCGTCGACTTGCCGACGCCGCCCTTGCCGGATGCGACGGCGATGATGTTCTTCACGTTCGGCATCACCTTCAGGCCGCGCTGCACGGCATGCGACAGGATCTTGCTGGTGACGTTGACGCTGACGTTCTCGACGCCGGGGAGGCGGCGCAATGCGTCGATGACGGACGCGCGGATGCCCGCGACCTGGCTCTTCGCCGGATAGCCGAGCTCGATGTCGAGGGCGACGCTGCCGCCGTCGACCTGGATGTTTTTGACTGCCTTGGAGGTGACGAAATCTTTATGGGTGTTGGGATCGACGACAGCGGCCAGGGCGGCCTTGACGTCATCTACAGTGATGCTCATTGGGTTCTCCGGATGTGATGCGCAAGTTTAGCGCAAAACAGGGTATCTCCTGTTGTCAGGCCGGCAAATGCGGGATTACCCCCTGCGCGCTCGGGGTCATCCGCTGGTAAAATGCCTGTTTTCCTCGACAACCTCGACCTTCGACCATGACACGCAAGCTGTTCGTCACCACCGCCCTGCCCTACGCCAACGCTGCCTTTCACATCGGCCACATGATGGAATACATCCAGGCCGACATCTGGGTCCGCTTCCAGCGAATGCAGCGCGACGCCGGTGCGCAGCGCGTCGTGCACTTCGTCGGCGCCGACGACACGCACGGCACGCCGATCATGATCGCCGCCGAGAAGGAAGGCGTGACGCCGCAGGAATTCGTCGCGAAGATCGCGGCCGGCCGCGCGCAATACCTGGACGGCTTCCACATCGCGTTCGACAACTGGTACTCGACGGATTCGCCGGAAAACGTCGACCTGTCGCAGGGCATCTACCGCCGCCTGCGCGACAACGGCCTCATCTACACGAAGACCGTCGACCGCTTCTACGACACGGCCAAGGGTATGTTCCTGGCCGACCGCAACATCAAGGGCGAGTGCCCGGTCTGCCACGCGAAGGACCAGTACGGCGACAACTGCGAAGTCTGCGGCGCCGCCTACCAGCCGACCGAGCTGATCAATCCGTACTCCGTGTTCACGGGCTCGACGCCGATCCTGAAGCCGTCCGAACAGTACTTCTTCAAGCTGTCCGACCCGCGCTGCTTCCAATTCCTGAAGGAGTGGCTGAACACGCCGGGCCGCCTGCAGCCGGAGATGGTCAACAAGGTCTCCGAATGGCTCGGCGAAAACGGCGAAAAGCTGGCCGACTGGGACATTTCGCGCGACGCGCCCTATTTCGGCATCCCGATTCCGGATGCGCCAGGTAAATTCTTCTACGTGTGGCTGGACGCGCCGGTCGGCTACCTCGCCAGCCTCAAGAATTACTTCGAAAAACAGGGCATCGATTACGAAGCCTTCCTGAACGATCCGTCCGCCGAGCAGGTGCACTTCATCGGCAAGGACATCGTGTCGTTCCACCTGCTGTTCTGGCCCGCGATGCTGAATTTCTCGGGCCACCCGATCATCGACAAGCTGAAGGTCAATGTCCACGGCCACCTGACCGTGAACAACGAAAAGATGTCGAAGTCGCGCGGCACGGGCATCTCGCCGCTGCGCTACCTGCAGCTGGGCATGAATCCGGAATGGCTGCGCTACTACCTCGCCTTCAAGCTGAACGCCCGGGTCGAAGACCTGGACTTCACGGGCGAGGACTTCGTCGCGCGCGTGAACAGCGACCTGATCGGCAAGTACGTGAACATCGCCAGCCGCTGCGCCGGCTTCATCGCGAAGAAGTTCGACGGCAAGCTGGCGTCGACCCTGTCGGACGATGCGAAACAATGGATTTCGCGTGCGCTGAACGGGGAGAACGGCGAGCGCCAGGCCGCGATCGCCGCGAACTTCGAATCGCGCGAGTTCGGCAAGGCGCTGCGCGAAATCATGGAAGTGGCCGACGTCGCCAACCGCTACGTCGACGAGAACAAGCCGTGGATCCTGGCCAAGGACGAGTCGAAGACGGCCGAGCTGCACGACGTCTGCACGACGGCGCTGATCCTGTTCCGCCAGCTGACGATCATGCTGTCGCCGGTGCTGCCGCACGTGGCCGCGCGCGTGCGCGAATTCCTCGGCGACGACGCGTACTCGTGGGAAGACACCCAGGGCGAGCGCGTCTACGCCCCGCTGCTGGGCCGCACCATCGGCGCCTACAGCCACCTGATGCAGCGTGTGGATGCCAAGATGGTCGAAGACCTGTTCGACAAGCCGGCCCCGGCCGCCATTGCCGCCCCGGCCGCCGTCGAAGCTGCAGCCGCTCCCGCCGCCGAAGCCTCGGACATCGAGGAACTGGCACCGGAGATCTCGATCGACGACTTCGCCAAGATCGACCTGCGCGTGGCGAAAATCGTCAATTGTGAGCACGTCGAAGGTGCGGGCAAGCTGCTCCGTCTCACGCTGGACGTGGGCGAAGGCCGCTATCGTAATGTGTTCTCGGGTATCAAGTCGGCTTACCAGCCTGAGCAATTGATCGGCAAGCTGACGGTGCTCGTGGCCAACCTGGCGCCGCGCAAGATGAAGTTCGGCGTGTCGGAAGGCATGGTGCTGTGCGCGTCCGCGAAGGATGAAAAAGCGAATCCGGGCCTGTACCTGCTGGAACCGGTGAGCGGCGCCCAGCCGGGCATGCGGATCCGCTAAAAAAAATCAATTGCTCTGCAGCGGCGCCATCAGCGAGCTCTTGTTGTCCTTGTAGTCCTTGCCGCCGATCTGGCTGACCATCTTTTCGGTGCGCTTGGCCGGAATGCGGCTGCCGGTGATTTCGGTGGCCGCGTCCGTCGTCGACGTGGATGCGGCACCCAGCGCGGGCATGTCCGCGGCGGCAGGTTCCTGGGTGCTGGCGCAGCCGGCCAGGATGAACGACAGGGCGGCGCAATGCAGGACAGCTTTCATGGATCACCTGTACGGGAATAGGTTGAGGGAAAGATAAATACCTTGCCAGAATACTATCAATTCCCGTTCGTCGGGTAGCAGTATAATGCGCTGTTTTTAAAAAAATAGGACGCGGGCAATATACCGACGTCCATCCTCCACACTTTAGAGTAGTAGCGACTAATATGACCGAATACAAAGCCCTGAGGCACATCCCGCAAGCGAATCTGTTCCGCCAAGGTGACGTCTTCGTCCTGTTCGGCGAACTGTTCGGCCGCGGCTATGTGAACGGCCTGATCGACGAGGCGCGCGCCGCCGGCATGACGATCCTCGGCATCACCGTCGGCCGCCGCAACGACGACGGCACGCTGCGTGCCCTGACGCCGGAAGAACATGCGGAAGCGGAAGCCAAGCTCGGCGGCCGTATCATCAATGTGCCCCTGATGGCCGGTTTCGACATGGACGCGCCCCCGGGCGAGCAGAATCCGACCGAGATGCTGTCCGGTATTACCCTCAAAAGCTGGCAAGAAGACAAGCTGGACTGGACCAAGATCGAAGCCTGCCGCACCGCCGGCGTACAGCGCTTCACCCAGTCCGCCCAGGCCGCCATGGCCGAGATCGACAAGCTGATCCCGGACGGCGCCAACGTGTTCTTCGCCCACACGATGGCCGGCGGCATCCCGAAGATCAAGGCCTTCCTCGCCATCGCCAACCGCATCTACAAGGGCCGTGGCGACCGCTTCATGTCGTCGCGCGCCCTGCTGGACAGCGACCTCGGCAAGCTGATCCTGATGAACTTCGACGAAGTGTCGGCCAACACGCTGAAATACCTGATCGACGCGTCCGCCGGCATCCGCGCGCGCGTGGAAGCCAAGGGCGGCCAGGTGCGCTACACGGCGTACGGCTACCACGGCACCGAAGTCCTGATCGGCGACGAGTACCTGTGGCAGACCTACACGAATTACACGCAGGGCTATGCCAAGATGCGCCTGGAGTCGATCGCCGAGGCCGCCTGGGCCCAGGGCATCACCGCCACCGTGTTCAACTGCCCGGAAATCCGCACGAACTCGTCCGATATCTTCGTCGGCGTCGAGCTGTCCCTGTTCCCGTTGCTGCTGGCTCTCAAAAAAGAGGGTGGTGGCGCGTGGGCACAGGAACAGTGGGACATCTGCCAGAAGCTGCTGGGCGAAGGCGTGTCGCTGCAATCGATCCTGGACAAGCTGGAAGCCTACCTGCAGACGCCCACCCTCGCCTCGTTCCGCAACTTCGAAGCCTGGCCGATGGACAACACGCCGGAACTGGCCGACCTGATGATCGGCACCTCCGATGAGATCACCTCGCTGCACACGGACAAGAAGGCGCTGATCACGGACCACCTGTCCGCCCTCGTGCTGGAAGGCACCGGCCCGCTGATGTTCCACGGCGCGGCCGAGAAGATCGCGCCGGTGCTGTGGCTCAACCACGACATCATCGCCCGTCAGCTGAATGCACTGCACCAATAAGCGCTGACTCGCAGTATCATTCTTTCTTTTTATGATGCGGCGGCTCCCGATAAACGGGGCCGCCGTTTGTACGACCTGCCTAGAAAAGCCATGAAACATATCCAGTACGAATCCGAGCACACCAAGTTCATCAAGGAACTGAAGGAAAAGACCCCGGGCATGGAAGAGCGCCAGCAGGCCGGCCGCTCGCTGCTGTGGGACAAGGCCCCGCTGTCGCTGGACGAGCAGCGCCGCATCAACGAATCGCGTCTCCGCCAGCAGGCGTACCCGTACCAGACGAAGGTCTGACGCGTCCTCATCCACACGAGGCCAACGACGATGGTGCCCGAGCAGGCGACGCCCGAGGGGCGCGCCGATCCCGAAGCGGGCGACGGCACCGAGGCCCCCCCGCCCGAGTCCGCGAATGTCGACGCCCACGCCGACAGCGCCATCGCGCGCCTGTACGGCGAACCGCTGCTGCACCTGCCCAATGACCTGTACATCCCGCCCGATGCGCTCGAGATCTTTCTCGATGCGTTCGAGGGTCCGCTCGACCTGCTGCTGTACCTGATCCGCAAGCAGAACTTCAACATCCTCGACATCCCGATGGCCCAGGTCACGCTGCAGTACCTGGAATACGTCGAGCAGATCCGCAAGAGCAACCTGGAACTGGCGGCGGAATACCTCCTGATGGCCGCGATGCTCATCGAGATCAAGTCGCGCATGCTGCTGCCCAAGCGGGTCGACACGCTCGTCGAGGAAGCGGAAGACCCGCGCGCGGAACTGGTGCGGCGCCTGCTGGACTACGAGCAGATCAAGATCGCGGCCCAGCAGCTGGGCGCGCTGCCCCAGGAAGGCCGCGACTTCGTGCGCCCGCAGCTGCACATCGAGCAGGCGCTGGGGCCCATCTGGCCGGAAGTGAATCCGCACGACCTGCAGCGCGCCTGGATGGACGTGCTGCGCCGCGCCAAGCTGACCCAGCACCACCGCATCGGCCGCGAGGAATTGTCCGTGCGCGAGCACATGTCGGCCATCCTGCGCACCTTGCAGTCGGCCCGCTTCGTCGAGTTCTCGGAACTGTTCGGCGGCCAGGCCAGCGTGCCCGTCGTCGTCGTGCACTTCGTCGCCATGCTCGAACTGGCGAAAGAAACATTAATCGAAATAACCCAGGCCGAACCTTTCGCCCCCATCTATGTGCGTCTCGCCTACTCTCCGGCGTGACCCATTACGAATCCGACACCATGAAAATCATTTCCACCATTGACGAACTGCGCGACCAGCTGCGCGGACAACTCCGCACGGCTTTCGTGCCGACGATGGGCAATCTGCACGAAGGCCACCTGTCGCTGATGCGCCTGGCGCGCCGCCATGGCGACCCGGTCGTCGCCTCGATCTTCGTCAACCGCCTGCAGTTCGGCCCGAACGAGGACTTCGACAAGTATCCGCGCACGTTCGAAGCGGACGTGGCCAAGCTGGAGAAGGAAGGCGTGTACGTGCTGTTCGCGCCGACGGAAAAAGACCTGTATCCGGAACCGCAGGAATACCGCGTGCAGCCGCCCGACGACCTGGGCAATATCCTGGAAGGCGAATTCCGCCCCGGCTTCTTCAATGGCGTGTGCACCGTCGTGACGAAGCTGTTTTCCTGCGTGCAGCCGCGCGTGGCCGTGTTCGGCAAGAAGGATTACCAGCAGCTGATGATCGTCCGTAACATGGCGCGCCAGTTCGCGCTGCCGACGGAAATCATCGGCGCCGAGACGTTCCGCGCGGAAGATGGCCTCGCGCTATCGTCGCGCAACGGCTACCTGAGCACCGCGGAGCGCGCCGAAGCGCCGTTCCTGTACCAGACGCTGCAGTACGTGGCGGAACAGACCCGCGCCGGCCACGCCGACCTGGCGCTGCTCGAACGCGACGCGATGGACCGCCTGGCTGCGCACGGCTGGCAGCCCGACTATGTGTCGATCCGCAAGCGCATGAACCTGCAGGCGCCGAGCCGCGAGGAATACGAAGCGGGCGCACCGCTCGTCGTTCTGACGGCCGCCAAACTTGGTTCGACGCGTCTGATCGATAATCTTGAGATCTGACTCTAAAAGTTCCATTGTTGCAAATATGTTGTAGGAATTAGCAACTCTTCTTGCTAGACTCGGGGTTTGGCTTTTTACCCAAACCACGTAAAAAGAAGGAGCAGCGTCTTGACCGACCTCTCAATGGCTGTGATGCGCAAGGGTCCGCCCAAACCGGCGGACGCCGTCGCCCGGATCCACCACGATTCGGGCGCCCATGAAATGCGCGATCCGTTCGACATCGGCGATGCGTTGACCACGCTCGCCCTTACCGGCGAACCCGTGACCGTCTACCCGCGCGGCCAGGACTTCGTCATGGCGCGCATCGACAGCGTGGATCCCAAACACAAGGTTTTTACCCTCGAGCTCGTCGGCGACGACGTATTGGCAGAAGGCCAGGCCGCGTTTGTCGCGGCGCTCGGGGGCAATGCCAAGATCCAGTTCGAACTCGACGCCAACTGGGCCATCGTGGCGGATCGCCCGGATCTCGTGCAGCTGCCGCTGCCGGACGTCTGCCTCGTGCTGAACCGGCGTGCCGAGCCCCGCCTGGAATCGCCGGTGGGCATGAATTACGGTGCCCGCTTCGCGCTGATGGGCAAGGTGTTCGAAATGCCGCTGTACGATTTCTCGCGCGGCGGCGTGGGCCTGCGCGCGACGCCTGAGCAGGCCATGGAACTGTACGTGGGCAAGAAGCTGGACGGCGTGCTGCTGGAAATGGGCTCGTCGCTCGTCATCACGGCCGACCTCGAAGTCCGCCTGCTGCGGCCGTTCCGCACCTTCCTGCTGGGCCAGCAGGTGCAGGTGGGTTGCCGCATTTCGAATATCTCGATGCAGATGCGGCAGTCGCTGGAGCGGGCCGTCGACAAGGTCCAGAAGCGCAGATGAAGAAAACGGCCCTTGACGGGCCGTTTTGCTTGGTGGATCAGGCCGCCACGTTCTGCGCCCACGCCAGCGCCGACAAATGCGCCTTGTTGACGTCGAGCGGGCTGATGTCCAGCGACGCAGCCAGCGACGCCACGAGGTCCGAATTCAGCTCGCACGCCTCCGCCAGCGCGAGATACGGGCCGTAGACGCCCTCGCGCCCCAGCAGCGCCTGCACGACCTGCTCCGGCAGCTGGATCGTGTCCAGCACCTCTTTCATCGGCAATCCCAGCAGGCGGTCCAGCAGCGAGAACATGCCCGCCACGAACAGGTGCTCGCCCTCGCTGCGCGGCAGATACGTCTGGCCCAGCAGTTCGCACAGGCGCGCACGCACGACCGCGGTCTCCATCAGCACAGGCGAATAGCCGCTCGTGCTGGCCGTGGCCAGCAGCAGGACGAGCCAGCGGTACAGCGGCGCGTAGCCGAGCATCGCGATCGCCTGGCGCAGCGACTGGATGTCGCGGCCCGAGCCGAAACCGGCCGAATTGATGAAGCGCAGGAGTTTATAGATCAGCGCCGGATCGCGCTTGAGTACGGCCTCGATCTTGGGCACGTCCTCGTTGTTCTGCACCATCTGCATCAGTTGCAGGATGATGGTCTGGGCCGGATTCATGCCCTTGACGGGGTTACCCGGCCGCGGCGTCAGGTGCAGCTTGCCGACGAACGCATCGAGGCCCAACGCGGCGCAGGCGTCGAAATCCTGCCATGTCGACACGGGACGCCCGACGAGACGCAGCGAAGACTGCTTCGCGGCCGCGTACGCGCGCGCCTGGGCGGCCACGTCGGCACCGGCAAAGCGCACTTCGGCATACGACGCGAACGGCGACAGGTTCTTGCCCAGCAGGGTCAGGTCGGCGCCGCGGATCGAAATGCCGACGCCTCCCGCGCGCAGCGCCTGCACGGCCGCGCGGGTATCGGGGTTCGCGAGATCGCGCACGCGCAGCGAGAGGACGGTGCGTTCCGGGGGCAGCGCGTGCAGCGCATCCAGCGACAGCATCGCGGGCACGGCGTCGAGGAACAGGATCTTGTCGCGCAGGAGCCAGCCCTGCTCCTCGTCGACCACGTGTTCGGCGACGAAGGCGACGAGGCGTTCGAGGTCGGCGTCGCCGAGGGCCTGGCCGTCGCGCTGTTGCCAACAGAGCTCGTACCCGATCACGCGTTGCTTCGGGTCGAGCAGGGGTTCACGGACGATGAAGTGAGTCTGGTGCATGTCTTGTAACGATCGCCGGGTGGAACGAAAAACGGCGGCTTGTTGCCGCCGCGTCGGGATCAGAAGCCCAGGCTGTCCAGCAAGTCGTCGACCTGGCCCTGGTCGGCCACGACGTCGCTATTGCCTTCCGGGTTGATCTGCGGACCGTTCAGCAAGCCATTGTCGAGCTCGCGCTTGATCTCGCTCGGGGCGAAATCGACGAGCACTTGCACCAGCTGCTTTTCCAGGTTCTGGGCGATGCCCGTGATACGCGAGATCACCTGGCCGGTCAGGTCCTGGAAGTCCTGGGCCATCATGATGTCCATCAAATGCGCCTTGGTGGCGGTGGCCGCTTCGCGCGACTCGGCCAGGCTGGCGACGGTGCGCTCGGCCAGCGCACGCCATTCGCCGTCGGCACCCGGCGCGGCCAGCACGGCCTGCCACGAACGGGTCAGCTCGGCGGCACGGTCGTCGATGCCGTCCTGCAGCGGATTGGCCGCATCGGTCGCGTCGAGCACGCGTTTGGCCGATTGTTCGGACAGCCTGGCCACGTAATCGAGGCGGTCGCGCGCATCGGGGATGTCGCTGGCGGCCTTTTCGATCAGCTTGTCCAGGCCCAGCCCGCGCAGGCTTTCGTGCAGTGCGCGGGTCATGTGCCCGATCCGGCTCAGGACCTCGTCATGCGAAGTCGAGTCGGCGTTGTGCTCGCTCATTTACGCGGCCTTTTCCATCTTTTCGAAAATCTTGTTCAGCTTTTCGTCCAGCGTGGCCGCGGTGAACGGCTTCACGACGTAGCCGTTGGCGCCGGCCTGTGCCGCCGCGATGATGTTTTCCTTCTTGGCTTCGGCGGTCACCATCAGCACCGGCAGCTTGGCCAGTGCGGGATCGGCACGAATATTCTGCAGCATCGTCAGGCCGTCCATGTTCGGCATGTTCCAGTCGGACACGACGAAATCGAACTGTTCGCTGCGCAGCTTGGCCAGTGCCTGGACACCGTCTTCCGCCTCGTCGACATTGCCGTAACCCAGTTCTTTCAGCAGATTTTTGACGATGCGTCGCATCGTCGAAAAATCGTCAACAACCAGGAAACGCATCTTAGGATCAGCCATGAAATACTCCGTTGTTTCTCTAACTCTAGTGATGGGGTCTGGAAAGTTTCCAGGCCCCTAGTATGTTGGTAGGTTTCGGCACTGCGAATACAAGCTAAAGCATAGCATTTTTGTTGCTCTACGGCGATAAAACCGCAGTGAATGCACCGTATGCGGATCAAACGCGCAACGCCCGGCCCCCATGCGTTGCCAGATGGCCAAGTACGAGGCCCGGCAGTGCGCTCAGGGCCGCCACCTCGTGGGCGGCGCCGATGGCGATCGCTTCGCGCGGCATGCCGAACACGACGCACGACGCTTCATCCTGGGCGAAATTGTAGGCGCCCGCGTTCTTCATCTCCAGCATACCCTGTGCGCCGTCTTTTCCCATGCCCGTCAGGATCACGCCGACCGCATTCTTGCCGGCCGCCTGTGCCGCCGAGCGGAACAGGACGTCCACGGACGGACGGTGGCGGTTGACGGGCTCGGACTGCTCGATCTTCGTCATGTAGTTCGCACCGGAACGCGTCAGCAGCAGGTGCGAGTGGCCCGGCGCGATGTACGCGTGGCCCGGCAGCACACGCTCGTTCCCGGCGGACTCGACGACGCTGATCTTGCACAGCGAATCGAGGCGCCGCGCGAACGACGTGGTAAAACCTTCCGGCATGTGCTGGGCGATCAGGATGCCGGGGCAGTCGGACGGCATCTGCATGAGGAATTCGCGGATCGCTTCCGTGCCGCCCGTCGAGGCGCCGATGATGATCAGCTTTTCCGACGACGTCAGCGGGCTGCGCAGCTGCGGCAGCGGGGCCGTGGTGCCGGCCGCGGTCGACTGCAGCGTGCGCGGCTTGATGCGGGCGCGCGACGCGCCGCGGATCTTGTCGGCGATCAGTTCCGTGTACTCGCGCATGCCGCTCTGGATCGAGATCTTGGGCTTGGTGACGAAATCGACGGCGCCCAGTTCCAGCGCGCGCATCGTGATCTCGGAACCACGCTCCGTCAGCGACGACACCATCAGCACGGGCATCGGGCGCAGGCGCATGAGCTTTTCGAGGAAGTCGAGGCCGTCCATCTTCGGCATCTCGACGTCCAGCGTGAGCACGTCCGGATTCGTGCGCTTGATCAGTTCGCGTGCGACGAGCGGATCGGGTGCGACGCCGACCACTTCCATGTCGGGCTGCGAGTTGACGATCTCGGTCATTACGCTGCGGATCAGGGCGGAATCGTCCACGATCACCACTTTGATCTTTGTCATTAGTGTTGCCTTTCTCTTCAGAACAGGTCGACGGCGCCTGAAACGGGCGTGACCTTGAGGCGGCTGGCGTAATCGAGCTCGCGCTTCGCCAGCGTATCGTTATGGGTTTGCATCAGTTTCTTGACGAGCACCTTACCCGTGCGCGGGAAGAAATACACCTTGCGCGGGTAGATGTCGTTCAGGTCCTCGGCCAGCACGGGGATCCGTTCCGTCTTGAGGAAGTTGATGACGAACGCGGCGTTACGCTCGCCCACGTTCATCGCGGAAAAGCCGCGCAGCACGGCGCCGCCACCGAAGACCTTCGCTTCCAGGTGTTCGCGCCGGGCGCCGGCCTTGAGCAGGTCGTTGATCAGCACTTCCATTGCATACGTGCCGTAGCGCATCGAGGCCGAAACCGGGTTGCCGGAATCGCCGCCGTCCGGCAGCATGAAGTGGTTCATGCCGCCCAGGCCCTTGACGCGGTCGCGGATGCAGGCGGACACGCACGAGCCGAGCACCGTCACGATCAGCATGTCCTTGGCCGTGTAGTAGTACTCGCCCGGCAGGATCTTCGCCGCGTCGCAGTCGAAGGTGCGGTCGTAGTAGACGTTCGTGGCGAAATGGCTGTTCGTTTCCATGGGCGAGTGTCGTGGGCGTCAGCCGTGGTTCAATTCGTAGACCGTCTTGCCGCGCAGGCGCAGCGAATCGGACACATACAGGAAGTTCTCGGAGTGGCCGGCGAACAGCAGCGCGTCCGGTTTCATCAGGGGCACGAAGCGCGCGAGGATCTTGCGCTGCGTGGCCTTGTCGAAATAGATCATCACATTGCGGCAGAAGATGACGTCGAACGGGCCCTTGACGTCCCAGCCGTCGGCCAGCAGGTTCAGTTGGCGGAACGTGATCAGCTGGCGCAGTTCGGGACGCACGCGCACGAGGCCTTCCTGGGCGCCCTTCCCTTTCAGGAAAAAGCGGCGCAGGCGCGCCTGTTCCATCTTGTCGACGCGCTCGATCGGATACACGCCGGCGCTGGCCGTGGCCAGCACGTTCGTATCGATGTCGGTGGCGATGATCTGGACAGGCGGCGTCAGCGTGTCGAACGCCTCGCACACGGTCATCGCGATCGAATACGGCTCCTCGCCGGTGGAACTGGCCGAGCACCAGATCGTGAGCGGTCCGCCGTGGCTCGCGCGCGCCTTGAGCGCGTGTTCGGCCAGCAGCGGGAAGTGGTGCGCCTCGCGGAAGAACGACGTCAGGTTCGTCGTCAGCGCGTTCGTGAACGATTCCCACTCGGCCGGCATGCGGCCCGCTTCCAGCGCGTCGAGATACGACGCGAACGACGCGATGCCGTTGGCGCGCAGGCGGCGCGCGAGCCGGCTGTAGACCATCTCCTGCTTGCTGTCGGCCAGGGAGATGCCGGCGCGCTGGTAGATCAGGCCCCGCACGCGCTCGAAGTCGGCACGCGTGAAGTCGAACTCCTTGCCCGTCTCCTGCTTTGTGGTATTGGTGGGCGGCACGTTATAACCTATGGATTGCTGTCGTTCTGCGGACCGCGTGCGGTCCGGGGTGTCCCTTGCGCCGCGCTGCGTGTCTTATGCTGCCAACCGGTCCATCAGGCCCATTTCGCTGGACGACATCAGCTTGTCGATGTCGATCAGGATGAGCATGCGCTCGTCGACGGTGCCGAGGCCGGTCAGGTAGTCGGAATTGAACGCGGAGCCCATTTCCGGCGCCGGCTTGATCTGGTCCGGCGTGAGCGTGGTCACGTCCGACACGCTGTCGACGACCATGCCCATGATGCGCCCGCCGATGTTCAGGATGATCACGACGGTGAACTGGTCGTAGGTCGGCGTGCCGAGGTTGAACTTGATGCGCATGTCGACCACGGGGATGATGATGCCACGCAGATTGATCACGCCCTTGATGAATTCGGGGGCGTTGGCGATACGCGTCACGGCTTCGTAGCCGCGGATCTCCTGCACCTTCAGGATGTCGATGCCGTATTCCTCGGAGCCGAGGGTGAAGGCGAGGTATTCGCTGCCGCTGCCGTCGTGGGCATCGTTCGGCTTGTTCGTCGGTTGAGTGGACATGTCGGTTCCTTATCGGAGCAAAAGTAAGGGTTGAATCAAGAGATGACGGATTCGTCGGACAACTGGCGCGACGAGCGCAGCAGCGCGCCGACGTCCAGGATCAGCGCCACGCCGCCATCGCCGAGGATGGTGGCGCCGGAGATCCCGGCCACCTTGCGGTAGTTCGCTTCCAGGTTCTTCACGACGACCTGCTGCTGGCCGACCAGTTCGTCCACGAACAGCGCGGCCTTGCGCCCTTCCGCCTCGAGGATCACGAGGATGCCCTCGCACGGGTCGGTGATGCGCGGCTCGATGTTGAACATCTGGTACAGCGGGATCAGCGGCAGGTATTCGCCGCGCACCTTCACCACGCGGCCCTGGCCGTGGATCTCCTTGACGTCGGCGCGCGCCGGCTGCAGCGATTCCACGACGAAGCCCAGCGGCAGGATGTAGATCTCGTCGCCGCTGCGGATCGACATGCCGTCCAGGATCGCGAGCGTCAGCGGCAGCGAGATCAGGATCGTCGTGCCGAAGCCCTTCGCGGAGCGGATGTCGATGGTGCCGCCCAGCGCCTGGATGTTGCGCTTGACGACGTCCATGCCGACGCCGCGGCCGGAGACGTCGGTGACGATTTCCGCCGTCGAGAAGCCCGGCGCGAAGATCAGCTGCCAGACGTCGGCGTCGCTCATGTTGTCCGACACTGGCAGGCCGTTCTGCTTCGCCTTGGCGAGGATTTTTTCGCGATTCAGGCCGCCGCCGTCGTCCGCGACTTCGATCACGATGTTGCCGCCCTGGTGCGCCGCGGACAGGAACAACCGGCCCGATTCCGACTTACCGGCGGCCACGCGCGCGGCGGGCAGCTCGATGCCGTGGTCGATCGAATTGCGCACCAGGTGCGTGAGCGGGTCGACGATGCGTTCGATCAGGCCCTTGTCCAGTTCCGTCGCGGCGCCGTTGGTGATGAAGTCGACCTTCTTGCCGAGTTTACCGGCCAGGTCGCGCACCATGCGCGGGAAGCGCGAGAACACGAAGTCCATCGGCATCATGCGGATCGACATGACGGCTTCCTGCAGGTCGCGCGTATTGCGCGTCAGCTGCGACACGGACGCCAGCAGGCGCTGGTGCACCATCGGATCGAGGCCGTCGCTGCGCTGTTCGATCATCGCCTGCGTGATCACGAGTTCGCCCACGAGGTTGATCAGCTGGTCGACCTTTTCGATCGACACGCGGATCGACGACGATTCGGAACCCTGCGCGTGGCTGCCCTCGGCGGCCTTCTTGGCGGCTTTCTTTTCGGCCGCCACTTCGGTGATTTCGATCGGCTCCGGGCGTACGGGCGCAGGCGGCGGCGCTTCGGCGACGATGCCGGCTTCGCGGCGGATCTGCTCGATCGGCTGGAAGAAGCCGTAGCCGAGTTCGTCCTCCGACGGTTCGGCCGGGGCGGCGTCCACCGGATCGGTCGGATCGAAGAAACCGTAGCCCTGCTCGTCCTCGATGCGGGCGCGTTCTGCCGCTTCCCTCGCGCGCTGCTCTGGCGTGAGCGGGGGCGCCTCGAAGATCCTGAGGTCGTTCGGGTCGAGCACGAAGGAGCAGATGGCGATGATGTCGTCCAGGCTCTCGTGCGTCATGATGATCAGCGCCGTGCGGCCCGCTTCGAGCGGCACGACGGACACGCGGCCCAGCAGGCCGAGTTCGTCCACGAGCGCGTCGACGTCGCGCTTGGCGAGGTCGGGCAGCTCGATCTTGTAGCGGTGGGCGCCTTCCGTCACCTGCTGCTTCTGTTCCGCGTGCAGGAACGACGGCACGGTCGGCTGGTGCGTCGGCACGATCACGCCTTCGGACAGGTCGTGCAGCATCATGCGCACGTTGGCGACCGCTTCCTGGTCGACGTCCGCGCCGTTGCGGTGGCCGTCGAGCTGCATCTTGAGGATGTCCTTGGCGGCCAGGAAGGCGTCCACGTGCTGGCTGGTGAGTGCCATCTCGCCCTTGCGGATGCGGTCCAGCAGGGACTCGAGCACGTGCGTCACTTCGCTCATGTCGGTCAGGCCGAAGGTCGACGCCCCGCCCTTGATCGAATGGGCGGTGCGGAAGATCGCGTTCAGGTCTTCCGGGTCCGGCGAATCGATATCGACGGCCAGCAGCAGACGCTCCTTCTCGGCGAGCAGCTCTTCCGCCTCGTCGAAAAAGACCTTGTAAAACTGGCTGATGTCGATGGTCATGTCATTATCCGTCTGGTGCGATCGGCAGGACGCCCGTGGGCGATCAGCCGATGACTTTCTTGACCACCTCGATCAGGCGCTGCGGGTCGAACGGCTTGACCAGCCACCCGTTGGCGCCGGCCGCGCGGCCTTTCGTCTTCATGTCTTCGGACGACTCGGTCGTGAGCATGAGGATCGGCGTCTTCTGGTAGCCCGGCAGGCCGCGCAGCGACTTGATGAGGGTGAGCCCGTCCATCTTCGGCATGTTCTGGTCGGTCAGGACCAGGTCGACGGTCTGCAGCTTTGCCTTTTCCAGGCCATCCTGTCCGTCGACGGCTTCCACCACCTGGTAGCCCGCGGCCTTCAGGCTGAACGCCACCATCTGGCGCAGGGAACTGGAATCGTCGACTGCGAGAATAGTTTTTGCCATCTTTATGCTCCTGCTGTTTTTTCTGTATGCCGTTACATTCAGACGAGGTCAGAGCCCAACCGGGAAATTCGGGCTCTGACCCCGTAGATTAAAATAGTTCCACGTCGCCGCTTTCGAGATGCCGCTGCTCGACGGATTTGCGCAACATGCTGCGCAGCTCGAGCGACTGGATCGCCAGCGCCATGCTGACCTTGCCCAGGCGCTCGACGATCTCGTCGCCGTCGCTCTCCGGCAGGATCTCGTCGCCGTGCTCGGACAGCGTCGTCAGGAAATCGCGCAGCCCCGTCACGCGGCGCAGCGTACGGTCCAGCAGCTGGCTCGTCATGTCCTGGAACTGCATGCTCGTCACGGCCGCGTTCACGTGGCCCGCGATCTCGCCCGACATGCCCGTCAGGCACGCACTCTCCTCGGCCGTCGGCGCCTGGCCCGCCAGCAGGCGGTTGATCGCTTCCTGGCGCGAGTCGACCACGTGGTGGATCGCCATGAAGCTGTTCGTCAGCTTCTCGACGGCTTCCTCAAGCAACAGCGTCGTCTGCACGAGGTCGGTCTCGACTTCGGACAGGTGGCGCCGGCCATGGTCGGATACACCCGACAGGAGGCGCTTGACGTGCGACCCGAGAATCTTTTTTCTTGTCGTCATAAAATCCTCCAGAGCTCCCGCCCGTTATTTCTTCCCGGCCGGCGCTGCCGCCGGCGGTGCCAGACCGCCACCCGTCGCCTCAGCCACCGCTTTCACGGCCGCATCCGCGCTTTCGCCCGGCACGTCCAGCGGCGTACCGTCGTGCAGCACGGCGTTCTCGGTCCGCTTGTTCATCACGAGAATGCTGATGCGGCGGTTGATCGGGTTGAACGGATCCGCGCGGTCGAGGTGGACGGCCGAGCCGAGACCCACCACGCGCAGGATCTTGGCGTCGGACAGGCCGCCGTGCACCAGCTCGCGTCGCGAAGCGTTGGCGCGGTCGGCCGACAATTCCCAGTTCGTATAGCCTTCGGCCGTCGAATACGGCGTCGAATCCGTGTGCCCCGACAGGCCGATGCGGTTCGGCACGTCGTTCAGCACGAGGCCCAGCACGTCGAGAATATCGCGGGTATACGGTTGCAGCTGCGCACTCGCCGAGGCGAACATGGGCCGGTTCTTTTCGTCGACGATCTGGATGCGCAGGCCTTCGCTCGTGACGTCGAGCAGCAGCTGCTCCTTGTACTTGCGCAGCAACGGATTGGCGTCGATCGTCTGCTGGATGCGTTGCTTGAGCTCTTCCAGGCGCGCCGCCTCGGCCTTCTCGAGGGCTTCGCGCGCGGACTTCAGGTCCATCGACTTCTTGTTGGGTTCGATATCGCCGTTCTTGACCTGGCCGTTGCGGCGCGTCAGGTCCTTGCCGCCGCCCTGCAGGATCGAGTTGCTGTTGCCGGAACCGGAACCGCCCTGCATGGCCACCTTCAGCGGCGTCTTGAAGTACTGGGCGATGCCTTCCATGTCGCCCTTCGTCGTCGAGCCAAGCAGCCACATGAGCAGGAAGAACGCCATCATCGCCGTCACGAAGTCGGCGTACGCGATCTTCCAGGCGCCGCCATGGTGACCATGGCCGCCCTTCTTGACGCGCTTGACGATGATCGGCTTCTGGCCTTCGTCAGCCATGCCGCACTCCCGCGCCGATGTGGTTAGCTCGCACCATTACTTGCTCTTGGCCTTCTTGATGTGGTCCTCGAGTTCCGCGAACGTCGGACGCTCGGTCGAGTACAGTACCTTGCGGCCGAACTCGACAGCCAGCGCCGGGGCATAACCGTTCAGGCTCGCCAGCAGCGTCACCTTCACGGTCTGGAACATCTTGCTCGATTCCTCCAGCTTCTGTTCGAGCAGGCTGGCCAGCGGACCGACGAAGCCGTAGGCCAGCAGGATGCCGAGGAACGTACCGACCAGCGCGTGCGCGATCAGCATGCCCAGCTCGGCCGGCGGCAGGCCCACGGATTCCATCGTGTGCACGACGCCCATCACGGCCGCCACGATACCGAATGCCGGCAGGCCGTCGCCCAGCTTCGCGATACATTGTGCCGGGACCGCACCCTCATGATGGTGGGTCTCGATCTCGTTGTCCATCAGGTTCTCGATCTGGAACGCATCCATGTTGCCCGAAACCATCAGGCGCAGGTAATCGGTGATGAATTCGACAATGTGGTGATCCGCCAGCACCATCGGGTACTTCGAGAACACGGGGCTCTGCTCCGGGCTCTCGATGTCGCCTTCGATCGACATCAGGCCTTCCTTGCGCACTTTCGACAATACGTCGAACAGCAGCGACATCAGCTCCATGTACATCTCGCGGGTGTACTTGGAACCCTTGAACAGCGTCGGCAGCGCGCCCAGCGTCGCCTTCACCGCCTTGGGCGTATTGCCGACAAAGAAGGCACCCACCGCCGCGCCGCCGATCATCAGCAGTTCGAGCGGCTGGAACAATGCTGCCAGGTGACCGCCGGCCATGGCAAAGCCGCCGAAGACGCACGCGCAGACGATTACGTAACCAACAATGACAAACACGGGACTCCCGATGCGTGATTCCGGGGTTCGCCCGGATTGGATCCAAGTTGATGAATCCAAAGAGAAATATTTACGTAGGGAACTAGATTAGCTTGAGAATGGCCCACGGGCAAGTAAAAGTGCCCCGACGACCGTCAAAATTGCCAAAGAAAGAGAATTTTCTTACTGTTAGTCGTCACAATACGACGGTCGGGCATTCTCCCGGGAATGTCGAATTCGTAACTTAACAGGATGCTACCGGGCCGCATTTCGCTCTCCGCCTTGCGCCACAGCCCTGCCATCGCGGCCGGCGACAGATAGGCGAACACGACGTCGTAGTGACTAAAATTCACCGTTTCGTAGTCGGCACGCAGGAAGCGCGCCCGGCTGCCGGACAGTTTTGCGCGCAGGCGGCTGACGAACCACGGCAGCGGTGCCAGTTCGATGCCATCCACCTGGGAATCGGGCCGGCGCCGCGCCAGGTCGAGCACGAGGCCGCCCAGGCCGCTGCCCACGTCGGCGATGACGAGCGGACGGTCCGCCGGCAGCACGTCCGCGACGGCATCCCAGGCAGCGCGCCCGGACGGGTAGTACGGCACCTGGGTGCGGAACGTCGACCAATATATTAGAAGGAACAACACGAACAGCACGAGGAACACGCTCGGCGGCAAATCGAAGCCGCGCGCCAGCAGCACGCCGGTCGGAAACACGAGTTCGATGGCGCGCCACCAGATGGCGAGCCGGAAGCCCCAGGCCAGCAGCGCGGCAGCGGCGCCCTGGATGAGCGCGACGCCCTCCCACGACATGGGTATGCCGGTACGGGCAAGCAGCCAGACGGCAATCAGGGTGAGTGGAAAAGCGCCGGCCTGGGCCAGCAGCGCGCGGACGGACGGCGCCGCGAACGCGCGGCGCGAGACAGGCTGGGTCATCGACCTGGAGGGAAAACCGCTCAGGCAGCGGCGAGTGCGGCGGCGTCCTTGGCCTTGCGGGTCTTGCCGGCGCGCGAAGGCATGTGGCACAGGCCGCACTGGTAATCGTTGTTCAGGTCGAGGGCGTTGACGACGTACTTGCCCTGGCACTTGGAGCACGGCGCCAGCTGGAGCATATTGCCCTGGAAGAAGCGCACGAGGGTCCAGGCGCGGGTCAGCGACAGCAGCGGCTCTTCGCCCGCGGCCGGCGGCATCTGTTCCAGGTACAGCTTATAGGCTTTCATCACGGCCTGGATGCCCGTTGCGCCGGCATACTCGACCAGGAATTTATAGATGTTGATGTACAGCGAAGCGTGGATGTTCGGTTGCCACGTCAGGAACCAGTCGGTCGAGAACGGCAGCATGCCCTTCGGCGGCGACACGCCCTTCAGTTCCTTGTACAGCTTGATCAGGCGCTCGCGCGACAGGGAGACTTCGCTTTCCAGCAGCTGGAGGCGGGCACCGAGCTGAATCAGTTCGATGGCCAGCTGGATTTCCTGGGCTTCCGAGACGACGCTTTTCTTGGTCATGCTGTTCTCCGTGACTTGCTTGACTTCGGTTCTGGTGCTGGACTGCGGGCTGAAATTCGGGGTCAGAGCGCAAAAAAGCAACTTCGCGCTCTGACCCCGGCTTCGTTCTCTGCCGGGGGTGCGCGCCCCCGACTTCGATTCTGCCGGGGGTGTGCTGTTATGCGATTTCTTCGGCGGGCTGGCCAGCCATCAGGATGGCGGCGTGCGATTGGGCCAGGGCGCGGTCCTTGCTGTGGCTCGTCAGCATGCCGAGGATCGCGGCGTCGTCGAAGCGGAAGCGGGCCAGCATCATGTTGCCACCGGCGAGTTTCAGGATCTGGGCGTTGCTCATGCCTTCGATCAGGTCGGCGATGTCGGCCGAGATGCCGAGACGGAAAATTGCGGTGACCTTGTCTGCGCGGATCATCTGCTGTGCCAGCATCAGGTAGCTCAGGTTCGCATCACGAATTTCAGCCATCATGTCGTTCGCAGTCATTTCCATCTCTCCGTTTGATCTATCTGTGAGGCGTTGTGTGTTGCCGGTGAGATAGATTCTGACTGTGGGGAAACTTTTGGAGAATTGGAGAGTGTCTGTATTTTTCGTCCGGCAAAGACGAAGTCGATCCGTAGGAGTTTGTCTGACAAACCCTGCCGAATCGTGGTGGCTCCCCTATGAAAAGGGGCCGGAAGAATGATGTGCAACCGGGGCGGTTTTCTGCCCTTGGACGTCGCCAACAACGTATTGCTGTGTTGGTTTACGTCAACGGTTTCGGGAACTTTAGGGTTCCTCAAAAAAAAATTTTTGTCCCTCAAGCAACCCTACTGACTCGTTATCGGACCGTTTTTGCCGAACTTTAGGGTTTCGACAAACTTTTTTTTGATCCAATCCCGGTCATCTGAGAGGGTTATCGGCAGCCTTTTTGGAAACTTTAGGGTTTCTGCAAAAATTTTTTTCGAGACCCTTTTCCGGGTATCTGGATGGGTTATCGGACGGGTTCTGGAGAACTTTAGGGTTCGGACCAAAATTTTTTTAAAAAGTTTTCCCGCACCGGCTTGATGCAAAATTAGCTACACTTCCCGCATGAACCCACCTACCTATGACATCGCCGCCGTCACCACGCGCGCGGCCTGCCTCGCGCTCGACGCCGCCGACCCGGTGGCCACCCTGCGCGACCGATTCGACCTGCCCGAGGGCATCATCTACCTGGACGGCAATTCGCTGGGCGCCCGTCCGCGCGCCGCGCTCGGGCGTGCGCGCGACGTCGTCGGCCAGGAATGGGGCCAGGGCCTGATCCGCAGCTGGAACACGGCCGGCTGGTTCGCCCTGCCCGGCCGCCTGGGCGACCGTCTCGCGCCCCTGGTCGGCGCCGGGGCCGGCGAGGTGGTCGTCACGGACACGACGTCACTGAACCTGTTCAAGGCGCTGGCCGCCGCGCTGGCGATCCAGGCCGACCGCGACCCGGCGCGCAAGGTCCTCGTCACCGAACGCAGCAACTTCCCGACCGATATCTATATAGCGGACGGCCTCGCGCGCTGGCTGGACCGCGGCTACCGCATCCACCTCGTCGACACGCCCGAGGAACTGGAAGCGGCCGTCGACGCGGATTGCGCCGTGCTGATGCTCACGCACGTGAACTACCGCACGGGGCGCATGCACGACATGGCCGCCCTGACCCGCCACGCGCACGCCCGCGGCGCCCTCGTGCTGTGGGACCTCGCCCATTCGGCCGGCGCCGTGCCGGTGGACCTGAATGGCGCCGATGCCGACTTCGCCGTGGGCTGCACCTATAAATACCTGAACGGCGGCCCGGGCGCGCCGGCCTTCATCTGGGTGCCCAAACGCCACCAGGCCGCGTTCCGCCATCCGCTCACGGGCTGGTGGAGCCATGCCGCGCCGTTCGCGATGTCGCACGGGTTCGAGGCGGCCGACGGCATCGGGCGCGCACTGTGCGGCACGCAGCCGGTCGTGTCGCTCACGCTCGTCGAGTGCGGGCTCGAGATCTTCGAGGCCACGAACATGTCCGCCCTGCGTGCCAAGTCGCTCGCGCTGACCGACCTGTTCATCGCACTGGTGGAAAGCCGCTGCGCCGCTCACCCGCTGGGCCTCGTCACGCCGCGCGACCACGCCGCGCGCGGGAGCCAGGTGAGCTTCACGCATCCGCACGGGTACGCGGTGATGCAGGCGCTGATCGCGCGCGGCGTCATCGGCGACTACCGCGAGCCGGCAATCATGCGCTTCGGCTTCACGCCGCTGTACACCAGCTTCGCGGACGTCTGGGATGCCGTCGAGATCCTGCGCGACATCCTCGACCGCGCAGACTACTACACCCGCACCGAACGCAGCGCCGTGACCTGAGGAGGCACCGTGGACACCGATGACAAAGATCCGAAGTGGCACGGCGCGCAGATGGATTTCAGCCGCAGCATGAGCTACGGCGATTATCTCGGCCTCGACCAGATCCTGTCGGCCCAGCACCCGCTCTCGCCGAACCACAACGAGATGCTGTTCATCGTCCAGCACCAGACGAGCGAGCTGTGGATCAAGCTGATGCTGCACGAGCTGCAGGCCGTGCGCGCCCACATCCGCGCCGACGACCTGCCGCCCGCCTTCAAGATGCTGGCGCGGGTGGCGCGCATCATGGACCAGCTGGTGCACGCGTGGGACGTGCTGGCCACGATGACCCCGCCGGAGTACAGCGCGATCCGCCCCTACCTGGCGTCATCGTCCGGCTTCCAGTCGTTCCAGTACCGCGAGCTGGAATTCATCCTCGGGAACAAGAATGCCGCCATGCTGGCCGTGCACAAGACGTCGCCCGAGCACCACGCGCTGCTCGAACGCGAACTGCACGCGCCGTCGATCTACGACGAAGCCGTGCGGCTGCTGGCCCGCTCCGGCCTCGCCATCGCACCGGGCCGGCTCGACGCCGATCCGACGCAGCCGACCGCCCACGACGACACCGTGATGGCCGCGTGGCTCGAGGTCTACCGCGACCCGGAGCACCACTGGGCCCTGTACGAACTGGCCGAGAAGCTGGTCGACCTGGAGACGGCCTTCCGCTTCTGGCGCTTCCGCCACGTGTCGACGGTGGAGCGCATCATCGGCTTCAAGACCGGCACGGGCGGCACGGCGGGCGTGAGCTATCTGCGCAAGATGCTGGACGTCGTGCTGTTCCCGGAGCTGTTCGCGCTGCGCACGGCGCTGTAGCGGCGCACCATCGTACAATGGCCTGCATGACCACACTGGAGCGAACATGAAGTGCGACATCCTGACCCTGGCCGGCCTGTGGAACTCGGGCCCGCAACACTGGCAGACCCATTGGGAACGTAAATATCCCGCCTGGACGCGGGTGCCGCATCGCGACTGGAACAATCCCGATCGCGACGAATGGGTGGCCGAACTGGATGCCGCCATCGCCGACTGCGAGGGCCGGCCGATCCTCGTCGCGCACAGCCTCGCGTGCATGCTGGTGGCGCAGTGGGCGCAGTCCGGATCGAAGCTGAAGATCGCCGGCGCCTTCCTCGTCGCGCCGAGCGACGTCGAGGCGGCCTCCTACCCCCTCGACGCCAACGGATTCAAGCCGATCCCGCTGGCAAAGCTGCCGTTCCCGTCGATCGTCGTCGCCAGCAGCAACGACGAGTACGTGTCGCCGGACCGCGCGCGCACGTTCGCCAACGCGTGGGGGAGCAAGCTGGTGGAGATCGGGCCGGCGGGCCACATCAACGGCGGCAGCGGCTACGGCCCGTGGCCGGAAGGCGAAGCGCTGCTCGACGAATTCTGCCGCGACCTGAACCCATGAGCGCCCGGACGGCACGATGATCCCGGTGCGGGCCGGCGCGCTCGACGCGCGCTTCTCCGTCTACCTCGACCTCGCGCGCGCCTGCGCGGCGCTGGCCGTGGTGGTGGCGCACTTCGGCTATTTCAAGATTTTCGACGACGCCCAGATCGCCCGCATCCCCGACTTCGGGCGCGAGGCCGTGATCGCATTCTTCGTGCTGTCCGGCTTCGTGGTCGCCTACAGCGCCGAACACAAGAACCTCACGGCGAAAAGCTACGTGGTGGCCCGCGCGGCGCGCCTGTATTCCGTCGTGCTGCCCGTGCTGGCCCTGTCGTTCATCCTCGCGGCCGGCGTGCGCGACGTCCTGCACGCGACGGCCGCCCACTCGTACGAACTGCGCCGCCCCTGGCTGTACGTGCCGTTCCACCTGGCCTTCCTGGGCGACGTGTGGAGCTTCGTCGAGCGGCCGCCGTGGCTGGTCCCCTATTGGTCGCTCGATTACGAAGCCTGGTATTACGTGCTGTTCGGCGTCTTCCATTTCACGAACGGCCGGCGCCGCTGGCTCGCCGCGGGTGCCGTGCTGGCGTTCGTCGGCCCCCGCCTGTGGCTGCTGTTGCCCGTGTGGCTGTCCGGCGTCGCGCTGTACCGCCTGCAGGGCCGCCTCGCGTTCGGCCCCGTCCTCGCCCGTGCCGGCTGGGTGCTCTCCATCGTCCTCATCGGCCTGTGGGGCTGGTTCGACCCGGAGACGTACCTGCGCGGCGTCGCCAACGGCCTGTGGCCCTTCCCCGGCATCCGCATGGGCAGCGCCGACCGCGTGCTGGCCGACTACGCCGTCATGCTGCTGGTGCTGCTGAACTTCGCCTGCGCGCGCCAGGCACGCTTCGACGCCCTGCTCCTGCTGGCGCGCCCGATCCGCTTCCTGGCCGGGCATACGTTTACGCTGTACCTGTCGCACGGGATCGTGATCGGGCTGTGGCAAACGCTGCTGCCGATCGAGCGCGGTGCCGCGCACGAGATCGTGGCGATCGGCACCGCGATCGCCGTCGTGGCGCTGACGCTGAATCCGCTGACGGAGGCGCTGCAGCGGACATTGCGGCGCGCGATCGACGCCGCATTGTCGCTGGGTGCGCGCGGGCTGGGCCTGCGGGCCTGATTGCAGGTCGAAAAAAAAGCCGGGCGGTGCCCGGCTTCCTTGCTTACTTGGCCGCCGTCGCCAGCAGCATCTCGTTCAACCGCTTCACGAACGCCGCCGGATCCGTCAGGCTGCCGCCTTCGGCCAGCATGGCCTGGTCGAACAGGATGTGCGCCCAGTCGCCGAAACGCGGGCTCGCGGCGTCCTCGTACTTCAGGCGCGTGACGAGCGGGTGGTTCGGGTTGATCTCGAGGATCGGCTTCGTCTCCGGCGCGTTCTGGCCGGCCGCCTTCAGCATGCGCACGAGGTTCGCGGACAGTTCGTGCTCGTCCGCCACGAGGCAGGCCGGCGAATCCGTCAGGCGGAACGTGACGCGCACGTCCTTGGCCTTGTCGGCCAGGGCACCCTTCATCTTCTCGACGAGGTCCTTGTACTGCGACTCGGTCTCTTCGTGCTCCTTCTTCTCGGCTTCGTCCTCGAGCTTGCCCAGGTCCAGGCCGCCCTTCGCGACGGACACCAGTTCCTTGCCGTCGAAGTCGTTCAGGAACGACAGCATCCACTCGTCGACGCGGTCGGTCAGCAGCAGCACTTCGACGCCCTTCTTGCGGAAGATCTCCAGGTGCGGGCTGTTCTTCGCGGCGTTGTAGTTGTCCGCCGTGACGTAGTAAATCTTGTCCTGGCCTTCCTTCATGCGGCCGATGTAATCGGCGAAGGAGACGGTCTGCTCGGCCGAATCCGTGTGCGTGGAGGCGAAACGCAGCAGCTTGGCGATGCGGTCCTTGTTGGTGGCATCCTCGCCGATGCCTTCCTTCAGCACCTGGCCGAATTCCTTCCAGAAGGTCGCGTACTTGTCCTTGCCTTCCTGCTCCTCGCTGTTGGCCATTTCCTCGAGCATGCCCAGCACGCGCTTGGTCGAGCCTTCGCGGATCACGCGCACGTCGCGCGATTCCTGCAGGATCTCGCGCGAGACGTTCAGCGGCAGGTCGTTCGAATCGATCACGCCTTTCACGAAGCGTAGGTAGACCGGCATCAGCTGCTCGGCGTCGTCCATGATGAAGACGCGCTTCACGTACAGCTTGATGCCGCCGCGCTTGTTGCGGTCCCACAGGTCGAACGGGGCGTGGCTGGGCACGTACAGCAGCTGGGTGTATTCGCTGCGGCCTTCGACGCGGTTGTGCGTGTACGCGAGCGGCGGCTGGAAGTCGTGCGAAACGTGTTTATAGAATTCCTCGTACTGCTCTTTGGTGATGTCGGACTTCGAACGGGCCCACAGCGCGGACGCCTGGTTGACGGTCTCGAATTCGTCCTTGATGACGGTTTCCTTCTTTTCCTCGTCCCACTCTTCCTTCTTCATCACGATCGGGAGCGAGATGTGGTCGGAGTACTTGCGGATGATGGATTTCAGCTTCCACGACGACAGCAGCTCCTCCTCGCCTTCGCGCAGGTGCAGGATGATGTCGGTGCCGCGGTTGGTCTTCTCGACCTGCTCGACGGTGTAATCGCCCTCGCCCGTCGATTCCCAACGGACGCCGTCCGCCGCGTCGGCGCCCGCGCGGCGGGTCTCGACCGTGACGCGGTCGGCCACGATGAAGGCCGAGTAGAAGCCCACGCCGAACTGGCCGATCAGCGCGGCGTCGGCCTGCTGGTCGCCCGACAGCTTGCTGAAGAATTCCTTCGTGCCCGACTTGGCAATGGTGCCCAGGTGCGAGATCACCTCGTCGCGGCTCATGCCGATGCCGTTGTCGGAAATGGTGACGGTCTTCGCATCCTTGTCGAACAGGACCTTGATCTTCAGTTCGTGGTCGTTGCCGTACAGGCTGTCGTTGTTGATCGCCTCGAAGCGCAGCTTGTCGGCCGCGTCGGACGCATTGGAAATCAGTTCTCGGAGGAAAATCTCCTTGTTCGAGTACAAGGAGTGAATCATCAGTTGCAGCAGCTGTTTGACTTCTGCTTGGAACCCAAGGGTTTCTTTTTCGGCGACAGCCATCTTATATCCTCGTTGATAACAGGGTTGGACAGACCGGTTCGATATTGGGATACCAACAAGGATTTCAAGAGGAATTTTTGAGAGGCAAGAAAGTACTTTTTGGTATTGCACTGTCAAGACGCGCTGCTAGAATGTTTTTATTTCCTGAAAGGCAAGAAGATGAGCGATGCCAAGGCAGTGGTCCGCCGCTACGTGGACGCGTTCAACCGCGGCGACCTGTCCACGCTGAAAACCCTGTTCGCCGAAGACGCGGAGATCCAGGGCGTGCTCGGCAAGGGCGTGTTCGACCGTGTCGAACCGATCTGGCGCCAGCTGATCGAAGGCTATGGCATCCAGCTGCGCATCGAGGAGCTCATCGCCGAAGGCAACACGGTGGCCGCCCGCTTCACGGAAACGGGCACCTTCGTCCGCCCGGCCTTCGGCAAGGAACCTACCGGCAAGTCCTACGAACTGGTCGCCATGGAGTGGTTCGAGGTCGACGGCGACCGGATCGTACGCCGCTGGGGCGCGCGCGACGCCGCCGCGCAGGCACGCCAGCTGGGCTTGAACGGGTAAAAAAATTTTCGGAGCGATGTCGAAACGGGGCGATGCCGTTCGTCGTAGGGATGGCAGCACCCACAACCACTCACGAAGGAGATCCATCATGACTCAGCAAGTGCGTCCCATCCCGGAAGGCTTCCACACGATCACCCCGCACCTCGTCTGCAGCGGCGCGGCCGACGCGCTGACCTTCTACAAGCAGGCCTTCGGCGCCATCGAGACGATGCGCATGCCCGATCCGAACGGCAAGATCATGCACGCCCAGATGCGCATCGGCGATTCGATCTTCATGCTGGCCGACGATTTCCCCGACTATGGCTGCGTCGGCCCGCTGGCCCTGAAGAACACGCCCGTCTATATCCACCTGTACGTGGAAGACGTCGATGCCGCGTACGCCCGCGCCATCGAAGCGGGCGCCAAGCCGCTCATGCAGGTGGCCGACATGTTCTGGGGCGACCGCTACGGCCAGCTCGAGGACCCGTTCGGCCACCGCTGGTCGATCGCCACCCACAAGCGTGACCTGACGCCCGAGCAGATGCAGGAAGAAATGCAAAAATCGATGGGCCAGGGCTGCGCGGGAGAACAGCAATGAAATTCATGGTCATCGTGAAGGCCAGCGCGGCCTCGGAAGCCGGCATCATGCCGAGCGAAAAACTGTTCACGGACATGGGCAACTTCAACGAGGAACTCGTCAAGGCCGGCGTCATGCTGGCCGGCGAGGGCCTGATGCCCAGTGCCAAAGGCGCCCGCATCCGGTTCAATGGGAACCAGCGCACCGTGATCGACGGCCCGTTCGCGGAAACGAAGGAACTCGTGGCCGGCTTCTGGCTGATCGAGGTAGGTTCGAAGGAAGAAGCCATCGAATGGTTCAAGCGCTGCCCGAACCCGCACGAGGACGGCGAAAGCGAGATCGAGATCCGCCAGATCTTCGGACCCGACGACTTCGGCACGGACCTCCCGGCCGACGTACGCGCGCAGGAAGACCGCATGCGCGAACAACTCGCGGCACGCTAAGGAGACCCCATGCAGTTCATGCTCATCCGTACCGACAACGGCACGCGCGCCGCGGCCGCCGACCCGCAGGCCGTGCTGGACGACCTGCTGCGCCGGCTGCCGGGCGGCCAGACGAGCGCCGAGGCGCCGCGCGCCCCCGCCCTCGCGCTGGCCTTCGCGCCGGACGCCGACGCCCGGCGCCTGAAACTGTGGCCCGGCGGCGAGGCCGTGACGTCCGGTCCCTTCCCGTCCGAAGAGCGCCTGCCGGCCGGCTTCGCCGTGTTCGAGGCGCCGTCGCGCGCCGCGGCGCTGGCATGGCTGCAGGCCAATGGCGTGATCGACGCAGGCGGCGACGTCACGGTGGAATTGCGCGAGACGGGCTGCCCCGGCGGCTGCGCGGGCATTCCGCCCGGCGCGGCCGGCATTGAGGCCTGCTACGCGATCCTGCTGCGATCCGACGCCGGCACCGAGCGCGACGCCATCCCGCTGCAGGAAAAACTGGACCGGCTGAACGCCTTCAATGCCATCCACGCGGCCGCCGGCACCCTGCTGGCCGGCGACGGCCTGAAATCCACGGCGCGCGGCGCCCGCGTACGCGTGGCCAAGGGCGCCGCCAGTATCATCGACGGCCCGTTCGCGGAAGCCAAGGAATTGATCGCCGGCTTCTGGATGATCCGCGCCGCGTCGATCGACGCCGCCCTCGACTGGGCGCGCACGCTGCCCTATCCGACCGGACCGGAAGTCGAGGTCGAGATCCGGCCGGTGGCATTGATCGCGCCGCTCGGCAAGCACGCGCCGATGGACGAGACCACCGCGCGGCTGCGCGAGGACGCCAGCGTGCGCGCCGAACAGCTCGACGCCGCCCTGCGCGCCGAACTGGCGCCGCAACCGGCCTGGGACCGTCCGTGACATGACGCGCGGCGCGCTGCAGTTCGAGATTGGCAAGGTCGTCGAGGCCGTCTGGCGCATGGAGTCGGCGCGCATCGTCGGCGCGCTGACCCGCATGCTGCGCGACCTCGGCCGGGCCGAAGAGCTCGCCCAGGACGCGCTGCTGGAAGCGCTGGAACGCTGGCCGGCGGACGGCGTGCCGGACCGTCCCGGCGCCTGGCTGATGCAGGTGGCCAAGCGGCGCGCCCTCGACCACCTGCGCCACCACGCCATGCACGCCAGCAAGGAAGGCGAGCTGAGCTGGGAGATGGACAACCTGCTCGCGGACGGCGGCAGTTTCCGCGACCCGGCCGAACTGGCCGCGCTGACGCAGGAGACGGCCGGCGAGATCGACGACGACGTGCTGCGCCTGATCTTCGTCTGCTGCCACCCGGTGCTGTCGGCCGAGGCGCGCGCGGCGCTGGCGCTGAAGCTGCTGGGCGGCCTCGCCACCGGGGAAATCGCCCGCGCCTTCCTCGTACCGGAAGCGACGGTCGCCCAGCGCATCGTGCGCGCCAAGCGCACGCTGGCGGAAGCCCGCGTGCCGTTCGAGGTGCCGCGCGATGAAGAACTCAAGCCGCGCCTCGCGTCCGTGCTGCAGGTGATCTACCTGATCTACAACGAAGGCTATTCCGCGAGCGCGGGCAACGAGTGGCTGCGGCCGACACTGTGCCGCGAAGCGCTGCGCCTGGGCCGCGTGCTGGCGGAACTGATGCCCGAGGAAGGCGAAGTCCACGGCCTCGTCGCGCTGATGGAGATCCAGTCCTCGCGCGAGCGCGCCCGCACGGGCCCGGACGGCGCGCCGATCCTGCTGATGGACCAGGACCGTTCGCGCTGGGACCGCCTGCTGATCGGACGCGGGCTCGCCGCGCTCGACCGCGCCGGCCGCCTCGGTGCCCTCGGCCCGTACGCGCTGCAGGCCGCCATCGCCGCCTGCCATGCGCGCGCCCTCACGCCGGACGCGACGGACTGGGCCCGCATCGCCGCGCTGTACGACGCGCTGTCGCAATTGATGCCGTCGCCCGTCGTGGAACTGAACCGCGCCGTCGCGCTGGGCATGGCCTATGGCCCCGACGCGGGCCTGGCGCTCGCCGACGCGCTGCTGGACGTGCCGGCGCTGCGCAACTACCACCTGCTGCCGAGCGTGCGCGGCGACCTGCTGGCGAAGCTGGGCCGGCATGCGGAAGCGAAGGCGGAGTTCGAACGGGCCGCGAGCCTCACGCAGAACGAGCGCGAACAGGCGCTGCTGCTGGAGCGGGCACGGTCGAGCGCACTACTGGAACAATAAACTGTGGATAAAATCGATCTCAAGAAAGACCTCAAGCATCTTTATCAACCGTCCGCGCGCGACGTCGTGCAGGTCGACGTTCCCGCAATCCGCTACCTGATGATCGACGGCGCGGGCGATCCGAACACGTCGCCGCACTATGCGCGCGCGGTGGAAGCGCTGTTTTCCGTGTCCTATACGGCCAAGTTCATGGTCAAGAAGGGACCGGCGGGCATCGACTACGCCGTGATGCCGCTCGAAGGCCTGTGGTGGTCGGACGACATGGCGTCGTTCGTCGCCAACGACCGGACGAAGTGGCAATGGACGATGATGATCCACCAGCCGGCATTCGTCGACGAATCCCTGCTGCGCGACGCGATGGCGGAAGTGAAGCGCAAGAAGGGCCTGCACACGGTCGACGCGCTGCGGATCGAACGTTTTACGGAAGGCCTGTGCGCCCAGACCCTGCACGTCGGCCCGTTCACCGAAGAAGGCCCGACGATCCAGCGCGTGCACGACTTCATCGAAGCGCGCGGCAGCCTCGCCGGCAAGCACCACGAAATCTACCTGAGCGACATCCGCCGCGCCGATCCGGCCCGGTGGAAGACGATCATCCGACAGCCTATGGCTTTGTAGACACGAACGGCGCCAGCGCCTGCCCGGCCGCGTCCGGGTCGACGGCGCGTGCCTGCAGCGCATGCAACGCGACGGCGACGTCGGCCTGGCGGCCGCTGTCGTGAAGCAAAGCGTGGTTGTCGGCCATGGCGCGCAGCAGCTGGGTGGTGAGGCGGTCCAGCTCGGGGCGGATGGTCTTCGCAAGGTCGGGCGCGTCATCGAAGCGGCCGATGCCCTCTTCCTGCCAGCGGCGGTACAGCGCGCGCTGCACCGTCTTGGAGGCTTCGATCTGCGCCCGGAACACGGTGCGTACCCACGCCTCCGGCAGGCCCAGCGCGCCTCCCTGGCGCACCGCCGCGGCGATGACCTGTTCTTCGCGCGGCAGGTCTTCGATGGCGGCCTTCGCGTTCCACTTCGCGCGCGCCACATCCTGCGCCAGCAGCAGGCGCTGGTCGATCGCCTGGCGCAACGGCTCCAGCCCCCAGGGGAACGCGAGCCAGCGATCCAGGCGCTGCGGCACGTCGCCATTGTCGAGGCGTTGCTGCAGCCAGTGGTCGACATACGTCTTCAGCGCCGGATCGCGCGGCAGCAGGATGGCCTTCTCCGCCATGTCGAACGGCGCCTCGGGATGCACCGCGCACAGTTGCGGATGCAGGCGCTGCTGCAAACGGGTTTCGATGGCGTCGGTCATCATGAGGTCGGCCGCACCGCTGACGATCTGGCCGAAGATGGTCACGTTGTCCGGGTACACGGTCAGCCGGGCGTGCGGCGCCCGGGTGCGGGCGAAGCGTTCGTTGGTGCCGCCCGGATTGACGATCAGCCGCACGTCCGGCCGGTCGATCTGCGCCAGCGTCTGGTACCGGGCGACGTTCTCGCAGCGCGTGATCGGCGTCTTGCCATCGTGCAGATACGGCACCGAAAACAACGCCTGCCGTTGCCGCTCGGGCGTCACCGATACGCCGCTCAGTGCGAGATCGAACTTGTCCGCCCCCAGGTCGGCCATCAGCGTCGGCCAGGTGGTCGGCACCACTTCCAGCCGCACGCCGAGCGCGCGCGCCAGCTCGCCCGCCAGCTCCACATCCATGCCGATGAATCCGCCATCCGTCTGCCGGTAGCTGAAGGGCTTGTAGTCGCCGGTACTACCCACGCGCAGCACGCCGCGCGCGGCGATGTCGTCCAGCCGCCCGGCCTGTGCCGGCGCGAGTAGCGCCGCCAGCAGGACGGCCATCCAGGCTCGATACATCGTTGCTGCGCGCATGCTGTTCCTTTGTCTGTCCGTAGCGGACCGCGCAGCGTAGGACAACAGCATATGCCTGTCAAGCCGGGCCGAGCGCCGCCGCTAGCCCATCGAACACGAACGCCGTGAACACCCGGATCCGCTGCACGCGCCGGAGGTCGGGATGCGTCAGGATCCACACGTCCGTGTCCAGCGCGGGATCGGGATCGGCCAGCCGGACGAGCCCCGGCCGCGCATCCGCCACCAGGCACAGCAGCATGCCGGCGCCCAGGCCCGCCTCGACGGCCGCCGCCATCCCCAGCAGCGAATCCACGCTCGCGGCGATTTTGTCCGCCGGTACGTGCTCGCGCAGCCAGCGGGCCTGGCGCAGGTGCGCGAGGCCGTCGTCGGGTGCGATCCACTCATGGTCTTCCTGCGGCCGCAGCGCCAGATAGGCCGTCGATGCGTACGGCGCCGTGCGCAGGGTGCCGGCCTTGCGGCCCACGAGGTTGTCCGGCGGCGTGTTCGACGGCCGGATGGCGACGTCCGCATCGCGCTTCGACAGATTCAAAAAGCTGTTGTCGACCGCGATCTGCAGCTGGATGCCGGGGTAGCGCGCGCGAAAATCCGCCAGCACCGGCAGCAGCACGGCCATGAGCGTGTCGGTCGTCGTGACGCGGATCGTGCCCTGCAGCGCCGCATCCTGCCCGCCCAGTTTGCGCTCGATGTCCTGCATGCCCTCGCCGATCGGCGCCAGCATGGCCTGCAATTCTTCGCCGCTGGCCGTCAGCACGTAGCCGGTCTGGAAGCGCTCGAACAGGCGGACGTCGAGCGCGGTCTCCAGCTTGTCCAGCCGGCGCAGCACCGTCGAGTGGCTCTGCCCGAGCCGGCGCGCGGCGGCCGAGACGGACCCGCTGCCGGCCACCGCCAGGAAATATTGATAGTCGTCCCAGTCCATGGATGCGCAAAAACAGACAAGTAATGTCTGGATAAATCGAATGTTCATCCATTCTTGCACAAGCTACGCTTTCCCTGTCAATCACAGGAGGAAGCATGTACACCGCTTATGTCGCCGACACACCGAACGGCAGGAAACTCATCATCGCGCTGGAAGAACTCGGCCTGGACTACCGGGTCCGCCACGTCGACCTGGGCGCCGGCGAGCAGTTCGCGCCCGAATTCCTGCAAATCAGTCCCAACAACAAGATCCCGGCGCTCGTCGACGAACGCACCGGCCAGGGCCTGTTCGAGTCCTGCGCGATCCTGGTTCACCTCGGCCGCGTCACGGGAAAGCTGATCGCTGACGAAGACGTCGTGCTGCAATGGCTGTTCCTGCAGGCGGCCAGCGTGGGCCCGATGCTGGGGCAGCTGTGGTGGTTCCGGCACGCGGCGCCCGAACGCAACCAGATGGCGCTCGACCGCTACATGCGCGAAACGCAGCGGCTCTACGGCGTGGTCGAACGCCGGCTGGCCGTCTCGGCCTGGATCGCGGGCGACGCGTACACGATCGCCGACATCGCGTTCTACCCGTGGCTGGCCACGTACGACGAACTGGGCATCGCCCCGCGCGACTATTCGCACGTGGACGCCTGGCTACGCAGGATCGCGGAGCGCCCGGCCGTCGCGCGGGCCCAGAGCAAGATGCGGAAAGTCTGACATGAATACGATTTATATTGTTATCGCCTTCCTGGCGGGCTGCGGCCTGCCGTTGCAGGCGGCGGCCAACGCGCGCCTCGGCAAGGCCGTCGCGAGTCCGTTCGCCGCGGCGACGTTGCAACTGTTCGTCGCCACCGTGCTGCTGTTCGTCGCCGTCGCGGCCGGCGGCGCCCTGCCCGCGCTGGGCCGGCTCGGGCAGGCCGAGTGGTGGCAGTTGCTGGGCGGCCTCGCCAGCGCCATGTACGTCGTCGCCGGGATCGTGTTCATCCCGCGCATCGGTGCCGTCACCACGATCGGCCTGTTCATCGCGGGGCAGGCGTTCACGTCGCTGCTGCTGGACGGTGCCGGCCTGCTGGGCGTCGCCCAGCGCGCGCCCGGACCGTTCACGTGGCTGGGCGCCGCGTGCGTCGCCGCCGGCATCCTGCTGATCGTGCGCGGACAGCGTCCCGCGGCGGGCGCCCCGCCCCGCCGGATCAAGCCTGCGTGGGTCGCGGCGGCCGCGCTGTGCGGCGGCGTGCTGCCCGTGCAGGGTGCGCTCAACGCGGCGGTCGCGCGGACGGTCGGCGCGCCGCTGGCCGTGTCGCTCACGAGCTTCGCCGTGGCGACGGCGGGCATGGCGCTCGTGCTCGCCCTCGTGATGGCCTTGAAGGGCAACGAACGTCCGAAGCTCGGCGGGCTGTGCGCCGTGCCGTGGTGGGCGTGGCTGGGCGGGCCGGTGGGCGTGTGCTATGTGACGACCGTCTTCCTTGCGCTGCCCGTGATCGGCGCGGCCGCCACCGTCGGATTCACGATCGCCGGACAGCAGGTCGTGGCGATCCTGACCGACCGGTTCGGCCTGTTCGGGCTGCCGAAGAGTGCCGTCTCCGGCATCCGGCTCGCCGGTGCTCTCGTGCTGCTGGCCGGCGTCGTGTCGATCAAGCTGCCGTGACCATCAGGCCAATGAGCGCTCGAGGAAGCGCCACGCGGTGTCATCCTCCATGGCCGCCACGTTCAGGCGCAGCTTCGTGGACGGCAGCTGGTTCGGCGAGAACAGGCTGCCCGGCGCGAGCAGCAGGCCCTCGTCCATCGCGCGCGCCGCGAGCACGTTGGTGTCGCGGCCGCAGTCGGCCCACGCGAACATGCCGGCCGTCGGGGCCGGCTCCAGCGTCATCCCGAGCGACTCGATGCGGCGCAGCACGGACGGGCGGATGGCGTCCAGGCGCGCGCGGATGCGGTCCAGGTGCTTGCGGTACACGCCCTCGGACAGGATTTTATAGACGACCCGCTCGCCCAGGTCGCTCGTGCTCAGGGTGGCCAGCATCTTGCGGTCGGCGAGCCGCTGCGCGATGTCGCCTGATGCCGCGATGAAGCCCACGCGCAGGTTCGGCGCCAGCGATTTCGAAAAGCCGCCCAGGTAGATCACGCGCTGCAACTGGTCCAGCGCCGCCAGGCGGGTGGCGGGTTGCGAGCCGCCCGGGTGCAGGTCGCAATAGATGTCGTCTTCCACCATCGTGATGTCGTGGCGCTCGGCGATGCGCAGGATCTGGAAGGCCTTCGCGGCCGACAGCGACGTGGAGCTCGGGTTGTGCAGCACCGAGTTGATGATGTACAGGCGCGGCTTGTGCAGCGCCGCCAGCGCCTCGAATTCGGCCAGGTCCGGACCGTCCGCCTGGCGCCGGATGCCGACCACTTTCAGCCCCATCGCCGCGAACGAGCCGAACATCAGGAACCAGGCCGGGTCGTCGACGAACACCGTGTCGCCGGGACGGCAGAATTCGCGCGCGACGAGGTCCAGGCCCTGCGTCACGCCCAGCGTCGTCACGAACTGTTCGGGCGCGGCCGCGATTTCCAGTTCCGCCAACTTGCGCTGCAGCTGTTCGCGCAGCGGCGCATAGCCCTGCGGACTGGCGTAGTTCAGCAGCGCGCTGCTGTTCTGGCGGCTGACGGCGCGCAGCGCGTTGGCGACGCCTTGCCCGTCCAGCCACGCCGTCGGCAGCACGCCGGCCGCGCTCGTCGGCTGGCCCGGCATCTGGCGGAACATGTGGCGGACGAGCCAGACGACGTCCAGCGCGCGCTTTTCCAGCGCACCGGCGATGTCGGGATCGTCGCGGCGCAATGCCGTGTTCAGCGGCGCGCGCTCGCGCACGAAGAAGCCGGCGCCGCGGCGCGATTCCAGGTAGCCCTGCGCGACGAGGCGGTCGTAGCTGGCCACGACGGTGAACGGCGAGACGCCGTGCGCGGCGGCGAAGCGGCGGATCGAGGGCATGCGCGCGCCCGCGCGCAGCTGCTTGTCGTCGATCCGGGCGCTGATCATCCGGACGATCTGGTCGGCCAGCGGTTCGCCGGAATCGCGTGACAGCAATGTCGGTATCGTTGTATCGGTCATTTCACCATCACAGTGCGCAAAGGATATCGGTAAGTGTATAGGGACTGTACTGCTCTTCGGGACTAGCATAACCCTGACCAAAGTTTGTTGCAACGACAACCGGAGAACGTATGCGTCCCACGACACTCGCACCGACCGCGCCTCTCGCCACGACATCCGACGAAGCGCGCGGCATGCTGCTCGGCCTGATCGGCGTCGCCATCTTCAGCCTCACCCTCCCGTTCACGCGGCTCGCCGTGCGCGAGCTCGATCCGCTGTTCCTCACGCTGGCGCGTGCGCTGGGCGCCGCGGTGCTGGCGGCCGGCTGGCTGCGGACGCGCCGTGTCGCGTGGCCGGGACGCGCGGCGCTGCGGCCGCTGACCATCGTGGCGCTCGGCTGCGTGCTCGGGTTTCCGCTGCTCAGCTCGATCGCGATGCGCAGCGTGCCGGCATCGCACGGCGCCGTGCTGGCGGGCATGCTGCCGCTGGCCACGGCGCTGTACGCGGCGTTGCGCGGCTATGAGCGGCCCTCGAACGGGTTCTGGCTCGTCGCGCTGCTGGGGTCCAGCCTGGTCGTCGCATTCGCGCTGAGCCAGGGCGGCGGCGCGCTGCAGGCGGCCGATGTGCTGATGTTCGGCGCCATCGTCTCCGCCGCGGCCGGCTATGCGGAAGGCGGCCGCCTGGCGCGCGCGCTGGGCGGGCAGGAAACGATCTGCTGGGCGCTCGTGCTGGCCGCCGTCCCCGCCGCCGTCCTGCTGCTGGCCCTGGAAGGCGAGCAGATCGGCCGGCTGGGCGACGTCGGCCCGGCCAGCTGGCTCGGGTTCGCCTATGTCACCGTCTTCTCGATGTTCATCGGCTTCTTTTTCTGGTACCGCGGCCTGGCGCTGGGCGGCGTGGCCCGCGTGGGACAGGTGCAGCTGCTGCAGCCGTTCCTGTCGCTGGCCGGGGCCGCCGTCCTGCTCGGCGAAACCCTCACGCTCGCCAACGTCGGCTTCGCCCTGGCCGTGATCGCCACCGTCGCGCTGGGCCGCCGCATGCAGGTGCAACGATGATGCCCACACGCGCCGGCAAGTCGTACAATAACGGCTTTCTTTTCAAACAACCCTGGGGAATCCATGTCCGTCTACGACAAACTCAACGCACTGAACATCACCCTCTCGGCACCGGCGACGCCGGCAGCCGCCTACGTCATGTATGCGCAGACCGGCAACCTGGTCTTCCTGTCCGGCCACATCAGCAAGAATGCGGACGGCACGGTGAATACCGGCCTGCTCGGCAAGGACAAGACGACGGAACAGGGCAAGGCGGCGGCGCGCGCCGTGGCGGTCGACCTGATCGGCACGCTGCAGGCGGCCGTCGGCGGCGACCTGAACCGCGTGAAGCGCATCGTCAAGGTGATGAGCCTGGTCGCGTCGACGCCGGACTACACGGAACAGCACCTCGTCACGAACGGCTGCTCGGAGCTGCTGGGCGAAGTGTTCGGCGACGCCGGCAAGCACGCGCGCTCGGCGTTCGGCGTGTCGTCGCTGCCCCTGGGTGCCTCGGTCGAGATCGAACTGATCGCCGAAGTGGCGTAAGCTGTCGCCCTGCAGTAAAAATTTAACCGGAGCATGCTTATCAGGCGTGCTCCTCTATCGAGAGAGCAGCCTACCCGGCGTGCTTTATAATGGCCGACGCACCATCGTGGCCCTTCCTGTGAGACCAGTATGAAAATCGAAAATCCCAATCCCATCCAGTGGCAGTTCTCGGAGCGCGCCCAGCAGCTGCAAAGCTCGGCCATCCGCGAGATCCTGAAGATCACCCAGCGTCCGGAAATCATTTCCTTCGCCGGCGGCCTGCCCTCGCCCGCCACCTTCCCCGTCGAACGCATGAAGGCGGCCTACGACAAGGTGCTCAGCGACAACGGCAAGCAGGCGCTGCAGTACGGCCCGACGGACGGCTACGCGCCGCTGCGCGAATGGGTGGCGAACTACCTGTCCACGGAAGGCTCAAGAATCGTGCCGGAACAGATCCTGATGGTGTCCGGCTCGCAGCAGGCCCTCGACCTGCTCGGCAAGGTCCTGATCGACGAAGGCTCGCGCGTGCTGGTGGAAACCCCCAGCTACCTCGGCGCGCTGCAAGCGTTCTCGGTCTACCGTCCGGAATTCCAGTCGGTCGAGACGGACGACCACGGCCTTGTGCCGTCGTCGATCGAGCCGCTGGCCAAGGGGGCGCGCCTGCTGTACTCGCTGCCGAACTTCCAGAACCCGACCGGCCGCTCGCTGTCGATCGAGCGCCGCCGCGAGCTGGTGGAAACCTGTGCCCGCCTCGGCCTGCCGCTGATCGAGGACGATCCGTACGGCGCGCTGTCGTACAAGGGCGAGCCGATGCCGCGCATGCTGTCGATGAACCCGGACGGCGTCATCTACATGGGCTCGTTCTCGAAAGTGCTGACGCCGGGCATCCGCCTGGGCTATGTCGTCGCCCCGCTGCCGCTCGTGCGCCGCCTCGAGCTGGCCAAACAGGCCGCCGACCTGCACACTGCGACCCTCACGCAGATGGTCGTGCACGAAGTCGTCAAGGACGGGTTCCTGAACGAACACATCCCGACCATCCGTAATCTTTACGCGAACCAGTGCCAGGTGATGCTGGACGCGATGGCCGAGCAGTTCCCGGAAGGCGTGACGTGGACCCGTCCGGAAGGCGGCATGTTCATCTGGGTCACGCTGCCGAAGCACATCGACGCCATGAAGCTGCTGGACCAGGCGATCGCCGCCCGCGTCGCGTTCGTCCCGGGCGCCCCGTTCTACGCCAACAAGCCGGAAACGAACACGCTGCGCCTGTCGTTCGTGACGGTGCCGCCGGAGCGCATCCGTGAAGGCATTGCCACCCTCGGCAAGCTGATCAAGGACCAGATGTAAGTACTCGCTCCAGCCCGGCGGCGGACATGCCGCCGGGCATCAACAATTGTTGAACAGATCAGACAATTGTCAGTTGCGCAAAAGTTACAAATTTTTCCAGTTGTAAAAGAACTTATTGCCCCATGTCAGCTCTGCGGGTGTATGATTTTGCACGCAATATAAACGTGCAGTCCCCGCAAAGCACCGTATGACCAACCCTGCGACCGTGCCGCTTGCCGACCCGCGCAAGCCCGCCATCCTCATCGTCGACGATGCGCCCGACAACCTCGGTGCGCTGCGTTCGATGATGCTGCGTCAAGGCTACCAGACGTTCGTCGCCACTTCCGGCGACCGCGCGCTGGACATCGCCCAACGCGTGAAGCCGGACCTGATCCTGCTGGACATCGTCATGCCCGGCATCGACGGCCTGGAGACGTGCCGCCGCCTGAAAGCGCATCCGGCGACGACGCGCATCCCCGTGATCTTCATGAGCGCGCGCGGCGAGACGGAAGACATCGTCGCCGGTTTCGACACGGGCGCCGCCGACTACATCCCGAAGCCCCTGCGCCTGGAAGAAGTGTGCGCCCGCGTGCGCGCCCAGTTGCGCCTGCGCAGCGGCACCGACACTCAGTCGGAACAGACCGACCGCCTGCGCATGATCGTCAACAGCATGGACCAGGGCCTCCTGATCGTCGAGGGCTGCGGCCGCGTGCAGTACGCGAACCCGGCGTGCGACCGCTACCTGGGCTATGCGCCCGAGGAACTGGTCGGACAGTCGCTGCAGGACCTGCTGGACTGCCATGAACCCGGCTGCTGCGAAGGCGTCGACGCGCTGACCTACGGCACGCGCGAGGTCAGGATCCGCCACCGCGACGGCAACCTGCGCGCGATGGACCTGACGATGACGCCGATGCACGCGGCCGACGGCCTGTTCGTCGTCCTGCTGCACGACATCACGCACCACAAGCAGTCCGAGGACGCGCTGCAGCGCGCCGCGATGCTGGACCCGCTGACGAAGATCGCCAACCGGCGCCATTTCGACGCCTTCCTGGACAAGGAATGGCACCGCGCCATCCGCAACGCCCAGCCGCTGTCGCTGGTCGTGCTGGACGTCGACCATTTCAAGCTGTACAACGACACGCTGGGCCACGCGGCGGGCGACGTCTGCCTGCAGAAGGTCGCGCAGACCCTGCAGGACCACGCCGCGCGCCCGACCGACCTCGCGGCCCGCTACGGCGGCGAGGAATTCGTGCTGCTGTTCGCGGAAACGCCCGCGGAAAACGCGCAGCGCCTGGCCGAGATGATCCGCGCGGCGGTGGCGGCACTGGAAATCCCGAACCCGCGCTCGACCACGTCGACCTGGCTCACGGTATCCGTGGGCGTGGCGACGATCGTGCCGACGCAGCTCGACGCGATCGACAACCTGTTCGTGTGCGCGGACCGCGCCATGTATGCGGCCAAGGCCGGGGGGCGCAACCGGGTGGAGTCGACCATCGTCGGGGCGGCATGGGATGTGGTGCAGGACGCGGCGGTGTATTGAGGCTTAAACCACGGCGGCACTGAACGGCTCGGGCCGCCGCGCGAGCAGATCGGACAGGCGTTGCAGGCCCGCCCGCAAGCGTCCACGGTCCTGGATGCTGCCCAACGAGATCCGGATCGCGTTCACGGATCCGCTGCCAATCGCGAATGCCTCCGCCGGCGTGACGGCGATGCCCTCGCCGGCGGCTGCACGCGCGAGCTGCGCGGAGTTCCAGTACGCCGGCAACTCGAGCCATACATGCAGGCCGTCTCCGGCGCCGCCGTACCGCCCTGCCAGCATATCCCGGGCCATCCGGTGACGCAGGCGCGCCTCGTTGCGTACGCCTTCCAGCAATCCGTCCGCCGAACCGTCGAGGATCCACTGCGTGGCCAGTGCGGCCGTCAGCGGCGCGGCCATCAGCGCAAACGCTCTCAGCGCGACCAGAAAACGTTCGCGTTCGTCCGGGGCGCGTATCAGCACGAAGGCGACACGCAGCCCGGGCGTCAGGCATTTCGACAGGGTCGAGATGTAGACCACCTCTCCCGGGGCAAACGTGGCAACGGGCGGAGGCGGGGCGTCGGCAAGGAGCCAGTAGGGATCGTCCTCGACGATACGCACCTTGCAGCGCTGCGCGATGCCGGCGATTTCCTTGCGCCGGCGTGCCGGCATGGTGACGGTGGTCGGATTCTGCAAGGTCGGATTGAGGTAGACCAGCCCGGGCTTGTGCCGGCGGCACGCTTCCTCGAGCCTTTCCGGCATCATCCCCTGCCCGTCCGCCTCCACCGCAATGAGGCGCCGGCCGAACTGGGTCGCGGCGGCACGCAAGCCGGGATACGTCGTCGGCTCCGCCAGGATGACATCGCCGGGCGCCGTCAGCGCGAGGATGAGTGCGGCGATCGCCGCCTGCGCCCCCGGACAGACGACGAGCTGGCGGGCGTCCAGTTGGCCAAACATCGGTTCGAGCCACCTGGCGCCGGCCTTGCGGTCGGCGTCGCTTCCGCCGCCCAGGTGATACGTCATCAGCGCGGCATTGTCCGCCCGCATCAGTACCTGGGACAAGCCCTGCTTCAACATGTCGTCGAAGTCCACGCCGGCCGGCGGCGGCGGGGTATTCATGCTCAGGTCGAGGATCGCCGTCAATTCGACTTTCGGCGCCGCGACATACGTGCCCCGGGCGCCGCGGCCCTCCAGCAGGTTGCGGCGCCTCGCTTCGTCGTAGGCGCGCGTGACCGTCGTCAGGTCGACGTCCAGCCATGCCGCCAGCTGGCGCTGCGGGGGCAGACGGTCGCCCGGTTTCAGCGATCCGTCGGCCACCGCCGCCTGCAACGCGTCCGCAATCTGCAGGAAGCGGGGCCCTTTGTTCCCGGCCAGGCGCGGCAACCAGGACGGCGCATTTTCCTCTTGTATGGTTTTCAACTGGGACAATTTGTCTCGATGTATGGAAAATGTTTTTAAGTAGTATGCCTCAATGCTCCTCACGCAATACGCAAAATCATGGAATGGATCCCGCTAGTCTTCGTCATCTTCAAGGGCCTCGTGCTAGGTACGGGCATGTTCTTCGCCATCAAATGGCATTACGACCAGGGGAAGAAAGGGAAGCAGGAAGAAGCGCGCGCGGTGCTGCGCACGAGCGGCAAGGTGGCGGCCGTCTTCGTGCTGCTCGTCCTGGGCCTGGGGTTCGTCACCTTCGTCCTGGCCAGGGTACTCGGCCTGGACTTGAACCTCCCATGACGGTCAGCGCTTCGGATACCCTGTAATCTCCGCAATCTCCCGATACAACGGCTGCAACTGCCGATACATCTTCAGATAGACCTGCCGGTACAGCCGCTCGTACACGTCGCGATGGGCCGCCTCCGGCTCGAACACCCGTCCCACGCGCGTCATCGCGCCAATCGCCGTGGCGAAATCGCGGTGCAGGCCCAACCCCACGGCCGCGTCGATGGCGGCGCCCAGCCCCGACGTTTCGTACACGTGCGGCCGTGCCGTCGGCAGGCCGAAGATGTCGGCCGTCAGCTGCATCGCGCAATCGCTCTGCGAGCCGCCGCCGGATACGCGCAGTTCCGTGATCGCCACCCCGCTTCGCTTCTCGATGCGCTCCCTCCCTTCGCGCAGCGCATACGCGAGCCCTTCCAGGATCGCCCGGTAGACGTGCGCCCGCGTGTGCACGTCGCCGAAGCCGACGATGGCGCCCTTCGCCTCGCGGCCCGGCACCCGGATGCCGGGCGTCCAGTAGGGCTGCAGCATCAGGCCCATCGAACCCGGCGGGACGGAGCTCGCCAGCTGGTCGAACAGCTGTTCCGGCGCTACGTCTTCCGCCAGCGCGCGCTGCTGCTCGCGGTGGCCGAACTGCTCCTTGAACCAGTTGACCATCCAGTAGCCGCGGAACACCTGCACCTCGCTGCTGTACGCGCCGGGGATCGCGGCCGGATACGGCGGCAGGAACGGCGTCACCTCCACGTAGCGCGTGCCCGTCGTGTTGATGGTGGCCGTGGTGCCGTAGCTGAGGCACCCCACGTGCGGCTCGCGGCAGCCGGCGCCGATCACCTCGCAGGCCTTGTCGGCCGCCGCGGCCAGCAGCGGCGTGCCGGCCGGGATGCCGGTGGCGTCGGCGGCTGCGCGCCCGATCTCGCCCAGGTGGCCGCCCGGCTCCACGAGTTCCGGCAGCATGCGCGGCTCGACGGCCAGTGCCTGCCACTTCCAGTCGCGCGGACCGGCCCAGCGGCGGCGTTTGTAATCGAACGGGACGTACGCGACCTGCGAGCCGGACGAATCGGCAAAGCGCCCGCACAGCTGCCAGTTCAGGTAGCCGGACAGCAGCAGGAATTTGTCGGTCGCGGCCCACACGTCCGGCTCGTGCGCGCGGATCCAGTTGATCTCCGCTTCGCCGCGGAAGTAATCGATGGTGCCGTCCACGCGCGCCAGTTTGAACGCGGTGCGCCACCACCACGGGATCGGCGGCACGGTGTCCGTGTGACGCTGGTCGAGCCACGTGATCGCGGGCCGCAGCGGCCGGCCGTCGCGGCCGAGATTGATGACCGTGCCGCGCTGCGTCGTCACCGCGACGCCGGCGATGGATTCGCGCCGCACGCCGGGCTGCGTCCACAGGCCCTGGCACGCGCGGCACAGCGCCTGCCAGTAATCCTCCGGGTCGTGTTCGGCCCAGCCGGGCTGCGTGGAGAAATATGGGTCCAGCATCACCTGCGATTTCGCGACGATGTTCCCGGCGAGGTCGAACAGCAGCGCGCGCACGCTTTGCGTGCCGTTGTCGATGGCGAGGATCGTCGTGCTGTCAGTCTTCATGAGGCAAACCGTGATGAGAGGTCCAGTGCGCGCGGTAGGCCGCGTCCTCCTGCGCCCAGCGCGCATCGTTCCAGCCGAGTTCCGGCTGGCAGATGGCGCGGATGCGGTCCATGTGCGCCGTGCCGCCGTCGCGCAGCAGCAGGCCGAGACGCGTACGGCGCAGCAGCAGGTCGTCCAGCCGGTGCACGGCTTCGCAGCGCGCGGCCCAGCGCAGTTCGGCCCACGCCGTTTCCGTGCCAGGGATGCGTTCCAGCTCGCCCGGCCGTGCGGCGTCCAGCAAAGCGGCGGCGCACGCGCCGTAACGGCCGTGGAGGCGGCGCGGCACATCCGCCCCCGCGTGGGGCACGGGCGCAAACACGGCGCAGGCATCGAGCGGATCGTCCCAGCCGGGCAGTTGCTGCTTCACGAGCCGCAGCGCATCGAGCGCAATGGCGCGAAAGGTCGTCAACTTGCCCCCGGCAATCGCAACAAGGCCAGCCGAACTCCACGCCACATGCCCCCGCCCCTCCTGCGACGGCGCCCCGCCCTCCTTGCCCGCGATGACCGGGCGCACGCCCGCGTAAGTGGACACGATGTCCTCGTCGGTTAGTTGCAGATGCGGGAACTGCGCCTGCAGCGCCGCCATCAGGTAAGCCACTTCCGCGCGGGTGATGCGGGGCGCGCGCTCCATGGCATCGAGGTGGTCGAGGTCCGTCGTGCCCACCAGCGTCGCGCCCTCCCACGGAAACGCGAACACGGGCCGGCCGTCGTGCGGATGCATCAGGCTGACGGCGCGCGCCAGCGGCAGGCGCCACGCGGGCAGCACGAGATGGCTGCCCCGCAAGGGACGCAGGCGCGGGCCCGCACCGTGCAGGGGCCCCGACCACGCGCCCGTCGCATCGACGACGACGCGTGCGCGCACCTCGTACTCCGTATCGTCGCCGGCGAGGATCGCACCGCACACACGGCCATCCGACGAGCGCAGCAGCTCGCGCGCGCCGAGATAATTGACGGCCGCCGCGCCATGATCGAGCGCCTCGCGCAGCACGCGCAGCACGAGCCGCGCGTCGTCCGTGCGCGCGTCCGTGTAGACGATGCCGCCCGCAAGACCGTCCCGCTTCACGTTCGGCGCCGCCATCAGGAAGTCGTCGGCATCGAGCCAGTGCCGCTCGCGCCGGCCCGCCATCACGTCGTAGACCGCGAGGCCGGCCAGGAAGCTGCGCCGCCCGCGCGCACCGTCGTACTGCGCGAACGCGAAGCCCTGCGGCTCGACGAGGCCGGGCGCGCAGGCGAGCAGCATCTCGCGCTCGCGCACGGATTCCGCCGTCAGCCGCACGTGGCCATCCTTCAGGTAGCGCAGGCCGCCGTGCACGAGCTTCGACGAGCGGCTCGACGTGCCCCACGCGAAATCGTGGCGCTCGACGAGCAGTGCCCGCAGGCCCCGCCGCGCGGCCTCCAGCAGCACGCCTGCGCCGCTGATGCCGCCGCCGATCACGAGCACGTCCCAGTCGCGCGCCAGCACGTCCGCCAGGCCCGCGCGGCCGTCCCGCCGCCACAGCGCGGAGAACGCGCCGCTCATGGCGTCACCAGCTTGCCGGGATTCATGCGGCCGTCCGGATCGAATTCGCGGAACAGCGTGCGCAGCGCGGCCATGCCCAGTTCTCCCTTTTCGTGCGCGAGCCACGGCGCATGGTCGCGGCCCACGCCGTGCTGGTGGCTGATCGTGCCGCCACCCGCGACGATCGCTTCGGACACCGCCGTCTTCAACAGCCGCCAGCGCGCGAGGTCGGCGTCGTAATCCCCGGCCAGGCGCCAGATGAACGTCGAGTAGACGCTCGCGCCCTGCGGATACAGGTGGGACAGATGCGTGTACGCGTGCACCCGTTCGCCGTCGCGTGCCAGCGCATCGTGCGCGGCCCGTTCGATGGCGCGCATGGCGGGCGTGACGCGGGGCCAGTCGAGCGCCGTCTCCACCGTGTCGATCGCATAGCCGTGCGCCCACGCGCTGTTGCGCAGGTAGACGTTGCGGAAGCGGTTGCGCTTCCACCGCTCGCCGAGTCCCCGGCCCACGTGCACGCCGCCATCCGCGCGAGCCAGCGCCAGCGCCGACTTCAGCGCGGCGCGCGCCTGCGCCTTCTCGCCGCTCGCACCCACGAGCAGCATGCATTTGTCCGCGCCCGCGCCGCGCAGTTTCAGCCACCCTTCCAGCAGCGCCACCTGGCGGCCGTGGCCGGCCAGGGTGAGCATCGTCGCCGTCTCGACGGCATTGGACAGGCGCAGCATCGACAGGCCCAATCGTGCCTGCACGATGGTGCGCACAGCCCGCTCGGCCGCCGTCCAGTCGGGGAAGAATACGGCGTGGAACGCTTCGTACGCCGGCAGGCGGCTGATGCGCACCGCCGCTTCCGTCAGGATGCCGAGCCGGCCTTCCGATCCGAGCACCAGTTCGCGCAGGTCGGGGCCCGCGGCGGAGGCGGGAAAGGTCGGGATGGCGAGCGGGCCGGCCGGTGTCTCCACGCGGCCGCCGGCGAACAGCTGCTCGATGCGGCCGTAGCGCAGCGATTGCTGGCCGGACGAGCGCGTGACGACCCAGCCGCCCAGCGTCGAATAATCGAACGATTGCGGGAAGTGGCCCAAGGTGTAGCCGTGCGCGCGCAGCTGCGCTTCCAGGTCCGGCCCCGCCACGCCCGCTTCGAACACGGCCAGTTGCGCATCCGCGTCGATGTCGACGAGTGCCCGCATGCGCGCCATGTCGACGCACAGCGTGGGCCGTGCACCGACGGCATCCAGGTGCCCCGCGACGCTCGTGCCGCCGCCGTATGGCACGACGGCCGCGTCGTGCTCCGCGGCCCAGCGCAGCAAGGTGCGCACGTCGTCTCCGCTTTCCGGGAACGCGACGGCATCCGGCGCCGCGGCGATGCGGCCGTAGCGCAGGCGCAGCCAGTCCTGCAGGCTCTGTCCCGTCGCGTGCGTCAGGCGGGTCTGCGGCGTCGCATCGACCAGCGGATGCGCCGGTAGCCTGCCCGGCGGCAGCGAAGCGCACAGCGCGTCGAATGCCGCATCGTGCGGCGCCATGCCCGCGCCGATCTGCCCGCGCAGGAAATCCAGCGCGGATTCGCCCAGCGCCACTTCGATCGTATCGTCCCCCCAGCCGTTCCAGCGTCGCATCGCGTCTTTTCTCCGTATTTATTGTGCGGCTATACTGCCTGCTGTCATCACGACCGTATTGCGGATTCATGCCAAGCGCTTGTTCGAACATGCCAGCCACGCCGCCCAGAGTCACCGCGGCCTACCTGCAGCCGCTGCTGGAGACGGCGGCCGCGCACGGCATCGACGCCGCCGCGCTGGCAGCAGACGCCGGTGTCCCTCCCATCGCGCCGGATTCGGTCCCCGCCGCCGACTACATCGCGCTGCTGGACGCGGGCAGCCGCCTTGCGGACGATCCCCATTTCGGCCTGCACGTCGGGGAACGCGTGCGGCCCGGCACGTACAGCGTGTATGGCCTCGTGCTGCTGGCCTGCCGCGACATCGGCCAGGCGCTCGACCTGACGCAGCGCTACGAACAGCTCGCGCACGACCTGGGACGCTCGCGCCTCACGCCGGGCAGCGCCCTCGCCCGCTACACGTGGACGAGCCATTATCCGCATGCGAGCCGCCACCTGGCGGAAAGCGTGTTCGCGGGCATCCGCACGTTCGGGTCGTGGCTCGCGGGCCGGCCGCTCGCGCCGCACGCCCTCGCCTTCGCGCACGCGTGCCCGGAGGGCGTCGACCCGGCCGAATACGCGCGGGTGCTCGGCACGATGCCCGACTTCGGCGCGCGGGAGCATACGGCGGACTTCGACGCAGCCCTCCTCGCGCTGCCGCTGCCCGCCGCGGACACCGGCATGTACCCGCTGCTGCAGCAGCACGCCGAACGCCTGCTGCGCGAACGGGAACAAACGGCCAGCGGGATCGTCGCGCAGGTCCATGCGGCCATCGTCGGCACCCTCGCGCGCGAACCCGTGCGGCTGGCCGGCATCGCCGCCGCGCTGGACCTGTCGCCGCGCACCCTGCAGCGCAAGCTGGCCGACGCCGGCGCGACGTTCCAGCAGGTGCTCGACGCCGCGCGCTACGCACTCGCGATGGATTACCTGCGCCAGGACGGCCTGTCGCTCGTCGACATCGCCTTCCTCCTCGGCTTCCAGGAACAGAGCGCGTTCACGCACGCGTTCCGCGAATGGTCGGGCATGAATCCGGGGGCGTGGCGCGAGCACGCGGCCGGTAAAAAATAGATGGCGGCCTGGGTGTTTTCATAAACGCTGCCCCAGGCGGCTTTGCTATAACGACGGGTTGACCCGGCCGTGGGCTGGACTACACACAGAGAGTCAATACAAATGTGGAAATCGTTATTCATTGGAGGGGTGTCCGCGTGGGCACTGGCAGGCCATGCCGCCCCGCTGACCATGCAGCGCGTGGGCACGGGCATGGAGGTGCGCACGGACCAGGGGGTCCTCACGATCGAACCGGTGGCGCCGCGCGTCGTCCACGTCCGCTTCGGCCCGGCCGGCTACGCGGGCAATTACAACCCGGCCGTCATCGCCCAGCCGAAAAAGATCGCGTTCGACATCGGCGAATCCGCCGACGCGTGGACACTGTCCACGGCCGGCCTGAAGGTGCGCGTCGGCCGCCAGGACGGCAACGTCGTGTTCCAGACGCCGGACGGCAAGGAAATCATCAAGGAAGGCGGCCGTGATTTGTCGCGCGGCGTCACGCAGCGCTTTTATAACGACGAGCATGGCACGATCCTGTATGGTCTCGGCCAGCACCAGAACGGCCTGCTCGACTACGGCGGCAACATCGTGCGCCTGCAACAGGCCAACCGCGACGTGGCCGTGCCGATGCTCGTCTCGCCCAGGGGCTACGGCATCCTGTGGAACAACGCGGCCGTCACGGACGTGGAGGTCGACCTGCCGTCCGGACCGCCGATCCTGATCCGTTCGGAAGCGGGCGCCGGCGTCGATTACCACTTCATGTACGGCCCGGAACTGGATGACGTGATCAAGGGCTACCGCGGCCTGACCGGCACGGCGCCCATGATGCCGCGCTGGACGTGGGGCCTGTGGCAGTCGAAGGAACACTACAAGACGCAGGACGAACTGCTGTCCGTCGCGGCGAAATACCGCGCCATGAAGGTGCCGCTCGACGCTGTCATCCAGGACTGGCAGTACTGGCTGCCGGGCCAGTGGGGCAGCCACGAATTCGACAAGGCGCGCTTCCCCGATCCGGCGGCCATGGTGAAGAAGCTGCACGGCCAGAACGTCCACACGATCATCTCCGTGTGGGCCCGCCTCGATCCGGACACCGCGAACACCAAGGCGCTGGACGCGATGGGCGGCCTGTACCCGCCCACGTACCCGAACGTCTACCCGGCCGGCAAGGGCCGCTGGTACGACGCGTACAACCCGCGCGCCCGCGACCTGTACTGGCGCCAGGTGATGCGCGGCCTGGGCACGCTCGGCTTCGACGGCTGGTGGCTGGACGCGTCGGAAGCGGAGCTGGGCGGCTGGTGGGGCCAGATGCGCGAACTGCAGACCGGTGCAGGTCCGGGCAGCGTCGTCTACAACGCCTATCCGCTGCTGCACACGACGGCCGTCCATGACGGCATGAAGCGGGACCAGCCCGGCAAGCGCGCGTTCATCCTGACCCGCTCGGCCTACGCGGGCCAGCAGCGCAACGCGGCCATCACGTGGTCGGGCGACACGATGGGCAACTGGGACGTGTTCCGCCGCCAGATCCCGGCCGGCCTGAACTTCATGCTCTCCGGGATCCCATACTGGTCGGCCGACATCGGCGGCTTCTTCGGCGGCAAGCCGACGGATCCGGCGTACGCGGAGCTGTTCACGCGCTGGTTCCAGTTCGGCGTCTTCAACCCGATGTTCCGCGTGCACGGCACGGGCGACGGCAAGGAGATCTGGCAGTTCGACGACGCCACGCAGAAGATCCTGCGCGACTACATCGCCCTGCGCTACCGCCTGCTCCCCTACATCTATTCGGCCTCGTGGGACGTCACTCACAACGACGGCACGATGATGCGCGCCCTCGCCTTCGACTTCCGCGACGACGAGCACGCGCTCCACATCCCGGACCAGTACATGTTCGGCAAGGCCCTGCTCGTGGCGCCCGTCGTGCAGCCGAAGGCGCAGGCGCGCGAGGTCTACCTGCCGGGCAAGGACGCGTGGTACGACTTCTGGAGCGGCGCGAAGCTGGCGCCGGGCCAGGTCGTGACGGCGCAGGCCGGCATCGCCACGATCCCCCTCTACGTCCGCGCCGGCAGCATCCTGCCGCTGGGCCCGTTGAAACAGTACGCGGACGAGAAGTCGGATGCGCCGGTCGACCTCGTCGTCTATCCGGGCAAGGATGGCGCCTATGAACTGTACGACGACGGCGGCGACGGCTACGCCTACGAGAAAGGCGCGTACGCGCTGGTGCGGATGACGTGGAACGACGGGGCGAAACGCCTCGACATCGCGCCGCGACAGGGCCGGTACGACGGCATGCCGGCCCGCCAGGCCTTCGCGGTGCGCTGCGGTCCCGGGGCCGGCGACATCGTCAAGGTCGTCTACGACGGCAAGGCGGCGTCGGTGTCGCTGCCGCAGTGCGGCGGCTGACGCGCCGCTCAGCGCGCGCGCCTGCCGGCACGGAGGCGTGCGCGCAGGCGCGCGCGGGCGCCTGCGCGCAAATCGTCCAGCGCGGGCACGATGGCGAGGCCGCACAGCAGCAGCGCCAGCGGCACCGTCGCCACGTAGCCGAGGATCTTGAAGCCGAGCGCGCCCGCGACGCCGCCACCGAAGAAGGAGCCCAGCAGACCGCACAGCAGGACGAGGCGGCCGTGGTTGGCGGTCACGCGGGGGCGCGTGGTCACACCATCGTCCGCGTTCCAGTACATCATCTTGCCGAGCTCGATGCCGATGTCGGTGACGATGCCCGTCATGTGCGTCGTGCGGATCTCCGCATGCGAGATCTTCGTCACGAGCGCGTTCTGCAGGCCCATCGTAAAGCACAGCAGCATCACCGTGGCCGGCACGAACAGGCCCTGCACGCTGGACAGGCGCGCGCCCAGCACGCCGAAGGCGAGCAGCAGGACCGCTTCGCACAGCAGCGGCAGCGCGTATTCGCTGGCCAGCGCGCGGCGCCGGCCATAGTTGACGAGGATCGCCGTGCACGCGGCGCCCAGCACGAACGACACGATGGCGCCCACCGCATCGAGCACGAGGTCGAAGGCGCCCAGCGCGAGGTTGTCGGCCGCCGACGACACGATGCCCGTCATGTGCGACGTGTACTGCTGCACGGCGAGGAAGCCGCCGGCGTTCATGGCCCCGGCCACGCCGGCCAGTGCATAGCCGAGATGGCGGTTGGCGCGCGCGCTGCGCGCCTGGGCGGTCAGGGTGCGGACGTAGTCGACGGAGCGCTGCATGATGATGGGGCCGGTTAGGATTCCTTACGTCAATACTAACGCACCCGGGGGCACGTGGCTATAATTGCCCTTCTCACCTCGAACATCGCCAAGAAAACACATCGCCGTGAATCCACATCTCGACCGCCTGCACCCGTACCCGTTCGAAAAGCTGCGCCAGCTGTTCGCCGGCGTGACGCCGAATCCCGACTACAAAGCCATCAGCCTCGGCATCGGCGAGCCGAAACATCCGACGCCCGCGTTCATCCAGAAAGCGCTGACGCATGCGATGGCCGGCCTGGCCACGTATCCGACGACGCACGGCAACGAGCCGCTGCGCGCCGCGATCGCCGGCTGGCTGGAGCGCCGCTACGCGATTCCGGCGCTGGATGCGGCCACGATGGTGCTGCCGGTGAACGGATCGCGCGAGGCGCTGTTCGCGATCGCGCAGACCGTCATCGATCCGCGCAAGCCGGGTGCGCTCGTCGTCAGCCCGAACCCGTTCTACCAGATCTACGAAGGCGCGGCCTACCTGGCGGGCGCCGAGCCGTATTTCGTGAATTCCCAGCCGGCCCGCAACTTCGCCTGCGATTACTCCAGCGTGCCGGACGACGTGTGGGCGCGCGTGCAGCTGCTGTACCTGTGCTCCCCGGGCAACCCGACGGGCGCCGTGCTGTCGCTGGACGACTGGCGCGAGCTGTTCGCGCTGTCCGACCGTCACGGCTTCGTGATCGCGGCGGACGAGTGCTATTCCGAGATCTATTTCGGCGCCACGCCGCCGCTGGGCGCGCTGGAAGCGGCGCACCAGCTGGGCCGCAGCAGCGGCGCGCGGCCGTACGCGAACCTGATCGTGTTCTCGAGCCTGTCGAAGCGCTCGAACGTGCCCGGCATGCGCTCGGGCTTCGTCGCCGGCGATCCGGAACTGATGAAGAAATTCCTGCTGTACCGCACCTACTGCGGCGGCGCGATGTCGCCGCCGGTGCAAGCCGCGTCGATCGCCGCGTGGAACGACGAAGGCCACGTGCAGGAGAACCGCAACCTGTACAAGGAAAAGTTCAACCTCATCACCCCGCTGCTGAAGCAGGTGATGGACGTCGAGCTGCCGGACGCCGGCTTCTACCTGTGGGCCGACGTGCGCCGCACGGGCCTGTCGGACACGGAGTTCGCACGCGGCCTGTACGCCGAATATAATGTGACGGTTTTGCCTGGCAGTTACCTGGCGCGCGACGCGCACGGCAGCAATCCAGGCCGCAACCGCATCCGCATGGCGCTCGTCGCCGAAGTGGACGAAGGACTGGAAGCGGCGAACCGCATCGTCCAGTTCTGCAACGATCTTAAGGCTTCCTGAAACACCACCCTGTATAGACCAATATCATGACCCAACAACTCCAGACCATCATCGACACCGCGTGGGAACAGCGCGCAGACATCAGCCCGACCAGCGCCAGCGCCGAAGTGCGCGACGCCGTCGCCCACGTGCTGGCCGGCCTTGACGACGGCAGCATGCGCGTCGCCCAGAAGGACACCGGCAGCTGGGTCGTGAACCAGTGGATCAAGAAGGCCGTGCTGCTGTCGTTCCGCCTCGAAAACAACGTGCCCGTCGAAGGCGGCGGCATGCAGTTTTACGATAAAGTGCCAACCAAGTTCGCGAACTACTCGGCCGAAGATTTCGCCAAGGGCGGCTTCCGCGTCGTGCCGCCGGCCGTCGCGCGCCGCGGCTCGTTCATTGGCAAGAACGTCGTGCTGATGCCGTCGTACGTGAACATCGGCGCCTACGTCGACGAAGGCGCGATGGTCGACACGTGGGCCACCGTCGGCTCGTGCGCCCAGATCGGCAAGAACGTCCACCTGTCGGGCGGCGTGGGCATCGGCGGCGTGCTGGAACCGATGCAGGCCAACCCGACCATCATCGAAGACAACTGCTTCATCGGCGCCCGCTCGGAAATCGTGGAAGGCGTCATCGTCGAAGAGAACTCGGTGATCTCGATGGGCGTGTACATCGGCCAGTCGACCAAGATCTACAACCGCGAGACCGGTGAAGTGACCTATGGCCGCATCCCGGCCGGTTCCGTCGTCGTGTCGGGCAGCCTGCCGTCCGCCGACGGCAAGTACAGCCTGTACTGCGCGGTGATCGTCAAGCAGGTCGATGCGAAGACCCGTGCGAAGACGGGCATCAACGAGCTGCTGCGCGGCGTTTAAGTCAGCCGCATTCGCGTGGGCTCGGGGAGCCCACCCTACGCGAAACTGTCGTAGGGTGGGCACCCCGTGCCCACGTTTCGTTTGCACCGCCGTACCATCAGGTTAGAATCCCAGAAGCGCAAAATTACCGCAAGGCAAGGGAGAAAGCCATGATGATGGAACGCCTGTTCCAATTGATGAAGGAAAAGAACGCGTCGGACATGTTCTTCGCGGTCAATTCCCCAGTCCACATCAAAATCAACGGGAACCTCATCCCGATCAACCAGAACAAGCTCGAACCGGAAAACATCCGCGTGCTGCTGTCGGAAATCGCCTCTCCCGAGCAGATGGAAGAGCTGGACCGCGACAACGAGCTCAACATGGGCATCTCGGTCGCCAACCTGGGCCGCTTCCGCCTCTCCGCCTTCCGCCAGCGCGGCAGCATCTCGGCCGTGTTCCGTTTCGTTCCCGCCACGATCCCGCCGTTGGCCGAGCTGGGGCTGCCGTCCGTGCTGTCGGAATTGATCATGGAAAAACGCGGCCTGCTGCTGATCGTGGGCGCGACGGGTTCCGGCAAGTCGACGACGATCGCGTCCATGCTCGACCACCGCAACGAGCAGCGCCACGGCCACATCCTCACCCTGGAAGACCCGATCGAGTACCTGTTCAAGAACAAGAAATCGATCGTCAACCAGCGCGAGATCGGCAGCGACGCGAAGAGTTTCGACGTCGCCCTGCGCAATTCGATGCGCCAGGCGCCGGACTGCATCCTGATCGGCGAGATCCGCGACAAGGAGACGATGGCCGCCGCCCTCGCCTACGCCCAGTCCGGCCACCTCGTGCTGGCCACGCTGCACGCGAACAACAGCTACAACGCGCTGAACCGCATCATCAGTTTCTACCCAATCGAGAACCGCCCCGCCCTGCTGCAGGACCTGTCGTCCGCCGTGAAGGCGATCGTGTCGCAGCGCCTCGTGCGCGCGAAGGCGGGCGGGCGGCGGGCGGCCGCCGTGGAGATCATGGTCAACACGCGCTATATCGCGGACCTGATCGAAAAAGGCGAGATCGGGCAGATCAAGGAGGCGATGGACAAGAGCCTGTCGCCGGGGTCGCAATCGTTCGAGAAGGCGCTGCTGGAACTCGTACAGGCCGACCTCATCACGCAGGACGAGGCGCTGGCGAATGCCGACTCGGCCACCAATCTGCTCTGGCTGATCAACAATGGGCCGGACAGCAAGGCCAAGGAAGAGGAAGCGCCGAAGCCGGCCGAGCCGGCGGGGCCGTCGTTCACGGAATTTACGCTGGATAGTTGACATGACTGACCGTCCGCTATCGTCCGTGGATTCAAAATCGAGGATGACATGGTGTACTTGGCATTAACCCCGCAAGGTCTGCGAGAAATTCTGAATGCCTCGGACTCAGTAACAACTGCCGTATGGTGCAGCGCCGATGCATTGTCAGAAGCGGAGTTTGAAAAGCTAGAGCGCGATAATGTCACGCGCTTCACCTACTCTTTCGCGGATACCGACAAGGCGACAATCCAGGATGCACTTGCGACTATCGAAGAACATCACCCGGGGGAACGGGTTTGGATTGAGAGCGTCGTGTTCAGGACCTGAACGACCTGTCGACAGTCCGCAATGAGTCAAAAACCACCGTCCTGGTACGTAGACAATCGGCCAAGCGCGAAAATTCCGAAAGCCTATTAACGCTGCGGCCGAAAAGCAACGCCAAACCGTTGCGCCAACTGCGCGAGGCGCCTGTCCAGCGACCACAAGCGCGATCCCGGCGTGAGCAACGTCGCCGCCAGCAAAGCCAGATCAACCACGCACATCCGAGCCCATACAATTGCTCACGCTCGGTAAAACTCCGGACCTCGTCCTGCATCGCCTGACGCGCTTGCGGCAAGGTCGCGACATCGGCCAGCGTACGGGCCCGCGGCGCCGGCGGCGTGCTACAGGCGAGCTCGGTCACGACCAGCGGATGGGATAACACCAGATCCAGTGTCAGCAGGTGAACCAGATCCTCGTTGCGCTTGCGGAAGTGGTCCACCCATACCGAGGTATCGACCAGGACACCATTCATTCGGCCGCCTCGCTGGACCGGCGCGGGATGTCCGCCATGTCAGGCGCCGCTCCGCCGAGGCTCGCAAGCCGTCGCGCGGCCTGGACGCGTACGAAGGTTTTGATCGCCTCCCGAAACAGGTCGGCCTTGTCCATGTCCGGATCCGCCATCTCCAGCGCCTTTTCGTACAACGCGTCGTCGATCGTCACTGTGGTTCGCATCGATTGCTCCACGCATCAAATATGGAGCCATATTGCATCAGAGAGCGCATCTATACGATCCAATTTTCCCGCTCAACTCGTAATGCCCCTCACGCGCGCGTCATGCGCAGTTCACACGCGCGGATCGGCCGGCCACCCACGACCATGCTGCCCTTGCCGACGTACGACGCCGCATCGGGTGCAAACGCGCCGATCACGCCCAGCCCCCAGCTGCGGGCCGGGTCGGCGATGCGGTTGCCCGTGCCGCGCAATTCCAGCCGGTCGCCGCGCACTTCGCCGACCAGCGTTTCCTCGACGTCGGCCGTCCGGCGATGGGCGTGCACCGCCTGGCCCCGCACGTCGACAGTGAATTTCGCCTCGTACGCCCCCGCGTTCGGGCCGCTGTCGTTGCGGGCGCTGCAGGCCATGATCCCGTTCCACACGACGGCCTCCGCAGCCGATGTGGAAGGCACGGCGGCGGCGTCCGCCGGACGCGTATCGCGCAGGGCGAACATGTCGCGCCTGAACCGGGCCGCGCACGTTGCCGCAGACGCCGCCAGCGACGCTTTCAAGCCCGCCGCGCCATTGGTCACCAGGTCGTCGTAGGTCGGTGCACCGGCATTCGTCTCCGGTGCCAGGTTGCAGGTCGATTCGGCGAGAACGCCGGCCGTATCCGCATCGATCAGCCGCGCCACCGCGATGTACGGCACCTGGTAATGCGTCCAATCGGTCGGGAAATATGACATGCGCCATGCGCGCGTCTCGACGTCGATCACGTAACGGGCCTTGCCCTTCGCCTGCGCAGCAATCTGCGTCACATCGCGCGTGTCCACGGCGATGGGTGCGGCAACGGATTGGCTGCCCTGGGCGTCGTGCAACGCGCGCGCCAGCGCCTGGGCAATGGCGTCGGCAGGGTCCGCCACGTGGTGTTCGGCGATGATCCGGTTGCCGTCGTCCCCGACGAAGATCCCGACGCCAGCGAGGCCAGCCTTACCTGGCGTCAACACCGAGAAACCCGGCTTCGGTCGCACCGTGACGGCCACGGCCTGGTTGCGCACGGCCGCCAGGCCGGCGGTATCGAGTGGACGGGGCGCCGGCATCGACGCACAGCCGGCCAGCAATGTCAGGAAACAGGCGGAACCGAACAGGATGCGCATGGGATCTCCAGGTATTTACTCGTGTTGTTAATTTACGGAAATGTTAAATCTTTGTCTAATCGGCTTACATAACGCCGCCCTTCCCTCGCTATTGGTAAACTGTCCGTGGGATAGCTTGCGTGTGCTATCCTTCGCGCCTTCCCGAACAGCAATACCCACCCGCCATGAAGAAGACCCTCTACGGTATTCCCAACTGCGACACCGTCAAGAAAGCCCGCACCTGGCTCGCCGACAACGGCCAGGCATTCGATTTCCACGACTTCAAGAAGCAAGGCCTGGACCGCGCCACCGTCGCGCGCTGGCTCGACCAGGTCGATTGGGAAACGCTCGTCAACCGCAAGGGCACGACGTGGCGCAAGCTGACCGACGAGCGCCGCGCGCAAGTCGTCGACAAGGCCAGCGCCCTCGACCTGATGCTGGAGAACCCGTCCGTCATCAAGCGCCCCGTGCTGGAAGGCGACGGGCGCGTGTCCGTCGGCTTTTCGGCCACCCAGTACGAAGACCTGTTCGGAGACTGGCCGGCATGAAACCGTCGCGCACCCAGTTGCTGACGGAAGAGCTGATCGCGCTCGATTCCGTCACGCCGCAGGATAAAGGCTGCCAGCAGAAGCTGCAGGCGCTGCTGGCGCCGCTCGGCTTCCGCTGCGAGACGATCGAATCGAACGGCGTGACGAACCTGTGGGCCCGCCGCGGCGACGCATCGCCCGTGTTCGTGTTCGCCGGCCACACGGACGTCGTGCCGACCGGTCCCGCGAACCAGTGGGCGTCGCAACCGTTCGTGCCCACGCGGCGCGACGGCAAGCTGTACGGCCGCGGCGCCTCGGACATGAAGACGTCGATCGCCGCCATGGTCGTCGCCGTCGAGGAATTCGTGGCCGCGCATCCGGACCATATCGGTTCGATCGCGTTCCTGCTCACGTCCGACGAGGAAGGCCCGGCCACGGACGGCACCGTCATCGTCTGCGACCTGCTGGAAGAACGGGGCGAGACGATCGATTACTGCCTCGTGGGCGAGCCGACGTCCAGCCACGTGCTGGGCGACATGATCAAGAACGGCCGCCGCGGCTCGCTGTCCGGCTGCCTCGTCGTCAAGGGCGTGCAAGGCCATATCGCCTACCCGCACCTGGCGCGCAACCCGATCCACCAGGCGGCCCCGGCATTGGCCGAGCTCGCTGCCGAGCAATGGGATGAGGGCAACGAATACTTCCCGCCGACGAGCTGGCAGGTGTCCAATATCGCGGCCGGCACCGGCGCGACGAACGTCATCCCGGGCGAAATGAAGGTCGATTTTAACTTCCGCTTTTCCACCGCGAGCACGGCCGAGAGCCTGCAGGCGCGCGTGCACGCGATCCTCGACCGCCACGGCCTCGACTACGACCTGAAATGGACATTGTCCGGCCACCCGTTCCTCACGCCGAAGGGCACCTTGTCGGACGCGATCTGCGGCTCGATCAAGCAGGAACTGGGCGTGACGACGGAATTGTCGACCACGGGCGGGACGTCGGACGGCCGCTTCATCGCCCGCATCTGCCCCCAGGTGATAGAATTCGGGCCACCCAACGACAGCATCCACAAGATCGACGAGCACATCGAAGTGCGTTACATCGATCCGCTCAAGAACATCTACCGGCGCACGCTGGAGCGATTGCTGACCATCCCGCCGTCCGCGGCATAACGACGAGACCTGGCCATGACCACGACCCATTTCTGCACGCCCCGCGACCTGCTGCGCTACGCCGTGACCCGTTTCAACGGCGCGAAGCTGTTCTTCGGCCACGGCAGCGCCGAAGCGTTCGACGAGGCCGCCTACCTGATCCTGCACACCCTGAAGCTGCCGCTGGACAAGCTCGAGCCCTTCCTCGATGCCCGCCTGCTGCCGGAAGAAATCCTGCAGGTGATGGCCGTCATCGAGCGCCGCGTCAACGAACGCGTGCCGGCCGCCTACATCACCAATGAGGCGTGGCTGGGCAGCTACAACTTCTACGTCGACGAACGCGTGCTCGTGCCGCGCTCGTTCATCGCCGAGCTGATCCCGAATTTCTTCAGCCCGTGGGTGGCGGATCCGGACGGCGTGGAAAACGTGCTCGAACTGTGCACCGGCTCCGGCTGCCTGGCGATCATGCTGGCGGACGCGTTCCAGAACGCCGTCGTCGACGCCGTCGACATCTCGAAGGATGCGCTGGCCGTGGCCGAGCGCAACATCCGCGACTACAAGCTGGAAGGCCGCGTGAACCCGATCGAGTCCGACCTGTACCAGCACGTGCCGTTCAAGAAGTACGACCTGATCGTGACGAACCCGCCGTACGTGAACAGCGATTCGATGGGTAAGCTGCCGCCGGAATACCTGCGCGAACCGCAGATCGCCCTCGCCGGCGGCGAAGACGGCATGGACCTCGTGCGCAAGATCGTCGACGGTGCGGCCGAGCGCCTCACGCCGGAAGGCGTGCTGATCGTCGAGATCGGCAACGAGCGAGAGTACGCGGAAGCGGCGTTCGGACACCTGGGCCTGACATGGCTGACCACGAGCCAGGGTGACGATGCGGTGTTCCTGCTGACGGCGGAGCAGCTCGCGCAATAATATGATCCGATTTACCAATGTCAGTCTCATGCGCGGCACCAAGCCGCTGCTGGAAGACGCCGACCTGACCCTCAACCCCGGCGACAAGATCGGCCTGATCGGCGCGAACGGCGCCGGCAAATCCAGCCTGTTCGCGATGCTGCGCAACGAGCTGCACCCGGACCAGGGCGCCATCGACTTCCCCGCGCGCTGGCGCATGGCCTATGTGGCGCAGGAGACGCCCGCGCTGGACCGTCCCGCCATCGAGTACGCGATCGACGGCGACGCCAACCTGCGCGCCCTGCAGGCCGAGCTGGACCGCCTGGAAGCGCTGCCCCACACGACGGAGAACGGCCTCGCCATCGGCCACGCGCACTCGGCGCTGGCCGACGCGGATGCGTACACGGTGCAGTCCCGCGCCGAGCAGCTGCTGCTGGGCCTGGGCTTCTCGCTGGACCAGATGCGCCAACCGGTCGCCAGCTTCTCGGGCGGCTGGCGCATGCGCCTGAACCTGGCACAGGCGCTGATGTGTCCTTCCGACCTGCTGCTGCTGGACGAGCCGACCAACCACCTGGACCTGGACGCCATCATCTGGCTCGAGGACTGGCTCAAGCGCTACACGGGCACCTTGATCATCATCTCGCACGACCGCGACTTCCTCGACGAGATCGTGAACGTGATCGTGCACATCGACGAGCGCAAGCTGAAGCGCTATTCGGGCAACTACTCGGCATTCGAGCGCCAGCGCGCGGCGCACCTCGTGCTGGCGGCGGCCGCGTACGAAAAGCAGCAGCGCACGCGCGCCCACCTGCAGTCGTTCGTCGACCGCTTCAAGGCCAAGGCGACGAAAGCCCGCCAGGCGCAGAGCCGCATGAAGGCGCTGGCGAAGATGGAAGAACTGGCGCCCCTCCGGGCGGCGGCCGAGTTCTCGTTCGAGTTCCGCGACCCCATCTCGGCGCCGAATCCGCTGCTCGTGATGGAAGACGTCGACGCCGGCTACCCGCTGCTCGACGGGCACGGCGACAAGGTCGGCGGCAAGACCATCGTCCACAAGGTGAACTTCTCGCTGCAGACGGGCCAGCGCATCGGCCTGCTGGGCGTGAACGGCGCCGGTAAATCCACGCTGATCAAGACCGTCGCCGGCGACCTCGCGCCCCTTAGCGGGATGGCGACGCTCGGCAAGGGCCTCGTGATCGGCTACTTCGCCCAGCACCAGGTCGAGATGCTGCGCCACGACGAATCGCCGTTGTGGCATTTGCAGAAGATCGCGCCGACCACGCGCGAGCAGGAGCTGCGCAACTTCCTCGGCGGCTTCAACTTCCCGGGCGATATGGTGACGAGTTCCATCAAGCCGTTCTCCGGCGGCGAAAAGGCGCGCCTGGCGCTGGCGCTGATCGTGTGGCAGCGTCCGAATTTGCTGCTGCTGGACGAACCGACCAACCACCTGGACCTGGAAACGCGCGAGGCGCTCACCCTGGCGCTGGCGCAGTTCGAGGGTACGCTGGTCGTCGTCTCGCACGACCGCCACCTGCTGCGCGCGACGACCGACCAGTTCATCATCGTGGCCGACGGCCGCCTGCAGCCGTTCGACGGCGACCTGGACGACTACAAGGACTGGCTGTTCCAGACCAAGCTGAAGGCGGATGCCGGCACGAGCGCGCCGCTGCCGTCGTCAAGCCCGGCCGCACCGGCGCCCGCCGTCGACCGCAAGGAACAGAAGCGCCTGGAAGCGGAAGAACGCCAGCGCCTCGCCGCGCTGAAGAAGCCGATCGAAAACCGCATCAAGCGCCTGGAAGAGCAGATGGCCAAGCTGAACGCGAAGAAGGCCGAGGTCGACGCCCGGCTGCTGGAGCCGGGCATCTACGAGGCGGACAAGAAGGAAGAGCTGAAGAATCTCGTGGCCGACCAGGCGTTCCTGACGCGGGACCTGGGCAATCTCGAGAACGAGTGGCTGGAGTTGCAGGAGCAGCTGGAAGGCCTGGTCGCCTAGGCGACCTGCCGTGCGCCGTCCTTGTTCGGCCGGCGCACGGACATCAACCGGTCGATATCGACGAGAATCAGCCGTCGCGCCCCTGTCTGCCCCAGCCCGATCAGGTAATCGACCTGCGCCTGGTCCGCGCCGTGCACCGGCGACACCTGCTCGGGCGCCAGCGACACGACGCCCGTCACGCCATCCACCACCATCCCCATCGTGCAGGTCGACAGCCTGAGGATGATCACGTCCGTCATCGGGTCGGGCGCGTCCGGCGACGTGCCGCAGGCGGCGCGCATGTCCACGAGCGGCATGATCACGCCGCGCGAGACGGCCACGCCGCCCACGATCTCGCCGTCCGATGTGAAGCGCTCGAGTGCCTTGAGTACCCGGAGTTCCTGCACCTTGGCGACATCGAGCCCGTACTCGAGGCCGCCGAGGGTGAAACTCAGGAATTGGGTGGTGGTCGTCGTAGTCATGTGCATGGCGGATCCTTTCCTCAAGATCGCCATGCTAAGACGATGACGATCGGAAATTGTTGAGTGCAGTCAACAATCAATGAGACATTTCCTACCTTGCGCTCGGCGCTTACGCCCGTACAATGTTCGGAATTGACCTAAAGGGGATGACGATGTTCCGGTGGCTGCAAAGCCTGTTTTCCAGCCCGGCCGCGGCGCAACCGCAGCCGCAGCCGGCCGTCGAGCCTGTTCCTGCCCCTCCCCCTGCGCCCGTCGCAGCCGCGCCGCAACCGGGCACGGCCCCCGTCTCCTTCGAGCAGCTGGAACGGATCAACGGCGCCTGGAACGCGTGGCTGTTCGACCGCGCCGACGGTGGTCTGGAGCTCTCCGGCGCCGAGACGCGCGTGCTGGAGGCGCTGGCCGCCATCGCCGGCTCGCAGCAGTCCGGCGCGGCGCTCGTGCGGCGCATGCCGGGGCTCGTCCCGCAACTGCTGCAAAGCCTGCGCAGCGAGACGTTTTCCGGCAGCGCGCTGTCGCGCACGATCGCGTCCGATCCCGTGCTGGTGGCGGCCGTCGTCCGTCTCGCGAACAGCTGCTACCAGGGGACGGGCCAGTCCATCGCGAGCGTCGAACAGGCCGTGATCCTCATCGGCCAGGAAGGCTTGCGCCAGCTGATCACGACGGTCGCGTTCCGGCCCATCATCGACGTGCGTTCGGGATTCTATACACGCCGGCTGGCGCCGCACCTGTGGGCGCATTCGGAACGCTGCGCAATCGCCGCGCGCCGGATGGCCGGCGCCGGCATCGAGCCGTTCGACGCCTTTCTCGCCGGGCTGCTGCAGAACGTGGGCCTGATCGTCAGCCTGCGCATCATGGACCAGGAGACGAAGGACGGCGAGCGCCTCGGCTCGGACGTGTTCCTCGCCCAGCTGGCACGCGACACGCGCCGCCTGTGCGCGAGCATCGCGCGCGAGTGGAATTTTCCGGAGGCGGTGGCCCAGGCGCTGCTGGAACAGGGGGAATTGCGGCGCGGCGTGATCGTGTCGCCGCTGGGGCGCCTGCTCAAGCTGGCGGATTATCTGGGGAAGGTGCGGATGCTCGTCGAGCAGGGACTGGTCGACGAGGCGGATGATGCGCTGTTCGCAGGGCTGCCGCCCGAGGCGGCGCCCTGTTATGCGGCCCTGACGGAAGCCGCGTAGATCAGCGTTTCAGCTTCGCGTCTTCGACGGCCAGCTGCTTGTTCTGCTCGTCCAGCCAGGTCTTGAGCGGCGCGAAGTATTCCAGCATCGCGGTCGCATCCATCTTCTCCGACCCCGTCACGGCCTTCAGCGCTTCCGGCCACGGCTTGCTGGTGCCCATCTCCAGCATCTGCTGGAATTTGGCGCCGGCCTTCTGGTTGCCGTAGATCGAGCAGCGGTACAGCGGTCCCGTGTCGCCCGCTTCCTTGCACAGCGCGCGGTGGAACTGGAACTGCAGAACGTGGGCGAGGAAATAGCGGGCATACGGCGTGTCGCTCGCGACGTGGAACTTGGCGCCGGCGTCGAAGCCGCCATCCGCGACCGGTGCCGGACGCGATACGCCCTGGTACTGCTGCGTCAGCGCCCACCAGGCCTTGTCGTAGTCGGCCGGCTTGACCTGGCCGCCGTACACCTGCCAGCGCCATTTGTCGACCTTGTACGCGAACGGCATGAACGCGATCTTCTGCAGCGCCGTGTACAGCAGCGGGCCGATCTCCTGCTTCGGATCCGGGTCCGTCTTCATCAGGCCGATCTTCTTCAGGTAGGCCGGCGTGATCGACAGCGCGACGGTGTCGCCGATGGCTTCGTGGAAGCCGTCGTTGGCGCCGTTCTTGAACAGCGGCGACTGGTTGCTGTACGCGAGGTCGTAGTACAGGTGGCCCAGCTCGTGGTGGATGACGCGGAAGTCCTCGGCCGTCGGCGTGATGCACATCTTGACGCGCACGTCGTCCTTGCCGTCCAGGTCCCAGGCGGATGCGTGGCACACGACTTCGCGGTCGCGCGGCTTGGTCAGCAGCGAGCGTTCCCAGAACGTGGCCGGCAGCTTGCGCATGCCCAGCGACGTGTAGAAGCCCTCGGCGTAGCGCGTCATCTCGACGGCGCTCGTCTTGCGCTCTTCCAGCAGCGCCGTCAGGTCTTCACCCTTTTCCAGACCGGCGGGCTTGAGGATCGGGTACAGGTTGTCCCAGCTCTGCGCCCACATATTGCCCAGCAGGTGCGCGGGGATCGGGCCATCGGCCGGCACGGCGTCCGGACCGTAGGCCTGGCGCAGCTTGTAGCGCGTGTACGTGTGCAGCGAGTCGTACAGCGGCTTCACCTGCTGCCACAGGCGTTCCATCTCGGCCGCGAAGGCATCCGGCGCCATGTCGTAACGCGAGCGCCACAGTGCGCCCGTATCGGCATAGCCCATCGCGCGGGCGCCCTTGTTCGACAGCTCGACGTACTTCGCGTAATCCTGCTTGTACGCGGGCGACTGGGCGTGCCAGCCGAGCCAGACTTCCTTCAGGCGCGCGGGGTCGTGGCTCGTGGCCAGCACTTTTTCCAGCTGGCCCAGCGGCATGCACTCGGGCTTCTCGGCACCCGCGGCGGCCGGAGGACAGTATTTGGCCTTACCGTATGCGCCCGTCATGCTGGCGGCGAGGCGCGCATACGCGCCGCGGTCGTCGGCGTTTTCCAGCATCAGCGACTGCTGCATCAGCATCAGCTTGCGGGCGCTCGCTTCCGAGACCTTCAGGCCGTTGTAGCGGCGCGCCTTGAGGGCGATGTCGCCGCTCACGGTCAGGTATTGTTCGTTGGCCTGCGCGGTCAGCGTCTCGGTGTCGAGCGTGATGAAGTTCTCGGCCACCCACTCGGCGCGGCCGGCGTCGAGGGCCAGCTGGTCGAGCTTCTTTTCGGATTCGGCGACGAAGCGTTCTGCTTCGGCCACGGTCGGCTTGCCCTTGCTGCTGGCTGCCTTGGTTGCAGAATGTGCGGGCGCTGCGAATAGCGCGCCGGCACACATCGCGGCGACCAGCGCGCCGATCGGGCGGCGCTGGAGGATGGGACGCATGGTGTTCAAGGTTTCCCCTCTGTCGGATTGGAGTCGTTATGGGCGCGGCCTCGCGGCCGCCCCCAAGTATAAACTTTACGCCGACGGGACGGTATCGCTGGACCACGCGACGTTGCCCGCGCCGCCCATGAACAGCAGCTCGCCCGCCTGCGGCCCGCGCAGCCGAGTGCGGATCTCGCGCGGCGGCCACCGGTGCGGCGGTCCGCCCGCGGGGCTGTAGCCGAGGATGCGCACCTGCGTCTCGCCCTGCACCGAGGCGATCGCCACGCTGGAGATGCTGGCCGCGTCGCCGCGCTGCGCCTCCAGGTTCGCGAGCATGCGCGCGCCCGCCTGCTGCTCCGCGTCCGCCGCCTTGATCTTCGCGGAGACGTCGCCGATGGCCTTCAGCGCGGGCGCCACGTCCTGCGCCATCTTCTGGAACTGGCGCGCCTGCTCGGGCGTCAGGTTGACTTCCCCCTTGCGCACGCGCGCGGCCAGCATCAGGTAGCGGCGCACGTCCGGCTTGCCCGTCAGCGCATCCTGCGCGGCCTTCAGCTGCGCGGCCAGGGTGGCGAACTGCGCGACGCGCTGCGTCACCGCCGCGATCACCTCGTCGATCTGCTGGCCTTCCGCGCGCAGCACGGCCACGAGCATCTCGCTCTGCTTGCGCGGCAGCGCGCATTCCACCGTCACGCGCCGGCCCGCAAGCGCGCAGCCCTCGGCCACCTTGATGTCGACTTCGTCGCCGACGATCTCGCAATTGACGGCGTGATTCACCTCGACCCGCGTGCCCGCGATGACGCAGTTCTCCGCGCGCTCGACGACGATCCGGCCGTCTTCCGCGCACAGCACCGCGCTCGATGCGACGCCGCGCACGTGAACGTCGCCGCGCGCATTGCGGGCGCTGCCGCCCACGAGGTTCGCGCGCACATCGACCGTGCCGCCGCGCGACACGAGGCTGCCGAACACGTCACCATGCACGGTGATGCTGTCGGCCTCGATCACGCGCTTCTCCTGGACTTCGCCGAATTCCTCGTAGTCGCCTGTCAGGCTCAGGTTCCCCGTCGTCTTGACGCTGACGCCGTCGTGACTGACGACCTTGTCCTCGACCGAGATCCGGCTCGTCTTCGGGTCCACCATCAGGAAGCCGGCCGCGCTGGACACGAGGAACTCGCCGTCCGGCGCGCGCTCGACCTTCGTGCCGGTGCCCGCATACGGCGGCAGGTCGACGTCGCGCCCCGGCTTGGGCGGCAGCGGCGTGCCGGACATCTCGAAGCCCATCGTCCCCGCCGTCGCCGGGACTTTCTTGAGCAGGCGTACGCCGGCCTGGATCTGCGGGAAGCGGTTCTGGAAGCTGTTCAGGTCGAGGCGGCCGTTGCCCAGTTCGAGCGGCGCGTCGCTGCGGTGGATGTCGTCCGACACTTCGACGATGTGCGCATCCTCGCCCGGTACCGGATCGAGGACGCGCGCGATCGTGACGCGGTCGGCCCTGGTGGACTCCATCGCGGCGCGGATGGCGGGCAGGTCGAGGCCGAAGCGGATGCCCTTGATCCACACGTCGGCGATGAATTCGTCGAGGTCGAGGCGGGTCTGGAAGCCCTCGGCATCGGGGTCGAGAGGGTCCGGCAGCCAGACAGGCTCGAAGTAGTATTCCGCGTAGCCGCGCCCGATCTTGACGGCACGGTACAGCGCGCGGCGCGCCGGATCGAAGGTCTGGATGTCGGCCGCGAAGCGCACGATCGTCGTGCCGTCCGGCCCGCGCGGCAGCTCGGGACCGTGGCCGAACAGCGCCTTCATCAGCACGGGGTAGTCGATGCCGGTGAAGTAGTTCCCGGCGCGGTAGACGTTGTCGATGGCGGCCACCAGCGTGGTGCCGAGCACGGAGGGATCGGCATACACGCCGTCGTCGCGTTTGGCGATGCAATGCTCTGGACCGGTCGCGGCGATACGCATCGCCGTGGCGGAAAGGTCTGTGGTCACGATACGCTCCGTGCGGTTGATGCCGCGGCATGGGCTGGGCCGCGGCAGAATCCGGCTAGCGTATCATGTTGTCACTTGAAAATAAACAACAAGCAACTAAGTTGGCTTTGAGAAATTTCAGCGACGCTGCGGGTACAGGTCCATGCCCGCTTCGTTGATCTGGCGACGCAGGTCGCGCCGCTCGTCCGGCGTCATGCGGCTGGGGCGGCGCTCGTGCTGCTGCTCGCGCTGCTCCTGCTGCTGGGCCCGGCGCTGTTCCTCGTAGGCGCGCATGTCGTCGCGCTGGTCGCGGTCGCGCGGGGGCAGGCGGAAGCGCGAGAACTGCGACTGCGATTGCGATTGCAAGTCACCCCGGCCGTCGTCGCGGCGGTCGCCGTTTTGCTGGGCAAACGCGCCGCCGGCTCCCAGCACCAGGGCGCACGCCAGCACAGCGCGGCGGGCCAGGCGGCCGGCCTTTTTCGCTGCGTGGTGGTGTGTGAACGCACTGTTCATGGTGTTCCTCATTCGCGTTGCCGTGTCAGGAGTAAGCTGTGAAGTAAGCTATGAATTTGAGCTGTGGTGTAAGCTGCGATTCGATGAGGCCAGTGTATGTGGAATCGACTCCAGGCATAAGGCGAATTGGGTAAAGTTTGTAACACAATGTAATGGCTCAACGATACCCCCTTGGCGTCGAGCCATAAGACGTTACCATAGCGACATTAATCTGACAAATCCGACCGAACGATGAATGCAACGAGCTCGAATGCCGGCACGCCCGGCGCGAATGGCGGCCACTCCGCCCGGATCATGGTCGTCGACGACGACGTGCGCCTGCGCGACCTGCTGCGCCGCTACCTGACCGAACAGGGCTTCCAGGTCGTGACGGCCGAAAGCGCGCCCGCGATGAACAAGCTGTGGCTGCGCGAGCGCTACGACCTTCTCGTGCTGGACTTGATGCTGCCCGGCGAGGACGGCCTGTCGATCTGCCGCCGCCTGCGCGGCGCCGGCGACCAGACCCCGATCATCATGCTCACCGCGAAAGGCGAGGACGTCGACCGCATCGTCGGCCTCGAGATGGGCGCGGACGATTACCTGCCGAAGCCCTTCAACCCGCGCGAACTGGTCGCCCGCATCAACGCGGTCCTGCGCCGCAAGGGCCCGGACGAGATCCCCGGCGCACCGAGCGAGACGCCGCAGACGTTCGAATTCGGCGACTTCGTGCTGGACCTCGGCACGCGCACGCTCAAGAAGAACGGCGAGACCGTGCCGCTGACGACGGGCGAATTCTCGGTGCTGAAGGTGTTCGCGCGCCATGCGCGCCAGCCGCTGTCGCGCGAAAAGCTGATGGAACTGGCGCGCGGCCGCGAGTACGAAGTGTTCGACCGCTCGCTGGACGTGCAGATCTCGCGCCTGCGCAAGCTGATCGAGCCGGACCCGTCGAGCCCGCTGTACATCCAGACCGTGTGGGGCCTGGGCTACGTATTCATTCCTGAAGGCCAGCCGCGCTAGTGTTCGCATCAACGTCGAAGGAACAGGCCATGCCGCGGATTTTCGGCAGGATGAAGAGCGGCCTGTTCTGGCGCACCTTCTTCCTGCTGTCCATGCTCACGGGCCTGTCGATGGCCTCGTGGATCGGCATGCTCAACGTCTTCCAGCGGGGCCCGCAGGTCGAGCAGACGGCGGAGCTGCTCGTCTCCGTCGTCACCATCACGAAGGCCGCGCTGACGCACTCCGCGCCCGACCTGCGGCGCGAACTGCTGTTCGAGCTGGTGTCGAACGAAGGCATCCGCATCTACGACGTAAAGCCGACGGACACGGTCGAACCGCCGCCGCCGAATTCGCTGATGCCGGAAGTGGCCGCCCTCGTGCGCGACAAGCTCGGGCCGGACACGCGCTTCTCGCGCATGGTCAACGAGATCCCCGGCTTCTGGGTCAGCTTCGACATCGACGGCGACAAGTACTGGCTCATGCTCGAGCGCGACAAGCTGCCCGGCCTCACGCGCGTGCAGTGGCTCGGCTGGGCCACGGTCGTCGGCGTGCTGTCGCTGCTGGGCGCCGCGCTGATCTCGAGCCTCGTGAACCTGCCGCTGGCGCGCCTGACGGCGGCCGCGCGCTCGATCGCGCAGGGCAAGCGCCCCGCCCCGCTGCCGGAAAAGGGATCGCAGGAGATCATCGAGGCGAACCGCAGCTTCAACCAGATGGTCGACGACCTGCAGCAGCTCGAGAAGGACCGCGCCGTGATCCTGGCCGGCATCTCGCACGACCTGCGCACGCCGCTCGCGCGCATGCAGCTGGAAGTGGAGATGGCGCCGCTGTCGGACGAGGCCCGCACCGGCATGCAGTCCGACATCGCCCAGATGGACGCCATCATCGGCCAGTTCCTCGACTTCGCGCGCCCGACGGAAAGCGCGACGTTCGTGCCCGTCAACCTGTCCGAACTGCTGGAAGACTGCGCGCACGCGGCCGCCCGCCTGCCGGACGTGCGCACGGCGACCGACATCGACGCCGACATCCACGTGATGGGCAATTCGACCGACCTGCGCCGCGTGATCAACAACGTGATCGAGAACGCGCGCCGCTACGGCAAGACGCCGGGCACGGACGTCACCGAGATCGACATGGCCCTGCACGTCAGGATGACGGGCCACGGCCGCCGCGCCGTCGTCGAGATCAACGACCACGGCACCGGCGTCCCGGACGACCAGATCGAGCAGCTGCTGCGGCCGTTCACGCGCCTGGACAGCGCCCGCGGCCAGGCCAACGGCGCCGGCCTGGGCCTCGCCATCGTCGAGCGCGTGATCACGCGCCACAATGCCGAGCTCACCGTGCGCAACCGCGACGGCGGCGGGCTTGTGCTGCAATTCGCGTTGCCGCTGGCACCCTAAGTATTGCTGCATCGAACTGTAAGTTGCAGCGTTAAGCGAAACGCCGCACGGTCGCGCCCGCTACGCGGCAGTACAGTCGGCCTACACTCACTCAAGAGGAGGCCAAGATGAAAAAACTGCTCATTGCCGCTTTGGTCGCAGGCTCGTTCGGCAGCGTCGCGCTGCCGGCAGCCGCCGACGTCGTCATCCGCACCGCCCCGCCACCGCCGCGCGACGAGCGCATCCCGGCCGCGCGCCACGGCTACGTGTGGGCGCCGGGCCATTGGGAATATCGCCACGGCCGCTACGTCTGGACCAAGGGCAAATGGCTGCGCGAACGCCACGGCTACGCCTACCGCGCCCCGACGTGGGTCGAACGCGACGGCCGCTGGGTGATGGAACGCGGCGGCTGGCGCCGCGGCGACCGTGACGGCGACGGCGTGCCGAACCGGTTCGACGACCATCCCAACAATCCGCGCCGGGACTGACGCAGCCGCCGCACCGCGCCCGGACGGGCTGGCCGGGCGCACCCACAAAAAAGAAACCGCCTGCGCATTCCTGCACCAGGCGGTAAATCCAAGTTTGCACTTGGAGGAGACAGAGGAGACCTGCGCCCGAAGGCGCTGAATCAGGATGGCAAATTGGGACGGCGGCCGCGCCTGCAAGAGGGTAAGCGCATAAATTTTTTCCCGTCGACTTGTAGGCCTCGTCGGACAATCACTGTTAGACTCCCCGTCATGGATACCGACCTCCACCTGCGCACCTATGGCGCGGACATCGTCACCGACCGCCATGTGTTCGCCCAGCTGGTGCTGCCCGTGAGCGGCGCCGTGCTGCTCGACATCGAGGGCCGCCGGGAACGGCTCGACCCGCTGCGTGCCGCCTGCGTCGCGCCGAACGCCTGGCATGCCCAGTGCGGCATCGGGACCAACCAGTCGCTGATCCTCGACGTCGAACCGGCAGCGATGTCGCACCCGGCCTGGGACCGCATGCTGGACCGCCCGTTCATGACGCTCGGCCCCGGCGCGCGCAAGCTGGTCGAATTCATGGGCATGATGCGCACGCAGGCGTTCGATCGCGGCCTGCTGCGGGGCTGGGTCCCGCTGCTGCTCGACACCATCGCCCTCGACACGCCGCGCCCCGCCTCGCGCCTCGCCGCGCTCATTTCCAGCGTCGAAGCGGAGCCCGGCCTCGCCTGGACGACGGATTCGATGGCGCGCTGCGCGGGCCTGTCCGTGAGCCGCCTGCACGCCCTGTTCCGCACGGAACTGGATACGAGCCCGCACGCGTGGCTGCGCGACGTCCGCCTGGCCCGCGCACAGGCGTGGCTGGCGGACACGTCGCGCTCCATCGCCGACATCGCGCTGGCGGCAGGTTTTTCGGACCAGAGCGCGCTGACGCGGGCGCTGCGGCATGTGACGGGGATGACGCCTGGGGCGTATCGGCGGGCGAACCGGCATGGGTGAGCGTGTGATGTATCTCGCGCGGCTCGTTGCGGTCGTGGCCGGCCTCGGCTGTGCCGGAGCCGTCCTTGCGGAGCCTGCGCCTTTCTCCGGACGCTGGCTCGCGGACGATGATGCGGCATCGCCCTACACGACGCTGACCGTCAAGGGCGACACCCTGGCCTGGCATGGGCCGGACAAATCCGTGCCCAGGTGCGTGCGGAAATTTACGCTGCTGACGGAGAAGCCGGGCACGGTGTACACGAACGCACGCGGCACGAAATTCGTGGCCGGCGCCAAGGGGAGCATCCCGACGTATCTGCTGCAGCTGGATGACGGCACGTGCGGCAGCGGCAGCTCAGCTGTGAGGATCAATTATCCGTTGATCTACGATGTCCGGCATATCGAACTGATCGAGTATGTCGCCGGGAAGCCGGTGGGGGCGCGGCGGTTCCATCGCAAGAAATGACGTGGCCACAAGGCAGCCTGAGCCTCCGATTTCGATAATTTTTTGTTATTATTGATCATCGAAACGTCTTTTGGCGACCATGGCTCTCGTTATCCACCCTGATCGACGCTCGGGAGATCGACGTACCGATGGCGTCACCGCGAAAATCTTGCGCACCATGTTCGCCATGCGGCGCAGTTTCGGCAACGCCGCGGCGAAAAATCTACTCTTGCGCAATGGCCTCGACGAGGCGCTGGTCGAGCGTGTGCTGGCCATTCCCGAGGAACGCCGCGCGCAGCGGCGTCGTACCGATGAAGCACCGGCCACACCCGTGGACCAGCATCCAGCGTCAACCGACGACGACGAACCGGTCACGCTCGACGCGGCAGCGATGGCGATCCTGCACCGTCTTCGCTTTGAAGCGGACACCGGCATGCACAGGATGACGGTCGCCGAGTGCCCCGTTGAATTGCAGCGGTTTGCCCTGATTCGGCTGGATGACGACGGCAAGCCCGTGATCACTGCGAAAGGCCGGCAGGCGCTGAAGCATTATGCCTGCGTGCGTGCGCTCAACAGCATTCAATGCGGCGTGGAAGCGCCCATGATGAGCGAGGAAATCCGGATCTGGCTGGAATCGAACATGTTTTTGCAGCGCATCGGTAACGACTACAAGATCACGGAGCTCGGCAATCATTGGCTCGAATTCAACCGGTCGATTTCGCAGAATCGGGCAGTGCTCTAGGCTCTGCTGAGAGACCCGGTCAAATCGCCAGTAGTTCCAGCCAAGACACCCCGCCGCCCTCCCCCGACAATGGATGCTTTCCGCATCTGGAGCATCCCCGTGACCTCGAATAAAACCCTCCTCGGCATCGCGGCCGGCATCGTCGCCGGCGCGTTCTGGGGACTCGTCTTCCTGGCGCCCAAGCTGACCGCCGACTTCCCGCCGCTGCAGTTATCGGCCGGGCGCTATCTCGCCTACGGGCTCGTCGCCGTCGTGCTCGTCGCGCCGTCGTGGCGCCGGCTGAAAGGCGCGCTCGGGTGGCGCGAGTGGCGGGCGCTTGCCTGGCTCAGTTTCATCGGCAATATCCTGTATTACGTGCTGCTGGCCAAGGCCGTGCAGACGGGCGGCGTCGCGATGACGGCCTTCGTGATCGGCCTGCTGCCGCTCGCCGTCACGCTCGTCGGCAGCCGCGAGCGCCATTCGCCGACCCTGCGCGAGCTGCTGCCCTCGCTGGCCTGCAGCACGGCCGGCCTCGTCTGCATCAGCTGGCAATCGCTGGCCACGTCCGGCTGGGGCTCGCTGACGGGCTTGCTGTGCGCGGGCGGCGCGCTCGTGTCGTGGACGACGTATGCCGTCAGCAACAGCCGCTGGCTCGCGCGGCTCGACCACGTGTCGGCACAGGACTGGAGCCTGCTGACGGGCGTCGTCACGGGCCTGGAAGCCATCGTGCTGGCCGTGCCCGCGTTTTATGGGGACACGCTCGTCCACACGAACACGGACTGGCTGCGCTTCGCCGGCCTCATCGGCGCGATGGCACTGTTCTGCTCCGTGCTCGGCAACGGGTTGTGGAATGTCGCGAGCCGCGCGCTGCCGCTCGCGCTCACGGGGCAGATGATCGTGTTCGAGACCATCTTCGCGTCGCTGTACGGATATCTGTGGGAAGGCCGCTGGCCCACGCCGCTCGAGGCGCTGGCGCTGCTGCTGCTGATCGCGGGCGTCGTGCTGTGCGCGCGGGCGCATCGCGAGGAGACCCGCGTCGCGACGGTGCTGGAGGCGGACATGCGCACTGGGTGAGTCAACGAACAGAGGCAAGCGGCCGCGCCGGGCACGATGGGAACCTAGCACAGGAGAACATCATGAAACGCCCAGTTAGACTGCTGAGCATGATCGCCGCCGCGGCTCTGGCGGCGCCGGCACTGGCCGGCGAGATCGTCAAATGTGTGGACAGCAATGGCCACGTCACCCTGACGGACCAGCCTTGCGCGTCCGGTTCCGCCTCGATGCCGGTGTCGCGCGACACGGGACCGCTGACGCAGCGCCACGTGCTGCCCGCTGGCGAGCTGCCGCGCGTGGCGTGGAAGCGGCCGAATCTCTCGGCGCCCGTGAAGCTGGCACGCGACATCGCCACGCTGAAGGAAGCGCGGCGCATGCTGATGCTGCAGGATGCGCGCCCGCGCCTGGCCGGGTTGAACTAGAACAGGTGCTCGTCGTACGGCGCAAACCCGCGCAGGTCCGACTCGTTGGCCGACGTGCCGAGCGTGCGCACGAGCTGCAGCACGTCGTCGCCCTGGATGAAGCTGGCCGATGAACTCGCGGCGAGCAGTTTTTCCGGCGGCTGCGAACGCGCCACCGCATAGCCCTGCACGTAGTCGACGCCGATCTCCGCCAGCGTGCGGATCGTGGCCGCGTCCTCGGCCCACTCCGCGATCGTGCGCATGCCCAGGTTGCCGGCCAGGTTGACGATCGCTTCCACGATGGCCACGTTGGCCGGGTGGGCGTTGATGTTGACGATGAAGTTGCCGTCGATCTTCAGCACGTCCGCCGGCAGCTCCTTCAGGTACGAGAACGACGTGTAGCCCGCGCCGAAGTCGTCCAGCGCCACCTTCACGCCGAAGTTGCGCACCTGGTCGATGAAGCGGCGCGTGTTGTCCAGGTCGTGCAGCGCCACGCTTTCCGTGATCTCCATGCACAGGCGGCTCGCCACGTGCGTGTAGCGGGCCAGGACTTCCAGCGTGTCCTGCACGAAGCGCTCGTCGTTGAGCGATGCGCCCGACAGGTTCATGCACACGAAGCGCGTATTGGTCAGCGATTCCAGATTGTCCTCGATCCAGGACAGCGTCGTCGACAGCACCCAGCGGTCGATCACGCCCGCGCGCCCGCTCTTCTCGGCGGCGGCGATCAGCGGGCCGGCCGGGGCCACGCGGCCATCCGCCTCGCGCATGCGCAGCAGCACCTCGAAGTTCAGCGATTCGTACGGCGCGGAGAGCGACATGATCGGCTGCATCTCGAGGAACATGCCCTCGGTGGCGTCCGGGCCGGACAGGCGCGCGACCAGGTTCAGTTCGTTGGCGCGCTCCTGGAACGCGTTCGACCCGCGCTCGTACACGACGAGGCCCTCGTTGTGGCCGCCCTTCGCCTCGCGGCAGGCGCGGTCCGCGGTCGACACCGCATCCTTCATCGGCATGCCCGGCGACACTTCGATCAGGCCGACGGAACCGCGCACATGGAACGCCTTGTCGCCCACGCGGTACGGCGTGCCGCCGATGCGGTCGACGATGCCGCGGCAGATCAGCGACGCCAGCGGGATCGCGGTGTCGGGCATGACGATGACGAATTCGTCGCCGCCCACGCGCCCGATCTTCTGGCCGCCGGCCAGCGTCAGCTCCATGCGTTCGCACACCTGCTTCAGGACTTCGTCGCCGGCCGCATGGCCGAACAGGTCGTTGATCAGCTTGAAGCGGTCGAGGTCGATGTAGGCCAGCGCCAGCGGCTTGCCCGCGCCCAGCAGCTGGGCCGCGCCCTCGAACATCTTTTCGATGCCGCGCCGGTTGAAGACCTTCGTCAGCGGGTCGTTGTTGGCCATGAAGCGCAGTTGCTCGGTGGCCTGGTATTGCTCGGTGACGTCCTGCAGCACGGCTTCCACGCGGCCGCGCGCGAGCGTGGCGCTGACCATGAAGCGTTGGGCGCCGTCGCGGCTGGCGATCTGCATCTCGGCATCGCTGCGCAGGTGCACCTGTTCCAGCAGTTCCGTCCACAGGTTGTCGGCGAAAAACTGCTTCCACGACGTGCGGCCCGGGACGATCTCCGTGATGCCCAGCATCTTGCGCATGGCCGGGTTGGCGCTCACGATTTTGCCGTACATGTCGAGCGTAAACAGGCCGACGGGCATCGCCTCGAAGGCATGCTCCAGCTTTTCCTGGGCTTCGCGGCGCTTCTGCGTTTCCATGCGCATCTGCTCGGCCACGGCCAGCGCCGCCAGCAGGCTCGATGCGAGCGCCGCCGTCACGCTGTTGATCACGTTCAGCACCTGGTGCATGCCGAGCGCCGCCGACACGACCTCGGCCAGCGAGGCGACGTAGGTCAGCGCGAACGACGCGGCGAACCAGCCCGCCACGCGGTTGCGCGAACGCAGCATGATCGTGACGAGGCCCAGCGTCATCAGCGAGAAGCCGAAGGCCATGATGACCCACAGCATCGGCAGGAACGTTCCGTAGGGCACGGCAACGGCGCCGATGAGCAGCGGAATGCACGCCCATTGCGTGATGCGCAGCGGGATGGCCCAGCGCGTCTTGACGAGGTCGTCGCGGAACAAGGCCTGGTACAGCGTGAGCGTGGACACGCCGTACAGCGCGATCGTCAGCGAGCGGCCCAGCAGCATCCATTGCGGCGGGACGGTCATGCCCAGCCACTGGGTGTCCCAGCCGGCCGACAGTCCGGCGATGCGCAGGTTCAGGATCAGCCAGCCGGAGAACAGCACGTACAGCGGCTGGCGGTTGATGAGCGCCGTGATCAGGACGAACAGCGACAGCACGATCATGCCGCCGTCGAGCAGGCCCGACTTGCGGTGATAGCCCTCGACGGACAGGTCGAACTGCGTCTCCGGCCATTGCACGACGTTCACGCGCGCAGGGCCGGCGAACGTGCCGCGGCACAGGATCTCGCGCGGCAAGTCGGCCAATTGCAGGGCGAAGCCGGCCTTGGACGTATGCAGATAGGGCGCGTTCTGCTCGCGGGTGGCCGTGCCGAGCAATTGCAAGGTGGTGGCGTCCCAGCAGGCAATATCGACGGCGTGCCGCGACGGGAATTCGATCACGTCGCCGACGATGCTGCCGGGCGCGCGCGGCCGCGTGCTGAAGCGGAACCACACGGGCGCCTCGGACAGATGCGTGTCGAAATAGGACACCGGGACGGCGGCACGCAGGCGTGCGTTGGCCGCGGGCGGGCTCAGCGGCGTTGTTTCCTTCAGGACGCGGATGTCGCGCGCATCGCTGCTGCCCGCTACGTACTGGCTGTCCCAGCACGCGAGGGCGACGATGGAAACGACACCGATCACGATCGGAATCAGATAGTAGGCGAACGTCCGGAACGTCAGGTCAAGCGCCGACTGCGCCAGGCCCGGCAGTTTCCAGCGACCGGATGATGTGAATTGCATGAGTATCTGCGAAGCTCGTATCGCGGCCCGTTGGCGCGGGCGGCCGTTATCGTCTCGCAAGGATACAGCTTTACAGTAGTGCCGTCATGCAATTAATGGATCATGCAACGAGTTCTTGCCATTCCGATGCCTGCCGTACAACACCGGTACGACCCGCGTTGGGTAAAGGCGGCCGCACGCCGGCCCGGCCGCTGACATCAATATCCGGATGGTGCGTGTGGCAGAAAAAGTTCAGCAGCGGGTGCTGCGCGGCCGTCCAGCGTTCCTCGATCGTCGTGATGTCGAACGCCATGATCCGGTGCGGGATATTGCCCACGTGGCGCAGCGGGACGAAGCCCAGTTCCGGGAACACGTCGACGAAAGTCAGCTGTTCGTACTGGCGGTCGATCGGCGCGCGGCCCGTCGCCAGGGCCCAGTGGATGCCGTTCTGCTGGCAATACATGACGCCGGCCTTCAGCAGCGCCGTCTTGACCATGCGGCCGATGCGGCCGTTGTCCACGCCCAGGCGGCTCATCTCGGCAAGGGGTTGTCCACGCAGCCAGTCGGGCAGCGCGACGGACTCTTCGACGTGCAGCGGCTCGTGCAGGTTCGTCTGCATGCGGGCCGTGCCCAGCGGCGCGCCGTCGAGCTTGGATTCGGCGAGGAAAACGATTGCGTCGTCGCCGTAGTCAGAAGTTTCGGGGCGGACGAGCTCCCGTGCGAAGTCCGGGACGTGACGTGCATAAGCAGCGTGGCGCACGCGGACGGCCTTCCAGAGGTCGGCCTCATTGTCCACGCGGCGGATGGTAAAGGGCAGGCGTTCGGTCGGCTTGCCCGCGAACCCGGCGGGGGCTGTCATAAAGGGGCGAAGAACGCCAGGGTGGCGCATTTCCATGTTGACTCCTGTGTTGAAATTCAGAAACGTATCGTGCTTTGAACTTTATCAACGTTCCAGGGGTTAACAATTTGTCGAAAAAGCGTGTCTTTTGCCCCTATTTCAATTTTCAATAAATCATGATCAATTTCATTAGTCTTTCACCAACATTCTTGCCGTCCCGCTAACGCGAATGGAACTGCCCTTTTCCGCACCGATTTCGGCACGCAACAACGACCGCATCCCCATGTCTTCGCCCTGCACGACGTCGATCGCGCCGCCGTGCGGCCAGCCGAGGTCGCGTAAATAACCGGCCAGCGCCGCCGTCCCCGCGCCCGTGGCCGGGTCCTCGTAGACGCCGCCGATGGCGAACGGGTTACGGGTGTGGAAGCGTTGCGAATTTTCCACCCAGGCAAGCACGATCGTCGTCAGGCCATGCTTCGCCATCAGCGCGCGGCCTGCTTCGAGGTCGTAGCGCATGGCGGCCAGCAGGTCGCGGCTGGCCAGCGCCAGCACGAGGTGGTTCGCGCCGGCATGCGCGAGGCCGGGAGGAATGCGGGGATCGAGGTCGGCCTCGTGGTAACCGAACAACAGCAACGCTTCCGCGACGAGTTCCGGCGCGGCCGGCCGGCTCCACGTCGGCGGCGATTGCAGCGCGGCGGCCACGCGCTCGCCCTCATGGCGTCCTTCGACCGTGATGTCGGCATCGTTCAGCGCCAGCGCGTACACGCCGTCGCCGTCGCGCCGCGCCAGTGCGGCGCCGAGCGCGATCGTCGCGTGGCCGCAGAACGGCACTTCGGACGCCGGCGAGAAGTAGCGCACGCGCCAGCCTTCTCCTTGCGGCGCCGCGAACGCCGTCTCCGAGTAGCCGACGGCGTGGGCCAGGCGTTGCATCTCGTCGGCCGGCGGCAGCGACTCTCCGATCCAGACGCCGGCCGGATTGCCGCCGGCGTCCCCATCGGAGAATGCGGCGATGCGAAGGATGTGCGAAGTCGTGATGGTCATGCGGTCTCCTTGTCGGAATGGATGGTCAGGGTTCGAGCACGCCGGCCAGCCGGTCGGCCAGGAAGTCGACGAGCGCTTTGACACGCGGCGCCAGCGCGCCCTGTTTATAGAACACGGCCCACACGGGTTGCGTCCACGGCAGAGAAGCCTCTTCCAGCACCGGCACGAGGCGGCCGGCGGCGACGTCCGCGCGCGTGAGGAAATCGGACAGGCTGACGATGCCCGCGCCCTGCAGCGCGAGGTGGCGGACGGTCTCGCCGCTGGTGGCCGTCACGTGCGGCGCGATGCGCCAGCCTTCTTCCTTGCCGGCCCGCAGCGGCCACGTGTTCAGCGACGCGGGCGCGACGAAGCCGACGAGCCGGTGCCGGGTCAGGTCTTCCACGTGCTGCGGCGTGCCGTGGCGTTCGAGGTAGCCGGGTGCTGCCAGTACGCGGATGCGGCTGCGGCCCAGGCGGCGGGCATTCAGCGTGGAGTCGGCCAGGTTCCCGATGCGGATCGCGACGTCGGCCTTCTCTTCGATCAGGTCGACGACGGTCTCGCCGCTCGTGAGTTCCACCTGCACCTGCGGGTGAGCATCGAAAAAGTCGGCCAGCTGCGGCGCGATCAGGTGGTCGAGCGTGGGCGTGGCGGCGTTCACGCGCACGAGGCCCGCGGGTTGCGCGCGCGCGAGGGCCGCCTGCGATTCCGTCTCTTCCAGGTCGGCGAGGATGCGGCGTGCGCGGGCCAGCAGCCAGCTGCCTTCCTCGGTGAGGTCGAGACGGCGCGTGGTGCGGTGGATGAGGGTCATGCCGAGCTGCTGCTCCAGGCGCGAGATGGTGCGCGACACGCCGGACGGCGTCTGCCCCAGCTGCTGCGCGGCGTTGGAAAACGAACCCGTGTCGATCACGGCGACGAATGCGATCAACGCGCCCACGTCCAGCATTTTTGCTCCCAGGTCAAAAGTCTATTGTACGGCCACGGGTTTTTCTTTGCGGGCGGGCCGGCCAGAATGCCCCATCCCATCGAGGCATCAACAAGGAGAACACCATGCCACTCGCTTTATGGGCGCTGACACTGAGCGCCTTCGCCATCGGCACGACGGAATTCGTGATCGTCGGCCTGATCCCCACCATCGCGTCCAGCCTGAATGTGTCCGTGCCGTCCGCCGGCCTGCTCGTGAGCCTGTACGCGCTGGGCGTCGCCATCGGCGCGCCGGTGCTGACGGCCCTCACCGGCAAGGTGCCGCGCAAGACGCTGCTGCTCGGCCTCATGCTGCTGTTCACGGCCGGTAACCTGACCGCGTGGATGGCCCCGGGCTACGCCGCCCTGATGGCCGCGCGCGTGCTGACGGGCCTCGCGCACGGCGTCTTCTTCTCGATCGGCTCGACGATCGCCACGAGCCTCGTGCCGAAGGAAAAAGCGGCCAGCGCCATCGCGCTGATGTTCAGCGGCCTGACCGTGGCGCTCGTGACGGGCGTGCCGCTCGGGACCTTCATCGGCCAGCACTTCGGCTGGCAGATGACGTTCCTGGCCGTTGCGCTGCTGGGCGTGATCGCGTTCGCCGGCATCGCCCTGCTCGTCCCGCGCGGCATCGCCGGCAGCAAGCCCTCAAACCTCGTCACGCAGCTGTCGGTACTGAAGAAACCGCGCCTGCTGCTCGTCTACGCGATGACGACCCTGGGCTATGGCGGCTCGTTCATCGCCTTCACGTACCTCGCGCCGATCCTCGAACAGGTCGCCGGCTTCTCGTCGAACAGCGTGGGCCTCGTGATGCTCGTGTACGGCGTGTCGGTCGCCTTCGGCAATATCTGGGGCGGCAAGCTGGCGGACCGCAAGGGCCCCGTGCGCGCCCTGCAGATCGTGTTCGCGCTGCTGGCCGGCGTGCTGTTCGTGCTCGACTTCACGGCCGCCAACAAGATCGCCGTCCTCGTCACCGTGCTGGCCTGGGGCGCCGTCGCCTTCGGCAACGTGCCGGGCCTGCAGGTCTACGTCGTGCAGCGCGCCGAGCGCGACGCCCCCGGTGCCGTCGACGTGGCGTCGGGCCTGAACATCGCCGCGTTCAACGTGGGCATCGCCATCGGCGCCTGGGGCGGCGGCCTGATCGTCGCGCACCTCGGCCTGATGCACACGCCGTGGATCGGCGGCCTGATCGTCATCGGCGCCCTCGCCCTCACCACCCTGGCCGGCTGGCTGGACCGGCGCGATCCGGCGCCGCAGCACGCCGCGCGCGGCGAACGCGCCGTCGCCATGCATTGAATCGAAAGGAGAAACCATGCATACCAATATCCCGCAACTGGGCCTCGGCACGTTCCGCCTGAAGGAACGGCAGGCCATCGATTCCGTCGCCACCGGCCTGGAACTGGGCTACCGCCACATCGACACGGCGCAGATCTACGGCAACGAGGCCGAGGTCGGCCAGGCGCTCGAGGCCTCCGGCGTGGCCCGCGCCGACGTCTTCGTCACCACCAAGATCTGGACGGAGAACCTGGCCGCGAGCCGCCTGCGCGCCAGCCTGGAAGAAAGCCTGGCCAAACTGCGCACGGACTACGTCGACCTCACGCTGATCCACTGGCCGTCGCCCGGCGCCGCGGTCTCCGTGGCGGAATCGATGGAAGCGCTGCTGGCCGCGCGCGAGGCGGGCCTGACGCGCGCCATCGGCGTGTCGAACTTCCCGATTGCGCTGCTGCGCGAAGCCATCGCCGCCGCGGGCGCGGACAACATCGCGACGAACCAGGTCGAGCTGCATCCGTTCCTGCAGAACCGCGCGCTGGATGCATTCATGGTCGATGCCGGCATCCACCTGACCGCGTACATGCCGCTCGCCTACGGCAAGGTCATGGACGATGCCGCCATCGGCCGCATCGCGCAGGCGCACGGCGCGACGCCGGCCCAGGTGGCGCTGGCGTGGGCGATGGCGAAGGGCTATGCCGTGATCCCGTCGTCGACGCGGCGCGCGAACCTGGAATCCAACCTGCGGGCGCGCGACCTGATCCTGTCGCGCCAGGACATCGCCGACATCGACGCGCTGGACCGGGGCGAGCGCCTCGTCAGCCCGGACTTCGCGCCCGCGTGGGACTAGGCTACTTGTCCAGCTCCTTGTAGTGACGGAAGATCCCTTCCTCGTTGAAGGAAATCCGCCGCGCCGACTTCAGATAGGCCGCGATGCGCGGCCGCGCGGCCACCCGGTCGTGCAGCGCCGCCAGCAGCGGATAGCCCGCATCGATGCGGGCCAGCGCCTTCGGGAAGGCGTAGCGCAGGCCCGCGACGAGCTGGAACAGCGACAGGTCCGCATACGTGACCGTGTCGCCCAGCAGGTAGTCCTTCGGCTCGGGCCGGGCCAGGATGTTCTCGAACCAGTCGAAGAATTTCGGGATGCGCGTGTCGATGAAATCGGCCGACCGGCGCTTCGCTTCCGGGCGCTGGTCCTCGAAATACAGCGACGTCGCGATCGGGTGGTGCGTGTCGTGCGTCTCGGCGACCAGGTCAGCAATCGTCAACTGGATCTGGTTCACCCAATATTTACCTTGCACATCCTGCGGCGCCAGGCCATGGCGCTCGCCCAGGAACATCAGGATGTTGGCGGTCTGGCCCACCGTCACATCGCCCGCCTTCAGGAACGGCGGCGCGAACGACGGGTGGTCGGCGCCGTCCATCGCCGCGATCATGCGCGCCATGCCGCCCGGCTCGCGCGCCACGTCCACGTATTGCACCCCTGCTTCTTCCAGCGCCAGGCGCACGAATTCACCGCGGCCCTGGATGCTCGGCCAATAAAAAAGTTCATACCCCATGCCACGCTCCTCAACTTGTTCGGTCTGACTCAATTATCGAGCAGGATTTTGATGTTCGGCGCGGCAATCGTGCTAGTCTTGCGTCTGGCGCTTGCCTGACAAAAAATCAACAAAAATGAGAGACATGAAAACGGAAAATCATAATAGAGGGATGGGGTGTTGGTGGTTACGATCTTGATCTTCTGAACGATTCACTGCCGTTCAGCAACGTACGAAGACGAATCCACCGATAACGATTGCCCGGAGCGCATCATGATTTTCGCTCACCTGACCAAACACTGGATGGCCCGGCGCCGCCAGTACAGCCTGTCGTCGTGGGTGCTGTGCATCGCACGCAGCCTGCGCGTGCTGGCCTATTACCGCGACCACCGCGCGCTGTGCCAGCTCGGCGTCTACCGCAACCACGTCGCGAAAGACGCCGGCGACGACCTGTTCCACCACCTCAGCCACCGCGACTACCTCATCAAGGGCCTGAGCCCGCGCCAGCGCGTGCAGGCCGTGCTGAGCCACTACCGGTTCGAGGAAACGACGTTCAACGACGGCTACCTGGACGCCGTCTACGGCCAGCGCAGCCTGCCGCTGTGGCAGCACGAGGCCGAGGGCAGCACCTTCATGATCCAGCTCGAGATGGCCTCGCGCAGCAATGCCGAAGGCGACCTCACCCTCGCCCTCATCGCGGACGGCAAATGCCTGCACCGCCTGTCCTTCAGCTGGCTCGAAGGCGACATGGTTGGTGTCGACATGCCCGTCGTCCCGTTCATCGCGCGCAACCAGGGCCGCTGGATCGACTCCGGCGCCGCGTTCGAAGCGTTCGAGCGCGTCTTCCCGAACAACTCGCCCAGCTTCTTCTGCTTCGCGGCTATGCAGGGCATCGCGCTCGCGCTCGGCATGGACAAGGTCGTCGCGATCCGCAGCGAAGCGCACATCGCCTACGATCCCGATCCGGAAAAACATTTCGCCAACGCGTATGACGGTTTCTGGAAGATCCTCGGCGGCGAGGAAATGCCGGGCCGCGACGGCTATCTGATCCCCCTGCCCTTCTACGTGAAGCCGCTCTCCGAAATGCCGTCCAAGCACCGCAAGCGCGCGGCGCTGCGGCGCGAGCACTGGCGCCTGATCGGCGACACGTCGCGCGCCGTCATCCAGCGCCATCTGCTGCATGCGCGTGCGCACGTGGCGCATCCGGCGGCGGTGCCCGAGCCGGCCTGATCCGCATGAGCGAGGCCGGCGACGTCACGCCGGCCTCGTGCGGGAACCATACGCTTTACAACATGTCTATTGTCAGACGCACCACGATGGGGCGCGTCTGTGCTACACTCGCGCCTTCGCTAGGGGTCCTGGGAGTTCGCTTCCCGGGTGAGAGATACCCTTCGTACCTGATCTGGATAATGCCAGCGAAGGAAAGCGCAACGCAGTTCCCATCCTTGTTTGCCCTTCTCCCCGTTGGCTCCGGCTTTTAAGAAAAAGCAGCGTGCCCCGCGGCGCGCGAAAACGAGCAAACCATGAACCGTCAACTGAAGTACTCGATCCTGGCCTGCGCGCTGATGCAAGCGTACGCCCATGCACAGGACACCACCCACCCCGTCGCCGAAGTCGTCGTGACGGGCAACCGCTTCATCGCCGTCGACCGCGCCAGCGTCGGCGGCTTCGGCGAGGCGTCGCTGTTCGACACCCCGGCCTCCATCACCGCCATCGGCCGCACGCAGATGCAGGACCTGTCGATCCGTTCGACCACCGAGGCGATGCGCTTCGACGCCTCCGTCGCCGACGCCTACAACGCCGTCGGCTATGCCGAGCAGTTCTCGATCCGCGGCTTCGCCCTCGACAACAACTACAGCTACCGCAAGGACGGCTTCGCGATCCCTGGCGACACGCAGATCCCGCTGGAAAACAAGGAACGCATCGAAGTGCTGAAAGGCCTCGCGGGCCTCACGGCCGGCATCGCCACGCCGGGCGGCATCGTCAACTACGTGACCAAGCGCCCGACGAACACGCCGCTGCGCTCGGCGACCGTGGAAGTGTCCGAACGCGGCACCCTGTACGGCACCGTCGATCTCGGCGGCCGCTTCGAGGACCGCCGCTTCGGCTACCGCATCAACGCGGCCGCCGCCGACCTGCATCCGTACGTGCGCGGCGCGAACGGCGACCGGCAGTTCGTGTCCGCCGCCTTCGACTGGCAGATCACGCCGGACGCGCTGCTGCAGCTGGACATGGACTATCAGCGCAAGGCCCAGATCACGGCGCCCGGCTTCCAGCTGATCCAGGGTACGACCCTGCCGACGGGCGTGTCGGCCAAGATGCTGCTGAACGACCAGCCGTGGACGCGCCCCGTCACGACGAAGGACAGCAACGTGGGCCTGCGCTTCGAATACAAGCTCGCACCGGACTGGCTCGCGACGGTCTCCGGCAACAAGCACTGGTTCAAGCGCGACGACTTCACCGCGTTCCCCTACGGCTGCAGCAACGAAGGTGAAGGCTACTACCCGGGCTACTGCGCCAACGGCGACTACGACGTCTACGATTACCAGAGCACGGGCGAGCGCAAGTCGCCGTGGGGCGTACAGGCGCAGGTGCAGGGCAAGTTCGCGACCGGCGCGCTGCGCCACGCGCTCACCGTCGGCGCGTCGTATTCCGAGCGTCACGACAGCTTCGGCGACTATGTCTACGACTACGTCGGCTACAGCAATATCTGGAACCCACGCGTGACGCCGCCCGTGCCGGCCGACCGCGTAACGGGTCCCGTGTCCGAACGCCGCAGCGACGAGGAACGCGCCGTGTTCGCGCAGGACATCGTGAGCCTGACGAACCAGTGGACCGTGCACGCTGGCCTGCGCCACGTACAGATCAAGCGCAGCGACGGGCACAGCGACAATTCGTTCGTGCTGCCGAGCGTGGCCCTCGTGTTCAGCCCCGCGCGCGACTGGAACGTGTACGGCGCCGTCAGCCAAGGCCTGCAGCACGGCGGCATCGCGCCGATGCAGACGACGAACGAGAACCAGGTGCTGGCGCCGCAGCGTTCGCACCAGGTCGAGATCGGCGCCAAGGCCGCGCTGGACAACGGCATCAACCTGTCCGCCGCGCTGTTCCAGATCCGCCAGGGCCTGGAGTACACGGACGCGCACAACACGTTCGTCCGCAACGGCAAAGAGACGCACCGCGGCATCGAGCTGACCGCGCAGGGCAAGGCGACGCCGGCGCTGGACTGGAGCGTGTCGCTGATGGCACTGAACACGCGCCAGGAAGGCACGGGCCAGGCCAGCATCGACGGCAAGCGCGTGACGGACGTCCCCGCGTTCAAGTCGACGGCATGGGTGCAGTACGCCGTCGCGGCGATCCCGGGCCTGAAGCTGGACGGCACGTGGCAGTACTCCGGCAAGAAGGCGTTCGACGTCGAGAACACCGTGTTCGTGCCGGACTATCACGTGTTCGGCGTGGGCGCGTCGTACGGCCTGAAATGGGGCACGACCAACGTCACGCTGCGTGCACGCGCGGAGAACCTGTTCGACAAGTTCTACTGGCGCGACGTGACGCCGGCGCTGGGCGGCTATCTGCTGCCGGGAGCGCCGCGTACGTTCCGGGCGTCGGCGCAGTTCGACTTCTGAGCCTGAGCTGAACTAGCCGGCAGGTGGACCGATCAGGGCTTCCACCTGCCGCAACCGCGCGTCCAGCTCCCCCGTCAGCAGCGTGAACGGAATCCGCCGCGCATCCAGCACGTCCACGAGCTGCGCATGCACGCGCTGCCTCACCTCTTCCGACTCGCGCTGCAACCCGTCCGGCACCCATGGCAGATCGGGCGCCGCAACGAGCGTGAACGCGTAGTCGTGTTCCGCTTCCAGCGCGAGCAGGTCGGCCGGCACCCGGCCCCAGTAGATGCGGCTGTACACGGCCGTCATCAGCGGCGTCGTGTCGACGAACAGGAAGTCACGCACGCGCGGATCGCACACGAGCGCCTCCTCGCGCGCGCGCTGCGTGCGCGCGATGCCGGGCTGGTCGTCCTCGTGCGGCACGCGCGCATTCACCTCGACGAATTCGCGCAGGTATTCCGGTACCCACAGCGTGCCGTAGCGCGCCGCCAGCGCCTGCGCCAAGGTCGACTTGCCCGTCGATTCCGCGCCCAGCAGCGCGATCCTCTCGACGGTCATCGTGCGCCCTCGGCCACCGGCATGTCCGCGTCCTGCGCGGCGTGGGTCCACGCGCGCAGGCCCAGCACGGCCAGCACGACGAACACGGCGTACAGGATCGCCGTCAGGTGCAGGCCTTTATAGATGTACAGGCCCACGTACAGGATGTCGACGACGATCCACGTGTGCCAGTTCTCGATCTTCTTTTTCGCGGTAAGCAGCTGGCCCACCAGGCTGCCCGCGGTGAGGAAGCCGTCCATGTGCGGCACGTCCGTGTCCGTGTACGCCTTCAGGAATGCGGACAGCGCGAAGAAGCCGAGCGCCCAGCCGGCCAGCGACCATGCCCAGCCTGCCGGCGCCAGGCGCGTTACGGGCAACGGCTTGCCTTCCGCCCCGCGCAGCCACTGCCACCAGCCCCAGACCGACGCGGCGATGAACACGCCCTGCAGGCCGGCGTCGCCGTACAGGCGGGCGTCGAAGAACACGACGCCGTACGTGGCCGACGACACGATGGCGAAGAACCAGCCCCAGTGATTGCGCAGGATGGTCAGGACGACCGTCGCGACGGACAGCACGAAGCCGAGCAGTTCGAGCGGCGTGGTGGAAAAGCCCAGCAGGACCAGGGTATCGTTCATGGGCGGACAGTGACAGGTGAGTCGGCGATTATGGAAGGTGGCGCGGGTTTATGCAACCCGACGGCGGGTGTCCGTTTCCGGACACCGCTGCCCGGCACCGGGCAATGCGCCGGCGTGCCTCCAGAGGGAAACCATGCTGGCACGCGGCTTGCAATACAGGCAGCATCGCTACGCAACGTCACCGACCATGGACCAGGCCATCCCGCTCGACATCCTCCGCCGCCGCACCCGCGTGCGCCTCGCCGCCACGGTCCTCGTTCTCGGGTCCCTGTGCGCGGCCGCGTGGGGCCTGAACCGCGCGCTGCGCCCGAGCGTGTCCGCCGCCGACGTCGTCATCGCGGCCGTCCGGCCCGGGAACGTGGACAACACGGTGGGCGCGGCGGGCGTCGTCATCCCCGTGCACGAGGAAGTGGTGGCGAGTCCCGGCGCGAGCCGCGTCGCGAAGGTCCTGGCCAAGCCCGGACAGCGGGTAGCAGCGGGCGACCTGCTGCTGGAACTGGACGACCGCGACATCCGCCTCGCGCTGGAAGCGTTGAAGGAACAGCTGGCACAGCAGGACAACCGCATCGCAACCCTCAAGCAGGAACTGGAGCAGAAGCGCACGCAGATCGTAAGCAGCCTCGAACTGCTGGAAATCGACCTGCAGGCCGCGCGCGCGACGCTGGAGCGCAACGAGAAGCTGCGCAGCAGCGGCCTCGTGTCGGGCGAAAACCTGCTGACGGCGCAACTGAACGTCAAGCGCACGGAGATCCAGCTGCGCCAGCAGCGCGCGCTGCTCGACGCGACGCACCGCACGACGGCCACCAACATCGCCGCGGCGGACCTGCAGAAGGCGATCCTGCAAAAGCAGATCGCGCAGCAGGAACAGTTATTGGACCGCACCCGCGTGCGCGCCCCGTTCGGCGGCATGCTCACCTGGCTGCTGGAAGAAGAAGGCGCCAGCGTGGCGGCGGGCCAGCTCGTCGCGCGCGTCTCCGAATTGAACAACTACCGCGTGGAGGCGACGCTGTCCGACTTCCACGCGCGCCAGCTCGCCCCGGGCCAGGCCGTGCGCGTGGAGCAGAACGGCGAGGTCATGGCCGGCACCGTCCACACGATCCTGCCCGAAATCCAGAACGGCACCATCAAGCTGCTCGTCGACCTGGCCCAGCCCCGGAACCCGCACCTGCGTAACAAGATGCGCGTGGACGTCAATGTCGTCACCGAGCGCCGCACGAATGTGCTCGTGGTCGACAGCGGCGCGGCGTTCAACGGGCGCGGGCCGCAGCCGGCGTTCGTCGTGCGCGACGGCGTGGCGCGCAGGACGACCCTCGACCTGGGCGCCGGCGACGGCAAGGTCGTCGAGGTCGTGGCCGGCGCCCGCGCGGGCGATCGCGTCGTCGTCTCCGACACGGCCGACTTCAAGCACCGCGAGAGCGTCCGCATCACGAACTGAATTCAAACGAGAGGACACCATGATCAGACTGAACCAGGTCAGCAAGACCTACCGCACCGACAAGGTGGAAACGCTGGCCCTGAAGGACATCGACCTCGTCGTCGAGCGGGGCGAATTCGTCGCGCTGATGGGCCCCAGCGGCTGCGGCAAGAGCACGCTGCTGAACCTCGTCGGCCTGCTCGACCGGCCCAGCAACGGCAGCATCGAGGTGGACGGCATCCCGATCAAGCGCTACGCCGACCGCCAGCTGGCCAGGCTGCGCAACCAGACGTTCGGCTTCATCTTCCAGAGCTTCCACCTGATTCCGGACCTGCGCGTGATCGACAACGTGGAACTGCCGCTGCTCTACCGCAGCGTGTCCGGCGGCGAGCGGCGCCGGCTCGCGCGCGAGGCGCTGGACCGCGTGGGCCTGTCCGCGCGCATGGACCATTATCCGAACCAGCTGTCCGGCGGCCAGCAGCAGCGCGTGGCGATCGCGCGCGCCATCGTCGGCCAGCCGCACGTGCTGCTCGCCGACGAACCGACGGGGAACCTGGACAGCCGGATGGGCGCCGAGATCATGGACATCCTGCTGAAACTGAACGCGGAAGGCACCACCATCGTGATGGTCACGCACGACGAGCGCGAGGCGTCGCAGGTCGGCCGCATCGTGCGCGTGTTCGACGGCCAGCTCGTCCAGCCGGAGCATCTCCATGCTGCGTAACTACCTGCTGACCGCGTACAAGGTCTTCATGCGCCGCAAGCTGTTCACGGCGATCAATCTCGCCTGCATCGTGCTCACGCTCGTCGTACTGATGGTGATCAGCGCCCTGCTCGACACGGCGTTCTGGCCGACCGGCGTGGAGGGCCGCAGCGAACGCCTGCTGCAGGTGTACGGCATGCGCAGCGAAAGCGTCAACGACAAGGGCCTGCCCACCGGCCTGCGTACGGGCCTGCTGGGCTACAAGACGATCTCGCGCTACCTCATGCCTTTGACGAGTGTGGAGCGCGTCTCGGCCATCACGACGACGAGCGAAGTGTCGGTCTACCTGGGCGACCGCGTGAGCCGGCTCGACATGCGCCGCGTGGACGCGAACTACTGGCAGATCATGCAGTTCAAGCTGCTGGCCGGACGCCTGCCGAACGAGGACGACGACCGCCTGGGCCGCATGGTGGCCGTCGTCAACGCGACGACGGCGCGCCGGCTGTTCCCGGGCGCGGCCGCGGTCGGACAACGGATCAGCGTGAACGGCCAGGCGTTCGAGATCATCGGCGTCGTCGCGGACGTCATCCACATCAACGCATACGCGGACATCTGGGCGCCCCTGTCCACGTTCCCCTCGTCGAACTACCGCGACGAATACACGGGCATGTTCGCCGCGCTGCTGCTGGCGCGCTCGCCCGCCGACCTGCCGCGCATCCGCGCCGACGTCGAACGCGTCGCCAGGACCATCCAGCCGGTGGGCGACCAGATCTTCGGCAAGACCACGCTCTGGGCCGACACCAAACTCGACGTCTTCGCCCGCAACCTGCTGGGCCGGCAGAGCGACGTCGATTCCGGCGCCGACCGGCTGCTCCTGGCGGTCGCGGGCGGCATGCTCGTGTTCATGCTGCTGCCCGCGCTGAACCTCGTCAACCTGAACATGGGCCGCATCATGGAGCGCAGCGCGGAGATCGGCGTGCGCAAGGCCTTCGGTGCCACCAGCCTGCAGCTTGCGGGCCAGCTCGTCGTCGAGAACGTGCTGCTGTGCCTCGCCGGCGGCCTGCTCGGCCTGGCCTGCGCGCAGGGCGTGCTGTGGTGGCTCGAAGCGTCGCAGCTGATCCCGTACCTGGAAGTCCACGTCAACCCGGCGGTGTTCGGCTGCGGCATGCTGCTCGCCTTCGTGTTCGGCCTGCTGTCCGGCGCGATCCCGGCCTGGAAGATGTCGCGCCTCGATCCCGTCCATGCCCTGAAAGGAGCCGCGTGATGCTGCGCCATTTGTTGCGACTGACCTGGAAGCGCAAGTCCAGGAACCTGATGCTGAGCCTCGAGATCCTGCTCGCCTTCGTCATCGTGTTCGGCATCGCCGCGTTCGGGCTGCGCTACTGGCAGTTGTACCGCCAGCCAGTCGGCTTCGACGGCACCGATACGTGGTCCGTGCAGATGCAGATGGGCGAGGCACCGCCGAAGTCCATCCCGCCCGGCGTCTACGACACGCTGCGCCGCAGCCTGCTGGAACTGCCGGAAGTGCGCGCCGTGACCTTTGCCAGCTATGCGCCCTACACGCGCTCGAGATGGACCACGACGTTCGCTTCGCCGCAGACCGGCGCCGCAGTGGAGACCGATACCATCGAAGCAGGCGACGACCTGCCGGAAGTGCTCGGCATGCGGCTGCTGGCCGGCCGCTGGTTCAGCGCCGCCGACGACGGCCAGGACGCGCGGCCGGCCGTCGTGAACAGGCGCGTGGCGGCCGAGATGTTTCCGGGCCGGCCGGCGCTGGGCCAGCGCTACACGAGCACCGACTACGGCGTCACGCGCACCTTCCGCGTGATCGGCATCGTGGACACGTTCCGCAACCAGGGCCCGCTGATGGTGCCGACGAACTTTGTCCTCATGCGGTTCACGCCGCACACGACGGAATCGCGCGTGCGCACGATCCTGCTGCGGGTCGCGCCCGGGACGCCGCGCGGCTTCGAAGCGAAGCTGAACGAGCGGCTCAAGGCGGTCCGCAACGACTGGGGCTACCAGATCGCGCCGCTGCAAGCCATGCGTGCGTCGCTGCTGAAGGAGCAACTCGTTCCGCTGGCCGTGGCCGCCGTGATCGGCGCGTTCATGCTCGTCATGGTCGCCTTCGGCCTGTTCGGCGTGCTGTGGCAGAACACGACGCGGCGCATCCCCGAGATCGGCCTGCGCCGCGCGATCGGCGCGCGCGCCACGGACATCTACCGCCAGATCGTGCTCGAACAGCTGCTGCTCGGGTCCCTGGCGATGGGCGTCGGCTTCGTGCTGCTCGTGCAGCTGCCGCTCACGGGTGCACTGGGCGACACGCTGAACTGGCCCGTCTTCGCCGGCGCCGTGGGGCTGTCGATGACCATTATCTATCTGCTATCCTTGGCGTGCTCGCTCTACCCGGGCTGGCGCGCGAGCCGCCTCGATCCGGCCGCGGCACTGCACTACGAATAAAAGGCTGACATGGAATCACAACGCAGGCGGCGCGTACTGGTCGTCGACGACGACCACGCCGTCCAGGTCTCGCTGGCCCTGCTCCTCAAGCAGGCCGGCTTCGATGCGGCATGCGCGGACGGACCGCGCGAGGCGCTGGCCCAACTCGACGCGACGCCCTTCGACGTCGTCCTGCAGGACATGAATTTCTCGCTGCAGACGAGCGGCGAAGAAGGCATGGACCTGCTCGCGCGCATCAAGGCGGCGCATCCGTCGTTGCCCGTGCTGTTGATGACGGCCTGGGGCTCGATCGCGCTGGCCGTGCGCGGCGTGAAGGCCGGTGCCGCCAACTTTTTCACGAAGCCGTGGGATAACTCCCAGCTGGTCGACCTGATCGAAGCGACGCTGGACCTGGGCACGCCGCCCGCAGCGGCCAGCCGCACGCGCGCCGCACTCGACGCCAGGTACGACTTCGGCGGCATCGTCGGCGCGCATCCGAAGCTGCTGAAAGTGCTGGAGACGATCGCGCAGGTCGCGGCCACGCGCGCACCCGTGCTGATCCTCGGCGAAAGCGGCACGGGCAAGGAACTGATCGCGGACGCCATCCACCGCAACAGCCCGCGCCGGGTCGCCCCGATCGTCAAGATCAATATGGGGGCCATCACGACGTCGCTGTTCGAGAGCGAGATGTTCGGCCACGTGCGCGGCGCCTTCACGGACGCGCGCGACAACCGCAAGGGCCATATCGCCAGCGCCGACGGCGGCACGCTGTTCCTCGACGAGATCGGAGAACTGAACCGCGGCGACCAGGTCAAGCTGCTGCGCGTGCTGCAGGACCAGCGCTACCAGCCCGTCGGCGCGAGCCGTGCCGAGCAGGCCGACGTGCGCGTGATCTCCGCGACGAACCGCGAACTGGCGGAACTCGTGGCCGCCGGCGACTTTCGCGAGGACCTGTTCTATCGCCTGAACCTGATCACGATCCGCCTGCCGCCGCTGCGCGAACGGCGCAGCGACATCCCGCTGCTGGCGCGCCATATCGTCGAGCATGTCGCCGACAGCTACGGTCTGAAGGCCGTCACCCTCGCCCCGCAGGCGCTGGACTGGCTCGCGGCGCAGCCGTGGCCCGGCAACATCCGCCAGCTGAAACAGACGCTGGAGCGCACGCTCCTCCTGGCTGGCAAGGACATGCTCACGCAGGCCGACTTCCTGGCGACGAGCGCCGTCGACGAAGGCGTGTCCGGCGGCCGGCTCGGCGTGGACGGCATGACGCTGGACCAGGTCGAGCGCCTGATGATCGAGCAGGCGCTGCGCCAGCACGCCGGCAATATCTCGCGCGTGGCCAAGGCCCTGGGCCTGTCGCGCACCGCGCTGTACCGAAGGCTGGAGCGGCACGGCCTCGCCGGCACGGACGGCGCGGCGTGATGCGGCTGCGCCCGCGCCTCGGCACCTATATCCTGGCGCTGCACGTGCCGCTGTTCGGGTGCGCCGCCCTGCTGCTGCCGGCGCGGCCCTGGCTGTTCGTCGGCGCGGAAGGCCTGCTGCTCGCGAGCCTGGGCCTGGGCTGGCGGCTCGTGCGCCAGGCGCTGGAACCGCTCGGCTACACGCGCCGCTTCCACGAGCTGCTGCAGGACCAGCATTACGCGAATCGCCTGGCCGCGCCCGCGTCGCGCGAACTGGACGACCTCGTGGACACGTTCAACACGATGCTGGCCGCCCTGCACCGCGAGCGCCTGGCCATCGGCGAGCAGCAGGGCTTCCTCGACCGGCTGCTGGAAGCGACACCGGTCGCCGTCCTCGTGTTCGACTTCGACGGCGCGGTCAGCCTCGTGAACGCGAGCGCGGGCGAACTCCTCGGCCTGCACCGGCCGCACGGCAAGCCGCTGTCGGCCTGGATCGGCGAGGACGCCAGCTTCGCGCCGCATCTCGATGCCCGCGGCCGCGCGCGCAGCCGCCAGCTCGCCGCGCAACTGGACGCCCTGCCGCTGGGCGAATCGCGCCTGCTGACGGACCCGGACGGCCGCCGCTACCGCGCACAACGCGGCCAGTTCTACGACCGCGGCTTCGCGCGCCACTTCATCATGGTGGAAGAACTGACGGCGGAACTGGAAGACTCCGAACGCGCGACGTACGCGCGCCTGATCCGCGTGCTGGCGCATGAAGTCAACAACACGGTGGCCGCGACGGGCTCCGTCCTCGACTCGCTGCTGTACTACCGCGACCAGCTGCACGAACGGGATGCGGGCGACTTCGCGACGGCCATCGTCGCGGTCAAGCGCCGCAATGCGAGCCTCGGCGAGTTCATCGACCGCTTCACGAAGGTCGTCAAGATGCCGCCGCCGGAACTGCGCCCGACGGACCTGAAGGCCGTCGTCGACGACATCCTGTGGCTGAACCGCGAACAGTGCAACAGCCGCGGCATCCTGCTTGCCTGGCACCGCTGCGACGACGTCGCGCCGCTGGCGCTGGACGCGCAGCTGATCGAGCAGGCCCTGATGAACATCGTCAAGAATGCGATGGAAGCGATCGAGGCGGCCGGCCAGGCGCGCGGCACGATCGGGCTGGAACTCGTGAACGAGGGGGCGCGCGTGCGGCTGTCGGTCGTCGATTCCGGCGACCTGCTGGCCGCCGGACCGGCGCGGCCCCTGTTCACGCCGTTCTTCACGACGCGCAAGGGCGGCCAGGGGATCGGGTTGATGTTCGTGCGCGAGGTGCTGCAGCGGCACGGGTGCACGTATTCGCTGGCACCGGGGGCGCCGGGAGAGACGCGGTTCGACATCCGGTTCCCGGCGCAGTGAATATTACCCCTTCGGGTACTTGATCGTCATTTCCTTCAGCAGGTTGTCCGCGTGGTCGACCTCCTTCATCACCCACAGCATGTAGCGGATGTCGACGTGGATCGCGCGCGTGATCACCGGATCGAAGTACCAGTCCTTCGTGATCGACTCGTAGGTCGAATCGAAGTTCAGGCCAACCAGTTCTCCGCGCCCGTTCATCACGGCGGAACCGGAATTGCCGCCCGTCGTATCGGCGCTCGACAGGAAGTTCACCGGCACCGTGCCCAGTTTCGGATCCCTATACTTTCCATAGCGCTTGTCGCGGATCGCCTGCAGCAGCGAATTCGGCGCGTCGAACGGCGCCTTACCCGTCTGCTTCTCGAGGATGCCTTCGACGGTGGTGAACGGTCCCTTGACGATGCCGTCGCGCGGGCTGTACGGCGCCACGGTGCCGTAGGTCACGCGTAACGTGCCGTTGGCGTCCGGGTAGACCGGCTTGCCCTGCGACTTCTTCCAGGCGACGACGGCGTCCATGTACAGCGGGACGACGCGTTCCAGGTTGCCGTCGACTTCCTTGCGGCGTTCTTCCAGCGCGAGGCCCGTGTCGTGCAGGCGCAGGGCCAGCTGGACGAACGGGTCGTTCGATTTGCGGAACGCGTCCGCGTCCTTGCCGATCCATGCGAGACGCTTGGCCGTGTCGCCCAGCTCCGTGCCCTTGTACAGCGGCGCCAGCGCGTTCTGCGCGGGCAGCAGCGCGTCCAGGCCCTGCGGCCGCGCCTTCGCGTCGATCTTGCCGTAGCGGACCAGCGCGGCCTGCCAGCGGGCCTGGTCGACGCTCGGGACGAACGATTGTTCGAGGCGGGTCAGGCGCGCCTTGATGAACGAGACGTCGCGGTCCTGGAAGCCCGCTTCGCGCTGCGCGTCCGGCTTCTGGTGCTCCAGCGCCAGGCGGTACAGCGTGCGCGCGCTCTTCAGCAGATCGCTGTGCGTGGCCTCGAGCCATGCGGTCTCCTGCTGCGTCGTCGCCATGTCGGCGGCGATGGCGGCGTCGAGGTCGGCCATCAGGTTCTTCGGCCCCGTCCCATGCTGCTTGTACCACGCACGGAACTCGGCATCCTGCGCATCCTTGATGGCGGCGATGTCCTTGCGTGCGAAGCCGTCCAGCAGGCCGCGCGTCTTTTTCAGCACGTTGTTCAGGCTCTTGGCCACGCTGGCGTAGCGCACGGTGTAGTCCGGATTGCCCATCGTGGCGGCCGCGATCACTGACAGGTCGGCCGTGATCGACGCCACCTTGGCCGGATAGTCCACGTCGCGCGCGAAGCGGATCTCGGCCGGCAGCTTGTAGCGGCTCGTGCGGCCCGGGTAGCCGGCCAGCAGGATCGGGTCGCCCGCCTTCAGGCCTTCGGCCGAGACGACGAGGAAGTGCTTCGATTTATAGGGAACGTTGTCCGGCGACGGATCGGCCGGGCGGCCATCCTTGCCGACGTACGCGCGCAGGAAGGAGAAATCGCCGACATGGCGCGGGAATTCGTAGTTGTCGATGTCGCCGCCGAAATCGCCGACGCTGTTGGCCGGCGCGTAGACGAGGCGCACGTCGCGGATCAGGAGCTGCTTGATGCGGTAGTACTCGCCGCCGCGGTTGAACGCGGGGACCGAGCAGCGGTACGCCTTGTCGCTCTCGCATTCCGCGATCAGCGCCTTGATGCGCGCCTCGACCTGCTCGTGGCGCTCCTTGCCGGAGAGTCCCGCCCCGAGGCCCTTGAGCACGCGGTCGGTCACGTTCTCGACCTTCTCCGTCACGTAGACGACCGTGTTCGGGCCGCCCGGCAGTTCCTCCGCGCGCGTCTTCGCGAGGAAGCCGTTGGCGATGTAATTGTGTTCCGGGGTCGAGTTGCGCTGGATCGCGCCGTAGCCGCAGTGGTGGTTCGTGACGACGAGACCATCGGGCGACACGAACGACGCCGAACACCCCGGTGTCGCCACGATGGCGCTCATCGGGTGTTTCGACAGGTCGGCGAGCCGCTCGGCCGGGATCGTGATGCCGATGCGTTTCAGCTCGGATTTCAGCTGCGGCAGCTGGTGCGGCTGCCACTGGCCCTCGTCGGCGAGCGCAACGGCGCTGGCCCCCAGCAGGGCGACGGGAAGGACGACGGATTTGAACAAGACAAACCTCGCGAAAAAAAGCAGACACGAGTATATCGTCTGCATGTCTTGCTTCGGAAACAAAATTGTCATAATTCGTTGCCGCAGAGTATGTACAGCCCGGATATCGGCGTCGCGCGGACGCCACATCCCGCGATTTGGCTGATCAGGCGTATTTACGTTACTCCGGTGCCGCATCGTGCCGGCAAGCGACCACGGCGGCGAGCCGGTACAATGACCGATTTCGTCCGTCTTCCCCGTCATGCCCAGCCTCTTCGAACGCACGTCCGCCGTCCTGCGCCGCCTGTCGATCGACACCTTCACCATCCTGCTGCTGTGCACCGTCGCCCTCGCGAGCGTGCTGCCGTGCGCGGGCGAGACGGCCGTCGTCCTCGGCAAGGTCACCACCGTCGCCATCGGCCTGTTGTTTTTCCTGCACGGCGCCAAGCTGTCGCGCGAAGCGATCGTCGCCGGGATGACGCACTGGCGCCTGCACCTGCTGGTGCTCGCGTCGACCTTCGTCATGTTCCCGCTGCTGGGCCTCGCCCTGAAGCCGCTGGCGGGCAGCGTGATCACGCCCGAGCTGTACGTGGGCATCCTGTTCCTGTGCACCCTGCCCTCCACCGTGCAGTCGTCGATCGCCTTCACGTCGATGGCGCGGGGGAACGTGGCGGCGGCCGTGTGCAGCGCGTCGGCCTCGAACTTCGTCGGCATCTTCGTCACGCCGCTGCTCGTGTCCACGCTGATCGTGCAAGGCGCGGCGGGCGGTTCGTCGCTGGACGCGGTGATCACCATCGTCGAACAACTGCTGCTGCCCTTCCTGGCCGGCCAGTTCCTGCGTCCGTGGATCGGGAAGTGGGTGGACCGCCACAAGCCGATGCTGAAGATCGTCGACCAGGGCTCGATCCTGCTGGTCGTCTACACGGCGTTTTCCGAATCCGTCAACGAAGGCCTGTGGCACAAGCTGTCGGGGGCATCGCTCGCGGGCCTCGTCGTCATCAGCTGCGTGATGCTGGCGATCGCGCTGGGCCTCGCCACGTGGACGAGCCGGCGCCTGGGCTTCAGCCGCGAGGACGAGATCACCATCGTGTTCTGCGGCTCGAAAAAGAGTCTCGCGAGCGGCGTGCCGATGGCAAAGGTGCTGTTCGCGCCGAGCGCGCTGGGCATGGTCATCCTGCCCGTGATGCTGTTCCACCAGATCCAGCTGATGGTGTGCGCGGTGCTGGCCCAGAAGTGGGGCCGCGAAAACCGCTGAAATTCGGGGTCAGAGCACATTTCGATTTGGCGCTGAAAATGTGCTCTGACCCCGAATTTATTGCGGGACGTGCGTGAGGGCCAGGCTGCCCCACCACACTTCGGGCAGCGCGGCTGCCAGCATCATGCCGGGGCCCAGCGCCGTGAGGAGCCAGCGGCGGCGCGGCGGCAGCCAGGCCGTGCGCGGGTCGCGCAGGCTCGCGCGGATGTCGCGCCAGCCGAAACAGACCAGCGCCGCCATCCCGAGCGCGAAGAACGTCCACAGCGCCGACTCGTTCAGCAACGCGGCGAAGTCCTCGTCGAGGTAAGCGAGCGCCGGCAGCGCGAGGCTCACGCTGCCCAGCAGTTCGGCCGTCGCGATGACGGCCGCGCGGCCGCGGCGGCGAAAGTCGTGGCGCAGCATCCACGCCGACAGCGCGACGTCGCCGGCCAGGTACAACGCGCTCCACGCGGGCATGACGCCTACTCCTGCGCGGTGAGCTGGTCCGCGTGCCAGCCGCCGCCCAGCGACTGGATCAGCGCCACGGCCGTCGTCTGGCGGTTGCCCTGCGTCTGCACGAGCGCGCGGCGCGCGTTCAGCGCCGTCACCTGGGCCTGCACCACTTCCGAATAACTCACCTGGCCCGCCTTGTAGCGGTTCAGCACCTGCTCCTCGACCTTGTCCGCCGCTTCCGATGCCTGGCGCTGCAGCTCCTGCTGCTGCGCCAGCACGCGCGTGGCGTTCAGCTGGTCCTCGACGTCGGCGAAGGCATCCAGCACCGTCTGGCGGTAGCGCGCGACGGCCTGTTCGCGCGCCGCGTTGGCGCCCTGCACCGCCGCGCGGTTGGCGCCGCCGTTGAAGATCGTCTCCGTGGCCGACAGGCCCAATGCCCATGCCATGCTCGACGCCTTGAACAAATCGCCGATGGCGCTGGCGGACGGGCCGTACGATGCCGTCAGGCCGATCTGCGGGAAGTAGGCGGCGCGCACGATGCCGATCTGCGCATTGGCCGCGGCCACGGCGCGTTCGGACGCGGCGATGTCGGGACGCCGCTCCAGCAGCGTGGACGGCACACCGACCGGCACGTCCGGCACAGTCACGTTCCACTGCGCCGGCGCCAGCGCGAAGTCGGCCGGCGCCTTGCCGACGAGGACCGCGATCGCGTGCTCCAGCTGCGCGCGCTGGCGGGCCAGCGTCAGGTCGTCGCTCTGCGCGCTGGCGAGCTGGGTCTGGGCCTGGTAGACGTCCGAGTGCGGCACGATGCCCACGTCGAACCGGTTCTGCGTGATCTTCAGCACGCGCTGGTAGCCTTCGATGGTCGTGGCCAGCAGCGCGCGCTGGGCGTCGACGGAACGCAGCGAAAAATAGTCCGCCGCCAGTTCGCCCTGCGCGGACAGGCGCGCGGACGCGAGGTCGGCCGCGCTGGCCTGCGCATTGGCCTGCGCCGCCGAGATGCCGGCACGCAGGCGGCCCCACACGTCCGGCTCCCAGCTCGACCCGATGTTCAGGCGGAAGCTGTTCGAGGTGCGGCCGTTGTTGTTGTCGTTGCCGCCGCCGTTGCCGTTTCTGTTCGCGCCGCCGGTCAGCGTCACGGTCGGGAACAGCGACGCGCGCTGCTGCGCGACGAGCGCGCGCGCCTGGCTGTACGCGGCCACCGCCGCCGCCACGTTCTGGTTGCTGACCTCGACCTGGCGCACGAGGCCGTCGAGCACCGGATCGTTGAACAGGGTCCACCACGGGCCGCGGTCGAGCGCGTCCGCAGGGGCTGCCGGCGCCCATCCCTGCAGCTCCTTGAACGCGGCCGGCTGCGGCGTCGCCGGACGCTCGTACGTGGGCGCGAGCGCGCAGCCGGACAGCACGGCGGCGGCGAGCAGCGCAGGGATCAGCGGGCGAATGGTCGTGGTAAATCGCATGGTTCGGTTCATGGCTGGGAAGTCGTGGGCTGGTCCTCCAGCGGATGGCGGACCAGGTGGTGCTCGTCCGCGTTGCGGCGGCGGAGCTTGTCGAGGTAGACGTAGACGACGGGCGTCGTGAGGAGCGTCAGCAGCTGGCTCGCGACCAGGCCGCCGATGATGGCGATGCCCAGCGGCTGGCGCAGCTCGGAGCCTTCGCCGAAGCCGATCGCCAGCGGCAGCGCGCCCAGCGCCGCGGCCAGGGTCGTCATCAGGATCGGGCGGAAGCGCAGCAGGCACGCCTCGCGCACGGCTTCCGTGGCCGACAGCCCGCGCGCGCGCTCCGCCTCCAGCGCGAAGTCGATGATCAGGATCGCGTTCTTTTTCACGATGCCGATCAGGAGGAACACGCCGATCAGCGCGATGATGGAAAACTCCATGCGGAACAGCAGCAGCGCCAGCACGGCGCCCACGCCGGCCGACGGCAGCGTCGACAGCACCGTGACCGGATGCACGAGGCTTTCGTACAGGATGCCGAGGACGATGTAGATGACGACGATGGCGGCGAGGATCAGCAGCGGCTGCTGCTGGTTCGATTCCTGCGCCTGCTTGGCCTGGCCCTGGAAGCTGCCGCGCACGTTGGTCGGCATGCCGATGTCGGCCTCGGCCTGCTTGACGGCCTGCTGCGCTTCCGACAGCGAATAGCCCTGCGCGAGGTTGAACGAAATCGTCGTCGCCAGCTCGCCGTCCTGGTGGTTGACGGAGCTCGGCGTCGCGCGTTCGGCGAAGTGCGCGATGGCGGACAGCGGCACCATCGTCGTGGCGGACGACGACAGCGCCGAGCCGCTGGACGGGTCGCGCGCGGCCGTCAGGTTCGCCGGCGCGGCGGGCGTGCCCGCGGTGGTGGTCGTAGCCGCGTTCTTCGACGGCACGTAGACGTCGTCCAGCGCGGCCGGCGAGCGCGCATACTTCTGCGCGACGCCCATGATCACGTGGTACTGGTTCAACTCGTCGTAGATATTGGCGACCTGGCGCTGGCCGAACGCGTCGTACAGCGCGTTGTCGATGTCCTTCGCGCTGATGCCGAGGCGCGACGCGGTCTGCTTGTCGATGTCGACATAGGTCTCGACGCCGTTGTCCGCCTGGTCCGTGTCGACGTCGGTCAGCGCCTCCTGCCCCTTCATCGCATCGGCCAGCCTCATTGCCCACGTTTTCAGGTCGGCGCGGTTGTCGCTCTTGAGCGTGTACTGGTACGTGGAGTTCGACTGGCGCCCGCCCATGCGCAAGTCCTGCACGGGATTCAGGAACAGCTGCACGCCCGTCACCTGCGCAAGTTTCGGACGCAGGCGCGCGATCACGGCCTGGCCGCTCTCGCCCTTGGCGCGCTCCTCGACCGGCTTCAGGTTCAGGAACATGAAGCCGCCGCCCGCCCGCGAGCCGCCCGTGAAGCCGACGACGGTGTCCACGGCGGGGTCGCTCTTGATGATGTTCACGAGCTGGCGCAGCTTGCCCTGCATGGCCTGGAACGAGATGCTCTGGTCGGCGCGCAGGCCGCCGTTGACCTGGCCCGTGTCCTGCTGCGGGAAGAAGCCTTTCGGCGCGGCCGAGAACAGGTAGACGTTCAGTCCCACCACGAACACGAGGATCAGCATCACGAGCGCCTTCATGTCGAGCGCCCAGTCGAGCGCATGCTCGTACGATTTCAGCACGCCGTTGAAGCTGCGCTCGGCCCAGCGGCCGAGGCGGCCCTGCTTGCGGCCCACGTGGTCGTGCAGCTTCTGGCCGGGTTTCAGCAGCATCGCGCACAGCATCGGCGTCGTCGTCAGCGAGATCACGAGCGAGATCATCACCGCGGCCGACAGCGTGACGGCGAATTCGCGGAACAGCCGGCCCACCTGGCCGCCCATGAACAGCAGCGGGATGAACACGGCCACGAGCGACAGGCTGATGGACAGCACGGTGAAGCCCACTTCCTGCGCGCCCAGCAGCGCCGCCTTCATGCGGTCCATGCCCGCCTCCACGTGGCGGCTCGTGTTCTCCAGCACGACGATGGCGTCGTCGACGACGAATCCCGTCGCCACCGTGAGCGCCATCAGCGACAGGTTGTTCAGGGAGAAGCCCAGCAAATACATCACGCCGAAGGTGCCCAGCAGCGACACGACGGTCGCCACGGCGGGCACGATGGTGGCGCGCACGCTGCGCAGGAACACGGACACCACGAGCACGACGAGCAGGATCGAGATCATCAACGTCATCTCGATCTCGTGCAGCGACGCGCGAATGGAATTGGTGCGGTCCGACGCCACCTGCATGCGCACGTCCTGCGGCAACTGGGCCTGCAATTGCGGCAGCAGCGCGCGCACGCCGTCCACGGTCTCGATGACGTTGGCGCCCGGCTGGCTCGTCACCAGCACGATCACGGCGGGCTCGCCGTTGAACAGGCCCAGCGTGTGGATGTCCTCGACGCCGTCCTTCACGTCGGCCACGTCCTGCAGCCGGATCGCGGAACCGTTGCGCCAGGCGACGACGAGGCCCTTGTAGTCGGCCGCCGTGCGGCCATTGGTCGGCGTGTTCGCCTGCGAATAGATCTGCAGGCGCATGCCCTGGCCTTCCAGCGCGCCCTTCGGCCGGTTGGCGTTCGTCGCCTGGATGGCGGCGCGCACGTCCTCGGTCGACAGGCCGTACTGGTTCAGCTGGTACGGGTTCAGGTCGACGCGCACCGCGGGCAGCGAGCCGCCGCCGAGCTCCACGTCGCCCACGCCCTTCACCTGCGCGAGTTTCTGCTGCACGACGTTCGACACTTCGTCGTAGATCTGCCCGGGGCTGCGCGTCTTGGACGTCAGCGCGAGGATGATGATCGGTGCGTCGGCCGGATTGGCCTTGCGGTACGTCGGGTTGCTGCGCAAGGTGGCCGGCAGGTCGGCGCGCGCCGCGTTGATCGCGGCCTGCACTTCGCGCGCGGCGGAATCGATCTGGCGCGTCAGGTCGAACTGCAGGTTGATGCGGGTGGAGCCGTTGCCGCTGCTGGACGTCATCTCGTTGACGCCCGCGATCACGCCCAGCCGCCGTTCCAGCGGCGTGGCCACCGACGTCGCCATCGTGTCCGGACTGCCGCCCGGCAGGTTGGCGGACACGGAGATCGTCGGGAAGTCGACCTGCGGCAGCGGCGACACGGGCAGCACGAAGAACGCGCCGATGCCCGCCAGCGCGATGCCGATGGTCAGCAGCACCGTCGCGATGGGCCGCCTGATGAACGGCTGCGAGAGACTCATGCGCCGGCTCCGCCGGGTTTGACCGCGGCAGGTTCCGCACCGCGCCAGCGCCGCGCGAGGCGGTCGAACGCGAGATAGATGACGGGCGTGGTGAACAGCGTGAGCAGCTGGCTGACGATCAGGCCGCCAAAGATGGCGAGGCCCAGCGGCCGGCGCAGCTCGGCGCCCTCGCCCCAGCCGAACATCAGCGGGATGGCGGCGAACAGCGCGGCCAGCGTCGTCATGATGATGGGGCGGAAGCGCAGCATCGCGGCCTGGTGGATCGCCGTCCTCGGGTCCTTGCCCTCGTCGCGTTCCGCCTCGATGGCGAAGTCGATCATCATGATCGCGTTCTTCTTCACGATGCCAATGAGCAGGATGATGCCGATGATGCCGATGACGCCGAGGCCCTGCCCCGTGATCCCCAGCGCCAGCAGCGCGCCGACGCCGGCCGACGGCAGCGTGGAGAGGATTGTCAGCGGGTGGATGTAGCTCTCGTACAGCACGCCCAGCACGATGTACACGCAGACCACGGCCGCGAGGATCAGCCACAGCTGGTTCGACAGCGACGCCTGGTACGCGCCGGACGCGCCGAGGAACGTCATGGTCACGGACCCCGGCAGGCCGATCTCCTTGGCGACGTCCTTGATCGCCGCGACGGCGGTGCCCAGCTTGACGCCGGACGCGGTGTCGAAGCCGATCGTCGTCGCGGGGTATTGCGCCACGTGCGTGATCTGCAGCGGCGCGGCCTGCTCCGTGATCGAGGCGATCGCGGACAGCGGCGTCGGCGCGCCCGAGCCCGTGCGCAGCTGCAGGTCCGCGAGGGCGTCGAGCGACATCTTTTCATCCTGCTGCGCTTCCAGGATCACGCGGTACTGGTTCGTTTCCGTGAAGATGGTCGACACGATGCGCTGGCCGAACGCGCTGTACAACGCATCGTCGACGTTCGATGCCGTCACGGACAGGCGCGACGCGCTGTCGCGGTCGATGTTGACGTAGGCGGCGGCGCCGGTCGCGCCGGCGTCCGTCACGACGTTGGCAAGCTCCTTGCGGCGCGCCATCGCGGCCACCAGCTTGTGCGCCCAGTCCGTCACCGTCTTCGTGTCCGCGCCCTCGAGCGACAGGCGGTATTGCGTCGGTCCCGTCTCGGCGTCGATGGTGAGGTCCTGCGTCGGCTGCAGGTACAGAGAAACGCCGGCCACGTTCTGCGCCACGCGCAAACGCAGGCGGTCCATGATGTCCTGCTGGTCGCCGTGCTTCGCCTTCAGGTTGATCAGCATGGTGCCCGTGTGGAGCATCGTGTTGTTGGCGGCGTCCACGCCCACCGTCGACGCGAGCGATTCCACGTCCGGGTCGGCCAGGATCTCGCGCGCGGCGGCCTGCTGCATCTCGGCCATCGAACTGTACGAGATCGCCTGGCGCGCTTCCACGCGCGCCTGCAGCTGGCCCGTGTCCTGCGTGGGGAACAGGCTTTTCGGAATGAACGTCCACAGGATCGCCGTCAGCACGAGCGTGCCCAGCGCGACGATCAGCGTGAGGCCCTGGCGTGCGAGGACCCAGTTCAGGCCGCGGTCGTAGTGGCCCACGGTCCAGTCGAAGAACGACTGGAACTTGCGGGCGAACGGGGTTTCGTGCGACTTGTCGTGCTGCTTCAGCCAGCGGGCCGACATCATCGGCACGAGCGTCAGCGACACGACGGCCGAGATCAGGATCGTGATCGCGAGCGACACGGCAAATTCGCGGAACAGCCGGCCCACGACGTCGCCCATGAACAGCAGCGGGATCAGCACGGCGATCAGCGACACGGTCAGCGAGATGATCGTGAAGCCGATCTGCGTGGCGCCCTTCAGCGCGGCGTCCATCGGCTTCTCGCCTTCTTCGATGTAGCGCGCGATGTTCTCGATCATGACGATGGCGTCGTCGACGACGAAGCCGGTCGCGATCGTCAACGCCATCAGCGAGAGGTTATTGAGACTGTACCCGAGCAGGTACATGATGCCGAACGTGCCGACGAGCGAGATCGGCACGGCGAGGCTGGCGATCACGGTGGCACGCACGCTGTGCAGGAACGCGAAGATCACGAGCACGACGAGGACGACGGCCAGCACCAGTTCGATCTGCACGTGTTCGACGGACGCGCGGATGCCGTTCGTGCGGTCCGACAGCACGTCCATGTGGATGCTCTGCGGCAGGCTGGCCTGCAGTTCGGGCAGGCGCTGCTTGATGGCGTCCACGGTGGCGATCACGTTGGCGCCCGGCTGGCGCTGCACGTTCAGGATGATCGCCGGCTTCATGTTCGCCCACGCGCCCAGCTTGACGTTTTCCGCGCTGTCGACGACCTTCGCCACGTCGCCCAGGCGCACCGGCGCGCCGTTCTTGTACGCGACGATCAAATTCGTGTAGTCGGGCACCGTCACCAGCTGGTCGTTGGCGTTGATGGTGTACGCCCGGAGGGGGCCGTCGAAGCTGCCCTTGGCGCTGTTGGCGTTCGCGTTCGTGATCGCGGTGCGCAGCGTGTCGAGACCGAGGCCGTTGGCGGCGAGCGCCTCCGTGTTCGCCTGGATGCGCACGGCCGGACGCTGGCCGCCCTGCAGGGTAACGAGCCCCACGCCCGTGACCTGGCTGATCTTCAGCGCGAGGCGCGTGTTGACGAGGTTCTGCACCTCCGTCAGCGGCATCGAGTCGGACGTGATCGCGAGCGTCAGCACGGGCGCGTCGGCCGGGTTGACCTTCGCGTAGACCGGCGGCGCCGGCAGGTCGGTCGGCAGCAGCGAACCGCCCGCGTTGATCGCGGCCTGGACTTCCTGCTCGGCCACGTCGAGCGTCTGGCCCAAGGTGAACTGCAGGGTGATCACGGAGACGCCGGCCGCGCTGTTGGAACTCATGCGCGCCAGGCCCGACATCTGGCCGAACTGGCGTTCCAGCGGCGCCGTCACGGTGCGCGCCATCACTTCCGGACTCGCGCCCGGGTACAGCGTCTGCACCTGGATGGTCGGGAAGTCGACCTGCGGCAGCGCCGACAGCGGCAGGAACTTGTAGCCGACGAGGCCCGCCAGCACGATCGCCAGCATCAGCAGCGACGTGGCGACGGGTCGGCGGATGAACGGTGCGGAGGGACTCATGCGGCACTCCTCATTGCGCCGCCCCGCCCTGCTGCTGGCGGCGGCGATGCTGGCCCGCCTGCCCGCCCTGTCCGCGCGCCGGATGCTCGCCCGGCAAGGTCACCTTCGCGCCATCCTTCAGGCGGTCCGCGCCTTCCGTGATGACGGTCTCGCCGCCTTTCAGGCCGCTCGTGATCTCGACGCGCTCCGCATCTTCCTCGCCCCGCTTCACGTTCGTCAGCGCCACGGTGCGGGTCCGCGGATCCAGCACGTAGACGTAGTCGCCGTTGGCGCCGTGGCGCAGCGCCGTCACCGGCACCGTGATCGCGTTCTTGATGACGTTCACCTGCAGGCGCACGTTCACGAACTGGTTGGGGAACAGTTTGGAGGCCTCGTTGCCGAAGCGGGCCTTGGCCTTGACGGTGCCGGTCGCCGTGTCGACCTGGTTGTCCAGCGCCATGAAGCGGCCCTGTGCCAGCTCGCGCGTGCGGGTGCGGTCCAGCGCCGTCGCGGGCAGCGTGGCGTTCGCGTTGATGCGCTCCTGGATCGCGGGCAGGTGATCCTGCGGCACGGCGAACTCCACGTCGATCGGCGATTGCTGGGTGATGACGGCGATGCCGTTCGCGTCGCTGCTGGCCACGAGGTTGCCGATGTCCACCGTGCGCAGGCCCACGCGGCCGGCGATCGGCGCGCGCACCTGCGTGTAGCCGAGATTGATCTGCGCGATGCCTTCGGCCGCCTTGTCGGTCGTGACGGCGCCCTGCAGCTGTTTCACGAGGGCCGCCTGGGTGTCGACGTCCTGGCGCGCGATCGAGTCCTGCTGGAGCAGCGTCTGGTAGCGGGACAGCAGGACCTTGGCCGATTCGAGCTGGGCCTCGTCGCGCTGGCGCTGGCCCGTCGCCTGCAGCAGCGCCATCTGGGACGGGCGCGGGTCGATCGTCGCCAGCACCTGGCCCTGCTTGACGAGCTGGCCTTCCGTGAACAGGATCTTCTGCAGCACGCCGCCGACCTGCGGCCGCACGGTCGCGACGGCGGCCGGGGTCACGGTGCCGAGGGCGTCCAGCACGATCGGGATGTCGGCCCGCTCGGCCTTGCCGACGCCGACCGTCGTGGCCGGCGCCCCGCGCCCGCCGCCCGGACCGCCGCGGCCGGCACCCGGCCCGCCCGCGCCCTGCCTGCCCGCGCCGCCGGGCGCACCCTGCGGCTGCTGGTGCACGAGGTGCCAGGCCAGCCAGCCCAGGCCGCCCATCGCGAGGATGGCGATGATGGTCCCGATGATGCGGGTGCGGCGCGAGCGCTTGGGTTGGGTCGGGGTTTTATTCTTGTCGGGTGTGACGGTCGAATCCATGCTGGTCCCTGGTGGCCTCGTGTTCAAAAGCACAATAAATGTTCCTTTGAAATGTAGCACGGCCTGCCATTGCCTTATGTTTCGTAACGTACGGTGAGCGGACCTCTCTCCAGGCATAAGAAGTTGCATCTTTACATGGCTTTACACAGAAGCCGCCTACATACGGGGAGATCAAAACAAAACGGGCGTGGGAAGATTCCCACGCCCGTTTAGCGGTGTATGGTTGCCTGACTACACGCTGTTACAAAGATTAACGCTTCGGAAAGGTTCAGGGCACCCCGCACAGGCAGTGCGTGACGGCCGCGAACGGTTGCTTGCGGTCGGCGACGGCGGACAGCCAGCCCAGATCCCTGGTGATGCCTGCCGTCGCGTTGCCGCCCAGGGCGGCCGCGCCGAGGTCGACCGGCAGCAGGCCCAGCTTCACCTGCACATTCAGGATCTGCGCGTCCGACAGGCCCATGCGCTCCAGCACGCGTTCGGCCAGCGTGGTCGGCTGCTCGGCGTACGTGACGCGGAAATCGTCGCCCAGGTGGGCCCGCTTCGCGGCCGAGCGCAGCGCGTCGCCGTAGCTGCCCAGGCGGTCGACGAGGCCGCGTTCCTTGGCCTGCGTGCCCGTCCAGACGCGGCCCTGGCCTACCTCGTCGATCTTGGCCGGCGTCGTCTTGCGCGCGACGGCGGCCTTGGTCGTGAACTCGTCGTACACGTGGTTGATGCTGGACTGGATCAGCTGGCCGAAGCGCGGATCGAGGGGGCGCAGCGGATTGTAGGCGTCCGCGAGCCACGTGGTCGTCACGCCGGCCGTGTGGATGCCCAGTTTGTCGACGACCTTGTCCGCGGTCGGCAGGATGGCGAACACGCCGATCGAACCGGTGACGGTGGACGGGTCGGCGATGACTTCATCGGCCGCCATCGAGATCCAGTAGCCGCCCGACGCGGCCACGTCGCCCATCGACACGACGACCGGCTTGCCGGCCGCGCGCGTCAGTTCCAGCTCGCGCCGGATCAGTTCCGAACCGTAGGCGCTGCCGCCCGGCGAATTGACGCGCAGGACGACGGCTTTCACCGACGAGTCCTCGCGCACGCTGCGGATCAGGTTCGCCGTCGAGATGCCGCCCACCATGCCGGGGCCGCCCGTGCCTTCCGTGATGTCGCCGGCCGCGACGACGACGGCCACCGCGTCGCCGAACGGCTTCTCCGGATTGCGCGCCACGTAGTCGCCGAAGCTCACCTGGCGGAAGGTCTTGATACGGTCGTCGTACACACCGCGCTTGATGAACATGTCGCGCACTTCGTCGCGGGTCTTGACGCCGTCGATCAGCTTCCAGTCCAGCGCCACCTTGGCCGCGTTGCCGTTGGCCGCTTCCAGGCGCTGCGGCAGCTCGTCGATGCCTTTCGCGATCGACCCCGCCGGCAGCTTGCGCGCCTTCTCCACTTCGGCCGTGTACGCGGTCCACAGGCCGTTGTACAGGAAGCTGTCCGCCTCCTGCGCGGCCTGCGACGGGCCGTTGCCGATGAACGGCTCCGCAAAGCTTTTATACGTGCCGACCTTCATCAGGTTGACGGTGACGCCGACCTTGTCCAGCGCGTCGCGGTAGTAATTGCGGTGGCGGCCGAAGCCTTCGATCATCACCATGCCCATCGGGTGCAGGTAGATCTCGCTGGCGTGCGCGGCGATCAGGTAGCGCTTCTGGTCGAAGTTGCCGCCCCAGACGACGACGCGCTTGCCGGCCGCCTTCACGCGCTCGATGGCCGCGCCGATCTCGCGCACGGACGCGAGGCCGCCGCCATCCAGCTCGTCCAGCAGCACCAGAACTTCGTTCACGTTGCCGTCCTTCGCGGCGCCGTCCAGCGCCTTCAGGACGTCCGGCAGGCGCACGAGGCGGCGACCGTTGCCCGACAGGCCGGCGACGACGGAATCGCGCACGCTGCCCGCGCGCTCCTCGACCAGTTCGCCCTTCAGGTCCAGCACGAGCGCCGTCTTCGGCGCCAGCGGCTTGAGGCCCCCGCCGAACAGCGCCCAGAAGAACGCGATCAGGATGACCAGGAAGATGAGGTTCAGCACGAAGCGGCGGGTGGCGTCGAGGCCGCGCCACAGCGCGCCGATGCCGCGGCGCAGAGAGGAGAAAGGCTTGAATGACATTAGGGCTCCGGCTAGTTGAGATTCGGTTCGGTCAGGGCGGACGGCTCGGCGCGGCGCGAGATCGCGAACAGCCCGGCGAATACGAGGGCGCCGTTCACGATCAGCAGTTCGAGGCCGAGGCGGTAACTGCCCAGCAGCGCATGCTGGTAATGCTCCAGCAGCGCGCACAGGATCGGCGCGCCGATCGTCACCACGGGCACGAGGCGGTCGTGCAACGTCCGCGTCGTCATCATGCCGAAGGCGAACAGACCGAGCAAGGGTCCGTATGTATAACTTGCGAGCTTCAGGATGACGACGATCATGCTGGGATTGTCCACCCATTTGAAGACGAGCACCATCGCGAGGAACAACGCGGCGAATGCGAGGTGGACATGGCGGCGCAGGCGCACGCGCTGGTGTTCCGTCAGGTCGGTGCGGCGCTTGATGCCGAGGATGTCGATGCAGAACGTGGACGTCAGCGCCGTGATGGCGCCGTCGGCACTGGGGAACAGCGCCGAGATCAGCGCGATCAGGAAGATGATCTGCACCGCGGCGGGCAGGTGGCCCATCACGACGGCCGGGAAGATTTTGTCGCCCGTCGCCGTGACGCCGGCAATCGGCGCATACAGGTACAGCAGGCCGCCGAGGAACAGGAAGGCGCACAGCACGACGACCAGCACGGCCGTGAGGCTCAGGAGGTTCTTCTGCGAATCCTTCAGCGTCTTCACGGAGATCGTCTTCTGCATCATTTCCTGGTCCATGCCCGTCATCGTCAGCACGATGAAGATGCCGGCCACGATCTGCTTGAGCCAGTAGCCGGGGCTGTCGGGATCATGCGTAAAGACGCGCGCGAGGCCCTTGTCCTGCATCTGCCGCAGCGCCTCGGGGATCGTCAGGTCCAGTTGGCCCAGCATGAACGCGACGCAGGCGAACAGGCCGGCCAGCATGCACGTCGTCTGCAGCGTGTCGGTCCAGACGATGGTCTTTACGCCGCCCTGGACCGTGTACAGCAGGATCATGCCGAGGATGACGAAGGTCGTGAGCCAGAACGGCACGCCGAGGCTGTCGAGGATGATGGTCTGCAGGACGGCGACGACGAGGTACAGCCGCGCCGTGGCGCCGAACAGGCGCGACAGGATGAAGAACCCGGCCCCGCTCTGGTAGGCGCGGCGGCCGAGGCGCACGTCGAGGTAGTGGTAGATCGAGGTCAACCGGAGGCGGTAGTACAGCGGCAGCAGCAGGACGACGACCGCGATGTAGCCGATCACGTAGCCGATGAGGATTTGCGCATAGCCGAAGCCGTCGGCCCCGACGGCGCCCGGCACGCTGATGAACGTGGCGCCGGACAGCGTGGTGCCGACCATGCCGAACGCGACGAGCATCCAGTTGCTGCTCTTGTTACCGATGAAAAAACTGTCGTTGTTGGCACCCCGCCCCGTGGCCCAGGCGACGCCGAGCAGCAGGGCGAAATACGCGATGAGGATGCAGAAAAGTAAAGCCGGGGACATCGAGGATCCAAAAAGTGAGCTGATCGCCCGGCAATATACACCTAAGGCGCGGCAGCAGGTTTTCAGCCGACGGGCGGCAGGGACTGCCCGGCACGGATGATGTTGATCAGGGTGCGCAGCGCCGGATGACTGTGGCGCCGGCTGCTGTAGTACATGTGGAAAGGCTCGCCGTGCGCTGCGAACGCATCCAGCACGATGCGCAGGCTACCCTCGGCCAGTTCGCCCGCGATCCTGGATTCGAGCAGATAGGCCAGGCCCGCGCCGGATTTCGCCACGGCGATCGTCGTGGCCGTATCGTTGATCGTGATCGGTCCCGGCACACGGATCCGGCGCCGTTCGCCGTCGATGTCGAATTCCCACTTGTAGGCCGAGTTGTCGCCGAGCAGCAGCTGCAGGCACCGGTGCCGCGCCAGGTCGTCGGGATGCGCCGGCTCGCCGTAGTTGGCCAGATACGCCGGGGCCGCCGCCACGACCCAGCGCTGGGGGCCGCTCAGGGGCACGGCGACCATGTCTTCCGGAACGTAATGGCCATACCGGACGCCGGCATCGTAGCCTTCTTCGACGATATCGATGGGCCGGTCTTCCACGACGACGGTCAGCCGTACATCGGGATAGACCCGGGCGAATGCCACGATCGCCCCTTCGATCAACTGGTGGGCCGCGTCCGCGAACACGTTGATGCGCAGTTCGCCATGGGCCGGCGTGGCCGTGTCGATGAGCCCGAGCGCCGCACCGATCGCGTCGAAGCCGTCCCCCAGGCGCTTTGCGAGTTCGAGGCCGATATCGGTCGGGGTGACGGAACGCGCGGAACGGTTCAGCAGCTTCACGGCGAGACGCGCTTCCAGCCGGCGCATGGCGTGGCTGGCTGCGGAGGGCGACAGGCCCAGCTGGATGGCGGCCGCCTTGAAGCTGCGCGTGCGCACGATGGCGAGGAACAGGCGCAGGTCGGCGAAATCGACGCGATCGATCAGGGACATGGTTGAGAGAGACTCATCGCCGCGATGAATGCGGCTCATCTTCGAATGATAGCACTGCGGCAAGGCTGGGCGGTATAAAGAGGGCTCGACAACTCGCGACCATCCCCATGTCATCTCGCAGCGAACTCAATATCCCAGACCTTGCCGGCAAGCGCATCCTCGTCACAGGGGCTTCGGCCGGCATCGGCGCAGCGGTCGCGCTCGGGTTCCTCCGGCAGGGCGCCCGCGTGGCGATCCACTACGGCACCAACCGCGCCGGCGCCGAGCGCGTCGCCGCCGGTGCACCGGACCGTGCCGTGGTCGTACACGGCGACATGGCCGACCTGGCGGACACGGAGCGCGTCGTGCACGAGGCCGCCCGCCTGCTTGGCGGCCTCGACGGCATCGTGAACAATGCCGGCAACATGCTCGGCCGCATCCCGACGGAAGCGGCGACGGCCGATCATTTCGACCGTGTCGTCGATCTCAACGCCCGCTCGGTGTGGCAGGCCAGCATCACGGCAGTGCCCTACCTGCGGCAGGCCGGCGGCGGCTTCATCATCAACACGACGTCGATTGCCGCGCGCAACGGCGGCGGCCAGGGGGCAGTCCTGTATGCCGCAGCGAAGAGTTTTGTCAGCAATCTCACGCGCGGGCATGCGAAGGAATTCGTGGCCGACGGTATCCGCGTCAACGCCGTCGCGCCCGGGGTGATCCAGACGGCCTTCCATGACCGCTACACGCCCGCCGACCTGCTGTCGGCCCAGGTCGGCACGATCCCGATGGGGCGCGCCGGCACCCCGGAAGAGTGCGTGGGCGCATACCTGTTTCTCGCTTCGAAAGCACTGTCCGGCTATCTGACTGGCCAGGTCATCGAAGTCAATGGTGGACAACTGATGGTTTAAAAAGGAAAAAACATGCAACAAAGAAAACTGGGCCGCACCGGCGCGGCCGTCTCGGAAATCGGCTTCGGTGCCTGGGCGATCGGCGGCTCCTGGGGCGAAGTCAGCGTGGAGGACGCCAAGGGTGCGCTGCATGCGGCCCTCGACAACGGCGTCACGTTCATCGATACCGCCGACGTGTATGGCGACGGCCGTTCCGAACAGATCATCGCGGACGTGCTCGCGGAACGCGGCGGCGAGCGGCCGTTCGTGGCCACCAAGGCCGGGCGCCGCCTGTCGCCCCACGTGGCGGAAGGCTATACGAAGGCCAACCTGACGGCATTCGTCGAGCGGTCGCTGCGCAACCTGCGCGTCGACTGCCTGGACCTCGTGCAGCTGCATTGCCCGCCGACGCCGGTCTTTTATCAGCCGGACGTCTTCGGCGCCATGGACGACCTGGTTGCGGCCGGCAAGATCCGCCACTACGGCGTCTCCGTCGAGAAGGTCGAAGAGGGCTTGAAGGCCATCGAATACCCGAATGTCGCCACCGTGCAGATCATCTACAACATCTTCCGCCAGCGTCCGGCCACGCTGTTCTTCGCGGAAGCGGCGCGGCGCGACGTCGGCGTGATCGTGCGCGTCCCGCTCGCGTCGGGCCTGCTGACCGGGAAGATGAGCGCCAGCACGACGTTCGCCGCGGACGATCACCGCGCGTTCAACCGCGAGGGGGAATCGTTCGACAAGGGCGAGACGTTTGCCGGCGTCCCGTACGACCTCGCGCTCGAGGCCGTCGAACAGATCCGCGCACTGGTGCCGGGCGGCGCGACGATGGCGCAATTCGCGCTGCGCTGGATCCTGATGGAGCAAAGCGTCAGCACGGTGATCCCGGGCGCGAGGAATGCCGCGCAGGCGATCGCGAACAGCCGGGCCAGCGCGCTGGACGCCATCCCGCCGGCGGCCATGGAACAGCTGCGCGCGCTGTACCGCGAGCGGATCGCACCCCACGTACACCATCTCTGGTAATCGTCGACATGACATGAAGAGACGTCTCGCAGCCCTCCTCCTCGCGGCCGCGGCGCCGCTGTGCGTGGCCGAATCCACGGCGCCGTCTCCCGTCAGGCTGGCCATCGACGCCACGCAGGTCAAGGGTCCCATGACCCCGATCTGGGCCTGGTTCGGCTACGACGAACCCAATCTCACCTACTGAAACTCAGATCCCCTGCCCCGGCATCCGCTCGAACGGGCCGATGCACGCTTCCATCGTCTCATCGCGGCACATCACGAAGCGCGCGCCGGACGGGTGGAAGCGGAGGTAGTTGGTGGCGCGCGTGCCCGGCTTCATGATCTCGCCTGAGCAATCCTGCTTGCCGTTGTCCTTCACGATCTTGTCCTCGAGTTTATAGAAACCCTTGGCGCTGGGCTTTTCGGCGACCGTGAATTCGCTTTCCGACACTTCTTCCGCGCTTTTCACGAGGGTCGTGCCGTCGCCGCGGAAGTGATACGTCTCGGAACAGCCGAGCTGCGGGATCGCGAGGATCCAGATGCCCAGCAAGGGATGCGCCGCGGAAGGTGCGGCCGCCTGGGACGGCAGCGCGGCGGCGGCAAGGAGGCAGGCGAAGAGACCGGTGAGCGTACGCATGGTGGGCCTTTGCATGACAGTGGACGCGGGGCGTTCTTGTCATTATTGCACAGGCGTGCGCGCGACGGGCGCACGCCGATTCCGGCCCGGGAATCGACGGGCGCACCAGGACATCAACCGCGAGGTCAGCTATTTTCGGGGGGCGTCTTGGGCTTGGCCGGCCGGCGCGGCGCACGCGTCGCCGGCTTGCGCGACGGTGCCTTGTGCGCGGGACGGGCCGACTTCTTGCGGGCCGGTTTCGCGCCCTGGGCGTCGTCCTCGCCTTCCGCCGCAACGGGTTCGGCGGGCGCGGCTTCCGCGACGGCAGCCTGCGCATCCAGCGCCGCGGCGCTGTCTTCCTGCGCCACCGCCTCCGCGGTCGCGGTCGTGCCGGCGGTCTCTTCCTTGCGCTTGCGCGGCGTGCGCGTCGTACGGCGGCGTTCCTTCACCGGTGCGGGCGCTTCTTCGGCGACGGCGACGGGTTCCTCGGCTGCGGCGACAGGCTCCGGTGCCTCGGCCAGGTCCGGCGTCGGTGCCGGCCAGGTGGCGATCGCGGCCTCCTCGGAGACCGGCACGGCTTCCGGCGCGGGCGCGGGTGCCTGTCCTTCGCGGCCCTTGCGTCCACGGCCGCCGCGGCGGCGCAATTCGCGGGCGGCTGCCGGGACTTCCGTCGGCTGCTCGCCCTGGGTTTCCGCGGCCAGTTCGTCGCCGGCTTCCTGGGCTGCCGGCTCGGCCGCCACCGGCGGCTGCTCGGCAGGCGTCTCCACCGGCGCGGCTTCCACCGGCTGCAGGTCGACCTGGGCGTTGGCGCCGCGGAAGACATAGGTGCCGGATTTCTCGTCGCGGCCGAATTCGAACAGGCCGCGCGTCTGCGCTTCTTCCAGCAGGTTGCCGAACGTGCGGAAGCCGTAATAGGTCTCGGAGAAGTCTGGACGGCGGCGCTTGAGCGTGTCCTTCAGCAGCGAGGCCCAGATCTTGCCGGTGTCGCCACGTTCCGAGACGAGCGCATCGAAGGTCTCGACGACCATCTCCAGCGCCTGCAGCTTGCGCGCTTCCATCTCTTCGCGTTTGCGGTTGTCGCCGTCGGACCGGCCGCGGCTCTGCTGCGGCTGGGCCTTGCGCTCGTCGCGCTTGGCAGCGGCGCGGCGCTGTTCGCGCACGAGGTCGTCGTAGAAGATGAATTCGTCGCAGTTGGCGACCAGCAGGTCCGACGTCGACTGCTTGACGCCCACGCCGATCACCCGTTTCGCATTCTCGCGCAGCTTGGAGACGAGCGGCGAGAAGTCCGAGTCGCCGGAGACGATCACGAACGTGTTGACGTGCGATTTCGTGTAGCACAGGTCGAGCGCGTCCACGACCATGCGGATGTCGGCGGAATTCTTGCCCGACTGGCGCACGTGGGGGATTTCGATCAGTTCGAAGTTCGCTTCATGCATCGTCGCCTTGAAGCCCTTGTAGCGATCCCAGTCGCAATAGGATTTCTTGACCACGATGCTGCCCTTGAGCAGCAGGCGTTCGAGGACGGGCTTGATGTCGAACTTCTCGTAATTCGCATCGCGCACGCCGAGTGCGACGTTTTCGAAGTCGCAGAACACCGCCATGCTGATATTGTCTGGAGATGAAGCCATGTGTGTTGTTGTGTGGTTGGTAGACAAGCTGACCACGGATTATACGCAACAACGTCGACGGCACCGTCGCGGACGCGTCCGGCGTCCGCGCGGTCAGCCCAGCCGCTCCAGCGTGGCCGGGTCGGGACGGCCGTCGAAGAACTGGTCGAGGCAGGTCTGGAAGATCGCTTCGTGGGGCGCCACGTCGGCAAACAGGGTCATCGAGGAATGGAATTTCAGGTTGTCCGGGTGGCCGAAGATCTCGTCGACGCCCCGGTCGTCGTGGGTCGCGATGGCCGTCGCGCACGCGCGCAGGCGCGGGCCCAGCACGGGATGCGCGAGGTAGGCCGCGGCCTCGTCGGCGGACCGGATCGCGTAGCGCTGCGCCATCGCGCTGTGGCCCAGCCCCTCGATCTGGGGAAAGATGAACCACATCCAGTGGGTGCGCTTGTGGCCGGCGCGCAGCTCGGCCAGCGCCGTGTCGTAGATGCCGTCCTGTGCTTCCACGAAACGTTCGAGGTTGAAGTCGGTTGCCATCGGGTGTCCTCCTGACCGCATGCTACGCCATGTTTGTTAAAGTGGCGCCACCATGAAACCCGAACACCTCACCCTCCTCCTGACCCGCGAAATGCCCTACGGCAAGTACAAGGGCCGCACGATCGCCGAACTGCCCGGCCACTACCTGGGCTGGTTCGCCCGCGAAGGCTTTCCCAAAGGCGAACTGGGCGAGCTGCTGGCCCTCATGTACGAGCTCGACCACAACAACCTCCGCAGCCTGCTGGACCCGTTGAAGCGTTGACTATACAGTCTAGCCTGTATATTATCGGCCACGTCCACCGTCGGACAGTGACCGAGGAATTCCTATGCCGCATGCAAACCCGAAGGATGTCGTACGCCGTTTCAACCTGGAGGTCATCGAGCGGGGCGACCGCGCGGCCTTCGAAGCGTTGATGTTGCCGACGTTCGTCAACCGCACGGCGCCGCCCGGCGCGGCGGATGGTCCGGAAAGCATGTGGACTACGTTTGAACGCGTGCTGCGCCCGGCGCTGTCGGACCTGCGGGTCGAGATCCACGACCAGGTGGCGGAAGGCGCGAAAGTCACGTCGCGCAAGACGATCCGCGGCCGCCACACGGGCACGCTGCTGGGCGTCGCCGCGACGGGCCGGGACGTGGCGATCGACGTCATCGACATCGTCCGGGTCGAGGACGGCCGCTACGCCGAGCATTGGGGCGTGAACACGCTGCCGGCCGTGCTGGCCGGCCTGCGCCAGGGCTGACCGGGGTTCAGTCGGAAAAGGTCAGCGCGCCGGATCGGCCAGCCGCCCGATCAGGCGGACGGCCACGCGCAGCTCGGCGCATTCTTCGGGCGTCAGCCGCTCGGCGATGAGGTCCGCGATGTGGGCGGCACGCGCGGCACGTTCGGCGCGCAGCCGGTCGCGTCCCTGTTCCGTGACGGCGAACAGCACGCTGCGGCCGTCCTGCGGGTCGGGCATGCGCTCGATGAGACCTTGTTCTTCCAGCTGCGCCGTCACGAGGCGCATGCTCTGGTGCTTGACGTTGCGGACCTGGGCCAGCGCGGCGATGTTCGCCGGACCGTTACGGTCGAGCAGCTCCAGCGTGTCCGAACCGGCCGAACGGGGCGTGTCCGTGTCGTAGCGGACGGACCGCACGAATGCGCCCACGGCACTGCGCAGGTCTTCGGCAAGGTCGACGGCGTCGGGGCTCGGGCGGGTCATGGCATTCCTTATCTGGGCGGCGGGAGTGTACCGCATCGGCCAACAGCATCATCGAATTTTTCGATGCAAGGACGGAAAATAACTCGTTTTTCAACGGGGTAAGCTGTCCCTATACTGGCTTCCATCGACAAGCACACAACACAAGGAGCAGATCATGATGGAAGTCCGCAGGAGCGAAGAACGGGGCGCCGCCCACCACGGCTGGCTGATGTCGAAACACAGCTTTTCATTCGCCGATTACTACGACCCGCGCCACAGCGGCTTCGGCCCGCTGCTGGTGATCAACGAAGACCGCGTCGCCCCGGGCGCCGGCTTCGGCACGCACGGCCACCGCGACATGGAGATCATCTCGTACGTGCTGGACGGCGCGCTGGAACACAAGGACAGCATGGGCACCGGCTCCGTGCTGCACTACGGCGACGTGCAGCGCATGAGCGCGGGCACCGGCGTGCGCCACAGCGAGTTCAACGGGTCGAAGACGGATCCCGTGCACTTCCTGCAGATCTGGATCGAGCCGGACACGAAAGGCATCCCGCCCAGCTACGAGGAAAAGCATTTTTCGACCGACAGCAAAAAGGGCAGGCTGCGCCTGATCGCCTCCCGCGACGGCCGCCAGGAGTCCGTGCTGATCCACCAGGACGCGTCGATCCACGCCGCCATCCTCGATGAAGGCGACAAGGCGGAACATGCCCTCGACAGCGAGCGCCTGGCCTACGTCCACGTGATCCGCGGCGACGTCACCGTCAACGGCGTGCCGCTCAAGGATGGCGATGCGCTCAAGATCGGCGGCGAGGAACGGGTCGTGTTCGACAAGGCGGAAGCGGCCGAAGTCCTGCTGTTCGACCTGCCGGCCTGATCCGGACTCACACCCGGCCGATGCGCATGTTGATGGGCCAGGACACGGGACGCGCCGTGTCCGGGTCCCCCCACAGCGCGGCGAGGTCGTCGGCGAACGCTGCGAGCAGCGCTTCCCTGCCCGCTTCCCTCGCGCTGCGCGTGGCGGACCACGTCGACACGTAGCCGAGGAATTCGGACAGGCGCCATTCAAGGCGGATGGCCAGGGATGGCGGCGCGAATTCGTCGAACGGGAAATCGATGGTCGCATAACCCGTGTCGACGAGCTTGCGCTCCGGCGGCCAGTACGGTCCGATCTCGTCCCGGTAAAACGCCTGGAAGCGCCGGTCCAGCTCAGTTTGCAGCTCAGTTTCAAAATTAAGCACGCCGTAGCTGACGAGCGCCACGACGGCGCGAGGCACGGCGATCCGGCGCACTTCCCCGTAAAACGCCGGCAGATCGAACCAGTGCGCGGCCTGGGCGGCGGTCACCAGGCTCGCGCTTGCATCAGGCACCGGCAACTGCTCGGCAGGCGCGCATTCATAATGGATGCGCGCGTCCGGAACGGCATTCGCGATCTGGTCGGCGCTCGGGTCGAGCCCGATCACGCGCTCGAAGTGAGGCGCGAGAAGTTGCGTCAGCTGACCGTTACCGCAGCCCACGTCGACCGCGAGCCGATTGTCCGGCGCCGTGGACGCCAGATACGCGGCGAGTTCCCGCGGATATTCCGGCCGGAACTGGGCGTAGGCCCGTCCTCCCTGGTCGAACCAGTTGCGTGTATCGCTCGACATTCCCCCTCCTGTCCTGTTGTCGGCCATTCCGGCCGTTGATAGTCGCACACCCGCCACAATCGCGCGTCGGATGTTAACGATGCCCAGTATAATGAAGCCCGACGGCAACTTTCGACCGCACCACTATGAGCGCACAACCCAGCGTCCTCGTCGTCGAGGATGATGTCCACATCGCCCACGTCCTCGGCTTCATGCTCGAGCGCCAGGGTTATCGCGTGATCCACGTGGCCGACGGCCGCGCCGCCGTCCAGCACGTCGTGTCGCAGCCCGCGCCCGACCTCGTGCTGCTGGACGTGATGCTGCCGTACGTGGACGGGTTCGAGATCGTGGGCCTGATCCGCGCGCAGGCCGGCTGGGAAGCCGTCCCTGTGCTCATGCTGACCGCCAAGAACACGGAGCGCGACACGGTGCGCGCCCTCGACGCCGGCGCCAACGACTTCATCATCAAGCCGTTCCAGCCGCAGGAATTGCTGGCGCGTCTGCGCCGCTTCCTGAAGAGCCCCGCATGATCCTGCCGACGGGCGGCGTGATTCCCGCCCATGCGCTGGCTGCGGCGTTCACGGCGCCCGCCGATCCGATCCTCGCGGCGGCGTACTGGACGGGCATCGGCGCCCTCTTCCTGACCCTGCTCCTCGGCGCGCAGATCATCCGCCTGCGCATGGCCCTGCGCCGGCGCGAACGCCGCGCGGCGCGCGCGCTGGCGCGCTGGCGCCCCGTCCTGAATGCCGCCATCGTCGGCGAGACGCCCGAAACGCTGCCGCCGCTCGGCAAAGCGGAACGTCCGCACTTCATCAAGCTGTGGGTGCACCTGCAGGCATCGCTGCGCGGCGAGGCGGGCGCCGCGCTGAACGACGTCGCGCGCCGCCTCGGCGTGGAGCGCGACGCCCGCGCCATGCTCGCGCGCGGCCCGCGCACGGAACGCCTGCTCGCGACACTCCTTCTTGGCCACCTGGGCGACCGCGATTCGTGGGACCTGCTGCGCACGCTGGCCGGAAGCCCCGACGTGACCTTGTCGCTCTCGGCCTTGTGGGCGCTCGTGCGCATCGACCCGCACGCGGCCGCGGCGTACCTCACGCCGCTGTTCGTCGCGCGCGACGACTGGGCGATGTCGCACGTGGCGGGCATCCTGAAAGAGGCGAGCGCGCCCGTCGCCGGCGTGCTGGCGAACCTGCTGCCGGCGCTGCCGCAGGAGCGTTTGCCGCGCGCGCTGCGCATCGCGGAAGCGCTGCGCATCGACCTGCCGGCGGACGTGCTGTCCGCCGCCCTCGCCAGCGACGATCTCGAACTCGTGACGGCCGCGCTGCGCATCGTCGCCACGCCCGGCCTGCGCGACCAGGTGCGCAGCCTGCTCGCGCATGCGGACTGGCAGGTCCGCGTGCTCGCCGCCAAGGCGCTGGGCCGCATCGGCGACGCGTCCGACGTCGACCGCCTCGTCGCCCTGCTGGCCGACCGCGAGTGGTGGGTGCGCTACCGCGCCGCCCAGGCCATCGTCGACCTGCCCTGGCTGGGCCGCGCCGAACTGGATGCGCTGCATACAGCGCTCACCGACCGCTTCGCCGCCGACATCCTGGGCCAGGTGATCGCAGAAAGGACTGCATGATGTCGCATCACCTGCTCATCCAGTTCGTCACCTGGTTCGTCCTGTGCTACTTCATCCTCCTCAACGGCGGCTACCTCGTGCTGAACATGCTGTCGCTGCGCACGCTGCACCGCAAGGGCCAGGAAGAGATGCTGGACGACCTGCCGCGCGTCTATTCCGGCCTGGAGCCGCCCGTCAGCATCCTCGTGCCCGCGTATAACGAGGAAGCGACGATCGCGGCCTCGGTCCGCTCGATGCTGCAGCTGACGTATTCCGAGTACGAGGTGCTGGTCGTGAACGACGGCTCGAAGGATGGCACGCTGGAGGTGCTGAAGCGCGAATTCGGCCTGCTGCCGTTCCCCGAGGCCTACCGCCGCCAGATCAAGACGAAGGACATCCGCCAGATCTACCGCTCCACGCGATTCCCGAACCTGCGCGTGATCGACAAGGACAACGGCGGCAAGGCCGACTCGCTGAACGCGGGCATCAACGCGTCGCGCTATCCGCTCGTGTGCGGCGTGGATGCCGACTCGATCCTGCAGCGCGACAGCCTCGAAAAGGTCACGGAGCCGTTCCTGCGCGACCCGACCGTCGTCGCGACGGGCGGCACGATCCGCGTCGCCAACGGGTGCGAGGTGACGGGCGGCTTCCTCACGAAGGTCGGCCTGCCGAAGAACGTGTGGGCGCTGTTCCAGGTCGTGGAATACCTGCGCGCGTTCCTGTTCGGGCGCCTCGGCTGGTCGTCCGTGAACGGCATGCTGATCATCTCCGGCGCGTTCGGCGTGTTCCGCAAGGACACCGTGATCATGGCGGGCGGCTACCGTCCGGACACGATCGGCGAGGACATGGAACTGATTGTCCGCATGCACCGCCTCCTGCGCGCGAAGCGCCAGCCATACAAGGTCGAATTCGTGCCCGATCCCGTGTGCTGGACCGAGGCGCCGGAAGACTACAGGACGCTCAGGAACCAGCGCATCCGCTGGCAGCGCGGCCTGGCCGAGAGCCTGAACGCCAACTGGGGCCTGATGTTTTCGCGCAATGGCGGCGTGCCGGGCTGGCTCGCCTTCCCGTTCATGCTGCTGTTCGAATGGCTCGGCCCCCTCGTCGAAATCGGCGGCTACATCTTCATGACCTGGTCCTTCCTCACGGGCGAGATCTCGTGGCAGGCGTTCACCACGTTCATGTTCGTCGCCATCGGCCTCGGCATCCTGCTGTCGGCCTCCGGGCTGCTGCTGGAAGAGATGTCCTTCCACATCTACCCGCGCGGCAAGCAGCTGCTGGCACTCGCCGCCGTCGTGCTGCTGGAGAACCTCGGCTACCGGCAACTCAATACGATGTGGCGCCTGATCGGCCTGTGGCGCTGGGTCACGCAGAAGGAATCGACGTGGGGTACGATGAAGCGCAAGGGCGACTGGCAGGCCAGTACGCCGAAAGGTCCCGGATGATCCGCCGTCTACTTCTCCCCCTGCTCGCCATGACCCTCCCGGCCCATGCCGCCTCGCTGCACCAGTGCTCCGCCGACGGCGCGCCGCGCTACGTCGTCGACGACCAGCCCCGCAAGCCGGGCTGCACGAGCGTGGCGCTGCCGCCCGGCGCGCAGGTCGAGACGGTGTACCCGCTCGCGCCGGGCGAGACGCCGGAGACCACTATCCTCCTGCACGGCAACGTGGCCGACGGCCGCTTCGCCGTCAGCGAGCACGAGCTGCCGTCGTCGAAGCCGGGACCGGAGCGTCCCTCCCCGATGCCCCTGCGCGCGAACCTGTTCACGCGAATGCGCGCACGCACGTTCGGCGTCGAGGAGCGCGTGCAGGCGACGCTGGCGGACGGCCGCCTGCAGGTGACGTGCCGCCCCGGCCAGCGCGCGGCAGGCGTGATCCTCACGGGACCGTGGTTCATGACGCGCGCGAACGCCGCGTTGGCTGCAACCTATACGGCGCAGGGCGGATCGTTCACGTGGCAGGTGGCCGACGAGGCGCGCCGCGCTCGCGACGACGCGTTCGACATGGGCGCTACCAGCCCGAACGCGAAGGCCGCGCGCCTCGCGCTGCCGCCGCGCCTCGACCGCGCCGGCTGGCGCCAGTTCGTGCTGCTGTGCCCTGCGACGCAGGCAAGCATCGACGTGGCCTCGCTCGCGCTCGAACCGGCCGCGGCGTCCGCCCCGGCGCCCCGTTCGACGTGGGTCTGGCGCCCCGGCGACTGGATCGACGGCGGGCCCGCCCTGCTCGAGTGGGCCGCGGCCCAGGGTATCCGCGAGCTGTTCGTCACGGTGCCCCTGAAGGACGGCACCGCCGTGCGCGCACCCGACCTGCTGGCCGCGTTCGTGCGCCAGGCGGGCGACAAAGGCATCGGCGTCTACAGCGTCGATGGCGACCCGCACATGGTGCTGGCGGGCGAAGTCCCGGCCGTCGTGAAGCGCGTGCAGGCCTACGCCGCCTACAACGCAGCGCAGCCGCCTGAGGCCCGCCTGCGCGGCGTGCAGTTCGACGTGGAGCCGTACCTGTTGCCGGACAACGTGCTGCCGGCCGCGCGGCGCGACGCCGCCTACGTCGACATGGCGCGCGCCGTGAAGGCGGCGGCGGGCGACGCGCTGCGGGTGGAATTCGTCGTCCCGTTCTGGTGGGGCAGGAACCAGGCGCTGCTGGACGCGCTGGCGCCCCATGCGGACGCCCTCGCCGTGATGGATTACCGCACCGACCGCGACCAGATCGCCGATTTCGCCATCCCGTTCCTCGACTGGGCCGGTGCGCACGGCCGCCGGGTGCGCATCGCGCTCGAAGCGGGCCCCATCGAGCCCGAAGTCCAGCGCCGCTACGTGCGGGCCGCGGACGGCCGCGGCGACCTGCTGGCGGTGGACGTCGGCGGCCGCCAGGTGCTGGCCCTGCTGCGCCAGCCGCTCGCCGCACAGGACGCAAGGCTGTACCGCCTGCAGTCGACGCGCGCCATCGACGGCAGCGCCACCACCTTCCACAAGGACAAGGCCGCCCTGCTGCGCCTGCTGCCCGGCCTGGAAGCGGAATTCGGCGCGTGGGATGGTTTCGGCGGCATCGCCATCCACGAGTTGCGTGAGTCGAGTAAACCTTCTAAGTAGCGCATCGACAACCACAAGTTAGTTCCCATCAGCAACAATCGACGGGTTTGTCTTTACACCCGTTCTTGTTGTGGAATCGAATCGCGCTTTTCAGACGGACGCCTACGGCGACGACCGGCGCTCCCCGCGCCGCCTGTGCCGCGTGCGCGCCGTCGTCGATGTGACCGGGGGTCCGTCGCTCGCCGCCGTCACCGTCGACATCGGCCGCGACGGCATGGCCGTCCTCCTGCCTCGCCCCCTGCCCGACGGCAGCACGTGCCGCGTCGCCTTTTCCGTCTTCAGCGGCGGCAGCGTGCGGCGGCTCGACCTGAATGCCCGCGCATCGAACAGCGTCTTCGTGCGCGACGCCGTCCGCGTAGGGCTCATGTTCACGGGCATGATGCCGGCCACGGGCAGCCTGCTGGCGGAGTTCGTCAATTTCGGCACGCGTTGACTGGTCCGCCAGCGTGATTTCCGCTACCGCGCGCCGCCGTCGGGTTGACGCGACAAAAGCGGCCTGAGCGCGCGCCACCGGTGTTCAGGAACTGCTAGCATGCGCGGAAATCGTAACCAAAAGTCCACATGCACGCGAACCCGCCAAGCATCCGTCGCGCCGACGTTCCGGACGACGCCCAGCGCCGCTTCGACGACCTGCTCGCCCACCTGCCGGCCGGCGTCGTGATGCATGATGCCAGCGGCCGCGTGGTGGCGGCCAACCGCCAGGCGCTGGCGCTGCTGGGGCGCAGCGAACATGAGGCACGGGAGGCGCAGGCCGACGACGACGCCTGGCATTTCGTGCGCGCGGACGGCTCCCGCATGCAGCCCTCCGAATTTCCCGTGAACGCGGTCCTGCGCACGGGCGCCAAGGTGTCGGACCTCGTCGTTGGAGTCTATCGTCCGGCCCACGGCGACGTGCGCTGGGCGATCTGCAATGCTTATCCGGAGCGCGACGAGCACGGCGCCATCCACCGCGTCGTCGTCTGCTTCACGGACTGCACGGCGCTCAAGGACGCGGAACAATCGCTGCACAAGTCCGAAGAGCGCATGCGTCTCGCGCTGCAGGGGTCGACCGATGCGCCGTGGGACTGGGACCTCGTCACCGGCGAACTCTATTATTCGCCGCGCTGGTGGGAGATGCTCGGCTACGTGCCCGGCGAGCAGGCCGCCGACCCGGAGGCGTGGGTGCGCCTGACGCATCCCGAGGACCGCATCCGCGTGGTCGCCTTCCTGGACGAACTGCTGCCCGGGCCGCGCCAGGCCTACAGCATGGAATTCCGCCTGCGCCACCGCGACGGCCACTACGTCCCCGTGCTGAGCCGCGGCTACATCCTGCGCGACGGCGCGGGCAACGCGGTGCGCCTGTCCGGCACGAACACGGACCTCACCGAGCGCAAGCAGGCCGAGCGCCGCATCCACGAACTGGCGTATTTCGACCAGTTGACGGGCCTGCCGAACCGGCGCTTCCTGCTCGAGGAACTGAGCCAGATCCTCGCGCGCAACGGCCGCGCGGGCCGCCACGGCGCCCTGCTGTTCCTCGACCTCGACAACTTCAAGCTCCTGAACGACACGATGGGCCACGACGTGGGCGACCTGCTGCTGCGCGAAGTGGCGCGGCGGCTGCGCCGGGCGCTGCGCGAAGGCGACCACCTGGCGCGCCTTGGCGGCGACGAATTCGTGATCGTGCTGGAAAACCTGGGCGCCACCCCGGCCGAGGCGACGATCGAAGTCCAGGCCGTGGGCCGCAAGGTGCTGGAGATACTGGGCGAGCCGTTCGAGCTGGCCGGACGCCAGTGCGCCAGCAGCCCGAGCATCGGCGCGACGCTGTTCGACGGCCACCCCACCGACATCGACGCGCTGCTGCGCCAGGCCGACCTCGCGATGTACCGCGCCAAGGACGAGGGCCGCAACACGCTGCGCTTCTTCGATCCCGGCATGCAGGCCGCGGCCGACCGCCAAGCCGCGCTGTCGGCCGCCCTGCGCACGGGCCTCGCGCGGCGCCAGTTCGTGCTGTACTGCCAGCCGCAGTTCGGCCACGACGGCAGCCTCGTGGGCGCGGAGGCGCTCGTGCGCTGGAAGCGCGGCGCGGATGAACTGGTGGGCCCCGGCGAATTCATCGGCGCGGCCGAATCCGGCGGCCTGATCGCCGCGCTCGGGATGGACGTGCTGGAACAGGGCTGCCACGCGCTCGCGCGCTGGGCCCGGGCGCCGCGCCTCGCCACATTGAAGCTCGCGGTGAACGTCAGCGTGCACCAGTTGCGCGACCCGGATTTTCCGCACGCCGTCGCCACGCTGCTGGCCGCGACGGGCGCACCCGCCGACCGCCTCACGCTGGAATTGACGGAGAGCGTCTTCGCCCGCAATCCGGACGACCTGGTCGACCGCATGCACCAGTTGCGCCGGCTCGGCATCCACTTCGCGCTGGACGATTTCGGCACCGGCTATTCGTCGCTGGCCTACTTGGCCCGCTTTCCGCTGGCGGCGCTGAAGATCGACCGCTCGTTCGTGCGCGAGGTCGACCACGACCCGAACGCGTCGTCGATCGTCGAAGCGATCATCGCGCTGGCCCGCAAGCTGCACCTGGCGACGATCGCGGAAGGCGTGGAACTGGACGCGCAGCACGCGTTCCTGGCCGCGCACGGCTGCGACGTGATGCAGGGCTACCTGCTGGGCCGCCCCGTCGCCATGGACGAATTCGAGCGGCGCTACGGCCGCGCGCCGGCTCAGGCGGCGAGCGGCAGCTCGACGTAGAACGTGGTGCCGATGCCTTCGACGCTGTCGAACCGGATGGTCCCGCCCATCTCCTCGACGATCGTTTTGCAGATCGACAGGCCGAGGCCCGTGCCGCCCTGGCGCCGCGAATCGGCGCCGTCGGCCTGGGCGAAACGCTGGAACACGCGCTCGCGGAACGCTTCCGGAATGCCCGCGCCCTCGTCGGCCACGGCGAGGCGCACGTGCTCCGCGCCCGCCTCGACCTGCGTGCGCACGGTGGTTCCGGGTCCGGAAAACTTGATCGCGTTCGACAGCAGGTTCGTGAGCACCTGGGCCAGGCGGTCGCGGTCGACGTCCGCGCGGGCGGTTTCCGCGCCGGGCGCCGCCACGCACGACAGGTTGACCCCGGCTTGCGCGGCGAAGCTCTGCATCGCCGCGACGGCATCCTCGGCCAGCGGCAGCACCGGCTGCACTTCCTTCTCGAACGTCATGCTGCCGGCGTCCATCTTCTGGATGTCGAGCACGTCGCCGATCAGGCGCACGAGCCGTCCCGAGCTCGCGTTGGCGACGTCCACGAGGCCCTTCGCGTCGGGCGGCAGTTCGCCGGCCATGCCGTCGGCCAGCAGCGCCAGCGACGCCGAGATCGCCGTCAGCGGCGTGCGCAGCTCGTGCGACACGGTCGACACGAATTCGTCCTTCATGCGCTCGACTTCCTTGCGCGCCGAGATGTCGTGCATGAACGCGGAGAAGAACAGGCCGTCGCCCGTGCCGGCCAGGCCCAGCGTCATTTCGACGGGGATCTCGCGGCCGTCGCGCGCCAGCAGGATGCGTTCGACGCGCCGGCCCAGCGTGTCCAGTTCTCCCGTCTCGAGGAAATGGCGCATCAGTTCGCGCGAATGGGCACGGAAGCGTTCCGGCATGATGAGATCCGACACGACGCGGCCCATGGCTTCGTCGCGCGACCAGCCGAGCATCGTCTCGGCCGCCGAATTCCAGTCGCAGATGCGGCCGCGCATGTCGACGGCGATGAACGCATCCTGCGCCGTCTCGACGATGGTGGCGATGCGCTGCTCGTTGGCGCGCACGCTGGCCAGCGCCTGTTCCAGCTCGCGCGTGCGCGCCTCGACGCGCGCTTCCAGCGTCGCATTCAGGTCTTCCAGCGCGCGCCGGCGCCGCACGAGATTCGCCACGAGCGCGTTCAGCGTGGTGGCCAGCGCGCGCACCTCGGCATAGCCGCCCCGCCTGATTTCGATCGGGGTCGTCTCGCCCGCGCGGATGCGCTGCGCGGTATCGGCCAGATCGCCCAGCGGCCGCGTGATGCGGCGCGCCAGCCACACGCCGGCCAGCGAGAACGCGCCCGCCAGCACGGCGCCGGCGGCCAGCCCGTATTCGCGCAGGCGGCGCACGGGCGCGAACGCGTCGTCGGCGTTCTGGCGCACGAGCACCGTCCAGCCCAGGCCGGGATACTCGCCGTAACCGTGGCCCAGCTGGTAGCCGACGAGGTACGAGCGGCCGTCCGGCCACGTCTCGACGACGTAGCCGCCGCGGCGCTGCGCATGGGCCGCCTTCAGGCTCGGCAGGGTCAGGCGCCGGCCCGTCACGTCGGCCGGCCCGAGCAGCACGTTGCCGTCCGCATCCACGATCAGCGCCTCGACCTGGCGCCGCGCCGCGATCCCGGCCATCACGGACCGCTCGACGTCGCGCGCCCATTGCCAGGACAGGTGCGCGCCCAGCACGCCGCGCGTGACGCCCTCGTCGTCGACGTAGGGAAAGGCGACGTCGACGAAGCGCCAGGGCTCGTCCTGCCTGGGCAGGTAGCGCGCCAGGAGTACCGCCTCGTGCACGTCGCCCGCGTGGATGCCGCGCAGGGCATTGCGGAACCACGGGCGCTTGGACACGTCCGCCCCTTCCAGCAGGCCCTGGGCCGCGACCTGCACCTTGCCGTCCAGGCCGGCGAGGCCGATCCAGCTGTAGTAACCGAGGCTGTTCCGGATGCCGTCCAGCGTGGCGCGCCGGCGCTCCTGCGGCTGCCCTTCGGCCAGCACGCGGCGCCGAGCCAGCAGGCCCACCTCGCGGTAGCGTTCGAACATGCCCCGTTCCAGCTTGTCCGACGTCTGCATCGCCAGCTCGGCCAGGCCGTGGCCGATGCTCGTCTGGACCTGCTCGGCCGACTTGCGTTCGATGATAGACGTCAGCACCAGCGTGAGGACGATGGACAGCAACACGAAGGCCAGGGCGAGCCAGGCGCCGAGGGCGCGCGGCAGCAGGCGGCGGACGGATTTCAGGGGACTTTGCATGGCGAACCGACGAGAACAGTGCGCCCGTATCGACGCTGGTGTGAGCCTAGCACAGCCAAGATTCCGTGCGGGAATTGTGTTGCACCACGTGAACACCCGCGACGCATTGTTGCATTTCCGACCAGCAGCACCCATATCGGATGGCGGGGCGGAGGGGCCGCGAGGGGGCGAACTACACGGCCATGTCCGATTTCCGGTAAACTCGCCTGTTACATAACCATTATTCGCGTCATCGTCAGGAACAGCCATGCAAGACAAAGCCACCGCGCCGTCCAACCTCGTCGACTACGTCACGTCGTGCTCCCTGCCGACGCCGTGGGCGCAGTTCACCCTGCATGCGTTCATTGAACATGCGACCGGCAAGGAGCATCTGGCGATGACGCTGGGCGACCTGTCCACGGGCGACGCCCCGCTGGCGCGCATCCACTCGGAATGCCTGACGGGCGACGTGATGTTCTCGCAGCGCTGCGACTGCGGCGCCCAGCTGGAATCGGCGCTGCGCCGCATCGCCGACGAAGGCCGCGGCATCCTGCTGTACCTGCGCCAGGAAGGCCGCGGCATCGGCCTCGTGAACAAGATCCGCGCCTACCGCCTGCAGGAAGCGGGTGCCGACACGGTCGAGGCGAACCTGCAGCTGGGCTTCCACGCCGACGCGCGCAACTACGAGCTGGTGCTGCCGATGCTGGAACAGTTCGGCATCGAAGCGGTGCGCCTGATGACGAACAACCCGCGCAAGATCGACGCCCTCGGCAAGCTGGGCATCAAGGTCGCCGAGCGCGTGCCGCTGCTCGTCAACCGCAACGCCTACAACGACAACTACCTGAATACCAAGCAGGCCAAGCTGGGTCACATGATGACCCCGGCCACCGAAGCGGTGCTCGACAGCGAAGCGTAATCCCCGCCGCGGGCGGTTCTGGCAAGATGGAGGCACCATGCGCCTCCCATCCGCCGCCCTTGCCGCCCTTGTTTTCGGCGCCGCCGCTTCGCTGGCCATCGCCGCCGGCAAGGCGGGCCAGCGTGTCAGACCGGCGCCGCAACCGCCGCTCGTGATCCCGCCCGCTACGCCGCCCGCGACGACGCCGCCCGCGCCCGGCCCCGGCGAGACGGACGAAACGGCCGCGCTGCCCACGCCCTCCAGCGCCGCGCAAACCCTGTACTCCGCCGCGAAGGCCGACCTGCTGCAGATTCGCATGCTGCTCAGGAACGGCCGCAGCCAGTCCAGCGTCGGCTCCGGCTTCCTCGTCGGCACCGGCAACCTCGTGCTGACCAATTACCACGTCGTGTCGCAGATGGCGCTCGACCCGGACGTCTATGTCGGCGAATACGTCGACACGGACGGCAATGGCGGCCCCATCGAACTGCTGGCGGTGGACGTGCTGCACGACCTGGCCGTCGTGCGCGTGAACCGCAACGGCACGGGCTTCTTCCAGGTGCCGGACAAGCCCGTGAAACTCGTGCAGGGCCAGTACCTGTATTCGCTCGGCAATCCGCTCGACCTCGGCTTCGCCATTTCGGAAGGCTCGTACAACGGCATCGTCACGCGCAGCTTTTATGAGCAGCTGATTTTCACGGGCCCCATCAACTCCGGGATGAGCGGCGGGCCCAGCGTGACGGCGGCCGGCGTCGTGGCGGGCGTCAACGTCTCCAAGCGCCGCGACGGCGAACTGGTCAGCTTCCTCGTACCCGTCAAGTACGCGCAGGAGCTGCTGCGGCAGGCAGCCGCGCAACCGCATCCGCCGAAGAATTTCAATCCGCTGATCGGCCAGCAGCTGCTGGCGCACCAGCGCGCGCTGATCGACCGCCTGCTGGCTGAGCCGCTGTCGATGCGCGCGATGGGGCCGTACCAGGTGCCTGTGCGCGAATCGCAGCAATTGCGCTGCTGGGGCCGCTCGAACTTCCGCGCCGAGGCCGAGTACACGCTTGACTCGGTGAGCTGCGCGATGGAAGCGGCGATCTACGTATCGGACACGCAGCAGACGGGCCACGTGTCGATGACGCACCAGGTGCTCCGTTCGAGTTCGCTGCATCCGCTGCAGTTCGCCGTACTGGCAAGCAGCCGCTTTCGCGTCGACCGCATCGGCACCGGCCGCGACACGCGCCTCACGCGACCCGCCTGCACGGAGATGTTCGTGCACACGGCCACCTTGCCCGTGCGCGCCGTGACGTGCGTGCGCGCCTACCGCAAGTTCTCGGGGCTGTACAACTTCACCCTGCTGGCCGCCAGCACGGACGATCCGCAGGCCAGCCTGCAGAGCCGGCTCGACCTGGCGGGCGTCTCGTACGAGAACGGCATGCGCGCGACGCGGGCATTCTTGTCTGCCCTGGGACGGAGCCGCAGATGAACGGCCCGTGGTTCGTCGAGCTGCTGGCCAGGAACGGCGACGTGCTGCACCGCCAGCGCGTCGACCGCCTGCCGATCCGCATCGGGCGCGGCTACGACAACGACGTGATCCTCGACGACGACTACGCGGCCGCCATGCACGCCGTCGTCGAGCAGGATGCGGCGGGCCGGTTGCTGCTGCACGACCTCGGCACCCGCAACGGCATCGTCATCCATGGCAAGCGCCGGCAGGACGCCCAGCTCACGGGCGACACGGTCGTCCGCATCGGCCACACGGCGCTGCGCGTGCGCGCGGCCGACTTCCCCGTCGTGCCGGAACTCCTCGACCGCACGTTCCACGGCTGGGAAGGCGTGCTGCCCGCCGCCGCGGGCCTGGCACTCGCGGGGAGCGTCGCCCTGCTGGCGCGCTGGCTCAGCGACACGGAATATTTCCAGCTGGTGCGCTATGCGGAGGCGCTCGCGGGCGGGCTGGCGGCCGCGCTGCTGTGGGGCGGCATCTGGGCATGCGCCAACCGGCTGTTCGCCCGCCACGCACGGCTGGGCCGGCACCTGTTCGTGTTCGGCTGCGGCGCCGCGGCCCTCGCCGGCTATGCGCTGCTGGGGAGCACGCTCGGCTACGCGTTCTCCGCCGAAGGGTTCACGCATTACGCGTCGCACGTCGCGACGGTGCTGCTGGCCGGGATGATCTATTTTCATTTGTGCACGATCCGCCCCCGCAACCGCGTGCGCTACCGCTGGGTCTGCGCCGGTTTCGCCGTGCTATGCTCCGGGCTGATTCTGGCTGGCAATGTGCAGCGCACGGGACGTTTGTCGGACGAGTTGTACATGTCCGTGCTGATGCCGCCCGCCATCCGCGTGAGCCCCGACCACGGCGTGGACGAGTTCATGCGCGACGTGGAAGCGATGAAGGGCCCGCTCGACCGCAGCCGCGGGCGCAAGCCGGGTGATGACGAAATCGACGATTGAACGCAAGGAGGAGACGAACGATGTCCAGACTGACTGTCCGATGCTTTGCCATGTCCCTCGACGGCTACGGCGCCGGCCCGAACCAGAGCCTGCAGAATCCGCTGGGCGAAGGCGGCGAAAAACTGCACCAATGGTTCCGCGTCACCCGCACGTTCCAACGCATGCTGGGCGACGAATCGAAGGGAACCGACGGTCCGGACGAGGACTTCGCCGCGCGCGGCTTCGAGAATGTCGGCGCATGGATCCTGGGCCGCAACATGTTCGGCCCCGTGCGGGGCCCATGGCCGGACGACGAGTGGAAAGGCTGGTGGGGCGACGAGCCGCCCTACCACGTGCCCGTGTTCGTGCTGACGCACCACGCCCGGCCCCCGCTCGAGATGAAGGGCGGCACGACCTTTTACTTCGTCACGGACGGCATCGAGGCCGCGCTCGCCCGCGCCAAAGAGGCCGCGGGCGGCAAGGACGTGCGGCTGGGCGGCGGCGTGTCGACCATCCGCCAATACCTGCAGGCGGGCCTCGTGGACGAGATGCACCTCGCCATCTCGCCCGTGCTGCTGGGATCGGGCGAAGCGCTGCTGGCCGGCATCGACCTGCCCGCGCTCGGGTTCAAGGTCGCCGAGCACGTGGCGACGCAGGCCGCCACGCACGTCGTGCTGAAGAAGGGCTGACTACGACAACGGAATCGTCAGCCGGGCGATCTCGATCGATCCGCCTTCGTCGAAGATGGGACAGCGCTCGCCGATCTCGACGGCCTCGTTGAAATCCGCCGCCTCGACGACCGAATAGCCGCACAGCGAACTGGCAGATTCCTTGGGCCCGAGCAGGCGGCGCGGCACTTCGACGGCGCTGTGCGTGAGGCTGCCGCGGTCGAGGACGCGCGAGCCCATGCCGTCGAACCAGGCGGCCCAGCGCGACAGGTCGTGGCGCGTATCGGAATCGGCGCCCGGTTTGCCGTGGTACACGAACAGGAAACGTTCCATTGCTCCCTCCTGAGATGGTTGTCCGGCTCGACGTTAGCAGATGCGCGGCACCGATGCCGCACTGCTGCCGCCGTCGTCCGCCGCATCCACGGCGGGCAGGCGCGGCAGGGTGAGCACGAAGGTACTGCCCTGCCCCGGTCCCGCGCTCCTGGCGACGACCTCGCCGCCGTGCAGTTCCGCGAGCCGCCGCACCAGGGCCAGTCCGAGCCCGAGTCCACCCTCGGCGCGGCCCGCCGTGCGCGTGCCCTGGGTGAACGAATCGAACACGCGCGGCAGCAGCACCGCCTCGATGCCGATGCCGTTGTCTTCCACGCACACCTCGGCCAGCTTTCCGCGCACGACGAGCGCGAGGCGGATGCTGCCGCCTTCCGGCGTGTACTTGGCGGCATTGCCGAGCAGGTTCGCGAGTACCTGCACGAGGCGCTTGTGGTCGCCGGCCACGTGGACGGGTTCCTGCGGCAGCCGGACTTCCAGGCTGTGGCGGCGGCGCTCGACCTGCGGCCGGACCTGCTCCACGGCATTCTTCGCGACGGCGACGAGGTCGACCGGCACCTTGTCGAGCGTGATGAGGCCGCGCCGCACGCGCGACAGGTCGAGCAGGTCGTCCACCAGATGCGTAATGTGGTCGACCTGGCGGCCGATGACGTCGCTCGTGCGGCGCAGTTGCTCGGCATCGGCGCCGTCCCGCAGGCGCAGGAGGTCGGCGGCCGCGCGGATCGGCGCGAGCGGATTGCGCAACTCGTGCGCCAGCAGGGCCATGAAGTCATCCTTGTGGGCATCCGCTTCGCGCAACTGGTCCAGCGCGGCCTGGCGCTCGCGCTCGGCGTCGCGGCGCGCATTCTCGAAGCGGTACAGCACGAGCGAGAAATACCAGACCGCGGCCGTGAACAGGGCCATCGTGCTCCACACGAGCAATGCGAGCGCCGTGCCGACGTCGATCGCGCCCAGGCGCAGCGCCAGCCCGACGCACGCGCCGAGCAGCACCGGCATCGCCAGCGCCGACAGCAGCAGGCGGCGCGCCACCCAGGCGCCCGGCTCGTGGCCGGCCACGGCCACCATGATCCCGTCGCGCGGGTGCAGCGCCAGCGTCCCGGTGGCCAGCAGGATGAAGGCGAGCGTCGTCAGCGCCGACGTGCCTCTTCCCGGCAGCATGTCGTACAGGAAGGTGTCGCGGACGAGAAAGCCGGCCAGGGTCAGCAGCGCCAGCAACAGCACGCCCAGCGCCAGCACCTGGCCGTTGCGGATCGCGGACGGCCGGGCCTGGCACAGCAGGCCGGCGCCGACCGCCAGGAACATGGCCGCCGTGACCGGGGACGATACGCTCCACGGACTGACCTGGTGGTCGCCGCCGAACACGAACGGCGCCGACACCCGGTGCAGCGCATGGCCGGCGAGCAACGCCAGCGCCGCGGCCATCACGAACCCGCAGGCCAGCGCGGTCGGGAGCACGGTCCGCGGCGTGCCGGCTTCGCGCGCGAGTCCCAGGGCCAGCAGGATCATCAGCACGGCCGTCATCGGCACCATCCTGGGCGCCCCGGAAAACACCGATACCAGGTGCGGCACGCCGAGCAACCAGCCGAGACTGCTCAATAGAGCGATGGCGCCGCAGGCCAGCGCGCAGGTGACGGGGACGAGAATCTTTGGAGGCATGCTTGGGATGGCGTCAGTAGGCGATCCGATTGTAGCGGCATGGCGTTGACAGCGATGCACGCCATGGCCGATCATCCCCGCATGACCTTCCTGCGCCGCAACGCCGTCTTCGTATCCGCGTGGATCCTGTTCTGGATCCTGATGATGCTCGTCGCCGTGCAGGACTTCATGCGCAACGAGCACAGCCACGCGATCTGGAAGCCGCTGCTGTGGGAAGGGTCGTCCGCGCTCGTCGTGACGGCGCTCGCGCTCGTGCAGCTGCGCTGGTCGCACACGGACGACCACCTGCTCGGCACGCCCTGGCGCTGGTTCGCGCGCCAGTCGCGCTGGCTGCCGATGTACTGGATCGCGTTCGTCCCCCTCGCCTTCGGCCTGCGCCACGGCGTGTACGCACTCGTCGGCGAAACCTACCGGCACGATCCGGTGCCGCAACTGTTCGTGTACGAGTCGATGAAGATCACGATCTTCTTCGGCCTGTTCATGGCGATCCGCTTCGGCGTGCAATCCTACCGCGCCCTGCTCGACGCCCGGTTGCGCGCGGAACGCTCGAACACCCTGCTGCGCCAGGCGCAGTTGCAGAGACTGGGCCAGCAGATGCAGCCGCACTTCTTGTTCAATGCGCTGAACACGGTGTCGGCGCTGATCTGGACCGACCCGGCCAGAGCCGACGCGACGCTCACCCAACTGGCCGACGTGCTGCGCGAGACGCTGGCCCTGGGCGACCGCCACGCGGCCCCGCTCGCCACCGAACTGCGCCTCGCGCGCGGGTACGCGGACGTGATGGCCGAGCGCTTCGCCGACCGCGTCGCCATCGCCTGGCAGGTCGACGACGCCCTGCTCGACCGCGAAGTACCCGTGATGAGCCTGCAGCCGCTGCTGGAAAACGTGTTCAAGCACACCGTCGAACGGCGCCGCGGCCAGACGCACATCGCGGTGTCCGTCTGCCGCGAGGGCGACGAGCTCGTGCTGGGCGTCGAGGACGATGCCGGCAAGCTGGCGGCGTCGGAACGCCCCGGCGGCATCGGCCTGTCGAACCTGCGCGCCCGCATCCAGGCGTTATACGGCGACGCCGGCCGGCTCGACATCACGGCGCGGCCGCAGGGCGGCGTGCGTGCGGAGATGAGGTTGCCTTGCTGAGGTCAGTATGCGTCTGCTGATCGTCGACGACGAGCGCCCTGCGCGCGCAAAACTGCGCCACCTGCTCGCGCAGCAGGACGGCGTCACGGCCGTCGAGGAAGCGGCCGACGGCATCGATGCCCTGGAGCGGATCGCCAGCTTCCGCCCGGACGCGCTGCTGCTCGACATCGAGATGCCCGAGCTGTCCGGCATCGAACTGGCGGCCTCGCTGCCCGAACCGGCGCCGCTCGTCGTGTTCGTCACGGCGTACGAGCGCTACGCATGCCAGGCGTTCGACTGCGACGCCATCGATTACCTGCTCAAGCCCTACGACGGCGACCGCCTGTCCCGCGCACTGGCGCGCCTGCGGAAAAAACTGGCCACCCGCGTCGACGGCCAGCCGGCCGCGCTGCCGCCCGCACCGCTGGAGCAATTGCTCGTGAGTGAACGCGGCGTCACGCGCGTCGTGCGCGTCGCGGACATCCAGTGGATCGAAACGGCCGACAACTACGTCGTGCTGCACACGGCCACGGGCAGCCCGCTGCTGCGCCAGACGCTGGCCGGCCTCGTCGACCGGCTCGGCGCTGGTTTCGTTCGCTGCCACCGGCGCGCCGCCGTGCAGGTGAGTTGGATCGAACAGGTGGTCACGCTGGACAAGGGCGACGGCGAATTGCTGCTGCGTGGCGGCGCACGGGTGCCGTGCAGCCGCCAGTACCGCGCCGACGTGCTCGCGCGGTTGGCGTGATCAGGCTTCGAGCGCGGCCAGCAGTTTCGAACCGACGGGCACGCCCCAGCCCGTGCACGCGTCCCACCCGGACCCGGCCGCATAGCCGCCGTTGTCGCCGCTCGTGATGTCGCGCATGGCGCCGCTGCCTGCCAGCGGGCCGTACAGCAGCGGATTGAGCCAGCCCACGGGTTGCGGCAGCTTCTGGTTCAGCAGCGCGACGAGCCCCGCATACAGCGGCGACACGGCGCTCGTGCCCCCGATCGTGGTCGTCAGGAAGTCGACCCGCACCCGGTAGCCCGTCGCCGGCGACGCGTTGCCGGCCACGTCCGGCACGCCGCGGCCCACGTGTCCGCCCGGATTGATCGATACCGGCACGCCCGCATCCGCCTGCCAGGACGGCAGCGCGAACTTGTCGCTGACGCCGCCACCCGTGGCGCTGGTGGCCGGGTCGTCATTCCACACGGTCTCGCTGGCGATGGTGTTGCCGCTGACGGTGATGCGCGTGCCGCCGCAGCCCAGCACGTACGGACTGGACGCGGGGAAGTCCGCATGCGCGAGGCCGTCCGGCGTGCCGTTCTGCGGGTCCTGGTCGTGCGCGCCGGCGTCGCCCGCCGCGCAGCACACCGTCACGCCCAGCGCGGCCGCGGCCTCGAACGCCTGGTCCATCGCGGCCAGGCCCTGGTCCGTCCATTCCGATTCCGGCGCCCCCCAGCTGATCGAGATGACGGACGGCTTGCGCACGTCGTCGTGGACGGCGGCCGCGATCGCATCGACGAACCCCTGCTCGCTGTTCGGCGCGAAGTACACGGCGATCTGCGCCTTCGGCGCGACGGCGCCCGCGACCTCGATGTCCAGCATGACCTCGGCATCCGCGCTCCATGGCAGCGACGGGCTGTTCTTGCCGCCGTCGACGGAGACGGCCGTCACGTGCGGCGGCGGCAGGCCCAGGCTCTTGAAATAGGCCTTCAGGTCGGACGTGCGGTAGCCGCCGCCCAGTTCGATGATGGCGATGCACTGGCCGCTGCCGTCCAGGCCCGCCGGGAAGTCGTACAGCCGCGCCATGTCGATGCCCGTGAAGCCGGGCGCCGCCTGGGCATCGGCGGGTTCGGCGCCCAACGGCATCGATGCATTCAGGGCAGCTTGCGAGGATTCCTTCGAAAACTTGAAATGCGGCTTTGCGATCGGCACGTCGTCGATGCCGAACACGCCTTCGACGATGCCGTCCAGCTCGGGCGGCACGTGCACGGGCGCCGTGCGGCGGCGCGAGATGCCGGCCGCGTGCTCGACCCGCTCGATGGCCGTGCCGAACGCGGCGGAGACCCGGGCGGCCGTGCCGGACAGGACGATGCTGCGCGCGGCCGGCCGGCGTTCCACCACGACGAGCCCGGCCTTTTGGGCGAACGCGGCGACGGCGTCGAGGTCGGCATCGCTGGCGCCGTGCTGCGCGGCGAATTCGGCCCGCGTGAGATAGCGCCGCTGCGCCACGTTCACATTCAGCGGATGGGGCGCCAGCGGTGCGCGGCGGCGCACGAAAACGGTGACGTCGATGCGTTCGTCGGCCGGCGCCGGTCCGAGGGACCGCATGTCGGCAATGGTTGCGGGCACGCTGCCCTGGAGTTTGACCATGATTCACCTCGTCGAAAATGGCCCGGCCGGTCCGGGCACCATCTGTCAGTGTGCGCGTCGGGGTCGGCTGATTCTTGATTGGCGCCAATTGTGGGCGAGCCCGTGCATTCGTATTAAAATGAGAACGCAATTGTGAGCGCTAACATCGATAACAAAAGGAGACGTGATGATCGACAGGAATCGGCGAGGTCTGGTCCTTGCCGCCGGCGGCGCGCTGGCGGCGGGTGCGGTGGGCAATATGGCGTGGGCGGCCCCGCCCGATCGCAAGCTCGGCTATGCGATCGTCGGGCTGGGCTCCTATGGCCTGGGCATCATCATCCCGCAATTCAAGAACTGCAAGAACAGCCGGCTCGTCGCGCTGGTCAGCGGCGATGCGGCCAAGGCCAAGCGCGTCGCGCAGGAATACGGTGTCCCGGAAAAGAATATCTACAACTACCAGAATTACGACGATATCCGCAACAACCCGGACATCGACATCGTCTACATCTGCCTGCCCGTCTCGATGCATGCGGAGTACACGATCCGCGCGGCCAAGGCCGGCAAGCACGTGCTGTGCGAAAAGCCGATGGCCGTGTCGTCGGCCGAATGCGAAGCGATGATCGCGGCATGCCGCCAGGCCGGCAAGAAGCTGATGATCGGCTATCGCTGCCATTTCGAGCCGTACAACCTGGAAGCGCGCCGCATCGCCCGCGCGGGCGAAATCGGCAAGCTGCGCTACTTCCGCTCCGAGCACGGCTTCAACTTCCGCGACCCGAACGCGTGGCGCCTGAAAAAGGCGCTGGCGGGCGGCGGCTCGATGATGGACATCGGCATCTACGCCCTCAACGCGGCGCGCTACATGACGGGCGAGGAACCGACTGCCGTGTATGCCCAGGAAACGACGGACCGCAAGGACCCGCGCTTCCGCGAGGTGGAAGACCAGATCGGCTTCCAGCTGGAATTCCCGTCCGGCGTAATCGGCTCGTGCCAGTCGATGTACAGCGCCAACCAGAACCATATCCTGCTGGTGGGAGATAAAGGCCGCATCGACATGGAGCCGGCGACCGGGTACCACGGCAACCGCATGTGGGTCGGCGGCAATGGCCGCGACAAGGAAGTCACGCCGCCGCCAGGTCCCGGCGCCACGCAATGGGCCGGTCAGCTGGACCACATGGCGCAATGCGTGCTGCAGGACCGCGAGCCGATCGTCGCAGGCGAGGAAGGCCTGCGCGACCTGCGCATCATCGAAGCGATCTACCAGTCGGCACGCGAGCAGAAGCGCATCGTGCTGAGGGCCTGAGGCCGGCGCAGACACGTGCGCGCGACGGCGCGCGCACGAGATCTCAATACGGCGATCCGGTGACGTCCAGCCGGATCTGCCACACGGCGCCGGCGCCCGTCAGGAACAGCGTCTTGCCGTCGGCGCCGCCGAACGCGGCGTTCGTCACGTTGGCGTCCGTGCGGATCGTCGCCAGCTCCGCCCCCTGCGGCGAGAACACGCGCACCCGTTTGGCCGGGTGCTCGGTGACGTAGATATTGCCGTGGCAATCGACGGCCATGCCGTCCGGGATGTTCAACCCGCTGGCGATGTCGCGCCCCTGCCCCGGCACGCCGTTCACGATCGGGTACGCGCGCAGGATCCCGTCGCCCGCGTTCACGTACAGCACGTCGCCGGCCGGCGACAGCGAGACGCCGTTCGGATTCGGCCGGGTGCCGTCGACGAGCGTGACCTTGCCGTCCGTACCCACGCGGTACACGCCCGTGACGGGCTGACCGCCGGGCGCCGCCGCCTTCTGGAAATCCGGGTCCGTGAAATAGATCGTGCCATCTTTCGCAATGGCGATATCGTTCGGCGAGTTGAACACCTGGCCCTGGTAGCTGGCGGCGAGCGTCGTGCGCTTGCCGTCCGCGATGGCATAGCGCGACAGCGCCTTGTACTTGTGCGTGGCCGCGACGAGGTCGCCGTGCGCATCGACGGCGAGGCCGTTGCTGCCGCTGTCTTCCACCACCGTGGTCACGGTACCGTCCGCCGCCAGCTTGCGGATGCGCGACGGGAAGCCGGGTCCGAGGCTGAAATCGGAAAAATACAGCGCGTCCTTGATCCACACGGGGCCTTCGTAGAGGCCCGCCTCGGTGCGCGTCGGCTTGACGCTCGCGACGCGTTCCGCGCGCAGTTCGCCCGTCGGTGCCGTGCCGCAGACGGAGGCGGCGTGGCTACCTGCCGCATACGACAGGGTCAGCAGGAGGCCAGGGAGGGCGAGGACGGTGCGCGCTTGCATGGAAAGCCTTTCGTTCGATGGTCGGAGAAATCGATTGTAGCGCGTCAATCGTCTTCCGTGTCCAACGCAACCTTGCGATCCTCCTTGTAACGGCACAGGTCGATCCGGGGCGACGCGTCCGCCCGGCACCAACCCATGCCGTGGCGCCGCCCTTCGCCATCGATGCCGCCAAAGAAGGCAAGCTTGTCGGCCACCGGCCACTGGTACGCGCCGTAGCGCCACGTCCCGCGCATGGGGGCGGCGTGGATGGGTACGAACACGCCGTCGCCGTGTGCTTCGCCTTGCACGAACGTGGCTTCCAGCCGTCCCTCCTGCGTCACGAGGACGCCGGGACCGGACGGCACCGCATCCTCGACGCCGCCTTCATACGAGACCATCTTGCCGCCGGCCGGGAAGCTGATGCGGCCCCTGCCGCGCGCCATGCCCGCCGTGAAGTCTCCCTCGTACGCGACGCCCCGCTCGCTCACCAGCTTGCCGTGGCCCGACGGCAGGCCCTGCACGAAGTCGCCTTCGTAATAACTGCCGGTCGGACGCACCCACTTGCCCTTCCCGTCCGGTTTGCCGCCCGCCACGGCGCCTTCGTAGAGGTCGCCAGTCGTGTACCGCAATCCCTTGCCGTCCGGGGTCGCGCTGGACGCCATGTCGGCAACGAGTTCCAGGTTTTCCAGCAACAGTGCGTCGAGCGGATTCTTGCCTGCCGCATCGAACGCGACGGCGCTGCGGAGGCTCTTGACCGCTTCCAGCAATTGCTTGTTGCGCAGGTAGAGGTGCGCCAGTGCGCGCAGACTGCCGGGCGTCGGCTCGTAGATGACGAGGGTGTCCAGACCGGCGATACCTTCCTGTACCGGTCCAATGTCGGGCGCAAGCTTGTACACATGTGCCAGGGTAAAGTAGGCCAGCGGATTGGACGGATCCGCCGCGATGGCGCGCCGGGCCAGGGAGCGCGCCTCCTTCAGCGGCGCTTCCCAGCCGGGCGTGCCGGTGTCGTGCATGGCGGCCGCCGCCATGCCCAGGCCTTCGGCGCGCGTGGCCAGCAGGCCTGCGTCTTTCGGGTAGCGTTTCAGCAGCGCGTCGAGGCGCTGCGCGCCATCGTCGACGATGCCCAGGCTGACGGCAAGGATGGTCGCCTTCGGATCCGCCGGGTGGTGCTTGAGGTTCGTTTCGATCAGTTCCCGCGTCACCTTGGCGTCGCGCTTCGCGAAGCGGGGCACCACGTCGGCCTGGACGGCATAGGTCCCAGGGCGGTCGAGCTTCGTCACCTTCACCTGGACTTGCGGCAGGTCGAGCCCATCCTTTCCAGTCGAAAATCCGCGGGCCATCATGCGGCGCTCCACGTAGCGCCGCATGTCGACATCGAGTTCCTCGTACGACTTCTTGAAAGCGATGCGCACAGCCTGGTCTTCCGACAGCCCGATGTTATGCAGACGCAGGTAATGCGCGAGTTGCCTGCGCAATTCGGGACTCGAATTGAAGTAGTGAATCGCGTACTTCGCACAGGCATAAAAACGGGCCATGTCGACCTTGCCGGCCCGCGTGCTGTTGTCGTAGGAGAGTTTGCTCGTGTTGAACAGCCATCTGGTATCGAGATTGATCCGGCCCGTCCGGTCGGTCAGCCAGTCCTCGCGATGGCTGCCTTCCACCGGATGGCCGAACCATGCCGTGCCATCCTGGATGACCAGCGACGACCAGTACTCCGACATCCCTTCGTCGTACCAGCGCGGATACGCCGTCGTCTCGGGCGAATAATGCATCAGGAAATGGTGGTATTCGTGCAGGATGACCGCGCGCGACCAGTCGCTTGTCCCGGCCGACGTGGCGTAATCCTCGATCCTGGCGATGGCTGCGTAACCGTGGCGCGACAACTGGAACACGCCGGCCATATTCTGTGGCAGCTCCAGCGTCGCGAAGCTGCTCCGGCCCATCGCGACGATCGTCAGCGGCGGTCCGTCCAGCGATTGCGCGCCGCGCACGCGGTTCGAGATGTATCGCAGGTTTTCCAAGTCCACGACCATCTGGCGCGCGACGTTCTCCGGCTGGTCGGTGACGACCCGGAAATTCGGGCTGTCGATTTCGATCCAGTTCCGGTCGACGAGGTCGCTCAGGTTGGCGGCTTGCGCCAGCGGTATCGACAGGAACAGGATGGACAGGGCGCGGCTGATGAGAGTGGGTTCCATGAGCGGGAACAGGAATTGAATGCTTGCAAGACAGCATTCCATTCTAAAACGTATGTACGCGCTCAAACATCACCAATTATCTCAGCCATATTATTCCAAATTTGTATGATCGATATCTGAAAATCAAATTGGATTTATTTCTTTTGCCCCCGCATAATCTGAACCGTCTCCTCTATCTTCCTCCAAGAAAATAGATTCAAGCCCGCCGCAAGCGGGCTTTTTTTTGGGGATTCGTCCGGCCCGCCCCACCCTGCTCCCACCTCGCCACATTCCGCTCGCGCGGGAACCTGCGCGGATCTAGTCTGACGTCGTTCTCTTTCATCGACCAACCGACGACGATCCGCCATGAACACTGTCCATCCACCGCGCTACCACTTCCTCGACTGGGTACGCATCATCGCGTTCTTCCTGCTGATCCTGTATCACGTGGGCATGTATTACGTGACGTGGGGTTGGCACGTGAAGAGCCCGTATGCCAGCACTGCCCTCGAGCCCTTCATGATGCTGTCGTCGCCGTGGCGGCTGTCGCTGCTGTTCCTCGTGTCCGGCGTCGCCTCGAGCGCCATGCTGGCGAAGCTGCGCCCCCTCTCCTTCCTGCGCAAGCGCAGCTGGCGGCTGCTCGTTCCCCTGCTGTTCGGCATGCTCGTCATCGTGCCGCCGCAGTCGTATCTCGAAGTCGTCGAGAAGCTCGGCTATGCGGGCAGCTACGCCGACTTCATGCGCCTGTACGTGCGCGGCTACCACGGCTTCTGCCAGGACGGCTGCCTGATCCTGCCGACCTGGAACCACCTGTGGTTCGTCGCCTACCTGTGGGCCTATACGGCCGTCCTCGCACTCGTCGTGCTGGCGCTGGGTCCGCGCTTCGATCATCTCGCCGCCCTGCTCGGCCGCGCGCTGACGGGCTGGAAGATCATCGTGCTGCCGGCGGCCGTGCTGGCGCTGGCGCGCATCCTGCTGCTGAATCGCTTTCCCGTCACCCACGCGCTCGTGGACGACTGGTACAACCATGCGAACTATCTGCCGGTCTTCTTGCTCGGCGCCCTGATGGCGCGCGTGCCGGGCTTCTGGCCCCGCGTCGCCGCGCTGCGCTGGACGTGTCTCGCGCTCGCCCTCGCCGGCTGGGCCCTGCTGATACTGTGGATCGCGCTGGACGACGCCGGCGGCATCGACGGCACGCGCTGGGAGTTGCTGGCAAAACCAATGCGCGCCAACTACGCACTGCTCGCGTGGAGCGCGATCCTGGCGGCCTGCGGCTTCGCCCAGCGCCACCTGGACCGCGACAGCCCCGCCCGGCGTTACCTGACCGAGGCCGTGTTCCCCGTCTACATCCTGCACCAGACGCTGATCGTCGTGCTGGCCCATGCGTTGAAACCGCTGCACTGTGCGCCGGGCCTGGAAGCCATGCTGCTCGTCGTGCTCGTGACGGTGCTCAGCTTCGCCGGCTTCGAGATCGTGCGCCGGGTGCCGTTGCTGCGTCCGCTGTTCGGCCTGGGGCCGCGCATCCGGACCGCAGCCCCGGCCACGCCGGGCGCCATCGCGCCGCGCCCGGTGACCGGGCACGGCGCGTGAAACCCTTAGTGCGCGGTGGCCCGCTGGTCCTTGCTGCCCTGCTGCTGGCTCGGTGGCATTTGCTGCGTCTGGCCGGTGCTGCCCGTTGCGTGCGGCTGGGCGGCACCATTGCCCGACCGGATGAACGGATCGCTGAACTGGCGCACGGTTTCCTGCTGGGCGCGCAGGCCGCGCTCGGTCTGCTCGGTGGCGTCGCGCGCCACTTCGTCCGCCAGCGCGCGCGCGGTGCGGGTCGTGTTCTGCACGTGCTGCTCCGTCACGCGGGCCAGCTCGACCTGGGAGTCGGCCGCCAGGCGCGCGATGTGCTGCTGGTAGGCGCGCAGCTTTTCCGTCGTGGGCTGCGTGCGCGCCGTGGCGGCGCTCAGCAGCTCGGACTGGCGGTCGGTGCTGAGCACGTGCTTGCTGGCAAGCGTGGTTTCTTCCAGCATCGTCTGCACCAACTGGATGTTCAGGTCGCACATCTGCTGGAACGAGCTGAACAGCGACTTCGACATGTCGTTCAGGAACGCGGTCTGGGCATCGATGTGGGTGCGCAGCGCCGGGGCGATCGTTTGTGGAAATGGATACATGGTTTTGCCTCGCAAAGTTTTGGGTTGAACGGGCCGCAGCGGGCGCCGCGGCGCGAAGCTCACAGACTAAGGGCGCGAGGATGGTGACCTTTGATCTGGGCTAATCGTGCCGGGCTTGTCAGCCTCAAGTAGCTGAAGTTGGTCCGATCTTTGCATGGGTTCAAGTTCCTGAACTCATGAGGGAGCCGCCATGTTTCTGCCTAACGATGTGATCCAGTACGCCCGGCCGGTACGCACGATCCGCATCCTGTGGATCGACCCCGACCGGCTGCTCGCCTGCACCTTCGAGCTGGGCCTGCCGCACAGCCAGCCGCGCATGGTCGCGCCGCACGTGCTCGCCGACGACGTACTCACCGGCCGCGCCCGCCTGCTGCCCGACGATCCGTATGCCGCGCCCGCCCCGCCCCCGCTGCTGCCCCAGAAATACCGCGACCTGCAGGCCAAGGCATGGGACATCGTCGCGGGCCTGCACGCGCACGTGCCCGCGCTGTACCAGCCGCGCGAGCGCGCCGCGCTGGTGGCCGCGTGCGCGGCCGCGCATGGCGTGTCGCGGCCGAGCGTGTTGCGCTACCTGCGCCGCTTCTGGGAGCGGGGCCAGACCGTCGATGCGCTGCTGCCCGACTACGGCAATTCCGGCGCGCCGGGCAAGACGCGCGGCGCCAATGCGGGCATCAAGCGCGGCCGTCCCCGCAAATCGGGCGACCATCCCGGACTGAACACGGATGCCGCGATGCGCGCCACGTTCCGCGCCGCCGTCGCGCGCTACACGGCCACGCATCCCGAGTTCTCGCGCCGCGCCGCCTACCGGCAAATGCTCCACGACTTTTACCGCGACCGGCCGCCGGCCGACCTGCCCAGCTTCGGCCAGTTCAGCTACTGGCTGGACAAGGACGGCGCGCCCGTCGCGGGACGGCGCCCGGCCGTTGCGGTGCAGCACAAAAACCTGCCCTAGCCAATCCGGTGCGGCCCGGCCCAGCATGGTGCAGTGCGACAAAACGGGCCGGTCTCCCCATCTTCCCCATCTCCTACGCATCAATACAAAAACAAAGTCTGTTCGTCCACAAATAAAGTGCGCGTGACGCGAGGTCGCGCAGGCCGCTTTCGCGTGCGACAGAAACAAACTTTATTTGGCGGCCCCGCCTTACCCCATCCTTACATTCGGCAACCGTAGAAAACTACTTTATTTTTGACGTAGATTTTTTCTCTTTACCACATCTCGCTGGCACGTCTATTGCTGAAACTCAAGTGAACGAAGAAGGTTCCTGCAATAACCAGAAGAGGTGCGGATGAAACGTTTGACACGGTCGCTGACGCGGCGCGAATTTCTTCACCGGGCGGCAATGGTCGGCGGTTCGGCCCTGCTGCTGAATACGATGAACGCCTGGGGCATGGGCATCGCCTCCCGCGTGAATGCCCCGCCGGCGCTGACCGGCAGCGGCAAGGGCAAGAAAATCGTCATCCTCGGCGCGGGCCTGGCCGGCATGACGGCGGCCTACGAGCTCGGCAAGCTGGGCTACCAGGTCGAGGTGCTGGAAGCGCGGCCCTTCGCCGGGGGACGCTGCCAGACGGCGCGCAAGGGTTTTACCTTGCAGGAGCTGGGCGGCGAGGCGCAGACGTGCCGCTTCGACGACGGCCTGTACATCAACCACGGCCCATGGCGCATCCCGCTCGACCACCAGTCGACCCTGTACTACACGAAGCAGTTCGACATCCCGCTCGAGGTCATGGTCAACGACAACGACCACGCGTGGGTCTACATGGAGGATGCGGGCCCGTTCTCGAAGCAACGCCTGCGCCCGGAGCAGGTCAAGGCCGACCTGCGCGGCCACGTGGCGGAGCTGCTGGCCAAGTCCGTGCAGGCGAACCGCCTCGACACGGCCCTCACGGCGGACGACCAGCGCCTGCTGCTCGACTACCTGGCGCACGAAGGCGCCCTGTCCACGCAGGATCTCGTGTACCGGGGCCGCAACGGCGCGGGCTTCGCCGAGCCCCCCGGCGCGGGCCTCAGGCCGGGCCGGCTCGCCGATCCGCTGGGCTTTCGCGAGCTGCTCGAGTCCAGGGTCGGCAGGATCTACAGCGCCGTGCAGGAATTCCCCATGCACGCGACGATGTTCCAGCCGGTCGGCGGCATGGACCGCATCGCGCAGGGCTTTGCAAAACGCCTGGGCCGCACGATCCGCTACGGCGCCGAGGTACAGACGATCCGCCAGTCCCCCGGCCAGGTCACGGTCACCGTCAAGGACGTCAAGAGCGGCAAGGTGTCCCAGGTGACGGCGGATTACTGCCTGTGCACGATCCCGCTGTCCGTGCTGCGCACGATCGACGCCGATTTCTCCGATGGTTTCAAGGGCGCGCTGAAGGCGGTGTCGTATGCGCCGGTCGGCAAGATCGGCCTGCAGATGAAGCGCCGCTTCTGGGAAGAGGACGACCAGATCTACGGCGGCCACGTGCTCACCGACCTCAAGGCCATCAACACGATCTCGCTGCCCTCCTCCGGCTGGCAGTCGAAGAAGGGCGTGCTGCTCGGCTACTACAACTACGCACTGGACGCCATCGAGGTCAGCGCCATGACGCCCGCCGAGCGCGCGGACTTCGCCGTGAGCGCCGGCGAGAAGATCTTCCCGCCGTACCGGGCGTCGTTCGAGAACGCATTCTCCGTGGCGTGGCACCGCGTCCAGTACAACCTGGGCGGCTGGGCCGAATGGGACGAGGCGGGCCGCCAGAAGGCCTATCCGACCCTGCTGGCGGGCGAAGGCCGCGTGCTGCTCGCGGGCGAGCACCTGAGCTACCTGACGGGCTGGCAGGCCGGCGCCATCGAATCGGCCTGGCAGCAGATCGAACAACTCCATCGGAAGGCAAGCGCATGACATTCAAGACACTCCTGATTGCCGCGCTCGCGGCCTGGTCCGCCGCCGCGCACGCGGACAACACGGACGGCAAGAGCCTGTTCGCGAAGAACTGCGCCGCGTGCCATCAACCCACCGGCCGCGGCATCCCCGGCGCCTTTCCCGCCCTCGCCGGCAACGCGTTCGTGCAGGGGCTGCCTGCCGACGTGGCCACCGTGCTGCTGAAGGGCCGCGGCGGCATGCCCGATTTTTCCGGAAGCCTCGACGACGGCGAGATCGCCCAGGTGCTGACCTATGTCCGCTCCAGCTGGGGCAACGGCGCCGCGCCCGTCACCGAACAGGACGTGGGCAGCACGCGCTCCGCACTCGGCGTGGCGCCCGCATCGCACAGCCGCTTCGGCAACAAACACTGACCCAACGAGGATCCATGATGATGAATCGATATGCCGCCGCCCTCGCACTCTCCCTGCCGCTGACCGCGCTGGCCGCCCCCGCCGCCATCGTGCGACACAAAATTCCCGACTCCGACTTCCCGATCGCGCAGGCCGTCACCCTGCCGCCGGGGACGACGATCCATTTCATCAGCGGCCAGGTCCCGCCCGTCGTCGACAAGGCCGCCGACCCGAATTCACAGGCCGCATTCGGCGACACGAAGACGCAGACCGTCGGCGTGCTCACGAAGATCAGGGAGATCCTGCAGGGCATGGGCCTGTCCATGGGCGACGTCGTCAAGATGCAGGTCTTCCTCGTCGGCGACCCAGGCAAGAACGGACGCGCCGACGTCGCCGGCTTCATGGCGGGCTATACGCAGTTCTTCGGCGGCGCGCAGCCGAACCTGCCCGCGCGCGCCGTCGTGCAGGTGGCCGGGCTGTCGAATCCCGGCTGGTTCGTCGAGATCGAAGTCGTGGCCGCAAAAAAATAACAGCGCCAACACCATCCACCAACACTGTCCTGACAAGGGGTTCACATGCACAAGGCCATCCTCCATGCCGGCGTCGCCGCCGGCGTCCTGTCCTGCAGTCTCGGCGCCCACGCGGCGGAAGACGACGCGGCCGCTGCCGCCGCCGAAGCGGGCCCGATCAACACGGGCGTCGTGATCGTCACGGGCACGCGCGCCACGGGCCTGAAGGTCGAGAACAGCGCATCGCCGATCCAGGTGCTCGACACGACGTCGCTGCAGCGCACGGGCCAGCCGGACCTGATCCAGGCGCTGGCGCAGAACCTGCCGTCGCTGACGGCGCAGGCCTTCGGCGGCGACATGGCCAACATGACGCTGTCGGCGCGGCTGCGCGGCCTGTCGCCGAACAATACGCTGGTCCTCGTCAACGGCAAGCGCCGCCACGGCACGTCGAACCTGGCCGTGCTGGGCGGCCCGTACCAGGGCGGCGCGGCGGCGGACCTGAACTACATCCCCGTCGCCGCCATCGACCACATCGAGGTGCTGCAGGACGGCGCCGCCGCGCAGTACGGCACCGATGCGATCGCGGGCGTCGTCAACATCATCCTCAAGTCGAACTACCGCGGCCTCACGGGCAACGTCAACGGCGGCGGCTATGGCGACGGCGGCGGCCGCACGGGCGACGCCAGCGCCAACCTCGGCCTCGCACCGTTCGCCGATGCGTACCTGAGCCTGACGGCGGAAACGAAGTACCACGGCTTTTCCGACCGCGGCGGCATCGACCCGCGCGTGATCGATCCGGCCACCCTCGCCGCGATGCCGTCGCTGAAGGACGCGCCGGGCTATCCGAACGTGAACCACATCTCCGGCGACGCGCAATACCGCCAGCACATCTTCGCCGCCAACTTCGGCGCGGACCTGACGCCCGACCTGACCCTGTACGGCTTCGCCACGTACGGCCACAAGAAGGCGGCCGCGTTCGAGAACTACCGCATGCCGAACCGCCTGCCGACGATCTATCCGCTCGGCTTCTCGCCGCAGGAGACGTTCAAGGAAGACGACTACGCGTTCACCGCGGGCATCAAGGGCAAGCTGGGCGGCGGGTGGGACTGGGACCTGTCCAGCACCTACGGGCGCGACGAGGCGAAGCTGGGCGTCGCGCACTCGGGCAACGTGTCGCTGTTCGCGGACACCGGATCGACCCCGCTCGATTTCTACGCCGGCAAATTCGTCGCGAGCCAGTGGACCAACAACCTCGACCTGCACCACGAATTCGCCGTGGGCTGGTCCACGCCGCTGACGTTCGCCATCGGCCTGGAGCAGCGCCGCGACGAGTACGAGATCGGCGCCGGCGACGCCGCCTCGCGCTACAAGGAAGGGGCGCAATCGTTCCCCGGCTTCTCGCTCACGGACGCCGGTTCGCACAGCCGCACGAACAAGGCCGTGTACGTGGATCTCGCCGGCCAGCCCGTCGCAGGATGGACGGTCGACCTGGCCGGCCGCTACGAGCACTTCAGCGACTTCGGCAACGCGAAGGTCGGCAAGCTGACGAGCCGCTACGACTTCTCGCCCGTCGTCGGCGTGCGCGCCACGTATTCGAACGGTTTTCGCGCGCCCACGCTGGCCGAGGAATACTATTCGGCCACGAACGTGTCGCCGCGCAGCGCGTTCGTGCAGCTCGCGCCGAACTCGCCCGGCGCGAAGCTGGTGGGCGTGAACGGCCTGCGGCCGGAAGCGTCGACGAACATCAGCGCGGGCATCGTGATCAATCCGTCCGCGAACGCCGCGATCACGCTGGACGCCTACCAGATCACGATCCGCGACCGCATCGTCGGCTCCGGTTCGCTGTACGGGTCCGGCGGTGCCGTGAACTCGCCCGCGGTGACGGCCGCGATCATCGCCAACGGCAATGCGCTCGATCCCACCGTCGTCCAGACCGGCATCAACATTTTTTCGAACGCGGTGAACACCCGATCGCGCGGCCTGGAATTCGTCGCCACGCTGAACAGCAGCTACGGCGCGTACGGCAAGGTCGACTGGTCGCTGGCCGCCAACTGGAACAAGGTCGAGGTCATCAAGATCAACCAGGCGCCCGCGCAGCTGCAGCCGCAGACGCTCCTGGACGCCACGGCGATCTCGGACCTGGAGACGGCATCCCCGCGCGTGCGCGTCAACCTGGGCGCGTTGTGGAAATCGGGGCCGTGGACGGTCAATGCCCGCGAAGCATTCTACGGCCGCGCCTCGGAACTGCAGTCGTCGGACGGCGCGACGTACTACAAGACGGAGGTCAAGCCGACCGCGATCACGGACCTGGAAGTCAGCTACCAGTTCACGAAGGCGTGGATGCTGTCGGTGGGGGCGAACAATCTGTTCAACCAGTACCCGGACCACGTCAACGCAAACCTCCTGGCCGAGCAGCGCGCAAACCTCGACAACGCCGCCGTCACCGTGTATCCGTCGTTCTCGCCGTTCGGCATTAATGGCGGCTATTACTATGCGCGGCTGGGGTTCAAGTTCTGATCAGCGCGCAATCGCACCTACCCTGGCGCCGCCGTTCGGCGTCAGGTTCTTCAGGTCGAGCAGCCGGGTCATCACGTCCGCCGGCACCGGCTGGCTGTAGTAATAGCCCTGCGCGGCCAGGCAGCCGTGCGCCGTCAGGAACGAGACGTGCTCGGGGCTGTCGACGCCTTCCGCGATCAGGTTCAGGTGCAGGCTGTGCGCCATCGCGATGATCGCCGTGACGATCGCGGCGTCGTGCGCCTGCTCGTTGATGCCGATGACGAACGAGCGGTCGATCTTGAGCGCGTGAATGGGGAAGTTCTGCAGGTAGGCGAGGCTGGAATAGCCGGTGCCGAAGTCGTCGATGGACAGCTGCACGCCCATGTCGCTCAGCCTGCGCATGACTGCCAGGTTGTCGTCGCTGGGCTGCATCGTCAGGCTTTCCGTCAGTTCGAGCTCGAGCGCGTCGGCCGGGACGCCCGTGTCGCGCAGCACCTGGGCCACGAACTCCGTCAGGTTGGCCTGGGTGAACTGGCGGGCCGACAGGTTGACGGCGATGCGCATGTCCGGATGGCCGCCGTCGCGCCAGCGCTTCAGCTGCGCGCAGGCCTGGCGCAGCACCCATTCGCCGATCGGCACGATGATGCCGGTTTCTTCGGCGATGGCGATGAACTCCGCGCAGGAGCGCGCCGTCTTGCCGGGCGGCGTCCAGCGCAGCAGCGCTTCCGCCGAAAAGATCCGGCCGCTCTCCATGTCGACCTGCGGCTGGTAGTACACGGAAAACTCGTCGTGGGCGAGCGCCTGGCGCAGCTGGCTGGTCGCCGCCATCCGCCGCTTCGCCGCTTCGTGCAGGGCCGGCGTGAAGAACTGGTACGTATTCCGCCCCTTCTGCTTGGCCTGGTACATGGCGGCATTGGCCGCGCGCAGCAGCGCGGACGCGTCGCTGCCGTCGGACGGGAACAGCCCCACGCCGATGCTGGCGCTGACGTGCAGCTCATGGTCCTCGACGTGGAACGGCCGGCTCAGGGTCTCGAGGATCTTGCCCGCCACGAGCGCCGCGTCGTTGCTGCCCCGCAGGGCCGCGAGGCAGATGCCGAACGCATTCCCGCCCAGGCAGCCGAGGCTGTCGCCCTCGCGCGTGCATTGCTGCAGGCGGGTGGCGACGGCCTGCAGCAGGCGGTCGCCGATGCGCTCGCCGAGGGAATCGTTGATGGTCTTGAAGTGGTCCAGGTCGATGTGCAGTTGCGCCACCATCTCGTCCTGGTGGCGCCGCGCCTGGGCGATCGCCTGGTTGACCCGGTCTTCCAGCAGCAGGCGGTTGGGCAGCCCCGTCAGCGCGTCGTGGTGCGCCATGTAGTCGATGCGCCGCTCCGCCTGGTTGTAATCGGCGATCTTCTGCTCCAGGCGGGCGTTGGTCCGCACCAGCTCCGCGGTGCGCTCGGCCACGCGCTGTTCGAGCAGGTCGTTGGCGGCCAGCAGCTCGGCTTCGGTGCGCAGCAACTTCGCGTTCTGTTCCGCGAGCCGCTTCTGCGCGCTGCGCAATGCCAGATGGGTCGTCACGCGCGCCCACACCTCGTCGATCTGGAACGGTTTGGTGACGTAGTCGACGCCGCCCGCCGCGAAGCCCGCCACCTTGTCGTGGGTCTCGGACAGCGCGGTCATGAAGATCACGGGTATGTCGCACGTACGGGGAGACGCCTTGAGGCGCCGGCAGGTCTCGAAACCGTCCATGCCGGGCATCATCACATCGAGCAGGATCAGGTCCGGCTGCACGTATTCCGCGCGGGCCAGGCCCTCCTCGCCTTCTTGCGCGACCGCCACCCGGACCTGGCGACCCTCGAGATATTCGACGAGGATCCCCACATTGGCCGGCGTATCGTCGACAATCAGGACGGTCGGGGTGCCCGCATCCTGGGGCGCGACAGAAGTCGTCATATCGGTTCCGTCCACTGGGCCATCGATTCGCTGGGACTTACGCTGTAATGACGATTCTATCCGATTCTAACATTTGAGCAACCCTCATTTTGCGCCAGCGTGGTGCGCCGGCAGCGCCGTCCCGCAATCCTTGCAGAACCGGGCCGTGGCGTCGTGGCCGCCGCTGCCGCACGCAGGACAGTGAAAGGCCGCGCGCAGGGGTCCGGTCCGGCGGTCGCCGCGGCGCAGCGTCATCTCGGCCGTCACGATCCCGGTCGGCACGGCCAGGATGCCCCACCCCATCAGCATCATGAACGAGGCGATCGCCTTGCCCAGGTTGGTGTGCGGCGTGATGTCGCCATACCCGACGGTCGTCATGGTGACGGTCGCCCAGTACATCGCGACGGGAATGCTCGTGTAGCCGTTCTTCGGTCCCTCGACGACGTACATGACCGTGCCCAGGATCAGGATCGCCATCAGCACGACGGACAGGAACACGAGGATCTTGCGCCGGCTGGCCGCGAGCGCTTCGCCCAGGCGCGTGTACTCCTCGATGTACAGGGTCAGCTTGAAGATGCGGAACACGCGCAGCAGGCGCAGGATGCGGATGTCGAGCAGCAGTTCCGTGCCCGGCATCAGCAGCGAAAAATACGACGGGAGCACGGCCAGCAGGTCGATCACGCCGTAGAAGCCGCCGGCATAGCGCCACGGCCGCTGCACGCACACGAGGCGCGCCACGTACTCCACCGTGAACAGCGCGGTGAAGGTCCATTCCAGCGCGTTCAGCAGGTCGGCATGGTCGCGGTGCAGCCGCGGCACGCTGTCCAGCACGACGACGAGGATGCTGAGCAGGATGGCGCACACGAGCGCGATGTCGAAGCGCCGCCCGGCCGGGGTATCGGCCTCGAAGATGACGTCGTACATGTGCCGCCGCCACCCGGGCGGCGGCTTGCCGTAGGCGACGGGCGCCTGCGGCACATACGGCGGTGCGCTGTCGTCTTCCTGCCTCATGGCGCGGTCGGCGGCCCCTTCAGTTCGATCATGTTGCCCTCCGGGTCCGACAGGTAGATCGACGGGCCTTCTCCCTCGGCGCCGAAGCGCGATGCCGCCGGGCCCGCCTCGATGCCGTGCGCGGCCAGGTGGGCGCGGATCGCGTCTTCGTCGAACGGCTCGACGCGGAAGCAGAAATGATCGACGTTGCGGCCTTCCGTGCCCGGTGCCGCGCCGCCCGCTGCGCCGAGCTTGCCGGCGATGGGAATCAGGTCGACCATCGAACTGCCGGCGCGCAGCTGCACGAGGCCGATCTCGTCCTGGCGCCGCACTTCGCGGCAGCCCAGCACATCCTCGTAGAACCGCAGCATGCGCGCAAGGTCCACCACGCGCAGCACGATGTGATCGATTTCGCGGATCGCGATCGGGCTCGACACGCCCTCAGTCGGCATGGCGCTCCACCCAAGTCGCAAAGCACTCCATGAACTGCTGCAGGAAGGTTTTCAGGCCTTCGTCCGTCAGTGTCTCGCCGTCGAATTTATTCGCGACGCTGCCGATGTACGCTTCCGGCGACTGCATGCACGGCATGTTGAGGAACACGAGGCACTGGCGCACGGCGTGGTTGGCGCCGAAGCCGCCCAGCGCGCCCGGCGAATTCGACACGACGGCGCACGGCTTGCCCGTCCATGCGGCCTGGCCGTACGGACGCGAGCCCACGTCGATGGCATTCTTGAGGACCGCGGGCAGCGAGCGGTTGTATTCCGGGGTGCAGAACAGGACGCCGTCGGCTTCCTTGATGCGGCCGCGGAACTCCGTCCAGGTGGCGGGCGGGCTGTCGGTCTCGTCATCCTGGTTGTACAGCGGCATGCCGGAAATGTCGACGATCTCCAGTTCGAGCGTGGGCGGTGCTGCCAGCATCAGGTTCTTGGCCAGCTTGCGCGTAAACGATTCCTTGCGCAGGCTGCCGACGAGCACTGCAATCTTCCTTGTTGCCATGACGGTCCTTTCGGTCTTGATGGGTCCTGGGGGGCTTCCTGTCGTGCCCAGAGTGTAACGATTTTCGGCAAACCGTGCGGATCAGATGCGCCGGCGCCGGTATTCGTCGAGGAAGGACCGCACCTCGCGCGCCGTCAGCACGCGCACCGGATCGCCGTGCCACGCGTACAGGAACGGCGGTCCGCCCGCGCGGTCGGTCAGCTTGGCGCGGATGAGGAAACGGGTGCCGGGCGGATAACGTTCCGGGTCGGCCAGCGCCCGCGCGCACTGCACGCGCATCGACGTCGCGTACGCCTGTCCCGCCATCGGCTTGATGCGCAGCCGGCCGGTGCGCGGGTCCTCGATGGATTCGACGGCCACGTCGCGGTAGGCCCAGGGATCGCGTGCCATGGCGACTCAGGCCGCCGCGGCCGCGGGCACCGGCTTCGGCTCGCGGATCGGCAGGTTGACGAGGGCCGCCAGCAGCGCCAGCGCGATGTCGGCGTACCACATCCACGTGTAGTCGCCGAAGCGGACAAATGCGAGGCCGCCCAGCCAGGCGCCGAAGAAGCCGCCGACCTGGTGCGACAGCAGGGTGAGGCCGAACAGCGTGGCAAGGTAGCGCGTGCCGAACAGCTTGCCGACGAGGCCCGCGGTCGGCGGGACCGTCGCGAGCCACGTGAAGCCGAGGGCGGCGGCGAACACGTAGAACGTCCACGCGGTTTTCGGCGCCAGCAGGTAGGCGGCGATGATGACGCCGCGGCTGCCGTACATGAGCGCCAGCAGCCATTTCATGCGGTAGCGCTGGGCGAGCGCGCCCGCCGTCAGCGAGCCGGCGATGTTGAAGAGGCCGATGAGGCCCAGCGCCGTGGCCGACACGGTCCCCGGCAGGCCGCACAGCGCCACTTCGCCCGGCAGGTGCGTGACGAGGAAGGCAATGTGGAAGCCGCACGTGAAGAAGCCGGCGTGCAGGCACAGGTAGCTGCGGTCGCGCAGCGCTTCGCGCACCTGGCGGCCGAGCGTCAGGTCGCCGTGGCCGACGGCGGATTGCGCGGGCGGCTTGCCGCGCAGCGGCCACGCGAGCGGGATCGTGAGCAGGCTCGTCGCGGCCAGCGCCAGCATCGCCGTGATCCACCCGGTGGTCGCGATGAGGAACTGGACGAGCGGCGCGAACACGAACTGGCCGAACGAGCCGCCCGCGTTGATGAAGCCGGACGCGAACGCGCGGCGCTCGGCCGGCAGGCGCTGGGCGGTGGCGCCGATGAGGATCGAGAAGCTGCCCGCGCCCGCCCCGCTCGCGGACAGGATGCCCAAGGTGACGAGCAGGCCCCATTGCGTGGAGACGAACGGCGTGGCGGCAAGGCCGACGGCAAGCAGCACGGCGCCCAGCACGATCACGGGCACGGAGCCGTACTTGTCGGCGACGGCGCCGAACACGGGTTGCGACGCGCCCCACATGAACTGGCCGACGGCCATCGCGAAGCTGATCGACGCGATGCCGAGGCCGGTCGCCGTGTTCAGCGGCGACAGGAACAGCCCGGTCGTGAGCCGCGCGGCCATCGTGATCATCAGGATGGCGCTGGCGGCCAGGATCAGGGCCCAGGCCGCACGTGGCGTAGTGGTGGTCATGTCGTCCCCGTTATTATCGTCAGACCGACGATGTTACAACGGAAACGACTGGCGCGTGGCTCAGGCCGCCGCGCGGACCAGCAGCACGGTCGCCTGCGCCGCCATGCCCTCTTCGCGGCCGAGGAAGCCGAGCTTCTCGTTGGTCTTGGCCTTGATGTTCACCTGCTGCGGCGACGCGCCGATGTCCTCGGCGATGCGCGACACCATCTGCGGGATGTGCGGCGCCATCTTCGGCTGCTGCGCGATGATGGTCGCGTCGACGTTGCCGATGGTGTAGCCGGTGCCCAGCACGCGGTTCGCCGCTTCGCGCAGCAGCACGCGCGAGTCGGCGCCGGCGAACATCGGGTCGGTGTCCGGGAAGTGCTTGCCGATGTCGCCGAGGCCGGCGGCGCCCAGCATGGCGTCGATGATGGCGTGCAGCAGCACGTCGGCATCCGAGTGGCCGAGCAGGCCCAGGCGGTGCGGAATGGTGACGCCGCCGACGATCAGTTTGCGCCCTTCGACGAGGGCGTGGCAGTCATAGCCGGTACCGATGCGGAACGGCGGGGTCGGGTTGTACGATGCGAGAGCCATGATCTTCTTTACACGCTATACGAATTCAGGTTGGGACACTGCCAGGTACATCTCGGCGATCCGGATATCGTCCGGCAGCGTCACTTTGAGATTGCGGGGATGCCCTTCCACCAATTTAGGGCTCAATCCGAGGGCTTCAACCGCGCTGGCATCATCGGTAATCGAATTTGGGTCGGTGGCCGCCGCCAGCGCGTCGCGCAGCAGCTCGTAACGGAACATCTGCGGGGTCTGGGCCAGCCACAGGCCGTTGCGCGGCACGGTGCCGGCCGCTTCGCCGTCGATGCAGCGCTTGACCGTGTCGACGACCGGCAGCGCCAGCAGGCCGCCGGCCGGGTGGTCGCCCGTGCCGGTGATCAGTTTTTCGATCAGTTCGGCGGTCAGGCCGGGACGCGCGGCGTCGTGCACGAGCACCCAGTCCACGGGCGACAGCGTGTTGGCGAGCACCGCCAGGCCGTTGCGCACGGATTCCATGCGGCTCGCGCCGCCGCAGCGCAGGACGGTCACGCCGTGGTTGGGCGCGACGGCGTCGATATAGGGATCGTCAGGGCTCACGACGACGAATGTGTGCGCAATGAGCTCGCTGGACAGGAAGGCGTCGAGCGTGTGCCTGAGCATCGGCTTGCCGCCGATTTTGAGGTACTGCTTGGGGCTCGTGGACCCCATGCGGGCGCCGACGCCGGCGGCCGGAATGAGGGCGAAGTAACGTGGTGCTTGAGTCATGTTGTTCAATCTACGATCGGGAACGTCTTGTCGATCCAATAAGAGACTGTACCTCACCTTGGCAAACTTTGCTCAGACGCGCGTACTCCGCCGGACTGTCGATGGCGGCCTGCAATCTTTCGACGCGCCCCATCTCGGCCTTAATGTACGGCATCCAGTTGCGGTCGATTTCGCGCTGGAGCAGCGACCGCGACTCGCCGGCGCGCGCATACAACGGTTTGCCGGCAAAGCGGCCGCCCAGCCGCGCGCGCACCCGCTCTTCCACTTTCGGCAGATAGTCCAGGTAAGACTTGAGATGGCGCATTTCGTGCGCAAGTATCTCGTCATACGTGCACGAGTCCGGTTCGAATTCGCGGCTGACGTACACGACGATGGGCTGGTAGTACAGGGTCACGGCGATGCGCGGCATGACGCATTCGGCCGCGCCGTCGGGCGACGTGAGGAGTGTCCCGTCGACCTGGATCGCCACGCGCGATTCCGTGCGCGTGAGGCCTAGTACGTAGCCGTTGCGCACGCCGGGCCGCTTCATGCGCGTCAGGTCGCGGTACGACAGCGTGTTGTCGACGCGCCAGCCGCTCTCGCGCGTGGAGAACGTCGCGCCGGCGTCGCGCGCCGCCTCCTCGCAGCTCGCTTCGAACGGCGTGCGCGCGGATGCGATGCCGCTCCAGGCGAGCAGCATCATGCCGAGCGCGGCCCAGCGCACTTAGGCCGGCTTCCAGGTGCCGGCAGCGATCTTCTCCAGCCAGAACGTGCCGATCACGGTTTTCACATCCGTGATGTCGCCACGCTGCACCATCTCCAGCATCTCCGGGATGGTCGCCGTGAAGGTCTCGAGGAATTCACCGTCGTCCAGCTTCGCGTCGCCCGCGGTCAGGCCGCGCGCGAGGAACAGGTCGAGGTGCTCGTCGGAATACGCGATCGCGTTGTGGATCGTGCAGACGAAATGCCAGTCGGTGGCCGTGTAGCCCGTCTCTTCTTCCAGTTCGCGCTTGGCACACGCGAGCGAGGCCTCGCCCGGGTCGATCTTCCCGGCCGGGAATTCGATGAAGACCTGGTCGTTCGGATAGCGGAACTGGCGTTCGAGCAGCACGCGGCCGTCGTCGAACAGGGCGAGGATCACGACGGCGCCGGGATGGCGGATGTATTCGCGTTGCGTGATCTTGCCGTCGGGGAGTTTCACGCGGTCGCGCGAGACTTTGAGGAAGTTGCCGTCGTAGGCGAGCTCGCCGTCGATTTTCGTTTCTTTGAGGTGGGCGTCCATGGGCAGTCCGGTTGTCGTGAGCCCGCAGTATAAGACAAACGACCCGGACTGGTGCCCACACGCGTCACTGCCCGATGCGCAGCACCGTGCTCTCGCTCATCACGTAGACGTTGCCGTCCATGCCCACCGTCAGCGCATCGATCGCGCCGAGGCTGCCCGGCGCGCCCAGCCGCACCCCGTACGCGCCCGGTGTGCCGGCGATGACGGTGTCGACGCCTGCCGGTGTGACCTTGTGCACCGAATACCAGTTCGGCTTTTCGTGCCACGCGACGTACAGGTTGCCCGCGCGGTCGCGGGCGATGGCGAGCGCCACGGCGCCCGTCGTCGCCGTCACCGTGCGCACGGCCGTCACCTTGCCGTCCGTGCCCAGCCGGGTCACGGTGCCGTCGGGCTTCACGCTCCACAGGTTGCCGTCGGCGTCGGGCGTGCCGAGCGCCTTGGCGGTGTCGGGCAAGGTCGTCACAGTCCCGCCTGGAGCGAGCTTGAGCACCGGGTACGGTCCTTCCGCCGTGGCGGCGCCGCGGTAATCGAGCCAGACCAGGTTGCCGGAGGCATCCACGGCGACGTCGTTCTCGCCATACCCGACGGAACCCGCGGGGACGCCGGTCACTGCCGCAAGGCTGCCGTCCGCGTTCACACGGTCGAGCAGGTCAAGGGCACGGGACGCGTACGCATTGCCGCCAAACGCGAGCCCGCCGAGGAACAGGCGCGCACTCTTCGCGCCGGGCGCCTGCAACGGCAGCGTGCTGACGGTGCCGTCCGGCGCGACCTTGCGGATGCGGTCGTTCTCGCCCACGTAGACATTGCCCAGCGCATCGGCCGCCAGCGCATAATTCGACCGGTAAGGAAACGGAAGCGAGGTCTGGCGGTAGTCGATCGTATTGCGCACGAATTGCGCACTGGCCGCCGGGCCGTCCACGTTGACGATGGACGAACCCGCGCGGCCCGCGATGGTCTTGACGTCGCCGTCCGGCGTGACCCGGCGGATCGTCTGGGCCAGAGTGTCCGCGACGATCAGGTTGCCCGCGGCGTCGATCACCAGGTTGCTCATGTCCGAGCCGCGCGTCTGCCACCCCGCGTAGTAGGGATCGACGCTCCGGCAGAAGCCGGCCGCCGATCCTTTGCCGTCGCGGTTGCCGCGGCCGCCCGACATGCCGGCCACGTCGGTCATCGTGCCGTCCGGCGCAATCTTGCTGACCCGGCATCCGATCGAGGTGTTGTTGACGTACACATTGCCGGACTTGTCGATGGCGAGGCCCAGGTCGCCGTCCGCGATCCCCGCCGTGACCGTCCGGGTGCTGACGACGCCCGCGGGCGTGACGACGCGCAGATGCCCGCCGTCGACCAACTGGATGTTGCCGTCGGCACCGAGCGCCAGCGCCGTGATGCTGCGGAAGCTGGCCGCGGTGCCGGTCCCATCCTGCGGATAGCCGAGGGCATCCGGCGCACCGCCGCCGGCGATGGTCGTGACGCTGCCGTCCGGCGCGATCTTGCGCACGAGGTCGTAGTCGGCCACGACCACGTTGCCCTGGGCATCGGCCGCAAGCGCCGCGATGCCGTCGAAGCGCGCGGCGGTGCCGGCGCCGTTGGTATGCCCGCGCTCCGTGGCGGAGCCGGCGAACAGCGTACGCTTGCCGCCCGGCGCCGTCCGGTACACCGCGCTCCAGGTGGCTTCGTAGAGATTGCCGGCCTTGTCGAACACCATGCCGGTCGTGCGCAGCGGTTCGGTGTTGATCGTCTTGACGTCGCCCGTGGCGGTGTTCACGATGCGCAGGACGGTGTCGCCGGTCGGTTGGCTCGTCGTATCCCAGGCGAGCGCGAGCGTACTCATGTCGTCGGCGACGTACAGCACGCCATCGGGACTCAGGGCGATGCGGACGGGCAACGCGAAGCGGGCGTCGGTACCGTCCAGGTTGCCGGGGCCGCCGAGCGTGCCGGCGACGAACGCCAGCCCCCGCGCCGCTGCCGGCAAGACTGTCAGGACGGCCGCGCCGCTCGTCACGCTGCCGCCGCCGTTCTTCACGACGACGGTGAATTTGGCGCCCGTGTCGGTGCCCTGGACGTTATCGAGGGTATAGCTGGCGGACGTCGCGCCGGCGATGTCCTTGCCGTCGCGCTGCCACTGGTAAGCGAGGTCGGTGCCGCTCGCGGTCACGGTGAACGTGGCGGATCCGCCGGCGCTCACGGATTGCGCGGCCGGCTGGGCCGTGATCGCGGGCGCCTGGACGGCCGGTGCCGTCACGGGTGGGACGACAGCCTGGGTTCCACCGCCTCCAGCTCCGCCGCAGGCGGACAGCAGGATGGCAATGGCCGCGACAACCGCGCCCGATTTTTTCGTATGTACAAACATGGAATTCTCCTTGCAAGCGGTAACGATAGCAAGGAATGCAGTGTGGAATGTTCAACCTTTTCCACACTCGGGACGCGCGCGGCGGTCAGCCGCGGCGTTTGCGGAGGTAGCGCAGGACGAAGCCCGGGAAGGCCAGCACGAGGAACAGGCAGGCAGTGATCGCGTAGAACTCCCAGGTCTGGGGAAACGCGGTACCGATGCGGGATTCGAGGCCGTGGGCCAGCAGGCCGACGACGAAATACAGGATGACGAGTTCGACGAGGCGCACGACGAAGTATTTCGCGTGCGCCTTGTTCAGTGCCGGCTTCATGGGGATGAAGCCGAGCACGCTCTCGTTGAGGAACGGCAGGTTGGCGAACGCGAGTGCGACCGCGATCACCAACCAGCTGGCCAGGGAGGCGTCCACCGAGGCCTTAGGACTTCAGCGTTGCGGACATGGCCGACAGGCAGGCCGCCAGCAGCGGGCCCGGCAGCACGCCCAGGATCACGACGAGGATGCCGTTCAGCGACAGCACGACGCGCATGTCCAGCGGGGTCGAGATCGGCGACGCATCGGCGACTTCGTCGAACCACATGACCTTCACGACGCGCAGGTAGTAGAACGCACCCACCAGCGATGCGGCCACGGCGATGATCGCGAGCCACAGCTGGCCCGAACCGACGACGACGTCCAGCACGGCCCACTTGGCCATGAAGCCCATCATCGGCGGCACGCCGGCCAGCGAGAACATCAGGGCGGTCATGACGAGTGCGTACCACGGGCTGCGCTTGGCCAGGCCCTTGAAGTCGGCCAGTTCTTCCGCTTCGTGACCCGAACGGGCCAGCATCATGATGATGCCGAAGGTGCCCAGCGTGGTCAGCACGTAGGTGATCGTGTAGTACATCGACGCGCTGTAAGCATTGGCGATGTTCGCGGCATTGGCGGCATCGCGGGTGCCGACGACGCCGGCCATCATGCCCAGCAGGACGAAGCCCAGCTGTGCGATGGTCGAGTACGCCAGCATGCGCTTCAGGTTCGTCTGCGCGATCGCGGTCAGGTTACCGACCAGCAGCGACAGCACGGCCAGCGCCAGCAGCATCTGCTGCCAGTCGATCGCCAGCGGCAGCAGGCCTTCGACCAGGATGCGGATCATCATCGCGAACGAGGCCAGCTTCGGCGCGGCGCCCAGCAGCAGCGTGACGGCCGTCGGCGAGCCCTGGTACACGTCCGGGACCCACATGTGGAACGGCACGGCGCCCAGTTTGAAGGCCATGCCGGCCACGACGAACACGAGGCCGAACACGAGGATCGTGTGGTTGGCGGCGTTGCTCGACACCAGCTTGGCGATCGTCGTGATGTCCAGCGAACCGGTGGCGCCGTAGATCATCGAGATACCGTACAGCATGAAGCCCGAGGCCAGCGAACCCAGGATGAAGTATTTCATCGAGGCTTCGGTCGAGATCGCGTGGTCGCGGCGCATTGCCACCAGCGCGTACAGCGACAGCGACATCAGTTCCAGGCCCAGGTAGATCGGCAGCATGTTGTTACCAGAGATCATGATCATCTGGCCCAGCATCGTGAACAGCGCGAGCACGTAGAACTCGCCGCCCATGTTGCCGGACATCATGCCGCGCTCGCCGGCGTACTGGCGCGAGTACACGAGGGTCACGCCCACGGCCAGGTACGTAAAGAGCTTGAGCAGGTTCGCCATCGGATCCGACACGAACATGTTGTAGAACGTGTAGGTCGTCGTGCCGGCATGGAAGTCGGCGTAGGTGATCACCGCGCAGCCCACCAGCGTGAGCAGCGACAGGACGTAGGTCAGCGTACGCTTGCCTTCCTTCTGAAACATGTCGATCAGAAGGATGGCGCAGGACGCGATGACCAGGAAGATTTCTGCAGAGACCGGCCCCAGGTTATTGGCGGCCAGCACGGCTTGGGTGTTAATCATCGGATTCATATCGTTGTTGTGCCTATCGACTCAATGCGCGGCGGCCGCGGCGACTGCTTGCGGCAGCTTGCTGACCGACACGTGCTGCAGCAGGTCCGCCACGGACACTTGCATCGTGTCGGTGAACGGCGCCGGATACAGGCCCATGTAGATGGTCAGGATCGCGAGCACGCCCAGCATGAAGAACTCGCGGCCGTTCAGGTCGGTCAGTTCGGCCACGTGCTTGTTGCCGATCTTGCCGAACACGACGCGCTTGACCATCCACAGCGAGTACGCCGCGCCCAGGATCAGGGCGGTGGCGGCCAGCAGGCCGGTCCAGAAGTTGAACTGGACGGCGCCCAGGATGACCATGAATTCGCCCACGAAGCCCGACGTCGCCGGCAGGCCGCAGTTGGCCATCGCGAACAGCACGGAGAACGCGGCGAACTTCGGCATCACGTTGACGACGCCACCGTAGTCGGCGATCTGGCGCGAGTGCAGGCGGTCGTACAGCACGCCGATGCACAGGAACATGGCGCCCGACACGAAGCCGTGCGAGATCATCTGGACGATACCGCCCTGCACGCCGATCTCGTTGAAGATGAAGAAGCCGAGCGTGACGAAGCCCATGTGGGCGATCGACGAGTACGCGACCAGTTTCTTCATGTCGACCTGCACCATCGCGACCAGGCCGATGTAGATCACGGCGATCAGGGACAGCACGATGATCAGCGGGGCCAGGTAGTGGCTGGCGTCAGGCGCGATCGGCAGCGAGAATCGCAGGAAGCCGTAACCGCCCAGCTTCAGCATGATCGCGGCCAGCACGACGGAACCGCCGGTCGGCGCTTCCACGTGGGCATCCGGCAGCCAGGTGTGCACCGGCCACATCGGGACCTTGACGGCGAACGCCATCAGGAACGCCAGGAAGACCAGGACCTGCTCCTTCATCGTCAGCGGCAGGTTATGCCATGCCAGGATGTCGAAGCTGCCGTTCGATTTGTTGTACAGGTAGATGATCGCGATCAGCGTCAGCAGCGAGCCCATGAACGTGTACAGGAAGAACTTAAACGACGCATACACGCGGTTCGGGCCGCCGAAGACACCGATGATGATGAACATCGGGATCAGCGTGGCTTCGAAGAAGAAGTAGAACAGCAGGCCGTCCAGCGCGACGAACACGCCGATCATCAGGCCCGACAGCAGCAGGAACGAACCCATGTACTGGGCCACGCGTTCCTGGATCACTTCCCAGGCCGAGATCACCACGATGATCGTGATGAAGGCGGTCAGCGGCACGAACCAGAGGCTCAGGCCGTCGATGCCGAGGTAGTACTGGATATTGAAACGCTCGATCCAGGCGGCTTTTTCCACGAACTGCGGGCCGTGGGCCGTGTTGCTGAATTGCGTGAACAGCGGGATCGTCGGCAGGAAGCTGACGATAGCACCGGCCAGCGCCAGCAGGCGGGTAAAGCCCGCGCGGCTGTCGCGACCGACGGCCAGCACGATGACGCCGCACAGAATCGGCAGCCAGACGGACAGGCTCAGGTAAGGAGGAAAGGTCGAAATAGACTGCATCTTGTTTTTCTCTCTTTTAAGCGTGCCAGAACGGGAAGAAGTACAGCAGCGTACCCAGCACGCCCAGGATCATCACGAACGCATAGTGGTAGATGTAACCAGTCTGGAACGTACGGACGATGGTCGAGAACCAGCCCACGACCTTCGCGGAACCGTTGACGACGAGGCCGTCGATCAGCGCGCGGTCGCCCACCTGCCACAGGCCCTTGCCCAGCAGGCGTGCGCCGCCGGCGAACACGACTTCGTTGAACTTGTCCATGTAGTACTTGTTGTCCAGCAGCGTGTGGATCGGACGCAGCGCTTTGTAGAAAGCGGCCGGCACGCGCGGATTGATCATGTAGCAGTAGAACGCGGCGGCGACGCCGGCCAGTGCGAGCCAGAACGGGATCGACGTGAACGAATGCACGCCCATCGCGGCGGCGCTGTGGAACTCGTGCGCCAATTCTTCCATCGCCGGATGACGCTCGGCGTTGATGTAGATGACGTTCTTGAAGAAGTCGCCGAACAGCATCGGGCCGATCGTGAAGAAGCCGATGATGACGGACGGGATCGCCAGCAGGATCAGCGGCAGGGTCACGACCAGCGGCGACTCGTGCGGCTTCTGGCCCGGGGCCAGGCCGTGGTGGCCGTGGTCGTCTTCGTCCTCTTCGTGATGGGCAGTCGCCTCGTGCAGTGCGGTCGGGTCCTTGCCTTCGCCGTTGTGCGCGTGGTCGTCGTGGTGGGCGTGACCGTGGTCATGCGCCTGGCCGAATCGCTCCTTGCCGTGGAAGACCAGGAAGTACATGCGGAACGAGTAGAACGCCGTGATGAACACGCCGGCGACGACCGCGAAGTACGCGAAGCCCGAACCCCACAGGTGCGAGGCGGCGACCGCTTCGATGATGGAGTCTTTCGAGTAGAAGCCCGAGAAGAACGGCGTACCGATCAGTGCCAGCGAACCCAGCAGCGACGTGATCCACGTGATCGGCATGTACTTGCGCAGGCCGCCCATGTTGCGCATGTCCTGGTCGTGGTGCATGCCAATGATGACGGAACCGGCACCGAGGAACAGCAGCGCCTTGAAGAACGCGTGGGTCATCAGGTGGAACACGGCGACGTTGTACGCCGACACGCCCAGTGCGACCGTCATGTAGCCCAGCTGCGACAGCGTGGAGTACGCGACGACGCGCTTGATGTCGTTCTGGATGATGCCCAGGAAGCCCATGAACAGCGCGGTGATCGAGCCGATGATGACGATGAACGACAGTGCCGTATCCGACAGCTCGAACAGCGGCGACATGCGGGTCACCATGAAGATGCCGGCGGTAACCATCGTCGCGGCGTGGATCAGTGCCGAGATCGGGGTCGGGCCTTCCATCGAGTCCGGCAGCCAGACGTGCAGCGGGAACTGCGCCGACTTGCCCATCGCGCCGATGAACAGGCAGATGCAGGCAGCCGTCAGCAGCGGCCAGGTCGTGCCCGGCACGAACATGGCCGACAGCGCGTTCGCCTTGGCGAACGTCTCGTCGTAGTTCATCGTGCCGGTGGCGGCCAGCAGCAGGCCGATGCCGAGGATGAAGCCGAAGTCGCCGACGCGGTTCACGAGGAACGCCTTCATGTTCGCGAAGATCGCGGTCGGACGCGTGTACCAGAAGCCGATCAGCAGGTACGAGACCAGGCCCACCGCTTCCCAGCCGAAGAACAGCTGCAGGAAGTTGTTGGACATGACCAGCATCAGCATCGAGAACGTGAACAGCGAGATGTACGAGAAGAAGCGGTTGTAGCCGTCGTCTTCCGCCATGTAGCCGATCGTGTAGATGTGGACCATCAGCGACACGGACGTGACGACGCACATCATCATCGCGGACAGCGCGTCGATCTTGAAGCCGACCGACATCTTCATGGTGCCGACCGTCATCCAGGTGTAGACGTCGCCGTTGAACGTGGCGCCGTCGATGACCTGGTTCAGCGTCATGATCGAGATGACCATGGCAATGAAGACGCCCAGGATGGTCGCGGAGTGCGACACGACCCGGCCGACCACGTTGCCGAAGAACTTGGTGCCGAGCAGGCCGGCGATCGCCGAGCCCGCGAGCGGCGCCAGTGGCACCGCCAGCAAGAGATTAGGGTTAATAATTTGCCCCGCCATGTTGAACCTTTTGTGTATTTATCAGGAGGTTGACAAGCAAACCGCTTAGCCCTTCAGGCTGTCGAGGTCTTCCACGTTGATCGTGTCCAGGTTACGGAACAGGACCACCAGGATCGCCAGGCCGATCGCCGATTCGGCGGCCGCGACAGTCAGGATGAAGAACACGAAGATCTGCCCTGCCGCGTCGCCCAGATAATGCGAGAACGCCACAAAGTTCAGGTTCACCGCCAGCAGCATCAGTTCGATGGCCATCAGCAGGATGATGATGTTCTTCCGGTTCAGGAAAATGCCGATCACGGAGATCGCGAACAGGATCGCGCCCAGGATCAGGTAATGAGCGAGCGACAGGGTCATTGCGCCTCCTTGTTGGCATTGGCGGCAGCTGCGGCGGCCGCAACAGCCGCGTCGTCGATCGCCTTCTGGTTCACCGTCTGCATCTTGACGATCTTCAGACGGTCGTTACGCTTGACGCGGACGGCGAGGCCCGGGTCGATGGCTTTGGTGTCCTTGCGCTTGCGCAGGGTCAGCGCCACGGCGGCGATGATGGCGACCAGCAGGATCAGGCCGGCGATCTCGAAGCCGTAGATGTACTGGGTGTAGATCAGGCGGCCCAGTTCATGCGTGCCGCCGATGTGGCCGACAGCGCTTTCCGCCGGCGCTTCGCCCTGGCCCAGGAAGCCGCGCCACAGCACGGCGGCCATTTCCAGCACGATCAGCGCGCCGACGCCGGACGCCACCGGGAGGTAACCCCAGAAGCCTTCGCGCATGCGGTCGATGTTAATGTCGAGCATCATCACGACGAACAGGAACAGCACCATGACGGCGCCGACGTAGACCAGTACCAGCACGATGGCCAGGAACTCGGCCTTGAGCAGCATCCAGATACCGGCAGCGTTGAAGAACGCGAGCACCAGGAACAGCGCGGCGTGAACCGGGTTCCTGGCGGTGATGACGCGTAACCCGGCCAGCACCATGACGGCCGAGAACACGTAGAACAGAACAGTTGTGAAATCCATGACTTCGCAGGAGCCCTCTTGTTATTAGCGGTACTTGGCGTCGGCTTCGCGCGCCGCGGCGATCTGCGGCTCGTAGCGGTCGCCCACGGCCAGCAGCATTTCCTTGGTGTAGTACAGGTCACCGCGCTTTTCGCCGTGGTATTCCAGCACTTGCGTCTCGACGATCGAGTCGACCGGGCACGACTCTTCGCAGAAACCGCAGAAGATGCACTTGGTCAGGTCGATGTCGTAGCGCGTCGTGCGGCGGGTGCCGTCTTCGCGCTGCGCCGATTCGATCGTGATGGCCATCGCCGGGCACACGGCTTCGCACAGCTTGCACGCGATGCAGCGCTCTTCCCCGTTCGGGTAGCGGCGCAGCGCATGCAGGCCGCGGAAGCGCGGCGAGATGGGGGTCTTTTCTTCCGGGTACTGGACCGTAATCTTGCGCGAGAACGCGTACTTGCCGGTCAGGGCCAGGCCTTTAATCAGCTCGGACAGCATCAGGCTGCCGAGAATCTCTTTAACTCGTGTCATTTTGTGTGCTTCCTTACTTCCAGATGTTCCACGGCGTCTGCATCCAGCCAGCCACCAGCACCAGCCAGATCAGGGTCAGCGGAATGAACACTTTCCAGCCGAGACGCATGATCTGGTCATAGCGGTAGCGCGGGAACGTGCCGCGGACCCAGATGAACAGCGAGACGATCAGGAACATCTTCGCGAACAGCCAGAAGAAACCGCCGATGGCGCCGAATTCCAGGAACGAGAACGGTGCGGCCCAGCCGCCCAGGAACATGATCGATGCCAGCGTGCCGACGAGGATCATGTTGGCGTATTCGGCCAGCATGAACATCGCGTACGACATGCCCGAGTATTCGACCATGTGGCCGGCCACGATTTCCGATTCGCCTTCCACCACGTCGAACGGGTGGCGGTTGCACTCGGCCAGGCCGGACGTGATGTAGATGACGAACAGCGGCAGCAGCGGCAGCCAGTTCCACGACAGGAAGTTCACGCCGTGCTCGGCGAACATGCCGCGGGTCTGCGAAGCGACGATGTCGGAGAAGTTCAGCGAACCCGACACCATCAGCACGACGACCATGACGAAGCCCATCGGGATTTCGTACGAGATCATCTGCGCCGATGCGCGCATCGCGCCCATGAACGAGTACTTCGAGTTGGCCGACCAGCCGGCGATGATGATGCCGTACACCTCCATCGACGTAATCGCCAGCAGCAGCAGCAGGCCGGCGTTCACGTTGGCGAGTGCCGCTTCCGGACCGAACGGAATGACCGACCAGGCGGCCAGCGCCGGCATGATGGTCATCAGCGGGCCGATCACGAACAGGCTCGCGGTGGCTTTCGCCGGGATCACGATTTCCTTCAGCAGCAGCTTCAGGGCGTCCGAGATCGGCTGCAGCAGGCCGCCGGGGCCCACGCGGTTCGGGCCGATACGGATATGGATCCAGCCGATCAGCTTGCGCTCCCACAGCACGAGATAGGCCACGAGGCCCATCAGCGGCAGCAGGACGACGACGATTTTCAGCAGCGTCCACACGAGCGGCCACGCCGTCGTGCCGAGCAGGCTCGCGCCGCTGCTGTTCAGGTTGTTGATCATGTCAGGTACCGACATTTTGCTTGGGCTCCCCTGCTTTTATGCTTTAGCTACGTTGATCGGACCGAACATGTCGCCCAGTACCGAAGTCGATTCGTGGGCGGCCGCGACACGCACGACGTTCGCCGGCAGGCGTGCGTCGATATTGGCCGTCAGCACGACACTGCCCTGCCCTTGCGATACCGTGACCTGGTCGCCGGCGTTCACGCCCAGCTTTTCAGCCAGGACTGCCGAGATGGTCGCCAGCGGCGCCTGGCCGTCGGCCGTGCGCAGCAGCGGTTCGGAACGGCGCGCGACGGCGTCGGCGAAGTGGATCGGCACGTCGGCCAGGCGCTCGAGCTGCTCGCCGTTGCCGAAGAAAGCGCCCGCAGGTGCAATCTTCGCCTGGTTGTTCAGCTTTGCGGACAGGTCCACGGTGCCTTTGCCCAGCGCTTCGTCGCGGATCGTTTCCGAGTTCTCGTAGTCGAAGCCTTGCAGGCCCAGCAGGTTGCCCAGCACGCGCAGCACTTTCCAGGCCGGACGGGTCTCGCCCAGCGGCTTGACGGTGCCGTTGAAGCTCTGTGCGCGGCCTTCGCAGTTGACGAACGTACCGGCGGTCTCGCTGAACGGCGAGATCGGCAGCAGCACGTCGGCGTACTCGGTGCCGTGCTTGAACGCGGACATCGCGACGACCATCTCGGCGCCCTTCAGTGCCTTGATCGCTTGTTGCGGGTTGGCGGCATCCAGTTCCGGTTCCGCGTTCAGCAGCACGTAGGCTTTCTTCGGCTGTGCGAACAGGTTGGCGGCGTTCTTCGACGTGGCGTTGACCAGGTAGCCGCCAACGGTGTTGGCGGCGTCGACGAAGTAGCCGAACTTGGCGCCCGTCTCGGCGGCGATCCACTCGGCGACGGCGTGCAGCTTCGATGCCTGAGGGTGGTACATCGCGGCATTGCCCAGCAGGACAGCGCCCGGCAGATCGGCAGCATTTTCCACGACCAGCGTCGCGGCGACGGCCTTGGCAGCATCGCCGGCGGTCACGCCTTCGAAGCCGGCCGGTGCAGCGATGCCCTTGGCGGCAGCGACGGCGACGGCGATTTCCGTCAGCGCTGCGAGCCAGTCGCTCGGTGCGGCGATGATGCGGTTCGCGGTCGGGATCAGGTTGTCGTCAGCCGAGCCGTGGACGATCGACAGCTTGGCGCCCGACTTGACGGCGGCGCGCAGGCGCGTCGCGGCCAGCGGGTGGTCCTTGCGCAGGAACGAGCCGACGACCAGCACGCGCGACAAGGTCGACAGTTCGGCGATCGGCATGCCCAGGTGCGGGACGACTTTACCGTCCAGTGCGAAGTCGGTCTGGCGCAGGCGGAAGTCGACGTTCTCGATGCCGAAGCCGCGCATGGCTTTCTGCAGCAGGAACAGTTCTTCGACCGTCGAGTGCGCGGTGCCGATCGCAGCGATGGAATCGGCGCCGTGCTCGTGGCGGATGTTGCGCAGGCCGTGGGCGACGTATTCCAGCGCGGTCTGCCAGTCGGTCTCGATCCACTTGCCGTCCTGCTTGATCATCGGCTGCGTAAGGCGCGATGCGTTGTCGAGGGCTTCGTACGAGAAGCGGTCCTTGTCGGACAGCCAGCACTCGTTGATGCTCTCGTTTTCCAGCGGCAGCACGCGCATCACTTTACCGCCCTTGACCTGGACGATCAGGTTCGAGCCGAGCGAATCGTGCGGCGACACCGAACGGCGGCGCTGCAGTTCCCACGGACGTGCGGAATAGCGGAACGGCTTCGACGTGAGTGCACCGACCGGGCACAGGTCGATCATGTTGCCCGACACTTCCGAGTCGACCGACTTGCCGACGAACGTCGTGATTTCCGAGTGTTCGCCGCGGCCGACCATGCCGAATTCCATCACGCCGGCCACTTCCTGGCCGAAGCGCACGCAGCGGGTGCACTGGATGCAGCGGCTCATCTCTTCCATCGAGATCAGCGGGCCGGCTTCCTTCGGTGCCACCACGCGCTTTTCTTCCGCGTAGCGCGATTCGCCCTTGCCGTAGCCGACTGCGAGATCCTGCAGCTGGCATTCGCCGCCCTGGTCGCAGATCGGGCAATCCAGCGGGTGGTTAATCAGCAGGAATTCCATGACGGATTTCTGTGCCTGCACGGCCTTGTCGCTGTGCGTGCGCACGATCATGCCCGGCGAGACCGGGGTGGCGCAGGCAGGCAGCGGCTTCGGCGCTTTTTCCACTTCCACGAGGCACATGCGGCAGTTCGCCGCGATCGACAGCTTCTTGTGGTAGCAGAAATGGGGGATATACGTCCCGATTTTGTTTGCGGCGTCCATCACCATCGAACCTGGTGGGACTTCGACTTTCTTGCCGTCTAATTCGATTTCAACCATTTGATCGTTACCTGACCTGGTTTAGAGGTAAGTCGGCACCAGGCAGTGCTTGTGCTCGACGTGATATTCAAATTCTTCGCGGAAGTTCTTGATCATGGCGCGAACCGGCATCGCGGCGGCATCGCCCAGTGCGCAAATGGTGCGGCCCTGGATGTTGTCGGCGATCGAGTTCAGCATGTCCATGTCTTCCGGACGACCCTGGCCATGTTCGATGCGGTGGACCATGCGGTACATCCAGCCCGTACCTTCACGGCACGGCGTGCACTGGCCGCACGATTCCTCGTAGTAGAAGTAGGACAGGCGCAGCAGCGACTTGACCATGCAGCGGGTCTCGTCCATGACGATCACGGCGCCCGAACCCAGCATCGAACCGGCCTTGGCGATCGAGTCGTAGTCCAGGTCGGTCTGCATCATGACGTCGCCGCGCACGACCGGTGCCGACGAACCGCCCGGGATGACGGCCTTGATCTTCTTGCCACCGCGCATGCCGCCGGCCAGCTCCATCAGCTTGGCGAACGGGGTGCCCAGCGGGACTTCGTAGTTGCCCGGACGTTCGACGTCGCCGGAGATCGAGAAGATCTTCGTGCCGCCGTTGTTCGGCTTGCCCAGCGCCATGTACTCGGCGGCGCCCAGGTTCAGGATGAACGGGACGGCTGCGAACGTTTCCGTGTTGTTGATCGTGGTCGGCTTGCCGTACAGGCCGAACGAGGCCGGGAACGGCGGCTTGAAGCGCGGCTGGCCCTTCTTGCCTTCCAGCGATTCCAGCAGCGCGGTTTCTTCGCCGCAGATGTAGGCGCCGTAGCCGTGGTGCGCGTGCAGCTGGAACGAGAACTCCGAACCCATGATCTTGTCGCCCAGGAAGCCGGCGGCGCGCGCCTCTTCCAGCGCCTCTTCGAAGCGCAGGTATTCCTGGAAGATCTCGCCGTGGATGTAGTTGTAGCCCACGGTGATGCCCATCGCGTACGCACCGATGGCCATGCCTTCGATCAGCGCGTGCGGGTTGTAGCGGATGATGTCGCGGTCCTTGAACGTGCCCGGTTCGCCTTCGTCGGTGTTGCAGACGAGGTATTTCTGGCCCGGGAACTGGCGCGGCATGAAGCTCCACTTCAGGCCGGTCGGGAAGCCCGCGCCGCCGCGGCCGCGCAGGCCGGACGTCTTGAGGTCGGCGATGATCGCCTCGGGGGCGATCTTCTCTTCCAGGATGCGGCGCAGCGCGGAATAGCCGCCGCGCTTGACGTAGTCTTCCAGGTGCCAGTTGTCGCCGTTCAGATCCTTCAGGATCAGCGGATTGATGTGGCGGTCGTGCAGGCTGGTCATTTGTTCAGTTCCTCCAGCAGGGCGTCGATCTTCTCGTCCGACATGAACGAGCACATGCGGTGGTTATTCACCAGCATGACCGGCGCGTCGCCGCAGGCGCCCATGCACTCGCCTTCCAGCAGGGTGAACTGGCCGTCTTCGGTCGTGTCGCGGAAATTGATGCCGAGGGCATCCTTGATGCGCTGGGCGGCACGCTCGCCGCCCGACAGGGCGCACGGCAGGTTGGTGCACACGGTGATCTTGTGCTTGCCGACCGGCTTGATGTTGTACATGTTGTAGAAGGTGGCGACTTCCTGCACGGCGATGGCGGGCATGCCGATGTAGTCGGCCACTTCCTGCATCGTTTCCGGCGACAGCCAGCCCTTTTCGACTTGCGCGTGGGCCAGCGCGGCCATCACGGCCGACTGGCGCTGGTCGGCCGGATACTTGGCCAACTCGCGGTCGATTTTTTTCAAGCACTGCTCAGATAACATAATCTTTTCTACCCTTCTTATCGGTCGATCGAGCCGAACACGATGTCCTGCGTGCCGATGATGGTGACGGCGTCGGCGATCATGTGACCGCGCGCCATTTCATCGAGCGATTGCAGGTGGACATAGTCCGGGGTGCGGATCTTCAGGCGGTACGGCTTGTTGGCGCCGTCCGAGACGATGTAAATGCCGAACTCGCCCTTCGGGTGTTCGACCGCTGCGTAGGCCTCGCCCGGCGGGACGTGGAAGCCTTCGGTGAACAGCTTGAAGTGGTGGATCAGCGATTCCATGTTGGTCTTCATGTCCACGCGCGACGGCGGGGCGACCTTGTGGTTGTTCGTCATGACCGGGCCCGGGTTGGCCTTCAGCCAGGCGACGCATTGCTTGATGATGCGGTTCGACTGGCGCAGCTCTTCCACGCGCACGAGGTAACGGTCGTACGAGTCGCCGTTGGTGCCGACCGGGACGTCGAATTCCACCTTGTCGTACGCGGCGTACGGCTGGACCTTGCGCAGGTCCCAGGCGATGCCCGAACCGCGCAGCATCGGGCCCGAGAAGCCCATGCCCATCGCGTCTTCCGGCGTCACGACGCCGATGCCGACGGTACGCTGTTTCCAGATACGGTTGTCGGTCAGCAGGGTCTCGTATTCGTCGACATAGCCGTCGAAGCGCTTCGTGAACTGTTCGATGAAGTCCAGCACGGAGCCCTGGCGGGTTTCGTTCAGTTCGTCGATGGCCTTCTTGCTGCGCAGCGGCGATTCGCGGTGCTTCGGCATCACGTCCGGCAGGTCGCGGTACACGCCGCCCGGGCGGTAGTAGGCCGCGTGCATGCGCGCGCCCGACACGGCCTCATAGACGTCGAACAGGTCTTCGCGGTCGCGGAACGCGTACAGGAACGGGCCCATCGCACCGATGTCCAGCGCGTGCGCGCCCAGCCACATCAGGTGGTTCAGGATCCGGGTGATCTCGTCGAACATCGTGCGGATGTACTGCGCACGGATCGGCACCTCGATGCCCAGCAGCTTCTCGATGGCCAGCACGTAGCCGTGCTCGTTGCACATCATCGAGACGTAGTCGAGGCGGTCCATGTACGGCACGGACTGCAGGTAGGTGCGGGTCTCGGCCAGCTTCTCGGTGCCGCGGTGCAGCAGGCCGATGTGGGGGTCGGCACGCTGGATGACCTCGCCGTCCAGTTCCAGCACGAGACGCAGCACGCCGTGCGCTGCCGGGTGCTGCGGACCAAAGTTCAGGGTGTAATTCTTAAGCTCAGCCATTATTTCATCCCGTAGGTTTCTTCGCGGATCACGCGCGGAATGTTCTCGCGCGGCTCGATCGTCACGGGTTGGTAGATCACGCGTTTCTGCTCGGGGTCGTAACGCATCTCGACATAGCCGGAGATCGGGAAGTCCTTGCGGAACGGGTGGCCGATGAAGCCGTAGTCGGTGAGGATGCGGCGCAGGTCGCCGTGGCCTTCGAACAGGATGCCGAACAGGTCGAACGCTTCACGCTCGAACCAGTTGGCGTTGCGCCAGATGCTCGTGACGGAGTCGACCAGCGGCATGTCGTCGTCCGGGCAGAACACGCGGACGCGCACACGCCAGTTGTGCTCGATCGACAGCAGGTGCGACACGACCGCGAAACGCAAACCGTCCCACGTGCCTTCGCCGTAGGACGAGTAGTCGACGCCGCACAGGTCGACGAGTTCCTGGAAACGCAGCGCGGGATCATCGCGCAGCTTTTGCATGGAGGCCAGGTAGTCACTGGCCTTCACCACTACCGTTACTTCGCCCAGCGCCACGGTAATGGCAGCGCCCTCGCCCAGAGCATTCTTCAGGGCGAGTTCGAGGGCTTCGATTTTTGTCGTCATGGTTGAAACCGGCTTGGATTATCGCGCGATGGTATTGGTGCGCTGGATCTTATTCTGGAGCTGAATGATGCCGTACAACAGGGCCTCGGCGGTCGGCGGGCAGCCCGGGACGTAGACGTCGACCGGAACGATGCGGTCGCAGCCGCGCACGACGGAGTACGAGTAGTGGTAGTAGCCGCCGCCGTTGGCGCACGAACCCATCGAGATGACCCAGCGCGGCTCGGCCATCTGGTCGTACACCTTGCGCAGCGCAGGTGCCATCTTGTTGCACAGGGTACCGGCCACGATCATCACGTCGGACTGGCGCGGCGACGGGCGGAACACAACGCCGAAACGGTCGAGGTCATAGCGCGCGGCACCCGCGTGCATCATCTCGACCGCACAGCATGCCAGGCCAAACGTCATGGGCCACATCGACCCGGTACGCGCCCAGTTGATCAGTTTGTCGGCTGTGGTAGTGACAAAACCTTCGTTTAAAACGCCTTCAATAGCCATGGCTTATTCCCAATCAAGGGCACCTTTCTTCCAGATGTACCAGAACCCGACGATGAATTCGACGATGAACACCATCATCGTGAGGAATCCAGGCAGGCCCAGTTCGCGCATCGAAACGCCCCAGGGGAAGAAGAATGCCGTTTCCAGATCAAACAAAATAAACAGGATCGCGACCAGGTAGTACCGGACGTCGAACTTCATGCGCGCGTCTTCGAAGGCTTCGAAGCCGCATTCATACGGTGAGAGCTTGGCGGGGTCGGGGCGATGCGGACCGACGACACGGCCCAACACCTGCGATGCGACGCCGACGACGGTGCCGATCACGATGAAGAGTAAGACGGGGAAGTAGTTCTCGAGGTTCACGATGAAGCCTTAGTTGAACGATCGGTTGAAAAAACACTGCAGGGGCTGCAGTACCGCATCGCGCAATCCTGGCTGTTGGCCTACACCAGGATCGTACGACTGGAGACTCTCAATCACCTGTTCCGCGTTGCCGATCCCGACCTTCGAGGCTCGCCGCACGTTCGTACGACCGGGCTTCTCGGGCCAGAAGGGCCGCCGCAGGGGACGGTTCTTCAAAGCCTCCGACAGATCCTCGTAAAAAAGCCAGCTAGTGCTAACGAGCGGAAGCTCATGCGCCCTAGCTGGCTTCTTGTATCTTGGTGCCGACGGCGAGACTCGAACTCGCACAGCTTTCGCCACTACCCCCTCAAGATAGCGTGTCTACCAATTTCACCACGTCGGCTGGAGACCAGTATTCTACCCTGTCTTAGCAGCATTTTTCAATGCTCAAATTGCGCTAACCCAAGAAAAAATACTCTTTTTCTCAACTTTTTAAAACTCGTGTTTACGACGAACCGAGTTGAGAGTCCGGTCGCCGGCGCTGGCGGACCGAAGCCCGCAGCATGTTACACCACCCTGCTCGCGCTTGCAGGAAGTGGTCGCACCGAAATTACTTGGCAGGCGCGGGTGCCGGAGCTGCCGGTGCAGCTGCCGGCGCAGGCGCCGGCACATCCTGCGTCGCCGACGGTGCCGGCGCAACAGGTGCCGGAGCCGGCGCGGTGGTCGGGACGGCATCGCCTGCGCCGGCCGGAACCTTGTTCGCAGGGACGGTCACGCGCTCCATCACGCCGCCGCCGACACTCGCGTGCGGACGGTTGGTGCCGAAGTACGCCAGGCCCAGGGTCGACGCGAAGAAGATCGCGGCGGCGACGGCCGTCGATTTCGACAGGAAGTTCGACGAACCGCTGGCGCCGAACAGGCTGCCGGACGCGCCGGAACCGAAGGCGGCGCCCATGTCGGCACCCTTGCCGTGCTGGACGAGCACGAGACCGATGATGGCCAGCGCGGAGATGACCTGTACGACGACGACCAGATTGAACAGCACGTTCATTGTTTATTCCATTCCAAGGTTGAAACTACATGACAAAAAGTGTTTTCGCCCGGATGGAATCACCAACCTGGCGTTGTTCAGGCCGCGCGAATGATGGCAAGAAAATCTTCCGCCTTCAAGGCTGCGCCGCCGATCAGCCCGCCGTCGATATCCGGCTGGGCCAGAAGTTCCTTCGCATTCTCCGGCTTCATGCTGCCGCCATACAAAATCGGCACGATATCCGCCGCGTCCGCATTGCGCGCCTTCAGCTGCGCGCGCAATTGCGCGTGCACTTCCTGCGCCATCGCCGGCGTCGCGTTCCGGCCGGTGCCGATGGCCCACACGGGCTCATAGGCCACGACGATTCTTCCCACCGATGCCCCGTCGAGCGCTTCCAGCACCGCGTCGAGCTGGGCGCCGACCACCTGCGCCGTCTCGCCCGCTTCGCGCTGCTCCAGCGTTTCGCCGACGCACACGATGGGAGTCATCCCTTCGGCCAGTACCGCCAGCGCCTTCTTCGCCACCAGCGCACTGTCTTCGCGGTGGTAGGCGCGGCGCTCGGAGTGGCCGACGATCACGTAGCGGCAACCGAATTCGGTCAGCATCTTCGCGCAGACTTCGCCGGTGTACGCGCCGAACGCGTGCATCGACACATCCTGCGCGCCCCATGCGACCGGCGTACCGGTCAGCACGTCTTCGCACTGCTGCAGGAACGGCGTCGGCACGCACACCGCACAGGATGCGGACGCGCCGTGGAGTCCGGCGACGATCCCCTTCAGCAACGCTTCATTGGCCGCTCGGCTGCCATTCATCTTCCAGTTGCCTACGATGAGTTTGGCACGCATTACAGCCTCACGGTCAAATAACCCGTTATTGTAACGGGCGTTGAAAAGCCGGTCAAACCGGGCCTGGCATGGTTGTTCAGTCGCTTATTCATTGTATTTTTCATTATGGTTTCAGTGCCCGGCGACATGCAGCATGATCTTGCCGACGTGCGCACTGCTTTCCATCAGCGCGTGCGCGGCCGCGGCTTCTTCGAGCGGGAACGTCTTGTAGATGACGGGTTTGATGTGACCGGCTGCCAGCAGCGGCCACACGCGCTCGCGCAGTTCGCGGGCGATCTGTGCCTTGAACGCCACCGGGCGCGGGCGCAGGGTGGAACCCGTGATCGTCAGGCGGCGGCGCAGCACCTGGCCCAGGTCGACGCTGGCCTTCGCCCCGCCCAGCAGCGCGATGATGACGATGCGGCCGTCGTCGGCCAGGCAGGAGATTTCCCGCGCCACATAGTCGCCGCCCACCATGTCGAGCACGACGTCGACGCCCTTCCCGCCCGTCAGTTCCTTGACGATGGGCGCGAAGTCCTCGGTCTTGTAGTTGATGGCGCGCTCGGCGCCCAGGTCTTCGCACGCGCGGCATTTGTCGGCGCTGCCGGCCGTCGCGAACACGCGGTGGCCCAGCGCTTTCGCCAGCTGGATCGCCGTGGTGCCGATACCGGAGCTGCCGCCCTGCACGAGCAAGGTCTCGCCTTCGGCCAGTGCGCCGCGCTGGAACACGTTGCTCCACACCGTGAAGAACGTCTCCGGCAGCGCGGCCGCCTCGAGCGGGCTCAGACCCTGTGGGACCGGCAGGCACTGCGCGAGCGGCGCCGCGCAGTACTCGGCATAGCCGCCGCCCTGCACGAGGGCGCAGACGAGGTCGCCCTTGTTGAAGCCGCTGTCGCCGAGGTCGCCGTCGACGATCTCGCCGGCCACTTCCAGCCCCGGCAGGTCGGACGCGCCGGGCGGAACGGGATACTGGCCCAGCCGCTGGAACACGTCGGGCCGGTTGACGCCGGCCGCGTGAACGCGGATGAGCACCTCACCCGGTTTCAATTGCGGCATGGGGCGCTCGCACGGCTTGAGCACCTCCGGTCCGCCAGGTTGGACAATTTCTATAGCACGCATGGCATACCCTAGTTAAATGATGAGCAATGGTACTCCATCGGACCGGATCGCCCAAGCATGCCGCGCCAGAAAATGGCTGCTATCGCTAACAATGAGCAAGAAAATGCTCAGTTAATGGGAAAATGTAGTAAATTTACTGCTCAGCTCACGGATCATGTAGTAGTCGACCGGACGCACGAAACGACACCGCCAGCCTCGAAGGGCTGGCGGTGTCTGGCACATTGTGTGCGTGATACGGAACGGTCGGGCAGCATGCGAACTCACCGGGGGTGCCGGGGACGCGGCCTGCCTGCGGCGCTCAACGCATCCGGTTACTTGCGGTCGTTCTTGTGGCTCTGCGAGCCGGCCTTGGCGTGCTGCTCCGGCGTGCCGCCGCGGGTGCTGTTTCCGCTTTGCTGATTGCCGCCACCCTGGTTCTGGCTCTGCTGGTTGCCGTCGTTCTTGTGGCTCATCGAGCCGGCACGGCGTGCCTCTTCCGACGTGAACTCGTGGGCGTTGCCCGAGGCGTGTGCAGCCTTGCCGCCTTCCGAGGCGATTTCACGCTGCTTCTGCGGGTCCATCGATGCGAAACCGCGGTTGCTGGTATCGCCGCTCTGGTTGTTGCCCTTGTTGCCGCCTTGATTGTTGCCTTGGTTTGCCATGATTGCCTCCAATGGATGAGTTGTCGTACTGCCCATGAAAACTGCTTCGAGGGGGTTCTCATCGTAGTCCCGTGAAGACGGACGGGACACCAAGGATTGGCCATGCGCGCGTAGGACGACGCCTCATACCCGGGTCGGCATCGTCCTTGTATTTGAAAGTAACAGAACTGTTCAGGAACTGCTGCCGCCCGTGCGGGATTGCGTCGGCAATGGCGTCCCCAGCTTCCAGTTGCGCGACATCGCCTGCGCTTCGTCGATCTGCTCCTGGCTCATCTGCTTGACGAGCGAAGCACGCTGCTCGATGGCATTGCGGTGGCCGTTGGCGGCCGCCAGGTTGCACAGCATGTAGGCGAGGACGAGGTCTTGCGGCATGCCCGCCACGTGGTAGCGGTACATCAGGGCGAGCGCATGCTGGGCGTCCGGATGGCCCTGCTCGGCGGCCTTGCGGAACCATTGCACGGCCAGCTTCTGGTCCTGGGGCACGGAGTTACCCGTGTAGTACATGGCGCCGATCACGTATTGCGCATCGGCCTTGCCCTGCACGGCCGCTTTGTAGTGCCAGGCGAACGCCTGCTTGTAGTCGCGCGGCACGCCGCGGCCCATGTAGTACATCAGGCCCAGCAAATGCTCCGCGTCCGCGTTGCCGGCCTTGGCAAGCGGGGTGATTTCCTTCAGGGCCAGCGCGTAGTTGCGGGCATTGTAGGCATTGGCGCCCTCCGCGAGGCCCGCCATCGCACTACCGTGCAGGCCCAGCGCGAACAGGATCGCAACGGTCAGTTTTCTCATTGTCTCGTTCGGATTTCGTGAGGCCATGCCTCTTTGTTCTTTTGCTTCGAGATACGTCGATTATTTCTACTTCCAGCTTACTTTCCCCAGCCCGTCGACCGCGACCTTGCGGTTCTGGGGCTTGCCGTACACCGTGACGGAACCCATGCCGGACAAATTCAGGTTCGCGTTCTGGCGCGCCGTCACGCGCGCGTTGCCGAGGCCGGACAGGTCGATGTCGACGGACTCCGCGTTACACTGCTGCGCGTCCAGGTTGCCCAGGCCGCCGAGGTCGGCCTTCAGCCATTTCGCGCGCCCCGCCAGCGAGATGTAGCCCGCACCCTGCAGGTTCAGTTCGACGCCCTCTCCGTTCAGGCCCTGCATCTGCATGCTGCCGATGCCGCCCAGGCTCGCCCGCACGAGGCGGTAGTTGCTCGCGATCTTCATCGAGCCGGCGCCGTCCAGCGTCAGCTCCAGCTCGTCGCCGGTAAAACCGGAAATATCCGTCGTCCCGAGACTCTCGGACGTCACCGATCGCAGCGCCGGCAGCACGAGTTCCGCGTGCAGCGAGCCGGTGCGCACGTGGCCGCGGATGTCCGTATCGATGTTCAGCGTGTCGCCGTTCTGCGACGTCATCGTGCGCTCCAGGTAGCGCGATTCGCCCCTGAGCGTCAGGGCCGGCGTGGCGCCCTGGCGGATCTTCAGGTCGACGGCGCCGTCGACCTTGACCCGCACGACGCGGGCATCGACGGGCCGCGTTTCGGTCGTGACGTCGGGCGCGGCATGCGCGAATCCGAAGACGACACACAGGGCAGCACCGACGGGGGCGAGCGCGAAAATCTTGTTCATCCGATTCTCCGAATTCCTGTTTTTGTTTTGCAAGGGTTGGTGTGTATGGAAAACAGGATAAACGGACAAGCCGTCCCGGCCCAGCGGATTGCGACGAACTGCAAAAATGACCACCTGAGCGACATAGGGACGGGCTGGCATGCATGGCCGAGCCGGTCATTATCGCGCGCCAGAGCACCTCCAAATGTCACGGTTTGTCACCGTTTGTCATCGATGTATGTATCAACATTTTCATGCCAGTCCTGCATTTGTTGCGTTAAGATAAATTCGATGCCCCTGACCCATAACTTCATAAAAAGGTGATCAATGCGCCTGCGCTACCTGCCCGCCCTGCTGGCCGGCGTGTCGCTTTCGCTGAACGCGCTTGCTGCGACCAGCGACCAGTGGACCCTGCCGGTCAACGTCAAGAAGCTCGACAACGGCCTGACGGTCGTCGTCTCGGAAGACCACAGCTCGCCGACCGTCGGCGTCTCCGTCGTGTACCACGTCGGCATGCGCCTGGAGCCGCGTAACCGCACGGGCTTCGCCCACCTGTTCGAGCACCTGATGTTCCAGGGCACGCCGAACGCGCCGAAGGGCGTGTTCGACCGTGCCATCACGGGCGGCGGCGGCCGCAACAACGGTTCCACGCGTCCCGACTTCACGAACTACATCGAGACCGCGCCCGTGTCGTCGCTCGAGCCGATCCTGTGGCTGGAAGCGGCCCGCATGAAGACCCTCGACTTCAACCCGGCCACCCTGAAGAACCAGCAGGACGTGGTCAAGGAAGAGATCCGCGTGAACGTCAAGAACCAGCCGTACGGCGGTTTCTACTGGCTCGACATCAGCCAGCTCGGCTTCCAGAAATGGGAGAACAACCACGACGGCTACGGCAGCTTCGAGGACCTCGAAGGCGCGAGCCTCGACGACGTGCGCGCCTTCCACCGCGACTACTACGGCCCGAACAACGCCGTGCTGGCGATCGCCGGCGACGTCACGCCCGCGCAGGGCTTCGCGCTGGCGCAGAAGTACTTCGGCGGCATTCCGGCCCGCCCCGTGCCGAAAGGGTCCGACTTCTCGGAGGGCCTGAACACGCAGGAAAAACGCATCGAGCAGAGCGACGCGCTGGCCCAGGTGCCGGCCGTCGCCGTCGGCTGGAAAGTGCCGGACCAGGGCAGCGCCGACCAGGCCCCGATGGCCGTGCTGTCCGAGCTGCTGGCCGGCGGCGACGCGTCGCTGTTCTACCAGAGCATGGTCAAGGGCCGCGAGATCGCGCTGAACGTCCAGGGCGGCTTCGGCCTCACCGGTCCGTTCGAGTACGGCGGCCCCACCCTGTTCACCGTGTTCGGCCTGTACAAGCCGAACAGCAGCGCCGACGCGATGCTGGCCGCTATGGACGAGCAGATCGCGAACGTCGTCAAGGACGGCGTCGACGCCGCCACCCTGAAGCGCGTGAAGACCCGCATGCTCGCGGACTGGAACAACGACCTGGAAAACATCCTGTCGCGTGCCGACACGCTCGCCAAGCTGCAGACCCTGTGGGGCGACGCCAACGTCGTCAACAAGGTGCCCGGCTGGATCGAGGGCGTGACGTCCGCCGACCTCCAGCGCGTGGCCGCCACGTACCTGACGAAGGCGAACCGCACCGTCATCGACCGCAAACCGGCAGTCAAGAAATGAGGAGCGCCCCGATGAAACAACTGATGCTGACGATGATCGTGGGTGCGCTGTTCGCCCACCCGGCCTTTGCCGCCGAAGGGGTTGCCAACCTCGCCAAGGAAACGATGCCCGCCGCGATGCCGACCTATGCGAAAGACAAACCGCTGCCCGTCCCGCACATCGGCAAGAAGACCCTGCCGAACGGCCTGCAGGTGTGGATCGTGCCGCGCACCGGCATCCCGCGCGTGGACATGGTGCTGGCCGTGCGCGACGCCGGCTTCGCCGCCGACGATGCGAAACACCCGGGCTTCGCCGAACTGCTGGCCGGCCTGCTGAACGAAGGCACCGCCAAACGCGACTCGCGCGCGATCGCGGAAGCGGCGCAGGGCATGGGCGGTTCCGTGGCCGCCAGCCCCAGCGCGGACGGCATCTCGGTGCAGGCCAGCGCGCTCGCGTCGCAGGCCGGGCCGATGATGCAGCTGCTGGCCGAAGTCGCGCGCACGCCGTCGTTCCCCGAGAACGAAGTGGCGCTGGCCAAGGCCAACGCGCTGCAAAGCCTGCGCGTCTCGGAGACCCAGCCGCGCTTCCGCGCCGAACGCGCCATCAGCCGCGCGATCTACGGCGACCACCCGTACGGCCATATGACGCCGACGGCCGGAGCGATCGAGTCGACCACGCAGGACCTGCTGCGCGCCGAACACGCGAAACGCTTCCGTCCGGAGCGCGCGCTGCTCGTGATCACGGGCCGCATCAAGGAAGCGGACGCGCTGAAGCTCGCGCAGAAGGCGTTCGGCGACTGGAAAGGAAGCGGCCCGGCGACCGCCGACGTGCCCAAGGCCCCGGTCACGGCAAAACCCGTGCGCCTGGTGCTGGAGCGCGGCGGCAGCGTGCAGTCGACGCTGCGCCTGGGCAGCCCCGGCATCGCCGCGACGGCGGGCGACCAGATCCCGCTGCGCCTGGCCAGCACGATCCTCGGCGGCGGCTTTTCGAGCCGGGTGAACATCAAGCTGCGCGAGGAAAAGGGGTACACGTACGGCGCCTCGGCCGGCGCGCGCCTGCTGCGCGAAGGCGGCGGCATCGTCGGCGGCGCGGACGTGCGCAACGAAGTCACGGGCGCCGCCCTGACCGAGTACTTCAACGAGTACAAACGCATCGGCGCGGACCTCGTCTCGGCGGACGAGATGAAGATGCACAAGCGCTATGTGGCGGGCGGCTACCTGCTGAGCAACCAGATGCAGCGCGCCGTCGCGGGCACGCTGGCCGCCAACTGGCTCGTGGGCCTGCCGGCCGAGTTCCTGGGCCAGTACGTGCCGCTGATCGAAAAGGTCACGCCGGAACAGGTGCGCGACGTCGCGAAGAAGTATTTCGCGCCGGAGAACCAGTCCATCGTCGTGGTGGGCGATTCGAAGGCCGTCGGCGAGCAGTTGAAGGCGTTCGGGGACTTTACGGTCACCGACAAGTAACCGTTCCAGAGCCTCCCGGGCCCGGCCCGGGAGGCTTTACTTCTTCGCCGACTGTTTCGAACCGCCGCTCGACGACTGCTTGGTCTCGCCATGCTCCGCGCGCTGCTTGTTCACGATGCGCGACGCGACCTCTTCCTCGCGGCCGGGATAGCGGTGTTCCTTCTTGAATTCCGTCTCGAGCTTCTTGTACTCGCGCTCGCGTTTCGGGCTGGCTCCCTTGGGCATGATGGCCTCCATCGGTAAGTGGATGGCGCCAGATTAGGCCCGAATGGACAGGATGTACGTGCGCTAGCGCACGTACATCCTCAGCCCTGCAAGGCTTTCTCGAGATCTTCCAGCTCCGCCGGCTTGACGAGGTGCGCGTCGAACCCGGCCTCCTGCGCCTTGCGCCGGTCTTCCGGCGAACCGTAGCCGGTATGCGCGACGAGGCGGGTCGAGGCCAGCTGCGGATGCTGCTTGAGCATGCGCGCCAGCTCATAGCCGTCCACGCCCGGCAGGCCGATGTCGAGCACGATCACGTCCGGGCGCAGCTCCAGCGCCATCTGCACGAGGTTGCCCGCGTCCGCCGTGGTATGCGCCTCGTAGCCCATCTCGGCCAGCAGGAAGGCCATCATCTCCATCGCATCGACGTTGTCGTCGACGAGCAGGATCCTGCGGCCGCCCGACGCCGGGGCCGGCGCGCCGGACGGCGCTTGGGCCGCCTGCGCGCCCTGCTCCGCCGTGCGCAGTACCGGCAGCTCGACGGTGAACGTGGAGCCGAGGCCGATGCCGGGGCTCGTGGCGGACAGCCGGCCGCCGTGCATCTCGAGCAGGCGCGAGACGAGCGACAGGCCGATGCCGAGGCCTTCCGGCGCGCGATCCGGCGGCACGGCGGCCTGGGCGAACATGCCGAAGATGCGCGACAGATTGTCCTCGGCGATGCCGATGCCGTTGTCCTGCACGGCGATGCGCACGACGGCGTCCTGCAGCGTCACCTCGACCTTGATCTTGCCGCCCTTGGGCGTGAACTTGGCCGCGTTGTGCAGCAGGTTGCCCATCGATTGCGCGAGGCGCACGGAATCGCCCATCAGCCAGATCTCGCGGTCGGGCTGGACGACGTCCAGCTTGTGCTCGCGCGCCGCGATCAGCGGACCGGCCGTCTCGACCGCCTGCGCGATCACGCCTTTCAGTTCGACCTCTTCCTGGCGCAGCACGATCTTGCCCTCGGAAATGCGCGCCACGTCGAGCAGGTCGTCGACGAGGTGGGCAAGGTGGTCGACCTGGCGCGTGATGACGTCGCGCGCGCGCGCCTGGCGCTCGATGGCGCCGTTGCCGGAGGCGCCCAGCAGCGCCGCCGCATTGCGGATCGGCGACAGCGGATTGCGCAGCTCGTGCGCGAGCGTCGCGAGGAATTCGTTCTTGTTGGCATCCGCCGCGCGCAGCAGCGCTTCCATCTCCTTGCGGCGCGTGATGTCGCTCGTCACGCGCGCCACGCGATACACCTCGTCGCGCCGATCGCGCACGGGAAACAGGCGGTCGCGCACCCAGCGCGGCGAGCCGTCCGGCATCACCACGCGGAATTCGGCTTCGTAGTGCGGCGCGATCTGCAGCGCATCCCACAGCGACGCGACGTAGGCGCGGTCGTCCGGATGCACGGCCGTGAGCCAGCTGCCCGGGTCGCGTTCCAGCGTGTCGATGGGGCGGCCCCAGATCGTCGCGTAGGCCGGGCTCACGTATTCGAGCAAGCGCGCGGGAACGGAGAACATCCAGAACACGTCCTCGATGTTGTCCGTGAGCTGGCGGAAGCGTTCCTCGCTGTCGCGCAGCGCGCTCTGCGTCTGGCGCATGCGCAGCAGCGCGTTGACGTTGGCGACCAGCTCGTCGGCTTCGATCGGCGCGGCCAGATAGTTGTCGGCGCCGCCCTCCAGGCCGCGGATCTTGTCGGCGCGGCCCGTCAGCGCGGCCGACGTTTGCAGCACGAGGACCATCGCGCTGTCCGGGTCGGCCTTGATGCGGCGGCACACCTCGATGCCGTTGATGTCCGGGAGCTTCACGTCGAGCAGCACGAGCGCGACGCCGCCGCGCTTGACGATGGCGATCGCATCGGTGCCGTTGCTCGCCTCGACGACGTCGAAGCCGGCGCTCTGCAGGATCCGCGTCTTGGCGTAGCGGGCGCCGTCGTTGTCGTCGACGTTGAGGATCAAAGTCGGGGTAGTCATGTTGCGTTCCTCAGGTTCCAGCGTTGCGCTGCGGAGGTTGGGCCGGGAAGAAGCGCGGCAGCACGAGGCTGAAGGTGGAGCCGACGCCGGGCTGGCTGACCACGTCCACGCGGCCGCCGAGTAGATCCGCGAGCTTGCGGCACAGGGGCAGGCCGAGACCCGTGCCCTTGCTGCGCCGCTGCAGCGGGTGTTCGATCTGGCTGAACTCTTCGAAGATCAACTGCAGGTTCTCCGGGCTGATGCCGATCCCGGTGTCGGCCACCGCGAACGTGATCGTGTCGGCCTCGGGGTCGTGGAAGGCCGACACGCGTACCGCGCCCTGCTCGGTGAATTTCAGGGCGTTCGAGATGAAGTTGCGCAGGATCTGCGAAATCTTGCCCTCGTCCGAATCGAATGCCTCGGTATGGTCGCACGGTTCGAAGATCAGGTCGACCCGCGCCTCGTCGACGAGCGGGCGGAGCATGCCCTTGAGCGCGCGGAACAGGTTGTCCACGACGATGGGCGCCACCTGTACCTCGACGCGGCCCGCCTCGATCTTGGCCAGGTCGAGCAGGTCGTTGACGAGTTCCGACAGGTCGGACGCGGCGGCCTCGATGAACCTCACCTGGCGCTCCTGCTCCGGCGTCAGGTCGCCGTCCATGCGGTCCAGCAGCAGCTTGGCCAGCGCGCGGATCGACGACAGCGGCGTGCGCAGCTCGTGGCTCGTGTTCGACAGGAAGCGCGACTTCATCTCGTCGGCCTTGCGCAAACGCTCGGCCTTGTCCTCGATCTCCGCATACAGCGCGACGATGCCGCGGTTCGTGTCTTCCAGCTCGCGCGTCAGCGACAGCAGGTCTTCCTGGCGCTCGCGCAGCTCGGCCAGCGTGGCGACCAGTTCGCGGTTCTGCAACTGCAGCTCGTTGTACGTGTTCGCGACGGGGCTGTCCTTGGCCAGCTGCGCCGCGATCTCCGCCAGGCGCGCATTGTCGACCCACAGCTGCGGCGGCAGCGCCTTGCGCATCGTGATCACGCCCGCACCCTGGGCGTCCTGCGCGACGTCGCACTCGTCCATCAGGCGGTGCGCCGTGACGACGGCATCGTCCGGCAGCGCGCCCTTGCCGCCGCTGATCGTCACCTCGAGCGACTGGCGCCGGCCCGCCTCGCGGATGAAGAACGCGGCGCGGCCGCCGAAACCGGCCTGGCTGGCGCCGCGTGCCACTTCCGAGACGGCGGTGGCGACGCGTACCTGGTCCTGCTGCGAAAACCCGAGCAGGTGCGAGACCTGGCGCGCGCGCTGGCGCACGAGCACGATGTCCTGCTCGTCGTCGAGGCCCACGGCCAGGATGCGCTGGACGTTCATGACATTCTCCTGCGCGCGACCAGCACCATCGCGTCGTCGCGGCGGCGGATGAAGTCGCGCATCAGCACGGCCGCCACGAGCGCGGGCGCGTGCACATGCAGGCCCGGATACGCACCGAGGTCCCACTGGGTCTGGATGCCGTCCGAGGCCAGCACGCACAGCGCGCCGGGCGGGAACGGCGCGGTGAATTCCTGCACCCTGCGCATGTTGTGGCCGACGATGCCGTTGTGCGAGACGAGCGCGCGGCGCGCCGTGCCGTCGTGGACGACGGCGGCCACGTTGCCGATGCCGGCGAAGCGGATGTCGCCGCCGCCGTAGTCGATCCTTGCCGCGGACATCGCCGCGCCGCGCGTGATGCGCAGCAGCTCGTGCGCCGTGTGCAGCACCTCGGAAGGCTGGGCGGCCGGCCGCTTTTCCAGCGCCCGGATGGCGCCGGCGGCGGCCTTCGCCGCTTCGGGTCCGTGACCGAGGCCGTCCACGCCGACGAGGGTCGCGCCATCGAGGTCGCAGGAGACGCCCCAGCCGTCGCCGCACTCCTCCTCGCCGGCCAGCGGCGTGCACAGCGCGCCCACTTCGACGCCGCACGGTTCCGGCGGGACGGCGCCCTGCCAGATGCGCATGAAGAACGCGCTGCCGCGGCCGTGCTGGGTCCACGCGTCGAATTCGTCCGCCTGGCGGCGCAGCGCACCGAGGCCCGTGCCCGCCGTGCCGGCCGTCGACACGCCGTCGCGCAGGGACAATTCCAGGTCGGCGATGCCGGGCCCGTTGTCGACGGCGACGACGTCCACGCCCGGCATCGCGACGCCGGACTGCGTGCGCATGATCGTGACGGTCCCTTCGCCCGCGTGCTTGAGGATGTTGGTGGCCGCTTCCGTGATGATGATCGCGAGGCGGCCGGCCTTGACGTCGTCGAAGCCGAGCGCATCCGCCAGCTTCTGCCCGGCGCGGCGCGCGGCGGAGACGTCGCTGGCGTGGGTGATGGCGAAGTTGAGCTGCGGGGACAGCGAACTGATCAGCGTTTCCATTTGACGACCGACACCGCAGTGCCTTCTCCCGCACGGGAATCGATGTCGAATTCGTCGACGAGGCGCTTGGAGCCGCCAAGGCCAAGCCCCAGGCCGCCGCCCGTCGTGTAGCCGTCGCGCAGCGCCATCTCGAGGTCCGGGATGCCGGGACCGTTATCGATGAATATCAGGCCGATGCCCTTGCGGAAGCCGTCCGTCAGCGCATCGAGGTAGACCATGCCGCCGCCGCCGTACTTGAGCGTGTTGCGCGCCAGTTCGCTGGCGGCCGTCACCAGCTTGGTCTGGTCGACGAGCGACAGCGCGATCGCGACGGCCCGCTCGCGCACGTGCTTGCGCAGCGCGACGACGTCCTCGTCCGAGCGCAGCGGCAGCGCCGTGCGTTCGGTGCGGTCCTGACGGTGCCGCTCGAGCAGTTCGGACTCGAAGACCACCGCGTTGTTGAGAGCAGCGCTCATCAAAAATTAGTCTTTCCCAACAGGGCCATGCCCTTCTCGACATTGAGCGCCGTCTTCACGCCGTGCAGCGTGAGTCCCAGTTCGACCAGCGTGATCGCGACGGCCGGCTGCATGCCGACCACCACGGTCTGCGCATCGAGCACGCGCGCCATCGCGGCCGTGTTGCTGATCATGCGGCCGATGAACGAGTCCACCAGGTCGAGTGCGGAGATGTCGATCAGGACGCCCTTGGCGCGGTCGCGCACGATGCGTTCGGTGAGGTCGTCCTGCAGGGTCATTGCCAGGCGGTCGTGCATGTCCACCTGGATCGTCACCAGCAGCAGGTCGCCCATGCGGAGGATCGGGATGCGTTCCATGCGCGGTCCTTATGCGTGGGTGCGCTTGATGACGGACGTGCCGGTGCGCTCGAGCGCGACGAGGAACGCGTCCGCCAGCGTGGCCTTGGTCACGACGTCTTCCAGATTCACGCCCAGGTGCACGATGGTCTGCGCGATCTGCGGACGGATGCCGCTGATGATGCAGTCGGCACCCATCAGGCGCGCGGCCGCGATGGTTTTCATGAGGTGCTGCGCGACGAGCGTGTCGACGGTCGGCACGCCGGTGATGTCGATGATGGCGATCGCGGCGCCCGTGTCGACGATCTTCTGCAGGATGTTCTCCATGACGACCTGCGTGCGTGCGGAATCCAGCGTGCCGATCAGCGGCAGCGCGAGGATGCCTTCCCACAGTTTGACGACGGGCGTCGACAGTTCCAGCAATTCCTGCTGCTGGCGCACGATGATCTGGTCGCGCGCGCGCTGGAACACCTCGATGGTGTACAGGCCCATCTTGTCGAGCAGCGTGCCGATGGTCCACGAGGCCGACGCCAGTGCGGCCGGATCGTTCGCGAAGCCCTGGTTCAGGTGCGTGAACAGCGGCTGCTTCAGCGAGAACACGAAGGTCGCCGTCTCGCTCGGGGTCGAGCCGTTCTTCGCGCGGGTCGACGAGATCTCGCTGAGGATGTCGCGCACCTCATCCCATGAGCGGTGATCGATGTTCTGCAGCTCGCCGGCGCGCGTGGCGTGGGCGAACGCGGCCAGGAATTGCTGGCAGTGCTTGCGCAGCTGGTCTTTCGAGACGACGTTCGCGCGCACCGTCAGCGCCTCCAGCTGCTCGATCCATTCCGCGCCGATCTCGGCCTCGTGATCCTGGATGAGCTGGCTGATGCGGTTCGCGTAGTCCTGGGTCGTCATCTGTGTTCCTTTTTTTGGAGTGGTTAGTCATGCCGTTCGGACCCGCTTACGGCCCCGGCAATTCTGTCAAATGACCAACTATACCATCCATTTCCTGCACAACACGACACGATAGGCGGGGAAACCTGAATATATATTGCGGATTCGCGACGTAGGGCGTCACAGGTTTACCGCAATGGTAACTTAGGGAAACTTCTTTTGGTAAATACGGGAGAAAACCGAATGACGTGGGGCGACCGGCAACAAAAAACCGCCAGGCTCACGCACTGGCGGTTTTAATGGCTGATGAACAGGGGCACTACATGAGGTAACGACCGACACTGCTGCATGATGCCGGCTCAGGCACGCTTTGCTTTCTGTTCAGCCGTCAGGCGCTTGCCGACGACGACGATGGTGATCAGCGGGGATTCCATCACGGGTGCAGCCGACACGACGGCGCGGGGAGCGGCAATTTCCAGCGGTGGGGCGGGTTCTGCGATCGCGTTTGCCACGCTGGCGACAACGATGACTGCTGCGACAAAGATCGATTCCATGTTCTTGGCGATGTTCATTTCTCTTCTCCGGTTCGTTTGGTGTAAGGACATTATGCGAACGGATGAGATATAAATCCAATTTCATGTTCAAATACTGAGCATTTCCGAAGAGAATAACTCAACGGCGAGCCACGGCCGAGTTATCACATCGGCGAATGGGTCGATCTTAAGTTATGAATGAGATGGCAGAAACACCTGGTTTCACTAGCCGGCCGCCAACAGACGGCGACGCAAGAGCGCTTCAAGATCGCGGCTCGTATGGCAGACGATGTGAACGTAAACCGTTTCGCTCGCACGCTCGAAGATGATGCGATGCTGACCCGCGAGGAGCTCACGATACTGATCCGGTTGCAGCTCCTCCAGCCCCTGCACAAAGATGCCCTTGGAAGGCCAGTCCTTGAGCGAGCCGGTCTCGGCGCGGATGGCTTCGGTGACGTTCTTGACGAGTGCCGGTGACTGGGAACGCCTCAGGTATTCGCGGATCTCGAGAAGATCGTCGCGCGCGGCATCGGTCCAGATAATGTCCATGAAGTCGTTCAGCTTTCCCTGTCTTCCGCTTCGAACTGCGCGAACAGATCATCATGATCGGACACTTTGCCTTGTTCGATTTGCTTCTGGCCATGCGCAAGAATGCGGAGCATCGTCAGCTGGTCTTGCATCTTCTGGTAACTCAAGGGATCCTGGATAACGGCCTGCACCTTCCCGTTCACGGTGATCAGCACCGGCTCGCGCGTTTCCTGCACTTGCTTGACCACATCGCTCGTGTTCGTTTTCAGGAAACTGATGGGTTGAATATTTTGCACGACGTTCATAACGCCTCCATAGTCAATGACGGCACCGTGACACACTAGACACAAATTCAGTACCAAATTTAGCACAACCAGCACCGGCGCGTCCCGGCGCGCATAAAAAAACCGCCAGGCTCACGCACTGGCGGTTGTCGTCGTCTGGACGCCGCAGCGTCCGGAGGAACGGCTTACTGCGCCGCTGCCGCCGCGTCATCCGCAGCCGCTGCCTTCATCGACAGCTTCAGGCGGCCGCGCTCGTCGGTCTCGAGGACCTTCACGCGCACCTGCTGGCCTTCCTTCAGGTAGTCGGCGACGGCGTTCACACGCTCGTTGGCGATCTGCGAGATGTGCAGCAGGCCGTCTTTGCCCGGCATCACTTGCACGATGGCGCCGAAGTCCAGCAGCTTCAGCACGGTGCCGTCGTAGGTCTTGCCCACTTCGACCGATGCGGTCAGCTCTTCGATGCGGCGCTTGGCTTCCTGGCCGGCGGCGGCGTCGACCGACGCGATGGTCACGATGCCTTCGTCGGTGATGTCGATCTGCGTGCCGGTCTCTTCGGTCAGCGCGCGGATCACGGCGCCGCCCTTGCCGATCACGTCACGGATCTTCTCCGGGTTGATCTTGATGGTGATCAGGCGCGGTGCGAAGTCCGACAGTTCCGTCTTCACGGACGGCACGGCCTTCTGCATCTCGACCAGGATGTGCTGGCGGGCTTCCTTGGCTTGCGCCAGTGCCACTTGCATGATTTCCTTCGTGATGCCCTGGATCTTGATGTCCATCTGCAGCGCGGTGATGCCTGCGGTGGTGCCGGCGACCTTGAAGTCCATGTCGCCCAGGTGGTCTTCATCGCCCAGGATGTCGGTCAGGACGGCGAACTTGCCGCCTTCCTTGATCAGGCCCATCGCGATGCCGGCCACGTGGGCCTTCATCGGGACGCCGGCGTCCATCAGTGCCAGGCAGCCGCCGCAGACGGACGCCATCGACGAGGAACCGTTCGACTCGGTGATTTCCGACACCAGGCGGACCGAGTAGCTGAACTCTTCCGGCGACGGCAGCGCGGCGACCAGCGCGCGCTTGGCCAGGCGGCCGTGGCCGATTTCGCGGCGCTTCGGCGTGCCCACGCGGCCGGTTTCGCCCGTGGCGAACGGCGGCATGTTGTAGTGCATCATGAAGTCGTCGGTGTACTCGCCCATCAGCGCGTCGATCTTCTGGCTGTCGCGGCCGGTGCCCAGCGTGGCGATCACGAGGGCCTGGGTTTCGCCGCGGGTGAACAGCGCGGAACCGTGGGTACGCGGCAGGACGCTCGTGCGGATCGAGATCGGACGCACGGTGCGGGTGTCGCGGCCGTCGATGCGCGGCTCGCCTTCCAGGATCTGCGAACGCACGACCTTGGCTTCCATGTCGAACAGGATGTTGCCGACTTCGACGGCATCCACGCCTTCGCCCAGCTCGGCCAGCACCTGCGCGGTCGTGTCCTTCAGCTTCTGCGTACGGGCCTGCTTGTCGCGGACCTGGTAGGCTTCGCGGATCTTGCCTTCAGCAATGGCGGTGACGCGGGCGATCAGTTCTTCGTTCTTCGGTGCCGGTGCCCATTCGACTTCCGGCTTGCCGCCTTCTTCCACCAGCGCGTGGATGGCGTCGATGACGGCCTTCATCTGCTCGTGGCCGTAGACGACCGCGCCCAGCATGATTTCTTCGGACAGCTGCTGCGCTTCGGATTCGACCATCAGCACGGCGTGCTCGGTACCGGCGACGACCAGGTCCATCTGCGAGGTCTTGAGCTGGGTGGTGGTCGGGTTCAGGATGTACTGGCCGTTCGCGTAACCGACGCGGGCGGCGCCGATCGGGCCGTTGAACGGGATGCCGGCCACGCACAGGGCGGCCGAGGCGCCGATCATCGACGGGATGTCCGGATCGATCTCGGGATTGACCGACAGGACGTGTACGATCACCTGCACTTCGTTCAGGTAGCCTTCCGGGAACAGCGGACGGATCGGACGGTCGATCAGGCGCGACGTCAGCGTCTCCTTCTCCGACGGACGGCCTTCACGCTTGAAGAAGCCGCCCGGGATCTTGCCCGCGGCATAGCTCTTCTCGATGTAGTCGACGGTCAGCGGGAAGAAATCCTGGCCTGGCTTGGCATCCTTCTTGGCGACGACGGTCGCGAGGACGACGGTGTCTTCGACCGACACGAGGACGGCGCCACTGGCTTGACGGGCGATTTCGCCGGTCTCGAGGGTGACGGTATGGTCGCCGTACTGGAAGGTTTTCGTAACTTTGTTAAACATGGGTAATCCCTTTCTATTTGCCGACAGATTTTCAGGCGCTGTCGTTCACCTCACGACGTTCCAACTTTCTACAGGGTAAAACTCGATGACGTCCAAAACGAAAAATGCCCGCGACAGTACAACTGACGCAGGCATTTCGAAGCTTGAGCCGTCTGGCGCAATGCTCGGGAACTGCTGATTACTTACGCAGGCCGAGTTTGGCGATCAGGTCGCGGTAACGGTTCAGATCCTTGCGCTTCAGGTAAGCCAGCAGGCTCTTACGACGGTTGACCATCATGATCAGGCCACGACGGGAGTGGTGATCCTTCTGGTGTTCCTTGAAGTGGCCGTTCAGTTCGTTGATGCGGGCGGTCAGCAGTGCAACCTGGACTTCCGGCGAACCGGTGTCGTTCTGGCCACGTGCGTTGTCCGCGATGATCGCGGCCTTGTTGATGTTTTCTACGGTCATGATGTTGCCTTTCACATGCGGTGCAAGAGTCGGAACCCAGCGCACCGTGAATTGATAAAAACCTGGCCCGAAGGCCAAGACCGGGAAGTATATGTGAAAAGCGCAGGGGAAGCCAGTTTTTCCGCCGCTTCCGTTAAAATCGGCGGGTTGGCGATGCCACACTGGCATGCCCGCTGAACAATACATACATGAAAACAACTCTCATCACGATCGCCGTCGCCCTGTCCCTGTCCGCCTGCTCGACCTTCAGCCGCACGCCGCCGGCCGGGACGCCGCTGGCCGACGTGACTGCGAAGCTGGGCAAGCCGGATGCCGTCTACCCCGATCCCGCCGGCGGCCAGGTGCTCGAATACCGCGGCCAGCCGATGGGCCAGTACAACCACATGGCACGCATCGGCGCGGACGGCCGTCTCGTCTCGTACGAGCAGGCGCTCACCAGCGCGAACTTCGCCAAGGTGCAGCCGGCCCGCTGGACGAAGGACGACGTGCTGCGCTCCTTCGGCCGCCCCGCCGAGGTGTCGCGCGACCGCGCGACGGGCGACGAAGTCTGGTCGTACCGCTACAAGCAGGACGGCGTCTGGAACTCGTACAGGAACATCTATTTCAACGTCCGCGGCGAAGTACGGCGCTCGGACGACACCGCGGATCCGCTGCTCGACGACCGCTCGAAGGGCCTATGACTACCCTGCTCCGTTCGACCCTGTGCGCGGCCGCCCTGGCGCTGACCCTGTCGGGCTGCACGACAATATTGCGCCAGCCGCCGCCCGCGGGCGCGCCGCTGGCGGAAGTCACCGCAAAGCTCGGACAGCCGAACGCCGTCTATCCGGATCCCGCCGGCGGCCAGGTGCTCGAATACCGCGGCCAGCCGATGGGGCAATTCCAGTACATGGCGCGCATCGGCCCGGACGGCCGTCTCGTGGCGTACGACCAGGTGCTCACGAGCGAGAACTTCGCGAAGGTGAAGGTCGACCGGTGGACCAAGGACGACATCCTGCGCAACTTCGGCCGCCCCGCCGAGGTCTCGCGCGTGTATGCGCACGACTACGAAGTCTGGTCGTACCGCTACAAGGAAGCGGGCGTGTGGAACTCGATGATGAACGTGCACTTCGATGCACAGGGCGTCGTGCGCCAGATGCTCAACGGGCCCGATCCGCTGTACGACGAGCGCTTCCGCCGCCGCTGATCCGCAACAATGTGTGAGGTTATGGCGATCCACGCTGGCTATACTGGGCCGACATGATCGCCACTGTCTCCACCCTGCTCCCGCCGCGCGACCGCCGCCACGTCGGCATCGCCGCCACTGTCCTCGTGCATGTCGTCCTGATCCTGGGCTGGCAGATGACGCGCCGGCCGCCCGCCGTCACGCCCGATCCGCCGCGCTCGACGATCCAGTGGATACGGTTGCCGGCACCCGCCGTGCCGCAGCCGCGGCGCGAGAAAGAAGAGCAGGCGCCCGTGCCCCCGCGCATGATGCCGCGCGCGGGTGCGATCACCCTGCCCCGCGTGACCGTGCCGGCTGCCCCCGCCGTGACGCCGCAGGCGGCCGATACACCCGCCGCGAGCGCGCCCGCGACACCGGCGGCGCCCTCCGCCGGCGCCACGATGCTGGAACGCGCCCGCCGCGACGTCGGCGCCATCGACCGCGCGCTGCGCAAGGAAAACAATCCCTACATCGTGGCCCCGCCGGACAGTCCGCAGATCCGCCTGCGCAAGGGGATCGCGGCTGCAGCCCGCCTGGGGCCCGGCGAGGACGAACTGGTCAACAATACGGGCGACGGCGCCCGCCGCACGCGCGTCGTCGCGGGCGGGATCACCTATTGCGTCACGGAGCGTTCGCCCGCGACCAGCATCGACATGATCGAAAAGCACGGCAAGACGAGGATCACCAACTGCCCGGAGCACGAATCGCCGGCCAGCTCCCAGGAATGGCGCACCGCACGAGATTGATGCAGGTGACTGATACCCGCGCACGATTGGACCTGTCATCGGAATGTCATCGAAATCGGCGAGCCTGACGGCGCGCTCTCCGAGTCGCACTTTCCGAAGCGGATCCACTTTTACGAGGTCATCCATGTTCCTGTTCTCGCAATCCGTCACGCCCGCCGTCCGTTCGCACCTGGACGCCCAGGTCGCCTTCCTCAACGACATGTCGAAATCGATGTCGCGTTCCCTGCAGAACCTCATCGACGCCAACATCCAGCTGAGCCAGACGCTGCTCGAAGAAAGCAATCTCGCCGGCCAGCAGCTGCTGACGACGAGCCACCCGACCGACGTCATCTCCGCCGCCGCGTCGCGCGCCCAGCCGGCCGCGGAAAAGCTGCGCGCCTACCAGCAGCACCTGTCGCGCGTCGTGGCCGATTCCCAGGTCGACCTGGCCCGCGTGGCCGAGCAGCACGTGCAGGAAACGTCGCGCACCGCACGCACCTTGGCCGACGAAGTGGCGCGCGTCGCCTCCGAGGAAACGCAGAACAGCCTGCGCACGCAGCAGGACACGCTGAGGAATTTCCGCGACCCGTTCCAGAACGGCAGCGTCCATCGCGGCAACCTGCAAAGCGCGGGCAATGGGGCCGATAGCGGCGTACAGGGCAAGCCGGCCGCGAAAGCCGGCTGACCGTCCGTAGCAACGACAATGCCCCGCGAGGGGTGGAAATGACAACGCCCCGACAGGGGCGTTTTTCGTCAGCGGCGCTCGCTCGGATCGAGCGTCTCTTCATCCGTCTGGATAATGCTGACGGGCTTGCCCTTCGCGAGGCGGTACAAATACACCGCATAGCCCGACAGGCCATACACGACGAACAGCGGCCACAGCACCTTGGGCGGATCGATCGCCAGCAGCGCCAGCGCGAGCGCGATCAGGAACACGACGATGAACGGCACCGATTTGCGGAAATTGACGTCCTTGAAGCTGTAGAACGGCACGTTGGTCACCATCGTCAGACCCGCGAACAGCGCGATGCCCCACGAGATCCAGTCGACCTTGCGCGCGCTGACGTTGATGTCCGGGTCCGTCATCATCATCACGAAGCCGACGACCAGCGCAGCCGCGGCCGGGCTCGGCAAGCCCTGGAAGAAGCGCTTGTCGACGACTTCGATGTTCGTGTTGAAGCGGGCCAGGCGCAGCGCGGCGCCGGCGCAGTAGACGAACGCGGCGATCCAGCCCAGCTTGCCCAGGCCGCGCAGCGACCATTCGTAGATGACGAGCGCCGGCGCGGCGCCGAACGAGACCATGTCGGACAGGCTGTCGTACTGCGCGCCGAACTCGGATTGCGTGTTCGTCAGGCGGGCGACGCGGCCGTCCAGGCTGTCCAGCACCATCGCGATGAACACGGCCCAGCAGGCGTGGTCGAAGCGCTGGTTCATCGCCATCACGATCGCGTAGAAGCCGCCGAACAGCGCGGCCGTCGTGAAGGCGTTCGGCAGCAGGTAGATGCCCCGGCGCGGGCGGGTCCCGGCGGCGTCCGTCTTGCGGACGCGGCTGAAGCGGGCGAAGCGGGGCGCCTTGATGGCGCCGGGTTTGCGGCGTCGGGGTAGTGTCGGCATAGGTTTCTTTTTCTCAACAATGCACCGAGGTGGCGCGGACCCCGCCATTATAAGGTCCGCACCCCCGTGTTAGCGAACGGCTACGCTCAGCGGAATTTTACTTTGCCGACCAGACGCATCTGCAAGGTCGTCTCGCCCGGCTCGAAGCTCGGTTCCGGCATCTCGGCCATGTCCGCGCGCTTGGCCGACATGCGCATCATCTGCGGTGCCGCCGCCTCGGCCTGGCCGCCCGCGTAATTGCCGCTGCCTTCGAAGTCGACCGTGTCGATGACCGCGTCGTTCACGTTGCGGCCCATCGCGCGCGCGATGGAAGCGATGCGCTCGTTCAGGTTGCGGTACGTGGCGGCGATGCGCTCGTCGTCGAGGCGTTTTGCCAGTTCGGGGCTCACGTGGTAGTCGATGCCGTTCAGGTTGACGACCTTCATCGCGGCGGCCGCCGTCTTCGGCAGCGCCTGCAGGTTGCGCGTCTTGACTTCCAGATACTGGCCCACGCGCCAACCGATCGGGACGCGGCGCGCGGCGGGGTTCGCCAGCGGACGCGGGCCGTCCGGCACTTCCGGATAGACGGGGTAGGTGTAATAGCCGACCGTCTTGAGTTCTGCTTGCGGATCCTCGCGGCGCACGATATCCGTGCCCTGCTTCATCTTCTGGTTGACGCGGGCGGTGGCCGCCGCGCGGTCCTTGTCCTGCTCTTCGACGGCGAACGTAACGGTCGCCTCGTCGTTGGCATGCTTCACTTCGCCGAACGCGGGCACGATGACGAGGGTGCCGCTCGTGGCGGGCGCGGACTGGGCTTGCGCGGACAGGGCGGACGCCAGCGCGGTCAACAGGACGAGTTTTTTGATGGACATTGTTGTTCTCCTTGATTGCATGCGCGGCTGGTGCCGCGGCAGGAGAACGATAACCGGTTTGACGTAAAAGTCGAGTTTATGTAATGGAAAGTTGCAATTGATTGCAAACGAAGGACACAAAAAAAATCGCCCCGACCAGCGGGGCGATTTTGAATCAGCTAAAGACGATCAGTTCTTCGACTGGTCGACCAGCTTGTTCTTGGCGATCCACGGCATCATCGCGCGCAGTTGTGCGCCGACCTGCTCGATCTGGTGCTCGGCGTTCAGGCGGCGACGCGAGATCAGGGTCGGGGCGCCGGCCTTGTTTTCCAGGATGAACGACTTGGCGTATTCGCCGGTCTGGATGTCCTTCAGGACAGCGCGCATCGCGTTCTTGGTGTCTTCGGTCACGACGCGCGGGCCGGTGACGTACTCGCCGTATTCCGCGTTGTTCGAGATCGAGTAGTTCATGTTGGCGATGCCGCCTTCGTAGATCAGGTCGACGATCAGCTTCAGCTCGTGCAGGCACTCGAAGTAAGCCATTTCCGGCGCGTAGCCGGCTTCCACCAGCGTCTCGAAGCCGGCCTTGATCAGTTCGACGGCGCCGCCGCACAGCACGGCCTGCTCGCCGAACAGGTCGGTTTCGGTTTCTTCACGGAAGTTGGTTTCGATGATGCCGGCCTTGCCGCCACCGTTGGCCATTGCGTACGACAAGGCGATGTCGCGGGCTGCGCCGGACTTGTCCTGGTAGACGGCGACCAGGTGCGGCACGCCGCCACCCTGGCGGTAGGTACCGCGCACGGTGTGGCCCGGGGCCTTCGGTGCGACCATGATCACGTCGAGGTCGGCGCGCGGCACGACCTGGCCGTAGTGCACGTTGAAGCCGTGCGCGAACGCCAGCACGGCGCCCTGCTTGATGTTCGGTTCGACGTTGTTCTTGTACACGTCGGCGATGTTTTCGTCCGGCAGCAGGATCATGACGACGTCGGCGGCTTTCACTGCCTCGTTGACTTCAGCGACCTTGATGCCGGCCTGTTCGACCTTGCCCCACGACGCGCCGCCGCGGCGCAGGCCGACGGTGACGTTGACGCCCGATTCCGTCAGGTTCTGGGCGTGTGCGTGGCCTTGCGAGCCGTAGCCGATGATGGCGACATTCTTGCCTTTGATGAGGGAGAGGTCGCAGTCTTTGTCGTAGAAAACTTTCATTTTTTAATCCTGTGCTTTTCGTGTTTCGTTATTTTGTTTGGCGGACACGAGGTCCGCCGAATATATCGCCAGCGTCAAACCTTGAGGATGCGCTCGCCGCGGCCGATGCCGGAACCGCCCGTGCGGACGGTTTCGAGGATCGAGGCGCGGTCGATGGCGTCGATGAAGGCGTCCAGCTTGCTCTTCGCGCCCGTCAGCTCGATCGTGTACGTTTTTTCCGTCACGTCGATGATGCGGCCGCGGAAGATGTCGGCGGTGCGCTTCATTTCTTCGCGTTCCTTGCCGACTGCCCTCACCTTGATCAGCATGAGCTCGCGCTCGATGTGCTGGCCTTCGGTCAGGTCGACCACCTTCACCACCTCGATGAGGCGGTTCAGGTGCTTGGTGATCTGCTCGATGATGTCGTCCGAACCCGTCGTCACGATGGTCATGCGCGACAGGGTGGAATCTTCGGTCGGCGCCACGGTCAGCGTCTCGATGTTGTAGCCGCGTGCCGAGAACAGGCCCACCACGCGCGACAGCGCGCCGGCTTCGTTTTCCAGCAGGACGGAGATGATGTGTCGCATTACAGGTCCTCCGATCCGAGCAGCATTTCCGACAGGCCTTTACCCGTCTTGACCATCGGCCAGACGTTTTCGCTGCGGTCGGTAATGAAGTTCATGAACACCAGGCGGTCCTTCATGGCGAACGCTTCGCGCAGTGCGCCGTCGACGTCGCCCGGCTTCTCGATGCGCATGCCGACGTGGCCATAGGCCTCGGCCAGCTTCTCGAAGTCCGGCAGGGAATCCATGTACGACTCGGAATAACGCGAACCGTAGTCGAGTTCCTGCCACTGGCGCACCATGCCCAGGAAGCGGTTGTTCAGGAGGATGATCTTCGGCGTCAGGTGATACTGCTTGCAGGTCGCGAGTTCCTGGATGTTCATCTGGATCGAACCCTCGCCCGTGATGCAGGCCACGGTCGCGCCGGGGTTCGCCATCTGCACGCCCATGGCGTACGGCAGGCCCACGCCCATCGTGCCCAGGCCACCGGAGTTGATCCAGCGGCGCGGCTTGTCGAACGGGTAGTATTGCGCGGCCCACATCTGGTGCTGGCCCACGTCCGACGTGATGAACGCGTCGCCGCCGGTCACTTCCCAGACCTTCTCGACGACGGACTGCGGCTTGATCAGCTCATCCGAGGTCGCATAGCGCAGGCACTCGCGGCCGCGCCAGTCCTCGATCTGCTGCCACCACTTCTGCACGGCCGGGTTCGGACGCTGCTCGGCGGCATCCAGCTGCGACAGCAGTTCGACCAGCACGTCCTTGACGTTGCCGACGATGGGGATGTCCACTTTCACGCGCTTCGAGATCGACGACGGGTCGATGTCGATGTGGATGATCTTGCGCGGGTTCGACGCGAAGTGCTTCGGGTTGCCGATCACGCGGTCGTCGAAGCGGGCGCCGATGGCGATCAGGACGTCGCAGTGCTGCATCGCCATGTTCGCTTCGTAGGTGCCGTGCATGCCCGGCATGCCGACGAATTTCTTGTCGGTGGCGCGGTAGGCGCCCAGGCCCATCAGCGTGTTCGTGACCGGGAAGCCGAGCTTGTCGACCAGCTTGTTCAGTTCGTTCGATGCATTGGCGAGGATGACGCCGCCGCCCGTGTAGATCATCGGACGCTCGGCCGCCAGCAGCAGCTGCACTGCCTTGCGGATCTGGCCGGCGTGGCCCTTGTCGACGGGGCGGTAGGAACGCATCTCGACCTCTTTCGGGTACGAGTACGTCGCCTTCTGCATGCTCACGTCCTTCGGGATATCGACGAGGACCGGGCCCGGACGGCCGGTGCGTGCGATATAGAAGGCTTTCTTGATGGTATCGGCAAGGTCTTTGACGTCCTTGACGAGGAAATTGTGTTTCACCACCGGGCGCGTGATGCCCACGGTGTCGCATTCCTGGAATGCGTCCTGGCCGATCGCATTGGTCGGAACCTGGCCGGAAATCACGACCATCGGAATCGAATCCATGTATGCGGTGGAGAGGCCGGTGACGGCATTGGTGACGCCCGGACCGGACGTGACCAGGCATACGCCCACTTCATTCGAGCTGCGCGAATACGCGTCGGCCGCGTGCACGGCTGCCTGCTCGTGGCGTACCAGGATGTGCTGGAATTTGTCCTGCTTGAAGATGGCGTCGTAGATGTAGAGAACCGCACCGCCGGGGTAACCGAAGACGTGCTTCACGCCCTCTTCCGCCAGGCAACGGACTACGATCTCAGCGCCCGTGATGGGAGCTGCTGCGTCGTTACTCATGATACGTTTCCTTTCAAAACCCATAGGGAGATTGATCGGATGCTCGTCCCTGACGAGATACGTGTCACGCAACAGTGCTCATGCTTCCCTTCTTTCTGCGGTCACGTCGATCTTTCAGGATGCCGTAGGATCCTTACGAACCGGCGCTGGACGCAACTCGTTCAGCTTGAGTTACTGTAGCGGAATGCGAATCTCTCGCGCTTGTGGCACGGGTTGGAGCAAACTGCCTACATTGTGAAAGCGCGTCATGCCGAGGTTGACGTTGTGTGACAAGCTGGCTTGACAATAAGCTTCGGGGGTGCAAAGCGTTCTATACCTTACTGCGTTGCACCATTCTGGTCAAGATAAATAATTATTTTTTCAAGCGATTTCGTCCGGCAGCCACGTCCGCGCGCCGGGGCGGGCTTCCAGCCGCGCCATCCACGCGGCAATGGCGGGATAGCTGGGCCGCTCGTCCATCGGCGTCTTGCGCCAGCGGTGCGTGGACAGGCCCAGCACGATGTCGGCCAGCGAGAATGCCCCGCCCGCCACGTAGTCGCCCGCCGTTTCCAGGTGCCGCTCGAGCAGGCCCATCTGGCGATTCCAGCCGGCGATGCCGGCGGCGATCTGCACGGGATCCTGGTGCGCGGGACTGCCCCGCACCAGGCCCATGAACGGGTAGCGCCACGCATTGTTCAATTCGGTCGCCTGCCAGTCCATCCACTGCTCGACCTTCGCGCGGGCTAGTGCCTCGGCCGGGAGCAGGCGCCCGTCGCCATAGCGCGTGGCCAGGTAGCGGCTGATCGTGTTCGACTCCCACAGCACGGCATCGCCATCGACCAGCACCGGCACCATCGCGTTCGGGTTCAGCGCGAGGAATTCCGGTTCCTGCGTGGAGCGGAAGCCGCTGCCCCAGTCTTCCCGTTCGAACGGGATGCCCAGTTCGGTAGCGGTCCACAAGACCTTGCGGACGTTGATCGAGCTTGCCTTGCCGAGGATGCGCATCGTGCCGACTCCAAATGATGTCAATCCAACTATTCTAGTGTCAATGCGGGAAAGCCGCACACGCTACCCTGCCTGTTTCGGATGCGGTCATCCATAATTTTTGCTAGCATTCGAAAGTTTTCCGAAAAGCCACAGGCAACGTACCAGTGGCGCCCACCACTTATCGCATGGCCACTGATAAAGAACTCAACGACTTCCTCGAGAGTGTCGAGCGGCGCGCCTTCAAGCAGGCGGCGTACGCGGTCCGCAAGGACGAGGCAGCGCTCGACATCGTTCAGGACGCCATGATCAAGCTCGCGGAGAAATACGGCGACAAGCCCCTGGCCGAATTGCCGATGCTTTTCCAGCGCATCCTGCAGAACACCATCCTCGATTACTTCCGCCGCGAAAAGGTCAGAAATACCTGGATCAGCCTCTTCGGAGGCCTCGGCCGCCGGGACGAAGACGACGAGGAATTTGATATACTTGCATCTTACGAGGCCGAGGAAGGAACGTCCGCCGCGGAGTCGAGCGCGGATCAGGTCGAACGGGCGGAAACGCTGCGCCTGATCGAGGAAGAGATACAAAAGCTCCCGGCGCGTCAACGGGAAGCGTTCCTCATGCGTTACTGGCAGGACATGGATGTGGCCGAGACGGCCGAAGCGATGGGATGCTCCGAGGGCAGTGTAAAAACGCATTGCTCTCGCGCCACGCATGCCCTGCAGAAAGCCCTGGAGGCCAAGGGAATTAAATTATGAACACCGACGACATCAACCTGGCGTACAAGATCCGCCATGCCCTGAACGAGAACCTCGACAACCTGCCGGCCTCGACCACGGACCGCCTGGCCGCCGCGCGCGCGGCCGCGCTCGCTCGCAAGAAGGCCGACGCACCGGTCCGCCGTGCGTCGTTCGACCTGGGCGCGCTGTTCTCGATGCAGTGGGTGGCGCGTGCCGCCGTCGTCGCGCCGTTGCTGCTGATGGCGGCCGGCATGGTCGGCGTGTACCAGTACGAACGCGAGCAGCGTGCCGCCGAGCTGGCCGAGCTGGATGCGGCCGTGCTGTCCGACGACCTGCCCCTGACCGCCTATACCGACCACGGCTTCAACGCTTACCTCGCGCAACAGCAGCAAGCACAGCAACAGCCGCAGCGAGCCCAGTAAAGGATGACGGCTAACAAGCTCAAGGTTGCCGGCGCCGCCGCCGCCGTCGTGCTCGTTGGCGCGGCCGCACTGACCCTCCATCAGCAAGGCGGCTTCCTTCCCGCATCCGGCCCGGCCACGCGCGACGCGGCGGCCGACGCTGCTGCTGCCGAGCCCGCCAAACCGGCCACGGGCAGCCACAAAGGCGGCGACAAGCCCCTGTGGCGCAGCCTGACGCCGGCCCAGCAGGTGGCCCTGCAACCGCTGCAGGCCGAGTGGGACCAGATGGATGGCGTGCGCAAGCAGAAATGGCTGCAGCTCGCGAACCGCTTCGCCACGCTGAAACCGGAAGAGCAGCAGCGCGTGCACGAACGCATGCGCGCTTGGGTCAAGCTGACCCCGGAGCAGCGCGAGCTGGCGCGCGAAACCTATACGCGCACCCGCAAGATCGCCCCCGAGCAAAAGAACGCGACGTGGGAAAGCTATCTGCAGCTGCCGGAAGACCAGAAGAAGAAACTGGCCGCCTCGGCCACGGCCCGCAAGACGCCGCGCGTCGTGCCGTCGCAGGCCAACGGCAAGGTCGTCGCACCGCTGGGCCAGGGCGCGACGTCGTGCCCGGCCGGCATGATCAGGAACACCGTCTCGGCCGCCCCGCCGTGCGTGACGCCGCCGCCACCGCCGGCGCCCGTCCAGCCCGCTCCGGTGCAGCCGCCCGCCAATCCCCAGCCCGCACCGGAGCCGGAAAAGCAGGTCCCGGCCAACTGGGGCATCACCCCGAACAACGCCTGAGGACTCCATGCACGACACCCCAAGCATCAAGCGCCGCCTGATCACGATGGTCTACGAGACCTTCCTGCTGCTGGCGGTGGAGATGCTGGCGGTGGCGCTGTTCCTCGTCGTCACGCGCAACAATCACGCACCCGTGTTCCAGTACGCGATGAAGGTCTGGCTGTTCGTCGTCACCGGCGCGTATTTCACCTGGGGCTGGACCAACAGCGGCCACACCCTCGCGATGAAGACGTGGCGCATGCAGGTCGTCACCAACGACGGCGCGCGCCTGCCGCTGACGACGGCCATCGTGCGCTACCTGCTGGCCTGGGGCTGGTTCCTGCCCGCCCTCCTCGCCTGCACGGCGCTGGGCCTGAAGGACAAGGCCCAGATCGGCGCAGCCGTCGCGGTGGGCGTGCTGGCGTGGGGCCTGACGGCCTTCTTCGACCGTGACCGCCAGTTCCTGCATGACCGCCTGGCCGGCACGCGCCTCGTGCAGCTGCCGAAGCCGGCGAAGGCCGGTGCCCCCGCCGAAGCCACGTAAATCACTGCTGCGCCAGCAGCTTGCGGATCGTCGCCTCGGTCTGCGCATAGTCCCCTTCGCCGAAGTGCGTGTAGACCACTTCGCCCTTCTTGTCGACGAGGTAGAACGCGGGCCAGAACTGGTTGTTGTACGCGCTCCAGGTTGCATACCGGTTGTCCTGCGCGACCGGGAACGTAATGCCGTTGCGCTGCACGGCCGTCTTGAGGTTGTTCAGGTTGCGCTCGAAGCCGTATTCCGGCGTGTGCACGCCGACGACGACCAGCCCCTGGTCCTTGTACTTCTGGTGCCAGCCTTTCACGTACGGCAGCACGTGCTGGCAGTTGATGCAGTCATACGTCCAGAAGTCCACGAGCACCACCTTGCCGCGCAGCTGCTGCATGCTCAAGGGCGCGCTGTTGATCCAGTTGTCGATGCCGGCGAAGTCCGGCGCCGGGGCGGCTTGCGCACCGACGGCGACGAAGGCGGCAGCGGCGGCGATGAGGGAACGGATTTTCATGTGAACTCCTTACAGGGTTGGGAAGATGGACTGGACGTGGGCAGCGATCTGCGTGTCGACCTGGAACCAGATCGCGGCCGCGCTGGCCAGCACGAGCACGCCGAACGCGCGCTGCAGGGCCACGGCATGCCGGGCCACGCCGCGCACCCGCTGGACGATGGCCTGGCCGCCGTGGATGAGTGCCAGCATCGGCAGCGCGGCACCGAGCGCATACAGGCCGACGAGCTGCACGGCTTTATAGGGATCGTGCGCCTGCACGACGAGGGCGAGAATCGAGGCGAGGACGGGACCTGCGCACGGCGTCCACACGGCGCCCAGCGACAGGCCGAGCACGAACGCGCCGCTCTGCTTCGGGACGGCATCGGTGCCGCGCAGCTTCGCCCACAGCGGGCGGACGGTGTCGACGAGCAGGTCCCACGGCCGCGACCAGATCCGCAGCAGACCCGATACGCCCAGCAGCACGATCGCGATGTTGCGCAGCGTCTCCTGCGCCAGCTGCGCGGCGCTCGATACGGCGCCCAGCGCCAGCACGAACGCGGAGAACGACAGCACGAAGCCGGCCACGATCAGCAGCGGGCGGCGGCGATCCGCCTGTTCGACGGTGGCGCCGAGCAGGAACGGCAGCACGGGCAGCACGCACGGGGACGCCACCGTGGCCAGGCCGGCCAGCAGGGCAAGCGGAGATGCGATCGGGTCGGTCATGGGAGCCTCCTGTATTTGTGAGACTCCATTGGACGCCCGCGGTGTGTGCGCGATGTGTCCGCAACCTCCCATTTTTGTCAGGCCATGTGTCCTGTCCAGCCCTCGACACATTCGGACATAATGACGCCGCGACGTCGCGCTACAGTAGCCCTGCAACCAACGAAGGAGAACCCATGAACGAAACCGATCACGTCCTGGTCGTCGACGACGACCGCGGCATCCGCGAACTGGTCGGCGCCTATCTGGAAAAGCAGGGCCTGCGCGTCACGCTGGCCGCCAACGGCCGCGAGATGAGAAACGCGCTGATGCACGCGACGCCCGACCTGATCCTGCTCGACATCATGATGCCTGGCGAGGACGGCCTCACCTTGTGCCGCGAACTGCGCGCGGGGAAGCACCGCGCGGTGCCGATCGTGATGCTGACGGCGCGCGACGACGAGACCGACCGCGTCGTCGGCCTGGAACTCGGCGCCGACGACTACGTGCCGAAACCGTTCGCCGTGCGCGAACTGCTGGCCCGCATCCGCGCCGTCCTGCGCCGCACGCGCATGCTGCCGCCGAACCTGCAGGTGACGGAAGCGGCGAAACTGATCGCGTTCGGCGACTGGCGCCTCGACACGGTCGGCCGCCACCTGCTCGACGCGGACGGCGTCGAGGTCGCGATGAGCGGCGCGGAATACCGCCTGCTGCGCGTGTTCCTCGACCACCCGCAGCGCGTGCTGTCGCGCGACCAGCTGATGGGCCTCACGCACGGCAACGACGCGGAATTCTTCGACCGCTCGATCGACCTGCTCGTGAGCCGCCTGCGCCAGCGCCTGGGCGACGGTGCGCGCGAGCCCCGCTACATCAAGACCCTGCGCAACGAGGGCTATGTGTTCTCGGCCGAGGTGACGATATTGGAAGGCAAGACGCCATGACACCCTGGTGGCCGCGCAGCCTGTATGCGCGCCTCGCGCTGATCCTCTTCGCAGGGCTCGCACTGGCGCAGGGCCTGTCCGTCGCGTTGACGTTCACGGAACGCGACCAGGCCACGACGAACCTCATGATGGGGTATGTGGAACGCGAGGTCGCGAGTTCGGTCGCCCTGCTCGACCTGCTGCCGGCGGCCGAGCGCCCGGCGTGGCTGCCGCGGCTCGCGCGGCGCAGCTACCGCTTCATCCTCGGTCCGGGCGAAACGGTGGGCGCGATGCCGGACGAGAAGCTGTCGGCGCAGATCGCGCACTCGATCGAACAGGGCATCGGCCGCAGCTATCCGCTGTCCGTGAACGGCCTCGGGAACGAGGGCCGCATGCAGGTCCACCTGCGCCTGTCCGACGGCTCGCCGCTGACCATCGACGTGCAGCCGATGCGCGGCGTGCCGCTGTCGCCGTGGCTGCCGTACGTGCTCGCGGCGCAGCTGGCGATCCTGGCCGCGTGCTGCTGGTTCGCGGTGCGCCAGGCCGTGCGTCCGCTGCGCGTGCTGGCCGAGGCGGCCGATGCGCTCGGCCCGGACCTGCGTCCCGTCGAACTGCCGGAACGTGGCCCGTCCGAAGTGCTGCGTTCGGCGCGCGCGTTCAACGCCATGCAGAAGCGCATCGCCGCGTACGTCGACGAACGCGTGCGCATCCTCGCGGCCATCTCGCACGACCTTCAAACGCCGATCACGCGCATGCGCCTGCGCGTGGACATGATGGACGACGAAGCCCAGCAGCCCCGCCTGCGCGCCGACCTCGAGGAACTGCAAGGCCTCGTCAAGGACGGCATCGGCTACGCGCGCGCCATGCACGGCGAACGGGAACCGGCGCGCGCCGTCGACCTCGACGCCCAGCTCGACAGCCTCGTGCTGGATTATCGCGACGCGGGCAGCGCTGTAAATCTCGAAGGCCGCATCGGCGCACCGGTGCACACGCGCCCGAAGGCGCTGCGGCGGATCATCGGCAACCTCGTCGACAACGCGCTGCGCTACGGCGGCAGTGCCGCCATCGTCGCCGGGCGGGACAGCCAGGGCGCGGTCCTGATCCGCGTGCTGGACAACGGCCCCGGCATCCCCGTCGAGCAGCTGGAAGCCGTGTTCGAACCGTTCTTCCGGCTGGAGGCGTCACGCAACCGGGACACGGGCGGCACGGGCCTCGGGCTCGCCATCGCGCGCCAGCTGGCGGGGAGTCTCGGCGGGACGCTGACCCTGCACAACCGGCCGGAGGGCGGGCTGGAGGCGCGCCTCACTCTGCCTTGACCTGAGCGTTGTCCCTGAACGCGGGGAGGTCGGCCAACCGCACGGCGATCGCCTCCACGTGCGGCCAGCGCGCCAGCGGCAGATCCGCGCGCGCCGCGTTCAGCGCCTGCGGGAACAGGAAGACGTCCGCGAGGCCCGGCGTGTCGCCCGCACAGAAGCGGCTGGGCGTCACCGCATGGCGGCGCGCCAGCAGCGCTTCCAGCGCATCGATCCCCTCTTCCGTCCAGTGACGGCGCCACGCGGGCGCGGTCGCCCCGTCGAAGCCCGGCATGGTCGCGAGGTGGTTGATCACACGGGGCGTCACGAGCGCATGCGTCTCGGCCAGCACGGCCAGCACGAAGGCGCGCACCCAGGCCCGCGTCGCCGGGTCCGCCGGCAGCAGCGGCGCCTGCGGGTAGACCTCATCCAGGTATTCGACGATGGCCAGCGATTGCGTCAGCAGCACGCCGTCGTCCGTCAGCAGCGCGGGCACGAGGCCTTGCGGATTCACGTCCCGGTAGGCCGGCCGGCGGTTCTCCGCGCCCTCGCCCACGATCTCGACGGGGATGCGGTCGACTTGCAGGCCCTTCAGCGCGAGGGCAATGCGCACCCGCGCGGCGGCGGACGAGATGGCGGCGTCGTACAGTTTCATCATGCGCCCCATTATCGAAATAAAGATTATTGAGATAAGTATTTTGGCAAAGTCTAGCAGCGCGATTCCCGAATTTCAAGTACGATAATCGTTATCGCGATAATTTTCTGGATAATCATGCCTGACGACAACGACACCCGCGCCAAAGCCGCCCGCATGGCGGACTTCATGTGCTTTGCGATCTACTCGACCAACCTCGCGTATTCGCGCGTGTACAAGCCCGTACTGGACGCGCTGGGCCTCACCTACCCGCAGTACCTGGCGATCATCGCGCTGTGGGAGCAGGACCAGCAGACGGTCAAGGCCTTGAGCGAAAAACTGTTCCTGGAACCGAGCACGGTGACGCCGATGCTGAAGCGCCTGGAAGCGATGGGCTATGTGCGCCGCGAACGCGACAAGGAAGACGAGCGCAACGTCCGCATCTCGCTCACGGATGCGGGCCGCGCGCTGCGCGAAAAGGGACTGGGGTTCGGCAAGCAGACGGTCGCCGCGTCCGGCCTGGGCCCGGACGAATTCCCGAAGCTGCAAAAGGCCATCGTGCAACTGCGCGACAACCTGATCGACGCGGCGGGCAAGACGGAAGACTGACGCTCAGACTTCCGCGACGGGCGCCGCGTGCGCCTTCAGTGCGGCGATGACGAAATCGACCGTCGCACCGAGTTGCGCCGCGCCGGCGCCCGCCTTCGCGCTGATGCGCATGCCGCGGATGGCCGTGTGGATGAAATGCGCGGCTGCCGCCGGATCGAGCCCGGGCGCCAGTTCGCCGGCCTGGCGCGCACGCGTGAGAACCTCCGCGAAAATGTTTTCCGTGATCCGTTGCGAGCGTTCGACGAGCGCCTGCACGTCGGCGTCGGCTTGCCCGAATTCCGCGATGGCGTTGACGCTGAGGCAGCCGCGCGCGCGCAGGGCCGCATCCGAGCCGGCGATCTCGCGCAGGAACGCTTCCAATGCACCCAGTGGCGACGGTCCGGCCGCAAGACGATGCTTCAGCGCCGCGCCGCCCGTGTCCGTGTAGTGCGTAAGCGCGGCGAGATACAGCTGCTTCTTGTCGCCGAACGTGTCGTACATGCTCTGGCGGCCGATGCCCATCGCACGGACCAGGTCGTCCGTGGATGTCGCCTCGTACCCCTGCTCCCAGAACACCCGCACCGCCGCGTCGAGCGCCGCGGCCGGGTCGAATACTTTCGTTCTTGCCATCGTTTTTAATCTTGACTAGTCAGTCCAGAATGGAAGTATAATCCAAACTCAATTTTGGACCAATCAGTCAAGAAAGGACGTATCATGACTTCCCTCACCGGCAATATCGCATTCGTCACCGGCGGTTCGCGCGGCATTGGCGCCGCCATCGTACGCCGCCTCGCTGCCGACGGCGCCACCGTCGCGTTCACGTACGTCAGCGCGCACGACCGCGCGTTGCAACTGGCGGCGGACATCGACGCCGCCGGCGGCCGCGCCCTGCCCCTGCGCGCGGACAGTGCCGACGCGCACGCGCTACAGCAGGCCATCGAGGGCGTGGCGGCGCAGTTCGGCCGCATCGACATCCTCGTCAACAGCGCGGGCATCCTCGTCCACAAGGACCTCGACGAAACGACGCTTTCGGACTACGACCGCATCGCCGCCGTCAACGTGCGCGCCCTGTTCGTCGCCACGCAGGCGGCCGCGCCGCACATGAAAGAAGGCGGACGCATCGTGAACATCGGGAGCATGGTGGCGGACCGCGCGGGCAGCCCGGGCGTGGCGTTGTACGCGATGAGCAAGGCCGCCGTGGCCGGCCTCACGCGCGGGCTCGCACGCGACCTCGGGCCGCGCGGCATCACGGTGAACAATGTGCAGCCGGGGCCGACGGAGACGGAAATCGTCGCGGACAAATCCGTGCGTGCGTACCTGCGCTCGCAGATCCCGGTGGGCCGGATGGGACAGGACGCCGAGATCGCGGGGCTGGTCGCTTACCTCGTGGGGAACGAGGCGGGGTATGTCAACGGGGCGTCGTTGACGATCGATGGCGGCTACGTGGCCTGAATCAGAACCGTTCGGTCTCGTGCAGATACCGCCAGCGCCCGGCCGGCAGCTGGCCCAGCGCCACGCGCCCGATGCGCAGCCGGCGCAGCGATTTGACGCTCAAGCCGACCTCGGCGCACATCGCTGCGACCTGCCCCGGGCGGACGTCCTTGCCGGCCAGGCGCAGCCGCGCCTCGCTTTGCCAGCTGGCCTTCAGGGGCACGGTCGCCCTGCCCTGCACGCGCATGCTCGCGTTCAGGCGGGACAATCCATCGTCCGCGATCGCGCCAATGACCTCGGCCACGTATTCCTGTTCGACGCGCGCGCCGTCTTCGACCAGCTTGCGCGTCACGCGCCAGTCCTGGCTCAGCACGAGCAGGCCGCTCGCTACCGGTTCCAGCGGCGTGACGACGGTCAGCCGCGACAAATGCCGGCGCAGGAAGCGCGCGTTGGGCGATGCGGCCAGCGTCTCGGGCGCGATCAGCGCGAGCGCACCGGCCGCATCGACGCCGGCCGGCTTGTGCAGCAGGATCGTCACGGGAGCCGGCTCGACGGGCTCCGCGCCCGGCAGCAGCGCGACCGTCTGCGCCGAGGTCACGCGCGTCGCGGGGTCTTCGACGACCACGTCGTCGACCGTCACCCAGCCGCCCGCGATATAGCGTTCGGCCTCGCCGCGCGAGCACGGCACGATTTCGGCCACGCGCTTGGCGAGGCGGATACCTTCGTCGCTCATAGCGCCTTCCAGTCGCGGAAAAACGCCTCGATTGCGGCGATGGTTTTTTTGACGTCGGCGGCGGACACGTCGAGGTGCGTCACGAGACGCGTGTGCGGCCCGATCGAGGCGCGGATTCCCTGGCGGCTCAACGCCTCGCGCAGGGGCGCGCACGCCGCTTCCGGGATCTCGACATAGAAGATGTTCGTCTGCGGCGTCGTCACCTTCAGCGGCTCGATGCGCGCGAGGCCGGCGGACAGGTCGGCCGCGTTTTGATGGTCCTCGGCGAGGCGCTCGACATTGTGCTCCAGCGCGTAATGCGCCGCGGCCGCGATGACGCCGGCTTGCCGCATGCCGCCGCCCAGCATCTTGCGCCAGCGCTTGCCCTGCTCGATGAACGCCCTGGGCCCCAGCAGCACGGAACCGACCGGCGCGCCGAGGCCCTTCGACAGGCACACGGACACGGTATCGAAGCCCGCCGTCGCGTCGCGCAGACTGATGCCCTGCTTGACGGCGGCGTTGCAGACGCGGGCGCCGTCCAGGTGCGTGATCAGCCCCTTCGCATGCGCGAAATCCGTCGCCGCTTTCACGTAGTCGCGCGGCAGCACGCGGCCACCGATCGTGTTCTCCAGCGCCAGCACGCGCGTGCGTGCAAAGTGCATGTCGTCAGGCTTGATGTACGCGGCGATGTCGGTGATGGCGATGCTGCCGTCCGGCTGGTTGATGATCGGCTGCGGCTGGATCGAGCCCAGCACGGCCGCGCCGCCGCCTTCGTACTTGTACGTGTGCGCTTCCTGGCCGACGAGGTATTCGTCGCCGCGGCCGCAATGCGTCATCAGCGCGATCAGGTTCGTCTGCGTGCCGCTCGGCGCGAACAGGCCCGCTTCGAAGCCGAACAGCTCGGCCGCGTAATCCTGCAGGCGGTTGACGGTGGGGTCGTCGCCATAGACGTCGTCGCCGACCGGCGCATCGGCCATCGCCGCGCGCATCGCGGCGGACGGCTGGGTGACGGTGTCGCTGCGCAGGTCGATCCAGCGGTCGTGGTGGTCACTCATGTCGTTGGCTCGGTGTAGAAACGCGTGGAGAGTTCTTCGAGGCCGACTTCGGCCAGCACCTGCTGCAGGCGCTCGGCGGGCCGGCGGCGCGGCAGGTTTTTATACGTGGCGACGATCAGCTCGTTCTTCATCGAGTGCTCCCAGCCGACCAGTTCCGTGACGGTGACCTGGTAGCCGTGCGCCTCCAGCTGCAGGCAGCGCAGCACGTTCGTGATCTGGCTGCCGAATTCGCGCGTGTGGATCGGGTGGCGCCAGATTTCCGTCAGCGCGCTGCGGCCCAGGTCCTTGCCCTTGTTCTTGCGCAGCACGGACGCGACCTCCGCCTGGCAGCACGGCACGAGCACGATGTGCTTCGCGTGCTTCTTCAGCGCGAAATCGATGGCGTCGTCCGTCGCCGTGTTGCAGGCGTGGAGCGCCGTCACCACGTCGATCGTGGCGGGCAGCTTGTCGGATTCGGTCGATTCCGCGACGGACAGGTTCAGGAACGACATGCCCGGAAAGCCCAGGCGTGCCGCCAGTTCCGTCGACTTTTGCACGAGTTCTTCGCGCGTTTCGATGCCGTAGATGTGGCCTGCATTTTCACGACCTTTGAAGAACAGGTCGTACAGGATGAAGCCGAGGTACGACTTGCCGGCCCCGTGGTCGACGACGGTGGCGCCTTCCCCGACATCCTTCAGCAGCGGTTCGATGAACTGCACGAGGTGGTAGACCTGCTTCAGCTTGCGGCGGCTGTCCTGGTTCAGCTTGCCGTCGCGCGTGAGGATGTGCAGTTCCTTCAGCAGTTCGATCGACTGGCCCGGCTTGATTTCCGGGGCCTGTTGGTAAATCGTGGGGGCTTCTTTCTTAGCGGGCTTCATCAATCCATGCTGCCTGTATGGCTTCGAGCACGCGCTCGCCGCCGCGCGTGCGGTCGTCGTCGAAGCCGTCCAGCGCGACGACCCAGTTGTGCAGGTCGACGAAGCGCACGGTGGCCGGATCGACGTCCGGGTGCTGTTCGTACAAGGCCTCGGCGATGGCCGTGACATCGGTCCACTTCATGTGTCCCCCCGTCGTGATCAGTGGTTCTCGGCTGCGTGGTTGATCGTGTACTTCGGGATCTCGACGACGAGGTCTTCGTCGGCGATGATGGCCTGGCAGGACAGGCGCGAGTTCGGCTCCAGGCCCCAGGCCTTGTCGAGCATGTCCTCTTCCTTTTCCTCCTGCTCGTTCAGCGAATCGAAGCCTTCGCGCACGACCACGTGGCACGTCGTGCATGCGCACACGCGGTCGCACGCGTGTTCGATCTCGATGTCGTTCTCGAGCAGCGTGTCGCAGATCGACTTGCCGCTCTGGCCTTCGAGCACGGCGCCTTCGGGGCAGAAGACGGGATGGGGGAGGATGACGATTTGTGGCACTTCTTGACCTCTTCGTGTTTTGTCGCGGCGCCAGGCGCCGTTCAGCGTTATACCTGATCCAGCGCCTTGCCGGCCAATACCTTGCGCACGCTCTTGTCCATGCGCCGCGCGGCGAATTCCTCGGTGCCGCGCGCCAGCGCCTGCACCGCGTCGTGCAGCACGTTCTGGCGCGAGTCCGCGTCGATAGCCGTATCGTTCGAGCGCGCCGTCGCATCGCGCACGGCCTGCACCAGTTGCGCGATCGCGCCCTGCTCTTCGGCGTTCAGCAGCTCGGCGTCGGTGTCGAGCGCGGACTGCGTGGCCAGCAGGATGCGCTCGGCCTCGACCTGCTCCTCGCGCAGCGCACGGGCGACCATGTCCACCTGCGCCGAGTTGTACGAATCCTGCAGCATGCGCGCGACTTCGTCGTCGCCGAGGCCGTACGACGGCTTCACGGTGATCGACGCTTCCACGCCGGAGCGCATCTCGCGCGCCGCCACGGACAGCAGCCCGTCCGCGTCGACCTGGTACGTGACGCGGATGCGCGCCGCGCCGGCCGCCATCGGCGGGATGCCGCGCAGTTCGAAGCGCGCCAGCGAACGGCAGTCGGACACGAGCTCGCGCTCACCCTGCACCACGTGCACCGCGAGGGCCGTCTGGCCATCCTTGAAGGTCGTGAATTCCTGCGCGCGGGCGCACGGGATCGTCGAGTTGCGGGGGATGATCTTCTCGACCAAGCCGCCCATCGTCTCGATGCCGAGCGACAGCGGGATCACGTCCAGCAGCAGCCAGTCGTCGCCCGCCGCGCGGTTGCCCGCGAGGAGGTTCGCCTGGATGGCGGCGCCCAGCGCGACGACCTTGTCCGGGTCGATGTTCGCGTGCGGGATCGTCTTGAAAAAGTCGCCGACGGCGCGGCGGATGTGCGGCATGCGCGTGGCGCCGCCGACGAGCACGACGCCGTCGACGTCTTCCACCGACACGTTCGCATCGCGCATCGCCTTGCGCACGGCATTCATCGTCTTCGCGACGAGCGGCTGCGTGATCTCGGCGAACGTCTTCGCGGTGATCGTCACCTGCACGACTTCGCCCGATTTCAGGATCGCTTCGACGGTCGTTTCTTCGTTCGTCGACAGCAGTTCCTTGGCCTGGCGCGCCTTGACCATCAGCGTGGCCGTGTCGACTTCGGACAGCGGCGCGAGGCCGGCCTGCTGGGTGATGTAGCAGAACAGGCGCTGGTCGAAGTCGTCGCCGCCGAGCGCGGAATCGCCGCCCGTGGACAGCACTTCGAACACGCCCTTCGACAGTTTCAAGATCGAGATGTCGAACGTGCCGCCGCCCAGGTCGTACACGGCGAACACGCCTTCCTTGCCGTGGTCGAGCCCATACGCGATGGCGGCCGCCGTCGGCTCGGACAGCAGGCGCAGCACGTTCAGGCCGGCCAGCTGGGCCGCGTCCTTCGTTGCCTGGCGCTGCGCGTCGTCGAAGTACGCGGGCACGGTGATGACGGCGCCCACCAGTTCATCGCCCAGCGCGTCTTCCGCGGTCTGGCGCAGCGTGGCCAGGATCTGCGCGGAGACTTCCACCGGCGACTTCACGCCGGCGACGGTCTTCAATTGGACCATACCCGGAGCATCGACGAAATCGTAAGGCAGGTTCTCGGCATGCGCGATGTCCTTCAGGCCGCGGCCCATGAAGCGCTTGACGGAGACGATGGTGTTCTTCGGATCGGTGGTGCGGGCCGCCATGGCCTTGTAGCCGATGTTGGCGTGGCCGTTCGGGAGGTAGCGCACGATCGATGGCAGCAGCGAGCGGCCGTCCTCGTCGGTCAGCACTTCCGGGATCGAGTGGCGCACGGTCGCGACGAGGGAATTGGTGGTGCCCAGGTCGATGCCCACCGCCAGCCGGTGCTGGTGCGGCGCGGTCGACATGCCGGGTTCGGAGATCTGCAATAGTGCCATGGTCGTGTTACCTGGTTTTATTATTGGATACGGTCGCGGCGCGTTGGGTGGACACCCTGCGCGCGTGGGCACGGCGTGCCGCGCTACGACTCTAATGCCTCGAACGCGTAATGCAATTCGTCGCCGAACTTATCGAGGAACATCAGCGCCCGCACGCCCTGCGCCGCCTGCGGGTAATCGCCGGCGTCGAGCAGCTTGCCGACCTGCGCCAGGCGCTGCTTGCGCTCGCCGCGAATGCGCGCGTCGAGCTCGTCGAGTGCGCCGGCATCCTTCGCGTCGCGCGCGTCGGACAGCGCTTCGCGCAGCTCCATCTGCTCCATCAGGAAGTCCATCGGCATCGCGGTGTTCGACTCGGTCTGCAGGTCGACGCCATTCAGCTCGCACAGGTAGCGCGCGCGCAGCATGGGGCTCTTCAGCGTTTGATAGGCCTCGTTGGCGCGCGTGGCCCATTGCATCGCGACGCGTTTTTCCGCGTCGCTCGCGTTCACGAAGCGGTCCGGATGGACGCGGCCCTGGACTTCGCGGTAAGCGGCATCCAGCGCGTCCATGTCGACGTCGAACCTGGCCGGCAGCTGGAACAGCTCGAAGTGGTTTTGCACGTTCCGGCGCTCCCGGTCAGACGCGGAAGCTTTCGCCGCAACCGCAATTGTCCTTGACGTTCGGGTTGTTGAAGCGGAAGCCTTCGTTCAGGCCTTCGCGGGCGAAATCGAGCTCGGTGCCGTCGATGTACGCCAGGCTCTTCGGATCGACGAAGACCTTCACGCCGTGCGATTCGAAGACGGTGTCTTCGGGGCTGGCTTCGTCGACATATTCCAGCTTGTAGGCCAGGCCGGAGCAGCCGGTCGTGCGCACGCCGAAACGCAGGCCCACGCCCTTGCCCCGGCGCTCGAGGTAACGGTTGATGTGCTTTGCGGCTTTTTCGGTCAGGGTCACAGCCATTTCACTCTCCAGCTTGGGGTTACGACGTTACGCTTTTTCGGTCGCGTGCTTGGTCTTGTAGTCGGCGACAGCCGCCTTGATGGCGTCTTCGGCCAGGATCGAGCAGTGGATCTTGACCGGCGGCAGCGCCAGTTCTTCGGCGATCTGCGTGTTCTTGATGGCCAGCGCTTCGTCCAGCGATTTACCTTTCACCCACTCGGTCACGAGCGAGCTCGATGCGATCGCCGAGCCGCAGCCGTACGTCTTGAATTTCGCGTCTTCGATCACGCCGGCTTCGTTCACCTTGATCTGCAGCTTCATCACGTCGCCGCAGGCCGGTGCGCCGACCATGCCGGTGCCGACGTCGTCGGAATTCTTGTCGAACGAGCCGACGTTGCGCGGGTTTTCGTAGTGGTCCAGGACCTTGTCGGAATATGCCATGGTAGTGCTCCTTCGTGTTCTGTGCGGTGAATTAGTGGGCTGCCCACTGGATCGAGTTCAGGTCAATGCCATCCTTGTGCATTTCCCACAGCGGCGACAGTTCGCGCAGCTTGCCGACTTTTTCCTTCAGCAGCTTGATGGCGAAGTCGATGTCTTCCTCGGTCGTGAAGCGGCCGATCGTGAAGCGGATCGAGCTGTGCGCCAGCTCGTCGCTGCGGCCCAGGGCGCGCAGCACGTACGACGGTTCCAGCGACGCCGAGGTGCAGGCCGAACCCGACGACACGGCGATGTCCTTGACGGCCATGATCAGCGATTCGCCTTCGACGAAGTTGAAGGACACGTTCAGGTTGTGCGGGACGCGGTGTTCCATGTCGCCGTTGATGTAGACCTCTTCGATCTCCAGCAGGCCCTTGGCCAGGCGGTCGCGCAGCGCCTTGATGCGCGCGAGTTCGGTGTCCATCTCTTCCTGGGCGATGCGGAAGGCTTCGCCCATGCCGACGATCTGGTGCGGCGCCAGCGTGCCCGAACGCAGGCCGCGCTCGTGGCCGCCGCCGTGCATCTGCGCTTCCAGGCGCACGCGCGGCTTGCGGCGCACGTACAGGGCGCCGATGCCCTTCGGACCGTAGGTCTTGTGCGCGCTGAAGCTCATCAGGTCGACCTTCAGCTCTTCCAGGTTGATCTCGACCTTGCCGGTGGCCTGCGCCGCGTCGCTGTGGAAGATGATGCCCTTCTTGCGGCACAGTTCGCCGATTTCCCTGATCGGCTGGACCACGCCGATCTCGTTATTCACGAGCATGACGGAGACGAGGATCGTGTCCGGGCGCATCGCCGCTTCCAGCTGCTCCAGCGTGATCAGGCCGTTGTCCTGCGGTTCCAGGTAGGTCGCTTCGAAGCCCTGGCGTTCCAGTTCGCGCACGGTGTCCAGCACGGCCTTGTGCTCGGTCTTGACCGTGATGATGTGCTTGCCCTTCGACTTGTAGAACTGCGCCGCGCCCTTGATCGCGAGGTTGTTCGATTCGGTCGCGCCCGACGTCCAGATGATCTCGCGCGGATCGGCGCCGACGAGGCTGGCCACCTGCGCACGCGCCTCTTCGACGGCCGCCTCGGCGCTCCAGCCGTAAGCGTGGCTGCGCGACGCCGGGTTGCCGAACTGCTCGCGCAGGTACGGAATCATCTTGTCCGCCACGCGCGGATCGATCGGCGTCGTGGCCGAGTAATCCATGTAGATCGGGAAATGCGGCGCAGTCACGAAGCTCTGCTCGATTTTTTTGTCCAAGGGCGCGTTCATCAGTTCACTCCAATATGCTTAGCTTCAGTATTGTCCGACGGCGCGTGGCGGTGCATCACCACGACGTTCTGTTCTTTCTGCTTCTGCTGGTCGACGAGATCCTGCAAGGTCACCGAGTCGAGGAAATCGACCATCTTGGCGTTCAGCGTGGCCCACAGTTCGTGGGTCATGCAGCGCGTGCCGCTGGCGGCATCGGCGCCGTGGCAGTTTTCCTTGCCGCCGCACTGGGTCGCATCGATCGGCTCGTCGACGGCGATGATGATGTCGGCGACGGTCACCTTGTCGGCGCTGCGCGCGAGGCTGTAGCCGCCGCCCGGGCCGCGCACCGATTCGACGATCTCGTGCCGGCGCAGCTTGCCGAACAATTGCTCCAGGTACGACAGCGAAATGGCCTGGCGCTGGCTGATGCCCGACAGCGTGACCGGACCATTGCCCTGGCGCAGGGCGAGGTCGATCATCGCGGTAACAGCAAAACGGCCTTTGGTGGTCAGACGCATCAGAACCCCGGTTGGTTTTCCAGACAGTGGTAAAATCTTGCTTCTCTTCAACCGGTCACGTTTTCAACTGTCGCTTGGGACATTTACAAAAACCTGATTAGTTGATCGATTTAGTCAAGTATAGCGTATTTCGCCAGCCTTTGCTTGATGCCCCCATTTTTAGCCGCGGTGCAGCAAATGCATCGGACCGAACAGTTTCTGCATGCCTTCGTGACGGATGAACGACAGGTTGTACGGGTGCTCGGCGTGGATCTGCGGGAAGCCGGCCGTCTCCGGCACCTTGTTCAACTGCTCGGCAATCTTTCCCCACAGGACCAAGGTCGGCTTGTCGCCGCGTTGCGCAAGTGCAGCAAAGACGGCGCGCTGGAACGGCACCCACGCCCGCGCTTCCTGGACCGGCGGCACGTGCTTTCTGAACACGAGCGCCGCATTCAATAACAGAAAGCCGTGGCCCAGCAGGTTGTCCTGCAGCTCGGCCAGGGTCTGGATCGAGCCATCGGTGTGCGCCGCCTTTGCGACCGGTGCCAGCGCCGCACCACCCGTGTCGTCCTCGTTCAGCCGGCCTTCGGCCACCAGCAGCATCTTCATGAAGTTGCGCAGCGACGTCGCGCGGTTGACGGGCTTCGACAGGCCCGTGTCCGACCACAGCGGTCCGACGGCGCCGTCCATGAAGCACACCCCGGTTGCGCTTTCTTCGCGCGGATATGGGCCCTCCCCCATCAACACGTAACGCACCTCGTCGAGAGGCTTGGCAAACGCGGCGAACAGGCGGCCGCCCGTGGGCAGGTAATGGTCCGCCGCCAGCGCCGGCAGGTAGTCCGGCGTCGCCTGCATCATGGCGTCGAGACCGGTGATCAGATGGGGATGCCAGGAGGCGTCGGCGCGGTGCAAGGCGTCGAGGATGGGCGCGGGGATGGGCATGGCGTCGTTGCGAGTCAAAGAGGCGCAGATTGTAGCCGAGCCGGCTTTACACAAGGCCTTTGCTCACGGACTGTTCCGTGATTCAACGTAGCGTCCGATCTTCGCGAAAGCGTGCATCATGCATCGCCGTGTGAACATCAGGAGGAAGCTCAAATGCAGACCATTCAGGATGTGATGACCCGCGACGTGCAAAGCATTTCGCCGCAGGAAACCGTGCAGCGCGCCGCGCAGTTGATGGATGAATTGAACGTGGGTTCGATCCCCGTGCTGGACGGCCAGAAGCTGGTCGGCATGATCACCGACCGCGACATCACGGTCCGCTCGACGGCGGCAGGCCAGGCGCCGGGCTCGACGCGCGTGGGCGACGTGATGAGCACCGACGTGCGCACCTGCGCGCCGAACCAGACGGTGGACGAAGTGCTGGGCCAGATGGGCGACGTGCAGATCCGCCGCGTGCCCGTCGTCGACGAACAGTCGCACGAGGTGATCGGCATCGTCTCGCTGGGCGACATGGCGGCCAAGCACTCGGCCGGCATCGACCATACGCTCGAAGAGATCTCGACGCCGGCCGAGCCGGATCGCTCGACGATGGGCTCGCAGACGCGGCACTGAACACTGCCGCGTCGTCGATCGGCCGGATACGTTTACTCGGCGTCCGGCTGGTTGGACGGATGCGCCGCCACGAACGCGGGCAGCTCCACGCATGTCGCGTTGATGCGCGCGATGTTCGGATAGACCGAGATGTCGATGCCGTGGCGCTGCGCATTGAACACCTGCGGCACGAGGAAGCAGTCGGCGATCGTCGGCAGGTAGCCGTGGCACAGCGGGCCCGCGCTCGGGTCGCGCGCCAGGTGCTTCTCCAGCACCTCGAGGCCACCCACGAGCCAGTGGCGGTACCACTGCGTCTTGATCTCTTCCGACAGGCCGAGGTCCTTGACGAGGTAGCGCAGCACGCGCAGGTTGTTCACAGGATGGATGTCGCAGGCAATAATTTGCGCGAGCTCGCGCACGCGGGCGCGGCCGGAGGCATCCTTCGGCAGCAGCGGCACCTGCGGGTATTCATCCTCCAGGTATTCGAGGATGGCCATCGACTGCGTCAGCGTGATGTAGTCGTCCTGGAAGGTGGGGACGAGACCGCTGGGATTCATCTTGACGTAGTTCTCTTGCAGCTGCTCGCCGCCGCCACGCAACAGGTGCACCGGAACCGCGTCGTACTTCAGCCCTTTCAGGTTGAGCGCGATACGCACCCGGTATGCGGCCGAACTGCGGAAATAGGTATAGAGCTTCATTCCTTCCTCCCGTGATAGTGTGCTACCTCCTGGTCGATGGCACCGAACACGCTGGCGCCGTCGGCATCGAGCATCTCGATACGGACAGTATCGCCGAAGCGCAGGTAAGGCGTGGCTGGCGCGCCCTGTTCGATCGTCTCGTACATACGCAGCTCCGCCAGGCAGCAATACCCCACGCCGCCGTTGGCGATGCTCGATCCGTGCAGGCTGCCCTGCTTGTTCGACACCGTGCCCGAGCCGATGATGGAACCGGCTTCCAGTTCGCGCGTCTTCGCGGCGTGCGCGATCAGTTGCGCGAAGCTGAACGTCATGTCGTCGCCCGCGTTGGGACGGCCGAACGGCTGGTCGTTCAACGTCACCAGCAGCGGCAGGCGCAGCTTGCTGTCGCGCCAGGCTTCGCCGAGCTCGTCCGGTGTCACGGCCACCGGAGAGAACGCGCTGGCCGGCTTGGACTGGAAGAAGCCGAAGCCTTTTTCCAGCTCTTTCGGTATCAGGTTGCGCAGGGAGACGTCGTTGACCAGCATGACGAGGCGGATGGCCTGCGCCGCCTGCTCCACGGTGGCGCCCATCGGCACGTCGCCCGTGACGACCGCCACTTCCGCTTCCAGGTCGACGCCCCACTCCTCGGACAGCACGGCGATCGGATCGCACGGTCCGACGAAGGAATCCGAGCCGCCCTGGTACATCAGCGGATCCGTATAGAACGACGGCGGCACCTGGGCGCCGCGCGCCTTGCGCACGAGTTCCACGTGGTTGATGTAGGCGGAGCCGTCGGCCCACTGGAACGCGCGCGGCAGCGGCGACGCGCACTCTTCCTCGATGAAGGATTCCGCCCCGGCGGCCGTGCCGGCGTTCAGCTGCTCATACACCTGGCGCAGCTTCGGCGCGACGTGGTCCCAGTCGTCCAGCGCCTGCTGCAGGGTGCGGGCGAGCTTGGGGACGGCCTGGCAGGTGACCAGGTCCCGGCTGACGACGACGAGCGTACCGTCGCGGCCGCCCGATTTCAGGGTAGCGAGTTTCATGGCGTTTCCTTCAAAGATTTACTGTTTCCGCCATTAAAAAGTAAAACGGACTATCATACAAACAATATTTTTCGTTCTATTTATCGGACTTTCTGATGAATCCTACCCTGCGCCAGATGCGCGCCTTCGTTGCGCTGGCAAAGACCGGTAACTTTACGCTTGCCGCGCAGTACATGCACGTTACACAGTCGGCCTTGTCCGGTTTGATCAAAGAGCTGGAACAGACGCTCGGCGTCCGCGTGGTCGACCGCAGTACGCGGCGTATCGCCCTGACCGAAACGGGGAACGAACTGTATCCCCTATTCAGCCAGATGATCGATGATCTCGACCGTGCGCTTGCGAACATTGCGGACCAGGCGCAGCTACGAAAAGGCATCGTGCGCGTGGCCGTGCCCCAGTTGATGGCCTGTACCCTGCTGCCCCAGGTGATCGCCGCATGGCGCACGCACTATCCGGACATCCACATCAGCCTGTCCGATTCGCCGGTCGAGGCCGTCACGACGCGCGTGCTGTCCGGCGAGACGGACTTCGGCATCGGCCCCGAACGCGACAGCGCCCCGCAACTGGAAGCACGCGAGCTGATGGAAATGCCGTTCAAGGCGGTGGTGCCGCCCGATCATCCGCTGGCGAAGCGCCGCCGGCTCGGCTGGGGCGACCTGGCCGCGCATCCGCTGATCACCCTGCGCGGCCAGTTCACCGAGCGGCTGCTGGCGGACATGGGCAGTGGCGGCGACGATGGCAAAGCGGGCAAAACGGGCAGGACCGGCAAGGCCGGCAGCGCGGACCCGCTGCGCGAACTGACGCTGCGCCCAGCCCACGAGGTCACGTACATGACCACCGCGCTGGCCATGGTGGCGTCCGGCCTGGGCGTCACGGTCTGCATGCCGTACGCCGCGCCGCTCGTGCGCCTGCACGGCCTGCACATGCTGCCGCTCGACGCGCCCGTGTTGACGCGCCGCTTCTTCGTCTACACGCGCGAGCAGCGGTCGCTGTCGCCGGCCGCGGCCGCCTTCAGCGCGTTCCTGTTCGACTGGGTCGGCGCGGCCGACAATCCCGCGGGCGCATTGCGGCCACGCGCCTGACGCCGCCGAACGGCCGCGCTAGAATGCAGCTTCCTCCACGCAACCTCCTTTCATCGATGTCCCATAACACCATCGCGATCAACCAGCGCATGGACAGGTTCGACAACCACGCGAGCGTCTGGCTGTTCGGCTACGGCTCCCTCATCTTCAAGGCGGACTTCCCGTACCTCGAGCGGCGCCCCGCCAGCATCACGGGGTGGACGCGGCGCTTCTGGCAAGGTTCGCACGACCATCGCGGCACCGAGACGGCGCCGGGCCGCGTCGTGACCCTCGTGCCGGACCCGGGCGCGACATGCCACGGCATGGCCTACCTCGTCACGCCCGAGGAATTCGCGCACCTCGACTACCGCGAAAAGAACGGCTACCTGCGCCTGGCGACCGACATCCGCTTCGATGACGGCACCACGACCGAAGGTCTCGTTTACATCGCCACGCACGAGAACGCGGCCTACCTCGGCCCGGCGACTGAGCGCGACATTGCGCTACAGATCGCCACCGCGCGCGGCCCGAGCGGACCGAACAGCGAATACCTGCTGGAACTGGCCAAGGCCCTGCGCGCACTCGGCAAGCCCGACCCGCATGTGTTTGAGATCGAACGGCACCTGGAAGAGTTCCAGCGCCGCGTTTGATATTGCGCGAATGCGGCGCTGCCGTGCGCGCGATGGCTTTATGTTCTAATCCTGTCGAGCTTTCACGAACAGGAGACCACGATGCAAGCACCGCCTCCCCCGCCATCGGCAAGCGAACTGGACGAAGACACGCTGGCCTTCGTGCGCAAGGTCTTCCACTTCGCGCGCACCGGTGAGGCCGGCGAGCTCGCGACGCTGCTGGGCCAGGGCCTGCCGCCCAACCTGCGCAACGAGCGCGGCGACAGCCTGTTGATGCTGTCCTGCTACCACGGCCATGCGGACGCGGCCCGGGTGCTGCTGGAGCACGGCGCCGATCCGGAAATCATGAACGACGCCGGCCAGACCCCGCTCGCCGGCGCCGCCTTCAAGGGAGACATCGCGATCACGACCCTGCTGCTGGACCACGGCGCGGCGGTCGACAACGCGGGCCCGAACGGCAAGACGGCACTGATGTTCGCCGCCATGTTCAACCGCGGGGACATCGTCCGCCTGCTGCTGGCGCGCGGCGCCGATCCGTTCCGCCTGGACGCGGACGGCAACGCCATCCTCGACGCGGCCCGCAGGATGGGCGCGGGCGACACGGCCGAACTGCTGGCTGCGGCGACCAACGAGCGCTGAGCCGACGATCAGCCGGCGTCGCGGCCGTTCCCGTCCAGTACGCGCAGGTAGCGCGGCGCCACGGGACCGGTCAGCCACACGCCGTTGTCCGAGCGGTAGAACACGGCGCCGTCCGCGCGCATGCGGGCCGTGTCGACGTGCAGGATGACGGGAAAGCCGTGGCGTGCGCCGACGCGCCGGGCCGTGTCGACGTCGCCCGACAGGTGGACGTGCCGGCGGTTGCCGGCGCGCAAGCCGGACGCGAGGATGGATTTGAGGAAGCGGCTCGCCGTGCCGTGGTACAGCACGTCCGGAGGCTGGGCCGGCGAAAGCGCGAGGTCGACCTGGATCGAATGGCCCTGGCTGGCGCGGATGCGGGTACGGGCGGCGTCGAATGCGAAGCGCTGCTTGTCGTTGTCCGCGACCACGCGTTCCAGCAGCGCGCGGTCGACCGCCTTGCCGTGTTCGGCCAGGCGCTGCAGCAGCACGTCGACGTCGGCCCAGCCGTTGACATCGAGTTGCAGGCCGATGCTGTCCGGGCGGTGGCGCAGGACGTAGCTCAACAGCTTGCTGGTATCGACGATGGCATCGCGGGACATAATGTGAACAGGGGGAATGAACTCGGCGCCAGCATACGACAGGCGCGGCGCGACAGCCAACGCCACCCGATGCGAGCGGATGACGCGGTGATTATTCTTGAGCTTTGACGCCTGGCGCTCAGGTAGACTGGCGCGCCATGCCTCCATCGCCCGTCCTCACACCGCCTCCGCCGTCGCCCCGCTCGCCCGGCCTCGACCTGCTGCGCGCACTCGCGATCGTCACCGTCATGTTGTACCACCTGTCCAGCCACGGCATCGATGTCCCCGGCCCCGGACAGCATGGCTGGATGGGCGTCGACCTGTTCTTCGTGCTCAGCGGCTACCTGATCGGCTGGCCGGTGCTGCGCGACCTCGCTGCAGGCCGCATGCCGGATTGGACGGGCTTCGTCGTCGGCCGGGCATGGCGTATCCTGCCGGCCTACCTGGCGGTGCTGGTACTGTATCTCGCGCTGCCTGCATGGCGCGAGGCCGAGACGATGCCGCCCGTCTGGCAGTTCCTCACCTTCACGATGAACATCCTGCCCGAGCACCTCACGCAGCGGGTCTATTCGCATGCGTGGTCGCTGTGCGTCGAAGAACATTTTTATCTGCTGTTTCCACTGGCTGCATGGCTGCTGGCGCGCCGCGGACGGATGCCGGGCGTGCTCGCGACAGGCGCCGGCGCCGCCCTGCTGTTCGGTGCCGGCATGCTGTTGCGTGACTGGGAGTGGCGCCATGCGATCGCACCGCATCTTGCGTCCGGCGACGCCGCGCGCGCGGTTGCGGGCTACGTCGGCAGGATCTACAGCCCGACGTGGACGCGGCTCGACGGGTTGCTGGGCGGGGTCCTGCTCGCGACCTTGCGCGCGTTCCGTCCAGCCTGGTGGGCGCGGGTGCTGTCGCACGGATGGGTGCTGCTCGGCATGGGCCTGGCGCTGCTCTCGGCGGCCACGCAGGTCGATCCCCTCGGCCATGGCGGCGCAGTATTCCTGCTTCCGCTCGTGGCCCTCGGCTGTGCCTGCCTGCTGCTGGGCGCGCTGAGTCCGCGCACGCTGCTCGGACGGCGGGCGTTTCCAGGCGTACGCATGCTCGCCCTCCTCGCGTTCAGCCTGTACCTGACGCACCGCCAGGTGTATGCGTGGCTCGACGACGTGGCGGGAAAGTTGACCGCGAGTGCGCCACTGGCCGCGTTCGTCCTGTACAACGGAGCCTCGCTGGCCGTGGCAGCGCTGCTGTACGTGGCGGTCGAGCGTCCGGGCTTGCGCATGCGCCAAGGCATGGCCCGACGTCTGCCCGGCGCACTCGCGCGCTGAACGTCAGCCTTCGCCGGCGCCCTGCTCGATCTCGGCCGCCGCCCGCGCCAGGATCGCGGCGATGCGCAGCTGCTCCTCGGCGGACGCACCGGCCCGCGACGCCAGTGCGCGCTTGAGCGCGTGGCGCGCGTCATGCAGCTCGGCGCTGAACGGACCACGTCCGCCCGGCCCCTGTTCCCCTTCGGCGAGCGCACTGCGCATCAGCTCCATCTTGCGCGCAGCCTCCTGCAGCCGGGTAAGAAGCATGTCGACGTGTTCGCGGTTCGCGTCCAGGTGGGCGCGGCCGTCGTCGGACAGGGCATAACGCTTGCGTGTGCCTTCGAGCTGGATGGTCACCCAGCCCAGGTCTTCCATCGCGGCCAGCGCCGGATACATCATGCCGGGGCTCGGCACGTAGAAACCGCCCGAGCGCGTTTCCAATGCGCGGATCAGTTCGTAGCCATGGCTGGGCTGTTCGGCGATGAGAGCCAGCAACAGCAATTGCAGATCGTCCGACGACAGCTTGCGTCCGCGCGGCAGGCCGCCGTCGTCGGAAAAGCCGAAGCCGCCCGGACCGCGGCCCCGGCCATGGTGGCCGCCGGGACCGCCCGGGCCATGCCGGTGGTGCGGCGCGAACCCTGCGTGCTCGTGGTCGTGATGATGGTGGTGGTGATGGTGATGATGTGGCATGATCGTTCCTTATATCGTAAGATACATCTTAAGATATACAAGCAAGTTGATACTGTCAACTGTTTATGTGTGCGAACGCGCTACACTGGACCGTCGAAACATTTATGGAGAGATGGATGCCGATGGAATGGGACCGCCTGGTGTCGACAATGCGCCTGGGCCGCGAGGACGACCGGGGCGACGGCGGCAGCCGTACGGAATACATGCGCGACTGGGACCGGCTCGTGTATTCGAGCGCGTTCCGGCGCCTGCAGGACAAGACGCAGGTGTTTCCGCTGTCGGACAGCGATTACGTGCGCACGCGCCTCACGCACAGCATCGAAGTGTCGTCGGTGGGGCGCTCGCTGGGCATGCTGTGCGGCGAATTCATCAAGGAGCGCGAACCCGCCCTGTCGATGGCGCCGCAGGATTTCGGCAGTATCGTGGCGGCCGCCTGCCTCGCCCACGACATCGGCAACCCGCCGTTCGGCCACTCGGGCGAGGCCGCGATCCAGTCCTGGTTCGCCGAGCACAAGGAACGCTGGCTGGTCGGCCTGACCGAGCGCGAACGCCAGGATTTCCTGCGCTTCGAGGGTAATGCCCAGGGCTTCCGTCTCGTGACGCGCCTGCAGAATGCCGTGGACCATGGCGGGTTCCAGCTCACCTATGCCGTGCTCGCGGCATTCATGAAATATCCGCGCGCGTCCGACCTGCCGGCGGCGAAGGACAAGATCAGCGAGAAGAAATTCGGCTACTTCGCGGACGACGCGGCGACGGCCGAGCGCGTCGCCACCCAGGTCGGCCTCGCGCGCAAGGGCCCGGGCGCCTGGACGCGCCACCCGCTCGCCTTCGTGATGGAAGCAGCGGACGACATCTGCTATGGCATCGTCGACCTGGAAGACGGCCACCGGCTGGGCCGCGTGTCCTTCGACGAAGCGCGGGCGCTGCTATGGCCCCTCGCCTTTCCGGGCGGTGCGGCCGAGAGCCCGTCGTACCGGCAGCTGGCCGACGACACGGGCCGCGTCGAATACCTGCGCGCCCGCGCCATCGGCCATCTCATCGGCGCCGCGCTGGAGGTGTTTCGTGAGTCTTACGATGCCATCATGGACGGCTGTTTCGAACAAGACCTCGCCGGCGCGTCGCGCTTTGCGCCCGAGCTGAAGGCGATTGCCACGCTGTCGCGCGAGCGGATCTACGCCACGCCGTCCGTGCTGCAGATCGAGGCGGCCGGCTTCGAGATCCTTGGCGGCCTGCTCGGGAAGATCGTGCCGGCGCTCGTCAAGCCGGAAGCGGACCGGACAGCGGCCGACCGCAAGATCGCGCAAATCATCCCGCAGCAATTCAGCCGCGGCGCGACGCCGTACGCACGCCTGCTCGGGGCGACCGATTATATTTCCGGGATGACGGACGGCTTCGCGCTGAAGCTGTTCCGTCGCCTGCACGGTATCGAACTGCCGGGCACGATCGTTTAAACGACGCCGTCGAGCACCCGCCGCACCTGGCGCGCCCGCTCTTCCACGCTGCCCTGCACGACCGTGTACGGGATGCGGCGCGCGTCGAGATCCTTCAGCACGAGTCGCTGGATGCGCCCGCGCCACGCCTCGTTCTCGCGCACGTCCTGCTCCTCGTAAGGGATGTCGTCCGCGCAGACGAAGGTGTGCGCATAGCGGGCCCGGCACTCGTCGGCGCAGCGCAGCAGCTCGGCCGGCGGCGGATCGCCGACCTGGTGAAACTCGATGCCTAGCAGCAGTGTCGTCAGCGCATTCGTGTCGACAAATAGCCAGCGCCGCGCCTGCGCCATCGCGGCGTCTTCGGCGGCGCGGTGCTTGACGGCGATCTCGACGTAGTCGTCCGGTCCCAGCTTGCCCTGCTTTTCTTCCCAGATGAAGCGGCCGATCTCGGGCACAGCGACCGTGTCGTAGGCACGCGCCAGGTATTCGGACAACGTCGACTTGCCCGTCGATTCCGCGCCCACGAAGACGACGCGCCGCACCGCACTGCCCTGCTCCACCATATCCCGCCTGCCGATTGCCGAAAAAGAACGCAATCGTAGCCGAGAGCCTGCATCGCTACAACTGGCAGGTTATCATGCCGACATGACACAGCCCATCCACGCCGACGGTTTCCTGCTGCGCCCCCTCGTCCCGGACGACGCGCCGGCGATGGCGGCCGCCGTCCGCGAATCGATGGCGAGCCTGGGTCCGTGGATGCCCTGGGCGCATGCCGCCTACGACAGCGCCGATGCGCTGGCGTGGATCGCGTTCTGCGATGCCGCGCGGGCCGACGGCAGCGCGCACGAGTTCGGCATTTTCGAGCCGGACGGCCGGCGCTACGTCGGCGCGGCCGGCCTGAACCAGTTCAACCGCCTGCACGGCTTTTGCAACCTCGGCTACTGGGTCCGCAGCTCGGCCCGCGGCCGGGGCGCGGCACTGGCGGCCATCCGGGCGCTGTCGCGTCATGCGTTCGAGCACCTGGGCCAATCCCGGGTCGAGATCGTCGTCGCGGAGGGCAATCTGCCCAGCCTCGGCGTCGCCTGCAAGGCCGGGGCCGTGCATGAATGCCTTGCGCGCAACCGTCTCAATCTGCACGGCCGCCCTGTCGCGGCGCACGTGCTGTCGCTGATACCAGACGTTTAAAACAGATCCATCTGCGCCGCCGCCGCGCTGGTCGGCTTGACGATGGTCTTCGGCACCACGAGCGGCCGCTTGAATTGCGAGCCGTCCAGCTTGTGGAAGCGTCCCATATAGCCATCCATGCCCAGGCGCTTGACGGCCTTCGTGAAGCGTTGGCGGATCAGGTCGGCCCAGATCCCCTCGCCCGTCATGCGCTTGCTGAAGTCGCTGTCGTAATCCTTGCCGCCGCGCATGTCGCGGATGCGGTTCATCACGCGCTGGGCGCGGTCGGGGAAGTGGGCGTGCAGCCATTGCTGGAACAGCGGGTTCACTTCCCACGGCATGCGCAGCACCGTGTAGTGGGCGCCGACGGCGCCGGCGTCCTTCGCGGCTTCCAGGATGCGCTCGATTTCCGGTTCAGTGATGAACGGGATGATCGGCGCGACGCTCACGCTGACGGGGATGCCCGCTTCCGTCAGCGTGCGGATCGCGCGCAGGCGGCGTGCGGGCGCGGCTGCGCGGGGCTCGAGCGTGCGCGAGATTTCGCCGTCCAGCGTCGTCAGCGTGATCGCGGCACAGGCCAGGCCCTTCTCGGCCATCGGCGCGATCAGGTCGATGTCGCGCTCGATCAGCGACGACTTCGTGATCAGGCCGTACGGGTGATTGCACTCGCCCAGCACTTCCAGCACTTCGCGCGTGAGGCGAAGCTCCCGTTCGCACGGTTGGTACGCGTCCGTGTTGACGCCGATGGCGATGTTTTCCGGGACGTAGCCCGGCCGCGCCAGCTCGCGCCGCAAAAGGTCGGCCGCGTTCACCTTGGCGTACAGGCGGCTTTCGAAATCGAGGCCCGGCGACAGGCCCAGGTAGGCGTGCGTGGGCCGCGCGAAGCAGTAGATGCAGCCGCGCATTATGTCGCCTCGCTTTGTTCGCAACTACTCTACTTCCTCTTTATATACATGAGCTTAAGTCAATATTATATCCGACCCACTGTTCATGAACACTTTCGTTCGGGATATGCCCTGCCAGCAGCAAGACACTTGCCGCCACCCTCGCTCGCCAGCGCTCCACCGAACAGGTCTAGCTGGGTCATATCGTCATTTCTGCGCTGGCACGCGGCTACCGATGCACGACCAGTGGCCGGCGGAACTGTAAGCGTTCGGCTTGCCAAAGGGACCGGTATAGCCATCCATGCGTCCTCGTCGCTCACATGTGACCCAGTGGCTAAAAATTTCCAAAAAACAACTTGGGAGGTTGCAAGATATGCCATAATTTCATTACAACAATCAGCCAAAGAGGTCCCACCAATGCACATTTCAAGACTGCAACTGGTGAACTACCGGAATTTTGCGTGCGCAAATTTTCACTTCAACAAGAACATCAATACAATCATCGGCGAAAATGGTTCGGGTAAAACCAATGTGTTTCGCGCAATTCGACTGCTACTTGACGAGAATATGTCTCGCTCTGCTCTGAGGTTGGAAGAGCGCGACTTCAACCGCGGACTTGTGGACTGGCGGGGCCATTGGATCATTATCAGCCTGCAGTTCGACGAAGTGTCTGATGATGAGGCGATTCAGGCATTATTCGTGCACCAAACTGGCGTCCTAGGGGAGGACCCGGTGGAGCGGGCGACCTTGAACCTGATCTTCCGGCCAAAAGCATCAGTAAGACAAGCATTCGCTGAGTTAGCGGCCGGCGACCAGGATGGGCTTCTCAAATTGCGAGAATCGATCACAGTCCTCGACTATGAGCCAATTCTCACCGGAAAAAGCATTGCCGACTTTACCGACCCAGCTGTGTATCGCGCGCTAGTTGGCAATTTTGATACGGTAGAGTTTCCAGCAGTTTTAGAGGCTCCGGCGATCGGTGTTAGGTTACCCCACAGCCTCGCCATTCAGCGCGAAGTCTGCTTTACATACGTGCAGGCGCTTCGAGATGTGGTAGCCGAATTTCACAATACTAGGACGAATCCACTTTTTGCGTTACTCCGTTCCAAAACTGGGGAAATCGACCATGCCGAATTCGATCCCATCGTGACACAAGTAGCGCAGCTCAACGAGTCGATCGAACTCCTGACTGAAGTCAAGGCCATGCGTTCCGACATTCATGGCACCATCAACGATGCAGCTGGTGACGCCTACGCGCCGGCGTCCCTATCGATCCGATCAGACCTTCCGGCCGAGGCAGAAAAACTTTTCCAATCACTGAAACTCTTCGTTGGCGAAACCGATGCGGCACACGAAGATGCCATTCATGAGCTAAGCCTCGGTGGCGCAAATCTTATCTTCTTGACTCTTAAGCTTCTTCAGTTCAAGTATCAGCGCGACAAGCAATCTTTTGCCAACTTCTTGCTCATCGAAGAACCTGAGGCACACATTCATACGCATATTCAAAAAACGCTATTTGATCGCCTCAAGTATCCAGACACACAGGTCATATTCTCCACGCACTCGACGCAAATTTCCGAGGTAAGCAACATCCGCAATGTCAATATCCTGGGAAGGACCGGTAACTATTGTGAGGTGTATCAGCCAGCACACGGGCTAACGATAAAGCAGCAGGATGCCGTCCAACGCTACTTGGATGCAGTCCGATGCAGTTTGCTGTTCGCGAAGAGTGTTGTACTCGTCGAGGGCGATGCTGAAGAGATTCTCATACCGATCCTTGTCAAGGCAGTGTTTGGACTTAGTCTCGATGAACTTGGAGTGAGTCTAATCAATATTCGCAGTACGGGCTTTGAGAATGTGGCCAATCTCTTCCATGTCAACAGGATTCGTAAGCGCTGTAGCATTATCACCGATCGTGATGCGACTTTCTTCGACGTCACGCCCAATCCCGCCGATGACCCGGAATTGGCAAAAACTAAGCGAGACGCGATTGCATCGGCCGAAGACGGGAATCGACGATTCGACCGACTTACCGGATTCGCTGCAGGTAACCCGTATGTCGAGCTTTTCTTCGCGCCACACACATTTGAAGTTGACTTTGTAGCTGCTGGGAACAGGCAGCCCATAGTCCGCGCGTTACCCGAGATATATCATCAGCAAGCTGCTATCGAACGTTGGACCGACTGGATTGAAGAGCCACATCTCGCAACTTCTGGATGGGCTGCGCTGGAATTAGCTAAAAAAACGAAGAAAGGATGGTTCGCTATTCTGCTCGGACGATACATCGATCACGAAGTTGTCATTCCTGAGTACATCGCAGACGCAATCCTGTTCGCACATGGCACGCCCAGCCGTAATGTGCTTGCCAAAATCTTGCGGTATCGCGCCAAGTGCTCCTTAGACCCTGATTTAGAGGCCGTGGAACTCGCGTCCCTCACGAGCAGCATTTCTCAATATGAGGAAGGCGTGATCGATCTCGCGGGACTGCGTACAGAGGTACTCGGGAAACTGCCGAATGATGCAATTCTGCCAATCTTAGCTAAGGTCTAGCCATGTTTGTATGGAATTCGGGAGATCTCAACCCTGAGCAGGAAGCCGCAGTCGTAGCACCAGGAAATATTTTTCTGACAGCCTGCCCTGGCAGCGGGAAAACGCGAACCTTAACATATAAAATCGCCTATGAATTGAGTCGACTGACCAGTGACAAGCAACGGATCGTTGCGATCACCTATACCAACCGCGCAGCCGATGAAATTCGTGACAGGATCGAGAGCCTGGGGGTTGATACGCAGCACTTATGGATCGGCACAATCCATGCGTTCTGCCTTGAATGGATACTCAGACCTTATGCCATCTATCATCCGCTTCTTGCGCACGGTTTTGGCGTAATCAGTCCCCACGATGGGGAAACCATTCTAGAGGAATTGCTGCGTGATCAGAACCGCGGCGTGACCATCTATGACTGCAACTATTTCTATACGTCAGTGGCTTTGCAAGTTTCGTGCGACCCACATAAGAGAATTCATGTTGCTGATGTTGTCGCAACATACCAGGCTAGACTCGCGGAGCGTCGCCTAATCGACTTCGAACTAATCTTGAAATGTGCATGTGAGCTCATTACTACCCAGCCATCGATTGCCAAGATATTAAGTTCCATTTTCTCCTTAATCTTGGTGGATGAGTATCAAGACACTAAAGAAATTCAGTACGTCATTATTGGAACTATTTTGCGCGCCGGCTATGGTGAAGTTCGCTCATTTGTGGTTGGCGACCCCAATCAGGCGATCTATGGCTCGCTAGGCGGCTATTCGATCACCCCTGAGGATTTCGCCAATCTCACAGGGCTGACGTTGGATTTGAGAGCCCTCGCCGGCAACTATCGCAGTTCCGCGCGCATTGTTACTTACTTTGAGAACTACAACCTGCATCGGACCCAAATCTCTGCTGTTGGCCCAGGCCGGGATTTTTCAAGTTTGGTTACCTATGATTCCCTGACGACGCAAGCGAACCTTCTTGATAAGATCACACAGCTAGTGACGCACAGCATTGAGGACGCCGGTATTCGTCAGCACGAGATTTGCATTCTAGCGCCACAATGGATGCCTTTGGCGTCACTGACCCGTCGGCTAATCGCCGCCATGCCGCAATATGAATTTGACGGCCCTGGTATGGTTCCCTTTGCGCGCGACCCCGAAAATTTTTGGTACAAGCTCGCGCGCATTGGCTTAACTCAGGCATCTCCTAGAATGTATGTCAAGCGGCTGCGCTGGGCAAACGAAGTGCTTCGGGACCTTAACCTCGCAGGAGCTCCAACATCGACAATTTGTGCCAAGGCGTTGTTAAGAGCGTCCAATGCGTTTCATTCGTCGCAAAACGACGGTTTGCGCTACTTGTCCGAATATTTTGATGCAATCATCGCCTGGTTGGAGATTGACTATCGCCTACTCCAAACGCTCGCCGAACATCATCAGGCATTCTTTGAAAGTTCACAGGCACGCATCGACAGGATCGCGCAACAAGGAGCCGAGTCGATTCGAGACATCGAGACTTTTAGAAAGGTGTTTGCGGAGCGTAGTGGCATCACAATTTCGACAATTCACGGCGTTAAGGGGGGCGAATTCGATGTTGTAGTTGCCTACGGACTTTTGCAAGGCATGGTTCCCCATTTCAACGACCCGGAACAGCATGAAAGCGCTGCGAAATTGCTTTATGTAACCTGCTCTCGCGCACGCAAACATCTACATCTTATTTCAGAACGCGAGCGGCCGCGCGGAAGGTACAACACCTATGCACCTACGGCGGCCTTGGCAAATATCCAATTTGACTATGACGAAATTTAGCTCGTGTTCAAAGGCTTAGCATGCGTAGACACTACCAGAGGAAAACGACGGGAACGCGAACCTGAGCAACGGGTGTAGATGCTCGTCATCTCCCGCAGTATCTATCCGTACTGCTTTCTCGGCCAAAAATCCGCCGAGCACGAATGCCCAACACGTACTCGCCTGATACGGCGGTGCCGGTTCAGAACAAATCCAGCTGCGGGCTCGCCTTGGTCTTGCGGCTGGCTGGCTTGCCGCCGCCCTCGACCGCCGGCCCGCCGCCGAACAGGTCCAGCTGGGTCACATCCTCATCCCGGCGCTGGCATGCGGCTGCCGACGGCACCACCAGCGGCCGACGGAACTGCGTAGCGTCCAGCTTACTGAAGCGGCTGTTGAAGCCATCCAGGCCCAATCGCTTGACGGCCTTAGTGAAGCGCTGACGGATCAGCTCGGCCCACACGCCTTCGCCGCTCATGCGCTTGCCGAAGTCGCTGTCGTACTCCTTGCCGGCATGCATGTCCTTCATGCGATTCAGAACGCGCTGGGCGCGCTCCGGGAAGTGGGCATACAGCCATTGGTGGAACAGCGGATTCACTTCCCAAGGCATGCGCAAGACCGTGTAGTGCGCGCCGACGGCGCCGGCGTCCTTGGCGGCTTCAAGAATGCGTTCGATTTCCGGTTCCGTGATAAAGGGGATAATCGGCGCCACACTGACGCTGACTGGGATGCCGGCCTCCGTCAGGGTGCGGATCGCGCGCAGGCGGCGCGCGGGCGCTGCCGCGCGTGGCTCGAGCGTGCGTGCGATTTCGCCATCCAGCGTGGTGATGGTGATAGCGGCTCCAGCCAGCCCCTTCTCCGCCATTGGCGCGATCAGGTCGATGTCGCGCTCGATCAGCGCGGACTTGGTAATCAGGCCATACGGGTGGTTACACTCGCCCAGCACCTCCAGGACTTCGCGCGTGATGCGGCGGTCGCGCTCGCAGGGCTGGTAGGCGTCGGTGTTGACGCCGATGGCGATGCTTTCCGGCAAGTAGCCGGGCTTGGCCAGCTCGCGGCGCACTAGGTCAGCCGCGTTCACCTTGGCGAAAATGCGGCTTTCGAAGTCCAACCCGGGCGATAGGCCAAGGTAGCTATGCGAAGGCCTAGCAAAGCAATAAATACAGCCATGCTCACATCCTCTATATGGATTCAAAGAAACATTGAATGGGATGTCGGGAGACGAGTTGCGGGTAAGAATGCTCTTGGCAAATTCCGTAGTGACCTCTGTCTTGAGCCGACGGTCTTCAGACGAATCCTTACCTTCTGTAGACCAGCCGTCGTAAAAGCGCTCTCGTTTTTCTACCTCGTACCGTCCCTGAAGGTTGCTTGTAGCCCCTCGCCCCTTCACCAGATGAATCGGTTGCAGTCGAACTTCGCTGAAATTTGCTATGTTCATAGCGCTAGCTCCAAAGTACTGTATATCCATACAGTTATACAGTGGAGTGTAACTAACTCGTACAGTGAACGCAACTAGGGGTCGTCTCAGAAAACGGAAAATAAAGCACGCTAAGCCGGTGGCAGCGGTCGCAATGGCCTAAACTTCCCCGCACCGACCTTGGCGCTGCTGCGCCATAGGTAATCGCCGGTCAGGTTGATGTGCTCCCACCCCAGCGGCGACAGATATTGCAACAATGTGTCGTCCAGCGCCGTGCCGTTGCCACGCAAAGCACTGGTGGCACGCTCCAGATATACCGTGTTCCACAACACGATGGCCGCCGTCACCAGATTGAGGCCGCTGGCCCGGTAGCGCTGCTGCTCAAAACTGCGGTCGCGGATTTCACCCAATCGGTAGAAGAAGACCGCCCTGGCCAGCGCGTTGCGCGCCTCGCCCTTATTCAGCCCCGCATGGACGCGGCGGCGCAGCTCCACGCTTTGCAGCCAATCCAAAATGAACAGCGTGCGCTCGATGCGCCCCAGCTCGCGCAACGCCACGGCCAAGCCGTTCTGGCGCGGGTAGCTGCCGAGTTTGCGCAGCATCAGCGAAGCCGTTACCGTGCCTTGCTTGATGGAGGTGGCCAGCCGCAGAATTTCATCCCAATGGGCGCGTATTTGCTTGATGTTCAGCCTGTCGCTGCTAATCATCGGCTTGAGCGCGTCATAGGCGGCATCGCCCTTGGGGATGAATAGCTTGGTTTCGCCCAAGTCACGGATACGCGGCGCGAAGCGAAATCCCAGCAAATGCATCAAGCCAAACACGTGATCGGTGAAGCCTGCCGTGTCGGTGTAGTGTTCCTCGATGCGCAAGTCCGACTCGTGGTACAGCAGGCCATCAAGCACGTAAGTTGAATCACGAATGCCCACGTTGACCACCTTGGCACTGAAGGGCGCGTACTGGTCGGAGATATGGGTGTAGAAAGTCCGTCCTGGACTGCTTCCATACTTCGGGTTGATATGACCAGTGCTTTCTGCTTTGCTGCCGGTTCTGAAGTTCTGGCCGTCCGACGATGACGTGGTGCCGTCACCCCAGTTGCCGGCGAAGGGTTGCCGAAACTGCGCATTCACCAGCTCGGCCAGCGCCGTCGAATAGGTTTCATCGCGGATGTGCCAGGCTTGCAGCCAAGACAGCTTGGCGTAGGTGGTGCCAGGGCAGGACTCGGCCATTTTGGTCAGACCCAGGTTGATCGCGTCGGCCAGGATCGTCGTCAACAGCAAGGTTTTGTCCTTGGCCGTGTCGCTGGTCTTCAGGTGTGTGAAGTGGCGGGTGAAGCCCGTCCATTCATCGACCTCCATCAGCAACTCGGTGATTTTGAGGTGCGGCAGCAGCATAGCTGTCTGGTCGATCATGGCTTGCGCGGCGTCTGGTACTGCCGCGTCCAGCGGCGTGATCTTCAGGCCTGACGCGGTGGTGATGATGGCATCCGGTAAGTCGTTGGCCGCAGCCATGCGGTTGACTGTGGCGAGTTGCGCCTCCAACAATTCCAACCGGTCATGCAGGTATTGGTCGCAGTCGGTGGCCACTGCCAGCGGCAATTCGCTGGCCAGCTTCAAAGTGGCGAACTTCTCGACCGGCACCAGGTATTCGTCGAAGTCCTTGAACTGGCGAGAACCCTGCACCCAGACATCACCGGAGCGCAGCGCGTTCTTCAGCTCCGACAGGGCGCATAACTCGTAGTAACGCCGGTCGATGCCGTCGTCGGTCAGAACCAGCTTTGCCCAGCGCGGCTTGATGAATGCGGTTGGCGCATCGGCGGGCACCTTGCGCGCGCTGTCGCTGTTCATGCCGCGCAGCATGTCGATGGCATCGAGCACACCCTTGGCGGCGGGCGCAGCCCGCAATTTGAGCACGCCCAGGAACTGCGGCGCGTAGCGGCGTAGCGTGGCATAGCTTTCACCGATGTGGTGCAGGAAATCAAAGTCGGCAGGCCGCGCCAATGTTTGCGCTTCGGTGACGCTGGCGGCGAAGGTGTCCCAGGGCATAACGGCCTCGATGGCGGCGAACGGATCGCTGCCGCTTTGCTTGGCCTCAATCAACGCTTGACCGATGCGCCCATACATCCGCACCTTGTCGTTGATCGCCTTGCCGGAAGCCTGGAACTGCTGCTGATGCTTGTTCTTGGCCGCGTTGAACAGCTTGCCGATGATGCGATCGTGAAGGTCGATGATTTCATCGGTGACGGTGGCCATGCCTTCGATGGCCAGCGCTACCAGCGTGGCATAGCGTCGTTGCACCTCGAACTTTGCCAGATCAGCAGGCGTCATCTGGCCACCTTCACGAGCGATTTTGAGCAGGCGGTTCTGGTGAACCTGCCGCTCGATGCCTGCGGGCAGATCAAGTGCTTGCCAGGATTTCAGGCGCTCAATATGTTCGAGCATGTGGCGAGAGTTCGGTTTGGCAGGCGACTGGCGCAGCCATGCCAGCCACGTCACTTTACTGCCGTCCTTGCGCTTGAGAAGTTCGTCCAGGCGCTGACGGTGGGGTGATAACAAAGAATCGGTCAGCGCCGCGTAAATGCGTCGGTTGGCACGGGTGATGGCCTCGGCGCTTGCGCGCTCGATGGCATTCATGGCGGGCAGGATAATGCTCTGCCGCCGCAGATTCTCGACAAGTGCGCTCGCCAGCACGATGCCTTTGTCGGTCTGCAAGGCCAGCTCGGTCAATGTATGCACGGCTTGCCGATAGTGGCTCATGGTGAAGGGCTTGAACCCAAAAACCGTTTGCAGCTCGACCAAGTGCTCCCGCCGTGTCTGTTCGCGCTGGCCGTACTCGCTCCAACTTTCCACTGGCATCTTGAGTTGCGCGGCCACCATGCGCAACAGGGGCGGAAACGGAGGCTCATCGACGCCCAAAAAGGTGCCAGGGAATCGCAAGTAGCAAAGCTGCACAGCGAAGCCCAATCGATTCGCGGCGCCGCGACGCTGACGGATCACCGACAGGTCGGTTTCGTTGAACGTGTAGTGCCGTATCAGTTCGTCTTTGGCATCTGGCAGTGCCAGCAGGCTTTCGCGCTCGGTGGCGGACAGGATTGAGCGGCGTGGCATGGTCAGTCTTCCCGCAGGTACTGGTACAAGGTTTCGCGGCTGATGCCGAAGTCACGGGCCACCAAGGTTTTTTGGTCGCCTGCCGCAACTCGCCGTTTCAACTCGGCAATTTGTTCGCTGTTCAGCGATTTCTTTCGTCCCCGGTAGGCACCGCGCTGCTTGGCCAGCACGATTCCCTCGCGCTGACGTTCGCGGATCAGGGCGCGCTCGAACTCAGCGAAGGCTCCCATGACCGACAGCATCAGATTGGCCATCGGTGAGTCCTCGCCGGTGAACTTCAGCCCTTCTTTGACGAACTCCATGCGCACGCCCCGTTGTGTCAGCCCTTGGACGATGCGGCGCAGGTCATCAAGGTTGCGTGCCAGCCTGTCCATGCTATGCACCACCACGGTGTCGCCCTCGCGGACGAAGGCCAGCAGCCTTTCCAGCTCGGGACGCTGGGTGTCCTTGCCAGAAGCCTTGTCGGTGAACACCCGCGCCACCTGAACACCCTCCAATTGCCGTTCCGGGTTCTGGTCGAAGCTGCTGACGCGGACATAGCCGATGCGTTGACCTTGCAAGATGCCTCCAAAGGCAAAAGTGTCAGGATGAAATCTATTACCTTTGACGGAATATGTCAATCAATAGGAAATTTAACTCTATTCTGACATCGTTTGCACATGGCATCTGACATCAAGTTAGGGTATGCCTCAATCTGACGGCTGCGAACCGCCAGGGACAGGCGCAATGTCAGATTCTGTCGCGGCCTTGGCGCGTGCCTGGAAGCGTTCATAGCAATCCAGCCCGCAGAAATGTTCGACGTATTCCGCGCCTTCCGGGGTGAAGGCGGCATCGAGCGGAATTTCTTTGCAGCATACGCAGCAGGTGGTGCAACTGGCAGTGTTCGGGGCGTTTGCGTTCATGGTGGTACTCCTCCAGATTGGTAGCGAAGCTCAAAGCTGCCCACTCTCGGCTGGCTGGGAAGCGGTCATGATCTTCCCTTGAAGGCCCGCAGCAGCCGCGTCACAGACAGGACAAACAAGCCGGTCAGCGTGAGGGCTGCAATACCCCAGTGCTCCCCGATGAACGCGCCGGCCGTCGTGCCGGCTAGCACAATGGCGAGAATCGGCAAATGGCAGGGACAGGTGAGCACGGCCAGCGCGCCCCACAAGTAGCCGGTGATCGGTTTGTGCGTCTCAGACGGCAAGTGCTCTGGGCTGTTCATGGCAGACTCTCCGCGTGCTGTGCCGGTTCGGTTGGCATGGCGGCCAGTTGCATTTCGAGGCTGGCCAGGGCCTCGCGCCGACGCTCGACGAGTTGCCGCAACACGGCAAGCTGCGCAGACGCACCGTCACCGTCCGCAGCATCCAGCGCCCGGCACAGCCGCGCCAGTGCGTCCAGGCCGATACCCGCTTCGAAGGCAGCCCGTACAAAGCGCAGCCGTTGCAACGCGGTGTCATCGAACAAGCCGTAGCCGCCCGTGGTGCACGCGACCGGCCGTAGCAATCCGCGCAGCAGGTAGTCGCGCACGATATGCACGCTCACCCCGGCATCAAGGGCCAGCCGGGACACTGTGTAGGCGCTCATTGAACACCTCCTTTTCCTCATCCGGCGCAGCACGAAAGCTGCTTCACGTCCTTGCTGAAGGTCTGCGCCGCGAGCTTCAGCCCTTCGACCATGGTCAGGTAGGGGAACAATTGGTCGGCCAGTTCCTGCACGGTCATACGGTTGCGAATGGCGAGCACCGCCGTCTGGATCAGTTCACCCGCTTCCGGGGCCACCGCTTGCACGCCGATGAGCCGTCCGCTACCTTCCTCGATGACCAGCTTGATGAAGCCGCGTGTGTCGAAGTTGGCAAGCGCACGCGGCACGTTGTCCAAGGTCAAGGTGCGACTGTCGGTCTCGATCCCGTCGTGATGTGCTTCCGCCTCGCTGTAGCCCACGGTGGCGACCTGCGGGTCGGTGAACACCACGGCCGGCATTGCGGTCAGGTCCAGGGCCGCATCGCCGCCAGTCATGTTGATCGCAGCACGGGTGCCGGCCGCTGCCGCCACATAGACGAACTGAGGCTGGTCGGTGCAGTCGCCAGCCGCATAAATGTGTGGCGTACTGGTGCGCATGCCCTTGTCGATGACGATGGCCCCCTGCGCATTGGCAGCGACTCCCGCCGCTTCCAATGCCAGGCTGCGCGTGTTCGGTGCCCTGCCAGTGGCGACCAGCAGCTGGTCGGCGCGTATTTCACCGTACCCGGTGGTCAGCACGAATTCGCCGTCCACATGCGCGACCTGGCTGGCTTGCGTGTGTTCCAATACCTTGATCCCTTCGGCACGGAACGCGGCTGTAACGGCCTCGCCGATGGCCGGGTCTTCGCGGAAGAACAGCGTGCTGCGTGCCAGGATCGTCACTTTGCTGCCCAGCCGGGCAAAGGCTTGCGCCAGTTCCAGCGCCACCACAGACGAGCCGATCACGGCCAGGCGCTCGGGAATGGTGTCGCTGACCAGGGCCTCGGTGGAAGTCCAGTAGGGTGACTCTTTCAGGCCCGGAATCGGCGGCACGGCCGGGCTGGCACCCGTGGCGACCAGGCAGCGGTCGAACGCCACCACACGCTCGCCGCCATCGTTTAAACGGACGGCAAGGCTCTGGTCGTCCTTGAAACGCGCTTCACCATGCAGCACGGTGATGGCCGGGTTGCTGTCCAGGATGCCTTCGTACTTGGCGTGGCGCAGCTCATCGACGCGCGCCTGCTGCTGGGCCAGTAGTTTGCTGCGATCAATCGCAGGCACAGTCGCCGCGATGCCACTGTCGAATGGGCTTTCACGGCGCAAATGGGCGATATGGGCAGCGCGGATCATGATCTTGGACGGCACGCAGCCGACATTGACGCAAGTACCGCCGATGGTGCCGCGCTCGATCAGCGTGACGTTCGCACCTTGCTCGACGGCCTTCAGCGCCGCCGCCATCGCGGCTCCGCCGCTGCCAATAACGGCGACGTGCAGTCCGTCCCCATCACCACCAGCCTTGTCGCCACCGCCCAGCCATCCCAGCGCCTTGCCAAGCAGTCTGCCCCGCGCTGAAGTGGATGGGGCATCGGCGGGTGTGGCCTTGTAGCCGAGGCCGGCCACAGCGGCGGTCAGCGCCTCTGGCGAGGTGCCGGGATCGGTGGCGAGTTGCGCGGAGCCTTTCGGGTAGGACACGAGCGCCGACAGCACGCCCGGCACTTTCTCCAGGGCGTCCTTGACATGTGTCGCGCACGAGTCGCAGGTCATTCCGGTGATATTCAAATACATTGCATCGTTCCTTTTCGTTTCGGCAACTGCCAATGCAGTTAGCCGTGTTTGGGTGGTAGTTCGCAGCGGCGGTTGGCCGGTGAGAGCAGATCCCAGATCGACACCCCGATCATCAAGGCCAGACCGACATAGAGGAGGTTCGCCGTCCACCAATTGCCAAAAAACAAGAGCATGGCCGCCAGCACGATGGCTGGGCCGACCATCCCGAGCAGGCTGCGGTACCATTGCCGATGACTCAGCCAGCCCAGTGCATTCGCCAGCAAAGCCACGACTGCGAACAGCGGCAGCAGCTTGGAGATAAACAACCCTTCGTATTCCTGTAGAAAGCCAAGGCCGATGGCCGCGCCCAGGCTGGCGATAGCCGGGAAACAGGCAGCGCATCCCATCGCGGAAACAACGCTGCTAAGCGCGCCAGCCTTGTCGGCAATGCGTGTAATCAGTCCCATGATCGCCCCAGGTTCGGGTTCAGTGGCTCACTGCTTGACGCTGGACGGATAGCCCGCGTCTCCGGTTGCCTTGGTCAGCTTCTGCACGCTGGTCTTGGCATCATCGAACGTGACAACCGCTTCGCGTGTCTCGAAGGTCACGTCAATTTTGCTGACGCCTTCGACCTTGGAAATCGCCTTCTTGACGGTGATCGGGCAGGTGGAGCAGGTCATGCCCGGTACGGACAGCGTGACGGTCTGGGTGGCGGCCCACACGGGGGCAACAACGGCAGCGAGGGCGAGGGCGGCAAACAGTTTTTTCATGATGAACTCCTGTGATTAATAGAAAAATGGCATGACGTAGGGAAATCCGAGCGCGACCAGGACCAGCGCGGCCACGATCCAGAAAATGAGCTTGTAAGTAGCTCGCACTTGGGGAATCGCGCAGACCTCACCCGGTTTGCAGGCTTGCGCCGGGCGGTAGATGCGCCGCCAGGCGAAAAACAGCGCGACCAGCGCTGCGCCGATGAAGATCGGGCGATAGGGTTCCAGCACCGTCAGGTTGCCGATCCATGCCCCGCTGAACCCCAAGGCGATCAAAACCAGCGGCCCCAGGCAGCAGGCCGACGCAAGAATGGCGGCCAGCCCACCGGCGAAGAGCGCGCCGCGCCCGTTTTGTGGTTCAGACATACGCTTGTCCTTTCAAATTTGGTTTGGATAGCTTAAGCTTACTTCCGTAGTTATGTACGGAGTCAAGCGATATGCAAATTAATTTTGAGAATCTGACCATTGGCGTTTTTGCCAAGGCGGCCGGGGTCAATGTGGAGACCATCCGGTTCTACCAGCGCAAGGGCCTGCTGCCGGAGCCAGACAAGCCCTATGGCAGCATTCGCCGCTATGGCGAGGCGGATGTAACACGAGTGCGGTTCGTGAAATCGGCCCAGCGGCTGGGCTTTAGCCTGGACGAAATCGCCGAGCTACTGCGGCTGGAGGATGGCACCCATTGCGAGGAAGCCAGCGGCCTGGCCGAGCACAAGCTCAAGGATGTGCGCGAGAAGATGGCCGACTTGGCACGCATGGAGGCCGTGCTGTCTGAACTGGTGTGCGCCTGCCATGCGCGGAAAGGGAACATTTCCTGCCCGCTGATTGCGTCACTGCAAGACGGAACGAAGCTCGCTGCATCGGCGCGGGGGAGTCACGGGGTGACTACGCCTTAGCGTGCTTTATTTTCCGAATTCTGAGACGACCCCAACTACCTTTAGCACTACGTGTGCGAAGTCAACGACAAAGACGAACATAAATTTTCGATTTGTCAAGACCATGGGAGATAGATTCGGTGCTCGGTTCGACAGCTCGGCTGGCGAAGAGATGTGAAGCAACTTTCGACAACCAGAATAAATTGGTGGTTGACAAAATTATCGATTTGCACAAAAATCAGGTTGACGTTTCTTAAAATTTGCACGAAAGGGCAATACATGTCGCTGCCACTTCCTTCGCACTACCATGTCGCACTTACTACGGAGCGGCTTGCATACGTCAGCCGCCTTTTGCTCACTGAGCTGGCCAATACAGAACGGCTGATGTCTTCGGATGTAGATGACGGGTACACCCGGGGCTGCCCCACTTTCGGTCGGCAAAAAAACCGCATCAAACTGGAAGCGCGCTCGGGAAAGGTTGAGTGGCTCAGTATCGTCAGTCCTGGCAACGACCTGGTGTTCGCTATTGATAGCATCCCTTGCCGCTTTAGCAATGATGACCCGGATTCTCCATCGAAGGATGCGGTGATCCTTGCCAATCGCCACCAGGTTTCGTTCTTCGAGGACTTTGATCGGGGTGTTCCGAAGCGCTTCTGCTTCGTTGTCGACCGCGGTGCTACTGAGAACGAAGATGCGCGGGTAGTTTTCTTGGGATTTGATGAGAACAATGTCCTACGTTGCCGCTGGACATCCGATAGCGTGCGTACCCTCCAAGTGGTCGAGCCCACGGTTCCGGCCGCGGCACAGCTTCCGAAACCTATCGTCGGGCCGAAGCGCACCGACTCTGACGACGTTGGTAGCACCGGAACATGAAAGATGGGTTTATTGGCCAAAACCTGAGGCTCATCCGGTTGTTCCACGGCCTGTCGTTGCAAGAGTTGGGCGAAGAAATAAGTGTCTCGAAACAGTTTTTGAGTCGTCTAGAGTCGGGGGTGGAGACACCCAGTCCTAGTTTGCAGGATGCGCTAGTCAAGCACTTACGGGTGCTCGACGGCTTTTTCCACGAAGTGGACCCCATGCCGATTTCGGACGAACAGTGCCACTTTCGTAAGCAGTTAACCACTAAGGTGGCGCTGCGCCAGCAGGCGCGTGCGCGCGGCGAACTGTTCAAACGAATCACGGGGGTGCTAGATCAGGAGCTTGATCTACCGGACTACGGCTTTCAGGAGTCCGAGCCTCTTGATGCCGAAGCAATCGAACGAGCGGCTGAGCGCTGCAGGATCGATTGGGGTTTGGGTTTCGGGCCGATCGCTAATATGATCCGAGTAGCCGAGACGGCGGGGGCTGTGGTCGTACGAATGAACCAGATGGCAAGTGAAATCGACGCGATCTCCTTTGCGACGAAGCGTCCATTAATCGTGCTTAATGCGCATGATAAGTCGGCCTGCCGCGCCCGTTTCGGGGTGGCCCACGAAATCGGACATCTAGTGCTTCACATTGGTACCCTTACAGGTGACAGGGCCACTGAGAGCGAGGCAAACCGTTTCGCCAGCGCTTTTTTGATGCCACGGTCGATCTTTGCGGCAGAGTGCTCGCGTGCGATTCGAGGCACCAGAACACTCAACTGGACCACCTTGAGCGAAATCAAAATGCGATGGGGAGTCTCGAAAGCGGCAATTCTTTACCGAGGCAGGCAACTGGGAGTGTTTTCAGACACCCTTTATAAGTCCGGTGTCATTGGTTTGACTCGTCACGGCGAAGCTAGGATGGAAGACGAAGATGAAGCCATGGCAAATGAGCTGCCCGAGATCTTGCCAACCAGTCTCGACGTGCTTGCTCAGTCGTGCGGAATAACTTTGAGGTCGCTTTCGAAACGAATTTTAGTCGAGCCTGAAATCACTAGAGAGCTCCTTGGTGAAAGTCTTCCGACCGCAGATGAATCGAATGTGATCTCCTTGTTCGCTCGCTGACCCGCTCGGATTGATAGCAGGCGCTGTTCGAGTGGCGGGGCCTTGTTCTTAAATTGTCGAGATTTCAGCCGTCCGCATACGCTGGCCGACAAACTGCATACAGCGCCGCTTAAAGTTTCGAATATTGCAACTTGTCGCATACCTTACAGATGTGGACTTATGCTTGTACGGATCTGCTCCACGGTTTTGGATAATAGGGATTATCAAAGGCCGTAAATAGCTTTCTGGCGTCCTGCAAGATGACAATACTTCTATAATGATGAGTATTCGCGATTTCTCGACGGTGTAGTGCACTTTAAGCGGTAGGCTCAAGCTACAGTCTCTGTTTACGGCGTCGTGTCCCCGGTAGCGGTCGATAGAAGCCCTGGCGGCAGCGCTCAATGAGAGGTCAGATCTACAGCTGCCCGGCTGGTTCACTGAGCTGTTTCAGAATCTCGCAAGAAGCCGCAGGGCGGGTCGAATCGCATGTTGCCCGTAGTTGCGAAAGCTCGAAACGGAGAGTGATTAGCTCAGCAATCTGCCGGTCAACCTGATCAAGGTGCTGTTCCACCAACTCGTTCACCCCACCGCAAGGCCGATCCGGCTGGTCGTGAAAATCGAGCAGGATCTGCACTTCATCCAGCGCCATCCCCAATGCGCGGCAGCGGCGGATGAAGTGCAAGCGTTCCGTGTGAATGGCATCGTAGAGCCGGTAGTTCGCATCCGACCGGACTGGGGGCGGCAACAGCCCCTTCTGCTCATAGAACCGGATCGTCTCCGGCTGGCACCCCGTCAGCTTCCCCAACTCACCAATTCGCATGTTCATTTGCATCTCCTGCTTGACCTTGTAGTAGCTATAGGGATTCTAATACGGCTATTACTCGTAGAGGTTCCTATGTCGTCTTGCTGTTCAGGATCGTGTAGTTCCCAATCATCGCCGCCGAATAACCGCTATCGCAAGGTTCTTTGGGTGGCACTGCTCGTCAACACTCTGATGTTTGGTGTCGAGCTTGTCAGCAGCATGAAGGCTGGTTCGGTTTCCCTGCTGGCCGATTCTGCCGACTTCCTCGGCGACGCCGGCAACTACGCCGTGTCGCTGTTCGTGCTAGGAATGGCTGCGATCTGGCGATCGCGCGCCGCCTATGCCAAAGGTGTCGTCATGGGCGCATTCGGGGTACTCGTGCTGGCCCGAGCGCTGTGGATTGGTCTGGGTAGCCACGTGCCGGAGGCCGAAACGATGGGTGTGATCAGCATCGTCGCGTTCGCAGCAAATGGCCTGGTCGCGTTGTTGCTGTACGCGTTCCGCAATGGTGACGCGAACATGCGTTCGGTGTGGCTGTGCACCCGCAACGACATGATCGCCAACCTAGCTGTGCTGCTGGCCGCGATCGGGGTGTTCGGCACGAAGGCAGGCTGGCCCGATATCGCTGTAGCAAGTATCATGGCGTTCCTTGGGCTTTCCGCTGCACGCGACATCATCGGTCGCGCCCGTTCAGAAATGCGCAGCCTGAGCACTTTAACTTCCTGATCACATGCGCCGCTGGGTACTCATCATTCTGCTGCTGGTCTATCCATTCCAGGTTGCCCTGGCAGTGGCGGACAAATGCTGCGTGACGACACCCGTTGGCGTGACCCATCATAGCGCCGACCAAGGTCCCGACCTGGCCACCGCTGAGCCCGTGTTCTTGGCCGATGACGGCTTCTCGGCCCTGTCGGATCCTCACTGCCCGGCCTGTACGTTCGGGCATAGCCACTACCTTCCCGCTGACTCTGTCGTGGTGCCGGCTGAACGTCACCCGACGTTTAGCATCGCATTCATTCCTCCACTCCTGACATCGCCACCAACGGCCCGCCTCGAACGGCCCAAGTGGTCTGCCGCCGCTAGTTAGCGCGCGGACCTCCAAGCAAGCGAGCCGGCGGCTCGCGACCCCGCGCGCCTGATTCGACCATTTTCAGGAGCACGAATGCACACCCTATCCAAACGACTATCGGTGCTGGTCGTCCTATCCGCTTTGGCGTGGCACTGCGGCGCAGCCGAACCATTGCGCGGTACGACGCCAGGCACTGCACCCATCGATTTACCGACCGCGGTCCGGCTGGCTCTCGGCCAACCCGGGCTACGGGCCGCAGCCCATGAGGTAGCTGCCACCGAAGCGTCAGTCGACCAGGCGAACCGCTTTCCCAATCCCGAGCTGCAGTATCTGCGCGAGGGCCAGCAGGCTGGAACGAGAACGACCACCGTCCAGATCAACCAGCCGATCGAACTTGGCGGCAAGCGCGGAGCCCGCGTCGCGGCCGCGCAAGGTGCAGTCGACCTCGCAAACAGCGAACTCATGGCACGGCGCCAGGATATTCGTTCCGACGTCATCACCAGCTTCTATGAAGTCGTCGTTGCACAACGAAGGCAGGAGCTTGCACATGCCCTGACCGAACTCGCCCGCAAGAGCGTCGAAGTGGCCGGCAAGCGTGTCGCAGCCGGGAAGGTTTCGCCGATCGACGAAACCAAAGCCCGCCTGGCTGCCGTCGATGCGTCCACCGAATTGAACCAGACTGCTGCGGCGCTTGCCATCGCCAGAACGAAGCTGGCCGCATTGATCGGCCAACCAGCCGGTTCCCTCATGCTTGTGGAGCAGCCCGACGAGCTACCGGAACTCAGATCGATCGATGCGCTCCAGGCGCGGGCCAAGGACGCGGCAATCATCCGACGCGCCCGCAGCCAGCTCTCGGCTCAGGAAGCCCAAGTGGACGTGGAGCGCGCAGCGCGTATCCCGGATCTCACGCTTTCCGTCGGCACCCAGCGCGACGATCAGGTCGGACGTCGCCAGGCCGTCCTCGGACTGTCTGTGCCGCTGCCGCTGTTCAACCACAACTCGGACGCGCTGCGGGCGGCAATGCGGCGAACCGACAAAGCCAGGGACGAACTGACAGCCACCGAGATCAGAACCTCATCGGAGCTTGCCACCGCCTATGCCCGCTACGAAGTGGCCCGGAACGAAGCCACGCTGCTGCGGCAGGATGTCGTCCCCAATGCCAGGTCCGCCTACGAGCTAACACTGAAGGGCTTCGAGTACGGCAAATTCTCCTTCCTCGAGGTTCTCGACGCACAGCGTACCTGGTTCCAGGCCCAGTCACGCCAGTGGAACAGCACGCTCGAAGCCTGGCGGGCATTTGCCGACATCGAGCGCATTGCGGGCCCTGCCGAACCCAACAATTGAGATAGAAAATGACGAAGAAACAGAAACTGTCGATCGCGCTGATGTGCGTGATCGCCGCAATCCTTGCGGGCCTGATGCTGTGGCGGCAACCGTCTTCACCGGCCGCACAAAGTGGCGAAGAGCATGCAGGCCACCGGGACTCCCATGGCCATGACGACCGCCACACGGAAGAGAGCGAAGGGCCTGCTCATGCTGCCGAGGATGGCATGATCGCGATGACCGAGGCACAAATCAAAGCCAACGGGATCGCCCTGGACACCGCCAAGCCATCCATGATCCAGGAACGGCTGCACCTGCCTGCACAGATCAAGGTGAACGCCGAGCGGACCGTTGCAATTGCCGCTCCTTCAGAAGGTCTCATCCAGTCGGTGCTGGTGTCGCCCGGCGCCGCTGTCAAAAAGGGGCAAGCGCTCGTTACCATCCAGAGTCCCACGGTAGCTCAATGGCGGGCTGACCTGAGTAGCGCGCAGCAGCGCGTGAACCTGGCACGGACAACCTATCAACGCGAGAAAACGCTTTGGGAAGAACACATCTCGGCGCGCCAAGATTTTGATGCCGCGGTATCGGCTTTGAGGGAAGCCGAGATCGCTGCGCAGGCGGCACGGCAGCGGCTGAGTGCCCTGGGCATTGCAGGCAGAGATGGCGTGTCGAGCATCGTGACCGTTCGCGCTCCGCTGGATGGGGTCGTGGTCGAGAAGCCAGCCGCCGCCGGCCAGGCCGTCGATGCGACCAGGCCGCTGCTCACCGTCGCGGATTTATCCCATGTATGGGTCGAAGCAGCCGTTCCCGCTGACAGCCTGGGACAGATCGGTACGGGCATGCCCGCAAAGATCAGCGTCAACACTTTGCCCCATGAGCTCAATGGCACGGTATCGTTCGTCGGCCCCGTCCTTGGAGAAGCTACGCGCATGGCCACGGCCAGGCTCACGCTTCCGAATCCGGATCTTCGCCTGCGCCCAGGCATGCTGGCCACCGTCGACCTGATGGGCCCGCAGACAAACGTTCCGGTGACGATTGCCAGCGACGCCATCCAGACCATCCATGAGCACAATGTCGTGTTCGTGCGGACTGCATCCGGATTCCGGGCCCAGGACGTCACGATCGGACGCTCCGATGGCAAGCGCACCGAGATCGTGAAAGGCTTGAACGCTGGGACCAGTTATGCGGCCGGCGGCAGCTTCCTTCTCAAAGCCGACCTCGGCAAGGCTGAAGCCGAGCACGATGACTGAGCGGGATGAACATGTTCCAGAAACTCATCGAACTAGCCATCGCGCGCCGCTGGCTCATCATCGTCGCCGTTTTCTGTCTTGCGGTCCTGGGCGTCTACAGTTACCAGCGCCTACCGATCGACGCCGTCCCCGACATCACGAATGTCCAGGTGCAAATCAACACGAGCGCAGCGGGCTATTCGCCGCTCGAAGTCGAACAGCGCATCACCTTCCCGATCGAGACCGTGATGAACGGCCTGCCGCGGCTCGAGCAGACGCGCTCGCTATCCAAGTACGGGCTGTCCCAGGTCACCGTCGTCTTCAAGGAAGGCACGGACATCTATTTCGCGCGCCAGCTCGTGAGCGAACGGCTGCAGGAAGCGAAAGCGAGGCTGCCCGCCAAGGTGGAGCCGTCCATGGGACCAACCGCAACCGGCCTCGGTGAAATCTTCTACTGGACCGTGGAAGCGAAGGAAGGCGCGCGAAAACCGGACGGGAGCCCGTACACACCGGCCGACCTGCGCGAAATTCAGGACTGGATCGTGGCGCCGCAACTGCGTGGCGTCGCCGGCGTCACCGAGGTCAACACCATTGGCGGCTACCTGAAGGAATACCAGGTCGCGCCCGACATGGTCAAGCTGTCGGCCCACGGCCTGTCGCTCGCCACGCTCGTCAATGCGATCGACCGCAATAACGTCAACGCGGGTGCGGGCTACATCGAGCGCGGCGGGGAACAGTTCGTCGTGCGCACCCCGGGCCAGGTCAAGTCGCTGGAAGAGATCCGCAACATCGTGCTCGACGTCGTGCAGGGTGCGCCGATCCGGGTTCGGGACGTCGCCGATGTCGAGCCCGGGCGCGAGCTGCGCACCGGCGCTGCGACGGAAAACGGACGCGAGGTCGTGCTCGGCGCCGTCTTCATGCTCATCGGGGAAAACAGCCGCGCCGTCGCCGAAGCAGCACGCCGCAAGCTGGAGGATGTGAACCGTTCGCTGCCGCCTGGCGTGCAGGCCCTGACGGTCTACGACCGTTCGGTGCTGGTGAACAAGGCGATCGCCACCGTGCGGAAGAACCTGATCGAAGGCGCCCTGCTCGTCATCGCGATCCTCTTCCTCTTCCTCGGCAATCTGCGAGCCGCCCTGGTCACGGCCCTGATCATCCCGCTGTCCATGCTTATGGTCTTTACAGGGATGGTCAAGGCAGGCGTGAGCGCGAACCTGATGAGCCTCGGCGCGCTCGATTTCGGCATCATCATCGACGGTGCGGTCGTCATCGTCGAGAACTGCATCCGCCGCCTTGGCCTGGCCCAGACCGCAGCGGGCCGGCTCCTGAGCCGCGAAGAGCGCTTCGCCGAAGTGGCAGCCGCAGCGGCAGAGGCACGCCGTCCGCTGCTGTTCGGCCAGCTGATCATCATGACGGTCTACCTGCCGATCTTTGCCCTGTCGGGCATCGAAGGAAAGATGTTCCATCCGATGGCAATCACGGTGGTGATGGCACTCGCTGCGGCCATGCTCCTGTCCGTCACCTTCGTGCCGGCCGCGGTCGCGCTCTTCGTCAGCGGGAAGATCACCGGCCACGAAAACCGGCTCATGGACAAGGCGCAAGCGCTCTACCGTCCGCTGCTGGACTGGGTCTTGCGCAACCGGCCGGTCGCCCTAACCTTCGCGGCCCTGAGCATCCTGCTGTCCAGCTTGCTTGCGACCAGGCTGGGTACCGAGTTCGCCCCCAACCTGGACGAAGGCGACCTGGCTGTGCTGACGATGCGGATTCCCGGGACCAGCCTGCAGCAGTCGGTAGCGATGCAGCAGCACCTCGAAACCACGCTCCTGAAGCAGTTCCCCGAGATCGAGCGCATGTTCGCGCGTGTCGGCACGGCCGAGGTGGCGACCGACCCGATGCCGCCGAATGCCGCGGACAGCTATATCATCCTGCGTCCTGAGAACCAATGGCCGGCGCCGCGCAAGTCACATGCGGAGCTGGTCAGTGCGATCACCGGGGCTGCCAACAAAGTCCCAGGCAATAACTACGAGTTCTCGCAGCCGATCCAGCTCCGTTTCAACGAACTCATTTCGGGCGTGCGCAGCGATATCGCCGTCAAAGTGTTCGGCGACGATACCGAGACAATGACGGCAGCCGCACAGCAGATCGCCCAGGTGCTCGGCAAGGTCCGGGGTGCCGCGGAGATCAAGGTGGAGCAGACCGAAGGACTGCCGGCGCTGACGCTGTCGGTGGATCGCATCAAGGCTGCGCGCTATGGGCTGAACGTGGCCGATGTCCAGGAAGCGTTCGGAACGCTCGTTGGCGGCCGTGACGTCGGCATGGTGTTCGAAGGCGACCGCCGCTTTGCCATCACCGTGCGGCTGCCGGAAGGGCAGCGTAACGATATCGACGCCTTACGCCAGTTGCCGATCTCCCTGCCTGCGCAGGATGGGCACGCGACCAGCATTCCGCTGTCGGAGATTGCCACGCTAACCTTCGTGCCGGAAGCGAACCAGATCAGCCGCGAGAACGGCAAACGCAGGATCGTCGTCACCGCCAACGTGCGTGGTCGCGATCTGGGCTCCTTCGTCAGCGAACTGCAGGAGAGCCTCGCTAAACAGAAGCTGCCGGCGGGCGTCTGGCTGAACCTGGGTGGGCAGTTCGAAAACCTGCAGGCGGCCAGCCAGCGCTTAGGCCTGGTCATTCCTGCAGCGCTGGCGATCGTCTTCGCCCTGCTCTACCTGATGTTCAACAGCATCAAGGATGGGCTGTTGGTCTTCAGTGGCATTCCGTTTGCCATGACGGGCGGCGTGCTGGCGCTGTGGCTGCGCGGCTTGCCGCTGTCGATATCGGCGGCGGTCGGCTTCATCGCCTTGTCCGGCGTGGCGGTGCTGAACGGACTGGTCATGATCTCGTTCGTGCGTTCGCTGCGGGAGCAAGGGTATGCGCCCGAACAGGCCATTCGTGAGGGTGCGCAGGTGCGGTTGCGAGCGGTCCTGATGACCGCGCTCGTCGCTTCGCTGGGCTTCCTGCCGATGGCCCTAGCGACAAGTACCGGCGCTGAGGTGCAGCGGCCGTTGGCGACGGTTGTTATCGGCGGCATTTTGTCGTCAACGGCGCTGACGCTGCTGATCTTGCCGGCGCTTTATACCTGGGCTTATCGAAACAGTAAGCAGTAGATCGCCCCCAGGGCTGGTGGACGCACGAGCTTCTGGGCAATTTTCGAATAGTTATAGGAGAGGTGAAGCACACCCCGGCAGAATCCCACCATCAGCACGAATGACGTCATGCGCCAGCTGCCGGGATCTCACAAGGATTGGCAACAAGCAGCGGCGCCGATGTGCAGCGAATCAGAAAACCGGTGCGAGTTCTTTCAAATATGCTAAAGCACGCTCAAGGGTGCGTATGTCCTCTTCATTTCCTAGGCGGACCCACCCCGTTCGGAGATCGATCCTCACTTTAAGGTTTGGATCGATTTTTCGAATTGCTTGCTTCACGCGATAGCTGCAAAACATACAACGTAAGCCTGGCACAGGATAGTCGACCATGATTGCTCCAAGAGACAATGACATGGCATCGAGCTTAAACCTTACAACGATGGCAAGGTCAAGAAGCTATTTCGCCTTCCGCGACGACCAGTGAAAATGCGTGATGAGCCAGCCGTCGCCCTTCTTCTCGAGGACGGCCGTCTCGGTGCCGATCATGTGGACCGCTGCGCCCTTATGTGTACCTTGGGTGTCCGTCTCCTGCATCACGACCGCGAGCTCGCCGGCGATACGCTCACTGCCCTTCAAGACTTTCCTGTTGACGGTCTTCGCAAATGCCATATCGGCCGGCAAATGGTGCCCTGCGTATTCGTCCTTCGACTTTTCGACATACCCGCTTTCGAAGATCTGCACTCCAGGGCTGAGGAGAGACAGCGCTTTCGCTGTGTCACCGCTGGCGAGCGCCGCATGATACTGGCGGACGACCTCAGTGGGGCTGGCCGCGAAGACCGGAAGTGATGCCGCGGCCAGGAAGGAAAGGCAGATCAGTTGACGCATCCATGCTCCTTGAACGAATCGGGTTGTAAGCACAGCATTACACCAGAGACCGGCGGCTATCTCAAGCCCCTCCGCTGCCCCGAACAGCACTCAAGGCCGAACCGTGCCCACACGCACAAAGAGCTGCGCCTTCAGCCATTGCCGCACCCTCCCAGTGTTCGCCTCGAACGGCAGATGGAACCAGTAGGCGCCGGCCACGAGCACCAGATACATCGCCGCGTAGACAAGGTAATGGGCCTGGATGTGAGGCGAAAGCTGGCTGATCCCGAACAGCGACAACATCAGGTGCCCCATCACGGCGATCAGCGAAACGTGGAGCACATACAAGGTAAAGGAGAAATTGGCGAAGAATCGACCGGTGCGGTCCAGCCAGTCCAGCCCACGGCCCGGCCGGCGCTTGAACTGCATGCTGGACAGGAACAGCACGAAGATCAGGCTGAACAGGAGATACTGAGGATAGCCTTCCGGCGTGATGTCGGTTTTACCCTTCATCCGGATGACGACGGCGCTGCCGACGAACAGGAACAGCAAAGCCCAGCGCAGGGCCGGCCCCACCTCGATCTTCACCCGCGAGAGCGCGGCGCCCAAGAGCCATATCGAAAAATACAGCAGGATGGCGCCATGCACCAGCTGGACGATGGCGGCGATCGCCAGCACTGCAGCTACGCGTGCCGCGATCGATCTGCCGCGAAACACCAGCACCAGCAGCGGGAACAGAGCGTAATACCAGGTCTCGTTCGCCAGGCTCCACAACGGGAAGTTGCCGCCGAATGGAGGCACTACGATCGTCTGCAAGCCAATCATGTTGCCAAGGAAGGCACTCACCGAGTACGGCTCGCTTGTCGAAAACGAGACATGGGCTGGATTGACAATCCCGACCGCGGCGCCTGCGAGCAACGCGACCAGGAAGGTCGGGACGAGCACAACCCACAGCCGCGAGACCCGGTCGATCATGTAATTCTGGAATGCGCGGTCCGAGTCCAGCTTGTTGAGAAAGCTTCCTCCCACGAGCCAGCCACTGAGCACGAAGAAGACGATCACGGCCAGATAGGCGAATCCGGCGCTGAACGCCAGGCCCTGAAACAGCAAGGGCGGCTTCACCACTTCGGCGAAACCGGGATAGACCTGGGCGCGCAGATGCGCTGCGGCGACAACCAGGGCCGCCAGTCCTCTCAACAGCGAGATCAGCATGGAGTGCCAGCTGTCTTCCTGTAGATTTGTCTTCCCGAGAATGGTGATTTTAGGCATGGCGCCCCCTCAATTAGTGAACAATTCCCGAATGACGATATAACCCAGCCGTTTTTAGCATCCTGATCGTTATTAAGTTCATTAGCGCTGGACTAGCAAAGTGCCGAAAGCGGTGCCTTGATGCACGTTCTTGATTTGCGGTACCATGGCGGAATCATGCGCTCGCTTTTCCGGCTTCTTCTTTGGCTTTCGATCACGGTGTTGTCCGTCCAGGGCAGCGCTGCGATGGCTATCGGACAAGCCGAAAAGACCGCGCACGAAACAGTCGTCACAACGGTCCACCAGCATCATCAAGCCGCTGAACAAAGCGCGAGCGAGCACTGCAGCAAGCACGACTCGAAGACCACGGCATCGCCGCATGCCAAGTGCGCCGCCTGTGCAGCCTGCTGCGTCGGCAGCGCGGCACCTCCAGGTTTGACGCCAAGCCTCCACACACCGCCGCTGGCTACCTCGCTCCATGCGAATCCGGAAGCCGCGATGACGTCCTTCGTCCCTTCGGCCCTCGAGCGGCCGCCCCGAGATTTATTCGTTTGATTTTTCGGACGCGCTCACAGCGCGCATTCGGGCCGGCTGTCCAGCCCCAAATCAACACGAAACAACAACATGAAATTCTCACACCTGCTGCTGTTCGCAGCTGGCGTGCCGCTGCTTGCTTCCGCACAAACGGAAAGGCCGATGCCGGCCGCAGCCGACGCGAACGCACTTGTCACGCCCTTGCAGTACCAATCCGTCTTCGCCGACTACGTCAAGGCGAAAGAAGCGCCGCAGTCGCCTGACAAAGTCTGGGTTCGCGCCAACCGCGCGGTCCTCGGCCAGGACGTCGAAGCCTCGGCACCGAGCGGACAGCCCACTTCTAGCGCCTCCGAAAAGACCGCCAAGCCGGAGCCGATGCACGGCAAGCACGAACACAAAGGAGCGCACCAATGAACGCCTCCGTACGACCAAGTCTGCGCCACCTCGCAGTGGTGACAGGCGCCCTGCTGCTCGCGGGCTGCGCGAGCTTCTCCCTGGATGGTGGTGTCAACGATGTCGCCCGGATGACGCAGGAGCGCATCGCCCAGCCAGCGCCCTTGAAGCGAGACCAGGACGCGAAGGCCGAGGTGACTACCCTGTTGTCGAAGCCTCTCAACGCTGAGGCAGCGATACGCATCGCCCTGCTCAACAACCAGGGACTGCAGGCGACACTGGCCGAACTGGCGATCGCCGAAGCGGACTTCGTCCAGGCGGGCCGGCTGCCCAACCCAGGCCTGAGCTTCGGCCGGGTGCGCGGTGGGGATGAGACTGAGATCGACCGTGGCCTGTCCTTCAACCTGGCTGCGCTCCTGACCCTGCCGGCACGTACCGGCATCGAGCGCCGCCGCTTCGAACAGGCCAAGCTGCAGGCCGCCATGCAGGCCGTCATGCTGGCTGCCGACACGCGCAAGGCGTACTACTCCGCCGTGGCAGCGACCCAGACAGCGACGTTCGCGGACAAGGTGCGCGGGTCGGCCGAAGCGGCCGCCGAGCTCGGCGCGCGCATGCGCGCCGCGGGTAACTGGAGCGCGCTGGACGCGGCACGGGAGCGGGCCTATTACCAGGACGCGGTGACCCAGCAAGCGCAAGCCCACCTGCAGGCCACGACATCGCGCGAGGAGCTGGTCCGCCTGTTGGGCTTATGGGGCCCTTCCCTCAAGTTCACCCTGCCCGACCGGCTTCCAGATCTCCCCGCCCAGGCGCGGGAGGTAGCGAATGCCGAGGCCGATGCGCTGTCGCAGCGGCTTGACGTCCTGATTGCGCGCCAGGATGCGGAGGCGACGGCCAAGGCGCTCGGCCTGACCAAGGCGACCGGCTTTATCAATGTCTTCGATGCGGGTTACGTCAACAAGAGCACGACCAGCATGCCGCGCGAGAACGGCTATGAGGTTTCACTGGAGCTGCCGTTATTCGATTGGGGCGGCGCGCGCGTGGCACGTGCGCAGGCATCGTACATGCAGGCAGTCCACCGTACCGGCGACGTCGCCGTAAAGGCACGATCCGAGGTGCGCGAGGCCTATGCCACCTATCGCACCGCCTACGATATCGCCCGTCACTACCGCGACGAGGTCGTCCCCGTGCGCAAGCAGATCGCCGACGAGGTACTGCTGCGCTACAACGGCATGCTCGCCAGTACCTTCGAACTGCTTGCCGAGTCACGCGAACAACTGGGCGCCGTCAATGCCGCCATCGCAGCGCAGCGCGATTTCTGGATCGCCGACACCAATCTTCAGTCCGCCATGACCACCGGTGGCAATAATGATTCAAGGACAGCACAATGATTTCCCGTCGAGATTTTTTTAAAGGCGCCAGCGCCGTCGCGGTCAGCACCGCAGCAGTGAGCCGCGTGGGCGCGGCATCGCTGCCTGAAGCGATGGTCATGTACAATGCGAAGACCCATGTCCCGCCGCCGCCCGCCACCGGGCGCCCGTTCAACCCGGTCGTGACGCTGAACGGCTGGTCCCTGCCCTGGCGGATGAACAATGGCGTGAAGGAGTTCCACCTGGTGGCCGAGCCGGTCGTGCGGGAGTTCGCGCCTGGCATGAAGGTCAACCTGTGGGGCTACAACGGCCAATCGCCAGGCCCGACCATCGAAGTCGTCGAAGGCGACCGCGTGCGCATTTTCGTGACCAACAAACTCCCCGAGCACACCAGCGTCCACTGGCACGGCCAGCGCCTGCCGAACGGCATGGATGGCGTGACGGGCCTTACCCAGCCGGGTATCGCGCCCGGCAAGACCTTCGTCTACGAATTCGTGGCGAAACGTCCCGGCACCTTCATGTACCACCCTCATGCCGACGAAATGGTCCAGATGGCGATGGGCATGATGGGCTTCTGGGTGACCCACCCGAAGGACCCGGCCAAGTTTGCCGTCGACCGCGACTTCGTGTTCCTGCTCAGCGCCTACGACATCGAGCCGGGCAGCTATACGCCAAGGGTCAACGAGATGACCGACTTTAACCTGTGGACCTTCAACAGCCGGGTTTTCCCGGGCATCGACACCATGCCGGTGCGCCAGGGCGACCGCGTACGTATCCGCGTCGGCAACCTGACGATGACGAACCATCCAATCCATCTCCACGGCCACGAGTTCGAGGTCACGGGAACCGACGGCGGCTGGACCCCGCCAGGGTCACGCTGGCCGGAGGTGACGACCGACGTCGCGGTCGGCCAGATGCGCGCCATCGAATTCATCGCAACGGACCTGGGCGATTGGGCCTTCCATTGCCATAAGTCGCACCACACGATGAATGCGATGGGTCACGATGTCCCGAACCTGATCGGGGTCGACCACCGCGGCATCGCCGAGAAGATCACCAAGATCGTGCCGGACTATATGGTCATGGGCGAAAAGGGAGGCTCGATGGGCGGCATGGAGATGCCGATCCCGGAAAACACCCTGCCGATGATGACTGGCGAGGGTCCGTTCGGCGGCGTCGAGATGGGCGGCATGTTCACCGTGCTGAAGGTGCGAAAGGACCAGAAGCGCGGCGACTACACCGATCCGGGCTGGTACAAGCATCCAGCCGGGACGGTCGCGTACGAATGGACTGGCCAGCTGCCGGAGCCCGCGCGCAGCGAGGACGCTGGCCGTAGCCTGATGCCGGCCACGCAAAAGCCCGACGTCGAGCTGCAGGTCCGCAAGCCCACCGGGCATGAGGGCCACTGACCGCAGGTCGATGCGAAGGGGACGGCGTTCCCCGTTCCCTGGGACGCCGTCCTGCATGCGTGCAGTGGCGGCCCTTACTTGGGCCGCTTCTTCGGCACCGGCCGAGTAGCCTCTTTACGCCTGCCGCCATTGCGAGACTTGTGCTTTTTACCCCGCCGGATCCATAGAAGAAAGCAAAGCACCGTCACCGAAACGCAAACAGACACACCTAGCGCAAGAAGAATCGTCAGACTGTCGAAATCCTCCGGCGAATGCATACTGGCCTCGTCTAACCTGTTCGTGAACCCTTCAAGGTCTGGTGCCTCAGTGTTTTGCTTCCAGATCCTGGATGTACTCCTTCATTTCACCGATTTCCTTCTTTTGCGCGGCGATGATCCCGTCCGCCAGCTTGCGCACCCTCGGGTCGGTGATGTTCGCGCGCTCGCTCGTCAGGATGGCAATGGAGTGATGGGGAATCATGGCACGCATATACGCCACGTCGCCGACCGTCGCCTGGCTGCGCACCAGCCATAACGATACAAGGAATACGACGAGGCTCCCAATAAGGATACCCACATTGCCCCCTTTGTTCGGATACATCTTCCACATGAACGCGAGCATCACGATGGCCATCGTGGCGCCCATGATGAGCACCATGAACGCCCTGGTTTCACTGAAGAAGATGTGGTCGACCGAATAGGTATTCAGATACATCAGCCCAAACATGATGATGGTCCCAACCAGGATCATTTGAGCGAAAGTCGTGTACTTCATTGTTGGCATTGTATGGCCTTGATGAGACGCCTGGGATTCTTTCATGGTTTTCCTTCGAACTGATCGATGTAAAGCGCCGGGCCGACATTGCCCGGCGCCGCGTGCCGCCTACCGTAAGGAGCGCTTCAGAAATCCTGATCCTTACGCTTGTCTCCGGTGGCAGGTACGAATCCACAATCACCGTACTTCTTGCACAGCATTTCCCTCATATCGTTGATCCCATTCTTCTGGGCTACCACGATGTTCTCGCAGTAGCGATGCAGAGGATCATGGGCAATATCGCTCTTGACCTGGCAGTGTAGACTGGGAGCTAGTGCGCTCAAGTGGTGATTGCTAAAGGTACGCAGGAAGACCTGATTGAACTGCGTACCGGCCGGCGCGCTTTCGAGGATGGCAATCATCCTTTGGCCATCGGCGGTGAGCTGGGGCTGGTGCTGCATGCCATACCATTCTTGAAGGAAGCGCTGCGCCTTCATGATTTCCTCGCGCTGCGTGCGGTTGGCCTGGCGCGACATGGACCGGATCTGGTCGTCGCTGGCCTTGGCCACGGTCGCGCCATAACCCGGGGTCGGCGACGTACCCTCGCCCGGATTGTTGACCGGCGCATTGCGTTGGGTGTCCGTCCCTGCCGCCAGTTCGGTCATCCGCAACGCTGAGTAATGGTGGTCGATGATGAATACGAGGTAGTTCTTCTCGAAGTTGGCAGTCGCCCCGCGGCCGGGACCATCGGCGGATGCCGCGCCAGCGATTGCCGCCAGCGCGAGACCGGCGCCGCAGCTTGAGTGAAATTCAGAGTCTTACGATTCATTTTTCTCTCCTGTTTGGTTGTCATGCAGGGTTTACGCCACAGTCGCCATCTGTTCCGCTCTGGCCCTGCGCCGCCGTGCAAGTGCCGCGACGCCAAGCCCTCCCAGCAGCATCGACCAGGTCGCCGGCTCTGGCACCGCGAGCACGACGTTGTTCGCTGCCGCCCAGTACACGGTGCCGTCGTCCTCCATGTTGTGAAAGGACACCGAAGTGAGCGGATGGTCGGACAGGAAGGCGACAAACGAGTCCCGCGAAGCGTTCGACAACGTGAACGTTTCGCTGTCCGCGCCTGATACCGCGCTCAGCACGACAGTGCGGTCTGGCATGAAGAAGCCGAATGAATCGGTACCGAAGAAATTCCCGCCAAAGCCGTACACACCGGACGAGAAGGCGTTGAAGGTGATGACGTCGCTGGACATCGTCCCGCTCAGCCAGATGTCGCTACCGCTTCCCGACGGGTAGAAGCCGCCGTCGCTGGGTCCTGCGTTCACCTGGTAGCGGTACGAGCCGGCAAGGCGACTCATGGGGGCGGCCATTTCCGTCATCGTCAGGTCGTCGAAGGTGTCGGCGGCCGAACCCGACACCGCCTTGAGAAAGGCATCGCGGTCGGTAAAGACCGTGATGTCTGCATGCGCAGAGAAAGCCGCCATCGACACGGCGCATGCGGCAAGCAACTTCCGTGTCAGGATTAGTCTGGATTTCATGTTGCAGTTCCTTTCGTATGCGCCGATCCGCTTCCTGCGGAGCCGGCATTGTTGTTGCGAACGCAAACTCAACCATTATTCGCGCCAGCGAATCCTCAGGTCGCGGCCCCTGCTCCCATCCTGCGGCACTCTTCTGCGCAGCGCCGGCAGGCCGCGGCACAATCCTGGCAGTGCTGCGCCTGGTGCTTGGCGCATTCGTCGCCGCAGGCCTGGCACACCTGGGCGCAAAGCTGGCAGAGTGCGCCAGCGAAATCGCTGCCCCTGGCCATGAAGGCGGCAGCAAGGCGGCAGATCTGGGCACAGTCCATGTCGAGCGCGATGCAGCGCGCCATCATCTTGACGTCGTCTTCCTTCAGACAGGCGGTCGAGCACATGTCGCAGGCGTCGGCGCAGGCGTTGCAGGCGTCGATACACGATTGATACTGTTGTTGCATGATGTTCTCCTTGAATGGTTTGTGAACTCCCCATCAAGACGACCCTTTGGAAATTGCAGGGCGAGTCATGGTCGCCCTGCTTCGTGATCAGAACCACATACGCACGCCGGCAACGACCTGCGTGCTCTTGTTGCGCTCACTTCGCGCACGCGCAAAGTCGGCGGTATCGCCAAAGTTGCGGGCCCAGGTGACGCCGATATACGGCGCGAACTGGCGCCGGATTTCATAGCGCAGACGCAGGCCGAGCTCGAGGTCGGACAAGCCGCTTCCCAAGCCTCTGGCCGGATCGGACTTGCTGTAGAGGTTGGCCTCGATTTGGGGTTCGAAGATCAACTGCTGCGTGAACAGCAGTTCGTAGCGGACATCGAAGCGTGCGGCCAGCTTTCCGCCGGACCAGTAGGCGGTCGCCGTCGTGTCGAACCAGTAAGGCGCCAGGCCGCGTACGCCGAAGGCCAGCCAATTGCGTGAGTCTCCACCGCCGGTGTCGTGGCGTACGCCGAGCTGGGTGCTCCAGAACGTTGCGAAGGTACGGTCCCACAGGGCCTCCGTGCGCATGGACTGCAGATGTCCGTCGCGCCGCTTGCCTTCAGCCTTTAACCATGCCTTGTTGTAGTCGTTTCCATACCACGCCTCGGCATCGAGGTTCTGGCCCTGCTCGCCGTCGCCCTTGGCGTATTCGAACTTGTCGAGCAGTACCCGGCCGAAGGGCATCTCATCGTGCATCTCGTTGCCCGGCAGGTTGGCGAAGCTCGTGCCTTCGGCGTAGGTGTCCGGGTCGCGTGCGTCGGGCGGCGGACTGCCGCCCTGCATCGGGCCCATTTTCATGCCGTGGTCCATGCCGCCCATCGAATGCCCCATGCCGGTCATGCCCTGTTGAGGGGCTCCCTGGCCCTGCTCGCCACCCGCTTGGTTCATCTGCGAGTGATCCATTCCGGAGTGGTCCATCTGGGACATATCCGTCTGCGACTGCCCTGTCTTGGGCGTGCCTGCCTGTGAATGATCCATCTGTGAATGGTCCACCTGCGAGTGGTCCATTTGGGAGTGATCCATCTGCGACATGTCCGGTTGGGACGCCCTCGCTTCGGCCTTTTCCTTGCTCGGTTTTTTCGCCGTGGATTTGTTCTTCTTGGGCTTCTTCGTTGGGGATTTGTCTATCCGGGAGTGATCCATTCCCTCCATCCCCTGCATCGTCCCGGACTGGGCCGACGCCACGCTGGCTATCGTCAGGCCAAGAGCCAGCAGCGCGCAGGCTGCACCTGCTTTCGTCATTGTCGCTTTCATGAGACGACCACCTCCCTGAACATGCCGGCCTCCATGTGGTAGAGCAGGTGGCAGTGATAGGCCCAGTGACCTGGGGCATCCGCGGTAACGCGGTAAGTGATGCGCTGGGCCGGCTGCACGTTGATTGTGTGTTTGCGGACCAGGAACTGGCCATCCGAGGACTCGAGTTCGCTCCACATGCCGTGCAGGTGGATTGGGTGGTTCATCATCGTGTCGTTCACGAGCACGATCCGCAACCGCTCGCCCTGCCTGAAGTGGACGGGCTTCGACTCGGAGAACTTCTGGCCATCGAAGGACCACATGAATCGTTCCATGTTGCCGGTCAGGTGCAATTCGATCTCGCGGGTCGGCTGACGGTCGTCGATCGGGCCGCCGATAGTGTGCAGGTCGGCGTAGGTCAGTACGCGCCGGCCGTTGTTGCGCAGGTTGACGCCGGGGTCGTCGAGGTTGGTACGCGGCATGTCGACGTGCATGTCGACGCCCGGCCCGTATTCGGTTCGCGCGTGCGTCACCTTGGGCGCCATGCCCGACGCCATCGGCATGGCGCCGGCGGCCCCGTGGCCCGAGTGTTGCATCGGCATTTGCGCTTTGCCCTGTCCTCCGCTCATCGAACCGTGCGACATGCCGTGCATATGGTGCATGCCGTCCATCGACTGCATGTCATGCTGCGACCTGGCTCCCTTTGCCTGCCCTGCGGCGCCGTGGTTCATCCCCTGCATCTGCCCCATGTCCATCCCGCCCATGCCCGGCATGGACATCGCTCCCATCATGTCCTGCATGCCCAGCCACTGCGGCTCATCCATCTGCGGCACCGGGGCCGACATGCCCATGCGCGGCGCCAGCGTCGCGCTCACGAAGCCGGAGCGCCCGATCGATTGGGCGAAGATGGTGTAGGCGCGCTCGTCCGCCGGCTCGACCAGCACGTCGTAGGTTTCGGCGACAGAGATCCGGAACTCGTCGACCGGCACCGGTTCGACGTCCTGCCCGTCCGCTGCGATCACCGTCATTTTCAATCCGGGAATGCGCACGTCAAAGATCGTCGTCGCCGCGCCGTTGATGAAGCGCAGCCTGATCTTCTCGCCCAGCCGGAACAGGCCGGTCCAGTTCTTTTCGGCGGGTACGCCATTGATCAGATAGGCCATCCTCACGCCCAGGTTGCGGCTGGCGGTGACGTCGCTGAAGTCGGTCGGCAGCATGCGCATCTGGTTCCACATTTTGCGTTTCTCGAGTGCGGCTTTGATGCCGTTCTGCCGCACATCGCTGAAGAACTGGCCGACGGTCGGCTGATTGGTATTGAAGAAGTCGCTCATCTTCTTCAGCCTGGCGAATACCTTCGCAGGGTCGCCATCGACCCAGTCCGACAGCATGACGACGTACTCGCGGTCAGCCTTTACCCGTTCGCCGTCTTTAGGCTCGATCACGATCGGGCCGTACAAGCCGCTCTGCTCCTGGAAGGCCGAATGACTGTGGTACCAGTAGGTCCCGCTTTGCTTGACCTGGAAGCGGTATGTGAAGGTCTGCCCCGGAGGAATGCCGGCAAAGCTGATGCCGGGCACCCCGTCCATCTCCGCCGGCACCAGGATGCCGTGCCAGTGTATCGAGCTCGTGACAGGCAGCCGGTTGGTCACGCGCAGGGTCACGGTATCGCCCTCGCGCCAGTACAGGATCGGCGCCGGCACCTGGCCGTTGACGGCGGTGGCGTTCTGGTCTGAACCTGTGAAGTTCACCGGTGTCGGGCCGATCTCCAGGTCGAATTCGGTGCCGCGCAGGCTCGGCTGTGCCCCCAGAGCTGCTGCCAGCAGTCTGGCTGGCGCCAGTCCGGCCAGGGCCGCGGCGCCGGCGCCCTGCAGAATTCGCCGTCGCCATCGGTTGACGGCATCCTCCGCAATGACAAATTGCTCCATGTATTACCTCTTATGGCAGTGATGAATTCGTAGCCGCGCAGGCCGAAGGCGGCCCGCAGGCGAAGTCCATTGCTCATCGCCGACACCGAACGCAGTGCAAGGTCGTCCTTGGCAAAACGTGCGCGTGACGCATGAGTCGAATGGGATTGCGCAGCTGACCGGCAATGAATGCCCGCTTGGCGCGGATAGCGCCCTCGGTGCATTCCTGGTCAGCCAGCTGGCGAATTACGGGCGCGGCGGCCGTTCGATGCGGGACGGAATCCATCCCGTAATGGAAGGGGTTGGAGAAATATGGTCGTTGGCGAAGTGTTCGACTGGAGGGACGGACATTTCGAACGGCGGCGGTGCCGACGCTCCGACACAACAGGCGCTGCAAGCCCGGCACGTCGAATGCTTCTGGTGCGAACCCTGATCGCAGGGGATGTCCTGATGAGCGGATACGTTGCTGGCATGCGAGGGTGCCATTGTCATTACCATTCCGGCTTCATCGCAATCGTCACGCACCTCCACCTGACTTACGGCAGCGGTGTGGCTCATCGTGCATGGCAATTTGACCGAGGCGGCGATGCCCTGAACGGGCAGCGACACGATCAGTGTCCAAAGCATGACGAGGCGGACTAGAGAGCGCATTTCTTCAATCTAGCACATGCAAAAATGACATGTTCGCACGATACTACTTCGCAACATAAAAGGCGAGCGCGGTGGGCTTTCGAATACTCTTGCATATGCTAGAATCGCCGCGTGAAAGCCATTCTGAAAGTCCTGATCGTCTGGATCACGTTGCTGGCGGTGCCGCTCCACGGCTTCGCTTCCGCAACGATGTCCCTGTGCGCGCCGGTGCCAACTGCAGCACAACACGATCATGACCATGAGGCGATGGCCGATGACGCTGACGCGGCCAATGTGCATCAACACGATGAGCACGCGACATCGGAGGCGCATTCCGAACATGCCCCCGCGGCGCATCATCACTCCGGCAAGTGCGCCGCCTGCGCGACATGCGGCACCTGTGTCGCCATGGCGCCGTCGTTCATTGCAGTGCTGCCTGTATCCGCAGCTCCCTCCATCACCGTTCCGTTCGACCAGCAGCTCCTGCAGTCGGTCGATCTTGCGCTCCCAGAGCGACCTCCCCGCGTCTGACCGTCAGCGCCGCTGAACACAGCGTTCGTGCACTGGCACGGACATGTCCGGCCATGCCTTGGCCGCTACAGTTCCGCGCGCTGCCCTTCCCTATCTGTAAAGAAACGGACCGTGTCAGGCCGACAAGCGGCATCGCGCGTCCACAGCAACCGGCAATTCATGACTGTTTTGGAGCTACAAATGTCCCGTTTTTCTTCTTCGTTCAGCACGTTTATCGTATCCGCCGTTCTTGCTCTGGGGGCCGCCAACGCGTCCGCCCAGACGGAGACGCACGACCACAGCCAGCACAACGCAATGCCCGCCGCCTCCCAGGATGATGCCAACGCCCTGGCCGACGGCGAGGTCAAAAAAGTCGACAAGGACGCGGGCAAACTGACCGTCAAGCACGGCCCGCTGGCCAACCTCAACATGCCCGGCATGACCATGGCCTTCAAGGTGCAGGACCAGGCGATGCTCGACCAGGTGAAAGCTGGCGACAAGATCCGCTTGCGGGTCGAGCGCGTCAACGGCGCGTTCACCGTGACCAAGCTGGAAGCCGCCAACTAAACAGGAGCCAACATGCCCATCAAACGTATTCTGTCGGCAAGCGCCTTCGCGCTCGCCAGCATTGTGACGTCGTCCGCCTTCGCGCACGCAAAGCTGCAGTCGTCCGATCCCCAGGCCGGCAGCACGCTCGACGCGGCGCCGAAGCAGGTTCGCCTCAAGTTCAACGAGGCGCTCGAGCCCGCGTTCAGCAAGATCAAGGTGACGGGCCCTCAAAACAACGAGATCCCGGTGATCGCGACAACCGTCGACAAGGCGGATCCTACCGTCATGACGGCCCCGCTGCCAGCCTTGTCCGCTGGCGAGTACCACATCCAGTGGTCGACGATGACCCACGATGGCCACAAGGTGAAGGGTGAAGTCACGTTCAAGGTCAAGTGATGGGGGCGGACCTGCCAACTGTCCAGCACCTTGTCACTGCCCTGCTGAACCTGGCGGCCGCCGTGCTCACGGGCGCGAGCGTCTCACGCCTGTGGCTCGGCCGCGATACCTCGGACTGGTCCCACGCGCGTCGCCAACCTGTCCGTAACGCAGCGTTTGCCGGCATCGTCGTCGCGCTGATCGCCAACGTCGTGCATCTGTGGCTCGAGTCTGCAGCGATGGCCGAAGTGCCGCTCACCGAAGCTGGTGGCGCCACCTGGTCGATGCTGACCTCGACCCACCTTGGGCTCGCGTGGTCCATCGGGATGGCAGGACTGGCCGTTGCCGCGGCCGGCGCCTTCATGCGCGTGGAGCGTGGCCCGGGTCCTGCTCTGCTGACGCTGGTGGGGCTCGCCGTGTTCTGGTACACGCGCGGCATGGTCAGCCATTCGGCAAGCGACGGTGACTTCAGCCTGCGCCTGCTCGCCGACTGGGTCCACCTGGGCCTGATCAGCCTGTGGGTTGGAGAGGTGATCCTTTCCGGCACCGTGATGTTGCGGACCACCGGAAGCATGAACCCGGCGGACCGGCGAGCACGGGCGGCCTATGTGGCGTCCTTATCCAGTTCGGCCACATTCGCCCTCACCGGCATCTTCGTCACCGGCCTGTATGCGACCTGGCGTGCATTGGGCGGATTCGATCAGCTGGTCGGCAACCCATATGGCAACACGCTTTCGGCCAAGCTGCTGCTCGTGGGCCTCGCGGCAGCGCTGGGCGGGTTCAACCGGTTCATCGTGATGCCGCCATGGCTCGCGTGTGAGTCCGCCGGTAACGCCGCACCTGCGCTTCTGCCGGCGCGATTCAGGCAGATAGTCTGGATCGAAGCATTGATTTTGCTGGCAGTAATCGTGCTGGCGGCCTGGCTTGCCACTACGTCGCCGCCGGGCGAACATATGTAAAGCGTTGAGGCAACTCGTTATTGATACTTCGCTGGCGGCTGGCCGCGTGCGTCGGCTGCCCAGCACTCAGGAGAAGTTTATGTTTATCGGAAAAGTCAGAAACTTCGCGGTCGCTGCCCTGATCGGCCTGCCGATGCTCGCCAGCGCCGCAACCCAGGCCATCGAGGTCTACAAGAGCGCGACCTGCGGCTGCTGCGAAGATTGGGTCAAGCACCTGCGGGCCAACGGATTCAAGGTCAATGCGCACAATGTCGCCAACCCGTCCGACACGCGCGAAAAGATGGGAATTCCCGACCGGCTCGGCTCATGCCACACCGCGGTCATCGGCGGCTATGCGATCGAGGGACACGTGCCTGCTGCAGAGATTAAGCGCCTGCTCGCTACGAAGCCGAAGGCGAAGGGCCTGGCGGTACCGGCCATGCCCCCTGGCTCTCCGGGCATGGAAGGGCCGACGCACATGCCGTATGACGTGCTCCTGGTCGGTAAGGACGGAAGTACGACGGTCTACAAGCACTACGATTAAGCAATTCGGCAGCGGAACTGTTTATCCGCTTGCCAATCCAATTATCTGATGCCACTCGCCGGGCACGGCCCGGCGAGTCGACAGGCTTCCAGTCAGAACACCGACAGGGGGATCGCCATGCATCACTCAGAACACGTTCAGCACGGCCGCGGAATGTCCAGCGGCACCAGATGGATTCTTGTCGGTTTCCTTGCGATCGCGCTTTTCTTCCTGCTGACAGAACATTGGGCTCACCTGTTGGGGATCCTCCCCTATCTGTTGCTGCTCGCATGCCCTCTCATGCATCTGTTTCACAGGCACGGGCATCATGGCCATACAGCGTCAGAGCCGGCCCAAGGCCCAGCGTCTCCTGGCCCGGCAGCACCGGATATCGGGAGAAAGCCATGAGTCATGACAATACGCCCGCATATGGGCTATGGGGCCTGGTCATTGCCAACTCGCTTGTTTTCGTCATCTTTGCATTCAGCTTCGCGCACCCGCAGAGCCGGCGCGACTGGCGCTCGTTCGGTGCGTTCTCGGCATTTCTCGTTGCGCTGTTCACCGAAATGTACGGGTTCCCCCTGACGATCTACCTGCTGCTTCCCTGGCTGACCCAACATTTCCCCGGCATTAATTTCCTCTCGCACGACGCAGGGCACCTGCTCGAGATGCTGACGGGGTGGAAGCTCAATCCCCACTTCGGGCCCTTCCATATCGCCAGCAACATCCTGATCGTACTTGGGTTCATGCTCCTAGCCTCCGCATGGGATGTGCTTTACAAGGCGCAGCGGGCGCATACGCTCGCCAGCACCGGGCCGTATGCCAAGGTGCGCCACCCGCAATATGCCGGCTTCATCGTGATCATGGTCGGTTTTCTCCTGCAGTGGCCGACCCTGATAACGCTGGTCATGTTTCCGATCCTGGTCGTGATGTACATCCACCTGGCGCACCGGGAGGAACAGGAGTCGATTGCGGCATTTGGCGATGTCTATCGCCAGTACATGAAGGACGTTCCGGGATTCGTGCCGCGACTCAGGCGATCGGTGCCTCCACCAGAGGTGGGCCGGCGCGAGCGGCATGGATGACGCTCTTCACAGGAACAGGAGCACGAACATGCTGATCAAAACAATCCCATCGATCCACATCCTGGCCGGGCTGGCGGCGGCCAGTCTTGTCGGCTGCGCCAATCCATCTGGCGGCCAGGATCACGGCCAACATCATGCGGGGCAGTCTGTGAATAGCACGGCCCCAGATTCGTCCGGTACGTCTCCCGCACAGGGCGGAATGACCGGCGGAGCCATGACAGGGAGCCAGGCGGGCTGCGGAAGCGCCGGCATGCAGCACATGGACAAGGATTCGATGTGCGCCATGTACCGGAGCATGCGGGACGCCCCGACCGAACAGGCACGGCGAATGATGATGGATCGGCAGATGCAGGGCATGTCGCCCGAAATGCGCCAGCACCACATGGAGATGATGCGGCAGCAATGTCAATGACAGCGCCGTTTTCCTGGGGAGGAGAAGGAGATGAAACCGCTACAAACCGGCCTGGCTCTGTCCGTGACCGTTGCCGTATTCTATTCGCTCTGTGCGCTGGTGGAGGTACTGTGGCCTGCGCAGTTCATGAGCTTCATGAACGCCCTTTTCCATGGCATGGACTTCCGCCCACTGCAAACAGCAGAACTGCATCCCTGGCGTGACTATCTTTACGCCGTGGCAGTCATCGCGCTGTGGTCCTTTGCGATGGGTGCGTTCTTCGCGGTGGTGCATAACGCGCTCGCACACGTGCATGCCCACCGCCCGCTCCGGCACGCGTAAGCCTAGCTTGCGCCTGCGCGCTTACCTGGCGGTACCACGCAGCCGAAGCGCGTTGGTAATGACGGATACCGAGCTCAGGCTCATCGCCAGCGCCGCGATCATCGGCGACAGCAGGCGGCCGGTAAACGGATACAGCAGGCCCGCAGCCAGGGGAATCCCGAGCGCATTGTAGACAAAGGCGAAGGCCAGGTTCTGGCGCATGTTGCGCACCGTCTCCAGCGACAGCTGGCGCGCCCGGGCGATGCCGCGCAGGTCGCCTTTGACCAGGGTGACGTGCGCCGAGTTGATGGCGACGTCGGTGCCTGTCCCCATCGCGATACCGACATTCGCCTTGGCCAGCGCCGGGGCATCGTTGATGCCGTCGCCAGCCATCGCCACCGTCTTGCCCTGGGCCTGCAGGCGTTCGACCAAGGCCAGCTTGTCCTGCGGCTTGACTTCGCCGTAGACCTCGGCGACGCCGAGTTTTGCAGCGACCGATTTCGCAGTGGTGAGACCGTCGCCGGTGGCCATCACGACCGTGATCCCGGCCTTCTTGAGCGTCGCCAGCGCTTCCGGCGTTGTCCGCTTGACCGGATCGGATACCGCGACGAGCCCCATGAGCTGGCGATCGACCGCCAGATACATGACACTTGCGCCTTCGAGGCGCCAGCGTTCCGCCTGGTCTGCGAGCGGTTTCCAGTGTACCTGCTCGATGTCCATGAGGGCCGTGTTACCAAGCACTACATGCTTGCCTTCGACAATGCCGCGCACGCCGATGCCGCTGGACGATTCGAAGGTCTCCGGCTTTGCCAGAGCCAAGCCTCGTTTTCTCGCCTCGGCGACGATCGCGTGGGCCAGCGGGTGTTCGCTGCCCTGGTCGATGCTGGCGGCGATCCGCAACACCTCCTGTTTGCTACCGCCCGGCACTGCCGCAGCCGAATGGAAAGCAGGCTTGCCTTCGGTAAGCGTGCCCGTCTTGTCGACGATCAGCGTATCGACCTTGTGCAGGCCCTCGATGGCCGCCGCGTCACGGAACAGGATGCCCTGCGTGGCGCCACGTCCGGTGGCGGCCATGATGGACATCGGCGTCGCCAGTCCCAGCGCGCACGGGCAGGCAATGATCAGCACCGAGACGGCGTTGACGAAGCCGTAGACCCAGCTCGGCTCCGGCCCGAAGAGCCCCCATCCGAACAGGGTCAGCAAGGCGACGAGCACCACGATCGTCACAAAATAACCGGCGACCACGTCGGCCAGGCGCTGCATCGGCGCACGCGAGCGCTGTGCCTGGGCGACCATCTGGACGATCTGCGACAGCATGGTCTGCGCGCCGACTTTTTCCGAACGAATAACCAGGCTGCCGCTGGCATTGATGGTGGCGCCGATCACCTTGTCGCCCGGGCGCTTAGTCACGGGCACCGGCTCGCCGGTCAGCATGGATTCGTCGACCGCGCTTTCGCCTTCGAGGACGACGCCGTCGACCGGCACCTTTTCGCCGGGACGCACGCGCAGCGCATCGCCGACGTGGACGTGGGTCAGCGGGACGTCTTCTTCCGTGCCATCCGCGTTGATGCGACGCGCCGTCTTCGGCGCCAGTCCCAGCAGCGATTTGATGGCGGCGGACGTCTGGGAACGTGCACGCAGCTCCAGGATCTGGCCGAGCAGGGTCAGCGAAATGATGACCGCGGCCGCCTCATAGTAGACTCCGATGCGGCCGTGCATGACGAAGGTTGGCGGGAACAGCCCCGGGGCGGCGGTCGCGACCACGCTGTAGCCATAGGCGGCGGCAACGCCGAGCCCGATCAGCGTCCACATATTCGGGCTGCGATTCCTGATCGACTGCACGCCACGCACGAAGAACGGCCAGCCGGCCCACAGCACAACCGGTGTACTCAATACGAGTTCGATCCAGCTCTGGCCTGGCAACCCTTCCTTGAAAATGCGATGCCCGGCCATCGCAAGCATGGTCACGATGACGGTCAGCGGTAAGGTCCACCAGAATCGTCGCTTGAAATCCACCAGCTCCGGGTTTTCCTCTTCTTCCAGCGACGGCATCATGGGCTCGAGTGCCATGCCGCAGATCGGACAGTTGCCGGGCTTCGGCTGCCGGATTTCGGGATGCATCGGGCAGGTGTAGATCGTGCCTTCCGGTGCAGCCGGTGTGGGCTCAGGTTTGGCCCCGCCGATGTACTGCTGGGGCGACGTACGGAACTTGTCCATGCACTTGGTGCTGCAGAAGTGGTAGGTCTCTCCTGCGTAGGGGATTTCCTTGGCGGGGTCGGCGCCAACCTTCATTCCACAGACCGGGTCGGTAAAGAGCTTGTCGACGTCCCCGCCCTTTTGATGGTGGCCGTGGCCGGTGCCGTGGTCATGATGATGTTCGTGGCCGTCGTGATTGTGACGCGACAGGTCGTTCATATCGGAACCCTTTCTGGTCTCGTGAATGGCAGTTCGTGGTCATTATCGTACGCCCGAAGTTCGCGATCGATCAGGAACCGTCCTGCCTGGACAAACGCACAGTCAGCGTGTGCCGGTCATTCTCCGGCACACGCCTTGGCTTAGATTTGCGTTGCCTGTGTTGCCGGATACCCAGCAGACGTGATCGCGCCGGCGATCGCATCCAGCGCTTCCGCACTCTCCACCTGGACCAGACGGTCTTTCAACAGCACCTCAACTTTTGCCCGCGGATCCACTGCCTGGACGGCACGGGTAACCCGGGCGGCGCAACCGCCGCAAGACATCTTTTCTACCTTGAGCGTGTACATGGTGTACCTCCTGTTTGATTGCTCTGAAGGTACTCTAGACCTTCCCATCGTTGGAAGGTCAAGCCCTGTTTGCGGTGGTTCGTTGGTAAGCATGCTGCATCTGCCGATCCGGCTAAGCCGCGCGCTGAAGTATCGTGGCTAAATTACTGCTGCAAATAAAGTGACCGTCAGGTACGATTCTCAAATCGACCAAGTGTAAAAAGGGAAACGAATGTTCGAGAATACCCTCAAAGACCTGCAGCGTCTCGCCACCATGACGGTGTCCGTTGAAGTCGAGACTGACGAGAAAGGCTATCTCGACAAACAATGCCCCGCCACTACATGTGAATTTATCTTCAAGGTAAATGCCGAGGATTGGAAAAATATCGTCAGGGACGAAGCTGTCTGGTGCCCGATGTGCGGTCACGAAGCCCCCGCCGACCAGTGGTACACGATCGAACAGGTTGAGCATGCCAAATCTGAGGCCGTGCAGGTGTTCGCTGGGCAGTTGAATCAGGCGCTGCGCGCTGACGTAGACCAGTTCAATCGGCGTCAAACAAAGAAAAGCTTCATCTCCATGTCGATGACGCTCAAGGGAGGGTCGAACCGAACATATACGATGCCGGCGAAAGCTGCGGACGCCATGCAACTCGAAATCGCCTGCGACAGCTGCTCATGCCGATTCGCTGTCATCGGAAGCGCATATTTTTGCCCGTCCTGTGGCGTGAACTCGGTCACTCGAACCTATCAGGATTCGCTTCGGAAAATTCGGGCAAAGCTGGCGAGCGAAGATACCGTCCGGCAAGCGCTCACCTCGAGTATTGGTAAAGACGACGCGGAACTCACCTGCCGCTCGATGCGCGAGACCTGCCTTTCCGACGGGGTAACCGCGTTCCAGCGATACTGCGAAGGCCTGTACGAGCCATACGGAAAAGCCCCTTTCAACATCTTCCAGCGCATTGACGATGGGAGCGCACTGTGGCGCTCGAAAATCGGCGTCGGCTACGAGCAGTGGCTGACATCAGCCGAAATAGAGGTACTGAAGGTGCTTTATCAAAAACGCCATTTGCTTGCCCACTGCGAAGGGATAGTCGACGAAAAATATGTCGAAAAATCGGGCGATTCCACGTACAAGCCAGGACAACGCTTGGTAATTGCCGAGTCCGATGTGGCCACCATGCTCTCGTTGTTGGAGAAATTGGGCGCAAAACTGCATGAGGCGGCAGTCAAGCCATGAGTACCTAGGGCAGCTTTCCTATCGATCGACTTTGATCGGACGCTGCCCGGGATCGTGTGTTTTGACGCGCCCGATGTAGGCAATAGCTCGAGGAAGCGTTCCGCAACTATCCCTTACTTCCCTCGCTTTTCGAGTTCTACGTGTCCATACCGTTCAAGGGGCTGTCGCCTTAAGCTGCGGCGCCGCAACAGCAGGTAAACTACCGGCACCACAAACATCGACAGCAGAGGCGCCGTGATCATCCCGCCGACCATCGGCGCCGCGATCCTCTGCATGATCTCCGATCCGGTCCCTCCTCCGATCATGGCTGGCACCAAGCCGGCAATGATCACTGCGACCGTCATCGCCTTTGGCCGCACGCGCAGGACAGCGCCCTCGCGAATCGCGTCGACCAGATCGGCCTCACTGTGCTTGCCCTCGGCCAGCTGGGCGTCCCAGGCATGCTTCAGGTACAGCAGCATGATCACCCCAAACTCGGCCGAGACACCCGCAAGCGCAATAAACCCCACCCCGCTCGCAACGGACAAGTTATGCCCAAGCAGCCATAACAGCCAGGCGCCGCCGGCCAGGGCGAACGGTAGGGTCGCCATGATCAAGGCAGCCTCGTCGAAGCGGCCAAACGTGAGATACAGCAGCACGAAGATGATGACCAGCGTCGCCGGCACGACCACCTTCAGCTTCGCCATGGCGCGCTCCAGGTATTCGAACTGTCCGGACCAGGACACCGAATACCCTGCAGGCAGCCGGACCTCCTTCGCGACCGCCTGCTGCATCTCCCGTACCGCCGACCGCAGGTCGCGCCCGCGGACGTCGACGTACACCCAGCCCGAGAGGCGCGCATTCTCGCTCTTGAGCATGGGCGGCCCATCGTTGATGCGAATGGCGGCCACGTCGCTTAGCCGGATCTGGGCCCCTGCTGCGGTTAGCACGGGCAGCGCGCGCAGCTTCTCGAGCGAGTCGCGCACCTCGCGCGGATAGCGCACGTTGATCGGGAAGCGCTGCAAGCCTTCCACCGTCTCGCCGATGTTCTCGCCGCCGACCGCGGCGGAAATCACGCTTTGCACGTCTGCTACGTTCATGCCGAAGCGTGCCGCGGCTGCGCGGTCGATCTGCACGTCGATGTAGCGCCCGCCGTTCAGCCGCTCGGCCAGGGCCGACGAGACGCCGGGCACCTTGCGCACGGCCGCTTCAATCGCGCCCGTGACACGGTCGATCTGCTGCAGGCTGCTCCCGGCCACCTTGATGCCAACCGGACTCTTGACGCCGGTCGCCAGCATGTCGATACGGTTGCGGATCGGGGGCACCCAGACATTCGACAGCCCCGGCACCTTGACCATGCGATCGAGCTCCTCGACCAGCCGGTCTGGCGTCATCCCGGCGCGCCACTGGTCGCGCGGCTTGAACTGGATCGTGGTCTCGAACATCTCAAGCGGCGCCGGATCGGTGGCGGTTTCCGCCCTGCCCGCCTTGCCAAACACGGTCTGCACCTCGGGAACCGTTTTGATCAGGCGATCGGTCTGCTGCAGCAATTCGGCGGCCTTGCCGACGCCGATCCCAGGCAAGGCCGACGGCATGTACAACAGGTCGCCTTCGTCCATCGGCGGCATGAACTCGCCGCCTAGCCGGCTGACCGGCCACACCGTCACAATGGCGATGAAGGCGGCGAGGCCCAGCGTAGTTTTCGGGTGGCGCAGCACGATATCGAGCAGCGGCCGGTACGCGCGGATCAGGAACCGGTTCAGGGGGTTCGCGTCCTCCCGCGGGATCCTGCCACGGATCAGGTAACCCATCAGCACAGGAACCAGCGTCACCGCCAGGCCCGCCGCGGCGGCCATGGCGTAGGTCTTGGTGAAGGCCAGCGGCGCGAACAGCTTGCCCTCCTGCGCTTCCAGCGCAAACACGGGAACGAAGGACAGCACGATGATTAGCAGCGAAAAGAACAGCGCAGGCCCGACCTCGGCAGCCGCCTCTTCGATCACCTGCCAGTGCGCGGCGCCTTCGAGCTTCTTGCCGGGATGCCGGTGGCTCCACGCCTCCAAGTGCTTGTGCGCGTTCTCGATCATCACGACCGCCGCATCGACCATCGCGCCGATCGCGATCGCAATGCCGCCCAGCGACATGATGTTTGCGTTCACGCCCTGGTAATACATGACCGTGTACGCGGCCAGGATCCCCAGCGGCAGCGAGACAATGGCGACCAGCGCTGAGCGAAGGTGGAATAGGAACAGCGCACAGACGACGGCCACGACGATGAACTCCTCAGCCAGCTTATGCTCCAGGTTGGTCACCGCCCGCTTGATCAGGTTTGATCGGTCATAGGTCGGCACCACCTCCACGCCCGCCGGGAGACTGGCCTTGAGCTGGGCAAGTTTCGCCTTCACGGCATCGATGGTCTCGAGCGCATTCTTCCCCGAGCGCATGACGATGATGCCGCCGGCGACCTCTCCCTCCCCGTTCAGGTCAGCGACGCCGCGCCGCATCTCCGGACCGAGCTGCACGCGCGCTACGTCGCCAAGCGTCACTGGCACGCCGCCGGCGCTCGCGGACAGCGGAATATGCCGGAAGTCGTCGAGCGAGGACAGGTAACCGGAAGCCCGAACCATGTACTCGGCCTCTCCCAACTCGAGCACCGAGCCGCCGGACTCCTGGTTCGCCTTCTGGACCGCATCGATCACCGTGCCATGCGTGATGCCGTAGGCGCGCAGCTTGTCCGGGTCGAGTTGGATCTGGTACTGGCGTACCATGCCGCCGATGCTCGCCACTTCGGACACGTTCGGGACCGTCTTCAGTTCATACTTCAGAAACCAGTCCTGCAAGGCCCGCAGTTGCGACAGGTCGTGCCTGCCGGTGCGGTCGACCAGCGCATATTCGTAGACCCAACCGATGCCGGTCGCGTCCGGCCCGAGCGACGGCCTGGCCTGCGGCGGCAAGCGCGACTGAGTCTGGTTCAGGTATTCCAGCACCCGGGAGCGGGCCCAGTAGGGATCGGTGCCGTCCTCGAACAGGACATACACGAAGGAATCGCCGAAGAACGAGTAGCCGCGCACGCTGCGCGCGCCGGGGACCGACAGCATAGTGGTCGTCAGCGGATAAGTGACCTGGTTCTCGACGATCTGCGGCGCCTGACCCGGGTACGTGGTGCGGATGATCACCTGCACGTCCGACAGGTCTGGCAGCGCATCGACCGGCGTGCGCTGCACCGACCAGATGCCCCAGCCTATGAGGCCGAGCGTCGCGAGCAGCACCAGGAAGCGATTGGCGATCGACCAGCGGATCAAGCGGGCGATCATTTGCCGTCTCCGGTGGTCGCGCCGGCGCCGCTGGTCCGCGTGATCGAGATAATCTTGAACATCCCGTCATCCGTTGCCTGGAACTCGAAGTGCACGGCATCCCCGACCTTGATGTCCTTGGACAGGCCGCTGGCCGGTGGCATGAAGCCCATGGTCATCGGTGGCCACTTCAGGCTAGGAACCGGACCATGCGAGATCGTCACCTCGTCCTTGGCTATCTGCTCCACCTTACCGGTTGCGCGATGCGTCGCTGTTTTCGCCGGCATGGCGGGCATCGGCTCCGGGGCGGCAGTGTCGCCGAGGCGTTGCAGGGTACCGCGCAGACTGGCCTCGGAGTCGATCAGGAACTGGCCCGACGCCACGACCTTCTCGCCTTCGCTCAGCCCTTTGACGACCTCGGTCTGGCCGTTGGCCTCAGCGCCCGTAACGACCTCCACGGCCGCGAACTTACCTTCGCCGGGCCCGGTAATCACCACGGTGCGCGTACCCGTCTGGATCACCGCTTCCGATGGGACCAGCAACGTTTCACGGCTTTGGCCCGGCGCCAGGTGAATAGTCGCGAACATACCCGGCACCAGCTTCCCGCCGGGATTCGCCAGCTCGATCCGCGCCTTCAGCGTGCGCGTGGCCGTGTTCACATCCGGCAGCAGTGCCTCGACCTTGCCGCTGAATTCCGTCCCAGGGAAAGCCGGGCTGGTGGCCCGTACCGCCATCCCAGGCTGGACCTGGGCCGCGGCGCTCTCGGGCACCTCGGCATTCACCCAGACCGTGCGTAGGCCGTTGATCCGGAATAGCGGTGCTCCGGGTGCGACTGTCATCCCTTCGCGCACGGAGAGCTCGCTGACGACGCCGTTCTCTGGCGCCGTAACGGTAATGCGGGGGCTGACCTGCGATCGTGCGCTGACCTGCTTGACCTGTTGTTCGGTCATGCCCACCAGTCGCATCCGCTGTAGCGCGGCGTCGAGCAGGCCAGAAGTATCGCTACCGGCCGGCATGCGCTTGATGGCCAGGTATTCCTCCTGTGCGGCGACCCAGTCGGGCACGTAAAGCTGGAGCAGCGCCTGCCCTTTGCGCACCGGATCGAGCGGCGCCCGCACGAACAGCTCTTCCACGTAGCCGCTGCTGCGAGCCTGCAGCAGGACGAGGTCGCGCTCGTTGAACGCGACATTGCCAACAGCATCCAGCGCGCTCGCCAGCGAGCCCTTCCGGACCTCGACGACGCGTATGCCGAGGTTCTGCTGGACACCCGGGCTGATGGCCACACCGCCTTCCGCCTGGGCCTCGTCGGCATAGACGGGTACCAGGTCCATGTCCATGAAGGGCGATTTGCCGGGCTTGTCGAACTTCTGGCCGGGCACCATCGGATCGTGCCAGTACAGGACCTTTCGGCCCGTTTTGTCTGCCCTAGGCGCGGCAGTTGCAGCTGGCCCGGCGCCGTGCTGCGCCGACTGCTTACCAAGGCGATACGCCCCGGCCCCGGTCACCGCGAGAACAGCCAGACTACCAAGGATTGAAATGATGATGCGACGGTTCATGGCTTCGCCTCCGGCTGGTTCATGGAAGGCGGCATGCTGCGGCCCGATGGATAAAGAAAGTTCAGCTGCGCCCAGCGCTTTGCCGTCTCGGCTTCCAGCTGCAAGGCCTGGAGCCGTACGTCGAGCTGATTGCGGCGCGCGGCCAATACCTCGGCCAGACCCGCCTTGCCGCCACGGTAGGCGGCGAGAACGGCCGCGCTCTGGTCGGCGGCGAGAGGCTCGAGCTCGCGTTTGTAGCGCGCGAGCCGCTCACGACCGCTGCGCCACTCGTCCAGCATCACTCGCACCTCCGCTGCATGGGTGCGCAGCATCTCCTCGCGCTCGTCCCTGACCTGGTCGGCCTGCATGATCTTCGCCGCGAGTTCGCGGTCCTGGCGGTTCTTCCTGTCCCACTGAAGCGGCACCGACACACCCACGGACAGCATGTTCGAATACCCCTGCCCGCGGTGCTGCAGCGACACCTCGACCGACCAGTCGGGATGCCGGTTTGCCTCGGCAAGCTGCACTCCCGTGCGTGCGATCTCCTCTTGGCGGTCGAGCAAAGCGATTTCGGGGTGGTGCGCAAGCTGGGTGTCGATGGACTTCGGATCGAGCCGGACCTGGTCGATACTTGGAAGACTCTCGGGCGCGACGTCGACATCCGGGCCGGCCCAGCGTGCCAGGGTGCTCTGCGCTGTTCTCACGCGGGTATCGAACTCGCTGACCTTGTCCTGGGCAGCGCCGATACGTCCCCGAGCCGCGAATACATCGCCCTGAGTTCCCTTGCCGGACCGGTACGCGGCTTCCGCCGCTTGCAGGTCGAGTTGTACCTGGCTGACCTGTTGCCGAACAAGGTCGGCCATCTGCTTCGCAAAATATAAGTCCAGCCAGGCCTGCGCAGTTTCGCGCTCGATGCGCGCGGTCTCCACTTTCTTTTCAGCGGAGGCCTTGTCGGCCATACGCTCCAGCTGGGCGGCGCGCAGGCGTCGCTTGTCGGACGCGGTCAGTTCCTGCATGACGCCGATCCTGCGCATGGTCATGAAGTCGGAACCGATATTGAAGCGGTCGGAACCGCTGACCGGCAGGTTGTCGATGCCGGCGCGCAGGACCGGATCAGGCAGGCGCCCCGCGGCGACCGCCAGTTCCCGGGCGGCCGCGATGGAGGCGTCCTGTGCCGGCAACGAACGCGAGCGCTCAAGGGCGCGCTGCTGCGCCTGCGCCAGCGTCAAGCCTGCGCTGGCAGCCACGGCCTGTTCATTCAGTAAGGCAAGGCCCAACAGCAATGCGAACGCAAGTGTTGAGCGAATCACGTCGGGGCAGCACGGCGTGCGCCTCCTGGTGAGGTGAAGGAATTGCATGTGAAAGCTCCAGAGTGCGAAGAACGGCACCGCCGCGTACTTAACGCGGCGGAACGATAACTTGGCAGCTGGAGGCTATAGGCGGAAACAGCAGTGGCGTATCGCTATCGGTGGCGATGTGCCGGAGGCGTGTAGAAAAACCAGAGGAGGATTAGGCATCGAGACCCCGTCCTCCGGCCACAGTAGAGGCAGCGCGAATCCGGTTGCGACGAAAGGCATCACCGAAGGAGCGTCAGGCTTATCGAGCGATGGGATCTGCTTGTGCGTGTCCGCGTAGCACAGCGTCGGACTTTGCTTGTCGGCCTCCGGACAATTTGCCATCGGCTGGCCGGAACTGTCCACCATTGGGGCTTTTTGTACCGGAATCAGATTTGGACAGGCGTAGGCACCCAGGGCCGCCTGCATGAACAGGAGGCTCAACAGCGCGACAACGGCGCTCACAAGGCGGATTCGGCGAGGATAGCGCATTGGACGATGACAGATTCGTCACATTATAAGAGTGCAAGCGTGGTTGTGCTAGCGGACGCGATGGAGCGCCCCCTGAAATACCGGACACCGTTTCCGACTTACAGGCTTGAGAGACGGCACTCCGTGATCTAGACCAGGCGCGCCAAAATACGCCCCCAGACAATCGAGCTCGCGCATAGATGACCACTGACGACATTAGTCCCTTGCGCACAGCCAACTTGCCCTAGCCCATGCGGGGCCAGAATTACGGGACCCCCAACCCTCGCGGAGAGCAAGCATGGCATCTGATGTCTATTTGCAAATTGATGGCGTCCATGGCGAATCTAACGACGACAAGCACAAGGGGTGGATCGAGGTCGAGGCCGTCGATTGGGGTGTCATCCAGCCAACCGCTGGCACCATGTCAACCGCTGGTGGCCACACGATTGGGCGCGCCGTCTTCGATGCGCTTCGGATTACGAAGACAGTCGATCTCGCTTCTCCAAAGCTGATGGAGCTGGCGGCCCAGGGTAAGACAATTCCGAAAGCCAAGCTCGAATTTTTCCGTGCGGACGGCTCCGGCCCGCTCAAGTATTACGAAGTCACGCTGGAAAACGTGCTGGTGTCCAGCATTAGAAAATCCTATGGCGGGTCTGGCTTGGTCGCCGATCAGTTCACGTTGCACTACGCCAAGATCACTGAGAAATACACCCAGCAGAAGATCGGCGGCGGTGCAGGCGGGAACACGTCCGGCGGGTGGGACCTGGCAGCAAATAAGACCGCGGCCTGATTGCTGCCCCACGGCGGCCTCTTTGCCCCCCACACAAACCCGGATAGGAAGAGGTGACCTGATGCTCCACTTGGACAGTCAAGGCTACGTTCTCAATGCACGTGTACAGCGGACACCACGCCCTTTGATCGAGCACGGAGCTTTGCAGCGGATTAGTGGAATCATCGTACACCAGACCGGCGGTGCGTCTGGCGCCTCAAGCTTGAGTAGCTACACGATGCAAAACGCGAACGGCACACATTTTTTGATCGACAAGGACGGAACGATCTATCAAACCGCGTCGTTGTTTCGTC
>NZ_JANUGY010000019.1 GCF_024756235.1 Massilia kyonggiensis | reverse complement strand
CTTCTTGCGCAGCCGGGCCAGTGGCGTACCGGTCAATGCATTATGGCTGTGTCCGCAGGCGAGACAGCGGAAGCGCTGCAGCCCGCTCGCCTGACCGCAGCGGTGCTTGCGGGCACAGCCGCAGTGCGGACACGGCCGTCCTGCCGCGGCCTGCTCGATCAAAGCGATGCACTCGCCCGGATGCGCGATGCCGGCGAGCCACTCCCGTAGCCGGGCCAGGTCGTCCGCAGACAACTGCGCCGCCGCCAACATGGCGAACAATTCGCCGAACGTCAGGCTGCGCATCGTCACTCCTCATGAGTTAACTCGACGATGCGTCAGACCACTACAATGCATTACAGTTCACATAATTAGCGCGAACACAGCCAATATTTTGCGGCGAGCGTGCCGTTCCGGTCCAGGACGTACCGGTCGAAATCCCGCGCGAGGAACAGCTGTCCGGCATACACACTGCGTGCCTCCGCCTCCAGCGCCCCCATCGACAACGGTCCTTCCCCGTCCTGGTAACGGGGACTGAAATGGGTCAGCACGAGGTTCGGCAACCGGGCCTCCTGCGCCATCCGCGCCACCCGCAGCGCGGAACTGTGCATCGGCCCCGGCCCCACCTTCAGCAGCACCTCTTCCGTGTAGGTCGCCTCGTGGATCAGCACCTCGGCCGTGCGCGCCGCTTCCAGCAGCAGCGACGGATCGTCGTTGTCGCCGCCGACGATGACCGTGCGCGCCTTGCGCGGTGCCAGCAGCCAGTGGGCCGCATGCAGCACGCGGCCGTCGTCCAGCACGGCGTCGCGCCCCTGCTGCAATTCGCCCCAGATGGGCCCAGGCGCGATGCCGGCCGCGCGCAGGCGGGCCGTGTCCAGCTTGCGCTCCACGGTGCGCTCCGTGAAGCGGTAGGCCCACGACGGCATGCGGTGCGACAGCGCGATGGCGTCGACGGCCAGGTCGGGCAGGATGGACGTGCCGGCGAGGTCGTCGACGGCGATGAATTGGAGCGGATACGGCAGACCCAGTTCGCTCGTCGCCATCACGCCGTCGATGAAGGTGCGGAGCAGCGGCGGCCCGACGAGGACCAGCGGCGCCGTGCGGTTCAGCATGCCCGCGCTGGCCAGCAGGCCGGGCAGGCCGTAGCAGTGGTCGCCGTGCAGGTGCGTGATGAAGACGGCGCGCAGGTCGTGCAGCGACAGGGGCGTGTGCAGGATGCGGTGCTGCGTGCCTTCGCCGCAGTCGACGAGCGACCAGCCGCCGCCAGGCCCGCGCAGGGCCAGGCCGCTCACGTTGCGGAACTTGGTCGGGGTGCCGGACGAGGTGCCGAGGAACTGGAATTCCATGCTGGACGGCCGAAAAGTGGTTTCGGTCCGATTATGCCCCGTTTCGGTCGCTCCCAAGGCGGTTTCGTCGCAGCCCGGTTGCCGCCGCCCGGCCGCGACGGCACAATTCCGGCATGAACACCCTCATCCGCTTTCTTCCCGCCACGCGGGGCACGTGCCGCCCGGTCGTCCGCCGCCTGGCCGACGACATCGGCCTCACCGTCATCGTGTGCAGCATGACCGCCGTCCTGATCACGCTCGTCAACGGCAGGACGTTCGAACTGTACGATCAGATGGTGTACTCGATCTGCGTCGGCCTGGTGGCGCTGGTGGTCCTCGACGGCGTGCGCCTCACGCTCCTCGACGATCCGGCACGGCGCCGCCGCTGGCTGGTGCCATGCATCGTGCTGTTCGTCGCGATGGCGCCCGTCGCGCACTACACCGGCATCTCACTGGGCAGCCTGATCCTGGGCCACCCCCTGCCCGACCTGTCCGAGTACCCGAACGACCATGGGCAGAAAGGCATGATCGGGCTGACCTTCCTGGCGATCAGTGCGATGGCCCTGCTGATCCTGAACCGCGAACGGGTCGAGCGCATCAAGCTCGAACGCACCGAGGCCAGGATGCGCGCCGAGACGATCGAACGCCAGGCCCTGCAGGCGCAGCTGCGGCTGCTGCAGGCCCAGATCGAACCGCACATGCTGTTCAACACGCTGGCGAACCTGCAGGGCCTGATCGCCATCGACCCGCAACAGGCCAGCCAGATGCTGGACCACCTGATCCAGTACCTGCGCGCCACGCTGTCCGCTACCCGCGCCGAGACGACGACCCTGGCCCAGGAATTCGAGGCGGCCGAAGCCTATCTCGGCCTGATGGCCGTGCGCATGGGCCCGCGCCTCGCGTACCGCTGCATCCTGCCCGCCGAGCTGCGTGGCGCGCGGCTGCCGGCCATGCTGCTGCAGCCGCTCGTGGAAAACGCCATCATCCACGGCCTCGAACCGAAGATCGAGGGCGGCACCGTGACCGTGGAGGCGAGCGCGCGCGCCGGCCTGCTCGAGATCTGCGTGAGCGACACGGGCCTCGGCCTGGACGACACGCAGGCCACCGCCAAGGGCACGGGCGTCGGCGTGACGACGACCCGCGAACGCCTGCAGGTGCTGTACGGCGCGCGCGCCGCCCTGACCCTCATTCCCGCCCAGCCGCACGGCGTGCTGGCCCGCCTCACGCTTCCTTTGGAGATCGCATGACCACGACCATCCGCGCCCTCATCGCCGAGGACGAACCGATCCTCGCCGCCACGCTAGCCGCGACGCTGCGGCGCCTGTGGCCCGAACTCGACATCGCCGGCACGGCGCCGAACGGCGTCGCGGCCGTGCAGCAGGCGCTGGAACTGCAGCCGGACATCCTGTTCTTGGACATCAAGATGCCGGGCCAGACGGGCCTGGAAGCGGCGCAGGAACTGACCGAACGCTGGGAAGGCACGCGCCCGTTCCCGCACATCGTGTTCGTGACGGCGTATGACGATTACGCGGTGCAGGCGTTCGAGCAGGCCGCCGTCGATTACGTGATGAAGCCGGTGAGCGATACGCGCCTGGCGCGCACCGTCGAACGTCTGAAGGCGCTCACGGTGCGGGACGCGCCGGCCGGTGACGGCCTCGCGCAACTCGTCGAGCAGATGCGCGCCCTGCTGCCCGCGGCCGCCGCGCCGGCCGAGCGCCTGACCGTGATCCGCGCCGCGGTCGGCAACATGATCCGCATGATTCCCGTGCAGGACGTGGTCTATTTCCAGGCGCTCGACAAATACGTCAACGTGGCCGGCAGCGCAGGCGATGCGCTGATCCGCCTGAGCCTGAAGGACCTGCTGCCGCAGCTCGATCCGGACCAGTTCCGCCAGATCAGCCGCGGCGCCATCGTCAACATGCGCCACGTGACGAGTGCCAGCCGCGACGACGCCGGCAAGCTCACGCTGCACCTGCGCAACCGGACCGACAAGCTGCGCGTCAGCCCGTTGTTCGCGCACCTGTTCAGGCAGATGTGATCAGCGAACGTCGAGCTTGAACGGCGCGGCCGGCAGGCCGTCGCCGCCGAACAGGTTCACGAACGGCGCGTCGGCCCACGCATAGCTCACGCGCGTGACGCCGGACTTCGCCGCGCCCGGCAGCACGACCCGGTCACCCGCCACGCGCGCGTCGGCGTAGCGGCACGTCTTGCCCGCACACACCTCGAAGCCGATCGCGCGGTCGGCCGAATACGTTTTCAGGCCGCCGGCCGTGTCCTTGAACGTCACGACGATGTCCTTGCCCTTGCGCGCCGCCGCGACGGCCGTCGGGCTGCCGGGCGCCGATTTCTCGCCGTACGCGATGGCGCGCGCCGCCCGCGCGAGACGTTCGCCCACGACCGTCTTCTGGGTCGGGTGGATGTCGAAGCGGTCGCCCACGTCGAGCGTGACGGCGAGCCCCGCGTGCGGGTCGTGCGCGACGGTGTCGGCCTGCGCGGCGCGCAGTTCGGCCCATTTCGAATCGCCAGGCGCCGTCGCCGTCGCGCCGTACGACGTCAGTTGCACGACGAGGAAAGGCAGCGTGCCCTGGCCGAAGCGCTGGCGCCAGTCGCGCATCAGCATCGGCAGCAGGGTGCGGTATTCCTCCGCCGCGTCGGCATTCGCCTCGCCCTGGTACCACGCCGCCAGCTTGAATTTGTAGCCGACGAGCGGCGCGATCATGCCGTTGTACAGCGTCGTGTAGCTGGTCAGCATGTCCCACGGCGCGGGCGGCACGGCGAGCCCTGTCAGCGCGCTGCCGCGCCTGACCTTCCACGCGGCCGGCAGCGGGAGCGCCGGACCGTCGCTCAGGCCGATGGTGCGGTTCGCCGGCGCGCCCGTCGGTCCCGCGCCGCCCAGCACGCGCATGACGATCACGTTGCGGCCGGGTTTAAAAGTACCTGGAGGCACGGGGTAGTCGCGCCCCAGCCAGGCCAGGCCGGCGCCGCCCACGCGCTGGCCGTTGACCCAGGTGGTGTCGTACGTGTCGACGGGACCCAGGTGCAGCGCGTTCGCCGCCTTCGCCTGCGCATCCGTCAGCGTGACCGTCGTCCGGTACCAAGTCACGCCGTCGCCACCCCTGGCGCCCGGCGGCGTCACGCTCTCCCACGCGCTGTCGTCGAAGTCCGGCGCGACGAAGGCGCGCTGCGCGGCCGTGGCCGGGTCGTGCGCGCGCCACCACGCTTCCGTGCGCGCGTCCTGGGCGCGCTGCGCGGCCGCCGGATCGGTGCCGTATTGCGTCACGAGGTCGATGCCGGTCTTGTAGTCGCCGAACGTGCGCAGCGACTCGGCCCCGATCCAGCCCTGGATCGTCGTGCCGCCCCAGCTGGCCTGGATGAAGCCGACCGGCACCTTGTAGTCCGCCTGGAGCGCACGGGCCATGTAGTAGCAGACGGCGGAGGCGTCGCCGACGGTGTCCGCGTTCATCGGCGTCCATGCGGCCGGCGCGAGCAGGTCGTCCTGCGGCGCCAGCGCGCTGTTGCGCGGGACATTCAGGTAGCGGATACGGTCGTTCTGCGCCGTATAGGTGGCGCCGATGGCGTTCGTCGACGCGCGCTGGAGGAACTCCATGTTCGACTGGCCGGCGCACAGGTAGACGTCGCCGAGCAGGACGTCGGACCGGCTGACCGTCTGGCCCTCCGAAGCCACGGTGAGCGCATACGGTCCGCCCGCCGGTTGCGGCGGCAGCTGCACCTTCCATTTGCCCTGCGCGTCGGCGCTGCCGCTCGCCGTCTGGCCGCCCAGCGTCACGGTCACCTTGCCGCCCGCGCCGGCCGTGCCCCACACGGCGATCGGCTGGTCGCGCTGCAGCACGGCGTGGTCGGAAAAGATGCGGGCGAGGCCGAGGTCGGCCGCCTGGGCCGGCACGCCGGCGGCAAGTGCGAGTATGAGGAAGGTCTGCTTCATGATGTGTCGTTGTCGATGAAAAAAAACCGCCGCGGCCGTCGCCGCGGCGGTCGGTACCGCTCAGTTAGTATAGATCAGGCCACGGCCGGTTCCGCTGAAGTAGATGCGCCCATAGGTGTTCCAGTCCGCCGCGATCGCGCCGATGCCGCCGTACTGGTGCGCGTCGTCGTTGAAGCGCGCCCAGGTCGCGTCGCCGTCGTCGGAATGCCAGATTCCCCACACGCCGTTCATCGTGCCCACGACGTAGATCGCGGCCGAGTATGGGGATCCCGCCTGCGCCTTGCCCAGTGCGATCGCGCTGGCGCCCTGCAGCTGGGCCGTCGAACCGCTGGCCGCGACCGACGCGAAGCCGTTCAGCTTCGTCCAGGTGGCCCCCGAATCCAGCGAGTGGTAGACGGCGTTGCCGTCGGCCAGCCAGAGGTCGCCCTCGGCGTTCGGATTGGCCACCATCGACGTGATCCAGTACGCATTCGGCGCGAGGTTGGCCGCCACCGAGCCCTGGCTCAGCGTGAACGTGTGGCCGCCATTCGTCGACACGTAGACCTTGCCCGGCGTGCCCCAGAATGCGCCGCCCGAATCGTACGCATAGACCTTGTTCGGGTTCTTGCGGTCGGCCGCCAGGCGGTAGCCGCGATCCCATCCGAGGCTGGCCAGCGCCGGCAGGTTCGTCGACGTCCAGCGTGAGCCGCTGTTCGTGGAATACGACGGTACCGAGTTGGGGGGCGCCCACACCACGTTGCTGCGCGACGTGGCCACGATGCTGCCCGTGCTGCCCTTGTTGGTGGATGCGCCGGCCGGCAGCTTCGCGAAGTTCGCCCACGTGTTGCCGCCGTCGCCGGACCAGAAGCCGAAGGCGGTGCCGGACGCGTTCTGGACGCCGGCGCCGACGATGAACGTGGGGTCGGACCACAGCAGGTCGGCGTAGTTGCCGTTGCTCCAGGTGGCCGAGGGCCCCCTGGTCGGCGCCGTCGCGAGATCCGTCTGCAGCCACGTACCGATGTCGCCCGCGCTGTTGACGAACTTGTACGACGCGCCGGCCGGCGGCGTCACGAGGGCCTGGGTGGCGGTCTCCTCGAGATTGGTGACCGCGCCGCTCCAGGTCGGCGTGTTGGCCGACGCGTTCTTCGTTTCCACGATGCCGCCGCCATGGACGTGCGAGATGTGGTCGCGGTTGGATGGATCGATCTCGATGTCGTCGACCCAGCCTCCGACGCCGCTGCCGGCCGGAATATGCGGCATGCCCTGCTCGATTTCGCGCCAGGTGTTGCCGCCGTCATCGGACAGCTGGACGATCTGGCCGGAGCCCCACGTATTGGAAACGCCCAGCGCGATGCGGGCGGTCGGGCCGCTGCCGTACACGGACAGGCCGCCGTAGCCGGCGTTGGCATTGCTGGCGAGCGGGGTCCACGTGCCGCCGCTGAACTTGTAGAGATAGCCGGGGCCGGCGACACCCGGACCGGCGCCCGCGCTGAACGCGACATACAGCGTGCCGTCGGCCGCGCGTACCGTATGCGGGATGTAGTAGCCGGACACGGTCGACGGGACCGTCACCGGCGTCCACGCCGCACCGCCATTGGTGGACTTGTAGAGGGTCGAGGCCAGGCCCGCGGCGTTGGCGTAGTCCTTGGCGATGGCGGCATACAGCGTCTGGGTCGGCGTGCCGGTGCCCCTGGTGGACGTGTCGAACGTGAGCGATTCGACGCCCGCCACCCAGCCGCCCATCGTGTTGACCTGGTCGTTCGTCAGCTGCAGCGTCGCCAGCGACGTGACCTGGGCCCAGGTGCGGCCGGCGTCCGTACTCTTCCACAGGCCGGCCGTGCGCGAGCCGTAGAACAGCGTAGCCGGATTGTTGGGGTCGACCGCCAGGCGTTCGCCGATCGCGCGGGCGGGATTGTTGCCTCCGACCGGGAACGGCAGGTCGTAATGCGTCCACGTGGTGCCGCGGTCATTGGACACATAGATGCGGCCGTTGCCTTCGAACGTGTACATGCCGGTGACCATGTACACGAGCTGGTCGTTGTTCGGATCGAGGGCGATGCTTTCGATGCCGTGGAACCGGCTCTCGCCGCCGTTGAATCCCAGGCCATCGGTGATGGGCGTCCATGACGACGCGGTGGCATTCCAGCGGTAGGCGCCGCCGATGTCGGTGCGCGCGTACAGGACGTTCGCGGTGGTCGGATGGTAGATCAGGCCCGTCACGTAGCCGCCGCCGCCCCACTTCACGCTCGTGTAGGTGGTGGCCGAGCCGGTGGTCGTGGCGAGGACGGGCGCGGTGCCCGCTGCGCCCTGGGTCGTGCTGCCTCCGCTGCAGCCCGCAAGCAGGGCCGCGAGCAGCGCCGGGACGACGAAGTTGTGCTTCCGATGCATGGTGTCTCCTCCAAAAGGATGACGATGGCCGTGGAAAGACCGCCGCGGCCCGTTTCCGGTGCCGCGGCGGCCATCGGCCACGTCAGGTCAGGATGACTCAGTTCGTATAGATCACGCCACGGCCGTTACCGCTGAAGTAGATGCGCCCGTACGTGTTCCAATCGCCCGCGATCACGCCGATGCCGGCGTACTGGTGGGCGTCGTCGTTGAAGCGCGCCCAGGTTGCGCCGCCATCGTCGGAGTGCCAGATGCCCCACACGCCGCCGCGCGTGCCCACGACGTAGACCGCGGCCGAGTACGACGAGCCAGACAGCGCCTTGCCCAGCGCGATGCGGGTGGCGCCTTGCAGCGCCCCCGTCGAGCCGCTGGCGGCGACCGTCGCGAAGCCGGAGATCTTGGTCCAGTTCGCGCCCGAGTTGGTCGAGTGGTACACGGCGTTGCCGTCGGTTACCCAGAGGTCGCCCGAGGCGTTGGGATTGCCCACCATCGTCGTGAGCCCGAAGTCGTTCGGGGCGAAGTTCGCCGCGACCGAACCCTGGACCAGCGCGAACGAATGGCCGCCGTCGGTCGACTGGTAGACCTTGCCCGTCGTGCCGTTCCACCACGCGCCGCCCCCATCGAAGGCGTAGACCCTGTTCGGGCTCTGGCGGTCGACGACCAGGCGATAGGCATTGTTCAGGCCGCCGTTGGGCGCGGGCAGGCCGCTGACCTGGGTCCAGCTCGCACCATTGTTGCTCGTCCAGGACGGGATCGAATTGGCAGGTGCCCACACGATGTTGTTGCGCGACGTCGTCACGATGCTCACCGTGTCGGCGAAGTTGGTGGAGGCGCCGGCGGGGAGCGATGCGAAGTTCGTCCACGAGTTGCCGCTGTCGCCGGACCAGGAACCGTAGGCGGTCACGGGCGTGTTGGAGGTGATGCCGACAGCGACGATGTAGTTCGGATCGGACCACAACACGTCGGCGGCGTCGCCATTGCCCCATGCGCTGTTGGGCGTCCGGGTCGGCGTCGTCGCGAGGTCCGTCTGGACCCAGTTGCCGATATCGCCCGCGCTGTTGACGAACTTGTACGACGCGCCGGCCGGCGGCGTGACGAGCGCCAGGGTCGCGGTTTCCTCGAGGTTGTCCATCGGAGCATCCCAGCTGGGGTTGGTCGCCGACGCGTTCCAGGTTTCCCAGACGCCGCCGCCGTGGACGTGCAGGATGTGATCCTTGTTGGTCGGATCGATCTCGATGTCGTCCACCCAGCCGCGGTACCCGCCGCCCCAGTGCGTCATGCCGTCCGCGATTTCGCGCCAGCTGCCGGGGGCGCCGCCGCTGTCGGACAGCTGGACGACCGGCTGGCCGCTGCTCCAGGTACCGGTCACGGCCAGCGCGATGCGGGCCGTCGAGCCGGTGCCGTAGACGGACACGCCGCCGTAGCCGCCCTGCGTGGTCGTGGCGAGCTGGGTCCAGGACTCGTTGAAGCTCACGCCGCCGAACCGGTAGAGGTAGCCGGGGCCGCCGGCGCCCTGCCCGGCGTTCTTGTTGAACACCACGTAGTAGTTGCCGTCGCTGGTCCGCACCATGTGCGGGACGTAATAGCCCGACACGGTGGACGGCACCGACACCGGCGTCCACGAGGCGCCGCCGTTGACGGACTTGTACATGGTCGAGGTCAGGCCCGCCTTCTGCACGTAGTCCGGCGCGATGGCGGCGTACATGATCCACGTCGTCGCACCGCCGCCCACGTTCGAGTTGTCGAACATGATCTGCTCGACGCCCACCGGAGAACTGCCCAGCCCCTGGATCTCGCTGGCCGACAGCACCTTGCTCGACAACCCGGTCTGGGTCCAGGTCTGGCCCGAGTTCGTGCTCTTCCACAGGCCGGCCGTGCGCGAGGCGTAGAACAGCGTCGACGGGTTGGTGGGGTCGGCCTTCAGGCGTTCGCCGATGGCGCGGGCATTCTCGTTGCCGCCCACCGGGAACGGCAGGTCGTAATGCGTCCAGCTGGCACCGCGGTCGTTCGAGACATAGATGCGGCCGTTGATCGGAGTGCCTTGCCAGTCGTGCGAAACGATGCCCGTGACCAGGTACACCTTGTTGTCGTTGGTCGGATCGACGGCAATGCTTTCGACGCCGTGGTAGGCACCGTCGCCCCCGCCGAACCCGATGCCGTCGGTGATGGGCGTCCACGAGCCGCCGCCGTTCCAGCGGTAGGCGCCGCCGACGTCGGTGCGGGCGTACATGACGTTGTAGCTGGTCGGATGGTAGATGAGGCCGGTGACGTAACCGCCGCCGCCCCATTTCACGCTCGTGTAGCTCGTGGCCGAGCCGACGGTGGCGGCAAGGGCGGGGGCTTGCGCCGTGGCCGACGGGCTGGCGGTGCGGTCGCCGCCGCTACAGCCGGCGACGAGCGCGGCAACCGCGGCCGAGATGATGAGTAGGTGCTTCCGATGCATGAGATCTCCTCTATTGGATTGGCTGAGAACGTAGTTCCGCCGTCCTGGCTGCGCCCGCATGCGTGTGCCGGCACTCGTTATGGTGACAACTGTCTCGTTCTCTTGGACATCCCCGATCGGAACACATTAATGTGGTTTATCGTTTTTATTAACAAACATTAAAGAGTTTAATGCCCGCTTTTTTCGACTGTCAACACAACTCACGGTTACAGGGGATGTAACGGGAAATGAACGACAAAACCGCTGCGGATTGTTCGGGTTCCGCAGCGGTCTTGGGTTACCTCAAGGTTGTATTGCTCAGTTGCTGTAGATGAGGCCGCGGGCGGCGCCGTTAACGTAGAGGCGGCCGTAGGTGTTCCAGTCGCCCGCCATCACGCCGGAGTCGCCGAACTGGTGCGCGTCGTCGTTGAAGCGTGCCCAGGTGAGGCCGCCATCATCGGAGTGGAAGATGCCCCACTGGCCGTTCAGCGTGCCTTCGACATAGATCGCGGCCGAGTACGACGATCCGGCCAGCGCCTTGCCCAGCGCGACCTTGGTGGCACCCTTCGTGCCGTTGGCGGACGCGAAAGAGCCGACCTGCACCCAGTTCCAACCCGAGTTCACCGAGTGGTACAAGGCATTGCCGTCGGTCACCCAGATGTCGCCCTCGGCGTTCGGGTTCACGACCATGGCCGTGTCCCCCCAGGCGTTCGGCGCCATGTTCTGGGCCCCCCACATACCGCTCAGCCCGAAGTTACGGCCGCCGTCGTACGAGATGTAGACCTTGCCCGGCTCGTTGCTCCACGGCGCGCCGCCGGAATCGAACGCATAGACCTTGCTCGGATTCACGCGGTCCGCAGCCACGCGATAGGCGCGCTGGAAGCCGTTCCAGGTGGCGGTGAATGCCGGCAGGTTGGTCGCGGTCCAGCTTGCGCCGCTGTTCGTGCTGTACGACGGCACCGAATCGGGCGGTGCCCAGACCAGGTTGTTGCGGGACGTGACCGCGATGCTCTGCACGTGGCTCTGGCTGGCCGCGGCGCCCGCAGGCAGGCACCCGAACTGGTTCCAGCTGCTGCCGGCGTCGCCCGACCAGAACGCCTTGATCGTGTGGCCGTTCTTGTTGTCGACGCCGGAGGCGGCGATATAGGTCGGGTCGGACCACGCCAGGTCGGCCGCGTTACCGCTGCTCCACCAGTTCATGGGGCCGCGCGTCGGGCGCGTCGCGAGGTCCGTCTGCGCCCAGGTGCCGATGTCGCCCGCGCTGTTGATGAACTTGTACGGCGCACCGGCCGGCGCCGTCACGAGGGACAGCGTGACGGTCTCCTCGAGGTTGTTGACCTTGGGACTCCAGGTGGGCGTGCTGGAAGAAGCATTCATGGTTTCGCAGATGCCGCCGCCGTGGATGTGCATGATGTGGTCGCGGTTGGCTGGGTCGATCGTGACGCCCTCCACCCAGCCTGCGCAGTCGGCCGCGGCGATGCCGGTATGCGGCATGTTGGCTTCGGCTTCGTGCCAGGCGAGGCCGTCGTTGTCGGACAACTGGATGAGCTGGTTCGAATCGGCCCAGCCGGTCACGCCCAGCGCGATGCGGGTCGTCGGGCCGGTGCCGGACACGGACAGGCCGGCGAAGCCGACGTTGGCGTCGAACTTGAGCTGGGTCCAGGTGTTGTTGTTGCTGGCGCCGAACTTGTAGAGGTAGCTGGGGCCGCCCGCGCCCTGCGCCTGGGCGCCCGCCGCCGTATTGGGGTGCGCGCGGAACGCCATGTAGAAGTTGCCGTCGGCCGAACGTACGACGTGGGGAATGTCGTAGCCGGCCACGTTGGACGGGACCGCGACGGGCGCCCACGTGGCGCCGCCGTTGGTGGACTTGTACAGGGTCGAGGTCAGGCCCGCCGCCTGGGCGTAGTCGGAGGCGACGGTGGCCCAGACGATCTGGGTCGGCGACGCGTTCTGGCTCTGCACGAACGGGGTATCGAAGACGATTTGTTCGACGCCGTACAGGTTCGGTCCCTTGAGCACCGTCTTGGTCGAGAACCCCGTGACCTGGTTCCAGGTACGGCCCGAGTCCGTGCTCTTCCAGATGCCGGACTTGCGCGAGCCGTACATCAGCGTCGTCGGGTTCTGTGGATCGACCGCCAGGCGTTCGCCGTAGGCCCGGGCGTCGTCGTTGCCGCCCACCGAGAACGGCAGGTCGTAGTGCGTCCAGGTGGTGCCGCGGTCGCTGGAGATGTAGATGCGGCCGGGCACGTCGTCGCTCACGCTGAAACCGGTCATCATGTAGACGCGCTGGTCGTTGTTCGGATCGAGGGCCAGGCTTTCCACGCCGTGGAACGCGCCTTCGCCGCCGCCCCAGCCGATGCCGTCGGTGATGGGGATCCACTTCGACGCGGTCGCATCCCAGCGGTAGGCGCCGCCCACGTCGGTACGCGCATACAGCAGGCTCGCATTTCTCGGGTGGTAGACCAGGCCGGTGACGTAGCCGCCGCCGCCCCACTTCACACTCGTCCAGCTCGTGGCCGAGCCGACGGTCGCGGCGAGGACCGGTGCTGCCGTCCCCGTCGCGCCGGGGGTCGTGCTGCCGCCGCTGCAGCCGGCGAGGAGTGCCGCGAGCAAGGCTGGGATGATGATGATGTTCGATTTCCGTTTCATGACGTCTCCATTGTTATCGAGAGGAACATTAACGTTTCACGCATATTTAATTAATGAACCTTAACGCAGTCTAATACTCACACTTTTCCACTGTCAACAAAAATACACATAAAAAAAGGCGGCCGAAGCCGCCTGAAAACATCTGCCGTCAGCAGAGGAGAGATACCTGGTTCGCGTCAGAACGAGTAACGCATCTGCGCCGTGTAGCGCGGGCCGGTCACGTACGCGCCGCGGACCTTGAAGCCGACGCCCTGCTGCATCAACTGCTTGTACATGGCGTTGTTCAAGTTCTGCGCCTCGAGGCCGAACGACAGGTTCTCGGTGATCTTGTAGAAGATCGACGCATCCACCTGGCCGTAGGCATCCGACCACGTCGGCAGCGCATACTGCACGTTGTGCTGGCCGAACGTCGGGCTGTTCGGGTTGGTGTCCGTGCCGTCGCCGCCGTTCGTGCCGTTGGCGTTGATCGCCTGCAGCGACTTCGAACGCCAGCTGTAGGCCACCCGTGCCGAGATCGGGCCGCGGTCGAACAGCAGCGCCAGGTTGTACGAGTTCTTCGACAGGCCGTTGAGCGGCAGGTTGCCGAAGGTCTTGCCGTCCACGTCGCAACCGTTCAGGTTCAGGTTCAGGTTGTCCGCGCCGCTGCCGCCCGAGCAGTACGCCTGGTACACCGGGTGGTACAGGTCCTGGCTGCTCTTCACATACGTGTAGTTCGCCTGCACGCCGAAGCCCGCCAGCCAGCCCGGCAGCATGTCGAAGTACTGCTGGTAAGCCAGTTCGATGCCCTTGGCCGTGCCGTTCGCGCCGTTCACCGGACCCGTCGTCACGAAGTCGTGCATCGTGCCGTTCACGTCCGGCAGCGCGAAGTTGTAGCTCTGGTTGATGATGACGTCGCTGAGCTTCTTGTGGAACAGCGCGGCCGTGAACGAACCCGTCGGCGCGAAATACCACTCGGCCGTGATGTCGGCCTGCTTGGCCATCGTCGGACGCAGCATCGGATTGCCGCTGCCGGTGCCGGTGAGGCTGACGTTGCTGACGTTGACGACGTTGGTCGCGGTGTTGGTGCTCGTGGTGGTCGCTTCCGACAGGCTCGTATAAGCCTGCAGCTGCGAGAAGTCCGGACGCGCCATCGCCTTGCCGTAGGCGAAGCGGAACTGCAGCTTGTCCGACGCCTTCATGCGCAGGTTCAGCGTCGGCAGCACGTTGCTGTACGAATTGTCGAAGTCCTGCTTCTGCTGGAAGTTCGGGATGTTCGGGATCGGCACGCCCGTCACCGTGGCACCGGCCGGGATGTTCGGGGCGGTGAAGCTGAACACCGTGTAGCCGTGCGCGATCATGTTGGTCTTCACGTAGCGCACGCCGATGTTGCCGTCGATCGGATACTTCAGGTCGTCGAAGCCGAAACGCAGTTGCGTGTACAGGGCCTTGCTGCGCTCCTGCTGGTCGTTGGTGCCCGACGGGTCGGTACCGAACGTCGCGGGTTTCCAGGCGCCGCACGTATCCGGCGACTTGCCGCTGCGCTCGGCGCACAGCACGTTGTAGTACTGGTGCAGCTGCGCATACGTGCCCGGATAGCCGTCGGCCAGCGACGTGTTCGGGAACACGACGGCCGGCACCGACGCCTTGCCGTTGAAGAAGTTCGGGAACGTGTTCAGGTGCGTGCCGGCGGAGAAGCGCGGATCGCCCAGGTAAGCCAGCTGGCTCAGCGGCTGCCACGAACCGACCGGGCCCACCTGCCACGGCTGGGTGATCGCCGCCCAGTTATAGCCCGGCACGGAGTTGATCGTCGTCGCGTCGCGGTCGGTCAGGCGCACGCCCACGCGCAGGTCGCGCAGCACGGGGTGGTCGAATTCGTACTTGACGTCGGTCTTCCAGGCCTTCTCGTTGGCCACGCTCGCATCCTGGTGCTCCATCGTGAAGCCCCAGTAGTAATTGTTCGGATTGGCCATGTACGCCTTCGTGGCGTCGTCGAACGTCAGGCGGGCCGGCGTGGAGCTCATGTCCATGCCCATCTGCGGGATCTGCAGGCCGGTGGCGACCGTCGAGTCGAAACTGCCGGTGGTGGCGCGCACCTTCTGCAGGTCGGTCGTGACGGTCCACTGGCTGTTCAGGCGCCAGCGCAGGTTCCAGGAGATGTCGGTCGTCGCCGACTTGCGCGTCGAGGTACGGGTATCGTCGTTGAAATTGACGCCGCCGTCGGTCGGATCGGTGAGCACGCCGCTGATCATGGCGCCCTTCGGATCGAACTTGCCGTTCGCGACCTGCAGGTTGTACGGGCTCGACTGGCCGAAGATCGCCTGCTCGTCCCACTTCATCTTGTAGCGCGACTTGAAGTAGCTGAGCGACGACTGGATGTTGCTGTTCGGCTTCCACTGGAACGCGGCATAGGCGCCGTCGCGCTTGCGGTCGAATTCGAGCGTGCGGAAGCTCGCGGCGTTCGGCACCCAGACGGTCTGGCCGGGAACGACGTCGGCGCGCGGGTAATACGGCGACACCTGGAAGGCGTCGGTGCGGGTGCCGCTCTGCGACGTGGCGAGGTCGAACAGGGCGCCGAATTCGCCGAAGCGCGTCTTCCAGCGGTCGGAGAACATCATCGAGTACGACGGCTGCGGCTTGCCCTTCTTCAGCGTGGAATACGTATCCTGGGCCGAGATCGACATCTTGCGGCCCTTGAAGTCGAACGGCATCGCGGTGCGCAGATTGATCAGGCCGGAGATGCCGCCTTCGATCTGTTCCGCCGACGGGTTCTTGTAGACGTCGATGCCGGCCATCAGCTCGGGCGGCACGTCTTCGAAATTCAGCGAGCGGCCGCCGTTGGCCGAGAACGAGTCACGGCCGTTCAGCTCGGAACGGACGTAGCTCAGGCCGCGGACCATCACGCCCGAACCTTCGACCGAATAGTGTTCCGGGTCGCCCTTGGCCATGGTGCGGTCGATGGTCACGCCGACCACGCGCTGCAGCACCTCGGTGACCGAACGGTCGGGCAGTTTGCCGATGTCGTCGGCGACGATCGAATCGACGACCTCGTCGGCGTTCTGCTTGAGCTTCTGCGCCGATTCGAGCGACGCGCGCTGTCCCACCACGATGACAGAGGTGGTGCCGCTGTCGGTGGCAGGGGTGGTTTGTGCATACGCCATGCCGCTGGCGAGCAGCACGACTTGAGACACGCCGACGGCGATAGCCGTTTTCCTGAACTGGTTCACATCATCTCCTTGGTTGGTAATGCGCCGTCGACGCGGCGTGAAACATTGTTAACGAATATTCGTTTTAAATTAATGTGGCATTAATTAAGTCTACGCCGCAATGTTTTTATTAGTCAAATTAAATAGTGACAATGTTCATCGGTGTGGCCGAGCAGATACACGCGAAAACTCACACGCGGGGACGGCGCGTGGGCGGTGCAGGGAACAACAGGAGGAAAGTAAGGCTGCGGGTCTTACGGGCGGCGGGCGGCGGCGGCGGCGGCGAGGCGCTGCATCGTCGCGCGGGCGGTGATGCGGTCGTCGTGCCAGTAGGCGCTGACGGCTTCGCGCATGGCATCCTCGACCGCGGGGGGCACGGCCATCGAGACGCCTGGAACGAGGGTGCCGCCACGGTTGGCGGCATCGAAAGCGGCGGCCGACTGCTTCGCGCAGCGGTCGAATTTCGCGAGGTCGACGCCCTGGCGCACCGGGATCGATCCCTTGACGAGGTTGAACTCCTCCTGCACGCCGGGGGCGAGCACGTTGGCGGCGAAGTCCTGCTGCGCGCGGATCTTGGCGGGGCCGCTCACCTTGAACAGGGCAAACGAGTCGACCGTATACGCATAGGCCTTGGCCGTCCCGGGCGTGGGCACGCAGGCGAATTCCAGGCTGCCGCCGCGCTGCGCCTCCTGGAAGATGGGCTTGGCCCAGTCGCCCATGAATTGCATACCGGCCTCGCCGTTCGCCAGCCGCGACGCCGCCACGTTCCAGTTGCGTCCCATCGCCGCGGCGTCGGTGTAGGGCTTGATGCGCCGGAACGTCTGCAACGCCTGTTCCATGACGGGGCCGGCCAGCGTGGCGGGATCCAGCGCGACGAACGCCTTGCGGTAGAAGTCGGGGCCGCCCACGCCCAGCGCCACGTTTTCGAACAGGAGGAAATCCTGCCATGGCTGTCCGCCGTGCGTGACGGCGATATACCCTGCCCGCTTCATCGCGTCGGCGGCGGCGAAGAAGTCGTCCCACGTGACCGGCACCTGGGCATTGGCGCGCTTCAGGATGCGCGTGTTAATCCACAGCCAGTTGATGCGGTGGATGTTGACCGGCACGGCGACGTAGCTGCCGTTGTATTTCATGGCGTCGCTGACGACCTGGGGCAGCACCGCGTCCCATTGCCCGGCGCGGGCCGTGGCATCCAGGTTCGCGAGGGCGCCTTCGCGCGCCCATTGCCGGATGACGGGAGCCTTGACCTGGGCCGCGGCCGGCGGATTGCCCGACTGGACGCGCGAGCGCAGCAGGGAGATCGGAAAGCCGTTCGCGTCGGACGCCACGGCGAAGTCCTTCCAGGCATGCCCCTGGCGCCGCAGCGCCGCTTTCAGCACGTCGACGGCGCGCGCGTCGCTGCCCACGTCCCAGAAGTGGAGTACCTCGAGTTCGCCCGCGTGTACGGCAGTGGCGCACCAGGCGGTAACGAGTGCGAATGCCGTGGCGAAGACTTTCATGCCGTGCATATTAGCGCGACTCGCCTGCACAGGGAAGCGAACGGGCACGAGGCCGGATGGCAGCGCAATCAATTATCCGTTAATATTAAGTAATGCAACTTTTACTCGCCGAAGACGACCCCATCCTCGCAAACGGATTGACCGCCCAATTGAATGCCGCGGGCTTCACGGTCGAGCATGCGCCGAACGGCCCGGTGGCGGAATACCTGCTCACCCGGCAGAATTTCGATATCGCCATCATCGACCTCGGCCTGCCGATGGTCGACGGCCTCACGGTGCTGAAGAACCTGCGCGCGACGCGGCCCGACCTGCCGGTGCTGGTCCTCACGGCCCTCGACCGGCTCGACAGCCGCGTGGCCGGCCTGAACGCGGGCGCGGACGACTACATGACGAAACCGTTCGAGTTCCCGGAACTGGAAGCGCGCCTGCGCGCGATCCTGCGGCGCGCGCGGACGTCGGCGGCCGCGCCGGGCGACGTCGCCCTGTCCGGCCTGCATTTCGACCGGGCGGCACGGCGCGCCGTCATCCACGGCGAACCGGTCGAGCTCAGCCCGCGCGAAGCGACCCTGCTGGAACTGCTGCTGGTCCATGCGGACAAGGTCGTGACGAAGGAACAGATCGCCACCGCCTGGGCCGGCGACGGCACCGAAGTCGGCGCGGGCAACACGGCGGAAGTTCACATCCACCGCCTGCGCCGCAAGCTGGAGGGTTCGGGCCTCGAGATCCGGACCGTCCGCGGTCTCGGCTACCTGCTGGCCGTCGAGCGCGCCGATGGACGACCGGCCTGAACGGGGACCACGCACACTCTCGCTGCGCCGCCAGCTCGTCATCTGGGTGCTGCTGCCCCAGCTCGTATTGTGGGTCGCGGGCGGTTTCGCCACGTACCGGCTGGCCGTCCGCTACGTCAACCAGGCGGCCGATGCGACCCTGTCCCAGGCCACCCGGGCGCTCGCGCGGCGCGTCAAGCCCATCGGCAACGGCCTGCTGATCGATTTCCCGCGCGCCGCGCAGGAAGTGCTCGAGACGGACCCCAACGACCGCCTGTTCTACATGGTCAGCACGCCGCCCGGCGAATTCATCCTCGGCAACAACAGCATCCCGATGCCGCCCCCGTCCATGCGGCCGCGCCTGAACGACCCGTATTTCTACGACGGCGAGATCCAGTCCGCCGGCCGGCCCGGCCCCCGGGAGACGATGAAGGTGAGGATCGCGGCGCTGTATCTGCCCTACGCCGCGCCGGAAGGCAAGGAACAATGGATGCTGGTGCAGGTGGCGCGCAACATGGCGCACCGCGAGGACATTTTCAAAATGATCCTGATGGACACCCTCCTCCCGTTGTCCGCGCTGATTCCGATGCTGACGCTGATCGTCTGGATCGGCACCGGCGCCGGCCTCGCGCCGCTGCTGCGGCTGCGCAAGGAGGTCGAGGGCCGCTCGCCGCTCGACCTGGCGCCGCTGCAGATCGAATCGGCGCCGCAGGAAGTCCGCTCGCTCGTGGGCGCGCTGAACGCCCTGCTCGCGTCGGTGCGCCAGAACGTGAATGCGCAGAAGCGCTTCATCGCCGACGCGGCCCACCAGTTGCGCACGCCGCTGGCGGGCCTGAAGAGCCAGACGGCGCTGGCGATAGCGGCGACCGATGACCCGGCCCTCATCGCCCGCCTGAAACTGGTCGACCAGAGCGCGACGCGGGGCGCCCACCTGATCAACCAGTTGCTGATGCTGGCGCGGGCCGACCCCGAGGCCGCGGCGGCGTCCGACAAGGCCCCGCTGGACATGCCCGCATTCGTCCAGGACATCGTCGCCGAATACGTGCCGCGCGCGCTGCGTGCGCAGATCGACCTCGGCATGGACGACGCCGCGCCGCCCGCGGACGGCCGGCTGCTGCGCATCGAGGCCAACGCGCTGCTGCTGCGCGAAGCGCTGACGAACGTGATCGACAACGCGATCAAGTACACGGGCCGCGGCGGCGAGATCACGGTCCGGGTCGCGCCGGATGGCGACCATGTCCTTGTGACCGTCACCGACAACGGCCCGGGCATCCCGGAGGCGGACCGCGCCCGCGTGTTCGAACGGTTCGTGCGCGCCACGGACCAGGGCGAAGGCTGCGGGCTCGGGCTGGCGATCGTGCGCGACATCGTCGCGCAGCACGGCGGCACCGTGGACCTGCAGGACGCGGCCCCGCATGGCCTGCGCGTGGCGATCCGGCTACCGAGGCGCTGATCGGTTTATACTCGGGCTCGACATCAATGTATTGACGAACGTGCCGACTCCGACCCCTACCCCGCGCGCCACGCGCCCGCTCGCCGCGGCTGCCATGCTGATCGTCGCGATCACGGTGACGCTCGCCGGCCTGCTGGTGTCGAGCTACCACGACACCATCGAACGCGAACAGACGAACCTGCGCAACCTGGCGGAAGCCTTCGCCGCCCAGACCCATTACGCCGCCCTCGCGCTGGACCTGGCCCTCGCGCGCGCCGCCGAGCGCGCGCCGGCGGACGGCACGGACATGGCCGTCCTGCCCGGCGGCGCGCTCGAAGCGATCCCCGCGCGGGTCCGGCGGCTCGGCCCGGACGCGCCGCGCCGCCCGCTGCCGTCCGGCGCGCCGCGGATCGGCATCGCCGTGCCGCCGGACGGCGGGCCCGCCACGATCACCCTGGCCCGGGTACTGCCCGGCGGCCCCGCCGTCATCGAGACGGACGCCACCTGGTTCCAGCGCATCTTCGATTCCGCCGACCTGGGCCACGGCGGCTCCGTCACGCTGCACCAGCGCGACGGCACCATGCTCGTGCGCAGCCCGACGCTCCCCCGGGCCATCGGCCACTCCTTCATCCACACGCCGCTGTTCCAGACGCACCTGCCGCGCGCGCCGGTCGGCGCATTCGAAGCGACGAGCCCCATCGACGGCGTGCGCCGCCTGTACGGCTACAGCGCCGTCGCCGGGTATCCCCTGCTGATCGTCGCGGGGCGCGACCTGTCCGACACGCTGGCCGTGTGGCGCGGCTGGCTGTGGATCGCCGTGCTGGCGTGGGCGCTGCTGTCCGCCACACTGGCCGTGCTGGCGTGGCGCATGAGCCGCGAGACGGCACGCAAGGCGGCGCTGATCGCCCGCCTGCTGGCCAGCGAACGCCGGCTCGCGGACGGTGCGCGCTACCTTAACGCCATCCTCGACTCGCTGGCCACGCCGCTGTGGGTGCTCGACGCGAAGCGGCGCATCGTCCTGTTCAACCGCGCCTTCCTGCAGTTCACCGGCCGCGACGAGGATGCGGTGACGGGACGCCTCGATGCGGACGTGCTCGACCCGACCGGCGCCGATGCGCGCGCCCGGCTGTATGCGGATACCACGGCCGACGGCGCGGGTGACGGCGTCCATGCGCTGGAAGCGGAGATCCGCGACGGCAGCGGCGCCACGCGCACCGCGATCCACCTCGCCGCGCAGCTCAGGAGCGACGGCGACGCCGTCCAGATCGTCAACAGCCTCACCGACATCACGGACCGCAAGCAGGTCGAGCTGCGCCTGGCCTGGCTGGCCGACCACGACCCGCTGACCGGCCTGCCGAACCTGAACTGCCTGCGCCGCGTGCTGACGGACGCACTGCAGGGCGAACAGGTCGTGCTCCTCCTGATCGCGCTGGAGCGCCAGCAGGAAGTGGCCGACCTGCTCGGCATCGAGGCGGGCGACGACGCCGTGCGCCAGGTCGCCGCGCGCCTCGGCGCGCTCGCCCCGGCCGCGCGCTGCGTGGCGCGCGTCAAAGCCAACGAATTCGCCATCATGATGCAGCTGCCGGCAGGACCGGCGCACCGCCCCGTGGACGCCATCGCGCTCGAACTGCACGCGCGACTGTCGGAACCCGTCCGCGTGGGCGGGCGCGAATTCCACCTGGCGCCCGTGATCGGCATCGCGACGTATCCGCAGGATGCCGCGTCCGCCAACGAATTGATGCGCCTGGCCGACATCGCGAAGCACCGGGCGCGCAGCGAGGCGGGCGAGCCGGTGCATTTCCACTCCGAGTCCACCCACATCCAGCTGGACGAGCGGCTGACGATCGAGGAACAGTTGCGCCATGCGCTGGAACGCAACGAGCTGGTGCCGCACTACCAGCCGAAGATCGACATCGCGACGGGACGGGTGACCGGCTTCGAGGTCCTGCTGCGCTGGAACAGCCCCGTGCTGGGGCCCGTGTCGCCGGCACGTTTCATCCCCATCGCCGAGCAGACGGGCCTGATCGTGCCGATCGGGACATGGGTGCTGCGCACCGCGTGCGCGCAGGCGAGCCGCTGGGCGCGCGAGCACGGCATCGCGACCCGCATCGCCGTCAACCTGTCGATCCGCCAGTTCTACCAGAAGGACCTGCTGAACACGATCGCCGACGCGCTGGCCGACGCGGGGCTGGCGCCGCATGCGCTCGAACTGGAGATCACGGAAAGCATCGCGATGAGCCGCGTGGACGTCGTCGAGCGCCTGCTGGGCGGCATCCGCGACCTCGGCGTCGAACTGTCGATCGACGATTTCGGCACCGGCTATTCGAGCCTGGCCTACCTGAAGCGCTTCCCCGTGCAGCGCCTCAAGGTCGACCGGGCGTTCGTGCGCGACCTGGGACGCGACGCCGACAGCGCGGCCATCGTGCGCTCCGTCGTCGCGCTGGGGCACGGCCTCTCGATGCGCATCGTGGCCGAAGGGGTGGAGACCGAGGAGCAGCTGGCGCTGCTGCGCGCGCTCGGCTGCGACGAATACCAGGGCTTCCTGTTCGCGCGGCCGATGGAGGCCGCCGCCGTGCCGGCCCTGCTGGGCCGGGCGGTCACGTCAGGCGCGTGAGCGCACGGCGCGGCGCGGGCGTCCGCCGGCCGGCGGTACCGGATGCGACGGACGGACCGGTGCCGGTACGTCGGCGGAGGCGGCCAGGTCCGCCCACGCATCGAACCCCACCTTCAGCACGCGCAGGCGGTCGTAGGCGCGCTGCAGCGCGGCCCGTCCCAGCACGAGGCGCAGCGGACCGCGCCCCGCGGCGACGGCCTGCATGATGGCCTGCGCACCGCGCGCGGCGTCGACCTGGGCGGCGCCCCGGCCGAGTGCCGCGCGGCTCATCATGCCATCATAGTCGGCGATGCCGGCCGAGCGTGGGACGGTCGCGTCGGCGTCGTCGCCGCTGCCCGGATCGACGAGCGTGACGCCGATGCCGAGCGGCTCCACTTCATAGAACAGCGCTTCGGCCAGCGCTTCCAGCGCGGAGCGCGCGGCATGGCTGAAGCCTTCGAACGCGGGCGCCTGCACGGAGGCGCGCGCCAGCATCACGATGTGGCCGGCGCGGCGCGCGCGCATGCCGGGCAGCACGCGGCGGGCCAGGTTGATCGGGCCGAACACGTTTTCCTCGAACAGCGCGCGCATGGCGCCCTCCTCGCCTTCCTCGATCGCGCCCGGATAGCGCTGGGCGGCGCTCGTCGCCAGCACGTCGATGCGCCCGAAGCGCCGCTCGGCGGCAACGACGGCCATGTCGACGCTGGCGGCATCCGTCACGTCCAGCGCGAGCGCCAGCGCGCGGTCCGGATGGCGGTCGACGAGGGCCTGCAGCTGCGCCGGCGCGCGCGCCGCGAGGACGGCGTTCTGGCCGGACGCCAGCACGGCCTCCGCCAGCGCGGCCGCGAGGCCGGTGGTGGCGTCGGCGATGAACCAGACGGGTTGCGTGGATTGCGACATCGTTCCTCCTTGCTGCCAGCGGAGTGCCCGACTATAGGTACCCCAGGAAGATGATTCTAGATGCTGGACGGGTACGGTTCCATAGGCGATTTTCCGAAAGTCTTGCCTAAAATTCCAAGCATCATTCAATCCACCGGCGGCATGCCGTAATACTCGGGCGCGCCGTCCGGCACGACGTCGATCCGGTCAAGCACGACGCCGGGATCGAGCGCGTGCACGGCCAGCGTATGCATGCCCGGCGCCAGGCGCCCCACGCGCCACGTGCGCACCGCCATGTTGGACAGCACGTCTTCCTTCCATTGCTCGCTGCGCCCCGCAGTCGTCGTGTCGACCGTTTCCGGCGCGCCGCCGTCGAGGCTCACGACGAAGCGCACGCGGCTCGCTGCCGTCAGCGGATGCTCGGGGACGGCAACGAACCGCAGCTGCATCTCTTCATCACCCGCCGTCGCGAAGCGATACACGAGCGGCGCGCTGGCCGCGAGATCGGAGGCCGCGCGCGACGGCAGGTCGAGCCGTGCGCGCATCGCGTTGCCGGACGTGCCCAAGCCCGGCTGCGGTGTCCAGTCGCGCGTTGGACCGGCGCTGCCGGCGCGCAGCACGACGATGCCGCCTTCCTTGACGCGGAGGTTCACGGTCTGTTCCCCGCATTGCAGGGACAGGGCCGGGTCCGCGCCGCCGTCGTAGCGCAGCGCGATGCGCTGTTCGTGTCCGTTCGCCGCGTCCAGCATACCGCCGTTTGCATCCGCCTGCACGGCGCGTGCCCCGGCCCGCATGGACCAGCGCGCGTCCTGTCCGCCGTAGCTCACCAGCGTCACCGTGCGCGTGGCGGGTTGCCCCCGGCGCAGCACGAGCCGGTCGCCGTCGACTGAGAACGGTGCGGGGTAGACGATGCCGCAGCCGCGCCGGCTTGAAACGCTCCACACGGGATACTCGGGCTCCGCGAACACGGGCAGGCGGCGCGGCGCGATGTCCATGATGCCGCGCCACTTGCCGCCCGCAAGGCCGTTGTACGCGGTTGCGTCGGCGACGAGCGCCGCGTGCGCAGCTTGCGCCTGGCGTGCGTACAGGTTGCTGGACGGCCGCTGCTGGCGCGCGTATTCCGCCGCGAGATCCAGTTTCAATATGCGCGTATTCAGGTTGGCGCTCGACCGCACCGGGTACAGCACCAGTTCGAAATACGCGTCGCGCAGCGGCGCCGGGATGCGTGCGGCCAGCGCTTCGGCCCGCGCCGTCAGCGCGCGGTAGTCCGCAAGGCGGCGTTCCGCTTCGTCGCCGCCCGTGCGGACATAGGCCGTCGTGCGCACGGGGCGCGTGGGCTCCGTCTGGCTCCAGCCCATGAATTCGGGACGGCGTTCCCACGCGAGACGGTAGTACTCGCGCAGGATGGCCGCCGTTTCGGCGGCGTGAGCGCGGCCGAACTGCGCGGCGGCCCAGTCCTGCAAGTGGCGCGCGGGGTCCTGCTGCAATACGTCCGCATCGAACGCCGCGTCGAGGAAGTACTGGGTCAGGTATTCGGCGGGCTTGATGTCGCCCACGTTCAGCACCCACAGGCGGCGCGCGCCCGTCGCCCACGCGCGTTCGAGCTGGTCGCGGATCAGGGACGGGGGCGTCGTGGCCAGCCACAGGTAGTCGTGCGGACGCCCCCAGTACGACACGTGGTAATAGATGCCCTGCCCGCCCGCGCGGCGGCGTTCCTTCTCCGTGCCCAGTTGCGCGAGGTAGCCATAGTTATCGTCCGGCCACACGAGCGTCACGTCGTCCGGCACGGCGAGGCCGAGGTTCCAGTAATCGAGTACTTCCTTGTACATCGTGAAGGCTTGCGGGATGCGCGCCGGCGGCTTGCCCTGCGCTTGCGCCAGCATGTCCCGCTGGACCTTGAACACGGCCTGCAACGTGTCGCGCGCCTGTTCCGGGCTCGCCGCACCCTCCATCGCGGAATCGTGTACGCCGCGCAGGCCCAGCGACGTGATCGTCTCCGTGCGCTTGACTTCCTCGACGCGGGTTCGCCAGTAATCGACGAGGCGGTCGCGGTTCCGGAACCAGTCGAACGGACCGCTTTTCCATTCGCCGACGTTATTGCGCATCATCGGCTCCGCATGCGACGTGCCGACGATGATCGCGTAATCGTCGGCCGCCTGCGCATTGCCCGCGACCTCGTAGAACGGCCGCGTCGATTCGTGCATCGCGGGCCACACGAGGTTGGCCTTCAGGCGCCACAGCAGCTCGAATACGCGCGCGTACGTCGCCGGACCGATGTCGTGGGCCGGGTCGAACGTGTTGGCCGCCCACGGCTGCAGCCCCCAGTCCTCGTCGTTGATGAAGATGCCGCGGTACGCCACCGCCGGCGCATTCGATACGCGCAGGGCGCCGTCGACGGCCGGGCGGTCCAGGTGCGCCGGCGCGACGTCGGCCCACCATTCCCAGGCCGAGACGCCCAGTTCGCGCGACATGTCGACGACGCCGTACACGGCGCCGCGCCGGTCCGATCCGGCCACGAGCAGCAGCGCGCGGCCATCCGCCTTGCCCGCCACGCGCAGGTAGCGCTCGGTCTGGCCGGCCAGCGGCTTCAGGTCCGCGCCCAGCGCCCGCGCGGCGTCCTGCACGAGAGCCGAATCCACGGTGCCCACGACGATGCAGCGGCGCGGGCAATCCTGCAATCGCGTCGCCAGGACGGGCGCCGTGCCGCTCACGCGTTCGAGGTCGCGCGCCAGCATGCCGGCCGCGAGCCGCATCGTGGGCGGGCCGGCGTGGACGACGACGGTGTCATTCAACCCGAACGGCTGGGCGTGAACGAGGCTGGCGGTGAGGGTCAGGATCAGGGCGAGTCGGCGCATGGGCGGACATGGTAGAGCGGCGCCGGCGGCGAAACGATCAAGAAATTGATTATTTGCGTTTGACCTGCCCCGGCTTCCCGCATACACTGCCGATGGTTGCGCTACCATTCAGAATGTTATAACAAATGCGCAGCCGCCTACCAGGAGGAGACTGTGCAAGACACCCATCGCAAGACCGCGCGCCGGCTCGCGTCCACGCTCGGCATCGCGCTCGCGGCCAGCCTGCTGCCCGCTTTCCCGCCCTTCGCCGCACACGCGGCCGCAGCCGACCGCCAGGTTCCGCGCGAGCACATCCTGCTGGACGACGGCTGGCGCTTCCACGCCGGCGACCCGGACGGCGGCTCCGCACCGTATCTGTACGACGTGCGGCCGGAAGTGACCGCGTCCGCCGACGGCAAGGTGGCCGACGCCAGGCCCGAGGAAGCGGCAAAGGTCGCGCGCGCGGACACGCCCGTGCTGAAACCGTGGATCCTTCCGAGCGGCAATGCATTCATCCGCGATCCGGCGCGCCGCCACCCGCGGCCCGCGACGGAGCCGGCCGTCGACGCACCGTTCGCGAAGCTCGCGTTCGACGACAGCGGCTGGCGTCGCGTCACCCTGCCGCACGACTGGGCCATCGAAGGCCCGTTCCTGACGACGGGCCCGTACGGCGGCATGGGCCGCCTCAAGACATGGGGCCCGGCGTGGTACCGGCGCACGCTGGACATTCCCGCCGCGGATCGCGGTAAAAAAATCTTCCTCGACGTCGACGGCGCCATGTCGTACGCGAGCGTGTGGGTCAACGGCCATCTCGCGGGCGGCTGGCCTTATGGCTACAACTCGTTCCGCATCGACCTGACGCCGTGGCTGCGGCCGGGTGGCGCGAACCAGCTCGCGATCCGGCTCGACAACCCGCCGGAATCCGCGCGCTGGTATCCGGGCGCGGGCCTGTACCGCAACGTGTGGCTGACGAAGACCGCGTCCGTGCACGTGGGCCAGTGGGGCGTGACGGTGACGACGCCCGAAGTGTCCAAGGAATCCGCACGCGTCGCGTGGCAGGTCGCCGTCGACAACGAAGGCAGCACGCCGGCCAGCGCGACGGTGACGACGGAGCTGTACGCCCTGGACGGGCGTGGCCGCATCGTTGGCAAGCCCGTCGCAACGACCGTGTCCGCGCCCACGACCGTCGCCGCGGGCACGACCGCCACCATCAGCGGCGCGACGACCGTGAGCAAGCCGCGCCTGTGGGGCCCGCCGCCCACGCAGGCGCCGCACCGCTACGCGCTCGTGGCGACGGTGCGCCAGGACGGCCGGGTCGTCGACCGCACGGAGACGCCGTTCGGCATCCACTCCGTGCGCTTCGACCCCAACCGGGGACTCCTCGTCAACGGCGAGCACATCCCCCTGCGCGGCGTGAACAACCACCACGACCTGGGCGCGCTGGGCGCCGCGTTCAATGTCCGCGCAGCCGAGCGCCAGCTGGAGATCATGCGCGCGATGGGCGCGAACGCCGTGCGCCTGAGCCACAACCCGCCCGACCCGCAGCTGCTGGACCTCGCGGACCGCATGGGCTTTCTCGTGATGGACGAAGTATTCGATTCGTGGGAACGCAAGAAGACGCCGCTGGACTTCCACCTGATCTTCCCCGACTGGCACGAGCAAGACCTGCGCGCGATGATCCGGCGCGACCGCAACCACCCGTCCATCATCATCTGGAGCATCGGGAACGAGGTCGGCGAGCAGTACACGGACAAGGCAGGCGCCGCGGTGGCGCGCGAGCTGCACCGGATCGCCCGCGAGGAAGATCCGACCCGGCCGACGACGACCGCGATGAACTACGCCAAGTCGGACATGCCGCTGCCCGCGGAGGTCGACGTCATCGGCCTGAACTACCAGGGCGAAGGCATCCGCCAGGATCCGGAATTCGAAGGCACCGACCGGATCCGCACGCCCCCGCAGTACCCGCTGTTCCATGCGAAATTCCCGGACAAGATGATCCTCAGCACGGAATCCGCGTCGGCGTTCAGCAGCCGCGGCGTGTATCTGTTCCCCGTGCATCCGTCGAACAGCTCCATCGTCCGCGACGGCCGGGGCGGCGACTCCCACAGCCAGCAGGTCAGCGGCTACGAGCTGTACGCCGTCGATTTCGGCGCGTCCGCCGACAAGGTGTTCGCCTCGCTCGACCGCAACCCGTACGTGGCCGGCGAATTCGTCTGGACCGGCTTCGACTACCTGGGCGAACCGACGCCTTATTACGGCGCGCGCAGCTCGTACTCGGGCATCGTCGACCTGGCCGGCTTCCCCAAGGACCGCTATTACCTGTACCAGTCGCGCTGGCGCCCGGACCTGCCGATGGTCCACGTGCTTCCGCACTGGACGTGGCCGGAGCGCGTGGGCCAGGTTACGCCCGTGCACGTGTTCACGTCGGGCGACGAGGCCGAGCTGTTCGTCAACGGCAAGTCCCAGGGCCGCCAGAAGAAGGCGCCGTTCGCCTACCGCCTGCGCTGGGATGCCGTGAAGTACGAGCCGGGCGAGATCACGGTCGTCGCGTACAAGAACGGCAAGGAGTGGGCACGGGACACCGTGAAAACCGCCAGCGCCCCGGCCGCGCTGCAGGCGCAGGCGGACCGCACGGCGCTCGCCAGCGACGGGCGCGATCTCGCCTTCGTCACCGTGCGCATCGTCGACAAGGATGGCCTGCCCGCGCCGCGCGCGCACGACCGCGTGCGCTTCACCGTCGAGGGGCCGGCGGACCTCGTCGCCACCGACAACGGCGACGCGACGAGCTTCGAATCGTTCCAGGCCAGGGACAGGGCCGCGTTCAACGGCCTCGTGCTCGGCATCGTGCGGACCCGGGCCGGTGCCGGCGGCACGATCACGGTGCGCGCCGATGGTGCCGGGCTGAAAGGTGTTGCCGTGACGTTGCTCAGCCGTCCGGCAACCCGATAGTATGTGCATCTGTTCAAGAACATTTTCACAAACATAACGTGACGAGGCTCATCGACGCTTGGTGCTAAGCTGGCCACTCATCGCACCACCGGAGGGCCTCGGTTATGCCGGAAGCACGCCATGAAGTCGTCGTCGTCACGGGCGCCAGCGCGGGGATCGGCCGTGCCGCGGTACAGCAGTTCGCCCGCGCCGGCGCCCGCATCGCGCTGATCGCGCGCGACCCGGAACGCCTGGAAGCGGCGCGCGCGGAAGCTGAACGGCTCGGCTCGCCGCAAGCCATCGCCATCCCGGCCGACATGGCCGACCATGGCCAGGTCGAGGCCGCCGCCGGGCGGGCCGAGACCGAACTGGGCCCCATCGACATCTGGATCAACAATGCGATGGCGACCGTGTTCGCGCCGTTCGCCGATATTTCCCCAGAAGACTTTCGGCGCGTCACCGACGTCACTTACCACGGCTTCGTGTGGGGCACGATGGCCGCGCTGAAACGCATGCGGCCCCGCAACCGGGGCACCATCGTGCAGGTCAGCTCGGCCCTCGCGTACCGCTCGATTCCCCTGCAATCGCCCTATTGCGGGGCCAAGCACGCGATCAAGGGTTTTACCCAATCGATCCGCACGGAACTCGAGCATGAACGGAGCGATATCCACATCGCCGTCGTCGACATGCCGGGCGTGAACACGCCGCAATTCGAGTGGTGCAAGACCACGTTGACGCACCATCCCAAGCCGATCGGCACGTATTACCAGCCCGAAGTCGCCGCACGCGCCATCTATTGGGCGGCCCATGCGCGCCGGGCCGAGCTCTGCGTGGGCGCGCCGACCTTGTCCACCGTGATGGCGGAGAAGTTCGTCCCGCGCCTGCTCGACCGGTACCTGGCCCGCAAGGGCGTGGCCGGCCAGCAGGGTCCGCGTGCCATCCCGGCCGACCGGCCCGACAACCTGTGGCGGCCCGTGCCCGGACCGTACGCCGCGCACGGCACCTTCGACGAAGGCGCGAGCACCCGCAGCCTGCAGCTGTGGGCGACGACGCACCGCGCGTGGCTGCTGGCCGGCATCGGCGCGGCGGGCGTGGCGCTGGGCCTGAGGCAGCTGCGCAAACACTAAACCAGCGAGGACACGACATGAGCAAATCCGTAGGCGACTTCTTCGTGGAACGCCTGTATGAATGGGGCGTCCGGACCATCTTCGGCTATCCCGGCGACGGCATCAACGGCGTGCTGGGCGCGCTGGACCGCGCGGAAGGCAAGATCCAGTTCATCCAGGTGCGGCACGAGGAAATGGCCGCGTTCATGGCCGCCGCGCACGCCAAGTTCACGGGCGAGCCGGGCGTGTGCCTGTCGACGGGTGGCCCCGGCGCGGCCCACCTCGTGACCGGCCTGTACGACGCCAAGTGCGACCACGTGCCGGTACTCGCCATCTGCGGCCAGGCGCCGACGACGGCGCGCGGCGCGCACTACCAGCAGGAGCTGAACCTGGAGCGCCTGTTCCAGGACGTGGCGGATTACGTGTACGAGGCGAGCCAGCCGTCGCAGGTGCGCCACCTGCTCGACCGCGCCATGCGCACGGCGCTGGGCCGCAACGGCGTCAGCGTCGTCGTGCTGCCGAACGACCTGCAGGACAAGCCGTACGAAGACCCGCCGCGCAAGCACGGCTCCGTGTTTTCCGGCATCGGCTACACGAAGCCGCGCGTCGTTCCGTACGAGGCCGATCTCGTACGCGCGGCCGACGTGCTGAACGCCGGCAGCAAGGTGGCGATCCTCGTCGGCGCGGGCGCGCTGCAGGCGACGGACGAAGTCATCGCCGTGGCCGAGCGCCTGAAGGCCGGCTGCGCCAAGGCCCTGCTGGGCAAGGCCGCCCTGCCCGACCACCTGCCGTGGGTGACGGGCTCCATCGGCATCCTCGGCACGAAAGCCAGCTGGGAGATGATGAACGACTGCGACACCCTGCTGATGATCGGCACGGGCTTCCCGTACGCGGAATTCCTGCCGAAGGAAGGCAAGGCGCGCGCGGTGCAGATCGACATCGACCCGACGATGCTGAGCATACGCTTCCCGGCCGAGGTCAACCTGCACGGCGACAGCGCCGAGACCCTGCGCCTGCTGCTGCCGCTGCTGAAGGACAAAACCGACACCGACTGGCGCGCGAAGGTCGAACAGGAAGTGCGCGAATCGTACAAGATGCTGGAAGAACGGGCGCTCGCCGCCGCGAACCCGGTCAATCCGCAGCGCGTGTGCTACGAACTGTCGCCGCTGCTGGCGCGCGACGCGATCGTCACGAGCGATTCCGGCTCCTGCGCGAACTGGTATGCGCGCGACCTCAAGGTGCAGCGGGGCCAGATGTATTCGCTGTCCGGCGGGCTCGCGTCGATGGGGGCGGCCGTGCCATATGCGATCGCCGCCAAGTTCGCGCATCCGGACCGCCCCGTGATCGCACTCGTCGGCGACGGCGCCATGCAGATGAATAACATGGCGGAGCTGATCACCGTGGCCAAGTACTGGAAGCGGTGGAAGGACCCGCGCTGGATCGTGTGCGTCTTCAACAACGAGGATCTGAACCAGGTGACGTGGGAACAGCGCGTCATGGAAGGCAATCCGAAGTTCGAGGCGACGCAGCAGATTCCCGACGTCCCTTACCACCGCTTCGGCGAGTTGATTGGTTTGAAGGGCATCTTCTGCAACGATCCCGACCGGGTGGGCGAAGCGTGGCGCGAGGCGCTGGCGGCCGACCGGCCCGTCGTCCTCGAATTCAAGACGGACCCGGAAGTGCCGCCGCTGCCCTCGCACATCACGCTGGAGCAGGCCAGGCACTTCATGACGACGATCGCCAAGGGCGACCCGAGCGAAGGGTCGATGCTGGCCGGCGTGGCGAAGCAGGTGCTCAGCACCCTCCTCCCCGGAGACAAGAAGTGAACGCGGCGGCGCCCGCCCACGCGCGCCCCGCGGCGCGTGCGCTCGGCGCAGCCGCCCTCGGCCTGGCGCTGGGCGCATTGCTGCTGCAACGGCGCCGGCCCGCGCCGCCTCCGCCCGCACTTGACCGGACCGCCCACCGCTTGTACCAGGCCGCCGCGCTGCTGGCCGCGTCCGTGCTGAGCGATAGCGCGCTGGAACACTACCGCGGCGGCTTCGAGAATCCCGGCATGTTCGCGCCGCTCGCCAGCGCGGCCGTCGTGCTGGGCTGTGCGTTGCGCGCGAAGCCCGCTTCCGCACCGTATGCGACCGCCTGCGCCGTCGGCACGGCGGGTCTCGGCTTCCACGCGTACAACGTGCTGCGCCGGCCCGGCGGCCTGTCGTGGGCGAACCTGTTCTATGCGGCGCCGCTCGGCGCGCCCGCCGCGCTCACGCTGGCCGGCGTGCTGGGCCTCGCCGCCCGTCCCGTCGCCGCCGGCGCACCCACGCTCGCCGGCCTGCCGTCCGGCCGCGCCCTGTGCGGCCTGGCCGCGTTCGGCCTCACCGGCACGAGCGCGGAAGCGGCGCTGCTGCACTTCCGGGGCGCGTTCCAGCATCCCGCGATGTGGCTGCCGGTCAGCGTGCCGCCCGCGGCGGCCGTGCTGCTGGCCGGCGCGGCGCTGCCCGGCCGGCCGGGCCCGCGCCGCCTGACGGACGCGCTGCTGAAGGCGTGCACGTGGCTGGGCGCGCTGGGGATGGTGTTCCACGCCCGCGGCATCGCCAGGCAGATGGGCGGCTGGCGCAACTGGAGCCAGAACCTGCTTGCCGGCCCGCCGCTGCCGGCGCCGCCCAGCTTTTCCGCGCTCGCACTCGCTGGCCGGGCCGCGCTGGCGCTGCGCACGGTGCAGGAGCGGCCATGAACGAGGACGCTCCCTCAGCGCGCTTTCCCGGCTACGACGTGCTGGCCAAGTGGGACAGCCCGTCGTTCGACGGCATCACCCGTAACACGCTCGCGGCCCGGCTGGACGACGTGCCGCCCCGGCGCTGGCTGACGCAGGACGAGTGGGACCTGCTGGACGCGATCAACGCGCGCCTGCTGCCCCAGCCCGACCGCGCGCAACCGATCCCGATCACGCCGTGGATCGACGCCATGCTGCACGACGACCGCGGCGAAGGCTACCGCCATCCGGACATGCCCCCGCTGCGCGCCGCCTGGCGCCAGGGCCTGGCCGCCGTCGACGACGAGGCGCGGCGGCTGCACGACCGGCCGTTCGTCCGGCTCGATGCGGACGCGCAGGACGCGGTCCTGCATGCCCTCGAAGGCGGCCGCGCCGTGTCTCCCGGCTGGCAGGGCCTCGATGCGAAGCGCTTCTTCATCCACCACCTGCTCAAGACGGCGGCCGGCTTCTATTACGCGCATCCCCTCGCCTGGAACGAGATCGGCTTCGGCGGGCCGGCGAACCCGCGCGGGTACGTGCGCCTCGGGTTCGACAGCCGCGACCCGTGGGAAGCGAAGGAGGCGCGGTGATCGCGCCACGGACAGGCGGCGGCCGCGCACCCGACGTGTACGAGCGTGGGGGCTGGGTGACGATGCGCGAATACGACGACGATGACGCCGTCGATTTCGTCATCGTCGGCGCCGGCGCCGGCGGCGCCACGCTCGCGTGCAAGCTCGCGGAGGCCGGCTTTTCCGTCGTCGTGCTGGAAGCCGGCCCGTTCTGGCGCCCGCTGGAGGATTTCGCGTCGGACGAGGAAGCGCAGCAACAGCTGTACTGGCTGGAAGAACGGCTGTCCGGCGGCACCGACGCGCTGGCCCTCGGCGGGAACAATTCCGGCTGGGGCGTGGGCGGGTCGACCGTCCACTTCAGCATGATCTCGCTGCGCTTCCGGCCCGAGTGGTTCCGGTCGCGCAGCCAACTGGGCTACGGCTTCGACTGGCCCATCACCTACGACGAACTGGCGCCCTATTACGACGAGGCGGAGCGGGCGCTGGCCGTGTCCGGACCCGTGCGCTATCCGTGGGGACCGCCGCGCCGCCGCTACCCCTATCGCGAACACGAGATGAACGCGGCCGGCCTCGTGCTCGCGCGCGGCGCGGAAAAGATGGGCATCGAGTGGTCAGCCGTGCCGCTGGCGACCGTGTCCGCACCGCGCGGCAAGTCGCCGCCCTGCGTCTACCGGGGTTTCTGCAACTTCGGCTGCGCGACGAACGCCAAGCAGAGCGCGCTGATCGTGTGGATTCCCCGCGCGCTGGCGGCGGGCGCGGAAGTGCGCGACCTCGCGATGGCCGGCCGCATCGAGCTCGGCGCCGACGGCCGCGCGGCGGGCGTGCACTATCGCCGCAACGACGCATGGCGCTTCCAGCGCGCGCGCAACGTCGTGGTGGCCGGCTATGCGATCGAGACGCCGCGCCTGCTGCTGAATTCCGCGTGCAGCCGCTTCCCGCAGGGCCTCGCGAACGGCTCGGGCCTCGTCGGCACGCACCTGACGACACACGCCGGCCCCGGCGTGTGGGCCCGCTTCGACGAAGCCATCCGCTGGTACAAGGGCCCGCCCAACATGGCCGTGTGCGAGCACTGGAATTACACGGACGCGGGCAAGGATTTCCACGGCGGCTACGCCTTCATGAGCCAGGGCCCGCTGCCGCGCGCGTGGGCCCAGCTGCTCGTGACGGAACGGCATCTGTGGGGCATGGCACTGCGCCGCGAGATGGCGGACTACAACCACATGGCGGGGCTCGTCGCGGTCGCCGAGACGGAGCCGCGCGCGTGCAACCGCGTGGAACTGGCGGACGTGCGCGACCGCCACGGCCTGCCCGTTGCGCACGTGACGTTCGAATATGCCGCCAACGACCGCCGCATGCAGGACCACGCGCGCCGCTTCATGGGCGAGATGCTGGCGGCGGCCGGCGGCAAGGACGCCTGGACGAGCGACGACACGAGCCACATCCTCGGCACGTGCCGCATGGGCAACGACCGGGAGACGAGCGTCGTGGACGCGGATGGCCGCAGCTGGGACGTGGCCAACCTGTGGATCTGCGACGGCTCGCTGTTCCCGACGGCGGGCGGCGTGAATCCGTCGCTGACGATCCAGGCCCTCGCCTGCCGCATGGGCGCGCGCATCCAGGCGCTCGCGGCGCGCGGGGAATTGTAAGGACAACGACATGAGCAAGGTAGCCAGCATCTTCGACCTCGAATGCCTCGCGCGCGAACGCCTGCCCGGCGTCGTGTTCGACTACATCCACGGCGGCAGCGAACAGCAGTTGACCGTGCAGCGCAACCTGGACGACATGCGTGCGCTGACCCTGCGCCAGCACAGCCTGCGCGACGTGTCGCACCGCGACACCCGCGTCACGATGGCGGGCGACCCGGCGCGCATCCCCCTGGCCCTCGGCCCGACTGGCCTCGCGGGCCTCACGTGGGCCAACGGCGAATGCGAGGCGGCGCGCGCGGCGGTGGACTTCGGCGTGCCGTTCTGCCTGTCGACGTGCTCCATCAATTCCATCGAGGACGTGGCGGAGGCGATCAATCAACCGTTCTGGTTCCAGCTGTACCTGATGAAGGACCACAAGGTCAACGCAAGCCTGATGCGCCGCGCCCACGACGCGAACTGCTCGGCGCTCGTGCTGACCATCGACCTGCACACGCAGGGCAAGCGCTGGGCCGACGAAAAGCACGGCCTCGCGGTGCCGCCGCGCCTGACGCCGGCGAACATCATGCAGATGGTGGGCCACCCGCGCTGGCTCGCGAACATGGCGGGCAGCAAGCGCCATACGTTCGGCAATTTCGAGCACGAGATCAAGGAGGCCGGCTCCATCGGCTCGCTGTCGAAGTGGATCGAGGAGCAGTTCGATCCTTCGTTCGACGTGAACACGGCGCGCCGGGTGCGCGCGACATGGCAGCGAAAGCTGATCCTGAAAGGCGTGATGAATCCGGACGACGCGCGCACCGCCATCGACATCGGCGCGGACGCCATCATCGTGTCGAACCACGGCGGGCGCCAGCTGGACGGCGCGCCGTCGTCGATCTCCGTGCTGCCGGAAATCGTGGATGCCGTGGGCGACCGCATCGAAGTGCTGTTCGACGGCGGCATCCGCACGGGCGGCGACATCGTCAAGGCGATCGGCCTCGGCGCCCACGCCTGCCTCTCCGGACGCGCGTGGCTGTACGGCCTGGCCGCGCGCGGGCGCGAAGGCGTCACGTGCGCCCTCACCCTGCTGGAACAGGAACTGCAGGACTGCATGCTGCTCACGGGCCTCGACAACCTGCAGCGCATCGAGCCCGGCGTCGTCACCGCGCAGCCGCCGCTGGGGAGGCGCTGAATGCTGCCGTTCATGTTCGCCACCGGAATCGAGAACAGCGCGCCGACGATCGCCGATGGCCGCATCCGCCGCGACCAGATGGAAGAATGCGGCCACTACGGGCAATGGCGGACGGACTTCGCGCTCGTGGCGCACCTGGGCATCCGCACCCTGCGCTACGGCGTGCCGCTGTACCGCACATGGCTGGGGCCGGACCGCTACGACTGGGAATTCGCCGACCAGGCGTTCGGCGCGCTGCGCCGGAGCGGCATCGAACCCGTCGCGGACCTGTGCCACTTCTGCGTGCCGGACTGGATCGGCAACTTCCAGAATCCCGATTTTCCCGCGCTGTTCCAGGGCTATGCCCGGGCCTTCGCGACGCGCTATCCGTGGATCCGGCTGTACACGCCCGTCAACGAGATGTACGTGTGCGCGAAATTCTCCGCGCTGTTCGGGTGGTGGAACGAGCAGGCGCGCGATTTCCGGTCGTACGTCACGGCGCTGAAGCACCTGGCCCGTGCCAACGTGCTGGCGATGCACGAGATCGTGACCTTGCGTCCCGACGCGGTGTTCATCCAGAGCGAATCGAGCGAATACTTCCACGCGCCGCATCCCGACGCCGTCGCGGAAGCCGAACGGCGCAACCGGCTGCGCTTCCTGTCGCTCGACTTCAACTACGGCCGCCCGCTCGAGCCGGTACAGCGCGAGTTCGTGCTGGCGCACGGCATGACGCCGGACGAATGCGAATTCTTCGAACAACACGCGCTGCGCCACCACTGCATCCTCGGCACCGATTACTACATGACGAACGAACACGACGTCGCCCCCGACGGCACGGCGCGCGATGCGGGCGAAACACTTGGGTACGCGATGATTGCGCAGGAGTACGCACAGCGCTACGGCCTGCCGCTGATGCACACGGAAACGAACCTCGACCAGGGGCCGCACGGCGACGAAGCCCGCGAGTGGCTGCGCTGCCAGTGGGCCCACGTGCGCAGCCTGATGCGGAGCGGCGTGCCCGTCGCCGGCTTCACGTGGTATTCGCTGACCGACCAGGTCGACTGGCACATCGAACTGCGCGAGGCGCGCGGCATCGTCAATCCGCGCGGGCTGTACGACCTGGACCGCCGCATCCGGCCCGTCGGGACGGCGTACCGCGACCTGATCGCGGCATGGAATGGACGACTGTCGACAAACTTGACAGGCGGCGCCGACGCTTATCACAAGTCATTGACTATCAACGACAAAAAGTCACGGCACGATTGATGCTTGTCAATACCCCGCAATGTGCATCCACTCTTTGAAGGGGTATCGACATGTCGATCGCGACAATCAAGAGATTCACGGCACTACTCTGCCTGTGCGCCGGCACGGCGTGGGCCGCGCCGGTCTACACGTACAGCTGGACGACGACGAGCCAGGGGTTCGGCCCGCACGTCGGCCAGCCGACGTACGCCACGTTCGACGTCGCCGCGAGCGTCGTCCAGGCGGGCGCCATCGGCTACAACGACATCACGAATATCCAGATGGCGTACCCCGGTCTCGCGTTCGACAACACCACCGCCAGCATCATCGGCTGGACGTTTTCCGTCCCCGTCGATCCCGTCTCGGGCGCGCTGCAGTACCAGGATCCGGGCCAGGGCCTCGCCGTCATCGCGTACGCTGGAGCGTCGATCAACGATGCGACCACGTTCCTCAGCATCACCGTCGGCAACCCGGTGGGCAATGCCGTGAAGGACCAGTTCAACGCACTGAACAACGGCAGCCCGTGGGCCGGCTTTCCCACGGCCGGCTACTGGACCGCAAGCTTCGTCGACGACGGCACCGGCAACCCGGTGCCGGAACCCGGCACGCTGGCGCTGCTGGGCCTCGGCCTCGCGGGTGCGACCGCCGCGCGCCGGCGCAAGACCTAGCTGCCGGTCACGGGCCGCTTGACGCGGCGGCCCGGCTGCGGTCTACTCCGGGCGCCACCATCACGCCCACGATCCATGACTTTTGCACCGCTGCTCGACATCGTCAACCTGATCCCGCGCGGCCTGATCCTGCCGCCCGCCAGCCTGTTCCTCGTCATCGTCATCGGCCTCGTGCTGTGGCGCCGCCGGCCGCGCGCCGGCCGCATCGTCGCCGGCACCGGGTTCGCGCTGCTGGCATTCCTGTCGACCACGGGCGGCGCGGCGCTCCTGGTCGCACCGTTGGAACGGCTGACGGCCCCGCTGCAGGAACCCGAGCGCGCCGGCGCCCAGGCCATCGTCGTGCTGGCGGCGGGCCGCGTGCGGCATGCTCCCGAATACGGCGACCGCGACATCCCCGACTACATCGCCCTCGCGCGCCTGCGCTATGCGGCGCACCTGCAACGCAAGACGGGGCTGCCCATCCTCGTCAGCGGCGGCAACGGCGGCGCCGACAAGGGTAACCGGACCGCCTCGGAAGCCGACAGCATGGCCGCCGCCCTGCGCGAAGATTTCGGCGTGCCGGTGAAGTGGCTCGAGGACCGCTCCGGCGACACGGCGGAGAACGCGGCCTTCAGCGCCGCCATCCTGCGCGCGGACGGCACCCACCGGATCCTGCTGGTCACCGACGCGATGCACATGCCGCGCGCCAGCGCCGTGTTCGCGCGCGCCGGGCTGGACGTCGTCAGCGCGCCCACGATGTTCTTCGGCCGCCAGCCGCTGTCGATCCACGCCTGGGTGCCCAGCGCGGAGGGCATGCGCCGGTCGTGGTATGCGACGTACGAATGGATCGGCCTCGCCTGGTACCGCGTGCGCGCGGCCGGCGGCCGGTGATTCAGGGTCCGGCGAGCGTCGCGCACACCATGTTGCGCCCGCCCCGCTTGGCGGCATAGAGCTGCGCATCCGCGGCGCCGATCAGCGCTTCCGACGATGCGGGCAGCACCGGCGCCTGCGCGGGCACGGACGCGATGCCGAAGCTCGCCGTCGCCTTGATGATTGCGCCGGGCGCGTCGGCGAAGGCCGCGCGGATGCGTTCCGCCAGCGCCTGCGCGCCCGCGAGGTCCGTCTGCGGCAGCACGAGCAGGAACTCCTCGCCGCCGTAGCGGATCACGCTGTCGACCGTGTCGCGCGTCAGCGACAGCAGCAGGCCGGCGAAATCCGCCAGTACCCGGTCGCCGGCCGCGTGGCCGTAGGTGTCGTTGATGCGCTTGAAATGGTCGAGGTCGCACAAGACCACCGACAGCGGCGCGCCGTAGCGGCGCGTGCGCTCCAGCTCCGCGTTCAACAGGCCTTTTTGCAGGAAGCGGCGGTTGTGGCAGCCCGTCAGCGGATCGCGGTCGGCCAGCTGCTGCAGCTGGAGCGAGGCGCGGAACTGTTCGCGCTGGGCGACGTGGAACCGGCGCGCCGCGATGTAGCCGAGCGCATTGCCCATCACGAGCAGCAGCACGAGCGTCAGCAGGTCGTCCGCCCGCAGATTGCCCTGGATGGCCAGCATCGCGGCGAACACGATGCTCGACCCGACGCCGATCGCCACCGCGTAGATGAAACGATTGGGGAAATTGACGTAGACCGCCATCAGGATCAGCGCCTGCGACATCGCATTCCACGCCAGCACCTGCGGCTGGAACCAGCACACGACCATGAACACGGCCAGCGCGGCGACGAGCAGGGTACACGCGGCCCGGATCGACACGCGCACCGACCGCGGGCGGCGGACGATGGCCGCGAAGCAGCCCAGGCCCACGAGCGCCACGACGCTGCGCAGGCCCATGAGCATCCACGCGATCGCCGTGTCGCCCAGGGTGGCGAAATCGGTGGCCGCGAACGCGACGTAGAACGCGGCCGCGAACAGCAGGCTGGCCTTCAGCTGGCGGTTCCGCTCGGGCAGGAACTGGCGCGTGAAGCGTGACTCGCTGGCCGGGTCCGCGAATTCGGCGCGGCGGCAGTCGATGCCCAGGTTGGGACGGTGGGGATCTTGGGGCGACACGACGGGATTCGGTGGAAGCGGGGCGAATGGCGGCAACCCGTCATTTTAATTCAAGGCAACTAGATTTGCCATACAGAAATTTACTTACAACGCCTACCGGCTCCCCAACCGCGGCGCCACCGTCGCCGGCTGTTGCCACGGCGCCTTGAGTGCCGTGCGCGTCGCGTAATCCGTCAGCGCGAGCCCGAACAGCAGCGCGAGCGTGACGGCGCCCGCGACGGCCGCGAGCCGCAGCAGCGCGGGCGCGCGCTTCAGGCGCATGAACACGAACGCCACCAGCAACGCCTTCGCCAGCGCCACCGCGAGGCTGATCGCCGTGTTCAGCCAGCCCAGGCGCAGCAGCGCGCACGCGGCCGTCGTGGCCAGCAGCGCCATCAGCGCCAGCCACGTGAGCACGAGGGGGCGTACGGTCCGGTCCACGTCAGCCTCCCGAGCGCAGGGTCAGGTACAGCAACGGGTACAGGACGATCCACACCACGTCGACGAAGTGCCAGTACAGGCCGACCAGTTCCACGGCTTCCGCGCGCGGGCCGCGCATCAGCCACAGGCAGGCCGACACGCCGATGAACAGGTGCAGCGCGTGCAGGCCGGTCGCGGCGAAGTACAGCAGGAAGAACAGCTCCATGCCGTAGACGGTGCCCGCGTCCCCGCCGTCGGACGGATGAAACCCCACGCCGGGGAACAGGTGCTCGTCGAATTCCTGGTGCCATTCGATGCCCTTGATGACGAGGAAGACAATGCCCAGCGCCGCCGTCAGCGCGAGCAGCCGCGCGGCGCGACGGCGATCGCGCATTTCGTTCCCTTTTTGCGCCGCGTGGCCGGCCAGCGCCATGCAAAAACTGCTGGTCAGCAGGACGGCCGTGTTGACGGTCCCCAGCAGCATGTCCGTGTGGCGGCTGGCCATCCCGGTCGCTTCCGGATGGTGCATGCGCAGGTACAGGTAGCCGAACAGCAGCGGCCCGAAGAACAGCAGTTCGCTGGACAGGAATACCCACATGCCGAACGAGCGCGCGAAGTCCTGCTGCGCGTGGTCGCGGAATTGCGGTTCCAGGACCGGCGCGTTCATGGCCCCTCCGGCGTGTAGGCATACGGCTCGCGCACGACGATGGGCGGCGTCGCGAAATTGTGTTCGGGCGGCGGCGATGCCGTCTGCCATTCGAGCCCCGTGGCCAGCCACGGATTCGCCGGCGCCCGCGCGCCATGACGCAGCGACCATGCGAGGTAACCGAGCGGCATCAGGTAGCCGATGGCCAGCGTGACGGCGCCCGCGGACGACAGCACGTGCAGCAGCTGGAATTCTTCCGGATAGCTGTGGTAGCGGCGCGGCATGCCCGCATAGCCCAGCAGGTATTGCGGGAAGAACGTAAGGTTGAAGCCGGCGAAGATGACGAGGGCCGCGATTCTCCCCCACGTCTCCGAATACATCCGGCCCGTGACCTTGGGCCACCAGAAGTGGATGCCGCCCAGGTAGGCCATCACGGAGCCGCCCACCATGATGTAGTGGAAGTGCGCGACGACGAAATAGGTGTCGGACAGGTGCACGTCCAGCGCGAGCGCCGCGAGGAACAGCCCGGTCAGCCCGCCGATCGTGAACAGGCCGACGAAACCCAGCGCGTACAGCATCGGCGCGGAAAAGCGGATGCTGCCCTTGTACAAGGTGGCAGTCCAGTTGAACACCTTGATCGCGGACGGGATCGCGACGAGGAACGACAGCAGCGAAAACACCATCCCCGCGTACATCGACTGGCCGCTGACGAACATGTGGTGGCCCCACACGAGGAAGCCGATGACGGCGATGGCGAGGATCGCGTACGCCATGAAGCGGTAGCCGAACACGGGCCGGCGCGCGAAGCACGGGATGATCTCGCTGGCGACGCCCATCGCCGGCAGCACCATGATGTACACGGCCGGGTGCGAATAAAACCAGAACAGGTGCTGGAACAGCAGCGGATCACCGCCCAGCGCGGGGTCGAAGATCCCGACCTGGAACAGCCGCTCGATCGCGACCAGCACCAGGGTCATCGCCAGCACGGGCGTGGCCAGCACGAGGATCAGCGACGTCGCGTAGTTCGCCCACACGAACAGCGGCAGGCGGAACCAGCCGAGGCCCGGCGCGCGCAGCGTGTGCACGCTGACGATGAAGTTCAGCCCCGTCAGGATCGACGAGAACCCGAGCACCAGCACCCCGCACAGCGCCGCCACGACGTGCGAGTTCGAGAACATCGACGAGAACGGCGTGTAGAACGTCCACCCCGTGTCGACGCCGCCCGCCAGCAGCGCCCACAGCACGATCGCGCCGCCCGCCATGTACAGGTACCAGCTCGCGAGGTTCAGCCGCGGGAATGCGAGGTCGCGCGCGCCGATCATCAGCGGCATCAGGAAATTCCCCAGCACCGCGGGGATGGACGGAATCAGGAACAGCCACACCATGATGATGCCGTGCGCCGTGAACAGCTTGTTGTACGTGTCGTCGCTGACGAGGTCACCCTGCGGCGTCGCCAGCTCCAGGCGGATCAATGCCGCCGCCACGCCGCCGAGGAAAAAGAACAGGGTGATGGAAATCGCGTACAGCACGGCGATGCGCTTGTGGTCGCGCGTCGTCAGCCAGTCGGTCAGCCTGTCACCGCCCGCGAGGTAGCTCGTCATGCGCGCTCTCCCTGATATATTCGATGATGGCCAGGATGTCTTCCTCGCCGATCTGCCCCGCGAACGACGGCATGAGCGGCGCGTAGCCCGCGACGACGTCCTTCGTGGGCACGAGGATGGAATCGCGGACGTACGGCTCGTCGGCCGTCAGCTCGCGGCCATCCGCGAGATGCACGCGCCGGCCCAGCAGGCCCGTGAGGTCGGGCGCGTGCACGTTCGAACCCGGGTCGTGGCAGCCGCTGCAGCCGTAGCGGCGATACAGTTCGTAGCCGCGCGCCGCCATGCCCGGCTGGCGCGGCCCCGCGTCCAGCCACTGCGCGAACGCCGCCGGCTGCATGACGACGATCCGGCCCAGCATCATCGCGTGCTCCGTGCCGCAGTATTCCGCGCAGTACAGCCGGTATTCGCCCGTGCGGCTGGGCGTGAACACGATGGACGTGTAGCGGCCCGGCACCACGTCCTGCTTCACCCGGAAGTCCGGCACGAAGAAGCTGTGGATCACGTCCTGCGACGTCATCACCATGCGGATCGGCCGGCCCAGCGGCAGGTGCAGCTGGCCCTTTTCCCTGCGGCCGTTGCGGTGCTCCGCCTCCCACATCCACTGCTTCGCGACGACGAACACCGGCATCGCATCGCCGGGCGCCTGGTACAGCTTCACGTAGTCGATCGCGCCCCACGCATAGATCCCGAGGAACAGCAGCAGCGGGATCACGGTCCACGCGATTTCGACGGGCTGCCCCTTCTTCGGCACGTGCGTGCGGTCGGCTTTCGAGCCGGCCCGGTAGCGGATCGAGAAGCCGACCATCAGCACGAACAGCACCAGCGCGACGGCACCGCACAGCAGCAGCAGGCACAGGGCGAGGCTGTCCAGGCGCGTCGCGGATGCGGCGGCGTCCGCCGGCAGCAGGTGGAATTCAGGACGCACGCCGCCCTCCCCGCCGCCACAGCCAGCCCAGGAATAGCAATGGCAACAGCAGCACGCCCGCGCGCACGAACGCCAGCGCACCCGTCGTGTGGCGGCCGGACGTGGGGGCGAAGTGCGCGCACAGCATCAGCACCTGCTCGCCGAACGATGGCGTCGGCGTCCTGATCGCGGCGCGCAGCGCGGCCGGATCGAAGCGCACGCCGGAGAAGGCGCGCGCGATGCGGCCGTCGGCGTCCAGCACGACGAAGCCGGCCGCGTGGGCCAGCTCGCCCGTATCCGTGTCCGCCACGGTGCGGTAGCCCAGGGCGCTCTCCAGCCGCGCCAGCGTTTGCGCGTCGCCCGTCAGCAGCGTGAGATCGCGCGCGCCGCCGGGCAGCAGCGCCGCATACGCCCGCTTCCGCTCCGTGGCCGCGGCGGCGCCATCGCGCGGATCGATGGACAGGCCGACCAGCCGGTACTCCCCGGCCGCGAGCCCGGACAGCGCGAGCGCCTGCAGCACGCCTTCGAACACGGTGCTGCACAGGTTCGGACAGGTGTAATAGCCGGGCACCAGCACCACCGGACGGTCGAACAACGCGGCCAGCCGGACCGGTTGCCCGGCATCGTCGCGCAGCACGGCGTCGAGCGGCAGCCGGGTGCCGGGCACGGGGTCGAATCGCGCGGCCGGGGGCGGCGGCAGTTGCAGGGCCTGCGCGGCGGCCGGGCCGCAGGCAAGCATCAGCAGGAATGCGAGTGCGGCGATCATCGTGCCCCCTTCGCCGCCATCAGCTTCATGGCCTCGTCCAGCGGAATCCGGGCGATGCCGGCCTCGCGGTCGATCCAGCCATAGGCCTGCGTCGCGCGGCGCTTTTCCTCGAAGTAGACGGCGCGGTCGGGCTGCGGAGCCGGCTGCAGCAGCGGCGCCTTGCCGGCGAATGCGTGCGGCGGCGTGTTCGCGGCCGGCGGCTGCTCGCGCAGCATCAGCGCGGCCGCGCCGAGCGCACAGGCGATGCCGCCCACGATGATGCACGCGCCCACGCGCAGGCCGCGCAGATCGAGATCGCCGCCCGTGTAGTCAGGCATGAGCGCCCTCCTTTCCCGTTCGTTCCAACGCGACCCACGCCGCCAGTCCGAACCCGGCCGCAACGAGCGGCGCCAGCCACAGCCAGTGCCGCGTCAGGTGCTCGACGGACGGCAGCACGAGCCACCAGCAATCCAGCAGGTGGGCCGCCAGCAGCGCGCCGGCCAGCACGCCCATCAGCGCGGGCGCGGTCTTCGCGTGGCGCGACAGCAGGATGCACAGCGGCCCGGCGAAGTGACCGACGACGAGCACCCACGCGACGGCCTGCCAGCCGGGCGCGCCGCGGCGCAGGTACCACGCGATCTCGTGCGGCAGGTCCGCGGCCCAGATGATCAGGAACTGGACGTAGGCCAGATACGCCCACGTCAGCACGTACATCATCAGCAGGTTGCCGAGGTCGGGCAGGCGCTTGCGCGCGGCGCCGCGGTCGATCAGCAGTACGGCCAGCGCGAGCCCGGTCAGCATCTGGCCCGTGCCCGCCAGCCAGCCGAACACGCTGGAGTACCACTCGGGCTGCAGCGACATGATCCAGTCCACGGCCGCGAGACTCACGGAAAAGCCGTAGGCGACCAGGCACAGGGCCGCGCGCAATGGCGACCGCGTGCGGGCCCGCGTCTCGACGATGGCGAGCAAGGTCCACAGCAGCAGATAGCCGACGCTGCGGATCGTGAAGAAGACGGGATTCAGCCACATCTCGCGGAACGCGCCCTCCTGCACGGCGTGCTGCCACGGATACAGCAGCGGTGCGCCCAGCAGCACCGGCAGGAACAGGATGCACGCGAGCGGCAGCCAGCGCGCCGCGCGCAGCAGCGGGCCGCGGATCGTCTCGCCCCACGCGCCGCCCGTCAGCTGGTGCAGCCACACGTTGGCGAGACCGCCCAGCAGCGCGCCCGTGATGAACCACCACGCGGCGAGATAGCTGGCCAGCAGCGCGCGTGGGTCGAGGCGCCAGCCGGCGACCGCGGCGACGAGTGCGAGAACCAGGAGCGTGCGCGCCTTCATGGCTGGCCTCCCAGGCGCGCACGCACGTCCGGCGGCAGGCTCGCCGCGTCCGCATGCTGGCTCAGCTGCAGCGCGCGGATGAAGGCGACGATGGCCCAGCGGTCGGCAGGCTCCACGCGGTCGCCGTACGGCGCCATCACGCCGTAGCCATTCCTGATGACGTCGTAGATGTGGCGGTCGGGCGCGTTGCGCAGGCGGTCCTGGTGATACGTCGGCGGCGCCGGGAAGCCGCGCCGCACGACGAGGCCGTCGCCGTCGCCGGCCGGGCTGTGGCACGGCATGCAATAGATCATGTAGCGGTCCTGGCCGCGCTTCAGCAGGGCCATGTCGACCGGATACGGGTTCGCCTGCGCGTCTTCCGCCAGCGCGTCGCGCCGCACGAGGTCCGTGCCCGCGCGGCCGCCGGAACTGTCGGCGAAGGCGCCCCGCGCACGCGGTTCCGTGCCGGCGACGGGCGGCCGTACGGACGCGTCGTCCTCGAACAGCGGGCTGGGCGCGTATGTTTTATAGCGCGGCTGGTCGTACATGTCCTGTTTCGCGCCTTCGCAGCCGGCCATGGCGCACAACGACAGCGCAAACAGCAGAAGAAGCGGAATGCGCTTCATGCCGGCACCTCGCGCAGCAGCAGCGGGTGCAGCCCTTCCAGCAGGTCGCGCGCCGGGCCGGGCGCGAACACGGGGTCGCGCGCGGGCAGGCACAGGAAGAAGCGGTTGCGGCTCGCCAGTTCGAATTCCTCGACCTCGAACAGCGGATGGTACAGCCGCGGCAAGCCGTTCAGCACGAGCATCGCGAGCACGGCCGCCGCGGCCGCGCCGAGGATCGTGATCTCGAACGTGGCCGGGATGAACGCGGGCCAGCTGTGCGGCGGCCGGCCGCCGATGTTGATCGGGTAGTCGACGACGGCCGCATACCATTGCAGGAAGTAAGTCCCTGCCCCGCCGAGGATCCCGCCCAGCAGCGTGAGCGGCGCGATCCAGCCCTTGTCGGCGCCGACGATGTCGCCCAGCCCCTCGATCGCGAACGGCGAGTAGGCCTCCACGCGCGTGTAGCCGTTGTCGCGCGCATGGCGCGCGGCCGCGCACAGGGCGTCCGCGCTGGGGAATTCGGCCAGCAGGCCGTACATGGCCGGTCCGCTCATGCCTCCCCCTTCGCCGATTCGCGTACGAGCTCGCGCATCTCCGCGATCGAGATCAGCGGCAGGAAGCGCACGAACAGCAGGAACAGCCAGACGAACAGCGCGATGGAACCGAACAGGGTGATCCAGTCCCAGCGCGTCGGATAGAACATGCCCCACGCGGACGGCAGGTAGTCGCGGTGCAACGACGTGACGACGATGAGGAAGCGCTCCATCCACATGCCGCAGTTGATGACGAGGCTCAGCACGAACAGCAGCGCCGCGCTGTGACGTACGCGCCGGAACCAGAACAGCTGCGGCACCAGCACGTTACAGGCCAGCATGGCCAGATACACGGGACCGTACGGCCCCGTGAAACGGTTGATCGTCATGTAGCGCTCGTAGATGTCGCCGCTGTAGAACGACGTGAAGATCTCCGCGAGGTAGCCGTAGCTCACGAGCCAGCACGTGGCCAGCAGCACCTTGGCCGCGTTGGCGAGGTGGCGGCCCGTGATGAAATCCTGCAGGCCGAACGCGGCGCGCAGCGGGATCGCGAGCGTCAGTACCATCGCGAAGCCGGAGAACAGCGCGCCGGCGACGAAGTATGGCGGGAAGATCGTCGAGTGGTAGCCGGGCGTGTTCCCGACGGCGAAGTCGAGCGACACGATCGTGTGCACCGACACGACGAGCGGCGTCGCCAGGCCCGCCAGCAGCAGATACACCCATTCGTAGCGCGCCCAGTGCCGCGCCTCGCCGCGCCAGCCCAGCGCCAGCAGGCCGTACGCGACCTGGCTTTTCCTTTGGCCGCGCTGGCCGGCGCGGTCGCGCAGGGTGGCGAGGTCCGGGATCAGGCCGACGTACCAGAACAGCAGCGACACGGTCAGGTAGGTCGCGATGGCGAAGAAGTCCCAGACCAGGGGGCTGCGCCACTGCGGCCACACGTTCATCACATTCGGGTAAGGCACGAGCCAGTAGAAGAACCACGGCCGGCCCAGGTGCAGGATCGGGAACAGGCCCGCGATGCCCGCCGCGAACAGCGTCATCGCCTCGGCGAAGCGGTTGATCGACGTCCGCCATTTCTGGCGCAGCAGCAGGAGCACGGCGGAGATGAAGGTGCCGGCATGGCCGATCCCGATCCACCACACGAAGTTACCGATGGCGAAACCCCACGCGACCGGCATGTCGACGCCCCAGATGCCGATGCCCTTCACGAGCAGCCAGGAAACGGCGGCCAGCAGCGCGCACACGCCCGCGGACGCGACGAGGAACGCCGTCCACCAGCGCCAGCCGAAATGGCCGGTGAGGACGATGCCCGCGATCTTGTCCGTGACGCTGGCATAGCCCCAGCCGGGGCGCAGCACGTCGGCATTCTCCGGGGTACTCATTCCAGCTCCGGATCTGGGTTCAGCACGCGCCTGAGGTAACTCGTGCGCGGGCGCGTGTTGAGTTCTTCCAGCAGGTGATAATCGAGCGGCGACGCCTTCGCCGCGACGACGTCGCTGGCGGGGTCGTTCAAGTCGCCGAAGCGGATCGCGCGCGTGGGGCACACGGCCTGGCACGCGGTCACCATCTCGCCGTCGCGGATGCGCCGTCCCGCCTTCTCGGCCTCGATCCGGGCGCGGGTGATCCGTTGCAGGCAGTAGCTGCATTTCTCCATCACGCCGCGCCGGCGCACGGTCACTTCCGGGTTCTGCAGCGCCTTCAGGCTTTCCACCTGTTGGTTCGCGTACTGCAGGAAGTTGAAGCGCCGGACTTTATACGGGCAGTTATTGGAGCAGAAGCGCGTGCCGATGCAGCGGTTGTAGACCTGCACGTTGAGGCCTTCGCTGTCGTGCATCGTGGCGCCGACCGGGCACACTTCCTCGCACGGCGCGTGCTCGCAATGCATGCACGGCACGGGCTGGAACAGGGTGCGCGGGCCGGCCACGTAGCGGTCGACGCGGATCCAGTGCATGCTGCGGCCACGCGCCACTTCCTCCCTGCCGACGACGGGGATGTTGTTCTCGGCCTGGCACGCGATCGTGCATGCCGCGCAGCCGATGCACGCATTCAGGTCGATCGCCATGCCCCATTTGTAGTCCTTGTATTCGCGTTCGGGATACATCGACGCCTGCTCCGGCCGCTCGCGTGCCAGTTCGCGTATGTGCACGGGGTCGCGGCCCTGCATGTCGACTTCCTTCTGGCGGACCACGAGATCGTGCGTGCGGCCCGTGCGCTCGACCGTCAGCGCGGGCAGGGCAACGCGGGTGCGCAGCCGGTACGCGTCGAAGCCGACGCCCTCCCCGACGCCGCCCGCCGCGCGCCGGCCATAGCCCAGCGGCAGCGTGACGACACCCTCGGCCTGCCCCGCCACGACGAGCACCGGCGCATCCACCGTCCGCCCCTCCACGCGCAGCCGCGCGACGGCGCCGTCGGCGAGGCCGAGGCGCTGCGCCGTCGCCGGACCGACGAGCGCCGCGTTGTCCCACGTGAGCGACGTGAGGGGCCGCGGCAACTCCTGCAGCCACGCGTTGTTGGCGAAGGCGCCGCCGTCGACGGCCGGGTCGGGCGCGAACAGGGCGACGAGCGGCGGCGCGGCCGGCAGGGGCATGGGTCCGGGCGGACGCGCGCCGGGCACGGCCACGGGACGCGCGGCGCTCCCGGCGACGCTGCCCCGGCGCAGGCTGTCGCGCCACGCCGCGTCCTCGCCGCCCCACGTCGCGCGCACGAGCGCGTGGCCATTGCGCGTCCCGGCGCCGTCCAGCAGCGCGAGGATCTCGTGCGCGGAACGGCCGCCGTACAGCGGCGCGATCAGCGGTTGCACGATGCTCGCCGTGCCGTCGTGCGCCCGCGCATCGCTCCACGCTTCGTAGCAGTGCGCCATCGGCAGGTGCCAGCCGGCCGCGCGCGCGGTCTCGTCGCGGTACAGGCCCAGGTGGGTGGCGAGCGGCACCCGCTGCAGCAGCGCGGCGAAATCGAGGTCCGCGGGCGCATCGTAGGCCGGGTTCGCGTCCAGCATCAGCAAGGTGTCGACGCGGCCGGCGCGCAGGTCGTCGGCCAGCGCGGCGATCGACGCGCCGTGGTCCAGCGGGCTGCGCTCGACCGGCTCGATGAAGGCGAGCGGACCGTTCAGGCGCTGGGTCAGCGCATACGCCAGCGCGCGGCCGGCCGGGCTCACGTTCGGGCCGGCGACGACGAGTGCCGCGCCGCGCGCGCCGTCCAGCGCCTTCACGACCGCCGCCTCCCACCGGTCCAGCGTCGCATCGGCGCCGCGGCCCGGGTCGGCGCCCACGCCCAGCCTGGCCGCGATGCGCATCAGCGCGGCCTCGATCTCGTGCGGCGCGCGCGCGAGGCGCGCGTCGGCATAGGCGCCGGTCAACGTGGGCGTCGCCTCCAGCACGTACAGGCGGTTCGCGTCCGGCGCGTCTCCCAGCCGGCGCGGCGCCGTGAACGCGCGCGCGTGCGCCAGGCTGCCGGGCAGCGTGCCGAACAAATCCGCATCCAGCGCGAGCACGACCCGCGCCTCGTCCAGCGGGTACACCGGATCGAGCGGCCGGCCGAACGCCAGTTGCGCCGCGTGCGCGGCACCGTCGTCGTGCAGCGGATCCCACGCATGCCAGCGCAGGTTCGGCAGCCGTTGCCGCAGCGCCGCGATCTGCGCCGCCAGCGTGGGCGACGTGACGGTGCCCGTCAGGATGCGCAATCCCGCGCCGCCGTCCCGTTCGAAGCGGGGACGGCGTGCCTGCAGCGCGGCCTCGAACGCGCCCCACGTCGCCATCTCCTCGCCGCGGAACACGGCCTGCGACCGGTCCGGGTCCCACAACTGCAGGATGGACGCCTGCGCGAACACGTCGGTGGCGCCCGCGCTCACCGGATGGTCCGGATTGCCCTCGACCTTCGTCGGCCGCCCCATGTTCGATTCCACGAGCACGCCGTGCGCGAGCCCGTTGCGCACGAACGCGGTGGCATAGAACATGGGGAGGCCCGGCACGCCCTGCTCCGGCATCGTCACGTACGGGACGATGGTTTCGCCCGGCGGCCCGCTGCACCCGGCGCCCGCCAGCGCGGCCGATGCGGCCATCAGCTTCAGGAAGCGGCGCCGTGCCGGTTCGTCCTGGGCGATCGGGAAAACAGGATGCGTCTTCATCGGTGGCAGGTGGAGCAATTGGTCAGCGCCTGGGCATCGCGCAGGTGGTACAGGCGGTTCAGCTGGCGGATCTCGTCCGCGCTGAGCGGCTTTTGCGGCGCCATCGACAGCACCTGGTTCAGCGGCCGCACGTGGTTGGGCGCGTCGCGGTGGCAGCGCAGGCACCACTGCATCTCCAGCGACGCCGTGCGCCACGTGATGGGCATCTGGTCCACGCGCCCGTGGCACTCGATGCAGGCTACGCCCTTGGCCACATGGATGTCGTGTTCGAAATAGACGAAGTCCGGCAGGTCGTGCACGCGCGCCCAGTGGAGCGGCTTGCCCGTGCGGGCGCTGTCGTGCAGCTTTGCCAGCAGCGGCGAATCGAGGAACAGCTGCGAATGGCAGCTGAGGCAGACCGACGTCGACGGCATCCCGGCCGTGGCCGAGTTCTCCACGGACGTGTGGCAGTAGCGGCAATCGATGCCGTCGTCGGCCACGTGGTGCTTGTGGCTGAACGGGATAGGCTGGGCGACGGGGGCAAAGGTCATGTTACGCGGCGACATGGTCCAGCGGGCCAGCGCGATCCACGTTGCGACCCCGACCAGCAGACCCAGCAGGATCAGCTTGACGAGCAGGACTGCGGAACGGGAGAACGGTGGCGTCATCGTGCATGAGAACGGTAGTGGATCCGGAACACGCGAACGCAGTATAGGCTGTCGATCATGCAACACCCCACACGTTACCGCTGGGCAGCAAGCATTTGTACAAACTAATTTGATTGTGGAATATACGTATAACCAGATTGCATGACATCAACATTGAATGTCGGTTATCATAGTTGGCTTACAGAAACATTTTTGAGTATCAAATGATGAACTGGTTCAACCGCTTACGCCTGGCGAGCAAGCTGGGCATTACATTCGCCACCGTCCTCGCCCTCACCGTGCTGGTCGGCGCGATCTCGATCCATCAACTGGCGAAGGTCAACGACACTTCGCTGCGCCTGTCCGGGCACTGGATGCCGGGCATCCGCGTCATCGAAGACATCAAGTCGCAAGTCGCGCGCATCCGCACGCGCGAGCTGCAATACATCATCTCCAGCGACCCGGCCGAGATGGACAAGTACGACAAGGTGATCGCGCAAGACCTCGAAGACCTGCGGCGCATGCAGGACGACTACGTCAAGCTGCTCGAATCGCCGGAAGAAAAGCAGAGCTATGCCGAATTCCTCGACCTGTGGCAGCGCTACATGGCGGAAGACGCGAAGGTCCGCGCCGCCGCACGCCAGAACGACGACGACCTGGCCAAGACGCTGATCCGCGGCGAATCGAACAAGCTGATCGTCGCCATCCGCGCCAACGTCGACAAGGCCGTCGACAACTACACGGCAGGCGGCCGCGCCGCCGCCCTCGAGGGTTCGCGCCGCTATGCGGCCTCGCGCACGCTGATCACGACGCTCGTCATCGGCTGCGTGCTGGTGGGCGCCGTCGGCGCCACGCTGCTCACGCGCTGGCTGATGCGCCGCCTGGGCGGCGAGCCGGATTACGCGACCGACATCGTCAAGCACATCGCGGCCGGCGACCTGTCGATGGACGTGCAGACCCGCCCCGGCGACCAATCGAGCCTGCTCGCCGCGATGAAGGCGATGCAGAGCAACCTGGCCCACATCGTCGGCAACGTGCGCGCCGCCACCGGCACGATCTCGAGCGCCTCCACGCAGATCGCCGCCGGCAACATGGACCTGTCCTCGCGCACCGAGCAGCAGGCCAGCGCGCTGCAGCAGACGGCCGCCTCGATGGAAGAACTGACCGCCACCGTGCGCAACAACGCCGAACACGCGAACCAGGCCAACGCCCTCGCCGACACGGCGGCCGGCGTCGCCCAGCAAGGCAGCACGGCCGTCGCCCGCGTCGTCGACACGATGGGCTCGATCCACGCGTCGTCGCAGAAGATCGTCGACATCATCGCCGTCATCGACGGCATCGCCTTCCAGACCAACATCCTCGCGCTGAATGCCGCCGTGGAAGCGGCACGCGCCGGCGAACAGGGCCGCGGCTTCGCCGTCGTGGCAGGCGAAGTGCGGACGCTGGCCCAGCGCTCGGCCGCCGCCGCCAAGGAAATCAAGGAACTGATCGGCGCCTCCGTGCAGCAGGTCGAAGCGGGCGCGGGCCTCGTGGCCGAAGCCGGCGCCACGATGCGCGAAGTGCTGCAGACCGTGCAGCAGATGCACGAGCTGATGGTCGAGATCAGCCACGCCGGCCGCGAACAGCGTGCCGGCATCGAGCAGGTGAACAAGGCCGTGTCGCAGATGGACACCGTCACCCAGCAGAACGCCGGCCTCGTCGAAGAAGCCGCGACGGCGGCCCAGAGCCTGCACGAACAGGCCGAGGCGCTCGACCACCTGGTCAGCGTGTTCAAGCTGGAAGAAGCGGCGCGCCGTCCGTCCGGCAGCCGGGCGCTCGTCGTCGCCTGATCGATCGATGTTTGCGCAAACAAATTGTGTTATAAAAGTGTGTAAAAAGCACTTTTCGGAATAGCATTTCTTGAGCGTTTCCGATAATCTCTTGTAGATTGGAAGCTCGGAGCCGGCGTCGCCGGTTCCGGCGGACGATATAACAACCAGCGGATGGTGCCTCGTTCGAGCACTGTCCGTCATACGAGACAACGCTCATGAATCTGATCTCCCGCCTGGACACCATT
>NZ_JANUGY010000018.1 GCF_024756235.1 Massilia kyonggiensis | reverse complement strand
AATGGAAGAAGGTCTGCGCTTCGCAATCCGCGAAGGCGGCCGTACCGTCGGCGCCGGCGTGGTTGCCAAGATCATCGCCTAATAGCGATATCTAAGTAGTAGTTATACGACAGAAGGGGCAGAGCGAAAGTTCTGTCCCTTCTGTTTGTGCAGTTGAGGGTGAAAGGGTGTTATACTGCCGTCCCCTCCGCAGTACACACGCAGTACCTGACATATGATTGCCGGCCCGTGTGCCGGTTCGTTCTTTTTTAAGGAAATAGCATGTCCGCTCCGAATCAGAAAATCCGTATCCGCCTGAAAGCGTTCGACTACAAGCTGATCGACCAGTCCGCCCTGGAAATCGTCGACACCGCCAAGCGCACCGGCGCAGTCGTCAAGGGCCCGGTTCCGCTGCCGACCCGCATCCAGCGCTTCGACGTGCTGCGTTCCCCGCACGTCAACAAGACCTCGCGCGACCAGTTCGAAATCCGTACGCACCAGCGTCTGATGGACATCGTGGACCCGACCGACAAGACCGTCGACGCGCTGATGAAGCTGGACCTGCCGGCTGGCGTCGACGTCGAAATCAAGCTGCAGTAATCGTTTCAAGCGCCCTGGCGGCCTTGCCGCCGGCGCATGCAAAACGGCCCATCTACTTTGCGGTAGATGGGCCGTTTGCTTTGGTGCGGCTTGTTACGCGGACTTCAGCGCCAATTCCTCCGCCAGCCGGTTATGCCGCTCCAGCACGACGGGCAGGTCGACCGTCCTCAACACACCATCCTTCACGACGACCTTGCCGTTGATGACGCTGTGATTCACGTTGGCCGGCGTGCAGAACACGAGCGCCGCCACCGGATCGTGCAGCGCCCCCGCGAAGCCCACGCCATCCAGCTTGAACATCACGACGTCCGCCGACATGCCCGGCGCGATGCTGCCGATGTCGTCGCGGTTCAGCACCTTCGCACCGCCCAAGGTGGCGAGTTCCAGCGCCTGGCGCGCCGTCATCGCGTCCGGGCCGAAGCCCACCCGCTGCAGCAGCATGGCCTGGCGCACCTCGCCGAGCATGTGTGCGCCGTCGTTCGACGCGCTGCCGTCCACACCGAGGCCCACGGGCACGCCCGCGTCGACCATCCTGCGCACGGGCGCGATGCCCGACGCGAGGCGCATGTTCGAGCACGGGCAGTGCGCGACGCCGGTGCCGGTCCGCGCGAACAGGCGAATGCCCGCGTCGTCCAGCTGCACGCAGTGCGCGTGCCACACGTCGTGGCCGACCCACCCGCAGTCTTCCGCATATTCCGCCGGCGTCATGTTGAATTTCTCGCGGCTGTAGGCGACGTCGTTGACGTTCTCCGCGAGGTGCGTGTGCAGCGACACGCCGTGGCTGCGCGCCAGCAGCGCCGCTTCCTTCATCAGGTCGCGCGACACGGAGAACGGCGAGCAGGGCGCCACGACGATCCGCTGCATCGCGTGGCGCGCCGCGTCGTGATAGGTCTCGATCAGGCGTTGCGTGTCCTTCAGGATCGCCGCTTCGTCTTCCACGACACTGTCCGGCGGCAGGCCGCCTTTCGAGCGCCCCACGCTCATGGCGCCCCGCGACGCATGGAAGCGCATGCCGATGGTGTGCGCCGCTTCGATGCTGTCGTCGAGGCGGCAATCGTTCGGGTAGATGTACAAGTGGTCGCTGCTCGTCGTGCAGCCCGACAGGATCAGTTCCGCCATCGCGGTGAGCGCCGACACGTGCACCATCTCGCCCGTCAGGTTCGCCCACACGGGATACAGGTTCGTCAGCCAGTTGAACAGCTCGCCGTCCTGCGCGGCCGGGATGACGCGCGTGAGGCTCTGGTACATATGGTGGTGCGTGTTGACGAGGCCGGGGATGACGACGTGGCCGGCCGCGTCGATCACCTCGTCGGCGGCTTCCGGGAGGTCGTCCGTCGTGCCCACGCGTTCGATCACGTTGTCGCGGATGAAGACGGCGCCGTCTTCGATTTCGCGGCGGTGCGCGTCCATCGTGACGAGGACGCGCGCATTCTTGATCAGGAGAGTTTTGCTCATAGATTTTCCACTTTTTTAGATTTCAACACTGCGGAAACAATGCGCGGGCACTGCGGAAACAATGTCGGGAGTATCCCCGTCAGACCGCCTCCAGGTCTTTGACCAGCAGCGGCTGGGGGACGTCTTCTTCGTCGTCGTGGACTTCCACGGGACGGTTAGGCAGCACCAGGTTCAGCAGGACGGCCATGATGGCGCCGGTGCTGATGCCCGAGCCGAAGATTTCGTTCACGAACGGCGGCAGCTTGGCCAGCAGTTCCGGACGTACGCTGACGGCGAGGCCGCAGCCGATGGAGACCGCGATGATGAGGCCCGTGCGCTTGTCGTGCTCGACCTTGCCCAGCATCTGCACGCCGGCCGTGAGGATCATCGCGAACATCATGAGGCCGGCGCCGCCCAGCACGGGCTGCGGGATCGTGACGACGACGGCGCCCAGCACCGGGAACAGGCCCGCCAGCGCCAGCATCACGCCGGTCAGCGCGACGACGTGGCGGCTCGCGACGCCAGTCAGCGAGATGACGCCCACGTTCTGCGCGAACGTCGACATCGGCGGCGCGCCCAGCGTCGAGGCGAAGGCAGAGCCGACGCCGTCGCACAGCACGCCGCGCTTGAGCAGGGTGCCGCGCATCTTCGTTTCCGTGGCGGCGCCCAGCGCCATGAAGGTGCCCGTCGTCTCGACCATCGTGACGACGTAGGCGAGGCCCATCGCGAGGATGCCGCTCGGCGGGAAGCTCATGCCGAACTGCAGCGGCTGGGGCAGTGCGAACACGGCGGCCTTCTGCACGCTCGAGAAGTCGACGAGGCCCAGGCCCAGGCAGACGGCGTAGCCGATCGCGATGCCGATCACGATGGCGGACGCCGAGATGATGCCCTTGCCGAACTGGACGAGCGCGACGACGATGGCCAGCACGAACAGCGCGATGCCCAGGTTCGCTGGCGCGCCATAGTCGGCGCCGGGCGCCTTGCCGCCCGCGGCCCAGTCGACGGCGACGGGAACGAGCGACAGGCCGATCATCGTCACGACGACGGCCGTCACCTGGTGCGGGAACAGTTTGCGGATCTGCGGCATGAAGAAACTGCCGACGATCATGATGACGGAGCCGGCGAGCGACGAGCCGAGGATGCCCGCCACGCCATGCTCGAAACCGATGCTGATGGCCGCGCCGACGAAGGCGAAGCTCGTGCCCATCACGCACGGCAGGCGGATGCCGACCGGACCGATGCCCTTGCACTGGACGATCGTGACGATGCCCGAGCCCAGCAGCGCCGCGTTGACGAGCGCGACGATCTGGTCCGCGGGCAATTTGAGGATGGCGCCGACGACGAGCGGCACGGCGATGATGCCGCCGAGGGCGGCCAGCATGTGCTGGGCGGCGAGGAGGGTCGTGGTGATGAGGGGAGGGCGGTCGTCTACCTTGTACAGCAGATTGTTCATGTGTGTCTCCGTCGAATGTTGTCCTGAACTGCGTCGGGTGGTTCGATGATTTCCGGACGGTGGAGACGGTCAACCACGGCAGGCAATCCGGGGTCCGGATGCAACCGATTGCGCTGTCTCCACAATGCTTGGGCCACTCTGCGGCGGCTTGTTTCCAAATCATGATGCCCCTGCATTCAGGCACTGTCAACGAATTTGTATACAGTTTCTAACGACAAAGAAGTGGATGAATCTGCTGCTTCACAGAGGGAAATCATGGTATTTGTGCGTTCTCTGTATACAATTCTTCACGACCGTTTTGCGTAGAAATATCAGATAAGATGATGCGAGTACAACAATAACAATCCGCCATGACCTCCGCCTGCGCGCTCCGCCTGCGTCGTACCCCCTGGACGGCCGTCATCCGCAATGCATGGCTGACGTTCGTATTGCTCGCCATCGTGCTGGCCGTGTTGCCCGCCTGGCTCAGCCATGCGCTGAAACCCTTGCTGTTCGCGCTGCCGCTGGCGATGTTCGTCGCGAAGGATCTCGTGCACTTTCCGGACGCCCTCGCGCGCACGCGGACCTTGCTCGCGGCGCGGCGCTGGCGCAGCCTCCCCGCCGCGTGGCTGCCGCCGGAACTCGTCGGCCTCATCCGCACCGACCACGCGCTGCGGCGCGGTTTCCTGCACTGGCTGCTGCGCAAGCCGCAGGCTGCCCCGCCTGCCGGCACGGCGTTCGGCTATCTCGGGCAGGGCGCCTATCGCACCGGCGTCGCGATCGCGCTGTTCTGCATCTTCGTGGAGATGCCGCTGGATGCGGCCATCGTGCCGCTGCTCGTCAAGGACCCCGGCGCGGCCGGGATGCTGCATGCGCTGATGATCGTGAGCTGCCTGTCCGGCCTCGTGTGGGTGCTGGGCGACCGCCGGCTGGTAGGTGCCGGACAGCATGTGCTGGACGATGACGGTCTGCATCTGCGCATCGGCGCGCGCACGGACGGAACGATTCCGCGCGGCGCGATCGCCGCATGCGAACGGTTGAACGAACCGATGCAGGCCTGGTGCCGCCGCCATGGCATCGCACCGATCGACGCGGTCGTCGCATCGCCTCTTGATAAGCCGAATACCGTCCTGATCTTGAATGATGACTGCCCAGTCCGCCTGACTCACTGGGGCGTGGCGCGCGAAGGCCTGGCGTGCGTTTTCCTGTACGTCGACCGCCCCGATGCGCTCGCCGCGGCGCTCCGGCAGTTGTAATTACTGAAACACATCGGTAATAATCGCGCCTCAGGAGGGAAGGCGATGGCCACCATGAAGCAGGTAGCGGAGCGCGCCGGAGTGTCGATCTCCACGGTGTCGCACGTGATCAACAACACGCGCGTCGTCAGCGACGACGTGCGCCAGCGCGTGCTCGGCATCATCGACGAGATGCGCTACATCCCCAGCGCCGTCGCCCGCAGCCTCAAGAACGACAAGACCCACACCATCGGCGTGCTCGTGCCGAACTCGTCCAATCCATATTTTGCCGAACTGATCCGCTGGATCGAGGACGCGGCGTTCGAGCTCGGCTACAACATCATCCTTTGCAACGCACACGGCGGCGCGCAGAAGCAGGCGGCCTATCTGCGGCTGCTGATGGAAAAGCGCATCGACGGGCTGGTCCTCGTCGCCAGCGGCGCCGACGACGAACAGGATCTGCTGCTGCGCCACGAAGCGGTCCCGATCGTCCAGCTGGAGCGGGCACTGCGCGGACTCGACGCGGACCTGGTCCAGGCCGGCCAGGAAGACGGCGGGTACCAGGCGACGCGCCACCTGATCGAGCTGGGGCACCGAGAAATTTCCTGCGTGTCCGGTCCGGCCGACCTGCCGCGCACGCGCGAACGCGTCGGCGGCTTCCTGCGCGCGATGGCGGAGGCGGGGCTCCGCGTGGCGCCGGACGGCATCGTGCACGAGGAATTCACGAGCGCAGGCGGCCACGCGGCATTTACGCGCCTGCTGGGACGGACGCACCGGCCCACGGCCGTATTCGTCACGAGCGACCTGATGGCGCTGGGCGGCCTGTGCGCCGCCGGTGCGGCCGGGGTGCGCGTGCCGGCGCAACTGTCCGTGGTGGGCTACGACGACATCGCCGGCGCCGGCTATGCGCTGCCGCCGCTGACGACGGTGGCCCCACCCAAGCGCGACATGGCGCAGCTGGCCATCGAACTGCTGATCGACCGCATCCGCGGCGAGCACGCGCCGCTGCGCAGCAGGGCGCTGGCCAGCACGCTCGTCGTGCGCGCGTCGACCGCGCCGCCGCAGTGATCCGTCAGGTGGCCGCCGCCTCGCGCGCATCGTGCAGGTGCAGCCGCTGCGTCGGGAACGCGAATTCGATCTCCAGCGCGGCGAAGCGGTCCATCAGCTGCAGATAGATCTCCTGCTGGATATCCATGTAGCGGTTGAAATCAGCCGTCTCCACCCAGTACACGACGTCGAAATTCAGCGCGGGCGCCACCATGCCGGCAAAGTGGGCGCGGTCGAACGTCACCCCTTCCTGCGCCTTGACGATCTCCGTCAGCAGCGGCGGGATCTGGCGCAGCTTGTCCGTCGGCGTCTCGTACGCGACGGCGACCGTGAACGCGGCGCGGCGGCGGTTCATGCGCGTCATGTTTTGCAGCCGGCTCTTCAGCAGGTCGGCGTTCGAGAACACGAGCTGCTCGCCGCCCAGGCTGCGCAGCCTCGTCGTTTTCAGGCCCACGTATTCCACGGTGCCCAGGTATTTGTCGACGATGATGAAGTCGCCGACGACGAAGGGCTTGTCGAGCACGATGGACAGCGACGCGAACAGGTCGCCCAGGATGTTCTGGACGGCCAGTGCCACCGCGATACCGCCGATCCCCAGCGAGGCGACGAGGGTCGTGATGTTGACGCCGAGATTGTCCAGCACCATCAGCAGCAGCACGGTCCACAGCACGGTCTGGGCGATGAAGCCGACGGCGGCCGCCGACGTGGCACGCGCCGGGTCGCCGGCGCGGTTCTGGTAATAATCCGTCAGCCAGGCCCTCAGGGCGCGATGCCCCCAGACGGCGGCCTGGATCAGGCCCGTGACGATGGCGACCCGCGTCGCGAACAGGTGCACTTCCGGCGGCAGGATGAGGAACTTGCTGCCGGCGAACAATCCCATGATGACGATGGCCAGCAGCCGCGTGCCGTCGAGCGCTTCGACGACGATGTCGTCCAGCCGCGTCTCCGTGCGTTCGGCCAGCTTGCGCATGTGGTGCACGCCCAGCCGCTTGGCGATGTACAGGGCCAGCGCGACGCCGGCCGCGATGCCGAGGGCCGTCAGCCAGGCCAGGGTCGTGTTATTGAAGAACACTGCATTCATCCGATCATCCTTTCCGTTATCGCGGATGTCACATTCTAAGGGGGGGCGTGACACACAAGTTTTTTCGGACGGGTATTGCGCTTTGCTAAAACATCCTCGTATAATGCGGCTCCCCGGGCGGTTAGTTCAGCTGGTTAGAATACTTGGTCGACATCCAAGGGGTCGCAGGTTCGAATCCTGCACCGCCCACCAGAATTCCTCCATAGCGCAGGCCCCGAGCCTGTAGAGAAGAGATGCCAAGGTGTCTTTTCTGTGCCGTTCAGCTCGAACGGATTCTCTGATCTCCACGACTCTAGCGTAAAACGCAACAGGCTGCGTCAGCTTCGCATTTTCCTGTTGCGTCCATCCGTTGCGCGCGCTATACTAGCCGGCTTCGGTGTGGGCCTATCTTTTTTTTGGCCCACACGTTTAAGAGGAAGTTTTTTTAAAACTTCCGATAGTCAACTAGCCCCGCCCAATCGTAGGTGGGAATGGAGAAAAAATGAGCCTGGGCCTTCTCGGTCGCAAGGTTGGCATGATGCGCATCTTCACGGACGACGGCGATTCGATCCCCGTCACCGTGCTGGACGTGTCGAACAACCGTGTTGCGCAAATCAAAACTCCTGAAACTGATGGTTACTCCGCAGTTCAGGTCGTCTACGGTCAACGTCGCGCTTCGCGCGTGAACAAGGCCGCTGCCGGTCACTACGCCAAAGCTGGCGTCGAAGCAGGCACGATGCTGAAGGAATTCCGTATCGACGCCGCACAAGCCGCTGGTTTCAAAGCTGGCGACGCAGTCAACGTCTCGCTGTTCGAAGTGGGCCAGAAGATCGACGTGCAAGGCACCTCGATCGGTAAAGGCTACGCCGGTACCATCAAGCGTTACAACTTCTCGTCGGGCCGCGCCACCCACGGTAACTCGCGTTCGCACAACGTGCCGGGTTCCATCGGTATGGCACAGGATCCGGGCCGCGTGTTCCCGGGTAAGCGCATGACCGGTCACATGGGTGATGTCACTGTCACCACCCAGAACCTGGAAATCGCCCGTATCGACGCCGAGCGTCAACTGCTGCTGGTTAAGGGTGCCGTTCCTGGCGCCAAGAACGGTCAAGTGATCGTCAAGCCGGCAGTCAAAGTCAAAGCCAAGAAAGGAGCGTAAGAGATGGAACTGAAGCTCCTGAATGAGCAAGGTCAAGCTGGCGCCGCAGTCAACGCCGCCGACACCGTGTTCGGCCGCGATTACAACGAAGCCCTGATCCACCAGATCGTGGTCGCCTACGCCGCCAACGCGCGCTCGGGCAACCGCAAGCAGAAGGATCGTGAAGAAGTCTCCCACACGACCAAGAAGCCGTGGCGTCAAAAAGGTACGGGCCGTGCTCGTGCCGGTATGTCGTCGTCGCCGCTGTGGCGCGGTGGTGGTCGTATCTTCCCGAACTCGCCGGACGAGAACTTCTCGCACAAGGTCAACAAGAAGATGCATCGCGCAGGTATCTGCTCGATCTTCTCGCAGCTGGCCCGCGAAGACCGCCTGAACGTCATCGAGAACCTGACCGTCGAAGCACCGAAGACCAAGCTGCTGTCGCAAAAGCTGCAGGGCATGGGTCTGGACTCGGTCCTGGTGATCACCGACACCATCGATGAAAACCTGCTGCTGGCATCGCGCAACCTGCCGAACGTGCTGGTTGTCGAGCCGAAGCACGCCGACCCGATGTCGCTGGTGTTCTACAAGAAAGTCCTGGTCACCAAAGCTGCTCTGGCCAAGATCGAGGAGATGTACGCATGAGCGCCGCAATCAAATTCAGCGAAGAGCGCCTGATGAAGGTGCTGCTGGCTCCGGTCATTTCCGAAAAGGCGACCTTCGTCGCGGAAAAGAACGAACAGATCGTGTTCAAGGTCCTGCCGGACGCGACCAAGCCGGAAATCAAAGCCGCCGTCGAGCTGCTGTTCAAAGTCGAAGTGGAATCGGTGCAGACCGTGAACCGCGAAGGCAAGCAGAAGCGTTCGGGCCGTTTCACCGGTCGCCGCAACCACACCAAGCGCGCTTTCGTGGCCCTGAAGCCGGGCCAGGAAATCAATTTTGTCGAGGAGGCTAAATAATGGCACTCGTTAAGATGAAGCCAACCTCCCCAGGCCGCCGCGGCATGGTGAAGGTTGTGAACGCCGACCTGTACAAGGGTCGTCCGTTCGCAGCCCTGGTTGAGAAGAAATCGAAGACTGCTGGCCGTAACAACAACGGTCACATCACCACCCGCCACATCGGCGGTGGTCACAAGCACCACTACCGCGTGGTCGACTTCAAGCGCAACAAGGACGGTATCCCGGCCAAGGTCGAGCGCATTGAATACGACCCGAACCGCAGCGCGCACATCGCTCTGGTGTGCTACGCCGACGGTTTCCGCGCGTACATCATCGCCACCAAAGGCATGGCCGTGGGCGACACCGTCATGAACGGCTCGGAAGCGCCGATCAAGTCGGGTAACTGCCTGCCGATCCGTAACATTCCGGTCGGTACCACCATGCACTGCGTCGAAATGCTGCCGGGTAAGGGTGCTCAGATGGCCCGTACCGCAGGCGCCGGCGTCGTGCTGATGGCTCGCGAAGGCACCTACGCTCAGGTTCGCCTGCGCTCGGGTGAAGTGCGCCGCGTGCACATCGAGTGCCGCGCAACGGTTGGCGAAGTCGGCAACGGCGAGCACAACCTGCGCAAGATCGGTAAAGCCGGTGCAATGCGCTGGCGCGGTGTCCGCCCGACCGTTCGCGGTGTGGTGATGAACCCGATCGACCACCCGCACGGTGGTGGTGAAGGTCGTACGGCTGCCGGTCGTCATCCGGTGTCGCCATGGGGCCAGCAGACGAAGGGCAAGAAGACGCGTTCGAACAAGCGCACGTCGTCGATGATCGTCTCGCGCCGCGGCAAGAAATAAGGATAAGACATGACTCGTTCATTGAAAAAAGGGCCGTTCATTGACGCCCACCTGGTGAAAAAAGTCGAAGCCGCGCAAGCGAACAAAGACAAAAAGCCGGTCAAAACCTGGTCGCGCCGCTCGACGATCACCCCGGACTTCATCGGTCTGACGATCGCCGTCCACAACGGTAAAGTGCACGTGCCGGTGTACGTGTCCGAGAACATGGTGGGTCACAAGCTGGGCGAATTCGCCCTGACCCGCACGTTCAAGGGCCACGCCGCTGACAAGAAGGCGAAGAAATAATGGAAACTAAAGCTATCCTCAAAGGCGTCCGCCTCTCGGAACAGAAAGGCCGCCTCGTCGCCGATCTGATCCGCGGCAAGAAAGTCGACGCCGCGCTGAACATCCTGCAGTTCAGCCCGAAAAAAGGCGCGACCATCATCAAGAAAGTGCTGGAGTCCGCAATCGCGAACGCCGAGCACAACGATGGTGCCGACATCGACGAACTGAAGGTCGTTCAGATCTATGTCGAAAAGGGCCCGATCCTCAAGCGCTTTACGGCACGTGCCAAAGGCCGCGGTGATCGCATTTCGAAACAATCCTGTCACATCTTCGTGACTGTCGGTAACTAAGGAGTCACACGATGGGTCAGAAAATCCACCCAACCGGCTTCCGCCTGGCGGTCACCCGTAACTGGGCATCGCGCTGGTACGCTGGCAACGGCAACTTTGCCGACATGCTGAAGGAAGACCTGGAAGCCCGCGCTTTCCTGAAGAAGAAGCTGAAGAACGCCTCCGTCGGCCGCATCGTCATCGAGCGTCCGGCCAAGAACGCGCGCTTCACGATCTACTCGTCGCGTCCGGGCGTCGTCATCGGCAAGAAGGGCGAAGACATCGAAGTCCTGAAGTCGTCGCTGACGAAGATCATGGGCGTGCCGGTGCACGTCAATATCGAAGAGATCCGCAAGCCGGAAATCGACTCGCAGCTGATCGCCGATTCGATCGCCCAGCAGCTCGAAAAGCGCATCATGTTCCGCCGCGCGATGAAGCGCGCCATGCAGAACGCCATGCGTCTGGGCGCCGTCGGCATCAAGATCATGTCGTCGGGCCGCCTGAACGGCATCGAGATCGCACGTACCGAATGGTACCGCGAAGGCCGTGTGCCCCTGCACACCCTGCGCGCCGACATCGACTACGGCACCAGCGAAGCCTCGACCACGTACGGCATCATCGGCGTGAAAGTCTGGGTTTACAAGGGTGACCGTTCGCCGACCGGCGAAGCACCGGTGATCGACGTTCCGGCCGACGAGAAAAAGCCGCGCGGTCCGCGTCGTGACGACGGCAAACCGGCTGGCCGTGGCCGCCCGGGCGCCAAGCCAGGTACCGCACCCGCAGGCCGCCGTGCTGCCAAGCCGGCCGCTGAGAAAGCAGGAGAATAAGCATGCTGCAGCCATCCCGCAGAAAGTATCGTAAAGAGCAGAAAGGCCGCAACACCGGCATTTCGCACACCCGCGGCACCGCGGTCTCGTTCGGCGAATTCGGTCTGAAGGCAGTTGCCCGCGGCCGTATCACCGCACGCCAGATCGAAGCTGCACGTCGTGCCATGACCCGTCACATCAAGCGTGGCGGCCGTATCTGGATCCGTATCTTCCCGGACAAGCCGATCTCGAACAAGCCGGCCGAAGTCCGTATGGGTAACGGTAAAGGTAATCCGGAGTACTACGTGGCCGAGATCCAGCCGGGCAAGGTCCTGTACGAAATGGACGGCGTCGCTGAAGAACTGGCGCGCGAAGCCTTCCGTCTGGCTGCCGCCAAACTGCCGCTGGCTACGACGTTCGTCGTGCGTCAAGTCGGTCAATAACAGGAGTTAAGAATGAAAGCAACGGAACTCCGCGGCAAGGACCAGGCAGCTCTGCAACAAGAGCTGAATGAGCTGCTGAAGGCACAGTTCGGCCTGCGCATGCAAATCGCTACGCAGCAACTGACGAACACCGCCCAGCTCAAGAAGGTGCGCCGCGATATCGCGCGTGTCAAGACTGTGATGAACCAGAAGGAAGCCAAATGAACGACACCACTAAAACGGCGCTGAAGCGTACGCTGGTCGGCAAAGTCGTGTCCGACAAGATGGACAAGACGGTGACCGTGCTGATCGAACGTCACGTCAAGCACCCGCTGTACGGCAAGATCATCGTGCGCTCGAACAAGTATCACGCGCACGACGAGACCAACCAGGCGAAAATCGGCGACACCGTCGAGATCGCGGAAGGTCGCCCGATCTCGAAGACGAAGGCTTGGACCCTGACCAAAGTTCTGCAGGTCGCCCCGGTTCTGTAATGCCGACGAGGCGTTGTCACAACGCCTCTAAAATTTGTCTTGCGTGGCCCGCTGGTATGTGGAATACTAGCGGGCTTCGTTCATGTGTTGCCGCAGTTTGTCCTTCGGTAACTGCGGCCTGCAACGAACATTGGAAAGTCCAATCACCCAAACGTACGCGCTTGCAATGAGTGCGGACGGCGGGACCAAGACTGACCGCAGGCCTACGGTTTTCCGTGGGGTTTCTTCGGCTTAAGTTGGGAAAGAAAATATCATGATTCAAACCGAAAGCCGGCTCGAAGTGGCCGACAATACCGGTGCAAAAGAAGTTCTGTGCATCAAGGTATTGGGCGGCTCCAAGCGCCGTTACGCCAGCATTGGCGACGTGATCAAGGTCACCGTGAAGCAAGCTGCTCCGCGCGGCCGCGTCAAGAAGGGTGAAATCTACAACGCCGTGGTCGTGCGTACCGCTAAAGGTGTGCGCCGCCAGGACGGCTCCCTGGTGAAGTTCGACGGCAATGCCGCCGTCCTGCTGAACAACAAGCTGGAGCCGATCGGTACCCGCATCTTCGGACCGGTGACGCGCGAACTGCGCACCGAGAAGTTCATGAAGATCGTGTCCCTGGCACCTGAAGTTCTGTAAGGGAGCAGCAATGGATAAGATTCGTAAAAACGACGAAGTCATCGTTCTGGCCGGTAAAGACAAAGGCAAGCGCGGTGTCGTTCAGCAGCGTGTAGATGCTGAGCACGTCATCGTCGAAGGCGTGAACGTGGCCAAGAAGGCCGTCAAGCCGAACCCGATGACCGGCGTAACTGGTGGTATCGTCGACAAGACCATGCCGATTCACGTGTCGAACGTCGCGCTGTTCAACGCAGCGACCGGCAAGGCTGATCGCGTTGGCTTCAAAGAAGTGGATGGCAAAAAAGTCCGCGTCTTCAAGTCGAACGGCGAAGTAGTGAAAGGGTAATTAGAAATGGCCCGTCTCCAACAAGTTTATAAAGACAAAGTCGTTGCCGAACTGACCGAAAAATTCGGTTACAAGTCGGTGATGGAAGTGCCGCGCCTGACCAAGATCACCCTGAACATGGGTCTGTCGGAAGCTGTCGCCGACAAGAAGATCATCGAGCACGCAACCGGCGACCTGACGAAGATCGCTGGCCAGAAGCCGGTCGTGACCAAGGCTCGCAAGGCAATCGCAGGTTTCAAGATCCGCGAAGGCTACCCGATCGGCACGATGGTGACCCTGCGTGGCGCCCGCATGTACGAATTCCTGGACCGTTTCATCACCGTGGCCCTGCCGCGCGTGCGTGACTTCCGTGGCGTCAGCGGCAAATCGTTCGATGGTCGCGGCAACTACAACATCGGCGTCAAAGAGCAGATCATCTTCCCGGAAATCGATTACGACAAGATCGATGCGCTGCGTGGCATGAACATCTCGATCACCACGACCGCTAAGACCGACGAAGAAGCCAAAGCGCTGCTCGCCGCATTCAAATTCCCGTTCCGGAACTAAGAACATGGCAAAACTTGCACTGATTAACCGCGAACAGAAGCGTGCAGACCTGGTGGAGAAATTCGCCGCAAAGCGTGCCGCTCTGAAAGCAATCATCGACGACCAGTCGAAGACCGAAGAAGAGCGTTACGAAGCACGCCTGAAGCTGCAGGCCCTGCCGCGTAACTCGGCGCCGACCCGCCAGCGTAACCGCTGCGCCATGACCGGCCGTCCCCGTGGCACTTTCCGTAAATTCGGTCTGGCCCGTACCAAACTCCGCGAATTCGCCATGAAAGGCGAAATCCCGGGTATGACCAAAGCTAGCTGGTAATAGGAGAACAAGCAATGAGTATGAGCGATCCTATCGCCGATATGCTGACCCGTATTCGCAACGCGCAAGGCGTGCAGAAGACCACCGTCGAAATGCCGTCGTCGAAGCTGAAAGTTGCGATTGCCAACGTCCTGAAGGATGAGGGTTACATCGAAGATTACGCCGTGTCCACCGAAGGTGGCAAGGCTGAACTGAAAATCGGTTTGAAGTACTACGTCGGCCGTCCGGTTATCGAGCGCATCGAGCGCGTCTCCCGTCCTGGCCTGCGCATCTACAAGGGCAAAGACGAGATCCCTCAGGTCATGAACGGCCTGGGCGTGGCGATCGTCTCGACCCCGAAGGGTGTGATGACCGACCGCAAAGCACGTGCTACCGGCGTCGGTGGCGAAGTGATTTGCTACGTGGCTTAAGGAGTAGACGATGTCTCGAGTAGCTAAGATGCCAATCGCCGTCCCGGCCGGTACCGATGTCGCGATCAACGCGTCGTCGATCACCGTCAAGGGCCCGCTGGGCACCCTGACCCAGCCGCTGAACGGCCTGGTCAAAGTGGAAAACAACAACGGCACGCTGTCGTTTGACGTGATCGACGATTCCCGCGAATCGAACGCCATGTCGGGCACCCTGCGTGCACTGGTGAACAACATGGTGACCGGTGTCACCAAAGGTTTCGAAAAGCGCCTGACCCTGGTCGGCGTGGGTTACAAGGCCGCCGTGCAAGGCAACGCCCTGAACCTGTCGCTGGGCTTCTCGCACCCGGTCCTGCACGCGATGCCGGAAGGCGTCACCGCAGCGACCCCGACCCCGACCGAGATCCTGATCAAGGGTATCGATCGCCAAAAGGTCGGCCAGGTTGCCGCAGAAGTGCGCGCTTACCGCTCGCCTGAGCCGTACAAAGGCAAGGGTGTCCGTTATGCGGACGAAGTGGTGAAGCTTAAAGAAACCAAGAAGAAATAATCGGAGCTGACGATGGACAAGAAAGAATCGCGTCTGCGTCGCGGACGCCAAACCCGCATCAAGATCGCGCAGCTGGGCGTGAACCGCCTGTCGGTGCACCGCACCAACCTGCACATCTATGCGAACCTGATCAGCCCGGATGCGAAGGTCCTGGTTTCGGCTTCGACGCTGGAAGCAGAAGTGCGCGCCGAGCTGGGCGGCAAGTCGGGTGCGGGCGGCAACGCCGCTGCAGCCGCACTGGTTGGCAAGCGCGTCGCAGAGAAAGCACTGAAAGCAGGGATCACCGAAGTCGCATTCGACCGTTCGGGTTTCCGTTACCACGGCCGTGTGAAGGCGCTGGCAGAAGCCGCGCGCGAAGCTGGTCTGAAGTTCTAAGGAAGAATCGTCATGGCAAAAATGCAAGCGAAAATGGCAAGCGACAAGCCGGATGATGGCATGCGCGAGAAAATGATCGCGATCAACCGCGTGACCAAAGTGGTCAAGGGTGGTCGTATCATGGGTTTTGCAGCGCTGACCGTTGTCGGTGACGGCGATGGCCGCATCGGCATGGGCAAAGGCAAGTCGAAGGAAGTTCCCGTCGGCGTGCAGAAAGCGATGGAAGAAGCCCGCCGCAACCTGATCAAGGTGCCCCTCAAGAACGGCACGCTGCAGCACAGCGTCACCGGCCGCCACGGCGCGTCGTACGTGATGATGTCGCCGGCCAAGCCGGGTACCGGCGTGATCGCAGGCGGCGCAATGCGCGCAATCTTCGAAGTCATGGGCGTGACCGACGTCGTCGCCAAGTCGACCGGTTCGTCGAACCCGTACAACCTGGTTCGCGCGACCCTCGACGGTCTGGCAAAAATGAGCACTCCGGCCGACATCGCTGCCAAGCGCGGCAAGTCGGTGGAAGAGATCCTGGGTTAAGGGGAACAATTATGGCAAACACCATCAAAGTCAAGCTGGTCAAAGGCCTGATCGGTACCCGCCAGGATCACCGCGCCACCGTGCGCGGTCTGGGTCTGCGTCGTGTCAACTCGGTTTCCGAGCTGCAGGACACCCCGGCGATCCGCGGCATGATCAACAAGGTCAACTACCTCGTGAAAATTGTCGACTAAGCCGCGGCTTGGTCAACGGAGAAAATAATGCAACTCAATACCATCCAACCCGCTGAAGGCGCGAAACACGCCAAGCGCCGCGTCGGTCGCGGTATCGGCTCGGGCCTGGGCAAGACCGCCGGCCGCGGTCACAAGGGTCAGAAATCGCGTTCGGGCGGCTTCCACAAAGTCGGCTTCGAAGGCGGTCAGATGCCTCTGCAGCGCCGTCTGCCGAAGCGCGGCTTCAAGTCGCTGAACGCTACGTTCAAGGCTGAAGTGCGTCTGTCGGACCTGAACAACCTGGCCGTCGCCGACGTCGACGTCCTGGTGCTCAAGCAAGCCGGCGTGCTGCCGGTCGTCGCTCGCGACGTGCGCGTGATCCTGTCGGGCGAAATCACCAAAGCGGTGAACCTGAAAGGCATCAAGGCAACCGCTGGCGCGAAAGCAGCGATCGAAGCAGCTGGCGGTTCGGTCGCCTAAACGCGACCGCTGCCTGATCGGAGCAAAAATTGGCGACTAATTCACAACTTGGTAAAAGTGCTGCATCCGGTTTCCCCTGGGGCCGGTTGTGGTTCTTGCTTGGCGCATTGGTCGTGTACCGTATCGGAGCTCATATCCCGGTCCCCGGGATTGATCCGGTCGCCATGGCCCAGCTGTTCAAGCAGAACGAGGGCGGCATCCTGGGCATGTTCAACATGTTCTCCGGCGGTGCCTTGTCCCGTTTTGCCGTGTTCGCACTTGGCATCACGCCGTACATTTCGGCTTCGATCATCATGCAGCTGGTGTCGATCGTCTCGCCGCAGATGGAGGCACTGAAGAAAGAGGGCGAGGCCGGCCGCCGCAAGATCACCCAGTACACCCGTTACTTCACGGTCGTGCTGGCTCTGTTCCAGGCGTTCGGTATCGCCGTCGCGCTCGAGGCGCAGCAAGGCCTCGTGCTCGATCCGGGCATCGGCTTCCGCTTCGTGACCGTCGTGACCCTGCTGACCGGCACCATGTTCCTCATGTGGCTGGGCGAGCAGATCACCGAGCGTGGTCTTGGCAACGGTATCTCGATCATCATTTTTGCCGGTATCGCAGCAGGTCTGCCGGGCGCACTGAGTGGCTTGTTCACCCTGGTGTCGAACGGTTCGATCGGCAGCTTCTCCGCGATCATCATCGTGATTCTGGTAGCTGTGGTGACTTACGCTGTCGTGTTCGTCGAACGCGGCCAGCGCAAGATCCTGGTGAATTACGCGAAACGCCAGGTCGGTAACAAGATTTATGGTGGCCAGACGAGCCACCTGCCGCTGAAGCTGAACATGGCTGGTGTGATCCCGCCGATCTTCGCTTCGTCGATCATCCTGTTCCCGGCCACGATCGTCGACTGGTTCACGCGCGGCAAAGATGTCAACAGCCCCGTCGTCGGGTTCCTGAAAGACCTCGCTGCCTCGCTGAGCCCGGGCGAACCGATCCACGCGTTGCTGTATGCGGTGGCCATCGTGTTCTTCTGCTTCTTCTACACGGCGCTGGTATTCAACAGCAAGGAAACGGCGGACAACTTGAAGAAGAGCGGCGCGTTTGTACCGGGCATCCGTCCGGGCGAGCAGACCGCACGCTACATCGACAAGATCCTGATGCGCCTGACCCTGGCCGGTGCGGTCTATATCACGCTGGTGTGCCTGGTGCCGGAGTTCTTCCAGAGCCAGTGGAAAGTTCCTTTCTACTTCGGCGGAACCTCGCTCCTGATCATCGTGGTCGTCACGATGGATTTCATGGCGCAGGTGCAGAACTACGTCATGTCGCAGCAATATGAATCGCTGCTGCGCAAGGCAAATTTCAAGGGCGGTATCCCGTCGCGTTGAGCGGCCGGCGCCCCCAGGAGTGAATAGACCGAATGGCAAAAGACGACGTCATCCAAATGCAAGGGGAGATTCTCGAGAATCTCCCGAACGCGACCTTTCGCGTGAAGCTGGAAAACGGGCACGTGGTGCTTGGACATATCTCGGGTAAAATGCGGATGAATTACATCCGCATTCTTCCGGGTGACAAGGTAACGGTGGAACTGACCCCTTACGATTTGTCCCGGGCCCGCATCGTGTTCCGCACCAAGTAAAACTAATCAAGTTATCGAATCTGGAAGAGAGTGCAAAATGAAAGTTAACGCTTCAGTCAAGCGGATCTGCCGCAACTGCAAGATCATCAAGCGCAAGGGCGTGGTCCGTGTGATCTGCGTCGAGCCGCGTCACAAGCAGCGTCAAGGTTAATACGAGGAATATCGAATGGCACGTATTGCAGGGGTCAACGTCCCCAATCACCAGCACACCGTCATCGGCCTGACGGCGATCTATGGTATCGGCCGTACCCGCTCGAAGCAGATCTGCGAATCGACCGGCGTTGCGACCAACAAGAAGGTCAAGGACCTGGACGACAACGAGCTGGAAAAGCTGCGTGATGCAGTCGGCAAGTTCGTGGTCGAGGGCGACCTGCGCCGTGAGCTGTCCATGAGCATCAAGCGTCTGATGGACCTGGGCTGCTACCGCGGCATGCGTCACCGCAAGGGCCTGCCGGTCCGCGGTCAACGCACCCGTACCAATGCACGTACCCGCAAGGGCCCGCGCAAGGCAGCTCAATCGCTCAAGAAATAATCTAGGAACTGACCATGGCTAAGCAACAAAGCTCGGCGGCTGCAGCCCGCATCCGCAAGAAAGTCAAAAAGAACGTCGCCGAAGGCATCGCACACGTCCACGCATCGTTCAACAACACCATCATCACGATCACCGATCGTCAGGGCAATGCCCTGTCGTGGGCGACGTCCGGCGGCGCAGGCTTCAAGGGTTCGCGTAAATCGACCCCGTTCGCGGCTCAGGTCGCAGCCGAAGCAGCTGGTAAAGTTGCTCAGGAATACGGCGTGAAGAACCTGGAAGTGCGCATCAAGGGCCCGGGCCCGGGCCGTGAATCGGCTGTGCGCGCGCTGAACAACCTGGGTATCAAGATCACCGAGATCCAGGACGTGACGCCGGTTCCGCACAACGGCTGCCGTCCGCCGAAGCGTCGTCGTATCTAATGTTGCCCGGGCGGTTCGCCGCCTGTCGCAGCATTGATGCGCCACGCCGTGGTGTAAAAAATCGCCGGTGCAGTTAACCCAGAAATGGGTTATACTGCCCGGCTATTGTCGCCTCGGGCCGTCCTGGCCATGAGGTATTTTGTAAGCCACGTCCGGTCTCATCGAAGAACTGGACTAGCGCCTGTTGTAGCTTCTTGCTACATCCGGGGCGTGATCATTCAAACAAAGGAAGTTTAACGTGGCACGTTATATCGGACCTAAAGCAAAACTGTCGCGCCGTGAAGGCACCGACCTGTTCCTGAAGAGCGCACGCCGCTCGCTCGACTCCAAGTGCAAACTGGACGTCAAACCTGGTCAGCACGGCGTCAAGTCGGGCCAGCGTACGTCGGACTACGGCAACCAGCTGCGCGAAAAGCAGAAAGTCAAGCGTATCTACGGCGTGCTGGAGCGTCAGTTCCGCCGCTACTTCGCCGAAGCGTCGCGCCGCAAGGGCAACACCGGTGAGACCCTGCTGAAGCTGCTGGAATCGCGTCTGGACAACGTCGTCTACCGCATGGGCTTCGGCTCGACCCGCGCTGAAGCACGTCAGCTGGTCAGCCACAAGGCCCTGACCGTGAACGGCAACGTCGTGAACATCGCTTCGTACCAGGTCAAGACCGGCGACGTCATCGCCGTCCGCGAAAAGGCCAAGAAGCAGACCCGTATCGTCGAAGCCCTGTCGCTGGCCGAGCAGGTTGGTTTCCCGAGCTGGGTTTCGGTTGACGCCAAGAAAATGGAAGCAACCTTCCGCGCCTATCCGGAGCGTAACGAGATCGCTGCCGACGTCAACGAAGCGCTGATCGTCGAACTGTACTCGCGTTAATAGACAAATGGAGCGGTGCGCCGCTCCATTTTCTGTCGAATACCGACCGCTTTACCGCCTGCTCACAGAAGCAGGCGTTTCCACTACTGATGCCATCAGCCTTATCGGTGTAACGAGCCGAGGGTATTGAAAAGGACATTTCATGCAAAATAGTTTGTTGAAGCCACGTATTATCGATGTCGAAACGCTCGGCGCCGGCCACGCGAAAGTCGTGATGGAACCGTTCGAACGTGGTTATGGCCACACGCTGGGTAACGCGCTGCGCCGCGTCCTGCTGTCGTCGATGATCGGCTACGCGCCGACCGAAGTGACGATCGCCGGCGTCGTGCACGAGTACTCGTCGCTGGACGGTGTGCAGGAAGACGTCGTCGACCTGCTGCTGAACCTGAAAGGCGTCGTGTTCAAGGTGCACAACCGCGACTCCGTGACGCTGACCCTGAAGAAGGAAGGCGAAGGCCCGGTCCTGGCATCGGACATCGACCTGCCGCATGACGTGGAACTGATCAACCCGGAACACGTGATCGCCCATCTGACCGCCGGCGGCAAGCTGGACATGCAGATCAAGGTCGAAAAAGGCCGCGGCTATGTGCCGGGTAACGTGCGCCGCCTGTCGGAAGACACGAACAAGACCATCGGCCGCATCATCCTGGACGCATCGTTCTCGCCGGTCCGCCGCGTGTCGTACGCCGTGGAATCGGCCCGTGTCGAACAGCGTACCGACCTCGACAAGCTGATCATCAACATCGAGACCAACGGCGTCATCACGCCGGAAGAAGCGATCCGCCAGTCGGCCCGCGTCCTGGTCGACCAGCTGAACGTGTTCGCCGCCCTGGAAGGCACGGAAGCCGCCGCCGAAGCACCGTCGCGTGCTCCGCTGGTCGATCCGATCCTGCTGCGTCCGGTGGACGACCTGGAACTGACCGTCCGTTCGGCAAACTGCCTGAAGGCCGAGAACATCTATTACATCGGCGACCTGATCCAGCGTTCGGAAAACGAACTGCTGAAGACGCCGAACCTGGGCCGCAAGTCGCTGAACGAGATCAAGGAAGTCCTGGCTTCCCGTGGTCTGACCCTGGGCATGAAACTCGAGAACTGGCCGCCGGCTGGTCTCGAAAAGTAAGATTGCAGTACCCGCCCGGGACACGTCGTCCCGGGCGTTTTATCGCTAACCGGCCCGCGCCTCAACGGAGGCGATCGAAGAGCTCGGATTTAAACTTAACTCGAAAGGAAATACCATGCGTCACCGTCACGGCCTTCGCAAGCTGAACCGTACCTCGTCCCACCGCCTCGCCATGCTGCGCAACATGACCGTTTCGCTGCTGCGTCACGAAGCGATCAAGACCACCCTGCCGAAAGCCAAGGAACTGCGCAAAGTCGTCGAGCCGATCATCACCCTGGGCAAGAACGACACGCTGGCCAACAAGCGCCTGGCATTCGCCCGTCTGCGCGACCGCGAAATCGTCCAGAAGCTGTTCGCCGAAATCGGCCCGCGCTACAACGCGCGTCCGGGCGGCTACATCCGTATCCTGAAGATGGGCTTCCGCGTTGGCGACAACGCCCCGATGGCCTACGTCGAGCTGGTCGACCGTCCGGAAGTCACCTCGGCTGAAGACGCGCCGACCGCCGAGTAATCGCGGTTCAGGCACTCTGAAAAACCAGGCTCCGGCCTGGTTTTTTTTCGTCCGCAGCGCACCGGGCGTACCCGGTGTACCATTCTGATGCGTTGAACCAATATTCCGACCATGTCCCGATCTTCCTCCATCGTGCGTCTGCTGGCAGCCATGCTGCTGGCCTGCCTCGCCTTCATCTCGCCCGCCCGTGCCGACGACGACTTCCTGCCGCCTGAACAGGCATTCAAGTTCTCCGCGCACATGGCGGATGCGCACACGATCGTCGTCAATTATGCGATCGCCGACGGCTACTACATGTACCGCGAGCGCTTCCGTTTCACTGCAACCGGCGCGAAGCTGGGCGAGCCGGCTATCCCGCCGGGCAAGATCAAGTACGATGAAACGTTCCAGAAGGACGTCGAGACCTATCACAACGGCGTCGAGATCCGCATCCCCGTCGAGGCCGCGGGACCGTTCACCCTGACCGCCACCGGCCAGGGCTGCGCCGACAAGGGCCTGTGCTATCCGCCGCAGGATGCGTCGGTCCAGCTCACGCCCGGCGCCGGCGGCAGCGCGCCGCAGATGAGCGTCGCGCCGGGGCAGGGCGGCGGGTTCAACTTTCCGGGACAGCCCGCGCCACAGGCCGACACGCCACCCGCACCGGCGCCCGCACCCGCCGCGCCCGTGAAACCGGCCGCGCCGTCCGAACTCTCCGGCATCGCCTCCCTGCTGCAGGGCGGCCGCCTGCTGGCCATCGTCCCCGCGTTCATCCTGCTGGGCCTGGGCCTCGCGTTCACGCCGTGCGTGCTGCCGATGGTGCCGATCCTGTCGTCGATCATCGTGGGAGAAGGAAAGCACGTGCACCGCACGCGCGGGTTCGTGCTGTCGCTTGCCTACTCGTTCGGGATGGCGATCGTCTACACCGCACTGGGCGTGGCGGCCGGCCTGCTGGGCGAAGGGCTGGCGGCGGCGCTGCAGAATCCCTGGGTGCTGGGCGGTTTCGCGGTGCTCATCGTCGTGATGGCGTTGTCGATGTTCGACGTCTACCAGTTGCAGGTCCCCGCGGCGTTGCAGACGCGGCTATCCACCGTCTCCGGCCGCCAGTCGTCCGGCAAGCTCGCGGGGGTGTTCGTGATGGGCGCGATCTCCGCGCTGATCGTCGGCCCGTGCGTGGCGGCGCCGCTCGCGGGTGCGCTCGTGTACATCAGCCAGACGCGCGACGTCGTCATCGGCGGCGCCGCCCTGTTCGCGATGGCGGTCGGCATGAGCATCCCGCTGCTGCTCGTGGGCGTGTCGGCCGGCTCGCTGCTGCCGCGCGCCGGCCTGTGGATGGAATCGGTGAAACGCTTCTTCGGCGTGCTGATGCTGGCGATGGCGTTGTGGATGGCCGCGCCCGTGCTGCCGGGTATCGTGCAGATGGTCCTGTGGGCCGCGCTGCTGCTGGGCTATGGCTTTTATCTGCTGCGCGGCTTGCGCGGGCACTGGGCCGCGCTCGCCCTCGGCGCCGCCAGCGTCGTGCTGGGCGCCACGCAACTGGTCGGCGTGGCCAGCGGGGCACGCGACCCGCTCGCGCCGCTGGCCCGCTTCACGGGCGGCGCGCACGCGCAGCCGCTCGCGTTCACGCGCATCAAGACCGTGGCCCAGCTCGACGCCGCATTGGCCGCCACCGGCGGCCGCACGGCGATGCTGGACTTTTATGCGGACTGGTGCGTGTCGTGCAAGGAAATGGAAAAGCTGACCTTCGTCGATCCGGCCGTCAAGGCGCGGCTCGCGAACACGGTGCTGCTGCAGGTCGACGTGACGGCCAACGATGCGGATGACCGGGCAATGCTCAAGCGCTTCGGCCTGTTCGGGCCGCCGGGCATCATCCTGTTCGACAAGCAGGGGAAGGAAATTCCCGATAGCCGGGTGATCGGCTATCAGGATGCGAACAAGTTCCTTGGCTCGCTGGGCAGGCTGCAGTAACGGTCAACCTTGCGCGGTATTGCCGCGGCGGCCGTGGCCGAAGTGGCCGCGGTGGCCGACGCGTGCCGCCTTCTCGTCGAACGTCTTCTTCTGGTCCGCGCTGAGGACCGAGTAGAAGGTGTTCAGCGACGCCTGGCGCTGCTCGAGGGCGGCCGTGCGCTGCTTCTGCCGTTCGATCATCTTCGCCATGCGTTCCGGTGCCGTCAGGTTGGCCCAGGCGGCGCGGTCGTGCGGCTGGCGTGCCGGCGGCTGCATCGAGTTCACGAACGCGTTCCAGGCGTTTTCCTGGGCCGGCGTGATCTTCAGCTCGTCGTGCAGCTTCGCGATCCGCTTGGCGCGGAATTGCGCGCGCTGTTCCGGCGTCAGTTTCTGGTGCTGCATGCCGTGACGCGCCTGCGGTGCGGCCTGGTCCGTGGTCTGCGCATGGGCGCCCAGCGCGGCGGCGCCGAGGGTCAGCGCGGACAGGGCGGTGATAAGGTGTTTGCGATAGGTTTTCATCTCAGGTTCCTGGTCAGGGTTAAAGTTGGCAAACGGCCAAACGTTGTCTTCATGCTCCGATCTGCGTGCATCGCGTCGTCTTCGCACGGTTCCCATCATGGGCGCAAGATGTAAGCGGAGCTTTTCCGCTGTCTCGTTCTTTGTATCAATTTGTTTCCCTGGAAGATCCATATACAAGCCGATACAAAGTGACTGTTCAGGGCCCGGACAACTCGCGATAATGGCGGCATGGACAATCCATCTACCATCCTGATCGTCGACGACGACCGCGATATCCGATCGCTGCTGGCCGATTACCTGGAAGCGAACGGCTACCGCGCGCTGGCCGCGGCCGACGGCACCGCCATGTGGAAAATCCTGGACGAGTCGCGTCCGGACCTGATCGTGCTCGACCTCAACCTGCCGGGCGACGACGGGCTCACGCTGTGCCGCAAGCTGCGCGCGCATTCGACCATGCCCGTGATCATGCTCACGGCCCGTAGCGAGCCGCTGGACCGCATCCTCGGCCTCGAAATGGGCGCCGACGACTACCTGCCGAAACCGTTCGAGCCGCGCGAACTGCTGGCGCGCATCCGCAGCGTGCTGCGCCGCAGCCACGCGATGCCGCCGAACTCGCAGGCCGAGAACGTGCAGCAGATGAAATTCTCGGGCTGGACGCTCGACCTCACCGCGCGCCACCTCGTCAATCCGCAGGGCGTGATCATCATGCTGTCCGGCGCCGAGTTCCGCCTGCTGCGCGTCTTCCTGGAGCACCCGAACCGCGTGCTGAACCGCGACCAGCTGCTGAACCTCACGCAGGGCCGCGATGCCGACCCGTTCGACCGCTCGATCGACATCCAGATCAGCCGCCTGCGCCAGAAGCTGGGCGAGGATGCGCGCATGCCCCAGATCATCAAGACCGTCCGCAACGGCGGCTACGTGCTGGCCGGCCAGGTCACCGTGGAGCCGAGCGCGTGAGAGCTTTCCTCGGCTCGATGACGGGCCGCGTGTTTGCTACCCTGCTGCTGGGCATCCTGCTCACGGCCGCGCTGACCCAGCTGCTGGCCGACGCCGAGCGCCAGCGCGTCATCGACGAGTTCCGCGACCTCCACTGGCTCGACCGCGCCGAACAGTTGATCATGGCCACCGAGATCGTCCCGGAGTCCGCGCGCAAGGCCTACCTGGACGTGGCCAACCGGCCCGGCATGCAGCTTGTCGACGCCGACACGCAGCCGGCCGCGCTGGCCCCCGTCAATTCCGAATTCGCCCAGGCTCTTGCGGCCCGCATGGGCAAGGGCTACGTGCTGCGCTCGCTGGCCGCGCGCCCGGCCGCGTGCGCGACCGCGCGCGACCAGCCCATCGTGTTCGGCCTGCTGCGCATGAAGTGGCGCGGCACGTGCGAGAGCATCAGCGTGCGTCTGCGCGACGGCGACGAGCTCGTGCTGTCCGTGCTGCCGCCGCGCTCGGCCACGTCGCCCCAGCGCACCGACTACACGGGGACGATCTCGATCTTCCTCGTCAGCGTCGCCTTCCTCGCCTACCTCGTGGCGCGCATGACGACGCGGCCGCTGAAGCAGCTCGCGCAGGCGGCGAAAGACCTCGGCAACGACATCAACCACCCGCCGCTCGACCTCACGGGCGCCGACGAGATCCGCCAGGCCAGCGCCGCCTTCAACGCGATGCAGGCGCGCATCCGCCAGTACATCTTCCAGCGCACGCAGATGCTGGCCGCCATCACGCACGACCTGCAGACGCCGCTCACGCGCATGCGCCTGCGCCTGGAAAAGGTCAGCGAGCCGGAGCTGCAGGAGCGCCTGATCGGCGACCTGTCCGCGATGCAGGCGATGGTGCGCGAAGGCCTCGACCTGGCGCGCAGCATGGACACCAATGAAGCCATGCAGATGCTGGACCTCGACTCGCTGCTGGATTCCGTGGTCGCCGACGCGGCCGAGAGCTGCCAGCGCGTGAGCCTCTCCGGCCACGCCGGCATGGCGCTGCTGGGCCGGCCGATGGACCTGCGCCGCTGCCTGGTGAACCTGATCGACAACGCCGTCAAATACGGCCACGCGGCCAGGGTCAGCGTCGACCGCATCAACGGCGCCGCGCGCATCCGCATCCGCGACGCCGGCCCCGGCATCCCGGGCGGCGAGCTGGCGCGCGTGTTCGATCCGTTCTACCGGGTGGAGACGTCGCGCTCGCGCGAATCGGGCGGTACGGGCCTGGGGCTCACCATCGCCCGCAACATCGCCGAGCAGCACGGCGGCAGCATCAGTCTCGCCAACCATCCGGAAGGCGGGCTCGAAGCAACGTTGATGCTGCCGGAATACTACCCAGGCAAATAATTCGCACTGGCAGAAACATTGCTGTTACACCCGTGTGGGACAATCGCCAACGGAGGCTCGGCCTTGCGGTCCGCGCCATCCTCATCGCATAAAAATGAGAAGAGAGAGGCCGCGCCAAGCGGCACAGGGAGTGGAATGAAGACCAAGAATATCGCGATTGTCGCCGGCATCGTCGCGGCCGTCGGCCTCGGTACGTGGGCAATGAAAGGCGGGTCCGACGCGCACGCCGACGGGGCCGCCGCTCCGGGCGGCAAGGGTAAAGGTGCGCAGCCGCCGGCCGTCGTCAACGTCGTGGCGCCGCAACGCCAGGACGTGGCCGTCGTGCAGCAGGCCAACGGCACCGTGACGCCGATCCGCACCGTCGACCTGCACCCGCAGACGACCGCCACCATCCGGCAAGTCCACATCAAGGAAGGCCAGTTCGTCAAACAGGGCGAGCTGATGTTCTCGCTCGACGACCGCGAAGACCGCGCCAACCTCGACAAGGCCCAGGCCCAGGTCGAACGCGACCGCGCTTCGCTGGCCGACCTCGAGCGGCAATACAAGCGCAGCCAGGACCTGTTCGCCCAGCACTTCATCGCCCAGAGCGCCGTCGACACGCTGCGCGCCCAGGTCGACCAGGCCCGCGCCACCCTGCAGGCCGACAGCGCGGCCGCGCGCGCGAGCAGCGTGACGACGAGCTACACCGCGATCCGCGCGCCGATGTCCGGCCGCGTGGGCGGCATCAACGTCTATCCGGGCAGCCTCGTGCAGCCGGCGACGTCGCTCACGACGATCACCCAGCTCGACCCGATCACCGTCGCGTTCACCCTGCCGGAATCGAGCCTGCCGTCGCTGCTCGCGGCGCAGAAGCGGGGCAAGGTCGAGGTCGAGGCGTTGCCGGGCGCCGACCTGGCGCCGGTGAAGGGCCAACTGAGCTTCGTCGACAACACGGTCGACCCGCAAGCCGGCACGATCAAGGTAAAGGCCGAGTTCGACAACCGCGAGACCACGCTGTGGCCCGGCCAGTACGTGAACACGAAGGTCATCGTGCAGACCTTGAAGGATGCCGTCGTGATCCCGCAGAACGCCATCATCACCAATGCCCAGGGCACGTTCGTGTACGTGCTCGAGAAGGATCATTCGGCGCGCCTCGTGCCGGTGCGCCGCGTGTACGGCGCGGGCGTGGATGCGGCCGTCAGCGGCCTCGCCGGCAGCGAGCAGGTCATTACCGACGGCAAGCAGAACGTGCGTCCCGGCGCCAAGGTGCGCCTGGCGTCCGAGATGGGCAAAGGCAAAGACGTCCACGTCGCCGACAAGGGCTGAAACGATGAACCTGTCCGAACTGTGCATCCGCCGGCCCGTGATGGTCGTGCTGCTGTCGATCAGCCTGATCCTGGTCGGCATCCTCGCGTATTCGCACATCCCCGTCGCGGCGCTGCCCAGCTATAACACGCCAGTCATCAACGTCAACGCCAACCTGGACGGCGCCAGCCCCGAGACGATGGCCTCGTCCGTCGCGCTGCCGCTCGAAAAGCAGTTCTCGACCATCGCCGGCATCAACCTGATCACGTCGACGAGCACCCAGGGCAGCACGTCGCTCACGCTGGAATTCGACCCGTCGATCGACGTCAACGCGGCCGCCGTCGACGTGCAGGCCGCGCTGCTCGCCGCCCAGCGCCAGCTGCCTCAGGAAATGACGACCTTGCCGTCGTACCGCAAGGTCAACCCGGCCGATGCGCCCGTGCTGTTCATGACGATGACGTCGCCGTCGATGAATTTGTCCGAGCTGAACGATTACGCGGAAAACCTCGTGTCGCCCGCGATCTCGACGTTGCCGGGCGTGGCGCAGGTGTCCGTCAACGGCGGCAAGCGCTTCGCCGTGCGCGTGCGCGCGAAGACCGACCTCATGAATGCCCGCAACATCACGATGGACGAGCTGGCGACGGCGCTGCGCTCGGCCAACTCGAACTCCGCGCTGGGCATCCTCGACGGCCCGCAGCAGACCTTGACCATCCAGGGCCCGGCCCAGATGATGAAGGCGGCCGACTTCGAGAACCTGATCGTCGCCACGCGCGACGGCCTGCCCGTGCGCCTGCGCGACGTGGCCACCGTCGAGGACAGCTACCAGTCGACCCGGGCCTTCGGCGCCTACAACGGCGAGCGCGCCATCGTGCTGCTCGTGCAGCGCCAGCCGAACGCGAATACCGTCGAGGTGGTCGACGGCGTACGCCGCCTGCTGCCGCGCTTCCAGTCGCAACTGCCGGCGTCGATCAAGATCAACCTCGTCAACGACCGCTCCGTCTCGATCCGCGAGGCGATCCACGACGTGAACTTCACGCTGGCGCTGACGGTGGGCCTCGTCGTGCTCGTGATCTTCCTGTTCCTGCATCGCGCGTCGGCCACGTTCATCCCCGCCGTCACGATGCCGATCTCGCTGCTGGGCGCGCTGGCGCTGCTGTACTGGCTCGGCTACAGCCTCGACAACATCTCGCTGCTGGGCATCACGCTCGCCGTGGGCCTCGTCGTCGACGACGCGATCGTCGTGCTGGAAAACATCGTGCGCCACATCGAGATGGGCAAGAAGCCGATGCGCGCCGCGCTCGACGGTTCGCGCGAGATGGGGTTTACCATCGTGTCGATCTCGGTATCGCTCGTGGCCGTGTTCATCCCGATCTTCTTCATGCCGGGCGTGATCGGCCTGCTGTTCCACGAATTCGCCGTGATCGTCGGCCTGGCCATCCTGGTATCGGCCGCCGTGTCGCTGACGCTGGTGCCGATGCTCTCGTCGCGCCTGCTGCCGGCACATGGTCATGACCACACGGAAGAAAAGAGTTTCATCGGCCGCCATTTCGAGCGGGGCTTCACGGCGTTGCGCAATGCGTACGAAAAGACGCTGGACGTGGCGCTGAAGCACCGCTTCGTCGTATTGATCGTCGCGTTCGGCACGTTCGCGCTGACCGTCGTGCTGTACACGACCATCCCGAAAGGGTTCTTCCCCGAGGAAGACATCGGCCAGCTGCGCGTGACGACCGAGGCCGCCGAGGACATCTCGTCGTCCGCGCTCGTCGTGCTGCAGACGAAGGTGGCGGACGTGATCCAGGCCGATCCGGCCGTGCAGGACGTCACGTCGTTCACGGGCGGCGGCAACAATGGCCGCATGTTCATCGTGCTGAAACCCCGCGCCCAGCGCGACAAGATGCCGCAGGTCGTCGACCGCCTGCGCAAGTCGCTGCGCGGAATCGCCGGCGTCAACGTCTACATGGCCCCGGTGCAGAACCTGCAGCTGGGCGGCCGCCCGAGCAAGAGCCGCTACCAGTACACGCTGCAGAGCGTGTCCGGTGCCGACATCAGCCAGTGGGCCAACCAGTACATGGAGCGCATGCGCAACAACCCGCTGTTCCGCGACGTGACGAGCGATACGCAGGACAAGGGCTTGCAGGCCAAGCTCGACATCGACCGCGACAAGGCCAATCTGCTGGGCGTGCAGCTGGGCGACATCCGCACGGCGCTGTACGCGGCGTTCGGTGAGCGCCAGGTGTCGACGATTTATTCCAGCGCGGCCAGCTATTACGTGATCCTGGAGACGGCCAACGAAGACCGCCAGTTCGAGGACGCACTGTCGCGCCTGTCGGTGCGCAGCAAGACGGGCCAGCTGGTGCAGCTCTCCAGCGTGGCGACCGTCAAGCGCACCGTCGGCCCCATCGCCGTCAACCACCAGGGCCAGCTGCAGGCGATCACGCTGTCGTTCAATCTCGCGCCGGACGCGCCGCTGGGCGACGCCACGGCCGCGATCGAGCAGATGGGCCGCGACATGAAACTGCCCGCGTCCATCATCACGAAATACGGCGGCGACGCGGCCGTGTTCCAGGATTCGCAGTCGAGCCAGCTGATCCTGATCGTCGCCGCGGTCGGCGTCATCTACGTGCTGCTGGGCGTGCTCTACGAGAGTTTCATCCACCCGATCACGATCCTGGCCGGCCTGCCGTCCGCCGCGGTGGGCGCGTTGCTCACGCTGCGCCTGTTCGACCTGGACCTGACGATGATCGCCATCATCGGCATCCTGATGCTGATCGGCATCGTGAAAAAGAACGCGATCATGATGATCGACTTCGCCCTCGATGCCCAGCGCAACCGCGGCATGGCGCCGGAGCAGGCGATTCGCGAGGCGTGCATCCTGCGCTTCCGCCCGATCATGATGACGACGCTGGCCGCGCTGATGGGCGCGCTGCCGATCGCGCTGGGCCTCGGTGCCGGCGCCGAGTTGCGCCAGCCGCTGGGTCTCGCGGTGTGCGGCGGCCTGATCTTCTCGCAAGTCATCACGCTGTACATCACGCCGGTGATTTATTTATACCTCGACAAGTACAGTGGCACCGGGCCGATGACGGACGAGCAACTCGTCGATGTGGAGCAGGAGCCGAAGGTGGTATTGACGAAGGTGGCGTGATGATTCTGCAGGGCAAGGTTGATACACACTGTAACAACCATTAAGCTACCCAGCTTGTACTCTCATTACAGATCCTTAACACCGCGTGCGCGGCTAATCCAAACGGGTTAGACTGCGCCTCGTCAATATCTTTTATTTGTCCTCCGACCGGAGGCGTTCATTATCTTGCGTGACCATTCCCATATCCCGCTGGAAGACAGCGATGTCTGCGCACATTGCGGCCAGCGGCTGCCCGGACGGAAAGTGATCGTCTATGGAGAAAAGGGTCCGAACCGCACGGGTATCGCGGTCACGCTCGGCCTGCACCTGCTGCTCGTGGCCGTCTACCTGCTGCAGCCCAAGACGGAGCGTCACGCCCCGCCGAAGTCCGGCGCAGCCGTCGTCTGGCTGCCGCCCGTGAAGGAAAACAAGCCCGCCGCCAAGCCGGCCGAGCAGGCGCCGAAGCACACGGACAAGGCGCCCGCGCCGAAGTTCACGCTGCCGCGCATCACGATGCCGCGCCTGCCGGACACGATCACCGTGCCGGAAATCAAGCCTGTCGAGGAAAAACCGAAGCCGCAGCCGCCGAAGGAAGAGACCAAGGCGCCGCCGCAGGAAGTCGACATGCAGGCCTATATCGAGGCCCAGCGCAAGCGCCGCGGCGCCCCGGCGCAGACGGACCAGGCCGAGGAAAGCGAAGCGGCCCGCGGCACGCGCAATGCGCTCGCGAACATCGCGGCCATCAACGGCCGCGGCGGCCAGGATCCGAACGAGACGGGCGGCGTGTTCAGCGTCTCCAACAAGACGTTCAGCTCGGCGGACCTGAAATTCCGCGGCTGGAACCCGAACTTCAAGCGCCGCTGGCTGACGGCCGTGACGGTCGAGCGCGGCAGCGAGCCGGACATCGAGACCGCGATCGTGAAGAAGATGATCGAACTGATCCGCAAGGAAAAGACCGGCGACTTCGAGTGGGATTCGCACCGCCTGAACCGCGTCGTCACCCTGTCGGCGCGGCCGCAGGATACGGACGAACTGATGGCCTTCCTCTACAAGGAAATGTTCCCGGAATACAAACCGCCGCGCGGTTGATCTCTCACATTTGCCGGAACTGGTGCTGGTAAGCCTGCGACACGGGCAGCCAGCGCACCGAATTCACCAGGCGCACGCTGAGCACGCCGTCGATGCGCTGCACGCTGTCGATCGCGCCGACGTTGACGATGGCGCTGCGCGAAATGGGCCAGAACCTGGCCGGGTCCAGCTGGCCCAGCAAATCCTTGAGCGGCGTGCGGATATGCGCTTCGAACTTCGTGGTGACGACGCAGGTGTACTTGGCTTCGGCATGAAAACACTGGACGTCGTTGATGCCGATGAAGCGCAGTTGCCCGCCGCACGACGCCTGTATCCATTGCAGCGGCCCGTTCCTGGCGGGCGCGGACAGCGCGGACAGGTCCGCCGGCTGCTTGCCGAGCGCCGTCTGCAGGCGGGCAATCGTCACCGCCAGGCGCGCCGGGTCGAGCGGCTTGAGCAGGTAGTCGACCGCGCCGTGGTCGAACGCATCGATGGCGTAATCATTGTAGGCAGTCAGGAAAACGATGTGGCAGCGGCCGGCGGCCACGCGCGCCAGTTCGACGCCGTTCAGGCCGGGCATGCGCACGTCCAGAAAGGCGATCTGCGGCGCCAGCCCGGACAGCATGCGCGCACCGGTGACGCCGTCGGCCGCCTCGCCGACGACGGCCAGTTCGGGCCAGAAGCGGCCCAGCGCGGTCCGCAATTCCGCGCGCAACGCCTGCTCGTCCTCGACCAGGATGGCGGTGGCGGCAGAACTCATGGCTTCCCTCCGGCGTGCATCGGCAGCTCGATGGTGGCGCACACGCCGCCGTCCGCGCCCGGCTCGAGACGCAGCTCGGCCGCGTCGCCGTACAGCGCGGCCAGGCGTTCCTGCAGGTTCACCAGGCCGACGCCGTCGCCCAGTTCGGCCTGGAAGCCGGCGCCGTCGTCTTCGACGCCGATGCGCAGACGCCCGGCGGCGCACACGGCCGTCACACGCACCGAACCGCCGTCGACCCTGGGCTCGATCCCGTGCTGGATGGCGTTCTCGATCAGGGTCATCACCGACAGCGGCGGGATCTGGCACGCAAGCGCTTCTTCGCTGGCGGCGATGTCGAAGCGCAGGCGCTCGCCCATGCGCATCCTGATGATGTCCAGGTAGGCCCGGGCACGTTCCAGTTCCTGCCCCAGCGACGTGCTCTGGGCGCGCAGGTCGGGCATGGCCGAACGCAGGAACCGGTTCAAGTGGTGGAGCAGTTGTTCGGCCGCGGACGCGTCCTGCCGGATCAGCGCGCGGGCATTGGCCAGCGTGTTGTAGAGGAAGTGCGGTTCGATCTGGCCTTGCAGGGCCGCCAGGCGCGCTTCGAGCAGCTGGCGCTTCGTCGTCTCCTCGCGCATCCGCTGGGCCTCCTGCTCGGCTGCCCGCCGGGCCCAGCGGGCGCGCGTCGCCGCGACTTCTGCCGGTACGACGAGCAGGACGGTGACAGCCAGGGCGCCCAGCCGGGGCAGGGAAGAGACCGGCGTGGGCACCCCCATATAGTCGACGTAGTAGGCGAGCACGTTGCCCAGAAGCCAGCCGTTGATCACGGCCGCGGCGAGCATGCACCAGCACGCGATGCCGTTATCGAAACAGACGCTTTGCAGGACGATGCGCGTGCAGGCGGCGAGCACATACGCGCCGAGCAGGCCCGTAAAGCAGGTCAGCCAGGTATTCCAGTACGCGTAGAATTGCGCGCCCACCACGCGCACGCCGAACAGGACACCGACGAGGACCAGCGGCACCAGCGGCCAATCGGCCTGCCGCAAATGCCCCCAGACGGGCGCGGCCACGTGTGCCTTGAGGGACAGTGTGCTCATTGCTTGAACTCCAGGTTCGGCGTCGCGACGGCCGCCGCGGTGCCGGCGGGGAAGATCGATTCGGTCTGGGCGGGCAGGGGCAGGTCGGGCCACCGCCTGGCCAGCAAGGCTTCGCGTTCCGCGGCACGGTCCTTCAGGTGCAGCCGGGACAGCCGGATCTCGGCCTTGACGAGGCTGGCGACGCCCAGGCTGCAACGGGTCGCGTCGGGTGCGACCTTGACGGGCACGTTATGCTCGATCCAGCGGCGGGTATGCCAGAGGGCGTCCACGGACACCCTGGCGCCGCTCCGGCTGCCGTCGCATTCGACGAGCAGCTCGACGGCTTTTTTGCCCTTCGTGCGCCGCATGACCTCGGGTTCCAGCTCGGCGCGCGAATAAAACGAGACGATCATGGTACGCCCGCGCCACGGCGTCGCATCGATGGTGTGAACGACGGTGAGCGGCCGCCCTGCGGGGGCGTCTTCCTGCTTGACGATGACCAGCTCGGCCGGGCTGCCGTCCCGTGGCCGGTCCACGCCGATGTCGTCCAGTCCCGCGACCACGTTGCGGGCGGCCCAGCCGCCGGGCAGGCCCGGTGTTCTCACGGCGTCGACATGGCGCATGCCGCTCGCCACGCTCAGCCCCGTTGCCAGTACCGCGATCACGCCGACGGCAATCCAATGTTTCACTTGCTTGCCCTTCCTTGACATGAGGATGGGCCATCATAGGGCGTGCCGGAGGGGCCGTTCAAGATTCTTGCGATGGAGGCGCCGGCGGGGCCGACGAATGCCGGCATCCGTGCGATGGGTGCACGGCCGGCCTGTCCTGTCTCAGGCGCCCGCCTTCAGGCGGCGCGCCACATCCATCGCGAAATAGGTGAGCACGCCATCCGCGCCGGCACGCTTGAACGACATCATGGTCTCCATGATGACCTTGTCCGGATCGAGCCAGCCGTTCTGGAACGCGGCCTGCAGCATCGCGTATTCGCCGCTGACCTGGTAGGCGAAGGTCGGCACCTTGAATTCGTCCTTCACGCGGCGCACGACGTCGAGATACGGCATGCCCGGCTTGACCATCACCATGTCCGCGCCTTCCGCGATGTCCAGCGCCACTTCGCGCAGGGCTTCGTCGCTGTTGGCCGGGTCCATCTGGTACGTGTTCTTGTCGGCCTTGCCCAGGTTGGCGGCCGAGCCGACGGCTTCGCGGAACGGGCCGTAGTAGCCCGACGCGTACTTGGCCGAATAGGCCATGATGCGCGTGTGGATGAATTCCTTCTCTTCCAGCGCCATGCGGATCGCGCCGATGCGGCCGTCCATCATGTCCGACGGGGCGACGACGTCGACGCCGGCCTCGGCCTGGGCCAGCGCCTGGCGCGTCAGCATCGCGATCGTCTTTTCGTTGACGATGTAGCCGTTCTCGTCCGGCAGGCCATCCTGTCCATGGGTCGTGTACGGGTCGAGCGCGACGTCCGTCATGATGCCCAACTGCGGGAAATGGCGCTTCAGTTCGCGCACGGCGCGGGGGACGAGGCCGTCCGGGTTCGTCGCCTCGACGCCGTCATACGTCTTCAGCGACGCCTCGATGACGGGGAACAGCGCGAGCACGGGAATGCCCAGCGCGACCGCTTCCTCGGCCACCTTCAGCAGCAGGTCGACCGACAGCCGCTCCACGCCCGGCATCGACGCGACCTGCTGGCGCTGGTTCTGGCCGTCGAGGATGAACACGGGGTAGATCAGGTCGGAGGCGGTGACGACGTTCTCTCGCATCAGGGCGCGCGAGAACGGGTCGCGGCGCATGCGGCGCATGCGCACGGCGGGGTATTGCGAAGGTGTGATGATCGGCATGGCGGTTCCAGAGTTTATTGTTCGGGATCGGCCGGGGTTGGCTCCTGGTCGAGGCCGAGCAGTTCGATGATCTTGTCGTTGGCTTCCTCGATGCCGATGCGCTTCAGGGCCGAGAACAGCTGGACGGTGAACGGAAAGCCGTTGCCGTCCTCGTCGACATAGCTGTCCAGCACTTGCTGCGCCTGGCGCAAGGCATTGACGGATTCGTTGCGGTTGAGCTTGTCGACTTTCGTGAGGATGCAGTGGATCGGCTTGCCGGTCGGGGCGAACCATTCCAGCATCTGGATGTCGAGCTCGGTGAACGGGCGGCGCGAATCCATGATCAGGATGAGCGCGGCCAGTTGTTCCCGCCGTTGCACATAGTCGCCCAGCAGCCGTTGCCAGTGCAGCTTGGCATCGCCCGACACTTCCGCGTAGCCATAGCCCGGCAAGTCGACGAGCAGGCCCTCGATTTCCTCGACCTTGGTCGGATCCTTGCGGTGCATGGCGACGTGCGCCCCGCCGATCGAGAAGAAATTGATGTGCTGCGTGCGGCCGGGCGTCTTGGACGCGAAGGCGAGGCCCTTCTGGTTCGTCAGGATATTAATCGCCGTCGATTTGCCCGCATTGGACCGGCCGGCGAAGGCGATTTCCGGCACCTGGGTCTTGGGAAGATCCCGCAACTGGTTGACGGTCGTGAAGAAGCGGGCTTGCCAGAGTTTGGACATGAGGGAAGTGGAGCGAAAAAGACAACGAAGGTGAGGGCAGGAAACAAAGGCTATTGTACAATAGGGAGTTACCTGCCGCCGGCGAGCCTGAAGGCTGGATTGCCGACGCGGGGGCACGAGCATGACCGCTGCACTGCAACTGCAAGTTTATCTTTGACTTTTTCAGGGTGCTTGAATGAATCGTGTGTTCCAACCGGCCGCATGTGCGGCGATCGTGAAGTCCTTGCTGGCCAGTTTCCTCATCGTGGGCAGCGCTCTTGCAGCGGACGCGGCCCACGCGCCCCCGGCTGCCGCCAAGGCCGATCCGGCCAAGGGCGGTTCCCTCTACGACACCGGCGACAACGCCCGGGGCCTGCCCGCCTGCGCGTCGTGCCATGGCGCCGGCGGCAATTCGACCATCAACACGAATCCCAAGCTGGCCGGCCAGGTCGATGCCTACCTGCACAAGCAACTCGTCGACTTCACGACGCCGGCCCGCAACCAGCCCGTGATGACGACGTACGCCAAGATGCTGAGCGAGGACGAAAAGAAGAATATCGCCGCCTACCTCGCCACGCAGCAGCCCAAGCAGGGCGCTGCGCGCAACAAGGACACGTTAGAGTTGGGCCGCAAGATCTATCGCGGCGGTATCGCAGACCGCGGCGTGGCCGCCTGCGCAAGCTGCCACGGCGCGACCGGTTCCGGCATCCCGGCCCAGTATCCGCGCGTGGCGGGCCAGCACCAGGATTACACCGTTGCCCAGTTGCAAGCGTTCAAGACCGGCGCGCGCAGCAACAGCCCGCAGATGGCGACGTTGGCCAAGCGCCTGTCGGACGATGAAATGAAGGCAGTGGCGGACTATATCGCCGGCCTGAAGTGAAGTAATTAGAGCCGAATAATCGGCCTACAATAAAAAAAGCAGGACAACAGGGAAGGGCGGCCGCGCAAGCGGTGCGCCCTTTTGTTGTATCCTCAATGAATGTTGTGTCTAGAGTGAAAGTCGATGAGCACCACCGGAATTGAACTGAAGACGCGCCGGCGCGGCGTGGCCGAAGCGGTCGAACTGCTGTCCTCGATGCGTTTCGCGATCACCTTGTTGGTCATGATCGCGATTGCCGCCATCATCGGTACCATCCTGCAGCAGGACCGGGCGATGCCGGACTACATCAACCAGTTCGGCCCGTTCTGGTTCGAGGTGTTCCGCAAACTCAGCCTGTACACGGTCTATTCGGCCTGGTGGTTCCTGCTGATCCTCGCGTTCCTGATCGTGTCCACGAGCCTGTGCATCGCGCGCAATGCGCCGAAAATGATCCGCGACATGCAGAGCTGGCGCGATTCGGTGCGTGAAGAATCCCTGCGCAATTTCCACCACCGGAGCGAATGGACGGCGCCGCTGGACATGGTCCCGCTCGCGCAGCAGACCGCGGCCCGCCTCGTCGACGCCGGCTACAAGACGAAGATGGTCGACAAGGCGGGCGGCGTGCTCGTCGCCGCGAAAAAGGGCGCCGGCAACAAGTTCGGCTATATCTTCGCGCACACGGCCATCATCGTGATCCTGCTGGGCGGCCTGCTCGATTCGAACCTGCCTATCCGCTTCCAACAATGGTTTATGGGCAAGACGCCGTATGCCGGCACGGGCCTGATCTCCGCCATCCCGCCGCAGCACCGCCTGGGCCTCGGCAACCCGACCTTCCGCGGCAATACGATGATTCCGGAAGGCCAGGCGAGCGACACCGCGCTGCTCCAGCAGGCCGACGGCGTGCTCGTGCAGGATCTGCCGTTCACCATCGAGCTGCGCAAATTCATCATCGACTTCTACTCGACGGGCATGCCGAAGCTGTTCGCCAGCGAAGTCGTGATCCGCGACCACGAGACGGGCAAGACCTTCCCCGCCACCATCAAGGTCAACCAGCCGCTGATCTACCGCGGCATCGCCGTCTACCAGTCCAGCTTCGAGGATGGCGGCAGCAAGCTGAAGCTGACGGGCTGGCCGATGACGGGCACAAGCGACAAATCGTTTGCCTTCGAGGGCGAAGTCGGCAATGCGACCGAGTTGAAGCAGGGCGCCGACGTCTATTCCGTCGAATGGTCGGGGTTCCGGCCGTTCAACGTCGAGAACACGAGCCAGAACAACGACGCGCGCGCTGTCACCAAGGGCAAGAGCCTCGAGGAACAGTTGTCCCAGACCTTGTCCCAGCACTCGGGCTCGGCCGCGAAGAACGTGGGCAACAAGGACCTGAAGAATGTCGGCCCCAGCGTGCAATATAAATTGCGCGACAAGACCGGCCAGGCGCGCGAATACCTGAACTACATGCAGCCCGTGACGCTGGAGGGCCACGAGGTGTTCCTGGCCGGCGTGCGCAGCAATCCGTCCGATCAATTCAGCTTCCTGCGTATCCCGGCCGACGACGACCATGGCCTGCGCGAATGGATGCGCCTGCGCGCCGCGCTCGCGGACCCGTCGCTGCGTGAAGAAGCGGCCCGTCGCTATGCCGCGCGCGCGCTGCCGCCGGGCGACGCGAGCGGGGCGCTGTCCGCGCAGTTGCAGGAATCGGCCGCCAAGACCTTGGCCATCTTCGCGGGCGACGGCAACCAGGGCGGCTATCTGGCCGTGTCGAAATTCCTCGAGCGCATCCCGGCCGCGGAGCAGGAAAAGGCGGCCACCGTGTTCATGAAGATGCTCAACGGCGCCATGTGGGAGCTGTGGCAGGCCGCGCGCGTGCGCGCCGGCGAGCAGCCCGCCACGCCGACGGAAGCCCATGGCCGTTTCCTGCAGCAGGCGACGAACGCCCTGTCGGACAGCTTCTTCTACGGCGCGCCCGTCTTCCTGGCGCTGGACGATTTCAAGGAAGTGAAAGCCTCGGTACTGCAGGTGACGCGCTCGCCCGGCAAGAAAGTGGTCTACGTGGGCTGTTTGCTGCTGGTGCTGGGCATCTTCGCGATGTTCTACATCCGCGAGCGCCGCGTGTGGGTGTGGGTGAAGCCGGCACCTGGCGGCGGCGCGCACGCGCTGATGGCGATGAGCACCCAGCGCAAAACGCTCGATTTCGAGCGCGAATTCGAAGACTTGAAGACCAAATTGCCGCAATCGGCGTAAGCTAGCAGAGCAAGGAAACAGGAGACACCCATGGACATTTCATCCGCATCGCAAGCGCAAGGCGCGGCGTACACCCGCCCGCCGGGCTTCTTCAAGCGCCTCACGGCCGTCGACTGGCTGTTCGGCGCCGGCCTGCTGGCCGCCGCGCTGTACGCGCTGAGCCGCTTCGGCGCCTACATGGACATCTACGAGCAGGCGATTCTTGTCCTGGCCGCCCCGACGTTCGCCTTCGTCGGCTGGACGTTCAAGCCAGTGCGCTGGCTGATGCCGCTCGTCGCGCTGCTGGCGCTGTGGGCCGTGCAGCTGTACGGCGGTTCGCTGGATGCCGCCAACCAACGGTTTTTCCTGAAATACATGTTGTCGAGCCAATCCGCGATCCTGTGGATGAGTGCGCTGTTCGTGTTCTCGACCGTGTTTTATTGGCTGGGCCTGCTTACCCGTTCGCCGTTCGGCGGCAGCGTCGGCTCCAAGCTGTGCTGGGCCGCCGTCGTGCTGGGTTTTACGGGCATGATGGTGCGCTGGTACGAGTCTTACCTGATCGGCACGGACGTCGGCCACATCCCCGTGTCGAACCTGTATGAAGTGTTCATCCTGTTCTCGATGATCACGGCGATGTTCTACCTGTACTACGAGCAGCGTTATGCAACGCGCCAACTGGGCCCGTTCGTGCTGCTCGTGATCTCGGCCGCCGTCGGCTTCCTGCTGTGGTACACGGTGGCCCGCGACGCCGCCGAGATCCAGCCGCTCGTGCCCGCGCTGCAGAGCTGGTGGATGAAGATCCACGTGCCGGCGAACTTCATCGGCTACGGCACGTTCGCGCTCGCCGCGATGGTCGGCTCGGCCTATTTGCTGAAGTCGCACGGCATCCTGGCCGACCGCCTGCCGTCCCTGGATGTGCTGGACGACGTGATGTACAAGGCGATTTCGGTCGGATTCGCGTTCTTCACCGTCGCCACGATCCTGGGCGCGCTGTGGGCGGCCGAGGCGTGGGGCGGCTACTGGTCGTGGGACCCGAAGGAAACGTGGGCGCTGATAGTCTGGCTGAACTATGCGGCGTGGCTGCACATGCGTTTGATGTCCGGCCTGCGCGGCCGCGCGGCGGCGTGGTGGGCCCTCATCGGCCTGCTCGTGACGACGTTCGCCTTCCTGGGCGTGAACATGTTCCTGTCGGGGCTGCATTCTTACGGCAAGTTGTAATATGTCGGTTTATGTCCGTTGGCGGCAATTGGTAACAAATCGCCGCCCGGACGACCCTGCGGCTGCAGATGGTGTAACGTTGATATGTCGCGAGAAACATTACATACAGCCGGAGCCGCCATGTTGATCAGAAAAAATCCGAACGGCATCGATTTGCCGTTCCCGTCCGAAATCACGCCGCGCGAGGTCTACGAAGGCCGGCGCGCCTTCCTTGCCAAAGTCGCGGCATCGGCCGTCGTCGGCTCGTCGCTGTGGGAAATGGCGACCCGCGAAGCGTTCGCCCAGGGCGCCGTGCAAAAGCTGCCGGCCACGCGCAACCCGGCCTTTTCGACCAACGAGAAGCAGACCTCGTTCGAAGACGCGACCCACTACAACAATTTCTACGAATTCGGCACGGACAAGGCCGACCCTGCCGCCAACGCGCACACCCTGCGCACGCGGCCGTGGACCGTGCAGATCGAAGGCGAAGTCAAGAAGCCGCAGACGATCGACCTCGACCGCCTGGTAAAACTGGCGCCGCTGGAAGAGCGGATCTACCGCCTGCGCTGCGTCGAGGGCTGGTCGATGGTGATTCCGTGGGTCGGCTATTCGCTTTCGAGCCTGATCCGCCAGGTCGAGCCCACGAACAACGCCAAGTACATCGAATTCACGAGCCTGGCCGACCGCAGCCAGATGCCGGGCGTAAAGAGCCGCGTACTGGAATGGCCGTACGTGGAAGGCCTGCGCATGGACGAAGCCATGCATCCGCTGACGCTCCTCACCGTCGGCATGTACGGCCAGGTGCTGCCGAACCAGAACGGCGCGCCCGTGCGCATCGTCGTGCCGTGGAAATACGGCTTCAAGTCGGCCAAATCCATCGTCAGGATCCGCTTCCTGCGCGACCAGCCGCGCACGGCGTGGAACGGCATCGCGCCCGACGAATACGGTTTTTATTCGAACGTGAACCCGAACGTGGACCACCCGCGCTGGTCGCAGGCGTCGGAGCGCCGCATCGGCGAGGGCGGCCTGTTCACGCCCAAGCGCAAGACGCTGCTGTTCAACGGCTATAACGAGGTCGCCTCGCTGTACACGGGCATGGACCTCAAGAAATTTTACTGAGCGGGGCGGTCATGGCGTTCAACCCTACCTCCAGCCAGTTGAAGGCCCTGAAGGCCGTGATCTTTTTGCTGGCGCTGCTGCCGTTCCTGCGCATGGCTTGGCTGACGGCGACAGGGGTGCCGGTCGATCCGGTCGAATTCCTCACGCACGGCAGCGGCGACTGGGCCCTGTACCTGTTGTGTGCGACGCTCGCCCTCACGCCGCTGCGCCGCCTGACGGGCTGGAACTGGGTGATCCGCGTGCGGCGCATGGTCGGCCTGTTCACGTTTTTCTACGCCTTCATGCACTTCATGACGTTCCTGTGGTTCGACCATTTCTTCGACGTGGCCGCCATGTGGAAAGATGTGCTGAAGCGCCCGTTCATCACGGTGGGCTTCGTCGCCTTCGTGCTCTTGATCCCGCTCGCGGCGACGAGCACGAACGGGATGATCAAGCGCCTGGGCCGCAACTGGGCCCGGCTGCACAAGCTGATCTACGCGATCGCGCCGCTGGCGATCCTGCACTACTGGTGGATGAAGGCGGGCAAGCACAACTTCGAGCAGCCCATCGTGTGGGGCAGCGTCGTCGGCGTGCTGCTGCTGGCGCGTGTGTGGTGGAGCTTCACGCGCCCGCGCACCGAAAAACGTGTCGGTCCGGCTTCCGTGCGATCATGACGACATGAAGTGGCCTCTTGCGCTGGTGATCGTCGTGGTACTGGCCCTCGTGCTCGTTTTCGGCATGGGGAGGCCGCGCTATGGCCTGCTCGAACGCTGTCTCGACCTGGGCGGCCGCTGGAACGAGCAGGCGGCCGCGTGCGCGGCGCAGATGTGGCCGGATGACCGGTCACGCGGTCGGGAGTAGCGTCTCCAATGCGAACAGCTCGGACGGGTTTTCGCGCTTGCGGATCACATGCACCTGGTCCCCGTCGACGAGCACCTCGGCCGCGCGGCCGCGCGTGTTGTAGTTCGACGCCATCGTGAACCCGTAGGCACCGGCCGCCATCATGGCCAGCACGTCGCCCGGCTCGACGGCCAGCGCGCGGTCGCGGGCGAGCCAGTCGCCCGATTCGCACACGGGGCCGACGAGGTCATAGGTCACCGCATCGCTTGCGCGCTGCACGACCGGCTTGACGTCCATCCACGCCTGGTACAGCGTGGGACGGGCCATGTCGTTCATGGCGGCGTCGACGACGCAGAAATTCTTTTCCTCGCCCGGCTTCAGGAATTCCACCGACATCAGCAGCACGCCCGTGTTGCCGACGATCGAGCGGCCCGGCTCGAAGATCACCTTGATCGGCTGGCCGCCATGCTTTTGCGCGCGCCATGCGTCCACGCGCGCGAACACGCGCTCGACGTAATGCGAGATCGGGACCGGCGAGTCCTCGCCCGTGCCGTAGTCGATGCCCAGGCCGCCGCCCACGTCCACGTGGTGCAGGTGGATGCCTTCGGCGGCCAGCGCGTCGATCAGTTCGATCAGCTTGTCCAGCGCTTCCAGCAGCGGCGCGTCGTCCAGCAGCTGCGAGCCGATGTGGCAGTCGATGCCGACGACGTCCAGGTGCGGCAGTTTCGCGGCGGTGCGGTAGGTGTCCAGCGCGTCCGAGAACGCGACGCCGAATTTACTCGCCTTCAGGCCCGTCGCGATGTACGGGTGGGTCTTCGGATCGACGTTCGGGTTCACGCGCAGCGAGATGGGCGCGCGCTTGCCCATGCGGCCCGCGACTTCGTTGATGCGGTGCAGCTCGGGAATCGACTCGACGTTGAAGCACAGGATGCCTTTTTCCAGCGCCAGCGCGATCTCGGCCGCGGTCTTGCCCACGCCGGAGAAGATCACCTTGCCCGGGTCGCCGCCGGCCGCGATCACGCGCAGCAGTTCGCCGCCCGACACGATGTCGAAGCCGGCGCCCTGGCGGGCGAGCAGGTCGAGGATGGCCAGGTTGGAGTTCGCCTTCATCGCGTAGCAGACCAGCGCATCGCGGCCCGCGCACGGGCGCGCGTAGCCGGCGAAGTTTTCCAGCAGCTGGGCTTTCGAGTAGACGTAGGTCGGGGTGCCGTGTTCGGCGGCGATTTGGGAAAGAGGGACACGTTCGGCGTGCAGGACGCCGTCTTGGTAGGTGAAGTGCGACATGGATGTGCTTACTGTTGGGTGGCCGGCGAAGGCTGGTTCGGGGCTTGCGTATTGTTGGCGTTGGAGTCGCCGACGGGCATCGTCACGCCGGCAGCGGGGGCCGGCGGCGTGAGCTGGGTCGCCGCGGCGGGCGTATTCGTCGTGCCGGCCGGTGCCGCGCTGGTGTTCGCGGCAGGGGTACGGGCGGGCGGCTTGGGCATGTAGAGCGGACCGGTCTGGCCGCAGGCCGACAGCGCCATCAGGGTCGCCAGGCTTGTCAGGAGCGCAAATGGGGACTTCACGATTAGAATCACGGTTTGATTAGCAGACTTTGGAGTGTAGCATGACCGAAACCGAATTTTTGGACCTGGCCGAGTCCACCCTGGCCGAGATCGAGCAGGCGTTCGACCGCCTGTTCGAGCAGGATATCGTCGACGTCGAGTGCAAGCGCAGCGGCAACGTGCTCGAGATCGAGTTCGTCGACAACGGCTCGAAGATCATCGTCAACAGCCAGGCGCCGTTGCAGGAGATGTGGATCGCGGCCCGTGCCGGCGGCTTCCACTACAAGCGCGTGGGCGACGAGTGGCGCAATACGCGCGACGACACGGAGTTCTTCACGTCCTTGTCCGACTTCGCCACCCAGCAGGGCGGCGCGCCGGTTAAATTAAAATAACTCGTTGCGCACGGCGTCGCGCGACTTCTGCTCGGCCGCCGGGGCCACCGGTCCCACGTCGAGCGATTGCACGCCGGTACCCGGCGGGCTCTCGGCATAATAAAACTCGTCGCCGTACTGCACGAGGCCCGGCGGCACCGGGCGCTCGAGCACCGGCTCGGTCTTGAGCGCCTTCTGCATGAAGCCGATCCAGATCGGCAGCGCCAGGCCGCCGCCCGTTTCCTTGTTGCCCAGGTTGCGCGGCTGGTCGTAGCCGATCCACGCGATGCCCACCAGGTGCGGCTGGTAGCCCGCGAACCAGGCGTCGATCGAATCGTTCGTCGTCCCCGTCTTGCCCGCGATGTCCGGGCGCTTCAGCACCTGCGATGCCTTGGCGGCCGTGCCGTAGCGGGCCACGTCCTTCAGCATGCTGTCCATCAGCCACGCGTTGCGCTCGTCGATGACGCGGTTGGCGTCGATGCCGGCGCGGTCCGGACGCGCTTCCGACAACACCTTGCCGTCCGCATCCGTCACCTTCGAGATGATGTAGGGGCTGATGCGGTAGCCGCCGTTGGCGAACACGGAGTAGGCGCCGGCCATCTGCAGCGGCGTGGTCGCGCCCGCGCCCAGCGCGAGCGTCAGGTACGGCGGGTTTTTATCGGGATCGAAGCCGAAGCGCGTCGCGTATTCCTGGCCGTAGCGGGCGCCGATCTTGTTCAGGATCCGGATCGAGATCATGTTCTTCGACTTGGTCAGGCCGCGCCGCATCGTCATCGGGCCTTCGTACTTGTTGTCGTAGTTCTTCGGTTCCCACGCCTGGCCGCCCGTCGCACCGGCGTCGAACGAGATCGGCGCGTCGTTGATCAGGGTGGCGGGCGAGAAGCCGCGTTCCAGCGACGCCGAATAAATGAACGGCTTGAACGACGATCCCGGCTGGCGCCATGCCTGCGTGACGTGATTGAACTTGCTGCGGTTGAAGTCGAAGCCGCCCACCAGCGCGCGGATCGCGCCGTCGTCCGGGTTCACCGCGATGAAGGCGGATTCCACTTCCGGCAGCTGCGTGATGTTCCACGACGAGCCGCCGTCCTGCGTCACGCGGATGACGGCGCCGCGGCGCACGCGCCGGGTCGCGGCCGCCTTCGGCGACAGCCAGTCCTTGGCGAACGCCAGGCCGGCACCCGTGATCGTGATCTCTTCGCCCGACGCCAGCACCGCTTTCACCTGCGAGGGCGACGCCTGCAGCACGATCGCGGCGACGATGTCGTCCGAATCCGGATGCTCGGCCAGTTCCGCCTCGATGGCCTCGTCGGCTTCGCCCTTGGCGGACGGGATCTCGATGTATTTTTCCGGGCCGCGGTACGGGTGGCGGCGCTCGTAATCCATCACGCCGCGGCGCAGCGCGAGGTAGGCGGCGTCCTGGTCGGCCTTGGTGATCGTCGTGAACACGTTCAGGCCGCGCGTATAGGTGTCTTCCTTGAACTGTTCGTACACGAGCTGGCGCGCCATCTCGGCCACGTATTCGGCATGCACGCCGAACGCCGTGCTGTCCGTCTTGATCTTGAGTTCCTCGTTCTTCGCCTGTTCGTACTGGGCGTCGGTGATGTAGCGCAGGTCGTGCATGCGCTGCAGGATGTACTGCTGGCGCATGCGCGCGCGCTTCGGATTGACGACCGGGTTGTACGCGGACGGCGCCTTGGGCAGGCCGGCCAGCATCGCCGCTTCCGCGACCGAGATGTCTTTTAAATCCTTGCCGAAGTAGATCTGCGCGGCCGACGAGAAACCGAACGCGCGCTGGCCCAGGTAGATCTGGTTCATGTAGACCTCGAGGATCTGGTTCTTGGTGAGGTTCTTTTCGATCTTGTACGCGAGCAGGGCCTCGTAGGCCTTGCGCTTGAGGGTCTGCTCGGACGACAGGAAGAAGTTGCGGGCCACCTGCTGGGTGATGGTCGACGCGCCCTGGCGCGCGCCGCCGGTGGCGTTGTGCACTGCCGCGCGCAGGATGCCCCAGTAGTCCACGCCGCCGTGTTCGTAGAAGCGGTCGTCCTCGATGGACAGCACGGCCTTCTTCATCACGTCCGGAATGTCCTTGAAGTGGACGAGGGTGCGGCGCTCTTCGCCGAATTCGCCGATCAGGACGTTATCGGCCGTGAAGATCCGCAGCGGCATCTTGGGCCGGTAATCGGTCAGGGTGTCGAGGGCGGGCAGGTTCGGATACGCCATCGCCAGCGCGAACACGACCACCAGCACGCCGCAGACGGCCAGGCCGGCCAGGGTGGCGAGGAGGGTCAGGAGGATGCGCTTGGGTGTGTGCTTCGGCGAAGGAGACTGCGGGGCCGGGCTGCCCCCGTTCTGGGATGCTTTCATGCGTAATGTCGGTCGCTTTATTGATCCATTTCATTATAAGTCACGCTTGTATCTGAGGCACTGCTAGACAAGTGGACAATAGGTGTGAAAAGAGCGGCAAGATTGATTGATATCAGAGCGAAAACAGTGTCGTTTTCCCGCTGCGCACTAATATGTTCCCGTGTAGAAATTTCTTGTCCTCATACATCAGTATTGCTAGGATTCAAGGCGGTGCCCGATATATATGCACCTTATTTCTATCTTTATCAATCGTTCCCCAAGCGGGCGTTCAAAGAAGTAGCAAAGAGGGGGAGTGCGCTCGTGATCAGTCTAGGTTCCTTGTTCGGACAAAAGAGCCCGCCGTTGGTCGGGCTCGACATCAGTACGTCCGGCGTGCGCCTGGTCGAGCTGTCCGATGGCGGGAAGGGCGAGCTGCGGCTGGAGCGCCATGCGGCCGAACCGCTGCCGCGCGGCGCCGTCGTCGACGGCAACATCGAGAACATCGAGGCGGTGTCGGACGCCGTGCGCCGCGTCGTGCAGAAGAGCGGCACCCGCATCAAGCACGTGGCGCTCGGCATGCCGCCTGCCGCCGTCATCACCAAGAAGATCATCCTGCCGGCCGGCCTGCCGGAAGACCAGCTCGAAGTGCAGGTCGAGTCCGAGGCCAGCCAGTACATCCCGTTCGCGCTGGACGAGGTCAGCCTCGACTTCGACGTGATCGGCCCCGTCGCCAATTCGCCCGAGGACATGGAAGTGATGCTGGCCGCGGCGCGCCGCGAAAAGGTCGAGGACCGCGTCGCCATCGCCGAAGCGGCCGGCCTCACGGCCACCGTGATGGACATCGAGTCGTACGCCGCCCGCGCCGCGCTGCAGCGCCTGCTCGACAACGACAACGGCCCGCGGGACCGCATCGTCGCGCTGTTCCAGATCGGCGCCAACGCGACCCACGTTTCCGTGCTGCAGAACGGCGAGACCGTCTACGAGCGCGAGCAGCCGTTCGGCGGCGTGCAGCTCACGCAGGACGTCGTGCGCGCCTACGGCCTCTCGTTCGAAGAAGCGGAGACGCGCAAGAAGACGGGCGACCTGCCGGACAATTATCGCGCCGACCTCCTGGGCCCGTGGCTGGAAAACGCCGCGCTGGAAGTCACGCGCGCGATCCAGTTTTTCTATACCTCGACGCCGTACACGCGCATCGACCAGATCGTCCTCGCCGGCGGCAGCGCCCAGTTGCCCGGCCTGCCCGACATCATCGCGGGCCGCACGCGCATCGCAACGAGCGTCGTGGCGCCGTTCTTCGGCATGCAGCTGGGGGCCGCCGTGCGCGAGCAGCAGCTGCGCACGGACGCACCCGGCTATCTCGTCGCCTGCGGCCTGGCACTGCGGAGGTTCGGCTGATGATCCGCATTAACCTGCTCCCGCACCGGGAAGCGAAGCGCAAGCAGAAACAGGCCGCGTTCGTCGCGTTGATGGCGCTGGGCGGCCTGGCCGGCGCCGCGCTCGTGCTGCTCGTGGGCGCGTACAACGCGAGCCGCATCGCCACGCAGAACGAACGCAACCTGGTGCTCCGGAACGCCAACGCGGAACTGGACAAGAAGATCAGCAAGATCGCCAGCCTGAAGGCCGAGATCGAGGCGCTGAAGGCGCGCCAGCAGGCCGTCGAGGACCTGCAGGGCGACCGCAACCAGCCCGTCTACCTGCTCGACGAACTGGTGCGCCAGACGCCGGAAGGCGTGTACCTGAAAAGCTTCAAGCAGGATGGCCAGCGCGTGCTGCTGAACGGCTATGCGCAGTCGCAGGAGCGCGTGGCGGAGCTGCTGCGCAACCTGTCCGGCAGCTCGCCGTGGCTGGAGCGTCCGGACCTGACCGAGGTGCGCGCGGCCACGCTCGCGCAGAGCAAGACCGGACGCAAGGTCGTCGAATTCACGCTGAACGTCGCGATCAAGCGCGCCCGCGCCGAGGACGACGACAAGGATGCCAGGCCGTCCACGGCAAAATCGGGTAACAGCGCGGGCACCAAGCCATGAACATCGATCTGAAACAGTCTTTCGCCGACCTGGCCTCGCAGTTCGAGGGCCTGCAGGGCCGCCATCCCGGCCTGTGGCCGCTGGCGCCGCGCCTGTTGTGCGCGGCCGGCGTGATGGCGGCCGTCCTCGGCCTCGGCTACTTCTTTTACTGGAGCGGCCAGTTCGAGGAACAGGACGCCCTGGCCGCGCAGGAACTCAAGCTGCGCGACGACTACAAGCTCAAGATGGCGCAGGCGATCAACCTGGACGCGCTGGAAGCCCAGCAGCAGCAGGTGAACCGCTACGTCGAACGCCTGGAAAAGCAGTTGCCGAGCAAGGCGGAGATGGCCGCGCTGCTGTCCGACATCAACCAGGCCGGCATCGGCCGCGGCCTGCAGTTCGAACTGTTCAAGCCGGGCCAGGTCGTCGTCAAGGACTACTACGCCGAGCTGCCGATCGACATCAAGGTCACGGGCAAGTACCACGACATCGGCGAATTCGCGGCCGACATGGCCAAGATGCCCCGCATCGTCACCCTGAACAACCTGGCGCTCACCGCCGGCAAGGACGGCACGCTGTCGCTGGACGCCGTCGCGAAGACCTTCCGCTACCTCGACCAGGAAGAACTGGACGCGCAGGCCAAGGCCCGCAAGGCGAAGAAGAACGCCAAGCCGGAGGCGAAGGCATGAGCGGCCGTATCGTGATCGGCGCCGTGATGGCGACCCTGCTCCTGGCCGGCTGCGGCGATTCCGACGTGCGCGAAGTGCGCGACTGGATGGAGCAGGTCAAGCGCGACACCCGCCCGGCCGTGAAGCCGCTGCCCGAGCCGAAGGATTTCCTGCCTTACGCCTATGGCGCGAAGGAGGCCGTCGACCCGTTCGACCCGAACAAGCTGCTGGGCGAACTGGCCCGCGCCGCTGCGACGTCGAACAACCCGAACCAGCCGGACATGCAGCGCCCGCGCGAGCTGCTGGAGACTTTCCCGCTCGATACCATGCAGATGGTCGGCACGATGGAGAAGGACGGCACGCGCTTCGCGCTGCTGCAGATCGAACGCTCGCTGTACCGCGTGAAGGCCGGCCAGCGCATCGGCCAGAACTTCGGCGTCGTCACGCACGTGGCCGACGACGCCGTCGCTATCCGCGAAGTGGTGCAGGACGCGGCCGGCGAATGGACGCAGCGGACCACCAGGCTGGAGCTGCAAATCAAGGAGAACCGTAAATGACCCGATTCCTTTCCGCCGCGGGCGGCATGCTGCTGGCGCTCGCCACGGTCTGCGCCTGGGCCCAGGACAACGCGATCGAGTCGATCAGCGCCAACCAGCAGGGCGGCAACGTCGTCATCCGCGTGGGCATGAAGGAAGCGCCGAAGCAGCTGCCGATCGGCTTTTCGATCACCAATCCGGCCCGCATCGCGCTCGATTTCGGCGCCACCGCCAACGCCACCGGCAAGAATGTCCAGGACATCAACCTGGGCGACGTGCGCGGCGTGAACGTCGTGCAGGCGGGCGAGCGCACGCGCCTCGTGCTGAACCTCAAGCGCGTGCTGAGCTACGCCGCCGCCATCGACGGCAAGGACGTCATCGTCACCGTCGAAGGCTCGGGCGCGCCCGAGCGCGCGGCCGAGACCTCCGGCCAGCCCGCGCGCACGGCCGCCGCACCGGTCGCGACGCACCTGCTGCGCGACCTCGATTTCCGCCGCGGCACCAATGGCGAGGGCCGCATCGTCGTCGACCTGCCGAACGGCCAGGTCGCCGTCGACGTGCGCCAGGCCGGTCCGAAGATCTTCGTCGATTTCCTCAAGACCGGCGTGCCGCCCACCCTGCGCCGCCGCCTGGACGTGACCGACTTCGGCACGCCCGTGTCGCGCATCACGACGACGCCGCAGGGCGAGAACACGCACATGGTCGTCGAGGCCCACGGCAACTGGGAGCACAGCGTCTACCAGAGCGACACCCAGCTCGTCATCGACGTCAAGCCCGTCAAGGAAGACCCGAACCGCCCGGCCGGCGGAAACGGTACGGGCTACCGCGGCGAAAAAGTGTCGTTCAACTTCCAGAACATCGAAGTGCGCCAGGCGCTGCAGGCGATCGCCGACCTGTCCGGCCTGAACATCATCGCGAGCGATTCCGTCACCGGCAACCTCACGCTGCACCTGAAGGAGGTGCCGTGGGACCAGGGGCTCGACGTGATCCTGCAGGCCAAGGGCCTGGACATGCGCAAGAACGGCAACGTGTTGTGGATCGCGCCGAAGGAAGAACTGCTGACGAAGGAAAAACTGGAGCTCGAGCAGCGCGCCCAGATCGCCGACCTGGAGCCGCTGCGCTCCGAGATCTTCCAGCTGAACTACCAGAAGGCCGAGGCCTTCCGCACCGTGTTCGGCCTCGACCAGAACGGCGGCGCCAGCAGCGACGGCGGCGGCAAGAACCGCGTGCTGTCCAAGCGCGGCAGCGCCATCATCGACCCGCGCACGAACCAGCTGTTCGTGACCGACATCGCGTCGAAGATCGAGGACATCCGCAAGCTGATCCAGAAGACCGACATCGCGACCAAGCAGGTGCTCGTCGAGGCGCGCCTCGTGGAAGCGAACGACGGCTTCTCGCGCAACCTCGGCGCCAAGCTCGGTTTCGCCGACCTGCGCACCCTGCGCGGCGGCGACACGGGCTACCAGGTCAGCGGCAACCAGCGCGTGGCCATCGGCGGCAACCTGACGGGCGTGGGCCAGGTCACGGGCCAGACGCCGGACAAGGGCGACGGCTACACCAATACCACGCTCGTGAACCTGCCGGCGGCCGGCATCAACGGCACGAATGCGCCGTCGATCGCGTTCTCGCTGTTCTCGTCGGCCGCGAACCGCTTCCTCAACCTGGAACTGTCCGCGCTCGAAGCGGACGGCAAGGGCAAGATCATCTCCAGCCCGCGCGTGGTCACCGAGGACAACGTCCCGGCCATCATCGAGCAGGGCGTCGAGCTGCCGTACCAGCAGGCCACCAGCAGCGGCGCCACGTCGGTCACGTTCAAGAAGGCGAACCTGAAGCTGGAAGTCACGCCGCAGATCACCCCGGACGGCAACGTCGTGCTGGACGTGGACGTGGCCAAGGATTCGAAGGGCGAGTCGACCTCGTCGGGCTTCGCCATCAACACGCAGCACGTGAAGACCAAGGTGATGGTCGAGAACGGCGGCACGGTGGTCCTGGGCGGCATCTACCAGATGAGCGAGACGCGCAGCGACAACAAGGTGCCGCTGATCGGCGACATCCCGGTCGTGGGCAACCTGTTCAAGTCGACGTCGCGCCAGAACAGCAAGACCGAGCTGCTCGTCTTCATCACGCCCAGGATCGTGGCCGAGCGCCTGCAGAACGGCCATTGACAAGATAATCAACAAGAAGCAAACACATGAACCAATTCAAGAATGAATCCGCAGCGCGCCACGGCGTGCGCGTGGCCGGCCTGCTGATGGCCATGGTGCTGACCGCATGCGGCGGCGGCGGCGGCAGTCCCGGCGCCGTGAGCGGCGGGACCGGCTCCGGCGGTACGGGGACCGGCGGCACCGGAACCGGCGGTACGACGACGCCCGCGGCACCCACCGTCTCCGTGGCCTTCACGAATGCGGCCGGCGCGTCGAGCAATGCGCTCACGGGCGCCACGCCGTTGACCGTCAAGGCCACCGTGCTGGACGCGAACAAGAAGCCCGTGCCGAACGCGATCGTCACCTTCGCCACGGACAACGCGCTGGCCGTGTTCTCGCCGACGGCCGGCACCGCGCTCACGGACGTCAACGGCGTGGCCTCGATCAGCATGCGCGCGGCCAGCCTGGCCGCGGGCGGCGCGGGCACCGTGACCGCCACGTCGAGCGTGGCCGGCACGACCGCGAGCGGCACCGCGAACTATTCCGTCGGCGCCACCACCCTGACCTTCGGCACCCTGTCCGCCAGCCCGGCCAGCATCCAGGCCTACGGCTCGACCGTGCTGTCGGTCGACGTGCTGAACGGCACCAGCAAATACACGGACCAGCAGGTCAACGTCAGCTTCAGCTCCGCGTGCGTCACGGCCGGCAAGGCAACGCTGGCCGCGACCGTGCCGACCAATAACGGCACCGTGCAGACGGTCTACCGCGACAAGGGCTGCGCCAACAACGACACGATCACCGTGTCCGCCGCCGGCGTCGCCCGGTCGGCATCGACCTCCTTGACGATCGCGCCGCCGGCCGCCGCGTCGGTGCAGTTCGTGGGCGCGCAGCCGACCACGCAATCGATCGTCGTGCGCGGCAATGGCGGCAACGGCCGTACCGAAACCGCGATCCTGACGTACAAGGTCGTCGACATCTTCGGCAATCCGCTGGCCGGCCAGCGCGTGGACTTCACGCCCGTTCCCGCCAACGCCGACGTCGTCATCAACAAGGCCAGCGACACGACCGACGCCACCGGCAGCGTGGTCACGACGGTCAACTCGGGTTCGACCCCGATGTCGTTCCGTATCCAGGCCACGCTGAAGGGCACCGGCACCAACGGCGCGGCGGATATTTCGACCCTGTCCGATTCGATCGTCGTGACGACCGGCCTGCCGGCGCAGCGGGCGTTCTCGCTGAGCTCCGGTTCGTTCAACGTCGAGGGCTGGAGCGTGGACAATCCGTCCGCGACGACCGTGCAGGTGATGGTGGCCGATGCCTTCGGCAACCCGGTCCCGGACGGTACGCCGGTCGTGTTCCAGACGAATATGGGCGCCGTCGGCTCGTCCGACAAGGGCGGCTGCAACACCGTCAACGGCGTGTGCTCGGTCGCGTTCCGCAGCCAGGCGCCGCGCGTCGCGATCCCGGGCACGCCGGCCACGCCGTGCAACGCCGTCACGCCGGACGCGACCCGCCCCGGCCTGGCCACAATCTGCGCCAGCTCGACGGACGGCACCAATACCGTGTTTGCCCGCACCTCGATCTTCCTGAGCGGCAGCACCGTCAAATACGCCTACATGGACGGCAGCCCGACCCCGCTCACGGGCGGCACGGTCGACCTGGGCTCGCTCCCGTCCAGCGCATCGAAGAGCTTCCGGCTGCAGTTCAACGACGTGAACAACAATCCGATGCCGGCCGGCTCCACGGTCGCGATCACGGCGATGCTCAATGGCACTGCCGCACCGGTGATTCCGGCCACCGTGCCGAACGTCGCACCGCACACGAACAGCGCCGTCGACGATCCGACCGGCCTGACGGTGGGCAGCATCCCGCAGGGCTTTACGCATCTGTTCAGCGTCGGCAGCACGAACCCGACCAATTGCACGGGCCCGTCCACGGCCACGTTCAACGTCACGGTCACGACGCCCGCTGGCTCCGCAACCAGTATTCCGTTTAAACTGTCGTTCACCTGCCCATAAGTTTTCTTAAGGGATGCCCGATTGCAACAAAACGGCCAGGTCTTACCTGGCCGTTTTTATTTGAACGCGTACACGTGTCTGACTGTAAGAACAACAACATCTTCCTCGTCGGCCTGATGGGAGCCGGCAAGACCACCATCGGCCGCCTGCTGGCGCGGCGCCTGGACATGACCTTCATCGATTCCGACCACGAGATCGAGGCGCGCACGGGTGCCACGATTCCGTGGATCTTCGAGATCGAGGGCGAGGCCAGCTTCCGCCGCCGCGAAGCCGACGTGATCCGCGAACTTACCGCGCAGAACGGCATCGTGCTGGCGACCGGCGGCGGCGCCGTGCTGAACCCGGACAGCCGCGCGCTGCTGGCGGAGCGGGGCACCGTGATCTACCTGCGCGCGAGCGTCTCCAGCATCCTGCAGCGCACGGCGCACGACAAGAACCGCCCGCTGCTGCAGACGGCCGACCCGCGCAGGAAGCTGGAAGACCTGACCGCGCAGCGGGAACCCCTGTACCGCGAGATCGCCGACATGGTCATCGACACGGGCCGACCTAACGTACAATCGATGGTTCAGACAATCCTGGACCAGCTCGAGGCGGACAACGCCGCACGCGAGCAGGCCAACGCAAAGACGACAATGAACGAACAGGCATGCATCTCTCTTAACGTCGAGCTGGGCGACCGCAGCTATCCGATCGCGATCGGACGCGGCCTGCTGGACGACGCTTCTCTCCTCAATCGTCACATCGGCGGCAGCGGCAAGGTGGCCATCGTCACCAACACGACGGTCGCGCCGCTGTACCTGGACAAGGTCGCGGGCCCCCTCCGGGCGGCTGGCCGCGAGGTCGTGCCCATCATCCTGCGCGACGGCGAAGAGTTTAAAACCTGGGAGAGCCTGAACGAGGTGTTCGACGCGCTGCTGGCCAACAAGTGCGACCGCAAGACGACCCTGGTGGCGCTGGGCGGCGGCGTGATCGGCGACATGACCGGTTTCGCGGCCGCGACCTATATGCGCGGCGTGCCGTTCGTGCAGATCCCGACCACGCTGCTCGCGCAGGTCGATTCGTCGGTCGGCGGCAAGACGGGCATCAACCACCCGCTGGGCAAGAACATGATCGGCGCGTTCTACCAGCCGCGCGCCGTGATCGCGGACACCGCCACGCTCGACACCCTGCCGGACCGCGAACTGTCGGCCGGCCTGGCGGAAGTCATCAAGCACGGCGCCATCCTCGACGCCGCCTTCTTCGACTGGATCGAGGCGAACATCGGGAAGCTGGTGGCACGCGACCACGCGGCCCTTGCGCATGCGATCGCGCGCTCGTGCGAGATCAAGGCCGACGTCGTCGCCCGCGACGAGCGCGAAGGCGGCCTGCGCGCGGTGCTGAACTTCGGCCACACGTTCGGCCACGCCATCGAAGCGGGCATGGGCTATGGCGCCTGGCTGCACGGCGAGGCCGTCGGCTGCGGCATGGTGATGGCGGCCGACCTGTCGCGTCGTTTGAACCTCATCGACGACGCTGCGGTCGACCGCGTGCGTGCGCTCGTGAAGGCGGCCGGGCTGCCGGTCGTCGCGCCGGACCTGGGCAATGAGCGCTGGATCAAGCTGATGGAAGTCGACAAGAAGAACGAGGGCGGCGCCATCAAGTTCATCCTCCTGAAACCGCTGGGCAGCCCGAGCATCACCAACGCGCCGCGCGAGCTGCTCGACGCCACGCTGAAGGCCTGCTCGTCATGATCGACTTCGACGCCCACCTGGCTCCTTATGCGGCGCAGTCGTCGAAGAGCCGTGGGCGTCGTCATGCGGAACCGGCGCCGGGCTCGCGCAGCGAGTTCCAGCGCGACCGCGACCGCATCATCCACTCGACCGCGTTCCGCCGGCTCGAATACAAGACCCAGGTCTTCCTCAATCACGAGGGAGATCTGTTCCGCACCCGCCTCACGCACTCGATCGAGGTCGCCCAGATCGCGCGCACGCTGGCGCGCAGCCTGCGGTTGAACGAAGACCTCGTCGAAGCGACCGCGCTCGCGCACGACCTGGGCCACACGCCGTTCGGCCACGTCGGCCAGGACGTGCTGAACGACTGCATGAAGGACTACGGCGGCTTCGAGCACAACCTGCAAAGCCTGCGCGTCGTCGATCATCTCGAGGAACACTACGGCGCCTTCGACGGCCTGAACCTCACGTTCGAGACGCGCGAAGGCATCCTGAAGCACTGCTCGCTGACGAACGCGCGCCAGCTGGGAGAGCTGGGCCAGCGCTTCATCGACAGGACGCAACCGAGCCTGGAAGCGCAGCTGACGAACCTGGCCGACGAAATCGCCTACAACAACCACGACATCGACGACGGCCTGCGTTCGGGCCTGCTGACGATGAAGCAGATGGAAGAGGTGGATCTGTTCGCGCGCCTGCACCGCGAGGTCGTGCAGCAGTATCCTGGCCTGCAGGGGCGGCGCGAGCTGTACGAGACGATCCGTTTGATGATCACGGCGATGACGGCCGACCTGGCCGCGACGTCGGCCGAGCTGCTGGCGGACGCTTCTCCGCAGAGCATCGACGACGTGCGCAAGGGCCCGCCCTTGATCCGCTTCTCGCAAAAGATGCGCGAGGAGACGACGGCACTGAAACGCTTCCTGCACGCGAACCTGTACCGCCACTACCAGGTGAACCGCATGCGCGTGAAGGCGAGCCGCATCGTGCACGAGCTGTTCGACGCCTTCATGACCGACCCCGTGCTGCTGCCGCCGGATTACCAGGTGGCGTCGGGCGACACGATGAAACAGGCGCGCAAGATTGCGGATTACATCGCGGGGATGACGGATCGGTATGCGATCAAGGAGCACCGCCGCATCTACTCGCTCGATACGTTTTGATTTGCGTCGTTCCCGCGTAGGCGGGAACGACCTTGGTGTGTCATTCGCCGCGTGCGAACACGCGCAGCCGGTGTCCATCCGGATCGGCTGCGGTGAACGTATAACCGAAATCCACCCTGGTCGGCGCCTGCAGGATCCGCAGCCCGGCCTCGCGCCACTTGCCGTGCAGCGCGTCGACTTCCGCATCGCTGCCGACCCGGAACGCGAGCTCGCTGCTGCTGCCGTGGAAGTCGGCGGCCGGCACCGTATCGGACTTCGCCCACAGGCCCAGCATGCGGCCGTTCTCGAGCGGGAACAGCACGAACGAGGGCGAGGTTTCGACGTGCTCCGTATCCAGCAGCTTGCCGTAAAGGCGTGCGCTTGCCTGCGGATCGGCGACGTAGAGGATGGTGTAGGTCGGGGTCAGCATGGTGTTCTCCTTCGTTGGTTGACAGTGCGGCCAGTCTAGGCCGGACCACTGTCAATTCCTGTCAGGAGAACAATGACTCCAATTCGGGGTCAGAGCACATTTCGCTGCACATTTCGCTGCAAATTCGGGGTCAGAGCGCTTTTTCGAGACATGGTTCCATGGCATGTTTGCTGTGGTTGCCGGTCGATGGCGAACCACGTCAGCCAGATCCACACTGTGGTCCCCCGCGGCGTCGTACCCGCAGAACATTGCCGCGAAATGTGCTCTGACCCCGAATTTTTCAAATAATGTGCTCTGACCCCGAATTTGGTCAGGAGAACAGCGACGGCGCCGCCAGCTGCCCCAGCAGCTTCTTGATCGGCGCCGGCAGCGGTGCGTCGGCGATGCTCGCCAAGTCCCACCACACGTGGCCCGCGGGCGTTTCACCGCGTGCAGCGAGGCCGATGCGGTAGGGCTGGATGTGCAGGCGGTAGTGGGTAAAACCGTGCATCAGCGGCAGCAGCGGCTCGACCTCGGTCACGGTGCCGAACTCGCCGGCGGCGCCGGCCAGCGTCGTCGGCGACACGTCGTCCGCCTCATCCAGCGCCACGTGACCATCATATTCCGGCAGCGACAGCAGGCCGCCCCAGATGCCGGAATCCGGTCGCTGCTGCAGCAGCACCTGGCCGGCGTCGACGACGGCCAGCATCAGCGCGCGCCGCTCCGGCGTCGCCTTTTTCGGCTTCGGCACGGGCAGCACGGCCGTCCGGCCGGTGGCGAAGGCCACGCAGCGTTCTTGCAGCGGGCAGCGCTCGCAGTCCGGTTTCCCGCGCGTGCACAGCGTGGCGCCCAGGTCCATCAGGCCCTGAGTGTACGCCTCGATGCCGCCGCCTTCCGGCAGCAGCGCGTCGGCGCGGCGCCACAGCGCGTCTTCCACCGGCTTGATGCCCGGGTATTCGTCGATGCCGAACACGCGCGCGAACACGCGTTTCACGTTGCCGTCCAAAATCGCGGCACGCGCGCCGGCCGAGAACGCGGCGATGGCGGCGGCTGTCGAGCGCCCGATGCCGGGCAGGTCGGCCAGCAGCGCCGGGTCGCTCGGGAACACGCCGCCGTAGTCCGCGACGACGCGCTTCGCGCACGCGTGCAGGTTGCGCGCCCGCGTGTAGTAACCGAGGCCGCTCCAGTGCGCCATCACGTCTTCCGCCGGCGCGGCCGCGAGGTCGTGTACGGTCGGGAAGCGCTCGAGAAAGCGCGCGTAATAGCTCAGCACCGCCGTCACCTGTGTCTGCTGCAGCATGATTTCGGAGAGCCAGATGCGGTAGGCGTCGCGCGTGTTCTGCCAGGGCAGGGCGTGGCGGCCGTGGGCGCGCTGCCAGTCGATGACGGCGCGCGAGAAGCTGGGGTCGGACAGGATTTCGGTGTCGGTGCTGCGTTTCATTGATCAAGCGGCTCGCAATTCGGGCAGGTCGGCGCGCAAGGCGTCCGCGACGACGCCGGACAGGCTGGCCAGCCGCGCCTTGACCTGCTCCAGGTCGTGTTGGGCCGCCTCGAAGGCGGCGATTTTCTGTTCCAGGCTGTCGGTGGCTTCCAGGATGCGCTGGATCGACGCCTGGCGGTGCCGCAGCTGGTCGCGGTGCTGGCGGATCTGCGCTTCCAGCGGCGCCATGATCACCTTCAGCCACGCCTCGGCGTCGCCGTTCGCTTCGCGGAACGCGAATTTGATGCGCGACGCGATCGTGTCGAAGAAGCGTTCGAGCAGGGTGCCGCGGCTCGTGATGAGCAGGGTCGCCGTGCCGAACTGCTTCACGTAGATCGCCTCGATGGCGGCGATCTCGCGGCGGTAGCGTTCCAGCGACAGCGCGGCCGGCAGCGCCAGCGCGAGTCCGTGCTCGGTGGAGAAGCGCCGGACCATCGTCTCCATCATCGCCGCGATCTCGGCGATTTTCGATTCGGCCGCAGCCAGGCTGGCATGCGCCTGGTCGAAGAACGTGCGCACCGGTGCGCGCATGCCGGTCGAAAAGCGCGCGGCTTCCATCGCGGCGCGCACGGCGTCGACGCGGTCCTGCACGACATCCATGCCGATGATGGAATACAGCTCCGTCGACAGCGTGGTGAACACGGCGCGCGTGCCCTGCAGCTTGAACAGGCTGGCGTCGAATTCCTTCTTTTCCATCTCGACGCGGCGCATCATGTGGGCGATCACGCCCTGGTTCTTGCCGCGCAGGCTTTGCAGTTCCTGCAGCTGCTCGACGAGGTCGCGTCCGCGCGCGGCGAGGAGCGCGGACTGGGCGCCCGTCAACGTCGCGAGGTCGTCCTGCAACTGGCGGCGCAGGATGTCCTGGCGCGCCGGGATCAGTTCGTGGAACAGCGCCGATTCCAGCGCGCCCACGCGGCTCTTTTCGAACAGCCCGAGGTCGCCCGTGATCTTGCCGACGAGGGCCTTTTGCGCGGACACCGGGAACACCTGCGCATCCGCCACGCCCAGCAGGCGCGCGGCGTCGTGCTGCTGGCGCGCGATGGCGGCGTCGTTGTCCTGTGGCGTCCTGAGTTCGTCCCACAGCGCATCGATCTTGTTCAGCACCACGATGCGTCCCGGCCCGGCGTTGATGTGCGTACGCCAGACGTCGATGTCGCTCTTCGTGACGCCCGTCTCCGCGGCCAGGATGAACAGCACCGCGTGCGCGTTCGGGATCAGGTTCAAGGTCAGTTCCGGCTCCGTGCCGATCGCGTTCAGGCCCGGCGTGTCGAGGATCACGAGGCCCTGCTTGAGCAGCGGATGCGGCACGTTGATCAGCGCGTGGCGCCAGCGCGGGATCTCGACGAGGCCGTTCGCGCCCAGGGTCGCCGCGAGGTCGGGGTCGTCCGGATCGTACAGGCCGTAGCGCTGCGCTTCGCCCGGCGTGACGCGGCGCGTGTGGCTCACCTGCTGGAAGGTCTCGTGCATGCGCTCCGGTGCGGACAGGTCCAGCGGCAGCACGGTCCACGCATCCGGGACGTCGCGATAGTCGCCGGTGGCCAGGCGCTCGGCGCGCGTTTCGATCGGGAGCAGGCGGATGCTGGGCGCCAGCCGAGGGTCCCAGGCGAATTCGGTCGGGCACATCGTCGTGCGGCCGGGGCTCGACGGCACGATGCGCTGGCCGTAGTCGGCAAAGAAGATGGCGTTGATCAGCTCGGATTTACCGCGCGAGAACTCGGCCACGAACGCGACCGACAGCCGGTCGTCGCGCAGCCGCGCGAGCGCACGCGCGACGCGCTGTTCCGCCGCGCCGTCCAGCAGCTCGGCCCCCTGGGCCCAGCCGCGATATTCTTCCAGCGCCTGGGCGACCTGCGCGCGCCAGTTCGCGTACTGTTGCAAATCCTGCATGATGTATGTCCCGCGCTTCGTCGATGACCTTACCGCTGGCAGACCGCGCAGTAGAACGTGGACCGCTGGCCCTGCTTGATTTGGCGGACCGGCGTGCCACAGTTGCGGCAAGGAACTCCTGCACGATCATAGACGAAATATGTCTGCTGGAAATAGCCCGACTGACCATTTACGGCAATAAAGTCACGCAGCGTGCTGCCGCCTTGCACGATCGCGGCGGCAAGGATGTCGCGGATCGCTTCCGCGAGCTTGTCGTAGCGGGCACGGCTGATCTTGCCGGCGGCCGTCTTCGGGTTGATGCCGGCGCGGAACAGGCTCTCGCACGCATAGATATTGCCGACGCCGACGACGATATCGCCGGCCAGCAGCACCTGCTTGATCGGGGCGCTGCGGTTTCTCGTCGCCTGGTGGAGCAGGGCGCCGGAGAACTTGTCTTCGAGCGGTTCCACGCCCAGGCCGCGCAGTAGCACGTGCTGCTCCAGCTCGCCGTCGTCGTGACCATGCCAGAGGACGGCGCCGAAGCGGCGCGGGTCGTGCAGGCGCAGGACTCTCCGGCCTTCCGGGCCGCGCACGACGAGGTCGAAGTGGTCGTGCTTTTTCAAGTCGACGCCTTCCGGCAGCACGCGCAAATGGCCCGACATGCCCAGGTGGACGATCAGCGTGCCGTGTTCGAAAGTCAGCAGCAGGTATTTGCCGCGCCGGCCCGTGCCGAGGATGCGGCGGCCCGCGAGCAGCTCGCGCAAATTCGGGGGAAACGGCCAGCGCAGGCCTTCGCGGCGCAGCACGACGTCTTCGACGATGCGCTCTTCCAGATGCGGGGCAACACCCCGCCGGGTGACTTCGACTTCTGGTAATTCAGGCATGAATGATTGACAACGTGAGAGGAATGTAAATTCGTGTTGCAGCGGCGCACGCGCGACGGGTGCATGGCGTAGAATCGGACAATCTCGACGACGTGGGACTTGCCTTGAAAAACGCTTTCGCCATTGTAACCCTCTCCGCACTGCTGTCGGCCTGCGCTGTGGCTCCCAAGCAGCAGCAACCGGCCCAGGACCTGTCCGACCAGCCGCTCGCCGCCGCCGAAGCCCGGGACCATCCGGACCAGGCAAAGGAAGGCGAGCAGGCCGAAAAGCTCCCCAACGTCGAGATGACCCCGGCCATGATGGCCCAGCTCATGCAGGCCGAGATGGCCTACAAGAACGGGGACTGGCAAGGCCCGTACCTGACGATGATGAGCCTGGCCCAGCAGACGAAGGACCCGCGCCTGGCCAAGCGCGCCGCCGAGATGGCGCTGTCCGCCAAGCAGGCCGACGACGCGCTCGCCGCCGTGAAGCTGTGGCGCCAGTACGCACCGGACTCCGAAGAGGCCAGCCAGTACTATCTGGGGCTGGTCATCCTTTCCGACAACCTCGGCGAGGCCGAAAATATATTGAAACAGCGTCTGGCGGACGCGACCCCGGCCGCACGCGGCCTCGTGATGTTCCAGATGCAGCAGTTGCTGCTGCGCGCCAAGGACAAGGAGGCCGCCGTCGCCATGCTGGAGCGCCTCGTCGCGCCGTATGGGAACCTGATGGAGACGCACGTCGTGCTGGCCCAGGCCGCGCTGGCGCGCAACGACAGGGCGGCCGCGAAGCGCGAGGCGCAGGCGGCCCTGCAGTTGAAACCCGACTCCGAGATCGCCGCGCTGACCGCGGCCCAGGTGAGCGAGGACGAAGGCGGCGCCATCAAGGTGCTCAAGGATTTCCTCGCCGCCCATCCGGAGGCGCGCGAAGTGCGTTCCGCGTATGCCCGCCTGCTCGTCAACGACAAGCAGTACGAGGCCGCGCGCCAGGAATTCCTCACGCTGGATAAGGCCCAGCCCGACAATCCGGGCACCTTGTACGCGCTCGGCATCCTGTCGATGCAGATGAACGACCGTCCTGCCGCCGAAAAATATTTCAGCCGCTTCGTGGACCTGATGGACAAGGCGCCGGAAGACGAGCGCGACCCGTCCAAGGCCGTGATGATCCTGTCCCAGATCGCCGAGGAACGGGGCGACTACAAGGCCGCGGCCGACTGGCTCGACCGGCTCGACACCGAGGATCCGAAGGTCCAGTTCGGCGCCGCGCTGCGCCGTGCCCAGCTGACCGCGAAGCAGGGCGACGTCGCCGGCGCGCGCAAGCTGCTGGGCACCCTGAAGACGGACGACAAGACGGAACAGGCGCAGATCGTCCTCGTCGAAGCGCAGATCCTGCGCGACGCGGGCCAGCCCAAGGACGCGTTCAAGCTGATGGAGCAGGGCGTCAAGCGCTTCCCGGACAATATGGATTTCCTGTACGACTATGCCCTGATGGCCGAAAAGATGGGCAAGACGGCCGTGATGGAAAAGTCGCTGCGTAAAGTGATCGCCAAGTCGCCGGACAATATGCAGGCCTATAACGCGCTCGGCTATTCGCTGGCCGACCGCAACATTCGCCTGAAGGAAGCGCACCAGCTGATTTCGAAGGCCCTCAAAATGGCGCCGAACGACCCGTTCATCCTCGACAGCATGGGCTGGGTGAACTATCGCCTGGGTAAGCTGGACGAGGCCGAGACCCATCTGCGCAAGGCCTATGCGGTGCGCAACGATCCGGAAATCGCCGTCCACCTGGGCGAAGTGCTGTGGAAGAAGGGCCAGAAAGAAGATGCCCGCAAGCTATGGCGCGAAGCACAGGCCAAGGATCCGAAGAACGACGCGTTGAAGAGCACACTGGCGCGCCTGCACCAGACTCTGTGAAATAATGACAATCGACGGACGCTGCGGCGTCCGTCGGTTTATTGACCTGTTCATTCCATGCCGATGCATTCACTTTCCCGTTTCGTTCTCGCCACCGGCTTTGCTGCTGCCCTGGCCGGCTGCGCCACCACCGCTAACGTCCCGCTGACCAACCCGACCGCCCAGGTGGGCGCCTACCGCGACACCATCGACCTGAACGGCCGCCTGGCCGCGAATTACCAGAAGGATGGCCAGCCGCAATCGATCAACGGCAATTTCACGTGGGCGCAGCGCCCCGGCCGCATCGACGTGGCCCTGTTCTCGCCGCTGGGCCAGACCGTTGCCGAGATCACCGTCACGCCCGACACCGCGACGTTGAAACAGTCCGGCCGCGAACCGCGCGTGGAAAAGGACATCGACACGCTGACGGCGAAATCCCTAGGCTGGACCCTGCCCGTGAGCGGCCTGCGCGACTGGCTGCAGGGCTATGCCGTCGACGCGAGCGGCAAGCGTTTCACGGCGTCGCCCGCGCACGACAGCGTCGTCACGAACGATGGCTGGCGCCTGCGTTTCGTGGAATGGCAAAACGGCCCGGGCGGCGCGCCGATGCCGCGCCGCATCGATGCCGAGCGCAGCACGACGGCCGTCGGCGATGCGCTGACGATCCGCATCGTCATCGATCCGGTGGCGTGACATGGCAGCGACCTCTTTGCACAACTGCCCCGCGCCGGCCAAGCTGAACCTGTTCCTGCACGTGGTCGGACGCCGGCCCGATGGCTACCACCTGCTGCAATCCGTGTTTCAACTCATCGACCGCAGCGACACCTTGCACTTCGATTTGCGGAGCGACGAGCGCATCGTGCGCACGACGATTGTTCCCGGCGTGCCGGAAGAGCAGGACCTGATCGTCCGCGCGCTGCGCGCGTTGCAGGCGGAATACCAGCGCCGTCACGGGCGCCTGCCGCCCGGGATCGACGTCGCCGTCGAGAAATGCCTGCCGATGGGCGGCGGACTCGGCGGGGGCTCCTCCGACGCGGCCACGGCGCTGATGGCGGCCAATCATTTATGGCAGGCCGGCCTGACGGATGCCGAGTTGATCGCGCTGGGCCTGCCGCTGGGCGCCGACATTCCGTTTTTCCTGTTCGGCGAGACGGCATTCGCCGAGGGCGTGGGCGAGGCGCTGCAGGCCGTGCCGGGGCCGGATTGCTGGTATGTCGTCATCGAACCGGGCGTGTCCGTGCCCACCGTTGCAATTTTTACGGCCCCGGATTTGACAAGAAACACGAAAGCCATCACAATATCGGACTTTTCCAGACGACATGTCGAGTCGAATGACTTGGTTGGCTTCGGGAAAAATGATTTGCAGGACGTGGCAGCCCGCCTGTTCCCGCCGGTAGCAGAGGCGATCGAATGGTTGGGTGGTTACGGAGCGGCCAGGATGACTGGTTCCGGATCGTGCGTGTTTTGCGCATTTTCCACAGAGCAGGAAGCTGAACGGGTACTGACTCAGGTGCCGGGACAGTGGAGAGCGTGGAAAGCGAAAGCGTTGCAGCGACATCCGATGAAAATGCTCTTGCAAACCCATTCGTTGTAGAATAAAATTTTGCCTGTCGACGCATTTGACGATATAATAATCGAGTGTAGCGACGAGCTGTAAGTTTCAGTGTAGGGGAATCGCCAAGCTGGTTAAGGCACCGGATTTTGATTCCGGCATACCAAGGTTCGAATCCTTGTTCCCCTGCCAAAGTTTCTTTGCCTGAGCTGATGATGACACGTGCTCCAGCAGGCAGATAAAAATGGAGCCGCCAATGAGCGGCTCATTTTTTTTTGTGGTTCAGCGTTAATCCTCCGACGATTAGCTGCTTTTCAAGTTCTTTCAACGCTCTTACATCTCTGGGACTCCCATGGCTTACGAAAACCTGATGGTTTTTACCGGCAATGCCAATCCGGCGCTAGCAGAAGGGGTCGCAAAAAACCTCGGCATTCCTCTCGGCAAAGCCGTGGTCTCGAAGTTCTCCGACGGCGAAGTCATGGTCGAAATCAACGAGAACGTTCGTGGCAAGGACGTCTTCGTTCTGCAATCGACCTGCGCTCCCACCAATGACAACCTGATGGAAATCATGCTGATGGTCGACGCTCTCAAGCGCGCATCGGCAGGCCGCATCACCGCGGCGATTCCTTACTTCGGCTACGCCCGCCAGGACCGCCGTCCGCGTTCCGCACGCGTCGCGATCTCGGCCAAGGTTGTCGCGAACATGCTGGAAGAAGCCGGCGTCGAGCGCGTCCTGATCATGGACCTGCACGCCGACCAGATCCAGGGCTTCTTCGATATCCCGGTCGACAACATCTACGCATCGCCGCTGTTGCTGGGTGACCTGCAGAAGCGCAACTACGACGACCTGCTGGTCGTGTCGCCGGACGTCGGCGGCGTGGTGCGTGCCCGTGCGCTGGCCAAGCGCCTCGGCTGCGACCTGGCGATCATCGACAAGCGCCGTCCGAAGGCGAACGTGTCGGAAGTCATGAACATCATCGGTGAAGTCGAAGGCCGCAACTGCGTGATCATGGACGACATGGTCGACACCGCGGGCACGCTGACCAAGGCCGCCGAAGTCCTCAAAGAGCGTGGCGCGAAGAAAGTCGTCGCATACTGCACGCACCCGGTGCTGTCCGGCCCGGCCATCGAGCGCATCTCGAATTCGCCGCTGGACGAACTGGTCGTCACCGACACGATCCCGCTGAGCCCGGCTGGCCAGGCTTGCGGCAAGATCCGCCAGCTGACCTGCGCACCGCTGCTGGCCGAGACGTTCAAGCGTATCGTCAAGGGCGACTCGGTCATCTCGCTGTTCGTCGACTGACCGGACACACGTTTCAAGCGCGGCGCGCCTGGCTGGAAAGCCGGCGCGCCGTTGACGTATCAAAGATTTACTGAATTTCTTGAGCGCGCGAGTGCGCTCTTTTACCGATGTCCCTGGTCGCGGGGACATCACAACCCGGGCAACCGGGCCGGCTCACGCCGGCATTCGGGCCCACACTTTGGAGTAACACCATGAAAGTAGTCGCATTTGCACGTACTCAGCAGGGGACCGGAGCGAGCCGCCGCCTGCGCAACGCCGGCCAGACCCCGGGCATCATCTACGGTGGCACCGCTGCCCCGCAACTGATCGCCCTGGATGGCAACGCGTTGTTCCACGCGCTCAAGAAAGAAGCTTTCCACGGTTCGATCCTGGATCTGGAACTGGACGGCCAAGTCCAGAAAGTCCTGCTGCGCGACTTCCAGATGCACGCATACAAGCAAATCGTCCTGCACGCTGACTTCCAGCGCGTCGACGCTTCGCAGCCGATCCACGCCAAGGTCGCCCTGCACTTCGTCAACGCCGAAGTCTCGCCGGCAGTCAAGCTGAGCGGCGCCATCGTGTCGCACGTGCTGAACGAGCTGGACGTGTCCTGCCTGCCGGGCCAACTGCCGGAATTCATCACCGTCGACCTGTCGAAGCTGGAAGCCGGTCAGTCGATCCACGTGTCGCAGCTGACCCTGCCGGAAGGCGTGACCGTGGTCGCCCACGGCCAGGACCAGACCGTCGCCACCTCGTCGATCCCGCGCGGTGCCGCAACGGCCGAAACCGCTGCAGAGTAATTTTTACTCCGCATCACAAAACCCGCCGCGACGCGAGTCCGGCGGGTTTTTTGTTTTTCAGATCAATCCCAAGGTCAGCGCCTTGAGCGTGGCCGCGGCCCGCGTCGAGCACTCCAGCTTGCGGAAGATGCTTTCCACGTGTGTGCGCACCGTCGACGGGCTGATCTGCATGACGCGGGCCGCTTCCTTGTTGCTTTCGCCCAGGCTGATGCGGCGCAGGACTTCGATCTCGCGGTCGGACAGCAGGCTCTTGCGGGCGGGAGCGGCCGGGCTTGCATGACCGCCGGCGGCTTCGATCACGTGACGCACGGCGTTCGTATCGAAGTTTTGTGCTTGCTCCGTCAGCACGCGCGCGGCCTCATCTTGCGAATACGCCGGACGCCACGGCCGCGGCATGCACAGCGCCACGTACGCGCACGCGGCCGCCAGCAGGCGGTGCGGCAGGCCGAGCCCATCGGCATCCAGGTTGCGGAAATAGCCGCTGCCGTCCAGCCGTTCGTAGGCGTGCGACGCCAGCGCGGCTTCCGCACGCAAGGTCGGGATCTGCACGCCGGCCCGCGCGGTCCAGTACGGCACGAGCCGGATTTTTTCCCAATCGGCGGCGCTGAGCTTGCCCTCCCGTTCCCAGATCGTGTTCGACACCGCCGCGCGGCCCATGCCGTGGATGAGGGCGGCGCGGCCGAGACATTGCTGCTGGGCCGGGGACAGGTCGGCGCGGGCGGCCGCCGCCTCCACCAGCTCGGCCACGCGGCGCGAGTAACCCGCCAGCCACGGCAGCTTCAATTCCATCATGTCCGCCACGATGGACAACGGCACGTGCCGCGCCAGCAGCGGATCGACGGCTGCCGGTGCCGGCGTGTCCAGTTCATCCAGCCAGGCCTGCGCGTGATCGGCGAGCAGGCGCGCGAGCGGCGCCGGATACTTGCGGTCGGCCATCCGCGCGATCATCTGCAGCGCCTCGTCGAGGCCATGCGTGCGCGCGAGGATCTCGAGGTCACCGGCCAGGCTCGTGTAGAAGACGACGGTCGGGATGGCCGGTCCGCGCAGCCGTTCCGGCAAGCCATTGCCATCGTAGTGTTCCCAGACATGGCGCAGCCCCGCCTCGACTTCCGCCGGCAGCCCCAGCAGGCCGGCGATGTCGCCGGACACTTCGCAGTGGATACGCGCCAGCGGCGTCACGCTTTGCACCGTCAGCGGATTGTCCGCGGGCAGCGTCTGCGTGAGCATGGCGTCGCGGCCGCCGACGTCGTCGCCGAGCAGGGTCGCGAAGCCGGAGGCGTTCGCCGTGCAGCCGGACCAGCGCAGCAGGGCGACGAGCCGCGCGTGGCAGCAGGTATCAGGCGAGGCCCCGTCGGCCTGCGCAAGGCGCGCCGCGAGCCGTGCCGCACGAATAGAACCATCGGTCGGCTGGCCCATGGACAGGTCGCCGACGAGGGCCAGAGCCTGGACCGCGTCTTCGACGGTGACGGTGTTGTCGATTTGCATGCCGGTACTGTAACGACGATGGCGTATGGCGGCAAGCGCCGGGTCGGTCGTTCAACCGATACCGCGCATCGGGCGGTCTCTCTACACTGGCTTCCATCGACACCCCAACAACGAACCACCCAAAGGAGCCATCATGAAAGCATCGATCACCACCGTCCTCCGTAACGTCGCCGCCGCTGCCGCCATCGCCGCCGCCGGCACCGGTTTCGCCCACGCCGCCACCGCCGCCGAGCAGCCCTCCGTCGTCATCGTCCACGGCGCTTTCGCCGACGGTTCCGACTGGGCCAAGGTGATCCCGCTGCTGCAGGCCAAGGGCGTTAAGGTCACGGCCGTGCAGAACAGCCTGACCTCGCTGGCCGACGACGTCGCCGCCACCAAGCGCGCGATCGACAACCAGCCGGGCAAGGTCGTGCTGGTGGGCCACTCCTGGGGCGGCACCGTGATCACGGAAGCGGGCGCGGGCGACAAGGTCGCGAGCCTCGTCTACGTGGCCGCCTTCGCACCGGATGCGGGCCAGGCCACCGCCGACCTCGGCAAGGACCTGCCGCCGGCGCCGGGCATCACCAAGCTGACGGTCGACAAAGCCGGCTTCGCCAGCCTGTCGCCGGCCGTCCTGAAGGAAGACTTCGCCCAGGACGTGCCCGCCGCCCAGGCCGCCGTGATGGCCGCCACCCAGGGCCCGATCGCCGTGAAAGCGTTCGGCGAAAAAACGACCGTCGCCGCGTGGAAGAACCACCCGAGCTGGTACATCGTCAGCAAGAACGACCGCATGATCCAACCCGACCTGGAACGCCGCTTCGCGAAGGCCATCGGCGCGAAAACGACTGAACTGGCCGCCAGCCACGTGCCGCAGCAGTCGCGTCCGGCGGAGGTCGCCAAGGTGATCCTGGATGCGGTGGCAGCAAGCAAATAAGCGGTAACTCGGCCGTGCTTAGACTGTACGGCCGCGTTTTACGTGATAATCGAGCTTTACGCTCGGTTTTCACGTTTTATATGCACATCCGCCTGATCGTCGGCCTCGGCAACCCCGGCCCGGAATATGAACAAACCCGTCACAACGCCGGCTTCTGGCTCGTCGACAACCTCGCCAACTCCTTGCCCGGCTGCCAGCTGCAGCGCGAATCGCGCTTCAACGCCATGGTCGCCAAGACATCGATCTCGGGCAAGGACGTCTGGCTGCTCGAGCCGCTGACGTACATGAACCGCTCGGGCCAGTCGGTGGGTGGCCTGGCACGCTTCTTCAAGATCGGGCCGGAAGAGATCCTCGTCGTGCACGACGAACTCGACCTGCCGCCCGGCGCCGCCAAGCTCAAGCGCGGTGGTTCCTCGGGCGGCCACAACGGCCTGAAGGACATCACGGCGGCGCTCGGCACGCAGGATTACTGGCGCCTGCGCCTGGGCATCGGCCATCCGCGCACGCTGAATTTGCAGCAGGCCGTCGCCGACTTCGTGCTGCATCGCCCCCGCCGCGAAGAGCAGACCCTGATCGAGGAAGCCATCGACAAGAGCCTGCGCATCATTCCGATGGTGTGCGAAGGCAAGATGAGTGCGGCGACGATGCAGCTGCACACGGACTGACGTTGCCCCAAACCGGGGGCAGAGCCCGAAATTTCGAAATTGCTCAAAATCGGGCTCTGACCCCGGTGTTCTCAGGCATCAGATCAGTCCGCGCGCGAGCGCCTTCAGCGTGGCGGCCGGGCGTGAGCCCGATTCCAATTTTTGGAAGATATTGTCGACGTGCATGCGGACGCTCGCCGGCGTGATGCGCATGGCGCGGGCCGCCTCGCGGCTCGTTTCGCCCTGGCTGATGTGGCGCAGCACTTCGAGTTCCCGGTCGGACAACAGGCGGTCGCGCACCGGCCGTGGCTTTTCCGCACCGCGCGCCGCCGCGAGGACGGCCTCCACGGCTTGCCGGTCGAAACGTCCGGCCGCCGCCTGCGCCGTCATCAACGTGGACGCGGCCGCTTCGCCATGCGCCGGGCGCCACGGACGCGGCGAACACTGCGAGACGAACGCGGCGGCGGCGCCAAGCAGGCGTTCCTGCATGCCCAGCGCTTCGCCCCGCGCCTTGCGGAAATAACCGGAGCCGTCGAGGCGCTCGTAGATGAAGGACGCGAGCGTGGCCTCGTTCTGGATCGCCGGGATCTGCGTGCCCGCGCGCGCCGTCCAGAACGGCACCTTGCGCACCTGGTCCCAGTCGTCCGCATCGAGCTTGCCCGGCCGCTCCCACACGACGTTCGGTATGGCCACCTTGCCGATGCCGTGCAGCAGCGCGGCCCGCACCAGCGGACTTTCTTCCAGCGCCATCATGCCGGCCAGCGACGCGCTGCGCCGCGCCAGCGCGGCCACGCGGCGCGAATACCCCGTGAGCCACGGCAGCTTCAGTTCGATGACGTCGGCCACGATGGACAGCGGCACGCGCCGGTCGTGACCGGGATAATTGGCCGCGCAGGACGGTTCTTCCAGCATGTTGAGCCAGTCCTGCGCATGCGGCGACAGTCTCTGCACGAGCGTCGCCGGGTATTTCACGCCGGCGCGCTCGCCGATCAGGCGCAGGGCCCCCTCCGTGCCGTGGGCAGGCGCCAGCACTTCCAGGTCGCCGGCGAGACGCACGTAGAACACGGCGCGCGGAATGTTCGGAGCGAACAGCACGTCCTGCATGTCGCCGCGGTGGTGACTGCCGAACAGGTGGCGCAGGCTGTTCTCGACGTCCTTCTGCAACCCGAGCAGCACGGCGATATCGCCCGCCACCTCGCACTGCATCTGCGCCAGCGGCATCACGTTGGCAAACGTGAGGCTGCCATGGCCGGACAGCGTGCGCGTGACCATCGCATGGCGGCCCCGGACATCGTCGCCCAGCAGGTGCGCGAACCCGGCCGCCGTCGCCGTGCTGCCCGACCAGCGCAGCAGGGCCACCAATCTCGTGCTCGTGCACGCATCGGCGCCGTCGCCGTTTTCTTCCGCCAGGCGCGCGGCGAGGCGTGCCGTGCGGATGGAGTGGTCCGGCGGCAGGCCCATGGACAGGTCGCCGACCATGGCCAGCACCTGCACGGCATCTTCGACGGTAATGGTTTCATCGGGTTGCATGGCACTAATGTAACGGCCATTGCCCTGGCGTACAAGGCGCGCGAACCGTCGCGTGCGCGTGTCTGGCGCAGCACGTAAAAAAGCCCGCTCAAGCGGGCTTCGATGCAGCGGAGGCGGGACCGATCAGATCGCGCGGATATTGCTCGCTTTATCGCCCTTGGGGCTGGGCGCGCGTTCGAAGGAGACGCGCTGGTTCTCGGTTAGGCTTTTGAAGCCTTCCGACTGGATGTCCTTGAAGTGCGCGAACAGATCGTCGCCGCCTGCGTCAGGCGCGATGAAGCCGAAGCCCTTGGAGTCGTTGAACCATTTCACGATGCCGGTTTGCGTAGCCATGTAGATACCTTTAGTAATGTTGAGGGCGGAATGCCCGATGCACATCACGCCCAAGAGAGATGTAACCGAGGGGTATCAGACAGGAATGCCCGGACGGGCGAGACGGGAAAGAAACCAACAATAACGACGACTTGACGAGGTGCCCGATGAAATATACAGGGGTTGTGCGGAATCGCCTAAGCATTTCGGATTTATTTTATGGGGTGGTCCGAATAACTATTCACATCGACATGCAATTGAAAATCAGACGTTATCATCCGGGCGACCGGAAAGCCGTACTGGCGGCCTTTCGCTCCAACGTGCCGGATCACTTCCCGGCGTCGGAAGCATCATGGCTGCGTTCCGCGCTCGACGACCCGGACGGTCCGCGGTTCGTCGTGGTGGAGGCGGGGGAGATCGTCGGCTTCGGCGGCTACGAACTGTCCGAGTTCTACGACCTCGGCACGCTCGTGTTCGGCCTCGTGCGGGCCGACCGTCACGGCACGGGCATCGGCCGCGCGCTGCTGGCCTACCGGCTGCTGCACATGGCCGGACGCAAGCTGCGGCCCCGCTATGTGACGGTCGATACGCATCCGCACACGGCCGGCTTTTTCCGGCGCTGCGGCTTCGTCGAGATCGCCCGCTGGCCCGGCGGCTACCGTTCGGGGCGGGATCGCGTCGACCTGCGCTTCGATCTCACGGACGAGGCCGTGGCCGCCTTGCGTGCGCGCGGGTGGCGGGATGCGTTTGCGCGTGACGCTGCCGCCTGAGCGTGAGCGGGCCGATGCATCCGTCGCGACGGTGACGCGGCTGCGCAGGTCGCGCCGGATGCGTTTCAGTGCGGGCTGCATCGCGCGATTGTCCTCCGGCGTGCAGGTCGCGCGGCCGTGGCGGAAGGTCAGGCGGCGTCTGACCAGTACGCCATCGCTTGTGCGTGCATAGCTCGCACGATAGAAGATGCCGCCGGTGATCACGTTGGCCGGCGCCGGCAGCGATACGGCGTGCACGCCTTGCGGCAGGCGGAAGCGGATCTCGTCTTCGGCGTCGATGCCCGGGCAGACGAAGTCGTGGCGCCGGTCGCGTTCCTGCGCCAGGCCTGCTACGGCGGCCTCCACGGCGCTCCAGGCGCGGTGGCTCGTTGCAAGTGTCCGTCCCGTGCGCAGGACGCCGACATGCGCGTAGGCGACGTCGTCGGTGCCGGACAGCGTCACCGTGCCGTCATCGCCGCCTTGTTTCACATCGCGCAGGCCGGGCCTTGCAGCGTGCTCGCGCCCGGCCGCCACGGCATCGCGCGCCATCATGCGCAAGGGCTCGGCCAGCGCACCCGACAGGGTCCGGTCCACGTTGAAGCTGATGTGTCCGTCATGATTGACGTCGACCTTGATTACCGCATGGACCTTCTGCGGCTGCAGCACCGGTGTCATCGCGAACGTCCCGCTCTTGAGCAGCAGCACGGGCTTGCCCAGCAGGGCGGGCGGCAGATAGCCTGCCTGGAAGGAGGCGGCCGCCGGGTCGATGAACAGGTCCAGCGCCGGCACGTACAGGATCACGTGGTCGAGGACGGCCAGCACGGGCGCGTCCGGCAGCCGGTAGGTATTGCCGCTGTTGACGAGGGCCGGCGTGCTGTCGATGCCGATGGTTGCCAGCATGGCCTGCAGCTGCGCGGCGTGGTCCTTGTCGTTGCCGTGGCGGACGTTGTTTCGCACCCAGTCCGACAGGGCCAGCACGCGGGCGCGCGTGTCGGGCAATGCCGTTGTCAGCTTGTGCGCCAATGTCGCGATGGCGGGGGAGGGCAGCGGCTTGCCGGCCGCGGCGCCGCGCAAGGCTGCGGCCAGCGCCGGGTAATCGGCAATGGTGGACACCACCAGGCGGTGGCCATCGTCGAGCACGCTGACGGCGCCGGCTTCGATGCGCCCGTCGCCACCGTTCACGTAGCGCCACTGGTAGCGCCGCCGGCCCGGCGGACTGTCGGCCGGTATCGGCACGAAGCCGACGGCATCCGCGTGCAGCGGCAGCGCTGCCGGCATGTCGTAGATCAGCGTCGTGTTGCGGTGGAAGTGAAACGGCATGACCGCCATGTCTTCGAACTGGCCGGGCAATGGCGGTACACGGCGCCGGATGACGTAGTGCACCACCAGCTGGTCGCCCATTGCCGCATCGGGGAACACGACTGTCCTTGTGTCCTGCAGATCCTGGATGGCGTTCGGCGGCACGGGAATGCGCCGACCACCGGGTTTCTGTGTGCAGGCCTCCACCGAAACAAGGTCGTCCATTGACCTGCGGTAGCGGATGGTGAACCGGCCCTGGTCCACCAGGGCACGCGGACCGGCGATGGTACGGACGTCGTCCACGGTGAGCCGGTACGTGCCGTCCGGCTCGACGACGTAGTGCCGCACTTGGCGCTCGACGACGATGGAGGAATCGACGCCCGCGCCGGCACGCGCATGGCCGAACGGCGCCAGCAGCGTGACGATCATCAGCATTAGCAGGGCACCATATCTACTGGTCATGCTGGCTCCAGGCATATCGACCGGACCATGGTACGGAGGGCGACTGGTTCACCCTTGAGCCTACGCAATCGTGCTCTTCCTGCGATAATTCCGCGATGAGCGCACTGACTTTCCACGCGGGCCCGCTGGCCCTGGCCCGGATACGCACGCACGGCTTGCGCGCCGAAGACATCGCCGTCGTGCCCGCCGCGGCCGGCGGACCGAAAGGCCTCGTGTTCCGCGCCCTCGACCAGTGGGTGTTCGGCGAGTGGTTCCCGCGCGCGCCGCGCGAGCGCGTGCTGATCGGTTCGTCGATCGGTGCCTGGCGCATGGCGGCCGCGTGCCAGCGCGATCCGGTGCAAGCGTTCGCGCGCCTGGGCGAGCTCTACAGTGGCCAGCGCTACACGAGCACGAAGCCGTCGCAGGAACAGATCGACGCCGTCGTGCAGGGCCTGCTGAACGAATTCGTGCGCGGCCACGAGGACGACATCGTCAACCATCCGCACCACCGCCTGCACGTGCTGACGGTGCGCGGCAAGCGCGCCCTCGCGGCGCCCGGCCACCGGCACGCCGAGATGCGCGGATTCGCCGCGGCCGCGCTGCATAACCTCTTTTCGCGCGACAAGCTGGCGCACCTGATGGACCGCGTCGTGCTCGGCGACCGCCGCGCGCACACGCCGTGGCTGCGCGACCGCTTCGACAACTTCGCCACGCATTTCTCCGCGTTGACGCCCGAGAACCTGACAGCTGGCCTGCTGGCCTCGGGCACCCTGCCGATGCTGATGAAGCCGGTACAAGACATCGCCGGCGCGCCGCCGGGCCACTATTGGGATGGCGGCATCATCGACTACAACCTGGCGCTGCCGTACGCGCGGGTGGCGGAGCAGGCGCCTGGCGACATCGTTTTGTATCCCCATTTCTCGGAGCACATCGTGCCGGGCTGGCTGGACAAGGCGCTGCCATGGCGGCGCGCCGCCCGCGGACCGAATCGCGGCTGGCTCGACAACGTCCTGATCGTGGCGCCGAGCCATGAGTTTCTTGCTAAGATGCCGCGCGGCAAAATCATCGACCGCAGCGATTTCAAGTTTTATGGGCTGGATCACGACGCCCGTATCCGGGCGTGGCGCCAGGCGATGGACGAGGGGGAACGGCTGCGGGATGCCTTCACAGCATTTGTTAACAAATCGGATATTGCACGGATTCGTCCGCTTTAAGCGACGTAAACTGGCCAGTTCGCGGCCTGTTTGCGGTCTTTGCAGGCAAGCGGAGGTACAATACGGGGTTTCGTAAATTCGACCCCTGAAAGCTTCCCATGAGTCTCAAATGCGGCATCGTCGGCCTGCCCAACGTCGGCAAGTCCACCCTGTTCAACGCCCTGACCAAGGCCGGCATCCCGGCTGAAAACTACCCGTTCTGCACCATCGAGCCGAACGTCGGCGTCGTCGAGGTGCCGGATCCGCGCATCGACCAGCTGTCGGCCATCGTCAAGCCGGAGCGTGTCGTCAAGGCCATCGTCGAGTTCGTCGACATCGCGGGCCTCGTGGCCGGCGCGTCGAAGGGCGAGGGCCTGGGCAACCAGTTCCTGTCGCACATCCGCGAGACGGACGCCATCGTCAACGTCGTGCGCTGCTTCGAAGACCCGAACGTCGTCCACGTGGCCGGCAAGGTCAGCCCGATCGACGACATCGAAGTCATCCAGACCGAACTGGCGCTGGCCGACATGGGCACCGCCGAGAAAGTCCTGCACCGCGAGCAGAAGAAGGCACGCGCCGGCGACAAGGACGCGATCAAGCTGTGCGCGATCATCGAAAAGCTGCTGCCGCACCTGAACGAAGGCCAGCCCGTGCGCACGCTGGGCCTGGACGCCGACCAGATGGAACTGATCAAGCCGCTGTGCCTGATCACGTCGAAGCCGGCGATGTTCGTCGCCAACGTGTCGGAAAGCGGCTTCAAGGACAACCCGCTGCTGGACCAGCTGACCGAATTCGCCAACAAGCAGAACGCGCCGATCGTCGCGATCTCCGCCGCCATCGAATCGGAAATCGCCAACCTGGACGACGCCGACAAGCAGGAATTCCTGGCCGACCTCGGCATGGAAGAGCCGGGCCTCGACCGCCTGATCCGTGCCGCCTTCAAGCTGCTGGGCCTGCAGACCTACTTCACGGCCGGCGTGAAGGAAGTGCGCGCCTGGACCGTCCCGATCGGCGCCACCGCCCCGCAGGCGGCCGGCGTGATCCACACGGACTTCGAACGCGGCTTCATCCGCGCCCAGACCATTTCCTTCGACGACTACATCACCTACAAGGGTGAAGCCGGCGCCAAGGAAGCGGGCAAGATGCGTGCGGAAGGCAAGGAATACATCGTCAAGGATGGGGATGTGTTGAACTTCCTGTTCAACGTCTGAACAGAACCGGCGTACCAGGTTGGACGGGAAAGGACATCGGGCAGGCGCCTTGTCTGCCGCGATCGTATGGTTGAAGGCAGTCGGCATCCTCTTTGTCGTTCTGCATCACTTCAGCCGTAGCTTATGGTTGTTGACGGCGATGCAACCGCCGCCCATCAACCAGTGGCAACTCTTCGATGCTTGGGTGCCTCTCCATGGCCGGGTGCCGTACCAGCCCATCTTCCACTGGTTCTTCGACTGGTTTGCGCGCTGGGGCTATGTGGGCGTGCACATGTTCATGGCCGCCAGCATCATCGGCCATGCCCTTGGCCTGGAACGGCAAACATCCTCCTGGGCGAAGTTCATGTTTGCCAAGCTTCGGAAGATCTGGCTGCCCGCCGCCGTGTCGGTGTTGTTCTTTTCTCTCCTGAGCGGGGAGATCGGATGGAAGGGCACCCTGGCCAAACTGTTCTTTGTTTCGTATCTGTTCCCCGACCATTTTTTTGCGATTAATTCGCCATTGTGGTTTCTGGTGCTCGTGTTCCAGTATTACGCCTTGTTGCCCCTGCTGCGGCGTGTCGACCTGGGATCTCCCATGCTCTGGGTGGCCAGCATTGTCATGGCCTACACCGCGCGCTGGTTGTTGGGCGCACCGGAAATCGCCAGTGCGCACCCCTATCTGGCCCATGCCTGCATCGTCACGTGGTTGCCCGCATTGCCGATCGGGATGGCCCTCGTCAGGCAGCGTGCCGGTCTGGGCCTGCCGACGCCCCGTGAAGGGCATGCATTCGGCGGACTTGCCGTGCTGTTGTTCGCCATCTTCGTGGCCGGCCAAGTCCTGCCGGTGGTGTATCCCTTGGCGGACAGTGCGTTGACGCTGGCATTCGTGTTCCTTGCGCTGGCGTGCCGCAGTGAAACTGTGCCCAAAGCGATTGCCGCGGTCTCGGCGGCGAGCTTTTACATCTACCTGTACCACCGTCCTCTCGTCACGGCCGCGCTCGCGCAGGGCTTACCCCTCGCCGGCGATCGCCAGGATGCATGGACCTGGCTGGGTTTCGCGGGCCTCATCCTGGCATTCACGCTATTTTCCGGATTGTTCAACTGGCGCCAATGGAAGAGTCTTTCGTGATGCGCCGCCCTGCCAACTCCGCGGTCACGCGGGTGCTTTGCGCGAGGCTGGACGAAGTGCTGACTGGCGTGTACCTGGCATTGCTTGTCGGCTTGGGCATATGGCGTGGTGCGCCGATCTTCGAGGACATCCGCTCGAGCGGACTGGCATGGAGAGCCCTGCAGTTCATGGGCATGGGTATCTTCATGTCCGCACTCTTCTTTCGAGCTCGCCTGGTCGGCTTCCTGCGCGATTGGCTACCGTTCGTGCTGGCCTTGATGACGTACGAAGGGTTGAAGCACATGCACGCGACGGCGCTGACGACCGCGCTCGGCATTCATCCCATTGACGGGTTTTTGTCCGGGATGGATGAGAGCCTGTTTGGTGGCAGAGCTTCCGACATCGCCGGACGTATCATCGGCGGCAACCATTTCGTCCTGTCCGCATTGAAGCTGTTCTACGCAGGCTATTATTTCCTGCCAGGTTGCGTGTTGGGCTATCTTTACTTCTTCGCCGATCAGGCGAAGTTCTTCCTGGTGCGCCGGGCCGTCGTCATTTGCCTTTACGGCGGCTACCTGATGTACGTGCTGCTGCCCGCCGCCGGACCGGAGTTCGACGTGGCACGACTGGGCCACGCACCGGCGGGGGTACTGCATGCCTACAGCTATGCGATGGCGAACCTGCGCTATCAGTTCGATTGTTTTCCAAGCCTGCACACGGCCTTGCCCTGGGCGTTGACGATGACGAGTTGGCCCTTTTTGCCCAAACTCATGCGGGCAGGGCTGGTGACCTGCGCGGTTGGCAGCACGGCTGCGGCGGTCGGTCTCGGTTTCCATTACGGGACCGACCTGATCGGCGGCTTTGCATGGGCCGCGATCGTTGTCTGGCTGACGCACTGGACCACGCGGAAAAGTTCCAGTTCGGCCGGGCGCAAGTCCGAATCGACTACCGCGTCAATCGCAAGCGGGTCGAATTCGGATGAAGTGGTGCCGGGCACGGCAGTGCCAAGAGACTGAGAACCGCTCTCAAGCCCGACGTCCCCGCTCGAGTTTCCGCAACGGCGTGTGGTGGCGTTCCGCATGCCTGTGTACCGTCGTACTCGCTTTTTGGGTCCGGTTCTACTGGCATTTCGCCAAACAGATCTTCATCACGGTCGGGGCGATCTCGTTCATAGGACGGGGCTTTGTTTTATCCGCTCGATCCCGAGCAGGCCGTTTTCAGCCAGTCGAGCTCCGCCGCCCGTAGCGTCACTATCGATGACGCCCAGTTGTACGGGGAACTCTCGTTCGCGTTGTTCAAGCGAGAAGCCGCGCCGTGCGGTCAGCTCTGTCAGGCATGGAGATGGCCATTCATGTCTGCTGATGCGCTGCACCGCTGCGCCGGCCTGCCGTCCGCGAACGTGGCGAGGACTTCGAACGATGCGCCCTACGTGGACCGCTGTACCGTGGTCATGCCAGCCGGCGTGGCGTAGGCCAGCGACATCACGGCGTCCGGAAGGTAACTCGCCAGCGTATCGCCTTCCCGGATAGCCACGTCGGCAGATGTCGACATTCGGCTTGCCAGCGCCGCACCCACGACCAACCCCACTGCGAATAATCCGGCACCGATGATCAACGGCCGAGTGGGATGCGGAAACCCCATTAGAACAAGAACACCTCCACGGTCGTGCCAAGTGGCGCCCATTCGAACAATGCGCGCGCGTCTTCCTCGCACAGGCGCACGCAGCCGTGGGATCCGAACCACTCGGTGACCCTGCTGCGGAATGTCCGGACGAGATACAAGTCCGCTGCCATGATGTCTCCTTGGTCGTGGCAAGAGCAGGCGCAATCGCCGCTGCGTGCGATGTAGCCGCATGCTCGTCGTGACAATTGAAGCATTTTTAACAAGAAACGTTGAATTAGAATCCGTCCTTTTGGCGCCCCCGACGAAACGACATGAAATCATTTTTCCTGCGCTGGTACGCCGCACTCGTGGAAGCCCTGTGGTGCATGCTGCTGGGCCTCCGCTCGAGTTTCAGCAACGGCTTGTGGTGGCGTTCCGCATGCTTGTGCATTGCCGTCCTGGCCTTCTGGATCTGGTTCTACTGGCATTTCGCCAAACAGATCTTCATCGCGGTCGGCGCGATATCGATCATGGGCACATACGGCGCGCTGCTGCTGGGTTTCGTGGAGGTCGGAGGCGGTGGCGGTGGCAGCGTCGTCAGCATGGGCGGCATCGGTGCCGGCTTCGCACAGATCCTGCTCTACGCAGCGGCCGTGGCGGCCGCCCTTTACGTGTTCGTCTTTGCGTTCCTCGTGTTGACGACGATACGGTTGCCTTTGAACAGCCTGTTCATGGACCGTAGTGCCGATGCGGTGGCGCGGCATTACCGGAACATGCCCGCGCCCGAGGTCCGCACCGCCGGGCGCATCACGCTCAAGCAATATGCGCTGCTGGTGGGGTGCCTGTTCGTCCCGATCCTGTCCGGCTGGGTCTTGCTGCTGCTCGCCGTGTATCTGAACGTCCGGCTGCCGTACGCGTCCGCGGTGCGGAGAGTCCATGGCAAGGTGCGGGGACGGCTGCCGCTGCACGACCATTTCCCACCGCTGCTGATGCTGGGGGTGCTGACGGTGCTCGCCGTGCTGGTCCCGGTCCTGAATCTCCTGCTGCCCGCGGTGATGTGTACCAGTGTTCTGCACCTGGTCCGGCGCGGGCCGCAATGGAACGCATCGTCAGCCCCCGTTGCCGTCAGCTCAGCTTCTCCGCCAGATCCTGCGCCAGCCCGCACATGGTCAACGTCGGATTCCACGACCGCGAAGTCGGAAACAACCCGCCTCCAGTGACGTAGACATTCCTGACCCCGTGTCGAGCCGGGGCTTTTTTGTGCGTGCGTGTCAGGCTGATGCATAGCCGAGATTCAATCCATGATGAAAGGCTTCGACAGCGAATTCAGTGGAATTTTGGAAGAGTACTTAGCCATGGGTTGCCGCGAGCAAGCTGGAAATCAGTGTGCATCCGCATGCACTATGATGACCCTGCAAGGCTACCATTCGTTCACCAATCAGGAACGTTGAACTCCCTTCGACGATAGGATTTATGCCATGGCCTGGTATTGGACAGGACACGCTATCGCCGACACGGGCAATGCCGATTCCGGAAATGATATGTGTGGTAGAGGCTGAGATAACTTTGCCGCCATGAGAAGTGGGGTCGCCTAAGCGGATGATTGGTAATGCCATTTCTATATCGGGTTCCTGTTGATGACGTAGATGTTCGTTAAACGACCACGTGATCGTTTTATTCCATGCATCAGATTTTGATGTTCAAACCCAGCTTTTCTTATATAAATTATGGTTTCCGCGTTATCTATGGCGCCATGAGCTGAGTAATTGAAATGCCTTTTCTTTCCAAGATGTTTCAAATGTACGTAAGCGTGCTTGATGGTCCTTTGTGCAATCGCTAGCTGGTAAGACTGTCGAGTTGTTTGAATATTTTCTCTTTGTCAGCCAAAACATCGCTACGCAGTCCTAGGTAAAATTTTGAGAACTCTTCCTTGCTCACAGATTCTCTAGTGATGCCATGACATTCAAGTAATTTATTGATCGCATTGACCAGTGGAAGAGTTTCCGTTTCCGTCCGGATCATCCCCTTTAACGCAGCATCAAGTTCGGGCGTCAATACATTGGCGGGTACATAAAATGCAGCATTGGACCGATTAGTCTCGTTTGCACTCGACATTAGTTTTGTGAATACCGGTATCAATGAAGAATCCGGTTGTATTTGATAAAGTTCCCACGCCGCCGAGATTTCTGCATCTTCGCGCAATTTTCCGGAATTCAATAGTTGCCTGGCTATAGAGGCGGCGCGTGCCGGATCGGCAACAAAGAGGCCGCCCACGCTTTCACGGCTCCCGCCATTTAATACCCTTTTTAATAAGTAATCGAAGGCCTTCGACCTTTCTTCGGGAGACATGCCGTTGAAGTGGGTCTCATTCAGCCCATCAAGTCGATCTTTGTTGGCCGTCGTAAAAAAGTCTAAGAAGTTCTGATATGCGTAGGTCATGGCTTTCGTTGGTCAAATTTTAATAGCTGATCGATATAATTCGGTGACAACTGATGCGTAGATGAACTCAAATCGACTATATGCATCTGAATGCCGGCAATTTTTCCTGTTTCTAAGCGATCCAATAGCAATGGTTTTTCTTGATTGTGCCAAACGGTTCTGGGGGACCAGACTCTATCTGGTGTTTGCACTACGTTTACGACACCCGAGGTGCTTTCGGCATACTTTCGCGAAACAGCTTCCCAGAGCGAACCAGAGAAAGGGGGCGAAGCGCCCGTACTACCATCCCATGGCAGATTGTTGTATCCGGCCAACCATCTATGACACGCCCGCCTGACGTTGTTTCGAGCGTCACGCCGCCTATTTTTTCTGCAAAGACTCTGGCAGCATCTGGTTGACCTAAATCTTTCGCCTGCCCTGCAGTCCCTGACCAAAAAACTGCGCCATCTTTCGGCGATGATACATCAAGCCTTTTGATGACTTCATCCCAAGTATCGCCGTCTTTGGTGGGGAAGTACGGCTTTAAGATTTGACGGGCTTCGTCAATTTTCTTTTCGGCCAGGGTCACATCGCCACTTTTCTGAGCATTTCGCGCTTCATTGGACAACTGCGTGATCCGTTCCCGATCTGCCATTACAAGCACGTCAGCAGTATCCTGGACTTTTGTGCCCGTTCCCCTACTCGCAGGCTTGACCGGATCGGGCTTTGGTTTGGGCGTAGGTGCGGAAGGTTTTTTTGGCCTGCCTTTCGAACTTGGCTTCGATATGCCTTTCGATGCCACTTTGTTGTTTGCCGCTTTCGCCATACCGCCCGCGGCACCTTCGTCCACTTTCGCCAATATTTTGCCGGGCGTGTCCATTACCGCCTGTTTGGCTGGCAGCGTTGCCGTTCCCTTGTCCGCAGCGACGCCAGCGGCAACCGTATGGGCCTCCTTGGGGGCGGTTTGAGCAAGCACTTTCGCCAGTCTGGCGTCGAGTTCCCCCATCGCCAAGGGAATCTTCGTCAACGCAGCATGCTGTACAGCATAGAATTTGTGTTCCCATTCGGCGAGCTTGGCGACAGTCGTCTTGACTGTACTGAAGTATTTCAGGCTTTCCAAGTGCAGACGCAATGACTTGATCATCTCGAGCAACTTGCCGCATACCTTGCTCAGTGCCAGCACAAGTGGTTTTTCGTACTTGGCGAATTTTACGGAGCGCAGGAATTTCAGAATGTCGCCCTTGATGAACTTTTGCAGGAATTGCACTAACTCAACAAGTTTGGACGCTTCCTTTATCAGCATGAGCATAACTGCCCGTAGCGCTGCCCCGAGCTCGGTACCGGCGATGCCGCCGATTACCGCACCCACACCCGCAGCCGCCACGCCCCCTGCTGCCATCGCCAGCGGCAGGGCGATCGTAATCAGACACGCGCACAAGAGTACCCATTCCATGAGGTCTTCACGCTTCTCCGGGTGGCTCGCAAGGCGTAATGTGACGGCGACCGCGTCGCGTGCACTCGTCACGATCACCACACCGGGGACGAAGCTGACTAGC
>NZ_JANUGY010000017.1 GCF_024756235.1 Massilia kyonggiensis | reverse complement strand
CCTAACCTACCGATCTGTACTCGGCAAATTTTGACTGGATCAGCGAAGCCGACCATCTTCTCGGCAAAATGTCTCGAAAGTCCGCTGATGGCCTGCGCTACAATCACGTAACCACGATTCTTGCGCGATGAAAGCCGACAGACCCCTCGCCCTCTACCGCCAGCTGCGCGGCCAGCCATTGTGGCGCCTGCTGGCGGCCGATACGGGGCCAACCGTGCTCGCGCTGCTGCAAACCCATTTGTACGACGCTGACCGGAACCTGCCGGCGTCAATTCTGCACGAGCGCATCGAGCACGACCTCGAGCAATTGCGCAACCGAGGCGAGGACTGGCCGCAGACGGCGCAGTTATATGTGGCCCGCTGGCTTGCCGAAGGCTATCTGGAACGGCGCTTTCCGCCGGGTTCCAAGGAAGAAGAGTACGAGCTCGCCACCTCGACCGTCGATGCGATCCGCTACGTCGCCAGTTTGACCAGGCCACACAACGCGGCAACCGAAAGCCGCCTTGGCCTGGTCATCGGGGCGCTGGCCAGGCTGGCCGACGATACCGATGCCGACAAGGAACGGCGCATCGCGCGCTTGCGCACCGAGCAGGAACGAATAGCGCAAGAAATTTCCGACATCGAACTCGGCACGTTCCAGGTGCTGGCAGAAAGCGCGGCATTGGAACGTACGCGCGAGATCATTGCCCTGGCCGACAATCTCGCTGGCGATTTCCGCCGCGTGCGCGACCAGTTCGAGCAACTGAACCGCAACCTGCGCGAGCGGATCATGGACAACGATGGCAACCGCGGCGAAGTGCTCGACGCGCTGTTCGCCGGCATCGACGTCATTTCGGAGAGCGAAGCCGGGCGCACGTTCTCCGCGTTCTGGCGGCTGCTCACCGATCCGGTCCAGTCCGCGACACTGGACGATGCGCTCGACCAGCTGATGTCACGTGATTTCGTGGCTGCCCTCGACGCCGACGAGCGCCGCTTCCTGCTGCGCCTGACGCGCACCCTGCTGGACCAGGGTGGGATGGTGCACGACGTACTACAGTCCTTCGCGCGCAGCCTGAAAAATTTCGTGCAGAGCCGGGAATTCATCGAACAACGCCGCCTGAACCAGTTATTGCGCAAGGCGCAACGGGCCGCGCTCGCGCTGAAGGACGAGGTCAAGGCGACCGAGGCCCTGCACTACACGCTGCCGCTTACCAGCAGCAGGCTCGCGTCGCTGTCGCAATGGGTCCTGCACGACCCTGCCCTGCAAGCCTTGCCCGATCGGATGGCCGAGAGCGACGCCGCGCCGCTCGACCTGACGATGATCGGCGACCTCGTCGCCCAGTCCGAGATCGATTTCCGTTCACTGCGGGAGAATGTGGGCAGCGTACTGGACGTGCGGTCGCAAGCTTCGATCGGCGAAGTCTTGTGCGTGTTCCCGGCCAGCCAGGGCCTCGGCAGCGTGCTCGGCCTGCTTGCGTTGGGCGCGCGCCATGGCATCGTGGGGGAAAGCGGCGAGACCGTCGCCTGGATCGGTGGCGATGGCATCGCCCGGCAGGCACGCATTCCGCTCATCTATTTTTTGAAGGAGAAACTAAGTGATATCCGAGCCGGCACCTGACGGCGCGTTCACGTCCGTCCACGCCGATGATGCGCAACCTGCCGGCGTGTTATTCGTCAACGACACGGGCGAGTTGCCGCTCGACACGCGGCGCGTCCTGGTGCAGCTGCTGTCCGGGCCGTCGCTCGAAGGACGGCGCCATCCCCGGTTGTGGCCCGTCCTCCTGCGCGACGAACAGGTCATCCGGCGCCGCCTGGCCGAGCTGTTCCTCGAGCTGGTGCTGGACCGCGATGTGCAGGTTGCCTTCACCAGCCAGGTGGCGGCCGAAGATCTGGACATTCCCATCCTGCTGCGGCGCGCGCAACTGACCTTCATCGATTCGGTCCTGCTGCTGTTCCTGCGCCAGCGGCTGACCCAGGCGGATTCCCATGGGGAACGTGCGGTGATCGCACGCGACGAGATGATCGAAAACCTCATACCCTACGAACGGACCGCGAGCACCGACCGGGCTGGATTCGGCAAGCGTGTCAATGCGTCGATCGAAAAGCTCAAAAAGCACAATATCCTGCAAAAGCTGCGTGCCAGCGAGGACCGCTTTGAAATCGCGCCGACCCTCAAACTGCTGTTCTCGGCCGAGGAAATCATCGCCTTGACCGCGCTTTACGATCGCATGGCCGCCGGCGAACTGCCCACGCTGGCACGCCAGCCGCTGGGCGATGATGAGGACCAAGAACCATGAACGTGTCGGCGCCAGGCACCAATGAACAATTTCGCATGACGCGCCTGCAAGTGTTCAACTGGGGCACGTTCAGCGGCTTGCATGATATCCCGGTCAGCAAGCGCGGATTCCTGATCGTCGGCCGCTCCGGCGCCGGTAAATCGACGTTGCTCGACGCCCTCTCCGCCCTGCTCGTGCCGCCGCGCTGGATCGACTTCAATGCCGCCGCGCGCGAAGCCAGCCGTGCCGGACGCGACCGCAGTCTGGTCAGTTATGTGCGCGGCGCCTGGACCGCCCAGACCGATGCCGCCTCTGGCGAATCGGCCGTACGTTACCTTCGCGCCGGCACCACCTGGTCGGCGCTGACACTGCAGTACGAAAATGAAACGGGCCAGCACGTGGCACTGGTTCAATTGTTCTGGGTACGCGGCAATGCCAACAGCAACCGCGACGTGAAGTCGTATTTTCTCGTCCTCGAGCGGCCCTTCGATCTGCGTGAATTGCAGGATTTTGGCAGCAACAATTTTGACGTGCGCAAGCTGAAGCAAACGCTGCCGGATGCGTTCGCGCGCGACGAGTTCAGGCCGTATTGCGAACGCTTCTGCCGCCTGCTAGGCATCGACAGCGAGATGGCGTTACGCCTGTTGCACAAGACCCAATCGGCCAAGAACGTCGGCGACCTGAATGCGTTCCTGCGCGACTTCATGCTGGACAAGCCGGAAACCTTCGAGGTTGCAGATCGCCTGGTCAGCGAGTTCGGAGAACTGCACGCCGCGCACCAGGCAGTCGTGACGGCGCGTGAACAGGTACGGATATTGGCCCCAGCGCGCAGCCGGCACCAGCACATGGCGACGCTCGAGCTGAAACGTAATGGCCTGCAGGAACTTGTAGCGGGCATGCACAGCTATCGTGAACGCCTCCGCATGACGCTGCTGGCCGAGCACATTACCGCGCTCGGGATCGAATTGGAGGGCCTGGCGGGCAACGTCCAGCGTCGCCAGAACGTGCTCGACAATCGCAGCGCAGCGTTGCGCGACCTGGAACGTCAACGGCGCGAAGCGGGCGGCGCGCAAATTGAATTTTTTAATAACGAGATCGAGACACTGAAAACGCAGCGTGAAGAGCGCATGCGCAAGCGCCATCAGGCAGTGGAAGCGTGCAAGGCGCTCGGCTGGGACTTGCGGCCGAATCCGCAGGGTTTTGCTGAATTGCTCAGCATGGCGCGCCAGGAAATCGAGGACTGGCAACATGACGACCTCCAGCAGGACGCCCTGCTGGCACTGGACCGCGAAGCGACCGAGGTCCGGTCGCGGCGCGCCGTCGTCGACCATGAACTCGCGTCGCTGCGGCGCCAGCCATCGAACATTCCGGCACCGATGCTGGAATTGCGGCGCCAGATCGCCGAGTCTATCGGCGTGGCGGAAGCCGCGTTGCCTTTCGTCGGCGAACTGATTGAAGTCAAGCCCGAAGAAAGTACATGGCGTGGTGCGGCCGAGCGCGTGCTGCATGGATTCGCACTGTCGATCCTCGTACAGGAAGACCAGTACGCCGCCGTATCTGCTTACGTCAACGACACCGACCTGGGGCGCAAGCTGGTCTATTACCGCACGGTGCGCGGCGAGCAGCCGGCGCGGCCGTTGCAGGCGCAATCGCTGGTGCTGAAGCTGAACGTGAAGGAAGATGGCTTTTCCGGCTGGCTGCGGAACGAGCTGCGGCAACGCTTCGACTACGATTGCGTCGAATCGCTGCGCGCATTCCGGGCCGCGCGCGAGCGCGCACTCACGCGCGAAGGCCAAGTCAGGCACAACCGTTCGCGCCACGAAAAGGACGACCGCACCAGCGTGGATGCGCGGCAATACTGGGTGCTCGGCTTCGACAACCGCGCCAAGCTCGCCCTGTACGAGGAGGAGTCTCGACAATTGCGGGAGCGCGAAGCGCGGCTCGAAGCCCAATTGCGCGTATTGCGGGGACAGCGTCAAGCCCGCGCCACGCGCCTGCTGCAATGCCAAACCCTGGCCAACCTGCAATGGCAGGAAATCGACGTCTTGCCGCTGGCGGACCGTATCGCCGCCATCCAGCGCCAGCTCGACGCCCTGCAGACGGGAAACGCGGACCTGCAGCGCATCGAAGAACGCCTGCGCCAGCAGGAAGACCTTGTACGGGAAGCGCGCGATACCCTGAACGACGAGCTCGTGGAGCAACGGTCGCGCCAAAAATTGTGCGCGGAACAGGAAGCGCAGTTGGCGGTGCTGCGGGACGACCCGTCCATCGTCGCGTTGACGCCGCACCAGCAATCGGGCCTGGCGCAGCGGTATGCCGCGTGGAACGGCACGTTGCGGTTGAAGGACGTGGACAATGCCGACCGCGCCGTCGGCAAAGCGTTGCATGACGAGATCCGTGTGATCGACAGCGAGCTGGCGCAGGGCGAAAAGTTCGTGGAAGCCCAGTTCGCCATCTTCATCAACACCTGGCGTGCCGATGCGGACGGCCTCGATGCGCGTCTGGCGGCGGCACCGGATTTCTTCCGCAAGCTCGCCCGCCTCGAATCGGACGGGTTGCCGGCGCACGAACAGCGCTTCTTTGATTTGCTCCAAAACCAGAGCCACCAAAACCTGGCGGCATTGTCCAGTTACCTGAACGACGGACGCAAGGCGATCCTGGCCCGCATGGAACTGGTCAACGACAGTCTACGGCAAGTGCCCTTCAATAGTGGCGAGCACCAGCGCACCTACCTGCACATTCAGCCGAAAGATCGACAGTTGCCCGAGGTGCAGCAGTTCAAACAGGACATCACCTCCGCCCTCAAGCATGCGTGGAGCGACGACCGCGAATTTGCCGAGGCCCGCTTCATCGACTTGCGGCGCATCGTCAACCGGTTGGCCAGCCAGGAACCGGAACATCGCCGCTGGCGCGAGGCGGTCCTCGACGTGCGCCAGCACGTGGAATTCATCGGCCGGGAGTTCGACGCGGACGGCCAGGAAGTGCAAGTGCACCAGAGTGGCGCCGGCCTGTCCGGCGGCCAAAGGCAGAAGCTGGCCACGACGGTGCTGGCGGCGGCCCTGCGCTACCAGCTCGGCGGCAACGACACCGGCATCCCACGCTATGCCCCCGTCGTGCTCGACGAGGCGTTCGACAAGGCGGACAACGAATTCACCGCCCTGGCCATGAACATCTTCGCGAACTTCGGTTTCCAGATGATCGTCGCCACACCGCTCAAATCGGTGATGACGCTGGAACCCTTCATCGGCGGCGCGTGTTTCGTCGATATCCGGGAACGCAAGGCATCGAGCGTACTGCTGATCGAATACGACGACGAACGCCGGCGCCTCAAGCTGGAGGAACGACTGCCCGAGGGGGACACGCTTGAAACTGCCGGCTGACGTGCGCGCGCTGCTGCGGCGCCGCTTCGACAACCGTCATCGCGACTGGTTTGCCGCGCCGGAAGGCGACGACTGGCCATTGACGATTTCCCTGGGCATTCCCACCGAGCAGGCGGCGAAGGGCCGGCTGGACGCGGCCCTCGCCTGGGTGAGGGCATGGCAATCGTGGAGCGGTGCGGGCTCGCTACAGTGGACCGAGCGCCAGTGGCGCACGTTGGGTACGCAGCGCGTACCGGAACTGCTGCGCCTCGACGGCCCGGGCGACGTGGCAGCCTGGCTGGACGAGGCGGAGCGCTGGAACCGGGCTTGCCGCCGCCAGGACGTCCTGGTCCGGCGTTGGCCCGTGTTGACCGGCGGCCTGGACCGGCTGTTCAACGTGCTTGCCGATTATCCCGATTCTGATTTCGATCGATTGACGACCACTCTGGACTGGCTCGAGCGGCATCCCGACTCTGGCCTGTATCTGCGCCAGCTGCCTATCCCGGGCCTCGACACGAAGTGGATCGAAGCACGCACGGCCGTGCTCGGCGACCTGCTGTGCAGAATCACGGGCCGCACCGACATCCCCGGCGATTTCCATACCTTGTGCGGCCTGCGTCGGCCACCGCCACGGGTGCGCATGCGCTTGCTCGACCCGGCGTTACGCGCGCGCGTGGGTGGACTCGCGGACCTTACGGTGTCCATTGACGAGCTGGAGCGGCTGGACATCGCGCCACGACACGTCGTCATCGTCGAGAACCTGCAGACCGGCATCGCGCTGGGAGAACTTCCCGGCACCGTGGCCTTCATGGCCCTGGGCTATGGCGTCGACCTTCTCGCCCGGCTCGCATGGCTACGGGGAGCGGCGTGCATTTACTGGGGAGATATCGATACACATGGTTTTGCCATCCTGAGCCTTTTGCGCGCGAAGCTGCCCGCAATGCGCTCGATCCTGATGGACGAGACGACGTTGTTGTCCCACCGCACCTTGTGGAGCAGCGAAGCGAGTCAGCACGCTGCGGAAGAATTACCACATCTCGAACCCGGCGAGCAGGCCGTGTATCGCGCACTCAAGCGGCATACGCTCGGTCCCGCGATACGACTCGAGCAGGAACGCATTTCATGGGATATCGCGTGGCCAGTGCTTGTCGATACGATAGCGCGGCCAGACAAGTTTCGTTCCTGCGGCGGGCATGGCGGTGCGATGTGAAGCGCACCTGCCTCGGCGAGTCGTGGACAGCACCGTCAATTCAACAGCCGGCTATGCTTCGGCAACTGCGCGGCTAAATAATCATGCTGATCAGCAAGAATATTCCGCCCACTCAACAGATAATGCTCCGCCCGACACGGCACATACGGCACGTAGATCAGCGGCCGGAATTGCTCCACCAGCAGATTGCCCTTCTCCTGGTTGCAGCGCTTGCAGGCGGTCACGCAATTCATCCACGTGTCCTTGCCGCCGCGCGACCTTGGCAAAATATGGTCGCGCGACAGTTCCTTGTGCGCGAAGCGGTTGCCGCAATACGCGCAGGTATAGCGGTCGCGCTTGAAGAGCAGGTCGTTCTGGTTGGTGAGCGGCAGTCCCGTCCTGAACATGCGCGTCATGATCTCGCTGCCGGCGATGGCAATGATCGGCTTGACCGCGATTTTCGACTGCACGCCCGAACGGGAATAGCCGCCGCGGAAAACGAATTCGCGCCCGCCCAGTTCCCAGGCCACTTTGCCGAGTGCGTAGTACAGGATAGCGTCCTCTGGCGCGATCCAGTCGAACGGGTTGCCTGCGATATCGAGTGCCAGGATTTGCGTGTTCATCATGTCACCTTCGTTTCGTAGTGACAGCGTAGCTTGAACACAAATAAAAGTCAGCAATCGTGTGCTGACTTCGACTTCAGCCGCGCAATCTCACGGGCTTGGCGCCGAATGTCCGCACCGCCACCGGCTTCGCCAACCCGGCCAGGAAGCGGCCCAGCGGCGCCTCGACCCAGTGATGGAACAGCGCCCCGGACGCCACGCTGGCCGCCCACGCCCACACGACGCCTGCACCTTGCAGATAGGCATCGTCCGGCACGAACCGCGTGAACGCCGCGTTCACGACGAGGCACACCGGAAAGTGCACGAGAAAAATCGAATACGAGATCTTGCCCAGGTAATTGATGAGCGCCCAGCCCGAGCTCGCATACGTGCTCAGCCTCGTGCGGCCATACAGGCACAGGAAGCATGCCACGACGGACGCCACCGCGATGCGGATCCGGAAGTCCAGTTCCAGCGCCAGCACGGCCGGCACCACCATCATCAAGAGCAGGGAGAACGTCGCGGCGAACGGCCGGCGCGGATCGCTCGCCCACCATGCCAGGATGCCCAGGCCATAGCTGCCGAAAAAGTACGGCGCCCATACGTCGAAATCGGCGTCGCGGTTGAAATACAGCAGCGAGATGCTTACGCCCAAGGTCACCAGCAGGGGCATCAGCCAGGGCATCGCACGGTTGCCGGCGATGCGTCCGCCCAGCCACAGCAGGCAAGTGACCAGCGCATACAGCTGGAAATCGATGGCGACATACCAGGCGCCGGCGGACAGCGATTCATAGCCCAGCACGCTGTGCAGCAGCAGGACGTGCGCCGCCAGCTGTGACATGTTCGGTGGGGCCGAGATCGAATCGTGAACCATCCACGTGCGCGCGAGCGCGGAGGCGCCGATCGCCAGTAGCATGGCCACGATAAACGGCGGTGCCAGCTTGATGTAGCGGCGCCAGATCGTGCCCAGCGGGTTGCCGATGCCGGGCATGCCGGACGGCGACAGCGATTTCGCGACGAGGAAGCCGCTGATGACGAGGAAGGCCTGGACGGCGATGCGGCCGTACTGGTCGAGCCAGTCGATAATCGGCGGCATCAGCGGCCGCGCGGCGTCGGCCATCGGGCCGTAGAAAGCGAGATGGTGCAGGACGATCAGTTGCGCCGCGCCGGCTTTCAAGAGGTTGATCAAACCAAACTGTTTTTGGACCGTCGCGTTCGGTCCGGATGCTCCCGTTTCTTTCATGTGCAAGCCCAGCCATTCAATGTTGCCCAGTGTCAATCAAGCAACAAAGTTGTCGATACAGCTGAGCGGGGCGCCATCATAGCTGAGCTGAATCGTGCGGGACCACGCTTTACACCTCGTAAAGCCTGTTACATAAAGATGCAAATTAATCGCAAAAATAAGGGCCCAAATCATGTTTTGCGGATGATTCAGACCATGCAGGGCAACTAAAATCTCTCAGGAACAACTCCCATACGCGTAATACCCCGCCGACGTCTGCCTCACATCCGTATAAGCCGTCACCATGTAATACCCCAGATACTGGTTCGAATTCTTCGCATACACCTGCCCATCCGCACCGATATACGCCCGGCCGGCCGACACGTGCGACACATTGCTGGCATACCAGTGACTGCACGTAAACGGCGCCGCTGCGTTGCCGCTAACGACCTTGTCGATCATGGTCTTGATGGCGACCATCTGCCCGCCGCTCTTGGCCGGGAAATTCACGTCCTCGTAACCCCACCAGTCCCAGCATCCGCCCGGATTGTTCGCGGTGACGATCGTTTGCGGATACAGCACGACGATGTTGTTCGTATCTGCCCAGCGGTTATAGCCGGCATTCTGGTAAAACGCCGTGCCGACGACGGATGCACTTTGCAGGCAGCCGTGGAACGCCACGTGCAGCCGGCACGACTGCCCTGCGGCGCAGCTGGCCGGCACGTAGGCGTAGCCGCTACTGGCCATGCTGTAAAAATTCGGATTGAAATTGCCCCAAAAGACAGACTGGTCGAAGTTGATGAAGCTGCCGCTCAACGTACCTGTATTCTTGGGATTCAGCGGCCCGTAAATCCATTTCAGGATTTCGCCCGCCGTATCGAAATTGCAGTTGTTGACGTAGGGGCTGCCGTTGATGGCGCAGCCGTTGCCGAAGAAATCCGTCGGGATCGAATGCTCGGCCGCGAGATTGTTCTTGTAGTAGATATTGGCGGCCGGGAGGTACGAACCGTACATCGTCCTGAGGTCGTCCATGACGGGCTGGCGCACCGTGGAATCGATCGTTCCCGACAGCAGATACACCTTCGACGCGGCCATATTACTGGTCGGGTCGATATAGCCATTGCCCGACCACGTATTCACCACCGAAATCAGATACGGCAGATTGCGCGAGCCGGTATTCGCCATGCACGGGCCGACCGAGATCGCGACATTCCCCTGCGAGCAGTAGACCGGCCCGCCAGCGATGATGCCCGCGCCCTTTTTCACTGTCTTCGAATACGCGAAATGCATCTGCGCCGCCATGTTGGCGCCGGACGAAAAGCCGGACACCGACACCTCGTTCACGCTGACGTTGTACTTGGGGAGCGCGACGACCGCCGCGAAGGCGCTCGTGCCGATAAAGCCAATGAGGATGCCGGCAAGATGCCTTGCCCTGATCAGGATGGTCATGGAGTCTCCGATTGTTTTATAGGTTTGACCCGGATCAGCTTAGATGAGGCAGACCGATGTGCAAGCGCAAAGCGATGTGCGCTTGCGATCAGGCGACTGTGCAAAAAACGTCATCAAGCGGTCACGCGACCGTCATCGCGTCGTCATGCCACAAAGTTAATCTGCCGACCACTTTTAACCTTCCGGCAGTTCACTGATGACTCGTACCGTTCACTTCGCTCCTTCCCTGATCGCCATCGCCGCCGCCACGCTGTGCGCATCGCTGGCCCACGCAGCCCCGGCCGACGACGTGCCCGCAGCCCCCGGCATCCAGGACACGACACCCACCGGCGCCATCGCCACGGTGGAGATCTCGACGCGCAAGACGCGCTCGTCGGTCGCCCTGTCCGGCGCGGAAATGCAGAAGGTGCTGCCGGGCGTGAATCCGCTGAAGGCGCTGCAGTCGCTGCCGGGCGTGAGCTTCCAGACGGCCGACCCGTGGGGCAACAACGAGCAGAACCTGTCGCTGTTCATCCACGGCTTCAACGGCCAGCAACTGGGCTACACGATGGATGGTGTGCCGCTCGGCGACCAGCAGTACGGCAACTACAACGGCCTCGCGCCGCAGCGCGCGCTCACCAGCGAGAACGTCAAGAACGTCGTGCTGTCGACCGGCGCGGGCGACCTCGGCACGCCGTCCACGAGCAACCTGGGCGGCACCATCGAGACGTATTCGCGCGACCCGTCCGCCAGCCGCAACATCCACGTGCAGCAGACGCTGGGCAGCCACGGCACCACCCGCACGTTCATCCGCTTCGATTCCGGCGACCTCGGTAGCGGCAACAGCTTTTATTTGTCCGGACTGCACCACGAAGCGAAAGCCTGGGATTTCAATGGCCGCCAGAGCAACGACCAGGTCAACGCGAAATTCGTGCACCAGGGCGATGCCGGCAAGCTGACGGTCTTCGTCGACTGGTCCGACAAGACGGAGCCGAACGAAGACTCGACCCTGCACAAGGCCGGTACGCCGTCGCCGTACACGCGTCCCTTCCTGTACCCGGACTTCGCCGGCGCCCTCGCCTACCTGGATTCGCAGGAAAACAAGGGCGCCAAGGAGAACTTCCGCAATTACTACAGCGACGCCCAGCGCACGGACAAGCTGGCGTATGCGAAATACGAGGCGTACCTGACCGACAACCTGACGTGGTCGAACCAGTACTACTTCCACCACAACGATGGCGTCGGTGTCGTCGCCGGTCCCATCCAGCAAGCCGGCCTGCCCGGTCTCTTCAAGGTCTACTTCCCGAACCAGGATCTCAAGACGATCTTCGGCAATTCGGGCTACGCCACGCGCACGACGGAATACAAGATCAACCGCCAGGGCTGGCTGTCGAATGTGCGCTGGGATCTCGGCGACCATCTCGTGCAGGGCGGCCTCTGGTTCGAGCACAACAACTCTGGCGCGTACCGCCGCTGGTATGCGCTCGACGTGAACAATCCGAGCACGCCGTACGAGCGGCCCAGCAATCCCTTGATCACGCAGTACGGCAGCGACATCGACAACAAGGTCGTGCAGCTGTACCTGCAGGACGAATGGAAGCTGTGGCCGGACGTCACGCTGCTGGGCGGCTTCAAATCGAGCCTGCAGTTCGCCGAAGGCCGCTTCCCCGTGAACCAGCTGCCGGCCGCGATCAGCAGCACGGCGACGGGCGGTCTGCCGGAAGGGAAGATCGATACGAAAAAATGGTTCCTGCCGCAGATCGGCGCGCGCTGGGACGTGTCGCCGACCGACCAGCTGTTCGCCAACATCGCGAAGAACATGCGCCAGTACGTGACATATGGCGGCGGCGGGAATTCGCCGTGGAGCCTGTCGTCGCAGGCCGCGTTCGATTATTTCAAGGCGCACGCGAAGCCGGAGACGTCGGTGACGGTTGAGGCGGGCCTGCGCGATTCGCGCAACCTGGACCTCGGCCCGCTCACCGCGTTCGACGGCCAGGTCGCGCTGTACCACGTGACCTTCCGCGACCGCCAGCTGGCCATCAGCTCGAACCCGATCATCACGTCGTTCGCGGGCGGCACGACGATCCTGTCGAACGTCGGCACGGTCAAGACGGATGGCGTCGACGTCGCGGGCACGTTCCACTTCGGCCGCGCATTCTCGTTCTACGACGGCATCTCGTACAACCGCTCGAAGTACAAGGACAGCTACCTGTCCGGCACGACGCTCGTCCCGACGGCCGGAAAGACCGTGCCCAACACGCCCGAATGGATGAACAAGTTCATCGCCACCGCGAAGTTCGGCGACGTCGAGACGCAGCTGTCGGGCGATTACGTCGGCAAGCGCTACGCCACCTACACGAACGACCTCGACGTGCCGGGCTACTTCCTGATGGGGCTCTCGGTCTCGGGTAAAGTGCCGCTGTCGACGGCGTGCGCGAAAAATCTGCGCTGGTCGATCAGCGTGACCAATCTGCTGAACCGCGAAGGCCCGCTGCAGCCGGTCGTGGGCCAGGCGAGCGGCAGCTACGCGACGTATCCGATCCCGCCCCGCATGGGCTTCTTCACCCTGAAGGCCGACATCTGATGACGCACACGCTCTTCCCGCGCCGGCGCTTCCTCCAGGCGACGGCCGCGCTGGCCGCCCTGCCGGCGCTGGCATCCGCCCGGCAGCAGCCGAAAGCGACCGTCTACGCGCACCGCGGCGCCAGCGCGCTGCGGCCCGAGCACACGCTGGCGTCGTACGCGAAAGCGATCGAAGACGGCGCCGACTTCGTCGAGCCGGACCTGGTCGCCACGAAGGACGGCGTGCTGGTGGCGCGCCACGAGAACGCGATCACGGACACGACGGATGTCGCCATGCGGCCCGAGTTCGCGGGACGCAAGACCCGCAAAACCATCGACGGCGAGGCGCACGACGGCTGGTTCGTCTCCGATTTCACGTTCGCGGAGCTGAAGACGCTGCGCGCGGTGGAGCGCCTGCCGAAGATGCGCGGGACCGCGTACGACGGCCAGTTCCAGATCGTGAGCTTCGAAGAGATCATCGACTTCGTCGCGGCGGAAGCGGCCGCGCGCGGGCGCACGATCGGCCTCATTCCGGAGCTGAAGCACTCCACGTGGTTCGCGCGCGAAGGCCTGGCGCTGGAAGACCGCTTCGTCTCGACGTTGAAGGCGCACGCATACACGCGGCGCGCGCCCGTCGTCGTGCAATCGTTCGAGGTCGCGAACCTGAAAGCCTTGCGCAAGGCGGGCCTCGGCAAGCCGGCCAACGTGACGCTGGCCCAGCTGGTCATCGCGGGCGGCGCGTACGACAAGGCGCGTCCTGCAGACGGCGGCAGCCTGACGTACGGCGAGATGGTCACGGCGCGCGGCCTGCGCGACATCGCCGCGTATGCCGACATCGTCGCGCCGAACACGCGCGCCGTGATCCCGCTCGGGAAGGACGAGCGCCTTGCCGCGCCGACGGCGCTCGTCGCGGATGCGCACAAGGCGGGTTTGCAGGTCGTCGTGTGGACCTTCCGCCCCGAGAACGCGTTCCTCGCGGCCGATTTCAGGAGCGATGCGGGGCCGGCCGCGCGCCACGATGCCGGGTCGGTCGCGGAGATGCGGCGCTATCTCGAGACGGGCATCGACGGTTTGTTCTCCGACGATCCGGCGCTCGCCCGCCAGGCCATCGACGGATGACCATCGCCGGCGGTACCATGTGCGCATGACCTACCGCCTCGCCCTGTTCGATTTCGACGGCACGCTCGCCGACTCGTTCCCGTTCTTCCTCAGCGTCTTCAACACGATCGCCGACCGCCACGCGTTCCGCCGCATCGACGTGGCGCGCGCCCACGAACTGCGCCACCTCGGCGTGCGCCAGATGATGGACCACGTCGGCATGCCGGCCTGGAAGCTGCCGCTCGCGTCCAGGACGTTCATGGCGATGATGCAGGACAGCGCCCACGCGATCTCTCTGTTCAATGGCATCGCGGACGCGCTGAGGCATCTGCACGAGAACGGCGTGCTGCTCGCCGTCGTCTCGTCCAATTCCGAGCACAATGTACGCGCGGTGCTGGGCCCGGAACTGGCGGCGCTGGTGGCGCGCTTCGACTGCGGCATGTCCGTGTTCGGCAAGGCGAGCCGCATCCGCGCCGTGCTCAAGGCCTGCGGCGTCGCGCCCGCCGACGCCCTCTACATCGGCGACCAGGCCACCGACGCCGAATGCGCGCGCAAGGCCGACGTGGCGTTCGGCGCCGTGCACTGGGGCTATGCGACGATCGAGGCGCTGCGGACGGAAGGGCCCGCGATCGAGTTCGTGACGCCGGCGGATCTCCACCGCATCGCCTGAGTCGGCAAGCACGCCGCCCCAGGTCGGTTGAAAGAAAATACTTCGCATGCTAAACTTTCGCATATCAACAGTAGACAAGCGAAGTATTTACGCGAATCAACATGCCCCTCTCCGACCAGACCCTGAGCAGTCTCACCGCCGCGCTGACCCACGCGTCGCGCGCCTACCGTGCCGCCGCCGACAAGGTCGCGTCCGACTTCGGCCTGTCCCAGGCGACCGGGCTGCCGGTGCTGGTCATCCACCGCTTCGGCGAGAACGGCGTGCGGCCGGGCATCCTGGCCGAGACGCTGAGCCTGGAAGCGTCGTCGCTCGTGCGCGTCGTCGACCACCTGATCGGATCGGGCCTCGTCGAGCGCCATGAAGATCCGCAGGACCGCCGCGCCAAGATCCTGCGCCTGACCGACGAGGGCCTCAAAACCGCCCACCAGATGGACCAGGCGCTGACGCCCTTCCGCCGCAAGCTGTTCGGGCAGTTCGACCCGGCCGACGTCGAGGCGACCTTGCGCGTCCTGTCCGGCCTGCCGACGGCCATCGCCACGATCCAGGCCGCATGAACTTGCCAACCCGGTCGGAGATGCTGTTCTCCGTCAAGTCATTCGCGGCAGCGATGCTCTCGGTTTATATATCGATGCGCATCGGACTGCCGCGACCGTTTTGGGCCATGATGACGGCCTACATCTGCGCCGCGCCGTTCGCCGGCCCCGTCCGCTCCAAGGGTGTCTACCGCGCGGGCGGCACGGTGCTCGGCGCCATTGCCGTCACGTTCCTCGTGCCGCGCCTGATCAATTCCCCTGAGCTGTTGTCGCTGGCGCTGGCGCTGTGGATCGCCGGCTGCCTGTACGTATCGCTGCTCGACCGCACGCCGCGCTCGTACATGCTGATGCTGGGCGGCTATACCGCCGGTCTCATCGCCTTCCCCGCCGTGAACGAGCCGGCCGCCATCTTCGACATCGCCCTCGCGCGCGTGGAAGAAATCCTGCTCGGCATTACCTGCGCCACCGTCGTGCACAGCCTCGTGCTGCCGCAGCCGTTCGGCCCGATGCTGGTGGCGCGCCTGGACAACGCCGTGCGCGACGCCCAGCACTGGATCCGCGACGCGCTGAACCCGGCCGGCGACGCGCGCAGTGCCGGTGACCGCCGCAAGCTCGCGGGCGACATCACGGAGATGCGCCTGATGACCACGCATCTGCCGTTCGACACGTCGCACCTGCGCTGGACGGAGAAGGCGGTCAATGCGCTGCAGGAACGCCTGGCCGCATTCGTCCCCATCGTCTCGGGCGTGGAAGACCGCCTGGCGGCGCTGCGCGACCTGGGCGCGACCGAGGTGTCGGAACGGTGGCACGCGCTGCTGCGCGACGTCGTCGCGCTCACGGAGAGCCCGAAGGACGTATCCATCGATGCGCAGGGCGCCGCGCTGCGCGCGCGCATCGACGCGCTCGAACCGAAGGTCGACGAGACGCTGGCCTGGACCGGCATGATCGAAGTGAACCTGGCCGCGCGGCTGCGGCGCCTGATCGAGATCTGCGTCGAGACGCGCACCCTGCGCCAGCACATCGACGCCGGCGTGCACGGCCGCCTGCCCGAGGCCGTCCGTCACCTGCCGGGCGTGCCGGTGAGCGCCCTGCACCTGGACCGCGGCATGGCCGCGCTGTCCGCATTCGCCGCCGCGGCCGCCGTACTGGCCTGCTGCGCGTTCTGGATCCTGACCGGCTGGCCGGCCGGTGCCGCCGCCCCGATGATGACGGCCGTGCTGTGCTGCTTCTTCTCCACGCAGGACGACCCGGTGCCGTTCATCAAGACCTTCATGTGGTACTCGATCTATGCGATCCCGCTGTCGGCCCTGTACCTGCTGGGCATCCTGCCGGCCGTGCACAATTTCGAGACGCTCGTCCTCGCCTGTGCCCCGACGTTCCTCGCGCTGGGCGTCTTCCTCGCGCGGCCGTCGACGTTCGGGCGCGCCATGCCCTTCCTGTTTGCGATCTGCGGCACCCTGGCCATGGTCGACACGCATAACGCCGACATGGTGTCCTTCGTGAACAGCACGCTGGCGCAGGTCGTCGGCTATGTCGCCGCGGCCGTCACGACGAGCGTGTTCCGCCGCGTCGGCGCCGGCTGGACGGCGCGCCGCCTGCTCAAGGCCGGCTGGAGCGAGTTGTCGCGCATGGGCCGCGGCGAGCGCGTGCCGTCGCTGCCGGAATTCTCGGCCCGGATGGTCGACCGCGTCGGCCAGTTGACCCCGCGCCTCGCGCTGGCCGGCAAGGACCAAGACCTGCAAGCCGTCGACGCCCTGCGCGACCTGCGCATCGGCCTGAACATGACCTTGCTGCAAAGCGTACGCGCGCGTCTGGGCCGCGGCGAAGCGGCCGTCGGCCCGCTGATGAAGCAGCTGTCTCGCCATTTCGCGCTGCGCCCGAGGGTCGACGCCGGTTGCGAACGCAGCCTGCTGGACACGCTCGACAACGCCCTGCGCGCCATCTGCGCCGGCGAACGCGACGCGGCCCAGCGCGACGCGCTCGCTGCCCTCACCGGCATGCGGCGCGACCTGTTTCCCAAGGCGGCGGCGTATCAACCGTCGCTTGTACCTGCAATCTGAAAGGAGATCCGATGATCGGCGAAGTCAGCATCTACGGCCTCTACGTTCCTCCGCTCCTGCTGCTCACGCTGGCGGCGCTGGTGGTCTCGCGGCTCATCAACCTGGTCCTGGCGAAGACGGGCTTTTATCGCGTCGTCTGGCACCCGGCCCTGTTCGATTTTTCCCTGTTCGTCATCGTGCTCGGCGCACTGACGTATTACACACGCAACTGGTCCTGAATGCCCATGAAAACTATTTTGTCGACAATTGGCCGGGTGAGTATCACGGCGGTGGTGACCGCAGGCGCGGTCTACGCGGGCTGGCAGCTGTGGCGCCACTACGAGGTGGAGCCCTGGACGCGCGACGGCCGCGTGAAAGCCTATGTCGTGCAGGTCGCGCCCGACGTGACGGGCCAGGTGACCAAGGTCTACGTGCACGACAACCAGCAGGTGAAGGCCGGCGAGGCGCTGTTCGACATCGACCGCGCCCGTTTCGAACTGGCCCTGCGCCAGAGCGAAGCCCAGGTGACGGCAGCCCAGGCCGCGCTGGCCCAGGCGCTGCGCGAGAACCAGCGTAATACCCAGCTCGACGACCTCGTGTCGCAGGAAACCCGTGAGCAGGGCCAGACCCGCACCGACCAGGCCCGCGCCGCGCTGGCCCAGGCCGTCGTCAACCGCGACACGGCCAAGCTGAACCTCGAACGGACGCGCGTCGTCTCCAGCGTCAACGGCATCGTCACGAACCTCGACCTGCGCGAAGGCGCGTACGCCACCGCGGCGCATCCCGTGATGGCCGTCGTCGACAGCGGCTCGTTCTACGTCGAAGGCTATTTCGAAGAGACGAAGCTGCCCGGCATCCAGCTGGGCGATCAAGTCGACGTCACGTTGATGGGCACGCGCCAGTCCATCCGCGGCCACGTCGAAAGCTTCGCCGAAGGCATCACCGACCGCGACCGCAGTACGGGCGCCAACATGCTGCCGAACGTGAACCCGACCTTCAACTGGGTCCGCCTGGCGCAGCGCGTGCCGGTGCGCATCGCCATCGACCAGGTGCCGGCGAGCGTGCGTCTCGTCGCCGGGCAGACGGCGACGGTCAAGGTGCTGCCGGCGGTGGCCACACCTTTGGCCAAACCTGCGGCCAAGGCAGTGGCTGCCGTTCCCGCCGCGACTACCACGCATTGATTGTCATGAATCGCTACCGATCCTCCGCCAAAAAAGTCCTCACGCTGTCGCTGCTGGCGGCCACGCTCGCCGCCTGCACGACGGTCGGCCCCGACTACCACGTGCCGAAAGAGGCCGTGGTCAAGCGCGACGCGGCCAATGCGCCGTTCATGGGCGCGGCCGAGCAGCCCTTCCAATCCCAGCCGCTGCCGGCCGACTGGTGGCGCCTGTACCAGGACCCGCTGCTCGACAAGCTGATCGCCAGGGCCTTCGCCAACAACGCCGACCTGCGCGTGGCCGCCGCCAACCTGCAGCGCGCGCACGGCGTGCTGGAAGAGGTCGAGGAAAAGAAGCGGCCCGAAGTCGAAATGAGCGCCGCCCCACAATACGGCCGCATCGCCGGCGCGCAGCTGGGCATCCCGGAACAACTCCCCACCGACGGCTTGTACGATGCCGACGTCAAGATCGGCTACACGCTCGACCTGTGGGGCCGCATCCGCCGCGCCGTCGAAGCGTCGGAGGCGGACGTCGAAGCCGCACAGGCGGCCAGCGACCTCACGCACGTGATCGTCGCCGCCGACACGACCCGCGCCTATGCGGAAGCGTGTTCAGCCGGCTACCAGCTGAAGGTGGCGCAGGAGTCCGTCGATCTGCAGCAAAAGTTCGTGAAGCTCACGGCCGAACGCGTCAAGCGCGGCCGCGGCATCGCCATCGACACCACCCGTGCACAAGCCCAGCTCGACCAGTTGCGCGCCAATCTGCCGCCGCTGGAAGCGCGCCGCCGCACGGCGCTGTACCGTCTGGCTGTTTTGACCGGCGAAGTGCCGAGCCAGTTCCCGGCCGAGGTCGCTCAATGTTCGACGCCGCCACGCGTGGCCGCGACGATCCCCGTCGGCGACGGTGCCGCCCTGCTGCGCCGCCGTCCCGACGTGCGCCAGGCCGAGCGCCAGCTGGCCGGCGCCACCGCGCGCATCGGCGTGGCGACGGCCGAGCTGTACCCGAACATCAACCTGGGCGCGTCGGTCGGCATGATCGGCATGGCGAACCAGTTCAACGACGCGAACACGTGGAAGTTCAGCCTGGGCCCGCTGATCTCGTGGAGCCTGCCGGCGACCAGCTCCGCCCGCTCGCACATCGCGCAAGCCAAGGCCAATACGGCCGGTGCCCTGGCCCGCTTCGACTCGGTCGTGCTGAATGCCCTTCGGGAGACGGAAAGCGCGCTGACCGTCTACGCCCGCGAACTCGACCGCAACGCCGCCCTGCGTGCCGCACGCGACCAGAGCGCCCTGGCATCGCGTCAGTCGGCCAGGCTGTACCAGTTCGGCCGCACCGACTTCCTGTCCCAGTTAGACGCGGACCGCACCCTGGCCAGCGCCGAGAGCGTGCTCGCGGCGTCCGATGCGCAACTGGCGGCGGATCAGGTGCAGCTGTTCCTGGCGCTGGGCGGCGGTTGGGAAAACACCCACGCGAAGCATGTCGCGCAGGCGCATCACGCCGAGTAACGCGCCTGCCGCTTACAACAATTTATCGAGCGTGATCGGCAGATTCCTCACCCGCTTGCCCGTCGCATGGAACACGGCATTCGCGATGGCGGCGCCCACGCCCGTGATGCCGATCTCGCCGATCCCCTTCGCACCCAGCGGGTTCACGTGCGGGTCGTCCTCGTCGACGATCTGCACGTCGATCGCCTGGATGTCGGCATTCGTAGGCACGTGGTACTCGGCCAGGTTGCCGTTCACCGCACGCCCCTCGCGCTTGTCGATCAGCGTCTCTTCGAACAGCGCCAGGCCGATGCCCCAGACGATGCCGCCCATCAGCTGGCTGTAGCCCGTCTTTTCGTTCATCAGCTTGCCGACGCCGTAGACGCCCACGACGCGCGGCACGCGGATCTCGCCCAGGTCTTCGTCCACCGTCACCTCGACGAACACGGCGCCGAACGAGTGCATCGAGTACTTCTGCTTCTCGTCGCCGGGCTCGGCCTTCGCCGTCACCTCGACGGGACTGCCGTGGCGCGCGGCGATAGCCTGCATCGCCACACGCCGCGCCGGATCGTCCAGCAGATAAAGCTCGCCGCCATCGGACGCCGCATCGACGCCCACCTGGTCGGCCGTCGCGCCGAACAACGGCGAGCGTTCATCCGCCGCCGCAATGCCGAGCAGTTTCAGGCGCAACGCCTTCCCCGCTGCCTGCACGGCCGGCGCCACGCTGGCAACCGTCGTCGATCCTCCCGAGACAGGTGCTTCGGGCATCTGCGAATTGCCCAGCTCGAAACGCACGCGGTCGACGGGCACGCCGAGCGCATCCGCCGCCACCTGGGTCATCACGGTGTAGGTGCCAGTGCCGAGGTCCTGCGTGCCGGAGCGGAACAGCGCGGTGCCGTCCGGCAGCAAGGTGGCGGAACATTCCGCCGCCGAACGATTGGTGGGATAGCTCGCCGTCGCCATGCCCCATCCGACGAGCTTGTTCCCCTGCCGCATCGAGCGCGGCTGCGGATTGCGCTCGCGCCAGCCGAAGCGCTCGGCGCCGATCTCGTAGCACTGGCGCAGCGATTTACTCGAGAACGGCAGGTTCTTGCCGGGATCGCGCTCCGTATGGTTTTTCAGGCGCAGGTCGAGCGGGTCCATGTGCAATTCATACGCCAGCTCGTCGATGGCGGACTCCTGGGCGTACGAGCCGGTCGCTTCCCCGGGCGCCCGCATGAACGTGGGCGTGCCGAGGTTCATCCGCGCCAGCCGGTGCGACGTTTCCTGGTTCCGACTTTCGTACATCATGCGCGTGACGAGGCCGCACGGCTCGATCCAGTCCTCGATCATCGACGTGTAGGCGATCGTGTCATGGCTGGATGCCGTCATGCGGCCGTCCGACAGCGCCGCCATGCGCATGCGCTGCTCGGTGTTCGGGCGCGTGCCGACCGGGCCGAACATCTGGTTGCGGTCCAGCGACAGTTTGACGGGACGCCCCAGCTGTTTCGCGGCCATCGCCGCCAGCACGACGTGCGACCACACGGAACCCTTGGCGCCGAAACCGCCGCCCACATAAGGGCAGATCGCCGTGACGTTTTCCGGCGGGATGTCGAAGATGCTGGCGACGATGCGCTGCACGCCCTTCATGTATTGCGTCGAGTCGTACAAGGTGAGGCGGTCGCCGTCCCACTGCGCGATCGTCGCGTGCGTTTCGAGCGGGTTGTGGTTCTCGACCGGCGTCGTGTACGTGACGTCGATGCGTGCGCTGCCGGCCAGCAGTCCCGCCTGCAGGTCGCCCCGCTTCGTGTCGGTTTCCTCCGTCAACACCTTTTCCGGCGGATGGACGGACTCCTTGGCCTGTTCGAAGTCGAGCACGGCCGGCTTGCGGTCGTACTCGATGCGCAGCCGGGCGCCCGCCTCGCGTGCGCGCTCGAACGTGTCGGCCACGACGACGGCAATCGGCTGGTTGTTGTAGTAGACGTCGTCTTCCTGCAGCAGGGTCAGCCTGCGCCCGATCGGCGGCTGGAGTTTGCCGTCCTTCATCTTCGGCGGCAGGCGCATGGCGTTCTCGTGGGTCATCACGAGCAGTACGCCCGGCACCTCGCGGGCCGCGCTGTCGTCGATGGACAGCACGCGTCCGCTGGGAATCGTGCTCGTGACGAGGACCGCGTAGGTTACGTTGTCGACCGGATGCTCGGCCGTATAGCGCGCCGCGCCGCTGACTTTCGCCCACGCGTCGACGCGGTTGATGGGTGCGCCGGTGATCGTCATACCATCCCTCCCGTCGCGATCCGCAGCGCCCGCGCAACCGCACGCTGCGCCAGTTCGACCTTGAACGCGTTGTGCGCGTGCGGCTGCGCGCCGGCGACGGCATCCGCCCCCACCTTGCCCAGCACGTCGTCCGTGAGCGCGCCCAGCGACTGGCCACGCAATCTCTGCTCCGCATCCAGAGCGCGCCAGGGTTTATGGGCCACGCCGCCCAGCACGATGCGCAGGTCGCGGATGGTGTCGCCATCCACGTCGACGGCGGCCGCCACCGACACGAGCGCGAACGCATAGCTCGCGCGGTCGCGCACCTTCAGGTAGTGCGCATGCCGGGAAAACGGCGTCGGCGGCAGTTCCACCGCCGTGATCAGTTCGCCGGGACGGATCACCGTGTCATCCTGCGGGTGGTCCTCCGGCAAGCGATGGAACTCCGCGACGGGGACTTGTCGTGTGCCGTCCGGCCCCTGCAGATGAACGATCGCATCGAGCGCGACGAGGGCCACGCTCATGTCGGACGGGTTGGTCGCAATGCAATGCGGACTCGCGCCCAGGATGGCATGGATGCGGTTGTGGCCATCGATGGCGTCGCAGCCCGAGCCGGGATTGCGCTTGTTACAGTGCGGGAAAGTCGGATCGGTGAAGTAATAGCACCGCGTGCGCTGCAGCAGGTTGCCGCCGACGGTCGCCATGTTGCGCAACTGGGTCGACGCGCCGTTCAGCAGCGCTTCCGACAGCAACCGGTAGCGCTGGCGCACGAGCGGGTGGTTCGCGGCCGCCGTGTTGCTGGCCATGGCACCGATGCGCAGGCCGCCGCCCGGCAGCTCGTCGATGTCGGCCAGCGCCAGCCGGCTCACGTCGATCAGGCGGAGCGGCTTCTCGATACCGCTCTTGTACAGGTCGAGCAGGTTGGTGCCGCCGCCGATGTATTTCGCACCCGGCTGGCGCGCCAGCTCGAGCGCATGATTCACGTCCCTGGCTCGGTCGTAGAAGATCGATTGCATGCGCGTCCCCCTATGCCTGGCGCAAGACCACGCTGTGGATGGCCTTGACGATGTTGGGATAGGCGCCGCAGCGGCACAGGTTGCCGCTCATGCGCTCGCGGATCTCGTCTTCGGACAGCGCGCCCGGCGCCAGCTGGTCGCCTTCGGTCAGCATGCTGGCCTGCCTGGCCTTCACTTCATCCAGCAACGCCACTGCGGAACACACCTGCCCCGGTGTGCAATAGCCGCACTGGAAGCCGTCGCAATCCATGAAGGCCTGCTGCATCGGATGGGGCTGCCCTTCATGGCCCAGGCCTTCCACGGTCGTGATCTCGCGGCCGTCGTGCATCATCGCCAGCGTCAGGCATGCATTGATGCGCTGGCCGTCCACGAGGACCGTGCAGGCCCCGCACTGGCCGCGGTCGCAGCCCTTCTTGGTGCCGGTCAGGCCCAGCACGTCGCGCAGTGCGTCCAGCAGGGTCACGCGGGGCTCGATCGTCAGGTTGTGCTCGGCGCCGTTGATCCGCAAGGTGAGCGGTTGCGGCGGCGCATGGACCAGCGTCGCGCCCTGCGCACGCTGCTCCGATAGACTTTGATCGTCGTCTGGCATGGCTTTGCTCGCTTTCGAAGATGGATTGCCTGATTCATCATCTCCGAAATCAAAAAATGGGGGAGCGCGCGAGAAGCATGCCGTTGCGGCAAGGGTTTGAAGGGAACTATACTCGCGCAGTGATGCACAGAAGCATCGGCAACCCGGAAATGACCATGCGCTCCACCTTGCTCCTGTTGACACCGCTCTTGCTGCTGGCCGGCTGCGTCAACGAATCGGCCAGCTACACGATCGACAGTAACGACCACGCCCTGACGGTGATCGTCACGCAGGATTATTTCTGGAGCAAACAGGTGGGCCTGCGCGTGATCGCGTCGCGCCTGCCGGACTGCCAGCGCCAGTTCGACCTCGGCAAGACGCCGCTGGCCGACCTGAACGTCGAGCTGTTCTCCACGGGCGACGAAACCTTCCTGCTGCGCTCGGGCGACGAGATGTGGCAGCTGGAAACCCGTACCTGCAGCCAGTTGCCGGAACCGTCGGACAATGTGCAGGCCCAGCCCATCGGCGTCTTCCACATGGATGCGAAAAAGAAGCTCGTGTTCGAGCCGGCGGAAGGCTCGGCCGCCCGCTAGTCCCGCCTCGCCGGATAGCGCTCACATCCGCTGGCGACCAGCCGGTCATCCGGCACCGCGGCCCGGATCAGCGCTGCCCGGTCAGCTGGCGCAGCCGCGCAATTTCGGCCGTGCGCCCGAGCCGGTCAAGCGCCTGCTCGAGCAGGGTGCGGTCGCCGTCACGCAGCATCGTCCATTGCGTGAAGTATTCATGCACGGTACGCCAGGGCGGGAACTCGGGCGGCATGCTGCGCCAGGCGCTGCCGGTATGGAGGAAGTACAGGACGGCGCAGAACACATCGTACAGATCGTGCTTGCGCGGCCGGGTCTTGCGGCGGGCCGCTTCCAGCATTTCACGCACGGTCTCGAACTGTTCACGCGGTACATCGCTTGGAAAGGTTTGCCTGGCCATGTCGATCGCCTCAAATTCACTTGGAGACACGTGATCCGGAACAGGTTCCCGATCATCGACGGGGCGTAGCGCATTGTCGCGACGGATTCGAACACGGCGCCCAGTAAATACAGTCTAGCAGCGTGTTCGGAATCATGGCGCCTTTTTTTGAGGCGCCATGCATGCGGGGTCGGGCAGACGGTCAGTCGCGGGCCAGCGACAGGAACTCGGTGCGCAGCGCCAGGTTCGGCTGCAGTTCGCCCAGCAGGGTCGACGTGATGGTTTCCTCGCCCGGCGTGCGGATGCCGCGGCTCTCCATGCACATGTGGCGGCACTTGATGACCACGCCCACGGCCTTCGGTTCCAGCACTTCCATCAGCGTGTTGGCGATCTGGACCGTCAAGCGTTCCTGCACCTGCAGGCGCTTGGAAAACACGTCGACGAGACGCGTCAGCTTCGACAGCCCGACGATCTTGCCGTTCGGCAGATAGCCGACCGTCGCCTTGCCGAAGAACGGCGCCAGGTGGTGTTCGCAATGGCTGTAGACCGGAATGCCGCGCACGACGATCAATTCGTTGTACTCCTCGGCGCCGTCTTCGAATGCCTTGAGGATCTCGACCGGATCCTGGTCGTAGCCGGAAGTCCAGTGTTTCCAGGCCTTGGCGACGCGCGCGGGCGTCTCGTGCAGGCCGGAGCGGTTGGGATCTTCGCCAAGGCTTACCAGCAGGCGGCGCCAGTCGTTCTCGGTGAAGACTTCTTTGTCAGACATGGTTAACCCTAAAATTTTCGATTGCCGAGAGTATATAGAAAATGGAGCGGATCCACAGATGCCAGCGGCTTCCTTGCGCAAAACTAAAGCCGGACTGTGGCGGATGCGCTAGCGTAGTCGACGTCCTGTCACTGCGCGGAGAACAGCCATGCTTGGGAGCACTGTCCTGGAAGTCGCTATCGGCCTGACATTTTGTTATGGCACGGTCGCCCTGATCGTCAGCACCTTGCAGGAAGCGCTGGCGGCGGCGTTCCGGCTGCGTGCCAACACCCTGCTGGCGGGCGTCAAGACGATGCTCAACGACCCGCGCTTCGACGGGCTGGCGCGCGCCGTCTACCTGCATCCGCTGGTCAACCCGCACACGGACGGCACCCAACCGGGCGAGCGGGACATGCGTACGCGGCCATCGTACATCGAACCCGCGCATTTTGCGATTGCGCTGGTCGACAGCCTCTGGAAAGCGCCGGGCGACTTCGCCCAGCTCGGCAACGCCATCGAGACGATCCCCGATCCGCAGTTGCGGCAGGTGATGCGCGGGCTGTACGGGCGCGCGCGCGACCTGCAGCAATTCCAGGACATGCTGGCCGGCTGGTTCGACAACGCGATGGCGCGCATGTCGGGCGCCTATAAACGGCGCCAGATGCTGATTTCCCTGCTGCTGGCGCTGCTGCTGGCGATCCTGTTCAACATCGACAGCATCCATTTGTTCCGCACGTTGTGGCAACAGCCGGCCCTCGCGGCGCATCTCCATGACGCGCCGGGCGCACTGGACCCGGCCGTGTTCGACGCCCTGATGGCGCTGCCGATCGGCTGGACGCGGTTCCCTCCGGTACCCAGTGCCGATTTCGCGCTGCAGGCCGCCGGGTGGATCGTCACGGCGTCGACCGCGCTGTTCGGCGCCCCCTTCTGGTTCGACCTGATGCAGCGTGTCGTGCGCATGCGCAGCACGGGCACGCGGCCGGAGGAAACGCCGCTGGCGTTGCGCGTGGAAGGCAAGATCGCCGCCACGCCGACGCCCTGAGCCGAACGGGCTGGCCGTCAGCGGCCGGGCGGCCGGTGGCTGTCGACCAGCATGCTCGAGATCGACACGTGCGGCACCCGCTCCGGCCACGCGTCGCCTGGTCCGAACCAGCGCGCCTCGCTGATTTCGTTGGGGTCGGTACGGATGTCGCCGTCCAGGTAATCGGCCGTGAACGCGATCATCAGCGAGTGCGGGAACGGCCACGACTGGCTGCCGAAATAGCGCAGGTTGTGCACGCGCAGGCCGACTTCCTCGAACACTTCGCGGTGCACGGCTTCCTCGATCGTCTCGCCCGCTTCCAGGAAACCGGCCAGCGGCACGAAGCGTTTGACCGCGGATTGCGTATGCAGCGCCAGCAGCACCTTGTCGCCGTTGCGGATCAGGACCATCATCGCCGGCGAAATGCGCGGATAGGCCATGTGGCCGCAGTTCACGCACTTGAAGCAACGCTCGCCTGCCGCCAGCACGGTGCCGCTGCCGCAGGCGCCGCAAAAGCGGTGTGTGCGCGCCCATTCGGCGATCTGGCAGGCGCGCGCGGCCACACCGAGGCGGCCTTCGTCGAACTCCCCGAACAGCGAACGCAACCCGCGCCAGGCGTAACCGGGCGGTGCCAGGGCCTCGTCGTCGACCCAGGCCGTCTGGCAATAACGGTCGTCCAGCAGGCCCACCGGCTGCAGGCGCGGCGCGTCAAGCGCGAGACTGCGGACCGCGGCCTCGTCGGGCAGGCCGAGGTCGGCCTCGCGCACGAGCAGCCGCCCGCCGTGGAAGACGAAGGACAGCGGTGCGGCATCCTGCTGCGGAGCCATCAGGGGCGTGAACGAGGCGGGCGTCTGGAGCATGGGTTATCCGGTCATCAAGGGGACTCCCATCGATGATACCGGGTTTCGCCGCACCGTTCAGGCCGCCGCCCCGCTGCCTTCTGCCGCATCGGCCTCCAACCACCGCGCGAATGGATGAACTAATCCAGCTCATCGTGCTCCAAGCCTCAGCAGGACCGCATCACAACCCAACGCGGAGGTAACGATGACCGATGTTCCCGTCGTGCTCGGTATTAACCGGACCCAGGACGCCAGTGCCTGCCTGATGCAGGGCTCGCGGCTGCTGTGGGCGATCCAGAAGGAGCGGCTCACGCGCCACAAGCATCATTGGGGCCGGCCGGGCGACGTCCGCGACCATTACGGACCGCGCCTGCCGTGGCCGGAGCGGGCCATCGACATCGTGGTCGAATGCTTTTCGTGCGACGACGAAGGGCGCCACCAGGCCAGGTACGACACGGAACTCGGCGCGACGCTGCGCCTCGCCCCCGGTTGCCGGCATGTGCGCATCTCGCACCACATGGCGCACCTGGTCAGCGTCTTCCACCCATCGCCCTTCCGCGAGGCCGCCGTCATGGTCATCGACGGCCAGGGCAGTCCCGTCGCCGAGCTGACCGACCACTGGAGCGGCGCGGCCTACGTACCGGGCGACTGGCGCGAAGTCGCCTCGTTCTACCGTGCCGACCGCGAACGCGTGCACTGCATCGGCAAGCACCTGTGGGACCGGGACGACATGCGCCTCGTCGGCCTCGGCATGTTTTATTTCCTGCTGACGCAGGCCATCTTCCCCGGCGAAGGCAACGAGGGCAAGGTGATGGGACTCGCCCCACACGGCCAGCCGCATGCGCTGGGCCTGCCGCTGCTGGCCGTCGAAGGCGGGCAGGTGACGCTGCCGCCGGCCTGGCGCGAGATCCTGCGCGACCATGAGCGCTTCCGCTACGGCCAGCCGGGCGTCGCCTTCGCCGACTGCGCCAACCTGGCGGCGGCAGGCCAGCGCGCCTTCGAAGATGCCATCCTGGCCGTGGCCCGCTGGCTGCATGCGGAGACGGGGCTGGACAACCTGTGCTTCGCCGGCGGCACGGCGCTGAACTGTTCGGCCAACGAGCGCCTGCTGCGGGAAACGCCGTTCAAACAGGTCTTCATTCCGCCCGCGCCGGGCGATGCCGGCACCGCGCTGGGCTGCGCGCTGTACGGTCTCACCGAACTGGCCGGCGCCGGCTGCGCCTACCGCTGGACCCACGATTACCTCGGACCCGTCCCGCGGCACCACGACATCGAAGCCGCCCTGGCCGACCGGGACGATTTGCACATCGTCCACCTGCCCGATGCCGATGCCCTGTGCAGCCATATGCTCGACCTGCTGTGCGGTGGCCGCGTACTCGCGCTGTACCAGGGCGGCAGCGAATTCGGGCCGCGCGCCCTGGGGCACCGCAGCATCCTGGCCGATCCGCGCCAGGCCGAAGTCCGAGACTGGATCAATGCGCGCGTCAAGCAGCGCGAATGGTTCCGCCCGCTGGCACCCGTCGTGCTCGCCGAACGCGCTGACGCGTATTTCGACCTGCCCCGTCCCTCGCCCTTCATGCAGTTCGCGGCGCCGGTTCGACCAGGCATGATAGCGCGCGTGCCGGCCATCACCCACGTGGACGGCAGCGCGCGCCTGCAGACCGTCGGCCCGGACGACGACCCGCTGCTGCGCCGCCTGCTGACGGGCTTCGAGGCGCGCACGGGCGTGCCGGTCCTGCTGAACACGTCGTTCAACGGCAAGGACGAACCGATCGTGGAAACGCCGGAGGAAGCGCTCGCGTCGTTCCGCCGCATGCCGCTGCACGCCCTCGCGATACCGCCTTTCCTCGTGACCAAACGGATCGAACCGGAGCTTCCCGCATGATCCGTGCGTATCCAGGGCGGGCCAGCGTACTGCCCGGCGCCACGCTGCACCTGCACGTGTCGACCGACAGCCGCCGTTTCCGCGTCACGTTCTATCGCTGGAGCGACGGACCGGTCGAGATGCTGCGCAGCGACTGGCTGCCCGGCGCATGGGCCGCCGATGCCGCGCCGGACGCGGACTGGCACTGGCCGGCCTATCCCTTCACTATCCCTCCGGACTGGCCCTCGGCCGTCTACATCGCCGACTTCGAAGAAGAAGGACGCAAGACCACGTTCGACCTGGCCCGCGGCCACGGCGCCGCCCTGTTCGTGGTACGCGCACGGCCCGGCGGGCGCGGCATGCTCTACAAGCTGCCGCTGGCCACGTACCACGCCTATAACGCCAGCGGCGGCGGCTGCTTCTATGTCCACCCTCCGCGTTCGATCGAGCCGCCGGGCGCACGGGTCTCGCTGCGCCGTCCCGGCGGCGGCATCGGCGGCCCCGTGTGGTGCGCCGCCGACCATTACGACGCCGCATCGCCCCGCCAGACGTTCGCCCATTGGGATGCGCGCTTCATCCGCTGGCTGGCGCGCAATGGCTACCGCGCGGACTTCTGCACGGACCTCGACATCCACGCCGACCCGGCGCTGCTCGCGGACTACCGCCTGCTCGTATCGGCCGGCCATGACGAATACTGGAGCACCGCGACGCGCGACGCCGTCGAGGACTTCGTCTCCCGCGGCGGCAATCTCGCCTTCTTCGCCGGCAATGTGTGCTGGTGGCGCATCCACGTCGCCGATGACGGGACAGCCATCGTCTGCCACCAGGGCGGCCCGCATGGCGCCCGCGATCACTGGTGGTCGCCTCGCGGCGCCGCGCGCCCCGAGGACAGCCTGAGCGGCGCCAGCTACCGGCATGGCGGCGGCTGGTGGGATGGTCCGCGCACGTCCGGCGGTTATCGCGTCCAGCAGCCGGATCACTGGATCTTCACGGAGACCGGCCTGGCCCGCGGCGACGCGCTCGCACGGCATAGCTGGCCGCCGCTGGCGGGCTATGAATGCGACGGCGTCCCGCTCGACGTCTTCGATGCCGGCCATGGCGCGCAGTTGCCGGCGCAGTTGTCGGCCTGGGCGGACGAAGACGGCACGCCGGACGGCTATGCCTTGCTGGCGGCAGCGCGCCTGGGCCCCGACTGGCAGGAATTGCCGGCACGTGCCCGCCACGCGGCCGGCGAAGGCATCCACACGGCCGCCATGGGCCTGTTCACGCGCAACGGCACCGTGTTTTCTGCCGGGACCACCGACTGGGCGCAAGTCCTCGACGCCGGCCGGGATCGCCAACTGGAGCGCGTCACGCGCAATGTTCTCGACGGCCTGTTGCGCGGGTAAGTCGACCTCACCGGAAAGACGCGCGCACGGCCGCACGTTTTAATGGAGGAAGAAGTGTACCGCCGACCACTGCTGCAGCGCCTCGATCCGCCTTCGGTCATCGTGTTCCGCGCCCTTCACCTGGGCGACATGCTGTGCGCGGTGCCCGCCCTGCGCGCGCTGCGCGCCGCCCTGCCCCGTGCCCACATCGCGCTGGTGGGTTTGCCGTGGGCGCAGCAATTCGCAGACCGGTTCAGTGCCTGTGTCGATGAATTCATCGCCTTTCCCGGCCACCCTTTGCTGCCCGAGCAACCAGTGCGGCACGAGGCGCTCGCGCGTTTCTACAACAGTCTCTGCACCCGCCAGTTCGCGCTGGCGCTCCAGTTGCACGGCAGCGGCGACGTGAGCAACGACATCGTCAGCGGCTTCGGTGCGCACGCGATGGCCGGGTTCTGCCGTGGCGCACCCGTCGTCCGTGACCACACCGTCCTGTTTCCCTATCCGGAAATCGGCGCGGAGCCGGAGCGTCTCCTGTCGCTGATGGAGCAACTGGGCGCGCCTTCGACGGGGGTCCACCTGGAATTCCCGCTGTCACGCGACGACGAAGACGAATGGCGCGCGAGCGGCCTCGGCGCGACGCTCACGCCCGGCGGCTACCTGTGCATTCACCCAGGGGCACGCAAGCGGGACAAATGCTGGCCGGCGGCCTTGTTCGCCGAGGTCGGCGACCGCCTCGCGGCCGAGTTCGGCCTCAAGGTGGTGCTGACCGGATCGGCCGAGGAAGCGGACCTCACCGCCGAGGTGGCGGCCCGCATGCATCACACGCCGCTCGACGCCGCCGCCCCTATCTCGATCGGCGCGATGGCCGTCCTGATGCGCGATGCCAGGCTTTTACTTTGCAACGACACGGGCGTGTCCCACATCGCGGCGGGCCTCAGGCTCAAAAGTGTCGTCGTGTTCAGCAAGGCCGACATCGCCCGCTGGGCGCCGCTCAACCGCCATACGCATCGCTGCATCTGGGATCCCGGTGCCGAGCGTGCCCAGGTGGTCCTGCAACATGCACGTGCACTACTTGCCGGCACGGCGCCGAGCCGCCAGCGCAGTGTCGGCATGTGGCCTTACTGGTGACGATTGATGCGCCAATGCCGCATGGGCCAGCGCCTCCACCTCGTCGATGCCGACATCCGCGACAAAGCTCACATCGTGCGGACAGCGCGTTCGCAGATTGTCCGCATCGCAGACGGGACAGCGTGTCCGCACCGACAAGGCCGCGTGCAGGGTCGAAGGGCGCAACGGCATCCCGTCGATCAGGTTCGTCAGCCAGAAGATGCCGACACTCGGCACGCCCAGGGCGAGGCCCAGGTGCAGCGGGCCGGTGTCGTTCGACACGAGCAGCGCGGCGCGCGCCAGCAGGCCGCACAGCCCGCCCAGGCTCAGCCGGCCTGCGAGTGCGACGGCCGGCGCATGCATGCGCGCCACGACGTCGTGCACAAGATCCATTTCGTCGGGCGATCCGTTGACCGCGACACAGGCCCCGTCCTGCGCAAGCCGGTCGCCCAGCGCCGCGAACGATGGCGCCGGCCAGCAGCGGCGCGGATCGGTCGACCCCGGCTGCAGCACGATGAGCCGTTTGCCGGCCAGCCCAGGCATGACCGCCGCGGCCTCGCGCCGGTCGGCTTCCGTGAGTGCGAGTTCCGCTTGCGCGTCAAGCGGCAACCGCATCTCTGCACCGGCCAGCCCCGCGATCTCGAGCAGGGCCAGCCTGCGCGGGCTGGGCTCGCGATACGGCACCCAACGGTCAAGCGAGGGCACGCCCGGCGCGCAGGCCCCCGCCGTCAGCCGCGCACCGAAGCGCAACAGGAACGGATTCGAATGACGCCCTCCCCCGAACATCTGCAATGCGATATCGAAACGCTCGGCGCGCATTGCATCGACGAAGCGCTCCACCTGTTCCACGACCGTCTCTGGCGCCCCCACGCCTTGCACGGGCGGAACCTCGACGACGCGGTCGACCGGTCCCGGCCGGTCCTGCAGGAACACGCGATGCCAGGCTTTCCCCGCCAGGACCAGCTCGGCCGCGGGATACGCCTGCTTCAGCGCGTGCAAGGCCGGCAATGCGAACACGAAGTCGCCCACCGCGCTCGGGCGCAGCACGACGATCTTGCGCACCTCGTCGAGACGATCCGGGCTCGAGTCAGGGGCCGGTCGCATCATGCGGCTCGCTCATCGGCATTACGTCAGCGGCAACACATAAGGCGCATCGATGGCCCGTGCCGTGATGGTCGTCGGCAGTTCCATGTGATACGCACCGGACGGCAGTATCGCGCAGCCGCCGTAAAGCGCCATCACGCGCTGCTGGGCCAGCACGTCCTCGCCGCAATGCTGGGCCGGCAGGTCGCGCCAGAAGTCGAAACCGCCCACGGCGCGCAGCTTGGCCGTATCGAACATCACGCAGCCGCCAACCCAGGCGATCTTGTAGCGCTGCGTCGCCCTGGTCCCGTCTGCCAGGCGGGTCTGCACGTGGAACAGGTTCGCCGCGCTGTGCAGGTGGTGGCGTGCCCACGCCGGGCTGCCGGGCCGCACGGTTTCCGGCGTCACGGGGCCATCCCAGAATTCGATCGCTTCCTGCATCGGCCGCAACTGGCCCAGGTAGCTCAACCCGTGCAAGGCGCTGCCGACGAAGCCGCAGCGTTCTTCGCGGAGGACGGCATGCAGCCGGGCGATGAGGTCCGGCTCGAGGATCACGTCGTCGTCGACGAACAGGCAGCAGGACGTGCGCACCTGGGCCAGCAGGAAGGCGCGCTGTTCGGCCATGCCGCGGCGGCGCGGGCGCCGGAACGTGTCCACGCTGCGGCCGGTGACGCGCAGGTAGCGCAATACCGCCTGCACCTCCCCATGCGTGCAGACGCCGTCGCCGTCCGACTGGTCGGCAAGGACGATGCGCAATGCCGGCCAGGTCTGCGCGCCGAGCGCCGTCAGCGTGACCGCGAGCGCCGCGGGGCGGTTGCGCGTCGGGATCAGGACGTCGATCGTCTCGTTCACGGCGCCGCCCTTCCATCCCCCTGCGCCTGGCCGTTGAGGTACGGGTTCAGGGCGGGATCGTTGTACATCTTGAACTGGCGATAGAGCTTGAAGTATGCCCGTCCGGCCCGCGCTTCCGTGAGCAGCAGGTCGAGGCAGGACATCAGGTCCTGGCGCTGCGCGAGCAGGCGGTCGAGCTTGGTGGTGCATGCGCGGACGTGGGCATCGTCGGCGTCGACGCGTTGCGTCTGCGCGCGCATGTGGTGGATTTTCAGGGCGAGGATCGACAGGCGGTCGATCATGGCGCCGGCCGTTTCGCTGGAGAGCCGTGCATCGGGCACGCAGACGACGTGGCGCAGGCTGGCCAACAGCGCTTCGTCGATGGATTCGACCGCGTCGTTGCGCTTCTGGTTGTAGCGGTCGATCAGGCGCTTGCCGGCCGCGATCTCGGCAGGCGGCACGTCCAGCCGGCGCGCCCGGTCTTCCTCGCGCCACAGCAGGCCGTTGTAGCGGTGATTGGCGGCGATCCATTCCCATAAGCCCAACCCGCCCGGCTCGGCGGCGACGTGCGACATCACGGGCCAGTCGCGTTCGCGCAGCTGGCGGTCGTGGAACCAGACGACGGACACGGCATCGATTTCGCTTTGCATGGCAACTCCGATCCTGGGCAGACGAGTGACGTTTGCTTGGAGTACGCAGGCGTACTGGAGTTCTGCGGAATGCGCGCGGGCTTGGCACAGCGCAAAAAAAAGGGCGGCGCCATCGGCACCGCCCTGAACAAGGAGGAAGGATAATTACTTCAGCAGGCGCGAACGGCTGGCCACGAAGGCGATCAGGCAGGCCAGGCCGCCGATGTAGGCGATGGCGATCTGCATGCCCATGCCCTGGGCGATGGCGCCGATGACCGGCGGGCCCATCAGGCTGCCGCTGTAGGCCAGGCTGGCCACGCCGGCCAGTGCCGCCGGACCTTGCGCGCCCGCCGCGCTGAACACGAACGGGAAGACCAGTGCCATACCCATGCCGGCGACGGCGAAGCCGAACAGGGCGAAATAGGCATTCGGCGACAGCACGGCGAAGAACAGGCCGGCGGCGCCCAGCATCGAGCCGCTGGTGACGAGGGGACGGGCGCCGTAGCGGACCTTGAGCTTGTCGCCGACGAGGCGGGCCAGCAGCATCATCACGGAGAACGACGACAGGGCCAGCGGCGCCAGGCCGTCCGACGCACCAAAATGCTCTTTCAGGAACACGCCGCTCCAGTCGGCGATGCTGCCTTCGGCCATCGAACCGAGGAAGCCGAGTGCGCCCAGGAACAGCAGCGGACCGCGCGGCAGCGAGAACGATTTTTTCTCGACGACTTCACCCGCGTCATCCGCATCCAGCGACGCATAGCCATAGTAGAGGGCCAGGGCCAGCGGACCGGCCAGCATCACGAAGTGCGTGAGCGGCGCGATGTGCAGGCCGGCCATCAGGCTGCCCAGGGTCGCGCCCGCCAGGCCGCCGGCGCAGCCGAGGCCGTGCAGCTTCGACAGTTCCGACTTGCCCGTCTCCTTTTCGCGCTTCGTGGCGGCCGAGTTGACGGCGACGTCGAACGTGCTGGCCGTGATGCCCAGGCTCAGGACGGCCATCATCAGCAGCGGCACGGTCGGTGCGCCGCCGATGGCGACGAGCACGGCCAGCAGGGCCAGGCCGGAAATGAGCATGGTCTTGCGGGCCCCAAGCGAGCTCATCATGCGCGATGAAATAGGGTACGACAGAACGGCGCCGAGGCCGCCGCACAGCAGGACCATCGACAGCGCCGAGTGCGACACGTGCACGCGTTCGGCCATGGCCGGGATACGGCCGGCCCACGACCCCATGATCACGCCGAACACCGTGAACAGGAGCGGCAGCGCGAACGACTGCGATTGTGCGAGCGGAAGGCTGCGGGAACGGGCGGCAGTCGTGGCAGGCAGATTATTTTGCATTTAGTAGATGATTTTTTTAAAAAAAATGTCTGGATCAAAAAGCAAACGCCAACCGAGCGGTTGGCGCGTGGAAAGCTGATGGGAGGCAATTCTAAACGGTTTGCGAGAACTTTGCTTTGCCACCCGGAAAAAACTTTTCACCGTTGCGGGATGCCGACAAACACGGGCAGTTTGTAACCAGATGTGAACTTATAACGAGAAATAAGCGCGGGCGTTGTAAAAAATATAGTGGAGATGAAAACGATTCCAAACTAGAATGACCGGGCCCAAAAACGGACAGGAAAACCATGACGCCCTCCCCCGACATGCCCCGTACCGACTCCCGTCTCGACCTCGTCGACGCCCTGCGTGGCTTCGCGATCGTCTCGATCATGCTGCTGCATAACATCGAGCACTTCGATCTCTATTTTTCGCCGCCCGGCGAGCCGGCCTGGCTGAAGGAGCTGGGGCAACACATCTGGGACACGATGTTCGCCTTGTTTGGCGGCAAGTCATATGCCATCTTCGCCCTGCTGTTCGGCCTGACGTTCCACCTGCAGGACGATGCCCGGGCCCGGCGCGGGGAGGATTTCCGGCCGCGCTTTGCGTGGCGCATGCTGCTCCTGCTCGGGTTCGGGCTCGTGAATTCCGCGTTCTACGAAGGCGATATCCTCGCGATGTATGCCGTGCTCGGTCTCGTGCTGATTCCGGTCGCGCGCCTGGGCACGTGGACGGTTTTCCTGCTGGGCTGCTTCCTCAGCCTGCAGCCGGTCGCCTGGTTCGATGCGTTCGCGGCGCTGGGCAGTGCGCCGGGCAAGCTGCCCGATCCCGCCTCCTGGGCATACTTTGGCCGCGCCGAGGAATACCTGAAGCACGGTTCATTGCTCGACGTCTGGATCGGCAACCTCACGAACGGCAAGCAGGCCGTGCTGCTGTGGAGCTGGGAAATGGGCCGCATCCTGCAGATCCCGGCACTGTTCATGTTCGGCATGCTGGCCGGCCGCCTCGGGCTGTTCGCGATGAACGACAGGAACATCCGCATCTGGCGGCGCGTCTTCTTCGGGGCCCTGCTGCTGCTCGGTCCGTTGATCTTCATCCATGGCCACCTGGCAGCGTGGTTCCCCGCCGAGGCCCTGCGCCGGCCGCTTGACGCCATCGCCAAGCCGCTGCTCAACCTGGACATCATGCTGCTGCTCGTCACGGGCTTCGCGCTGCTGTTCCGCCGTCCCGCCGGGGCGCGCGTGTTGGGTTCACTCCGCTGGCTGGGCCGGATGAGCCTGACGAGCTACATGATGCAATCGATCGTCGGCACGACCCTGTACCACGGCTTCGGCTTCGGCCTGTACGCGACGGCGGGCACGGTGATGGCGCTGGCGATCGGCATCGTACTGGCCGTGCTGCAGGGCTGCTTCAGCGCCTGGTGGCTCAAGCACCACAAGCAGGGCCCGCTGGAAGCCCTGTGGCACCGCCTGACGTGGATCGGTGCAGCCTCGAGCCACACCGCTCAGCCCGCGACGCGCGTAAACAACCCCTCGTAACGCAGTACAAGGCCGTCGCCGTCGACGTCGAGGTCGGCGGCAAACGGCCGGGACAGGCTTTCGAACCGCACCCGGTCGGGCGTCACCCGCGTGTACGCCTGCGCGACGGGCTGGACGTCGAGCTTGGGCAGGTCGACGTACGCGACGCGGATTTCCTGGCGATTGCGCAGCGCGTCACCGAGGCGCCGGATCGGCAGCGTGTTCGTGAACGGACTGCCGGACAGGTCGACGTCGGTGCAGCCCTGCAGCGCCGGCAACGGCGTGCCGTCCGCGTCAAACCAGTTGCCGGCCCCGTCGGCACGCAGGCTCACTCGCCCCTTGCCCGCGACATGGACGTCGAGACGGCGCACCCGCCATTGTTCGTCGCAGCACAACAGATAACTGCAGGCGAACAACCGGCCGCCGGCGGGGCCGATGAGGACGCCCTCCGCCGTCACGCCCGCGTCCCCGGTGTCCAGTTCGACATGCTCCAGGCCGCCACCCTGCTCCGTTGCCCAGCGATAGCTGCGTTTCACGTCGTGTCCTCCGTGTTCCGTGCACGCTTAATGTAGCACCCTCAGGCCGAGTTGCGCGCCAGCGAAGACGCCCTCGCCGTATCATCCTGACAAGGCCTGCCGTAGCGGCGGACCGCTGACAGGGAGACGCCGTGTTCGGAATCGATGCGCGTACGGCCCGCGTGGTGTGGACGGCCGCGCTGGTGATTGCAGGTCTGTATGGCGTCTTTCTCGTGCGGACGACGCTGCTCGTGATGCTGATCGCCGTGCTGTTCAGCTACCTCATCTATCCGCTGTTCGTGCTGGCCCAGCGCGTCGTCGGCGGCCGCGTGCCGCGCACGCTCCTGCTGTGCGTCGTCTACCTCGTCGTGGTCGGGCTCGTCGCGCTGGCCGTCGGGCTGTTCGGCAACACAGTGGCCGCACAGGCAACGGCGCTCGCGCACCAGTTGCCGACCCTGCTCGATCCCGCCACGCTGGAACGGCGCCTGCCGCTGCCGCACCTGCTCGAACCCTTGCGCGCGCGGCTGGCCGCCTTCCTGCGCGATCTGTTGCAGGGCGGTTCGGCGGAGGCGATGCCGTTCGTGCGTAACGTCGGCTTCGGGCTGATGCACCTTGCCGGCAACCTCATCTACGTCGTCGTCGTCCCGATCCTGAGCTTCCTGATGATCCTGCAGGCGCATGTCTTCGATGAACTGCTCGTCACGGTGCGCCACCGCCGCAACGGCGCCTTCTGGACGGACGTGCTGCACGGCCTGAATACCTTGCTGTCGAGCTATGTGCGGGCGCTGGCCCTGCTGTCGCTGGCGACGCTCGTCACCTACAGTCTCGTGCTGTCGCTGATGGGAGTGCCGTTCGCGCTGCTGCTGGCCGGCGTCGCGGCCGTGCTGGAAGTGATTCCCGTGCTGGGTCCGCTCGTCGCGGCGGCGGCCATCGTGGGCGTCGCCCTGTTCAGCGGCTACGAGCACGTGGGCTGGATCATCCTCTTCATCGGCGGCTACCGCGTCTTCCAGGACTACATGCTCAGCCCCTGGCTGATGAGCGAGGGTGTGGACGTGCCGCCGATCCTCGTCGTGTTCGGCCTGCTCGCCGGCGAGGAACTGGCTGGCGTGTCCGGCATCTTCCTCTCCGTCCCCTTCCTGGCCGCGCTGCGGATGTTCGTCGTGCAGATGCGCCTGCACCGGACCAAGATCACGACCCCTCCCACGCCCGGCGATGCAAACGTGTTGTAAACGCCACACGCTTTCCACGCGTGTCGCTGCGCACAACTGATAGCGCTATCAGTCCCGTTTCTGTGGTTTCCCTCTGGCGCAGCGGAAATATTCCCATCATTTCATGCATATTGCATGACAAGCCCCCCGCACGGTTTGCTCCGCAACATGAATATCGCTTTACAAACGTCCCGCCTTATTGAAGACTTGGCAAAAATGATAGCGCTAACGGTCGCTTCGAATTGAACAGAAAGAGAGACAGAATGGCATCACCAAGCGAAGTATCCAGCCAGTCGGGCGAAGGCCGCCGCTGGGTCATCATGGGCGTCTGCGGTTGCGGCAAGAGCACGATCGCTGCCGCCCTCGCCGCGGCCTTCGACGTCGCCTTCCTCGAGGGCGACGCGTATCACCCGGCGCCGAACGTGGTCAAGATGTCGGCCGGCGTGCCGCTGACGGACGACGACCGCGCCGGCTGGCTGCAGGCCCTCGCCAACGAGATCGGTGCCGCGCGCGAACGCGGCACGGGCGTCGTCGTGTCGTGCTCGGCACTCAAGCGGCGCTACCGCGACATGCTGCGCCAAGCCGACCCGACCCTGCGCTTCGCCCACTTGCAAGGTCCGCGCGGCATGATCGCGGCGCGCATGCAGACGCGCATCGGCCACTACATGCCGATCACCCTGCTGGACAGCCAGCTGCGCGACCTCGAGCCGCTGCAGCCGGATGAAGCCGGCATCACCCTGGACATTACCCAGCCGCCAGAAGCCCTGGTGGCCAGCATCATCGCATCGATCAATCAATAAGTAAGCCGTCGCACCGGCCCAGCAGCCCATCCGAGGCGGCATGCCGATTACATGAGAACAATGGAGACTACCATGCGTATACCACTGCAACGCACCCTCATCAACCTCGCCGTCGCCAGCGCCTGCGGCATGCTGGGCGCTGCCCATGCGCAGCAAGCCGAACCGGCACAACCGCCGGCGCCGGATGCCCAGGCAGCCCAAGCCCCTGAAGCCTTCCCTGCCGTTCCGGAAGCGAACGTCGTGCGCATTTCCGGCTCGCGCATCGCGGCCCGCGGCTTCACGCAGCCGACGCCGACGACGAGCCTGTCCAGCGCCGACCTGGAAAAGGCCGCCAAGCCGAACCTGTTCAACACGCTGGCCGAACTGCCCGCCTTGCAGGGCAGCACGGGCCGCACGACGAGCACCAACAGCACGTCGAGCGGCATCCAGGGCCTGTCCTCGCTGAGCCTGCGCGGCCTGGGCACCATCCGGACCCTGACCCTGCTCGACGGCCAGCGCGTCGTCGGCGCGAACGTCACGGGCGTCACGGACGTCAGCCAGTTCCCGCAACTGCTGGTGAAACGCGTGGACGTCGTGACGGGCGGCGCGTCCGCATCGTACGGTTCCGATGCGGTGGGCGGCGTCGTCAACTTCATCACGGACAAGAAGTTCACGGGTTTTAAAGCGAACGTCGAGGGCGGCCAGACGAAATACCACGACGACAAGAGCGGCACCCTGCAGGCCGCCTGGGGCAAGGGCTTCCTGAACGACCGCCTGCACGCGACCGTCAGCGGCGAGTTCAGCAAGGAAAACGGCATCGATTCGCCGGGCTTTGGCGAAGTGGGCGCGGGCGGCCGCACGTGGTACCGCAACACGGTGTTCCAGCGCCGTCCGCTGTCGCAGACCAATGACGGCAAGCCGGAATACATGGTCATCGACCACGCCCAGCAATACCAGTATTCGAAATACGGCCTGATCACGAACGGCCCGCTGCAGGGCACCGCGTTCGGAGACGGCGGCGTGCCGTACAAATTCAACTACGGTTCGAACGGCGTGCCGACCGGCACCGGCCAGGTCACGAACTGCGTGAATCCGTTCTGCGTGGGCGGCGATCTCTCGGGAAGCGTCGGCGCGGGCACGAACCTCGCCATGAATTTCAAGCGGCAGGTCGCCTACACGCGCCTGTCGTGGGACCTCGATGCGGATAACGAGATCTATTTCACCGCCAACTATGCGCAGGTGAAATCGCACTTCTCGCCGAACCCGGGCGCCGCCAAGCAGGCCAACCTGACGATCCAGTGCGACAACCCGTTCCTGCCCGCCTCGATCGCAGCGGCCTGCGCGGCCAACAACATCAAGAGCTTCCAGTACGGCACGGCGAACGCGATCTTCCCGGCCAACATCAACGTGCACCCGACGCGCACGCAGCGCCGCTTCGTCGTCGGTGCGGACGGCAAGTTCAACCTGTTCGGCAAGGAATGGTCGTACGACGCGTATGCGGAACACGGCGAGAATACGACGAACATCAACGTCCACGACATCACGCTGAACACGCGCTACAACAACGCGATCGACGCCGTGCGCGATGCGAGCGGCAAGATCGTCTGCCGCAACGCCGTCGCCGCCGCCAACGGCTGCGTGCCGCTGAACATCATCGGCAACAACCCGGTCGATCCGGCCGCGTGGGGCTATATCGCACCGGCCGCCGGCCCGATCCAGCGCACGACGCAGAGCCAGGACGTGGCCAGCGCCAACTTCAACGGCGAGATCTGGGAAGGCTGGGCGGGCCCGCTGTCGATGGCGACCGGTGCCGAATGGCGCCGCGAGAAGTACGACGTGCACGGCGACCCGTACGGCGCCGGCGTCTCCCCCGATTCGATCGGCGGCGCCGCCTACCCGGCCGACCCGACCCTCAACAGCACGGTCGGCAACAACTGGTATGCCGGTAACTATCACAACGGCGCGGGCGCGTACAACGTGCGCGAGGCATACGTCGAGCTGAACCTGCCCGTGCTGAAGTCGGACACGTGGGGTGAAGCGAACCTGAACCTCGCCGACCGCCAGACCAAGTACAGCACGGCCGGCAGCGTGAGCAGCTGGAAGATCGGCGCCACGTGGAAGACGCCCATCGACGGCCTGCGCTTCCGCGCCGTCAGCTCGAAGGACGTGCGCGCGCCTAACCTGTCCGAACTGTTCGCGGCGCCGGTCGTCGTCAACAACCAGGTGCAGTACCAGGGCAACACGGTCAGCGTGCAGCAGCGCACCGTCGGCAACACGAACCTGCGCCCGGAAATCGCACGCAACAACTCGTTCGGCATTGTGCTGAGCCAGCCGAGCTGGGCGCCGGGCTTCTCGACGTCGCTCGACTACTACGACATCAAGGTCAACGACGTGATCTCGACCTTGTCGATCCAGCAGGAAGTCGACCTGTGCGTGGCCGGCAACCAGGAAATCTGCCAGGCGATGGTGCTGAACAGCCCGGGCAACAACTACGTCACGGTGCAGAACTTCAATCTCGCTTCGCTGCATTTGAAAGGCTTCGACATCGAGTCGGCGTACCGCACGAACCTCGACAAATTCAGCCTGCCGGGCCGCTTCACCGTGCGCGCGCTGGCCACCCGCACGCTGCACTTCATCACGGATTCGGGCGTCGTCGGCACGATCCCGTCGGAAGGCGCGGGCGTCAATTTGGGCAACACGCCGAAGTGGAAGGTGCTTGCGACCCAGACGTGGGATAACGACAAGCTGAGTCTCACGCTGACCGAGCGCTGGTTCAGCGACGGCAAGTACAGCAACGAGTACATCGAGTGCCAGACGAACTGCCCGGTGTCGACCCTGATCCACCCGACCATCTACAACAACAAGATGAAGGGCGCGACCTACATCGACTTCGGCGGCAGCTACAACGTGTCGAAGCAGCTGATGGTCTACTTCAAGATCGACAACCTGGCGGACCGCGATCCGGAACCGGCACCGCAGGCCAACCCGAGCTTCGCGATCAACCCGGCCCTGTACGACGTCGTGGGACGCACCTACCGCGCCGGCCTGCGCTACAACTTCTAAACGGAGGCCGGCCGTGTGGAACCTGCTGTCCGTACTGCTGGCGGTCGGGCTGCTGACGGTGATGATCGCGTGGGGCAAGATTCAGCCGCTCCTCGCGTTCGTCGTCGCAGCCATCGTTGCCGCATTGATGCTGGGGATGCCCGCCGCGAAGATCCCGGGCGCCATCGAAAAGGGGATCGGTGACCTGCTCGGGTCCCTGGTCGTCGTGATCTGCCTGGGCGCCGTGTTCGGCAAGCTGATCGCCGACAGCGGCGCGGCCCGGCGCATCGCCATCAGCCTCGTCGACCGGCTCGGCATGGCGCGGATCCCGGTGGCGATGACCGTCACCGGCTTCGTCGTCGGCATGCCGCTGTACTACAACGTCGGCTTCGTGCTGATGATCCCCCTGATCTTCTCGCTCGTGTACCAGTCGGGCCGCCCGGCCGTGGCGCTCGGCATGCCGCTGCTGGCGGGGCTGTCGATCGCGCACGGCTTCCTGCCGCCGCACCCGTCGGCGACGGCGCTCGTCGTCGCCGTGCACGCGGACATGGGCAAGACGCTGCTGTACGGTCTCGTCGTCGCGATCCCGACCCTGATCATCGCCGGGCCGATCTTCGCCATGTCGCTGAAACACATCCGCGCGGAGCCCGCGCCGATGTTCCGCACCGCGCAGCAGGCGATGCCCGACAGCGAGCTGCCGGGTACCTTCAACAGCTTCTTCACCGCGTTGCTGCCGGTCGTGGTACTCGGTGCCCTCACGCTCGTCACGATGGTCCGTCCGGACCTCTCCAAGCCGCTCGCGTTTCTATCCAGTCCGCTCGTCGTGATGCTGCTGTCGTACGGCGTCGCGGTCGTCACGCTGGGTATCGGCCGCGGCCAGCCGTTCTCGAAAACGACCGACAGTGCCGCGGGCGCGCTGCGCGAGATCTCGCCGATCCTGATGATCATCGCCGGTGCGGGTGGCCTGAAACAGGTGCTGATCGATTCCGGCGTCAGCGCGGAACTGGGCACGCAGCTCGCCCACATGCCCGTGCATCCGCTGCTGCTCGGCTGGGCCGTCGCGACCTTGATCCGCGTGTGCCTCGGTTCCGCGACGGTGGCCGGCATCACGGCGGCCGGCGTCGTCGGGCCGCTCGTCGAAAGCTCCGGCGTCGACCCGAACCTGATGGTCCTCGCCGTCGGCGCGGGGAGCCTGATGTTCAGTCACGTGAACGATTCCGGCTTCTGGATGTTCAAGGAATACTTCGGCCTGTCGCTGAAGGATACGTTCCGCTCGTGGACGATGATGGAGACGATCGTCGGCGTGTTCGGACTGCTGTTCGTGATGTTGTTGTCGCTGTTCGTCACTCAAGGATAACTATAAATGAAGACTACGCTTTCAACGATTCCAGCGGCGCTGGTGCTTGCGTTCGCGCTTGCCGCACCCGCATCGGCCGCTTCCGTATCCGCGTTCCAGACCATGCCCGAGGACCCGCGCGCCGTCGTCGTGCGCGCGAAGGGCGACGGCAGGACGGACGACACGGCCGCCATCCAGCAAGCCATCGACGCTGCCGCCAACAAGGGCGAAGGCGGCGTCGTGTTCCTGCCGTCCGGCCGCTACCGCATCACGAAGAGCATCCTGATCCCGCTCGCCGTGCGCGTGTACGGCGTGGGTGCGACGCGTCCCGTGTTCGTGCTGGCGCCGAAGACGCCGGGCTTCCAGCAGGGCGTCGCCAACATGGTGATCTTCACGGGCGGCGACCAGTACACGGTCGTCAAGGTGCCGATGCCCGTCGCGGGCGCCGTCGGCGCGGACAAGGACGTGCGCGACGCGAACTCCGCCACGTTCTATTCCGTGCTGTCGAACGTCGACTTCGAGATCGGCGACGGCAACCCGGCCGCCACCGGCGTGCGCATGCACACGGCGCAGCACTCGAACCTGTCGCACATCGATTTTCACATCGGCAGCGGCCTCGCCGGCGTCTACCACGTCGGCAACATCGCGTACGACCTGAAATTCCACGGGGGCCGCTACGGCATCCTGGCCGAAAAGACGTCGCCCGCGTGGCAGTTCACGCTCGTCGATGCGACGTTCGACGGCCAGCGCGACGCGGCCATCCGCGAGCACGAGGCCGGGCTCACGCTGGACAACGTCGACATCCGCGACACCCCGGTCGGCATCGACATCGACCGCGGCTACGGCGACTGGCTGTATGCGAAGAACGTCCGCTTCGAAAACGTGGCGAAGGCCGCCGTCGTCATCAGCAACGAGGACAACGTCTACACGCAGATCGCGTTCGACCACGCCAGCGCTCGCAATGTGCCGACCTTTGCGAAGTTCCGCGACAGCGGCAAGACGCTGGCCGGCGCCGGCCGCGCGTACGAGGTCACGGAACTCAACTACGGCATGAAGGTCGACCAGCTGGGCGCGCCGGGCCGCTTCACGACGAACTACAAGACGGGCCCCATCGGCAAAACCGCACCGCAGCGCGTGCTGAAAGCGTTGCCGCCGTCGAAGGAATGGGCCAACGTGCACAAATTCGGCGCGAAGGGCGACGGCCGCGCGGACGACACGGCCGCGATCCAGAAGGCCATCGACAGCAACCGCGTCGTGTACCTGCCACAGGGCTTCTACATGGTCAACGACACGATCCGCATGAAGCCGGACACCGTGATCGTCGGCCTGCACCCGGGCCTGACGCAGCTCGTGCTGCCCAACGGTTCCCCGCTGTTCCAGGGCGTCGACACGCCGAAGGCGCTGCTGGAAAGCGCGCGCGGCGGCGCCGGCATCGTGTCCGGCATCGGCCTCGCCACGGGTGAAGTCAACAACCGCGCCGTCGCGCTGCTGTGGCGTGCGGGCGAGCAATCGCTGGTCGACGACGTGCGCATCCAGGGCGGCCACGGCACGCGCCTGTACGACGGCACGCGCGCCGATCCGTACCAGAAGTCCGCGAAATGGGATACGACCCTGTGGTGGGACCGCCAGTACCCGAGCGTGTGGGTGACGGACGGCGGCGGCGGCACGTTTACCGGCATCTGGTCGCCCAGCGGCTATGCGCAGGCGGGCTTCTACGTGACGAACACGAAGACGCCGGGCCGCGTGTACGAACTCTCGGCGGAGCACCACATCCGCAACGAGATCGTGCTGGACGGCGTGGAGAACTGGTCGTTCTATGCGCCGCAGACGGAAGAAGAAGTCCGAGACGGCATGGATTCCGTGTCGCTCGACATCCGCAACTCGAAAAACATCCTGATCGCGAATTACCACGGCTACCGCGTCACCCGCTCCATCAAGCCGGCGGTGACGGCCGTGCGCATCGCGAATTCCAGCGACATCCGCTTCCGCAACGTGCACGTCAACGGCGAGAGCGGCTTCGCCACCTGCGACGAGAACGGCTGCACCACGTATTTGCGCGCGTCGAAGTACCCGTACGAGAACGCGATCACCGACGTCACGCACAACATCGAGGTGCGCGAGCGCGAGTTCGCGATCCTCGATTACACGGGCAGGCAGACGGCCGCGCCGGCGCCCTCGGGCAAGGTCGAAAAGGTCGCGGACGGCTTCTATTCCGTCGCCGGCGCCGCCGTCGACGCCAACGGCAAGCTGTACTTCATCGACCGCCACTTCAAGCGCATCCACGCCTGGAGCCGCGACCGCGGCCTCGAGATCGTACGCGACACCCCGCTCGACCCGATCAACCTTGCCATCGACCGCAGCGGCAACGTGATGGTCGTGTCGCACTACGGCCCGAGCGCGAGCGTGTATGCGTTCAAGCCGGACGTGCCGCCGACGCCGGACGGCTACACGATGATCAAGCCGACGGCCGTCGCGGCGCGTGCCGATGCGCGCGTGGCGATCCCCGTCAACTTCTGGCAGAACGGCGAGTTCCAGGACCAGATCGATCCGAAGACCTACGAGTTCACGACCCTGAGCGAGATGTTCGCGCGCGACGTGGCGAAACCGAAGGCGCAGGAATACGTGTCGCCGGACGGCAGCCTCGTGCTCCCGGCGTGGCGCGTGACGCGCCAGGGCCCGACGGATCACCTGGGCTACCGCTGGTCCGACACGCTCGACACGCATGGCTTTACCAGCGCGCGCGTGGGCGAGCGCGTGATTTTCACGAACGGTTCCGAGAACCGCACGTTCAGCGGTCTCGTGGGCCAGGGCGGCGCGATCACGGACCTGAAGCAGGTCGCCGACCGCGGCGGAGAGAGCGCGACGCTGGGCCCGGACGGCAACGTCTACGTCGCCAACGGCCAGGTGTTCGTCTACGGCCCGGACGGCAAGGAGCGCGGCCGTATCGACGTGCCGGAACGGCCGCTGCAGCTGATCTTCGGCGGCGCGGACAAGCGTACCCTGTTCATCCTCACGCACCACAGCCTGTACACGAGCCATGTGGACTAAGCGCCTGATCGTCTCCGGCATGCTGGCGCTGGGTTGCGCCGGCAGCGCGCTCGCCCAGCAAGCCATGCAACTGTGGCCCGACGGCGCCCCCGGCTCCGAAAAGCGCCACGGCGAGCCCGAGAAGCTGACGGACGGCGCGTACGTCAGCAATGTGCACGACCCCTCGCTGACGGTGCTGCGCGCCGATCCGCGCCATGCGAACGGCGCGGCGATGATCGTCGTGCCGGGCGGCGGGCACCGCATGCTCGTGTTCCAGAACGAGGGCGTCGTGGCGGGTAAGCTGCTGAACCGGATGGGCGTCACCGCCTTCGTCTTGAAATACCGGCTGGCGCGCGATCCGGATTCCGCCGGCTACAGCATCGAAGGGGATGGCGCGGCCGACCTGCGCCGCGCCGTGCGCTGGGTGCGCGCGCATGCGGGAGAGTATGGCGTCGACCCGCAGCGCGTGGGGATCATGGGCTTCTCGGCCGGCGGCGAACTGGTGTCGCTCGTCGCCGACAATCCGGAACCCGCACCGCGCGGAAAAACCGATGCGCTGGACCGCCAGAGCGCGCGCCCGGACTTCCAGGTGCTCGTGTATCCCGGGCCGCTGGGTTCTCCCGCCAAAGCCGTCGATGGCGCGCCGCCCGCGTTCCTCGTCGCCGGCTCGCGCGATACGTGCTGCATGCCGCCCACCATCACCCTGTACCAGCAGCTCGTGAAGGCCGGCGTGTCGGCCGAGCTGCACCTGTACGCGGACACGGACCACGCGTTCAATGTGGGCCAACGCGGCGAACGCATCTCGCTGCAGCACTGGTCGGATCGCCTGGCGGACTGGCTGTCCGACGGCGGCTGGCTCGTGCCGCGCAACGGGCGCAAACCGGAAGGCGTGCCCGCACCCTGAAAGGAGTTACATGAAACGTATCGTATCGATGCTGGCAGTGGCCGCTGCCGTGGCCACGCCGGCGGCATGGACGGCGGACGTCCAGTACAAACTGCTCGTGCTGGCCATCCCCAACAAGTACCACTACGAATACATCCCGATCGCGCGCGAGAGCCTGGAAAAACTCGCGAAGCTGCACGCGTTCGAGTTCAACTACACGAACAAGCCCGAGGTATTCGACGGCGACCTGAAGCAGTATGCGGCGGTCGTCTTCCTCAACACGCCGGGCGAGGAACTGAACCCGGCGCAGCGCGCGAAGTTCGAGGCGTACATGCGTGACGGCGGCAATGCGGTCGTCGTGCACCGCGCCGCGATCACGCCACCGAACGGGTGGGTGTGGTACGAAAAGCTCGTCGGCCGCTCGTTCAAGACGCACCCGATGCTGCAGACGGGCGCCGTCGACGTCGTCGATAAAACCTTCCCCGCGACATTCGGCATCCCGCCGCGCTGGATCTGGAGCGACGAGTGGTACGAGACCACGAACCCGTACAAGGTCGCCATCCACCCCGTGCTGAACATCGACGAATCCAGCTACGACGTCACGAAGATCTGGCCCGGCCAAGTCTCCACGGGAATGGGCAGGGACCACCCGGTGTCGTGGTACCACACGGTCGAGAAGGGCCGCGTGTTCGTCACGCTGCTGGGCCACAACGGCGACATGTACCGCGACCCGCAATACCTGTCGCACCTGATGGGCGGGATCTGGTGGGCGGCGACAGGCCGCGGCCAGCAGCGCTGAAAATTCGGGGTCAGAGCACATTTTCGACCAGATTCGGGGTCAGAGCAAATTTCGGGTCAATGTCTGGATAGACAGTGCTTCTCCGAGAATGGCGCAATCGGGCCGCCATTCACACCGAGCCGCACGCCGGAGCTGGCTGAGGCTCCGAAAGATCTTTCTTCGAAGATCGTGTACCAAAAAGTGCTCTGACCCCGAATTTATCGCGCGTGATGAGCAGCGGGGTCTGGTGCGCGGAGACGGGTCGAGGCCAGCAGCGTCAAGCGGCGCCGTAGAAGGCCAGCCAGCTCTCCAGCCGGCTGCGCCAGAAGGCGGCGTCGTGGCCGCCGCTGCCCACGTGCAGTTCGCTGGCGGCGCCCAGCACCGCCTGCATGGCTTCATCCTGCCGGCGCAATGGGTCGCGGTCGCCGACGTCGAGGTAGAAGCGCAGGCCGCGCAGGTCGGCGTGTGCCGCGAGCAGCAGCGGATCGCGTTGCGCGCGCAGGGCCGGCGTCGGGTACAGCCAGTCGCGCTGGCCCGTGAACTGGTCCGCGCTGCTGTAATCCCATAACGCGGCGCTGTGCGCGCCCACGCGAGAGAACATCTCCGGGTGGCGCAAGGCGAGATGCAGCGCGGCGAATCCGCCCATCGACACGCCGCCGATGCGCCGGTCCGCGCGCGTGGCCGTCACGCCAAGCCGGGATTCGACGGCAGGCAGCATCTCCGTCATCAGATAATCCTCGTACAGGCCAATCGTGCCGCCTGAGGTCAGCGTCCCTTGCGCCGGCGTCGTGTTCACGCCGAAGCCGTTGTCGTAGTCGGGGGCGGCGATGACGAGCGGTGCGCCCAGCCGGTCGGCCGCGCGGTTGATGGCCAGGCCGGCGTCGAAGAACGCTGCGCCGTTGCCGCCGAAGCCGTGGAACAGGTAGAGGATAGGATGGCGTGCGCCGCCCGGCGGCAGGTACAGCGCGACGTTCATCGTGCGCCCGAGCGCGCGGCTCGCGACGGCGAGGGTTTCGACTGTCCCCGCCGCCGCGGCGGGGACGGCAGGGGCGGTCTGCTGGACCGCAGCGTTGCCGCCCCCGCAACCGGCCAGGCAGGCAGCCGTGGCGAGCAAAAAACACCGACGTTCCATTCGTGGCCTCCCATGAGCACCGGCTCATTCTAGCCACGGACGGAACGGGCTTTCTTCAGGCAGTCTTCAATAATTGAAGCCCGCGCGGATGCCGAACATGCGCGGCTCGACGTAGGTAGCGCGCATGAAGCCGCCCCACAACGAATCGCTGCTCGTCTTGGCGCGCTTGTCCGTCACGTTGCGCACGTACGCTTCCGCATACCAGTTGCCGTCCGGGGCATCCAGGCGTGCCGAGGCATCCGCCAGCGCATACGCGGCCTGGTAGCGGCCGATGCCGGCCCAGTCCGAGTTGCGCAGGTCGAAGTAGGCCTTGTCGCGCCAGTTCACCTTCACGTACGGCGTGAGGCGGTAGCCGCCCGGCAGCTCGAACTCCTGCGAGAAGTTCAGGTAGACCTGGTACTTCGGCGTGTTCGGCAGGTGGTTGCCGTCGATGTCGTACAGGCGGCGGCCCAGCAGCGCCTTGTCCGGACCGTTGTAGATGGCCGGGCAAGGCTGGACGCCGAATTCCGCGCGCACGTCGCCGCACTGGTAATCGTCGCTGTAGTTGTAGAAGCCGTGCACCTTGGTGTCGATGAACGCGAAGCCGCCGCCCACGCGCGCGCCGCGCCACGGCTTGTAGTCCCACTCCAGTTCCAGGCCCGGGATGCGGGTGTCGCCCACGTTGATCGTGCGCCAGGATTCGTACACGTCGCACTTGGGCTGGTCGGCCGGGCAAGGCAGGCCGTTGTCCGGAATGATCTGGTTGACGAAGTAGTTACCCGTCAACTGCATGTCCTTGTAGCGCATGTAGAAGGCGGTGGCGGAAAGACTCAGGCGGTTGTCCAGGAAGCGGCCCTTCCAGCCCAGTTCATAGTTGGTGACGGTCTCCGGGCCGTACGGCAGGAACGTCGCCTCGCCCGGCTTGCCCGTCGCGGCGCACAGGTGGTAGTTGCAGCTGTCGACCTTGTCCGCGAAGCCGCCCGCCTTGTAGCCCGTCGAGACGGAAGCATAGGCCATCTGGCGCGGCGTGATCTGGAATTGCAGACCCGCGCGCCACGTCACCTTGCCCCAGGTTTCCTTGTGATCGTTGTTGGTCGCGTTGGCATAGCCGGCATAGGCGATCGGACCGCCGCCCGCCCAACCCATCTGCTGCGTCAGGTCGGTGCCGTCGTGGATGCGGAAGCCGGGCGTGCCCGGGATGCCGCGGTCGTACAGGCCACGGTAATAGGCCGGGTTGCCGATCCAGTTGGCGCCGTACACCTTGCCGCCCTTGTCTTCCTTCGAATCGCGGCTGTAGCGCGCGCCCAGCGTGGCCGTCCACTTCGGTGCGAAGCTCCAGTCGGCCTGGCCGAAGATGGCCTTCGAATCGATCTGGCGGTTCGGCTGCGCGTACACCACGCTGCCCGGGTCGCCGAACGGCTTCTGGATCGCTTCCGTCATCTCGTAGTCGATGCGGTTACGCTCGTGCATCCAGAACAGGCCGGACACGTATTTCAGGGAGCCCAGCTGCTGCTTGAGCTGCAGTTCGTGCACGGTCGACAGGTAGCGCGAATCCGCCGTGCGGTGCCACGTGTCGCGCAGTGGCCAGGTGCCCCAGTTGCCATCCTTCGTATTCGGGAACGGGGCGATGTCGGCCCAGGACGGCGCGTTTTGCAGGCCCAGGTCGTCGTCCGAGATCTGGCTGCGGCGCTGGTCGGCGACGGCGAAGTTGTAGCTGACGGACGTGCGGTCGTTGACGTTCCAGTCGGCGCCCGCGCGCACCGTGCGGATCGCCATGTCGGTTTGGCCCGGCACGTTGACGTTGATGTAGAACTCGTCGTTGGTGCAGGCATAGCGCGTGCCGACGCCGGCGCCGCAATCGCGGAAGAACGCATAGCCCGCGCCCGAGTCCTGGAAGTGCTCGTACGCGGCGTGCAGCGTCAGGTCCTTGTTGACGCGCAGGAGGGCCTGCAGGCGCGCAGCCCATTCGTTCTGGTTGGTGTAGTAATCGGACGGGCGGACGGCGCGGTTGTAGCGCATGTCGACGTCCGGCACGCCGTTCGGGATCCAGCCCTTGGCCGGCACGTTCGCTTCCGACAGGTCCTGGTGCTGGTCGGCGTAGCCGTCGCGGCGCACGCGCATGAACGAGCCGCGCAGCGCCAGCCTGTCGTTGACGACGACGTTCTGCACCCAGTTGACCTGCTTCTTGTTGTAGTTGCCCAGGTCCGTCTCCACGCGGCCGTAGTTGCCGTTGAAGTCGGGCTTCGCGGTGATGACGTTGACGCTGCCGCCCGTCGAGTTACGGCCGAACAGCGTACCCTGCGGACCGCGCAGCACTTCGAGCTGGTCGATGTCGAACATCAGCGCCTGTGCGCCCTGCGGCCGCGGCGAGTACAGGCCGTCGACGTGGAAGCCCACGGCCGGGTCGCCCGTCTCGGTGAAGTTGGTCGACGTGATGCCGCGGATCGTGATCTGCACGCCGTTGTCGAGGCCCGAATCGATGGTGACGTTGGGGATCTCGTTGGCGAGGTCGCGGATGTTGGTGGCGCCCTTGCGGGTCAGCTGGTCCTGCGAGAACGCCGTCACGGCGACCGGCGTCTTGAGCAGCGAGGTGCTGAAGCGGGTGGCGGTCACCGTCACTTCCGGGATCGTGTCGGTGGCCTGCGCCCAGGCAGGCATGGCGGCGAAGGTGCAGGCACTGGCGACGGCCACGCTCATGGCCGTCCGTTTGATTGGATGCAGCATCGTATCTCCTTGGTTTTTTGAATTCTGCGTGCCGGCGAACCGGTCACGTACAGACGAGTATTTCAACCAGAATTCGTAAAATCAAAGAATTTCGCCAGACACCTTTCAGTTTCTTCGTCTTTACTAAACAATCAGCTTGTCGCGCACATTCAAGGCCGCGCGGCGTCCACCGCGACCGCCTGTTCCGGGCCGTTCCATGCACGCACGGCGACCTTGAGCTCGCCCTGTCCGCCCGCGAATTCGGCACTGACGGTGCGGCTTTCTCCCGGCATCAGCGCCACGTAGTTGTCCGACCAGTACACGGGCAGCACGCGCGCGCCGGCCGCGTCGAGCAGGGTCAGTTTCGTGTTCAACACAGGCACCCTGGACGGATTGGTCAGCGTGACGTCCACCTTGCGCGCCGCGCCCTCGGTGCGGGCCGTGGCATGCACAGTCACGGGCACGCCGGCGAGCGTATCGAGGCCGCGCTGGCGCTCGGGGCTCGTCGACGGCCAGTACACGTTGTCCGACAGCGTGCGGCCCGCGCCGTCGGTCAGGGTCAGCTTGACGACCAGCAGGCCTTCGCGCGCCAGCAGCGGCGCGATGCCGAGGTCGATCGGCCCCGACGTGGCCACGCCGGGCACGCTGACGGTGGCGGCGCCGCGGCCCGCGAGGCGGCCGTCGACGGTCCAGGCCTCGAACGCGACGCGCGCATTGTCCAGCGGCGCGGCCGGGTTGTTGATGACGTCGACCGCGTGATCGGGCAGGTTCAGTTGCACGTGCACGGGTTCGGACGCGTGTTTCGTGCCGTAATAGGCGGCGTGCGTGTCGTAGTCGTGACTGAGGATCTGCCACATCGTGCTCGGCCAGGCCGGTTGCGTCATCCACAGCATGCGGCCGCTGTTCTCGCGCCACAGCCCCGCGTTCATGCCTTCGAAAATCGCGCGGTGCGATTCGTAGTTCATCAGCTGCGCCTTGCGCTCGAAGTCGGCCAGCGACGCCGGCGCGCCGTACTGGCGTTCGAGCGCCTTCATGAACGGTTCCACGCGGCCGTTGCCGCTGGGGTGCCAGTCGTGGTACGCGGCCGTGTCGCCCAGCGGCCAGCGTTCGGACGCCGGCACGGCAGCCTCGAACGCTTCACGCGTGGGGAACGACGGCGTGCCCACCTCGACGGCGAAGCCCTTGCCGTGCGTCGTGAAATACGTCTCCGGCGGCTGGTAGTCGTACGGGCCGCTGTTCTGCAGGTTCACCCGGTTCGAGCTGCCCGTGTACCAGCGCGTGCCGTCTTCCGCGTAGATCAGCGCCTCCAGCTTCTCGTTCAGCACCGGCTGCGGCACGCCTTCGTTGCGGCCGAACCAGGCGATGATCGAGGGGTGGTTGCGGAAACGGCGCACGACGTCGACGGCGTTGGCCATGAACAGGTCGACGTCCTGCGGCTCGATGTTGTAGTCCTGCGTCGACGCCCAGAAATCGTTCAGCACCATCAGCCCGTATTCGTCGGCCAGTTCGAAGAACGTCTCTTCCGTGTTCTGGCCGACCCAGTTGCGGATGATGTTCACGTGGGCGTCGCGGTGCAGGCGGAAGTAAGGTTCCAGGCGCGCGCGGTCGACGCGTTTCATGAAGTCGTCCATGCCCCAGTTGCCGCCGCGCGCGGCGATGCGCACGCCGTTGACCTTGATGACGAGGTGCGGCGCCAGGCTGCCGGCATCGGGCAGTTCGCGGATCGCGGCCGTGCCTTCCGCTTCCGCACGCAACCCGGTTGCCCACTGGTTGCCCGCGACCTTGCGCAGCGCCTCGTGGCGGGCGTCGGTGATGCGTACGCCGAGCGCGCGCGCCCTGGTGAAATCGGCCTCCACGCGGCGCAGGTGGCCCGTGCGGTCGACCAGCGACAGTTCGTAGGTCACGCTGCGGATGCCGAACGCGGTGCGCGCATGGTCGGACAGCGCCGCGCCCTGCAGCACGTCGACGTCGAGGTCGTGCAGCTCCGGCTTGCCGTAGCCGTTCGGCCACCACAGGCGCGGCTGCTTCACCTGCACAGCCGCGAAGCGCACCGTCTGCGTGCCCGGCGCCACGTCCAGCGTGCGGCTCACGACGATCGGCCGCATCGTGCCGGCACGGTCGCGGACGGTGGCGCGTACCGTCGTGCGTACCGGTTTGTTCGACAGGTTCGTCACCGGCACCTCAATGCTGACGTCAGCCTGCGCGTGATCGTCCGCGAGCGCCGTGATCACGTGCGCATCGCCCACGCGCACGTCGCCCGTGCTGCGCAGGACGACGTCCTGCCACAGGCCCGTATTGCGGTCGCGGACGGACGGGATCCAGTCCCAGCCCTCGGTGGCGATGAAGGTCGGGCCGTCCTGCGCCTGCACGCCGCCGTTCTCGCCGACGCCGGCCGCAACGGATTCCTCGTGCGCGATGCCGGGATGCGGCGGCGGCGACACCTTGACGGCGATGACGTTCTCGCCTTTCGGGTTCAGGTAAGGCTCCAGGTCGACGCTGCCGCGCACGAAGGCGCCGCGCGTGGTGCCGGCGCGGCGGCCGTTGACCCAGATCTCGGAGGCGTAATTGATGCCCTTGAAGGTGACGAACAGGTGGCGGCCGGGGCGATGGCCGCGCGGCAGCGAGAAGCTCGTGCGATACCACCAGTCCTGGCGGCTGAGGCTTTCCGGGATCGCGAGGTTGTCGAGACCATACGCAGGGCTCGGATACACGCCGCGGTCGACGAGCGTGGTGAGCACGGTCCCCGGCACCGTGGCCTTGTACCAGCGCGACGCGTCATAGCCGCCGCTGGCGATCTGCTGCGCGGATCCCGGGGCCTGGTCCGCCGATTGCAGCGTCCACGCGCGGATCGTCCATTCGTTCGCGCCGCGCGGTTCCAGCGCCGGTCCCGCATAGGCCGGCACGGAGACAGGCTTCGACGGCGGCGTCGCACTGCGCGGCAGCGTCCACGCATCCTGCGGTACAAGCTGGCCGGCCATCTGGCGGGTCTGCAGCGGCCAGTGCGGGCTGCCGGTCTCGAACACGATCATTCCCTCATCCGGCGGGGTCGCCGCGAGCCGTGCGACGGCCTGTGCGTCGTCGCCCAGCGTCAGCCCGGCCACGCGGCCCGCGAACGCGGCACCGGTCCCCGTGCGGGGTGCGATCGCGACCTGCGCGGCGGCTGCCGCACCGCCTTGCACCTCCTGCCGCGCCACTTCCCTGCCGTTCGCGTACAGGACGACGTGGCGGCCGTCCCGGCTGGCCGCCACATGGGTCCAGGCGCCGGCGGGCAGCGGCACGCTGCTGCGCACCGGCGCACCCGCGCCGCAGAAGGCCAGCGTGCCGTCCACGCTGCACAGGTAGCCGATGCCGTCCGCACCGGCCAGCAGCGCGGTACCGCGCGCGGCCTCCGACGGCTTGAACCAGCCGCCGATGGCGACGCGCTGCGCCGTCAGCGTCACGCCGGCCGGTGCCTTCTTGACCAGGCCATCGGCGGCGGCAGGGAATTCGGCGTTGAACGGTCCCCACGTGGCCGCGTGGGCGGCGGATGCCGCCAGCAACACGGCGGCGAGCAGGGCGTTCACAAGGCGGGGTGGGCGTGCGACGGGCGTGGGCAGGCCCGAACTGGCGTGGCGCATGATGGTCTCCGGGATAGGCAGAAGTCCCGGCGCGGACGGCCGGGATCGTTGTGCGGCGGATTCTGCATCCGGCCGGAGGGAGGGTCAAACGCCGGCAAGGCTTTGCGGCGCTGTTTAGTGGTGATTACTAAACTGGCCGCGCTTGATGGTCGAAAGATGCCGCCCGCCGCGCGGGCAGCGGCGCGCGGCGTTTTAGTAAAGCCGCCCGTCAGCGCTGCGGTTCGAAGAACAACACCTCGCCCGTCGCGGTGGCCGCGATCAACTGGCCGTCGTACCAGGCCGGCGAGCCGATGAAGCCGCCGAGGCGCTTGACGTATTCGACGGCCGAATACAGCGCATGCGGTCCGCCCTTGTACATGTGCTTCGTGTCCAGCTTGCCCGTCGCGGTGTCGATCACGCGGCCGTCGTTCACGGCCAGCGCGTCGCTGCGCCATGACCAGCGCGCGCGCCCGGTCGCTGCATCGAGCGCGTGCAGTTCTCCCTTCATCGACGCCGCCACGACGACGTCGGCCACCCGGAGGGGCGACGCGAACGTCCACACCTTCGTCTCGAAGCGGTAGCGTTCGCGGCCGGTGCGCTTGTCCAGCGCCAGCAGCAGGCCCGTGTCCGACGTGCCGACGTAGATGCTGTCGCCATCCACCGCCGGCGTGCCGACGACCCAGCTGCCCTGCGCGTCGTAGCGCCACTTCGGCTGGCCGCCCGCCGCATCGAGCGCATACAAGAAGCCGTCGCGCGAGCCGACGTAGACCGTGTCGCCGTCGACGGCGGGCGACGCCTGGATGCCGAACATGATGCTGGTCTTCTGCTCGACGCCCGTCTGGTGGCGCCAGCGCTGTTCCCCCGTCTGCGCATCGAGCGCGTAGACGGCGCCGTCCCAGCTGCCGACGACGATATTGCCGCCTGCGAGCGCGGGCGACGAATGCACCATGCCGCCCGTGCGCCACGCCCAGGCCAGCTTGCCGTCTTTCGCATCGAGGGCATACACGTGGCCGTCGCTGCTGCCCACGTAGACCTTGCCGCCGTGGACCAGCGGCGACGACAGGTACAGGTCCCACGGATCGGGCACGGGCTGGCCGTCGCGCGGCATGCCGAACATGCCGTGCGCGGCGAACACCGCCTCGCCCTGCGTGCGGAAGGTCCACCGGGGCGATCCGTCGTCGGCCTTCAACGCATGCACGGTGCCCGCGCGGTCGAGGAAGTAGACGGTGCCGTCGGCCACCGCCGGCGTGGAGGCGATACCGCCGCGCGCGTGATACAACCACTGCAGCGTGCGCGTCTTCGCGTCGAGCGCGTACAGGTTGCCGTTCTCCGCGCCGACGAACACGCGCCCCTGCGCCGCCACGGGCGACGCGTGGATCGCCGCGTGCGCATCGAACCGCCCCGCCACTTTGAAACCCTTGATGGCGCGCGTGTCGCCGGCCACGCGGCCGGTATGCGCGGGGTCGCCCATGAACATGGGCCAGTCGGCGGCGAACGATGGGGTGGCGAGGAAGGCAAGCAGCAGGGCAAGGCGGCGCATAGGGGGTCCTGTCGTTGGGATGCCGCCATTCTAGAGGCGGGACGCGCGCGCAATCTTCAGGGAGGCTTCACGGCCGATAGGCGCGGCGGCGGCGCGTCGCTATACTTGCGCTCCATGCGACTCCTACTCGTGGAAGACGACCTGGCGCTGGGCCGCGCGCTGCAGTCGGTACTGCACAACGACGGCCATGACGTCACCTGGGTGCGCCTGGGCAGCGATTGTGTGCGCCTGCTGGACGAGCGCCGCCACGACGCCCTGCTGCTGGACCTGGGCCTGCCCGACGGCGACGGCGTCGCGCTGCTGCGCCGCCTGCGCGCGGCCGGCCACGTGCTGCCAGCCGTCCTGATCACGGCGCGCGACAGCCTGCAGGACCGCCTCGACGGCTTCGATGGCGGCGCCGACGATTACCTCATCAAACCCTTCGACATCCCGGAGCTGCTGGCCCGCCTGCGCGCCGTCGTGCGCCGCGCCGGCGGTGCGCAGGCCGACGCGCTGTGGCAGGTCGGCGACCTGGCCATAGATGCGCGCAGCATGAGCGCGACCTGCCGCGGCGCGCCAGTCAACCTGTCGCGCACGGAGTTCGCGCTGCTGCACGCGCTCGTGCGCAACCCGGACCGCATCGTCACGCGCACGGAGCTCGAACAGGGCGTGCTGCCCTACAGCGAGGGCCAGACGCTGGACGTGCACATCTCGAACCTGCGCAAGAAGATCGGCGACGGCTACATCCGCACCGTGCGCGGCGTCGGCTACATGGTGCGCCATGACGGCGACCGCTAGAGCGACCGCGCCGAAATCGCTGCTGCGCCGCCTGCTGGCCGGCTTCATGCTCGTCATGCTCGGCATCTGGCTGGCGGCGCTGGCCCACATCATGTGGCAGGTGAAGGTCGACCAGGCGCGCCAGACGGCGATCGTCAACCGCGCGTGGACGCGCCAGATCATGCTGAACATGCAGTCGCTGCCGTCCGACCCGGCGGCGCTGGCGCGCATCGGCCGCGGTATCGAGGCACTACGCCTGGACATGTTCCGCGAGACGGGCTTCGAGACGCATGCGCAGACCCGCGTGTGGCTGCAAGGCCAGCTCGTGTACGACTCGGACCCCGGCGCGCCGCCGGACGACGGGTGGGTGCGCTGGGTCGAGCGCGACGCGGCGCGCGGCATCGTGGTGGAGCGGCGCGAAAAGCCCAACGTGGACTGGGTGTTCACGCCGTCGGCCGCCAAGTACCTGTTCTCGCCGCTCGTCTACAGCCTGCCGTTCGTGCTGCTGCCGGCCTGGTTCATCGTGCGCCTGGGCCTGCGCCCGCTGCGCACGGTGGCGCAGGCGCTCGAAGCCCGCAGCGCGGCGGAACTGGCGCCGCTGCCCGCCTCACCCTACCGCGAGCTGGCCCCCGTCGTCGACGCGGTGAACCGGCTGATGCGGCGCCTGTCCGAGCGGCTCGCGCGCGAGCACGAATTCCTTGCCGACGCCGCGCACGAGCTCAAGACGCCGCTGTCGGTCGTGCAGCTCAATGCCCACCTGCTGGAAGCGTCGACCGACGCGGCCCAGCGGACCGAAGCCGGCACGGGCCTGCGCGAAGGCGTCGCGCGCGCCACGCACGCGGTGCACCAGCTGCTCGCGTACGAACGGGCGCGCCAGGAACCGACGGACGCGCCGCTGCAGGACCAGGACCTGGCCGCGCTGCTGCGCGAACGCATCGCCGGGGCCGCCCCGCTGGCGCTGCAGCGCGGCATAGACATCGAATTGCGCGCAGCGTCCCCCGCCATCCTGCCGCTGCACCGCGAAAGCATGGCCGCCCTGCTCGACAACGTCGTCGGCAACGCAATCAAATATTCACCGGACGGCGCCCGCGTGGACGTGTGCCTCGACGCCGGCCCGTGCATCACGGTGACGGACCAGGGCCCCGGCGTCCCGCCCCCGCTGCGCGCCCGCGTGTTCGAACGCTTCTACCGCGTGCCCGGCCAGGACCAGGCGGGCAGCGGCCTCGGTCTCGCGATCGCGGAACGGGCGGCCGCCCGCAACGGCGCCCGCATCACGCTCGACGGCGGCCCCGGTGGGCGCGGGCTCGCCGTGCGCATCGCGTTCGGCGACGCCGGCTGCGCTACGCCTTCGCCATGAATGCCGCGACCAGCGCATTGGCGTGACCGTGGCCCAGCTGGTGCTCGGTCTTGAGGTGAGCGACCAGCTCCATGTGCTTGCGCGGGCCCGCCTGCTCCAGGACCTGCATCCAGTGCGCGATCGGCTTGCCGTACTTCTTTTCGATGGAGGGGAAGTACGAGGCGGGGCCTTTGACGGTATCTTGCGTTGCCATGTCGGTTCCTTTTGGTCGTTGATGATCGTGCTGCTTCGACCACGACGAACGAGAGTAGCGTATTTCGACATGCAAGCTCTTGCATCCCAACTGTGAGATCGATAACATCCAGAGTCATGGACAAACTTTCACGACGCCGTCATTTCCTGGGTTCGGCCACCCGGCTCGCCGCATCGCTTCCGGTGGTGTTTGCCGGCGGATTCGGCGCCAGCGCACAGGCGCAAGGTGCGGCGCGCCACGATGTGCGCGACTTCGGCGCGCGCGGCGACGGCAAGACGGTCGACACCGGCGCCATCAACGCCACCATCGAGGCGGCCGCAAATGCCGGCGGCGGCACTGTGCACTTCCCTCCCGGGCGGTATCTGTCCGCATCGATCCGGCTGCGCAGCCGCGTCACGCTGCATCTGGAGGCGGGTGCCGTGATCGAGGCGGTCGACTGGAAGGTCGCCCGCTACGACCTGCCGGAACCGAACGAGGCGGGCGGGAACTACCAGGACTTCGGCCACAGCCACTGGAAGAACAGCCTGATCTGGGGCATCGGCCTGGACAGCGTGGCGATCACCGGCACCGGCCACATCGATGGCAAGGGACTCAACCCGGGCTACCGGAAGCTGCCCGACGGGAGCATCCGCTACGACGCGGACGGCGGGCCGGGCGAAGGCAACAAGGCGATCTCGCTACGCGAATGCAATAACGTCCTGCTGCGCGACTTCGGCATTTTGAACGGAGGCCATTTCGGCATCCTGGCGACCGGATGCACCAACGTGACCGTCGATAACCTCCGTATCGATACCAACCGCGACGGCATGGATATCGATTGCTGCAGCAATGTGCGCATTTCCCGGTGCAGCGTCAATTCCCCCTGGGACGACGGCATCTGCCTGAAGGCGTCGTATGCATTGGGCAGGGTCGCGGCCTGCGACAACATCACGATTTCGGATTGCTACCTGGCCGGGAATTTCGACGTCGGCACCTTGCTGGACGGGACATTCAAGCGCAGCGCGCCCGACTACCACTCGGGCCGCGTCGGGCGCATCAAGCTGGGCACGGAATCGAATGGCGACTTCAGGAACATCACGATCACCAACTGCGTGTTCGACGATTGCCGCGGCCTCGCCATCGAAAGCGTGGACGGCTCGCACATCGAAGACCTCGCGATTTCCAACATCACCATGCGCAAGGTGGCCAACGATCCGATCTTCATCTACCTCGGCGCGCGCCTGCGCGGACCGGATGCGCCGCCGATCGGCTCCATCCGGCGCGTCAACATCAGCAATATCGTCGTCTCGGGCGCCCAGGCGGGTTTCACCAGCACCATCAGCGGCTTGCCCGGACATCCGGTCGAGGACATCCATGTGTCGAACCTGCGTGTGCACGTCGAAGGCGGCGGCGCGGCGACTCTGCGCGACGTCGTCCCACTGGAAAAGCCGACCGCGTATCCCGAGCCGGGCATGTTCGGGCCCTGCCCGGCCTATGGCCTGTACGTGCGCCATGCGGCCGGCATCGACGTCGACCATGTCACGGTGACGTATGCGCAGCCCGAGGCGCGTGCCGCCTTCGTGCTGGAGGACGTGCGGGACGCCGTCTTCAGCGCGGTCAACGCCCAGCCGGGCAGCGGCGGCGCGGCGCTGTTCGATCTGCGGTCGGTGACGGACTTCACGGTGCGCGACGCGCGCAGGGTCAAGGACCAGCACGTTCCCGACAGCGGGAAGCGCAAGCGCGTCTGATTCAATAGGCCAGCGACCCCTCCAGCGCGGTCTGCACGAGCGCATCGATCTCGCCGGTGATGTTGGTCATCGTGCTCGCCACCACGGCAAACTCCCGACCGACCGGGCCCGCGCGCGCGGCGACGATCTGGGCGTTGAAGGCGACCATGCGCGCCTCGCGTGCGATCGTCTTGATGTCACCCATCAATTCCTGCATCTGCCGGCGCTGCTGGAGCGCGTGCCGCTTGGATTGCTCCTCGTACACGAGGGTCAGGGCGTTGAGCACGCTGAGCAGCGGTGTCGCGCTGCGCACCAGTTCATCGAGCAGCGCCGGCGCGCGCCGCGACGTCGTGCCGATGGCGTCCAGCGTACTCTCGGCCAGTGCGATGAAGTCGCGGATGATCTGGTCGCCCCGCATCGTGCCGAAATAGGCGTCGCGCAGTTGCTGGCAAAAGATGCCCGGCAGCCCCTGCTTGCCCTCGACGAGCGTGATATGCGCGTCCCTGAAGGCGGCCAGCGTGTCGCGCGCGGTCTTGTCCGCGCCGTCATGGCCGAGCGAGGCCAGGACCGAATACAGCACCACCCGCTGGGATGTGAAGCGGCGCCGGCCGGACAGGTTGATCAGGGCGCCGAACACGTCGCCGGACAGTTTGACGTCGGGCTGGGCGGTGGATAGGGGGAGGGTTTCTGCGTGCATCCTGGGCTCCGATCGGGTTGGCCGCCGGCGGCGGACTGATGCGGTACCTGATGCAGGTTTTATGCCAGCTTCATCCTTGGCTGGCGTACTGACGTGCACTAACTTGAATCAAACCGTGGAGAGGATTTGCACCTGGGGCGTGAGTCAGCCCAAATAATGGGCAGGCTCGCCCGTTTGTTCACGATTTTTTCTTGTTCACGTAACGTGAACGCGCTGAAAAGATGAACGCTCAAAACCTGTGCAGTGCAAACAGGCACACATTGGTCACCCATCGGCACAGACAAAGAAAAAGCCCGCTGTTCTTGCGAAGAGCGGGCTTTCATCAACGGAAAACGAATTCCTGTTTAGAACGGAATATCGTCATCCATATCCGAGAAATTCGGTGCCGGTTTCGGCTGCGGACGTGCGGCCGGGGCCGGCGGGGCCTGGCGCGGTGCCGGGCGGCTCGGCGGGGCGTCGTAGCCCATGTCGTCGCCACCACCGTAGCTGTCGCCGCCGCCCATGCCCTGGCGGCCGCCCAGCATCTGCATGTTTTCAGCGATGATGTCGGTGGCGTAGCGCTCGATGCCGTCCTTGTCGGTGTACTTGCGGGTCTGCAGGCGGCCTTCCACGTAGACCGACGAACCCTTCTTGAGGTACTGGCCGACGATTTCGGCAAGGCGGCCGAAGAACGAGATGCGATGCCACTCGGTCAGCTCTTTCTGCTCGCCGGTGTTGCGGTCCTTCGATTTGTAGGACGTCGCCACGGCGATGTTGGCGATGGCGTCGCCGCTCGGCATGTAGCGGATTTCCGGATCGCGGCCGAGGTTGCCGACGATGATGACCTTGTTAACTGATGCCATTTTGTAAAGCTCCTTTGGATGATCCCTGACTCTGCGTGATGACTAGGCGTTAGGGAAACTGTTGATGTTGCGTCCGCTATTATGCTGGCCAGTTGCCTCAGAAAGCAACTGATTCCGCACTGATCGGGCACCCGGTTTGCAGCACCTGATCAGACCTCGAAGATGGGGGCGAAGTGCCCGAATTGGAAGAGATGCGCGTCAATACGATCACCGAAATTTTTTTCGCTTGTCTGGTGAGTCTGCCATTGAATTGCCCCTCCTCCGGGCCACATACGGAACGCACCCCGTCGTACCGAAACGGCAGGTCTTGACAGGTCGTCATATCATGCTGCTAAGCCGCGCAGACTTTTTCGAGCTCTGGCATACCACTGTAAATAAAAACAGGTAAACTAGTGCGCTTTCCCGTTCGGCCCGCTCACCTGTGCCATCCGTGCGCCGGCCCCGCAACCATTCGAAAGCCTTCAAACAACAATGGAAGAAATCCGTATCCGCGGCGCCCGCACGCACAATCTCAAGAACATCAACCTCGACCTGCCGCGCAACAAGCTGATCGTCATCACCGGCCTGTCGGGTTCCGGCAAGTCGTCGCTCGCCTTCGACACGCTGTATGCCGAGGGCCAGCGCCGCTACGTCGAATCGCTGTCGGCCTATGCGCGCCAGTTCCTGCAGCTGATGGAAAAGCCGGACGTCGACATGATCGAGGGCCTGTCGCCCGCCATCTCCATCGAGCAGAAGGCGACGTCGCACAACCCGCGCTCGACCGTCGGCACCGTCACCGAGATCCACGACTACCTGCGCCTGCTGTACGCGCGCGTCGGCACGCCCTACTGCCCGGACCACCCGGAAGAGCCGCTGGCCGCGCAGACCGTGTCGCAGATGGTCGATGCCGTGCTGGCCATGCCGGAAGGGACCAAGCTGATGATCCTGGCGCCCGTCGTCGCGAACCGCAAGGGCGAGCACAGCGACCTGTTCGAGGCGATGCAGGCGCAGGGTTTCGTCCGCTTCCGCATCCAGAGCGGCACGCACGCGGCCAAGATCTACGACGTCGACGACCTGCCGAAGCTCAAGAAGACGGAAAAGCACACGATCGACGTCGTCATCGACCGCGTGAAGGTGAATGCCGAGATCAAGCAGCGCCTGGCCGAGAGCTTCGAGACCGCGCTGCGTATCGCGGACGGCCGCGCCGTCGCGTACGAGATGGACACGGAGAAGGAGCACATCTACTCGAACAAGTTCGCGTGCAACGTCTGCGGCTATTCGCTGCAGGAGCTGGAGCCGCGCCTGTTCTCCTTCAATAACCCGATGGGCGCCTGCCAGGAATGCGATGGCCTGGGCCACATCGAGTTCTTCGATCCGAAGCGCATCGTCGCGTTTCCGAACCTGTCGCTGGCGTCCGGCGCCGTGAAGGGCTGGGATCGCCGCAACCAGTTCTACTACCAGATGCTGACGAGCCTCGCGTCGCACTACGGCTTCGACCTCGACAAGCCGTTCGAGCAGCTGCCGAAATCCGCGCAGGACGTCGTGCTGTTCGGCTCCGGCAAGACGTCGGTGCCGTTCGCGTACGTGAACGAGCGTGGCCGCACGGTGATGCGCGAGCACACGTTCGAAGGCGTCGTGAACAACCTGCAGCGCCGCTACCGCGAGACGGATTCGATGGCCGTGAAGGAAGAGCTGGCGAAGTTCATCAACGAGAAGGAGTGCCCGTCGTGCGGCGGCGCGCGCCTGCGCACGGAAGCGCGCTACGTCAAGATCGGCAACGGCCGGCAGCAGCGCGCCATCTATGAAGTCGCGAAGACGCCGCTGCGCGACTGCCTCGGCTACTTCAAGGACCTGGAACTGACGGGCGCGAAGAAGGACATCGCCGAGCGCGTCATCAAGGAGATCGTCGCGCGCCTGTCGTTCCTGAACGACGTGGGCCTCGATTACCTGTCGCTGGACCGCAGCGCCGACACGCTGTCGGGCGGCGAAGCGCAGCGCATCCGCCTTGCGTCGCAGATCGGTTCCGGCCTGACGGGTGTGATGTACGTGCTGGACGAGCCGTCGATCGGCCTGCACCAGCGCGACAACGACCGCCTGATCGCGACGCTGAAGCACCTGCGCGACATCGGCAACAGCGTGCTGGTCGTCGAACACGACGAAGATGCGATCCGCACGGCGGACTACATCGTCGACATGGGTCCGGGCGCGGGCGTGCACGGCGGCGCCGTGATCGCCGAGGGCTCGCTCAAGGACATCATGAAAAGCAAGGAGTCGCTGACGGCGGCGTACCTGTCGGGCAAGAAGAAGATCCACGTGCCGAAGAAGCGCACGCAGGCCGACCCGGATCGCCAGCTCGTCATCACGGGCGCGACCGGCAACAACCTGAAGAACGTGTCGCTCGAACTGCCGGTGGGCCTGCTGACGTGCGTGACGGGCGTGTCGGGTTCCGGCAAGTCGACGCTCGTGAACGACACGCTGTACCCGGCACTGTCGCGCCACCTGTACGGTTCGCAGACGGAACCGGCGCCGCACGACGCCATCCACGGCCTGGAACACTTCGACAAGGTGATCTCGGTCGACCAGGCGCCGATCGGCCGCACGCCGCGTTCGAACCCGGCCACGTACACGGGCGTGTTCACGCCGATCCGCGACCTGTTCGCGACGGTGCCGACCGCGAAGGAACGTGGCTATTCGGCGGGCCGCTTCTCGTTCAACGTGAAGGGCGGCCGCTGCGAGGCGTGCCAGGGCGACGGCGTCATCAAGGTCGAGATGCACTTCCTGCCGGACGTGTACGTGCCCTGCGACGTCTGCCACGGCAAGCGCTATAACCGCGAGACGCTGGAAGTCGAGTACAAGGGCAAGAACATCACCGAAGTGCTGGAGATGACGGTCGAGGATGCGCACGAGTTCTTCAAGGCCGTGCCGGTCATCGCGCGCAAGCTGCACACGCTGCTGGACGTGGGCCTCGGCTACATCAAGCTGGGCCAGAGCGCGACCACGCTGTCCGGCGGCGAGGCGCAGCGGGTGAAGCTGTCGCTGGAACTGTCCAAGCGGGATACCGGCCGTACGCTGTACATCCTCGACGAGCCGACGACGGGCCTGCACTTCGCCGACATCGACCTGCTGCTGAAGGTGATCCACCGCCTGCGCGACCAGGGCAACACGCTCGTCATCATCGAGCACAACCTGGACGTCATCAAGACGGCGGACTGGATCGTCGACCTGGGGCCGGAAGGCGGCGCGGGCGGCGGCACGATCGTCGCGCACGGCACGCCGGAAGACGTGGCCGACAATCCGGCCAGCGTCACCGGCAAGTACCTCAAGCCGCTGCTCAAGGCGTGACGATGGGCGCCGGTGCGATGGATCCGTCCCGGACCCTCGCGCTGGCGCTCGTGCACGTCGGTGCCGACCTGGAAACCCTCTGGGACGACCTCGCGGCCGCCGGCTACGGTGAAGAAGCCGCCATCGGGCGCGATCGCATGCTCGCCTTCGCGCCGACGCCTGAAGCCAGGGCGCAGTTGCATGCATACTGGCGCGAACGCGCGATGGAACGGCTGTCGGCGCTGCGCGGGCCGATCGACGAACTCAAGGGCCTCTACTCACCCACGCAACCTTATCGCTCGACACTGCTGGAGGCCTTGCGCGAGCGGGCCCCCACGCTCGTCTCGCCGACCGACCTGGTCGCGCCGCAGATCGAGCCGGCGATCAAGCTGTGCCTCGAAGACTACCTGAATCCCATCCACGAAGAGACTGTGCGCTGGTCGCGCGAGGTCAAGGCGCGTGCGATCCGCGCCGCCGGCCTGCGCGACGATCCGCAATTCGACGCGCTGCCCTGGGCCGGGCGCGTACAACTGCTGCGCGAGCGGTTCGCGCAGATGCTTGCGCCGCACGGCTTCGCGGTCAGGAACAAGGGTAAGAATGTCGTCGTCGCCGAACGTCCCACGACCGACGGGCGCTTCATCTACGCCCTCGTCGACGACGGCGGTGCGAACCTCGGCAGGTATGGCCAGCTGAGTCACTGGATCGCCATCCGCACGCCGCGCCAGCGCCTCTCGCACGACCCGGACAAGGATGAATCGCTCGCGCGCTTCGGCATCAGCGATCTCGTACCCGAGTTCCACTGGTCGGCGCGGCATTTCCAGACGTATCCCGAGTTCTGCCGGGCGGTCGATAGCGCGGCCTATGCGGCGCTGTGTATCTTCCGCAAGGTGGATGCGGCGCTGCTGTCTTAATCGGCCGTGTAGAACGGCTGGCGAATCCGCACCGGCCGCACGTCCATCCTGATCCGGTAGATCGAATACGCATCCTCGCGGTTCGTGACGAATTCCGCGGTATCCGGCACGCGCGTAAACGTGAACTCGAACCCGCGTTCCGGAGACTGGCTGTCCGGCCCTTCGAACGCCACGCCGACGGCCCGTTGCAGATCGCTGTCGACCAGCTTCTCGAGCAGGTCCGCGACCGCCGTGTTGCCGAGGATGTCCGTATAAAAAATCGGCGGCCGGTGCTCGACATATTGCCGGTCCACGGGCTCCTTGCCTGGTCCCGGCGTGTACGTGCGCGTGGCCAGGTTGAACCGGTCGCCGCTGTCCAGGTAGCTGATGCGCGCATTGGCGAGATTGAATCCCAGCTGCGACCTGTCGGTGCTTGCCCCCTTCAGGTCGAGCACGAGCGCGCCCCGGTAGCCGATCACCGTGACGTCGCGCGATGGGCCCACGACGGCAGCCGTGTTCTCGTCGATGCCCAGTCCCAGCGTATAGCCCTTGGCCAGCATGGCGGGCAGCATGCGGCCGAAGCGGCCGCGCGCGAGCAGGTGCTGGTCGACGAAGACGTCGTCGCCGATGAAGCCGAGGCCCGGCGCGACGTCCTTGCCGTCCACCACGCCGTTCTTCAGTACCGGCATCACGTCCAGCGGCGGATCGTTGAACATGGTGCTGCTCATGATGGCGGCGCCGGCGCTCGTGCCCGCGATGACGCCGCCGCGCCGGTACAGCGCCCACAGCGCATCCAGCACGGCCGTGTTGCTGCCGTCCGCGCGCCGCAGCGAGCCCGTGATGCGAGCCTGGTCTCCGCCCGTGAAGAACGCGCCGCCGGCCTTGCGGATTGCCTCGGCCAGCGCCGGATCGTCCGCGGCCTTGCGCACGTCGGTCCCGGCCAGCATGGGCGCGACCGGCACGACGAACGCGCGCGCGCCGTAGCGGTTCAGCGCGTCCACCGTGAGTTGCGCTTCCTTCGCGGGTGTCTGCGCGGCCGTCGGCAGCACGGCGATGCGCGCTCCCTTCCCGCCCGCCAGTGCGACGATTTTTTCCCACACCTCGGCATTGTTGACGCGCAGGCCGCCGCCGATGATGACCAGCGATCCCTTCGGCGCCGCGCCGTCGGCCGCCATCACTGCCCCGGCGCATACCGCCAGCGCCAGCGCGACACACACTCTCTTCAGCATGTCAGCGGAACGAGTAGTTCACGCTCACGAACGCGCTGCGGCCGCGCGGGTCCGTGTAGCTCGGGTCATACCCGGCCAGGAAGAACCAGGCCTGGTTCGAGAACGGCGGATCCGCGTTGAACATGTTCAGCACGCCCGCGCGCACCTTGAGCTGCTTGCTGACCGTCCAGCTGCCCGTCAGGTCCCACAGCGAGTAGTACTTCACGTGGTTCGGCGCCAGCAGCGTGTCCGTGTACGGGTCGTAGGTCGTGTTCTGGTCCGTGTAGCCCATCGAGTACTGGTTCGCCAGCGTGAGCGTGACCGGGCCGTTGTCCCACTCGAAGTTTACGCGGTGGCGCCACTTCTGGATCGCCTGGTCGTTCAGGAACACGCCCAGGTTCGTGCGGAACGGTTCCTGCGGACCGAACTGGCGGTCGTAGTGCAGGATCAGCGTGCCGGACAGGTTGACGCCGAAGCGGCCCCACGGTCCGCGCTCGGAGCGCCAGTCGCCGGCGATGTCGAAGCCCGACGTCCTGAGCTTGCCCTGGTTTTCCTTCATCAGGAGGATGTTGGAGATGAAGCCGTCCTCGTCGCGCTGGATGTACTTGCCGTTGTAGGCGGCCGGGTTTTCGATGATGACCTGTTCGCCCAGGGTGCTGATCACGTCGCGCTTCTCGATGTTCCAGTAGTCGATCGAGAGGCTCGTGCGCTTGACCGGTTCGAACACGACGCCCAGCGAGAACTCGCGCGATTTCTCCGGCTTCAGGTTCGGGTTCGAACGGCGCTCGACGTCCCACTGGTCGGTACACGTGTCGATGCTGCCTTCCTGCTTCACGCACTGCGGGTCGGTCAGGATGCCGGCCGTCGTGCCGAAGATCGTCGGGCGCTTCAGGTCCGACAGCGACGGCGCGCGGAAGCCCGTGCCCGCGGACGCGCGCACCAGCAGCGACTGCATCGGCTGCCAGCGCAGGCCGATCTTCGGATTGGTCGTGTTGCCCACTTCGCTGTAGTGGTCGTAGCGCACCGCGAACTGCATCTCGAGTTCCTTGGTGAACGGCGCGACCACCTCGGTGTACACGGAGGCCACTTTTCTCGTGTTGTCCGCGGTCTCGACGTCGGCCAGCTCGCCGGCCGGAATGGTGCTGTCGCGGTCACCCTGGATGTTATTCGAGCGCAGCAGGTCCGACGGCCTGAACGTCTGGTGCTCGTGACGCAGTTCGCCGCCGACCGCCAGCGCCAGGTCGCCGCCCGCCAGCGCCGTCAACGAACGCGACATCTTGCCGTCGAGGGAAGTCGACACGCCCTTTGCATTGCGTGCTTCGTCGTTGACCCGGATCTTGTTGATGAGGTCCCGGCCGGCCTGCGACGACGGCCCGAACGGATTGATCGCGCCCGAGCGCACGCCGGCCTCGAACTGGTCGTACAGGAAGTAGCCGTCGACGTACTTGTCGATGGCCTTGTTCTCGGCGCGGCCCAGCGCCACGTCGTAGTCCCAGCCTTTGAGGGTACCCGTGGCGCCCAGCAGCAGGCGCTGGCCGGTACTCGTCACGTCGTTGGTGCGGTTGCCCGCTTCCGACATCCGGTAGCGGATCCGGTTGACCGTGGCGGGCAAGCCGGGCGCCGACAACGCGTTGCGGTACGCCTCCGGCAGGATGCTGACGGGCAGGTTGCGCAGGGTCGACACCGGGTTCGGCGACAGCACGTATTTGGTCTTGGCCTGCGTCTGCACCAGCTCGGCGAACAGCTGGTTGTCCGGATCGAGCTGGAAGGTCGCGCGGCCGATGAAGCCGATCTTGCGCGAGTCCGGGTAGATCTCCGTGTCTTCCATGTAGTCGTAGCTGCAGCCGGCCACGCCGCCCGGTCCCTTCTCGGCATACACGGTGGCGGGCGGATTGCACTTCGGCGCGCTCGGGTTGACGCGGCTCGCGCGGCTGCCGGCCGGCAGCAGGCCCGCGCCGATCAGGGCGGCACGCTGCGCGGCCGAGATGTCGATATTGGCCGGGAAGGTGTTGCTGGACATCTGCGCCGGCAGCGTCGTCGCGAGCGGGTGCTCGGAGATGAAGCGGCGCTGGCCGGAACGCAGGCGGTCGAGCTGCTGGATGTCGAGCACGCCGAACACGTTGAAGCGGTCGGTGCTCAAGTCGCCCGTGCCGCCGCTGAGGCTCAGCGTCTTCTTGCCCGCCCCGCCCTGCTGCGTACCCGCGGCCGATGCCGCCAGGTCGATGCCCGTGTAGTCCTTGCGCGTGATGAAGTTGATCACGCCGCCGATGGCATCGGTACCGTAGATCGCGGAGGCGCCATCCTTCAGCACCTCGACGCGCTGGATCGCGCCCGCCGGGATGTTGTTGAGGTCGACGCCCGAGTTGTCGCCGGGCGAGGCGAAGTTGGCGAGGCGGCGGCCGTTCAGCAGGACCAGCGTGGACGACACGCCGAGGCCGCGCAGGTTGGCGCCGTTCAGGCCGCGCTGGCCGGACGTGCCGTCCGTGATGCTGGGACCGTCCGTCACCGGCGCCGTGTTCGCGCTGATGTTCTTGACCAGTTCCGCGGCCGTCGTCGCGCCCATCTTCTCGATGTCCTCGCGCGTGATCAGCTGCACGGGCAGCGCGGTCTCCGTGTCGATGCGCTTGATCGACGAGCCGGTGATCTCCACGCGGTGCATCTTCGGTTCGTCCGCCTGCGCCTGCGTCTGCGCGGTCGCGTGCTGGGCCATCAGGGCCGCGACGGCCGCCGCGAGGATGGTCGGTTGCAGGGCTCTCGAAATGTGGTTGGTCATGCGGTGCTCTCCCTCTTGGTGTCTTGTGGTGACTCAGGTTTTTTTGACGAGCTTGCGAATCTGGTGTTCGCCGTAGAGATACGCGGCGATCGCCTCGGTGTGGCGGGCCGCCTTGGCCACGTTGGCCTTGTTGGACGTCATCAGCGACACGGCCAGCGCTTCGATGACGGCCAGCGCGGCGCTCGAACTGCTGGGCAGTACCGGGTGCGTGCTGTGCGCGTACAGCACGTGGTGACCCAGTTCGGCGAGCGGCGACGCGGGCGAATCGGTGATGGAGACGATGGTCGCGCCGGCATCGCGTGCGAACCGCGTCAGCGACGCGGCGTCCAGCGTGTAGCGCGGCAGCGAGATCACGACCAGCACGTCCTTGCCGGTGATGGTCGCGAGGTGACTTGCCGCGACTTCCGTACCGCCGCTGGCCGCCGCTTCGACGACGTGGCGACAGAACGGCTGCAGGTGCATCGCGAGCGCGCCCGCAAGGAACGACGACAGGCCGAACCCCAGCACGTACACGGTGCGCGCCTTCGTGAGCACGGCGCCGACGCGGTCGATCTGCGTGCCGGACAGCGCGCGGCTCGTGGCCGTGATGGCCGCTTCCGCATAGCCCAGGCTTTCCAACGCGGGCGACGCTTTCGCGGTGCGCCGTGCGATCGTGCTGCGCAGCTTTTCGACGGGCTGCAGCACGGACTGCAGCGTCTCCGCCACCGCGCCGCGCATCGCCGCGTAGTTTCTAAAGCCGAGATCGCGCGCGAAGCGGCTGATGGTCGCCGTCGACACGTCGCACGCGTCGGCCAGTTCCTCGATGCCGAGTGCCGTCACTCGCACCTGGTTGCGCAGCACGTAATCCGCGATCGCGCGGTTCGACGCCGAGCCTTCCGCCAGCACCCGCAGCAACGACTGGCCGAGCGAAGATTCGGCGAAACCGATGTCGGGCGAAGCGCTGGACGGGACGGCAGAAGTCATGTGACCGGATGTCAATGAGTTAATGTTTTTTAATGTAAAACAGTTACTGCGCCCGACTCAACAACATTTTTGAAAATAATCTTTCATCGATTTACGTTGTGTAAAAATTCATACATAATCGGCCGCAGACCGACGCCAGGAGACACGTCCGCATGCATACGAAGACCCATCCGATCGCGACCGAACCGGGCGTCGCCAGCTACCAGCTCACGTCGTACCACTACGGGAGCGCGTGCAGCGGCAAGAAGGTCTACATCCAGGCGTCGCTGCACGCGGACGAAGTGCCCGCGATGCTCGTCGCGCACTTCCTGCGGCGCGAACTCGGACGGCTCGATGCCGAAGGGCGCATCCATGGCGAGGTGATCCTCGTACCCGCCGCGAATCCGATCGGGCTGTCGCAGATCGTGCACGGCACGCCGTTCGGGCGGTTCGACCTGGGCACCGGTACCAATTTCAACCGCGCGTTCCGCCACGTCGCCGACGAATTGAAAGACTCCTTGTCCGGCCGGCTCGGTCCGGACGCCGCCGCGAACGTGGCCGCGATCCGTGCCGAGGCACGAACCGCCATCGAGCGGTGGGAGCCGCAGGACGCAACGCAGGTACTGAAAAAAACGCTGCTGGCGATGGCGATCGACGCCGACATCGTGCTCGATCTGCACTGCGACAACGAGGCGCTGCTGCATGTCTACACCGGTCCCGCGCTGGCGGACCGCGTGGCGCCGCTGGCGACGCTGCTCGGTGCGCGTGCCTACCTGCTGTCCGCCGGTTCGGGCGGCGAGCCGTTCGACGAGGCGTGCAGCCGGCTGTGGTGGGACCTGGCCGCGCACTTCGGGCCGTCGGTCCCGATTCCGCCCGCCTGCGCCGCCGTCACGGTCGAACTGCGTGGCGAGATGGACGTGCGTTACGATTACGCGGAGCAGGATGCGCGCGCGCTGCTGCAGTTCCTCGCGCGCGAAGGCATCGTCGACATCCCCTCGGCCCCGCTGCCCGCGCCGCGGTGCGCGGCGTCGCCGCTGGAAGCCGTGGAGCCGCTGCACGCGCCGCAGACGGGCGTGCTCGTGTTTTTAAAAGCGCTGGGCGACGAGGTGAAGGCGGGCGACGCCGTCGCCGACATCGTCAACCCGGTCACCGGCGATACGGCAACCGTGCACGCGAGCCGCGACGGCCTGCTGTTCGCGAGCACCGCACACCGTCACCTGCTGCGCGGGATGCACGTCTGTAAAATCGCGGGCACGACGCCCTTCCGTTCGGGTTCCTTATTGAGTCAGTGACATGCGACTACGAATTCCCAATACCTTCGTGCTGCTGTTCGCGATCCTCGCGCTGATCGCGCTGGCGACGTGGTTCATCCCCGGCGGGAAGTACGAGACGCACCTCGTGGGCGGCAAGCAGCTCATCGACCCGGCCTCGTTCCACTATGTCGAGAGCGCGCCGCAGGGCCTCGTCGCGCTGATGAAGGCACCCATCAAGGGTTTTGTGGAGGCGGCGCAGATCATCGGCTTCGTGCTTGTCGTCGGGGGCGCATTCGCCGTCGTGCAAAAGACCGACGCGATCGACACGGGCATCCGCTCGATCGCTCGCATGCACGAACACTCGCCGCTCGTGCGCGCCGCGCTGATTCCCGTCTTCGTCACCCTGTTCTCGCTCGGCGGCGCCACGTTCGGCATGAACGAGGAGGCGATTCCGTTCGTGCTGATCTTCGTGCCGCTCGCGCTGGCGCTCGGCTACGACACCATCGTCGGCGTGTCGATCCCGTTCCTCGGTTCGCAGGCCGGCTTCGGTGCCGCGTTCCTCAATCCGTTCAACGTCGGCATCGCGCAGGGTATCGCGGGCGTGCCCGTGTTTTCGGGGATCGGGTATCGCCTGATCGTGTGGGTGGCGACAACGACCGTCACGATCCTGTTCCTGATGTGGTACGCGGCGCGCGTGAAGCAGAACCCGACATTGAGCCCGACCTATGTGCTGGACCAGTCGCGGCGCCAGGAACAGCCGATACATGTGGGGCTCGACCGCATGACGGGCCGGCACAAGGCGGTGCTGGCGATCTTCGCACTGTCGCTGGCGGCGATGGTGGTCGGCGTGGTGAAATTCGACTGGTACATCGACGAGATCGCGGCGCTGTTTTTATCCATGGCGATCGTCGTGGGCATCGTCGGGCGGCTCGGGCCCGACAACTGGGTGGCGGCATTCATGCAGGGCGCGAAAGACCTGGCGCCGACGGCGCTCGTGATCGCGATCGCACGCGGCACGATGATCCTCGCGCGCGACGCCCACATCATCGACACGATGCTGCACGGCCTGATGCCGCTCGTGCAGTCGAGCCACCCCGTGTTCGCGGCGCAGAAGATGTACCTGATCCAGTCGGTGATCAACTTCTTCATCCACTCGGGCACGGGCCAGGCCGCGCTGACGATGCCGATCATGGCACCGCTCGCGGACCTCGTGGGCGTGACGCGCCAGACCGCGATCCTCGCTTTTCAACTCGGAGAATTGTCGACGCCGATGATCCCGACGTCCGGCATCACGGTCGGCGTGCTCGCGCTTGCGCGCGTGCCGTGGATCACGTGGGCCAAGTGGATGATCCCGCTGCAGCTGATCTACCTCGTGCTGGCCCTCGTGCTGCTCATACCCCCCTGCCTGATGCAGTGGGGCTGAACTCGATCACTTCGCGATCTTCACCAGGACCACGTCGTTCACGCGCATCGGCACCTGCACGTTCGCGGTGCCGTTCGCCGCGACCTTCACGGTGCGCGTCTCCGGCTTGTCCACCGTCAGCGCCTGCAGCTTCGCGAGCTGGTCGGCCGTGAGCGTCTTCGGCTTGCCCATCTCGATGTAAGCCGTGTACGCGTCATTGGCCTTGAAGCCCGTGCGGTACACCTGGACGTTATACGTGCCCGGCTTCATGCCCTTCAGCGACAGCTTCAACGGCGTGCCGTTCTTCGTCGGCTGGACGGCGCCGAAGAACGGGCGGTTGGTCTTCTTGCCCATGTCCGGCGTCTGGAAGTCCCACGCCAGCACCTGCACGCCGTTCGCGTCCTTCGTCACCCAGCTTTGCTTGTCGGTGGTCTGCACCTGCTGGTCGCCCAGCTCGTTCATGTACTTGTAGGCGAACCAGGCGGCCTTGCGGATGCCCTGCGGATTCATCAGGCCGAAACCGCCTTCGAACGGCGCGGTCGGCGGGCCTGGTTCCTCGAACAGGTCCGTATAGGTCCAATAGCTCATGCCCTGCGCGATGCCTTCCGTCGCCTTCAGCTTCGACAGGATGTACGCGGCACTGATGTACGAATCGTGCACGAGGTCGCGCGGGTTGTAGCTGGTGCTCCATTCCGTGAAATACAGCGGCAGCTTGGGCAGGTACGACGCTTCGATCTCCTTGCGGACCTTGCGCACGTCGCCGACGATGCCGTCCGGCGACGGCGACAGCTTCTGGTCGCCCTGGCCGTTCTCGTCCAGGAAGCCGCCATCCACGCCGTAGGTGTGCGTGGCGATGAAGTCGACGGCGGCACCGCTCTTCTGCGTGTGCGCGAGGAATTCCGGCACCCAGGCCGCGCCCGCCGTCGCCGGGCCGCCAACGCGCAGGGTCGGGTCGATCGCCTTGATGGTCTTCGCGGTCACGTCGTACAGGTCAAAATAGGCTTTCTGGTCGGCCTTTTCCCAGAAGCCGTCCAGGTTCGGCTCGTTCCACACTTCGAAGAACCAGGTGCGCACTTCTTCCTTGCCGTAGCGCTGCTGCACGTGGCGCACGAAGGCGTCGACGAGGCCCGCCCACAGCTCCGGTTTCGGGTGCGAGGTGTTGCCCTTCCAGTAGAAGATGCTGTTGTCGGACGTCTTCATCGCTTCCGGCGTGAAGCCCAGCTCGACGAACGGCTTGATGCCCATGCCCAGCAGCTTGTCGTACAGGTAGTCGATCTTCGTCCAGTCGTAAACGGGCTTGCCGTCCACCATCTTGAACGTGCCCAGCACGTCGTGGAAGATGCCGTGGAAGCGGATATAGCGGAAGCCCAGCTCATCCTTCGCGATCTTCAGTTGGGCCAGGCTGTCGTCGCGGATCAGCGTGCCCGGGTAATCGGAGCCTACTGACAGGTCGGCGAAATGGTCGCGCGGGACGGTCGGCGCGTTCGCGTCGATGACGATCTGGCGCGCAGCGTCGGCGGCCAGGGCGGGCAGTGCGAATGGAGTGGTGAAAGCCAGCGCCAGAGCGGCGCGCAGCACGGTGCGGCGGTGTCTCATGTCTATTGTCCTTTTTACGTCGAAGCTCGCTTATCGTTGAAGATGTTTGCGCTAACAGTACGAGTTGACGAAAGGATAGAGGATAAGCGCCATTTAGTAAAATCAAAAACTAAATGAAATCGCGCAACGTGGTGTGTAAAAAATGCCGGCGCCTGAAACGCCACCCGGAGGCGGCGTTCGGTCCCGGATGACGCGCGGCTAGGCGCCAGGATGCAGGATCACCTTGGTCCAACCGTGGTCGCGGTTGTCGAAGTGCTGGTAGGCGTCGGGCGCCTGGTCCAGTGTCAACTGATGGGAAACGATGAACGATGGCTTGGCGCGGCCGGCGTGGATCAGGTCGCGCAGCTGGCGGTTGTAGGCCTTGACGGGGCACTGGCCGGTCGCGACACGCTGCCCCTTGAACCAGAGCATGCCCCAATCGAGCGCGATCTTCCCTTCTTTCTCCAGAGCGTCCGGGCCGTTCGGATCCTCCGGAACGAACACGCCGACCACGCCGATCCCGCCCGTGAACTTGACGGAGTTGACCAGGTTGTTCATGGTGAGATTAGGACGCTCCTGGCGGTGGTGATGGTGGTCGTGGCACTGGTAGCCGACGCATTCGCAGCCCACATCCGCGCCAAGCCCGTGAGTCAGGTCCATGACCCGCTGCACCGGGTCTTCCTTCGAATAGTCGATCGCGATTGCGCCGATCGACTCGGCCAGCTTGAGCCGGTCTGAATGGCAGTCGACCACCATCACGCTGCAGGCGCCCTTGATCATCGCCGAGTGCGCGGCCATCAGGCCCACCGGCCCGGCGCCGTAGATGACCACCGCGTCGCCCGGCTTCATGCCGGCCAGCTCGGTCGCGTGCCAGCCAGTCGGGAAGATGTCGGCGCACATCACGTAGTCGGATTGCTTCTCCTCCGCATCGTCCGGCAGCTTCAGGCACATGAAGTCGGCCCAGGGCACCCGCAGGAATTCGGCCTGGCCGCCCTGCCATGGTCCCATGTCGGCGAAACCGAATGCACCACCGGCGACGCCTGGCTCGTTCGCCTTCAGGCAGTAGTTGGTGAGGCCACGCTCGCAGTTCTTGCAGTGGCCACAGCTGATGTTGAAGGGCAGGCAGACCCAGTCGCCGGGCTTGATCCGCTCGACCGCCGGTCCGACTTCCATGACCACGCCGAGATTCTCGTGGCCGAACGTACGTCCCTGCTCGAAATCGGTCCTGCCCTCGTACATGTGGAGGTCGGAGCCGCAGATGTTGGTGCTGGTGATCTTGACGATCGCATCCATGGGACGCTCGATCTTTGGATCGGGCACGTTTTCGACTGCGACCTGATTTGGGCCGCGATAGACAACAGCTTTCATAAGAAGTACTCCTGTAATCACCAGGATATGACCGCCTCGCATGACAGAAAGCGGCACGCGTCCCGGCTGTCCTTCAAAGAAGCCCATGGCAACAGCCATGGGGCCGCCTGCGTGCCGTTGCGCCGTCTGGCGATTGCGGTAGCATCCGCCGCATATGGACCGACATATTCCCGTTTCAATACCGGGTCAATGGCTTATCTTTGCTGGTTGCCTCAAGGCTTGCATTGTCGTGCCCGGCGTCATCGCATGCACTGTGCATGCAACCAGTCTATGTTGGTTAGTTGCACTATTAGCGATAAAGCGGAGATGAGGCAAAGAAAAAGGACAGGCGAGCCTGTCCTTTTTCCGTTTGTTATTGCGGCCGCATCGTGGCGTGTGCAGCCGTCGTCTCCTCGCCTGTGTTTCTCCGCGCGCCTTACTCGGCCAGGCGCTTTTCCAGCTGCTGCTTGGTCGCGACCAGTTCTTGCGGCAGGCGGTACGCCAGCTTGTCGAACAGCTCGCTGTGCAGCTTCAGTTCCTCGCGCCACGCGTCCTTGTCGATCGATGTGATCTGGTTGAACTGCTCGTTCGTGAAGTCGATGCCGGTCCAGTTCAGGTCGCCATAGGTCGGGGTGGTGCCGAACATGTGCTCGACGCCGCCGGCCTGGCCCTGGCTGCGGTCCAGGATCCACTTCAGCACGCGCATATTGTCGCCGTAGCCCGGCCACACGAACTTGCCGCTGTCGTCGGTGCGGAACCAGTTGACGCAGAAGATCTTCGGCAGCGCTTGCGGATTCTTGCCGGCGACTTTCTGGCCCAGGTTGAGCCAGTGCTGGAAGTAATCGCTCATGTTGTAGCCGATGAACGGCAGCATGGCGTACGGGTCGCGGCGCACGATGCCCATCTGGCCGGCGGCGGCAGCCGTCGTTTCCGAGCCCATCGTGGCGGCCATGTATACGCCTTCCGTCCAGTTGCGGGCTTCCGTCACGAGCGGCACCGTCGTCGAGCGGCGGCCGCCGAAGATGAAGGCCGAGATCGGCACGCCGGCCGGATCGTCCCAGGCCGGGTCGATCACCGGGTTCTGCGTGGCGGCGACGGTGAAGCGCGCGTTCGGGTGCGCGGCCTTCGTGCCGGACGCCGGGGTCCAGTCCTTGCCCTGCCAGTCGATCAGGTGCGCCGGGGCTTCCTTGGTCATGCCTTCCCACCACACGTCGCCGTCGTCGGTCAGCGCCACGTTCGTGAAGATGACGTTTTCGCGCAGCGATGCCATGCAGTTCGGATTCGTCTTTTCGTTCGTGCCCGGGGCCACGCCGAAATAGCCCGCTTCCGGGTTGATGGCGTACAGCTTGCCGTCCGCGCCCGGCTTGATCCAGGCGATGTCGTCGCCAATGGTCGTTACCTTCCAGCCTTCGAAGCCGGCCGGCGGGATCAGCATCGCGAAGTTCGTCTTGCCGCAGGCCGACGGGAACGCGGCCGCGACGTATTTCTTGTCGCCCTGCGGCGATTCCACACCCAGGATCAGCATGTGTTCGGCCAGCCAGCCGGTGCCGCCCTGCTGGGCTTCCTGGTAACCCATGTTGGAAGCGATGCGCAGCGCGAAGCATTTCTTACCCAGCAGAGCGTTGCCGCCGTAGCCCGAGCCGAACGACCAGATCTCGCGCGTTTCCGGATAGTGCACGATGTACTTGGTCGCGTTGCACGGCCAGCGCACGTCCTGCTGGCCCGGCTGCAGCGGCATGCCGACGGTGTGCACGCACGGCACGAAATCGCCGTCGCTGCCCAGCACGTCGTACACGGCCTTGCCCATGCGGGTCATGATGCGCATGTTGACGGCGACATACGGCGAATCGGACAGTTCCACGCCGATGTGCGCGATCGGCGAGCCCAGCGGGCCCATCGAGAACGGCACGACGTACATCGTGCGGCCGGCCATGCAGCCGTCGAACAGGCCGTTCAGGGTCTGGCGCATCTCGTTCGGGTCGGTCCAGTTATTGGTCGGACCCGCCTGCTCCTTCGTGGCCGAGCAGATGAAGGTACGGTCTTCGACACGCGCCACGTCGCTCGGGTCGGAGCAGGCCAGGTACGAGTTCGGGCGCTTTGCCGGATTCAGGCGTTTCATCGTGCCGGCCTCGACCATCTGTGCGCACAGGCGGTCGTACTCTTCTTCGGAGCCGTCGCACCAGTAGATGGCGTCGGGCTTCGTGAGGGCCGCGATCTCGGCCACCCAATTGATGAGTTTATTGTGCTTGATGTAAGCTGGGACGTTCAGTGCGGCGACGCCGCCCATCACGGGCTGGTTCATACATACCTCCAATGCCAATTAAGAATCCCTGGCGATTCCGATGGCCTTGAATGCGGCAGAGGCGGCGGCCTGCAATGCGCGCGGCTTTCGGAATCCCGTTAATCTTGTCCCGGCAGGATCGTCGTCAAGGATGGCCTCGTGGGCCCGCACCTGGGTATCCGTGCGGTTCACGGTTCAGTGCTACGGCGGTCATGTCGCCAGCCCGGGGTCGCGTGTGCGCGGATGCCGGCGGGCTGGTTGGAACGTGTGCTGCTGGCCGCAAATGATATCAATCTGACATCTCGGGCTCTTATTTCTGGTCGATTCTACACCCGCGCAAACCCGTTTCAAATGCTTCAATAACAAAAATGTAGGAATTTTGGTTGAGTAAAGTAGTAGGCTATTTCCTATCGTTCAAATTCTGTCATTTCATTACTTTCTTGCTGATAACATCCGCTAACATCCATGAAAATTGCGATCCTTGACGATTATCAAGACGCCGTCCGCGGCCTCGAATGCTTCCGGCTGTTGGACGGCCACGAGGTCAAAGTGTTCAATAATTCGACACGCGGCCTGGGCCAGCTGGCGATCCGCCTGGCACCGTTCGACGCCCTCGTGCTGATCCGCGAGCGCACCGCCTTCCCCCGCGCGCTGCTGGCCAAGCTGCCCAACCTGAAGCTGATTTCACAGACCGGCAAGGTCTCTGGGCACGTCGACGTGGCGGCCGCAACGGAGCTCGGCATCGCGATCGCGGAAGGCGTCGGCTCGCCCGTCGCGCCGGCCGAACTGACGTGGGCACTGATCATGGCAGCCAGCCGCAAGATCGTGCCTTACGCCAACAACCTGAAGGACGGGCTGTGGCAGACGGCGTCCATCAATCCGGAACTCAACGGCCTGGGCCGCGTGCTGAAAGGTCGTACGCTGGGGATCTGGGGCTACGGCAAGATCGGGCACCTGATCGCAGGGTATGCGCAGGCGTTCGGCATGCAGGTGATGGTGTGGGGCAGCGAGAAAAGCCGGGCTGCGGCCGTTGCCGACGGTTTGACGGCCGCGCCCACGCGCGAAGCGTTCTTCGAGCAGGCCGACGTGGTCAGTGTGCACCTGCGGTTGAACGATGCGACGCGCGGCATCGTCAAGGCGGACGACCTGGCGCGCATGAAGCGCGACGCGTTGTTCGTGAACACGAGCCGGGCGGAACTGGTCGAGGAAGGCGCGCTCGAGGCGGCGCTGCGCAAGGGACGGCCAGGGTATGCGGCGCTGGATGTATTCACCAGCGAACCGCTGGCGGGCGACGCGGCGATCCTGAAGATTCCGACCGTGCTGGCGACGCCGCACCTCGGCTACGTGGAGCGCGACAGTTATGAATTGTATTTCCGGGCCGCGTTCGAGAACGTCGTGAGCTTCGCGAACGGGAGCCCGACCAATATTTTGAATCCCGAGGCGCTTTAACGGAGCTCGGGCTCGCCCGTGAAATTGGGCTTGCGCATCGGCATCTCATGCCGGCGTGTCCATAACCCGGCCCAGCCCGGCGGCCATTCGATCACGGGCCCGGCATACGCAGGCAACCCCGCGCGCACGGGCACGATGGGCACCGGCGGCATCTCGATGAGGCCGCCGTTGGCGTTCTTTTGCATCGGCGCCATGTCGAAGGAATACATGTAGCCCGGCAGCAGCGCATCGCACACGTTCGCGAACCATGCCGTGTGATCCTCGTCGCGCCCGAGCGCGCGTGCGAGGCCCTCCGGGTCGAACTTGGCCAGTGCGTGGATCAGTTCGTCCGTGCTCGCACCGGGCGCATCGCCCCAGCCCATCACGGGGTTGTTGTTGTAGTCGGCGCCCGATCCATACCAGCCTTCACGCCACGGGCGCTGCATCCAGTCGCGCTTACCCGTGAACAACTGCCAGCGCCAGTGCAGGCCGGACGGCTTGGGCCAGGAATACAGGTACAGCTTTTCGTAGCCGGCCTTGTGCAGCTCGCGCACCATCGCCATCAGGCGCGCATGCGGCATGCGGTCCGGCGGAGAACGGCGGAACAGGATCGCTTCGCCGTCGGCATGCTGCACCTCGTCGGTCGACAGGTTCAGGTCGAGCGTGCGCGACTCGTTGCCGAAGCGCGCGGAGATCCAGCCTGTCAGCAGGTTGACGTGCGTGATGACGCCATAGCCGCGATGGCGATGGAAGATGACGGTTCCAGGTGCGACGGGTTTCATTGGGAAGGCGGGCTCGGCCCAAAAAGGAGTCAGGATACTCATCCGATCCGGACGATTCTAGCGCAGACACATATGGATACACTACGGTTTGCGGCTATCATTACCCACCTTTTTTTACAGCGTTTTCAAATCATCATGACTTTGCGGATCATCGCCACCGGCGGCACTTTCGACAAACACTACAACGAACTCAATGGCGTTCTGGGCTTTGCCGAAAGCCACTTGCCGGAGGTCATCGCACGTTCCCGCATGACCATTCCCGTCGAGCTGCAAATCGTGTCCCTGCTCGATTCGCTGGAGATGCAGGACAGCGATCGCCAGAACGTGCTGGCCGCCTGCCAGTCCGCCAGCGAGAAGCAAATCGTGATCGTGCACGGCACCGACACGATGCGCGAAACGGCCGAGGTGCTGGGCGCGGCAACGTCGGACAAGACGATCGTGTTCACGGGTGCCATGATCCCGTACGAAATCGCGAACTCGGACGCCCTGTTCAACTTCGGCTTCGCCTGCGCCGCCGCGCAGATGCTGCCGCCGGGCGTCTACGTGGCGATGAACGGCAAAGTGTTCACTTGGGATAACGTCACGAAGAACCGCGCAGCGGGCGTGTTCCAGGCGCTGTAAACACCGGCGTGCCGGGCGCTGCGCATATTCGTCAATTCCTATAATCGTTCTTCCACGAACCTGAAGGAGTCAAGCGATGAGTGAGCAGCGCCCCACCCTGACCACGCGCCAGGGTCATCCCGTCCGCGACAACCAGGCCATGCGTTCCGTCGGCGAACGCGGACCGGCCACCCTCGAGAACTACCAGTTCATCGAAAAGATCACCCACTTCGACCGCGAACGGATCCCCGAGCGCGTGGTGCATGCGCGCGGCACGGGCGCGCACGGCTATTTCGAAGCCTACGGCAAGATCGGCAACGAACCCGCCAGCAAGTACACGCGCGCCCGCGTCCTCAACGAGACCGGCGTGCAGACGCCCGTCTTCGTGCGCTTCTCGACCGTGATCGGGGGCAAGGAATCGCCGGAGACGGCGCGCGATCCGCGCGGCTTCGCCGTCAAGCTCAAGACGGTCGAGGGCAACTGGGACCTCGTGGGCAATAACCTGAAGGTCTTCTTCATCCGCGATGCGATCAAATTCCCGGACATGATCCACGCCTTCAAGCCGGACCCCGTCACGAACCAGCAGGAGCCGTGGCGCTTCTACGATTTCATCTGCAGCCATCCGGAAGCGCTGCACATGGTCACGTGGGTCAAGAGCCCGTGGGGCATTCCCGCCAATTACCGCGAGATGGAAGGGTCGGGCGTCAACACGTACAAGTTGGTGAACGACCAGGGCATCGCCCACCTCGTCAAATTCCATTGGCAGCCGAAACAGGGCGTGCGCAACCTGACGAGCCAGCAAGCGGCCGAGATCCAGGCGCACGACACGAGCCACGCCACGCGCGACCTGTACGACGCCATCGAGCGCGGCGAGTTTCCGGAGTGGGAATTCTGCGTGCAGATCATGAGCGACGGCGAGCATCCGGAACTGGAGTTCGACCCGCTCGACGACACGAAACGGTGGCCGGAAGACCGCTTCCCGCTGCTGCCCGTGGGCCGCATGGTGCTGAACAAGAACCCGGACAATGTGTTTGCCGAAACCGAGCAATCGGCCTTCGGGACAGGCGTGCTCGTCGACGGCATCGACTTTTCGGACGACAAGATGCTGCAGGGCCGCACCCTGTCGTACTCGGATACCCAGCGCTACCGCGTGGGGCCAAACTACCTGCAGCTACCGATCAATGCGCCGCAGGATAAAGCGGTGGCGCGCACGAACCAGCGCGACGGCCAGATGACTTATTACATCGACGGCGGCGGCGAGGAAAAGCACATCAATTACGAGCCGAGCCTGCTGGGCGGCCTGGGCGAAGCGCCGCAGCCGGAGAAGGATTACCACCAGCACGTCGAAGGCCACCTGGGCCGCTACCAGACGAGCCGAACGGCCGACGACTACCAGCAGGCCGGCGACCGCTACCGCACGTTCCAGGACTGGGAGCGCGACGACCTCGTCAACAACGTCGGCAACGACCTCAAGAAATGCCCGGAAGTGATCCAGCTGCGCATGGTGTGGCACCTGTGGCATTGCGACGAGGATTACGGCCGTCGCGTGGCCGAAATCGCTGGCATCGACTTGGAGAAGGCCAAGGCGCTGCAACCGCTGCCGGGCAAGCCGGCGCCGGGAGAGAACCGCCCGGGCTCGACCTATTCGAGCGGCCAGCCGGAAAGCGGCGGCGGCAGGAAGGAACCGGCCACCACGGAAGAAGTCGCGTCGGCGAAATAAAGACAAACGGCCCGATTCAGGGCCGTTGTTGATTACGCCTTGGCTTCGCCGCCCAGCGCCTCGACCAGGTCGGTCAGCATCTTGGCCAGCTCGCCGGTCATCAGCATGATGTCGTTATCAAAACGCTCGTCGTCGCTGTAGGTGATCGTTTCGTTTTCCTTGATCACGTCCAGCGGCTTGATGCCCTTGACGGCCAACTGCTCGGTCAGCACGAACGAGATGCGGCTGTTCCACGTCATGGCCAGGCGCGTGCACTGCTTGCCGTTGGCGATGTGGCGGCGGATGTCTTCCGGGTCCAGCGAGTGCTTCACGTAGCGCACGGCGGCCTTGCTCTCGCCGGTGGCGCGCAGTTCCGTGTCCTGGTCGATCGTGAAGTTGTACGGCGCTTCGTCCGATTCCAGCCAGCCCGTCATCACGGCGACCGGCGACTTTTGCACGCGCAGCGATTCCAGCGGCAGCTTGTCGACGGCCTTCAGCAGCAGCTTGATGACGTCGTCGGCCTTGCTCGGGCTGGCGGCGTCGACGACGAGCCAGCCGTTGACCGGGTCGATCCACGTCCACACGTTGCCGCGGATGGAGAACGCACGCGGCAGCAGCTCGTCGGCCACGCGTTCCTTGAGTTCTTTCATCGCCTTCTTGCCCGGCGGGAAGCCCTGCTGCTCTTCCAGCTCGGCCGCCTTGGCCTTGGCGACCTGGTTGATGACCGAGCTCGGCAGCAATTTCTTTTCCGTACCCAGCATCATCAGCATCTGCTTGTTGACGACGTGAACGAGCTTGCCGTTGCCGCGTGGCGAATCCCAGCCCTGGCGCAGCAATTCGTTGCTGCTGGCGGGCGTGAACGCCTGCGACTGCAGGGCCTCTTCCATCTGTTCAGGGGAGAAATTCCACGGTGCGGGCAGGCGGTAAATCTGAAGATTCTTGAACCACATAACGTTGCTTCCAGTTATCTCGATATTTCAAAGGAACGACATTCTACACGCTGACTGGCGGCAAAATTCACGTCGTCGATAAGGGATTTTTATTGTGTTGCACGTTCGTCAAACAAGCTCAGCTGCTCGACGGTTTCCGTATCGCTCAGGCGCACACCAACGCCCAGCAGCCGCACGGGACGGCTCGCCCGCAGCCAGCCTGTCTCCATCAGGTGACGGAACGTCGTCATGTTCGGGGCGTAGCCGACGCACTCGACGGTCGTGCGCTGGAAGTCGGCAAACTTAATTTTTACAAACAGCTTGTTGATGAATTTTTCAGCATTGTTCCGCTTGATCCGGCCGAGCAGATGCTCGTACAGGTCCGGCAGCAGCGCGAGACAGCCTTCCAGGTCGGGGACGTCCGGCGTGTACGTCTCCTCCGTGCTGATCGACTTACGCTCGCGCACCGGATTCACGTCGCGATAGTCGATGCCGCGGCACAAGTCGTACAGCCGCGCGCCGAACGAGCCAAAGTGCTGCTGCAGCTTGTCCATGTTCCAGTCGCGCAGGTCCCCACACGTTTGCGCACCGAGGCGATGCAGTTTCGCGGCCGTCACCTTCCCTACCCCGAACAATTTCTTCACAGGCAGAGCGGCGACGAACGCGTCGACCTCATCCGGCCGCACGAGGAACAGTCCATCGGGCTTGTTCCAGTCGCTGGCGATCTTGGCCACGAACTTGTTCGGCGCCACGCCGGCCGACGCCGTGATGCCGACGGTCTCGAAGATGCGGCGGCGGATCTCCTGGGCGATCAGGGTCGCGCTGCCCTTGCAGTGCGGCGAGTTCGTGACGTCGAGGTAGGCTTCGTCCAGCGACAGCGGCTCCACGAGCTCCGTGTAGTCGCGGTAGATGTCCATGATCTGGCGCGATGCGACCCGGTACTTTTCCATGTTCGGTGGAATGAGGATCAGGTCCGGGCACAATTTGACGGCCTGTGCGGTCGCCATCGCCGAATGGATGCCGTAGCGGCGCGCCTCGTAGTTGCAGGTGGCGATCACGCCGCGCTGCTCGGCCCGACCACCGACGGCCAGCGGCCGCCCGCGCAAGGACGGGTCGTCGCGCATCTCGACGGATGCGTAAAAACAATCGCAATCGCAGTGGATGATCTTGCGGACGGGGGCGTTCACGGTGGCGGTCGCCCGCGCCGAGCGACTACTGTAATTGCATACAGTATCGCTGGGAATTAGGAATAGTGCAAGGGGGAACGCCGCCGCAGGACGCGGCGGCGGGTGAGGCAGATATTACTTGGTCGCGCTGGAGTAGCTGCACGACTTGACGACACCGTGGGCCGGATCGCCAAACACCGAGTTCGAGCATTTCACCGAACCGGTGAAGGTCTTCGTCACATAGCTCGTGGCGGTGCCGTAGCGCACGTCGCGCGTGCCGGTGAACGAGCAGGTGCCGTTTTCGGCAGCGCAATAGGTCCAGGTCGGGGTGGTCGTCGTGGTCGTCGAGCCCAGTGCCGCGTTCACGGCAGCGGCCGCGTTGACGATGCCGGCGCCGCAGCCCGAGCATGCGGCCGGGAACGCGCGCGCGGTCGACTTCAGCTTGGCGGCCACGTCATCCGGCGTCAGGTTCGGATTCGCCGACAGCATCAGCGCGACGACACCGGCCACGTGCGGCGTCGCCATCGACGTGCCCATGTAGTAGGCGTAGTTGTCCGATGCCGGCGTCGTCGTGCCCGAGTTCAGCGTCGACAGGATGCCGGCGCCGTTGTCGCCGCCCGGTGCCGAGATCGTCACGTTGGTGCCGTAGTTCGAATACGACGCCTTGCCGCCCGCACGGTTCGTCGCGGCGACGGTGATCACGCCCGTGCAGTTGGCCGGGTTCGAATTGATCGCATTCGTGTTCGAGTTGCCGGCCGCGACGACGACCACGGCGCCGCGCGAACGGGCGCTGTTGATCGCGTTCTGCGTCGTCGTGTCGCAGGCGCCGGTGCCGCCCAGCGACAGGTTCAGCACACGCGCCTTGTTTGCATTGGCCGGCACGCCGGTCACGGTGCCGCCCGAGGCCCAGACCATGGCGTCGGCGATGTCGGACGTGTAGCCGCCGCAACGGCCCAGCACGCGCGCCGGCACGATCTTCGCGTTGTACGCGATGCCGGCGATACCCTGGCCGTTATTCGTCTTCGCGGCGATCGTGCCCGCCACATGGGTGCCGTGCCAGCTCGAGGCCTTGTCCGCGGCCGGGACACCCGTGCCGCAGCTGCCGGCCGGGGTCCAGTCGCCCGGGTCGCTGGCATCCGTGTCGCGGCCGCTGCCGTCGTTGGCGATGGTGGTCGTCGAAATGAAGTCATAGCCCTGCAGGATCTGGCCCGACAGGTCCGCGTGCGGACGGTAGCCCGTGTCGATCACGGCGACATTGATGCCGGCGCCGGTCGACTTGTCCCAGGCGGCGGGCGCGTTGATGCCGCCGGTGGCTTCGTACAGGTCCCACTGCTGGGTGTAGCTGGGGTCGGTCGGCGTGGCCAGCGGGACCATGATGCGGTCCGGCTCGGCGTACTCGACGTTCGCGTCGCGCGACTTCAGTTCGGCGGCCAGCTGGCGCGCCTCGTCGAGCGACATCGTGCGGTTGAGTTGCAGGACGTTCGCGCCGTTCGCCGTCGCGCGCAGCGCGCGCATGGTGGCGCCGTAGGTCTGGCCGGCACGGTCGATCAGCGCCTGGCGCGCGCGGTCGATGCCGCGTGCTGCCACGCCGGTCTTCGACGTGTCGCTGTCGTCCTTGTACTTGACGATGATGCGGTCGGTCTGGGTGACGAAGTGAGTGGTCTGCGCCACGGCCTGGCCGGCGAAACCGGCGGCAACGAGGGCCGCTGCACAAATTTTCAACAAAGAAGAGATCTTGTGGCGCTGCGTCATGCTGCATCCTTTTCAGTGAACCGAACTGAGCAGCGTAACGAAAAACGGCCCGCACGGGGCCGTCTTTCGGGGTTTTTACAACAGGAAAATTCCGTTAAGTAATTGAATTTTAACGGTTATTAGTCCAGTTATAACGCATTACCAGGTCAGCTTGAGCGTGTACTTGCCGCTGGTCGAGCCGGTGCCGCCGCTGTAGTACACGACGCGCACGTAGCGGGCCGACGTGGTCGTGCCCGTGTTGGACGACGTGGCGCTGTCCGCGCTGCCCGTACCGTTCTCGCTGCGTGCCAGCAAGGTGCCCGCGCTGTTGTAGATGTACAGGTCGTAGTCCGAGCTCGCGTTCGGCGTCATCGTCGCGGTCAGGGTTTTGCCGGCCGGCAGCTGGACGGAAAAATAATCCGTGTCCGTCGAGCTGCCCATCGCGGCGTTGACCGTCGTGCCGGACGTCGTCACGCTGTTGGCCGTACCGAGCGTGTTGTTCGACTCCGTTTCCGAGATCGTCGTGCCCGTGCCGCCACCCGTGCCGGCGGCCGCATCCACCGCGGCCGAGGCGTCCACGATGCCCGTGCCGCAGCCCGAGCAGCTGGCCGGGAACGGACGCGTGCTCGACTTCAGGCGCGACTCAACCTCGTCCGGCGTCAGGTTCGGGTTCTTGGCCAGCATCAGCGCGACGACACCGGCCACGTGCGGCGTCGCCATCGACGTCCCCATATAGCCCGCGTAGCTGTCGGCGCCCGGCGCCTTGGTGCCGGCGTTCAAGGTGGACAGGATGGCCGCGCCGCTGTCGCCGCCCGGTGCTGCGACGTCGACGACGGTGCCGTAGTTCGAGTAGGAGGCACGGCCGCCGGAGCGGTTCGTCGCCGCCACCGTGATCACGCCCGCGCAATTGGCCGGGTTGCTGTTGCTCGCGTTCTGGGACTCGTTACCGGCCGCCACGACGATCACCGTGCCGCGCGAACGGGCGCTGTTGATCGCGTTCTGCGTCGTCGTGTCGCAGGCGCCGCCGCCGCCCAGCGACATGTTGATCACCTGGGCGCGCGCCGCGATGGCCGGCACGCCGGACACGGTGCCGCCCGATGCCCAGATGATGCCGTCGGCGATGTCGGACGTGTAGCCGCCGCACTTGCCGAGCACGCGCACCGGCACGACCTTGGCGCCGTATGCGACGCCGGCGACGCCGGTGCTGTTGTTCGTTGCCGCGGCGATGGTGCCGGCCACGTGGGTGCCGTGCCAGCTCGAGTTCGACGCAGGTTCGCCGGCGCCGCACTCGCCCGCCGCGGTCCAGTCGCCCGGGTCGCTGGCGTCGCTGTCGCGGCCGTTGCCGTCGTTCGCGACGGCGGTGTCGGAGATGAAGTCATAACCGGCCAGGATCTGGCCCGACAGGTCGGCGTGCGGACGGTAGCCCGTATCGATCACGGCCACGCGGATGCCGGTGCCGATCGACTTGTCCCAGGCGGCCGGCGCGTTCAGGCCGCCGGTCGCTTCGAAGAAATCCCACTGCTGGTTGTACATCGAGTCGTTCGGCGTGAACAGCGGATGCATCATGCGGTCCGGCTCGGCGTACTCGACGGAAGCATCGCGCGACTTCAGCTCGGCCGCCAGCTTGGCGGCTTCGGCCAGCGACACCTTGCGGTCCAGCTTGAAGACACGGGCGCCGGTCGCGATCGAATGCGATTCCTTCACCAGCATGCCGAACTGCTGGCCTGCGCGGTCGACCACCGCCTTGCGCGCGGCCGCCAGCGGCGCCGCGGCGCGCGACACCGACACCTGTCCGCCCTTGGTGACGACAGGCGCGCTCTCGTCCTTGTACTTGACGATGAGGCGGTCGGTCTGGTCCGAGACGGCCACACGCTGCGCGGCGGGTGCGGCCGGCACGTCCGCGGGCACCCCCGCGCCCGCAACGCCGGCGCCGAGACCGAGGACGGCCGCGGCGCACAGTTTCAACACTGCCGGATACTTCGATTGCTGAGACTTCATGTTTATTCCTTTTAGAAAAACACAAAAGTTGATTTTCCGCAGGCGTGATTGCCTGAGATCTAGTTGTCTCGACGCTTTTTTAAGCGTCGATGTCCCGTCTGAAAAGCGGGGAAGCCAGATTAGCGCGAAAGAAATGAACGTGTAGAAATTTCACAATTGGATTCGATGTCTATACAACACTTTCGGCGCCTGATAGCGCTAAAACCTAGATTCTTCGGAAAACTGTGAACTCAACAGAAGAACATATCGCCTCGGCAGGACCCATGAATTAACAATGTTTCGTGACTGTCAGGCGTTGCGCACATATGCGCACTCTCAACATTGAGATATCTCAATCGTCACCAAGGAAGGAAATTCGGGGTCAGAGCACTTTTTGGGGCACGAGCTTCAAAGCAATTCGCGAACCGATCCGAAATGTGCTCTGACCCCGAATTAAAAAAAGGCCGCGATCGCTCGCGGCCTTTCTGTCTGACGACTTGGTGAAACTTAGAAATTGCCTTTGAACTGGACACCGTAGGTGCGCGGTTCGTTGGTGAAGCCCGTCAGGTTGTTGAAGTCGATGGCACCCGAGATGCGGCGCTGGTCGAGGATGTTGCGGCCGAAGGCGGCCACTTCATACTTGCCGTCAGCCCAGATGTAGCCCAGGCGCAGGCCGCCTTCCGTCAGCGGCTTGCCCGTGAACTCTTTCGCTTCATACAGGAAGAAGTTGATCTTCGAACGGTACGACCAGTCGGTGTAGACGTAGAACTCGCCATCGGCGACCGGCATGCTGTAGCGGGCGTTCAGGTTGACGATCCACTTCGGTGCCTGCGGCAGCGGGTTGCCATTGATGACGACGTTGCCGGCGGCGTTCAGCGGATCGGTGATCGTGCACGCTGCGCACTTCGTCAGCGACAGGTTCGGGTCGCGGATTTCCGTGAAGTTGTACGACGCGCTGGCGCCGACGCGCAAGTCCGGCGTCACGAGGCCTTCCAGGTCGAACTCGGCGCCGCGGCCGGCCGTCTTCTTCGCGTTGATCAGCTTGGTGACGTTGGTGTTGCCGCCAACGACGGTCAGCTGCTGGTTCTTGATCTCGTAGTCGTACAGCGAGAACGCGGCACGGGCACGGCGCTCGAACAGGTCGGCCTTGATGCCGCCTTCATACGACGTGATCGTCTCGGCGTCGGCAACGGTGATGCCCACCGGTGCGAAGGTCGAGGCGGGGGCGATGCTCGGCGCGCGGAAGCCGGTCGCGACGCGCGCGTACAGGTTCACGTCACGGTTCAGCTTGTACGTGCTCGACAGGTCCCAGCTGATCTTGTCCTTGCTTTCGCCGACGCTGTTCGGGCCCACCGGGGTGAAGCCGATCGCGGTGACGGTGCGGAAGTCCTTCTTGTCGTCCGTGTAGCGGATACCGCCGCGCACCGACAGGGCGTCGTTGATGTTGTACGTCACGGAACCGAACGCAGCCCAGGCCTTGTTGTTCTGCTCGCTGGCCTGGCGCGAGGTGCGGGCACCGGTGGCGCTGTTGTAGCCGTCGCTGCCGCCCGTCACGTCTTCCTTGAAGTAGTACACGCCGGCCTGCCAGTTCAGCGGGCCCGTGTTCTTCGACTCGACGCGGAATTCCTGCGAGTACTGCTTCAGGTCGTCGATGAAGCCGCCCGTCTCGGACTGGAACGGGATGAAGCCCGGACCTTGCGGCGTGCCGCCGTCGATGTCGCCGCGGCTGTAGTAGCTGCCGACCGACTCGTAACCGGTGATCGAGTGGAAGATGACCGGACCCAGGTCCCACGTCAGGCGGGCATTGGCGCCGTTCGTCTTGAGGCTCTGGAAGTTCTGGGCGTTCGTCACGATGCTGTCGAGGTCGTAGCCGTCGGCGATATCGTTCGTGCCCTTCTTGATCAGGTTCGCGCGGAACAGGCGGGCGCTGCCGTTGGTCGTGCGCTGGTGCACGTTGAACAGGGCGCTGAACGTGGTGTCCGGCTTGTACAGGAATTGCACGCGTTCGGCGTGTTCGTTGTAGCCGTCCAGTTCGCCGGTCTTGTTCGTCTTGGCGACGTCGCTGTAGTTGTCGACGAAGTCGTCGCGGTGCTGGCGCAGGGTCGACACACGCATCGCCCACTTGTCCGACAGCGGCACGTTGATCGCGCCTTCGACGTTGGCCGTGCCGTGGGTGCCGTACGACAGGTTGTAGTAACCCTCGGTCTTCTTGAGGTTCGGCTTCTCGGATTCGAACTTCACGACGCCGGCCGGGGTGTTGCGGCCGAACAGCGTGCCTTGCGGGCCGCGCAGCACTTCCACGCCGGCCAGGTCGAAGATCGGGTAGCCCTTCAGGATCGGGTTTTCCTGGACGATGTCGTCATAGATCAGCGACACCGGCTGCGACGCGAAGGTCGAGAAGTCCGTGTTGCCATAGCCGCGGATGTAGAAACGCGGGAACGTGCGGCCGTTCGAGGACTCAACGTTCAGGCTGGGGGTCTTGCCGGCCAGCAGGCGGATGTCTGCGCCGCCGGACACGAGCACGTCCAGCTTCTCGCCCTTGATGGCGGTGACGGACACCGGTACTTCCTTGATGTTTTCGGTACGGCGTTGTGCGGTCACGGTCACCGTCTGCAGTTCGGTCGCCTGCGCCGTCTGGGCCAGGGCCGCGCCGCCGGGTACGGCTGCGAGCGCCAGCATTGCGCCATGCGCGGCGATGACGCGCTTGTGCATCTTGGACATCTTGATCATTGAGTTTTTCCTAGCTGGGAAGAGTGAAAAAAACTGCCGCGTTGTCTCCGCCTGTCTCTCCGCCTCGGCAAACCCGCACCTGATTGTTGATGTCTAAATATTGCCGGCATGTAAACCGGCAATTGTCGATTATGTGTATATCCTTATGCAAGGAATACGAATCGGCTTACACATCCATACAACAGTTTGTTGTATATGAGAACTTGGCAGTTCACATCCCTGTTCACTTTTTTCCGAAAAACCCTTGCACGTTTTCGGAGGGATACGCTATGATTCGGGCCTCTTCGGACGTGATGACAAACGTCGGCAAGAAAAACCCTGAAACGGGCGCTTAGCTCAGTTGGTAGAGCGGATCCCTTACAAGGATTAGGTCGGGAGTTCGAGCCTCTCAGCGCCCACCAGTCAGTTTCAGGACATCTTGCAAGTGAAGCACCGATCAGAGTAAACGGAGCGGTAGTTCAGTTGGTTAGAATACCGGCCTGTCACGCCGGGGGTCGCGGGTTCGAGCCCCGTCCGCTCCGCCAGTATCAAGAAAAAGGGTCCGATTCGTCGGACCCTTTTTCGTTCTATCAGAGTGCCTCCCCTGCGGGAGGCACGGTTTGGGGCTCGAAGGGTTTCGCTTGCAAGCGAAACCGCGGCCCGCGGAACGTGGGCGAGCCCCGTCCGCTCCGCCAGCATCAAGAAAAAAGGTCCGATTCGTCGGACCTTTTTTCGTTTCAAGCCCGCTTCAGCAGCGGTGCGCCGATCTCGACCCGGTTACGGCCACCCGTCTTGGCCGCATACAGAGCGTGGTCGGCCCGTGCCAGGGCGGCCGTCAATTCCTCGTTCGGATCGATCATCACGAGGCCGATGCTGACCGTCATGCGATACGTGGCCGCGCAGGCCAGTGCGGGTGCCTCGGCGACGGCGATGCGCAGGCGCTCGGCGGCATATTGCGCACCCGCCAGCGACGTGCCCGGCATCGCCAGCGCGAACTCTTCTCCGCCCAGCCGGCCCATCACATCGTTCTCGCGCAGGGTGGCACGCGCCGTGTCGGCGAACAGGCGCAGGGCCTGGTCGCCGCAGGCATGACCGAAGCCGTCGTTGAGCTGCTTGAAATGATCGAGGTCGAGCATCATCAGCGCGATCGGCTTGCGCAGGCGCGTTGCCGTCTGCAGGACACTTTCGGCACGCTCGAAAAAGGCGCGGCGGTTCAGCATGTCCGTCAGGCCGTCGATCGTGGCCAGGCGCTGCATGCGCTGGTCATCCTTCAGCTTGCACAGCAACAGGAAGCCGAACCCGTTGACGATCATCAGGAGATAGCTGGCCAAGTAGGCGAAGCCATAGACCGGATTCGCATTGAACGTGCCCACGCCGCCATTGGCCACGCCCATCCAGATCCAGATCGCGATGGCGAACAAGGCATCATTGATGCCGATGATACGCTGCAGCAGCGGCGCATCGGCCTGCGGCCGCAACAGGATCGCGGCGGCGCCGGATGCGAACAGGGCGACGATCACGGCCACCACCTGCGTCATCTGCTCGCGCGACGCCTGCACCATGGCCGCGGCCGCGACGATGATCAGCGCCGCGACGGCGGCTGGCGCAAGAACCCGGCGCCAGTTGCGGAAGCCGAAGAACACGCAGTACGACGCCAGCTCCAACGCGACGCCGCCCACCCAGCCGAACGCGGCCAGCTCCTCCGCGATGGGCAACCCGACATGCGGCGCCACCCAGCAGCAGATCTGAGCCAGACCGGAGGACAGGCGCGCCCACATCCAGGTGCGCAGGCCCGGATTGGGTGCCGCACCGCGCATATAGCCCGCCATCAACAGGGCAAACGCCGTGTTGCCGACGCCAAGCGCCAGCATGAAGGTCTGGATATCGATCACTCGGTTCCTCCTGACAGGAAGTGGTGAGATGATGCCATGAATGTAATTAATATTGCCCAAAGGAATTATATTACACGTTTCTCAAGCGGGTGCACGCACGATTTGCGTCAACGTTGAGCAATATGCACGGTGGCTACGGGGTGTTGTGTCGCGTCCAATCATCCATGCATTTGTTGCTGCGCAAGCACAAATGAATCGTTCATAATTGTCAAAGCAGCCACCCGGTTGCATCGTCCCGGAGCTTTCGTGATCTTTGGTTTCCTGAAATCGTCCACGTTGTCCCCCCGCCAGCTTCGGCTGCAGAACACGCCGCTGTTCCGTTCCCTCGAACCGCTGGAAATCAAATTCGTCGACGGCCTCATGCATGAGCGCCGCTATCTGCCGGACGAGATCGTGTTCGACGAAGGCGAGGAAGGCCAGGCGCTGTATCTCGTGATGAGCGGCCGCGTGCAGATCAGCCGCAGCCACAGCCGGGGCCGCCAGATCGTGGGCGAACTGAGCGCCGGCAGCTTCTTCGGCGACCTGGCCCTGCTGGACAATTCGCCACGCAGCGCCCAGGTCCGCGCCCTCGACGCATGCGAGCTGGCCGTGTTCTTCCGCGACGACTTCCTGGCACTGATGGAAACGGATGCCGTGATCGGCTACAAGATCTCACTCGCCCTCGCCCGCCACATTGGCCAGCGCCTGCGCGGCTGGCTCGACGGCAATGCCCAGGTGGAGGCACTGTGATCCACGGCGCCCTCCGCGACGAGCGCAGCGGCCCCTTCGTCTGGACCGGCATCATCGGCGTGACGTGCCTGCTGCTGGTGCTGCTCGAGCATATGCTGTGGCTGGTCCTGCCGTTCATCCTCGGCACCGTCCTGTACTACATCCTGCTGGGCCCGATGCAACGCCTGCTGCGCGCCGGGTTCACCCGCAACGTGTCGGCCACGCTCGTGTGCATCGTGTTCTACGGCGCCACCGTCCTGCTGGTGATGGCGGCGATGACCTGGACTGGCACGCCCGGCGATACGGACAGCTGGCACGAGACGGGCGCCCTGTACCTGGACGGCGGCGTCGCCTTCGTGCGCAACACGATGACGCTGCTGGAAGCCAAGTTCCCGATCCTGGCCGAGATGCATTTGACGTCGATCGTCAACAAGCGCTTCAAGGCCTACACGGACAATTTCGCCCAGCGCCACCTGACGTCCATCCTGCTGGGCGCCGCGGGCTGGCTGCCATCGCTGCTGCTGGCTCCGTTCCTCGCCTTTTTCTTCCTGCGCGACGGCCTGCGCTTCAAAAAATTCCTCGCCCGCGCCGTGCCGAACGCCTATTTCGAACGGACGTTATTCCTGCTGCACCAAGTCGACCAGACCGCGCGCCGCTACTTCGAGGGTTTATTGAAGCTGACCGTGCTGGACACCATCGTGCTCGGTTTCGGCCTGTGGGTGATCGGCGTCTCGTCGCCGCTGCTGCTGGGTTTTATTTCGGCACTGTTGGCGTGGGTGCCGTTCGTCGGCTCGGTGGTGGGTTGCATCATGGTCGTGGTCGTTGCGGCCACCGACGCGCCGAACAACCCACTAATCGCGTACGGCGCGATCGTCGTGTTCATCCTTGCGCGGCTGCTGGACGATTTCGTCTTCATGCCGCTGACCCTGGGGCGCAGCCTGCACATTCATCCGCTGGTGACGGTGTTGATGATCTTTATCGGCGGGGCGCTGTCCGGGGTGGCTGGATTGATGCTCGTGCTTCCGTTGCTGGGGGTCGTGATGGTCGTTGGGGAGACCATGGGGCGGCTTATGACCAATCCGAGGCTCAGGGCCAGGCATCGGTATGCGCGCAGGTTGAGGGACAAGCAGGCGAGTGCGGATTTGAGTGTTTGAGCACTGCGCCCAATTGCGAGGCCGGTATCAGGTGATCTTCCGCTGGAATCTCAGCCCGAGTTCATCCCCAAGCGCGATGATCCGGTCGATGTCGTTGCGCTCGACAACAAAGACACTGATGTTGTCGTCCGCCCTCGCGTCGAATATCACGAAACCGCAGCCGCCTTTCTCCGTTTCCCGCCCAGCCAGCTCCGCATCAAGCCACACGAAATAAGCGTTCACATCAAAGTCACCGTCCGGGAAGATGCGGGTCTCGACGTCGGCATAATCGGGGAAGTCATCGAACATGTCCTGGATCTGTTCGTGCACTTCGTCGATCTTGTCGCTCGTTGCGGCAAAATCGTCGAGTGCATACCGGAGCTCAAGCCCGCAGGCCACCGTCGCGTCGGCGTAAGTCTGGGTCCATTCGTACTCCGGATCGTCCGGGGCGGCAGCCACCCGCTCCGCGATCTCGTCACGCTCATGCGGTTCGAGCATATGGCCACTCAGCAGGTCGATTAGTTCAGCATACATAGATAACTCCTGGTTTATTGAAAC
>NZ_JANUGY010000016.1 GCF_024756235.1 Massilia kyonggiensis | reverse complement strand
TTGATCTTCCTTTAAAAGAACAATTATCTAGTTTTTGTTCAGGCCGGATGGGGTACCACCCGGCCTGTTGGTCTGTCTTACTTGGCCTTAGCCGTCACGATGGCGTCCATCACATGCTTCGGTGCTTCAGCATAGTGCTTGAATTCCATCGTGTAGGTCGCACGACCCTGGGTTGCCGAACGCAGCACGGTCGAGTAACCGAACATTTCCGACAGCGGGACTTCGGCCTTGATGATCTTGCCGCCGCCGCCCGGGATTTCGTCCATGCCCTGCACCATACCGCGGCGGGACGACAGGTCGCCCATCACGGTACCGGCGTAGTCTTCCGGCGTCTCGACTTCCACGGCCATCATCGGCTCGAGGATGACCGGGTTGGCTTTACGGCAGCCTTCCTTGAATGCCATCGAACCAGCCATGCGGAACGCGTTTTCGTTCGAGTCCACGTCGTGGTACGAACCGAACACCAGCGTGACCTTGACGTCGACGACCGGGTAGCCGGCCATGACACCGCTCGACAGCGTCTCGCGCACACCCTTTTCGACTGCCGGGATGTATTCGCGCGGAACCACACCGCCCTTGATGGCGTCGACGAACTCGAAGCCCTTGCCCGGCTCTTGCGGTTCGATGTTCAGGACGGCGTGACCGTACTGACCACGACCACCCGACTGCTTGACGAACTTGCCTTCGACGTCGGTGACGGCCTTGCGGATCGTTTCGCGGTATGCAACCTGCGGCTTGCCGACGGTCGCTTCCACGCCGAATTCACGCTTCATGCGGTCGACGATAATTTCCAGGTGCAGCTCGCCCATACCACCGATGATGGTCTGGCCCGATTCTTCGTCGGTACGCACGCGGAACGACGGGTCTTCCTGAGCCAGACGGTTCAGTGCCAGACCCATTTTTTCCTGGTCGGCCTTCGTCTTCGGCTCGACGGCCTGCTGGATCACCGGCTCCGGGAACACCATCTTTTCCAGGATGATCGGTGCCGACGGGTCGCACAGCGTTTCACCGGTGGTCGCTTCTTTCAGGCCCACGGCTGCGGCGATGTCGCCTGCACGAACTTCCTTGATCTCTTCGCGCTGGTTCGCGTGCATCTGCAGAATACGGCCGACGCGTTCTTTCTTGCCCTTGATCGGGTTGAACACGGTGTCGCCCGAGTTGATGACGCCCGAATACACGCGGAAGAAGATCAGCTGGCCGACGAACGGGTCGGTCATGATCTTGAATGCCAGCGCAGCGAATTTCTCGTCGTCCGATGCCTTGCGGGTCACCGGCTGGTCGTCTTCGTCGGTACCTGCGACCGGCGGGATGTCGACCGGCGACGGCAGGTATTCGATGACGGCGTCCAGCATCGCTTGCACGCCCTTGTTCTTGAACGCGGTGCCGCACATCATCGGGACGATTTCGCCGTTGATGGTACGTGCGCGCAGTGCCTTCTTGATCTCTTCTTCGGACAGTTCGCCCTCTTCGAGATACTTGTTCATCAGGTCTTCGGTCGCTTCAGCAGCGGTCTCGACCAGCTTTTCACGCCATTCGTTGGCCTGATCGACCAGCTCGGCCGGCACGTCGCGGTAGTCGAACTTCATGCCCTGCGATGCGTCGTCCCAGAAGATCGCCTTCATCTTGACCAGGTCGACCACGCCCTTGAAGTTGTCTTCGGCGCCGATGGGGATCTGCAGCGGGATCGGGTTGGCCTTCAGGCGGGCGCGCATCTGCTCGTACACCTTGAAGAAGTTCGCACCGGTACGGTCCATCTTGTTGACGAATGCCAGACGCGGGACTTTGTACTTGTTAGCCTGACGCCACACGGTTTCCGACTGCGGCTGCACGCCGCCGACTGCACAGTAGACCATGCAGGCGCCGTCCAGGACGCGCATCGAACGCTCCACCTCGATGGTGAAGTCGACGTGGCCCGGGGTATCGATGATGTTGAAGCGGTGCGGCTCGAAGTTGTTGGCCATACCCTTCCAGAAGCAGGTCGTCGCTGCCGAGGTAATGGTGATGCCGCGCTCTTGCTCCTGCTCCATCCAGTCCATGGTTGCTGCACCGTCGTGCACTTCACCGATCTTGTGGTTGACACCGGTGTAGAACAGGATGCGCTCGGTGGTCGTCGTCTTACCGGCGTCGATGTGAGCGGAGATACCGATGTTACGGTAGCGCTCAATAGGGGTAGTGCGTGCCATAAATTTTCCTAACTTTTGAATGGACAAAACCGAGCAGCATTCTGGTGATCAAAATGAGCTCGGCCTGAACAACGGATACTGCATGGCCGCACCACCCCGGAGGCGTTCTGCCCCCGAAGCGATTGGGCCATTTGCTTAGAAGCGGAAGTGCGAGAACGCCTTGTTCGCTTCAGCCATACGGTGAACTTCGTCACGACGCTTCATCGCGCCGCCGCGGCCTTCTGCTGCTTCCATCAGCTCGCCACCCAGGCGATGCGGCATGGATTTTTCGCTACGCTTGTTTGCGGCTTCGCGCAACCAACGCATAGACAGGGCCATACGGCGGACCGGACGCACTTCAACCGGCACCTGGTAGTTGGCGCCACCGACGCGGCGGGATTTCACCTCGACCATCGGCTTGCAGTTGTTGATCGCGGTTGCGAACACTTCCAGCGGGTCCTTGCCCGATTTGGACTGGATGTAGTCGAATGCACCGTAGATGATGTTCTCAGCGACCGATTTCTTACCGGACAGCATCAGAACGTTGACGAACTTGGCGACATCGGTGTTGCCGAATTTCGGATCCGGCAGAATCTCGCGCTTGGGTACTTCACGACGACGTGGCATTTCAATTCCTTTTTGTCTTCAGTTGAGTGCTCAGAGCACTCGCGAAAGGCCATCAAAGCCCTTCACTTACTCGGCCTTCCGGCCGCCTCAACTAACTCAATATTAATTTACCCAGATTGCAAGAAGATTACTTCTTGGCAGCCTTGGCACGCTTGGCACCGTACTTCGAACGGGCCTGCTTACGGTCTTTCACGCCCTGGGTATCCAGTGCACCGCGGACCATGTGGTAACGCACACCCGGCAAGTCTTTCACACGGCCGCCGCGGATCAGCACGACCGAGTGTTCCTGCAGGTTGTGGCCTTCACCGCCGATGTACGAAATGACTTCGAAACCGTTGGTCAGGCGAACTTTGGCGACTTTACGCAGTGCCGAGTTTGGCTTCTTCGGGGTCGTCGTGTAGACACGGGTGCAGACACCGCGCTTTTGCGGGCAGTTTTCCAGTGCCGGCGACTTGCTCTTCACAACCGCGGCTTCACGCGGCTTGCGAATCAGTTGATTGATGGTTGGCATCGTTCAAAAATCCAACAAAATGACTACTAGTTGATGACCCGGGGTTCTTGCTTCCCGGGGGCTGAAACCTTGTCCCGCTACTTTCCGTACAGGCGACGAAAGCCACTCACCAGCGGGAGCGGCTGTTATGCGTAAACCATGCGCAGAATAATTCGAGAACTCGCGAGTATAGACCTGAAGCGGAGCCGGGTCAACAAACTTGCTGACCGGGCACCGCGACAGCGGCGGAAGATTGTGTAATTGCTCAGTAGATGTCGTGATAACGACACAACCAGTGTACGCCGGATTTCATCCGTTGTGCAGAGGGAATGGCGTTACCCGCGGCAAAAATCGGATAATAGCCGACTTCGCCTACGCCCTGCCGCACAACGCCCGTCTCGATGTCATTTTTGCTACGCCCGCGCAACCTGTACGTCGCGCTCACCTATCTGCTCCTGTCCTGCGTGTCGTACGTGGCGCCGCTGTTCGGCCAGCCGCTGTCGCATCCCGGCCAGGTCGCCGGCATCGAACTGCTGGCCTGGCTGGGCGTATGGAGCGTGTTCAAGCGCCCGGCGTACTTCCACTGGCTGCTGCTGCCCGCCTTCCTCGCGCTGCCCGTCGAGCTCTATTTATATGCGTTCTACGGCCAGGGCATCTCCACGCACCACCTCGGCATCATCGCGGAGACGAGCCCGGCCGAGGCCATGGAATTCCTCGGCAGCAAAGTCTGGCTGCTGATCGGCGTCTTCGCTGGCGTGCTCGCGTGGTTCGTCACGAGCTGGATCGCGGCCTGGCGCACGCGCGACCTCGACTGGGCGGACGTGTCGCGCCCCGTCGTGCTGGGCGTGCTGGCGGTCATTGCCCTTGTCTTTGCCTACGGCCTGAAATACGGCGTCGCCCCGCCGCCGCTGGCGAGTGCCGGCCCGGCAGCGGCCACCGTGCGGCTTGTGAAAGCGTCCGACAGCGTCGAAGCCGCCAGCGAAGAGACCGCCCTGCCCCGCCCATCCAGCATCCCGCGCCCCGCCTCGCTGCCGCCGCTGGCGCATTGGATGAAGCTCCCGTTCGACCTGGATTCCTTCGCCCATTCCTGGCCGTTCGGCCTGGCCGCGCGCGGCGTCGACTTTTACAAGGAACGGGTCTACCTCGCCGACCTGAACCGGAGAAGTGCCGCCTTCCGCTTCAACGCGCACCTGGCCGAGCCGAACGACGACCCGCAGGTGATCGTGATGGTGATCGGCGAATCGTCGCGCTACGACCGCTGGAGTCTGAACGGCTACGACCGCGACACGAACCCGCTGCTGTCCCAGGAAACCAATCTCGTGGTGCTGCGCGACGTGATCACGTCCGTGTCGGCCACGCGCCTCTCCGTCCCCGTCATCATCTCGCGCAAGCCGGCCACGCAAAGCCTCAAGGACGGCTTCTCGGAAAAATCCTTCCTCACCGCGTTCAAGGAAGCGGGCTATAAAACGTTCTGGCTGTCGAACCAGATCTCGTTCGGCAAGTTCGACACGCCCGTGTCCGTGTTCGCGAAGGAAGCGGACGTCGTCGACTTCCTGAACCTGGGCGGTTTTACCGACAATTCGAATTACGACGAAATCCTGTTCGGCCCGCTGAAGCATGCCGTCGCGGATCCGGCGCCGAAAAAACTGATCGTGTTGCACACGCTGGGCAGCCACTGGAACTACAGCCACCGCTACCCGAAGCAGTTCGACAAATGGCTGCCGTCGCTGTACGGCATCGACAAGCCCGTCTACACGGACATCAGGATCAAGGACAAGCTGAACAACAGCTACGACAGCTCGATCCTGTACACGGACTGGTTCCTCGACCACGTGATCGGCACGCTGAAGGAAGCCGACAAGCCGGCCGCGATGCTGTACGTGGCCGACCACGGCCAGACGCTGTACGACAACAGCTGCCGCCTCGCCTTCCACGGCCACAACACGCAATACGAATTCCACGTCCCCGCGTTCGCCTGGTATTCGGACGCTTACGCGGAGCGCTTCCCGGACAAGGTCACGCAACTGCGCCGCCACCGCAAGGCGAAGCTGGCGACCGAAAACATGTTCCACACCCTGCTCGACCTGGGCGACGTGCGCTACCCGGACGAGCGCCTGGAATGGAGCTTCGTGAACGCCGCCTTCAAGCAGCACAAGCGCTACGTCGACAGCTACGGCTGGACCGACTACGACAACGCCACCATCAAGGGCGACTGCCACGAAGTGATCGCCAAGGGCAAACCCCTCCCGCGCGAGTAAATTCGGGGTCAGAGCACATTAATTTTCGCGGCTGCTGGCAAATCGCCAGCATGTTCGCGGAATGCGCTGCCAGCTCCGGCCAACTGGCTGATCACTGATCGAAAAATGTGCTCTGACCCCGAATTTTTCCGGGGCGTGCGATCCACGGATAGCGGTGCGCGGGCTGCGAGGCCAGCAGGTACAGGAACGCCCAGGCGAGCCGGGCGAGACGGCGGCATAAGGTGCTGGCAAAGGTGGACATCGGCGCTCCGCTGCGTGATCGTGATCCATCCCATGCAAGGTCGATGCCCGCCCGCGTCGGCGGCGATGGCGCGCTGACTGCGCGAGAAACGCACCAGATCGGCGCACGGACGCACCGCCGCGGCGCATCGCGAACGTGCACCCGCTGCCCGTACACAGGCAAAGCCCGGCCGGCCCCGGCTGGCACCGTTCTTGCAAATCGAAGCGGTAACGAGAGGTGGGCCGGTGTCGGCATCGCGCACATCTCTAAGAAGGTGGCTAGGGTTCCGACCGCGCGAGCGGTGCTGGTCCGAGAGCTGCCGGTTCCCCGCCGCCACGCGGCAAGGAGCTACACGGAGGGATAAAAGCCCGGGAGGACGATTGCGCCGCAATCGCTTGCCTCTCGTTTTTATCCACTTCGGGAGCTCCATCATGCGTTTCTTCCAGCACCACCGCATCCTTCGCAGTTCCATCGCAACGGTCCTCGCCCTGTGCGCGGCGCTGTCGGCCGCCGGGCCCGCGCACGCCGAGGTCAAGGTCGGCCTGTCCGACTGGCCGGGCTGGGTGGCCTGGTACGTCGCGGACCAGAAGGGGTTCTTCAAGCGGCACGGCGCCAACGTCAAGCTGGTCTGGTTCGGTAATTACACGGACTCCGTCGCCGCGCTGTCGGCCGGCCAGCTCGATGCCAATGCGCAGACGTGGTCGGACACCATGACGCCGCTGGCGAAGAAGGTCGACGTCAAGGCCGTGCTGGTCAACGACAACTCGGCCGGCAACGACGCGCTGATGGTCGGCCCGAAGATCAAGTCGTTCGCGGACCTGAAGGGCCGCACGGTGGCGCTGGAACAGTTCAGCATTTCGCACTTCGTGCTGGCCACCGCGCTGGCCCGCAACGGCATGAGCATGAACGACGTCAAGGTCGTCAACCTGTCCGCCGGCGATGCGGCCGCCGCGTTCGTGGCCGGCCGCGTGGACGCCGCCGTCGTGTGGAACCCGTGGGTCAACAAGATCCAGGCGAGCGGCAAGGGCCATGCGCTGTTCACGTCACGCGACATGCCGGGCCTCGTGCCCGACCTGCTCGTCGCCCACGGCAAGGCCCTGCGCGACAAGACCAAGCGCCAGGACCTCGTCGGCATGATCCAGGCGTGGTTCGACACGCAGGCCTTCATCCACGACCATCCGGACGAGGCGGTGCAGATCATGGCCAAGATCGTCGGCATCAAGCCGGCCGAGTACAAGGTCTTCCTGCCGGGCACGCGCTTCTTCGACCGCGCCGACAACCAGGCCGCGCTCGATGCCGGCAAGCCGCAGTCGCTCGTCGCGGCCGGCCCCGAGATCCACAAATTCCTCAGCACGAACAAGCTGATCGCCGGCCCGGTCGACTACGCCGCCGGCATCGACGCCTCGCTGCTGGCCGACGCCCTCAAGAAGTAAGCCATGCGCGACGACTTGCCTCCCCCCGACCGCGCGGCCGTGCGCAACCGCCGTTCGCCCTGGGACGTGCGCGGCGACCTGCGCCGCCGCAGCGCGCTCGCACTGGCCGTCGCCGGCTTCGTGCTGCCGCTGGCGGCGTGGATCCTCGTCTCGCTGAACGGCTGGGCCGATCCCGTGTTCCTGCCGCCGCCGTGGCAGGTGCTGGCCCAGCTGGGCGAGTGGTACCGCGACGGCGACCTGCTGGGCGACGTCATCGTCAGCATCGGCCGCGTACTGGGCGGCTTCTGCGTCGCGACCCTCGTCGCCGTGCCGCTCGGCGTGCTGGTCGGGACGTATGCGCCGGTGCGCGCCTTCCTCGAACCGCTGACGGAATTCACCCGCTACCTGCCGGCCGTCGCGTTCATCCCCCTGATCATGCTGTGGGTCGGCATCGAGGAGAGCGCGAAGGTTGCCGTGATCTGGGTCGGCGTGTTCTTCCAGATGCTGCTGCTCGTCGCCGCCGACGTGGCGCGCGTGCCGGATGCGCCGATCGAAGCGGCGCGCACGATGGGCGCGACGAACGAGGAGATCATCAAGTACGTGCTGATCCCGGCCGCGCGCCCCGCCATCCTGACCACGCTGCGCGGCACGATGTGCGTGGCCTGGACGTATCTCGTCGTGGCCGAACTGGTGGCCGCGAATTCGGGCCTGGGCTACGCGATCCTGAAGGCGCAGCGCTTCCTGCAGACCGACAAGATCTTCGCCGGCATCCTGCTGATCGGGCTCGTGGGCCTGCTCACGGACCAGGCGTTCCGCTGGCTGCACAAGCGCTGCTTTCCCTGGCATCACCTGCGAGGCTGAACCATGACACCCAAGATTGCCGTACGCGGCCTGTACAAACACTATGGCCGCGGGGCCCGGCGCACGCTCGCGCTGCAGCACGTGGACCTCGACGTCGCCGCCGGCGAATTCGTGACCCTCGTCGGCGCGTCGGGCTGCGGCAAGTCCACGCTGCTGCGCACGATCTGCGGCCTGGAGGAATACGAACAGGGCAGCATCGTCTGCAACGGCCGCGACGTCGACGGCCCCGGCGCCGACCGCGCCATGGTCTTCCAGAGCTACAGCCTGTATCCATGGCTGACGGTGAAAGACAACATCCGCTTCTGCCGCCGTCTCGCGCACCACGCCGCCGCCACGTCGAGCGACGTCGAAATCGCATCCGGCCGCGCCGACGCCCTCATCGGCCTGATGGGCCTCGCCCACGTGGCGCATGCGTATCCGGCGGAGCTCTCGGGCGGCATGCAGCAGCGCGTGGCGATCGCGCGGGCCCTGATGGCGCGGCCCGACGTGCTGCTGATGGACGAGCCGTTCGGCGCGCTCGACGCGCAGACGCGCGAAGTGATGCACGACCTGATCCGCCACGTCCACCACCTGGAGAAGACCACCATCGTGTTCGTCACGCACGACGTCGAGGAAGCGATCTACCTGGGCGAACGCATCGTCGTGATGGCGCCGCGGCCGGGCCGCATCGATTCGATCGTCGACGTGCCGTTCGGCGCGCACCGCACGCAGGACCTGAAGCTGGCGCCCGAATTCTCCGCGCTGAAGCGCCGGATCCTGAACCGCATCCGCGAGACGTCCGGCGTCAAGACCGACCTGGAACAGCTCGAAAAACTCACCCGTACGACCTGACGGAGCCACCATGACCCTCACCGAACACACTATCGAACTGGCACCGGACCTGGACCGGGCCCGCGTGCTGTGGACCGAACGCTTCCCCGGCGGCGCGCACTGGTCGTACCGCGTACGGCGCGGCACCACGCTGCGCTTCATCGCGGTGGAAGCCGGCGCCAACGCGTCCGTGCTGCTGTATCGCGCCGACGAGCGCATGGAGCGCCTGAACGTGCCGGACACGCTGAAGGCCCAGCACACGGCGCACCTGACCGCGGGCCACGTCCTGTACTCGGACATGGGCCGCATCCTCGCGTCGATCCCGCGCGACACGGTGGGCTGGCACGACCCGCTGTGCGGCCTTTCGGATGCGGAAGGCATCGCCCGCCGCCACGGCGTCAAGCGCTACCAGGAACACCGCAACGCCATGCACCGCAACGGCAAGGACAGCCTGCTCGTCGAGATGGGCAAATGGGGCCTGGGCCTGCGCGACCTCGTGCCGAACGTGAACCTGTTTTCCAAGGTGGCCGTCGACACGGACGGGCGCTTCCGCTTCTCCGAGAACCACGCAAAGCCCGGCGACTTCGTCGAACTGCGCTTCGAGATGGACACGCTGGTGCTCGTCTCCACCGCGCCGCACCCGCTCGATCCGAGGCCGGAGTACGCGCCGGGCAAGGTCGCCATCGTGGCCTGGGATTCCGGCACGGCCGGCGACGACGACGTCTGCCGCCTGTCGTGCGCCGAGAACGGCCGCGGCTTTCATAACACCGAACTGATTTACCGCTGAGGAGACCGTCATGCACACCCTGCGCGCAAGCACGCTCGATCCCGCCGCCGCCCTGGCCATCCACGACCTGCCGGCCGGCGAACCGTGGCTGCACGAAGTCAAACGCGGCCAGACGCTGCGCATCGTCGACCTGGAAGGCAACCAGGCCGTGGACACGATCTTCTACAACGCCGCCGACACGGCCGAAAGCTACAGCGTCACCGACACGCTGCAGCGCCAGGGCGGCATCTACCTGTCGGCCGGCTCCGTGCTGTATTCGAACCGCGGCCGGGCACTCCTTTCGATCGTGGCCGACACGTGCGGCCGCCACGACACGCTGGGCGGCGCCTGCGCGGCCGAGAGCAACACAGTGCGCTACGCGCTGCAGAAAAAATTCATGCACAGCTGCCGCGACAATTATTTACTCGCCCTCGCCGGCGCGGACATCGGCATGGACAAGCGCGACCTCGTCCCCAACGTGAACTTCTTCATGAACGTGCCGGTGACGGAAGGCGGCGGCCTGTCGTTCGAGGACGGCCTGTCCGCGCCGGGCAAGTACGTCGAGCTGCGCGCCGAGATGGACGTGCTGGTGCTCGTGTCGAACTGCCCGCAGCTGAACAACCCGTGCAATGCCTACAACCCCACCCCGGTCCGCTTCGTGATCTGGGACGCCGCCTGAAAGACCGCCATGTTCGACAAGATCCTGATCGCCAACCGCGGCGAAATCGCCTGCCGCGTGATCCGCACCGCGCGCCGCCTCGGCATGAAGACGGTGGCCATCTATTCCGAGGCCGACGTCGAATCGCTGCACGTGCGCCTGGCCGACGAAGCCGTGTGCGTGGGCCCGGCCGCCGCCAGCGACAGCTATCTGTCGGCCGAGCGCGTGCTCGCGGCGGCGCGCAACACGGGCGCGCAGGCGATCCATCCCGGCTACGGCTTCATGAGCGAGAACGCCGCCTTCGCGGAAGCGTGCGCGCAGGCCGGCATCGTGTTCATCGGCCCCACGCCGCAGCAGATGCGCGACTTCGGCCTGAAGCACACGGCGCGCGAACTGGCGCAGCAGGCCGACGTGCCGCTGCTGCCGGGCACCGGCCTGCTGGACGGCGTCGACGAAGCGGTGACCGAAGCGCGCCGCATCGGCTACCCCGTCATGCTGAAAAGTACGGCGGGCGGCGGCGGCATCGGCATGCGCCTGTGCCGCGACGACGACGAGCTGGCCGGCGCTTACGCGTCCGTGCGCCACCTGTCCGAGAACAACTTCAAGAACAGCGGCATCTACCTGGAAAAATTCGTGCAGCGCGCGCGCCACGTCGAGGTGCAGATCTTCGGCGACGGCCGCGGCAACGTCGTGTCGCTGGGCGAGCGCGATTGCTCCGTCCAGCGCCGCAACCAGAAGGTGATCGAGGAGACGCCCGCGCCCGGCCTGTCGGACGGCACGCGCCACGCGCTGGCCACGACCGCCGTGCGCCTGGGCGCGGCCATTCACTACCTGTCCGCCGGCACCGTCGAATACGTGCTGGATGCCGACACGGGCGCGTTCTACTTCCTCGAAGTGAACACGCGCCTGCAAGTGGAGCATGGCGTGACGGAAGAAGTGTTCGGCGTCGACCTCGTCGAATGGATGATCCGCGCGGCGGCCGGCGAACTCACGCTGCCGGAGCAGGCCTCGCTCGTGCCGAACGGCCACGCGATGCAGCTGCGCGTGTACGCGGAAGACCCGGCGCGCAATTTTCAACCATGTTCCGGCGTGCTGACGGCCGTCGAATTCGCGCCCGGCCTGCGCGTGGACACGTGGGTGGAACGCGGCGTCACCGTCAGCCCCTACTATGACCCGCTGCTGGCCAAACTGATCGTCAAGACGGACGACCGGGCCGCCTCGGTCGACCGGCTCGCGCGTGCCCTCGAGACGTCGCGCATCGACGGCATCGAGACCAATCTTGCCTACCTCGCGCGCATCCTGCGCTACGACGATTTCGTCGCCGGCCGCCAGATCACGCAAATGCTGGCCGCGATGGACTTCACGCCGCAGACGGTGGAGGTTCTCGACGGCGGCATCCAGACGACGGTGCAGGACTACCCGGGCCGCCTGGGGCTGTGGGCCGTCGGCATCCCCCCGTCCGGCCCGATGGACGCGTACGCGCACCGCGTGGCGAACCACCTGCTCGGCAACGATATCGCCGCGCCCACGCTGGAGATGACCCTGCAGGGCGCGACCCTGCGCTTCAACTGCGCGTGCACGATCGCGCTGGCCGGTGCCGACCTCGGGGCCAGCGTGTCCGGTGCGGATGGCAAACGCGACCTCGCCAACTGGCGCGCACACGCGATCGCGGCCGGAGAAACGCTGCGCTTCGCCGGCGTGCGCGGCGCCGGTGTGCGGGCGTACGTCGCGTTCGCGGGCGGCCTGGACGTGCCCGAGTACCTCGGCAGCCGCGCCACGTTCACGCTGGGCCAGTTCGGCGGCCACGGCGGCCGCGCCGTGCGCGCAGCCGACATGGTCAAGCTCCGGCCCGTCCCCGCCCAGCCGCGCGCACTCGCGGCCGCCGCGATTCCCGCCTATGCACACCACTGGGACATCGCCGTGCACTACGGCCCGCACGGGGCGCCGGACTTCTTCACCGACGACGACATCGTCACGTTCTTCGGCACGGACTGGCAGGTGCACTTCAATTCCAGCCGCACCGGCGTGCGCCTCGTCGGACCGAAACCGCGCTGGGCGCGCACGGACGGCGGCGAAGCGGGCCTGCACCCGTCGAACATCCACGACAATGCGTATGCCATCGGCTCGATCGACTTTACCGGCGACATGCCCGTGATCCTCGGCCCGGACGGCCCGAGCCTGGGCGGCTTCGTGTGCCCGGCCGTGATCGTATCGAGCGACCTGTGGAAGATGGGCCAGCTGAAACCGGGCGACACGGTGCGCTTCCACCGCGTGTCCGTCGACGAGGCGGCGGCCCTGCGCGCGGCGCTGGACGCCGTGTTCGAGCGGCCGGATGCGGCACCCGTGTGGACGCCGCCCGCGTCGCAGCAAGGCCTGGCCCAGCCGGCCGTCGCGGGAGAGGCGGCGCTGCCGGACGGCACGCGCGTCGTGTTCCGCCGCGCCGGCGACGACTACCTGCTGGTGGAATTCGGCGACCTCGCGCTGGACATCAACCTGCGCTTCCGCGTGCATGCGCTGATGTGCGCGCTGGAAGACGCACGCCTCGATGGCGTCGTCGACCTCACGCCCGGCATCCGCTCGCTGCAGGTCCACTTCGACCATCGCCGCCTGGGCGCCGCGCACCTGCTGGACGAAGTCCGCGCGCTGCTGGCGGCGCAGGGCCCGGTCGAGGACATGGTGGTCCCGTCGCGCATCGTGCACCTGCCGCTGGCGTGGAACGACACGCAGACGCGCCTCGCGATCCAGAAGTACGAGACGACCGTGCGCCCGGACGCGCCCTGGTGCCCCAGCAACATCGAATTCATCCGCCGCATCAACGGGCTGGACTCGATCCGCGACGTGTACGACGTCGTGTTCAAGGCCAGCTACATGGTGCTGGGCCTGGGCGACGTCTACCTGGGCGCGCCGGTCGCGACGCCGGTCGATCCGCGCCACCGCCTCGTGACGACGAAGTACAACCCGGCGCGCACGTGGACGCCGGAGAACGCCGTCGGCATCGGCGGCGCCTACCTGTGCGTGTACGGCATGGAAGGCCCGGGCGGCTACCAGTTCGTCGGCCGCACGGTGCAGATGTGGAACCGCTACCGCCAGACGGCCAGCTTCCGCGACGGCAAACCGTGGCTGCTGCGCTTCTTCGACCAGATCCGGTTCTACGAGGTGACGGAAGACCGCCTGCTCGAGCACCGGCGCGACTTCCCGCTCGGCCGCTTCGACGTGCGCATCGAGGAGACGACGTTCTCGCTGGCCGACTACAACGCGTTCCTGGCGCGCGAAGCGGATGCCATCGCCGCGTTCAAGACGCGCCAGCAGGCCGCGTTCGAGGCCGAGCGCGAACGGTGGCGCACGAGCGGCCAGGCCGAATGGGTCAGCGAGGAAGCGGGCGCCGACGCGGGCACGCTGGCCGACCTGCCCGACGGCAGCCAGTACCTGTCCGCCGTGGTGCCCGGCAGCGTGTGGAAGATCGTCGTGCCGCCCGGCGCCGCCGTGCGCGAGGGCGAGACGCTGGCGATCTTCGAATCGATGAAGATGGAAATCCCCGTCGTCGCCACCGCCGATGGCGTGCTGGACGAATGGCTCGTCGCGGAGGGCAAGCCCGTCGCGGCCGGCCAGCGCATCGCCGTCTTCACGGCCGCCCCCTGAACCTGAACGCAACCAAAACAAGGAGTCCACATGCACGACAAGAAGATCGTCCTCGCCCTCGCCACGCTGCTGCTGGCAAGCACCGCCCACGCCGACGACGCGCCCGCGTTCACGGGCCACGTGGACCTGGTCAGCAAATACATCCTGCGCGGCGTCAGCTCGACCTATGGCCCCGGCCTGCCGGGCCTGGGCAATGCCGGCGCCGACGCGCCCGAGTCGGACCAGCCCGCGCTGCAATGGGGCGTGGACTGGAACGACCCATCCGGCTTCTTTCTCGGCTACTGGGCGTCGCAGATCAACTATTCGTACAAACGCCTGGGCGAATCGTATGCCGACCGCAGCATCGCCGACTTCCAGCACAAGAAATCGATCGAGAACGACTTTCACGGCGGCTACAACGGCAAAGTGGGCGAATTCGGCTACACGGTCGGCCTGACGGGCTATTACTACGTCAACGGCGAGCACGCCAACGCGTTCGAGACCAAGCTGGGCGCCAGCTACGGCCCGTTCAGCGTGACGGCGCAGACGCTGCTCAAGGACGTCGTCTGGGGCAACCGGGGCGACACCTACTGGACCCTGGCCGCGAGCCAGCCGCTCCCGCACGACATCACCCTCTCCGCTACGCTCGGCTTCTACACGTACCACAAGGAAGGCCGCTACCTGGGCACGGTCGACACGCTCACCGGCACGCGCTGCGCGCCCGGCACGAGCTTCATCGTCAACGGCTGCTTCGCGGGCGGCGCGTCGGCGTCCGGCGGCTGGCGCCACCTGACCGTCGGCTTCACGCAGCCGCTCGGCGCCGGTTTTACCTGGGGCCTGCAAGGTCTCCTCGGCGGCGACAACCGCTTCGGCGTCAAGCAGGGCAACCGCCTGCTGGCCACCCTCAGCTACGGCTTCTGACCATTCTTCGCGAGACATCATGACGATCACCGCCATCCACGCCGATTACCTGAGCGGCGCATCGACGCCCAGCCGCTGCATCGAGCAGGTACTGGCCCGCATCGCCGCCGCGGACCGCCCCGAGATCTGGATCAGCCGCGTGGACGCCGCCGCGCTGCGCGCGCAGGCCCGGGCGCTCGACGCCGTGCTGGCGGCCGAAGGCACCGCCGCGCTGGCGCGCCTGCCGCTGCTGGGCATTCCGTTCGCCGTCAAGGACAACATCGACGTGGCCGGCATGCCCACCACGGCCGCCTGCCCCGCCTATGCCTACGTGCCAGATGCATCGGCGCCGGTGGTGCAACAGCTCGTCGCGGCGGGCGCCCTGCTCGTCGGGAAGACGAACCTGGACCAGTTCGCGACGGGCCTCGTCGGCACGCGCTCGCCATACGGCGCCGTGCGCAACGCGGTCGATCCGGACTACGTGTCGGGCGGCTCCAGTTCCGGCTCCGCCGTCGCCGTGGCGCTGGGCATGGCGACCTTCGCGCTCGGCACGGACACGGCCGGCTCCGGCCGCGTGCCGGCGGGCCTGAACGGCATCGTCGGCCTCAAGCCCACGCGCGGGCTGCTCTCGACGCGCGGCGTGGTGCCGGCGTGCCGCACGCTCGATTGCGTCTCGGTGTTCGCGCTCAACGTGGCCGATGCGTGGAAAGTGGTGCAGGCCGCGGCGGGGCACGATCCGCACGACCCGTATTCGCGCCGCATTGCGCCGCAAGGCGTGCGCCGGCGCGGCTATCGCATCGCCGTGCCCGCGCAGCTGGAATTCTTCGGCGACGCGGCCGCGAAAGCCGCCTTCGAAGCGACGCTCGCCCGGCTGCGCGACCTGCCCGGCCGCACGTTCGGCACGGTGGATTACACCCCGTTCCGCGACGCCGCCGCCCTGCTGTACCAGGGCCCGTGGGTCGCCGAGCGCCATGCCGCCGTCGGCGCCTTCATCGACGCGCAGCCGGACGCCGCCCATCCGGTGGTCGCCGGCATCATCGACCAGGCCAAGGGGTACGACGCCACGGACGCCTTCCACGGCCAGTACCGGCTGGCGGCGCTGCGCCGCGCTGCCGAGGACAGCCTCGCGGGCTACGACTTCCTGCTCGTGCCCACGACGCCGACCATGCCGCGCATCGCCGACGTGCTGGAACGCCCGGTGGAACTGAATGCGCAGCTGGGGTATTACACGAACTTCGTGAACTTCTTCGACATGGCCGCGCTGGCCGTGCCGGGGACGCCGCGGACGGACCGCCTGCCGGCCGGCGTCACCTTGATCGGCCCCGCCGGCAGCGACCACCTGCTCGCGACGGCCGCCGCGGCGCTGCTGGGCGGCGCGGAGGCCGATGCGCTGGCCGCCGATCCCCTGCCGTTCGCCGAACCGACGGTGCAGGTCGCGGTCGTCGGCGCGCACCTCGCGGGCCAGCCGCTCAACTGGCAGCTGCTGGAACGGGGGGCACGCAAGATCGCGGCCACGCATACGGCGCCGCACTACCGCCTGTACGCGCTGCCGGGCACGACGCCGCCCAAGCCGGGCCTGGCCCGGGTCGACCGCGACGGCGCGGCGATCGAGGTCGAGGTGTGGGAACTGCCGCTGCGCCGCTTCGGCGAATTCGTGGCCGAGATCCCGGCGCCGCTGGGCATCGGCTCGCTCGAACTGGCGGACGGCAGCCGGGTCAAGGGCTTCATCTGCGAACCGGCCGCCATCGCCAACGCCACCGACATCAGCGTGTTCGGCGGGTGGCGCGCGTACCTGTCACGCCGGGCGGCCTGAAAATCGGGGTCAGAGCACATTATTTCCGGCTGCCTTCGACAACGTCTTCCTTTTCCCGCCTACATGCCAGTAACGCCGCCAAAATTGACGGCTCGGCGTCGGATAATGTGCTCTGACCCCGAATTACCGAAGCGAAATCTGTCACCGCATCGAGACCGTCCGCACTGTCCGTCCACACCTCCTCCGGACAGTCGCGGACGCAACCGTGTCCGCTGTCCGTTCCAATAAATCAATGACTTAGCGGCTGGCATGGATCATGCAAATACGACACTGTCCACAACCCGTGTCCACATCATGATCCGCGATACCTCCCAACAAGACGCCGTCATCGCCCCGCCCCCGGGCCACAAGCTGAAGCGCCGCGCGCTCTGGATCGGCAGCGCCGTCGCGGTTGCCGCCCTGTGCGCCGGCCTCGTGTCGACGTGGCGCGGCAGTGAAGCATCCGTCAGCGCGTCGCGCCTGCGCATCGCCGAGGTCATGCGCGGCACGCTCGTGCGCGACGCGTCCGTCAACGGCCGCGTCGTCGCCGCCGTCAGCCCGACCCTGTATGCCAAGGCGCCCGCCACCGTCAACCTGAAGGTCGCCGCCGGCGACACCGTCAAGAAAGGGCAGGTGCTGGCCGTGCTCGAATCGCCCGACCTGACGGACGTGCTGAAACGCGAGACGTCCGCGTACGAAGGCCTGAAAGCCGAGGTGGCGCGCCAGCAGATCCTGTCGCGCAAGCAGAAGCTGCTGGCGCAGAAGGAGGCCGACACCGCCGAGATCGACCGCCTGTCCGCCCAGCGCACGCTGGAGCGCTACGACAGCGTGGGCCAACTCGGCGTCATCGCCAAGATCGATTACCAGAAGGCGAAGGACGCGGTGCAGTCCGCGCAGATCCGCGCGAAGCACGCCTCGCAGGCCGCGCTGCTGGAAGGCGAGGACGTCGCGCTCGCGATCAAGACGAAGCTGAACGACCTGGAACGCGCGCGCCTGTCGATGGAAGAAGCGCAGCGCCGCGTCGACGAACTGACCGTGCGCGCGCCCGTCGATGGCTTCATCGGCACCCTCAACGTGCAGGACCGCATGGTCGTCGCCGCGAACGCGCCGCTGATGACGCTTGTCGACCTGTCGAAGCTCGAGGTCGAGATCGAGGTGCCGGAAACCTACGCGGCCGACCTGGGGCTGGGCATGAACGCCGAAGTGACGCTGCCCTCGGGCACGGCGACGGGCAAGCTGTCGGCGCTGTCGCCGGAAGTCGTCAAGAGCATGGTGCTGGCGCGCGTGCGCTTCGACGGCGAACAGCCGAAGGGCCTGCGCCAGAGCCAGCGCGTGACGGCGCGCCTGCTCATCGAAGAGAAACCGAACGTGCTGATGGTGGCGCGCGGCCCATTCGTCGAGAGCGAGGGCGGGCGCTATGCCTACGTCGTGCGCGACGGGATCGCCACGCGCACGCCGATCCGCATGGGCGCCACGAGCATGTCGGCCGTCGAAATCGTCTCGGGCCTGAAGCAGGGCGACAAAGTGGTCGTCGCCGGCACCGACGCCTTCAACAACGCACAACGCATCTCGATCAACCAGTAACCCACAAAGGACAAGCCATGCTGCGCATGACCAATCTCTCCAAGGTATACCGCACCCACATGATCGAGACGCACGCGCTGCGCGGCTTCGAGATCGAAGTCCGCGAAGGCGAGTTCGTTACCGTCACCGGTCCGTCCGGCTCGGGCAAGACGAGCTTCCTCAACATCGCCGGCCTGCTCGAGGAATTCACGTCCGGCGAGTACATCCTCGACGGCGTCAACGTGAAGGGCCTGGACGACAACGCCCGCTCCCGCCTGCGCAACGAAAAGCTGGGCTTCATCTTCCAGGGTTTCAACCTGATTCCTGACCTGAATTTGTACGACAACGTCGACGTCCCGCTGCGCTACCGCGGCTTCAACGCGGCCGAGCGCAAGAAGCGCATCGAGGACGCGCTGGCCAAGGTGGGCCTTGCGTCGCGCATGAAGCATTATCCGGCCGAGCTGTCCGGCGGCCAGCAGCAGCGCGTGGCCATCGCGCGTGCGCTCGCCGGCTCGCCGAAACTGCTGCTGGCGGACGAGCCGACCGGCAACCTCGATACGCAGATGGCGCGCGGCGTGATGGAACTGCTGGAAGAGATCAACGCGGCCGGCACGACGATCCTGATGGTCACGCACGACCCGGAACTGGCGGTGCGCACCACGCGCAACGTGCACATCATCGACGGCCAGGTGTCGGACCTCGTGCGCCGCGGGCCGACGCTCGTGGACACCAAGGCCAGCGCCACGGTCTGAGGAGGCACCATGTTCGGTTACTACTTCAAACTCGGCGTGCGCAGCCTGCGCCGCAATCCCGCCCTCACCGCGCTGATGGTGCTGACGCTGGCCGTCGGCGTGGCCGCCAGCGTGTCGACGCTGACGATCCTGCACATGATGTCGAGCGACCCGATCCCGCAGAAGAGCAGCCGGCTGTTCGTGCCGCTGATCGACAACGGCCCGGTCGAGGGCTACACGCCGGGCGAGGATCCGGACGACATCCAGATCAGCTACAAGGACGCCGTCAACCTGCTCAAGGGCGGCCAGGGCGTGCGCCGCACGGCGCTGTACGGCGTCTCCGCGCCGATCCAGCCGCCGCGCGCGGACATCCAGCCATTCAACCTGTCCGGCCTCGCGCCCACGCGCGACTTCTTCGCGATGTTCGACGTGCCCTTCATCCACGGCCAGGCCTGGACGGAACAGGACGAGGCGCGCGGCGCCGACGTCGTGGTCCTCAGCCGCGAGATCGCGGAAAAGCTGTACGGCGACGCCAACCCCGTCGGCCAGCGCGTCATGCTGATGGGCTTCCCGTTCACCATCGTGGGCGTGATCGACAACTGGATGCCGCTGCCGCGCTTCTACCGCCTGAACGGCGGCGTGCGCTATGGCGCCGGCGAGGAATTCTTCATGCCGTTCACGACGTCGATCCGCCACGAAGTCACGCACAACGGCAGCATGAGCTGCACCAGCAATCCGGGCGCGGGGTTCGCCGCGCGCCTGGCATCCGAGTGCACGTGGATCACGGTGTGGTTCGAAACGGCATCCGCCGGCGATCGCGCCGACCTGCAGGCCTGGCTCGACAACTACGCGGCCGACCAGCGCAAGCTGGGCCGCCTGAAGCGCCATGCCGTGAACCGACTGTACGACGTGCCGGAGTGGCTGGTGTTCACGAAAGTCGTCGGCAAGGACAGCAAGCTGCAGACCTGGCTCGCCTTCGGCTTCCTCGTGCTGTGCCTCGTGAACACCGTCGGCCTGCTGCTGGCGAAGTTCTCGGTGCGCGCGTCCGAGATCGGCGTGCGCCGCGCGCTGGGCGCCTCGCGCGCCGACATCTTCCGCCAGTTCCTCATCGAGACCGGCGTCGTGGGCCTCGTCGGGGGCGTGCTGGGGCTCGTCCTCGCGTTCGGCGCGCTGGCCCTGATCTCCATGCAGGGCAAGCAGACGGCCGCCGTGGCCCACATGGACTGGCAGATGCTGTTCGTGACCTTCGTGATGTCGGTCGGCGCAGCCATCCTCGCCGGCCTGTTGCCGACCTGGCGAGCCTGCCAGGTCACGCCCGCCATCCAGCTGAAATCGCAGTAAAAGGAGAACCGCCATGGAAATCCGTCCCATCCTGTCCGCGCTGCTGCGCAACAAGACCGGCCCGATCCTCGTCGCGCTGCAGGTCGCCCTGAGCCTGGCCATCCTCGCCAACGCGGCCCACATCGTCAACGAGCGGCGCGCCGTCGCCGCGCGGCCGTCCGGCCTGTCCGACGAGCATTCGACGTTCTACGTCACCGTGCGCAGCCTGTCGAACGACACGCCGGAGCAGCGCCTCGCCAACATCAAGCGCCAGACCGCGCTGCTGCGCGCCGTCGGCGGCGTGGCGTCCGTCGCCCACGTCAGCCAGATGCCGCTGTCGCGCAGCGGCAGCAACACGAGCGTGGCCGTCGATCCGCGCCAGGACAAGCCCAGCGCCGTCGCCTCCCAGTTCGTCTCGGGGGACTCGCTCGTGCAGACCTTCGGCCTGAAACTGGTCGAGGGCCGCGACTTCCTGCCGGGCGAACTCCTCGACGTCAACGAGGACACGACGGCCGAGCCGCCGCCGCAGGTCATCCTGACGAAACCGCTGGCGGATAAACTGTGGCCGGACCAGGCGGCCGTCGGCAAGACGATGTACTTCGGCACCGGCAAGGATGCGCGCGGCGTGCAGGTGGTCGGCGTCGTCGAAGGCCTGATGAGCGCCCACGCCGAAGTCGGCGAGCGCGGCAACCAGTCCGTGCTCATGCCGGCGCGCCTGTACGGCAGCGAACCGGTCGTCCTGTACGCCATCCGCACCGAGCCGGGCCAGCGCGACCGCGTGATGAAGGAAGCGGAGGAAGCGCTGCACAAGTCGTCCGCCACGCCGATGATCACGAAGCTCAAGACCGTCGACGAGGACCGCAAGGACCGCTACCGCGCCGACGTCGCGCTGCAGTGGATGCTCGTCACGGTGAGCGTGCTCCTGCTCCTGATCACCGCCAGCGGCATCGTCGGCATGGCCAGCCTGTGGGTCACCCAGCGCCGCAAGCAGATCGGCGTGCGCCGCGCGCTGGGCGCGAAGAAGACCGACATCCTGCGCTACTTCATCACGGAGAACTTCATGATCACGAGCGCCGGCGTGTTCGGCGGCGTGGCGCTGGGCCTCGCGCTGAACCAGCTCCTCGTCAGCAAGCTGGAAATGGCGCGCCTGCCGGCCGGCTATCTCGTGTTCGGCGCCCTCGGCTTCTGGCTGCTGGGCGTGGCGGCGGCGTATGGTCCGGCATGGCGCGCGGCCAGCATTTCGCCGGCCACCGCGACGCGCAGCGTGTGACCCGGCAGTGATATGCTAGCGGGCATGCCTACCGTATTGATCATCGACGACAACGCCGCCGTCGGCATCGCGCTCGACGTCCTGTTTTCGCTGCACGACATCGCCTCGCTGCGCGCCGCCTCGCCCGAGGAAGGCCTCGCCCTCCTCGCGCGCGAACCCGTCGACCTCGTCATCCAGGACATGAACTTCACGGCCGACACCACGTCGGGCGAGGAAGGCGTGGCGCTGTTCCGCGAAATCCGCAAGCTGTATCCGGACCTGCCGGTGATCCTGCTGACGGCGTGGACACACCTGGACGCGGCCGTCGACCTGATCAAGGCCGGCGCCGCCGACTACCTGTCGAAGCCGTGGAACGACGACCGCTTGCTCGCGACGGTGACGAACCTGATCGAGCTGGGACAGGCGAACCGCGCCCTTGGCCAGCGCCTGCAGCGCGAACGCCGCGCGCGCCGCGAACTGGAACAGAATTTCGACCTGCGCGGCCTCGTATGGGCCGACCCGGCGACGGAGCGCGTGCTGAGCCTCGCCTGCCAGGTGGCGCGCGCCGACGTGCCGATCCTGATCACGGGGCCGAACGGCACCGGCAAGGAACGTATCGCCGAGATCATCCAGGCGAATTCGATGGTGCGCGACGGCCCGTTCGTCGTGCTGAACTGCGGCGCGCTGCCGTCGGAACTGATCGAGGCGGAGCTGTTCGGCGCCGACGCGGGCGCGTACACGGGCGCCTCGAAGGCGCGCGAAGGCAAGTTCGAGGCGGCCGATGGCGGCACGCTGTTCCTCGACGAGATCGGCAACCTGCCGCTGGCCGGCCAGATGAAACTCCTGCGCGTGCTGGAGACGGGACGCTTCGAACGCCTGGGCTCCAACCGCGAGCGCCAGGTGAAGGTACGCGTGATCAGCGCGACGAACGCGGACCTCGCGGCGATGATCCGCGCCGGCACCTTCCGCGAAGATTTGTACTATCGCCTGAACGTGATCGAACTGAAGCTGCCGGCGCTGGCCGCGCGTCCCGGCGACATCCTGCCGCTGGCGCACGGCTTCCTCCCGCGCGGCAAGACCCTGCATCCGGGCGCGGAAGCCGCCCTGCTCGCGCATAACTGGCCGGGCAACGTGCGCGAGCTGAAAAACGTGATGGCGCGCGCGAACCTGCTGGCCCAGGGCGACGTGATCAAGGCGGCCGACCTGGGCCTGCCGCTGCCGGCCCATGCCGCGCTCGACGCGGAGCCGGACCGTGAAGCCATCACCCAGGCGCTGGCGCGCGCGGGCGGCGTGATCGCGCAGGCGGCCGCGGAACTCGGCCTGTCGCGCCAGGCCCTCTATCGCCGCATGGAGCGGTTGGGCATCGCCCGCGCCGCATGAAATTCCGGCTGTCGCTCGTCACGCGCTGGTCGGCCCTCGTCGGCACGCTGCTGGCCGTCGGGATCATCATCGCGCTGGCGCTCGACCATCTGCTGCCGGGCCGGCCGCTCGCGGTGCTGGGCATCTGTTTGCTGTGCGTCGTGCCGATTTCCATCATCACGCTGCGCTCGCAGGTGCAGCCGATCCTGTCGCTGTTCCGCGCGCTGGAGGGCACGGTCACCAGCTACCGCGACGGCGATTTTTCGTTCAGCCTGCACTGGCCGCAGAACGACGAACTGTCCGACCTCATCGCCGCCCACAACGCGCTGGGCGAAGTGCTGCGCGAGCAGCGACTCGACCTCGTGCAGCGCGAACTACTGCTCGACACGATGGTGCAGAACACGCCCGTGGCCATGCTGCTCGTGACCGAGCCGCCGGGCGCCGCCGACCGTGTCATCGTTTACGCCAACGTGGCCGCGCGCCAGCTGCTGTTCGAGGGTCATAAACTGGAAGGCCACGCGCTGCACGACGTGCTGCAAAAAACGCCGGCCCTCGTGGAAGCGCTGGCGCGCGGCGGCGATGGCCTGTTCACGGCCGGCGACGGCGAAGAGGAAGAGGTCTACCACCTCGCGCGCCGCAACTTCAGCCTGAACGGCCGGCGCCACGAACTGCTGCTGCTGCGCCAGCTGACGGCCGAACTGCGGCGCCAGGAAGTGCAGACGTGGAAAAAAGTCATCCGCGTCATCAGTCATGAACTGAACAACTCACTCGCCCCGCTCGCATCGCTCGCCCACTCCGGCACGGAGCTCGTGCGGCGCGGCCAGACGGAACGCCTGCCGCAGATCCTGCAAACCATCGGCGAGCGCACGCGCCACCTGGAGAGCTTCATCCTCGGCTACGCGCGCTTCGCCAAGCTGCCGGCGCCGCGCCTGGAGACGATCGCCTGGACCGACTTCGTGGCCGGCCTGGCGGACCAGGTCGCGTTCCGCCTCGGTGGAGAACTGCCGGAGACGCCGGCCCACATCGACCGCGCGCAGATGGAGCAGGCGCTTTTGAACCTGCTGAAGAACGCGCACGAATCCGGATCGCGGCCGGAAGACGTCGAGCTGCACGTACGGCGCGTGCAGGACGTCGTGCGCATCGATGTATTCGACCGCGGCACGGGCATGAACGACGCCGTGCTGACGAACGCCCTCGTCCCGTTCTACTCGACGAAGCGCAGCGGCACGGGCCTCGGCCTGGCGCTGGCGCGCGAAATCGCCGAAGCCCACGGCGGCCGCATCACCCTCGGCAACCGCGAGGGCGGGGGCCTGGCCGTCACCCTGATCCTGCCCGCCTGAACTCGACACTTCGGGGTCAGACCCCGGTTTTTGGAAATTGCTCAGATTCGGGGTCAGGTCCCGTTTTTCCGGCGCCATCTCGCGCATTGAACGCCGTTCTTCGTACTTACCCGCACAATAGGCGACGTTGAGCGCAGCGACCATTTATAATGTGCTCTGACCCCGAATTTGCCGCGAAAGCGCACGATCGTGCGATACTCCCGGTTTCGTCGACGTTGGAGTACGCGAGGAATGATCCGACTACCCCTGTTTTGCATGACCGCGCTGGCGCTGTTGGCCGGTTGCGTCCAGTCCCCCGCCACCCGCACGGCCTCCGCGCCCGCGCAGCCGCAGCAACCGCCGCAGCAGCAGGTGCCGGACCCGCATTGCGCGCCGCCCGTCTATCCGCAGGAAGCGCTGCAGGCGCGCATGAGCGGCGTCTCGATGATGGCCTTCCTGGTCGGCAGCGACGGCACCGTGCGCGAATCGCGCCTGCTCAAGTCGAGCGGCTACGCGATCCTCGACCACGCCGCGGAAGCCGCGCTCCGGCTGTGCCGCTTCAAGCCCACGCTGAAGAACGGCCACACGGTCGCGGCCTGGCAGCCCGTCCAGTACGCGTGGTCGCTGCCGTAATGTCCAACGCCAGGGATTCCCGCTTTACCCGGCCCGGCCACCCGCCTGCCACGATCACCGAATTCGAAGGCGTGCGCTCGCTGCACCTCGGCACCTCGTGGGTGCAGGGCGCGATGCGGCTGGCGCGTCCCGATGCGATCGAGCTCGAATACGTCCAGATGATGATGATGTGGATGCTGTTCCTGCCGAATCCGCGCCGCATCGTGCAGCTGGGCCTCGGCAGCGCCGCGCTGACGAAGTTCTGCCACCAGCGCTTTCCGGAAGCGCGCGTGACGGCCGCCGAGCTGAATCCGAACGTCATCGCCATCTGCCACGAACACTTCGGCCTGTCGCCCAACGACGACCGCCTGGACGTGCGCGAGATGGACGCGCTGGACTTCGTGATGGACGAAGCGAACCACGGCACGGTGGACGTGCTGCAGGTCGACCTGTACGACGAGGAAGCGCGCGGCCCCGTGCTCGATACGCCCGAGTTCTACGCCGCCTGCGCCGCGTGCCTGAAGGATGGCGGCATCATGACGGCCAACGTGTTCGGCGATTTTTCCAACTACGACAAGAACCTCGATGCGATGCGCGACGCGTTCGACGCCGTCGTCTGGCTGCCCGAGGTCCACGACGCCAACATCGTCGTCATCGCGTTCAAGAACGCGCCACAGATCGATTTCGCCGTGCTGTACGAACGCGCGGCCGACATCAAGCGGCGCTACAACCTGCCGGCCAAGAGCTGGGTCAACGGGTTGAAGGAGTGGATGCGCGACCACGCCGGCTGATCGTGCGCCGGCCCGGGCCCGGCTCGGGCTAGCATGGGACATGGCCACCGACATCACGCTCCTGCGCACCGCGCGCCTGCAACTGGTCGTCCCCGAGGCACGCCACGCGGCGGCATTCGCGGCCCTGCATGCGGACCCGTACACGATGCGCTACATCGGCCAGGGCCGCCCGCTCGACCGGACGGACGCCTGGCTGCATCTCGCCATGCTGATCGGGCACTGGCAGATGCGCGGCTACGGCGTGTGGATGCTCGAAGATCCCGCCGACGGCAGCTTCGTCGGCCGCGTCGGCCTGTTCCAACCGGCCGGGTGGGACGAAGCGGAACTGAGCTGGATGATCGTGCCGGCGCTGCGCGGCCGCGGTCTCGCCACGGAGGCGGCGCGGGCCGTGCGCGACGTCGCGTTCGGCACGCTGGGCATGACGTCGTTGATCAGCCTGGTCAAGCCCGGCAACGAAGCGTCGCGCCGCGTCGCGCTCAAGGCCGGGGCCATCGCCGCCGAGACCGTTAGCTTCCCGGACGGCCCGCTGCAGACCTACCGCTACCGCAAATAGTTCCCTCATGCGCAACGCATACGACTGAGCCAGCGCAACTCAACCAAAAGTGTAATGGGCATTGTCATGAAACGTCATCGACGATTCTGACGGAGCTCAAGCATGAACGTATTAATGGTTGGCGCCGGCAATGCCGGCTGCGCGCTCGGGGCCCTGCTGGCGCTGGACGGTCACCGGGTCGCCCTGCTCAAGACGTCGCGCGCGCTGCATGACGAAAATTTCGACACCGTCGTGGCGACGCACACGATCACGGTGCACGGCAAGGCCGGCGACGGTCCGCGCACCGCCGCACTGGCGCTCGCCACGCGCGATCCGGACGAAGCCTTCGGCATCGCACCGGACGCCGTCGTCGTCACCACGCAGACGCAATGCCACCCGCACGTCGCGACGCTGATCGGCCCGCGGCTCGACGGCCGCCCTCTGGTGCTGCTGGCGCCCGGCTACCTGGGCTCGTTCCACTTCCTGCCCTGGCAGGCCCGCGCCGGATTCCTGCTGGCGGAAGGCGAAAGCCTGCCGTACGACGCGCGCCTCGTCGCGCCGGGCACCGTCGACATCCTGTTCCGCAACGTACGCAACGCGCTGGCCTTCGTGCCGCGGACGCGCGCGGCCGAGGGACTGGCGCGTGCGGCCCATTTGTTCCCGACTTATGTCGCGACCCGCACCAACGTCGTCGAATCCGCGCTGCACAACCCGAACCTCGTCGTGCACACGATCGGCACGCTGCTCTCGGCCAGCCGCATCGAGTACGCCGGCGGCGAATTCTGGATGTACCGCGAAGCGTTCACGCCGTCGGTCCTGCGCCTGCTGGCACGGCTCGACGCGGAAAAGAACGCCGTCATCGCGGCCACGGGCGGCCGGCCGTCGCCCTATTTCGACGAATGCCGCTTCCGCAACGCCGACGACCTGGACGAGCCGTCACTGGCCGTGTTCCGCCGCTACGCGCAGGAAGGCGGTCCGAAGGGACCGGCCAGCATGGAGACGCGCTTCATCACGGAAGACGTGCCGATGGGCCTCGCCCTGCTGTCCTCGATCGGGCGCCTGATGGACGTGCCGACCCCGGTCGCGGACGCGCTGATCGTGATCGCCGAAGGCCTGCTCGACCGCGATTTCCGCAGCGAGCCCGAGGCACGTACGCTGGCGAGCCTCGGGCTGGGCGACGCGTCGCCGGCCGATTTCCTGCGCCTGCTCGATGCTTGAGCGCGCCGCCCTGTACGGCTGGCTGGCGCGCCGCTACTACGCGTGGCGTCCGTATCTTCCGGCCCGCCTGCTGTACCACCCGGACTATTTCCGCCTGCGCGCGCTGCTCGCCGGCGACGCCGCGGCCGTCGATGCGCTGGCGCGGCGCCGCTTGCGCCGCATCGTCGTGCACGCGCTCGCGCACGTGCCGCACTACCGCCGCACCGTGCGGCTCAGCGCCGCCGAGGCGGCACACGAACCGCTCGCCGAAGTGCTGGCTGCCTTTCCTTACCTGACCAAGGACGAGGTGATGGCGCGCCAGCGCGACTTCCTCGACAGCCGCCTCGACCCGCGCCGGCTGCTGTACGCGACGAGCGGCGGCTCGTCCGGCCAGGGCATCGGCATGTGGCGCAACAAGCGCCTGGCCGACATCGAAAAAGCCTTCTTCGCGCACGAGTGGGGACGCTTCGGCTTCTCGTTCGACAAGTCGCGCATCCTGCGCATCGGCGCCGACGCGCGCCGCCTCGCGCACGAGCCGCCGGTGCGCGAGGCGGGCAACCGCCTGATGCTGTCGCCCTACCACGTCGGGCCCGCGCACCGCGCCGCGATCCTTGCGGCCCTCAACCGCTTCCGCCCGGACTACGTGCACGCGTATCCCAGCTCCGCGGCGGCGCTCGCCGAACTGCTCGATCCCGGCGACCTCGATTTCCGCGTGCGCGCCGTGCTGCTGGCGTCCGAGCCCGTCACGTCCGCGCAACTGGCGGCGCTGCGCCGGCTGTTCGACTGCCCCGTCTCGCTCAATTACGGCCTGTCGGAACGCACGAACCTGGCCTTCGCCACGTGTACCGGGCTTGCGGGCGCGGACTATCGCTTCCAGCCCCTGTACGGCTGGTCGGAAAACCGCTGGGACGGCACGCGCGCGGAAATTGTCGGCACCTCGCTGTGGAACGACGTGATGCCGCTGATCCGCTACCGCACGGGCGACTACGGCGTGATCGACGCGGGCGGCCGCTGCGCCGCGATCGACGGCCGCGCGCAGGAATTCCTGATCGACCGGGCGGGCAACCGCATTCCCGGTCTGTCCATCGTCATCGACGAAGCCACGTGGGACGTCGTGCGGCTGTACCAGGTGCGCCAGCGGCGTCCCGGCGAAATCGTCCTCGCGGTGGTGGGGCGCCACGGTCCGCTCGACGCCGCCCAGCGCGCCTTTTTGCTGGACGCCCAGCGGCGCCGCTGGGGCGACCGGTTCGACATCATGCTGCAGGAAGAAAGCGACATCGCGCTGGCGCCGAACGGCAAGCGCAAGCTGGTGGTCAGCGCGCTGCGGGCGTGAGCGGCAGGGCCGGCGCCGGCATCGCCTCGCGCCACCAGCTGGCGCCTTCCTGCGGCTGCGCCAGCGCCAGGCGCTCGCCCATCATCGGCGTCGCCAGCTTCACGCCGGCCGCGCGGGCGAGGTCGGCGATGCGCTCGAACGGCTCGTACCACGGATGCAGCGCCAGGTCGAACGTGCCGTTATGGACCGGCACCAGCCAGCGTCCGCGCAAATCCAGATGCGCCTGCAGCGTCTCCTCGGGCAGCATGTGCACCTCGGGCCACATCTCGTTGTACGCGCCGTTCTCGAGGAACGTCACGTCGAACGGGCCGAAACGCTCGCCGATCGTCTTGAAGTCGTCGTGGTAGCCCGTGTCGCCGCTGAAGAACAGCTTCAGGCCGGCCGCCTCGATCACCCACGACACCCACAACGTGCGGTCGCCGTCGCTGAGACTCCGGCCCGAGAAATGCCGCGACGGCGCGGCCGTCAGGCGCAGGCCGTCGACGTCCGTCGATTGCCACCAGTCGAGCTGGCGCACCTTCGCGGCATCGACGCCCCAGCGCACGATGCGGTCGCCCACGCCCAACGGCGCAATGAACTGGTCGGTCCTGGGAATCAGGCGCTTGATGCTGGCGTAATCCAGGTGGTCGTAATGGTCGTGCGACAGGATCACGCCGGCGAGCCGTGGCAGCGCCTCGATATCGATCGGCGCTGCGTGAAAACGCTTCGGCCCCGCCCACTGCACCGGCGCGGCGCGCTCGGAAAACACGGGATCCGTGAGCCAGTAGCGGCCGGCGAGCTTGAACAGCATCGTCGAATGCCCCAGGCGCCACAGGCTCGCATCCGGCGCGGACTCGATGTCGGCTGCTGTCAGCGGCTGCACGGGCAGCGGCTGGTCAGGCATCGCCGTCTTCGGCTTCGTCGTCGACACTTTCCAGAACAGCGCCAGCATCTCCAGGATGCCCTGGCGGCGGCGCGGGACGACGTTGCGGAAACGGCCGTCGGGGAGACGTGGGGCGTTGGTTGCAGACATGGCGGTAACGGATCGTGCGGACGATGGACGATCATCGCACGTTCCGAAAAATCTTGCCGAATCAGCGCCGTTCGCGCCACCAGAGACAGAGCATCGCCAGCGCGAACACGACGCCGAACGGCCACACGGGCAGCGGCCGCGTGCCCGGTGCAACGCGCGCCGGTGTACGTGCCGCATAGTTCGCGGTCGCGGCACGGCGTTCGCTCCGTTGCCACAATGGCCAGTCGCCCGGCGCGTACACGTACACCTGGCCGGCGTTCGCGCCAGTCTGCAGATGCAGCCAGCCGCCGGCCGCCGGCCAGACGGCCACGCAGGCGGCGTCGACATGTTCCGGGCGGCGCTGCCAGGCGAGCGTCTGCTTCAGTTCCGCCACCGTCACGGTGCCGCTCACGCCGCGCGCGCAGATCGCGAGACGCTGGTGCGGCAGCGGCATCTCCTCCGGGGCCAGCCATGCGACGTCCGCGCGGCGCTGGACGCGCAGGCGGTCGAGAACGTCCTGCCACCACAGCGCCAGCTGGCGCGGCTGCGCAATCGCGTGGCGGTGCCAGTCGCCCACGCCCAGCCACGCGATGCGGCCGTCTTTCCAGTCGCGCGTCCATAGGCCGTCGTTGCCGCTCCACTCGCCGGCGCGATCGCCGGCCGGATTCAAGCCGCCGGACGCCATCGGCAACACCGTGCCGACGGTCTTGCTGGCCGGCTGCGGCACCAGCGGCAACTGCACGCTGCGCGCCCACGTACCCGCATCGCGCGCGTTCGCGCCCAGCACGAGCAGCCGCGTGCCGCCGGCCACGCGGGCCAGCAGCGCATCGCGGGTGCCCGCTCCGGCCCGTTCGAACCAGGCCGCGTCGACGATTTCCAGCTCGGGCTGATCCATCTCCGCACGCGCCGTCTCGGCACGTTCCAATCCTTTGCCCAGTTCGACCTGCCAGTCGATGACGGCGCCGCTGGCGGCAAGCAGGTCGTCCAGTACGCGCAGGTCGAACGACGGTGCGCCGAACCGGCCCCGCACCTGCAGCGGCGCGGGGTCCGTCACCGTGAACGGCACGGGGCCCTCGTCGACGACCTTGCCGGCGGCATCCAGCAGGCGCGCCTTCAGCACGAGCCGTTCCGCGACGGGCGGCAACCATTGCACGGCGAGGTCGGTGTCGCCCTTCGCTTCGGCCAATACTTGACCGTTCTCCGCCAGCAGCTGCAGGCGTCCGGGCGCGGACCACGAGCGGTGCACCCTCAACGTGAACACGCGGCCCAGCGCGATCGCGCGCGGGAAGTCGAGATCAATGGCCGGCGTGCCGGGCTTTTTCCAGTCGAGCGGGCGGGCCGGCAAATCGTCCCATTCGGCCGCACGCAAGCCGTCGCCGGACAGGCGCAGCGTGCGCACGCCGGCCAGCGTGCGCGGCGGGTCGGCCGCATCGACCGTCAGCGTGGCGCCCGCCTCGCCCGGCAATGCGAATTCGCCGACCGTACCGGCCAACGCCACACCCGCGACGAGCGCCAGCACGGCGTCGATCCAGCGCCGGCGCACGGCATACGCGAGCGCGGCCAGGACGCCGATGACGACAGCAACGATGGCGCTCATCGGTCCCCTCCCCGCAGCGCTTTCGCGAAGGGCGTCTCGACGACGGGACGCGCCTGCAGCAGCACGGGCGCGTCCAGCACGCCGCCGCGCAGCCATGCGGCCAGTTGCGGGCGCGCGGCGGGCTTGCCGTCGGCGACGTCCTGGATCGCCCGCTGCGCCGCGAGCCGCTGCTCGTCGTCCGTGATGCGTTCGCGCACCCAGTCGTGCGCCGTGCGCGTCCACAGCGCGGGCAGCGGACCGTCGCCGCCGAGCGCCTGCACGACGTCGCGCAGGGTCGCCGGGACGATCTCCGCGGCGTCGGCCTGCACGCGCTTGTAGCTGGCCGCGCCGGCCATGTCGCCGCTCATGCGCTTGTCCTCCTTGATGGCCGGCGGCGCGAACGCCGTCTTGTGCAGATAGATGCGTTCCGACTGCTGCAGCTCCTTGATGGCTTCCAGCGCCTTGTACTCGGGCGGCAGCGCGGTCTTCGGCGTGATGGCGCGCAGCGCCTTTTCCGCATCCCACATCGCCGACAGCGCGCGCCGCAGCAGTTTTTTCGTCGCGTCGTCGAACAGGGTCGCGTTCTCGACCGAGTCGTGCGCGTGGCCGAATTCGTGCAGTACGTCGAGCTTGGCGCCGGGCTTTTCGTCGTGGTCGTCGTCCTTGCCGAACAAGGTGGACTCCTCGCCGAGGAACTGGCCGTAGCGGCGGCGCAGCGCGGCCTGGTCGGCGGCGATGCCTTCGCTGCGCTCGCGCACTTCATCCTCGCGCATCTTCTTCGACCGCATGTCCGCGACGAGCTGCTCCGTGTCGATGATCACCTGGCGCTGGCTGCGCAGGCTTTCCGGCTTGACGAGCGTGGGCAGCGCCGTCGTCTCGTCCGCCTGTTCCGACGGCGGCGCGGGCAGGCGCAACGTGTACGTGGGCGACTGCACCATGTGCGGCCGCGCCGCGTTGTCGCTCGCACGCACGAAGAAATACAACTCGTCGCCCGGCTCCATGCCGAGGTCCGTCAGCAGCCAGTCGCGGCTCCAGCTGCGCCGGCGCGGGTCGGTCGACGCGGGCAGCGGCAGTTCGCGGTCGCTGAAGCGGATGTTCTCGCCGCTGCCGCGCGCCAATGTCAGGTGCAGCGTGGCCTGCTGGACGCGGTAGTCGTCCGTGACGGTGACGGCGATGACAGCGTTCTTCGCATCGCGCGGCAGATCCTTCGTCATCTCGTTCGGCTGCGTGACCGCGATCTCCGGCGGCTGGTCCGGAATCACCTTCAGCGTGTAGCGCGTGCCGCGCCAGCGCCAGAAGATGGATTCCGTCGCCGTCCAGCGCGCGCACTGTGCGCCCGCGTGCAGCGACTGGCCGTCGCTCAGTTCGATGGTTTCATCCGCCTTGTGCGGGTCGTCCAGGCACCATTCGACGGCGGTTTGCTCCGGCACCTGCGCATCCTTCGGGGCGGACGACGACGGCGCGACACCCGTGTACGTGGGCGGCGCCAGCTTCACGACCAGCCCAGCGTGCGCGACGGGGGCGGCTGCCTGACGGCCGGGCACCGTGGTGGCCGGCGTGCCCGCCGCGTGCGGCAGCAGGGTCGAACCCCACGCCAGGCCCGCAAGCAGGAGATTCGCAAGCAGCCACGTCCAGCCGAACGGCACGTGCGCCGCCGCGATAGCACGCACGCGCCGCGGCGGCAGCGCGGCATCGAGACGTTTCAGCAGGCGCTCGCGCTGCAGGCGCGCGACGGCCGTTTCCGGTTCCTCCGCCAGCAGCGCGGCGCTGTCTTCCATCTCGGGCACGGCGCCGTCGATCCAGTGCGCCCAGCCATGCGCCACGCGGCGCTGCAGGTGCAGGCCGTCCCACGCGCAGAACGCGGACCAGGCCAGCAGCCCCGGGCCGGAGCGCAGCAGCAGCCAGGGCACGGCGCCCAACGCCCACAGGGTGGCCCGGCGTAGCAATGCGGCACGCCACAAGCGGCGCGCGAGATCAGCGGCGCCGGACATGAGTGACGATCCTTTCGACTGCGAACAGCACGACGAGCGCGAGCCCCAGCCAGTGGCGCAGTGCGCCGGAAGCCGGTCCGGCCGGCGCGGCGGCGTCCGGCACGAGTGCCTGTGCGGGCGCCGTGTAGGGTTGTACGCCGAAATACTGGCGCTGCCACGCGGCGAACAGGGCGCGCGCACCGTCGGCATCGTGCGGCGGCCCTGCGCGCCACAGCGGCGCGCGCAGGCCGGCCGGCGGCGCGTCGGGCCGGTCCCACACGACGAGTTCCGTGCGCGGGCCGGGCGCCGCATCGACGACGATATGCCACGCGCCCTCGGCCGCCGCGAACAGCCGGCGCCACGCATCGGCACGGTCGCTGACGACGGCGACGTGATGTTCGACCGGTGCCGCAGGTGCCGCCACCGTGCGCAACTCGACGGCGTGACGGAAGCGCGGCAGCACGGCCGGCATGACGGCATCGCCGACGACGACCAGGCGCGCACCCGGTTCGAATTCGCGCTCGTGCGCGTGCAGCCACGTCACGGCGTCGCGATCGGGCAAGGTGATCCGCTGCCCGGCCACTTTGTCGACGACGGCCGGCGGCGTTCCCGGCACGACCAGCACCGTGTCGCCGCGCCACGCCAGCACCAGGTCGGCCAGCAGCGCGATCAGCGTCACGAGCAGCAGGCAGCGCAGTACGAGCAGGATCACGTCGTGCCAGCGCCACACGCGCCGCAGCTTCGGTTCCGCCGCCGGCAGGAAGCGCGCGGAGGCGAGCAGCGACGTCTTCGTCTGCTCGCGCTTCTGGCGGTGCCACAAGATGGGCAGCAGCACGACAGGCAATGCCCACCACCACAAGCTCATTCCGTTCATGCGGCCCGCGCTCCCCGTAACCAGGCACGCAGGATCTCACCGGGCGCCTGCTCGATGCGCGCCTGGACCAGCGGCACGTCGTTCTTGCGGCACGCGCGCACGACCTCGTCGAAATGCGCCGCGCGGTTGCGGGCGTACGCTTCCTTGACGTCGCGGCCGAACCGGTAGACGGCGCCGCCGTGCTCGGGGTCGCGGTAAACCGGTGCCGTGTCGAATGTGGCATCCGCCTCGGCCTGCGTGTGCAGGCACAGGGCGCGCACGTCGTGGCGCATGCGGCGCAGGCGCAGCAATGCATCGGACAGCGGCGACGGCCAATCGAGAAAGTCGCTCGCCACGCACACGACGCCGGGCGCACGGCTGAAATGCAGGCTGGCGCGCAGGGTGTCGGCGCCGGGCAGCACGCCGCCCGCGTCGACGCCGTTCAGGCGCGCCAGCACGCGCTGCAGCTGGCGCGGTCCGCGCGCGGCAGGCAGGAAGTCGGCACGCTCGCCGCGGCACACGACGAGACCGAACGCATCGCCCTGGCGCTGGGCGATGGCGGCCACGCAGGCGAGCAGCACGCGCGCATACTGCAGCTTGGTGAGCCCTTCGATGGTGCGGCTGGGTTCCGCCATCGACGCCGTCGCATCCAGCACGAGCCAGGCGGCGACGTGACTGTCGCGCTCCGCCTCGCGCACGTAGTAGCGGTCGGCGCGCGCCAGCAGTTTCCAGTCGACGCGGCGCCACTCGTCGCCGGGCGCATAGGCCCGGTATTCCGAGAACTCGACACCGGCACCCCGCTCGCGCCCGGCGTGGATGCCGTGGCCGAGCCCCGCCAGCACATGGCGCACCACGAGGTCGAGGTTGGTCGTGTGCGCGATCAGCGCCGATGGAGACAGCACGTTTTACTCGGCGCGGATGCCGGCGTGCAGCGCGGCGAGGATGTCCGCGATGGCGACGCCGTCCGCCTCGGCTTCGAAGTTGCGCAGCACGCGGTGCGCCAGCACGGGCAGCAGCATCGCGCCAATATCGTCGCGCGTGACCGCGAGGCAGCCATGCATCAGCGCGCGCGCCTTCGATGCCAGCACGAGGGCCTGGCCGGCGCGCGGGCCGGCGCCCCAGCCGATGTGCTTGCGGATCGCTTCCACTGGCGAATCGGCCGGGCGCGTCGCGCGCACGAGGCGTGTCGCATAGCGCAGCATGGTGTCCGAGATCTCGATGTCGCGCACGAGCTGCTGCAGGCGCAGCAGCGTCTCAAGGTCCATCGCGGGATCGGCGTCGCGCAAGCCGGCGTGCGTCGTCGCGCCGACCATCATCATCTCTTCTTCCTCGGTCGGGTAGCCGACGTCGATGCGCAGCAGGAAGCGGTCGAGCTGTGCTTCCGGCAGCGGATAGGTGCCGGCCTGCTCGATCGGGTTCTGCGTCGCGAGCACGAAGAACGGCTTCGGCAGTTGATGGGTCTGGCCGGCGAAGGTGACGGACCGTTCCTGCATCGCTTCCAGCAGGGCAGATTGCGTTTTCGGCGGCGCGCGATTGATCTCGTCCGCGAGCAGCACCTGCGTGAACACGGGGCCCGGCTGGAAGCGGAACACGCGCTGGCGCGTGGCCGGGTCTTCTTCCAGGATCTCGGTGCCGACGATATCGGACGGCATCAGGTCTGGCGTGAACTGCACGCGCCGGAACTGCATGTCGCTCGCCTGCGCCAGCGATTTCACGAGCAGTGTCTTGCCGAGGCCCGGCACGCCCTCGACGAGCGCATGGCCGCCGCCCAGCAGGCACGTCACCAGCAGGTCGATCACGTCGCGCTGGCCGATGATCACGCGGCCCATGCTCGCCTTGAGCGCGTCCACCTTCGCCGCCAGGTCGGCGATCTCGTTCTCAGTCCATGCCGCTTCTGCCACTTCTATGCTCCTAACGCATATTGAATGATGTTGACTGCAAAGCGCGTGTTGTCGACCGCGAGCCAGCGCTTGTTGCGGAAGTCGTAGTCCCACTCGCAACCGTAGTCCTTGTTCGAGTACAGCACGCCGATACGGCCATTGATCTCGATGGCGCGCAGGTATTCGTGCACGAGATCGTCGCCCCAGCCGTTCAGCTCCACCGCCGTGTTGGGCGGCCCGTCGAAGTGGAAGAAGCTGGAATACAGGCGGTGATTATTCGGGATCTTGTGCAGCGCCTTGGGGCCGAAGATGCGCGCCATCTCGGCCTCGAAGGATTTGGCGAACAGGCCGTCGATGTCGTGGTTGCAGTCGTCCACGAACACGAAGCCGCCGCCCTTCACGTAGCGCTCGAAGTTGCGCCGCTCGGCCGGCGTGAATTGCACGAGCTTGTGCCCGGCCAGGTAGCAGAACGGCGCTTCCAGCATCTTCGGGTCCGCCAGTGCGACGATGCGCTCGGCGGTATCCACCCGCAACGTCGTGTACTCGACGAGCGAGTTCAGGACGTTGCTGGGCATGCGCTGGTCCACGTCCCAGTCGCCCGACTCGTACGTCAGCCGCGTGAAGTAGAAGTCGTACGTGGCCATGCCGTCAACCGATCTTGCGGCCCGTGTTGATCACGTTGATGCCGTTGAAGCGCGTCGTAGACGTACCGTGCGACACGGCGCTCACCTGGCTCGGCTGGCCCTTGCCGTCGAAGAAGGAGCCGCTCATGCGCCAGTCGCGTTCATCGCAGATCGCCGTGCACGCATTCCAGAAGTCCTGCGTGTTCGACTGGTACGCCACGTCTTCCAGCATCTGGCCGATCTTGCCGTCCTTGATCTCGAAGTACAGCTGGCCGCCGAACTGGAAGTTGTAGCGCTGCTGGTCGATGGAGTAGGAGCCGCGGCCGAGGATGTAGATCCCCTTCTTGACGTCCTTGACCATCTCGTCCGGCGTGAGTTTCTGCTTGCCCGGAACGAGCGACACGTTCGGCATGCGCTGGAACTGCACCTTGCTCCAGCTGTCCGCATACGAGCAGCCGTGCGATTCCTTCTCGCCGATGATGTGCGCCTGGTCGCGCGTGGCCTGGTAGTTGACGAGGATGCCGTCCTTGATGATGTCCCAGCGCTTCGCGGGCACGCCTTCATCGTCGTAGGCGACGGCGCCCAGCGAACCGGGTGCCGTCTTGTCGCCGGTGAAGTTGACGATCTTCGAGCCGAAATTAAACTTGCGGGATTCCCACTTGTCCAGCGTGCAGAAGCTCGTGCCGGCGTAATTGGCTTCGTAGCCCAGCACGCGGTCCAGCTCCGTCGGGTGGCCGACGGATTCGTGGATCGTCAGGAACAGGTTTTCCGGCGCCAGCACGAGGTCGTACTTGCCCGGGTCGACGCTCTTTGCGGTCAGCTTTTCGCGCGCCTGGCGGCCCGCATTCTTCGCTTCCTCGACGATGTCGTAGCCGCCGTTGTACAGCGTGGCCACGCCGCCGGCCGCGCGCACCTTGTGCTCCGGCTTGACGTCGAAATACTCGTAGCCCATGCCGACCGGTGGCGCCAGGCCCGCGCGCGAGCGGAATTTGCCCGTCGCCTTGTCGACGGCGGTCGCGTTGATCGGCGCCCACAGGCGGTGGATGTCCTGGTCGATGTACGAGCCGTCGGTCGACGCGAAGTACTTCTGCTGGTTCACCTGGAACAGGTTCGCCGTCATGAAGCTGGCACCGGCCGCGAGGCCCGCCTTGTTCGCGGCGATCAGCATGTCGGCCTTGTCCTTCACGGGCACGCTGCGCCAGTCCTTTTTGATCGGCGTGGCCCACGCGACTTCGCCCACGCCCTTCACGGGCGCGAGCTGCACGGGTTCCATCTGCAGCTTCGCGTTGGCCTTCGCGATGGCCACGGCTTGTCTCGCGGCGCCGGCGACGGCGTCCGGGGTCAGCGAGTTCGTGGCGGCGAAGCCGTAGGCGCCGGCGGCGATCACGCGCACGCCGATGCCCGTCGATTCGGTATTCGTCACGCTTTCGACGTTCAGGTCGCGCGTGGTGATGTACTGGTTCAGGTAGCGGCCGATGCGCACGTCGCAGTACGAGGCGCCCGCTTTTTTCGCGGCGTCCATCGCGGTGTCGGCGAGCGACTTCTTGAAGCTCAGTGCGAGGGGGTTGAGCAGTTCCTCGGCGGCGATCGCGTTGCCGAACACGGGGACCAGCACGGCGCCGGCCGTGCCGGCACCGATTTTGAGGAAGGTACGGCGTTCCATTGTTTCTCCATCGTGGCAGGGTGGGCACACCGTGCCCACCCGTTCACATCAAACCGCGTCCGACAGCGACGTGAAGTTGAAGTCGCGTACCTTCATCGGCGGAATCAGCATCTGGAACGGCACCTCGTCGCCACCGATGACGACCGGCTTGCCGATCTCCTCGATATTGTTGAGCATCGTGACGGGGCTCTCGTTGAAGCGGAAGTTCTTGATCGGGTACTTGATCTTGCCGTTCTCGATGTAGAACGTGCCGTCGCGGGTCAGGCCCGTCAGCAGCACCGATTGCGGATCGACCATGCGGATGTACCACGTGCGCGTCACGAGCACGCCCTTCTTCGTGTTGGCAATCAGCTCCGCCGTCGACTTGTCCGTGCCGGCCATGATGATGTTGCCCGGCGTGGCCGTCGCCGGCACGCCCTTCTTCTTGGCCCAGTACTGCGAGTAGTTCAGCGCGTTGACCTTGCCGTCCTTGATCAGGTCCATGCGCTTGCGGGCGATGAGGTTCTCGGTGTCCCACGGCAGCACGGGCACGTCCGGATTCCACGGGTCGGCCCAGATGTTGACCTGCTGGTCGAACAGCTTGTCGCCCAGGCGCGAGGCGCCGCCCTTCTTCGACAGGAAGCTGCGGCCCTCGTCGGTCTGGCGCGCGTCGAAGCCGAACAGCATGTAGCCCAGCAGCTCGGACGTGGCGGCCGGTTCCAGGATCACGGTGTAGCGGCCCGGTTCCAGCGCCTTCGCGTCGACGGAGCGCAGGGCTTTTTCGATCGCGACGTCGGCCGCTTCGCGCGCGTCGAACCTGTTCGCGTCGGTGGCCGAGCGCTTGACCCAGCCGGAGCCGCGGCCGTCTTCCGTGCGCACGGTGCAGGTGAAGTCGAGGCTCGTCTGCTGCTGGTGGCCGTACACGCCGTTCGAGTTGGCCACGCTGGAGAACTGGTTACCGTCCGTGAAGAAGCCGGCGGCCACGAGCTTGTTCTTCTTGCAGGCTTCGATCGCGTACGCCGCCGTCTGCGCGCGGAATTCCGGATCGATGGCGGCCGTCTTCGCGCTGAAGGTCTGCGACGCCTTGTAGTCCTGCTTCGAGACGGCCGGCATGAATTCCGGATTCTCCGGCGCCAGGCGCGCGAGGTCCTCGGCGCGGCGCACGACTTTTTCCAGCGACTTGTCGTCGAACTCGTTGATGGTGGCGGTGCCCTGGCGCTTGCCGAAAGCGACCGTCACCGAGATGTTGGTGTCGTCCGCGAGGCCGGCGGTGGAGACCTGGTTGCGCGCGAAGCGGATGTTGCCGTTGCGGCTGCCGCTCACGGTGACGATGCATTCGTCCGCCTTCGAGAACGAGAGGACGCGGTCGGTGATGTGTTTGGTCTGTTCCTGGGTCAGGATGGTCATGATGTCAGGGTCCCCTTAGCCGATCTTGCGGGCGGTGTTGATGACGTTGATGCCGTTGAAGCGCGCGGTCGACGACCCGTGCGACACGATGCTGATCTGCGGAGGCTGCCCCTTGCCGTCGAAGAAGGAGCCGCCCATGCGCCAGTCGCGCTCGTCGCAGATCGCCGTGCACGCATTCCAGAAGTCCTGCGTGTTCGACTGGTACGCCACGTCTTCCAGCATCTGGCCGATCTTGCCGTTGTTGATCTCGTAGAACAGCTGGCCGCCGAACTGGAAGTTGTAGCGCTGCTGGTCGATCGAGAACGAACCCTCGCCCACGATGTAGATGCCCTTCTTGATGTCCTTGACCATCTCGTCCGGCGTCAGCTTCTTCTTGCCGGCCTGCAGGGACACGTTCGGCATGCGCTGGAACTGCACGTTGCTCCAGCTGTCAGCGTACGAGCAGCCGTCCGATTCTTCCTTGCCGATGATGTGCGCCTGGTCGCGCGTGGCCTGGTAGCTGACGAGGATGCCGTCCTTGATGATGTCCCAGCGCTTGGTCTTGACGCCTTCGTCGTCGTAGCCCACGTTGCCCAGCGAGCCCGGGGTCGTCTTGTCGGCGACGATGTTCACCAGCGGCGAGCCGTACTTGAACGACTTCGACTCCCATTTATCCAGCGTGGCGAAGCTGGTGCCGGCGTAGTTCGCCTCGTAGCCCAGCACGCGATCGAGTTCGGTCGGGTGGCCGACGGATTCGTGGATCGTAAGGTACAGGTGTTCGGGCGACAGCACCAGGTCGTATTTACCCGGCGTGACCGACTTCGCGGTCAGCTTGCGCTTGGCGTCGCGGCCCGCGGCGCGCGCGTCCTCGACGATGTCGTACGATTTCGTGTACAGCGTGGCGACGCCGCCCGCCGCCTTGATCTTGTCTTCCTTGCGGGCGTCCAGGTATTCGTAGCCCATGCCGACCGGCGTCGACAGGCCGTTCCGCGAACGGAACTTGCCGCTGGCCTTGTCCACCGCGGTCGCGGAGAACGGCGCCCACAGGCGCTGCAGGTCCTGGTCGATGTACGAACCGTCGGTCGATGCGAAGTACTTCTGCTGGTTCACCTGGAACAGCATCGACTGCATGAAGCTCGCGCCGGCATCCATGCCCGCCTTGTTCGCCGCGATCAGCAGTTCGGCCTTTTCCTTGATGGGCACCGCGCGCCAGTCCTTGACGATCGGGGTCGCCCACGACACCTCGCCCACGCCCTTGACCGGTGCGAGACGCACCGGTTCGGACTGCAGCTTCGCGTTCGCCTTGGCGATCGCCACCGCCTGGCGCGCCGCGCCCGCGATGCCGTCCGGAGTCATGTCGTTGGTGGCGGCGAAACCGTACGCGCCGTTGCACACCACGCGCACGCCGACGCCGGCCGATTCCGTGTTCGTCACGTTCTCGACGTTCAGGTCGCGGGTGATGATGTACTGGTTGAGATAGCGGCCGATGCGCACGTCGCAATAGCTCGCGCCGGCCTTGGTGGCGGCGTTCAGCGCGGTGTCGGCCAGCGCCTTCTTGGCCGCGATGGGCATCGCGGTCAGCAGCTCCTCGGCGGCGATGGCGTTGCCGAAGACGGGCACCAGCATGGCACCGGCGGTCCCGGCACCGATTTTAAGGAAGGTACGGCGTTCCATGGGTTCTCCTGAAATCACACACTTCTTTTTTGGTCAGCGGCCCGGGTGGCGGGCCGCTCCTTTTTTTACTGCGGGGTCATGAAGCCGATGCACCTTAGCAGCAAGTTGACGTTTTGAATAGGCAATCTTCATGCCACGTAGCAGGCGGCGGATTTGCACGCTTTCCGGCGTTTCGCGGTGTCCGCGACTGTCCGCCCGGTGTCCGCGACAGGCGGGCCGGACACCTCGCATATGCATGCGTCATTACGCCTGAAAGCAACACGACATTACTGAATGGTTACGCGTGAGAATTCGTGCATTTTTACACTTAAGCACCGTGTATATTGCGACGGCAACGCTTGCATGTCACATTTGCACACCAAAACAGGGAATTCATGAAGATCGTTCGCCTTGCGGCGGCCGTCGCGATCGCGCTGGCCAGCTGCACGCTCCAGGCCCAGGAAGCCAGCCAGGCCACCGCCCCGCCGACGGCGCCGTCGACCACGTCTGCGCCCGTGTCGCCCGCCGTCGAGAATTCGGTCGTCAAGATCTTCAGCACCGTGCGCCGGCCGGACCCGTTCAAGCCCTGGACCAAGGCCACGCCGCAGGACATCACGGGATCGGGCGTGGTCATCGAAGGCAAGCGGATCCTCACCAACGCCCACGTCGTCGGCTACGCGAGCCAGGTGCAGGTGCAGGCGAGCCAGGACGGCGACAAGGTCGGCGCCACCGTCGTCGCCATCGCGCGCGGCATGGACCTGGCCCTGCTGAAGCTGGACGACGAATCGTTCTTCGACAAGCACCGCCCGGTCAAGCGCACGAGCGTCCTGCCCGACGTGCGCGAAGCCGTGATGGCGTACGGCTATCCGATGGGCGGCACGTCGCTGTCCGTCACCAAGGGCATCGTCTCGCGCGTCGAATTCGTCCCCTACGCCTACGGCAGCGCGGGCCTGCGCGTGCAGATCGACGCGCCCATCAACCCCGGCAACAGCGGCGGCCCGGTAATCGACGGCGACAAGATGGTCGGCCTTGCGTTCTCGGTGGCGGCGAACGCCCAGAACATCGGCTACGTGATCCCGAACGAGGAAGTGGAACTGTTCCTGCGCGACGTGGCCGACGGCCGCTACGACGGCAAGCCGCTGCTGCAGGACGACATCCAGACCCTGGAGAATCCGGTCCTGCGCCAATACCTCAAGCTGGACAAGTCGGTCGACGGCGTCGTCGTGCACCGCCCGTACCGCAGCGACGCCGCGTATCCGCTGAAGGAATGGGACGTCATCACGCGCATCGGCGACTACCCCGTCGACAACCAGGGCATGGTCAGGCTTGGGCCGAACCTGCGCGTGCGCTTCCAGTACCGCGTGCAGCAGGTCGCGAAGAACGGCCGGGTGCCGCTCACCATCGTCCGCGGCGGCAAGACCATGGAGGTGCAGGTGCCGGTCAACGGTCCGCGTCCCCTCCTGATCCCGGCGCTGGACGGCGACTACCCGTCGTACTTCGTGTACGGTCCGATCGTGTTCTCGCGCGCCACGGCCGAATACCTGTCCTTCATCAGCAACAACGCGCAACTGCTGAACGCCTACGGCTTCAACGCCAGCCCGCTCGTGACGCGCCGCGGCGACGAGCCGGACGCGCAGCGCGAAGAACTCGTCGTCATCAGCTCGCCGTTCTTCCCGCACAAGCTCGTGACGGGCTACAGCAACCGCTTCGGTTCCGTCGTCGAGTCGATCAACGGCGTGCCCGTGCGCAGCCTGCGTCACCTGGTGGCCCTGCTGCGCGACCTGAAGGACGATCTCGTCGTGCTGCGCTTCGACCAGCGCCTGGGCGAGACGATGGTCCTGCCGCGCCAGGCGATGGTCGACGCGACCGAGGGCGTCCTGCAGGACAACGGCATCCGCTCGCAAGGCTCGCAAGACATGCTGGACGTCTGGAACGGCAAGAAGAATTGATGGCGCCGGCGTTTTCGTTACGCCGCGCGGCGTTGGGCGCGGCCATGCTGTCGGCGTGCGCGCCTGGCTTCAGCGCGGGCGCACAGCCCTTGCCCACGCCGGCCCAGCTGGCCGCGCTGGCCTTTCCCGGCTGGAGCGAGAGCGCGGCCGGCCGCGTGCACAGCGCGACCCTGCCGCCGCTTCCCGGCACCGGACACGGCATCTACGCCGGCTGGAACGTGGGCACGAACCGCGTGCTCGTCGAACCGAAACTGGTGCTGCGCACGGACCCCACGCACCTGACCCTGATCGCGGGCCTCGCGCCGGCCGGCGACGACGGCCGCGCCGCCGCCGTCCACGCGACGCCGCTGGCGCTGGCCGCCTACCAGTTCGAACAGCATGGCGGCACATGGGGCGTGAGCGGGCGCCAGGGCATCTTCGCACTACGCGGCTTTTCGGGCGCCGCCGCCGTGCGCGAAGTCGCGCTGGCCGCGCGCCGCCCGGCCGTCGCGGTGGAATACGGCAGTTGCTGGCAGGGTTACTGCGGTACCTGGCTCGCGGTGTACGAAGTCGGCCGCGACGCCGTCCGGCGCGAGCCGGCCGTGGAGCTGGCGCTGTCCGGCATCAACGTCGACAGCGCGGCCGATTGCCAGCGCCGCCTGGCCCCGTTCGTGAAGCCGCACCAGCAGGGCCCCGTCGCACGCGACGGCGGCGGCGCAGCGGACGCGCACGACTGCTATGCGATCGACAGCAGCTGGAGCATCGATGCGACGCATGAGCAGCCGGGCGACCTGACCATCCGCTACCAGGGGGCGATCAGCCGTGCGGAGTCGTATGCGGGGCCGCCGGCGGCGATCGACCAGAAGCAGGTGCTCCGGTACGGCAACGGGAAGTACCGGGCGGTGTCGGGGTTCTCGCCGGTGCCGGCGATCTGAATCAGGGCGCGGTCTTCCTGACCGGCGTGAAGTTCAGGTCCTGGAAGTCATAGCTGAAATCCGTCTCCGTGGAGATGGGCTGCATCCGCATCCGCTCGATGCTCCCGTCCGGATTCAGCGCGAAGGTGACATACGCATCCGCGTTGAAGTTGCGCTCCTTCCAGCGCACGATGAACGTGTCGTGCTGGTAGTGTTCGAGTTCGCCCGTCAGGTCCGGCGTGCGCGACATCGTCAGGATCTGCTTATTGCCCTCGTGGCGGATGGTCGCGATGCCGTACCACGGATCCTGGTACTCGCCGTCGTACGCGGTGCGCGCCAGCGACGGTTGCGACTTCGCCGCGCGCGCGGCGTTCGCCTTGCCGATGCGCGCCAGTTCCTTCGCGTGGTTCTCGTCCTCGACGGCTTTCACGATGCCGATCCAGTCGGTCGCCGCGGCCGGGTTCAGCATGCGGTCGAGCAGCTGGTATTGCAGGGCATTCAGCGAACCGCCGCTTTCCGCATTGGTCAGGATGGCGATGCCCAGCTTCGCTTCGGGCACCAGCACCACCTTCGAATAAAAGCCCTGCAGCGCGCCGCTGTGCATCGCGAGCATCCTGCCCTGCCAGTCGCGCAGCTGGAAGCCGAGGCCATACGCAAGGAAGTTCGGGCGCGTGGCGGCCAGCTTCGGATCGGGCTCGCTGATGCGCATGGGCGTCTGCGCCGTCCACATCTCGCGCGCCTGCTTCGCGCTGTACAGGCGGATCTCCTTCCCGTTCGCGTCCGTGCCCACCTTGCCGCCCGCGAGCAGCACGTTCATCCAGCGCGCGATGTCCTCGGCATTCGTATTGATGCCGACGGCGCCCACCGCGTTCGCCACGGGCATCGCCTTCACGGCCGCGATCCTGTCGTTGATCTTGCTGTGGGCGTTCGCCACGTCCGGATTGCCCGCGCTCTCCGCGAGACTGGTCGTCGTCGCCGTCATGCCCACGGGCGTGAGGATGCGTTCGCGGATCGTCTCGCCCCATGTCTTGCCCGACTTGGCCGCGATGATCTTGCCGGCCACGATGTACAGCAGGTTGTCGTACGCATAGCTGCTGCGGAAGCTCGTGGCGGGACGGATGTAGCGCAGCTTGTGGATGATTTCGTCGGTCGAGAAATTCGTCGTCGGCCACCACAGCAGGTCGCCGGCGCCGAGCCCCAGGCCGCTGCGGTGCGTGAGCAGGTCGCGCACCGTCATCTCGTGCGTGACGTACGCGTCGTACATCTGGAAATCCGGCAGGTGCTTCGTGACCGGATCGTCCCATGCGAGCTTGCCTTCGTCGACGAGCATCGCCAGCGCGGCCGCCGTGAACGCCTTCGAGTTCGACGCGACCTCGAACAGCGTCTTCGCATCGACCTTGTCCGGGGCACCCAGCTTGCGCACGCCGAAGCCCTGCGTGGCGACGACCTGGCCGTCCTTGACGATGGCGATCGCGATGCCGGGCACGTCGAACAGCTTCATCGTGCGTTCGACGTCGGTGGCCAGCCGGGTGGCGGCATCCTGCGTAAAGACAGCGGCGGTGGGGACGGTGGCTGGCGCCTGCGCCAGTGCGGCGCTGGAGAAAGCGAGCAGGATCGCTGCTGCGATACGGGTCATGGCTTGGGTTCCTCGGATGGTGGAAGCGCGGGGAGGATAGCATGTTCGCGCCGGCCGCACACCTCTGCTATGATCCCCCATTCAATGGATGCCTTCCTCGTTTCCACCGGCATCGTCGCCCTCGCCGAAATCGGCGACAAGACGCAGTTGCTGGCCTTCCTGCTCGCCGCACGCTTTCGCCGTCCACTGCCGATCGTGACCGGCATCTTCGTCGCGACCATCGCCAACCACGCCTTCGCCGCCGCCGTCGGCGCGCTCGTGAGCCGCCTGCTCGGTCCCGACGTCATGCGCTGGGTGCTGGGCATCGCCTTTCTCGGCATGGCCGCCTGGATCATGGTGCCGGACGAGGTGGACGAGGACGAGACGCCGCTCGCGCGCTTCGGCGTCTTCCTGACCACCGTGCTCGCGTTCTTCGTCGCCGAGATGGGCGACAAGACGCAGGTCGCGACCGTCGCGCTGGCGGCGCGCTACTCGTCCGCCGTGGCGGTGGTCGCCGGCACGACGCTCGGCATGATGCTCGCGAACGTGCCGGCCGTGTTGTTCGGCGACCGGATCGCCGGCCGCGTCCCCTTGAAACTGGTGCACGGACTGGCCGCGCTGGTCTTCGCCGTGCTGGGCATCGCCACCCTGTTCGGCGCGGGACGCAGCCTGGGCTTCTAGGGCTGCTGCGTCACCCACACCGGGGCCGACCACAGGATCCTGCCGTCGTCCTGCGTCACCTTCGCATAATAGAAATGCGCGCCCGGCGATGGCGTCGTCGTGACATCTGCCTTATCCGACAGCTGGCTCACGTCGCCGTTGCGCCCCGGGACGCCCTCGACGATCGCCACCGTCGCAGCCTGCCGGCCCGCCGCGCTGGCGTAAGCGACCTGCAGCCGCAGCGCGCCGGTATTGTCGAACCGTTCGCCCATCAGGTGGCCGTTCGCGGTGAGGACCACCTGCGCATCCTTGTCCATCGTCGCGAACACGCGGCGCGCACGCAGGGCCTCGAGGAAGCTGGCGCGCGAGAGCGGCACGCCGTTCGGGACCAGCACGGCGGTGCGGTTGGTGTACGACGCGCCCCAGTTGGCGCAGTGGTTGTCCTGGTTGCTGCTGAACGCCACGTGATAACCCGCTTCCAGCAGCTTGTTGCAAGCCAGCTCGAAATTGCTGCGCCGCGTCTCGCCCTCGTTCTCGCTGACGGAAAACGCGGAGCTGTTCACCACTTCGCACAAGGCCATCGCGGCATCGCCGTCCGGCGTGTATGCGAGCGGCGTGCCGTTCACGGTGAACTGGCCGGTGAGCGCCGGATGGTTGAACTGGCCGGTCAGGCCGCGCTGGCGCATCAGGGAATAGAGCGCCGCATAGTCGCTCTTGGCCGTCGCCGTATCCGCAAGCAGCTCGCCCTTCGCGTTCTTCTCCCAGCCGAGCAGCTCGTCGCTGTCGAAGATGTTCAGGTGGCCGCCGTTGCCGATCACGCCCCATTCCATGCCATACAACGCCAGGAAGCCCGGATTCGCATCGGAATATTCGCGCGCCGTATTCAGGCCGGCCTGGTACCTGGCCCGGGCTTGCGCGGGATCGGCGTCCGCGTTCGTGCCGTCCGAGCCGTCGTACATGTGGTTGTGCTCCGAGACCATCAGGATGTCCAGGCCGTGCTTGCGCGCATACGGATAGGCGGCGTCCGGGCCGTACGGTGCCGTCTGCGGGTCCTGCGCGCCGTGGCAGTTGTCGACCGGGGCGCCGCCGTCGCTGTCGCGCGTCTGGCTGTGCAGGTTGCCATAATAGACCGTGTACGGCAGCGCGCCCGGCGCCGGCGTGGCCATCATGCGCGTGCGGCCCGTCGGCAACGGAGAAAACGCGGGCAGCGCGGGCGCCGGCACGCTGCCGACGGCGATGTCCCAGGCCTGGTCGGCCGTCTCGCTGCCGCTGACGGCATGCAGGCGCACGCGGTAGATGCCGGGCGCGGGCCGGCGGCCGGCGAGCGCACCCGACCAGCGCACGGCGACGTCACGCGATGTACCGCCCAGCACGAGCCGCCCCTGCCACTGCGCGACGCGGCGGCCGGACGGCGCGACGAGTTCCAGGCGCCACGTCACGGGACGGCGTGCGTGCAGGCCGGGATACTCGAACGAGAGCGTGAACGTGCGCGCATCGCGGACTTCACCATGATAGGGAGCGAGCAGGGTCGCATCGAACTCGCGGTGTTCGAGCGTCGCGGCCACGGCAGGGTTGAACACGCCGGTTGCGGCCAGCACCAGGGAGAGAGTGGGGATTGAGGTTTTCATGATGCAATTTTTGCAATTGCATGCATGTCGGCCTTGATCCACGATTCATAAAATTGTCAATTAGATATTAATTTATTGACAAACTTTAAGGGCTTATCCATTTGCGTGTCGTCGTGGCGGCTGGCCACGTGCAGTTCCACCTCGTGCGTCCGGCCGTCGTCCACCAGCGCGATCGTATTGCCCTGCTGCGCCACCCCGTCCACCTGGAGCAGCGGCTCGTCCGCGCGCCGCACGGCGATCGTGTAGTGGCTGCCGCGGTAGCGGTAGTGTAGACGGAAGCCTTCCCAGCCGGCAGGCAGGCGTGGCATCAAGGTCAAGGTTTCGCCGGCTCGCGTCACACCGAGCAACGATTCGACGATCAACCGGTACATCCAGCCGGCCGAGCCCGCGTACCAGCTTGCCGTCATCACATACGGCGCCGTGTGCGCTCGCTCGACCGGAACGAGCAGGCGCGCCAGTGCCCACGCGCGCTCCGTGTCGCCCAGGTGCGCGAACGCCATCGCCGCCCAGATCGCCGCCTGCGTGTCCTGGTCGCCGCCGTCGCGCACGAGATCCGCATCCACCGCCTCCATCGCGCTGCGCGCGCGGTCCCGGTCGGCCGCGCCGGACAGCACGGCCCAGCTTTGCGTGGCCACATCGATGCGGCTCGCGTCGTCCCATGCGTTGCCGTCGATGTTGTGGGCGAGGACCTGGGCCGCGCTGCGGCACGTCGTGCAGAAGCCGTAGTCGCCGCGGCGCTCGGCGAGTTCGGCGAAGCGGCACAGCACGTCGTACAGGAAGAACCCGAGCCGGACGCTCTCGCCGCTGCCGCCGGGCGGCAGGCCGTGCGGGCCGAACACGAGGGCGCGGCGCAGCGCACGCACGCAGTGTTCGTAGATGCTGGCCTGTTCCTGCGAACGGTCCGGCAGGTCGCAATATGCCGCCTCGTCCTGCCTGAGCGCGCGGCCTTCGATGAACGGCGCGATCTCGTCCAGCAGCGCGTAGTCCCCCGTGACGCCGACGTAGCGGTGCACGGCGAGCGGCAGCCACAGGGCGTCGTCGGGGCTGGACGTGCGCTCGCCGCGTCCGGTCGGCGGATGCCACCAGCGCTGCACGTCGCCTTCCACGAACTGGTGGCCGGCGAACAGCAGGATGTGATCGCGCAGCAGTTCCGGGCGCACGTGCACGGCGGCCATCGCATCCTGCAGCTGGTCGCGGAAGCGGTACGCGCCGACCGACTGGTCATGACTGCTGCGCGCCCACATGCGGCACGCGATCGCCTGATACATCAACCAGCCGTTGACGAGCACGTCGAGCGCCGGCTCCGGCGTCTCGATGCGGACGGCGCCCAGCGTGTCGTCCCAGAAGTCGCGCACGCGCGCCAGGTCGGCGGCGGCGGCAGCCAGCCCGCTGTGGCGCTGGACCATGCCGGTGGCGTCCAGGTTGCGGCGTCCGCCCACGCCCAGCATGAACACGAGTTCCTGCTCTTCGCCCGGCGCCAGGTCGACGACGGTCTGCAGCGCCGCGCACGGATCCAGCGCGGCGCCGCTGCGGCCCGACAGCGTCGTGCGCCCGAGCGCGGCGGGATGGGCGAGACTGCCGTCGCGGCCGATGAATTCCGCGCGGTCGCAGGTAAACGCCACGTATTCGGCATCGAGGTGGAAGAACGCGACGCGGCCGGCGAAATCCCCGTTCCATGCATTGCGGGCGAACAGTGCGCCGCTGACGGGATCCTGTTCCGTCACCACGTGCGGCGCGGATTCCGCGCGCAGCTCGCCCAGCACCCATTCCACGTAGCCCGTGACGGACAGGCGCCGCGGCGTGGTTCCCTCGTTGCGCAGCTTGAGCACGATGTGCTTCAGCGGCGCGTCCAGCGCCACATACGTCAGCAGCTCGCTGCGGATGCCGTGCGCCGCATGCTCGAACACGCTGTAGCCGTAGCCGTGGCGCGTGACGTGGTCGCCGCCGGACGGCGCCGGCAGCGCCGTGGGCGACCAGAACACGCCCGTCTGTTCGTCGCGCAGATAAAAAACCTCCCCGCCGTCCCATGGCGTCAGGCGGAATTCATGGGCGTTCTGGTTCCAGCTGTACGCCTGGCCGCCGTCCGAGATCACCGTGCCGAACATCGGGCTCGCCAGCACGTTGCCCCAGGGCGCCGGCGTGTGCCGGCCAGGGCCCGTGCGGATGACGTATTCGCGCCCGTCGGCCGTAAAGCCGCCGATGCCGTTGCCGAACACGAGTGCCGGCACGGCCGGCGCGGCCGTTTCGTACTGCGCCGGTTTCGCTGCCGGCACGAGCGCCGGCGGCAGTTCCACCTTGCGCGCGTCAGCGCGGCGCAGTTGTTCGGCGAGGCTGCCCTGCCCGTCCGCCAAGACCACGCGCGCCACGGCCTGCATCAGCATGCGGTCTTCCATCGTCAGCTGCTCGGAGGCGCACAAGAACACGCCCCCCGCCCCTGGCAGGTGCGCAACCTCGTCGTGCAGCGCCACCGGACCGTCGCACCAGATCACGAGGTTCGCGGCGAGCCCTTTCGCCCGCCACCACGTGTACGCCTGGACCAGCTCGCGCGCGAGGTCGAGGTTGGCGGCGTCGCGCAGGTGCAGCAGCACGAGGGGACGGCCGCCCGGAATGCCGAGCGCTTCCAGGTCGGCGCGGCCACGCTGGTTGCGCGCGATGACGGCCGGATCGGCGCGCAGCGCGGGCTGCGGATACAGCACGCTGCCGGCCAGGCGCGCATACAGCTGGGCGTCCGCCTCGCTCGCGTTCAACTGGCGCAGCATGACCTGGCCGTGCGTCCACGCGAGTTCGGGCACGCGGTCGGCCACGTGGCGGTCGCTGTATTTGTCGATCAGGCGCAGCGCGTGGTCGCGCGTCTCCGCCACGCCCAGCACAACGTCGATCGTCGCTTCCTGGTGCGGTGCCAGCGTGAGGACGCGGCGGATGGCCAGCGCCGGATCGGGCATGGCGCGGCCGGTCCCGAACTGCGCTTCGGGTGCGTCCGCGCCGTGCACCGTCATCACGTTCAACAGCCAGTACCGATCGCGCGCGCACAGGCTCGCGCCCTGCTCCGCCAGGATCTCCACCTGCACGGCTGCCGGCACCACCTCCGCATGGCTCGTCAGCTCGATGGTGCGCGTAGCGCCCGTCCGGTTGGCGATGCGCAGGCGGCGCAGTTCGACGTCGTCGTCGGGCGCGACGGTGATTTCCGTGTGCAGTTCGATGCCGTGGTCGCGCCGGCGGAATGCCGCGCGGCCTTCGGAGAACCGGGCTTCGTAATGCTCGGGACGCGCCAGCGTGGGCCGCCACGCGTTCGACCACACGGCGCCGCTGTCAACGTCGCGCACGTAGCAGACATGGCCGCTGTCGTCGGCGGTCGGATCCCCGCGCCAGCGCGTGAGAACCTGGTCGCGCCAGGCGCTGTAGCCGGCGCCGCCCGCCGTCACCATCACGTGGTAGCGGCCGTTGGACAGCAGCTGCACGTCCTGCGGCGCGGCATCCGGCCGCGTCACCGTGCGCGCGGTCGTGTCGGCCGTTGTCGCGGGCTGGCGCGCATCCCCGGTCTCCACGTGCCGCCCCGTGCCGGCCGGCGGGGCCGGCTCCTGCAGCAGCGGCAATGCGGCCTGGAACTGCGGTTCGGCGGCGAAGCGGCGCTGCATGGGCCGGTCGTGCAGCAGATAAGACAGCGCAAGGAAACCCATGCCCTGGTGGTGCGCCATGAACGCGCGCACGACGGCGTGCGCCTGGCCCGCGGGCCGCCGCGCCGGCGTGTAGTCGACGGCTTCATGGAAACCGTAGCGGCCCGTGAAGCCCAGCTGCGCCATGCGTTCCAGGTTGGCGCAGGCGCGCTCCGGCTCGACCATCAAGGCCAGCATCGCGGCGTACGGTGCGACGACGAGGTCCTCGCCCGGCGTCCGCTGCGTGCTCGCCTCGGGCACGCCGAATGCGCGGACCTGGTACTGCAGCGCCGCGTCCATCGCGTTGCAGCCGGACGCCGCAAAGCCCCACGGCACGTCGCGGCGGCGGCCGTATTCGGCCTGCGCGTGGACGATGCCGCGATACGTCCGGTCCAGCAGCGTGTCGCGGTACGTCGGCATCACCAGCAGCGGCGCCAGGTACGCGTCCAGCGCGCCGTTCGACGACAACAGCATTTGCTGGCCGTACGCGCGGCACAACTGGCGGCCCAGCGCGTACCAGTGTTCCTGCGCGAGCTGGCCGCGCGCGATGCCGGTGAAGATGGCCAGGCGCGCATCCGATGCGAGCAGTCCCGGATCTTCGTCGGCCAGCAGGCCAAGGTCCATGTCGGCGCAGTCGCGCGCGGCGCGGGCCAGCTGTTCGATCTCCTCCAGGCGCACACGCGCGTTCGCGCTGCCTTCCGCGACGAGGCCGGCGAGCAGCTGCTGGCGCGTGCGCTCGTCCGGCTCCAGGTCGTCGCCGGGCGCCTTCATGCCGAAGCCGGCCAGCTCGCGCACGGTCGGGATGCGAGTCAGGCTCGAATCGATCACGTATTCCTGCACGACGCGCATCCACGGCGCCATCGCCAGCAGGTCCGCCTGCGCGGCCGCCGCTTGGCGCGCCAGCCTGCCGGCCCAGTCGCGCAGCTGCGGTTCGGCGTCGTCCGGCACGGCGGCACACAGCGCCTCGGCGTCGCGCGCCAGCGCCTGCAGGCAGTCGGCGAGGCCCGGCAAGGTGCCCGCGGCGCGGCAGCGCTCCGGCGTCAGGTGCAGGCGCAGCGCGGCGATCGCCGCGCGCACGGCGGGCGCGGCGTGTTCTTCGACGACGTCCAGCGTGTCGCGGATGCCGTCCAGCGCGCGGCTGGAGGCGATCGGTTCGTCGGCCAGCCGTTCGATGCCGGCGGCGAGCGTGAGCAGGTGCGCCGCCAGGTTGCCGCTGCCGCTGCCGCTGACCGACGCGGACAGCGGCGCCAGCGTGCGCGTATCGTACCCGTCGTGGAAATGGCCGCGCCGGCGCTCCAGCCGGCCCATCGTCTGGAGTGTCGCGCGGGTGCGCGCCAGCAGGTCGCCCGTGGCCGCATAGCCGAAGTCCCAGGCCGTCACGTTGGCCAGCAGCGCGAGGCCCATGCTCGAGGGCGACGTGCGGTGTGCCACGACGGGTGCCGGGTGTTCCTGCACGTGGTCCGGCGGCAGCCAGTTCTCCTCCGCGGTGACGTGGTCCTCGAAGAATGCCCACGTGCGGCGCGCCGTCGTGCGCAGGAAGCGGCGCTGCGCGTCCGCCAGGTGCGGTGCGTGACGCGCGGCCGGCAGGCTGACCCACCACGCCACCACGGGCGACAGGAACCACAGCAGCAGCAGGGGCGCGGCCGCGAACAGCGCCAGCGGATTCGCAAAGCTGAGCAGCACGGCCACGCCCACCGCGAACGCGGGCGCGAACCACATGTTCTGCCAGTTCGACTCCATGTCCGTGCTGGAACGCGACAGGGTGGGTGCGCGCCATTCCAGGCGGCGCCGTTTCGACACAAGCATGCGCCACGCGCCGCGCGCGATCGCATCCACGCTGTAGCTGGCCTCGTGCGGCAGGAAAGCCGTGTCCAGCAGCGCGTGATACAGGCCGATGCGCGCGTCGTGCGCGCAATGCAGCAGGTGCGCGCCGGGCGCGACGTCGTGCGGCTTGTCGGCCAGGGCGACGAGCGTGCGCAGCGCGAACGGCACGAAGAACACGGCCAGCACGGCCGCGCTCCAGAACGGGGGCGCCGGCAGCAGCGCCCAGCACAACACCAGCAGGATGCACAGCGCGGGCGCGACGAGGCTGCGGCGCAGGCTGTCGAACAGCGTCCAGCGCGCCAGCGGCGGCAACGGATTCGCTTCCCGGCTGCCGTCCGCCCGCGGCACGCGGTCGCGCAGCCAGCCGGCCAGTTGCCAGTCGCCGCGGATCGCGCGATGGCGGCGGGCGACGTCGTCGCTGTAGCGCGCCGGGCACGGCGCCACGACGTGCGCGTCGCGGGTCCGGCCGGCACGCAGGTAGCAGCCTTCCAGCAAATCGTGCGACAGCACGCGGTCCTCCGGCAGGCGTCCGCGCAGCACGCGGTCGTACGCGGCCACGTCGTAGATGCCCTGGCCCGCGAACGTGCTTTCGCCGAACAGGTCGTGGTCGATGCCGGGTGCGCCGCCGCCGCACAGGCGTTCGTAGCGCGACGCATGCTCTGGCGGCAGCGCGGCCGTCATGCGCGGCTGCAGCAGGCCGTGGCCGGCCACCACGCGCCGGCCCGCGTCGTCGAGCACGGGGTGGTTCAGCGGATGCGCCATCGTCGCGACGAAGGCGCGGGCGGCGTCGCGCGGCAGGCGGGTCTCGGCGTCCACCGTGATCACGTAGCGGATCTCGTCCAGGCCGTCGACGGGACCTTCGATCACGGCGAACGGCGCGCGCTCGCCGCGCAGCAGGAACGCGTTCAGGTCTTCCAGCTTGCCGCGCTTGCGTTCGCGGCCGATCCAGGCGCCCTCGCCGTCGCTCCACGTGCGCTGGCGGTGCAGCAGCAGGAACGGCCGGTGCTCGCCGTGTTTCGCATTCAGCGCTTCGATGGCGGCGCGCGCCTGTTCGATCAGGTCGGCGTCGCCGAACACGTCTTGCTGCGGCGCGTCGGGCAGGTCGGTCAGGAGGCAGAAGCGCAGATGCGGATCGCGGTTGGCGAGGTAGTGCACCTCCAGCGCCTCGACGAGGGCCGTCACGTTGTCGCGGCTGTACAGCAGCGCGGGCACGACGACGATGGCGCGGGCGTCGGGCGGGATGCCGGCGCCGAAATCCATGCGCGGCAGCGGCGCCGGCGCGACGAGCCGCGCGGCCATCAAATCCACAAGGGCCAGTGCCAGCCGGCTCGCCCCGAGCGCGCCCAGCAGGCCGATCGCGACGAGCAGTGGAGGACCGGCGCCGTCCTGCGCCGCATGAACGACGGCCGCCCCCGCGAACGCCGCGGTGCACGCGCCGACGGCGCCCAGCCAGGCCGGCAGTGCACGTACCCGGCCGGGACGCATGTTCAGACGCTGCTTCAGCGCGGCCAAACCTTCGCCGGCCAGGTAGTGGCCCACGTGGCGCCGGCGCGCGTCATGCCCTTCCGCCGCCAGCGCCAGCGCCTCCGTCGCCACCTCGATCTCGCGCCGGCCGCTCTGGCACGCGAGGCGCCCGATCACGTGACGGTAATGGTCGCGCGTGGCGCCGTCCATGCGGCCGTAGACGCCGGCCGGGTCGCCGCGCAGCGCCTGCTCGACGGCGCTCATCGTCTCGACGAATTCGCGCCAGTCCATGCTGCCCAGCAGGCGCAGGCTGGCGATGGAGTTCGCGACCGAGACGTCGTCGGCGGCCTGCTGCGTGACGTCGGCCTGGATGGCCTGGTCGATCGTGCGGCCTTCGTCCGCGAGACGCGTGGCGATCCATTGCAAGGCCTGCGTGAGCGGACCGCCGCGGCCCTGGAGCCGGCGCGCGAGTTCGGCCACGAAGCCGGAACTCATCGGCTGCACGTCGCGCACCATGTCGGCCACGACGAGGATCAAGTCGCCGGGACGCTCCTCGGCCCGCGCCGTCATGCGGTCGGCCCAGCGGTTGGCCTGCGCGCGCTGGCGGCGGGTATCCGCCTGGCGCACGGCGAGGCGGCGCAGGTTCTCAATCAGCCCGAGGCGCAGCATGACCGGCAACGCCGACAGTTCCGCCAGTGCCAGCGGCGCGCCTTCCTGGTACGCGGCGACGAAGCGCGCGAGGCTTTCCGCGTCCAGCCGGCCGTCGCCATGCGCGATCACGTCCAGCGCCAGCTGGTACGCGCGCGGATTGCCGCGTGCATCCGGGTCCTGCAGACAGGGCAGCGCGCGGCAGTCGTCGTCCGGTAGCGCGCGGCGTGCGCGGCGGACGTGATCGTCGATCAGCCAGGCGTGGTCGAGCAGCGCGTCGGCCGCCGGCGGCAGGCGCACGCCGGCACGGGCCGCGCGGGCGAGGCCGGCGCAGGCATCGGCGATGACGGCGGCATTGTCGTCCAGGCGATCCAGCAGGCGGTCGCTGCCCGCCTGGTCGGCCAGTTGATGGCGCGCGGCGAGGCGGCGGCCGTGGACGGCCATCTGGGCGGCAGTAAAGAGTTCGGCGCGCAGCGGGGCGTCGTCGTCGGCGACGCCGGCGGCTGCGGGCGGCAGCGCTTTTTCTTCTTTCAACAGGAACCTCATGGTGGCGTGCGCAACCGACCGCCGGCTGACGCGGGACGCGACCATTCGGATACAGCGTGAAGACGAGGGCGCACGGCTGCCGCCATGCTAAGCAATCAGGTGTCTGGAAACTGTGCGTTAGCGAACGCTCGTTGACGATCGGTATGTTTTACGCCAGCGCGAGCCCGCCCACGAGGGTCCACGCCTGCGCATGTCCCGCGCGGCGCAGGCACAGGGCGGCCTTCGCGCTACGGTTCCCACTGCGGCAGACGAACACGATCGGCCGTGCCGGATCGGCCAACCACCCCGGCAGATGCTCGGCAAGGCGCGACAGCGGCACGTGGTGCGCCGCGCGGCCGTGCAAGGTCATCGCGCCGGCCGCGGCTTCGCCAGTTTCCCGCACGTCGACGAGCAGCGCATCCTCATGGCGGCGCAGGAAGACGTCGAGCGTCTCGGGATGCAGCTGCCCCGGCGCGCCGGCGTCGCGGACGGCGCCCAGCGTGGCACAGGCCAGGCCGTCGACGTCGGTGCCGTGGCAGATGACGGCCGTATCGTGCGCAACCTGCGCCAGGCGCGCGGCGTCGACGGCGCCGAATACCTGGCGCACGGCCGTACGCGGCAGGCGGCCGTCATGCGCTTCGCCCAGCAGCCAGCCGTCCGGCAAACGGGCCAGCACGGCCCCGCCGATGGTCATGCAGGGCGCATGGCTGCCGTCGTCCAGCGCGACGGTGGCGCGGTCGGCCGCGCCGAATTCCTCCATGCGCAGGCCCGCGTCACGCGCGAGCGCGGCGACGCGGTCAAGCTGTCCGGGCGGCAGATCGAGCGCGACGCAGGTTTCGGCATCGAACACGATCCAGCCATGCCGCCCGTCGCCGCTGACCTGCATCACGCCCGGGTTGCCGCCGCCGAGTGGGGACGTGCGCAACGCCTCGCCGCAGCGGCGGATGCGCGCGCAGGCGGCGTCGATGAACGCATCGTCCGCGAGCGGCCCGATCGACAGGCGCACGGCGCCGCCGCTGCGCCACAGGGGCAGGCCCATCGCGTCCAGCACGTAGCTGGGTGCGGCCTTGGCAGCGGAGCAGGCCGACCCCGCGCTGACGCGCACGCCGGCCGCGTCGAACAGGTCGAGCAGGTCCTTGCTGGAGACGCCCGGCACGGCAAAATTCAGCGTGGTCGGCAACGTATGTTCGAACGGCGCGTTGAAGACGATAGCCGGAAATGCGTCGCGCAACGCGGCCGCGAGACGGTCGCGCATCGCGGCCAGCCCGGCGTGCGTGCGGAACGTCGTGCCCTCTTCCAGTGCGGCCAGTACGGCGCCGAGGGCGGCGATGCCGGCCATGTTTTCCGTGCCGGAGCGCTGCCCGCCTTCCTGGCCGCCGCCGATCATCAGCGGCGTGTACGGCGCGCCGTCGCGCACGTACAGGATGCCGATGCCTTTCGGGGCATGCAGTTTATGGCCGGAGAACGGCGCGTAGTCGATGCGGGTGTTCGCCAGGTCGAGCGGCAGCTTGCCCAGCGCCTGCACGCAGTCGACCATCCAGTAGGCCTTCGATCCGCTCGCGCGCAGCACGCGTGCGATGCCGTCCAGGTCGGAGACGACGCCCGTCTCATTGTTGGCCGCCATCGTGCAGACCAGCGCGGCGCGCGGCGCCAGGTCGCGCAGGACGTCGAGGCGATGGCGCCCGGTGGCGTCGACGGGCAGCGCCTGCAAGGTCAGGCCCGTGCCGAGCAGGCGGTTCCAGTGCGCGAGGCTTTCCGACACGGCCTTGTGTTCGGTGGCGCCATAGACCAGCAGGTCGCCGCAGTCCTCCCCGGCGGCGCGGCGTTCGCGCACGGCGCACAAAGCCGACAGCACGGCGGTCTGGATCCCTTCGGTAGCGCCGCTCGTGAACAGCACCCGGCCCGGCCCGGCGCCGAGCACGCGGCGGGCGCGCGCACGGGTCGTGTCGAGGATGCGTTTGGCGCGCAGGCCGGTGGCGTGGCTGCTGCTCGGATTGCCGAACGAGGCCTCCATCGCCTCGACCGCGGCGACAATCGCGGAAGGCAGGACCGGCGAAGTGGCGTTTGCGTCGAGGTAGAGGTCGGGGGCCATAAAATAATTGCTAAAAGTCCAAAAATAAATGCGCCATCAGCGCGATTGTTGAGTAATATGTTACGGTTTGGTGCCGAAAATGACGTACTAAAGAATCTTTGATTTTTCCTAGGCTGAAGAACGAACATTCTAGAGACCGTGCGATGGACAAGATGAATTCACTCGACAAATACGACTGCGCGATCCTGGCCGCCCTGCAGGCCGACGCCACGCTGTCGATTTCCGGCCTGAGCGAAAAGGTCGGGCTCTCCAGCACTCCCTGCTGGAAACGCGTCAAACGCCTGGAGGAAGAGGGATACATCGAGAGCCGGGTGAGCATCGTCAACCGGCACAAGGTCGGCCTGCCCGTGACGGTGTTCGTCAGCGTGCGCACCAACGAGCACGACGAAAAATGGCTGGAGCGCTTCGCCTCCGCCGTCATCGCGCTGCCGGAAGTCCTGGAATTCCACCGCATGAGCGGCGATGTCGACTACCTGCTCAAGGTCGTCACGACCGATATCGACGGCTACGACCGCTTCTACAAAAAACTGATCCGTACCGCGCAACTGTCCGGCGTCTCCTCCGCGTTCTCGATGGAGCAGATCAAGTGCACCACCGCGCTGCCGCTGGAACTGATCTCGCACGGGCTACCGGCCTGACTGTTTGCTCATCGCGCCGATCATGCGATGATGGCGGCCGTTGAATAACAACGGAGACAACGGAATGGCATCAACATTGAAAACCGTGGCGCTGGCGGCGATCCTGCTCGCGACCGGGACCACCGCGCTCGCCCAGGACCAGGTCGTGCGCATCGGCGTGAGCGGGCCGCTGTCGGGTTCCAACGCGTTTGCCGGCAAGGACGACGAGAACGGCGTGCGCCTCGCGGTCGAAGAACTCAACGCGCAAAAGCTCAAGGTGGGCGGCAAGACGCTGAAATTCGAACTGCTGTCCGAGGACGACCAGGGCGACCCGAAGGCCGGCGTGAGCGTCGCGCAGAAGTTCGCCGACGCCGGCGTCAAGTTCGTGCTCGGCCCGTACAACTCGGGCGTGGCGATCCCCGCGTCGCGCGTCTACAACGATGCCGGCATCCTGATGTCGACCGTGGGCACGAGCCCCAAGATCACCCAGGCGCGCTACCCGAACGTGTTCCGCATCGTCGCCAGCGATTCCCAGGTGGGCGCATCGATGGCGTCGTATGCCGCGAAGGAACTCAAGATTAAAACCGTCGGCGTGATCGACGACCGCACCGCCTTCGGCCAGGGCATCGCCGACGAATTCGCGAAGCAGGCACGCGCCTCGGGCGTGACCGTCGTCGGCCGCGAATTCACCAACGACAAGGCCAGCGACTTTGCCGCCATCCTCACCGCGTTCCGCGCGAAGAAAGTGGACGCCATCTTCTTCGGCGGCTATGCGCCGCAGGGCGCCCCGATGGCGCGCCAAATGAAGCAGCTGGGCATGGCGAACGTGCGCCTGCTGGGCGGCGACACGCTGTGCAGCCCCGAGATGGCCAAGCTGGGCGGCGACGCAGTCGGCGAGAACGTGATGTGCGCGCAGGCCGGCGCCACGCTCGACAAGCAGGCGGGCGGCCCCGCGTTCAAGGCACGCTACAAACAGCGCTACCAGCGCGACCCGGACGTGTACGCGCCCGCGTTCTACGACCAGACGATGTTCATTGCGAAAGCCATGCAGGCCGCGAACACGACGGACGCCGCGGCCGTCGGCAAGCAGCTGCACACGATGACCTACCAGGGCGTGGCCGGCACGTACGGCTACGATGCGAGCGGCAACCTGAAGAAGACGGCCGTCACCGTCTACACCTTCAAGGGCGGGCAGCTGGCGCCGCTGGCCAATTATTAAAGATCGCCCGTAAAGACTGGGCCTCGTGCGGCGCCGGGCGTATCCTAGGCGCCGCTTCTTCACACTCGTTCAAACCATCATGAAACAGACCCTTACCCTGGGCACCCTCGCCGCCGCCTGCCTCATCGCCTGCGCGCCGGCCCTCGCCGCCGACACCGCGGCCAAGCCCACGGCCGGCGCCACGAACGCCAGCGCCGAATCGAAACAGCTGAATAAACTGGCCGACGAATACTGGGACGCGCAAGCGCGCTTCGACCCCGTCTCCGCCGGCGAAAGCGGCGACAACCGCTTCCCCGACCAGATCGGCATGTCGATCTCGCCCAAGAACCGCGCGCATCAGTTCGCGCTGTACAAGGGCTACCTGAAACGCCTGCACGCGATCCGCCGCGACGGCCTCGCCCAGCGCGACCAGACGAGCTACGACATCCTCGACTACGAACTGAAGACCGCGCTGCGCTTCGAGCCGTTCCCCGAGCACCTGCTGCCGCTGAACCAGATGGACGCCCTGCCCGTCACGCTCGCGAACTACAGCAGCGGCCAGCAGGCGCAATCGCTGGCCACCGTGAAGGATTACCAGGCTTACCTGAGCCGCCTGAACCAGCTCGGCCCGTGGATCGACCAGGCCATCGCCAACATGCGCGAAGGGATGAAGCGCGGGATCGTGCAGCCGAAGGCGGTCATGGAAGCCGCCCTGCCCCAGTTCAAGCAGCTGGTGGCCGCAAAGGCCGAGGACAGCATCTACTACTCGCCCGTGAAGAACTTCCCGGCGGGCTTCTCGGATGCGGATAAAAAGAAGCTGACGGCCGCGTATCGCAGCACCATCGACGCCAAGCTGAATCCGGCGTTGAAGCGCCTGGCCGACTTCATCGAACACGACTACCTGCCGGCCTGCCGCACGAGCACGGGCTGGAGCGCCCTGCCGCAAGGGATGGACTGGTATCTCGCGCGCGTCGCGAGCCAGACGACGACCGACCTGCAGCCGGAACAGATCCACCAGATCGGCTTGCGCGAAGTCGCGCGCATCCAGGGCGAGTTCGCGCGCATCGGTCCGAAGATGGGCTACAACGGCCCGGCCGCCGGCCTGCCGGTGTGGGTGTCGGAACAGGCGAAGTACAAGCCGTTCAAGACCGAGGGCGAGATCATCGACGTCTACCGCCACCTGAACACCGTGCTGCAGGCCAAGCTGCCGGCGCTGTTCTCGCTGCGCCCGAAGACGCCGCTCGACCTGCGCCTGGAACCGGAACTGTCGCGCGCGACAGCGTCCGACCACTACACGCCGCCGGCCGTGGACGGCTCGCGTCCGGGCGTGTTCTGGTCCGTCGTGAACGACCCGAAGGAGTACGGCAGCACGGGCATGGTGACGCTGTTCCTGCACGAGGGCCAGCCGGGCCACCACTTCCACATCGCGCTGATGCAGGAGCTGGGCCTGCCGAACTTCCGCAAGTTCGGCGGCAACAACGCCTTTACCGAAGGCTGGGCGCTGTATGCGGAGACGCTGGGCAAGGAGATGGGCCTGTTCGACAAGCCGGAGGATTACTTCGGCCACCTGAACGACGAGATGCTGCGCGCCGTGCGCCTCGTCGTCGACACGGGCATGCACGCGAAGGGCTGGACGCGCGAGCAGTCGATCCAGTACATGCGCGAGACGCTGGGCTACACGGAAGCGGACGCGCGCAATGCGACGGAACGCTACATGGCGTGGCCGGCGCAGGCGCTGGGCTACAAGATCGGCGCGCTGAAGATCCAGGAACTGCGTGCCCGCGCGGAGAAAGAACTCGGCCCGAAATTCAGCCTGCCGAAATTCCACGAGATCGTGCTGGGCGAAGGCACGCTGCCGCTGGCGCTGCTGGAAAAGAAGGTCGATCGCTGGATCGCCGAAAGCAAATAATCACCCGAACGTGACGGTGACGGCGAGGCCGCCCAACCGTTCCGACCGCCGCACCGCGACCCGTGCGCCATGCACAGCCGCGATGCGGCGCACGATCGACCATCCGAGCCCGCTGCCAGCCGCCCCGCTGCCGGCCACGCGATAAAAGCGCTCGCCCAGCCGCGCGAGATCGGCGTCCGCCAGACCCGGACCGCCATCCTCGACGTCGAGCACGACGCCATCCCCTTCCCGCAGCACGCGCACGTCGATGGCCGCCCCCGGCGGCGCATAGCGCACGGCATTGTCGACGAGGTTGCGGACCAGGACCGCCAGCAACAGCGCATTCCCGCGCACGACGTGCGTTCCCTGCGCGTCCAGTTCGAGCCGCTGTCCCTTCGCCAGCGCGGCCGGCGCCAGCTCGGCCATCACGCCGCGCGTGAGGCCCGCCAGTTCGACATAGGTCATGCCGGGCGCCTGTGCGGACTCGACGCGGGCCAGGGTCAGCAACTGGTCGATCAGGCGCGCCGCGCGGTCGCAGCCGGCAAGCAGGCCGTCCAGTGCGTGTGCGCGGGCCGCGTCGTCCGTCGCCGCCCGCGCCACCTGTGCCTGCATGCGGATGGCCGCGACCGGCGTGCGCAACTCATGCGCCGCGTCCGCCGTGAAGCGCCGCTCGTTCGCCAGCAGGTCGGCGATGCGTCCGAGCAGATCGTTGAGCGACGCCGCGAGCGGCAGCATTTCCGCGCTCATGCCCTCAAGCGCGATCGGGTCCAGCGCGTCCGGACGGCGCGCGGCCAGCGTGCGCCCCAGCCTGCGCAGCGGCGCGAGACCGCGCCGCACGGTCCACCACGTCGCGAGTCCCAGCACGGGCAGCGCAAGCGCCAGCGGCCACGACACGCCGCGCAGCACCGCGCCCAGGATCTCGCCGCGCGCATCGAGCCGTTCGCCGACGTACACCTGGCGCCGGCGCGCGGGATCGTAGGCCGCGAACACGCGCCAGCGCGCCCCAGGCGCATCGACGAACGCGAAGCCGTCGCGCCGCGCGGCGGGGCCGAACGGCAGCACGGGCGCGTTGGCGGAACGCAGGACGAGGCGTCCGTCGCGCCAGACCTGGAACGCAACGCGCGGCGCGTAGCGGTGAAGGATCGGCGCCTCGGGCGCCGCGGCGTCTTCGTCGCCATCCGCGTCCTGGACCAGCAACAGCGATGCCGACTGCGCAAGGTGCGCATCGAGCAGCTCGTCCAGTTCGTGGCGCGTGTCGGACAGGGTCAGCGCGAGCGTCGCGGCCCACAGCGCCGCGAGCACACCGAACATCAGGCCGAGCAGGCGGACCTGCAGCGAGGGCGCCGCGCGGCTCATGGCGTCGCGGGGCCGCGCAGCACGTAGCCGACGCCGCGGATCGTCTGGATCAACGCGCTCCCCAGCTTGCGCCGCAGGTTGTGGACGTGCACCTCGACTGCATTGCTCTCCACTTCCTGGCCCCAGCTGTACAGATGCTGTTCCAGCTGTTCGCGCGTCAGCACGCGGTTGGTATTCAGCATCAGGGCATGCAGCAGGTCGAATTCGCGCGTCGAAAGCGTCACCGTCGTCCCGGCCTTGCGCACGGTGCGGGCGGCCGGGTCGAGTTCGACATCGCCCGCGCGCAGGCGGTCGCGCGGCTGTCCGTGCGCACGCCGCACGAGGGCGCGCAGGCGCGCGGCCAGTTCGTGCAGGTCGACGGGCTTGACCACGTAGTCGTCGGCGCCCGCATCGAGGCCGCGGATGCGGTCCGGCACCGCGTCGCGCGCGGTCAGCACGAGCACGGGCGTGGCCAGCCCGGCGGCGCGCACGGCCGCGAGCACGTCCATGCCGTCCCGGCGCGGCAGGCCCAGGTCGAGCACGGCCGCGGCGTAGTCCTGCGCGCGCAGTTCGCGCTCGGCCGCATCGCCGCTCTGCACCCAGTCGACCTGGAAGCCGAGCTGGCGCAAGCCGGCGCGCAGGCCGTCGCCGAGCAGGGGATCGTCTTCCGCGAGCAGGATATGCATGCGCTCATTCTCCCACGCGGTGGCTCAGTCGTCACCGTCTTCGCCATGGACGTCGGCCGCCGCGACGGCACCCAGGCCGTCGGCCGGATGGCTCAGCTGCCAGCCCCAGAACCCGAGCACGGCCGCCAGCAACACGATGCCGACGCCGCGCCGGGGCGTGGCGATGCCGTCGGCGGATGCACCGCGCTTGCGGCCGCTGAACATGGCCGCGACGAGGTTCTCGCGGTGCAGCCAGCCCGACACCACGACAGCCGCCACGTGCAGCCCGACAAGGCCCAGCATCAGGTTGGCCAGCGCTTCGTGCAGGTCTTCGTAAGCGTCGCCCAGCGTGTAGGTCGCCAGACCGCTTGCTGCGGCCGTCACGGCCAGCGCCAGCAGGGCCACGATGGCGAGGCCGCCGGCGGGATTATGGCCAAGGTAATGCTGCGGCTTGCCGCGTACGAGCCCCCCGAGATAGCGCAGGACGTCGCGCGGCCCGCGCACGAAGTCCGAAAAGCGCGCGTGCCGTGTGCCGAGCAGGCCCCACGCCACGCGCAGGATGGCCAGCGCCAGCACGGTGCAGCCGAGGGTCACGTGCAGCAGCATCCAGCGCTCGTGACCGGCCGTCAGCCACGCGCCGGCGAAGCTGGCCGCCAGCAGCCAGTGGAATATGCGGACCGGCAGGTCCCACACAAGAACGTTTTTCATGCTTGCCTCCTGATCGATGGGTCGGACATCTCCTGACCCTCATCATCGGCAAGCCTGCTTAAGGTTTTCTTATCGCCGCCAGGTCCTGTTCGACGACCTTCAAAAACGCGTCGACGGACCACACCGGATCGTTCACATAGATCGCCGGCAGGTAGCCCTGCCCGTTGGCACGCGGCCGGTTCACGTACATCTTGTTCGGGATGACGACGAGGGCCAGGCCGGATGCGACCTTTTGCCACCGCACCTCCATGTACGTGGAGTCGGAACTGCTCGGCGCGCCGATCAGCTTCGTGTTCGGAAAGCGCGTGAACGCATCGAGCGCGTCGAGACAGGCGCTCGCGCACTGGCCGGGCACGATCACGTACACGGGCCGCGCAAACGCCGGCGGGTCCGTCGGCAGGTCGGCGTCCGATACGCCCGGTGTGCCGTCCTTCTCGACGTACCACGTCTCTCCGCGCGCCAGCGCCGCATGCAGGCCGGCGCTTTTCTCCTTCGCCCATTCCAGGCTTTCCACCTGCCCCTCCCGCGTGAGCTGCTCGACCAGGCCGGCGAGATGGTCGGCATTGCCCTGCGACGCGCGCCACCACACCTCGGTCCGCGCGGACCGGGCCGCCATGCGCCGCTGCACACGGTCCTTGCCCCACAGCGCCTCGGCGAAGGTGCGGCTCCAGACCGACGAACCTCCCTGGTTCTGGCGCAGGTCGATGACGACGGCATCGGCGTCGAGGAAGCGCTGGCGCCCCGTTTCAACGGCGCGCACCATGGTACGGTAGGCCTCGCGCTGTCTGTCGTCCGGCATGAACGTGGGCATCGCTGCCCAGAACAGGCCCTTGCGCGGCTCGCCCAGGCCGACGTCCAGCGTCTGTCCGTTATAGCTTTCTTTCAGCGCCCGGTCCATCCGCTCGCTCTGCGGCTGCCATGCCAGGTCCAGTTCGACGGTCTTGCCGCCCGCCGTGAAGCGGCAGCGCCGGGGCACCGTGACGAACGGATTGCCGTAGTCGACGAAGACCTTGCGCGCCCGCGACCACCAGTGGCCGGGCTCGTTCACCTGGCCATCGAACGCGAACACGTTCTGCCGGATCAGGTCTTCCACCGGCTTGCCGTCGCAGGAGTCCACGCGCGCGCCGGCGGGCGGACCGCCGTCTTCCGCCGCCGCCACGTACAAGCCGGTGCCGCGCCACGCGGTGACGAATCCGGGCCAGCGCGCGACCGGCAGCGTGGCGGCGTCGAGGTCCGCATACAGGCCCGCGTGCCCGTCGCCGATCGCCACGTTGAAGCGCTGGAGCGCGGCGCGGTAGCCGGCCGCGCTGTCCACCCGCGCGGCCAGGGCCAGGCCCTGCTGCCGCGCGTCCTCGACATTCGCACGGAAGCGCGGATTGGCCGGGTCATGCGCGCCGGGATGGTTGGCGAGCGTGATCCGGACCGCTTCCTCGATGTCCTGGACGGCGGCCCGGCGCCATGCGTCCGGCGTCTGCGGCACGGCCGCGTGCGCGGCACCGGCCAGGACGAAGGCGGCGGCGGCCGCGGCCCTCAAGGCTTGTCCGCCGGGACGATCCGCCACACGACGCCGCCGCCGTCATCGACCACGAGCAGCGCGCCGTCCGCCGCCACCGTCACGGCGGCCGGACGGCCCCATACGTCGCGGTCGGACAGCACCATGCCGGTCATGAAGTCCTGGTACTGGCCCGTCGGCGCGCCGTTCTTCATCATCACGCGCACGACCTTGTAGCCGGTGCGGATGCCGCGGTTCCACGAGCCGTGCAGCGCCAGGAAGATGTCGCCGTCGTACTCTTTCGGGAACGCGTGCTTCGCGCCCGCCGGGGCGTGGTACACGGTCATGCCCAGCGGCGCGGAGTGCGCCTGGATCAGCGTGTCGGGCACGATGACCTTGTCCTTCAGGTCCGGGCGGACGCCCTTCAGGCGCGGGTCTTCGTGCGCGCCCAGGTAGTACCACGGCCAGCCGTAGAAGCCGCCGCGCTTCACGCGCGTGACGTAGTCGGGCGGCAGGTTGTCGCCCAGTTCGTCGCGCTCGTTGACGCTGCAATACAGGTCGCCCGTGTCCGGATGCACGAACATGCCCACGCAGTTGCGCAGGCCGTTCGCGTAGTTGCGGCGGTTCTTGCCGTCCGGGTCGAACGCGAGCACGGTGGCGCGGTCGGTCTCCAGGTTCCACGTGCCGCCCAGGCCGTGCGCGGCTTCCCATTGCGCGAGCGGCTGCGGCGGCTTGGCGCCGATGCCTTCGCCGACGTTCGTGGCCGAGCCGACCGAGACGAACAGGGTCTTGTCATCCTGCGAAAACGCGAGCGAGCGCGTGATGTGGTTGCCCAGGCCGTCGACGATCTTGTCGACGATCGTCTCGGGCTTGCCCTTCGCTTTCAGGTCGCCCGCGGCGTACGGGAAGCGCACGACGGAATTCGCGTTGGCCACGTACAGGTATTTCGGATTCGCGGCCGGCCACAGCGCGAGACCGTAGGGGCGCGACAGGTCTGTGGCGAACACGCTGTCCGTGCCCACCTTGGCGCCATCGGCGGACAGGCGCAGGATGCGGACTTCGCCCTTGCCCGAATCGGCCAGGATGATGTCGCCGTTCGGCGCGCGCAGCGCATGGCGCGCCTTGCCCGTTTCGGCCAGCAGGCTGACCTTGAAGCCTTTCGGCACGGCCGGCAGCGCGCCGTCCGGACGCTTCGCGAGCTTGGGCCCGTTACCCGCGCTCTCGCTGGCGTAAGGCGCGACCAGCTGGTCGACCGTGATGTGGTGCACGTCGCCCGGCTTGTCGTCGGTCCACGCGCCGGTGCGCGCGCCCGTCGCGGCGGCGGCTTTCGGTGCAGCGGTCGCGCCGCTCTGCGCGGCCAGGTAATCGATCACGGCGGCGCGTGCCTTCGCGTCCGTAATCCCGATCGGCATCGCGGTGCCCGGCACGTCCTTCGCCGGGTCGCGCAGGAAGACGTCGAGCTCCGCGCGCGTCCACGTCTTGCCGGCCGCGCCGGCCTTGGACAGCGCATCCGTGTAGTTATAGCCCGGCGCCGAACCGGCCTTGCGGCCCACGACGTTGAACAGCGGCGGCCCTGCGCGCGAGGCCATGCCGGCGTCGGCCGTATGGCAGCTGGCGCAGTTCTGTTCGAAATAGGTCTGGCCCGCGCCCGGTGCGGCCGATACGCCAGATGCGGCACCCAGCAGCGCCAGCGCGGCGGCGATCTTGTAGTTCATTTTTCTCCCCCTGGTAAATCAGTCGATCATGAAGACCGGATAACGGCGCCACTCCGGCTCGCGCCAGCGCGCGCAGTTGGCGAAGATGAAGTCGAGCACCGCGCCCTGGTCTTTCAGCAGGTCCGGATTCGCGGCCTTCCAGGCGCCGAACTTCGCGGCCAGTTCCGGTTCCGCGGCCAGCAGGCGCTCGGCCTCGTCCTCGAACACATAGTCCGAATACGCTTCCTTCTTTTCCAGCACGCTGTTGAAGAAGCCCCAGCGAAAGAAGCTGTCGTGGGCCTGCGGTTCCAGCGTCTCGACGGCGTAGCGGGCCTGGTCCTGGTCGAGCGGCACGAGGTAGTCGCCGGCGCGGATCGTGACCGTCTCGCGCACGCGCTCCAGCTGCACGTCATCGTGGAACATGTGGCCTTCGTACGCATGCGGGCGCGTCGTCACAGACCCGATGCGGTACACGGAGACTTCCTGCGTGCGCTCGGCTTCCACGCGCTCCAGCCTGACGCCGTTCCAGCGCAGGCGCTCGATCGCTTCGCGCCACTGCTGCGGCACGACGTACGATTTCGGCGCCGGCACGACGACGTCGGCCGGGAAACGGTTGTAGTGCGCGATGTCGCGCTCGAACGGCTCGTTGCGGTCGTAGTACAGGCGCTGGTAGTCGCCGAGGACGCTGGCCTTGTACTTGGCCGCATACCCTTTAAAACGGAACGTGGACGGATTCGCCTCGTCCATCGCCCAGTGCACGGGCCATTCGCGGCGCGTGCGGCCGGCTGCGCGCGTGGCGCGGCGCATCTGCACGATCCTGTCGCCGTTGGCGATCGTGAAGTCCAGCGCCGTCTCGACGAGCGCGCGCATCGAGTGATAGCGGTCCGCGAACGGCTTGAGCATGTGCGTCTCGGGCATGAAGCCGATCGTGTCGTGCAGCGCCGCGTAACCCGTCGAGAAGCGTGCCGTCTCGAGGAAGTCGGCGATCCCGTCATCGGGGCTGTCCTTGAGCGGATTCACGTAGGGGCAGGTCGGCCAGCCGCGCTTGTCCATCTCCGCATACATCGCGGGCAGCATCTCGTCGCGCAGGAACGTGCCGAGTTCTCCGCCCAGCTTGTCGGCCTGGGTCGGGATCAAGGTCATCGTGTAGCTGTAGTCGGCGCCGTTGGACGTGTGCGTGTCCACCATCACGTCCGGATCCCATTCCGTGAACAGCTTGTTGAACGTCTGCGCAGTCAGCGTGTCGCACTTGACGAAGTCGCGGTTCAGGTCGAGGTGGCGGCTGTTGCCGCGGAAGCCGAACGACTCCGGGCCGTCCTGGTTCACGCGCGACGTATTGGCGCGGTTGAACGCGCCGTCCACGTTGTACAGCGGGACGAACAGGAACACGGTCTTGCCCAGCGCGGCGAGGCGGTCCGGCTGCTGGCAGAAATCGCGCACGAGCGCCATGCACGCATCGACGCCTTCCGGTTCGCCCGGATGGATGCCGTTGTTGTTGAAGAAGACGGGACGATGTGCCGCCTTGATCTGCGCGCGGTCGAACACGCCGTCGGCCGAGATCACGCCGGCGTGGATCGGCACGCCCGCGTCGGAGGTCCCGACCACGGAAAAGCGCAGCACCTGGGGGTATTGGTGTGCGAGGTTGTCGTACCAGGCGATGCAATCGGACCAGGTCGTGGTCTGATTCTGGTTGCCCTTCTCGAAAGGCGTCTGCAATGCGTTGAGCATGGTGTGGTTTGCTAGCGAGTGGAAGTCTGAGGTCGCTACTCTACCCCAGAAGACTGCTTTCAGGCAGTCGCCACGTCCGACAGCGGGAGGGTGATGGCGACGAGGGTGCCCTCGCCGGGGCGCGATTGCACGTGGATGCTGCCGCCGAGGGCGAACACGCGCTCGCGCATGCCGATGATGCCGATGCCTTCCGACGCGACGGCCGGATCGAAGCCTTCGCCGTCGTCCTGCACTTCGATGTGCAGGGCGCCGTCCTCGTCGGACAGCGCGAGGCTCACGCGCGCGAAGCCGGCCTGCGAGTGCTTCATGATGTTCGACAGCGCTTCCTGCACGATGCGGTAGGCGGAGATCGCGAGCTCGTTGCCGATCCTGGAAAAATCGCCCTGCGATTCGAATTCGAAGTGCACGCCGGAGCTGCTGCGGTAGTGGCTCACCATCTCCTCGACGGCGCCGTGCAGCCCGAGCATGTCCAGCACTTCCGGACGCAGGCGGCGCACGAGGCGGCGGCCGTTCGCGTACAGGTCCAGCGCCAGCTTCGTGATGGACTGCGCCTTGGCGCGGATCTGGTCGATTTCCTCGCCCGGCGTGGCCTTGGCCGCGAGCTGCTGGATCGTCTGCGATTCGAGGCGCACGGCGATCAGCGACGCGTTCAACTCGTCGTGGATCTCGACCGCGATGGATTTTCGCTCGTCCTCGATGATGCTGTTGACCTTCTGGATCAGCTTGCGCTTGTCGGCGTCGGCGCGCAGCGCCTCGTTGCGCGATGCGAGCAGGTCGCGCGTGCGCTCGGCCACCTTGTTTTCCAGGTCCTGCTTCGACTGGTCCAGGGCGACGGACATGTCGCCGATCGACGCCTGCAATTCCCCCACCTCGCCGCCCGTCGTGACGGGCAGCTGCACGCGGTAGTTGCCGCCGCGGATGCGCCGCAGCACGGAGATCGCCTCGCGCAGCGGCACCGTCAGGCTGCGCGCGAGGATGTACGCGAGCGCGCCGCTCGCGGCCAGCGCCAGCGCGGCCATCGCCAGCTCGACGCGGAAGCGGTGCAGCTGCTTGGCCAGCATGTTCGTGGGCGACATCGTCACGCGCACGAGGCCCACGACCTCCGTCGTCAGGGTCGGCGGACGCGTGTCGCTGGAGGCGGAGACGTGCGGCGTGCCGTTGTCCGAGAACAGGTTGATCCACACGACCTGCTTGCGGATCGGCGCTTCGAACGAACGGCTCTCCGCCTCGATCGGGTGTTCGGAAATGACGGGCACCACGTTCTGGCCGTTCATGTCGATGACGTCGATGCGGTACACGCTGCTGTCCGACTGCACGAGGCCGTTCATGGTCAGGCGCAGGTCGGACAGGTTGCCGGAGATGACGTTGTATTCGCTGGTTTCCGCCAGCGCGCGCGCGAGGATGCGGCCGCGTTCCGCCAGTTCCTCGTCGACCTGGGCACGGTGCGCGTACCAGGAATACCAGACGAACGACGTGAACAGCAGGGTCACGGGCAGCATGGTGATGAAGGCCATGCGCAGGCCGATGCTCCAGCCGCGCCAGAACTGCAGGGCGCCGGGCCGCAGCCTGGCCGGCCGCAGTTTCGCCGAGCGCAGTTTGGCGGCGCGCAGCGAGGCGTCACGGAGGGCGGCGGGTCGCTTCATGGATGGCGTGCCGGCGCGGGCCGGGCAAAGTTGCGCGCGGTGTCCGGCACCTCGACGTCGAGCGAGCGCGCGACGCCCTCGTTGACGATGGTGTGGAAATAGCGCGGGAACTGGGGCGTCGGCAGCTCGCCGCCGGCCACGTAGCTGGCCACGATCTCGGCCACCTGGGCGTTGATGTCCTCGACCTCGGAATACGTCGTCGCCAGCGCGCCCGCCTTGACCATGTCGGCCGAGAAGCCGATCACGCCCTGCTTGTGGCGATAGGTCGAGAGCAGGATGTTGCGGAAGTTCTCCGTGTTGTAGACGGCGCTGTCGGGCAGCGCCAGCAGCACGTCGGTCTGCCCGATCTGGCCCAGCAGGCGGTTGATTCCCTCGTCGGGGTCGGCCTGGAGCACGTTCACGCGCTCGCTTTCCAGCATGGGCCTCAGAAATGCGGTGTCGGGCCCGAGGATGGCGGCCACGCGCGGGATCCGCCGGTACAGCAGGGCCACGAGGCTCAGCTGGTCGGCCGGCGCCGGTTCCGCGTACACGGCCGTGAACATGGCCGCGCGCGCGGGCGGCAGGGTGCCGAGGATGGAGCGCACGACCTGGCTCGACGTGAACGTGGAGACGACGACGCAGTCGCAGCGGCGCTGCGCCACGTCGCGCAGCGCGGCCGGGCCGACGGTCACGTACAGCATGCGCCGGTGCTGGGCCAGTTCGGTGCGGAACACGGCGAACACGGGCACGAGGCGGCGCGTGATGTCGTCCACGATGCGGCGCGTGATGGCGCTGTCGTCCGTCGTGACGATCTGGAAGCGGTAGCCCTGCACGGGTTCCGGCTTGATGTCGCGCGTGGCCAGCGCGTGGGCGGAAGTCGCCAGCGCCAGCGCGGCCAGCAGGCCTGTTCTCATCAACCGAAACATGAACGACGGCACGGCAACGAAACGGTTCAGGGCTCGATCAAGCCATGCTTGACGGCGAGCTTGGTGATGTACGCCTGCCGGTGCACGCCCAGCTTCTCCTTCACCGACTGGCTGATGTTGCTGATGGTCTTGGTCGACAGGTTGAGGCGCTCGGCGATCTCCATGTTGGTCAGGCCCTCGGCCATCAGCTTGAAGATCTCCAGGCTGCGCTCGTCCAGCTGCGACTGCGGCGAGACGTCGCCGCGCACGGCCAGGCTGGCCAGGCGTTCCGCGATCTGCGGCAGGAAGTACAGCTTGCCCGCATGCGCGTGGCGCACGGCGTCGGCCAGGTCGGCCGGGTCGCAATCCTTGGTCACGAACGCGTGCGCGCCCAGGCGGTAGGTTTCCTTGATCAGGCTGTCCTGGTCGAACTGGCTGAGGAATACGATCCTGGCCTTCGGGTCGGTCCGGAGGATGTTCTGCGCCGCGTCCATCCCCGTCAGCTCGGTGCCGAAGCGGATGTCGAGCACCGCCACGTCCGGCTTGAATTCCGCATACATCGCGGTCGCCTCGCTCGGGCTCTTGGCCTGGCCCACCACTTCCATTCCCTGCGCCGACAACGACATCGCGAACCCGGTCATCACGATCGGGTGGTCGTCCGCCAGCATCACGCGGATCGGCTTTTGCTCTTTCTGCACGTTCGATTCTCCAGGCTACTTCTGCTTTCAGGCGAAAGCACAGAGACGATTATTCCACACAACAGCACCGGGCGCGAGGCGGCATGCATCCATTTTCCCACATGTCAAGACGGCCCCGGCAATTAAGTGGCATTCAACCTTGCCACGAAATCGCTTTACCGATTGCTAGGAGATAGCATATATTGGTTCCGTTCGCCGGATATCCCGCTTCACTCCGATTTACTTCCGGCACTGCCGGTACAACAACAAGGAGGATGGCCATGCAATTCACGAGTCTCCCGGGCGGCAACCGCCCCGATGCGAAAGCCGCGAAATTCGCCCTCATTGCCGCCGTGCACGTGGCGGTCGGTGCCGTGTTCATCCACAGCATCAATACGAAGACAATTTCCCTTTCTAAACTGCCGGAACAGGTGCTCGTCATGATCGAGCCCCAGCGCCCGACGCCGCCGCCACAGCCGGAGCCGCCGAAACCGGCGCAGCAACTGGCGCCGCCGGACGTGTTCGTGCCAAAGACGGAGGTGGACGTCGCCCCGCCGCCGGTGCCGGGCCCCATCCAGGCGACCACGTCGTCCGACCCGTCGCCATTCCCCGCCATGCCGTCCGACCCGGTGCCGGAAGCGCCTGCCAAGCCCAGCGCCAACCCCGGCCAGATGCGCACCGCGGTACTCGCGGACGCCAGCGGCTGCGCCCTGCCCGCGTATCCGGCGGCCGCCGCGCGCGAGGGCATCACGGGTACCTCGACACTGGCCCTGCTGGTGGGCACGGACGGCCGCGTGAGCTCGGCGCGCATCGAGCACTCGAGCGGCTCGCGCGTGCTCGACAGCGCCGCCCTCAACGCCCTGAGCCGGTGCACATTCAAACCCGCCACCAACAACGGCGTGCCGGAAGCCGGCTGGGCCAGGCTCGCCTTCGTCTGGACGCTCGACTGACAAGAACAAAGGGAGACGCACGATGCGTCACGTACCTCGACTGGCCGCCTGGGCGGCCTGCGGCCTGGCCTTCCTTCTCGCCTGGCTCATGCTGCAGCCGCATGCGGCACCGGTGCCGGCCGGCCCGTTCGTCCCCGGATTCAGCGCGGCGCGCGCGCAGGCGCACGTGCAGGTGCTCGCGCAAACGCCACGGCCGGCCGGCAGCGGCACCAACGCGCGCGCGCGCGAGTACCTGCTGACGCGCATCCGCGCCCTCGGCCTCGAACCGGAAGTCCAGGTCGGCACCGTGTCCGCGACGTCGTGGGACTGGATGTCGCATGGGCAGAGCACGATGGCGACCGCGCGCAACATCGTCGTGCGCAAGCCGGGCAGCGCGCGCGGCGGCGCCGTGCTGGCCATGGTCCATTACGATTCCGCCGCGTCGACGCCGGGCGCGGCCGACGGCGGCGCCTCCGCCGCAGCGCTGCTGGAAACCCTGCGCGTCCTCCAGGCCGGGCCACCGCTCGACAACGACCTGCTGTTCGTCTTCACGGATGCCGACACGGTGCAGGCAATGGGGGCGCGCGTCTTCATGCAAGCGCACCCGTGGGCGAAGCAGGTGCGCGTCGCCCTGCGCTTCGACAACGCCGGCAACCGCGGCCCGCTGGAATTGATCGGTGCCGCGCATGCGGACGGGTTTGCGGCCGGCGCCTGGGCGCGCGGCGCGCCGGCACCGCAAGGCTCGTCCTTCATGGCCGAGCTGTACGAGCGCCTGCCGCAAAGCGGGGGCGCGGCGCCGCTGGCCGCGGGCAATTTTCCCGTGCTGCACTTCGCGACGACGCAGGGGCCGCTGGGCTGGGAAGGCATGCACGACCTGCCGCAGCGCCTGTCCAGCGCCAGCCTGCAACACGAAGGCGACACGATGCTCGCGCTGCTGCGCCGCCTCGGCAACGCCGACCTGGCGCTCGCGTCCCCGCCGCATGGCCAGGTCTTTTTCGCGCTGCCGTTCGCCGGCATGGTCCATTACGACTACCGGATGATCTGGCCGCTGACGCTGCTCTGCTGCGCGCTGGGCGCCTGCGCCTGCCGCTCGGCCCTGCGCAACCGCATCTCAGGCACCGACGTCGTCGACGCGATGTTCAACGTCGTGTTCATCGCCATCGCCGCCATCTTCGCCACCTACCTGTGCCGCGAGGCGCTGCCCGTGCTGCAGGCCCGCTATCCGGCCGCCGTCCTCGCCAACGACGAGGGCGTGCGCTGGCAGCTGGCGGCCTTCATGCTGGTGCCGGCCGCCGTCTTCGTCGCGCTGCAGCGGCGCCTGCAGCGGCGGCTCGGCGTCGCGGCGACGGCGCTGGGCGTGCTGCTCGCCGCCGACGTCGCCCTCGTCGCGACCAGCGTACGTGCACCCGGCGCCAGCTACGCGCTGGCCTGGCCGCTGCTGGCCGCGCATGCGGCATGGCTCGCGCTCATGGGCAAGCAGGCGTGGACGCCGGCGCGGCGCGCGGCCGGCGCGGTCGCCGGCACGCTGCCGGCACTCGTCCTGCTGCTGCCCGCGGCACGCGCGAGCTTCGCGTTCTGCACGCCGGCCTGGCTCGTGCTGCCGTGCGCCCTCGTGTGCCTGCTGGCGGGACTGTGCGGCATGGCGTTCGATGCGCTCGCGCGGCGCTGGCTCGTGCGGCCGCTGCTGCTTGCGGCCGGCGTCTCGTTCGGCATGGCGTATGCGGCCGTGCCCCCGGTCGCGGACCTGCCCGCGCCGAACCGGCTCGTGTACTACAAGGACACCCCGAGCTGGCAGGCGTTCTGGCTGCATCCGGCCGGACCGCTCGATGCGTGGACGCGGCAGGTCTTTCCCAACACCCTGCATCCGTATCCGCTGCCCTATCTGTTCGGACCCGATGCCGAGCCGGTGTGGTACGCGGCCGCGCAGAAGGACGACAGCGTCGCGTGGCCCGACCTCGTCATCGACAAGGACGAGCGCAGCAAGACGCGGCGGCACGTGGAATTCACGCTGCGTTCGAAGAACCGCGCGCCCGACATCCTCGTGCGCGTGCAGGGCGCCTGCCCGTGGCGCACGAGCGTCAACGGCCGCGTGCTCACGGAAAAGTCTTGCTTCAGCTGGAACCTCGCCCTGCACGGCATGGAAGACGAGGCGCTGCGCTTCGCGCTCGACTTCGGGGGCGATCCGCCGTTCCTCGTGTACGTGCAGGAGCGCATCCCCGGCCTGCCCCGCCGCGGCCTGCCGCCTCGCCCGGTCGAGCTGACGCCGCTGCTGCCGCTGTCGGGGACCACGGTGGCGGCCGACGTGCTGCGGTTCCGCTGAGCGGCGCCTGCTCTACAATGCGGGTCCCGACAACGACACGCATTTACCCATGCTCAAGCTCGTCTTCATGGCCGGCGCCGCCACCCTGGCGCTGGCTTCCACGGCTCACGCAGCCCCTGCCACCGTCCAGGAAGCGCCGTTGCGCGCCCACCTGGCTTTCCTGTCGTCCGACCTGCTGGAGGGCCGCGGCACCGGCCAGCGCGGCGGCGACCTCACCGTCGCCTACCTGGAAGCGCAGGCGCAGGCGGCCGGCCTGCGTCCAGCCAACGGCAACAGCTACCGCCAGGCCGTCAACATCGCCGGCGTAAAGGCGCTGCCGCAGGACAGCACCGTCGCGCTGGTCGCGGGCGGCAAGCCGCTGCCGCTGGCGTTCGGCAAGGACTGGGTGTGGGCACCGGGCGATGCGCGGCCCGCGCACGATCTCGACGCGCCGCTCGTCTTCGCCGGCTACGGCATCGCGGCGCCGGAAGAAGGCGGCTGGGACGACTACAAGGGCATCGACGTCAAGGGCAAGGTGCTCGTCATGCTCGTCAACGATCCCGCGCCGACCGGTGCGGAGCCGAACCGCTTCGCCGGCAAGAGCCTCACGTATTACGGCCGCTGGACGTATAAATTCGAGGAAGCGGCGCGCCGCGGCGCGGCCGGCGTCCTGCTGATCCACACGGATGCCTCCGCCTCGTACGGCTGGGGCGTCGTGCACAACAGCTGGATGGCCGAACGCTTCCAGCTGGCCGACGCCGACCTGGGCACCGGGCTGCAGGGCTGGATCACGGACGCCACGGCACGCGCGCTGTTCACGGCCGCCGGGCAAGACCTCGACAAGCTGCGCGCGGCGGCCGAAGACAAGTCGTTCAGGCCCGTCGAGTTGAACGCACGCGTGGCCGGCCACGCGCAGGCGGCCGTGCGCACGCTGCAGCAGTTCAACGTGGCCGGCGTCGTGCCCGGCACCGACCCGAAGCTGAAGAACGAAGTCGTCATCTATTCGGCGCACTGGGACCACCTGGGCAAGCAGGGGGACACCAGCGACACGATCTACAACGGCGCCGTCGACAACGCGTCCGGCAGCGCGGGGCTCCTCGCGATGGCGCAGGAAGCGGCGCGCCATCCGGCGAAGCGCAGCCAGATGTTTTTATGGGTCGCGGCCGAGGAGCAAGGCCTGCTGGGCAGCGCGGCCTATGCGGCCCGTCCGCTCTGGCCGCTCGACAGGACGGCGGCGGCGCTGAACCTGGACAGCCTGAATTTCGTTGCGGCCGCGAAGGACATCGGCGTACGCGGCAGCGAGCGCTCCGACCTGGGCGCCATGGCGGCGGCGACGGCGAAGGCGATGCACCTGGCCATCGCACCGGCGGGTCCGGACCTGGGCGGCGGCTACTTCCGCAGCGACCACTTCAGCTTCGCCAAGGCGGGCGTGCCGGCATTCTCCATCGCGGGCGGGCGTGACTGGGTCAAGGACAAGGACGCGAACGACGCGAAGCAGAAGGCGTACGGCCCGCGCTACCACCAGGCGGACGACGAGTACGACCCAAGCTGGGACCTGGCGGGCATGGTGCAGCAGGCGCAGTTCACGCTGAACCTGGGCCGCATGGTGGCCGATGCACCGGCCATGCCCGCGTGGAAGAAGGGCGACCAGTTCGGGAAGATCAGGGAGACGGCGGGCCGCTAGCGAAGGTTCCCCTCGCGCGAGAAGGTCGCGCGTATCGCTGTTATTGTCGGATTACGGGCCGCGCCGTCTCCCCGCCCCCACCGACAACCCGAACAGCGCCAGCGCGACGACGACGACGAGCGCGAGGCTGGCCGGACCCGGCACGCGCGACGGGTCCATCAGCGCATACGTGGCCAGGACGCTGTACAAGTCCATGTTCGTTCCAATGAATGATCGATGAGATAGCGGGCAGGGACCGCAGCATTTGCCGGGTCCCTGCTTCGAGCTTGACGCCATGATAGGGAGATCGTCCGCGCCGTCCCAGCCCCACGCGAGGGGTGGGATGCGTTACATGCGCGAGACGGTGGGGCGCAGCTGTTCCAGCAGCCCGGCCTCGGACGAGCAGCCGAATTTTTCGTAGACGGCCTTCACGCAATCGCGCAGCACGGCGTCGCTGACTTCCATGTTGGCGCGCGCCGATTCGCGGCCGCCGCCGACGCCCATCCAGAACGCCACCTCGGCCTGTTGCGGCGACAGCTCGACGGAGCCGATTGCGCGCCAGATGCGCAGCGGCAGCGGCACGACGAATTTCATGAAGATGCCGACCGTGCGGATGTACGCCGGGTCCTCGGCATGCAGCGCGGCCGCGCCGCCGGCGCTCATCCACTGCGCGCGCGCCTCCAGCACGCCGCCGGCCATGGCGAGGGTCCCGAGCGGCAGCAGCCACGGGTAGCGGTCGCCGTGCGCGACGGATTCCACGAGGCGCAGGCAGAACGGGGGCAAGGTGCGGCGGTTGAAGGCCTGGCGCTCCTGCGCCGCGAGCTGGTCGAGCAGCGCGCCGGCCGAATCGCTCAGGTACAGGATCTGGCCGTCGACGGTGGCCAGCAGCATGGCCTCGTCCTCGATGACGCCCGCGCTGCCGGCCGCCAGTTCGGGCGCATTGCGCAGCACGTGCTCGAAATACGTCGCCACGCGCTGCAGGTCTTCCTCGTCGTGGCGGTCGAATGCGGGCCCTTCGTGGCGCCACAGCGTGATCTCGCCCAGCCGGCGGCCCGCGTTCGACAGCGGTACCTGCAGCGTATGTAATGCGGGCGTGCCGTTCGCCGTGAAGCCGGCGTGGTCGCGGTACGCATAGCCGCTCGGCGGCGGCAGCACCGCCACGTAGGCGGGGTCGTTCCCGGCCAGCGGCGACGCCTCGGCCGGATCGACGCGCAGCGCCAGCTCGGCGCAGGAATTCGGCACGAGCTCGCGCACCAGGGTGAACGCATCCTGGACGATCGTCATCAAGTCCAGTCCCGCGTAGCACAGGATGCGCAGGCGGGCCCATTGACGGCTGTTCTTTTTGCGGGACACGGTCGGCTGGATAAGGTTGGGATAAAGGCGCGGCTAATACTGATCGTTATGACAACGGATGTCAACCTTCCAGGGCAGGCTGGTTCGACGCCTTTGCTGCCAGGATCTGCGCCAGCTTGCCGATTTCGACCGGCTTGACGAGGTGGTGATCGAAACCCGCCTGGCGCGACAGCTCGCGGTCGCGCTGCTGGCCATAGCCCGTCAGCGCGACGTAGACCGCATGCGCGTGGCGCGTATCGCGGCGCAGGCGGCGCGCCAGTTCGTAGCCCGTCATGTCGGGCAGGCCGATGTCGAGGATGAACACTTCGGTGGCGCGATCGGCATGCGCCAGCGTGCCGGCCGCGTCCTCGTGCACGTGCACCGTGTGGCCGTGCGCGCGCAGCAGCACCGCCAGCGAATGGCCCGCGTCGCCGTTGTCGTCGACGATGGTGACCGTGAGCGGCCGCGCCGCCCCGCTGCCCTCGCCCGACCGCACGACCTGCCCCACCTCGGCCTGCGCGAGCGGCAGGGTGACGGTCATCGTCGTGCCCTGCTGCGGTCCGGCGCTGTGCGCTGCCACCTGGCCGTTGTGCATGCGGACGATGCTCTTCACGAGCGCGAGGCCGATCCCGAGGCCGCCCTGCGAGCGGTCGGGTGCGCGGTCGGCCTGCGTGAACAGGTCGAACACGTGCGGCAGCAGTTGCGCGTCGATGCCGGTGCCGTTGTCGCGCACCGCGGCCTGCGCCGCGCCGTCGCAGGTGGTGACGAGGAGAGCGATGCGTCCGCCCGGCGGCGTGTACTTGGCGGAGTTGTTGAGCAGGTTGACGAGCACCTGGATCAGGCGCGTGCGGTCGCCTGCGACCGGCACCGGCGCATCCGGCAGCTCCACCGTGAGTCCGTGCTGGCGCTCCTCGATGTGCGGGCGCGCCTGCTCCACGGCCGCCATCGCAACCTTGTTCAGGTCGAGGATCTCGTTCTCCAGTTTCACGAGACCGCGGGTGACGCGCGAGACGTCCAGCAGGTCGTCGACGAGCTCCGTCATGTGGCGCACCTGGCGCGAGATGATGTTGCTGGCCTTCAGGCGCAGCCCTTCGTTCACCTCGGGCAGGCGCAGGAGCTGGGCCGCGCTCGTGATGGGCGCCAGCGGATTGCGAAGTTCGTGCGCCAGCATCGCGAGGAACTCGTCCTTCATCTTGTTGTGCCGCTCGGCCTCGGCGCGCGCCGCGCGCTCGCTGGCCAGCAGCTGCTCGCGTTCCTCGGCCGCGCGCTGGGCCATGTCGTACAGGCGCGCGTTGTCGATCGCGATCGCGGCCTGCACGGCGAAGGCGCCGATCAATTCTTCGCTGCGTTCGCTGAACATGGCCCGCTGCGAATGGCCGAAGAACAGGCCGCCGATCACCTCGCCCGAGCGCGACACGACGGACGCGGCGAGATAACTCACGACGGGCAGGTGCCCCGCCGGCATGCCGTGGTGCGGCGCCGACAGGCCATAGCGGGGATCCTGGCGGATGTCGTCGCTGCGGATCGGCGCGCTGCCGTGGAACGTCGGCCCGAACACGGCGGTGGCACGCGGCATGCCCAGGCGTTCGAACGCGACGCGCGGCGCACCGGACAGCGCGTACAGCGAATACACGTCGCCCTTGTCGTCCTTCGCGTTGTAGAAGAACGCGCCGAATTCCGCGCCGACGAGCTGCGTCGCGGCATCCGTGATGGCCTGCATCAGCGGTTCGAGGGCGATGGTCGATGCCAGCGTCTCGGTCGCGCTCTTCATCAGCTCCAGCACGCGCGTCTCTTCGCGCAGCGCTTCCTCGGCGCGGATGCGGCGCAGCGCTTCCCACGTGCGGCGCGCGGCGTCTTCGAGCAGGCGGACCTCGTCCGCGATGCGGCCCGCGTCGAGCGGCGCGTGCAGCGCCAGCACGGCCGCCAGGCGGTCGCCGTCCATCAGCGGCACCGCGATGCCCGCCCTGGTGCCGGCCGCGCCATCGGCCGCCCATACGGTCTCGCCGGCGCACAGGCGTTCCGGCACGCCGAGCGCCAACTCCGCCACCGGCACGGTGCGCCCGGACTGCGGCGTGCGTGCGCCGCCGTCCCACTGTTCCAGGATCACGGCCGCATCCATGCCCGGCCGGGTCTCGGCATACGTCACGGTGGCGTCGTCGACGTAGGCGCCGACCTGGCGCAGCGCGGCCCGCAGCAGCGGACCGGACGACGTCTCGCGGCGCAGGATGTCGGCCAGTTCAAGCTGGAAGGCGCGGCGGCGTTCGGCCAGCACGATCTCCGTCGTTTCGACGAAGGTCACCAGCACGCCTTCGGGCCGCCCGTCGTCGCCGTAGACGGGACTGTACGAATAGGCGAAATGGCAGGTCTCGAAATAGCCGTAGCGGTTGATCGTCAGCGCGAGGTCGCTCGAACCGACGGGCTCCCCCTGCAGCACGCGCGCCCACATCGGGCCGATGGTCGGCCAGATCTCCGGCCACGTCTCGCGGGCGTCGCCGCCCAGTGCCCCGTCCTTCTTGGCGCCGAGGATCGGCACGTAGGCATCGTTGAAGAATTGCGTGTACGCGTCGCCCCAGGCGAGGTACATCGGCAGCTGGCAATCGAGCAGCGTGCGGACGGCGAGTTTCAGGCTGAAGGGCCAGTGCGCGACAGGACCGACGGGCGTCGTCTCCCACGGGTGGCGCCGCATCTGCACTTCCATGTCGCTCGGCTTTCGGGCGGATGTGTCATCCAGGGACGCAGGATCGAAAGGCCAGGGCATATCGTGGGTAGTCGGAGGCAAGCCGGAGCGGCTCAGCTACCCATCATAGCAGGCGGCACGAGCGCAACGTGACCATATATTGAAATATTGTAACAAATAGATGGGAAAATGTTACGCATCCCGTTCGATCCGTGCGAGCAGGCGCCGGCCCGCGTCGACGATCCCGGGCCCCGGGTCCATCTGCGCCCGCACGATCATGCCTTCCACGCACAACAGCGCCTCTTCCGCCACCTGGTCCGGCGCCGCCAGCCCCAGCCGGGTGGCCACGTCGCCGAGATAGCGCGCCAGATCGCGCTTGTGCCGGACGGCCTGCTCCCGGTGGCGGGGATCGTCCGCCGCGCCCGTCTCCGCAACGGCGTTGATGAAAGCGCAGCCGCGAAAATCCTCCTGCGCGAACCACTCGCCCAGCGCATCGGCCACGGCAGTCAGCCCTTCCCCGCGCGCGAGCCTGGCATCGACGGCGGCCGTGAACCACGACGTCCAGTGGTCGTGGCGCCAGTCGAGGAAGGCAGCGATCAGATCGTCTTTCGATGGGAAATGGCGGTACAGCGACATCTTCGCCACGCCGGATTCCGCAATGATCCGATCGATGCCGGTGGCGCGGAAACCGTCGCGGTAGAACAAGCGTTTTGCCGTGTCGAGGATGCGGTCGCGGGCGGAGGGCTGGGCCATGGATGTCGGATCAGGTCGGAATACGGGACTCCAGTATATGATACAGACCTGTCTACATCAACTAGCTGGATGCACGGGGCGGCTAGAGTCGAATTCGCTTACGATACAGACCTGTCTACCTCACACATAAAGGAACGCCCATGTCCTCGATCGAACCCCGTCCCCCACTCCCGCCATTCACGCGTAAAACGGCCATCCAGAAAGTCCGACTGGCTGAGGATGGCTGGAACAGCCGCGATCCGGAAAAAGTCGCCTTGGCCTACACGCCGGACAGCCAATGGCGCAACCGCGCGGAATTCGTCACGGGCCGCGAGCAGATCGTCCAGTTCCTGGACCGCAAATGGAAGAAGGAACTGGACTACCGCCTGATCAAGGAATTGTGGGCGGTGGAAGGCAACCACATCGCCGTGCGCTACGCCTACGAATGGCACGACGATTCCGGCAACTGGTTCCGCACGTTCGGCAACGAGAACTGGGAATTCGACGAGAACGGCCTCATGCAGCGGCGCTATGCCTGCCTGAACGACATGCCGATCCTGGAATCCGAGCGCAAGTTTCACTGGCCGCTGGGTCGGCGGCCGGACGATCACCCCGGGCTGTCGGACCTGGGGTTGTAAGCCTTATTGAATGACGCCGCAGGCGATCCGGTCGCCGCCGCCGCCCAGCGGCTTCGGCTGGTCCGAAAAATTGTCGCCGCCGGCGTGGATCATCAGCGCCTTGCCCTTCACCTCCGACAATTTCGTCAGGCGGGGCGCCGTCACCGCCGTGCTGGCGCCGCCGTTGTCCGCGACGACGAGCGGCGGCAGGTCACCCAGGTGACCGTCGCCGGACGGACCGGCATGGTGCTTGGCGCCGGTCGGGTCGTAGTGACCGCCGGCCGCGCCGGCCGGGACCTTCTTCCCATCCTTCTCGCTCGTGCCGCAGCTGGCCATTTCGTGCACGTGGTAGCCGTGGGATCCCGGCGGCAGGTTCGTCAGATTGGGCGTGAATACGAGTCCGCTCTTGGATTCGGTGATCGTCACGACGCCGATCGGTTTGCCGGTGCCGTCGGGTCCGACGAGCGTCATCGACGCTTGCAATTGATCGGCGGCGTGGGCGCCGGCGGCTGCGGTCAGCGCACATGCGAGTGCGATGAGCGATTTGATGGTCATACCGTCTCCTTTCAGGTTGGGAATGTGTCGCGGGAATAGTGTATTCGATAACTAGCTGAGTTGACGCAACGGATACCGTGAGCGCGGCAGGAACAATGGCGAGTCGACCGAGGAGACGTCATGACCGAGAACCTGCTCTCAGAAATCCGCCAGCACATCATCGACATCCACCCGGAACTGGCCCTCGACGCCAGCCTGCCGGACCGCCTCGAGCGCGCGTATGCGCATGCCGTGGTGCTGGGATTCACGGATCTCGACGCCATCGCCCGCTTCCTCCGCTACGACGCGACGGCCCCGAATTTCTATCGCCAACCCGCGATCGACGCCTGGCTCAGGCGGCCCGGCCAACCGGTCGAGCAGCGGTTTGCGGATGTGCTCATGCGGGTGAAGTCGGGGTTCAGGCGGGACTAAGGGCGAGGCCAGCGAAAAAGGTTGGCATTTTGTTACTCTGCCGCTAGACTATTTCACATTTGAGCCTGACCGAATTCAATGAGCAAACCCTTGATTCGCATGGGTGACCGCACCAGTCACGGCGGCACCGTCATCAGCGGTGACATGACATGGGAGGTCTACGGCAAAGCCGTGGCACGCGTCGGCGACATGACGGTCTGCCCAAAATGCAAGGGCGTGTTTGCCATCACCACCGGCGCCGACGACCTGACCGGGTTCGGCCAGGCCGTCGCACGGCATGGCGACAAGACGGCCTGTGGTGCGACGCTGATCGCGGGTCAATCGTCCGCCTGGTGGGACAACCATTCCGACTCGGATGGCGCCGCTTCTGCTGTCAGCGAAAACACCAGCTTGACCGGGAGTCTGGTCGCGCAGGAGGCGCCGACCATCTGCCTCGAGTGCCTTGCCAAAGCCGCCGCCGCAGGGTCGGCCATGGTAGTGAGAAGCTAGCGTGGACGCTATCGTCGAGCGCTTCCGGGCCCTTCAGCAAGCCGACGCTGCCTTGTGGCTGTACGCCTTGGTGGACGGCTTCCAATATGAGCAGCATACCGGCCACCGTCTGGTTCATCAGCGCGGAATCAACCGTCCCATTTTTCTCGGTACGGAAGACGAACCTCTCGCGCACGCCGGCCCGTGGCTCATCGATGTCGACAAGGCGCCCGACCAGTTGCAGTCGCTGCACGAGCTTGAACAATCGCTGCCATCGGTATCGTGGCTCATTTCGGCGATCGATCTGGAAGGCCTGAGCCAACTGCTGCAACTCAAACTCGACGCGCAACTGCCGGATGGCCGCAAGGTACTGCTGCGGTTCTACGATCCACGCGTCCTGGGCAACCTGATGCAGACGATGAACAGAGAACAGATCGCCGAATTCGTCCACCTCATCGACGAATGGCATTTCATCCACGACGGCCGCAGAATATGCATAGGAGGACGTCGTGCTTAAACTGAGCGAAGAACAGCTCTCGCATCTGGATCTGCTGGAAAAGCGCCAGTACATCAAGGAAGTCTGCAAGAACATCGTCAAGGAACATCCGGAGCTTGCGAGCGACAGGGGTTTGCTGGACCGTCTTGAGCGCGCATATGCCCATGCCGTCGAGCTGGGTTTCACGGATGGCGGCGCCATTACCCAATTTCTTTATTACGAAGCCTTCGCCCCTAATTTTTACCGTGAACCGGCGATCGATGCCTGGCTCAGGAAACCGGGCCAACCGGTCGAACAACGGTTCGCGGACATGATCGCGTGGGTGAAGTCCAGACTGAGGGAGAATTAATGGCAGCGCTCGCAGTTCCCATCCTCGAAGCCGCCGGCGGCGCCCTGTTGCGGGCGCTCGGCGTTGCCGCCGTTGCCGGCGCCGGCGCGGTTGCTGTCAACGAAGCGACCAAGAACAAAGTCGAATCTGCGGACAAGGCTAAATCGGTGCCGATTGCGGAGGCTGGGACGCAGGCTAAAACGAAAGATAGGTGTGACAAATGTCCGCCGGACGCCGGGATGCTTGTTGAGCGTAACTGGAATATGTCGGAGGTATCGCGAAGCTATCAGGCTCGGATTACCGGCTTTTTTCCTTACACAGAGTGGAGATTTCAGGAGAACGACTTCGATGGTTTTAAATCGCGAGAATGCTTACTGCTTGAAGCGAAAGCAACCTACGACCAGTTCTTCGAGTCGCCGACAGAGCCAAAGTTCTTCTTCAAGATCAAAGGCGTGCCGAAGATAATTGCTCAGGGCATACGCCAAAGCATGGTTACCCTGAAATCACCGCCGTCACGATTACACTGGCACTTTATGCAGCCGTTAAGTCACGCCTACTTTACTGACCAGTTTCGAAAGCGGTCCTTGATCATTACTACTTTTTTGACCCCATGAACCAAATTCTCGAAATCGACGCCAATTTCCGCACTGGTGCCCAACTCCCATCCATAGAAGAGCATTACATTGACATATGGAAACTAGCCAAGGTTCTGGAAACTCTAGGGCATCCCCTCGACCAATGGTTTCCTCCCGCCGATACTGAAGCAAATTCATTGCTGAATACGGCATTCACTGAATTGGGGCCAAGCACAGCGGCACTTGCGATGGCGAAGGCTGACAGCGACAACCTGGCCACCGACTTGAGAACCTTGGGTGTGTGGAACGGTAAAGAGGACGAGGGCGCTATTGCCTACACAGCCACATATAACACTGGTCCTTTTCCATCAACTTTGAATTTCAGCAGCAAAGGCGCTGCCGTACTTCGCGACAGGTCCAACGTCATTAAATTAGTGCTGGCCATTGTCAATATGTGGAAACCCATGGTTGTCCAGATAGCTCCCGGGGGATATCTGCAAAAGAGCGTTTTCCCGGACAGGCCAGGTGCAGGCTGGATGCTTTATCTGCCATTCGCCATCAATGCTCAACAGATTCCTGAAGCGGCTGACGTCATCAAAATCATGGATGACAAAAGTAAAACCCAACGTGGTAGCCTTATCGTAACGGTAGCGGAAACTTTCGACCTGCAAAATCCTGAGCACATAAAAAAAGCGAACGCGATCGAGACGAGATTGGTCGATCAAGACCTGCTCCCGACCAATAGCGACTTCGTCACAAAGTTCTAAGCAGCCACACGCATGACCTCGGCGGTCGTGCGCACCTCGGCATACTCGCCATGCAGGTTTGCCAGCGCCATCAAATGAACTTCCTCCGCGCTGCGCAACGTACCGCCGAAATCCGTCTTGTCGAACGTGAAGCAGGCATCCGCCACGACGATAGTCGAGAACCCGAGATTGCCGGCCGTGCGCGCCGTCGCTTCGACGGAATTGTTCGTGCTCACGCCGGCGATGACGACGTCGCGGATGCCGCGCGCGTGCAGCCAGCGCTCGAGCCCCGTGTTGATGAAGGCATCCGGCACGTTCTTTTCCACGACGTGCTCGTGCGCCAGCGGCAGGAACGCTTCCTGGAACTCGGCGCCACTCTGGCCGGGCGCGAAGACGGACGTCGGCGAGCGGCTGATGTGGCGGACGAGGACGACGGGCTCATCGCGTTCCCGCCACGCGGCCAGCAGGCGGGCGATGTTGGCTTCCGCGTGCGGGTTGTTTCGGGGCGGCAGGGTCGGGCTGAGCATGCCTTTTTGCATGTCGATGATGAGCAGGGCAATCATGAGGTCGGCTCTCCAAAACGTTCGATGACGAAATCGATAAAACTGCGCAGCTTGGGCGAGCGGTACCGGTCCGGCAGGTAGACGATGTGCATCGGCCGCTCCGGCAGGCCGTACTCGGGAAACAGCTGGACGAGCCGCCCTGCCCGCACGTCGGCCTCGAGCAGGATCGTCGGCTGCAGCACGATGCCGAGCCCCTGCAGCGCCGCGGTGCGCAAGGCCTGCCCATTGTTGATCTTCACGCGGCCGGTGACGGGCACCTGGCAAACGTCGTGGTCGTGCTGGAAGCGCCACTGGTTGATGCTGGCGGCGCCGAATGCGAGGCAGTCGTGGCGGGCCAGGTCAGCCGGGGTGTCGGGTACGCCACGCCGCGCGAGGTAGTCGGGCGACGCGCACAGCATCAGCCGGTACGGCGCCAGCGGCCGGGCGACGACGTTCGCATCCGGCGGCAATTGGCCGACGCGGATGATGGCCTCGTAGCCGTCTTCCATCAGGTCCACGAAGCGGTCGGAAATATCCAGTTCGACGTCCACTTGCGGATAGCGCGCCAGGTAATCGGACAGCACCGGCGCCAGCGCCTCCGTGCCGAACGTGACGGGCGCGCTGACGCGGAGCGTGCCCGCGGGCGCGAGGCGCATCGTGTGCGCCTGGGCGTCCGTCTCGGCCACGAGCCGCAGGATCTCCTTGCAGCGCGCATAGTATTCCTCGCCGAACGCCGTCACGTGCTGGCGCCGCGTCGTGCGGTGCATCAGCTGCATGCCCAGCCGCTGCTCGAGCGCGCGCACGTGATTGCCAGCCATCGTCGCCGACATGCCGCACGCGTCCGCGGCCGCGCTCAGGCTGCCCTTCTCGACGGTGCACACGTAGACCTTCATGCTGTCCAGCAGATCCATTCGCAAGTCCTGATTGGAAATGTTGCAAGAAATGCCGAGTTTATCGTTTTTCCGTTGGCAATCACACTGGGCACCTCATTTCACAGGAGCCAACCCATGTATGCCATCCAGCTTGTCGAACCGTCGTTGACTGCTTTCCGCCGCACGTCGTTGCCCGATCCGCAGCCGGCCGCCGGCGAAGTCCTCATCCGCCTGCGTGCGGCAGCACTGAACTACATCGACGTCGCCGTCGCAACAGGGAGCTTCCCGGGCGCGACGCTCCCGATGGTGCCTGTTGCCGACGGTGCCGGAGAAGTTGTCGCGCTGGGCGCGGACGTGACGGATATCGCGATCGGCGACCGGGTCGTCCCGCACTTCATGCCGGACTGGCTCGACGGACCGATGCGCCCGGAACGGATCGCGGCCATGCGCGGCATCACGCTGCCCGGGTCGCTGTCGGAATACGTGGCCGTGCCGGCGAAGAGCGTCGTGCGGCTGCCGGACCACCTCGACTTCGTCCAGGGCGCGACGTTGCCGATCGCGGCCACGACGGCGTGGAATGCGGTGCGCTCGGCGTCCGTGCGGCCGGGGTCCACGGTCGTCATCCTGGGCACGGGCGGCGTGAGCCTGTTCGCGCTGCAGTTCGCCAAGGCGAGCGGGGCGACCGTCATCCTCGTGTCGTCATCGGACGAAAAGCTGGAACACGGGCGCGCGCTCGGCGCGGATCACCTCGTGAACTATCGCGCGACACCGGACTGGGACAAGGCCGTGCTGGAGATCACGCACGGCCGCGGCGCCGACCTCGTCGTCGAGACGGTCGGCGACGCCACGTTCGCACGCTCGTTGAACGCGGCCGCGATGGGCGGCACCGTGTTCACGGTCGGCTTCCTGTCGGGCGTGACGACATCCGTGAACCTGTTTTCCATCATCGGCAAGGCGTTGCGCGTGGTGGGCAACAGCACGGGATCGGTGGCGGACCTGGGCGAGGCCGTGCGGGCGATTGCGGCGAACCGGATCGTACCGGTAGTCGACCGGCGGTTTGAAATCGATGAGACGGCTACCGCCTATGCGGAGTTGGCGGCCGGGTCGAGGCATTTCGGCAAGCTTGCGATCGTGCTCGACTAACCGGAATCCGGACGAAAAAAAAACGGCACCCCTCGAGGTGCCGTTTTCATCAGCTGATCAAGCTAAGGCTGAAGCGATCACTCGCCGTCGCCATGATGCTGCTCGACCGAAGCCGCAGCATTCTGCTGGTCTTCCATCGCCTGCAGCTCGGCAGCCATGTTGGCCTTCTCCTGCTGCAGCAGCGCTGCGCGCTCTTCCGCTTCCCACGCTTCCTTCTCCTTGCGGGCGCGGTGGAACGCCAGACCGGTACCGCCAGGGATCAGGCGGCCGACGATGACGTTTTCCTTCAGGCCGCGCAGACCGTCGCGCTTGCCCATGATCGCCGCTTCGGTCAGAACGCGGGTGGTTTCCTGGAACGATGCGGCCGAGATGAACGAGTCGGTCGACAGCGATGCTTTGATAACTCCACAACCTTACTCCCGTAAAGCGTTACAGTACACCTTCAACCAAGTTAAGCACATAGCCACCTATATTTTCACTGACCCTTGCTTGACCATTTCTATAAAAACTTACTTGGCCGCGTACGTTTTTATGAATTAGCTCATAAGTACAAAAATCGACTAGATGAGGATACATCGAAAATTTACCAAGCAGATCGTTTGAAATATAGTCTTTCGACACCGCTTCAACTCGACCGATTACGTTGTCGGCAAGCTTTACGTTCGTAGCCTTAACCGAGACCAGGCGAGCGCTATCCGAGCGCTTTAGGAGCTCTTCTCTACCATGTAAAAGCACATTGAAATTCTCTACCGAAAAACCGAAACCAATAATTCGCTCTAGCGCATTTAGAAACGCCGACATTGTCCTCGGCGGGTTTTTTAAACGGATATAAGAAGTAGTTCGCCCATCAACCAAAGAAAAATCAAGCATAGCTAAAGTAGGAACAGCTTGATAGACCTGAGAATTATCATGATCGATATACGATGTTGTCACAACTGTACGCCAGTAATAGCGAATTTCGCCACGTATATCAGAATCTATGAATGAGAAACCGTCATCTACATCTACCGAAAAGCGTGCGGCGGCCATTCTTGCTTTTATTTCTGCAATCTTTAATTCTGTATTTATTCGCAACCAGCGATATCGTGTAGCCATAGCAGACCTTTAGGTTGTCAAGGCAGCGTTGAATTTCACCATAAGTTCGCTCGCGTATTGCTCCAATACGCCACCGATGTGATTGGCCTCACCCCGAGTGGCTTGGCGCTTAGTTTTTGATACGCCGGTCTTGTTTTTAATGTCTGCCGGGTAAACACCGCGCAAACGATACGAGAAACCCGTGCAATCCTGCGTGTTTTCAAACCTCGCTTCTATTTCGTAAATGTTTCCGATGCCGCCTTTTTCCTCAACTGACCATACTCCACGTACAATATAGTATGGCTCTTCCGAGTCTTTCTTTTTAATCAAATCTTGAAGCTGTTTTGATCTTGTTACGCCACTTCCTCGCAGAAGCACGCGTTCGACATGGGTGTCCGAAGTTTCTTCTTCACTTTCTTCGTCGTTTTGGTTTGATGAGTTCGGCTTTTGTTTAAAGACGTACACTTCTCCAACATCTTTCAAACGAAACCCAGGCATTTGAGACATTAGGGAATGGAAGAACTCACTGCGCTTCAGCGGATCTTGTATGCTGTACAACGAAATACTACGGCGCTCACCCTTTACTCCAGCTCGCTGCTCAATTTCCGAAACTAGGTTATCCCTAACAGAATTCATGAAATCATTATAGGTGCTTCTAATCATGTACCCATCATCGGTTTTCATTATAGAAAGTATGCCGTCACGAACCTGAACCTGTGAAAACTCCGATTTTCGATAATCGATGCTTGAATATTTTACGATCAAATCAATTCTATCTGGATGATTAGCAACAGTCATCGTGTCATTTTCTTCTGACAACTTCGATTTAATTGCATTGATCGCTGCATCATAATGATTCTGCTGCGCAGCAATCTTTACTTCAACGGTGGTGAGTCGCTCTTGACGAGCTACAACGCCTAGTTTTGCCGATATATTTTTATGGTCTTCAAGATCATGTGGAAGTCTGCTGAAATAGAGCGCCAATTCTTCACGCTGAGTTTGCTTTGAAACAATAATATTTCGCGCGAGAAACAGCTCTTGAATCGTGTCGTTGGTTACACGACTTCTATTCAGCGCATCAAATACGTTTTTATCAGATGCATAATATAACGATTGACCAAATCTACTCTTCATTTTCAACCTTCCAGCCAACATTACCTGGATTATATGTGTCTGTTACGCTTGTTATCATTTCAATGGTTATTTGATCAAGCAGTTCAGAACGCAGTCGATCGAATCCCCAAGCCTTTGCATATTTTTTCTTTGCCGCCTCGAAATGACTCAACATTAGTTGATCAGGATTAGCGTGACAGGAACGAATTCTTATTTTTTGCCCATGCTCCAGCATTTGAAAACGCGAGATGCAGTCGAATAGATATTCAAATTCCTCGGCCGACCCACCTGGGCGGTTGTAGTAGATCAAATACCCAGTCCCAATTTTTTCGCTTGACGCATGCTTTATTATGAAGAACGGGGACATTAAAAGCTCAATCGTTGCTGGTTGAGCCCACGTATCCGTATGACGCCGAGTCAACACCAGATCTGGATAATAAAATGTGTGCTCATCAACGGGCAGGAGCTTCGTGAATTTCAATCGCATTAAGTCATTGGCAATTGAATATAACCGCGATATATCTGTCGGCCCCATGAAGTGAATTACGGTGTCCGCTGCAACCGGTAGCGCCGAAATACTAACCCGTTCCATTGACTCGGAAAATTTATTTTCGTATCCCCGATCGTGGTTGTGCACGAATAGGAAACCTTGAACATCATGTTCCTCATCGTCAGGTACTGAGTAGATCTGGCGCCACTCTGCAGAAGTTCGCGCGCACTCCACTGTCATACACAACGATTTGAGTGCAGCTCGCAGCGTTGTCGAGCTTATGCTGTCGGTAGCATAGCTCTTCATGTCCGTGTGCAAATAAATTCTTCGCCTGAGGTATGGATCATCATATGAAAACACGACATCTGCAGGATGGGTTTTCTTGGGCTTATCAGACGCCGTACGGTGATGATCTTTCGTGCATTTAAAATTGGAGTCTATCCTCGGGTGGACGCTCCAGAAAAAATTTCCAAAAATATCATCGCACACTCTTCTGGCGATTTCTGCGGTTGGGCCTGTCTCTGACATTTGACTATAAGAGCCTTCAATTAAAAGCTCAGTATGCCAAGTGTATATATCGCTGTCTATGCAATATGGTTACACCTTAGATAGTATTAAAAAAAACAGCACCCCTCAGGGTGCCGTTCTCACTTATAGTTTGCTACAGTGATCGCTCGCCATCACCATGATGCTGCTTGACCGAAGCCGCAGCCTGCTGCTGATCCTCCATCCTACAGCTCGGCAGCCATGTTGGCCTTCTCCTGCTGCAGCAGCGCTGCGCGCTCTTCGGCTTCCCACGATTCCCTCTCTTGCGGGCGCGGTGGAAGGCCAGACCGTACCGCCCGGGATCAGGCGGGCGACGATGACGTTTTCCTTCAGGCCGCGCAGACCGTCGCGCTTGCCCATAATTGCCGCTTCGGTCAGTCGCCGGCAGCTTGCCTGCGGCCGTCACGCGGTCGTTCTCTTCCAGCAGTTCCGAACGCTCCACCTGCTCGCCGACGACGTAGTCGGTTTCGCCGGCTTCGACGATCTGCACGCGGCGCAGCATCTGGCGAACGATCACCTTGATGTACCTGTCGTTGATCGTCACGTCCTGCAGACGGTACACGTCCTGCACTTCGTCGACGATGTAGCGGGCCAGCGCTTCGATACCTAACAGCCGCAGGATGTCTTCGGATCGGCTGGGCCGTTCACGATCATCCCGCCCTTGTTCATCACCTGGACGTCGTGCACCGGTACATGCTGTCCTTGGTCGGCGCAAACCATACAAATCCCGCATATTTCCTTTCGATTGAGATAATGCTAGGATTAACGAATTAATTCCTCCTGGAAAATTCATGCGAATCACAAATATATCCGTAAAGAAGCTTTTTGGCATATTTGATCACAATATAGCGCTCAACAGCGAAAGTGGAATTACCATCATTATTGGCGAGAATGGCTTGGGAAAAACCGTCATTCTCGAATCGGTACACGCATTTTTTACAAAAAATTTTGCGTTCTTTAAGCGATTAGACTTCGAGTCTTTTACCTTCCAGTTTAACAACGGCGAAGTTTGGGAGATCTCTCGTCGCGCTGAAGGACATACAATGTCTCTGTATGTCCTACGTTGGTTCACCACCAAGAACGAGCGGACCAAAACATACAAATTCTTCAGCGCAAATATTCAAGACAAATCAGAGATAAGCGGAAGATTTTCTCCAGGCGCTTATGAGCGTGCGCTTTCCGGGTCTCTAATCACGAACCTGGAAGAAATTAGCGACCCCCGCGTGCGAAGAATAGTCGAGTATGAATATTATCAGCGAAACCGTTATCTCCACCACCTTGAAATGGAAGAGGAAAGCTTAGCGAAAAAAATTCCTTCTTGGTTCAATGACGGGATTCGTCGTGTTGAAGTAAAACTCATTGAAACACAACGGATTATGACCGCTAAGGAACGAGGAGGAGACGCATACGTTCGCACTGTTCAAAAGTTTTCAAACGAGCTCGTCGAAGAAATATCGAAGCTATCTAAAGAATCTGCGGAAATATCCACATCATTAGACTCCACCTATCCGAACCGTCTTATGCAGAAGCTGCGACAGGGGGAAGTGGACAGTTACGACACCTTAAATCAGGCGTTAACCAAGCTTGATGAACGCAGAAAGTTACTAAACGCCACAGGCCTTATCGAAAGTAGATCGGGCAACGATGTGCTGCAGATCAACAGCTCTGACTTGTCGCTTTTTAATCCATTGAAGCTGTATATCGACGATAGCAATAAGAAGCTAGCGCCGTATGATACGATGACGGAAAAAATTAGCTTATTTAAGGCAATTCTGAACAAAAGATTTAAGCACAAAGACGTTGAAATTAATAAGACTACCGGATTTGTGTTTCGTTCTCGCGTACAAAAGAATCGCGCGGGAAATTACGAAATCATTCCACCATCGAAACTCTCATCTGGCGAACAACATGAGTTAGTCATGTTCTATGAACTCATTTTCAATTCAAAAAAGGGCGATACGATTCTTATAGATGAGCCAGAACTTTCTTTACACATTTCCTGGCAAAATCAATTTATAAAGGACCTCCGGGACGTCACATCAATGAATAATGTCTCGGTAGTAATCGCAACGCACTCACCAGATATAATTGCTGAAAACTGGGACCTTAGAGTCGAATTGAAGGGCGTAGAATAATGGAGGAGTATATTACGGCAGATAGAATTGCAAATGCGATCTGCCAAGACATAACCTTTAATGGATGCTCCGTTCTGGTTGAAGGAAAAAAAGACATAAAACTATATTCAAGGTTTTTCGATAAAGAACATGTGCGACTAGTTCAAACGTTTGGAAAATACAAACAGCGGGCAGCATATCAAATTTTGGCAGACCGGGGTTTCGCAAGAAAACTCGGAATTCGGGATGCTGATTTTTTAAGGATAGACGGAAACGCAAAATATGATCCGAATTACGCTGAAGATATATTCCCAACCGACTGCCACGACTCAGAAGTAATGGTATTTATTAGTGCCGCCCTGGATCACTTTATTACTGGAATTCTAGATCAAAATCGCGTGGATCAATTTGAAAAAGAAATGAGAAAACCTTTACGAGAGGTCGCACTCGAACTTGCATATACTCTCGGCTGCTTGAAACTAGCAAATAAGCGACATGCACTGGGACTTAGCTTTAAACCAGAGAAGGCAGACGGCAATAGGCTAAAATTTAGCAAATTTATAGATGCCAAGACGGGCCAATTTCTTGGCAACGATTTACTTGTTAATACGGTTTATGAATACTCAAAGAATAGAGGACTGGAAGTTGCAAGTCGGCAGGCAATATCAGAAAAATTATTGTTTATCCTCGCTGCAAAACATCCAGCACTAGAAATTGTCAATGGGCACGATATATGTGAAATTATTTCACTTCTTTCCAAAGATGCGCTAAAGAGCAACAATAAAGCCCTGCAAATAGCCGATTGTGTTGAGGATATGTTGCGACTCGCATTTGATAGCGCAGAGTTTTTTAAAACTGGGCTTGCATCTAAGCTTCGTGCATGGCAGGAAAGTAGTGGGAACCAGTTATTTATATAACACGCTACGTCAGCTACATTCGGCCAATTAATCCGATCAACATGAAGATTTAGTATTGGCTGCCCCAAAAAAAACGGCACCCAAGGGGTGCCGTTCTCATCAGCCGTTTTTAGCGGCTAAAGCATAAGCAGCGAAAATCACTCACCATCGCCATGATGCTGCTCGACCGAAGCCGCAGCATTCTGCTGGTCTTCCATCGCCTGCAGCTCGGCAGCCATGTTGGCCTTCTCCTGCTGCAGCAGCGCTGCGCGCTCTTCCGCTTCCCACGCTTCCTTCTCTTTGCGGGCGCGGTGGAATGCCAGACCGGTACCGCCAGGGATCAGGCGGCCGACGATGACGTTTTCCTTCAGGCCGCGCAGACCGTCGCGCTTGCCCATGATCGCCGCTTCGGTCAGCACGCGGGTGGTTTCCTGGAACGATGCGGCCGAGATGAACGAGTCGGTCGACAGCGATGCCTTCGTGATACCCAGCAGCACGTTTTCGTACTGCGCCGGCAGCTTGTTCAGCGCCGTCACGCGGTCGTTCTCTTCCAGCAGCTCCGAACGCTCCACCTGCTCGCCGACGATGTAGTCGGTGTCGCCGGCATCGGTGATCTGCACACGACGCAGCATCTGGCGAACGATCACCTCGATGTGCTTGTCGTTGATCTTCACACCCTGCAGACGGTACACGTCCTGCACTTCGTCGACGATGTAGCGGGCCAGCGCTTCGATACCCAGCAGGCGCAGGATGTCTTGCGGATCGGCCGGGCCGTCCACGATCATCTCGCCCTTGTTCACCACCTGGCCGTCGTGCACCAGCACCTGCTTGTCCTTCGTGATCAGGAACTCGTGCTTGTTGCCGTCCATGTCGGTGATTTCCAGGCGCTGCTTGCCCTTGGTCTCTTTACCGAATGCGACCGTACCGGTGACTTCCGCCAGCATGCCGGCATCTTTCGGCGAACGGGCTTCGAACAGCTCGGCAACGCGCGGCAGACCACCGGTAATGTCACGGGTCTTCTGCGATTCGGTCGGGATACGTGCAAGCACTTCACCCACCGACACTTGCTGGCCATCCTTCACCATGATCAGTGCGCCGACCTGGAAGCCGATCGTCACAGCGTGCTCGGTGCCGGCGATCTTGACTTCCTGACCTTCGGCGTTGAGCAGCTTGACCTGCGGACGGTTGACCTTGCCCGAGCCGCGGCGTTTCGGGTCGATCGCGACCAGGGTCGACAGGCCGGTGACCTCGTCCACCTGGCGAGCGACGGTGACGCCCTCTTCCACGTTCTCGAACTTGATCGTACCGGCGTACTCGGTGATGATCGGACGGGTCAGCGGATCCCACGTTGCCAGCGGCGTACCGGCTTTCACCGTCATGCCGTCCTGGACAGCCAGGGTCGCGCCGTACGGCACCTTGTGACGCTCGCGCTCGCGGCCGTGGTCGTCCGTGATCAGCACTTCGCCCGAACGCGAAATGACGATCTGGGCGCCCTTGCCGTTGGTCACGTAACGCATGGTCGCCGTGAAGCGGACCGTACCGTTCGACTTGGCTTCCACCGACGATGCCACTGCCGCACGCGATGCCGCACCACCGATGTGGAACGTACGCATGGTCAGCTGGGTACCCGGCTCACCGATCGACTGTGCAGCCACCACACCGACGGCTTCGCCGGAGTTCACCAGCAGGCCGCGGCCCAGGTCACGGCCGTAGCACTTCGCGCACAGGCCATAACGGGTGTCGCAGTTCAGCGGCGTGCGGACCTTCACTTCGTCGATGCCCAGACGCTCGATCTCTTCGACCATGTCTTCGTCCAGCAGCGTGCCGGCTTCGTACAGGGTCGCCTGCGTTTCCGGATTGACGATGTCGGTACCGGCCACGCGGCCCAGGATACGGTCGCGCAGGGCTTCGATCACTTCACCGCCTTCGACCATCGCCTTCATCAGCGTGCCGTTCGAGGTGCCGCAATCGTCTTCCGTCACGACCAGGTCCTGCGTCACGTCGACCAGGCGACGGGTCAGGTAACCCGAGTTTGCCGTCTTCAGCGCGGTGTCGGCCAGGCCTTTACGGGCGCCGTGCGTCGAGATGAAGTACTGCAGAACGTTCAGGCCTTCGCGGAAGTTCGCGGTAATCGGCGTTTCGATAATCGAGCCGTCCGGCTTCGCCATCAGGCCGCGCATACCGGCCAGCTGACGGATCTGGGCTGCGGAACCACGGGCGCCCGAGTCGGCCATCATGTAGATGGCGTTGAACGACTCTTGCGTGCCCTGGGTGCCGTCGCGCTTCGTGACCGGCTCCACTTTCAGCTGGTCCATCATCGCCTTGCCCACTTCGTCCGAGGTCTTGCCCCAGATGTCGACGACCTTGTTGTAACGCTCGCCGGCGGTGACCAGACCCGAGGCGTACTGCTGCTCGATCTGCTTCACTTCCGCTTCGGCGGTCGAGATCATGGTCTTCTTGACGTCCGGGATCAGCATGTCGTCCACGGCGATCGAGATACCGGCGCGCGTTGCGAGACGGAAGCCCGACTGCATCAGCTTGTCGGCGAACACGACGGTCGCACGCAGGCCGCACTTGCGGAACGACGTGTTGATCAGCTTCGAGATCTCTTTCTTCTTCAGCGCGCGGTTCAGCACCGAGAACGGCAGGCCTTTCGGCAGGATCTCGGACAGGATCGCACGGCCGACCGTGGTCTCGTAACGGGTCAGCGTCTGGTCGAAGCCGCCTTCGGCGTTGCGCGGGAATTCCACGATACGCACGGTGATGCGGGTCGCCAGTTCGACTTCCTTGTTGTCGTACGCGCGGATGACTTCCGACACGTCCGGGAACAGCATGCCTTCGCCCTTGCCGTTGATGGCTTCGCGGGTCGCGTAGTACAGACCCAGCACGATATCCTGGGACGGCACGATCGACGGTTCGCCGTTCGACGGGAACAGGATGTTGTTCGACGCCAGCATCAGCGTGCGCGCTTCCATCTGTGCTTCGATCGACAGCGGGACGTGGACTGCCATCTGGTCACCGTCGAAGTCGGCGTTGAACGCCGCGCAGACCAGCGGGTGCAGCTGGATCGCTTTACCTTCGATCAGGACCGGCTCGAACGCCTGGATACCGAGACGGTGCAGCGTCGGCGCACGGTTCAGCATCACCGGGTGTTCCTTGATGACTTCTTCCAGGATGTCCCAGACGACCGGTTCCTGCTGCTCGACGAGCTTCTTCGCAGCCTTGATGGTGGTCGCGAGACCCATCAGTTCCAGCTTGTTGAAGATGAACGGCTTGAACAGCTCGAGCGCCATCAGCTTCGGCAGACCGCACTGGTGCAGTTTCAGCTGCGGACCCACCACGATGACCGAACGGCCCGAGTAGTCGACGCGCTTGCCCAGCAGGTTCTGACGGAAGCGGCCGCCCTTACCCTTGATCATTTCAGCCAGCGACTTCAGCGGACGCTTGTTGGCGCCGGTCATCGCTTTGCCGCGACGGCCGTTGTCCAGCAGCGAGTCCACTGCTTCCTGCAGCATGCGCTTCTCGTTACGCGTAATGATTTCCGGAGCGCGCAGTTCCATCAGGCGCTTCAGGCGGTTGTTACGGTTGATGACGCGGCGGTACAGGTCGTTCAGGTCGGACGTGGCGAAACGGCCGCCATCCAGCGGGACGAGCGGACGCAGCTCCGGCGGCAGGACCGGGAGCACTTCCATGATCATCCATTCCGGCTTGATGCCCGAACGCTGGAACGCCTCGAGCACTTTCAGGCGCTTGGCGTATTTCTTGATCTTGGCTTCCGACTTCGACTCTTTGAGTTCGACGCGCAGGGCTTCGGCTTCGCGGTCGATGTCGATCGAGCGCAGCAGTTCACGGATGCCTTCGGCGCCCATGAATGCGGTGAAGTCGTCGCCGTACTCTTCGTACTTGGCGGCGTAGTCGTCTTCCGACATGATCTGGCACTTCTTCAGCGGGGTCATGCCCGGATCGGTCACGACGTATGCTTCGAAGTACAGGACGCGTTCGATATCGCGCAGCGTCATGTCCAGGACCATGCCCAGACGCGACGGCAGCGACTTCAGGAACCAGATGTGCGCGACCGGCGAGGCCAGCTCGATGTGGCCCATGCGCTCACGACGGACTTTCGCCAGGGTGACTTCGACGCCGCACTTCTCGCAGATGACGCCGCGGTGCTTCAGGCGCTTGTACTTGCCGCACAGGCATTCGTAGTCCTTGATCGGACCAAAGATTTTCGCGCAAAACAGGCCATCACGTTCCGGCTTGAACGTACGGTAGTTGATGGTTTCCGGCTTCTTGACTTCGCCGTACGACCACGAACGGATTTTCTCGGGCGACGCCAGGCCAATCTTGATGGCGTCGAAGCTCTCGTTTTGCTGAACTTGCTTGAATAGATCGAGCAGTGCTTTCATTTATCACTCCGGGTGATTGAATTCTTTACTTCTACCGCCGCCCCACTTCATGCGGAGCGGCGGTCACGTGCTTGCTCTGATTAGCTGCGCTCGAGATCGATGTCGATACCCAGCGAGCGAATCTCTTTCACCAGCACGTTGAACGATTCCGGCATACCTGCGTCGATCACGTGGTCGCCCTTGACCAGGTTCTCGTACACCTTCGTACGGCCGTTCACGTCGTCCGACTTCACGGTCAGCATTTCCTGCAGCACGTACGATGCGCCGTACGCTTCCAGTGCCCACACCTCCATCTCACCGAAGCGCTGGCCACCGAACTGGGCTTTACCGCCCAGCGGCTGCTGCGTCACCAGCGAGTACGGACCGGTCGAGCGGGCGTGCATCTTGTCGTCGACCAGGTGGTGCAGCTTCAGCATGTGCATGAAGCCCACGGTCACCTTGCGCTCGAACGCTTCGCCGGTGCGGCCGTCGTACATCGTGACCTGGTTCTTCGACGGGGTCATGCCCAGGTGGGTCGCGATCTCGTCCGGGAAGGCCAGGTCCAGCATGCGGCGGATCTCTTCTTCGTGGGCACCGTCGAACACCGGGGTCGCGAACGGCACGCCGTTCTTGAGGTTGTTCGCCAGCTCGACGATTTCCTGGTCGCTGAAGTTGTCCAGGTCTTCCTTCTTGCCCGTTTCGTTGTAGATCTTGCCCAGGAAGGCGCGCAGCTGCTCGGTCTCGGCCTTGGCCTTGATCATTTCGCCCAGGCGCAGGCCCAGGCCTTTCGCTGCCCAGCCCAAGTGGGTTTCCAGGATCTGACCGACGTTCATACGCGACGGCACGCCCAGCGGGTTCAGCACGACGTCGGCCGGCGTACCGTCGGCCATGAACGGCATGTCTTCCACCGGCACGATACGCGAGACCACACCCTTGTTACCGTGGCGGCCTGCCATCTTGTCGCCGGACTGCAGGCGGCGCTTGACGGCCAGGTAGACCTTGACCATCTTCTGCACGCCCGGCTGCAGCTCGTCGCCCTGCGTGAGCTTCTTGCGCTTCTCTTCGAAGGCCAGGTCGAACTGGTGACGCTTCTCGTTGATCGACTCCTTCATCGCCTCCAGCGCGTTGGCGGTTTCGTCGTCGGCCGGACGGATGTCGAACCAGTGGAACTTGTCCAGGTCGTCCAGGTATTCCTTGGTGATCACGGCACCCTTCGCCAGCTTCTTCGGACCGCCGTTGACGGTCTTGCCGACCAGCAGACGCTCCAGACGCTGGAACGCGTCGCCTTCGACGATACGCAGCTGGTCGTTCAGGTCCAGGCGGAAGCGCTTCAGCTCGTCGTCGATGATCTGCTGGGCGCGCTTGTCGCGCACGATGCCTTCACGGGTGAACACCTGCACGTCGATCACGGTACCGACCATGCCCGACGGGACGCGCAGCGACGTGTCCTTCACGTCCGACGCCTTCTCGCCGAAGATCGCGCGCAGCAGCTTCTCTTCCGGCGTCAGCTGGGTTTCGCCCTTCGGCGTCACCTTACCGACCAGCACGTCACCGGCCTGCACTTCGGCGCCGATGTAGACGATGCCCGACTCGTCCAGGCGAGCCAGCTGGTTTTCCGCCAGGTTCGAGATGTCGCGGGTGATTTCTTCAGGGCCCAGCTTCGTGTCGCGCGCGACGACCGACAGTTCCTCGATGTGGATCGAGGTGTAGCGGTCATCCTTGACGACGTTTTCCGAAATCAGGATCGAGTCCTCGAAGTTCAGGCCGTTCCACGGCATGAACGCCACCAGCATGTTCTGGCCCAGTGCCAGTTCGCCCAGGTCGGTCGAGGCGCCGTCGGCGATGACGTCGCCGCGTGCCACGCGATCGCCCACTTTCACGATCGGACGCTGGTTGATGTTGGTGTTCTGGTTCGAACGGGTGTACTTGATCAGGTTGTAGATGTCGACACCGACTTCGCCAGCCTGCGCTTCTTCGTCGTTCACGCGGATCACCACGCGGCCGGCGTCGACGTAATCGACGATACCGCCACGGGTCGCCTGCACGGTCGTGCCCGAGTCGACTGCCACGGTGCGCTCGATGCCGGTACCGACGAAGGCTTTCTCCGGACGCAGGCAAGGCACGGCCTGGCGCTGCATGTTGGCGCCCATCAGTGCACGGTTCGCGTCGTCGTGCTCGAGGAACGGAATCAGCGATGCCGCCACCGACACGATCTGGCCCGGGGCCACGTCCATGTACTGGATGCGTTCCGGCGAGACCAGGATCGTTTCGCCGGCTTCACGTGCCGAGACCAGCTCGTCGACCAGTTGGCCTTCGTCGTTGATCTTCGCGTTTGCCTGGGCGATGATGTAGCGGCCTTCTTCGATCGCCGACAGGTATTCGATCTTGTCGGTGACTTTCGAACCTTCGACCTTGCGGTACGGGGTTTCCAGGAAGCCGTATTCGTTCAGGCGGGCATACAGTGCCAACGAGTTGATCAGGCCGATGTTCGGGCCTTCAGGCGTTTCGATCGGGCAGACGCGGCCGTAGTGGGTCGGGTGCACGTCGCGGACTTCGAAGCCGGCGCGCTCGCGGGTCAGGCCGCCCGGGCCCAGTGCGGAAACACGGCGTTTGTGCGTGATTTCCGACAGCGGGTTCGTTTGGTCCATGAACTGCGACAGCTGCGACGAACCGAAGAATTCGCGGATCGCGGCCGAGATCGGCTTGCTGTTGATCAGGTCGTGCGGCATCAGGTTGTCCGCTTCGGCCTGGCCGAGGCGTTCCTTGACGGCGCGCTCCACGCGCACGAGGCCGGCGCGGAACTGGTTTTCGGCCAGCTCGCCCACGCAACGCACGCGGCGGTTACCCAGGTGGTCGATGTCGTCGACTTCGCCGCGGCCATTGCGCAGCTCGACCAGGATCTTGATCACGGCCAGGATGTCTTCGTTCGACAGGGTCATGTCGCCCGTCAGTTCGTCACGGCCGATGCGGCGGTTGAACTTCATGCGGCCGACGGCGGACAGGTCGTAGCGCTCGGCGCTGTAGAACAGGCCGTGGAACAGCGCTTCCACCGATTCTTCGGTCGGCGGTTCGCCCGGACGCATCATGCGGTAGATCGCCACGCGGGCAGCGGTCTGGTCGGCGGTGTCGTCGGTGCGCAGCGTCTGCGAGATGTAGGCGCCCTGGTCCAGGTCGTTGGTGTACAGCGTCTGGATCGCGTCGATGTTGGCGTCGCGCAGCTTGCCCAGCAGCTCGTCGGTCAGCTCGTCGTTGGCGTTGGCGATGATTTCGCCCGTGTCGCCGTCGACGACGTTCTTCGCCAGTACGCGGCCGATCAGGTAGTCTTCCGGCACCGAGATGTGGGTGATGCCGGCGTTCTCGACGTCACGCACGTTCTTGGCGTTGATGCGCTTGTCCTTCGTCACGAGCGTCTTGCCGGTCTTCGGATCGACGATGTCGAAGCGCGCGACTTCGCCGCGCAGGCGCTCGGCCACGAATTCCAGTTCCGCGCCTTCCGAGCGCAGGTTGAAGTTGTCGAACACGAAGAAGTTCGCGAGGATCTGCTCCGGCGTCATGCCGATGGCTTTCAGCAGGATCGTCACCGGCATCTTGCGGCGGCGGTCGACGCGGAAGAACAGGATGTCCTTCGGGTCGAACTCGAAGTCCAGCCACGAGCCGCGGTAAGGGATGATACGTGCCGAGAACAGCAGCTTGCCCGACGAGTGCGTCTTGCCGCGGTCGTGCTCGAAGAACACGCCCGGCGAACGGTGCAGCTGCGAGACGATCACGCGCTCGGTACCGTTGATGACGAACGAACCATTGGCGGTCATGAGCGGCAGTTCGCCCATGTACACTTCCTGCTCCTTCATTTCCTTCACGACCGGCTTGGTCGGCGATTCCTTGTCCAGGATCACCAGGCGCACCTTGGCGCGCAGCGGCGACGCGAAGGTCAGGCCGCGTTGTTGGCATTCCTTGACGTCGAAAGCGGGGTCACCCAGCACGTAAGACAGGAACTCGAGGCGCGCAAAACCGTTGTGCGACACGATCGGGAAAATGGAGGTGAAAGCCGATTGCAGACCTTCGTTCTTGCGTACGGAGGGCCCTGCATCCGCTTGCAGGAAATTCTCGTAAGACTCCAGCTGCGTAGCGAGGAGGTAGGGAACGTTGTGAACGTTGGCGCGCTTCGCGAACGACTTGCGAATGCGTTTCTTCTCAGTAAATGAGTAGTGCATGGACACTCCGTGAGTGACAGAAAGGATGAGAATTCAGGAATTGCCAGTGGTTAAGCCACCACATGCAAGGCCTCAAATCTCGCCGCATTCGGCCGGGTGATTGGGAACCGGTGCTGCTGTGTTACGATAATGCTGTGCTGCGGTGCTTCCTAAACCTGGGGGTACTGCTTGTTTTGTCGTAGGGACGACAAAAGAGCCAAAGCCGCATACCCCACCTTCCAGCGGGGATCTGCGCGCTTTGACTCCGGCGCGGGGCGCTGATTCCAGCGCCCTTTGCATATGTATTACTTGAGCTCGGCCTTGGCGCCAGCTTCTTCCAGCTTCTTCTTGGCGGCTTCAGCGTCAGCTTTCGGCAGGGCTTCCTTGACAGTCTTCGGTGCGCCGTCGACCAGGTCCTTGGCTTCTTTCAGGCCCAGACCGGTGATTTCGCGGACGGCCTTGATGACGCCGACCTTGTTCGCGCCGACTTCAGCCAGCACGACGTTGAATTCGGTCTGCTCTTCAGCAGCAGCAGCTGCGCCGCCAGCGGCACCGCCAGCTGCCGGTGCTGCCATTGCAGCTGCCGACACGCCGAACTTCTCTTCGAAAGCCTTGACCAGGTCGTTCAGTTCCATGACCGACATTGCGCCAACTGCGTCCAGGAACTCTTCTTTGCTAATTGCCATTTGAAACTCCAAATATTTAATGTGTGATTAGTGCTTGAGCAAAAAGACTTGCTTATTCTGCTGCTGCGGCTTCTGCCGGAGCTGCGGAACCTTCGCCTTTTTGTGCTGCGATTGCAGCCAGAACTCGTGCAAAGCCGGACACCGGAGCCTGCATGACGCCCAGCAGCTGGGCGATGAGGACTTCACGGCTCGGGATGCTTGCCAGCGCGTTCACGCCAGCGACGTCCAGGTTCTTACCAGCGTAGTTACCGCCCTTGACCACGAGCTTGTCGTTGGTCTTCGAGAAGTCGCTGATCACCTTGGCTGCTGCGACGGCGTCGTCCGAGATCGAGTAGATCAGCGGACCAACCATGGTCTCAGCCAGCGGTGCGAACTGGGTGCCTTCGACAGCGCGACGAGCCAGCGTGTTCTTCAGAACACGCAGGTACACGCCCTGCGAACGAGCATTTGCACGGAGTTTCGTCAGAGCACTAACCTGGATGCCACGGTACTCGGCGACGACGATGGTTTGCGCGGTTGCTACTTTCGCGCTAACTTCTTCGACGACGACCTTTTTGTCATTCAGATTAAGACCCACGGTCAATCTCCTTAAATGATGTGAGGGACGTCCCCCGCATCGGTTCGAACACGGCGTCCGAAGTTAAGAAGTACGACAAAGCATCGACTACAAAACTTGTTCGGGTTCGCCATCTGCGTTGGGTTTGCTTTTTAACCTCCTGCCTGCCTGCTGCATTCGGCCCAACGGTCTTTGATTGCCTGGCGGGGTTCAATCCGCCAGCCCAAAGATCTGCCCTGCGTTACTGTGCAGGGACTTAATTCTTGCTATTAAGCAGCCAGGGTAGCGTGATCGACACGCACGCCAGCGCCCATGGTCGACGAGATCGCGACCTTGCGCAGGTAGATACCCTTCGACGAAGCCGGCTTGGCCTTGTTCAGGGCGTCGATCAGCGCGACCAGGTTGGTCTTCAGCTGTTCGTCGCTGAACGACTTGCGGCCGATCGTGGCGTGGATGATACCTGCCTTGTCGGTACGGTACTGGACCTGACCGGCCTTGGCGTTGCGCACGGCGCCAGCCACGTCCGGGGTCACGGTGCCGACTTTCGGGTTCGGCATCAGGCCGCGCGGGCCCAGGATCTGGCCCAGGGTACCGACGATACGCATGGTGTCCGGCGAAGCGATCACGACGTCGAACGGCATGTCGCCGGCCTTGACGCGTTCTGCCAGGTCTTCCATACCGACGATGTCGGCGCCGGCGGCTTTAGCCTGCTCGGCCTTTTCGCCCTGGGCGAAGACGGCGACGCGGACTTCCTTGCCGGTACCAGCCGGCAGGACGACGGAACCACGGACGACCTGGTCCGATTTCTTCGGATCCACGCCCAGTTGCACCGCGACGTCGATCGACTCGTTGAACTTGGCGGTTGCGAATTCTTTGACGATTGCGACGGCGTTGTCGAAAGCGTAGGCCTTGTTACGGTCGACCTTGGCTTTCATTTCTTTGACGCGCTTGGACAGCTTGGCCATATTAGATACCCTCCACCGTGATGCCCATCGAACGAGCCGAGCCGGCCACGACGCGCACAGCGGCGTCCAGGTCAGCGGCGGTCAGGTCCGGCTGCTTGATTTTTGCGATTTCTTCAGCTTGAGCACGGGTCAGCGTGCCGACCTTGTCGGTGTGCGGCTTGGCCGAACCTTTGGTAACGCCCGACAGCTTCTTGATCAGGTACGTTGCCGGCGGGGTCTTCATCTCGAAGGTGAACGACTTGTCCGCGAAGGCGGTGATCACGACCGGAATCGGCATGCCCGGTTCCATGCCTTGAGTCTTGGCATTGAAGGCCTTGCAGAATTCCATGATGTTCAGACCGCGCTGGCCGAGGGCCGGGCCGATCGGGGGGGACGGGTTTGCTTTACCAGCCGGCACTTGCAGCTTGATAAAACCGACGATTTTCTTTGCCATGATTGGCTCCTTTGTCGATTATGAGTGGTAGCGCTCCACCAGTACCACTTTATCCGGCGGAGCTCCTCTTATCGGATTCCGCCTTGCTGCTGCGACGCTCCGATTCGGCGTTTTAGACTTTCTCTACCTGCCCGAACTCCAGTTCCACCGGAGTCGCGCGGCCGAAGATGGTGACAGACACACGCACCTTCGATTTTTCGTAGTTGACTTCCTCGACAGAGCCGTTGAAGTCGGTGAACGGGCCTTCCTTGATGCGCACCTGTTCGCCCACTTCGTACAGCACTTTGGGCCGCGGCTTCTCGACACCTTCCTGGACCTGCTGCATGATCTTGTCGATCTCGCGCGCCGGAATCGGGGTCGGCTTGTTGCTCTTGCCGCCGATGAAGCCGGTGACTTTCGGCGTGTTCTTCACGAGGTGCCAGGTCTCGTCGGTCATTTCCATCTCGACCAGCACATAACCCGGGAAGAAGCGACGCTCGGATACCGATTTGCTGCCGTTCTTGACTTCGACCACTTCTTCGGTCGGGACCAGGATGCGGCCGAATTGCTCCTGCATGCCGCCGCGCTCGATGCGATCGGTCAGGCCGCGCATCACGCTCTTTTCCATGCCCGAATAGACATGCACGACATACCAGCGCTTGTTGCTGACCGGAGTACTCAGCGGCGCACCAGCGTCTTGTGCCGGGACATCACCCGGCACGTTATCTTGCTGAACGTTATCGCTCATTATTGTTTCCACCCCAGGATCACGTCGTACATCAGGAATTCGAGAATCTTATCCGTGCCCCACAGGAAAATTGCCATCACCAGCACGAACCCGAACACCACGGCGGTGATCTGGGTCGCTTCCTTGCGGGTAGGCCATACAACCTTCTTCGTTTCACGTACGGATTCCTTCGCGAAGCTCAGGAAATCGCGGCCGGTCGCGGAAGTCCACAAGAGCAGGACGGCAATAGCCAAACCAGCCACGAGTGCGCCTGCGCACATCAGGGCTGGTTTGTTCTGGCCTTTCAGAATGAAAAAGCCGACCACGCCTGCAATCGTAGCAACCACTGCCAGCGCGACCTTGAACTTGTCGTTCGAGGTGCCGACGGTTTGCACGGATTGATTAGACATACTTAATTTACTTTCGGGTGCCTGGCACCGAATTCGGTGGCAGGGGCGGAGGGCATCGAACCCCCAACCTTCGGTTTTGGAGACCGACGCTCTGCCAATTGAGCTACGCCCCTACAAAAACTTCTAGTTGAATCGAGCATTATACGCTACTTGGGTATTTCGCGCAACACTCTATTGTTGGGCGGAACAGAATCGTTCCGCCCGGAGGTACTACGGTATTACTTAGGCGATGATCTTGGCAACCACGCCGGCGCCGACGGTACGGCCGCCTTCGCGGATTGCGAAGCGCAGACCTTCTTCCATC
>NZ_JANUGY010000015.1 GCF_024756235.1 Massilia kyonggiensis | reverse complement strand
CGTCAGACCTGGCATGTGGGTAAACTTCGTGCGCGGTGTCTCGCTGAGCACCGTTGTAGCCCGACCGAGCTTCAAGCGCTGAGACACTTCAGTCCAAGGGTTGAACACCGGATGGAAACGGCGAAACAAGTGCCTCAGCGTTATCCCTCGAACGAGGACAGCATCGGGATCGAGATTGTTGGTGCTGTGGTAGCCGGCAGAGGGCAGAACTCGGCTGAGCAGGAAGTCTATGAACCGGTGAATGCGCAGCAAAACGCATCGCTTCGCTGGCTGATTTCTGAGCTCACCTCGACGTTCGGCATACCGATGACCGAGATATTTAGGCACCCCGTCGTCTCCCGCAAGAACCCCACCGAAGCCGAAAGCGCACTATGGTAATCGCCTCACTGATCTTTGCCGTGACGACAAGCGCGTCCGCAGCTACGGACGATGGTTCAGGTACCGAGCCGAAAATGCGCCAGACACATCTTCCGCCAATCAGCTCAGTCACTATCCGGAACAATGGCGCGACGTCCTCAGCTTCAGGTGAATTGGTGCAGCAGTGCACAGATTTTCAGCTGAGCTATCACGAAGTCCGTGAGTACATCGGCAAAGCTGCCGAAGTCGCCGAACACGACTACTTTCACATGCTCGACTGGTCACCCTGCTATGCGAACGGGGAGGTCACCTTCAAAAATGGCCTCACGGGTACCTGGGGGATCCAACAGTATCGCGCCGGCTCGCTTAAGCTAAGCAATGGCCGAACCTTGTATCTGTACTGTCCGCAATGCCAAGCTAAAGTGTTCCCGTCTGCGGATGAATGATCAGGCCGCTGCCGACTCGTGCGACGGCGTGTGTGGCACCAAAGCCTGTTAAGAAACCACTGCGCCGCCTGAACATCAAGCGTTCACACGCCCCTTGGAACGCTGACCTTCAGCTCCTCAGGAAGTAGCGTATCGGGCGTGGCGTCAATTCAAACTTCACCCCAACCCTCATCCATCATGTCCAGAATCCGCCCTGGCTTAATGTCCAAGGCCAAACTTAGCTTATAAATGGAGGTAAGCGTAGGCTGCTGCGCGCCCAGTTCTAGCAAAGAGATGTACTTTCTCTGCAGACCTGCTTTGAAGCCAAGCTCCTCCTGAGTCAAGCCTGCTGCCAATCTCAATTTTCGCAGCACTTTTCCGAAAACTAGCGCAATGTTCTGTTCCACGCTCCCCCCTTTGATGGGAGGGAACAGTGGGATACCAGCCAATCTTTGTCTTCCCACTATTGTGGGAATTTTTGAGTACCCTTATGATGTCAGCTTTTTCAGCATGCTCGTCTCGTCAGCCGGAAGGCCCGCCCTTGCCACAATGATCAAAGACCTAGTGGAAACCCACCCCAAAGTCTTCCGTGGGAAGTATCCTCAAGCATCTCCTACCATTCCGGTTGGATGGCACAGATTATTAGATGAGTTTTGCCTATTACTTGAAGCGATTTGTGACGAGTCTGAACTCTCCAGCCTACAGTTTCACAGGATTCTTAATGAATCCGGCTGCCTCATCCTAAATTTTGATTTTGGTTGTGAGCTTAGCGAGCGAAAGGCCCAGACCATCGACGCCCGCGTCTTTGCGCTAAGAAATCGCAGCTTTTTTTCGTGTTCCGTCTGTGGTCGTTTGGTGAAAACTCTAACAAATCCCGTTCTTTGCAAAGAACACGAAAAGCTTGACTAGTTTTTTTCTTACGCATCAACTGCAACAGGACAACGGTCGGGTTTCTTCAAGATTTAATCCGCAATCATGATCAAAAAATACTCCCCCCTACTCACTTCTCTCCGCTTGGACTTAAACCGTTAAAATAGACATGCCACCTAGTCATCTGATTTTCCTGGACACGGAGTTCACGAGCTTCGAATCGCCTAAACTGATCAGTATTGGGCTGGCCGCTTCTACTGGTGAAGATTTTTATGCTGAAGTCCCGTTTGCGACTACTTCGACCAGCCCTTTCGTACGCGACGTGGTGATACCTCTGCTTAACCAGGATCCGGCGGCTTATTGTCAATTTGATGAGCTAAATGTACGCATTCGAAACTGGCTCACCGTGGTACGGACGGGTGTTGAGATCGTGATTTGTTTTGATTCGCAGTATGACGAGAGCTTGTTCCGAAGTATCTTCGACGGATATCCGCCACCATCCCTCCGATTCCGTAATGTTGACGGAAAAATCAATGAACTCCTACGACACGAATTTCTTGTGAAGAATATGCTTCCAGAACATCATGCGTTAAATGATGCTATGGCGATGCGTTATGCCTTTCGAGACTCATTGCATGGACCAGCCAACACCTAGCCTAAGACGGTAAGCTTGTGGAGCTATTTTGACCACTATCGAGCCTGACTCGACAACGAGCGCTAATGTATCGGGCGGAGAATTATGACGTGACGCTGATTTTCGAATTAAAATAAATGGTAATGGCATGCGGGCTGATCTTATCTGGTTCCGTTTGAAAGATTCCCGAAGCTTTTTATTATATCTGAGCGTGCGGCTTTTATTCTTAACCAGATCGCAATTTCAAGCAGACAAAGTAGAGTGTACGCAGCTAACTTGTCGGAAATTTGTTACGCTTGTCTTAGTGGATGCTCAATCGTCTTCTATCTCGTCATACCAATTCACCACTATTGCTCAGTCGTCAACAAATGCGCCACCTTACCTTGTTGTGCAATTGCTTTACGCAGCCGTGATGCAGCAGCACGCTCCCGAGCCGCCTCCTCCTCAGCCTTGACGCGAGCTTGGAAATGCGCCATCGCTTCCGCCTGATATTTTTTCACTTGAGCTGCCAGCTCCGCCTTGTCCGCTCGCAGCCTTTGGATAAGCTCAGTATGCGTCGTCGGTAAAGTATTCCTTCCGCCCTTGATCTGCTTTATCAATTCCCTTACCCGCGGGTATCGACAACCCGTCTCAACCGCAATAAGAGTACGTGCTCGGCCAGCCTCCAGCGCTACAGTGCTAACATTAACTTTAAGGACTCCTTTCGTTTTCTGCGCCTTCAACTTTTTGTGTTTCGGTTCACCATCTTGAAGGCGTTTAATTGCATCGAGAAAATCCTGTTCGATAGGATCAATCGCAGGTGCTTTGACTTTAAGCTGAGGCATACGTTTCCTCCACTATTTTTGCCACGCGCACATCCAACTCTTCCAGATCCACGCCAAATTTTCGTAGAATGCTTCCAGCCTGGTTCGCACGAAACTGAATAACGCGGAAATCAACCAAGTTTACCCCTGCAGCTTCTTTTAGTTTTATGGAAACCCAATTGTTTACGTAGCGATCTGCCCAGAATGGCTCATGGCTCTTATCCATAATCGCGCATGCACAGCCTGCGCAAAGGCTCGGCTCACGGGTTGCGGCATTCGGCTCTTTTCTGATCCAAACAGGCGTTTGCACGGTGTCATGACAGCGCATTTCGCTTGTGCGAGTTGGGCAGCAAGTTGCGTGAGGTGAGAAGTACATTTGCAAGTGATTTTCCTCTGCCCATTCCACCACATGTTGCCACTTCTCGGATGTTGGAAGATTGGCGACCGCTTTACGCAATATTGTTGGCGCAGCCTCCAACTGTTCCCCCATCCTCCCCGCGAAAGCGGACCGCCCAGTCACCATTTCAAAAATGATGCTATTACGTTTCTGGCGAGAAACAGAACTAAGCGATTCGACTAGGAGCGGGTTTTTGCCAATATACCCTCCTTCAGTCATAGCCAAGCTGAGGTGGTGAAACTGCATCTGGATTGCCGGCAACAAGCGAGAGTCGCACGCCAAGGTGTAATTTGCCCAGGTCTTGCGAAGCATGTGGGATCTAAAAATCATTCCTTTACTCTCGCGCCACTGTATCAGGTCGTTATCTTCGGACTTGTGTAGACTCTCATCGGGCAGTCCCGACAGATCAACCCAGTTAGCGATGAAGCGCTTCATTGCCACATGCAGTTTCGCCGCATGCATTGCGCCAAGCTCATTCACTTTTGTTTGGAGGGTCTCGCCACTTTTCGACGCCAAAATGAGTCTTTCCGTTTTAGCGTTATCTCTCCAAGGCTCGTAAATCCTGTTAAGAATTACAAGCGCACGTATCGCGTGAGGTAATTCTTGTGTTCCCTTGGGGCGCATGCCTAAAACCCAGTCCATCTCTCGTGGCAAACCAGCTTCCGTCTTCGACAGTACAGTACGAATTACAAACCATTCGTACAAGCCAGTACTACTCTCATCGATACGCACCCCCTTCGGCAACCCAGTAACATCATCAAAGCCAGCTTGAATTCCGAGTAGCTCTGACATTCGCATTCCTGACATAGCTTGAATAGTGATTGCGCAAGCATCGCGCACAGCTTCGAACAGTCTTCGCAGCTTGATTTGCGCATCACTCGATATGCCAGTTTCTCCTGTTGTCTTAGCGTCGAGCGGTCGATGCCACGGTTCAGAATCTTCTTCTAACGTGGAGAACCGGAAGTCGGCCATAAATAAGCTCGCCCTGCGACGCCTAGCGCTTTCGCCCTTACCGGCGATTTGAGTCCGTGTGCCACCTCTACCATTATTAACGATCACTATACCGCCCTCGTCGGGATCGCGTACAACGTCGAGTAAGCGAATAACGTCCTCGGCAGGCTTTCCCAAAAACCACGTTGTCTTGTTTAATAGCGGAATTGCCACCTCATCCGGTAGCGGTTTGATCCCCCCCATAGCCTTAGTCGCTATTTCCCTAGCAATCTTCGCAGCACCCCGCCCAAGGAATGGGTGACTAGAAAGCGACCGAATACCCATCCTTCCTAGAGCTACCCGCTCGTTCCAGAGGTCGTACAACGGTTGCAATGCGACTCTAACTGTAGACTCGCCGAATACCTCGGTGTCCAAGACTTCAGCGATGTAGCTAGGCAAGTCGTTCAAGTAATGATCGCAAACCGTGCTTGTTAACTCGAATGGCTCGTGGTAGCCCTCCTTAACCATCCAAGAAATGAGCCACTTGAGCGAGGACTGAATCGTTGCGAAAGTTCCAGGAGCCGGTGGGCCGCCTGTCGCCGGCACTTTTAGGCGAACCAGCACAAGCACTTTGGCCCAGTGAAGCCGCTTATTATGCTGAGGATCAGTCAACCGCGAATCGTCATGCAGTTTCATGCTCCAGTTAATTGTGCTTGTGGTCTTAGGCACCCCCGGAGTAGGATTATATTCAAACCACTTGTTATCCTCAAACCGACTGTAAGTTGTAATCTGCAACTTATACAGCTCGGCATACGTCAACTCATGCAGTTTGGTCGGCGGACAAATACCTGCGGTTGGTTGAGATGAATAGTTTTTTGACGTCATGCTAGCCAACCAAAGGCAAAGTAATTCGAATTTTTTTAGATTCTTCCAAAACTTCTTTAGAGACCAAAGCTAACAACCCACGGAGATCCGCCAAGATTGGGGCCCATCTCTCCAACCAGGTTTTTGCGCTCATTTGAGGTTGACTCTTAAAGATCGCCTGTTCTAAGGCTGAGTAATACGCGACGCTTGTCGGATCGTAAGGACGAGCACCGCCTAATGGGCACCCAGGGCATGCACCATAGTCTGCACATAATCTGCCGCGTTGTTGATTAGGCCGGGGAGAATCAAAGGGATCAAGGCAAATGAAACCGGGAGTCGCAGCACCCATGTCCTGGGCACGCTCCAACCGCCGGGGGTCGATGTCACCACCACTAGCTATCCAGCGTTCACGAAGGAGGATCACTTGTCCGATTCTCTCCCGATAGCGATTACGTACACCTGAACTCGTATAGTGCGTCCACGTCGTTATCGGATTGCGATGATTCCCTACTTTTTGCGCCGCCTCCAATCCACCGTCAATCATCTGAACCATGTCAATGATAGTCGGCCGCAACTGCCCGAGCGAGAAGTATGGGAGCTCGTGAGCTTCAATAAATCTTCTTAAATTATATCGCCAAGTAATGTCACCCGACGCGACGTCATTCGCGCCTCTGTAGGAACCGAAGCTGCACGGAGCTTTGCCTCGAACCTCAGGAACGTAAATAAACAATCTATCCGCGTGCTCCCTATTAACCATAGGCCTGATGCGCGCGCATATCTCGTTGAGACAATCAAGCAAACGATGGAGACTTAGCGATTGAGAAACGCTACTGGTTGGATCGAGGAGTCGCACCAGGTCGCTAGAAGCACGTCCCTTTACACCCACGATTTCGACCGTCGGTGTGCCAGCGCGGTCTTTGTCGCGGTTTATGCATGACCATTCTAGCGTCAAGACCGTGTCGGGATTAAAGACGGTGCAGATCGTCAAAAGGATAACAAACGGCACCAAATCGCGTGGCGTCGGCTGAAAGAAACTCGACACTTTTCGTTGCGTGTGAATATGTACAATCGCATTGGCCAACCTTTTATTTTCCCTAGCAATCGAGCCCAAATCAGGAACGACATTCGGAAACATTGTATCGACTTCGGCCAAGCAGATGGCAAGGTCAGCATAGTCGTTCATGTTATGTTGTGGTAGTCGACTGGGCGACGCTAAACCTTCGCGTCCCTCAACGATTAGTTGCCTCCCTCTATCCCATCGCCCTTCTATCTCAAGCACCTCTTTTTCCGCACAGCGCATGATCTGCAAAAGCGAGTCTAAAGAGAGAACTTCTGTTGGCTGAAGTCTCTTGCTCACTCCGACGACGCCGAACGGTACACGTTCTGCTATGCGTCGCGCTTCTGCAAGCCACTGGCCGGCTCCTATAGCTTCGAGAGAGGTTCTCACCGCACCTAAGGCTTTTCCTACTGTTTTCGGGTGTAGTGGCTTTCCAGATGAGGGACGCAACAACCACTCTCTAAATCCGACGAGCACCTCATCACCAATATCAGTTGGGTGGATATTCTCAAGCTTGGAATCAAGTAGATAAGCCAAAAAACCGCGCCTGACGGTCCTGAACATTTCGGAACGAGAACTTGGGGCCAGTGTGGCACCTGCCATCAGAAAAGCCTCCTGAAACATCGGTCTCAGGTTAGCAAAATTAAGCAAAAAACTTATATCGTTCCTATTTGGTATATCACCCCTGGAACTCGGAAATATCGCAATTAGAGTAGCCTTTCCCGTTTTTGGACTAACACTATTCTCGACGCGAGCTTGAATGAATGGATTGGGGTTTTTGCTTTCTTCGGCCCTCGAAAGGGTTTGCGCAACTACGCTTGCCGCAGCAGACAGCTTCCTATTCGACGCGTTACGGAAATTAGATGAGGTCAAATTTTGCCGTCCTTTCATAGGCCGATCAGCCTACGCACGTTTAGGAGTCCAGGGCGATCAGTAAAAATTTCGACGTGAGCTAAATAGGTATCAATTGTTGTGCTCAAATGGGAGTGGCCAAGCTGGGCCTGAATCTTCTTCCAAGGTTCCGGATTCCCGCTCGCCACTTCAGCGTGATACATTAAGACAGCGCAAGTATGTCTGAGGTCATGGTAACTGTGCTTGGGCACCTTGTCGTGGAATACTTCTCCGGTCTCCGGGTTGATCTTTTCCACCGTCTCTACAAAGCCGAGCGCAACGCACGCTTCACGCATGATTTTCTGAATAGCGTCATTAGAAATCGGCTGTCCGCGCCGAGGGGACTCAAGACGTCCAAGCAGTAATTGAACTGGCGCCCTGCGCGGTCGGCTTTTCCATGCACGCAAAGCTTCGGCACGCTCACCATTAATATATTCAATCGCATCGACGACTAGCCAAGTAGGAATCGCCACTTGCCTGGTCTTGTTGCCTTTTCCGCAGACGATCAGTTTAAGATCCACATAAGGAGAATTTGGATCAGGACTTAAACTGAGAAATTGCAGGGTAGTGAGCGATATGACTTCGGATAAGCGAAGTCCAACTACCCACCCCAGATCGCAGATAAGCCTGTCTCGTGCCGCTCGCCTATCAGCTTGACGACTTGCAGCCTGCGGACCCACATGGTTGAGGAGGTTGGTGAGATCACGTACCATCAACGGGTGAATAACCACATTGGGACGCGATTTAGGTAAATCCCGATCTTTTGCTTTCGGCACACTCACTGATCGGCTATGCGCGAAGGCATCGCGATCGATTTCAATATTCGCTATGACTTCCTCAGCGTAGCCATCAATGTCGCCTGCGTACCATCCTTTGCGTCGCGCAAACGCATAGAAGCTTCTGACAACCGTCATCGAATCTGATACCCCTTGGACGCAGTAGCGCCTACCAGTTCGGGGAGAAATGCTGGAAAGATAGGCGTCGCGATACGATCGGCGATCTTCCGCACTGGCGTCCAGCCAATGCTTTCCCATGGCTTGGAGAAATTGGAACCAACTCTTCAGGGAGTAGGCTGCCTTGGACCACGTATGAACGCTTGGAGTGCTTCCGGCCGAAACATACCGATCCCATAGAAAGCGCGTCGGCTCCTCAAAGAGGGTAGCTTTCCCTGCTGATTCTAGAAAGAGCGCTGGCTGGCCCGCTTTGAGTTCTGCATGACTTCCATCATGCGCCAGTAAAACTATTTCGTCGTCCAAAAATGTGTTCATGCGCCAAGTCCGATAGTGGCACAAGCATAAACACAATCATTCCATAGAGCAATAGCTCAGCCCAGTAGTTTTCTGTGCCGAACGGAGTAAATGAACAAATCTAATTGTCGCGAAATAGTATGGGACTCAAAATATTTGGTCGTCCTCGCCCCACGAAACGCGTCAGTCTCACCTGCTCTTCTCAAGTCGACATTTCGTGCTCGCAGCCCCGGTACGGGTTCAGCGACACGCTGAACGGGATGTCGGGCGACGTGTTGCGGCTGAGGATCGATTTCGCGATCTCGTCCGTGACGGTCGTCTTCAGGGGCGCCGGTGCCTCGTCCTTTACGCCTGGCACGGTCCAGCCGTCGTCGAACCGCTCGCGGCCGTTCACTTCGTACCGGCCTTGAATATTGGTGACGGCGCCACGACCTTTCAACGGCCCGCTCATTGGCCCACTCAGGGGCACGACCTCGGCGGACTTTTGCGGGAACGGCAACATCACCTGGCTGACCGCCCGACTTGCGTTTGCTTTGTTGACCCGATTCACACGGCGCTCCTTAAGTACTGTATGTTTATACAGTATAGTACGCCGATGTCAGGATGGGTTCAAGCACAAAAAAAGAGCAGCTTGTTGTTGCACAAAACCGTCAAAAGCCTGCAGCAGAGGCCGGTATCGGTCGCCGTCGTCCTCCATCTGGGCCAGCGCCAGGGCGGCCGCTTCGAGGGTCGACAACTGGTGCGGCGCGTGCGCCTTGCGAATCCGATAAGCCGACGCGGGTACGTCCTGCAGTGCCAACCGCGGCAGGCGCTGCAGCTCGGGATTTACGTGAAGCATCTTGCGGCTCTTGCGCCACGTGGCGTCCAGTACGACGAGCCGCAGCCGCTCCGGCGGCAGGGGTTCCAGACCAGGCGGCGCGAAGCCGGGTGTCTCGGGATACAACAGCACAGGCGCGCGCCCATCCGCGTACAACAGCGCGCGCAAATCGGGAAACGCCTCGCCCACTTCGAGGCGGCTGCCGGGTAAACAAAGATGCAGCAGTCGCGCACTGTTCTTGGCATTGCGCACCTCGAGCGGATGTTGCAGGATCAACAGGTCGACGCGGCTCGACAGCGGCCGCACCCAGTGGCAGATGCAGGCGCTCTGCGCGCGCAGGCAGGCGGCGCAGGTGGCACGCCTTGTAGAAGAAGATGAAGCGGTCATGGGCGGCGATTTTAACCCCGCCGCCCCGGACGATCACTGGCTGCCCATGCGCTGCCCCGTATGCGGCGCGTCGCCGGACGTGATGGGCGCATCCGGCCGCAACGTCCTGAGCGCCCGGCTCCACGCCACGACCTGGTCCAGCATCGCATCCACCGACTGCTCATGGTGCCCGGCCGGATTGAAGGTCGTGTAATTCTCGAAGTCGGTACGCAGCGACAGCATCACCTGCGCGCGCACGTCGGCCACCATCAGCTCGCCCATCACGAGGCGCAGGCTCTCGATGGCGCGCGAGCCGCCCGCGCTGCCGTAGCCGACGAAACCCGCGGCCTTGTTGTTCCATTCCTTGTACAGGAAGTCGATGGCGTTCTTCAGCGCGCCGGACGTGCCGTGGTTGTACTCGGGCGTGACGAACACGAAGCCGTCGAAGCCGGCGATCGCGGCGGCCCAGGCTTGCGTGTGCGGCTGAGAATATTGCCCCAGCGATGGCGGCACCGGCTCGTCCAGCAGCGGCAGGTTGAACTCCTGGATGTCGACCAGCTCGAACACGGCGTCCGCGCGCATGCCCGCGATGTCCAGCACCCAGCGCGCCACGTCCAGCGCCTTGCGGCCCGGCCGGGTGCTCCCGACGATGATTCCGATCTTGATCATGCTCCCTCCTCCATGGTTGTCACTGCTTCCAGCCCCCGCCCAGCGCGCGGTACAGGTCGACGTGGGCCTGCAGCCAGGCGGCGCGCAGTTGCAGCGCGGCGTTTTCGGCACTGAAGGCGTTGCGCTGGGCATCCAGCTCTTCCAGGTACGACGAATAGCCGTTGCGGTAGCGGTTGTGGGCGATCCTCAGCACCTCGCTCGTGGCCGCGCGGCGCGCCTCGGCCTCGTCCAGCTGCTCGCGCAGGCGTTGCACGGCCGTCAAGGCGTTGTCCGTGTCGGCGAACGCGTTGCGCACGGCCGCCTCGTATGCGAACACGGCGCGGTCGCGCAGCGAGGCGCTGATCTCGGCCTGGGCGCGCAGCCGGCCCGCGTCGAACAGCGGCGCCAGCACGCTGCCGCCCACGCTCCACAGCTTTGTCGGGGATGACAGCAACGTCGGCAAATCGTTCGCGTACGCGCCCAGCGACGCCGTCAGGCGCAGCGACGGCAGCATCTGGTCGCGCGCCGCCGCGAGGCTCGCATCGGCCGCGGCGAGCGCGCGTTCGGCCGATGCGATGTCGGGCCGCCGGCGCAGCAGTTCGGACGGTAATCCCGGCTGGATTGCGGGCGCATTCAGGCGAACGAGCTCGGTGCCGCGTCCGACCGGGCCGGGATTGGCGCCGGTGAGAATATCGAGGGCGTTCTCCTGCTGCGCGATCGCCCGTTCCAGCTGCGGCACGACGGCGGCCGTCGCGCGGTATTCCGCCTCGGCCTGCGACAATTCCAGGCGCGAGCTGTAGCCGACCTCGAACTGGCGCCGCGCCAGGTCCAGCGAGCGCTGGCGCGATGCCAGGGTAGCGCGCGCGAGGTCCAGCTGGGCGTCGAGGCCGCGCAGATTCAGATAGCCCGATGCCGTGTTCGCCGCGACCGACAGCGCCGTCGCCTCAAGCGCCGCCTGCTGCGCGGCGTAGTCGAGGCGCGACGCTTCCGTCAGATTGGCCGTGCGGCCGAACGGATCGAGCTCATAGGCGGCCTGGAACGCACCCTGCAGCGACGTCGTATCGATCGGCGTGCCGAACGGCCCGATCACGCGCGCCCGCGTGGGTGTGAACCCGACGGACAGCGTCGGTTCCCCAGCCGCGCGCGCCACCTGGACGCGCGCCCGGTATTCCCGCAGCCGCGCCTGCGCAGTGCGCACGTCGGTGTTGCGTTCCAGGGCCTGCGCGACGAGACGGTCCAGCGCCGGATCGGCGAACGCCTGCCACCAGTCGCGCTCGACGGGCGTGCCCGGCCCCACCTGGCTCCGCCACGCGGGCGGTACGACGAGCGTCGCCTGCGGCGGCGGCTGCACGGGGATGCGGCAGCCGGCCAGCAGCGCGGCGCAGCCGCACAGTAACAGCCGGCGCTTCATCGGGCCTGCCCTTTCGCTTTCGTGTCGATGCTCGCCACGACGGACATCCCCGGCCGCAGCCGCGCGGCCAGTTCCTGGTTCGGGTCGATGCTGATGCGCACCGGGATGCGCTGGGCGATCTTGACGAAGTTACCGGTCGCGTTGTCCGGCACGATCACGGAAAACTCGGACCCCGTGGCGGGCGAGATCTGCTCGACGTGGCCGCGCAGCTTCGCGTGATTCAGCGCATCGACGGAGAAAGAAACGGGCTGGCCCACGCGCACGTCGGCCATCTGCGTCTCCTTCATGTTGGCGACGACCCACATCGTCTGCGGCACGAGCGCCGTCAGCTGGGCGCCCGCGTTGACGAACGCGCCGAGACGCACGCTCACCTGCCCCAGCTGGCCGTCGCGCGGCGCGATGATTCTCGTGTTGGACAGGTCGATCTCGGCCAGCCGCACGGCCGCCTCCGCGTTCGCGACGGCCGCTTCCAGCGACGCGCGGTTGACGTCCACGGTGCGCAGGTTCTGGCGCGAGATTTCCAGTGCGGCCCTCGCCTGCTCGGCCGCGGCGACGGTCTGGGCGCGGGTGGCGCGGGCGGCATCCCGTTCGCGCGCGGACAGCGACCCGTCTGCCGCCAGTTCTTCCACACGTCTCAGGTCGGCATTCGCGCGCTGCGCCTGGGCGGCCGCACTGGCGACGGCGGCCTGGTTCTGCGCGATGGTGGCGCTGGCCGTACCGCGGCTCTGCGCGAAGTTTGCCAGCGCGGCGCGCGTGGTCGCCAGCTGGGCCTTCGCCTGGTCGAGCCGCTGCTGGTAGATGCGGTCGTCGATGCGCATCAGCAGCTGGCCCTGGCGCACCATCTGGTAATCCTGCACGTCCACTTCGACGACGTAGCCGGACAGCTGCGGGCTGATGATCGTCACCTGGCCGCGCACGAGGGCATTCTCCGTCGTCTGCAGGGCGCTGTGGAACGGCGGCAGGTTCCAGGCATACAGCACGATCAGGACGCCGATCAGGGCGATGAGGGCGAACAGCAGGCCGCTCACGATGACGTTGCGGTTCGATTTTTGTTGTGTCGTTGTCGTTTCCGGCATGGCGAGGGGCTCGGTTCAGGTTGGGACGGCCGAAACCGGTTCGGGCGGACGCGGCGCCGTGCGGCGGTCGCCGGACGGGACGGCGATCGGGGAATCGGTCGGATCGGGCGGCGCCGATTCTGGTCCAGATGCAGGCGCCGGCGCCGGCGGTGGCGGCGACACGTACTTCAGCCAAAGCGAGCGGCCGAAGATCCACGCGGCCAGCAGCGTGGCGATGATGGAAATCAGCAGGAACACGTCGTTGTAGGCGAGGATGTTCGCTTCGCGGGCGGCCGTTTGCGTCAGCACGGAAATGCCCTGGCGCGTGCGCGCGGACGGGTCGGCGAGCTGGCGCGCATACGCGGCCCCGTACTGCTGGATGCGCGCGGCGACCAGCGGATCGAGCGAACTCAGCTGCTCGGCCAGCACGGACGAGTGGTATTTTTCGCGCATCACCTGGAACGTGCCCAGCAGCGACGAGCCGATCAGGCCGCCCAGGTTCTGCGTCAGGCCGAACAGCACGGAGAAGCTGATCAGATTGGCCGGATTGGCGATCACGGATCCGAGCAGGGTCAGCAGCAGCGGCCCGAGGAACATGACGCCGCCGAACGCCAGCAGGCCCTGGCTCGCGTACATCTGGGCGGGCCGGGTCGCATTGGTCGCGTTCGAATCGATCCACGCGCCCAGCGCCATGATCAAGAGCGCCACCACCTGCGGCGCCATCAGGTGCGGCGGCCGGGTGACCAGCACGGAGACGACGATGCCGAGGATGGTCGCGAGCAGGATGACGATGAACAGCGTCTGCATCTCGTCGTTGTTCAGGCCCACGAGGCGCAGGAAGCCGACGGCGCCCACGCTCTGCTCCGACAGCACGACGCGCACGAGCATCAGCGCGATGGACAGGCGCAGGATCATGCCGTTGGTCAGCCAGCGGATGTTCAGCAGGGGATTGTCGCGGTTGTGCTCGACGCAGATCGCGGCCAGCAGCAGCACGACGGATGCGGCCAGCGCGATGCCCACCCACGCATTCTCCGTCCACCACAGCACGCGGCCGAACGTGAGCGCCGCGCACAGCAGCGCCATGCCGGGCGCGAACAGCGAGAACGTGAGGAAATCCGTGGGCCGGAACGCCTTGAAGCGGTCGCCCGGCGGCAGTTTCAGCCACAGCACGGCGGCCAGCGTGACGAGCGTGAGGCCCAGCTCGAACAGGTACAGCCCGCGCCATTCCGCGATCTGCAGCAGGCTCCGGGAAAAGATGTAGGCGATCGGCTGGGCCAGCTGCGCAATGCCCGTCGAGATCACGATGCCCCGCGGCCGCCATTCCTTTTTAAATGCCTGCAGGCTGTAGTACAAGCCCAGCGTCGACAGGGCCGCACCCGCCATGCCGTGGGCCGCGCGCACGGCGATCGCGGAGCCCAGGTCGCCCACGAACAGGTGCGCGAACGTGATCAGCGCATACAGCACGAGGAAGAACTCGGTGAACGCGCGCAGGCCGAATTGCTGGCGGAATTTCACCAGCAACAGGTTCATCGACACGTTCGTCATCACGTACGCGGTCGGCAGCCAGTTGGCCTCGGCCGCGAAGACGCCCAGCGTGCCCTGCAGGTTGACGAGGTTGACGGTGACGAGCGCATTGCCGAGGCCGCCCGTGATCGTCACCAGGGTGCCGATCAGGAAATAGGCGATGCGGCGCGGCGTCGAGTGCTTCGGGAACGACGGCCCGCCCGGCAGCGTGGGACGTTCGTCCGGATGCCACTGGCGCGGCGCGTAGTCGGCGTCGCTCACGGGTTCTCCAGCAGCCGCTGCAGGTCTTCCAGCACGGCCGCCGCCGCGGCCATGGCGTTGGCGTCCAGCCGCGCGACCGTCAGGCGCCGCAGCGCGGCCGCCTCCGCATTCACCTCGTCCACCACCGTTTCGCCCTGCGGCGTGAGTGCGATGCGCCTGACGCGGCGGTCGCCCGGTTCCGAGTCGCGCCGCACGAAGCCGCCCGCGACGAGGCGGTCGAGGGTCGTCACGAGCGTGGCGCCGTCCACGCCGAGCCGGCGCGCCAGTTCGCGCTGCGACGGCGGTTCGGGGCTGCCTGCCACGACCGTCAGCGCGTTCCAGCCGGCCGTCGTCAGCCCGTTCGCCTTCAAGTGGCGTTCGAGCGCAAGGCGCCATGCGCGCGCACTGCCTTGCAAGGCTAGCAAGAAACGGTCATCGGTATTCATGTCAGTTAAACATGGGCATCCCAATCGTTGGCCAACCAGATTATCTGCCTCTTATGGCAAATGTGGCCACACGCGAAGATTTAGTTCGAGATTTGGTTAATTGGACATTGCTCTGAGAAATCACCGTGCTTAGAATCAATTCATTCCACGAGGCAATCAGTTCTCGGGAAAAAGAGCAAACCCGGTGCCGTTCCAGAGTCTTCCATGCTTAAAGTCCGCCCTTCCGTTCGCAAACTGACTGCCGCCTTCATCGCTTCCCTGGCCCTGCTGCCGGGCCTTGCCATCGAGCAGGAGCTGCAGCTCGACTATCGGATCAATGAACACATCGTCCTGATCCCGGCCGGCCAGAACCACCAGGCCCGCCTGGAGACGACCGTGTTCCAGCCGAACGGCCCGGGCCCCTTCCCGCTCATCATCATCAACCACGGCAAGGATCCGGGTCACCCGAACCTGCAGCCGCGCGACCGCTTCTACCACATGGCGCACGCCTTCGTGGAGCGGGGCTATGCCGTGATGGTGCCGATGCGCCAGGGCTTCGCCAACTCGACTGGCTACTACCGCGACCACGGCTGCGACATGACGGCCAACGGCTACACCCAGGCCGAGGACATCAAGGACACCCTCGACTATGCGCGTGCGCAGAAATGGGTCGACACGGACCACATCGTCGTCGCCGGCCAGTCGTACGGCGGCCTCGCGACGATGGCGCTCGGCACCGAGGACCTGCCGGGCGTGCGCGGGCTGATCAACTTCGCGGGCGGCCTGCGCGACGACAGTAACGGCTGCGGCTGGCGCTCCGCCCTCGTGTCGGCCTTCGCCGAATACGGGTCGCAGAACAAGCTGCCGAGCCTGTGGATGTACGGCCAGAACGATTCGCTGTTTTCGCCGGAACTCGTGGCACGCATGCACGACGCGTTCGAACAGGCCGGCGGCCGCGCCCAGCTCGTCGAGTACGCCCCGTTCAAGCGAGATTCGCATGGAATGCTGGCGAGCCGCGACGGCCAAAAGGTATGGCTGGCGGATACGATGCAATTCCTGCAGCGGATCGGCATGCCGACGAAGGTCGTGTACAAGGTGCCGGAACCGCCGCAGCCGCAGGCGACGAACTTCGCCGGCATCGACGACGTCGAGGCCGTCCCCTTCCTGTCCGAGAACGGCAAGCGCGCCTACCGCGAATATCTCACCAAGATGACGCCGCGCGCGTTCGCCGTGTCGCCCAGCGGCGCCTGGTGCTGGGCCGAGGAAGGCGAGGACCCGGAAGCCCGCGCGCTGGCCACCTGCTCGGCCAAGAGCGACAAGCCGTGCCGCCTGTACTCGGTGGACGAACACGTCGTGTGGAACCCGGACCTGGCCGAGAAGGCTGCCGTCACGGCCTCCAATACGCCGGCCCCGGCCACGCAGGGCGATGGCGCAGTGGGCAATGCGGCGGGCATGACGGCGGCGAACTGAGCGTCACGCACTTTAACGAATCGCGGCAGCGCACAATCCGTTGAACGCGTGGACGGCACAGCCGTCCACCCTACGCACAATGTCCGCCGGTTGATTGCGAACAAGCGACATCGGCGTCATTTTGCTGCGTTGCAGCAGGTAATTCATCGTCCCGGTCGAGGCAGCGCAAACTCTGTGCCGCATATCAAACCGACAATGGGCTCGCCACGTCCAATGGAGAGTCACATGTTGCGACTGACGAAGTCCTGCGCCTGCGCGCTGCTGGCGCTTGCCGCGTTGCTCGGCGCCCCCGCCCGCGCGGCCAATAATGATCCCGTCGTGCTCGTGCACGGCGTCCTCGGCTTCGGGCCGGAATCGCATCCGCTCGGCAGCTTCCTGTACTGGGGCGGCTACGGCAACATCGCCGCGCACCTGACCGTCTACCACGGCCCGCATACCATCTTCACGGCGCAGGTGGGTGCGATCGCGTCGAACTGGGACCGCGCCGCCGAGCTGTACGCCCAGATCAAGGGCGGCTGCGTCGACTACGGCGCCCGCCACGTGGCGCGCTACGGCTATCCGGGCCAGGCACAGAAGCCGGCCGGCAAATGCTGGGCCGCGGACCCGGCCAACAATCCGGAAAACTACCCGCTCGCGTTCTACCCGCAATGGGATGCGGCGCACCCGGTCCACATGATCGGCCACAGCCAGGGCGGCACGACGATCCGCGCGCTGATCCAGTTGCTGGAACACGGTTCGCCGGACGGCGACGAAGGCGGCGGCGAGCTCTATAAAGGCGGCAAGGTCGGCTGGATCAAAAGCGTCGTGACGATCTCCGCGCCGCACGACGGCACCACCCTGCGCGACGCCGTGCTCGACGTGCTGCCGAACCTGCGCAGCCCCCTGCGCGACATCCTCGACAACGAACTGGCCCACTGGGAGCTGGCGCCGGACGGCGCGCGCGAATTCAACCGCTGGGCGCTGACCTCGCCGTCGGTCTATTATTTTTCGGTGGGGACGCTGGCGACGGAAGCCGGCGCCTGGTGCTGCAACGGCACCGACCGCGTGCTCGCGCCCGTGCAGAACGTCCGGTTCCAGTATCCGCGCGCGGACATGATCCCGTACTTCAAGCTGTTCGCCGGCGAGTGGATCGTCGGCTCGCTGGCCCAGCCGGGCATGGGCTCGTACACGCAGAACGCACCGGGCCGGGTGCGCATCGACAGCGCGTGGTTCCCGAACGATGGCGTCGTCAACACCGTGAGCATGCGCGCGCCCGGCGGGCATCCGGTGCGCGATTACGACGGCAAGCCCGTCAGGGGGACGTGGAATTTCCTCGGCAATTACCGGGGCTACGACCATTTCGATATCCTGAACTGGCCGAACAACGGGCCGTCGGCCGACCCGATCTACGAGCGGATCAGCGACATCATCTTCGGGTTATAGGCCTTACATGGCCGTCCGCAGCGTCCGCGCCAGGTCCGACAGGCGATACGGCTTGTTGACGAACGCGAACTCGTTGAGGTCGACGCCATGGCGCTGCTTGAGGGCCGGCAGCGGGTAGCCCGACGCGAGCATGATCTTGGTGGCCGGATAATGCTCGCGCGTGTAGCTGGCCAGCTCGATGCCGTTCATTCCGTTCGGCATCACGACGTCGGTGAACAGGATGTCGATGTCGCGCTGCTCCATCACGTCGATCGCCTCCTGCCCGCTGGCCGCCGTGACGACCTCGTAGCCCATGCTCGCGAACAGCGCCGCGGCCACGTCCATCAGGTCCGGCTCGTCCTCGACGATCAGCACGCGCTCCGTGTGCTCGGCCTGCGCCTCCTCCACGGGACTGACGGCGGCCGGCAGGTAGATCGCCACCGTCGTGCCGTCGCCCGGCTTGCTGTCGATGGCGACTTCGCCGCCCGACTGCTTGATGAAGCCGTAGACCTGCGACAGGCCCAGGCCCGTGCCCTTGCCGACTTCCTTCGTCGTGAAGAACGGCTCGAAGGCGCGCGCCACCACGTCCGGCGGCATGCCGGTGCCCGTGTCGCTCACCGTCACGCGCACGTATTCGCCCGGCGCCAGGCCGTGCGGGTGCTGGCCGTCCGCCACGACATTGCCCGTCGAGATGACGAGACGGCCGCCGTCCGGCATCGCGTCGCGCGCATTGACGACGAGGTTCAGCAGGGCCGATTCGAAGCGGGCGCTGTCGATCAGGGCATTGTGCGCCTTGCGGTCGAGGTCGATCACGAACTCGATGCTGGGATTGCCGGCGCGGCGCAGCACCGTCTCGAAGCCCCGGATGATGGCATTGAGGTTGCGCGTTTCCGCCTGCAGCGGCTGCTGGCGCGCGAACGCGAGCAGTTGCTGGGTCAGGCGCGCGCCGCGGTCGATCGCGCGGCGCATCGATTCCAGCGTGCGCGCGTCGCCCTCGCCCCGCTGCATGTTCAGCACCTCAAGGCCGCTGGACAGCACGGACAGCAGGTTGTTGAAGTCGTGCGCGACGCCGCCCGTCAGCTGGCCGATCGATTCCATCTTCTGCGCCTGGTACAGCGCGATATTCGCCTTTTCCAGCGCCTCGTCGGCCTTCTTCTTTTCCGTCAGGTCGCGCGTGATCTTGGCGAAGCCGAGCAGCTCGCCGTTGTCGCCGCGGACGGCATCGAGGACGGCATGGGCCCAGAAACGCGAGCCGTCCTTGCGCACACGCCAGCCCTCGGACTCGTAGCGGCCCGCGGCGGCGGCCGTCTCCAGCGCGCGCTTCGGGATGCCGGCGGCCTGGTCTTCCGCCGTGTAGAAGCGCGAGAAATGGCTGCCGATGATTTCGGACTGGCTGTAGCCCTTGATGCGCTCGGCGCCGGGATTCCAGTTGGTGACGGCACCTTCCGGCGACAGCATGAACAGCGCGTAGTCGGTCACGCCGTTCACGAGCAGGCGGAAACGCCGCTCGCTTTCGCGCAGCGCATCCTCGGCGCGCTTGCGCTCGGTGACGTCGCGCGTGACCTTCGCGAAGCCGAGCAGGACGCCCTCTTCGTTGTAGATCGGGTCGATCACCACGTGGGCCCAGAAACGCGAACCGTCCTTGCGCACGCGCCAGCCCTCGGCCTCGTACTTGCCCTCCGCCAGCGCGATCGACAGCGCGCGCGCGGGCTTGCCCGCATCGCGGTCTTCCGGCGTGTAGAAACGCGAGAAGTGCTCGCCCAGGATCTCGTGCGCGACATAGCCCTTGAACCGGTTGGCGCCGGCATTCCAGCTGCTGACGTAGCCGTTCGGGTCGAGCATGTAGATGGCGTAGTCGCTGATCCCGGAGATCAGGTACTGGTAGCGCCGCTCGTCGGGCCAGGATTGCGTAGGGGACAGGTCGTTCATTTACTGCGGCTGAATGGGCTCGGAATAGGGTCAAAACCGGGTCATCATACACCGCAGAAAAAAGCCTTGCGCGCGTTGCGATTAACGAATTTCACATTGTCAATTTTAGGATATTCGCGCCTGAAGAACTTGCATTCACGATGCATCTTCACCAAAAATCACCGGAATTGATGAGCATTGTTATGCCGTAAATTTTTCGCGGAACCATGCCGCCGTCGCGCCGTCGGCCGGAAAAAAGGATTCCAGCCGCAGCTCGTGCACCGTGACGTCGTGCGGCGTGCCGAGCGTCGTGATCGTCGTGAACAAATTCAGTTCCACGCCCTCGTGCGCGATCGTCAGCGGCAGGAACGGCAGCGCGCGCCGGTCGAGGTTCGGCACGTGGCCGTCGGACAGCGCCGCCATCCCCGGCAACGCGGACAGTTCGGCCAGCAGACGGGTGGCCTCGCTGCCCGGCCCGTCCGCCATCGCCTCCCTCTGGATCCACAACAGGCTGTCCGCGCACACGGCTTCCCAGTTGACGAGGCGCGGCCGCAACCCGTCCGGGTCGAGCATCAGGCGCAGCACGTTGATGGAGCCGTCGCGCGGGATCGCGGCGTCCGTCGGCAGGCCCAGCAGCCATTTCATGAAGCCGGCGGCGGGCTCGTTGAACATCACGAGGTTCCACAGCCGGTCCACGACGAGAGCGGGAAACGGCGCCTGCTGGTGCAGCATGAAATCGAGCGCCTGCATCACGGACGACAGTTCCGGGTCGGACAGGTTGCGCTCCTGGTAGGCGGGCGCGAAGCCGGCCGCGAGCAGCATCGCATTCCGCTGGCGCAGCGGTACGTCGAGCACGATGCCGAGCTTCAGGACGAGGTCGCGGCTGGGCTGGGCCCGTCCGCTTTCGAGGAAGCTCAGGTGGCGTTGCGACACGCCGCCATCCACAGCCAAACGCAGCTGGCTGTAGCCGCGCCGCGTGCGCCAGTAGCGCAGCGCCGAGCCGAAGTCGCTGAAATAGCCGTCGCTGCGCGCGTCCGCGTGTCCATCCTGCATCGCGATCCCCTCTTGGTATAAAGGCATCAATTTAGACCTCCGCGCGGATGAACTCAAGCAACTCGCCATTGACCTGCTCCACGTGCGTGAGGAACATGCCGTGCGCGGCGTCTTCGTAGACGACGAGGCGGCAGTCCGGCACGAGGGCGCTTGTCCTCCGCGCCGTCAGATCCAGCGGCGCGGAGACGTCGAGCGCGCCGGCGATCAGCAGCACGGGCACGTCGACGGCCTCCAGTTCCGCCGCCATGTCGCATACCTCCACGACGAGGTGGCAATCGTGCAGCGCCTGCAGCGAGCATTGCAGGGCCATCTGCGCGAGCCAGTCGCGCATGCGGGGGCCGGCGCCGGGCACGAACGGTTCGACGTTCTCCTCGATCCAGCGAGGGAAGTCGTGCAGCAGCTGCGTGCTGCGGAACTGTTCCAGCAGCGCCGGGTCGACACCGAGCGGGTTCGATGCGGACAGCGTGATACCGGGCGTCATCGGCCCGAGCAGCGCGACCTGCGTCACCCGCGCGCTGCCGTGGCGCGTGAGGTAGCGGACGATCTCGTTGCAGCCCATCGAGTGCCCGACCAGCACGACGTCGCGCAAGTCGAGGGCTTCGATGACGGCCGCGATGTCGTCGGCCAGCGTGTCGAGGTCGTAGCCGCCGCCCGGGTCGGACGAGCGGCCGTGGCCGCGCCGGTCGAAGGCAATGCAGCGCAGCCCCCGGCCGCACAACGCCATCATCTGGTAGCACCACGAATCGGAGAACATCGACCAGCCGGCCACGAACAGCACGGGGCGGCCGCGGCCCCAGTCGCGGTAGTACAGGTTGACGTCGCCGGCGATGATGGTGTTCGGGGCGCCCGTGTAGGCGCGGACGTGTCGTTGCATGGCCATGGTGGTCTCCTTCGGTGGTTGACGTTGGAGCCAGTGTGCCGGCCGGCGTGCGGCGCGGCGATTACCTGCCAGGTAATGACGGGCGTCGTCGAATTTCCCATTTCCCCACCGATAATCACGTCAATACACCCGCGCAATTCGCCGGATTCGCGCGAATCGATGAGATACCGTTGTATGAATACCGAATTGAAGTTCAGCTTTTCATTGTAAAATGCTGCACTTGCAACCCGACGTTTCAGACGCTGTTCACCCATGACCCAGGCCGCCACCGCACCCGTCCTCGACCTGTCGACCTGCGACAAGGAACCGATCCGCACGCCCGGCAGCATCCAGCCGCACGGGTTCCTGCTCACGCTCGCGCCCGGCCTGACGGTGCTGCAGGCCAGCGCCAACGTGGGCGACTGGACCGGCGTCGGCGCGCAGGACGCCGTCGGGCATCCGCTGGCGGACGTGATCGGGGCCGCGGCGGCGCAGCGTATCGCCGCGGAACTGGCGGCCGACCTGGGCCCGCGTCCGTACTACGTGGGCACGATCACGACGGGGAACGGCAACCACTTCGACGTGCTGGCCCACAAATGGGACGGTGTCGTCATTGCCGAATTCGAAGCCGTCGACCGCGCGGAAGCGGCGGATTTCCGCCACCTGTACCCGCTGATCGGCGACTTCCTGCTGAAGGTGAACGACGCGACGGGGATCGAAGCGCTGGCGAACCTGGCGTGCCAGCACATCCGCTCCGTGACGGGCTTCGGGCGCGTGCTCGTCTACCAGTTCGACGCGGACGGCCACGGCCACGTGATGGCGGAAGCGCGCGACGAAGGCTATCACTCGTACATGGGGCAGCACTTTCCCGCGTCGGACATCCCGGCGCAGGCGCGCGAGCTGTACAAGCTGTCGCGCATCCGCCTGATCCAGGATGCGACCTATATGCCAGCCCCGCTGATACCCCCGCTGAACCCCGTCACGGGCCAGCCGAACGATTTGTCGTTCGCGGCGCTGCGCAGCGTCTCTCCGGTGCACCTGCAGTACATGCGCAACATGAGCACGCTGGCGTCGATGTCCGTGTCGCTGATGGTCAAGGGCAAGCTGTGGGGCCTGATCTCGTGCCACAACGAGGGACCGATCCCGGTCGCCTTCGAAAAGCGCACCGCGTGCGAGCAGCTGGGCCAGATCCTCGCACTGTGCATCGAATCGCGCGAGGACGCGGCCGACCTGCAGTTCCGCCTCGAGGTCCGGCGCACGATGGTGTCGATGCTGGCCGGCCTCACGCAGGGCAGCGATTTCATCGAGAACCTGGCGCACGTATTCCCCGACCTGCTGCGCTTCGCGCGCGCGTCGGGCGTGGCGATCATGATGGACGACCGCATCCATACGTACGGCGACACGCCGGCGGAGGAGGACATCGGCGCCCTCGTCGACTGGCTCACCCTGCACGACCACGGCGACGTCTTCCACACCGATAAACTGTCCGCGCCGTATCCGCCGGCGGAACGCATCACGCGCAACGCCAGCGGCCTGCTCGCGATGCCGATCTCGCGCATCCACAAGCACTACCTGCTGTGGTTCCGGCCGGAGTGGGTGCACACGATCGAGTGGGCGGGCAATCCGCATGCGAAGGCGCCGGCACCGGGCGCGCCGACGCAGCTGTCGCCGCGCACGAGCTTCGACGCGTGGCGCGAAACGATCCACGGCACGAGCCAGCCATGGCACCAGGGCGAGATCGAGATGGCGCTGGAATTCCGCACCGCCCTCCTCGGCATCGCGCTCGAACGCGCGGAGCAGATGGCGGAACTGGCCGAGGAACTGGGCCGCGCCAACAAGGAACTGGAAGCGTTTTCGTACTCCGTGTCGCACGACCTGCGCGCGCCGCTGCGCCACATCGTTGGCTTTGCCGACCTGCTGCTCGAATCGGCCGGCAGCGAGGACGCCCAGCAGCGCCAGCGCTTCCTCAAGAACATCAAGGAAGCGGCGCGCCTGGCCGGCAAGCTCGTCGACGACCTGCTGTCGTTCTCGCAGATGGGCCGCGCCTCGCTGCGCCCGACGACGGTCGACATGAACGACCTCGTCGCATCCTGCCTCGACAAGCTGGCGCTGGAAACGCGGGGCCGCAACATCGAGTGGGACATCGGCACGCTGCCGGAAGTCCAGGCCGACCCAACGTTCCTGCACCTGGCCCTGTTCAACCTGCTGTCCAATGCCGTCAAGTTCACGGGCCAGCGCGATCCGGCCGTGATCCGCGTCTTTGCCGAAGACCATCCGGACGAGACGGTGTTCCACGTGGCGGACAACGGCGCCGGCTTCAACATGGAATACGTGCACAAGCTGTTCGGCGTGTTCCAGCGCCTGCACCGGATGGAAGATTTCCAGGGCACGGGCATCGGCCTCGCGAACGTGCGCCGCATCGTCGAGCGCCACAACGGCCGCGTCTGGGCCGATTCCGTGCAGGGCGAAGGCGCGACGTTCTCGTTCGCGCTCCCGAAACAAACCAATCATTGACCGTTTTACGAAGACACCCATGCTCAAGCCCATCCTGCTGGTCGAAGACAACCCGAACGATCTCGAGCTCACGCTGATCGCGCTGTCCAAGAGCCAGCTCGCCAACCAGGTCATCGTCGTACGCGACGGCGCCGAAGCGCTGGACTACCTGCACCGCCGCGGCGAATACGCGTCGCGCCCGGCCGGCAATCCGGCCGTCGTGCTGCTCGACCTGAAGCTGCCCAAGGTAGATGGCCTCGAAGTGCTGCGCAACGTGCGCACGACCGACGGCCTGAAAAGCCTGCCGGTCGTCATGCTGACGTCGTCGAAGGAAGAACAGGACCTCGTGCGCAGCTACGAGCTGGGCGTGAATGCCTATGTGGTGAAGCCGGTGGACTTTACGGAATTCGTGCGCGCGATCGCGGACCTGGGCATCTTCTGGGCCGTGCTGAACGAACCGCCGCCGGGGTCGCAGCGTTACGTCAAGCCCAACAAGTAATCACATCATCGCGCTTTGCCGCCGGCGCAGCAGGTGCCGGATGCGCGCGCTGAGCGCGTCCGGGTGGTACGGCTTCTGCAGCAGGTTGACGGACGCCTCCAGTTTCCCTTCGTGCGCCAGCACGCCCTCGGCATAGCCCGACGTATATAAAATCTGCGCCTGCGGCAGGCGCGCACGCACCGCTTCGCCCAGTTGCAGGCTGCTCACGGGCCCCGGCATGATCACGTCCGTGAACACGAGGTCGATGTGCTGGCCGCTCTCGACGATTTCCACGGCCTTCGCCGCATCCGGCGCCTCCAGCACCTTGTAGCCCAGCGCGGACAGGATGCCGCAGGTCGTGCTGCGCACGTCTTCCTCGTCCTCGACGACGAGGATCGTCTCCACGCCGCCCAGCAGCGGCGCCGTCGGCGCCTGTTCCGTGTGCTGGGGCTCGGCCTCGCTGCGCGGCAGGTAGATGCGCACGCTGGTGCCCTTGCCCGGTTCGCTCTTCAGGACGATCTCGCCGCCCGACTGCTTGACGAAGCCGTAGGCCATCGACAGCCCCAGGCCCGTCCCCTGCCCCGTCGGCTTGGTCGTGAAGAACGGCTCGAACGCGCGCTCCAGCACTTCCGGCGACATGCCCTTGCCCGTATCCGCCACTTCGATCAACACGTAATGGCCGCGCGGCACTTCCGTCGGCAAGGCGTTGTCCGGGCCGGCATTGGCCGCGCGGATCGTCAGCGTGCCGCTGCCCGCCATCGCATCGCGCGCATTGATCGCGAGGTTCAGCAGTACGTTGTTGAGCTGGTTCGGGTCGACGAGGGTGCTGCCCAGGCCGGCCGCGATCTCCGTCACGACGCGCGCGCGCGGACCGAGCACGCGGCGCATCATGTCGTCCATCTCGCGCAGCAGGTGGCCCGGATCGATCACGACGGCCTGCAGCGGCTGGCGGCGCGCAAAGGCGAGCAAGTGCGACGACAGCTTGGCCCCGCGCTCCACGCCGGCCAGCGCCATGTCGACGCGCGCCTTGCCGGCCTCGTTCAGGTTGCCTACCAGTTTCAGCAGCTGCAAATTGCCGCCGATGATCTGCAGCACATTATTGAAATCGTGCGCGACGCCGCCCGTCAGCTGGCCGATCGCTTCCATCTTCTGCGCCTGGTGCAGCGCCGACTGGCTGGCGGCCAATTGCTCCTGGCTGTGCCGCAGCGACACGAACGCGGCATCGCGCTGGCGCCGCGCGATGCAGGCATCGCTGTGGTAGCGCACGCGTGCGACGAGTTCGCGCGGATCGGGCCACTTGACGAGATAGTCGTTGGCGCCGAGGGCGAACGCCTTCGCCTTGATCTCGGGATCTTCTTCGGACGACAGCAGGACAACGGGAATGTGCTCGGTGTCCTTGTCCGCGCGCAGGCGGCGGGTGACTTCGAACCCGTCGATCTCCGGCATGCGCAGGTCGACGAGCACGACCGTCGCATTGATTTCCTTCGCCAGCTCGACCGCCATGCCGGGGTCGCGCACGTAGCGCAGCGCGTACGAGGCGCACCCTTTCATGCCGTGGGAAATGATGTCCTCGGCAAAGGGTTCGTCATCGATCAGGAGAACCGAGCAGGCGTTCGAGTCTTCTTGGTTCATTGCAACTGCGGGGATTGCGGCATTGAAAAAGGAACCAGAATTGCAAAAAAGTAAGTTCCGATTTTAACACCAAGCACGACGGTAGTGATGTTCGATTCAATCGTGCGACATGCGTGATGTCATCCCGATAATGGCTGATCAGTGCTTAGCGGCTCTTCTTCTTATTCGACGTAAACGTCCGCGCGTAAAACTCCGACGGTTTTTTCGCCACCCACTCGATGAACGCCCGGATATCGTCATTCCCCCGCAGCGCTTCCCACGTGTAATAAGCCCGCAGCAGCTCGCGCTCGGAAAACGTCGCGTGGATCTTGCGGTGACAAATCTTGTGAATAGGGAATTGCTCCCTACCCTTCAGCGACTTGGGAATCAGGTGATGGCGGTCGATGTTGACCGTGCCGAGTGGCCGGCCGCATAGCGGGCACGGTGCGTCCGCCGCAACAGGCTGGGCAGGAAATTCGAAGTCGGGAATGCGGGAACGGCGCGCCATGTTCCTGATATCGGGGCGGCCGTGCCCGTTTAAAGCACGATCAGCCGCGCACGCGCGCCGCGATGGCGTCGCCCACCTCGACTGTCGTCGCCGTGCCGCCCAGGTCGCCCGTGCGCGGACCGTGCTTCAGCACGTCCTCGATCGCGGCCACGATGGCGTCATGCGCCTCGCCGCAGCGCGGGTCCGCATCCGGGCCGGCCGCGAGGAACGCCAGCATCATCGCGCCCGACCAGATCATCGCGATCGGGTTGGCGATGCCCTTGCCCGCGATGTCCGGCGCGGAGCCGTGCACGGGTTCGAACAGCGACGGGAACGTGCGGTCCGGATTCAGGTTGCCGGACGGCGCCAGGCCGATCGTGCCCGTGCAGGCCGGGCCGAGGTCGGACAGGATGTCGCCGAACAGGTTCGACGCGACGACGACGTCGAAGCGGTCGGGCTGCAGCACGAAGCGGGCGGTCAGGATGTCGATGTGCTGCTTGTCGACGGTGACCTGCGGGTAGTCGGCGTGGATCGCGTCCGCGCGGCCGTCCCACCACGGCATGCTGATGGCGATGCCGTTCGACTTCGTCGCGACCGTCAGGTGCCGGCGGCGGCGCGCGTTCGCGAGTTCGAAGGCGTAGCGCAGCACGCGGTCGGTGCCGTGGCGCGTGAAGACGGATTCCTGGATCACCATCTCGCGCTCGGTGCCCGGGAACATCACGCCGCCCAGGTTCGTGTACTCGCCCTCGGTGTTTTCGCGCACCACGAAGAAATCGATGTCGCCCGGCTTGCGGCCGGCCAGCGGGCACGGCACGCCTTCGAACAGGCGCACGGGACGCAGGTTGATGTACTGGTCGAATTCACGGCGGAACTTGAGCAGCGAACCCCACAGCGAGATGTGGTCCGGCACCAGCGCGGGCCAGCCGACGGCGCCGAAATAGATGGCGTCCATGCCGGACAATTGTTCCTTCCAGTCGGGCGGCATCATCTCGCCATGCTGGATGTACCAGTCGCAGCTGGCCCACGGGAAATGCGTGAACTCGAGCTGCAGGCCGAAGCGCTCGGCCGCGGCCGCCAATACCTTCAGGCCTTCCGGCAGGACTTCCTTGCCGATGCCGTCGCCGGCGATGCCCGCGATCTTGAAACGTCGTGTCATTTGGTTCTTTCTTGAATGGTGAAGCTCATGCCGCCGGCGCCGCAACGACGAGGCGCGAAAAACTGGCCACGCTGGCCGCGAACGAGAACGCGGCGGCGATGCCGAGCGCGAACCACGGTCCGCGCACATGGGAAATGGTAAGGCAGAACGCCACCAGGGCGGCGCCCGTCGCCTGCCCCGTCAGGCGCGCGGTTGCCACCATGCCGCTGGCGCTGCCGGCACGCGAGGCCGGCGCGCTGCCCATGATCGCCTTCACGTTCGGCGCCTGGAAAAAGCCGAAGCCGATGCCGCACACGGCCATGCGCCAGCCGATGTCGAGGGCGGACGGCGCTGCCGGCAGGCTCATCATCGTGACGAGGCCGGCCGCGAGGATCAATAAACCGATGCCGCCCAGCAGCCCCGGCGCATAGCGGTCCGAGAGCCGCCCGGCGACGGGCGCCATCACGCCGACCATCACGGGCCACGGCGTCATCAGGAAGCCCGTCTCGACGGGCGAACGGCCGAGGGTCGTCTCGAAAAAGAACGGCAGCGCGACGAAGGCGAGCGCCTGCGCGGCGAACGTGCAGATGGCGGTGATGGTCGACAGCGCGAACAACGGACGGCGGAACAGGTCCACGGGCAACAGCGGCGCCGGATGGCCGCGCTCGCGGCGCAACAGCAGGCCGAAGAACACCAGTGCGATCAGCGCTTCCGGCAGCAAGGTCTTCATGCCCACGCGGTGCGCGGCATCGCCCAGCGCCAGCACGGCCATCGAAAACGCGACGACGTTGTAGAAGCCGGCAAGGCGGTCCACGCGGTGGGTGGCGCGGCGCGTCTCCGGCAGCACCTTGCGCGCCATGAAGAACGCGACGATGCCCGGCACGACGTTAATGCCGAACAGCCATTGCCACGAAGATGCAGCAAGAATGATCGATGCGAGACTCGGCCCAAGCGCAAAGCCGACCGCGACGACGAGGGCGTTGGTGCCGAAGCCGCGTCCCTGTAGTTGCGCCGGATACGTGGCGCGCAGCAGCGCCGTGTTGACGCCCATGATGGCGCTCGCGCCAAGGCCCTGGAACAGGCGCGCCACGATCAGCACGGGCAGCGACCACGCCAGCGCGCACGCGAGCGACGCCGCCGTAAACAGGGCCATGCCCGCCACGTAGACGCGGCGGTAGCCGATGGTCTCGCCCAGCGCCGCGATCGGCAGCAAGGTGGCGACCATGGCGAGCTGGTAGGCGTTCACGATCCACACGGAGTCGGCCGGCGTCGCGTGCAATTGCTGCGCCATCGCGGGCAACGCCGTGTTGGCGATGGCGGTATCGAGCGACGACATACCCACCCCGAGCGCGAGGGCGAGGATGGCCCAGGCGCGCGGCCCTGGCGGCAAACCGTCCTGTTCGAGAGGTGTTGTATTGACTGATGCTTGCATGCTCGATCCCGACGGCAAAGGATCGATTGTAGGCCGGGCGGACGAAGCTTGCAGGCGATCCATCGAATTCAACGGCGCCCGTGTTTACGGGCTCGCCGTCGAATGGGCGATCTTGCGGGCGCGGATCCGGCGGAGTCCCGGCGCGGCTGCATGATACTGCAATGGCGAGCTCAGCAGCTACTCGGTTTCACCCGTTCCACTTCGAGCCCGAACAGCGGACGCAGCCGCGTGCCGAACACGTTGCCGGCGAACGCGGCGACGAGCCACAGCCAGCCGTGCAGGCTGCCCGACACGATACCGCTGAAATAGGCGCCGATATTGCAGCCGTATGCGAGGCGCGCGCCATAGCCGAGCATCAGCCCGCCGACGACGGCCGCGAGGAGCGAGCGCAGCGGTACGCGCCACACGGGCGCGTAGCGGCCCGCGAGCGCCGCCGCCAGCATGGCGCCCAACACGATGCCGATGTCCATCACGGACGTCACGTCGCGCCACACGGGCGCGGCCAGCGCGGCCGCGTTCGCCTTCGTCGACCAGTACGTCCAGCTCGCCGTATCGATGCCGATCGCCTGCGCGGCCTTGGCGCCCCACAGCGCGAACGCGGACGTCACGCCCCACGGCCGGCCGGACAGCGCGAGCGTCGCGAAGTTCAGCACGACGAGCGCGATGGCACCGGCCACCAGCGGCCACGGCCCGTGCAGCCATGGGGACTTGTGCGCCGGCCGCACGGTCGGGTCGACGAGGCGGCCGTGGCGGCGTTTTTCCACCACGACGGTGACGAACGCGATCAGCGCGAACACGGCCCAGTTGAGCAGCAGCGCGGGCGCCAGGCCCAGCGTCTTCACGAGCGAGATCGGTTTCAGTTGCGGCAGCGACGTCCAGAACGGCATGTGCGCCGTCGCGATGACGGAGCCGGTGATGAACGCAAGCAAAGTCACGATCATGCGCGTGCTGCCGCCGCCGACCGTGTACAACGTGCCGGACGCGCAACCGCCGCCCAGCTGCATGCCGATGCCGAACATGAACGCGCCAATGATGACGGACGTGCCCGCGGGCGACACGAGACCCGTGACGGGATTGCCGAACAAGGTGCCGGCGGACAGCGCCGGGAAGAACAGCCCCACGCCGACGGCGAGCATGATCATCTGCGCGCGCAGGCCGGCGCCGCGGCCGTCCGCGATGAAGACGCGCCACGCGGACGTGAAGCCGAACGCGGCGTGGTACAGCGCGAGGCCCAGCAGCGCGCCGACGACGAACAGCGCGGCGTGCTTCGCGCCGACGGTCTGCGCCAGAAACCAGGCGCCCAGGATGATGAGCAACAGCGCGACGCCGAGCGGTTTCGGATTGATGTCGGCGCCGCGCGGCAGTGAAGAAGAAGCCAGTGTGGTCATTTGGAAACGTTTAGACGGGACGTAATCCACTATTTTCCCTCGTTTTCGTCATGCCTGCCCGGCTTGAGACAATTCGTGATATTTCATTAATTCTGCATACCTATAATGGCGTGACCGATTTCATTCAGCGCGCTCAGGGGACACATGGATGCGTTCACACTCGTCGTGGTTTCCGCGCTCGCGAGCGTCGTCATGGCCGCCAGCATGGCCTTGCTGTACCGCGCCGCGCCGCACCAGACCTGCCTGCGCGACTGGGCGATCACCGGCGTCTGTTTTACTTGCAATAGCGTACTCGCCGCGTTCGCGTTCCGCTTCCACCTCGCGTCGTTCCCGGTCCCCGGTATCGCCAACGCCCTGTACGTCGCCGGCCATTTCGGCGTCCTTGCCGGCCTGCGCCGGCACCTCGGACTGGCGCCGGGCTGGCCGCTGCTGGCCGTCGTCGTGCCGCTGGTCCTGGGATTGCATGCCTTGCCCGCATTGCAGGGTTCCGTGGCGCACCGGCTGCTCGTGTTCACGCCGCTGATCGTCGCCATCAACGTCAGCGTCGGCCTGAGCTTGCGGGGCCGCATCCGGCGCGACGAATGGCCGACCTACCTGCCGCTCGTCGCGATGGAATGCATCTTCATGCTCCAGCAGAGCATGCGTACGGTCTACCTGGTCGCCAGCGAGAACCATACGCTGACCTTCATGGGCAGCCAGTTCCTCCAGACATCCGGCTCGCTGTTCCTGCTCCTGTTCATGTCGGTGGTGCCGATGAGCTGCGCGCTGATCGTCGCGCATCGCCAGGCACAGGACCTGCGCCGCGCCTCGCTGACCGACGCCCTCACCGGCTGGCTGAACCGCCGCGCATTGCAGGACACCGCCGACGCCGCATTCGACCGCTGCCGGCGCGACTTGTCGGGCCTGTTCTTCATCACGTTCGACATCGACCATTTCAAGTCGATCAACGACCGCCACGGCCATGGCGTGGGCGATGCGGCGATCCGCCACGTGACGGACTGCGCAGGTGACGTCCTGCGCGGGCACGACACGCTGTTCCGCATCGGCGGCGAGGAATTCGCCGTGCTGCTGGCCGGTCAGCGGCTGCACGACGTGCGCGTGATCGCCGAGCGGCTGCGCGAACGCATCGCCGTCACACCATTGCGGACGGAAGGCCTCGTCGTACCGATGACGGTCAGCGTCGGGGTGGCCGCGTACGGTCACCAGGATCGCGACTGGGAAGCCGTGCTGCGCCGCGCCGACGAGGCCTTGTACCGGGCGAAGACGCATGGGCGCAACCGGGTCGACGTCTGCAACCGGGAAATCGCCGCGAGCATCGGCACATGACAAAAAGGCCGCGTATTGAAGAACAATACGCGGCCTTTTCAGATTCTGGCTCCCCGACCTGGACTCGAACCAGGGACCTGCGGATTAACAGTCCGTCGCTCTACCGACTGAGCTATCAGGGAAAGGAGGCCGCATTATAGCGGCTCAGTTCTGCGGCAGCAAGAGCGCGTGTTGCGACGCCGTATGGAAGTCGCGCCAGACGCGGTTGATGGCGCTGTCCGCGCTCGCCGCCACGAGGCCGCAGTACGGATACAGCGTGTCGACGGCATGGCGCGACGCCGCCACCCATTCCTGCGCCAGCGCCTGCATCTGCGCGGCCTGTTCGTCCGCGACGTCCGCGCCGGCGGCGACGTCTGCCCAGCAAGCATCCAGCAAGGCATAGAAGCGGCCACGCACATCATCGAAGTGGGAGCACACACCGTCCAGCACGGCGCGCACGGCCGGTACCTCGATCAACGGCTCGCCGCCACCGAAGCGGTTGCGCCGGCGCGCGATGCAGTCGCGGGCCAGGTCGACGAAGTGAGCAGCCATCCCGGCCACGTTCGCGGCCAGCGTGACGAAGGCGAACGGGAGGAACGGAAAGCGGTACAGCGGCCCCTGCTCGCGCGCGGCGGCAGGGTCGATGACGAAACCGTGGTCCGCGTGGACCCATGCGCCGCGGATGCGGTAGGCGTGCGACGCCGTCGCGCGCAGGCCGATGCTGCGCCAGCGGGGCACGATCTCGACGATCTCCTTCGGCACGACGAACGCCTGGATGCGCGGCTGTCCGGCCGCATCGAGCATCGGATTGCCCGCCTCGCGCAGGAACGCGTTGAACGTGAAGTGCGTGGCCATCGGCGCGCCGCTCGCGTAGTCCCACTCGCCCTCGATGCGCCAGCCGTCGCCCTCGCGGTCCGCTTGGCCCGTCGGCGCGCCGCTGCCCGCCAGGCAGGCGCGCGGCGTGGAGAGAATGGCGCGGGCCAGGTGCGGCGGCAGGAAGCCCGCGAACCAGCCGGCGCCGGCGCACAGCGTCACGGTCCAGCCGACGCTGCCGTCGACGCGGGCGATGGCTTCTTCCAGCCGCACGACTTCCGGCAGAGGCCGCTCTTCCCCGCCGACGGCGCGCGGGGCCAGCATGCGCAGCCAGCCGCGGTGGTGGATCAGGGCCTGCTGGACGGGGTGCAGCCAGCCGTCCGTGTCGGCCGCGGCGGCGTAGTGGTCGATGCGGGCGGCGTCGCGCGGGGAAAGAATAGTCATGGCAGGGCGGAAACGAAAAAGGCCGCGTTGGATAACGCGGCCTTTTAGAATTCTGGCTCCCCGACCTGGACTCGAACCAGGGACCTGCGGATTAACAGTCCGTCGCTCTACCGACTGAGCTATCAGGGAATTGAGGCAATATTATAGCAGGTATCCGGAAATTGCCAAATATCGCACCGCGCGCCGGTGTTTGCTATAGTCGCCCTCTTCCCGACCTGCCCCCTGTTGACCCATGACCACCCTCGGCACACCTCTCTCTCCTTCCGCAACGAAAATCATGCTGCTCGGCTCCGGCGAGCTCGGCAAAGAAGTCATCATCTCCCTGCAACGTCTCGGCGTCGAAGTGATCGCCGTCGACCGCTACCCGGACGCGCCCGGCCACCAGGTCGCGCACCGCGCGCACGTCATCGACATGACGGATGGCGCCGCCCTCGCCGCGCTGATCGAGCGGGAGCAACCGGACCTCGTCGTGCCCGAGATCGAGGCGATCGCCACCGCGAAGCTGGCCGAGCTGGAAGCGGCGGGCACCATCACCTGCATCCCGACCGCCCGCGCCGCGCAGCTGACGATGAACCGCGAAGGCATCCGCCGCCTCGCCGCCGAAGAGCTGGGCCTGGCCACGTCGCCGTACCGCTTCGCATCCAGCCTCGACGAACTGAAAGCCGCCTGCGCCGAGATCGGCTTTCCGAACGTCGTGAAACCCGTGATGTCGTCGTCGGGCAAGGGCCAGTCGAAGCTGGACAGCGCCGCCGACGTCGAGAACGCCTGGAACTACGCCGCATCCGGCGGGCGCGTGGACGCGGGCCGCGTCATCGTCGAGGGCTTCATCGATTTCGATTACGAGATCACCTTGCTGACCGTGCGCGCGGTCGGTGCCGACGGCAAGGTTGAGACGCGCTTCTGCGAACCGATCGGCCACAAGCAGGTACATGGCGATTACGTGGAATCGTGGCAGCCGCAGCCGATGGCCCCGCTCGCGCTGCAGCGCGCGCAGGAGATCGCGGAAAAGGTCACGGCCAACCTGGGCGGCCAGGGCGTGTTCGGCGTCGAGCTGTTCGTGAAGGGCGACATGGTGTGGTTCTCGGAAGTGAGCCCGCGTCCGCACGACACCGGCATGGTGACGATGGCGACGCAGGTGCAAAGCGAATTCGAGCTGCACGCCAAGGCGATCCTCGGCCTGCCCGTGAACACGGCGCTGCGCGCGCCGGGCGCGTCCGCCGTGATTTACGGCCAACTGGAAGAAGCGGGCATCGCATTCGAAGGCGTGGCCGACGCCCTGAGGGTGCCGGGCAGCGACATCCGCCTGTTCGGCAAGCCGGAGTCCTTCGCTCGGCGCCGCATGGGCGTGGCGCTGGCAACGGCGGACGATGTCGACACGGCGCGGGCGCGGGCGCTGGAGGCGGCGGGCAAGGTGAAGCCGGTGTCCGGCAAGCAATGAGCGATGGGGCGCTGCGGCGCCCTTTTTTGTGCCCGCGTCGGGTTGACAGATGCCGAACATCAAATGATAATCGTTCTCATTATCATTTGTATTACAGCTATGAACCGTCATCTCATCGCCCTCCTCGTCGCCTCCGCCTGCGCCAGCCTCGCCCAAGCGCAGGACGACATCGCCCAGGTCCACGTCAGCGCCACCGGCTACCGCACGACGGGCACCAAGTCCGACCTGAAGCCGCTCGAGGCGCCGATGAGCTACGAGGTCTACGACAGCGACCTGCTGGCGAAGCGCCAGGTGGATACCGTCAACGAAGCGCTGCGCTACGTGTCCGGCGTGACGCCGGAAAGCCGGCCGAACGTGACCATCTTCGACCAGTACACGATCCGCGGCTTCGAAAGCTACCGCAATTACTACGACGGCCTGCCGCTGCAGTACAACGGCTTGTGGAACCTCGTGCCGCAGGTCGATGCGTGGGCGACGGGCAGCGTCGAAGTGCTGAAAGGGCCGACGTCCGTGCTGTATGGCTCGGCGCCGCCGGGCGGCATGGTCAACCAGACGGCCAAGCAGCCGCAGTCCACGCAGGAGAACGTCGTGCGCGTGCGCATCGGCAACGACAACCTGCGCGAGCTGGCGCTCGACAGCACGGGGCCGTTGTCGCAGGACGTCGACTACCGCCTGCTCGCCCTCGGCCGCCAGCGCGACGGCCAGCAGGCCACGACGCGCGAGGAGCGCTACCTGCTCGCGCCGTCCGCGACGTGGCGCATCTCGCGCGACACGAAGCTCAACGTGAACGCGTACTACCAGAAGGATCCGGCCCTTGTGCCGTCGACGCCGCTGCCGGCCACGGGCACCTTGCGCCCAGCACCGTACGGCGAACTGGACAGCGACGCGTACGCGGGCGACGTCAACTGGGCCGGCATGTCGCGCACGGTCAAGATGGCGGGCTGGAAGCTCGAACACGCGTTCGGCAATGGCGTGACGTTCCTGCAGAACGTGCGCTGGACGAAGGCCGACGGCTTCCAGCGCAACACCTATAACTATGGCCTGCAGGCCGACGGCCGTACGCTCATCCGCTCCGCCTACTTCACGGACGAGCACCAGGACGGCTGGGTGGCCGACAACCAGCTCGCGTTCCGGACGACCACCGGCCCCATCACCCACCGCCTGCTGGCCGGCGTCGATTACCAGAAAATGGATTCGCACGTGCGCTACGGCGACACGCTCAGCGCGGACACGCCGACCATCGACCTAGGCAACCCGGACTGGCACCTGCTGGATCCATCCAGGCTGCCCTTCGACACGTACACGGAACGGCACGACATCGACCAGTCCCAGCTCGGCTGGTACGCGCAGGACGAGGCGAAATGGGGCCCGGTGACGGTCATCGCCGGCCTGCGTCGCGACCGCTACCGCAGCACCGACGACAACGGCGGCACGCCCACGCGCATCGCGCAAAGCCGCACGAGCGGCCGCCTGGCCGCGATCTGGAAACTGGACAACGGCGTCGCGCCGTACGTGAATTACTCGACGTCGTTCGAGCCGACGTCGGGCGTGGATTCGCTGACAGGCAGCGCGTTCAAGCCGACGACGGCGAAGCAGATCGAAGCCGGCGTCAAATACCAGTCGCCCGACCGCCGCACGCAGCTGACGGCCGCCTGGTTCGACATCCGCAAGCAGAACGTCGTCGTCAACACGCCCACGTTCAACCGCTACACGCAGAACGGTGAAGTCCAGTCGAAGGGACAGGAAGTGTCGTGGCGCCAGATCGTCACGGGCGACCTCGACGTGACCATCGCCCTCACCCACCTCGACATGCAGGTGACGAAGAACGAACTGGACCCGACGCTGGTCGGCAAGACGCCCGTATGGGTCGCGGACAAGCAGGCCTCCGCATGGCTGAACTGGAGCGCCGCCGAGCGCCTGGACCTGAGCGGCGGCGTGCGCTACATCGGCCGCAGCCAGGCCGACGCCTTGAACGCGGCGGCCGTGCCCGGCTATGCGCTGGTCGACGCGGCCGCCTCGTACCGGCTGACGGACCGCACGACCCTGGGCGTCACCGTGAGCAATCTCGCCGACAAGCGCTACGTCGGCGCCTGCCACGACGCCAACAATTGCTGGATGGGCGCGCAGCGCAGCGTCGAGATGAGCCTCTCCACGCGTTTCTGAGCCATGCATTACCGCGCCTGGTACGCCATCCACAAATGGACGAGCCTCGTCTGCATGGTGTTCCTGCTGATGCTGTGCGTGACCGGATTGCCGCTGATCTTTTCGCACGAGCTGAACCACGCGCTCGGCAACAGCGTCGACGCGCCGCCGCTGGCCGGACGCGAAGCGATGCGGCGCGCCGGCCTGGATGCCATCGTCGCCGACGCGCAGCGCCGCCGTCCGCGCGACGTGCCCCAGTTCATCGTGGCCGAGGCGGACGAGCCGGACCTCGTCAACGTACGCATGGCCGCGCGCGCCGACGACCCCGGCCTCACGGCGTACTACACCTACGACGCGCGCACGGGCGCCTTCCTCAGCGACTATCCGCTCGACAGCGGCTTCATGACCGTGATGCTGCGCCTGCATACGGACATGTACTCGGGCCTGCCCGGCACCCTGCTGCTGGGCTTCATGGGCCTGCTGCTGGCGGCGTCGATCGTGTCCGGCATCGCCGTCTACGGCCCGCACATGCGCAAGCTGAAGTTCGGCACCGTGCGGCGCGCCCGCGCAGGCCGCATCCCCTGGCTGGACCGGCACAACGTGCTGGGCATGGCGACGCTCGCGTGGCTGCTCGTCGTCGGCCTGACGGGCACGATCAACGCGCTGAACCGGCCGATTTTCGCGCACTGGCAGGCGACGGAACTGGCGGCGCTGGCGGCGCCGTACGCGCACCTGCCGCCCGTCGCTGGCACGCCGTCGGCCGCCGCCGCCGTGGCCGCTGCGCGCCGGGCCCGGCCGCACATGTCGCTCAGCTTCATGGCCTACCCCGGCAACGGCTTCGCGACACCGCGCCATTTCATCGCCTTCATGCAGGGCGACACGGCCGTGACGTCGAAACTGCTGGACATCGTGATGATCGACGCCGGCACGCACGACGTCGTCGCGACGGGCAGCATGCCGTGGACGGTGTCCGCGCTGATGCTGTCGCAGCCGCTGCACTTCGGCGACTACGGCGGACTGGCGCTGAAGCTGCTGTGGCTGCTGTTGGACGTGCTCAGCATCGTCGTGCTGTGGAGCGGGCTCGTGTTGTGGTGGAAGCGGCGCAAGGCGACGGCGATCGTGCCGGGCACGGCGGACGCGGCGGTGAACGCCTGACAGCCGATTGCGCCCGAGTCCGCATGGTTGCGTTACCGTGCGCCTGCGCCGCCTCAAGCTGTTATGGTAGTCCGGTTCAACGTGTCCGGACGGGAGGCCAGGATGGACGAGATCGACCACAATCCGGCGCACGCCGGCGCATCGGCTCGGCCTCCCGACGGCTTCGACATGCTGGCCCGCCTGTGCCCGGACGGCGTGCTCGTCAGCGTGGACGATCGCATCGTCTACGCGAGCCCGGCGGCCGAAGCGATCCTCGGTCCGGGCGCCACCGACGGCCTGCTCGGGCACCCGACATCGGCGCTGGCCGCGCCGGACCAGCGGGCCTGCCTGTGCGAACGCATGCGGCACGCGGCGGCAGGCGGCTTCGCCCCGCTCGACGAACTGGCGAAGTGCCGGGCCGATGGCCGCCGGTTCGATGCGGAGCTGACCTGCGGCCCGCTGGCGTGGGACGGCACACGTGCCATCCAGCTGCTGGTGCGCGACATCTCGGAGCGCAAGCAGACGCAGACGCGGCTGCAGGCCACCGACACCCGGCTTGCGGCCGAGCTGCAGGAAATGAACCGCCTGCATGAGCTCAGCAACCGCCTGCTGGCCACGCGCGACCTGCGCAGCGCGCTCGATGAAGTGCTGGACGCCGCCATCCTGTTGCTGGACGCGGACTACGGCAATATCCAGCTCTACAATCCGCACAAGAAAGGCCTGGAGATCGTCGTGCAGCGCGGCTTTCCGCAGGCATTCCTCGACACGTTCAAGCTGGTCAACCCCGACGACAATACCGCCTGCGGACGGGCGCTGCGCAGCGGCGCGCGCATCGTCATCGAGGACGTGCTGACGGACGAGGAGTACACGAATTTCCGCGACATCGCGGCCGCCGCGGGCTACCGGGCCGTGCAGTCGACGCCGCTGCTCGTGTCCGGCGGCCCCGTGCTCGGCATGCTGTCCACGCATTTCCGCTCGCCGCACCGCCCGTCCGAACACCAGTTCCGCCTGCTCGACCTGTATGCGCGCCAGGCCAGCGAGCTGGTCGACCGCCTGCGCAGCGAGCAGGCGCTGCGCGAGAGCGAGGACCGGTTCCGGCGCGCCCTGCAGCCCCGCAACGTCGGCATCGTCTTCCTCACGACGGACGGCATCATCCATGAAGCCAACGATGCGTTCCTCGACATGAGCGGCTACACGCGGGCCGATCTCGCGGACGGCGGTCTCGGGTGGGAGCGCCTGACGCCGCCGGAATGGCACGACGCGGCGCGCGGCTCGCTCGCCGAATTCCGCGACACGGGCGTGCTCGATCCGCGCGAACACGATCTGCTGCGCAAGGACGGCAGCCGGTGGTACGCGCTGTGCTCGGCGACCCGCATCGCGGACAGCGAAGGCGTCGGCTACCTGATCGACATCACCGACCGCAAGCGCGCCGAGCAGGCGCTACGTGACGCCGACCGCCGCAAGGACGAATTCCTCGCCACGCTCGCGCACGAACTGCGCAACCCGCTCGCGCCGATCAGCAACGCCATGTACCTGTTGCAGGCCGAGGGTGCGCACCGGCGCCGTGCCGACAAGGTGATCGACATGGTGCAGCGCCAGGTGCGCCAGATCGTGCGTCTCGTCGACGACCTGCTCGAAGTGTCGCGGATCACGCGCGGCAAGATCGAATTGCGGCGCGAATCCGTGGAGCTTGCCGACGTCATCGCCGCCGCACTCGAGACGGCGCGTCCGCATCTGGAGCGCGGCGGCCAGCACCTGCACGTCGACCTGCCCCCGGCCCCGCTGCCGCTCGACGCGGACAAGGCCCGCCTCACCCAGGTCTTTTCCAATCTGCTGAACAATGCGGCCAAGTATTCCGAGCGCGGCGGCGAGATCCGGGTCGAGGCAAGGGCCGAGGACGGGCAGGCTCGCGTGACGGTGAGCGACGCGGGTGTCGGGATCGTCCCGGAACTGCTGCCCCGTGTGTTCGACCTGTTCGTGCAGGGCGAGAACGCGACCGCCGATGCGCAGGGCGGGCTCGGGATCGGCCTGACGATGGCCCGCAGCCTCGTCGAGCTGCACGGCGGCACCATCGACGTCCGCAGCGGTGGGCGGGGCCGCGGCTGCGCGTTCACCGTTCGCCTGCCGCTCGCGCCGCCTGCTGCGCCAGTACCGGCGCAGCAGCCGCACGGCCCGCCGCGCTGGCGGGACGGCGCCTACTCGTCGTCGACGACAACCATGACGCCGCCGACAGCCTGGCCATGCTGCTGGACACATGCGGCGCCGAGGTGCGCGTCGCCTACGGCGGCAAGGAGGCGTTGGCGCTGCTCGACACGTGGACGCCGGACGCGGCGGTGATCGACATCGGCATGCCCGACATGGACGGCTGCCAGGTGGCCGGACGGATCCGCGCCGATGCCCGCCTCGCCGGTGTGCGCCTGATCGCCCTGACCGGCTGGGGCCAGAGCGCCGACCGCGCGCGGTCGCAGGCCGCCGGGTTCGATGCGCATTTGACCAAGCCGGCCGATATTGTGACGCTGATGGAGACGTTGGCCGGCGAACCATGAAAAAAGGGCATCGATCTCTCGATGCCCTTCTTCGAATTCTGGCTCCCCGACCTGGACTCGAACCAGGGACCTGCGGATTAACAGTCCGTCGCTCTACCGACTGAGCTATCAGGGAATAGGTGTTCGTATTATAGCCGCTCACCAACGGCTTGCACAGGCTGGACGCAACCGTGCGGAAACTTGGCTCCCCGACCTGGACTCGAACCAGGGACCTGCGGATTAACAGTCCGTCGCTCTACCGACTGAGCTATCAGGGAGTAGTGGGAGCCTGAATAACCTGCTGCGCGTTGCATTTCCGGTCTGCGATGCTCGCCGTACCGTAAGTACGGCTGCGCTTCTCGACCGGAACTGCTGCCGCTCGCGACGGTTCTTCAGGCCCCTTTTACGCTAACAATGATTGCTTAGCGGAAGGCCGAGATTTTAGAGAACTTTTGCGATGGCGTCAACGACGCGATCGATGTTCTTCGAGTTCAGCGCGGCGACGCAGATGCGGCCGGTGTCCACGGCGTAGATCGATTCGGCGCGCAGCTTCTCGACCTGCTCCTTCGTCAGGCCCGAGTACGAGAACATGCCGACCTGCTTGCGCACGAATTCGAAATCGCTGCCCGGTGCCTTTTCGGCCAGCTTCTTGACCAGCTCGTCGCGCATCTGCTTGATGCGGACGCGCATGCCGGCCAGCTCGTCTTCCCACAGCTGGCGCAGTTCCGGCGTCGACAGGACGGTCGCGACGACCTTGCCGCCGTGCGTCGGCGGGTTCGAGTAGTTCGTGCGGACGATGCGCTTCAGCTGCGACAGCAGGCGCGCCGCCTCTTCCGCGGTCGATGCGACGACGGACAGTGCACCCACGCGCTCGCCGTACAGCGAGAACGACTTCGAGAACGAGTTCGACACCAGCAGCGGGCCCGGGGTCGCGGTGAAGCGGCGGACGACGGCGCCGTCTTCCGCGATGCCGTCGCCGAAGCCCTGGTAGGCCATGTCGAGGAACGGGATCAGGTTGTTGGCACGCACGACCTCGATCACCTGGCCCCACTGGTCGGCGTTCAGTTCGGCGCCGGTCGGGTTGTGGCAGCAGGCGTGCAGGACGACGATCGCGCCTTCCGGCATCGCTTTCAGCGCGGCCAGCATGCCTTCGAAGTTGACGCCGTGCGTGGCCGCGTCGTAATAGGCGTAGTTGTTGACGGTGAAGCCAGCGCTTTCGAACAGCGCGCGGTGGTTTTCCCAGCTCGGGTCGCTGATGTAGACTTGCGAATCCGGCGAGAAGCGCTTCAGGAAGTCGGCGCCGATCTTCAGCGCGCCGGTGCCGCCCAGGGCTTGCACCGTGACTGCACGTTTCTCTTGAATTACGGCGCTGTCGGCACCAAATACGAGTTCTTGCACAGCCTTGTCGTACGCACCCAGGCCTTCGATCGGCAGATAGGTACGGGGCGTCGGCTGCTCCATCAACTTCGCTTCCGCTTTCTGAACGCACTCCAGCAGCGGCACTTTCCCGTTGTCATCGTAGTAGACGCCCACGCCCAGATTGATCTTGGCGGGGTTGGTATCTGCGTTGAAGGCCTCGGTGATGCCGAGGATCGGATCGCGGGGAGCCATGGCGATGGCGCTGAAGATGCTGGCAGAAGCTGGGGAATTCATCGTGATAAACTTGGTTTGTCGGCTGGGTTCGCAGCGGTTGTATAGATAGGCGGTCTGGACGGTGCCAGATCGCAAGCGGATTCTCATTCTAGCAAAGGTCTGATCCAATGGCAGATTTATCGGTTGCAAATTCACCAGCACCAACGGTCATCACGTTCCCGGATTCCCCGTTCAAGCTGCACCAGCCCTTCCCGCCCGCAGGCGACCAGCCCACGGCAATCCAGGGCCTGGTGGAAGGCATCGAGGACGGCCTGATGTACCAGACGCTGCTCGGCGTGACCGGTTCCGGCAAGACGTATACGATGGCCAACGTGATCGCTAGAGCCGGCCGTCCGGCGATCGTGTTCGCCCCGAACAAGACCCTCGCGGCCCAGCTGTATGCGGAGTTCCGCGAGTTCTTCCCGCAGAATGCCGTCGAGTATTTTGTCTCGTACTACGACTATTACCAGCCGGAAGCGTACGTGCCGCAGCGCGACCTGTTCATCGAAAAGGACTCGTCGATCAACGAGCACATCGAGCAGATGCGTCTGTCGTGCACGAAGTCGCTGATGGAGCGGCGCGACGTCGTCATCGTCGCGACCGTGTCGGCCATCTACGGTATCGGTAATCCGAACGAGTACCACAAGATGATTCTCACGCTGCGCTCGGGCGACAAGGTCGCGCAGCGCGACGTCATCGCGCGCCTGATCCAGATGCAGTACACGCGCAACGAAATGGACTTCGCGCGCGGCACGTTCCGCGTGCGCGGCGACACCATCGACATCTTCCCGGCGGAACACGCCGAACTGGCGATCCGCGTCGAGATGTTCGACGACGAGATCGAATCGCTGCAGCTGTTCGACCCGCTGACGGGCAAGGTGCGCCAGAAGATCCCGCGCTTCACCGTGTACCCGGGCTCGCACTACGTCACCGGCCGCGCCACCGTGCTGAAGGCAGTCGATTCCATCAAGGCCGAGCTGCGCGACCGCCTCGAAGAATTCCGCCAGCAGGGCAAGCTGCTCGAAGAACAGCGTCTCGAACAGCGCACGCGTTTCGACCTCGAGATGCTGGCCGAAGTCGGCTTCACGAAGGGCATCGAGAACTACTCGCGCCACCTGTCCGGCTCGATGCCGGGCGAACCGCCGCCGACGCTGATCGACTACCTGCCGAAGGACGCGCTGATGTTCATGGACGAGTCGCACGTGATGATCGGCCAGCTGAACGCCATGTACAACGGCGACCGTTCGCGCAAGGTGAACCTCGTCGACTACGGTTTCCGCCTGCCCTCCGCGCTCGACAACCGGCCGCTGAAATTCTCGGAATTCGAGAACAAGATGCGCCAGTGTATTTTTGTCTCCGCAACGCCGGCCGAGTACGAAAAGGAACACGCCGACAACGTCGTCGAACAGGTCGTGCGTCCGACGGGCCTCGTCGACCCGCAGGTCATCGTGAAACCCGCGCGCTCGCAGGTGGACGACCTGATGGGCGAGATCACGGACCGCATCAAGAAGGACGAGCGCGTGCTGGTCACGACGCTGACCAAGCGCATGGCCGAGCAGCTGACGGAATACCTGTCCGACCACGGCATCAAGGTGCGCTACCTGCACAGCGACATCGACACGGTGGAGCGCGTGGAAATCCTGCGCGACCTGCGCCTGGGCACGTTCGACGTCGTCGTCGGCATCAACCTGCTGCGCGAGGGTCTCGACCTGCCGGAAGTGTCGCTCGTGGCCGTGCTGGACGCGGACAAGGAAGGCTTCCTGCGCAGCGAGCGTTCGCTGATCCAGACCATCGGCCGCGCGGCGCGTAACCTGAACGGCGTGGCGATTTTGTACGCGGACCAGATCACGGATTCGATGAAGCGCGCGATCGACGAGACGGAACGCCGCCGCGCCAAGCAGATCGCGTTCAACGAGGCGAACGGCATCACCCCGAAGGGCGTGCAGAAGAAGATCAAGGAAATGATCGACGGCGTCTACAGCGCGGCCGCGCAGAAGGCCATGTTGAACGACAACGGCCTGTCGGAAGAAGCCGCCAAGGTCGAGGGCATGAGCGAGAAGCAGATTTCGAAAGAGATCAAGCGCCTCGAAAAACTCATGGTCGACCACGCGAAGAACCTCGAGTTCGAAAAGGCGGCGCAGGTGCGCGACCAGTTGCACGTCCTCAAGCAGCAGGCGTTCGGGGCGCCGGGGGCGGACAATGTGGTGTCGATTCTCGGCAAGTAAGCGGCTGCCGTGAGAGGTCAGGACGTCGACTGGGGGGACTCTGCGTTGATGGGGGCAGAATCGATGGCATTTTTCGAATCGAGCCCCCAGTCCTGCCAGTCGTCGCCGAATAATTCTTCCGGATGCTGCGTGCGTACCGAACCGTTTCCGCATGCGAGTGAATCCGCAGCACAGTATTTGTCACATCCCCAGCACACACGCTCTGGGTGGATCGGATGGATGGGAAATTTTTTGGCCATGCATGAAGTATCGCGACCTGGGCAGTGATTTTCCTTAAACCAGGTCAACTTAATCCGAAACCGCACCACCCAGCCGTTCACCGCAGTAATCGATGAAGGCCCGCAGTTTCGCGGGCAGATGACGCCGCGTCGGGTAGTACAAGTGAAAGCCCGTGAATGTCGGCCAGCACGCCGGCAATACGGGCACGAGCCGGCCGGCGTCCAGGTCGGCCTGCACCTGGCGCGCAAAAACATAGGCAATGCCGATGCCGTCGAGGGCGGCGCTGGCCATCGAGACGCTGCTTGTCACGATCAGCGGGCCGTTCACCTCGACCTCGATCATTTGCTCCTCGCGCATCAACTCCCAACGGTAGATTGCATTGCTCTTGCGGAAGCGGAACCGGATGCAGTCATGCAGCTGCAGTTCCTCGATGGAGGCCGGCAACCCGCGCCGGGCCACGTACTCCGGCGACGCGACCATGCAGATCCTTTCCTGCCGCGTCAGCGGCACGGTCACCATGTCGACCTGGACCGATTCGCCCAGACGCACGCCCGCATCGAAGCCGCCCGCCACGATGTCGACGAAACTGTCGTCGAGGTCCAGCTCGACCTTGATGCCCGGGTGGCGCGCGAAGAAGCCCGGCAGCAGCCGGCGCAGGTAGGCGAAGTACACGATGTGCGACATGTTGAGGCGCAGCGTACCGCTGGCGCCGCGGCGGTAGTCGTCCAGCTCGGCGGCGGCCTGCGTGAGCTCGGCGACGGCCGGGCCCACGCGCGCAAGAAATTGCTCGCCCGCTTCCGTCAGGCTTACGCTGCGCGTCGTCCGGTTCAACAAGCGCACGCCCAGCCGTTCCTCCAGTTGCCGCACCGTCTGGCTGACGGCCGACGGCGTCACTTCCAGCAGCGCGGCCGCGGCCGTGAAATTGCCTTGTCTGGCCACGGTCGCGAACGCCAGCAGGCCGTCCAGTTGTGTGAGTTTCATTATGAAGCTTCGCTTAATAAGGATTGAAGATTATGCCAGTTTTTCTTCCTTATCCAGATCGTTATGCTTCTGTTCATCAACCAACAAGGAGATGAACATGAATGAGCCGATCTACTACACCCTGGGCCGCACGGGCCTGCGCGTCAGCCGTCTCTCGCTGGGCGCGATGACGTTCGGCACGGAATGGGGCTGGGGCTCCGACAAGGCGGCGGCCGAGACGGTCTTCAATCTCTATCGCGACCATGGCGGCAACTTCATCGACACGGCCGACGTGTACACGAACGGCACGAGCGAGACGTGGCTGGGCGAATTCATCAAAGCCAGCCGTTCGCGCGACGAACTCGTGCTGGCCAGCAAATACACGTTCAACCTGGCGGCCGCGAATCCGAACGGCGGCGGCAACGGCCGCAAGAACCTGCTGCGCGCCGTCGAAAACTCGCTGAAGCGCCTGCAGACGGATTACCTGGACGTGTTCTACGTGCACGCCTGGGACCAGCTGACGCCGGTGGAAGAAGTGATGCGCACGCTGGACGACCTGGTCCGTGCCGGCAAGATCCGCCACATCGGCCTGTCGGACGTGCCCGCATGGTACGCGGCGCGTGCCCAGACGCTGGCGGAATGGCGCGGCTATGAACCGGTATCGGCGCTGCAACTGCAGTACTCGCTGGTCGAGCGCAACATCGAACATGAATACACGCGCCTGGCCACCGAGCTCGGCATGGGCATCACCGTCTGGAGCCCGCTGGCGAGCGGCCTGCTGGCAGGACGGTACCGCCGCGATGCGCTGGCCGATGGACGCCTCGCGGCCATGCAGGGCAACGGCAATCCGGCCTTCCAGCACCTCACGGAGCGCAACTTCCAGATCGTCGACACGCTGGAACAGGTGGCCAATGACATCGGCCGGCCGATGGCGCAGGTGGCCCTGAACTGGGTGGCGAACCGTCCGGGCGTGGCCAGCGTGATCGTGGGCGCATCCCGGCCGGAACAGATGACGACGAACCTCGGCGCGCTCGACTTCGAACTGCCCGCCGAGCTCGTCAACCGCCTGGACGAGGCCAGCAAGCCCGTGACGCCGTTCCCCTACTACTTCTTCACGAATGCGATGCAGGGCATGATGTACGGCGGATCCCGCGTCGGCGACAAGCCGGCGGGTTATCGGGCGCCGGTGCTCGTCGAGGGCTCGGGCAGCGGGGTCGAGTGAGGCATCTCGAACGGCGTCGCTTGCCTCGGGCGAGCGGCGCCGATGGGGAAGCGCCGGCGTATCCTGCCTGCGACATCCAGCTCGACGCCCTCCCCGCCGACCATGGTCCTGCCGTGGCAGTCCGCATCCATGCAGGGCGCGGCGCAATCGACACAGGCCTCCGCCATCCCGTCCGCGAACGCTTCGCAATGATCGAATCGCGCGGGCACGATGATGTGGAACGTTTTTCTCGCGAAATAGCCGCAACGGCGATCGGCGGACCAGAAGCGCTCGATGCCGTCGGGATTGGGCATGTCGAAGTCGCCTGTGTAGGCAATGTCCGGCACGATCACGCGGCCGTGCACGTCGACGGCCACCATTTCACGCGTTTCCGCGATCAGGATCGTGGTCGGGGCCGACCGGAGCCGATTGACGAAGCGGGCCTTCACCTTCCGGGCCGCGCCCGTCGTTTGAAAGCATCGCGCCGACCACTCGGCGTTCCGGTCGGTGCGCGGGCAGAGGTCCGCCGCGGCACCGTGTGTCGCGCAGCACAGGAGGAACGCGGCAACGAGTCGCGACGGCATGCCGGCCTTACGTCACACCACTTCCGCGGCCGCCTTGCGCCGCCGCACCCGTACCATCCCGGCCAGCCCGAGCCCCACCAGCGCCAGGCTCACCGGCTCCGGAATATCGGACACCGCCCGCCCCGTGAACCCGGCGCCATCGACGAGGAACGTGCCCGCCAGCCGCAGGTCGTAGGTGCCGCTCGTGATCTGCCCCGCGCCTTTCGCCAGTTCGCTCGTCAGGCTCAGGCTCAGCGCGTCGATCGGCGTGAAGAGATCGCCGGCGAAGAAGCCCAGGCCGGTGAATGCGATCGAGCCCGCGGCGTCCGGGAACACGAGGAACGAGAACCAGGCGGGCTCCGGCGGCGTGTTGAACAGGAAGTCGAACTCGAACGTCTCGCCGGCCAGGGCGCCCGGCTCGGAAATGCCGAAGTCCCAGGTCTGCGTCGTCGCGGGGCCGAACTCGGGCACGACGAAGAACATGTCCGTGTAGGTCGGCGTGGCGGAGGCGTTGAAGACGGCGCAGGTCGCGAGGACGAGGCCGAGCAGCATGTGTTTGATCGATTTCATTGGGTTCTTCCTGAAAGGTTTACAGATTCACGCCGAACGCGCGCGCGAGGTTCGTCACGTCGAGCGAGCCGAGGCCCGTCGCCGGATTGAACGTGTTCGTGCTCTTGTAGTAGAGGTTCGTGCCGGCCGTGATCGCGCGGAACGGCGACTTCGCGCCGTAGCCATAGGTCTTGAACGCGCCGTACAGCTGCGGATGCAGCAGGCCGAGGCGGCTGTTTTTGCCGGCCGCGATCAGGGTGAAGATGCCGTTCAGTTGCGGCGCGACGAAGCTCGTGCCGCCGCTGCCCGAACCCCACTGCCCCTCGAAGTACACGAGGTAGCCGCTGTACGGGTCGGCGTTGAGCGATACGTCCGGCAGGTTGCGTCCGGGGGCGGACGGCGGCAGATCGATCAGCCATTCGTAGCCCGTGCCCGGATCGCCCAGCACCGACGCCTTGCAGTACAGGCTCTGCGCCGCCGAGGTGGATGCCACGCCGGCCAGGTTGTTCTGGTACGACGGCCGGCCGAAGTCGACGCTGACGCCGCCGCCGCCGCCCACCGGGAAGTAATCCGTGTAATAGGTCGTCTGGCCGTAGTACTGCGTGATGTAGTTGCGCAGGTAGTCCCAGGCCCACGCGCGCTCGGTCGGGATCGTGATGTTGCCGTACTTGTGCACCTGCGTGTGCGGCAAGGTGGTGCCGCCGGCGGCCAGCACGGCCGTGTCCGACGCGGGGTGATCGGTCGTCAGCAGGGTCGTGCAGGCGGGATACGGGAGCACGCTGTTGATGTCGAAGGCGCCGGCGTCGCCCGAGGCGGCGATCACGGGAATGCCCTGCAGCGCGGCCTGGACGAACACGGCGTGGAACGCGGCCAGGTCCTCGGGGCCGTTGAAGACCTCGGCGGCGCCCCAGCTCACGGACAGCGTGTCGACGATGTTCTCGTCGACGGCCGTGGCGAACATGTCGAGGAAACCATTGCCCTGGTTCGGTGCCAGGTAGACGCGGATGTTGGCGCCCGGCGCCACGCCGCCCGATTGCTCGATGTCGAGGGTGGTCTCGCCCGCGCCGTCGCTGCCCGGGCCGTCATCCGGCAGCGGCCCGCCGTCGACCAGCACGTCGGTGATGCGGTTCGGCGCGACGTTCAGGCCCAGCGCATTCCAGTAGCCGTACGCGTCGGACTGGCGGTAGCCGGCCAGCGTGGCGATGCCGATGGTCTTGCCGGCGCCGGTCACGCCGGCCGAATACAGCGGCGTGACGTTGTACTTCGCGGCCAGGTCCCGCACCGTGTACTCGCCCGGCAGCGAGGCGGCTGCGGCGTTCGCGGTCGGGATGCGGCTCGGCACGAGCTTCGATTCGCCGGTCGCGACGCCCGAAGCCGGCTGGCGCACGATATTGCTGTGGAATAGCGGACGGCCGTTCAGGCCGTGCACGGCCTTCACGATGCCGGACAGGTTGGCCGGTACGACGGCCGTTCCCGCCGGCGCCTCGTACGTGCGGCCCAGCGTCCGATACGCGTGGATCGGGCTGCCGAACACGGCGGCGAGCTGCGCATTCGTGCCCTTCACGGAAATCAGCAGGTTGTTCGCATACACTTTTGTAACCGCCAGGCCCTGGGACTGCAGGAAGTTCACGACCTGGGCGATGGACGTGGCGTCCTGGCCATACAGGCTGCCGACCTGTGCCGGCGTCAGGAATTTGCGAAAGTTGGGGCTGGACGGGTCGACGATGGACGCCGCATGCGCTTCCATCGCGGCGGCGTTTTTGACGGCCAGCGACAGCGTGATCTGGCGGACTTCCGACTGGGGCGCGAGGCCCAGGTCGACGATGCGCGCGTCGCGGTCGAGGTGGAACTGGGTGGAGGTCGTGGCGCCGTACGCCAGCGACGTGGTCAGCACGCCGATGGCTACAGCAATGGCAGTAAGCGTTCTCAAAGCGGACTCCCTGTCGATTGTTGAAGATCCCGCCGGGGACCGGCAGGCTCATCCGCAATCAAGCAAGGGGTATGCCATTAACTGTAACCAAGAGTCATTTCCTTGATTAATCAAACGCTTGTTTCATTTTTGCCGAATTGAATTGTGTCGTATCGTTGTATTGATGTAAATTTTTCCGACACACATGTATTTGATTGTAATCAAACCGCTGGCCGCACTGCGTTTTCGGTCCGGAAGCGCGCCACGAACGCGGCCAGGTCCTTGGAGTGATACCCCCGCGCCAGCGCATCCAGGTGATCGGCGAACGGCGCATAGGCTGGATCAAGCGACCGCAGATGGCCGGCCTGTTCGCGGATCTTGCGCATGTTCCCGATCCGCACCAGCTGCCACAACACTTCGATCTCGTCGCTGGGCGGGGCGACCAGCGCGGCCTCTTCCTCCTCCGCGGCTTCCGGCGCAGCGCGGCCGGTCATCCAGTTCAGCGCCAGCTGCGTGCCGATGGCGCGGAGCAGGACATCGTGTTCGACCGGCTTCGGAACGAACGCATTGGCGCCCGCTTCGAGGCAGCGCGCCTCGTCGTCGGGACTGGCGCCGGCCGTCACGGCGATGACCGGGACCCGGCTCCACGCCGGCATCTGGCGGATCCGCCGCGTCGTCTCGTTGCCGTCGATGACCGGCATCATGACGTCCATCACGATCAGGTCGGGCTTGAAGCTGTCGAGCAGGACGAGACACTCCAGGCCGTTCTCGGCCGCGGCCACGATGAAGCCCACCGATTGCAGCAGGTCGACCAGCATCGCGCGGTTCTGCGGCACGTCGTCGACGATCAGCACACGCTTGCGCTCGCCTTCATAGCCGACGATCGTGCCGTGTGACGGTACGCTGGCCGGGCTGCCGGTGGCGACCGGCGCGGCGAGTTCGAACCAGAACGTGCTGCCCTTGCCCGGCTCGCTGGCGACGTCGATGTCGCCGCCCATCAGGCGCACCAGTTGCTGGCTGATGGCGAGGCCGAGGCCCGTGCCGCCGGCGCGCCGCGGCATGTCGGCCACCTGTTCGAACGGCTGGAACAAACGCCCCAGTTGTTGCGCGCTCATGCCGATGCCGGTGTCGGCCACTTCGAAGCGCAGCCGCACGCAGGCGTCGTCCCCGGCGGCGGAAGGTATGCGCGACACCCGCAGCGAGACCGTCCCGCGATCGGTGAATTTCACTGCGTTGCCCAGCAGGTTGAGCAGCACCTGGCGCAGGCGCGTCTCGTCGACCGTCACCGCGGCCGGCACGTCGGGCGCGAGCGCGTACTCGAACGCCAGGCCTTTCTCTTCGGCCTTCACGCGCATGATGTCGACCACCACCTGCAGGAAGGTGCCGAGGTGGACCGCGGCCGGATACAGCACCATCCGGCCGGCCTCGACCCGAGCCAGATCGAGAATGTCGTTGATGAGGGTGAGCAGGTGCTGGCCGCTCTCGTGGATCGTGGCGAGGCCCGCGGCCTGCCGGTCGTTCAACAGGTGCCTGTCGCGCTTGAGCAGTTGCGCATAGCCGATGATGGCGTTGAGCGGGGTGCGCAGTTCGTGACTCATCTGCGCCAGAAAATTGCTGCGCTGGCGCGCGAGGCCCACCGCCTCCGCCAATGCCGCCTCGCGCGCCGCCTCCGCCGCCTTGCGTTCGCGGTCGACGGCGGCAAGGTGCTCCAGGCGAGATCTCGTGGCGGACAGGCTGCCGCGGAAATGCAGCAGGCCCAGCGACAGGCCGAGGATGCCGCAGGCGATCCATGCCGAAACGAGCCCCATGAGCAGCGCCGTCTTCGAGATCCATTTGCCGTGGAAGCGGATCGAGCGCACCGCGAGCGTGATCATCTGTCCGTGCGGGACGGCCCCTGTCGACAACTCCACGGCCGTCACGCGGTCGAACCGGGGGTAGCTCTTGGACAGCGGGATCTTGTGCGTGCTGCGCCACCAGTCGGCGGTGCGCAGGACGTTCATCGGGATCGTGAACGTGGCCTGCTCCGGCAGTTCGATTTCCGCTTCGTTGAACCGCTGCGAATTCCAGTCGCCCAGCGTGGAGAACTCCGGTTCGAAGTTCATCACATGCAGCTTGATGAGGTGCGGCGGCAGCCCCGTGTAGCGCAGGTCGAAATCGATCGAGTCGAACCCGGACAGGTCGATCCCCTTGCCCGGCCGGCCCAGCAGGAACTGCATCTTGCAGAACCCGTACGTCGCGACCGTGCCCAGCGCGCATCGCATGACGAGCGCATCCTTGGTGCGCTCCAGGATGGCGACCGAGTTGCCGCCCAGCTCAGGCCGGTCGTCCGCGACCCGGGCGCCGTGCGGCTGGCTCGGAGAGATTTCGATGGTCCGGACCATGCCGTAGTGCTGCCAGACCAGCAGCGCCGGCGTCGCCAGCAACAACAGGATGACCAGGTAATAGCTGATCGTCGTCGGGCGGGAGAGCGACTGGTTCATGTGGGCACCACGGGCTCCTGGACTGGACATCGGGCAACGTCGATCCAGTATATACCCGGGAAGTCCGCCGTGGACGCCTCATCGGCGCAGCAACAGGTCGACGGCCGTGCGCACGCCGTCTTCCTCCCGCATCGACTGCCCCACCGTCCGGGCCTCGTCCTGCATCTCCGGCTGCGACGCCGCGGCCACGGCCTGCACGAGGCGCGCGCTGTCGAGCCCGGCCGCCGGACAGGTCGCGGCGATCCCGCGCAGCGCCATGCGCCGCGCCCAGAAGAACTGGTCGCCGGCGAACGGCACGACGACGGACGGCACGCCCGCGCGCGCCGCGGCGTGGCTCGTGCCGGCGCCGCCGTGATGCACGACGAGCGCCGTGCGCGGAAACAGCCAGTCGTGCGGCGTGTCGTCCAGCACGAACACGTCGGGAGGCAGATGGGCCGGATCGATGCCGCTCCAGCCCGGATGGAACAGCACGCGCCGTCCCGCTGCGACGGCCGCGATCGCATCGACCAGCGTGCCCTGGGCGATGCCCGCCATGCTGCCGAAGCCGATGTAGACGGGCGCGGGTCCCGCTTCCAGGAAGTCCAGCAACGCCCGCGGCGGTGCGTACCCCTGCCCCGCCGGCAACTGCCAGACGCCCGTGACCTCGACCTTCGGCGGCCAGTCGGCCGGGCGCGCCAGCAACGTGGGCGAGCAGCCGACGAGCAGCGGCATGTCGCGCCAGGGTTGCCTGCGCGGCGGGGCGCCGAACACCCGCGCGCGGGCGCGGTTCAGTTCCGGACCGAACATCGACCACGCCATGCGCTCGAACGCGCGGTGGGCCAGCATGTTGGCCCAGCCCGGCAGGCGGTACGTATTCAGGAACGGCGGCGCGAATTCGCGCGTGGGCGTCATCGGCCACATCGCGGCGCCGATGCACGGGATGTTCAAGCCCTCCGCCACCGCCAGGCCCACGAAGCCGGCCAGCCCCGAATACACGAGCAGGTCGCTGCCCCGGGCGGCCGCGCAGGCCGCCTGCATCCACGGCAGCGAGTTGTCGCGCGCGAGCGTCGCGCAGGCGCGCATCAGGCGCGACATGCTGGCGCCGTCCTTCAGCAGCGCGCCGAACGCGCCGCCGGGTTGAAATGCGCCGCGCATGTCGCCGGCCAGCGCCGTGAAGGGAATGCCGAGGGCGTGGGCGCGCGGGGCGCCCGCCACGTCGGCCAGCACGTGCGCCTCATGGCCCCGGTGGATGACTTCGCGCGCCAGCGCCAGCAGCGGCCGGGTGTCGCCTTCGGTGCCGTAGGTGAGAAACGTGATCTTCATGGTCGTGCCTCGCTCGGAAAGGCACGATTGTCGCCAGCGGACGTCAGCCCGGCTTGTATAAACCCGACATCACAGCCGATAGGGCCAGTACTCGGGATCCGTGTCAATGTGCGCTTCCAGCCGCGACGGCGGCAGGAAGGCGAGCTCGCGCAGTTCGCGCGCCATGTGGGCCTGGTCGGCATAGCCCAGTTCCGCAGCGAGGTCCGCGAGCGAGCGCGCCGGCGCGTTCGGGTCGCGCAGCGCGTACACGGCCGCATTCATGCGCTGCAGGCGGCGCGCCTGCGCCGGGCTCAGGCCCACGCGGGCCCGGTATTGCCGCTGCGTCTGGCGCTCGCCGACGCCCAGCTCGGGCGCGGTAGAGGCGATGCTGCGCAGGCTCGCGCCGAGCTCCGCATCCCAGCGTCCGCGCACGGCGCGCCAGCGTTCGCCCAGCCGCGCCTCGATCCATGCCGCCTGCTCGGCGTCGTCGGCGCAAGCGCGCAGTGCCTGCGGCCAGTCCGCCCAGGTGTCGTCGAGCAGGCCGTCGGCGGGGTCGTTGCGGTCCTGGAGTGCCGCGGGCGAGAGCCCCGTCAGCAGCGCGAACGCATCGGGATACAGCACGATGCCCACCGTGCGCAGGGGCGCCAGCGTGAGCGACGCGATCGGCCGCGTGCGCGGTCCGGACACGATGAGGTCGGACATGGCGCGCAATTCGCCGTCGTCGCCGGTCAGCGCGGCGGCGCCCTCCGTGAAAAAATTCAGGCTGCAGTACACCATCGCCGGAAACCGGTTCAGTTGCGGCTGCGCCGGCGGCCACGGCTCGTCCACGGTCGAATAGAAGCCGATGCCGTGCAGGGCCTCGGCCAGCTCGCCCGTTGGGTGGTGCATCCAGGCCTTCACGGTGTTACTGCACGTCGAGCAGTTCGACGTCGAAGATCAGGTTCGCGTTCGGCGGGATCGGGCCCGCGCCTTCCGCGCCATAGCCCAGCGCGGCGGGGATGACGAGCGTGCGCTTGCCGCCCACCTTCATGCCGTCGACGCCCTGGTCCCAGCCGGGGATCACCATGCCGCTGCCGAGGCGGAACGTAAACGGCTTGCGGCCGATGGAGCTGTCGAACTTCTCGCCGTGGTGGTCGGGCGCGTCCGGCAGGTACAGCCAGCCCGTGTAGTTGACGGTGACGTGGGAACCGGCCTTGGCCTCGGCGCCCGTGCCGACGGTGGTGTCGATCTTCTGGAACTGGATGGCGGAGGTGTCGGCCTTCAGCGGCACGGCCGGGGCTTCCTCCCTGCGCTTGCAGGCGGCCAGCGACAGCGCGAGTGCGAGGCCGAGGAAACCGGCGCGGATCATCGGAGTCATGGTAAATCCTTAGGTTATAAAGTCTTGACGAAGGCGCGCACGCCGCCCAGCAGCATCTCGATCGACATCGCCGTCAGGATCAGGCCCATCAGGCGCTCGAATGCCGTCATGACCTGCGTGCCCAGGACCTTCTGCAGGCGCTCGGCGCCGAGGAAGACGGCGAGCCAGATCACGGCGACGGCCGCCAGCGCGGCCACGTGCACCATCACCTCCTCCATCGATTGCGACGTGAACAGCAGCACGGTCGCCAGCGCGGACGGCCCGGCCAGCGCGGGAATCGCGAGCGGCACGATGAACGGCTCGCCGCCTTCGCTGCGGCCAAGCACGCCGTCCGGATGCGGAAAGATCATGCGGATGGCGATGATCAGGAGGATGACGCTGCCGCCGATGCGCAGCGAGATGTCGGTCAGCTGCAGCGCCGCGAGGAAGTGGCGGCCGAAGAACATGAACAGCAGCAGCAGGAGAAAGGCGATCGCGCATTCGCGCACGACGATGCGCGGGCGGCGGGCCGGGGCCACGTCCTTCAGCGCCGTCACGAACAGGGGGACGTTACCGAAGGGGTCGGTGACCAGCAACAGCAGGATGAAGGTCTGGAAGAAGCTCTGGGTCATGGGACGTTGTTATTGTTATGGCAGGTGTGATCTTAACCGATCAAATGAAAAAGGGCGGCACCGCGGTGTCGCCCTTTCGTTTCGCATCTGCCCGAATCAGTTCTGCTCGAACTTCTTCAGCCACGCCGACAACTGGTGCGGACGCAGCCCGTCGTAATCCTCGAACGGCTGGTGGATCCACGGATTGTGCGGCAGGTCGACCAGGTGGTAATCCGGCTTGATCGACGACGTGCCCTTGACCCAGATGACGGCCGAACGGACTTCCGTCACGTCCTGGTAGTTCTCCTGCAGGTGCTCGCGCACGCGCATCAGGGTGACGCCCGAATCGGCCAGGTCGTCGACCAGCAGGATGCGGCCGGCCAGCGGGCCCTTGGTCATCGTCATGTACTTGGCGATGTCCAGGTCGCCCTGCTTCGTGCCCGCTTCTTCGCGGTACGAGCTGGTCGACAGGATCGCCAGCGGCACGTCGAAGATGCGCGAGATCGCGTCGCCCGGACGCACGCCGCCGCGCGCGAGGCACAGCACCATGTCGAACTTCCAGTTCGATTCGTACACCTTGAGCGCCAGGCGCTCGATCAGGCGGTTGTATTCATCCCAGGAGACCCACAGGTCCTTGTCGGTCGAGGAAGGCGTCGTCATTTGGATTATCCCTAGTTTCTGCTTGTGGCTGACGTCCCCACCCCACGGGTGGCGCGGCGGGGACGATGTGTCGATATCAGGCTGCGAACGGGTGGCGCAGCACGATGGTTTCTTCGCGGTCCGGACCGGTCGACACCATGTCCACCGGAACGCCGACCAGTTCTTCGATGCGCTTGATGTAGGCGCGGGCGTTGGCCGGCAGCTCGTCCATCGACTTGGCGCCGACGGTGGTGCCCGTCCAGCCCGGCATCTCTTCGTACACCGGCACGCAGGCCGCGGCTTCTTCCGCGCCGACCGGGAAGATGTCCACGTCGCGGCCGTCGATCTTGTAGCCGGTGCACAGCTTCAGCGTTTCCAGGCCGTCCAGCACGTCCAGCTTGGTCAGGCACATGCCGGACACGCCGTTGATCTGCACGGAGCGGCGCAGCAGCGCGGCGTCGAACCAGCCGCAGCGGCGGGCGCGGCCCGTCACGGTGCCGAATTCATGGCCGATGCGCGACAGGTGCTCGCCCACGCCGGCGTCCGTCGGCAGTTCCGACGGGAACGGGCCCGAACCCACGCGGGTCGTGTAGGCCTTGGTGATGCCCATGATGTAGTGCAGCATGCCCGGACCGACGCCCGAACCGGCGGCGGCATTGCCGGCCACGCAGTTCGACGAGGTGACGAACGGGTACGTGCCGTGGTCGACGTCCAGCAGCGAGCCTTGCGCGCCTTCGAACAGCAGGTGGCCGCCGGCGTTATGCGTCGCGTACAGCGCGGACGACACGTCGCCGACCATCGGACGCAGGCGCGGCACGAGGGCCATCGCGTCGTCGTACACTTTCTGGAAGTCCAGCGCCTGGCCGCCCAGGAAACCGGTCAGCACGAAGTTATGGTATTCCAGGTTCTCGCGCAGCTTCTCGGCAAAACGGGTTTCGTTCAGCAGGTCGGCGATGCGGATCGCGCGGCGCGCGACCTTGTCTTCGTAGGCCGGGCCGATGCCCTTGCCCGTCGTGCCGATCTTGTTGACGCCGCGCTTCGCTTCGCGGGCGACGTCGATGGCGACGTGGTAAGGCAGGATGACCGGGCAGGCTTCCGAGATTTTCAGGCGCGACGCGACTTCCACGCCCGCGGCTTCCAGCTTGTCGATCTCGCGCATCACGTCCGGTACGGAGACGACGACGCCGTTGCCGATGTAGCAGGCCACGCCTTCGCGCATGATGCCCGACGGGATCAGTTGCAGCGCGGTCTTCTGGCCCTTGATCACCAGCGTGTGGCCGGCGTTGTGGCCGCCCTGGAAACGCACCACGCCGGCGGCATGGTCGGTCAGCCAGTCGACGATCTTACCCTTGCCTTCATCGCCCCACTGGGTGCCGATGACAACGACGTTCTTAGCAGTATTTGACATCATTAACCTAAGTTTTTGAGAATCCAATTTCCTTGTTCGAGGACGAGCACACGGTCGCACTCGAACTCGTCCTGTACATTGTCGTGACCCGGCATGGACTGGATCACCACTTCGCCCGCTTTGCGCAGTTCAGCGATTTTTTCGCGCAGCTCGGGCGCGTTGCCCCAGGGGGCACGAATGGAGTGCTTGCGCTCGGCCGTCGGCAGCAGCCGGGCCAGTTCGCGCAGGTCGAGCGAGAAGCCCGTTGCCGGACGCGCGCGGCCGAAGGCTTCGCCCACGTGGTCGTAGCGGCCGCCGCGCGCGACGGCGTTCGGCAGGCCCGGCACGTACAGCGCGAACATGGCGCCGCTTTCGTACTGGTAGCCGCGCAGGTCGGCGAGGTCGATGGCGATCTGGGCACGGCCCAGCGCGGAGCCGGCCAGCGCGGAGCCGGCCAGCGCGGCGAGTTCCGCCAGCGCGCGGGCGATGCCCGGCAGCGGGGGCAGCACATCCTTGGCGCGCGCCAGCACGTCGATGTCGCCGTACAGGTTCGGCAACGCCAGCAGCGCGGCGCGGGTCTGTTCGTTGTAGTTCGCCGTCGCCTCTTCCAGGCCCGGCACGTCCTTCGAGCGCAGCAGGCTGTAGAGCAATTGCTCGTCACGCTTGGCGGCGGCATCCTCGGCCAGGATGGCGCGCAGCACGCCCACGTGCGACAGGTCCAGGCGCGGCGCATCGAACCCGGCCAGCGCCAGCGATGCCAGCGCCAGTTCCTGGATCTCGGCATCCGCCTCGAGGCCGGCATGGCCGTAGATCTCGGCGCCGATCTGCAGCGGCTCGCGCGTCGCGTGCAGGCCGGACGGCTGCGTATGCAGCACGCTGCCGGCATAGCACAGGCGGGTGACGGTGTCGCGGTTCAGCAGGTGGGCGTCGATGCGGGCGACCTGCGTCGTCATGTCGGCGCGCAGGCCGAGCAGGCGGCCGCTCATCGAATCGACGAGTTTAAAAGTGCGGAGATCGGTGTCCTGTCCGGCGCCGGCCAGCAGCGAATCGACGTATTCGAGCAGCGGCGGCATCACGAGTTCGTAGCCGTAGGTACGGAAGGTGTCGAGCATCAGGCGGCGCAGCTCTTCGATCTTGCGCGCTTCGGACGGCAGGACGTCGGCGATATTCTCGGGCAGGAGCCAGGTGGGCATGGGCAAAGCGGGTCGGGTTATTAAAAGTCGGACAACATTCAGGCAGCATGAACGCGGCTTTGCACGCGTTCATTCCGCCGAATCGACGATTTTAACCGAAAACGCGGGTCGGTTGGCGATGAAACGGATGTCAACGTTGCCGATCTTCCACGACCCGCGGGCTTATTTGCCCGCGCCGGGGCCCTTGAAATACTTGAAGAACTCGGAGTTCGAGTCGATCACGATCACGTCGTTGCGCCCTTTGAACGTGGCCTTGTAGGCTTCCATCGAGCGGTAGAACCGGTAGAACTCCGGGTTCTTGCCGAACGACTGGGCATAGATCTGCGACGCCTGCGCATCGCCTTCCCCCTTGATCGTCTCGGCGTCGCGCTGGGCGTCGGCGAGGATCACGCTGCGCTGGCGCTCGGCGTCGGCACGGATCGTTTCCGCCTCGGCCACGCCCGTCGCACGCAGTTCGTTCGCCACGCGCACGCGGTCGGCCTTCATGCGTTCGTACACGGCGTTGTTGACCTGGTCGATGAAATCGATGCGCTTCAGGTGCACGTCGACGACTTCCACGCCCAGGTCCTTCGCTTCCTGGACCAGGCCGGCACGCACGGCGGCGGCGACGTCCGCGCGCTTGCCGCCCGTCAGCACGTCGGCCAGGCTGCGTTTGCCGATCTCGGCCGTGAGCGCATTGCGCACGAGCTGGTTCAGGCGCTCGCCGCCGCGGTCGGCGTTGCTGCCGATGGCGATCACGTACTGGCGCGGATTTACGATGCGCCATTTCACGAACGCATCGACGAGCAGGTCTTTCTTTTCCGCCGTCAGGAAGCGCTCGCCGTCCGGCGTGTCGAGCGTCTGCAGGCGTTTATCCAGGTAGACGACGTTCTGGAACGGCGGCGGTGCCTTGAAGTTCAGGCCCGGCTCCTTGATGACCTCGCGCAGTTCGCCGAGTGCGTACACGACGGCGTAACGGTTCTGGTCGACGACGAACACGGACGACGACACGAGCGCCACCGCGATGGCGGCGCCGAGCAGGCTGGCTAACAGGCGGCTCATCAGCGGCTCTCCCGTTCGCGGCCCGTGTCGCGGCTGCGCAGGTCGCGCGTGCGGTTCGAGTCGCCGGCCGATGTTTCCGGCTGCGGCTGCGGTTGCGCCTGGGCCGGCGCCGCTGCCGGTGCCGGCTGCTGTGCTTGCGGCTGCGCCGGGTTCTGCTGCGGGGCCATCACCGGACCGGAGTTGGCGCCGCGCGCCGCCTCGTTGGCCGTCGACTGGGCCAGCAGGCGGTCGAGCGGCAGGTAGATCTGGTTGGTGCCGGTCTTGGCGTCGATCATGACCTTGCTGGTGCTGGAAAGAATTTGCTGCATCGTCTCGATATACATGCGGTCGCGCGTGACAGCCGGGGCTTTCGCATACTCGGCCACGATCTTGTCGAAGCGCGCGGCATTGCCCGTCGCGACGCTCACCACGCTGGCCCGGTACGCTTCCGCATCCTGCAGCAGGCGGGCGGCCTTGCCCTTCGCCTGCGGGATGACCTCGTCGGCGAACGCCTGCGCTTCGCTGCGGGCGCGCGCACGCTCTTCCTGCGCCTTGCCGGCGTCCTCGAACGCGGCGGCGACCGGGTCGGGCGGCTGCACGGACTGCATCGTCACGCCGACGATCTCCGCGCCCATCTTGTAGCGGTCGGCCAGGCGCTGGACCGCTTCCCGGGCTTGTGCCGCCAGCTTGTCGCGGCCCGTGTACAGGACGGTGTCCATCTTGTTCTGGCCGACGAGTTCGCGCACGACGGTCTCGGCCGAGTCACGGATGGTCTCGACCTGGTCGCGGTTGTTGAACACCCACGCGACCGGGTCCTTGATCTTGTACTGCACGGAGAACTGGACGTCGACGATGTTCTCGTCGCCGGTCAGCATCAGCGCTTCGCTCGGCTGCTTGTTGCGCACGTTGGCGCGGTAGCCGATCTCGGCCGTCTGCACCTGCGCCGTGTTGACGGTCTCGTGCGACTGGAACGGCGCCGGCCAGCGCCAGTTGAAGCCGGCCCCCGTCACGTGCGACAGGCGGCCGAACGTCGTCACGATGCCGACCTGCCCTTCCTGCACGATGAACGCGCCGCTGGCGAGCCAGATCAGGACGGCAATGGCGCCGACGACGGTGGCCGTCAGGCCGACGCCGCGCGCGTCCGGACGGAACGGGCCGCCGTCGCCGCCGCGCTTGCCGCCGAACAGGCGGTTGAGGCGCTGGTTGAAATCGCGCCACAGCTGGTCGAGGTCGGGCGGACCGTCGCTGTCGTTCTTGTTGTTATTGTTCGGGCGGCGGCCCTCGTTCGACTTGGGGTCGTGGCCCCAGCGTGGATCGTTGAGGGAAAAAAGAGGCACGCCGGCCTTGCGCGTGCCGGCGTGACGACCGGTCGGCGCGAGCCGCGCGCCGATCCGTTTGATCAGAGAAACAGGCATAGACTAGTGTGGTCCGGGATGGGGAGTCGCGGGCATGAGGTCGGCGTGCTCGTCGACACCGGGCACAACGGCCGGGCTGCCGGCCGCCTCGACGATCGCGTCGCGCAGCAGATCGAGGCCGGCGCCGCTCCTGGCGCTGATGAAAACGCGGCTGATCTTACCATATTCATCACGCTCGATCTCCGGCTCGAGGCCGGCCGCATCGATCTTGTTCCAGACCAGGATCTGCGGGATGTGGTCGGCGCCGATCTCGCGCAAGACCTCGTTGACCTGCTCGATCTGCTCCATCCGCACGGGCGATGCGCCGTCGACGACGTGCAGCAGCAGGTCGGCATGGATGGTCTCTTCCAGCGTGGCGCGGAAGGCGGCGACCAGCTGGTGCGGCAGTTCGCGCACGAAACCGACGGTATCGGACACGACGACGTTGCCGGTGTCCGGACCGAGGTACAGGCGGCGCGACGTCGTGTCGAGCGTGGCGAACAACTGGTTCGCGACGTACACCCCGGCCTTCGTCAGGGTATTGAAGAGGGTCGACTTGCCGGCGTTGGTATAGCCGACGAGCGACACGGAAAATGTCTGGTTGCGCCCGCGCGAACGGCGCTGGGTCTCGTGCTGCTTGCGCAGCTTGGTGAGACGGGTGCGCAGCATCTTGACGCGTTCGCCGATCAGGCGGCGGTCGGTCTCGAGCTGGGTTTCACCCGGGCCGCGCAGGCCGATACCGCCCTTCTGGCGCTCAAGGTGGGTCCAGCCGCGGATCAGGCGCGTGGCCAGGTGCTGCAGCTGGGCCAGTTCGACCTGCAGCTTGCCCTCGTGGCTCTGCGCGCGCTGCGCGAAGATGTCGAGGATCAGGCTGGTACGGTCGACCACGCGCACGTTGAGCCGCCGCTCCAGGTTACGCTGCTGGGCGGGCGACAGGGCGTGGTTGAAAATGACGATCTCGACCTTGTCGGCGAGAACGGCCTGCGCGATCTCGTCGGCCTTGCCGCTGCCGACGAAATACGCAGGATCGGGACTGTTGCGCTTCGCGGTGATCGTGCTGATCGGTTCGGCCCCTGCCGAGCGCGCCAGCAGGGCCAGTTCTTCCAGGCTGGCCTTGAAATCGCCAGCGTTGAAGTCGATACCGACCAGGGCGGCGCGCATGGTGTTGCCGGAAACGTCAGCCATCGACCTCACTCGGCGTCTTGTTCGAGGTTGAGATTGACCGCACGGGCCGGAACGACGGTAGAGATCGCATGCTTGTACACCATCTGGGTGACGGTGTTACGCAGGAGGACGACGTACTGGTCGAAGGACTCGATGTGGCCCTGGAGCTTGATCCCGTTGACCAGGTAGATCGAGACGGGGACGTGCTCTTTGCGCAAGGCGTTGAGGAATGGGTCTTGTAACAGTTGCCCTTTGTTGCTCATGACAGCTCCGTGATGTTGTTGTCGTATAAAAATTGTGGCGGGATGCCGGATTTCAAGTGGCTGCGCCAACATTCTCAAGCTGTGAATGTTCGCCCAAGCTAACTGTAACCTGTTTTGCTCTTTTTTGTCGTACTGCTATGGTTAAACCTGGCTTAAAACCCGCGTTGGATGGACGCCCCCTGCGTCCACCCTACTCCTTGGCGAACGGATTCTTGCCGCTCTTGAGCTCGATGCGCAGCGGCGTGCCAATGAGGTCGAACGTATCGCGGAAATGCTTTTCCAGGTAACGCTTGTACGGTTCCGTGATGCCATCCAGCGCATTGCCGTGGATGACGATGATGGGCGGGTTCTGGCCGCCCTGGTGCGCGTAGCGCATCTTCGGGCGCGTGCTGCCCTTGCGCTTCGGTTCCTGCTTCTCGACGGCTTCCTGCAGCGCGCGCGTCAGGCGCGGCGTGGACAGCTTCGCGGTCGCCGCGGCGTAGGCCGTGTCGATCGCCTTCATCAGGTGGTTGATGCCGGTGCCCTTCAACGCCGAGATGAATTTCGTCTCCGCGAAGTCGAGGAAGTTCAGCTTGCGGTCGATGTCGTTTTTCACCTGGTCGCGCACGTCGGACGTCAGGCCGTCCCACTTGTTGACGGCGACGACGAGCGCGCGGCCCGATTCCAGGATGAAGCCGGCGATGTGCGCATCCTGCTCGGAGATGTCCTGCTGGGCGTCCAGCATCAGCACGACGACGTTCGCTTCCGAGATCGACTGCAGCGTCTTCACGACCGAGAATTTCTCGATCGCTTCAAAGACCTTGCCGCGGCGGCGGATGCCGGCCGTGTCGATCAGCGTGTAGGTCTTGCCGCCCTTTTCGAACGGGACTTCGATCGAATCGCGCGTGGTACCCGGCATGTCGAACGCGATCACGCGCTGCTCGCCGACCAACGTGTTGATCAAGGTGGACTTGCCCACGTTCGGACGGCCGACGAGCGCGATCTTGACGCCGTGGTCGGCCGGCTCCAGCTCCTCGGCTTCCTCGGGGCGCTGCTGCATGGCTTCGTCGATGGCCTCGTTGACGAGGTCCAGCACGCCGTCGCCATGGGCGGCGGAGATCACGTACGGATCGCCCATGCCCAGTTCATAGAACTCGGCGGTGACGGACGTGTACTTCATGCCCTCGCTCTTGTTCACGACGAGCATGACCTTGCGGCCCGACTTGCGCAGGAAGTCCGTGATGGTCTTGTCGTGCGGCGTGAGGCCCTGGCGGCCGTCGACGATGAACATGACGATATCCGCCTCGGCGACGGCCTGGCGCGTCTGCAGCGCCATCTCGTGCATGATGCCTTCCTTGGCGACCGGCTCGAAACCGCCGGTATCGATGACCAGGAACGGACGTTCGCCCATGCGCCCTTCGCCGTAGTGGCGGTCGCGCGTCAGGCCGGGCAAGTCCGCCACCAGCGCGTCGCGCGAGCGGGTCATGCGATTGAATAAGGTCGACTTTCCGACGTTGGGACGACCTACGAGTGCGATTACCGGCTTCATTGAATCTTATTCGACCGCGATGGCGGTCACGGTTCCATTTTGTGTTTGAAAAATCAGGTTCGAACCGACGACCAGCGGCGTGGATTCGATGGCGCTGCCGTCCGTGGCGGCGCGGGACAGGAAAGCCCCGTCCTCGCGCGACAGGAAGTGCACGTAACCCTGGTAGTCGCCGACGGCGACGGCACGGCCGTACGACACCGGCGTGGACAGGCGGCGGTAGGCCAGCTTGTCGTTCTTCCACGCGCTCGTGCCGCTGTCGCGGTTGTACGCGTAGACGGCGCCCTTGTCGTCCGGGACGAACACGAAGCGCTGGTCGGCGGCCACGCCGACTTCCGACGACAGGTCGCGGGTCCAGCGCGGGCTGCCGGTGGCCAGGTCGAAGCAGCCGACGCGGCCCTGGTACGACACGGCGCACACGTCGCCGTCGATGATGACCGGCGTGCCGCCCATGTCGGTGACGCGCTCCAGCTCCGTCGCGCCGCGTGCGACGCCGACCTCGATCTCCCAGCGCGGTGCGCCGGTGGCGAGGATCAGCGACATCAGCTTGCCGCCCGGCTGGGCGACCAGCACGTCCTTGTCGTGGATGACCATGCCCGGCGCGAGGCGCAGCGTGAGCGCCGGTGCGTTGCGCTGCACGGTCCATTTCTTCTGCCCCGTCTTGGCGTCGTAGCCGACGATACGGTTGTCGATGCTGCGCGCGACGACGATGCCCTGCCCGACGACCGGCGACGACAGGATCTCGGAAGACAGCTGGGCATCCCACAGCTTCTTGCCGTCCATGTCGAACGCCAGCAGCATGCCCTTGGCGCCGCCCAGCACGATGACGCTGCCGTCCGTGCCGACACCCGCCGTCAGGTCCATGCCGGCCTTCGTGCGCCAGATCTGGCGGCCCGTGGCGGCTTCCGCGCGCACGATGGTGCCGTCGCCCCCGGCTGCGATGATGGTGTTGTCGGCGATGGCGGGCGAGAACATGTAGTTCTGCGACTTGCCGACTTCCAGCTTCCATGCCGTGCGCACGGCCATCGAACCTTTCAGGTCGACCAGCGGCGTGGGCTGGTTGCCCTTCGGTTTGGACGCGAACGGATTGAGCGAGGAGCAGCCCGCCATCAGGGCGAACATACCGACACCAACGAGCTTCCGGGTAATACGCATATTCTTCTTACCTTGTTCTTGACTCTGGGTTAGTTACGCAGCTGCTTTCGGCGCCGGCGAGCCGCCGATGGCATCCAGCTTGACCTGCACGACCTGGCGGCCCGGATGGTTCTTCTCCATCTTGTCGAGCGCGGCCTGGTATGCCGTGCGGGCTTCCGCCAGCTTGTTCTGCGCGACGAGGACGTCGCCCTTGCGGTCCTGCACTTCGGCCGCGAACTGCGCCGGGAACTCGCCGTTCAGCAGCGCCAGCGCCTGGTCGTAGGCCTTCTCGTCCAGCAGCACGCCGGACAGGCGCAGCTTCGCGATGGCCTTGTACTCGTCGTCGCCATGGTCGACCGCCCATTGCAGCTGGGCCTTCGCCGTCTTGAGGTCGTTGGCGTCGAACGCGGCCTTGGCGGCGGCCAGCGCGGCCATCGGAGCGTAGGCGGTCGAGCCGAACTTGTTCTCGATGTCGCCCGTGATGCGCTGGACCTTCGCCGCATCCTTCGCTTCGATCGCTTCGGTCAGGCTGTCATACAGGCCGGACGCTTCCGCTGCCTGCGAGCGCTGGTGCGAGCCCCAGAAGTTCCAGGCGGCGTAGCTGCCCAATGCGATGATCAGCACCCAGGTGATCAGGTTGCCAAAGCGGTCCCAGAAGGCCTTGAAATTGGCTATCTGTTCTTGTTCTTCGAGATCGTATGCCATGTCTTTGTTATCGTGGGTTAGTCGAAATTACGGGTGGTAGTGCACGTGATCGTGATCGTGGTCGTGGTCGTGACCGCCCACGATCTGGTCGACGATGAAGTCGACGGCTTCGTCGAACGGCACGCTTTGCTGCTGCTGGCCGCCTTCGCTTTCCCTCAGCGATTTCACGGCCACGACATCGTTCTTGACCTCGTCCTCGCCGATGATCACGGCGAATGCAGCGCCGGAACCGTCGGCCTTCTTCATCTGGCTCTTGAAGCTGCCCGCACCGGCCGGCGTGGCGCAGTGCAGGACGACGTCCAGGCCCGCGTCGCGGATGCGCTCGCCGAGGATGAACGCCTTCATCTGCGCGTCTTCACCCTGGTGCACGAGGTAGACGTCGCACTGGGCCGGCTGGGCCGGTTCGCCCTGCGCCTTCATCAGCTCGATCAGGCGCTCGATGCCCATCGCGAAGCCGATGCCCGGCGTCGGCTTGCCGCCGAACGTCTCGATCAGCGGATCGTAGCGGCCGCCCGCGCAGACGGTGCCCTGCGCGCCCAGCATGTCGGTAACCCACTCGAACACGGTGCGGTTGTAGTAATCCAGGCCGCGCACGAGACGCGGGTTGACCGTGTACTGGACGTTGTTCGCATCGAGGATCCTCTTGAGGCCCTCGAAGTGCGCGAGCGATTCGCCGCCCAGGTAATCCAGCAGCTTCGGCGCGTTGTTGACGAGGTCCTGCATCGCCGGGTTCTTCGTGTCCAGGATGCGCAGCGGGTTCGCGTGCAGGCGGCGCTTCGCTTCGGCGTCGAGGACGTCGATGTTCGCTTCGAAGTAGGCGATCAGGTCGGCGCGGTGGCGCTGGCGCTCTTCCGCGTTGCCGATCGAGTTCAGTTCGAGGCGGATGTTGTCGAGGCCCAGGTCGTCCCACAGGCGGCGGCACAGCATGATCAGTTCCGCGTCGATGTCCGGGCCGGAGAAGCCGATGGCTTCCGCGCCGAACTGGAAGAACTGGCGGTAGCGGCCGCGCTGCGGACGCTCGTGGCGGAACATCGGGCCCTTGTACCACAGGCGCTTCGGACCGTCGTAGGCCAGGTTGTGCTCGATGACGGCGCGCACGACGCCGGCCGTGCCTTCCGGACGCAGCGTGAGCTGGTCGCCGTTCATCGAATCGGTGAAGGAATACATCTCCTTCTCGACGATGTCGGTGACGGCGCCGATGGCGCGCGCGAACAGGCCCGTCTCTTCGACGATCGGGGTGACGATCTTCTGGTAGCCGTAGCTCTTCAGCACGGATTCCGCGGTGTTTTCGAACAGTTCCCACAGCGGCGCGTCGGCCGGCAGGATGTCGTTCATGCCTTTGATGGCGACGATTTTCTCTTTTTTCTCGGACATTTTCTGTATTACGCGACGGTGTCGCGGCTGTAATTCTTCTGTACGTAATCGAGCACGATCGTCTTGAACTCATCCACGATCCGCTCGCCCCGCAGTGTAGCGACCTTTTGCCCATCCACAAAGACCGGGGCCGCGGGCGATTCACCCGTACCCGGCAGCGAGATGCCGATGTTCGCGTGCTTCGACTCGCCCGGACCGTTCACGATGCAGCCCATCACGGCCACGTTCATCGCTTCCACGCCCGGGTAGGTCTTCTTCCATTCCGGCATCTGCTCGCGCAGGAAGGTCTGGATGTTGTCGGCCAGTTCCTGGAACACGGTCGACGTCGTGCGGCCGCAGCCCGGGCACGCGATCACCATCGGCGTGAATTTACGGAGGCCCATCGTCTGCAGGATTTCCTGGCCGACGACGACTTCCTTCGTGCGGTCGCCGCCCGGTTCCGGCGTCAGCGAGATGCGGATCGTGTCGCCGATGCCTTCCTGCAGCAGCACGGACAGCGCGGCCGTCGACGCGACGATGCCCTTGCTGCCCATGCCCGCTTCCGTCAGGCCAAGGTGCAGCGCGTAGTCGCAGCGCTTGCCCAGTTCGCGGTAGACGGCGATCAGGTCCTGCACGCCCGACACCTTGCACGACAGGACGATCTTTTCGCGCGCCAGGCCGATTTCTTCGGCGCGCTGCGCGTTCTCGATCGCCGACGTGATCAGCGCTTCATACATGACGGACTGCGCGCTCCACGGCTGGGCGCGGGCGGCGTTCTCGTCCATGATGCGGGCGAGCAGCGCCTGGTCCAGGCTGCCCCAGTTGACGCCGATGCGCACCGGCTTGTCGTACTTGATGGCCGTTTCGATCATCTGGGCGAATTGGGTGTCGCGCTTGGCGCCCTGCCCCACGTTGCCCGGATTGATGCGGTATTTCGACAGCGCCTGCGCGCACTCGGGATAATCGCGCAGCAGCAGGTGGCCGTTGTAGTGGAAGTCGCCGACGAGGGGGACGTCGACGTCCATCCGGTCGAGGTGTTCGCGGATCGCGGGCACGGCGGCCGCCGCTTCCGGCGTGTTCACGGTGATGCGCACGATCTCGGAACCGGCGCGCGCCAGTTCCTTGACCTGGATGGCGGTGCCGATCACGTCGGCCGTGTCCGTGTTCGTCATCGACTGCACGACGACCGGGGCGTCGCCGCCGACGATCACCTTGCGTGCGCCATGCTGCACGACCACACCGCGGCTGGCGCGGCGCGGCAGCGGGCCGGAACCGATCGGCTCGTTGGCGTTGTTCGAAAAAGTCATCTGTGGTTTCCGTTCTTACTGCAAATTCACGCGGGACAGCGTCTTGCCCGGCACCGGCGGCAGCGCGACGGCCGTGCCGCGCAGCGTCGCCGTGACGCCGCCCGGATTGCCGACCGTGACGCGCACGGGCTGCTCGACATTGACGGTCTCCGTGCTGCCGGCCTTGACGAGGCGCGAGAACAGCGGCGCGCCGCCCTTGGCCGGACGCACTTCGATCCACGAATCCTCGCGCACGTTCAGCACGAGGGCGTTGGCGCCGGCGGCGGCCGGTGCTGCCGGCGTCGGCGCAGCCGGCGCGGTCGCGGCCGGAGTCGGCGTCGCGGGGGACGTGGCGCCCGGGGCTGCGGCCGGCGCCGCGGGAACGGTCGTCGGCGGTGCACCCGTCGCGGTCGTGCCCGGGACATTGACGACAGCGCCTGGCGCAGCGGTCGTTGCCGGCGCCGATGCGCTCGCGCTCGGGCCCGGCACGGAAATCAGCGGCACGGCCGGATTCTGCAGGGTCTCGACGGAGCTGCCGTTGGCGACCTCCGGAGCTGCCCCGGTCGCAGTCGGCGTGACCACGGTATTGCCCGTTTCGCTGTGCTGGCTGCCCGGCACGAAGCCGAAGTGCCATGCCGCGGCGGCGGCGGCCACGACGACCACGACGGCGCCCGCGATCATCCCCAGCGGCAGCGTCGAGCGCTTGCCGTGGCTCGGGAATTTCGATTGGGAGAACGAGGTCGGCGTCGGACGCCGGTTCGCCGTGACGGCGCTCGTATCGGGCGCGGGCTCCGTCTCCATGGCGATCTGGGCCACCAGCGGCGCCGGATCCACCTTCACCAGCTTGGCATAGGCCCGCACGAAACCGCGGGTCACGGCCGGACTCGGCAGCGACGCGTAATCGCCCGCCTCCAGGGCGATGACCTGGCGCACCGCCAGTTTCAACTGGTCGGCCACCTGCTCGACCGACCACCCCATCGCCTCGCGCTGTTTGGCCAGGACCTGGCCGGGAACACCGTGCACAGGCGGTTGGTTGTCGGGCGTCGCCGGCTGATCTGCACGCTCGGAACTCATTGTCGTTGTCTCACTCACTAAATGCACCGCGCTCGAAGGCCGCGTACTCGGGCGAACCGGGGAAGCGCTTGCGCAACTGCGCCGCCAGCGAAGCTTCCGTAGCCCGGTCGCCGAGCATGTGCTTGACCCGGATGGCCAGCCACAGCACGTCGGCCGACAGCGTATCGAGCTTCGCTGTCTCCGTCAGGCGGTTAATGAAAAACCCGGCGCGGGTGTAATCGCGCCGCTCGAAATACACCCGGGCCAGGCCGACGCTCGTCGCCGGCAGGTCGGGATCGTAACGCAGGGCGTCGAGCAGATAGCGCTCGGCCGCGTCGACATTCTTCGTCTTCAGGCTGCAGTTACCTGCGTTCACCATGGCTTTGACCGGCGTCGCGTAATTTGGATTCTTCAGCGCCGCATCGAAATACGCCATGGCCTCCGCCGGCTTGCCGCCGGCGTCGCACAGGAACAGCCCGTAATTGTTCGACAGGTCCGGATTGCGCGGCGCCAGGCGCAGCGCGTGCCGGTAGTTCTCGTCGGCGAGGCGGTTCTCGCCCATCGCCGTGTAGATCAGGGCGCGCACGCCGTACGCGTCGGCATAGTCGGGGTCCGCGGCGATGGCCTGCTTCACCTCGTCCAGCGCGATCTCGTACTTGCGCTCCTGGTAATAGCCCACCGCCAGTTGCAGGCGGATCTGGGCGCGTTTTTCCGAGGCCGTCTGGTCGGACAGCGTCTTGAGCTCGTGCGATTCGCCCGCCATGCCGCCGTTATTGCCGGCGCATGCCGACAACAGCAACGGCACAGCCGAAACGAAAAGCAGTGCGCAGGCGACGCGTCCGGACAGCCGCGCCATCAGGACGAGATCTCCACGATCTTGCCAAAGTTCGGGCCGAATTTCTGTTGATATTCAGCCATCTTGCTCATGCGCTCGTTCACGCGGGTACGGTCCTTCACCTCTCCCGCCAGCTGGCCGCAGGCGGCGTCGATGTCGTCGCCGCGCGTTTTGCGGATCGTCGTGACGAGGCCGGCATCCATCAGCACCTGGGCAAATGCCTTGATGCGCGGGTTCTTCGAGCGCACGAGGCCGGATTCCGGGAACGGGTTAAACGGAATCAGGTTGAACTTGCACGACACGCCGACGACCGGGTCGTTGACGAGGGCGACCAGTTCGCGCGCGTGCTCGTCCGTGTCGTTGACGCCGTCCAGCATGCAGTATTCGAACGTGATGAAGTCGCGCGGAGCAAATTCCAGATAGCGCTTGCACGCAGCCATCAGCTCGCGCAGTGGGTATTTCTTGTTCAGCGGCACGAGCATGTCGCGCAGCGGGTCGTTCGAACCGTGCAGGGAGACGGCCAGTGCCACCGGGCATTCCTGGCTCAGCTTGTCCATGTTCGGCACGACGCCGGACGTGGACACGGTCACGCGGCGGCGCGACAGGCCGTACGCGTTATCGTCCAGCATCAGTTTCAACGCGGTGACGGTCGGGTCGAAGTTCAGCAGCGGCTCGCCCATGCCCATCATGACGACGTTCGTGATCTGGCGCTCGCCCTTCGGGCCCGGCTCGATGCCCTTCGTGCGGCGCAGCTCGAATTCGGCCATCCACAGCTGGCCGATGATTTCGGCGACGGTGAGGTTGCGGTTGAAGCCCTGCTTGCCCGTCGAGCAGAAGCGGCAGTTGACGGCGCAGCCGGCCTGTGTGGAGATGCACAGCGTGCCGCGCGTCTCTTCCGGGATGAACACGGTTTCGACGGCGTTGCCGTTGCCCACGTCGACGAGCCACTTGCGGGTGCCGTCGCTGGACGTGTGGTCGCTGATGATCGCCGGCGCACGCACTTCGGCACGCGTCTTGAGCTTTTCGCGCAGCGACTTCGCCAGGTCGGTCATGTCGTCGAAATCGGCGACGCCGAACTGGTGGATCCAGCGCTGGAGCTGTTTTGCGCGGAACGGCTTCTCCCCCAACTCGGCGCAGTAAGCGACGAGCTGCGCGGGATCGAAGTCCAGCAAGTTGGTGAGAGTTGCCATGATTGAATCCTGTGCCTTCAAAATAAGTCCCGCCCGCCGGGCTCTTCGAGCATGGGCGAGCGGGGATATTGCAATGTTAAACCGGCACCAGGCCGATCAACACAAAAAATTGATACGAAAGATTAACGCGAGTAGACGTTCAGTGCCGGGAAGTAGTAAGCGATCTCGACAGCTGCGGTCTCGGCAGCGTCCGAACCGTGCACGGCGTTGGCGTCGATCGAGTCGGCGAAGTCGGCGCGGATGGTGCCCTTGTCGGCCTTCTTCGGATCGGTTGCGCCCATCAGTTCGCGGTTCTTGGCAATCGCGTTCTCGCCTTCCAGCACCTGGATCATGACCGGGCCCGAGACCATGAAGTCGACCAGGTCCTTGAAGAACGGACGCTCTTTGTGGACAGCGTAGAAACCTTCGGCTTCGGCGCGCGACAGCTGGGCCATACGGGCAGCGACGATCTTCAGGCCTGCGCCTTCGAAACGGCTGTAGATTTGGCCGATCACGTTTTTAGCGACTGCGTCAGGTTTGATGATCGACAGGGTGCGTTCGATTGCCATTTAAAAACTCCAATAAAAAGAAAGGTTTAAATCGAGATTTGGGAACTCAATCAACCTTCTATTTTACCATACATCCGTCATGTCACCGATATTGCGTGGGGGCGACTGCGGATGTTACAGTGACATCGGTTCAGACCTCGTCCGTATGGGCGGCACCGCCGGAGCTTATGCAAGACTTAAAACTTGCGCTTCCGGCATAGTGCCCCCTGTTGATGCCGGGTCCAGTCCCCATATGGGGAGCAAAGTGATTTCTTCCAACGGAGGCATTATGATTCCCAGCCTGCAGAAAACCTACGACGTCTCGGCCATCCAGGCCACGCGTCACCGCGTATTGCGCAACACGTACTGGTTGCTGGCACTGTCCATGGTCCCGACTGTGCTCGGCGCCTACATCGGCCTGCAAATGGCCCTGCCGATCTTTGCCAGCGGCATGGGCGTGATCCTGTTCCTCGCCATCGCGTTCGGCTTCATCTTCGCGATCGAGAAGACCAAGAACTCGGCGGCCGGCGTGCCGATCCTGCTCGGCTTCACGTTCTTCATGGGCTTGTGGCTGACCCCGCTGCTGCGCTTCACGCTCGGCTTTTCCAACGGCGGCACGCTGATCATGACCGCGTTCGCCGGCACCGCGGCCGTGTTCGCCACGATGGCGACGATCGCGACCGTGTCCAAGCGCGACTTCTCGGGCATGGGCAGCTGGCTGTTCGCCGGCGCGATCATCGTGATCCTGGCCGGCCTGGCCAACATCTTCCTGCAACTGCCGGCGCTGATGCTGGTCGTGTCGGTGCTCGCGATGGTGATCTTCTCGGGCTTCATCCTGTTCGACGTGAACCGGATCGTGAACGGCGGCGAGACCAACTACATCAGCGCGACGCTGGCGATCTACCTGGACATCTACAACGTGTTCACGAGCATGCTGCAACTGCTGGGCATCGGCTTCGGCAACCGCGACTGATCCTCACCGCTCGCAACGAAGAGCCGGCCTGCGGGCCGGCTTTTTTATTGCCCAAATTCGGGGTCAGAGCACATTTTTCCGTAAATTCGGGGTCAGAGCACATTTCCGATCAATGTCGTGCCGCACAACGAGCCGTGACGCCAAGCGAAGCAACCGCCACGCGAGCAAGGCGACCACGCTGCAGAACTCGGAGCAAAGTTGATTCGAAGATTGTGTGCCAAAAAGTGCTCTGACCCCGAATTTATACCGAAATGTGCTCTGACCCCGAATTTAATTGGGCGCGGGGACCTTACCGAAAGTATGATTGTCAGAACCGAACGGCCCTGCGTACAATATCCGTTCGCTTTCGATCCCGTCCCCCATGTCCCGTAGCCTCGTCCACGTATTGCTGTCGCTGCTGCTGCTCGTTTCGCAGCAGTTGTCGCTCGGACACGGCTATACGCACTGGGCCGAGGGCAACGAAACGCTCGTCCAGCAGATCGCCGCCGACGCGGACACCGACGACGGCACCGACAAGCTGCCCAAGCCCGGCCTGCACGACCTGTGCGGCCAGTGCGCGGCCAGCGCCCAGATCGCGTTCGCTCTGCCGACCACGCTGCGGCAATTCGTCCCGGCCGAACTGGCCTATGCCGCGCCGGCCCTGCCGGCCACCCCGGGTATCTGCCTGCTCAAGGCCTGCCCGTTCCAGTCGCGCGGCCCGCCTCAAGCCTGATAACGCTCCCGCTGTTTCCCGTACCGCCCGGCGCGTCCCGGCGGCATGGGCCGTTATCCATTCGCTTGAGATTGTAGAAAACCATGAAAATCGAACGTACGCTGCTCGCCAGCGCGCTGCTGCTCGCCTTCCACCCGGCCGTCCGCGCCGACGACCAGGAAACCATCAACGACGGCAAGATCCAGCAAGTCGTCGTCACCGCCAGCCCGCTGCGCAACGGCGAAGGCGACCAGATCCTCACGCCGGCCAAAGTGCTCGCCGGCGACGAATTGCGCGACAAGGTCGGCAGCTCGCTGGGCGAAACGCTGCAGAACGAATTGGGCGTGTCCGCCTCCGCGTTCGGCGCCGGCGCGTCGCGCCCCATCATCCGCGGCATGGAAGGCTCGCGCGTGAAAATGCTGGAAAACGGGATGGCGACGTCCGACGTGTCCGGCCTGTCGAACGACCACGCCGTCGCGTCCGAAGGCGCCGTGGCACGTCAGATCGAGATCCTGCGCGGCCCCGCCGCCCTGCTGTACGGCTCGGGCGCCATCGGCGGCCTTGTCAACGTCGTCAACGAACGCATCCCGACCGCGCTGGAACCGAAGCTGACGGGCCAGGTCGAGACGCGCCTGAGCACCGTCGACAACGGCAAGGACATGTCCGGCACCCTGGACGGTTCCGTCGGCAAGATCGGCCTGCACCTGGACGGCAACCTGCGCAACACGGACGACTACCAGATCCCCGACCTGCGCGTGGTAAACGACCCCACGTCGCGCATGAACCGCCTGCCGAACTCCGACACGAAGGAGCGCAACATCGGCATCGGCGGCTCGTACATCGACGACTGGGGCTATGCGGGCCTGTCGGCGTCGCACCTCACGAATTTCTACGGCATCCCGACCGACGAAGGCTCGCACATCGACCAGCGCCAGAACCGCTACGACTTCGACAGCATCGTCAAGAACCCACTCGCCGGCTTCGAAAGCGCGCGCGTGAAGGCCGGCTATACGGACTACCGCCACGCCGAGCTGGACGACGGCGTGCCGGCCACACTGTTCTCCAATAAATCGTTCGAATCGCGCGTCGAGCTCACGCACAAGCCCATCACGAGCCTGGGCCTGCACGGCACGTTCGGCGTCCAGACGGAGAACACGCACTTCTCGGCGCTGAGCGCGGAAGGCGGGCCGGACACTGTGCCCGTCACGCACTCGACGACGCAGGCCGCCTTCCTCGTCGAGGAATGGAGCCAGGGCCCGCTGCGCTGGAACGCAGGCCTGCGCTATGAAAACGTCGACCGCAAGCCGGTCAGCAACCGCGAACGCAGCTTCGACCTCGGCTCCGGCTCGATCGGCGCGCTGTGGCCGTTCACGAAGGGATATTCGTTCGGCGCGACCCTGTCGTACGCCCAGCGCGCGCCCGCGACGGAGGAACTGTATTCCGGCGGACCGCACGACGCCACGCTCACGTTCGACGTCGGCGATCCGGACCTGCAAAAGGAAATCTCGCGCAACATCGAGCTGTCGCTGCAAAAGACGAGCGGCCTGCTGCGCTGGCGCGTGAACGCCTACCGCAACAACGTCAACAACTTCATCTACGGCCACATCACGGATGCGTCGTTCGACGAGGACGGTAACCCGGGCGGCGAGTTCCGCCAGCGCATCTTCCAGCAGGCCAAGGCGCACATCCAGGGCGCGGAAGCGGAGATGACGTGGAACCAGGTCGGCATGGGCTGGAACGGCCGTGTGTTCGCCGACACGTCGCGCGGCTACCTCGACGACGCCGGCAACCTGCCGCTGCAGCCGGCCGACCGCGTGGGCGCCGCCATCGGTTACCGCCAGCCGCACTGGCGCGCCGGCCTCGACTGGACGCACGCCCGCGGCCAGGACCGCCTCGCCTCGTTCGAGACGACCACGACGCCCTCGTACAACCAGGTCAATGCCAACGTCTCGTACACGCAGAAGCTCGAGCACGTGGACCTGACATATTTCGTCGCGGCGAAGAACCTGCTCAACGAGGACATCCGCCTCGCGACGTCGCTGCTGAAGGATATTGCGCCGCTGCCGGGCAGGAACATCACGTTCGGCGTGCGCGCGAAGTTCTGACGGCCCGATGTATTGACGTCCCGTGCGCCGCGCGTGCGGGACGTCCGTTATAGTCTTGCCATCAAACCCGATCCCGCCGGCATTAGCAGTACGTTCGCCGCCCCAAATGGTCCTTCGGAGACATTTTGTTCTCCAGGTATCAACGGACTTTCTCGTGCGGAAAATGTATTTTTTTTCATAGCCGTTCCAGCTTATGCATTTGCGCATAGAATGACCGCTTTCGGACTCGGAAGCGATCAGCATGGAAGCAGCGACGCGCGACTTTCATCTCCTCGGCAGCACCGGCGCCGTCCGCGCCGGTTACCACGTCCATGACTGGTCGGCGTCGCCACTCGGCCCGCCGGACCGCTGGAGCCCCGCATTGCGCAATGCGGTCAGCCTGATCCTCGAATCCGAATTCCCCATGTACCTCGCCTGGGGCCCGCACCTGGCGCTGCTGTACAACGCCGCCTTCATTCCCCTCCTCGACGGCACGCATCCCGCTTCGCTCGGCCGCCCGCTGGCCCAGGTCTGGCCCGACCGCTGGCCCGGCCTGAAGCCGCTCGTCGAGCGCGCCCTCGCCGGCCACGCCACGTACGGCGAGGACGTGCCGAGCCCGATCGACCGCAACGGCAAGCCGTACAACGCGTGGTTCACGCTGGCCTATTCGCCCGTACGCGACGATGCCGGCACCGTGCGCGGCATGCTGTGCGTGACGAGCGAGACGACCCAGCGCGTGCAGCTGGAACGGCGCCACGCCGTGCAGCTGCAGGTCGTGGACAGCCTGCGCCGCCTGCACCATCCGTCCGACATCATCGAAGGATCGTGCACGCTGCTCGGCAAGCACCTGGAACTGGAGCGCGCCTGCTATGTCGAAACGGACGAAGAGGACGGCAGCTTCGAAGTGATGCACGACTGGGCCCGCGACGCGAGTACGCCGCTCATCGGCCGGCGCGCCCGCCTCGACGATTTCGGCCCGCAGGCGCTGGCCCTGCTGCGCACGGGGTCGCCGCTCGCCGTGCGCGACGCGATGGCCGACCCGCGCCTGCCCGCGCGCGGCGAGCGCTACGCGGCGGCGGGCGCGCGCGCGATCCTGATCGTGCCGAAGATCCGGCGCGGCCAGCTCGTGGCGGCCCTCGTCGGCTATTCGACCCAGCCGCGCGACTGGGACGAGGAGGCGCAGCGCCTCGCCACCGACATCGCCGAGCGCAGCTGGGAAGCGCTCGACCGCGTACGCGCCGAGCAGGCCTTGCGCGACGCCGTGGCGCGCCAGACGACGCTGCTCGACATGAACGAATTCCGGCTCGAAGTGTCGGACCTGCTGCGCCGCCTGAACGACCCGGTGCAGATCTTCGTCCAGACGGGCGCCATGCTGGGCCGCTTCCTGCAGGCCAGCCGCGTGCTGTACGGCGACTACGACGCCGACAAGCAGCTCGTGACCTTCCATTCGAACTACACGGACGGCATCGTCGCCGAACTGAACGGCACCTTCCCCGCCGCCCTGTTCGGCGTGGCGAACTTCAGTACGCTGGGCCTGGGCACGTGGGTGTCGAGCGACCTGCAGCGCGACCCGCGCACGAGCGGCCCCGACACCTGGCCGAACTACGCGGCGCTGCAGATCCGCTCCGCCGTCGTCGTGCCGCTGAACCGCATGGGCGCGCTGACGAGCTGTTTGTTCATCAACGACAACCTGCCGCGCGTGTGGAGCGCCGACATCGTGCGCCTGATCGAGGACGTCGCCGAGCGCGCGTGGAGCGCCGTCGAGCGCGTGCGCGCGGAAGACGCGCTGCGCCTCGCCGACCGCCGCAAGGACGAATTCCTCGCGATGCTGGCGCACGAGCTGCGCAACCCGCTGGCGCCGATCTCGGCCGCCGCGCAACTGCTGAACCTGGGGCCGCCGGACAATGCCCGCGTGGAGCGCACGAGCGCCATCATCGCGCGCCAGGTGGCGCACATGACGGGCCTGATCGACGACCTGCTGGACGTCTCGCGCGTCACGCGCGGGCTCGTCGTGCTGGCCCGCGAGGAAGTCGACCTGCGCCGCGTGATCGGCGACGCCATCGAACAGGTGCGCCCGCTGATCGAGGCACGGCGCCATCAACTGGCGCTGCATTTGTCGACGGAACCGGCCATCGTGGAAGGCGATCCGAAGCGCCTCGTGCAGGTGATCGCCAACCTGCTGAACAACGCGGCCAAGTACACGCACGAGGGCGGCCGGCTGTCGATCTGGATGGGCATCACGCCCGAGCAGGTGCTCGTCTCCGTGTCGGACAACGGCATCGGCATCTCGGCCGAACTGCTGCCGACCGTGTTCGATCTGTTCTCGCAGGCGGAGCGCACGCCGGACCGCTCGCAGGGCGGCCTCGGGCTCGGTCTCGCGCTGGTGAAGAGTCTCGTGGAACTGCACGGCGGGATGGTGACGGCGGCCAGCGAAGGCCGCAACCTGGGCAGCGAATTCACGATCCGCCTGCCGCGCCTGCACAGCGCCGCGGCACCCGCCGGCGGCACGGCCGAGGCCGGTCCCGTGGCACCGGGCACGGCGCGCGGGCTCTCGCTGATGCTGGTGGACGACAACGTCGACGCCGCCATGACCCTGGGCCTGCTGCTGGAATCGGGCGGCCACCAGGTGACGGTGATGCACCACCCGGGCGAAGCGCTGGAACGGGCCGCGCAGGCGCATTACGACGCCTTCCTGCTCGACATCGGCCTGCCCGGCATGAACGGGTATGAACTGGCGCGCCGGCTGCGCAAGCTGCCGGGCTGCAGCGAGGCGACGCTCGTCGCCATCACGGGTTACGGCCAGCAGTCCGACCAGGCGAGCGCCGCGTACGCCGGCTTCGACAGTTATTTCGTGAAGCCGGTCGACCCCGCGGGATTATTCGCGCTGCTCGATCGAGTGACTGCGCGTTGAACGCGTGGACGGGAAACCCGTCCACCCTACCCCTTATTCGGCGACGTCGGGCGCCGCGAATTCGCGCGGCTGGAAGTCGGCCAGGCGCTCGAACACCCCGATCGATTCCACGTGCGACGTGTGCGGGAACATGTTCGCCACGCCCGCCTTCTTGAGCACGTAACCGGCGCGGTGCGTGAGGATGCCGGCGTCGCGCGCGAGCGTCGACGGGCTGCACGACACGTACACGATCCGCTGCGGCAGCAGGTCCGGATTCGTCAGGCGCAGTTCGGCCAGCGCGATCGCCAGCGCCACGGCGCCGTCGCGCGGCGGATCGACCAGCATGCGGTCGAATTTACCCAGCGCGATCAGGTCGTCCTTCGTCACCTCGAACAGGTTGCGCGTGTAGAACGTCGTCTTGTCCGCGAGGCCGTTCGCCTTGGCGTTTTCCAGCGCGCGCGTCGTCAGCGCCGTGCTGCCTTCGATGCCGACGACTTCGCGCGCCTGCGTGGCCAGCGGCAGGGTGAAATTGCCGAGGCCGCAGAACAGGTCGGCCACGCGGTCCGTCGGCTGCACCTCCAGCAGGTTCAGCGCCTTATGCACGAGCAGGCGGTTGATCTGGTGGTTGACCTGGGTGAAGTCGGTCGGTTTGAACGGCATCTTGATGCCGAATTCCGGCAGCGTGTAATACAGCTCCTTACCCAGCGGGTAGTACGGTGCGGCGGTGTCCGGGCCCTTCGGCTGCAGCCACCACTGGATGTTCCATTGGTCGGCGAACGCTTTCACCAGCGTTTCGTCGGCCGGCGTGAGCGGCGCCATGATGCGCAGCACGAGCACGGTGGTTTCTTCGCCGACGGCGATCTCGATCTGCGGCATCTGCTGGTAGATCGACAGCGCGCCCACCAGCTCGCGCAGCGGCACGAGCATGGCGGACAGGTGGTCCGGCAGGATCTCGCAGCTCGTCATGTCGGCGACGTACGAGGAATGGCGCTCGTGGAAGCCGACCAGCACCGTGCCCTTCTTGGCCACCCAGCGGACCGACAGGCGCGCGCGGTAGCGGTAATCCCACGTGGGGCCGTACATCGGGCGCATGATGTTCTCGGCCTTCGTCTTCCCGATGTGCCACAGGTTGTCTTCCAGGACGCGCTGCTTCATCGCGACCTGGGCCGACGGTTCCAGGTGCTGCATCGAGCAGCCGCCGCAGTGCCAGAAATGCGGGCATTTCGGTTCGACGCGCATCGACGACGCCTTCTGCAGCGTGACCATGCGGCCCGATTCCCAGTTCTTCTTCTTGCGCAGGGTCTCGAAGCTGACGCGCTCGCCCGGCAGCGCGCCTTCGACGAAGATCACTTTACCTTGCGTGCCATCCTCGTTCTCCAGGTGGCCGACGCCGCGCGCGTCCATGTCGAGGGATTTGATGTTGATGAAGGTTTCTTGCATGGGGATAGAAGAAGCAAAACGGGAAGACCAAACGGCATCAGGCCAAACGGTTCGAGACCTATTTCGGCCAGCCGGGCATCATAGCAGCGAATCGCGGACGACGCCACGGGCGGCCATCGCCCGTTTCAGTTTGACGAGGGCTTCCTGCTGGATCTGGCGCACGCGTTCGCGCGTCACGCCCATCTCCTCGGCCAGCGTTTCGAGCGTGGCCGGGTCGTCGTTGTCGAGGCCGAAGCGGCGCATCACGACGACACGCTGCTTGTCCGGCAGCTTCTGCAGCCAGTCGCGCACGAGCACGGTCATCTCGTGCTGTTCGGCGTGGGCGTCCGGGCTGACGTCGCCCTCGTCCGGCAGCATGTCCATCAGGCTGCTCTGCGGATCGTTGTCGAGCGGGGCGTCGAGCGACGTCGCGTGCTCGGACAGTGCGAGGATGTCCTGCACTTCCTCCACGGGCCGGCCGACGAGGCTGGCGATGTCTTCCGCGCTCGCTTCCTTGCCGTCGTGGTGCTGGGCCTCCAGGTGGTATTTCGCGCGCAGCACCTGGTTCAGTTCGCGCACCATGTGCACGGGCAGGCGCACGGTACGGGCCTGGTTCATGATCGCGCGCTCGATGCTCTGGCGGATCCACCAGGTGGCGTAGGTGGAAAAGCGGAAGCCGCGCTCCGGCTCGAACTTGTCGATCGCGCGCATCAGGCCGATGTTGCCTTCCTCGATGAGGTCGAGCAGCACGACGCCGCGGTTGATGTAGTGCTTGGCGATGGAGACGACGAGCCGCAGGTTATGCTCGATCATCTTTTGGCGGGCATTGAAGTCGCCGGCCTTGGCGAGCGTCGCGTAGTGCACTTCCTGCTCGGCGCTGAGCAGCGGCTTGGCGCCGATGCGGTTCAGGTAGTGCTGGGTGGTGTCGGTCGAGAGCTCGGCCTGCAGCACGCTTTTCAGCTCGTCGACGGTGTCGACGGCCGCGCTCGCCGCTTCCGGCAGCATGTCGGCACGGTCGGCGCCGTCCGCCCCGAACCCGCCGTCGTCCAGCGGTTCATCCGGATTCTCTTCCGGCGTGTCGTTGTCCAACGGGTCGGGGGGCAAGGTCATCGGCTCTCTCTAGCGACTGGGCAGGAACTTGGCCGGGTCGACCGGCTTGCCCTGCTGGCGTATCTCGAAATGCAGTTTGACCGTGTCGGCATCGGAATCGCCCATCTCCGCGATCGCCTGGCCCTTGGTCACGTTCTGACCTTCCTTCACCAGGATGGTGCGGTTGTGCGCATATGCCGACAACAGGCTGTTGCTGTGCTTAACAATCACGAGATTACCATATCCGCGGATGCCGCTGCCGGCATACATCACCTTACCGGAACCCGCGGCCATCACCTGCTGGCCCATCTTGCCGGCGATGTCGATGCCCTTGTTCTTGCCTTCGTCGAACGTGGCGACGATCTTGCCGTCGGACGGCCACATCCAGCTCAGTTTCTCGTCATCGTTGGCGGTCACGGTGGTGCCCGGGGTCACGCCCGCCGCGATCACTTTCTCCGCCTTCGGATTGTCTTCCTTCGCGCTCGCCAGGTTCGATTCGCTGTACGGCTTCTTGGCGCCGTTCGGTTCCGTCTTCTTCGGCACGGCCGGCGCCTTCTCGGCACCCGGCATCGCGATCGGCGACGTCACGACGCCGTTGCCGTTGCCGTTCCGCTCGGCCGGCGCCACTTTCAGCACCTGGCCGACCTTGATGTCGTCCGGATCGGCCAGGTTGTTCCACGCGACGAGGTCGCGGTAATTCTGGCCGTGGTCAAGGGCGATGCGCAGCAGGGTGTCGCCGCGACGGACGGTATAGGTGCCGCGCGCGTCGGGCTTCGTCTCCTCGGCGGCCGGCGCCGGGGCCGGTTGCGGACGGGGACGGAAGCTGGATGCGGTCGGCGCCGGACGGTCGATCACGGGGGCTACGCGGGTCTCGGTGCTGCAGGCGGACAGGATGCCGAGACTGAGGGTCAACAGGGCTAAACGGGGCGTAAGTTTCATTCTCTCTATAATTCTTTTACAACAAACTGGCATTCAAGCGATGCCTGGCCGCAGCGGGACAAAATGACAGGCTTCCAGCGTTTCGCTGGTCCATTCCGCCTTGCCTTTACGGGTAATGCGCTGCAGGTGCTGGACCTGAGCACCGACGGGCGCCACCAGGTGGGCGCCTATGGCCATCTGCTCGAGCAGTGCACGCGGCACCTCGAGACCGGCCGCCGCCAGGATGATGCCGTCGAACGGGGCCACCTGCGGGAGCCCTAGCATACCATCTCCGTACTGCAAACGCAGATTGGCGATACGCAACGGGCGCAAATTGGCCTTCGCCAGCTCATGTAACGGCTTGATGCGCTCGATGGAATACACCTCCTGCGCGACGCACGACAACACGGCGGCCTGGTAGCCGCACCCCGTGCCGATCTCGAGCACGCGCCGCAGCGGCTGGTTACTGCCCTTGAGCAACTCGATCATGCGCGCCACGATGTACGGCTGCGAAATCGTCTGGTTGTGGCCGATCGGCAGCGAGATGTCAACATAGGCCTGGGCCAGCATGCCCGGCTCGACGAACATATGGCGCGGCACGATTTCCAGCGCGGCCAGCACTTGCGGATCCTTGACGCCCTGGCGCGCGGCCCGGGCGGCCATTGCCCGGCGCGGCGCTTCCGTGGCCGCCAGGTCGGACCGCACGACGGTCTGCTGCGGCTGGGCCGGCCTGGTCGTGCCCGGCACGCTCGCCGCCGCGCCCCCGCGCGGCTGCACCTGGCTGTTCTGGCGCGCGTTCTGGGTCGCCGTCTGCGGCGTGGCAACCGGCGCCGGCGCAGCGGGCTTTCGAGTGCTGCCGCCCGTCACGGACGAGAGCGGCAGAGGAAACTGGCTGCGCTTTTCGCTCATCCCAGCCCCCGCCGCAGCAGGTCCAGCTGGTCGCGATGCGTGAGGTCGACCTGCAGCGGGGTCACAGACACGCAGCCCTGGCTCGTCGCATGGAAATCCGTGCCCTCGCCCGCGTCGCGGCAGGCACCCGGCGCCCCGATCCAGAAAATCTCGCGCCCGCGCGGATCCTGGCCGCGGATGACGGGCTCGGCTTGGTGGCGCCGGCCCAGGCGGGTCGGCACGAGCGGTCCCATCTGCTCGTACGGCAGGTTCGGAATATTTACGTTCAGCAAAAACGGCGCGTCCAGCATCTCGAAGCGGCGCAGCACGATGTCGCGCGCCACCCGTGCGGCCGATTCCACCTCCGCCCAGCCGCCATGGACCTGGGAAAAGGCGATCGCCGGAATACCGAACAGATAGGCTTCCGTCGCCGCCGCCACCGTACCGGAATACAGCGTGTCGTCGCCCATGTTCTGGCCATTGTTGATGCCGGAAACGACCAGGTCCGGGCGTGCGTCGAGCATCCCCGTCAACGCGATGTGCACGCAGTCGGTGGGGGTGCCGTTGACAAAATAAAACCCATTGGCAGCCTTCGACACCGACAGCGGACGGTCCAGCGACAACGAGTTCGACGCGCCCGAGCGATTGCTGTCGGGCGCGACCACCACGATGTCGGCGACTGTCGCAAGCGCATCGGCCAGGGCGTTGATGCCGGGGGCGAGATAGCCGTCGTCGTTACTGATAAGGATACGCATCCTGCGATTTTACCTGAAGCAACGGCGAGATCGACCAATCGGACGTCACATTTATTGCCCCCCGGAGGCCCCTCCACGCGCGCCCGGCGCGGCGTCAGCCCGTCACCAGCGGACGCCCTTCCGCCGCCTGGATCAGCGCCCCTTCGAGGGACGAGACCTCGTCCAGCGTGAAGGCCAGCAGCGCATCCTTGTCGCCTTCCTGCAGGTACACCTGCTTGATCATCGCGGCACCGCGCCGTCGTAGCGGATGCGCCACACTCGGCCGCAGGATCGTCGAGCGCAGGCTGTCCGCCAGCGCCCGCGCCTCGCGAGGGCTGCGGCTGTCGATCAATTCCTGCAGGCGCGACAGCTTGTCGTCCAGCGCATCCGGCGACGGTTCGCCGGGGCGGCGCAGCGCGCCGTGGCCGCGCTTGCCCTCTTCCATCGCGTGCAGGCCCTGCTCCAGCGCCACCACGTGCTGCTCGATGCGGCGCGCGGCCTCCAGTTCGCTTTGTTGCCCTAAATACAATTGTGCCAGCCGGGCCAGTTCGCGCACGAGGCTCGGGGCCTGCGGATCGGCGGCCCGTTCGCGCAAGGACTCCACGGCCTGGACGAGCCGCACCTCGGGCAGCGGGCGCCACGGAAAATGGCCGGGCTCGAGCCATTCGAGCAGCGCTTCGACGGCGCGCTGCGGCCCGAGCCGGTCGTGCTCGCCCGCCTGGGCGCGGCCGCCGGCGGGCGCCATGCCGCTCACGGCCGCCTGGGGCAGCTGCACTTCGTCGAGGTAGCTGTCGAGCACGACGCTGGACAGGCCGTAGCACTCGGCCAGCATCTGTTCCAGCCGGGACTGGTAGCCGGACTGGCTCCGCGGCGCGTCGCCGAAGCGCCAGCGCAGCCGCCCTTCGCCCGTCCCGTCGACGGGACAGGGCAACGGATAGACGAGCAGCGGGCGCTGTTCGTCCTCGTGGCTGCAGCGGTAGTCGAGCGCGCGCGCGACGACGCCCTGCAGCCCGTCCAGGCTGCGCGCGTCGGGCGTAAACACGCCCACGATCTTGTCCGGCAACAGCGCCGTGCAGACGCTGGCCGCCGCCGAGCGCCCGCTGCGGCAATCGATCAGCACGTGGGCGAAGCGCCGCGCCACCCGCGCCGCGAACGTGCGGAACAGCGCCGGGCAGGCGCAGAACAGCGCGTCCCAGTCGAGCCGGTCGACGCGCTCGCCGTAGCTGTCGTCGAAGCGGCCGGCGCGCATCAGGTACAGCGGGCGGCTGTCGTCGACGCGGACGATGTAGTCGTCCCAGTCCAGCGTGTCGAGCACGCGCGCGGACAGTGTCTCGGCATCGTCGTTCGACGTGTTGCCTTGCAATTGCTCACGACAACTCTCGAATAATTCGAGCAGGCCGCCGGCGTGCGGCCCGTCGTCCGCGCGGGAAAAATAATGATGCAGGCCGGGGGCTTCCAGGTCCCAGTCGATCATCAGCACCGGTGTCTTCGCATGCGCGCGCCCCGCGAGCAGCCAGCCGGCATGGGCCAGCGCAAGGCTGCGCACGGGTGCGCTGTCGTAGGAGTAGAACGTCGTCACCTCGCCGGCCTGACCGGCCGGTACTGCGGTGATGCGGTTGGTTTCCATAAGGCTCCTCATTTTTTTGGGAAGGTTGGATCCGGTAACTCACGCCATGCGGGTGGGACAGCGGGAAGGTCGAATTGGTTGCAGTCATGCGCCGGCGGCATGGTTTTTTTCTGGTATTGGTAATGCGTGACGATGCGCCGGACCATCTTGTCGATGTCCGGCAGGAAATCTGGGTTCGACTTCAGGTCGGCCGTGGCCATCGTGAAGCGCGAGAAGTCGACATAGAACGTGGATTGGCTGATCTGCGGGGGCAGGCTGACGGGGTGCTGCGTCATGATGACGGGGATGATCAGCTGGCTGGGCAGCGTGTACCACGTGCTGCGCTCGGCCTCGATCAGGCGCATCGCGGCGTACTCACGCCGCGTGTAGGGATGGGCCTCGTACTTGGGCGTGTAGATCAGCACCATGCACGCGCTTTCGCACAGCGCGCGGGCGATCTTGCGGTCGAGGTCGTCACCGCCACCGAGTTGTTCGGTGTCGATGAACAGTTCGTCTTCGTTGTCGAAATACGGTTCGAGGTAACAGCGCAGTGCATCGGCCAGCGTGGCCTTGAAGCGCTGCATCAGCTCGTGCCGTCCATGGGCATAGCTGAAAAAGCAGCCATAACGTATCGCCATTGCTCCCCCTTGAAGTCTGCCACCGGCCGGGCCTGTGTGACTCTAAACAAGTCACCCATCCTGCATGTTGTGGGAGCACAAGCGACAGCCGCAGGGACGCGCAGCGTACCGCGGGGCGAGCTGAAAGGTACAGCTAAACGAAGCCGGGGGTCAGAGCCCGAATTTGCTTTTTTAGGGCTCTGACCCCGAATCTCCGACTCCGCGGCAGACTCGAAGTCGAAGGTGGGCACAGGGTGCCCACCCTACGATCTAGGCTTTAGGAGGCGCCTTGAAAAACTCGATCACCTCAGCCTGCACCCGCGTCCGCCGAAACGGCGGCAAACTCTGCCAGATACGCCGCCCATACGGCTTGCTGATCACGCGCGGATCGCACAGCATCAGCACGCCCCGATCCTCGACGTCGCGGATCAGGCGCCCGGCGCCCTGCTTCAGGTTGATGATGGCTTCCGGCAAGGTGTGGTGCACAAAGCCGTTCATGCCCTTCTTTTCCATCACCTCGATGCGCGCGGCCAGCACGGGGTCGTCGGGCGGCGCGAACGGCAGCTTGTCGATGATGACGAGCGACAGCGCCTCGCCGCGCACGTCGACGCCTTCCCAGAAGCTCTGGCTGCCCACGAGCACGGCATTGCCCGCGTTGCGGAAGGAGTCCAGCAATTCCGTGCGGCCCCGCTCGCCCTGCACGAACAGGGGGAAGTCGAGGCCGCGTGCGGCGAATTCCTCGCGCAGGCGTTCGGCCACGCGGTTGACGGCACGGATCGTCGTGCACAGGAAGAAGCAGCGGCCGCCCGCGGCTTCGATCACGGGCAGCGCCATGTCGACGACGGCGTCCGTGTAGCCGAACGTGTTCGGTTCCGGCAGGCCGGTCGGCACGTACAGGATGCCCTGCTCCTGGTAGTTGAACGGGCTGGGCCAGCTTTGGGCCGGCTCGCCGGTCATGCCCAGCTGCGCGGTGAAATGCTTGAAGTCGTTCTTCACGGCCAGCGTGGCGGACGTGAAGATCCAGCTGCGCGGCGTGCCGGCGCGCTGGCCTGCGAAGATCGGCGCGATCGACAGCGGCGTCTTGTGCAGCTGCAGCGACGAGGAAAACGCCTCGACCCACAGCACGGCATCATCCCCTTCGATTTCTTTACCCTTCTTCGGCTCGGATTTCCACGCCTTGTACTGTTCCAGCATCTCGACGGCGCGCACGCGGCACTGCTCGATCGTCTCGGCGCGCTCGGCCTGGGACTCCAGCACGTCGATCAGGCCTTCCAGTTCTTCCTTCAGCTTGTCCAGCGCGGGGAAAAATTCCGAGCTGGGCGGGATCTGTGGCAAGGACAGGCGCGTGCCGCCTTCCGGGAACGTCAGGCGCAGGTCGCGCGCCGCCTTTTCGACGACGGTCACGACCTTCGCCCAGTCCACGCCGCCGCGCGCGTGCGCGAGGCCTTCGGCCAGCACGTCGCGGCACAGTTCCAGCACCTGGCCCGTCGACACGGTCGTGCCGAAGAACAGCGTCGCCACTTCCGGCAACTGGTGCGCCTCGTCGAAGATGATCGTGTTCGCGGACGGCAGCAGTTCGGCCATGCCGCCTTCCTTCAGCGCCACGTCGGCGAAGAACAGGTGGTGGTTGACGACGACGACGTCCGCCTGCTGCGCTTCGCGGCGCGCTTTCATCACGAAGCAGTCCTGGTAGTACTGGCATTCCTGGCCCACGCAGTTCTCCCGCGTGGACGTCACGAGGTTCCACACGGACGCCGTTTCCGGGACCTTCGTCAGCTCGGCCTTGTCGCCCGACTGGCTCATCTTGATGAAGCGGGAGATCTCGCGCAAATGGCCCACGTCGTCGCGCGACGTCAGGCGGCCGTTCGACAGCGTGCGTTCCAGGTGATAGTGGCAAAGGTAGTTCGATCGGCCCTTCAGCAGTGCCACCGACACCGGGGCGCGCAATGCGGCGCGCACGGTCGGGATGTCGCGCGAAAACAGCTGGTCCTGCAGGTTCTTGGTCCCGGTCGAGATGATCGTCTTGCCGCCCCACAGCAGCGCGGGAACGAGGTAGGCGAAGGTCTTGCCCGTGCCAGTGCCGGCCTCGGCGATCAGGGTGCCCTGCTCGCTGATCGCGTGCGCGATCGCCTTCGCCATCTCGGTCTGCGACTGGCGCGGCTTGAACGTGCCGACGGCGGGCGCGAGTGGACCGCCGGCGCCGAAGATGCGGTCGACTTCGGCGTCGTACTTGCCGGTGGGTTCGGAAGGCGCTTGCGCGGCGTCGAGGTCGGCTTCGGACAGGGGGAGATGATCGGTCAAGGTGAGACTGCTTAAATGGTACTCATGCCGGCACGTCCGGCACCAACTGCATTTTCAGCAGTGTGATGTGATCCTTCAACTGCAGCTTGCGTTTCTTCAGACGGCGCAACTGCAACTGGTCGGCGTGACCGTCGCGGGTCAGCATGTCGATGACAGCATCGAGGTCGCGATGTTCCACGTCGAGTTCAATAATACGGCGCTGGATCTCCTGGACGTCGATCATGTTAGGCATTTCCGAACAGTTAAGCGTAAAGGGGTGGGAAGACGCATGCCCGCTGGCTCGGGGCGGCGCGCTATTCATTGTTACGGCTTGCAACTCCAGTGCAAACCGGTGCATAGTTTAAACTACACCGTCGTTGCCGCCAACAAAGTCCGGCATGGCGGCATCGGAAAGCCACGTTTATGACCTCATACAAGTTAGAAGCGGGAACCGCCCAGCATATCGGTAACCGCCCCCAGCAGAACGACCGAGTCGCGCTCATGACGGGTGCCCGCGCGCCCGGCTACGTCCTGGCCGTGCTGTCCGACGGCATTGCCGGCGCGGCCGGCGCGGAACAGGTCCTGCACACCGCCAGGCAGGTGTTCGACGAATTCAAGCCGGGCGACCGCCCGTCCGTGGAGCGCCTGCAGCAACTGTTGCGCGACATCGTGCAGGAAACGCATCTGGTCATCAACATGAACGCCGTCACGACGCAGACGCAGGCGCACGCCAGCTTCGTCGGCCTCGTGCTGACGCCGCATGGCGATGCCGTCTGGGCCCACGTGGGCGACTCGCGCCTGTATTACTTCCACGACGGTAAGTGCCTGGCGCGCACGAGCGATGCGGCCTATATCGAGCACCTCGTGTCCAGCGACCGCCTGCCGCCGGACGCGGCGAAGAATCACCGCAAGTCCAAGCTGTTGCTGAATGTGATGGGCAATAGCCGCAAGGAACCGTTCATCACGTACGGCCACCGACTCGACCTGGCAGCGAACGATGTTTTCCTGCTGTGCTCGGACGGCCTGTGGCATTTCTTCACGGATGCCGAGCTGGGTGCGGTCACCGCGAAGTCCAGCCCCCGTCAGGCGTCCGAAATGCTGATCAACAAGGCCGGCGAGAGGTCGCAGGGCAAGGGCGGGAACTGCAGCATGGCCATCGTGAAGCTGGTCAAGCCGGTGCTCGACCGGCCCTGATCTTATTTCTTGGCGTCTGCGGCCTCTTTCGCCGCTTTCGCCGCCTTCTCCGCCTTGCGCTGGGCGACCTTGCGCTGGCGTTCTTCCGACTGGGCCTTGCGCGCCTCGTAGTCGCGCACGTTCTGCGCGCGCTTGGCCGCGTTCGCCGCTTCGTCCTTTTTCTCGGTACGCAGGCGGGCGTCGTGTTCGGCCATGCGGGCGGGCACGGTCGACTTGCGCGGCGGCGGCAGCGGGGTCGGCTCGGCTGCCGGCTTCGGCGGTTCTTCCGCGAGGCGCGCCTCCTGCTCCTTGAAGCGCCGTTCCGCCTCGGCCAGGTTGCGGTCGCGCTCCTCGACGACGGCCTGGCGCTTGAAGCGCTCGGCCTGCACCTCGATCGCGCGCTGGGCGGCGAGCGCGCTGCGGCGGCGTTCCTTCGCCTCGTCGAGGCAGTTATTCACGAAAAACTTGTCGTAGCAGACGCGTTCCCGTTCCGCGAAGCGGGCCTCGATCGCCGCACGCTCGCGCGCGACGGCCGCCAGCTGCTGGTCGGCCTGCGCGACGGACGTCACGGGCGGCGGCGGTACCTCGCGCGGCACCACGTCCTGGCTGGCGCACGCGCCCAGCAGCGCGGCGGACAGCGCCACGGCGAGCGTGCGCAGGCGGATACGGGTGTCTGTGACGAAGTCTGCTTTCATTCGGTTCCTTTGATCGTTCAGGCCAGCGAATCGGCCGCGCCGCGCCGCTCGGCGAGCATGTATTCACGCGACTGCATCTCAATGATACGCGACACCGTGCGGTGGAACTCGTTCGACATCGCGCCCTCGGTGTACAGCAGCTCCGGCTCGACCTCGGCCGACATGATCAGCTTGACCTTGTGATCGTAGAACACGTCGATCAGCCACGTGAAGCGGCGCGCCTCCGACGACATCGCGGCCGACATGCGCGGCACGCCCGACAGGATCACGGTGTGGAACTGGCTCGCCAGTTCCAGGTAGTCGTTCTGCGAGCGCGGGCCGCCGCACAAGGTGGCGAAGTCGAACCAGATCACGCCGCCGGCACGCCGCAGCGCACGCAGCTCGCGCTGTTCGATGTGCACGCGCGGATCCTCGTCGGCCGTGTCGGCGACTTTCGCATACGCCTCGCGCAGCAGCCGGTCGGAGGCCGCGCCCAGCGGCGTGTAATAAGCCTGCACCTGTTCCAGCGCGCGGTGCCGGTAGTCGATGCCGGCGTCGACGTTCATGACGTCCAGCTTGTCTTTGATCAGCGCAATCGTGGGCAGCATGCGGTCGCGGTGCAGGCCGTCCGGGTACAGCTTGTCCGGGTCGTAGTTCGACGTCATCACGAACGACACGCCGTTGGCGAACAGCGCGGACAGCAGGTTGTACATGATCATCGCGTCGGCCACGTCGTTGACGTGGAATTCGTCAAAGCAGATCAGGCGGTACTTCTTGGCGATGCGCCTGGCGACTTCGATCAGCGGGTCTTCCACGCCTTTCAGCTCGTCGAGCTGGCGGTGCACGGCGCGCATGAATTCGTGGAAGTGCAGGCGCGTCTTGCGCACGACCGGCACCACCGAGTAGAAGCTGTCCATGAGGAAGGACTTGCCGCGCCCCACCCCGCCCCACATGTAGACGCCCTGCGGCACGTCGGGACGGTTGATCAGGCGTTTGAACGCGGACGAGCGCTGCGACTTGTACGCGACCCAGTCGTCGTAGGCCTCCTGCAGGCGGTCGACGGCGCGCTGCTGCGCGGGATCGGACTTGAATCCGCGCTCGGTCAGCGCGTGCTGGTAGTACTCTTGGACGTTCATGGAAAGTGCCGCATAAAGATGGGGGTGGACAGCACTGCCGTCCACCCCCAGTCGGGCTTTACGCCCGGTCATACAGGTATCAGAAGTTCAGCGAACGCTTGTCGACGGCGAGCGCGGCTTCCTTGGTCGCTTCGGACAGCGACGGGTGGGCGTGGCAGATGCGGGCGATGTCTTCCGACGACGCGCGGAATTCCATCGCGACGACGGCTTCCGAGATCAGCTCCGATGCGACCGGACCCACGATGTGGACGCCCAGGATTTCGTCGGTCGTCGCGTCGGCCAGGAATTTCACCATGCCCGACGTGTCGCCCAGCGCGCGCGCACGGCCGTTGGCCATGAACGGGAACGTGCCGGCTTTATACGCGACGCCTTCCTTCTTGAGCTGCTGTTCGGTCTTGCCGACCCACGCGATTTCCGGCGAGGTGTAGATGACCCACGGGATCGTGTTGAAGTTGACGTGACCGTGCTGGCCGGCGATGCGCTCGGCGACGGCGACACCCTCTTCTTCCGCCTTGTGCGCCAGCATCGGACCGCGCACGACGTCGCCCACGGCCCAGATGCCCGGGACGTTCGTGCGGCACTCGTCGTCGACGGCCACGAAGCCGCGCTCGTCCAGCTGCACGCCGACGGTCTCGATGCCGAGGCCGTTGGTATTCGGCACGCGGCCGATCGAGATGATCAGGCGGTCGAACGTTTCGCTCTTCGCGGCGCCCGCTGCATCGGCGTATTCCACGGTGACGTTGTTGTCGCCCTTGGTGACGCTGTTGATCTTCACGCCAAGCTGGATGTCCAGGCCCTGCTTGGTGAACAGCTTGTGCGCTTCCTTGGCGATCTGCTCGTCGACCGCGCCCAGGAACGTCGGCAGGCCTTCCAGCACGGTGACCTTGGCACCCAGGCGGCGCCACACGGAACCCATCTCCAGGCCGATCACGCCGGCGCCGATGACGCCCAGCTTGGCCGGGACGGCGTCGACCGTCAGCGCGCCGGTGTTCGACAGGATGACTTTCTCGTCGAACGGTGCGCCCGGCAGTTCGCGGGCGTTCGAGCCGGTCGCGATGATCACGTTCTTCGCCGTGATCGAATCGGTCGTCGGGCCCGACACGTTGATGGTGTAGCCTTCGCCGGCTTTACCCGCGAACGTGCCGCGGCCGTGGAAGAAGGTGACCTTGTTCTTCTTGAACAGGTAGACGATGCCGTCGTTGTTGGCCTTGACGACACCCTCTTTGCGCTTGAGCATCTGGCCCAGGTTCAGCGAGAGACCGGCGACGTCGATGCCGTGCTCGGCGAACGCGTGACCGGCGTGCTCGAAGTGTTCCGACGATTGCAGCAGTGCCTTCGACGGGATGCAGCCGACGTTGGTGCAGGTGCCGCCCAGTGCCGGGCCGCCCTTGGCGTTCTGCCATTCGTCGATGCAGGCGGTCTTGAAGCCCAGTTGCGCAGCGCGGATCGCGGCCACGTAGCCGCCGGGGCCGCCGCCGATCACGACGACGTCGAATTGTTTTTCAGTGCTCATAAATCGATTTCCTTTGTATGCCGATCGCACACGTTATTCTTCTGGAACAAATATCCACAACAACAGGTAAATCACGATCCCGAATCCGAACGTGATGGTGAACAGCGTGAACACGAGCCGCCACACCCACGCATCCACACCCGAGACCCGGGCGAGGCCGCCGCAGACGCCGCCCAGCCAGCGGTCGGTGCGCGAGCGGCGCAAGGTGTTCAGCTCGGACGCGAACGTGCCGTCGGCACTCGCAGTCTTGTTCAGGTTCACGGTCGATGAGGCGCTGGACAGCACCTTCGCCTTCGCCTGTTCGAATTCGGCGTCGGTCAGGGCGCCGGCCTGGTGCAGTTCGTGCAAACGCTTGATTTCATCGGAGATCATGATCGTTCCCTTCCATCAGACACAGCACGAGCGCGCCAGGCGGCGCGCCCTTCCTTTGTGATTACAGGTCGAGCAGCAGGCGGGCCGGATCTTCCAGCGCGTCCTTCATCGCGACCAGGCCCAGGACGGCTTCGCGGCCGTCGATGATGCGGTGGTCGTACGACATCGCCAGGTAGTTGATCGGGCGGATGACGATCTGGCCGTTCTCGACGACGGCGCGGTCCTTGGTCGCGTGCACGCCCAGGATCGCCGACTGCGGCGGGTTGATGATCGGGGTCGACAGCATCGAGCCGAACACGCCGCCGTTCGAGATCGAGAACGTACCGCCGGTCAGGTCTTCCAGCGTCAGCTTGCCGTCCTTGGCTTTCTGGCCGAATTCGCCGATCTTCTTCTCGATGTCGGCGATGGACATCTGGTCGGCGTTGCGCAGGATCGGGACGACCAGGCCGCGCGGCGAACCGACGGCGATACCGATGTCGAAGTAGCCGTGGTAGATGATGTCGTTACCGTCGACCGACGCGTTCAGGATCGGGTACTTCTTCAGTGCGGCAACGGCGGCCTTGACGAAGAAGGACATGAAGCCCAGCTTGACGCCGTGCTCTTTCTCGAACTTGTCCTTGTACTTGTTGCGCAGGTCGATGACCGGCTGCATGTTGACTTCGTTGAACGTCGTCAGGATCGCGTTGGTCGACTGCGACTGCAGCAGGCGCTCGGCGATACGGGCGCGCAGGCGGCTCATCGGCACGCGCTCTTCCGGACGGTCGCCCAGGTTGACGGCCGGCGCAGCCACTTGCGGCAGGGCTGCCTTCGGCGCGGCTTGCTGCAGCGGTGCCGGGGCGGCCACTGCCGGTTTGTTGGCGACGGCGGCCAGGGCATCGCCCTTGGTCACGCGGCCGTCACGGCCGGTGCCGGTGGCGTCGGCGGCGGTCAGGTTGTTGTCGGCCAGGATCTTGGCGGCGGCCGGCATGGCGACGTCGCCCTTGCCACCCGTCGATGCACCTGCTGCCGGAGCAGCGGCCGCAGCAGCGGCTTCGGCGCCGGCGGCCGGGGCAGCGGTCACCTGCAGCGGGCTCACGCCGGCCGAGGCTTCGGTATCGATGATGGCGATGGTTTCACCCGAGACGACGGTACCGCCGTCGTTCTTGATGATTTGCACGATCACGCCGGCAGCCGGGGCCGGCAGTTCCAGGACCACCTTGTCGGTCTCGATGTCGATCAGGTTCTCGTCGCGCGAGACGGCTTCGCCGACTTTCTTGTGCCACGACAGCAGGGTCGCTTCGGCGACCGATTCCGACAATTGGGGGACCTTGACTTCGATTTGTGCCATTTAGAAAACTCCGTTTTTGTATTCTGTGCAAAAAACCCCGAGCCGAGGGCGCGGGGTCAATGAGCGCTGCTTATTTGGTCAGGACGAAACCCTTGAGCTTCGAGAACGCGGTGTCCAGCAGTTCCTTCTGCTGCGCCACGTGCTTGTCGGTGTAGCCGACGGCCGGCGACGCGGAAGCCGGACGGCCGGCGTATGCCAGGCGCTGGCCAGCTTCCATGCTTTCGAACACGTTGTGCTGGATCTGGAACCACGGACCCTGGTTCTGCGGCTCGTCCTGCGTCCACACCACTTCGGTCGCGTTCGGGAACTTCTTCAGTTCGGCCTGGAACGCCTTGTGCGGGAACGGGTACAGCTGCTCGATACGGATGATGGCCGTGTCCGTCGTGCCGCGGGTCTTGCGTGCGTTGACCAGGTCGTAGTACACCTTGCCCGAGCAGACGATCACGCGCTTGACCTTGTTGGCGTCGATCTTGTCGTCCAGTTCGCCGATGACGGTCTGGAAGCCGCCCTTGGCCAGGTCGGTCAGCGGCGAGCCGGCGTCCTTGTTACGCAGCAGCGACTTCGGCGTGAAGATGACCAGCGGCTTGCGGAACTGGCGGACCATCTGGCGGCGCAGCAGGTGGAAGATCTGCGCGGCCGTGGTCGGCTGCACGACTTGCATGTTGTGGTCGGCCGACAGCTGCAGGAAGCGCTCGATACGGGCCGACGAGTGCTCCGGACCCTGGCCTTCGTAGCCGTGCGGCAGCATCATGACGAGGCCCGACAGGCGGCCCCACTTCACTTCGCCCGAGGCGATGAACTGGTCGATCACGACCTGCGCACCGTTCACGAAGTCGCCGAACTGGCCTTCCCAGATCGTCAGCGTGTTCGGCTCGGCGGTCGAGTAGCCGTATTCGAAGCCCAGCACCGCTTCTTCCGACAGCACGGAGTCGATGACGGTGAAGTTGGCCTGGTTGTCCGACACGTTCGCCAGCGGCAGGTAGATGCCCTGGTCCCAGCGCTCGCGGTTCTGGTCGTGCAGCACGGCGTGGCGGTGCACGAACGTGCCGCGGCCGGCGTCCTGGCCCGACAGGCGGACGGCGTAGCCCGAGGCCAGCAGCGACGCGTAGGCCAGGTGTTCGCCCATGCCCCAGTCGAGGTTCAGCTCGCCCTGGCCCATCTTGGCGCGGTCGGCCAGCACTTTCTCGACGAGCGAGTGCAGCTTGAAGTTTTCCGGCACGGTCGTGATGCGCTGGGCCAGGCGTTTCAGCTCGGTCAGCGGCACGGCGGTGTCGGCGGCGTCCGTCCACTTCTTGTTCAGGAACGGCGCCCAGTCGACGGCGTACTTGTTCTTGAAGTCGGTCAGGACCGGATCCACGGTGTGCTTGCCGGCGTCCATCGCGGCGCGATAGGCCGCCACGAGCTGGTCGCCACCGTCGGCGGCGATGGTGCCCTGCGCGGCCAGCTTGTCCGCGTACAGCTTGCGGGTGCCCGGGTGCTTGGCGATCTTCTTGTACATCAGCGGCTGGGTCAGGGCCGGGGTGTCCTGCTCGTTGTGGCCCAGCTTGCGGTAGCAGATGACGTCGACGACGATGTCTTTATGGAACTCCGTACGGTAGTCCATCGCGATCTGCGAGGCCAGCACGACGGCTTCCGGATCGTCGGCGTTCACGTGCAGCACCGGTGCCTCGATCATCTTGACGACGTCGGTGCAGTACAGCGTCGAGCGCGCGTCGCGCGGGTCGGACGTGGTGAAGCCGATCTGGTTGTTGATGACGATGTGAACCGTGCCGCCCGTGCCGTAGCCGCGGGTCTGCGCCAGGTTCAGCGTTTCCATCACGACGCCCTGGCCGGCGAACGCGGCGTCGCCGTGCACGAGGATCGGCAGGACTTCCTTGCCCTGGCGGTCGCCGCGGCGGTCCATGCGCGCCTTGACGGAACCTTCCACGACCGGGTTGACGATTTCCAGGTGCGACGGGTTGAACGCCAGCGACAGGTGGACCGGGCCGCCCTGCGTCGAGATGTCGCTCGAGAAGCCCTGGTGGTATTTGACGTCGCCGGCCGGCAGGTCGTCGGCGTGCTTGCCTTCGAATTCCTCGAACAGGTCGGACGGGGCCTTGCCCAGGGTGTTGACCAGCACATTCAGGCGGCCACGGTGGGCCATGCCGATGACGATTTCCTGCACGCCGTGCTGACCGGCGCGGTGGATCACTTCGTCGATCGAGGCGATGAACGATTCGCCGCCTTCCAGCGAGAAGCGCTTGGCGCCGACGTACTTGGTGTGGAGGTAGCGCTCCAGGCCTTCGGCCGCGGTCAGGCGCTCGAGGATGTGCTTTTTCTTTTCAGCGGTGAAGGTCGGGGTCGAACGGATCGACTCGAGCTTCTCCTGCAGCCAGCGCTTCTCGGTCGGATCGCTGACGTACATGAATTCTGCGCCGATGGAACGGCAGTAGGTATCGCGCAACATGTTCAGCAGGTCGCGCAGCGAGGCTTCTTCCTGGCCGAAGTAGGTGTTGCTGATGTTGAACTTGGTGTCCAGGTCGGCTTCGGTGAAGCCGTAGAAGGCCGGATCGAGTTCCGGGATCGGCGGACGTTCCTGGCGCTGCAGCGGGTCCAGGTTGGCCCAGCGCGAGCCGAGGTAGCGGTAAGCGGCGATCAGCTGGGTCACGGCGACGCGCTTGCGGCCGAGCTCAGCGTCCGGCGACGCGGTCACGGTGCGGATCGGGCCCTGCTTGGCGCGTTCGGCGAACGAAGCGATCACGGACGAGTGATCCACGTCCGGCTTGGCGGAACCGTCGACGGCGGGCATGTGCTGCATCGCGTCGAAATAGGCACGCCAGTTGTCGGGCACGGAGCCCGGATTGTTCAGGTACGCTTCGTACAACTCTTCCACGTACGGCGCATTACCGCCGAACAGGTACGAGTTGGCGTTATATTGTTGCATCATTCTTGCTCACCTTTCTTCGCGTTTCGCGAGTATGGGGCGGGTTAATCTAACCTTCCGCGACACGGCCTGACCGGTTAGCGGATCGCACTTACTGCATATCAAGTTGTGGGGGAAGGACTCTTCAGGCAAATCAATGCAGCCGACCTGCCCATTGGCGCACGGTATTGTAACGCAAGGATCGGGCCGCGGCGGACTCCGCACCGACATTTTATTCATGTGAAAATTACTTTTTTCACCTTGTCAACTAAATCATGAACCAATGGTTGACCGCCTAAATGATAATCGTTATCATTTGCGCATGCACCCGTCCGGTTCCACTTCCCCGCCTCCCACCGCGCTCCCTGGCGTGCGTCGCGCCACATTCCTGCGCCAGTTGCATCAATGGCACTGGATCAGTTCCGCCCTGTGCCTGATGGCCATGCTGCTGTTCGCGATCACCGGCTTTACGCTGAACCACGCGTCCCAGATCGAGGCAAAGCCGGCCGTCACGCGCCAGAAGGCGACGTTGCCGCCCGCGCTGCGCACGCAGATCGAGGAATTCGCCGCCGGCCATGCCGATGCGAACGTCCCGCTGCCGGCGCCACTGGCCGACTGGGCCGAGCAGACGTTCCCCGTGCAGGTCCGCGGCGTGCGCGCCGAATGGAGCGAGGAAGACGCCTACGTCGCCCTGCCCCGCCCCGGCGGCGACGCCTGGCTGCGCATCGGCGTGGACGGCAATGCCGAATTCGAAAAAACCGACCGCGGCTGGATCTCGTGGCTGAACGACATGCACAAGGGCCGCAATGCCGGTCCCGTGTGGGGCTGGTTCATCGACATCTTCGCCATCGCGTGCGTCGTCTTCTGCGTCACCGGTTTCCTGATCCTGAAATACCACGCGGCCAACCGGCCGTCGACGTGGCCCGTGATCGGCCTCGGCATCGTGCTGCCGATCGTGCTGGCCCTGCTGTTCGTTCACTGATTCGTTCATTCATCTTCGACCCGAAAGCCCTCATGAAACTGTCCCACACGCTCGCCCTGACCCTGCCGCTCGCCTCGAGCTGGGCGATGGCCGCCGACCTCACCGTCAAGTTCGAACTGCCGCAGCTGAACGTGGCGGAGTACCACAAGCCCTACGTCGCGATCTGGATCGAGCGCGCGGACCAGAGCGTCGCGAACACGCTGGCCGTGCTGTACGACGTCAAGAAGCGCGACAACGCGGGCACCAAATGGGTCAAGGACCTGCGCACGTGGTGGAGAAAAGCCGGCCGCGACGTCACGCTGCCGATGGACGGCGTGAGCGGCGCGACGCGCACGGCGGGCACGCAGACGCTGTCGTTCCCGGCCGCCCGCGCCGGCCTGGACAAGCTGCCGGCGGGCGACTACAAGCTCGTGATCGAAGCCGCGCGCGAAGCGGGCGGCCGCGAGCTCGTGCGCGTACCGTTCACGTGGCAGCCGAACGGCAAGGTGGCCGCATCCGCGGCCGGCAAGGAAGAACTGGGCGCCGTCTCGGTCGCCATCCAGTAAGGAGACGCACATGCACATCAAGCAGATCGCCATCGCCCTCGCCCTGGCCGGCATCGCCTGCGCCGCGCAGGCCCACCGTCCGTGGATGATCCCGAACACGAGCCTCATCGAATCCGACCGCGGCGAAGCCTGGGCGACCATCGACGCCGCCATCTCGGAAGGCCTGTTCGAAGACGACTTCATGCCGCAGAAGCTGGACGGCCTCACGGTCACCGACCCGGACGGCAACACGGCCCCGGCGCCGGCCGCGACGCTGGGCAAGCACCGCTCCACCGTCGACATCCGGTTGCCGAAAGACGGTACCTACCGCGTCACCCTGGCGGCCGTGAACGTGATGGGCTCTTATAAACTGAACGGCGAAATGAAACGCTTCCGCGCCACCGAGCAGACCGTCAAGGACGAGATCCCGGCCGGCGCCACCGAGGTGCGCAGCATGACGATGGTGCAGCGCCAGGACACGTTCGTCACCCTGAACAAGCCGACGGCGGCCGCGCTGAAGCCGACGGGTTCGGGCCTGGAACTGGTCGCGCTGACGAATCCGACCGAGCTGCGCGCCGGCGAAAAGGCGAAGTTCCGCTTCCAGCTGGACGGCAAGCCGCTCGCGAACTTCCCGTTCAGCCTGATCCCGGGCGGCGTGAAATACCGCGGCACGCTGAACGAAGTGCGCCTGACGACGGACGCGAACGGCGATGCGAGCTTCACCCTGCCCGCGCCGAACATGTACTGGCTGAGCGCCGCCTACCCCGCCAACGCGCCGCGCGGCATGGACGGCCCGGCGAAGCGCTACAGCTACTCGGCCACGTTCGAGATCCTGCCGGAGTAAGGCTTGACTGACCGCGCCGTCCTCATCCCGCTCGACCTCGACCCGGCCGTGCCGCCGCCGGGCAGCCGCATCCACACGTTCGACGGCACGAGCATGGGGACGACGTGGACCGTACGCGTCGCGGCAGGCCGCATCGACGACCTGCGGCCCGCGCTGCAGGCCGAACTGGACGCGATCGTCGCCCAGATGAGCCATTGGGAACCCGACTCGCTGCTGTCGCGCTACAACCGCGCGCCGGCCGGCACGTGGATCGACCTGCCCGCGCAATTCTTCGACGTGGTCGATTACGCGCTGTGGGCGCACATGGCGAGCGGCGGCGCCTACGATCCGGCCGCGGGCGCGCTCGTCGACCTGTGGGGCTTCGGCGCCGCGCGGCGCTACGATCACACGGGCTTCTATGCACCGATCGACGCCGCCATCGAACGCACGCTGGATGAACGCGCCGCGGCACGCCTGTCGTTCGACCGCGACGGGCGGCGGCTGCTGCAGCCGGGCGGCCTCCGGCTCGACCTGTCCTCCATTGCGAAAGGGTTTGCCGTCGACCGCCTCGCGCTGTGCCTCGAACGGCACGGCGTGCGCCACTACCTCGTCGAGGTGGGCGGAGAGCTGCGCGGCGCGGGCGTCAAGCCGGACGGGCATCCGTGGTGGGTCGAGGTCGAAGGGGTTCCCGACAGCGCGGCGCCGCAGGCCGTCGTCGCGCTGCACGGGCTGTCCATCGCCACGTCCGGCGACTATCGCCAGTATTTCGAACACGGCGCGCGCCGCGTGTCGCACACGCTGGACCCGCGCACGGGCCGGCCAGCCGCCAACGACGTCGCGTCCGTGACCGTGCTGGCACCCACGTGCATGGAGGCCGACGCGCTGTCGACCGTCCTCGCCGTGCTGGGCCCGGACGACGGCAGCGCGTTCGCCGAGGCGCGCGCGCTGGCCGCCCGCCTGCTCGTGCGGCGCGCGGACACGCTGGAAGAGATCACGACGCCCGCGTGGAAAGCGCTGCTGCAATGACGACGGAACCGCTGCGTCTCGCCGGCGCGCTGGCGTTAATCCTCGGCTGGCTCGGGCTGTCTTTCGGCATGTGGCGTGCGCACCGCAACGGCACGCCCCTGGACACGAAAGATGCCGACTGGCTCGTCGTCCACGCCAGCCAGACGGGCAGCGCGGAACTGCTCGCGAAACGCAGCGCGGATCTGCTGGCGACGGGCGGCCTGGCCGCGCGCGCCGTGTGCATCTCCGCGCTCGGCCGCGACCGGCTCGCATCCGCCACGCGCGTGCTGCTCATCGCCAGCACGTACGGCGAAGGCGACGCACCCGACACGGCCGCGCAATTCGCGGGCCGCTTGATGGCGGCAGGTCTCGACCTGTCCCACCTGCACTACGCCGTGCTCGCGCTGGGCGACAAGAACTACGCGAATTACTGCGGCTTCGGCCGCGCGCTGGATGCCTGGCTCGCGCAGCAGGGCGCGACGCGCCTGTTCGACCGCATCGACGTCGACCGCGGCGACGCGCACGCGCTGGCGGAATGGCAGCACCACGTGAGCCGCCTGGCCGGCACGGACGATGCGCCGGACTGGGACGCGCCGGCCTATGGCGACTGGCGCATCGTCGCGCGCACCCTGGAAAATCCCGGCAGCGCGGGCGCGCCGTTGTACCGCGTGGCGCTCGAACCCGTCGGCGGCCCGCTGCCGGCATGGGAAGCGGGCGACCTCGCCCAGGTCAGCCCGCCGGCGGACCCGGAACACCCGCGCGAATATTCGATCGCCTCGCTACCGATGGATGGCCGGCTGGAACTGCTCGTGCGCGTGCAGCAGCGCGAAGATGGGAGTATCGGCGCGGCGTCCGGATGGTTATGCGGACAGGCGGACGTCGTACCCCTGCGCCTGCGCGCGCACGAGCGCTTCCGCCTCGGCGCGAATGCGCAGCGCCCCCTGATCGCCATCGGCAACGGCAGCGGACTGGCCGGCCTGCGCGGCCTGCTCAAGGCCCGCATCGCCGCGGGCCGAATGGATAACTGGCTGCTGTTCGGCGAACGCAACCAGATCCACGATTTCCTGCTGCGCGACGAGCTGCAGGCGTGGCGGGAGAACGGCCAGCTGGCGCACCTCGACCTCGCGTTCTCGCGCGACCAGGCCGAGCGCCGCTACGTGCAGGACGTATTACGCGACCGGGCCGACCGGCTGCGCGAGTGGATGGAGCGCGGCGCCGCGATCTATGTGTGCGGCAGCCTGCAAGGCATGGCCGGCGGCGTGCACGAGGCGCTGCAAGGCATCCTCGGCGCGCAAGCGCTCGACGAGCTGACAAACGAAGGCCGCTACCGCCGCGACGTGTATTAGTAGGGTGGGCGGCCCTCCGCCCACGCGTAACGTCTGCGGTTAGTTGACGCTACGCGTGGGCACGTGGTGCCCACCCTACATACCCGCCGCCACGGTCGTCGCGTCGATCTCGGCGCCCCACGGATCGCGCAGTGCGACCGGCTTGCCGTCCGCCGCAAAGTCCATGATCACGTCCTTGTCCCCAGCATAGCGCGGCCACGCGGACAGCTTGCGGCCGTTCGGGTCGCCCTTCTTCGCGAAGTTCACGAGATAGGCGCTCATCGCGCGCCCCATCGCCACGTCCTTCTTCGTGACGGCATCGCCGTACTTGACGTCCACCGTGTCGAAGAAATACGGGATGTCGCTCGCGTGCTGCGCGCCCGTCTTGCCGATGCTGTCGGCCACGTACGAAAAGCGGTATGCGTACACGGGCACGCCCTGCGCGGCGAGGCGGCCCGCGAGGCTGCGTGCGCCCGCGACCATGAAGCCCGTCCTGCCGCCGATGTCGGCACTCGTCGCGCCGATCATCACGGGCACTTTGGCAAAGCGGCCGGCCGCGAACGCGGCGCCCGTCTCGACGGCCACCTTGCCGTCCGCGAACGGGCCGGCATACGTGGCGGGATTCTGCGGCGCGCGATTGGCCAGGTTCATGCCGTCGACGACCTGCTCGGCCGGCAACGCACGCAGTTTATCCAGCGCCTGCGGGTCGTCCGCCGCGATGCCCTTGGCTTGTGCGAAGTTGACGCCGATCTGCTCGACCGCTGTCAGTCCCGGATCGGCCGACTTGCCGTCGCCGCCGGACAGCACGACCGCCTTCGCGAACAGGCCCTGCGCCTGCGGTGACGTCAGCAGCGCGTTGACCGACATGCCGCCGGCCGATTCGCCGATGATCGTCACGTTGGACGCATCGCCGCCGAACGCGCCCACGTTGCGCTTGACCCACTGCAGCGCCGCGATCTGGTCCATGAAAGCGTAGTTACCGACAGGTTCGCCGTTCGCCTGCTGCGTGAGCTGCGGATGCGCGAAGAAGCCGAAGCGGCCCAGGCGATAGTTGAAGCTGACCAGTACGACGCCCTGCTTCGCGAGCGCGGCACCGGAGTACGTCGGCGGCGACGACCCGCCGTTGACGAAGCCGCCGCCGTAGATCCACACGATCACGGGCAGCTTCGCGGCCGCTTTCGCCTTCGCCGGACGCCACACGTTCACGTACAGGCAGTCCTCGGCCGGCGGCGTGCCCAGCGGTGCCGCGTCGCTGGGGAACGGCAGCTGCATGCAGTCGTGGCCGTATTCGGTCGCTTCGCGCACGCCGGTCCAGGCGGCGGCCGGCTGCGGCGCGCGCCAGCGCAGGTCGCCCACCGGCGGCGCGGCGAACGGGATGCCCTTCCAGCTGGCCACGCCCTTGTCGACGGCGCCCTGGACCTTGCCGGTATCGACGGTCACGACGGGACCGCTCGCGGCCTGTGCGGCGGAGATAAAAGTAGTTAGCGCTAACACGAGCAGGGATGGCAGGGTCGGACGTGGCATGGTGTCTCCTTGTTGTGGGTATGGAATGCATCCCGATGCTAATGACAGCATGGCAACCCGTCAATGGAAACCTCGTCTTGTGCCGTAAGTACGCCGCAACAAATAAGTGAATTCATCAAAATTCTCTCGCATTCTCACGCGAAAAATGATTAAATCAGCAAATTGATTGCCACGCGGCAATATTATGAACATCATGACGCCACCACGAGAAGCCATGCATATGATCGCCCCTGCCCCGGTCACCTCCCGGAACGACCTTGCCCATGCCGCGCTGGATGCCATCAATCGCGCCCAGGCCGTGATCGAATTCGGTCTCGACGGCCGGATCCTGCACGCCAACCAGAACTTCCTCGACGCCCTCGGCTACGAACTGCACGAGGTCGTCGGCCAGCCGCACGCGCTGTTCTGCGAACCGGAGTACGTGCGCTCGCAGGCCTACCGCGACTTCTGGAAACACCTGGCCGCGGGCGAATACCACGCGGGCGAGTTCAAGCGCGTGGCCCGCGACGGCAGCCCGGTGTGGATCCAGGCCACGTACAACCCGATCCTCGACGAGGACGGCAAGCCCGCGAAGGTCGTCAAGTTCGCCACCGACATCACGGCGGCCAAGCTGCGCAACATCGACTTCGAAGGCAAGATGGCCGCGATCGACCAGACCCAGGCCGTCATCGAATTCGATTTGCAGGGCAACGTGCTGCACGCGAACGCCAACTTCCTCGCCGTGACGGGCTATACCCTCGACGAGGTGCGCGGCCGCCACCACCGCATGTTCTGCCTGCCGGAGCACGCGCGCTCGGCCGAGTACCTCGCGTTCTGGGAACGGCTGGGACGCGGCCAGGCCGACACCGGCGAATACCGGCGCGTGACGAAGGACGGCCGCATCGTGTGGATCCTCGCCGCGTACAACCCGATCTTCGATGCGGACGGCAAGCCCATCAAGATCGTCAAGTTCGCCACCGACATCACGGCGCGCAAGATGCTCGCCGCCGAGGCCCGCGGCAAGCTGGACGCCATCGGCCGCTCGCAGGCCGTGATCGAGTTCGACCTGCACGGCAACGTGCTGGCCGCGAACGACAACTTCCTGCGCACGATGGGCTACCTCGAGGACGAAGTGGTCGGCCGCCATCACAGCATGTTCTGCGACGAGACGCTCATCAAGAGCGCCGAATACCGCAACTTCTGGTCCGACCTGGCACGCGGCCAGTTCCAGTCCGGCCGCTTCCGCCGCCGCGGCAAGCACGGCGCCGACATCTGGATCCAGGCCACGTACAACCCGATCCTCGACGCCGACGGCAAGCCGTATAAAGTCATCAAGTTCGCGATGGACGTGACGGAGCAGGTGCACCGCGAAGAGCAGCTCGGCGCCAAGATCAAGGCGATGTCCGGCGTGCTGGCCGACCTGTCGCAATCGATCGCCTCCATCGCCGAGGGCTCGCAGCAGTCGGCGGGTCTCGCCGTGCAGACGCGCGACCAGGCGGCCGAAGGCAGCACCCTGCTGGCACGCTCGAAGGACGCGATCCTCGCGATCCAGAAATCGTCCGACGACGTGCACGAGATCATCGACACGATCAGCGACATCGCCAGCCAGACGCACCTCCTCGCGTTCAACGCGGCGATCGAGGCGGCGCGCGCGGGCGAGCACGGCACCGGCTTTTCCGTCGTCGCCAACGAGGTGCGCAAGCTGGCCGAAAAGTCCGCGCTGGCGGCGCGCGAGATCGCGAAGCTGATCAACGAGACGGCAACCCGCGTGGGCGAAGGCACGCGCCTCGCCGGCGACGTGGAAGATGCATTCGGCCGCATCGTGCGCTCGGTCGCGGCGACGAGCGAATCGATCGCCCGCATCCACGCCTCGACGAGCGCGCAGGCCAGCGCCACGCGCGACGCGTCCGCGCTGCTGGCCGAGCTGGAACGCGTGGCGACGGAGCACTGACATGCGCATGCGCTTGGCGGAAGTGCGCATCGACGCCGTGGACGTGGGCATCGCGGCGGACGCCGTCGTGCAGGCGTTGCCGCAGCGGGACGCGTTGGCCGCCCCGCCACGCCGCGCCGGCGCGCTGGCCGGCGTCGTGGACCACGGCGGCGTGCTGGTGCCCGTCGTCGACCTCGCGCGCTGGGTCGGCACGGGCGAACGGCAGGATGGGCCGCACACGCGCATCCTGATCCTGCGCGACGGCGGCCGCATGCTGGGGCTGCGCGTGTCGGCCGTCGGCGGCCTGGTCGACGTGGCATCGGATGCGGTGACGCGCCTGCATCACGACGACGATGCGGACGAGGTGTTCCACAGCGTCGCGCGCTCGCCCGAGACGGGACGTGTCCTCAACGTGCTGGACGTCGGCCGGCTCGCCGCGCTGGCCTGCGCGTGGCACGGCGGCGCGGCAACGGTGACGGAGTCCTCGCCGCAACCGGCCGCCCATGACAGGCGCACATACGCCGTGCTCGATGCGGGCACGGTGCGCCTGGGCGTGCCGGCCGGCGCGCTCGCGGCAGTGATCCCCATGCCGTCACGCGCCGCGATCGGCGACGGCGCGTGGTGCACGTGGCGCGGCCGGCACCTGGCGATCGTGCCGCCGGCCGCGGTCGATCCCGGCCTTGCCGACGTCGACGCGGGCCTGCTGGCCGTGCTCGAACACGACGGCCTCGCGCTTGGCGTGCCCGTGCGCGCGACCTTGCACCTCGCGGATTTCGTTCCGGCCGCGACGGTCTACGACGACGATGGCGCCGAGGTCCGGCTGGTCGACGTGGCGGCGCTGTTCGCGCGCCGGCCGGAGGCGGGGTTGTCGCGGTCCGCGCACGCTGCCGCCCCCGCGTCGAACGGCGCCGGTAAGGCGAACGACGCCGCGTACGTCGTGTTCGACGCGGACGGCCTCGCCGCCACGCCGCTCGACGCGCTGGAACGCGTGCTGCCGCTGGTCGACATGCCCGGCACGACGATGCGCTGGGGCGACGCCGCCATCCCCGTCGTCGACCTGCGGCGTCCGGGCCACGTGCCGGCCGAAGAAGGCCAGGTGCTGATCGTGCGCGCGGGCGAGCGCCGCGCCGCATGCGTGGTCGCGCGCGTGCACGTGATGATCCCGGCCGGCGGCGGGCACTTGTACCGCCTCGGTACGGGGGCGTTCATCACGACGGGCGACGGGCGCGAACAGGCCAGCTACCGCATCGTCGACCTGACGACGTATTGCTAACACAAGTATCAGTTGTGCCGGCAAGGGGCCGGTGCCAGCATCGCTGTCCTACCCTTTGCTGGAGACACCATGACCGGACGCGCGCTCGCCACCCTGCTCTTTTCTGCCCTGCTCACGACCACCGCCACCGCAGCGGACGAAGGCTGGCGCACCGGCTGGTCGTCCGCGCCCGATTCGGCAGGACCGGCGCTGCCCGCGCAGACGCTGCGCCAGGTCGTGCGCACGAGTACGCAAGGCACCCGCGTGCGCATCCGTCTCTCGAACCTGTACGGCACGCAGCCGCTGGCGGTGGGCGCCGCGCACGTCGGCCTGTCCGCGGGCGCTGCGCGCGTGGCGGCCGGCAGCGATCGCCCGCTGCTGTTCGGCGGCCGGCCCGGGGTCACGATCGCGGCGGGGTCAAGCGCGCTGTCGGATCCCGTCGATCTCGCCGTCGCCGCGCTGCAGCCGCTGGCCGTGAGCCTGTACCTGCCCGCGCCGGTCGCCGTGTCGACGGTCCACGGCTTCGTGCTGCGGCCGACGTACCTGAAGGCCGCCGGCGACGCCACCGGCGCCGCCGACTTCCCCTCCGCGGCCACGGACGACAACCTCTACTTCCTCAGCGACGTGGAGGTCCTGGGGCCGGACGCGGGCCGCACGCTGGCCGTCGTCGGCGACTCGATCGCGGACGGCGTCGGCGCCGGCAGCGCCGAGACGGCGGGCTGGCCGGACGCGCTGGCCGCCCGCCTGCAGGCCGAGCCGGCACTGGCCACGATCGGCATCGCGAACGAGGGCATCGCGGGCAACCGCATCCTGAACGATGCGTCGAAGCCGTACGTGGGCCCCAGCGCCCTGAATCGCTTCGACCGCGACGCCCTCGACAAGCCCGGCGTGCGCTGGGTGCTGGTGCACGAAGGCGTCAACGACATCACGGGCACGCGCCTGCTGGCCGCGCCCGCCGACCGGGTCACGGTCGAACAGATCGAGGCGGGCATGCGCAGGCTGGCCGAACGGGCCCGCGCGCGCGGCGTGAAAATCTGGGCCGGCACCCTGCTCCCGTTCGGCGGCACGAAGCGCTTCTGGTCCGAAGACGCGGAGCGCGACCGCCTGGCGCTGAACGCGTGGATCCGCACGGCCGGCGTGTTCGATGCCGTCGTCGACTTCGACGCCGCCCTGCGCGACCCGGCCGATGCAACCCGCCTGAATCCCGCCTACGACAGCGGCGACCACCTGCACCCGAACGACGCCGGCTACCGCGCGATGGCGCAGCAGGTCGACCTGCGCCTGCTCCGTCCCTGAACCGGGTACATTACACAACAGAAATAGAACGGTCGTACGAAATAGTGTATGCTTCGGCTCCCGCCGACCCCGGCCTTCCGGCCCGGGGGCGGGCTACGAATCGATACTTGGAGTGAGACCGATGAACCAGAAACACCTGACCCTGCTCGTCGCCCTGGCCCTGGGCGCGTCGCTCGACGCGACCGCTTCCGGCTACCGCTTCGGCTCCCAGAGCGTGTCCTCGCAGGGCACGGCGGAAGCCAACGGCGCCGAAGCCGCCGATGCATCCACCATCTTCGCCAACCCGGCCGGCCTGTCGCGCCTGGAAGGCCGCCAGATCGTCGGCGGCGTCACCGCCGTCGTCCCGCATTCGACGTTCGAGGATGCCGGCTCGACCCGCTTCACCAAAGCGTCCACCGGCGGCGTGAAGTCGCAGGACGACTACGCGCCAAGCGTCGTCGCCGCCCCGACGCTGTACTACAGCCAGAAAATCAACAGCCAGTGGACGGCCGGCGTCGGCGTGTTCGTCCCGTACGGCACCAAGCTGGATTACGACGACAACTGGTCGGGCCGCTACTCGCTCACCAACATCAAGCTGGAATCCATCAACATCAACCCGTCGGTGGCGTTCAAGCTCTCCGAGCAGCACAGCTTCGGTTTCGGCATCGACATCGAACACATGAAGGCGAGCCTGCGCCAGGGCGTGGACGTGCCGGGCTCGATCGCCGCCGCGCAGGCCGCCGGCAGCGGTGCCGCGCTGGTGCGCCAGATCGCTTCCCTGGGCGGCAACCCGGCCGCGCTGGCGACCGCGGGCGACGCGCACGCGGGCGTGGAAGGCAAGGATTGGGGCTATGGCTTCAACCTGGGCTACCTGTATTCGCCGACGCCGGACACGCGCTTCGGCATCGCCTACCGCTCGTCGATCAAGCATGAACTGAAAGGCGGCGCGGTGTGGGACTTCTCGACCGTCACGAGCGACGCCGTCGTCAACAAGGTGCTGCAGGGCGCCTCGCACCACGTGAATTCGGCCGCGCGCGTGGACATCAGCACGCCGGAGACGCTGTCGCTGAACGCCTTCCACCAGTTCGACGCGAAATGGGCCGGCATGGCCGACGTGACCTGGACGCGCAACTCGCGCATGCAGGACATCAACATCCAGTTCGTCGGCGCCGGCGCGGGCGACCTCGTGATCCGCCAGCAGTGGAAGAACACCGTGCGCGTGGCGCTGGGCGCGAACTACGCCCTGAACGACGCCGTGCTGCTGCGCGCCGGCATCGCCCACGACGACGCCCCGGTCCGCGGCGACACCCTGCGCCACGCCGCGCTGCCGGACGCGGACCGCCTGCAACTGTCGTTCGGCGCGAACTGGAAGCTGACCCCGGCCTCGTCGCTGGACCTGGCCTACAGCTGGCTGCACTTCAACGACGCGAGCGGCAACTACACCAACAACTGCAATCCGGTGATGGCCGGCTGCACCGGCAACGGCGAGACGACGCGCGGGACGTGGAAGACCCGCATGCAGTTGATCGGCCTCGCGTACAACCACAAGTTCTGACGCGCGACGTGCGCGGATGACCGGCCGGCACCTCACAAGGGTGCCGGCTTTTTTTATGACGTTACAACTTGGTCGAATCGAACCCGACCCGCACCGCGCCCCAATGCTTCCCGCCGATCTCGAGCGGCATCGACAGGTCGTTGATCACCTCTCCCGTATCGCGCAGATAGGTCTGGAACAGGAACGGTTTGCGGTTGGCGGCCAGCTTCGCGCCCACGGGGTCGTCGAAGATGCGCTTGTTGCGGCAGTAGACGAGATCGTGCTCGCGCCGGCCCGTCGGCGTCTGCGAGAACTTGCTGTTGTGCGTCGGCGCATAGCCGCGGTTGTCCACGGCCAGCGCGTACGTGCACCCCGGCAGATCGGACAGGACGCGATCGAACAGCGCCTGCAGGTCGCGCTCCACGGTGCGGTCGTAGCCCGTCGTGAACCGCGGCGGGTCGGAGCCTTCGATCGGCCGGTACTTCTGGTCGAAGATGTCCACGCCGTGTGCCAGGTGGCCGGCGAGGGTGCGGCCGACGGCGTCGCGCAGCTGCGTCGTCGCTTCGACGAGGCCGTCGAACGTCGTGCCGCCCGTGCGGAACTCGGCCAGCACGCCCTGCATTTCCTCGGTGGTCGCGCGCACTTCGTCGACGCGGCGCGACGCGTCGGCCATCGACTTGCCCGTCTCCGACGCATTCGTCGCCATGTCCGTGACCTGGCGGCCGATCGACTGGCTGATGCTGTCCAGCGACTGCATCGCCACCGCCATCTCGTTGACAGTGCCCGTCATGCGCTCGAAATCCGCGACGAAGGTCTTGAAGTGGCCCGCCGCCGACCCGATTTCGCGCGCCGAGACGTTCACGCCTTCCAGGATCTCCTGGGTGGCGCCCGTCGTCGACTCGACGAGCGTGCGCATTTCGCTGTTGACGCCCGCGATCTTGCTCGTCTCCTCGTTGACCAGCTGCGACAGGCGCCGCACCTCGGCCGCCACGACGGCGAAGCCGCGCCCGGCCTCGCCCGCGCGCGCCGCCTCGATCGCGGCGTTGATGGCCAGGAGGTTGGTCTGGTTGGCGATGCGCTGGATGATGCCGCCGAATTCGCTGATCGAACGGGCATGGTGGTCCAGCTGCCCGACGGTGCGGGCGAAGCCGTCCACTTTTTCCTCGATCGCGCGCATGCGCGCTTCCAGGTGCGACAGCTCGTCCATCGACGCGCGCGCCACGGCCAGGTTACGGCCCGCCGTCCCCGCGATGTCGTCCGTGCCCGCCTTGACGCTGGCCGACAGCGCCGTCACCTCGCGCGCCGACGCCGCGAGCTCGCGCGACGCGGTGTACTGCTGGCGCGCCTTGTCGAGCGACTGGTCGACCTCCTTGCGCAGGCGCGCCGCGTTGATCGCCGTGCGGATGCTGCCGTCGCGCGCATTCAGCACGAGGCTGCGCACACGGGCCGTCATGCCGGACCGTCCGGTCGGCGCGAACGCCGACGCGGACGGAATCAGCGTCGTTTTCAACCAATTCAACATAACTTGTCTCCCGGGTAGTCGGCTCTATTGGTTCGACGGCCGATTTTTTATTTTAGGAAAATATAGCTGCATTCTGGACACATGTCATCATTCGCGAAAAATCAATACTCTGTCCAGCCAAATCGGGTAGACCACCGCTATCACGTCGTATTTACCACACTAATTTGTCCTAAAATGCCTCTTCGTCAATTCCTTTCCATTCCGCCTTGAAGTTCTCGATCGGTCATCGCCTGTTTGCCTCCGTCCTGCTGGCGATCCTCGCCGTGGCCGCCTGTGCCGTGTTCCTGCTGCGCCAGAACGTGGTGGCCAGTTTCGGCGACTACGCCGCGGGCATCGAACTGGACCGCCTGGAAGAGCTGTCGACCACGCTCGCGCGCCGCTACCGCGCCGGCAACGGCTGGGGGTTCATCCCCGACACCGACCGCCAGGACTGGATCGCCACGGAGCTCGCGCGCCTGCAGCGCCTGCGCGAGAGCGGGGCAACCATCGCCACGCCCGTTGCGCCGGTCGCGCCCGCACCGCCTGCCCCGCCCGCGCCGCCGGCCCCGCCGCTGCCGCCGCTGCCCGGCCCGCGCGTAGCGCACGTCCCCGTCGTGCCCGACCTCCCTGCACCCGGCCCGTTGCCGCTGGCGCGCCGCGTCTCGCTGCTCGATGCGCAGGGCGCCTGGCTTGCCGGCCGCCGTCCGGGCGCGGACGCCGCCACGGTCCGGCGCGCGCTCGAGGTGGACGGCCGCACAGTCGGCTATCTCGCCGTCACCCGCGACGCCCGCCCGGGCGACGCCCTGGCGTATGCCTTCCTGCAGCAGCTCACCAGCAGCCTGTGGCAGATCGTCGCGCTCGCGGTGGTACTCAGCGCCCTCGCCGCCGTGCTGCTGGCGCGCCACTTCCGCAGCCCGATCCGGCAACTGGCCGCGGGCAGCCGGGCGCTGTCCGAGGGTCACTTCGACCTGCGACTCCCCGCGCAGCGCAGCGACGAACTGGGCGACCTCGCGCGCCACTTCAACGCCCTCGCGGCCCGGCTGGCCGGTGCGGAACAGGCGCGCCGCCAATGGGTCGCGGACACGTCGCACGAACTGCGCACGCCGCTGGCCGTGCTGCGCGCCCAGCTGGAAGCGCTGCAGGACGGCGTGCGCAGCGCCACGCCCGACACCCTCGACGCGATGCTGCGCCAGGTGCTCGCGCTCAATAAACTGATCGACGAGTTGTACGCGCTGGCCAGAGCCGACGTCGGCGCGCTCGAATGCAAACCGGTCGCGCTCGACCTGTGGGCTCTCGCGTGCGCCGAGGCCCGTGGCTGCGCAGAACGCTTTGCGCAGGCCGGTCTCACGCTCGATCTCGGCCCCGGCCCGGCGGCGCCGCAAGTCATGGCGGACCCCGACCGCATGCGCCAGGTGCTCGCCAACCTGTTCGAGAACAGCCTGCGCTACACGGCGCCCGGCGGCCGCGTCCACTTGCATGCGCAGGACGACGGCTCTCGCGTGCAGCTGCACCTGGACGACAGCGCGCCCGGCGTGCCGGACGCCGCGCTGGCGCACCTCGGCGACCGTTTCTATCGCGTCGACGCGTCGCGCAGCCGTGCCCACGGCGGCGCCGGCCTCGGGCTCGCGCTGTGCCGGCGCCTCGTGGAAGCCCAGGGCGGCACGCTCGCCTTCGCGCATGCGCCGCTGGGCGGCCTGCGCGCCACGATCACGCTGCCGCGCGCGGGAGATGCGGCATGAGCGACCGCATCGTCATCGTCGAGGACGAACCGGAACTGGCCGCGCTGGTGGCCGACTACGCGCGCGCGGCCGGCTACGCGGCCGACGTGTTCGGCGGCGGCGCCGCCGCGCTGGATGCGTTGCGCCGCGATCCGCCCGCGCTGGTCGTGCTGGACCTGATGCTGCCGGGGCTGGACGGACTGGCGCTGTGCCGCGCGCTGCGCGCCGACGCGAACCCGTTAGTGGCCGACCTGCCCGTCGTGATGGTGACGGCGCGCGTGGAAGAGATCGACCGCCTGCTGGGGCTCGAGGCGGGCGCCGACGATTACCTGTGCAAGCCGTTCAGCCCGCGCGAACTGGTCGCCCGCATCAAGGCCATCCTGCGCCGCGCGGGGCGTCCAGCGCCGGTCGTCGCCGTCGACACGGCGGCGCGCCGCATCGCCGTCCACGGCAAGGCGCTCGACCTGACGCCGACCGAATACGGCATCCTGGCCGCGCTGGCGCGCCGCCGCGGCCAGGTCTTTTCGCGCGCCCAGCTGCTCGACCTCGCGCGCGAGGGCAACGCGAGCCTCGACGTGACGGACCGCGCCATCGACACCCACGTCAAGAACCTCAGGCGCAAGCTCGACGCCGCGCTGCCGGGCGTGGACGCCATCCGGTCGATCTACGGGCTCGGCTACCGCTTCGACCTCTGAATCGCAATCTTCATTTTTTCTCCACAATCGGACGGCAGGATACCGACATGGCCCGCCGCGTCGTGCGGGCCACGACAAGGAGAAGACGATGAAAGCCACCACCCTCGGCATTCTGCTGGGCGCCGTCATGCTGCCGGCGCTGGCGCAGACCTCGGACGAGCACGTCCACGTGAGCATCCACTGCAAGACGACCACCGGCAAGTGCAAGGCCCCGCCGGTGCCCCCTGCCCCGCCTGCGCCTCCCGCGCCGCCGGCGCCGCCCGCACCGCCCCCACGGGATGCATCCGAATCCGGCACGCCGCCCGCCCTGCCGGCCATCCCGGCCGTGCCCGGCGTACCGGCCGTCCCCGCACCGCCGCCGCCACCGAAGCTGCCGCCGGTCCCGGCCGAGGCACACACGGCCTGCGCAAGCAAACCGGCCGGCAGCGCCCTCACGTGGGACCTGGGCGGGGGCGAAGTCATGAAAGGCGTCTGCGCCAAGCGCAACGGCAAGACGGTGTTCGTGCTGCGCAGCTACGAGCTGAACGGGTAGGCATACTCGACGCACCGGGCGGGTTTGCGGTATGCTGGCCCGCATGTCCGATCCCGTCCCACCCCTGCCCGACCCGCGGCCGCTGCCGCCCATCGAACCTGCGCTGGAAGATTGCTGCGGCTCCGGCTGCCCGAACTGCATCTTCGACGTCTACCAGATGCTGCTTGCCAATTACAAGGAAGCGCTGGCGGCGTGGGAGGCGCGGCATCCGGAAGCCGCGGGCGAGGCACCGCCACCTCAACCATGACCACCACCCACACCCGCCCCGCCACATCGCAGGACGCCGCCCGCATCTGCGCAATCTACAACCACTACGTCACGACGACGACGGTCAGCTTCGAAGAAGACGCGGTGAGCGAACAGGACATGGCCCAACGCATTGCCGACGTCGGCGCGGCCGGCCTGCCGTGGCTCGTGCTGGAAGTTGATGGCGTTCTCGCCGGTTACGCCTACGCGACCAAGTGGCGCGTGCGCCCGGCCTATCGCCATTCCGTCGAGAGCACGGTCTACCTGGACAAGGATTGCACCGGCCGCGGCCTGGGGCGGACTCTCTACGGGGCGTTGCTGGACGAGCTGCGCCAGCGCGAACTGCGTCTCGTCATCGGCGGCATCGCCCAGCCGAATGAAGGCAGCGTCGGCCTGCACGAAGCGCTCGGTTTCCGCAAGGTGGCCCACTTCACGGAAGTCGGCATGAAGTTCGGCCGCTGGGTCGACGTGGGCTACTGGGAGCTGAACCTCGCCAGGGACGGCGCGCGTTAAAGCGCCCCGATCGCCTGCTTCAGCTGCTGCAGCCGGTCCGGGCTGACGCAGTAGCAGACCCGTTGCACGTCCGACGAGCCTTCGATCAGGCCGGCCTCCTTCAGGATCGTGACGTGCTGCGAGATCGTCGACGGCGCCAGCGGCAACACGTCGGCCAGGTTCCCGAAATAGCATTCACCGTGATCGATCAGGTGACGCAGCAGCTGGACGCGCGCGGGATGCGACAACGCCTTGCACATGCGCGCAAGATCATCGGCATCGATTTCCGTCGTGCGGGCGCGAGCGGTCGCCGGGGGGCAGCAGGACTTGGACATGGTTCGTTCGTTGTTGGGCGAACGCAGGATAGACGTCAGACGGGACGCTTGTCAAAAGTTTCCTCGGGCCGCGCCCCGCCGCCGATCGCGCGCAGGTACAGCGCCAGCGACACGATGGACATGGCCAGCAGCACGGACAGCAGCAGCGCCGGACCATCCGCACGGCGCAGCAGCGCGGCCGCGATCAGCGGCCCCGCTGCCTTCGACAACAGTGCGGGTCCGGCCATGGCGCCCGCGATGGCGCCGTAGTGTTCGCGGCCGAACAGCGCCCGCGGCAACGATCCGCGCAGGATCGTCAGGATGCCGTTGCTCAGGCCATACAGCACGCAGAACGCGGCCACCGACCCGGCCCGTGCACCGCCCAGCGCGATGATCGCCAGGGCCGCCGGCAGCAGCGCGAACGTCAGCTTGCCAACCGTTTGCGGTGCCGTATGCCGCGCAAACGCCATCTCCCCGACGCGTCCCGCCACCTGCATCGGACCGATCAGCGCGGCCAGCAGGATCGCGGTCCCCTTTGCCTGCCCGAGACGCTCGAACAACGTGATCAGGTGGACCGCCATGGCCGAGAAGACGAAGGTATTGGCCGCGAATGCCAGGGCCAGCGTCCAGAACGCGGGGTGCCGTACGGCCTGCGCCAGCGTATGTCCCGGCGCGGCGCCTGCGTACCGTTGCGGACTGGTGCGGGGGACGTCGGCGCCAAGGCACAGGTGCAGCGGCATGCACACGGCAAGTTGCACGATGCCGTACCACAGATACGTGCCGCGCCAGCCGTATGACGCCTCGAGCCAGGCCGTCAACGGCCAGAACAGCGTGCTGGCGAAGCCGCCGAACAGCGTCAGCGTCGACATCGCCTGCCTGGCGCCGGCGTCGAGCCGCCGCTGGATCGTCGCGAACGCGGCTTCGTACAGCGTCAGCGCCATCGCCAGGCCGATCAGTGTCCAGGCCGCGTAGTACGACGCGACGCCCGTGCAGCGGCCGAGCCAGGCCAGTCCCAGGAAACACAGGAACGAGCCCGCAGCCATGATCGTGCGGCCGCCGCGGCGGTCCAGCAGGATCCCGACCGGCGCCGCGGCCAGCCCGGCCACGATCAGCGCCCAGGAAAATGCACCGAACACCAGTTCCGGCGCGAGGCCGAGGTCGCGCCGGATGCCGGGCGCCAGGATGGTGAAGGCGTAATACAGCGAACCCCAGGACACGATCTGGGTAGCGGCGAGGATGCCGATGGTCGTCGCTGGCCGGCGCATGCGGACTCCAGCTCAGGCGCAGCAGTCCGCCGCGGCGGGTGTGCGGCAGCCGCAGGCACCGCGCGCGCCCGGCGCCGGCACGCAGCAGGCCGCGGCGGCCTCAGGGGCCACGCCGCAGCACGCGTCCGCCGGTCCGGATGCGGGGTCGTCGTAGGTGAGCCGCGTATTGCAGACACCCGTTTCCGGCAGATCGAGCTGCACGTCGTCGGCGGCCGCCACGTCGCCCGCCAGCGCGGCGACGACGGAACGCACCTGCTCGTATCCGGTCGCCAGCAGGAAGTTCGGCGCGCGGCCGTAACTCTTGGCGCCGACGACGTAATAGCCGGTTTCCGGATGTGCCAGCTCGCGGTGTCCGTGCGGCCGGACGGTGCCGCAACTGTGTTCGTTCGGGTCGATCAGCGGCGCCAGCGCATCCGTGCTCTCGAGCCAGGGATCGTGGCGTACGCGCAGCTCCCGGCTCAGGCCCAGGTCGGGCCGGGCGCCCGCCGCGCAGACGATCCGGTCGATGCCGTCGATCACCGGCACGACACCCTCCACCGGCGCCCCCGTCACCCGCAGCCGCCCATCGATGTCGTCCACTGCCTGGATGCGGAAGTTCTGGCGCAACGCCAGGCCGCCCGCATCGCGCAATGTCTTGAGGCGCATCCCCAGTTCACCGCGCGCCGGCAATCCGTCCGCGTCGCCGCCGCCGAACACGCGGTCGAGCCGGGCGCCGCGGGTCGCCCACACGATGCGCGTTGCCGGATCGTCGTGCGCCAGCCGGGCAAGCGCGATGAGCGTGCCGGCTGCGGAGTGTCCGGCACCCACGACGAGGATCCGCTTTCCGGCGAAACGAGTGCGTGCGGTGCCCAGCACGTCCGGCATGCCGTAATCGATGCGTGCCGCAAGCGCCGCTTCGCCGCGCGCGGGAATACCGTCCGCCCCCAGCGGATTCGGCTGCGACCACGTGCCGGTCGCATCGATCACCGCGCCGGCCAGGTACTCGCGCGGTCCGTCGGCCGTCTCGGCGCGGATGAGGAACGGCGCACCGTCGCGGCCTTTCGTCCTGACCTTGTCGAAACCGGCACGCGTGATGGCGGTCACGCGGTGGCCCAGCAGCAGGTGCGGCGCGATCTCGGGCGTGGCCGCGAGCGGCGCAAGATAGCCGTCGAGCAGTTCCCCGGCGGTCGGCAAGGCATCGGCGGCGGGCGCCGTCCACCCGTGGCGCTCCAGCAGCTGCCGCGCCGCCTTGTCCACGTCGTACCGCCACGGGGAGAACAGGCGCACGTGGCGGTAGGTCGCGAGGTTGGCACCCGGCGCCGGTCCTGCCTCGAACACCAGGGGTGTCAGGCCGCGCGCAACCAGGTGCGCGGCGGCCGCGAGTCCCACCGGGCCGGCTCCCAGTACCGCGACCGTGCGTTGCCGTTCGTTCGTGTCCATCATTGCTCTCCTTGTCCATTCGTTATTCGACGAATAAAGAATATGACCGGACGCTCGGCCATGTCAAGTCATTTCGACTATAATCGAAATATCGAATTGAAAAGCGGAGCGCCCATGGACAACAAGGAAGCGGTGGCAGCCCTCGCCGCCCTCGCGCAGGAATCGCGGCTGGCGACCTTCCGGCTCCTCGTGCAGGCCGGCCCGGACGGGCTTGCTGCCAGCAGGATCGCGGAAGCGCTCGGCGTCCCGCCCTCGTCGCTCTCGTTCCACCTGAAAGAACTGACCCACGCCAACCTCATCGTGCCGCGCCAGGAGGGCCGGTTCGTCATCTATGCTGCCAGGTTCGACACGATGAACACACTGCTCGGATTCCTCACCGAAAACTGCTGCGGCGGACAGTCCTGTTGCTGACATCCCACATCACCATGAACGTACTCTTCCTCTGCACCGGCAACTCCTGCCGCTCGCTCATCAGCGAAGCCGTCTTCAACCACCTGGCCCCCGCCGGCTGGCACGCCCTCAGCGCCGGCAGCCACCCGACGGGCCGGCTGAACGCACGCGCGCTCGCCCTGCTGGCCGACAAGGGCATCCCGACCGATGGCTATTACAGCAAGTCGTGGGACGATCTCCCCGTCACGCCGGACATCGTCGTCACCGTGTGCGACAGCGCCGCCGGAGAAACCTGCCCGGCCTACCTCGGCCCGGTACTGCGCACGCACTGGGGCGTCGAGGATCCGAGCCACGTCTCCGGCACGGACGCCGAGATCGATGCCGCGTTCGAGCAGGCTTACGCGATCCTGCGCGCCCGCATCGAGGCGTTCCTGGCGCTGCCGCTCGACCGGCTGGCCGCCGACCGCGCGGCCTTCAAGACCGAGCTCGATCGCATCGGCGGCATCGCACCGTGATGCTGCCGGCGCTACTCATCTTTCTCGCCACGCTCGTCCTCGTCATCTGGCAGCCGCGCGGTCTCGGCATCGGCTGGAGCGCGGCCGCCGGTGCCGCCGTCGCGCTGCTCGCGGGCGTGATCCGCGTGGACGATATCCCTGTCGTCTGGCACATCGTCTGGAACGCCACCGGCGCCTTCGTCTCGATCATCGTCATCAGCCTCCTGCTCGACCGCGCGGGATTCTTCGAATGGGCCGCGCTGCACGTCGCGCGCTGGGGAGGCGGTCACGGCCGGCGCCTGTTCGTGCTGCTGGTGCTGCTCGGCGCGGCGGTCGCGGCGCTGTTCGCGAACGATGGCGCGGCGCTGATCCTCACGCCGATCGTCATCGCGATGCTGGCCGCGCTGCGCTTCCCGCCGCGCGCCACGCTCGCGTGCGTGATGGCGGCCGGCTTCATCGCCGACACGTCCAGCCTGCCGCTGGTCGTGTCCAACCTCGTCAACATCGTGTCCGCGGATTACTTCGGCATCGGTTTCGCACGCTACGCGGCCGTCATGGTGCCGGTCGATGTCGTCGCGGTGCTGGCGACGCTCGCCGCGCTCCTCGCGTACTTCGGCCGCGACCTGCCCGCCCGCTACGACGTCGCCCAGCTGAAACGCCCGGCCGAGGCAATCCGCGACCGCGCGACCTTCGTCGCCGGCTGGTACGTGCTGGCGCTGCTGCTGGCCGGTTTCTTCTGGCTCGAACATGCAGGCGTGCCGATCAGCGCCGTGGCGGCGACGGGCGCGCTCGTGCTGCTGGCCGTCGCGGGGCGCGGCCACGTCATTTCCGTACGCGCCGTGCTCAAGGGCGCGCCGTGGCAGGTCGTCGTGTTCTCGCTGGGGATGTACCTCGTGGTCTACGGCCTGCGCAACGCGGGCCTCACGGACGGCCTGACGGCGCTGCTGGGACGCAGCGCGGCCCACGGTACGTGGGGCGCCGCACTCGGCACCGGCTTCGCGACCGCCTTGCTGTCGTCCATCATGAACAACATGCCCACCGTGCTGGTCGGCGCACTGGCGATCGACGCCGTCCCGGCCACGGGCGCCGTGCGCGAGGCGATGGTGTATGCCAACGTGATCGGCTGCGACCTCGGTCCGAAAATCACGCCCATCGGCAGCCTGGCCACGCTGCTGTGGCTGCACGTGCTGGCGGACAAGGGCATTCGCATTTCCTGGGGCCAGTACTTCCGCACCGGCATCGTACTGACCCTGCCGATCCTGCTCGTGACGCTGGCCGCGCTGGCGCTGCGGCTTTCCTGACACGGACCCCATCATGGACAACCTCCCCAACATCGACTTCGAACGCCTCGACGTGCCGACGCAAGCCAGACTGGAACCCGTCGGCAGCCTCGATCATCCGCCACGCATCCTGATGCTGTACGGCTCGCTGCGCGAGCGCTCGTTCAGCCGCTTCCTCACGTACGAGGCGGCGCGCATCCTCGAACACTTCGGCGCCGAGGTCAAAATCTTCGATCCGATGGAATTGCCGATGGTGGGCAGCGTGCCCGAGACGCACCCGAAGGTCGTCGAGCTGCGCGAACTGTGCCTGTGGTCCGAGGGCCAGGTGTGGTGCAGCCCGGAGCGCCACGGCGCCGTCACGGCCGTCATGAAGAACCAGATCGACTGGATCCCGCTGGAGCAAGGCGCGGTGCGGCCCAGCCAGGGACGCACGCTCGCCGTGATGCAGGTCTGCGGCGGCTCGCAATCGTTCAACGTGGTCAACACCTTGCGCCTGCTGGGACGCTGGATGCGCATGTTCACGATCCCGAACCAGTCCTCCGTGCCGATGGCGTACAAGGAGTTCGACGACGCCGGCCGCATGCGCCCGTCGGCCTACTACGACCGCGTCGTCGACGTGATGGAAGAGCTCTACAAATTCACGCTGCTGCTGCACGGCCGCACCGATTACCTGACGGACCGCTACAGCGAACGCAGCGAACGGGCGCGCAAGGCCATCGACCGGCAGATCGGCAAGCTGTAGAGCCCCGCTACGTTCCCCACCGAACAGTCAGCCGCCGGCCCCGTCATTACGATGGATGCATCCGCTGCATTCCAGAGAGGCCGCTATGTTCGATATGGATCTTCCCTGGTGGGAATTTATTGCGCGGGGCGCGCTGGTCTACATCGCCCTGCTCGTCATGGTGCGATTGTCCGGACGGCGCACGATCAGCCAGCTGACGCCGTTCGACCTGCTCGTGGTGATGCTGTTGTCGGAATCCGTGTCGAACGGACTGTCCGGCGGCGACGATTCCGTCAGTGGCGGCCTGATCATCGCGGCCACGCTGCTCGTGCTGAACGCGGCCGTCGGGATGCTCGCGGCCAACAGCCATCGCATGGAATCCCTGCTGGACGGCGACTCGCTGCTCATCGGCCGGAATGGCGTGTTCTTCGACAAGGTCATGCGCCGCAACCGCGTGGGCGAGTCGGACATCCGGCAGGCCCTGCGCCAGGCCGATTGCGCGCAGCACGAGATGCAGTGCGCCTTCCTCGAAGCCGACGGCAGCATCACGATCATGAAGCGGCCGCTGGCGACGGATCCGGTGCGCACCTGAGCGGCGCTCAGAACGCGTAGCCGGCGCCGAGCAGGAAGACGTCGGAATCGCGCTCGTAATTCGTGATGACGCGGCTCCACGTGAGCTGCGCGCGCCAGTGGTCGTCGATGCGATAGCGCATGCCGATCGACGCGATCGGCGCCACGTGGCTCTCGCGCTCGGCGTGAGGATCGGTGCGGTCCAGCTGGTCGCGCATGGCGTAGGCACCGAAGCCCATCTCCAGCACCGTGCGCTCGGTGAACGGACGCAGCAGCCACACCTGCGCCGAGACGCCCTTGCGCTCGGCCGCATCCACTTTTCCTTCATTCATCAGGATGACGCTGCCCTCGATGTTCGGCGTGAACGTGCGCCGATACTCCAGGCCCGTCGACGTCGACGTTTCGGACTTAAAACTGTTCACGATCGAGCGGCCCGCGAGCAGCATGACGAGGTTGTCGCCGCGGTCCGCATTTTCCAGCCGGATCGCGCGCGGCACGCTGCCCAGTTCATAACCCATGCCGACCATCAGCATCGTGCTGTCGTGCGACGTGATGCCGTGCGTGTGCGAGAGGCGGGCTTCGACGTAGGCGCGCGAGTGCAGGTGGTAGATCGCGTTCAGGCTCATCAGCTGGCCCCAGCCGTGCTCGTTGCGGTAGTCGCCGAAGGACCCGTTCCCCGTCGTCGTATCGAAGTAATAGTAGGGACCGAAGCCGGCGCCAAACGACCAGCCCCGTTCCGGGATCGCCGTATGCGCCCACAGCTGGGCGCCGAGGCCGTCGCGGTGATGGAACTTCGGATGGCCCTCGTTGAGGTAATCGGCACTTACCGAAAAATACTTGTGCAGGTGCTGCGTATAGCCGACGTTGACGGCGAACGAGGTATTGCCGGCATCCGTGTCGGCGCGCATGGCGCCGGCCAGCAGGGACGCGTCCTGGGCGTGGGCGATCGAGGAAATAGTGAGAAACGTAAAGATGCTGTAAAGATAGCGCATGAATGGACTCAGTTCGGGTTAGTTGGCGATTATGCCAACCTTTCCGAATCTCAGTCGCCCACGGGCATTATCTCAGCCGTATGGTGTGAGGCCGCTCAAGTCTTCGGTGCTAAGTTTTTGGGCAGCGCCCCAGGACGGGGTGCGCGCAGACTTTTGCTCAACAGGAGGTATTCCATGAAACGTGTTCTGTCCCTACTCGCACTGGCGGCGGCCTCGACCGCCATTGCCGTGCCCGCCGTTGCCGCGCCGGCCGACCCGAGCTACCGGGCCGTCGCCAGCGGGGCGCTGGAAAGCCCGCCCAATGCCTCGCCCGGCACCAGCCTCGTGACGATCGACCTGGCAGGCAAGGAAATGTTCGTCGACATGCCGTTCCGCGACCTGGACGGCACCACGACCGATGCCCACATCCATTGCTGCACCGGCACGGCCTTCACGGGCGTGGCGCCCGTGGCGTTGCCGTTCCAGGACTTTCCGACGGGCGTGCACGCCGGCACCTACAGCAACGCCATCGCGCTGGATGACGAGATGTCCTGGGATCCCGCCTTCGTGAGCGCGCACGGCGGCACGGCGTCGAGTGCCGAAACGGCCCTCATCGACGCCATCAACGCCAACGAAGCCTATGTCAACATCCACACGAATCTGTATCCGAACGGGGAAATCCGCGGCTGGCTGGTCGCCGCACCGCCCGTGCCGGAAACGGCCGAGTGGTCGATGCTGGCGGTCGGTCTCGCCGGGTTGATGTGGATGAGCCGGAGGCGGCCGATGGTGTGAGATGTCTGATTGACGCGGGGAGGCGTCAATCGCGATGCAACGCAGCCCACGCGGGCACCGCAACCCGCCAGAATGCATCCAGCGACTTGGGCTCGCCCACTTCCAGCCCCAGAAACCCCGCCGCCTGCCGCAACGCGGCCACGGCACCCGCCTCGTCCCCCGGCCGCACGGCCAGCGCCCCCGTCTGCTTCGACAGCTTTTCGCCATCCGCATTGCGCACCACCGGCACGTGCAGGTAGCGCGGCGTCGGTACCTTCAACAGCCGCTGCAGGAAGATCTGGCGCGGCGTCGAATCGAGCAGGTCGGCGCCGCGCACGACGTCCGTCACGCCCTGCTCCGCATCGTCGACGACGACCGCCAGCTGGTACGCCCAGTAGCCGTCCGCGCGTTTCAAAACGAAATCGCCCGATTCGCTGGCCAGCCGCTGCGTGACGACGCCGGCCACGCGGTCCTGGAAGGTGATGACGTCCTCCCCCGCCGCCGGCACGCGCAGGCGCAGGCTGCGCGGACTGCGGCCCGGCGCGAGGCCGTGGCGGCACGTGCCCGGGTAGATGGCGGCGCCGTCGGGCGCGAAGCCCAGGCGCGAGTCGGCGATCTCGCGGCGGTTGCAGCCGCACGGGTAGACGTGACCGGCCAGGCGGTCGTATGCCGCCTCGTACAGATGCTTGCGGCGGCTCTGCCATACGACCTCGCGGTCGGAATCCATGCCGAGGCGGTGCAACAGGTCGAGGATTTCCTCGGCGGCCCCAGGCACGCTGCGGCCCTCGTCGATGTCTTCGATACGGATCAGCCAGGTGCCGTGGTGGGCGCGCGCATCGAGATAACTGGCCAGTGCGGCGACCAGCGACCCCGCGTGCAGCGGGCCCGTGGGCGATGGAGCGAAGCGGCCGACGTAGCCGCCGTTGGATCGGGTGTTCATCGGCGCAACCATAACATACGCGCCGCGCAATGATCCATGCCGGGCAAAGTTGAGAATGGTATTGAGAATGATTCGCGTTTACGTTATGCTTCGTTCCCGTCGTTATTGAGAAGGCAAGCTTATGAACGCGATACCGAAACTGCTCAACCCCGTCGATCACTCCCTGGACGCCGTTGCCGCCGAGCTGGCCTCGTCCGACGCCCGCCGGCGCAGCCTGCAGCGAACATTGCAGGCCCTGTTCCGCGAAGGCCTCCTGAACCGGGACCAGTTGATCACGGAAGGCGCGGTATCGTGGCTGCCGCTGTGGGCGCAACAGGGCATGCTGCGCTTCGAGGGATTGAGCCTCGGCCGCATCGGCGATTGCCGGCTGGCCGGTGGCGTGTCGTACTACGCGACCGGGGAACGGCCGCAGCCGGTCGTGCACGCGTCGGCGCTGCTGGCCTGCGTGGCGCCTTCCCTGCCGGGCCAGGGCGCGGACCTGCAACGGCTCATCCACGAACTCGACAACAGTCTCGCCAACGACGTCCTGTGCCTGAGCTACCGCCGCGGCTGGGCGCGGGCGCTGCGCGCCGAACTGGGCGCGGCCGATGTGCATTTCATCGCCGCGCTGCGCCAGTCGAACCACGCGAATCCCGCCCTGCTGCTGGAACAGTGGGGCACGCTGGGCCACCCGTGGCATCCCACGTTCAAGACGAAGCTGGGGCTGTCCGCGGACGAGGTCACGGCCCTGTCGCCGGAATTCCAGCCGACGCTGTCCGTGCCGCTGGCGGCGCTCCGCGCGGACAAGGCGCACGTGACCTTCTCGACCGGCGACGGTGACTACCTCGCATGGTTCGGCCGGCACTTCCCGCAGGCGCTGCTGCGCTGGAAAGTGGCCCTGGCGGCGCTGGGCAAGTCGCCGTCGGACTGGCTCCCGCTGCCGCTGCACCCGTTCCAGGCCGGCCGCGTGATCCCGGAAAAATTCGCGGCCGAGATCGCGCGCGGCGACCTGCTGCTGCCCGACGACACGGCGCTCGACGCGACGCCGACCATGTCGTTCCGCACCGTCGTCCCGGCCGGCTCGCCGACCTTGCCGCACCTGAAGCTGCCGGTATCGCTGCGCCTGACCAGCGTGCAGCGGACGGTGTCGCCGAAGTCCGCCGTGATGGGACCGCGCATCACGCGCCTGCTCGCCACGATCCTCGACGGCGAGGCGGGCTTCGGCGGCACGCTCGATATCGTGCGCGAAGACGTCGGCCTCTACTATCTCGACCCGCAGGGCGACGACGACCGCGCGCGCCACCTCGCGATCCTGTATCGCGCCAATCCGATGGCCAGGGCGGACCGTGCCCGCTTCCCCGTCCCCGTCGGCGCGTTGTTCGCGGAATCGCCGTTCAGCGGCCGGCCGCTCGTCACGGAGGCCGTCGCGCTGGCCTACGGCGACCATGCCGCGGGCGCCGTCGCGTACTTCGAGCGTCACGCCCGGACCGTGCTGGCGGCGCTGCTCTCCGCCTATCTTGTGTACGGCATCGCGTTCGAGGCGCACCAGCAGAACAGCTTCATCATGCTGGACGCCGACTACGCGCCCGTGCAGCTGCTCGCGCGCGACTTCGGCGACCTGCGCATCCACGGCCCCACCCTGCGCGGCGCGGGCCTCCAACTCGACGCGTACCGTGCCGGCTTCACCGTGTACGACGACGACGAACCGGTGCGCGACAAGCTGCTGCATGCCGTGCTGCTGTGCCACCTGTCCGAGCTGGCGCTGCTGCTGGCACGCGCGTACGGCCATCCCGAGCATCACTTCTGGGACGTGCTGCGGCGCGAAATCGACAACGTCTTCAGCGCCGTGCGCGCACGGGTCGACGCGGCCCGCTGGCACGCCGAACGCGCGGCGCTGCTGGAGCACGACTGGCCCGCGAAAGCCTTCCTGCGCATGCGCCTGTCCGACACGCAGGATGATGTGCACGGCACCATGCCCAATCCGCTCGCATGACCACCACGCGCTGGCTGTTCGCGCTGCAGCTCGTGGCGATGGGCGCCATGGAGATGAGCGGCCCGTTCTGGCCCCTGCACCTGCGCCGCCTGGGCGAGCTGTCGCCGCACGCGCTGGCGTGGGTCAGCGCCATCGCCTACGCGGGCCCGATGGCCATGGCGATGTGCACGACGCCGTGGTGGGGCCGGCTGGGCGACCGGGTCGGCCACAAGCCGATGCTGCTGCGCGCGCTGCTCGCGCTGGCCGCCACGCAGTGGTGGATCGCGGCGACGGACAGCGTGGCCGTCATCCTGTCCGTGCGCCTGCTGCAGGGCGCCCTCGCCGGCTACATCGCGGCGGCGCAGGCCTACGGCGCCCGGCTCGTGACGCGGGAAGCGCGCGGCGCGCTGATGGCGCAGCTGCAGGCCGCGACGGCCATCGGCTCCGTGACAGGTCCGGTGATCGGCGGCTGGCTGTTCGATGTCCAGGGTTTCACCAGCGTGAATGCCTGGGCGGGTGCCGCGTGCCTGCTGTGCGCGGCACTGGCCTTCTTCGTCCTGCCCGCCGTCGCGCCGCTGGCCACGCGACCTCCCGGTGTGCGTGAGCAGAAGGCGGCGCTGCCGGCCGGGCTCTACGGCCTGCTGCTCGGCATCGTGCTGGTCCAGGCCGGGAAGATGATGCCGCAGACGTTCTTCGGCCTGTATGCCGACGAAGTCCTGCACGTGTCCAACCGCGTGACGGGCCTGTGCTATGCCGGCACGGCGCTCGGCCTGTGCGTGGCCGCGCCGTTCTGGGCAAGGCGCTTCGCGCGGCTGCCCCATACGCTCGTGCTCGCGCAGGTCGAATGGATACTCTGGGCCTGCGTCGGCATCGTCGCGGTGCAGGCCCTTGTCACGAACATCGCCGTGTTCGTGCTGGCGCGCGTGCTGTGGGGCGTATGCCTCGCCGCGCTGCTGCCCGTTTTTTACGGATTACTTTCGCGCGAGGCGGAAGACGACCAGCAGGGCCGCGTGCTCGGCGCCGGCAATGGCGCCGCCAAGGCCGGTGCGCTGGTCGGCGCCGGCGCGGGCGGCCTCGCACTCGCGTGGGTGCCGCTGTCCGCCATGTTCTGGACCGTCGCCCTGCTGTACGCCATCGCCGCCGTCGGCATGCGCGCGATCCGAACCCGAACCATGCATTACCAACCCATCCAAACAACAACAGGGATATCATGAAACAAGCACTTCGCCCCCTCCCCTATCTCGTCGCCCTCGCCTGCAGCATGTGGGCACCGGCCCATGCCGAAGAACCGGCGATGCCGGAAGTGGTCATCCGCGACAAGAAGATCGACGCCGGCTCGTACGAAGTCACCGAGACGAACACCGCCACCAAGATCAACGTGCCGCTGCGCGACATTCCGCAGACCGTCAACGTCGTGCCGGCCGTCGTGCTGCACGACCAGAACGCGCTGTCGCTGCAGGACGCACTGCAGAACGTGCCGGGCCTCTCGTTCTCCGTCGGCGACGGCCAGCGCGACCAGGTGACGATCCGCGGCTTCTCCGCCATCAGCGACCAGTTCGTGGACGGCGTGCGCGACGACGCGCTGTACTTCCGCGACCTCTCCAACATCGAGCGCGTCGAAGTGCTGAAAGGGCCGGCGTCCGTGCTGTACGGGCGCGGCTCGGCCGGTGGCCTCGTCAACCGCGTGACCAAGAAGCCGCTCGTCGATCCGCTGCTCGAAGCGGGCGTCACGCTCGGCTCGCACGGCCAGCGCCGCGGCGAATTCGACGTCGGTACGACCACGAGCGACAAGAACGCGCTGTTCCGCCTGACGGGCGCCGTCGAAGACTCCACCGGCTTCCGCGACCGCTACTTCCTGCGCCGCCAGGCGCTGGCACCGTCGGCGACGTTCAAGCTTTCCCCCGCCACGACCTTGACCCTGCAGGCCGACTACCTGCACGACAAGCGCCTCGCCGACCAGGGCGTGCCCAGCTACCACGGCCGCCCCGTCGACGTGCCGGTCGAGACCTATTTCGGCGCGGCGAACGCCACCGCGCGCGCGTTCGTGCAGAGCGACGTGAAAAGCGCCACCGCGACGCTCGACCACGCATTCACCCCAGACCTGAAACTACACACGGTGCTGCGCGCCTACGATTACGCGCTCGACCGCAATTACACGTCGATCGGCGGCATCAAGGACGGTGCCAATCCGACCGTTTCCATTGGCCAGAGCCACCGCCTGCGCGACGAGGACGGCCGCTATCTGCAGAACGAACTCTCCCAGACCATCGACTGGGGCTCGATGAACCACAAGCTGCTGTACGGCCTGGAGCTGGGACGCCAGAACAAGAGCGAGGTGCTCCGCTCGCGCAACAACGTGGCGACGTACAACCTGTTCCGCCCGGTGCTCGTCGACCTGCCGGTGCTGCCGGATTCCGTCACGCCCAGCGCGGACAATAAAAACCGCGTCGACATCGCGGGCCTGTACCTGCAGGACCTCGTCGCGCTGACGCCGGAGTGGAAGGTGCTGGCCGGCGTGCGCTACGACCACCTGAAGCAGGACCGCGACGACCGCACGGCGAAGAACGTCGACCTGCAGCGCACGGACGACACGTGGTCGCCGCGCCTGGGCGCCGTGTACCAGCCGACGAGCCGCGTGGCCGTGTACGCATCGTGGAACCGCTCGTTCCAGCCCATCGCCGATTCATTCGTGTTCCGCGCCAACAGCGACACGCTGCAGCCGACGCAGACCGTGAACAAGGAAGCGGGCGTGAAGGTCGACCTAACGGCCCGTTCGAGCCTGACGGCCGCGCTGTTCGACATGACCCAGTCGAACATCCAGGTCGCCGATCCGGCCAACACGAATTTCTCGCTGCCCGTCGGCCGCCAGCGCACGCGCGGCCTCGAACTGAGCTTCATGGGCGAACTGGCGCCGGGCTGGGATGCGATCGCGGGCTACGCGAACATGCGCGGCAAGATCGAGGACTCGACGGAACTGACGTCGGCCGGCAAGCCGTTCGAGGGCAACACGGCCGCGCTCACGCCGCGCCACACGTTCAACGCGTGGATCAAGCACCGCCTCGACAGCCACTTCTGGGTCGCCGCCGGCGGCCGCGCGGAGTCGAGCCGCTACGCGTCGCCGGACGACCTGACGACCCTGCCGGGCTATGGCGTGCTGCAGCTGGGCGCCGGCTACGACAGCGGCAAGGTCGACGTGACGGTCACCGTGCGGAACCTGCTGAACCGCACGTACTTCGTGTCCGCGCACAGCGGCGCCAACGACTACAACATGCCGGGCGAGCCGCGCACGGTGCTGGTCAGCGCGCGTTACCGCTTCTAAGGGCGTTTTGTTTATGGCAAACTGACGCCATGTGCGTCAACTACCGTCCCCCGCTGCCCGAACAACTCGACATGGTGCTCGGCACCCTCGTGGACCTGTACCGCGACTGGGACTGGCCCAGCGAGACGTGGAAGGATTACACCGCGCCGATCGTGCGTGCGGGCGCGGGCGGTGAGCGCATGCTGCAGCTCGCGAGCTACGGCATGGTCCCGCGCCGGCACATCCCCGCGGGTGTGAAACCGTTCGACACGATGAATGCGCGGGCCGAATCGCTGGGCGAAAAGCGCTCGTTCGCCCCGGCATGGCGCCGCGCCCAGTTGTGCGCCGTGCCGATGACGTGTTTTTATGAGCCCAACTACGAGAGCGGCCGCGCCGAGCGCTTCGGCATCGGCATGCGCGACGACAGCGTGTTCTTCGTGGCGGGCCTGTGGCGCGAATGGTCCGAGGCCGACGGCACGATCGCGGCATCGTTCACGCAGATCACGATCAATGCGGACGACCACCCGCTGATGCGGCGCTTCCACAAGCCCGACGATGAAAAGCGCGCGCTCGTCGTGCTGCCGCCGAACGAGGTCGACGCGTGGCTGCACTGCCGCGATCCGGAGCTGGCGCGCAGCTTCCTGCGCCCCTATCCGGCGGAAGAGATGAAAGCATGGGCTGCGCCGAAGACGCCCGTGAAGAAATCGCTGCCGCCATCGGCGCCGCAGAACCTCGAGTTATTTTGATTCAGCAGCCTTCACGACCTCGATCACCTTCTTCGCCGCCTCGTTCGGCACCGCCAGCGACAGCTGGTAATGCACGATCTCGAACCCGGCCGGCGTCCTGCGGATGACGCCGCTGGCCATGCAGTGGCCCATGTTTTCCGTGTCGAGCAATTCGTCGAACCAGATCATGGAACCGTCCGCCGTAGCATAGACATTGCGGCGCGTGGGATGAAAGACCCAGGCGGCCTGCTTGCCCTCGAAGTACTTGCGGCCCCATTCGCGGAACGCGTCGCGCTGCCACAGCTCCGTGCGGTCCGTGCCGATGTAGACGCCGTCCGGTGCCATCTTGTCGAAGTAGCGCATGCGCGCGTGCGCGGCGTCGTCGTGCCAGCCGTCGACGAACGCATTCACTTGCTGGGCGAGGGCCGGGTCGACGCCGGCGGCGTGGGCGAGTCCGGCCAGGAACAGGCAGCACGCGAGGATGAGCGATTTCATGGATAACGTCCAGGTTGGGTGAAAAGGATCAGGCCCGGCGCGACGTCTTGAGGGGACGCACGTCGGGCGCCGTCTCGGCCCGCTGCGGCAGGCCCAGCGCGACGGCGAACGGGATCAGGAACGGATACAGGCTCCACACGATGCGCCCTTCGACGCGCACGCTCAGGGCCGCGTACAGCGGCGGCAACGCCATCAGCACGAGCAGGCTTTTCAATGGCGCGAGCCGCGGCGGGGCGCGCCGCATGCCGGCCAGCGCGAGCGGCAGCACGAGGCCCGCGCAGCCGACGAGCGACAGCAGGCCGCGCGTATCGTCCAGCAGCGCGCGCACGGTGCCGAGATTGGGCGCCCAGACGTAATGCGGCAAGCCGGGGATGAGCCACCAGCGCACGACGACGAGCCACCCGGCCGCCGCGGCCAGCGCGGCGAGCGCTTGCGGAATGGCGACCTGGCGCATCACGAGCAGCCAGCCCAGCAGCAGGATGTTCTCCTCGCGAATGGCCGTCGCCGCGAGACCGGCCGCCAGCGCAAGGCGCGGCTGCCCCGTCAGCACGGCGAACACGAACAGCATGCGCATGCACACTGCACCCGGATCGACGAGCAGGTAAGGCGCATACCAGAACGTGGGGAGCGACAGCACGACGAGCAGCCCGGCCGCCAGCGCCCGCTGGGTGCCGAAGCCCATGCGGCGCACGGTCGCCGTCGCGAGGCAGGCCGTCGCGGTAACGAAAATCCAGTTCAGCGCGGCAAATGTGTTGTGGATGTCGCCGGGAAGCAAGGCCGCGAGGGCCGGGACGGCGAGGCGATACGGGAACGGCGCGCGCAGGTCCTGCAGCGGGATCTCGCCGCGTACCCAGCGGGCCGTGTCGAAATAGGCGAGCGAATCCTCGACGGTGCCGCCCCAGCGCCAGAGCATGATCGCGAGGGAAAGAAACGCAAAGCCGCCGATGACGAAGGGCCAGTTGAAGCGCCGGGGAATCCGGTAGATATTGCCTGAAGGTTGTTGCATATGACGGAAATCGAGAACAGTCGGACGAGGATAGCGAAATGTTGCAACTCCGTCCACCGTGACGGATCATGCGGCGCTCGCGCATGCGCACGGAATCGTGGATAATTCTGGCCATGAACGATACTACCCAACTCCCACCCCTGCCCGACCGCCTGTCCATCGACCCGAAGAGCCCGCACCACAATGCGGAAGTCTTCAAGCATCCGGTCGGCATCCGTTTCAACGGCAAGGAACGCACGGACGTCGAGGAATATTGCCTGAGCGAAGGCTGGATCAAGGTTGCCGCGGGCAAGACCCTGGACCGCAAGGGCCGTCCGATGCTGATCAAGCTGAAAGGTACGGTCGAGGCGTATTACGCTGTCTGATCATTCGTCGATAACGTGGAAATGCAAAGGCTGCCGGAGCGATCCGGCGGCCTTTTTCATTGGCGGCATCACACACGCCGAGGTGATCGTACGGCACGTCCTACACGCCGATTTGTACGCCTCCTATTCTGAACGCCGCCGCGCGTGTCCATGATTGCCTCATCGATGCGTTGGAGGTGTAATCATGAGACATTATCAAGGGGTACTAATCGCAGGACTGATGGCCATGACCCTGGCGGCCTGCAGCTCGACGAACCTGAACAGCGGCGGCACCGGCAGCCCGGCGGAGACCGCCGCCGCAACGTCGCGCACGAACGGCAGCAACGGTGGTGGCGCCGACAACTCGATGGGCAATAACGCAGGCGCCGGCAACAGCGGCGCGGCGTCGAACGGCCGCTGAGCGCATTCCGCTTTACGACTCGCCGAATTGCCCCAACAGGCAGTCCAGCGCCTGCCGGTATGCGGCACGCAGTGCGTCCACCCGCGCCGCGTCCCCACGGGCGGCGATGAGCGCCAGCCCGCTGCCGTGCGCATGATCGACGAGGATGTCGCGCCACAGCAGATAGGCCGGCGTGAGCGCCGCCAGCAGGGCCGTCAGCCGGTCCGTAATCTCCCGGCTCGCTCCGGCAAACGCTGCCGGCTCGGCGAAGATCGCCAGCGTCAGCTGCGGGTGCGTAATGACCGCGTCGTAATAGCGCGTCAGCACCATCCGTATCCCTTCGACGGGGCCACCGGCCTCGTCAATACCCTGTAGCACACCGCCATACAACCGATCCGACAATGCCCGCAACAGGCCAGCGCGGTCAGTCACGTGATGATACAAGCTCATCGGCGTCACGCCCAGCCGCGCCGCCAGCGCCCGCATCGTCAACCCGGCGTCGCCATCCTCGTCCAGCAAGCCCAGCGCCGCATCCAGGATGGCGTCGCGCGTGACGCCCTGCCCGCGCGCGGGCCGGCCGCGCGGTCGCGTCATGGCAGCACGCGGTACGTGGATTGCACGAGCCCCGACGGGAAGCTGCGGCTGGCGACGAGGGCCAGGTCGCGGTCGCCCGGCAGCTCGCCGAACAGCGGTCGCCCCGCCCCGATCAGCACCGGCAAGGTCGTGATGACCATATCCTCGATGAGTCCCGCACGCAGGAACGCCTGCACGACCTGGCCGCCGTCCACGTAGACCCGGCGCGCGCCGTCCTGCTCCAGCGCGCGCATGGCATCGAGCGGTGAAAGGTCGGCGAAACGCACCTTGCCGCGCAGCCGGTCGGGAACAGGCGTGCCGGCGAGTTGGCGCGACAGCACGAGCACCTGCCGGTCGTACGGCCAGGAATCGAACGTCGCGACCTTCTCGTAGCTGCCGCGGCCCATCACGATCGCGTCCTTGTCGACGATGAACGCGTCGTAGCCGTGATCTTCCTCCGGGTCGTCGCGGGCGAGCAGCCAGCCGATGTCGCCGTCGGGGCGCGCGATATAGCCGTCCAGGCTGGTTGCGATGAATACGTGTCCAGTGATCATGATGCCTCCTTATTTATACACTGTATATTTTAGCGAAAGGCACAAAAAAAGCGAGCCCGCAGGCTCGCTTCCTGTCCAACGACGACGCGGATTAACGCTTGTCGATGGTCGGCACGTCGCGGACGGTCGAACCGACGAACAGCTGGCGCGGACGGCCGATCTTCTGTTCCGGGTCGGCGATCATCTCGTTCCACTGGGCGATCCAGCCGATGGTACGGGCCATCGCGAAGATACCGGTGAACAGCGAGACCGGGATACCCAGGGCCGACTGCACGATGCCCGAGTAGAAGTCGACGTTCGGGTACAGCTTGCGCGACACGAAGTATTCGTCGTTCAAGGCGATCTTTTCCAGTTCCATCGCCAGCTTGAACAGCGGGTCGTCCTGCAGGCCCAGTTCGTTCAGCACTTCGTGGCAGGTTTCGCGCATCAGCTTGGCGCGCGGGTCGAAGTTCTTGTACACGCGGTGACCGAAGCCCATCAGCTTCACGCCCGAGTTCTTGTCCTTGACCTTCTCGATGAAGGCCGGGATGTTCTCGACCGAACCGATTTCCTTCAGCATGTTCAGTGCCGCTTCGTTCGCGCCGCCGTGTGCCGGGCCCCACAGGCAGGCGATACCGGCTGCGATACATGCGAACGGGTTGGCGCCCGACGAACCGGCCAGACGGACGGTCGAGGTCGATGCGTTCTGCTCGTGGTCGGCGTGCAGGATCAGGATGCGGTCCAGGGCGCGGACGAGGACGTCGTTGACCTTGTACTCTTCGCACGGGTTACCGAACATCATGCGCATGAAGTTCGCGCTGTACGACAGGTCATTGCGCGGGTACACGAACGGCTGGCCGATCGAGTATTTATAGGCCATCGCGACCAGGGTCGGCAGCTTGGCGATCAGGCGGATGGCCGAGATCTCGCGCTGCTTGGCATCGTTGATGTCCAGCGAATCGTGGTAGAACGACGCCAGCGCGCCGACGGTACCCACCAGCACCGACATCGGGTGCGCGTCGCGGCGGAAGCCGCGGAAGAAGAATTGCATCTGCTCGTGGACCATCGTGTGCTTGGTCACGGTGCTGACGAATTTTTCCTTTTCTGCGGCGTTCGGCAGTTCGCCGTTCAGCAGCAGGTAGCAGGTCTCCAGGAAGTCGCAATTGACGGCCAGCTGCTCGATCGGGTAGCCGCGATACAGCAGCTCGCCCTTGTCGCCATCGATGTAGGTGATGGCCGACTGGCAGGCGGCGGTCGACATGAAGCCAGGGTCATAGGTGAACTTGCCGGTCTGGCCGTACAGCTTGCGGATGTCGATGACGTCCGGGCCGATCGTGCCTTTGTAGATCGGCATGTCTACCGATGGGCTGCCGTCCGAGAACGACAGGGTGGCTTTGGTATCAGAGATGTTCATGGCACTTCCTTCTTTGGGAGGTGGGTCTACAAGACAAAATAAAACGAAATCTTCCGGTTTCGCTCAGGCTTGCCGCAGCCGCGCCACGAGGGCGCGGACGTGCGGGAGGTCGACCTCGCCTTCGGGCTCGGCGCGCCCCAGCAGCAGGTCCATCAGCGGGTTATCCGCCAGGTCCAGCAGACGGGTCAGCGCATCGACTTCCTCGTCCGTCATGGTTTCTTCATGCGCATCCAGGAAGCGCGTGAGGATCAGGTCGTTCTCGAGCAGGCCGCGGCGGGCGCGCCAGCGCAGGCGGGCACGGTTGGCGGGGTCGGATTGATGCGTATTCACACTAGAGTCCGTTGTTGGGTCAACACTATACTCCGGCTGCCGGAAGCCGGCAGTACGGTAGTTTTACTGTTTCGGTTCGATGAGCCGGGTTTAGATTGCGCGGCGTACCAGCAATTCCTTGATCTTGCCGATGGCCTTGTTCGGGTTCAAACCCTTCGGGCACACGTCCGTGCAATTCATGATCGAGTGGCAGCGGAACAGGCGGTACGGATCTTCCAGGTTGTCCAGGCGCTCGTTGGTCGCCTCGTCGCGCGAGTCGGCAATGAAGCGGTACGCCTGCAGCAGACCGGCCGGGCCCACGAACTTGTCCGGG
>NZ_JANUGY010000014.1 GCF_024756235.1 Massilia kyonggiensis | reverse complement strand
ATTCATCGTGATGTCCGTAATGCTCACATTACGGATCGGCTGCCCTCTTTTTTGCACGTTTTTCACGGCTTCGGACATTGGAACACCTCCCTTAAAGCGTTTATTTATATTGACATCCGGACGACGCCGGGTTGCTCTCCGACGCTTGCCCAAAATCAAGGCATTGTAATCGCTGCAAGCGATTCATGCAGCAGCATAGATCTGCCGCAAAAACAATTCAGGACAATTCGTTTTGGTAATGATGTTTCGCGGTCAGATACAGCCCGCGCCGCAACTCCACCGCCTTGTCTCCATACGTGAACGACACCCGGTCCGCGCACAGCAGCGGCGTTCCTTCCGGCACTTTCAGCGCCTGCGCCGTGGGCGCGTCCGCCGCCACCGCCCGGATCTTTTCGGACGCGCGGATCATGCGCGTGCCGAATTCCGATTCGAACAGTCCATACATCGGGCCCTTGTATTCCGCCAGGCGCTCGGCCGTCAGCCCCTTGAACAATTGCCCGGGCAGCCAGAGTTCTTCCAGGATAGTCGGCGCGCCGCCGTCGCTCATCAGTCGTTTGATATAGACGACCGCGTCGCCCGATTTCAGGTCGAGCAGGCGCGCCACCTCGGCCGGCGCACGGATGCGCTTGACTTCGAGGTATTCGTGATCGAAATGCTGGGGGACGCCCTCGTCGGGCATCAGCTTCAGGAAACGGAAGTGCGCGCGCGCCTCGTTGTGCGTGGCGACGAACGTCCCTTTACCCTGGCGGCGCACGACGAGGTGCTCGGCGGCGAGCTCGTCGATGGCCTTGCGCACGGTGCCCTGGCTGACCTTGTAGCGGCCGGCCAGCTCGACTTCGCTGGGGATCAGCTCACCCGGCTTCCATTCGCCGGACTGCAGGCTCTGCGTGATGAGCGCCTTGATCTGCTGGTAAAGTGGGGAGAATGTGGGGGAAGGCGCCGCGCCGCCGACAGCGCTGCCGGCGCTCGTCGTCGTGGCGCCATTGCTGTTCGGATTGGACGGGGCTTGGTTCATAGACAGCGATTTTTTCATAAATCCTATAGTCCGTCCAGTGGAGAAACCCTCGGATTATGTGTCTTATATAAGACATATGATATGAATTGACAGATGGAATGGCACGGGAATACACTCGCGGTCGATCGAGCGTGGGCGCCCGCCCGTCGGCAACCGTCGCACGCCCGGCCTGCGGATAGACCTTTTGGTATGATTGCAGTTTTCCCAAACTGGCGTATCCTCTGCGTCGCCCCGTTTTTCTTTCCCACTTTGGAGATTCATCATGGCTAAAACCCCTAAGCGCGTTGCCGTTACCGGCGCGGCCGGCCAGATCGGCTATTCCCTGCTGTTCCGCATCGCCAACGGCGACATGCTGGGCAAGGACCAGCCGGTCATTCTGCAGCTGCTCGAGATCGACAACGAAAAAGCACAGAAGGCGCTGAAAGGCGTCATGATGGAACTGGAAGACTGCGCATTCCCGCTGCTGGCCGGCATGACCGCCCATAGCGACCCGATGACCGCGTTCAAGGACGTGGACGTCGCCCTGCTGGTCGGCGCCCGTCCGCGCGGCCCGGGCATGGAGCGTAAAGACCTGCTGGAAGCCAACGCCCAGATCTTCACGGTGCAGGGCAAGGCGCTGGACGCCGTCGCGTCGCGTGACGTGAAAGTCCTGGTGGTCGGCAACCCGGCCAACACCAACGCCCACATCGCGATGAAATCGGCCCCGAACCTGCCGGCCAAGAACTTCACCGCCATGCTGCGCCTGGACCACAACCGCGCCCTGTCGCAAGTCGCAGCCAAGACCGGCAAGCCGGTCGGCGGCATCGAGAAGATGGTCGTCTGGGGCAACCACTCGCCGACCATGTACGCCGACTACCGCTTCGCCACGGTCGACGGCCAGTCGGTCAAGGACCTGATCAACGACCAGGAATGGAACGCCAACACGTTCCTGCCGACCGTCGGCAAGCGCGGCGCCGCCATCATCGACGCGCGCGGCGCATCGTCGGCCGCTTCGGCCGCCAACGCCGCCATCGACCACGTGCGTGACTGGGTGCTGGGCACCAACGGCAAGTGGACCACGATGGGCGTGCCGTCGGACGGTTCGTACGGCATCCCGGAAGGCATCGTCTTCGGCTTCCCGGTGACCACCGAAAACGGCGAGTACAAGATCGTCCAGGGCCTGGAAATCGACGCGTTCTCGCAAGAGCGCATCAACCTGACGCTGAACGAACTGAACGAAGAGCGCGCAGGCGTCGCTCACCTGCTGGGCCAGTAATGCCACAACGGCGGCGCGCAGGACGCGCCGCCGTTTTTTTCGGAACCACCATGCATCCTTCCGAGGTTTTATTCCAGGGCCAACGCCAGCCGCTGCTGCTCCCTGCCTGCGACCACTATGCCGGCAGCGAGAAGCTGATGCGCAAATCGATGGCCCTGCAACAAGAGCTTGGTCCCATTTTCGACATCACCTTCGACTGCGAGGACGGCGCCAGCGCCGGCGACGAGCGCGCGCACGCCGAGCTGGTCGCAGCGCTGATCAACAGCGACGACAACCGCTTCAACCGCATCGGCGCCCGCCTGCACGACGTCGGGAGTGTCCACTTCGCGCAGGATGTCGAGATCATCGTCGGTGCCGCCGCGCAAAAGCTCGCCTACGTCGTGCTGCCCAAACCCAACAGCCTGGAAGACGTCATGCGCGCGCAAGACCTCGTCAACCAGGCCGCGGCCAAGGCGGGACGCGACTTCCTCCCCCTGCACGTGCTGATCGAAACGCACGGCGCCCTGCACGACGTGTACGCGATCGCCGCCCTGCCCCAGGTCGAATCGCTGTCCTTCGGCATCATGGATTTCGTCTCGGCTCACTTCGGCGCGGTACCGGCCGCCGCGATGCGTACGCCGGGTCAATTTACCCATCCCCTCGTCGTCCGGGCGAAGCTGGAGATGGTTGCGGCATGTCATGCGCACGACAAAGTCCCTTCGCATAATGTGACGACCGAGATCAAGGACAGCGCGGTCGTCGCCAACGACGCCCAGCGCGCCGCCGCCGAATTCGGCTTTACGCGCATGTGGAGCATCCACCCCGACCAAATCAAGCCGATCGTCAAGGCATTCACGCCGCGCCTCGCGGAAGTGAACGAAGCGACAAGTATCCTGACGGCGGCGATGGCGAAGGATTGGGGGCCGATCGCCCACGGTGGCCGCTTGCACGACCGCGCCAGCTACCGATATTATTGGACGGTGTTGCAGCGCGCGAAGCTGGCCGGCCTTGCGCTGCCGGATGCCGCGGCGGCACTCGTCAATCAACCGGAATCCATCTGATGGCCATCACTCTGAATCACATCGCAGCCGCCTGTGCCTTTGCGCTCGCGGCCGCCGGTCTTTGCGCAACGGCGACTGCCGCCGAAACCCATCCCAAGGCCACCAAGGTCTTGAAAGAAAAAGCAAAATCTTCCAAGCAGAAAAAAGCGAAGAAGGCAGAACCCAAGCAGGAAGTCGTCGACAACGAGCCGGAACCGGACGTCACCGACACGACGATGGCCGAATATGCTTGCGAGTTGAACAACAAGGTCACCATCTACCGCAACCTGATGGACGACAGCTACATCGCCCTGCGCTGGAAGAACCACCTGCGCCGCATGGACAAGGTGGGCACGACCACGGGCGCGCAGCGTTACGAAAATGCGAAACTCGGCCTGGTCTGGATCGGCATCCCGTCGAAGGGCATCCTGCTCGATTCGAAGCAGAGCCGCCAGCTGGCCAACGAATGCAAGGACGCGGAACAGGCCAAGCCGCCGGTCGTGGCGGCGGCGTCGGCCGAACCGAAAAGCTGATTGATTGCAGGTAACAACAAAATCCCCACAAAGGAGAAATTGATGTCTCAGAACACGTTGAATACGCTGAAGGAATTCCCGCTCGCGGGGGGACAGACCGGCCAGTTCCACTCCCTCCCGGCCCTCGCCGAATCGCTGGGCGTGAACCTGTCGCGCCTGCCGGTGTCGATCCGTATCGTGCTCGAATCCGTGCTGCGCAACTGCGACGGCAAGAAGGTGACCGAAGAGCACGTCCGCCAGCTGGCGAACTGGGCCCCGACCGCCGCCCGCACCGAAGAGATCCCGTTCGTCGTCGCCCGCGTCGTGCTGCAGGACTTCACCGGCGTGCCGCTGCTGGCCGACCTGGCCGCGATGCGCAACGTGGCCGCCAAGACCGGCGCCGATCCGAAGAAGATCGAGCCGCTCGTCCCCGTGGACCTCGTCGTCGACCACTCGGTCACGATCGACCACTTCCGCACCCCGGACGCGCTCGACCTGAACATGAAGATCGAGTTCCAGCGCAATAACGAGCGCTACCAGTTCATGAAGTGGGGCATGCAGGCGTTCGACACCTTCGGCGTCGTGCCGCCGGGCTTCGGCATCGTCCACCAGGTCAACCTGGAATACCTCGCGCGCGGCGTGATGAAGAACGGCTCCATGTACTACCCGGACACCCTGGTCGGCACGGACTCGCACACCACCATGATCAACGGCGTCGGCGTCGTGGGCTGGGGCGTGGGCGGCATCGAGGCGGAAGCCGGCATGCTGGGCCAGCCGGTCTATTTCCTGACCCCGGACGTCATCGGCGTCAACCTGACCGGCGTGCTGCGCGAAGGCTGCACCGCGACCGACCTGGTGCTGACCATCACCGAGATGCTGCGTAAGGAAAAGGTCGTCGGCAAGTTCGTGGAGTTCTTCGGCGAAGGCACCGCCTCGCTGTCGACCACCGACCGCGCCACCATCGGCAACATGGCACCGGAATACGGCGCGACGATGGGCTTCTTCCCGGTCGACGAAAAGACCGTCGACTACTTCCGCGGCACCGGCCGCACGGAAGAAGAACTGGTCGCCTTCGAAAACTACTTCAAGGCCCAGCAACTGTTCGGCATCCCGAAAGACGGCGAGATCGACTACACCCGCGTGCTGCACCTCGACCTGTCGACCGTCACCCCGTCGCTGGCCGGTCCGAAGCGTCCGCAGGACCGCATCGAACTGGGCAACGTGAAGCACAATTTCACCGAGCTGTTCTCCAAGCCGACGAGCGAAAACGGCTTCAACAAGTCGCCGGAAGACCTGTCGAAGGTGTACGAGACGACCAACGGCGTGCGCGTGAAGAACGGCGACGTGCTGATCGCCGCGATCACGTCGTGCACCAACACGTCGAACCCGAGCGTGATGCTGGCCGCCGGCCTGCTGGCCAAGAAGGCCGTCGAGAAGGGCCTGACCGTCGCCCCGCACATCAAGTCGTCGCTGGCGCCGGGATCGCGCGTCGTCACCAACTACCTGGAAGCGGCCGGCCTGCTGCCGTACCTGACCCAGCTGGGCTTCGGCGTGACCGCGTACGGCTGCACCACCTGCATCGGCAACGCCGGCGACCTGACCCCGGAACTGAACGCCGCGATCACGTCGAACGACATCATCGCCGCCGCCGTCCTGTCGGGCAACCGTAACTTCGAAGCCCGTATCCACCCGAACATCCGTTCCAACTTCCTGGCCTCGCCGCCGCTGGTCGTCGCCTACGCGATCGCCGGCAACGTCACGCGCGACCTGATGACGGAACCGGTCGGCAAGGGTGCGGACGGCGTCGACGTCTACCTGGGCGACATCTGGCCGACCTCGCAGGAAGTCCACGACCTGATGAAGCTCGCGATGAACTCGGACGTCTTCAAAGCCAACTACGCCGACGTCAAGGGCAACCCGGGCGCGCTGTGGGAAGCCGTGTCGTCGGTGTCGGGCCAGGTCTACGACTGGCCGGAGTCGACCTACATCGCCGAGCCGCCGTTCTTCAGCGACTTCGAGATGACGCCGAAAGCCGCTTCCGCCGGCATCAGCAATGCGCGCGCACTGGGCGTGTTCGGCGACTCGATCACCACCGACCACATCTCCCCAGCCGGCTCGATCAAGGAAGACGGTCCGGCCGGTAAATGGCTGAAGGACCACGGCGTGATCAAGGCCGATTTCAACTCGTACGGCTCGCGCCGCGGCAACCACGAGATCATGATGCGCGGTACGTTCGCGAACGTCCGCATCAAGAACAAGATGATCCCGCCGAAGGCCGACGGTTCCGCGGTCGAAGGCGGCATCACGATCCACCAGCCGAGCGGCGAACAGCTGTCGATCTACGACGCGGCCATGAAGTACATCGCGGAAGGCACCCCGACGATGATCTTCGCGGGCGAAGAATACGGCACGGGTTCGTCCCGCGACTGGGCTGCCAAGGGTACCCAGCTGCTGGGCGTGAAGGCCGTGATCGCCCGTTCGTTCGAGCGCATCCACCGTTCGAACCTGGTCGGCATGGGCGTGCTGCCGCTGCAATTCCTGGGCGACGACAGCGTCGAAACCCTGGGCATCACCGGCAACGAGACGTATGACCTGAAAGGCCTGGAAGGCGAGATCCGTCCGCAGATGCAGGCGACCCTCGTGATCCACCGCGCCGACGGCTCGACCAAGGAAACCTCGGTCCTGCTGCGCATCGATACGCCGATCGAAGTGGATTACTACAAGCATGGCGGCATTCTGCCGTTCGTGCTGCGCCAACTGCTGGTGGCTTAAACCGCCAAAGCAAAAAGGCCGGAACCTTGACGGGTTCCGGCCTTTTTTTATGCGCGTCGCGAATTACGTTTCCGCCCACATCCTCAACAGGTTGTGATAATGCCCCGTGAGTGCCACCATCTCCGCCCCATCGCCATGCTTCGCGCGCAGCGCCTGGATATTGGTGTCCAGCTCCAGCAGCATCGCCCTCTTCCAGTCGTCACGCACCATGCTCTGCACCCACAGGAACGACGCCACGCGCTCGCCGCGCGTGACCGGCTTCACTTCGTGCACGCTCGTCGACGGATAGACGATCGCATCGCCCGCCGGCAGCTTCACTTCATGCGTGCCGTACGTGTCGACGACCGTCAGCTCGCCGCCGTCGTAGTCGTCCGGATCGCTCAGAAACACGGTGCACGAGACGTCCGAGCGGACCGGTGACCCGCCCCGCTGCGCGCGGATGGCGCCGTCGATGTGCAGGCCGTAGTGCTCGCCGCCCGCGTAGCTGTTGAAGAATGGCGGCAGGATGCGCAGCGGCAGCACCGCCGAGAAAAACAGCGGGTTCGCCATCAGCGCGGCGCTGACCATCTGGCCCAGTTCCACCGCGACCGGCGAGCCTTCCGCCAGCTGGCGGTTGCGCTTGACCTGCGCCCCCTGGCTGCCGACGCTCGCGCGGCCGTCGATCCAGTCCGTCGCATCCAGGCGCGCGCGCATGGACTTCACCTGGTCCGGAGTGAGCACGCCTGGAATGTGCAACATCATGATTAGAACTTGACGTTGGCCGACAGTGTGGCCGAACGGCCCGGGCCCACGCCGGCATAGTGCGGCGACGAGACCTTGTCGAAGTACAGCTTGTCGGTCAGGTTCTGCACGTTCAGTTGCAGGCTGACGTCCTTGTTCAGCGCATAGCTGGCCATCGCGTCGAAGCGGGTATAGCCCGGCGTCCACTTGTTGTTGTTGACGTTCGCGTACACCATCGACATCGCATTCAGGCCCATGCCGAACGTGAGTTCCTTCGTGACGGCATACGTCGTCCACAGCGAGGCCGAGTGCTTCGGCGTCGTCGGGAAGCGGTTGCCGTTGTACGGCGAGACCACGTACACGGGTTTCGCCGTCGTGCCGACGTTCAGGTAGCCGTTGTCCGCGATTTCCGCGTCCAGGTACGTGTAGCCGCCAAACACGCTCCACTGCGACGACAGCTTGCCCGAGAAGCCCAGTTCGACGCCCTGGATCTCCTTGCGGCCGACGTTCTGCGTCGTGCCGTCCGGTGCCGTCACGCGGGCATTGTTCATCGTGCTCTTGAAGACGGCCGCCGTCAGCGACAGGCGCCCGCCCGGCATCACGTCCCACTTGGTGCCCAGCTCGAAGTTCTTGCTGCGCTGGGGCTGCAGGTTCTGCACGGCCACCGTCAGCGCGTCCAGGCCGTCGCCGCCGTCATTGCCCGGCGGGGTGGCCGACGTCGCGTAGGCCAGGTAGATGCTGCCGTTCGAGGCCGGCTTGTAGACGAGGCCCGTCTGCCAGCTCCAGAACGTGCTGTCGACGTGCGCCGCCACGGCCGCCGTCGACGACGTCGCCAGCGTGTTCAGCGTCGTCTGGAAGTCGTCGTAGCGCGCGCCCAGGTTCACTTGCCATTGCGGGTTGAACTCGATGGTGTCGAACGCGTAGGCCGCCTTCGTCTTCGTGTTCACGTGCGTCAGCGCGCCGGACACGGTGCGGGTATAGACCCACGGATCGTACGGGTTCGGGTCGACCAGCGTCGTGCAGTTGTACAGCGTGGCGGCGCCCGACGTCGGGCAGGTGAACGTGTTCGTCAGCGGGTTGTTCGTGCCCGGCGTGAAGACGTAGGCGGCGCGGTCCGTCGTCTCGCGGTCGAACTCGACGCCCGCGTTGTACGCATGCTTGATGCCGGCCGTATCCAGGTTGCCGGAGATGCTCGACACGTTCGACAGCGTGCGGGTTTCCGTCACGCGGGTGTTGGCGCGGCGCCAGACGGTGCCGTACAGGACCGTGTTGCCCTTCGAATCGTCCGGCTGGGTCCAGACGTAGTCGTTGTTCGTCTTGCCGTAGCGCGTGACGTTGCGCAGGGTGATGCCACCCGCCAGTTCGTGGCGCAGGTCGATCGTCGCGATGTCGCTCTTGGTGTCGCGGAAGTCGCGGTTGGCGAGGCCGTAGAACGTCGAGCGGTCGACGTTGAACGGGGTGCCGTTGCCGTTCTTCGACACGTTGGTGCCGGTCGTGATCGGGTTGTTGAACGGGATGCCCGTGTCCGGGATCTCGTGCGAGGTCAGGTGGTAGACGCTGACGATGGCGCGGGTCGGGCCCGTCAGGCCGAACGTCACGGTCGGGGCGATGCCCCAGCGCTTGCCGCCGACGACGTCGCGGCCCGGCACGTCGTTCTCGTGCGCCATCACGTTCAGGCGGAACGCACTGTTGCTGCCGATGTTGCGGTTGATGTCGCCCGTGATGCGGCGGTACTTGTCCGTGCCGATGCCGACGCTCGCGTGGTTGAAGTCATACGACTGCGCCGTCTTCGTGATCAGGTTGACGCCGCCGCCGGCCGACGAGCGGCCGCCCAGCGCCGAATTCGGCCCCTTCACGACTTCGACCTGCTCCACGGCGAAGATCTCGCGCGACTGCGAACCGGCGTCGCGGATGCCGTCGATGTACGTGTCCGTCTGGGCGTTGTAGCCGCGGATGAACATGTTGTCCCCGACCGGGTTGCCGCCCTCGGCCGCGCCGATGGTAATGCCGGGCACGGTGCGCAGAGCATCCGTCAGCGACGTGGCGCCCGTCTGCGCGATGACCTCGGACGGCACGATCGTGACGGACTTCGGCGTGTCGAGCAGCGGTGCGGTGAACTTGCTGTTGGCCGACGTGGGCTGCTGGTTGGCGCCCGTCACCTGCACGCTGGGAATCGACGGATCGGGCGTGACGTCCGGCGCGGCATGGGCGACGGCGGGCAGCGCCAGCGACGCGAGCATGGCCAGTGCCGGGGTCGGCAACGTGCGGGCATGCTTGCGGCTGGTGATGAAGGAATTCGGGGTGTTGTTTTTCTTGATGGTCATGGTGTGTGGGGGACTGACCTGCGGGCGTCTCGCTGCGCCGTCGTTGGCAGGAACATGAATGAGAACGATTCGCATTATGATTCTGATTAGAGCTTTTGACAAGCAGAACTGGACAATAAATACGGGAATGACGCGGGAATGCGACGGGGCCGATCTTGCCGCCGTGTTACTGGGCTGTGGACGAATCAACTACAATACCGGGGATAAGGGTTTATCATGACCCGAGATTTCAACCGAAGAACACGTCACCTTTACCGAAGAGACTCCCCAAGCGTATGCGTCGCCCTTCCAAAGACTCACCCAAACTTTCGGCAGAAAGCCAGCGTCTCATCAGCATCAGCAATGCCATCGTGCAGGCTGCCAGCCGCGTTGAAGAACGGGCCTGGGAACGCAACCTCGACACCCAGCTGCAGAAGCTGCTCAAGACAAACCACCAGGACAGCATCGACGCCGCCCTCAACGTCCTGTTCAAGGGCGACCTCGCGGTCTACGACGTCCTGATGGACGGCGTCGAGGCGGTCAGCGAGTCCTCGACGATGACCGAGCAGGCCAAGGACGGCACCGAGACCACGTGGCAGGTATTGCTCGTGGCCGCGCCGATCCTCGCCTGGACGCGTTTCTCGATCGCGTCCGGCACGATCCCCGGCGATATCCTGAACACGCTGACGGCACACTTCTCCGCCCACCTGCTGGCCGACAACACGAAGCTGGCCATCGCGCCGACCTTGTATTCGATCGACCAGCTGCCGCGCACCCACGCCGAGACCTATGCCCTGACGCACAAGCTCGCCGCCGCTGCCCACAAGGGCTCGACGGTGAAGCCGGCCGCGCCCGGCCCGGACACGTCGCAATTCCTCGCCGACACGCGCTACCTGCTTGTGGCCGTCGTGGCCCCGGTGGGCGCCCCGCTGTTCCGCTGGCAGGAACCGCAGCACCACATCAATTTCGAAGCCGAGCGCGAGAACTGCCTCGAGCAATGGCGCGCCCAGGCCGGTCCGAACATCGCGCGCCTGCTGCCGGGCTGCGGCGTCGAGCTGCTGCTGCCGGAAGCGTATTACGTCGCGTGCCGCGAGGCCGATAAGCTGATCCGTCCGGTGTCGATCCGCGCCGCCGTCCACTACCTGACGAACACGCTGGGCGTGGAACCGAACGACCTGCGCGCGGTCGTGGCCGGCTTCGGCGACGAGGCGAGCGACAACCAGGTCGACGAATACCGCGTCGGCTTTACGCTGCGCCAGTCGTCGGACGTGGTCTACGGCATCGTCTGGCCGCTGTACGGCCAGGAAGATGAGGACGGCACGCCGATGGAAGGCCCGGCCGGCGGCGGCGACCGTCCGCTCGCACCGCTGGACGAAATCGTCAAGCACCTGAACGAGGTTGGCATCACCCACGTCAAGCGCATCGGCGAACGCTACGTTGCCGAATACTGCGACGACTGCGGTGCCCCGCTGTTCGCCGACCCGAGCGGCGAGCTCGTCCATGCCGAAATGCCGGAAGACACGCCGGCGGGGAACGAGCACTTCCACTGACGCGCCCCAACGCCTCGACAACAAGACCCGGCCACGTGCCGGGTTTTGTTTTTGTTTCTACACTTCGGGGTCAGACCCCATTCTCGAAGAAATTCGGGGTCAGAGCACTTTTCCAAGCATGATCCACGACGCAAGTTCGCGACGTCGCCAACATAGAAGCATCAACTCACGCCGTGAATCATCCACGTAACGCGCTTCGCCTGAAGAATTTACTGCGCCTCCGGAACATTGATCCAAAATGCGCTCTGATCCCGAATTGCGCCGGAAATGTGCTCTGACCCCGAATTTTTTGACCCCGGCTTTGGGAAATTGCTTCTAATTTCTACGTTGACCATGCCGGTGCCGGCCGCTAAATTAGTTAACACGTTAACTAAATCGCCGCCGCCATGGAACCCGTCGCCATCCCCCTCCCCAGTTCGGACACGATCGCCGCAACGTTGTGGCAAGCACCGGATCCGCGCGCCGTCGTCCTGCTGCACCCGGCCACCGCCGTCACGCAGCGCTACTACGAAGCGTTCGCGCATTACCTGCACGGCCTGGGCCTGCACGTGCTCACGTACGACTACCGCGGCACGGGCCGCTCGCGCCCGGCCGACCTGCGCCGGTGCACCGTGACGATGGCCGAGTGGATGGAAGACGACAACGCGGCCGTCACGCGCTGGGCGGCCGCGCGCTTTCCGGGGCCGCCGCTGCTGGCCGTCGGGCACAGCGTAGGCGGGCATGCGATCGCGTTGTCGTCCGCCACCGGCATGCTGACGGCGGGCGTGCTCGTGGCGTCGCATGCCGGCGTCACGCGCACGGTCCGCGGCGCCGTCGAGCGGGCCCGGGTGTGGTGCGTGATGCGGCTGCTCGCGCCCGTCCTGTGCAACCTGCTCGGCTACATGCCGGGCCGCCGCATCGGCCTCGGCGAAGACTTGCCGCGCACGGTGATGCTGCAATGGAGCCGCTGGACGACGCTGCCCGGCTATTTTCTCGACGACCCCACCATGGATGCGCGCCGCCGCATGGCGCGCGTGCGGGTGCCGCTGCTCGTACTCGGCTTCGACGACGATCCGTGGGCCAATCCGCGCGCCATCGGCATCCTCGTGCAACCGCTCGTCAATGCACGCGTGGAGCGGCGCCAGGTCGCCCCGCGCGACGCCGGCATGCCCGCCATCGGCCATATGGGATTCTTCCGCCGCCAGTGCGCGCAAGCACTCTGGCCGCAGGTCGCGGACTGGCTGCTGGCGCACTGCCCAGTGAAAGAGACCGCGCGATGACGGCAACCAAAAAACCGCCCCGCTTCGTCTTCCTGCTGAACCGCGCGCAAAAGGTGCTGCAGCGCTGGATCGAGACGCGTCCGCAAGCGTGGGACGGCATCAGCTCGGCGCAGGCGGGCCTGCTGTTCCTCCTCGCGTCGCGGGGAGAACCCGCCACGGTCGGCGACATCGCGAAGGGCCTGCAGGTGGCGCCGGCCGCCGTCACGAACCTGTCCAAGCGGATGCAGGCCGCCGAACTGATCGAGCGGGTGAATGACGATGCGGACGGGCGCGTCACGCGCGTGCGCCTGACCGCCCGGGGAGACGATGCGAGCCGCCAGGCCCACGCCGTGCTGCAGGACCTGAACGCGCGCCTGACGGCCGGGTTCACGCCGGACGAACTGGACGTCGTCGCGCGCTGGCTGGCGCAGGTCGCCGAACTCGAGCGTGAGCTGCCGGGAGGCTGAACCGGAGGATAAGCATCACGCGCGCGAGCGCACCGGCATGATGTACTCGACGTCGCCCGGCACGATGGACAGGTCGACCCATCCCTGGCGCCAGGCCTCTTCCAGGTCCCGCTCGATCGGCTCCAGCATCGCCGGGACGCCATCGGGAAAGCCGAGCACCCCGCACGCGCAGTTGCGGCCGCGCGCCTTGGCCTGGTACAAGGCCATGTCCGCCAGGTTGACGACCTGTTCCCAGGTCAGCGCCGTGCCGCCGAGCGACAACGGAAACGGCGCGAACCCCACGGACACGCTGACCGGAACGATCGTGCCCCGGTGCTCGGCGGCATGCGAGGAGATGCCGTGCAGGATGCGCAGCGCCACCTCGTCCAGGCCGTCGCGTGCGACCGCGGGCACGAACGCGAGGAATTCCTCGCCGCCCCAGCGCACGATCATGTCGGTGTCGCGCAATGCCTGGCGCAGGTTGTGCGCGACCGTCTTCAGCACGGCGTCGCCGGCCGCATGGCCGAGCGTGTCGTTGATGTCCTTGAACCGGTCGACGTCCAGCAGGAACAGGGCGCCCACGGCCGCGTCGCCGCCCGCGCGCCGCTCGGTGCCGGTCCGGCCCATGAATTCCTGGAAGTGGCGGCGGTTGTACAGCAGCGTGAGCGGATCGAGCGAACTCTGCCGCTTCAATTGCTGGTTTTTCTGCTCCAGCTCGGCGTTGGCGCGGCGCACCTTCCGGTACAGCAGGCCGACGACCACCGAGGCCAGCGCGAAGACGATGGCGAGCATCCACCAGATGCGCTGATGCAGGCGACGATTGTCCAGCTCCGCCTTCGTGGCCCGGTTCTCCTGGCGCAGCGCGTCGATCCGGCGCTGCTTCTTCTCGGCCTCGTATTTCTGCTGCAGCTCCATCAACGCCTTCTGGCGCTGCTCGTCGAAGATCTCGCTCGACAGCTTGCGCTCGCGGTTGTACGCGTCGACGGCGCCCTTGTAGTCGCCGGCATGCTCCAGCGCATAGCCGTACTCGCGCAGCACGGCCAGCAGTTCCGGCTTGTCGCCCTGTTTTTCATAGGTCGCCAGGCCGGCTTCGAACTGCCGCTTGCCCTCGGCCAGATGGCCTTGTCCCAGCAGCGCCTGGCCCAGGTTGACGCGCGCGGTGGCGACGTCGTTGTTGCTCCTGGCATCGAGGGCGGCTTCCAGCGCCTGCGCGGCATACGTCTGCGCCTCGCGGAACCGGCCCTCCTTCAGGTAGCAATCCGACAGATTGACGAGCGTCGTCGCCACCATCTGGCGTGCGCCGATGCTGCGTTCCAGGGCAAGTTCCTCGAACAGGGCGTGCCGTGCCCGCGCGAACGCTTTCTGCTCGACGGCCAGCGCATACTCGTCGCCCAGCGCCGTCGCGATATGGCCCGGGGATGCCATCTGCCTGGCCACGGCCAGCGCTTCCCGCTGCGCCTCCCATCCCTTGTCGAAGTCGCCCGTGTTCAGGTACAGCTGCACCAGCGTATGCAGCGCGCTCGCCAGCGGTGCGGCGTCATCCTTGATGTGGCGTGCCATGTCGACGGCGGCATGCAGTTTCGCCAGCGCCTCTGGATAATTGCCCTCTTCCTGGAACGATTGCCCGGCGGCGATGGTGGCCAGCACCTTGGTCGGGACGTCGTCCGTGGTCAGCGCGACCCGCTCCGCCTCGAACGCCGTGGCGTGGGACGCGGCCAGGTCTTCCCGCAAATACAGCGTGTTGGCGCGCCCGATCAGGCCTTTCGACAGTGCGACGTTGTCATGGTTGCGCCGGCCATACGTGACGAGCTGGTCCGCCAGGGTCAGCGCATGCGTCAGGTCGCCGATGCCGCGCTCGGCGGTGCTGTAGTGGTACAGGAAGTCCGTCCGCAACGAGGCGGGCGCGGTGGCCATTTCCCATTCCATCGCGCGCAGCCGGCGCGACGCCTCGTCCGGCACGAAGCGGGCCATGGCGCCGACCTCGCGCAGGCGGCGTGCCTGCGCGTCGTCGCCATGGGCCACGAGTGGGCACAGCAAGACCACGGCGGCGCAGGCCGCGCGCATGCTGGATGATGACAGTAAGGAAAAAGCCATTGCGTTCCTCGGACCGGGCCGTAGGACGAACGGCCGCTTGCCGGCGCATTATGCCTGCTGTCATCTAGAAGGTTCAACTCAACCGCATCCCTCGCTATGCGCCATGGGTCAGCGCTCCGCGAGCGTCGCCAGGTAGCCGTGGATCTGCGACACGGCCGCCGCACCCTCGCCCGCCGCCGCGGCCACGCGCTTCGTCGAGCCGGCCCGCAGGTCGCCCACGGCGAACACGCCGTCGACGCTCGTCTCGAGCGAGCGGGCACCGTGTTCCGCGCGCGTGTCGGCACCTGTCAGCACGAAGCCCTTGTCGTCCAGTTCGACCCCGCACTCGTGCAGCCAGTCGCTGTTCGGATCGGCGCCGATGAACAGGAACAGCCGGCGCACGGCGAACGCACGTTCGTCGCCGCCGTCGATGCTGCGGCAGCGCACGCCCGTCAGGCCGTTGTCGTCGCCCTCCAGCGCGGCGATCTCGCGCCGCGTGTGCACGTGGATGTTGGGCGTGGCCGCGATGCGTTCGATCAGGTAGCTCGACATCGTCGCTTCCAGCCCCCGGCGTACGAGCATATGCACTTCGGACGCATGCGCCGCGAGGAACACGGCCGCCTGCCCGGCCGAATTGCCGCCGCCCACGAGCATCACGGCTTCGTTGCGGCACAGCCGCGCTTCCACGGGCGACGCCCAGTAGTACACGCCGCGGCCCTCGAACCGCGCCAGGTTGGGCAGGTCCGGCTTGCGGTAGCGCGCGCCCGCGGCCAGCACGATGGCCTTGGCCTGCAGACAGGTGCCGTCATCCATTTCGACCCGCAGCGGCCGTTCGTTGCAAAGCAGGCGCGTGGCTTGCGCGGGAATCGCGACCTCGGCGCCGAATTTCACGGCCTGCACGTACGAGCGGCCCGCCAGCGCGCGGCCGGAGATCCCGGTCGGGAAGCCGAGGAAGTTCTCGATGCGCGCGCTGGCGCCAGCCTGGCCGCCATAGGAGCGCTGGTCCAGCACCATCACGCGCAGGCCCTCGGAGGCCGCGTACACGGCCGTCGCGAGGCCGGACGGACCGGCGCCCACGACCAGCACGTCGAACACGGTCCCCCGCTCGATACGGGGCAAGGTGCCGAGGCAGCGGCCGACCTCGGCCAGGGTCGGGTTTTTCAGCACGAAGCCGTCCGGCAGCGCGACGAGCGGCCAGTCGGACTCGGTGCGCCAGTGCTCGCGCACGAGCTGGGCCGCTTCCGGGTCCGTGGCCGGATCGCGCCGCGTGTACGGGTAGGCGTTGCGCGAGAGAAAATTCTCGAGCTCGAACAGGCCCTGGTGCGCGTTCGGCCCGATGAGGATGGGACCGCCCGGCTTGTTGTTGATGAGTTGCACGCGGCGCAGGATGAACGCGCGCATCAGGCGCTCGCCCAGCTCGGCCTCGGCCACGATCGCAGCGCGCAGGCATTCCGCGTCCAGAACGAGGGCTTCCAGCTCACCCACCGCGAAGCCGTCCGCGAGCGGCGGCCGACCCGAGAGCTGGGCTACCTCACCGCTGAACTGGCCGGGCCCGTATTCGATGACTTCGACCCGGTTGCCGAGCGCATCCGTCCGGCTGCACGACAACCGCCCGGACAACACGACGACCATGCCCGGCGAATCCACGCAGGCGCGGAACACGGTGGCCCCGTCCGGCCATGTACGCTGCGTCCCGAAACGGCGCAGGCGCTGGATGTCGTCCGCGCCCAGCACGGGATAGATCTGGTGGCCGCGCGTGGCCAGGTCGATGGCGGCGCGCGCCTCGGAATCGGGCGCGAGGCTGGCGGAGATGAGTTCGGGATCGTGTTCGGACATGGTCGGCGCCTTGTGGTGGGGTACGCCGGCATGCTAGCGCACTTCGGGTGCGATGTGGACTGGATAAATGTAGGGGTGTCAGTCGCGGGAGCGGACCACCGTGAAGCGCCGCTTCAATCGCAGGAACGGCGTTTCGAACGTCCAATACAGCACCGACGCCACGGCCACGGTCGCCGCAAAGGCGAGCAGCATGCCCACGTCGTCGCCGAGGCCCTTCAGCCACGGTTTGAACTTGTCGTACACGAGCCAGAAGAAAAAGATGTGGGTCAGGTAAAGGCCGTACGAAATGCGCCCGAGGTAGACCAGCGGCGCGGGCAGGAACCGCTGCGGCGTGCCGAGCGTCGCGACCAGCATGAGCGCCGCGCCGGCCAGCACGAGGCCCCAGCCCGCCAGGCTTTCCGTCACCGTGGAATGAGGGAAATCGGCCTTGATCCCGAATACGGCCGACGCAACCAGCCACGCGGCGATGGCGACGATCCACAGGCCGGCCCGCGTGGCGACATGCCAGTCGGGCCGGCGGCCGCGCAAGGCCAGCGCCAGCAGCATGCCCCCCGCGAAGAACTGGAACTGCACGAAGCTGTTGGTCCATTGGCCGCTGAAGCCCGGCGGCGTCGTGAAGCCTTGGGCATACCAGACGATCACGCCGTACGAGACGGCGAGCACGGCGACGTTGACGGCAACGAGCGCGCGGCGCCCGAGCGAGGCGAGGAACGGAATGACGATGTAGAACTGCTCTTCGACAGACAGGCTCCACATCGGATTGACGGGATATTCGATCCAGCCATTGAACGTGATGTACCAGTTCCCGGCAAACAGCATGAAGGCCAGCCATTTGGCCGGCGAATCCGCGCCGGCCCCGGGCAGGACGTGATTCAGCAGGACGAGCCCGAAAAAGACGAGGACATACAGGGGCCAGATCCGCAATATGCGCCTGACGTAGAAGGCGCGCACGTCGATGGTGCCGGTCGCGCTCCGTTCCCGCTCCAGCAATTCGGTGATCAGGAAGGCACTCAGGAAAAAGAACACCGGCACGCCATACACGCCGATCTGCGCGAACGCATGGAACCACGGATGCCGCGCCTGGTCGATAGGCGCCAGGTCGGTGCGGTGCGTCATGAAGACGAACAGGAATGCGATGAAGCGCAGCACGTCCAGTTCGGGACGGTAATACCGGGCCTCACCATGCCGCGCGTACGGCGACACCGGCAAGTCCATCGTCGTACGGGCGTCCCGCATCGTGTCTCCATCGCAGAGTTCGTTGATGCGGCCGATTCTCGCCCGGCCCGACGTTTTGACGCTAAAAAAATTGCCTTAAAAAATGCAAAAAACGGCAGTGCGCTCCCGGACGGGCTATCGTGCCGGCAGCGCCGCAATCACGCGTTTGGCGAACTCAGCCGGATTGCCCGCATGCCAGCGCCACACGATCACGAGATCATGCTCGGGAGACACCACGATATCGTTGCTCCCCGCGCCCAGCGCCGCGAACGCCGTCGGCGGCAGCCCAGGCAGGTTCTTGCCCTTCGTGTTCAGCCACCACAGGTAGCCGTAGTCGGGCCCATGCGCGCTGGGCGTCAATGCCGCCTTCACATAGTCCTTCGGCACGATCTGGCGGCCATTCCAGTTGCCCTGGCGCAGCCACAGATAGCCGAAGCGCGCCATGTCCCACGAATCGATCCACATGCCGCCGCCCCAGCGCGTGCCGCCGCTGACGGACGCCACGAGCTTGCCGTTCATGTCCACGTAGCTATTGGTGTACGGCACCCACTTCCAATGGTGCGATGCGCCGATGGGGTCCATGACCTCGTCCTGGAACACATCGGGAACGGGCCGGCCGAACATGCGCAGCAGCGACAGCGCGAAGCGGTTGATGCGCACGTCGTTGTACTCGTAGAACGTACCCGGTTCCTGGAAGGTGCGCGGCTTGCGCTCGCCGGCGCCGAATGCTTCGTGGCCGACGAAGTCCGCGTTCTTGCCCCACATGCTGCCTTCCCACTCGGACTCCTGCTGCAGGTGGTGCTTCCACGTGACGGCCGCATTGTGCGGCGACGCGTAGCCGCCATCCTTCACGGTCGCGCCGACGGGCTCGTCGAGGCTCGCGATCTTCCCGTCGCGCAGCGCGACGCCTGCGACGGTCGACAGCATGCTCTTCGCCACGGAATACGTGGGATCGACGAAGCGCGTGTCGCCGAATTCCGCCACCACATAGCCCTTGTAGATGACGACGCCGTTCGTCGGTGCGCGTTTCGACGGCAGCGAGCCGAGCGGCTCGCCGAACGTCTGCCGCTGGTCGGAAAAGTCGCGGGCACGCTCCGTCTCGTGCGCCTGCGCGTACGAGACGGCCTCGCGCAGCTTGCCCGCATCGATGCCCAACTGGCCCGGCGACTTGTGGGCCCACTCGCCGGCCGGCGGGAAATAGGACGGCTCCGCCTTCGGCTTCGGCACGGTCGCCGCGTTCACCAGGGCCGGTGCGCACACGGCCAGCGCGAGCAGTGCCCGGCGCTTCATGGTTTGTCCTGCCACTGCGCGTACGGCATCCGGATCAGGCTGGAGTTGTAGTAGCGCTTCTCGCCGGTGACTTCCTGTCCAATCCAGTCCGGCTTCTCGAACGCCTCGTCCTCGGCATCCAGCTCGATCTCCGCGACGACGAGCCCCGCGTTCAGGCCGAGGAATTCGTCGACTTCCCACGTGTGGCCCGCGTGCTTAATGCGGTGGCGGATCTTTTCCACCTGCGGCTGCTCGCACAGGCCGTCAAGCAGCTCCGTCGCGTCCGCCACGGGGATCTCGTATTCCCACTCGCCGCGGGATGCTCCCGTGCTTTTACCCTTGATGGTGATGACGGCCCGCTCGCCCTCGATACGCACGCGCACGGTCCGCACGGCATCTGCCACCAGGTAACCCTGGCGCATGCGCGTCGGGACGCCCTGCCCGCGCCAGCCATCACTGGCCAGCAGAAACTTGCGTTCGATCTCGACGCCCATATCAGTCGTCCAGCGATTGCAGGATCGGCTGCAACATCGCGGCACCCAGCGCGGCGCTGCGGGCGCCGTTCCAGCCGACGTACGGGTCGGGCAGGTTGGCGTTGTCCTTGAACGGCATCTCCAGCGTCAGCGACAGGCATTTGAACGTGTGGCCGATGTACTTCGACGCCAGGGTCAGCAGTTCCTCGTTGTACTTGCTCGCGGCATAGCCGTAGACGTTCTGGAAGTCGGGGCTGGCGGCCATGTAGCGCTCGATGAACGCGTTCTGGGCGGCCAGGCGCTCCGGCGTGAAATCTTCCAGCATCTCGCTGCCCGCCACGAAGTTGTACGGCAGCGCCTCGTCGCCGTGGATGTCGAAGAACATGTCGACGCCCGTCTCGTGGATCTTGTTCTTCACGCACAGCACTTCCGGGCTGCGCTCGGGCGACGGCGTCATCCACTCGCGGTTCAGGTTGGCGCCCGCCGCGTTCGTGCGCAAATTGCCGCGGACCGAGCCGTCCGGATTCATGTTCGGCACGATGTAGAACACGGCGCGCTGCAGCAGCTTGCGGGAAATCGGGTTCGAATTGTCGAGCAGCGCATCCATCATGCCTTCGACGAACCACTCGGCCATCGTCTCGCCCGGATGCTGGCGCGCGATGACCCAGATCTTTTTCTCGGCCTTCGGATTGCCGACCACGACGAGGTTCATGTCGCGGCCGTCGACGGTCGTGCCGATGTCGTGCACGCGCGCGACCGGGTTTTCCGCCACTTCGCCGAGCAGGCGCAGATGGCGCTCCCAGGTGTAGGGCTCGAAATAGGCGTAGTAAATGCTGTCCAGCTCGGGGGTGTGGTTGACGGTCATGACCTGGCCGTCGAAGGAAGTCGGAACCCGGAACCAGTTCTCGGTGTCGTAGCTGGCCGCCACCTGGTAGCCCTCGAAGCCCTTCGGATACGTCGCCTGGCCCGCGTTCAGGAAGCGGATCGTGCAGGCCTGGCCGCGCGCACCCTGCAGGCGGAAGTGGAACCACTGGTGGATGTCGGCTGCAGAATCCTTGCGCAGCTTGAGGTCGATCTGGCGCGGGTCGGTGGCCTGGACGACGTCGATCGCACCGGAATCGAACAGCTGGCTGATCTTGATGGGCATGGGCGGGTTCCTCGAAAAGCGTTCAAAGACCGCATGATAGCCGAGCCCACGCCCGCCGGCCATCATGGTCGGCGGGGGCCGTTCCTGTTACGCGTCGAGGTCGATCAGGTCCTTGCTGTAGGCCAGCATGATCTGGCGCATCAGCTCGACGTTGCTGCGGTCGAGGACGACGGTCAGGTCCGGTTTACGGTCGAGGTTGTACGTCATGCTGATCTTGCCCGGCAAGACCTTGCACTGCACGGTGAACGCGCGCGGGATGTTCGGGTGGTCCCAGTCCCACTGGGTGATCTGCGGGCCGGGCGGGGGCGGCTGCAGTGCCGGATCCTGGTTGACCGGCAGGTGCTTGAGGAGCCAGAACACGATCGATGCCGGCACAAAAATGGCGACGTCGCTCGCGCCGTGTGCGGAGAACTTGGTCAACAACAGATTGCCGACCCGGTCGCACGACATGGACATGCTCTTGACTTGACGGATGACCGCTGATTTCACGACGAATTCCTATGGGCTAAGTGGTTGAAAGCCCGAGGATTTTACCCCATCCCATTTAAGAATTGTGTTAAAGAAATGCAAAACGGGGAGCTCGCGCTCCCCGTGTGGAATCTTGGCAGAGGGACGGCGCCGCCACCGTCCCGTTGCGTGGGATTACTGCTTGTTGCCCTTGGACGAGCTGCGCGACGACGAGCCCGAAGCCGACTGGCGGTTGCCATGGCTCATGCTGCCTGCGCGACGTGCCTCTTCCGAGGTGAATTCGTGGGCGGTGCCCTTCTGGTGAGCGGCCTTGCCGCCCTCGCTGGCGATCTGGCGCTGACGCTCCGGATCCATCGATGCGAAACCGCGGTTTTTGGTGCCGCCGCTTTGTTTGTTGCCCTGATTGCTGGATGCCATGATGTTCTCTCCTCGTTGCAGTTGAAACCGCCGCGTCCTGCGGCAGGCCTGCCGATGCTGTCGGATGAGCGCTCGGTCGGAAAACATCTTAGGCATGCCGTCCAGATGAGACTATAGGAGCATTTCAGATGACTTTGTAGGACAATGTGACACAGAAAATTCACCCTTGAAACACTACTTCCGGTCGTAAATAACTCGTCGGTAATCGTCCTACATACACCCGCAACGTCTTCCTATACTGAAGTCTCCCCTGGACGCGCATCATCCCAGTTCCAGATCGAAAGGAGACGACCATGGACGCGAACCAACGCAGCGAAGCGAACAACCAGACGAACAACGGCGCCAACGAGAAATGGACGCCCGGATCCGAGGGCGCCAGCGCCGACCGCGGCCAGCCGCTCGACCACACTTATCCGCAAGGCACCGGCGTACAGCAGCAGGGCAACCAGCAGCGCGACATCATGGGCGGCCAGGGCGGCGTGGGCGGCCGCGAGTACGGCGAGGACGCCGGCATCCCCGGCGGCTCGATGGAAACCCAGATCAACGGTGGCTCCGGTGCCGTACAGGGCATCACGGACAGCCACCAGCGCCAGATGGAACAGAAATCCGGCGCCTACGGTTTATTGGAACAGCCCGTCGGACATCGTTCGAAGGACTCGGGTGTCAACCTGAACCAGCAACGGGACATGCACCGCGACGTCGTGCGCGGCAACCTGCCGTCGCAAAGCGCGGCGCAACCCGACCTCCAGGGCGGCTCGCTGTCCGACTCGCGCGGCAACCTGCAGGCCTCCACGCACACGCAGGGCGGCGGCATGCACGGCCCGCGCAGCGAACTGCCGTCGCAGCCGCCGCGCGGCTCGATGGGCAACCGCCAGTCGACGTCGGGCACGTCGGGCTCGACGCAGGGCGGCGGCATGCCGGGCCCGGGCGCAGCGGGCGGCCATGAAGCCCAGCGCGGCAACACGCAGCTGGACGTGGCCGGCTCGCGCTCGATGTCCAACCAGAACTCGGACGTGGGCGGCGTGCACCAGTCGAACGACGTGGCCGGCGGCCTGCCGCGCTCGCCGGGCAACACGGGCGCCGCCAGCACCGACCGCCAGGGCTCGCAGACCGGTTCCCACAACGGCCCGCCCGTGCACGACTCGAACGATGCCTCCGGCGGCTACCCCCGCAGCCCCGGCTTCGCCAACAAGCTGCACGGCGACGACAACATGGACGACGATACCGGCTTCAAGCGCAAGCCCTGAGCCTTGTTGATCCAGATTCAAGCGCCGGGCTAGTCCCGGAACCCAGCCATTTCGCTCGCGGTCGAACCTGTCACATTGTCAGACCGCGAGCGAAGCATGCCAAACCAGAACGGGATTGCACTCGACCTTAGTGTCGCCGCCAGTGCCGCCATCGTGCGGGCCAGGGAGGCGTCATGCGCCGCCTGAACGTGCTGACGTGGCATACGCATGGCAGCTACCTGTACTACCTGTCCCATGCGCCGCACGACTTCCACGTGCTGGTGAAGCCGGGCCGCCCGCCCGGCTACGGCGGCCGCTGCGGCCCCTTCCCGTTCGGCCCGAACGTCCACGACCTGCCCGCCGACCAGGCGCGCACGCAGGCGTTCGACTGCATCCTGTTCCAGGAAGACCATCACTGGGAACGCGACCAGTACGAACTCCTTACGCCGGCCCAGCGCGCGCTGCCCCGCATCTACCTGGAGCACGATCCGCCCGGACTGCCTGCCGCCGACATCGGCGATGACGCCCGGCGGCCGCAATGGCCGACGGACGTGCGCCATCCGGTCGACGATCCCGCCGTGCTGCTCGTGCACGTCACGCCGTTCAACGACCTGATGTGGGACAGCGGCCGCACGCCCACACGCGTCATCGAGCACGGCGTCGCCGTGCCCGACGGGGTGCGCTGGCGCGGCGAGGTCGAACGGGGTCTCGTGATCACGAACCACCTGGCGCGGCGCGGCCGGCGCATGGGCGCCGACCTGTTCGCCCGCCTGCGCACGACCCTGCCCCTCGATCTCGTGGGCATGGGCGCGACGGCGCTGGGCGGCCTGGGCGAGGTCGACCATCCGCAACTGCCCGCGTTCGCCGCCGCCTACCGCTTCCTGTTCTCGCCCGTCCGCTATTCCAGCCTCAGCCTGTCCGTGATCGAAGCCATGATGATCGGCATGCCCGTCATCGCCCTGGCGACGGCCGAGATGGCAACCGTGATCGAACACGGCGTCTCCGGCTTCGCCGTGACCGACACCCGCCAGCTCGCCGTCGCCATGCGCGCGCTGCTCGGCGACGCCGGCCTGGCCCGCAGCCTGGGCGACGCGGCCCACGTGCGGGCGCGGGAACGTTTCGCCATCGCCCGCTTCGGCGCCGACTGGGATGCCGCGCTGCGTGCCGTGACCAGCTGACAGCGCCATGAAACTCGCGCCATGAAACTCGACTATCAGCCGCGCGCCGCAGCCGCCCCGCCCCGTCCGGCCCACCCTGCCGGCCGGCGCCGCATCGCCCTCATCAGCGACCACGCGTCGCCGCTCGCGGCACCGGGCAGCATCGATTGCGGCGGCCAGAACGTCTACGTCGCCCACCTCGCGCGCGAACTGGCGCTGGCCGGCCACCTCGTCGACGTCTTCACCCGCCGCGACGACGCCAAGCAGAAGCAACTCGTGCGCTGGCGCGAGAACCTGCGCGTCATCAACGTGCCGGCGGGACCGGCCCACTACGTCCCCAAGGAGCAGATGCTGCCGCACATCCCGACGTTTTCCCGCTTCACCGCCCGCTTCGCCCGCCACCAGCCGGTCCCGTACGACATCGTGCACGCGAACTTCTTCATGTCCGGCATGGTCGCCCGCCACCTCAAGCAGGCGCTGGGCCTGCCGTTCGTGATCACGTTCCACGCGCTCGGCCGCGTGCGCCGCCTCGCGCAGGGCACGGCGGACGCGTTTCCGACGGCGCGCACGCGCATCGAAAGCGGCCTGATGCGGCACGCCGACCGCATCATCGCGGAATGCCAGCAGGACCGGCAGGACATGGAGCGCCTGTACGGCGCCAGCGGCGAACGCATCGCGATCGCCCCATGCGGCTTCGACCCCGACGAGCTGTGGCCCATGCCGCGCGACGAGGCCCGTGCCGCGCTCGCGCTCGCCCCCGACCGCTTCACCGTGCTCCAGCTTGGCCGCATGGTGCCGCGCAAGGGCGTGGACACCGTGATCGAAGCCGTGGCGCTGCTGCGCGCCGCGTACGGCATCGATGCCGGACTGCTCGTGGTCGGCGGCGACGCGCAGCCGGGCGGGCGCGACGGCGCGGAACTGGCACGGCTGCGCACCCTCGCGCACACGCTGGGCATCGCCGGCCAGGTGCATTTCGCCGGCCAGCAGCCGCGCGCGGCGCTGCGGGTCTGGTACGGCGCGGCGGACGTATTCGCCACGACGCCGTGGTACGAACCGTTCGGCATCACGCCCGTCGAGGCGATGGCCTGCGCCCGTCCCGTCGTCGGCGCCGACGTGGGCGGCATCAAGAGCACCGTCGCCGACGGCACCACCGGCTTCCTCGTGCCGGCGCGCGACCCGCACGCGCTGGCCGCGCGCCTCGCCCGCCTGCAGCGCGATCCGCCGCTTGCACGCGCCATGGGCGAGGCGGGACTGCGCCGTGCCTACCGCCATTACACGTGGCGCACCGTCGCCCAGCAGGTCGCGGCCATCTATGCCGCCGTCCTTGCCGAAGCGCGCGCCCCCATCGCCCTGCCCCAACCCCAGGAGTAAGCATGGCCGACCTCAACGCCTCCCCCTCCACCGCGGCGCAGCCATCCATGGACGCGCTTCCCGCCCCCGTCCCGGATCCGGTCCGCTGGCAGCGGCCCCTGCACGGCAGGGTCGCGCTCGTCACGGGCGCCGCCAGCGGACTCGGTGCGGCACTGGCCGCCGTGCTGGCGGCCGAAGGCTGCGACCTCGTGGCCGCCGACATCCGCGCCGACGCGCTGCAGATGGCCATGCCGGCCCTGCTCGGCCACGGCGTACGCGCCAGCGCGCTGCCCCTCGACGTCGGCGATCCCGGCGCCGCGCGCGCCGCCATCGACCGCTGCGTCGCCACGATGGGCCGCATCGACATCCTCGTCAACAACGCCGGCACGGACGTGACGCTGCCCCTGTCCGACCTGTCCGAGCAGGACTGGCTGCGCGTCATCAACACGAACCTGAACGGACCGTTCCTGCTGGCCAAGCACGCGGCCGCGCACATGCGCAGCCAGGGCGGCGGCGACATCGTCAACGTGGCCTCCACGGCGGCCAAGCGGGCCTGGCCGAACGCGAGCGCCTACCACGCCAGCAAATGGGGGCTGCTGGGGCTGTCGCATGCGCTGCATGCCGAACTGCGGCCGCACGGCATCCGCGTGACGGCCGTCGTCGCGGGCGGCATGCGCACGCCGTTCCTGCTCGACCGCTTTCCCGACCTCGATCCGACCCGGCTGCAGGATCCCGCCAGCGTCGCCCAGGCGATCCGGCATGCGCTGCTGCTGCCGCGCGAAAGCGTGATCGCGGAGATGACCGTCCTGCCCATGCAGGAAACCTCCTGGCCTTGAATCGTCGCGTATGAAGGCCATATTCCTCGACAAGGACGGGACACTCGTGCCCGACCTGCCCCACAACGTGGAGCCCGCGTGCATCACGCTGTGCCGCGGCGCCGGCCCCGCGCTGCGCCTGCTGGTGCGCCTCGGCTACCGGCTGTTCGTCGTCACCAACCAGCCGGGCATCGCGTTCGGGCGTTTCGCCGCGGCCGCGATGGACGTCGTCAGCGCCCGCATACGCGACCTGCTGCTGCGCGAACACCTGGCACTCGACGGCTTCTATGTCTGCCCGCATCACCCGGAAGGCTCGGTCGCGCCCTGGTCGGTGGAATGCCATTGCCGCAAACCGCTGCCGGGACTGCTGCTGAAGGCCGCGCACGAGCACGGCATCGACCTGCGGTCGTCGTGGATGGTGGGCGACATCCTGCACGACGTCGAGGCCGGCAACCGGGCCGGCTGCCGCACCATCCTCATCGACAACGGCAACGAGACGGAATGGCGGCTCGGTCCGCGGCGCGTCCCGACGCGCATGGCCCCCGACCTGTACACGGCCGCCGTACTGATCGCCAGCCATGGAGACGCGCCATGACGGCCCCGTGGCAACGGGCCCGGCGCATCCTGTGCGTACGCCTCGATTCGCTCGGGGACGTGCTGATGTGCACCCCGGCCATGCGTGCGCTGCGCCGGGCCGTGCCGGGCCGCACGCTGACCCTGCTGGGCTCCCCGTCCGGCGCCGCCGCCCTGCCCTTCATCCCCGAGCTGGACGACGTTATCGCCTGGTCGGCGCCGTGGACGAAATCCTCCGCGCCGGCCGCCGCTTCGGCCACCGCTTCTGCCACCGCTTCTGCCACCGCTGCGGCCCCGATCGCCACGCTCGCCGCGCGCGCCTTCGACGCGGCCGTGATCTTCACGACCTACACGCAAAGCGCGCTGCCGGCGGCCCTGCTGTGCCAGCTGGCCGGCATCCCGCTGCGGCTGGCGCACTGCCGCGAAAATCCGTACGACCTGCTGTCCGACTGGATTCCCGACCCCGAGCCGGCCACCCTCGTGCGCCACGAAGTGCAGCGCCAGCTGGCCCTCGTGCAGCGGGTCGGATGCCGCAGCGCCGATCTCGGCCTGTCGTTCGTCCCCCGTCCGGCGGACTTTACGGCGGCGCGGGCACGCCTGGCCGCCGCCGGCATCGCCCCGGACCGGCCGTGGATCCTGCTGCATCCGGGCGCCAGCGCGGCCTCGCGCCGTTATCCGGCGGGCCACTGGGCCCACGTATTGCGCCTGCTGGCGCAGGAACTGCAACTGCCCCTCGTGCTCACGGGCAGCGCGGAGGAAAGCGAGCTCGTCGACGGCATCCAGTTCGCCAGCGCCGTGCCGGCCGTCTCGCTCGCGGGACGGCTCACGCTGGGCGAGCTGGGCGCGGCGCTGCGCCTGGCGGCCGTCGCCGTAACCAACAACACCGGGCCCGCCCACATGGCCGCGGCCGTGGGCACGCCCGTCGTCGACCTGTACGCCCTGACGAATCCGCAGCACACGCCGTGGAACGTGCGCAGCCGCGTCCTGTTCCACGACGTGGCGTGCCGCTTCTGCTACAAGAGCACGTGTCCGGAAGGCCACCAGGCGTGCCTGGCCGGTGTCGAGCCGCAGCGCGTCGCGGATGCCGTGCGCGCGCTGCTGGATGCGGCGCAGGCGGCGCCGGCCGCGGTGACGGCCTGACGGCAGCGACACCATGTTGCTCATGACGTCGTGCCAATCACCGTCCGGACTGCCTGTCCGCCACCTGCTCCATTGCCGGCGCCGCAGACGATGCTGCGACAGGCCGCGCCGCATACTCGCGCACGAGCGCCTGCAACGCGTCGCGCTCGACGGTCTCGTGGTCGAGCAGTTGGCGGGCCAGCGCATCCAGCAGCGCCCGCTGCTCGCGCAGCGTGGCCCGGACGCGCTCATGCGCTTCATCGAGCAGCCGGGCGATTTCCGCATCGATCAGCCGCGCCGTGCGTTCGCTGTACGTCGTGTTCGCCGGCTGGGCCGGCGCATACGGCGCGGCGGCGGGCTGCTCGAACGTGGCCAGGCCGACGCGTTCGCTCATGCCGTATTGCGCGACCATGTGGCGCGCGAGGTCGGTCGCCATCTGCAGGTCGTTCTGCGCCCCCGTCGAGAGGTCGCCGAACACGAGTTCCTCCGCGACGCGTCCGCCGAGCAGCACGTCCATCCGGTCCAGCAGCTCGCTCTTCTTCAGCAGGTAGCGGTCCTCCGCGGGCAATTGCTGCGTATAGCCGAGGGCTGCGATGCCGCGGGGGATGATCGACACCTTCGCCACGCGGTCCGCATGCGCGCGGAACTCCGCCGTCAGCGCATGCCCCGCCTCGTGGAACGCCACCGTTTCTTTTTCCATCGGATTGATCAGGCGCGAGCGTTTTTCCATGCCCGCGATGACACGGTCCACGGCTTCCTCCAGATCGCCGCGCTCGACCCGCTCCTTGCCGCGCCGCGCGGCCAGCAGCGCCGCCTCGTTGATCAGGTTGGCGAGGTCGGCACCGGCCAGGCCGGGCGTCTTCGCGGCGACGGCGCCCAGGTCGACGTCCGGCGCCAGCCTGACGTCACGCGCGTGCACCTGCAGGATCTTCTGGCGGCCCTTCAGGTCCGGCCGGTCGAGCGCGACGTGGCGGTCGAAGCGGCCGGGGCGCAGCAGCGCCGGGTCGAGGATCTCCGGACGGTTGGTGGCGCCGAGGATGATCACGCCCTTGTTGGTGTCGAAGCCGTCCATCTCGACGAGCAGCTGGTTGAGCGTCTGCTCCTGCTCGTTGTAGCCGCCGACGACGCCGGCCACGCCGCGCGCGCGGCCCAGCGCGTCGAGCTCGTCGATGAAGATGATGCAGGGCGCCACCTTCTGCGCCTGCACGAACATGTCGCGCACGCGGGCCGCGCCGACGCCGACGAACATCTCGACGAATTCCGAGCCGCTGATCGAAAAGAACGGCACCCCGGCCTCCCCGGCCACGGCGCGGGCCAGCAGGGTCTTGCCGGTGCCGGGCGGCCCGACGATCAGCACGCCTTTCGGAATGCGCCCGCCGAGCCGCCGGTAGCGCTGCGGGTTCTTGAGGAACTCGACGATCTCCATCAACTCGTCGCGCGCCTCGTCGATGCCGGCCACGTCGTTGAAACTCACGCCGGTCTTGCTCTGCATGTAGACACGGGCCCGGCTCTTGCCCACATCAAACAGCCCGGCCGCAACGCCACCCCGTTTCGCCATGGCACCCCACATCCAGAACAACAGGAGCAGCGGCAGCGCCCACGCCAGCAACGTACTCAGCCATTCGCTGTGCTGCTGGCCTAAGTAACGCACGTGCGCCGCGTCGAGCTCCTTGACGAGATCCGGGTCGGCCACGCGGACGGCATTGAACGGACACAGCCCATCCGCATTGCACTTGACGGACTCGGCGCGGTTCTTCGGCAGGATGGCGTCGAGGCCGCCGGACTTGAGCGTTCCGGACACGGTCGTCTCCGCCAGCGTGACCTCGTTGACCTTGCCGCCGTGCAGAAGCTCCTTGAACTCGCTGTACGCCAGCGGCGACGACGTGATCACGTCCGTCACGGACTGGAACAGCATGAACAGGACGATGGCGAACAGCCAGTACCACAGCATGGGACGGAGCGTCGGGCTGCCGCCGCCGTCCGTGCCCGGCCCGGTCGGCGTCTCCTTGGTCTCCTTGGTGTCGGACATATCGTTCACGCCGCCTCCTACGCCTGAGCTCATTCAGCGCCTACACCTCTCGCCCCACTGTCTGACAGATCACGCCCACGTCACTTTGATCTGGATCAAAGTGACGCGCTCACGTCTGCCGCTCCAGCTGTGCGAGCCGCGCCTCGCACTCGCGTTGCTCGCGCCGGTCGCGGCGGTACGTGTACACGGTATTGGTCAGGCAGGTCAGGACGGCGGTCGCGATACCCACCGCCGCGCCGACGTCCGCCATGGTCAACGACGCGCCGATCGACGCCATGCCCGCGACATAGCTGGCCACGCCGAAGATACTTGGTCTGTTCATCACTGTTCTCCCCCATCGATAGCTCGCTCCCCTTCACAAACCCCGGCAAGTCGAGTAGAGTCCAGTATAGAACTCTAAACTGATCAACGTCAAGAACACTAAACTTAATTGAGTGCAGGACCTGAACATGAACCTCTTAGCCGAACGCCTCGACCACATCTACCGCGCCACGCCGCAACTGGAAGGCGAGCGCGGCCAGACCGGCCTCGTCAAAGCCTCGGGCGCGTCAAAAAGCGTGGTGAACCAGTGGCTGACCGGGAAAATCAAGTCGATGGACATCCGCTACGCGCTGAACATCGAGCGCGAACTCGGGTTCTCGCACATCTGGCTGATGACCGGCGAAGGCGACCCGCGCCAGGCGCCCTTCCACGGCCTGAAGGACGGCATGCCGGTGCGCCCGGCCGACAACGACGATGCGGACTTCGTCCAGATCCGCATGGTCAAGCTGCGGTTGTCGGCCGGGATCACGGGCTTCCAGACGGAACCGGAACGCCGCGACGGCGGCACGCTCGGCATGCGCCGCACGTGGATCGAACGGCACAACTACCATCCCGACCACCTGATGGCCATCCTCGTCAAGGGCGAGAGCATGGAGCCGGCGCTGTACGCGGGCGACATCGTCATCATCAACACGCTCGACACCAAGCTCGTGGACGGCGCCGTGTATGCGTTCAACTACGAAGGCGAAGCGGTCGTGAAGCGGCTGACGCGCGACGCCGGCAAATGGTGGCTGACCTCCGACAATCCGGACCAGCGCAAATACCACCGCAAACTTTGCCAGGGCAATGCGTGCATCGTCATCGGCCGCGTCGTGCGCAAGGAAAGCGACCGCGTTTGAAACTCGAAGTCGCCCTCACCGAACTGAAAGGCGTGCGCGTGGCGCTGGCCTTTCCGCCGCCGGCGTGGGTCGCGCCCGGCGTCGGCGACGTGCTGCTGGAACGCCTGCGCCCGTACTTCCCCACCCTGCCCATCCTGCTCGTGTCCGTGCAAAAGCATGGTGTGCGCGCGCATGCCGCGTTCCAGGCGCAGGCGCTCGTCGACGGTGCCGATCTCGCGCGCCTGCCGCGTACGACGATCGACCTCGACGTGCCGCCGGCACTGCCGGACGACCCGCCGCCATTCTAGCCGCCTTTCCGGCAAAACGATTTCTCTCGAACGCCGATCGGCACGTACTCACGCCCTGAAAACACGTAGTTAAGCGTTTTCCTATTTTTGTTGACACCGCTTCGCGTTCTGATTACGATTTGCTCAATAATCAGACCAACAAGGAGACGGGGCGATGACTGCGAAAACGATTTTCTGCGGGATCCTGCTGGCGGCCTGCGCGCCGCTGGCCGCAACGGCCGCGGAACCGATCGACGCCGTCATCGCACAAGACTTCAAGGTCGCTACCGCGCAATACCGCGTCCTGCTGGACAAGGCTGCGGGTAAACCAGGCTTTCCGCGCACCGTGGAGCGCGGCGAAGTCAAAATGGTCGGACCGGGCGACTGGACGGCCGGCTTCTTTCCCGGCTCGCTGTGGTACCTGTTCGAAGCCACCGGCGACGCCGCCTGGAAAACGGCCGCGATGCGCTACACGGCGCTGACGGCCCCCGCGAAATTCGACAAGTCCCAGCACGATCTCGGCTTCATGCTGGGCGCCGGCTACGGCAACGGCTTGCGCCTCGTCGACGACGCGGCCACCCGCGTGGCCTACCGCGACGCCCTGCTGGCCGGCGCGACGACGCTCATCACGCGCTTCAATCCAAAAGTCGGCAGCGTCCAGTCGTGGGACCTGTGGCCCAATACGACGTGGGCTTTCCCCGTCATCATCGACAACATGATGAACCTGGAGCTGCTGATGTGGGCGTCGAAAGCCGCGAACGAACCGCGCTACCGCGAGATCGCCATCGCCCATGCCGACACCGCGCTGAAGAACCACTTCCGCCCCGACGGCTCCAGCTTCCACCTCGTCGACTACGACCCGAAGACGGGCGCCGTGCGTGCGCGCGTGACCGTGCAAGGTTACGCGGACGACTCGGCATGGGCACGCGGACAGGCGTGGGGCCTGTACGGCTACACGATGATGTACCGCGAAACGCATCGCGACGAATACCTTCGGCAGGCGCACAGGATCGCCCGCTTCTACACGACCCATCCACGCCTGCCGGCCGACAAGGTGCCCTACTGGGACTTCGACGACCCGGCCATTCCCGACGCCCCGCGCGACACGTCCGCCGCCGCCATCGCCGCCTCCGCCCTGCTGGAACTGGCGGCGTTCTCCGACCGCGAGACGGCCGCGCGCTACCGCGACTTCGCGGAACAGACGCTGCGCAGCCTGTCGTCCAGTGCGTACCTCGCAAAGCCTGGTGAGAACGGCGGCTTCCTCCTCAAGCATGCAACCGGCCACAAGCCGGCCAAATCGGAAATCGATGTACCGCTGAATTACGCGGATTACTACTTTCTGGAGGCGCTGCTGCGCCTGAAGGCGGCGCGCAGCGGGACTGGCAGTTTTCATTAGAAAAACCAAGGAGACGTTGTGAGCAAGCAGAGAACACCGGGCGCGCGGATCGCGGTCAAGCCCGTGGCGGCCGTCGTCGCGATCGCCGTCGCCCACTGGGCAGCGCCGGCGCAGGCGCAGGAAAACCCGAGTCCGAACCAGTTGCAGACCGTGCTGGTCACCGCGAACAAGCGCGTGGAGCGGCTGGAAAACGTGCCGGAGTCGATCTCCGTGCTGTCCGAAGCGGAGATCCAGCGCAACAACGTGCGCGAGATCGAGGACGTCATCAACCTGACGCCGTCGCTGACGCTGTCGTCGGGCACGACCGCCGCCAACAACGCCATCTTCATGCGCGGTATCGGTACCGTCTCCGTCGGCATCGGCGTGGAGTCCGACGTCTCCGTCATCATCGACGACATCCCGATCGCCAGCCAGTTCCAGGCCTTCCGCGACCTGGCCGACGTGGCGCGCGTGGAAGTGCTGAAAGGGCCGCAGTCGACGCTGTTCGGCAAGTCCGCCGTGGCCGGCGCCATCAACATCGTCACGAAGCCCATCAGCGGTCCGATCGTCTACCGCGCCAACGCCTACTATACGAACGACCACGAGTGGCGCGTGGGCGCATCGGTCGGCGGCAAGCTGCGCGACGACTTCGGCATGCGCATCGCCGTCAACAAGAGCGACATGCCCGGCAACTTCACGAACCTGACGAACGGCCAGAAGGTCAACGGGTCGGGCGGCAGGACGATCATGGCCAAGTTCCAGTGGAAACCGATCAAGGACCTGGAGATCGACTTCACGCCGCATTACAACGCGCAGGAAAACAGCCGCGGCGTGACGGCCGTGAACGGCTTTTACCGCGCGGGCGCCCAGGCCGACCTCGCGACCGCGTACATGAACGGCAACCCGCAGCTGCCCGCGTCGCTCACGCTGGCCGGCATCAACCCGTACGATCCGAACAACCGCAACGTGCGGCGCGACTTCCCGACCGGGATCAACTCGACCACGTTCGGCACGGGCCTGAAGTTCTCGTACAACCTGCCGAACGACGGCACCCTGATGTCGATCTCCTCGTACGAGCACTACAAGGCAAACGATTACCGCGACCAGGACTTCGTCGACGTGCCCACCATCGCGCGACCGGGCGAGACGAAATTCAGCGTCGGGAACGCGCAGTTCGGCACGTACGACATCCGTTCGAAGACGCAGGAATTCCGTTACGTGTCACCCGACGTCGGCAAGCTGCGCTACGTGGCCGGCCTGTGGTGGGCGCAGAACGAGATCGACCGCCACTTCATCCGCGGCTTCTGCGTGCGCCCGAGCGTCTGCACGGCCAGCTCGCCGTCGAGTCCCACGAACTACTACACCGACATCTACAACGTGAACCGCGCCGTGTTCGGCCAGGCCACGTGGGACTTCTATCCGACGTACACGCTGGTCGCGGGCATCCGCCGCAACGTGGAGACGTCGGGCTTCAACTACATCCGCAACTTCTACACCGACCAGCTGGACCGCTCGACGTTCGTGCCGGGACCCGTCGGCCAGGACCAGTTTTCCAGCAGCGGCAACCGCGACTGGGCGACGACGGGCAAGCTGTCGATCCAGAAGCAGATCAACAGCGACTGGATGGTGTATGCGATGACGGCCACCGGCTACAAGGGCCTCGCGTACGACGTGACGAGCGGCCTGAAGGCGGCGGCCGCGTTCCCCGTGGCGCCGGAGACGAGCCGCAGTATCGAACTCGGGACCAAGGCGAACCTGTTCCACAACCGCATGTCGCTCGCGGCCACAATCTACAAGACGGACTTCAAGAACTATCAGCAGAACACGTCGTTCGTGCTGCCGAACGACCCGACCATCTACACGCAACTGAACTCGATCCCGAAGATCCGCACGCGCGGCGTCGAAATCGACTCGCACTTCCTGCTGACGTCGAACTGGTCGATGAACGTGTCGTACGCGTACACGCGTCCGGAGATCGTCGACTGGAAGAACGGCCCCTGCTACCAGGACAACACGAACCCCGCCATCGGCACGACGGGGCTGGGCGAAGGCGGTTCGCTGGGCGGCTGGAACCGCGCCTGCTTCCCGATCCGTGCCGGCTCGACGACGGGCGTGCAGGACCTGTCGGGCGGGATCTTCCCGGGCACGCCGAAGAACAAGGTCAACATCGGCACCAACTACGACTATCACTTCGCCGAGCGGCCGTACTGGGCTTTCGTGAACGCGTACGTGCGTTACCAGACCGAGTACCAGACCAACATCAACAACGATCCGCGCTCGGTGAACAACGCGTACTCGATCACGGACCTTGGCTTCGGCCTGCGCCAGAACAACGACATGTGGCGTCTGTCCTTCCGCATCAACAACCTGTTCGACCGCTTCTACATCGGCAACGCCAACGCCAGCGGCCCGTCGTACCGCGCCGGCCCGACGTCGACGTCGCCGGCCATCACGGTCAACAGCTGGGTGCCGCCGCGCGACGTGTTCCGCTTCTACAGCGTGCGTCTTGACTTGAAATTCTGAGTTTCCTCCGCTGGCCCCGGGCCCGCGTTTCCCTCGATGCCGCCGGGGCGACCTGGCGGCATTTTTTTATCTCGAACCATTTCCATAATTCGGGGTCAGAGCACATTTTTTTAAGAATTCGGGGTCAGAGCACATTTCAGATTAATTTCCAGCTGCGCAATAAACATCGAATAAAGCCCAACACATCATCATGCGGGCAGGCGGACCTTCGTCTACCACTTCTTCGCGCTTGCCTCATGGACCTTGCACCGAAAAGTGCTCTGACCCCGAATTTTGCGGAAAATGTGCTCTGACCCCGAATTGAAAACGGCCGGCGCATCTCTGCGCCGGCCCGTCACTTCCGCGCTTCGCGTCAGTCTTCGTAGATCGGTCCCGCCGTCAGAAAGGGCCCGCCCTGGTACACGGCCGTGATGTCGCCCGCCTCCGCCCACGTGCCGCCGGCCGGGAAGCGGTCGGCGAAGGCGCGCGCGCTGTGGCGCGGCTCGAAGCCCAGGTGGGCGGCCGCGCGGTTGTCCCACCAGCGCACCGGGTTGTCCGACACGCCGTACGTGATCGTGTGGCCCACGCGCGGCGTGAACAGCGCGCAGCGCACCAGTTCGACGAGGTCGTCGTACGCGAGGAACGTGACCAGCATGCGCGCGTTGCGCGGCTCGCCGAACGACGAGCCGATGCGCAGGCACACGGTCTCGATGCCGAAGCGGTCGAAGTAATAGCGCGACAAGGCCTCGCCGAAGCATTTCGACACGCCGTAGATGCCGTCCGGCCGCAGCGGCGCGTTGGCGTCGACGACCTGCGTGGTCGGGTAGTAGCCGACGACGTGGCTGGAACTCGCGTAGATCACACGCTTGATGCCGCGCTTGTGCACGGCCTCGTACAGGTGATGCAGGCCGAGGATGTTGGCATGCATGATCGTCTCGAACGTGTCCTCGACGGAGACGCCGCCGAAGTGCAGCACGGCGTCCACGCCTTCCGTCAGCGCCATCACGGCGGCGCGGTCGCCCAGGTCGCAGCGCACGACTTCCTCGCCCTCACCCGCGGGCGCGATGTCCTTGATGTCGCTGAGGCGGACCACGTCGGCCCAGGGCTTGATGCGCTCGCGCAGCATGGTGCCGAGGCCGCCGCCGGCGCCGGTCAGGAGAAGTCGATGGAAAGGCTTGGACTCGGTCGCTTGGGTCATGGACAGGCTCGCTGTATGTTAAACGTTTAACCGAGTATATCGAAAACGGTTTCAATGTCAATTTTTCGGCCCGATTTTCGACCCAGGCGCCCCTGCCGCACGAGTGGCAACGATTCCATGCTCCTATTTCTTGCCCCAGCTCGGTTGCGGCCGCAAATACGCATGCTAAGATGTGCCGCTGAGTAACGCGCTGATTAACGATTAACCTCCCATGAAAAAGTCCGCCCCGACCATCCGCGACGTCGCCGCCGCAGCCCAGGTGTCCACCGCCACGGTGTCGAAATTCATCAATGGCGCACAGCGCTTTTCGCCCAAGGTCGAGGCGGCGATCGAATCCGCGATCGCGGGGCTGGGCTATAAATCGAACCCGCTGGCCAAGTCGATGATCACGGGGCGCACGAACACCATCGGCCTCTCCGTGCTGGATATCACCAACCCGCACTTCTCCAGCATCCTGAAAGGCGCGAACCGCGTGGCGCACGACCAGGGGTTTTCCGTCCTGCTCGTCGACACGGAGGAAACGCCCAGCCGCGAACGGCGCACGCTGGAAGAGCTGAGCCGGCGCGTGGACGGCATGATCGTGTTCTCGCGCATGCGCGAGCACGAGATGGCGTGGATGACCGAGATCGACAAGCCGCTCGTCTTCTTCGGCAGCCTGGCCAACTTGCCGCTGCCGACGGTGGCCAGCGACGACCACGGCGGCGCCTACATGCTCGCGCAGCACCTGCGCATGCTGGGGCACCGCCGCATCGCCTACCTCGGCTTTTCCAAGTCGCGGCGCGACGAGGAGCGTCTCGGGGGCATTCGCGAATCCCTGGGTGCCGCCGGCCTGGACCTCGCGGTCTTCGACGCCGAAGCGCCGTCGCTGGCCGAAGGCGAGCGCCTGTGCTCCGCCATCGTGCTGGGCAGCCGGCGTCCGGACGCGCTGATCTGCTACAACGACCTGATGGCGCTCGGCTTCATGAAGGAAGCGTCGAACTTGGGCATCTCCATCCCCCAGGACATTTCCGTCGTCGGCTTCGACAATATCCCCTACGGCAAATACACGACGCCGGCCCTCACCACCGTCGACCTGCAGAGCGAACGCATGGGCGCGACGGCGATGGAAAAGCTGCTCGCCGTGATCCGCGGCGAACACGTCGAGAAGCTCACCAAGGTCGCGCCGCAGCTGATCCTGCGCGCGTCGACGATCGCCCGCCGGCCCTGATCACGCTCCCGTTTACTTTCCGGTAGAGTTGGCCTATCCTTTTTGGAAAACGTTTAACCATACCGGAGACATGCATGCGTTCTGCCCTGCCCATCCTCGCGTTGGCCGTCCTGACCTCCGCACATGCCGCGCAGCCCCTGCACCAGACGGTCGAACAGGCCTACCCGCAGCTGGACTACTTTTTCCAGAAGCTCGTGAAGGAACGGGACGGCATCACGGTCGACGGCCGCGCGCCGTTCCAGAGTCACGACAAATTCCTGCCCGGGAAAATCGCGACAGGCCTCGCGGACGTGCTGCTGCACACGCCGACCGATGACCCGCGCCTGCCCGGCATGTTGCGCGACTACGCGTCCATCGCGGACCTCACCGTCGGCATGGAAAACGATACCTGGGGCATCTATTACTACATCGGCGCCCTGCACAGGCTGAAGCAGGCGGGCCTGCTGGAGCGCGCCGTGCGTCCCGCCACGCTCGAGCAGCTGCGCAGGAAACTCGACTGGCGCACGTTCGTGCGCGTGCCGTCGTATGAACTGATCGACCTGCCGACCAATTACTACGGCGTCGCCTTCAGCATCGCGCGCCTGCGCCTGCTGATGGGCTGGGAAGACGCGCAGGCGAGCGACGTCCTGCTCGACAGGATGCTGAAGCATTACGCCGACTACTCCGGCACCTACGGCTTTTCCGACGAGACGGATGGCCAGGGCCGCTTCGACCGCTACAGCATCCTGCTGGCGGCCGAGATCTGCGAACGCTTCATCGAGACCGGCTTGACCGTCACGCCGGAACTGAAGGCCTTGCTGCGCAAATCCGCCGACGTCGCGCTGAACGCGGCCGATGCGGACGGCAGCGGTTTCACGATGGGCCGCAGCCTGGGGCCGTACGGCGAGACGGCCATGTTGGAAATCCTGTCGACGGCCGCCTACCTCGGCGTGCTCACGCCGGAAGAAAAGGAGTACGCGTACGCCTACTCGGCGCGCATCGGCGAGCGCTACATGCAATTCTGGTACGACCCCGCCCTGCACTCCGTCGACATGTGGGGCAAGGGCCGCCGCACGGACACGTACCGCGGCAAGCACCGCATCCTCGGCGAGAACTTTTCGCTGCTGCACCAGTTGATCAGCACGGACGAGATGTGGAACCGGGCCGGCATGAAGAATGCCGTGCCGCGCGCGGACCTGGCCGCATGGCTGGAACGCGCGCGTCCGAAGTTCAGCCTCACGCGCTTCGCGGGCGGCGAGTACGACCGCGCCCTCGCCATCTGGCGCGATGGGCCGCACGTGTTCAGCCTGTCGATGATCAACGGCGGACCGGGCCAGCATGCGAACAGCCCGTATTATCCGCTGCCGTTCTCGTACGGGATCGTCTCCGGCATCGCCGACAGCGGCGCCGCGCATCCGCAGCTGCTGCCGAAATTCCGCCTGGCCGACGGCAGCGAATTGATCGCGACCGCGTTCATCAAGAACATCGAGGCGAGCGGCATCGACGGCGGCCACCGCGTGACGTACCGCCAGGACGCGCTGACGAAGCTGGGCAAGAACGTGCCCGTGAAAGACGCGCGCATCGCGGTCGAGACCGAGTATACCTTGCGCCATGGCGTCATCACTCGCACCGACACCTACACGCCGGCGGCGCCGCTGGACGTGGCCGGCGTGAGCCTCGACTACGCGTCGTTCTCGGCCGGCGCCACGGTGGACGGGACGACCATCGCGTTCCGCGACGGTGCCGTGCGCACCTTCGCCGTCGACGGCCTGGCAGACTGCAGCGCCGCCGACGTCGCGGGCAACGAGGCCTACCGCGCACCGTACGGACCGATGGCCACGCTGGCCACCTGCCGCACGGGCGCGTTCACGTTCGACAAGCCGCTCAAGATCCGCTGGACGATCCGCTACCAGTGACGACGTGTTCGAGCGGGTTGGCCAGGTTGCGGTCGCCGCCCATGCGCGCATCCCAGTTCGCGGCCGGCAGCTTGACGGGGACGGAAACGCGGCCGCCGTGGCGCAGGTAAATCGCGATCCAGCCCGGCACGCCGCCCGACCACTCCTGCTCGACGCCCGTCATCTTCGCGAAGGTCGACGGATCCGCGACGCCTGCGACGGAGAACGCGACGAGCCGGTCCAGCCGGGGCGACTGCACGTCGAAGATCGACGCCATCATCACGAGCGGCGCGGCCGCATACAGGTGGTAGTGCAGCGCCCTCCCCGCCCGTTCCAGTTCGTACGGGAGCACGCCGTCCGGCCGGATCTGCGCCATCGCATCGTCGAACGCCTTGCGGCCCCAGGCCAGGCAGCGCGCGTCGCCCGTCACGGCACCCGTCCCCGTCACGGCCAGGCCCTCCCAGTAATAGTGATTGTTGCGCACGCCCTTGTGCGCGTCCGAGTGGCGGATCGTCGCATCGGCCAGCGCCAGCAGCCACGCCTCGATGCGGCGGCGTTCGTCGGGCGCCGCCGCATCGCGAACGCGCGCGTAGCTGAGCGCGAGGCCGCCGAGCGTCCACTTGCGCGTGTAGTACGACTGCTCCGTCGTCATCGTGCCCAGTATCGCCTTGCGGTCCGCCCAGTTCGCGAGCCAGGCCAGCGCGCAGCGGGCCTCCGCGTCGCGGTGCGTCCGCTGCCACGCGACCGCGGCACGGGCCACCGCGTCGAGATAATCGTTGACGGGTTTGACGGCCGCCTCGTTGCGCGCCTTGCGCACCGGGTCGACGATCGAATGGTGGCTGTCGCTGTAATAACTGTTCGCATCGATGTCGATGACGGCTGGCGGCGGCGCCTCGCACGCGCCTGCCGGGCGCGCGGCCAGTGCCGCGATGAACAGAGCCGCTCCGAGTCCTCGTATCCGCATGGTCTCCTCCTTTTTATGAAAGCGTTTACCTTATCCCAACTTTGGGCCAAAATCCACACATCTAGTTAAACGTTAACCTCCATGATCCCGACCGCCCCATTCAAGCACGCCACGCTCGCCCTGCTGCTGCTCGGCCCCCTCCTCGCCGGATGTGCGACACACACGCCGACCGTCGCCCAGGCCGAAGCGCAGGCGCTCACACCAGCCGCCGTGCTGGCGACGATGGAACGCGTCGCCGACTGGCAGCTCGCGCACCCGAGCGCGCACGCGACGACGCACTGGACGCAAGGCGTCGGAGACGCCGGCTTCATGGCGCTGGCCAACCTGTCCGGCACGCGCACATATCGAGATGCGATGGCCGCGATGGGCGAGCGCAATGGCTGGCAGCCGGGTCCGCGCGGCTATCACGCGGACGACCACGTAGTCGGGCAGACGTATGCGGAGCTGTACCTGCAGCTGCGCGACCCGGCCATGCTGGCGCCGCTGAAGGCCCGGTTCGACGCCATCCTCGCCGAGCCGCACGACGGCACGCTGGATTTCACCGTGCCCGGCAACCAGGACCGCTGGTCGTGGTGCGACGCCCTGTTCATGGGACCGCCCGCGTGGGCGCGCATGTATGCCGCCACCGGCGACGCACGCTATCTCGAACACGCCGTGGCCGCGTGGTGGCGCACGTCGGACTACCTGTACGACAAGGATGAGCACCTGTACTACCGTGACAGCAATTATTTTGCGCGGCGCGAAGCGAATGGCCGCAAGGTCTTCTGGGCACGCGGCAACGGCTGGGTGATGGCGGGCCTGGCGCGGACGCTCCAGTACATCCCGGCGCACCATCCGGCGCGCGCCCGCTTCGAACAGCAGTTCCGCGAGATGGCCGCGAAGGTCGTCGCGCTGCAGCAGGCCGACGGCATGTGGCGCGCGAGCCTGCTCGATCCGGCAAGCTATCCGGCGCGCGAGACGAGCGGCACGGCGCTGTTCGTGTATGCGCTCGCGTGGGGCGTCAACCAGGGCCTGCTGGACCGCGCCGCGTTCGAGCCGGGCGTGCGGCGCGCATGGTCGGCGCTCGTCGCCAGCGTCCAGCCGGACGGCAAGCTCACGCACGTGCAGCCGATCGGCCAGGCGCCGACGGGCTTTGCGGACGACGCGACGGAAGTCTACGGCGTCGGCGCCTTCCTGCTGGCCGGCAGCGAAGTGTTCCGCATGGCGCTCCTGGAACGCACGACGCCGCGCGCGGTGCGTGTGACGAATCCGGGCGATTTTCATCGCGCCGACGAGACGGTCGAGCTGACGCTCGACCCGAATGCATCGCAAGCACCGCTGGCCGTGATGGAAGCCGACACGTCGCGCCTGCTGCCCACGCAGCGCATCGGCGACACGCTGCTGTTCCAGGCGACCTTCGCGCCCGGCGAACAGCGCCGCTTCCTGCTGCTGCCCGCGAACGCCGTGCCCGCGCTGGCGCCGCCGGACGTCAAGGTGCATGCGCGCTACGTGCCCGAGCGCTATGACGACTTCGCGTGGGAGAGCGACCGCATCGCCCACCGCACGTACGGTCCGGCGATCCTGCACGTGCCGAACGAGCGTGTGGGCAGCGGCGTGGACGTGTGGCTCAAGCGCGTGCGCCGGCCCGTCGTGGACACATGGTACAAGCGCGGCGAATACCACAGCGACCACGGCGAGGGCCTCGACAACTACAGCGTCGGCACTGGACGCGGCTGCGGCGGCACCGAAATCTACCGCGACGGCAAGGCGTATCCGTCATCCGTCTACGCGGGCTGGAAAGTCGTAGCGGACGGACCGCTGCGCGCCGTGTTCGAGCTGCGTTACGACGCGTGGAATGCGGGCGGACGCCAAGTGGCGGAGACGAAGCGCATCTCGATCGATGCGGGTTCCAACTTCAGCCGCGTCGAGAGCCGCTACACGAGCGGCCAGGCAGGCGCGCTGCCCGTCGCCGTCGGCATCGCCCAGCGCCAGGGCGATGGCCGTCTCGTGCGCGACACGGGCGCAAGCTGGATGAGTTACTGGGAACCGGAGAGCGCGCCGAACGGGCACACCGCGTGCGCAGTGATCGTCCCCGGCCAGGCGACGCGCGCGGCCACTGATGGCGCCGACGCGCTGCTGGTCGGGACCGCGCAACCCGGGCAGCCGTTCGTGCACTACCTGGGCGCGGGATGGAGCAAGAGCGGGGACTTCCCCGATGCGCAGGCGTGGGAAGCCCACGTGCGCAACGTGGCGCAGCGGCTGGCGGTGCCGCTGCGGATCACGGTTCAGGAGTGATCAGCCGCTGTTGCGCAGGCCCGCCGAAATGCCGTTGATCGACATGTGCAGGCCATTGCGGGTCGCGTCGTCGTCGACGCCGGCGCGGTAACGGCGCAGCAGTTCGACCTGCAGGTGGTTCAGCGGATCGATGTACGGCAGGCGGTTGCGCAGCGAGCGCTGCATCTGCGGGTTCCCGTCCAGCAGTTCGTCCTGCTCCATGATCTGCCGGAGAATCTCCACCGTGCGCGCATGCTCGGCGCTGATCGCGCCGAAGATGCGGTCGCGCAGCCCCGCGTCGGACACGAGGCCCGCATAGCGGCTGGCGATCGCGATATCGCTCTTGGCCAGCACCATGTCCATGTTCGACAGCAGCGTCGTGAAGAACGGCCACGTCTTGTACATCGTGCGCAGCAGCGCGAGGCGCTCGGCGGGCGCGTCCGCGATGAAGCGTTCCACCGCCGTGCCGAAACCGTACCAACCCGGCAGCATCAGGCGGCACTGGGCCCAGCTGAACACCCAGGGAATCGCGCGCAGGTCTTCGATCGAGCGCGACTTCTTGCGCGACGCCGGACGGCTGCCGATGTTCAGGGCGGCGATTTCGGAGATGACCGTCGACTCCCAGAAATACGTCTCGAAGCCTTCCGTTTCGTACACGAGCGAGCGGTAGGCACGCAGCGCTTCCGTGGACAGGCGATCCATCGCGGCCACTTGTTCCGCGTCGGGCTGCGGCTGCGCGTGCGACAGCAGGGTCGCTTCCATCGTCGCGGCGACGAGCACCTCGAGGTTGCGGCGGCCCACGTCGGCGTTGGCGTACTTCGCGGTGATGACTTCGCCCTGCTCCGTCAGGCGGATGCGGCCCTGCACGGCGCCCGGCGGCTGCGCGAGGATCGCCTCGTAGCTCGGGCCGCCGCCGCGTCCCACCGATCCGCCGCGGCCGTGGAACAGCTGCAGCTTGATGCCGTGCGCGCGGAAGACGGCGATCAGTTCCAGCTCCGCCTTGTGCAGTTCCCAGCCGGACGTGACGTAGCCGCCGTCCTTGTTGCTGTCCGAGTAGCCCAGCATGACTTCCTGCAGGCGGTCGCGCGACTGCAGCAGGCGCATGTAGAACGGCAGGCCGAATGCCTCCGCCATGATCGCGGGACCGGCGCGCAGGTCGTCGATGGTCTCGAACAGCGGGATGATGTTGACGTCGAGCGTGCCGAGCGTCGGATGCAGCAGGCCCGCTTCCTTCAGCAGCACGGCCACTTCCAGCAGGTCGGAGACGGAGGCCGCCTTCGAGATGATGTAGTTCGTGACGGCGGCGCGGCCGTACGTCAGGTGCGCGCGCTTCGTCTCGCGCAGGATCGCCAGCTCGGACGCGGTCTCTTCGGAATACGCCTCGAACGGCGACACGAGCAGGCGCGGCGACTGCAGTTCTTCCAGCAGCAGCGTGCAGCGCGCGGCTTCGTCGAGCGCCAGGTAATCGACGCCGGGACGTGCCTGCGTCAGCAGTTCCGCGATCACGCGCTCGTGCACGTCGGAGTTCTGGCGCAGGTCGACGGGCGCGAGGTGGAAACCGAATACCTTCACGGCGCGGCGCAACAGGCGCAGGCGGCCGCGCGCCAGCTGGCGGGCGCCGTTCGCGACGAGCGACTCGTGGATCACGTCCAGGTCGGCCAGCAGTTCGGCCGCGCTGGCGTAGGCCGCCGCATCCGGTGCATCGGCGCCGGCGACGAGCCACGCGCGCGTCGCCACGAGGCGCGCATGCATGCCGTGCAGTGCCTGGCGGTATGGCTCGTCCTGGTGGTGCGGCGATTGATCCGGCGTGCGCTCGGCGATGCGGCGCAGCGCGTCCGTGCTGCCGCACAGGGACTGCGCCTGCGACAGTTGCGACGCCAGCGTGTGCACTTCCGGCAGGTAGAAATCCAGCGCGCGGGTGGCCTGCGCCTTGAGGGTCGCACGCAGGATGTCGGCCGTGACGAACGGATTGCCGTCGCGGTCGCCGCCAATCCAGCTGCCCACTTTCATGAACGACGGCAGTTCCGTGTCGGCCCATGCGTCGTCCTTCTGCGCCAGCGTGTCCTCGAGGGCGCAATACAGGCGCGGCACGCTCTTGAACATCGTGTAGTCGAAGAAGGACAGGCCGTTCTCGACTTCGTCCAGCACCGACAGCTTGGTGGGACGCAGCAACCGCGTCTGCCACAACGTCAGGATGGCGCGCGCCAGCGCTTCATCGTTGTCCTGTTCTTCGTCGGGCGTCAGCTGCGTGCGGTCACGTTCGCCGATCAGGCGCGCGATCGCCATCTGGCAGTTGAGGACACTCTTGCGCTGCACCTCGGTCGGGTGCGCGGTGAACACGGGGCTGACGTGCGCGTCGTCGAAGAAGGCACGCAGGTCGTCCATGCGGCCGGCGGCGAACACGCCGTCGACGGCGTGCGCGATACTGCCCTTCTTCGGCGCCGAGCCGGCGGACAGGTGGGCGCGGCTGCGGCGGATGTGGTGCTGGTCTTCGGCGATGTTGGCGAGCAGCGAGAAGTACGTGAAGGCGCGGATCAGCTGGGTCTTCTCGTCGGACGAGATGTCTTCGAGGATCGCCGCCAGTTCCTCGTGCGCGCTGCCGTCCTCGTCGCGCCGGAAACCGATGCAGCTCTTGCGGACCGACTCGATGCGGTCGAACACGCCATCGCCCTCCTGGGCCCGGATCGTTTCCCCCAGCATGCGGCCGAGCTGGCGGATATCCCGTCCCAGCAACTCTTCCTTGAAGTTCCGTGCCTCTTCAACGCTCATTCAGCTCTCCAAAATGTAAATAATTTACAGAACACGCACCAGTTAACCAGCGTTGGCGGGCAGATACCTTGTATATACCAACCTTTATACACAGCGCGGCACGGCAAGACATGCAATGTTATGAAATTTTACTACGAACATTGATGAGTTCGGTGGGTCAGGTTGAAAAAATGCTACACATCAGGAAACGAGGCGGCCGCCTATTCCTGTTCGAACATGGCGATGATCTCGTCGGCCACCGCGCGCACGTGCGGCGCGCGGCGCACGTCCGCGTGCATCACCAGCCAGAGTTTGCGGCGCACGGGACAGGCCGGATCCAGCACGACCAAGCCCGGCGCGCGTCCCGCAGCGTAACGGGGAAAGACGCCCACGCCGCAGCCGCCGACCGCCGCCTGCAGCAACGTCAGCAGGTCGTTCGAGCGCACGCTGTAGCGGCGGGCGCCGCGCAGCTTGTCCAGCCATTCCTGCTGGGGCGCATCCTGCTGCAGGTCGTCGTAGCCGAGGAATTCCCACTGCGCGGGCGCCCGGCTCGCCGCGTAGTCTTCGTGCGCATACAAGGCATAGTCGACGTGCGCCAGCACCTTGGTGACGAGCCCCGGCGACGTCGGTCGCGCAAACCGCAGCGCGATGTCGGCCTGGCGCCGCATCAGGTCCGTCGTGCGCGCCTCCGCGCGCAGGTCGATGTCGACGCCGGGCAGGCGCGACAGGGGTCCACGCAGGCGCGGGGCGAGCAGGCAGGCCGTCAGCGCCGGCGGCGCCGAGACGCGCACGACACCCGCCACCTCGGCCGCGCCGCGCGCCACGTTGAGCAAAGCGTGCATGTCGTCTTCCAGCTTGCGTGCATGCGGCACGAGGGCCGTGCCGGCCGCCGTCAGCGACCAGCCCTTCGGAAAGCGGTCGAACAGGCGGGCACCGAGCGCGGTCTCGAGCGCGTCGATGCGGCGCGCCACCGTGGTGTGTTCCACACGGGTCGCGCGCGCCGCGCCCGACAACGTGCCGGCCTCGCACAGCGCGAGGAAAAAGCGGAGGTCGTCCCAGTCAGGTGTCTGCATTGTGCAATTATGCACGGAACAGGTGCAGGTTTCGGGAATTCCGTTCAGGTGACGGCGCCGCTACGCTGATGTTTTCACCTGAAAGGAGAACGACATGAACAAGCAGATCGCCGGCATGGTGCTAGCCAGCATTGCCCCCGCCGTGCAGGCTTCGTTGCCCGACCTCGCGGGCACCTGGACGCTCGTCGCCGCCGACGTCCAGCGGCCCGACGGCAGCATCGAGCGTGATTATGGCGCGGCACCCAAAGGCCGCCTGGCCATCGATGCGCAAGGGCGTTACACGCTGCAGATCTTCAAGGCCGAGCGTCCGCGCTTCGCGTCGGCGGACAAGACGGCCGGTACGAGCGAGGAGTTGCGCGCGGCCGTGCTCGGATCGAGTACGCACTACGGCACCGTCGCGCTGGAAGACGGCCAGCTCGTGTTCCGCATCGAAGCCGCGTCCTTCCCGAACTGGGAAGGCACGGTGCAGCGGCGCAGCTTCGAGCTGCATGGCGACGAACTGCGCTACCGCGTGCCGGCGCGACCGGACGGCGGCGTTCCGATTTCGGTGTGGCGGCGCCTGCCCTGACGTCAGGCGATTTCGACCCGGTTGCGGCCGTTCGCCTTTGCGAGGTACAACGCCCCATCCGCCCGTTTGATCGCCGCCCCGATGTCTTCCTCGGGCTTCAGCGACGTCAGGCCGAAGGATGACGTGACGCGCAACCCGTGCGGCCAGTCCTGATGCGCCAACGCCGCGCGCAGCTTGTCCAGCATCGCCATGGCATGCGCGACGTCGGTTTCCGGGCACAGGAGCAGGAACTCCTCCCCGCCCCAGCGCACCAGTTTGTCGCTGGCCCGTACTTCGTCGCGGATGGTCGTGGCGAAGCGCTTCAATACCTCGTCACCGGCGTCGTGGCCATACTCGTCGTTGATGCGCTTGAAGTGGTCGAGATCCATGAACACGACCGCCATCTCTTCGTCGACGTGGCCGGCGACGTGCAAGCGTTTCATCAGCACTTCCCTGAGCCCCTGGCGGTTCAATGCGCCGGTCAGCGGATCGGTGTGGGCCTGGTTGGCGAGGTCGCGCGCTTCCAGTTGCAGCGCCTTGTTGATGGCGGCCAGCAGTTCGACGCGCGCGTTGCTGGCGGAGAGGCTGGAGCGGGTATGCATCAGGCTCAGCGACAACCCCAGCAGGCCGCAGCCGATCCACGCCCCCATCAGCCAGGTCAGAAGCGTGGTATCCGATATCCATTTGCCGCGAAACTGGATGGACCGCACTTCGAGCGTGATCGACTGGCCGGGCGGTACCGATCCCGTCGAGATCTCCACGGCCGTGACGTTATCGAGCCGGGTATACGTTTTCTCGATCGGGACGTCGTGCGCCGTGATCCACCAGTCTGCGGTGCGCACGACGTTGGCGGGAATCGTGAACGTGGCCTGCGCCGGCACATCGAATTCCACGGAGTTGTACCGCTGCGAGTTCCAGTCACCGACGGTGGAGAATTCCGGTTCGAAGTTCGTCAGGTGCAGCCTGATTTTTCGGCCGGACGCGCCTGAGTACCGCATGTCGAACGTAATCGAGTCGAACCGGCTGAAGTCCACGCCTTTCCCGTCCTGTCCCAGGTGGAACTGCAGTTTGCAGAATGGCCAGGCATAGCCCGCCCGCAGGTCGCAGCGCATGACGAGGGCATCCTTGGAGAGCAGGAGCGACGAGACGGAATTGCCGTTCTCGTGACGGTCATCGGTGACGGTGGCGCCGTAGGGCTGGCGGGGCGAGATCTCGAAGACCCGGGTCATTCCGAAGTGCTGCCAGATCAGTAATAAGGGCGTCAGAATCAACAATAATCCGACCAGGGACTGGACTATCGTCATTGCGCGCGCGGGTCGACGGATCATGACGGATCGCTGATGTATTTATTCGGCGATCAATATACTGAATTCGTGATGTCGCTGCGCCAATTTTCCGTGCGGCAAATCCATTAACGAAAAAGGCCAGCTCGAAAGCTGGCCTATCTCATCAATTCTATTGGTCGGGGCGAGAGGATTCGAACCTCCGACCACGTGCACCCCATGCACGTACGCTACCAGGCTGCGCTACGCCCCGACTCGGGTCACAATTATAACAGAGGCACGCAAGATGCCTAGCGTTTTTGTCACGAGAAACTATTTCCAATCCCCACGCAATGCCAGCACTTCCTCGTACAGCCCCTCCGGCGTTACCTGCTGCGGCGGCACCGGCCGCCCGACGGCCAGCGCCAGGCGGGAGCGCAAGCCGCGGGTCAACGAGCGCTCGAACACGTTCGACGGGTCGCGCGAAAACACGCTGCCCCACAGGCCGCGCAGCGCCATCGGGATCACGGGCACCTGGCTGCGCGCGACGATCTTGGCGATACCGCCGCGGAATGCATTCATCTCGCCCGTGCGCGTCAGTTTCCCCTCCGGGAAGATGCACACGAGTTCCCCTTCGTGCAGCGCCTGGGCGACGTCGACGAACGCCTTTTCCATCAGCCACGGGTCCTCATGCGCCGGCGCGATCGGGATCGCCTTCCCGGTGCGGAAAATGAAGCCCAGCAGCGGCGTCTTGAAAATGCGGTGGTCCATCACGAAGCGGATCGGACGCGGGCTCGCGGCCAGGATGACGATGGCGTCCACGTAGCTGACGTGGTTGCAGACCAGGACCGCGGGGCCCTCTTCCGGGATGCGCTCGACGTCCACCGTCGACACGCGGTGGATCGTGTGGATCAGCAGCCAGGCCAGGAAGCGCATCAGGAATTCAGGCACGAGCGAGAAGATGTAGATGGCGACGACGGCATTCAGCAGCGCGGTCGTCAGGAACATCTCGGGAATGCTGAAACCGCGGCCGATCAGGAAGACCGCCACGCCGGCCGACGCCACCATGAACAGCGCATTCAGGATGTTCATGCCGGCGATGGTGCGCGAGACGTGCGCCGGGTCGCAGCGCGTCTGGATCAGCGCGAACAGCGGCACGATGAAGAAGCCGCCGAACACGCCCAGCAGCAGGATGTCGGCCAGGATGCGGAGCGTGCCGTGCTGCGCCAGCACGCCGACGAAATCGACGGGGGCCGTGTTGGTGTAGCCGAGGCTCCCGAAGTACAGGTCGATGCCGAACAGCGACAGGCCGATGGCGCCGAACGGCACGAGGCCGATTTCGACCTTGCGGCCGGAGAGCTTTTCGCACAGCAGCGAGCCGGTGCCGATCCCCAGCGAGAAGATCGTCAGCAGCAGCACGAATACGCTGTGATCGCCGTGCAGGTAGTCCTTCGCGTACAGCGGGAACTGCGACAGCACGAGGGCGCCGTAGAACCAGAACCAGGAATTGCCCAGCATCGACAGGAACACGGTGCGGTTCTTTTTCGAGAACGCCAGGTTGCGCACGGATTCGGCGACGAAGTTCGCGCTGATCTTGAGACTCGGCGCAGGCGCCGGCGACGCCGGAATCCGCCAGCTCGTGGCGAGGCCCAGCACGGCGACGGCCAGCGTCCCGAACGCGACGAGGTGCACGCCGGCGGCGCCGTGGCCGGCCAGGATCGCACCCATCACTTCGCCCAGCAGGATGCCGACGAACGTGCCCATCTCGATGACGCCGTTGCCGCCCACGAGTTCTTCGGGCTTCAGGTGCTGCGGCAGATAGGCATATTTCACGGGGCCGAACAGCGTGGAGTGCACGCCCATGCCGGCGACGGCGCCGACGAGCAGCCACAGGTTGTGCGTCAGCCAGCCGACCGCCGCGATGCCCATGATGCCGATCTCGAGCAGCTTGACGAAGCGCGCCAGCCGGCCCTTCTCGACCTTGTCCGCGATCTGGCCCGCGGTCGCGGAAAAGACGACGTACGGCAGGATGAACAGGCCCGGGATCAGGTTGTTCAGCAGCGCGGGGGGCAGCGTCGTCCACGACAGCGCGTCATAGGTCAGCACGACCAGCAGCGCCGTCTTGAACAGGTTGTCGTTGAAGGCGCCCAGGAACTGGGTCCAGAAAAACGGGCCGAAGCGGCGCTGGGTCAGCAGGGCAAACTGGCTGGTGTGGTTCGGGTGGCTCATGTTCAACGATGCAGATGTCGGGGGATGCGACAATCTACAACACAACCGGTACGTTGAACACACAATGTTGCTGGGCGTGAATCAATGGTCGCGCATTCCGCTACCCATGGCGACTGAATTCGCAACCAGCCGGCACCAGGTCGCGCCTGATGTTACCCCACCCGCGTCCACACCCGGTACAGCGGCGCTATCCCCAGCACGACGACGACCATGCGCGCGACGTGGAACGCCGTCACGACGGGCACGCCCAGATGCAGCACGCGCGCCGTCAGCGCCATCTCGGCGATGCCGCCCGGCGACGTGGCCAGCACCATCGTCCCCGGATGCAGGCCCGTCACCTCGGCCACGCAGAACGCGAACAGGCCGGCCAGCAGCAACGTGACCGCCGTACACGCCGCCACGCTGGCCAGGAAGCGCGGCGCCGTGTGCACGAACGCGGGCGTGAACCGCGTGCCGAGCGAGACGCCGATGAACAGCTGTCCCGTGCGGATCATCCATTCCGGCAGGCGCGACAGCTGCACCCCGGCCGCCGTCAGCATCAGCGCGACCACCAGCGGGCCGATCACCCAGGCGTTCGGCACGCGCAGGCGTTTCAGCGCCAGCGCGGCCGCGCTCGTGACGGCGACGAGAAGACACAGGCCGGCCGCGTCGACCCGGCCGGCGAGCGGCATGAACGCATCATGGCCGTTGCCCCAGCCATGGGCCGCGAGCCAGCGCACGACAAACGGAATGGTGCCGACGACCATCATGATGCGCAGGCTGTGCGCGGCCGCCACGCGTTCGACGACGGCGCCATGGCGCTCCGCCTGCACGGCCATCTCGGACGCGCCGCCGACGGCCATCGCGAAGAACGCGGTCGCAGCATCGCTGCCGGACAGCCGCCGCAGCAGCGCGCCGCCGGCCATGCCGAGGCAAACGGCGAACGAGACGGCAAGCAGGATCCAGCCGAGGTGCCGGGCCAGCACCGCCAGCACGGGCGCGCTGAAGTACAGGCCCAGCGCGGTACCGATGGCCCACTGCCCCGCTTCGCGCGCCTGCACGGGGGCACTCAGGCGCGCGCCCAGCATGCACGCGATGGCCGTCGAGAACAGCGGGCCGATCATCCACGGCAGCGGCGTGTCGAGGAAGATGCAGAGCTGCGCCGCCGTGAAGGCCAGCGCCAGTGCGGGAAGGAACGTCCTGATCAGAACACCCAGAGCTTCTCGGCCGGCATCTCGAGCCAGTACTGGCCCGGATCGACACGATGCTTCGAATACGCGCGCACGCTCGCGTCGCCGTGTTTGAACAGGCACTCCCACCGGTCGCCCAGGTACATGCACGTGGACAGCGGCAGCTGGATGCCGTTCTCGACGGGGTTGCGGCCGATGCGCACTTCTTCCACGCGGATCAGGGCCGTGCCCTCGACGTCGGGGGCGCCGCTGCCCCGCGCCGTCGCGTTCAGCGCCATGCCTTCCACCTGCACGCGGGCCGCGCCGCCGTTGCGCGCCACGACGCGCGCCGGCAGGCGGTTGTTACTGCCCATGAACTCCGCGGTGAACAGCGTGTCCGGCGACTCGTACATCGATTGCGGGGTGCCCTGCTGCTCGATCTTGCCGTTGTTGAGCAGGAGGATGCGGTCGGAAATCGCCATCGCCTCGGCCTGGTCGTGCGTGACCATCAGTGCCGAGAGGCCCAGGCGCACGATCAGCTCGCGCAGGAAGGCGCGGGCCTCCTCGCGCAGCTTGGCGTCCAGGTTCGACAGCGGTTCGTCGAGCAGGATCACGGGCGGGTTGTAGACGAGCGCGCGGGCGATCGCCACGCGCTGCTGCTGGCCGCCGGAGAGCTGGTGGGGGAAGCGTTCGCCCAGGTGGCCGAGTCCCAGCTGCGCGAGCACTTCGCGCACTTTCGGCTCGATGTCGCGCGCGGTCATCTTGCGCAGCTTGAGGCCGTAGGCGACGTTGTCGAACACGGTCTTGTGCGGCCACAGCGCATACGACTGGAACACGAGGCCCAGGTTGCGCGCTTCCGCCGGCAGTTCGAGCTTCCTGCTGCCGTCGAACACGCGGCGCTCGCCGATGTCGATCGTGCCCGATTTCGGGCTTTCCAGGCCGGCCACGGCGCGCAGCAGCGTGGTCTTGCCGCTGCCCGAGGGGCCCAGCAGCGCCACGACTTCGCCGCGCTGCAGATGCATCGACACGCCTTTCAGGATCGGGTTCGCGGTGGCGCCGCTGCCGTAGTCGAGGTGCAGGTCGTTGACGGTCAAAACGTTCATGATGTTTGTCTCGCGATTCGAATTAGTTATGGAGCTTGACGCCGAAGCGCAATGCAATCCCGAGGCCGATGGCCACGAGCGTGATGTTGATGAACGAGAGCGCGGCCACGAGGTCCGTCGAGCCGCCGGCCCACAGCGACACGAGCATCGCGCCGATCACCTCGGTGCCGGGCGACAGCAGGTACACGCCCGTCGAGTATTCGCGCTCAAAAATCAGGAACACCATCAGCCAGGCGCCCAGCATGCCGAACTTGATCAGCGGGAGCGTCACGTCGCGGGTTACGCGGCCGCGGGTCGCGCCGACGGCGCGTGCCGCCTCTTCCAGTTCCGGGCCCACCTGCAGCAGCGACGTCGAGACGAGGCGCATGCCGTACGCGAGCCACACGACGGAGTAGGCAAGCCACAGCGCGAAGATCGTCGAACGCAGCTGGCGCAGGGCCGGAATGAAGTGCTCGGACAGCCACATGGCGACGCTGTTGTCCATGCCGTGCAGGATGCCGTCCAGCCAGCTCGGCACGAACAGGAACACCCACAGGAACGACAGGCCGGCCAGCAGGCCCGGCACGGCGCGCGGCACGAGGACGCTGTAGTCCAGCAGGCGCGTGACGCCGTCGTTCTTGCGGTGCATGGCCAGCGCGATCGCGGTGTAGCATGCCACGGCCAGCGCGCCGCCGATCACGCCGATCAGGATCGTGTTGACGATGCCGCGCACGAGCGACGGCTGTTCGAAGATGTCGCGGAAGTGCTGCAAGGTGAGCACGTCGGCCAGCTTGACGCCCTCGCCCCAGTACTGGACGAACGAGCGCAGCACGATGCCGGTCAGCGGCAGCACGATCGTGACGGCGATCCACGTGCCCAGCACGGCGAAGGCCACCCACTTCCACTTGCCCAGCGCGAGCGGCTTCTGGCGCGCGCCCTTGCCCTTGATGGAGACGTATTTGTTGGCCGACTTCAGGAGCCAGCGCTGCAGCATCACGAGCGGCATCGTCACGGCGACGAGGCATACGGCGACGGCGGCCATCAGGTGGTACGACGGCGTGCCCAGTTTATTGGTCAGCTTGTACAGGTAAGTCGCCAGCACGAGGTGGCCTTCCGGGTCGCCCAGCACGAGCACGAGGCCGAACACTTCGAAGCCGAGGAAGAACACGAGCACGCCCGCATAGGCGAGGGCCGGCATGATCATCGGCAGCGACACGTTGAACATCACCTGCCACGGCGACGCGCCCGAGACGCGCGCCGCTTCTTCCACGTCGGAGCCGAGGCTCTTCAGCGCGGACGAGGCGTACAGGTACACGTGCGGCACGTGCGTGAGGCCGGCGATGACGACGATGCTCGTGAACGAGTACACGTTCCACGGCACGAAGCCCAGCAGGTCGTGCGCCCACGTCGAATAGAAGCCGACGGGGCCCATCGCGACGACGTAGCCGAAGCCCATCACCATCGGCGACACGAAGATCGGCACGAGCAGCAGCGGCGCGATGACGCCGCGGCCCGGCAGGTCGGTGCGGACCATCAGGAAGGCGAGCATGCCGCCCAGCGGCACGGCGATCGCGGCGAGGCCGGAGGCCAGCACGAGACCGTTCTTGAAGGCCATCCAGAAGTCGGTGTCGTCGAAGATGAAACGGTACGCATCCAGTCCGAGCATCTTGTCGGGCATGAAGAACGGCGCCGTCAGGAAGCTCTGGTAAAAGACGAGGTACAGCGGCAGGAAGATGGCCACGCAGGTGACCAGCACGACGATGGCGCGCGTCCAGTTGAAGCGCGGCGCGCGCACGGCCGGCAGGCTGCCGGCGACGGTGCCCTTGGATTCCAGTGGCATGGTTGAAGTAGGCATGGGAGTGTCCGATCGATATAAAGCCGGCGGGCGCGCGGCCCGCCGTGAGACGACTTACTTCTTGCCGGCGGTGGCTTTCCACTCCTTCAGGAACGCGAGGCGCAGCGCCGGATCCAGGTATTCCCCGACGGCCGGGCTGACCGGCAGCGGCTTGATGTTCTTCTCGCCGACCATCTTGATCAGGTCAGTGGACGTCGTCTCGCCCGTGACGTCGCCGCGGATCGCATACAGCTTGGAGGCGTTGGCGATGATGGTCTGGCCGCGCTGCGACAGCATGTAGTCGATCCACAGCTTCGACGCGTTCGGATGCTTGGACATCTTGTTGATGAACTGGACGCGCGAAATGATCAGGGTGTAGTCCTTGGGCAGCACGACGCCCAGCGACGGATCGTTCTTGGCGCGCACCAGCGCATACGAACCCATCACGTTGTAGCCGATCAGGTTTTCACCCGACGAGATGCGCTCCAGCATCGTGCCGGTCGACGACTGCACGCGTACCCTGGCCGCGCCGAACGCCTGCTCCAGCTGCTTGTATTGCGGGAACGCGCGCGCGTCCTGCGTCATGAACATGAAGCCGACGCCGGATTTCTCGATGTCGTAGGTCGTGACCTTGTCCTGGAATTTCGGCTGCTGGATGATGCGCACGAAATCGGCGTGGGTCTGCGGGACTTCCTCGGGCTTCAGCAGGCGCTTGTTGTAGACGAAGGCTGCCGGCTCGAACGTGGTGCCGTAGGCCATGTCCTTCCACGCGGCCCAGCCGGGGATCTTCGCCGCTTCGACCGATTTGTAGGGCAGCGCATAACCGCCCGCGGCCAGCTTCATCTGCAGGTCCATCGCCGAGGACCACAGCACGTCGGCCGTGTCGCCGCCGGCCGCGTTCTCGGAAAAGAAGCGGTTATAGACTTCGGTCGAGTTCATGTCGTTGTACTCGACGGTGATGCCGGGGTACATCGACTTGAAATCGGTGATCAGCGGTTCGGCGGCCTTGCTGTCGGTGGCGCCGTAGATCACCAGCTTGCCTTCCTTCTTCGCGCCGTCGATCAGTTGCTGGTAGCCGGCCGGGTAGCCGGCCGGGACCTGGGCGAGCACCGGTGCCGTCACTGCAAAGATAGCTGCTGCAATCAGGGTCTTCTTGAAATTCATGGTTGTCTCCTAGGGTGTTGTCAGTGTTCGCGGACCAGGTTGAATTCCCTGGCCTGTCGGTTGTAATCGTTGATGGCCTGCTTGACCCAGCGCGTGAGCGCGTCGCCCGTGAGCGAGAACGGGTACAGGCCGGCCTGGCTGCGCAATTGCGCGAAATCGGGAGTCGCCTGCATGCGGGCAAAGGCGTCGACCCAGCGGCGGTAGTCGGCATCCGGCACGCCGGGGCCCATCCACACGCCGCGGATCACGGGCCACACGATGTCGTAGCCCTGCTCGCGCGCCGTCGGCACGTTGGCCAGCACGCCGGGCAGGCGCTTCTCGGCCAGCACGGCCAGCACGCGCACCTTGCCGGGGCCGGCGTACAGCGCCGCCTCCGACGCGTCGCCCGAGATCACCTGCACGTAGTTGGCACTCATCGCCGTGAACGTCTCGCCGCCGCCTTCCAGCGCGACGAAGCGCAGGCGGCGCGGTTCGATGCCGGCGCGGCGCGCCAGCAGCGCGACCTTCATCCAGTCCTGGCTGCCGATGGTGCCGGACACGCCGATCAGGACCTGCTGCGGGTTCTTGCGGATCGCATCCATCAGTTCGTCCAGGCTGCGCCACGGCGCGTCGGACCGCACGGCGATCATGCCGTAGTCGACGCCGAGCGCCGCGACCCAGCGCACGTCGTCCGCCGTCGCCTTGCCGAATTTGCCTTCGGCGAGGTTCAGCAGCGAACCGCCCGAGAACGCGACGAGCGTGTCCGGCTCGGCGCGCCGCTGCGAGACGAGCGTGTGCCACGCGACGGCGCCGATCCCGCCCGGCAGGTAGGCCAGCTTCAGCTTCGTGTCCGGCAAGGCCTTCTGGGCCAGCTTGCAGGTCAGGTCCATGGCGCCGCCCGGTTTGGAAGGCACCACGCATTCGGCGTTGGCGCTGGCCGCCGCCGCTGCCGCGAACAGTGCCGCGGCGGTCAGGATCGTCATGGCGCGCTTCATGATGTTGCGGCCGTGGTCGTGATCAGAACCGGTACTGGATGCCGGTGGTGATGCCGGTCTGCGTCGACCCGAAGCCCGGATCGTCGCGCGACAGGCCCACGAGCTGGCCGTGGTCGGCCTTGGCGTGTGCCACCGACGCGTACAGCCAGACGCGCTTGGACAGCGAGTACATGGCGCGCGCCACGAGCATCGTCGGATCCGCGTCCTTCGCCGCCGGCAGGTTCTTCGTGTTGACGTGATAGACGGCACCGGTCACCGTCCACGGGTAGGCCGCCCAGGTGGCGCCGGCCCAGTAGGTGTCGCCGCGCACGTCCGGGGTGGCGGCCTTGCCCGCCTGGAGCTTGTAGCCGCGCATGCCGGTCTGGTAGGTCATCGGACCCGCCTTGTACTCGGCGCCCAGGTGGAAGGCGGTCGTCTTGTCGCGGTTGCCGGTGGCGGCGACCGTGTTGCCGTTGATTTGCTCATAAGCCGCCATCACGCCGACGGGGCCGCCGAACCAGGAACCGCCGACGGCGTACTTGCGGCCATCGGCATTGTTGTTGGCCTGTTCGCCCAGGCCGACGGAGGCGCCGTACGTGAAGCCGCCCGTGGTGCCTGTGTACTTGATCAGGTTGTCGAACGCGGTCGTCATGCCGTATTTCGACGGGCCGGTGGCGTTGCTGCTCGTCGCCCACGAATAGTTGGGCGCGAAGCCCATCGGGTCGAACTTGATGACCAGGTCATAGGTCGTCGTGAACGAGCGGCCCAGCACGACGCGGCCGAAACTGCCTTCGAGGCCGACGTTGGCCTGGCGCTTGAACAGGTTGCCGTCCTGGGCGCCGGTGTCGAGCATGACGCCGCCTTCCAGGTTGAAGATGGCTTTCAGGCCGCCGCCCAGGTCTTCGCTGCCGCGGAAGCCCCAGCGCGACGTGTTCTTGCCGCCCGAGACGACGCGCACCTGGCTGCCGTCGTTGGCGGTGGCGTGGTTCACGTATTCGACGCCGGCATCCATGATGCCGTAGACCTGGACATTGGTCTGGGCGGATGCGTTCAGGGAAAGCGCTGCCAGGACGGCGAGCGCGAGGGCCGATTTCTTCATATTGTCTCCGTTGTTGTAATCCGTGCGGTCGTATGCCGCTTCGTGAGACCAAGGATAGGTCCGCTTACCTTTCAATCAGCTTTCACTGAACCTTTCAGTGTTGCGTGTTGTGGAAATCACTTAGGAATGGAGACACGGCGCTGTCCGTGGCTTACACTGGCGCGATGCGAATCCTGTTAGTCGAAGACCACGTCGAGCTGTCGCACTGGGTATCCAAAGCCCTGCGCGACGCCCATCTCACCGTCGAATGCGCGGCCACCGGGGCCGACGCCGACGCGCTGCTGCACACCCAGGACTACGCGCTCGTGATCCTGGACCTCACCCTGCCCCGCATGGACGGGCTGGAAGTGCTGCGCCGCCTGCGGGCGCGCGGCGGCACCCGCGGGCGCACGCCCGTGATGATCCTGACGGCGCGCGGCGGGCTGGAAGAGCGGGTGCAGGGCCTGAACCTGGGCGCGGACGATTACCTCGCCAAGCCGTTCGAACTCGCCGAACTGGAAGCGCGCGTGAAAGCGCTGCTGCGGCGGAGCGTCGGCAACGAGGCGCTCGTGCACACGTGCGGGCAGCTCAGCTTCGACACCGTCGCGCGCATGTTCACCTACTGCGGCGAACCGCTGGCGCTGACGCCGCGCGAACACGCCGTGCTGGAAGCGCTGATCTCGCGCCCGGGCCGCGCCGTGTCGAAGGAAAAGCTGTTCGACGAAGTGTTCGCGCTGGACGACGACGCCAACCTCGACGCCATCGAACTGTACATCCACCGCGTGCGCAAGAAACTGGACAAGCGTCCGGACGGCGGCGCCGCCATCGCCACCCTGCGCGGCATCGGCTACCTGCTGCAGGAACGGCCGCCGGCCGCGTCCTGACATGCTGCGGGCGTCACCGAAGCTCGGCAGCCTGCGCAACCAGCTGCTGCGCTGGCTGATCGTGCCGCTCGTGATCCTCGTGGCGGCGAATGCCGTGTCGCTGTACCGCGACGCGCTGGACGCCGCCGACATCGCGTACGACCGCTCCCTGCTCGCGTCGACGCGCGCGCTGGCGGAGCGGGTGTCCGTCCGCGACGGCAAGGTCGTGGCGGACGTGCCCTACGTGGCGCTGGACAGCTTCGAGACCGACACGCTGGGCCGCATCTACTACCGCGTGGGCGGGCTGCACGGCGAGACGGTGTCCGGCTACGACGACCTTCCGCCCGTCCCGAAGGACACGCCCCGCTCGGAACTGTATCCGGCCCTCGTGCGCTTCTATCACGCCGACTACAACGGCGAGCCGGTGCGCATCGCCGCCCTGCTGCAGCCCGTGTACGACGATTCCATGCGCGGCATCGCGCTGATCCAGGTGGGCGAGACGCTGGACGCGCGCCGGGCGCTGTCGCGGCGCATCCTGGTCAATACCCTGTGGCGCCAGGCGCTGCTCGTGCTGGCGGTGGCCACGCTCGTGTGGTTCGCCGTGCGCCTCGTGCTGCAGCCGCTGATGCAGCTGAAACAGGTCGTGGAGACGCGCGCGATCTCCGACCTGTCCGACGTCGACGAAGCCCTCGTGCACCGCGAAGTGCGACCGCTCGTCGCCGCGATGAACGGGACGATGGCGCGCATGCAGAACCTGATCGCGAGCCAGCGCCGCTTCATCGCCGACGCGTCGCACCAGCTGCGCACGCCGCTGACGGTGCTCAAGACGCAGGCCGAACTGGCGCTGCGCGAAAACGATCCGGACGCGATGCAGGCGATCGTGCGCTCGATCGCGGCGACGACCGATTCGACGGTGCACCTCGCGAACCGCCTGCTGACGCTCGCGCGCATCGAGCACGGCGGCGCGAACGCGGCGCTCGCGCCCGTGGCGCTGTCCGAGGTGGCGCGCCACGTCGGGCTGGAACTGGCGCTGCCCGCCGTCCAGAAAGGCATCGACCTGGCGCTGGAAGCGGAAGACGACGGCGCCACGACAATAGCCGGCCAGGCGCTGCTACTGCACGAACTGGTGAGCAACCTGGTCGACAACGCGATCCGCTACACGCCGCCGGGCGGCACGGTGCTGCTGCGCGTGCGCCGGCTGGAAGGCAGAGTCGTGCTGGACGTGCAGGACAGCGGGCCGGGGCTGGATCCGGCCGAATACGACAAGGTGTTCATGCCCTTCTACCGCGCGCAATCGACGCTGGAAAGCAATCCGGGCGGCACGGGGCTGGGCCTCGCCATCGTGCGCGACATCGCCACGGTGCACGGGGCGACGCTGGAGCTGGCCCAGGCGGAAAGCGGACGCGGATTGAAAGTCGGCGTCACGTTCCCGGTCGCTATCGATAATCGTCCGGCGTAAGCCCGTACTTCTGCATCTTGTAGTACAGCGTTTGCTTGGGGACGCCCAGCGCGGCGGCGACGTCCACGACGCTGCCCCCTGCCCTGCGCAATTCCTGTTCGATGACGGCGCGCTCGAACGCGCCCACCTGGTCCGCGAGCGGCACCGCTGCCGACGTGCGCGCCGCCAGCAGGCCGTCCGCGCCGCTGGACAGACCCAGCACGAAGCGCTCGGCGATATTGCGCAGCTCGCGCACGTTGCCGGGCCAGTCGTGCGCCATCAGCGATTGCATCAGCGGCCCCGGCACCGTGGGCGCGGCGCGCTTGTAGCGGGCCGCCGCGCCCAGCATGAAGTGTTCGAACAGCAGCGGAATGTCCTCGCGCCGCTCGCGCAGCGGCGGCAGGTTCAGCACGATCAGGTTCAGGCGGTAGTACAGGTCGCTGCGGAATTTCTGCTGGTCGGACCACTCCTTCAGGTCGACCTTGGACGCGGCGATCACGCGCACGTCCACCGGCACCGGGTGGTTGGAGCCGAGCCGCTCGACGTAACGCTCCTGCAGCACGCGCAGCATCTTGACCTGCAGCGACAGCGGCAGGCTTTCGATCTCGTCGAGGAACAGCGAGCCCTTGTCGGCATGCTCGATCTTGCCCACCTGGCGCTTGGTCGCGCCCGTGAACGCGCCCGGCTCGTGGCCGAACACTTCGCTCTCGAAGATGTTTTCCGGGATCGCGCCGCAATTCAGGGCGACGAAGTGATGCGCGCGGCGCCGGCTGAACTGGTGTAGGCAGCGTGCGACCATCTCCTTGCCGGTGCCCGTCTCGCCGTAGATCAGCACGTCGGCCGATTCGTCGGCGAGATCCAGGATCAGGCGGCGCAGGTTGCGCATCGCGGCCGAATCGCCCAGCAGCATGGCCTCGATGCCTTCGCCGTTCGCGATGCGGTGGCGCAGCGTCTCGACTTCCAGGATCAGGCGCCGCGTCTCCAGCGCGCGCTGCACCGCCTCGACCAGCTGTTCCGACGAATACGGCTTGGGGATGAAATCGTAGGCGCCGCCGCGCATCGCGCCGACGGCCATCGAGATGTCGCCGTGGCCCGTCACGAGGATCACCGGCACCTGCGCGTCGATGGCCTTGACGGCGGCCATCAGCTCGATGCCGCCCATGCCGGGCAGGCGCACGTCGCTGACGACGATGCCGGCAAAGCCGGGTTTTATTTGCGCCAGCGCCGGCTCGGCGGCGTCGAACGCCTCGACCTGGAAGCCGGCGAGATCGAGCGCCTGCGCGCTGCCCGCGCGGACGATGGCGTCGTCTTCGACGAGGAGGACTTTCATGGATTCATACGTGGACATGGTTGCTATCCTACTCCGCCCGGGGCAGATCGATGATGAACCGGGCGCCGCCCTCGGGCGGCGACTCGGCCCGCAGGCGGCCGCCGGACTCGCGTACGATCTGTTCGGAGATCGCGAGCCCGAGGCCCAGGCCCTTGCCCTGCGGCTTGGTGGTAAAGAAGGGTTCGAACAGGTGCGCGCGGACGTCCTCCGGGATGCCGGGACCGCTGTCGGTCACGGTGATGAGGACCCGCGCGCCCTCGCGCCCGGCCTCGACGACGAGCTGGCGCGAATCACTTCCCGCCATCTCCATCGCGTCGAGCGCGTTGCTGAACAGGTTCACGAGGACCTGCTGCAGCCGGTTGCTGTCGCACAGCGCATACAGGTCGCGCGGCTGCGTGGCCATGCGAAAACCCACGCGCTCCTGCGCGATGCGGCGCTCGACGAGGAACAGCGCGGCGGTGACGGCGTCCGCCACCGGCACGGCGCTCGGCCGCGTGTCCGACTTGCGCGCGAACTGGCGCAGCTGCCCGGTCAACTGGCCCATGCGCTCGACCAGCTGCGAGATGGTCGTCAGGTTCGCGGAGGCATCGGCGAGCCGGCCCCGCTCGATCAGCACGCGGGCATTGTCCGCCATCGTACGCAGCGCCGTCAGCGGCTGGTTCAGTTCATGCGTGATGCCAGCCGACAGCTGCCCGAGCACGGCCATCTTGCCCGCCTGGACCAGTTCGCTCTGCGCCTTGCGCAACTGTTCCTCGGCCTGGCGGCGCACGGCGTTCTCGTCGCGCAGCTCGCGCGTTATCTGCTCCAGGCTGGCGGTGCGGTCGGCCACCAGGTTTTCCAGCTGATCGTAGGCGCGCTGCAAATCCTCGCGGGCCCGCTGGCGCTGGCGGCCGAGGCGGTGGCGCTGGCGCGCATACAGGACGAGCATGACCGCCAGCGCTTCCGACAGCACCGTCAGCAGCGCCGCCGCGCGGGCACTGGCACGGGCCGGTGCGAGGTCGGACAGGTACACCATCTGCCAGTTGCGCGTCACCAGGCCGCGCGACTGGCTCAGCATGGGACCGGAGGCCGGCGGCGGCCCGGCGACGATGCGCGCGCGGGCGTCGAGCGTGCGCACCTCGCGCAGGCCCAGCGGCGTGAGCGCATGTGAAAAGTACTGGCGCGACTGGTCCAGTTCCTGGCGCGCGGCCGGCGCCAGCGGCGCCAGGGTGCGGTATTTCCATTCCGGAACGGAGCTGAGAAACACAACGCCATGCACATCCGTGAGCAGGGCCTTGCCGCCGGCCTCGGCCCAACTCGCTTCCAGGCTCTCGATATTCACCTTGACGGTCGCCACGCCGAGCATGCGGCCGTCGTGATAAATGCCCCGGGCAAAATAATAGCCGGGCTCGCCCCGCGTCGTGCCGACCCCGTAGAAGCCGCCCGGCATGCCGCGCAACGCGTCCCGTACGTAGGGCCGGAAGGCGATGTTGTCGCCGACGTAGCTGTCGGGCGCGCGCCAGTTGCTGGCGGCCTGGGTCACGCCCTGCAGGTTGCTGATGTAGATGCTGGTGGAGCCGGCCAGGCGGTTCACGCGCTCCAGGTAGATATTGACTTCCCTGCGCAGCGCCTCGTCGCCCGGCTGGCGCAGCATCGCGATGACGTCCTTGTTCAATTCGAACGTGCCGGGCAGGAAATCGTACTTGGACAGCAGGTGTTCGAGGCCGGCCGCGTACGTGTCGAGCCGCTGCGCGCCGGACAGCCGCAGCCGGTCGATCGCCGCATCCTCGGCATACCGATAGGCCACGGCCGCCAGCGCCGCGCACACCAGCACCAGCATGACCGACATCCCCAGCCGGCGTGGCCAGCGGCCGGCCGGGCGTGGGTTGACGGTGGGTGCGGCTGCGGGCATGACGGTCCTGGAATGTTTACGTTGTGCGATTAAAACACATGACGCACGCCCAGGTTAATGCCAGTGGTGCCGGTGCCGACGTTCGTGGCGTCGCCGACCGTGTACGCGGCGCCGCCACGGTTGACGATATGGCCATACGCCGTGTACAGGTCGGTGCGGCGCGACAGGCTGTACTCGTAGCCGATCGCGGCCTGGCGCGCGTGTGCATCCTGTCCGGAATCGTCGCGGTGGATGATCACGGAGGCCAGCACCCTGCCTGCGGCGCCGGCCTGCACGGCCACGCCCAGCAGCGCATCGCGGCTGGCATGGCCCAGCACGTTGCGGTTGCGCGCGAAGGCCGCATGCCCCGTCACGGAGCCGAAGCGGTAGCGGCCCACCAGCATCGTATTGCGCTCGTGCGCGGTGCCCGTCGCATCGTTCTGCCGGTGATGCGTCAGCGCGAGCGTCAGCGGACCCGCCTCGTACGTGGCCGAGGCGTCGAGGGTGCGGTTCTTCGCGGCGTCGCCGGCCGCCTCGCCCGCGCCATACAGCACGTCGGCGGACAGGCCGTGCCACTTCGGCGACTGGTACTCGACCGAGTTGTCGACCCGGCCGAGTCCGGGGAGGATGTTCTGCGCATTGCCCGCGAGGCCCGTGCAGAACGGGTCCACGATGTCGCGCATGACCTTGTAGTACGGCGCGTACTGGCGGCCCAGGCTGATCGTGCCGGCCGCGCCGGACAGGCCGACATAAACCTGGCGGCCGAACAGCAGGCCGCCCTGCGCCGCCTTGCCGGTGTCGATGTTGTAACCGTTTTCCACCACGAAGACGGCGCTCAGGCCGCCGCCGAGATCTTCCTTGCCCTTGAAGCCCAGCCGCGAGCCGGACGCCACGCCGCTGCCGATGTTCTGCGACGACCCCGCGGCGGCGCCGCGGTCCAGCACGATGCCGGCGTCAGCGACGCCGTAGACCTTCACGAACGATTGCGCCTGCGCGCAGGAAGCAGACATGGCGAGCGCGCACGCGCCGGCGATATGACGATATTTCAATCGAAGTCTCCGTTATTTGATTTTGTATGTGGTCAGCCGGCTTGCGCGACGACGGGTGCGACCTGCTGCGGCTTGTCTTCCAGCGCGCCTTCCCAGTTGGCGACGACGGCCGTGGCGACGGCGTTGCCGACGGCATTGGTGGCCGAGCGGCCCATGTCGAGGAACTGGTCGATGCCCATCAGCAGCAGGAGTCCCGCTTCGGGGATGTGGAACTGGTTCAGCGTGGCGGCGATGACGACCAGCGACGCGCGCGGCACGCCGGCCATGCCCTTGGAGGTCAGCATCAGCAACAGCAGCATGGTGATCTGCGTGCCCAGCGACAGGTCGATGCCGTACGCCTGCGTGATGAACAGCACGGCGAAGGTGCAGTACATCATCGAGCCGTCCAGGTTGAACGAATACCCCATCGGCAGGACGAAGCTGGAAATCTTGCGCTGCACGCCGAACTGGTCGAGCGCCAGCAGCAGCTTGGGATACGCGGCTTCCGAGCTGGCGGTGGAGAACGCGAGGAGGAACGGTTCGCGGATCAGGGCCAGCAGGTGCAGCACGCGCTTGCCGATGAACAGCGAACCGCCCAGGATCAGCAGCACCCACAGGGTCAGGAGGCCGAGATAGAAGCCGCCCATGAACTTCGCGAACGTGAGGAGGATGCCCAGGCCGTTCGTGGTGATGATGGAGGCCATCGCCGCGAACACGGCCAGCGGCGCCAGGTTCATGATCACACCGGTAATGCGCAGCATGACCTGCGCCAGCTGGTCGATCACGGCGGTGAGGCCGGCGGCCGACTGGCCCAGCGCGCCCAGCGCGGCGCCGAAGAACAGCGCGAACACGAGCACCTGCAGGATCTCGTTGTTGGCCATCGCCTCGATCGGCGATTTCGGCACCAGGTGGGCGGCGAAGTCCTTCAGGGTGAACGCGGTGGTCTTCAGGCCCGTGGTCGCGTCGACTGGCGGCAGTGGCAGGTTCAGGTGCGCCCCCAGCTGCATCACGTTCGACAGCACCATGCCCAGGCTCAGCGAGATCAGCGACGCGATCACGAACCAGGCCATGGCCTTCATGCCGATGCGGCCGGCCGCGCGGCCGTCGCCCATGTGCGCGATGCCGACGGCCAGCGTCGAGAACACGAGCAGCGAGATGATCATCTTGATCAGCCGGAGGAATACGTCGGTGACGATGGAAATGTGGGCGGCGATGTCGGCACTGATCTTCTTGTCGGCGACGGTTTCATGCAGGCCGTAGCCGACCGCGGCGCCCAGTACCATCGCGATCAGGATGTACAGGGTCAGGGGACGCTTCTTTTTCACTTTGATCTCCAAGAATCGCGGCGTTTCTTGGCGCCGCGTGTTGTCGTGACCCGGCGGGAACCGGGTGCGACCACAACAGCAAGCCGCATGCCAGAGAGATCTTCGGAATATTTACGTCGTAAACCCCTGATTACAAATGTGTTTTATTTTGGAAACTGAAGTTTTCCGGCTCGGAGCATCCAATTTTCGGGACGCCTCCGATGGGGGTCGTATGGATAGTTGGACGGCCTTCTGCCGCCCTGTATGCTGCGCGACGAATGGCCTTACAATGCCGCGATATTCAACAGTGCGGGACGCGGCATGGAAACCAAATGGCTGGAAGATTTCATTTCACTGGTCGAGACCAAGAATTTCAGCCGCTCCGCGCAACTGCGCCACGTGACGCAGCCCGCGTTCTCGCGCCGCATCCGCTCTCTGGAAAACTGGCTCGGCACGGACCTGATCGACCGCACCACGTTCCCCACCCGCGTCACGCCGGCCGGCATGGTGTTCTACGAGCAGGCGCTGGAGATGCTCGGGCAGATCAACGGCGTGCGCGAGATGCTGCGCAATAACCGCGTCACGGCCACGAAGACGATCGACCTGGCCGTCCCGCATACGCTGTCGCTCACGTTCGTGCCGAAGTGGCTCGCCGCGCTGGAACGCGACTTCGCGTCGATCAACAGCCGCCTCATCGCCCTCAACGTCCACGACGCGGTGCTGCAACTGGTCGAAGGCGGCTGCGACCTGCTGCTGTGCTACCACCATCCGCGCCAGCCGGTGCAGCTCGACCCGGGCCGCTACGACATGCTGCTGATGGGCCGCGAAGCGCTGTGCGCCTACGCGCGCTGCGGCGCGGACGGCGAGCCGGAATACCGGCTGCCCGGCCGCAAGGACGCGCCGCTGCCGTTCCTTTCCTACACGACGAACGCCTACCTCGGGCGGATGGTGGACTTGATTTTGGCCGACGCGAAACCCGGCCTGCACTTCGACAAACGGTACGAGACCGACATGGCGGAAGGCCTCAAGATGATGGCGCTCGATGGCCACGGCATCGCCTTCCTGCCCGAATCGGCGGTCACGCGCGAGGTCGCGCAGGGGCAGCTGGCGCGGGCCAGCGAACCGGGTCAGTGGGAGATCGAGATGGAGATTCGGTTGTATCGCGAGCGGCCGTCCGATGCGCGGCCGGGCAAGCAGATCGTTGCGGAACTGTGGGAGTACCTCGTCGCGGAGCAGTCGTCGACGTGATGCTTTTGGCTCGACCGCTTGGCGGGGCACCTGCGATTTATCCGAATACCGGCTAAAACTGGTTTATCTGCTATTCGGATATTTGTCTGTGTCCTTCGCGCGTGACTGGCACACCCTCGCTACGGCGTCCCACCTTGGACAGCTCCTCAAGGCCACGCGCAAACGGCACAAAATCACGCAGCTGTGCTGGCAGGCTATGTCGGGGTCAGCCAGAACCGTCTTTCGCACCTCGAGAATCACCCTGAGGAACTCAGCGTCAAGCAGCTGCTCAGCTGGTGCTCGGCACTCGAGCTGGAGCTCAAACTCGGCGAGAGAGACACGTCGGCGGCCAGCAGCTCGTCCGAGTGGTAATCATGGGACGTCGCTCGCACAGCCAAACCCTCAATCTCTGGGCCAACGGAGAGTATGTCGGCCGCTGGACGGTCAACGCCGCCGGAAACTCGGAGCTGCAGTCTCGGCAAGAACCGGCCCTACCCGGCGCGCGCCATTCAACGACTGCACTTCAACAGCACCGCGAACAAGGTCGGCTACGGCGATAACGCGGAACCGCTGCTCCAGAAGTTCATCGCCCGCACGCCGGACGTTGTGGAGAAGGTCCGCAGTGAGCTTCCGGACGGCTTCACGGCCGCAGTAGCGGACAAGGTTCTGGATGGCGTGCTGGCCGCGGCGCACGCATTGGAAGCAATGCCGCCAAGCTAAGAACGCCTGACAAACCCTCTCCTTATCATTAGCGCGACATAGGCGTACACTGAGCCGTTCCAAAAGTCCGCTATCGGCCACAACCGGTCTTCATCCCTTCTTATACGTAAATGAATAAACTGCTTGTTTCACTCGTCCCACTTGTCTGGGCTACCACTGGCATCGCAGGCGCCGAAACGGACGAAAGCAAGGCGCTTCCGGCCGGCGCAGCATTCGCATGCCAGCAGAGTGTGGACGACTTCGGAGATCGGGACAGAAACCATTTTCGATACATTGGGCGTCGTACAGCGTTAAGCAGGATCTCTCAGCTACCGCCAAGTTTTACGAGCAGAGATTCGGCCGTCCCCCTGATCGGGACAGGTACGGAGGTTTCGAGTGGAAATTCGATGGGGGACTGATCTACGCGATTTATCCGGTTACTTCAAGCGCGCCATGGCTGGAGTGCTTGGAAAGGCGTGAGGGCATTTCAGCCGTTATTCTGATCTCGGAAGGAGGCCCAAAAGCTTCCAAGTAACGGTGGAGGTAGGCGAGGCAATCATAAAACCAACAGGTCCGCTTCGGGTCGAAAGCGGACATATGGCGACAACGCTCCCGACCGCGACAACCGCCGTCGACCCGCACAAATACCCCGAACACAGCCATGCTTTTTGCGCATGACCGCATGCGCAAGCAGCATTGGCCAGTCTCCGGCAGCCCATCCTATGATGCGCTCAGCCATGAATCACACACGGAGACCTGCCATGAGCCACGACTACATCCCTTCCTACCTGAATCCCAACGACCTCGGCCCGTGGGGCCAGTACCTGCAACAGGTCGACCGCGTCGCCCCGCACCTGGGCAGCCTGTCGCGCTGGGTCGAAACGCTGAAGCGTCCGAAGCGCATCCTCACCGTGGACGTGCCGATCGAACGCGACGACGGCACCATCGCGCATTACGAGGGCTACCGCGTCCAGCACAACCTGTCGCGCGGCCCGGGCAAGGGCGGCGTGCGCTTCCACCAGGACGTGACGTTGTCGGAAGTGATGGCGCTGTCGGCATGGATGTCGGTGAAGAACGCGGCCGTCAACGTGCCGTACGGCGGGGCGAAGGGCGGCATCCGCGTCGATCCGTCCACCCTGTCGAAGGGCGAGCTGCAGCGTCTCACGCGCCGCTACACGAGCGAGATCAGCATGCTGATCGGCCCGACCAAGGACATCCCCGCGCCGGACGTGAACACCAACGAACAGGTCATGGCCTGGATGATGGATTCGTACGCCATGATCGAAGGGAATCTGTCGACGGGCGTCGTGACGGGCAAGCCGGTCTCGCTCGGCGGCTCGCTGGGACGCCGCGAAGCGACGGGCCGCGGCGTGTTCGTCGTCGGCCAGGAAGCGGCCGCGCGGCGCGGCGTGGCGCTGGCCGGCGCGCGCATCGCAATTCAAGGCTTCGGCAATGTCGGCGGCACCGCGGCCACGATCTTCGCCGACGCCGGCGCGAAAATCGTCGCCGTGCAGGACCACACGGGCACCATCGTGTGCGAAGGCGGCCTCGATGTCGCGCAACTGCACAAGCACGTGGCCGAAGCGGGCGGCGTGAAGGGCTTCCCCGGCGCCGATGCGACGCTGGACCGCGACGCGTTCTGGGACATCGAATCCGACATCCTGATCCCGGCCGCGCTGGAACGCCAGATCACGGCGGACGTCGCGACGCGGCTCAAGACGAAGATCATCCTGGAAGGCGCGAACGGCCCCACGACGCCGGAAGCGGACGACATCCTGGCCGACAAGGACGTCCTCGTCGTGCCGGACGTGCTGGCCAACGCGGGCGGCGTCACCGTGTCGTACTTCGAATGGGTCCAGGACTTTTCCAGCTTCTTCTGGACGGAAGACGAGATCAACGCCCGCCTCACCCGCATCATGCAGAGCGCGTTCGGCGCCGTGTGGGACGTCGCGCAGGAGAAGAAGGTGAGCCTGCGCACCGCGACGTTCATCGTGGCCTGCACCCGTATCCTGCAGGCGCGTGAAGTGCGCGGCCTGTATCCGTAATCCACGTCCGCGTGGGCTCGGGGAGCCCACCCTACAGGTCGCGTGGCGCGCCTGCCGGTACGACGCCACGCGACTTCAAAAAAATCCATTTTTCACTGCACATTGCGCGCAGATAAGCATGCGTTGCAGCACATCCTCACGTTTTTGAGCGAAGGCAAACATGCCTTCACACACCATTTCTTGTGCGCTGCAGCACAGGTAAGATGGGTGGATGAAAACGACCCATATCCCTCCCCCATCTCCCGGCGCGGATGACGCGCTGTTCGACCACATCGAGCGCCGCCTGCTGGCGCTCACCACCGCCCCGCTGCACGCGCCCACACAGGTGGAGCGCCGCTGCGTGGACGAATTCGCCGACGGCTTCCTCGGCCACATCGGCCTGTCGCCGATCCCGCTCGCACGGCGCTGGCGCACCGCACCATGAGACGTAAAAAAAGCCGCGCACCGTTCGCACGGCGGCGGCTTCGATTCAAGCGGGGACGATCAGCCCAGGCTCTCCAGGCGGATGCGCACCACCTTGCCCACGGTCGTCGCCAGGCTCTCGATCTTGGCGATCGCGGCGTTGACGTATTTTTCGCGGGTCTGGTGGGTGATGATGACGATGTCCGTGCGCGCCTTTTCGCCCGGCTCCTTCTGCAGCACGGCGTCGATGGAGATGCCGGCGTCGGCCAGGATGCGGGTCAGGTCGGCCATCACGCCCAGCTGGTCCTGCACGGTCACGCGCAGGTAGTAGCTGGTGCGGATTTCTTCCATCGGCAGGATCGGCACGTCGGCCAGTTCCGTCGGCTGGAACGCCAGGTGCGGCACGCGCGAATACGGGTCGGCGGTCGCCAGGCGGGTCACGTCGATCAGGTCGGCGATGACGGCGGACGCGGTCGGCTCGGCGCCCGCGCCCTTGCCGTAGTACAGGGTCGCGCCGACGGCGTCGGCCTGCACCAGGACGGCGTTCATCGCGCCTTCCACGTTGGCGATCAGGCGCGCGCCCGGCACGAGGGTCGGGTGCACGCGCAGTTCGATGCCCTCTTTACCGTCGACCGTCGTGCGGCGGGTGATGCCCAGCAGCTTGATGCGGTAGCCCAGTTGTTCGGCGTAGCGCAGATCGACGGCCTGCAGCTGGCTGATGCCCTCGATGTGGGCGCTGCCGAACTGCACGGGGATACCGAACGCGATGGCGGACATGATGGTCAGCTTGTGCGCCGCGTCCACGCCTTCGATGTCGAAGGTCGGATCCGCTTCCGCATAGCCCAGTTCCTGCGCCTGCTTCAGCACCGTGTTGAAGTCCAGGCCCTTGTCGCGCATCTCGGACAGGATGAAGTTCGTCGTGCCGTTGATGATGCCGGCCACGGATTCGATGCGGTTCGCGGACAGGCCTTCGCGCAGCGCCTTGATGATCGGGATGCCGCCGGCGACGGCCGCTTCGAACGCCACCATCACGCCCTTGGCCTGGGCCGCCTCGAAGATCTCGTTGCCGTGCAGCGCCAGCAGCGCCTTGTTGGCGGTGACGACGTGCTTGCCGTTGGCAATCGCCTGCAGCACCAGTTCACGCGTCAGGTCGTAGCCGCCGATCAGTTCGACGACGATGTCGATGTCCGGATTGTTCACGACGGCGAACGGGTCGGCGACGACCTCCACTTCGCTGCCGACGATACGCTTGGCGCGTTCGAGATTACGGACGGCGACCATCGCGACCTCGATACCGCGGCCGGCACGGCGGCGGATTTCTTCCTGGTTGCGTTGGAGGACGTGGTAGGTGCCTGCACCGACGGTGCCGAGGCCGAGCAAGCCTGCTTTGATGGGTTTCATATGCGTTTACTATCTGTCGTTCTCAGCGCGCGTGGCGGCGCCGGTAGCCGTCGAGGAAGCGGGCGATACGGCCGCACGCATCCGTCAGGTCGTCGGAATTGGGGAGGAAGACCAGGCGGAAATGGTCCGGCGTCTTCCAGTTGAAGCCAGTGCCTTGCACCAGCAGGACTTTTTCCTCGGACAACAGCTCACAGATAAATTGCTGGTCATCGGCGATCGGGTAGATCTTCGGGTCGAGGCGTGGGAACATGTACAGCGCCGCTTTTGGCTTGACGCAGGTAACGCCCGGGATATCGGTCAGGAGTTGGTGAGCCAGGTCGCGCTGGCGTGCGAGGCGGCCGCCGGGGGCCACGAGGTGTGCAATGCTCTGGTGGCCGCCGAGCGCGGTCTGGATCGCGAACTGGCCCGGCGCATTCGCGCACAGGCGCATCGACGCCAGCATGTTCAGGCCTTCGATATAGTCCTTCGCATGGCGTTTTTCGCCGGAGAGGACCATCCAGCCCGCACGGTAGCCGCACGAGCGGTAGTTCTTCGACAGGCCGTTCAGCGTGACGAACAGCACGTCGTCGGCCAGCGAGGCGATCGACGTGTGCTCTTCGCCATCGTACAAGGTCTTGTCGTAGATTTCGTCGGCGTAGATGATCAGCTGGTGCTGGCGCGCCAGTTCGACGATTTCCAGCAGCACGTCGCGCGAATACAGCGCGCCGGTCGGGTTGTTCGGGTTGATGACGACGATCGCGCGCGTGTTCGGCGTGATCTTCTTGCGCATGTCGTCGATGTCGGGCAGCCAGCCGGCCTGTTCGTCGCAGACATAGTGCACCGGGTTGCCGCCGGCCAGGCTCACGGCCGCCGTCCACAGCGGGTAATCGGGCGCGGGCACGAGGACTTCGTCGCCGCTGTTCAGCAGGCCCTGCATGCCCATCACGATCAGTTCGGAGGCGCCATTGCCCAGGTAGATGTCGTCGATGCCGACGCCGCGGATGTTCTTTTCCTGGGTGTAGTGCATGATCGCTTTGCGCGGTGCAAACATGCCCTTGGAATCCGTATAGCCGGCCGAGCCGTGCATATTGCGGATCATGTCCTGGACGATCTCGTCCGGCGGATCGAAACCGAAAACGGCCAGGTTGCCGATGTTCAGCTTGATGATCTTGTGGCCGTCTTCTTCCATCTGGCGCGCGATCTGCAGCGCCGGGCCACGGATCTCGTAGCAGACGTCGTCGAGCTTGTTGGATTTCAAAATCGGTCGCAAAATATCACCCTGGAAATAGTGGCTGCGGAAAAGTGCGTGTTAAGCAGCCTGATCTGTAGCGCGTTGTTGCAATGCGAAAAACTTCATTCTGCCGAAAGCAGGCGGATTAAGCAACCCGCCATTGCTGGGACGTAGTGGAAACCAGTTACAATACGCGCCCTGTGCCTGTCATTCCCCGGCTTGCCATCATGAAGCTCCATTCCAGCAGCACCGAAAAATACCAGACGGTCACCGGCTACGACCGGGCCGGCGTCGAGATCAACGCCCAGCGCTTCGACTACAGCGTGCTCGTGATGCCCGAGGTGGCGCCCCGCCCGTGGCCCGTGACGCGCTTCGAGGACCTGAAAGCCGAGCATTTCGAGGCGATCGCGGCCGACAAACCCGACGTGGTCATCCTCGGCACGGGCGAGCGCCAGCGCTTCGTGCATCCGCGCCTGGTCACCAGCCTGTCCAGCCAGCGCATCGGCGTCGAGAGCATGGACAGCCACGCCGCCTGCCGCACGTACAACATCCTGATGGGCGAAGGCCGCAAGGTCACCCTTGCCCTCATCATCGAAGGCAACGACGAGGGCGCGAAGGCCGTATGAACGACCTGCACCGGAATAAAACCCTCACCTGGACCCTGCTGATCGCCTTTGCCGCCGTCCTGCTGTACGTATTGGGCGCGCGCACGCTCGTGCCGCCGGACGAAGGCCGCTACGCCGAGATGGCGCGCGAGATGTTCGCCAGCGGCGACTGGATCACGACGCGCCTGAACGGCATCAAGTATTTCGAGAAGCCCCCGCTGCAGACGTGGATGAACGCCCTGTCGTTCACCCTGTTCGGCCTGGGCGACTGGCAGGCGCGCCTGTGGACGGGCCTGTGCGGCCTGCTCGGCGTCGTGCTGACCGGCGTGGCGGGCACCCGCGTGTTCGGCGCGCGCATCGGCTTCTACGCCGCGCTGGTGCTCGGCTCCTCGTTCTACTGGGTCGCGTGCAGCCAGATCGATTCGCTCGACATGGGCCTGTCCGGCATGATGACGGTGGCCCTGTGCGCCCTGCTCATCGCCCAGCGCGACGATGCGGGCGGCTCCGAACGCCGCAACTGGATGCTCGTGTGCTGGGCCGGCATGGCGCTGTCCGTGCTGTCCAAGGGCCTGATCGGCCTCGTGCTGCCGGGCGGCGTGCTCGTGTTCTACACGATCTTCTCGCGCGACTGGGCCATCTGGAAGCGCCTGCACCTCGTGAAGGGCCTGATCCTGTTCTTCCTGATCGCCACGCCGTGGTTCGTGCTGGTCGGTCTGAAGAATCCGGAGCAGCCGCACTTCTTCTTCGTCCACGAACACTTCGACCGCTTCCTCAAGAAGGAACACCACCGCGAGGCCGCGTGGTACATCTTCTTTGTCCTGCTGGCCGCCGGCAGCGTGCCCTGGGTCGGCGTGCTGGTGCAAAGCCTGGTGGGCGGCGCGCGCCGCGACGGCGAGACGACCAGATTCCGCCCGCGCCTGATGCTGCTCGTGTGGGTCGCGTTCATCACGCTGTTCTTCACCAAGTCGAATTCCAAGCTGCCCGGCTACATCCTGCCCGTGTTCCCCGCCGTCGCGCTGCTGGTGGCGGTCTACCTGGACGCCGGCACGCGCCGCGGCCGCATGGTCACGGCCGCCCTGACGGCGCTGCTGGGCGTGTGCTTCCTCGCCACCGTCCCGTTCATGCTGAAGTTCGCCAAGCATGCGGGCGAGGACGTGCTGTACGCGGCGTATCAACCGTGGGTGCTGGCGGCCGGCCTCGTCCTGCTGATCGGCGGCTGCCTCGCCCTGCTGTATGCGCGCCAGATGCTGCGCGACCTGTTCGTCGTCGTGCTGGCCGTCGCCGGTTTCGCCGGCACGCAGTTGCTGCTCGTCGGCTTCGAACCGATCGGCCAGGCGCGCGCGGGCGTCAACCTGCTGCCCGCGCTGAAAGCGGCGGGCGCCGCGAACCCGGCCATGAAAGTCTATTCGGTCGGGATCTACGAGCAGTCGCTGACCTTTTATCTCGGCCGTCCCGTCACGCTCGTCGATTATCGCGACGAGTTCGACTTCGGCCTCCAGCAGCAGCCGGAACTCGCGATCCCGACGATTCCCGAGTTCCTCGCCCGCTGGCGCGCGGATGCGGCCGCGGGCGTGCGCAACGTGGCGATCACCCGTCCCGAGATCGCCGCCGACCTGAAGCGGCAGGGCGTCCCCCTGCGCATCGTGGCGGCGGACGCGCGCCGTACCGTCATCGCGAATTTTTAAACGTCCTTCATGAACCTCACGACTTTTGCCTTCATCATCTCCGGCGTGATCCTGAACGCCTGTGCCCAGCTGCTGCTGAAAGCGGGCACCAACGCCCTCGGCGGCGCCATCCACCTCACCATGGGCAACTGGTTCCAGACCTTCATCAAGGTCGTGACGCAGGCGCCGATCCTGGGCGGTCTCGCCTGCTACGGCATCTCGCTCGTCGTGTGGATCATCGGCCTGTCGCGCACGGACGTGACGATCGCGTACCCGATGCTGTCGCTGGGCTATGTCGTGTCGGCGTTCGGCGCCTGGATGTTCCTGGGCGAGGCGATTTCGCCGCAGCGCCTGGTGGCCATCGGCGTCATCGTGGTGGGCGTGGTGTTGCTGGCGAGAACGTGATTTGGCGCTAGACAGTGCGCTGTTACAATGCCCGCTTTGTCTGCATATCTTTATCAATAGAATAACGAGCTTCCCATGACTGCCGAGCTGCCCTTCCTGCCCTTTTCCCGGCCCACCATCGACGAAGAGACCATCGCCGCCGTCGGCGAAGTGCTGCGCTCCGGCTGGATCACGACCGGTCCGAAAAACCAGGCATTCGAGGCCCTGCTGTCGGAATACTTCGGCGGCCGCCCCGTCCGCACCTTCAATTCCGGCACCTGCACGATGGAGATCGCGCTGCGCATCGCCGGCATCGGGCCGGGCGATGAAGTGATCACGACGCCGATCTCGTGGCCGGCCACCGCCAACGTGATCATCGAAGTGGGCGCGACCCCGGTCTTCGCCGACATCGACCCGGTCACGCGCAACATGGACCTGGACAAGCTGGAAGCCGCGATCACCCCGCGTACGAAGGCGATCATTCCCGTGTACCTCTCCGGCCTGCCGCTGGACATGGACCGCCTGTACGCCATCGCGCACAAGCACGACCTGCGCGTCGTCGAAGATGCCGCACAGGCCATCGGCTCGCTGTGGAACGGCAAGCGCATCGGCTCGTTCGGCGACTTCGCATCGTTCAGCTTCCAGGCCAACAAGAACATCACGACGGGCGAAGGCGGCTGCCTCGTGCTGAACAACCTGGAAGAAGCGCGCCTGGCCGAGAAATACCGCCTGCAGGGCGTGACGCGCAGCGGCGTGGACGGCATCGACGTCGACCTCCTGGGCGGCAAGTACAACATGAGCGACATCATGGCCACCATCGGCCTGGGCCAGATGAAGAACCTGGAACGGCTGACGGCGCACCGCGCCGCGCTGGCCCGTCACTACTTCGACTGCTTCGGTCCCGACTTCGAAGCGCAGACCGGCGCCCAGCTCCCGATCCAGGCCTTCGGCACGAGCAACTGGCACCTGTTCCAGATCATCCTGCCGGACAACGCCCCGGGCACGCGCGCCGATTTCATGACCCGCATGCAGAAGGAACACAACATCGGCACCGGCTACCACTACGCGCCGATCCACCTGTTCACCCTGTACCGCGAGCGCGGCTTCAAGGAAGGGATGTTCCCCGTCGCCGAGAAGATCGGCCGCCTGACCGTCACGCTGCCGATGTTCAATGCGATGACGAAGGCGGACGTGGAACGTGCCGTGACTGCAGTGAAAGCGGTGCTCGCAAAATGACGACGGCAGCCATGAAGCCGGAAGTCTCGGTCGTCATCCCGGTCTATAACGAGGAAGCGGGCCTGGCGAACCTGTTCGCGCGCCTGTACCCCGCGATGGATGCGCTGGGCGTGCCGTACGAAGTCATCTTCGTCAACGACGGCAGCCGCGACAACTCGGTGTCGATCCTCGCGGAGCAGTACCGCAAGCGCCCGGACGTCACACGCGTCGTCCTCTTCAACGGCAACTACGGCCAGCACATGGCGATCCTCGCGGGCTTCGAGCAGACGCGCGGCCAGATCGTCATCACGCTCGACGCCGACCTGCAGAATCCGCCGGAAGAGATCCACAAGCTGATCGCCAAGATGCGCGAGGGCTACGACTACGTGGGCTCGATCCGCCGCAAGCGCCAGGATTCCGCGTGGCGCACGGTGGCGTCGAAAGCGATGAACCGCCTGCGCGAGCGCATCACGAACATCCACATCACGGACCAGGGCAACATGCTGCGCGCCTACGGCCGCAACGTGATCGACCTCGTCAACCAGTGCGGCGAAGTGAACACCTTCGTGCCGGCGCTCGCGTACAAGTTCGCGCGCAAGCCGACGGAGATCGTCGTCGAGCACGAGGAACGCGCGGCCGGCGAATCGAAGTATTCGCTGTACAGCCTCATTCGCCTGAACTTCGACCTGATGACGGGCTTCTCGCTCGTGCCGCTGCAGATGTTCTCGCTGCTGGGCATGACCCTGGCGGTGCTGTCGGCGCTGCTGGTGGTCGTGCTCATCTTCCGCCGCTTCCTGCTGGGCGCCGAGGCGGAAGGCGTGTTCACGCTGTTCGCGATCGCGTTCTTTTTCATGGGCGTGATCCTGTTCGGCATCGGCCTCGTGGGCGAATACGTGGGCCGCATCTACCAGCAGGTGCGCGCACGGCCGCGCTACGTCGTCGCCACGATCCTGCAGGGCGTGCCGGCGGATCTCGCCGAGACGGACGGGGTCGAGAAGCGGCAGGTCGTGCGCTGAGCGTCCGGCCGGCGCACTACAATACGTCGCCCCGCCCCAGCGGCGCGGGCGACGAACAACCTCACTCGCCTTCACGGCCCGAAAGAACATGACCCAACCCCGCAAACGCGCAGTCGTCTTCGCCTACCACAACGTGGGCGTACGCTGCCTGAAGGTGCTGCTGGCCGGCGGCGTCGACGTCGCCCTCGTCATCACGCACCAGGACAGCGCCACCGAAAACATCTGGTTCGAATCCGTCCTCTCGCTGTGCGAGACCGAAGGCATCCCCTACCTCACCCCGGACGATGCGAAAGGCGCCGACCTGCTCGAGGCCATCCGGGCCGCGCAACCGGACCTGATGTTCAGCTTCTACTTCCGCCACATGCTGCCGCAGGCGATCCTCGACATCGCCCCCGCGTACAACATGCACGGCTCGCTGCTGCCCGCGTTCCGCGGCCGCGCACCCACCAACTGGGCCGTGCTGCACGGTGCCACCGAGACGGGCGCCACCCTGCACGAGATGACGGTGAAACCGGACGCCGGCGCCATCGTCGCGCAGCAGGCCGTGCCGATCCTGCCGGACGATACCGCGTTCGAAGTGTTCGGCAAGGTGACGGTCGCCGCGGAGCTGGCGCTGTATGACGTGCTGCCGAGCCTCCTCGCCGGCACCGCGCCGCGTACGCCCAACGACCTGACGAAAGGCGGCTACTTCGGCGGCCGCAAACCGGAAGACGGCCGCATCGACTGGAGCAAGCCCGCGCAGGAGGTCTACAACCTGCACCGCGCGGTCGCCCCGCCCTACCCCGGCGCGTTCACGAACATCGGACCACGCCGCTACGTCATCGAACGCGCTCGATTACAGAACGGTAATGTTCAGGGCCTCTCGCCGGGCCTCGCGGTCGTCGATAATGCCATCCTCGGCGTCTGCGGCGACGGCCGCGCGCTGGTCATTCACAGCCTGCTGGCCGACGGCCTGCGCATTTCGCCTGCCGAACTGCGGGCACAACTCGCAGAAGGCCAGGCCTGAACAAGCATCCAGGAAAACCCACATGAAAAAAGTCCTCATCCTCGGCGTCAACGGCTTCATCGGCCACCACCTGTCCAAGCGCATCCTCGAGACGACCGACTGGGAAGTCTACGGCATGGACATGGCGTCCGACCGCATCAGCCACTTGCTCGGTAATCCGCGCATGCACTTCTTCGAAGGCGACATCACGATCAACACGGAATGGGTCGAGTACCACGTCAAGAAATGCGACGTGATCCTGCCGCTGGTCGCCATCGCGACGCCGTCGACGTACGTGAAGGAGCCGCTGAAAGTCTTCGAACTGGACTTCGAGGCGAACCTGCCGATCGTCCGCTCGGCCGCGAAATATAAAAAGCACCTGATCTTCCCGTCGACGTCGGAAGTCTACGGCATGAGCCGCGACGCCGAATTCGATCCGGAGAACTCGGAACTGGTCTACGGCCCGATCAACAAGCCGCGTTGGATCTACGCCTGCGCCAAGCAGCTGATGGACCGCGTGATCTGGGGCTACGGCATGGAAGGCCTGAACTTCACGCTGTTCCGCCCGTTCAACTGGATCGGCGCCGGCCTGGACTCGATCCACACGCCGAAGGAAGGTTCGTCGCGCGTGCTGACGCAGTTCTTCGGCCACATCGTGCGCGGCGAGACCATCCAGCTCGTCGACGGCGGCCACCAGAAGCGCGCCTTCACGTACATCGACGACGGCATCTCGGCGCTCATGAAGATCATCGAGAACAAGGACGGCAAGGCGACGGGCCAGATCTACAACATCGGCAACCCGACGAACAACTACTCGATCCGCGAACTGGCCGACATGATGATGAAGCTCGCGGCCGAGTACCCGGAATACGCGGCCGGCGCGGAGAAAGTGAAAATCGTCGAGACCAGCTCGGGCGCCTACTACGGCACCGGGTACCAGGACGTGCAGAACCGCGTGCCGAAGATCGAGAACACGAAGAACGACCTCGATTGGGCACCGTCGGTGACGATGGCGGACGCGCTGCGCCACATCTTCGACGCCTACCGCGGCCAGGTCGCGGCGGCCCAGGCCCTCGTCGATTAAGGAACCGGCCTTGGCACCGCTGCTCGTCCTCAAGATCGACGTCGACACCTACCGCGGCACGCGCGAAGGCGTGCCCAACCTCGTGCGCATGCTGAGCGCGCACGGCGCCGGTGCGACGTTCCTGTTTTCGCTGGGCCCCGACCACACGGGATGGGCGATGCGGCGCGCGCTGCGTCCCGGCTTCTTCCAGAAGGTGTCGCGCACGTCCGTCGTGGAGCACTACGGCTTCAAGACGCTGATGTACGGCGTGCTGCTGCCCGGTCCGGACATCGGGGCGAAAGCGGCGGCCGAGATGCGCGCCGCGCGCGATGCCGGCTTCGAATGCGGCATCCACACGTGGGACCACGTCTGGTGGCAGGACAACGTGCGCGGGCGCGACGCGGCGTGGACGGACCGGATGATGAAGAAGAGCGAGCAGCGCTATGCGCAGGTGTTCGGCGAGCGGCCGCACACGCATGGCGCGGCGGGCTGGCAGATGAACCAGCACGCGTTCGCGCGTCACGATGCGGTGGGCTACCGCTACGCGTCGGACGGCCGCGCCCAGTTGCGCGACGACGGCTCGCTGGCCGATCCGACATTCGGCCCATACCGCTACCGCGGGCTGTCGCACATCCAGATGCCCACCACGCTGCCGACGCTGGACGAGCTGCTGGGCCGCGAGATCGACGGCACCGTCATCGACGAGCACAACATCGCCGCCCACCTGCTGAAGCTGACGGCGAATCCGCAGCGCGACCACGTATATACCTTGCACGCGGAGCTTGAAGGACAGAAACTCGCCCCCATATTCGAGCAGCTGTTGTCAGGTTGGAAAGCCCAAGGCTACCGACTTGCCTCGATGGCGGACTATTATGAGAAGATAAAAGGCGACCCGCTGCCCGAGCATCCGGTCCAGTGGGGCGAGTTACCGGGACGCTCAGGGGAACTGATCATCCTCGACACCGTGAAGTGACACGCGGCTTACCGGCCGCGCATCCAACAGGAGAAAAACCGTGGCCGAAAGCCCAACCGCAGCACCTGTAGCCGATTTCAGCGCGCCGATGACCGGCGACCAGACGTTCCGACTGAACGGTCGCCCGGCGCGCTATACGGTGCTGTACTTCTATCCCAAAGACAATACCCCCGGCTGTACGACGGAAGCGATGAACTTCCGCGACCGCTACGACGAGTTCAAGGCCTTGAACACCGACGTCTACGGCATCAGCCGCGATTCCCTGCGCTCGCACGACAACTTCAAGGCCAAGCTGGGCCTGCCCTTCGAACTGATTTCCGATCCGGACGAAGCCGTGTGCACCCAGTTCGACGTCATGAAGATGAAGAACATGTACGGCAAAAAAGTGCGGGGGGTAGAGCGCAGTACGTTTGTCATTGACGCTGACGGCAAGTTGGTGAAAGAATGGCGTGGCGTGAAAGTCAATGATCACGTCAATGAAGTGCTGGAATTTTTGAAAAGCCAGCCTTGAAGAGCGGGCTGGCGATGGTTATTGAAAACCCTTAGCCGAGCGTTCGCCTATTTTGAGTCACTGTTTTACCTCACCGCATCATTCCAATCTGGCTGCCGGCCAGGGCCCCCGTCTGGGCTCGCCGGCGCCTCGCAGCTCCCCCCAGTTGCATCTGTCTGCCCGACGGCGCGCGCGTGCCGTGCGGAGCGTTTTTCCGACTTCTTTTCTGGATTGAGAACCTGATGCCACTGCCTAAACTCCCCACCAAGCCGGCCACCATCCTGCTGGCCAAGGATTACCCGAGGGCCGAACCGGGCAAGACGCCTGTGCGCGCAGCCGCGAAAGCGGAAAACGACCCCGTCGAAGACCTGATCAGCGGCCCGGCCGTGCCCGCCCCCAAGGCGACGAAGCCGCGCAAGTCGAAGGCCGCCCTGCTGGCCGAGGCGCCCGCGCGCGAAGACAAGCCGGCGGCCGCCCCCGTCACGGAGCCTGCTCCGGCACGCGCCGAGAAGCCCGCGAAACCGGGCAAGGCCACCGCCAAGCTGCGCGAGACCGACATGAACGAACCGCATCCGGCCAAGCACAAGCCGGTCGAGGTCAACGTCAAGTCGCAAGCGAGCCGCAAGGCCGACACGTCGGGCGCCACGAAGGTGTTCGTGCTCGACACGAACGTGCTGATGCACGACCCGACCTCGCTGTTCCGCTTCGAGGAACACGACGTCTACCTGCCGATGATGACGCTGGAAGAACTCGACAACCACAAGAAGGGCATGTCGGAAGTCGCGCGCAACGCGCGCCAGGTCTCGCGCACGCTGGACGCCCTGATCGCCAACGTCGACGACGACGCCATCGAATCAGGCATCCCGCTGGCCAAGCTGGGCAACAAGGATGCGAAGGGCCGCCTGCACTTCCAGACGCGCCTGAACGGCGCCGCCCTGCCCGAGGGTCTGCCGTCCGGCAAGGCCGACAACCAGATCCTCGGTGTCGTGCGCGCGCTTGAAGCCGAGCAGCCGGGCCGCGCGATCGTGCTGGTGTCGAAGGACATCAACATGCGCATCAAGGCGCGCGCGCTGGGCCTGGCCGCGGAAGACTATTTCAACGACCACGTGCTGGAAGATACCGACCTGCTGTACTCGGGCATCGTCCAGCTGCCTGACGACTTCTGGACAAAGCACGGCAAGGGCGTGGAATCGTGGCAGGAGATCAAGGGCGGCTACTCGTCCACGTTCTACCGCATCACGGGTCCCTTGATCCCGACGCTGCTCGTCAACCAGTTCGTGTACCTGGAACCGAAGAACGGCGAGGCGCCGCTGTACGCCCAGGTCAAGCAGATCAACGGCAAGACCGCCGTCCTGCAGACCCTGCGCGACTATTCCAGCAACAAGAACAACGTGTGGGGCATCACGGCGCGCAACCGCGAGCAGAACTTCGCGCTGAACCTGCTCATGAATCCGGAAGTCGACTTCGTCTCGCTGCTCGGCCAGGCCGGTACCGGTAAAACGCTGCTGGCGCTGGCGGCAGGCCTGGCGCAGGTGCTGGAAACGAAGGTCTACAACGAGATCATCGTCACCCGCGTGACCGTGCCCGTCGGCGAAGACATCGGCTTCCTGCCCGGCACGGAGGAAGAAAAGATGTCGCCGTGGATGGGCGCCTTCGACGACAACCTGGAAGTGCTCATGAAGGGCGACGGCGACGCGGGCGACTGGGGCCGCGCGGCGACGCAGGACCTGATCCGCTCGCGCATCAAGATCAAGTCGCTGAACTTCATGCGCGGCCGCACGTTCGTGAACAAGTTCCTCATCATCGACGAGGCGCAGAACCTGACGCCGAAGCAGATGAAGACGCTGGTCACGCGCGCGGGTCCGGGCACGAAGATCCTCTGCCTCGGCAACATCGCGCAGATCGACACGCCTTACCTCACCGAGGGCTCGAGCGGCCTGACGTACGTGGTCGACCGCTTCAAGGGCTGGGGTCACGGCGGCCACGTGACCCTGGCGCGCGGCGAGCGTTCGCGCCTGGCGGATCACGCGAGCGACGTGTTGTAACGGTCATACGCTCCCACAAAAAAGCCTGTGCATCGGAAGGTGCACAGGCTTTTTTTCGCCCCCAATTCGGGGTCAGAGCACATTTTTTCCCAAATTCGGGGTCAGAGCACGTTTTTGATCAATGTCTCAACGTCTAGCTTCGGCTCGGTGCGACAACGGTTCGGCCATCTCTTCTCAACGGGTCGCACTGGCGCCGCATGCTTTACCTGCTTAAAAGATCTTGCAACAAAATGTGCTCTGACCCCGAATTTTCACGAAAACGTGCTCTGACCCCGAATTTCCGCTCCCACAAAAAAAGCCTGTGCATGCATAGGCTTTTTTCACGCGCCGCGCCGGTCAGCGCACGATGCAGTCCACCGTGTTCTGCAACGCCGCCGGTCCCTGCGACGCGAGCGGCCCGCTGCTGGTGCTGAACGTCGGCGGCGGCGTGAATTTAAGGCCCGGATTCTGCGGCAGCACGATCGGCGGCGCGGTCATGTTGGGCACGAAGCCGAATTGCCCGGCCGGGAAGTGCTGCGCGCCGCCCGCGTTCGTCACGACGATCATCCCGTCCAGCACGGCCACGTGCAGGCCGGGGACGAGGCCGGGATTGACCGGTCCGGACGCCGATTTCACCGCCGCCGCGTCTTCCACCCACTGCGCGATGAACGTCGTGCCGCGGATGCCGATGGTCGCCGCCGGCGTCTTGAGCTGGAACTTCTCCTTGTTGCGCTTGCCCAGCAGGCCCGTGATCGAGCGCAGGCCGCCCTTCACGAGGCTGAACACGGCGCTGTCGCCGTCCGGCTTGTCGGCGTCGTAGGCGAAGTCGTCGATCTTGAACGTCGTGCCGGGACGCAGCGTGATCTCGCTGTTGTCGATGAAGCGGATCTGCGCATACGTGTTCTTTTCCGCCACGAGCGTGTCGCCGCTCTCCACCTGGGACTTCGCGGCCAGTACCTTGACGGTGCCGTCGGCCTTGCGGTCCATGAGCGGCCCGCTCAGGTGCTCCACGACGCCCACGACCTGCCCCGCCCACGCTGCGCTTGCGCCGAACAGCAGCACGGCGCACAGGAGTGTCTGGGCCAGCGCCTCAATTACAGTACATTTTGGTCGCAGGTTTTTCATTCTTGACTCCAGGTTGTTCCGCTTGCACGATGCCGGCCAGGCGTTCGTCCGCCTTGGCCTTCGACGTGTCGCTGTCGCTCCGGCCGGTGATGCTCGCCGTGACGGCGGGCGCCGACGTGTTGATGAGTTGGACCACCGTCTGCACCGCCTGGGACACCGGCGTGCCCTGCGCGTTCTGGCCGGTGCCGGTGCCGCCGCCGAACACCACGCAGAGGGCGTCGCCCGGATGCGTGCTGCAGAACGATGCCGTCGGCAGCACGGCTTCGCAGCCCGGCGTGGCAGGTGTCGCCGCGCACACCGCGAGGCTCGGCAGGCGCACGTCGCAGCCCTGCAGGCTCGGGCTGCCGATGCACTGGGCCAGCGTGGGCAGCACGACGTCGCAGCCGGGCAGCTTGCTGTTGCCCTGGCATTGCGTCAGCGTGGGCAGGATGCCGCTGCAGCTCGCGTCATGCGGGTTCGCGAGGCAGGCCTGGAAGCCCAGCGCCAGCACCTGCGTGCAGCCTTCCAGCGACGGCGTCAGCTTGCACACGTCCAGCTTCGGCAGGACGTCGCCGCAGCCGGCGCCGGACGGGTTCGCGAGGCACGCGTCGAATTTCGCGCGCGCCAGCACGGCCGCGCAGCCGTAGGCGCTGCCGTCCGCGCGGCACTGGTCCAGCGGCGGCAAGGTCGTCGTGCAGCCCGGCGCTTTCGGGTCGGCGATACAGGCGGTGACCGCGTCGTGTTCCTTGATGACGACCGAGCAGCCGTAGGTCGCCGGTGCCGTCTTGCAGACGTCGTAGACGGGCAAGGTGGCCGCGCAGCCCGGTGCTTTCGGGTCGGCCATGCACGCGGTGATCGCATCGTGTTCCCTGATGATGGGAGCGCAGCCCGGCGCGGTGGGCTGGGCCGAGCACGTCTCGTACGTCGGCATGATCTCGCCGCAGCGCGGGCCGGACGGATTGACCGTACAGGCCTGCACGGCGGCCGCCAGCACGGGGCCGCAGCCGGCCGTCGTGCGGTTGGCGAGGCAGGCGTCGAGCGTGGGCGTCGTGCCCGGCGGCGGCGTCCCGGTGTCGGTGCCGGTGGTGCTGACCTGCAGCTTGTCCGGGCTGGACACGCTGATGCTGTCGGCCGCGATCTGCGTGGAACCGCCCGTGACGCTGACGTTGCCGCTGACCGACATCACGCGCGCGCTGGACGAGATCGTGACGGCACCGCCATTGTCGGCCAGCAGGCGCACGTTGCCGCTCGTCGTCGCCACGCGGCCGTGGATGGTCAGCGGGCTGTGCGTCGTGAGGCTGATGTCGCCGCTGTTGGTGCGTACTTCGCCGCCGCCGTTGGTCACGTCGAACGCGGGCACGGTCATGCCGCCCACGCTGTCGATGACGATCGCGCCGCCATTGCCGTCGCCATCCTGCACGGCCCGGCGCAGCAGCAGCGGCCCGTTGTTGGCGATGTTGATGGGCAGGCTGCCCGTGCCCTGGTTGGACGCCATCAGCATGCCGGTGCGGGTCTTGAGCGGGGTCGTCGTGGTGCCGATGCCGGCGCTGGACGCCAGGGTCAGCACGCCGGCCTGCAGCAGGCCGCTGCCCGCGATGCCCGCCGCGTCCAGCGTCGCGTCGGTGCCGCCGGCGATGCCTGCGTCGAGCGTCAGGAGGCCGCCGCTGATGAAGCGCACGCTGGCGTTGGGTGCGGCGATGCCGCTCATGCCGTCGACGGTGCCGATCCGCAGGCTGCCCTGGTTCACCACGTGGAACAGATTGCCGCTGGCGCTGCCGGACAGCGTGCCGATCTCGTTGGCGCCCGTGAACACGACCTGGCCGCCGCGCAGCACCACGTTGGCCGACCTGACGGTGCCGGTGTTCTGTTCATAAATGCCCAGCGTCGAAGCCAGCGCCAGCGTGCCGGTCGCGCCCAGCGGCGCCTTGATCGCCAGCTCGCCGTTACCCGCATCCAGCGTCAGCTTCGCGCCCGCGAAACTCGCGGCGCCGTCGACGTCGATGCCGCCCCAGCCGCCCGCCAGTCCGCCGATCGTGAGGTCGTTCGTCTGCACGTTGGACAGCGCGGCCTGGCCGAGCGCGAAGCCGCCGCCGGTGCCGCCGATCGACATGTGCGTGTCCGCGCTGTTGGGTTGCAGCTTGACCTTGGCGGCGGCCACGGTCGCGCCGATGGCCAGGCGGTCGCCCTGCAGCAGCACGGATGTCCCTGCCTTCACGGAGCCCGCGACGTCGATCAGGCCGCCGTTCGCGTACTGGCTCGCGATGAAGCGGCTGCCCGCGTTCGCGGACAGGTCGACCGGCGCGCCGATGCGGATGGTGCCCGCGTTTTCCAGCACGACGTTGGTCGCCGCGGAAAGCGCGCTGTCGACGGACACGGTGCCCGTATGCGCGCTGTTGCCGATGTTGATCTCGAAGAGATTGCCGCTCAGGCGCTGCAGGGATGCGGCGTCCAGGGACAGCCCGGCCGTGCTGCCCGCGCCTGTGCCGATGCTGATGGCGCGGCCCGGATCGGCCGACGTCAGGGTGAGGATCGGCGACTGGCCGCTGCCGGCGATGTTGCCCGCCAGCGTGATCTGGTTGGCGCTGACGTCGATGTAGTTCCCGGTTTTCAGCAGGCCGTTGGCGCCCAGCGTGAACGCGTTCTGCGCGCGGAAATCGAGATCGCCGCCCGCGCTCACCTGCGCGTTGATGCGGATGTCGTTGCCCGCCGTGGCGCGCACGCTGCCGGCTGCGTTCAATGCGTCCGTGACCGTGAGGTCGTGCTGCGCCTGCAGGATGACGTCTGTGCCGGCCGCCGTCAGCGTGCTTGGGGCCACGCGCGTGACGCCCGTCGATACGCCGCCGGAGGACGTCCTGACGTCGTTCGCGTTCGCCGTGCCGCCCGCCACGACCTCGATGTCGTACGGATCCAGCAGCCACGTACCGTTCTTCCCTTTGCTGCCGGATGCGTCGACCGCGATGCCGTCCACGTCGAGCGCATGGCCCGACGTCTCGACCTTGCCGCCGGCCGCGGTGCCGCGCGCGGAGACGATGCCGTGCGCCGCCGTCGCGCCATCGGACCACAGCACGACCTTGCCGCCGTTGCCGCCGTTACTACCACCTTTGCCATCCGCGCGGATGACGGCGCCCTGTGCGACGCTGGTGTTCTGCGCGCGCAGCACGTTGCCGCCGCCTTGCCAGTCGCCGCCGACGAGCACCGTGCCGCCATTGCGGCCGCTCGCGTCGATGCCGGCTCCCGCGGCGATATTCACCTGCTCACCCAGCACCTGCACGGTGCCGCCGTCCGCACCGGCACTGCCGGCAGCGCGCGTGACGCTGCCCGCGTCCAGCGCGACGGCGCGGCTCGCTTTCAGGACGACGCGGCCGTTCGCGCCCATGACGGCGCTGTCCGCGTTGACGACGCCGCGCTGGTTCACCAGGGCGCCGTAGATGCCGATGCGGCCGCCCTGCGCGATCACCTGGCCCAGGTTGACGGCCTGCCCCGCCGGGGCCGAGAGCTCGACGCGCAGGTCCGGATCGTTCGAATCCACCAGCTGCACGCTGTGACCCGCCGCGAGGATCACGTCGCCGTTCGGCGCCGTGACGATGCCCGTGTTCTCGACGTTCGGCGCGATCAGGAAGACCTGGCCGCCGGATGGCGTCGCGATGGTGCCTTCGTTGCGCACCGCGCCCGCGACGGTACCGGCCTGGAAGCGCTTGCGGCCCGCCTGGAAGTCGGCGTCGCTGATGTTCAGGGTGGAGGCCACGAGACCGTTCACGTCCACGCGCGCGCCCTGGCCGAACAGGATGCCGTTCGGGTTGATCAGGAAGACCTTGCCGTTCGATTGCAGCGCGCCGAGAATCTTCGTCGGATCCTGGCCGATCACGCGGTTCAGCACCGCGCTGTCCGCGCCCTGCTGGATGAAGCGAGTGACCTCGCCGGCACCGATGTTGAAGCTCTGCCAGTTGATGATCGCGCCGGGCGTGTTCGTGATCGAGAACACGTTGCCCTGCTGGTTGAACGTGGCCTGGCCGGCAACGACCTGCGGCAGCGCGGGCGCGGCGAAGCCGGCCCCGCTGTAGCACGCCGCCAGCAGCAAGGCACCGAGCCGTCTTTGGATGGATGAAGTCATGGATGGATCCTCAATACGCCAGCGCCACGCGCACGTGGAGCTTGTTCCTGCTGGTGGCCGCCACCTGGCCGACGTGGACGCCGTGGCCGTAGTCGAGCTGCACGCTCGCCGCGCCGCCCGCCGAGACGCGCAGGCCGAGGCCCGTGCTGGAGATCGCGGTGCGATGCAGTTCGGCCGGCAGCGCACGATTGCGCTCGCCCCAGGCCGTGTCGTAGAAGCCGAGCAGGCGGCATTGCCAGCCCGCGTGGCCGCACAGGTCCGGCGTGTACAGTTCGATGTTGGAGACGATGCCCGTGTCCGTCGCGAGATCGCGTTCGCCGAAGCCGCGCACGGTCGTCGCGCCGCCGGCGCCGAACTGCTCGCCCGGCACCAGCGCGTCGTGCGTCCACTGGCCGTTCAGCAGCACGCGCGTCTGCCAGTCGCCTGCCACGATGTTGGTGAACGCGGCCGCGAAGCGCACCATGCGGTAGCCGGCCTTGGCGCCGCTGCGCACGGCCGCGAAATCGTCCGCGCCGCCGCGCGAGCCGCCCGGCACGTTCTGCAGCAGGGCGATCGAGAAGTCGGCCTGGCCGTCGGGTGCCGCATGGCTGCCGGCCCACGCGACGCTCAGCGGGCGCACGGTGACGTCGTTGCCGAAGTTCTGCGTGCCGAAGACGACGTTGTTGCGGTAGGCCTTGACGTCGAAGCCATAGACGATGCGGCTCTCCAGGTTGCCGCGTTTGGCCAGCACATGGTTGTAGCGGCCGCCGTAGACCGTGCCCTTGCCGCTCACGGCGAGGTCGAACAGGCCGGCGTTGACTGCGCCCGAATCCACGTCCGAATAGCTCGCGAACAGGTCGATGGAATCGCCCAGCGCGTACAGCGGCACGTGGTAGCCGGCGGCCCACACGGCCACGCGGTCCGGGCGTTCGGCCGTCGTCGTGTACTGCAGGGTGCCCACGTGGTCGCGGCCCCACAGGTTCGCATGCTGCAGCAGCACGCCCGCGTGGGTCTTGCCGGTGGACTCGGTGCCGGTGTTGTCGGCGTTGAACATCACCTTCCACGGGCGCTCGTCCGCGACTTCCACCTTGGCGTCGACTGCGTCCTCGCCATTCGCATCGGCACCGGCGAGGCTCAGCTTGACCTTCTTCGCCGGGTTCTCGTTGACGAGCCGGAGGTTGCGCGACACGTCCGCCAGGTTGGGTGTCGCGCCCGGGACGAGCGTGGGCAGGCTGGCGCGCACATTGGCCTCGGAAAACCAGCGGTTGCCCGTCACCTCGACCTGGCGGACTTTGGTCTGGACGACGTGCAGGCGCACGACGCCGCCATTGAGTTCCTGTTCGGGCAGCTGGACGGTGACGACGTTCCAGCCGCGCGCGTGGTACAGCGCCTCGAGCGCTTCCAGCGCGCGCTGGACGTCGCCGAAATCGCGGCCCGCGCCCGTGTATGGGGCGACGGCGGCCTGCACGTCGGCAGCGGGCAGCAGCGTGTTGCCGCTCACATCGAAGCGGCTGATCTCGAACCGGATCGCATCGTCGGCCCAGGCGGCGCCGACGGCGGCGGCCAGCACCGAGCCCGCGACCAGGCGTGCCAAGCGTAGTTTCATGTTGTGGATGACCATATCGTTATTGTTCTGGCCCATGCATCCCCGGGCCTGCGGCAATGCCGCGAAAGGAAAACTTCGGTTTGTTACGAGTGTAAAGAGGTTTTCCTTGCCTGAGAGAAAAATTATTGAAAATCAGAAATCTTCCCCTCGGGATGGGGGGAATACCGGACACCGGCGTTGCGCCGGCGCTACTTCGTCTCGAACGTGGTCACGCCATCCCACCCTGCGCCGGGCGGATTCGCACGCCAGTGCGCGATCCGTTCCAGGTACAGGGCGTAGAGCGCGCGCTGCGGATGCGCCGCGTGCAGCGCCGCGATCGCGCCTTGCGCGCCATCCCAGTCCTGCGCGCGCACCCTGGCCAGCGCCGCATCCCACGCGGCCAGTTCGTCCAGCACGGCAGGCGCAAGGTCGGCCGGTTTGCCGAGCGGCTCGAAGATCGCCACCGGCTCGTTCTTGCCTTTTACACGCACGAGATCCAGTTCGCGGTAGACGAATTCGGGCGCGGCCAGGCGCGTGGCCTCGCCCACCGCGATGCCGACGCCGTACACCTTCGTGATGCCCTCCAGCCGCGAGCCGAGGTTCACCGCGTCGCCCATCACCGTGTAGGCGCGGCGGATCGCGGAGCCCATGTCGCCCACGTGCATCAGGCCGGAATTGATGCCGATGCCGATCGCCAGCGGCGGCCAGCCGCGCCGTTTGAAATCCTCGTTGAGGCGCGCCGCGCTGGCCTGCATCAGCAGCGACGTGGCCACCGCGCGGCTCGCGTGGTCGGCAAAGGCGACGGGCGCGCCCCAGAAGGCCATCACGGCGTCGCCGATGTATTTGTCGAGCGTGCCCTGGTGGCTGCCGCGGATGTCCTCGGACATCGCGGTGAGATAAATGTTGATGTACTCGCGCAGCGCCTTCGGCGACAGGCCCTCCGAGATCGTCGTGAAGCCGCGCACGTCGACGAACATCACGGACAGCTCGCGGCTCTCGCCTTCCATCGTATAGGCTTCGGGATTCTCGGCCATCTGCGCGACCAGTTCCGGCGCCACGTATTCGCCGAAGCGCGAGACGAGCGCGCGGCCCTTGCGGAACTCGAACAGATAGCCCCACGCCAGGTTCGTCACGAACAGCAGCGCGACGAGCAGCAGGCAGACGAACATGTCGACCGTCCAGTCCAACTGGCGGTACAGGGCCCAGTTGGCGCCGACGACGCCGGCGAAGACAGCGGCGGACACCAGCACGGCCGGCAGCGGCGACAGCGCCGGCAGCAGCAGCGCGAGCAGGGTTCCCGCCACGAGGATCTGGAAGAATTCGACGGCCGTCGCGTAGTCGGGATGCGACTTGAAGCGGCCGTCGAGGATCGACTTGATCACGTTGGCGTGCACTTCCACGCCCGGATAGACGCTGCTCACGGGTGTCGAGCGCAGGTCCTGCAGGCCCGGTGCCGTCGTGCCGACGAGGGCGACGACATCCTCCAGCAAGGCCGGGGGCACCCTGCCCTGCAGCACGTCGACGGCGGACACGTAGCGGAACGTCCCGCCCTGCGGGCCGCCCGGGCCGCGGAACTGCACGACCGTCGTCAGGCCGTCGCCCACCGGGATGGCGACCTTCCGTCGCTGCGGCCGCACGAGGACGATGCGGTCGGCGCCGGCCACCTCGTCCTGGGCGACGACTTGCGCCGTGCCGAAGTCGGGATGGATCGCCGTCGCGCCCAGGTAGGCGGCCGCCGTGGCCAGGCCGAGCGTGGGATAGTAGCCGTCGCCGATGCGCTGCAGCAGGGGGACCGTGCGCACGACGCCGTCCACGTCCGGGTCGACCGAGAAGATGCCGGCGCCCCGCGCCGCCTCCTGCAGGCGCGCGATGTTCGCCTCGTAGCCGGCGCTCCGGTAGGCGTCGAGCGAGCGCCCGCCCAGGTCCGCGACGGTGAACGCGGGCTTCGGCAGCACGCCCTTGGCCAGCTCCGCCGACACGCTGTAGCCCAGCAGCACGGGGCGCCCGGCCAGTGCCCTGGCAAAGCGGCCGTCGTAATCGAGCGCCGGCTCGAGCGCAGCCAGCTTCGTCGCCACGCCCGGCACGTCCTTCAGCTCGCGCTGCGCGAGACGCTCCAGCACCGCGTAGCCGGAACTCGTATCCGGCTCGGGAAACGACACGTCGAACGCGATGGTGCGCGCATGGTAATGGCCGGCCAGCTGGTCGACCAGCTTCGCCATCACGTCGCGGCTCCACGGGAACCGCCCGACGGCGGCGAGGCTCTTGGGATCGATGTCGACGATGACGATGCGGGGATCGGGCGCCGGCCCCTCCAGGCGCATGCGCAGGTCGGCGAGGATGGTGTCCTGGCGCTCGATGGCGTCGCTGTGCCAGGTGCCGTTCGTGTACAGCACGGCCGCCAGCGTCAGGAGGATGCCGAGCGCCCAGCGCGCGCCGTAGCGCCGCAGCAGCTTCACGGCGTATAGCCCGGGATCGCCGCCTCGTCGACGTGGTCGATCTGCGACGCGTCCAGGTTCTTGCGGGCGAATTTCATGTACACCTTCTGGCGCACGAAGATGTCGAACAGGTCCGGGTCGATGTGGCCGTTGAGGGCGAACTTGCCGAGGATGTGCAGCGATTCCGACAGCGTCTTGCCCTTCTTGTACGGGCGGTCGCGCGCCGTGAGGGCCTCGAAGATGTCGGCGATGGCCATCACGCGCGCCTGCACGGACATCTGCTCGCGCGTGAGGCCGCGCGGGTAACCCTTGCCGTCCATGCGCTCGTGGTGGCCGCCCGCGTATTCCGGGACGTTTTTGAGGTGCTTCGGCCAGGGCAGGGATTCGAGCATGCGGATCGTCACGACGATGTGGTTGTTGATGATCTTGCGTTCTTCGTCGTTGAGTGTACCAAAGCGCACGGTCAGGTTGCGCACCTCGTCGTCGTCGAGGAAGTCGCGTTCGACGCCGTCCGGCCCCGTCCAGCGGTACGTCGCGATGCGGCGCACGCGCTCCTGGTCGTCGGGCGACATGCCTTCGCCGCCGATGTTCGCGTGGCGCAGGAAGTCGCGGTCCGAACGCAGGCGCGCCTGCTCGGACGCGAGGCGATCGGCGATCGCCGCGCGGTTCGCCTCGGGCTGGCACTGCTCCTTCAGCGCGCGGATCTCGGCGTCGCGCAACAGCACCTCGAAGCGCGTGTCGATCATGTGGATGCGGTCGAAGATCGTCTCGAGCTTCGTCGCCTTGTCGACGACGTGGACCGGCGTCGTGATCTTGCCGCAGTCGTGCAGCAGGCCGGCCAGCCACAGTTCGCGGCGGTCGCGGTCGCTCATGCGGAACGACGCCATCGGCCCGATGTGCGTCTCGTGCACGGCCTCGGCCAGCATCATCGTCAGCTCCGGCACGAACTGGCAGTGGCGGCCCGTGTACGGCGATTTTTCGTCGATGCCGATGTTGATCAGGTTGACGAGGGCTTCCAGCAGCTGTTCCATCTGCACGACGAGCTGCTGGTTCGTGAGCGCGACGGCCGCCTGCGCCGCCAGCGCCTCGATGAAGCGCTGATCGGTGTCGGAAAACGCGCAGATCTCGCCCGTGTCCCGGTCCTTCGCGTTGATGAGCTGGAGCACGCCGATCAGTTCACCCTCGTGGTTCGTCATCGGCACCGTCAGGATCGACTTGGACCGGTAGCCGAACGTCTGGTCGAACGAACGCATGCCCGAGAAGTTGAAGACGTCGGCCTGGTACACGTCGGCGATGTTCACGGACTGGTGGAAGTTGGCCGCATAGGCCGCCACCGAGGCCAGGTTCTTGTTGCCGTACTGGTCGTACAGCGGGATCGGCGGGAGGTCGATCGAGTTGCCGCTGGCGCCGCCCTGGTAGATTTCCAGCGTGTCGTTCAGCGAAATGTGGAAGCACAGGCTGCGCTCGTCGCTGCTCGGGCGGTACAGCGTGCCGCCGTCCGCATGCGTCATGCTCTTGGCGACCTTCAGGATGCGGTCGAGGAAGGAACCGATGTCGTGGCCATCGCCGAGGGCGACGCTGACCTCCGTGAGCAGGTCGAGCCGCTCCACGATATTGGCCGGGGTGAGTTCTTGCATGATCATGTGTGTCTCGCAGAAATCCCGCATGTAATGGTCGCCACATTAATTGCCGGATCGAAATGTTTTGACAGTGTAGCGTCGTTACGCCGGCCTGTACACCAACCGATGCATAATTGCAAATTTCAGATAATCGGTTACAAATAAACGTTATGATCTGACATATATTTGCAACGGTGCAGGCCTGGCCGCGACGAAAACAGAGCAGACGACGAGGCTGCACAGCAAGGGAGTCCCAATGAAATTCAGATTCTGGGGAGTACGCGGCTCGATCCCGTCCCCCGGGCCGCGTACCGTGCGCTACGGCGGCAACACCACGTGCATCGAAGTGCGCGGCGACGACGGCACCCTCGTGGTGCTGGACGCCGGCACGGGGATCTATGCGCTCGCCCAGGACCTGATGCGCCGGCGCGCGGAGGATGGCGCGCCCGTGCGCGCCAACATCTTCATCACGCACAGCCATTGGGACCACATCCACGGCCTGCCCTTCTTCACGCCGCTGTTCGTGAAAGGCACGCGCGTGTGCCTGCACGGCGCCCACGATCCCGTTACGGGCCAGGGCATCGAGCACGTGATGGGCGTGCAGCTGCAGAACAGCTACTTCCCCGTCAGCGAGGAACGGATGGACGCCACCATCGACTACCGGACGCTGGACATCGGCGCGCCGCACACGGTGGGCGACGTGGTCGTGCACAACGTCGTGATGAACCACCCCGTGACGAACCTCGGCTACCGCGTCGAATGCAACGGCCGCGCCATGTTCTTCACGGGCGACCACGAACCCTTCTTCAATCCGCACGCCCCCGGCAGCGCGGACCACGACGCGGCGCAGCGCGAGATCGAACGGCGCGAGCGCGAGATCGAGCGCACCATGGAAGGCGTCGACGCGCTCGTCGCCGACTGCTCGTACACGCTCGACGAATATCCGGCCAAGCAGGGCTGGGGCCACGGCACGTTCGACGGCGCCATCGCGCTGGCGCTGAAGGTCGGCGCGCGCAGCCTGTATTGCACTCACCACGAGCCGACCCGCTCGGACGACGAGCTCGAAACCGTATTCGCGCAGGCCGTCGCACGCTGGCAGGACCGGTTGAACGGCCTCGCCGTGACGCTGGCGTACGAAGGCCTGGAAGTGGAACTCTGATGAGCGACGACTTCGTGGATCAACGCAAAGGAGACCGGCGCGCGCCCGACGATACGGCGCGGCGGCTCGACTTCCAGCGCCGCCTGCAGGCGATCACCACGAGGATCCACGCCACCGCCAACCTGGACCAGATCATGCTCGACCTGGGCCAGGAGTTCTGCGACCTGTTCGATGCCGACCGTTTTACCCTGTACGCCGTGACGCCGGCGCAGGACGCCCTCGTCGCCAAGGTCAAGACCGGCCTGGCCGAAATCCGCCACCTGCAACTGCCGATCGGGCCCGGCTCCATCGCCGGCTTCGTGGCGCTGGCGCGCCTGACCGTCAACATCGCCGACGTCTACGACGAGGCCGAGCTGCGGCGCCTGGCGCCCACGCTGCGCTTCCAGCGCGGCGTCGACCAGCGCACGGGCTACCGCACGCGCGAGATGCTGGTGGCGCCGCTGATCGACGCGGGCGGCGCGCTGCTCGGCGTGATCCAGTTCATCAACCACCGCAGCGGCGGCCCGTTCCCCCAGCTGTGCCTCGACGGCATCAAGCAGTTGTGCGACACGCTGGCTGTCGCGTTCAGCCAGCGCCTGCGCGCGCCGCTGCCGCGCGGCCGCTACGATGCCCTCGTCACGCGCGCGGTGCTCGCCGTGCAGGAGCTGGAACTCGCCACGCGCCTCGCACGCGAGCGCGACGCCGACATCGAGGACGTGCTGCTGTCCGACTTCCACCTGAAGCCCGCCCAGATCGGCGAGGCGTTGTCGGCGTACTGCGGCCTGCCCTACGAACCGTTCCGTGCCGAGCGCGTGAAACCCGTCGAACTGCTGCGCAACCTGAAGCCGCAGTACGCGCTCGAACACGGCTGGCTGCCGCTGGAGGACGGTCCCGACGGCCTCGTGCTGATGGCGCTGGACCCGGAACGCGTGGCCGCCAGCCACATCGCCGCGCAGGTGTTCGGCCGCGCGCGCATCGCGTGGCGCGTGACGACCCGCCACGACCTGCACCAGACGGTGGCCCAGTTCTTCGGCGGGCCCGTGGCCGACGACCGGAGTGTCGGCGAACTGCTGTCGCAGCTGGACGAGAGCGGCGACCTGGACGAGGATGCGGAAGGCGGCAGCACCGAGGTCTCGGCCGCCGTCGAGAACGAGCTGGTCAAGCTGCTGAACCGGATCATCGTCGACGCGCACCGCCAGGGCGCGTCCGACATCCACATCGAACCGCTGCCGGGCCGCGGCAAGACGGGCATCCGCTTCCGCAAGGACGGCGTGCTCGTGCCGTACATCGAGATCCCGGCCAGCTACCGCAACGCCCTCGTCGCGCGCGTGAAAATCATGTGCGACCTCGACATCTCCGAGCGGCGCAAGCCGCAGGACGGCAAGATCCGCTTCCGCAAGTACGGCCCGCTCGACATCGAGCTGCGCGTGGCGACGATCCCGTCGAGCGGCGGCGTCGAAGACATCGTGATGCGCATCCTGCAGGCCGGCGAGCCGATCCCGCTCGACAGCCTGGGCATCCTGCCGCACAACCTGGCGCGCCTGAAGGCCGCCGTCGCCAAGCCGTACGGGCTGTTCTTCGTGTGCGGGCCGACCGGCTCGGGCAAGACGACGACGCTGCACTCGATCCTCGCGCACCTGAACACGCCGGAGACGAAGATCTGGACGGCCGAGGACCCGGTCGAGATCACCCAGAAGGGCCTGCGCCAGGTGCAGGTCAACCGCAAGACGGGCCTCGACTTCGCGACCGTCATGCGCGCGTTTCTCCGCGCCGATCCGGACGTGATCATGGTGGGCGAGATGCGCGACCGCGAGACCGTCAGCACGGGCATCGAGGCATCGCTGACGGGCCACCTCGTGTTCTCGACCCTGCACACGAACAGCGCGCCGGAATCCGTCGTGCGCCTGCTCGACATGGGCATGGACCCATTCAATTTTGCCGACGCCCTGCTGGGCATCCTGGCGCAGCGCCTCGCGCGCCGCCTGTGCACCGCGTGCCGCCAGCCCTATCGCCCGGACGACGCCGAGGTGGAGGCGCTGCTGGACGAATACTGCGAAGAGCTGCGCGGCCAGGCCTCGTACAAGACCGACCCTCAGGCCGCGCGCGCGGCCGTGCTGGCCGGCTGGCGCCAGCGCCACGGCGACACCACGGGACGCTTCACGCTGTACCGCGCCGTGGGCTGCGCCGAGTGCAACAAGGGATACCGCGGGCGCGTCGGCCTGCATGAACTGATGCTTGGCAGCGAGCGTATCAAACGCCTGCTGACCGAGCACGCGCGCGTGGCCGAACTGCTCGCGGCCGCGCTGGAGGACGGGATGCTGACCCTGAAAATGGACGGCATCGAGAAGATCCTGGGCGGCGTCACCGACATCAAGATGGTGCGCGCCGTCTGCATCAAATGACCTGCCAACCGCAAATCACTACAGGAGAGTCACGTAATGAACCGCATCGTTCCGCCCATCCTGGCGGCCACCGCCATCCTGCTGTCCGGCTGCGCCGCCGACGGCACGCAACCGAAGCAAGGGGGTAACACTTACCTCGATTCGAGCTACACGCCGACCGGCACCCTCATCCCGCGCAAGGCTCCGAGCCGCACGGACAACCTGACGATCGTCGACAAGCAGGCGCTCGAGAACGACCGCACCAACGGCGGCGGCACCAACAACTGGGCAGCCGGCAAGCCCTGAGCCGCAGCACTTGAATAGCAAAAGGGCCGGAGATCGCATCCCCGGCCCTTATTCGTTACGCCCCGGTCAGTCGTTCGCGTGCTGCACGAACACGGCCGCCGTGCGCGCCGGGATCGCGAACGTGCCGCCGTTGCGCTCGAAGCTCGATGCCTTCACGACGTCGTCGCTGCCGTTCTTCTGGATGCGGTGCAGCTGCAGCTTGCGGCCTTTCAGTTCCGGGATCGCGATCGTCTTCGCAACCTTGTCGACGTTGAACACGACGACGACCGCCTTGTACTGGGCGCCTGGATAGCGCGCGCCGTCGATGCTCAACGCGACGAGGCCCGGCACCTGGTCGGGCCCCACGTTGTAGAACTTCAGGCGGTCGATCACGTCCTGCGCCGTGCGCAGGCGGAACAGCGTGGTGTCCGCGCGGATCGCGAGGAAGTCCTCGAACGCGTTCTTCGCGGCGAGGATCGCGCGCGTGTCGGGCTTGATCAGCGGGTTGGTGAGCACCGGGGCCATCAAGGACCAGTTGTCCTGGTTCTGCCCCGCCATCGGCAGGCCGACGCCGAAGTTATTGGACGCGTAGCTGTAATCCAGTTTGTTGAACCAGTCGCCCGCGTTGTAGCTGTCGCGGTCGAGCGATTTCGAGCGCAGGATTTCCTGGCCGGCGTGGAAGAACGGGATGCCCTGCGCCAGCACGTTGATCGCGGCGCCGAGGGTCTGCACGCGCACGCGGTCTGACAACGGCGTCGATTGCGGCAGGCGGAACGCGTTGATGTCGAACAGCGTCTGGTTGTCGTGCGCCTCGATGTAGTTGATCGTCTCGGCAGGACTCGCCGCGAAGCCGGCCTGCTGGCCGAAGTAATCGATCTGCGCATTCGTGCGGACGTTGCCGAAACGGTCGGTGAAGCGGTAGTCGCGCAACGTGCCGGACAGCGCGACGCGCACGAGGTCCGCGAGGCGCAGCGCATCGTCGCGGGTCTGCGTCGACAACGCGTTCGGGTCCGTGTAGACGCCGTTGATGAAGCCCTGCTGGCTAATGAGGGCCTGGCCGCCGTCGCAGCAACCGCCGCCGCGCACGGTGTCGCGCATGCGGTCGTTGAACGAACCGATGCCGGTGCCCGCCATATTGGCCTGGCGCGCCTGCACGAAGCGGGCGTCGTTGGCCACGCTGCCGAAGTTCCACGCCTCGCCGTACAGGTAGATGTCGCGGCCGGCGGCCTGGTTGACGCTGACTTGCAGACGCTTGATGAGATCCAGCGGCGACATGCCCATGATGTCGAAGCGGAAGCTGTCGACCTTGTACTGGCGCGCCCACAGCGACACGGAGTCGATGATCAGCTTGCCCATCATGGCGTTTTCCTGCGCGGTGTCGGCGCAGCAGCTGTCGTTCAGGATGTGGCCGTCGTTGGCGAGGCGGTAGTAATAGGTCGGCACGATGCGGTCGAGGACCGACAGCGGACCTTGCTGCGACTGGCTCGTGTGGTTGTACACGACGTCCATCGTCACGCGCAGGCTGGTCTCGTGCAGCGCCTGCACCATCGCGCGGAATTCGCGCACGCGCACGGCGCCGTCCTCGGCATCCGTCGCATAACTGCCTTCCGGCGCGCTGTAGTGGACCGGGTCGTAGCCCCAGTTGAAGCAGTCCGCGTCCGCCACCGCCGCAACGGCCGCCTGCTGCGCCGTCGAATCGGCGCCGGCATTGGGGATGCTCGGCGAGACGCAGCCCTTCTCGTTGACGCTGGCGATGTCGAAGCTCGGCAGCAGGTGTACGTGCGTCATGCCCGCCTTCTGCAGCGATTTCAGGTGGCGCATGCCGTTGGCGTCGTCGTCCGTGAAGGCGAGGTATTTGCCGCGGTGGGCGGCCGGCACGGTCGCGTCGGATGCCGAGAAATCGCGGATGTGCAGCTCGTACAGCGCGATGTCGGTGGGCGCGTCGAGTTTCGGGATGCGCTGGTCGTCCCAGCCGGCCGGCTTCAGTTGCGGGCTGTCGAGGTTCGCGACGAAGCTGCGCGCGCTGTTCGCCGACAGGCTCAGCGAATACGGATCGGTCACGGTATTCGTCACGATCTTGTTGTCGGCCCAGCGCGACAGCACCTGCACCGTGTAAGTGTAGTAGGCGCGGTTGGCGAGCGTCGGGTCGTTCGACGCGTAGCTCCACACGCCGCTGGCCGCGTCGCGCGTCATCGGGACCGTCGTGGCGGTCGCCGCGGTCGCGCTCGCGTACAGGTTCAGCGCGACGGATTTCGCCGTCGGCGCCCACACACGGAAGGTCGCGCGGCCGCTGCGGTCGAACGTCACGCCCAGCTGGGCCTGCGCTGCCTGTGCCGCGTACAGGTCGTCAAGCAGGCCGGCCGTCTGCAGCGACGTCAGCTGCACGAGATTGCCGCCGGCATCGTACTGGGCGATGGCGAACTGGCCGCTGACCATCGACGCCACCTTGGCCGCGTCGGCGTCCTTCAGGCGCAGGCCCGTGGCGCCGGCCAGGTGCGGGTATTTCTGGCGGAGCGCGTCCGGCAGCGCGGACACGGTCAGGTCGAACGCGCGTTCGGCCCCTGTCAGGCCGGCGTCACCGCCCTGGGTTGGCGCCAGGCCGCCGTTCGCCGCGTAGAACAGTTTGTAGCTGCCGCCCGTGGGCACGCCCGGCCAGGCCAGCGTCGTGCTGGTGAGCCACTGCGCGTTGGCGAATGCCAGGTTGCCGAAGCTGAGCGCGGGCTGGGTCGCGTACACGTTGCAATCGCCTTCCAGCATCCAGATCTCCTGGCCCTTCGTGGCGACGTCCGCGTTCAGGTCGGCGTGCTGGTCGGCGCCGCAATTCTTCGAGCCGCTACCGTCGGTGACGAGGAACCAGATCGCGCTCTTGCCGGCCGCCAGCGGAATATCGACGTAGCCGCCGAAGCCGTCGGTGCCCGTGAACATGAAACGGTCGGTGATCCATGCCGAGCTGGGATGCTGCGGACCGTCCCACGAATACACGCCCCACTGGGCCGTGTCGTTCTGGACGCGGTGGAAGTGCATCCGGATGCTGCCCGGCGCGACGGGCGTCGCCGCGGTGGCGCTGGCCGCCAGCAGCCGGGTGCCGGACTGGGTAGCCTGCTGGCCCGCATCGCCGGCGCCGCAACCGGCCAGCAGCAGGCCGGCACAGGCGGCCGCGACAAGGCCCGACCATGAAGTCAAACTACTTCTGGATATCATATTGTCCCCTCTTCATTCTTATTATGACCGACAGGCGTGGCCCGGACGGCAACGCTGGCCGACGATCGTATGTAATATTACTACAGGCGTTAGTAAAAATGAAAAGGAACCGCTGGAGTGTGGCGCAAACCCCAAATTCGGGGTCAGAGCACATTTTTCGCAAGATTCGGGGTCAGAGCCCTTTTTGAGGAAAGAAACTAGAGGAAATTTCGAGCGCGCTGCAGGTACAGAACGCCGACCAACGTGGTCAGTCATCGCAGCAGTGTCGCATCTGCGCGTCTTTTGAAAAAATGCTCTGACCCCGAATCTGCGGGAAAATGTGCTCTGACCCCGAATCGGGGCAATTTCCCAGAACTGGGGTCTGACCCCGGTTCTGGGAAATAAAAAAGCAGCCCGGAGGCTGCTTTTCGATGGGTGTTGGTGCGCTTACAGGATGTGGGTGCCGATCCACCATGCGATCGCCGCCATGAAGGCCGACGCGGGGATGGTGAAGATCCAGGCCCACACGATGTTGCCGGCCACGCCCCAGCGCACGGCCGACGCCTTCTGCGCCGAGCCGACGCCGACGATGGCGCCCGTGATGGTGTGCGTCGTCGACACCGGCACGCCGATCGCGCTGGCGAGGAACAGCGTGATGGCGCCGCCCGATTCCGCGCAGAAGCCGCCGACCGGCTTGAGTTTGGTGATCTTCTGGCCCATCGTGCGGACGATGCGCCAGCCGCCGAACAGCGTGCCGATCGAGATCGCCGTGTAGCAGGAGATGATGACCCACAGCGGAGGCGCGGCGTCGCCGGCGTTCGAGACGCCGGCCACGATCAGCAGCATCCAGATGATGCCGATGGTTTTCTGCGCATCGTTGCCGCCGTGGCCCAGGCTGTAGGCTGCGGCCGAGACGAGCTGCAGGCGGCGGAACCACGTGTCGACCTTGCGCGGCGGGGTGCGCACGAAGATCCACGACACGGCCAGCATCACGATGGAGCCGAGGATGAAGCCCAGCAGCGGCGACAGGATGATCCAGGTGACCGTCTTGAGCAGGCCGCCGCCGACCAGCGCGCCGGTACCGCTCTTGGCGACGGCCGCGCCCACCAGGCCGCCGATCAGGGCGTGCGAGGACGAGGACGGGATGCCGTAATACCACGTGATGACGTTCCACACGATGGCGCCGACGAGCGCCCCGAACACGACATAGTGATCGACGACGTGCGGATCGACGGTGCCCTTGCCCACCGTGGCCGCGACGTGCAGGCCGACGGTGAAGATGGCGACGAAGTTGAACAGCGCCGACATGGCGACCGCCGTCTGCGGACGCAGCACACCGGTCGACACCACCGTCGCGATCGCGTTGGCGGCGTCGTGGAAGCCGTTCATGAAGTCGAAGACCAGCGCTAAAAAGACGAGCAGGCCCAGCACGTAAATGCTGATATGTAGAGAGTCCATGTTGTTCTTGTTGTTCCGGTCGTTACGCGTTCTCGACGATGATGCCTTCGATGATGTTGGCAACGTCTTCGCAGCGGTCGGTCACGGTCTCGAGGATTTCGTAGATGGCCTTCATCTTGATCAGGTTGCGCACGTCCGGCTCGTCGCGGAACAGCTTGGACATGGCGGCGCGCATCACGTGGTCGGCGTCCGATTCCAGGCGGTCGATCTCTTCGCAGATGGCGACCATTTTCTGGGCATTGTCCATGTTGTGCAGCATGCCGACGGCCTGCTGGACCTTTTCGCAGCAAGCCAGGCACAGTTCGGCCAGGCGCTTCGCTTCCGGCGTCACGGCGTGCAGGTCGTACAGCGAGATGGTCTGCGCGGCGTCCTCCATCATGTCGAGGATGTCGTCCATGCGGGTGATCAGCTTGTGGATGTCGTCACGGTCGAGCGGCGTGATGAACGTCTTGTGCAGCAGGTCCACGCACTGGTACGTGATCTTGTCCGCCTGCTTTTCGATGCTCTCCACGGCGTGCGTGCGGTTTTCCAGGTCGTCGAAGTTGGTCATCAGGCCGACCATCTCTTGTGCACCCTTCACGCACAACGCGGCGTGCTGGTTGAACAGGTCGAAAAATTTGCCCTCCGTGGGCATCAGGCGTCCAAACATAGGTTCTCCGTTGGGTAAATCTCTTGGGACTTCTTGAAAGTCGCGGCATCCGTTGGCGCCGCGATTCTTGACTGCTCCCGGCTCAATCGCCCTGATAAATGCTCAGGTTGCCGGTGTAATTGCCGAACTTGGTGTACATGCCCATCCAGGTCACGCGAATGGCGCCGATCGGGCCGTTACGCTGTTTGCCGATAATGATCTCGGCAGTGCCTTTGTCGGGCGAGTCCGGGTTGTAAACTTCGTCACGATACAGGAAGATGATCACGTCCGCATCCTGTTCGATAGCGCCCGATTCGCGCAGGTCGGACATCACGGGACGCTTGTTGGGGCGTTGTTCCAGCGAGCGGTTCAGCTGGGACAGCGCGATCACCGGGCACCCCAGTTCCTTCGCGAGGCCCTTCAGGCTACGCGAGATCTCCGAGATCTCGGACGCCCGGTTGTCGCCCGGCTTGGAACCCTGCATCAGCTGCAGGTAGTCGACGATGATCAGGCCCAGCTTGCCGCACTGGCGGGCCAGGCGGCGGGCGCGGGCGCGCATCTCGATCGGGTTCAGCGCGGGCGTCTCGTCGATGAAGATCTGCGCGTCGTTCATCTTCTGGATCGCGTGCGTCAGGCGCGGCCAGTCTTCGTCCAGCAGCTTGCCGGTACGCAGGCGGTGCTGGTCGAGCTGGCCGATGGAGCCGAGCATACGCATTGCCAGCTGCACGCCGCCCATCTCCATCGAGAAGATCGCGACCGGCAGGCCGGCGTCGACGGCCACGCTTTCGCCGATGTTGACGGAGAACGCCGTCTTGCCCATCGACGGACGACCCGCGACGATCACGAGGTCGCCCGGCTGCAGGCCGGACGTCATCTTGTCGAGATCGGTAAAGCCCGTCGGGACGCCGGTGATCTCGCCCTGGTTGTCGCGGCTGTACAGCTCGTCCACGCGCTCGACCACCTGGGTCAGCAGCGGCTGCACGGGCAGCCAGCCCTGGGCGCCGCGGGCGCCCTGCTCGGCGATCGCGAAAATGCGCGATTCCGCTTCGTCGAGGATCTGCTTGACCTCGGCACCTTGCGGATTGAAGGCCTTGCCGGACACTTCGTCGGCGACGGTAATCAACTGGCGCAGCACGCCGCGATCGCGGACGATCTCGGCATAACGGCGGATGTTGGCGGCGGATGGCGTGTTCTGCGCCATCGCATTCAGGTACTGCAGGCCGCCGACGTCCTCGGCCTTGCCGAGCTGGACGAGCGCCTCGTACACGGTGATCACGTCGGCAGGCTTGCCGGCATTGATCAGGCGGACCATCTGTTCGAAGATGATCCGGTGGTCGTAGCGGTAAAAATCCTCCGCATGCATGAAGTCGGCGATGCGGTCCCACGCCGCATTATCGCGCAGCAGGCCGCCGATGACGGACTGTTCTGCTTCGATGGAATGCGGGGGAATGCGGAGCGACTCGATCTGCGGGTCTGCTGGGGTGTTCATGGCCGGCATTATACCCGTTCCCGATCTGACGCTGAAATCATTGGTGAGTTTCCAAAAGCAAAAAAGCCGGGGTGACCCCGGCTTTTCTCATTCTGACAACAGAATGTATCTTAGGCAGCTTCGCCCACGACAGCGATGGTGATTTCCACCACGACGTCGGTGTGCAGAGCGACCGACACCGGGTGCTCGCCGGTGGTCTTCAGCGGACCGGTCGGCATGCGCACTTGTGCCTTCTCGACGGCGAAACCTTGCTTGGTCAGGGCTTCGGCGATGTCGAAGTTGGTCACGGAACCGAACAGACGGCCATCGACGCCGGCCTTCTGAGCGATGGTGACGGTCATGCCGTTCAGCTTTTCGCCCTGGCCTTGAGCGGCAGCCAGTTTCTCGGCAGCTGCTTTTTCCAGTTCAGCGCGCTTGACTTCGAATTCGGCCACGGCAGCCTGCGTTGCACGGCGGGCCATTTTTTGCGGGATCAGGAAGTTACGTGCGTAACCGTCCTTGACCTTGACGACGTCGCCCAGGTTGCCGACGTTGACGACTTTTTCCAGCAGGATAACTTGCATTTTATTCTCCAGTAATCTGACTATGCTTCGATGTCGTAACCGACGATTAAGCGTTGTGCAGGTCGGTGTACGGCAGCAGAGCCAGGTAACGGGCGCGCTTGATGGCGGTGTCCACTTGACGCTGGTAGTGCGCCTTGGTGCCGGTCAGGCGTGCCGGCATGATCTTGCCGTTTTCCTGGACGAAATCCTTCAGGGTGTCGACGTCTTTGTAGTCAACCTGTTCCACGCCTGCAGCGGTGAAGCGGCAGAATTTCTTGCGCTTGAACAGCGGGTTCTGCTGTTTACGCTTCTCTTTGAGCTTAGCTTTGTTTTTGTCGAACTTTTTACCGAATGCCATTTTGAGGCTCCTGTATCTATCTATAAACGTGCCCGCACACTTCGTTATGCGGCACTGAAATCAATGATGTGAAACACCAAGCTTTTGCTGTGACGGCTTTTCCTGGCCAGAAATCCTGTGAAGCGGTACATCGCGCCCAACTCGGCATTGGCAAATCGCCCCGAAATCTCGCCCGCGGCCACCGCGGGAATCTCGAATTCGACCTGCCTGTCCAGCCTCGCTTCCGTCTGCGTCGATCCGTGTTGCAGGATGCCGCCCACGATGGGGATGCCGGCCGGGGTGTAGCGCAGGACGTCGCGTTCCAGGATGCTTGCGACCAGGGACAGCTCGTTCACTTACAGCCTGATGCTCCCGCGAGATTTAGGCTGCGGCGGCCGGAGCGGCGGCCTGCTCGGCGCGGTGGCTCTTGGCTGCGTCTTCGCGCTGGACCGACTTCATCATCGGCGACGGTGCGGTTTCCGCTTTCTTCATCTTCACGGTCAGGTGACGCAGCACGGCATCATTGAATTTGAATGCGGTTTCCAGCTCGACCAGGGTCTCGTTGTCGCACTCGATGTTCATGCAGATGTAGTGTGCCTTCGGCAGCTTCTGGATCTGGTAAGCCATTTGACGACGGCCCCAATCTTCGACGCGGTGGATGTTGCCGCCGCGCGAGGTGACCGTGGTCTTGTAGCGTTCGATCATCGCCGGGACCTGCTCGCTCTGGTCCGGGTGGACGATAAACACGATTTCATAATGACGCATGAAACACTCCTTAAGGACGTTTAAACAAATGCCCACCTCGGCGTCAAGACGAGTGTGGGAAGGGAAAGCCCAACATTATAACAGCAAAATCGTCAAGTGCTCAATGGGGCTGTGGACGTGCGCTGCGTACCGCACCGCAAAAGGTTGTAACGTGCGCTGCGTACCGCACCGCAAAAAAACTTTGAAATCCCCTTGCGCGCGGCGCAATACTGTACAAAAATACAGTCTGACCCCGTACCAACGAAGACGAACATGCTTAAGCTCACCGCACGGCAAGAACAGATCCTCAACCTGATCAAGGAAGCCATCGACAACACCGGCTTCCCGCCGACCCGCGCCGAAATCGCCCAGGAGCTTGGCTTCCGCTCGGCCAATGCCGCCGAAGAACACCTGCAGGCCCTGGCCCGTAAAGGCGCCATCGAAATTTCCCCGGGTACCTCGCGCGGTATCCGCCTCGTCGGCCAGTCCGCCGAATCCAAGTCTGGCGCCCCGGCCGCAGTGCCAGCCTTCGTGCCGCCGATTCCGCCGAACCTGATGTCGCTGCCGCTCGTCGGCCGCGTCGCCGCGGGCTCGCCCATCCTCGCGCAGGAACACGTCGAAGCGACCTACTCCGTCGACCCGGCCATGTTCTCGAGCAAGCCCGACTTCCTGCTGAAGGTCAAGGGCTGGTCGATGCGCGACGCCGGCATCTGCGACGGCGACTTCCTTGCCGTCAAAAAAGTCGACAACGCGAAGAACGGCCAGATCGTCGTCGCCCGCATCGGTGACGAAGTGACGGTCAAGCGCTACCGCAAGACCGGCTCGACGATCGAGCTGCTGCCGGAAAACCCGGATTTTTCCGTGATCACCGTCGATCCGCAGACCGACGAGTTCGCGCTGGAAGGCCTGGCGGTCGGTTTGTTACGGTCCTGGCACTGAGCTCCCACACAGGCCCGCGTCATGCGGGCCTTTTCGTTTCGCCCGCCCTCAGCGCGGATAGACGAAACCGGTGCGGATATCGGTCGGCAGCAGCCGGCTGCCGTCACGCACCATCAGGCGTTGCGGCGGCTCGTCGCCGGCCAGGGCACGCCAGATGACGGGCAGCCCCTCCCCTTTGCGCAACAGCTCGTCGCTACGTTCGAATACGTTCGGGCAGCCCGTCGCCGCAAGCAGTGCCTGCACGATGGTCACCTTCCACGCGTCGACACCGGCAGCATTGAACCGGCACACCAGGTAGCCGCCAGTCCCGCCATAGCTGTGCACGAGGAGCCCCGGCAGGCCGTCTTTTTCGCCATCGATCACCAGGACGAGCGCTTGCGGATCGGCGCCGCGCACATCCGCTGCGCGCCGTGCGACCGCGGCCTGCACGCGCCGCTTCATCATGGCGTGGTCGACCGGCTCGTCCTCACGCAGGGTCCAGACACGGGCCGCGATCTGCGACTTCGCGTTATAGGCCGCGCGCGCCAGGAACTGGCGCGCCGACGACTGCACGACCGCCGTGGCGCCGGGCTTGCCGCGCTCCTGGGGCCTCCCCTCGACCTTCTCGATGGCAGACAGGTAAATCCAGGGATCGCCGGACAGCAGGCTTTTTTCCTTGCCCTGTTTGATGGTGATGATGAGCATATGCAGGCTTCGTTTTCAGGAGCCGAATGATACAGCAAGCCATTGCCGCCTCCGGCCACTGTGCCCCGCCTCACGTCGGTTAGTTGCAAACAATCCCCGGTTGCAACACGAGCAACCTGTGTCTACACTGCCCCGACCGTTCCGCAACTCTTCCTTATCGACCAAGGATCATGACCATGTTCCCTAAAGCCGTGATGGCGCTTTGCCTTGCCGGCCTGTACGGCGTGTCCGCTGCCCAGGCTACGGACGACCTGGACAAGCAAATGCTCGAGAAATGCCAGGCGGTGGCAAAAGAACTGAACAAGACACGCCAGGTCAGGATCAGCCTGGACAGCCTGGAACCCCTCGTCACGTGGCGCGCCGCGTGCGCCGAACGACCGCCGACGGGTCCCGGCAACGTCACCGCACTCTGCCAGGGCAAGCGCATGACCAGGAAAGGCGAGCAAGGCGTGTTCTTCTGGGAGAAATCCAGCCACGGCCTGCCCAACCGCGGCTATTTCACGTGCACCAACTAGCTACCTGCCGCTCACTTGCCATTGTCCGGCGGCGGCGCATTCTTGACCATCTCGTTGTGTTCCCTGACGTAGGCCTCGGTACCCGCGCGCCATGCGTCGAAGTCCGCAACGACCATGCGGCCCGCCACCTTGGTGTCTTCAGCCAGGCGGTCGCCGACCTCCTTCAGGTGCGCGTTCGCTTTCTCCGTCTCGTCCTTCGTCATCAGCTTCGTGAGGTCTTCCGGGATGCGCTTCGTCAGCGGCAGCGACGCGTTCAGCTGCTTCACCCAGCGGTTGTGGCACGCTTCCCAGTCCTTCATCTTGCCGCTGTAATAGTCGATCTCCTCGTTGACCTTGGACATGGCCGGGAAGCGCGGCGCCGGGCAGCGGTAGTCGTTCGTGCGCAGGTCGGAGCCGTCGTATTTCGCGATCCAGTAGTCGAGGTCGGCACGGCGCGCCTCGCGCTGCTTCATCAGCTCGAGCGACGCGATGGCAACGGCATTGCCCTTCGCGGCGGCCTTCTGGAACCATTGCGCGGCCTTGTCCATGTCGACGCTGCCCGCCTCGCCGTAGAAATACATCTCTCCCAGGTGCTGCTGGGCCATGACGTTGCCGGCGTTCGCCAGCTTCGTGTATTTCGCGAGCGCTTCCGGATACGATTTCTTCGCGAACAGCGCGTCCGCTTCGGCGAGCTCGGCAGTCGCGTTGGCAGACGATGCGGCAGCGGCAGCCGGCTTCGCGGCAGCGCCTTTCGCGGACGATTTGGCGCCGGGCTCGGCAGCCATTGCGACACCGCCGCACAGCAGTGCGGCGCAAAACAGGGCAGTCTTCATGGGGCGTGCAGTCTGTGAATCGATGATTGGGAACAGGACGATCATAACCGCAGCGCCCTGCCCGCTCAACCGTTCAATGCATCGCCGAAATCGGCCAGCAGGTCGGCCGTATCCTCGATGCCCACCGACACGCGGATCAGCGATTCCGCGATGCCCATGCTGGCGCGGCGCTCCGCCCCCATCTCGAAGAAGATCGTGTGCGCGACCGGGATCACGAGCGTGCGCGTATCGCCCAGGTTCGAGGCCGGGATCGCGACCTTCAGGCGGTTCAGGTAATCGAAGCAGTCGATGCCCTCCTTCAGCTCGAAGCTGAACAGCGAGCCGTAGGCACGGAACTGTTCGCTCGCCAGCTTGTGCTGCGCGTGCGATTCGAGCCCCGGGTAGTAGACGGCGGCCACGCGCTCATCCGCTTCCAACATCTTCGCCAGCGCCAGCGCGTTGGCACTGGTCCGCTCCATGCGCAGCGCGAGCGTCTCGGCGCCGACGGCGATGTGGTGCGCGGCTTCCGGCGCCAGCGACGCGCCGAAGTCGCGCAGCGATTTCGCACGCAGCTGCGCCATGCCCTGCGCGGCCGGCGGTTGTTTGCGGAAGTTATCGGCGATGTTCGGATAGGCCGACCAGTCGAACAGGCCCGTGTCCGTCAGCGCGCCGCCCAGCGCCATGCCGTGGCCCCCGATCGACTTCGTCAGCGAGTTCACGACGAGGCCGGCGCCCACCGCTTTCGGACGGAACAGGTAAGGCGTCGTCATCGTGTTGTCGACAACGTACAGGATGCCGCGCGCGCGGCACAGCTCGCCGATGCGGGCCAGGTCCGCGATCTGCGTGCGCGGGTTCGCAATGGTCTCGACGAACACGAGGCGCGTATTCGGCTTCAGTGCCGCTTCCACATTGGCGACATCGGTCGCATCCACGAACGACACCTCGGTGCCCTGCGCGGCCACCGTGTTCCACAGGCTGTTGGTATTCCCGAACAGGAACGAGGACGACACGACGTGGTCGCCCGCGCGCAGCAACGCCTGCGCGAGCGCGCCGATCGCGGCCATACCGGTGCCGAAGCACAACGACGCGACGCCGTCTTCCATCTTGCTGATCTTGTCTTCCAGCGCGCTGACGGTCGGATTGCCCTGGCGGCCGTAGCGGAAGCCCGGCTCCTTGCCCTGGAAGACGGACGCGAGCTGGCGCGCGTCCGTGTAGCCGAAGGCGACCGACGTGTGAATTGGTTTATGCAGGGAGTTCTGCTCGATCGGCTTGCGACGATCGTTGTGCAGGATGGTGGTGGTGAAGCCGTAGGTGGGTTTGTCGCTCATGGTGTCGAAATGAAAACGGGCGCCCAGGGCGCCCGATGATGCAATACAGCGCCGGCACTTGCTCAGTGCCGGCGTCCGGGCTCATTCCGCCGCGACGGGCGGGTTCAGGTTCAGCTGCGTGCGCACGACGTCTTCCTGCGACTTGCCCGACGACTTGTGGCGCACGTGCTCCAGCTGGTCGAGGTAGGCCGGCGTCACGTCGCCCGTGATGTAGACGCCGTCGAAGCACGACGCTTCCACGTTCGTCAGGGCCGGGTTGACGTCGGAGATCGACTTCTTCAGCGCGTCCAGGTCCTGGTACACGAGGCGGTCGGCCGTGATCTCGCGGCACACTTCCTCGACGGTGCGGCCGTGGGCGATCAGTTCGTCGCGCGTCGGCATGTCGATGCCGTACACGTTCGGGTACAGGACCGGCGGCGCGGCGGACGCGAAGAACACCTTGCGGGCGCCCGATTCGCGGGCCATCTGCACGATCTCGCGGCTGGTCGTGCCGCGCACGATGGAGTCGTCGACGAGCAGCACGTTCTTGTCCTTGAATTCGGACGGGATCGCGTTCAGCTTCTGGCGCACCGACTTCTTGCGCATCGCCTGGCCCGGCATGATGAAGGTGCGGCCGACGTAGCGGTTCTTGATGAAGCCTTCGCGGTATTCGACGCCCAGCTTCAGCGCGAGCTGGATCGCGGCCGGACGCGACGAGTCGGGAATCGGCATCACGACGTCGATCTCTTCGACCGGGATCTCCTTGCGGATCTTCTCGGCCAGGTATTCGCCCATGCGCAGGCGGGTGGCGTACACGGAGGCGCCGTCGATCACGGAGTCGGGGCGGGCCAGGTAGACGTATTCGAACGCGCACGGATTCAGCGACGGATTCTCGGCGCACTGGCGCGTGTGCAGCTGGCGGTCGGCGTCGACCCAGACGGCTTCGCCCGGCGCGATGTCGCGCACGAAGCGGAAGCCCAGGCCTTCCAGCGCGACGGATTCGCTGGCGACGAGGTATTCGGGGCCATTCTCCGTCTCGTTGATGCCGAGGCACAGCGGACGGATACCGAACGGGTCGCGGAACGCGAGCAGGCCGTGGCCGGCGATCTGGGCGATGACGGCGTACGCGCCGCGCACGCGGCGGTGCACCTGCGCGACGGCCTTGAACACGGCGTCCGGATCGAGCGAGTAGCCGTCGGCGGCCGTCGCGATCTCGTGGGCCAGCACGTTCAGCAGCACTTCCGAGTCGGAATTCGTGTTGACGTGGCGGCGGTCGATGCGGAACAGTTCTTCTTTCAGCTGTTCCTGGTTCGTGAGGTTACCGTTGTGCGCGAGCGTGATGCCGAACGGGGCATTCACGTAGAACGGCTGCGCTTCCTCTTCGCTGGACGAACCGGCGGTCGGGTAGCGGCAGTGGCCGATGCCGGAATTGCCTTGCAGCGAACGCATGTTACGCGTGCGGAAGACGTCACGCACGAGGCCGTTGGCCTTGTACATCGAGAACATGCTGCTGTGATTGGTTGCAATCCCCGCCGCATCCTGACCGCGGTGCTGCAACAGCAGCAACGCATCATATAACAGCTGGTTGACGGGGGCTTGCGAGACGACGCCGACGATGCCACACATGGTGTGCTCCTAAACTTGGACAGCTAGACAAAAGGGTGTTTCAAAACTGCACGTGCTGCGCGAAGGCAGCGGGCAAGAAAGGTTTGACAGTGCGCGCTCCGGTTTCCGCCATGGGCGAGAACAGCGCGTCTTTCCAGAAAGCCTGTTGGGGGATGGAGGTCATCCCGCACAATATGACGCCGGCCAGCACGATCACAATACCCCGCCCCAATCCGAACAGGCCGCCGAGGCCGCGGTCGGCCAGGCTCAGGCCGGAGGCCTCGATCAGGGCGCTGATCGCGAGGGCCAGCAGGCCCATCAGCACGCGCACGCCGAGGAACAGTGCAATGAAGGCAACGATCAGCCGCAACGCTTCGCCCGGAATCACGGATGGTAGCATGGGCGCCAGTTTCGCGCCGAAGGCGTTGGCCACGATGAAGGCCGCCACCCAGCCGACCAGCGACAGGATTTCCTTCACCAGGCCGCGCATGGTGCTGATGACGACCGACGAGATCAGGATGAACAACACCACGTAGTCGAAAATCGTCACGGCTTCTACGGAATCAGACCGGGGTCATGGCGCCGGACATGCCCAGGCGGCCCAGTTTGGCGCGTACTTTCTCGGCGTCTTCCTTGTTCAGGGGGCCGACACGTACTCGGATCAGTTCGCCGTTCGGGGTGGACGTCTTCTGCGTGTACGACGAGATGCCCGCCTCGCGCAGTTTCGCCTGCACTTCCGCCGCCTTTTCCTGGCTCGACAGCGCGGCCACCTGCAGCACGAAGCGCTGCGACGAGGACTCGGCCGGTTTCTCCTTCTCGGCCGGCTTGCCTTCCAGGATGGCGATGGCGCGCGCCGCGTCGTCCTTCGGCTTGACCGGCTTGTCCTCGGCCTTCTTCGCCTTCTCGCGGGCTTCACGTGCGAGGCGCTCCGCCTTCTCGCGCTCGGCCCTGTCGTGCTCGGCTTTCTCGCGTTCCGCCCTTTCCTTCTCGGCGAGGCGGGCTTCGGCCTTCGCATCCTTGTGCTCGGGCTTGGGCACTTCCTTGTGGTCGGGCTTGTGCTCGACCTTGGGTTCAGGTTTCGGCGCGATCACGGCCGGCGGCTGGGTCGCCACGCTCTCGGGCTTCGCAGCGGCGACGGCAGCCGGCGCCTTCGCGGCGGGCGCGGGCGCGGGCGCGGGCGGTGCGTCGATCACTTCCTCGTCCTTGTCGACGCTGTCCGCGGCGGACACGGCTTTATCTGCGGCCGGCACGGGCAGCGGCGCCGCCTTGTCTTTCGCGGGAATCTGGATCGCGATGTCGCCGGCGAGCGGCTTGGGCTCGGAATCGAGCAGCATCGGCAGGCCGACGGCGGCCGCGAGCGCCAGCGCGATGGCGCCGACGAGGCGGCGGCGGGCGCGCTTCTTTTCGGGGAGCATGGGGTCGGCACCCGGACGGCGCGTCGCGCCGCCGCCGGCATTGGTGGCGCGCTTGGCGCGGGCGCGTTCGCCGAGCGCAGCGTCGTCGTCCTTGCTGTAGAAGCGGCCACTGTCCTCGGCGAGGCGGTCCTGCTTGTTTTTACGGGAGAACAAGCCCATGCGGTGTCACGTCAATGAAGAGAGGATTTACGGGCCGCCATCACGCCAGCCACGGTATAGAACGAGCCAAAGACCACTATTCTATCATCCTGTCCGGCCCGGCTTGTTGCATCTGCGAATGCCTCGGCCGGATTCGCGAACGTTTTGACCGAGAATTCGTCGTCTTTCGCACCACTCGGCTTCAATGCCTGCAGCTTTTCGGCCAGCACGGCCGGGTCGGCCGAACGGGGCGACGGCAGCGCCGTCACGCACCAGTGGTCGATGTTCGGCGCCAGATGGGCGACGACGGCGTCGATGTCCTTGTCCTGCATGATGCCGAACACGGCGTACGTGAACCGGTGGAAACCCATATTGCCCAGGTTCTGGGCCAGCGTCGCGGCCGCGTGCGGGTTGTGCGCGACGTCGAGGATCGTCGTCGGCCGGCCCGCCAGCACCTGGAACCGGCCCGGCAGCTCGACCATCGCGAGGCCCGCGCGCGTTTCCTGCGCGCCCACCGGCAGCACGTTGCGCAGCGCTTCCAGCGCGGCCAGCGCGGCCGATGCGTTCAGCAGCTGGTTGGCACCCCGAAGGGCCGGATACGCGAGCGAATTGCGGCGCTGCGTGCGGCCGCCGTAGGCCCACTGCTGCTTGTCGCCCTGGTAGTTGAAGTCGCGGCCCAGCAGCCACAGGTCGGCGCCGATGTCTTCCGCATGCTTGACCAGCGATTGCGGCGGCAGCGGATCGCTGCAGATGGCCGGCTTCCCGGGACGGAAGATCCCGGCCTTTTCGAAGCCGATCTCTTCGCGCGTGTCGCCGAGATAATCCTTGTGGTCGATGTCGATGCTCGTGACGATGGACACGTCCGCATCGACCACGTTCACGGCATCGAGGCGTCCGCCGAGGCCCACTTCCAGGATCGCCACGTCGACGCCGGACGTCGACAGCAGGTGCATGATCGCGAGCGTCGTGAACTCGAAATACGTGAGGTCGATGTCGCCGCGGCGCGCTTCGACGTCGTTGAAAGCGGCGATGAGCTTGTCGTCGCTGGCCATCTCGCCGTTGATGCGGGCACGCTCGTTGAAATCGAGGAAGTGCGGCTTGATGTACAGGCCGACCTTGTAGCCGCTCTGCAGCAGGATGGCTTCCAGCATGGCGCAGGTCGAGCCCTTGCCGTTGGTGCCCGCGACCATGATCACGGGGCAGGAAAAGGCGAGGCCCATGCGCTCCTTGACGGTGCGTACACGGTCCAGGCCCATGTCGATGTGGGTTTCGGCATGGCGCGACTCGAGCAGCGCCAGCCAGTCGGGCAAGGTGGTCGGGAGGTTAGGCATGGGATGGCGTCCGGAATGCGCGCGCGGCCGGCTGCCTTTGGAAGCAGCCGGCCGCGCGGTGACAACGAATCAAGCGATGACGTCGGCCGGCTGGCTTTGCAGCAGGGCGAGCACGCGCGCGATTTCTTCGCGCATCTTGCGGCGGTCGACGATCATGTCGATGGCGCCTTTTTGCAGCAGGAACTCGGAACGCTGGAAGCCTTCCGGCAGTTTTTCGCGCACGGTGTTCTCGATGACGCGCGGGCCCGCGAAGCCGATCAGGGCTTTCGGCTCGGCGATGACGACGTCACCCATGAACGCGAACGAAGCGGACACGCCGCCCGTCGTCGGGTCGGTCAGCACGCTGATGAACGGCAGTTTTTTCTCGGCCAGCTTGGTCAGCATCGAGGTGGTCTTGGCCATCTGCATCAGCGACAGCAGGCCTTCCTGCATGCGCGCCCCGCCGCTGGCGGTGATGCAGATGAACGGCACCTTCTGCTCGAGCGCCACCTGGGCGCCGCGCACGAAGCGCTCGCCGTTGACGGAGCCCATCGTACCGGCCATGAATTCGTAGGCGAAGCAGGCAACCACGACCGGCAGGCTCATGATCGAGCCGCCCTGCACGACCATCGAATCGGTCTCGCCGGTGGCTTCCATCGCGTCCTTCAGGCGGTCAGGATATTTCTTGCTGTCTTTGAACTTCAGGGTATCGACCGGCAGCACGTCCTGGCCGATCTCATAACGGCCGCCCTCGTCGAGCAGCGCGTCGAGGCGCTCGCGGGCGCGGATACGCATGTGGTGGCTGCATTTCGGGCAGACATGCAGGTTCGACTCCAGGTCGGCGCGGTACAGGACCGACTCGCACGACGGGCACTTGACCCACAGGCCTTCGGGCATGGTCTGGCGTTTGGCGGCATCGGAGCGCTGGATCCGGGGGGGCAGCAGTTTTTCCAACCAACTCATGTTCTCTCCTTTGCGGCAATTCTGGAATTGGGCGTAGTGTAGCCGTTCGATTACAGATTGTCGAATTCTTGCCGTTAATTACTTGCCTTCTTGACAAAGTTACGCTAGCAGAAATGAGAACCGGGGCGCGCGGCCCCGGTTGCGTCGTGTGAGGTCCGCCGTCAGCGCACGGCGGGCCGACCTCCGCCGCAAAATCGCTCTGACCCCGGTTTGATTTGGCGCAGCTTAGCGGGCGTCCAGCGCTTGACGGATCCCGGCCACGAAGGTGCGCACGGCCGCGGGACCCTGCTCTTTCGGCGTGTTTTCCAGTTCCTGGATGATGCGGCTGCCGATGACGACCGCGTCGGCGACGCTGGCCACCGACTTCGCCGTCTGCGCGTCGCGGATGCCGAAGCCCACGCCGATCGGCAGCTTGACGTGCTCGCGGATCGCGGCCACGCGCTTGGCCACGTCGGCCGTGTCGATGCCGCCGGCACCCGTCACGCCCTTCAGCGACACGTAGTAGCTGAAGCCGCTGCCGTGGCGCGCCACCTGCTTCACGCGTTCCGTCGTCGACGTCGGCGCGAGCAGGAAGATCAGGTCGAGGCCGTTGGCCTTCATCTCGGCCGCGAACGCTTCGCATTCTTCCGGCGGGTAGTCGACGACGATCGCGCCGTCGGCACCGGCCGCCTTGGCGCGGCGGACGAATTCGCTCTGGCCCATGCGCTCGATCGGGTTCGCATAGCCCATCAGCACGACCGGCGTGTGCTGGTTCGTTTTGCGGAACTCGGCGACGTAGCCGAACACGTCGGTCATGCTGACGCCGAAGGTGAGCGCTCGCTCGCAGGCGCGCTGGATGACGGGGCCTTCCGCCATCGGGTCGGAGAACGGAACACCCAGTTCGAGGACGTCGGCGCCGCCTTCCACGAGGGCGTGCAGCAGCGGGACAGTCAGTTCCGGGGCCGGATCGCCGGCGGTGATGAAGGTGACGAGGCCGGTCTTGCCCTGCTCTTTCAGGGCATCAAAGGTTTGTGCGATACGGGACATGCTGTTATTCCTTATTCTGTGGTTGCAAACAATGGATGGAGGCTCAGCCGAAGTTGAGTCCCGCCCGTTGCGCCACGGTGTGCATGTCCTTGTCGCCGCGGCCCGACAGGTTGACCAGGATGATCTGATCCTTGGGCAAGGTCGGCGCCAGCTTGGCGGCGTAGGCGATCGCGTGCGACGATTCCAGCGCGGGGATGATGCCCTCGATGCGGCAGCAGTCGTGGAAGGCGGCCAGCGCCTCGTCGTCCGTGATCGACACGTATTCGGCACGCTGGCTGTCCTTCAGCCACGCGTGCTCCGGACCGACGCCCGGATAATCCAGGCCTGCCGAGACCGAATGCGTCTCGATGATCTGGCCGTGCTCGTCCTGCAGCAGGTACGTCCGGTTGCCGTGCAGGACGCCGGGGAAGCCGGCCGTCAGCGACGCCGCGTGCTTGCCGGAGTCGAGGCCCTCGCCCGCCGCCTCGACGCCCACGAGCTTCACACCCGGTTCGTCGATGTACGGATAAAAGATGCCCATCGCGTTCGAGCCGCCGCCGATGCACGCGACGACGTAGTCAGGCTGGCGGCCCGTCATCTGCGGCATCTGCACGCGGCATTCCTCGCCGATCACGGACTGGAAGTCGCGCACCATCATCGGATACGGGTGCGGACCGGCGACCGTGCCGATGATGTAGAACGTGTTCTCGATGTTCGTGACCCAGTCGCGCATCGCTTCGTTGAGCGCGTCCTTCAGCGTCTTGGAACCGGATTCCACGGGCACGACGGTCGCGCCCAGCAGCTTCATGCGGTAGACGTTCTGGGCCTGGCGCTTGACGTCCTCGCTGCCCATGTAGATCACGCATTCGAGGCCGAAGCGGGCGCAGATCGTGGCCGTCGCGACGCCGTGCTGGCCCGCGCCCGTCTCGGCGATGATGCGCGGCTTGCCCATGCGTTTTGCCAGCAGCGCCTGGCCGATCACGTTGTTGATCTTGTGGGCGCCCGTGTGGTTCAGGTCTTCGCGCTTGAAGAAGATCTGCGCGCCGCCCCCCTGTTCCGACCAGCGCTTGGCGTGGTAGACGGGCGACGGACGGCCGACGAAGTGCGCCAGCTCGTAGCGGAATTCTTCGAGGAATTCGGGATCCTGGCTGTAGCGCGCATACGCGTCGTTCAGCTCGGCCAGCGCGTGGCTGAGCGTCTCGGCGACGAACGAGCCGCCATAGGGGCCGAAGTGGCCGGTGGTGTCCGGCAGTTGATAATCGGGGGTCTTGAACAGCGCTTGGACGCCGTTAACTTGATTCGCTTTCATGGTGTTCCTGGCTCAAAAGGGTGGCATCGCCTGCCCGCACCGCGTCGACGAACGCGGCAATCTTGCGGGCATCCTTGATCCCCTTCGCCGCCTCGACACCGCTACTGATGTCGACCGCGAAGGGGCGTACTTGCGCCACCGCGCCAGTCACGTTGTGTACGCTCAAGCCACCACTCAAAACGACCCGAGGCGCGAGCTCTTTTGGAATAAGAGACCAATCGAAAACCTTTCCTGCGCCGCCGTAGGCATCCACGTACGTGTCGAGCAGCAAACCCGAGAACCAGGGAGAAGCGGCGCGGTATTGAGCTTCCGATTCTAGCAAATCGGCGGGGGTCGTGTCAGGTTTTACCCGGAATGCCCGCGTGAAGGGGCGCTGCACGGCCTGCGCCAGTTGCGCGCATGCCTCCGGCGTCTCGTCGCCGTGGAATTGCAGCAGCGAGACGGGACCGGCCGCGACGACCGCGCGCACCTCGTCCACGGTCGCGTTGACGAACAGTGCGACGGCGTTCACGTACGGCGGCAACTCGCGGGCCAGTTCGGCGTAGCGCTCGGCCGTGACGTAACGGGGGCTCTTCGCGTAAAAGACGAAGCCGAGGGCGTCGGCGCCTGCATCGACGGCAGCGTGCAGGTCTTCAGGGCGGGTGATGCCGCAGATCTTGATTCGGGTACGGTTCATGACAGGTCGTTGGAGGCGTTGCGGCAGAACACCGGGGTCAGAGCCCCAAAGGAAACACCGGGCTCTGACCCCTCTCCTGCGGCAGCCCCCACTTCGGATCGTAGTCGATTGTAGCAAGGTACAGCCCATCCGGCATGAAGGTGGGCGCCGCGGCGTCGCGCGAGCGCGCGTTCAGCACTTCGGCCATCCAGCCCGGCTCGTTGCGGCCGGTCCCCACGTAGATCAGCGAGCCGACGATGTTGCGCACCATGTGATGGAGGAACGCGGACGCGCGCACCGTGAACACGATGACGTCGCCGCTGCGCTCGATCCTCACCTCGTGCATCTGCTTGACGGGCGAATTCGCCTGGCAGCCGGATGCGCGGAAGCTGGAAAAGTCGTGCGTGCCGATCAGGTGCGCGGCCGCTTCCCGCATGCGCTCGACGTCGAGCGGACGGAACACCCAGCCCGCGCGTCCTGCCAGCAGCGCGGACGGGTTGGCGTGGTTGTACAGCACGTAGTGATAGGTGCGCGAGCGGGCCGAGAAGCGGGCGTGGAAGTCCTGCCCTTCGGCGTCCGGTGCGACCACGTGCGCCCAGCGCACGACGATCGACTCGGGCAGGAACGCGTTCGTGCCGCGCACCCACGATTGCGGCGCGCGGTCGAGGTCCGTGTCGAAATGGACGACCTGCTCGATGGCGTGGACGCCGGCGTCGGTGCGGCCGGCGCACGTCGTCGCGAGCGGCGTGCAGGCAAATTTCTCGAGCGCGATCTCCAGCTGGTCCTGGACCGTGTCGCGCGATGGTTGTTTCTGATACCCGTTCCAGGCGGTGCCCACGTACTGGACACCCAATGCGATACGTGTCAAATCGTCCTGCCTTACACCAGTGTTGCGCGCATCGAGTTGGCGCGTGCCGCCTGCTCGGGATTGCCGCCGCGGATGACTTCTTCGAGCAGCTCGCGCGCCCCTTCCTTGTCGCCGATCTCCTGATAGGCGATGGCGAGATCCAGCTTGGTTTCCATTTCCATGTGCGCGGCCGACAGCGCGGCCGGTTCGGCCGGCGCGGCAGGCGTCTCGAACTGCGGCTCGGACAGCGATTGCACTTCCGGCAGCGGCAGCGAACCGTCGGCCGGCAGGTCGAGGTCGAAGCCGCCGATGTCGAACTGCGGCGCGGCCGGTTCCAGCACGATGCGATCCGGCTCGGCGAACGGCGCGTCGGCCGGTGCCGGCGTGGCCGGGATGTCGAACAGGTGCTCGTCCAGCGCGGCGGTCGGGATCGACGCTGCGCTTTCTGCACGGGGGCTCTCGTCCAGGCCGAAGTCCATCGCGTCGAGATCGAACAGCGGATCGCGTGCCGGCTGCTCCGGTTCCGGCGGCAGGTTGGCCTGCAGTTCCGTCGGCAGGTCGGGCAGGTCGAATTCGCGGGCCAGGTTGGCCATTTCGATATCCGCCGCAGCGGCCGTCGCTGCGGCCGGTGCCAGCAGGTCGTCGTCGGTGTGCACTTCCAGTTGCGGCACCGGGTTCGCGGCCGGGGCGGCGAAGTCCATGTCGAACGAGAAGTCGAGCGGATCGCGCTCCTGCGTGTCCAGCGGCTCGTCCAGCGCGGCGACCGGCTCGGCCGCCGGCGCCGGCGCGGCCGGCGTCTCGAACGCACTCATGTCGAAGTCGAGATCGTGTCCGCCGCCCAGGTCGGCCGCCGGCGCCGCGGCCGCTTGCGGCGCGGGTGCCGGCTCGACCGGCTCGAACGCGAGCCCGCCCAGGTCGAAGTCGAGCACGTGGTCGTCTTCCATCGGCGCAGGTTCGGTCGACGGCGCATTGGTGACAGGCGCCGGGGCCGGCTGCGCGGTCGCCATCGCGTCGGCGAAATGCTGGCTGAAGTCCAGCGGCTCGGCGGTCGGCGCGGCCGTCGGCGTAAGCAGCGCGTCCTGCTGCGGGGCCGGCGCGCTGAATACGTCGTCCAGTTCCTTCGACAGCAAGGCCTGCTGGCCCAGTTCCTCGGTGCTCGGCACCGGACCGGTCGGCGCGGCAGTGTGCTGGTACAGCGGGTTGAGCGGGTCGATGGTCAGGCCCAGCGCGGCGGCCTGCGCCCACTCGTCGCCCTGCCCGCGCGTCATGCTGTAGAGTTCCGCGGCCTGCGTCTCGAACGCGCGCTGGTCCTTGCGGGCGGCATAGATCTCGAGCAGTTTCAGGCGCACCGGATAGCGCTCCGGATGCGTGCGCAGGGCTTCCTTGAGGATTTCCTCGGCCTGCGCATCGCGGCCGTAGGCGATGTAGACGTCGGCTTCCGCGACCGGATCCACCTCGTTCGTGTCGAGCTGGCTGGCGGACGGCGCGAAGCTGGAATTGAAGACGCTGTTGTTCGTGTCGACGCTCTGGCCGCCCGTCTCCGCGAACATCGAGTGCGCGGGTTCGCTCGGCACGCCGAGGATAGCCGGTTCCGGCACCACCTTGACGACCTTCTTCTTGCGGCGCTGGGCGACCAGCAGGCCGCCGAGCAGCAGCGCGGCCGCGCCGCCGCCGACCAGCGGCAGGTTGTCCATGATGAAGTCCATCAGGCCCGGTTCCGGCGGTGCGGCCGCAGGCTTGGCGGCCGGCTTGATGGTCGGCAGCTTCTGCGGTGCGGGCGGCGTCGCGGCGACCGGCGCGGGCGCGGGCGCGGAAGCATTCTTTTCCGCCTCGGCGCCGGCCTTGCTCTTGATCGTGGCGATCTTTTCCAGGTCGCTCACGTTGCGTTCGAGCTCGCGCACGCGCGTCTGCGCATCGGCCAGTTCCTTCTCCTTGGCGATGCGGTCCTCGGCGCTCATCGTCGTGCCCTTGCCGGCGGGCGTGGCCGGCGCGGCTTTCGACAGGCGCAGCTTGTCCTGCGATTCGTTGGCGGCGGTCGGGCGTTCCTCGACCTTGGCCGTGATCTTGCCGGCCGCGCTCTGGCCCGGCTCCGGCGTCCTGACGGGTTCCGATGCGCCGACCTGGCCCGCCAGCTTGTTGCGGTAGGCGTTGAAGTCGGCCGCGTGGGCGACGACGACGCCATGCGCCTCGGTGTCGTCGGTGCCGCGCACGGCGTCGCCCGACGGCACGGTCAGGATGCGGCCCGACTTCAGGCGGTTCATGTTGTTGCCGATGAAGGCATCCGGGTTGGCGCGGTACAGCGCCACGAGCATCATGTCGAGCGACACGTCGACGGGTTTCAGCTGGGCGGCGATGCGGCCCAGGCTGTCGCCAGGCTTGACGCGGTAGCGCGACTGGGCTGCCGTCCCGGCCGCCGGTTTGGCTGCTTCTGCGGATTCGGCACGCTCCGGGCGGCGCGGACGCTCGGCGGCCGGCGCGGCCGGCGACGGCTGGGCCGCGGGCGCCGGTTCCGTGCGCGGACGCGCGGACTCGCTGGCCGCGACCTGGGCCGACTGCGTCGCGCGCAGCTCGGCCGGGTCGAGCAGGAACGTGTACTCGCGCACGAGGCGGCCGTTATTCCACGACAGTTCCAGCAGCATGTCGACGAACGGCTCGTTCAGCGGCTGCGTCGAGCTGACGCGGATGAACTGGCGGCCGCCGCGCTGCTCGACGTTGAAGCGCAGCGACAGCAGGGCCGGATTGAAATCGATATTGGCCGCCTTGAACGCTTCCGGCGACGCCAGCTTCGCGGTGAGGCCGGACGCCTCGTCGCCGGACACCGCCGTCAGTTCGATTTCGGCGCGCAGGGGTTGGCCGAGTGCGGACAGCACCGTGAGCTTGCCGAGGCCGGCCGCGTGGGCCGCCGACGTCAGGACCAGCGCACTTGCGACCGCCGCAGTGAGTTTTTTCAGTGCGGACGACTTCATCGGGAGGCGGGGAGTGACATGCATAGGTTCGAGAGCGACGTGGCCGGAGGTCTCAGGAACATATCATCATGCACTGTGGCATGCAAGTTCCGTGGGGAGAAACATTCAGGGAGTCTGACGTATGTAGACGGTCTATTCAGACTTATGATGTTTTTTGGATGATTCGGTGTCAATTCGCTACCAAATCCAGAATAAAAAAAGGGCGGCCCGCGAGCCGCCCTCCCCTTCACCCGCAGGTGAATGGCATTACTTGTCCAGCACGATACGCAGCATGCGGCGCAGCGGCTCGGCGGCGCCCCACAGCAGCTGGTCGCCGACGGTGAACGCGGAGATGTACTCCGGGCCCATCGACATCTTGCGCACGCGGCCGACCGGGATCGTCAGGCTGCCCGTGACGGCGGCCGGGGTCAGGTCGCGCACCGACGCTTCGCGCGTGTTCGGCACGAACTTCACCCACTGGTTGTCGTTCGCGATGATGTCGTTGATCTCGTCCAGCGGCACGTCCTTCTTCAGCTTGATGGTCAGCGCCTGCGAGTGGCAGCGCATCGCGCCGATGCGGACGCACAGGCCGTCGACCGGGATCACATTGGCGCCGTTGTGGCGGCCCAGGATCTTGTTGGTCTCGGCGCCGCCCTTCCACTCTTCCTTCGACTGGCCGTTGCCCAGGTCCTTGTCGATCCAGGGGATCAGGTTGCCGGCCAGCGGCACGCCGAACTGCTTGGTTTCTTCGGCCGACAGGCCGTGCTGGGTGGCCAGCACACCGCGGTCGATTTCCAGGATTGCCGACGCCGGGTTGTCCAGCAGGTGCTTGACGGACGAGTTGATCGTGCCGAACTGGGTCAGCAGCTCGCGCATGTGCTGCGCGCCGCCGCCCGATGCGGCCTGGTACGTCATCGACGTCATCCAGTCGACCAGGTCGTGCTTGAACAGGCCGCCGAGACCCATCAGCATGCACGACACGGTGCAGTTACCGCCGATGAAGTTCTTCACGCCGCGCACCATCGCGTCCTTGATGACGTTCAGGTTGACGGGGTCGAGCACGATGACGGCGTCGTCGTTCATGCGCAGGGTCGACGCGGCGTCGATCCAGTAGCCGTTCCAGCCGGCGGCGCGCAGTTTCGGGAACACTTCGGTCGTGTAGTCGCCGCCCTGGCACGAGATGATGATCTCGCATTTCGACAGTTCGGCGATGTCGGTTGCGCTTTTCAGCTTGGTTTCGTTCTTCGCCATCTTCGGCGCGTCGCCACCCGGATTCGAGGTGGTGAAGAACACCGGCTCGATGTGGGCGAAATCGCCCTCGTCCTGCATGCGCTGCATGAGGACCGAACCGACCATGCCGCGCCAACCAACCAGACCTACTAATTTCATGATATCCCTCGTTTAAAAATGTTCCGCCCGACCGGGCGTATTCCTGGTCAACCCAATGCGTTGACGACTGCGTCGCCCATCTGTTCCGTACCGACGCGCGTGGTGCCTTCCTCAAAGATGTCCGGCGTGCGCAGGCCCTGGGCCAGCACCTTCTTGACGGCGTTCTCGATGCGGTCGGCCTGTTCGGCCTTGCCCAGCGAGAAACGCAGCATCATCGCGGCGGACAGGATCGTCGCCAGCGGATTCGCGACGCCCTTGCCCGCGATATCCGGCGCCGAACCGTGCGACGGCTCGTACAGCCCCTTGTTGCGGGAGTCTAGCGACGCCGACGGCAGCATGCCGATCGAGCCGGTCAGCATCGCGGCCGCATCGGACAGGATGTCGCCGAACATGTTGCCGGTGACGATCACGTCGAATTTCTTCGGCGCACGCACGAGCTGCATCGCGGCGTTATCGACGTACATGTGTTCGAGCTCGACGTCCTGGTATTCCTTGTGCACGTCGGTGACGATGTCGCGCCAGAACTGGAACGTCTCCAGCACGTTGGCCTTGTCGACGCTCGTCACGCGGCGGTCGCGCTTGCGCGCGGCCTGGAACGCGACGTGGGCGATGCGGCGGATCTCGCCTTCCGCATAGCGCATCGTGTCGAAGCCTTCGCGCTGGCCCGCGAACGGACCGTCCGGGCATTCGCGCACGCCGCGCGGTTTGCCGAAATAGATGTCGCCCGTCAGTTCGCGGATGATCAGGATGTCGAGGCCCGACACCACTTCCGGCTTCAAGGTGGAGGCGCCGGCCAGTTCCGGATACAGGATCGCGGGACGCAGGTTGGCGAACAGGCCCAGTTCCTTGCGCAGGCCGAGGATGGCCTGTTCCGGACGCAGCGCGCGCTCCAGCGAGTCGTACTTGTAGTCGCCGACGGCGCCGAACAGCACGGCGTCCGCGGCCTTCGCCAGCGCCAGCGTGCCCTGCGGCAGCGGGTGGCCGTGCGCGGCATAGCCGGCGCCGCCGACGTCCGCGCTTTCCAGTTCGAAGGACTCGCCCAGTGCGTTCAGCACCTTGACGGCTTGCGCGGTGATTTCGGGACCGATGCCGTCGCCCGGCAGAATGGCAATCTTCATGTTCTTGTTCTCGTTCAGATGGTGTTGGCGAGCCACGGCTGCGCGCGCAGATGGCGTTCTTCGAAGGCGCGGATGTCGTCGGCGTGGCGCAGCGTGAGGCCGATGTCGTCCAGGCCGTTCAGCAGGCAGTACTTGCGGAAGTCGTCGATGGCGAATTCGAACGCGAGGTGGCCGTCCGGCGTGCCCACGGTCTGCTTCTCGAGGTCGACGACGAGCTTGTAGCCCGGGAATGCCTTCACTTCATTCATCAGCTGGTCGACCTTCGCTTCGTCCAGCACGATCGGCAGCAGGCCGCCCTTGAAGCAGTTGTTGAAGAAGATGTCGGCGAAGCTCGGCGCGATGATGGCGCGGAAGCCATACTGCTGAAGGGCCCACGGCGCGTGCTCGCGCGACGAGCCGCAGCCGAAGTTCTTGCGGGTCAGCAGGATCGACGCGCCGGCGTAGCGCGGCTGGTTCAGCACGAAGTCCGGATTGACCGGGCGCTTGCTGTTGTCCATGCCCGGTTCGCCGTGGTCGAGGTAACGCCACTCGTCGAACAGGTTGGGGCCGAAGCCGGTGCGGCGGATCGACTTGAGGAACTGCTTCGGAATGATGGCGTCGGTGTCGACGTTGGCCCGGTCCAGCGGGACCACCAGTCCTTCGTGTACGGTGAATTTATCCATGATTATTTACCACCAGCGCCCGTGATGACCTGGCCAACTTTCTGCACGTCCTTGCCGACGCCCGAAATGGTATTGCAGCCGGCTGCGGCGATTGCGATGAGTGCGAGAGCAACGATTTTCTTCATTTGACTAAGCTGGATCAGATTTTACGAACATCGACGAAATGACCGGCAATGCCAGCCGCCGCGGCCATCGCCGGAGACACCAGGTGCGTGCGGCCGCCCTGGCCCTGGCGGCCTTCGAAGTTGCGGTTCGACGTCGACGCGCAGCGTTCGCCCGGTTCCAGGCGGTCGGCGTTCATCGCGAGGCACATCGAGCAGCCCGGCTCGCGCCATTCGAAGCCGGCGGCCTTGAAGATCTGGTCCAGCCCTTCGCGTTCCGCCTGCTCCTTCACGAGACCGGAGCCCGGCACGACCATCGCGAGCTTGACGTTCGACGCGCGCTGGCGGCCGCGCACGACGGCCGCGGCGGCGCGCAGGTCTTCGATGCGCGAGTTGGTGCAGGAACCGATGAACACCTTGTCGATGCGGATGTCTTCCATCGCGGTGTTCGGCTTCAGGTCCATGTAGACGAGGGCCTTTTCCATCGCGTCGCGCTTGACGGGGTCTTTTTCCTTGTCCGGATCGGGCACGCGGCCGTCGATCGTCGTGACCTGCTCGGGCGACGTGCCCCAGGTCACCTGCGGACGGATCTCGGCGGCATTCAGCTGCACGACGAGGTCGAACTTCGCGCCCGGATCCGAGTGCAAGGTGCGCCAGTAGGCGACGGCCTGTTCCCACTGCGGGCCGACGGGGGCGAACGGGCGGCCCTTCACGTACTCGATGGTCGTGTCGTCGACGGCGACCATGCCGGCGCGCGCGCCCGCTTCGATCGCCATGTTGCAGACCGTCATGCGGCCTTCCATCGACAGCGAGCGGATCGTCGAGCCGCCGAATTCGATGGCGTAGCCCGTGCCGCCGGCGGTGCCGATCTTGCCGATCACGGCCAGCACGATGTCCTTGGCGGTCACGCCGGCCGGCAGGTCGCCGTCGACCTGCACCAGCATGGATTTGGATTTCTTCGCGAGCAGCGTCTGCGTGGCCATCACATGCTCGACTTCCGACGTGCCGATACCGTGGGCCAGCGCGCCGAACGCGCCGTGCGTGGACGTGTGCGAGTCGCCGCACACGACGGTCATGCCCGGCAAGGTGGCGCCCTGCTCCGGGCCGATCACGTGCACGATGCCCTGGCGCTTGTCGTTCATGTTGAAGTACGTGACGCCGAAGGACTTGGTGTTATTGTCCAGCGTCTCGACCTGCAGGCGCGAGGTCGGGTCGGCGATGCCGTGCGAGCGGTCGGTCGTGGGCACGTTGTGGTCAGCTACGGCAAGATTGGCCGAAGTGCGCCATAGCGGGCGGCCGGCTTCGCGCAGGCCTTCGAACGCCTGCGGGCTGGTGACTTCGTGGACCAGGTGACGGTCGATATACAGCACGGTGGTGCCATCCGCATCGGCACGCACGACATGCGAATCCCAAAGTTTGTCGTAGAGCGTTTTTAACATGTTAAATCCAGTAAAGCGACCGCTACATGCGGGCATGGTCTTTGATTATGCCATATTTGTGCAATGCGGAAGCAACGCCCTGCGAGCACGATTATTCCAATGAACTCATCTGTATAAAAATTTTGTTTGGACGGATTTGCAGACGCACAAATAAAAAAAGCCTGCGCATTTCCTGCGCAGGCTTTTCGTAGCTTTGTAGCAAAAATGCAGCCGGCGTGGTTTATGCGGCCAAGCGTACCGTCGAGCGGCAACCGTCCATCAGGAACGACAGGCCGACGACCAGCACGAGCGAACCTTCCGCCGAACGCGCCGTACCCGTGATGCCTTCGACGTTCAGCGCCGTCATCGGCTTGATCACCAGGTCGGCCGTGCCGTCGACCGCTTCCACCGCGATGATGTACGGCTGCGGGGCGTTGATGACGATGCCCACGCGCTCCACGCATTCCTCGTAGCCGAGCGACAGCGCGAGCGAACGCACCGGCAGCGGACGGCCCTGGTCCTTCAGCACCGGGGCGCCGCCGACCTGCATGAAGGTCTCAGGCAGTTCGACGACGCGCTCGACCACCGCCATCGGCAGGGCCAGCTGCGCGCCCGACGTCGACACGAGCATGGTCGGCACGATCGACAGTTCGATCGGCAGGCGGATCGAGAACTTCGTACCGGTACCCAGGTTCGAGTCGATGCGGATCGCGCCGCGGTTCTTCTCGACGGCCGTCTTGACCACGTCCATGCCCACGCCGCGGCCCGAGACCGACGACGCCACTTCCTTGGTCGAGAAGCCCGGCAGGAACACGAGCTGGTACGCCTCGTCGTCGCTGGTCGCCTGGTTCTCGGAGATGAGGCCCTTTTCCATCGCCTTCTTGCGCAGCTTGGCCGGGTCCATGCCGCGGCCGTCGTCCTGCAGCACGATCATGACGCTGTTCGCTTCCTGCCACGCTTTCAGCAGGATGTAGGCCTTGGCGGGCTTGCCGTTGGCGACGCGGTCTTCCGGCGACTCGACGCCGTGGTCCAGCGCGTTGCGCAGCATGTGCACGAGCGGGTCGTACAGGCTGTCCACGACGACGCGGTCGACTTCCGTCTCGGCGCCTTCGATGGTCAGCTCGACGTCCTTGCCCAGGTCCTTCGCCAGCTCGCGCACGAGGCGCGGGAATTTCTGGAACAGGCGGCCGACCGGCTGCATGCGGGTCGCCAGCGTGGCGCGCTGCAGCTCGGCCGAGTAGCGCGACGCGCGCTCCAGCGTTTCCGTCAGCGTGGCCATCAGGGTGGCGGCCTGGCCTTCGAACTTGAACTGCGACAGGCGTTCCAGCAGCACGGCCGCCTGGTTCGCGGCCTGCACGGATTCGCCGGCCACTTCCAGCAGCGCGTCCAGCTTGACCGCGTCGATACGGATGCTCTCGTCCTTCGCGGGGCCGGTGCTCGCGGGCTTGTTTTCGGTGCGGCGCTCGACGCCGTCCCAGCCCGGTTTGCCGGATGCCGCGGGTGCGGCGGCTTCCACCGCTGCAGCCTGCACGGGTGCGGCGACTGCCTCGACGGCAACGGCCGGCGCGGCGGCAGGCGCCTCGGCCGGCGTGTACGTGCCCGGCGGGACGACCGCCAGGTACATCGCTTCCCAATCGAGACCGTCGGCGCCCGGTGCAGCTGGCGCCGCCACCGGTGCCGGTGCGGCCGCGGCCGGAGCCGGCGCAGCCTTCGCGGGCGCAGGCGCGGGTGCGGCCTTCGGCGCGGGCGCGGCGTCCTTGCCGGCGATGGCGTCCTTGAGCATGCGCTCGAGGTCGGCCGGCATCTGCGGCAGCTGGTCCGGCGTCGCGCCGTTGTTCAGGTCATTGAGCTGGTCGGCCACGAAGCCCGACGCCTGCAGCGAGGCTTCGATCGCGCCGGGCGTGACAGGGGCCGCGCCGGTGCGCAGCGCGTCGAACAGGTTTTCCGTCAGGTGGCAGGCGGCGACGAGCGCCGGCAGCCCCATGAAACCCGCGCCACCCTTGATGGTGTGGAACGAGCGGAAGACCGCGTTCAGCGTTTCCTTGTTGTCGGGATCGCGTTCGAGGTGCAGCAGATGCTCTTCGACATTCGCTGCAAGATCCATCGCCTCGACGACGAAATCCTTGAGCATTTCATCCATTAGAATCCCAGATCGGCAAGAAGATCATCGACACTGTCCTGGTCGAGCGCCGCGGACGGCACCGACGGACCCGACATCAACGGCTGCGGCTGTTCCTGTGCCGCCTGTTTCTGCGCCAGCTTTTCCTTCACGTCCGGCGGCGCGCTGTCCTTCAGCAGCTGGGTCAGCTCGTTCTCCACCGTCTTGGTGATGACGACGACTTTCTTGATCAGCTGGCCCGTGATGTCCTGGAAGTCCTGGGCCATCATGATCTCGAGCAGGCGCGCCTTCTCGGCTTCGGTCGCTTCCGACACCAGCTGGGCGAACTGCCGGGAGTCGCCGGCCAGGGCCTTGAACTGTTCGATCGAGAGCTTGCCTGCGAACAGGTCGTCCCAGCGGTTCTCCATGTCCTTGGCCTGCTTGGACAGCAGGTCCTGGGCCGGCATGCCGTCGTCCAGGGTGTTCAGCACCTTGTTGGCGGCCTGTTCGGTCAGGGTGGCGACGTATTCCAGGCGGTCCTGGGCGTCCACGATCTGGGACGACGCCTCGGTCAGGGCCTTGTCGTAGCCCAGCTCGCGCAGCGAGTCGTGCAGCAGGCGCACGATGCCTCCCAGGCGCTCGTACATGCCTTTTTCATGTTCGTCGTCGCCGGTCTCGGCCGGGGCGGCGGCAACCGGAGCGGCCGGAGCGGACACGACGGCCGGAGCCGGGGCGCTGGTGGCCGCGACCTGGTCGAACAGGGCCTCCAGGTCGTCGGTATCGCCGCTGTCGCCGCCTGCGGCGGGCTCGGGCGCGGGCGCCGGCGTCGGAGCGGCAGCGGGTGCGCTGGCACGCTGCGCTGCCACTTCCTCGAATAATGCGTCGAAATCGTCAGCGGCGTCGGTCATAGTCCCTGCTTCTCCATAATTTAAATGTCGCGATGCGATGATCTGTGCTGTGTGCGGTACGGCTGCCGTCATTACGCTGACGGTACAAATTTCCGACGAGTGTATCAGCGTGGTTGCCGTAGGTAAATCTTCTGAAATGCCGGCGTTGCCGATTGGTGAGTAATCTTGGCCTGTCGACAATCTTTTACAGCGTTTTCTGAATATTTTCACAAAGCATGTGTTGTATTTTTTTATCGCGGAGGCATTTGTGACATCCGGTATTTGTGCGCCGAATGCCGAGCACATCCCTGAGCAAGATCAAGCATTTACATTCCGCCAAGTGGGGAAACGCGAACTACAATGAGAAGGTAGCGTGACGTGAGGGAGGGCTCACCATGTACCAGAAGATTCTGATCACCACCGACGGCTCCTCGGTGTCGCAGCACACCGCCTGCGCCGGCGTCAAATTTGCACGACAGATGGGGGCCGAAGTGCTCGCCCTGTTCGTCGCGCCCGACTACCAGTACCCCGTGTACGTCGAAATCGTGCCGCCCGCCTACCCCAGCGAAGAGGAATATGTCCAGCAGATGCAGCGGCTGGGCCAGGAGTACATGGGCTCGATCATGCGTGCGGCGGAAGGCTGCGGCCTGAAGCACGCCTGCATGACGGCGTTTTCCGACGCGGCGGCACTGAAGATCGTCGACGTGGCGGAACAGCAACACTGCGACCTGATCTTCATGGGTTCGCACGGCCGCAGCGGCTGGGGACAGCTGCTGCTAGGTAGCGTGACCAACAAGGTGCTGTCCCATACGACCAGGCCCGTGCTGGTGCACCGCCTGATCCGGGAGCCCGGTACCTGACGCGCCTACCGGAAGTTGCCGCGGCGCCGCATCGGACAGCAGCCATTGTCCGAAAAAAGGCAACGGCAGTGTTGCCGCTGTGATATCTTTTTACCTTCATTTTACAATTGATCCCTAAGGGACATCCTATGATTCGCATTGTCATCGCCGACGACCACACGATCATGCGCGAGGGCCTCAAGCGTATCCTCGACGGCGCGCTCGACATCGAGATCGTCGGCGAGGCCATCAACGGCTTCGAAGTGCTGTCGCTGGTCCGCCAGGGCGGCTTCGACCTGCTGCTGCTGGACCTGTCCATGCCGGGCCGCAGCGGCGTAGACCTGATCCGCCAGGTGCGCAGCGAAGCGCCCAAGCTCGCCATCCTGATCCTGACGATGCACGAGGAAGAGCAGTACGCCGTGCGCGCCATCCGGGCGGGAGCCCAGGGCTATCTCACCAAGGAAAGCGCCGGCACGCAGCTCGTCGGTGCGATCCGCAAGGTGGCGTCCGGCCGGCCGTACATCAGCACGGAAGTGGCCGAGCAGCTGGCGCTGAACATCATGGCGCCGAACGAACAGCTGCTGCACAAGCAGCTCTCCGACCGCGAATTCGAGGTATTCTCGCTCCTCGTGGGCGGCAAATCGATCACCGAAATCGCCAACAACCTGCACCTGTCCGTCAAGACGGTCAGTACCCACAAGACCCGCATCATGCAGAAAATGGGCATGACCTCGCTGTCCGAAATGGTCCAGTACGCGGTGGCGCATCGTCTGCTGGCGCCGATGAAAGCCTGAACAGCATCGCACAAGCATCGCACGAAACAGATTTGACATTCAGGCGACACTTTTCGTGCCCTGCCCCGGCTCTTCCCGGCCATGCAGGGCCCGCCGCCCGCTCGCGTAATCCTACACGCGCTTCACTCGTGATTCCCCCAATGCAGACAGCTTGGCAGTAAGAAAATTCCTACAAGCTGACGCTCTCTCCTACTACACATTCAGCCGTTGCTGATATTAATGCCGGACTCGTGTTGGCATACTGACTTCAGCGTTTCGACTTGCCTGCGGTCCATATCCGTATCCAGTCAGCTCTGTGGCTCCGATACCGCACTGGCACCACCGGACCGCAGCTTAGTTCTTTGAAATCCTAAACCTGGAGATGAGTATGCAGTCCCAGCTAACTTCAGAACAACGCAACGCCTCCCCGTCGACCCTGCACTCGTCACAGATGGAAGCCGGACGCCAACGCCAGGGCCGTCTCTGGTCGAACCTGAAAGAGGTCTGCGACCTGCTCCACATCCCGGCCGCTGTCTCGATGAACACCGAGGAACTGCTGTTCCAGCACGTACAGTTCAAGACCGGGCAGCGCGTGCACACGATCGGCCAGGCATTCGACACCCTGTACATCGTCAACTCCGGTTTCCTGAAAACCGTGCTGATCGACGAGTTCGGCAACGAACAGGTGCTCAGCTTCCCGATGAAGGGCGACATGCTCGGCGTCGACGGCATTCATACGCGCCATTACGCGTCGGAAGCGGTCGCCCTGTCCGACTGCGACCTGATCCTCGTACCATTCAAGAAGCTCACGGCGCTCGGCCGCGTGCATGCGGAGCTCGAGAACCTGATGTACGGCGTGATGAGCCGCGAACTGGTGCGCGAACAGGCCATGATCGGCATGCTCGGCGCCCTGTCGGCCGAAGCGCGCGTGGCCCGCTTCCTGATCTCGCTGGCGGAACGCTTCGCCGCGATGGGGTATTCGAGCAAACTGTTCAACCTGCGCATGACGCGCCATGAGATCGGCAGCTATCTCGGCCTGACGCTCGAGACGGTCAGCCGCACCTTGTCCGCCTTCAACGAAATCGGCCTGATCACGGTCGACCAGCGCACCATCGGCATCAAGGATCCGGAAGCCCTCAAGACGCTGCGCCGCCTGCCGCCGTCGCGCTCGCGCGCCAAGCAGAACGCCAAGCACAAGGCCGAAGCGGACAGCGCCGGCGACGGCCAGGTCCTGGCCACGGCCTGAACCGCGTCCTGCTTCAAACGAGAAAAGCCGGTTCCTCGCGGAAGCCGGCTTTCTGTTTTCTGAGGCTTATGATTCAGTCGCGGATCAGCACGCCATCGCTGACCTTCACGCGGTCGCCCACGCGGAAGCCCGGATTGTTTTCGTACGGGATGGTCTGCGTGGCACCGTTCGCGTAACGCACGACGACTTCGAAGCGCTGGCGCGCGTTCGCATTGCGTTCGATCTCGCGGCCCGCGATCGCGCCGCCGACGGCGCCCGCGACGGTGGCCGCAGTACGTCCGCTGCCGCTGCCGACCTGGTTGCCCAGCAGGCCGCCCACCACGGCGCCGGCGCCGGTGCCCAGATAGCTGCCGTCGCCGCTGACCTGCACGACGTTGACGGCTTCCACCGTCGCGCAATTCGTGCAGTAGCGCGCCACGCGCGGCTGGTTGTTCGGGTTGAGGCCCTGGCCGCTGCCGCCCGCCATCAGCGGTTGTCCCAGCGTGGCCGTCGAATAGCGGCCGTTGGCGCGGATCGTGGCCGTCACGGCCGCATCCGGCGCGATGCGGTCATCGCGGCGGATCGTGTACAGGCCGCTGTACTCGCCCGGCCGCACTTCCGGCAGGAAGAAGATGCCGCGCGAACCGGCGATCTGCACCTCGACCTTGGCGCCCGGCGTGCCGCGCACCGTGAATTTCAATTCGTTCCCCGGACCGAGATCGTCGCTGCCGCGCACGTCGAAACGGTCCACGTGCGGCATGTTGGACGCGGTGCGGTCGTTGCGGTCGTCCCGGCCCGGCCCGCGCACGATCGATTCGGCCAGCAGGCGCGTCGTGACCATGTCGTTCACGCGCAGGTTGGCGGTGACGGCGCTGCCGGGATTGATGCGGTCATGCGTGCCGATCGTGTACGTGCCCTGGTAGGTGCCCGGCGACGTTTCCTGCAAGGTGAGGTTGCGCGTGGCGCCGTCGATGCGCAGGGTGGCATAGCCGCCCGGCGTGCCGTACAGGTCGAAGTTCAGCTCGGTGCCCGGTTCGAGGCGCCGCACTTCGTCCACGTTGAAACCGTCGATGCGGGGTGCCAGCCGGGCCGCGCGCGGATGATCCTGCGCTTGCACGGGCGTCGTCACGGTCAGCGAGAGCAGAGGCAGCGCGGCCACGACGGCCGCGGCCAATGTCTGTCGGGTTGTTGCCATGGGGTCCTCCGACTTCGTCTTGTTGTCGATAAGACCAGCTTACGCCCCGGCTCCGTCGGGCTCGGTGCGTTAGCGAACGCTGTGCACGGCTTCCCCGGAGGTAACGAAAATGCGGTCGCCCTCCTCTGGGCGGATGGTGTGTCCGCCGGTAAAAGATCCGAATGACGGCAGGATCATCCGACGCGGGCCTAGGACGAAGCACGGCAGGCGCAGGGCATCGAAACGTGTCGCCAAGACATAAACTGGATGAACGTGACCGGCCAGCACATAGCCGGGTGCATCCAGGTCCGGATGGTGGCAGAACGAGAAAGGCCCGACCGTGTAGGGCTCGTCGACGAGGTCGATGCCGAGCACGTCGGCCGGGTCGCCCGCATGCTTGTCGTGGTTGCCGCGCACGAGCGTCAGCACGAGGTCGCAGCGCCGCCGGCGCCACGCGAGCATGGCGGCCTGCGTACCGGCCGCGTGCGCCGCGCGCGCATGCAGGAAGTCGCCGAGGAACAGCACATGGTTCGCGCCCGTCGCATCGATGAGGGCGTCGAGGGCGTCGAGGTTTTCCGCCGTCGTCCCGCGCGGCACGGGGATGCCGAACGAGCGGAATGCGGCCGCCTTGCCGAAGTGGATGTCGGCGATGGCGAGCAGTTTTTCGCGCGGCCAATACACGGCCTTCTGCGGCAGCAGCACGAGGCGTTCGCCGGCGACGTCGACGTCGACGCTGTTCATACCTCGGCCGCCTTTTCGAGCTCTCTCACCATGCGCGCGACGCGGTCCGCCAGCTTCTCCGTACTGACCTTTTCGCGGAAGCGCTCGACCATCAGCGGAAAACCGAACGGCGTGGCGCGCTTCACTTCGCGGAAGGCGATGCGGCGCGCGTGCAGCTCGACGAGCGTGTCGCGCAGCCGCGTCAGTTCCAGTTCCTGCTCCAGCACTTCGCGCTCGGCCTGCGTGAGCAGCAGGTTGCCGCTGTCGTGCTTGCGGAAGACTTCGAAGAACAGCGACGACGACGCCTGCACCTGGCGCATGGACTTATGCTGGCCCGGATAGCCTTGGAAGATGAGCCCCGCGATGCGCGCCACTTCGCGGAAGCGCTGCTGCGACAACTGCGTCGCGTTCAGGCTGTCCAGCACATCCTCCAGCAGGTGCGACGTGTCGAACAGGCCGACGTCGGCCCCCGTCCCGCCGGCGAACACGGTGGCCCAGTCGACGGCTTCGGGCGCCAGCAGTTCGAAGCCGTAGTCGTTGACGGCGATGGAAAAGGTGCTCGGCATGACGCGCCCGACGCGGTACGCGAACAGCGACGCCAGCCCCGTGTGCACGGCGCGCCCCGCGAACGGGTACAGGAACAAGTGATACCCCTCGCGGCTCTTCATGCTTTCCGCGACCAGCACGTCGCTGTCGGGCAGCGCGGACCAGCGGGCCTGGATTTCCAGCAGCGGCTGCAGCGCGCGCATTTCCGGACCGTCGTAGATGCCCTCGCCGGCCAGCTTCAGTTCTTCCAGCGCCGCGTGCGCGAGCTCGGACGACAGCGGCATCTTGGTGCCCTGCCAGCGGCTGACGGCGCCGCGCGTCGATTCCGAGCGCTTCACGTACGCCGTCATCTCGTGCACGCGCACGAGCTCCAGGATACGGCCGGAGAACAGGAAGCGGTCGCCCGGCTTCATGCGGCCGATGAACGATTCCTCCACGCTGCCGATGCGGCCGCCGCTGACGTACTTCACCTGCATCTGCGCGTCCGACACGATGGTACCGATGCCCATGCGGTGGCGCCGGCCGATCTTCGCGTCGGGCACGCGATAGACGCCCTCCTCGTCCGGCAGCACGCGCTTGTACTCCGGATAGATCGTCAGGCTCTGGCCGCCGCGCGCGACGAAGTCCAGCGCCCACTGCCATTCCTCCGGCGTGAGGTGGCGGTACGACCACGCGCTTGTCACTTCCTCATAGAAGTCTTCGGCGCGGAAGCCGCCGCCCAGCGCGACGGTGACGAGGTGCTGCACGAGCACGTCGAACGGCTTGTTCGGCACCTGCCGCGCTTCGATGCGGCGCGTGGCCACGGCGCGCTTGGCGCCTGCCGCTTCCAGCAATTCCAGGCTGTTCGTCGGCACGAGCGTCACGCGCGAGATGCGGCCCGGCGCGTGACCGCTGCGCCCTGCCCGCTGCAGCAGCCGCGCGATGCCCTTCGCGCTGCCGACCTGCAGCACGCGCTCGACGGGCAGGAAATCCACGCCCAGGTCCAGGCTCGCCGTGCACACGACGGCCTTCAGGTCGCCGCGCTTGAGGCCCGTCTCCACCCATTCGCGCACTTCGCGGTCGAGCGAGCCGTGATGCAGCGCGACGAGGCCGGCCCAGTCCGGACGCGCCTCGATGATGTTCTGGTACCACAGCTCCGATTGCGAGCGCGTGTTCGTGAAGACCAGCGTCGCCTCGTGCCGCTCGATCTCGTCGATCACGGGCTGCAGCATCTGCAGGCCCAGGTGGCCGGCCCACGGGAAGCGCGCGACGCTCCCGGGCACGAGGCAGTCGACGACGATCTGTTTTTTCAGGTCGCCCTCGACGAGCACGCCCGCCTCCCGATCGCCCAGCAACACGCCGCGTGCTTCGGCGAGATTGCCCATCGTGGCCGACAGGCCCCACACGACGAGCCCGGGATTCCAGCGCCGCAGCCGCGCGAGCGCCAGCTGCACCTGCACGCCGCGCTTGCTGCCCATCAGTTCATGCCACTCGTCGATGATGATCATGTCGAGATGCCTGAACTGGTCGCGCGCGGCCGCGTGGGACAGCAGCAGCGACAGGCTTTCCGGCGTCGTGATCAGCGCGCCCGGCAGCGCTTTCGACTGGCGCGCGCGCTCGGCCGCGCCCGTGTCGCCCGTGCGCGCACCGATCGTCCACGTGCCGATGACGTCCGGGCTCGCGGCGCCCAGTTCGGCCGCGGACACTTCCAGCGACCGCTGCGTGTCGGCCGCCAGCGCGCGCATCGGTGTGATCCACAGCACGCGCAGGCCGGCATTGGCACGGCGTGTTCGATTCGCGCCGCGCAGCAGCGCCGCGAACCACACGGCGTACGTTTTACCGGCACCCGTGTTCGCGTGCAGCAGGCCGGACTCGCCCGCCATTGCAGCCTTCCACACGGCGCGCTGGAACGGGAAGACTTTCCAGCCGCGCGCCGCGAACCACGCGTCGACCGCCGCTTCCGCCTGCGTCTTGCTCATGGCCCGGCCGCTCCCAGCAGGCCTTTCAATGTATCGAGCGTGTCGGCCTCCTCCACCGGTTTATCGTCGCGCCGCCGCAGGATGCGGGGAAAGCGCACGGCGATGCCGGCCTTGTGGCGCGTGGAGAGTGCGATGCCCTCGAAGCCGATCTCGAACACCATCGTCGGCTTCACGGAGCGCACGGGCCCGAATTTTTCCACCGTCGTCTTGCGGATGATGTTGTCCACCTGCGCGATCTCCGCATCCGTCAGGCCGGAATACGCTTTCGCGAACGGGACGAGCTTGCGTTCCGCGCCATCGCCATCCCACACGGCGAACGTGTAGTCCGTGTACAGCGACGCACGCCGCCCGCTGCCCGCCTGCGCATAGATCAGCACCGCGTCGACGGCATACGGATCGATCTTCCACTTCCACCACGTGCCCACGTCCTTCGTGCGGCCCACGCCGTATTGTGCGTTCCGTGCCTTCAGCATCATGCCCTCGACCCCGCGCGCCCGCGATTCCGCGCGCAGTTTGCCGAGATCATCCCAGGAATCGGCCGTCACGAGCGGCGAGATGCGCAGCTGCGGCTGCGCCGCGCCCGTCACGAGCGTTTCCAGCAACGCACGCCGTTCGTGCTGGGGCAGCGCGCGCGTATCGACGCCGTCCAGTTCCAGCAGGTCGTACGCGAGCAGCACGGCAGGCAGCTCGGTCAGCAGTTTCGCGGACAAGGTCTTGCGGCCGATGCGCTTCTGCAGGTCGGCAAACGGCGCCGGTGAATCGCCCGTCGTCCAGATCAGCACCTCGCCATCGACGACCGTTCCTTCCGGCAGGGATAAACCCGCCAGCTCGGGAAATCGTTCCGTGATCAGGTCTTCGCCGCGCGACCACAGGTAGTTCTGGCCGCCGCGCCGCACGAGTTGCGCGCGGATGCCGTCGTACTTCCACTCGACCTGCCAGTCGCCCATGTCGCCCAACGCAGCAGGCTCGCCCTGCAGCTGGTGCGCGAGGAAGAAGGGATACGGCTGACCGCCGCGCAGCTTGTGTTCGTTGTCCGTCTGCGCCGCGATCAGTTGCAGGAAGCCCGTCGCCGTCGGTTTGACGCGGCCATCCGTCCAGCCCATCAGGCGCTGCGCGATCAGCTTCGAGTCGACCGCGGCGATGGAGGCCAGCGCGCGCGTGACGAGCAGCTTCGACACGCCCACGCGAAAGCCCCCGCCGATCAGCTTCACGAACAGGAACCGTTCGCGCCACGTCAGCTCGTCCCAGTACGAGAACAGCGCTTCGCGGATCGTACCCGGATCGGCACCGCGCAGGGGGCCGATGCGCTCTTCCATCCACACGGCCAGACCGATGTCGCTGTGCTGCCTGGGCGGCGGCAGGATATGGGCGATGGTCTCGGCCATGTCGCCGACGGCCGCATACGATTCGTCGAACAGCCAGTCGTCCAGGCCCGCGTATTCGATGGCGTACTGGCGCAGGAGTTTGCTCGGCACGGCCTGGCGCGGCTTGCCGCCCGCGAGGAAGTACACGGCCCAGGCGGCGTTTTCCGGGGCGGCGCTGGCGAAGTAATTCTGCAGCGCCTCGAGCTTGCGGTTGGTGGCGGTGGTTTCGTCGAGTTCGGCGTACAGGCGGGCGAATTCACGCATCCTTCGCCTCCTCCGCCGTCCCCGTGACGGCTTCGTCATCCTCCTCGCCGTATTCCGTGTCGAACGCTTTCGCGTCGAGACCGATCTGGCACAGCCAGCGCACCATCACGGGTATCGAGCCGTGCGTGACGATCACCTGCTGCGCGCCGGTGGCCTGGATCGCATCCAGCAGGCCGGGCCAGTCCGCATGGTCGGACAGCACGAAGCCGCGGTCGACGCCGCGCCGCCGGCGCGCGCCGCGCAACAGCATCCAGCCGCTCGCGAAGGCGTCGGAGTAATCGCCGAAGCGGCGCGTCCACGGCGAGCCCGATGCGGACGGTGGCGCCAGCACGAGCGCCTTCTTCAAATCCGCCTTGTCCGTCTCGCTGACCATCTGCGTGTGCGGCAGCACCACGCCGCCCTCGCGGTAGATGCGGTTCAGCGGCTCGACGGCGCCATGGCAGACGATGGGACCGATGGACGGATCGAGCCCGCACAACAGCCGCTGCGCCTTGCCGAACGCGTAGGCGTACAGGATGCTCGTGCGGCCCTCTTCCGCGTTGCGGCGCCACCAGCGGTTGATGTCGTCGAAGACTTCCTGCTGCGGATCCCAGCGGTAGATCGGCAGGCCGAACGTGGATTCCGTGATGAAGGTGTGGCAGCGCACCGCTTCGAACGGCGCGCACGTGGCGTCCGGCTCGACCTTGTAGTCGCCCGACGCGACCCAGATCTCGCCCTGGTGCTCCATCCGGATCTGGGCGGAGCCAAGCACGTGCCCGGCCGGGTGCAGCGAGATGGTCACGCCGTTGTGGACGACGGTTTCGCCGTAGTCGAGGCCCTCGATGTTGATGTCCTGGCCGAGGCGCGACTTCAGGATGCCGACGCTCTGTTTCGAGGCCAGGTAGTGCTGGTGGCCCCAGCGCGCATGGTCGCCGTGCGCATGGGTGATGACGGCCCGGTCGACCGGCCGCCACGGGTCGATGTAGAACTGGCCCGGCACACAGTACAGGCCTTCTTTCCTTACGATGACCATGTCTCCCATGCGGTTGGCGTCCTCCTTTTATGCTGGCGTCACGAAGTCGGCGAGGAACGCGCGCTGCTCGCCGTCCGGAAATTCGATGTGGACCTGGTCCCCGGCCACGGACAGCACGACGCCTTCGCCATACTTCGGCACCGTCACGCGCGCGCCGGTGTCGAACGCGGGACCGGCGGGCGCGTCTGCCTCCGGCTCGCGGTCGAATTCGTCGTCGCGGATTTCGATATCTTCCGTCAGCACGGCGGCCGGCGGGTTCAGGCAGTTGTCGCAGCGGCAGCACTTCTCGAAGCCTTCGACCTCGTCGCCGAAATAATCGAGCAGCAGCTTCCAGCGGCAGAAACCGCTTACCGCATACGATACCATCTGTTCGAGCGCTTCCTTGTCCCGTTCCTGCTTCTGGCGATACACCTCGGCCATCGCCGCGAACAGCTTATCGTCCGGCGCCGCGCTGCCGGGCAGGTACGCCAGCTTGCGGTTCTGGCGCAGCAGCTTCGCATCCTTCAGCAGTTTCAAACAGACCTTCAGGTGCGGCCCGGCGAGGTCGCCCGCCACGTCATCGATACGGTCCGGCGTCGCCGTCTCGCTTTCCGCCAGCGCGTGCACGGCGTCGTACACGGCGCGGATCTCTTCCGCCGTCGGGTAGTGCTTCACGAGGAAGAACTGCTGCACGCGCTTGTCGTCCTGCAGGAACAGCAAGGTGCAACTGGCGTCCTGGCCGTCGCGGCCGGCGCGGCCGGATTCCTGGTAATACGCTTCCAGGTTCGCGGGAATCTGCAGGTGGATCACGAAGCGCGTGTCCGGCTTGTCGATGCCCATGCCGAACGCGTTCGTCGCGACCATCACGCGCCGCTCGCCGTTCATGAACAGGTCCTGGTTCGCCTTGCGCTCGGCCGCATGCAGCTTGCCGTGGTACAGGGTGACGGATTCGCCGGCGTCGAGCAACACCTGGTGCATCTCTTCGGCCGCCTTTACGGTGGCTGCGTAGACGATGCCCGTCCCCGCCGTGTCGCGCACGAGGCGCAGCGCTTCCTGCAGCTTGTCGTCGGGATTCGTCACCTGCACGACCGCGTACTGCAGGTTCGGCCGGTAGACGCCCGTATTGATGACGTACATCTTCGGACGATTGAGTTGCCTGCCGATGTCCTCGACCACGTCTTCCGTCGCGGTGGCCGTCAGCGCCAGCACGGGCGGGCGGCCCAGCGCCTCGATCGCACCGGCCATCTCGAGGTAGGCCGGGCGGAAATCGTGGCCCCATTGCGAGATGCAGTGGGCCTCGTCGACGACCACGAGGGCGATCTTGACGGCCTTCAGCACGTCGACGAATTCGGGCATGACGAGGCGTTCGGGCGTGCAGAACACGATCTCGCAGCGGCCCTCCGCGATCGCCGCCAGCGCCGTCCTCTCCTCTTCCGCCGACAGGCTGCTGTTGACCTGCTCGGCGCGGATGCCGAGTTCCCCGAGCTTTTCCAGCTGGTCCTTCATCAGCGAGATCAGCGGCGAGACGACGACCGTCATGCCATCGAGGATACGGGCGGGGATCTGGTAGCACAGCGATTTACCGCTGCCGGTCGGCATGATCGCCAGCGTGTCCCTGCCATCGAGGACGCTGTCGATCACGCGTTGCTGGCCGTCGCGCAGGTGTTCGATGCCGAACACCGTATGCAGCAGGCGGCGGATGGTGTTGCGGCGTACCGCGAGCACCCCCTTGTGGAGGAGTTTGGGATCGTGTGTGGTCATGATGATGCCAATGTAAGCCTGAGCACGGCGGCACACCATAGGACGCCACCCACAGCACCCGTAGGAGGCCATGCACGAGTCACCACAAGCGGTCATACAAGGTGACGAGGTTTATTCCTACAGCGTGACGGATTGCCAGCCGATAGTTTCTCTCAAGCACGCGTTCTAAGATGACATCAACACGACAGCAATCCGCATTCCGGAGGTTCATCATGGTCCGCTTCCTGCCCGCCCCCTTTACCGCAGCCTGGCTCGCACTCACGGGCATGGCCACGTGGCTCCTGTGTGAAACCGATGCGCTTGCCGGCTTCGCGCCGCTGTTCTTCCACTGAAGATGCAGCGTATCTGCCGCTCATCGCCGTCCGTATCATTTGTTACAAATTAACAGTTGAACAATATGAGGAGGTCGCCATACCTGAGCCAGGAGGACTCATCATGAAGTACGCCCTGATATACGACGACGACGCGGCCGCACGCCGCCACAGTGCCACCCTGCTCAAGTCGCTCGGCTACGTCGTCGCCGAGACGACGACGGCGCAGGCAACGCTGAATGCCACGCAGGCGCTGCACTTCGATGTGATCCTGGCCTCCAGCGCGCACGCCGCCGGCGACCGACGCTCGCTGCCCGGCGAACTCTCCCGCCTCGCACCCGGCACGCCCACGATCCTGCTCCTCGACGAGGACGAACCCTTTCCCCCGCTGTACCACGCGTTCAGCGCCACCGTCACGAAACCGGTCACCGTGCGCGCCCTGCGCCACGCGCTGGAGTTCGGCCTGGACGGCACGGGCGCCCATCCGGTCCCCTCTCCCATCCGCTTCGAGCGGCGCGACGGCCAGCGGCGCCGCCACGCCCGCGGCACCGCCACCACCCAGTTAGCATAAATACAATTTGTGAATTCTCGCTAACAATCTTTGGTTTGATCAGGCATTCACCCAGGCATAAGATAGTGGCAACAAAAATGTTATCGTAAACATAAGTTTGTGAAATAACAGTAAATAACAATAAACGGAGGAGATATGCCGCACACCCTGATCCCGCGCCGCCGACCGCATCCCCTTCCTCGTCCCTTCCCGCGCTGACCGCGCCACCGACAGTCCGCATTTTTTCACGGCGATCCTGTGTCCCCATTAGGGGCACGGGCGTCGCTCGTCCTGCCCGCCGGCGATCCCGGCACGGGTCCGCAGCAAAAGCAGCACACGCAGTGAACTTCCGGGCCGCCCCCGCCCGGCAATCAACCCGAACCACGGAGACGTTCATGCCCCATGCTTTTTCGCGCACCACCCGCCGCGTTGCGTCGGCGATCGTCATGTTGTCCGCCTTTGCCGTCGGTGCGTCCGCGCAGACGGTTGCCATCAACCCGGCCACGACGTACCAGACCGTGCGCGGCTTCGGCGGCTTCAGCGGCGCCGGCTGGGCGGCGGAGCTGACCCCTGCCCAGGTCGACGCCGCGTTCGGCACCGGCACGGGCCAGATCGGCCTGTCCATCATGCGCCTGCGCATCGACCCCGATCCCGGCAAGTGGTCCACACAACTGGCGTCCGCGCAGCTCGCCAAGGCGAAGGGCGCCATCCTGTTCGGGACGCCGTGGACGCCGCCGGCGAACATGAAGGACAACAACAGCCTCGTCCAGGGAAGCCTGTTGCCGAGCCGCTATGGCGACTACACCACGCACCTGCTGAACTTCGCGAACACGATGCAGGCCGGCGGCGCCGCGCTGTACGCCATCTCGATCCAGAACGAGCCCGACTTCGCGCCGGACTACGAAAGCTGCCTGTGGAACTCGCAGCAATTCATCGATTACCTGTCGAGCCAGGGGTCGCGCTTCGGCACCTACAAGGTGATCGCGGGCGAATCCGCCACGTTCTACAAACCGCTCACCGATCCCATCCTCAACAGCGCGACGGCCGCGCCGCAGTTCGACATCCTCGCCGGCCACCTGTACGGCGTGAACCCGAGCGACTATCCCCTCGCCCGCTCCAAGGGCAAAGAGGTGTGGATGACGGAGCACTTCACCGACAGCACGTCCAGCGCCAACGACTGGTCGAAGGCGATGCCGGTGGCGCTGGAGCTGCACAACAGCATGGTGGCCAACTACAGCGCCTACGTCTGGTGGTACATCCGCCGCTCGTACGGCCTGCTGACGGAGGACGGCAACGTCAGCAAGCGCGGCTACATCATGGCGCAGTTCGCGAAATACGTCCGCCCCGGCGCCGTGCGCGTCGCGGCAACGGAAAAGCCGTATGCCGACGTCTTCGTCACCGCCTACAGGAACACCACCGGCAAGCTGGTCGTCGTGGCCATCAACAATGGCACGTCCCAGCGCCAGCTGCAGCTGCAGGTCGGCAGCGCCGCCCCGGGCTTCACGAAATACCGCACCACGTCGACGGACAACACCGGCTATGCGGGGCAGTACACCGTGACGGGCGGCGTCGCGACCGCGTGGATCGATCCCGGCAGCGTCAACACGTTTGTAAGCCAGTAAGTCAATAAAACCAACCAAAGGAGGAGATGAGTCATGTTGAAACACCGATTGCTACGATGGGGCGTGCCCCTGCTGGCGATGTCCGCGCTCCCGGCGGCCCTCGCCCAGACGGTCGCCATCGATCCCGCCACGACCTACCAGGTCATCCGCGGCTTCGGCGGGCATAACGGCGCCGGCTGGATCGCCGACCTGACGCCCGCCCAGCTCGACACCGCGTTCGGCACGGGGCCGGGCCAGATCGGCCTGACGGTCATGCGGATGCGCATCGACCCGTCCAGCACCGCGTGGGCGACGCAAGTCCCGACGGCGAAGCTGGCGAAAGCCAAGGGCGTCACGCTGTTCGCCACCCCGTGGACGCCGCCGCCGTACATGAAGACGTCGAACGCCATCGCGCACGGCAGCCTGATCCCCAGCTACTACCCGGACTACGCGACGCACCTGCTGGGCTTCGCGGACTATATGCGCACCAATGGCGCCCAGCTGTACGGCATCTCCGTGCAGAACGAGCCGGACTGGGACCCGGACTACGAAGGCTGCACGTGGACGTCCGCCCAGTTCATCGACTTCATCAAGTCGCAGGGCCCGCGCTTTGCCGGCCTCAAGCTGATGGCGCCGGAATCGCTGGGCATGCGCAAGGTGCTGTCCGATCCGATCCTGAACGACGCGGGCGCGGCGGCCCAGTTGTCCATCGTGGCGGGCCATTTGTACGGCACGACGCCCAGCGACTACCCGCTCGCGCGCGCCAAGGGCAAGGAAGTGTGGATGACGGAGCACTACACGGACAGCACGTCCGACGCCAACGACTGGGCCAAGGCGATGCCGGTGGCGATCGAGGTCCACCGGAGCATGGCCGCGAACTACAGCGCGTACGTGTGGTGGTACATCCGCCGGTTCTACGGCCTGATCACGGAAGACGGCAACGTCAGCAAGCGCGGCTGGATCATGTCGCAGTACGCCAAGTTCGTGCGGCCCGGCTACGTGCGCATCGGCGCCACGCAGAACCCCTACCCGGACGTGTACGTGACCGCGTACAAGGGCGGCGACGGCAAGGTCGTCGTCGTCGCGGTCAACAACGGCACGGCGCAACGCCGGGTCGACCTGGCGTTCGGCAGCGGCGCGCCCCGCACCCTGCAGCGCTACGTCACGTCGGCCGCCACGAACGAGAGCTACGCGGGCGACTATCCGGTCATCGCGGGCGGCGCCAGCGCCGACCTCGAACCGTCCAGCGTAAGCACCTTCGTGAGCCAGCCTACGGTCGCCGACCTCACGGCCAGCGTCAAGATCGTGCAGAGCGGCCTGACGGCGAACCGTTTCACGGGCCAGTTCAGCGGCACGGTGTCGTTCACGAACACGACGGGCGCCACGCTCACGGCATCGGCCCTGCGGCTCGCGGTGGAGGGCCTCACGCCTGGCGTCACGCTCGACAACAGGCAGGGTGACGTGAACGGCGTGCCGTACATCGCACTGCCCGTGAACCAGATCGCGCCCGGCGCCACCGTCACCGTGACGACCACGTTCGGCAACCCGTCGAAGGGCACCATCGCCTACACCCCGAAACTGCAAGGCATCACGTTTTGAAAGACTCGACCATGATCAAGCACCTGACATCCTTCTTCACACGCGCCTTGCTGGCGCTGCTGCTTGCCGGCGGCGCGAACGCGGCCTACGCCGGTCCGATGTATCACTTCACCGTCGACACGACGAGCCTGACGGGCACCGGCTACCTCGATCTGACGTTCGCGGCCCTCGCGGGCGCGACGCCGGCGACGGCCACGCTGACGCATTTCACGGGCGCATTCGGCGGCACCGCGCTGCCGGTGGGCGACGTCGGCGGCGACATCGGCTCCGCGGTCACGTTCGGCAACGGGCAGACGTTCAACGAACTGCTGCAGGCCGTGACGTTCGGCGGCCTGCTCAGCTTCGACGCCGCCTTCGACGTCGCCCCCGGCGGCACGATCGGCACCGGTTTCGGGATCGCGCTGGTGAACGCGGCGCTCGACAACTACGTGCCGGGCACGAGCGGCAACGTCGCATCGATCGACCTGATGCCGGGCGCATCCGCCACGGTCTGGGCCGACGCCGCGTTCGTGACGGCCACCCCGGTGCCGGAACCGGCGGGCCTGCCCGTCTTCGCGACGGGCTGCGTGCTGGCGGCACTGGCGCTGCGCCGCCGGAACCGGGGTCAGAGCCCGAACTTGGGAAATTGATCAAAACCGGGCTCTGAC
>NZ_JANUGY010000013.1 GCF_024756235.1 Massilia kyonggiensis | reverse complement strand
TTTTTCCGCAAAATTCGGGGTCAGAGCACTTTTTCGAGCACGATCTTTCAGGCAAATCCGTTCGCCTTACCGCCACGGGGTCACGCATTCGCATGGAGATACTGCGACCTGCCATCGAAAACGATGCCCGACCTGACATTGATCGGAAATATGCTCTGACCCCGAATTCAAGGAAAAATGTGCTCTGACCCCGAATTTCAGGACGAAAAAAAAGCACCCCGCGGGGTGCTTTTCGTTTGATGCTATGGCGTTAGGCCAGCTTGCCGTGGCAAGCCTTGAACTTCTTGCCGCTGCCGCACGGGCACGGGTCGTTGCGGCCGACCTTCACGCCCATGTAGGTGGTGGCCGGATCGTCCGCCATCGCCGTCGTGCCCGGGGTCGCCGCGAGCGGCGCCATCAGTTCTTCCGGTGCTGCCGTCGGGTCGAAATCGGCGTGCTGGTAGTTGACGTTTTCCAGGTGCGCCGCAGCCGCCTGCATCGCCGCTTCCGCCGCCTCGACTTCCTCGCGGGTCTGGATGCGGACGGTCATGATGGTGCGGATGACTTCGTTCTTGATCTGGTCCAGCATGGCGCCGAACAGTTCGAACGCTTCGCGCTTGTATTCCTGCTTCGGGTTCTTCTGCGCATAGCCGCGCAGGTGGATGCCCTGGCGCAGGTGGTCCAGCGCGGCCAGGTGCTCGCGCCAGTGCGTGTCGATGTTCTGCAGCATGACGTTGCGCTCGAAGCCGCCGAACGCTTCCTTGCCGACGATGCCGACCTTCGCTTCGTACGAGCTTTCCGCAGCCGCCAGCACGCGCTCGAGGATGTCGTCGTCGTTCAGGTTCGGCTCGTCCTCCAGCATCTTCGCCAGCGGCACCGGGAGGGCCCATTCGTCGGCCAGCACGCGTTCCAGCGACGGGATGTCCCACTGCTCTTCCACCGACTCCGCCGGCACGTGGGTACGCACGACGTCGGTGAACACGCCGATGCGCAAGGACGCGATCAACTCGGAGATGTCGGCCGCTTCCAGCAGTTCGTTACGCTGGGTGTAGATCACCTTGCGCTGGTCGTTGGCGACGTCGTCGTATTCCAGCAGCTGCTTGCGGATGTCGAAGTTGCGGGCCTCGACCTTGCGCTGCGCGCCTTCGATGGAGCGCGTGACCATGCCCGCTTCGATCGGTTCGCCTTCCGGCATCTTGAGGCGGTCCATCACGGCGCGCACGCGGTCGCCCGCGAAGATACGCAGCAACGGGTCGTCCAGCGACAGGTAGAAGCGCGACGAGCCCGGGTCGCCCTGGCGGCCCGAACGGCCGCGCAGCTGGTTGTCGACGCGGCGCGACTCGTGGCGTTCGGTGCCGATGATGTGCAGGCCACCCTGCGCGACGACATGGTCGTGCAGCGATTGCCATTCCTCGCGCAGCTTGGCCGACTGCTCGGCCTTCTGTTCCGGCGTGAGCGACTCGTCGGCCTCGATGAACTGGATCTGCTTCTCGACGTTGCCGCCCAGGACGATGTCGGTACCGCGGCCGGCCATGTTGGTCGCGATGGTGATCATCTTCGGACGGCCCGCCTGCGCGATGATCTCCGCCTCGCGTGCGTGCTGCTTCGCGTTCAGCACGTTGTGCGGCAGCTTGGCCTGGTTCAGGATGCCCGACAGCAGTTCCGAGTTCTCGATCGACGTGGTGCCGACGAGGACCGGCTGGCCGCGCTCGTAGCAGTCGCGGATGTCGTTCAGCATCGCCTGGTATTTTTCCTGCGCCGTCTTGTACACCTGGTCCTGGCGGTCCTTGCGCTGCGACGGACGGTTCGGCGGGACGACGACGGTTTCCAGGCCGTAGATCTCCTGGAATTCGTACGCTTCCGTGTCGGCCGTACCCGTCATGCCCGACAGCTTGCTGTACATGCGGAAGTAGTTCTGGAAGGTGATCGAGGCCAGCGTCTGGTTCTCGTTCTGGATGCGCACACCCTCTTTGGCTTCGACGGCCTGGTGCAGGCCGTCGGACCAGCGGCGGCCCGTCATCAGGCGGCCGGTGAATTCGTCGACGATCACGACTTCGTTGTTCTGCACGACGTAGTGCTGGTCCTTGTGGTACAGCACGTGCGCGCGCAGGGCGGCGTACAGGTGGTGGATCAGCGTGATGTTGGCGGCGTCGTACAGCGAGGCGCCTTCCGGCAGCAGGCCCATCTTCGTCAGGATGGCTTCGGCCTTCTCGTGGCCGGCCTCGGTCAGCAGCACGGTGTGCGCCTTCTCGTCCTTCGTATAGTCGCCCGGGACTTCGACCTTGCCCTTGCCGTCCGGGGTCTCCTCGCCGACCTGCAGGGTCAGCAGCGGCGGGACTTCGTTGATCTTGTGGTACAGCTCCGTGTGGTTCTCGGCCTGGCCGGAGATGATCAGCGGGGTACGCGCTTCGTCGATCAGGATCGAGTCCACCTCGTCGACCACGGCGAAGTTCAGGCCACGCTGCACGCGCTCGCGCATCTCGTAGACCATGTTGTCGCGCAGGTAGTCGAAGCCGTACTCGTTGTTGGTGCCGTAGGTGATGTCGGAACCGTACGCTTTCTGCTTGCTGTCGTGATCCATCTGCGACAGGTTCACGCCCGTCGTGAGGCCCAGCCAGCCGTACAGGCGGCCCATCTGCTCGGCGTCGCGCTGGGCCAGGTAATCGTTGACCGTCACGACGTGCACGCCCTTGCCGGACAGTGCGTTCAGGTACACGGGCAGGGTCGCCATCAGCGTCTTACCTTCGCCGGTGCCCATCTCGGCGATCTTGCCGTAGTGGAGGACCATGCCGCCGATCAGCTGCACGTCGAAGTGGCGCATCTTCATGACGCGCTTGGCGGCTTCGCGGCAGACGGCGAAGGCTTCCACGAGGATGTCGTCCAGGGTGGCGCCCCCGGCCAGGCGTTGCTTGAATTCGTTCGTCTTTGCCTGGAGATCGGCATCCGACAGCGCTTCCATCTGCGGCTCGAGCGCGTTGATCTCGCGCACGGATTTTTGGTATTGCTTGAGCAGACGCTGGTTACGGCTGCCGAAAATCTTGGTCAGGAATGACATGCTGTGTTCTTCAAAAGTACGCCGCGAAAAGGATCCGAGGAGCCCAGGATGATAGCAAAAAGATATCTACCTGAGAGCGCCAATGGCAAAAAGCCACCGATTTTATCATGCGATCCGGCCACACTTGGGGGTCGCCCGGCGGATCACAAGTGCGGCTGGCAAAAAATGTTATCAAACTGCATTCGATTTCACACAAGGCGCACGATTCTTCGCGGCAGGCCCGTGGCTGTGGTAAGGTCGCGCCATGCAGTCCTCTTCGAACCAGCGTCCCTTCCACATCTACGGCACCCGCGACCGCAAGACGGCCTTCGGCGCCACCGATTTCCTGCGCGCCAACGACCGCCTCGCCGCCCTGATGCCGACCGCCCTGCGCGTGGGCAACCTGCAGCGCGACGTCAAGGTGATCCTGCCGCCGATGTACGCCGGCTGCGACGTGCTGTCGTTCCAGGATGCCGTGCTGACCCTCGCCGTGCCCTCCTCCGCCGTCGCGGCCAAGCTCAAGCAGCAGCTGCCCAAGCTGCAGGCGGGTTTGCAGAAAAAGGGATGGCAGGTGGAGAACGTGCGCATCAAGATCCAGATGCGGCCGAACGTGCCCGTGCGCGAGGAGGCGAAGCCGTCCTCGCTGACCTTGCCGCCGACGGCGGTGGATGCGTTCGAGCAGTTGGGGGAGACGTTGCCGGAGACGCCACAGAACGCGGCGCTGATCGCGGCAATCAAGAGGCTGGCGGAACGACGGAAAAAGTAAGGCCGACTTTACGTCAGCGCCCACTCTCGCTCCATCTGCGCCCCATACGACACAGGCGCCCGCTCCGGCGCATCGAAGGTGACGATCTCGTACGATTCCGGATGCGCCAGCAGCTCGCGCAGCAGCAGGTTGTTCAGGCCGTGGCCCGACTTGTGCGCCTCGTAGCTGGCCAGCAGCGGCGAGCCGACGAGGTACAGGTCGCCGATCGCATCGAGGATCTTGTGGCGCACGAACTCGTCGTCGTAGCGCAGGCCGTCCGCGTTCAGGATGCGGTACTCGTCCATCACGATCGCGTTTTCCAGCGAGCCGCCGCGCGCCAGGCCCATGCCGCGCAGGCTTTCCACGTCCTGCATGAAGCCGAACGTGCGCGCACGCGCCACGTCGTGCACGTACGAGACCTTGCCGAAGTCGACGACGGCGCGCTGCGTCGTGCCATCCACGGCCGGGTGGTTGAATTCGATGAAGAAGTCGAGCTTGAAGCCGTCGTACGGGCTCAGGCGCGCCCATTTCTCGTTGGCGCCGCTGCCCTGGCGGACTTCCACGGGTTTCAGGACGCGGATGAATTTCTTGGGCGCAGCCTGCTCCTGCACGCCCGCCTGCTGCAGCAGGAAGACGAACGACGACGCGGAACCGTCCATGATCGGGATCTCTTCGGCCGTGACGTCGACGTACAGGTTGTCGATGCCGAGGCCCGCGCAGGCCGACATCAGGTGCTCGACGGTCGAGACGCGCGCGTTGCCCTGCGTGAGCACCGATGCCATGCGCGTATCGCCCACGATATCGGCATTCGACGGGAACTCGACGATGGGGTCGAGATCGACGCGGCGAAACACGATGCCCGTGTCGGCGGCCGCCGGGCGCAAGGTCAGTTCGACCTTGGTGCCGGAGTGCAAGCCGACACCTGTCGTGCGCACCAGTTGTTTGATGGTTCGTTGTTTGAGCATCGTTCGATTATATCGTAGCGTTTATGGCCTTGCCGGAGACCGCCTGCCGCGGTGGCAGGAACACCACGTTTTCAAGGATGCTCGGCTTCCGCGTGGGTGGTTTCGTGGCGGATCAGGTACAGACCGCTGCCGATGATGATGGCGGCGCCCAATAAAGTGTATTCATCAGGCAAGGTCTTCCACATGAGCCAGTCGATGGCCACGCCCCAGGCCAGCGCCGTGTACTCGAACGGCGCCACCACCGACGCCTCGCCATGGCTGAACGCTTCCGTCAGCGCCAGCTGGCCGAAGAAGCCGCTGACGGCCAGCATCAGGATCAGCAGCAGGTGCTCCGTCTGCACGGGCACCCACGCGGGCGCGGCCATGGGCGTCGCGCCGATGGCCATCAGCACCATCAGCCAGAACATCATGTGCTCGCCCCGGTCCGTGCGCGCGAGCACGCGACCGGCCACGGCCGACACGGCATAGCACACGGCCGCGGTCAGCACCGCGAGGCCGCCCAGGGAGAAAAAACCGGCGCCGGTCGGCCGCAGCACGACGAGCACGCCGGCCATGCCGACGCCGATCGCGATCCAGCGCGCACCGTTGACGCGCTCGCCCAGCACGAACACGGACAGCGCCGTGATGAGGATCGGGCCGACGAAGAAGATCGAATACGCCTCGGCCAGCGACAGCGTCTTGAGGCCGTACGTGAACAGGGCCAGCATCGCGATGCCGATCGCGCCGCGCAGCAGGTGCAGCGGCCAGCGGATCTGCAAGAGCGAACGCTGGCCGCCGCGCCAGAACAGGTAGGCGCCGACGAGCGGCAGCGCGGACAGCGCGCGGATCGCCGCCACCTGCATCGCCGGGAAATGCGCGGACAGGAGCTTCATCGTCATGTCCATGATGGAGAACATGGCGACGCAAACCAGCATCGCGCGGATGCTGCGCATATTCCCGGCAAGGCGGCTCACAGGCGCATCTCCATGAACAGCGACAGCGGATCCTCCAGGTAGTCGCCGAACGGTTCGCGGCGCTCGAAGCCCATGCGCTCGTACAGGCCGATGGCTTCGGGCTGGTGAATGCCCGTCTCGAGCCGCAGCACCGACAGGCCGGACATCCGCGCGAACATCACGAGGTGCTCGAGCAGCTTGCGCCCGGTACCGAGGCCGCGCCGGCGCTCGTCGACGAACATGCGCTTGACCTCACCGTACTCCTGCCGGTTGACGAGCGCCGCGCAGCCGACCGCCGCACCGTCCACGTCGCGCGCGACGAGGAACAGCACGTCGCCCTGCATGAGCGACGCGATGTCCATCAGGTGGTTGCTCTCGGCCGGATACAGCGCGGCGCAGTAGGCGTCGAGACGCGCGAGCATGTCGCGCACCTCGGGCTGGTCCGGCGTTTCGGTGTTGATGATCAAGGGTCGATCAGCCCAGTTGCTTCAGCAGCGTCTCGGCCGACGACACGTCGAAGCCGCCGCTCTCGACGTTCAGCTGCTTGACGACGCCGTCCTGCACGAGCATCGAGTAGCGCTTGGAGCGCACGCCGAAGCCCTTGGCGACGAGGTCGAATTCCAGGCCCAGCGCCTTGGTGAACGTGGCGCTGCCGTCGGCCATCATGCGCACGATGCCGGTGGCCTTCTGGTCGCGGCCCCAGGCGCCCATCACGAACGCGTCGTTCACGGAGATGCACCAGATCTCGTCGACACCCTTGGCTTTCAATTGGTCTGCCAGCTGGATGTAGCCGGGCAGGTGCTGCGCGGAGCAGGTCGGGGTGAACGCGCCCGGCAGGCCGAAGATGGCGATGGTCTTGCCCTTCACGAGGTCGGCCACGTTGAACGTGTTCGGACCGAGCGCGCAGCCTTCGGTTTCGATGTCGATGAATTCCTGCAGGGTGCCTTCGGGCAGGCGGTCGCCGATCTGGATCGTCATGGTGGTATTCCTTTCAAAGTTTCAGAACCCGCAAGTATGCCTGATCCGGAAAAATTCGGGGTCAGAGCACATTTTTCGAAAAATTCGGGGTCAGAGCACTTTTCTGAGCAATAGCCTTAGTGCAGATTTCGAAGCCGTGTCGACGTCGCCCCCCAGTATGACCAGCACGTTCAACACAAGATCAACTGCCTTCATGCAACAAAACGAAACGGGGTCAGAGCACATTTGCGACGAAAAATGTGCTCTGACCCCGAATTGATTGGCGCCGGATCGGGCACCGAAAAACGAAAGGCCAGGCTGCTTGGAACAGCCTGGCCCCGCATCATGAAGCGCCGGTGGTCAGCCGGCGTTGGAGTGTGCTACTCAGTCGGCCTGCTTGCGCAGGAACGCCGGGATGTCGTAGGTCTCGACACCGTTGTTCTGCATCGCGCGCACCTGCTCGGACGCCTGCTCGCGGCGCCACACGGCCGGCTGCTTCATGCCGTCCATCGCGCCGGCGGTCGCCGAACCCATCGTCACGCCGGCCGTCACGCCCGGGGTGCCCGACATCATCGGGGCGCCGTACGTGCCGGTGCGCAGGACCTGCTGCGGCTGCACCAGCGAGATGTTGGCCTTGTTCTTGCCCAGGCCCGTCGCGACGACGGTCACGCGCAGTTCGTCGCCCATCTCGTCGTCGTAGGCGATGCCTTGTGCGATCGCGGCGTCCGGTGCCGCGAAGGCGCGCACGGCGGCCATGACTTCCTTGATCTCTTTACCTTTCAGGCCGCGCGATGCGGTGACGTTCACCAGCACGCCCTTCGCGCCCGACAGGTCGATGCCGTCCAGCAGCGGCGAAGCGACGGCCTGTTCGGCGGCGATGCGTGCGCGGTCGACGCCCGACGCGGTCGCGGTACCCATCATGGCCTTGCCCTGCTCGCTCATGATGGTCTTCACGTCGTTGAAGTCGACGTTGATGTGGCCCGGAACGTTGATGATCTCGGCGATACCGGCGACGGCGTTGTTCAGCACATCGTCCGCATGCTTCATCCAGTCCAGCATCGATTCGTCTTCGTAGATGTCTTCCAGCTTCTCGTTCAGGATGACGATCAGCGAGTCGACGTGCTTGGTCAGTTCGTTCAGGCCGTTTTCGGCGACGTCCATGCACTTCTGGCCTTCGTACGAGAACGGCTTCGAGACGACGGCCACGGTCAGCGCGCCCAGGCTCTTGGCGACTTCCGCGACGATCGGCGCAGCGCCGGTGCCCGTGCCGCCGCCCATGCCGGCGGCGATGAAGACCATGTGCGCACCGCGCAGCGCGTCTTCGATGCGCATGCGCGATTGCTCGGCCAGCTGGCGGCCGATTTCCGGACGCATGCCCGCACCCAGGCCAGACTCGCCGATCTGGATGATGTTGTGGGCGCTGGATGCGGCCAGCGCCTGGGCGTCGGTATTCGCGGCGATGAACTCCACGCCGGCCACGCCCTTGTTGATCATATGCTGGACCGCATTGCCACCCGCGCCGCCAACGCCGACGACCTTGATGACGGTGCCCAATGCTGCGTTATCGACCATATCGAACTCCATGATGAACTCCTAATCTCGATGAGCCGTTTCCAAGCCCGAATCCTCGCGGACATCGCCAGGACTCGAGATTGGAAACGCGCCACTATTTTAAAAATGTTTCGTGTCCGTTACCAACCAAATCTGCTACTAGCTGTTACTAAACCTCGAAAAACCCGCCACGCGTTGCGTTTACGTTGTTCCCATCCTGGCTCACGCGCGCTGCGGTCCTCCGTCGCCTCAGAAATTCCCGAGGAACCACTCTTTCATTCGTTGCCACACTGCCTTCACCGACCCGTCCTGACGGGTGACGATGTGACCGCGCAGGTATTGTTTTTTCGCTTCCAGCAGCAGACCGAGAACGGTTGCGTAGCGCGGGCTGCGCACGACGTCCGCCAGTTGGCCGCGGTATTCCGGCGTCCCGAGGCGCGCCGGTTTCAGGAAGATGTCTTCCGCCATTTCGATCATGCCCGGCATGATCGACGAGCCGCCCGTCAGCACGATGCCCGACGAGAGCACGCCTTCGTAGCCGGACTCGCGCACGACCTGGTGCACCATCGCGAACAGTTCTTCCACGCGCGGCTCGATCACGGCAGCCAGCGCCTGGCGCGACAGCGCGCGCGGACCGCGGTCGCCGAGACCGGGCACTTCCAGCGACTCGCCCGGATCGGCCAGCACCTGCTTGGCCACGCCGTAGCGGATCTTGATCTCTTCCGCCTCGCCCGTCGGCGTGCGCAGCGCCATCGCGATGTCGCTCGTGATCTGGTCGCCGGCGATGGGGATCACGGCCGTGTGGCGGATCGCGCCATCGCTGAAGACCGCGATGTCGGTGGTGCCGCCGCCGATGTCGATGAGGACGACGCCCAGTTCCTTCTCGTCGTTCGTCAGCACGGAATCGGCCGACGCCATCGGCTGCAGGATCAGGTCCGAGACCTCGAGGCCGCAGCGGCGCACGCACTTTACAATATTCTGCACCGCGGACACCGCACCTGTAACAATGTGCACGCGCACCTCGAGGCGGATGCCGCTCATGCCGATCGGCTCGCGCACGTCTTCCTGGTTGTCGACGATGAATTCCTGCGGCACCGTGTGCAGCAGCTGCTGGTCGGTCGGGATGTTCACGGCCTTCGCCGTCTCGATCACGCGCGCCACGTCCGTGGCCGTCACTTCCTTGTCCTTGATGGCGACCATGCCGCTCGAGTTGAACGAGCGGATATGGCTGCCGGCGATCCCCGCATACACGTTGCGGATCTTGCAGTCGGCCATCAGCTCGGCTTCCTCGAGCGCGCGCTGGATGGATTCGACGGTCGCTTCGATGTTGACGACAACGCCCTTCTTCAAACCCTTGGATTCGTGCTGGCCGAGTCCGATCACCTCGTGGCGCCCATCGGCCATCACCTCGGCCACCACCGCCACCACCTTCGAGGTACCGATGTCGAGGCCGACGATCAGGTTCTTCGCGTCTTTTGTCATGTTTGCTGTCGCCTGCTTAAATTAGATCTGCTTTGTAGTTTTGGTATTTGTTTTTTTCTTGACTGCCGCCTTCACGGGCTTGGTCGCATCCGCCGGCACGGACAATGCCGCCGAGGACAGCGCCAGACCGTTCGGATAGCGCATATCGATCGTATCGATACGCCCTTCCTGCAGTCTAGCCACCAGCTGGGGGTAAATGCTCACCAGCCGCTGCACGCGTCCGTGCAGCGTGTCCTTGTCCTTCTCGCGTCCCAGCTCCACGCTCATGCCGTTGTTCAGCCGAACCGTCCAGGCATAGCGGTTCGACAGGCTGATCGACTCCGGCGTCAGGCGGATCGGCGCGAACCAGCCGCGCAGTTCCGCGAAGCGCGTCAGCACTTCCTTCTCGCTGCCGGCGGGACCGTCGAACGCAGGCAGTGCGTGGTCCTCGTCGGCCTCGGCCAGGTTGGCCGTGAACACGTCGCCCTTCACCGACAACAGCTTGCCGTCCTCGCCCCAGGTGCCGAGCGCCTCGTGCTCTTCCACCTGCACGATCAGCTGGTTCGGCCACTCGCGGCGCACGCTGGCCTTGCGCACCCACGGCACGGCCTCGAAGGTGGTGCGCACCTGTTCCAGGTCGGTCGTGAAGAAGTTACCGCTGATCTTCCCGAGCACACCGTTACGCACCGTCAGCTCGTTCACGTGCTGCAAATCCAGCCCGTACATGCTCTCGACCCGCACCGCGCGCAACGTGAACATCGGGCGCTGCGACAGCCACCACAATCCCGACGCCACGCACGCGAGCGCCACCAGCGCGGTGAGCGCGCTGGCGGTTGCGTTCAGAGCTCGCACGTCATGCCACATCGTTGCTTCCTTATCCCTTCTTCACCTGGCCGGCCTTGAGGCTGGCAGAGCGCAGGATGTCCACGCACAGGTCTTCGTAGCTCGTGCCCTCGGCGCGCGCCGCCATCGGCACGAGCGAGTGCGTCGTCATGCCCGGCGACGTGTTCACCTCCAGCAGGAACGGCTCGTTGTCCGACTCGCGCAGCAGCACGTCGATACGGCTCCAGCCTTCGCAGCCGAGCGCGCGGTACGCGTTCACCACGTGCGCCTGGATCGCCTGCGTCGTCGCTGCGTCGAGCGGCGCCGGGCAGTGGTACTTCGTGTCGTCGGTGAAGTACTTGTTCTGGTAGTCGTAATTGCCCTCGGGTGCGACGATCTCCACGATCGGCAGCGCGCGCGCGGTCGGGCCGCTGCCCAGCACCGGCACGGAGAATTCGCGGCCCTGGATGAACTGCTCGACCAGCACCACCTTGTCGTACTGGCGCGCCAGGTCGACGGCGGCCTGCAGCGCAGCCGCGTCAAGCACCTTCGTGATGCCGATGGTGGAGCCTTCGAGCGGCGGCTTGACGATCAGCGGCAGGCCCAGCTCGGCCACGATGGCGTCCGCGTCGACGTTCGCGCCGGCGGCGATGGTGACGTAACGCGGCGTCGGCACGCCGGCCGCCAGCCACACGATCTTGGTCGTGACCTTGTCCATGCCGACGGAGGATGCCATCACGCCGCTGCCCGTGTACGGGATGCCCAGCAGTTCCAGCGCGCCCTGCAGCGTGCCGTCCTCGCCGTAGCGGCCGTGCAGCGCGATGAACACGCGGTCGAATTTTTCCGCGGCCAGTTCGGCCAGCGAGCGCTCGGCCGGATCGAACGGGTGCGCGTCGATGCCTTTCGATTGCAGGGCCTGCAGCACGCCGCTGCCCGAAATCAGCGAAATCTCGCGCTCGGCGGACCGGCCGCCGAACAGCACGCCGACCTTGCCGAGTGCCCTGGCTTCGGATTGAGTGATAGAGCTCACGATGCTACCTTTTGATTCGATGTCAGTTGATGGGGAACGCCGCCGATGGAGCCGGCGCCCATGGTGAGCACGACGTCGCCGTCGCGCGCCACCTTGAGGATCGTCGCCGGCATGTCGGCGATCGCTTCCACGAAAACCGGTTCGACACCGCCGCCCGCGCGCAGCGCGCGTGCGAGCGCGCGGCCGTCCGCCGCCACGATCGGCGCCTCGCCGGCCGGATATACCTCGGCCAGCAGCAGCACGTCGGGCGCGGCCAGCACCTTGACGAAGTCCTCGAACAGGTCGCGGGTGCGCGAATAGCGGTGCGGCTGGAACGCCAGCACGAGGCGGCGGCCCGGATACGCGGCGCGCGCGGCGGCCAGCGTCACCTGCGCTTCCACCGGGTGGTGGCCATAGTCGTCGACCAGGGTGAAGCTGCCGCCCTGCGGCAGTTCGATCTCGCCATAGCGCGTGAAGCGGCGGCCCACGCCGTTGAATTCGCGCAGGCCCTGCGCCGTCGCCTCGTCCGGCACGCCGATCTCGCGTGCGATCGCGATCGCGGAGCAGGCATTCAGCACGTTGTGCATGCCCGGCTGGTTCAGCACGAAGTCCGTGTCCGGATAGCCCTGCTGGCGCACGGTGAAATGCATCTGGATGCCGACGGCGCGCGCGTTCAGGGCGCGCACTTCGGCATCTTCCGAGAAGCCGTAGGTCGTCACCGGCTTGGTCACCTGCGGCAGGATCGCGCGCACGTTCGCGTCGTCGATGCACATCATGGCGCGTCCGTAGAACGGCAGGCGGTGCGTGAAGTTGACGAACGCCGCCTTCAGCTTCTCGAAGTCGTGCTCGTACGTGTCCATGTGGTCGGCGTCGATGTTGGTGATCACCTCGATCATCGGCGACAGGTTCAGGAACGACGCGTCCGACTCGTCCGCCTCGGCCACGATGTAGTCGCCGGTGCCCAGCTTCGCGTTGGCGCCGGCGCTGTTCAGGCGCCCGCCGATGACGAACGTCGGATCGAGGCCGCCCTGCGCGAGCACGGAGGCGACGAGGCTCGTCGTCGTGGTCTTGCCGTGCGTGCCGGCGATGGCAATGCCGCGCTTCAGGCGCATCAGCTCACCCAGCATGATCGCGCGCGGGACGATGGGGACTTTCGCGGCGCGCGCGGCGACGACTTCCGGATTCGCTTCGTTGACGGCGGTCGACGTGACGACGGCATCCGCACCCGCGATGTTGTCCGCCGCGTGGCCGATGCGCACGTCCGCGCCCAGCTGCTGCAGGCGCTGGCTGGCCGCGTTCGACGCGAGGTCGGAGCCCGACACTTTATAGCCGAGGTTGAGCAGCACTTCCGCGATGCCGCTCATGCCGCTGCCGCCGATGCCGACGAAGTGAATATGTTTGATCTTGTGTTTCATTGTCCGCCGTTCGCCAGTTCTTCAAGTACGCGCGCGATCGCCGCATTGGCGTCGCGCCGTCCCACCGCCTGCGCCGCCTCGGCCATCGCCAGGCAGTCGTCGCGCGTGGTGGTTTGCAGCAGCCTTGCCAGCTGCTGCGGATTCAGTTCGCCTTGCGGCAGGTGCACGGCCGCCTTCTGCCCCGCCATCCAGATCGCGTTGTCGCGCTGGTGGCTCGTCGTGCTGGCGACGAACGGCACGAGCACGCTCGCAACGCCGGCCGCCGTCAGTTCCGACACGGTGATCGCGCCGGCGCGGCAGATCACGAGATCCGCATTCGCGTATTCCGCCGCCATGTCGTCGATGAAGTCGACGACGTTGGCGGAGACTCCCGCCTGGGCGTACGCGGCACGCAGCGCATCGATGTTCTTCTTGCCCGACTGGTGGGTCACGGTCGGCCGCAAGCCTTCCGGGATCAGCGCCAGCGCGGCCGGCACGCTATCGTTCAGCACCTTGGCACCGAGACTGCCGCCCACGACGAGGATGTTCAGCGGCCCGGTGCGGCCCGCGAAGCGGTGGCCCGGCGACGGCATCTCGAGGATCTCCTTGCGCACCGGGTTGCCGGTGACGACCGCTTTACCGGCAGCCTTGCCGAAATCGGCCGGGAAGCCGAACAGCACGCGCTGGGCGAGCGGCGTCAGGGTCTTGTTCGACAGGAGCAAAGCGGCATCCGCGTTCACGAGCGCCAGCGGAATGCCGCGCGAGCGCGCCATCATCCCGCCCGGCACCGTCACGTAGCCGCCCATGCCCAGCACGACGTCTGGCTTGCGCAGCGCGAGATACTTGCGGCACGAGGCAAAGCTGGCGACGAGCTTGAACGCGCCGGACACCGTGTGCGCGATGCCCTTGCCGCGCATGCCGGCGAAGTCGATCGAGTCCATCGGGATGCCGTGCTTCGGCACGATGTCCTTTTCCATGCCGTGCATCGTGCCCAGCCACGACACTTCCCAGCCGCGCTCGCGCATCGATTGCGCGATGGCGATGCCGGGGAAGATGTGGCCGCCCGTGCCGGCCGCCATGATCATCAAGCGTTTTGTCATTGACGGCCTCCCCGCATCCGTACCCGGTTTTCGTAATCGATGCGCAGCAGGATCGCGAGACCGACGCAGTTGAACAGCACGCCGGAACCGCCGTAGCTCATCAGCGGCAACGTCAGGCCCTTCGTGGGCAGCAGGCCCAGGTTCACGCCCATGTTGATGAACACCTGCACGCCGATCCAGATGCCGATGCCTTTCGCGGCAAGGCCGGCGAAGTGCTGTTCCAGCGCGATGGCCTGGCGGCCGATGTCGAAGGCGCGCTTGACGAGCCAGTAGAACAGGCCAATCACGACGAGCACGCCGACGAGACCCAGTTCCTCGCCGATGACGGCCATGATGAAGTCCGTGTGCGCTTCCGGCAGGTAGTGCAGCTTTTCGACGGAACCGCCCAGGCCCACGCCGAAGAACTCGCCGCGGCCGAACGCGATCAGCGAGTGCGTCAGCTGGTACGCCTTGTCCAGTGCATTGCCCTCTTCCCACGGGTTCATGTACGCGAACATGCGCGCGCGGCGGAACGGCGACAGCGCGATGATGGTCGAGAACACGAGCACGAGGATGGCGCCGATGCCGCCGAACCAGATCATGTTGAAGCCGCCGAGGAACAGGATGCCCATCGAGATGCAGACGACGACGCCGAACGCGCCCAGGTCGGGCTCGAGCATCAGCAGCGCGCCGACGAGCGCCATCGCGGCGGCCATCGGCATGAAGCCTTTCGTCAGCTTGTGCATGTACTGCTGCTTGCGCACCGTGAAGTCGGCCGCATACAGCACCGAAACGACCTTCATGATCTCGGACGGCTGCAGGTTGAAGATCTTCAGCGACAGCCAGCGCCGGGCGCCGTTGACGACCACGCCGACGCCGGGGATCAGCACCATCGCCAGCAGGACCAGGGTGGCGACGAACATCAGCGGCGCAAAGCGCTGCCACGTCGCGACCGGGATGCGGAAGACGAACAGGCCCGCCACCATCGAGATCGCGATGAACATGGCCTGGCGCACCAGGAAATAATTGTTCTTGCCGGCGAGGTAGGCGAACTTGGGCGAATCCGGCAGCGCGATCGATGCCGAGTACACCATCACCATCCCGAACAGCATCAGCAGCACCACGACCCACACGAGCGGCTGGTCGTATTCCATCATGCGCGACGGCCGTGCGCGCGTCGCGATAGGCGCGTCGCTCGCACTGCCGCCGAACTTGAAGGGAATCTGGAAAGCCATCAGAGCTCCTGTCCCTTCTCGAGCGCGATGTCGCGCACGGCGTCGATGAACACCTGCGCGCGGTGCGCGTAATTCGTGAACATGTCCAGGCTCGCGCACGCGGGCGACAGCAGCACGACGTCGCCGGATTTCGCCAGGCCGCTCGCGCGGCGCACGGCCTCCGGCAATCCCGGCAGCTCGAAGCAAGGCACGCCGGAGGGCGCCAGCGCGGCGCCGATCGCGGGACCGTCGCGGCCGATCAGCAGCACGGCACGCACGTAGCGCGAGCACGGACCCGCGAGCGGGCTGAAATCCTGGCCCTTGCCGTCGCCGCCCGCGATGAGCAGGATCTGGCGGTCCGTCTCGCCGAACGTCTTGCCCAGGCCTTCCAGCGCGGCGACGGTGGCGCCCACGTTCGTGCCCTTGGAATCGTCGTAGTACTCGACGTTGTCGATGCTGGTGATCAGCTCCACGCGGTGCGGCTCGCCCTGGTATTCGCGCAGGCCGTGCAGCAGCGGCGCCAGCGGCAGGCCGCAAGCGCGGCACAGGGCCAGCGCGGCCAGCGCGTTGGAGGCATTGTGTAGGCCGCGGATGCGCAGCGCGTCGGCGGGCATCAGCCGGTTGACGATGACGTCGACGGGTTCGGCAGGCTCGTTCTTCTTTTTCTTCTTTTCCGGTTCTTCACCAGGATTCGCATTCGCGAGCCACAGCACGCCACGCTCGTTTACGAGGCCGAAGCTGCCCGGCGCATCCGGCTCGCCCGTGCCGAACGTCGTGATCGCGGCGCCCGGCGCCGTCATGCCCATCACGGTCGCGTCGTCGCGGTTCAGCACACGGACCGTGTCGGCGCCGAAGATGCGGGCCTTGTCGGCGGCATAGGCGGCCATGCTGCCGTGCCAGTCGAGGTGGTCCTGCGTGATGTTCAGGACGGTCGCGGCGTCCGGGTTCAGGCTGTACGTCGTGTGCAGCTGGAAGCTGGAGAGTTCGAGCACCCACGCCTGCGGCAGCTCGTTCGCGTCGATGACTTCGCGGAGCACGTCCAGCGCGGCGGGGCTGATGTTGCCGGCGACCTTCGTCGTGAGACCGGCGCGGCGGCACAGCAGGCCCGTGAGGCTCGTCACCGTCGTCTTGCCGTTCGTGCCCGTGATGGCGATGACTTTCGGGGAATACCCCTGCTCCGCCTTCAGGTTCGACAGCGCCTGCGCGAACAGCTCGATCTCGCCCCACAGCGGCACGTGACGCTGGCTTGCTGCCGGCGCGATCTCGGCCAATTCGCGGTTCGGCGCCAGGCCGGGGCTGACGGCCACGAAGTCCACGCCGTCCAGCAGGCTCGCCGCGAACGGGCCGGCGACGAAGTCCGCATCCGGCACCGCGGCGCGCAGCGCGGGCAGGCGTGCCGGCTCCGCGCGGGTGTCTGCGACGCGCACGCGGGCGCGGCAAGCAGCGAGCCACAGCGCCATCGCCAGGCCCGATTCGCCGAGCCCCAGTACCAGTGCGGTTTTGCCTTCGTAGTTCATATCAGCGCAGTTTCAGGGTGGAGAAGCCGATGAGGACCAGGATCATCGTCACGATCCAGAAGCGCACGACGACCTTGGTCTCCTTCCAGCCTTTCTGTTCGAAATGGTGGTGCAGCGGCGCCATCAGGAATACGCGCCGTCCCTGCCCGTACTTCTTTTTCGTATACTTGAACCAGCCGACCTGGATGATCACGGACAGCGTCTCGGCGACGAACACGCCGCCCATGATGAACAGGACGATCTCCTGGCGCACGATGACGGCGATGGTGCCGAGTGCGCCGCCCAGCGCCAGCGCGCCCACGTCGCCCATGAACATCTGCGCGGGGTGCGCGTTATACCAGAGGAAGGCGAGGCCTGCGCCCGCCATCGCGCCGCAGAAGATCAGCAGCTCGCCGGCGCCCGGGATGTGCGGGATGAACAGGTATTTCGAATACGTCGCGTTACCGGTGAGATAAGCGAACAGGCCCAGCGCGCCGCCGACCATCACGGTCGGCATGATGGCGAGGCCGTCGAGGCCATCCGTGAAATTGACGGCGTTCGACGCGCCCACGATCACGCAATAAGTCAGCGCGATGAAGCCCCACACGCCCAGCGGATAGCTGATGGTCTTGAAGAACGGGACGATCAGGTCGGCCTTGGGCGGCAGGTCCATCGAGAAGCCGGACTGCACCCACGCGAAGAACAGCTGCCACACTTCCCACGGCGTCGCGGCGGACACGGAGAACGCGAGGTAAAGCGACGACGTGATGCCGATCAGCGACATCCAGAAATACTTTTCGCCCGAGCGCATGCCCTCGGGATCCTTGTAGACGACCTTGCGGTAGTCGTCGACCCAGCCGATGGCGCCGAAGCCCAGCGTGACGACGAGAACGGGCCAGATCAGGCGGTTCGAGAGGTCGCACCACAGCAGCGTCGAGATGCCGATGGCGATCAGCACGAGCACCCCGCCCATGGTCGGGGTGCCGTGCTTGGACAGGTGGGTCTGCGGACCGTACGTGCGCACGGCCTGGCCGACCTTCATCTCGGTAAGCTTGCGGATCACGGCCGGGCCGCACAGCATGCCGATGCTGATCGCGGTGATGGTCGCGAACACGGCGCGGAACGTGATGTAGTTAAAAACGCGCAGCGGACCGAGATAGTCCTGAAAATATTGTGCGAGCCAAAGCAGCATAAGTCTAGTGGGCTTCCTTGCCGGTGTTGGTTGATGCGGTCAGGTGTTGGACCACGCGCTCCATCTTCATGAAGCGCGAGCCCTTCACCAACACAGTTGCGTCAGATTTGCTGCCCAGTTTTTGATCCAGTGCTGCCAATAATTCGTCGAACTGCTCGTAGTGTTGCGCTCCCGATCCGGCCATGTGGCGAGCCAGTTCGCCGGTCGCGAGCACGGTATCGATGCCGCGGCTTGCGGCATAGGCACCGATTTCCTGGTGAAACTCAGGTCCTTGCGTGCCAACTTCTCCCATGTCGCCCAGCACGAGGACGCGCGGCGACGGGTATTGCGCGAGCACGTCGATGGCGGCGCGCACGGAGTCGGGGTTGGCGTTGTACGTATCGTCGATGATCGTGGCGCCGTTCGCGGCCTGCTTGCGCTGCAGGCGGCCGCTGACCGGCGCAAAGGCTTCCAGGCCGCGCACGATGGCGTCGACGGGTGTGCCCGCCGCGAGCGCGCAGGCGGTGGCGGCCAGCGCATTGCGGACGTTGTGGACGCCGGCGGCGTTCAGTTTGATCGTGCAGCGTTCGACACCCGCGGTGACGGCGAGTTCGCTGCCGAATTCGGTCACCGTGTACGTCGCGCGCACGTCGCATGCATCGGAGAGGCCGAACGTCAGCACCTTGCGGTCGCCCGCCAGTCCGCGCCACAGGCCGGTGTACTCGTCATCGCCCGGGAACACGGCCACGCCGTCCGCCGGCAACGCCTGCAGCACGGCGCCGTTCTCGCGCGCCACCGCTTCCACGGTATGCATGAATTCCTGGTGCTCGCGCTGCGCGTTGTTGACGAGGGCGACGGTCGGCTCGGCGATGGCGGCCAGGCGCGCGATCTCGCCCGGGTGGTTCATGCCCAGTTCCACGACGGCGGCCTTGTGCGCGTCCGTCAGGCGCGTCACGGTCAGCGGCACGCCGATCTCGTTGTTCAAATTGCCCTGCGTGGCCAGGCGGCCTTCCGCGCCATGGGCCGCCACGAGGATCGCCGAGATCATTTCCTTGACCGTCGTCTTGCCGTTGCTGCCCGTGACGCCGATGACGGGGATGGCGAAGCGGCGGCGCCAGAAATTGCCGATGCGGCCCAGCGCGGCGAGCGTGTCCGGCACGACGATGGCCGGCAGCGGATAGCGTTCGGGCAGGCGCTCGACGACGACGGCCGCCACCGGCTTGTCCGCCAGCTGGCCGAGGAAGTCGTGGGCATCGAAGCGGTCGCCGCGCAGGGCGACGAACAGCGACCCCGGCATCACCTGCCGGCTGTCGGTCGACACACCCTGGAAGTACGCGTCGCGCGTGATGCGCGCGCCTTCGATGGATGCCAGCACTTGCTCGATCGAGCCACGAATCATCAGACGGTCCTCATCATGGTGAGCCGCGCGGTCAGCGCCAGCGCGGCATGGTCGGCGTCGGAAAACGGAATCTTCCGGCCCTTGATTTCCTGGTACGGCTCATGGCCCTTCCCCGCAAGCAGGATCACGTCCGGCTTCGCGGCATGCTTCACGGCCGACAGGATCGCGGCGGCGCGGTCCTCGATGGCCTGGTGCGTCGACGTCGGGTGGTGCGGATCCATGCCGGCCACGATCTGCTCGATGATCGCGCGCGGTTCCTCGCTGCGCGGGTTGTCGCTCGTGACGAGCACGTGCTCGGCCATCTGCGCGATGCGGCCCATCTGCGGACGCTTGCCCGGATCGCGGTCGCCGCCGCAGCCGAACACGCACCACAGCGCACCGCCCCGCTCCTGCGCGACCTGGCGCAGCGCTTCGAGCGTCTTTTCCAGCGCGTCCGGCGTGTGCGCGTAGTCGATCACGACCATCGGCGCATCCTGGCCGCCCAGCTGCTGCATGCGGCCCGGCGCGGGCACGAGCGCTTCGACGGCGTCGAGCGCGGCGCGCAAGTCGACGCCTTTCGCCAGCAACGCGCCCAGCACGGCCAGCACGTTGCTCGCGTTGAAATGGCCGACCATGTGCGTGCGCGCGACCGCGCTGCCGTACGGCGACTCGATGTGGAATTCGCTGCCGTTCGGGCGGCTGCGCAGGTTAGCTGCGCGCAGCACCGCGACGCCGTCGAGAACAGGCTGTTCGTGGACGGCGCGCAGCGTGTAGCCGAGGACGGCCACTTCCGGGCGCGCGGCGCGCAGGTGGCGTGCGATGCGCACGCCCGCTTCGTCGTCCAGGTTGACGACGGCTGTTTTCAGGCCCGGCCAGTCGAACAGCTGGCGCTTGGCGGCTTCGTACGCCGCCATGTCGCCGTGGTAGTCCAGGTGGTCGCGCGTGAGGTTCGTGAACACGGCCACGTCGAAGTGCATGCCGGCCGTGCGGTGCTCGACGAGGCCGATCGACGACACCTCGATCGCGAGCGACGTCGCGCCCGCGTCGCGCAGCCTGGCCAGTTCCGTCGCCAGCAGCACGGCATCCGGCGTCGTGTAGCCGGTGGCGTCGAATTCCGGTTCCGCGCGGCCGCGCACGAGGCCGACACCCAGCGTGCCGATGACGGCGGCCGTCTCGTGCAGGTGCGCGAGCGCCTGCGCGGTCCACAGCGCGCACGACGTCTTGCCGTTCGTGCCCGTGACGCCGACGGTGAACATGGCCGCATCGGGCGCGCCGTAGTACGCGTGCGCGATCGGGCCGGCGTTCTTTTTCAGGTCGGCGACGGCGAGATGCGGGACGCCGAGCGTTTCGTCGAAGTCGAAATCGCGATCGTCGAACACGACGGCGGCGGCACCGTTCTCGATGGCGGAGCGGATGAAACGGCGGCCGTCGGCGGCCTCGCCCGGATAGGCGAAGAACACGTCGCCGCTGCGCACGCGGCGCGAGTCGGAAACGAGACGGCCGCCTGGTGCGGCGGCCCGGATCCAATCACAGATCTTCGGCGTCTCGGCCATCAATTACTCTCCTCGAGTGGATGCTCTGGAATGATGATGTCGGTGACCGTGGAGTCGGGCGGCACGTTCGCGGCCCGTAGCGCATTCGCCGCCAGCGCCGCGAACGTCGGCGCCGCGACCGCGCCGCCGGTGTGGAACGGTCCGGACGGATCGTCGATCATCACGGCGATGACGAAGCGCGGATTGCTCATCGGCGCGATGCCGACGAAGTTGCCGACGTAGTGCGTCTGCGAATAGCGGCCGTTGATGACTTTCTGCGCCGTGCCGGTCTTGCCGCCGACGCGGTAACCCGCGACCTGCGCCTGCGACGCCGTACCCTGCGGGCTCACGACGGATTCGACCATCGTGCGCATCTGCGCGGCCGCCTTCGGCGAGATGATCTGCTGGCCGACCGGCTTGTCGGTCACCTTCTGGAACGACAGCGGAATGACGTCGCCGTCGCGCGCGAAGATCAGCCACGCATGCGCCAGCTGCAGCAGCGACATCGAGATGCCCTGGCCGAACGACATGTTGGCCTTGGCGACGATCGGCCACGATTTATACGGACGCACGCGGCCGGCCGCGGCGCCCGGGAAACCGTAGCGCGGCGCCTGGCCGAAGCCGACCTTGGTGAACATCTCCCACATCTCCTGGGCCGACAGCAGCTCGGAGATCTTGGTCGTGCCGATGTTGGACGACTTCTGGATGATCGTGGTGACGTCGATGACGCCGTGCGGGTGCGTGTCGCGGATCGTGTGGCCGCCTGTCTGGTAGCGGCCGTTGCCCGTGTCGAACAGCGTGGTCGGCTTGATCAGGCCCTTGTCCAGCGCCAGCGCGACGGTGAACGGCTTCAAGGTCGAACCCGGCTCGAAGGTGTCGGTGATGACGCGGTTGCGCAGCTGCTCGCCGGTCAGGCGCGAGCGGTCGTTCGGGTTGTAGGTCGGCCAGTTGGCCAGTGCCAGCACTTCGCCCGTGTGCACGTCCACCACGACGGCGGCGCCGGCCTTGGCGTGGAACTTCTCCACCGCGTCCTTGATGCTGTTGAAGGCGATGTACTGCAGCTTGGAGTCGACCGCCAGCGTGATGTCCTTGCCGTCGTGCGGCTCGCGCGACAGGCCCACGTCCTCGACGATGCGGCCCAGGCGGTCCTTGATCACGCGCCGGCTGCCCGTCTGGCCCACGAGGTTCTTCTGCTGCGCGAGCTCGATGCCTTCCTGGCCCACGTCCTCGACGTTCGTGAAGCCGACGATGTGCGCCATCACCTCGCCCTGCGGGTAATAACGCTTGTATTCCTTGCGCGTGTCGATGCCTTCGATGCCGAGCTTCTCGATCTTGGCGATGACGTCCATCTCCACCTGGCGCTTCAGGTAGACGAAGGTGCGGTCCGAATCGAGCTTCTTCAGCAGGTCGGCCTCGGGCATCTCGAGCAGCTGCGCCAGTTCGCGCAGCTTGGGACGCGGCGAATCCAGCACGTCCTCGGGGATCGCCCACACGGCCTTCACCGGCAGCGACGATGCGAGGACGATGCCATTGCGGTCGAAGATCTTGCCCCGCGTGGCCGGCAGTTCGAGCGTGCGCTCGTAGCGGCTCGCGCCCTGCTTCTGCAGGAAGCGGTTGGAGACGCCCTGCAGCCACATCGCGCGTCCGGCCAGCGCGAAGAACGCGGCGAACAGCACGAACAGGACGACGCGCGAGCGCCAGTCCGGCAGGCGCACGGCCAGCACGGGGCTCTTGGAAAACGCCACGCCCTTGGCGGCGGCGACGCGGGATCCGTTGGTGCCGGCCTTCATTTACCGCCTTCCATCAGGTATTGGGTACGCGCCGGGGACAGCGGTGCCATGTCCAGCTGCTTGCGCGCGATCTGCTCGATGCGCTCGTTCTTGCCGAGGGTGGACTGGTCGAGCTGGAGCTGGGCCCAGTCGATCTCGAGCTGGCGCTGTTGCTGTACCAGCTTTTCCTGGTCGATGAACAGGTGGCGCGCCTGGTAGCGCGCGTTCACGACCGACAGCGCGCAGCCGACGAGGAGCGCCGTCAGCACGACGTTGATCTTGCCCGTCATGCTTGTACTCCCAGCCGTTCGGCCACGCGCAGGACCGCCGAGCGGGCGCGCGGATTGGCGTCCACTTCCACGTCGGAGGGTTTCGTCTTGCTGATCAACTTCATCAAGGGCTTGGGCAAATCGGCGGCGCGGATCGGCAACCGGCGGTCCGGCTGCTCGACCTTGGCCTTCGACGCCAGGAACTGCTTGACCATGCGGTCTTCCAGCGAGTGGAAGCTGATCACGGACAGGCGCCCGCCAGGCGCCAGCAGTTCGAAGGCGGCGTTCAGACCTGCTTCAAGGTCCTCAAGCTCTTGATTGATGAAAATCCGGATAGCCTGAAAGGTGCGGGTTGCCGGATCCTTGCCTTTCTCCCGGGTTTTGACCGCGTTTGCCACGATTGCGGCAAGCTGTCGTGTGCTTGAAATTGGTTCGACTGCCCGGCCAGCAACAATCGCCTTTGCAATCTGAAAAGCAAACCGTTCTTCCCCATAATCCCGAATCACCTTTTCCAGTTGTTTCTCCGGTACTTCGGCCAGCCAGGCGGCGGCGGAAATACCCCGTGTCGTATCCATCCGCATGTCCAGGGGACCATCGTTGCGGAAGCTGAACCCGCGGCTCGCATCGTCGACCTGGGGCGAGGAGATGCCCAGGTCCAGCAGGATGCCGTCGACCTGGTGCACGCCCCGTGCCGCCAGCGCTTCGCGCATCGTCGCGAAGCTGTCGTGCACGATCGAAAAGCGCGGATCGTTCATCTGTTCGGCCGTCGCGATCGCCTGGAGATCCTTGTCGAAACCGATCAGGCGCCCCTCGGGCGCCAGTTTCGACAGGATCAGCCGGCTATGACCGCCGCGGCCGAACGTGCCATCTATAAATATGCCTGCCGTGCGTTCGCCTTCGAGGGCGAGTGCATCGACTGCTTCATCCAGCAGCACCGTACGATGCTGCAAACCGGGCACCGGCTGAGTCACATTCATGCGGCGCCTTAGAAGGAGAAATTGGAAAGGACATCGGGCATGCCGCCCGCGACGGCTTGTGCCTCGTTTTCTGCCAGCTTGGCGGCGTCCCAGATCTCGAAATGGGTCCCCATCCCGAGCATCATCACTTCCTTCTCCAAACCAACTGCGTTGCGCAGTTCGGGCGAAATGAGCACCCGACCCGCGCCGTCCATCTCGACATCGCAGGCGTTCCCCAGGAAAATGCGTTGCCACGCCCGCGCCGACATCGGCCAGGCGGCGATCTGTTCGCGATGCTCTTCCCACACCGGGCGCGGGAAGAACAACAGGCAACCATGCGGGTGTTTCGTGAGCGTCATACGGCCTTCACATTGCTGCATCAAGGCGTCGCGATGCTTGGCCGGTATTGACATCCGTCCTTTGGCATCGAGATTGATCGCTGACGCGCCCTGAAACACGTTGTACCTAGTTTTGGAGAGTTATCAGACTGATTATTTTTAGGCGCCGGGAGACCCACCGATCCCCCACAAAACTGCACTTTTTGCCACCGTTTCCCACTTTAGAGGAAGCGTTGTCTGTGGTCAAGCGAATTCACGTTTAGAAAACGGCGAAATTGCCAATGAAACCAATGACTTAGCGAACTTACTTGACGGAACCTCAAGTAAAAATGTTGAGCAAAATTAGGCACTTAGGTAAAACAATGCATGTGCCACCTCATCTGCACACATGTGTTTTACCCTTGATAAAAGACAAGACCTGACTGTCGGTAGGTTGCTTTAAGGCAACGAGCTCAACACGACAGGAACCGTGATTTGATCCTGCGCGCGTTAGAATGAAGGCGAGGCGATCACCCGGCCGTTTCCGGCTCGCTTGGCGGTTTCGGGGAGCCCTGCAGTATAAGTGAGTCCGTACTATCGCGCAGGAGTTTTGCCATGAGCATTACCTTGGCCCGGAGCCGTGCCGTCTACGATCTCAACGAAGTACAGGGCGCGCTCGACCGCAGCCGCGGACGTTCGCCCGAGCTCGAAGCGTTCTATGAACGCATGCTCGAGACCGGCGCCGAACGTTTCGTCACCACCCCCTCTTCCACTGACGCCCTCGATCCGCTGTTCGAGGAATGTCCCAATTTCGACGAAGTGCTGGACGACCTTGCGCGCTACCTGCGGCTGGCTCATGTCGGAGATAAAGGGTTCAACGTCATGCCGATCCTGCTGCTGGGCGGCCCGGGCGTGGGCAAGACCCATTTCGCCAAGCGCCTGGCGAAGGTCATGCACACGGACTGCGAGCTGATCAGCATGAACGCCTTGTCGGCCGGCTTCGTCATCACGGGCAGCTCGGCCAGCTGGCGCGGGGCCAAGTGCGGCAAGGTGGCTGAACGGCTCGTGCGCGGCCAGTTCGCGAACCCGGTGATCGTGCTGGACGAGGTGGAAAAGGCGACGGGCTCCTCGCAATCCGACCCGCTCGCGGCGCTGTATCAGTTATTGGAACCGGAAACGGCCAGCGCGTTCCGCGACGAATTCATCGACGTCGACATCGACGCCTCGCAGATCTTCTGGGTACTGACCGCGAACTCCACCGAGGGCATCCCGCACCCGCTGCTGAATCGCATGGCCGTCTACGAAGTCCCAGCGCCGACGCCGGAACAGGCGGCCGGCATCGCGCAGCGCATGTATGCGGGGCTGCTGCGCGAGCTGAACCTGGCCGCGTTCGATCCGATGCTGGGCGACGTCGTGCTGGACAAGCTGGCGGGCGTGTCGCCGCGGGATTTGCGCAAAACGTTATTGGATGGGCTCGGCTATGCGGTGGCGGATGGCCGCGCGCATGTGAAGGTGGACGATATCCGCCTCAAGCCCACGCCGGGCAAGGGGCGGATCGGGTTCTGATCAGAACTCTTCCCACTCGTCGTCCGCACCGGCGCCGGCCAGATGCCGGGCACCCCGTGGCTCGGCGGTCGTCCTGGCCGGCGCGGCCGGCTTCTTGCGCACCGGCGGCGCAATGGCCGGCGCCGCCTGTTTCGGCTGCACGGCAGTCACCGGCACAGCCCGGTCATGCGCACCGCCCAGCCTGAACACGGCAACGGTCTGCGACAGCTTGCCCGCCTGCTCCCGCAACTGCTCGGACGCCGCGGCTGCCTCTTCGACCAGTGCGGCATTCTGCTGCGTGGTCTGGTCCATTTGAGAAATCGCGAGCTGCACCTGCCCGATGCCCTCGGTCTGCTCCTGGCTGGCCGCGCTGATCTCGCCCATGATATCGGCCACGCGGCGGATGCTCTCGACCACTTCCCGCATCGTCGTGCCGGCCTGGTCGACCAGCCTGCTGCCGGCGTCCGCCTTCTCGACGGAGTTGTCGATCAGCGCCTTGATTTCCTTCGCGGCCGCCGCGCTGCGCTGTGCCAGGCTGCGCACTTCGGACGCGACCACCGCAAAGCCCCGTCCCTGCTCGCCGGCGCGCGCCGCCTCGACGGCCGCGTTCAGCGCCAGGATATTGGTCTGGAAGGCGATGCCGTCGATGACCGCGATGATGTCGACGATCTTGCGCGCCGACTCATTGATCGCGCCCATGGTGTCGACCACTTCCGCCATCACCGCGCCGCCCTTCTCCGCCACCTCCGACGCGGACACGGCGAACTGGTTCGCCTGGCGCGCGTTGTCCGCATTCTGCTTCACGGTCGACGTCAGCTCTTCCATCGACGACGCCGTTTCTTCCAGCGACGAGGCCTGCTCCTCGGTGCGCGACGACAGGTCGGCGTTGCCGGACGCGATCTGCTGCGACGCGGACGCGATGGTCTCGGTGCCGCTGCGCACCTCGCCGACGATATTGACCAGCGCCTGGTTCATGTCGCGCAGGGCTTGCAGCAGCTGGCCCGTTTCGTCCGCCGAGTGCACCTCGATCCGCGCGCTCAGGTCGCCGGTGGCCACGGTGCGGGCCACGTCGACGGCTTGCCGCAGCGGCCCCGTGATCGACCGCGTGATCCAGACGGCCACGATCGTGCCGAGCACGAGCGCGATGGCCGCCAACCCCATCAGCCACGCGATCGTCGACCGATACGTCTCCCCGGCGCGGTGGCCGCTGTCGAGCACGCGCGTATCCTGAAACTTGATCAATTCGCGCACGGCGTCGAAATAGCTGCGCTGGTCCTTGCGCACCTGGGTCAACAGGAAGGCTGCGGCTTCCGGCTTTTTACCGGCATCCATCATGTCGAGAAAGGCCTGCTGCGACGTGCGATACACCTCCCTGGCCTCCTGCACGGTTTTCAGCTTGATCTTGCCTTCGTCGGATTTGATCAGTGCCGCCAGCTTGTCGAGATTGGCGGTATTTTCCTGTCTGTTCTGGAGCACGGTCTGCCGTTCCCGCGCCACTTCTTCGGGTTTATCCCACAGCAGCATATTGCGCATGGCGCGGGCATTGCGGTTCACGACATCGAGGCTTTCGTAGGCGAGGACCGTCTTTGGATAATCCTCGTCGACGATCCTCGACGTCCCTTCATTCAGCAGGTGCAGGCTGGCGATGCCGAACCAGATGCATGCTGCCAGCAACACGAGCAGCAACGCAAATGCGCCGCCCAGCCGGGTACCGATTTTCCAGTGTTTGATGTTCATGTCGCCTTCCATTCGTCAGGACCAGCCGGCAGCTTACGTGATTGCACCAATGCATTGTTTGACGCTGGTCCATTCGCTAAGGAAACGACGGCCATGTCCTCGGCACGCAGGTAATTCACGAGTTCATCGCGCTCGAACGACCCATCCCATTGTTTTTCGCCGAGCAGTTGCGGCAATGCGCTGTGGGTCAGCAGCGCGTGGAATCTATCCTTGATGAGTTGCGGCCGGATATCCCGCACGCGCACCCGCGACACCTTGCGCGATAAATCCATGACGATCCCGAACAGGATCCAGTCGAGCTGTAGCAGCAGCATGCTGGCCGACTGGATCGCCCGCGGCGCGATGCTCGTTTCGTACAGGCGGGCCACCGACGATTGCCGCGCATCGGCATCGTCCCCGGCATCTCCCGCCAATTCCTCCGGCCACCAGGCCAATACCTGGTTCAGCAGGCAGTCGAAATCGGCATGTTCAGGAAGGATGATTTGCCCGGCAAACATAGAAGAAAGGTAAGAAATATTACCGGGCAGTATATCGACGAAAGTGAACGAAAAGCTCTCACAATTTCACTATTGCTCTAAATCACACTATTTATATTGCCGTCTCGTACGCGGGAGGCGGCGTTCAGGCGGCTGGCATGCCGGATGAAGCCACGGACGCTGCACACAAGGATGATGGACAACCTCGCGCTCCTGCGTGGCCGGTAAGACCTACTCGTCCACCTTCGCATCCTCGCTCTTGGCCGCTTCCATCGCTTCCGGCTCGAGCACTTCCGCCGACTTGTTCATGCGGATGAACACGCCCCAGCCGGCCATCAGCAGGCCCGCCGCGACGAGCACCGACGCCGCGTGCGGCAGCAGTTCCGGTTCCTCGTGCAAGGCCTTGAAGGTGCCGACCAGGCCTTCGATCGACAGCGCGACCACGACGACGACCATGAAGCGCGACAGGTAGCGGCGCACGCGCGTGGGCGCACTGATGTGGGCGTCGCGCACGACTTCTTCCTCCGTGATGGTCTGCGCGATCTGCAGCGAGACGACGGCGATGGCCAGCAGGCCGATCGCCTCGATGGCCATTTCGGCGCTCTCTGCAGCCTCGGCGCCGACGGCTTTCAGGCCGGTCTGTATGGCCAGCACCGTGATCAGCACGGACACGAGCACGAACAGGAAGCCGAGCACCGCGTGCGCGGTCGAAAAGAAGAACTTCAGGAATTTCAAGACGCCTCCGGCCGGAACGGATCGATGACAATATTGCATCGATTGTGCCCGATCCGCGCCGGCGCGGCCGCACGCGAGGCTCAAGGGTGGTCGGGCGCCGCCCACGCACGCGCATGCGCGACCGCGCGCGACCAGCGCGCCATCATCTCGTCGCGCCGCGCGGCCGGCAGCTGCGGCTCGAACCGGCGCTCGCTCTTCCACTGCGCCGCGATCTCGTCGCGCGACGACCAGAAGCCGACGGCGAGACCGGCGAGATAGGCGGCGCCGAGGGCCGTCGTCTCCGTCACCTGCGGCCGCACGACGGGCACGCCCAGCAGGTCGGCCTGGAACTGCATCAGCAGGTCGTTGCGCGCCGCGCCGCCGTCCGCGCGCACTTCGTGCACGACGCAGTCGGCGTCCTTCTGCATGGCGGCCAGCAGTTCCGCGCTCTGGTAGGCGATCGCTTCGACGGCGGCGCGGGCGATGTGCGCGGCGGTCGTCCCGCGCGTCATGCCGACGATGGTGCCGCGCGCATACGCGTCCCAGTGCGGCGCGCCGAGGCCCACGAAGGCCGGCACGAGCATCACGCCGCCGCTGTCCGGCACCGACAGCGCCAGCGCCTCGACGTCGGCCGACTGCTTGATGATGCCGAGGCCGTCGCGCAGCCATTGCACGGTGGCGCCGCCCATGAACACGCTGCCTTCGAGCAGGTAATCCGTGTGGTTGCCGACGGTCCAGCCGACGGTGGCCAGCAGGCGGTTGTACGACTGCGGCGGCGTGTCGCCCGCGTGCATCAGCATGAAGCAGCCGGTGCCATAGGTGTTCTTGACCATGCCGCGCCGGTGGCAGGCCTGGCCGAACGTGGCCGCCTGCTGGTCGCCCGCGATACCCGCGATCGGGATCGCGCGGCCGAACCAGGCCGCGTCGGCCTCGGCGACGATGCCGGAACTGGGCACCACTTCCGGCAGCATGGAGGCCGGCACGCCGAACAGGGACAGCAGCTCGGTATCCCAGCGCAGGCTGTTGATATTGAAGAGCATCGTGCGTGCCGCGTTGCTCGCGTCCGTGACGTGGCGCCCCGTCAACTTGTACGTAAGCCAGCTGTCGACGGTGCCGAACGCGAGTTCTCCCCGCTCCGCGCGCGCGCGTGCGCCCGGCACGTGCGTAAGCAGCCATTGCAGCTTGGTCGCGGAAAAATAGGCATCCAGTTCGAGACCCGTCTTGCGCTGGATGAGCGGGGCCTTGCCCGCCGCGCGCAGGTCGTCGCAGAGTTCGGCCGTGCGCCGGTCCTGCCACACGATGGCGTGACACAGCGGTTCGCCCGTGCGGCGATCCCACACGACCGTCGTCTCTCTCTGGTTCGTGATGCCGATGGCGGCCACGTCGCCGGCATCGATGCCGCTGTCGGCGAGCACGCGGCGCGCGCACGCGAGCTGGCTGTTCCAGATGTCGAGCGGGTCGTGCTCGACCCAGCCGGGCTGCGGAAAATGCTGGGGATATTCCTGCTGGGCGATGCGCACGACCTGGCCCTGGCGGTCGAACAGGATGGCGCGCGAACTGGTGGTGCCCTGGTCGAGGGCAAGGATGTAGCGCATCGTTGTCTCCAGGGCCGTCGAATAATGTGTAAAGCAGGCCGATAGGCCGGATTCTGTGTAACGTCCTTGCGGACGCTATGACAGCCATTCCTCTAGGCGCCGAATTACTCCGGCGCTCAAGCTTCCTACCCGCACGCTCCGCGAGCAACCTCAACGCGTGCCTATTTGGAATTGCTCCAGGTGGAGGTTACCGCGTTTCACCGTAACTTAATACGCTCGTCTCTGTGGCCCTATTCCTCGCCTTATACCCGGCTTGCGCCGGGCTTTCGGCGGACGGCCGTTAACCGTCACCCCGCTCTGTGGAGTCCGGACCTTCCTCCCGCCCACGACCTTGCGGCATGGACCAGCGGCTGTCTGGCCTGCTTCACGGCCGCCATTCTACATGATCCTCCGCTGCCTTTTGTGAAAGGTCGTGTCGCTATTTGAAAAGCCAGCTCAGGGCGAGTTGCATAGAATGCCCGGATTCCATCTTGATAAGGATGACCTCACCATGACGCACCCCTCCCGCAGCGGCGGCCAGATCCTGGTCGATGCGCTCCAGGTCCACGGCGTGGACACCGCCTTCGGCGTGCCCGGCGAAAGCTATCTCGACGTGCTCGACGCGCTGCACGATTCGAACATCCGCTTCGTCATCAACCGCCAGGAAGGCGGCGCGGCGTTCATGGCCGAGGCCTACGGCAAGCTGACGGGCAAGCCCGGCATCTGCTTCGTCACGCGCGGACCCGGCGCGACCAACGCCTCCATCGGCGTGCACACCGCGTACCAGGATTCCACGCCGATGATCCTGTTCATCGGCCAGGTCGGCACCGACTTCATGGACCGCGAAGCGTTCCAGGAAATCGACTACCGCCGCATGTACGGCCAGATGGCGAAGTGGGTCGCGCAGATCGACCGCGCCGAGCGCATCCCCGAATACATGGCGCGCGCGTTCCAGGTGGCGACGAGCGGCCGTCCGGGCCCCGTCGTCCTCGCGCTGCCGGAAGACATGCTCGTGGCCCGCGCGGAAGTGGCGGACACGCGCCGTTACCAACCGACGCAGGGCGCGCCGTCAAGCGCGCAGATCGACCAGCTGCGCACGATGCTGGCGGGTGCGAAGAAACCGCTGCTGCTGCTGGGCGGCGGCACGTGGACGGACCAGGCCTGCGCCGACGTGCAACGCTTCGCCGAAGCGAACGCCCTGCCCGTCGCCTGCGCGTTCCGCTTCCAGGACCTGCTGGACAACGAGCATCCGCACTACGTGGGCGACGTGGGCATCGGCATCAATCCGAAGCTGGCCGCGCGTGTAAAAGAGGCCGACGTGCTGATCGCGTTCGGCCCGCGCCTGGGCGAGATGACGACGAGCGGCTACTCGCTGCTGCAATCGCCCGTACCGCGCCAGCGACTCGTGCACATCCATCCCGACCCGGAAGAACTGGGCAGCGTGTATCAGGCCGAGTTGATGATCGCGAGCGGCGCGCCGCAGGCGGCGTCGATGCTGGCGGCGATGGAACCGGTCGATGCGTCCGCGTGGCGCCACACGGTCGAGGAAGCGAAGGCCGAGCTGCGCGCCTGGCAGGAACGCCCCGCCATCTTCAAGGACGGCACGGCGCCGCTGGACCTGTGGCAGATGGTGCAGGACCTGCAGGCGGCCCTCCCGCGCGACACGATCATCACGAACGGCGCCGGCAATTACGCGACGTGGGCGCACCGCTTCTGGCGCTACGGCGCCATGCGCACGCAGCTGGCGCCGACGAGCGGCGCGATGGGTTACGCCGTACCGGCCGGCGTCGCGGCCAAGATCGTGCGGCCGGAGCGCACCGTCGTGACGTTCGCCGGCGACGGCGAATTCATGATGACGGGCCAGGAACTGGCGACCGCGGTGCAATACGGCGCCGGCGTCATCTTCCTCGTCTTCAACAACGGCATGTTCGGCACGATCCGCATGCACCAGGAACGCGAATATCCGGGCCGCGTGTCGGGCACGCAGCTGCACAATCCGGATTTCGCCGCGCTGGCGAAGGCGTACGGCGGCCATGGCGAGGCGGTCGAGACGACGGCCGACTTCGGCCCGGCGCTCGCGCGTGCCGTCGAGTTCACGCGCACGCACAAGCTGCCGGCGCTGATCGAGCTGCGCTACGACGGCAACCTGATCACGCCGGGCGCCACCCTGGACACAATCCGCCGCAACGCGCAGGCGGCCAAGGCGGGTTGACGCAGCCTCAGCGCGGCGCGCGCACGAGCTTCATGACGACACCGGTCTTGCCGAGCAAGGTGCCGGTGCTGCTCGCGAGCAGGTACAGTTCGTCGCGGTCGTCGCGGGCAAAGCCGAGCACCGCCAGGCCGAGCGGATCGCGGCCCGCAACGGCCAGGTTCTGCACCTGGTTGTTGCGGCCTAGGACGAACAGGTGGCCGCCCCCGCTTCCTGAATAATCGCCGAACACGTACTGGCCGCGCAGCTGGCGCAGTTGATGGCCGCGGTATACGAACCCGCCGATGACGGCCGTGCGCGCGGCCGGCTGGCCGGCAGCGTCCGTGTGGTCGTACTGGGCGACCGGGTCCATGAGGCCGGCCGGCAGGCCCGGACTGTCGGCGTAGACGAAGCCCGGCGCAGTCGGACCCGCGGTATCGAACAGGAACGTGCCCTCCTTGACGCGCCAGCCGTAGTTGGCGCCGGCCGTCACCACGTCGACTTCCTCGATGGCGTTCTGGCCGACCTCCCCCGCGATCAAACGACCAGCGTCATCGAACGCCATCCGGAACGGATTGCGGAAGCCGTAGGCGAAGATCTCGTCGGCGCCGGGCTTGTTCACGAACGGATTGTCGGGCGGGATACCATATTTGCCGTTGGCCGCGTTGCGACCCAGCGGATCGATACGCAGGATCTTGCCGAGCACATTGCCTTCCGCCAGGCTTTGCGCATTGCCTTCGGGGGCGTGGCCGACGCCTTCGTCATCGGCGCCGCCGCCGTCGCCGAGCGCGACGTACAGCATCTGGTCGGGACCGAACGCGAGCGCGCCGCCGTTATGGTTGAACTGGGGCTTGTCGATACGCAGTAATTCACGTGCACTGGACAGGTCCACTGGACTGTTGCGCTTGCCCGGACGCTGCACGCGCCACTCCGTCACCACGCTCTGGCAATTCGGTGCCACGCCGGCCGGCATCGTGCTGAAATCGGCCGCACCCTTCACCGGTTGCGACGTGAACGTGTAGAACAGGCCGTTGAACTTGAACTGCGGGTGGAATGCGATGCCCAGCAGGCCGCGCTCGTCGTATTTTCCTGGTCCCAATCCCAGCGGTACGAGCAGGCTGCTCACGTCGAGAAACAGTTCCGGCTGCCGGTTGGCGGGATTGTCGTCGTCGCCGTCCTCGCGGTTTGCAACGGGAACACGCCACACCTGGCCCGCCTGGTCGGCCACATACAAATGGGTGCGGTCACCGGGCGCGACGGCGCCGGCGACGGGGGACATCAGCCCCGTCATGACCGTCTCCAGCCCCACCTGGACCGGACTGGCGGGAATCGGACCCGGGATCGGGTCCGCCAACGGCACCTGCTGGGCCAGCGCCTGGCCCTGAATGGCGGCCGCGAGCGCGGCGCCGATGATCAACCTGCGTGTTTCCATTTTCTCCCTCCCTTGTGGCCCAACGGCCGTTGACAAACACGGGTTAATGCCGTGCTCGCCAGGAAGGTTCATGCGTGCGCCCGCTATATTTTGCGGTCTGTTCCTCAGGCAATAGCAAGGCCGCGCAGGGCCGGTACGACGTCATGCAGGCGCGCCACCTCGAAGGTGGGCAACGCTTCGCTGTCGTTGGCGAGGCCGCCGGGATTGAACCAGCAGCTTTCGATGCCGAAGCGGTTGGCGCCGAGGATGTCGGCATCGAGGCGGTCGCCGACGATGACCGTTTCCGCATGCGTGAACGCGCGCGCCATCCTGACGGTGTACTCGAAGAAGCGGCTGTCCGGCTTCGCGTGGCCGCACGCTTCCGACGTGGCCACGAACGACACGTGGTCGCGCAGACCGGCACTGACGATGCGGCGGTGCTGGATCTGCTCGACGCCGTTCGTGATGATGCCTACTTCGCCGATGCCGGCCAGCGTTTCACACAGCTCGCGTGCGCCGTCGATGAGGACGACGGTGTCCGACAGCGATTCGAGGTACAGGCGGCTGGCCGCTTCCGGGTCGAGGTCGAGGCCGTTGTCGGCGAACGTCTTGCGGAAGCGTTCCACCTTCAGGAAATCCTTCGACACGGCGCCCTTCTCGAAGCTTTTCCAGAGTGCGATGTTGATGGCCTGGTAGCGGGCGAACAGCCCGTCGGGAAGCGCGGCCAGGCCCAACGCGCGCATCGTGCGGTCGAACGACAATTGTTCGGAAGCTTTGAAATCGAGCAGGGTGTCGTCGAGGTCGAACAAAAAAAGTCGGTGTTTCATGGCGCTGCAACCGCAAAGGTGTCCTTCGGAAATAACAGGATACCAGCAGTGCAGATTACATGCCGAGGTTGCCGTCGAGTCCCAGTTCGGCCGGCCACGGTACGGGCGCGTCGAAGGCGCTGGCGGGACTGGAAGGATGGGTCAGGAACAGGGCGACGAGGGCGATGAAGAGCCAGACGATCACATTGCGCAGCGATGCCGCCGAACTGCCCACCACGTGATCGCCGCCGATGAGCCTCTTGAAAAACCTGGATACGTTCACGATCGTCCCTCGGTGACGCGTCTTCTTCTCGATGTTCACAATCTACACCCGTTACGTACCAAATTCCAGCACGATGATCGGATTGCTATTGTTGAGCTGTATTCTAGCCACAATATGGCAGAGTTGACACGCACCGGAGAACGAGGTCCGCTCTGGTAGAATACGCGCGACCCTATCCGGCATTCTGCCGCCCTCCCGAATACACAATGTTTAGTTTCTTCAAAAAGAAAAAACCTGAAGCCGAGACGCCGGCTGCGGCCGAACCCGCAGTACCTGCGGCCCCGGAGGTTGAAGCGCAAGCCGAGCAGCCGGGTTTCCTGCGCCGCCTGTTCGGCGGCGGCGATGAAGCACCGGCCGCGCCCGAGGAAGTTGTTCCGGGCGCTTCGACAGCCTACGAAGGCCAGCTGTTCCCCGAAACGGCGGAACGTCCCGTCAGCGAAGCGGAAGCCAAGCGCTCCTGGATGTCGCGCCTGAAGGCCGGCCTGGCCAAGACGTCGAGCAATCTGTCGCTGCTGTTCGTGGGCGCGCGCATCGACGAAGACCTGTACGAGGAACTCGAATCCGCGCTGCTGATGTCCGACGCCGGCATGGATGCCACGCAATTCCTGCTGGACAACCTGCGCCGCAAGGTGAAGGAAGACAAGCTGCTCGACGCGGCCGCCGTCAAGGTGGCGCTGAAGGGCCTGCTGGTCGACCTGCTGCGTCCGCTGGAAAAGCCGCTCGAACTGGGCCGCCATGAGCCGCTCGTGATGATGATCGCGGGCGTCAACGGCGCCGGCAAGACGACGACGATCGGCAAGCTGGCCAAGCACATGCAGCGCCACGAACAATCCGTGCTGCTGGCCGCCGGCGACACGTTCCGCGCCGCCGCGCGCGAGCAGCTGATGGTCTGGGGCCAGAGAAATAACGTCACCGTCATCTCGCAGCAGTCGGGCGACCCGGCCGCCGTCGCGTTCGACGCCGTCCAGTCGGGCAAGGCGCGCGGCGTGGACGTCGTCATGGTCGACACCGCCGGCCGCCTGCCGACCCAGCTGCACCTGATGGAAGAGCTCAAGAAGATCAAGCGCGTGATCGGCAAGGGCATGGAAGACGCGCCGCACGAAGTCCTGCTCGTCATCGACGGCAACACGGGCCAGAACGCGCTGGCGCAGGTGAAGGCGTTCGACGACGCGCTGCAGCTGACCGGCCTCGTGATCACGAAGCTGGACGGCACGGCCAAGGGCGGCATCCTGGCCGCCATCGCGCGCACCCGTCCGGTGCCGGTGTACTTCATCGGCGTGGGTGAAAAGCTGGAGGACCTGCAACCCTTCAGCGCCGACGAATTCGCCGAGGCGCTGCTGGGATAACACGCACGATGATCGAATTCCAGTCCGTCTCCAAGAAGTACTCGGATTCCGCCGACACGCTCGCGTTGTCCGACGTCTCCCTGAACATCGCCAAGGGCGAGCTGGTGTATCTGGCCGGCCCGTCCGGCGCCGGCAAGTCCACGTTGATGAAGATGGTGGCCGCCATCGAGCGTCCCACGTCCGGCCGCGTGATCGTGAACGGGCAGGACGTCGGCCGCATCCGCAAGGCCGGCATCCCGTTCCTGCGCCGCAACCTCGGCCTGATCTTCCAGAACCAGCGCCTGCTGAACGACCGCCACCTGCTGGCCAACGTGATGCTGCCGCTGATCGTCACCGGCGCGCCCAAGGCGCAGGCCGAACAGCGCGCCCGCGCGGCGCTGGACAAGGTCGGCCTGCTCGACCGCGCGCTCGCCCTGCCGATGGAACTGTCGGGCGGCGAACAGCAGCGCGTGGCGATCGCCCGTGCCATCGTCAACCGCCCGCAGATCATCCTGGCCGACGAACCGACAGCGAACCTCGACCGCGCCGCGGCCGACAAGGTCATCGACGCCCTGCACGCGTTTCACGCCGTGGGCGTCACGTGCGTCATCTCCTCGCATGACGACGAGATCCTGGACAAAGCTGCGCGCGTGATCCGCCTCGAACACGGCCATGTGACGGGAGGTGGCGCATGAACATCTGGTTCCGCCAGCACCGCTTCGCCCTCGGCGCCGCGCTGTCCCACTTGCGCAAGGCGCCGGGCAGCTTCTTGTTCAATGTGCTCGTCGTCGCCGTCGCGCTGGCCCTGCCCTTCGCCGGCGTCACCCTGCTCGACAATGTCCGGCCTTTATCGGAAGAACTGTCCGTCGATCCGGAAATCAGCCTGTTCCTCAAGGCCGACACCCCGCGCGACCAGGCCCAGGCCCTCGCGCCGCAGCTGCAGCAGATCCTGCGCGGCAGCCATGCGAAAGTCAGCTTCGTGCCGCGCGAGCAGGCGCTGGCCAGCCTGAAGGAAAAGAGCGGCCTCACGGACGTGATCGAGACGCTGGGCGACAACCCGTTGCCGGACAGCTATGTGATGAAGCTGGAAGGCTTTGCCAGCACGGCCGACGCCGCGCGCGTGGACGGCCTGGCCGAGCAGATGCGCGCGCTGCCGGGCGTCGATGCCGTGCAGGTGGACTCGGCCTGGGTCAAGCGTCTCGCCGCCCTGCTGGGCGTGCTGCGGCTGGCACTGCTGCTGCTCGCGATCACGCTGGGCGTCGTCGTGATCGCCGTCGTGTTCAACACGATCCGCCTGCAGGTGCTGACGCAGCGCGAAGAAATCGCCGTGTCGAAACTGCTGGGCGCGACGGACAACTTCATCCACCGCCCGTTCTACTACACCGGCGCCCTGCTGGGCCTGTGCGCGGGTGCGGTGGCGCTGGGGGCGGTGACGCTGGCGCTGCGTCCGCTGAACACGGCCATCGCCGAGTTCGCGCGCCTGTATGCATCGGAATTCCAGCTGACGCCGCTGCCGCCGCTGGGCATGGCGGCCCTGCTGGCGATCAGTGCCGGGCTGGGGCTCGTCGGGGCCATGTTGTCGGTGCAGAGGCATCTGGCGCGGTTGAAATAACTTCGCGACTGGGCCTGAAACAACAAACCCGCCATAAAGGCGGGTTTTGTTTTGAATTCGGGGTGGTCCCGCGGAACGGGACCAAAACTGACCTAGCGTCATCACCAGTATGGAGGCTGGGAGAGGACAAAACCTAGGGCTGCATCGCCAGTATATCATCGTGAGCATGGATGATCAAAAATGATGCGCGATGGACTGGAGCGACTTCGAAAAGCACTTTTCCGCAGCGCGGCTGGGCCGTTATCGCGCCTCGTGCAGTGGCGACGTGGCCCGGGCAGTAAGAGCATATGTGAACAACATGCTCCTGGCAGAAGCGACAATGCCGATGTTGAACGTGCTTGAAATCGCTCTAAAAAATGGCGTACACCAACGCCTGATTACCTTGTACAAACGATCCGACTGGTGGGAGTCCTGGGCGAGCGATCCATCGTTTACCTGGCAGGTCCGCGAGATAGCCAATGCAAAAGCAAAGCTGCAGCGCCGGGCCGAAGCGCTTACTCCGGACAAGATTATTGCCGAGCTACCCTTCGGCTTCTGGAGTTCGCTGTTCAACGTCCAGTTCCAAACCATCCTTTGGAAAGACCTGCGTCTGGTTTTCCCACGCTGCCCGAAACCACAGCGTCAGCGCCATACTGTCTCATCCGCGCTCAACCAGATTCGCGAACTGCGCAACCGTGTTTTCCACCACGAGCAATTACTGTGGCTACATCCTTCTCTCATTGATTTGCACGATAGAGGCGTTGAGGTCATCGGCTGGCTCGATCCAAAGCTACCACCATGGCTTGCCGGTTATGACCGTCTTCCCACGACCTGGGCTACCATCCAGCCGATTTAAGTCAAGCATCGAAAACTGTCGGCGGCCGTCCCGTGAACCCGTCCGCCGCTGGCCAGTCAAATCCGGCGGCGGACGCGAGGCATCCACCTACATGGCAACGTGCGCCAGCCAACAGAAGTCGCAGCACGTGTCGCCTAACCTGTCTTCTACCGATTTCAAACGATACGAGCGTCACATTTGAGCCGCATCAACTGACCCGCTCGTACCTGCTCTACAGTTGAATCGAACCGTTTTTTTGATTCCTGCGGGCAATACTTTAATGAAACTTAAACCCGTCGTAAGGGATATGGTGGCGCCTAGCACTCACCTCAAGAGAGTGCTAATATAACGTCAGACTATCGCGGGAAATGGTTTTGATAGCACCGTCAGCATCCCGACAAAAGCCAGCCAGCTGCGCCTTCGGGGCTCTGGAGATGGCGAGACGATGCAGCAGCTTTATCTACGAGGGAGTGACTATGTCCGCACAATCCGCATTGGTTCCGGCCGGCAGTCGTGCACTGGGACTGGGTTTCAGTGGCAATCTCGGTAATATCGACGCCTATATCTCGGCAGTGAACCGCCTGCCGATGCTGTCCCACGAGGAAGAGGTTTCGCTGGCTAAAAGCCTGCAGGAAAAGAATGACCTGGACGCGGCGCAGAAACTGGTGATGTCGCACTTGCGCCTGGTCGTGTCGATCGCGCGCGGCTACCTGGGCTATGGCCTGCCGCACGCCGACCTGATCCAGGAAGGCAATATCGGCCTGATGAAGGCAGTCAAACGTTTCGACCCGAACCAGGGCGTGCGTCTGGTGTCCTACGCCATGCACTGGATCAAGGCCGAGATGCACGAATACATCCTGAAGAACTGGCGTCTGGTCAAGGTCGCAACGACCAAGGCGCAGCGCAAGCTGTTCTTCAACCTGCGCAGCAACAAGCAGGGCCTGGACGCCATGTCGCCGCAGCAAGTCGATGACCTGGCCAAGATGCTCGACGTGAAGCGCGAAGAAGTGATCGAGATGGAAACGCGCCTGTCCGGCCGCGACATCGCCCTGGAAGCGCCGACCGACGACGAAGACGACAAGTTCTCGCCGATCGCCTACCTGTCCTCGGACCAGCAGGAACCGACCAAGGTCCTGGAAGCCGAAGAAGTGGTGCGCCTGCAATCGGAAGGCCTGGAAACGGCCCTGGGCAAGCTGGACCCGCGCTCGCGCCGCATCGTGGAAGCGCGCTGGCTGGCGAACGACGACGGCTCGGGCGCCACGCTGCACACGCTGGCCGAAGAATTCGGCGTGTCGGCCGAGCGCATCCGCCAGATCGAATCGGCCGCGCTGAAAAAGATGAAAACCGCGCTGGCGGCTTACGTGTAAGCCGGCTCCGGCCCAACGACAAAGGCACCTTCGGGTGCCTTTTGTTTTGTTTAAACAGTTACCCAGAACCGGGGTCAGAGCCCGGTGTTACGCCAGCTTTGATTTGAAGAACGCCATCGTCCTGCCCCACGCCAGCTTCGCCGCCGCTTCGTCGTAGCGCGGCGTCGTGTCGTTGTTGAAGCCGTGCTCCACGCCCGGGTAGACGAAGTGTTGATAGTCGACGTGATTCGCTTTCAGCGCGGCTTCGTACGCGGGCCAGCCGGCCAGGATGCGCTCGTCCTTGCCGGCGTCGTGGATCATGAGCGGCGCGCGGATGCGGGCGACGTCCGCCGCCGGCGGCTGCATGCCGTAGAACGGCACGGCGGCAGCCAGCTCCGGCAGTTGCGTCGCGAGGTAGTTGGCGATGCCGCCGCCGTAGCAGAAGCCGACCACGCCGACCTTGCCCGTGCCCTGCGGCAGCGCCGCCAGCGCGCGGGCGGCGGCGATGAAGTCGGCGCGCGTCTTCGCCTGGTCGAGCTTGGGGAAGAGTTCGCGGGCCTTGTCCTCGTCGCCCGGATAGCCGCCCAGCGGGTACAGCGCGTCCGGGGCGAAGGCGACATAGCCCTCCAGCGCGACGCGGCGCGTAACGTCCTCGATGTGCGGATTCAGGCCGCGGTTTTCGTGGACGACGAGGATCGTCGGCAGCTTGCCCTTGGCGTGCGCCGGCTCGGCGAGGTAGCCATGCACCTTGCCGTAGCCCTGCGGCGACGGGAAGTCGACGCGGCTCGTTTTGAGGCGCGCATCCGCGGCGGCGACGAGCGGCGCGGCGAACGACGGCGACAACTGCGCCAGCAACGTGGCGGCCGTCGTGCCGCCCGCGGCGTAGCGGCTCGCACGCGACAGGAAATCGCGGCGCGACACGCGGCCGTGCACATAGCCGTCGAACAGTTTCAGTACTTCGGGGTCGAAATCCTCTGCAGTCAAACGCGCCATCGTGCTGTCTCCGGTCCGGTTGGGATGTGCGCTAGCATACTTCAGATCCGGATGCTGATGCGCCTCTTGAACAATTGCCACAGCCCCGCTCCGAGCACGAGCAGCAGCAGGGCCGAATACGCGGCCGACGCCACCCGCGCCTCCGGAATCGCGTCCGCCAGCCACGCGGCCAGCACGTCGTGACCGCTGCCCGCGCCGAGCGGCAGCTGCATCACCGTATCGATCAATGTGATGCCGACGAAGGCCAGCGTCGCATTGGTGCCGAAGGCGAGCACCGGCCGGGTCCACGCGGGCGCTTCCTGGCCGGCTGGCACGAGACCCATCAGGACGAGCAGCGACAGCACCGTGAACCCGCCGGACGCCAGCGCAAAGCTGGGCGTCCACAGTTTTTTGACCATGGGCACGAGCGGATCGAGCAGGAAGCCGGCCAGCAGGCAGGCCACGCCGGCGATGGCGAGGACAGTCAGCGTGGCGCGCTTGTGCGACCGCGTCAACAGCAGGGACGCCGTCACGCCGAACAGTACGTTGACGAGGGCGCCCAGGGTGGACACGAGGCCTTCCGGATCGAACGTGACGACGTCGCCGGTCTTCCCCCACGGCCACAGGTGCGCGACGCCGAACACGGCGCGGTCGACGACGGCCGGCAGCGCGTGCTCGGAATCGAAACAGGCGCGCCCGCAGCCGGGCGCATCCCACGCGAGCAGCAGCGCCGCGTAGCCCACCAGCAGCGCGGCGCTGGCCGCCACCGGCACCGATACGGGCAAGCGGTCGCGCCGCAACGCGAGCACGCATCCCGTGCCCACGATGGCGTAGCACAGCCCGATGCGCTGCAGGATCCCCGGCAGGCGGACGTGGCCGACGTCGAAGCCCGGCAGCAGATTCAACACGACGCCGAGCACGACGAGCACGGCCGAGCGGCGCAGCACGTGGCCGGCGAGGGCCGCCCTGCCCTGCCCCGCGCGCCGCGCGAGCGCATACGGCAGTGCCGCGCCCGCGCAGAACAGGAAGGCGGGAAAGATCATGTCGGCGATGGCGAAACCGCGCCAGTCGGCATGCGTCAGGAACGTGAAGCGCCGGTCCCAGCTGCCCGCGTACGCGACCATGATCATGCCCATCACGGCAAGACCGCGCAGCAGGTCGATGGCGACCACGCGCCGCGTCGAATGATGCTGCTCGCCCATCGCATTCTCCATGTATGAAATCGATTTCAAATATGCGCCGGCAGGCGCGCGGCCGTCAAGTCGGCATGCATAAATGCGCCCTCGGCAGCAGCATTGCCGCAAAGACAATAGAATGGAAGACCCCGTAACCCACAGGAGGCCCCATGCAACTCATCGGCATGCTCGATTCGCCCTTCGTCCGCCGCGTCGCCATCTCGTTCGACCTGCAGAACATTCCGTTCGAACACAAGGCGCTGTCCGTGTTCCGCAACTTCGACGCGTTCTCCGCCATCAATCCAACGGTCAAGGCGCCGACGCTCGTGCTCGACGACGGGTCCTTCCTGATCGATTCCACGCTGATCCTCGAATACGGCGACGCCCTGGCGGGCAACTCCCTGCTGCCGGCCGCCCCGGCCGCGCGGGCCAGGGCGCTGCGTGCCATCGGCCCGGCGCTGGCGGCGTGCGAAAAGACGGCGCAGATCGTCTACGAGCACTCGCTGCGGCCGCAGGAAAAGCAGCATCAGCCGTGGCTCGACCGCGTGCAGCAGCAATTGCTGGCGGCACTCAAACTGATCGAGGCCGAGACGGACGCGTTCGACGTCGCCGCGCTCGACCAGGCCGCCGTCACGGCCGCCGTCACGTGGTCGTTCGTCCAGTTGAACGTGGCGCGGATCGTGTCGCCGGATGACTTCCCGCGCCTGGCCGCCTGGACCGCGCGCGCGGAGGCGTTGCCGGTCTTCCAGCGCTATCCGCTCATGTGAGCGCCACTGAACGGCAAGCGCGCCGGCCCAGGCTGGCGACTTTGCTATGATTGGTTTCACACAAACAACCGGACGTTCCATGAAACTGCCGTCCCTGGCCGCTGTCCTTGCGGCCGTGTCGATGCCAATCCTGACCGGCTGCGCCTCCCCTCCGCCGCAGGATGCGGTGTATCCGCTGCGGCCCGAGCAAAGCGTCGTCCTGGCGCGCGGCGCGGTCCTCACGTACGACAGCTACAGCGACAGCCGCTGCCCAGCGAACACGCGCTGCGTCTGGGCCGGGCGGCTGATCTTCCGCTTCCTGATCGACGGCCCGAACGCCGCCGAAGAATTCACGCTCGGCCCCGACCAGCCGACGGCCACACCGGCCTCGCTGCACGGAGCCCGCGTCACGCTCGACACGTCCGCGATCCCGCCCGCGCGCGCGGCCGGCACGCTGCGTCCCAGCGACATCATTCCCGTCACGCTCAAGATCTCCGCAAAATGACCACAACCGCCAAAGCCCTTGCCTGCGGCCTGATCCTCTCCATCGTCCTGACGCCGCCGCTCGCGCTCGCCAAAACCCCGGTCGCGACGGGCACCGGCGGCGCCGTCGCCACGATCAGCGAAAAAGCGTCGGCCTCCGCGCTCGCGATCCTCAACAAGGGCGGCAATGCCATCGACGCGGCCGTCGCGGCGGCGGCCACGCTGGGCGTCACCGATCCGTTCAGCTGCGGCATCGGCGGCGGCGGCTTCATGGTCGTGTACCTCGCGAAGGACAAGCGCGTCGTCACCATCGACCACCGCGAGACGGCGCCCGCGTCGTTCAGCCCGTCCGTCTTCCAGGAAAACGGCAGGGCGATCGATTTCGACATGGCCGTCGCCAGCGGTGCGTCCGTCGGCGTGCCGGGCACCGTGCGCGGCTGGCACGAGGCTCTGGAGCGCTACGGCACGATGTCGTTCAAGCAGGTGCTGGCGCCCGCGATCCAGGTCGCGACGAAAGGCTTCCCCGTCAGCGAGACCATGCACGGCCTGATCGTCGAGAACGAGAAAAAATTCGGCATGTTCGAGACAACGAGCAAGCTGTATCTCAAGAACGGCAAGGCCCTGCCGGCGGGGACGATCGTCAAGAATCCGGACCTCGCCAGGGCCTATCGCGAGCTGGCCGCGAAAGGCTACAAGGTGTTCTACGAAGGCCCGCTGGCGCAGGCCGTCGTCGCGGCCGTCAACCGCCCGCCCGTCACGGCCGGCGTCCAGGTCCGCCCCGGCACGATGAGCCTCTCGGACATGGCCAACTACGAGGCGCGCATCCGCCAGCCGATCCGCTCCACCTACCGCGGCTACGACATCTACGGCATGCCGCCGCCCAGCAGCGGCGGCGTGACGGTGGCCGAAGCGCTGAACATCCTGGAAGGCTTCGACCTGAAGGCGATGCCGCGCGCGAACGTCGAGCACCTGTACCTGGAAGCGAGCCGCCTCGCCTTCGCCGACCGCAACGCCTACCTCGGCGACCCGGAATACGTCGACGCGCCCATCGAAGGCATGCTGTCGAAGCAGTTCGCGGCGCAGCGCCGTTCGCTGATCCGGCCGGACCGCGCGGCCGGCGTCGTCCCGGCCGGCGACGCCTTCCTGTACGAGAACGACCTGAGCTTTCCGCTGCGCCCGCAGCAGAACCTGATCATGAAAGAAGGCACGCACACGACGCACCTGACGGTGTCCGACAAATGGGGCAACGTGGTCGCCTACACGTTCACGATCGAATCGTGGGGCGGCAGCGGCATCGTCGTGCCGGGCTACGGCTTCCTGCTGAATAACGAGATGACGGACTTCGATTTCACTGGGCCGGCACCGAACATTCCCGAAGCCGGCAAGCGCCCGCGCAGCAGCATGGCGCCCACGATCGCCTTCAAGGACGGCAAGCCCGCCTTCACCATCGGCAGCCCGGGCGGCGCCACGATCATCACGACGGTACTGCAGACGATCGTCAACCACATCGACCTCGGCATGCCGATGGACCAGGCCATCGACGCGCCGCGGTTATCGCAGCGCAACGCGAAAGAGACGTCGGTGGAGCCTGGTTTCACGGGTACCCCGCAGGCCCAGGCACTGGAACAGTTCGGCCATCGATGGGAAGCGAAGCCCGAGGAGATCGGCGCCGCCAACGCCATCGTGTTCAATCCCGACGGCACCGTGACGGCCGTCAGCGAAGGCCACCGCCACGGCATCGGCACGGCGCTCGTGCAGAAGCGCGGCCACTGATCACGCCAGCCGGCCCGCCGGGAAAGCCGGCGGCGCGGCGAGCATGCGTTTCCAGTCGAACCGCAATTGCACGAGGCAGACGGCCAGCGCGATTTCGATCAGCCACGGCCACGCCGTCGTGCCGGTGAGCCGGCCCAGCCCGACCGCGACGAGCGCCTCCACGCCCGCCAGCGCGCCGGCGCCCAGGCCCAGCTTCAGGTGCCAGCCGCCGGTGCCGTTCGCGTAATCGCCCAGCAGGCCCATCATCGCCACCTGCCCGGCCAGGCTGCACAGGCCGAGCTGGCGCAACAGCGCGTCCGGGCCGGTATCGATGAGCAGCGACATGGCCAGCATGGCCACGGTCAGCGCAGCCCAGCAGCCCAGCGCCTGGCGCAGCACGCGCCCGGCGAGGCGCCGGTTCAGCAAGGCGGCATCGCCGGCCAGCGGCGTCAGGCGCAGCAAGGCCTGCTCGCCCTGCGTGCGGCGCAACTGCTGGCCGTACTGGGCCGTGCTGAACGCGATGGTCAGCGCGAGCAAGGCCGGGCCGACGCTCATCATCCAGCCGACGAGCGATTGCAGGCCCGCCGCGTGCGTCCACACCAGCACGAGTCGAATGACGCCGCCGGCGATCAGCAGGGTGGCGATGCCGCCGATCCACGCGGTCCAGTGCGCGGACGGGCCCAGCGCGTGCATCAGCATGGCGCCCGGATCGGCCCGGCGCATGTTGCAGCGCAACGCGACGAGGTAGAACGCCAGGTTGCCGTGCCACGCCACGCCGTCCGGTGCGGGTTCCTTGTCGGCGCCGCACCGGTCGAAGTTGGAGACGCGCCTCATCTGGTCGGCGCGCCGCGCGATGTAGGCGTCGCCGCGGGCCGGATACAGCCAGCGCAAGCCCCAAACGGCGGCAGGGACGACGAGTATCCCCAGCCCGAGCGCGGCGGTGGCGCCCGTGGCCGCATCGCCCCACGCCGGCGGCAGCACGACACGCGACAGCCACGGCCAGTTGCCGCCCAGGACGAGCAGGATCACGACATGCTTGTTGCCGGCGCAGAGCAGCGCGAGGCCAAGCACGGACAAGGCGACGGCCGGCAACGCGATCCAATGGCCGATGCCGAAGCCCAGGCTGGCCGTGACGAGCAGCCAGTACGCCGTCGTCATCTGCAGCAGGCGCCGGCGCTGGCGCGGCAGCAGCCACGCGTTGGCGGGCGAATTCATGCGGATGGAACCAGGCACGAACAGGAAGCTCCAGACGAGCACCAGCGCCAGCGAGGTGAAGGCGACTAGCAGGCGCAGGCCCTGCACCGTCCCCAGCGTGCCCATTGCCGCGGCGGATGCCATGAGGATGGCCGCGCAGATTCCCACCGCGCCCAACCCAAGGCCCATGATGCGCACGCCCCGCGCATCGCGCTGCGCGGCCGCCGCGCGCCAGATCATGCGGAAATCCTGCAGCGCGGCGTTCATTGCGTCACCTCGATGAACAGGTCTTCCAGCGTCAGCGGCTCCACGCGCACACCGGGTTCGCGCGCGAGGCGCAAGGCGTCGTCGCCCGGCGCCTGCACGATCACGCTGGTCAGCGCGCCCTCCTGGCGCCGCCGCAATTCTCCCGCCAGCGGCGTACCCGGCAGGGTGGCGGCCGGCACGACGATGCGGCGCGCGCCTTCCAGCAGCGCGTCCGTCTGGCCCTGCAGTGCGATGCGGCCGTCCTTCAGGAACGCGAGGTCGAACGCGACGCGCTCCAGGTCGGACAGGATGTGCGTGGAGAACACGACCGTCGTCCCTCGCTCGATCACCTGGTCGACCAGCTCGCGCAGGAATGCGCGCCGGCCGACCGGGTCCAGTGCGGACACGGGTTCGTCGAGGATCAGCAGTTCCGGCTCGTGCGCCAGCGCGCGGATGATGGCAAGCCGCTGCTGCTCGCCGCCGGACAGGCGCTTGATCGGCTTGTTGCGAAGGTGCGGGCCGAAGTCCCAGCGCGACAGCAGGCCCTCGACCTTGGCCTGGTTCCAGCGCGGGTACAGGGCGCGGAAGTAGTCGAACATCTGCATGGGCGTAAGCCAGTCGAACAAATCCGTGCGCTGCGGGACGTAGCCGATGCGGCCACGCGTGTCGTCCGACAGCGCGGCGACGCTGTCGCCGAACAGGGACACGCTGCCGGCGTCGGCCTCGCGCAACCCGAGCATGCATTCGAGCAGCGTGGACTTGCCGGCACCGTTGCGGCCCAGCAGGCCGACCACCTGGCCGGGCGCGATCTGCCAGTCGAGGCCGGCGAGCACCCGCTGGCTGCCGAAATGCTTGCTGACCGAAGACATGCGAACGATGGCGGAACTCATTTTGTTTCCTTCAAGATGGTTGCGAACAGGGAGAGAACGGTGTCGGGATCGAGCTCGAGCTGGCGCGCCTCGACGGCGGCGCGCTCGAGCGTGGGACGGAGCAGATCGGCGCGGTCGGCGGGCTGCGCGGGTGCGGAGTCCGCGACGACCATGCCGAGACCGCGCCGGCGCGCGAGCACGCCTTCCATCTCCAGCAGGCTGTACGCCTTGGAGACGGTCATCGGATTGAGCGCCAGCGCCTGCGCGATCTCGCGCACGGACGGCATCTCGTCACCGGGGCGGAGCTGGCCGCTGGCGGACAGGCGGCGCACCTGCTCGACGAGCTGGCGGTAGATCGGTTCGGACGAGCCGGTCGCGATCGAAAACAGGTTGGCGGTGTGTGAGGGCATGGTGTCTACTGTATTAATTGAGTAATACAGTAGGCCGAAAAGCACCCAGGGTCAAGATATATTTACAAGAAAGACGGCCTCACAAGGAGGCCGATACAAAAAAAGACGGCTCCCGAGGGAGCCGTTAAAGGGCGTGGGCGCCAAGCCGCCCACGTTGGATCTGCGGACGGAGACTGGTCCGCAGGGACGACAAAAAACGATTACAGGTGCGGGACGATCAGCGGCATGAGGTCGTCGAACGTACGGCCGGTGCCGTTCTCGCCGATCGCATGCATCTTCCACTCGCCGTTATGGCGGTACAGCTTGGCCATGATCTGGGCCGTGTGCGAGCCCTGCACCGACAGGTCGTAGCGCGCGATCTCCTTGCCGCTGCCCGTGTCGAACAGGCGGCAGAACGCGTTCTGGACCGTCGAGAAATTCTGGCCCGTGAAGCTGTTCACGGTGAAGACGAGCGACCTCACGTTCGCCGGCACCGTGCGCAGGTCGACGACGATCTGCTCGTCGTCGCCGTCGCCGGCACCCGTGCGGTTGTCGCCGGTGTGCGTGACGCTGCCGTCGCGGCTTTTCAACTGGCGGAACCAGACCACGTCGACCGGGCGGTTCGATTCGTCGAACATCACGACGGAGGCGTCCAGGTCGACGGCCTGGCTCTTCGCGCCGAAGCCGAAGAAACCGCCCGACTTCGCGACGTCCCAGCCGAGGCCCATCGTCACGCGGGACAGGGCGCCGCCGGCTTCCTTCTCCAGCGAAATCTTCTGGCCCTTCTGCAGATTGACTGCCATCTCAATTACTCCTTAATTGTCAGCGTCCGGGCGCCTGCATCCACGCCTTGAACGTGGCGCGGTTGCGCGAACAGACATAAATCTTGCCGCGACCGGAGAAGCGCAGGACGAGGCCCTCGCCGCTGGTCTGGCTGTTGATCAGGTTGCCCAGGAAGCCGCCGCTGGTGCCGGTCGTGATCGAGACCTCGTAGTGCAGGGTGCTGTCCCAGGCGACGACGTGCGAGTTGTCGATGATCGCGTCCTTGCCCGGCTCCACCTCCAGCACGTTCATCGAGCCGAAGCCGGAGACGACCACCTGGCCGCTGCCCGCAGTCTCGGTCACGAAGAAGCCGCCGCTCTGGGCGAACAGCGCGTTGCCGAGGCTCTGGGTGCGCACGCGCAGGTCGACGCCGGAACTGGCCGCGACGAACGCGCCGTCGCTGATGATGAACTGGTTCGGGCCGCAGTCGACCACCTGCATCGCACCCGGCAGCGTGGGAGACAGCAGGCAGTCGCCGTCGCCGCGGGTCGCTTCGATGTGCTGCTGGAAGAACGACTCGCCGTTGGCGAAGGTGCGCATCAGCGCGCTGCCCAGGCCCCCCTTCATCTTGCCCTTGAGGTCGAGCGTCGATTCCATCATGACCATCGCATCCGATTCGCAGTAGATGGTCTCCCCGCGTTTCATGGACACATGCAGGAAGGGATCGACGTCCCCGGTCACGGTAAACACTGGCATTTCTAGCTTCCTTTCAGGCCGGCGCAGTTAGGTTCAGACGTTCACGCCATAGTTCTTGGCGAGGGGGCCGAGGCCGCCGTTGAAACCCTGGCCCACCGCGCGGAACTTCCAGTCCGCGCCGTTACGATACACCTCGCCGAAAATCATGGCCGACTCGGTCGAACCGTCTTCGGACAGGTCGTAGCGGGCGATCTCGCTGTTGTTGGCCGCGTTGATGCAGCGGATGAACGCCTTGCCGACCATGCCGAAATTCTGGCGGCGCGTATCGCCTTCGTGGATCGTCACGGCCAGCACGATGCGGTCGACGTCGGCCGGGACCTTGGTCAGGTCGATGCTGAGCGTCTCGTCATCGCCCTCGCCGGCACCGGTGCGGTTGTCGCCCGAGTGCTGCACCGAGCCGTCGGACGACTTGGCGTTGTTGTAGAAGATGAAGTCGGCATCCGAGCGGACCTTGCCCGACTGGTTCAGCAGGAACGCGACGCCGTCCAGGTCGAACGCGGCGCCATCGGTGGCGCGCACGTCCCAGCCGAGGCCCAGTTTCAGGCTGGACAGGCCCGGTGCTTCCTTCGACAGGTTGACGTTACCGCCTTTTTGCAAGCTGATTGCCATGATGATTCTCCTTCAGGTTAAAAGTACTGCTTTTTCACGTTTCATTCGACGCGGGCGAACTCTTTGCCGCCCACACCCAACGCTTCCTGCTTCTTGCGATACCGGATCGACGACCACACCGAGGCACCGATGAAGGCGACACCCGCGAGACCCGTGACCAGCTCCGGCACGTGGAACTTCATACTCGCCAGCATGATCAGGGCCAGGATACCGATCGCGTAGTGAGCGCCGTGCTCCAGGTACACGAACTGGTCGAGCGTGCCCTTTTCCACCAGATACACCGTCAGCGAACGCACGAACATCGCACCGATCGCCAGGCCCAGCATGATGATCACGACGTCGTTGGTGATGGCGAACGCGCCGATCACGCCGTCGAAGCTGAACGATGCATCCAGCACTTCCAGGTACAGGAAGCCGCCGATACCGCCGCGCTTGACCATCTCGCCGACGTCGCCGCCGCCCTCTTCCGACTTCTCGAGCAGGTTCGACAGCACGTCCACGCCGACGTAGATCAGGATGCCCCACAGGCCCGAGATCAGCACGACCATCTTCTGGGCTTCCGGCACCAGCGACAGGCTGGCCATCAGCGCGCCGATCGAAATCATCACGGCGATCGACGATACCTTGCCGAGCGAGCCGAGCTTCTCTTCGAAGTGGCCGAGCCAGTGGTGTTCCTTTTCTTCATCGAACAGGAAGTTCAGGAAGACCAGCAGCAGGAACATGCCGCCGAACGCCGCCACTTCCGCGTGGTGGTTCGTCAGGTGCATCGAGTACTGCTTCGGATCCTGCAAGGCCATGTTCCACACGTCCATCAGGCCCAGGTCGGCCGCCACCGCGACGATCACGAGCGGGAACAGCAGGCGCATGCCGAACACGGCGATGATGATGCCGACGCCCAGGAACAGCTTTTTCCAGAACTCGTCCCACGTTTTCAGTACGGAGGCGTTGACCACCGCGTTGTCGAACGACAGCGAGACTTCCATGACCGCGAGAATCGCGGCGATACCCATCGCCGTCAGCGCGCCGGCCAGGCCGGCATGTTCGTAGCCCCACCAGGCTGAGCCCAGCAGGCACAGCGCCGTGACGATGAATGACACCCTAAAATGCTTCATTCTTATGTCCCTTCTTGGGATATGTGTTGTTGACAAGGCGCAGTGTAGAGGCGATGATCCAATTGAAAAAGCGAAGATAACAAGAGAATCACTTCGAAAAAACCTGCGTTATTCACCTGATAATGAAATCCGACATCAATTTTCGGCACCTGTATTACTTCTGGGTCGTGGCCAACGAAGGCGGCATCACGCGCGCCGCCGAGCGGCTTGGACTCGCCGTGCAGACGGTCAGTTCGCAATTGACGCTGCTGGAGCAATCGCTGGGCAAGACGCTGTTCGCGCAGCAGGGCCGGCGGCTCGTGCTGACGGAAGCGGGCCGGCTGGCGCTGGGCTATGCCGACCAGATCTTCTTGCTGGGCGAGCAGATGCAGGAGGCGCTGAACGAGTTCGACAGCGGCCGCACGCGCCTCACGGTGGGCATCTCGGACTCGCTGCCGAAGCTGTCGGCCTACCGCATGCTGGAAGCGGTCACGCGCATGGACCGGCCCGTGCGCATCGTCTGCTACGAAGACCAGTTCGAGGCGCTGCTGGCCGACCTCGCGCTGCACAAGCTGGACGTCGTGCTGACGGACCGCGAAGTGCGCGCCGGCGCGACCTTGAAGGTGTTCAGCCACCAGCTGTTCGACAGCGAGATGGTGGTCGTGGGCACGCCCGCGCTCGCGCAGCGCTACGGCGCGGGCGACGCGTTCCCGCGGAATCTGAACGGCGCGCCGTTCCTGCTGCCGGCACGTAATAATGCCCTGCGGGGCAAGATCGACGAATGGTTCGTACAGCACCACGTGCGGCCGGACGTGGTCGGCGAGTTCGAGGACAACGCCCTCCTCAACACGTTCGGCCGGCGCGGCCTGGGCCTGTTCTTCGCGCCGGCCGCGCTGGCGGACGATGTCGCCGAGCAGTTCGGCGCCGTGCGGGTCGGGTCGGTGCCGACGGTGCGCGAACAGTTCTACATGATCTCGAGCGACCGCAAGATCATGCACCCGGCGGTCGAGGCCATCCTGGCGGGATCGCGAAAAGCGACGCACCCGGCGGCCTGACCGTTACAATGCAGCTCGGCTTTTGCCTTTCGAGTAAACATACCTTCTATGCAAAACGTATTGCTCGTCGTTCTCGCGCTGCTGCTGGTGGCGCTGAACGGCTTCTTCGTGGCGGCCGAATTCGGCATCGTCACCCTGCGCAAGACCCGCGTGCGCGCCATCGCCAAAACGGGCGGCCTGCGCGGACGCATCCTCTACAAGGTCCACAGCCAGCTGGACGCTTATCTCTCCGCCTGCCAGCTGGGCATCACGCTCGCGTCGCTGGGCCTGGGCTGGGTCGGCGAACCCGCGTTCGCGAACCTGCTCGAACCCGTGTTCTCGCTGGTCGGCGTCACGAGCCCGAAGATCATCCACGGCGTATCGTTCGTCGTGGCGTTCAGCGTGATCTCGTTCCTGCACATCGTCGTGGGCGAGCTGGCGCCGAAGTCGCTGGCGATCCGCGTGCCGGAAGCCGTGGGCCTGTGGAGCGCCGTGCCGCTGTACGGCTTCTACTGGGCGATGTACCCGGCCATCTGGCTCCTCAACGCGAGCGCCAACCTCGTGCTGCGCGTCGCGGGCCTCTCGGGCGTGGGCGGCCACGAGACGCATTACTCGAACGACGAACTCAAGATGATTTTGCGCACCAACACGGGCACGCCGGGCGAACGCTTCACGCACGACGAGCGCCACATCCTCGCGCAGTCGCTGGAGTTCAGCCAGCACACCGTGTCGGACCTCATGCGCCCCATTAACGAGGTGAGCGCCCTGTACGCGAGCCGCACGCTCGAGCAGAACCTCGACACGATGCGCCGCAACCGTTTCTCGCGCTATCCGTATTTCGACGAGGACGGCGAAGAGGTGCTGGGCGTGATCCACCTGAAGGACCTGTTCTTCGCGGAGCAGTCGGGCAAGGACGTCGACGACCTGACGGAATACCTGCGCCCCGTCGAACTGATCTCGGCGCGCACGCCGGCGATCGAACTGTTCCGGCGCTTCCGCAGCGGCGCCCCGCACTTCGCGCTGATCGGAGAGAAAGGCAAGCGCCCCGTCGGCTTCATCACGCTGGACAACCTGCTCGGCGCCATCGTCGGCGAGATCCGCGACGAGTTCCGCCTCAACGAAAACGACTGGCTGCCGCAGGGCGACGGCACGTTCATCGGCAAGGCGAGCCTGCCGATCGTGTCGCTCGAACGCGTGCTCGGCATCGACATCAACAACGAAGAGATGGGGCTGGATGAAGTCGAATCCGTCGGCGGGCTGTTGATGGCCAAGCTGGGGGATATTCCCAAGCAGGGGCAGCGGATCGAGTTTCCGCGGTTTGACGTCGTCGTCAAGAAGACGAATGGGCCGCGGATTTTGCTGGTGAAGGTGATTCCGCAGCTGGAGCGCGGGGCGGATGAGGATGATCTGGACTGACGGTGTTCGATACCATCCAGTTCATGCGGGATCGACATAACGCGCGGCTTCCGCCGAAAAGGCAAACGCATACAGCCACCAGCATTCGGCGACGATAACTACGGTGGCGCCGGCCGTGAGTACGGCGTCCGTCGCGTTGTCCGCCTTCATGCCATCGACAAGGAAGCATAGGGCGGCGAGGCTGATGAGGATCGTCAGCGCGATGTAGGCCCCACCGAGCCAGCGGACGACCGCCATGCGACGGCGCGCCGTCACCATGATCGTCAGTGACCACATGGACAACGCGAAGAATACCGAGAAGACGACCGCACCCATTGTCCCGTCGCCTCTGGGCGTTTCCCGTTGAGCGTACGCTGCGAGGCGCAGGCCGCCAATCAGCAAGGACGGCACGGCAAACGTCGTGATGAGCTGCATGATCTTCCAAGCGACGGGCTTGCGGTCAACGGCACGATCGATTGCGTGGCCCAATTCAACCCCCACCCGCCTGCCGCGCTTCCTCCCGATACCGCCCCGGTGACTTGCCCACGAGCCGCCGGAAATCCGACGTGAAGTGCGCCTGGTCGAAGTAGCCGAGCCCCTGCGCCAGCGCGGCCAGGTCGACGTTGGCGCCCTGCGCCAGCCGGTCCGCCGCCTCGTGCAGCCGGAAGCGCCGGATCACCCATTTCGGGCTCACGCCCACGTACTCGCTGAACAGCTGCTGCAGGCTGCGCACACCCATCTGCGCCGTCGCGGCCAACTCCTCCACCTGCGTCAGCCCGGGCGTCGATTCCACCGCGCGCAGGATGGCGGCGATGCGGTCGACCTGCGGATCGGGCGCGGGCAGCACGGACCGCAGCAGCGCGTTCGCTGCCTCGATCATCGCGGCATCGTCCGGCGTATCCAGCACGGCATCCTGCGCCGCCGCCTCGTCCCACGGGAACACGTCGGCCAGCGACAGCACCTTGTCCGTGATCGTGTGCAGCGGCCGGCCTAAAACTCCGCGGAAGGCGCCTGCCCGGAAGCGCAGACCGCACACCTTGCCCGCATCCTTCAATTCGTAATCGAACGAGCCCGTCGTCAGGCCCCAGATGCCCGTGCGGGCGCGGTCGAACACGACGTGCACGCACGGGTAAGGCAACGTGCGCTGCGTGTGCGGCGGGCGTCCCTGCAAGTCCCACTCGACGATCCAGTAATGGTCGAGGAACGGCGCCAGATCCGGCGGCGGCAGGTAGCGGCCGAGCCGGAACATCTTGCCGGCGAGTGCCGGTGCGACGACCCCCTTGGCGCGGTCCGTGACGGTGGGAAGATTGCTCATCGGGGCATTCTAGCATTCGCGTTTTTCCAAGACCGTGGCCTCCGCGCCGCCTAAGCTGTCGGCTCATCGTCATCACGAGGCCCCCATGAACCTGACCCTGTTCCACGCCCCGAACTCGCGCTCCGGCGCGGCCCGCATCCTGCTCGAAGAACTCGGCGCGCCGTACGACCTGCACGTGCTGAACCTCAAGAAGAACGAGCAGCGCGCACCGGACTACCTCGCCGTCAACCCGATGGGCAAGGTGCCCGCCATCCGCCATGGCGACGCCCTCGTCACGGAGCAGCCTGCCGTCTTCATCTACCTGGCCGACCTGTTCCCGCAAGCCGGGCTCGCGCCTGCGCTGGACGATCCGCTGCGCGGCCCTTACCTGCGCTGGCTCGCGTTCTACGGCTCGTCGTTCGAGCCGGCCATTACGGACGTCGCGATGAAGCGCGAGCCCACGCCGCCGATGATGTGCCCGTATGGCGACTTCGACACGATGCTCGCCACGCTGACGGCGCAGTTGCGCGCGGGCCCATATCTGCTGGGCGAACGCTTCTCCGCCGCCGACGTCCTGTGGGGCATCTCGCTCGGCTGGGCCACGATGTTCAAGCTGGTGCCGGAACTGCCGGAGATCATGGCCTACATCGACCGCGTCAGTTCGCGTCCGGCCGCGCGCCGGGCCGCGGAAGCGGATGCACTGCTGGCGGCCGCGCAGGATTGATCAGGCCAGTCGCCAGCGCCGTCCCCAGCACAATGAGGGCGCTGCCGGCCGCCATCGCGGTCGTAAACGTCTCGTCCAGGAACAGCACGCCCCACAGCACGCCGAACGCGGGTACGAGGAACGGCACGGCCATCGTCTTCGCCGCGCCCACGCGGGCGATCAGCCGGAAGAACAGCACGTACGCGAGCGCCGTGCACAGCGCGCCGAGGCACAGCAGCGCGCCCCACGCACGGGCCGACGGCAAGGTCGCCGGATGCAGCGCCGTTGCGGCCGGTGCCAGCATGAGCGCGGCGGCCAGCTGGCTGCCGGCGGCGACGGCCAGCGGCGGCACGGAGGCGAGACAACGCTTGCTGAAATGGGCGGAAAACGCGTACAGCATCGTGGCCGCCACGCACGCCAGCACCGCCCATCCCGTCGCGCCAGGCTTGAAGCCGGCGCCATCCGCCGCAAGCCAGACCACGCCGCAAAAGCCGAGCGCCAGCCCGGCGGCGCGTGTGCGTCCGATCGGCTCGCCCAGCCACACGCGTCCGATGACGGCCGCGTACAGCGGCGTGGCCGCGTTGAAGATGGCGGACAGGCTCGCGTTGATGCCCAGCGCCGCCAGCGCGAACAGCACGAACGGCAGCGCGGAATTCGTCAGGCCCACGAGCAGCACCGGTTTCCAGTGCCGGCGCAGCGCGCTCCAGTCGCCGGCGAGCAGCGGCAGCAGCAACGCGGCGGCGATGGCGGCACGGGCGCCGGCCAGCGTCATCGCGCCGAATTCGCCGGCGCAGACCCGCATGAACAAATAGGAGGCGCCCCACAGCGCGGCGAGCGCCGTCAGGCACGCGAGATCGCTCTTCTTCATCATCGCCCCCTCACCGCACGCAGCACGGTGTCGAGCCCGCGTTCTTCCGGCCCCAGCACGCGCGCCACGCGGCCGTCCGCATCGAGCAGCACGACGCTCGGGATCGCGCGGATGCCGAAGGCGGCGAACGCGGCGCCGTCGCGGTCGAGCGCGAGCGGCGGCGTGCCGGGATGCGCCTTCGCGTAGGCGGCCAGTTCGGCGTCCGACGTCCACAGCGGCGCGGCGACGGCCAGCCAGTCCACGCCGCCCTGCTTCATGAGACGCGTGGCATCCTCGCGCACGCGGCGGCAGGCCTGTGCGGTGGCGGGGCGGGTCTCGCGCAGATAGGTCTCGCACCACGGCGAAAAGAACACGAGCGCGCGCGGCTTGCCGGCCGCGCCGGACGGCAGGTCGAGGCCCGCCACCTTGTCGCCGACGCGGAACACGCGCGGCGCCGCCGCCACCCTGTCGAGTGCTGCATGCAATGCCGCATCGTCCAGATGGCCCACGTACGCGATGCGGCCATCGGCGCCGATCACCACGTGCTGCGGCGTCACGCGCAGATTCAATCGGCGCCCCAGGCTGCCGTCGTCGAGCGCGATCGGCATCGTGAGGCCGTGGCGCGTGCGGTAGGCGCGCACGTCGGCTTCGGTGTCGTTGAAGCCCGCATTGACGCCTATGACGTCGATGCGGTTGCCGTACTGCCGGTGGATGCGTTCGAAGCCCGGCATCTGCTGCAGGCACGGCGCGCACCACGTGGCCCAGAACTTCGGGTAGACGGGCTTCCGCCTGTAGCGGGTGGCGAGGTCGATGGTGCCGCCGTCGAGCGTGCGCAGGACGACGGCAGGTGCCGGCTGGCCGATCAGCGTCTGGCCGGCTTGCGCGGCGCGGGTGGCGCCGTCGTCCGCGGCCCCGCAGGTCGCGCAGGCGAACAGCGCGGTGGCCAGGGCGGTGATGAAGTGGATGAGAGTCATGGGAGCCTTCAGGTGACGGTGAATGAGCCTTTCATCGTAGTCAGCACTTGGATCAGGCAAAAGACGCAAGAATTGCTTAAAAGCCTGTACCATTTGCCGCATGGACCTTGCGATAAACATCGACCGCGCCGCGCGCACGCCCGTCGCCGGCCAGATCGCCGCCGCGATCGGCGCCGCCATCCATGACGGCCGCCTGTCGCCCGGCGCCCGGCTGCCGTCCTGGCACGACCTGGCCGTGCAACTGGGCGTCGCGCGCGGCACGGTGCGCGCCGCCTACGACAGCCTGCGCGACCAGCAGCTCATCGTCACCGCCGGCGCGGCCGGCACGCGCGTGGCGCGGCAGGCAGTACGTGCGGGCACCGCGCCGGAACGCCCGGCCACGCCGCCGCCGCGCCTTGCCGCCCCGGTCCCGTTCCAGGTCGGCGTGCCGGGCCAGGACGTGTTCCCGTTCAAGACATGGTCGCGCATCATGGGCCGCGCCGCGCGCGCGGCGGCCGCGCAGCCATTGGGGTATCCGGATCCGCGCGGCGAACCGGTGCTGCGCGCCGCCATCGCGGCCTACCTCGGCATCGCGCGCGGCATCGCGTGTCACCCGTCCCAGGTGTTCGTCGCGAACGGCCATGCCGCCGCGCTCGGCCTCGCGTTGAGCGCGCTGCGGCTGGACGGACGCACGGCGTGGGTCGAGGATCCCGGCTATGCATCGGCGCGTGCAGTGCTCGCGCAATACGGCGTGACGCCGTTTCCGGTGCCCGTCGATGCGGAGGGGCTCGATGTGGCCGCGGGCATCTCGTGCGCGCCCGACGCGGCGCTGGCGGTCGTCACGCCGGGGCAGCAGGCGCCGCTGGGCATGACGTTGTCGCTGGCGCGCCGGCACGCGCTGCTCGACTGGGCCGCGGCGCGCGGCGCCTGGATCGTCGAGGACGACTACCTGGGCGAGCTGCAGCTGCAAGCCCGCGCGACGCCGGCGCTGGCGGCGCGCGACCATGCGGGCCGCGTGCTGCACATCGGGACCTTCAGCAAGACTATCGCCCCGGCGCTGCGCGTCGCCTTCGTCGTCGTGCCGCCCGCGCTGGCGCCAGCCGTCGCGGAGGTGGCCGATGTCGCCGCGGCCGCGCCCGCGCCCGCGATCCAGTTCGCCATCGAGGAATTCCTGCGCGACGGCCACTACCTGCGCCACCTGCGCCACATGAAGCGCGTGTACGCCGAACGCCGCGCCGCGCTATGCGCCAGCCTGCGCGATCTCGGCCTGGCGCATGCGGAGGCCGGCTTGTCCGTGCTGCTGCCGCTGGCGGACGGCGTCGACGATGCCGCGCTGGCCGCACGGGCGCGCGCCGCGGGCCTCGCACCGTCCGCCCTGTCGTGGTGGCGCGCGCGCAAGGACGATGCGCCCGGCGGCCTGCTGCTGGGCGTGACCAACGTGCCGCCCGAGCGCGCGCAGGCCGTCTGCGCGGCGCTGGCCGGGCTGCTGCGCTGAGCCGCCACCGGTTCGCCGCACGGCGTGCACGGCACGTCGCAGCAGGCTGGCCCGCGCGCGCGGACGCGCCTATCGTGGTGACTTTCCATATCGGGAGCCGCCATGCGTGCCTTGTTTACTCTCCTTCTCGCTTTCTGCCTCGCCGTTCCGGCACACGCTGCCAATACCGAGGACGCCGAAATCCGCCAGCTCGTGCAGCAATTCCAGACCGCCATCGTGGCCCACGACGGCAAGACGCTCGGGTCGCTGTTCGTGCAGGAAGGCGGCAGCTGGTGGTCCGTGCTGGACGAACCGACGTATGCGGCGGCAAAGGCGCGCAATCCGGCCGCGCAGCGCCTGCAGCCGTCGACATGGCAGGCATTCGCCGAATTCGTCTCGCACAGCGCCAGGCCGATCGAGGAGCGCTTCTACGATGTACGCGTCCGCACGAACGGCACCGTCGCGTCGGTATGGTTCGATTTCGATTTCCTCGCCGACGGCAAGGTCACGAACCGCGGCAGCGAAACGTGGCAGCTCGTGCGCACGGACGACGGTTGGAAAATTGTCGCGATGCTGTATTCCGTCCACCAGTGACCCAGGCTAGAATGGCCGATCCGACAACACGCCACGCCGCCGTGAAAGAAGACACGCCGCTCCTCGTCCCCGTCCTCGCCGCCCTGCCGGTGTTCGTCTGCATGGTCATCCTCGGCCTGCCCGCGCTCGGCCACGGCTACGCGGTCGCGTTCCGCACGCTGTACTTCGTCGCGTGCGCCGCCTGGACCGTGCCGCTGGTCCTGCTGCAGCGCGTGCTGTGGCGCCAGGGCCGCGCGTGGTGGACGATGACGCTCATCCTGCTCGCCGCCTCGTATGCGATGTCGGTCGTGAACTCGCTGCTGGGCCAATGGCTGGCCATCGCGCTCGGGCTGGAGACGGGCTACCACTGGGACGACCTCCTGCGGGGACTGGACAGCTGCTGGCTCGCGCTCATCTCGTTCTGCGCGATGCACGCCGTCGCCGTCTACTACCTGTCGCTGCAACGCACCCGGCTGCGCCTCGCGCAGGCGCTCGCGGACGCACGCGACGCGGAACTGCGTGCATTGCGCCTGCAGGTCAATCCGCACTTCCTGTTCAATACGCTGAACGCGGTGTCGGCCCTCGTCGCGGCCGGCGCCAACCGCGACGCCAACCGCATGCTCGCCCGCGTGTCCGATTTTCTCCGCGCGACGCTCGCGCACGACGGCCGCCACGAGCACACGCTGGCCGAGGAACTGGCGTTGACGGAAGCCTATCTCGACATCGAGAAGGCGCGCCTCGGCGAGCGCCTGCAGCTGGCGATGCACGCGGGGCCCGACCTGCTCGACGCCGCCGTGCCCTACCTGATGCTGCAGCCGCTCGTCGAGAACGCGGTCCGCCACGGCATCGCGCCGCTGGCCGCGCCCGGCCGTATCGACATCCGCGTCGACCGCGCGGACGACCGCCTGTGCGTGGACGTGCGCAACGACGGCGCACAGCCGGCGACGGACGGCGACGGCATCGGCCTCGCCAACGTCGCGAACCGCCTGCGTCATTTGTACGGCGACGCCCAGCGGGTCGATGCCGGCTGGCGCGACGACGGCCGCTTCCACGTGTCGCTGACGCTGCCGCTGCGGGTGGCTGCATGATGCGCGTGGCGATCGTCGACGACGAACCGCTGGCCCGGCTCGCCGTGAAGGCGCGACTGGCGCGCCACGCCGACCTGGAACTGGTGGCGGAATATGGCGACGGCGATACGGCGGCCGCGGGCCTCGCGGCCATCCGGCCCGACCTCGTGTTCGTCGACGTCGAGATGCCCGGCAAGAACGGCCTCGACATGCTGGCGTCCCTGCCCCGTCCCGAGCGCCCGCTGGCGATCCTGCTCACGGCCCACGACAGCTTCGCCGTGCGCGCCTTCGACCTCGCCGCCCTCGACTACCTGCTGAAACCCGTGGACGACGACCGCCTGGACGACGCGCTGGACCGCGCCCGCACGGCCTTCGCGCACCTGCGTCCCCCCGCGCCGCCGGCGTGGACGCGCAACTTCACGGTGCGCATGGGCACCCGCACGGTGCTCGTCGACGCGGCCGACGTCGAACGCATCGAGGCCGACGGCGACTACGCCACGCTTTACGCGGGCGGCAAGACGTACCTCGTGCGCGAACCGCTGCAGGCGCTGGCCCGGCGCCTCGACCCGGCGCAGTTCCAGCGCGTGCACCGATCGAGCATCGTGCGCCTGGACGTCGTCGCCGAACTGCGCGCGCTGACGAACCGCGACGCGATGCTGCGCCTGCGCGACGGCACGCTGCTGCGCGCGAGCCGCACCTACATGCCTGCCCTGACGCAGGCGCTGACCCTTCATACGCATTCATGATCCAATCCGCTTTCACTTCACGCCTGCGCGGCCTCGACCTGCTGCGCGCCGCCGCCATCCTGCTCGTCCTGATGAGCCACTACATGGGCTTCGTCAGCCGCGCGCCCACGTTCGGCGTCGTCGGCCAGGTCGGCTGGGCCGGCGTCGACCTGTTCTTCGTGCTGAGCGGGTACCTGATCGGCAACCAGCTGCTGGCGCCCGCCGCACGGGGAGAATCCCTGTCGCTGAAGACCTTCTTCGTGAGGCGCCTCCTGAGGACGCTGCCCAATTACTACGTCGTATTGGCCGTGTACTGGCTGTTCCCCGGCCCGCCGCTCGGCGGTTCCAGCATGGCGGACCCGTGGCGCTTCCTGACGTTCACGCAGAACTTCGGCCTCGCCTACGGCCAGACGTTCACGCATTCCTGGTCGCTGTGCATCGAGGAGCAGTTTTATTTGCTGCTGCCCCTCGTCGTGCTGGCCCTCGCGCGCATCGGCTTTCCCGTGCGGCTGGCCTGGGGCCTGCTGGCGGGCGGCATCGTCGCGGGCATGGCCACGCGCGCCGCGGCGTACGCGCTCAACGGGCACGACGCCTTCTCGGCCGAGGTCTATTATTCGAGCTTTTGCCGTGCCGACGAACTGCTGCCCGGCGTCGCCATCGCCCTGCTGCGCAACTTCCATCCGCACGCTTTTAGTCGCCTGCTGCGCCACGCGAACGCGCTGTGCGCGGCGGGCCTCGCGCTGAGCGTCGGCATCCTGACGTGCATCCACCTCGACTGGCCGGCGACGTCCGTCACGTCGACGTTCGGCTTCTCGCTGCTGGCGATCGGCTTCGCGCTGCTGACGTGCGCCGCGCTGTCCCCGGCCTGCATCCTGAACCGCCTCGACATCCCCGGCGCCTTGCAGCTCGCGCTGTGGTCGTACGCCGTCTACCTCGTGCACAAGCCCGTGTTCATGGCGCTGCGGCCGCACCTGGAGCGGCTGCACGTCGACGCGGGCGCACCGGTCACGGTCATCGCCGTCATGGGAGCGGGCATCGCCGGCGGCTGGGTGCTGTACCGCTGCGTGGAGACGCCGTTCATGCGGCTGCGGGCGCGCTGGACGACCGCTCATACCGTCGAAAACGCATTCCATCGCACGGCGGGCGCACGCTGATCCGGGCAGGTCTACAGTGGCATTATCGCCACCGTAGAAAGCCCGCCATGCTGGAACTGCACAACGTCACCAAGACCTTCGGCAAGCACGTCACGGCCGTCGCCGACGTCTCGCTGCGCCTCGAACCGGGCGTCGTCGGCCTGATCGGCCACAACGGCGCCGGCAAGACCACGTTGATGCAGATGATCGCCACGCTGACGAAACCGAGTGGCGGCCGCATTCTGTTCGACGGCACCGACGTCGTCGCGCAGCCCGATGCGATCCGCAACCGGCTGGGCTATCTGCCGCAGGACTTCGGCGTCTACCGCAACGTGACGGCGCTCGAATTCATGCGCTACTTCGCCGCGCTGAAGGGCGTGCGCGACCCGGCGCGCATCCGGCGCCTGCTGGAACTCGTCAACCTGCACGACCAGGCGCACCGCATGGCCAGCACGTTCTCGGGCGGCATGCTGCGCCGCCTCGGCATCGCGCAGGCGCTGCTGAACGATCCGGACATCCTCGTCGTCGACGAACCGACGGCCGGCCTCGATCCGGAAGAGCGCCTGCGCTTCCGCAACCTGCTGGCCGATCTCGGTTTCGACAAGCTCGTGATCATCTCCACGCACATCGTGTCCGACGTCGAGAGCATCGCGGGCCAGCTGGCGATCATGCGCAGCGGCCGCCTCGTCGCGTGCGACACGCCCGACGCCATCCTCGGCCGCGCGCGCGGCCAGGTGTGGTCGGCCAGCGTGGCGGCCGACGAATATGAAATCCTGCGGACGACGACGCACGTGCTGCAGGCGCTGCGCCAGGGCGAGCGGGTCAGCCTGCGCATCGCGCATCCGACGCCGCCCTGCGCCGGCGCGCAGCCGTGCGAGCCGAGCCTCGAAGAGGCGCTGATGGCGCAGCGCTATGCCGTGAAGGAAGCCGCATGAACGCCGTCTGCACGCTGGCGCTGCTGGAAGCGCGCGTGCGGCTGCGCCGGCTGTCCACGCTCGTCACCCTGCTCGCCGTGGTGGCGCTCAGCTGGATGATGATCTCCGACCCGGCCGGTGGCCAGACCCTGATCTCGGTGCGCGGTGCGCGCGTGCTGTACACGAGTTCCGCGATGGCGCTGGGCAGCGCGGCGCTGGCGACCCTGCTGCTGGCGCTCGCCGGCTTTTATCTGCTGCGCGGACGCGTGGCGGAGGACCTGCGCAGCGGCATCGGATCCGTGATCGGCGCGAGCAGCAACGGCGGCGCGCTGTTCGTCGTCGCGCGCTGGTGTGGCGGCGTGCTGTACCTGACGGCGCTCACCGGCGCCTTCATGGCCACGGTGCTGCTGTGCCACGCCGTGCGCGGCGACGGGCCCATCGAACCCCTCGTCTACCTGCAGACCTATGCGCTCGTGCTGGGTCCGATGATCCTGTTCACGGCCAGCTGCGCGACCCTGTTCGACGCCTGGGCGCCGCTGATGGGCAAGAAGGGAGACCTGCTGTACTTCTTCGTGTGGGTCGGCCAGATGGCGCTGCTGCCTGCCGTGACGGAAGGTCATGCCGCGGCCGTCATCCCGTTCGACTTCACGGGGACGAGCGCCGTCATCACGGCCCTCGCCACCCACGTCGACATCAACGACAGCCTGATGCTCGGCATCGCCGATTTCGATCGAAGCAAGGCGGCGCTGACGCTGCCCACGTGGGTGTGGACGGCCTCCATCGCCGGCGCGCGCTGCCTGACGGCGCTGCTGGCCTTCATTCCGCTGCTGCTCGCGCTGCCGCTGTTCCACCGCTTTTCGCCGGACCGCGTCAAGCCCGGCAAGGCACGCGCGCGGCGCTCGCCGCTGGCCGTCGTCGACGGCTGGCTGCGTCCCCTCGCCCGCCTCGCCGATCCGCTGTTCGGCCTCGCGGCACGCGTGCCCGGCATCGCCGGCCAGGCGCTGGCCGACGTCGCCCTGACCCTGGCCGCGTCGCCGTCCGCCATCGCGCTGCTGCTGGCCGTGCAGGTGCCCGCCCTGGTCCTCGGCGTGCAGGCGCTGGCGCCGTTCACACTCGCCTGCGTCGCATACTGGGGCATCCTCGTGAGCGACCTGTCCACGCGCGACGGCGACGCCGCGCTGGCGGGCATGGGCGCGGCCGTCCCGGGCGGATCGGCGCGCCGCTACTGGCGCCAGTTCCTGGCCAGCCTCGTGCTCGGGCTGATGTTCACGGGCCTCGCCGTGCTGCACCTCGCCGTGGCGGATCCCCTGCGTGCCGGCGCCCTCTTCTGCGGCGTGTTCGCGCTGGCCGCGTTCGCGAGCTTCGCGGGCCGCATGAGCGGCACGCCGCGTGCATTCCTCGCCCTGTTCCTGTTCGGACTCTACGTGAGCGTCAGCGTGAGCCGCGGCGCGTGGGCGGACATCGTCGGGTTCCATGGCAATGCGACGCTCGTCTCGAGCCTCGCGTGGGCGGGACTCGGCGTGCTCGCCGTGCTGGGCGGGCATCTTTGGAACCTCGACGAAAGGACGCAGCGATGAAGTACCTGTTTTCCAGCCTGTTCGTGGCCGGCGCGTTGTGCGCGGCGGGCGCCCGCGCGCAACCGGTGTTCGATCCCGCCACGCTGAAGGGGCCGGCCTCCGGCCCGCCGAGCGAACTCGTCGTGCTGGGCTCGCCGCACCTGGCCGGGTTGCCGGACTCGCTGCAGAGCGCGAACCTGGGACTGCTGATCGAGCGCCTGGCGGCCTGGAAGCCGCACATGATCGCGATCGAATCGCTGTCCGGGCCGCAGTGCGCCTACCTGCGCCTGTATCCGCAGCGTTACCGCGGCACGATCGAGACCTTTTGCTGGGACCCGGCCCCGGCACGCGCCGCCACCGGGCTCGATGTCCCGGCCGCGACGGCCGCCGCGGAGCAGCTGCTGGCAAGCTGGCCCGCCGCGCCGGCGGCGGCGCAGCGGCGCCGGCTCGCCGCGCTGTTCCTGGCGGCCGGCGAACCCGTGTCGGCGCTCGTACAATGGCTGCGCCTGCCGGCGCCGGAGCGGCGCGCGGGCGACGGCCTCGATGCGGCACTCGTCGCCGAACTGGAACGGCAGCGGCTGAAACGCAACGAAAGCCGGCTCATCGCGGCCCCGCTGGCGGCCGCACTGGGGCTCGAGCGCGTCGTCGCCATGGACGACCACACGTCGGACCTGCCCGCGTCCGACGAAAAGGCCTATGAGGCGGCCGTCACGAAGGCCTGGGACAATCCGGCCGCCAAAAAGCGCATCCTGCAGCACGACGCCGCCAATGCGAAGCACGCGACGCCGGAAGAGATCCTGGCCCTGTACCGGCACTACAACGCGCCGGAACTCGGACGGCTCGTCTTCGACAGCGATTTCGGCGCGGCGCTCGAGGAACCGTCGCCGCAGCATTTCGGACGGAACTACGTCGGGTACTGGGAGGTGCGCAACCTGCGCATGGCGTCCAACATCCGCGAAGCGATGGCGGTGCAGCCGGGCAAACGCATGCTCGTCATCGTCGGCGCGTCGCACAAGTGGTATCTGGAGGCCTACCTGGGCCAGATGCACGACGTGCGCATCGTGGACGTGGGGCCGCTGCTGCGCTAGACGCCGTTGTCGTTGTTCTGCTTGACGATCGGATCCTTCGTATGGGTCCACCCGCTCATCAGCGAGTAGCCCACCGCGAGCAGCGTGGGCCCGATGAACATGCCGACGAAGCCGAACGCGATCACGCCGCCCAGCACGCCGAGGAGCGTGAGCAGGAACGGCAGGCTGGAGCCGCGGCTGATCAGCATCGGGCGCACGACGTTGTCGACGCCGCTGATCAGGAAGAAGCCCCACACGAGCATGAAGATGCCCCACCCGGTCTCGCCCTGCGCGAACAGCCAGATGGCCGCCCCACCCCACACGATCGGCGGCCCGACGGGAATCAGGGACGACACGAACACGAGCACCGACAGCAGCGGCACGGCGGGCACGCCCGCGATGAAAAAGCCCAGTGCCGCGACGAGCGCCTGCGCCAGCGCCGTGCCGAGCAGGCCGTACATCACGCCGCGCACGGTCTGGCTGACGATCTCCGCGACGGATTCCGCCTCCTCGTCCATGATGCGGTGCATGGCGGCCTTGATCACGGCGATCAGCGCTTCGCCGTCGCGGTAAAAGAAGAAGCTGACGAACGCGGCGAGGCTCATCTGCGCGACACCCGCGCCCAGCATGATCCCGCCGGACAGCAGCGCGTGCCGCGCCGGTTCAATCATGCGGCGCGCGAGTTCCATCATGCGGTCGCGGCTGGCGACCAGTTGGCGCAGGTAGTTGTCGAGCTGGTCGCCGACGAGCGGGATGTCGCGGATCCACGCGGGCGGCAGCAGCTCGCCATGGTTCAGCGCGGCGCGGATCTGGTCGAACGACGACGCGACGTTGTCCGCGAGGTTGTACGCGACGAGCGCCAGCGGGATGATCACAAGGAGTGTCAGGCTCAGCGTCATCGTCAGCGCGGTGAGCGTGCGCCGGCCGCGCAGGCGCACCAGCAGGTGCTGGTACAAGGGCCAGGACGAGATGACGACGGCGGCCGCGAACAGGATCGCGGCCAGGAAGGGTTGCAGGACGTAGAGGCAGCCGAGCGTCAATAAGATGACCACGCCGGCGCGCGTGTAGTTTCTACCTGGTCGTTTGTCCATTCGGTCCTGATAATCGAAGCATTATGATTATCAGGATAATAACTGACGGAGGTCGTGCACGATAGGATCGGGGCCCTGGCCGTGGCGGATGAACAGGCGCAAGCGGCCGTCGCGGTCGAAGACGTAGCTGCCGGCCGTGTGGTCGATCGTGTAGCTGCCCGGGTCCGTGCCCGGCACCTTCGAATAGAACACCTTGAATTCCTTGGCCGTCTTCGCCGTCTGCTCGGGCGTGCCGCGCAGGCCGAGGAAGCGCTTGTCGAACGCGGGCACGTAGTTGGCCAGCAGCTCCTGCGTGTCGCGCTCCGGGTCGAGGGTGATGAACAGCACCTGCACCTGGTCGGCCAGCGGTCCGAGTTTCTGCATCACGGTGGCCATTTCCGCCATCGTGGTCGGGCACACGTCCGGACATTGCGTGTAGCCGAAGAAGACGACGACGGCCTTGCCCTTGAAGTCAGCCAGCGTGCGCGGCTTGCCGGTGTGGTCGGTCAGCGCGAAGCCTTTCGCGTAATCGAGGCCGGTGACGTCCGTGTTCTGGAACGAGACCTTCTGCTTGCCCGGCAGTTTGTCGCATGCGGCGAGGGAAACGGTCAGCGCGCAGGCGGCGACGAGTAGGGGCAGCAGTTTTTTCATCATCAGATCGGCAGGTAGTGTTTCACGTAATGGTCGACGAGCAGCGCGGCGAACAGCAGCGACAGGTAGACGATGGACCAGGCGAACGCCTTGCGCGCGACCTGGTCGCTGTAGTGCTTGTGGATCATCCAGCCATGGCGCAGGAAGACCGCGTTCAGGACGAGGGCCGCCGCGAGGTACACGACGCCGCTCATGCCGACGGCGAACGGGAACAGGGTGCACGCCGCCAGCGCGACGGAGTACAGCCACACCTGCTGGCCCGTGTATTTCATCCCGTGCGTGACGGGCAGCATCGGCAGGCCGGAGCGCACGTAGTCGTCGCGGCGGTACATGGCGAGAGCCCAGAAATGCGGCGGCGTCCAGACGAAGATGATCAATACGAGCAGCCAGGCCTGCATCGGCACCTCGCCCGCGACGGCGGCCCAGCCGAGGGCCGGCGGCATCGCGCCGGACAGGCCGCCGATGACGATGTTCTGCGGCGTGTTCGGCTTCAGCAGGACCGTGTAGATCAGCGCATAACCGACGAACGTGACGAACGTGAGCCACATCGTCAGCGGATTGACCATCGTGTACAGGATGCCCATGCCGGCACCGCCGATGATGGCGGAAAAGATCAGGACCTGCGTGGTCGACAGCTCGCCCATCGCGGTGGCGCGGCGCGCCGTGCGGGCCATGCGGGCGTCGACTTCCGCCTCGATCAGGCAGTTGACGGCGAACGCGGCGCCGGCCAGCAGCCAGATGCCGATCGTGCCCCAGGCGAGCACGTGCCAGCCCGGGAACCCGTCGGTGGCGAGGAACATGCCGATCACGGCGCAGAAGACGGCCAGCTGCGTGACGCGCGGCTTGGTCAGCGCCCAGTACTGGGCAACGCGGCTGGGCGGTTTGTGGATGGCGGTTTGGGTAATCATGGGTGGCTCGCGGACGTCGCCGCCTCACGTCGTGGACTGCGCAGCGCCAGCTCGAGTTGATACTGTACCTTGTAGTTTAACATGGTCACCAGAAGGACGAGGACGGCCGCCCCCGCGTTGTGGAGCACCGCAATCGGCAACGGGAAGTTCAAAAAGACCGTCGCGATGCCCGTTGTTGCCTGGGCGACAAGCACCAGCACGAGGTTGCGCGCCGTCCCGTGCAGGCCCGGCAGGCGCCACGCGCGCCACGCCGTATAGCCCAGTACCAGCACGACGACGAGCGCGAAATTGCGGTGCACCCAGTGGATCGCGGTCAGCGCCGAGAACGGCAAGTAATGTCCGGCGGCCGTCTTGCCCAGTTCGCGCCACAGGGTGAAGCCATGTTGCCAATCCATCTCTGGGACAATTTGTCCATTACAAAGCGGGAAATCGCTGCACGCCAGTGTCGCGTAATTGGTACTCACCCATCCGCCCAACGCCAGTTGGACCAGCAGCACGGCGCCGGACAGCCAGGCCAGCGGACGCAGCTTGCGCAACACGGGCGCCGGCACAGGCGGTGGCGGGGCCAGCAGGTTGTCCTCGCGCCCGGCCAGCCACACGGCCAGCGCCAGCAGGGTCATGCCGAACAGCAGGTGCAGGGTGACGATGACCGGCTGCAGTTTCAGGGTGACGGTCCACGCGCCGAACGCGCCCTGCACGCACACCCACACGAATAACAGGGTCGGCAGCGCGGGACCGTGCGCCGGCCGCGCACCGCGTGCGCGCGCGCGGCGCCATTCCAGCCACGACGCCACCATCAGCCCGATGATCAGGAAGCCGATGCCCATCGCGAGGAAGCGGTGGATCATCTCGATCCACGCTTTCACTTTCGTCACGGGCCCGGTGGGCATCAGCGCCTCGGCCGCCGCGATGTGTTCATGTGCGAGGAACGGGTTCGCTTCGCCGTAGCAGCCGGGCCAGTCCGGGCAGCCGAGACCCGAGTCGGTGAGGCGCGTAAAACCGCCGAACACGATCAGGTCGAACGTGAAGAACGCGATCACCCACGCCAGCTTGCGGTATTTATGGGTACCGGTAGCCGTCCACACGAGCGCGAGCGGCACGCTGGCCGCCAGGATGCCGGTCAGGGCCAGCAGGATGAAATTCGTAACGTCCATAACGCTTTACCCGACGGCCGACGCCTTCAACAGCTTGTAGATGTCCTTGTACACCTTGCGCACTTCCTGCAGCTGCGGATCCTTCGGGAAGCGCATCATCAAATGGCCCAGCGGGTCGATCAGGTAGATGTGGTCGGCCGGCGTCGTGCCCTTGTCGACCGGCAGCCACTGCGTCACCGTCGCGGCATCCGCGCGCAGCATGTGCGTGCCGTCGTATTCGCGGATGATCAGCGTGTCCAGCGGTTCCTGGTCGGTGATGAGCCAGACGCGCTCGATGCGGTCGGCTTCCTTCCCCTGCATCAGGCGCAGCTGGCGCAGCGCGAACAGCTGCTTCTGGCAAGAGTCCGGGCATGCGCCCGATCCGACCATCAGCATGACCCACTTGCCCTTGAACTGTTCCAGCGCCTGCGGACGGCCGTCCAGCGTGGTCGTCGCCATCGCGGGGACCGGGTGGGCGCGCTGGTCGATCAGGGTGCCGTAGTTGTTGCGCTTTTCGGGCTTGATGACGTAATAGGTGAAATAGGACGCGATCATCGGCGATGCGCACACGAGCAGCACCAGCCACAGCATCCAGCGGCCGCGCTTGCGGGCACGCTTCGGGTCGATTGCCGGTTCAGCCAGCTTGTTTGGTTCCACTTCGAAATCCTGTTATCACAAAAAATAGAAAGGCCATCGCGGCCAGCGCATACCACTGGAACGCGTAGCCCTTGTTGCGGTCGACGTCGACCGCGGGGGCGGGCCATTTGCGGGCGAGGTCGGCGCCGTCCGGGTTCGTCTGCTCCACCAGCACGGGCAAGGTGCGCAGGCCGCTGGCCTGGGCGAAGCCGGCAGGGTCGACGTTCTGGACGATGGCGCCGGGCCGGGGCGGCGGCGCCTTGCCGAGTTCCATCACGCGGGCCGGATGCAGGACGGCCAGGCCTTCGATGGTCGTGCGGCCGCCTGGCGTCGCCACCTGCGGCACGCGGTCGTGCACGGCCGGATCGCGCGGGACCCAGCCGCGCGCGACGAGGACGACGTCGTCGGCACCCGTTATTTTAAACGGCATCAGCACAATGAATCCGGAGCGGCCTTCGAACGGCCGGTTGTCGAGGAACAGTGGCCAGTTGGGGACGAATTCTCCGGTCACAATGACGCGGCGATATTCGACAGCAGCGGGATCGACCGGCGTCCCGTCCAGCACCAGCGGCGGCAAGGCGGCGCGCTGCGTGAGCCGGGCCTGCAGCGCGGTCTTCTCCGCGGCGCGGCGCACCTGCCAGTTGCCGAGCAGGATGCCGACCGCGACCAGCACGAGTGTCGCAACAAAAGGAATGGTTCGGAAACGGAAGCGCAGTCGCATACAATGATCGTACAACCAAAACAAACTCTATCGGCCGCCCATGAAAACCGTCGTCGCCATCGCCTTCGTGCTCATCATCGGCAGCCTCGCCTCCGCCCTCTTCTTCCTGATGCGCGACAAGGGCCGCAGCAACCGCACCGTGCAGGCGCTGGCGATGCGGGTCGGGCTGTCGATCACGCTGTTCCTGTTCGTGCTGTTCTCGTACAAGATGGGGTGGATACAGCCTAAAGGACTGCATTAAAAGAAACGTCGTTCCCGCGCGGGCGGGAACGACGATATCTTGTGGTTCCTGATGGCTCGCCTTACAGCCAGTACACGACGACGTACAGGCCCAGCCACACGACGTCGACGAAGTGCCAGTACCACGCCGCGCCTTCGAACCCGAAATGGTGTTCCGGCGTGAAGTGGCCGCGCAGGACGCGGTACAGCACGACCGACAGCATGATCGCACCCATCGTCACGTGGAAGCCGTGGAAGCCCGTGAGCATGAAGAAGGTCGAGCCGTAGATGCCCGAGGTCAGCTTCAGGTTCAGTTCGCTGTACGCGTGGTGGTATTCATACGCCTGGAAGCCCATGAAGATGGCGCCCAGCAGGATCGTCGCGAACAGGAACAGCGCGGTGCGGGCACGGTGGCCGGCGCGCAGTGCGTGGTGGGCGATCGTCAGGGTCACGCCCGACGTCAGCAGCAGTGCCGTGTTGATGGTCGGGATCGGGAACGGGCCCATCGTGCTGAACTGCTCCACGGTACCGGCCGGGCCGACGTTGCCCCAGTGGCCCGAATAATCCGGCCAGATGACCTTGTGGTCGAGGTCGGACAGCCACGGCATCGAAATCGCACGTGCGTAGAACAGCGCGCCGAAGAAGGCGCCGAAGAACATCACCTCGGAAAAGATGAACCAGCTCATCGACCAGCGGTAGGACAGGTCGATGCGCTCGCCGTACTTGCCGGATTCCGACTCGCCGATGGCGTCGCCGAACCAGTAATACAGCACGATCAGCATCGCGACGATGCCGGCGATGCACACGCCGGGTCCCCAGGCGGTGCCGTTGACCCAGCCGGAAGCGCCGGCCATCGTGACCAGCATCGAGATGCCGGCAGCCATCGGCCAGCGCGATGGGCCTGGGATGAAGTAGTACGGCGCGGAATGGGGCGAACTCATGTATATCTCCTCAATCAAGCATTGTTTCGAATTTCGGGTACTTCCCTGCTTTCGTATTGCTTATCTGTTTTAACTTTTTGCCACGACCATGCGCACGATGAACACCAGGATGCCGATGAACAGCGCCACCCCGATCAGCCCGCCCACGATCACGTGGATCGGGTTCAGGTTGGCCGCGTCGTGCTCGTAGTCGCGGCGCTTGCGCACGCCGAAGAACGACCAGAACACGGCCTTCATCGTCGCGCCGAACGACGCGGTTTTTACGGGTTGGCGTTGGTCGTCGTTGGCCATTATTGTTGCGCCGTCACGGCGCCACCGATTTCAAAGAACGTGTACGACAGCGTGATGTTCTTCACTTCGCGCGGCAGCTCCGGGTCGATGAAGAACACGACCGGCATCTGGCGCGCCTCATGCGGTTTCAGGATCTGCTCCTTGAAGCAGAAGCACTCGACCTTTTTAAAATGCGGCGTCGCGGACTGCGGCGCATAGCTCGGGATGGCTTGCGCCTTCACCGTGCGGTCCTGCGTGTTCACCACTTCGTAGACGACGGTCGCCATCTCGCCCGGGTGCACGTCGATGCTGCGCTGCGTCGGGCGGAAGCGCCACGGGCCCTGGGCGTTGCCGTCCAGTTCCACGGTGATCGTACGCGCCAGGTCGACCTGGGTGTTGGCGGGCCGGGCCACCGTCCCATCCTTCTGCGTGAGCACGTTGATGCCGAGCACCTCGCACACCTGGCGGTAGATCGGCACCAATGCGTAGCCGAAGCCGAACATGATGCCGGCGACCACCACCAGCTTGATCAAGGTGGTGCGATTCAGCCGCAGGCGGCCACTCTGTTCGTGACGGCCTGCATTCGTTTCCGCTTGCATGACAGCCTCAGTTCAGCCACAGGCGCTTGACGAACAGCACGACGAAGAAGAACAGCGCGAGCCCGGCCAGCCACAGGGCCGTGCGCCGGTTGTTCTTCCTGATCTGCTGCGAACGGTCGACGTCCATCGCGATCTCACTTCACCAGCGGCGGCGTTTCGAAGGTGTGGAACGGCGCCGGGCTCGGCACGGTCCACTCCAGGCCTTCGGCGCCTTCCCACGGTTTCGCTTCGGCCGGCTTGCCGCCACGGATGGTCGGCAGCACGACGAAGAACAGGAAGTACACCTGCGACAGGCCGAAGCCGAACGCGCCGATCGACACGATCTGGTTGAAGTCCGTGAACTGCACGGCATAGTCGGCATAGCGACGCGGCATGCCGGCCAGGCCCAGGAAGTGCATCGGGAAGAACGTGATGTTGAAGGTGATCAGCGACAGCCAGAAGTGCGTCTTGCCGCGGCCTTCCGGATACATGTGGCCGGTCCACTTCGGTGCCCAGTAGTAGAAGCCGGCGAACAGAGCGAACAGCGAGCCGGCGACCAGCACGTAATGGAAGTGGGCGACGACGTAATACGTGTCCTGCACCTGAATGTCGATCGGGGTCACGGCCAGGATCAGGCCCGTGAAGCCGCCCATCGTGAACACGAAGATGAAGCCGACGGCGAACAGCATCGGGGTCTCGAACGTCATCGAGCCCTTCCACATCGTGGCGACCCAGTTAAAGACTTTCACGCCGGTCGGCACCGCGATCAGCATCGTCGCGTACATGAAGAACAGCTGGCTCGTCACCGGCATGCCGGTGGTGAACATGTGGTGCGCCCACACGATGAACGACAGGATCGCGATGGAAGCCGTTGCGTACACCATCGACGCGTAGCCGAACAGCGGCTTGCGGGCGAAGGCCGGGATGATCTGCGAGACGATGCCGAAGGCCGGCAGGATCATGATGTAGACCTCGGGGTGGCCGAAGAACCAGAAGATGTGCTGGTACATGACCGGGTCGCCGCCGCCGGCCGCGTTGAAGAACGAGGTGCCGAAGTGGCGGTCGGTCAGGGTCATCGTGATGGCGCCGGCGAGGACCGGCATCACGGCGATCAGCAGATAGGCGGTGATCAGCCAGGTCCAGCAGAACATCGGCATCTTCATCAAGGTCAGGCCCGGTGCGCGCATGTTCAGGATCGTGACGATGATGTTAATGGAACCCATGATCGACGACGCGCCCATGATGTGCAGCGCGAAGATCGCCATGTCCATGCCCGGGCCCATCTGCGTCGACAGCGGCGCGTACAGCGTCCAGCCGGCTGCCGTGGCGCCGCCCGGGACGAAGAACGACGTCGCGAGCAGGATCGCGGCCGGCGGCAGCAGCCAGAACGAGAAGTTGTTCATGCGCGCGAACGCCATGTCGGACGCGCCGATCTGCAGCGGGATCATCCAGTTGGCGAAGCCGACGAACGCCGGCATGATCGCGCCGAACACCATCACGATGCCGTGCATGGTCGTCAGCTGGTTGAAGAATTCGGGGCGGAAGAACTGCAGGCCGGGCTGGAACAGCTCGGTGCGGATCATCAGCGCCAGCACGCCGCCCGAGAGCAGCATGATGAACGCGAACCACATATACAGCGTACCGATGTCCTTGTGGTTGGTGGCGAAGAGCCAGCGGCGTGCGCCGACCGGATGGTCGTGCGCGTGGTCGTGGCCATGATCGTGAGAGTGATCGATAGTGCTGGAAGTCATGTCAGTATCCTAGTCGTGCGGGACAGCAAGGCCGTGGTGCGGTGACGCGGTACGGCCCGGTCCCTGTAATCCAAACGCTTGTTGCTTGTCTTGTCTTATTTGCCGCGGGCAGCCAGGACTTCGGAAGGCTGGACGATGTTCTCGTCGGCCTTGTTCGCCCAGTTGTTGCGGGTATAAGTGATGACGGAAGCGATCTCGGAATCCGACAGCTGCTTCCACGCCGGCATCGCCGACGGATACTTACCGCTGTGCTTACCATTCAGCAGCACGGCGATCTGTTCGGCCTTGGGGCCGGTGACGACAGGCGAACCGACCAGCGAGGCAAACGCGCTCGGCACGCCCTGGCCGTTGGCCTGGTGGCAGGCCACGCAGTTGGCTGCGTAGACTTTCTCGCCCTTCGTCTTGAGCTCGTCGATGGTCCAGACCTTGTTGGGGTCGTCGGCCAGCGCGGCCATGCGTTTCTTCTCGCCGCCCACCCACGCGGTGTAGTCTTCAGCGGAAACGACTTTCACGACGATCGGCATGAACGCGTGTTCCTTGCCGCACAGCTCGACGCAGTTGCCGCGGTACGTACCGATCTGCTCGGCCTTGAACCACGTGTCGCGGACGAAGCCGGGGATGGCGTCCTGCTTGACGGCGAAGGCGGGAATCGTCCACGAGTGGATCACGTCGTTGGCGGTCAACACGAGGCGGACCTTCTTGCCGACCGGGACGACGACGGGATTGTCGACCTCGAGCAGGTAGTTCTCGGTGCGCTTCTCGGTCGGTGCGATACCCGGCTCGCCCACCTGCGTGCGCGGCGTGGCCAGGTTCTGCAGGAACGAGATGCCTTCGCCCTCGCCCTTCAGGTAGTCATACCCCCATTTCCACTGCATGCCGGTGACCTTGATGGTCAGGTCCGGGTTGGAGGTGTCCTTCATCTGCACGACGGCGTGCGTGGCCGGGAGAGCCATGCCGATGACGATCAGGAACGGTACGACGGTCCAGGCGATCTCGACCGTGGTGGATTCGTGGAAGGTGGCCGGTTTGTGGCCGAGGGACTTGCGGTGCTTGAACACCGAATAAAACATGACGCCGAACACGCCGATGAAGATGACCAGGCAGACCACCATCATCCAGTTATGCAGACTATAAATATAGGCTGCAATGCCCGTCACGGGCGCCTGCATGTTGAGCTGATGTTCCAATGGACGACCGGTAATGACGGGCTCGGTAGCCGCCATCGCCGGGATGCTGGCCGCTACTGCGAGACCGAGCATCAACGCTTTGAATCGTTTTGCATATGTCATGTTGTCCCCAACCACCTTTAGAAGAGAAATTTCTAGAACGGAAGCGGCCCTCCTCTGGCTCGCCATGGAGGAACCACGGAAGACAACTTCCGTTCTGAAATCCTTTTTAAACTAAACGCAACCACTTCCCGTCGCGCCGGCGGACGCTTCGGGACTCGACACCGTCCGCCCGGGAACCGTCTGGCACCCTCGGTGAACGATGACTTCAAACCTTGCTTGCGGGGGACATCAAATACGTTGCCCAACATCCCCGGGTGATGCTCCAACCTCCAGGTCTCGCAGGCCTGTGCCGGCCTGTTCGAGTTACCCTTCGACCCTACGCCTTTTGCCTAATTTTTTAGCGTTTTCTTGATCCAGTCGAAAAAAGTGTGTTTGATTATACTGAAAGCGGTAATTTTTATTCAAGGAAAATTACCGCGATCGTATACAGGATGCATGGGTGTTACCGCGGCTTGGGCGGCTGGAACCGGACGATCGCCTCGCCCGCGGCCGTCGTCTTCGGTGCCGGCCGGAACGCGTGGCCATAGATGACCTCGAACGTCAGGCCCAGCTTGCCGTCCGCGCGGCGTCCCGCTTCCAGTGCGTCGCGCATGCGCTGCCATGCCGCCCGGCCGACGAGGCCGCGGCGGCGCGTCGCGAGCGGGTTGCCGCCGAACGCGCGCACGTCGGCCAGCAGCTTGTCGGCCGTGTCGTACGTCACCGTGATCTGTTCCATGTCCATGACGGGCGTCGTGAACCCCGCTTCCACGAGCTGGTCGCCGAAGTCGTGCATGTCGACGAACGGCAACGTGTGCGGGGTCTCGTCCATCGCCGCGAACGCGGCACGCAGTTCGCGGAACGTGTCCGGACCGAAATTCGAGAACATCAGCAAACCATCCACGCGCAGCACGCGACGCCACTCGGCGAACACGCGATCCGGTTGGGGATGCCAGTGCAATGCCAGGTTCGACCAGACCAGGTCGAGCGAGTTCGGGCCGAACGGCAGGTTACCGAAGTCGGCGCAAACGAGATCGATACCGGCTTTGGCGGGGAGCAAACGGCTCAACAGGGACCGGGGCGCCGACGTGGCAGTCGCAGCGGTCGCCAGCATCGCCGGCACGGCGTCCAGGCCGAGCACCTGCGCGGCCGGGTAGCGCTTCTGCAGTTCGGCGATGTCGACGCCGGTGCCGCAACCCGCGTCGAGCACCTGGCGCGGCGCCGTCTTGACGAGCGTGAGGCGGTCGAACATGCGGTTGGCGATCTCGCGCCGCAGGAAATCGGATGGGGCGACCCGGGCGGGGTCGGCGAACAGCTGGCGCACGCGGACCGGATCGATCGGGGCGCTCATCTTCGAGGGGGCTTGGGGTGAAACCATGATGGGGCTGCGGCGAATGGGATAATGGCGGGAGTGTACATGATGGGTAGAAATCGAGATGACCACCCGTTATTTGTCCCCGCAGTATTGGCTGGGCGTGCTGATGCCGTCCGTGTGCGCCCTATGCGGGGGCGGCTGCGACGACGTCGTGTGCGATGCGTGCCGGGAAGCGTATGCGGGCGCGCGGCCGGTACGTTGCGGGCAGTGCGCAAACCCGCTGCCGGCAGGAGGGACGCGTGTTTGCGGCGCCTGCCTGAGCCATCCGCCCGCCTTCGACGCCACCATCGCGGCCGTCGATTACGCAATTCCTCTCGACCAGCTCGTGCTTCAATTAAAATTCGGCGCCCGCCTCGCGCTCGCACCGTGGTTCGCGCGCCAGATCCGCGATGCCGTGCTGGCCAGTCCCGGTCTGCCGCTGCCCGATCTGCTGTGTCCTGTCCCGCTGGGTCCGGCCAGGCTTGTCGAACGCGGCTTCAACCAGGCGCTGGAAATCGCGCGACCCCTGGCGGCGGCGCTCGGGGTAGCATGTCATCCGGCGCTGGCGCTGCGCACGCTCGATACCAAGGCCCAGTCGGGCGTAGCGCCGAGCGTGCGTGCGCAAAACGTGCGCGGCGCGTTCGCCGTGGAGGACCCGGACCTCGTCGAAGGACGCCACGTCGGCCTCGTCGACGACGTCATGACGAGCGGCCACACGCTGGGCGAACTGGCCGCGACGTTCAAGCGCTTCGGCGCGGCGCGCGTGACGAACCTGGTATTTGCGCGCACGCCGCCCCATCCGTAACTGAAGGAGAATCAATGTTTCACGTCGTACTGGTCGAACCCGAGATCCCGCCCAACACGGGCAACGTCATCCGCCTGTGCGCGAACACGGGGGCGCAGCTGCACCTGGTCGAGCCGCTCGGCTTCCCGCTGGACGACGCCAAGATGCGCCGCGCCGGCCTCGACTACCACGACTACGCCACGATGAAGGTCCACAAGAACTGGGACGCCTTCCTGGCCGACACGCAGCCGGACCCTACGCGCATGTTCGCCATGACGACCCACGGCTCGTCGCCGTTCGCCGATGCGGCATTCCGCCCGGGCGACGTGTTCGTGTTCGGCGCCGAATCGCGCGGCCTGGACCCGGCCCTGCGCGAGTCGTTCCCGCCGGCCCAGCGCATCCGCCTGCCGATGATGCCGGGCAATCGGAGCCTGAATCTGTCGAATACGGTGGCCGTCGTCGTCTACGAGGCGTGGCGCCAGAACGGCTACGCCGGCGGCGGCTGACGAATCAGCCGAACTGCCGGATCTTCGCGACGAGCTTGGTCGTCGAGCGGTCGTGCGCAAAATCAATCGCGACGGCCTTGCCGCCGTAGGCGATCACTTCCTTCCCTTCCGGGATGGCGCTCATGACGTAGTCGCCGCCCTTGGCGTAGATGTCGGGGCGGGCTTCCTGCACGACTTCCAGCGCCGTGTCCTCGTCGAATTCCACGACGAGGCTGACGGATTCCAGCGCCGCCAGCACGGCCATGCGATCGGCCAGCGTGTTCAGCGGGCGGTCATCGCCTTTGCCCAGGCGTTTCACGGACGCGTCCGTGTTGACGGCAACGACGAGTGACGCGCCCAGTTCACGGGCCTGGGCGAGATACGTCACGTGGCCGCGGTGCAGGATGTCGAACACGCCGTTCGTCAGCACGACGGGTTTCGGCAGGTCGGCGATGCGTTGCGGCAGCGTGGCGCGGGTGCAGAGTTTTTGTTCGAAGGTAGCCATGGCGTGCATTTTAACTTGCCGCCGGCGGTTCCTCTTCCGGCTCGTCGATCAACATCGACAGCTCGGCCGGCTTCGCGGCACCGCCGCCCTCGCCCGGCGCCTTGCGTTCGCCCGACAGCTTGATCTGCAGGCGCAGGCCGTTCGCGGAATCGGCGTTGCGGATGGCTTCGTCGTAGCTGATGTAGCCCTTGTTGTAGAGTTCGAACAGCGCCTGGTCGAACGTGCACATGCCCAGCTCGCGCGACTTGTGCATGATCTCCTTGATGCTCTGGAAGCTGCCCTTCAGGATCATCTCGCCGATGGTCGGCGTGTTCAGCAGGATCTCGATGGCGGCCTTGCGCCCCTTCCCATCTTCCGTGCGGACCAGCCGCTGCGACACGATGGCGCGCAGGTTCGACGACAAGTCCATCAGCAACTGGTTCCTGCGCTCTTCCGGGAAGAAGTTGATGATGCGGTCCATCGTCTGGTTCGCATTGTTCGCGTGCAGCGTCCCCAGGCACAAATGGCCTGTTTCGGCGAACGCGATCGCGTGTTCCATCGTTTCCGTGTCGCGGATCTCGCCGATCAGGATCACGTCCGGCGCCTGGCGCAGCGTGTTCTTCAGCGCGTTGTGCCATGACAGCGTGTCGACGCCCACCTCGCGGTGCGTGATGAGGCAGCTCTTGTTCTTGTGGACGTATTCGACGGGATCCTCGACCGTGATGATGTGGCCGGCCGAGTTGCTGTTGCGGTAATCGATCATCGCCGCCAGCGTCGTCGACTTGCCGGAGCCCGTGCCGCCGACGACGAGGACGAGCCCGCGCTTCGTCATCACGACATCTTTCAATACCTCGGGCAGGTCGAGTTTTTCGAAGCTCGGGATTTCCGATGCAATGGTCCTCACGACCATGCCCACGCTCTGTTGTTGCACGAACACGTTCACGCGGAAGCGGCACACGCCCGGCAGGGAGATCGCGAAATTGCACTCCATCTCCGCCTCGAACTCGGCCCGCTGACGCTCGTTCATGAGAGAAAGCGACAGCGCGCGCGTGATGTCGCCCGTCAGGCGCTGCTGGCTCAGGGGTTTCATCGCGCCCTGGTGCTTCATGCTGGGCGGGAAGTCGGCCGAGATGAACAGGTCGGAGCCGCCCTGCTGGTGCATGACCGTGAGCAGCTTGTGCATATAGGCCTGGGCTTCCGCCGGGCCGAAGGTCGAAGACATAAAAGATGCCTCATTGTTAACGCAAGGCAACATCGCCTGCCCGGCCATTATATCCATGGCTTTATCGGTAAAATAGTGACAGACTGCTCAAAAGGCAGGCAAACGTGTCTCCTAGAACACGGCCGGCAAATAACATTCCGATCCCATGACACTGACCGAACTGAAATACATCGTCGCCGTCGCACGCGCCCGCCATTTCGGGCATGCGGCCGAAGCCTGCTTCGTCGCCCAGCCCACGCTGTCCGTCGCCATCAAGAAACTCGAGGACGAACTCGGCGTGACGCTGTTCGAACGGGGCGGATCGGAAGTGTCCGTGACGCCCCTGGGCGCGCAGATCGTCGCGCAGGCCGAGCGCGTGCTCGAGCAGACGGCTGCCATCAAGGAATTGGCCAAGCAGAACAAGGACCCGCTGTCCGGCCCGCTGCGTCTCGGCGTGATCTACACCATCGGCCCCTATTTGCTGCCGCCGCTCGTGAAAAACCTGATCGAGCACGTGCCGCAGATGCCGCTCGTGCTGCAGGAGAATTTCACCGTGAAACTGCTCGACCTGCTGCGCCAGGGCGAGCTGGACGCCGCGATCATGGCCCTGCCGCTGCCGGAACACGGCATGGCCGTGCAGCCGTTGTACGACGAACCGTTCGTCGTCGCGATGCCGAAGAATCATCCGTGGGCGACGCGCACCGAGATCGCGGCCGAAGACCTCAAGAGCGAGACGATGCTGCTGCTGGGCGCAGGTCACTGCTTCCGCGACCAGGTGCTCGAAGTCTGCCCGGAGATGGCGCGCTTCTCTTCGTCGCCGGGCAACGGCATGCAGCGCACGTTCGAGGGCTCGTCGCTGGAGACGATCCGGCACATGGTCGCGAGCGGCATCGGCCTGACCGTGCTGCCGCGCGCATCCGTGCCCGACATGAAGGACCCGAACGGCATGCTGACCTTCGTCCCGTTCCAGGACCCGGTCCCGTCGCGCCGCGTCGTGATCGTGTGGCGCAAGAGTTTTACGCGCCGCGCCGCCATCGATGCGGTGGTGAAGGCCGTGGCCGATTGCGGCCTGCCCGGCGTCGAGATGGTCACGCTCCAGGCCGCGGCCTGACGCGCGCGGGCAAGACCGGCGCGGCTGCGGTGGGCGCCGGGTTCGCATCGTCCGCCCGGATGCCCACACCGCCGCATGGTCCCGCCTGTTTCCCGGACAGGGCGCCGACCAGTTCCGTACTCCGCCGCGGCACCGACTCCATGGGCGCGCACCGCACAGCGTCCCACGTCGCGCCGGCCTGCCTGAATTCGACCGCGCGCACGGCATAGACGCGGCCGCCCTGCTCCAGCGCGACCATCGCGGTGCCGCCGTTCACGACCCCGAGCACGAAGCGGCGGCGCGGCATGCTGTCGTCGATGGCGTCGGTCTCGTTGAAGTCTGCGCCCCGGTCGGCGATGCCCGCGAGCCCGAGTCCTACGCCCAGCAGCGCCTGGATACCGGCCGGGAGCTCGCGCAGCGACCGCGCCTCCGTCCATCCACCCTGCTCCATCTGCCCGCCAGCCTGCGCGGGCGCACCGCTTCCAAGCCCGCTTCCAAGCCCCACTCCGGCTACCAGCACCATCGTTACGAACCGCATAAGCATTCTCCTTGTCCGAAGCGGGCATCGTAGAGCGCCGGGGTGTGCCATGCCTTGTGCATCGTCGACGTGCGCATGATCGCGTCGTATCGTCCTGCGCCGTACAGCCGGGCGCGCCCCGACAGGCTACAATCCTGACCTTGCAGATTTTCAATTCGAACGAACCATGAACAAGCTGGCGCTTTATTTCCGCCTGGTCCGGGGCCACAAGCCCATCGGCATCCTGCTGCTGCTGTGGCCCACGCTGTGGGCCCTGTGGATGGCATCGAACGGCCATCCCGATCCGATGATCCTCGCCATCTTCATCGTGGGCACGGCGCTGATGCGATCGAGCGGCTGCGCGATCAACGACTACGCCGACCGCGACTTCGACCGCCACGTGAAGCGCACCGTCGACCGCCCGCTGACGAGCGGCCGCATCAAGGGCTGGGAAGCGCTGATGGTGGCGGCCGTGCTCGCGATCGTCTCCTTCCTGCTGATCCTGCCGCTGAACACGCTGACGAAGCAGCTGTCCGTCGTCGCCGTGATCGTCGCGGGCAGCTATCCGTATTTCAAGCGCTTCTTCGCGCTGCCGCAGGCCTACCTCGGCATCGCGTTCGGCTTCGGCATCCCGATGGCGTTCGCGGCCGTGCAGAACCACGTCCCGGCCGTGGCGTGGTGGCTGCTGGTCGCCAACGTGTTCTGGTCGCTGGCCTACGACACCGAGTATGCGATGGTCGACCGCGACGACGACCTCATCATCGGCATCCGCACGTCCGCCATCACCTTCGGCCGCTACGACGTGGCCGCGATCATGGTGTGCTACGCGGCGACGCTCGGCATCGACCTCGTGTGCGGCTGGTGGCTGGGCCTGCGCTGGTGGTTCGTGGCGGGCATCGTCGTCGCGGCCGGGATGGCCGTCTACCACTACACGCTGATCCGCGGCCGCGACCGCATGAAGTGTTTCAAGGCCTTCAACCATAACAACTGGTTGGGTGCGGCCGTGTTTGCTGGCGTCGCGTTAGACTATGCATTAGGATAATATTGTCCCTTGAACAATCCATAACGAGAGGTTCCCCCATGATGGAAAAAATCCCGACCCAGACCGGCGCCCGTGACCAGCTGCTGTCCGACCTGAAGACCGTCATCCAGGACGCGGAAGCGTGGCTGCGCCACAGCGGCCACCTGACCGGCGAAGAATTCAAGGCCGCCAAGGTGAAGTTCGAGCGCACCCTGGTCAAGGCCAAGGAAGACATCGTCCGCCTGGAAGAAGCCGCGGTCGAAAAAGCCAAGGTCGCCGCCAAGGCCACCGACGAATACGTCAAGGAGAATCCGTGGAAGGCCGTCGGCCTGGGCACCGCCGTCGGTGTCGTGATCGGCATGCTGATCGCCCGTAAGTAATGGGGGCGTTTTGATGCCCATTTTTGCGGCAGCAGGCCGGATCGGCACGACGCTCGTCGCGATGGCGGGCACGCGGCTGGAACTGGCCGCGGTCGAATTCCAGGAAGACGCGCGCCGCCTGCTGGGCCACCTCGCGTGGACCTTGCTGGCCGTGTTCCTCGCGGCCGGCGCCCTCCTGCTGGCCGCGTTCTTCGTCATTGCCATCTTCTGGGATACGTACCGCCTGCAGGCCGTCGGCGGCATGGCCGTCCTGTTTGGCGCCGTGGCCGGCATCATCCTGATGAAGGTCCGCGCCAGCATGAACACGGAAGCGCCGCTGCTGTCGGCCACGCTGGCCGAACTGCGCAACGACGTCGACTACCTGCGCCACGGCCTGGCCCAACATCATGCGGAGGCAACCGATGAACAAGCCTGATCTCGCCACCCGCCGCGCGGCCCTGATCGAACAATGCGCCGAACAGCGCGTGGGCCTGGCCTACGAGCTGAAGGCGCTGCATCCGTCGCATGCGCTGGCCGGACATCCGGTCGTGGGCTACGTCGCCGCCAACCGCAAGCTCGTGCTGGGCGCCGCGGGCGCCGTACTGGGACTCGTCCTCATGCGCCGCAAGCGCCTGGCCGGTCTCGCCACGTCGGCCCTGTCGGCGTGGAAGATGGCGCGGGGCGCGTTGGGTGTCCTGGCGCAGTTGCGCCGCTGACCTCAGTCGAATGGGGTCGTCAGTTCCGTATCGTTCGTGTCCACCACGAATACCGCGAGAAGCTTGGCCGGCTTCGTGTTGCTGGCATTGGCGCTGACGCCGTGACGGTCGCCGGGCAGTTCGGAAAAGTTCTGTCCGGCCGTGTAGGTGGTCACTGGTCCGTCGTTGACCTGGCTGCGGATCGCCCCTTCCAGCACCGTCGCGTAGATGAACGCTGACCTCGCATGCGTGTGGCCCGGCGAGTAGCCGCCCGGTCCGTATTCGACGAGCACGCCCTTCATGCTCTTGCCGGGGACGTTCGGCAGCTCGTGCTGGTAGACGACGGTCACCTTGGCGTTCTTCGCCTTCGGCGCTTCCGCGAGGGCGCTGCCGAGCGGCAGAATGGCGACCAGCAGCGAACAAAGAATGTGTTTCATGGAAATCTCCTTCAGAGAGCGGATGCGGGATCAGGCCGCTGCCTTGGCGCGGCGGAGCCATTCGTCGAGACCGATGCGGCCGAGGCGCGCGTCGCCCAACGGCACGAGTGAATGTTCGTCGACGTGGCCGCCGAAGTAGCGGGCTTCGGGGTCGCCGACTACCTCATGCGAATCGCCGGTCGCCTTCAGATAGCGGGCGACGAATTCGTTGAACGGCGCCCGTTCGGGGCCTGCGATCTCGACAATGCCGTTTCGCGGCGCTGCGAGCGCCACCTCGGCAACGATCGCAGCAACGTCGTCCGACGCGATGGGCTGGAACAGGCCGGGCGACAGCCTGACTGTGTTCCCATCCGTATTCGCAGCGGCGATGCCGCCGATGAACTCCATGAACTGGGTCGAACGGATGATGGTGTAAGGGATGCCGGAGGCTTCGATGAGTCTCTCTTGCGCAACCTTGGCGCGGAAATAGCCATTGTCGGGCATCCGGTCGGTGCCGACGATCGATAACACGACATGGTGCCGGACCCCGGCCGCAGCTTCCGCCTCGAGAATGTTGCGGCTCGACGTCCGGAAAAATTCCAGCACCGCCTGGTCTTCCCATGAGGGCGCATTGGCAAGGTCGATTACCACTTGCGCGCCGGCCAGGGCCTGTTGGAGGCCCTCCCCCGTGATGCTGTTGATACCGTTTTTGGGCGAGCCTGCGATGACCTCGTGGCCGCCCTGGCGCAGAATGGCGACGGCCTTCGAGCCGATCAACCCGGTACCGCCGATGACGACGATCTTCATGATTGCCTTTCGCTTAGTTAAAGAAATAAGCGCTGAAGCGCTTCCTCAACTGTTAGACGGTAGGCAAAGGCGATTTGTGACAGCCGGCTGTGAATCTCAATCGTTCAGGCCGAACGCTTCCCAGCCGTTCGGCGTCAGCTTGACGTATATCTTTTCCTTCTGCGAGCGCTCCCCGTCGATGTTCCGCCCGAGCTCGGGGAACGCTTCCTTGACCTGCGGCTTCCTGGCCCAGTCGGCCACGTTCGACAGCTTATAGGTGTAGATCACGCTGCTTTCCTCGTGATCGCCCACCTTGGCCGGGTCCGCCCAACGAATCACCTTGCTCAGCGACTTGCGGCCCCAGCAGATGCGCGGCTGCTTGCCCGGTTTCGCATGCAGGTAGGGCTTCGCGGCGTCGGTCATGATGTAGCGCCTGACCTTCACGCCGCTCGCCTTGCCATCGACGACGGCGCCGGGCAATTCGATCTCTTCGCCCTTGGCCAGGCCCACCGCCTCCAGCGCCGACATCTGGCCGGCGGCGTTGTCCGGGTACAGCTTCTGCTGGCGGATATCGATCTCATACACGTCGACCGGCCATTTGATGGGGTCCAGGCACAGATCGCCCTTCTTGTCGAAGTACTGGGAGATGGTGAGGCCGAAGTTCTCTTCGTTGGCCGAAGTCTTGCTGTTGCAGGCGGACAGCGATGCGACCAGCGTCGCGCCCAGCACGAGGGAGATGGCAGTCTTGTTCATGGTGATGTGATTGTACCAATCTCTTCCAATGCCGCGTACACGCGCTTGCCCAGCTTCCTCGCCGTCGCCACCATCAGGTCCGCCCCTTCTGACGCGCCGCCGATGCGCAGCACGGCATCGCACCGTTCCAGGAGGCGCTGCGCGTGCGGGTGAAACACGGCGTCGAACACGGCGTCGCCCGGCATCTGCGACCCGGCCAGGCGCACCGTCGGCAGCGCGAGCCATTCGCCCAGCACGGGCAGGTGCCCCGCTTCGTACAGCGGTATCACGCACGCTTCCATCGCCGCGACGTTGGCGGCGATCCGGTCCGGATCGCCGTCCGTGCCCGACCGGTACGGGCCCGCGATCAGGATCATCATCCCGCGCGGCGCGAACAGATGCAGCTGCGCGTGTTGCAGCAGCATGATCGTCTTGCCGTCGACGATGCCCGTGCCGATCATGGCCAGCGCCGCGTCGATGTCCAGCTCCAGCACGGCGAGCCGCTCGCCCTCGTCCGCCACGCCGCCGCCCGGTCCCACGCGGTCGCGCGGCTCGTACTCGGCCACGAAGAAGTGCAGGCGTTCCGTCACGCTGCCGGGGCTCATGAACGCATCCCACAGGCGGGTGACCCTGCCGACGCGATAGCCTGTCTCCTCCTCGACCTCGGCCCGGATGCGTTCTTCCGGAGTCGCGCCATCGAGCAGGCCGGCCGCCGCCTCGACGAGGAAACCGTCATGGCCATTCACATAGGCCGGGAGGCGGAACTGGCGCGTCAGCACGACGGTGCGGCGGGCGCGGTGATAGAGCAGCAGCGTCGCGCCATTGCCCCGGTCATAGGTTTCCCGGGTCTGCACATCCCAGCCGCCGTCCTCCGTGCGCAGCGCGAACGTCGTCTTGTTCAGGATGCCCCAGTCGTCCGACAGCAGCTCGACCTGCCTGATTTCCACACGATCCTGCACGATATTCTCCCCTTGTTGAAGTTCGTGTAAACTATCGTGCAATATCGTGCAAAGTCAAGCACGGCGAAAGGACGGCATGCTGACGAGCCAGCGAAAACAGTATCTGATGGACGTGTTGCGGCGCGACGGGCAGATCGTCGCCACGAAGATGAGCGCGGAACTGGGCGTATCGGAAGATACGGTCCGGCGCGACCTGCGCGAGCTGGCGAAGGAAGGCCTGCTGCAGCGCGTGCACGGCGGCGCCCTGCCCGCCAGCCCGGCGCTGGCCGACTTCGCCACGCGCCACAATATCGCCACCGACGACAAGGCCGCCATCGGCCGCGCCGCCGCCGCGCTCGTGCAGCCGGGCCAGGTCGTGTTCGTCGACGGCGGCACCACGTGCGCCCAACTCGTGCGCGCGCTGCCGCGGCGCCTGGGAGCGACGGTCGTCACGCACAGCCCCTCCATCGCCATGGAACTGATGGACCATCCGGACATCGAAGTCATCATGCTGGGCGGCCGCCTGTTCCGGCATTCAGCCGTGGGCGTGGGCGCGGCGACGCTGGAAGCGATCGCGCAGATCCGCGCCGACACGTATTTCATGGGCGTGACGAGCGTGCATCCCGAGAGCGGGCTGTCGACCGGCGATTACGAAGAGGCGTGCATCAAGCGGGCGCTATGTCACGCGGCGGCCGAGACCATCGTGCTCGCGTCGTCGGAGAAGCTGGCCACCGCATCCCCGTACCGGATCGTCGGGTTGTCCGAGATCAGCGGGATCGTGGTGCCGGCGGGGACCGGCGAGGAGGTGTTGCGGCCGTATCGGGAGATGGGGATTGCGCTGATGCACTCTCAAGGTTGAGTATGACCAGGCGTTTCGTTTCGTAGCGGCCCTCAGCGCCTGCAGCTCAACCGCACCGTCTCGTTCTCACGCGCAACGACACGTACCGCCTCGCTGTCGCCGCACCGGTACACGATGCGCAGCCGTTTCGGCTCGCCGTGCGCCGGATCGCCGCACAGCTGGTTGTCGGCACGGACGGTGCCGCGATTGCGTTCGACCTGATAACGCACGGCGCGGCGCGCGTCGCAGGACGCGTAATGCGTGCCATATTCGGCGTCTTCCACGAACACGCGCCAGCCGCGGCCTTCACCGCGGCCGCCGCCGCCGGCTTCACGCAGGCCGGCAGCGTAGCCGTCGTCGTAGCCGCGGCGGTATTCGGCGCTCTGCGCGAACGCGGACGTGGTGGCGGCGCTCAAGGCCAGGATGGCGGCGATGCGCAGCAAGGGGCGAGTATCGAGTGTCATTTTGTTCTCCCGAATGAAGTGGATGACTTCATGCTAGCGCGCACGTTTGAAAGGCTCTGTTCGGTCGCTGTAAGAGACGTTTCAGTCTGTAAGGTAGCGGGCGCCCCGCCCCGCGCGGCCGTGCCAGAATAAGGCCATGACACCCGCACCCGTCTGCACCATCGGTCATTCCAACCGCACGATCGAGGAGTTCATCGGCCTGCTGTGGCAGAACGGCATCGCCTGCCTGCTCGACATCCGAACCGTCCCGAAATCGCGCCACAACCCGCAGTTCGGGCAGGATGAACTCGCGGCGTCGCTGGCCGACGCGGGCATCGAATACCGGTACCTGAAGGGCCTCGGCGGCCTGCGCCGGCCGCTCAAGGATTCGCCGAATGCAGCCTGGCGCAACACGTCGTTCCGCGGCTACGCGGACTACATGCAGACCGACGAATTCGCGGCTAACGTCGATGCGGTCATCGAACTCGCCCGGACCAGGACGTGCGCGCTGATGTGCGCGGAAGCGGTGCCGTGGCGCTGCCACCGCTCGCTCGTCGCCGATGCGCTGCTCGTGCGCGGCGTGCCCGTCGACGACATCATCGATGCGCGCCAGCGCAAGCCGCACAAGCTCACGCCCTTCGCCCACGTCGAGGGCCTGCGGATCACGTATCCGCCGGAACAATCGCAATTGGACTTCGGGCCGGCCTAGCGCGCGAGCAGCCGCCGCAACTGCGCCCGCTGGTAGGTGCCGAAGCCCTCGCTGAACAGGCAGCGGATCAGCGGATCCTCGACCACGTCGGCCTGCGCCACGTCGCGCTCCGTGTCCGCGTCGAAGACGGCGTCGTTGATGCGCATGTACAGCGACGTCAGCGACTCGCCCAGTTCCAGCGCCGCATACAGTTTCACGGCCGGGATGTCGGTGGTCCAGCCCAGCGGTCCACCATCGTCGACAGGGTCCGCGCTGCCCGGTGCCAGCCGGTAGCGGAAACGCGTGACCTCGCCCGCGTGATCGTAGATCGACAACTGCCACACGCGCGGGCTGTCGAAATAATCGCTCTCGTCATCGAGGGACGCGTACCGGTCCGCCAGGCCGGTGCGGCAAAAGTCCAGCACGCGCGCCCACTGGTCCGCCGCCAGCGCGGGGAAATGGCGGGCGATGTCGGCCGTGGGTGGCGCGTCGGCGTTGCCTTCGTAGACGTAGTCGACGTCCTGCGCGCCGACGGGGATGACCCACTCCAGCGGCGGCGCGGCACGCAGCCCGTCCGCATCGAGCGCCATCGACACCGACGGATCCATGCGCACGACACGCGCGTGCGGCAGCACCGCCTGCACGTCCCGCGCGAAGCGGGCATACGAGATCGGAAAGAACGCGCGGTTGTACCAGGACCAGGGTTCGAGCTGGAACTGGCAGGAGCTCGGCACGACGAAGCGCGGGTCCAGGGCCTGCAACTGCTCCAGCCATTCCTCCGGCAGCGCCGGCGGCGCGGGTTCGGCGCGCGTCGGGGCCAGCACCTCGATCTCGCGCATCGTCTGGAACGGAAACAGCACGAGGTCCCACGGCTTTTCTGCGACAAGGCGTGCGAGCGCCGCATCGTCGATCCACGAGTCGACGACGTTCAGGACATTCAGCCCGGCGACCCGGATCTGGAACATCGAATCGACCTCGGCATCCATCGCTTCGCGCGGCACGACCCGGAACGGGCCGACGTCCACGGGCACGTTCAGCCGCAGCGCGTGCACGTTCGTGAAACCCAGCTCGCGCACCATGTCGAACAACTCGTCGAACAGGCAGTAGATGTACAGCGGCGTCGCGCGGTCCAGCAGGTCCAGGCTCTCGAGCGAGCAGTGGTCGTCGTGGAAGTGCGAGATGAAGACGGCGTCGAAGCGCTGGCGCCGGATCAGCGCTTCGTCGAAGCGTACGTCCGGGAACGCATGGCAGTTGCGGCTGAACGGGTTTTCGAAGATGGTGTCGAAGGCGATGCGCGTATCCCCGCACGCGAACACGTAGCCCGCATGCAGGATCCGCGAGACCGTCAGGGCGGCCATCAGTCCAGACGCTTCAGCCGCTGGCCCAGGATGCCCCAGCGGCAATCGACGCCGTCCAGCTGCGCGCACAGCGCCCAGCCCGTGCCGATCTTCTCGACCGTGACCGGGGTCTCGATTTCCCTGGCCAGCTTCTCGGCCCAGCCGCGCGCGGCGCCCTGGCCCTTGAACAGCTCCTTGCCTTCGTAGATGACGGTGGCGTCGAATACGGGCATGGCGAATATGGTCATGGCTTCCTCTGGATGGTGCGTAAAGCGCTATCCTATCATTCCACAGATTGGAAACCGCATGGACGACAACGACACGTTACTGCCCTGGCCCGCGCGGCGCATCGACAGGGGTGAGCTCTACTGGGTGGCGCCCGACGGCACGCGCGGCTCGGTGCCCGGCTATCCCCATCCGCACCTCGTGGTGCAGGACGACCTGTTCAACCATTCGCGCATCGACACCGTGATCGTCTGCGCCCTGACGACGAACCTCAGGCGGGCGAGCGAGCCCGGTTGCGTGCCGCTGGAACCCGGCGAGGGCGGACTCGAGAAACGCAGCGTCGTCCTGCCTTCGCAGATCAGCGCGATCCCGAAAGCACGGCTGGGAGCACGCATCGGCCGGCTGTCCCACGAACGCGTGGACCAGGTGCTCGCCGGCCTGCGCTTCCTGCAGGCGTCCCATTTTCGCGGACGCTGACCGGCGCCCTACTCGCCCTGCTGCTGCATCGCCTTCGTCAGCCCGCTCGGCCCGGCCGGCTTCTTCGGCTTCCACACCCACATCAGGCCGCGCACGTAGCCGTCGCCTTTCACGGCCGTGTGATCGAGCCCTTCCATCGTCCACGTCTGCAATGCGAGTCCCTGGTAGTTGCGGTTGCCCAGCTGCTTTTGGAACGCGGCGATGGGCTGCCGGAACGCGGGATACTCGATGCTGCCGTGCGAGATGAACATGCGCGCGGGCAGCGCCTTGTGGTCGCGGGCATAGGCGGCATCGAGCTTGCCGAGCGCGCCATGGTCCCAGCCGGCCGCGGGGCTGATGGCGATATGGCCCGCGAAGAAGCCCGGCGCCTTGTACGCGGCCGCGATGGCGAACAGGCCGCCCAGCGAGCTGCCGGAGATCACGCGGTCCGTCTTCTCGGCGCGGAAGCGGCTTTCGATCAGCGGCGCGACCTCCTTCGTGATGAAGCCGAGGAAAGCGTCGGCCTTGCCGGAATCGGCGCCCGTCGCGGTGATGGTGTAGTCGCGGCGGCGCTCGACGTCGTAGTTGGCGCCGGAGGGATACGACAGGCCCACCATGATGAACTCGGGGACCTGGTTATCGTAGATCAGGTTGCCGTAGGTGGCCGTCAGCAGCGGCGTGTCCCAGTAGGCGTCGAGGTAGTACAGCACGGGGTAGCGCTTTTCCGGATGCGCCGCGTAGCTGGACGGCAGCACGACGACCAGCTCGTGCGCCCTGCCCGTGGACTGCGATTGCACGGGGATGATCTGCGTGTTCTCCAGCACGAAGTGGCGTTCGCCCGGCTGGGCGGCCGGCTGCTGTGCCCAGGCGGGGAAGCCGACGCTCAGCGCGACGGCGTATGCTGCCAACAGCTTTTTCATGAAGTCTCCTTTGTTGTTATAGGGATCACTGGATGATAGCGCTATCTCGGCGGCTTGGGGCGCTTGCGATACTGTTTTCGTTATCGATATCGTAAAAATTAGTATTATCCCCGAACAAATTATTCTGCTAACGTCGCCCGTTAATCCCAGCCATCCAGATCAGGAATGTCATGAAAACACACACCGCCCTGCCGGCTCTCACGCTGCTCGCCATGCTCGCGGGGAGCGCGCATGCGGCCCCGGTTGCCGGGCTCGACGCCAACGGCCACCTGCTGCCCGTCGCGGCCGCGACGTCGTCCTTCTCGTACGCGCCGATCGCGCACGGTGTGCAGGTTCGCGTCGCCGGCGTGACGAAGAACGTGATTTTCTACGGCCCGGCGACGGTGCGCGTGAACACGACGCTCGGCGAGAACTTCTGGCGCCATCCGAGCATCGTCGTGACGCACCCGCCCGCAGCCGTCCCCTTCACGACGCGGGACGGCGCCGACACGCTCACACTCGAGAGCAAACGGCTGCGCATCGTGATCGACAAGTCGACGGGCGCCATCACGTTCCAGGATGCGGAGGGCAAGGTCTATACGCAGGAAAAGCGCACGGCGCCGCAGACGCTGAAGAAAATCGAACTGGCCGGCGCGCCGACCTATGAAGCGCGCAACACGTTCACGCTCAAGCCCGGCGAAGGCATCTACGGGTTCGGCTTCGTCGGCGAAGGTGAGGTCAACCGCCGCAACAAGGACCTGCTGCTGGTGCAGACGAACGTCGGCATCATCATCCCCGTCATGATGTCGACGGAACGCTACGGCATCCTGTGGGACACGTATTCGAAGATGCGCTTCACGGATAACGCCGAGGGCGCGTCGCTGTGGGCGGAAAGCGCGCCGGGCGGCGTCGATTACTACTTCATGGCCGGCGCCACGCCGGACGACGTGGTGGCCGGCTACCGCGACCTCACCGGCGCCGCGCCGATGGTGCCGAAGCAGGCGTTCGGCCTGTTCATGAGCAAGGAGCGCTACCAGACGCAGGACCGCCTCGTCGAAGTGGCTCGCACGTTCCGCAAGGAGCAGTTCCCGCTCGACTACATCGTGCAGGACTGGCAGTACTGGGGCAGCGACAAGGACGGCACCTGGAGCGGCATGACGTGGAACCGCGAGCGCTTCCCCGATCCGAAGGGCATGACGAAGTCCATCCATGACATGCACATGAAGCTCATGGTGTCGATCTGGCCGTCGATCGGCAACGACACCGCGCTGGCGCACGAGCTCGACGAACACAAGCTGCGCTTCGAACCGCTGCACTGGATCTCGAAAAAGGCGCGCATCTACGACGCCTTCAGCCCCGAAGGCCGCAAGATCTACTTCAAGCATGTCAAGAAGGGCCTGCTCGACGTGGGCGTGGACGCGCTGTGGATGGACGGCACCGAAGTCGAAGTCGGCACGGCCGCGCACAGCGCCGCCGACAACGAGCGCGACATCAAGGGACTCGGCAACAACGCGATGGGCGACTTCGCCCGCTACCTGAACCCGTACTCGCTGATGACGACGCTCGGCACCTACGAGGGCCAACGCGCGACCAGCAACAAGCGCGTGTTCACCCTCACGCGCTCGGCCTGGGCCGGCGCGCAACGGACGGGGGCGGCCTCGTGGTCGGGCGATACCCGCGCAAGCTGGAAAACCCTGCTCGAGCAGATCAACGGCGGCGTCAACGTCACCATTACCGGCAACCCGTACTGGACGCAGGATACCGCCGGCTTCTTCATTGGGGGCGATTTCCCGGGCGGCGACAAGAATGCGTCGTATCGCGAACTGTATGCCCGCTGGCTGCAATACGCCGCCTTCAATCCGCTGATGCGCATCCACGGCACCGACATCGAGCGCGAGCCCTACCTCTTCAAGCAGTCGGATCCCGAGATGTACAAGGCCTTGCTGGACGCCGTCCGCCTGCGCTACCGCCTGCTGCCCTACACGTACAGCCTGGCCGGGAAAGTCACCCGTGACGGCTACACGCTGATGCGCGCGCTGCCGATGGATTTCCCGGACGATCCGCGCGTGCGCGACATCAACGACGCCTTCCAGTTCGGCCCGTCCCTGCTCGTCCATCCGGTCACGCGCCAGATGTACCGCTTCCAGCCGCCGCCGCCCGCCACCGTCCCGGCAACCGCCCTGCGCACACCCGACGGCAAGCCCGGACTGGCCGGCCAATACTTCGCCGGCACCAATTTCGAGACGCCGCAGGGCAAGACGGTCGACGCCACCATCGACTTCGCGTGGCCCGGGCCGCCGCTGGCCGACATGCCGGCCGGCCTGGCGAGCCTCGACAATTTCTCAGCACGGTGGACGGGCGCCGTCGTGGCGCCGGAAGACGGCGAATATGAGCTGGGCGCGGAAGGCGACGACGGTTACCGCCTGTACGTCGACGGCAAGCTTGCCGTCGAGGACTGGCGCAACGGCGGCAAGCGCTACGCCGGCACCAAGGTCGTCCTGAAAAAGGGCCAGAGCCTGCCCATCACCCTCGAGTACTACAACGCGACGGCCCAGCGCAGCGTGCGCCTGGCATGGCGCACGCCGTCGGAGCTGGCCGCCCAGGCGCAACCGTCCGGTAAGCCGGACACGACGATGCAGACCTACCTGCCCGCCGGCGCCGACTGGTACGACTTCTGGACGCACGAGCGTTTCAAGGGCGGCACGACCGTCGCGAAGGACGTGCCGCTCGACGTCTTCCCGCTGTACGTGCGCGCCGGCGCGATCGTGCCGATGGGCCCCGTCGTCCAGTACGCGACCGAGCGGCCGGATGCGCCCTACGAGATCCGCATCTATCCGGGCGCCGACGGCAAGTTCACGGTCTACGAGGACGACAACGAAACGTACGACTACGAAAAGGGCAAGTACGCGACCTACGATCTCGTGTGGAACGACGCCGCCCGGACCCTGACCATCGGCGCCCGCAAGGGGTCGTTCAAGGGCCTGGTCGGGACGCGCAAGCTGGATGTCGTCGTCGTCGGCCGCGCGAACGCGACCGCGATCGAGCCGGCCGCCGCGACGAAGTCGGTCACGTATGCCGGCAAGCCGGTATCGATCAAGTTCTGAGCCCACTGGAGACCCCATGAAATCCTTGCTCGTCACCCTGGCCCTTGCGCTGCCCCTGGCGGCCGGCGCCGCCGACGTCGCACCGAAACCGGTGTACCGCGACCCCGTGTACGACGGCGCGGCGGATGTGTCGATCGTGTACGACCGCGCCGCCAAACTGTGGAAAATGTTTTATACCAATCGCCGGGCGACGATGAAGCTGCCCGATCCGAAGGACGTCGAATGGGTGCACGGCACGGCCATCGGCATCGCGACGTCCCCGGACGGCATGCACTGGCGCTACCAGGGCACGGCCGAATTCCCGAAGGCGTGCACGGACGTGACGCTCTGGGCGCCCGAGATCTACTATGAAAACGGCACGTATCACATGTGGCTCACGATCGTGCCGGGCATCTTCCACCGGTGGGGCGGTCCAGGTGCGGAGGGCCGCATCGAGCACCTGACCAGCACCGACCTGTCCACATGGAAGTGCGAAGGCACCGTGAAGCTGGACACCGGCCGCATGATCGACCCGGCCGTCATCAAGCTCGGACAGGGCTGGCGGATGTGGTACAAGGACGAGCGCGCCGGCAGCCGGATCCTGGCCGCCGACAGCCAGGACCTGCGCACGTGGAAGAAGATCAGCGACGAACCGGTCAATCCGACCATGGGCGAGGGACCGAAGGTGTTCCGCTTCAAGGGGTATTACTGGATGGTCGTCGACGTGTGGAAGGGCCTGATGGTGCTGCGGTCCGACGACGCGCGTACCTGGACGGAGCAGAAAGGCTACATCCTCGGCGAACCGGGCCAGAAGGCCACCGACCGGGCCAAGGGACAGCACGCGGACGTCGTCGTCGACGGCGACCGCGCGTTCATCTACTACTTCGTCCACCAGGTGAACGAGACGGAAGCGGCCACGGACGCGCGCTGGAACCAGCGCACGGTCATCCAGGTGGCGGAGCTGGTGTTCAAGGATGGGCGGCTGGAGGTCGATCGCGACCGGGACGTCGCGTTCCGGCTGGGGACGGCGTCACCGTAAGGCATGCGTGATTTTGCGTGAATTTTGCCGCGTGGAAACGTAATACACTACAAGGCTCGGCGGCGGTGTCAGTACTCGCACGCCGGGCGTTGAAACCACACTGCGGCAAACACTTGAAATCACGATACATTTTTATCCCGGCCCTCCTGGCCACATTTCTCGCCGCCTGCGGTGGCGACACATCCCCGGAAACAGCCAATACCTTCGCACAACAAGGTGCGGTGCGCGCCGCACAGCAGCCGGGCTATCGACTCGACCAGCCCCTGACGAACGCCGATGCGCAACAGGCCGTGTCCACAGCGGCAGATCGTCCCGGGACGCAGCAGAAACGGTCGGCGCTGAGCGGCAATGGCGCCGGTCTCAGCATCGACACGAGCGATCGCGAGGCCGTCCGGCTGTTTTTCAATAGAGTCTATGTTCGGCCCGACGTGCCCATGGGGTGGACCGGCAATTACCGGACGGGCGACGCCGGCACCGTCAGCGCCGCCTTCCAGGCCGCGACGATCCAGAGGTTGAACTGGTATCGCGCGATGGCGGGACTCCCGGCCGACACGACGTTGTCGGCCGAATTCGGCGCCAAGGACCAGCAGGCGGCCTTGATGATGAGTGCGAATGGCCAGCTTTCCCACACGCCGCCGACCGACTGGAAACTGTACACGCAGATCGGCGCCGAGGCCGCAGGCAGGTCCAACCTCGCTCTCGGCGCGAACGGCCCCGCGGCGATCGATGGCTACATCGCGGATTTCGGCGACAACAATTTCCCGGTCGGCCATCGGCGCTGGATCTTCTATCCGCAAACACGGACGTTCGGCTCAGGCGACGTGCCGCCGATGGATCTGGGTGACGGCACAACCGTCTACGGCGCCAACGCCTTGTGGGTCTTCGACGGCAATTTTTCGGCGCCCCGTCCGCATGTCCGCGACGACTTCGTGGCATGGCCCGCGCGCGGCTTCATGCCCTACGGCGTCGTTGTCGAACGATGGTCTTTCTCTTATCCGAAAGCGGATTTCAGCACCGCCCAGGTTACGGTTACGCGGGATGGAAATCCTGTGCCGGTGACCCTCGAAAAGCTCGGCGACGGTTTCGGCGAATCGACCATCGTATGGGTGGTCGGCGGCATCGGCGCAAATCACAGGCACGATCGCCCGGTCAAGGATGTCCGGTATCACGTCGCCGTCTCCGGCGTGATGGTCGCGCAGCAGGCACGCACGTTCGAGTACGACGTGACTGTCTTCGATCCGGCCACCGAAACCCCCGGTGCGGTCAGGCCGCAGGTGACCGCGCCGGCGCTCGTCCAGGCCGGCGCCGCCTATACCGCGCAGGCTGCCACCGCGCCCAACGCCACGGGATACGAACTGCTTTCGTACCGCAGGAAAGCCCTGACCCAACTCTCGGCGTCCGACTACAACAGCGCGACCTGGACCACCGGGTCGCGCGCTTCGGCGGGTACGATCGGCAGCGGCGCGCTCGCCCTGTACGAGGACGGCAAGGTACATGCACCGCTGCAGGTCGCGACACTGAACAAAAAACTCTTCGTCGACCAGTCCGGCGGTGCCATCTCGTTCATACGCGCCGTCGGAAACGCGATGCCTGCGCAGACCTTTCACGTGCAAGTCTCCACCGATGACGGCAGTTCGTGGCAGGACGTCTATACGGAAGCCGGCCGCGGCATCACGCAAACGCCGGCCGCCACCGTCCGGGTGCCGCTGAACGCCTATGCCGGCCGCCAGATCGGCGTACGGTTCACCGAAGACTATACGAACACTGCGTATATCGGTCCCGGCACCGGCTGGACGGTCAGCGCCATCGGCTTCGAAGGACTTTCCGAGCTGGTGGACGAACAGGCATTCCGCTCGGCGAACGGCATGTTCGATATGCCGGCACCGCAGCCTGGCGCCTACGTCCTCGTGCCAAAAGTCGAATACCAGGGCTTGTATCTGTCGGACGGCGGCACCCCGGCCCTCGTCGCCGTCGACGGTGCGGTTCTGCATGGCGCACGTTCGTCCTACACGCTGACCCGGGCAAACGGTGTGCTGACGATTCGCGATAACGTCGGCCAGGACGGCGTCCAGACCGTGCACAATCCGTTCCGGCTGGATTTCACCGACGGCACGCTCGCGTTCGACATCGACGGCAACGCGGGCAAGGCGTATCGCCTGTATCGCGCGGCGTTCAATCGCAAGTCGGATGACGCGGGACTGGGCTTCTGGGTGCGTGCGCTGGACGGCGGGTCGACGCTCGAAGCGATGGCGGAGGGCTTCGTTCGTTCGGACGAATTCCGCAGTCTCTACGGGACGGCGCCTGCAAACGCGGATATCGTCACGGCGCTCTACAGGAACGTGTTGCACCGTGCGCCGGACGAGGCTGGTGCGGCTTACTGGCTGCAGCAAATGGCGGGCGGGCTCTCCGTCGAAAACGTGCTGATCCAGTTCAGCGAGAGCAAGGAAAACAAGGATCAGGTGGCGCCCGAAGTCGAATTGGGCATCGGGCTCACGCGACATTGAACCTACCCGGCGGCACGCGTGACTTTGTGCGTATTTATGCGGTGTAGAAACGGCATACACTGTGCCGGCTTATCAACGGGAATGCCATGGCCATCCACACCCGCATCACCGCCGCCCTGCATATCGTCATCGGCATCTATACGCTGTGGGCGCTGCCGGGCACGCGGCCGGCACAACCACCTCACATCGAAGGGCGTCCGTGAAAAAAACTCTTCTCGTTCTGCTGCTGTCGCTCGGCCTGTCGTCCGTCGCACTCGCTGAGCAAACGTCGAAGAAATTCGTGTTCGGTAACACGGATATCGTGTCCTTGAAGTCGGCCCATACCGGCCAGACCCACGAACTGATCGTCGTCTACCCGGACAGCTATTGGAAGAATCCGAACAAGAAGTATCCGGTCCTGTATTTCACGGACGGCTACTGGGACACGCCGCTGCTCGCCGGCGCCTACGGCAACCTGGTGTACGACAAGATGGCGCCGGAATTCATCATGGTCGGCCTGTCCTACCCGGACGGCACGGATTACGGCAGCGCGCGCGTGCGCGATTACACCTACACGTCGATGTGGATGGCGCCCGGCTCGGGCAAGGGCGACCAGTTCCTGGATTTCCTGGAAAAGGAAGTCGCGCCGCTGATCGAGTCGAAGTACCACGGCGACAAGGACAACCGCACGCTGGCCGGCGCCTCGCTGGGCGGCCTGTTCACGCTGGGCGCCGCCATGAAGACGCCGGACTTTTTCACGGGCTATATCGCGCTCAGCCCCGCCGTGTTCTGGGACGGCGGTGCCGTGTTCAAACTCGAGGAAGCGCTGGCCAGGCAACACCCGCAACTCAAGGCGCGCATGTTCATTGCCGTCGGCTCGCTCGAACCGGCCCAGTTTCGCGGGTCGATCGAGCAATTCGAAAAGCAGCTGGCATCACACCAGTACAAGGACTTGCAGCTGCAGAGTTATACGATCGAGGGGATGGGCCATGGCACCAGCAAGGCCGAAGGGTATATGCGCGGCTTGAAGTGGATCTGGCAAAACCGCTAGGTCGCCGGCGTAACGTCGCAATACTGGGGCTGCCCGAGCATCGACGACACCGTATGCGGTCCATTGCCGCCGCGGTGCGGGCGCGCCACGTCGCAAGCGAGGCGGATCGCGACGGGGTCCTGCCGCCGCATGAACAACATCGCCCCGATCAGCACGCCCTGCGCCGGATGACGGATGCACAAGGCCGTCAACGTGGCGGTCACCGCACCCGGATCGGCTGGCGCATCGGTGCGCTCGCGCTCCCGGGGCGGCGTCCATGAAAAGGTGCCGTCCGCCGCCACGGGAATCACCTCCCCCACGTCCGTGCAAGGTTCATTCTTGCCCGGGAATTTGCCCAGGAAGAGCGCCACGCCGGCAACCGGTTTGCCGTCTTCCAGAACGATCCCGTCGACCGCGGACCGCGACTGGGCCATGCACGGCGCCGGCACGCTCGCCACCAGGCTCACGGCAAGCAGCAGGACGAGCGACGGGCGCGGGATCGCAGGCATCATCGTCGGTCTTCAGGCGTCCTTGCCCATTTCCTCGCCGAGCTCGCGTCCGCGCGCAGCCGCCGCCTTCATGGCCTCGACGATGGCCTGCTTCACGCCGGCCGCTTCCATGCTCGTGATGGCCGCATGCGTGGTGCCGCCCTTCGACGTCACGCGCTGGCGCAGCACGTCGACGGGTTCGTCCGACTGCGCCGCCAGCTGGGCCGCGCCGGTGAACGTGGCCAGCGCGAGCGCCTTGCCCTGCTCCTCCGACAGCCCCATTTCCGCGGCCGCCTGCTGCATCGCTTCGAGGAAGTAGAACACATAGGCCGGGCCGCTGCCCGACACCGCCGTCACCGGATCGATCAGGCTCTCTTCGTCCAGCCAGACGGTCTGGCCGACGGCGCGCATGATGCTGTCGGCGGCATCCTTCTGCGCGGCGCTGACGCCGGCCATCGCCACCATCCCCGTGATGCCCTGCCCGATCAGTGCGGGCGTGTTCGGCATCGTGCGCACGATGGCGCCGTAGCCGCCCAGCCAGCGCGACAGGTCCGCGCCGCGGATGCCCGCCGCGATCGACAGCAGCAGCGGCTTGTTCGCGAGCTGCGATTGCAGATGCACCGTCACGTCGCGCATCTGCTGCGGCTTCACCGCGAGCACGATGACGTCGCTGGCGGCGACGGCCGCGCCGATGTCCGGCGACGTCGTCACGCCGTATTGCGTGCGCAGGCGCGTCAAAGCGTCCGCGTTCGGATCGACGACGTGGATGTCCGCCGCCTGGGCAACCTTGCCGGCCAGGCCGGCGATGAGGGCGGTGGCCATGTTGCCGCCGCCGATGAAACTGATCTTCATGGAGTCCTTATTCGTAATGGCGCGCGCCGAAAATCGCGCTGCCGATGCGTACGATGGTCGCGCCTTCCAGCACGGCCGATTGCAGGTCGCCGGACATGCCCATCGACAGCGTGTCGAGGTGGATGCCGGCACGGGCGATGTCCTGTGCGAGCGCGCGCAGGCGTGCGAACGGGGCGCGTTGCAGGGCCGGGTCGGCCTGCGGTTCCGGGATCGCCATCAGCCCGCGCAGGCGCAGGTTCGGCAGCTGGACGACGGCCTTCGCCAGGTCGAGCAACTCCTCCGGCTTGGCGCCACTTTTGGTGGCTTCGCCGCTGATGTTCACTTGCAGGCAGATGTCCAGCGGGCCCAGTTCGGCCGGGCGCTGTTCGGACAGGCGCTGCGCGATCTTCAAGCGTTCGACCGTGTGCACCCACTGGAAATTGGCGGCGATGGGCCGCGTCTTGTTGCTCTGGATTGGCCCTATGAAATGCCACTCGAGCATAAGGTTTTGCAAATGAGCGGGTCGCGCTTTTGCCACAGCGGCGATCTTGTCGACGCCTTCCTGCACATAGTTTTCGCCGAACGCGCGCTGGCCGGCATCGATCGCTTCCAGCACGGCTTCTGCCGGAAACGTCTTCGAAACGGCCAGCAACTGGACCGTCGAACGGGGCCGTTTTGCGGCGTCGCAAGCGGCCTGGATTGTCGCTTCGACAGCTTGCAAGTTGGCTGCGATTGTGGACATAATGGTTTTCTACAGGAAATATTTTTCGGTTACAGGGGTGAGGCAAAGCCCAAGGATTATAAATGGACATTTCTGAATTGCTGGCGTTCTCCGTCAAGAACAAAGCCTCCGACCTGCACCTGTCGGCCGGCCTGCCGCCGATGATCCGCGTGCATGGCGACGTACGCCGCATCAACCTGCCGCCGCTGGAGCACAAGGACGTGCACGGCATGATCTATGACATCATGAACGACGGCCAGCGCAAGCAGTACGAAGAGATGCTGGAGTGCGACTTCTCGTTCGCGATCCCCGGCCTCGCGCGCTTCCGCGTCAACGCGTACAACCAGGAACGCGGTGCCGCCGCCGTGATGCGGACGATTCCGTCGAAGATCCTCACGCTCGAAGAACTGAACGCGCCGAAGATCTTCGCCGACCTCGCGATGAAGCCGCGCGGCCTCGTGCTCGTGACGGGTCCGACGGGCTCCGGCAAGTCGACGACCTTGGCCGCGATGATCAACCACCTGAACGAGAATGAATACGGCCACATCCTCACCATCGAGGACCCGATCGAGTTCGTGCACGATTCGAAGAAGTGCCTGATCAACCAGCGCGAAGTCGGTCCGCACACGCTGTCGTTCAACAACGCGCTGCGCTCGGCGCTGCGCGAAGACCCGGACGCGATCCTCGTCGGCGAGCTGCGCGACCTGGAGACGATCCGCCTCGCGCTGTCCGCCGCCGAGACGGGCCACCTCGTGTTCGGCACCCTGCACACGTCGTCCGCCGCGAAGACCATCGACCGTATCGTCGACGTGTTCCCGGCCGAGGAAAAGGAGATGGTGCGCGCGATGCTGTCGGAATCGCTGCAGGCCGTGATCTCGCAGACGCTGCTGAAAACGAAGGACGGTTCCGGCCGCGTGGCCGCGCACGAGATCATGATCGGCACGCCGGCCATCCGCAACCTGATCCGCGAAGCGAAGATCGCGCAGATGTATTCCGCGATCCAGACCGGCTCCAACGTCGGCATGCAGACGCTGGACCAGAACCTGACGGACCTCGTGCGCCGCAACGTGATCTCGTCCGCGGCCGCGCGCTCCGCCGCCAAGATCCCCGAGAACTTCCCTGGTTAAGGAGTGACGATGGAACGCGACCAGGCCTCCAAATTCATGTTCGACCTGCTGCGCCTGATGGTCAGCAAGGGCGGTTCCGACCTGTTCATCACGACCGGCTTCCCGCCCGCGATGAAGATCGACGGCCGCATGACGCCCGTGTCCAGCCAGGCCCTCACGGCTTCGCACACGGCCGACCTGGCGCGCGCCATCATGAACGACAAGCAGGCCGCCGGCTTCGAGCTGACGAAGGAAGCCAATTTCGCCATCAGCCCCGGGGACCTGGGGCGCTTCCGCGTCTCCGCCTTCATGCAGATGGGCGCCGTGGGCATGGTCCTGCGCGTGATCACGACGACGATCCCGAAGTTCGAGGACCTCGACCTGCCGGAGGTGCTGAAGGACGTGATCATGACCAAGCGTGGCCTCGTGATCATGGTCGGCGCCACGGGCTCCGGCAAATCGACGACGCTCGCGACGATGGTCGGCTACCGCAACGAGAACAGCCACGGCCACATCATCACGATCGAGGACCCCGTCGAATTCGTCCACCCGCACAAGAACTGCGTGATCACGCAGCGCGAGGTCGGCGTCGACACGGACAGTTTCGAGGCCGCGCTGAAGAACTCCCTGCGCCAGGCGCCGGACGTGATCCAGATCGGAGAAATTCGCGACCGCGAGACGATGGAACACGCGATCGCGTTCGCCGAGACGGGCCACCTGTGCCTCGCCACGCTGCACGCGAACAGCTCGAACCAGGCGCTGGACCGCATCATCAACTTCTTCCCCGAAGAGCGCCGCCAGCAGCTCTTGATGGACCTGTCGCTGAACCTGAAGGGCCTGATCTCGCAGCGCCTCATTCCGAAAAAGGAAGCGAAGGGCCGCGTGGTCGCGATGGAGATCATGCTGAATTCGCCGCTGATCTCGGACCTGATCTTCAAGGGCGAGGTCCACGAGATCAAGGAGATCATGAAGAAGTCGCGCGAGCTGGGCATGCAGACCTTCGACCAGGCCCTGTTCGACCTGTACGAGGCCGACAAGATCACCTACGAGGATGCGCTGCGCAATGCGGACTCCGTCAACGACCTGCGCCTGAACATCAAGCTCAACAGCAAACACGCCAAGAACCGCGACTTCTCCGCGGGGACCGAGACGCTCGGTCTCATCTGATCTGCATAGTGGCAAGCCTACAACGGCTTGCCACTTTTGTCGCTGTTAGGCAACCACATTCCATAACATTTTTGCGTTTTCTCAACACGCATAAATCCAGTATGTACCTGCGCGCATTAAAAATGTTAGCGCTTTACATACAGAAATCGATATCAAACTCCGGGAAAAAGTCATTGGATTGTTCTGGCTCCTCATCAATAAGATGAAATCGATGCCAGGCATAACAATAACTTTCACAGGAGACAACATGCAGAATCGTACCCCCCAGGGTCGTCGGAACACGCCCCTCCCCCAGCTGAAACTCAGCGTCCTCGCGCTGGCCGGCGCCGGCCTGCTCGGCAGCGGCTCGGTATGGGCCCAGGCGGCCGCCGAGAAGACCGAGCCGGTCGAGACCGTGGTCGTCACGGGCGTCAAGGCCTCGCTGATCAAGAGCCTCGCGATCAAGCGCACCAACGACCAGGTCGTGGAATCGGTCGTTGCCGACGACATCGGCAAGCTGCCGGATAACAACGTCGTCGAAGCGCTGCAGCGCGTGACGGGCATCCAGGTCACCGACCGCGCCGGCGGCGAAGTCGGTACCCTGTCCATCCGTGGCCTGCCCGACGTCCAGACCACCTGGAACGGCCGCACCATTTTCACCGCGTCGGGCACGCAGGTCGCTCTCCAGGACATTCCGTCGACCCTGGTGCGCCAGATCGACGTCTACAAGACGCGCGACGCCGGCCAGTTGGAAACCGGCATTGCAGGCCAGATCGACGTCAAGTCGCTGCGACCGTTCGATTTCAAGGGTGCGAAAATTTCGCTGTCGGCGCGCGAAACCTATCTCGATCCCGCGAAAAAGACGAACCCGCAACTCAGCGGCATGGTGAGCAACCGCTGGCAAACCGGCTACGGCGAATTCGGTGCCCTGCTCAATCTGGCGGATACGAAGACGAAATACCGCAACGAAAGCGTTGCGCCGGGTGCGATGGTGCCGTTCGTCAGCCCCAATGCCGCCGAAGATCCTGCCGGTTATACGCCCTTGCAGCGCATCTTCGACAACAATATCTGGACGGCCGGGACCCGTACCGGCCTGCCGATGGCAGCGGGTTCGACGCTGAATTTCAACGGCAAGGCCTATCCGTATTACCTGTCGCGCGACGCCATTTTCCAGAACGACCTCCAGGGCGAGCGGGAACGTCCTTCCGCCAACCTTGCCTTGCAGTGGAAACCGAACAGCGATTCGCTCTACACCTTCGAATCGATGTACAACGGTTATCGCAACAAAGCGTTCAACAAGTTGCTGTTCAGCTTCGTCGACTGGTGGGGCGATCTCGGCAGCAATCCGGCGGGGTCGATCACGACGTTCCCGGGCACGAACGTCATCAAGAGCCGTACCGTCAATAACGTCTACGGCTTCAACAGCGGCGACTACACCACGTCGGCAACCGATTCCTACGTGTATGCCCTGAACGGCAAGTGGGATCTCGGCGACCGCCTCAAGCTGGAGGGTGACCTGTCGTACCAGACCAGCACTTATCATTCGGAATTCACGGCCACCCGGATCGATCGCGTTGCACCGTCCATCAACGTCAACTTCAACGACGGCAACAACAACACGGCGTTCCATTTCAACAACGATGCCGACCTGACCGACCCGACCAAGTGGAATGTTGCGCAGTTCTTCGATAACGCCAACCGCAACAAGGGCAGCGCCGCGACGGCCAGCCTGGCGGGCGTCTTCGATGCCGACTGGGGTGCGCTGCAGACGATCCACTTCGGCGCGCGCTTCGACGACCGCAAGGCGTCGGAGGCCAACCGGACGCAATCCGCCTTCCTGGGCCGCAACCTCGCCTCGCTGGGTCCGGAGTATTCCATCGTCAACTCGAACTTCGGCACGGCGATCTCGGACGTGCCGCGCTCGTGGCTGGAGCCCAATGCCTACTACATCCGCGACCATATCGACGACTGGCGCAAGCTCTACAACTCGGTCGATCCGAACTTCCTGACGACGGACAAACTGAGCCTGCAGAAGACGTTCGAGGTCGATGAAAAGACGACCAACCTGTTCCTGATGGGGAACACCGAGAACGAGCTGTTCGGCCATCGCCTGCGCGGCAATTTCGGCGTGCGCTACGTCAAGGTCAACACCGACATGACCTTCTACAAGGTGGATGCCACCACCAAGGCGGTCACCGCGACCAGTGCCAGCAAGTCGACCAGCAAGCTGCTGCCGAGCATGACCCTGATTTACGACCCATCCAAGGACGTCGTGCTGCGCTTTAACTACGGTGAAACCCTGCGCCGCCCGAACTTCGGTGACCTGAATCCTGTCTATCAGCTTGGTGACGACGTGTCGAAGGTGGGTTACGGCTCGGGCAGCGGTGGCAATCCGGACCTGAAACCGACGACATCCAAGAACTTCGACCTGACGGCCGAGTGGTATTTCCAGAAGGACAGTGCAGTCTACGGTACCCTGTTCAAGCGCAAGATCGACGGTTTGGTCGTGAACCTGGCTCGCAGGGTTCACGTCGATGCGGCGGACGACCCGTACCGCAACTCGACCTCGGGTGGCGACCATACGAACGGCTATGACTACGTCATCAACTCGCCGACCAACGCCTCCAACGGCAAGATCAGTGGCGCCGAGCTCGGCTTCATCTACTTCCCGAAGGGTCTGCCGGGTCTGCTGGACGGTTTCGGCATCCAGGGCAGCTTTACGAAACTCACCTCGTCGCAGAACGTGCCCGAGACCAATAGTGCCGGCGAAATCATCTCGCAGCTCGAGACACCGTTCTTCGGCGTATCCAACAAGTCGTACAACGCCACCCTGGCTTACGAAAAAGGCCCGGTCAGCGCGCGCCTGTCGCAGGTCTGGCGCTCCGGCTTCCTGGCGACCAACGAAGCGGCATTGTTTGCCAATCCGATCGGTATCTGGCGTCATCCGGAAAAGAGCGTGGACATGCAGATCTCCTACAAGATCAACGACAACACGACGCTCGATATCAGTGGTGTCAACCTGACCAACGAAGTGCAGCAGGCGTACTACCACTTCGGCAATGCCGGTAACGCGCAGCTGACCAATTTCGGTACGCTCCAGATCGGACGTTCGGTCGCGGTTGGCCTGCGCTGGAAAATGTAAGTTTCTCGATCGATGCTCCGGGGCCGCCGCTCCGGACGTCTCCCGGCTCGCGCCTGTCGGTGCGGGTCTTTGTCGCCCTGCCTCGTGCAGGGCGTTTTTCATGGCGCTACAGCGCCGTCCAGCGCTGCACGAGGCCGACGAGGTGCACCACCCCGTAGCCGAAGCAGATCACCGAACTCCACACGACGAACGGCGTGAGCGTGCCCCCTTTGGCAAGGACGAGCGGTGCGAACGCGACCCCACGCACGAGATACACGGCCGTGATGGCGACCAGCGCCGCTTTCAGTAACGGCAGCCTGCCGACGACGCCCGCTCCCGCCAGCGCATAGGCCGACCAGGTGAACAGCACGGCGGCGATGCCCAGCGTGACGACGGCCGGATACCATCGTCCTTCCGCGGCAGCCCGCGCGAACCGCTCGCCCGCGCCGAAGAAGCGGTACCACGCGGGACCGCCCGCGATGATGCCCAGGTGGAGCAGCGCGGCGACAGCGCTGAGCAGCGCGCCGGCGGCCAGGGGAATGTTCACGGTGGACTGCATCGATGTCTCCTTTGCCTTACACTGTTGCCTTCGAATCAACGCAAGCTTACAGGAGCCCACCATGAACGTGTTCGACTTCCAGGCCACCTCCCTTGACGGCAAACCGGTCGACCTGGCGCAGTACCGCGGCAAGGTCCTCCTCGTCGTCAACACCGCCAGCAAATGCGGCTTCACGCCGCAATACCAGGGCCTCGAGACGCTGCACCGCGAACTGCACCCGCGCGGCCTGGAAGTGCTGGGCTTCCCCTGCAACCAGTTCGGCAGCCAGGAGCCGGGTACGGAATCGGAGATCGGCGCCTTCTGCGAAAAGAACTACGGCGTGTCGTTCCCGATGTTCGCCAAGGTCGACGTCAACGGCGACGCGGCGCATCCGCTGTGGAAATACCTGAAGAACGCGGCACCGGGCGTGCTGGGTACCGAAGGCATCAAGTGGAACTTCACCAAGTTCCTCGTCGGCCGCGACGGCACCGTGCTGCATCGATATGCGCCGCAGACCAAGCCGGAAGACATCGCGGGCGATATCGAGAAGGCGTTGCAGCAGTAAGCCTCGTAGCGGTTCAGCGCCGCTCGAACCACGCCATGATGGCGTCGTATTCCTTCTGCACGTCCGCAAACGTGCCCCCTTCCGGCATCAGGCCGTGCCCCGCACGGGGCACGCGCCGGAACGTCACGTCGCGCCCGAGCGCGCGCAGGCGCGCGTACGCGACCTCCGTCGACAGGACCGGCACGCTGTCGTCCCGCATGCCGCTGGCCAGCCAGACGCGAGCCTTCGACTGCACGAGATTCTCGCCGGGCGCCTGCGCGAAGAAGGTACTCCAGCGCAGATAGGTGTGGCCCCACGCGAACTTCACGCTGCTGCGCGGGTCCGCGTTGATCGCGTCGACGGTCGCGTCGATGTCGCGCAGGCGCGCGAGCGTGTCGTCGTCGCTCGTCCCCGCGCGATAGGCGTTGGCGGCGAAGTCGAACAACTGGCTCGTGCCGGTGCCGCCGATCATTGCCACGTGCGTCACCTCGGGCAGCGCACGCGCCAGGCCGGCCGCCATCACCGCGCCTTCCGACACGCCGAACACCAGCACGCGGCTGCGGTCGACCCACGGCAGGGCCAGCGCATGGCGCAGCGCGCCGCGCAGCGCGTCCAGCCAGCTGTCGTAGGAAAAATAGGCGTTGAACGCGACCGGGCATGCCGTCGCCACGCCCGGCTGGCTTTGCGGCGGGGCGTCCGGTTGATTGGGCTTGTCGACTACCATCACGGCGTAATCGCCCCGCTGCGCCAACGGGATGAAATTGAAGACGGTCGAATAACGGTTCGGCGTGCCCAGGCCCACGAAAGGCGGCGTACAGCCCGAACCCTGCACGAACAGCACGAGCGGTGCCTTGTGCGCGGGTTGCGAGATGACGTAGCGGACGTCCGGCGCGCCGTCGCGGTGCAGCGTGAAGCGCGTGGCGACGGCCTTGCCGAGTTCCATCGGCTCCTGCTGCACGGCGGGTGCGGCGTGGGCCGCCTGGGCGGCGAACAGGATGCCGCAAACGAATACGAGGGCGTGTTTGTTCATGGCCGCGATCATCCCACGAACAGACGCCCCGCAGGCTATCGAATAATCACGGCCGCGGCACGATCCGCACCGCCAGCCCGCCGCCCGGCGCCAGCCGCACGTCGAGTACGTCCTTCGCCGTCACGGTCTTCGTCTCCGTCACGAGATCGAAGCGGTGCTCGTTGCGGTAATCCGCCTGCTCGCCGTCGCGGTAGATCTCGGCCACGTACTGCCTGCCCTGGTCGAGGAAGGCCAGCGGCAGGGACAGCGTGCGCGCGGTGCCGTCCGTGACGGCGCCGACGTACCAGGCGTCCGAACGGCGATCCTTGCGCGCGATGGTCGCGTACTCGCCCACGGCGCCGTTCAGCACGCGCGTATCGGACCAGTCGGTCGGCACGTCGCGGATGAACTTGAAGGCGGCAGGATACTTCGCATAGTTCTCCGGCAGGTCGGCCGCCATCGCGATCGGCGAATAGATCACGACGTAGTTCGCGAGCTGCTTGGCCTGCGTGGAATTGAACGTCTTGCCGCCCGCGCCGACGAGGCTCAACACGCCCGGCGTGTAATCCATCGGGCCGCTCAGCATGCGCGTGAACACGAGCTTCGCTTCGTGGTCGGCGGTGTTCGGCGGCTCGCCCCACGCGTTGTACTCGACGCCGCGCGCGCCCTCGCGCGCGAGCCAGTTCGGGTACGTACGGCGCAGGCCCGTGTCCTTCACGGGTTCGTGCGTGTCGACGGCGATGCGGTAGCGCGCCGCCTCCGTCACGGCCTTCACGAAGTGGCGCACGCCTTCCTGCGAATCGTAATTCCCGTAGTGGACCTTGCCGCCCGGGCCGGGGAACTGCATCGTGCCCGCTTCGTGCACATAGCCCGACTTGACGCTGTCCACGCCCAGCTTCGCATACAGCTTATAGGCCGCATCCATCTGCTTTTCGTAGGCCGCGACGTTGCCGCCCGTCTCGTGGTGGCCGATCAGGCGCACGCCCTTCTCTTTCGCATACGCGGCGAGCAGCGGCAGGTCGAAGTCGGGGTAGGCCTTGGTAAAACTGAAGTCCGCGCCGCCATGGCCCCAGTCGCTTTCCCAGCCGCGGTTCCAGCCTTCCACCAGCACGCCGCGGAAGCCGTTGGCGGCGGCGAAGTCGATGTAGCGCTTGACGTTCGCCGTGTTCGCGGCGTGCGTCGGACCCGCGTTCCACGTCCCTTTATTCAGGTGCATCTCCCACCACACGCCGACGAATTTCGACGGGTGCACCCACGACACGTCGCCGAGTTTGTTGGGCTCGTTCAGGTTCAGTTCGAGGTCCGACATGTACAGGCCGGGCGCATCGTCCGCGATGCGCAAGGTGCGCCACGGCGTCGTGAACGCGCCATGACGCACGACGGCCGGCCCGGTCGTCGACGGCGCCAGTTGCGCGCGCAGCTTCTGGCCTTCGACCTTGCGGATCCACATCGTCGCGTAGTCGACCAGCGCCGCTTCGTGGAGGGCGATGTGCGTACCGTCGTCGAGGCGCAAGGTCAGCGGCGTGTTGGCCGTGCCGATCTCCTTCAGCGGCGCCTTCTCGACGATCTGCTCCAGGCCGGACAACTCGCCGGCCGGGATCCACCACGCCGTCGCGGGTTGGGCGACGGCGAATTCCGTGAGCTCGTCCGTGATGGCGACGTCGCGCAATTGCGGCTGGTCGGGGAATTCGTAGCGGAAGCCGATGCCGTCGTCGTAGATGCGGAAGACGATGACGAGGCGGCGGTTCGCGCGGTTCTTCTGCTCGACGTCCACGCGCAGTTCGCGATAGTGGTTGCGCACGTAGCGGCGCTCGCCCCACGGCTGCTCCCACGTGTCGTCATGCTCGCCGACGCGCTTGTCCTTCACCGTGAAACCGCCGTCCAGCTTGGGTGCGTTGGCGAGGTTGAAGCCGAGGCGCGACGGGGCGATGATCTCCTTGCCCTTGCGCTTGACGTCATACGCCAGCTTGCCCATGCCGTCGAGCTGGACGTCGACGGTCAGGATGCCGCCCGGCGAGCTTGCCGTGGCCACGACGGTTTGTGCCCAGGCGGCCGGTGCCGCCATGTAGCTCAGGAACATCGCGGCGAGCGCGAGGGGACGGATATGCATGTTTACACTCCCTTTAGGACGAATACCGGCAGCGCGGCTCGACAATAGAAATGTAATATTACTACATCGAGTATCCGTCGCGATTCAGAAATTGTGTTGCAAGGTCAGACGCGCGGCGCGCGGTTCGACGGGATGGAAGTGGATGTCGTCGACGCCGCCCGCCGGCTCGCCGCGCAACCGCGACGCGTAGTAATAATCGATGTCGCTCGCCTTGCGGTCGAACAGGTTGAACACGTCCAGCGTCAGGCGCGTGTGCGACGCGACACGGTAGCCGGCGCGTGCATTCGCCAGCGTCGTGGACGCCGAGCGGACGCTGCCGTCCTCGACCAGCGGCCGGGGGCCGAAATGGCGCACGTCGAAGCCGCCCGACCAGCGGCCGCGGTCCACCGTCACGCCGAACGACACGACGCGGTTCAGGGAGCCGGGAATGTCGTTGCCGACGGCATCGTGGTGCGCATACCGGGCGTGCGACACGGCCACGTCGACGTCGAGCAGCACGCCCGGCGCGGCGACGTAGTGGTTGTTCCATTCGATGCCATGGCGGCGGCTGGCGCGGCTTGGTGCCGTCTCGCCGGCGTCGCCGACGAACACGAGTTCCGAGTCGATGTCCAGGCGCCACACCGCCAGCGAGCTTTGCAGGCCGGGCACGGCCTCGGTGCGCAGGCCCAGCTCCGCGCCGCGCGTGGCAACGAGCGCCGTCACCGGCTCGGCCTGCGTCGTGCCGCGCGCGTCGTTGCTGTGGAAGCTCCGGCCGGCGTTGACGAAGAACTCGGTCTGGCGCCACGGTCCGAAGATGAGGGACAGCTTGGGCGACGCGATGTGCGCGTCCGCGCGGCCACTATCGACGCGGAAGGCATAGGCGTCGTAGCGCAGGCCGGCCACGCTGCGCAGCCAGGGCCGCCAGTGCACGACGTTCTCGACGTACAGGCCGGCGCTGGTCTCGCGTACGCGGTCCTCGCGCACCGTGCCCGTGCGGACGCGCGCGGCCGTGGTGTAGATGCCCACCGGATCCAGGCGGTCGTGGCGCACCTGCAGGCCCACCTTGTTGCGCACCGCGAGCCCGCCCCAGTCCGCGGCCCAGGACTGCGCCATGTTCACGCCCGCCAGCGTGCGCCGCTCGCTTTGCTGGAACTGGTCGCCGTCGTCCGGGTTGGCCAGTGCGTACGTGAAATTGCTGAACAGGTCGAGCCGCGAGCGCACCAGGTAGGCGTCCAGTTCGAACAGCGAGGCGGCCGCGCGCTGACGCATGGCGTACGACAGGCTGGTGCGCGCCGCCGTGCCCCCGTCGGTGGGGTCGAGGCTGCCGAAGCGTCCGATCAGGCCGGATTCCACGGCGCGCCGCGGCACCTGGTCGGTCGACGTCCACCGGTTGCGGTAGGCCATGCCCGTCAAACTCCAGCCGTCGTCCGCGCTGCCGCGGCTGTAGCGCACCAGCGCGTTCGTCTTGCGCACGCCTTCCGGCACGTCCCACGGGCCGTCGTTGCGATTCAGTTCCAGGCCATACAGCAGCGTGCCGCCGGCGGCCGGCAACGAATCGGCCAGCAGGGCCCGCCGATAGCCGCCGCTACCCAGTGACAGGCTTGCGAGGCCGGCCGGGAGCTTGTCGCCGATGCGGAAACGGGCGGCGCCGGCCGAGGCAAAGTCGCCCTCCCCCGCGAAATACGTGCCCTTCCTGTAATCGATGCGCTGCGCCAGCTCCGGGATCAGGAAGTTCAGGTCCGCGTAGCCCTGGCCGTGCGCGTGCGTGCGCATGTTGACGGGCATGCCGTCGACGAAGGTGGCGAAGTCGGTGCCGTGGTCGAGGTTGAAGCCGCGCAGGAAGTACTGGTTCGCCTTGCCGTCGCCGCTGTGCTGTGTGACGATCATGCCTGGCACGAATTCGAGCAATTCGCCGGTACGCAATGTCGGCCGGTTCGTCAACAGGTCGGCCGTGATGACGCCCTGGCTGGCGGCATCGGACGTGCCGACGGCGTTGTCGTAGTGGCCGACCACGCGGACCACGGCTTCGGGCGACGCGTCCCGGGTTTGGGCCGTGGCCGGCAAGGCCAGGGCGGCAATGACTGCCGGCAGGAGGTGGTGGGTCGTGTTCATTTGCGATGAAAAAGATCGTCGGGCACTCTCCATATACGCAACCCCGGACATATCGGATGCAATATCTTGACGACGCGGGTGTATTGCCGAGTTACAATCAATTTCATTAATTTCAATCGCCGGACAACCTTCCAGGACAACCGTGACCCAGGACCTCGACACCCCCGAGCAGTTACGCCGCCTCGTCGCCGCCGTGGCCCTCGGCGACCGTGCCGCGTTCCGCCGCCTGTACGATGCGACATCGGCGAAACTGTTTGGCTTCGCGCTGCGTATATTGAGGAAGGACGAGCTCGCCGAGGAGGCCTTGCAGGATGCCTTCGTGTCGATCTGGCACGCGGCCGCCGGCTACCAGTCCCATCTCGCCGCACCGCAGACGTGGATGACGACGATCGTGCGCAACAAGGCGCTGGACATCCTGCGCCGCCAGGATGACGCCGTCGAACTCGATGCACAGCAGTTCGATGCGGACCTGCTGCTGGCCATGCAGGACCCGGCCGCCGGGCCGCAGGATCGCGTGCAGATGGCGGACGAGGCGCGCGCCCTCGCGTATTGCATGGGCGTGCTGGAGGGCAGGCAGCGCCAGGCGATCGGCATGGCCTACTTCCACGACCTGTCGCACAGCGAGGTGGCGGCCCAGCTCAGCCTGCCGATCGGCACCGTCAAGACGTGGATCCGGCGGGGCCTGGAAAAATTGAAAACCTGCCTGTCGAAACGGGAACCGGCATGAATATCCAAAACAACCCGGTCTTGCGCGAGAAGCTGGCCGCCGAATACGTGCTCGGGACCCTGCGCGGTGGCGCGCGGCGCCGCTTCGAACGCTGGCTCGTCACCGACGCCGCCTTGCGCAACGCCGTCTTCGCGTGGCAGGCGCGCATCGTGCCGATGGCGGAATGGAGCCGGCCGGTGCCTCCGCCGGCGCGCGCATGGAATGGCATCGAGCGCCGGCTGGGATTCGCGCGCGCGGTGCCGGCATGGCAGTTCTGGCGGATCGAGGGCGCCCGGCTGTGGGGCAGCCTTGCCGTGAGCGCCGGCGCAGCCGCGGTGGTGCTCGCCGTCGTGCTGGCTGGCCGCGTGCAGGAGCCGCAGCTGCAGCAGGTGGCCACGCTGCTCGACGACAAGGCGCAGACCGCGCTGGTGGTGGCCGCCGACGCGCGCCGCGCACGCATCGACGTGCGCGTCGCCGACAACGTGAAGGTGCCGGACGACCGCACGCTGCAACTGTGGGCCATCACGGCGGCCGGCACGACGCGCTCGCTGGGCATCCTGCCGGACAACCGCCACGCCAGCCTGCAGCTGGACCAGCGCGCCGTCGGGCCGGACGTGATGCTGCTGGCGATCAGCCTGGAACCGAAAGGCGGTTCGCCGAATCCGAACGCACCGACGGGGCCGGTGCTGTACAAGGGCGCGTGGGTGAAACTGTAGGGCCTACACGGGGATCAGCTTCAGGTCGAACAGACGCTCTCCCAGCCACAGCGCGGCCACCAGCATGATCGCGCCCGACCCGCCCACCAGCACCACGCGCCGGTAGAACCAGGTGCTGCGCAGTAGCCAGGCGAGCGGCAGGAAGGCCGCGACGATGGCCAGCTGGCCGATCTCGACGCCGAGGTTGAAGCCGACCAGCGACGCCGCGAGCGCCCCCGGCTGCAGGCCGAGGTCGGCCAGCACGCCGGCGAAGCCGAAGCCGTGCACGAGGCCGAACAGGAAGGCCGCGGCCCAGCGCCGGCCGCGCGCGACGGGCAGCACGTTGTTCAGCGCCGCCAGCAGCACGGACAATGCGATCGCCGACTCGACCCAGCGCGACGGCAGCGCCACCACGCCCAGCGCGGCTAGGCTCAGCGTGATCGAGTGCGCCACGGTGAACGCCGTCACGATCTTCAATACGTCCGCCAGCGCCGCGCGCAGGCCGCCCGCCAGCACGGCCGGCAGCAGCAGCGACACGAGGAACAGGATGTGGTCGTAGCCGATCCAGATGTGCCAGATGCCATGGCGGACGTAGGCGAGGAAACCATTGGCCGCCCCCTCGCCCACCGTGGCGCGCGGATGGTCGCTGCCGAGCACCAGGGTGCGCACGTCGTCGCCGTCGCGCACGCTGGCGAGGCCCTTGTGCTGCGGGTCGACGTCGGCGAACAGGCGGTACTCGACGGCGAGCGGCCCGCGCTTCGGACAATGGGCGGCGAACGCCAGCACCGTGTAGGTGCCGTCCGTGTGCGTGTCGACCAGCTGCCGGCCCGGCACGAGGCCGCAGGCGGCGCCGCCGCGCTCGAGATGCAGGCGCGCCAGCGCATAGGCGGCGATGGCGTCGTGACGGTGGCGGACTTCGTCCCACGTCAGCCGGCCGTCGTTGTCGGCATCGAGGCCGATGGCGTAATCGAGGTCGCGCAGCGCCATGTCCCACTCGCCGCGCACGTCGGCACTGCCCTGCTCCAGGGTCAGGCGCAGGTACGCGTCGCTCGGCTTGTGCGCCAGCGCCGGCAACGACCACGTCGCGCCCGCGAGGAGCAGGCAAAACAGGATCCACAGGCGCGTCATGCCTTGCCTCCATTCTTGAAGTGCGCGGCGAGGCGCGCGAGCTGGACGTCTTCCACGCGCGCGCTGCGCATCCAGTCGAGGACCGGGCGGGCCGCGGCCACGTCGCGCGCGGCGAGCGCCGCTTCCAGCAGGATGCGGGCGTCAGGCGTCTCCTTCTGCACGTCCCAGTTGCGGCGCGCGATCGCCAGCGCGCGGCGCGCGTCGCCGCGCAGGGTCAGCTCGAAGCGGGCCTGCTCGCGCAGATGGACGCCGTCGCCGCGCCGCTCGCCGGCGTCGAAGCGCGCCGCCAGCTCCGCCAGTTGGGAGTCCTGGCGCGCGGCGAGCGCGTGGCGCAGCAGCAGGCCGTCCACGCGGGCGTGCGGCGCCAGCAGCGCGGCCGCCTCGGCGCGGCGGCCCGCGTCCAGCAGGAAGTCGGCATAGGCGCCCAGCAGGTACGTGTCGCGGGGGGCGAGGCGCAGCGCGTCGCGGAAGCGCGCCTCGGCCACGTCCGCGGCGCCGCGGCGCTGCGCCATTTCGGCCAGCATCGTCAGCACCCAGGCGTCGACGGCCGGGTCGTCCGCGCCGCGCGCGCGTGCATGCACGGCCGCGAGCAGGCGTTCGCTCGCGGCCAGGCGGCCGTTCATCGCGCCCACGTTGGCGATGCAGGCCGTGGTCACGAGCTCGTCGGCGAGGCTGGACAGGCGTGCGCAGCTCCGCGTGGCGGCGGTGTAGTCGGCGCGCACGGTTTCGACGGTGGCGCGGGTCAGCCAGGCCTGGGCGTTGTCGGGCTGCTGCGCCGTCAGGGCAGCGAGGTCGGCCAGCGCCTCGGGAAAGCGGTGTTCGCTTTGAAGGAGTGTCGCGCGCAGCAGCCGCACCTGCGGCGGCGGCGCGGGCTGGTTCCACCACGGGCCCAGCGCGGCCTGCGCATAGCCGTAGTAGCGCGGATCGGCTTCGCGCCGGCCCGCTTCGATATAGCGGCGCGCGACCTCCGCCGCGCGCGGCAGGTCGCGCGGCGCTTCCTGCAGGCGCGCCCGCAGCACGCGCAGTTCGCGCTGCTGCGGATCGGCGCGCCACGGCAGCTCTTCGAGCACCTCGGCGCCGCTGGCCGGCAGGCGCGGGGCGGCGCGCGCCCCTGCGCCGGCGCAGGCCAGCAGCGCCGCCACCAGGATATGGATGGCGGCGCGCGGCTTCATTGCACCGCCTGCGGCTCGGTGTCTTCCGGCATGGTCGCCGCGGCGTCGTCCACGGCCGCCGGCTCGGCATCGTCCGGCGTACTCGCGGCCAGGCTGGCGACCTGCACGGTGAACTTGTCCGTCGCCGGCGTGCCGCCGCCCGACGTGGGTGGCGGCGGCGGGGCCGTGGCGACGCCGTCGTCGTGGTCGCTGCCGCCGCACGCGGCCAGCAGCGCACCGAGCAGCAGCATGGAAGGCAAGAGTGTCCTCATGATCGTCTCCTTCGCGGGCTTATTGTTGCGGCGAACCCGGCAGCGGGGTCTTCAGGTACGGGAAGCCGTTCGTGAAGAAGCTGTCGTCCAGGTACGCGCCATCCGTGAAATGCAGGCCGCCGGCCGGCGCGTCGGACGGCGCGCAACCCAGGTTCAGCGTGCACAGCTTGCCCATCACGACGCGCAGCGCGATGTCGACCACGTCGTCGCCCGGACGGCGTCCGTTCGGGAAGCCGGCGTTGTCGCCGTCGATCACGCCCAGGCGCTTCTGCGCACCCATTGCCGCCGGGGCGATCGATGTGTTCAGGCGCAGCATCTCGGACGGCGTCACCTTGGCCGGCTGGTTCAGGCCCTTCACGCCGGTCAGGAACGCGGTGACGAGGTCGTTGCGCGGGAAATTGGTCGGGGCCTTGGCACCGGCGCTGCCGTACAGGATCTCGACCAGGGCCGGCAGCGTCGGATTCGTGACGTAGTCGGCGAACTGGCCATCGTTCATCGGCTTGCTGGCATTGAAGCGGTCCTTGTCCTTCAGGCCGATCACGACTTCGTTCACGAGCGGCATGCCAAGGCGCGACACCTGGGTCCACGCGCCACCCTCCTTCGAGGCGCCGGCGTTGCCCGGGACCGGATTCAGCAGGCGCGCCTGGCGCATGCTGGCCGTGGTCCAGCCGCCGATCACCGGATCGCCGCCGGCGATGAGGCAGGACGCGGCGACTTCGAGTTCGATGCTGGTCACGTTCTTGCCGGCCAGGTCATCCTTCGCGGCCTTCTCGGCATTGGCCGCGAACTCGGTGGCCGGCGCCTTGATGTTGATGAGGTCGAAGGTCTCGCCCAGGTTCACGACGAACGGATCCTTGCGCTGGCCGACGAACATGCGCGCCGGCGTCGAGCAGCCCGGGATATTGACCGCGTAGACGTGCTTGGCCGCGTATGCCGCGTAGTTCGGGATCGACTTGTTGCCGATGTTGTCGAGGGGCTTGTCGAAGGTTGCCCCGCCGCCCGTCGCGTTGGTCACGGCGCCGCGCTGGCCGCCGCGGCGGTCGCCTCGGACCACGTTGACGGTATAGGTCTCGCGCACGTTGGCGCCCGGCGCGTTCGCGTCGGCGATGGCGCCGCCGTTGATCACGAGCGGGATCGACACCTTCTTGCCGCCGACGGTCAGCTGGGTGTCCTTGTTCGCGTTCTGGAAGCGGAACTGGAAGGTGATGTCTTCCTTGGCGTCGCCGTTGTTGTCGATGTGGATCTCGTACAGCGCGTCGGGATCCATCATGAAGTAGTTCGGGCCGCCCTGCGGATCCTGCAGCGGCACGTAGTTCGCGATCAGCGTCACGAAGCCGTCGCGGCCCGCTTCGTAGCTGCGGAACATGTAGAAGTCGGTGGCATCGACTTTCGGCTGCTTCGTGATGAACGGCGCTTCCCGGTGGCTGGACGCCTGCACAGGCACCTGGGTCGCGGCGCCGGCGCACAGGCTCGCGACCAGCACACGCAGCGCGACGCCCCCGGCGGCTTTGGATGTCTTCTTTTGCAACATGATTCCCCCTCTCTTGCTTGGTCAAGGTTGACGATTGAGCACGAATGCCTTCCTTGTACGCAGGCGGGAAGCGGGTGGATTCAGGTTCTTTAAAAAATTTCTCGCGACTTTTCCGGCTCGGCAACATGCTATGCTGAGCGCCGATCGACCGTTCGCCACGAACATACATACGACACCGCCATGGATGAGCCCTATATACCGATCAACTGCGAGCGCCATGACGAACTTCTGGCGCTGGCCACCTTGCGCCGCCCGTGCACGCTCGACGTGGAGCGCCCCGACGGCACGCTCGACAACCTGTCAGGCGTGATCGCGGATGTCTACGCCGACACCGGCGTCGAATACCTGCGCCTGCGCGGCGGCCCGACCGTGAGACTGGACTGGATTCGTGCACTCGACGGTCGCCCGTTTCCCTGACAAGTCGTCAGGCGCTCAGGCCACGTTCAACCCCAGCCCCCGCACCAGCTCCGCCGCCTGCCGCGTCGAAATCGTCGCGCCGGCAAACTGCTTCGCATTCGAGAGCTTCAAGCCGCCGAGGTCCGCCTCGCGCAAATCGGCGGCATCGAAGCGCGTGTCCTTGATGTGGGCCTCACGGAGGCTGCACCCCTCTTCGAACACGGCCTCGCGGAAGTCGCAGCCCGACAGGTCCGCATCGGCGAAATCCAGTCCGCGCAGCACGGCCTTGCGGAACGACATCCGGCGCACATCGGCGCCGACGAGCAGGCAGTCTTCGAACGACAGGCCCAGCTGGCTCACTTCCTCGAAGCGCGCGCCCGTCAGCTTGCAGCGGCGGAAGGCCACCGCTGCGAGCTTGGCGCGGCGCCAGCCGGCGTTGTTCAAGTCGCAGGCGTCGAACTTCGCATCGACGAGGTCGGCCGATTCGAAATCGGCATGGCCGCCGCGGCAGCGCTGCCAGCGCGTGCGTGCGAGGTTCGCGGCATAGAACGACGTCTCGGCCAGGGCGCAGCGGATGAATGCGCAATCCTGCAGGTTCAGGCGCGACAGGTCCGCGCCGGCGAGGTCGCAGTCTTCGAGGACGAGCAGCGTGTCGTCCGCCAGCAGGTCTTCGATGCGCGCGCGGTCGACCTGTTCGCCGCTCAGGGTCAAAGTGGTTCGGGACATACGGTCAGCGCGTCTCGACGCGCGCCGACGCGTGGATCGTGCAGCCCCGGTGCACGTTTTCCAGGAAGCGCAGCGCCTCCTCCAGCCGGCACGAGGACGGCAGCATGCGGCCCAGCGATTCGTCGTCGGCGATGCGGTCGACGCCGTACGCGATCGCGCGCGAGATATCGCGGGCCTCGCGGCCGTCGCTGTTGTACAGGGCGTCGTACACGCCGACCTCTTCCCACAGCGGCACATAGCCGGGGCTGATGCTGTCCTGGAAGGCAACGGACGGCGCCGCATCCTCGTCCTGGGATATCAGCCGAAACACGAAACTCACGATCAACTCCATCGATCTTTGAAACAGGGCGCCGATGCTACCACGGCGCGCCGGCTTTTTCAGTCGGCGACCGTGGCAACCGTGCCGACGGCCTGCAGCGGCGCCCTGGGCGACGCGTCCGTGCGCAACGTGAACTGCATCTTGCGGCGCGCACCCGGCTTCGCCCACGTATAGACGACGGTGCGCGTCCTGCCCTTGACCACGGGTTTCCCGCGCTTGACGACGAGCGGCTTCGGCGCCTCGCTGACCATCGCAATGAATTTCTTTTCCACCTCGGCCGGGTTCGTGCGCCGCGCGTGCACCATGCACAGGTTCTTCTTTTGCGCGATGGCGAGCACGAAGTTCCCCATCTGTCCCTTGTAGGGTACGGGCCACGCTTCGCCCTCGACCTTGCCGGTGAAGAGCCGCGCATCCTGCGGCGGCAGCTTCGGCACCCGGTCGCGCAGCAGCTTCGCATGGAACGCGTCCAGGTCCGTGAAATGCTTCATGCACAGGCTGACGTACATGCCCGTGAAGCCGACGCCGTCGTCGTCCGGCCCCGCGGCATGGACTGCAACGCTCGCGAACGCGAGGATCAACGCGGCGACGCGCCTCATGCGCGCACGCCCGCCAGCGCACGGTCGACCAGTTCGATCCAGTGCGTCACCGGCGTCGCCGTCCCGGACTGCAGGTGCGAGATGCAGCCGACATTGGCCGAGACGTATTCCTGCGCGCCCGTCGCTTCCAGGTTGGCGAGCTTGCGGTCGCGCAGCGCGTGCGCGAGCTCGGGATGCAGTAAGGAATACGTGCCGGCCGAGCCGCAGCACAGATGGCTTTCCGCGCATAGCACGACGTCGACGCCAGCCGCGCGCAGCACGCCTTCGACCTTGCCGCGGATCTGCTGGCCGTGCTGCAAAGTGCACGGCGGATGGAATGCGACGCGCTCACGGATGCGTCCCGATAAAAGACGGGCGATCTCGCCTTCGAAGTCGCACATCACTTCGGATAAATCCTTCGTCAACGCCGAGATGCGCGCAGCTTTCGAAGCATACGCCGCGTCGTGCGCCAGCAGGTGGCCGTAGTCCTTGACCGTCACGCCGCAGCCGGACGCCGTCATCACGATGGCCTCGACGCCGCCCTGCTCCACGTACGGCCACCACGCGTCGACGTTGCGGCGCATGTCGGCAAGTCCCCCGTCCTGGTCGTTCATGTGGAAGCGCACGGCGCCGCAGCAGCCCGCACGCGGTGCGGACAGCAGCTGGATGCCCAGCGCATCGAGCACGCGCGCCGTCGCCGCGTTGATGTTCGGCGCCATCGCCGGCTGCACGCACCCCTCCAGCACGAGCATCCTGCGCGCGTGTTCGCGCACGGGCCTCGGGCCGGGCGCGCGGGCAGGCTGCAGCTTGTCCTGCAGCGTGGGCGGCAGCAGCGGCCGCACCATCTGCCCCGCCTTGAACGCGGGCTTGAACAGGTGGGAGCGCGGCAGGAATTCCTTCAAGGTCGTGCGTTTCACCCGGTCCGCGAACGGACGCGGCACGCGCGCTTCGACCACCTTGCGGCCGATGTCGACGAGGCGTCCGTACTTCACGCCGGACGGGCACGTGGTTTCGCAGTTGCGGCACGTGAGGCAGCGATCGAGGTGCAGCTGCGTCTTGCGCGTGGGCGTCGCGCCTTCCAGTACCTGCTTGATCAGGTAGATGCGGCCGCGCGGGCCGTCCAGCTCGTCGCCCAGCAACTGATACGTCGGACACGTGGCGGTGCAGAAGCCGCAGTGCACGCAGGCGCGCAGGATCGCGTCCGCTTCAATGCCCTCGGGCGTGCCCTTGATGAAATCGGCGAGATTCGTTTGCATGGTCTGTCAGTACATCCGGCCCGGGTTGAAGATGCCCGCCGGGTCGAACCCGGCTTTCAGGCGCTCGTGGATACGCGCGATGGCCGGCGCCAGCGGCTGGAATACGCCGACGCTCCCGTCGCCGCCGCGGAACAGCGTCGCGTGGCCGCCGCACGCTGCTACGACCGCACGGATGCGTTCCGCCGCATCGGCCGGTGCACGCAGCCAACGCTGCGCCCCGCCCCACTCGATCAGTTGCGGGCTGCCCAGCACGATGGCGCCGACCGTCGACGGCACGGACAGGCGCCACAGCGGCATGTCCCCTTCAAAAAATGCGTGCCGCTGCTCGCGCACGCTGGTCCAGAAGCGCGCGCAGTCGGGCATCACGTCGCCACCCAGCGACCGGATGGCCGCATCGACGGCCGCATTCGCACCGGACAGCCGCAACGCCAGCACGCCGTCGTGCCAGCAACTGGCAGAGACGGGCAGCGGCTGGCCGGCCCATTCGTTCAGGTTGCGGATCGCATCGACTTCGTTCACGCCCTCGAAGACCAATGTCGCTTCGCGCGGCGCGCGCGGCAGCACTTTCACGGAGACTTCCAGCAGCAGGCCCAATGTGCCGAGCGACCCGGCCAGCAGGCGCGACACGTCGTAGCCGGCCACGTTCTTCATCACCTGACCGCCGAACGACAGCACGTCGCCCTTGCCGTCCAGGAGCTTGCAGCCGAGGACGAAGTCGCGCACGGCGCCGCTGTTCGCGCGCCGCGGTCCGGACAGGCCGGATGCGATGGCGCCACCGATGGTCGCACCGGTGCCGAAATGCGGCGGCTCGAACGCCAGCATCTGCCCCTGCTGCGCAAGGGCCGCTTCGATCGCGGCCAGCGGCGTGCCGCAGCGCGCCGTGATCACGAGCTCCGTCGGCTCGTAGTCGACGATGCCGGTGTAGTCGCGTGTGTCGAGGATGTCGCCTTCGAGCCGCTGCCCATACCAGTCCTTCGTGCCGCCGCCCCGGATGCGCAGGGGACGCCCGGCGCGCACCTGTTCCTGAAAATGGTCCATGAGGTTCTGCATGGTCAAAAGCGCGGCAGGTCGGCAAACGGCGGCACGCCGCCCGTGACGCGCATGCGCCCCAGTTCCGCGCAGCGGTGAAGCGTCGGAATGGCCTTGTTGGGATTGAGGAGCATGCCCGGATCGAACGCGCGCTTCACCGTGAAGAAGGCGTCGAGTTCCCGCGCACCGAATTGCACGCACATGGAATCGATCTTCTCGACACCCACGCCATGTTCGCCCGTGATGGTGCCGCCCACTTCCACGCACAGCGCGAGGATGGCGGCGCCGAACGCTTCCGCGCGATCCAGTTCTCCCGGCTGGTTGGCGTCGAACAGGATCAGCGGGTGCATGTTGCCGTCGCCCGCGTGAAAAACGTTTGCGCAGCGCAGCCCGAACGTCGTCTCCATCTCCTCGATGCGCGCCAGCACGTGCGCGAGCTGCTTGCGCGGGATCGTCCCGTCCATGCAGTAGTAATCCGGCGAAATGCGGCCGGCGGCCGGGAACGCGTTCTTGCGGCCGGACCAGAAGCGCAGGCGCTCGGCCTCGCTCTGCGACACCGTGATCGCGCTGGCGCCGGCTTCGCGCAGGACCTCCGTCATGCGCGCGATTTCTTCCGCCACTTCGAGCGCCGTGCCGTCCGCCTCGCACAGCAGGATGGCGGCCGCGTCGAGGTCGTAGCCCGCCTTCACGAACGGTTCGACCATGCGCGACGACGTCCTGTCCATCATCTCCAGGCCGGCCGGGATGATGCCGGCCGCGATCACGCTGGCGACCGCGTTGCCGCCCGTCGCCACGTCGTCGAACGACGCCATGATCACCTGCGCCTGCGCCGGTTTCGGCACGAGTTTCACCGTGACTTCCGTGACGATGCCCAGCATGCCCTCCGAGCCGATGAACACGGCCAGCAGGTCGAGGCCCGGCGCGTCGAGCGACTCGCCCCCGAGCTCGATCACGTCGCCTTCGATCGTACAAACGCGCACGCGCAGCACGTTGTGCACCGTGAGGCCGTATTTCAGGCAGTGCACGCCGCCCGAGTTCTCGGCCACGTTGCCGCCGATCGTGCAGGCGATCTGCGACGACGGGTCGGGCGCGTAGTACAGGTTGAACGGCGCGGCTGCTTCCGAGATGGCGAGATTGCGCACGCCCGGCTGTACGACGGCCGTGCGCGCATACGGTTCCACGCGCAGGATGCGGTTCAGGCGCGCCGTCGAGATCACGACGCCGTCCGCCAGCGGCTGCGCGCCGCCCGACAGGCCCGTGCCTGCGCCGCGCGGCACGATGGGCACGTCCAGGTCGCGGCAGACTTTCAGGATCGCGAGCACCTGCGCCTCGTCGTCGGGAAGCGTCACGACCATCGGCAGCTGGCGGTAGGCGGCGAGGCCATCGCATTCGTAAGGCCGGGTGTCTTCGGGATCGGCGAGGACGGCGCGCTCGGGGAGGACGGCACGCAGGGCGGCGGCCACCTGTTGCCTCCGCTCGGGATCGACTGGAATCGAGGGAATCATGGAACGATTGTAAGCACAATCCCAAGGATTTGGCGTATGCTCCCGCTATCTTTTTTTGTGGGCAGGATATAAGCATGGGCAATCGACTTTCGAAGATCGCGACCCGCACGGGCGACGACGGCAGCACCGGCCTCGGCGACGGCAGCCGCACCGGTAAAGACAGCGCGCGCATCGCGGCGTTGGGCGACGTCGACGAGCTGAATTCTTTCGTCGGCCTGCTGCTGTGCGAGGAGATGCCCGGCGACCTGCGCGAGGAGCTCGTCACGATCCAGCACGACCTGTTCGACCTGGGCGGCGAGCTGTGCATCCCCGGCTTCCAGCTGATCAAGGACGAGCAAGTGGCGCGCCTCGACGGCCTGCTCGAGAAATACAACGCCGGCCTGCCGGTCCTGAAGGAATTCATCCTGCCGGCGGGCTCGCGCGCCGCGTCGCTCGCGCACGTGTGCCGCACCGTGTGCCGCCGCGCCGAACGCGCCATCGTCGCGCTGTCGAAGACGGACACGATCAACGCGCAGCCGCGCCAGTACGTGAACCGCCTGTCGGACCTGATGTTCGTGCTGGCGCGCGTGCTGAACCGCCATGCGGGCGGCAGCGACGTGCTGTGGCAGCACGAACGCAAGCGCACCTGACGGAGTGTGGATGACGGCAACCTTCGACGTCCGCTTCCACGCGAACTCGTTCCAGATCGAGGGTGCGGGCCAGTTCGTCGTCGAGCCGGACTTCGTGCTCGTGCGGGGAAAGGGCCGCTACGCGCCTCCCTCGGCCGCGCCCGCGGAAGTGCGGCTGCGCAGGTCCGACATCGTGAATGCCCACGCCGAGGGCGACGACGTGCACTTCCAGGTGATGGACGTGCGCGAGAGCACGGCCATCACGTTCAGTGCGCCGGACGCCGCGACGGCGCAGCAGATTCTCGCCCTGCTGCCGGAACGCCAGACCGAAGCCTTCGCCCGCGCCGAGTTCGACACGTTCCACGACCGCATCGATTACTGGAGTCCGTCGACGCCCGTGATCTGGGCGCTGCTGGTGCTGAACGTCGGCATCTACTACCTGATGTGGCTCTGGCGCCGCAGCCTGCCGGGCGGCGCGCTCGGCTCCATGCTGGGCTGGGGCTGGAATTCGCCATTCGATGCGATCCTGCGCGCCAACCAGCTCGTCGCCTGGGGCTCGAACAACGGCATGCTGACGCTGCACGGGGAACCGCAGCGGCTCTTCACGTCGCTGTTCCTGCACGGGAGCCTGATGCACCTGGGATTCAACATGCTCGCGCTGTGGCAGGTGGGCCAGCTGGTCGAGCGCCTGTTCGGCAGCCTGCGCTTCATCGCGCTGTACGTGCTCGCGGGCCTGTGCGGCAGCATCGCCAGCGTGATGTGGAATCCGCACGTGAACAGCGTGGGCGCGTCCGGCGCGATCTTCGGCATCGTCGGCGGCCTGTTCGCGTTCATGCAGCGCGAGAACAGCGGCGTGCCGCCCACCGTCGTCAAGGACCTGCGCGGCTCGCTGCTGCCGTTTTTGGTGTTCAACCTGGCAGCCGGCTTCCTGTATCCTCACACGGACAATGCGGCCCATATCGGCGGCCTTGTCGGCGGCTGGCTGGCCGGCCATCTGCTGGCGCGCTCGCTCCACGTCCCGGCGGGAGATCCACAACATGAACGACGATTTCATCGGCATCTATGACGGCGCGCTGACGCCCGGCCAATGCGCGCACATTCTCGAACGCTTCGAGGCCAGCGACAAGCACCAGCGCGGCCGCACCGGGATGGGCGTGGACGTGGCGAAAAAGGACAGCTGGGACATCACCATCAGCCAGCACAAGGAATGGCACGACGTGTGCAACCTGATGGCGACGGCCGTGCGGCGCCACCTGGTCGAGTACATGGACCGCTACCGCGCGCTGCTGCTGGGCGCCCTCGCGCCCATGGTGGAGCATCCCGCCACGGGGCAGCCGGTGGCGCTCTCGCTGGACAACTTCGACGAATGCGGCCGCCCGCACCTCGATGCGCTGGTCCAGGCCATGTACCGCCCCGGCGCGCTCAACCTGCAGAAATACCTGCGCGGCAGCGGCGGCTACCACCACTGGCATTCCGAGATCTACCCGCAGAACGCGAGCTGCGAGACCCTGCACCGCGTGCTGCTGTTCCAGTTCTACCTGAACGACGTGGCGGACGGAGGCGAGACGGAATTCCTGTACCAGCGCCGGAAAATCGAAGCACGCCAGGGCCGGCTGATCATCGCGCCGGCCGGTTTCACGCACACGCACAAGGGCCACGTCGCGGCCAGCGGCGACAAGTACGTGGCCACGTCGTGGATCCTGTACCGCCGCGCCGAAGAGCTCTTCAAGTAGGACGGCTGGCCAGCGCGTCCCGCAGCGCGTCGAGATCGATCGGCTTGACGAGGTGCCGGTCGAAGCCCGCCTCCGCGGCGAGCCGGCGGTCGCTGTCCTGGCCGTAGCCGGTGATGGCGACCAGCAGCGCATGCCTTGTCGCCGGTTGCGCGCGCAGGCGCCGCGCCAGCTCGTAGCCGTCCATGCCGGGCAGCCCGATGTCGAGCAGGCACGCCTGCGGCGCCTCCGCGCAAGCCCGCTCCAGCGCGCGCAGCGGATCGTGCTCGATGCTCACGCGGTGGCCGGACGCTTCCAGCAGCAGGCCGAGCATCTCGGCCGCGTCGACGTTGTCGTCCACGACCATGATGGACAGGCTGGCTTCGTCCGCCATCTCCTGCGCGGCGGAGCGCGGTGCGGCCGGCGCGGCGTCCCGCGCGAGGAGCGGCAGGGTGACGGTGAATCGGCTGCCCTGGCCGGGCCCTGCACTCTCGCACGCGACGGTGCCGCCATGGAGCTCCACGAGGCTGCGCACGAGCGCCAGACCCAGTCCCAGCCCGCCGGATGCGCGGTCGGACGTGCGCTCGGCCTGGGCGAACAGGTCGAACGCGCGCGCCACCAGTTCAGGGGCCATGCCGATGCCGTTGTCGATGACATCGACGGCCACCTCGCCCTCCCGCACCGCCGCGGCGATCCGCAGCCTGCCGCCCTCCTGCGTATACTTGGCGGCGTTGTTGAGCAGGTTGGCGAGGATCTGCACGAGGCGTTTCGCGTCGCCCATCACCGGCATGAGCTGCGCGGGGACGTCCACCTCCAGCTGCTGGTGCCGCGTGCGCGCGAGCGGCATGACCTGTTCCACCGCGTCGGCCACGATGGCGCGCATGTCCAGCGCCGCCTCGTCCAGCTCGACCTGGCCTCGGGTGACGCGCGATACGTCCAGCAGGTCGTCGATCAGCGCCGTCATGTGGCCGACCTGGCGGCCGATGATCTCGCTCGTCTTGCGGACCAGGCCTTCGTCCGGGCGCGCGCGCTGCTGCAACGCGGCGGCCGCGCCGATGGGCGCAAGGGGGTTCCTGAGCTCGTGCGCCAGCATCGCGAGGAACTCGTCCTTGCGCCGGTCCGATTCCTTCAGCTTTTCCTCGGCCAGCTTGCGTTCCGTGATGTCGCTGGCGGCGCCGATCCATTCCTCGATCTCGCCGCGCGCGTCGAGCATGGGCACCGCGCGCGAATAGGTCCAGCCCACGCTGCCGTCCAGGCGGCGCACGCGGTGCTCCAGCTCGAACGTGGACTTGGCGCGGATCGCCTCGGCGATCGCCTGGTGGATCCGTTCCTGGTCTTCCGCCGGGATGTAATCGTCGATCCAGTAGCGGCTCGCGGCGGCAGTGTCCTTGAGGTAGCCGCGGCCGTCGAGCTGGCGCAGCTGGCTCCAGTCGGGACTCATGCGGTACACGACGTCCGCCGTCGCGTTGGCCAGCGCCCGGTAACGCGCTTCGCTCTCGCGCACCGCGGCCTCCGAACGCACCTGTTCCGTCACATCGATGGTCGTGTGCGAGATGCACAGGATGGCGCCGTCCGCGCCGAAGATCGGCGTGCTGACGGCGGTCCAGAACCGTTCCTCGAAGCCCGTCTCGCCATTCGGCAGGACGACTGGGATCGGGTAGCGCTGGGCCGGCAGCCGGTCCGGCCGGCTCGTCGCCACGACGCGGGCCAGCGAACGCCGCAACACCGATTCGCCCGTGTCGGTGGGGTCGTCCGGGTTGTGCGGAAAGGCGGCGAACAGGCTGGTGCCGACCAGTTCCGCACGCGTGCGCTCCGCCGCCTTCAGGAACGCGTCGTTGACGGCCAGGATCGTCGCCTCGGGCGTGGGCGACAGCAGGTAATGCCCGATCGGCGAGTTGTTGAAAACGGCTTCGAACAAGTAGGGAGAAAGCATGAGCCGCGCTTTCGAAAGAAGGGCGTCGAGCCGCAATTATAGGTCCGGCCGCCAGGACGCGGCGGCCGCCATGCCCGGGCCCCTTCAGGTATTGTTGACCACCAGGCGCGGCTCGCCGATGCCGAAGCGTTCGCGGATCGAGGCGCCGATACCGTGTGCATCCAGGCCGACGGACGCCAGCAGCAGCGCCGGGTCGCCATGGTCGATGAACCGGTCGGGCAGGCCCAGGATCAGCAGCGGCTTGACGATGCCCGCTTCCGCCAGCGCCTCGGCCACGGCGGAACCGGCGCCGCCCATCGTGCAGCCCTCTTCCACCGCCACCAGGTAGTCGTGATCCTGCGCCAGCTGCTTCACGAGGTCCACGTCGAGCGGCTTCACGAAGCGCATGTCGGCGACGGTCGCGTTCAGGCTGTCGGCCGCGCCGAGGCTCGGCGCCACCATCGAGCCGAAGGCCATGATCGCGACGCCCTTGCCTTCGCGCCGTACGACGCCCTTGCCGATCTCGATAACGTCCAGCGCCGGCTCGATGGCCGCGCCGACACCGGCGCCGCGCGGGTAGCGCACGGCGGCCGGGCCTTCGAAGCGGTAGGCCGTCGTCAGCATCTTGCGGCACTCGTTCTCGTCCGAGGGCGCCATCACGACCATGTTCGGGATGCAGCGCAGGTAGGCGATGTCGTAGTTGCCCGCGTGCGTGGCGCCGTCCGCGCCGACGAGGCCCGCGCGGTCCAGCGCGAACGTCACGTCGAGGTTCTGCAGCGCCACGTCGTGGATCAGCTGGTCGTAGGCGCGCTGCAGGAACGTCGAGTAGATCGCGACGACGGGCTTCATGCCTTCCGTCGCGAGGCCGCCCGCGAACGTCACGGAATGCTGCTCGGCGATGCCGACGTCGAAATAGCGGTCCGGGTATTCCTGGTTGAAGCGCACCATGCCCGAGCCTTCGCGCATCGCCGGCGTGATGCCGACCAGGCGCTTGTCGACATGCGCCATGTCGCACAGCCAGTTACCGAACACCTCGGTGTACGTGATCTTGCTTGCCTTCGCGGGCTTGATGCCTTCGCTCGGATTGAATTTACCCGTGCCGTGGTACAGGATCGGCTCGGCCTCGGCCAGCTTGTAGCCCTGCCCCTTCTTCGTCACGACGTGCAGGAATTGCGGGCCCTTGAGCTTCTTGATGTTTTCCAGCGTCGGGATCAGGGATTCCAGGTCGTGGCCGTCGATGGGGCCGATGTAGTTGAAGCCGAATTCCTCGAACATCGTGGCCGGGACGACCATGCCCTTCGCGTGCTCTTCCAGCTTCTTCGCCAGTTCCAGCATGGGCGCGGGCAGCATCGTCTTGCCGACGTTTTTCGCGGCCGCGTAGAACTGGCCCGACATCAGGCGCGCGAGGTAGCGGTTCAATGCGCCGACCGGCGGCGAGATCGACATGTCGTTGTCGTTCAGGACGACGAGCAGGTCGACGTCGTCCTCGACGCCCGCATTGTTCAGCGCCTCGAACGCCATGCCGGCGGTCATGGAGCCGTCGCCGATGACGGCGATCGCCTTGCGCTTCTCGCCCTTGATCTTCGCGGCCGTGGCCATGCCGAGCGCCGCCGAGATCGACGTCGACGAGTGCGCGGTGCCGAACGTGTCGTACTCGCTTTCGTCGCGCTTGGGGAAGCCGGACAGGCCGTTCAGCTGGCGCAGGCTCGGCATGCGCTCGCGCCGGCCCGTGAGGATCTTGTGCGAATAGGTCTGGTGGCCGACGTCCCACACGATGCGGTCTTCCGGCGTGTTGAACACGTAGTGCAGCGCGATCGTCAGCTCGACGGTGCCGAGGTTGGACGACAGGTGGCCGCCCGTCTTCGACACGGAATCGAGCAGGAACTGGCGCAGTTCATGGGCCAGCGGCGTGAGCTGGGTGCGCGGCAGCTTGCGCAGGTCGGCCGGGTCGTTGATGGTATCTAGCAGTTTCATTTATGCCTTCCGCTGCACGATCAGGTCCGCGATCTCGCGCAGCCGCAGTGCTTGTTCTCCGAACGGCGCGAGCGCGTCGTGCGCCTGCTGCCGCAATTGTTCGGCCAGCGCCTTCGACGGCTCCAGCCCAAGAATCGACACATAGGTCGGCTTGTTGTCGGCCGCGTCCTTGCCGGCCGTCTTGCCCAGCGTGGCCGAGTCGGCGGTCGCATCGAGGATGTCGTCCACGACCTGGAACGCGAGGCCGATGGCGCGCGAGTATGCGGCCAGCGCTTCCTGCTCGTGCGACGCGAGGTCACGGCCGGCCAGGGCGCCCAGCAGCACGGACACGCGCAGCATGGCGCCCGTTTTGAGCTGGTGCATGCGCTCCAGCTGTTCGAGCGTGAGGCTGAGGCCGACGCTGTCCAGGTCGATCGCCTGGCCGCCGCACATGCCCTTGCTGCCGGCCGCTTCGGCCAGCAGGCGCAGCATGGTGACCGTACGCGCGGCCGGGACGGTCGTCGTGCCGGCCAGCACCTCGAAGGCTTGCGCCTGCAGCGCGTCGCCGACGAGCAGCGCCGTCGCTTCGTCGTACGCGATGTGCACCGTCGGCTTGCCGCGGCGCAGGGCGTCGTCGTCCATGCACGGCATGTCGTCGTGCACGAGGGAATACACATGGATCATCTCGACGGCGCTGGCGGCGCGCGCGAGGGCGTCGGCATCGGCACCGAACAGGGCGCCGCTCGCGTGCACGAGCAGCGGGCGCACGCGCTTGCCACCGCCCAGCGCCGTGTAGCGCATCGCTTCGTGCAGCTTGGCGGGCACCTGCTCTGCCGGCGGCAGGAAGCGGTCGAGTGCGCCTTCCGCATCCGCCTGCACGGCCTTCATCCAGGCCTGGAACTCCTGCGGTGCGCTCATACGTCGTCCTCGCCGTCGGCGCTGAACGGTTTGAGCATCTCGCCTTCCAGGACTTTTACCTGGGACTCGACTTTTTCCAGCTGGGCCGCGCAATAGCGCACGAGCTCGGAACCGCGTGCGTACGCGGCGACCGAGGCTTCCAGGGGCAATTGCCCACTTTCCATTTGCGTCACGAGTTGGGCCAGTTCGGCCATCGCCTGCTCGAAGGATTCCGGCGGCGTCGCGGCGGCAGCCGGTGGTGCGGCGCTCTCCGCGTTTGTTTTATTTGGCATAATGTGTTTGATCGATTCGGGGCCGGGCGACATCGCGCGCAACCCGTGCGCGGCGTGCCAGTCTAATCGCTTATTCTAAACAATCCTGTTTCGACATGAACGGTGCGCCTGTCGCCGCCAACTTGCAAGCAAGGATACATTTTATCGCAAAGCGCCTCGGGATTCATGAAAACGATGCCGTTTAGGCAATTTTTGAACACCCACGTACCACAATCCCGTGCAGGTCCGGGACTGGAGGGGCCGTTACAGGCTATAATCTCCGGTTCTGTCTCCGAAATACCGTATTCCGCTCTTTAAAGGAGCGAGAACTCCAAATAAGCGGCAGCACTGTTGGTCGGGATGCGACGCCTCGAGCGCGCCCGCACGACCACGCTGCGGCTCGCCCTGGAAATCTCGATGCTCCCCTAAAAAATACTGGTTCTCGGATTCTTTCTCTTCTTTTGGTTGAAATTCTGTAAAGGGGGGTTGGGATGTCCGATCTGGCTACCCACGCCAAGCTGGCGCGTTCGCTCGCTCAGCTTCCGGTAAATGTCTACTTCGACGACGCGCTGTTGCAGCGTGAATTGCAGCAATTGTTTCTCAAGGGGCCCCGCTACGTCGGGCACGAGTTGATGGTTCCCGAGAAGGGCGATTTCGCGACCCTGAAATCGGAGAACGAGGGCCGCATGCTGGTGCGCAACGCACAGGGTATCGAGCTGATGTCGAACGTCTGCCGCCACCGCCAGGCGCTGATGTTCAATGGCCGGGGGAACGCCAAGAACATCGTCTGCCCGCTGCACCGCTGGACCTACGACCTCAAGGGCGAGCTGATCGGCGCACCGCATTTCGCGGACACGCCCTGCCTGAACCTGTCCAGGACGCCGCTGCAGAACTGGAACGGCCTGCTGTTCGAACAGAACGGCTACAACGTGATGGACAAGCTGGGCCAGTTGTCCGTGACGAAGGACCTGGATTTCTCGGGCTATATGTTCGACCACGTCGAGGTGCACGACTGCGACTACAACTGGAAGACCTTCATCGAGGTCTACCTGGAGGATTACCACGTCGAGCCGTTCCACCCGGGCCTGGGCAACTTCGTCAGCTGCGACGACCTGCGCTGGGAATTCGGTCCGGACTACAGCGTCCAGACCGTGGGCGTGCATCGCGGCCTGCAGAAGTCCGGCTCGCCGGCCTACAAGAAATGGCAGGAACAGGTGCTGAAGTTCAACAACGGCCAGGCACCGAAATACGGCGCGATCTGGCTGACCCTGTATCCGAACATCATGGTCGAGTGGTATCCGAACGTGCTGGTCGTGTCGACCCTGTGGCCGCTGGGTCCGCAGAAGACGCGCAACGTCGTCGAGTTCTACTATCCGGAAGAATTCGTCCTGTTCGAGCGCGGATTCGTGGAAGCGGAACGCGCCGCCTACATGGAGACGTGCGTCGAGGACGACGAGATCGCCCTGCGCATGGACGCCGGCCGCAAGGCGCTGATGGAGCGCGGCGTGACCGAGGCGGGGCCGTACCAGTCGCCGATGGAAGACGGCATGCAGCACTTCCACGAGTGGTATCGCAGCAAACTCGACAATATTCCTCCGGGGATGTGATGGCCGGTCTCTGATGGCACCACTCTGGATGTTGTTCGCCAGCTTCCTGTTCGCCGCCATGGGCGCGGCAGTGAAGCTGGCTTCCTCGCTCTACTCCACCTCGGAAATCGTCATGTACCGGGGTTTCATCGGCGCCCTGCTGCTGCTCCCGATGATCCGCCTGCAGGGCGGTTCGTTCAAGACGCCCTTCCCGAAAGAACACCTGTGGCGCAGCGTCGTCGGCGTCGTCTCGCTGTGGATGTGGTTCTACGCGATCGCGAAACTGCCGCTGGCCACCGCCGTCACCCTCAATTACATGGCGCCGATCTGGCTGGCCGCCTACCTGTTCGTCACCGGCTGGTGGCGCGGCAAGGGTTTGCCCGAATGGCCGCTGGCCCTCGCCATCGCCATGAGCTTTGTCGGCGTGACGCTCGTGCTGCGGCCGGCCGTCGAGACGCATGAATGGGTCGGCGGCCTCGTCGCCATCGGTTCGTCCGTGATCGCCGCGATGGCCTACATGCAGGTGCGCCGCCTGGGCCAGATGGGCGAACCGGAATATCGCGTCGTATTCTATTTTTCCATCACGATGGGCCTGGCGGGCCTCGTCGGCTCGCTGCTGGGCAATGGCGTGAATACGTTCCGCCCGCAGTCGTGGCACGGCGTGGGCCTCATGCTGGCGATCGCCGCCAGCGGCCTGGGCGCCCAGATCGCGATGACGCGCGCCTACCGCATCGGCAAGGTGCTCGTCGTCGCCAACCTGCAGTACACGGGCATCGTCTTTTCCAGCCTGTGGGGCATGGTGCTGTGGGGCGACGTGTTCGACTGGCACGTCTGGCTGGGCATGGGTGTGATCCTCGCCTCGGGAATCGCCGCGACGTTCTACAATACGACGCGCACGGCGCGCGGCGCCGTCGTCAAGGAAACCGACCCCATCGCCAGCGAATAAGAGGAGCCCATGTCCACCTACACGACCCTGATCGAACCCGCCGCACTGGCAGCGCATATCGACGACCCGACATGGGTGATCGTCGACTGCCGCCACGACCTGATGAACCTCGCCGCCGGCCGAGACGCCTATGCGGCCGGACACATCCCGGGCGCCGTCTTCGCCGACATGGAGACGGAATTGTCGGGCGCCAAGCGCGACGCCGCAGGCAACTTCCGCGGCCGCCATCCACTGCCGGAGAAGGACGCGTTCATCGAGCTGCTGCGCGGCTGGGGCGTGGACGACGACACGCAGGTCGTCGCATACGACGCGCACGGCGGCATGTTCGCCGCGCGCCTGTGGTGGATGCTGCGCTGGGTCGGCCACGGCGCCGTCGCCGTGCTGGATGGCGGCTTGAGCGCATGGCAGGCGGCCGGCCAGGCCGTCGTCACCGACGCGCCGGCGCCGAGAGCCCGCGGCGGGATTGCTGCCCGCCCTGCCCTCGTGACGACGGTCGACGTGAACGCGATCCTGCACAACGTGGAACACGGCGGCAAGACCATCGTCGACGCGCGCGCGCCGGACCGCTTCCGCGGCGAGAACGAGACGATCGACCCGGTCGGCGGCCATATCCCGGGCGCGAAGAACCGCTTCTTCAAGGACAACCTGCAGGCGGACGGCCGCTTCAAGGCGCCGGATCAGCTGAAGGCGGAATTGCAAGTGGCGGTAGGCGACGCGAAGGACGCCATCATGCAATGCGGCTCCGGCGTCACGGCCTGCCACAACCTGCTGGCACTGGAAGTGGCCGGGATGCCGGGTGCGGCGCTGTATCCTGGATCGTGGAGCGAGTGGACGGCGGATCCGCAGCGCGCGGTGGCAACGGGTCAGTGACTGAAGTCGTACGGGGCGGGCAGGAAGTCCGCCAGCGTGAACAGCACGACCGACAGCACGAGGGCCACGACCACGTAGGCGAAGCGCGACGGCTTGTCGCGCAATGCTGCAACCAGTTCACTCAAGAGCTTCGCCATACCGGCCTCCGTTCAGCTAACGGTTCAGCATAGGTCGCGCGGAATCGCCCTGTCAACCGCAGGGCGCAGCGTTTAGTATCTTAATGGCCGTGCGTCAGGAACAGCACGATGACGACGCCCAGGCCGATCAACAGGACTTGCGGAATGGTTTCGCGCACGGTGGCCCGGCGCTGCATCTGCGGCATCAGGTCGCTCACGGCGATGTAGATGAAACCGGACGACGCGAACACCAGCACGTAGGGAATCAGGTCGCTGGCGCGGTCCAGCGTCGCATACCCGAGTATCCCGCCCAGCACGGCCAGCAGGCTGCACAACAGGTTGAACACGTAGGCGCGCACGCGCGAGAAGCCGGCGTTGAGCAGCACGATGAAGTCGCCGATCTCCTGCGGGATCTCGTGCGCGATGATGGCCACGCCCGTGACGATGCCCAGTTGCGGGTTGGCGAGGAAGGCCGCCGCGATCAGGATGCCGTCCGTGAAGTTGTGCATGCCGTCGCCGATCAGGATCATCCAGCCGGCGCGCCCGGCCTGGCGCGCGTCGTGGCCATGCGCGTGATGGTGCCCGTCGCCCTCGTGGTGGTGCGAATGGCGCAGCAGCGCCACCTTCTCCAGCAGGAAGAACGCGAGCAGGCCGCCCAGCAGGGTCGCGAACAGCGCATGCGTGTCGGCCTTCGACTCGAACGCTTCCGGCAACGCGTGCAGCAGCGACGTCGACAGCATGATGCCGACCGACAGGCTGACCATGCGTTCGACGACCTTCGACAGCAGCGTAAAGGAAAACACCGCGGCGGCCGTGATGCTGACCACGCCCGCCAGGCCGGTGGCCAGCAGGATGGAGATGAGAATCGGGTCGATCTGGAAGCCTCTTCTTTTTATCGGGGCGTGCGGATGCACACGCCCACGGGCGCAAACCGTTGATTGTAACCCGACGGGCGTGCCGCCGTCAGCCGGCGCCGTGTTCGCGGAACCAGGCCAGCGCGCGGGCGAAGCCGTCGCGGGCATCCTTCGCGTTGTAGCTCGGGCGGTAGTCGGCGTAGAACGCGTGGCCGGCGTCGGGGTAGACGACGATCGCGGAATCGCTCGTCCCCTCGCCCAGGGCGGCCGTCATCTGTTCGACCGTGGCGACCGGGATGCCGGCGTCCCTTGCGCCGTACAGGCCGAGCACGGGCACGGTGAGCGTGGGCGCGATGTGGATCGGGTGCGTCGGCTGGCCGGGCGGATTCGGATCGGCCACCAGCTTGCCGTACCACGCCACGGCCGCCGCCACGCGCGGGTTGTGCGCCGCGTACAGCCACGTGATGCGCCCGCCCCAGCAAAAGCCGTTGACGCCGAGCCGGTCGACGTCGCCGCCGTTCGCTTCGGCCCAGGCCACGCACGCGTCGATGTCGCCCATCACCTGGGCGTCCGGCACCTTGCGGATGATCTTTGACAGGATCGTGGCCATGTCGGGGAGCGTGGACGGGTCGCCCTGGCGGATGAAGAAATCCGGGGCGATGGCCAGGTAGCCCTGCTTCGCAAAGCGGCGCGCCACGTCGGCGATGTGTTCGTGCAGGCCGAAGATCTCGGAGACGACGATCATCACCGGCGGCTTGTCCTGCCCCGCCGGGCGGGCAAAGTACATGGGAATGGCCTGGCCGTCGACCGTCAGCTTGGTCGTGCCCGTGGCGAGTCCTTCGGTGTCCGTATGGACGAGGGTCTGCGCCGCCACGGGCTGCGCGGCGGCGGCGAAACCGGCGCCCTGACCGGGATGGGCGGAGATGGCGTTGTCGTTCATGTCGTTCTGCCCCAAGTTGCGATGCCTGCGATAGTACCTTAAGGCATGGCCCCGATTAAAAAATCATCAACTCGTATTGCGTGATACGAAAATCCATTCGCTCCCGGCACGCTCGAACAATCGCAGAATCTCACCTTGCAGATGGCCGTATCTGCAACCGCGAAAGTCACACAATTCCACAATGACGAGCAGCGTCGCGCGTGCACGACTTTCCACGAAAATCTGTCCAAAATGTTACCATCGAGCGATTAAAATATTGCAAATCCTTGATCCGAGCAGGACCATAAACGCATGAGCCGTAAAGTCATCCGGGATGTCGATTCGTCTCCCACCCCCTGCATTTCCAGCAACAGGACCTCTACCTCGAATGCAGGCCGCGCCAAGGACTGCGCGCCGGGCAAGCATATGGCGCCATGTGCGTCCAACCCGACAATGACCCTGTGCTGACATGGATTTCGCTACGTTGAACGAAGCGCTCGGACGCTTCGGAACGGGCCTGTTCCAGCACGCGCGGCTCATCACCCTCGCGAGTGCGCACGACGTCGCGCTGCCGCAGGCGCCGCTGGCCGAACGCGTGCGCGGCCGCGAGGCCGTCAATGACCTGTACCGTTTCGACGTCGATGCGCTCAGTACGTCGACCGATCTCGATCTCGACGGATTCTTGGGCGAAGAGCTGACCATCACGCTGCTGCAACCGGACGACTCGCGCCGCGCCTGGCACGGCATCTGCACCGCTGCCGAATGGCTGGGTGCCGACGGTGGCGTCGCCCGCTATCGCCTGCGCCTGGAGCCTGCACTGGCCCTGCTGCGCCTGCGCCGCGACAGCTACATTTTCCAGAACAAGAATGTCCGCGACATCGTGACCGAACTGTTCGCCGACTATCCGCAGCTGCGCTTCGAATTCGACATCACGCAGGATCTGCCGGCGCGCGCCATCTGCACGCAGTACCGCGAGAGCGACTACGACTTCTTCGTGCGGCTGCTGGCGTCGGAAGGATTGTCCTGGCGCTTCGAACACGACCAGGACAATGCGGACGACAGCGGCCAGGCGCGCCACCGGCTCGTGATCTTCGACAGCGAAGCGCGCTTGCCGGCCACGCCGGGCAACCTTGCAATTCGCTTCCACGGCGTGCGCGCGACCGACAGCGACGACGCCATCGATGGCTTCCGCGCATGCCGGCGCGTCCAGGCCAACGCGGTGTCGATCAGCAGCTGGGATCCGGCCCAGGTCCGGGCGCCCGCCGCCGAACAGCGGTCGAACCTCGACGCCGGCGACATCCCGCCGCTGCAGGTCTACGACGGGGCGGGCGAGCGCATCGCCACCGATACCGGCACGGCCAACCTGCACAGCCGCCTGATGCTGCAGGCCCTGGAGCTGGACAACAAGCTGTTCGAAGGCGAAGGCGCGGCCCGGCGGCTGGCGGCCGGCCACAGGTTCGAACTGACGCTGCACGACCGCTACCCCGACGGCGCGAACGGCTTCAAGGTCCTGTGGGTCGAGCACGAGGCACGCAACAACATCCGCGCCCGGATCGCGACGGCAGATCGTAGCGGTGTCGAACCCGGCACGTACCGCAATCGCTTCGCTTGCGTGCGCGACACGGTGGCCATCCTGCCCCGCGCGACTGCCCTACCTCATCCTTGCACGGCACTCGGCCCGCAGACGGCGCTGGTGGTCGGCATACCGGACAGTGTCGCCACGACCGGGCGCGACCACCAGATCCGCGTGCAATTCGCCTGGCAGCGCGGCGCCGGCGCGAACCCCGGCAGCCTGGATCACGACACGGACGACAAAGGCTGCGCGCCGGGCGACGATCGCTCCGGCACCTGGGTACGCGTGGCCGAAGCGCTGGCCGGTCCGAACTGGGGCACGCAATTCACGCCACGCATCGGCACCGAGGTGCTGGTCGACTTCATCGACAACGACATCGACCGCCCACTCGTGGTCGCCCAGCTGTACACGGGCGCCGATGCGCCGCCGTTCGCGGCCGGCGTCGAGTCGGGCGCGAATCATGCGGGCACGATCTCCGGCATCCAGACCCGCGGTTTCGACGGCAACGGTTTCAACCAGTGGCAGCTCGACGACACGCAAGGCCAGTTGCGCATGCGCCTGGCCACCAGCACGGCGGCGACCCAGCTGAACCTCGGTTACCTGGTGGAGCAAGCGCGCGGCTCGGCCCAGCGCGGCGCCTATCGCGGCAACGGTTTCGAGTTGCGCACCGACGCCTGGGCCGTGGTGCGTGGCGGCGCAGGCGTGCTGCTGACCACGAGCCCGCGCAGCGGCCGGGCAACCGGCGTGACCTCGACGCAGATGGATGCGGCGGAGGCCATCGGCGCGCTGAAGGCCGCACAGTCCCTCGACAAGACCTTGCTCGACGCAGCCAAAGGGCAGCAGGCGTTGACCAGCGCCGCCGCGGTGCAGGCACAGAAGGATTTGCTGGCCCGGATCGATCCGCAGGAAAAAGGCAAATTCGCGGGCGCGGTCGGCGGCCAGCAGGCGCTCAAGGCCAAGCCGGGATCGCGCGATCCCGACAGTGCCGCGCCCGTCGAGACATTCGCGGCGCCGCTGGTGCTGATGGATGCCCAGGCCGGCATCAACTGGGCCACGCCGGCCTCGACCGTGCTGTTCGCAGGGCAGCAGTTGCACTGGACGACGCAATCGGACCTCCACATGACCGCTGCACACACGATCTCGTCGGTGGCGGCCGAGGCCACCGCCTTGTATTCGCACGAGGGCGGCATCCAGGTGTTCGCCGGCAACGGGCCGGTATCGCTGCAGGCGCATACGGATGCGCTGGAGATCCTGGCGGACAAGGAAGTGACGGTCATTTCCGTGAATGACGGTATCGAGATCAAGGCGTCAAAAAAGATTGTGCTTCAGGCGGGACAATCTTCGGTCACGCTGGATGGGCAAAATATCACGTTCGCTTGTCCGGGGAACTTTACGGTGAAAGGCGGACAACATGTGTTCGATGGGGGCCAGGCGAATCCCACCTCGTTCATCCCCCTCCCCACCAGTGTGGCCGCACTCTACAACCATACCATTCGCCTGATCGATTCCACGGATGGCTCTCCGCTCGACAACACGGCCTACTTCATGCGGCTCGGCAGCGGCGCCGTCTTCTTCGGGACCACGGATGAAACCGGTCTGACGGACATACCGCAAAGTAACAGCGCAGAAGCGGCAAAGGTATTGATCGGTCACGCGGCGATGAAGGAAATTGCAAAGTTTAAGGGTGCCAAGTGAACAATCCATTTGAAATTCTCTTGCAGCCTACCGAAAAGAAAGCGGTTCATACCCAGAAGGTCATGCTCGAGGGACAGTCGGGGCGATATCGCATCGGTAAGCCAACGCGTCCGAACATCGTCCACGACAACGGCTTTCTCGACGTGGAGCAGAAGCGCGCCCCAACGAAAGAAGATTATGAGCAACTGTCGAAATGGAAAAGAATGTTGTGGGGCGCGGAGCTTCTCTGCAATCACGAAACGCTCCGCAAAATGACGACCGGGTTGACGGACAAATGTTCCAGCGGAAGTCTTCAAGACGCTACTGCTGCCTACAGGCACTTTCTTGAAGGAAAAGGGAAACCCTACACTGTCGACTATGAAAAATACCTCAGAGAGGATTCGGCCGCCCTTGAGCTGAAAGTCAAGCTGCGGAAAGATTTTCAAAAGCACGTGGAGATCATCGGCAAGGACCGTGTCAAATTCTCTGTCACCAGCGAGGCTTACGCCATCGGACCGGGAAAATTTGCCCAGTCTCCGGCAAGCGAAAACTGGCAAAAAACGATCGGCGCGCATTACATCTGGGTCAGTGCGGACGTTACCGTTACGACGAACCAGTCGGCGGAAATCGTATATCGTGCCGACGTCACCATCCACATGGAAGACAAATACAATTTCAACCCCGGAAAAAGTGACGAAAAAACGGGCATTGCCGATAAAGAAAATGGGCGGTTCGAAGTCACTGGCTTGGGACAACAATTCCTCACATACGGAACGGCGAAGCGCCAATGGGAATGGATTGAAGGGCAGCCGGCGCCCGACTTTTAACAAACCCAGCCATCCTGGGCTTTATCCTCATGAAAATATACAAGTATGTATCGAGCGCGGCCATGTGTGCCGTGATGTTTCTCCACGGGTGCAGCGCGAAAGAAAAGGAAGTGAAAATGCCGTCAACGAATATGAACGAGCTGACCGCCACCGTCGAGATGGACATCCCGGGACGCAATGGCAGATTCGAGATCTTCGAGACGCCGGAAACGGGAGGCACTGTTCCTGGACCCGCATTTGCAGTCTCCATGGTCGCGGAGTTCGATGCCGCCGGCCCTACCGATAAAGGTTCTTCCGACCCGTCGGCTTCGCCTGTATGGGTTGCACCCAATGCCGGTCGGACGTGGTTGTCCGCGCCATTTCGCACCTTGCTCGAACAATACGCGAACAAGGAATTTCCGGCGGATGTACCGAACTGTGCACCGTTCAGCGCGACACTCAAAAAAAGCCGCAAGACAACCCGCGGTTTTCAGTGTTTCAATGAGGGGAAATTATTGGTGTACCTGTCGATTTGGACGGAATGATATTCATGCTGTCGAGCAGCGCTTTCCAGGTGTTTAGTGCCCAACCGCTGCGGTCAGCGCGGCCGCAACGGACTGAACAAGATATGTTTGACAACATAATATGGGTGAGTATTCTTCAGGGCACCCACTGATAAGGAGCCCACATGAAGACCCCCATCACCGTCAACGGCCTGCAGATCCACGTCGAAGAACACGGCACCGGCAAACCGCTCGTCCTGCTGCACGGCGGGATCATGGCCAGCGAAGTGTTCGGCCCGAACATCGCCGCGCTGGCCGAGGGCCGCCGCGTGATCGCCATCCACCTGCAAGGCCACGGCCACACGCCGGACGTGGACCGCCCGCTGCGTTTCGAAACGCTGGCGGACGACGTCGCGGCCGTGATCCGGGAACTCGGCCTCGGCAAGGCCGACCTGCTGGGGTATTCGTTCGGGGGCGGCGTCGCGCTGCAGACGGCGATCCGGCATCCGGACGTCGTCGACCGGCTGGTCGTCGTGTCGGCGGCGGCCAAACGCGACGGCTTTTATCCGGAAGTGCGCACGGCCTTCGACCACATGGACACGCAGGCCGCGCAGATCGGCGCCCACGTGGCGCAGTCGCCGCTGGGCAAGCTGTATCCGGCGGTGAACTGGGAAACGGCGTTCCGCAAGATGGGGGAATTGCAGAGCCGCGACTACGACTGGATGCCGCAGGTGGGCGCGATCCGGGCGCAGGCGATGCTGGTGTTTGCGGATGCGGATGCGATCACGCTGGACCACATCGCCGAGTTCTACAAGGCGCTCGGCGGCGGCCAGCGCGACGCGGGGATGGACGGGTCGCTGCGCGCCGCCGCCCGCCTGGCCATCGTGCCGGGGGCGACGCATTACAACCTGCTGGCGACGACGGAAGTCGCGCGGCTGGCCGGGGAATTTTTACAGGCTCAGTGAGCCTCCTCCCAGTTCGTTCCAACACCGGTTTCGGCCACCAGCGGCACCTTCAGCGTGGCCACGCCGCCCATCAGTTCCGGCAGCTTCCGCTTGACGAGGTCCAGTTCGTCCTGCGGCACTTCCAGCACCAGTTCGTCGTGCACCTGCATCACCATGCGGGTGCGCAGGCCATCCTTCTCGATCCAGTCCTGCACGGCGATCATCGCCAGCTTGATCAAGTCCGCCGCGGTGCCCTGCATCGGCGCATTGATCGCCGCGCGTTCGGCGCCGGCGCGGCGCGGGCCGTTCGGCGAGTTGATCTCGGGGAGCCACAGGCGGCGGCCGAACACGGTCTCCACATAGCCGCGCTCCTTCGCGAGCAGACGGGTCTCGTCCATGTAGCGCTTCACGCCCGCGAAGCGCTGGAAGTAGCGCTCGATGTAGTTGCTGGCGGCGCCCCGTTCGATGCCCAGGTTCTGCGCGAGACCGAATGCGCTCATGCCGTAGATGAGGCCGAAGTTGATGACCTTCGCGTAGCGCCGCTGCTCGCTCTGCACTTCTTCCGGCGGCAGACCGAAGATCTCGGCGGCGGTGGCGCGGTGGATGTCCTCGCCGGCCGCGAACGCGCGCAGCATCGCCTCGTCTTCCGAGATGTGGGCCATGATGCGCAGCTCGATCTGCGAATAGTCGGCCGACACGATCACGCTGCCCGCCGGCGCGACGAACGCTTCGCGGATGCGCCGGCCTTCGCTCGTGCGCACGGGGATGTTCTGCAAGTTCGGATCGTTCGACGCGAGACGGCCCGTGATCGCGACGGCCTGCGCGTAGTTCGTGTGCACGCGGCCCGTCTTCGGATTCACCATCTTCGGCAGTTTATCGGTGTACGTCGACTTCAGCTTGGACAGGCCGCGGTGCTCCAGCAGGATCTTCGGCAGCGGATAGTCTTCCGCCAGCTTCTGCAGCACCTCTTCGTCGGTGGACGGCGCGCCGGTCGCCGTCTTTTTAATGACGGGCAGTTGCAGCTTGCCGAAGAAGATCTCGCCGATCTGCTTGGGCGAGCCGAGGTTGAACGGACCGCCGGCCAGTTCGTAGGCCTGCTGCTCCAGTTCCATGATGCGCGCGGCCAGCTCGTTCGACTGCGCCGCCAGTTTGTCCGCGTCGACCAGCACGCCGTTGCGCTCGATCTTCTGCAGCACGACGGACGTCGGCAACTCGATGCTGCGGTAGATATAGTCCAGGCCCTTGTCGCTTTCGACGTGGCCGATCATCGCGTGGTGCAGGCGCAGCGTGATGTCGGAATCCTCGGCCGCGTACTCGGTCGCACGCTGCAACTCCACCTGGTCGAAGCAGATCTGGTTCACACCCTTGCCGCACACGTCGACGAAGGGAATGGTCGTGTAGCCCAGGTGGCGCAGCGCCATCGTGTCCATGTCGTGCGGCTTGTGCGATTCGAACACGTACGACTGCAGCAGGGTATCGTGCACGATGCCGCGCAGTTTCACCCCGTGGTTTTCGAAGATGTGGCTGTCGTATTTCAGGTTCTGGCCCAGCTTCGGCTTGTCCGGATTTTCCAGCCACGGCTTCATGCGCTCGAGGACTTCCTCCCGGTTCAACTGTTCCGGCACGCCGGCGTAGCGGTGCGCGAGCGGGATGTACGCGCCCTTGCCCGCCTCCACCGAGAGCGAGATGCCGACCATTTCCGCCGTCATCGGATCGAGCGACGTCGTCTCCGTGTCGACGGAGGTCAGTGCCGCCTGGTCGATCAGCGCGAGCCAGCGCTCGAACTGTTCGTTCGTCGTGACGGTCTCATACTCGCCCTTGATGATCGGCATGCCGGGCTGCGTGCCGGCCGCGCCTTCCGGCGAATTCAGCGGGGGCGCCCCGGGTGCGCCGTACTTGCCGGCGTTGCCGGGACCGATCTCGCGCAGCATCGTTTTAAAACCGTAGCGCTGGAAGAAGTCGCGCAGCGCGTCCTTGTCCTCGGGGCGGCCGATGAGCGTCTCTTCGATCGACACGACGTGGCCCGCGAGGTCGCAGTCCGTCTTCACGGTGATCAGTTCGCGGCCTTTCGGCAGCCAGTCCAGCGCGGCGCGCAGGTTCTCGCCGACGGCGCCCGTGATGCTGTGGGCGTTTTCGATCACGCCGTCCAGCGAACCGTGCAGGGTCAGCCACTTGAGGGCCGTCTTCGGGCCGCACTTGGTGACGCCGGGGACGTTGTCGACGGTGTCGCCGATCAGGGTCAGGTAGTCGATGATGCGGTTCGGCGGCACGCCGAACTTGGCGAGCACGCCCGCTTCGTCGAGCTTCTCGTTGCTCATCGTGTTGATCAGCATGACCTTGTCGTTGACGAGCTGGGCGAGGTCCTTGTCGCCCGTCGAGACGACGGTGTTCAGGCCGCGCGCCGTCGCCTGCGCCGCGAGCGTGCCGATGACGTCGTCCGCCTCGACGCCTTCGACCATCAGGATCGGCCAGCCCATGTGGCGCACGACTTCGTGGATCGGCTCGATCTGCTTGGCCAGGTCTTCCGGCATCGACGCGCGTGTCGCCTTGTATTCCGGGTACAGGTCGTCGCGGAAGGTCTTGCCCTTCGCGTCGAACACGCACGCGATGTACGCGGCCGGGAAGTCCGCGCGCAGGCGGCGCAGCATGTTGACCATGCCGTGCATCGCGCCGGTCGGGTAGCCGTCCGGGCTGCGCAGGTCGGGCAGCGCGTGGAAGGCGCGATAGAGATAGCTGGAACCGTCGACGAGAAGCAGGGTATTGTCCATAGAGCGCTCAAAAGTGGGGCCGCGGCGGCACGGCAAAACGTGCGCCATTATCGCAGAATCGGGAGTGGAGAAAAGCTGGGCAGGCGATGTCATCCAGATGGGGACGAAGCCACACTTTTCACAGAGAAGTGGCTCCCTTTGTTACAATGAACTAAACGACAAAGGTGATCATCATGCCGCGTACCCCTATCCGCCTCGCCACTTTCGCGCTGTTCCTGACTTGCCAGGCAGGATTGGCCGTGGCCCAGCAGCAGACCACGCAGCCGACCCCGAGCCCGGCACCGCCGAAACTCGAGCGTATCGAGCCGGGCAGCGACGTTCCCGCGACCACGATTCCGCCCAAGCGCGGCACCCAGATCAAGGAAACGCGCGACGGCGGCCAGGTCACCGAAGTCGAAGTCACCACGCCCGGTGGCAGCCATTACTACATGAAACCGAACACCCAGCCCGGCAACGCGCAGACGAATTCGATCCGCGCGCCGCAGTGGAAGGTGGGTGAGTTCGACCTGTCGGGCAAGCGGAAAGCCACGAGCGAATCCGGTACCAACGCCCCGACGACGGCCGACGCGCCGCCTCCTCCTCCCATGCCGGCTACCGCCGAGCCCGAGAAGAAGTAACAAGCCGTCAACAAGACCGGCCGCCCGAGCGCGGCCGCACCCGCGACTTTTCTTACTTACACAATGGCAGTCTTCACCCCGGTCACGCTGGATGACCTCTCCCAGTGGATCAAGCAATTTCCTCTTGGCAAAGCACTCGCATTGAAGGGCATCGCGAGCGGTATCGAAAACAGTAACTTCTTCCTGACGACGGAACGCGGCGAGTACGTCCTCACCATCTTCGAAAACCTCAGCTTCGAGCAACTGCCCTTCTACGTGCAGCTGATGCGCCACCTGGCCGAGCGCGGCATTCCCGTGCCGGCGCCGGTGGCGAACGACGCGGGCGAGCTCGTCGTGGCGTTGCACGGCAAGCCGGCCGCCATCGTCAGCAAGCTCGACGGCAGCTCGCAGATGGATCCGCAGCCGGTGCACTGCGCCGAAGTGGGCACCATCCTCGCCAAGATGCACCTGGCCGGCCGCGACTTCCCGCTGCGCCAGCCGAATTTGCGCGGGCTGGACTGGTGGGTCGAGACGGTGCCGAAGGTGCTGCCGTTCCTCGATGCCGAGACCGCCGCTCTGCTGCAATCCGAACTGGCATTCCAGCGCGACTTCGCGGCCGGCACGACGTATGCCGAACTGGAGCGCGGCCCCGTCCACGCCGACCTGTTCCGCAACAACGTGATGTTCGTCGGCGAACGCCTGTCCGGCTGCTTCGATTTTTATTTTGCCGGCTGGGACACCTGGCTGTTCGACCTGGCCGTCACCGTCAACGACTGGTGCATCGACCTGGACACCGGCCGCCTCGACGAGGCACGCGTGGTCGCCCTGACGCGCGCCTACCATGCAGTTCGTCCGTTCACGGAAGCCGACCACGCGGCGTGGCTACCGATGCTGCGCGCAGCCGCGCTGCGCTTCTGGCTGTCGCGCCTGTATGATTATCACCGTCCGCGCGAAGCTGAAATGCTCACGCCGCACGATCCGACTCACTTCGAACGTGTCCTGCGCGAGCGCATCGCACGGGGCGCCCCCAACTTGACAGCATGAACGATTTACCCGCACGTACCGGATGGGAGTGGCTGAAACAAGGCATCGGCCTGTTCCGCAAACAGCCTGCCGCCCTGACGACGCTCCTCTTCGCCAACATCCTGTTCAGCATCGGCCTGTCGGCCGTGCCGATCCTGGGTTCGGTACTTGCGGTCGTATTGATTCCGTCGTTCACGATGGCCTTCATGCAGGCGTGCCTGATGATCGAGAACGGCGACCGGGTCACGCCGGCCGTGCTGCTGACGGGCTTCCGCCAGCCGGCGCTGGCCGCGCTGTGCAAGCTGGGGCTCGTCTACCTGGCCGTGTCGCTGCTGATGATGGTGATCACCCGGCTGGCGATCCCGCCCGAGGTGATCATGCAGATGATGCCGCGCCCGGACGCCAAGGCGCCGCCGACGATCCAGACGTCGCACATGCTGGCCCTGTTCGGCGTCTTTTTGCTGGACGTGGCCGTGCTGGTGACGCTGTGCTTCGCCGCCCCGCTCACCTACTGGAAGCACATGGGGCCGGGCAAGGCCACGTTCTACAGCTTCTTCGCCGTCATCCGCACGGCGCGCCCGTTCCTCGTGCTGCTGGCGGCGTGGTTCGGCATCTTCTTCGGCATCTGCATCCTCGCCGCGCTCGTGTTCGGCGACGCGGCGCTGGGCCGCGTCGTGCTGATGTGGCTGATCTTCCTGTTCATGCTGCTGCTGCAGTGCGCGATGTATGCCGGCTACCGCACCATCTTCGGCAAGCCGGCCGACAAAGCGCCGCAGCCGGCGTGATCAGCGGCCGATCCGCTCCAGCTTGGCCACCGACAGGTCGAGCACCTTCATCCCCGCCGCGCCAAAATTGATCTGCGCGCGCGCGTTGGTGCCGCCGCCCTCGATGTTGACGATCACGCCCTCGCCGAAGCGCGCGTGACTGACCGATTCGCCGATACGCCAGCCGGTGCCGTTGCCGCTGGTCGACTTCTGCGCGATCTGCTTGGCGATGTGGTTGTCGGTGCCGCCTTCGCGGAAGTCGGCGTCGTCCCACGCCGTCGTCGACTTGCGGCCGGCGAACCAGTTCGTCTGCACGCGCGGCGTCAGCCATTTCAGCGCGTGTTCCGGCAGCTCGTCGAAGAAGCGCGACTTCATGTTGAAGCGCGTCTGGCCGTGCAGCATGCGCTGCTGCGTAAAGCTCATGTACAGGCGCCGGCGCGCGCGCGTGATCGCCACGTACATCAGGCGGCGCTCCTCGTCCACGCCATCCATCTCGCGCGCGCTGCTCTCGTGCGGGAATAAACCCTCTTCCAGGCCCGTGATGAACACGGCGTCGAATTCCAGGCCTTTGGCAGAGTGCACGGTCATCAGCTGGATCGCTTCCTGGCCGGCCTGCGCCTGGGCGTCGCCCGCTTCCAGCGACGCGTGCGCGAGGAAAGCGGACAGCGGCGACATCACGGCCGCCAGCGGCGCATCGCTATCGAGCACCTCGACGCCGTCGCCATCGACGATCGCCGTGCCGCTCGCCGCGACCGCCTGCGGGCCGAGGTGCGCCGGCGCGTGCGTGCCGAAACCTTCTTCCTGCACGAACTGCGTGGCCGCACCGACCATCTGCTGCAAGTTCTCGATGCGTTCCTGGCCTTCTTTTTCGTTGGCGTAGTGCGCGAGCAGCGTGCTGCGCTCCAGCACGACGCGCACCATTTCCGGCAGCGGCAGCTGCTGGGTCTCGAAGCGCGCGCTCTCGATCAGTTTCACGAAGTTGCCCAGCGCCGTGCCGGCCTTGCCCGTCATGTACGGGACCGCCGCGTACAGCGACACGCGGTACGTCTCGGCCGCCATTTGAAGCTGCTCGATCGAGCGGGCGCCGATGCCGCGCGTCGGAAAATTCACGACGCGCAGGAAGGCGGAATCGTTGTGCGGGTTGTCCATCAGCTGCAGGTAGGCGATGGCGTGCTTGACCTCGGCGCGCTGGAAGTAGCGCAGGCCGCCGTACACGGTGTACGGCAGGCCGGCCGCGAACAGCGCATGCTCGATCACGCGGCTCTGCGCGTTGGAGCGGTACAGCACGGCGATCTCGCTTTTCGACACGCCCTCCGCCATCAGGCTCTTGGCTTCGTCGATGATCCATTGCGCCTCTTCCAGGTCGGACGACGCTTCGTAGATGCGCACCGGCTCGCCCAGTCCCGCGTCCGTACGCAGGTTCTTGCCGAGGCGTTTCGCGTTGTTCGAGATGAGGTGGTTGGCGCTGTCGAGGATGTTGCCGTGCGAGCGGTAGTTCTGCTCCAGCTTGATCAGGTTTTTCACCTCGAAGTCGCGCTCGAACGCCTGCATATTGCCCACGTTCGCGCCGCGGAACGCATAGATGCTCTGGTCGTCGTCGCCGACGGCAAACAGTGCGCCGCCACGCTGCTCGCCGTGGCCCGCCAGCAGCTTCAGCAGGTTGTATTGCAGGTCGTTCGTGTCCTGGAACTCGTCGACGAGAATATGGCGGAAGCGCATCTGGTAATGCTGGCGCAGCGGGTGATTGCGCTGCAGCAGTTCGTACGCGCGCAGCAGCAGCTCGGCGAAGTCGACGACGCCTTCGCGCTGGCATTGCTGGTCGTACAGGTCATACAGCTCGGCCATGCGCTTCTGCACGTGATCGTACGCCTCGACCTCGTGCGCGCGCTGGCCCCGGTCCTTGGCATTGTTGATGAAGTACATCAGGTCCTTGGCCGGATACTTCTCGTCGTCCACGTTCAGCGCTTTCAGCATGCGCTTGATCATCGACAGCTGGTCTTGCGAATCGAGGATCTGGAACGTCTGCGGCAGCGCGGCGTCGCGGTGGTGCGTCCTCAGGAGGCGGTTGCACAGGCCGTGGAACGTGCCGATCCACATGCCGCGCGTGTTCACCGGCAGCATCGACGAGAGGCGCGTGAGCATCTCCTTCGCGGCCTTGTTCGTGAAGGTCACGGCCATGATGCCGGCCGGGGACACCTGCCCGGTCTGGATCAGCCAGGCGATGCGGGTCGTCAGCACCCGCGTCTTGCCGGACCCGGCGCCAGCGAGAATAAGGGCGCTCTGGGACGGCAGCGTGACGGCCGCCAGTTGTTCGGGATTCAGATTGTCGAGGAGATTCATGCGGGCATTATAAAACGTCGGGACGCCCTCGGCATCGCCGCGGCAGGATTTTTACTGATGATATATACAGTATCACTGTTTCCGCAAGGCTCGCGGGCGCCGTGTTGATCGCTTTTGACGTACTTTTGACGACAGATGCGGTCCAGCCCCTTTCGCGGGCTTGGACCGGTTTTGTGTAACGCAAGCGATTTATGGCATAAGGAGGTAACAAATGCTGAACCGTGTAGTGACGGTCGCCGCGCTGGCCGTCGGCGGCATGATGCTGTCCAAAAAACTCAAAGGCAATAAATCGGGCATGGGCTCGTCGATCATCGAAACCATCGAGGTCAACGTCCCCGTGCGTACCGCCTACAACCAGTGGACCCAGTTCGAGGACTTCCCGCAGTTCATGGGTAGCGTCCATGAAATCCGCCAGCTGGACGACAAGCACCTGCATTGGAAGGCCAACGTGGCCGGCGAAGAGAAGGAATGGGATGCCGAGATCACGGAACAGATCCCGGACAAGCGCATCGCCTGGCGCAGCACGAGCGGCGTGCCGAACGGTGGCGTGGTGACGTTCCACAAGATCTCGGACGACGTTACCCGCATCACCCTGCAGATGGATTACCAGCCGGAAGGCCCGATCGAGAAGATCGGCGACGCCCTCGGCGCCGTCCGCCTGGAAGCCCGCGGCAACCTGCAGAAGTTCAAGGACATGCTCGAGAAGCGCGGCAAGGAAACCGGCGCATGGCGCGGCAGCATCTCGCAGCACTGAGCAATACGCGTCTCACGAACGCCGCCCGCAGGGGCGGCTTTTTTTTGGGCTGTGTTCGCGATAGTTATGTGAACTGAAATTCGTTGTGGCGGTCTGACGCATCGTCGAGTTAACTCATGAGGAGTGACGATGCGCAGCCTGACGTTCGACGAATTGTTCGCCATGTTAGCGGCGGCGAAATTGTCTGCGGGCGACCTGGCCCGGCTGCGGGAATGGGTCGCCGGCATTGCAGATCCTGGCGAGTGCATTGCCCTCATCGAGCAGGCCGCGGCGGGCCGGCCGTGTCCGCACTGCGGCTGCGCCCGCAAGCACCGCTGCGGCCAGGCGAGCGGACTACAACGCTTCCGTTGCCTCAAATGCGGGCGCAGCCACAACGCGCTCACCGGTACGCCACTGGCACGGTTGCGCAAGAAA
>NZ_JANUGY010000012.1 GCF_024756235.1 Massilia kyonggiensis | reverse complement strand
CCATCCAAATGTCAGCGAGCAGAAGATGGTGTGGATCGGCCGCGTGACCGTCGTCGTGTCGATGCTGCTGGCCGTCGTGATCGCCCCGCTGATGGGCATCGACAAGAAGGGCGGCTTCCAGTACATCCAGGAATACACGGGCTTCGTCTCGCCGGGCATCCTGGCCATGTTCCTGCTGGGCTTCTTCTGGAAAAAGACCACGTCCAGCGCCGCGATGTTCGCGACCGTGGGCGGCCTCGTGTTCTCGATCATCCTGAAGTTCCTGCCGGGGATGATGGACCTGTCCTTCCTCGCCCCGATCGGCTTCGCCCACGACAACGGCAGCGGTGTCTACGAGATCCCGTTCCTGGACCGCATGTTCATCGTGTTCTGGCTGGTCGTCGCCGGCATGGTCCTGCTCAGCACCGTGTTCGCCCGCGGCAAGGTGAATGGACTGATCGTCGACACCAAGCTGTTCAAGGTCGACGGCGCGTTTGCCCTGGGCTCGGCGGTCATCTGCGTCGTGCTGGCCACGATCTACGGCATGTGGTGGTAGAACTCTCGGAGCAATAGAAGGCAGCCTGCGGGCTGGCAAAGGACAGCCCCCCAGGCTGTCCTTTTTTACATCTGTCGCAACGCGGCGCCGACAAAGGCGACGACCTCCGCCCGGCACCGCCACGCCTCGCGCAGCGCGTTCATGTAATAAAAGCTGTGCGGCACGTCGTGCCAGATGGTGAGCGTCACGCGGTTCCCGGCCCGGCGCGCGCGTTCGGCCGCGCGCCTGCTGTCGTCGAGGATGATCTCGGTGTCCGACACGTGGAAATGGAGCGGCGCGAGTCCCGCCCAGTCGCCGAACAGGGGCGACACGTCCGGGTGGTCCGGCGCGACGCCGCCAAGGTACGTCATCCGCACCCATGGCCAGATGTTCGGTGACTGCATGCTGTCCCGCGCCGCGTTCGCGGTCGCGGACGGGCTGCCGGCCGAGCGTTCCCAGGCGGTCGATCCGGTGATACGCGGCGCGCATGCGCGCGACGGACGGAATGTCGTTCCAGAGGGGCTTCAGGGTGCGGCGCAACCCCGCGTTCACGATGGTTCGGATCAGCATGCCTTATATTACATTTTCATGCCGACACCCGGCCTGCTTGCGCACGCCATCGAGCTCGACCATCTCTGCCCATCCTTCTCCGCGCGGCCCGGTCGATACAGGTCACCGTGGCAGCGCGTACACCGCCAGCTGGTCGCCCACCTGGTCCTTGATGATCGGATTGCCGCCGGCCACGAAAGCGACATACTGACGGCCCTTGTATTCGTACACCGCCGGATTCGCGACCACCGGGGCCTGGACCAGGTCGGACCACAACTCCTTGCCCGTCGCCAGCGAATAGGCCCGCACTTTCGCGTCCATCGAGGCGCCGATGAAGATCAGGCCGCCTGCGGTCACGGCCGGCCCGCCGATGGTCGGCGAGCCCAGGCTCTCAGGCATGTAGAAGCCGTACTGCTGGGATGCCCCGACGGGGCGACGCCAGTTGATCGCGCCGGTCTTCATATCGATCGAGACAAGTTCGCCGAAGGGCGGTTCCCAGCATGGCATGCCGAGCCAGTTGAGCGCGTTTTCTAGCATGATGCCGAACGGCGCCCCCTTCTGCGGATAGAAGCCCTGCTCGGCGCCGGAGCCCTTGGCCACGCTGTCGTACACGTCGCGTGGCAACAGCTTGAGTTGCTGCACGAGATGTGACGTGTTGACGATCGCCGTCTCGCTGCGCGGGTCAAAAGCGACACCCCCCCACTGGACGGCGCCGGCGCTGAATGGATAGCCCAGCGTGCCTGCATCCCCGGCGGTCGGCGGCGTGTACATGCCATCGTAATGCATTGCATCGAACAGGCGCGAGCACTGGCCGAAGCCAACCATGTCGGCAATCCACCAGACCTTCGGCTTGTGGGACTGGTCCAGCAGCGGCGCAGGTCGGGTAGGAACCGGCTGGGTCCTCGCGTAAACCTCACCGGGGACATTGCCGGTAGGGACTGGGCGCTCCTCGATCGGCCAGACATCCTCGCCGGTCCTGCGGTTCACGACGAACAGGTAGCCCATCTTGGTCGCCTGCATCAGCGCCGGGATCGTCTTGCCATCGACCGTGATGTCCATCAGCGTCGGTGCCGAATTGATGTCGTAGTCCCAGAGGTCATGGTGCACCCACTGGCGCGACCACACCACCTTGCCGGTGTCGATGTCGACAGCGGTGGTGGAGGTCGCGAGCGGGACGGGTTCGGCGCGGTTGCCGCCCCAGTAGTTGGGCGAAGGCGACGACACCGGCAAGTACACGAGCCCGAGTTCCTCGTCGACCGACATCGCGGTCCACACGTTGGCAGTGCCGCTCTGCCTGACGATATCATCGGGAAGAACGTTCAGGACCCACTCCAGTTTGCCGGTGCGCGCATTGACCGAGAAGACCCTGCCCGGCGGCGCCTCGGCCAGCGCCCAGTCCTTGCCGGCCCAGCCGATGATGAGGTGGTCGCCCGCCACGGTGGGCGGCTGGAGCACCGACAGCGGCCAGGCATCGTTGACGCTGTTCCATTTGTTGACGTTGAGTACGCCGTGGTCGGCAAAGCCTGGGCACGGCTTTCCCGTGTCCGCATCGACGGCGAACAGCCTCGCATCCATGGTGCCGATGTAGACGGTCTTCTGGCAGGCCTGGCCCGCGACCGGATGCCGGGCTTCCCAGTAGGCGACGCCGCGGGTCTTCAACGCGGGCTGGGTGAGCGCCTTCAGGGTCGAGTGGGTGTCGAACCGCCAACGCTCTGTTCCGGTCGCCGGATCGAGGGCGATGATCCGGTAGAACGGCGTGCCGATGTACAGGGTCTCGTTGGCGTAGATGGGCGTGGCCGACCAGACGGTCGGCGGCTTGCCGCCGCTGCCGTCGGAGACATCCCCGGTATGGTACTGCCATGCCAGCTTCAGCTTGCCGACGTTCGAGGTATCGATCTGCGCCAGCGGTGAGTATTTCTGCGCGCTCAATTGCCCGTGGAAGCTGTTCCAGATGGGCTTTGGCGGTGCCGATGGTTGTTGTTCCGACGAATCGTGAACATCATCGGCTGCCGCCGCCCCCTGCGCCGTCGCAGGCGGCAGCCGGCCGATGGCTGCGAGGCCAAGGCTGATGCAGAGAGCAGGCACGAGCAAGAGCGACGCGACGGTTGTCACCGGGTGCCTGTCCGGACCACTCATCAAATCGACCGCCAGCGCCAGCAGCGCGATGACCATGGCGGCAACCAGCGAGAACTCGTGCAGCAGCCAGGCCGCCGCCAGGGTGCCGAGCGCCATCAGAAGGGCGAGGACCGGCACGAGCCGGGAGCGGCCGGTACGCCTGCGCACCAGGACAAAGCCGAGCAACGCCAGCAACAGGGTGGACACGACGACAGCGAGGGCGCCGATCGTTCCGGTCACGCCGGTCATCGGCGCGCAATAATTGAACAGTGCGGCGCCGAGCCCGGCCAGCGCCGCGATCGTCAGCGTCGCCCTCGCTACACCATGAAATCGCCGTGCCATGCCCGTACGCTCCTCCACTAGAATCGGCTCGGTTCATTCTCCGCAGCCGGGAAGACGCGAACCCATCACCCAGGCCACACCCGTGGTCCATCCAGACAAGACGTAAATTGCTGTTTGTGAATTCAGTTGAAGAAATTATAGGACTCGCGTTCACGGCGGGCCGTTCGATTCGAAACCCTGCTCCGCATGTGATATGAAATGCGAATCACAGCCCACCGAATCATATATTGGACAACTTGCCATACCCACGGCACTCTTGGGGTTTTACGATTTCCCGAGGAGACACCATGCCGACTTACCGTTCCCACACCACCACCCAGGGCCGCAACATGGCGGGCGCCCGCGCCCTGTGGCGCGCGACCGGCATGAAGGACGGCGACTTCGACAAACCGATCATCGCCGTCGTCAACTCGTTCACCCAGTTCGTGCCGGGCCACGTGCACCTGAAGGACCTGGGCCAGCTGGTGGCGCGCGAGATCGAGGCGGCGGGCGGCGTCGCCAAGGAATTCAACACCATCGCCGTCGACGACGGCATCGCGATGGGCCACGGCGGCATGCTGTACTCGCTGCCGTCGCGCGACCTGATCGCCGACTCCGTCGAGTACATGGTCAACGCGCACTGCGCCGACGCGATGGTCTGCATCTCGAACTGCGACAAGATCACCCCGGGCATGCTGATGGCCGCCATGCGCATCAACATCCCGACCGTGTTCGTGTCGGGCGGTCCGATGGAAGCGGGCAAGGTGGTCAAGGTCGTCAACAACGACAAGAAGATCATCAAGCTGGACCTCGTCGACGCGATGATCCAGGCCGGCGACTCCAAGATCTCCGACGCCGACGTGGCCGAAGTCGAGCGCTCGGCCTGCCCCACCTGTGGTTCCTGCTCCGGCATGTTCACCGCGAACTCGATGAACTGCCTGACCGAGGCGCTGGGGCTGTCGCTGCCGGGTAACGGCACCATCGTCGCCACGCACGCCGACCGCAAGGAACTGTTCCTGCGCGCCGGCCGCCTGATCGTCGACCTGGCCAAGCGCCACTACGAGCAGGACGACTATACGATCCTCCCGCGCAGCATCGCCACCAAGACCGCGTTCGAAAACGCGATGGCGCTGGACGTGTCGATGGGCGGCTCGACCAACACCGTGCTGCACCTGCTGGCCGCCGCGCACGAGGCGGGCGTGGAATTCACGATGGCCGACATCGACCGCATCTCGCGCAACGTGCCGTGCCTGTGCAAGGTCGCGCCGATGACGAACAAGTACCACATCGAAGACGTGCACCGTGCCGGCGGCATCGTCGCCATCCTCGGCGAACTGGCGCGCGCCGGCCTGCTGGACACGTCGCTGCCGACCGTCCACTCGCCGACCCTGGGCGACGCGATCGAGAAATACGACATCAAGCGCAGCGACGACCAGGCGGTCCACACGCTGTTCCGCGCCGCGCCGGGCGGCGTGCCGACCCAGGTCGCGTTCTCGCAGGCCGAGCGCTTCGACAGCGCCGACCTCGATCGCGCCGAGGGCTGCATCCGCGACCGCGCGCACGCGTACTCGCAGGACGGCGGCCTCGCGGTCCTGTACGGGAACATCGCGGAAAAGGGCTGCATCGTGAAGACGGCCGGCGTCGACGAAAGCATCCTGAAGTTCTCGGGCAAGGCGCGCGTGTTCGAAAGCCAGGACGCGGCCGTCGAGGGCATCCTCGGCGACACCGTGCACGCAGGCGACGTCGTGATCATCCGCTACGAAGGCCCGAAAGGCGGTCCGGGCATGCAGGAGATGCTGTACCCGACGTCGTACATCAAGTCGAAGGGCCTCGGCAAGGCGTGCGCGCTGTTCACGGACGGCCGCTTCTCGGGCGGTTCGTCGGGCCTCGTGATCGGCCACGCGTCGCCGGAAGCGGCGGAAGGCGGTGCGATCGGCCTCGTCGAGGAAGGCGACATGATCGACATCGACATCCCGAACCGCACCATCAACCTGCGCGTGTCGGCCGAGGAAATGGCGCACCGCCGCGCGGCGATGGAAGCACGCGGCGACGCCGCATGGCAGCCGGTCAACCGCGAGCGCGCCGTGTCGCAGGCACTGCGTGCCTACGCGGCGCTGACCACGTCGGCCGACCGCGGCGCCGTGCGCGACCTGTCGCAGCTGAAGCGCTGACCGGCAGCCTGACGAACTTGGCGGCGATGCTGGCCGCGATGGCCAGCACGCCTATGGTTGCGAGCAATGCCTGCAGCATGGGGGCCTCACACAACGTAGGTTTTCACGAAAAAGGCGAGCGTGATCGCGGTCGTCGCGCATAGCGTGACGGCACGGATCACGCCCGGCGGCGCCCGCCGTCCGATGCGCGCACCGCCGTAGCCCCCCAGCACCGCGCCCGCCAGCATCGCCAGCGTTTCCGGCCAGCGCACCGCGCCGGCCGCGATGAACGCGAGGACCGCCACCGTGTTCGCCGCGCTGACCAGCAAGGTGCGCGGCGCATTCAACAGTTTCAGGTCGCGGTTGTCGAGCAGGCCCCACATCGCGATCATCATGATCCCCACCGCCCCGCCGAAATAACCGCCGTAGACGCCCAGCGCGAACTGCACGGCCAGCACCGCGCGCGCGTGGATACGCCAGCGCGCGCGCAGGGCGTCGCCGATGCGCCGTCCGAACGCGAGCGCGATGGTCGCCACCAGCAACAGCCACGGCAGCACGAATGTGAACGCGGCGGATGACGTGCGCAGCAACAGCACGGCGCCGGCCAGGCCGCCGCACAGGGTCGCGGCCAGCAGCGCACGCAACGGCACGGTGCCCACCGGCCCCAGGCCGTCGCGGTAGGCCCAGGCGCTGGCCAGTCCGCCCGGGAACAATGCGACCGTGCTCGACGTATTCGCCTGCACCGGAGGCACACCTGCCGCGATCAGCGCCGGCAGGCTGACGAACGAACCGCCGCCCGCCAGCGCATTCATCGCACCCGCCACCATGCCCGCCGCAAACGTGGGAATCATTGTGTTCATGTCACGATGGTAGTCGGCGAAGCGGTGTTCCGCAATCCGGCAATTCCGTCGCCAGGCTTCGGTCAATCCGAAGGCAGGACATCGCGGCGAGGCAGGGTTTTGTAAAATATTCGAACGACAATAATGTGAATCGCGGCGTGTCATCGACCCGCCGCATCCGGCCTCTTGGCAAAAAATCTCTTTTGCTACAATATGTTAGTGTTCATCTAACGATGTGTTGTATTCGCGACCTCCGCGACACATTTTACACAGCAAAAGCTTGCGCTGCGGCAATATGTTCTGACATGATCAGCTCCCGTGTGGTCGGCAAAACCGAACATACGAACCCCCTGACATACCGATAACGGAGCGCCGCGTGCCGCGACTACGTCCCCTGCAAACCCCTTCTACGCTGATCGTGGCCGCGGCCGCGGCCTGCGTCATCGTCCCGCTCGCCGGCTGGCAGTGGCATGGCTGGCTGTTCGCCGCCCTGCTCCTCGCCGGCGGCGCATTCGCCGCATTGCGCGTCCCCGCGCCGCAGGCAGACCAATCCGCCGGTGACGATCTCGCAAGCCGCCGCGTTTTCGGCGCCGAAGTGGCCGACGTGTGGACGTCCCACATCGACGCATCGCGCGACCAGATGGAGACCGCCGTCGTGGCGCTCGTCGAGCGCTTCTCCGGCATCGTCACCCGCCTGGGCCAGGCACTGGACGCGTCGGGCACCGCGCGCAACGGCGACAACATCGTCGACGCGTTCGCGGCCAGCGAAAAGGAATTGCGCTCGCTGCTGGACATGCTGGCCGGCGCCGCCGCCAGCAAGCAGCAGATGCTGCAAAAGATCGAAGGCCTGCAGGAGGTCACTGCGACCCTGCAGAAAATGGCGGCGGACGTCGCCAGCATCGCGTGGCAGACGAACCTGCTGGCGCTGAACGCGGCCATCGAGGCGGCGCGCGCCGGCGAGGCGGGGCGCGGCTTCGCGGTCGTCGCGAACGAGGTGCGCATGTTGTCGAACCGGTCGGCCGACGCGGGCAAGCACATCGCCGAACAGGTCGGCCGCATCAGCGCCGCGATCGACGTCACGTGCCGCGCGGCGGGAGACTCCATGCGCGAGGAAACGCGCGCCGTGCAGGCGTCGGAACAGATGATCGGCAACGTGCTCGGCTCCCTGCGCGGCGTCACCGATGCCCTCGTCGCGTCCTCCGACCTGCTGCAGCGAGAAAGCGCCGGCATCCAGACCGAAGTCGGCGACGCGATCGTGCAGCTGCAGTTCCAGGACCGTGTCAGCCAGATCCTGTCGCACGTCAGCGACAACATCGCCCGCCTGCCCTCCTGGCTGGACGAGCAACCGCAAGACGGCGGCCTCGATGCCCGCAGCCTCCTGGCCGAACTCGAAAGCACCTACGCGATGGCCGAGGAACGCACGCTCCACAAGAGTGTCACGAAACCCGCGGCGCAGCAGGCCGAAGAAATCACATTTTTCTAGTCCAGGAGTTACACATGGCAAAAACCATCATGGTGGTGGACGACTCGATCTCGATCCGCCAGGTCGTCGGCATCGCACTGAAGCAGGCCGGTTATGACGTCATCGAAGGCGTCGACGGCAAGGACGCCTTGGCCAAGCTGACCGGCCAGAAGGTCAACCTGATCATCAGCGACGTCAACATGCCCAACATGGACGGCATCTCGTTCGTGCGCGAGCTGAAGACCCGCCCCGCCTACAAGTTCACGCCGGTCCTGATGCTGACCACCGAGTCGCAGGAAGACAAGAAGGAACAGGGTAAGGCCGCCGGCGCGCGCGCGTGGATGGTCAAGCCGTTCAAGCCGGAAGCCCTCGTGGCCGCCGTGCAGAAGCTGACCCTCGGCTGAATCTTCGCGCCGGCGCGAGCCGGCACATTCCGGAGCAATGATGAGTATTGGCGAAACGTGCCAAGGGGCCGCCGCATGCCTGGCGGTCGAAGGCGAGATGACGATCTACCGCGCGGCGGAGCTGCATCCCGTGCTGCTGGACGCCGTGCGCACGCACGATGCGCCTGCCCTCGACCTGTCCGAGGTGACGGAATTCGACTGCGCCGGCATGCAGCTGCTGCTCGTGGCACGGCGTGAAGCGCAGCGTCTCGGCAAGGCGCTCGTGCTGCAGGGCGCCAGCCCCGCCGTGCGCGACGCGTTCGCGCTGCTCGGCATGACCGCGGAAGGAGAACCGGCATGAGCATCGACATCGACCAGGTGACCCACACCTTCATCGCCGAAAGCCGCGAACTGCTGGAGCAGATGGAGTCCGCCCTGCTCGCGGTCACGCGCGACGGCCTCGATGCCGTCAACGCGATCTTCCGCGCGGCGCACACGATCAAGGGATCGGCCGGCATGTTCGGGCTCGACCCCGTCGTCGAATTCACGCACGTGGCCGAGAGCGTCCTGGACAAGGTGCGCGACGGCGCCATCCCCGTCGGCGACGAACTGGTGGCGCTGCTGCTCGGGTGCCGCGACCACATCGGCGCGCTCGTCGACGCGGTGGAAAGCGGCACGCTGGACGACGCCGGCCTCGCCGCGGCGGGCGCGCCGCTCATCGCGCAGCTGCAAGCCTACCTGGACGGCGGCGCCGCACCGGCGCCTGCCGCCGCCACGGCATCCCATGCCACCGACGACGCGGCCGGCCACTGGCACATCTCGCTGCGCTTCGGCCGCGACGTGCTGCGCAACGGCATGGACCCGCTGTCGTTCATCCGCTACCTGGGCCAGTTGGGCACCATCACCGGCATCGCGACGATCGCCGACGAGCTGCCGGCCCTCGACGACTTCGACCCGGAGTCGTGCTACCTCGGCTTCGAGATCGGCTTCGACAGTGCGGCCGACAAGGCGACGATCGACGGCGTGTTCGACTTCGTGCGCGACGACTGCGCGATCCGCATCCTGCCGCCGGAGAACCGCATCGCCGAATACCTCGCCTGGCTGGACGAGGCGCCGGCACAGCGCGAACGCCTGGGCCAGATGCTCGTGCGTTGCGGCAGCGTCACGGCGCACGAGCTGGAACAGGCCCTCGCCGCGCAGGCCGCGAGCAGCGCGCCGGCGCAGCCGATCGGCGCGATCCTCGTCGAACAGGGCGCCGTGCGCGCCCCCGTCGTCGAGGCGGCCCTGGCAAAACAGCGCCAGGCGCCGGAAGCGCCGCGCCAGCAGCAGGAAAGCCGTTCCGTGCGCGTGGACGCGGACAAGCTGGACCGCCTCATCAACCTCGTGGGCGAACTGATCATCGCGGGCGCGGGCGCCAATCTCGTCGCGCGCCGCACGCAGATCCCGGAACTGCTGGAGTGCACGTCGACGCTGTCCAGCCTCGTGGAAGAAGTGCGCGACAGCGCGCTGCAGCTGCGCATGGTCAAGATCGGCGCCACGTTCAACCGGTTCCAGCGTGTCGTGCACGACGTGGCGCGCGAACTCGGCAAGGACATCCGCCTGGAGGTCAGCGGCGAGGACGCGGAGCTGGACAAGACGGTCGTCGAAAAGATCGGCGACCCGCTCACGCACCTCGTGCGCAATGCGATGGACCACGGCATCGAGCCGGCCGACGTGCGCGCCGCGCGCGGCAAGCCCGTGCAGGGCACCGTCGCGTTGAACGCCTACCACGACTCGGGCAGCATCGTGATCGAAGTGTCGGACGACGGCGGCGGCCTGAAACGGGACCGCATCCTCGCCAAGGCCGTCGAGCGCGGCCTCGTCGAGCCGGGCCGCACGCTCACGGACAAGGAAATCTTCAACCTGATCTTCGAACCGGGCTTCTCGACGGCGGAACAGGTGACGAACCTGTCCGGCCGCGGCGTCGGGATGGACGTCGTCAAGCGCAACATCGTCGCGCTGCGCGGCAGCGTGGACATCGCCAGCACCGAGGGCCAAGGCACCACCGTCACCGTGCGCCTGCCCCTGACGCTGGCGATCATCAACGGCTTCCAGGTCGGCATCGGCAAGTCCGTGTTCGTGATCCCGATGGACATGGTCGAGGAATGCATCGAGTTCGTCGAGCAGCCGGGCTGCGACTGGGTCGACCTGCGCGGCCAGCCGCTTCCCTTCGTACGCCTGAGGGAACGCTTCGGCATCGACGGCATGCCGGCAAGGCGCCGCAGCATCGTCGTCGTGCGCTACGGCGGCCGCAAGGCGGGCCTCGTCGTCGACAGCCTGCTGGGCGAATTCCAGACCGTGATCAAGCCGCTGGGCAAGGTGTTCGCCGGCGCGCGCTTCCTGTCCGGTTCCTCGATCCTCGGCAACGGCGACGTTGCCCTGATCCTCGACATGGCGGCCCTGCTGTCCGGCGTCGAAACCGAAAGCCAGGCCGCGGCGGCCTGATATTCAACTGAAGTGGAGAGCCAATCGTGCTCAAGAATCTGAAAATCGGTATCCGGCTGGGCCTCGGCTTCGGTGCGGTGCTGGCATTGCTGGTGGCGGTCGCGCTGCTGGCCCTGAACCGCATGGCCGCGATGAACGAGGCCACCGCCTACATCACGGCGGACGCGTATCCGAAAGTCGTGATCGCGAAAGACCTGATCCGCGACAGCGTCGACCTCCCGCGCCAGATGCGCGGCATGCTGCTGACGGCCGACGAGGCCCAGAACGAACGCTATCGCAAGCTGATCGAACAGCTGCGCGCCGACACGAACGCGCGCATCGCCGAGCTGACGAAGCTCGTCGCCAGCGAAACGGGCAAGAAGATGCTCAAGCAGATCACCGACAGGCACGCGGCCCTGGAGCCCACCTATGCACAGTTCTATGGCCTGGTGCGCAGCGACCGCCAGCATGCGGCGGAATACGTCAGCAAGGACTACATGCCGCTCAACCGCGAGCTGATCGATGCCATCGGCGAACTGGCGAAGCACCAGTCGGAGAAGATGCAGCACAAGGCCGACGAAGCCCGCAGCATGTACGAGGAGACGCACCGGCTCGTGATCGCGATCACGGCCGGCGCCGCCCTGCTCGCGCTGTGCGTGGCCGCGTTGATCACGCTGTCCGTCACCCGCCCGTTGCGCGTCGCCGTCGATGCGGCCGACCGCCTGGCGGCCGGCGACCTCACGGTGCACATCGAGAGCCATTCCCGCGACGAGGCGGGCCAGCTGCTGGCCGCGATGAAGAACATGATCGCGAAGCTGACGCAGGTCGTCGGCGACGTGAACGGCGGCGCGCAGTCGCTCGCATCGGCATCGGAAGAAGTCAGCGCCACGGCGCAGGCGCTGTCGCAGGCCGCATCGGAGCAGGCGGCCGGCGTCGAAGAGACGAGCGCGTCGCTGGAACAGATGACGGCGTCGATCGCGCAGAACACGGAGAATGCCCGCGTCACGGACGGCATGGCCGCGCAGGCCGCGCGCGAAGCGGCGGAAGGCGGTGAAGCCGTGAAGGCCACGGTCGCCGCGATGCAGCGCATCGCGAAGCAGATCGGCATCATCGACGACATCGCCTACCAGACCAACCTGCTGGCGCTGAACGCCGCCATCGAGGCGGCCCGCGCCGGCGAACACGGCAAGGGTTTCGCCGTCGTCGCCGCCGAGGTGCGCAAGCTGGCCGAACGCAGCCAGGTCGCGGCCCAGGAAATCGGCGAAGTGGCGACGAACAGCGTGGAACTGGCGGAACGCGCCGGCAACCTGCTCGACCGCATGGTGCCGAACATCCGCAAGACGTCCGACCTCGTGCAGGAAATCACGGCCGCGTCGGAAGAGCAATCGGCCGGCGTCGGCCAGATCAACGCGGCCGTCGGCCAGATGAGCCAGACGACGCAGCAGAACGCGTCCAGCTCCGAAGAACTGGCGGCGACGGCCGAGGAAATGAGTTCCCAGGCCGAGCAGCTGCAGCAGGCCATGGCGTTCTTCAAACTGGCGAACGTGCCCGGCCCGGGCCCGGTCGCCGCCCCCCGGCGCCAGGGCCGGCCTGTCCTCGCGGCGAAGCACGGCGCGAAGGTGACGGGACATGGCGCACTCGCCTTCGCCGCCGATCCGGTGGACGAAACGGACTTTACCCGGTTTTAAAGGAAAACCACGATGTTCAAGAACATGAAAATCGGCGCCCGCCTGATCGGGGGCTTCGTGCTGGTGGCCGCCATCAGCGCCTTCGTCGGCGCGATCGGCATCTCGAACGCCAGCCGCATCAACGATATGGCGGACCGCATGTACGAGCAGGAGCTGCAAGGCCTCTCGTACATCAAGGAAGCCAACATCGACCTGATCTACCAGGCGCGCGCGATCCGCAACTACCTGCTCGCGCAAACCCTGCCGTCGGTCGACGCCGCGCCCTACCTGGACGCGCTGATGAAGGCGCGCGAGATGACGCGCGCGAACCTCGACAAGGCACGGCCGCTGTTCTATACCGAGGCCGGCAAGCAGAAATTCGCCGAGATGGAGGCCCATTACAAGACCTACATCGAGGCGCAGGACACCACCATCGCGATGGCCAAGAAGGAAGAAGCGGCCGGCCTGCAGCAGCACGACCGCAAGTCCGCCGAGTACGCGCTGAAGGACGTGCGCGTCATCGTGGAAAAGGTCGACGACGCGATGACCGAGCTGTCGCGCATGAAGGAAGGCAATGCCAAGACGGCGGCCGAAGACACGACGACCGTGTACAACAACAGCCGTACGCTGATGCTGGCCGCCATCGCCGTCGGCGTCCTGGTCGGCATCGCACTGGGCTTCGTCATCAGCCGCAGCGTGACCCGTCCCCTGCACAAGGCCGTGCAGGCGGCGGATAGCCTCGCGGCCGGCGACCTGGCCATCGACATCGATGCGACGTCGAAGGATGAAACGGGCCAGCTGCTGCGCGCGATGAAAGACATGATCGCGCGCCTGTCCCAGGTGATCGACGGGCAGCAGCGCGTGGTCGAAGCGGCCAACCGCGGCAACTTCGACAGCCGCGTCGAACTGGCCGGCCTGCAGGGCTTCCAGAAAGAGATGGGCCAGGGCCTGAACCAGCTCGTGTCCACCACCCGCGCGTCGATCGAAGACGTGGTGCGCGTGATGGGCGCCATGTCGGAAGGCGACCTCACCAAGCGCATCGACAAGTCGTACGAGGGCGAGTTCGCCAAGCTGAAGGAGTACGCGAACAACACCGTGGACAAGCTGGCGCAGGTGGTGGCCGAAGTCAACGGCGCGGCAGATTCCCTCGCCAGCGCCTCCGAACAGGTCAGCGCGACCGCGCAATCGCTGTCGCAGGCGTCGAGCGAACAGGCGGCCGGCGTCGAGGAGACGAGCGCCTCCATCGAGCAGATGACGGCGTCGATCGCGCAGAACACGGAGAACGCGAAAGTCACGGACGGCATGGCGACCAAGGCCGCGCAGGAAGCGACCGAAGGCGGCGCGGCCGTGAAGGAAACGGTGGCGGCGATGAACCAGATCGCCAAGAAGATCGGCATCATCGACGACATCGCCTACCAGACCAACCTGCTGGCGCTGAACGCCGCCATCGAGGCGGCGCGCGCGGGTGAACACGGCAAGGGCTTCGCCGTCGTCGCCGCCGAGGTGCGCAAGCTGGCCGAACGCAGCCAGGTCGCGGCACAGGAAATCGGCGAAGTGGCGACGAACAGCGTGGAACTGGCGGAACGCGCCGGCACCCTGCTCGACCAGATGGTGCCGAACATCCGCAAGACGTCGGACCTCGTGCAGGAAATCACGGCCGCGTCGGAAGAACAGTCGGCCGGCGTCGGCCAGATCAACGCGGCGGTGGGCCAGCTGTCCCAGACGACGCAGCAGAACGCGTCCAGCTCCGAAGAGCTGGCGGCGACGGCCGAGGAAATGAGTTCCCAGGCCGAGCAGCTGCAGCAGACGATGGCGTTCTTCCGCCTGGACGCCGGCGCGCCCGGCCAGGGCCCCAGGACGCGGACGGCGCCGCGCGCAAAGCGCACGACGCTGCGCGTGGCCGGCGGCGCGCCCGCGCAGGCTGAACTCGACGAAGCCAGCTTCACCCATTTCTGATCCGATGGTGACCGTATGAAGCACACGAACCAGGAAACCCACGCGGACGGCCAGACCGCCCAATACCTCACCTTCATGCTGGGCGGCGAGGCCTTCGGCATCGGCATCATGGCCGTCAAGGAGATCATCGAATTCTCCGGCATCACCGACGTGCCGATGATGCCGGACTCGATCCGCGGCGTGATCAACCTGCGCGGCGCCGTCGTGCCCGTGATGGACCTCGCGGCCCGCTTCGGCCGGCCGCAATCCGTGGCGGGCAAGCGCACGTGCATCGTCATCGTCGAGCTGGAACACGACGGCGAGCACCAGTTGACGGGCGTCGTCGTCGATGCCGTCAGCGCCGTGCTGGACATTCCGGCGTCCGACATCGAACCGGCGCCGTCGTTCGGCACGCGCATCCGCGGCGACTTCATCGCCGGCATGGGCAAGTTGAACGGCAAGTTCGTCATCCTGCTGAACGTGCAGCAGGTGCTGGCGCTCGACGGCCTGCCCGACCTGGCCGCCGCCGACACCCTCGCCGCCTGACCGCCATGCAGCACTGTGCGATCAGCCAGGGCGAGTTCGCGCGCTTCCAGCGCTTCATCTTCGACATCGCCGGCATCTCGATGTCCGATTCGAAGAAAGCGCTGGTCAGCGGCCGCCTCGCCAAGCGCCTGCAACACTTCGGCCTGCCGTCGTACGACGCCTATTTCCGTCTGCTGACGGACGGCGCGCACAAGGACGAGGTGCAGCTGGCCGTCGACCTGCTGACGACGAACGAAACCTATTTCTTCCGCGAGTCGCGCCATTTCGAGCTGCTGCGCGAAGCGGCGGAAGCGGCACGCCCTTCCCTCCGTGCGAATGCGCCGTTCCGCGTGTGGAGCGCCGCCTGCTCGTCCGGCGAGGAGCCGTACAGCATCGCGATGGTGCTGGCCGACGTGCTGGGATCGGCGCCGTGGGAAGTCGTGGCCTCCGACATCAGCACGCGCGTGCTGGAGCGCGCCCGCACCGGCCATTATCCGATGGAGCGGGCGACCCACGTGCCGCAGGACTACCTGCGCCGCTACTGCCTGAAGGGCATCCGCGACCAGCAGGGCACCCTGCTCGTGGAACGCGGCCTGCGCGAGCGCGTGCAGTTCCGCCAGGTGAACCTCAACACGGCGCTGCCCGGCGACCTGGGCACGTTCGACCTCGTCTTCCTGCGCAACGTGATGATCTACTTTAACGGCGACACCAAGCGCCAGGTCGTCACGCGCATCATGCAGCGCATCAAGCCGGCCGGCCACCTGTTCATCGGCCACTCGGAAAGCCTGCAGGAGATGGGCGACGTGCTCCGTTCCGTGATCCCCTCCGTCTACCGCAAACCCGAATGAAGACGATCGATGTGATGGTCGTCGACGACTCGGCCGTCGTGCGCAAGGTCGTCGGCGCCGTGCTGGAAGCCGCGCCCGGCATCCGCCTGCTGCACGCCGTGGCCGACCCGCTGCTCGCCATCGAGCGCATGAAGCAGGCGTGGCCCGACGTGATCCTGCTGGACGTGGAGATGCCGCGCATGGACGGCATCACGTTCCTCAAGAAGATCATGGCGGAGCGGCCCACGCCCGTCGTCATCTGCTCGACGCTGACCGAAAAAGGCGCCGAGACGACGATGGCCGCGCTGGCCGCGGGCGCCGTCTCCATCATCACGAAACCCAAGCTGGGCCTGAAGGACTTCCTCAGCGAGAGCGCGGAGGAACTGGTCGCGGCGGTGCGCGCGGCGAGCCACGCCAACGTGCGCCGGCTTGCGGCACGCGCGCCGGCACCCGTCGCGGCGAAGCTGACGGCCGATGCCGTGCTGCCGGCCGCTCCCGAAACGCGCGCCCTGCTGCGCACGACCGAGCGCGTCGTCGCCATCGGCACGTCCACCGGCGGCACGCTGGCGCTGGAGGAAGTGCTGACGGCGCTGCCGCGCGTCACGCCCGGCATCGTCATCGTGCAGCACATGCCGGAAAAATTCACGGCCGCCTTCGCCGACCGCCTGAACGGCCTGTGCCAGATCGAAGTGCGCGAGGCGCGCCACGGCGACCGCGTGCTGCCCGGCCGCGCGCTGATCGCCCCGGGCGGCAAGCACATGCTGCTGCGCCGCGACGGCGCCAACTACCACGTCGACGTCATCGACGGCCCGCTCGTGAACCGCCACCGCCCGTCCGTCGACGTGCTGTTCCGCTCCGTCGCCAAGCAGGCGGGCGCGAACGCGCTGGGCATCATCATGACGGGCATGGGCGACGACGGCGCGGCCGGCCTGCTCGAGATGCGCAAGGCAGGCGCACGCACCGTCGCGCAGGACGAGGACAGTTGCGTCGTCTACGGCATGCCGAAGGAAGCCGTCAAGCGGGGCGGCGTCGAGAAATCCGTGCCGTTGAAAGCCATCGACCGCGAGATCGTGCAGCAGCTGGGCGTGCGCTGATCGCGTATCATCCCTCCTGAACAGCGCCTACAAGCTGATGCCAGGAGAACGAGATGAAAACGAGAATGTGGGTCGCCGCGCTGGCGGCGTGCTTGACCGCCTGCGGTGGCGGCGGCGGCAACGCCGGCTCGGGCAGCACCCCGCTGACGCCGCCCGTGTCCGGCAACGGCAACCTCGACGCGTACGTCGGCACGTGGGCGTCCGCGTGCGCGTCGCATGCGGTCGACACGGCCGTCATCGCGCGCGCGGCCGGCGCCGGCAATGCGCTCACGATCGCCGTCACGACGAATTACTACGCCAACACGGCCTGCACGGGCGACATCATCGCCACGCAGGTGTGGAGCGCCCCTACGACGGCAACCTACGTCGGCACCGTCACATCGTCCATCATGCCGGGGCCGGTCTCCGCTTCCATCGACAAGGTGACGGCGCAACTACCCCAGCGCAGCGTCACGTTGACCGGCACCTTCGTCAACCGCAAGATCATCGAGGGCCAGCCCAACTGGTGCATCGATTACGCGGGCGGTTCCGTGTGCGTGCCCGACCGGATCTACGCGGCCGAGCCGGCGCCGTTCGACGGGCTGGCCATCGTGGGCGGAGAACTCATCGAGGTCAAGTCGAACGGCGTCAACTACGACGCCGTCGAGCGTTTCACGAAGCGCTGACGGGCAGCGCGGCGAGCCCGCGCAGGCCGGCGATGCCGTTCCAGCGCGGCGTTGCGTCGCGCAGGCCGAGCGTCGGCCAGCGCCGCAGCACGGCGCGGAGCACGACGTCCGCTTCCAGCAGCGACAGCCCGGCGCCGATGCACACGTGCGGTCCGCTGCCGAACGACAGGTGGCTGCCGGCGCGGCGCGTGATGTCGAACGTATCCGGGTCGTCGAACCGGTCCGGATCGCGGTTCGCGGCCCCGATCAGCGCGAGCACGAGGTCGCCCCGCTTCAGCGTCGTGCCGTGCAGCGTGAGCTCAGTCGCGACGCGCCGGCCCGTGTACTGCACGGGACTGTCGTAGCGCAGCAGTTCGCGTATCGCCAGGGTCATGCCCTCCTCGTCCGCGCGCAGCCGCGCCCAGGAGTCCGGATGCGTGAGCAGGGTGTACAGGCCGTTGCCGAGCAGGTTGCGCGTCGTTTCGTGGCCGGCGAACAGCAGCATCGCGCATTGCGCCAGCAGTTCGCCGTCCGCGCGCAGTTCGCCCGCGGCCTCGGCCTGCAGCAGGCGGCTGACGAGGTCCGTACCGGGGGACTCCCGCCGCGCGGGCAGCAGCGCGTCGAAATAGCGCACCATCTGCAGCAGGCTGCGCTGGGCCGCGCGCAGTTGTTCGCTCGTGGGCTGCAGCGCGCCGATGAATGCGGCGAGGTCGTCCGACCATGCCATGAAGCGCGCCTCGTCCTTGCGGTCGATCCCGAGCATCATGCCGATGACGCGCGACGGCAGCGGGCGCGCGACCTGCGCGATGAAGTCGAAACCGGCATGCGCATCCAGGCCGTCCAGCAGTTCGTCGGTGAGCCGTTCGACGTCGGCACGCAAGGTGCGGATCAGCGTCGGGTGAAAACCGGCCGCCATCGCCTTGCGCACGCGCTGGTGGTCGGCGCCGTCCAGGAACACCATCGCGCTGCCGAACAGGCGCTGGAACAGGTCCAGGCCGGCCTGCGCGCGGCGGCCCGCGAAGCTCGCGTCGACGCCGGGGATGCGCTTGACCCAGCCGCCCGTGCGCTGCGACGAGAAGCGCGGATCGCGCAGCGCCAGCTCGATGTCCGCGTGGCGCGTCAGCACCCACGCGCCCTGGAACACGTCGTCGCGCCACAACACCGGCCCCGTCGCGCGCAGGCGGCGATAAACGGGGTACGGATCGTGCAGGAAGGCGGCGTCGAACGGTGCCGCGTCTGGCGCGAAATCTCTCATGCGATTCATTGGATGATGGTCTGCCGGGGCCCGCACTTTACCATCTTTTTTGCCACGTCACTCCCCGCCGTAGATATCCGCGGTCGCCTGTTTGAGGCCGGCCTGCGGCAGGAACTGGTCCGAGATCGTCAGGACCGCGTGCAGGTTGTTGCGCAGCTTGTCGAGTTCGATGTCGCCCGGCTTCAGGGCCGTCTGCAGCAGGTGGATCGCCATGTCGGCCAGCAACAGGCGCTGTTTGTCGAGCCAGTCTTCGCTGCCGCGTGTGGCGGGGTGGCTCAGAAGGCGCTCCTCGACCGTGCGGTGTATCCCCCAGCTCGTTTTGATGATGTCGGCTCTCGTCTGGTCATCCATTTGATTCTCCTTGTCGATGCCCAGTCTACAACGCCGGCGCAAAAAATATTAGTTAGGACTCTTGATTACTATTCGAGGCGTGTTATGATGCCGTCCATGGAACTGAAACCCGAAACCCCATGGGATGGCACCCCGGACATCTCGGCCCGCATCGTCGTCGCGATCAACCGCGTCGCGAGCGTGCTGCGGGCCGGCATGTGGGAGTTCGCGACGGCGGAAAACCTGAACCCGACGCAGGCCGACATCCTGCAGCTGCTGCGCGACCGCACGCATGGCGTCAGGCTGTCGTGGCTCGCGGTGCAGCTGTCCGTATCGGCGGCGAGCGCCAGCGATTCCGTGGCCGCCCTCGTCGCCAAGGGACTCGTGCGCAAGGACCGGGCCGAGGACGACAAGCGGGCGACCGCGCTGTGGCTGACGGACGCCGGCAAGGCGCTGGCCGGGAAGCAGGCGAAGGCGCTGGAGTTTGCGGACGATGCCGCGGCCGCGCTCGACCGGGAAGTCCAGGAACGGCTGCTGGTGGGGTTGTTCAAGCTGATCGCGGAATTGCAGAAGACGGAGCGCTTCCCTGCCCTGCGCGCATGCCTGTCGTGCCGCTACTTCGAGGCGAACAAGTTCCCGGGCAGTCCCGCCCCGCATCACTGCGCGCTCGTCAAGGCGCCGCTGCCGATCGCTTTCCTCAGGATCGATTGCGCCGAACAGGAACCGACGGATCCGGTTACGGAACGCCGCAACTGGGCGGCATTCGCCTGAGTGCTTTTTTTTGTCCTATATATTTAGGACTCCTATCGTAGTTCAACTTGAAAGGAAACATCATGACCGCACGCCTCGCCCTCCAGACCCGCGACACCGCCGCCGCCCCCTCGCGCGACCTGCTCGACCAGATCCACGGCGCGTTCGGCGCCACGCCCAACATGTTCCGCGCCGTCGCCAATTCGCCGGCCGCGCTGGCCAGCATGTGGGGCGCGTTCGGCGCGCTCGGCGGCGGCACGCTCGGTGCGAAACTCGGCGAGCAGATCGCCGTGGCGGTCGCCGACATCAACGATTGCGAATACTGCCTGGCCGCGCACACGGTCCTGGGCCGCAAGGCCGGCGCGACGGCGGACGAGATGACCGCGGCGCAGGCCGGCCACTCCCACGATCCGAAGACGGCCGCCGCGCTGGCCTTCGCCACCCGCGTCGTGCGCCAGCGCGCCAAGGTCGATGCCGCCGACGTCGACGCGCTGCGCCACGCCGGTTTCGACGACGGCCAGATCATGGAGATCATGGCGCACGTGGCCCTGAACCTCTTCACCAACTACGTGAACGTCGCCTTCGCCGTGCCGGTCGACTTCCCGCACGTCCAACTGCGCGCCAAATGATGAAGTGCCTCGCCCTTTATCACGTGCGCTTCGAGGATCTCGGTTGTTTCACCGAGCCCCTCGAACGGGCGGGCTACGCGATCGAGTACCGCCATGCGGGCGCGGCGCCTTTGCGCCTGGACGAGTGGCGCGACGCCGACCTGGTCGTCGTGCTGGGCGGCCCGATCGGCGCCGGCGACGCGGCGGCATATCCGTGGCTGGACGCGGAGCTGGACGGCCTCGCGCACCGGCTCGCGCTGCGCCGGCCGACGCTCGGCATCTGCCTCGGCGCCCAGCTGATGGCCGTCGCCCTCGGCGGCCGCATCGTGCGCCGGCATGCAATGGAGATCGGGTGGTCGCGGCTGGACGTCGCGCCGGACGCGGGTCCGCTGGACGCTCTGCGCGGCATCCCCGTGCTGCACTGGCATGGCGATAACATCGTGCCGCCGGAGGGCAGCGCGAGCCTCGCCGCCACCGACGGCACGCCGTGCCAGGCCTTCGCCGTGGGCAGCCACGCGCTGGCGCTGCAATGCCACGTGGAGTTTGCCGCCGCCGCGCTGGAGGAATGGCTGACCGGCCATGCGGTGGAACTCGCCCATGCCGGCACCGACCTGCACGCCCTGCGCGCCGCGACCGCCCGCCACGGCCGCGATCTCGCCCTCGCGGGCACCGAACTGCTGCGCCGCTGGCTGGCCGGCATCCACCCACAGGAGACCTCATGACCCCGACCCTTTACCACGACGGCTGCAACGTGTGCCTCGACATCGCCCGCGTGCTGCAAACGACCATGCCGGGCCTTGCCGTCGTCGACCTCGGCCTCGATCCGGACGCCGCGTTCGACGCCATGGCGCTCGGCGTGCGCGATCTGCCCTGCCTCGTCGTCGATGGCCGCGTGCTGCCCGTCGCGCCGCATTCGCGCATCGACGACGTGGCCGCGCACGCATGAACGTCCCGATCGTCGCGCTGTTCACGGGTGCCGTGCGGCCGCTCGGCGATCCGCCCGTCCCCAGCGGCATCTTCAAGCAGCCGCGCGCGGGGCCGGTACGCCTGTCCGTGCGCGGTTTCGACGGCGACGCGCAGGGCGACACCGTCTACCACGGCGGGCCGGAAAAGGCCGTGCACCACTACGCGGCCGACCATTACGCGGCGTGGCGGGCGCGCTGGCCGGACAGCCCCGTGCCGCTGGCGCCGGGGGCGTTCGGCGAGAACGTCGCGACGCACGGCATGACGGAGGAGGACGTGTGCGTCGGCGACGTCTACCGGGCCGGCAGCGCGCTGCTGCAGGTATCGCAGGGACGCCAGCCGTGCTGGAAGCTGAACCGCCGCTTCGCCCGTCCGGACGCGGCGCTCGCCATGCAGCGTTCCGGCGCGACCGGCTGGTACTACCGCGTGCTGGAGGAAGGCATCGTCGCGCCCGGCGACGATCTCGTCCTCCTCGATCGCCCTTGCCCGGACTGGCCGCTGGACCGGCTGATCCGGGCGCTGTTTCCGGCCGATCCGGCGGAGCTGCTCGAGGAGTGGCGTCGCGCGGCCGCCCTCGCGTCGCTCGCGCCCAACTGGCGGTCGGCGTTCGCACGCCGCGTCGAGACGGGGCGCATCGAGGACTGGTCGCGCCGGCTCGCGGAGCCGTGAGGCGGCGCGGGTTGCGACAGATGTTCCGGCCGCGCGCGACAGATGTGCCGTCGCGCGCGGCCTCGCGCGGGCGCATGCCTCTGGCGCAGACCTGGCTTGCAATTTGCTCTCCGATAGATGCCGCCGCAGCGACGGCGGACCACCATCAACATCAGGAGACAGCATGAACTTCAAACGCACACTCGCCGCCCTCGCCCTCGCCCTGCCCTTCTGCGCCCACGCCGGCATGCCCGGCATGGAAGGCGCCCACCACGTGGGTCTCACGGTACCGAACATGGACGACGCGGTCCGCTTCTTCGTCGACGTCATCGGCTGCGAGGAATCCATCAAGCTCGGTTCGTTCAAGTTCGCCGACGACTGGATGAACGTGCACCTGAACGTGAACCCGCGCGCCGAGATCAAGCGCTTCCAGATGGTCCGCTGCGGCCACGGGACGAACCTGGAGATCTTCGAATATTCGGCGCCGAACCAGGGCAAGACGCCGCCCCGCAACAGCGACGTCGGCGGCCATCACCTCGCGTTCTACGTCGACGACATGGACAAGGCGGTCGCCTACCTGAAATCGAAAGGCGTGCGCACGCTGGGCGCGCCCAGCACGTTCACCGAAGGCCCGGCGGCCGGCCTGACGTGGATGTACTTCCTCGCGCCGTGGGGCCTGCAGCTGGAAATCGTCAGCACGCCCAAGGGCATGGCCTACGAAAAGACGGCCAAACGCGCCCTGTGGGATCCGCGCTCCCCGGCAAAATGAAGGCGGCGACGATGGCGGTGCTGGCCGCGAAATGCGTCGCGATCTGCGCCACGGTCCTCGTCGCGGTGTGCCTGCCCGGCAGCGCGTGGGCGCATTTCGACGGCCGGGTCAGCGTGCGGGTCGTGCATTTCACGTACGACGCGGCGGGCATGACCGCGTACTACCGGGTATCGCTTGCGCCATTAGGCCAGGCACCGTACGTCGTCTCGCGCAAGGAAAGCGGCCAGTGGTTTCATTACGTGGACACGGCCGCCGTCGATCCGCTGGCGGCGGCGCGCGCGCTCGCCGCCGCGCACACGGTGATCGTGGATGGCCGCGCCGTGGCGCCGGAGGTGCTCGCGGCCGCCGTGCACGTGAAGGGCAGCGTGCCTCCGTTCGCCACGCCCGCGCAGGCGCGTGCGGCGGCCGGGACTCCCACGCCGCTGCCGGCGGAGTTCCCGGACATCGGCGACGTCGTGCTGGACGCCGCCATCGCGTATCCCGGCGTGCGCCCCACGGCATTCCGCTTCGCCGGCACGCTCGCGCCGGGGAAACTCAGCGACGCGCCGCTGAACACGATCCTGTTGTCGCACCGCGCCGGCGCGACAGACCAGTACCGCATGATCGACGCGGCCATCGACGTCAATCCGCCGCCGTGGCTGTCGGCGTGGCAGTTCATCCGCGCGGGCGCCGCGCACATTCTCGAAGGCTTCGACCATCTGCTGCTGGTCGTCTGCCTCGTCGCGGCCGACCGGCGTGCGCGTGCGATCGCCGTGCGCATCACGGCATTCAGCGTGGGCCATGCGTGCGCCATCGCGGCCAGCTTCTACGGCCTGCTGCCCGACCGCCCATGGCTGATCCCCGGCGTGGAACTGCTCATCGCGCTGTCCGTGCTCGGCACCGCGCTGCTGATGCTGGGGAAACGGGAACGCGGCGGCGCGCCGGCGCTGGTCTTCATGGTGGGCCTCGTGCACGGCTGCGGCCTGGCCGTCGGGCTGCGCGAACTGCTGGCCGACACGGGGCCGAACGTCGCCGCATCGCTCGTGTCGTTCAACGTGGGCGTGGAAGCGGGCCAGCTGCTGGTCGGCGCGGCCGTGTGGCTGCTGCTGGCGGGCGCGCGGCGCGCGGTGCCGGGACGGGACGATGGCATGCGCCGGTGCGTCGCGCTGGGCGTCGCGCTCGTGTCGCTGGTGTGGGTGGCAGGAAGGACGGGGCCCGCCTGGGATGCGCTCCAGACGGGCTTTGCGTGACGGCTAGCGCTGGTTCGGCGGAACGATGCCGTACTTCTTCATGTAGCGGTACACGGTGGCGCGTGCCAGGTTCAGCTCTTCCGACACCTTGGTCACGCTCCACTTGTGGCGTACGAGCGCGTCGAGCAGCGGCGCAGCCTCGCAATCCTCGCCGCCGGACGGGATCGCGGCGGCGACGGGAGCGGCCGGAAGGCCGGAAAACTGCTCGGTCAGTTCCTGCGGCAGGTCGGCCGCCGTGATCGTCCGGCCGTCCGACACCGCCAGCGCGAAGCGCAGCACGTTGCGCAGCTGGCGGATGTTCCCCGGCCACGCGAAGCACAGCATGGCGTGCATGGCGTCCAGCGACAGGTGTGCATCCATGCCGAGCAGTTCGCCCTCCTCGGCCAATACCTTTTCGATCAGGTAGCGCTTGTCCGCGCGGTCGCGCAGCGCCGGCAGATGGAGTGTCGCGCCGCACAGGCGGTAATACAGGTCTTCGCGGAAGCTGCCGGCGCTGATCAGGTTGCGCAGGTCGCGGTGCGATGCGGCGATCACGGTCAGGTCGACCGGCACCGGTTTATCGGCACCCAGCGGCAGCACCTCCTTTTCCGACAGCACGCGCAGCAACCGGGTTTGCAGGTGCAGCGGCATGTCGCCGATCTCGTCGAGGAACAGCGTGCCGCCGTCGGACTGCAGGATCAGGCCCTTCATGCCTTTCGCGCGGCCGCCCGTGAACGCGCCGGCCGTGTAGCCGAACAACTCGCTTTCGATCAGCGACTCGGGAATCGCGCCGCAGTTCACGGCCACGAACGGCTTGTTGGCGCGCACGCTGGACCGGTGCAGCGCCTTCGCGATGACTTCCTTGCCGGTGCCCGTCTCGCCGTGGATCAGGATGTTCAGCTTGCGGTTCAGCAGGCGCTTGGCCTGGTCCAGCAGGCGGCGCATGGTGTTGTCGTCGCCGGCCAGGCAATCCAGTTCCGGATGGTGGACGGGCGCCGCGCTGTCGGCCACGTCGACGACGTTGCGCGCGGCCGGGCGCTGGCGCGGCGCCTTCACGCTCGCATAGAACATCTGGTTCGAGCCGCGCGCGACGATCGAGCGCTCGCCCATCGTGCCGGCGCGGGCGAGCCGCAGCAGATCGTCCGGCTCGAGGTCGAACAGCGCCGCGAGCGGCTGCCCCACGACGTCGCCCGCCGCGCGGCCGAACAGGCGGCGCGCGCCCGTGTTGGCGCCGACCACGACGCCGTCGTCGTCATAGGCCAGCATGATCTCGCCGCTCACCTCCACGAGCGCCCACGCGGTGCCGAGGCGCAGGATCCAGCGGTCCTGGAAATGGCGCAGGAAGTTCGCGTCCTCGATCATTTCCGCGTACATCATCGTCAGGTGCAGCGCGAGGTGCTGGCTCTCCTTGTACGTGGGCGACGTCAGCGCGGACAGGTCGAGCACCGCGAGGAACTTGCCTTCGGGGTCGAACAGCGGCGCGGCGGAACACGTCAGCGGGATGTGGGTGGGATCGAAGTGGTCGTCCTGGTGGCACGTCAGCGCCGTCTGCTCGGCCACGCAGGTGCCCACGCCGCAGGTGCCGGCCGACCGTTCGCTCCATTCCGCGCCCAGGTACAGGCCGGCCCTCTTGAGCTCCTGCGCGCGCGCGTCGTTGCCGATGTAGTCGACGGTGACGCCCTGGGCATCCGTCAGGAGCAGCACGTAGCCGAGGCTCGACACGCGCTTGTACATCTGTTCCATGCCCACGCGGGCGACCTGCATGAATTCCTCGATCTGTTCCTGGTGCGCCCGGAGGGTGGCGGACGTCACGATGTGCGGCGCCTTCGGGCGCGCCGGATCGAGCCCGTAGTCGTTCACGCAGCGGCGCCACGAGTTGTGGATCAACTCGTTGACGCCGTTCGCGGCGGTGCCGTGCATGGCCACCGACATCACGTTGTCGATGTGCCGGGATTGTGCCTGGTTCGTCATTGTCGTCTCCTGCAGCGCCGGCAACTCGTCGTTTGCCGGTCGTGTACTTACGGTTTATGGTACTCCATTTATGAACCGAAAACTCATCCCGTGTGCGCGGCCAGCGGATCGCTGGCGCCGAACAGCCAGCCGCGGTCCAGGTCCGCTTGCGCGTGCTGGACGTCCGCATGGTAGCTGGACCGTACGAGCGGCCCCACGGCCGCATGCGCGAACCCGAGCGCTTCCGCAGCGTCGCGCAGGCGCGCAAACGCGTCCGGCGTCACGTAGCGGCGCACGGGCAGGTGCGCGCCCGAGGGTGCCAGGTACTGGCCGATCGTGACCATGTCCACGCCGTGCGCACGCAGGTCGTGCAGCACGTCCTCGACCTCGTCGTCGGTCTCGCCCAGGCCCACCATCAGGCCCGACTTGGTTTTCACATCCGGGTGCCGCTCCTTGAAGCGCTCTAGCAGCGCCAGCGAATGGGCATAGTCGGCACCGGGCCGCACGGGTCCGTACAGGCGCGGCACCGTCTCGATGTTGTGATTCAGGACATCGGGCGGCGCCGCGTCGAGCGCCTCCAGCGCCGCATCGAGACGGCCGCGGAAGTCCGGCACCAGCACCTCGATGCGCGTGGCGGGCGTGGCGGCACGCACGGCGCGGATACACGCCGCGAAGTGCCCGGCGCCGCCATCGCGCAGGTCGTCGCGGTCGACGGACGTGATCACGACGTAGCGCAGGCCGAGCGCCGCCACCGTGCGCGCCAGCCGTTCCGGTTCCGCGGCATCGAGCGGATCGGGCCTGCCGTGGCCCACGTCGCAGAACGGGCAGCGACGCGTGCACTTGTCGCCCATGATCATGAACGTGGCCGTGCCCTTGCCGAAGCATTCGCCGATGTTCGGGCAACTCGCTTCCTCGCACACGGTCGTCAGTGCGTTGTCGCGCAGGATCGCCTTGATCTCGAAGAACCGCGAGGACGGCGCCGGCGCCCGCGTGCGGATCCAGTCCGGCTTCGGCAGGCGCTCCGCCGGCACGATCTTGATGGGAATGCGGCTCGTCTTGGCCGCGCCCAGCTGTTTGGGGGTACTCGACGTCATCGCCGCTCCTACACCGCGCCGCGCGCCAGCTCGCCCGCGATGTGCTCGGCCTGGCGGATCGCCAGCGCGACGATGGTCAAGGTCGGATTGGCGGCGGAACTCGATGCGAACTGGCTGCCGTCCGAGATGTACAGGTTCCTGACGTCGTGCGTGCGGCCCCATTTGTTGACGACGCCGTCGCGCGCGTGTTCGCTCATGCGGTTCGTGCCGAGGTTGTGGCTGGCCGGGTACGCGGGCATGTCGATGACGCGCGTGGCGCCCACCGCCTCGGACAGCTTGCGGAACTGGACCAGGCCGTGCGCCGCGATCGCGTTGTCGTTCTTGTGGTACGTCTTGGACACGATCGGGATCGGCAGGCCGTACTGGTCCTTCTCGGTCGGGTGCAGGGTGATGCCGTTCTGTTCGCGCGCCATGTCTTCGCCGCAGACCCAGATCGCCGTCATGTGGTCGTACATTTCCAGCGCCGACGTCACGTCCCTGCCCCAGCCGCCCGGCTTCATGAAGGCCGCCGTGTACGGCAGGCCGAGGGCGAGGCCTTCGAGGTAGTAGCCGCCGTTGAAGCCGCGCTGCGTGTTCAACGCCACCTCGTCGGCGACGACGGCGCCGATGTCGAAGCCGCGGTTCATGTACACGGGCTTCTTGTGGATCGCCACGGCCGCCGCCGTCGCGTGGTTCATGTAGTTGCGGCCCACCTGGCCGGAAGAATTCGCGAGGCCGTTCGGGAACATCGACGACGCGGAATTCAGCAGCAGGCGCGGCGACTCGATGGAGTTGCCGGCAACGGCGACGAGGCGCGCCTTCTGCAGCACGTGGCGCCCCTGGCTGTCCGCGTACAGCACGCCGTTCACCTTGCCCGTCTTGTCGTGCTGGATCTGCAGCACCATGCTTTCCGGACGCAGTTCCACGCGGCCGGTGTCCAGCGCCTTCGGCACTTCCGTGTACAGCGTGGACCACTTCGCACCGACCTTGCAGCCCTGCATGCAGAAGCCGATCTGCTGGCAGCCGGGGCGCCCGTCGTACGGCTGCGAATTCGACGCGACGGGGCGGATGATCTTGTTGTAGCCGATCTTGCGCGCGCCGGCCGCCACCACCTTCGTCTGGTTCGATTCCGGCATCGGCGGCAGGCCGCTCGCGCGCGTGCCGGCCACGCCCATCTTCTTTTCCGCCAGCTCGTAGTACGGTGCCAGCTCCGCCAGCGTGATGGGCCAGTCGAGGATGTTGGCGCCGTCGACCTTGCCGTAGATCGTGCGCGTCTTGAAATCGTGCTCCTGGAAGCGCAGCGCCACGCCGGACCAGTGCACGGTCGACCCGCCCACCGCCTTCACGATCCATGCCGGCAGGTTGGGGTATGTCTTCGTGTGGTGCCAGCCGCCGGCCGAGATCCGCTTGTCGAGCCACGAGATCTTGTTGAACATGGCCCACTCGTCGTTCTCGAAATCCGCCTGCGTGAAATGCTTTCCCGCCTCGAGGATCACGATCTTGTCCACGCCCCGCTGGGCCAGTTCGTTGGCCAGGGTCGCGCCGCCCGCGCCCGAGCCGATGATGACGATCGCGTCCTCGTCGCCAAATTCGATTTTCTTGCTCATTGCCGTCTCCTGTCTTTTGTTATGGTTTGGCGCTTACAGCCAGTCGATGTCGTTGAAGCCGCGGTTGACGTAGCCGCCCTGCTCCCACGACGACCCCTCGTAGCCGAGCAGCGGCCACACGGCCTTGTTGTCGTACAGGCTCGTCACCATCTCGCCTCGCACCTTCTGGAAGAACGGCGACGGCTCGATGGCCTTCAGGAGGCTGACGCGCTCCGGCTCGCGTTTGACGGCCGCGTAGGGCTTGCCGAAGCGTTTCATCGCGGCCTTGTCCAGGTCGCGCACGCCGTCGCGGAACAAAGCCGCCTGCTTCGGATCCTTCGCGGCCGCGCGCTCGAACGGCTGGATCGCCTCGACGTAGTAGCGGTCCGCGAGCTTATCGTGCGGGAACACGTCGCGCGCCATCCTCAGGAGGGTCTGCGCCGTGGCCGCGCCCAGCGTGGGGAAGTCCTGCGCGAGATGCTTCTCGCCCGACGCGGCCAGCGCGGCCGGGCCGGCGGCCGCGGCGCCGATGGCCATGGCGCCGCCGCGCAGGAAGCCGCGGCGCGTGACGGTGACGACCTTCGGCAGCACGCGCATGCAGGTCTGGGCTGGTTGATCTTTCATGGTGAACCTCTTTCAATGGGACAGGGTGGGAAAATGGACTTGTACGGGGCCGGGCGGACGCGCAGGCAGCGCATCGGACGCGGCGCCCAGTACGTCGGTGAGCATGTGGTGCAGGCGCTCGGCCAGCACTTCCGCCAGCACGGGCGCACCGAGCTGCTGGGCGAACGACGTCGTGCAATCGTCCAGCAGCGCGGCATCGCCCGCTTCCTGCCCGAGCGCGCCGCACAGCAGCGACCAGTCGGGCGGCGCGATCAGCGTCCCCGACGTCATCAGGACGCCCGTGCGGCGCCGCAACTGGGCCAGGCCGACGATCTTGCGATGGTCGACGACGACTTCCCACGGCGACAGGCCGCCGTAGCAGGCCCACTTCAGGCGCGCGTCGCCCGGCCGCAGCCGCACTTCCTCGGGCGGGATCGCGTAGGCGGGAATGCCGGCGTCGCGCAGCAGGCCCGCGTGCAGCGCGCCGAGCCAGCGATAGCTGGACAGCGTGCTGCGGCCGAGCAGCGGATGGTCCGGCGGCAGCACGACGGACGCGCTGACCATCCAGGGCCCCGTCAGCACGGCGCCGCCGCCCGAGCCGCGCTGCACGACGGAGCCGGCCAGCGCGTGGCCCGCCACGAGCCGCTCGCGCAGCGCCGTCTGCGAGCAGCCCAGCACGACGCCGGGCACCCGGTAGGTCCACAGGCGCACGCGCGGCTCGGTGACGGGTTCGCGCAACTGGGCCGCGTTCCACGCCTGTTCCTCGTACGAGGTCACGGTGTCGATGAAGACCATCCGGGCATCCATTACAACTCCTTCGCGGCTTCCAGCCGCCGTTTCAGGTCCGTCAGGAACAGCGCGGCCGGAAAGCCGTCGACGGCGCGGTGGTCGAACACGAGGTGCAGCCCCATCATCGGCGCGATGGCGACCTCGCTTCCCCGCGCCACAGGCCGGGCCGCGACGCGCGTGACGCCGAGGATGGCCACCTGCGGGCTGTTGATGATCGGCGTGAAGCTGTCGATGTCGGTATTGCCCAGGTTCGTTACGGTGAACGTGCCGCGCTGGTAGCTGCCGGCGGACAAGGTGCCGGCACGGGCGCCTTCCGCCAGCGTGCGCGCCTCGCGCCCCAGCTCGGCCGCGCTCTTGCGGTCGGCGTTGCGCAGCACGGGCACCATCAGGCCGTCGTCCAGGCTCACGGCCAGGCCCAGGTTGACGTCGTCCAGCAGCTCGATGTCCTTCTCGCGCATGCGGGCGTTCAGGCGCGGATGCTCGCGCAGGGTCAGCGCGACGGCGCGCAGCACGTATGCCGTCAGGCTCACGCGCTCGGCCTCCGGCGCGGCCGCGCGCAGGGCCTGCAGCGCGGACACGTCCACGTCGACCGACTGCGCCACGCGCGGCACGCGCCAGCCCTGCTCCATGTTGCGTGCGATGGCCCCGCGCATCCCCGTCAGCGGCACCGTCGCGGGTACGGTCACGGCATCCATGGCCTACCCCTCGATCCGCGCCAGCACGGTGTGGCGGCCGAACGTGTCGCCCGCGGCGACCTCGATGGCCGCGAGACGGCCCGCGGCCGGCGCCGTCACCTCGTGCGTCGTCTTGACCAGTTCCGCGACGACGAGCGTCTGGCCTGCCGTCACCTGCTGGCCCACCTCGACCTGCCAGTCCTGCAGCAGGGCCTCGGTCCCCTCTTCCACATCGTCCCAGACGCCACCGTCCAGTTTCACGTCGATCATGCTTGTGCTCCTTGTTGAAGTTGATGAATGGGTTGCGCGCGCATCAGGCCGCGCACGGCGTCGGCGATGGCGTCCACCTGCGGGATGACGGCCTGTTCGAGCGGACGGCTGAACGGGATCGGCACGTCGGGCACGGCCAGCCGCTTCACCGGCGCGCGCAATTGAATGGTGTCGAGGTGCTCGGCGACGAGGGCCGCAATTTCGCCGGACAGGCCGAAGCTCAGGTAATCCTCGTCCGCGATGAGCACGCGGCCCGTCTTGGCGACGGACGCCAGCACGCCGGCGCGGTCGAGCGGGACGATGGTGCGCAGGTCCAGCACTTCGACGGAGATGCCTTCCTGCGCCAGCTGTTCGGCCGCAATCGCCGCCTTCTGCACCATCTGGCTCAGGGTGACGATGGTGACGTCGCGGCCTTCGCGCACGACGCGCGCCTCGCCGAACGGGATCGCGTACGCTTCCTGCGGCACGGCGTTCGTGCTGCCCTCGAAGTACGACATCCACGACAGCCCCATGATGCCCTTGTGGTAGCAGAACACGACCGGGTTGTCGTCGCGGATCGCCTGGACCATGAGGCCTTTCGCGTCGTACGCGTTGGACGGCACGACGACCTTCAGGCCCGGCATGTGGGCGAAGCTCGCGTACAGGCATTGCGAGTGCTGGGCCGCGTCGTTGTAGCCGCCGCCGATGCCCGTCGTGATCACCACCGGCAGTTTCAGTGCGCCGCCGGACATGTACGAATTCTTCGCCATGTGGTTGTAGATCTGGTCGAAGCAGACGCCGAAGAAGTCGACGAACATCAGTTCCGCGATGGGACGCAGCCCTTCCGCGGCAGCGCCCACGGCGGCGCCCATGAACGCGGTTTCCGAGATCGGCGTCTCCATGATGCGCTCGGGGCCGAAGCGGTCGAGCAGGCCCGTGGTGGCGGAAAAGATGCCGCCGTACTTGCCGATGTCCTCGCCCATCACGAACACGGACGGATCGCGCTCCATTTCCTGGCCGATGGCCTCGGCGATGGCCTGCGCCATGGTGAGCGTGCGCACGGCACTCTTGGTGTTGTCTTGCATGCTGTGTCTCCTTGTCTTATTCGGCAAATACGTGTTTCAGGGCGTCCTTCGGATCCGGGTACGGGCTGTTGCGGCCGAAGGCGAATGCCGCCTCGACGCGGCCCGCGATTGCGAGGCGCAGGTCACGGTCCTGCGCCTCGTCGATCAGGCCCTCGGCACGCAGGCGCGCGCCCAGCCGCACGATTGGGTCGTCCTGGCGCAGCGCGGCACTTTCTCCTTTGGGGCGGTAGGTCTCGGGATCGCCCTGGAAGTGGCCGAAGTAGCGGTCCGTCTTGACTTCGATGAGCGTCGGGCCTTCGCCCCTCCGGGCGCGGGCGATGGCGGCACCGGCGGCCGCGTACACCTCGACGGCGTCGTTGCGCTCGACGAGCACGCCCGGCATGCCGTAGCCGGCGCCGCGCACGGCGTTCGACGCGACGGACGTGGACACGGATTTCTCCACCGAGATGCCGTACTTGTTGTCTTCGCAGACGAAGACGACGGGCAGCTTCCAGACGGCCGCGAGGTTCAGCGCCTCGTGGAACGCGCCCTGGTTGGCGGCGCCTTCGCCGAAGAAGGCGATGGCGACCCAGTCCTTGCCCAGCTTGCGCGCGGCAAGCGCGGCGCCGCAGGCCTGCGGGGCGCTTGCGCCCACGATGCCGCTGCACGAAAACTTGGTCGGCACGTGGAACAGGTGCATGTGGCCGCCCTTGCCGCGGCCCAGTCCCGTGTCCTTGCCGAACATCTCGGCCGTCATCGCGTCGAGCGGCACGCCCTTGGCGATGGCGAAGTGGTGCGAGCGGTGCGCGCCGACGACGCTGTCGTCATTGCCCAGGTGCGCGCACACGCCGACGGCGACCGGTTCCTGGCCGGCGGCGAGGTGCATCTCGCCCGGCACGGGGCCGGCGCCGATGTCGAATGCGAGGCCCTTCTGGATCTTCGGGGGCAGCTTGCCCTCGAGGTAAACCTTCGCCATCGTTTCTTCGTACTCGCGGATCTCGATCATCTTCTCGTACATCCAGAGCAGGTGTTCCCGTGTCGGCTGCATGTTGCTGTCTCCTTGTCTGTGGGTTGATGCATGCACCTACCCCTTCAGCAAATTCGATGCCATGCCCGTTTCCCTTGTCGCCACGGGCCAAATGGCCGATTTCCGCGTCATCTGTCGCAGGCGCGGGCGGCCCGGCTGCGACATCTGTTTCAGCGCGCGCGGCTCTGCAAGAGAGAAGCAGCCGGTGGCACCGTTTTTGCAGAAGCCACCAGCGCAGTACCCACAACAATCAATGGAGACGACATGAAAGAGATACACACGACCCGCATGCTGGTCGCGCTGGTGGCCTGCGCGGCCGCAGGTTCCGCCCACGCGGCCGTCGAATTCGAGACGCCGGGCGGCTGGAAGCTCGGCACGGACGGCTGGATCATCGTGCAGGCACACCGCCAGAACGGCGACGACGCGGGCACGACGGGCTTCCGCATGACCTCGGGCACGACGCCGAGCCTGTTCGCGTTCACGGTCACCTCGCCCGCCATCGACGGCATCACGTACAGCAGCCGCGTGGGCTTGTACATCAACTCGCAGTCGGGCGAAGGCAATTTCCGCAACGCGGGGAACGTCGGCAACACGGGCAGCAAGTCGCTGGACCCGCGCGAGATGTGGGCCAAGGCGTCCGCCGCCTGGGGCGAGATCGTGATCGGCAAGTCCTACGGCATCTACCAGGCGGAACCCGTGCTGGCCGATGCATCGGTACTGGCGGGCGGACTGACCGGCTACGACGTCGTCAACACGACGAACGCGCTGGCCGCCACGTTCAACGCGGGCTACATGTACACGAACTTCAACGCGGGCCTGCGCTACAACTCGCCGAAGACCGTGCCGCTGTCGTTCTCCGTGGCGCTGTACGACCCGAGCCAGATCCGCAACGTGTTCACGGGCGCCGGCGCGGACCAGACGAATTCCCCGCGCGTGGAAGGCGGCGTGTACTACAACGACCAGCTGGCCGGCGCCAAGTTCAAGCTGTACGGCGACTTCACGTGGCAGACGGCGCGCCACTGCACCGTCGCGGGCGGCGGCGCGTGCGTGCAGGACGACGTGCACACGCGCGGCGTGTCGGCCGGCACGACGGTCGACGTGGGCCCGCTGAACTTCCACCTGTCCGGCTTCAAGGCGGACGGCCTCGGCTCCGTGCTGATGCAGGACGTCGACGCGCTGGATGCGGCCGGCCGCGAACGCCGCAGCCGCGGCGGCTTTGCCCAGGTCGTGTGGCATGCGACGGACGCGCTGTCGCTGCGCGCGAGCTACGGCCGCACGCGCATCGACGACACGGCGAGCACGCCGGGCCACCTCGCGCAATCGCGCATCGGGGGCGCCTATTACGCGGTGAACCCGCACGTGACGGTGTATGCCGAACTCGCGCGCTCGACGTTCTCGCTGAACCCCGTGTTCGGCCGGCCGACCAACACCCGCTACGCGACCCTCGGCGGCCGCTTCGTGTGGTGATCCATCCAACGCATCCCGAGGAATCCAACATGCATCCGACCACCCGCTCCAACACGGCGGCCGCCGTCGCCGCCTTCCTGCTCGCCCTGTCGCTGGCCCAACCGTCGGCGGCCCACGACGACGAGGACGCCGCCAACTGGACGCAGTACCACCGCACGTCCAACGCCTGGCGCTATTCGCCGCTGGACCAGATCACGACGAAGAACGTCAAGCAGCTGAAACCCGTGTGGATCCACCAGCCCGGCGACATCACGTCCGGCCTCGTCTCCACGCCGCTCGTCAAGGACGGCGTGCTGTACTACGTGGGCCCGAACAACCACGTGTTCGCGCTGGACGGCGCCACCGGCAAGCCCCTGTGGCACTACCAGCCGAAGCTGGCCGCCGTCGCCTCCGAAAGTTTTTACGCGTCGCTGGGCCGCAGCCTCACGATGGGCCACGGCCGCATCTATCTCGGCACCCTGGACGGCCGTTTCGTCGCCATCGACGACAAGACGGGCAAGGAGGTATGGTCCACGCAGCTGACGGATTTGAAGAAGTGCTTCGGCTGCCTGTTCTCGTCGTCGCCCGTGCTGGCGGGCGATGTCCTGATCGGCGGCACGACGGGCGGCGACCAGGCGCAGCGCGGCAAGATCTACGCGGTGAACGCCATCACCGGCGCGAAGCTGTGGACCTTCGACACGATCCGCGACGATCCGGCCAGCTGGCCCGGCGACACGGGCGAAGTCGCGGGCGGCGGCGCCTGGATGCCGGGCACGTACGACGCGGCGTCGGACACGTTCTTCATCGGCACGAGCAATGCCGCGCCGGACTTCTACGGCGACGGCCGCAAGGGCGACAACCTGTACACGGCGAGCCTGCTGGCGCTCGATCCGAAGACGGGCAAGCTGAAATGGCATCGCCAGGAGATCCCGCACGACACGTTCGACTACGACTCCACGTACGAAGCCCTGCTCCTCAAGAAGGACGGCAAGGACGTCGTCGTCCACCTGAACAAGAGCGGCTTCGTGTTCGTGATGGACAAGGCGGACGGCAGGCTGGAAAACGTGTGGCCGCTGAGCCAGACCTACAACTTCGTCAAGACGATCGACCCGAAGACGGGAGAACTCGTCGGCCGGCGCGAGATGCCGGTCGGGAAAGAGACCCTGCTGTGCCCCTACCTGCTCGGCACGCGCAGCTACAACGCGGGGGCATACAACCCGAAGACGAAGCTGTGGTACACGAACGCGATGGAAGTCTGCCAGAACGTCATCCCGGCCAAGCAGGAGACGTCCGGCATGGGCATCGCGAGCCTGTACCTCGGCGTCGACAAGCTGGAAGCCGTGCCGCCGCCGGACCGTCCCGCCGAGGGCCGCCTCGACGCGCGCGATCCGCTCACGGGCAAGCTGAAATGGAGCGTCAAGTATCCGATCCCGGGCCTGGGCAGCGTGCTGACGACAGGCGGGGGCCTCGTGTTCAACGGCGATCCGCAGGGCTTCGTGCACGCGTATGACGCCGACACGGGCGCGGAGCTGTGGAAGTTCCAGACCGGTTCCGGCATCCGCGGCGGCATCGTCAGCTATGCGGTGAACGGCAAGCAGTACATCGCCGTCCCGAGCGGCTGGGGCTCGCTGGCGCCCGGCTTCATGGCCTCGGCCTTCCCGGCCGTGAAGCAACTCACCGGCGGCGCGGCGATGGTCGTGTTCGCGCTCGATTAACGTTCAGCGCGCTCGGCGCGCTCGTTTTCGCTTCAACGCGGGCGCCGCGCGCGCCCGCTTTCACCACCAACGACAATCAAGGAGACACTCATGTTCAAACCCATCGCCTGCGCCCTCGCGGCGCAGCTCGCATGCGCTTCCGCCGCCATGGCCGTCGCGCCGACCATTTCCGGCCCCGCCAAGCCCGACCAGGCCATGATCGAGGCGGGCGCGAAGCGCTTCAACCAGAGCTGCGTCTACTGCCACGGCAACGCCGGCTCGGGCGGCAAGGCGGCCCCGCTGCAGGGCCGCGACGACCTGACGAAGGAATACGTCATGGAGACGATCGCGAACGGCAAGCAGCGCGGCGCCTTCAACATGCCGGCGTGGAAAGGCGCGTTCAACGAGCAGCAGATCCAGGAACTGACCGCGTACATCCTGTCGCTGAAGAACGCCGGCGCGGCGAAATAGGAGGCCGCTATGGCGCGTCTTCGGAAGCATGGCCTGGTCGCCCTGGCTTGCGTGGCGGCGGCCGCACAGGCGCGTACGCTGCCCGAGATGGCGGCGTCGAACGAGTTCGTGATCTGCGCGGCGCCGGACGACATGCCGTTCTCGCGGCGCGACGGCACCCCCGCCGGGCTGTACGTCGACCTGGGCCGGCTCGTCGCGTCCGACCTCGGTCTCACGCTCGGCGTGCGCTGGATTCCACGCCGCGAGCTGGCCCGCCGCGTGGGCTGCGACGCGATCATGGGCGCGGCCGTCGTCAAGGCTTCGGACCCGGTGACGTCGTGGCGCAACGTGCTGACGGTGCCGTGGATGCGGGCCGGCGCGGTCGTGGTGGACACGGGCCGCGGTCCCGTCGCCACGCTGGAATCGCTGCGTACGGGCCACGTCGCGGTACCGAGCGGCTCGTGGGCGCACCGCTGGCTCAATGCGCGCGGCGTGCCCGTGTGGGTGCGGTTCCGGACGGATCCCGAGATCATCGCCGCCGTGGTGCGGGGCGACGCGGACGCCGGCATCGTGTCGGACGTGGCGGCCGGCTGGTATCGGCAGCAAGCCGGCGCGGCGCACCTGCGCGTGCTGGACACGCTGCTCGATCCGGACGAATTCGGCTTCGACGTGGCGATCGACCTGCTCGACACGGACGCCGCCACGCTGGCCCGCGTGAACGGCATCGTGCGTGCACGCCTGGCCGACGGCGCGATCGCGGCGATCGGCATGCGCTACGGCGCGTACCGGCCGCCGGCCGCGCAGCGCTAGGTCACGACTCCGCGTCCGCGCGCGCAGCCTGCACCCGCTTGCACGCCGGCTCCTTGGGGCCGGCCGTCGCGCAGACCCGTGCGCGGCACTGTTCCTCGCCGGCCGCGTTGTAGCGGCGGCACGACGCCAGCTGTTCCGCCGGCGTCGCCTTGCCCCGCTTCGGTTCCATGTGGCCGATCAGGGCCGCGAGCAGCACGACGTCGCTGTCCTGCTCCCGCACCGCGCCCGGTTTCGCCTTCGTCTTCTTGTCCTTCGCGGCCTCGCGCGCCTTGTCCTGGGCTTTCGCGTGCCCCGCCTTCGCGTGCGCTTCCTTGCGTTCGGCCTTGTCCGCCTTCGCGGACTTCTCCGGTTTGGCCGCACGTTCCTTGCGCGGCGCGGGCGCGGGCGCAGGCGCCATGTCGGCCAACGGATTGGTCATGGGCTCGACCGGCGCCGCCGGCTCGTCGTGCAGCACGGCGGCCGCCGGTGCCGGTGCGGCTGTGGGTGTGGGTGCAGGCGCTGGCAGCGCGACCGGCGTGACGGGCGGCGTTACCGGTGCGGCCGCGACCTGCACCGGCGCTGGCGTCAGCACGGGACGTTCGTCGCCCCCGCCGAACAGGAACAACGCACCGCACACGGCAACCACGCCTGCCGCCACGCCGCCCCATGCCAGCGCACGCGAACGGGGCCGCGGCCCCGGTGCAGCCGCTGCCTGCCCGGGCATGCCGTCCAGCGAACTGAGGATGCCCTGCCGCTCCTGAACCGGCTGCTCTTCGGGCGAGAGCAGGCTGGGCCGGCCGCCACGGACCGGGCGATCGCCTTGATGTTGCAAATCAGCTCCTTAAAAAAGTTTGCATTACTTTACAAGAATCAAGACAATTGTGCCTCTATTTTGCTTTTAATCGTGCGCGATTAACACATTTGGTGAGTTTTTGCGTTTTTTCAATCGTGCGCGGGGTTGTCGCTTACCGGATTTATACTTTCGGGAAATATTTCTTCGACAACAATGTGAATGACTTCCGGAGAGAGCGGTGTGGGTGTTGGCAGTAACGGTGTATTTCGTGTTGGCGTGCGCGATCAGCTGGATGGTGCTGTTCCCGGCCGGCCGCGAGTTCGTCCTGAACGCGCTGGCGGGGGCCGGGCAGCGGCTCGGGCGGCGTGCGGGCGCGCTCGCGCAGCAGCGCCTGCGCGACGCGGACGCGCTGGCCGCGAACGGCCGCGCGACAGCGGGCAGCCTGGCCGGCTTCGTGCGGCGCCACTGGATCGCCTGCACGTGCGGCGCGGCGCTCGTCTGTCTGCCGCCGCTGGCCGCCCTGCTGCTCGCGGAGCGTCCCATGCTGAACGCCTACGAGTCGCTGGAGCGGCCCATGAATACGCAGGTCGCCGACCTGCTGCAGGGCGAGCAGCTCGTGCCGCCGCCCCCGCTGCCGCCGCTCGTGTTTACGACGGCCGAAGTGGCGCAGGAACGGCCGCTCCTCGCCTCGGCCAGCCGCGACTGGGCCATGCTGAACGCCGACTACACGCAGCGCCTGCTGACGGTCTTCCGGATCATGAAGGAGCGCCACGGCTACGAGATGGCGATCCTGGAAGGCTATCGCAGCCCCGCGCGCCAGGATGCGCTGGCCGCGCTGGGACCGGGCGTCACCAATGCGCGCTCGTGGCAGAGCTGGCACCAGTACGGTCTCGCCGCCGATTGCGCGTTCGTCCGCGACGGCAAGCTCGTGATCTCGGAAAAGGATCCATGGGCGATGCGCGGCTATCAGTTGTACGGCCAGGTGGCCGAATCCGTCGGCCTCACGTGGGGCGGACGCTGGAAAATGATGGACTTCGGGCACACGGAACTGCGCCTGCCCGGGGTCATGAAGCATTAATCACACTCTCGTAATCATGCATAAAATCTGGGATTTCCTGACCACCCGCACCAGCCTGACCGTCATCGGCTGGGTGGCCTTCGCCGCGCTGCTGTTCCTGGCCGCGCGGCTGCTGCAATGGCCCGCCTCGCTCCCGTGGATCGTGCTCGGCATCGCGCTCGCCGTCGGCGCCGCCATCTGGCTGTTCCGCCGCTGGCGCCATGCCCGCAAGGCGAAGCAGATCGGCGACATGCTCGAACAACAGGCTGATAAACCGGTCCCCGACGCCACCCAGCGCCAGGAAACGGAAGTGATCCGCAAGCGCCTGCTGGACGCCATCGCGACGATCAAGGGCTCCAAGCTGGGCCAGTTGTCCGGCAGCGCCGCGCTGTACGAACTGCCGTGGTACATGATCATCGGGAACCCGGCCGCCGGCAAGAGCACCGCGATCGCCAGCTCGGGCCTGCAGTTCCCCTTCGCCGACAGCAAGGTCGTGCAGGGCGTGGGCGGCACGCGCAACTGCGACTGGTTCTTCACGACCGAGGGCATCCTGCTCGACACGGCCGGGCGCTACTCCGTGGTCGACCAGGACCGCGCCGAGTGGTTCGGCTTCCTCGACCTGCTCAAGAAGCACCGCCGCAAGGCGCCGATCAACGGCGTCATCATCGCCGTCAGCATCGCGGAACTGACGCGCAACCGGCCCGAGTTCGCGATCAACCTGGCCAAGAACCTGCGCCAGCGCGTGCAGGAACTGACGGAGCGGCTGGAGGTGCACGCGCCCGTGTACGTCGTGTTCACGAAGGCCGACCTGATCGACGGCTTCAACGAATTCTTCCAGGACAGCGAGCGCGCCGAGCGCGAAAAAGTGTGGGGCGCGACGCTCCCCTACGACCAGAACGTGACGAGCGAACGCCTGCTCGACCAGTTCGACGCCCGCTTCGACGAACTGTACGACGGCCTGAAGGAACTGAGCCTCGCGAACATGGCGCTGCAGCGGCGCGAAAGCATGCCGTCCGGCGTGTTCACGTTCCCGCTCGAATTCGCGTCGATCAAACCGTCGCTGCGCGCGTTCGTCGCCACGCTGTTCGAGGACAACCCGTTCCAGTTCAAGCCCGTGTTCCGCGGCTTCTACTTCACGAGCGCGCTGCAGGAAGGCGAGACGGTGTCGACGTCGTCGGCCCGCGTCGCGCAGCGCTTCGACCTGCGCCTCGCGCCGCCGTCGCACGAAGACCAGCACCAGCAGCAGGGTTACTTCCTGTTGAACCTGTTCCGCAAGGTGATATTCGCCGACAAGGACCTCGTCGCGCAGTACGCCAGCCCGGCCAAGACGCGCCTGCGCTATGCCGCGTTCTTCGCCGCGACGGCCATCGTCGGCCTCGCGCTCGGGGGCTGGAGCTGGTCGTACATGAACAACCGCCAGCTCGTCGCCAACGTGCAGGCCGACCTGGACCAGGCCATCCGCGTGCAGAGCAAGAGCCTCGACCTGCAGTCGCGCTTCCAGGCGCTGGAGATCCTGCAGGACCGCATCGAACAGCTCGACCGCTACGCCGAACACCGCCCGCTGAGCCTCAGCCTCGGCCTGTACCAGGGCAACCTGCTGAACCGGAAACTGAAGGAAGAGTACTTCGCCGGCGTGCGCGAACTGATGCTCAAGCCCGTCGGGCAATCGCTGGAAACCTATCTCGCCGACGTGAACGGCAACGCGGGCCAACTGCAGCCGCTGAACAAGCCTGCGGGCACCGCGACGCCCGCCGCCGACGCGCCGCAGCAGTTCAAGGATGCTTCGCCTGCGGACACGGAAGACGCGTACAACGCGCTGAAGACGTACCTGATGCTGGGCGATAAATCGCGTGCCGAAAGCGCCCACCTGAACGACCAGCTGACGCGCTTCTGGCGCAACTGGCTCGAATCGAACCGCGGCGCGATGCCGCGCGAGCAGATGATCCGCAGCGCCGAGCGCATGATCTCCTTCTACCTCGCGCAGGTGAACGACCCGTCGTGGCCCGTCATCGACACGCGCCTCGCCCTCGTCGACCAGACCCGCGACAGCCTGCGCAAGGTCGTGCGCGGCATGCCGGCGAGGGAGCGCGTGTACGCCGACGTGAAGGCGCGCGCCGCCACCCGCTACCCGTCGATCACGGTGGCGCGCATCGTCGGCGACCAGGACAAGGACCTCGTCCTCGGCAGCTACGCGATCTCCGGCGCCTTCACCCGCCAGGCGTGGGAAGGCTTCGTGCAGCAGGCGTTCCGCGACGCCGCCAACCGCGAACTGCAGAGCGCCGACTGGGTGCTCAAGACCGCCGCGCGCGACGACCTCACGCTGGAAGGCAGCCCGGAACAGATCCAGAAATCGCTCGTCGACCTGTACAAGGCCGAATACGCGCGCGAATGGCAGAAGTTCATGCAGGGCGTGACGGTGAAGGACCTGGAAGGCTTCGACGGCGCCGCCGCCGCGATGAACCGCCTGGGCGACCCGCAGAATTCGCCCATCAACAAGCTCGTGTCGACGGTGTACGAACAGACGTCGTGGGACAACCCGACGCTGGCGGGCGCCACCCTGCAGCGCGCGCAGAGCGGCATCACGGGCTGGTTCCGCGAAACGATCCTGCGCCAGAAGCCGGCCATCGTGAACGTCAGCCTGCCGGCGCCGGGCACCCAGCCGGCCAATGCGCCCGCGCTGGGCCCCGTGGGCCGCGAGTTCGCCGGCGTCGCCCGTCTCGTCGTGGCACGCGACAAGGACGCCTCGCTGATGCGCGGCTATGTCGACAACCTGTCGAAGCTGCGCGCCCGCTTCAACCAGATCAAGAACCAGGGCGACCCCGGCCCCGGCGCCAAGCAGCTGATGCAGCAGACGCTGGACGGCAGCGGGTCCGAGCTGGCCGACGCGCTGAAATACGTGGACGAGCAGATGCTGGTGGGGATGACGGACGCCCAGCGCCAGGCGCTGCGCCCCGTGCTCGTGCGCCCGCTGATGCAGACGTTCGCCGTCATCGTGCAGCCGGCGGAAGCGGAGATCAACAAGGTGTGGGCCGCGCAGGTGGTGCAGCCGTTCAACCGCGACCTGGCGACGAAATATCCGTTCTCGACGGAGTCCAAGGCCGAGGCGAGCAATGCGGAGATCGGCCAGATCTTCGGTCCGGACGGCGCGATCGCGAAATTCTTCAACACGACGGTGGGTCCGCTGGTCGTGCGCCGCGGCGATTCGCTCAGCCCGCGCACGTGGGCCGACATGGGCGTGAACCTGGCCCCGAACGTCGTCGCGAGCTTCCCGGGCTGGGTCGCGCCGCTGGCGGCCGGCGGCGTCGCCAACGCCGCGGCGAGCAGCGGCGGCGAGGCACAGACCCGCTTCGACCTGCAGGCGCTGGGCACGCAGGGCGCCACCGAATTCACGGTGGAGATCGACGGCCAGTCGCTGCGCTGGCGCGGCCAGCCGCAGCCGTGGGTGCACATGGTGTGGCCGAATCCGCAGGGCGTGCCGGGCGCGAAGATCACGGCCCTGACGCCGGAAGGCCGCAACGTCGTCGTGCTGGACGAACCGGGCCACTTCGGCCTCAAGAAGATGATCGACGCGGCCCAGCGCAAGCGCAAGCCCGACGGCTCGTTCGAGCTGTCGTGGCAGGCGGGCGGCGTCACCGTGAATGCGAACCTGAAGGTCTTGCCGGCCGCACCGGCACCGGCACCAGCGCAGCCGTCAGCGTCGGGCCAGGGCTTCAAGCGCCTGCGCCTGCCGGAAACGATCACGGCGCCGCGCACCGCTGCCCCGACGCCGGCGCCCGCGCCGGCGGCACCGGTGCGCACGGCGATGGCGGGAGGTGCGCAATGAGCCGTCTCACGACCCCCGTCAGCGTCGGTTATTTCGGCAAGCTGCCCAGCCGCGGCGACTTCGTGCGCGGCAGCGCCAGCCCGGCACTCCTGAAAGTGCTGGACGACTGGCTGTCGGAAGCGATGGACCTGATGAGCACCAACGCGCGCTGGAAGCTCGCGTACGACGCCGCCGCGCCGCTGCACTTCGCGTTCGTCGGCCCGCGCCGGCGCCACGCGATCGGCGGCCACATCGTCGCCAGCAGCGACGAATCGAGCCGCCGCTATCCGTTCCTGATGGCCGGTGCGATGGAAATCGCGGAGCCGGGCGCGTTCCTGCCCACGACGCCGCTCGTGTTCACGCGCCTGTGGAGCCGCCTCGAGACGCTGACCGCGGGCGTGCGCAACGCGGGCGATCCGGCCGCGCCGCTGGCGGCCGCCAGCAGCCAGCCGATCGACCTGGACCTGCGCGCGGCCGCGTACGACCCGGCATTCGACGACTTCCTCGAAGTGCAGACGGTCGCCGCCCTCGACGCGCTGCTGGCCGGCGCCGGCTTCGCCGTCTCCACGCGCCAGGTGCTGCTGGCGCTGGGCATGCTGCTGCAGCCCGTGCTCGCCAGCGGGTCGGGACGCCTGGAAAAAAGCCTCGTGCTGCCGCTGCCGGAGGATGCCATCCACCGCAACCTCGTGGCCGCGTTCTGGATGCACGTGATCGCGCCGTTCCTCGCGCGCGCCGATTTCGAACTGGCCCTGTTCGTCACCCGGCTGGACGGCCGGCCGGCGCTCGTCGTCGGCTTTTCCGGCGCGTCGGCGCAGACGCTGCGCACCCTCATCGACCCGCAGGCGGGCCTCGACCACCTCATCGGCTTCGCCGACCTCGAATGGGTCGAGGACCAGGTCGACGGCGACTACGCCGTGCGCAAGCTCTCGGCCTACCTGGCGCAGGGCAGCCTGTCCCTCAAGTCCGCGCTCGATTCCGTCGCCGCGGCATTCATCGGAACCTGATATGCGATTCTTTACCCAGCGCGCCCTCCTCGCGTTCTTCGTCATGTGCCACGCCGGTATCGCCGCCGCGCAGAACACCGCGCCCGTCCCCGCCGCGGCGCAACCGGGCCAGGTCACGGCCAGCGGCACGGTGCCGGACGAGGCGACCAAGGCCGCCGTGCTCGCGAAGCTGCGCGAGGTGTACGGCGCCGACCGCGTGGTCGACCAGATCGCCATCGGCCCCGTCGCCATGCCCGCGAACTGGAACGGCTACGTGCAGAAACTGATCACGCCGGACCTGCGCCAGATCAGCCGCGGCCAGCTGAAGATCGACGGCAGCAACGTCAGCCTGCGCGGCGAAGTCGCGAACGAGGCTCTGCGCCAGCGCATCGCCAGCAACGTGGCCACCAATCTGAATCCGACGTACACCGTCAACAACGGCCTGCGCGTCTCCGCCGCCGAGCAGGCCCTGCTCGACAACACGCTGGCCAACCGCACCGTGGAATTCGACAGCGGCAAGGCGACCCTGACGCCGACCGGGCGCGCCATCCTCGACGAGATGGTAGCGGCAATGCAGAAGCTGAAAGGCCGCCGCATCGAGATCATCGGCCACACGGACAGCGCGGGTCTACGCGCCAGCAACGTGAGCCTGAGCCAGGCCAGGGCCGCCACGGTGAAAGCCTACCTGGCCGCGCACGGCATCGCGGAAGAGAACCTGTCCGCCAGCGGCCAAGGCCCGGACCGCCCGATCGCCAGCAACGACACCGCCGAGGGCCGCGCGCGCAACCGCCGCATCGAATTCCGCCTCGCGCAATGATTTTCCATTGAAAGACACCATGTTCACCGCCGACGCTTTACTCGCCCCGATCTCCGACGCCGCTCCGTGCGGCGCCGACCTCGCCTTCTCGCCCGAACTGGACGCCATCGCGCGCGCGCGCCAGTTCGACGACCCGTCGCTCGCGCAGGGCGAATGGGTGACGGACTTGAAAGAAGCCGACTGGGGCTTCGTCGTCGACCGCTGCGCGCGCCTGCTGGCCGAACAGACCAAGGACCTGCGCCTCGCCGTCTGGCTCACGGAGGCGGCGGCCAAGCGCCACCACCTGCGCGGCCTGGGCGAAGGGTTCCGCGTGCTGGCGGGCCTGTGCGAACGCTTCTGGGACCAGGGCCTGTATCCGGAAGCGGACGGCGGCGACCACGAACAGCGCATCGGCAACCTCGCGTGGATCTTGTCGCGCACGCGCGCCCTCGTGCGCGAGATGCCGCTGACGGAAGGCCGCGGCACCGCGTATTCGACGGTCGATTTCGAAGCCGCGCGCCGCCGCGCCGCCGCCGGGGGCGACGCCGACACGCCGCCGCGCCTGGCGGACATGGAAGCGGCCAAGCGCGGCAACTCCGCCGCCTTCGTCGAGGGCATGCGCGCCGATGCGGAAAGCTGCCTGGACGCGCTCGCGCAACTGGAACGCGCGGCCGACGCACGCCTGGGCCAGGACAGCCCCGGCTTTTCGCAGGCGCGCGAAGCCGTGCAGGCGCTGCTGCACACGCTGCCGGCGCCCGCGGCCGCACCGCAGGCCGCGCCGCCGGACGACGTGCCCGCGTCGACGCAGGATGCGCCTGCCGTCGTGGCGGCGCCCCAGCCGCAGGCCGTCGTCGCCACCGCGATCCGCTCGCGCGCGGATGCAATCGCACAGCTGCGCCTGATCGCGAAGTTCTTCCGCGAGACGGAACCGCACAGCCCCGTGTCGTACTTCGTCGAAAAGGCCGCGGCCGCGGGCGAGCAGGACCTGCACACGTGGCTGCGCTCCGTGGTCAAGGACCAGGGGGCGCTGGCCCATCTCGAGGAAATGCTGGGCGTACCGCCGGCACAGTAACGGTCAGTCGGTCCCCGACGTCGATTCGCGCACGACCAGCGTGTACGGCATCAGCTGGTGCCGCCGGTCGTACGCGTGGCCCGAGCGCTGCGTGCGGACGTGCTCGATCAGCAACGCGACGGCGCTGCGCGCCATTTCCGTGATCGGCTGGTGGATCGTCGTCAGTTCCGGCCACACGGTCGTCGCGACGGGCGTGTCGTCGAAGCCGCAGACGGTCAGGTCGTCCGGCACCTGCAGGTGCATGCCGTGCGCCACGGCGATGACGGCCGCCGCCATGTCGTCGTTGCTGGCGAAGATCGCGGTCGGCCGCGTCGGATGGCCCAGCAGCTCGCGTGCCGCCAGCAGGCCCGAACGGTACGTGAACATGCCCTGTGCCACCCGCTCGGCGGGCACGTCGAGGCCTGCGCCGCGCATGGCGTCGATGAACGCCTGGTAGCGCAGCTGGGTCGGCGTGTGCTCCGGATCGCCCTTGATGAAGCCGATGTCGGTGTGGCCAAGTTCCAGCAGGTGCCGCATCATCGTCAGCGCGCCTTCGTAGTCGTCGATGCGCACGGCCGACATCTGCGGCGACGGCCGCGCGGTGGCCACGGCGACGGACGGGATGCCCAGTTCCGCCAGCATCTTGAGGGCGGACTTCGAATCGCACAGCGGCGGCGGCACGAGGATGCCGTCGGCGCCGTCGTCGATCAGGCGGTCGATCGCCTTGCGCTGGCTTTTCAGGTTGTCGCAGTGCTCGAGGATCAGGTGCGCGCCGCTTTGGCCGCACTCCGTCAGCGCACCGACGAGGAAGGCGCTGAGGAAGGCCTCGCTGGGGTTGCTGTACAACAGGCCGACACGGAGTGTCCCGATGCGCGCGGCGCGCGCCGCCACGTTGACCTCGTAATTGAGTTCGGCGATCGCCCGCATCACCTTTTCGCGGTTCTTGACGCTGACGCTCGTATTGCCGTTGATGACGCGCGAGACGGTCATCGCGGACACACCGGCCTGTTGCGCCACGTCCCACACCGTCGCGCCGCCCGCTTCACGGTGCGCCGTCTTCACTTGGCCTCCGTCGCGGCGGGTCCATCGCAGGGCAGCTTGTCGAGGTCGGCCAGCGTCCACTGGTCGCGCCAGCGCACCACGGGCTTCTCCCCTTCCCACTCGACGGGGAGCCACACGTAGCGCCCGTCGATCGCATCCATCTTGCGCCACACGTCGAGCATCAGGATATGCCGCGTGCAGCCGTTGCGCTGCAACGTCAGCGCATACGTCGACTGGCCGCCGAACGTGATCTTCTGCTGGTCCGGCGTGCCGCGCACCGGGTTGCCCAGCGCCTTCCACGGCCCGAGGATGTTATCGGCAACGTACGATTTCGCCGGATTCGGCGCCCAGCCCGTCAGGCCCGACGTCACGAGGTAGTATTTACCGCCGCGCTTGAAGATGGCCGGGGCTTCGTCGTCGCCGTTCTGCTTCACCCGTCCGTACTGCCCGGCCGAACGCAGGTAGTCGTCCGTCAGGCGCGACACGTGCATCGTGTGGTTTTCCTCCGAGGCGTAGAGCTGGTAGGCCTTGCCGTCGTCGTCCACGAACAAGGTCATGTCGCGCGACATCTGCCCGCCCGCGAAATCGCGCGCGAGGAACGACGTGGCCGGGTCCTTGTCTTCCGGCGTCACGTCGACCGGCCACGCGCCTGCGTCCGGCCGGAACGAGCCTTGATACACATACGGCCCCGTCACCTTGTCCGCGACGGCGACGCCCGCACGCGCCGCGTCATAGCGCTTGCCTTTCAGCTCCAGGTGGAACCACATCACGAATTTTCCAGTCTTTGGATTGCGGATCACCTTGGGCCGCTCGATGATCGAATCGCGGACGATGTCGCTGGCCGGGTCGTCGGTGACGGCGAGCGCGATGCCTTCGTCCTTCCAGTCCGTCAGGTTGCGTGAGCTGTACACGTGCACGCCCACTTGTGCGCGGTTGCCGGCCGTGCCGCCCACCTTGTGCTCGCCGAACCAGTAATACACGCCGTCGTGCTGCAGGATGCCGCCGCCGTGAGCATTGATGTGCACGCCCTTGTCGTCGGGCCACAGTGCGCCGGGACGGAACACGTCGTCCGCCTGCGCATGGGTCGCCACGGCCAGCACCGCCGCTGCCAGGATTACTTTCATATGGATCTCCTTGATCATTCCACCACCAGCGTGTCGCCCACGTACGCGCGGAAGCGACGGATGCGCCCCGCCGTGCCGTCCGGCCCCTGCCGCGGCACGTAACGCAGGCCGGCCACGTCCATCGCACGTCCCACGTCGATCACGAGGCGGTGCGGGTACGCGGCCTTGTCGGCCGTGATCCAGTAGTCGCTATTCTGGCCATTGATGGCGTTCAGCGCGCCGCCATCCTGCTTCGTCGCTTCCTCGCTGTCGACCCAGGCGATGGTCCAGTTGGACTGGTCCAGCGTCTTGCCGTCCTTGTCCAGCAGGGCCAGCTCCGCGACGGCCGCATACGGCTTGCCGTCGAATGCATCGAGCCCCTCCAGGCAGAACTGCCGGCCTTTCACCGCCGCGGCGAAGCGCACGTCCTGCGTCTGCGAGCCCGGCGCGAATTCGCCGTCGTGCGCCGGCTTCACGCCGTCCAGCTGCAGGCGGACGGTGCTCGGTGGACGCGGCAGGTCGCGTTCGCGGTGCAGCTGGTCGAGGATCGGCGCAGCCAATCCCGCGATGGTGGGCGTGCCCTGCCCGCGCGGTCCCGTCAGGTCGAGCACGACGACCTCGTTGCGGCCCTTGCGGATCCACGGGCCCGGCAGATACATCGTCTGCGTGGGACCGATGCTCCAGAACCTGCCGAGGCAGCGGCCGTTGACCCAGACGACGCCCTGCCCCCACGCGGACATGTCGAGGAAGGTGTCCCCGGTGCGCGCCGTATCGAAGCCGCCGCGGTAGAAGGCCGCGCCCTTGCCGCGTCCCTGTTTGAAGGCCAGCGGCGGCAGGACGCCATCCGCATCGAAATCGATGGCGCGGATTTCCCAGTTCTCCAGCGGCTGCGCGTCGCCGCCCTTCGGCGTGAACGTCACGGGACCGTGGATGCCCTTGCGGTCATGGATCTCGACGCCGAAGTTCACGCGCGCGATCGTGTACAACAGGATCTCCAGCACGGCCGGCTTGCTGCGCGCGGGCACGTCGACCTTGTAGCGGCGGTAGCGCGTGTCGAACGTGCCGATCTGCTTCCCGTCGAGCGTGATCCACGCGAGGTCGCGGGCACGTGCCACTTCGACGACGCCCGAAGGGCCGGCCGGCAGGGTCACACGGTACGACACGAGGCCGCGGCTGATGTCGTAGTGCTCGATCGGCCGCGGCGACACCGCCTTGATGACGCGTGCCGGCAGCGCGGACTTCACGGGCACGGATTCCGCCAGCGCGAACGGGGCGATGCTCATGACGGGCATGCGCGGCGGCGGCTCGGGCAGTGTTTCGCCCGGCGCCAGGAACGGCGTCATCGCGGCGCGGTACGCATCGAATTTCGCGCCGATCCAGCCCGCTTCGCCGATCGGCGCATCGTAGTCGTAGCTCGTCGTATCGGGCCGGAACGGACGGTCGCAGCCGCCCCACAGGCCGAACGTCGTGCCGCCGTGCGCCATGTACAGGCTGAACGAACCGTTCGCCTTCAGCATCGCGGCGATGTCCTTCGTCGCGCCCTCGACGCCGCCGCTGTGGTGCGGCGAACCCCAGGTATCGAACCAGCCGGAGTAATACTCGCCGCACATGCGCGGGCCCTTCTGCACGGCGTCCAGCGCCTTGAAGCCGGCAGCGGGATCGCTGCCGAAGTTCGCCACCGTGAACAGTTCCGGGATATGCGTGCGGGCGACGGCGTTCGTCGGATTGCACTGGAACAGCGGCACGTCGAAGCCCGCGTCCAGCAAGGCCTGGCGCAGCACGCGCAGATAGCCGACGTCGTCGCCGTAGAAGCCGTATTCGTTCTCGACCTGCACCATCAGGATCGGACCGCCGTGCGTCACCTGCTGCGGCCCGAGCACGCGTCCGACTTCCTTCAGCCAGCGCCGCGCGGGAGCAAGATAGGCCTCGTCGCGCGTGCGCAGGAAAGCGTCGCCGTCGTGCTTGAGAAGCCACCACGGCATGCCGCCCATCTCCCACTCGGCGCAGGCGTACGGGCCGGGACGCAGAATCACCCACAGCCCTTCCTGCTGCGCGAGCCGGCAGAATTCGGCGGCGTCGCGCTGCGCGGCCCAGTCGTAGCGGCCTTCGCGCCATTCGTGGTAATTCCAGAACAGGTAGGCGCACACCGCGTTCAGGCCCATCGCCTTGATGGTCTTGAGGCGGTGCGCCCAATATTCGCGCGGCACGCGGGCGAAGTGCATCTCGCCGCAGCGGATTTGCAGGGGTTTCCCGTCCAGCAGAAAGTCATGCTCGCCGATCGCGAAGCGGTGCGAGTTCGCCGCGTGCAGGGTGCCCGTAAGCGGCAGCAAAGCGGGCAGCAGGGCCGCGCCCTGCAACAGGCGGCGGCGCTGGAAACTGATGGTCATGTGGTCGGTATCCAAAGAAAAAAACCGGCACGGCCGGCCGCGGGTGCGGACGGTCGTGCCGGTGCTTGCCGAGATCAGAACTTGTAACGCAGGCCGAGGCTGAACGAGCGGCCGTTGTCCATGTGCGAGTACTCGCGGCCCGTTTCCATCGTTTGCACTTCGCCGGCGTAGCGGTTGGGCGCCTTGTTCGTGATGTTCGACGCATTGAAGGCCAGGGTCAGGTGCTCGTCGATCGCGTAGTTGATCGATCCGTCGAGCAGACCGTATGACCCGATGTAAGTGCTGAACAACGGAATGAGTCCGTTGTAACCCCGGTTCTGGGACGAACGCCAGGTGTACACGAGGCGGGCCGACAGCTTGCTGTCCTCGTACATGCCGGTGAGGCTGTAGCTGTTCTTGGATACGAAGTTCTGCTGCGCATCGATGAAGATGGGCGCGGAGTTCGTGCCGATATTCAGCGGCGCGGACGTATCGACATACGTATAGGAGCCTGCGACACCGAAGTTCTTCAGCCAGCTATCCTTGTCGTTGAAGAACCATTGCCCGGACAATTCCACGCCGCGCGCATAGCCGTTCGCGGCATTGACGTTCTTCGAGACCATCCACTGGCCATTCGAGCAGCCGTTGCTGGGTCCCGTGTAGGCCACCGCATTCTGCGGCATCCCGCAGCTCGAGAGTTGGCTGAAGAAGCCGCTGATGTCCTTGTTGAACAGGCCGAGCGCCACATAGTTCGTCGGGCTGAAATAGCGTTCGAGCGAGAGGTCGACACTGTCGGCTTTCTGCGGGCTCAGGTCCGGATTGCCCACGTTGACGGTGCCGTTTCCGAAGTTGTACGAGTAGTTCGGATTCAGCAGGTCCAGATTGGGACGGGTCAAGCCACGGCCGTAGCCGAAGCGGGCCAGGAAGTCCTTCGCGATGTCGTAGGTGAAGTTCAACGCCGGCAGGACATTCGTGTAGGTCGTCGTCTTCGTATTGTCGATCAGCGGGGACGTCGCCTGGGCCGGGTCGGAGAGGACGCGTGCGGTCGCCTGGGACTTGGTGCGGACGACGCGTACGCCGACGTTACCCTTGAGGCGATCGTCGAACGCCGCGAAGTCGGCGGAGACGTAGCCGGCCAGCGTATTCTCGTTGAGATAACGGCGGCCCAGCTCGTATTCGGGGTAGCTGCCCTCGGGGATGATATTCGCCAGCGGGAATTGTGCGGCCACCTGGTTGCCCAGCAGCGCGTCCGGGTTGTACGTGACAAAGCCCCCCGTATAGCCGTTCTGGTTGCCCAGCATGTTCGTCGGCGCCTGCCCCAGGACACCCGGCTTGGACGCCGCGGAAATCGCGTTCGAGTAATCGGCGGCGAGCGGCTTGCCGTCCGTCGTCAACCAATGGGGCTGGATGTAGGGATTCTTGTCAAAGAACCGGTTGGTCTGATGCGCAAAGCGCGTGCCGAACTTCAACCTGCTGAAGAAGCCCTCTTCGAACGTATAGATGCCGCTGAGCGCGGTTGCGGCGCCATTGTCGTGGAATTCCTGGTAGCCGTCGCCGCTGTATCGCTGGAAGACGAACTTGGCGGGATCGGTCCAATCGTTGCCGTGAATGTTCGTGTAGTGGCCGTCGTTCCAGTTCTGGTTGACGCGAGTGATATCGAAGTACTGGCCGGGTGCGTTGACCATCTCGACACGGCGGTTATCCTTGATGCGGTCCGCCCTGATGTAGTTGATGTCGCCCTTGAGCGACAGTGCGGGGGTCGGGCTCCACTCGACGCCCGTGGCCACGTTCCAGGTCGTGTACAGGCTGTGCTCATCGCCGCCCCACGTACCGATCGGCTGGTTCAGGAAGGTACCGCCGAGTGCACGCTGGCTGGTCACGACGTCGTTGCTGCCGCCGTTGGCGTTGCGATTGACCATGTACTCGTTGATCGTGAACGGCGTGACCGTCAGGTTCTGGACGTTACCCCCGTAGTCGTTAAAAATGCGGGTGAACAGATAGTTCTGGTTGTACAGGTAAGAGGTGTAGGCGCCTTCGGTGTAGAAGCGCAAGGTATTGTTGACGCGATAATCGGCCCCGAGGTTCAGGGCTTTGCGCGTACGCGCGATGCTTTCTACACTGGGCCAGGGACCGAGGGTATTGGCGGAGATGATGTTGGCGGCCTGTTCGGGCGTCAGCTTGGACGTGTCCGGTACTACGTTGGGAGCGGTGGTGCCCGAGGCCGGTTTCAGATCCACGGGCGCCAGGTAAGTGATGTCGCTGCGGCCGACATACTTCGACATGGGTTGGGCCACGTTGTTGCCCGTGTTCGCGGCCGCCAGGTTCGCGTACTCGGCGCTGTCGCCACGGACCATGCGCCGGTAGTTCATACCGCCATTGGTGCCGGCAGCGTCGTTACGGCTGGTGGTCTTCTGGAAGGCGAAGGCGGCCATCACGCCGATGCGCGAACCGCCGCCGAGATCGAAGCGGTTGGCGAGCAGTCCGCTCACTTCAGGTTCTTTCTTCCGGACGAGATCGTTGTAGCGCATATTGCCGTTCAGCACGGCGGTAAAACTCTTGAAATCGCTCGGATTGCGGGTGCGCAGGTTGATCAGGCCACCGATGGCGCCTTCGACGTGTTCGGCGGAAGGGTTCTTGTAGACGTCGATGCCGGCGACCATGGCCGGCACCGCGTCTTCGATGTTGAATTCGCGCGAGCCTGCGGTGAAATAGGCGCGGCCGTTGACTTGCGACGCCGTCTGGTTCGACAGGCCGCGGATGGTCAGGCCGGAGCCGTTGCCGCCCGGCGAGGCGCCTTCGCCGCCGTAGCGGTAACCCTGCACGCCCGGCAGGCGCGTGAGCGTTTCGGCGACGTTAGGATCGGGCAGCTTGCCGATGTCGTCGGCAGTGATGGAGTCGACGACTTCCATCGCGTTCTTCTTGATCGCCAGGGACGATTCCGCGCTGGCGCGCAGACCCTTCACGACGACGGTGTTGGTTTCGACCGGCGCCACCTGTGCCATCGCCTGCATGGCAAAGGCCTGGGAAAGGGCCAGTGCGACGAGGGTCATGCGCGGAACGGTGTAGTATTTCTGGTGCATTTTCTTCTCCTCCAATTAATCCGTTGGGACTCGTTGTTTTATTGTTTCGTTGGTTTTGCGACATGCCTTGAAGCCGGCTGCCGTTGTAGATATCGATAACAATGCGAGTGGATTATAGGAGTACGCCGAGTTACGAAAGTAAGCAATCGGCGTTACGATTTTCACCAATGATGCGAAGAAGATACGGTAGGTACGGGCGTTATCGCTAACACGGCCCGAAAAACGCGAGATTTGCTGCGGCGCGTCACGGCGCCGATCACACTCCGTTTGTTATCGATATCGATATCGATATCTCGGGCCGCCCCTCCCTCGTTACGTGATCGCGTATGTGAAATCGCCGTTCTCGTCCGCCCCAACCTCGATCCGTTCGATCGCGGCGCCCTCCGCCATGCGCGCCAGCACGGCCTCGGCAATCTGCGGCAGCAAGGTGCCGTTGAGGATGTTGTCGACGTTGCGCGCGCCGGAATCGACTTCCGTGCAGCGGGCCAGCACGGCATCCACGAGCGATTCGTCGTACGCGAACGCCGCCTTGTGGTTGGCGGCGACGCGCTGGCCGATGCGTCCGAGCTTGAGTTCGATGATCCCGGCCAGCACGTCGTCCGGGATCGGATAGAACGGCACGACCTTCAGGCGCCCCAGGAACGCGGGCTTGAACTGCTTGACGAGCGCCGGGCGGATCAGCGCTTCCAGTTCGTCGGCCGACGGCACCTCTTCCGGATCCTTGTTCAGGCAGGCCTGCATCAGCGTGCTCGACGCGACGTTCGACGTGAGGATGATGATCGTATTGCGGAAATCGACTTCGCGGCCTTCCGCATCGTCCAGCACGCCCTTGTCGAACACCTGGAAGAACAGTTCGAGCACGTCCGGGTGGGCCTTCTCCACTTCGTCGAGCAGCACGACGCTGTACGGGTTGCGGCGCACCGCTTCCGTCAGCACGCCGCCCTCGCCATAGCCCACGTAGCCCGGCGGCGAGCCTTTCAGGCCCGAGACGCTGTGCGCTTCCTGGTATTCGCTCATGTTGATGGTGACGAGCTTGCGTTCGCCGCCGTACAGCACGTCGGCCAGCGCCAGCGCCGTCTCTGTCTTGCCGACGCCGGACGGGCCCACGAACAGGAATACGCCTTTCGGCTTGTTCGGATCGTCCAGGTTCGCGCGCGCCGTGCGCACGCGCTGCGCGACCGCGTCGATCGCATGCGACTGGCCCAGCACGCGCTCTTCCAGCAGGTCCTGCAGGTTCAGAACCGTGCGGATCTCGTCCTTGACCATCTTGCCGAGCGGGATCCCGGTCCAGCCGGCGACGATGCCGGCCACCACGTGGCCGTCCACCTGCAGCGGCACGAGCGGCGTCTCGCCCTGCACGGCTTTCAGTTCGTCGCGCAAGCCGCGCGCGTCGGCAGCTTCGCCTACGCGCATGTCGCGGATGCGGGTCACGAGATCGCGCTCGCGTTCCCAGCGCGCGCGCAACGTCGCCAGTTCGTCCTCGGCGGCGCCGCGCGCCGCCGACAGTTCGCCCAGCCGCGCGTCGTGCGCGCCCTCGCCCGCCGCCTGCTCGCGCTCCAGCGCCGCGCGTTCGGCATCGAGGCGTTCCAGCTGGCGCGTGAGATCTTCGATGCGCGCGGGCGCCGCGTCGCGGCCCAGCGCCACTTTCGCGCACGCGGTGTCCAGCACGCCGATGGCCTTGTCCGGCAGCTGGCGGCCGCTGATGTAGCGGTGCGACAGGCGCACGGCTTCCGTGATCGCCTCGTCGTGGATGCGCACGTTGAAATGCTTCTCCATCAGCGGCGCCATCCCGCGCAGCATGGCGCAGGCCAGTTCCTCGCTCGGTTCCTCGACCTTCACGACCTGGAAGCGGCGTGCCAGCGCCGGGTCCTTCTCGAAGTATTTCTTGTACTCGCTCCACGTCGTGGCCGCGATCGTGCGCAGTTCGCCCCGTGCCAGCGCGGGCTTCAGCAGATTCGCCGCGTCGTTCTGGCCCGCCTGGCCGCCTGCGCCGATCATCGTATGCGCCTCGTCGATGAACAGGATGATCGGGTGCGGGCTCTTTTTCACTTCGTCGATGGTGTTCTTGAGGCGGTTCTCGAACTCGCCCTTCACGCTGGCGCCAGCCTGCAGCAGGCCCAGGTCCAGCACGTGGATTTCCACGCCGCGCAGCACAGCCGGCACGTCGCCCGTCGCGACGCGCAATGCAAGACCTTCCACGACGGCCGTCTTGCCGACGCCCGCCTCGCCCGTCAGGATCGGGTTGTTCTGGCGGCGGCGCATGAGGATGTCGACGAGCTGGCGGATTTCCGCGTCGCGTCCGATCACCGGGTCGACCTTGCCGTCGCGCGCGCGCTGCGTGAGGTTCGTCGTGAACTGGTCCAGTGCGGGCGTCTTCGACGGCCCCTGGCGCTGCAGCTCGCCCACCGGGTCCGCACCCTCGCCCTGCACGGGCGCCGCGGCGATGGCCGGGGCCTCGTCGGAGCCGGCCGTCACGTCGTCGAAATGATGCTTGATGCGGTCCAGGTCGAATTCCGCGAACTGCGGCGACACGCGATGCGCCAGCTGCGACAGCTCGGGAGAACTGAGCAGCGCCTGCAGCAGGTGGCCGCTGCGGATGCCCGCCTGCTGCCCCGCGCGCAGGTCGAGCGACGCGATGAGCCACGCGTGTTCGAACAGTTTCGGCAGACGCTCCGAGAACACGGGCGTGCGCGAGTTGCCGCTCTTGAAGCCGGCCACTTCCGCGTGCAGGTCCGCTTCCAGCCGTTCGATCGACACGCTAGAGCGGCGCGCGATGACGGCCACGTCGCAGGCCGGCTGTTCCAGCAGCGCGAGGAACAGGTGTTCGATGTCGACCTCGTACTGTCCCAGCGACACGCACAGGCCGGCCGCCCGCGTGGCGGCCGCGCGGCAGGTGTCGTCCAGTTTGCCGATCAGGGTTTTCAGGTTGATGCTCATCGCGTGTCCTCTTTCAGTTGGCGTGAATCTCATAGCGCACGTCGGCGCGGTCTTGTAGTTGGGGGCCGTCGACGAGGAACCCGTCCCAGCCCAGGCGCCCGCCCGCGGTCCGCGTGCCGGCCAGCGTGCTGCCCCGGACGTCGGCGGCGCGCAGCACGAGCTGAACTTCGTACTCAAGCGACAGCCCCGTGAACATCGTCACCATGTTGCCCAGCGCGCGCGCCGCGCGGCCGCCGGGCAGGAACGATTCGTAGGACTTCAGGTCCAGCGGCCCGATGACGAGGCGCAGGCGCAGGTCGCGCTGCCATACGCGCGTGCCGGCCATGGCCCCGCCGCCCAGGGTGGCGTTGCCGAGGCCGAGCGCCGTCTGCTGCGTGGCCGGCACGTCGTACCAGCGGCCGATGAACTGTTCGGCCCGCACCGGCTGGCCGAAGTATTCGGACAGCACGCGCGCGATCTGCACGCTGGACGCGGGCCGCTGGCGCATCGCGGTGGCGAAGTAGGCCACGGATTCGTCCAGCACGCCCGTGCCGTGGTCGGACAGGCGGTGCCGCAACGACGTCGGGCCCATGCCGGCCAGCGACAGCAGCAGCGGCAGGAAGCCGTCCTTGCGGCCGCCGTACTTCAGCTCCAGCCGGTACTTGCGCCAGGCTTCGTAGAACAGGGCCAGCGTGCGGTTCGAGAAGGTGTCGAGGAAGGCGCGCGGGCCGTCGTCCCGTTCGGCGATCTGCTGCGCGGCCACCCGCTCCGTGTAATGGGCGGGCAGCGCGCCGCTCGAACCCAGCAGGCCCATGAACGTCGGCGTCAGGCGGACGTACTTCAGTTCCTGCGACCGCAGCGCGGCGGCCAGCGCGGCGCTATTCGGCGCGACCGTGCGCGGTTCCGCGTGCAGCGCCTCGATCTCGCTGGCCGGGAAGGCGAGCGAGGTGGAATTGGTAAAGCGCAGGAAGTTCGCAAGCGCGCCCTCCTCCGCCATGCCGCGCCGGCGCAGCCACAGCTCGATCATGCGCACGGCCTGGAAATACTGGAAGCGGTACGGCTGCGCGAACAGCCGCTCGATTACAGCAGGCTCAAATCGCCGCTTCGGGGCGTGCATCGCAGCAGCTCTCCTCCGGTCTTGTTGGAAACGATCACCAGTTGCGTGAAGCTGTTGGCGTGCACGTACAGGCCGAGGAAGCGCTCGACGATGTGCGCGAACGCGTCGACGCCGCTGCCGACGAACGCCTCTTCGTCGATCGTCAGGCGCACCTCGATGCCGCGCACCATGCAGGCGAACGGGTTCCCCGGCAGCCACGCCGTCGCGGGCCGGTGGTCGACGGCGAGGATGCCGCCGATCTGGCGCTGCGTCGCGGGCGAGCGCGGCAGGTCGTACAGGGTCAGCATCTCGCGGAACGCGGCGATGCCGCCGCCCGACAGCGACAGGTGGTTCAGCGACAGGTGCGAAATCAGGCGCCAGTGCGCGCCGCGCCCGCGCTCGAAGCGGTACGACGTCGTGGGCTTGCGCAGGAAGCTGATCGACTGCACCGTCGATCCGCCCTCGATGAACAGGTCGCCGCCGCGCACGCCGTACGACAGCAGCGCGGGCAGGTCGCGGTTGGTGCACGTGAGTTCGATGCTGAGCGTGTCCGTCTCCACCTCGGCCGGGTCGAAATCGATGTCGACGAGGGAGATCTGCGTTTCGTAGCCCGGGCTTCTTTCGGCCAGCAGCGGGTCGCGCCGCATGATCCAGTAATGGCCGCTCTTGTCGGGCATCTGGCCGTGGCGCAGCGAATAGAACGGCCGGAATTCGACGATGGATTCGCCCTGCGGCGTCTGGCGCACGAGGCGCACGCTGTCGATCGATTGCACCTCGAACGCGAAGGCGCGCCGGGCGTCCGCCAGCACCGGGTAGCTGGCCGTCGTGTGCGTGAGGCGGATCGGTTCGCCGCGCTGGCGGAACAGATTCACCACCGGCGTGCAGCCCAGCAGCAGGTTGGTGGCGGACAGGGTGCCCAGCATGCGCGCGGCGTTCGAATCGGCGCGCAGGCCGGACAGCGCGAGGTGCAGCGTGATGGTGCGCGTACCCGATGGCAGCGCGGCGGTCAATGCGGCCAGGTCGATGTCGAAGAAGTTGAACTTCTCCGGGAAGCAGAAGTATTCCGTGAGCAGGCGATACGCCGTGTGCGAGCGGGCCGGGAAATCGATCAGCGCCTCGTCCTCGCCGAAACCGGCCGGTTGCAGCGGGATCGCGGACAGCGGCACCCAGCGGCCGTTGCCGTCGGCTTCCGCATAGGCGCACACGCCGCGCATGAACAGCGCGTCGCGCAGCGCGGCGCAGAACGACGGTTCGCCGTCGATGAACACGCGCAGGCTCGCCAGTTTCAGGCCCGCGATGGAACCGGCGCCCGTGGCGGCCAGCGTGATCGACAGTTTCGATGTCGCCTGCGGCGGCGGGCGCACGGCGTCGGGCGCGTCGAGGATGGCGTCGAAGCGGGCGCGCGCCAGGTCCAGCGGCGCCACCGTCACGGGATACGCGGTGCGGAACGTGCACGGGGCGCCGCGCACGGGGCGCGTCGCGAGCTGCGTGCCGCGCGGGATCGTGCCGGCGGCGCCGGGCTGCGCGGCGGCGGCGAAGTCCATGCGCGCGATCGAGCAGGACGGGAACGGGCGCAGGTAGTGCGGATACAGGACGTCGAGCAGCGCTTCGGTGAATTCGGGGTAGTCGTCGTCGAGGCGCTTGGCGATGCGGGAATTCAGCAGCGCGAACGATTCGATCATGCGTTCGATGTGCGGGTCTTCGCACACTTCGCCGCCGATGAGCAGCTTGCCGGCGATCCTGGGGTAGCGCTCGGAGAATTCGCGCGAATGGCGGCGCAGGAAGCCGAGCTCCTGCTCGTAATACGGTAATAACTGGTCCAACTCAGGCTCCCGGCGCCGCCGGACGGCGGGCCTTGCTGATGGTGTAATGCTGGCTGGAGGGCTGCAGCACGGCGTCGAAGTTGACCGGCTCGTGCGCCGCGCTCACGACCATCAGCGCGGTGATCGAAAAATTCAGGCGGTTGACGGCATCGTCGCGCAGTTCGAGCCTGGCCTGCACGTTGCGCAGGCGCGGTTCATGGCGCGCGATCGCCGCTTCCAGGCTACGACAGATGAAGGCACGGTCGTCGGTGCTCGACAGCGACAGGCCCGCGAAATCGTGCAGGCCGTACGCGACGATGGAACGCGCGCATTCGGGAAAGCGCCGGAATGCCTCTTCCGGCATCACGGCGCGGGTATTCAGCAGCGCCTCCAGGTCGCGCGCCACCGAATCCTTCATTTCCTCGAGCGAGACGCGCGGCACGGTGCCCGTCTGGGCCTGGCCGGGGCGGTCGATCAAACGATCGAACAGGCCCGGCATGAATCCCTTGGCGGACATCGTGCCGGCGCGCTATCAGGCCGCGATCTTGTTGGCCGACAGGTCCCAGCCGCCCGACGTGTTACCGCCCGTGCCGCCGTTGACCTTTTGCTGGGTGTACTTCCATTTCACCTTGGAGTACTTGATCGACACGTCTTCGGTCAGGATGTTGCCCGGCTCGACGGACGGCGAGACGCTCGAGATCAGGACGTTTTCCAGCTCGATCTCGAAGTACTTGACGCGCTCGCCCTGGCCGTCAGCGCGCAGGAACTCGAACTTCGCTTTCGGGATGGTCTTGCCCGACGAGCAGGTCTGCAGCAGGATCGGGGTGGCCAGGTCGGCCAGCTTCGAGACGACGATGTCCTTGTGCTCGGTGCGCTCGGCGGTGTGGCCGCCGCCGGTCGACGCGGTGGCCGATTTCGGTTGCAGGACTTCCCACTGGACGCTCTTGACTTCGATCCAGTCCTTGTGTGCGTTGTCGGCGGACTCGCCTTTGATGCCGTCGATTTGCAGGTAGACGTCGATTGCCATGTTGTGTTTTTCCTTTCAGTTCAGTTGATACGGGGGGACTACAAAGTTGATCAGGTGGCCGATGCGGGCAGTTCCGCGACGAGGCGCAGCGACACGGACAGCTCGTCGAGCTGGAAGTGCGGACGCAGGAACGACACGGCGCGGTAGACGCCCGGACGGCCCGGCACTTCCTGCACCTGCACGCTCGCTTCGCGCAGCGGGAACTGCGCCTTCTGTTCCTGGCTCGCGTTGTCGTCCAGCAGGACATACTGCGTCAGCCAGCGGTTCAGGAAGTCCTCGACGTTGGATGCGGCGGCGAAGCTGCCGATCTTGTCGCGCATCATGGCCTTCATGTAGTGGGCGATGCGCGAGACGGCGAAGATGTACTGCAGCTGGGCCGACAGCACGGCGTTCGCGTTGGCCGCGTCGCTGGCGTACTTGCGCGCCTTCTGCGCCGACTGCGCGCCGAAGAAGGCCGCGTAGTCCGTGTTCTTGCAATGCACGAGCGAGATGAAGCCGAGGTCCGACAGCTCTTTTTCGCGGCGGTCGGTGATGGCGATCTCCGTCGGGCACTTGAGGGCGATCTCGCCTTCGTCCGTCTTGAACGTGTGGGTCGGCAGGTTTTCCACGAGGCCGCCGCCTTCCACGCCGCGGATCGCCGCGCACCAGCCGTAGTCCTCGAACGCGCCCGTCAGCTTGGTGCCGAACGCGTAGGCCGCGTTGCACCACAGGTATTTGTGGTGGTCGGTGCCGTCCACGTCCTCGACGTAGTTGAACCCTTCCGTGGTGGCGCCGTCGGCCGGGTTGTACGGCAGGCGGCCGAGGAAGCGCGGCAGCGTGAGGCCCACGTAGCGCGCGTCTTCCGATTCGCGGAACGCCTTCCACTTCGCGTATTCGACGGTGTCGAAGATCTTCGACAGGTCGCGCGGCTTGCCGAGGTCCGAATAGCTTTCGAGGCCGAACAGCTCGGGCGACGCGGCCGTGATGAACGGCGCGTGCGCGGCCGCCGCCACGTGCGACATCTGCTCGATGAAGTACATGTCTTCCGGCTGGCGCGTGATCTCGAAGTCGCCCAGCAGCGCCCCGAACGGCGCGCCGCCGAAGGTGCCGAATTCTTCTTCGTAGACCTTGCGGAACATGGTGCTCTGGTCGAACTCGATGGCGCTCTGGAAGTCCTTCACCAGTTCGCGCTTGGTCGCGTTGAGCATCTTGACCTTCAGGTTCGGGCCCGTCGCCGTGTTGCTGACGAGGTAGTTCAGGCCCGTCCAGCTGGATTCCAGCTTCTGGAATTCCGGCGCGTGCATCACGGCCGACAGCTGCGCGGAGATCAGGCGGTCGAGCTCCGCCACGCGGGCGTCGATGGTGGCGGCCAGGTTGTCGGACACGACGACGGTGCCGTCCATGACCTGGTTGACCAGTTCCGCGATCAGGTCGCGGGCGCGCGCATGCTCGGCGCTGGATTTCGCCACCTTGCTCTGCTCGACGATCTGGTCGAGCAGGTCGGCTTCGGGTGCAGTCGTGGTATCGGTGTCGGCCGCGAGGGCCGCATTCTGGAGTGCGGACATGATCACTCTTTCGTCGTCGGCTGGCCAAGCTTGGCCAGGGTTTCGGTGCTGTTCAACACGTCGTTGAGCAGGTCTTCGAGCTTGTCGTTACCGGCCAGCTTGTTGCGCAGGTCGGCCAGCTTCGTGCGGGCCTCGAGCAGCTTCTTCAACGGCTCGACCTGGTTCACGACGGACTCGGGGCGGAAGTCGTCCATCGAGCGGAACGTCAGGTCGACGGCGAACTGGCCGCCTTCTCCCGTGAGTTCGTTGTTCACGCGGTACGTGGCGCGGGGCTCGATGCCCTTCATGACTTCGTCGAAGTTGTCGCGGTCGATGCCGACGAAGCTGCGCTCCTTCAGGCGTTTTTGCGGGACCTCGGAATTCCCGCCGAAATCGCCGACGACGCCGACGACCAGCGGCAGCTCCTTGTTCTCGATCGCGTCGCCGATCTCCACGTCATACGTCATTTGCACGCGCGGCGGGCGGACTTTCTGCAGCTTTTTCTGCACACTGGAATTTCTGGACATGGGGTTCCCCTGTGGTTGTTTCGGACGTGTTATTTCAGTGCGCCGAACGGATCGGCACCGGACGCGCCGGCGGCGACGGCCTGTTTCGCTTTCTGCTTCACGCGGCCCTTCGCGACGGCTTTAGCCGGCGGCGCGGCCTGCACGGGCGGCGGCACGAGGACCTGCTCGCCCAGGCTTTCGCGCAGCAGCTTGGCCAGGTCCTGCGACTCCGTCTTGATCGAGCCGGACAGGTTGTTCTGGCGGCTCAGGTCGGCCAGGGCGCGCGTCGACAGGCGCAGGCCGCTGATCGCGATGATGCTGTTCGCCAGGCGGTCGTTCGGGTCGCGCACCAGCACTTCCTGGGCGCTGACGATCGCTTCGCCGTACTGGCCGGCGTCGTAGCGGGTCTGGGCGATGCTCGTCCACGGTGCCTTGTCGGCCGGGTACGCGGCGGCCGCCTCCTTCCACAGCGTGACCGCATCCTCCTTGCGGCCGGCCGTGCTGGCCTCGGTGGCCTTGGCGAGCAGCTCGTCCATCGTTGGCACGGGCGGCTTCTCGGCCAGCTCCGGCTTCGTCGACGCGCAAGCGGAAAGAAGGATGGCGCAGGCGGCGGCGCCAACAAAACGGCTCATGCGGCCAACGGGAAGTGCAGGGGTCATGCGGGTCCTCGCAAAGGGTGAACTAATTGATGCCTTGGTATTAACTTTGTAAAACTTTTTTTATAGTATCAGAATTGTTTTATTGATCAACCTCAATTTTATTTACAATCGTACGCGGGTCTCTGACGAGTGAAACACTCACTAATTCCCACTATTTCCCAGTGATTTGTCTTGTACCCTGACGGCATTTGATGTTATGCCAGAGAAATATCACGAATTATCACAAAGAAAATTTGTGTCATAATCGTGCGCTACATTTCCATAAGAAATGTTACTGTTCTGCCATTTTCATTTTCAGCAGCGCCAAGGGATGACCAACGCATGAGCGGCAAAATCTTATGGGGCGAGGGATTGTTCCTCCGGCCCCAGCATTTCCAGCAACAGGACCAGTACCACGAGGATCGGCTGCACCGCACGGCGGGCCTGCTGCACCCGTATGCCTGGGGCGTCGTGGCGCTCCAGGTCGACCGCGACGCGTTGGCCAACGACGCGCTGCGCCTGCTCGAACTGTCGTTGCGTTTTCCCGACGGCGAGTTGTATTCCGCGCCGGGCGGCGACGAGCTGCCGGACGCCATCGACCTGAGCCAGCTGCCCCAGTCCGTGCAGACCGTGACGTGGCACGCCGCCCTGCCCGGCTTCAAGCCCTACGGTGCGAATTTCAGCGGCGCGCGGGCGAACGGGGACGACGGCGCGCACAGCGCGCGCTTTTCGCAGCTGGACCGCGACACGCCGGACCTGTACACGCAGGCCGCGAGCGCGCAGCTGACGTACCTGCGCAAGACGGTGCGCCTCGTGTCGGATGGGGAGCCGCTGGACGCCTACGTGCACGTGCCCGTGCTGCGCCTGCGCCGCGCGGCCACCGGCGGCTTCGAGCTCGATGGGTCGTTCGTGCCGCCCAGCCTGACGATCAAGAGCGCGCCGCTGCTGTTCCTGCAGCTGCGCCGGCTGCTGGATGCGCTGCAGGCGAAGGTGAGCGCCCTGTACGGCCACCACCGCGAACCGAGCCGGCACGTGATCGAATTCCGCTCGGGCGACATGTCGTCGTTCTGGCTGCTGCACACGGCCAGTACGGCGTGCGCGAGCCTGTCGCACTACTTCCATAATCCGGCCCTGCATCCGGAACGGCTGTACGAACAACTGCTGTCGCTGGCGGGCAGCCTGATGACGTTCTCGAAGAGCTGGACGCTGGCCGACCTGCCGCCTTACCAGCACGCGGACCCCGGCCCCGCGTTCGCGACGCTGCATCAGATCATCCGCGAGCTGCTCGACACCGTGATCTCGTCGCGCTACTTCGCCATCGCGCTGCGCGAGGTGAAGCCGTCGTACTGGCACGGCATGCTGGACTCGGAAAAGATCGACGACAAGACGACCTTCTACCTCGCCGTCTCAGGCGACATGCCGGCCAGCGAACTGGTGGACGTGGTGCCGCTCCGCCTGAAGATCGGCGCGCCGGACGACGTGGAAAAATTCGTGCTGTCCGCGATGCCCGGCGTGCGTCTCGTGCACGCGCCGCAGGTGCCCGCCGCCGTGCCGGTGCGGCCGGACGCCGTCTACTTCGCCATCGAGGCGAAGGGCCAGATGTACGAGCGCATGCTGCAGGCGCAATCGATCTCGATCTACGTCCCCGGCAGCATGGCGGACGTGAAGCCCGACCTCGTCGCCGTGACCTCCTGAACCCGAGAGATTCCCCATGACCACCGCAACCGCACCTTCCCTCATGGCCGCCGGCAGCCCGGCGTCCGCGCCGGCCGCGCCGCAGACGCTGCTGGACCTGATGTACGACGGCTTCTACGCCCTGTTCATGCTCAAGAACGGCAACGGCCCGCAGGACGACGCCGCGTTCGCGCGCAAGATGACGCAATTCCTCGACGACTTCGGCCGCAACGCGCGCAAGCAGAACGCGTCGCCGGACGACGTCGACGCGGCAAAATATGCGTTTTGCGCCGCGGTCGACGAGATCATCCTGCGCTCGCACTTCACCATCCGCGACGCGTGGGAGCGCCGCCCGCTGCAGCTGCAGCTGTTCGGCGACCAGCTCGCGGGCGAACACTTCTTCGAACGGCTGGAACAGCTGCGCGCGCGCGGCAGCGCCCACGTGGAAGCGCTGGAAGTCTTCCACATGTGCCTCCTGCTCGGCTTCCAGGGCCGCTACATCCTCGAGGGGACGGAAAAGCTGAACTACCTGACGTCGCGCCTGGGCGACGAGATCGCGCACATGAAGGGCAAGCGCGGCGGCTTCGCGCCGCACGCGGAACGTCCCGACCAGATCCGCCACAAGCTGCGCAGCGACCTGCCGCTGTGGGTGCTGTACTCGGTGTTCGGGCTGATCTGCGTGCTGGGCTATGTCGGACTGCGCACGTCGCTGGGCCGCACGAGCGAGGCGCGCATGAATGCGTACAGCGACGTCGTCAAGATGGCGCCGCGGGCGGCGAACCTGACGATCACGCTGCCTTGACGGTCAACCCTGCAGGGACAGCCGGTAGACCGTCGTCTGCCGGTACACCTGCCCCGGATGCAGCATGACGCGCGGCCAGGCCGCGCTCATGAGGCCGGGGCGCGCGTGGGCTTCGACGCGGAACGCATCCAGCTGCGGGGTGCCCGCGACGCCCATCCCGCTGCTGAACCGCACGGCGGCTTCGGTCGTGTAGAGCTGGAGGCGGCGCCCGGACGCCGGATCGAACACGCGGGCCGCTTCGCGCAGCTGCCCCTGGCCGCCCGCGAAGTGGTTGCGCACGCAGAAGCAGTGATCGAAGCCGCCGGCCCGCTGCAGCTGCGTATCGGTCCAGTGCAGGCGCGGGCCGATGGCGGCGGCCTGGCGGAAGTCGAATGCCGTCCCGCCCACGGCGGCCACGCCGGCGGGCGTGCCGGCCGGACCCGTCTCCTCGAAATAGTCGGCGTCGATCTGCAGCATGTGGTCGCCCACGTCGGCCGGGCTGCCGGAAAGATTGAAGGCCGGATGCGCCAGGGCCGCGAGCGGGATCGGCACGCCGGCGACGGCCTGGTACTCGATCGTCAGGCCGCCGTCGTCGTCCAGCCGGTAGTGCACGAGCATCCCCGCCCCGTCGCCGCCCGAGGTGAGCGCCAGCGAGACGACGCCGTCGGCCTGCCGCCCCTCCCAGCGGGCGGATCGGCCGCCGGACGGCATGCCGTCGGCGTCGGACTGCACGACGTCGGCCATGCGGCCGTAACGGTCCGGTGCGACCCAGGCGCGCAGCTGCGCGCCCCGCTCGCCGATCGTCACGATCATGCCGGCCGCGTTCTCGAGCGTGAACGAGCGTTCGCCGGCCATTGCTGCCGGGGCGCCCGGAATGAGGTGGATCGTCATTGCAGTATGGCTTCCCGAGTTCCGATAGGAAGCCATTCTCCCGGCCCGCGCATGGCGTTTCAATTACAAAAATCACCAAGGGGCCGAACGATTCTCGCTGACGTCACGCGGCGGTGCGTTCTCCCAGCGCCCGGTCGCGCCACGCGCGCGGCGTGCAACCGAGTTCGCGCTTGAACACGAGGTGCATGTACTGCGTGGACGTGAACCCGCAGCCCAGCGCCACGTCCGCGATACTGCGTTCGCCGCTTTCCAGTCCCGCCTTGGCCGCTTCCAGCTTCGACTTGAGGATCATGTCGTGCACGCTGCAGCCCAGCTCCTGGCGGAAGTAGACTTCCAGCGAGGAGCGCGACACGCCCACGTATTCGGCCACCTGGTGCGTCTTGATGCCCTGGCAGGCGTACTGGCGGATGTAGTGGCAGGCCCGCATCACGTGCGGATGCTTGACGGCCTGGTAGCGGCTCGACGCGAGGACGTTGATGCCGGCCGGCGGCACGAGGATGCGCGTGTTCGACAGGCGCACGCCGTGCAGCATCTGCTCGAGCAGGTGCGCGGCCGTGCGCCCCATCTCGTGCGCGCCCTGGATCACGGAACTGAGCGGGATGCGGGTCAGCATGCGCACGAGCGGGTCGTTGTCGATGCCGATCAGCGCCACCTGCTCCGGCACCGAGATGCCGGCGATCGCGCAGGCCTGCAGCAACTGGCGCGCGCGCGCGTCGGTGACGGCGATGACGCCCACCGGCTTGGGCAGGCTGCGCAGCCAGTCGATCTGGCCCTGCACCGCCGCGTCCCACGACGCCGCGTTCGTCTCGCAGCCGCGGAAGATCTCCGCTTCCATCCGGTCTTCCGCCATCAGGGTGCGGAAGGCCCGTTCGCGCTCCTGGGCCCAGCGGCTCTCCTGCGCTTCCGGCAGGCTGAACATGGCAAAACGTTGCAGGCCGACGTCGATCAGGTGGTCGCGCGCCAGCTTGACGAGCTTGAAATTGTCGGTCGCGACATACGGCACGCCGGGCGGGTATGCGTCCTCGTTCGCATAGGAACCGCCGACGCCGACCACCGGCACCGTGCAGCCGGATAATGCCCGGACGACGGCCGGGTCGTCGAAATCGGCGATGACGCCATCGCCTTGCCAGCGATCCATTCCATTCAGGCGCAGGCGGAAATCTTCTTCCAAAAACAAATCCCAGGCCACGCGCGTACCGCCCAAATGGCCGGCAATTCCGGCGATCACTTCGCGGTCGAAGGTTTTATTTCCGTTGAAAAGCAGCGCAATCCGGTAGGCTTTCGTCGCTTTCATAACGCGCCCCCATTCATCGCTTTTGAAACCATTGTCGTCTCCCTGTGAAACTTTTTTTGTTTTGTTTCCGGGCTAAACGGGCCCGGCATGGCATGTTTAGTAAACAAACGTCGCAACAACGAGGAAATCAGGCGGCATCATGCCCGGCAAATCGGGGCAGGAAATGAATGATGTTTTCCAGCAGGTGGATGACTGGAATGGGATGGGCACGGGACATGCGCAGTCATGGGATGGTTCCTCGTAGCGTGACCGGGGTGCCGGTGGCGGCGCCCCTTCAGCTCAAGAATAGGACCCCACCCCGGGGCGCCTATAACGTCAGTACGCGGATTTCTTTCACCGTGCAAAAAGTACGATCACTTTTGCAGGGAGTGGAAGGCTGGATCAGCCGTTTCCCATCATTTTGGGCGGCGTGTCGACGGCGGCGGATCCCTGGTCGGGCGCCAGCGTCCGGAACGCCTTCGGCGTGCAGCCGTACTCTTCCTTGAACAAACGGTTGAAATACGACACGTTGGCGTAGCCGACCAGGTAGGCGATTTCGGCCACGGTCGCGGCGCTTTTTTCCGTCAGCAGGCGCGCCGCTTCCGTCAGCCGCAATTTATTCACATAACCGGTGAATGTCATGCCGAGTTCCGCTTTCAGCAAATCGTTCACTTTATTCCGGTTGGCGCCGGTGCCGGCCACCACGCCTTCCAGATCCAGTTCGGGATTCGTGTAATTCGTCGCGATGAATTTCAGGATCGACGCTTTTTCCTCGTCCCGATAGGGTTGCGAAGTCAATTGGCGATACGCGACCAGCGGCAAATCCTTTTTCAACCTGGAATTCAGGCTGGCAGCCAATGTCCGTGTATGAGTGCGGAAAAACCAGATACCAAATACGATCCAGCCCGTTACGAGAATGACCGCCAGCGCGATGAGATACCCATAATCCTGCCTGTGCAATTTGATATTGCTGATTTCCACGTGCGCATCGAGGTCGAATGGCGTTTGCGAACTCGATCCGAATGAAAATTGCGCAACCTTGTCGAGTTTGTAATCCAGGGACGACGGCGGCAGCTTCATCATCGACAGCCACCAGCCGGGGACGGTCAGCCGCCGGATATCGATGGACACGGGCACGCCCTGTTCGTTGCAGGGAAAGTACGTACCCGGCGACCGGTAAGTGATGTACTGGCCCGGGACCGAGACCTTGTCGTCGAAGACCGTCATACCGAACAGCATCGGGTAGGCGGGCGAGCAGCGCGCGGTGAACGTGATGGTTTCGTAACCCCGCAGGTCGACCGTGGCAAGATTGCCCTTCGCGTCCTTGGCCATGAACCGCGTGCCGGCAAACGGGTACTTGCCGTCGTGCGTCAGCCGGTAGTCGAAGGATACCGTGCCGGGTCCCGCAGCGCGCAGGCTGACCGCCGACGTGCCGCCCAACTCCTTGTCGGACACGGGGACAGGGTCCCAGCGGATGCCGTCCCGGAGCGTCGGCGAGAGCATATAGGTCGGCTGGCTCAGGAAAATGAACAAGGCCGCAAGCAGCGCGTCCACGATCAGCAGCGCGATCAAAAAGAGCAGCGACTTCTTATAAAACTCTTGCATCGTCGTACAGCGAAATAGTGTCCCCATGCCCCTCCTCTGCCGGGGCGCTCGCGTCGATCATAGCAGCCCGCTTAATACAATGGCGAAAAAAAAGGGGCGGCCCAGGGCCGCCCCATAAAACCTACCATGCCAGGCGGTAGGAGACTACCCAGCCATTGTGGAAGCCATGACGCGTCGCCGCAATTGTGAAAATTGCCAGCGCACGATACGAAATTGCCCAGCGCGGATACCTGCGACAAATCGTATGGCAGGAAGCGAATTTCGTAATTGCTTCACCCTGCCCCGACGCGTCAGAATGCCTGACTATCCAGACCTGTATCCACACGAAAGGCAACGAATGTTCACACGGAGACTCCTCCCGCTCGCACTGGCGTGCGCACTCGCAGGCGGCGCGTGCGCCCCCGCGGCGGCGGCACAGCCGGAATTCCCGACCGTCCTGTACGGCGCCGCGTACTATCACGAATACATGCCCTACGAGCGGCTGGACAAGGACGTCCAGATGATCAAGGCGGCCGGCTTCAACGTCGTGCGCCTGGGCGAATCGACGTGGAGCCTGTGGGAGCCGGAGGACGGCCGCTTCGATACGGCGTGGATGGACCGCGTCGTCGATGCGATGGGCAAGGCCGGCATCAAGGTCATCATGGGCACGCCCACGTATTCGATCCCCGCGTGGATGGCACGCCAGCATCCGGAAATCCTGGCGACGAAATTCAACGGCGCGAAAAACACGTACGGCATGCGCCAGAACATGAATACGGATTCGCCCGCCTACCGCTTCTACGCGGAGCGCCTGATCCGCCGCATCGTCGCGCACTACAAGAACAATCCGAACGTCATCGGCTGGCAGGTCGACAACGAGACGGCCAGCTACGGCGCGGCCAACGACGACGTCTTCATCCGCTTCCAGCATTACCTGGAAAAGAAATTCGGCACGCCGGAAAACCTCAGCCGCGCGTGGTTCCTGAACTACTGGGGCCAGGACCTGCATTCGTGGACGGACCTGCCCCGCCCCGACGGCGCCCAGAGCACGGGCTACAAGCTGGAATGGTCGCGCTGGAGCCAGATGCGCGTGACGGACTTCCTGCACTGGCAGGCGCAGCTCGTGCGCGAATGCGCGGGCCCGCGCCAGTTCGTCACGCACGATTTCGCCGGCGCGATGCACGGCGACGTCAACGAAAGCGCCGTCGCGCAGAAGCTCGACGTCTCCGGCGTGAACATCTACCACTGGGGCACGCAGGACCAGTACAACGGCGCGGCCCAGAAGCTGGACGGCGACTTCACGCGTTCGCTCAAGGGCGGCAACTTCCTCGTCACCGAAACGAACGCGCAGACGACCGACTGGAGTTCCTCGTTCCAGTACCCGCCGTACGACGGGCAGTTCCGCCAGGACGTCTACACGCACCTGTCCAACGGCGCCAACATGGTCGAATACTGGCACTGGGCGTCGATCCACGCGAACCAGGAGACGTACTGGAAAGGCGTCCTGTCGCACGACCTGGAGCCGAACCGCGCGTACGCGGAAATGAGCCGCACCGGCAAGGAGCTGCAGAAGATCGGCCAGCGCCTCGTCGACCTGCGCATCCGCAACGACGTGGCGATCCTGTGGAGCCGCGACTCCCTCAACGCCATCAACGACATGCCGTTCGCGAAGCAGTCGCAATGGGGCTCGGCGGGAAGCAGCGCCGACTACGGCTCCGAAGTGCGCCAGATCCACCGCGCGCTGTACGACCTGAACGTGGGCACGGATTTCGTGTTCCCGGACACGGCCGACCTGTCCGCATACAAGGTCCTGATCGTCCCCTCGCTGTACATCGCGGACGACGCCCTGCTGCAACGGATCACCGAGTTCGTGCGCAAGGGCGGCCACGTCGTGATGGGCATGAAGAGCGGCTTCGCGAACGAGAACGCGGCCGTGCGCTGGACGATGGCCCCGGGCCCGCTGCGCCAGGTGCTGGGCTTCCACTACCAGGAATTCTCGAACCTCGCGCAACCGCTCGCGCTGAAAGGCGACCCGTTCCAGGCCGGCGACGACAACAAGGTGCGCCACTGGGCCGAGTTCCTGCAGCTGGACACGGCGAAGGCCCTCGCCTGGTACGACCACCCGTTCTTCGGCCGCTGGCCGGCCATCACGGCGAACCAGTTCGGCGCGGGCAAGGCCGTCTACGAAGGCACGTATTTGTCGGACAAACTGCAGAAGGCCGTGCTGCAGTCCGTGCTGCAGGAAAAGGGCCTGATCGGACCGGACCAGCAACTGCCGTCGCACATCCAGGCGCGCGCGGGCGTGAACCGCTTCGGCAAGACGATCCGCTACTACTTCAACTACTCGGGCAATCCCGCGACGTTCACGTACCGCCACAAGGCCGGCACGGACCTGCTGACGTCCCGCGCCGTCAAGGGCGACGAGACCGTCACGCTGGCGCCGTGGGACCTCGCCATCGTCGAGGAAAACTGATTATCGGAAGATCAGCTGGGCGTAGTGATAAAGATTCTCCGCCCAGCTGTCCCGGTCGTGCCCATACCCGTCCACGTTCCACACGTGGGCGACGCCCTGCTCGCGCAGCTGGCGGTGCACGCCCTGCGCGACGTTGATCAGGCCGTCGCGGTTGCCGCACGACAGATACACCAGTTTCAGCTTGCCCTTCGCCTGCACCGCTTCGCCGGCCAGCTTCGCCGGCGCCTCCGTGTTCGGCGCGGGCGAGAAGCCCGCCACCCAGTTGAACGTCTCCGGATGGCCCAGGCCGAAGTTCAGCGCCTGGCCGCCGCCCATCGACAGGCCGCCGATCGCGCGGTGGCCGCTGTCCTTCAGCGTGGCATACGCGGCGTCGACGGCGGGGATCAGCGAATCCAGCAGGTCGCGCTCGAAGCGCGCGAAGCCCGCCGCATTCTCCGGCGTGAAGACCTTGTTCTCCGGCGGCGCGCGGTCGTCCGCCAGCGCGCGGCCGTTCGGCATCACGACGATCATCGGCACGATCCTGCCGGCGGCCGCGAGATTGTCGAGGACCTCGGCGGCGCGCACGTACCCGCGCCACTCGTCCTGGTTGCCGCCGATGCCGTGCAACAGGTACAGCACGGGGTAGCGGCGCGATTTGTCGTAACCGGGCGGCAGCCACACGTTGGCCGTGCGGCGCTTGTTCGTGACGCTCGACGGGTACGTGAACGTCTCCACCTTGCCCTGCGCGCGGCCCGGCTGCGCATCCGCGAACCCGGCCGGCGGCGGTGCGAAGGCGCGCACGTCGTCGGCGGCGAGGACGATGGGGCGGGCGAAGTTGGCGCGGGCTTTGTCCGAGTTGACGTCGGTCTCCTGGGCCTGGGCGGCGGCGCACAGGACGGCGGCCGCCAGGGCGGCGGCAAATTTGATCTTCATGTCTCGGTTCCTGGATGGATTATTTTTGGATTGTCACGGCGCGGCCATCGTACACGAGATCGGCCGCCTTGCCCTGCTGGCCGACGATGACGACCTTGAACCGGCGCTGTGTCTTCATGCCGGGGAAGGCACCGCGACGCTGCGCGATCGTCAGCTTGCGCGCCGCATCGTCCCAGTGCATGCCGGTGAGCGCGTATTCGCCGCGCTCGTACCCCCAGCCCTCGCCCGCGTCCTCGTAATACGTGTAGTCGCCGTCGGCGCCGGGATAGATCCGCAGTTCGACCGGCGCGTCGGGCTGTTCCGACGCATATTGCACGACAGGCCCCAGCGGGACGATGCTGCCCGCACGGACGTGCACCGGGATACGGTCGATCGGCGCGGCCACCGTCACCGCGCGGCCGCCGGCCACGCGTTCGCCCGTCCAGAAATCGAACCACGTGCCCGCCGGCAGGTACACGTCGCGGGTGCGCGCCGCGCCATCGACCGGCGCGGAGCCGGCCGCGTAATACATCGGCGCCGTCACGGGGCTGACCATGATGCCGTCGCCGAACAGCATCTGCGACTTGAGGTCGTGCGTGCGCGGATCGTCGGGGAACGCGAACGCCACCGGACGGATGAACGATGCGCCGCGCAGGTGCACGAGGCCGGCCTGCGAATAGATCGCCGGCAGCAGGCGGTAGCGCAGCCGGATGGCATCCACGATCGCATCGTGGAACGGCGTGCCCGGTTCGCCGAAGTGCCACGGCTCGCGCGGGGTATCGGTGCCGTGGCTGCGGAACATGGGCAGGAAGGCGCCGAACTGCAGCCAGCGCGTGTACAGCTCGCGGTAGCCCAGGTCGGCGGCGCCCTTGTCGAAGTCGCCCGCCATGAACCAGGGCTTCCCGTGCGCGGTGAAGAACGCACCGACGTCGAACGTGATGTACGGGTTGCCGGACGCGCTGTAGCTCTGGACCGCCGCCACCTGTTGCGCGAACACGGGCCACGTGGCCGAGATGTCGCCGGTCCAGGCGACGACGCCCGCCGCCTGGCTGCCGGGATAGGCGGACCGCGTCAGGTTCACGAGTCGCCGCCCGGGCGCCTGCCGGCGCCAGTTGCGCATGAAATGCTGCGCATCGACGAGCGCGTAGGCATTCAGGTATTGCGGATCCATGACGCGGGACAGGCCGTCGACGTTGATCTCGTCGGCGCGGTCGGAGCGCTTCGGATCCCACGTCCAGTCGGCGACTTCCGGCTCGGTCGAGTCGCACCACCACGCATCGATGCCGTGCCGGCCCAGGTATTTCCACACGTTGCGGAAGTAAACGTCCGCCGCCTCGGGCCGGAAGAAATCGACGTACGGCGTGCCGCCGCTCAGGTAGCCGCCCTCCTTCAGTTCCTTGCCGGGCGCATCGAGCGGGCTCGGATTCGGCCAGATCGAGATCATGACGTGCGCGTTCTGGTCGTGCACGGCCTTCGTCATCGCGGCCAGGTCCGGATAGCGCGACGCTTCCGGCACCGGGCTGCCCCAGTGGTCCGGCGTCCAGTAATTCCAGTCCTGCACGATGACGTCGAGCGGGATGCGGCGCTTGCGGAACTCCTTCACCGTGTCGACGACTTCGTCCTGCGTCTTGTAGCGCTCCTTCGACTGCACGTAGCCGAACGCCCAGCGCGGCAACATCGTCGCGGCGCCGGTCAGCCGGCGGTAGCCTTCGACCGCGCCATCCATCGACGGCCCGAGGATGAAGTAGTAATCGAGATCGTCCACGACGTCGCTCGTCATGGACATGCCCGTCGTCCCGTCCGCGAACGTCATGGCGCTGTACGTGTCGAACAGGACGCCGTAGCCGCGTGTCGACACGACGAACGGGATGGCGATGCGCAGGTTGTGCTGGTACAACCGCTTCGTCGTGCCGCGCAGGTTCAGGTCGGCCGTCTCGTCGAAACCGAGGCCGTACAGCGCTTCGTCGTCGCGCAGGCGGAACCGTGCGGTCGCCTTCCACGCGTCGCGGTCCTTCTTCTGGGTATACTTGCCGGCCACCTGGCGGTCGCCGTCGACCGTCTTGACGATCGACACCGTCGCCGGATCGGGCACCGACTTGAGAACGGGCACCTGCTGGAACGCGCGCGGCGCCGCAGCGTCCTCGCGCAGCAGCACCGCGCCGGCCGCGTTGCGGAACGCGAGCGCGCCCGTCGTCCGGTCCACCGCGACGCCCACCTGCGCCGAGCGCAGCACGCGGGCATCGCCTTCATCCCGCGCCGTGATCGCCCCGGGCTTGTCGGCGACCGGTGCCCGCATGAGGCGGGCGGACGTCGACCAGTCCCCGTTACGCGTGGCCGTGACGTGCACGATGCGGTCGGTGACGAAGTCGACCCTGACGCGGGTGTCGTCCACCCGGTACTCGATGCCGCTGCCGGACTCGCGCACGTCCCGGATCGCCGCGAACGCGGCGTCCCGGCACAGCAACAACACGGACGCCGCCAGCGCGGCCCGCAGCGGCCGCCGCATCATTGCGCGGCTTGTGTCAGCGTGACGACGGCCCCGCCGGAACCGGCGAGCTTGAGCTTCAAGCGGCTCTTGCCCGTCACGCGCGCGGTGCGCGCGGCCAGGTGGTTGCGGTCCTTGCCGTCTTCCAGGATCTCGGCCGAATAGTTCGCGCCCGGCGCCAGGAAGTCCAGCGGCACGTCGACCGTGCGTCCGGATTCGTTCGTCATCGCGCCAATGTACCACGTGTCGCCCTTGCGGCGGGCGGTCACGATGTACTGGCCGATGTCGCCGTCCAGCACGCGGGTCTCGTCCCACGTGGTCGGCACCGCGCCGATGAATTTCGCGCCGTCGGCCCAGGTGCCGTCCGCGTTGCGGTAGGCATCGGGGCTGTCCGCCACCATGCCGAACGGCGAATCGTACACGACGTACATCGCGACGGCCTGGCCGCGCGTCGTCTGCACGAACGGCTTCACGTTACGGCGCTGGGCCATGAAGTCCTTCGCCGCGATCGAACGGAAGCCGCCCGGGGTGTAGTCGATCGGCCCCAGGATCATGCGCGTGAACGGCAGGGTCACGTTGTGGGTCGCCGTGACGCGCGCGCTCCACTTGTTGTACTCGGCGCCCATCACGCCTTCCTGCGTCATGTAGTTCGGATAGGTGCGCGTCAGGCCGTCCGGCGGATACGCGCCGTGCAGGTCGACCATCAGGTGGTGCTTCGCCGCCTTCGACAGGATCTTGTGGTAGAAGTCGACCATGTCCTGGTCGGTGCGGTCCATGAAGTCGACCTTCACGCCCTTGATGCCCCACGATTCATACAGTGCGAAGGCGTCGTCCATCTGGCGGTCGAGCTGCTTCCACTGCAGCCAGACCCACACGCCGATGCCCTTCTGCTTCGCGTACCCGATGATCTCCTTCATGTCCATCGCGGGGATCGGCTTCAAAGGATTGGACGGCAGCGGTTGTTCGGAACTGCCTTCGTACCAGCCTTCGTCGATCAGGATGTAGTCGAGGCCCAGGCTGGCCGCGAAGTCGGTATAGGCTTTATACGTCGCCGTGTTGACGCCGGCGCCCGGCATGTCGACGCCCCAGCCGTTCCACCAGTCCCACGACGCCTTGCCCGGCTTGATCCAGCTGGTGTCCGCGATTGCCGACGGGCTGCCCAGCGTGGCGATCAGGCTCGATTGCGTCAGGCCGCCCGGCGTGTCGGCCACCATCACCACGCGCCACGGCGTGGCGAGGGGCGCGTCGGCCAGCGCGGTGCGCACGGCCGGGCCCTGCACCTGCACGTCGCCATCGTAGTGCGGCGTCAGCACGACTGCAACGCCCAGGCCTCCGTCGCCGCGGCCGGAATAATACGCGCCCGCATAGCCGCGCTTGTCCGCTTCGGCGATGGCGAACGTGGTCTTCTTGTTGCCCGTCTTGCAGACGAGCGGCGCGTCGAACGAGTGGTGCGGCCGGATCGTGGATGCCGGCACGGCGTCGAATTCGCCTTCGTGCGAGCTGTCGAAGCGGCCCGGGTTGAAGCCCCAGCAGCGGTAGTCGGCCGGGAAGTCGAAGCGCGTGGCCTCCCCTTTGATGCCCAGGTCGGCCACCTGCTGGCGCGGCAGCACGTAGCGGAAGGCGACGCCGTCGTCGTACGCGCGGGCGACGAGGTTGACCTTGACCGGCTTGTCCTTGCCGGCCAGCTGCAGCTCGACCTGGCTGTAGCGGTCCGCCACGCTGGACGCCTTGCCCGCGACCGGGCGCCACGTCTCGTCGACGGTCTTGTTCTCGACGCCGGTCACGCGCAGCGTGGTGCCGTCCAGCGCGCCCTGGGTCGTGGAGAGGCCGAGGGGCGATTGCGCGATGACGGTCACGCCGTCGCGGATGACCGTGTATTCCAGCTTGCCGTCGGCGGCGGTGAGTTCGATGCGGGTGCGGTGGTCGGGCGAGACGACCGTGTACGGCGCGGCGGCGTGTGCCGGCAGGGCGGCGGCAACGGCGACGAGCGCCGGGATCAGGTGTACGTGTTTCATGTTCAGGCCACTTTCAGGGCGATTGCATACGGGAGTGCGGGCTTTGCCTGCGGCAGCGTGACCTGCAGGCCTTCGGGTGTCTGGCGGAACGCGAGCGCGCCGCCGCCGACGAGTTCGACGCGCGACACGGCCTGCTTCAGGTATTCGCCGCCCGCGCGCATCGACTTGATGGTCACCTGGCCGTCTTCCGGCCAGCCCATCACGAACGCGTACACGGCATCCTTGCCGGCCGTGAAGCGGATGTCGGCGCCGGAGAACGGCTTGCCCTTGCCTTCGTTGAAGCCGGGGCCGGACAGCGGCGCCGCGGCCGCCTCCGCCACAGGACCTTCGCCATAAAGCGCCCACGGACGCGAATCGTAGATACCCACGCCGTTGACGGCCATCCAGCGGCCGATTTCCTCGACGATGGCGCGTTCCTGGTCGTCGATGGTACCGTCGCCGCGCACCGGCACGGACAGCAGCAGGTTGCCGTTCTTGCTGACGATGTCGATCAGCGTGTGCACGACCGTCTGCGCGCTCTTGTACGCCTTGTTGTCGTAGATGCGGCGGTCGTAGTGCCAGCTGCCGATGCAGGTGCAGGTCTGCCACGGCAGCGGTTCGATGCGCGGACTCTGGCCCCGCTCGATGTCCCACACCATCGACTTGCGCTGCACCTCGTCGAGGATCTTGCCGTTGACGACCGCTTCCACCTTGCCGTGCTTCGCGACGCTGCGGTTGTACATGTGCGCGGCCAGGCGCATGCCGATGTCGCTGACCGGGTACAGGGGCAGGACGGTGTCGTCGTAATAGACGAGGTCCGGGTCGTAGTTGTCGAGCAGGTCGACGGTGCGGTTGTACAGCTTGTCCGCGTAGGCCTTGTCCGGCGGCAGGACGCCGCCGCCCCATGCCCAGCGCTGGTCGGTGCTGCCGCCGTCGCGGCTGACTGGGTGATTCTGCGCGTACAGTGCCTGCGGATCCAGCCCGTTCCACCACTGGCCCTTGCCGTCCGCCTTCTTCAGGCGGCCGTCGTACGGCACGCCGGCCAGCGGGCCGGTCTTGTCGGCGCCCTGCGCCGTTTCGTACCAGTTCCACGCGTGCGCCGCGTGCACGGAGACGCCGAAGCGCAGGCCGTGCTTGCGGGCCGCGTCGCGCCAGCCGCCCACCAGGTCCTTGCCCGGTCCCAGCTTCGTCGAGTTCCACTCGGGCTGGTAGCGGCTCTTGTACAGGTCGAAGTTGTCGTGGTGGTTCGCGAGCGCGACGAAGTATTTCGCGCCGGCCTTCTTGTACAGGCCCACGAGTTCGTCCGGATTCCAGCGCTGGGCCTTCCAGCGCCGGATCACGTCCTTGAAGCCGAACTTCGACGGGTGCCCGTATTTCGCGACGTGGTATTTATAGTGATCGCTGCCCTCCTCGTACATGCCGCGCGCGTACCAGTCGCCGTGTTCGGGTTCGCATTGCGGGCCCCAGTGCGCCCAGATGCCGAACTTCGCGTTGCGGAACCAGTCCGGGGTTTCGTATTTCGACAACGAAGGCCAGGTCGGCTCGAATGGGCCGGTGGCCATGGGCACGCGGGCGCCGGCGGCGCCGGCATAGGGGGACATGGCGAGCGCCGGGATGGCGGCCGCCATGTGCTGCAGGAGTTCACGTCGTTTCATCGGTATCTTTCCAAGGTAGGTGACGGCCGCTCGAGGGCGGCTCTTCGTATATCCACGGGATGGTGCCCGTGGCCCCGGACGCCCGCAATTATGAAATCCGCCAGCGGCAATTACGATTTTCGCATCGGCTCCGCCGCGATCTGCGCCACCAGCGCGGCATGGTCCGGCATCGCGCCGACCACCTGCCGGATCGTCGCGTGCACCTTGCGGAAGTGATCCAGCAGGCGCGCCTGGTCCATGCGGTCGATCAGCGGATCGGTGCGCTCCGGGCGGATGCCATGGCCCAGCAGCATCGACGCGTACGAATCGGCCTGGAACCCTTCCCGGTCGTAGATGATGATGCGGCCCGAGGTGCGGAACAGGTCGATCTGGTGCTGCAGCGAGTCGGGGATCGCCATGTTCGCGCAATAGCGCCAGAATTCGGAATCGGTGCGGTTCGTCAGCTTGTAGTGCAGGACGATGAAGTCGCGCACGAATTCGTAGCGCTGTGCGACGAGGCGGTTGAATTCGTCGGCCAGCTCGGGATTGCAGTCGCGGTCCGGGAAATACTGGATGAGCCAGCCGACCGCCAGTTCGATGATGTTGATGCTCGTCGATTCGAGCGGTTCGAGGAAGCCGCTCGACAGGCCCACCGCCACGCAGTTCTTGACCCACGACTTGCGCCGCCGGCCCGTCGTGAAGCGCAGCTGGCGCGGCGCTTCCAGCGCTGGAGTGTCCAGGCCGTCCAGCAGCACGCGCCCTGCTTCCTCGTCCGACATGAATGCATTGCAGTACACGTGGCCGTTGCCGTTACGGTGCTGCAGCGGGATACGCCACTGCCAGCCGGCGGATTTCGCCGTCGAGCGCGTGTACGGCGTGAGCTTGTCGGCCAGCGCGCTGGGCACGGCCTGGGCACTGTTACAGGGCAGCATGGCGCTCCAGTCCTCGTAGCCCGCCTTGTACACGCCTTCGATCAGCAGGCCGCGGAAGCCCGTGCAGTCGACGAACAGGTCGCCTTCGATGCGGCGGCCGTCCTGCAGCTGCAGGGCCGTGATGAAACCCGTTTCCGGGTGCTGCTCGACGTTGCCGACCGTGCCCTCCACGCGCTGCACGCCCCGCGCCATCGCGTACTCGCGCAGGTACTGGGCATACAGGCCGGCGTCGAACTGGAAGGCGTACGAATACGCATTGGTGGGGCCGGGCTGGTCGCCGTGCGGCGGCACGAACCGGTAGCCGTGCGCCATCGCCGTCGAGATCGACCACTCTTCGTACGACGGCATGTCCGGATTGTCGCGCGCGAGACGCAGCCAGTACATGAAGGCCGGGCGGTTTTCGATGGCCGGACCGAAATCGCTGAAACCGTGGAAGAACCGGTTGCCGAGATGGCCCCAGTCGCAGAAGTCGATGCCCAGCTTGAACGTGGCCTTCGTGCGCCGGACGAAGTCGGCGCCGTCGATGCCGAGCGCGTGGTTGTAGTAGCGGATCGTCGGCAGCGTGGATTCGCCCACGCCGACGGTGCCGATCTCCGGCGACTCGACGAGGACGATCTCGCACGACGCGCCCAGCTTGAGCGCCAGCGGCGCGGCGGTCATCCAGCCGGCGGTGCCGCCGCCCACGATGACGATTTTACGAATGGCCTTGTCGAGCATGATCTTCTCCAGTTCGGAAACGCAAAAACCTCCCGCGACCGGCCGGGTCGCGGGAGGCATATGACTCACGGGGCGGCTATCAGAAAGTGTAGCCCATCCGCACCGTGAAGCGGCGGCCCGTGTAGAACGTGCCGCGTTCCATCATGCCGATATTCTGCTGCATGAACTGCTTGTACAGCGCATTGGTCAGGTTGGACGCTTCCACCGAGATGTTCAGGTGCTCGTCGAAGTTGTAGTGGATGCCGGCGTCCAGCTGGCCGTAGGCACCGCCCCACACCGGCAGCGCATAACCCACCGAACTGCCCTGGTGGTAGGTCGGGCTGTTCGGATTGCCGTCGATACCATCGGAGCCGTTCGTGCCGAAGGCGTTGATCGCCTGCAGGTACTTCGTGCGCCAGCTGTAAGCCAGGCGGCCGGACCACGGGCCCTTGTCGTACAGCAGGGCCAGGTTATACGAGTTCTTCGACAGCCCGATCAGCGGCGTGTTGTCCGCGTTCAGCAGGCGGCCGTCCGTGTCGCAACCGGAGAGATCGCGGGCCAGGTTCGCGTTCAGCGTGCCCTTCGGCGTGCACCAGCCGTTCACCAGCGACTTGCCCATGTTCTGGCGGCTGTCGACGTACGTGTAGTTGGCCGACACGCCGAAGCCCGACAGCAGGCCAGGCAGCTTGTCGAAATACTGCTGGTAGCCGATTTCCGCACCGTTCAGGCGACCCGACGCGCCATTGACCGGCGACGTGATCAGGAAGTCATGCGGCGTCCCCGTCGTGTCGTTCACCGTGTACGCCGACGTCTTGCCGATGATGATGTCCTTCAGGCGCTTGTTGAACAGCGCCAGCGTCAGCGAGTTGCCCTTGCCGAAATAGTACTCGGCCGTCATGTCGAAGTTCGTCGACGTGACCGGCTTCAGCACCGGATTGCCGCGCGCGCTGCCCTGGTAATCGATGGAGTCCACCACCGACTTGCCGTTTTCCTGGTGGGTGTTCACCTTCTGTTCCAGCGTCGTGTAGGCCTGCATCTGGTAGAAGTCCGGACGCGTCATGCCTTTCGAGTACGCGGCACGGAACTGCAACTCGTCGCTGGCCTTCATGCGCAGGTTCAGGCTGGGCAGGACGTTCGTGTACTTGTTGTTGAAGTCGCGCTTGTCGGCCAGGCGCGGGATCTGCGGCACCACCGGCAACGGGTTCTGCGGCGGATCGAACAGCGTATAGCCGGTCGCCGACATGTCGGTACGCACGACGCGCACGCCCACATTGCCGTCCACGGGGAAGCGCAAGGTGTCGACGCCGAAGCGCAGCTGCGCGTACGCAGCCTTGGTCTTCTCATGCTGGCCGTTCAGGCCCTTGTCGTCGCCGTAGGCGGCCGGGTTCCAGGTCTGCGAGCACGGCTGCTTGCAGACCGCCTGCGTGAAGCTGTGCAGGGTGGTGAAGGACGCCGGTGGGCCGCCCGCCAGCAGCCCCTGGTTCGGGACGACCACCGTCGGCGGCATCCCGGCCTTGCCGCCGAAGAAGTTCCCGAACTGGGCCATCGCGACGTCGTTCGGCAGGCGCAGGTTCGGCTTGCTCAGCCAGGCGAAGTCGGACAGCGGCTGCCAGCCGCCGCCGGCGGTATCGACGGACCACGTCTGCGAGATCTGGGCCCAGTCGCTGTCGTGCGTCGAGCGCGTCATCGCGTCGCGGTTGGTGAAACGCACGCCGAAACGCAGGTCGTTCAGCACGGTGCTGTCGAACGTGAACTTGGCGTCCAGGCGCGCCGCGTTCTGGGTGGCGATCGACTCGTCGCGGTGTTCCTGGGTGAAGCTCCAGTAGTAATGGTTCGGATCCGCCAGGTAGGCGGTGTCGGCGGCGTCGAACGACAGCGTGGGCGGCGACGAAGTCAGGTTCGTGGTCAGCTTGGGCAGGAACGTGCCGACGCCCAGCGTGTTGTCGTATCCCACCGACGAGGCGGAGGTGTGCTGCAGGTCGGCGGTCACGGTCCACTGGTCGGTGGCGCGCCATTGCGTATTCCAGGCGATGTCGGTCGTATCGGATTTGCGGGCCGCGACGCGGCTCTGGGTACCGATGCTGATGCCCGGATTCGACGGATCGCGCACCACGCCGCGCAGCAGCACGCCGCGGCTGTCGAATTCGGCGCCGGCATCCAGCATCGCCGCGGACGGGGGCGAGTTCTGGGACACCGACGTTTCCGTCGTGGTCATCTCGTACTTCGAGCGGAAATAGGTCAGGTAGGACGACAGCCGGTCCTTCTTCCACTGCAGTGCGCCGTACAGGCCGTCGCGGTCGCGGTCGAAGTTATTGGTGGTCCAGCTGGCGCCGTTCGTGATCCAGCGCGTGGCGCCGCTGTTGTCGCCGACGACGGCATTGGTACGGGGGATGTACGGGCTGAGGCTGGTGCCGTCGCTGCGCGTGCGCATGCGCGAATGGGCGACGTCGACCAGCGCACCGAACTGGCCGTAGTCCGTGTTCCAGCGGTTGGACAGCAGGCCGGAGAACGCCGGCGCATTCTTGCCGCGGAGTTGCGAACGCGACGCTTCCACCGACACGGCGCCCTTGCTGCCCTTGTAGTCGAACGGCAGCGCGGTACGCAGGTTCACGAGGCCGCTGATGCCGCCTTCGATCTGCTCGGCCGACGGGTTCTTGTACACATCCAGGCCCGTCATCAGTTCGGGCGGCACGTCCTCGAAGCTGAGCGAGCGGCCGCCGTTCGCGGAGAACGAATCGCGGCCGTTCAGTTCCGAGCGCACGTACGTCAGGCCGCGGATCGCCACGCCCGTACCTTCGGCGGCAAAGTGCTGGATGCCGTCGCCCACGCCCTGCTGCGGGTCGACGCGGTTCAGCGTGCGGTCGATCGTGATGCCGGTGACGCGCTGCAGCACCTCGGTCACGGACTTGTCGGGCAGCTTGCCGATGTCGTCGGCGACGATCGAATCGACGATCTCGTCCGCATTCTTCTTGCGGGCGGCGGCCGATTCCAGGGCGGCGCGCTGGCCCACAACGACCACGGTGGTCGTCTCATCCTTCTTCGCTGCGTCGGCGGCATACGCGCCGTGCGCGAACATGGCCCCGCTGGCCATCAGCACGAACTGGGCTGCGCCGGTGGCGATGGCGGTTCTTTGAAACTGCTTCACTTGGTCTTCTCCTCTGCGTTTTTGTGCGTCCGTTCTTATCGGGCATGTACCCCGTAATGGCGGTGCAACAATTCTGAGTAGGAGAAACCAATGCAACAATTCTGAAATTCACCAGCGCGACACATGAAAATTGCGATGTGTCTTGCTTGCGCCACAACTTCGCTCAGGACGCCGCGGTTTCCTGCACAGGGTCTGCCGGCGGATCCTGCTGCTCCGCCAGCGTGCGGAAGGCTTTCGGGGTGCACCCGTATTCTTCCTTGAACAGCTTGTTGAAATACGAGACGTTGGCATACCCGACCGAATACGCGATCTCGGCGACCGTCGTGTCGCTCTTCTCGGTGAGGAGCCGTGCCGCTTCGGTCAGGCGCAGCTTGTTCAGGTAACTGGTGAACGTCATCCCGAGTTCCGATTTCAGCACCTCGTTGACCTTGGTGCGGTTCGTCCCCGTCGCGGCGACGACGCCTTCCAGGTCCAGTTCGGGATTCGTGTAGTTCGTCGCGATGAATTTCAGCACCGCCGCCTTTTCCTTGTCGCGGTAAGGCTCCAGCGTCAGCTGGCGGTAGGCGACGAGCGGCAGGTCCTTCTTGAGCTGCGTGTCCACGCTCGCGAGCATCGCGCGCGCGTGGCCGCGGAAGAACCACACGCCGAACGCGACCCAGCCCGCCGCCACGAGGCCCGCCAGCCAGGCCAGGTAGCGGTAGTCGCGGCCCCGGAGCGTGATCCAGCTGATCTCGACGTGGGCCGGCGCACCGCGGGGGCTCTGCGGCGTGGCCCCGAACACCAGCCGCTCCACGCGGTCCAGCGTATAGTCCTGGCGCGCGAGGTCGCGGTGCAGCGTCTCGAACCACCATGGGGGAATCGTCAGCCGCGTCAGGTCGAGCGACACCGGCACGCCCGCCTCGTTACACGAGAAATAGGTCGTGGCGGGCGGATAAGTGAGGTAATTCCCCCGCTGCGACACATGCTCGTCGAAGCTCGAGACGATGAACATCAGCGAATTGGCGGGCGCGCATTTCGCGACGAACGAGATGGTACTGTACTTCGACAGGTCGACCTGCAACGGTCGGCCCTTGCTGTCGCTTGCCAGCAGGTCCGCGGACGCGTTCGGATCCTGGTCGTCCGCCGGCAGGTTCAGGTCGAAGCGCAGCTTGTCGGGTGCCTTGTCGTCGACTCGGATGATCGGCGGGTACCACTGCTTCGCCGTGAAGCCGAAACGCCAGCGGAGCGCGCCCGCATCGCCGTCCTCCTGCGCCGGCAGCAGCGGCTGCGACAGGTAACTGCGGTCGACGAGCACGATCGCCAGCAGCGCGTCCGCGAGCACGATCAGCATGAACGCGTACAACGCCTTCTTATAAAACTCTTGCATATGGCATGGGTGGGTGATTGTCTCCGGCCGTCGCCTCTCATGGGGACGTCGCTGGAATCATAACAGCCCACCCACGCCGGATCGCGTTTTCGTCGCCGCGTTGTAGTTATGCAACGCGGCGACAGCCACCCGTCAGGGCGCCGCGCGCGTGCGCAGGGGCTTGCCGTGGACGTCGTACGCGGCCGCTTCCAGGCGCACCGTCGTCGCGCTGGCCTTGGCGTCCGCCGCGCTGGCGGCGAGGATGACCCGGTAGTCGCCGGCCGCCACGTTCCACCGCTTCGTGGCCGGATCATAGACGGCCAGCAGGCGCGGATCGATGGTCACCGTCGCCTGCGCGGCGGCGCCGGGCTGTACCTCCACCTTCGCGAAGCCGCCCAGGCGCTTCGGCGCTTCCCAGCGCGCGCCGACGGGCGCGACGTACACCTGCGCCACTTCCTTGCCCGCCCGCTTGCCCGTGTTCGCGACGGTGAACGACGCGGTCACGACGCCATCCGTGACCGTCGCCTTCAGGCCCGACAGCGTGAAGTCCGTGTACGACAGGCCGTGCCCGAACGGGAACAGCGGCGTCAGACCTTTCAGGTCGAACCATTTATAACCGACGGCCGCGCCTTCGTGGTAGTCGACGTCGAAGCGGCGCTCGTTCGCATCCGGATAACCGTCCAGCACGGGACGCGGCAGTTGCGCGGCCGATGCCGGGAACGTGGCCGGCAGGTGGCCGGACGGATTGACCTCGCCGAACAGGATGCCCGCGATGGCTTCGCCGCCGCTCGTGCCCGGATACCACGCTTCCAGCACGGCCGCCACGTCCGGCAGCCACGGCATGGCGACGGGGCCGCCCGTTTCCAGCACCACCACCGTCTTCGGGTTGGCAGCGGCGACGGCCGCGACCAGGCCGTCCTGGCCGCCGGGCAGCGACAGGTCCGGCACGTCCATGGCCTCCGCCGTCCACTGGGTCGCGAACACGACGACGGCGTCGCTGGCGCGGGCCAGCGCGGCCGCCGCGGCGCGGTCGCTGCCGTCGGCATACGTGACCGTCGCGCCGGGCGCGCGCCGGCGGATCGCCTCGAGCGGGGACGACGGGTAATACATCACGGGACCGGGCCACGACGTCGGCGCGAGGCCCGGCACCGCGTTGCCGCCGACCGGATACACGAGCGACGAGCCGCCGCCCGCCAGGACGCCCTTGTCCGCGTGGCCGCCGATGACGGCGATGCGCTTCACGGCCCGGTCCAGGGGCAGCGCCTGTGCGGCGTTCTTCAGCAGGACCATGCCTGCCTGGGCATCCTGCAGCGACACGGCCGCATGCTTGCGGGAGTCGATGGCGTCCGGCGCCGGCGCCACGGGGTGATCGACGACGCCGTGGTCGAACATCGTGCGCAGGATGCGGCGCGCCATGTCGTCCAGGCGCGCCTGCGGCACCCAGCCGTTCGCGACGGCTTCCTTCAGCGGCGCGCCGAAATAGTCGGCGTGGTCGAACGGCATGCCGGACTGCTGGTCCAGGCCCGCATTCGCCGCCGGCACCGTGCTGTGGACGGCGCCCCAGTCCGACATCACCCAGCCCTTGAAGCCCCAGTCGCCCTTCAGCACGTCGGTGAGCAGCCAGCGGTTCTCGCACGCGTATACGCCGTTGACGCGGTTATAGGCGCACATGACGGCGCCGGGATTGCCCTCTTCGTTCGCGATCTGCAGCGCCAGCAGGTCGGACGTCACCGCGGCCTGCTCGGAGACCAGCACGTTCAGCGTCGTGCGGCCCGTCTCCTGGTCGTTCAGCGCGAAGTGCTTCAGCGTGGAGATCACGTGGTTCGACTGGATGCCGCGGATCTGCGCGCCCACGATGCGGCCGGCCAGCAGCGGGTCCTCGCCGCCGTATTCGAAATTGCGTCCGTTGCGCGGGTCGCGCATCAGGTTGACGCCGCCCGCCAGCATCACGTTGAACCCGCGGGCGCGCGCTTCGGCGCCGATCATCGCGCCGCCCGCGTACGCCGTGTCCACGTCCCACGTGGCCGCCGTGTTCAGGCCGGACGGCAGCGCCGTCGCGTGGTGCACGTCCGGGCCGGCCTGGCTGGCGACGCCGAGGCCGGCGTCCGTCTCCCACAGGTGCGGGATGCCCAGGCGCGGCACGCCGTACACGAACCCGGCCGACTGGTTGCGCGCCGGTTCCGGGCGCTTCGTCTTCTTCTGCTCGTGGTCCGCGCCCAGGTAGCCGAAGACGAGCTTCAGCTTTTCATCCTGCGTCATCTCGCGCAGCACGAGGGCGGCCCGCTCGTCCGCCGGCAGCCTGGCGTTCATCCATGGCTCCGCGGCCAGCGCGCCGCCGCAGCAGACGGCGGTGGCGCACAGCAGCGCGATCCTGTTCCTGATGGTGGCGAGACGGTCCACTTGCATATCCTCGGGAGAAAAAAGCGAGAGTGTGGCCCGGCCGCGCCGCGCCCGCAATTACGAAAATCGCGAGCGCGCACATGAAATCGCGCCAATGGCAGAAATCATTCGCCCCCTCCGCCATTTTCATAATTGCGCCCCGCCCGCGCCAGTGCCCACAATCAACTCTGTAGATATTTAGACAGGATTTTTCCATGCGCACGCTGCTGACGACACTCTTCTTCCTCATCGCCGCCGGCGCCCAGGCGCAGACGGCCGTGATTCCGCTCTGGCCGGAGGGCGTGCCGAACGCCAAGCCGAATCCCGGCCCGGAAAAGATCGACGGCACGTTCATCAGCAACGTCTCGCAGCCGTCGCTGACCTATTACCCGGCGGCGGGGGACCACCCGGCCCGGACCGCGGTCATCATCTGCCCGGGCGGCAGCTACCAGTTCCTCGCGTCCGACCATGAGGGCAAGCAGTACGCGCAATGGCTGTCGAAGCTGGGCGTCGCCGCCTTCGTGCTCAAGTACCGCCTCGCCGGCTACGGCCACCCGGCGCCGCTGCAGGACGTCCTGCGCGCGCTCCGCACCGTCCGCGCGCATGCGGCGGACTATGGCGTCGCGCCCGACCGCGTCGGCGTGATGGGCAGCTCGGCCGGCGGCCACCTCGCCGCCAGCGCGGCCACGCTGTTCGACGACCCGGCCGGCCGCACGGGCGCCGCGCTGGATGCCGTCAGCGCACGCCCCGACTTCGCGCTGCTCGTGTACCCGGTGATCACATTGACGCCGCCCGCGGCGCACGAAGGCTCGCGCCATGCGCTGCTGGGCGCGCATCCGACGCCGGAACAGGTGAAGGCGATGTCGGTGGAAACGCGGGTCACCGCGCAGACGCCGCCCGTGTTCCTCGTGCATGCACAGGACGACGGCGCGGTCCCGGTCGAGAACAGCATCCTGTTCTACCAGGCCCTCACCCGCGCCAAGGTGCCGGCCGAGATGCACCTGGTCGAACACGGCGGCCACGGCGCGGGCATGGGCGGCAGCGCCGACTTTTCGCGGTGGCCCAAGCGCGCCGAGGAATGGCTGCGCGACCACAAGCTGATCCAGTAACATCCACCCCGCGCGTCACCCGGGGAGGCCGTCGCCGACTGAGGAGACATGCCATGCCGCCGAGCGCCACTCCGGATGTCGCGCTGCCCGCCGACGCCAGCGGCATGGCCAGCGACGCGGTCACGCTTGCCGGCAGGATCGGGGCCGGCATCAACATCGGCGACACGCTGGAAGCGATCGGCGGCGAAACCGCGCGGGGCAACCCGCGGATCACGCCGGCGCAGATCCGGCTGATCCGGCAAAGCGGCTTCACGGCCGTGCGCCTGCCCACGTCGTGGGACCAGTACGCGGACCCGCGCACGGGCACGATCAGCGCCGCGTGGCTCGCGCGCGTGCAGCAGGTCGTGCAATGGTGCGTCGACAGCGGCCTGTACGTCATCGTCAACATCCACCGGGACGGCGGCTGGCTGGAGAACAACATCACTTCCGGCGCCCAGGCCGCCGTCAACGCCAGGCAAAAAACGTACTGGGAACAGATCGCCACGGCACTGCGCGGCTTCGACGAACACGTGATGTTCGCCGGCGCCAACGAGCCGGCTGCGCAGGATGCGGCCGCGATGGCGATCCTGATGTCGTACCACCAGACGTTCGTCGACGCCGTGCGGGCGACGGGCGGCCGCAATGCCTGGCGCGTGCTCGTCGTGCAGGGGCCATGCGCCGACATCGACCTCACGTGCAGCCTGATGCACACGATGCCGGCGGACACCGTACCGAACCGGCAGATGGTCGAGATTCACTACTACACGCCCTACCAGTTCGCCCTGATGAGGTCCGACGCGGGCTGGGGCAACCGGTTTTTCTACTGGGGCGCCGGCTGCCACTCCGCCACCGACACGGCGCATAACGCGACCTGGGGCGAGGAATCCGACCTGGATGCCCTGTACGCGAAGATGAAGCGGAAGTTCGTCGACAAGGGCATCCCGGTCGTGATGGGCGAATTCGGCGCGATCCGCCGTTCCGCGACGCTGGCGGGCGCGAACCTGCGGCTGCACCTGGATTCGCGCGCGCACTTCCTCGAGTACGCATCGCGCCAGGCGCGCGCCAACGGCCTGCTGCCGTTCTACTGGGACGATGGGGCGACGGGCAACGACGGCTTCGCCCTCTTCGACCGGGAGACCAACAGCCCGTTCGACCCGCAGGCGCTGGACGCCTTGATCCGCGGGGCGAACGGGCAACGCTGATCAGAACTGCATGCGCAGACCGGCGTTGATGCGGCGGCCGTCGTTTTCCAGCATGAGGAACTGGCTGTCGTTGTTGGCGTACTCGTGGACCTTCGCGTTCGTCAGGTTGATGGCGTCCAGGTACAGCGACAACGTCGGCGTCAGGTTGTAGCGCAGGCTCGCATCCGTCTGGCCGTAGGCCGCGCGGTTGCGCGGCAGGGTGCTGCCGCCGCCGCAATCGATGGAGAAGTGATTGCGCCAGTTATAGCTGGCCCGTGCCTGGAACTTGCTGTTTTCGAAGAACAGCGACGCGTTGTACGACTGGCGCGACAGGCCCGGATAGCCGCAGGTCACGGGACCCTCGGACGAATCGCGGTTCGCTTCCGCATCCACGTACGTGTAGTTCGCCGTCACGCCGAAGCCCTGCAGCAGCGGATGGATGTTGTCGAACGCATACTGGCCGGCCAGTTCCGCGCCCTTGATCGTGCCCGTCTGGCCGTTGCGGATACGGGTGTCGTGCACGATCTCGTTCGGGTACTGCGGGACCTTCGTGTCCTGCAGCGACGTCTCCAGGAAGTCCGACACTTTTTTCAGGAACAGCGCGCCGCTGACGTAGTTCGTCTTCGACAGATACCATTCGTACGACACGTCGAAGTTATTCGAACGCATCGGCTTCAGGTACGGGTTGCCGCCGCCGCTCGTCACGTAGCCCGTACGGCCGCCGTACCAGTTGCTGACGCCCATCTGGTTCAGCGTCGGGCGGGTCAGCGTCTTCGATGCGCCGAAGCGCAGCATCATGTCGGACGTGAGGTCGATCTTCAGGTTCGCGGACGGCAGCCAAGCGTTGTAGCTGTTGTCGACCGAATTCGTCTGCATCGGGCCCCAGTTCTGGATATACGTGGTGTCGTTCGGGCTTTGCACGGCCGACAGCAGGATGCGGCTGGTGCCCATGGACTGCGACTTCACGTGCATGTAGCGCAGGCCCAGGTCGCCGGACCAGCCGTCGCCTTCCCACTTCGACTGGACGAAGGCATTGGCCACCTTTTCACGCACGGCCCACAGCGACGGCTTCGTGTAGTCGATCGCCATCGGGCCGTTCGGATAGATCGACTTGTCCGCATAGTGGGCCGGGTCGTTCGATTGCGGGATCAGGGACGGCTGGTTCAGGTACGCCATGTAGGCGTACGGATCGAAGCTCAGGAAGTTCGGCGGCACGCCGCCGCCGCTGCCGAACGGATTGCCCAGCGGCGTCACGGTGAACAGCGACGACGGCAGCGCCACGTGGTAGCCGGAGAAGGCGTTCCACGAATCGGAGCTCCACTGGATGTGCTCGACCTTGCGCTGCGAATACGCGGTGCCCATCTGGAGGCCCTTGAACCAGCCCATGTCCGTGTTCCACGTGGCGTTCAGGCGGCCTTCGTGCAGGTTGTCGTGGTTGGTGGCGATGGTGTTGCCGACGGCGTGGGCGCGCACGGCCGTCGGATCCGCGATGCCGTCGCCGAAGGTCACGGTCGGCGTCGAACCGAAGGTCAGCACGTCGCCGTTCTTCGGCACCATGCCGGCCACGATCCACAGGTCGGGGTAGCCGATCGCCGTGCGCGACGTCGACAGGTCGGCTTCCAGTTTCCAGTCCGGGCTCAGGGTCCACTTCGAATTCACGCCGTAGGCGAGCGTGGTCGACAGGCGGTCGCCGCCCTTCACGATCATGTCGTTCGAATTGGCTTCGGACAGGATGCCCGCCGCCTTCAGGCCCGGATTGTTGGCGACGAAGTTCGAGCCCGGACGGTCGAAGCCCGTCACCTGGCCGTTCGCGTCGGTTTTCACGTTCAGCTGGGTCGGATTCATCCAGTCGCTGATCGCGATGACCTTGTTGCGCTGGTCCAGGCGCGAATACAGGGCGTCGCCCGTGATCTTCCAGGTGGACGACGGGTTGTACTGCACCGTCGTGCTGGCGACGAGGCGCTTGCGGCTTTCGTCTTCGTTCTGGAAGCCGTAGCTTTGCGGCATGAGCAGCTTCTTCGTCGTGACGTCGGCGGCCGTCAGACCCGTGGAATTCAGGTTGCCGTTGATCGTCTTCACGTCCAGCAGGTTCCACGCGTCGTTCAGGGCCTTGTACTGGCGCGATTTACGGTCCGTGTACGACAGCGAGCCGGACACGCCGAAGTTCTTCTCCGCGTTCGCGTAGGAGTACAGGGCGCTGAGGTTCGGCGTGTTCTTGCGCGAATTCGAGTCCCACGAATCCGACACGTTGACCACGGTCGACTGGCCGGCCTTGCCGGACAGCGGGCGCGTCGTCTGGATGTCGACCGTCGAGCCGATGCCGCCTTCCGGCAGGAAGGCCTGCGACGTCTTGTACACGATGGCCTTCGAGATCAGGTCCGACGACAGCACGTCGAACGAGAATTCGCGTCCGCCCGTGTCGCTCGTGATCGTGCGGCCGTTGAGCAGGACGTTGTTGAATTCCGGGCCGAGGCCGCGCACGGAGATGTAGCGGCCCTCGCCGTTGTTGCGCTGGATCTGCACGCCCGTCACGCGCTGCAGCGATTCCGCGATATTCGTGTCCGGGAACTTGCCGGCGTCTTCCGCCGACACGGCGTCGACGATGCCGTCCTGCAGCCGCTTCGTCGTCAGCGACGAGCTGAGCGACGCGCGGATGCCGCTGACGACCACCTGCTGCACTTCGCCGCCCGCGGGCTGCTCGCTGGTGGTCTGCGCGCCGGCATATGCCGTGACGCACAGTTCGGCGATCACCGTCGCCAATGCGGTCTTGCTGATCCGGTTCTTGATCATATATCTGTCTCCCTATCTCCGTTATATGAATAGTTGTGCGGCGACAACGTTGTCGCAAAACGACGCAAAAAGGGGGGCCGCGTCGTGATCGCCGTTGTCTATACGCCCACTGGATTTATTGTAAGGAGCAGTGCGATCGTTGCCACTATGGCTTCTTTACGCTCTGGCATGCCAAAAACATATAAGACGATGCGCACCGCATGCGATTCAGTAGTTGACCGCGTAATCCTTCGGGAACGCGCGGCCTGCGAAGGCCTTCTTCTGCGTCCAGTCCTGGGCGGGACTCGTCCAGTAGGAATCCGTGGCCGGCAGGCCCAGCGCGAGCAGGCTTTCCGAGGCGATGTACATGCTGCCGTTGTTCGAATAGATGTCCGCCAGCTCCGGATGGTGGCCGACGAAGCCGAGGGTCAGGTAGCCGTCCTTCGTGAAATTCGTCGGGTCGGACCACACGGCGTCGTGCACGGCCCGCATGGCCGCCCTGACCTGCCCTTCCGGCAGGCTGGCCGGGAGCTGCTTGCGCCAGGCCAGCAGCGCGAGCGGCTGGAACACGGCCGTGCGGTACGTGAGCGACCGCCCAATCGGCGGATACGTGCCCGTCGGCGAGATGAAGCGCTCCAGGTGTTCGCCATAGCGCTGCATGCGCTTCATGGCCTGGGCGCGCAGGTCGGCCGGCTTGCCGTTCCAGAACGGCGCGTTGTGCCGCTCCAGCACCTCCAGGATCTCGACCAGCATCGGGTACATCACGTACGAGTTGTAGTAATCGAAGTGGAACGTCTCGCCATCCTTGATCCAGCCGTCGCCCACGTACCACTCGTTCACCTTGCGGATCGCGACGTTCGTGCGCATCGGGTCGGCCTGCTCGCCGACCGACAGCAGGAACGCCTCGTTCATCGCCGCGAACAGCATCCAGTTGATGTACGGCGGCTCCACGCGGCGCAGCCCCTTGATCTCGGTGACGATGCGCTGCTTCGTCGTCGCGTCCAGCGGATCCCACAAGGCCTTCGGCGCACGCAGCAGCGCGTTCGTGAAATAGGACGAGTCGACGAGGGCCTGGCCATGCTCGCGCCAGGACAGGTAGTCCGGACTGCCCGGATCGACGGCATGCGCATACGACTGCAGCGCGAGCTGGCGCAGGCGCGCGCGCAGGCGGCCTTCCGGCGTCGCATCGTCGGGCAGCGCCAGCCACGGCGCGATGCCGGCGATCAGCCGGCCGAAGCATTCCAGGTAAGCCACCTGCGGGCTGCGGCCGTCCCACGTGGGGCTCAGCTCCAGCGCGAAGCGCTTTTTCAGCTCGCCCTTCGCCATCGCTTCCAGGACCGGCTCGGCCATCCGGCGCAGCAGGTTCAGCATCGACTCGCGGTCGTTCCCTGTGCGCGGGGCCGGTGCCGCCGCGTCGGCGCCCTTCATCCCCATCGCACCGGCGGCGGCGGCGAAGCTGCCCATGAAGTGTCGTCGTTTCATGCGTCTCCTTTATTTTTCCACGACCAGCGCGTCGCCCACGTAGGCGCGGAAGCGACGGATGCGTCCCGCCGTGCCGTCCGGACCCTGGCGCGGCACGTAGCGCAGGCCGGCCACGTCCATCGAACGTCCCAGGTCGATCACGAGGCGGTGCGGGTACGCGGCCTTGTCGGCCGTGATCCAGTAATCGCTGTTCTGCCCATTGATGGCGTTCAGCGCGCCGCCGTCTTCCTTCGTCGCTTCCTCGCTGTCGACCCAGGCGATCGTCCAGTTGGACTGGTCCAGCGTCTTGCCGTCTTTATCCAGCAAGGACAGCTCGGCGATCGCCGCATACGGCTTGCCGTCGAAGGCGTCCAGCGACTCCAGGCAGAACTGGCGACCTTTCACTGCCGCGGCGAAACGCACGTCCTGCGTCTGCGAGCCGGGCGCGAATTCGCCTTCGTGCGCCGGCTTCACGCCGTCCAGCTGCACGCGCGCGGTGCTCGGCGGGCGCGGGAAATCGCGTTCGCGGTGCAGCTGGTCGAGGATCGGGGTCTCCAGGCCGGAGATCGTCGGCGTGCCCTGCCCGCGCGGTCCGGTCAGGTCCAGCACGACCACCTCGTTGCGGCCCTTGCGGATCCACGGGCCCGGCAGATACATCGTCTGCGTGGGACCGATGCTCCAGAACCTGCCGAGGCAGCGGCCGTTGATCCACACGACGCCCTGCCCCCACGCCGACATGTCGAGGAAGGTATCTTCCGTGCGCGCCGCGTCGAAGCCGCCGCGATAGAACGCCGCGCCTTTGCCGCGGCCCTTCCTGAACGCGAGCTTTGGCAGCGCGCCGTCCGCGTCGAAGTCGAGCGCGCGGATTTCCCAGTTCTCCAGCGGCTGCGCGGCCGCGCCTTTCGGCGTGAACGTCACCGGACCGTGGATACCCTTGCGGTCATGGATCTCCACGCCGAAGTTGACGCGCGCGATCGTGTACAGCAGGATTTCCAGGGTCGCGGGCTTGCTGCGCGCGGGCACGTCGACCTTGTAGCGGCGGTAGCGCGTGTCGAACGTGCCGATCTGCTTGCCGTCGAGCGTGATCCACGCGAGGTCGCGGGCACGTGCCACTTCGACGACACCCGCCGGGCCGGCCGGCAGGGTCACGCGATACGAGACGAGGCCGCGGCTGATGTCGTACTGCTCGATCGGCTTCGGTGAAACGTCCTTGATCACGCGTGCCGGCAAGCTGGCCTTCACCGGGACGGATTCCGCCAGCGCGAACGGAGCAATCGTCATCACCGGATTGCGCGGCGGCGGCTCCGGCAGCTTTTCGCCCGGCGCCAGGAACGGCGTCATCGCGGCGCGGTACGCATCGAATTTCTCGCCGATCCAGCCCGCTTCGCTGATCGGCGCGTCGTAGTCGTAGCTCGTCGTATCGGGTCGGAACGGACGGTCGCAGCCGCCCCACAGGCCGAACGTCGTGCCGCCGTGCGCCATGTACAGGCTGAACGAACCGTTCGCCTTCAGCATCGCGGCGATGTCCTTCGTCGCACCTTCCACGCCGCCGCGGCGGTGCGGCGAGCCCCACGTGTCGAACCAGCCGGAGTAGTACTCGCCGCACATGCGCGGGCCCTTCTGCACGGCGTCCAGCGCCTTGAAGCCGGCGGCCGGATCGCTGCCGAAGTTCGCCACCGTGAACAGTTCCGGGATATGCGTGCGGGCGACGGCATTCGTCGGATTGCACTGGAACAGCGGCACGTCGAAGCCGGCATCCAGCAGCGCCTGGCGCAGCGCGCGCAGGTAGCCCACGTCATCGCCGTAGAAGCCGTATTCGTTCTCGACCTGCACCATCAGGATGTTCCCGCCGTGCGTGACCTGCTGCGGGCCGAGCACGCGTCCGACCTCTTTCAGCCAGCGCCGCGCCGGGGCCAGGTACGCCTCGTCGCGGGTGCGCAGGAAGGCGTCGCCGTCGTGCTTGAGAAGCCACCACGGCATGCCGCCCATCTCCCACTCGGCGCAGGCATACGGGCCGGGGCGCAGGATCACCCACAGTCCCTCCTGCTGCGCGAGCCGGCAGAATTCGGCGGCGTCGCGCTGCGCGGCCCAGTCGTAGCGCCCCTCCCGCCACTCGTGGTAGTTCCAGAACAGGTAGGCGCACACCGCGTTCAGGCCCATCGCCTTGATGGTCTTCAGGCGGTGCGACCAGTACTCGCGCGGCACGCGGGCAAAGTGCATCTCGCCGCAGCGGATCTGCAGGGGTTTCCCGTCCAGCAGGAAGTCGTTCTCGCCGATCGCGAAGCGGTGCGAGGCGGCCGCGTGAAGGGTGCCCGTGAAGGGCAGGAGTGCGGCAGATGCGGCCGCGCCCTGCAGCAGGCGGCGGCGTTGGAAACTGATGGTCATGTGGTCGTCGATCTTGAAGGTTAGAGCTTGCCGCGCAGGCCGAACTTGATGGTGCGGCCATCATACTTCGCATAGTCCATGCGGGTGCGGTGGCCGTCGCCGTACTTGCCCGTCGCGTCCTCGAAGTAATCGTACGACAGCGTGTTGGTCAAGTTCAGCGCATCGAGACGCAGTTCCAGGTTCTCCGTCAGCTTGTAGCTGATGGTGCCGTCCAGGTAGCCGCGGGCGGCGCGCCAGCGGATCAGGTCATCGCCATTGTTCTTCGGGTTATCCCCGTGCAGCGAACGGCCCTTGTAGTTGTACGACAGGCGCATCGCCAGGGGACCGCGCTCGTAATAGGTCGTGAAGCTGTACGCGTACTTCGGCACCGAGTTGACTTCGATTTCCTTGCCGGCCGTCGTGATCCATTTCTGGCTGTTGAACGGATCGATGTGCGTGTAGCTGGCCAGCGCGCCCAGGCCCTTGAACGGATCGGGCAGGAAGTTGAAGTCCTGCTGGTACGCGAGCTCGTAGCCTTTCAGCGTCTGCTGGCCCGCGTTGCCGTAGGTGCGCAGGGTCATCGGCAGGTTCGGATCGACCTTGCCGTTCTTGTCCTGGAAGATCGCGCCCAGCGCCGTATCCGGCAGGCCCAGTGCGCCGAACGTCGTCTGCGTCGTGCTCGAGACGGTGGCGTCGGTCAGCTCCTTCCTGAAATACGCGGCCGACAGGAGGCTGCCCGGCTTGAAGTACCACTCCAGGCTCGTGTCGAGGTTCTTCGACTGCTGCGGCTTCAGGTTCGGATTGCCCGCGGTGGCCGTGTTGTCGAACGGGTTCGGGATGACGGTCTGCGCGGCGATGATCGACAGCGATGCGCGGCTGATCGTCTTGCCGTACGACGCGCGCCAGATCAGGTCTTCCGCCACGTCGTACGCGGCGCTGACGGCCGGCAGCACGTTCGTGTACTTGCCGTGTTCCTGGTTCGGCAGGTAGGCGCCGCCCGCGCCCGACTTCTTGTAATTGTCGATGCCGAGCTTCGTCTGCGCCCAGCGCACGCCGGCGTTGATGCGCAGCTCGCGGGAGAGCACCTCGCCCTTGAAGTCGGACTGCACGAAACCGGTGGTGACCTTCTCTTCCGCGCCGAAGCTTTGCGCAGGCGTGAAGGCGGCGGGCGTGTTGAACGCGAGCGGGTCGTACGTGGAGTACGTGTAGGCGCGCGTGAACGTGCCGAACTTGTGCGGCCAGCCGTCGCCCATGTCCAGGTTGGGGATCGGCAGGGTCGACACCATGTTGCTGCGCAGGCCCGCATCGCCGTACGACTTCAGCTTGGCCACCATGGCGGTCGTGCCGTTGCGCTTCTCGATCGTCTTCGTCGTGTCGACGTACACCACGCCGCCCTTGAAGTGGCCCGTCCAGTCGCCCCACAGGTCGTAGTCCTGGTCCAGCACGAGGCGCGCCTGGCGGCCCTTGTCCGTCTCGCGCGTCCAGCCGGTGTTGATGTCGAAGCCCGTGAAGTTGGCGGGATTCGTGTAGTCGAGCGTCGACGACATCGACGGGTACACGTGGTCGGAACCGTAGTCGATGGTGGAATCGACGCCGAAGATCTGGCCCGACAGCGTGTCCTGGTAGCTCTTCGCATCGCTGTTGTTGGCCGACAGCTGGCCGGTCAGCACGGTGCCCTTCCTGACTTCCCAGCGGCCGTTCAGGGCGAGATAGCCGAACTTGGTCTTGTCCTCGCCGTACGTGACGCCGCTGCTGTATGACGTGTTGCCGAAGGTGCCCGTCAACAGGTTCGACGCCGGGTCGATGTGCACGTCGAGCGGCACGAGGCCGTTGTGGCCGGACTGGCCGGCCGGCGCGTTGCGGTTCGTGGTCTTGCTGTTGCGGATCAGGATGCCGTAATAGAGTTCGTCGCGGCTGTTCTGCAGTTGCGAGGCCAGGCCGTCCAGGCTGATATTCAGGCCGCCTTCCTTGTACTGCAGCGACGTCACGAGACCGTCGCGCGTGCGGCGGTTCTGCGAGCCGTAGAAGCGGTAGATGCGGGGCAGCAGCGCGTTGTCGATCTGGTCGCGGGTGTAGCCGGACAGGTTCGCGCGCGGATCGTCGTAATCCAGCTGCAGCGCGAAGTTGCCCAGCACGGGCGATGCGCTGCCGCGGCGCGAGCTGTTGTAGCCGCCCGTCGCCTCGAAGCCGGAACGGTTGTTGACGGCCTTCGAATGCGACGCGCCGGCGAGGAAGCCCCAGTTGCCCCACGTGTTCGAATACAGCGCGAACAGGTTCGGGTCCGTTTTTTCCGACATCGTGTTGTAGGAGGCGGACACGCCGTAACGGACGGTGCGCTTCGGATTGTCGAACGGGCGCGGCGTCTGCAGGTCGACGACGCCGCCCATGCCGCCTTCCGGCAGTTCGGCCAGCGGGGACTTATAGAAGTCGACGCGGCCGAACAGTTCGGACGCGAACACGTCGTAGTTGAAGCCGCGCGCCGCGCTGCCGATGGTGCTCGTCGACGTCGTGTTCACGGGTGCGCCGTTCAGCGTGGTCACCGTGTATTCCGTCGGCAGGCCGCGGATCGAGATGCGCTGGCCTTCCGCCGAGCTTTCGTCGCGGTTCAGGATCACGCCCGGCACGCGCTGCAGCGACTCGGCCACGTTCGCCTCGGGGAACTTGCCGATGTCTTCGGCGACGATCGAATCGCGCACGCCGATGGCCTGCTGCTTCAGGTTCAGTGCCTTCTGCAGGCTGGAACGGAAGCCCGTGACGACGACGGTGGTCGCGGCGGGAGCATCGGCAGGTGGCGGTGCCGGTTCGGTGGTGGGTGCGGCGGGCGCGGACGCATCCTGTGCCAGGGCCTGGTTCCCATAGGCGGCGGCCAGCGCCACCGGCAGCAGCGTGGCGAGCAACTTCTTGTTCATCTTGTCTCCATTCTTGTGTCGTTATTGGAACATGGGGTGCCGGTCTGGGGCACTATTGCTGTGGTCTTTACGCCGGCTGGTGGTCACGTTACCACAAGCGATTATTAAAGAGCAATAGTGCACCCATGAAGCGAATCGGCGCATAACTCCTTGTTTTTACACGACATTACATACCGCGTCGGCAAATACCGTGTCTCGCCGAAACGACAGCCATGTCAATCAGTCATACCTTTGACGAATTTTGTGATGTACGTTGTCTCATTTTTCCGTCAGACTTCCCTTCATGCGTAAAGTCAGCAAACTGAGTGAAGTCGCCCGGCTCGCGGGCGTGGCCCCGATCACGGCATCGCGCGCCATCCGTGGCGCGGGTTATGTGTCGGCCGAGACGCGCGAGCGCATCATGGCCGCCGCCGCGCAATTGAATTACACGCCCGATCCGCTGGCGCGGCGCATGCGCGGGGACCGCAGCAGGCTGCTGGGCGTGTTCGTCAACAATTACGGCCCCGTCGTGCTGCACGAGATCATCCGCGCCCTCTCCACCCATGCGCGCGCCCAGGGCTACGATCTGCTGCTGTTCAATGCGGAACGCTTCGACAGCCCGGACCGGATGGCGACGTGCGACCTGCTGGGCAAGCTGTGCGACGGGCTGATGGTGGTGATGCCGGGTGCGGACGACCGCTTCCTGGACGCCATCGAACGCCAGCAGGTGGCCAGCGTCGTGATCTGCTTCGACGCGCGCCCGCTCGCGGTGCCCGTCGTGGCGGCGGAAAACCGCCTCGGCGCGCGCGTGGCCGTGAACCACCTGCTGGACCTGGGCCACCGCCGCATCGCGTACATCGCCGGCAATCCGGGCACGGGCCAGAGCGTGGAGCGCGAACGGGGCTATCTGGATGCGCTGCAGGCGGCCGGCATCGCACCCGATCCGGCGCTCGTCGTCAACGGCGCGTTCGTGCAGCCGGGAGGCTATGCGGCGACGGAGCAGCTGCTCGCCCTCCCCGCCCCGCCGACGGCCATCTTCGCGGCGAACGACGAGATGGCGTTCGGCGCCATCGACGCCATCAACAGCCGCGGGCTGAAGGTCCCCCACGACATCTCCGTGATCGGCTTCGACGACATTCCGACCGCAAGCTGCGTGTTCCCGAAGCTGACGACGATGCACCAGCCGTTCGATACGATCGCCGCCTATGCCGTGCGCGAAGTGGTGGGCATGATCGCGGGCGAGACGACGGGCCCCGCGCGCATCGCGTTTCCCGCGAAGCTCACGGTGCGCGATTCGACCGGGCCCGCGCCGCAGGCGGAGGCTATGCCGACGACGCCGCGCCGACCCGCCCGCGCGCGGCGCGCGCCAGTGTCCGGAACATGACCAGGCTGGTCCCCGCCAGCAGGCCGCCCACGAGCAGGGTCAGGCCGTAGAAGTGGCCCGTCGTGTCGAGCAGAGGGCCGAGCAGGAAGCTCAGCACGATGTTGGACGTGGAGAACAGGAAGCGCTTGGCGCCGTCGAACTGCAGGAAGCGGGCGCGCGGGAACAGCACCATCGGCAGCGACGCTGACGCCGTGTAGTAGCACCCCGCGACGACCGCGTGCAGCACGTAGACGATCGAAAAACTCTGCAGGTCGTGCACGGCGAGGAAGCCGCCGGCCCCCACGCACAGGTACAGCCCCATGGCCCACACCGTGACGCTGGCGGCGCTGTAGCGGTCGACGAGCCAGCCGATCACGGACGACAGGCCGATCGACAGCGTGTACGACAGCGCCAGCAGCCGGCCCAGGGTGGCCTTGTCCATGCCGATCGATTCCGCGTACAGCTGCGAGAACGTATTGAACGGCATGAAAGTCAGCTCGGACGCCGTCAGGGCGAAGAACACGAGCAGGAAATAGCGGTCCGACAGGCATTCGCGCCAGTACGCGCGGCCCATCGCGCGCCACGTCACGGCCTGCTGGCCATCCACCGACGCCGGGCCGTATTCTCCCTCCTTGAGGCGCAGGCACATGAGCATCACGGCGACGCCGAAGAACAGGCCGATGCCGAGGAAGACTTCGCGCAGGTGGTGTTCCGTCAGGCGGAAGAACCACAGGTTGAACAGGATGCCGGCGGCGAGGCTGACGATGCGGAACGCCGCGTAGAAGCGCCCGAGCACGGGCCGCGGCACGATGTCGTTGACGAGACCCGCGTACAGGGCGAGCGTGACCAGGGCGACGCCTTCGAACACGGTCCAGAACAGGCAGAACCACGCGAGCACGCACGTGTCGACGCCGGGCGACAGCGTCCCGAGCACCTGGTCGGTGACGCGGCCGAACGTGGCGCAGTTGCCGAGCGCGATGAGGACGAGCGCGGCGACGGGCGTGATCCCCATCAGGAACGGCAGGCGCCTGCCCCAGCGGCTGCGGAAACGGTCGGAGCGGAAACCGACGATGGGCACCAGCACGGCGCCCAGCAGCGCCGGCAGCGCGGACACGAGCACGGCGATCATCGTGTCGCTGGCGTGGTGCTGGCGCAGCAGCTCCATGACGCCCGGGATGGCCGAGCGGTCGCGGAAGGCGATGGCGAACTCGCCGAACAGCAGCCAGAACACGACGATGGCGAGGCCCGCCGTCGTGTAGCGCAACGTACCGACGGCGTGGGCGCTTTTGTCTTCCAACATGGACGCGTTTCCCACTAACAAGAGCTAAAGCATCGCCGCAGCTTAAAAAAAGCGCAAGCTTTTAATTCGGGGTCAGAGCACATTTCGCGCGCGATTCGGGGTCAGAGCCCTTTTTTGTGCACGAGCCCAAAAGCAACACTTCGCAGTCTGCCGAATCGGACGCGCTCGTCGATATGTCGATGCCGCCACGGTCGCCGTCGGAGTTATTGCAGTGTACGCAATTGATCGGAAAAGTGCTCTGACCCCGAATTTTGGAAAAAACGTGCTCTGACCCCGAATTAAAAAAAAGCCTGCCATCCCTGGGCAGGCCGAACACGGGCACGGGGGCCCGCGAAGGAGAGAAATCAGTGGGCCAGTTTCGCCATTTCGGATGCGGCCAGCAGCACCGCGCCCACGCCGAAATGCGCCGTCGAGTTGCGGTCGACCACCTGGCCGGGGATCGCGCGGTCACCGATGGGCTGCACGTAGCCGACCTTGCCGTCGGCCTGAATCGCCGTGCGGGTCAGGTAATCCCAGCCCTTCGCCGCCACCGGCAGGTACGTACCGCGGTCCAGCAGGCCGTTGTTGATACCCCACAGCATGCCGTAGGTGAAGAACGCGGTGCCGCTCGTTTCCGGGCCCGGCGCGTGGGCCGGGTCGAGCAGGCTGCGCGTCCAGTAGCCTTCCGGCGCCTGGATGCCTTTCAGCGTCTGCGCCATCGCGCGGAAGCGCTCCTCGAACATCGGCCGGTACGGATCGTCGCGCGGCAGGTCCGCCAGCACCTTCGCCAGCGCGGCGAACACCCAGCCGTCGCCCCGGGCCCAGAAGTCCTTCTTGCCGTTCACGCTCTGGTGCTTCGGCCAGACGTAGCGCGCGTCGCGGTAGTACAGGTGCGTCTCGGGGTCGTACATCAGATTGTTCGCGTACTCGAAATACGCGACCATCCTGTCGAGATAGCGGCGGTCGCCCGTCAGGTGGTACATCTTCGTCATGACGGGCATGACCATGTACAGGCCGTCCGCCCACCACCAGTAATCGACGCGGTCCGTGCCGATCTCGTACCCCATCACTTCGCGTGCACGGGCGACGCGGCGCGGATCCTGCGGGCCGAGGCGATACAGGTCGATGTAGCTCTGGAAGCAGACCTGCCAGTCGCCGAACAGCACGTGGTCGTCCGTCTCGCCGTACGTGAGCTTCCACTCGGCCTTGTTGTCGGACTTGGCCCCCTTCCAGCCGTTGTACTCGGCCCACCGCTCGGAATACTGGCGGTACGCCTCGTTGCGCGTGACCTCGTAGGCCGCCAGGTTCCCCGTGTGGTACACGGCCACGTTCCAGAACGACCATTCCGTCGCCGGCGTCGTGCGCTGCCAGTAGCCGTTCACCTTGTCGATGACGGCGAGCGCCTCGGCCCGCGTCGGGATCGCGGCGCGCGCCTCCTGTGCCGGGGCGGCGGCGCGCTGCGTGCTCATGTCCGCGCAGCCGGCCAGCAGGAGCATGCCGCCCGCCAGGATGGCCGCCATCGTTCGCTTTTTCAAATCAGCTCCTCCAGTGTTCATGTCGCTATCGCTATGTTCAAATCGCCGGTACCGAGCGGCTGCGCGGACGCCAGCCGGATGCGGTACAGCGCGTCGCCCCATTCATGTTTCAGGCCCGCGTCGCCCAGCGGCAGCCGTTCGACATCGGCACGCAGCGCACGCGGATCGAATTTCAGTTTCACAGTCCGGCCGCCGGCCACGGGCAAGGCGACGACGCCCGCCTGCGCCAGATCGGGCTTGCGCGGCGTGACGAAGACGAGGGCCACAGGTGCGGGACGGGCCAGCGCGAACGTCTCGCGCAGGCTCACCGCGCCGGCAGCGCGGTCGAGCGCGATGCGCCGCTCCCACGTCCTGATGCCCGCATCCGGGCCGTACGCCGTGGCCAGGTCCATCGTCATGCCCGTCGCATCGGGCCCATCTTCGGCGCGCACCCGGCTCGCCCGGTCGCGCGCATCCCTGCCGGCCTGCATGCGGCCGCCCACGAGCGGCAGGTTGTGCCAGCCCGACTGCATGGTCCAGATGGTGTACCGGTCCTTGCTGAACGTCTTGGCCGTATAGGCCTCGACGCCGGGATCCACGAACACGGGCAGCCCGTCGTGGAACACGATGAAGCTGCCGGAATCGTGGTGGCCGTGGCTGCGCGCGTTCGACGCGGCCTGCACGGCGAGGAAGAACCCCTCGCTGGATCCGCCCCGCGCCCGCGCCGTCATCAGGCCGAGGGCGGGATACCAGGACGCGCGCTGCAGCGCGTCGCGGCCTTGTGTCGCCCGCATGCGCGCGACCTCCAGCACGTCGGCCACGTCGCGCGCGAGCCGGCCCTGGTCCGAGAGCGTGATGCCGCGCGCGGGCGCACGGAACGCGCCGAACGCCGCCAGGTCGGCGTCGCCGGTGGCGCGCCCGAAGCGGTGCAGCAGCGGCGGCGAATGATGCACCTTCGCGTGCGCATCGCCGTAGTTCACGTACCAGTCGCCGGCCACGTGCACGTCCAGCACGTAATGGCCCATGCGGCGCATGAACGGGTCGGCCGTCAGATTCACTGCCCCGCCGGTCGCGGAGTCCAGCGCCATCAGGCTGTCGAGGTAGGGGCCGGCGGACAGCGTCCAGTAGCCCGGCCCTTCCTCGCACGCGCCGTCGTCCGAATAATCAGCCAGGAAGCCGTCCAGGCAGCCGCAGATTTTCAACGTGGCCGCGATGCGGCGCGCCGGATCCGGCTCCAGCAGCAGGTTCGCCTCCAGCCAGCTCGACGCGATCCACGACGTCCAGTTGTTCAGCGGTTCCTTCTTGTCCTTCAGGCCCATCCACTTGAAATCGTCGCGCGTAAAACCCGGATCGAGGATGCGGCGCTTCACCTCGGCCGCGATGCGCACGGGAAGCAGCGGCGACACCGTGCGCAGCTGCTCGCCCACGAGCTCGTGGACATACGCCAGCGTCACGCCCGTCTCCGCCGCGAACAGGTCGATCACGGGTTCGTCCGCATCGGGCAGGCCCACGCCGCGCTTTTGCATGCCGCTGTGGGCCGGCAGGCCCCAGAAGGTTTCCTCGCACACGTGCCAGACGCCGTCCGCGATCGCGTGCAGGTAGCGTCCCTGCCCCTGCACGCATTCGGCCAGCACGAGGCCCGCCAGCCGGCTGCGGCGCTCGAAATAGCGTTGTTCGTAACGGGTGCGGTTGCCGTTTTCCGCAAACTCGAGGAACAGGCTGGCCGGCAGCTGCGGCCATTCCGTGCCCAGCCAGGCGTCGGCCCGGGCGACAAGTGCCGACGCCACGTCGGCCGGCACCTGCGCCCACGCGGCGCGGTCGCCCGCCCGCGGATACGGATGCCAGGCCCCGGGCGGCAGCAGGCGCCGACGCAGCAGGGCCTCGTCGACGACGGAACGCAGGTAGCGCTTGGGCACGCGCGGCGCGGCGGCCGCACCGCCCTGCTCCGCCGCCGGTCCGGCCGCCGCGCGCAAGCCGGGCGTGCCCAGCAGCGCCAGCGCACCCAGTCCGCGGGTCAGCGCATTCCTTCGGTTCATGTCGTCTCCCTGATGAGTTGTGACAACGTTACCACTCGCGTCCGCAAAAGACAATAGGCTTTCGCTCAACCCGGTGGTCGATTCAGAGAGCGGGCGGTGGTGGTAACGATGCCATCGGGGCCGTCAGCCCTTCGGCGCGGGCCCGGTGGAATCGCGGATGACGAGACGGGCCGGCAGCTCGATCCGGAAGCCCTCGGCCCGGCCGTTGCGGATGGCGCCGACCAGCTCCCCCACCGCGCGCACGGCGATCTCGTTCAGCGGCTGGCGCACGGTCGTCAGCTTGGGGAAGACGACGGCCGCGCGGATCACGTCGTCGAAGCCGACGACGGAAAGGTCGTCCGGCACCTTGAGGCCGGCGTCCGAGATCGCGTCCATGGCGCCGAACGCCATCGCGTCGTTGGCGGCGAAGATCGCCGTGGGCGTTGTCGGCAGCTTAAGCAGCGCCTGCGTCTCCGTGAAGCCGCTGGCGTCGTTGAAATCGCCCTGGCGCAGGTACGCCGGCTCGATCGCGATGCCGGCCGCGCGCAGCGCATCCTCGTAGCCGCGCTGGCGCTCCTCGCTCTGGCCCGTAAACGACGTGCCCGCGATGAAGGCGATGCGGCGGTGGCCGAGCCCGAGCAGGTGCTCGACGGCGCTTTTCGCCGCGAGGCGGTTGGAACCGAGGACGACGGGCAGGTCGATCGGGCGCGCCGCGAAGCTCACCAGCACGCAGGGGGCGTGCGCGCGCTCCAGCTTGTCCAGCAGGCCGTCGTTCGCGTCCGGCAGCAGGAGCAGCAGGCCGTCGCACAGCTTGCGCAGCATTTCGGCCGTGCCGGCGCGGCGCGCATCGTCGAAGTGGTCGGCATTGAAGACGATGAGGTCGAAGCCGAGCCGGCGCGCCTCGTCGTTGATCGCGCTGAGCAGCTCGTGCAGCACGAGCGAGCGGAAGCCGTTGACGAACACGCCGACGAGGCCCGAGTTCCCGCCCCGCATCTTCTGCGCGATCATGTCCGGCGTATAGTCCAGCTTCGCGGCCGCCGCGAGCACGCGCTCCCGCGTCTCCTTCGCGACCCGCCCCACGCCGCGCAGCGCGCGCGACGCCGTGATCAGCGACACGCCCGCCTCTGCGGCCACTTCCGTCAACGTACTTGTTTTCTGCATTCCGAGTCCAATTCCCACACCGTAACGACAACGTTACCTAATTCATTCTGAACAGGCAAGGTGCAACCGGCTTTGCCCGCCACGCAAAGGTCTTGCCGGCCGCCGCCGGATTATCGCAGGAGACCGGGCCCGCTACAGTGACACCACCTTTTCACCGGAGTCCTCGCATGGCCAACCTTCTTTCCCCCACCCGTCTCGGCGACCTGACGCTGCCGAACCGCATCGCGATGGCCCCCGTCACGCGCGCCCGCTCGGGCACCGACGGCGTCCCCACCGCGGCCAACGCCGCGTATTATGCACAGCGCGCCGCGGCGGGCCTGATCGTCGGCGAAGCGACCAATGTATCGCCGCATTCCGCCGCGTTCGAACTGGCGCCGGGTCTCCATAACGATGCGCAGGTCGCCGGCTGGCGCCGCGTGATGGAGGCCGTGCACGCGGCCGGCGGCCGCCTGTTCGCGCAGCTGTGGCACAGCGGCCGGGTGAGTTCCTACGCGCTTCTGGACGGCCGCGCCCCGCTGGCGCCGTCCGCCGTCAACGACGACCTGCACCTGCTGCAGCCGTACGCCGCGCTGGAAAACGGCTTTTATACACGCATCGCCGCGTCGCCGGCCCGCGCCATGACCGCGCAGGACATTCACGCGGCGGTCGAGGAATTCCGCGTCGCCGCCCGCAACGCGATGCGCGCCGGGATCGACGGCATCGAACTGCACGCCGCCAACGGCTATCTGCCGCACCAGTTCCTGTCGCCGCACACGAACCGCCGCGACGATGCGTTCGGCGGCTCGCTCGCCAACCGCGCACGCTTCCTCGAGCTCGTGCTGCGCGCCGTCCTGGACGAAGTGCCGGCCGACCGCATCGGCGTGCGCCTGTCGCCGTTCGCCGCTTATAACAATGCCGTCGACCCGGCCACGGAAGAGACGTACGCCTACGTCGCCCGGATGCTGGGCGAGGCCGGCATCGCCTACCTCCACGCCGCGGATTCGAACGCGTGGGCCGGCGCGCCGGACATGGACCGTATCCTCGCCGTGCTGCGCCCGAACTTCGACGGCGCCATCATCGCCAACGGCGGCCTCGATCCCACCGCGGCCGACGCGCTGATCGCGTCCGGCATGGCCGACCTGGCATCGTTCGGCCGCAGCTTCATCGCCAACCCCGACCTCGTCGACCGCATCCGCCGCGGTGGCCCGTACAACACGCCCGATCCGTTCACGTTCTACGGCGGCGGCGTCCACGGTTATCTCGACTACGAACCGCTGGCCGCCTGACCGAAAGGAAGTCGCGCCCGTTTCGACACGGGCGTAGATTCGCACACATCACAAGGAGTTTTCATGCACACCCCTGCCAGACACGCACCCGACATCGCCCCCGGCATGGTCCGGCTGCTGGCGACGTCCGCCGGCCTGATCGTCGCCAACCTCTATTACGCCCAGACGCTGGTCGGCCCGATCAGCGCCGCGACGGGACTGTCGCCGGAAGCGGCCGGCCTGATCGTCACCCTGACGCAGGTCGGCTACGCCCTCGGCCTGCTGTTCATCGTCCCGCTGGGCGACCTGCTCGAGAACCGCAAGCTCGTGTTCTCCGCCCTCCTCGCCACGGCCGCCGCGCTGGCCACCGCCGCGTTCAGCACGAACGCGTGGATGTTCCTCGTCGCGTCGCTGGGCATCGGCCTCGGTTCCGTCGCCGCGCAGATCCTCGTGCCGTTCGCCGCGCACCTGTCGCACGAAGCGACGCGCGGCCAGGCCGTCGGCAAGGTCGTCAGCGGCCTGCTGCTGGGGATCATGCTGGCCCGCCCGGCCGCGAGCCTGATCGCGGACCACGCCAGCTGGCACGTCGTGTTCGGCGGCGCCGCCGTCGCGGTGTTCGTCCTCGCCTTCGTGCTGCGCGCGAAACTGCCGCAGCGCGTGCCCGTGCACAGCCTGTCGTACGGCCGCCTGATCGGATCGTTGTGGCACCTGCTGGCGACGACACCGGTGCTGCGCCGCCGCGCCGCCTACCACGCCGGCCTGTTCGGCTCGTTCAGCCTGTTCTGGACCGTCACGCCGCTGATGCTGGAAGGCCCGACATTCCACCTGTCGCAAACCGGCATCGCGATCTTCGCCCTCGTCGGCATGGCGGGCGCCGTCGCATCGCCGGTCGCGGGACGCCTCGCGGACGCCGGCCACACCTTGACGGCGACGGCCGCCGCGCTCGTCCTCGGCATCGTCGGCTTCGCGCTGCCGCTGTATCAACCGGAATCCCGCATGCTGGCGCTGGGCATCCTCGTCGTCGCGTCCATCGTGCTGGACATGGCCGTCGCCGCCAACCTGGTGCTGGGCCAGCGCGCCATCTTCGCCCTCGGCGCCGAAGTGCGCAGCCGTTTGAACGGCATTTATTTTGCGCTGTTCTTCGCGGGCGGCGCGCTGGGTTCCGCCGCCGGCGCCTGGGTCTATGCCCACCACGGCTGGCATGCCGCCGTGCTGACCGGCATGGCCTTCCCGGCTGCCGCGCTGCTCGTCTGGTTCGGCGAACTGGCCGGCCGCGGCGCCACCACCGGCGCGACCGCATCGTGAGCCCGCGCGCCCTGATCATCGGCGGCTCGCTCGGCGGGCTGCTGGCGGCGAACACGCTGCGGTCCATCGGCTGGAGAGTCGACGTGTTCGAGCGCTCGCCCCATGCGCTGGACAGCCGCGGCGGCGGCATCGTGCTGCAGCCCGACGTGCTGCACGCGTTCCACTTCGCGGGCATCCGGCCCGTGGGCGCGCTGGGCGTGGCGTCGCGCGACCGCATCTACCTCGACCGCGCCGGCGCCGTCGTGCGGCGCGACCACCAGCCGCAGACGCAGACGTCGTGGAACATGCTGCACGGGACCCTGCGCCGCGCGCTGCCCGACGCGTGCATCCACGCGGGCGAGACGCTCGAGCGTATCGAGCAGGCCGGCGGCCAAGTGCGCGCCGTGTTCGCGAGCGGCCGCGTGGAGACGGGCGACCTGCTCATCGGCGCCGATGGCGCGCGGTCCACGGTCCGCTCGCTCATGCTGCCCGACGTGCGGCCGGATTACTCGGGCTACGTCGCGTGGCGCGGCCTGGTGCCCGAACCGGATCTCGATGACGCGCACCGCGCGGTGCTGGACGGCGTCTTCGCCTTCCAGCACGACGAAGGCGAACAGATGCTGCTCGAATACCTCGTGCCCGGCGAGGACGGTGCCACGGCACCGGGCCGCCGGCGCTGGAACTGGGTGTGGTATCGCAAGGTGCCGGAAGATGGCCTGCCGGCGCTGCTGACCGACCGCGCCGGCCGCACGCACGCGTTCTCGCTGCCGCCGGGCGCGCTGCCGGATGCACAGGCGGCGAAGCTGCGGGCCGACGCGCGTGAGCTGCTCGCACCGCAGTTCAACGCGCTCGTGCAGAACACGAAGGAACCGTTCGTGCAGGCGATCCTGGACCTCGCCGTACCGCGCATGGTGTTCGGCCGCGTGCTGCTGCTGGCCGACGCCGCGTTCGTCCCGCGCCCGCATACGGCCGGCGGCGCGGCCAAGGCAGCGGCCAATGCGCTGGCGCTTGCCCAGGCCCTGCAACGGACGGATCGACCGATCGATACGCGCCTGAAGGAATGGGAAGTCCTGCAGCTGCGCGCCGGCCGCAACCTGGTCGACTGGGGCCGGCGCATGGGCGACGGCATCATGGGTGTGCGGCGAGCAGCAGGCTACACAGATTCCCCCGCTGGAACGCCGGATCCCTGAACGCGAGGAAGTCGTCGTTGAAGGTGCCGAACGTCGTCTCGGGCCGGTGCTTCAGTCCTTCGTAGAACGTGTCGATGACGTCGTGCGCGAAGCCGTGGCCGCGCGGGTGCGCCGCGAGCACCCTGTCCCGTTCCGCCGGCGGGATGGCGTCGAGACCGCGGCCCACCATGTCCATGCCGGCGCCTGCCTGCACGAGGCGGATCTCCGGATGCATATGCTCGGGGATGCCGGGCGTCGTGTGCAGCGCGATCGCCAGCCAGACCCGCTCGATGCCGTGTTCATCGATCCCGTGGCCGCGCAGGAAGTCGCGCGCCGCGTTCGCGCCGTCGACCTCGAAGCGCTGCCGGCTGCCGTGGTAATGCGGCGTGATGCCGATGTCGTGGAACATGGCGGCCGCGTACAACAGTTCACGGTCGAACGCGAGTCCCAGCTTTTCACCCAGCAGCGCGCCCCACCAGTACACGCGGGCCGAGTGCTGGAACAGCATGTCGCTCGCGCTGTCGTTCGCCATACCGCGCACGTACTGCGTGATCTCGCGCGCGAGGCGGCTGTCGGGCAGCGCGTTCATTGCGCGGCCGGGAGCACGAGCTTCTGCTCCCCCTCGTCCAGCACGAACACGGCCAGCAGCGTGGCCGGCCTGTCCTTGCTGGCATTGCGGGTCACCTGGTGGCGCGCGCCCGGATCCTCGTACCAGGACTCGCCCGTGCGGTAGACCTTCGGCGGCGCATCGTCGACGGCGCTGACGATCTCGCCGGACAGCACCTGCGCGTAAATGAACGACGACTTCGGATGCGTATGCGGCGGCGACTCGGCGCCGGGCGCGAACGACACCTCCACCGCCACCAGCGCCTTGCCGGGCACGTTCGGCAACGCGCGGTGGAACAGGGGTTTCACCGTCTCGTGCGCGCCGGCAGCAGTGCAGAGCAGCGCCAGACAAAAGGCGATGCGCGATTTCATCGCGCCACCGCCACGGCCGCCGGCGTCGCGCGGAAGCTGATCGCCATGCGGTTGTACGCGTTCATCAGGCCGATCGCGATGGTCAGGTCGGCCAGTTGCTGCTGGCTGAACACGGCCGCCGCGGCGGCATACTCCGCGTCCGGCACACCCGTCTCGGCCACCTTCGTCACCGTCTCGGCCCACGCGAGGGCCGCGCGCTCCGTCGCGTCGAACAGGCTGCCCGCCTCGCGCCACGCCGGCACCAGCACGAGTTTTTCGACGTTGACGCCGTCCTTCAGCAGGTCGCGCGAATGCATGTCGATGCAGTACGCGCAGCCGTTGATCTGCGAGACGCGCAGGTAGACGAGGTCGACGAGCACCTTCGGCAGGCCGCTGCCCATGATGTGGCCGTACACGCCGCCGAGTGCCTTCATGCCGGCCGGGGTGGCCGCGTTGTAATCCATGCGTTGCGTCATTTTCATTCTCCTGGTTGAACTGGATGAACACATGATGCGCCCCCTGGTGGCCAAAAAACAGTGCCAAGTTTGATCATTTTTAATGTACCATCAGCCGATGACTTCCCTGTCCATCGGCCTCGACCGGGCCAAGAAGACGCCGCTCGCCACGCAGATCTACGCGGCCATCCGCGCTGCCATCGAATCGGGGCAGATCCCGTCCGATGCGAAACTGCCGTCGTGGCGCGACCTGGCGGCGCAACTGGGCGTGTCGCGCGGCACCGTGCGCATCGCCTACGAACGCCTCGTCGACGAGCAGCTCGCGACGAGCTATGGCGCGGCCGGCACCCGCGTCAACGGGCGGCCGGCAACGCAAGCCACATTCGACCGCGCGCCGGACACCTCTCCGATCCCGGAGCTGTTCCACAGCTTCGGCGCGACGCCGCTGCCGTTCCAGATGGGCGTTCCGGCGCAGGACGCGTTCCCCTACAAACTGTGGTCGCGCGTGATGGTGCGCGCGGCCCGGCACACGGCGGCCAGCCCGGTCGGCTACCCGGATCCGCGCGGCGATCCCGACCTGCGGCGCGAAGTCGCGGCCTATCTCGGCATCGCGCGCGGCATCCGCTGCACCCCGTCGCAGGTATTGATCACGGCCGGATTCGCGGGCGCGCTGGGGCTCGTCGTGCGCACGCTCGCACTGGAAGGCAAAGGCGCGTGGTTCGAGGATCCGGGCTTTCCGCTGACCCGCACGGCGCTGTCGCTCGCGGGCATGGCGGTGACGGCCGTCCCCGTCGATGCGGACGGCCTGGATGTCGATGCCGGCATCCACATGGCCCCGGACGCGCGGCTTGCCGTCGTGACGCCGGGCCAGCAGGCGCCGCTCGGCATGACGATGACGCTCGCGCGCCGCCATGCGCTGCTGGACTGGGCCGGCGCCAACGGGGCGTGGATCGTCGAGGACGACTATCTCAGCGAGCTGCAGCTGGAAGGCCGCGCGGCCCCGGCGCTCGCATCGCTCGACCAGGGCGGCCGCGTGCTGCACATCGGGACGTTCAGCAAGACGATCAGCCCGGCGCTGCGCCTCGGCTTCCTCGTCGTGCCGGCCGAACTGGCGCGCCGGTTCGGCGACGTCGCCGCATGCCTCGCACCGGCGCCGGGCGCGGCCATCCAGCGCGCCGTCGCGGACTTCCTGCAGGAGGGCCACTACCTGCGCCACCTGCGCCGCATGAAACGTCTGTATGCGGCGCGGCGCGAGGCCCTGCTGCGCTGCCTGCGCAAGGAAGCTGCCGGCGTGCTGGAGGTGCAGGCGACGGCGGGCATGGCCGTCGTCACGCGGCTGCGCACGGACGCGTCCGACGTCGACGTGGCCGCGCGCGCCCTGCAGGCCGGTCTCGCGCCCGTGCCGCTGTCGCCGTGGTATGTGCATACGCCGGCCACGCGCGGCCTGCTGCTGGGCGTGACCAACGTCGACGGTCGCCGGCTCGTGGCCGATTGCCGCCGGCTGGCCGCACTCGCCGCCATGCCAAAATAATCTACCGGTTGACGTTTTTGACAATTGACAAACTGTTGTGTCGTAAGAAATACTTTTCGACATGATAGAACTGAATGCCATCCGCAAGACCTACCGCCTGGGAGGCAGCGACATCCACGCCCTCGACGGCATCGACCTGCACGTGGCGCGCGGCGAATTCGTCGCCGTGATGGGGCCGTCCGGGTCCGGCAAGTCGACCCTGCTGAACGTGCTGGGCGGGCTGGATCGCCCGGACAGCGGCCGCTACCGCCTGGCGCAGGACGAGATCAGCGCCCTCGACGACGACGCCGCGTCCGACGTGCGCAATCGCCGCATCGGCTTCGTGTTCCAGTCCTTTCACCTGCTGCCGCGCCTGACCGTGCTGGAAAACGTGCTGCTGCCGCAGCGCTATGCGCGCCACCCCGACCCGCAGGCGGCCGACCGGGCGCGCGCCCTGCTCGACCGCATCGGCCTCGGCCAGCGCCTCGACCACCTGCCGGGCCAGCTCTCCGGCGGCCAGCTGCAGCGGGCCGCGATCGCGCGCGCGCTGCTGAACGAGCCTGACCTGCTGCTGGCCGACGAGCCGACCGGTAACCTCGATTCCGCCAGCGCGGCGGACGTGATGGCCCTGCTGCGCGAACTGCACGCGGGCGGCCAGACGCTCGTGATGGTGACGCACGATCCGGCCATCGCCGCCAGCGCGCAGCGCACGATCCACCTGCGCGACGGCCGCGTCGCCGGCCAGCCATGAAGCGCCTGGTCCCACTGCTGGCCCTCGTCGCGGTTGCCGCCACCGCCGCAGACACGCGCCCCGTCCTGATCACGGGCGAAGTGGAAGCGCTGGATTCGCAGACGCTCTTCGTGCCGCCGTCGAAAGCGTCGCCGGTCGTGCTGCGCAACTTCGTCGCCGAAGGCACGCAGGTCAGGAAAGGCGACGTGGTCCTGCGGATCGAGTCCCCCGGGGCCACCAATGTCGACCAGCTCCGGCTGGACCGGGAGCGCGCCCGCGCGAAGACGGACAGCGAGATGGCCACCCTCGAAGTCGCGGCCATCGAGGCGGAAAAGGCGGTCGTCAACGCCCAGGCCGCGCTGGACAGGGCGAAGGTCGACGCGGCGCTGCCGAAGCAGCAGATCACGGCGCTGGATTACGACCGCCACCAGGCGGAGCTGGGCCGCGCCACGCGCGACCTCGCGATCAAGCAGGACAGCCTCAGGAACGCCCGCGCGGCCGTGGCCCGCCGCAAGGAAGACGGCGCGCTCGAAGTCAAAAAACTGCAGATCAACGAAGCGTTCCAGCTCGCCCAGCTGGCGCAATCCGAAGTGCGCGCCGCGCGCGACGGCGTCGTCGTCCACGGCTACAGCCCGCTCAACGGCGAGCGCATCGACGAAGGGTCGACAGCCTGGCCGGGCAACGCGGCGGGCACGGTGCTGGGCGACGGCCACATGGTCGTCACGGCCTGGGTGCTGGAGGCGGACCGCCCCCACCTGCGCGACGGCCAGGCCGTCAGCCTGCGCTTCGACGCGCTGCCGGGCGTCGTCGTGACCGGCAAGCTCGCCGGCATCACGAGCGCGCCGGAAGCGAAGCCCCGCTGGGGACTGGGCCGCTATTTCCGCGCCCGGATCGCCCTGCCCGAGGACCACGGCCTGCCGCTCGTCGGCGGCATGAGCGTGCTCGTCGAACCGCTGGCGCCCGGCGCGGCGGCGGCCAACATCCGGCAGGCCAGCGCCGCCGCCCCCGCCGTGCCGGCGGTCGAAGGCGAGATCGCGTCGCGCCGCACCATGCCCGTGGCGCCGCCGACCATCCCGTACATCTGGCAATACAAGCTGGCGTTCCTCGCGCCGGAAGGCACGATGGTGCAGGCGGGACAGCCCATCGCCGTGTTCGAATCCACCGAGGTGATGAACCGCCTGATCACGCTGCAAGGCACGCTGAAGGAGCGCGAACGGGCGCTGGAGAAACTGCAGCTGGACCAGGCGGAGGCCGACCGCGCCGGCATGCTGGCGCAGGCCGAAGCACAGAGCAATGCCGACAAGGCCGCGCGCAAGGCGACCATGCCGAAGGAACTCATCCGCCGCGTCGACTACGACAAGCTCGTGATCGACCGGACCGAAAAGGCACAGCTGGTGAAGCTGATGCAGGCGCAGTACGAGGCGCAGCGGCGCGCGCGCCAGGCCGAGCGCGCCGGCCTGCAGTCCGACGTGGCGCAGTTGCGGGCGCAGATCGCCACGCTGGTCAAGGGGCAGGCGGCGTTGACCGTCCTGGCGCCGCGGCGCGGGCTGGTCCTGCACCGCATCGGCTTCGACGGCAACAAGTTCACCATCGGCAGCCAGGTCTGGATGGGCCTCTCGGTCGCGACCCTGGCCGATCCCGACCAGCTGGCCGTCAATGCCCAGGTGCCGGAAGCCCAGGCGGCGGGCGTGCAGGTGGGCCAGGCGGCGCGCGTGACCGTGGCCGGCACACGGCAGACGCTGGCCGCGCACGTGACCGGCCTGGGACGCGCCTTCCACAGCAAATCCGCATCGCAGGCGGCCATCGTGCGCGACGTGCAGCTCGAATTCGACGCGCCGCCGAAAGACGTCAAACCGGGCGCCGCCGTGCAGGTGGAACTGCTGCCGGGCACCGGGCGCCGCCTCGCCGCAATCCGACCATGAGACCACCGATGCTACGCCCCTGTCTGTTCGCCGCCGCGCTGGCGGCCCTGCTGTCCGGTTGCGGCAGCGCATCGTCGACGGCCGGCGGTCCGGCCGAGACGCTGGCGCCGCGCGCGTGGACCGAAACCCTGGAAGCGGACGGCGAGATCCGCGCCGCCGCCAACACGCCGCTCACGGTGCCGGGCAGCGGCTGGTCCGGCCGCGTGCTGGTGGAGATGATCCCGGACGGCAGCAGCGTCACGAAAGGCCAGGTCGTGGCCCGCTTCGACGCGCCGCAGGCACGGGCGGACCTGTCGCAGGCCGACGTCGAACTGCTGCGCAAGACGCTGGCCGAGGAAGCCAATCGCCGGAACGCGGCCGTCGAAAAGAACGTACTGGCCGGCGAGCGCGCCAGGGTCGAGGACGACCTCGGACTCTCGCGCCGCTACGAAGGCGTCGACCTCTCCCTGTTCCCGCGCAACGAGATCCTCGATGCACTGGCCGACGTCGGCTTCCTCACGAAGAAGCGCACCTACCTGGACTGGAAAGTGGGCCAGGCGCAAGCCCGCGCCGCCGCGCAGGACGCCGTGCTGCACTCCCAGCGCGACAGCGTGGCGCAGAACGCGGCGCAGCAGCGCAAGAGCCTGGACGCGCTGGAACTCGTGGCGCCGCACGACGGCGTGTTCCTGCTCGCGGCGCGCTGGGACGGCGCCAAGCCGCAGGTGGGCGCCAACCAGATGGCCGGCGAGCCGTTCGGCACCCTGCCCGACCTCGACCAGCTCGTGGCCCACTTCACCGTGGCCGAGGGCCAGGCCTACGGACTCAAGCCGGGCCTGCCCGTGCGCGTGCGCCTGGCCGGTACCGGCACGGCGCTGGACCTCACGGTGACGCGGGTCGGCAGCAGCGCCGGCGTCATCTCGCCCGAGTCGCCCGTCAAGTACAGCGATTTCGACGCCGCCATCGGCACCGATACGGCACGCAAGCTGGGGCTGAAGCCCGGCCAGGCGCTGCACGGCACGGTGCAGCTGGTGACGAAGGCGGCGGCGCTGACGGTGCCGAACATCGCGCTCGTGCAGGATGGCGCCGCGTATGCCGTGTACACGGTCGACGCCGGCCGCGCCGTGAAGCACAAGGTCGACCTGGGCCAGCGCGGCCCGGTGCGCAGCGAAATCAGGAGCGGCCTCGCGTCCGGCGCGCGCGTCGTCCTCCTTCCCCCGAAAGACGACAAGTCATGAACCGTGCACTCCTGCTGGAAGCCGTCGCCGAACTGAAACGCCGCAAACTGCGCACCGGCCTCACCTTGCTGGGCATGATCTTCGGCGTGGGCGCCATCGTCGCGATGCTCGCCGTGGGCGAAGGCAGCCGGCGCGAGGCGCTGCGCCTCGTCGCGGAGCTGGGCCTGAACAACGTCATCGTCGAGAGCAAGGGCATCGACGCCGAGCAGCTGAAGGACATCCGCACCCGCTCGCTGGGCCTGTCGGCCGCCGACGCGGCGGCGGCGCTGTCCGTCGTGCCGGGCGCGCAATCGGTGGCGCTGAAGAAGGAAATCAAGGTCGACCAGCTGGTCGTCGGCGACCGGGTCGTGAGCGGACGCGCGTTCGCCGTGTCGCCCGGGTATGCGGACCATGGCGGCTTGCAGCTCAAGCTCGGGCGCTGGCTGACGCCATCCGACGGCGCGACGCTGGCCCCGGTCTGTGTACTGGGCGCGCGCCTCGCGCACACGCTGTTCGGCGCCGCGCCGGCCGTCGGCCAGCGCGTCAAGGTCAATCACGTGTGGCTGCAGGTGGTCGGCGTGCTGGCCGACCGCACGCCCAGCAAGGCTGAATTCGAAGGCGTCAAGCTGGGCCTGGACGACGAACGCCTGTTCGTGCCGTGGGAAACGGCCCGCGCGCGCTTCAGCTTCCGCCGCATCGAGGACGAAGTGGACGGCATCAGCGTGCGCCTGGACGGCCAGGTCGCGCCGGACGACGCGGCGCGCGTGCTGCAGGCGGTCATCCACCAGCGCCATGGCGGCGTCGACGACACGAACCTCATCGTGCCCATGGGGCTGTACCGCCAGAACCAGCAGACGCAGCGCATCTTCACGATCGTCATGAGTTCGATCGCGGCAGTCTCCCTGCTGGTGGGGGGCATCGGCATCATGAACATCATGCTGGCCAACGTGCTGGAACGCCGGCGCGAAGTGGGCCTGAAGCGCGCACTGGGCGCGCGCCGCCGCGACGTGGTCGAACAATTCCTGGCCGAGGCGCTCGTGATCGCGGTCAGCGGCGCCCTGCTCGGCCTCGTGCTGGGCGCCGTCGCGGCCTACAGCATCGCGGCGCTGGCCGGGTGGTCGGTGGCGTGGTCGCCCGTGAGTCTGCTGCTGGCCGTGCTGGCGTGCGTGGCGGTCGGGCTGGGCTTTGGCGTCTACCCCGCGCGCCAGGCGGCGGCGCTCGACCCGATCGCCGCGCTGCGCAGCGACGGCTGACGGTCACTGCCCGGCGCCGTCGACCATCCGCCCGAACCGGGCGCGCAGGGTCGCGTTCAACGCGGCGAAGGTCGCCTGCGGAGACACAAGCGACACGGTCACCATCCTGCCCCGGGCGACGCCGAAGCAGGACGCCATGCCGACATTCTTCACGGTGTTGTCGTGGCAGGCCGGTTTGGCCGACGAGGTCGCGCCGGCCAGCGGCATCACCATGATGCTGAGCGACGGCGACGCCCCGCCGCGCGGCGTGATCGTGCACACGTCGACATGCTGCTCGGGCACCTGGCCCCTGGCCGGGACCGTCTTGTGTTCGACCTTCGTGACGGCATCGCCAAGGGAGAGCGCCGCGAGGGTTTCCCGGTCGACCAGGCTGCACGGTGCGGGCGCGGCCCAGGCGGCCGCGGGAAACAGGCAGGACAACAGCATGACTGCGAGTGAGTGATGGCGCATATCGGCCCTGTATCGATGGATGAATGAAAAGCGCCCCGGCCGGACTGGCCGGACAGGACGCGACGCGACGCGGCGCGTTTATACGTGGGTGCACCCGTTCATGCACGAATTGAACGCCTGGGTCTTGACGTTCTGCGCCTGCTGTTCCGCGTACGACGGCACGCCGGCCAGGCAGGCGTTCTTCGCCGCCGGATCCGTCAGGCTGTTGCAGTAATTCGTTTGCGCCTGCGTGTAATACGCTTTGGACTGGTTATAGGCATTCTCCGCGTTCTGCGTGCACGTGGGCAGGCATTGCTCCCACGTGGCTGCGTAGGCGCTCGAGACGATCAGCGCCACGGCGCCGCCGAGCGCCAGGGATTTGAATGGGATTTTAGGCAGGAATTTCATATGACTGCACTCCTTGACATGTCGAATAATGACGTTCTTGAGCTTCCGGATTTCGGAATTACGGCGAGGCCCTGCAGCTGCGCGTGCATTCGTTGTACACGTAGGTGTACACGCCCTGGGCCTGCTGCTCCGCGTACGCCGGCACCCCGGCCAGGCAGGCGGATCGGGCGTTCGGATCCGCCAGGCCGTTGCAGTAATTGGTCTGCTGCGTCGTGTAATACGATTTGGACGAGGCATAGGCGTCCTGCGCGTACCTGGTACAGGCACCATCGCAGGCGTCGTAGCTCGCCGCGAACGCCGTCGACACCATCATCGCGCCGGCGAGAGCGAGGAGCTTGAAAGACAGGCTGGAAGAGATTTTCATTCGGGTTGACTCCTGAAAAAATTCAAGGGAACACCACAACGGTTGTCATCGGATGCAACGACTCCGGCGCTGGAGAATCTCTGCCTTATGCATTCGAATCATATCGATGCTAATCAGCCGAATATTCCATGACAATGTTAAATTCAATAACAGTCGTCATGAAATCGATCAAAACGAAACCCCGGTATGCGAGGGAAATAAGCGAGATTTTTTGTTAAATTTTGAGATCCCGTAATCCCTCCGCGACGGACATTTTTCACATATTTTCACGCGGGGATCGGGCGGATGCGGACGCCGCATTGCGCGGCTGGGAAGGAAAGGCGGAAAAGGTGATACGCCGGCCGCGGGGATGCAGCCGGCGGCGGCAGGCGTCAGTCCATGTGGAACACGGGCTCCATCATCGCCCAGTGCTCGCCTTCGGCCCGGCTGGCCAGCGGCACCTGGCACGGGCTGCAGAACGTCCACCAGCGCTGCGTCTCCGGATCGGCCGCGATATGCGCCATGTCGGCGGCGAAATCCGTGCCGTGGTATTCCCAATAGCCGAACAACAGGTTTTCCGGCTCGCGCAGGAAGATCGTGTAATTGCGCACATTGGCTTCCGCAAGACGGGCCAACACCTGCGGCCACACGGCGGCGTGCAGCGTTTTATATTCCGCGATCTTTTCCGGCAGGATGCCGATGACCATTCCCATTCTTTGCATATAAGACTCCTCAATCGATACGGTAAAAACGCAGGGCATTCAGCCCGAACACGGCGAGCCGGTCGGCACCGGACAGTCCGTCCAGCAGCGACGCGCAGGCGGCGAGCCAGCGTCCATAATCGGCGGCCAGGTTCAGCACCGGCCAGTCGCTGCCCCAGATCAGGCGGCGCGGCCCGAAGGATTCCAGCAAGTGATCGACGTACGGCCGCAGGCGCTCGACATCCCAGTCCGCGCCCGCTTCCGTGACGAGCCCGGACAGCTTGCAGCTCACCTGCGGCAGCGCGGCCAGGCGCGCGATGTCGGTGCGCCAAGGCTCCAGCACGCCTTCCGCGATCAGCGGCTTGGCGCCGTGGTCGATCACGATCGGCAGGTCCGGATGCCGCTGTGCGAACGCGTACAGGGCGGGCAGATGGCGCGGCAGCACCAGCGCGTCGAAGCTGAGGCCATGGCGCAGCATCGCGGCGACCGCGGGCGCCAGCGCGGGGTCGGCGATCCAGTTATCGTCCTCGATGTCTTGCAGCATGGGCCGCAAGCCCTTGAGCATCGGGTCGGCGGCGAGCGCGGCGATCCGCGCCGGCGCGTCGGGCGCCTTCAGGTCGGTCCAGCCGACCACGCCGCCGATGAACGGGTGCGCGCGGGCCAGGCCGAGCATGAAGCGCGTGTCGTCCTCGTTCGGCATCGATTGCACGAGCACCGTCCGCGCGACGCCGTGCTGCGCGAGCAGCGGCGCCAGGTCGGGCGGGAAGAAATCGCGGTAGATGGCCGCGAGGCCGGGCGGCGGCCATGCGCCGTTGCGGTCGGCCAGCCGCCAGAAGTGTTGATGGGCGTCGACGAGCATCATTTTCCCTCCCGCGCCCGCGGGAGCGTCAGCCCGGGTGCGCCTTCATTTCCCTGACACGGATCGATTGCAGCAGGGTGCTGCGTGCGGAACTCAGGTGGACGCGCATCGCCTCGCGCGCGCCCGAAACGTCGCGCCGCGCCAGCGCCCGCAGGATGTCCAGGTGCTCGTGCACCGCATACTCGTTGCGCACCATTTCCTGCGTCTTGTCCCACTGGTAGTGGTAGTGGAACACGAGCGACACGAGGTCGAAGAACCCCTGCGCGAAGCGGTTGTCCAGCTGCCCCATCAGGAACGCGTGGAAATCGCGGTCGAGCGCCGGAAAGTCCTTGTGGTGCGTCGGCATGACGGACCCCAGCTGCTCGTGCCGTGCGATCAGTTGCTGCAGCTCCGCGAAGGCCGGCGAATCCGGCGGCAGCGCGGCGAAGCGGTCGATCGCGGCGAACTCGAACATCTGGCGCACGTCGGCCAGCTCCATCGCGAACGAGCGGTCGAACGCGCACAGGCGCCAGCCGCCGCGCGGCTTCTTCTCGATCAGGCCCGAGTGCGAGAAGCCGATCAGGAATTCGCGCACGCTGATCGTGCTCGTCCCGGCCGCGCGCGCCAGTTCCGTCTCCGAGAACTCGGCGCCCGGCGGCAGGTCGCTGTGATAGATGCGCTCCATCAGCACTTCGCGAATGCGGTCCGCGCCCGTGCGCAGCTCGTCCAGGTCGAAGTAGTCCGTGCGGTCGGGCTTGCGCAGCAGCCGGCGTTCCTTCAGGTCGCTGATCAGGCCGCACTCGTGGAAGTGCGCCAGCGCGCTGCGGATCGCCGTGCGGCTGCCCTCGCCCAGTTCGGCCATGTGCTGCTCGGTCGGCAGCGCTTCGCCGACCCCCACGTGGTCGGCTATGTATTGCAGCAGCAGGTTCGCGCTGCGCTTGAAGATGGTTGGAGGTCGGGCCATGAAGTCCGGAGTGGTGAAGGCCGGGTAGACAATCCCTCATTCTACCGGAACTCGGCGCCGCGCTGGGAAGCGGCATCATTCACACCTCGACGATGGCCTTGATCACGCCGCTGGCCGGGTCCATCCAGCGCGGCAGCGTGTCGATGAATTCGTCCAGCGTGGCGCGGTGCGTGTTCATCGCCCGCGTCGGCACCAGGCCCGCCTTCATCGCGGCGAGCACCTCGCGGAAGTCTTCCACGGTCGCGTTGCGGCTGCCGAGCAGGGTCGTCTCGCGCTTGTGGAATTCCGGGTCGGCGAACGAGATCCGTTCCGGCACGATCGACACGAGCACGTACGTGCCGCCATGCGCGACGAAGTCCAGGCCCCGTTCCATCGCCTTGATGTTGCCGGTGGCGTCGAACACGGCGTCGAAGAAATCGCCGCCAGTGACCTCGCGCAGCGCGTCGATGTCGCCCTCGCCCGCCGTCACCGTGTGCGCGACCTTCAGCACGTCGCGGCAGAAGCCGAGGCGGTCCGCGCGCGCATCGAGCACCGTGACCTGCGCGCCCTTCAGCGCCGCGAACAGCGCGACGGCCACGCCGATCGGCCCGGCCCCGACGACCAGCACGCGCTGCCCCTCGGTGACGGCACCGCGGCGTACCGCGTGCATGCCGATGGCGAGGAATTCCAGCATCGCCGCATCGTCGAGCGAGATGCCTTCCGTCTTGAGCACGAACTGCGCCGGAAGCGTGAGGTATTCGGCCATGCCGCCGTCGCGGTGCACCCCCAGCACCTGGATGCGCGTGCAGCAATTCGTCTTGCCCTTGCGGCACGCGACGCACTCCCCGCACGACAGATAGGGCATCACGAACACCTCGTCGCCCGCCGCGAGGCCGGAGCCCGCGGGCGCCGTGACCACTTCGCCGGACAGCTCGTGTCCCATCACGCGCGGATACGCGAGAAACGGCTGCGTGCCGCGGAAGATGTGCATGTCCGTACCGCACACGCCGATACGCCGTACGCGCAGCAGGACTTCGCCGGGACCGGCCTCCGGCACCGGCTTGAAGCCCAGTTGCAGGTCGCCGGGGGATTCGCATACTACGCACTTCATCTGACTCATGTTGTTGCCTTTCGTTTTGTATTCTATAAATTTAATACATTTATAACCGAAAAGCAACGTGAAAAGGGCTGGAGACAGGTATGAAATTGCGCAGCCGGCGCGAGCGCGCCGGCGGAAAGGCTCAGGCCAGGCAGTCCGGCCCGATGTCGCGGACGGATTGCACGCCCGTCAGGACCATGCTGGTCCGGATGTCCTTTTCGAGGATGGCGAGCAGGTTGCGCACGCCCGCCGCGCCGCCGGTCGCGAGCGCGTAGATGAAGGCGCGGCCGATCAGGACGCCGTCCGCGCCCAGCGCCAGCAGCCGCACGACGTCCAGGCCGGTGCGCACGCCGGAGTCGGCGAAGATCGTCAGGTCGCCCTTCACGGCCGCCGCGATGGACGGCAGCGCCTTCGCCGTGGACAGCGCGCCGTCCAGCTGGCGGCCGCCGTGGTTCGAGACGACGATGCCGTCCGCGCCGAACGCCTTCGCGTCGCGCGCGTCGTCCGCGTCGAGAATGCCCTTGATGACCATGGGGCCCTGCCATTCGTCGCGGATCCATTGCAGGTCGCTCCAGCTGATGCCCGGATCGAAGTTGGCCGCCAGCCAGCCGATGTAGTCAGTGAGGCCCGTCGCATGGCCGCGGTACGCGGAGATGTTGCCCAGGTCGTGCGGCCGGCCGAACAGGCCCACGTCGAAAGCCCAGCGCGGATGCAGCATCGCCTGCAGCACGCGGCGCAGCGGGCCGTGGCGGCCGCTCATGCCGGAATGGGCATCGCGGTAGCGCGCCCCCGGCACCGGCATGTCGACGGTGAACACGAGCGTATCGATGTTCAGCTCGCGCGCGCGGCGCAGGTAGTCGCGCATGAAGCCGCGGTCCTTCAGCACGTACAGCTGGCACCACAGCGGTTGCGACGACTGCGCCGCCACCTCCGCGAGCGGGCACACGGACACGGTCGACTGGATGAACGGGATGTTGCGTTCGGCCGCCACCCTGGCTGCCTGCACCTCGCCGCGGCGCGCATACATGCCGGCGAGGCCGATCGGGGCCAGCGCCAGCGGCAGGCCGCGCTTCACGCCGAACCATTCGGTCGACAGGTCCAGCGTCTCCGACCCCTTCAATACGCGCTGGCGCAGCCTGACCTCGTGCAGGTCGTTCACGTTGGCGCGCAACGTGGACTCGGTGCCGGAGCCCCCGTCGAGATAGTGGAACAGGAACGGCGGCAACCGGCGGCGCGCCGCCTCGCGATAGTCGGTGGCGGAAGAAATGATCATCGAGCGGCTTTACGTGTTCAGGGTGATGAAGCCGCCGTCGATCGGATAATCGGTTCCCGTGATGAAGGCAGCCTCTTTGCTGCACAAGTATAGCGCGAGCGCGGCCACTTCGTCCGGCTGCGCCATGCGGCCGATGGGCTGCGTCTTCGACAGCTGCTCGAACATCTCCGCTTCGCGGCCCGGATAATTCCGCGCGAGGAAGCCGTCCACGAACGGCGTGTGCACGCGGCCCGGCGAGATCGAATTGCAGCGGATCCCGTCCTGCAGGTAGTCTTTCGCGACCGACAGGGTCATCGCCATCACGGCGCCCTTGGCGGTGGAGTACGCGAAGCGCTCCTTGATGCCCACCCAGGCCGCGACGGACGCCATGTTGAGGATGACGCCGCCGCCGTTCGCGCGCAGCTGCGGGATCGCGGCGTGCAGGCAGTTGTAGACACCCTTCACGTTGACGCTCATGACGCGGTCGAAATCCTCCTCGCTCGTCGTGTCGGCCTTGCCGATATGGGCGATGCCGGCGTTGTTGACCAGGATGTCGAACGGGCCGATGTTCTCCATCAGCGCCTTCACGTCGGCCTGGCGCGACACGTCGCAGGCGTGGGACGTGACCCGGCCGGCCTCCTCGCGGATCTCGCGCACCACCTGCAGGCAGGCGGCGTCGTTCAGGTCGACCACGTGGACATGCGCCCCCTGGCGCGCGAACAGCTGGGCGATCGCCTTGCCGATGCCGCTGCCGCCGCCCGTGACGACGGCCCTCTTGTCGTTCAGTTCAAACACGTTTCGTGACTCCCATGGAAGATGGCGTGGTGCGGGCTTCCCGGCTGTCCTGCAACAGGGATGCGCGCGCGAACCAGGCGATGACGACGAAGCACAGCAGCGGCACGACGTAGCCGTACTGCACGTTGTGCGTCACGTCGCTGACGTAGCCGAACAGCAGCGGCAGCAGCGCGCCGCCCACGATGGCCATGATGATCAGGCCGCTGCCCATGTCGGCGTGGTGGCCGGCGCCCTGCAGGCCCAGCGAGAAAATGGTGGGGAACATGATCGACATGAAGAACGCGATGCCGATCACGGCCGCGAGGCTGGCGACGCCCTGCGCGACCATCGCCACGCCCGCCAGGATCACGCAGGCCAGCGCGTACATCCACAGCAGCCGGGCCGGCGCCACGATGCGCATCAGGCCCGTGCCGACGAAGCGGCCGACCATGAACGCCATGCCGCAGCCCCAGCCGAGGTAATCGGCCGCGGTCACGGGCGACACGCCCGCCGAGCGGGTGGCGTACAGAATGAAGAAGCTGAACACGCACACCTGCGCGCCCACGTAGAAGAACTGGGCGATCGCGCCGCGGCGGATGGACGGCACGGCCAGCGCCTCGCCGAGCGAACTCTTGGCCGGCGCGGTGTCCGACCGGCCGCCGACTTCCGGCAGCTTCAGGAACCAGAACACGACGGCGAGCGCGATGATGACGAGGCCCAGCACCATGTACGGCCCTTTCACGCTGGCCGCTTCCGCCGCCAGCGCCGCCTGGCGCGCCGCTTCCGGCATCGCGGCGAGCTGCGCGTCGTCGGCGCCGTGCACGAGGATCAGGCGCGCACCGATGATCGGCGCCAAGGTGGCGGCGAGACCGTTGAACGACTGCGCCAGGTTGATGCGCTGGGCCGCACGCTCCGGCCGGCCCAGCAGCGTCACGTACGGATTCGCGGCCGTCTCCAGGATCGTCAGGCCGCACGCGATGGTGAACAGCGCGGCCAGGAACACCACGTATTGCTGCGTGTTCGCGGCCGGGATGAACATCAGCGAACCCGTGGCGAACAGCAGCAGGCCGCAGATGATCGCCGCCTTGTAGCCGGCGCGGCGGATCAGCAGGCCCGCCGGCAGCGCCATGACGAAGTAGGCGATGAACACGGCCGAATCCACCAGCGCCGACTGCAGCACGCTCAGGCTGAACGACCGCCGCAGGTGCGGGATCAGGATCGGGTCGAGATTGTGGACGAACCCCCACATGAAAAACAGCGAGGTGATCATCACGAGGGAAAACCGGTACTGCCGCGTCGAGGGGTCCGTCATGTCTGCAATGTCTCCGCTAAGTCTTCGCATTGGCGCTTGTGCGCCTTTTATTTACGAACGATGTACGAACGATCAGCCGTCGATCAGCGCCTCGTTCCAGGCGTGGACGGTCTGCTCCTGCTCGCCCAGGCCTTCGATGCCGAGACGCATGCGGTCGCCCGGCTCCAGGTACACCGGATCCGGCTTCTGGCCGAGGCCCACGCCCGGCGGGGTGCCGGTGCTGATCACGTCGCCCGGCTGCAGCGTCATGAAACGGCTGATGTAGCTGACCAGGTGCGCGACGGTGAACACCATCGTGCGCGTATTGCCGGTCTGGTAGCGCTTGCCGTTCACTTCCAGCCACATGTCCAGGTTTTGCGGATCGGGCACTTCGTCCGTCGTCACGAGCCACGGGCCGACGGGGCCGAACGTGTCGCAGCCCTTGCCCTTGTCCCACTGGCCGCCCCGCTCCAGCTGGTATTCGCGCTCGGACAGGTCGTTCACGACGCAATAGCCGGCCACGTAGTCGAGGGCGTCCGCTTCGTCGACGTAGCGCGCGCGCTTGCCGATGACGACGCCCAGTTCCACTTCCCAGTCGCTCTTGACGGAGCCGCGCGGCAGCACGACCGGATCGTTGCAGCCGATGATCGAACTGGTCGCCTTCGTGAACAGCACCGGCTCGGCGGGAACGGCCATGCCCGATTCGGCTGCGTGGTCCGAGTAGTTCAGGCCCACGCAGATCAGCTTGCCGATGTCGGCGACGACGGGCGCGTAGCGCACGGGCTGTTCCACGGCCGGCAGGCGGCTCGGGTCGACATCGGACAGGCGGGCCAGTGCCCCGGCGGCCAGCTGGGCCGAGGTCAGGTCGGGCAGCACGCCGGACAGGTCGCGGATCACGCCGTTGGCGTCCATCAGGCCAGGTTTCTCGGCGCCCTTCGGGCCGAATCGCAGCAGTTTCATGGTATTCCTTTGGTACGGTGGTATTGAAAGATCAGACTGGTACGGGCGCGGCCGGGTCCAGCAGGCCGGCGTCCTTGAGCGCGGTCCACAGGCCGGCCGGCAGCGGCTGGGCAAACCAGTGCGCGTTGCGGCGCAGCTGGTCGATGTTCTGGGCGCCGGGGATGCACGACGCGGCGGCCGGATGCGCCATCGGGAATTGCAGCGCGGCGGCCTGCAAAGGCACGTCGAAGTCGCGGCAGACGGCGGCGATGGCGCGCACCCGCTCGACGACGGCCGCCGGGGCGTCCTCGTAATTGAACTTGTTCGTGCCCGCCAGGATGCCGGAGTTGAACGGCCCGCCGATCACGACGGCCGTCCCTTCCCTTGTGCAGCGGTCCATCAGGGGGGCCAGCGACGCCTGCTCGAGCAGCGTGTAGCGTCCGGCCAGCAGCACGCAGTCGAGCGCGCACACGTCCATGGCGTCGGCGATCGCTTCCCACTCGTTGACGCCGAGGCCGAAGCCCTTGATCGTGCCTTCGTCGCGCAGCTGCGCCAGCGCGCGGAAACCGCCGCCCTCGGTCAGCTGCTTCCAGTAATGCGCGTGACGCTCGCCGTGGGTGACGCGGCCGATGTCGTGCACGTACAGGTAGTCCACGCGGTCCATGCCGAGGCGCTGCAGGGTGTCCTCGTGCGAGCGCATGACGCCGTCGTGCGTGTAGTCGTAGTGCGGGCGGAACGGCAGCGGCGCGGCCCAGCCGCATTCGCCCGGCTGCACGCCTGGATCGGGAAACATCAGGCGGCCGACCTTCGTGCTGATCGTGTAGTCGCCGCGCGGCCGCGCACGCAGCGCGGCGCCCAGGCGGTGCTCGGACAACGTAAAGCCGTAGTACGGCGCCGTGTCGAAATAGCGGATGCCCAGGTCCCAGGCGGCATCGACGAGCGCGTACGCGTCCGCTTCCGCCATCGGGTCGTACAAGCCGCCCAGTTGCGCGCAACCGAGGCCCAGTTTGGTGACGTCCATGTCAGGCGGCCTTCAGCGGCAGGCAGCGCGGCCCGATCGGCTCGAACTGCTTGTACGTGAGGATGAATTCCTGGTGGCCCAGGTCTTCCGATTTCGTGCACTCGCCGTTCGCCACGCGGGCGACGAGGTCGACGATCTCGTTGCCGACGTCCTCGATGCTCGCGTGCCCCGTGAGGATGCGGCCCGCGTTGACGTCCATGTCGTCCGCCAGGCGTTCGTACGTCGCCGGGTTCGCGCACACCTTGATGACGGGAGAAATGGCCGAGCCGACCACGGAGCCGCGGCCCGTCGTGAACAGGGTGACGTGCGCGCCACACGCGATCAGTTCCACGATCTCGGCGTTGTCCGAGATGTTTGGGAAGCCGAAGCGCGGCTCGCCGTCCGGCACCACGTCAAGCAGGTACAGGCCGCCGGTGGGCGGCTGGTCGCCCGGCTTGATGATGCCGCTGATCGGCGACGCGCCGCTCTTCGCGTACGCGCCCAGCGATTTTTCTTCCAGCGTCGTCAGGCCGCCGTCCGCATTGCCCGGGGCGAAGCTGCCGTGGCCCATGATCGTGTAGTAGCGCGACGCCTTCTCGACCGTCTTGACGATCTCGTCGCCCAGTTCCGGCGTGACGGCGCGACGCTTCATGTGGAATTCGCAGCCGACCAGTTCACCGGTCTCCTCGAACACGCAGGCGCTGCCCGCCGCGATCAGGCGGTCGAACGCGGCACCCACCGCCGGATTGGCCGTGATGCCGCTCGTGCTGTCGGAGCCGCCGCAGATCGTGGCCACCACCAGTTCGTCGAGGCGCATCGGCACGCGCTCCTGGCGCGCCAGGTCCTCGACGGCCCACTGCACCCATTCGACGCCGCTCTTCACGCCCGAGCGCGTGCCGCCGACGTCCTGGATCGTGACCGTGTGGACGGGCCGCCCGCTGTCGGCGACGGCCTGCGCCACGCCGTTCTTGTCGAAGCTCTCGCAGCCGAGCGACACGAGCAGCGCCGCGCCCACGTTCGGGTGCGTCAGCACGCGGCGCATGATCGTGTCGGCGTATTCGTTCGGGTAGCAGCCCGGGAAGCCGATCAGGTGCACGGGCTGGCCGGGAAAAGAATTCACGATCAGCCGCGCCACGTGGTGCGCGCATTCGACGAGGTAGGCGACGACGACGACGTTGCGGATGCCCTTGCGCCCGTCCGCGCGCGGATACCCAGCCAGGGCGATGTCGGTGGAGGTGGTCATGGTGCTTTGTTTCCGATGAAGTGGTGGCCGTCCTCGTCCAGCGTGAAGGTCGGGATGTAGTCGCTTTCCAGGTTGTGCGTGTGGATGTGCGCGCCGATGGCGACGGGCACGGTGGCCGTGCCGATGATCGCGCCGTAGCGCAGCACCTTGTCGCCGGGGGCGAGGTCGCGGCGTGCGACCTTGTGCCCAAGGCGGACGTCGCCGGGCAGCGCGACCTCGCGGCCGTCGATGACGACCGGGGTGCCGGCCTTGAGGTCGACGCGCGCGATGAGGCAGTTATCCTCGCGCGACATGAGCAGCAGGCTGCCCGCCTGCGCTGGGGTGGTGCTGGACATGACGATCCTTTGCGGCTGACTTGAGTAACAGCATAATTGTATTCTATAAATTCAAAACATACGACTGTTTGCTCTGCTGCACCGCACCATCGAAGGAATCGGCAACGTAAGTACGAAGGCGCAATAAATGTTACTCTTACGCAATTTCAAGCATTCAAGTCAGTCCCGCCCCGTCATGTATCCCAAGCTGCTCCTTCGTCTTGCGGCCCTGGCGCTCGCCTTCCTGTGCACGCGCGCGCCGGCACAACACCTGCCCCTGAAGGCCTACGGCCAGGCCGAGGGCCTCGGCAACCTGTCCGTCACGGTGGCGTCCCAGGATACCGCCGGCTACGTATGGATCGGCACGCAGAACGGCCTGTTCCGTTTCAATGGCACCGGCTTCCGCCGCTACGGTCCGGCGCAGGGCTTTCCCGACAAGATCGTGACGGCGCTGGTCGACGGCGGCGCGACGGGCATGTGGGCCGGGACATACGAGAATCTATACCGGTTCGACGGCAGGCGGTTCCGTCCCGTCCGGTTCGATGGCGAGCCGCTCGAGGTCTGGCCGGGCCAGCCCGTCGCCGCTACGGCCGACGGCCGCGTGCTGGTGGTGGCGCGCGACCAGCTCATGGAGATTACGCCACGCGGCGACGGCGGCGACGTCCGCGCCTATTTCACGCCCGAACAGATCCGCGCCTACCCCGGGCTGGCGACGATCCTGAGCATCCACGCCGACACGGACGGCGCCCTGTGGATGGGTTGCGGCACGGCCCTGTGCAGCGTCGACCGCGGCCGCGTGACCGTCCGGGGCGGCAAGGACGGATTGCCCGCGGATGCCTGGAGCAGCATCGTGCGCGATGGCGAGGGCACGCTCTGGGTGCGCAGCGCGACGCATGTCTTCGTGCTGCCGGCGGGCGCCGCGCGCTTCCAGGAGCGGACGCCGTCCGAGATCCGCAAGCGCCAGCTCATCACGGAGATGCGGCTGGACGCGGATGGCCGGGTGCTGACGAACGCCGACGACGGGCTGCTGCGCTGGCAGGACGGCCGATGGCAGCACTTCGGCCGTCAGAATGGCCTGGACGTCGGCGGCGGCGTCACCGCGATCCTGCGGGACCGCGAACGCGGGATCTGGCTGGGCACGCTGGGCCGCGGCCTCGTGCAACTGCTCGGCTACGGAAACCTCGACAACTGGACCACGTCGCAGGGCTTGCCCAACGACGTGGTGATCTCGGTGCTGCGCGACCCTCGTGGCATCCTGCATGTCGGGACGCGTTCCGGCCATGCCTGGCAGGTGCCCGGCGAGCGCCGCTTCCGCACCGACCCCGCCCAGCCCGCGTACGCGACACAGCAATGGGGCAGTATGGCGCTCGACGCGGACGGCCACCTGTGGGCGGGCACCTATGGCGGCGCGCTGTTGCGGCGCACGCAACCGGACGGCAGGACGGCGCTGGTCGCGCGGCAGCCGCAGATCAACCAGGTCGTGGCGGACGGCGGCCGCGTCTGGATGGCCACGGAAGCCGGCATGCATGTCTACCCCGCGACGGCGCCCCTCCCCGCCGTCGGCAACGAACCGGCCGCCGATGCGGTGGCCGACGGCTGTACTGACGGGCGCGGCCATCTGTGGTTTGCCGGGATGAGCGACGTCAGGCGTTTCGACGGACGGGCCTGGGAGACCCAGTCGTACGACGCGGTGCTGGGCGATGCCGAAATCCTCAGCCTGGACTGCGCGCGCGACGGCACGCTGATCGCGGCCACGCACGACGGTGTGTGGCGGCTGCAGCGCGGCGGCCGCGCGGCGCGGATCGATGCGCCGGTGCTGCGCGACCGGTATATCCTGAACGCCCGCGAAGACAGCCGCGGCTGGCTCTGGGTCGCGCTGGACGTGGGCTTCGCGGTATGGAACGGCAGTCAGTGGCGCACGCTGGACCAGACGCAGGGCCTGGCGTGGAACGATTCGAACGGCCGCGGCACGTACGAAGACCGGGACGGTTCGATCTGGCTCATCACCAGTAACGGCCTGTCGCACGTGCTTCACCCGGAACGCCTGTTCGCGTCAGCGCTGCGCCAGCCCGTGATCGAAGAGGCGCTGCGCGGCAACGGTCCGCTGCCGGTGGGCGACGCGCCGATGCCGTGGCGGGCGGACCAGATCGTGTTCCGCCTGGCCCACCTGCAGTTCGGCCAGGGCCGGGGCTGGCATTATCGTTTCCGCCTGCTCGGCGTCGACGACGAGTGGAACGACACGGTGCAGCCGGAAGTGCGTTACGCGGCGCTGCCGGGCGGCCGCTACTGCTTCCAGGTCGCCGTCGTCGACAGCGCCACCGGCGAGCAGTCGGCGCCGGTGGAACTGGCGTTCACGATCGCACCGCCATGGTGGCGCAGCGTCCCGTTCTACATACTGTGCGCCCTCGGCGTCGCGGGCGCATTCGTCGCGTTCCACCGCCTGCGCCTGCGCGCGCACCGCGCGCGCGAAACGAAGCTGACGGCACTGGTGCGCGAGCGCACGCACGAGCTGGAACAGTCGCGCGAGGAAATGCGCCTGCGCGCGCTGAAGGACGGGCTGACCCAGTGCTGGAACCGGGTCGCGATGATGGACATCGTCGAGCGCGAAATCGAAAAATGCGCGCGTTCGGGCGAAGGCTTCGCGCTCGTGCTGCTGGACCTCGATTACTTCAAGCGCGTCAACGATACGCACGGCCACCTGGCGGGCGACGCGGTGCTGGTCGAAACGGCGCGCCGCCTGCGCGCGGCAGTGCGGCCGTACGACGCGGTGGGCCGCTACGGCGGCGAGGAATTCGTCGTGGTCCTGCCCGGCCTGAACCTGCCGGCCGACGCGAGCCGCATCGACGCCCTGCGCGCCGTCGTGCGCGGCGAACCCGTCGACATCGGCGAAGGCAAGACGCTGGCCGTCACCGCCAGCTTCGGCGTCGTCGCCTTTACGCCCGGCACCTCGCACGATGCGGTCGCCCTGCTCGGCCGCGCCGACGAGGCGCTGTACCGGTCGAAACACGCGGGCCGCGACCGCATCAGCTACGCGGATTGACAGGCCGCCGCCGCCCTGTCCATCGGCCAGTGGCGGACCACCCTTGCTCCCGCTACGCTGCCAAGCCTACAACACAGCGGAGGGCATATGGTCAGCAAGAAAGTCGTGAATTTCGGCGTCGCATGGGAAGACCTGTTCGGCTACGTCCAGGGGATCCAGGTCAAGGACACGGTCTACCTGTCCGGACAACTGAGCCACGACCGGCAGGGCAACCTGGTTGCGCCGGCCGACTTGGACGCGAGCGGCAGGCCGCTCAACTACGACGCGATGGAAGCGCAGATCCGCCAGACCTACCGCAACGCGGTCGAGCTGCTGGCCGAATTCGGCGCCACGCTGGACGACGTCGTGGAAGAGACCTTGTACGTGCTCGACGTGGACGCGGCCTTCCCGGCGGCGTCGAAGGTGCGGAAGGAAGCGTATGGCACCGGCCAGCCGCAGCTCGCCAGCAACCTGATCGGCGTATCGCGCCTCGCCTTCCCCGCCCAGCTGGTGGAGATCACGTTCCGCGCCGTGCTGCCCGACTAGACTTCCGTCTCGGCCTGCGCGAGCGCCACGAACGCGTCGACGAGCGGCCCCCCGCCCGCGGCATGGCGCGCGAGCAGCATCGCGGTGGTGGCGTCGGGATCGAGCAGCGGCCGGTAGACGACGCCTTCCATGTGGATGCCTTCGAAGGAGCCGGGCAGCACGGAAACGCCGCAACCGGCGGCGACGAGGCCGATGATCGTCGACGGCTCGCCCGCCTCCATCGCGATGTGCGGCGTGAAGCCGGCGGCGCGGCACAGGTCGAAGATCTGGTGGTAGATGCCGGTGCCCGTCTTTTCGGGGAAGACGACGAACGCCTGGTCGGCGAGGTCCTTCACCGCGATCTTCTTTTTCCGCGCGAGCGGCGAGTCGGCCGGCAGCACGAGCCGCAGCGGATCCTGGCGCAGCATCGTCAGCGCCACCGTGCGCGGCAGCGGCATCGGACCGGGACGTACGAAGCCCACGTCCAGCTCGCGCGCTTCGATCTTTGCCAGCTGCGGCTGCGTGGGGATTTCGTGGAACGTCAGCCGCACGCCCGGGTACTGCTGGCGGTAGCGCCGCACGACCCGCGCGAACAGCGGCGTGAACGGCGTGGAAAACGTGAACCCGACGCGCAGCTCGCCCGTTTCGCCCAGGTGGGCGCGGCGCGCCGTCTCCTTGGCCTGCTCGCCCAGCGCCAGCATACGGCGCGCATCGGCGAGGAACAGCCGCCCCGCTTCCGTCAGCAGCACGCGCCGCCTGTTGCGCTCGAACAGCCGGGCGCCGATCTCGTGTTCCAGCGCCTGGATCTGCTGGCTCAACGGCGGCTGGCCGATGTGCAAGCGCTCGGCGGCGCGCGTAAAGCTCAGCTCCTCCGCCACGGCCACGAAGTAACGCAGGTGCCTCAGTTCCATTTTATATTTTAAAACGATAAGTAACACCACCAATATATATTGGACAGCCATAACCGGCAATCCTAGGATGGGGCATGACCAATCCCACGAACCGCGCCCTGTTCTTCGGCGGCTTTTCCTGTTTCGCGCTGCTGTACTGCGTGCAGCCGCTGATGCCCCTGCTGGCGCACGATTTCGGCCTCACGCCCGCGCAGAGCAGCCTGTCGCTCTCGCTCTCGACGGGCGCGCTGGCGGTGTCGCTGTTGTTCTCGTCCATCCTGTCCGACCGCCTTGGGCGCAAGACGATGATGGTCGTGGCGCTCGTCGTCGCCGCCCTGATGACGGTGCTCGCGGCGTACGCGCGCACCTACCCGCAACTGCTGGCGGCGCGCACGCTGCTGGGCTTCGCGCTGGGCGGCATGCCGGCCGTCGCGATGGCTTACCTGGGCGAGGAGATCGAGCCGGCGTCGCTGGGCGTGTCGATGGGCCTGTACATCAGCGGCAATGCGTTCGGCGGCATGGTCGGGCGGGTGCTGGCGGCCGTGCTGTCCGACTTCGTGTCGTGGCGCGCCGCGTTCGCCGTGATGGGCGTGGCCGGCCTGCTGGCCGCGTGGGAATTCTGGCGCAGCCTGCCCGCGTCGCGCAACTTCCGGCCGTCGTCCGGCGGCGTGCCGGCGCTGCTGCACGGCCTGCGCGGCCATTTCGGCGACGCGGGCCTGCCCTGGCTGTTCGCGCTGTCGTTCCTGCTGATGGGGTGTTTCGTCAGCGCCTACAACGTGATCGGCTTCCGGCTGCTGGGCGCGCCGTTCGGGCTGCGCCAGAGCGTGGTCGGCGGGATCTCCCTGCTGTATCTGCTGGGCATCTTCAGTTCCGTGTGGGCCGGCCGCCGCGCCGACCGCCTGGGCCGGCGCCATGTGCTGTGGACCGTGCTTGGCACGATGTTCGCCGGCCTGCTGCTGACGCTGGCCCACAACGTCGCCGTCATCGTGGCCGGCATGGCCGTCTTCACGTTCGGCTTCTTCGCGTCGCACTCGATCGCCAGCAGCTGGGTGGGCCGGCGCGCCCGCACGCAGCAGGCGCTCGCGTCCGCGCTGTACCTGTGCTTTTATTATCTCGGCTCCAGCCTCGTCGGCTGGCTGTGCGGCGTGCTGTGGGCACACGGCGGCTGGGACGGCGTCGTGGCGCTGCTGGGCGTATTGCTCGGCGCCGCCCTGCTGATCGCGCTGCGCCTGCGCCGGCTGGAACCCGTGGCACAGGCGCTGGCGCCGGCCTGACCGTGCCGTGCGCCGCGGGATGCAACGCGGTGCGGAAAATACACCAATGCGCAGTGTCGTCCGGTGCGATAGTGGCAACGCTTTCGACACACTGGAGACACCATGCAGCTCTACCACATGCGCGGCGCCTGTTCGCTGGCCGACCTGATCGTTCTCGGCTGGCTCGACGTGCCGCACGAGATCGTGCCGATGACGCTGGACTCGATCAAGTCGCCCGAGTACCTGGCGCTCAACCCGGGCGGGAACGTGCCGCTGCTCGTGCACGACGCCTTCGCCCTGACGGAGAACGTCGCGATCCTCGGCTACCTGGCCGACCTCCACCCGCACGCGCAGCTGGCGGGCGACGGCACGCCGCGCGGCCGGGCCGAAGTCATGCGCTGCCTCGCCTTCCTCAATTCCGACGTGCACAAGGCCTTCAAGCCCCTGTTCGCGCCGGCGCGCTTCCTCGACGAACGCGACCTGGACGAGGCGTTGGCGAACAATGCGCGCCGCCACGTCCGGACCTACCTCGAGCGGCTCGACGGCGAGCTCACGGACCGCGACTGGCTCGCGGGACACCGTTCGATCGCCGACCCATACCTGTACGTCGTGCTGCGCTGGGCGCGCGCGAAAGGCGTCGACATGGCGGGCCTGGATGCGCTGGCGGCGTTCCACGACAGGATGTCGGCCGACCCGGCCGTCCGCCAGGCACTGCGCGCCGAGGAAGCCTGACGCCCGGGGCAACATGCATATCGGCAAATCCTACGGCCTGTTCGAATTCCTGCACTGGACCCGGCGCAGGATCTACGTGCTCGCGGCCGTCGCCGGCGCGGTGGTGGCGCTGCGCCAGCCTGGTGGCTGGCACTGGCTGTCGCTGCCGTGGCCCGTGCTCGCGCTGCTGGGCACGGCCGCGTCGTTCATCGTCGGCTTCAAGAACTCGCAAAGCTACGGCCGCACGGTCGAAGCGCAACAGATCTGGTCGTCGATCACGGCGGCCAGCCGCTACTGGGGCCTGCTGTGCCGCGACTTTCCCACGGACGAGAACGCCGTCCGCGACCTCGTCGCCCGGCACCTGGCCTGGCTGACGGCCGTCCGTTACGAGCTGCGCGCGCCCCGCGTCTGGGAAGCGGCCGCGGCCGCACAAAATGCCGAATACCAGGAACGCACCTTCGTCGTGGCGGAACACCGCGTGCCGCTCGCGGCGGAGCTCGCCCGCTACCTGCCGCCGGACGACGTCGCGCACCTGCTGGCCGGCGACGACATCCCCGGGGCGCTGATGTCCCGGCAAAGCCGCGCCATCCGCGACCTGTTCCGCAAGCAGGCGCTGCAGATGCTGCAATACGCGGAAATGCAGAAAACGCTGAAGGACCTGATCGACCAGCACGCGCGCGCCCAGCGCATCAAGAATTTCCCGTATCCGCGCCAGTACGCGATCGTCAATTCGCTGTTCGTCTGGCTGTTCGCGCTGCTGCTCCCGGTGGGCACGGTCGGGGAATTCGCGCGCCTTGGCGCGCAGGCCGCATGGCTCGCCATTCCCTTCAGCGTGCTGATCGGCTGGATGTACCTGGCGCTCGACCAGGTCGGCGAGAGCACGGAAAACCCGTTCGAAGGCAGTGCCAACGACGTCCCGATCACGTATCTCGCGCAGTCGATCGAGCACGAACTGGGCGCGCTGCATGGCCTGGCGCACGACCGGCCGGCCCCGGTGCCGGACGGCCATATCGTGCTCTAGCATTCAAGTCTGGGCTGTCCGCAGCTGCATGCATGCGGCAACATGCCGGCATTACGTGTACACATCCCAGAGGCCTACCGCGGCGACGAGAAGCGAAAAGCAGATCAATCCACCCCAGAATACCTTGTCCGCGACCGCTTTCTCACTGGATGTTTTACTCGCATGAAAATGTTCCCACCCTTCGGGCGCCCCGTTCTCGTCGAGATAATGGCGTTCGATTTTACGAATATACGTTCCGATCCTGCCGAGATGCCGGTTTTTTTCGATCGCGCTGTACGCTGCCACGGCAGACAGGGCGACGACCACCATCCGTGCGAGACAGGCTGCCGGCCAGGAGGAATAGGTATGTGTCGTATTCCACGAAATGACGGCTGCCAGCGCTATCACGCAATAAAACCGCAGTTGCGTGTGCTCTACAAGAATCATTTCGATTTCCTTGCGCAGCGCTGCGTATTCGTCTTTGTAGAACGGCGATTCGCACGTCATGGCTGTACCCCTTGAAAGTTATGTCGCATCCGCGCCCTCGCCCGATGGCCGCAGCCAGGCCAGGGCGGCAGCGACCGTGCCCGCGCCGATGACGATGGCCAGGCCGGCGAGCAGCTTGTTCTCGGCGAGGACGCCGATGAGCTTGCGCAAGGTCACGTTCAGCATGTCGGTGGGCACCTTCAGCGACGCCCAGGCGCGTTCGATCAGTTCCGTTTGTCCGAACGCCTTTTGCAGGATCGGATCGGACACCATCGCCAGCGCGGCAACGATGCGCTGCAGTGCGGGATCGCGGAATGCGCTGTCGACGCGGTTGGCTTGTTCCGCGGCGAGCGCCTGGACCTGTCTCACCCAGTCGGCGCTTTCGTCGCTGCGCGCCACCCTCTCGAAAACGTCGCGCGCCAGCTTGAGCAGTTCGGCGCCGGTTGCCCTTTCCAGCAGGATGCCGAGCCGCGTTCTGATACGGGCAGGCAGGCGCGCTCCCTGCTGTTCCGACCAGACGAACCACGACTCCGATGGCTCGACGGAAAACTCGAACGGCAGGATGGGTGCCGCGTTCCTGCGTCCGTTATAAACATCGATGAGGTGCGACCAGCTCCGCGCCAGAACCGGCGGGCCGTACAAGGACGCACCGGTGAACTCCTTCGCCCGCTCCAGGGCACGCTCGTCGCCGCGCGACTGTGCCTCGGCGAGCCGTGCGGCGCGGACGTCGGGGAAGTCTTTGCCGAAGGCCTCGGCAGCGCGGTCGATCAGCGAGGCGGCGTCCGTGCCGCCGCCGGGCGCGCGCGGCAGCAGCAGATAGGCGTCGATCAGGTTCATCAACGGATTGAAGGCCGCCTGCCCCGGCACCTGCGGAAGCAGCGCCCAGCCGCCGATGGCACGCCTGCGGCTCAGGGCGTGGCGTGCGGCTTCGAGGCGCGCCATCTCGACATTTCCGGGCGGATCGGCCGCGTCGCGGGCCGTGTAGAACACCGACGCCTCCGTCAGCCGAAGGCCTGCGCGCTCCGCGTCGGATGCCGGTTGGCGTGGCATGAGGAAATACACGGCCGGGTTCCAGTCCGGCATGACATATAAAGGCAGGCAACACTGGCGACCACCCCCGCAGTCCTGGACGAGGACATAGCTGCCGGGGCCGAGGTCGAGATCCACGGCAAACAATCCGTTGCCGCTCGCGAGGATCACGCCTTCCGTCAGCGCCGCCACCGGGTCGCAGGCGAGCGTCTCGATGCGCATCCGCCCGACTTCACGCATCATGCAGGCGTCGCGGGCGCCCGCGTCGGCAGCAGCGCAGGCAGCAGGATCGCGCACGACGACCCGGATCCCGGCGCTGCCGCGCGGACGCGCCAGCCGTGGCATCTCCTGGTAGGTTGCCGTGCCGGCGATCGGCAGCGGCGTCTCGAACGCTACCCCGTGCACGGTGAAGTCGGCCTGCTTGTCGACGGCGACCTCGAAGACTTCGGACACGGCTTCGCTGTCGCCGATCCGCTCGCGCACCCGGTAGGGGCCGGGCACCAGGTCGAGATCGAGCCGGCCTACGCCGCGCGACACTTCGTTGAACGAACGATCGATCAGATACAGTTCCGACGCGCCATTCTTCGCACTGAACGTCGTCGCGACGGTCTGGTCGTCGAACATCTCAAATGCGGACGTCATTCGTCGCCTCCGGCAAGAAAGTCAGTCGACGCTCGGGCGCACCGGGGATCGTCAGGGTGTGCTCGCCCGGCGGGAGCTTCAGCGCGAACCGTTTCCGGCCGTCCTCGATATCGAACTCGATCTCGATTTTCTCGGGGTCGTTGCGCTCGACCCAGATGATCCTGTCCGGCCCGAAGGTGCCGACGGCATCCAGTCCGGCGGACTGCAGTTTTACCGCAGGCGGGACCGCACCGTCCACGACGAAGCGTTGCGTGAACAACGTCTTGCGCGAGCCGAAGAAAATGTCGCCGGCGTCGGCGGGGACGGTGCGCGGCGGCTGCGGCGGCGGATAGTCCGGTGGGCACCACGTCTCCCAGTTGATCTTCAGGTAGTTGTTCAGCGTCGTGCTCGATACCTGTCCGAGCACATTCGTCGGTGCCTCGTCGAGAGCCCGGACGAGACCGTGCGTGAGCAGGCCGAACACCTTGTCCTGGCTGGCGAACTCGCGCTCCTGCGCTTTTCCGTTCTTGGCGCTGGCATACATCGCGAACAGTTTGACTTTCTCCGCGTTGCCGCTCTCGGTCTGGTCCAGCTCGTAAGCCGCATAAGGCGAATTGCGCTGGACGTCGCGGCAGCAGTCCATGATCAGGACGATCTCCTTGAACACGGCGACGCGCTTCGCGGCTTCCGCATAGACCGTGCCCGGTATGTTCGGGCGTGCCGGGCCATACGCGTTGGCGGCAAACAGGGCCGCGCGCGCGGTCGTGTCGGCCGACTGGGAGAAGCCGTGGCCGGAAAAATACAGGTAAAGGCGCGAATCGCGGCGCCGGTACTCCCCGTTCTCGATCGTGATGTCCTGGTAGGCGCGGATGAAGGCGCCCTGGTCGGGCGTCCACGTCGCCGCGCCCGGGGCGCCGTCCTGCGGCGGCTCGATCAGGTCATGCGGCGTCGTCAGGCGGTAGATATTGGCAGGCTTGACGTTGCCGCCATGCGGATCGGTGAGCCATTCGCAGATATGCGCCACGTCGTGCAGCGGCCCGTCGAGCGGCGGATATTCGGTGCCGCCCTTGTAGCGGGAGATTCCGACAACGATGGCGAAATTTTCGTCGACCATGACCTGTCCTCACGGTTCGTTGATAAATGCCACCACGGATTGCAGTGTCGCCGGGTCGTTGTCGAAATCGCCGTGCTTGCGGGCGTCGCTGTTGAGCCCCGGCGCCTGGCCCATCGCATAGGACCAGACCGTCCGGTTCGGCTTCTCGGCAAGGAACCCGAGCACGGTCGCCACATGCGGATCGTCGCGGAACGCGGCACTGGCGAGATAGCGCTCCATGCCCACGATCGGCATGTCGATCGTACTGCTGAACTTGCCATCAGCTTCCTCGCCTTCGAGCAGGCCGGAGACGAAATACAGAAGGCTGCGCGTGTACACGACGCCGAGCATCCGGTCGGCGCTCTCGCGGTCGTCGCGCATCGCGAACATCCGGAAATCCGCCAGCCCGTCGTCGCGGTGCCGCGCGATCGCGGCGGCGAACCGCGCATAGGTGACCGCCGGCGCCAGGAACACGCAACGCAACGGCGTCTGCAGTCCCGCCGCCCTGGCCGCGTCGAGGAAGTTGCAGATGTAAATGGCGCCCGTGCTGTGCCCGACCAGCGTGATGCGCCTGAATGTCCGTCCGGCCTGCTCCAGCGCGCGCAGCTTCGCGATGACCTGCGTGCCGCACACGTCGGGGCCGGCCGCGAAACTGTCCGCGGTGTCCTTCTTCATCCCGTTCCAGATGCCCGCGCCCAGCAGGTTGCCGTAGGCACTGCGCAGCACCTCTTCGACGACCGTGCAGTACACGCCATGGTCCGTTCCCGCGCGAAAACGCTTGATGACCGCCATGACGATCTTCGCGGTGAAACGCGCGATGGCCATCCAGGTGAACACGCCGCGCTCCTTCACCGGCGCGCCCGCGATGCCCGCGCCGTCGGCCGGTGCAGAAAACAGATCCTCTTGCGCTTCCTCGCTCAGCAGCAGGATGCTTGCCTTCTCCCTCGTTCCCTGGGCGCGCGTCCGGGCCTGGTTCTCGCTCAGCGTGGCGTTGTAAGCCTGCTGCATGGCCCGCTTGAACGCCGGGTCGTCGTCGATTTCGTCCACGATGTCGTTGGCCAGGCTGTCGACGTTGACGGCGGACGCCTTGGTATTGAGGACGGTCGGCCCCGACGGCACCTGGGCGTCCGGCACGGGTGGCGCCGGCGTCTTGCCGTCAAACCACTGATCGAATTCCTGGCGCAGCCGGTAGATATCGTCGATATCCTGGCCTTCCGATCCCTTGAAGGTGATATCCGAATTGAGCGAGACTTTTTTCAGCAACCATTCCGTGACTTTCTTGACGAGTTCGCGAAACGCGGGATCGCGACCGAGTTCGTCCTTGTTATTGACGAGGGATTCGACGACGCCCGATTCCCAGACGAAGAACAAGGGATAGGCGTGGGCCGCCCGATAGGTCGGGGTCAGCGGGGCGACGATGTTTCCCAGGGCATACGGACGGCTGTTGAGTCCGCCATGAAAATGGATGACCAGCCCGTTCTCCGGTTGCTGGCCTTGTGCGTGTTCCAGTATGCGCGCCACCTCGGTGATTGCACTGCGTGGACTTTCTCCCAGTTTCCCGTTCGCCGACACCAGAAAATGGTCGGCATTGGGATTGGCAGTATCGGCGAGGACTGCGGCCATGGCGTCTCCTTTGGCGGTTTGTCAATCTGCGATCACTTGGGCGTTCGCGTCAGCAGCGAACAGATACGCTCGGTGCGATACTTGCGCAGCGAACCGGTCCAGCCCGGATGGCGCAAGGATGCCGCGAACACAGCATTCAATGCGCTGCGCGCGGTCTGGTAACCAAGGCTGCGGTAACTTTCGAACTGGTCTTCGTCGAAGAACTGGTCGGCGGTGGACTGGTGCGGAAATTCCGGATGGGTTTTACTGTAATTCAGGATGTCCGCGTTCTCGTCGCCGATCAGGGTGGGCTTTATATACAGCAGCACGCCGTCGCGTCCGAATCCGTCCGCAGCGCGATAGCGGATGCGCCCGGTCACGCAAGCGGCACCCAGCGTGTTGTCATTGCTGAGTTTTTTTATCTTGCGCGCGTCCAGCGAGATCGGAATATTCATATCGGTCAGGCACTTCCTGATCGCATTTCCCAGATCGTTGAAACTGTTGGGTTCGTCCGCGCTGGCATCGACGACGACGATGAAGCGGCAGCGCCGGCGTACCAGTTCGTACAGCCCGAGGTTTTCGAAGTGGCCGCCATCCGACAGGTACAGGAACTTGGCGTCCATGTCCGTCATGCCGAACAGCTCGGACAGCAGACTGAACAGGCCGATGCGCGGCGCCGTCCGCTTCCAGGTACCCGGCTTCATCGGGTTGGGCGACCAGCGGCCCAACCGCAGATTGAACAACGTCATCAGGAAGCTCAGCGGCGGTGACGAGTGATAGCCCATGTTCGGGCTGGCCGCCGCCCCCGAGATGGCCACGGCGGCGCCCAGCTTGACAACCGAATCGGGATCGTCGGTGGTACTCGTGCTGGCATAGCATGCGGTGCTGCGGAACGCGCCCTGCTGCTTGCAGCGCGCGGAGCGCTTGTCGTTCGCCAGCGTCGGCGTTTCAAAGCCGGAATACCCGGGCGTAAAAAAGAAATTGGCGGCCTTCCGGTTTTGCCATGCGAGTTCCTTCCCCCCGACAAGGTTCAGGGTGGCGTTGATGATGTGGTAGGGCCGCTGCAGTTCGGCAGGACTGCCGGGCGCGCCGGACTTCTTCAGCAAGGCAGCCAGGTCGGGATCGTCGGCCGGGTCGAAACCCGTGAACGGATGCGGCGACCGTGTTACGCTGCTCGCGCCGAAATAAGCCCGTACCAGTCTCAGCCTGTACATCATGTACAGCGAGAATTTATTGATGTCGACCCGCCAGCCCAGTAGCGCAGCGACCGCCAGCACCAGCAGGAATGTCGGCCAGATCGCGTCGAACGTCAGGTGGTGCGCGGTATAGGCCTCGACATAGTCCGTAAGCGCCTTCCCCTGGATGGCGACCGGCCCCGAGACCGACCATTGCAGCGCCGTCGCCAGTGCGGCAAACAGCAGAAGACTGAACGCATAAGGTGCCACCTGCGCAATCAGCTCCAGCCGCTTGTGGTTCTTGCCTTCCGCCGTATCCGGCCCGCTGCCCGAGCGCAAACCGGCCCAGGTGATCACGGCACTGATCACCGTGCCGGCATTGGCAACGAGCGCATGTCGATCGAACGTCCAGTGCACCAATGGCGGCAGATAATAAGTACAGCCAAATCCCAGGATCCATGCGACACAAATGATGCCGTTCCATGCACTCATGCGAGCCCACCACTCGCGGCTCTGGTCGCTGTACAGGCGACCGATGAGGCCGATCATCAACGTCATCGTGATGCCGAACAGGCCGAGCATCAGCGGCATGCCGATGGTCGTCAGCGCGATCACGTTGACCTGATCGGACCTGCCGCCCAGGGACGCGTCCCACAGCGACATGCACTTCAGCAGGAGAACGGTGCCCAGGGCGAGCGCGCCGATCGCACATGCCATGTGGCCAAACGCTTCGCGAAAGAACTGGTTGTGCGGAGCCGGCGGAATGCCCGGGTTCGGCGGCTCGCGCCGCTGGTCGAGGCGGTTGCGGATCTGGGCACACAGCCACCCGGCCCCCCACGTGAGGAAATACACGACGCCGGGAAGCAGGAGTACCACCGCCGAATCCTGCATGAGGCTCGGCGGCAAGTCATTCCAGAACGTTGCCAACGCATGCCTCTGGCGGCTCAACGCGATGCTGCCGAGTACGCCGGCACAAATCAGCGGCAGGCACACGGTCACCAGGATCCATTCCTGCTTCTGGCTGAACCAGCCTTTGTCCATGGACCCGCCGCGGCGCGAAATCGACAGTGCGATGAAAAACACGGCGACGAGAAAACTGGAAATCGCCGCGATGTTCAGCAAGGACGGCGCCGCGGCGTGCGCCCGGTCCACGAACACCACGAGCATGCGCGGCAGAAGAAGCGCCGCGGCCAGCCAGGCCGTCAGCATGCTCATGTTGAGCAGCGTGTTGCGCACGTACGTCAACAGCAGCGTCCACGTATCGGCCGAGAACAGGCCTGTCCTGGGCGTGAGGTAGTTGGAATACCGGCGCAGGAACTGCACGGCGTCGGGTTCGGACCTCGGCGCATCGCCGAAGGCACTCGGCGCCAGTTCCTCTTCGACCTTTTCGACGTCGCCCTGATGCCCGGCGATCAATTTCGACAACCAGCCCCCGATATAGCCCCCTCCGGACACGGTCGACAGGTAATCGAAGTGCCGCAGCATCCGCATCTCGGCCAGGGCTTCGATGACGCCGAGGTTGAAGGTGGCGCTGCGAATGCCGCCTCCGGAAAACGCCAACCCGCTGAGCTTTGCCTGATGGGCGCGCCGGTTCACGTCCGTCAACCGCGCGGGGCCCAGCCTGGCGTCCGGGTTGCCGTCCAACGCATCGAGCTCGAACTGGAATACCTCGCTGAACGTGCTTCCAGCCTCGTCGTTCAGCTTGGTCCAGATGTCGGGGATGTTGGTCGGCTGCCCCTTGCCTTTCGTGTATTTCAGGAGAGCGGCCAGACGGTCTTCGCTCGCATGGAGGCCCAGCGCGTCCAGCTTTCTGACCATATCGCTGGACAGGTTCTGTTCCAGGTTGGGCGGAAGTTTGCTCATGATGCGGCCTCCAATCGTCGCGGCGGCGACGCGCCGGCCAATGCCGGCGTGGGGTTACGGGTTGCGCGGCACCAGGTTCAACGAAAACTGCGCCCCGATATCGTAGTGAATGCCGTGCACGCTGCCGGCACCATTCGCGATACATAGCTTGCGCCGGCGTACGTCGTCGATCCACGCGGCCGACGACGCTTCCGCCCGCCGGTTGGCAATAATGCGCATCTTCGCCACTTCCCTGTCGTCGTCATTCAGCGTTTTCGCCAGAAGTCCCGTTTCGCCAACGATTTGTGCCCGCGTCATGGCGTTGATCGAGCCGTTCTGCGTCACGATGTCGAACATGAGCGCGGCCGCGCGTTCGCTCCATAAATCGAAGTCGTCGCACATTTTCAGCGCCCGCTGAAACGCGGCCTGGGCGTGCTCCACCTGGATGCGCTGGAATTCCGCGGTTCTTCCGAGCGCTTTCGCATAACCCAGCCACGGTTCGAATACGCGGTGTTTTTGGGGATGCTGGATGCCCCGCACGAAACTCATCAATCCGGCCCGATCCTCATCGCCATGGGTCAATGCGATATTCAAGGCATCGAAATGTTCCCCGAAGATGTTTTGCACGATATCGCCGTGCCGGGAAATCATGTCCCGCAACAAGGGCTGCAAACTCCCCTGCCCAAAATTCCATTGCATCACGCCGAAGCTGATGCCTTGCCCATCGAAATCGCCTGAAATCCCACAAAAACAATCCGGAAAACCCACACCGGTTTCAAAAGCGCCGGTCAGCGCAAGGCAGCGGTAACTCAGGCTCTCCCCTGCGACGGGAGGCACGGGGACATTGCCGTTGCCAATCAGCGCCGACCATGTTTGCGCGCCCACCCTGCCATCGGGTACAAGGTCGCGTTGCTTCTGGAACTGGACGACCGCAGAATGGGTACCGCCGCCAAATTGTGCGTCGACCTCGCCGCGATAAAGACCCAGGGCTTTCAACGCATTCTGAATCTCGGCCACCGGCTCGCCGGACGAACCCAGGGAATAGATAGACATGGTCGGCGTCCTTTTGAAAACGTGGAATTTCCGGGCTCGGCGCGAATCGCGGGGCCAATCCGGGAGGCCGCAATTCCCAGCATTAATAAGCGGTCTTTCGTTTGATTTAACTTAAAGTTTCAAGAAATAATGATATAAAATTTCTAAGAAAATTACCTAGCAATCCAGCTAGTTGTATTTACTTTTAAAAAATTGCGATTGCAATTTGTTAATTAAATATGACTTGCGCATTAAACCGGTTCAGTGTCATTGCAGGTAATGCTGCATGCCCTGCCAGCCCAGCTGCACGCCGGTCACGAACAGGCAGGCCTGCGAAATCCGGTAGAACCACACGAGGTTGATCCGGTCCTGCAGCCAGATCCCGAGCCTCACACCCAGCGGCACGAGCGGCGCCAGCACGAAGCTGGTGCCGAGGTTGTCGAGCGACAGCTGGCCCAGCCAGGCGTACGGGACGAGCTTGACCGCGTTGACGACCGCGAAGAACACGCTGATGGTGGCGACATAGCGCACCTTGTCCATGCGCTGCGGCAGCAGGTAGACCATGGCGGGCGGCCCGCCGGCATGGGCGAGGAAGCTGGTCAGCCCCGAGACGGCGGACCAGAACGTGCCTTTCGCCACCGAGGGGCCGGCCTGGCGCTGGTGCGCGGCCAGGCCCAGCACGTTGTTGATGGTGAAGGCCACCGCGATGCCGCCGATCAGGATGCGGATGACGTCCTCGCCCAGCATGCCGAACGTGAGGAAGCCCGCGGCGATGCCCAGCAAGGCGCCCGGCAACATGATGCGCAGCGTCGGCTTGTCCCACTTGCCGAAATAGGCGCCCAGCCCGACGAGGTCCATCAGGCACAGCACCGGCAGCAGGATCGCGGCCGCCTGCACGGGCGAGATCGCCAGCGCCATCAGCGGCACGCCCACGCCGCCGAGCACGCCGCCGAAGCCCCCTTTCGAGATGCCGGTCAGCAGGACGGCCGGCACGGCGACGGCATAGAACAGCGGGTCGGCGATCAGCATGGCGGCAGGTCCTGTACCAGCTGCCGGATCAGGTTCTTCGCGGCCGGCGCGCCTTCGTTGCGGCGGAAGATGGCGGCCAGCTCCGACGTCACGGGCTCGCCAGCCAGCGGTTTGTAGACGACGTCCGGCAACACCAGAGTCGAGGCCACCACGTCGGGCACGACCGCGACGCCCATCCACAACGACACCTCGGTCAGCACCGTCAGCAAATTGCCGGGCACCGAGACGACACGGGGGACGAAGCGGCCGCGCCGCCCGACTTCGCGCGTACCGAGGTCCTGTTCGGGCACGACGAAATCGTCGTCCGCCAGCTCCCTCGCGTCGACCGCGGCGGCGCCGGCCAGACGGTGACTGGCCGGCAGCGCGACACAGAACCGGTTGCGCTGCACGACGTGCACGCGCAGTTCGTCGGGCAGCGCCATCGGCAGGCGCACGAAGCCGATGTCCACATGGCCCTCCGCGACCATCCCCGGCAGCCGCCCCATCGGCAGTTCGCTCGCCTGCAGCTGGACGTCCGGCCACTCCGCGCGGAAGCGCCGCATCTGCTGCTGCAGGATGCCGGCCAGGGCGGCGGAACCCACGTAGCCGACGACGATCCGGCCCAGCTCGCCGCGGCCGGCACGGCGGCCGACGCCGACGGCCTGGTCGAACTGCAGCAGGCTGGCACGCGCCTGCTCGAGGAACAGCGCGCCGGCGCCCGTCAGGCGCACGCTGCGCTTGGTTCGCTGCAGCAGCCGGGCCTGGAGCGTCCGCTCGATTTCCTGGATCTGCACGGTCAGCGTGGACGGCGCGATGCCCAGCCGTTCGGCGGCACGCGCGAAATGCAGTTCTTCGGCCACCGCCACGAAATAGCGGAAATGTCGCAGCTCCAATCGGGCTCCATCAGTATTCGGTATAGGCGAATTATTTCACGTTTTGCCGTTAATGAATGAAATTCACGGATAGGTTGTAATGCAGCTTTCCCATCCGTTGCCTGGAACCCCACGATGCATGCCGACTCTCCGCCGCGCCCGTCGTCAACACCCCTGCTGTTGACGGCCTCGCTGGGCTGCGCCGTCACCGTCCTCGACACGAACGTGGTCGGGATCGTCCTGCCGGCGATCGCGCGCGACCTGGCGGCGACGTTCGCCGACATCGAATGGGTCGTGAGCGCCTACCTGCTGTGCTTCGCGGCCCTGCTCCTGCCCGCGGGCGCCATCGCCGACCGGGCCGGACGCAAGCGCGTACTGCTGCTGGGCCTCGCCATCTTCGCGGCGACCTCGCTCGCGTGCGGCGCCGCCCCGGACGCCCGGGCGCTCTACCTTGCCCGCGCCGCGCAGGGCGTCGGCGCGGCCTTCCTGCTGGCGCCGTCGCTGGCCGTGATCGGCCATGCCTTCCATGGCGAGCGGGAGCGCGCGCGGGTGTGGGCATTCTGGGGCACGATCATGGGCCTGACGATGGTGTGTTCGCCGCTGATCGGCGGCGTCATCAGCCGCTGGCTCGGCTGGCGCTGGGCGTTCTACGTCAACCTGCCCGTGTGCGCCGGGCTGGCGCTCGCCGTCCTGCGCCTCGTGCCCGAGTCCCGCGGCACGGCGCAGCGCACGCTCGACCTGCCGGGCATCGTCCTGTTCGCGGCGGCCATGTTCGCCTTCACCTGGACCCTGATCTCCGGGCCCGCCGATGGCTGGACCAGCCTGGCGGTGCTGGCGCGTGGCACCGCCGCGCTGGCCTTGTTCGCGCTGTTCGTCGCCACCGAACGCCGGGTCCGAGCACCGATGCTCGACCTGTCCCTGTTCGCGCAGCGGCGTTTCGTCGGTGCCGTCGCGGCCATGCTGGCGTATGCGGCGTGCGCCCAGGTCATGGCGTCGCTGCTGCCGCTGTACCTGCAGAATGCGCGCGGCGCCACCGCGCTGGAAGCGGGCGTCCGCATGCTCCCCTTCGCCCTCGCGATGCTGCTGCTGCCGATGGCCGGACGGCGCCTGGCCGCGTTCATGGCGGGCTACCGGATCCTCGGGCTCGGCCTGGCGCTCGTCGGGGCCGGGAACCTCGTCATGATGTGGGCGGCGCACCTGCCGGGCAACCGGCTGCTGGATGCCGCCGGCATGGCGATCCTCGGTGCTGGCGGAGGACTGCTGAACGGCGAGACCCAGAAAGCGATCATGGGCACCGTCCCGCCGGAGCGGGCGGGCATGGCCTCCGGCATCAGCACGACGTCACGCTTCTGCGGCATCCTGCTGGGCTTCACCGGCATCGGCGCCGTCGTGGCCGAAGCCGGCTTTGCGCACGGCTTCCTGGCCGCCGGGATCGCGGCGGCGCTGGCGAGTGCGATCGTCGTGCGCTGCATGCGCACGCCGATGCCGCGCTGACGTCAATCCCGGCGCCCGTTCGCGGCTGCGTAGGGGCCGATCACGACGCCCACGAATCCGCCCGCCTTCTGCGTCGACAGGAAGCGGATATCGAGCTTGTCGGCGAGGGTCGACGTCGCGTCCCCGTCGCGGTAGCGGTAGCTTGCCTCGCCACCGTTCATGTCCATCACGAGCTCGACCCGCGTGGACGCGACCGGCCTGCTGGCGACCAGCGTCTCCTTGCCGCCCTCCGTCTTGTACAGGGCCACGACGTTCTTCCCGGCGCTGCGCGTGAGGCCAAGGAACACGTGGTTGCCGTCGTCCTGCATGGCGACGAGGCCCGCGCGGTCGCCATCGTGCTGCGGCACGAAGTCGACCACGGTCGACACGGTGGCGACGTGATGCTGCTGGCGCCGGCCGACGAACGCCGGCACATTGCGCAGGTCGCCCAGCGGCGCGCCCGCATGCAGCGCCAGTGCGCCGCGTTCGACGGTGTACAGCGGTGCCCGCGGAATGCGGATGCCGATCCACGCGGAGGACAGCGGGCCGTCGAATTCGTCGACGTACGCGAAGTTGCCGCTCGTGGGCACCGGTGCGGGCGGCTGCGCCGGCAAGGCGGGCTTTGCGACGGCATACGGTACCGTCCTGCCCTGCTCCAGCATCAGCGGCCAGCCATCCTTCCAGTCGACCGGCAGCATGAAGGTTTCGCGCCCGATGTTATAGAAATTGCCCGGATAAGGCCGCGTCGCCAGGAAGACGGCCCACCATTGCCCGTTCTGCGTCTGGACGAAATCGGCGTGGCCGGCCGTGGTGACGGGATGCGGACGTTTTGGATCCAGGTCGCGCTGCGTCAGGATCGGATTGACGGGCCCCGGCACATAGGGTCCCGTGATGTCCTTGGCGCGGAACACGACTTCGGAGTGGTCGTCGGCAGTCCCGCCTTCGGCGCAGATGAGGTAGTAGTAGCCGTCCTTCTTGAAGATGTGCGGCCCCTCGATCCAGATCGGCCGCTTGTCCGGGGCCACGCCGCCGTCGACGAGCACCTTCGGCTTGCCGGCGAACTGCAGCGTGCGCGGGTCCAGTTCCGCCATCCAGATCGCGCGATGCCCGTCATAGCGCGGCGTGCCTTCCGGCGCATTGTTGTACACGACATAGAGCTTGCCGTCATCCCAGACGAGGGACGGATCGATGCCCTGCAGGCCCCTGACCGTGACCGGCTGCGACCACGGGCCGGCCGGATTCTTCGCGGTGATGACGAAATTCCCCGTCCCGCCCGGGCAGCTCGAACATGTGGTGATGATGTAGAACGTGCCGTCGTGGTAAGAGATGTCCGGGGCATAGATGCCCTGCGATGCGCGCACGCCCGTGAAATCGACCTGGCCGGGCCGGTCGAGCGCATTGCCGACCTGCGTCCAGTTGACGAGGTCTTTGGAGCGGAATACGGGCAGTCCCGGGAAATTCGTGAACGAGGAATTCACCAGGTAGTAATCGTCGCCGACGCGCGTGATCGACGGGTCCGGATAATAGCCGCTCAAGATCGGATTGACGAACTCGCCTTCGCGCGGCCGGACGTTTTCCTGGGCCCGGCCCTGATAGGAGAACCGCTCGAAACGGGCGACGGTCGCGCCCGGTGTGTCTGCCGCGGCCGCTGCCGCCATGGAAGAGGCGGCTCCCAGGGCCAGTGCGCCCCACAGCATCACGGCCCGCATGGAATTTGTCTTCATTTGGATTCGAGCTCCCGAAATTGCGAGTCAGTCACTCTAGGCCAATCAATTAACCAAAACCAATGTTATGTTTATATCCATGGATTCATAAAAGGTATTGGTTGGCCGAGGCCGAACTTTGCGTTAACTCATCCTCCCCAGGTCGCGGGCACTCTACTGTACCCAGGCATGCGCAATGCATGAGCGACTGTGGAGAGCAAAGATGGGAATGGTGCGGATGAGACAAGCCCCCCGCGTAGCAAGCGCGGCGCTGGGAGCAGCGCTGTTCATGGCGGGTACACCGGGATACGGCGGCGATCGCATGACCGGCAACGGTCACGGCACCGCGGACACCTACGACATCGTGAATCTGGTGCCGGGAACCGGGTACAGGTCGCGCATCAATACGCGCGGGCAGGCGGCTTTCGAATACGTCAGCTTCGCCAACAGGCTGCGTGTCGGCTTCTTCGATGGCGAACGGGTACGCGACATCAGCCCGCCCGGGTCCGATACGACCGCATTGGGCGACCTGAATGAAAAGGGTGAAGTTGCCGAGTATGCCGCCCTGCCCTCCAATGACGGGGTCGCGCGGGTGCCTTTCCGCTGGTCCGCTGCCGCAGGCTGGACCGCATTGCCCGCCCTGGGCACCGACAGCACACTCGCCGAGGCCATG
>NZ_JANUGY010000011.1 GCF_024756235.1 Massilia kyonggiensis | reverse complement strand
CGTGCTGGACGATCGTCGTCTCACGAAGCCGGCTCATCTGCTGTGCGCTGCGGCCCAGCTCGGCTAAACGAGCGCGTTACCGACTTACCGCGAACACAGCCTTTTTTTTGACAAGCGATCGTTGCAGACACAACCGACGGTGCGTTACCTAACACGGTGCACGGGTGACCGGGGAGTAGGATGAAACCCTGACGGCATATCGGAATATGCCGGGCAACCGTTGAGGAGAAACCCATGGCAACGACAGACGACCCCGTACGGTCGAGAACGCAGGACGCGTTCCCCGTCGACAATCCCGTCCAGGCCCTGCTGCGCGACCACGACCTGGTGCGCAAGCTCGCCGACGCGTACCAGAACACGCAAAGCGCCGACGTCAGGAAGCAGGCGGCGACCCAGCTGATCCAGGCGATCCACATGCACTCGCGCCTCGAGGAAGGCGTCTTCTATCCCGGCGTACGCCGGGTGGACCCGAACCTGATCGCCCGCTTCGAGGAAGACCACCTCGCCGTCGACGACCTGCTGGCGACGCTCCAAGGCATGTCGATGGACGAGGCCCGCACGGAGTCCCTGGTACGCGAACTCATCGATGTCGTCCTCAGCCATATCCGCCAGGAAGAAGAACAGCTGTTCCCCGAACTCAGGCAGGCCGCGCTCGACCTGACGTCGATCGGGCTGGAGATGCAGGCCTTCGAGGCCAATCTCGTGCACCTGCAAGCGCAGCTCAGCGACCAGGCGTCGCGGCGCTGACACCGTTGCCCCCGCGAAGGCGGGGGCCATCACACTTACCAGACCCTGCAGCGCTTCTCCTTCACCATCGGCTGCCCCGCCTTGCACTGGAACGCCTGCTGGAACTGCGGCATATTCACCATCAACCCGTTTACGCGATAGCGCCCCGGCGAGTGCGGGTCCGTCATCGCGCTCACGCGCAGGTTTTCCGGACGATTGTTTTCGCAAGCCCATTGCGCGTAGCCGACAAAGAAACGCTGCTCCGGCGTCAGGCCGTCACGCAGCGGCTGCGGCTGCGCCTTCTCGGGCATCGCCGCCATCTCCGCCTGCCACGCCATCCAGCCGAGGATCAGGCCGCCGAGGTCGGCCACGTCCTCGCCCAGGGTAAGCTTGCTGTTGATCCTGATATCGTCGACGACCGTGTACTGCGCGTACTGGTCGACGATGCACTGGGCCCGCTCCTCGAACGCCTTGGCATCCTTCTTCGTCCACCAGTCCTTCAGGTTGCCGTTGGCGTCGAACTGGCGGCCCTCGTCGTCGAACGCGTGGGTCAGCTCGTGGCCGATGGTGCCGCCCGTGTTGCCGTAGTTCGGCGCGTCGTCCATCTTCGGATCGAACAGCGGCGGCTGCAGCACGCCGGCCGGGAAATTGATGTCGTTCATCTGCGGGTCGAAGTAGGCATTCACCGTCGGCGGCGTCATGCCCCATTCCGTACGATCCAGGGGCTTGCCGATCTTGGCCAGCTGGCGGCGCGCTTCGAACCGGTTGCCGCGCTCGACGTTGCCGGCCAAGTCGCCCGCCTTGACGACGTAGGCGCCGTAGTCGCGCCACTTGTCCGGGTAGCCGATCTTGTTGACGATAGCGGCCAGTTTCTTGTGCGCCTGCTGCTTCGTCTCCGCGCTCATCCAGTCGAGTTCGTCGATGTCCTTCTTCATCGCGTCTTCGATCTGGCGCGTCATGTGCAGCGCCTTTTCCTTCAGCGCGGGCGAGAACGCGCGGCCGACGAATTCCTGGCCCAGCGCCTCGCCCAGCTGGTGATCGACGAGCGCCACGCAGCGCTTCCAGCGCGGTTGCTGCTGCTGCACGCCGCGCAGCGTCTTGCTGAAGAAATCGAAGTGCTCGTTGTCGAAGTTCGACGCCAGCACCGGCGACATGTTGCGTGCCACGTGCCAGCGCAAATATGTCCGGGTGGCGTCCGCGCCGTTCGTCTTCCACATCTTGCCGAGCGCCTTGAAGAACGCGGGTTCGGTGACGTTGAACGTGTTTAGGCTGCCCTCGCCCAGCTCGTCGAGATAGGCGTGCCAGTCGAAGCCCGGCGTCAACGCCTGCAAGCCCTTCGCATCGACCTTGTGGAACAGTTTATACGGGTCGCGCTTGTCGACGGCCGACAGCGACGCCTTCGCCAGCGTCGTCTCCATCTGCATCACGCGCGCCGCGTTGCGCTGCGCCACGGCCGGCGCATCGCCCAGCAGCTTGAACGTGTTCGCGATGTGCGCGACATACTTCGTGCGGATCTCTTGCGATTTGGCGTCCGTCTTGAGGTACGAATCGCGATCCGGCAGGCCCAGGCCGCCCGCGACGGCGAACGCGATCACGCGCGAGGAATCCGCGAAATCCTGGCTCGACGAGAAGCCGAAGAACAGGCCCGGATCCGCGAGCGCCAGCTGCAGGCGCGCCAGCACGCGCGGCAGGTCGCGGTTCGACTGGATCTTCGCGATCTCGTCGAAATACGGCGTCAGCGGCGCCGCACCGCGTGCTTCGATCGCCTTCTCGTCCATGCAGGCGCCGAAGTAATCGCCGATCTTTTGCTGGTTCGCGTTGCGGCCATCCTGGCGCTGCGCCAGGTCTTCGAGGATGCCCCACAGGTAGCGGCGGTTGTCCAGCGCCAGCTTGCCGTACACGGACCAGCGCGCCTGGTCGGCCGGAATCGGATTGTTCCTGATCCAGCCGCCGCATGCGTACTGGTAAAAATCGACGCAGGGGTCGGCGCTGCGGTCCATCGAGTTCACATCCAGGCCCGGCGTGTACGGGAAGGACGCGGCGGGACGCTCGGCGGCGGGGGCCGGCGTCTGGGCGGCGGCGATGGAGGCGCATCCCGTCACGACGGCAAGAGCGGTCGTGACGGCAAGGCGGAGGGTAGGTCGCATGGAGATTCCTGGTGAGAATGGCGGAGATGGTGGCCGCGTCGTGCACGGCGCCGCCATGCTGCCATACTGGTGGCCAATCCGACAACTAACGATCAAGCAATGTAGCCATACTACAGATGTGAACGATGCCAGTGTTGACACATAGCCTTAAAAAATATTAACTATGTAGTCAAATAACAAACCTGGAAAAGACATGCACATCGCCCGCGACGCCCATCCCGACCAGCTCCCCCACCATGTCCCTGGAGGCGTGCGCTTCCTCTTCGACGGCCCGGCCACCCTGCGCAGTGTCGCGCTGGCCGGCACGTTCAACAGCTGGGTGGGCGACGCCTGCATGCTGGCGCGCGTGACGCCGACCCGCTGGACCTGCACCGTGCCGCTGCCGCCCGGCCGCCACCTGTACAAGTTCGTACTCGACGACACGCACTGGATCGCCGACCCGGCCAATCCGTGGATGTCCGAAGACGGCCAGGGCAATTCCTGCGTCACCGTCTGCCTGGACGGCACCGTGTTCCTGCGCCGGCAGGGACTCTGTGCGGACGCGCCGGGCGTGCCGTACCGCGATCACCAGGCGTTGGCCAGCCCCGCATGGCTGCGCGACGCCGTGGTCTACCAGCTGTCCGTGCGCGCGTTCGGCGGCGACTTCGACGGCGTGCGCGCCCGCCTCGGCCACCTCGCCGACCTGGGCGTGAACACGATCTGGATGATGCCGATCCACCCGATCGGCGTGGCCGGCCGGCGCGGGACCTTGGGCGACCCATATGCGGTACGCGACTTCGAGACCATCGATCCGGCGCTGGGCGACGAAGACGGCCTGCGGCGGCTGGTGGATGCGATCCACGCGCGCGGCATGCGCATCGTGTTCGACTGGACGCTGAACCGCAGCAGCGTCGACCATCCGCTGACGGTGACTCACCCCGAGTGGTTCCAGCGCGACCGCGAAGGCAACGTGATGTACGCGGTGCCGCGGCGCGAGTACTTCGCAGGCTTCGATTTCAGCAACGCCGCACTGCGCCGCTACCTGGTCGATACGATGTGCCGCTGGGTCGAACGCTTCGGCCTGGACGGCATGCGCTTCGACGATTCCGACATCACGCCGACGGATTTCCTCGACGAGATCCGCGCGGCGCTGGCGCAGGTGAACCCCGACATCGCGCTGATTTCGCAGGCCTATGATGAGTTCCACCACCTCGCCGCCTGCGACCTCACCTACGAAGGCGGCACGCGCGAGATGCTGCGCCGCGTGGCGCACGGGGAAGCGGACGCGCGCGAGTTCGCGCAGTACTGGAACCAATCGACGTACAGCTTCCCGCGCGACGCACTGCGCCTGCGCTGGCTGGAAGAGAAGGAGCAACCGCGCGCGGATGCCGTGTTCGGCCACGACGCACACCTGGCCGCGGCAGCCGTGCTGCTGACGATGGATGGCGTGCCGCACATCCTGATGGGCCAGGAATTCGGCGAGTCGGGCTGGCGCGACTGGACCGTGCTGTTCGACGACTGGCGCCTCGACTGGTCCAGGTTCGACCACGCGACGTTTGCCCACTTCAGCGCCCTGATCGAACTCCGCCGGCGCCACCCCGCCCTGCGCCGCGGCGCGACCGCCTTCATCGACGGCTTGCCGGACGGCGTGATCGGGATGGTGCGCAGCCTGGACGGCGAGCGCATCGTGGTCTACGCGAACCTGGCGTCGACGACGGCCGTGCTGCCGGACGGGATGGGCGTGCCGCTGTACGCCCGCGGCTGGGACCAGGACGCCGGCAGCCTGGATGCCCACGGCTGCCTCGTCGCGCCGCTGCGCTGATCTTTTACACTTGCGGCGCCGGCTGCGCCAGGCCCTTGTCCAGCGCTTCGCGGATCAGGGCGCGCACGGTCTTGTCGGCCGTGCGGCTTTCCGCATCCATGCGCTTGCCGAGGGCATCCATCTGCTTGCCCAGCGCATCCATCGGCTTGCCGGCGTCGTTCATGCGGCGCTCGATCGCGTGCATCTTCGCCTCGTCCGGCTTCGTGCCCGCGCTAGCGCGTTCCATGTCCTTGCCGAGGGCGTCCATCGCCTTGCCGTGCTTGTCCATCTCGCGGCCGTAGGCGTCCATTTCCTTGCCGAGCTTGTCGACGGGTTCCCACGCCTTGCGTGCCCGCGCCAGCACGCCGGCGTCCTGCACGATATAAGGCTTGCCGCCGTCGCGGAACCATAGAAAGTCGCCGCTGATCCGCTTGCGCAGGGTCTTGACGGCCGACCAGTCGGCGCTGTCGCCCGTGATGCTCGTGCCGCGGTCGCCGTCGCGCACGAGTGCATACGGCTCGCCGCGGTCGGCGGCATGGGTGGGGATGACGGTCGCCAGCGCCAGTCCGGCGGCAGCGACGAGATGCTTGATACGAGACATGGTTTTCCTCCGTGTGGACGCGTGGTGCGATGCCATCACGATAGCGATGGGCGCACCGCATCGCGACGCGCGTGCGATGAACTGCACGAAACGCGGAGCAGACGGAGGAAACCGGTCAATACACGACGACCGAGCGGATCGACTCACCCTTCTTCATGAGGTCGAAGCCATCGTTGATCTGGTCGAGCGTCAGGTGGTGGGTGATCAGGTCGTCGATATTGATCTTGTTTTCCATGTACCAGTCGACGATCTTCGGCACGTCCGTACGGCCGCGCGCACCGCCAAATGCAGAGCCTTTCCACACGCGGCCCGTGACGAGCTGGAACGGACGCGTCGCGATCTCCTTGCCCGCTTCCGCCACGCCGATGATGATCGACTGGCCCCAGCCCTTGTGGCAGCACTCCAGCGCCTGGCGCATCGTCGTGACGTTGCCGATGCATTCGAACGAGTAATCCGCGCCGCCGTCCGTCAGCTGGACGATGGCGTCGACGACGTTCTCGACCTCTTTCGGATTGACGAAGTGCGTCATGCCGAACTTGCGCGCCATCTCTTCGCGGCCCGGGTTGATGTCCACGCCGATGATCTTGTCCGCGCCGACCATCTTCGCCGCCTGGATCACGTTCAGGCCGATGCCGCCCAGGCCGAACACGACGACGTTCGCGCCCGCCTCGACCTTCGCCGTGAAGATCACGGCACCGATGCCGGTGGTGACGCCGCAGCCGATGTAGCAGATCTTGTCGAACGGCGCGTCCGAACGGACTTTCGCCAGCGCGATTTCCGGCACCACGATGTAGTTCGAGAAGGTGGACGTGCCCATGTAGTGGTAGATCGGCTTGCCGTCCAGCGAGAAGCGCGACGTCGCATCCGGCATCAGGCCGCGGCCCTGCGTCGAGCGGATGGCCTGGCACAGGTTCGTCTTCTGCGACAGGCAGAATTTGCACTGGCGGCATTCCGGCGTGTACAGCGGGATGACATGGTCGTCCTTGCGCAGGCTCGTCACGCCCGGGCCCACGTCGACGACGACGCCCGCGCCCTCATGGCCCAGGATCGCCGGGAAGATGCCTTCCGGGTCGGCACCGGACAGCGTGTAGTAGTCGGTATGGCAGATGCCCGTCGCCTTGACTTCGACGAGCACCTCGCCCGCCTTCGGGCCCTCGAGCTCGACCTCTTCGATCGTCAGCGGTTTACCTGCCTGCCATGCAATCGCGGCCCTGGTTTTCATGTTTTCTGTCCCTGGAAGATGATGAAAGAAAGTCCGGCATGATACCAAGCCGGCGAAAAACCTACTTTGCCTTCAACCGTCCCGCGAATGCCCCGTGCAGGCTGTTCAGCAGTTCCTCCGCCGACACGAGCTGCTCGGCCACTTCGTTGATCTTGCGCCGGCTCGAGCGCGCATGGTCGCGCAGCACCTCGAACGCCGTGTTGCGGTCCGTCTGGTAGCGCGCCATCAAGAGGCCCACGGCGAGGCTCGTCTCGCGGCCCGCCGCCAGCGCGGCGTTCAGGTTCGCTTCGGTGCGGCGCAGCTGGCGGATCTCGTCGGCGCGGGCCAGCGCGGATTCGAAGGCGGGCAACAGCCGCGCGGCGTCGACCGGCTTGACGACGAAGCCGACGGCGCCGTGGCTGGCGGCCTGGCGGGCCGTCTCGGCATCGTCGACCGACGACAGGAACATGAATGCAACCGCCGTGTGGTCTTTCAGGCGGCGCGCCAGGTCGAGGCCGGACATGCCGGGCATGCTGATGTCCAGCAGGGCCAGGGCGATGTCGGCTTCGCGTTCGGCCACGCGCTGCAGCGCCTCGGCGGCGGATTCGGCCGCCACGGTGTCGTAGCCCGCGTGGTCCAGGACGGTTTTCAGGTAGTCGAGCAGGAGGGGATCGTCGTCGACCAGCAGGATCAGTCGACGGGGCGGTAAGTACGCGCTCATTGTTATGGTTCTCGCAGCGTGAAGTTGCACGCGACCGTTGCGGCACGCAGTCGCATGGGCGCCTGCGGCGCGCCAAAAATATAGCACGTTGACAAGCGGTCTCGTCAAAGAAATTCACAATGTCTGCGCTTACGCAACACCTGTTGCGCACGATTGAAAACTGATTGCGTATGTATAACTTCCCAAAATAAACTGATTTCCCTGCCCAAATCGGGTAGTGAAGATGTATCGGTAGTTAGTGGAGCAAAACCAATAAGCGGCGGCCCACAAGGCCAGCTGCGATAACGATATTTTCTTAGACGGAGAAAACACCGATGAATCAGAAATACACTCGCGCATCGAAGATGGTCCCGGCCCTCGGGCTGTGCGTGGCGGCCCTGGCCGTCGCGTTCTCGGGCAGTGTGTCGGCCGCGCCCGACACGACCCGCGTGATCGTCGCCTTCAAACCGGGATCGGCTGCCAACATCAAGTCCGCCGTCGCGGCCGCCAGGGGCACGGTCAAGCAGGAAATCTTCAACATGAACGCGATGGCGATCGAAGTGCCGACGGTCGCCCTGCAGGGCCTGCAGCGCAATCCGAACGTCGAATACGTCGAGGAAGACGTGATCCGCAAACAGTTCGCGCTGACGACGCCGTCGACGGGCGTACCCTACACGGCCGGCCAGCTGGTCCCGTATGGCATCAAGCAGGTGCAGGCCGACCAGCTGTCGGACGCGAACACGAGCAACCGCAAGATCTGCATCATCGACTCCGGCGTCGATTTCAGCCATGAAGACCTGAAGGACAACGGCGCAAACGTCACCGGCGAATACGATTCCGGCACCGGCTGGTGGTACACGGACGAAACCCACCACGGTACCCACGTGTTCGGCACCATCGCGGGCGTCAACAACGCCACGGGCGTCGTCGGCGTGAACCCGAACAAGCAGCTCAAGCTGCACATCGTGAAGGTGTTCGGCAAGGATGGCGCGTGGACCTATTCGTCGACGCTGGCCAATGCCGCCAACAAGTGCGGCGCGGCGGGCGCGAACGTCATCACGATGTCGCTGGGCGGCGGCGCCAAGAGCCTCACCGAGCAGCGCGCGTTCGACAACCTGCAGACCAAGGGCGTCCTCTCGATCGCGGCGGCGGGCAACGACGGCAATTCGACGACGTCGTACCCCGCCGGCTACGCGAGCGTGATGTCGGTGGCGGCCGTGGACGAAAACAAGGTCGTCGCCTCGTTCTCGCAATATAACAAGGACGTCGAGATCGCCGGTCCGGGCGTCGCCGTGCTGTCGACCGTCCCGATGGGCACCGGCGTCGACACCGCACTGACGGTCGGCTCGACCAACTACGCCTCGTCGGCGATGGAAGGCTCGCCCGTCAAGACCGCCACGGCACCGCTGGCCGACTTCGGCATCGGCGACGCGGTCAACACGTCCGTCTCCGGCAAGGTCTGCCTGATCCAGCGCGGCACCGTGGACTTCTCCGTCAAGGTCACCAACTGCCAGAAGAGCGGCGGCGTGGGCGCGATCGTCTACAACAACGTGGCCGGCAGCTTCGGCGGCACGCTGGGCACGACCGTGACGACGATCCCGTCGGTGACGGCATCCGACACGGACGGCGCCGCGATGAAGGCCCAGCTGGGCCAGAGCGCGACGGTGGCCGTGACGGCATCGAACTACGCCTACTTCGACGGCACGTCGATGGCCACGCCGCACGTGTCGGCCGTCGCCGCGCTGGTGTGGAGCTACTTCCCGAGCTGCACCGGCGCCCAGATCCGCACGTCGCTGGACAACAGCGCGCTCGACCTGGGCACGGCCGGCCGCGACACCAAGTACGGCTACGGTCTCGTGCAGGCCAAGGCGGCGTACGATCGCATCAAGGCGCTGGGCTGCGGTAAATAATCCGTCGCTTTATCGCACGACAGAGGGGCGCCACGAGCGCCCCTTTTTCTTTTACGGCCGGTAATCCATCTATAATGGTCGTTTTCGCAAATCCAGCACATACAGCCACATCATGGAATTAGCCAAGTCTTTCGAGCCAGTCGACATCGAACAATTCTGGCGCACGGAATGGGAACAGCGCGGTTACTTCGCCGCGTCGATGGACGACGGCAAGCCGTCGTTCAGCATCCAGCTGCCGCCGCCGAACGTGACGGGCACCCTGCACATGGGGCACGCCTTCAACCAGACCGTCATGGATGGCCTGACCCGCTACTACCGCATGCGTGGCTTTAACACCGCGTGGATCCCGGGCACCGACCACGCCGGCATCGCCACCCAGATCGTCGTGGAGCGCCAGCTCGACGCGCAGAAGATCTCGCGCCACGACCTGGGCCGCGAAGCCTTCGTCGAGAAGGTCTGGGAGTGGAAGGAAAAATCGGGCAGCACGATCACGGGCCAGATGCGCCGCCTGGGCGCCTCCGCCGACTGGAACCGCGAATACTTCACGATGGACGAGCCGCGCTCGAAGACCGTGACCGAAGTGTTCGTGCGCCTGTTCGAACAGGGCCTGATCTACCGCGGCAAGCGCCTCGTCAACTGGGATCCGGTGCTGGGCACCGCCGTCTCCGACCTCGAAGTGGTGTCGGAAGAAGAAGACGGTTCGATGTGGTACATCCAGTACCCGCTGGCGGATGGCAGCGGCCACCTGACGGTCGCGACGACGCGTCCGGAAACGATGCTGGGCGACGTCGCCGTCGCCGTCGACCCGACCGACGAACGCTACACGCACCTGCACGGCAAGATGCTCAAGCTGCCGCTCGTCGGCCGCGAGATCCCCGTCATCGCCGACACCTACGTGGATAAGGCGTTCGGCACGGGCTGCGTGAAGATCACGCCGGCGCACGACTTCAACGACTATGCCGTCGGCCAGCGCCACAACCTGCCGCTGCTGTCGATCATGACGCTCGAGGCGAAGATCACGGACGACGCACCGGAAGCCTACCGCGGCCTGGACCGCTTCGAAGCGCGCAAGAAGATCGTCGCCGACCTCGAAGCGCAAGGCCTGCTGGAACAGGTCAAGCCGCACAAGCTGCAGGTACCGCGCGGCGACCGCACGGGCGTCGTCATCGAGCCGATGCTGACGGACCAGTGGTTCGTCGCGATGAGCAAGCCGGCGCCGGAAGGCACGCACAATCCGGGCAAGTCGATCACCGACGTGGCGCTGGAAAAAGTCGCGAGCGGCGAGATCAAGTTCGTCCCGGAGAACTGGACGACCACGTACAACCAGTGGCTGAACAACATCCAGGACTGGTGCATCTCGCGCCAGCTGTGGTGGGGCCACCGCATCCCGGCCTGGTACGGTCCGAACGGCGAAGTCGTCGTCGCCCGCAACGAGGAAGAGGCGCAGCAGAAGGCCGCCGCCGCGGGCATCGCAGGTGAACTGAAACGCGACGACGACGTGCTGGACACGTGGTTCTCGTCCGCGCTCGTCCCGTTCTCGACGGTCGGCTGGCCGGAGCAGACGAAGGACATGGACCTGTTCCTGCCCTCCTCCGTGCTCGTCACCGGCTTCGACATCATCTTCTTCTGGGTCGCGCGCATGGTCATGATGACGGCGCACTTCACCGGCAAGGTCCCGTTCAAGACCGTGTACGTGCACGGCCTCGTGCGCGATTCGTCGGGCCAGAAGATGTCGAAATCGAAGGGCAACACGCTCGACCCGATCGACCTGATCGACGGCATCGACGTGGAATCGCTCGTCGCCAAGCGCACGACGGGCCTGATGAATCCGAAGGCCGCCGAGAAGATCGCCAAGGCGACGCGCAAGGAATTCCCGGACGGGATCCCGGCATTCGGCACGGACGCCGTGCGCTTCACGATGGCGAGCTACGCGTCCCTCGGCCGCAACATCAATTTCGACCTGGGCCGCTGCGAAGGCTACCGCAATTTCTGCAACAAGCTGTGGAACGCCACCCGCTTCGTGCTGATGAACACGGAAGGTAAGGACTGCGGCAAGCCGGATCCGGCCGATTATTCGCAGGCCGACCGCTGGATCATCTCGCGCCTGAACCGCGTCGAGCTGGACGTGGCGAAAGGCTTCGAGGACTACCGCTTCGACAACATCGCGAACAGCATCTACAGCTTCGTGTGGGACGAGTACTGCGACTGGTACCTGGAACTCGCGAAGGTGCAGGTCCAGCAGGGCACGGAAGCGCAGCAGCGCGCCACCCGCCACACGCTGTTGCGCGTGCTGGAAGTCGTGCTGCGCCTCGCGCATCCGATCATCCCGTTCGTCACCGAAGCGCTGTGGCAGGCCGTCGCGCCGCTGGCCGGCAAGAGCGGTGACACCATCATGCTGCAGCCGTACCCGATCGCCGACGAATCGCTGATCGATGCGGATGCGGAAAGCTGGATGGACCAGTTCAAGAAGGTCACCGACGCGACCCGCAACCTGCGCGGCGAAATGAAGCTGTCGCCGTCCGTGCGCGTGCCGCTGATCGTCGAGCCGGCGAACGATGCCGACCGCGCTGCCGCCCAGGGCTTCGCACCGTACGTCGCGCTGCTCGCCAAGCTGTCGGAAGTGCAGATCGTCGACGCGCTGCCGGATTCGCCGGCCGCCGTCGCCATCGTCGGCACGACGAAGCTGATGCTGAAGGTGGAGATCGACGTCGCCGCCGAGCGCGAACGCCTCAAGAAGGAAATCGCGCGCATCGAAGGCGAGATCGCCAAGGCCAACGGCAAGCTGTCGAGCGAAAGCTTCGTCGCCCGCGCGCCGGCGGCCGTCGTCGCGCAGGAACGCGAGCGCCTGGACAACTTCAGCGCCACCTTGGCCAAGCTGAACGAGCAGTTCGCCAAGGTGCCGCCGGCCTGATGCCGGACACTCCCCACGACGCGCCGGCTCGACACCGGCGCGTTTTTTTTATCGGATCCCATTCATGACGACTTCTCACTTCGCACAACTGGCCGCGTACAACGACTGGATGAACCGGAAGCTGTACGGCGCGGCCGCTGCGCTGCCGGCGGAGCGCCTGCACGAGCACCGGGGCGCGTTCTTCGGGTCGGTCTTCGGCACGCTGAACCACCTCGTGGTCGCGGACCTCATCTGGTTCAAGCGCATCGCCGCCGGCGTGCCGGGACTCGCATCGCTGCGGTGCCTGGACGACCTGCCCCGTCCCACGTCGCTGGACCACCGGCTGTGCGCGACGCTCCCCGAACTGGACGCGCTGCGCGTGACGCTTGACGCGGCCATTGCCGCCTTCTGCGCCGAGGTGCAGCCCGGCCAGTTGGACGGCGTGTTCACGTGGACGTCCATGAAGGGCATCGCCAGCACGAAGCGCCTTGGCGACGTGCTGCTGCACGTGTTCAACCACCAGACGCATCACCGGGGCCAGGCGACGACCCTGTTCTCGCAACTGGGCGTCGACGTCGGGCCGACGGATCTGCTGCTGTTGCTGCCCGAGATTGGCTCCTGAGGCCTTGTTACCGTTTACCGCACGACCGTACGATTTGCTACACTGGCAGAGCACGCCCTTATAAATCCAACAGGAGACCCCATGCGCCCGCTCGCCCACGCCGCCATCCTCACCCTTGCCGCCGCCCTGGCCGCCCCGCTCGCCTGGGCCCAGGACGCCTCGCCCGTCGGGCTGTGGAAGACCATCGACGACGCCTCCGGCAAACCGTCCGCCCTGATCCGCATCACGGAGACCCAGGGTGAGCTGCAGGGGAAAATCGAAAAACTGTTCCGCGCCCCGGACGAAGACCAGAATCCGAAATGCTCGCTGTGCCAGGGCGCGCGCAAGGACCAGCCGATCGTCGGCATGACCATCGTTTCGGGCCTGCGCAAGAACGGCGACGAGTACACGGGCGGCGAAATCCTCGACCCGAAGAACGGCAAGGTCTACAAGAGCAAGCTGAGCGTCCACGAAGGCGGCAAGAAGCTCGAAGTGCGGGGTTATGTCGGCGTGCCGATGTTCGGACGGTCGCAGGTCTGGCTGCGGCAGGAATAGCGATGTTTGTAAATACAAATTTACGTTTCCTAGGCGCCATTCACGGTACCGCTATGCTAATCTGGTGAATGTTTCATTCACCATACATGGCATCCACATGATCTTCCTGCGGTTCCTGTCGTTCCTGATCGGCATTGGCATTCCGATGGCGCTGCCGCTCGTGCTGTCCGACGTCGGTACCCGCGGCATGCCCGGCTGGCCGGTGCTGGGCGGCCTGTTCGGCATGAGTCTCGTCTCCGGCAGCTTCCTGTACATCGCCTTGCTGGCGCCGCGCATGCGCCGGTCCATCATCCTGCGCATCCTGGGCGGCCTGCTGCTGATGCTGCCGATGGCCGCCAGCCTGGCCGTGTTGTGGACGCGCACCCAGGAAGAGATGCTGCTGGCAGGCGGCCTGCTGCTCGCGGCCTCCGTGCTGATGTTCCTCGGCTTCGTCTTCCCCGCCATCCCCGACCGCCGTCGGCGCCCCATGCGCGAACGCGACCACCAGGAGCCCGCGCTGTCCTGATCAGGCCGTCGCTTTTTTCACGACATTCATTAAAGATTGGTCAGGCGGGCGGAAGGTTGTCCCACAGGTCGCCGGTCGGGCTGATGCGCGGCGCGGCGACGCCGAAATGCCGGTACGCCAGCGGCGTGGCGATGCGGCCGCGCGGCGTGCGCTGCAGGTAGCCCTGCTGGATCAGATACGGTTCCAGCACGTCCTCGATGGTGTCGGCCGCTTCGCCGATGGCGGCGGCCAGGTTGCCGATGCCGACCGGGCCGCCGGCGAACTTGAACAGCACCGCTTCCAGCAGCTTCCGGTCCATCACGTCGAAGCCGACCGTGTCCACGTCCAGCATGCGCAGCGCGCGGTCGGCCATCTCGCGCGTGATCTCGCCATTGCCCTTCACCTCCGCATAATCGCGCACGCGGCGCAGCAGGCGGTTGGCGATACGGGGCGTGCCGCGGGCGCGCTTGGCGACTTCGCGCGCGCCCTCCTCGTCGATCGGCGCTTCCAGCAGCGCGGCGCTGCGCGCGACGATCTTCGTCAATTCCTCGACGTTGTAGAACTCCAGCCGGGCGACGATGCCAAAGCGGTCGCGCAGCGGATTCGTCAGCATGCCGGCACGCGTCGTGGCGCCGACGAGCGTGAACGGCTGCAGGTCGAGCTTCACGGAGCGCGCGGCCGGGCCTTCGCCGATCATGATGTCGATCTGGTAGTCTTCCAGCGCCGGATACAGGATTTCCTCGACGACCGGAGACAGGCGGTGGATCTCGTCGATGAACAGGACGTCGTTCGCTTCCAGGTTCGTCAGCAGCGCAGCCAGGTCGCCGGGGCGCTCCAGCACGGGGCCGGACGTCTGGCGCAGGTTGACGCCCATCTCGCGCGCGATGATGTGCGCGAGCGTCGTCTTGCCGAGGCCCGGCGGGCCGAACAGCAGCGTGTGGTCGAGCGCTTCGCGGCGCTTCCGGGCCGCGTGGATGAAGATTTCGAGCTGGTCGCGGATCTTTTCCTGGCCGACGTATTCGTCCAGATGCTTGGGGCGCAACGCGCGCTCGATCGCCTCCTCGTTGGGCGAGGCCGGCGCGGCATCGATGATGCGCTGCTCGGTGAAATTGTCGGTCTGGATGCTCATCTTTGATTACGCCTTGGACAACGCCTTCAACGCCAGCTTGATGCCGTCGGACACACTGGTCCCGGCCGGCATGTTCTTGATGGCGATGAGGGCTTCCTTGTCAGAATACCCCAAAGCCAGCAGCGCATTGAGCACGTCTGCCTGTGCATCGTCGTGCGGCGTGCCGGCCGCGACGCCGATGTCTGCCCCCAGTTTGCCCTTCAGTTCCAGCAGCAGGCGCTCGGCCGTCTTCTTGCCGATGCCGGGCACCTTGACCAGGCGCCCCGCTTCCTGCAACGTCACGGCCTGGGCGAGGTCGTTCACAGTCATGCCGGACAGGATCGACAGCGCCGTGCGCGCGCCGACGCCGGTGATCTTGATCAGCTGGCGGAACACCGCACGCTCGTTCGCCGACCCGAAGCCGAACAGCAGGTGCGCATCCTCGCGCACGACGTAGTGCGTGAACAGCGTGACCTTTTCGCCCGTGTGCGGTAGGTTGTAGAACGTGCTCATCGGCACGTCGACTTCATAGCCGACGCCCTGGCAATCGACGAGCACTTGCGGCGGGTTCTTTTCCAGCAGGACTCCGGAGAGACGACCGATCATGGTGACCTTTCAATAATTAGACGAGGCGGCCGCGCTTCATGTGCAGCGACGGCTTTTTCGGATTGCTCGGTGCAAGCGTGCCGATCAGCGCCAGCGCATCCTGGCTGTTGGCGTGACAGATGGCAATGCCGAGCGCGTCGGCCGCGTCCGAGCCCGGCAGGCCCGGCAGCTTGAGCAGGCGCGCGACCATGTCCTGCACCTGCGCCTTGACGGCTTTACCGGTACCGACGACCGCCTGTTTCACTTGCGTGGGCGTGTACTCCGCCACGTCGAGGTCGGCGCCGACGAGGGCCGTGATCGCGGCGCCGCGCGCCTGGCCGAGCAGCAGGGTCGACTGCGGATTGACGTTGACGAAGACTTTTTCGATGGCCGCGCAGGCCGGCTGGTAGGTGGCGACGATTTCGCTGACGCCGGTCAGGATGACTTTCAGCCGCGGCGGCAGCGCGCCTTCGGTGCCCGTCTTGATGGTGCCGGACGCGATGTAGCGCAACCGGTTGCCTTGCTTTTCAATGACGCCGAACCCTGTCGTACGCAGGCCCGGGTCGATGCCGAGAATAATCATTATCGAATGTTATACCGGCGCGGGTGTTTCGTGGGAAAAATACTGTGCAAAAACACAGGTCGTGGCGACTTTGTCACCACGACCTTCACCTCCGATCAGTGACGGAAGTGACGCGTACCAGTATAGAGCATGACCACGCCGCGTTCATCCGCCGCGTCGATCACTTCCTGGTCGCGCATCGAGCCGCCCGGGTGGATCACGCAGGTCGCGCCCGCATCGACGACGACGTCCAGGCCGTCACGGAACGGGAAGAACGCATCCGACGCCACGGCCGAGCCCACCAGCGACAGGCCGGCGTTCTGCGCCTTGATCGAGGCGATGCGCGCGGAGTCGATGCGGCTCATCTGGCCGGCGCCCACGCCGAGGGTCATGCCGCCGGCGCAGAACACGATCGCGTTCGATTTCACGTACTTGGCCACGCGCCACGCGAACATCAGGTCCTGCAGCTGCTGCTGGGTCGGCTGCTTCTTCGTCACGACGCGCAGGTCGCCGATGCCGACGTTCTTCGCGTCCGGCGATTGCACGAGCAGGCCGCCACCGACGCGCTTGACGTCGTACACGTTCTGGCCGTCGCCGAGAGCGATTTCCAGCAGGCGCACGTTCTGCTTGGACGACATGATCTGCAGCGCTTCGGCCGTGAATGCCGGTGCGATCAGGACTTCCACGAACAGCTTGGCGATGGCTTCCGCCGCCGGGCCATCGACCGGCACGTTGAAGGCGATGATGCCGCCGAAGGCCGAGGTCGGGTCCGTTTTGAGGGCGCGCTGGTAGGCGTCCAGCGCGTCGGCGCCGATCGCGACGCCGCACGGGTTGGCGTGCTTGATGATCACGCAGCCGGCCGGCGAATTGAAGCCGCCCAGCGACTTGACGCATTCCCAGGCCGCGTCCGCATCGGCGATGTTGTTGTACGACAGCTCTTTACCCTGCAGCTGGCGGTAGTTGGCCAGGCTGCCGGCGGCCGGCACGAGGTCGCGGTAGAACGCGGCGGTCTGGTGCGGGTTTTCGCCGTAGCGCATGTCCTGGACTTTTTCGAAGTGCAGGTTCAGCGTCTGCGGGTAGGCGGCACGGTTCGCGTGCTCCTTGTCCGGGCCGAGGCTCGTCAGGTAGTTCGTGATGGCGGCGTCGTATTGGGCCGTGTGCGCGAACACTTTCTTGGCCAGGCGGAATTTCGTTTCGTAGCCGACGCTGCCGGCCGTCTCGCCGGTACCTTTCATCTCGGCCAGCACCGGACCATAGTCGGCCGGGTCGACGATGACGACGACGTCGCGGTGGTTCTTGGCCGCCGAGCGCAGCATGGTCGGGCCGCCGATGTCGATGTTCTCGATCGCGTCTTCCAGCGAACATTGCTCCTTGGCGACGGTGGCCTGGAACGGGTACAGGTTGACCACCACCATGTCGATCTCTGGAATGCCGTGCTCTTCCAGCTTGGCAACGTGTTCCGGGAAGTCGCGGCGGGCCAGGATGCCGCCGTGGACCTTCGGATGCAGCGTCTTCACGCGGCCATCGAGCATTTCCGGGAAGCCGGTGTAGTCGGCGACTTCGGTCACCGGCACACCATTGTCCTGCAGCAGTTTGGCGGTGCCGCCGGTGGACAGGATGTTCACGCCGAGGGCGGACAGCGCACGTGCGAAATCGAGGACGCCGGTTTTGTCGGAAACGGAGATGAGTGCTTGTTTGATCATGGGAGTGGCCTGTTGAAAAAAATCTGGACGGGCTCGCGCACGCCGGACAAAGGGCCCGACGCACGCCTGCACGCCCCGGCCCCTCCGCCGGCGCTTACAGCAGCCCGTGCTCCTGCAACTTCTTGCGTAACGTATTGCGATTAATGCCCAGCATCTGGGCGGCATGCGACTGATTGCCCTCCGCCCGCGTCATCACCACCTGCAGGATCGGTTTTTCGACGGTCAGGAGCATCATGTCGTAGATGTTCGTCGGTTTCTGCTCGCCCAGGTCGTTGAAATAGTCTTCGAGGCTTTTTTGAACGACTTCCTGGATACTTTCTTTACTCATGTTGCTGCTTCATCCTGGTTGAATGCTGCTTTTGGCAGCGTTTGTCTCCGGCGTTCTTATTATTTTGACTATCTTTTAGGCGGCAATCGCAGCATCGTCAGGATGCGCGGGCCGGTATTGTAACCGGTCGCCATACCGGTGTTGTGATTTAAAAAACTCATCGACGGCAGACAATTGTTCAGATGTCGATTCCAAACGGTTCATGCGCTGGCGGAATTCCTCGCCGCCCGGCAGGTCTTCGACATACCAGCCGATGTGCTTGCGGGCCGTGCGCACGCCCAGGTATTCGCCATAGAACGCGTAGTGGGCCGGCAGGTGTTCGTGCATCAGTTCGCGCACCTCGTCGACCAGCGGCGGCGGCAGATACTCGCCCGTACGCAGGAAGTAATCGATTTCGCGACAGATCCAGGGACGGCCCTGGGCGGCGCGGCCGATCATCACCGCGTCGGCGCCCGTAGACTCCAGCACGAACTTCGCCTTGTCCGGCGTCGTGATGTCGCCGTTGGCCACGACGGGAATGCCGACGGCGGCCTTGACGGCGGCGATGGTGTCGTACTCGGCGTCGCCCTTGTAGCCGTCGGCGCGGGTGCGGCCGTGCAGGGTCAGCATCGCGATGCCGGCGTCCTCGGCCATGCGCGCAATCGTCAGCGCGTTCTTGTTTTGGCGATCCCAGCCGGTGCGGAACTTCAGGGTGACGGGCACGTCGACGGCGTTCACGACGGCGTCCAGGATGCGCTGCACGAGGTCTTCGTGCTGCAGCAGCGCCGAACCGCACCAGTTGTTGCACACTTTCTTGACCGGGCACCCCATGTTGATGTCGATGATCTGGGCGCCGCGCTCGACGTTGAACTTCGCGCATTCGGCCAGGTCGTGCGGGTCGGCACCGGCGATTTGCACGGCTTTCGGCTCCATCTCGCCCGCATGGTCCGTGCGCCGCGACGATTTCTCGCTGGCCCACAGGCGCGGATTCGATGCCGCCATTTCGGACACCGCATAACCCGCGCCCAGCTTCTTGCACAGCTGACGGAACGGACGGTCGGTCACCCCGGCCATCGGGGCGACGAAGACATTGTTACGCAGCGTATAAGGACCAATTTGCACGGCAGAAAATTCACGGGAAGCGACGGGAACTCGCTATTTTACCCGAAGCGCTGCTCAATTTATCAGCACATTTTTTTATGGGATTGTTGCGCACACGCCAGAAAAGGCTTGCCAAGCCCGCCAGCATGCCTTTTAAGGAAGCTCGTCGAGCACGGCCGGACGCAGGTGGTCGACCTCGCCCCAGCTACTCAGGACGAGGCTGTTATCGGCCGGGTCGAAGCGGAAACGGTTGATGCTGGCGTTATAGACCTTGAAGTCGCGCGGCGTTTCCAGCGGCAGCCCGCGCGCCAGCCGGTAGGCGCACTCCAGCACGCCGCCATGCGCGACGAGCGCGATCGTCCTGCCCGGATTGTCCGCCGCCAGCGCGAGGATGGCACCGGTGGCGCGGTCGAAGAACGTGCGGAAGCTCTCCCCCACGTTGCGGCCCGGCGGCAGCTGCGCGTCGACGTCGCGCGCCTGCCAGGCGGCGAATTCGCGCGGGAAGCGCTCCTCGATCTCGCTGTACAGCAAGCCTTCGAAGCCGCCATAGCCGCGCTCGCGCAGGGCCGGTTCGATGGCGACCGTCAGTCCACGGCGGTCGGCCACGGCCTGCGCCGTCTGGTGGGCCCGGCGCAGATCGCTTGCGATGATGAGGTCGAGAGGCTCACCGGCGAGCGCGCCCGCCAGCAGCGCGGCCTGGCGTTCGCCTTCTTCGTTCAGTGGGATGTCCAGGTGGCCTTGCAGGCGGCGTTCGGCGTTCCAGGCCGTTTCGCCGTGGCGGATCAGGAGGATGTCGGTAGGTGCTGCGGATGCGTTCGTTGTCGTCATGCGGATGCGTCGCCCCGCACCGCGGAGCGATCGTTCAGGATATCGCTTGTCAAAAAATCAGGATGGCTGGCCGATCAGGTTGCCCGTCACGTCCGGGTTCAGCGAATACACGCCGAAGATCTTCGCCTCGTCCAGGATGTGTCCCGTGATGGCCAGGCGCACTTCCTTGCCTGTGAACCGGCCTTCCAGCGGCAGGCGCGGAATGTCGAGGGCGTACAGCGTAAAGACGTAGGTATGCACGCGTTCGTCGTTCCACGGCGGGCACGGGCCATCGTAGCCATAGTATTCGCCGGCCATGTCGGGATCGTTCGCGAACCAGCCCGTGTAGTCGTTGATGCCGTGGCGCAGCTGGTGTTCCGTGCCGTTCTTGATCGTGAACGGCACCAGCGGCCCGCTCTTGCCGCCGGGCGTGACCATGTCCGAGAACTTGCCTTCGGCAAAGGATTTCAGGCACACGGGAATGTCGACGAGGGACCAGTGATAGAAATCCGTGCGCGGCAGCGCATCGGGCACCGTCCGGCCCTCCTTGTTCACGTCCGTGCCGTCCGTGGGCACGTCGATGTCGTGCACGAGCAGGACCAGCGACTGCGTGCCGGCCGGCACGTCGTCCCAGGCGATGTGCGGACTGCGGTTGGTCGACAACTTGATGTGGTTGCCGGGATCCATCTCGGCGAACGCACATCTGGGCGGAATCATGTCGCCCTCGGTAAAGGAATCGCTCCAGATTTTCATGTTCTCTCTCCCTGCATCCTTAGTCTCAGACTCCCGCCGCGGCGCGCGGTTTCGTCTTTCAGGGGGCGACACGGGGTGGATCAACACGCAGCCAGAACGTCACCGGTCCGTCATTGATCAACGCCACCTTCATGTCGGCACCGAAACGACCGGTTTCGACGATACCGTGACGTTCGCGCGCCTGGCGCACGACATGGTCGAACAGCCGGCGTCCGTCCTCGGGCGCGGCGGCCGGCGAGAACGACGGGCGGGTGCCGGAACGGGTGTCCGCCGCCAGCGTGAACTGCGGCACGAGCAGCAGGCCGCCCGCCACGTCCGTCACGCTGCGGTTCATCTTGCCGGCGTCGTCGGGGAACACGCGGTAGGTCAGCAGCTTCGCGAGCAGCGCGTCGGCTTCCCGCTCCGTGTCGCCCTTTTCCGCGCACACGAGCACCATCAGGCCGCGGCCGATGGCGCCCGTGACGTCGCCGTCGACCGTGACGCTGGCCTCGCTGACCCGTTGCAGCAGGCCGATCATGCAGCGAGCGTCACGCGGGCGAACTTGCGCTTGCCGACCTGCAGCACGAACGTGCCGGCCTGCACCTGCAGCGCCTTGTCGGAAACGACCGTGCCGTCGATGCGCACGCCGCCCTGGTCGATCATGCGCATCGCTTCCGAGCTGGAGGCGCACAAGGCCGTCTGGCGCAGCAGTTGCGGCAGGCCCAGCGGTGCGCCGGAGACCGCGACTTCCGGCACGTCGTCCGGGATGCCGCCCTTCGAGCGGTTGACGAAGTCGGCCAGCGCATCCTCGGCTGCCTGCTGCGAGTGGAAGCGGGCGACGATTTCCTGGGCCAGCGCCACCTTCGCATCGCGCGGATTGCGGCCGCCCTCGACTTCGGCTTTCAACGCGGCCAGGTCCTGGATCGAACGGAACGACAGCAGCTCGTAGTACTTCCACATCATGACGTCCGAGATGCTCATCAGCTTGCCGAACATCGTGTTGGCCGGTTCCGTGATGCCGATGTAGTTGTTCTTGGACTTGGACATCTTCTCGACGCCATCCAGGCCTTCCAGCAACGGCATCGTCAGGATGCACTGCGGCTCCTGGCCGTAATCTTTCTGCAGTTCACGACCGACCAGCAGATTAAATTTCTGGTCCGTTCCACCCAGCTCAAGATCCGATTTCAAAGCGACCGAATCGTAGCCCTGCATCAAAGGATAGAGGAACTCATGGACCGAGATCGGAGTCCCATTCTTGTAGCGCTTGGTAAAGTCGTCGCGCTCCATCATGCGGGCCACGGTGTAACGCGACGCGAGCTGGATCATGCCGCGCGCGCCGAGAGCATCGCACCATTCGGAGTTGTAGCGGATTTCCGTGCGCGCCGGGTCGAGCACGAGCGACGCCTGCTTGAAATAGGTGGTGGCGTTCGCTTCAATCTGCTCGCGGGTCAGCGGCGGACGGGTCGCGTTGCGGCCCGACGGGTCGCCGATCATCGACGTGAAATCGCCGATCAGGAAGATCACCTGGTGGCCCAGGTCTTGCAGCTGGCGCAGCTTGTTCAGCACGACGGTGTGGCCCAGGTGCAGGTCGGGCGCCGTCGGGTCCAGGCCCAGCTTGATGCGCAGCGGCGTGCCGCTCTGTTCGGAACGGGCCAGTTTCTGGGCAAATTCGCTTTCGATCAGCAGCTCGTCCACACCGCGCTTGGTGATGGCAAGGGCTTCCTGGACGGCGTCGCTCAGAGGGAGAGGAGCCGGACCGGCCGCTGGCGTTGCAATTTTTGCATTACCAGAAATTTCTGGAGAAGTCATAAAAAATTTGTAGGAAAAGGACTAAAGCGGTTGTAAGACCCGGTATTTTGATATAATTCGCGATCCCGTCAATCTTGCCGCACGAAAAGTTTCAACGACAACAAGTAATAACAACGACAAAAAAATCACGGTGTCTTGGGCTGTTCAAGCGGTAAATTTTAACTGATTGCATGAACCCATTACAGAAAATCGCCGGCAAGCGCTGGTTTGGTCTGGCTGAAACGAGCCGCAAAACCCGCATCGTAGCCGGGGGTACTGCAGCCCTGGCACTGTGCGCCTTCGGCGCCACCGCAGTCGCCCCGATCGCTCCGGACGCCTCAGACATGCCGGTCAAATCGGTCGCACAAGACCTGCAGCTGCCGAACCTGGCAGACCAGATCGCCGCCCTCCAGCAAGACCAGCAGCAATTCATCCACGAAGAACGCATCCGTCCGGGTGACTCGCTGGGCTCCGTGTTCAACCGCCTCGGCATCGAAGACCAGCAAGCGCAAGCCTTCGTCCGCAGCGACAAGACCGCCCGCTCCATCCTCTCCCTCAAGACCGGCAAGCGTATCCAGGCCGAGACCGACGAGAACGGCCTGCTGCTGACCCTGCATGCGACGATCGCCGACAAGGACCAGTTCAAGACTGTCACGATCACCCGCAAGGGCGACAAATTCGTGTCGAACTCGGCGCCGGCCCAGCTCGAGCGCCGTGTCGAGATGCGTTCGCGCAACATCAACAGCTCGCTGTACGCCGCCACCGACGATGCCGTCGACGGCAGCCAGATCCCCGATTCCGTCGTCAACCAGATCATCGAGATGTTCTCGACGAGCATCGACTTCCGCTCAGACCTGAAGCGCGGCGACCGTTTTAATGTTGTCTACGAAACCTTCTGGCTGGATGGCGAGATGGTGCGCACGGGCCGCATCCTGGCCGGCGAGTTCGTCAACCGCGGCGTCGCTTACCAGTCCGTCTGGTACGAAGACCCCGTCACCCACCAGGGCGGCTACTACAGCCTGGACGGCAAGGCGCTGAAAAAGGCGTTCCTGAAGTCGCCGGTGGCGTTCAACCGCATTTCGTCGGGCTTCTCGATGCGCGTGCATCCGGTGTTCGGCACCTGGAAGAAGCACGAAGGCGTCGACATGGCCGCACCGCTGGGCACCCCGATCAAGGCGTCGGGCGACGGCGTCGTCGACTTCGTCGGCACCCAGAACGGCTACGGCAACTTTGTCGTGCTCAAGCACTGGTCCAACTACAGCACCGCGTACGGCCACATGAGCCGCTTCGCCAGCGGCCTGCGCCGCGGCCAGAAAGTGTCGCAGGGCGACGTGATCGGCTACGTGGGCACGACGGGCTGGGCAACGGGACCGCACCTGCACTACGAATTCCGCATCGGCGGCCGCGCCACCGACCCGATGGCAATGAAGAACCTGCAGCAGCAGCCGCTGACGCCGGGCGAAATGACCCGCTTCAAGATGGCCGCCGCCGAGATGTCGCACCGCTTCTCGCTGCTGTCGCCGGCCGGTAACGCGATGGCTGCACGCTGATCCCTCAGCGTCGTTCAACGAACGCCTTGCACGTCGACATGCGTGCAAGGCGTTTTGCTTTCAGGAGTCGATCATGGCATCCACTTTGTACATCGGCCTGATGTCCGGCACGAGCCTGGACGGCGTCGACGGCGTGCTGGCCGACTTTTCCGGCCGCGGCATCCGCACGCTGGACGCCGCCTTCACCCCCTTCCCGGCCGACCTGCGCGCCGAACTGATGGCCCTGCAAGCCGCCAGCGCCAACGAACTGGAACGCGAAGCGCTGGCCGCCAACGCGCTGGCCCGCTGCTACGCCGAGTGCGTCAAAACGCTGGCCGCTGTGGCGCCGGGTCCGGTCCGCGCCGTCGCCGTGCACGGCCAGACGATCCGCCACCGCCCCGAACTGAGTTTTACGCGCCAGACGAATAATCCCGCGTTGCTGGCCGAGCTTGCCGGCATCGACGTCATCGCCGACTTCCGCAGCCGCGACGTCGCCGCCGGCGGCCAGGGCGCCCCGCTCGTCCCCGCCTTCCACGAAGCCCGCTTCGGCAAGAAGAACCAGGTGCGCGTCGTCGTCAACATCGGCGGCATCGGCAACATCAGCGTGCTGCACGGCGACGGCCGCGTGACCGGCTACGACACCGGCCCCGGCAACGTGCTGATGGACCTGTGGATCGCGCGCCACCTGGGCAAAGCCTACGACCAGGACGGCGCCTGGGCCGCAGCGGGCACCGTCGACGCGCCCCTGCTCGACCTGCTGCTCGACGAACCATACTTTCGCCAGCCGCCGCCCAAGAGCACGGGCCGCGACCTGTTCCACGCGGACTGGCTCGACGCCAAGCTGGCGCAGCGGCCGGGCGTGTCGCCGGCAGACGTGCAGGCGACGCTGACGCGGCTGACGGCCGTGACGATCGCCCGCGCGATCCAGGCGGAGGCAAATGCGCAAGCCGTCTACGTGTGCGGCGGCGGCGCGTACAACGGCGTGCTGTTGCGCGACCTCGCCGACGCCCTCGGCGGCAACATCCCCGTCGCGTCGACGGACACGCTGGGCGTCGCGCCGAACCGCGTGGAAGCCCTCGCCTTCGCATGGCTCGGCTACCGCTTCCTGCGCCGCCAGCCGGGCAACCTGCCGGCCGTCACGGGTGCCGCCGGCCCCCGCATCCTCGGCGCGCTTTATCCCGCCTGACGCCCGGCCACCAGCATGTCGATCAGCGCCCGCGACGCGGCCGACAGGCTGCGGTGGGTCGGGTAGATCAGGGAAAACGTCCGCGTGCGCCCGCCCAGGCCGGGCAACACCTCGACCAGGCGGCCTGCCGCGAGGCTCTCTTCGGCGAAGATGCGCGGGCACAACGCGATGCCCATCCCCTGCTCGGCGAACCACACGACGCCCATGACATCGGTCGCCACCGTGACGGCGGCCGGCGGCACCCAGTCGATGTCGCGCCCGTCGTCGCGCAAATGCCAGGGGACCACGCGGCCGGTGCTGGGACGGATGAAGGCGATGCAGCGCTGGCGCGCCAGGTCCGCCAGGCCGGATAGCGCCCCCGCCGCCTCCAGGTAATCCGGCGCCGCGACCAGGCACAGCGGCGACACTTCGAGCGGACGCGCCACCATGCTGCTGCTCGGGATCGGGCCGGAACGGATGGCCACGTCGAACCCTTCCGCCACGAGGTCGACATTGCGGTTGCTGATGTCCACCTCGAGCTCGACCAGCGGATACGCGCGCGCATAGGCCGCCAGCAGCGCGGGCAAGCGTTGCCGGCCATAGCTGGTGGGCACGCTCATGCGCACCTTGCCGCTCAGTTGCACCGTCGTGCTGCGAATCGTGCGTTCCGCCTGCTCGATCTGCGCGAACGCGCCGCGCACTTCCTCGGCGTAGCGGCGGCCGGCATCGGTAAGACTCAGGCTGCGCGTGCTGCGCCGGAGCAGTTGGGCACCCAGGCGGTGTTCCAGTCGAGAAATGGCACGGCTCAGCACCGACGCCGTGGTCGACAACACTACCGCTGCGGCACTGAACGACCCGTGTTCGATCACGCTGAGCAACACTTCCACATCCGACAAGTGATCGAACTTGCGCGCCATCTTCACCTTTCACGAACAAATCATTTGCTGAACGCCTAGTTTATTGCACCGCGAGGAGAAAATACAATGTGACCTATCCACCCTACATAAGGTCACCCATGGAATTACTGAATAAACTGCAATGGCGCTACGCCACCAAGGCAATGGATCCGACCCGTCCGGTCGCGCAGGACAAGATCGACCGCATCATCGAAGCGGCCCGCCTCGCGCCGACCTCGTCCGGCCTGCAGCCGTACGAGATCCTGGTCGTGAAGAATCCGGCACTGCGCGCGCAGATCCGTGAAGTGGCGTGGAACCAGGCACAGGTCACCGATGCGTCGCACCTGCTCGTGTTCGCCGCCTGGGACGACTACACGCCGGAACGCATCAACCACATGTTCGACCTGACCAATGAAGTGCGCGGCTTCCGCAACGAAGGCTGGGAAGCGTACCGCCAGCAGCTGCTGTCGACCTATCCGGGCCGCGGCGCGCAGGTGAACTTCGAGCATGCCGCACGCCAGGCCTATATCGGCTTCGGCGCCGCCGTCATCGCGGCTGCGTTCGAGGAAGTCGACGCAACGCCGATGGAAGGCTTCGATCCGGCCGCCGTCGACGCCATCCTGAAGCTGCGCGAGCAGAACCTGCGCAGCGTCGTCATGCTGCCGCTGGGCTACCGCAAGGCCGAACAGGACTGGCTGGTCAACCTGCCGAAGGTGCGCCGTCCGCTCGACCAGTTCGTCACCGAAGTCGACTGAGCCATTGCGACAAAACCACGTTTGCCTTCTCAGCAGCGCGCGGCACTTGTACCATTGCGTTATCCGATACGCTTAAGAAAGATTTCGCAATGACCTTCACGACCTTTACCCGCGCGCTCGCACTGACGCTGGCCGCCGCTTGTGTCCTGCCCGCCCACGCCGACAGCTTCGCGTCATCCGCCTCCAGCGCGGGTTCCGCGTCGTCGGGCAGCATCTCCGATTCGATCGGCGGCTCCAGCAACAGCTCGAGCGGCGACAACAAGCGCGCGGAGACCGGCCCGTACCGCGTGATCGACGTCGCCCAGGCGCCGGCGAAGGCGGGTGTCACGCGCATCACGCTGCGCGCCGTCGCGGGCACTGCGGCCACCGAGTTCTGGGTCGACGTGCCCGACCGCGCATTGGCCGAACGCCGCGTCGCCAGGAATGAAGTCGTGCAGGTGAACGAGCGCGTGTACGGCTACGAGTTCGCCTACGGCGACACGAAGCAGCCGTTCTTCCTCGCGCTGCAGGACGACTGGTACCGCGAACTCGCCTCCCGTAAAGTCACGATCTGATGACGTTCGTGCGCCGCCTCGCGGCCGCGCTCCTGCTGTCCGCGAGCGCGAGCGCATGGGCCGGCATCCCGACGTTCTGCGACCGTGCCGAGAAGGTCACGGCCGCGGACCAGGACCGCGTGCTGCGCTTCGCCGCCGCGGTGAAAGACGAGCTGGCGCGCTCCGGCAGCGATCTCGCCCTCGTGGCGCGCGCGGGCCTGGACCTCTCCCGCTTCGGCCTGCGGTATTCGCATGCGGGCATCGCACTGAAAAACAATCCGGGCGGTCCGTGGGCCGTGCGCCAGTTGTACTACGCATGCGACGAATCGCGTCCGCGCCTGTTCGATCAGGGCATGGCCGGCTTCGTGTTCGGCGCCGACGCGCCCACGCATGGCCACGTCGCCCTGCTGTTCCCGCCCGGGCAGGACAGCGCGCTGCTGGAGAAGGCCGCGCTCGACAAGCCGCTGGCCCTCGCGCTGCTGGGCACCCGCTACAGCGCCAACGCCTACGCATTCGGCACGCGCTACCAGAACTGCAACCAGTGGGTGGCGGAGCTGCTCGCATTCGCGTGGGGCCGCCTCGACCCTGCAGATCCCGCGCGCGAGCGCGCACAGGCGTGGTTGCGCGCGCAAGGCTATGCGGCCACGCCCGTCCGCATCCCGTCGCACTGGCTGATGTTCGCCGGGCAGTTCGTGCCCCTCGTGCACGTGGGCGACCATCCGCTCGACGACATCCACGCGCTCGCGCTGCACATCAGCGTGCCGACGGCGATCGAGGATTTCGTGCGGCGGGAATCCCCGCAGACGCGCCGCGTGGAACTGTGCCACGACGAACGCCACATCGTCGTGCATCGCGGCTGGGAACCGCTGGGGCCGGGCTGCGAACCGCTGCCCGGCGACGATGTGATCGCCCTTGCGCCCTGATGTAAGATGACGCCTCGTCAACCTACATCGACCGCCCCATGTCCAGCCAACTGCTCCGCCACGTCGTCCTGTTCTCGTTCAAGGACGACGCTTCGTACGACGACGTCGACGCCATCGTGACCGGCTTTGCCGCCCTGCCCTCGGCCATCCCCGGCATTACCGCCTACGAATGGGGCACGAACGTGAGCCCGGAAGGCCTGAACGACGGCTTCACGCACTGTTTTACCCTGACGTTCGCGCAAGCCGAAGACCGCGACGCCTATCTCGTGCATCCGGCGCACCAGCGTTTCGTCGAGATGCTCAAGCCAAGTCTCGCCAAATCGCTGGTGCTGGATTACTGGGCCAAATAACGGGCTTAGTCCTTGTGGACGGCGCTCCACGTCATGTCCGGCAGCGTCACGTCCACCGACACGGGCAGGTCGTCCGCCGCCTGCCCGAACAGCACGCGGTACGTGCCCGCGCGGACGCGCCAGCTATTGTCCGCGACTTCGTACGTCGCCAGCAGGCGCGGATCGACGGCCTGCGTGAACGTGTTCGCGCCGCCTGCCCGCAAATCGAGCTTGTGGAACGCGACGAGACGCTTCGGCGCTTCCCAGCCCGACGCCTTCAGATCCGCCGGCGCGACATAGACCTGCACGACGCCCTTGCCGGCCAGCCTGCCCGTGTTGCGCAGCGCGGCGCCGACCGTCAGCGCGCCATTGGCGACGTTGGCCTTCGGTTCGGCGACGGCGAAGCTCGTGTAACTGAGGCCGTGACCGAACGCGAATAACGGTTTATACCCTTTCGCGTCGTACCACTTGTAGCCGATTGCGGCGCCTTCGTGATACGTGATGTGGACGGGGATGCCGTCCGGCTTGCCGAAGCCCGGAATCTGCGCATGGGCAAGTTGTAGATTCGATGCGGGGAAGCTGATCGGCAGGTGTCCGGACGGATTCACTTTACCGGTCAGGATGCGCGCGATCGCCTGGCCGCCGCGGATGCCCGGATAGAACGCCTCCAGCACGGCCGGCACTTGCGGTAGCCACGGCATCAGGATCGCGCCGCCCGATTCCACGACGACGACCGTCTTCGGATTGGCGCGCGCGACGGCGGCGACCAGCGCATCCTGGTTGCCGTCCAGTTCCAGCCTGCCGTCGAAGCCTTCTCCCATCCACTGCGTCACGAACACGACGGCGACCTCGGACTGCTTCGCCAGCGCGACGGCCGCATCGATGTCCTTGCCGCTCGCGTACGCGACCTTCGCCTTCGGCAGCTCCGCTTTCAATGCCGCCAGCGGCGCCGACGGCATGTAGATCACGGGGCCCGGCCACTTCGTCGGTTCCAGGTTCGGCACGGCATTGCCGCCGACCGGCGTCACGCCGGACGACCCGCCGCCCGCCAGCACGCCCTTGTCCGCATGACCGCCGATGACGGCCACCGACTTCACGTTCGCCAGCGGCAGCAGGTTGCCCTCGTTCTTCAGCAGCACGAGCGATTCCTCGGCGGCGCGCTGCGCAACGTTCGCATGCGCGGCGAAATCGATCTTGCCGACCTTCGGCGGATCGTCGAACACGCCGGTCTGGAACAGCGGCCACAGGATGCGCTGCGCCATGTCGTCGAGGCGGCGCATCGACACGTCGCCCTTGTTCATCGCCTCCTTGAAATTCTTCGCCGAGTAGAACGGGCCGTGGTGGTTGCAGCACGGGTAGCCCGTGAACTGGTCGAGGCCATAGTTGGCCGCGTCCGCCGTCGAGTGGACGGCGCCCCAGTCGGCCATCACATAGCCCTTGAACCTCCAGTCCTGCTTCAGCGTCTTGTTCAGCAGGTACTCGTTCTCGCACGCCCAGCGGCCGTTCACGAGGTTGTACGAGCACATGACGGAGCCGGGCTTCGACAGGTCGTTGACGATCTCGAACGCGAGCAGGTCCGACTGGCGCATCGCCTCGGGCGAGATCGTGACGTCGACCGTCGTGCGCTGGCTTTCGTGGTCGTTGACGGCGAAGTGCTTCATCGTGGAGACCATGTGGCGCGACTGGATGCCGTTGATCAGGCCCGCCGCCATGCGGCCGGCCAGCAGCGGGTCCTCGCCCACGTATTCGAAATTGCGGCCGTTGCGCGGCTCGCGCGCCAGGTTCGCACCGCCCGCGAGGAATGTGTTGAAGCCCGATGCGCGTGCCTCGTCCGCGATCATGCGTCCGCCCGCCTCGACGACGGCCGGATCGAAGCTGGCCGCCGTCGCCAGCGAGGACGGGAGCGCCGTGCGCTCCATGCCGCCCACGCGCACGCCGATCGACGCGTCGGTCTGCCACTGCGGCGGAATGCCGAGGCGCGGGATCCCCGGCACGTAGCCAGCCGAGCCCTCGATGTGGTGCGCGGCGACGTCGGCCTTGATCGCCGGCGGCACGATGTCGTCCGGCTGCTTCGCCAGGTCTTTCTTGTCCGTGTAGCTGACGATCAGCAGCAGTTTTTCGTCGAGCGTCATCGCGGCGACGGCGGCGCGGGCGCGCTCGTCGGCGGATTTCGATTTGTCGAGCCACGCGCGGTCCTGCGCCTGTGCGCCCAGCGCCGCGCAGGCGAGGAGGACGGCGACGGTCGTCTGTTTCATCATGCTTGTCTCCTTGTTATTTGTGGGTGCCATCGATCACGCGGAACTCGCCGCCCAGGTGCATCATGCTCATCAGGTACAGCATGCCGTCGAAGTAGCGCTGCTCGCCGCTGGGCACGGGCGTATCCCACAGCGCGCGCAGGAAGTCATCGGACACCTGTCCCGGCGTGGCCGCCAGGCTGCCGACGGCGGCCGCCGCCAGCATGCCGGTCGAGTGGCGGTCGGACAGCGGCTTGCCGTCCAGCGTGTAACGGTCGGCGAAGCGGTCGATCCCCTGCCCGGCCAGGAAGCGCTGGACGCGGTCGGACAGCGCCTGCTGGCGCGGGTCCTTGTTCCACCAGCTGCGGTCGACGGACCAGTTGCTGATCGTGCGCCAGCTGTCGTAGCCGAACGAACCCGGGCTGCCGTCCCAGTTCTTCAGCGGCGTGCCGTCGAAATCGGCGCGGTCGGGGCCGAGACCCGTCGCGGGATCGGCCGTCTTCACGAAGAAATCGCGGCTGACGTTTGCCGCACGCGCCCAGAACGCGCGGTCTTCGCGCGGGCCCCAGCGCGCCCACAGCTCGTAGAACGCGGGCAGGTGGTAAGACGGGTCGGTGCCGGGGATGAACGTCTCCGGCACGAAGCGGACCATCGCGTGGGCCTCGTCGACCATCGGTCCGACGGTGACAGGGCGCGGCTCGCGGTGCGGACGCTGCGGCGGCCACGGCTTGCCCGCTTTCTGCGCCTGTTCCTGTTCGCGGCGGTTGTTGGGACTGGGCCAGGGCGTGTCCGGTTCGACGAACGGTGTGTCGCCCGGATGGATGCGGAACGGCGGCGTGGCCGTCACGACGGGGTGGTGCCGCATGCCGCGCAGGATGGTATCCGCTTCCTTCTGGTAGTCGTAGATGCCCTTCCCGTTGCCCCAGCGCCGCGCCGCGAAGTACAGCGCCATCGCATAGTATTCCTCGCCGTCCGGCGCGGCCCCGGTGGCGCGGGGCGTGCCGTCCGTGCCCATCGACCACGCGAAATAGCCGCGCGACGGATTGGCGGGATCGGTCGTGAGCATGTAGGTCTTCGACCAGTTCCACAGCGCGTCGAACTCGCGCTTCTTGCCGAGCTGGACGGCGATCATCATGCCGTAGCTCATGCCTTCCGTGCGGGCGTCGTTGTTGGCCCAGTCCGTGATGTACGCGAGCGTGCCGTTGGCGTTGGCGCCCGTCTCGAAGTAGACGCGCTCTTCCTGGCCGTCGCCGTGGAACAGCTTCTGGAAGGCGCGCTCGATCTTTGCGTGCGTCTCTTGCGGGCTGCGGCCCAGGCGTTCGGCGAACAGGTTGCGGTAGCGCTGCGTGCGGTAGGCGCCGGTGCCGTCGTCGGTGGCTGCCGTGGTGGCGGCAGCGTTGTGGGTGGATGGTGTTTGCGCCTGGGCGGCACCGGCCCAGGCGAGGATGATAGCGGTAACACCGCAAAGTAAGATTGGTGCCCTCGACATTGTTTTTCTCTCGTTTATAGGGGTTGTATGTCTCCTTGCCGCCACATTCGTGGGGCCTGATCAGTGTACTACGCGCATGACTGTTAGCAATTGTTATTGACTTGTCATTACGGCGGCATCCAACACTTCCTAAGGACGAAAAAAAACCGCCCCGGCAATGCCGAGGCGGTTTTCGATGTCGAAGCTGGTAGTGCTTACATCGAGAACGACGAGCCGCAGCCGCAGGTCGACTGGGCGTTCGGGTTCTTGATGACGAACTGGGCGCCTTCGAGGTCGTCCTTGTAGTCGATCTCGGCGCCGACCAGGTACTGGTAGCTCATCGAGTCGATCAGCAGGGTGACGCCATTCTTTTCCATCGTCGTATCGTCTTCGTTCACGATTTCGTCGAAGGTGAAGCCGTACTGGAAGCCCGAGCAACCGCCACCCTGCACGAACACGCGCAGTTTCAGGTCGGGATTGCCTTCTTCCTCGATCAGCTGGGCAACTTTCTGGGCAGCGCTGTCGGTGAAGTTGATGGGCGCGGGGATCGTGTCTTGTGCGTTTTGCACTTCGGCGACTGCATTCATGGATAAACTCCTGATTGGATTCGGATTTCGTCCATTATAGACCGTTGGCGCCAGTCATGCTGAAGCCCCTTCGGCCGCCACGCCGAGGTGGAAAACGGGTTCGGCGGCCGGCACCGGCTCGGCATGGTGGGTCAGCTTGCCGGTGACGAGGGCGCCGCCATGCATTTCCAGCAGGCGGTAATGGACATCCCCATGTATGCGGCCTTTCGGCTGCAATTCAAGGAGGTCGGACGAATACACCGTCCCCGCGATATACCCGTTGACGACCAGGTTGGCACAGCGCACCTCGCCTTCGATGCGCGCGTGTTCGGACACGATCAGCACACTCTCGTTGCCGTCCGCGGCCACCACGTTGCCGTGCACCTCGCCGTCGATGCGCAGCCCGCCGGTGAACACGAGATCCCCTTCGATGCGTGCGGAAATACCGATCAGGCTATCGATTTCGCTTTTTGCGTTACGACCGAACATGATTGTCCCCTGTGCTTGGCGTTGGCTCTGTCCAACGGTCAATGTACCGTTGCCAACACAGGTCGCCTTGATCTGTGTCTGCAGATCAAAGCTTGTCGGGAGGCGATTGGCCTGGGGGGCCAATCGCCGCTCGGGACGAACGTCCCGGCTAGAATTACGGCAGCAGCGCGATCTGCTTCAGACCGGTGCTTTCCGGCAGGCCGAACATCAGGTTCATGCACTGCACGGCCTGGCCGGACGCGCCCTTGACGAGGTTGTCCTGCACGACCAGGATGACGACCGTGTTGCCGTTGTCCGGACGGTGCAGCGCGATGCGCAGCATGTTCGAGCCGCGCGTCGAGCGGGTTTCCGGGTGCGAGCCGAACGGCATGACGTCGACGAATTCCGCATCCTTGTACTGCTCTTCGAACAGGGCTTGCAGGGCTTCGTTCGTGATGTCCTGCGTGAGGCGCGCGTACAAGGTCGAATGCATGCCGCGGATCATCGGCACGAGGTGCGGCGTGAAGATCAGGCCGACCTTCTGGTCCGTGTAGCGCTGCAGCTGGGCCGACGTCTCCGGCGTGTGGCGGTGGCCGTGCACGCCATAGGCCTTGAAGTTGTCGCTCGCCTCCGAGAACAGCGTGCCGATCTCGGCCTTGCGGCCGGCGCCGGACACGCCCGACTTGGCGTCGGCGATCAGGTTGCCGGCATCGATGATGCCCGCCTTCAGCAGCGGATAAAAGCCCAGCTGCATCGTGGTCGGATAGCAGCCCGGGTTGGCGATCAGGCGCGCCTTCTTGATGTCTTCGCGGTTCAGTTCCGGCAGGCCGTAGACGGCCTCTTCCAGCAGGTCCGGCGCGCTGTGCGGGATCTTGTACCACTTCTCGAACGTGGCCTGGTCCTTCAGGCGGAAGTCGGCCGCGAGGTCGATCACTTTCACGCCTGCGGCGATCAGCTCGGGCGCCTGGGCCATGGCGACGCCGTGCGGCGTTGCGAAGAACACGACGTCGCACTGCTTCAGGTCCGCCTTGTCCGGGCTCGAGAACGCGATGTCGACGTGGCCGCGCAGCGAGGGAAACATGTCGGCGACGGGCAGGCCGTCTTCCTTGCGCGAAGTGATGGCGGTCAGCTGCGCCTCGGGGTGGGCAGCGAGCAGGCGCAGCAATTCCACGCCCGTGTAGCCGGTGCCGCCAACGATGCCAACTTTGATCATATCTGTTTCCCCTTGGTAAATAGGTAAGTTCTTGTACGAACCCACAATTTTAGCAGGCTGTCCATGCATGTGCTGCATTGCCACATGGCTAAAGTCTACATTCGGGGTCAGAGCACATTATTTTAAAGATTCGGGGTCAGAGCACATTTCCTAGCAATTGCACTAAGGATAATGAATTTTTCTTCCGTAGAGGAGAAACGAGCGGTTACGACATCAGCCAAGGGGCAGAGACCTCGTTCCAACACGGCGAAAAAATGTGCTCTGACCCCGAATTTAAAGAAAAATGGGACCTGACCCCGAATTTGGGCAACAAAAAAGCCGCCGGCTTTGCAGCGGGCGGCTTTTCGTTTCGGCTGCAGCGCATAAGCGCTGCAGAATCCGATTAACGCTTCGAGAATTGCTTTGCGCGACGTGCTTTGCGCAGACCAACTTTCTTACGCTCGACTTCACGGGCGTCACGGGTGACGAAACCGGCACGTGCCAGGTCGCCCTTCAGGCCTGCGTCGTAGTCGATCAGTGCGCGGGTGATGCCGTGGCGCACTGCACCTGCCTGGCCGGACTCGCCGCCGCCATGCACGTTGACCTTGATGTCGAAACGCTCGACGTTGCCGGTCAGTTCCAGCGGTTGACGGATGACCATCAGGCCGGTTTCGCGCGAGAAGTATTCGGCGGCCGGTTTGCCGTTCACGATGATCTGGCCGGTGCCAGCTTTGATGAACACACGGGCCACTGCACTCTTGCGACGGCCGGTGCCGTAGTTGTAGTTACCGATCATGTCAGTTCCTTACTTAGATTTCGAGTGCTTTGGGTTGCTGGGCAGCGTGCGGGTGCGTAGCTTCCGCATACACTTTCAGCTTCTTGATCATTGCGTAGCCCAGCGGGCCCTTCGGCAGCATGCCTTTGACGGCTTTTTCCAGGGCGCGGCCCGGGAAACGCTGTTGCATTTTCAGGAAGTTGGTTTCGTAGATACCGCCCGGGTAGCCCGAGTGACGGTAGTACTTCTTGTCGTTGGCTTTGGTGCCGGTCACGCGCAGCTTGCCTGCGTTGACGACGACGATGAAGTCACCGGTATCGACGTGCGGGGTGAATTCCGGCTTGTGCTTGCCGCGCAGTCGGAGTGCCACTTCGCTGGCAACACGTCCGAGGACTTTGTCCGTCGCGTCAATCACGTACCAATCGCGCTGGACTTCATGGCCCTTAGCGGAAAAAGTTTTCATGTTGACTTCCTATGTATAGGGAATTAATGCTCGAATGGTGGTTCCGCGGGCGATACGACTTCGCGGACTCTGCCTTATTGTCTTTTCCCGAGCAAATGGAAAGCCCACGACTATAGCCGATTCCTCACCCGACAGTCAAGCCGCACCGGACTGGAGCCAGCGCAAAGACATCCACGCCGAATCATGCAATTTTGCAACTTTTCGTTGACCAAGAAATCGATGACAAATTAGTATGACCCGCATCAAAGAGGAGACCGCTTGTTGAAATCCATCCTGCTCCTGGGCGCACTGCTGGCGGCCACGATCCCAGCCACCGCCGCGCCGGCGGATGCGCCGGCACACACGCGCAGCTGCCACCTGCCCGGCGTCGAAGAAGCCTTGCGCTGCCTCACCCTGCCCGTCCCGCTCGAACCCGGCAAACCCGCCACCCTGAACCTGCACGTGACGATCGCCCCCGCCCTGCGCCAGGGCGCGCGGCCGGATCCGCTGTTCGTGCTTGCCGGCGGTCCCGGCGAAGCGGGCAGCGACGTGCTCCCCCTGCTCTCCACCGCCTTCAGGCGCGTGCGCGCCACGCGCGACATCGTGTTCATCGACCAGCGCGGCACGGGACTGTCCGGCAAGCTGGAATGCCCGTCCGACGCCGATGCGGATGCGCAGCTGAGCGATGCCGATGCGGATGCCGCCCTGCGCCGCTGCATCGCGGCCAGCAAGGCGCCGTTCGCCGCATACACGACGGCCGCCGCCGCGCGCGACATCGAGTCGGTGCGCCGGGCGCTGGGCTATGACAGGATCAACCTGTGGGGCGGCTCGTACGGCACCCGCCTCGCGCAGGCCTATGCGCGCGCCTACCCCGCCGGGGTGCGCGCCCTGCTGCTCGACGCCGTCGCCGCGCCCGACCAGGTGATCCCGGCCGGAGGCCGCGACAGCCAGGCCGTGCTGGACCAGTTGTTCGCCCAGTGCGCCAAAGATGCCGCCTGCGCCCGCGCCTACCCGAACCTGCGCGGCGAATTCGACGCGCTCGTCGGCAAGCTCGATGCCGCGCCTTTGACACTCAACCTGCCCGACCCGCGCACGGCGCGGCAAATCGACGTCACGATGACGAGCGCGCGCCTGCTCGACACCGTGCGCAACATGCTGTACGCGCCGGCCGACGCGCGCCGCCTGCCGTTCCTCGTGCACAGTGCCAGCGCGGGCCGCTGGCAGCCGTTCGTCGCGCGCCGCAACCTGGCCGCCGACTTTTCGCCCGACGGCTCGCCGGCCACCCTGCTGCACCTGGCCGTCGTCTGCGCCGAAGACATGCCGCGTTTTACGCCCGCGCTGGCCGCGAGCGACGCGAGCCCGCTCACGCGCACACTGGCCGACCGCCTGCGCGGCCTGTGCCGCGCCATGAACGTGCCCGCCGTGCCGGAAACGCCCCCAACGCGCATCGCGGCACCGGTACTGCTGCTGTCCGGCGCCCTGGACCCCGTCACGCCGCCGCGCCGCGCCCAGGATGCCGCCCGCTTCATGGACCATGCGCAGATACTGGCGGCGCCGAACGCCGGCCACGGCGTGTCGCAACTGGGCTGCGCCCCACGCCTGCTGCGCACCTTCCTCGACCGGCCCGAAGCGAAAGTCGACGGTGCCTGCCTGAACGAGATCCCGGCCCCGACCTTTCAGCTCGGCAGCGCCGGACCGCAACCCTGAACACAGGCCTCTCTTCATGATCGAAGCACAAGAAGTCCGCAAACAATTCGGCAGCGTGCAGGCGCTGGGAGGCGTCAGCTTCACGGCGCGCGACGGCCAGATCACCGCGCTGCTGGGCCCCAACGGCGCCGGCAAGACGACCCTGCTGCGGACCCTCGTCGGCATGCTCAGGCGCGACCACGGGACCATCGCCATCGACGGCATCGACCCGGAACGCGACCCGCTCGCGGTGCGCGCGAACATCGGCTTCCTGACCGACCAGTTCGGGCTGTACGAACGCCTGTCCACGCGCGAATACCTCACCTATTTCGGCGAGTTGAACGGCATGGACAAACGGGCGCTCGCCGCGCGCATCGACGAGGTCTCGGAAATGCTCGCGATGGACGACATCCTGGAACGCCGCAGCAAGGGCTTTTCGCAGGGCCAGCGCATCAAGGTGGCCCTCGCGCGCGCGCTGCTGCACCGCCCGCGCCACCTGCTGCTGGACGAGCCCACGCGCGGCCTGGACGTGATGAGCACGCGCGCCGTGCGCCACGCGCTGTCCACGCTGCGCAAGGAAGGATGCTGCGTCGTGATGGCCACGCACGTGATGCAGGAAGTCAGTCACCTGTGCGACGACGTGATCGTCATCGCCAAGGGCCACACGGTCGCGCAGGGTACGCCGGACGACCTGTGCCGGCGCACCGGCATCGCCAACCTGGAAGACGCGTTCGTCCGCCTGGTCGGCACCGACGAAGGGATCGTCGCATGACTTCCAAATTCCTCGTCGTCTTCAAAAAAGAATTCCGCGAATCGCTGCGCGACAAGCGCTCGCTCGGCCTCCTCGCCCTGTTCACGCTGATGTATCCGGTGCTGCTGGGCGTGCTGCTGCACCAGTGGATCGACCGCGCGACGAAGCCCGAGCGCGAAGGCATCGTGCTGGCCGTGATCGGCGGCGCGCAGGCGCCCACGCTGATGGCGCAGCTCAAGCAGAAGAACATCACCGTGCGCGACACGCCGCCCATGGAGGAAGCCGCGATCGGCGACCTGCTGCGCGCCCACAAGGCCGCCGCCGTGCTGCGCCTGTCCGGCAAGTACGCGAGCGACTACGCCGCGATGCGGCCCGCGCGCATCGAACTGTGGTACGACTCGTCGACGGAGCAGGATGGCCGGCGCGACGTCGAAGAGGTACTGAACGCGTACGGCGCCAACATCGCCAGCGCGCGCCTGCTGGCGCACGGCGTGTCGCCGGCCGCGCTGTCCCCCGTGCAGGTGCAGCGCTACGACACGGGCACGACGGCCGCGCGCTCGGCAGGCCTGATCGGCGGCATCCTCGGCTTCCTGTTCTTCCCCGCGTTCATCTGCGGCCTGTCCGCGGCCGTGGATTCCACGGCGGGCGAACGGGAACGGCGCTCGCTCGAGGTGCTGATGGCCCAACCCGTGCGCACGTGGGAACTCGTCGCCGGCAAGTGGCTGGCCGCCGCGGCGCTGGCCGTCATCGGCATCACGCTGGAGCTGATGCTGGCGCATGCGATCCTGTCGTGGATGCCGCTGGAAGAAATCGGCATGAGCTGGCGCGTGAGCTGGGGACGGCTGCTGCTCGTCTGCCTCGCCTCCGTGCCGCTGTCGCTGTTCGCGGCCGCCATGCAGATCGCGGTGGCCATGAACGCGCGCTCGTTCAAGGAGGCGCAGAGCGTGCTGTCGATCGTGATGCTCGTGCCGATGCTGCCGGGGCTTGCCGTGTCGATGCTGGAACTCAAAACGGCGTCCTGGATGTACCTCGTGCCGATGCTGTCGAACCAGACCCTGCTCCGCGAGACCGCGAAGGGCGGCGACATCGGCCTGCTGCCGTTCGTGCTGACGTTCCTGTGCTCCGCGCTCGCCGCATGGGCCGCCGTCGCATTCGCCGCATGGCGCATGAAGAGCGAGCGTTACGTGCTGGCAGTCTGAGGCCGTGTCAGCACGGACCGCCGCGCTGGCTTAGAATGGTCGTCTTTACCTGTCAAACGAAGCGGAGAAATCGATGGAAGTCAAAGTCAGCTGGAACGGACCCTCCGGGATGAGCTTCCGGGCCGAAACCGGCTCCGGCCACCTGGTGAACATGGATGGCGCCCCCGAGGGCGGCGGCCACAACCTGGCACCGCGCCCGATGGAAATGGTGCTGCTGGGTACCGGCGGCTGCACCGCCTACGACGTCGTGCTGATCCTCAAGCGCAGCCGGGAAGACGTTCGGGGCTGCGACGTCACGCTGAAGGCCGAGCGCGCCGAGACGGATCCGAAAGTGTTCACGAAGATCCACTTCCACTTCACCGTCACGGGCCGCAACCTCAAGGAGGCGACCGTCGAACGCGCGGTCAACCTGTCGCACGACAAGTACTGCTCGGCGTCGATCATGCTGGCCAAGACGGCCGAGATCACGCACTCGTTCGAGATCGTGGAGGGCTAAACCCTCAGATGTAGTACGCCGTCGTGGTCATCACCTTGGCCATGGCGCGCATCGCGGCCTTGACCGGCAACGGCATCTCGGCCGCGCCCATTTCCTGCGCCTTGGCCCCGTGTTCGATCTCGTCGTCGCGCATCTGCGTGACGATCGCGCGCGACTTCGCGTCGTGCGGCGGCAGCTGGTCGAGATGGCTGTTCAGGTGCGCCTCGACCTGGCGCTCCGTCTCCACGACGAAGCCGAGGCTGACGGCGTCGCCGAGGCGCGACGCGACGGTGCCCAGCGCATAGGCGCCGGCATACCACAGCGGATTGAGGAGGCTCGGCTGCGACCCCAGTTCGGCCAGGCGCTCGGCCGTCCAGGCCAGGTGGTCTTCTTCCTCGCGTCCGGATTTTGCGAACTGCGCGCGCATGGCCTGCGTCGACGCGCGGCGGCCCTGCGAATCGTACAGCGCCTGGGCGCACACTTCGCCCACGTGGTTCACGCGCATCAGGCCGGCGCTGTGGCGCTGTTCCTGTGTATTCAGTTCGCAGTCCGGGGCCGAGACGCCCGGATTCGGCCGCGCGGCCTTCGCCACGCCGCCCACGACGCGCAAGGCCTTGTCGAAACCGACGATCAGGTGGTCAAGGGGGTTGATGGTGCGGGTTGTCATGAGGGACCTATCAGCTTGTTGTTCGATAAGCCGAATTATATGCCCTCGCCCGCACGCTTCCGCGCTTGCAGCCACTCGTGCACGGGCCCTTCCACGTCCAGCTTCGAAATGTTCTTCGCGACGCCCAGGTTCAGCTCCAGCAGGAACGGGATCGAATCAGGCGGCACGTCCGTGCACGTGGCCGTGAACGCCGTCATGAAACGCTCCGATTGCAGCACCGGCAACACGTTCTTGCCGCTCATGAATTGCAGGATGCTGGTAATCGTATGGCCGCCGCCGATCGAGTGGTAGATGAACCGGTTGAACTCGCGGTCCACCGTCTTGAAATCGATGGTTTCCTTCGTCATCAGGTTGGCCAGGTAGTACAGGCCGACGGCGACACGGAACCAGTCCGTCGACTCGGCCCGGGTGCGGCCCTGGCGCGTAACGGCCAGGATATTGTCCTTGTTGATGAGAGTATCCATAGGGTCATTATGCATGTTCTTGCCCGGCTCGGATATCACCGGCAATGTTGCCAGAATAGACATAAGTCATTCCACGTTGTATGCTGGCCTGCATCCTGCTCCCGCTTTTCTGCACTCTGGACTTGTGAAAATGCCGTGTGTCGCACCGCTGCTGCCGGGTCGGCTCCTTTTTAATACAATGCAACAGTCATGAAATGCGTGCATTGTCACGAGCAATGGAGTCTCCATGGAATTACAAATCCGCAACCTGTCCAAGACCTATGCCAATGGCGTGGTCGCGCTGGACAGGGTCTCGCTGAGCATCCCGCCCGGGATGTTCGGCCTGCTCGGCCCCAACGGCGCCGGCAAGTCGACCCTGATGCGGATCCTCGCCACCTTGCAGGAATGCGACAGCGGCTCTGTCTTCCTGGACGACATCGACGTGCTGGACGAAAAGGATGAAGTACGCCGCCTGCTGGGCTATCTGCCGCAGGACTTCGGCGTGTACCCAAAAGTGAGCGCGTACGAACTGCTCGACCATTTCGCGCAACTGAAAGGCCTGTCGCAGCGCCACCGCCGGCGCGAAGTCGTCGACGCGCTGCTGCAGCAGACCAATCTGTTCGAGGTGCGCAACCAGAAGATGGGTACGTTCTCCGGCGGCATGCGCCAGCGCTTCGGCATCGCCCAGGCGCTGCTGGGCGACCCGCAGCTGATCATCGTCGACGAACCGACGGCCGGCCTCGACCCGCAGGAACGCGTCCGCTTCCACAACCTCTTGTCCGACATCGGCGAGGACAAGACCGTGATCCTGTCCACGCACATCGTGTCCGACGTGGCCGACCTGTGCGCCAATATGGCGATCATCAACAAGGGCCACGTGCTGCTGTGCGGCGAACCGGTGCGCCTCATCGAAGGCATCGAAGGCAAGATCTGGGCGAGAGTGGTGAGCAAGGCCGACCTGCCCGCCTACCAGAAGCGCCACACCGTCATCTCCACGCGCCTCCTCTCCGGCCGCACCCTGATCCACGTGTACGCCGACCGCTATCCCGGCGACGACTTCGAGCCGATCCACCCGACCCTGGAAGACGTCTACTTCGCCACCATCGCCGGCCGCCACAACGACATGGCCGGGAACTGCTGATTCATGGGTGCGCTCCTCGCCATCGCCGGCTTCGAGGCCCGGCAGCGCCTGAAGCTGCTGTCGACCTGGGTGTATTTCTTTGCCTTCTTCGCGCTGGCCCTGCTGTGGATGGCCGCCGCGGGCGGCGTCTTCAAGGAAGCCTTCGTCTCGTTCGGCGGCCGCGTATTGATCAACGCGCCGCGCCAGATCGCCCTCAGCGCGGCGTTCCTCGGCTCGCTCGGCGTCATCGTCGTCGCCGCGATGATGGGCCGCTCGGTGCAGCAGGACTTCGAATACGAGATGCACCACTTCTTCTTCAGCGCGCCGATCCCGAAATACGCGTACGTGTTCGGACGCTTCCTCGGCGCGCTGGCGACGCTGGCCGTCGTGTTCTCGGCCATCCTGTTCGGCACCCTGCTGGGGACGGCGCTGCCCGGCATCGATCCCGCCCGCCTCGGGCCGTATTCGGTGGCGGGCTATCTGCTGCCCTACTTCCTCACGCTGGTGCCGAACCTGTTCATCTTCGGCGCCATCTTCTTCGTGCTCGCAGCGCTCACGCGGCGCATGCTGGCCGTGTACGTGGCAAGCGTCGTCATGCTGATCGGTTACATCGTCGCCCCGTCGCTCGCGCGCGACCTCGATTACAAGACGCTTGCCGCGCTGATCGACCCGTTCGGCACGACGGCGCTGATCCGCCTCACCGAGTACTGGAACCTCACGGAGCGCAACACGCTGCAGGTCCCGTTCGAAGGCGTGTATCTCGTCAACCGCGGCATCTGGTCGCTGTTCTCGCTCGTCGTCCTGCTGCTCGGCTACTGGCGGTTCAGCTTCGTGTCCACGCCGGCCGGGCGGCGCGGCCAGGCGCGGCCCGAACCGGAGAGCGCGCCGCAATCGCCGGCCGGCATGGCCGACCTGCACGAGGCGCCCGACTTCGCCGCGCGCAACCTCGCCGTGCTGCTGGCCCGATCGGCCTGGATGAATTTGCGCGAGGCGGTCAAGAACGTCTACTTCGCCGTGATCGTCCTGGCCGGCATGCTGACCCTCATCGTCAGCTCGCTCGACCTGGGCGCGATCTACGGCACGAAGACCTACCCCGTCACGTACATGGTGCTGGAACTCATACGCGACGTGTTCGCGCTGTTCGTCCTCATCGTGACGACGTTCTATGCGGGCGAGATGGTGTGGCGCGAGCGCGAGGCGCGCATGGCGCAGATGATGGATGCGCTGCCCGTCCCGAGCTGGCTGCCGCTGGCCGCCAAGACCATCGCGCTCGTCGGCCTGCAGGTCCTGCTGCTGCTGGCCGCGATGGTATGCGGGATGGGCATCCAGCTGGCGCACGGCTACCTGACGCTGGAGCCGGGCCTGTACCTGGCGACGCTGTTCGGCGTCCTGCTGCCCCGCTACGTGCTGCTGGCCGTGCTGGCGATCGCCGCCCAGGCCATCCTGAACCACAAATACCTCGCCTATTTCGCGCTGGTCACCTACTACGTCATCACGCTGTTCCTCGGCGGCTTCGGCCTCGACCACCCGATGCTCGTGTACGGCGCACTGCCGGACATCACCTATTCCGCGATGAACGGCTTCGGCCACTATCTCCCGCTGCAGCGCACCCTGCAAATCTACTGGGGCGGCGCGGCGATCATCCTGTTCACCATCGCGCTCGTGCTGTGGCCGCGCGGCTTGAGCGACAGCTTTGCCGAACGCCTGCAGCTCGCCCGCCGGCGCCTGACACCGGGCGTGCTCGGTGGCTTCGCGGCCGGCATCCTCGTGTTCGCGGCCAGCGGCGGCCTGCTGTGGTACAACCTCGTCCACCTCGGCACCTTCCAGACGGCGTGGCACAAGGAACAGGTGCGCGCCGACTACGAGCTGCGCTACAAGCGTTTCGCAAAACTGCCGCAGCCGCGCATCACCGACGTCGGCCTGCAGGTCGACATCCATCCCGCCACCCGCACGCTGAAAGTGCACGGCTTCTACCAACTGGAAAACCGCACGGCGGCGCCGATCCGCGACGTCATCCTGTTCCAGAAGCCCGGCCCCGACTTCCGTCCGCGCTTCGCGCAGGCGGCGCGGCTGATGCGCGCCGATCCGCAGCACGGCTTCTATCACTACCAGCTGGCATCGCCCCTGCAGCCGGGCGCGCGCACGGCCCTGGAATTCGACCTGCTGGACGCGCCGGGCGGCGTGCTGGGCCTGGGCCGCGACACGGCCGTCGTCGGCAACGGCACCTTCTTTTCCAACGAGGTCCTGCCGCACGTGGGCTACCAGCGCACGGTCGAACTGGAGGACGACCGCGACCGCAAGCGCCACGGCCTCGCGCCGCGCGAACGCATGGCCGCGCACGAGAACGAAGCGGCGCGCGCGAACAGCTACGTCGCCAGCGACGCCGACTGGATCCGCTTCGACGCCGTCGTCAGCACGAGCCCCGACCAGACCGTGGTCGCGCCGGGCACGCTGGAGCAGGAGTGGATGAGCGGCGGCCGGCGCTGGTTCCATTACAAGGCCGACAAGCCCGTCCTGAATTTTTATACGTTCCAGTCGGCCCGCTACGAAGTGCGCCACGACCGCTGGCAGGACGTGACGATCGACGTCTATTACCATCCTGGCCACGAATTCAATGTCGACCGCATGATCCGCGGCGCCAAGGCGGCCCTGGAATACGGCACGAAGCACTACAGCCCCTACCAGAACCGCGAGCTGCGCATCGCGGAATTCCCCCGCTACGCGTCGTACGCGCAGGCGGCGCCGGGCACGATCCCGTTCTCGGAAAGCGTCGGCTTCATCGCCAGGGTGGATCCGGACTCGCGCAAGGACATCGACTACCCGTACTACGTGAGCGCGCACGAGGTGGGCCACCAGTGGTGGGCGCACCAGATCGTCGGCGCCGACATGCGCGGCGCGACCGTGCTGTCGGAAAGCCTGGCCGAATACACGGCGCTGATGACGATGAAGAACACCCTGGGTTCGTCGAAGATGCGGCGCTTCCTGCGCTACGACCTCGAGGAATACCTGATGGGCCGCGCCCGCGAGAACAAGAAGGAGCTGCCGCTCGCGCAGAACGAGAACCAGAGCTACATCCACTACCACAAGGGCAGCCTCGCGATGTATCTGCTGCAGGACCTGGTCGGCGAGGACGCGGTGAACAGCGTGCTGCACGGCCTGTTGCAGGAGTACGCGTACAAGGGGCCGCCGTATCCGACCGTGGCCACCCTGGTCGAGCGCCTGCGCGGCATCACGCCGCCGGACAAGGCCTACCTGATCGACGACCTGTTCGAATCCATCGTCCTGTACGAAAACCACGTCGATGGCGCGACGGCGCGCCGCCGCCCGGACGGCAAGTACGAGGTCGAGATCCGCGCGACGGCCGGCAAGGTGCGTGCGGGCGACCAGGGCGAGGAAAAGCCGCAACAGCTGCGCGACTACATCGAATTCGGCGTCGACGACGAGGCGGGCAACCCGCTTGCACGCGAGCGCCGGCTCGTGACGCAGGCCGACCAGCGCGTCGTCCTGGTGGTCGCCGGCCGCCCGGCGCGGGCCGGTATCGACCCCGACAACAAGCTGATTGACAGGAAACCGACAGACAACATGCAGCCTGTCGACATGCACTGAACTTCACGTTATGATCTGGTCACAATATCCTGCTAGGAGACCCCCATGCCTATCGTCGCCGAACTGGCCGCCCAGATCCAGCAACTGTCCCCGCAGGACAGGCACGAGCTGTTGCGCCTGCTGATGGTGGACAGCGATGACGGCGACCAGGATGCCGATGAAGCCTGGCGCAACGAGATCGTGCGCCGCGTGAAGGCCATCCGCAACGGCGAAGCGGCCATTCGGGCGTTGCAGGAAGACTGGCGCGAGTAACGCTGGCGCTGAAATAAAAAAACCGCGATGCCGGATGGGTCGCGGTTTTTTTATGCCCCCGCTAAGGCGGACGGCTAGTCCGGGGGCGACGTGATGTGATTATTCCCCTGCGACCGCCTTCTTGGACGCCGTCGCACGCTTCGCCGGTGCCTTGCGGGCCGCGGCCGTCTTGGCCGGGGCTTTGGTCGCAGCAGCCTTGGCCGCGGGTTTGGCCGCGGCTTTGCGCGCAGCCGGCTTGGCGGGAGCGGCCGTCTCCGCGCCGCTGTCGGCACCGTCACCCTCGTCCTTCGCTTTCGCGCCCGGCTTGGCCTTGCGCTCCTCGAACTCGAAGCTGATCTTGCCATCCTTGCCACGCACGAGGAAGGCCTTGAACGAGCGGCGGGTACGCTGCGAGACAAAGCCCGGCAGCAAATCGGTCTTGCCGTCGTTCAGCAGCTTGGCCATCTGCTCCGGCAGGATTTCCTGCTGCAGGATGATGCGGCTGCTGCGGAAATCGCAGGTCTTCGGCTTGGCCACCGTATGCTCGCAGACGTACGCAAGGCCCATCTCGTAGACGTTGCCGGTGCATTTCGGGCACGGGCCGAGCGGGGTCTGGCCGGTGAAGTCGACGCCCTCGCCGTCCTCGCCCTCGTCCTGGTCCTGGCCGAAGTCGAATTCCAGCTTGTAGTTGTGGATGTCCTCGTCGCGCGCGATGCGCAGGATCGCCGCGAACGGCCGGCCCATCTTCGAGCGGAAGCCTTGCAGCGGACCGATGGTGCGGTTCGCCAGCAGTTCCTCGACTTCCTCGATCTCGAACTGGCGGCCGCCCGGGACCTTGCTCATCGAGAAATCGCACTTGGTGCAGGCAAAGCGGCGGTAGTTTTCCTTGACGACGCCGCCGCAGTTCGGGCACGGCGTGCGCAGGGTCGCGTACTCGCCCGGGATCGTGTCGTTGTTGTATTCCTTGGCGCGCTTGACGATGATCTCGGTCATCTCGGCGATCTCGCGCATGAATTCTTCGCGCGAAATCTGGCCCTTTTCCATTTGCGACAGCTTGTATTCCCACTCGCCCGTCAGTTCCGGTGCCGTCAATTCGTTCACGCCCAGGCCGCGCAACAAGGTCATCAGCTGGAACGCCTTGGCGGTCGGGATCAGCTCGCGCCCTTCGCGCAGCAGGTATTTTTCCGTCAGCAGGCCTTCGATGATCGCCGCGCGCGTGGCCGGCGTGCCGAGGCCCTTGCCGGCCATCGCGTCGCGCAGTTCGTCCGAATCGACCAGCTTGCCGGCACCTTCCATCGCCGACAGCAAGGTCGCTTCGTTGTAGCGTGCGGGCGGCTTGGTGACGAGGCCGTTGGCGTTGACCTTTTCGGTGAGCACCTTCTCGCCCTTCGCCACCGGCACGAGGCTGGCGCCATCCTTGTCGTCGCCCGTCGTGTCCTTGCCGTACACGGCCAGCCAGCCGGGATTCGTCATGACCTTGCCTTCGGTCTTGAACTGGTGGCCTTCCACTTCCGTGTAGCGGGTCGTGACGAGGAATTCCGCGGCCGGGAAGAACACGGCCATGAAGCGGCGGGTGACGAGGTCGTACAGCTTCTGTTCCGGCTCGGACAGGTTCTTCGGCACGACGCCGGTCGGGATGATCGCGAAGTGGTCCGAGATCTTGCTGTTGTCGAAGATGCGCTTGTTCGGCTTGACCCAGCCCTTGTCCAGGATCTGCTTGGCGAACTGGTGGTAGTTCGGGTTGCCCTTCAACACTTCCAGGGTCGACTTGACGGTGTTCAGGTAGTCTTCCGGCAGCGCGCGCGAATCCGTACGGGGATAGGTCAGCACCTTGTGCTTTTCGTACAGCGCCTGGGCCAGGCCCAGCGTGTTCTTGGCCGAGAAGCCGAAGCGGCCGTTGGCCTCGCGCTGCAGCGACGTCAGGTCGAACAGCGCAGGCGCCATCGACGTCGTCGGTTTCGATTCCTCGGTGACGTTACCCTGCTTGCCCGTGCAGGCGGCGACGATCGCTTCCGCGTCGACCTTCGACCACAGGCGCTCGGCCCGTTTTTCCGGGTCGGCGTCGTCCTTCTTGAACTTCGTGTCGAGCCAGCGGCCTTCGTACATGCCGGCCTCGGCGCGGAATTCCGCGCGCACTTCCCAGTAATCGCGCGGGACGAATTTCTTGATCTTCTCTTCGCGCTCGACGACGATCGACAGGGTTGGCGTCTGTACCCGGCCCACGGTCGTCAGGTAGAAACCGCCTTCCTTCGAGTTGAACGCGGTCATCGCACGGGTGCCGTTGATGCCGATCAGCCAGTCCGCTTCCGAACGGCAGCGCGCGGCGTCGGCCAGCGGCAGCATTTCCTGGTCGCTGCGCAGGTGGGCGAAGCCGTCGCGGATGGCGTTCGGCGTCATCGACTGCAGCCACAGGCGCTTGACGGTCTGCTTGGCCTTCGCGTTCTGCGCGATCAGGCGGAAGATCAGTTCACCTTCGCGCCCCGCGTCGCATGCGTTGATCAGGGTGTCGACATCCTTGCGCTTGATCAGCTTGTTCAGCACTTTGAGGCGCGACTCGGTCTTCGCGATCGGATTCAGCGCGAAGTACGGCGGAATCATCGGCAGGTGCGTAAAACTCCATTTGCCGCGCTTGACGTCGTATTCCTCGGGCACCGCGATTTCCAGCAGGTGGCCGACGGCGGACGACAGGACGTATTCGTCGGATTCGAAATACTCATCGTGCTTGGTAAAGCCGCCGAGCGCCTTGGCGATGTCGTTCGCCACGGAGGGTTTTTCGGCAATGATGAGGGCTTTGGTCATATGGTTCCTAGATCGGTCGGCTCGATGAAGCCGGCCGCTTATTAACTTATTCTTAGCTTATTGGTAACAACAAGCGGATAGCGGCCAATGATAAGCGGGTTGCCGCGCAATCCGCAAGTAGACGGTACCTGCGTGCGCCTTGATGCAACCCGGCCATGCTGCCTTGAAAAATACGCTTGATCTTGCTCTATCGCAAGAAAAAACGGGGCCGCAGCCCCGTTTCGTGCATTCTAATAGAGTGGCGCCGTCAATGCAGCAGGCGCGGCGCCGCATCTTCCTCGTCCGACCCGAACAGGTCGTCGAACATCAGCGCGTCCGGCTCCTTGCCCTGGCTCCACAGGAGCATCAGGACGATGATCTTCAGCTTGCCCAGCGTGACGGGCGATTCGTCCAGCGCCAACGCGCGTTCGATGACGATCTCGCGCTGCGACGCGGTCAACAGGCCGGCCAGTTCCAGGAACTGGATGAAGCCGACGGCGGCGCTGCCGAGCGTATCGACTTCCTGGGCGATGTAGAAGCGCGTGCCGCTCGATTCGAGGGCGGGGTTGGTGGTCCCGGCCATTTCTGTCAGGCCATTCAGCCAGTCCAGCGCTTCGGAAATTTCGACATCGTCGAAACCGACGGCAGACAGCTTGCGTGCCAGGGCAGCCGGCTCGGGGCAGGCATCGGGACGGTAATACGTCTCGTAAAGATAGACTAGGATGTCGAACATGGTGACGCTACTGTAGCAGCTAAGCTCCGTGCGGCACAAGTGCGTCACGTGCGCCACTGCCGCCCGGAAACATCAGCGTTGTTTATCGGCCTTATCGGGTTCGCCACCCTATTTTCAGTGCATTATCCTCTGGATGAGGCCTCCCGGCAGCCGTTCGAGACGCCCTGACAACTCCAGCACGAGCAGGCGCGCGGCCAGTTCTCCAGGGCTACAGCCGAGGCGTGCCAGCAATATATCGGGTTCGACGGGGTCGTGGCCGAGGGCGTCCAGCAGCGCGGCGTCCGCCGGGGCGCCGGCAGCACTGTTATCGATCTTAATATCTGTTAAGGGAATATCTGCCCGGGGTAGCCGGGCCGCCTGCTGCGCCAGCAGCGGCGACAGCGCGAGCGCTTCCAGCACGTCCCGCGCCGTGTCCACGAGCTTCGCGCCTTCGCGGATCAGCGTGTGGCAACCCTTGGCCAGCGCGGCGTGGATCGAGCCGGGAATCGCGAATACGTCGCGCCCCTGCTCGGCCGCCTGGCGTGCCGTGATCAGCGAGCCGGACTGCACTGCCGCCTCCACGACGAGCACGCCGGCCGCGAGACCGCTGATGATCCGGTTCCGTTTCGGAAAATTGCCCGGCAGCGGCGGCGTACCCACCGGATATTCGCTGACGATGCAGCCTTCCTGCGCGATGCGCTCGCACAGGGCGCGGTTGCGGGCGGGATAGGCGATGTCCGGCCCCGTGCCGACGACGGCGACCGTCCCGCCGCAGCGGCGCAGCGCGCCTTCGTGCGCGGCCGCGTCGATGCCCAGTGCGAGGCCGGACACGATGCACAGGCCGGCGCCGGACAAGCTTTCCGCGAACGCCTGCGCATTCGCCCTGCCCTGCGCACTGGCATTGCGGCTGCCGACGATGGCCAGGCACGGGCCATCCAGCAAATGGGCGTGCCCTCTAATATAAAGAAGCAAAGGTGGATCGGGGATCCGGGCCAGCAGTTCGGGATAGCCGCGCCCGCCCAGCGCGACGACGTGGTGGCCGGGCAGCGCGAGCCAGTCCAGCGTGGCATCGAGCAGTGTGCGGGTGGCATCGGACGGCGGTTGCAGCAGCGCGTGCGCCTGGGCCCGGGTCACGTGCGCGGCCAGCGCGGCAACGTCGGCGGCGAACACGGCGTCAGGGCTGCCGAACGCGTCCAGCAGCGCGGTGGCCGTGCGCGGACCGATACCGGCGGTGCGCTCCAGGCGGAGCCAGGCTGCCAGGGAGGAGGATCGTGCAGGCGCTGCGGAAAGGTCCGTGTCCTGCACGGTGGATTTACTCCGGTGATCGTGCGACGTCGCCGACCTGTACCGGCTTCGTCACCTGCATGACCAGTCCGTAAGAAACATGGTCGAAAACCCGGAAGATGAACAGGTCGCCGTATTGCTCGTCCGGGAGCCTCAATTTCGCCTTGCCGAACCCGAGGAAACCTTTGCTTTCCGGGTCGGTCACGGTCTGCCCGAGATGATAAAGCTGCAGCACGGCGCCGACATCGAGTCCGTCAAGCGTGCCCCGGTTGACAGTCACCACCTGGTTCTGCGAGGCGTAATTCGATTCGGACGTGAGCGCCATCACGCGCGCCGCCACGGGCCGCGCGGGCGCGTGCGGGACGTAGTTGCGGAGCAGCGTGGGCGGCGTCGGCAACAAACGGTCGCCGACGCCCATTTCCTTCACGGACCGGGTGACCGTGAACGTGTGCACGTCCGTGCCCGGCCCCGCCGCCTTCACGAGGCGTGCGGTGCCGACGTAGGCGGCCTCGTGGGCAACGACCTTGCCGGTGTCCGGATCGACCAGTTCCTTGCCCGGGCGGAAAACCTGGAAACTGGTCGCCCCGTCGAGCGCGCCGCGCACATAGATGCGGTCGCCTTCGCCCAGGTACAGGCGGTCTTCCTGCGCGGCCACGATGCGCGCGGCATTCGCCAGCGCGTGCGCCTCGACGACGAGCGGCTGGGTCAGGAACGGTTCGATCGCGCTGGCCGGGATCGCGGGCACGGCATTGTCCTGGTCGAGGTTTTCCGTGCGCAATTGCGGGGAAAGACGCACGAGCGGCGGCTGGCCGGCATCCGTGTCGCTGCCCGGCTTGTCCAGGGTGAGGCGGCCGCGGGCGCGGTCGAAATAGACGACTTGGCCCGGATAAATCCAGTGCGGATTGCGGATCTCGTCGCGGTTCATGCCCCAGACCTGGGGCCAGCACCATGGGTGCTCGAGGAAGGCGCCGGAAATGTCCCACAAGGTATCGCCCTTGACGACGACGTGCTGGTCCGGGGCATTCGGGCGGAAGGCGCAGTTCGTGGCGGCCTGGGCGGAAACGGCGGCGCAGGAGACGACAAGGGCCGCGGCGGCGGCGCGGATCGCGAGCGACCGGGCAACGCCTGTGCTAAAATTTTTCATTGGAGAGTCCGTAAAGTGCCGTATCGACACGAGTGCTACGCCACCTCGGCCGGCAACAACGCAGGAACCAGACGACTCTTCGACCGCGCAGCGGATCATGAAGGGTCGCAATAGTTGCCTTACTGAATCAAATTCTGCCGAGAAATCCCTGAACTAGCAAGACAAACCGCACCCGGCAGCGGGGGCGGCGTGTTGCGTTTATGCCCGCGCGGCCCAATATACCGATTACTGATTGATTTCGAATACACAGCCATGGCCTTACTGAACATTCTCCGCTATCCCGATCCGCGCCTGCACAAGGTTGCCAAGCCGGTCACCGAATTCGGCGACCGCCTCCACAAGCTGGTGGCGGACATGGCCGAGACCATGTACGACGCGCCGGGCGTGGGCCTGGCCGCCACGCAGGTCGACGTGCACGAGCGCGTCGTCGTCATCGACGTGACCGAGACCAAGGATAACCTGCTGGTCTTCGTCAACCCGGAAATCGTCTGGTCCAGCCCGGAAAAGCAGGTCTATGACGAAGGCTGCCTGTCGGTGCCGGGCATTTATGACGGCGTCGAGCGTCCCGCGCGCGTCAAGGTGCGCGCCGTCGACCAGTTCAACAAGCCGTTCGAGATCGAGGCCGACGGCCTGCTGGCCGTGTGCATCCAGCACGAGATGGACCACTTGATGGGCAAGGTCTTCGTGGAATACCTGTCGCCGCTGAAGCGCAACCGCATCAAGACGAAGCTGCAGAAGGAAGAGCGCGACATGCAGCGCTCTTCTGCCCGCCGCGCATGAGCAAAGAGAAAATGAGGGTAGTCTTCGCCGGCACGCCGGAATTCGCCGCCGTCGCCCTGCGCGCCCTGCTCGATGCCGGGTTCGACGTGCCGCTCGTGCTGACCCAGCCGGACCGCCCGGCCGGCCGCGGCATGCAGTTGCAGGCGTCAAGCGTGAAACAGGTCGCCGTCGCGCACGGCATCGAGGTCTTGCAGCCGCTGTCGCTGCGGATGGATGCGAAGGATCCGCAGCGCGCGAGCGAAGCGAAGGCCGCGCACGAGCGCCTGCTGGCGACGGCGTATGACGTGATGGTCGTCGCGGCCTACGGCCTGATCCTGCCCCGCTCGACCCTCGACATCAAACCCTGCATCAATATCCACGGCTCCATCCTGCCGCGCTGGCGCGGCGCCGCGCCGATCCACCGCGCAATCGAAGCAGGCGACGCGGAGACGGGCGTGACGATCATGGAGATGGAAGAAGGCCTGGACACGGGCCCGATGCTGCTCCTGGAGCGCATCGCCATCGAGGACACGGACACGACCGGCAGCCTGCACGACAAGCTGGCAGCCCTCGGCGGCCGCATGATCGTCGAGGCGCTCCATGCGATGGAGCAGGGTCGGCTGGAAGCCGTGCCCCAGCCGGACGACGGCGTGACGTATGCGGCCAAGATCGGCAAGGAAGAAGCGAAGCTGGACTGGACGCTCACGGCCGTCGAACTGGCGCGCAAGGTGCGCGCGTTCAACCCCTTCCCGGGCGCACATGGCCAGGCGGGCGCGACCACGATCAAGATCTGGAACGCCCAACCGGCCGACGGCCAGGGCCAGCCGGGCCAGGTGCTGCAGGCGGATGCGCAAGGCATCGTCGTCGCGTGCGGCACCGGTGCGCTCCGCTTGACGGAATTGCAAAAGCCGGGCGGCAAGCGCCTGGCGGCGGGCGAATTCCTGAAAGGCTTTTCGTTCGACGGGATCGCGTTCGCGTAACGCACCGCCAACCAATAAAGAAGGGCATCAGCCGGTCAGCGCCGGGTGATGCCCTTTTTATTTCCTTTGACTGGCATGCCGTTCCGGCATCGGGTCTGCGCGACCGCGGGGCGCTGTGCCCCGACCATCAAGACATGAAAGAAATCAGTGCTGCTCGCCCTGAGCACGCACGCGATTCGCTTCCATGTATTCACGCAGGACCTGGTTGATGCGGGTCTGGTAGCCGGGGCCAGCCGACTTGAACCATTCCAGCATGTCGACGTCCAGGCGGATCGTGACGATTTGTTTCACACCGGCGACAGCGTGGGCCTTGGCCGGGGCGCTGTCTTCGTTGCGGATTGCCGGCTGGTCCCACTCAGGCACGTATTCTTTGTTCATTTGCAATTCTTCCCATTTTGGCGGCGGAGCGACGGTCCGCACTTTCCGTTGATTGGACTGATACAGTTCACTGAAACCGCGCCAGCGGCGGTGTCATGGGATTTATTGTCACCTCTGTATGTATCCGGGAAATTGCTAATATGGGGCAATTTGTATCTCAATGTAACAATACAGCAGTTGAAACACTACGTTACAAATGTCTTTACATTCGCGTCCGATTTCGAGCGAACCGTGGACCTCGGGCCGCATCGGGAACAAACTCGGCCAGTAACGGTATAATCACAGACCCGCCTCATATTTATCCAGCCGCTCTCAGGAAAGCCCTACGATGAACACCGCCGTCCACGCCATGTCCCCCGTCGAAGCCCAGCTGCGCGAAGCCCTCGCCCGCCGCATCATGATCCTGGACGGCGCGATGGGCACGATCATCCAGCAATACAAACTGGACGAGCAGGCCTACCGCGGCGGCCCGGCCGGCCGCTTCATCGATTTCGCCGCGCCGGCCGACAGTGGCGCCCGTGAACTGTTCGTCAAAGGCAACAACGAATTGCTGAACCTGACGCAGCCGCAGATCATCCAGGAAATCCACGAGCGCTACCTGGCCGCCGGCGCCGACATCATCGAGACGAACACGTTCGGTGCCACCGGCGTCGCCCAGGACGACTATCACATGGCGCACCTGGTCTATGAGATGAACGTGCAAGCCGCGAAGCTCGCGCGCGCCGCCTGCGTGAAATACTCGACGCCGGACAAGCCCCGCTACGCCGCCGGCGCCCTCGGCCCGACGCCGAAGACCGCATCCATCTCTCCGGACGTGAACGACCCGGCCGCGCGCAACGTGACGTTCGACCAGCTCGTCGCCTCCTACCACGAACAGGTGGCCGCGCTCGTCGAGGGCGGCGTCGACCTGCTGCTCGTCGAGACCATTTTCGACACGCTGAACTGCAAGGCCGCGCTGTTCGCCATCGACCAGTATTTCGACGAACACCCCGAGACGCCGCGCCTGCCGCTGATGATCTCCGGTACCGTCACCGACGCGTCGGGCCGCATCCTGTCCGGCCAGACCGTGTCGGCCTTCTGGAATTCCGTGCGCCACGCGAAACCGCTGACGATCGGCCTGAACTGCGCACTGGGCGCCGCCCTGATGCGCCCGTACGCCGAAGAACTCTCCCAGATCGCCGAGACGTTCGTCTGCATCTACCCGAACGCCGGCCTGCCCAACCCGATGAGCGACACGGGCTTCGACGAGCTGCCGTCCGACACCTCTGCCCTGCTGCGCGAATTCGCCGACGCCGGCTTCGTCAACATCGCCGGCGGCTGCTGCGGCACGACGCCGGAACACATCCAGGCGATCGGCGAACTGCTGAAAGACTGCCCGCCGCGCACCGTGCCGGAAATCCCCGTCGCGCTGCGCCTGTCGGGCCTGGAGCCGTTCGTCGTCGACGACACCTCGCTGTTCGTCAACGTCGGCGAGCGCACCAACGTCACGGGCTCGAAGGCATTCGCGCGCATGATCCTGAACGAGCAGTTCGACGAGGCGCTGTCCGTCGCGCGCCAGCAGGTCGAGAACGGCGCCCAGGTCATCGACATCAACATGGACGAGGCGATGCTCGATTCGCAGGCCGCCATGACGCGCTTCCTGAACCTGATCGCGTCCGAGCCGGACATCTCGCGCGTGCCGATCATGATCGACTCGTCGAAGTGGTCCGTGATCGAGGCCGGCCTGAAATGCGTGCAGGGCAAGGCCATCGTCAACTCGATCTCGATGAAGGAAGGCGAAGAGGAATTCCTGCGCCAGGCCCGTTTGTGCCGCCGCTACGGTGCCGCCGTGATCGTGATGGCCTTCGACGAAAAGGGCCAGGCCGACACGTTCGAACGCAAGATCGAGATCTGCAAGCGCGCCTACGACACCCTCGTGCAGAAGGTCGGCTTCCCGCCGGAAGACATCATCTTCGACCCGAACATCTTCGCGATCGCCACCGGCATCGAGGAGCACGACAACTACGCCGTCGACTTCATCAACGCCACGCGCTGGATCCGCGAGCACCTGCCGTACGCGAAGGTGTCGGGCGGCGTCTCCAACGTGTCGTTCTCGTTCCGCGGCAACGACCCGGCCCGTGAAGCGATCCACACCGTGTTCCTGTACCACGCCATCAAGGCCGGCATGACGATGGGTATCGTCAACGCGGGCATGGTCGGCGTGTACGACGACCTCTCCCCCGAACTGCGCGAGCGCGTGGAAGACGTGGTGCTGAACCGCCGTCCGGATGCCACCGAGCGCATGATCGAATTCGCCGGCACGCTGAAGGCCGGCGGCGCCAAGCAGGAACAGAACCTGGAATGGCGCAACGCGCCGGTCGGCAAGCGCCTGTCGCACGCGCTCGTGCACGGCATCACGCAGTGGATCGTCGAGGACACCGAGGAAGCGCGCCAGCAGATCGCCGCCGATGGCGGCCGTCCGATCCAGGTGATCGAAGGCCCGCTGATGGACGGCATGAACGTCGTCGGCGACCTGTTCGGCCAGGGCAAGATGTTCCTGCCGCAGGTGGTGAAATCGGCGCGCGTGATGAAGCAGGCCGTGGCCCACCTGATCCCGTTCATCGAGGAAGAAAAGGCGGAAGAGGAACGCCGCACCGGCATCGTCGCGAAACCGAAGGGCAAGATGGTCATCGCGACCGTGAAGGGCGACGTGCACGACATCGGCAAGAACATCGTCTCCGTGGTCCTGCAATGCAATAACTTCGAGATCGTCAACATGGGCGTGATGGTGCCCGCGTCCGAGATCCTCGCGAAGGCGAAGGAAGAGAATGCGGACATCATCGGCCTCTCGGGCCTGATCACGCCGTCGCTCGAAGAGATGGCCCACGTCGCGCGCGAGATGCAGCGCGACCCGTGGTTCCGCGACCGCCGCATTCCGCTGCTGATCGGTGGCGCCACGACGAGCCGCGCGCACACCGCCGTCAAGATCGCACCGCACTACGAAGGCCCGGTCGTGTACGTGCCGGACGCGTCGCGTTCCGTCTCCGTCGGCCAGTCGCTGGTGACCGCGGATACGCGCGACGGCTACGTCGCCGAGATCGCCGAGGACTACGAACGCATCCGCGAACAGCATGCGAACAAGAAGGCGCTGCCGATGGTGAGCCTGGAGCAGGCGCGCGCGAACAAGGCGCAGCTGGCGTTCGCGCCCGTGAAGCCGAAGTTCATCGGCCGCCGCGAATTCAGGAACGTGGACCTGGGCCTGCTGGCCCGCTACATCGACTGGGGCCCGTTCTTCCAGACGTGGGACCTGGCCGGCCCGTATCCCGCGATCCTGACGGACGAGGTGGTCGGCGAAGCGGCGACGAAGGTGTTCGAGGAAGGCCAGGCGATGCTGAAGAAGATCATCGACGGCCGCTGGCTCACCGCCAACGGCGCCATCGCGCTGCTCCCGGCGAACACCGTCAACGACGACGACATCGAGATCTACACGGACGACACCCGCAGCGAAGTCGCCTTCACGTACTACGGCCTGCGCCAGCAGGGCGTCAAGCCTGTCGTCGACGGCGTGCAGCGTCCGAACCAGTGCCTGGCCGATTTCATCGCGCCGAAATCGTCCGGCATCGCCGACTACATCGGCATGTTCGCGGTCACGGCCGGCATCGGCGCCGAGAAGATCGAAAAGCGCTTCGAGGCCGAAGGCGACGACTACTCGTCGATCATGGTCAAGGCCCTGGCCGACCGCCTGGCCGAAGCCTTCGCGGAATACATGCACGAGCGCGTGCGCACGGACCTGTGGGGCTATGTCGCGGGGGAGTCCCTGTCGAACGAGGCGCTGATCAAGGAAGAATACGTCGGCATCCGTCCGGCGCCGGGCTATCCGGCGTGCCCCGAGCACACCGTCAAGGCCGACCTGTTCAAGACCCTGCAGGCCGACGAGATCGGGATGCAGCTGACGGAATCGTTCGCCATGTATCCGGGCGCCGCGGTGTCGGGCTTCTACTTCTCGCATCCGGAGTCGAAGTATTTCGTGGTCGGCAAGATCGGGCAGGACCAGCTCGAGGACATGGCCAAGCGCCGTGGTCTGCCGAAGGACGAACTGGAACGTTACCTCGCACCGAACCTCTGATCAGTCGGGGTCAGAGCACACCCGGGAACACCGTGCTCTGACCCCGAAGGCATAATGAACCGCCTTTGTCCCGCGCACGCTTGAACACTTAGCGATTCGCCAAGATTGTTCAGGTATGATCGGCTGAATTCGTCAATTCTAACGATTCAGCGCGCGCGGGAGGGGTAGGAATGTCCATACAAGCAAGGCGGCATGAGGACTTCGGCATTTTTGACGGCTTCCCGGTACAGCCGCCCAACGAGCTCGACACGCTGCGGCAGGCGATCGAAGACCGCCTCGGCCACTGGCTGAACCCTGACGCCGCGCGCGCCGACCTTCTAACCGCAGCCATGCGCGCGGCCGCCCTCGGCGCCGGCAAGCGCATGCGCCCTCTCCTCGTCATGCTCGTGGCGCGCGACCTCGGTTGCACGTCGCCGGCCCTCGTCGACGTCGCGTGCGCCGTCGAGCTGGTGCACGCGGCCTCGCTGATCCTGGACGACATGCCGTGCATGGACAATGCGCTGCTGCGCCGCGGCCGGCCCACGATCCACGTGCAGTTCGGCGAGGACGTGACGATCCTCGCCGCCGTCGCCCTGCTCAGCCGCGCATTCGGCATCCTCGCGGCCGCGCAGGACGTCGCGCCGGCCGTGCGCGCCCGCCTCGTCGCGCGGCTGGCCGAGACGGTGGGCACGCAAGGGCTCGTGCAGGGCCAGTTCCTCGACCTGCGCGGCAACCGCGGCACGGAACGCGACATCGCTGCCACCAACGAACTCAAGACGGGCGTGCTGCTGGGCGTCGCCGTCGACATGGCCGCCATCGTCGCCCAGGCGGAAGACGGCGTCGCCGCGTCGCTGCGCGCCTTCGCCCTTGCCGCCGGCCACGCGTTCCAGCTGCGCGACGATTTCCTCGACGTGGCGGGCAACGACAGTGCCGTCACCGGCAAGGACACGGGCAAGGATGCGCACAAGGCGACGCTCATCAACGCCGTCGGCCAGGACGAGGCGCGGCGCCGCCTTGCGCTGCACCTGCACGACGCCGAGCGCCACCTGTCCGATGCCCTCGGCGCCCGCCAGACCACGCGCCGCTTCGTCGAAGGCCTGTTCGGCCGCGTGCCGGCGGGCGTGCCCAACTGACCACATGGCACATTTCGGCGTGGTTGCGCCCGCCTTCCTCAGCCACTTCACGACCCTGGGTGCGCTGGCGGGCGCGCTCGTCGACCGGGGCCACAAGGTGACGTTCATCCACCGGCCCGATGCCGCCGCCTTCGTACGCGATCCGCGCCTGGGCTTTCACGCCGTCGGCGCGGCCACGCACCCACCGGGATCGCTGGCGGCGTCGCTGCGCCTCGCGGCGAATCCCGGCGGACCGCTGGGCGTCTCCCGCGTGATCCGCGACATGGCCCACTCGACGACGATGCTGTGCGAGACGCTGCCGGCCACCGTCGAGCGGCTGCACATCGATGCCCTCCTCGCCGACCAGATGGAAGCGGCGGGCGGTCTCGTGGCGGAGGCCCTGGGCCTGCCGTTCATTTCCATCGCCTGCGCCCTGCCCGTGAACCGCGAGCCGGGCATTCCGCTGCCCGTCATGCCCTTCGGTCCCGGCACCGATGCGAAGTCATTGAAAATCGTCGAAGAGAGCACGCGCGTGTACGACTGGATGATGGGGCCGCACCGCCGCGCCGTCGAGGCGCAGGCGCGCCGTCTCGGCGTGCCGGTACGCGGGATGCTGCACGAGTTTCTCTCGCCCCGCGCGCAGATCAGCCAGACGGTGGAGGCCTTCGAATTTCCCCGCCGTGCGCTGCCGCCTCACTTTCATCACGTGGGGCCGCTGCGGCCGGTGGCGACGACGGAGGCGGGCACCCTGCCCGCCATCGCCGCCGACCGGCCGTTCGTGTTCGCCTCGCTGGGCACGATGCAGGGCGGACGCTTCGGCCTGTTCCTGCGCATCGCGAAGGCGTGCCGCGCCGCCGGCGTGCAGCTGCTGCTCGCGCACTGCGGGGGACTCGGCAAGCGCCACGAAGCGGCCCTGCTGAAGGCAGGCGCCACCTGGGTCACGGACTTCGCGCCGCAACAGGCCGCGCTCGCGCGGGCGGACGCCGTCATCTCGCATGCGGGATGGAACACGGTAATGGATGCCGTCGCCGCGCAGACGCCCATGCTCGCGCTGCCCATCGCATTCGACCATCCGGGTGGCGCGGCGCGCATGCGCCATGCGGGCGTGGGCATCCAGGCGTCGGCCCGTTTTACCAGCGCGGGCCGGCTCGCGCGCCACCTCGTCCGCCTGCTGGACGATCCGACATTCGCGCAGCGCCTGGAGCCGCTGGCGGACAAGGTGGCGCAGGCCGGCGGCACGGCACGCGCCGCGGACATCGTCGAAGCGGCGCTGGCATGAGCGGCTACGACCTGATCCTCGCGGGCGGCGGCCTCGCCAACGGCTTGATCGCCTGGCGCCTGCGCACGCACCGCCCCGACCTGCGTGTGCTGCTGCTGGAACAGGAGGCGCACATCGGCGGCAACCACACGTGGTCGTTCCATGCGAGCGATCTCGATGCGGAAGAACGGGACTGGATCGCACCGCTGATCACGCATCGCTGGCCGCGCTACGACGTGATCTTTCCCGGCCATGTGCGCACCTTGGAGGGCGATTACTGCAGCATCGCATCGGATGATTTCGCGCGCGTCATCGAAGGGGCGCTGGGCCCCACGCTGCGCACGCACACGCGCATCGCCGCGCTGGCGCCGACGCACGTGGAGCTCGTCGACGGCACACGCCTGCACGCGCGCGCCGTGATCGATGGCCGCGGCCCCCTGCCCGATGCGGGCCTCGCGCTGGGCTGGCAAACCTTCCTCGGCCAGGAGGTGCGCCTCGCCGCGCCGCACGGGCTGGCCGCGCCGGTCATCATGGACGCGAGCGTCGCGCAGCAGGGCGGCTACCGCTTCGTGTACGTGCTGCCGTTCGGGCCGGACCGCCTGCTGATCGAAGACACGCACTACATCGACGCCGCCGCCCGCGACGCGGACCGGCTGCGCGCCAACATCGCGGCCTATGCATCGCAGCGCGGCTGGCGCATCGAGCAGGTGCTGCGCGAAGAACACGGCGCGCTGCCGATCGTGCTGGCGGGCGACGTCGAGCGCTACTGGGACAATCTGCGCGGCCAGCCGTGCGCCGGCCTGCGCGCCGGATTGTTTCACTTTACGACCGGCTACTCGCTGCCGCACGCGGTGCGGCTGGCGCGGCGTCTTGCGGGACTGTCCGCCGTGGACGCGCCCGCGCTGTTCGGTGCGATCCGTGCCGATGCGCGCGCCGCATGGCGCCAGCAAGGTTTTTATCGCCTGCTGAACCGCATGCTGTTCCTGGCCGGCAGCCCGGACGCGCGCTGGCGCGTGATGCAGCGTTTCTATCGCCTGCCCGCGCCGCTGATCGCCCGCTTTTACGCGGGCCGCACGACCCTGCCTGACAAGGCACGCATCCTGTCCGGCAAACCGCCCGTCCCCGTGCTGCAGGCACTGGACGCGGCGCGCCGCATCCACCCTCACCAGATCGGGACATCCGCATGAACGCATCGAATACCGCCGTCGTCGTGGGCGCCGGCTTCGGCGGCCTGGCACTGGCCATCCGCCTGCAGGCGCAAGGCGTGCAGACCACGCTGCTGGAAAAACGCGACAAGCCCGGCGGCCGCGCCTACGTGTACGAAGACGAGGGCTTCGTGTTCGACGCCGGCCCCACCGTCATCACGGATCCGTCCGCGCTCGAAGAACTGTTCACGGCCGCGGGGCGGCGCATGGCCGACTACGTGGAGCTGCTGCCCGTTTCTCCGTTCTACCGCCTGTGCTGGGAAGACGGCAGTTATTTCGACTACGCCAACGACCAGGAGGCGCTGGACCGCCAGATCCACGCGCGCAACCCGGCCGACGTCGCCGGCTACCGGCGCTTCCTCGCCTACTCGCAGGCCGTGTTCGCGGAGGGTTATTTAAAACTGGGCGCGGTGCCGTTCCTGTCGTTCCGCGACATGATTTCGGCCGGGCCGCAGCTCGCGCGCCTGCAGGCGTGGCGCAGCGTGTACGGCATCGTGTCCCGCTTCATCCAGGACGAGCACCTGAGACAGGCGTTCTCGTTTCACTCGCTGCTCGTGGGCGGCAACCCGTTTGCCACGTCGTCGATCTACACCTTGATCCATGCGCTGGAACGCCAGTGGGGCGTGTGGTTCCCGCGCGGCGGCACGGGTGCGCTCGTGCGCGGCCTGGCAAAACTGTTCGAAGACCTGGGCGGGCGCATCGAACTGAACGCGCCCGTCGCCGCGATCGAAACGAGCGGCGCGCGCGCGACCGGCGTGCGGCTGGAGGATGGCCGCCTGTTCAAGGCGGATGCCGTCGCGTCGAACGCGGACGTGGTGCACACGTACGCGCATCTCCTCGGCGCGCATCCGCGCGGGACCGCGCAGGCCGATGCGCTGCGCAAGAAGCGCTTTTCGAATTCGCTGTTCGTGCTGTACTTCGGCCTCGACCATCACCATGACCAGCTGCGCCACCACACGGTCTGCTTCGGCCCGCGCTACCGCGAACTGATCGCGGACATCTTCGGCGGCAGTGCCCTCGCCGACGACTTTTCGCTGTACCTGCACGCGCCGTGCATCACGGACCCGTCGCTGGCGCCGCCCGGCTGCGGCAGCCATTACGTGCTGGCGCCCGTGCCGCACCTGGGCAATGCGCCGATCGACTGGACGGTCGAGGCGCCGCGCTACCGCGACCGCATCTTCGACTATCTCGAAGAACGCTACATGCCGGGGCTGCGCAGCCAGCTCGTCACGAGCCGCATCTTCACGCCGCTCGACTTCCGCGACGAACTCAATGCGCACCTCGGCTCCGCGTTCTCGCTCGAACCGATCCTCACGCAAAGCGCGTGGTTCCGGCCGCACAACCGCGATGCGGACCTCACGAACCTGTATCTCGTGGGCGCCGGCACGCATCCGGGCGCCGGTGTGCCCGGCGTGATCGGGTCCGCGAAGGCGACGGCCGGTTTGATGCTGGAGGCGCAGCCATGAGCGAAGCGCTGCTCGATCACGCCACCGAGACGATCCGCGTGGGCTCGAAGAGCTTCGCCGCCGCCGCGAAACTGTTCGACAGGGACACGCGTCGCAGCGTGCTGATGTTGTACGCGTGGTGCCGCCATTGCGACGACGTCGTCGACGGCCAGGCGTTCGGTCACAAGCGCGGCCACAACACGACGGCGCCCGTCGATGCCGCGGCCCAGGTGGAACGCCTGCGCAACCAGACGCTCAGCGCGTACGCGGGCGTGCCGCAATCCGATCCGGCGTTCGCCGCGTTCCAGGACGTCGCGCTGCGCCACGCGATCTCGCCGCACCACGCGTTCGACCACCTGGCCGGCTTCGCGATGGATGCCGCGGATGCGCGCTACGAGACCATCGACGACACCTTGCGCTACTGCTACCACGTGGCCGGCGTCGTCGGGCTGATGATGGCGTCCATCATGGGCGCGCGCGACGCCGCGGTGCTGGACCGCGCGTGCGACCTCGGTCTCGCGTTCCAGCTGACGAACATCGCGCGCGACATCGTCGAGGATGCGCGCATCGGCCGCGTCTACGTGCCCGCCGCGTGGCTGCGCGACGCGGGCATCCCCGGCGCCGACGTCGCGGACGAGCGGCACCGCGAGGCGCTCGCGCGCGTGGCCGCGCGCCTCGTCGACCACGCGGAGCCCTATTACGATTCCGCGCTGGACGGCATCGCGGCGCTGCCGCTGCGCTCGGCCTGGGCCATCGCGACGGCGCGCCGCGTGTATCGCCAGATCGGCATCGAAGTGAAGCGGCGCGGCGCACGTGCCTGGGACACGCGCGCGGGCACGTCGCGCGCGACGAAGCTGCGCCTGCTGGCGCTGGGCGGGGTCGACGCGCTTGCGTCGCGGTTCAGGAAGCCGGCGTCTCGTCCGTCCGGGCTGTGGTGCGCAGCGGACCGCCATGCAGCGCATGCAGTTGGCGCTTGAGGGTGGCGACGGGCGGCGCGTACAGGAATCCGAACGACACCGCGCCGTCCTTGCCCGCCACCGCGTGATGCATCCGGTGCGCCTGGTACAGCCGCTTCAGATAGCCCTGGCGCGGCACGTACCGGAACGGCCAGCGCTGGTGCACGAGGCCATCGTGCGCGACAAAATAGAGAAACCCGTAGGCCGTCATGCCGGCGCCGATCCATTCCAGCGGATGGTGCCCGCGCGTGCCCGCATAAATGAGCGCGATGGCGACACCCGCGAACACGACGGCATACAGGTCGTTCTTCTCGAACCAGCCGGTGCGGGGTTCGTGGTGCGAGCGGTGCCATCCCCAGCCGAAGCCGTGCATCACGTACTTGTGCGCGACGATGGAAAACACTTCCATCGCGATGACGGTCAGTACGACGATGACGGTATTCCACAGCATGGCGCGCACTCCATTCAAGATGCGCCGAGCCTAACATACTTCCCATGAGACCCCTATGACGCTTCGTTTCATCGCTGCCCTGCTCTTCTCCCTGCCGGCCACCGCCGCCACGATCGACGTCCACGTCACGGGCACGGCGGGCGGCAAGGGCAACGTCAACGTCGCCGTGTGCGACCGCGAACGCTTCCTCAAGCAATGTGCCTACACGGGCAGCGTGCCCGCGCGCGACGGCGAGACGGTCGTGACGATCAAAGGCGTGCCGGCGGGGACGTGGGCCGTGCTGGCCTACCAGGACGAGAACGCGAACGGAGAGCTGGACCGCAACCTGATCGGCATCCCGCGCGAGAACTATGGATTCAGCCGCGACGCGCGCGGCCGCTTCGGCCCGCCGTCGTTCGAGGACGCAGCCATGCCGATCCGCGACGAGGCCGCGACGGCGACGGTGCGGCTGCACTGAGCCTGCTCAGATGGCGTAGCGGACTACGGAATCACTCCACTGGAACGCGGACATCTCCAGCTCGATCATGTCGTCGCCCGAGATCTGCAGCTCCTTCAGGGTGGGCAGCACGAGTTCCGTGTTCTCGTCGGCCTGCTCGATGCTCTCGGAGAGCTTGAGCAGCTCGCCGAAGAAGCCGGCGCGGCCCACGAGGGCTTGCCGCACTTCGTCGCTGACGGGGATCTGTTCGACGATGTCGGCCATCGGGATGCCGAACAGGACGTCCATCAGCGACATGATGCCGACCGTGAACGCGATGTCCGCGACGGCGCGCTGGCCGGGACGCAGCCGCTGGGCCAGCAGCTCCATCAGGCGGCCGCGCGTCGTGGCCAGCATCAGCAACGGCGTCTGGTTGTGGCCGCGCGTGGCCGGCTCGGCGTACAGCATGATCTGCAGCCAGCGCTGCAGCTGGCGCCGGCCCAGTACGAGCAGGGCCTGGCTGACGGAATCGATGCGCTGCGTCGCGCCCACGGCCGGCGTGTTCACGAGGCGCAGCAGGTTCAGCGCGAGCGTCACGTCGCGCTTGACGGCTTTTTCGATGTCGGCATTGTCCGCGTCCGACATCACCAGGTTCATGAGGTCGACGACGGCCAACTGCGACGGCGACAGCTTGCGGCCGCCCAGCACGGACGGACGCGCGAAATAAAAGCCCTGGAAGTAGTCGAAGCCCAGGTTCATCGCGGCCTGGTAGGTGTCGCGCGTCTCGACCTTTTCCGCGACCACGGTCTTTTCCATGTCGTGCAGGCGGCGCACGAGGTTCGGCAACTGCGCGGGCGGCACGCTGCGCAGGTCCAGCTTGACGAAGGCGGCCAGCGGCAGCAGGCGTTGCAGGCGCAGGCTGTCGCCATCGACGCCGTCCAGCGCGAAGCGGAAACCGTGGCCTGCGAGTTCGCGCATGCGCGCCAGCAGGGCGTCGTCCGGCGTGACGGCCGACACGATCTCGAGCACCGTACGGTCGCGCGGCAGGAAGGCGAAGATGTCGCTCGCGAGGACTTCGGCGTCGACGTTCAGGAAGCAGGTGGCGTCGCCGATCGCGCGCGCGAGGCCCAGTTGCGCCGCGTGGGCGATCACGGCGGCCGTCGCGGACAGGCCGGTCTCGTCGGCCTCGCCCTGGCGCGCGCTGCGGAACAGCAGCTCGTAGCCATACAGGGCCTGGTTGCGGTCGAGCACCGGCTGACGCCCCAGGTAGAAGTCACGCACGCGCAGGGGATAGTTCGCGTGGTCCAGGCTCGCGGCGGTATCGGTCATCATGGACTCTTGTAGCAAGGGAACGTAGCTACTTTAACGCATTCCGCCGCTTGGTGACTATGTGAAAATGATTTCCTGTAAAAAACTTTGTCAGGATTGCGGCAAGCCGTCCACGAATACCTTCAATTCACCCGGGGCGAATTCCGTCCACGTCTCGTTGGTCGTGAGCGGGGTCGTGACGATGATGGCCACGCGGTCGTTCGGCGTCGTCACCTGGGAAAAGTCGACGGACAGGTCTTCGTCGGCCAGGCAGGCTTTGTCGAACGGGTACTGACGGATCACGTAGCACAGCTTGGTCGAGCAGTGCGCGAACAGCGCCGTGCCGTCGGACAGCATCATGTTGAACGTGCCGTGGCGGGCGATGATGGCGACGAGGTCGGCGATCGCGGCGCGCAGCACGGGCATGGCGGGCGGCGTGTCGCCGAAGCGGTCGCGCAATTGCTGCAGCAGGAAGCAGAAGGCCCGTTCGGAGTCCGTGTTGCCCACCGGGCGGTACGGTCCGTCGAGAATGGGCTCGAAGCCCTTGAGGTCGCCATTGTGGGCGAACACCCAGTAGCGGCCCCACATCTCGCGCACGAACGGATGGCAGTTTTCCAGCGCGACCTGGCCTTGCGTGGCCTTGCGGATGTGGGCGATGACGTTCAACGACTTGATCGGGTAATGCTTGATCAGTTCCGCGATCGGCGATGCGATGGCGGCCTGGTGATCGACGAAATGGCGTACGCCGGATCCCTCGAAAAAGGCGATGCCCCAGCCGTCGTGGTGCGTGTCCGTGCGTCCGCCCCGATGGGCGAAGCCGGTGAAACTAAACACAATGTCCGTCGGGACATTGCAATTCATGGCAAGTAGCTGACACATGGGTCAAGCTTACCATGCGCGAACGCAAAGCCGGTATGAGGAAAAAGTAATAGGAAATGCGGATGGTGCCCTGCGTCGCCGGCCTAAACAAGGCTGCGTCACGCAGGTGCGGTGGCCGGACGTCCTGTCCAGCCCGGGGGGAGACTTAGTGCAGCACGACCGGTTGGCTCATCAGGGTATCGTACGAACCCAGGAAATCGTCGATTTCCTCCATGGTCGGCTCGCTCGCGATCAGGTTGTTGACATCACGCCGGAACGCTTGCGCCAGTTTGCCGCCGATGAACGCTTCGCGCCGGCCGGACTTGTCGACGATCTCGTAGCCGCCGAAGCGCAGGGCTTCGAGGTTATGATCGACGCCAAATTCGACAACGCTGTACTGCTCGCTGTTATAGATCATGTTCATGATGACTCCTTCACTCGATCAGATGGGTGCAAGGGCCGCCCGGCGGCGGACGGCTCTTTGCCGGCCTTTTCCACTTTCTTTCCACTTCGATTAAGAGGTGGGGCCACGACGAACCGAATTCAAGAACCTCTACAACTTGTTACGATTTCAATCTCAACACGCTGCAGGGACTCACGCATTCAGGTCGGAAGTCAGCCGTAACAGCTGATCGTATGGCTCGGACTGCAGCCACGATCGCAACTGATCAAGATGCTCGCTGTCCGCGACACCGATGAAGATGCGGCGGGGTCGCTGGCGCAGCAGGCGATTCAATGTTACACGTAAAACGAGATTGCCGGTGCAGCACAGGCAACCGGGTGCGATCCGCGCAACCGTCTGGCCGGATGGGAGGTCGTCCAAGGGGGAACTGCCGGACGCGAGGCCTTCAAGGATGATGGCCTGCGAGATGGGATGCACCCCGTCTTCATGCAGATCGGAAAGGTGAGCGGCGATCGCCGCTTCACGTGCGGCGGCGCCCGGACCGGTGACGAGCGTCAGGACGGTATGGGCGCCGGGATTACTGTGCACTCTTCTTGCCCAGCTTGCCCGGTTCGACGCCGAGCTGCTTGAGCTTGCGGTACAGGTGGGTCCGCTCCAGGCCCGTCTTTTCGGCGACGCGCGTCATGGAGCCGCCTTCGCGGCCCAGGTGATGTTCGAAGTACATACGTTCGAACGCGTCGCGCGCCTCGCGCAGCGGCAGGTCGAACGACAGCGTGTAGCCGTGCGCATGCGCCTCGCCGTTGCTGACCGGACGGGCCATGCCCATCGACGCGCCCATCGACCCGCCCTGCGGCTGCGGCGCATACATCGGCTGCGCGGCGGCGCTCGGCTCCGGCACGGGCGCGGAAACGGAGGCGACGGACGCCATCGGACGCGGCGCGATCGCCGGCGCGCGCGCCACTTCCTGGCCGCGCTGCAGGCCCTGCTGCACGGCTTTCAACAGTTTTTGCAGGGCGATCGGCTTTTCCAGGAAATTCAGGGCACCGATGCGGGTCGCTTCCACGGCGGTGTCGATGGTGGCGTGGCCGGACATCATGATGACCGGCATCGTCAACAGGCCGTCGCGCTGCCACTCCTTGAGGAGGGTGACGCCGTCGGTATCGGGCATCCAGATGTCGAGCAGCACCAGGTCGGGGGCGCCCTGCTGGCGCGCCTGGCGGGCCTGCTGGGCGTTCTCCGCCAGCTGGACCGCGTGCCCCTCGTCGCCAAGGATTTCCGAGAGCAGCTCGCGGATGCCCATTTCATCGTCAACTACGAGTATGTTCGCCATCTTGTTATGCCTTTTATGATCTGACTCTCTCTTTGGAGGCCTCGGCCCAACTCCGCGAAAGCCTCCTATACAGCCAAGATTCTATGCGCGATTCACGCTTCGGCCAAGTTCGCCTCCGGCGCTAACTTTAACAGCAAAATCGATACCGAAGCGCCAGTTCCGTCGGCGCGGTTCGCGACGTCGATCCGGCCCCCGTGTTCGTCGACGATCTTCTTGACCATCGGCAGGCCCAGGCCGGTGCCGCGCGCCTTCGACGTGACGTACGGTTCGAAGGCCCGCGACAGGATCTTCGGTGCGAAACCGGGCCCGTTGTCGACGATCGCCAGGCGCACCGCGGTGCCCGTGCCGCCGTCGGCGCCGACATAGTGGATGGCTTCCGTCACGATGTCGATGCGGGGCCGGTCGTCCTGCGGCGGGTGGTCGGCCAGCGCGTCCTGCGCGTTCTGCAGCAGGTTGTGGATCACCTGGCGCAGCTGGGTCGCGTCGCCCATCACGCGCGGCAGGCCGGGGGCGAGCGACGGGTGGATCACGTCCGAGCCGTCCTCGGACAGATAGAGATTCAGGATTTCGTCGATCAGGTCGTTCAGGTCCAGCGGCTGCAGCACGGCCGGCGGCGTGCGCGCGTAGTCGCGGAAGTCGTCGACCATGCGCTTCATCGCGGCCACCTGGCTGACGATGGTGTCGGTGGCCTTGTTCAACAGCGCGGCTGCATCCGGGTCGACGCGGTCGGCCAGTTTCATCTGCAGGCGTTCGGCCGACAGCTGGATCGGCGTGAGCGGGTTCTTGATCTCGTGCGCGAGGCGGCGCGCGACCTCGCCCCAGGCCACGGAGCGCTGGGCCGAGATCACGTCGGAGATGTCGTCGAACACGACGATGAAGCCGCTGCCCGCCCCCACCGGCAGGCGCGAACCGCGCGCGAGCAGGGTGAGGTCGTGGTCGTCGCCGGTGCCGGGACGGCGCGGGATCTCGATCTGCTGCTGCCAGTGCCCGCGCCCGCGCCCGCGGCCCGCGGCCGATTGCGCGCTCTGCGCCGAGAAGGCCCGGGTGACGGCGCCGGCAAACACTTCCAGCCCCTCGATGGCGTCGAGCGGACGGCCGGCCAGCGACGCGACGTCGACCTGCAGGATGCGGTGCACGGCATCGTTCGAGTTGACGACGACGCCGTCGGCATCCATCACGATCACGCCGGCCGACATATTGGCCAGCACGGATTCCAGGTGGGCCTTGGCGCTTTCCAGCGCGGCGCGGTTGCGTTCGACGGCGGAGCGCGCCTCGAACAACTGGCCCGTCATCGCGTTGAACGATTGCGTGAGCGTGCCCAGTTCGTCGTTGGTCTCGACGATCGGGCGCGGCGACAAATCGCCCTCCGCGACGGCGCGCGTGCCCTCCGCGAGCACGAGCAGCGGCTGCGCGAGGTTGCCGGCGATGAGGAACGACGCGCCGATGGCGGAAAAGATCGCGAGCAGCAGCGTCAGCGTGAGCTCGCCGATGTACATCTTGTTCAGGCCCCGGCGCGCGGCGAAGCGCTCCTGGTATTCCGCGTAGGCGGTGCGCAACACGGCGGCATTCGATGCCAGGTTGACGGGCACGGACTGCATCAGCTGCAGGTAGCGCGGCGCCATGCCCGGCGGCTCGGGCACGGCCACGATCACGCGCAGGCGCAGGCCGGTGGCGGCGTCGAGGGCGGTGGGCTGCTCGCCGCGCGCCTCGCGGAAATCGTCTTCGATGCCGCCTTCCGGACGCGCGTAACCGCCCGGCATCGCGGCCTGCTTGAGCATCTGCGGCGTGGGCAGGTCGGCGGTCTCGACGGCGCGTCGGTCCTCGGTGGCGCTCGCGACGGGCTTGCCGGCCGCGTTCAGCAGCAGCGCACTCTGCATGCCGTCGCTCTCGTCGAGCGCGCGCACGAGGATCGTCTGGGCATCCTGTTCGCCCTGCCCCGCCAGCGTGGCGGCCACGGTGCCGGCATTGGCGCTCGCGTCGGCCAGCACTTCGTCGATGGCGGCGCGAGACAGGTTCAGGCCGGAGTCGAGCGCCGCGTCGATCTTGACGTCGAACCACGATTCGATGGAGTGCGAGACGAACTGCACCGAGACCATGAACACGACGAGCCCGGGCAGGATGCCGATCCCCCCGAACAGCACCATCAGCCGCACCATCAGCCGCGAGCCGAACTTGCCCGCCTTGTAGCGCGAATAGAGGCGCCAGAACGCGACCATCACCAGCACGAACAGCGCGCCGGCCACGACGATGATCAGGCCGAACAGCCAGGCGAAATTGCGGGCGAAGAAGCCCGTGTTGCTGGATGCGGAGGCGAGGAGGAAAACGAGGATCGACGCGATCGCGCTGCCGATCACGAGGGCATAGCGCAGGGCCCGGATCACGGCTTACTCCGCACGGTAGGTGAAGGTCTTCTTGTGCGAGGCCAGGCGCCAGTCGGAATTATTCAGGGCATCGACCTGGAGCGGCTTCAACAGGTATTCGCGGTCCATGAACATGCGCACGGTGACGTTGTAGGTCTCGCCCGGCTTGAGCGCGCCCTTGGGGGCGATCAGCCAGCGGGTCGGGCGGCGGATCGCGAGCAGCGCTTCGTCGAGCGTGTCGAAATTCTGCTGGATGCTGCCGGGGACGGAGACGTGATAGACCCGGAACAGCACGTCGTAGTTCAGCTTGACCGTGCGGCGCGAGGACACGGCGTGGTCGTCGGTCCACCACCAGCGCGGCCGGGTCAGCTCGATCTCGGTGGTAAACGACAGCGGCACGCCGTGCTGGATGGCCTGCTCGAGGCCGGGCGTCAGGTCGAACGCATAGGCGGCGGACAGCCGGTAGCCGTCGTCGGAAGCCTCGATACTGGCGCGGGTGATTTCGATCCCGTCGGCCGCCTGCGCCGTTGCGCATGCGAATGCCAGCAAAAACTGGCAGGCGAGGAGGCGGAAAAATCGTACAGTCACTAGGGCCAGAGCCTTAAAAAGCGTTGTCGGGATTGCTCACGCTCCGGCCTTCTGGAATAGGGCGTAGAACAGACCGTCATGATCCTGCCCGGCGCCACTTCGAGGAAGCAGTTGGCCCGGCGCATCGAGACGGACCGCACCGTGGCGCGCCGCGAAGGCGGCGGCCTGCGCTTCCGATTCCTGCGGCCAGAGCGAACATGTCACGAACAGCAATTTACCATCGGGCCGCAGCATCTGCCAAAGATTGTCGAGTATTTTGCTGGAAAGTGTTGCAAGTTGGTGGGTGTCACTCTTGCGTCGTAACCAGCGGATATCCGGGTGGCGGCGGACGATGCCGGAGGCCGTGCACGGCACGTCCGCGAGGATACGATCGTATTGACGGCCGTCCCACCAATCCGTCGCTTCGGCCGCGCCCGCCTTGACGGTCGCGGACAGGCCCAGGCGCTGCAGGTTCTGGTCCACGCGCACGAGGCGGCGCGCGTCGGCGTCCAGCGCCGTCAGGTCGACGTCGGCCGTCTCCAGGATGTGACCGCTCTTGCCGCCCGGCGCCGCGCAGGCGTCCAGCACGCGCATGCCGTCCTTCAGGTCGAGCAGCGGCGCGGCCAGCTGGGCGCCCGCGTCCTGCACGGAGACGAGACCGTCGGCAAAGCCGGGGATCTGCGCCACGTTCACGGCCTGGGCCAGGCGCACGGCGCTCGGGCCCACCTGCTCCGCGCGCATACCGGCGGCAAGCAGGGTCTTCAGATAAGCGTCGACGTCGGTCTTGCGGCGGTTCACGCGCAGGGTCAGCGGCGGCTGGCGGTTGCCGGCCGCGAGGATCGCCTGCCAGTCGGCCGGGTACGCCGTGCGCACGGAGTCGATCCACCATTGGGGGTAATTCCACTGGGCGACCTGGTCGCGCAGCGCGGCGCCGACCAGTTGCCCGCGTTCGCGCAGGAAGCGGCGCAGCACGGCGTTCACCATCGCCTTCGCATGGGCGAAATCCGGGTGCGCGGCGGCGGCGCGGACGGCCTGGTCGACGACCGTGAACGCCTCGTACGGCGGCTCGGTCCCCTCGGGCGGATCGAGCAGCGCCAGCGCGCATTCCAGCAGGCCGGCCAGCATCGCGGGCTCGGGCGCCTTGCTCGTCATCATGCCCAGCAGGATGCCGCTGCGGCCCAGCTGGCGCATCGCGCGGTAGGCGATGTCCTGCATCGCACCGCGCGCCTGCGGCAGCGGGTCCCAGGCGTGGAAGACCTCGGCCAGCGCCTGGGGCAGCGCGGTGCCGGCGCGCACGCGCGCGAGGCTACTCGCGGCGCCCAGGAGGGCGAATGCGAGGGAATCGTCGCGCAGGTCGGGACGGTAATCGAGCTGGACCGGTGCCTTGACTTCATGACTCTGGCGCAGGCGCGGCGATGCGTCGCCCGGGGTTTCGTCGCGCGGCGCCGGTTCGATCCGCTGGGTACCGCGCGGCGGCGTGCCGCCCGGACCGCGTGGCGCGCCCTCGCCCTGGGGACGGCCGGGCCCCTTGCCGGCAGGACGGCCGCGCCGGGGTTCGGCCGCCTTGGCCTTGGGTTTGAGGGTGAGCGTCGGGCGCTTTTCGGTCATGGGAAATCGATCAATGCATAAAGACGCACATTGTAACGGTTACGCGTTGCGCAGGCTTAAGCGAGGCTTGTGGCCGTGCCCCAGGATGGTTTGCGCGTTGCGTCAAACCAGTATAATGATCGCTTAGCCTGCCAGTGGCCCAGCCACCGCGCCGCACCGTCCACGCAGCACCGACTATTACATTTTCGACCACAGTTCATGTTAGCCCAACAAAAACAAGAGATCGTTGCCCTGTTCCAGGCCGCATTGGCCCCCATTGTCGCCGGCAGCGACCTCAGCCCTAACGTCGTCCTGGAGCGCCCGCGCGATCCGTCGCACGGCGACATCGCCTGCAACATCGCCATGCAGCTGGCCAAGCCGCTGAAAACGAACCCGCGCGAACTGGCCACCCGCCTCGTCGCCGCGCTGCTGGCCGATCCGAAGGCCGCGGGCCTCGTGGAATCGGCCGACGTGGCCGGCCCGGGCTTCATCAACCTGCGCGTGGCCGCGAGCGCCAAGCAGTCCGTCGTGAAGACCGTCCTGCAGCAGGGCGACGCCTTCGGCCGCGGCGACTCGGGCAACGACCACCACGTGATCATCGAATTCGTGTCCGCCAACCCGACCGGCCCCCTGCACGTGGGCCACGGCCGCCAGGCGGCACTGGGCGATGCGCTGTCGTCGCTGTTCGAATCGCAGGGCCACCAGGTCACGCGCGAGTTCTATTACAACGACGCCGGCGTGCAGATCGCCACGCTGGCCACGTCCGTCCAGGCACGCGCCCGCGGCTTCAAGCCGGGCGACGCCGAGTGGCCGGAATCCGCATACAACGGCGACTACATCGCCGACATCGCCGCCGACTTCCTCGCGAAAAAGACCGTGTCGGCCAGCGACGGCCAGCCGGCTACCGCCAGCGGCGACGTCGACGACATCGAATCGATCCGCCGCTTCGCCGTCACGTACCTGCGCAACGAGCAGGACCAGGATCTGCAAGCGTTCGGCGTCAGGTTCGACAACTATTATCTCGAGTCCTCGCTGTACACCGACGGCAAGGTCGACGCGGCCGTGCAGGCCCTGGTCGACGCCGGCGTGACGTACGAGCAGGACGGCGCGCTGTGGCTCAAGACGACGGACTACGGCGACGACAAGGACCGCGTGATGCGCAAGTCCGACGGCACGTTCACGTACTTCGTGCCTGACGTCGCGTACCACATCCAGAAATTCAAGCGCGGCTTCGACCAGGCCATCAACATCCAGGGCAGCGACCACCACGGCACCATCGCCCGCGTGCGCGCCGGCCTGCAGGCCGTGAACATCGGCATCCCGAAGGGCTATCCCGACTACGTGCTGCACAAGATGGTCACCGTCATGAAGAACGGCGAGGAGGTCAAGATCTCCAAGCGCGCCGGTTCGTACGTGACCGTGCGCGACCTGATCGAATGGTCGGGCAACGGCGACGTGACCCGCGGCCGCGACGCCGTGCGCTTCTTCCTCATCTCGCGCAAGGCCGACACGGAATTCGTGTTCGACGTCGACGTCGCCCTCGCCACCAACGACGAGAACCCGGTCTACTACGTGCAGTACGCCCACGCACGCATCTGCTCGGCCCTCGCGAACTGGGGCGGCGACGTCGCGCAGCTGGCGAACGTCGACCTGTCTCCGCTGACGAACTCGCACGAATCCGGCCTGCTGGCCAAGCTGTCGACGTACCCGGAAATGCTGCAGCGCGCACTCGTCGAGCTGGGTCCGCACCAGGTCGCGTTCTACCTGCGCGAACTGGCCGCCGACCTGCACAGCTACTACTTTGCCCATAAATGGCTGCTGGACGACGACGAGCCGACCAAGCTCGCGCGTCTCGCGCTGGCAGCCGCCATCCGCCAGGTGCTGCGCAACGGCCTGGCCCTGATCGGCGTCTCGGCGCCGGAGAAGATGTAAGCGTTTTATTTACACACTCGTACTACATGACCGCTTTCCGTAATCGCTCGCAATCATCCTTCACGCGCCAGCGGGGCAGCACGCTCACTGGCCTCATCATCGGCCTGATCGTCGGCCTGGGTATCGCGGTCGCGGTCGCGCTGACGATCACCAAGGGCGCCTCGCCGTTCACCGACAAGACGGTCAAGGCGGGCCGCCCGGCCGATCCCGCGCCGGGCCAGGCCCAGGACCCGAACAAGCCGATGTACGCCAACCGCGACGCCGCGCGCGTGGCGAACAAGGAGATCACGGAAAAGGCCGCCGCGCGTTCCGGCGGCAGCGATGCCGCGCCGGCACCGGCACCCGCCAGGCCCGCCGACGCCGATCCGCTGGGCCAGGCGATCGCCGCGATGAAGGAACCGGCGCCGGCGAAAGTCGAACCGAAACCGGAGACGCGCGTTGCGTCGGCAGCCCCCGCGGCCACGCCGGCACCGGCTGCCGCCGCCGGCGAGTACATCTATTACCTGCAGGCCGGCGCGTTCCGTGACCTGTCGGATGCGGAAGCGACCCGCGCCAAGCTCGCGCTGCTCGGGTTCGAAGCGGCGATCAGCGACCGCACGAGCGACAGCGGCGTGCTGCACCGCGTGCGCATCGGCCCGTACAACCAGGTCGAAGCCATGAACAAGGCACGCGCCAAGCTGCTCGACAGCGGCGTCGACGTCGCCATCGTGCGCAACCAACGTTAAGGATTCGCGATGTCTCTGACGCGCCGCCTGTTCTGCACCGCCCTCCTCGGCCTTGCGGCCGGATTCACCGGCCTGTCCGCCTCCGCCGCCGACCCGCAGGCGGGGTCGCAATACCTCGTGCTGCCTTCCGCGCAGCCGACCGATACGGGCGCAAAAGTCGAGGTCATCGAGTTCTTTGCCTATTACTGCCCGCACTGCTACGCGTTCGAGCCCGCGCTCGAAGCGTGGGTCAAAAAGCAGGGCGACAACATCGTGTTCAAGCGCGTCCACATCCAGGGCGGCGCCAGCGTGCTGCCGCAGCAGCGCCTGTTCTACACGCTGGACGCGATGGGCCTGTTGAACCAGTATCACCAGAAGGTATTCGACGCCATGCACCAGCAGCACCTGCGCCTGTCCAGCGACGAGCAGGTGTTCGACTGGGTGGCCTCGAGCGGTATCGACCGCGCGAAGTTCATCGAGACCTACCGCTCGTTCGGCATCCAGGCCAAGCTGCGCCGCGCCGCCGCGATGATGGATTCGTACGGCGTGGACCGCTGGCCGCTCGTCGTCGTCGACGGCCGCTTCATCACGTCGCCGTCGCACGCGGGCGCCGGCGCGCCCGAGGGCACGACGGAAGCGCAGCAACAGCAGACGGCCCTGCAGGTGATGGACTTCCTCGTCGCGAAAGCGAAAGCGGACAAGAAATGACCGCGGCGCGGAGCCGCCGGCTGCGCGTATTCATCACGGGCGCCTCCAGCGGCATCGGCGCCGCCCTGGCGCGCGAGTACGCGGCACGCGGCGCCGTCCTCGGCCTGCTGGGGCGCCGTCCCGAGGCCCTGCATGCTTTCGGGGACCATCACATTTATACCGTCGACGTGACGGACCATGCGGCGCTGGCCGCCGCCGCCGCCGACTTCATCGCGCGCGAAGGCGGCGCCGACGTCGTCATCGCCAGCGCCGGCGTGTCGGCCGGGACGCTGACGGAGCGGCCGGACGACCTCGCGGACTTTGCTCGCATCTTCGCCATCAACGTCACCGCTACCGTCGCCACGTTCGCGCCGTTCATCGAGACAATGAAAGGTGGCACCGGCCCGCGCCGCCTCGTCGCCATCGGCAGCGTGGCCGGCATCCGCGGCATGAAAGGCGCAGGCGCCTACTGCGCGTCGAAGTCCGCCGTGCACACCTATGCGGAATCGCTCCGCCTCGAATTGCAACCCCACGGTATCCGGGTCGTGACCATCGCGCCCGGCTACATCGACACCCCGATGACCCGCCAGAACCGTTTTCCCATGCCCTTCCTGATGCCCGTGGACCGCTTCGCGGCCGCGGCCGCCCGCGCCATCGACGCCGGCACGAGCTACCGCGTGATCCCGTGGCCGATGGGCGTCGTCGCCAAGATCCTGCGCCTGCTGCCCAACGTCCTGTTCGACGCGCTGTTCGCGCACGCGCCGACGAAATCCGGCAAGGCGGCGCCATGAACGCGGACCGCATCATGCAGCGCTCGCGGTCCGGCGTCGCCGTCGAGGTGGTGGCGGAGACCGGATCGACGAACGCGGACCTGCTCGCACGCGCCCCCCGGTTGACGGCGCCCGTGCTGCTCGTCGCCGAACACCAGACGGCGGGACGCGGCCGCGCGGGCCGCAGCTGGCTGTCCGAGCCGGACCACTCGCTGACGTTCTCGCTGGCCTGGCGCTTCGCCGACGGCCTGCGCGGCCTGGCCGGCCTGCCGCTTGCGATCGGCGTCGCGCTCGCGGAAACGTTGGGCAAACTCGGCCAGAGCGTGCAACTGAAGTGGCCGAACGACGTGCTCAAGGACGGCGACAAGCTGGCCGGCATCCTCGTCGAAACGCAGGTGGCGGCGGATGGCGCGGCATGGACCATCGTCGGCATCGGCGTGAACCTCGTGATGCCGGACGCACTCGAAGACAGGATCGGCCGCAGCGCCGCCGCGATGCCGTGGCTCGCGCGCATGGACCGCGACGAGCTGATGGCCGCGCTGCTCGACGGCCTGGCCGAGGCGCTGGCGCTGTTCGCGCATTCGGGCTTCGGCGCCTTCGCCGCGCGCTGGAACGTACTGCACGCGTGGCAGGGCCGGCCGGTCGTCCTGCTCGACTGCGGCGAAGTCCAGCACGAGGGCCTCGCCGCCGGCGTGGACGACACGGGGCGGCTGCTGCTCGACACGGTGGCCGGTCGTGTGACGATCGTGGCGGGCGACGTGTCGCTGCGCACGAAAGACTGATATCCGGGAGGTTTAGATGCTGCTGCTCGTCGATGCTGGAAACTCGAGGATCAAATGGGCCATCGCGACACCCGACGCCGCGCCGGGCGACTGGACCGCGCACGGCGCCGTGCCGCATGCGGAACTGGAGCGCCTGCAGGCGGCCTGGGCCGGCCAGGGCCTCACGCGCGCGATCGTCTCGAATGTGGCAGGCCACGCGATGGAGGCGCAACTGACGGCCCTGCTCGCCGCGCTGCTGCCGGCGCCGCCGGAATGGTTCACGTCGCGCGCCGAGCTGGGGGGCCTGCGCAACCGCTACCGCAATCCCAACCAACTGGGCAGCGACCGCTTTGCCGCCGCCCTCGGCGCCCGCTCCGTCGCCCCCGGCAAGAACCTCGTCGTGGCCACGTGCGGCACGGCGACGACGGTGGATGCCGTCAGCGCCGCCGGCGACTTTCTCGGGGGGATGATCCTGCCGGGCCTGGGCCTGATGCTGGGCGCGCTGGCACGCGGCACGGCCCAGCTGCCGCAGGTGGCACCCGGCGCCACGCCGGCGACCTTCGCGGACCACACGAGCGACGCCATCCTGTCGGGCTGCCTGGCCGCGCAGGCCGGTGCGATCGAACGGGCCTGCGCGGCGCTGCCGGCCGACCTGTGCATCGTCTCCGGCGGTGCGGCGGCCAGCGTGGCCCCGCTGCTGTCCGTCCCGCACTGGATGCTGGATAATATTGTCCTGGTGGGCCTGCACGCGGCCGCACCCTCGCTCGCTGCCAACCCCACATCCGCTTGAGGACACTCGTGCTACGACTCGCCTTCTGGTCCCTGCTGTTCCTGAACGCCGCCCTGTTTGCGTACGCCCAGGGCCTGCTCGGCACGGCCAGGAGCAACGAACACGAACCGGCGCGCCTGAAGCGCCAGTTCAACACGGCCAAGATGACCCTGCTGACGCGCGACCAGGCGGAGGCCGCCGCGAAGGCTGCCGCACCGCCGGCGGGTGGCGATGCGGCGGAAGGCGCAGGATCGGCAAACGCGGCGGCAAGCGCTCCCGCCAGCGCGCCGGCACCTTCGGGCGCCCCGCCGGCCCCCGCTCCTGCACCTGCCTTCGCGTGCACGGAAATCGGCCCGTTCAATTCCACCGACGCCCGCCGCTTCGAAGCCCGCCTCGCCGCGCTCGACCTTGGCGACCGCCAGTCGCGCCAGACGATCCAGGCCCAGGACGTCAGCAGCTGGCTCGTGCACATCCCGACGCAAGGCAGCAAGGAGGCGGCCGACCGCAAGTCCGCCGAACTGCGCAATCTGGGCGTGACCAATTTCTACATCATGCAGGGCGACTCTCCTTTGAAATACGCGATCTCGCTGGGCGTGTTCAAGACCGAGAGCGGCGCCCAGGCGATGCTCGCGCAACTGGGCAAGCAGGGCGTGCACTCGGCGCGCATTGCGCCGCGCGGGCCGCAAACCACGCATTACGTCTACCGCCTGCGTGGGCTCGATGCGGCGATGCGCAAGCGGGTCGAGGGCTTTGCGGAGCGTTATGACGGGGCGGACGTCAAGAGCTGCGGGTGAGCGCGGAGGCGTCGCGGGATGACTGTCCCGCCTGCTCGCCACCCAGCACCTTCACCGCCCGCTCCAGCGCCTTGATCTTTTCCCGCATCGCCGACAGATTGCGCAGCAACGCCGCGTTGCGCTCCCACTCGGCATTAGGCGCCATCGGATAAAAGCCCGTGTAGCGCCCCGGTGCCGCGATCGAGTTCGGCACCAGCGTGCCGGCCGTGACGTGGACGTTGTCGGCGATGTCGATGTGACCGTTGATCATCGCGGCGCCGCCGAACGTGCAGTGACTGCCGATGTTGGCGCTGCCCGCGACGCCCACGCAGCCGGCCATTGCCGTGTGCGCGCCGATGCGGCAGTTGTGGCCGATCTGGATCAGGTTGTCGAGTTTCACGCCGTCCCCGATGACCGTGTCGTCCAGCGCGCCGCGGTCGATCGCCGTGTTCGAGCCGATGTCGACGTCGTCGCCGATGACGACGCGCCCCGTCTGCGGGATCTTGATGTAGACGCCGCCGTCCACCGCGAAGCCGAAGCCGTCGCCGCCGATCACGGCGCCGGAGTGGACGATGCCGCGCGCGCCGATGACGCAGCGCGCGTGGAAAGTCACGTTGGCGAAGAAATGCGTGCCCTCGCCCACGCTCGCGTCGCGGCCGATGTAGCAGCCCGCGTCGATCACGGCGCCGGGCCCGATGGCCGCGCCCTCTTCCACCGTGACGTGCGGGCCGATGCAGGCAGTCGGGTGCACGCGTGCGCCGGCGTGCACGGCGGCCGTCGGGTGGATGCCGGGCGCGGGCGGATCTGCGGGCGCGCACAGGTATTGCGCCGTGCGCGCGAAATACGCGTACGGGTTGTTCGTGACGATGCGCGCACCGGCGTACGTGGCGGCGACCTCCGGCTCGTCGAGCGGCGCCAGGATCAGCGCCGCCGCGCGGCTGTGCGCGGCCACTGCACGCAGCCGGCTGTTGCTGAGAAAGCTGATGTCCGCCGCCCCCGCGCGCTCCAGCGGCGCGATGCGCGCCACTTCGATGTCCGGATCGCCTTCCAGCCGGCCGCCGAAGCGCGTGACCAGTTCCACGAGTCGTGCACCCATTGCCGTCCTCCTGTCGCGTCGTTGCGTTGATATGCGGTTCGACATCGCGCCTGGTCAGCAGTTCCGGATCCTGAAGGGGAAACGGAAGCGGTGTGAGCTACCGCAAAAGAAAAAGCCCCGCTCGCAACCGGCGTGCAGCATGCCGGTCGAAAGCGGGGACAGGGGACGTAAAGGGAACTGCTATGCGATCAGAACTTGCCGCGCACGCCCAGCTGGAAGGTGCGGCCCGGGTCGTACGACGAGAACGCCGCGTTCGGGAACTGGAAATAGGCTTCGCGCTTGGCCTTGTTCAGGTTGACGATGTCGAACGTGACCGTCGGCCAGCCGTCGCGGTCGAAGACCTTTTCCAGGTCCACGCTGGACGAGAAGTCGGCCTGCTTGTACGAGCGGCCGTACAGCGACGCCAGCGTGATGCCGTTCTGGTTGGCCGTGCTGGCCTGGCTGCCCTGCTGGTACTGGTGCGAGATGCGCGCCATGTAGCCGTGATTCTCGTAGTAGAAGCCGAAGTTGTTGCTCTTCTTCGGCACGTTCAGCGCCACGAAGCCGCTGGTGCCCTCGCCGGTCGCGCTCTGGTTGATGAAGGTCGCGGTCTCGTTGAAACCGAAGCCCTTGATCGGCAGGAGCTTGTCGAGCGGCTGGACCCAGCCGATCTCCAGGCCGCGCACGCGCAGGATGCCGCCGGCGTTGCGTTCCTGGCTCATCACGACCGTGGCCGCGTCCGGACCGCCGCGCGAATTGATGGCCACCTGCTGGGTCGGGATCAGGTTGTTGTACGTGATGCCGTAGGCGGACAGCGCGGAGAACGGCAGCGTGCGGTTGTCGATGACGGTGAAGCCTTTCACCTGTTTCTGGAACACGGTCAGGCTCACGTAGCCTTCACGTCCCGTGTACCAATCCAGGCCCAGGTCGATGTTGTTCGACAGGTAGGGCTTCAGTTCCGGGCTGCCGATGGTACCGATGTCGGCGGACGGCGAGCTGAAGTTGATGCCCGGACGCAGCGAGTTCGGGTTCGCACGGGTCATCGTCTTCGACAGCGCGAGACGGGCCACGATATCGCTGCGCAGCGACAGTGCCGCGGTCGCCGACGGCAGCGTGTTGTTGTAGGTGGTGTTCTGGTACACCCACTCGGTCTGGTTCGGGTACTTCGAACCGTTCTGGGTCAGCGTGGCGTTGCGCGGATCGCTGAACGAGTTGAGCGAACCCACTTCCTGCTTCGTGCGGACGTAGCGCACACCGGCGTTGTAGCGGAGCGGGAAGCCGGCGACGTTCGTCTGGCCGTTGATCTCGGTGTAGAAGCCCGTGCTGCGTTCGCGCACGTAGCCCGAGCTCGCGCCCGTCGACGAGCTGGTCGAATCCGGCGCCGACGAGTTGTAGGCGTCGTAGTTCGAATCCTTGCGGAAGCGGTCCCAGTCGATCACGAGGCGGCCGTACGGGCCCGGCACCAGATAGCTGGCCAGCTTGTTCACGGGAATCAGCGAACCCTGGTACGTGAGCGGTGCCGTCTGGCCGGCCGTGTAGCCCGTGCCGTAGCCCGGATACAGCGCGCTGGCGCTGGCGCCCGGCGTCGAAGCGCCGTCGCATGGCGGCGCGCCGTTCGGGCCTTGCAGGAACACGCTCGGATTGTTGCCGCACACGGCAGCCTGCCAGGCGGCCGAGTTGTCCTGGCCGCGGATGCGGCGGTCGATATCGTCATAGGCGATACCGGCTTTCACGTTCAGCTTGGCGTCGCCCCAGGTCAGGTCGGAGTGGAAACCCTTGGTGCTCGTTTCGCGCAGCTCGTTCTGGATGTTGACGCGGCCGCCGGCCCAGACGAAGTTGGCCGGATTGTTCACGTCCTGGTTGAACGTGATGCTCGGCATGGCGCCGCCGTTGCCGTTGAACGTGGCGACGAGGCCGCTGCCATCGGCCGTGATCGGCATGATGGTCGGCGCTTCGTGCGAGAACGACGACTTGGTCGCGTTGGCCTGCGCTTCCAGTTTCAGGGTCGGGCTGATCTTCCATTCCATGCCCGGGTTGATGCCCTTCAACGTCGTCTTGTCGCGGCGCGGACCGTATTCGATGAAGTAGCGCGAGTTGGCGAAGGTGCCCTGCGTGACCGTGCAGCCGGCGGCGCAATCGCTCTTGTCGACCTGCATGTTCAGCGGGATCTCGAAGTTGTTACGCACGGCCCAGGTATAGCCGATGCGCGACATGTCGTCGTCCTTCTTGCTGTACATCGTGTCGACGTAGAAATGCAGGTTGTCGAGCGGACGCCATTCGGCGCTGATGATCGCCGCACCCTTGTCGCGCGTGCCGAAGTAATCCATGTAGCGGCCCAGGCGCGGCAGGATCGCGTTGTCGATCTGTCCGATGTTCAGGCCGGGATTGTTCGCCAGCAGGAACGACTGGTTGATCGGGGTGCCTGCCACCAGGCCCGCACCGGCACCGGCCGGCACCGTGGCCGGGATGGTCCAGTTGCCGCCGCCGGTCGGGTTGCGGGTGCCCGTCGTGTTCTGCGTGGCCGACAGGTTGGCGTTCGTGAGGCCGACCGTCTCATAGCCGGTCGTGCGTGCCTTCTGGCGGTTGACGGCGATGCCGGCGAGGATACCGAAGGTGTCGCCCCAGGTCTTGCTGGCGAGGATGGAACCGCGGCCGCCGACGCCGTCGGCGATCTGCTGTTTCTGCAGGGTGCCGCCGTAGGAGACGTGCGTGCCCGGATTGTCGAACGGACGCGCGCTGCGCAGGTTCACGACGCCGGCCGCGCCGCCTTCGATCATGTCCGCCGTCGGGCTCTTGCTGACGGTCAGTTTGGTGAACAGATCGGTCGGCAGCATGTCGAGGTCGATCTCGCGATTCGTGTTCGCGCCGTCGATCGGGCCGGACGATGCCACGGCGATCTGCGCATTGTTCAGCAGCACCTTGGTGAAGCTGGAACCCAGGCCGCGGATCTGCACGTTGACGCCCTCGCCCGTCACGTCGCGCGCAATCTGCACGCCGGGAATACGGCTCAGCGATTCGGCGATGTTCTTGTCGGGGAATTTACCGATGTCTTCGGCGCTGATGGTGTCCTGGAAACCGACCGCTTCCTTCTTGTCTTTCGCGGACGACAGCAGACTGGCGCGGTAGCCGGTCACGGTCACCACTGCGGCATCGGGCGTTGCGGCCGCGACGGTCGGGACTTCCTGGGCATACACTTGCTGGATGAGGCCGGCGATTACGCTCAGGCCAAGAACAACTTGGCGGCCCTGATGACGACGCCGCGCTACGGACTTCTCGATCATTTGCTGTCTCCTGTATTTTTATCTGGGCCTGGACATACCGGTCGGCATGTAGTTATGACTAGGCAAAATCAGTGTAGGAGCACAATGTTATGAGTGTCAATTGAGCAAACATAAATGTTTTGCGCAACCATCGCTTTGGACTCACTGTTTATTCGGCAGTTTAAAACGGATTGCCGTAGAAAATTTCAAAAAGCGAAAATTTCAACGAACAACGAATGGTAGCGTATAGCAAAGCGAAATTCGTTGTAGATGTCAGACATCTGACGATAACATTTAAGGAAACACGCAAATTCGGCCATTATTTTGTGGTTTTAATGCAATTGACATCGAACCTTGTCATCCGGAGATACCGAAATACAGACAAGTTGGTCAGACATCTGATGTCTGGACAGGACAGGGCAAAACATGGCCTTGCACTCATTCGGACAATGGATGGCGTGCGGATATACGCGACTGGAAAGGGGTTAGACAGGCGTCGCGCAGGGGACAGGAACGATCGCCCGTCCCTGCCCGCTCAGCGCCGTACGACGATGGGTTTCAGGCCGAGTCCGGCCGGCAGCGCACGCGCCGCTTCCTGCGCGAGCGCGCGGGATTCGAAGGGACCGCCGTACAGGCGGTTGACGTTGCCCGAACGGACAATTTCGACGGCGAGGTCGACGCCGGCCTGCTTGAGCTTTTCGCCCATCTCCTCGGCCTTGCCCTCGCGCCCGTAGGCACCGAGTTGCAGATAGAAACCCGGCGTCAACGCAGCCTTGTCGGCGGAGGCAGAGGACGAAGCCGAGGCCGCTGGCACTTGCGCGCGCGCGACGGCGGCGCTGTCCATGTCGACGCGGTCTTCCAGCATGAGGGCGGCGATGGCGGGCGGTGCCGGCAAGGCCTGCGCCTCGGATGCGGCGGCGCGGCGTGCGGACGCGAGCTGCATCACGTCGCCCGGGAACAGGCGCTCGACCTGGACCTGGTGGCTGCCCTTGCCCAGTAGTCCCAGCTTGAGGGCCGCCGTGTACGAGACGTCGATGACGCGGTCGGAGTGGAACGGTCCGCGGTCGTTGATGCGCACGACGACGGACTTGCCGCTCTCCAGGCTCGTGATGCGCGCGTACGAGGGGATCGGCAACGTCGGGTGCGCGGCCGTCATCTTGTACATGTCGTAGGCTTCGCCGGACGACGTGCGCTGGCCGTGGAACTTGACGCCGTACCAGCTGGCCACGCCGCGCTGGGTGAACGGTTCGTCGTTGATGAGCGGGGTGTACGTCTGGCCGAACACGGAGTACGGCTTGTTGGCGAACTTGGCGTAGGGTTCGTACTTGACGACGGCGTCGGGGGTGTCCAGCAGGCCCGGTGGCGGGTTCGCGCCGGGGCCGTCGTCCTGGTAGTAGCCGCCGCGGCCGGAACCGGCCGGCGGCAGGTTCGGAAGCTTCGGATCCACGCGGGTGACCTTGTGCTTCCACGGCAGGGGGATCAGGCTTTTATGTTCGCCGTTCTGGTCCGTGGTACTGCACCCCGCCATCATTGCCAACATCGCAATGACCGCTGGGAGCGACCTCGGAACGGCCTTCGCGTTCTCTTGCATATCAGGTCTGCACCAGTTTGCGGTGTCGTTGAATACTCATCAATATACCACTGCAGAGGCCCAAAGTAATCAGCGCGGTTCCGCCATAGCTCATGAAAGGAAGCGGAACTCCGACCACGGGCAGGATGCCGCTGACCATGCCCATATTGACGAAAGCATAAACAAAAAACATCATCGCAACCGATCCCGCCAGCAGGCGTGTAAACAGGTTCGGTGCATTGGCCGCGATCATCATCGCGCGTCCGATCAGCAGCAGGTACAGGAACAGCAACACGAGGTTGCCGACCAGACCAAACTCTTCGGAATATACCGAAAAAATGAAGTCGGTGGTACGTTCCGGAATGAATTCCAGGTAAGCCTGCGTCCCTTTCATATAGCCTTTGCCGGTCACGCCGCCCGAGCCGATCGCGATGGTCGACTGGATGATGTGGAAGCCCTTGCCGAGCGGATCGGACGTGGGATCGATCAGCGTCATCACGCGCTCGCGCTGGTAGTCGTGCATCATCGACCATGCCACGGGGAGGCCCGCGCAGCCAGCCGCGAACAGCGCGGCGAGCGCTTTCCACGACAGGCCGGCCAGGAAGATCACGATGAAGCCAGAACCGCCCACCAGCAGCGCCGTGCCGAGGTCGGGCTGCTTGGCGATGAGGCCGAACGGAATCAGCAGCAGCACGGCCGCCACCGCGAACGACTTCCAGTTGAGGATGCCGGCCCGCGTCTGGAAATACCAGGCCAGCATCAGCGGCGTGGCGATCTTCATGATCTCGGACGGCTGGATGTCCACGCCCACGTGCAGCCAGCGCCGCGCCCCCTTCTTGATGATGCCCACGGTCGCCACCGCGAGCAGCAGCGCGACGCCGAACGTATAGATCGGCACGGCGAGGCGCAAGAGGGTCTGGGGTGGTACGACGGCCGCCGCCCACATGAACACGAAGGCCGCGATGATGTTGCGGATCTGGCCTTCCAGGCGGCCGGGGAAGTCGTGGCCGGCCGAGGACAGCGTGACGAGGCCCGTGCACAGCAGCAGGAACAGGATCAGCGACAGGGCCGGGTCGAAGACGTTGAAATACGGTTTGAGGCGCCGGCTGAGCGAGCGGCGTTCGGGAAAATGCGCCATGGTTCAGTCCTTGTTGCCGGGGGTCTCGCCGCCCGGCCTGAAATCGGCACCGGCCGTGGGCGCCACCTGGTCTTCGTCGGCCGGGACCGGGTCGACGAGCTTCGGCGCCGGCTTGTCCGCGTCGCCCGGACGCTTGCCGAGCAGGTAGTAATCGAGCGCCTTGCGCGCGATCGGCGCCGCCACGGTCGCGCCGAAGCCGGCGTTTTCCACGACGATCGCGAGCGCGATGCGGGGATGGTCGGCCGGGGCGAACGCGACGAACAGCGCGTTGTCGCGCAGGCGTTCCGGCGTCGCCGCCGCATTGTACTTCTGGCCCCGCAGGCCCACCACCTGCGCCGTACCCGTCTTGCCGGCCACCGTGTACTGCACGTTGCGGAACGGGATGAACGCGGTGCCGCTCTGGTCCGCCGTCACGCCGACCATGGCGCGCTTGACGATGTCGATGTTCTGCTGCTTGAGCGCGATGCGGCCGGATTCCTTCGGCACCGTCGGCGTGCGTCCGTGGCTGGTCGGATCCTCGAGCATCTTGACGAGGTGCGGCTTCATGATGACGCCGTCGTTGGCCAGCGTCGCCACCGCATGCGCCATCTGCAGCGGCGTGTAGCTGTTGAAGCCGTTGCCGATGGAGATCGAGATCGTGTCGCCGCCGACCCACTTCTGCGCCGCGCGGTTCTTCTTGAAGCGCTCGCGCTTCCATTGCTGCGACGGCAGCACGCCCGTCTTCTCGTGTTCGAGGTCGATGCCCGTCTTCTCGCCGAAGCCGAACGGCTGCATGAAGTCGTGCAGGCGGTCGATGCCCATCTCGTTGCCGAGCTGGTAGTAATACGTGTCGCACGACATCACGATCGAGCGGTACATGTCGACGTAGCCGTGGCCGCCCTTCTTGTCGTCGTTGAAGCGGTGGCCGCCCAGCACGAAGAAGCCGGGGTCGCTGATGCCGTACTCGGGCCGGCGCAGGCCCAGCTCCAGCGCGGCCAGCGCCATGAACGGCTTGAACGTCGAACCGGGCGGATACGTGCCGGACAGCGGACGGTTCATCAGCGGCTTGTCGAGCGACGTGTTCAGCTCCGTCCAGCTCTGGCTGTCGATGCCGTCGACGAACAGGTTCGGGTCGAAGCCGGGGCGCGACACGTACGCGAGCACGTCGCCCGTCGCAGGTTCGATGGCGACCAGCGCGCCGCGGTAATTGCCGAACGCCTGCTCGACGACTTTCTGCAGCTCGATGTCGATCGACAGGATCAGGTTGTTGCCCGGCGTCGGCGGCGTGCGCGACAGGGTGCGGATCGCGCGGCCGCCGGCCGAACGTTCCACTTCCTCATAGCCCGTCTGGCCGTGCAGCTGGCGTTCGTAGCTCTTTTCCAGGCCTTCCTTGCCGATGTGGTCCGTGCCGTTGTAGTTGGCGGCATCGTCGCCCGCCTCGAGCACCTTGGCCTCGGCCTGGTTGATGCGGCCGATGTAGCCCAGCACGTGCGAGGCGACTTCGCCCAGCGGATACTGGCGGAACAGGCGTGCCTGCACTTCCACGCCGGGGAAGCGGAAGCGCTGCGCGGTGAAGCGCGCCACCTCGTCGTCGGTCAGGCGGGTGCGGATCGGGACGCTGGAAAAATTCTTCGACTCTTCCATCAAGCGTTTGAAACGTTTCCTGTCTTTCGGCTCGATCGTGACGAGCTTCGCCAGTTCGTCGATGACGGAATCGAGGTTCGCCTCCAGCTTCGACGGCGTGATCTCGAGCGTGTAGGCGGAGTAGTTGCTGGCCAGGACGATGCCGTTGCGGTCGACGATCAGGCCGCGGTTCGGCACGATGGGGACGAGGGCGATGCGGTTGTCCTCGGCCTGCGCCATGTACTGGCTGTGCTTGACGACCTGCAGCCAGACGAAGCGCGCGACGAGCAGGCCGAAGCAGATGAAGACGAACAGCACCATCGCCGTCAGGCGCATGCGGAACAGGTGGATCTCGCGATCGCTGTCTTTAATCTCGGTCATTCGGGGAGGCGATGAATAAATGCTTCAGATCGGACGCGTATGGTCCTTGTCGACCGCGCGGCGCTGCGGCGCCAGCAGCAGCCACGTGATCACGGGCCACAGCGCGACGGCGATCACGCTTTCGATGAACACGAGCGCGCCGGGGAAGCGGCCGGTGACGAAGAAGCGCACCATCACCTGGATCGCCTGCGTGAGCAGCAGCAGCGGGAACACGTGCATCGCCTGCGTGACGAGCGGGAACCACAGCACGCGGCGGTGGATCATGATCGCCAGGTACGACAGCAAGGTGTACGCGAGCGCGTTCTCGCCCAGCAGCGTGGCGTCGTGCACGTCCATCAGGAGGCCCATGCAGAACGCGATGCCGATGCCGACCTTGCGCGGCTGGTGGATGCCCCAGAACACGAGCACGAGCGCGACGAAGTCCGGTGCGCCGACCCAGCGGCCCCACGGCAGCAGGTTGAGCATGAATGCGCAGACCAGGCTGAACGCGATGAACAGCGGGCTGACGGGCAGCAGGATGTAGTGCGGACGGTTCGTCGCCGGCATCAGGTGCCCTCCTTCGGCTGGGCTGCGGGAGTCGCCGGCGGTGGCGCAGCCGGGCTGCGCGCCGCAGGTGCCGCGGCAGCGGGATTCGCGCGCGCGGGCGCGGCGGCATTCTGGTTCGCGGGCGCAGGCGCCGGACGCGCGGCGGCAGCGGTACCCGCGGCGGCGGGCGGCGCGACGGCAGGCGCCAGCGGTTGCGGCGGCAGCGGCAGCGGCGGCACGGGCTCCATGCGCGGCAGATTCTTGCGGGACGTGGTGTTGCCGTTGGCCTTGGCCGGTTCCGCGGCCGGGCGCGGCGGCAGCGGCTGGCCGGACATCACGATCAGGAGCTGGCGGTGGCGGTCGATGCCGGCCAGCGGCTGGCACACGACGCGGCCGAAGGCGCCCTGCGCCACGTTCTCGACCTGGATCACTTTCGCCACCGCGAGGCCGGCCGGGTAGACGCCGTCCAGGCCGGAGGTCACGAGCACGTCGCCGACCTGGATGTCGGCGTTCGGCGCGACGAAGCGCAGGTCCAGCAGGCCGGACTGGCCGCGGCCGTAGGCCACGCTGCGCAGGCCGTTGCGCAGCACCTGCACGGGGATCGCCTGTTCCTTGTCGGTGAGGAGCGTGACTTCGGACGTGAACGGGAACACGCGCGTGACCTGGCCGACGACGCCGGCGTTGTCGATCACGGGCAGGCCGAGCTTGACGCCGTTACGGGTGCCGCGATCGAGCACCACGCGGCGCGTGGACGGGTCGCGCGCGTCGTACAGGATCTCGCTCATCATGGAGTGCACGGGCAGGTGCTCGCGCGCATCCATCAGGCGGCGCAGCTGCGCGTTCTCGGCCATCTGGAGCTGCGCCTGCTGCATGGCCTGGGCCATCGCGACCTGCTGGCTCTTCAGGTCGCGCACTTCCTTCTGCAGCGCGGAGATCGAGGAAAAATACGTGCCCATATTGGCCAGCGCGTCGCGCGGCGCGAGGGCGGCCATCTGGAACGGGTACAGGACCGTTGCCGCCACCTGGCGCACGGCGGCGAGCGCGTGCAGGCGGGCGTCGACCACGAGCAGCGCGATCGACAGGAGAGCGAACACGGTCACCTTGACCCTTGCGGGGGCGCCTTGCTTGAACAGCGGCGGAGGACTGTATTCCATGACTTCCAATAATGCGGGGCTACCGGCGCCCGCGTCAACGAAGACGCCCGGTGCGGGTATGACGGGCGACACCAAACGCGGACGGCGTGTGCCACACCAGGATCGCCGGCACGGTCACACGCCCTGTCCGCGCAGCCACGGCCGGGTTACTCGTACGAGAAGATCGAGCCCAGCTTGTCCATGCGCTCGAGCGCCATGCCCGAACCGCGCACGACGCAGGTCAACGGATCCTCGGCCACCAGCACCGGCAGGCCGGTCTCTTCCATCAGCAGGCGGTCCAGGTCGCGCAGCAGTGCGCCGCCGCCGGTCAGCATCATGCCCTTCTCGGCGATGTCCGCGCCCAGTTCCGGCGGGGTCTGCTCGAGGGCGTTCTTGACGGCCGAGACGATGTTGTTCAGCGGATCGGTCAGCGCTTCCAGGATCTCGTTGCTCGAGATGGTGAAGGAACGCGGGATGCCTTCCGACAGGTTGCGGCCCTTGACTTCCATCTCCTTGACTTCGGAGCCCGGGAAGGCCGACCCTATTGCTTTCTTGATCGCTTCCGCGGTCTGTTCGCCGATCAGCATGCCGTAGTTGCGGCGGATGTAGTTGACGATGGCTTCGTCGAACTTGTCGCCGCCCACGCGCACGGAGCCTTTGTAGACCATGCCGCCCAGCGAGATGATGCCGACTTCCGTCGTGCCGCCGCCGATGTCGACGACCATCGAGCCGGTCGCCTCGGCCACCGGCAGGCCGGCGCCGATCGCGGCCGCCATCGGCTCTTCGATCAGGTAGACCTGCGAGGCGCCGGCGCCCAGCGCCGATTCGCGGATCGCGCGGCGCTCGACCTGGGTCGAACCGCACGGCACGCAGATGATGATGCGCGGCGACGGACGGAAGAACTTCGAGTCGTGCACCATGCGGATGAACTGCTTGAGCATCTGCTCGGTGACGGTGAAGTCGGCGATCACGCCATCCTTCATCGGACGGATCGCTTCGATGTTGCCGGGAACCTTGCCGAGCATTTGCTTGGCTTCCTTGCCGACCGCCTGGATCGTCTTCTTGCCGTTCGGACCGCCTTCCTGGCGGATCGCGACGACCGAAGGCTCGTCCAGCACGATGCCCAGGCCGCGCACGTAGATCAGCGTGTTGGCGGTACCCAGGTCGATGGCCAGGTCGTTCGAAAAATAGCTACGTAAAAAACCAAACATGTGTGTCCTGATATGCGCAGTGACCGCGCCTAACATTAATCGGGGAATCCTCGCCGCGACTGCCGAATCCGCCTCGCGGGCTTTTCATGCGTGGAAGCGGGGCTGGTTTCGCCCGGAGAACGCATTAGCCCGCCATTCTACCTTATAATTTGCCGATTAAATGCTGAAAAACGGGTGGTTTCGTGCCCATATCAGCCTGCGAGATCGACGGTATTAGAAAGCTTTTATCAGCTTTAGCGCGCCGTTGTCCAAATTTCATTATCTACACATTCATCTTTGAACGCGGTATCGAACCGCGCTTTTTGCCATGTCCCTGACACTTTCAGACGTAAAACGGATCGCCAACCTGGCCCAGCTCGACATGGATGAAGCCCATGCCGAAATCGCCTTGAACGAGCTGAACGGGATCTTCGCCCTGGCCGAGCAGATGCAGGCCGTCGACACCACGGGTGTTGCGCCGTTGTCGCAACCGCTCGCCAGCGTGCTCGCCCTGCCCCTGCGCCTGCGCGAGGACGTGGTGACGGAAGAAAACCACCGCGACGACTACCAGGCCCCGGCCCCGAAAACCCAGGACGGCCTGTACCTGGTGCCGAAAGTCATCGAATAACCCGCAGCGAACGTCGACCATCATGATGCATCAAAAAACCATCAAGGAGCTGTCCGCGCTCCTGCACTCGAAACAAGTCTCGGCGACGGAGCTGACGCAGCACTACCTCGACCGCGTCGCCGCCAGCCAGCATAACGCGTTCCTGGACGTGAATCCGGAACTGTCGCTCGCGCAAGCCAAGGCTGCCGACGCCCGCATCGCGGCAGGCAATGCCGGCCCGCTGACCGGTATTCCCATTGCCCACAAGGATATCTTCGTCACGCAAGGCTGGCGCTCGACTGCCGCCTCGAAGATGCTGGGCAATTACGTCAGCCCGTTCGACGCCACCGTCGTCACGAAATTCGCGGATGCCGGCATGGTCACCCTGGGCAAGCTGAACTGCGATGAATTCGCGATGGGCTCGTCGAACGAGAACTCGGCGTTCGGCGCCGTGAAAAACCCGTGGGACGCGCTGGCCGTGCCGGGCGGCTCGTCGGGCGGCTCGGCCGCCGCCGTCGCCGCACGCCTGGCGCCGGCCGCGACCGGCACCGACACCGGCGGCTCGATCCGCCAGCCGGCCGCGTTCTGCGGCATCACCGGCATCAAGCCGACGTACGGCCGCGTGTCGCGCTTCGGCATGATCGCGTTCGCCTCGTCGCTCGACCAGAGCGGCCCGATGGCCCGCACGGCCGAGGACTGCGCCCTGCTGCTGAACGAGATGGTCGGCTTCGACGAGCGCGACTCGACGAGCCTCACGCCCGAACAAGGCAACGCCCGCGAAGATTTTACGCGCGACCTGAATGCGTCCTTGAGCGGCCTGCGCATCGGCGTGCCGAAGGAATACTTCGGCGAGGGTCTCGCCGCGGACGTCGAGCAGGCCGTGCGCGCCGCGCTGGACGAATTCGTGAAGCTGGGCGCGACGCTGGTCGAGATCTCGCTGCCGAAGACGTCGCTGTCGATCCCCGTGTACTACATCATCGCGCCGGCGGAAGCCTCGTCGAACCTGTCGCGCTTCGACGGCGTGCGCTACGGCTACCGCGCCCCGGAGTACACCGACCTGCAGGACATGTACAAGAAGACGCGTGCGCAAGGCTTCGGCAAGGAAGTCCAGCGCCGCATCATGGTCGGCACGTACGTGCTGTGCCACGGCTACTACGACGCCTATTACGTGCAGGCGCAAAAGATCCGCCGCCTGATCGCCGACGACTTCCAGGCCGCGTTCCGCGACAAGTGCGACGTGATCATGGGCCCGGTGGCTCCGAGCGTCGCGTGGGACCTGGGCTCCAAGGCGAACGACCCGGTGGCGAACTACCTGGCCGACATCTTCACCCTGTCGACGAGCCTCGCCGGCCTGCCCGGCATGTCGATCCCGGTCGGCTTCGGCCAGGGTGAAAAGAACGGCAAGCGCCCGGTGGGCCTGCAAATCATCGGCAATTATTTCGCCGAGGCGAAGCTGCTGAACATCGCGCACCAGTACCAGCAAGCCACGGATTGGCATACGCGCGCGCCCGAAGGCGTTTGACGCATCGACATACAAGAGAGAACACCATGCAATGGGAAGTCGTCATCGGTCTTGAGAACCACGTCCAGCTCACGACCAACTCCAAAATCTTCAGCGGCAGCTCGATCAGGTTCGGCGCCGAGCCGAACACGCAGGCGAGCCCCGTCGACCTGGCGCTGCCGGGCGTGCTGCCCGTGATGAACAAGGGCGCCGTCGAACGCGCCATCCGCTTCGGCCTCGCGGTCGGCGCCAAGGTCGCGCCGCAGTCCGTCTTCGCGCGCAAGAATTACTTTTATCCCGACCTGCCGAAGGGTTACCAGATCAGCCAGTTCGAAGACCCGGTCGTGCAAGGCGGCAGCCTCACGTTCGCGTTCGAGAAGGACGGCAAGCTGGAGACGAAGACCGTCAACCTCACCCGCGCCCACCTCGAGGAAGACGCGGGTAAATCGCTGCACGAGGACTACCACGGCATGAGCGGCATCGACCTGAACCGCGCCGGCACGCCGCTGCTGGAGATCGTCTCCGAGCCGGAAATCCGCAGCGCCGCCGAAGCCGTCGCGTATGCGAAAGCGCTGCACGGCCTCGTGATGTGGCTGGGCGTCTGCGACGGCAACATGCAGGAAGGTTCGTTCCGCTGCGACGTCAACGTGTCCGTGCGCCCCGTCGGCCAGAAGGAATTCGGCACGCGCTGCGAGATCAAGAACCTGAACTCGTTCCGCTTCATCGAGGAAGCGGTGAATTACGAGGTGCGCCGCCAGATCGAGCTGATCGAGGACGGCGGCAAGGTCGTGCAGGCGACGCGCCTGTGGGACCCGGACCGCAAGGAAACGCGCCAGATGCGCAGCAAGGAAGACGCGCAGGATTACCGCTACTTCCCCGACCCCGACCTGCCGCCGCTCGCGATCTCGCAGGAGTGGATAGCCCGCGTGAAAGCCGGCATGCCGGAACTGCCGGCCGCGATGCGCGAGCGCTTCATCGGCGACTACGGTCTGCCGGAGTATGACGCGCTGATCCTGACGTCGTCGCAGGCGATGGCCACGTATTACGAAGCCGTCGTCGCCAAGGCCGGCAAGGAGAACGCCAAGGCGGCCGCGAACTGGCTGATGGGCGACGTGTCGTCCGCGCTGAACCGCGCCGACGTCGCCATCGAGAACTCCCCGGTCGAAGCGTCGCAACTGGCCCTGCTGCTGAAGCGCATCGCCGACGGCACGATCTCGAACAATGCCGGCAAGAAGGTGTTCAGCCTGATGTGGGAAGCGCAGTCCGAAGACGAGCACCTGGCCGACACGATCATCGAGCGCGAAGGCCTGAAACAGATCTCGGACACGGGCGCGCTGGAAGCGATCGTCGACGAGGTCCTGGCCAACAATGCGAAATCGGTCGAGCAGTACAAGGCCGGCAAGGAAGCCGCGATCAACGCGCTGATCGGCCAGTGCATGAAGGCGTCGAAGGGCAAGGCGAATCCGGCGCAGGTCACCGAGCTGCTGAAGAAGAAGCTGGCGGCCTGATCCCGGTCACGCCGATAAAAAAACCGGAGCACGCTCCGGTTTTTTTACGCCCACCAATTATCCAGATTCGGGGTCAGAGCCCATTCCCGCGCAAATTCGGGGTCAGAGCACATTTCGGGTTAATGTCCGAATGTAAAGTAAACCGCGGATTCAAGCCTGCAGCGTCGACGTATCCATCGCCAAGCATCTGGCCGCGGCCGCCGTAGACCTTGCTCCAAAGATCGTGCTCAAAAAAGTGCTCTGACCCCGAATTTGGTCGAAAATGTGCTCTGACCCCGAATTGTTATTCATAGCGGAGCGCGTCGATCGGGTCCAGCCGCGCCGCCTGGCTGGCCGGCACGACCCCGAACACGACGCCCACGCCGCCCGAGAACAGCACCGACAGCGCCACCGCCCACCACGGCACGACGGCCGGCGGGAAGTCCGGGATCATTGAGGCGATTCCCACGCCCAGCGCGTAGCCGATCACGAGGCCCAGCAGGCCGCCCAGCAGCGACAGGGTGACGGCCTCGATCAGGAACTGCAGCAGGATGTCGCGGCTGCGCGCACCGATCGCCTTGCAGATGCCGATCTCGCGCGTGCGCTCCTTCACCGACACCAGCATGATGTTCATGATGCCGATGCCGCCCACGAGCAGCGCGATGCCGACGACGCCGCCCATCACGAGCGTCACGGTGCCGCTCAGCTTCTCGAACGATTTCGCGATCTGGTCGGCCGATTCGATCTCGAAGTCGTCGGTGTCCTCGGGCTTCAGGCGGTGCGCCTGGCGCATGACCATGCGGATGTGGTTGCGGGTCGCGTCCAGCCGGCCCAGGTCGCGCACGGCGACCGTGATCTGCAGCTGCGGGCGCGTGTTGTTGCCGATGATGCTCTGCCCCGTCTTGAACGGGATGATCATGTAGTTGTCCTGGGACATACCGAAGATCTCGCCCCGCTTTTCCATCACGCCGACGATCTTGAACCACTCGTTCGCGTACAGGACGAATTGCCCGACCGGGTTCGGCGGCAGGTGCAGGTCCTCGATCAGCTTCTCGCCGATGACGGCCACGCGGCGCGCGCCGGCGTCGTCGGAATCGCTGAGGAACCGCCCGAGACGCGCGTAGCGGCCGTTCACTTCCTGGTAGCTGGCCGTCGTGGCGAACACCTGCGCCGTCGCCGACATGCCCGTGAAGCGCACCTCGGAAAAGCCGGGCGTGAACACGGGGCTGAGGTTGCGGATGCCGTCCACGCGCACGCGCAGCTGCTCCACGTCGTCGAAGCGCAGGTAGTTCACCTTGCCGCGCATGACGTCCTTGAACTCATTGTGCGGCCGCACCGTCAGGCCGTTGCCGCCCAGCCCTTCGAACTGGTCGGTGACGCTTTTCGACAGGCCCTGGATCAGCGAGATCACCGTGATCACCGACGCCACCCCGATGATGATGCCGAGCGACGTGAGGAAGCTGCGCAGCCGATGCGCGCGGATCGACGCCAGCGCCGAGCGCAGGCTTTCGAGGAACAGGTTCATGCCGCGTTCTCCGCATCATTGCTCGTGTCCGACACGATCCTTCCGTCGCGCAGCCGCACGATGCGCCGGCACTGCGCCGCGATCTCCGGCTCGTGCGTCACCATGACGACCGTCTGCCCGCCCGCATGCAGTTCGCGGATCAGCCCCAGGATCTCCTCGCTCGTGGCGGAATCGAGGTTCCCCGTCGGTTCGTCGGCCAGCAGGATCGAGGGCTTGCCCACGAGCGCACGGGCGATCGCCACGCGCTGGCGCTGGCCGCCCGACAGTTCATTGGGCCGGTGGTGCACACGCCCGCCCAGGCCCACGCGCTGCAAGGCCTGCTCCGCCAGCGCGAGGCGTTCCTTCAAAGGGATGCCGCGGTAGATCAGCGGCTGCGCCACGTTGTCGAGCGCACTCGCGCGGGGCAGCAGGTGAAAGCTCTGGAAGATGAAGCCGATCTCCTCGTTGCGCACGCGCGCCAGCTCGTCGCCGGACATCGTCGCGACCTCGCGGCCGTTGAGCCAGTACGCGCCGCTGCTGGGCCGGTCGAGACAACCCACGATGTTCATCATGGTCGACTTGCCGGAGCCGGATGCGCCGATGAACGCGACGAATTCATTGGCCCGGATGTGCAGGTCGATGCCCTGCAGCGCGTGCACCGTCTGGTCGCCCATCCGGTACTGCCGCGTCACGCCTTCCAGCCGGATCACTGATGCACTCCTTCCGCGACCTTCACGTCGGCCTTCTTCGCGACCACGGCATCGCCGTCGTGCAGCTCGCGCAGCAGGCGCGCCGGGCCCACGGCGATCGTCTGGCCGGCCGCCACGCCCTTCGTCACTTCCTGGTTGGCGTCGTCCGACAGGCCCAGCTCCACCGTCGTCTTCTTGACCTTCCCGTCCTGCACGACGAACACGTAGCTGGTGTTTTTCACCTTGTCCTTCGCGCCCGCGATTTCCTCGCTCAGCACGGCCTGGATGGGCACCGCGGCACGGGCCGCGCCATTGCCGACGACGATCTCGACGCGGCACGTCATCCCGGAACGCAGCGCGACCTTCGCGTCGTCGAGGCGCAGCTTGACGACATAGCTGCGGCCCTGGGCCTGCGCGCCGAGGACGGTCTTCGGCGCCATCGCCACGCTTTCCACGCGGCCCGACACCGGCTGGTCGGGGAACGCGGCCGGGAACACCTTCGCCTGCTGGCCGACGCCCACGCGCGCGATGTCCGCCTCGTCCACGTTGACCTCGGCCATGATCGAGCCGACGTCGGCGATCGTCATCAGCGACGATCCCGCGATGCCGGTCGCGCTGGCGACGGCCGTCTCGCCGATCTTGATCGGGACGGCCGTCACGGTGCCGTCGATGGGCGCGCGCACTTCCGTCTTGGCCAGGTGCTCGCGCGCCTGCGACAGCAGCGCGCTGGCCTGTTCGAGCGTCTCGCGGCTGGCGCGCAGTTCGACCTTGGCGAGGTCCACCTGGTGCACGGCGTCGTCGTACTTCGAGATGTCGATGTACTTCGCCTTGTACAGCTGTCCCGTGCGGTCCAGGTTGCGCTGCTGGTTCGCGAGATTGATCTGGGCGCGCTCGATCGCGATGGCGGCGTTGCGGCGGTTCGCTTCCTGCTGCGCCACCTCGGCCAGGTACACGGTCGGATCGAGCCGCAGCAGGATCTGTCCGCGCTCGACCTTGTCGCCCTCCTTCACGAGGACGCCGGCCACCTTGCCGATGACCTCCGCCGACAGCTGCACTTCCTGGCGAAACACGAGGTTGCCGGTAGCGAGGATCGACGGGTGGATGGCAAGCTTCTGCACGGTCGCCAGCTCGGCCTCGCGGCGCGTCTGCTTGCCCGCGAGCTTCACCGTCACGGGGACGATGAAGAACGCCGCGACGACGGCCGCGACTATCAGTTTCTTGTTCATGCGCTTAACCGAGGAAGGCGATTTTCGCGGCCCAGATGCCGTAGACGAGCACATACGGCAGGACGGCGGCTGTCACGCAGGCGCCGGTCGAGCGTCCCGTCCAGGCCTTCAGGCCGAGCACGGCCAGGGCGATGGACCACACCGACGTCAGGTCGAGATTGGTGGCCAGGCCGAACCAGGGGCTGGACATCGGCAGGTGCAGCAGCAGGTAGTTGAGCGACACCATGTTCATGTCTTCCGGCGCCAGGCGGCCGCCCGACGTCAGGATCTGCAGCGCCGACAGGGGCACCGTCAACAGGCGCGGGATGCTGGTCCAGACGGCGAAGCCGAACCACTTGCCGTAGCCGATGCCGGTGCCCATCACCTTGCCCGCCAACAGGTAGTACAGCGCCACGACGGCGCAGATGAGCGGCGTGCCCAGCACGGCGCCGACGCCGGAACTCCACATCATCGTCTTCGGCGTCAGGAACTGCGCCATCGCGGCGCGCGCTTCCGGTTTCATGGACCCTTGCGCCGCCAGCATGTGCTCGCGGAACCAGGCGAAATCGAGCGACGAGACGTACCAGCAGCTGACGGCCAGCGTCAGCAGGATCAGGACGAGCAGCGGGATGAAGGGGCGGGGTTTGTCCTTCAGCCGCGCGAAGGTGGGCGAAGGGGCGAGAATGACGTTTCCGATGTCGAAGAGCGGCTGCGTGGCCATGTGTTGACTCCCTAGTTATTGTGACCAGGTAGCACCTGCTACCCGGTGCCGAGCAGTCTAGGGTGTTTACGCCGCGAAAAACTCACCAATTGTCATAACGGAATGGATCACGCCAAATTTATACGCGGCGTTTACAGCGTCTCCAGCAACGCGAGCGCCTGCGTGCGTGCCGCCGCCCGCAGCGAGCGGCGCAGCGCCGCGTCGTCCGTCGTCCGCGCCAGCACCATCCCGCCCACGCACAGCGCGACGATGGCCTGCGCCCGCTGCTCGCCGTCGGCTTCGTGCGCGAGCGCGCCCGCATACACGTGCACGAGATTGCGGATCAGCTGCGTGTACGCCTTCTGCGGCGACAGCCCCGCGCGCGCCACGTCGCCCGGCAATGCATACAACGGACAATGCGCCTCGATGTTGTCGAACACCTCGTCGCTCAGGTAGATGTCGACCAGCATGCGCGCCAGGTCGCGCGGCGCGGGCGGCGGCGTGTCCTTGAAGTCCGGCTTGAACGGATTGCACGTGCTGAAGCTGGCGACGGCCGCCGCGTACAAATCGTCCTTGCTGTCGAAATGGTGATAAAAGCCGCCGCGCGTCAGGCCGGCCTCGGACATCACGCGGTCGATCGACACCTGTTCGAAGCCGTGGCGGTTGAACAGCCGGCGCGCCGCATGCACGATGCGTTCGCGGGTCTGGGCCTTGTGTGCGGCACTGTAGGGCATTCGGGTCTCCTTTCGAGAACGGCATTATGCGCGTATTCACATTATGTTCTTGAACATATTTTGTGGCTGCGTATTCTGGTCTCCATTCACCACAAGGAGACGACACATGTACACCCTGACCACCTTCCGTTCGGTTCCCTCGTTTGCCGTGGGCCACGTGCGCGACCTGCGCGTGCGCTGGGCGCTCGAGGAAGCGGGCCAGCCCTACGACCTGCGCCTGATCGGCTTCGAAGAGAAGGAATCGCCCGCCTACCGCCGCGAGCAGCCGTTCGCCCAGGTGCCCGTGCTGCACGATGGCGACACGGCGTTGTTCGAAACCGGCGCGATCCTGCTGCACCTGGGGGAGCGCCATCCGGTCCTTCTGCCGCACGCTGCGGAGGGGACGATGTGGACGTTCGCCGCGCTGAATTCGGTCGAGCCCTACGTGGGCAACCTCGCCAACCTCGTCGCGTTTGCCATGGACCAGCCGTGGGCCGAGGCCCAGCGCCCCGTGCTGGAAGAGATCGCGCTGAAGCGCCTGGGACAGGTGGACGACTGGCTGGAAGGCCGCGACTACCTCGCCGGCGAGTTCGGCGTAGCCGACATCGTCATGACGACCGTCGTGCGCCTGCTCGACGGCATGGGCTACGTCGAGCGCTTCGCCCGCCTGACGGCCTGGCGCGACCGCTGCACGGCGCGTCCCGCGTACCGCAAGGCGCTGGCCGCCCAGGTGGCGCAGTATGTCGTCGACCCGGTGGCCGCCTGATTCAATCGGCCACGGGCACCAGCGGTATCGTGGCCGGCCCGCGCCGGCGCGCGAAGTCGGCCGCGATGCCGGCGCGGATCTCTTCGAGCCGGCGATCGTCGCGGTACAGCAGGTTGTAGCTCTCGAACGGGACGAGGCGGCCGTCCGGCAGCGCGAAGTGGATGCACGATTTCTTCAGCGCACGCACGTCGAGCGAATACGCATCCATGAACTGCACGATCAATACGCGGAACACGTTGTCGTAGCGGAGTGCGGACGGCGCGCTGACGAGCGGCAGGCAGCACATCAGTTCGGACAGGCAGTTGGCCTGCGATTCCGGCGAGTGGTTCGTCGAGAACAGCTGGAAGATGCGGTCCTTCACGGCGCCGTGCAGCGCCGGGTCGCGTTCGAACACGATCGTGTTGCCGCTGCCTTCGACGAGCGTCTGCGGATCGAGCCAGCGCGTGAGCGGCACGGTGCCCTCTTCCGTCTTGATCGCGTACGCCATCGCCAGCGTGTCCGGATTGCAGGGCACCGGCACCACGTCTTCCAGCGTGAACAAGCGGCTCTGCTCCGCGATGCGGCGGCGGATCTCCGACACCGTCAACCGGTGCAGGCGCGGATCGTAGTTGTCCACGCGGCCGGCATCCTGGATCGGCTGCAGCGTCACGCCGCGCACGCAGGGCTGCTGCAGCGCGAAGTCGATGATGGCGCCGATCTCGCCGTCGTTCAGGCCTTTCTTGAGCGTGACGACGAGCGTCGTCGACAGGCCGGCTTCATTGAGGTTGTCGAGCGCCTGGCGGCGGATGCGCGTGAGGTCTGCGCCGCGCAGTTCCCGGTGCACCTCCGCGCGCAGCGAATCGAATTGCAGGTAGACCTCGACGCCGGGCGCGTAGCCGGCCAGGCGCCGCACGAAATCCTTGTCCTGCGCGAGCACGATGCCGTTCGTGTTGACCATCACGTGCCTGATGGGGCGCGCCTTCGCGGCGTCGAGGATGTCCCAGAATTGCGGGTGCAGCGTGGGCTCGCCGCCGGACAGCTGCATCACGTCCGCTTCTCCCTCGTTGGCGACGACGGCGTCGAGCATGCGGATCACCTCATCCAGCGGGCGGTGGCGTTCGCGGTGCGTGCCGCTCTCCGCATAGCACACGGGGCAGTTCAGGTTGCAGTTGTCCGTGATCTCGACGACGGACAGGCACGAGTGCTGCATGTGGTCCGGGCACAGGCCGCAGTCGTACGGGCAGCCGTATGCCATCTTCGTGTTGAACTGCTGCGGCATCTCCGGATGCTTGACGAAGACTTCGCGGCACAGGCGGTAGTACGCGACGTCGTCGCTGACGAGCACGCGCTCGGTACCGTGCGCGCCGCACCACTTGTCCATGTAGACCTTGTCGTCCTTGAACACGATCTTCGCTTCGACCGGGTGCAGGCACGTCGAGCAGACGGACGTTGTCGTGTCGTAGAACAGATAGGGACGGGATTTGCGGGTCATGCGATCTCCCTGCGCAGTTGTGCGAAGACGAACGGCAGGTAGCAGGCTAGCGCCACGATGCACACCCACTGGATGCCCGACAGCCCGAACGCATACGCATACGGCACCGGCTTGATGCCATCGACGACGAGGCGCCAGGCGAGATAGGACGCGAGATACAGCTTGAACGCGAGCCCCGGCCTGCGCGCGAGCGGCGCGCGCCAGCGCCACAGCGCGGCGCCGACGGCCAGCACGAACAGCATGTCGTAGACCTGCGCGGGGTGGCGCGGCACGCCGTCGCCGAAATCGACGCCCCACGGCACGCTTGTGGGCACGCCGTAGGTGCCGTCGTGCAGGCCCGCGAGGAAGCAGCCGATGCGGCCGACGACCGTGCCGGCGACGAGGGGCAGGATGAACTGGTCGCCCGTCGAGCGCCGGATGCCCGCGAGCTTCTTGGCGATCTCCACGCCGAGCAGGCCGCCCAGCAATCCGCCGACGATCGACTGGCCCGATGCGATCAGGCGCCAGTCCGGCATTACGCCCTGCCACAAGTGCGGCATCTCGATCCAGAACACGAGCTTGTTGCCGATGGCGGCACCGAGGATGCAGCCGACGACGACGGCGAAGGAACCCGGCTGCAGCAGCGGGGGTTGATGGGCGCGCCGGCGCTGCCAGCGGTACAGCTGCACGCCGCCGGCGAGGGCCAGCCATTCGAATATGAGGTGGACCGTCTGCGCCGTCGCGGTGGAAAGGACGGGGCCTTTCATTCGCCGACGGGTGGGCGCTTGCGCCACAACCTGACGACGATCCAGCCGCACACGAAGGCGATGGCGAGCCCGATCAGGCCGAAGACAAGCGCCACCGACGAGAAGTTCTCGGGCCCGGGCGAGGACAGGCCGGCCAACCCGCTGAAGGTGCCGACGGCGCCGCACAGGCCGAAGCCCGCGAGCGCCAACGAGAGAATGACGGTCAGTATGCCGCGCGCGATGTTGTTCATGGCAGCCCCCAGATAGTTGCTGCCATTACATCACAATCCGCCGGCTCAGGCCACGCCGTATTGCTGGCAATACGCCGCCACGGCATCCTTGTGCTGGGCCAGCGACGGATCGGCTTCCAGGTAGCCGAACAGGTCGGCCAGGCTGGCGATCGAGATCACGGGGATGCCGTAGTTCTGGCTGACTTCCTGCACGGCCGACAGCGGCGACAGCACGCCGTCCTTGCCGCCCCGCTCCATGCGGTCGAGCGCGATCAGCACGGCGGCTGGTTCCGCGCCGGCGGCGCGGATCATCGCCACCGATTCGCGCACCGAGGTGCCGGCCGAGATCACGTCGTCGATGATGACGACCTTGCCCGCCAATTTGGCGCCGACGATGGTGCCGCCTTCGCCGTGGTCCTTGGCTTCCTTGCGGTTGTAGGCGAACGACGTGTTGCGGCCTTTCGCGGCCAGCGCCACGGCGGTCGCGGAGGCGAGCGTGATGCCCTTGTAGGCGGGGCCGAACAGCATGTCGAATTCGAGGCCGGAATCGAGCAGGGTCTGGGCGTAGAAATCGGCCAGCTTGCCGAGCGTGGCGCCGTCGTGGAACAGGCCCGCGTTGAAGAAGTACGGCGACTGGCGGCCCGCCTTGGTGATGAACTGGCCGAACTTCAAGACTTCGGCTTCGACTGAAAACGCAATGAACTGTTGGCGCAGATTGTCCACGACACGACCCTCGAACTGTGAAAACCGGTATTGTAATCCGCCCCGCCCCCGCCCGCGAAGCCGGTGTTCCACCATCCGCGTGAGGCGGTGCAGCCGCCGTTCCGTGTGCGGAGCCCGCAGCGCCCGGCCGACCATGGCGAGGAAGGCATCCTCGGCGCGGCGGGCGCCCGCCAGTTCGGCCTGCATGCGCACATGCTCGGTCGTGTCGCGCACGAAGCAACGGGTGTAGCGCAGGCGGCCATCCTCGAAGCACGCGTTCGAACGGATGACCACGTGCCGGATCGAGCCGTCCTTGCAGCGTAGGCGCGCCGGCTGGTCCACCACCGTTTCGCCGGCCTCCAGCCGTGCCAGCATGTCGGCGGCAAGGGCCGGATCGACGTGGAACCGCGCGGCGTGGTGCCCGACGTATTCTTCCCAGCGATAGCCGAGCATCTGCAGCTCGGCCTTGTTGGCCCACAGGATCGTGCCGTCGGCGCCGACCTGGTGCAGCCCTTCGGCCGCGTTCTCGACCATGTCGGCGAACTCGCGCTCGCGCCGCCGCAGGTCGCGCTCCGCCTCGCGCCGCCGCGCTGCTTCCGCTTGCAGTGCCTGCACTTTCTGCTCGAGCCGGACGAGATTGATATCGACGGGTTGCCCGGACGGCAGCGGCGCCGCCACGTCGGCACAGGCGTGGTCGTGCGCTCCGCACACCTGGCGGAACACGTGCGCCACGTCGGACGATGGAAACAGGGTCCACGGATAGGCGCAGAACAGGGAAAAATCGAGCTTGCGCGCGAGCTCGTTCCACAGCCGCTCCAGGTGCAGGGCCGCGTCGTAGCGGCCGCGCGCGCACAGCAACGCCACCATCTCGCCGAACGCGTGCACGGGCGCCCCGCCGGCGCAGGCTTCGGCCACCACGCGGCCGACCTCGTACTCGAAGCGCGCGCGGTCGGGCCAGCCGTCGACCATCAGGCGGGCCAGGGTCGTTTCGGCGTCGAGCCACGTGACGTCGCGCGACGGCGGTGCGGAACGCCCTTCCGTGCGCGCCAGCTCGTCCAGGCGCCGGCGCAACGCATCGGTATGCGCCCCGGTGGCGATGACGATGCCCCGGCCCCGCGCCCGCAGGGTCCGCTCGACGAAAGACGCGACCTCGTCGAGCAGCGTGTCGCTGTCGTCGTAAAAACGCACGAAATGCCCCGTCTTGCCGTGCTTGCCGGTCAACAGGTCGTCGGTCTTGATCAGCATGGGCGCTTCTGGTGGATGAAAGATGACATTCTATCCATGCCAGGCGCTATCAAGACGGCGGCCGCCCGACTGGTCGCCGTTGTATTGATGTAAATCAAAACGGCAGAGTTGCAGACGTTCAGTCCGTGCCGGCGGCCAGCCGCACCACGAGATCGGGATTGACCGGCTTGACGAGGTGCGTATCGAACCCCGCCCGGGCGCTGTGCTCGCGGTCCGCCGGCAGGCCGTAGCCGGTCAGGGCGACGAGCCGGCACGGGTGGCCGTCCAGCAGCTCGCGCAGGCGGCGCGCCACCTCGTAGCCGTCGAGGACCGGCAGGCCGATGTCAAGCACGGCCAGGTCGGGCAGGAAGTCCGGCACGGCGGCCAGGGCGGCAACCGGTTCGTGGAACACCCGCACGTCGTGGCCATGCGCGGCCAGCAGGCGCGCGAGCGTGTCGGCGCCGTCGACGTTGTCGTCCACGACCATGACCCTGCGGCAGACGGCCGCCGGAGCGGGCTGCGATGGCGCCACGTCCGGCGCCGCGCTGGCGGCCGGGGTACGCCGCGGCAGCAGCACGACGAATTCGCTGCCCTGGCCCGGCCCGGCGCTGTGCGCTTCCACGTGGCCGCCATGCTGCCCGACGATGTTCCTGACGAGCGCCAGCCCGATGCCCAGGCCGCCCTCGGCGCGGTCGATGTCGCGCTTCCCCTGGAAGAACAGGTCGAATACCTGGGCGCGCAGCTCGGGACTCATGCCGATGCCGGTGTCGCTGACCGCAAGGCGCACGCGGTCGCCGTCCACGCCATGCGCGCGCAGCACGACATGGCCGCCGGGCGGCGTGTAGCGCGCCGCGTTCGTCAGCAGGTTCGACACCACCTGCGCCAGGCGCATCGGATCGCCCTCCCAGGCGAGATCGGGTTCGATGTCGACGTCGAGCCGGTGACGACGCTGTTCCAGCAGCGGCCGGGCCATCTCGATGGCCTTGCCCAGCGGCTGTGCGAGGTCGACGCGTTCGCACTGCAGATCCACCTTGCCGCGGGTGACGCGCGAAATGTCCAGCAGGTCGTCCACCAGACGCACGAGGTGCTGCACCTGGCGTTCGATGATCTCGCGCTCGCGCGCGAAGCCGGTCTCGCCGCGCATGCGGATCAGTTTCAGCGCGCTGACGATCGGCGACAGCGGATTGCGCAGCTCGTGGCCCAGCATGGCCAGGAATTCGTCCTTGGCGCGGCTGGCGGCCGTCAGTTCGGCCAGCAGCTCGGCGCGCTCGGCGTGGGCGTGCTCGATCTCCTGGCGGGTGCGCACATGCTCGGTGACGTCGACGGCCACCACGATCATGCCGCGCTCCTCGCCCTCTTCCACGCCCAGCGGCTCGACGCTGAACTTGAGGAAGCGTCCGTGCACGTGCAATTCTTCCACGCGGGCCGCGCGGCCGGTGGCGTGCACCTGTTCGAGCAGGTGGTGGATCTCGCTGCCGCGCAGTTCGGGAAAGGCGCGCAGCAGCGGCTGGCCTTCGATGCCGTCGCGGCCCGCCAGTTCGCGGTAGCAGCGGTTGGCCAGGCGGAACACGAAGTCCGGCCCCATCAGGAGGGCCGCCGCGACCGGGGCGTCGAGCAGCATGCGGTCGCGCTGCTTGAGCGCGATGTCGCGCTCGCGCCGTTCGGTCGCGTCGCGCGTGAAGCAGCGCGTGTAGCGCAACTGGCCGTCTTCGAAGCTGCCGTTCGAGTGGATCAGCACGTGCCGAATCGAGCCGTCCTTGCAGCGCAGCCGGGCCGGATAGTCGTACAGCGTGTCGCCGCACGCGAGGCGGGTGACGATGTCGTCGATGACCGGCCGGTCGACGTGGAACTCGGCGATGTTGTGGCCGACGTATTCCTCCCAGCCGTAGCCGAGCATCTGCAGCTCCGCGCGGTTGGCCCACAGGATGGTGCCGTCGGCGCCGACGCGGTGCAGGCCCTCGACCGCGTTCTCGACGAAGTCCGCGAGTTCGCGCTCGCTGCGGCGCAGCGCCCGTTCGTTATCCTTGTGCCGGCGCACCTCCGCGCGCAGCGCCCGTACCTCCTGCTCGAGGCGGATGCGGCCGATGTCGGCGTCGCCCTCGGCCGGCAGGACCAGCGCCGTGTCGGCGCAGGCGTGATCGTGCTCGGCGCACACGCGGCGGAATGCCTGCGCCAGCTCGGGCGTGGGGAACGCATTCCAGGGATAGGCGCAGAACAAAGAAAACAGGTGGCGGCGCGCCAGGTCGTTCCACAGTTCCTCGAGCCGCAGCGCCGCATCGTGGCGGCCGCGCGCGCACAGGAGCGCCACCATTTCGCCGAACGCATGGACCGTGGTGCCGCCGGCGCAGGCCGCGGCCACGGCGCTGCCCACCGCGGCCTCGAAACGCGCCGGGTCGGGCCAGCCGTCGACCATGAACTGCGCCAGCACGGCGTCGGCCTCCATCCAGGCGACCCGCACGGCCGCGGCCGCACCGAGGCGCCGGCGCAGCACGTCGATGTGATCCTGCGTGGCGATCACGATGCCCTTGCCGCCCGTATGCACGGCCTGGCCGAGGAACGTCGCGACTTCGTCCAGCATGACGTCGCCCTCGTCGTAAAACCGTACGAAATGTCCACTCCTGCCGTATTTCCCCGACAGCAGATCATCCGATCTGATCAGCACGTCAACTCCTTGTGCGGGGTGAAAGTGCCCGGACCTTCGGGCACAATAGACCAGTTTAACATATCGGACCGGGCATTTAACGTTTGTTTATCCGCCATGGATGTGTTGATGGAAGTCAAAACAAGCTACACTGTCGCCCTTGGTCCACCGCACTTTTGTCCAGATCCATGCCACGAATTATCTCCGCCAACCTGAACGGCATCCGTTCCGCCCACAAGAAGGGTTTCTTCAACTGGATGGCCCGCCAGGACGCCGATTTCATCTGCGTCCAGGAACTGAAAGCCCAGCAGGCCGACATGACCGAGGAATTCCTCGCGCCGCACGGCTACCACGGCCATTTCCACTATGCCGAGAAAAAAGGTTACTCGGGCACGGGCGTCTACAGCCGCACGAAGCCGGATGCCGTCAGGACGGGCTTCGGCTGCGTCGAATTCGACAACGAAGGCCGCTACACCCGCGCCGACGTCGGCAACCTGACCGTCATTTCCGTCTACTGCCCGTCCGGCTCGTCGTCGCCGGAGCGCCAGGAAGCCAAGTTCCGCTTCATGGAAGTGTTCCTGCCGCACTTGCAGGAACTCAAGGCCGAGGGCCGCGAAATCGTCATCTGCGGCGACTGGAACATCGCGCACAAGGAAATCGACCTCAAGAACTGGAAGGGCAACCAGAAGAATTCGGGCTTCCTGCCGGAAGAGCGTGCCTGGATGACCCGGATCTTCGACGAACTGGGCCTCGTGGACGTGCACCGCGGCATCGACCAGCGCCCCGAGCAATACACGTGGTGGAGCAACCGCGGCCAGGCGTGGGCGAAGAACGTCGGGTGGCGCATCGACTACCACGTCGCCACCCCGGGCATCGCGGCGAAGGCGCACACCGTCTCGATCTACAAGGACGAGCGGTTTTCGGACCACGCGCCGCTGATCATCGACTACCACCTCTGATAATTCCCCCAGGCAAGGGGGAATTCCACCTAGATATGTCGTAAAAACATCAACTTACCCACTTCCGCAGTGGGTTTGTTGATATGATCGTTCACTAGACTTTCCTTGTGGAATCTTTTCCACGACGTCATTGACTGAACGATCATGCCCACCCAGACCACTGCCCCCTCCCCGTCCGTCCCGCCCGTCCTGCTGAAAGCCACGCCCACCGGCACGGCCACCGACATGAGCATCGCGCTGGATTTCAATACGGCGATGGCGGCGGCTGCCGGCACGATCATCATCACGGACGGCGCCGTGCAGACCGTGATCGACCGCGCGACGGGCGAGCCCATGCTGCGGGTGGTCGGCGCGACCGACACCCATACGGTGTCCGCCGCCAGCCTCGTCATCGAAGGGTCGCACGTCAAGCTGGACGTCGCCGGCCTGCTGCCCGGCCACACGTACAGCGTGGTGATGGGCGCGGACGCGCTGCAGTCGAGCGGCCACCTGGCATTCGGCGGCGTGCGGTCCACGTCGCAGCTGACGTTCACGACGCCGGCCGCGCCGGACACGCAGGGCCCGGCGCTCGTCTCGGTCGACACGGACGGCGGCGTCCTGAAGGCGGGCGGCAGCATCGCGGTCACGCTGAAATTCTCGGAGGCCGTCGCGACGCTGCCGGCGGATGCGCTGGCCGCGCCGCACGCGGGCATCACGAACCTCACCACGAGCGACGGCGGCATCACGTGGCATGCCACGCTGACGGCGCCGGCGGATGCCACCACGGCGGCCGGCAACGTCCTGAGCCTGGACATGAGCAAGGTGCCCGACACCGCCGGCAACCACGGCAGCGGCACGAGCAGCCTGGCCAGCTATGCGGTCGACACGCAGGCGCCCACGGCCACCGTCACGCTCGACACCCCCCTGCTCGGCGGCGGCCGCGACGCCGTCGCGACCATCAAGTTTTCCGAAGCCGTCGCGGGCCTGAGCCCGGACGCGCTGAACGCCGGACACGCGACGGTCTCGAACCTGCACACGACGGACGGTGGCACGACCTGGGTCGCCACGCTGAGCGGCAACGCGGCCACGAGCGCCGACGGCAACGTTCTCGCCGTCGACCTGGGCCAGGTGAAGGACCTGGCCGGCAACGCGGGCAGCGGCAGTGCGGTGTCGGCGGCCTACACGGTCGACACGCAGGGCCCGAACGCCGTCGCGATCGCCCTCGACGGCGCCGTGCTCGCCGTCGGCAAGACCGTCCACGCCACGTTCACGTTCGCGGAAAGCGTGCAGAACCTGTCGCCGGACGCGATCTCCGCGCCGCATGCGGCGGTGTCCAACCTCGTCGCCAGCGCCGACGGCAAGACCTGGACCGCGACCTTGAACGCGAGCGGCACCGGCACCTGGACCGGCAACGCCGTCACCGTCGACCTGGCCAAGGTGACGGACCTGGCCGGCAATACCGGCAGCGGAGGCGGCGCGAGCAGCCCATATGCCGTCGATACGCAGGGCCCCACCGCCACGCTCGTACTGGACGGCGCCACCTTGAACGCGGGCACGCTCGGCCTGACGGTGCATTTCAACGAAGCCGTGACGGACCTGACGATGGCTGCCCTGCAGGCACCCAACGCGGTGCTCGGCAACCTGCAGCATTCCGCCGATTACCTGACGTGGACGGCCCTCGTCACGGCGCAGCCCGGCGTCAGCGACCCGGCCAATACCGTGCGGCTCGACCTCACGCAGGTGCACGACGCCGCGGGCAATGCCGGCACCGGCAGCGCGGCGTCGGGCAACTACGCCATCGATACGCGCGGGCCGGGCGCCGTCGCCATCGCCCTGGACGGCGCCACGCTCGGCGGCGGCACCGCCATCCACGCCACGTTCACGTTCGACGAAGCCGTGCAGGACCTGCCGCTCGCCGCGCTCAACGCACCGCATGCGCGCGTGACCGGCCTCGCGACGGCCGACGGCGGCAAGACCTGGACCGCGACGCTGACGGCCGACGGCAGCGGCACCTGGACCGGCAACGCCATCGGCATCGACCTGACCCAGGTGAAGGACCTGGCCGGCAACGCGGGCAGCGGCTCGTTCAGCAGTGCGGCGTACGTCGTCGACACGCAAGGCCCGGGCGCCACGATGGCGCTGGCCGGGACCGCCGTGACGATCCGCTTTACCGAAGCCGTGACGGACCTGACGACAGCCGCCCTGCAGGCGCCGAACGCGACGCTCACGAACCTGCAGCACTCCGCCGATTTCCTGACGTGGACGGCGACGCTGGTGCCGCAGGCCGACGGCAGCCATCCCGTCACCCTCGACCTGACGAAGATCCACGACGCCGCCAGCAACGCGGGTGCCGGCAGCATCACGGCCGACGTGCCGCCCCCGGTCGACACGACGCCGCCCACCGTGGCCGACATCCTGTTCGACGACACGACGATCGGTTCCACCCACGGCATCGGCTTCACGATCACGTTCTCGGAAAGCGTGAGCGGCCTGACCGCGGCCGCGCTGCAGGCCCCGCACGCGAAGGTGAACAGCTTGGCGACGACGGACGGCGGCAGGACGTGGACCGGCACCCTGAGCGCCGACGGCAACGGCACCTGGACCGGCAACGCGCTCGGTGTCGACCTGACCCAGGTGAAGGACGCGGCCGGCAACATGGGCAGCGGCAGCGCCACGTCGCTGTCGCACTACGACGTGAACACGGCCGCGCTGACGGCCACCGTCGCCCTGGACGGCGGCACCCTCGTCACCGGCGCTTCCGTCGGTCTCACGGTGACCTTCTCGGGGCCCGTGACGACGCTCGACGCGGCCGCCTTCACCACGCCGCACGCCACGCTCGCGATCCTGTCCCACTCGGCCGATTACCGCACGTGGTATGCGACCCTGACCGCGAAGGATCCGGGCGTCGTCGCCGACTTCAATACCGTCCGCCTGGACCTGACCGGCGTGCACGACATGTTCGGCAACGCGGGCGCCAGCTCGACCTTTTCGGGCAACTACGCGTATGACACGACGGTGGGGGCGTACGTGTCCCAGATCGTGGTCAACGACGAGGGACCGTACGACAACGACGGCATCACGAACGGCAACGGCGAATCCGTTGGGGGCTTTTTCTTCGGCACGCTGACCGGCACCCAGCACGTGAAGGTGACGCTCGACGGCCGGGAGCTCGACAGCGTGTACGTGAGCTCGTCGGAAGGCGGGCTGACGTACTGGTATTACCAGACCGATGCCCTCCTGGACGAGGGCGTGCACACGTACACCGCGAGCATCGTCGATGACGCCGGCCACGCCAGCGCCACGGTGTCGAAGCAGATCACGGTCGATACCACACGCCCGTTGCTGACCGGTTCGCCCAACGGCAGCACGGCGTTCGACGTGGGCGGGAACCTCGTCCTCACGTTCGACCAGCCGGTGTACTGGACGTATGGCGAGAGCTCCTACAGCGGCATCCAGCTGTACGCCAGCGGCGGTTCCAGCATCTATGTCGGCCTGACGGACGCGAACTTCTCGAGCGACCGCAAGACCCTCACGCTCACCGCCGACGAGCTGCATCTCGCTTCGGGCACCGATTACACCCTGTACATTCCCTATGCGCTGACCGACCTGGCCGGCAACGCAGTGCAGACGCGCACCATCGGCTTCCACACGTCCGGCACGTACGTCGACGTGACCGGGCCGAGTGCGACAGGCGTAAAGTCGAGCGACAGCGGCACGTACGGCATCGGCTCGACGGTCGAGCTCCGCGTGACGTTCAGCGAACCGGTCAACGTCACCGGCACCGGCTCGCCCGTCCTTCATCTCGGCAACGGCGCCTCGGCCACGTTCCAGAGCCTGTCCTATGATCACCGGTCCGCCGTGTTCGAATACACGGTGGCGGCGGGCGACACGGACGTGGTCAGCCTGGACGTCGGCAGCAAGGCCGACCTGGCCGGCCATTTCGCGGACGACGCCGGCAACCTGCTCGACCTCGCGCACATCACGTTCGGCCACCTGACGTACGACGGCGGCTACGGCGGCGCGATCCAGATCGACGGCCACGCCCCCGACGCCCCGTCCGCGCCGAAGCTGGATGCCTCGTCCGACACGGGCACCCTCGGCGACAACATCACGAGCAACGCGCTGGCCACCATCACGGGCAGCGGCGCCGAGTCCGGGGCCTGGATCGAACTGTACGTGGGCGACCGCCTGGCTCGCAGCGGCTATGCCGACGACAGCGGCCACTGGAGTTTCACCGACGTCCTGCTGGGCATCAATGGCGTCTACACGCTGAAAGCCGTCCAGTACGACGATGCCTACAACGAGAGCGCGCCGTCGCAGCCGCTGACGATCACCGTCGCCGGCTCGACCGCCCCGGTGGCGGCACTGGCGGCGGGCGAGGACACGGGCCTGTCCGCCGTCGACAATCTCACGAGCCACGCGCGGCCGGTCCTCACCGGTACCGTGGCCGCGGGCACCGAAGTGACGGTGTGGGACGGCAGCACGATCCTGGGCACCACCACGGCCGGCAGCAACGGCGTGTGGCAGTTCACGCCGCTGTGGAACCTCGCGCACGGCCAGCACACGATCGAACTGGCACTGAAGGACGCCAGCGGCCACGAGACGGCACGCGACAAGTCGGTCCCGTTCACGTTCGCGATCGACCTCTTCGAACCGGGCACGCCTGGCACGCCCGTGCTGGCGGCCGACAGCGACACGGGTTCTTCGCCGACCGACGGCATCACGAAGGACACGACGCCCACGCTGACCGGTACGGCGTACGAAAGCGGCGGCCAGATCGAGGTCTACGACGGCACGACCCTGCTGGGCAAGGCCGACGTCGGCGCCGACCACACCTGGACGTTCACGCTCGGCACCGACAAGGCGTTCACGGACGGCAAGCACTTCGTCAAGGTCGTCCAGGTGGATGCGGCCGGCAATCCCAGTGCGCCTTCCGCGGAGCTGGAGCTGACGATCGATACGACGGCACCGACCATCAGCGATCGGCAGTCGTTCGCGAAATCGGGCAACAACTGGCACAGCTTGACGTTCAGCGAACAGATCGCGCTCGCGCCGAACGGCTCGCTCGACGTGCTGGACAGCGCAAACAACGGCAAATCGCACCATGCGTGGAACGTGCTGAACAACTGGGACGTCACAACCGACGCAAACGGCGTGCAGAATACGCTGGAACTCAACCTGAAGACGCTCAGCGGCGTGTATCACATCGTGGACAACGGCGCAGTCCAGGACCTGGCGGGTAACATCGCGATCATCGGCAGCCCGACCTTCGGCGTCGGGATGGCCTGACGGCTCAGGCAGCCGGCCAGTTCAGCGCGCGGCCACTTTCAAAGCTGCGCGCTTCTCCCGTAAGCGGATCCTCGAACGCGATGGACCGCGCCAGCAGCTGGAGCGGCGCCGAGAAATCGTCGCCCTTGCACGGCAACGCGACGGGATAAAAGGCGTCGTTCAGGATCGGCACGCCCAGCGACGCCATGTGCAGGCGCAGCTGGTGCTTGCGGCCCGTGTGCGGGTGCAGGCGGTAGCGTGCCACGTCGCCGCGCGTTTCCAGCAGCTCGACGAACGTCTCGGAATTCGGCTCCCCCTCCTCTTCCCGCATCACGAAGAATTTGTCGCCGTCGACCATGCGGCTGCGGTAGGTGAACGGGAATTCCCGCCCGTGCAGCACGGGCGCCAGCGCCTCGTACACCTTGCGGATGCTGCGCTTCTGGAACATCGACTGGTACGTCCCGCGCGTGGCGAGGTTGTGCGAGAAGATGACGACGCCGGCCGTCTCGCGGTCGAGGCGGTGGATCGGCGTCAGGTGCGGCAGGTCGAATTTTTGTTTCAGGCGCACGAGCAGGGTCTCGCGCAGGAAGCGTCCCGTCGGGATCATCGGCAGGAAGTGCGGCTTGTCGGCGACGAGCAGGTGCTCGTCCTGGAAGATGACGCTTTCCTCGAACGGAATCGGCGTTTCGTGTTCCAGCTCGCGGTAATACCAGATGCGCATGCCCTGGCGCACGTGGCTGTCGGCGGAGAGCGGCGTGCCCTGCGCATCGACGACGTCGCCGCGGACGAGGCGCTCGGCCCAGGACGGGCCGGCGATGGCGGGAAAGCGTTCTTCGAGGAAGGCCAGCATGCCGCCGGCCCGGGTTTCCGTGATCCACAAATAGCTGGGCGCCACGCCGTCCCGCACCGGCAGCGGCACGACGGCGTTGGCCGCGGCCTGGTGGCCCTTCCTGACGAAACGTGCCATCTATCCTTTACCGTTGCGCGACGTTGGAGCGGTAAGGCGGCAACCGGTCGACGGACGTGCCCTTGCTGCGCGCGTACAGCGGCAGCAGCACGTTCATGTGGTTTTCGATCTGCTCGATGCGCTCGCCGCCGCCCGGATGCGTGGACAGCAGCGCGATCGGCGCGCCGCTCTGGTTCAGCGCCGCCATCTTGTTCCACAGGATGACGCCGGCGCGCGGGTCGTAGCCGGAGCGTGCGGCGATGTCCAGGCCCACGAGGTCGGCCTCGCGCTCCTCGTCGCGCGAGAATTTCAGCACAAGGAGCTGGCCGGCCGCATTGGTCGCGCCGCGCACGTCCACGCCGAGCCAGGCCGACAGCGCGGCGCCGCCCAGCTGGCTCGCGAGGCCCGTCGCCGTCGCCTTGCTCTGGCGGTCGCGCCCGTGCTCGCGCAGTGCGTGCGCGATCTCGTGGCCCATCACGGCCGCGATCTCGTCGTCCGTGAGGCGCAGCTTGTCGATGATGCCCGTGTAGAACGCGATGCGCCCGCCGGGCATGCAGAACGCGTTCACGTCGCCGGACTGCAGCAGGTTGACCTGCCATTTCCACTGTTGCGCGGCCGGGTTCCAGCGCGCCGTGTTCGGGATGATGCGTTTCGCGATGGCGCGCAGGCGCTGCACGCGCGGATCGGATTCCGGTACGAGCGCGCCTTCCTGCTTCGCCTTGCTCATCAGCGCCAGGTATTGCTGGGCCGACTGCTGGTTGATGGCTTCCTCGGGCGCGGCGATGTCGCGCCACACGCTGCCGATCCGGTTGCGATTGAGCGGCTTGACGGCGATGCCGTCCTGCACGACCTGGTCCTGGTTCGGGCGGGTGTCCTGCGCCGTGGCGACCGCGCCATGGGTGGCGGCGCTCAGGGCAAGCAGCACGGCCGCGCCATGCTTGTAGAGTCGATTCATGGTGTTCTCCTGCTGGGTTCTGGACACATGATGCCCGCGTCGCGTCCGTAAGTACAACACGATACGCATAGGCGGGCAGCAGCGCAGGCGGGGAAACGTCAGACCTTGCTCACGAGATCGCGCTTGCGCAGGCGGAACACCGCCAGGCTGCCGCGCAGATTCGGCAGGAACGACACCGGCCTGCCTTCGGCCAGCGCGACGTATTCCAGCACTTCCAGGCCGCATTTCTCGGCCAGTTCCTTGAAGTCGTAGATCGTCGCGTAGCGCAGGTTCGGCGTGTCGAACCACTGGTAAGGCAGGGTGCGCGACACCGGCATGCGGCCCTTCAGCAGCGCGGCGCGGTGCGGCCAGTACGCGAAGTTCGGGAACGACACGATCGCTTCCTTGCCCACGCGGACGATGTCGCGCAGGCGCGCCTCCACGTGCTGCATCATCTGCAGCGACGACAGGCACAGGACCATGTCGAACGCGTCGTCCGCGAACAGGTCGAGGCCCTGCTCCATGTCGTGCTGGATCACGCTGATGCCGCGCTGCGTGCTTTCCAGGACCTTGTCGTCGGCGATTTCCACGCCGTAGCCCGTGCAGCGCTTGGCCTGCTCCAGGTAACGCAGCATGGCGCCGTCGCCGCAGCCGACGTCCAGCACGTGCGCGCCGTCATTGACCCAGTGCGCGATGAACGCGAGGTCGGACCGCAGGGTCAGGTCTTCGTATTTCATGCGACCTCCTTCCGCTCGCCGGCGATGCGCTCGAAGTAGGCCCGTACGATGTTCATGTAGCGCACGTCCTCGAGAAGGAAGGCGTCGTGGCCGTGCGGCGCGTCGATCTCGGCATAGGTTACCTTGCGGCGGTTGGCCAGCAGCGCTTCCACGATCTCGCGGCTGCGCTCCGGCGAGAAGCGCCAGTCCGTCGTGAACGACGCGACCAGGTACTGGGCGCGCGTGTTTTCCAGCGCCTTGGCGAGGTTGCCGCCATGCTCGCGCGCCGGATCGAAATAGTCGAGCGCCTTGGTGATCAGAAGGTACGTGTTGGCGTCGAAGTATTCCGAGAATTTATCTCCCTGGTAGCGCAGGTACGATTCGATTTCGAAGTCGATGCCGAAGTCGAATTTGTAGTCGTTCCGCTCGGCCGCGTTGCGCAGCTTGCGGCCGAATTTCTCCGCCATGTCGTCGTTCGACAGGTACGTGATGTGGCCGACCATGCGCGCCACCTTCAGGCCGTTCTTCGGCACGACGCCGTGCTCGTAGAAGTCGCCGCCGCGGTAGTCCGGATCGGTGAGGATCGCCTGGCGCGCCACGTCGTTGAACGCGATGTTCTGCGCCGAGAGTTTCGGCGTGGACGCGATCACGATGCAGTGGCGCAGGCGCTCGGGGAACATGATGCTCCACGCGAGGGCCTGCATGCCGCCCAGCGAACCGCCCATCACGGCGGCAAAACATTCGATGCCGAGGCGGTCCGCCAGCAGCGCCTGCGCGGCGACCCAGTCTTCCACCGTCACGACGGGGAACGCGGCGCCGTACGGCTTGCCGGTGGCCGGATTCGTGTGCATCGGTCCCGTGGAACCGAAGCAGGAGCCGAGGTTGTTGACGCCGATGACGAAGAAGCGGTCGGTGTCGACCGGCTTGCCCGGCCCCACCATGTTGTCCCACCAGCCGGCGCTCTTCGGCTGGTCGGCGTAGTGGCCGGCGACGTGGTGCGACGCGTTCAGCGCGTGGCAGATCAGCACCGCGTTCGATTTGTCGGCATTCAGCGTGCCGTACGTTTCATACATCAGCGTGTAATCGCCGATCGCCGCGCCGCTTTGCAGGCGCAACGGTTCGGCGAAGTGCATCGCCTGGGGGGAGACAATTCCGATCGATCCCATGAAGACTCTTAAGTTGTAACTAGATGGACTGCAGCTGCTCCACGGCGTCGGCGATGGCCGCCGGTTCCATCGCGCGCAGGATGCGCTTCGTGCGCGGCACGAGCCGCGACAGGTCGCTGGACAGGATTTCCTGCTTGACGGCCAGCAGCTGGGCCGGATGCATCGAGAACTCGCGCAGGCCCATGCCCAGCAGCAGGCGCGTGAGCTTGACGTCGCCCGCCATCTCGCCGCACACGGCCACGTCGATGCCGGCCTTGTGCCCGGCCTCGATCGTCATCGCGATCAGGTTCAATACCGCCGGGTGCAGCGGATTGTACAGGTGCGCCACCTCGTAGTCGACGCGGTCGATCGCCAGCGTGTATTGAATCAGGTCGTTGGTGCCGATGGACAGGAAGTCCAGGCGCTTGACGAACATCGGCAGCGCCAGCGCGGCGGCCGGAATCTCGATCATGGCGCCCACTTCCACCGCCTCGTCGTACTTGACGTTCTGCTCGCGCAGCTGGGCCTTGGCCTGCTCGATCATGCTGAGCGTCTGGTCGATCTCGAACGCATGCGCCAGCATCGGGATCAGGATGCGTACCTTGCCGAAGCTTGATGCGCGCAGGATCGCGCGCAGCTGCGTGAGGAACATCTGCGGCTCGGCGAGGCAGTAGCGGATCGCGCGCAGGCCCAGGGCCGGGTTCAGCGCCGTGTGCTCCGTCTGGTCGAGCGGCTTGTCGGCACCCACGTCGAGCGTGCGGATCGTGACCGGGCGGCCCTTCATCGCCAGCACGGCCTTGCGGTACTGCTCGAACTGCTCGTCCTCGCCCGGCACTTTCAAACCCTGCGCGCCGCGGCCCATGAACAGGAATTCGGAACGGAACAGGCCCACGCCGACGGCGCCCGCTTCCAGCGCCGGGCCGCAATCGTCCGGCAGCTCGATGTTCGCGAGCAGCGTGATCGGCGTGCCGTCCTTCGTCACGGCCGGCGTTTTCTTGAGCTTGAGGAGGCGTTTGCGCGCCTTCATCAAATTGGCCTGGCGCGCGCGGTACTGTTCCATCACGAGCGCGCTCGGATTGCAGATGACGACGCCGGCGTCGCCGTCGACGATCACCCAGTCGTCCTGCTCGATCAGGCGCGACGCCTGGCTCATGCCGACGGCGGCCGGGATGTCCAGGCTGCGCGCGACGATCGCCGTGTGCGAGTTCTGGCCGCCCACGTCCGTGACGAAGCCGACGAACGAGCGGTCCCGGAACGCGAGCATGTCGGCCGGCGAGATGTCGTGCGCGACGACGATCATCTGCGGCTGGAAGTGGTCTTCCTCGGGCACCGGCGGGGCGGACAGCGCGGTGCCCATCAGCACCTTCAGCACGCGCTCGGCCACCTGCTGGATGTCCTGCTTGCGCTCGCGCAGGTACTCGTCCTCGATCTCGTCGAACTGCGCGGACAGCTCGTCGATCTGCGTGACGAGCGCCCATTCCGCGTTGTAGTGGCGCGAACGGATGATGTCGAGCGGCGCCTCCGAGATCATCGGGTCGGACAGGATCAGCACGTGCACGTCGATGAACGCGCCCAGTTCCGTCGGGGCTTCCTTCGGCAGCTCGGTCCACAGCTCCTGCAGGTTGCGGTGCACTTCGGCGATCGCGTCCTGCAGGCGCTTCACTTCCGCCTCGACCTGCTCTTCCGGCACGAGGTAGTGCTTGACGTCGAGCGCGGCCGGCGTGAGCAGGTGCGCACGCCCGATCGAGATCCCGCGCGAGACCGGAATGCCGTGCAGTGTGAACGATGCCATCGAAGGTCCCGGGTGACGTGCGCCGCGTGAATCCGGCATTACTCGCCTTCGCCGAATTTATCGTTGATGAGGCCGGTAAGCGCGGCGATGCAGTCCTGTTCGTCGGGGCCGTCCGCTTCCAGCGTCACCTTGGCGCCCTTGCCGGCGGCCAGCATCATGACGCCCATGATCGACTTGGCGTTGATGCGGCGGCCGTTGCGGGTGAGCCAGACGTCGCTCTGGAACTTGGCGGCCAGCTGGGTGAATTTGGCGGATGCGCGGGCGTGGAGGCCCAGCTTGTTGATGATCTCGAGTTCCTGTTGAATCATGTTTTAATTGTCGTTTCTCTCGTTCATCTGTCCGGTCAGGTACCGACCCGGATGCGGTTGTCGACCCGGACGGCGCCGTTCTGCGCGCCGGCCAGGGCCATCTCGACCACCACGTCCAGCGTGTCGCGCCGGTACGTGATCGCGCGCAGCAGCATCGGCAGGCTGATGCCCGCGATGACTTCCACGCGGCCGGCCTCGGCCAGCGAGTTGCAGCAGTTCGACGGCGTGCCGCCCTTGATGTCGGTGATGACCAGCACGCCGTCGCCTTCGTCCAGGCGCTGGATCGCGCTCTTGGCCAGTGCGTGGATCTCGCTCGTGTCCTGGTCCGCCGTCACGTCGATCGCTTCGAAGCGCTCGGTGGGGCCGCGGAACACGTGCGCGACCGCGGCGATGAATGCCTGGCCCAGCGGAGCGTGGGTCATCAGCAGAATGCCTACCATGTTTTCAATTTCCCGTTACCCGTTTCTCGACGGCGTCGATGAACATCGCCGCGACGTCGAAACCGGTCTGGTCGGTGATCTCCTGGAAACACGTGGGGCTGGTGACATTCACCTCGGTCAGGAAATCGCCGATCACGTCCAATCCTACCAGCAACAGGCCACGGGCCGCCAGAATCGGGCCGAGACTTTCCGCGATCTCGCGGTCGCGCTCGGTCAACGGCTGCGCGACGCCGGTGCCGCCGGCCGCCAGGTTGCCGCGCACTTCGCCGGCTTGCGGAATGCGCGCCAGCGAGAACGGGACCGGCTTGCCGTCGATGACGAGCACGCGCTTGTCGCCCTTGACGATGGCGGGAATGTATTTCTGCGCCATGATCGTGCGCGCGCCGTTTTCCGTCAGCGTCTCGATGATGGAGCCGAGGTTCAGGCCATCGTCCTTCACGCGGAAGATGCCGGCGCCGCCCATGCCGTCCAGCGGCTTGAAGATCACGTCGCCGTGTTCCGCATGGAAGGCGCGCAGGCGCGTGCCGGACGACGACACGAGCGTGGGCGACGTGAACTCGCTGAACTGGGCGATGGACAGTTTCTCGTTGTGGTCGCGGATCGCCGCGGGTTTGTTGAACACGCGCGCGCCCTGGCGCTCGGCCTGTTCCAGCAGATACGTGCCGTACACGTATTCCATGTCGAACGGCGGATCCTTGCGCTGGATGACGGCGTCGAACGCGGACAGGGGCACGGACTCGGTGTCGCCTTCGCGGTACCAGTCGTCCGGGTCGCCGGTCAGCTGGATCTCGGTGGCCTCGGCCGTCACGACGCCCTCTTCCAGCACCAGGTGGCGCTGTTCGAAGGCGTAGATCCGATGGCCGCGCCGCGCCGCTTCGCGCATCATCGCGAACGTCGAGTCCTTGTAGATTTTGAAGCCGGACAGCGGATCGGCGAGAAAAGCGATTTTCATGATGGTCCCAATGAAGGCAATGCCACGATTTTAGCCGGAAACGCGGATGTTCGCGGAAAGGCGGCCGCGGCCGGCGGACGAGTTACCGGGGCATCTTCCTGTTGGCAAAACGTCATCTATTCAATCTGCATTTGCGAACCGTCAAACGTGCCACCGGACCACTTGGGAAGATGCGTCCCAGGAGGACACGATGAGCGACCAAGCCGAGCAGGAACGCATCAACCAGGTCTATCGCCAATGGCATGGCGGCGCCGCGCTGGCGAAATACGCCTGGCACCGGCCCGACATCGTCCGCCAAACGGCGGCGCGCGCGCGCGTGCTGGCCGACCTGCTGCCGCTGACGGTGGGGCGCGACTTATCCGCCGTGCGCGCGCTCGACGTCGGCTGCGGCAGCGGCGGCTTCCTGCGCCAGCTGATCGACTGGGGCGCCACGCCATCCCACCTGGCCGGCACGGAGCTGCAGCCCGACCGGCTGGAACAGGCGAGAAGCCGCACGGCACCCGGCGTGCGCTGGCACCTGGGCCAACTGGACGTCTTTCCCGACGCGAGCATGGACCTCGTGAGCGCGCACACCGTGTTTTCGGCGCTCCTGGACGAAGACCTGCGGCGCGGCCTGGCCGCCGAGATGTGGCGCGTGCTGCGTCCCGGCGGCTGGACGATGATCTTCGATTGTCGCTACGACAGTGCGCGCAATACCCACGTACGCAAGGTGACGGACGTCGAACTGCTGCGCTTCTGGCCCGCCGCGAGCCGCCATTACCGCACGCTGGTGCTCGCACCGCCCGTAGGCCGCACGCTGGCCGCCCTGCCCTGGCTGATCCCCGAAGCGCTGGCGACGCTGCTGCCGCCGCTGCGCTCGCATTTCATCTACATGGCGCGCAAGCCGGCGACGGACCGTATGAATCAATAGATCTCGGGATCCGGGTCCGTGCGTTCCAGCTCCAGCGACGCCGCCAGCAACGCGAGACGCGCCACCACGCCGTACACATAGAAGCGGTTCGGCGCGGCGGTGCCCGGCTTGGCCTTCAGGTCCGGCACGGCATGCTGCTGCGCGAACGCGAGCGGCACGTATTGCGAGCCCGGTGCGTTCAGGTTCTGGTCGACGCCGCGCTCGGCGTGCACGCGGTAGAAGCCGCCGACGACGTAGCGGTCGATCATGTACACGACCGGCTCCGCCACCGCATCGTTGATCGACTCGAACGTGGGCACGCCTTCCTGGATCATCACGTCGGTGACGGTGACGCCATCCTTGATGACCGACATCTTGTTGCGCTGCTTGCGGTTCAGGTCCTTGACCTCGCTCGCATCCTTGACGGTCATGATGCCCATGCCGTACGTGCCGGCATCCGGCTTGACGATGACGAAGGGTTTCTGGTCCTTCATCCCGTATTCCTTGTACTTCTTCTTGATCTTCGACAGCAGCGCGGACACGTTATCGGCCAGGCATTCCATGCCGACGTCTTCCTGGAAATCGACTTCGCCGCATTTGCTGTGCAGCGGGTTCACGAGCCACGGGTCGATGTCGATCAGCTTGCCGAACTTCTTGGCGACCTCGTCGAACGCCTTGAAGTGGTTGCTCTTGCGGCGCACGGCCCAGCCGGCGTGCAGCGGCGGCAGCAGCGATTGTTCGTGGACGTTTTCGAGGATGCTCGGGATGCCGGCGGACAGGTCGTTATTCAGCAGGATCGTGCACGGGTCGAAGTCGGCCAGGCCCACGCGGCGGCCGTTGGGTGAGCGCACGAGCGGCTCCACGACCAGCATGTTCCCGTCCGGGAGCGCGAGCGGCGTCGGCTCCGTCACCTCGGGCGACAGCGAGCCCAGGCGCACGTGCAGGCCCGTCTGGCGGAAGATCTGCATCAGGCGCTGCACGTTCTGCAGGTAATACGGATTGCGCGTGTGGCTTTCCGGGATCAGCAGCAGGTTGCGGGCGTCCGGGCAATACTTGTCGATCGCGGCCATGGCAGCCTGCACCGTCAGCGGCAGCATCTCCGTCGACAGGTTGTTGAAGCCGCCCGGGAACAGGTTCGTATCCACCGGCGCCAGCTTGTAGCCGGCATTGCGCAGGTCCACCGAGCAGTAGAACGGCGGCGTGTGCTCCTGCCACTCGAGGCGGAACCAGCGTTCGATGGCGGGCGTGGCTTCGAGGATCTTCTTTTCCAGGTCCAGCAGGGGACCGGTCACGGCGGTGGCGAGGTGGGGAACCATAAAAATGACGTCCTTCGGGCTTCTTGGCGATATGGTAAGCCGAGATTGGGGTGTTCGAACGTTTTTTAAAGACCTTTATGCAATTTAGAAATAAAAAAAGCGCCCCGGAGGGCGCTTTCGCATATTGCAATCCTGATAATCAGGAGTGGTAAGCCTGCTCGCCGTGGCTCGTGATGTCCAGGCCTTCGCGTTCCTCGTCCTCCGGGACGCGCAGGCCGACGACGACGTCGACGATCTTGTAGGCGACGAACGAGACGACGGCTGACCACACGATGGTGGTGCCGACGGCTTCCGCCTGCACGAGGACCTGGTGGCCGATCGAGTACGGGTCGGCGGACATCTTGTTGGCGACGTAGTCGAAGATGCCCTGGCCGCCCAGTTGCGGTGCCGCGAACACGCCGGTCAGCAGCGCGCCCAGGATACCGCCCACGCCGTGCACGCCGAACACGTCCAGCGAGTCGTCGGCGCCGATCATGCGCTTCAGGCCGTTCACGCCCCACAGGCAGACGATGCCGGCGACGAGACCGATGACCAGGCCGCCCATCGGACCGACGAAGCCGCAGGCCGGGGTGATGGCGACGAGGCCGGCGACGGCACCCGAGGCACCGCCCAGCATCGACGGCTTGCCCTTCGTGATCCATTCGCCGAAGACCCACGACACGGTGGCGGCGGCGGTGGCAAGCAGGGTGTTGACGAAGGCCAGCGCGGCGACGTCGCCCGCTTCCAGTGCCGAACCGGCGTTGAAACCGAACCAGCCCACCCACAGCAGCGAGGCGCCGATCATGGTCATGGTCAGCGAGTGCGGGGCCATCGATTCACGGCCGTAGCCGACGCGCTTGCCGATCAGGATCGCACCGACGAGGCCGGCGATAGCGGCATTGATGTGGACCACGGTGCCGCCCGCGAAGTCGAGGGCGCCCTTCTGGAACAGCCAGCCGGCCTTGAGGGCTTCGGCGTCGGCGGTGGCGGCCGTGATGGCATCCGGACCGGTCCAGAACCAGACCATGTGGGCGACCGGCAGGTAGCCGAACGTGAACCACAGCACGACGAACAGCAGCACGGCGGAGAAGCGGACGCGCTCGGCGAAGGCACCGACGATCAGGCCGCAGGTGATGGCCGCGAACGTGCCCTGGAACGCCACGTACACGAACTCGGGGATGACGACGCCCTTGCTGAAGGTGGCCGCGGTCGAGAACGACGCCTTGACCGGATCCCAGATCCCTTTCAGGAACAGGCGGTCGAAGCCGCCGATGAACTTGGTGTTCTCCGTGAACGCCAGCGAGTAGCCGTACAGGCACCACAGGACGATGATGACCGCGAAGATCATGAAGACCTGCAGCAGCACGGACAGCATGTTCTTGGAACGGACCAGGCCGCCGTAGAACAGGGCCAGGCCCGGGATCGTCATCATGATCACCAGCAGCGTGGCGACCATCATCCAGGCGGTATCGCCCTTCTGCGGAGTGGGAGCGGCGGCCGGAGCCGCGGCCGCTTCCGGCGCGGCGGCAGCGGCGGCTGCCGGTGCGGCCGGTGCCTCGGCGACCGGTGCGCTGGCGGCCGGTGCGGCGGCGGGTGCTGCAGCTTCCGCAGCGGGCTTGGCGGCATCCTGGGCCATGGCCGGGGCGGCGGCTGCCAGCGCCACGGCGACGGATACGCCTGCGATCAGTTTTGTGATGGTGTGGATCATCGGATTCCCCTTACAGCGCTTCGTTGCCGGTTTCGCCGGTACGGATACGGACTACCTGCTCCAGGTTGGAGACGAAAATTTTGCCGTCACCGATCTTGCCGGTGCGGGCGGCGCTCTGGATGGTGTCGATCACCTGGTCGACGATGGCATCGTCGACCGCTGCCTCGATCTTGGTCTTCGGCAGGAAATCGACGACGTATTCCGCACCGCGGTAGAGCTCGGTATGGCCCTTCTGGCGACCGAAACCCTTCACTTCGGTCACGGTAATACCCTGGACGTTGATTTCCGAGAGGGCTTCACGCACCTCGTCGAGCTTGAAGGGTTTGATGATGGCGGTGATCATTTTCATTTGATTGCCTCTTCAGAAAGTTTTTGAAACAATGAGCAGGGCCGCGGACTTGCCCAGGTTTTCCGCGGACGGGCTCAGGTACGCGCTGGTGTCGGCCTTGATCCAGGACAGGGCCACCGAGCAGATGCCCAGGTCCTTGGTGACGCCGACCTTGTAGTCGGTGTACGAGAACGAACCGTTGTGGCGCACGTTCTGGCGGCCGGCGTGCAGGTTCAGCGTGAAGCCGCTGCCGACGTCGACGTTGGCGCCGATGTCCAGGTAGCCGCTGCCCTTGCTGTCGGCCGTGCCGAACAGGTTCGTCAGCGAATGCGAGTACTTGACGTAGGCCGGGCCGTAACCGAGCTGGCCGTACAGTTCGAACGTGTTGGCATTCGGATGCAGGCCATTGCTCGGGTAGAAGTAGTACAGGCCGCCCACGTCATAGGTGATGTCGCTCGTGAGGTTGCCGCGCTTGCCGCCGTACAGATCCCACTCGATGTCGCCGCTGCCGCCCAGGTCCTTGGTCCACTTGATGGTGGACAGCCAGGTGCCCGCGTACAGGCCGGTCGGGTTGTGCGTGTAGTCGGCGCCGCCCTGCAGTGCGGGGTCGAGGCGGGACTGGGAAATGCCGCGGTAGCGATAATCGCTCGTGACCGCCGCGTTGAAACTCACCTCATTGTCCGGCTTCTGCTCTTCGGCGCCGGCCAGCCCGATATGAAGGCTCCACAGGCTTGCTGCCAGTACTGCGACGTGGGACCAGTTGCTGTTACGACGCTTCATACGACACTCCCTTTAGTTGAACATATTCTTGGGTAGAGGTTTACAATCCGGGATTGCGACCTCGTTATGGTTAATGGTTGATTAGCAGGATGTGTGCCACCCCATCCCGGGCGGGTTCCCGCTTGTTTTTCACCCCTTCCGCCCCCAGTTTTTTAATTTCAAAAAACAAACGAGACCAGGACACGTGCGCCGTCACGGTGCACGCACCAAATCAGGTATGTACGCACCGTCTTGGTGCGGCATGCCGGCTCAAGGACTAGTGTGAAATGAACAATTTTTTCAATGATTTGCAGGGCAAGCTCAACCAGGCGTTGGAAAACTCGCCCGCCAAGGACATCGAGCGCAACGTCAAGGCGATGATGACCCAGGGCTTTTCGAAGCTGGACCTCGTGACGCGCGAGGAGTTCGACATCCAGGCCCAGGTGCTGGCCAAGACGCGCGCCAAGCTGGAGGCGCTGGAACTGCGGGTGGCGGAACTGGAAGCGAAGCTGGCGACGGCCGACGCCAAAGCCTGAGCCCGGCGCCCGTAAACGACGCGGCCGCGCCGCACCGGTCGAAACCGGTGTGGCGCGGCCGTTTGCCGTTTACCTGATCAATGTCCCGAAGGCGCGTCCGGCGTGCTTGCGGTACGGAACACGGCCGGGTTCGGATCACCCGTCACATACAGGAAGCCCGCCAGTCCCTTTTCCATCCGCGATAAGGCATGGTCGACCAGGACATAGCGTCCCGGCACGTCGACCTTGAAATCCACGACCGTGGCGCCGCCCGGCGCGACCGTCGTCGTCTGCACGTTGCGCAGCGGCGGCGATACGAGGTCGCCCAGGTTGTAGACACGGTCGAAGATCTCGCCGATGACGTGGAAGCTGGACGTGAAGTTCGGTCCGCCCACGCCGAAGTAGATGCGCACGGTTTCGCCGACCTTCGCTTCCATGCGGTGGGTCTTCGTCAAGGCATTGTGGTTACCGTTGAACATCAGGTGCTCGGGCTGCTCGTTCAGCAGCTTTTCCAGCGAAAACTCGTTCTCGCCGGTCGAGCCGTGGCGCTGCGCCGTGTACAGCTCGCCCTGCATCACGTAGAACTCGCGGTCCACCTTGGGCAATCCACCTTCCGGCTCGACGAGGATCAGGCCGTACATGCCGTTCGAGATGTGCTGGGCGACCATCGGCGTGGCGCAGTGATACACATACAGTCCCGGGTTCAGCGCCTTGAACGTGAAACCCTTGGTGCTGCCCGGCGCGGCCTGCGTGACGGCAGCGCCGCCGCCGGGCCCTGTCACGGCATGGAAGTCGACCGAATGGATCATGTGGCTGTCCTTCGCGTTGGACAGGTCGACGTCCACGGTATCGCCGACCCGCACCCGGATGAACGGGCCCGGCACCTTGCCGTTGAAGGTCCAGTATTTGTAGGTGGCGCCGTCCGTCAGCTGGCCCGTCACCTCCGTGGTCTCGAGGGAGACCTTCAGGTGCTGCGGCGCGCGCTTGCCAACCGGCGGCGGCAGGTCGCGCGGGTCGCGCGAGATGTCCGCGGCCTTCGGCGCCGTGTCGGCGGCGCCCTCGCCCACCACGATCTTGCCGATCATGCCGGCCTGCACGTGCCCCGGCAATGTGCAGATGTAATCGAACGTCCCTTTCTTCGTGGCGCGGAAGACGATGGCCGTGCTGGCGCCCTTGTCGTTGAGCTGGTTCGACTTGACGCCGAAATCGGCCACGCCCAGGTCGTGCGTGGCGCCGTCGCCATTGACGAGATTGATCTGCACGACGGCCCCGACGGGCACGTTGAGCGTGGGGTTGGCCTTGCCCGTGATCTTGCCGGCATCGCCCATGAAGACCAGCTTGCCGTCAGAGATATCGGTCCGCAGGGTGAACGTGACATCCGCGACGGTCTGCACGGCCGTGGGATGGAGATGCTCATGCTGGGCATGGGCGGGCGCCAGGAACGTCATTCCCAGCACAAGGGCGGCGATCAGCACCGGCATCGTCTTGCGTTTCATTTTTTCACCTCGATCGTTGTTTTGGACTTGCTGCGAAAAAATCTTACGCGCCCTCATTTCAACCTCTGGATGAACCAGATCAAGCATTCCCGAAACAACACAGAAATGTACTCGCCATAAACGACGGATATGTCAGTTGTCTGAACCTTGATCTGGTTCATACGAAATCGACGCGGCTCGCGCCTATGCTGTTCTCCAGCACATGACGATTCGAATGTTGATAAGGAAATAAAATGAATGCCTTCCGCCCGCACCTGGCTGCCGCCGTCGCCGCCCTGCTTCCCGCCCTCGCCTCCGCCAGTTGCGGAGCCGCTTTCTGTACCGTGAACACGAACTGGACCACGCAGAACGCGCTCCTCGCGCCCGGCTCGGCATTCGACGTGCACTACGAATACATCGACCAGGACCAGCCCATGACGGGCGGCGACAAGGTCGCGGTCGGGCAGGTCCCGCACCACCATGACGAAGTCGCTACCGTGAACCGCAACCTCGTCGCCACCTGGAGCCGTGGCTTCGGCAACGGCTGGGGCGTGACCGTCAGCGCGGCGGTCGGCGATCGCGATCATCGGCATGTCCACAACCATCACGGCGAACAGATCGGCGAAACCTGGTCGTTCACCGAACTGGGCGATGTCCGCATCGTGGGCCGCTATCAACTGGTTTCGGGTGGCGACCTGCTGAATCCTTCCGACAGCGGAGTGACGTTCGGGCTGAAGCTGCCCACCGGACGCTTCACGGTCGCCAATGACGACGGCGAGCGTGCCGAACGCAGCCTCCAGCCCGGCACCGGGACGACCGACCTGATCGTCGGCGCTTACCACCACCAGCGCCGCAACGCCAGCGATGCCGCGTGGTTCGCGCAGGCCCAGTACCAGCATGCCGTCGACAGCCGCGCCGGCTACAAGCCCGGCGCCCAGTTCAGCGCCGACGCCGGCGTGCGCAAAGGATTCGGCCAGGGCTTCGGCGCGCTCGTGCAGCTGAATTTCGTGCACAAGCAAAGAGACAGCGGGAGCGCGGCCGAGCCGGCCGACAGCGGCGGCCGTTACCTGTTCCTGAGCCCGGGGCTGTCGTATGCCATCAACGGCAAGATGCAGGTGTATGGCTTCGTCCAGCAGCCGCTCGTGCGCCACGTGAACGGCGTCCAGCTGACCGCGGACCGTGCTTTCCTGGCCGGGCTCTCAGGCCAGCTGTGGTGAATTCAATGCGCGGGAGCCCGCGTCAACAGCCGCCAGAGGCCATATGACGCGGCCCCGCCGAGGCTGGTCGCAAGCACGATCGCCACCATCCAGCCCATCGGATTGGCCAGCCCGAGGCTGTCCGCGGCAAAGACCAGCGCGGATGCCAGCACCACCTGTGTGATCCACACGGCCCGCAGCGGCCGGAACGCCCCGAGATCCCCGCGCTTCCACAGGCGCAGCGCGACCCACGCCACGGGTCCGCACAGCAGGCAGAACAGGACAGCGAGTGCGAGCAGGGTCAGTATCAGTCGGGGCATGCGTGGCTTGGAGAAGACGGAGCCCGCTACATTACCAGACCCGGCGCGAAAAGTTCCGTCTCCACGCCTGTCCCCTCTCAACAGGCATCGTCCCCGCTTGCCTAAGATGAGGCCTCGCCCACCGTCGAAGGAGCCCGATGAGCCTCGCCGTCCTCAGAAGCCGCGCCCTGGCCGGCATGGAAGCACCGGCCGTCAGCGTCGAAGTCCACCTGGCGAACGGCCTGCCGGCGATGAACATCGTGGAATCGAAACCCCCATTCGCATCTATTGCATCGGATAGGCTGCGTCGCCCGCGATCTCCTCAGTTCACTTCAGCCAACATCGCGTAACACGTCTTGTAACACTGCAATTTGCTACTTCGACCGCCGTCGTTTAGTTAAGCAATCGGACGTTGGTCATTCAGTTTTCGTTGCCAAAATTACGATTCGAATCGAGCCAAATGCTAGTTTTCAGCGGTATTTTCTGTAGTGCAGTGACATAGTTCACAACTGGAAACACAACAGTTAATACCGGTTTTGGCCATAACACATTTTTCCATCACTGTGTAAGAAATTTGACTTTTTGTTGCTCCTGTGCTACAATAGCGTTACCTGGAGTAACGCGATGCAGTCGTTCTTCTCCACATCTCGATCCGACTCGGATCCCCCCGCACACTCATTGACAATCCAATTAACTATGGAGGATTCAACATGCATGTAAAACCTGGATTCGGCACACCCCTGCAACCGGCCGAATATTACGAACAAGTAAGCACGATCATTGCCATTCTGCGTCCCTATTCATCGCTCTCTACGATTGCTCGCCACCTGAACGTGAACGGCTTCCGTAGCCCGACGGGCAGGGAGTTCAATAAAACCCATGTAGCGAACTTCATTCGCAGCCGTCAATACATCCCAACTCATTAAACGAAAGGAATTAAGAACATGACCAAACAGACTAACGCGGCCGTAGAGCAGCCCGCTATGATCGAACTTTGCGATGTAACTTCAGTCGTTTTTGCGCAAGCATCAGCCTTGATCCGGCAAGGATACGTGTTCAGTAAAGTTGTTCAGCCGCAGATGTTCTTGAGCGGACAATCGGCTATCACACTAGAGCTCTCCGACCCCGATGCAGACGCTCTCGTAGGAGCCGCCGCAGCGACAACCTTAGCGCTCGCTCGTCAGAAGGCTCAAGAACAACGTGACGACTTGGAAGCCCAACGCCGTACTCGTGAGCAAGAAGAACGCATGGCGAAGCAGGCACAGATTGCCGCTGAAATCTCCGCAGCAAAAGCTCATCTGAAGAAACTCGAACAGGCTCACCGCTCGGCCTAAGCCGTCTCCTGCCACCCCGCAGGGTGCGCGTCGTGCCAGTCCCGCTGGCCTAGAAATACATCACTTACCGTCGACCACAGTCGTTCATTCGGCAGGCTCTTGCTTTGCCTGGCCTCTGCGGTAGGCGGCTGTAATGTTCCCTGCAAGAAAGGGGATGCTGCGTCACCTTACGTTTCCTGTTGAGAACGCGCACACTTTCGGATCGTGGCGAGAGCAACCTTCAACCTCAGCAACAATATTAAACATGAATAAACCTCGAAGCATCTCCCATACCCGACGCCAGCGCGTCATAACAAGCGCAGGTACTGAACTTGAGCGGCAGTACGTTTTCCTTCCCCCGGAGACTTGGCAGGCTCTACGTAGGCTCTGCCTTACCTCGCAGCGAAGTGGCAGCGCCGTAATCGAACAACTTATCAATAACGCCGACCGAGGCAGCCCATTGAAGGAGCAAGTGCATGAGCAACGTAGTACCCCTGTCAAGAACTGAACCGCAAGACGGGTCTGTGTCCGAGGATGAAGCAGTGAAACGATTCGCGAAATATAAAGCCGACGCGGGTTGGTGCGTGGAGATGAGTGGCAACTTACCCATCCTCCTTCATGCACTCTCTGACCGCACCGCTACGACCCAGAGCATTAAATTGGAGTTCCCTCGTTGGGCGTCGATAAATGGCATGAAAGTAGAGGCGGCATCCTCGTATCCCGCTTTCCTAAACGGCCTATCCGACAGAGTGATGTCTCGGCTTCCGCATGTGTACGGCAAGGGTATGCGTCCGTGCGGTGATCGCTTCATCATTGATGACACCGGCATCCAGCTTGTAAACATCTATAACCCCGTTGCCATGCCCGCCCCTCGGCCGCTGCGTGCCCCATACGATGAGACGACTGATCTTTTTGGGCAACAGGTGCCAGCCGTCGTCGGCGAACTGTTTGAGCGTGTGTTCCCCAATAAGGAAGAGCGCCGGTTCGTCGTGCAGCGCCTAGCGGTCGTCATCCAGACCCCGGACAAACGTGTAAAACATGCCGTATTTTTGACAGGCGAAGGCGGGACCGGCAAGTCCACCGTTCTCGACATTCTTGAGAAAGCAATGGGTGGGCGGCACATCGACCGAAGCGCAAGCTACACCGAAGCGCATGACAAGTTCTCGGAGACCTACTGCAACAATATAGTGGTCGCTTTTGAAGACAAAGCTATCGGCAGTGGCGGCGAAGGTTACGTTTACACGAACATGAAGCAAGTGATCGATTACAACTCGCGAACTGTGCAAATCAAACACAATCAGCGCAGCGTACGCCGTGAAGTGCACAGCCACATCTTCATTACGACGAACAATCCGAGTTTGTTTCCTTGGGACGGGAACGAGCGCCGTTTCTATGCGCCGCAACGAATCGTCCATCGCGTGAGCCCAGAGGAGTCGGGAGCCTTCTTGGGCCGCTTTCACGCATTTCTTGCACTACCGGAGGCTCCCGCAATTCTGCATCACTGGCTTGCGAACGTCGACCTAGCAGGCTTCGACTATGGACGTTGCCCTCGTACGCCGTACATGCAAGAGTTGATCGCCCAGTCAGGCTCAGCACTAGAGCATACAGTGAAGGAGTTCATAGAGGACGGGCGTGACATTTTCCATCCGTACACGTTGGCAGACTTCCTACGTGAGCGCAAGCAGACGTACAAGTCCGATGAACTGAAACGAACGTTGCAAGCGCTTGGATGGGAGTGGAAGCGTCAACCTTGTAGGGCAGATGGGTTCCAGGATAAGCGGATTTGGGTGTGGCGTAAAAACCCTGTGCCTGGGCGTCACTTCCGCGATCTGACTGCGGATGAGCATTTGGAACTGATGATGGCGGACGGCAGCGCCTATTAAAAACCCAACAAAAGCCAGCCAAATTCCAAGGTTGCGTCGAAGGCCAATCCCTTTAAAATCATATGCTTACGTGCCAAAAGCCACAAAATCCACATAAGCCAGCTACGACGCAGCCCCTTATAGATATGTAGTGCTCAGAGTTCGAAGAAAGGACACATTACATGGCATACCAAACGCCTGAACAGATTGCAGCAACCTCTCTATGCCCGTTAGGCTTTATTCCAGTCAACAACGTCGTAATGCCTTATCGGTTCGAGGATAAGGATGGCAACGAGTTCCGAGCAATGGCTGACTTTTACCACCCGGACCTCGACCTTTACGTGGAAGTTAAGTGCAGCCACTTGAACGGCAAGACCAGCAAAGCTAACGCTGAAAAGGCTTACAACCGCGTTGACCCGGTTCGGCTCCGAAAGTCACCTAGCTATTACCAGATTCAGACCCAGTGGAACCATGCAGCAGCAAAACAAGCAGTTGTCCAGTCAACTATCGGTCATCCGCAATTCGCTGTCGTGTTCACAAAAGAACCTGACGAGGCCACGATAAAACGGATTGAAAAACAAGGTATCCAAGCCTTGAGCCTGAAGAGGTTTGTAAGCATGCTAACGTTGCAGCTTGCGGTATCCAGCATGTAATGCGTCACACACCTGGGTCAGTAAGAGCGAACTTGAGCAGTTCCTTTCGTCGATTTGCAGGCATTCGATGAAAAGCTAACAACAACTTGGCTTCGTCGTCGTCCTGGGAGTAGAAGTAGCTGACGGGTGCATTCAAAACCTTCGCAACGCGCTCCACAATCTCGACGGCAGGAGCCCTGGTTCCCTTCTCGTAGCGATTCATTCTCGCACTTGCGCTCTCTTCTTGGATGCCTGCCTCAACCCCAAGCCTCTCTTGAGACAGCCCTGCCGCCATCCGAGCGGCCTTCAATCGTTTGCCAAAGTTAGCCATGCCACCCCTACCACAAAGGTAGAGATAGTCGGGTTTTGTTCTTGCTCACATGCTACCAAATTGGTAGGATTGCCCGTAAGGAGGATGTATGAACGCTAAGAAATTTGTCCTGGCTGCAGCTGCGATTCACCTCGGAGTGACGACCGGAAGTGCGATAGCTGGTCCGCAAGAGCGGGAGAAGATTTGTCTGTCGATTGGGCAGTATGCTGAAACCATAGCAAAGGGACGAGACAATGGGACGCCGGAAAAGGACGCTATAACCCATCCTTCGTCCGTGAAGAAAGGAACTCCGGAAGGCGACTTCCACATTGCAGCGGAACAAGTTGTCGCGTGGCTCTACACAGTTCACGAGTCGCCGTCGGAGTCAAGGAAGCTTGTCTACTTGAAATGCCTCAACAAAGAGTTTTTTGCGTATAACCCGAAGGTGGATCGCTAGTTATGCGACGACGTTTATTAATTTGCACTCTGCTTCTTTGCTACGTTTCTGCTCATGCACAGGATGAGAGGGAATGCTTAGGCTCGGCAAAGATGGCGGAAATTGTTGCTACCTTGATGGAAACAGGGCAAAGCGAAAAGTATGTAATTGAGCTTGCCACTGACCCTAAAAGAGCCGATCCGAAGAGGCCAAAAATCCGTCAGAGGGTTATAGACGATAACAATGTTGATATTGTCCGGTGGGTGTACACAATGCGCCCAAATCCATCGGATGCGCGAGCAGCCATGTACGCGAAGTGCAAGGCGGGCGAACTAGGATTTATTGACTGGGCAAAGCATCAGGACGCTGCACGCGCTCGTTAAATTACCTGGCTTTACGAATGCTAACGATGGTTTAGCAAATTCTCGTGCTCCCGGCCACTCCGCCAACCGACATGAAGCTATGCGGGTGTTTCCCGAATACCTCTGGCGAAGTCCCCTAGTACCGACATACAGTCGGTAAGTCCACCTTCCTGCGTGGTATAGGCAGCGAAGCATCTCATAGACGGACTTATCGCAAGATTCGCAACGTAGGCAGTGAAGCTTCCCCCTCATCCCGAAAGGAATTAACTCAGCGACCTATCAAACAGGCATAATTATCCTGAGCAAACAATCGGGTAAGAAGATGAGCCAATATACGTTCGAGGTCGGAAAGCAGTACAAGCGGGACAATGTCAGTGCCCTAGTTGGCGATGGTGGAACTACTACCGGCAACTGGTCTACAGGATATCCTCAGAAGGATGGGGTAACATTCATATTCTGCAACGTTGGAAGTGCTGGGCAGACGGGACACGACTATGACAATAAATTCGATGGCCTTGATCTTATCTGGCGAGGACGTACAGGAAGCAGAAGGGAACATAGCTCAATTCAGCGAATGATTCATCCGGACGCAGAGGTTCATGTGTTTTGGCGTTCGAATGGACGCGATCCTTTTACGTATGCGGGCCTTGCCCAAGCAGTCGAGGTTACAGACGAAGTTCCTGTCCGCGTCCGCTGGAAGCTGTCTGCAACTGAACCGGATTTGCGCCTCACCCCTGTTAGAAGGCTTCCTGCGTCAGAACTCAACAAGATCAGAGCTGACCACATCTGGGAAGCCGTTCAATTGCTGCTCGACGGCTATCAAGAGCATCCGTTTGCTGACTCTACTGACTATGACGTTTTAGCTGACGATGGAAAGCGTCTACCACCCAAAGCAGTCTTCGGGATCGCTGCCAAACTAGCTCTTGGATTCGAAGTCTTGCCACTTCATTTCACTGCTGGACTATCATCCCCTTGCTTTCGGATTATCGAGGCAGCGGGATTCCCTATTGTCGTAAAAAATGAACAAGAAACAAACCCAACACTAAAAGGTTTGAGCTTCGAAGATCAGCAATGGTGTGAGGGAAAAGAAAAACTGGTCTTACACATCAAGCGAGAACGGTCGAGGGGCGCTGCAGAGGCGAAAAAGGCTCAATTCAAACAAAAGTTCGGCAAACTTTATTGCGAAAAATGTGGATTAGATCCGGTAGAAAAATATGGGACTCTCCATGCTGAATCGTGTATTGAAGTCCACCATAAACATACACAAGTTCGAGACATGGAATCTAATCACACTACCAAACTCGATTCTCTCGAATGTTTATGTGCCAATTGCCACCGCTTAGAGCACAAGTTGCTCAAGGGTGCAATTTAGTAAGTCATTCGAATCGCAACTCGAAGCGCCCAGTCAGGACTGCCCGAATATTATTTAGATTTACTTTCCACGTCAGCAGGAGCCGTACCTTGTGGCTTAATTTTTTCAGGAAGGGAAGTTATCGCTTTGAGCAATTCAACCACCATATTTGCTTCTGGAGTTTTCGCTGCCTCAAGCCATTCTGTTGTTTCCCCTGCCTTGAGGTGTCCAGACACATCGTATTGCATTAGCGAAGCAGCGACAAACATCTCTTCCGCACGAATTGAATCTTTTGTTAAAATCCTAAGGGCTGTAAGATAATTTGCTCGCTTAAGATAAACACGGTAGAACCACTTATAGTCTTCAACGAGAGTGCGGTATTGACGCAGCAAGAACCAGGCAATACTTTCAAGAAAAAATAGTACGCCGACGGGACGTATAGCTTTAGGCCAATACGATGTCAAAGTCTCGTCCTTCTGTGTTTCTGGCAGGGTTAAATAAAAAATAGTAACACCGATAAATGCCATAATAATTCCCCCGCCCAGCAAAAGCGTGGACCGAGTAAAAAAGCTATCAGCGCGCGTCAACGACGTTAGAACATCTTGTTCGAACGCTTGCGACGGTGTGTCTACCACTGTTTCAACACCTCTTGCCTCCTTATTTCTTTTCTCAATAGTAGCCGGTGTAGATGTGAACTCCAGTTCATCCTTTTTTACGGATTTCTTCTCTACAATTTTCTCCGACGCTTCGTTCTCGTTGACGACTAGAAAAATAAGTACAAGAAACAAAATGGCGGCGACGCCAAGTAATAAAATAACTCTATCATATCTAATTCGCAGAGCAGCATCTGGAGAAGCGCTCAAAACTGTTTTGTTATTAATGTCGTGATAAGATTCAAAGCTAAGCTCTACTGTGGTGAGCGCACTTGTAGGATACTGGAAAAACCAGCGATCCTTCCCCGAAGGCAAGTCGGAACTTAGTGCTTTCTTTTGCAGAGCGCGAAATTCCGAAGAGCTTTGAGCTTCCGCAATAGCTGACTTCGGGTTTAATAATGGGGAAAAAAAATATAAAAATACAGGGGCGAGAATAAGAAGAAATACAAGAAAGATTCTATCGAGGCGTATGTCTAAAGATTTAAAACCAGGCTTAGCGTATGCTTCAGGATTCCATTGTCGATAATTACTCATACGTGTTCCAATTTTTCGCTCATTCGTACATGGCGAATTTTGATAATTAGTCCTGAATTAGGTTATTTTTTTTGCGTGTCAGGCTTCTAAGCCATTATTCCTATACGTTGTTGGGAATACTCACGTTCTGGTTAGCAAACTGCCCATATTGTGACACGGCTGCTTCATGTAATTTGATTGTTCCGTCTGACTCAATTATTAACAAGTTATTGTCATATAATGCGTGCAGGTCTTTGCGCATGACGTACCCGTCACTAGCGGCATTGTGTTTTCTCCAGTCGCGACCCTTTTTATGTGCGGCATCTAATGTCTCGACTAGATCACAGCCGCTGATTACGCACCGCCCACCACACGCATCAAATACTCGTCGTCGAAAAGCTGCTTGTTGTGGCCGAGCCTCCTTGCTAACGAAACGAGCCATGCGCTCTTCGATGTCGGCAGTGACCAACGGAACCGGGGACTGTATCGTCTGTTCTGTCCAGAATTTATGAAGCCTCTTCCTCTCATCAACGTCATTCACTCCGAACTCTGCATCAAAACCTGGACCGCAGCGTCCAGTTACCTTATTGACGACCATAGCACTTAAGATCGGCTCTTCAAGCTCCTTCGACTGTCTGCCTAACCTTGCAAGCGCATGAACCAGACTGAAGCGGTCTAATCCGAATGCGGCTTTCACGTCACCGTAGGTTACTGGCTGCCCACGCTGGGCAACACGCACTAACCAATCTCGCATTGCGGGAAGCTTGACCTTATACGCGGCCGGAACCGGACTAACTTTTTTAGACTTCGATGTACCTTCAGATTGCTTTTTATCATGCGATAAACCAAGCGCAAGTCTGTAGAGGCCGTGGCCCACGCGAAGAAACTTTGCCTGCTTCTTCAATCCGTCAAAGCCATCAGCCTGTGGACAATAGTCCTCCATTTTTCGCTGTATGGTTTGGCGAAATGATCTTTCGTTTTGGTAATTTTCTGGAACAGAGTTATTGCAATAATCGACCAAAATCTTGTCCTGGATGTTCTTTGCTTTCGCTTCGCCTCCAAGACCAATTAACGCTTGCTCGATGTCTGCAATATTTACTGTATAGTTCATAATTCCAGCCTAGCCACCTCAAACTTTGAATTGACCTAAACTTTAGGCATTGATAAATTTTGCCGCCTCTTTTTCGAACTTTTTAACGTTGTCGAGCATCTCTTCAAAAATACCCTTCATTGACTTAGTGAACGAATCGTCGGGATTTAGCTGCAACTTATGAGCCACAGTCGGCAATCGTTTATACATGGGGAGCAGATTCGCCCAAACCAATTGGCGGTCTTGTGGCTCAGTCAAATTCTTATTAAGCTGGGTAGTCTTCTTGCTGAGATCGTCAGCCATTGCATTTAGGTTCTTATGTGAAAAGCGATCAGATGTCTCATTCAAATAGTAGAGCTGATCGTATAAATCTTTGGTGGCTTTCACTACGCCAGTTCGTGCCTCACTTCTGATCAATTGTTTTTTGGATGCATTTGCAAGAAATAAGCTTTCGAGGTTGCACGCCTCCGCAACCATTTTTGATGATGTATAAAGCAACTGAAGCGCTTCTCGGAAATCGCTGAAATCCCCTAATGCATTAGAAAGCGATCCATAAACTGTCAGATACACCTTCAACGATCCATCTTCCGTCCGTACTACAGGCTCAATATCGACGCCGAGCATGCGCCTAGCACGAGGTGCTTGGTACGCTTTGATCTCAACTTCGAAATTATGTTTGTCTGTCGGCGACAATTCGACAACATCAATATGTGCGTACGACTCAGAAAGTATGGTTTGGTTAATATAGTTTGCCATCAGATTGCACCGAATTCGCTATTCTTCAACTGGTCATTTAACGAGACAACAAGATTCTTACGATCTTGGCTATCTGGCTTTGCCTTTAATATATTAATTGTCATTCGACAGAGATTCATTAAAATCAACGTCTCCATTGCATATGCGTGAGCCTCATCAAATCGCGTCGCCCAAAAGAATCTTGAGTTATTTCTATTGAAGTACAACGAATAATTCATCGCATAAGTTCGGAAGCTCTTTTCAACTGACTCCTCCACTAACCCAAGTAGATATACTGATGAGAGATAGGAGTCTAATGATGGGATTGAACTGATATGATAGTCAAAATCGTCGAAAATCTCTGGCGATGAGGAGTAAGCCTCAATGGATTTATATATTGTAGTGACGGGGCTCGCCAAAAAATCATTATCACCCTTCTTCCGGAGGTGATTATTTACGGCTTTGGCAAAGGCAGACAAATTGGCTTCGGCAGCACTAGCGATACCGCCGAGAAATGCGCTTGCTTTCCTGATGGGGAGCTGCATCCAAAAGGCTGCCTCATGATTAAGGATCTTCAGAACAGGCGAAGTATATTTCGCCGGTTCCTCATCATACTCTTTTACCTTTTTTACGATATGTCTTTCGAGCGTTTTTGTGTCATTCATATTGTAGTGAAACGTATGAAGACCTGCCACGTCGAACATAGACTTGTTTGACTCTGCCTGTTCTCTGATCAGTATCACAGGCTTATGAGAAACAGAGAAACGTATCCCAAGTTCGTAGATTACGTTCGGATTGGCTTGAGTTCCAGACAAATCGCAAATTACCATGTCAGAATTTGCTAGATCCAATAAAATATTATCAAGAATTAGAAAGTCATCCGATGATCGCGCGACCTCAAATTTCCCGTTCAGGTCTTTGTTGTCTTCAATAGGCTGTTTGAGGTGATCTTCGAAAAACTTCGTCAAAGCCGCTTGATCACGATTATTCGCCTGGACGAAAGGCATAATCACAAAAATCTTCTTCTTCATAGCATTCCAAGCCTCTCTGTTGCACTCTGATTAACTAGAATACCCAATTTTCCATTCGTTGCCAAACAGAAAATAATGAAATTTGCTTCTTGGCAACAGCAGTACGCGACGCTCTATGAGGTTGCAGAGTGATGCATGCCAACACGACCGAACGCCCTACCACGGGGCTTGCCCCAGTGATGGATTGATAGCTCATCAAAAATACTATCATTGAGGTTGAAAATTAATTTGATAATCAGTATTATCACCACTTTATAGAAGTGATTGATAAAAATGGAGGCGTAAGTGAACTACGGATATGCACGTACCTCGACCTTTGACCAGCAATACGGGCTGGAAGATCAGATTCAACAACTCACGAAGTCGGGCTGTGACCGTATCTTCTCCGAACAGGTAAGCGCTACCGACATGGAAGGTCGTACGGAGTGGAAGAAGCTGATGGACGGCCTCAAGGCTGGCGATGTGGTTATGATCACCAAGATTGACCGTGCAGCCCGCAACATCGCTGACATGGTGACTATCACTCAAGCGCTGGACAAGATCGGGGCATCGATCCGCATCCTTGACATGAACATTGATACCGATACGCCTACTGGCAAGCTGATGCTGAACATCTTTGCCAGCGTGGCTCAGTTTGAACGGGATCAGATGCTCGTACGCCAACGGATAGGCATCGAAGCAGCGAAGGCGAAGGACAAGACTCTGCCGCTGGAACAGCGCTCCTACCGTGGAGCCAAGCCTACAGCACGAGAGAAGACGGCAAGTGTGCTGGCCCTCGTAGCAGCAGGCCAGAGCAAGGAACAGATTGCGAAGGACTTGAAGATCGGCATTGCATCGGTCTACCGCATCATCAAGTCGCAGAAAGTATCAACTTGAAATCTGCCGGTGGTGTTGTCAATGTCCGCTACCGGTAGCCGAGAACCACACGATGTATATTGCCATCCTTGCTGAAATAACCACGAGGACAGCAAACGCGACGTAAAAGTACCATGTTAAAAGTCGCGTCAAAATCATTACTCGCCGCGAGTGCTTTACTGAACGACTATTACCTGATTCGTTGCCTACTGGCAACATGCGTAACAAGCGTTTTACGATGCCAACGCTTTGTGCAGCGTTTAGAATAAACAGTACGCCTGCGATACCGACACACATCAATGTGAACACTGTGCGTTCATATGAATAGTTGTCGCCACCAAAAAATAGATTGGGCACTTTTCCAGAGCCAAACCAACGGGCCATCGCCACAAACGCCCCGACAATCACGTAATTGCGGGCGTTGTCAAAGACGAGCTTTAACGAAATCTCCTTTTCAGGCAGGATAAATCGTTTTAGTGTCATGTGGTCATCAGCCATCTACAAGCTCCGCAAGGAATGGTGGTCATGCGAGTATTGTAACGTACTCAACACAGTTAATTGCTATTTCGCAATTTTCTCGACACCTTTCTCGTATTCATGGCCTCGGACGCGTTCAGAGGCTCTACAAGGCGTTTGCGACTGAGTTGCCCCTTACCCCCTGTCCAGTTACCCTGGACGGCCTGCGATATTTCTAGGCCTGGACAGCCCCCTTCCGCCCGCCCCGGCGATGTGCTTAGTCCGCCCCTCGCTCTTGATACATTTCTGGAACTGGTATCGAGTTTCCGGACTGCCCCGTGTTTCACAAAATTTTTTAGTAGAAAAATCACGGCCAGAAAAGAGCTTGTCATGCCGTCACTGCCTTTCTCTCGTGCTCAGCAGTTATCCAGCGTCTACGGCGGACGGCTTCGTCCGTGACGCAAGTGTCACCGTTTGCTGTAGACGCTGACGATGGTGTAGCAGACCATTCCGAGTGCAGCTAACCCGCCTATCCACATCGCACCGTGCGGGTACTTCTCAAACGCTTCGGGCAAAGCCGCCAGAGCCGTCAAACAAGTCGACAAATCAAATTTTCCCATTCCTGACCTCCATGCTTTGAGCAGCGAAGCGCTACCCTTTGAAAGAATTATTGCAGTGTTTAAAGTGCTCCGAACGCGCCTTGAGGCAGAGGAACGGGATTTTCCTCTACGTCGACGGGGGTATAAGCGCCATCCGTAACCGTAGAAACGTTCCGACACTCACAGGGTTTTCATAGGAAAAACACTGTCCAGAAACCGCATCAGTTCGTTGATGATTCGGCTCTTCGACATCTCCAGCATCTGTTACTTGCCCTGATCGATCTCGTACAAGAAGTCCTTGTGCACGCAACGTTCGACGCACAGACATTGTTCCCGGATCGCCCATCAAATTCCTCTTGTGGTTTTTCCGTCCTAGTGTGAGCCAACGACAGTATGTACACCGCCGCCGACGGTATGCACACCCCCTATTGCTGCGACGTGTCCGGGCTGTTGATCTGCCTCCGCCGATACGCTGATGCCAGCCAACGCCTTCCGAGAGCGGACGAGCAAGAATCTCCGCTCAACTTTCGACGGAGGAAGGCATGCTTGATGCATACTTGCAGATCGGTGACATTCGCGGAGAATCGGCGGACGATAAGCACAAAAATTGGGTTGAGGTCCACAACGTATCGTGGGGTGTAACTCAGCCAAGGGCCACGGCCGTGTCGACAGCCGGTGGGCACACCAGCGGCAAAGCTGAAGTTCACGAAGTCGTGTTTGACAAGCTGGCCGACATTGCAAGTCCGGTCCTCTTCCAAACCTGTGCAGCAGGGAAGACGCTACCCAAGGCCAAATTCGAATTCTTCCGGGCTGATGGCGACGGCTCCCGCGTCAAATACTTCGAAATCGAACTGGAAAACGTGATGATTTCCAACGTCACTCCAACCAGCAGCAACGGGGGCATCATCACGGAAAAGGTTCACTTGGCGTCATCCCGGATGAAGGTGACATATACTCAACAGCGGATCGGCGGCGGTGCTGGTGGTAGCACGGCTGGGGGCTGGGATTCAGCAGCGAATAAAATCTACGCCTGACGGGAGGCCGGCCATGCACCCCGTTATGTACCCCGGTGACTTCGACGCCCTGATGAAGAAGTGGGCCGACCAACGAGCCAGCGACTGGTCGGAAGACCATAACAAGATGACGTTCCTTGGTGATGGACAATGCGCCCGGCTTCCGCAAGCCTTGACGAGTGTCGGACACACCAGCCGATGGAAACCCGGCGAACGGGTTATCGACGTTGCCCGAACTCTCAAGCCGGGCACAGTCGTGGCAAATTTCTGGTTCGAGTTGAACGAAGTATGGTATCCGAACACGCACGGTTATCATGCGGCGCTGTTCGTCCGTGGTGAAGGCTATAGCGTGGTGACAGGTAAGGCCAGCCAGATCATCTTGTTTGACCAGTGGGTTAATCCTTCTCGAACCGTCAGAGGCTCGCATCCACCGGGCACGCGACCCGTCAGGGCGTATTCGTACGAAGTAGCAAAGCAGAGAGGGTATTCTCCATGCGACAACGCGAACGACTTCTACGTGGTCCTTGTTCCATGAGAAAACTCATCTTCTCGGTATTAATCCTGTCAAGCGCCGCCGCAGGGGCCGAGACCTACCGATGTCCACAAGCCTACCCCGGCAAGGAGATGGCCGCTTTGCCCCTCACCAGTGCTGACATGACCCAAGACACGGACATTCAGTTTGCGAGTGGCTTCTTCATTGATGACGAAGCGGCGGAAGAAGGGTACAACGCGCACTATGCCTTTGATGCCGAGTCCCAAACACGGCTGGTTTGCATTTACGGGGGTAAGACGCGCGTCAAGGGCCGAGTTCACGACGGGCACGAGTGGAACCAACGTATGCAGGGCGGCGATACAGAATGGAGCATGAAACTGGCTCCAAAGATCAGCCGATGCACCTTACAAGTTCGGGAAATCAAGGTCCGCGATTCGGGTAATAGCAAATGGACGGCTACAGCGAATTGCACACCCCAGCCATGAAGCAATACCGGCGAGAGAACTTCCACGGTCGGCCCGATTGGCGAACACGGGCCGTAGTCGATGCCGCTGTCGAGCTCAAGCATCGTGTCGGGATTCGAAGCGCTGCCGTCTTCCTGTACAGTCAGAGCGTACCTTTGGCCGTAGCGCTTCGTGTCCTCAAGCCCCACCGGCCTCGATGATGTTAGCTGTCCGTCGGCGTATTCTCGTCCGGGTAGTCATTGTCATAAAACGGTCCGTCATAGCTGCCCCAGTCCGGCGTATTGCTCGTGTCTTCCACTGGCCGTACAGGTTTGTTCAAACGAGTGCTGAGCCGTTTTTTCGAACCCCATGCAATGTTGGCCTCTAACTGGTGATCTTCGATCTGCTTCTGCGAATGTAAGCGGAGCGTTACTTTGGGTCCGTGGCGTGGTACGTCAATCTTTCCATCCAACTCGGACAGGTCCATCAACCACACGTCTTGCTGATAAACAGAGTAGTTGACAATCCCGTAACGGTTCGGCTTTGTCATAGTGACTTTGATGCCGAGACGCTTCATCAGTGCGTTTGCTTGTCCCCTGACCTCACGCTTCGTAAGGTCCAGGTTCTTGAAAAACGTACCCCGGTCGATAACGGTACTAGCGGCCAGTGCTGCTTCAAGCTCGATGATTTCCTCTCGGGTAGCTGTAACCTTCGCTTCCTGACTTGCAACCATCTGACCCACTGCCAGCGATGGGGCACTGTTTAATACTTCCATCAGGCTTTGGTATTTGCTCTGTTCATCGATCAACCGTCCCTTGACGGCTTGGAGCTTTGCTTCCTTCTGGGCCGTATCATCTGCCACAAGCGAGGTGTTGCCGGTTAGGGCAAGAATCTCGGCAAACACGCGCTCTGAGGGCTCCAGCCTGACGATCCGCGAATCACAAACCTTCGACCATTTGTTTGCACAGATGAGGTAGTTCAGCCCTTTGCCCTTCTTGTTGATGTGCATGGCTCCCGAGCACTTGCCGCATAATCCAACGCCTTGCCACAAGTTCAACATGGGCGCCTGCTTCGTCGTTCGATGAATCTTGCGGCTCTTGATAGCCTCCTGTACTCGGTCGAAGGTGTCTTTGTCGACTATGGGAGGGAAGAAGCCGGGAATCGGTGGGCCTGCTTTCGCTCTAGTGTGCTTGTATCCTGATCCCTCAAGCGGCTGATACTCTCCGATCACGGCACGGTTATGCAGTGTCCTGGAAATCGTTGTAGTGCCCCACATGGGACTCTTGCCCTCCTTCGGCTTGAATCGTTTGAAGCCTTCCTCTTCAAGCATTATGGCGATGGAGCTAAACCCGTATCCGTTCAGCGCAAGTTCAAACATGCGCCTAACCGCATCCGCATTTTTCCTGACCTCGCGGTATTCCTGCTCTTTCGTTTGTTCGTTGTACACGCACTGAAGCCAGAGCGGTGCATTGTTACCGAGCGGCTTCAACTTCTCTGCTGCCTCCTGCTTTTTCTTCCTCCATGCCTTGCCAAGCAGGTAAGACTTCCTCTCGCTTTCACCCCATCCACGCGACATGTCGAACAGGATCGGCATCAGTTGCGTCCAGTCCTTGTTCAACGATTCAGTGCTGTACTTGTTGCCGTTCTTGAGAGTCACCAACGTAATACCTCCAGCTAGGATGCGTTGGAACACTGCCAAACCCTCCAACACCGGCAGTCGTGTCAATCGGTCCATGTCTTCAATGAGAAGGAGCGAACCGGCCTTGATTGCCCCGGCTTCTACTGCTTCCATGAATTCTTTCAGCGCTCCTTCCTTGGCGTTCCTTCCTTTGAAGCCGGAAACGCCCAAGTCCTTGTACACATGATCATCGAGGGTCAAGCCTTCGCGCTCGCAGTATTCCTGTGCGCTCATGCTCTGGCGTTCAAGGCTGCCGCCTCTCATCTGGCTCATCTGACTGAAACGGATGTAACTGTACGCGGTGGGCTTCACGGCATGAATCGAAGAGTTGTGGTGGATTCGATTCTACTATGAACATCGTGGGCCTCGCGGACGCCGAGGTGCGCGAATCGAAAGACCGCGTGCGCGCCGCGCTGCAGAACTCGGGCTTCGAAGTCCCGAGCCGGCGCATTACGATCAATCTCGCGCCGGCCGAGCTGCCCAAGGAGTCCGGACGGTTCGACCTGCCGATCGCACTGGGCATCCTCGCCGCGTCCGATCAGATCCCGGCCGGCGCGCTGGACGGCTACGAATTCGCGGGCGAGCTGTCGCTGTCGGGAGAACTGCGCCCCGTGCGCGGCGCGCTGGCGATGAGTTTCGCCATGCTGCGTCAACCTGCCGGGCCGGCGCGCGCTTTCGTGCTGCCCTGGGCGAACGCGGACGAGGCGGCCCTCGTGACGGATGCCGTCATCTACCCTGCCCGCTCGCTGCTCGACGTGTGCGCGCACTTTGCCGCGACCGCCGACGAGGCGCGGCTCGCACGCTACCGTCCCGTGCCGTCCGCCGACCCGCCCGTGTACCCGGACTTCGCCGACGTCAAGGGCCAGCAGCAGGTCAAGCGCGCGCTCGAGGTGGCCGCTGCGGGCCTGCATTCCGTGTTGCTGATCGGACCGCCGGGCGCCGGCAAGAGCATGCTCGCCTCGCGCTTCCCCGGCCTGTTGCCGCCGCTGCGTGAGGCGGAGGCACTGGAGACGGCCGCGATCCAGTCGCTCGCGGGCAGCTTCGCCATCGAGCGCTGGAGAAAACGGCCGTTCCGCAGTCCGCATCACACGAGCTCCGGCGTGGCGCTCGTCGGCGGCGGCCAGGGGCCGCGTCCCGGAGAAATTTCGCTGGCCCACCACGGCGTGCTGTTCCTCGACGAGTTGCCGGAGTTCGACCGCAAGGTGCTGGAAGTCTTGCGCGAGCCGCTGGAAACGGGCGCCATCACGATCTCGCGCGCCGCGCGCCAGGCCGACTTCCCCGCCAGTTTCCAATTGATCGCCGCGATGAATCCGTGTCCGTGCGGCTGGCTCGGCCACCCGTCCAGCAAATGCCGCTGCACGCCGGACGCCGTACAGCGCTACCAGGACCGCATCTCCGGCCCCCTCCTCGACCGCATCGACATCCAGGTGCCGGTGGCGGCCATGACCCTGGACACGATGGCGCAGCTGGCCGACGGCGAGCCGAGCGCCGCCATCGGCGCGCGCGTCACGCAGGCGCACGCGCGCCAGTTATCTCGCCAGGGCAAGGCTAACCAGAAGCTGACGACGCGCGAGATCGACCACCACTGTCATCTCGACGCCGCCGCCGAACGGCTGCTGGGCGACGCCATGCAGCACCTGCACTGGTCGGCGCGCGCCTATCACCGGGTGCTGAAGGTGGCGCGCACGATCGCCGATCTCGCGGCGTCCGATACGGTGCTTGCCATGCACGTGGCCGAGGCGATCCAGTACCGCCGCGGCTTACGCGACCATTAAGCGGCGACCACCAGGCTTCGAGCCTCGTGGCGCCGCTGGATGACGAACACGAGCAGCAGGGCCAGCACCTCGAAACTGCCGCCGACCCAGCCCACGACGCCCGGCGATGCATGGGCCACCGTGAACCCGCCGGCCAGCGCGCCGAGCGAAAAGCCGGCGTACTGGAACGATGCGTTCAGCGACAGCACCACCGGCGCCAGCGCCACGCCGCTGCGGTTGACGAGGCTGTTCTGCTGGGCCGGATAAAAACCCCACGTGGCCAGGCCCCACAGCACGACGCCGGGCAACAGCAGGCCGAGCGGCCAGTGGCCGAAGCCGGCCATCGCGGCAAGATAGTAGAACGAGGCGGCCAGCAGCAACAGCGCAGGCGCGACGACATTGAAGGAGCCGAAACGGTCCGTGGCCCGTCCGCCCAGTGCGAGGCCGACGGCGGCAGCCACGCCCCACAGCAGCAGCACGCCGCTCATCCCCTCGGCCGGCATGTCCGCCACGAGTTTCAGGTACGGCGCCAGGTAGGTCAGCACGGCATAGGTGCCGGTGCCCCACAGCAGGGTCACGACGAGCGTCGGCAGCACGCCCGGCAGGCGGGCGGCGTCGAGTCTCGCCTTCAGGCTGACGGGCGGCGCGCCGGCACCGAGCGACTTCGGCAGGCCGACGGCGAGCGCCACGGCGGCGAGTGCGGACAGCAGCGCGACGGCGCCGAACGTCGCGCGCCAGCCGAGGTGAGTCCCGAGCAGCGTGCCGAGCGGCACCCCGGCGACGATCGCGATGGTCAGGCCGCCGCTAACGATGGCCAGCGCGCGGCCCCGCTGCGCCGGCGGGGCGATGGCGCTGGCGAGGGCGTTGGCGCTGGGGGTGTACAGGCCGGCCGTCAGCGCCAGCAGCACGCGGGCGACGAGCAGGCCGAGGTAGTCATGGCTGGCGTAGGCGAGCGCGTTGCCGAGGGCGAAAGCGGCCATGCCGCCGACGAGCACGGTGCGGCGCGGCCAGCCGCTCGTGAAGATGGCCAGCAGCGGCCCGCCGATCGCATAGGTCAGCGCGAAGGCCGTCACGAGCAGGCCGGCCTGCGTCACGGTCACGGCCAGGTCGGACGCGATGCGCGGCAGCAGCCCCGCGATCATGAAGCTTTCGGTACCGATGGCGAAGGTGCCCAGCGCCAGCGTATACAAAAGGCCTTTGGGCAGGGTGGTGGGTTCGGTGGACATCGTCGACTCCGTTCTGGTTGCCTGATGCAGGCATCTTTTCAGAACGGAGGTCGATGAGTGGGACCAATAACCCTCGATTCAGGCCATCGGATCCCTATCGTAGGATCAGCTGAGGCCCGTGGTCTGCTGTTCGCGGGCTGCGCGCTTGATGGCCTGGGGCGGCTGGCCGAAGGCGCGCAGGAAGGCGCGGCGCATGCGCTCGGGATCGGAAAAGCCCGTCTCGCGCGCGACGACGTCGATCGAGTGATTGCTGCCCTCGATCATGGCGCGCGCCGCTTCCACGCGCAGCACCTCGATCGCGCGGGCCGGCGACTGGCCCGTCTCGATGCGGAACGTGCGGCTGAACTGGCGCGTGCTCAGGTTGGCCGCCTCGGCCAGCTCGTCCACGGACAGCGGCTTGCGCAGGTGGCGCTTGGCGTACGACAGCGCCTGCTGGATGCGGTCGGACTTCGGTTCCAGTTCCAGCAGCGCGGAGAACTGCGACTGGCCGCCGCTGCGGCGGTGGTAGACGACCAGCTTGCGGGCGATGTTGCGCGACAGTTCGATGCCGTGGTCGCTCTCGACGAGAGCCAGGCACAGGTCGACGCAGGCCGTCATGCCGGCCGACGTCCAGACCTTGCCCTCGTTGATGAAGATGCGGTCTTCCTCGACGCGCACCTTCGGGTACATGCGCTGCAGGTCGCGCGCCAGCGACCAGTGGGTGGTGGCGCGCTTGCCGTCCAGCAGGCCCGCTTCCGCCAGCAGGAAGGCGCCCGTGCAGATGCTGCCCACGCGGCGCGACTGCGCGCCGGCCTGGCGCAGGATGTCGACGAAGCCCGGCGACGACGGACGGCGCGGCGACATCTGCCCGGCCACCAGCAGGGTGTCGTAGTCGTGGCGGGTGACGGCTTCCGTGAGCACGCTGATGCCCGAGGAACTGGTCATCGCGCCGCCATGCTCCGACAGCATCGTGACTTCGTACATGGATTCTTCCAGCAAGGTATTGGCCAGTTCGTAGACCGTCGTCGCCATGAGATCCAGGACCTGGAAGCCGGGTGGCAGCAAGAGTCCGATTCTGCGTTTCATGTTGTCCTCAGTGATGATCAGGTTCGCCGGATCGCCCGGCGCCACAGCGACTGCTGCAGTGCATGATGGTAATCATACGACAACCGCTCCGGTCCAGCCAAAAACAACTGACAAAGTAGATAGGCTTACGAATATATGTGCATACTCACACGTTGTCCGAATTCGAGGGTTATTTGTCGTTCGGGTCAGGCATGTTTGCGCCAACATAGATCCCAGAAGACAACATCTTCCATACCCCCTGATAACGAAAACGGAGAATCACCATGCAACTCACCAACAATACCATCTTCATCACCGGCGGCACCTCGGGCATCGGCCGCGGCCTCGCGGAAGCCTTTCACAAGCTGGGCAACCAGGTCATCATCGGCGGCCGCCGCAAGGCCCTGCTGGACGAGGTGACGCGCGCCAATCCGGGCATGCGCGCCATCGAGCTGGACATTGCCGATCCGGCCAGCATCGAACGCGCCGCCGCGGCCCTCACCGCCGAGTATCCCGCGCTGAACGTCCTGGTCAACAACGCCGGCATCATGCCGTTCGACGATCCGTCCGGCCGCATCGACGACGCCACGGCCGTGTCGACCATCGAGACGAATCTGCTCGGCCCGGTCCGCATGACGTCCGCCCTCGTCGGCCACCTGAAGAAGCAGCCGCGCGCGACGATCATCAACAACACGTCGGTGCTGGCCTATGTGCCGATCGCCACGAACGCCGTGTACTCGGCCACCAAGGCCGCCTTGCACTCGTACACGCTGTCGCTGCGCTTCATGCTGCGCGACACGGCCGTCGCGGTGCAGGAAATCGCGCCGCCATGGGTCAACACCGACCTGATCCACAAAGGCGACGACCCGCGCGCCATGCCGCTGGACGCCTTCATCGCCCAGACCATGCAGGCGCTGGCGACCGATCGCGAAGAAGCGCTGGTAGACATCGCCGTCCCGCTGCGCAACAACGCGGGACCGGACGAACACAAGCTGGTCAACGAGTTCAATACGCACATCGCGGAGAACCCGATCCCGGTCGCCTGAAGCGCCCGGCCCTGTTACCATGTCGTCATGACAAGACGACGCTTCGCGGCCCTCGCGGCCGCGCTCGGCCTGCTTCTCGCGGGCTGTTCCCCCAAGTACAACTGGCGCGACTATGCGAGCCCGGACGCGCCGTACCGCGTCATGTTCCCGGCGAAGCCGAGCACGTTCACGCGCACCATCGACCTGGACGGCATGCAGGTCGCCATGACAATGACGGCGGCCGAGGTCGATGGCGCGACGTTCGCGGTCGGCGCGGCCGAAGCGCCGGATGCCGTGCGCGCCCAGGCCGCACTGGAAGCGATGCAGGTCGCGCTGGTGCGCAACATCGGCGCGACCGTTACGAGCCAGAACACGACAGTCGACAACAACGGCCGCGCCACGCGCGACGTCGATGCCAGCGGCACCCAAAACGGCGTCCCGATGCACCTCGTCGGCCACTTCGAGGCGCGCGGCAACCGCTTCTACCAGGTGATCGCGATCGGCAAGGCGGACGCGCTGCCCGCCGAGCAGGTCGAACAGTTCATCACTTCTTTCAAACTGCCCTGAGATGAATAGCGAGTCCCCTGCCCTACGCCTGTCCGGCCTGCGCAAATCCTTCGGCCGTCCCGCCGTCGACGGCCTCGACCTGACCGTGCGGCGCGGCGAACTGTACGCGCTGCTGGGCCCCAACGGCGCCGGCAAGACGACGACCTTGCGCATGGTGACCGGCCTGCTGGCCCCGGATGCCGGCGACGTGGAGGTGCTCGGCATCGACCTGGCGCGCGATCCCGCGGGTGCCAAGCGCGGCATGGCCTATCTGCCGGACGACCCGCTGCTGTACGGGAAACTGAAGCCGACGGAATACCTGGAATTCGTCGCCGGCCTGTGGGGCATCCGCGCGCAGGACGCGGAACCGCGCGCGCGCCGCCTGCTCGACTGGCTCGACCTCACGAAGCACGCGCACGAACTGACGGAAGGGTTTTCGCGCGGGATGAAGCAGAAGCTGGCGCTGGCCGGTGCGCTGATCCACGAGCCGGAGCTCCTGATCCTGGACGAACCGCTGACGGGCCTCGACGCGGCCGCCGCGCGCCAGGTCAAAGACCTGCTCGTGTCGCACGTCGAGCAAGGCGGCACCGTGATCCTGACGACGCACATCCTCGAGGTCGCGGAACGCCTCGCGCAGCGCATCGGCATCATCCGCCAGGGCCGCCTGATCGCCGAGGGCACGCTCGCCGAACTGCGCGAGCGCACGCAGGGCGGCAGCCTGGAAGACGTGTTCCTGCACCTGACCGAAGGGCAGCCAGGGTGAGTGCCGCGCCCGGAAGCATCCGCTGGCTGCTGGGCCACGAACTGCGCCTGGCCTGGTATGGCGCGACCGTCAACCAGGGCGGCAAGCGCCGTCCAGGCTGGGCGAGCATCGCCGTGTTCGTGGCCGGCTTCATCGGATTGCACCTGGTCGCGTTCGCGATGCTGCGCGCACTGGGCCGTGATGGCATGACTGAACCACTGCTGGCCATCCCCATCAGCCTGGTGGTGGTCGTGTGCTCGACGTTCATGCTGTCGAGCAGCCTGCGGGCCTGCGTGCTTGCGCTGTTCGAACGCGGCGACCTGGACCTGCTGCTGTCGTCGCCCCTGCCCTCGCGCAGCATCTTCGCCGTGCGCCTGCTCGGCATCGCGGCCGCCACCGCCCTGCCTTACGTGTACCTCGCCGGCCCGTTCGCCAACGTCGCGCTGGTGCTGGGCCATCCGGGCTGGCTCGGGTTGTACGTGACGATCTTCGCCTGCGCGACGCTGATGGCCTGCGCCGGCATGCTGCTGACCCTCGGCCTCGTGCGCGTGCTGGGCGCGCGCCGCACGCGCGTGGTGGCGCAGGTGCTGGGCGCCATCGCGGGCGCGCTGATCTTCCTGCTGTCGCAGTCGTATAACTTCGCCCGCCATGACGGGACCATGGGGCCGCGCGTCATGGAGATGATGACGCACCAGTCCCTGTTCGGGCCGGATAGCGCATTGTGGCTGCCCGGCCGCGCCGTCCTCGGCGCGCCGCTGCCGCTGCTGGGCGCCGTCCTGCTGGCGGCGCTCGCGTTCGTGCTGACCCTGGCCCGCACGCACCGCTTCTTCGTGCATGGCCTGCAGCAGGCGGCAGGCATGGGCCGCGTCCGTGCCCGTCCCGCCGGCGCGCTGCGCTTCCGATTCCGCGGCAGCCTGTTCGACACGGTCGTCATCAAGGAATGGCGCCTGATCGCGCGCGACCCGCACCTGATCGCCCAGGTGCTGCTGCAGCTGATCTATCTCGTGCCGCTGCTGTTCCTGATCCTGCGCGGCGACTCGGCCGGTCCCGCGCTGGGCGCCGGCCTCACGCTGCTGTGCAGTTCGCTGACGGGCAGCCTGGCATGGATCGTGATCTCGGCCGAGGATGCGCCCGACCTGCTGTTGTCCGCGCCGGCACAGCGCCGCACGCTGCAACTGGCCAAGCTGGCTGCGGCCACGATGCCGGCCCTGCTGCTCGTCGCGCTGCCGCTGCTGTGGCTCGTCGTGCGCACACCGCTGACGGGCCTGCTCGTGGCGTTCGCGGTCAGCGCGGCCGTGCTCAGTGCCGGCCTGATCGTGCAATGGACGGGCCGCCCCGCCCCGCGCAGCGATTTCAAGACGCGCGGCAAGGAAAATTTCCTGTGCACGATGCTGGAACTGGTCAGCAGCCTGTGCTGGGGCGGGCTCGGCTGGCTGCTGGTTGCGCTCGCCACGGAAGGTGCGGGTTGGATGATGTGGGGCGCCGGGGCGGCCCTGACGGCGGGGTTGCTCGTGCTGCTGCTCGCCCGGTTGCTGTGGCGGCGCCCGGTGTGAGAGGTAGCCCACTGACCTCCAGACGCGACTCGTGATATCGTTGGGCTACTCACAATAGAATGAGACAACTATGTTAATCACCTTTAAATCCAAGGCTTACCCGAACGTCATGATGTACCAGGACCACGCCAAGCGGATCCTGGACCTCCTGCACAAGGACAGTGACCGCGGTGTCATCACCGCAGAGGAAGCGACGCAAGCCGTCAAACTGCTGGAAAACGAGATCGAAGAAAGCCGGAAACACCAGGCCACGGACGAGATGGAACAGGACGTCAGGGCCCATCAAGGCGAAGAAGACGCGGAACACGAACCGATCGAGACCGTGACGTTCTCGACCCGCGCGTTCCCGCTGCTGGAAATGCTGCGCGCATCGCGCGACCAGCAGACCGACGTGCTCTGGGGCGTCTGACGCCCACTCGATCAGGACGCTTCCCGCTCGAGCGCTTCCGCCACCAGCGCAACGCGGCCCTTGCCCTTGCGCTTGGCGTCATACATCGCCTGGTCTGCGCGTGCCAGCAGGCGGACAGGATCCTGCAGTTCATGCGGCAACTGCAGGGCCACGCCGATGCTCGCACCCACCTGCACGCTGCCGCTCCCCAGCTTGTACGGACGTGCCAGCTGGTCGAGCAGCACATGCGCCTTGTTCTCGGCATCCCGCGCATCGTTCAACAGTTCCAGCACGACGACGAATTCGTCGCCAGCCAGCCTCGCCGCCATGTCCGTTTCGCGGACGCCATTCAACAGACGCATGCCGAACTGACGCAATAAATCGTCGCCCTCTTCGTGGCCGTGCGTGTCGTTGACCTGCTTGAACCCATCCATGTCGATGAACAGGAGCGCGCACGGCCGCCCGACGCGCGCCGCCCGCGCCAACGCTTCCGGCAACGCCTGCATCAGCGCGCGGCGGTTCGGCAGGCCGGTCAGCACGTCGCGCATCAGCAATTCCCGCAGCTCGGCCGTGCGCGCGGCCACCGTATCCTCGAGTTGCGCATTCATGTGCTCCAGCGCTTCGCGGTGCCGGCGTTCGCTGGCGACGAGGTCGCGCATCGCCTCCGACAGCACCCGCGCCTCATGAAAACCGTTCACTTGCGGGATCCGGTCCGCCGTCGCGTGCGCGGGCGCATGGGCGAGGTCTTCGATGGCGCTGCTGAGCATCTTGAGCGGCGCGACGAGACGCCGCGCCAGCACGGCCGCCACGGCCGCGAGGGCGACGCCCAGTCCGAGGCACAGCCACAACGTACGCCGTTCGAAATCATGGGCGGACGCCAGCGCCGCGGATTCCGTCTGGCGCACGAGCACGGCCCAGCGCAGGCCCGCGCGATCGCGGCTGCGTCCGGTCTGGCTGTAGCCCGTCAGGTATGTGCGGCCGTCGGGCCAGCGCTCCTGGACGGCGCCCGTCCCGCCCGCGAATGCACGCCGCAGGCTTTCCGTCGCAATGGGCTTTTCCAGCAACGCTTCCGGTCCGAGGAGCACGATGCCGTCGCTGCGGACGACGATGATCTCGGCACCGTAACCGCGCAGCGCCGGCGTCAGCAGCCCGTTCGCCAGCGTACGCGCCCACTGCCAGCTCAGGTGGATGGCCAGCACGCCGCGCAGCGTACCGTCGGCGTCGCGGATCGGGCCGGCCACGTCGACGAAGCGCCATGGATCCGGCGCGCGCGGCAGCAGGCTGCCGAGCATGACGGCCGGGTGATAATCCTCCGCGATCACGGCCTGTTGCCCCGCGTGGAACCAGGGGCGCGCCTTGACGTCGCGGTTCTCCAGCAGGCCACCGGTCGCAGCCAGCACCCGGCCGTCCGGCCTGGCGATGCCGATCCACGCATAGTCGGGGAAGTTACGCTGGAAATTCTCGAGTACCTTCCGGATTTGTGCCGGGTCGCCGGTCGCGTGGGTTTCGGACAGTGTCGACAACAGGGAGACGTCGCGCACCGCCTGGTCCAGCGTGCGGTCGAGCGAATCGCGCATCTGCCAGGACAGCTGTTCCAGCCGCAAACCGGCTTCTTCGGAGGCGTGGCGGATGGCGACATGGTCGACGAGACTCAGCTGCAAGAACGCCGTGATCGCGACGGTAATGCACGAAAACGACACCATCCATGCCGCGAGCCGAAAAGGTCTGGTGTGCTTGCCGCTCATACGTTTTGCAAAAGGGTAAAGACTCAGATGCTAACGTAAATATGGCTGTTTCGGGAGCGAAAAAGCAAAAAGCCCGCTCAGTGCATACTGAGCGGGCTTTTCT
>NZ_JANUGY010000010.1 GCF_024756235.1 Massilia kyonggiensis | reverse complement strand
TATTATTCGTTAAACGCGTCTACGATCAAACGGGACTGGACAGCTCAGCCTCTCCGCCAGATCCTGCGCCAGCCCACACATGGTCAACGTCGGATTCCACGACCCCGAAGTCGGAAACAACCCGCCTCCAGTGACGTAGACATTCCTGACCCCATGCGGCCGATAATCGAGCCCGACGACGGACGTGGCCGGATCCTCCCCGATCCACAACGACGACGCCTCGTGCACGATGATCGGCAGCCGGATCTGCTGCTTGCCCGGCCGCCGCGCCTGCCAGAAGCCCTGTTCCGGCGCGCCGCCTTCGATCCAGTATTCGATCGAAGGCAGAGCGCCGCTGCCCCGGCTGGCCAGGGCGGCGATGGTCTGGTAGGTCGCTTCGTCCAGCACGTCCCATAAATGCTGTTCGCGCGGGCCGGCCTGCAGTTGCACGGTGATGTTCGTCGTCGGGTCGGGGCCGCCGTTCGGGCGGATCCAGTTGTCGGGATTCCGTTCGCCGACTTCGCCCAGCGTCGCGCACACGAACACGACGTAGTCTTCCGAACCGGCCAGCTGCGCCATCGACGCGACGGCCGCCGCATCCGGGGCCTCGTACGCGATGGTGGCGGCGTCGCGGGCCGGGTCGCTGGACGCGAAGGCGCTCACCTGCACGTGGTATTGCAGGCCCTGCTCATCCTTCCCGTGCAGGTAGTGCGCACCCAGTTCCAGCGCAGCGAGATCCTTGAACGCCGACCGTTTGACGCGCGCGATCACGTGCGACATGAAGTGGCCGGTGTAGCGCTTGCCGATGTTCGGCAACTGGTCGCCGAAGGAGTTCGCCAAGAGGGTCGCCGGCGGGATCGTGCCCATCGCCAGCACGATGCGCGCATTGCCCACGCTTAAGGGGCCGCGGCTCGTGTAGAGCGCGGTGACCGTGCCCTGGCCGTCGTGCAGCAGGCGCTGGACGATGCACTGGTCGACGAGCGCCAGTTCCTGGCCGTGGCTCTGGTCCGCGAGGGCCTGCTGGCGTTGCTGCAGGCCGAGCAGGGTGCCGACCGTCGAGTACTTGTAGAACTTCGCGCCCTGCCATTCGCTGTGGCCGACGGCCATCGGTGCCGGGAACGCGCCTTCGGCCGACGGGACGAAGCGCTTGAAGTTCTCGTGCAGGTTGGTGTCGAGCTGGCGCTGCAGGCCGCCGTACACGCCATCGTCGATGCGGTCCGCCGTCGTCACGTGCAGGAAGGTGCGGGCGCCGTCCCAGAAGCCGGGTTTCTGCGTGACGGCGACGAGCGCCTGCGGCCAGTCGCGCATCAGGTCCGGTTCCGGGGCCGGGCACCAGGCGCTCCAGTAGGACGAGCGGCCGCCCAGCACGGGGATGTAGCCGGCCTGGAAGAACTTCGAGCCGGTCGTGGCCATCGCCGTGCTGCGCGTCCACGGGTACGTCGTGCAGGGCGAGCTGGTGGCCTGGAAGGCCGCCGGCAGCATCTGGTAATGCACGGGCAGCCAGTAGCCGCCGCGCTCCAGCACGAGGATGCGCGCCTGCGGATTGCGTGCCAGCGCGCGGTCGATGAACGCGACGGCAGTGGGGCCCGTGCCGATGACGATGAAATCGTAGGCGGTCGCTTGCGCCTGCGCCCAGTCGGTCGTGAAGAAGGCGCTGGCCGCGATGCGGTCGGCGTCCTCCGTCTGCGGGCCCGGCACCGGGTAGCCTTCGTTGATCCCGGCCGGCATGGCGCCCGCTTTCGTATAAAAGCGTTTGTAGTTGGCTGACATGCTGCCTCCTTATTTGGCGGCCGGCTTGCCGCGCAGGTCGAGGCCGTTCAGCACGTGCGGTTTATGCGACGTGGCGCTGTACCACAGCGGCAGGGATTTGAAGGTCAGCACCATGTCGAAGTCGGCGGCGACGCTGCCGGCGTCCATCGGTACGTTGCCCTTGCGGTTCTGGAACCAGCGCAGCCAGTCCGGGGAGCCGGGCGGCGGCGACACGATGTACTGGTTGGCGGCGATCTGCGGCGGGTTCGACGTGGCCGGCAGCAGGAACGATGGCATGGTGTTCGTCTTGGGATTCCATTGCGCCGTGCTGTGGCAGCTCATGCACGAGGAGTTCTGGGCATTCCTGACCTGCTTCTGCGTGCCGCCGTCCTGGTACGCGATGTCGTTCATGGCGCCGTCGTTCGGGCCGGACAGGCGGTTGCCCCAGCCGAACGTCGCGCCGCCGTATGCCGGTGCGGCCGGGTTGTTCCAGTTCTGCAGCAGGGGCGCGGCCGGGTTGACCGTGCTGTTGGCCTGCGGGTCGTTACCCCATTGCGCGCCGAGCACCACCATCTGGTCCCAAATGCCGTTCGGGCCCGGCTTGACGCTCTTGTCGTAGACGAGCGTCGTGAACACCCAGCCGGTGTCCGGCGCGGACTGGCTGTCCTTGACGATGATGTCGAATTGCATCAGGTACGTGTTCGTCACCTTCGGCACTTTCGTGTCGCCCGACGTGGCATTGGTCTTGATGTACAGCGGCCAGGCCTGCGTGCCGGCCATCACGGGCCACACGTCCGGACCAGCCGTGATGAACGCGGCCTTGATGATCAGCGAGCCTTCCGCGAACTGGGTGCTGGTGGACGTGACGTTCGGCTTCATGCCGCCGCCCGCCGTCCAGACATGGTTCAGCGTCTGGGCCGCGACCTTGTCGTAATAGGTCAGCACATAGGTCGTGATCGGCTTTTTCAGGCCGCTGGCGGCGAACAGCGAGGCGTCCAGCGGGTTGCTGCCGACGTACATGCCGTGGATGGCTTCGCGTCCGCCATAGCTGCCGTTGGCGCTGCCCAGCCACGGTTCGTTGTACCAGCCGCGCGCGGCCGCGTTCCAGTGGGCGTAGTCGAACAGCAGGGTCTGCATATCCTTGCCGACCGCCGCCTTCAGCGCCTCGGCGTAGGCACTTGCGTTCTGGACCGTGATCCGGCCGTTCTGGATAGCGTCGCGCCAGGGCATGGCCGGCGTCGCGGCCTTGGCGGGGTACGCGTGGCTGAGCTTGAACAACGGGCCGTTGTACTGGCTGGCCGGCGGCAGCGCGCCGTTGTTGTCCGCGTACGGTGTCGCGACCGGTGCGGCCGTCGCGGCCAGCGGGATCAGGCACAGGGCCAGGCTGAAATATCCGGGTTTCATGCGATGCGTCCCCTTTCGTCGGTGGTTTGATTGCTTTGGGAAACTAACGCGCTGGAAATGTCGCAACGTTGAAGAAGCGCAAGGATTCCCGTAATCAACACTGACGGAGGCCGTTGCCATGCCGCGGGCATGGCCGGATCGGATTTATCTGACGCCGATGTACGCCACAATGACCCAGGGTAGGGAAAACCAGAGGGCGAGTAGAAGGCGGGTCAGCCCGCGGACCACGCCGGGTAGCGCAGTCCCGCGCCGGTCGTGCAGGTACAAAGCGAGACCGACGAGCAGGCAGCCCGCGAGGAACAGTACATTGCCCTGGGTGCCATACGGGTACACGCTGCCGGCGTCCCCCACGGCATTGACCAGGGCACTGCGCAGCAGGGACAGGACGGCCCATGCGAGGCTCGTCAGGGCCAGCGGGATCCTGTACATGGCGTCATCCAGATAGCACAAGGCCACACCCAGCACCCCATACGGCAGCGCCAGGAAATTCAGCAGGTTCCCGAATCCCCAGTCGCCGCCGCTGCCGGGCGCTTTCCATGCCGGCCAGGCGCCGTAGAGCACGGCCAGGCATGCCATGGCCATCGCGAGGGTGCATACGATTTGCGGTTCGGGAGAGGTCGTTTTGTCCATGGTGTTGAAGTGTGCCGTGCCGGCGGCAAAAAGGTGCGATCAGACAATGACGACGCGGCGGACTACACCGGCGGGAGCGTCCGGCGCTACCTGGATGATTATCGTTATGTAATCAAGACGACATACTCGTCCACTATTCTCGCGGGCATTGCCATTTACTTCCTGGAGAGTTGACGCATGAACCCGAACACCGACCTGTCCCGCCGCCGCCTGCTTCGCCTGATGGGCGCCACCCCGATGCTGCCGCTGGGCGCCGGCGGCGTGGCCGCTTTGCTGGCCGGCTGCGGCGGCGGCAGTGACAATGACACCCCGACGACCACCGCGCCGACGACGCCGGCCGTGACCCTCGCCAGCGTGTCGTTCGGGTCGATGACGGCGCCGACCCTGGCCGCCGCCGCCGCGATGGCGACGACGTCCGTCGGCTCGACGATGACCGTCAACTTCAGCGACAGCAGCAAGCTCGATTTCAAGCTGTCGTATCAGCCGTTCTTCATCACGGGCGACATGGTCCCGAACGGCAGCGGCGGCACCATCCTCGCCGGCGGCTACTACGACATCAACAACAAGCCGATCATCGACACCACCGTCGCCGGCAAGGAGCGCCAGTTCTTCTCCGACTCGCCGGACGGCACGTCGCTGCTGACGGTGCCGAACGCGAACGTGGCCGGCGTGAAGGGCAATACCGTGTTCGCCGTCGTGCAGTTCGAGTACACGACGTGGGCGCAGGACGGCAAGACGGACATGTACGGCCGGCTGCCGTCGCCGATCGCCGTGCTGACCCTCGACCAGGACAAGACCACCGGCAAGCTGACGCTCGTGAAGTACCACAACGTCGACACGTCCAGCGTGAACGGCCTGTGGATCACGTGCGGCGCCAGCCTATCGCCGTGGGGCACGCACCTGTCGAGCGAGGAGTACGAGCCGAACGCCTACCTCGCGGCCACCGACGCGCAATTCAAGGCCTTCAGCAAGAACCTGTACGGCGACGAGACGAAGGCGAACCCGTACAACTACGGCCACCTGCCGGAAGTGACCGTCAACACGGACGGCACCGCGTCGATCAAGAAGCACTACTGCCTGGGCCGCATCTCGCACGAGCTGGTGCAGGTGATGCCGGACAACCGCACCGTGATCATGGGCGACGACGCCACTAACAGCGGCTACTTCGCGTTCGTGGCCGATAAAGAGAAAGACCTGTCCGCGGGCACGCTGTACGTGGCCAAGGTCGGCACCGGCTTCTCGCTGGACCCGGCCGCCGCCGCCGCGCCGCTCACGTGGATCAAGCTGGGTTCTGCCACGAGCGCCGAGATCCGCTCGCTGGCCGCGTCGCTGAAACCGGCCGACATCATGGACGTCAAGACGACCGACCCGGCCGACGCCACCTACACGAAGGTCACCGCCAACGGCCGCGTCGAGTGGATCAAGGTGAAAGCCGGCATGGAAAAGGCGGCCGCGTTCCTGGAGACGCACCGCTACGCCGCCCTCGTCGGCGCGTCGATGGGCTTCACGAAGATGGAAGGCACCACCGTCAACATCAAGGACAAGATCGCCTACTCGGCCCTGCAGAACTGCCAGAGCTCGATGGTGGCCGGTAACGCGCTGAACGTGCCGGGCAACGGCATCTCGATCCCGAAGGCGCTGAACGCGGGCGCCGTCATGATGCTGAACCTGAAGGGCGGCCAGAAGGACACTGCCGGCAACGCGATCAACAGCGAATGGATGCCGGCGGATACGAAGGCGCTGCTGGTCGGCGAGGACATCGCCGCCGACGCCCTCGGCAACACGGCAAACCCGGACAAGGTGGGCAACCCGGACAACCTGAAGTTCTCGGAAAAGATGCGCACGCTGTTCATCGGCGAGGACAGCAGCCAGCACGTCAACAACTTCCTGTGGGCGTACAACGTCGACACGAAGCAGCTCGCGCGCCTGCTGTCCGTGCCGGCGGGCGGCGAGTCGACGGGCCTTCACGCCGTCGACGACGTCAATGGCTGGACCTACATCATGAGCAACTTCCAGCACCCGGGCGACTGGGGCGGCATCCACGCCAACGTCAAGGGCACGCTGGACCCGCTCATCAAGGCCAACTACAAGGACAAGTTTGGCGCGGCAGTCGGTTACCTGACCGGTGAACTGGCGCAGTTCAAGCTGGCCAAGGCGTAACGCGCACCACCGTTCGTCGGGTTCAGAAGAGCCCGACGAATTCCCTTGCCGCCGAATACGGATCCGGCGCCTGCACCACGCTGCTGATCGCCGCGACCATATCGGCGCCGCGCGACACGAGCGGCCGCGCGTTCGCCGCCGTCATCCCGCCGATCACGACCACCGGCACGCACAGGCTGGCCTTGGCCTGCAGGACGATGTCCGGCGGCGTCGTCACCGCATACTTCTTCACGAGCGACGGGTAAAACCCGCCGAACGCGACATAGCTCGCGCCCGCGCCCTGCGCGCGCCGCGCCAGTTCCAGGTCGCCGTAGCACGACGCGCCCACGATCTTGTCCGGGCCGACCAGGCCGCGCACGGCCGCCACCGGCGCATCGAGGCCGCCTACGTGGATCCCGTCCGCATCGAGCTCCGCGCACAACGCGACGTGGTCGTTGATGACCAGCGGCCGGCCGTTGCGGCGGCACAGCGCGAGCAGGGCGGCCGCCTGTTCGCGGCGCAGCTCCGGGCCCGCATCCTTGTGGCGGTACTGGATCAGCGCGGCGCCGGCGCGCAGCGCCTGTTCCGTCACCTCCAGCAGGCGGTCGGTGTCGTCCCAGTTCGGGGTCACCAGGTACAAACCTCGCATGTCTGTTCTCCTATGGATGGATGCGGCGCGGGATGCGCTGGCCCGGCGCAATGGCGTAGGCATGCGCGAGCGTCCGGTCGCAGTAGCGCTGGCCCAGTTCGAGGGCCTGCGCCATCGTGTCGCCCAGCGCCAGGCGCGCCGCGATGCTCGATGCCAGCGTGCAGCCGCTGCCGTGGAATTCGCCGCGCAGCCGCGGCCAGCGCCATTCGCGCGCGCCGGCGGCCGAGAGCCAGCGGTTGACGACGTCGACACCGTCGGCATGTCCGCCCGTGACCAGCACATGGGGGCAGGGCAGGTCGGCGCCCGTCGTGGAGATGCCCAGCGCCGCCGCCTCCGGCAGGTTCGGCACGACGAGCGTCGCCAGGGCCAGCAGCGGCGCCAGCGCGGCAAGGGCATCGCCCCGCGCCAGGCTGTCTCCGCGGCCGCTGGCCAGCACAGGGTCGAGGACGACGGGCAGGCCAGGCCGGCGCACGCGCAGCATGCGGATGATGCTGGCGATGGCTTCCGCGTTTTCCCGGCTGCCCGGAATGCCGATCTTCACCGCGTGGATGGGCATCGTTTCGGCCAGCACCACGGCCTGGCGCAGCAGCAGGCCCGCGTCCACGGGCACCACTTCACGCACGGCGTTGTTGTCCTGGACCGTCAGCGCCGTCACGAGCGGCAGCGCGTGCGCGCCCTGGGCCGAAATCGCTTCGATGTCGGCCTGGATGCCGGCGCCGCCCGACGGATCGAGGCCGGCGCACACGAGGACGCAGGGCCGCAGGGCCGCGTCCATCAGATCCGGCCCGCCATCGGCGACGACGGCGATGCCGCGAACTTGCGCGGCATGCGGCCCGCCAGATACGCTTCGCGGCCCGCTTCCACCGCGAGGCGCATCGCACCCGCCATGCGTACCGGATCCTGCGCGCCGGCGATGGCGCTGTTCATCAGCACGCCGTCGCAGCCCAGTTCCATCGCGATGGCCGCGTCCGATGCCGTGCCGACGCCCGCGTCGACGATCACCGGCACCTGCGTCTGCTCGATGATGAGCGACAGGTTCCACGGATTCAGAATGCCCATGCCGGAACCGATCAGCGACGCGAGCGGCATGATCGCCGCGCAGCCGATGTCTTCCAGCAGGCGCGCCTGGATCGGGTCGTCGCTGCAATAGACCATCACGTCGAAGCCGTCGCGCACCAGTTCGCGCGCGGCGATCAGCGTCTCGGGCATGTTCGGGAACAGCGTCTTCTCGTCGCCCAGCACTTCCAGCTTGACGAGCTTGTGCCCGTTCAGCAGTTCGCGCGCCAACTGCAGCGTGTACACGGCGTCCTTCGCGTTGTAGCAGCCCGCCGTGTTGGGCAGGATCGTCCAGCGCGACGGCGGCACCACGTCGAGCAGGTTCGGCTCATTGGCGTGCTGGCCGATGTTCACGCGGCGGATCGCCACCGTGATGATGTCGGCGCCCGACGCTTCGGTCGCCGCGCGGGTCTGCTCCAGGTCGCGGTATTTGCCGCTGCCCACCAGCAGACGTGAGTTGTAGGTCTTGCCGGCGATGGTGAGCGGCCGGTCCGCATGCGTCGTATTCGTCATGTCGTATTCCTTTTGAAGTTCGGGATCAGCCGCCGCCGATCGCGCGCACCACGTCCACGCGGTCGCGCGCCTGCAAGGGCGTGTCGCGCCAGCGCTCGCGCGGCACGACCTGGCGGTTCACGGCCAGCGCGAGCTTCTGTCCCGCGAGGCCCAGCGATTCCACGAGGTCGTGCAGGCTGGCCTGCGCCGGCAGCGTGTGCGCGGCGCCGTTCAGTTCGATCTCGACCATCCCTTATTCCTTGTGATACAGCTCGGCGCCGCGCTTCATGAACTCGACGGCCTTCACCTGCATGCCCTGTTCCAGCGCGGCGTTCGCGGCGATACCCTGGCCGGCCGCATAATCCCGTACCTCCTGCGTGATCTTCATCGAGCAGAAGTGAGGACCGCACATGGAGCAGAAGTGCGCCACCTTGGCGGAATCCTTCGGCAGGGTCTCGTCGTGGAACGAACGCGCCTTGTCCGGATCGAGGCCCAGGTTGAACTGGTCTTCCCAGCGGAATTCGAAGCGCGCTTTCGACAGCGCGTTGTCGCGGATCTGCGCGCCCGGATGGCCCTTGGCCAGGTCGGCCGCGTGCGCCGCGATCTTGTACGTGATGATGCCGTCCTTGACGTCGTCCTTGTCCGGCAGGCCCAGGTGCTCCTTCGGCGTCACGTAGCACAGCATCGCCGTGCCGTACCAGCCGATGTTGGCCGCGCCGATGCCGGACGTGATGTGGTCGTAGCCCGGTGCGATGTCGGTGGTCAGCGGTCCGAGCGTGTAGAACGGCGCCTCGTGGCACTGTTCCAGCTGCAGGTCCATGTTTTCCTTGATGAGCTGCAGCGGCACGTGGCCCGGGCCCTCGATCATCACCTGCACGTCGTGCTTCCACGCGACCTGCGTCAGCTCGCCGAGCGTCTTCAGTTCGGACAGCTGGGCTTCGTCGTTGGCGTCGTAGATCGAGCCCGGACGCAGGCCGTCGCCCAGGCTGAACGCGACGTCGTACGCCTTCATGATGTCGCAGATCTCTTCGAAATGCGTGTACAGGAACGATTCCTTGTGGTGCGCGAGGCACCACTTGGCCATGATCGAGCCGCCGCGCGAGACGATGCCCGTCAGGCGGTTCGCGGTCATCGGCACGTAGGCGAGGCGCACGCCGGCGTGGATGGTGAAGTAGTCGACGCCTTGCTCCGCCTGCTCGATCAGCGTGTCGCGGTAGATTTCCCACGTCAGGTCCTCGGCCTTGCCGTGCACCTTTTCCAGCGCCTGGTACAGCGGCACCGTGCCGATGGGGACGGGGCTGTTCCGGATGATCCACTCGCGCGTCTCGTGGATATGCTTGCCGGTCGACAGATCCATCACGGTGTCGCCGCCCCAGCGCGTGGCCCACGTCATCTTCTCGACTTCCTCGCCGATCGACGACGTCACGGCCGAGTTGCCGATGTTCGCGTTGATCTTCACGAGGAAGTTGCGGCCGATGATCATCGGTTCCGATTCCGGGTGATTGATGTTGTTCGGCAGGATGGCGCGGCCTTTGGCGATCTCGTCGCGCACGAATTCCGGGGTGATCTCGCGCGGGATGCTGGCGCCGAACGACTGGCCCGGATGCTGGCGGCCGATCATCTGCGCCATGCGCTTGCCCGTGGGGCCGGCCGCTTCCAGCGCCGCGAGGTATTCCTGGCGGCGCAGGTTTTCGCGGATGGCCACGTATTCCATCTCGGGGGTGATGATGCCCTGGCGCGCGTAGTGCATCTGCGTGACGTTGCGGCCGGCGAGTGCCCGGCGCGGCTTGCGCTGCAGGTGGAAGCGCAGCTCGGCCAGCTTCGGGTCGTTCAGGCGTTCGGTGCCGTAGTGCGACGTCGGACCGGCCAGTTCTTCGGTGTCTTCCCGCTCGCGGATCCAGGCGGCGCGCAGGGCGGGCAGGCCGGAGCGGATGTCGATGCGGGCATCCGGATCCGTGTACGGGCCCGAGGTGTCGTAGACCCACACGGGCGGGTTCGGTTCGGCGCCGAACGACGCCGGGGTGTCGGACTGGGTGATCTCGCGCATCGGCACGCGGATGTCGGGGCGGCTGCCCGTCACGTAGACCTTGCGGGAATTGGGCAGCGGCGCGACGGCGGCGGCGTCGACGGTGGCGCTGGCGGAGAGGAATTTCGGATCGGCGTTCAAGTGCACTCCTTGTTGGTCACTGAAGATCGGCGATCCAGCTGAAGGAGGTGCGGAGAATACGTGCAGCGAACGTGCGCGTTGACTCTGTAGCTTCCCTTCGCTGGCATTATCCAGATCAGGTTCGGAGGGTATTTCTCACCCACGCCGTTGATGACGGCGCAGGACCCCTAGCATTGGTGTCGTTTCATGCAGTCCACGAAACGACGGGACGGAGTGTACGCGGGTTTTATGCGCTTGGCAAACGAGAACTGCCGGTGTGGATTGGTGCATACTATCGGCCTGTATCTTCAGATCCCACCAGAACGAACCGATCCATGGCCACCCTGACCCATCTGCTGCTGTACCCGATCAAATCCTGCGCCGGCATCGCCGTCCGGTCCGCCACCGTGCTCGAATCCGGCCTGTTCGCACTGGGCGTGCACGACCGCGAATGGATGCTGGTGACGGAAGACGGCCAGTTCCTCACGCAGCGCGAACACCCGCGCATGTCGCTGATCCGGCCGCTGCCGGACGGCGGCAAGCTGCGCGTCCATGCGCCCGGCATGGATCCGCTGGTGCTGCCGCTCGCGTGGGACGAAGCCGCGCCGAAGCGCACGGTGAAGATCTGGGACGACACGGTGGACGCCGCCGATTGCGGCGATGCGGCGGCCGACTGGTTTTCAAACGCGGTGAAAGCCCCGTGCCGGCTCGTGCGCTTCCGTCCCGACGTCGTGCGCCCGACGAGCACCAAGTGGACCAACGGCGTGGAAGCGCAGACGCGCTTCGCGGACGGCTACCCGCTGCTGCTGATCGGCCAGGCGTCGCTGGACGACCTCAACGCGCGCCTCGTCGAGGCCGGCCGCACGGCGCTGCAGATGGACCGCTTCCGCCCGAACCTCGTCGTCGACGGCATCGACGCGTGCGAAGAGGATTTTCTGGCGACGCTCACGATCGGCGACGTGGAGATCCGCCCCGTGAAGCCGTGCGCGCGCTGCCCGATCCCGTCCATCGACCAGGCGACGGGCATCCCCGGACCGGACCCGCTCGACATCCTGCAGACCTACCGCGCCAATCCGCGCATGGAAGGCGCCGTGTGCCTGGGCATGAACTGCATCGTGACGGCGGGCGCCGGCAGCGAGCTGCATCTCGGGCAGGACCTGACGACCGAGATCGCGTTCTAATCCAGCGTCGCCAGCATCTCGAACGGATAAATACCCCGCCGGTGCCCGTCGCTGAACGTGAGGTTCAGCGCATAGGCACCCACCGGTTCGATGGCGGCCAGGCGCACGTCCGCTTGTTCCCGGATGTCGATCCCGGCCCGCCGCTGCGCGCGGCATTCCGAGCACGGGCATACGGCGCGCAGCCGCGCGTGCGTGACGCGCGCGCTGCGGCCGTCCGGCCAGCGCAGCGCCAGCACGCCCTGCGCGGCGTGGTTCTCGATGGTCTCCGGCAGCGCCGTCATGCCTGCGCCCCGACCTGCTGGAGCGCGAGGCGCACGGACTTGCGCACTTCCGGATCGGAATCGCTTTCCGCCGCGCGCAGTGCGGGCAGGGCGGCCGGCGAACCGATCTCGCCCAGCGCCAGCGCCGCTTCCTTCCGCAGATTGCTGATCGTGTGCGTGAGCGCGGCGCTCAGGCCGGGCAGCGCGTCCAGGTTGCGCAGGCGGCCCAGGCTGCGGGCGGCGCGCAGGCGCACCTGCCAGTAGGCGTCGTCCAGCGCGGCGATGAGTGCCGGGGCCGCATCGCGCAGGCGCAGCTTGCCGAGCGTCGTCGCGGCTTCCTCGCGCACTTGCCAGGCGGGGTCGGACAGCGCAGCGAGCAGGGCAACCAGCACGGCGGGCGTCTCTTCGGCAAAACCCAGCGCGCCCGCCGCGGCGCGCCGCACTTCCGGCACCGGATCCTGGATCGCCAGCCGCGTCAGCGCATCGACCGCATCGAGGCGTTTCAGGTAGCCCAGCACGGTCACCGCTTCGCGCCGCACGAGCGGGTCGGCATCGCCGAGCGCCGCAAGTGCGGGCGCAAAACTGTCCGCCACGCGCAGTTCGCGCACGCCGCGCAGCGCCGCCGCACGCACGAACGGATCGTCGGTCGCGATGAACGGCAGCAGTTCCTGCGCCGATTCCGGCAGCTTCAGTTCGGATAGGCTCTGGGCCGCGGCCGCGCGCACGTCGGCATCCTCGTCCGACAGCAGGCGCGCGAGGCCGCGCACGGTCGCCGGCGATTCGAAGGCTTCCAGCGCCCGCGCGGCTTCCGTGCGCACGACGGCGGCATCGTCGCCGAGCGCGGCCAGCAGCAGCGGTACGTGGGCATCGCCGTCCAGGTCGGCCAGGTCCATCAAGGCGATGCGGCGCACCGTGGCGTCATCGTCCTGCAGCCGTTCGGCCAGATCGGCGAGTTCGGGGTCGTCGTAAAAATCGGAAGTCACGGTGTGTCCTTGCATGGCAGGGTTCAGAGAGGGCCCAGGGGGCTCAGGCGCGCGAGCGGCGTGATGCTGGCCTGCGGGTGCAGCAGGTCCAGGCAGTGACGCTTCAGGCGCGTGAAGTGGTTCGACGTCATCACGTCCGGATGGCGCGGGCGTTCGAAGTCGAGGCGGATCTCGTCGATGATGCGGCCCGGCCGGGGGCTCATCACGAGGATGCGGTCGGCGAGGAACAGCGCTTCGTCGATGTCGTGCGTGATGAAGATGATGGTCGTGTTCACGCGCGCCCACACGTCCAGCAGCAGCTCCTGCATTTTCAGGCGCGTCTGCGCGTCGAGCGCGCCGAACGGCTCGTCCATCAGCATCACGCGCGGGTGGTTGATCAACACGCGCGCGATTTCCACGCGCTGCTGCATGCCGCCCGACAGCTGGATCGGATAGCGGTCCTCGAAGCCGGCGAGGCCCACGAGGCCCAGCAGCTCGCGCGCCCGCTCGCGCCGCTCGCGTCGCCCGACGCCCTGCATCTTGAGGCCGAAGGCGACGTTGTCGAGCACCTTCTTCCACGGGAACAGCGTGTGCTGCTGGAACACGAGGCCGCGGTCCGGATGCGGCCCGGCGACAGGCGCGCCGTCGATGTGGATGCTGCCGCGGCTCGGCGTCCAGTGGCCGGCCAGCGCGCCGAGCAGCGTGGACTTGCCGCAGCCCGAGGGGCCCAGCACGCAGACGAATTCACCGGGCGCGATGGACAGCGACACGTCCTGCACGGCGTCGAATGCCTGCGATCCTTCGCCGAGGCGGATGTGGAGTTTGTCGATCTCGATGGCGCCGCCCTGTGCCAGCTGTGCGCTTTCGATCGAGGTGGTCTGGTTCATCGCTTTTTCCTCTGCATGTGGTACCAGGGCATGGCAAGGTCGCCGATCTTTTTCACGAGCGCGCTGCTACCCATGCCGATGACGCCGATGAACAGCATGCCGACGACGATGTCCGGGTAGTTCTGGATCGTGTACGCGGCCCACGTGTAGTAGCCGATGCCGAACTGGCCGGAGATCATCTCCGCCGTCACGAGGCAGAACCACGCGGTGCCCATGCCGATCGACAGGCCCGTGACGATGTTCGGCGCCGCCGCCGGCAGGATCACTTCCGAGAAGATGGTCCAGCGGCCGGCACCGAGGCTGCGCGACGAGGCGACGAGGCGCGGGTCGGCGCCTTCCACGCCGTGGACCGTGTTCAGCAGGATCGGGAACAGCGCGCCGATGAACGTGATGAACACCATCGACAGTTCCGACGACGGGAACATCAGGATCGCCAGCGGGATCCAGGCGACGGCCGGGATCGGGCGCAGCATTTCCAGCGGCGGCAGCAGCACGTCTTCCAGCAGCCGCGAACGGCCGATGAACAGACCGAGCCCGATGCCGACGATGCCCGCCGCCACGAAGCCGGCGAACACGCGCCACACGCTGGCCTTCAGGTGCAGCGCCAGCTTGGGCGATTCGATCAGGGTCGTGGCGGCGTCCAGCACGTCCTTCGGCGACGGCACGTTCTGGAACGTGACCAGGCCGAGGTCGAGGTGGTGCGTGGACGCCCACTGCCAGGCAGCCACGCAGGCGACGAGCGACAGCGCGCGCAGCAGCAGGCGGCCCGCGCGGCGCAGCAGGGCCGGGTCGATGGGGCGGGTGGCGGTGGCGTCCATGGTCAGATCGGCTTGCCCGCTTTGAGCGTATCGAAATCGACGACCTTGCCCTTCACCTTCGCGGCCTGCGTCTGCGCATCCGCCTTCAGCAGGTAGGCGCTGACGTCCTTGCCGTCGGCCGCGACGACGAACCAAGCGTCGCCGGCCAGCAGTTTCAGGCCCGAGCCCTGGTCGTGGGCATACACGGTGCGCACCTTCTTGCCTGCCTGTTCCAGCTTGCGCAGTTCGGCGATGGCGGTGGTGGCGCTCGCGTAGTGGCGCACGAGCGGCTCGCCCTGCACCCAGATCTGCGTGAGGTGACGGAAGTCCGCGATCGGCTTGCCGGTGACGGCGTCCTTGGCCTTCAGCGGCAGCTTCTCGTAGTTCTTCAGCTGCTTGTCGTAATCCAGGCCCGCCTGTTTGAACGCGGTGCGGAGGTAAGAATCGTCGATGAAGCTGTTCACGTCGATGTCGGAATCCGTCCGCTTCAGGAGGCGCAGGGTTTCGATCGACGTTTTCACGGCCTGGCGGTATTCCGGCTTCCACGTGAAGTCGCGCGTCTGCAGGCCCACCGGGCCGTGGAACAGGTAGTTCACTTCCGCTTCGATGCCGGTGACTTTTGCGATGAGCTCACTGTATTTTTCCGGCTCGGCCGCGATCAGGCGGTCCGCCTCGATGGCGGCGCGCAGGTAGGCGACGACGATTTCCGGGTATTTTTTTGCGTACGCCGCGTCGACGAGGCTGCCGTGCATCGTCGGCGCCTGGGCTTGCGAGCCGTCGTAGATCTTGCGGGCGAAGCCGCGGTGCGGGAACAGCTCCGCGAACGGGACGAAGTCGGCGTGCGCGTCGACCTTGTTGCTCTGCAGGGCGGAGCCGGCCACTTCCGGCGCCTGGGTCGTGATGTTCACGTCCTTTTCCGGATCCCAGCCCTGCGCCTTCACGGCGCGCAGCAGCATGCCGTGGGCGGTGGACGCGAACGGCACGGAGATCGTCTTGCCCTTCAGTTCCGCCAACGATTGCACGGGCGAGTTCTTCGGCACGACGATGCCGTTGCCGGAACCGAGCGTGCTGCCCGACAGGACGGTGATGAAGATGCTCTTCTTGCCCGCCTTGGCGTGCGCCGCGCCGTTGAAGGAGCCGGGGAAGTCGGCCATCGAACCGAGGTCCAGCTTGCCGGCCACCATCTCGTTCGTCAGCGGGGCGCCCGACGTGAAATTCTTCCACTCGATGTCGTACTTGACGTCCTTGTACTTGCCGTCGTGCGGCAGGTATTTTTCGAGCAGGTGCAGCTCGCGGATCAGCAGGCCGCCGGTGGCGCAGTTGATGGTCGTGTCCTGCGTGCCGATGGCGACGCGGATGGTTTCGGCCGCGTTGGCGGAACCGAAGGCGAGCAGCAGGGACAGGGCAAGAAATTTCATTATTGTTCTCCGTGTAGATGGTTCAGCGCAGCAGATAGGGGATGTCGACGTGCACGGCACCCGTGGGGCAGTCCTTCTCGCACGGCATGCAGTACCAGCATTCGTCGAACTTCATGTAGGCCTTACCCTTGACCATGTCGATGGCCAGCACGTCGAGGGGGCACACGTCCACGCACACGGTGCAGCCCTTGTGTGCGATGCATTTGTCTTCGTCGACCGTGACGGGGACGCTGGTGATGTTGATGGTGGTCGGCATGGGTTCTCCTGGTCAGGCCGCGAGGGCCTCGGTCTTGTGCACGCGCAGGCGGCGGTAGGCGTCCTTCTCGTTGTCGTCGAGCGGAACGATGTAGGGCGCGATCGGGCGTTTGAAGCAGGTCATCTGGTCGCCGTCCTTCTTCAACTGCACGTGCACGAACCAGTCGGCATCGTTGCGCTGCGGGTAGTCGACGCGGTTGTGGTACAGGCCCCAGCGGCTCTCCGTGCGGTACAGCGACGCGCGCGCGGCCATCTCGGCGCAGTCGCGGATCGCGTGGATCTCCATCGCGCGCATCAGTTCGTGCGGGTTCCTCGCCTGCAGCCGATCGAGGTCGGCGCGGATCGTCTCGAAGCGCTGCAGGCCGATCTCCATCTTGCGCGTGACCTTCGGCGGCTGCAGGTAGTCGTTGACCATGCGGCGCAGCTTGTACTCGACCTGGTTCGGCGGCAGCCCGTCCTCGCGCGTCAGCGGCGCCCACACGCGGGCGCGCTCGCGCTCGACCTGCGCCTCGTCGACGGCGGGCAGCTCGTGCGCCGCGCAGTATGCGGCCGCGCTTTCGCCGGCCAGGCGGCCGTAGACGAAGGCGCCCAGCATGTAGTTATGCGGTACGCAGGCGAGGTCGCCGGCCGCGTGCAGGCCCGGCACCGTCGTGCGCGCATGCTCGTCGACCCACACGCCGGACGCGGAGTGGCCGCTGCACAGGCCGATCTCGGAGATGTGCATCTCGACCATCTGCTCGCGGTAGTCCGTGCCGCGCCCTTCGTGGAAGCGCCCGCGGCTCGGGCGCTCGTTCGTGTGCAGGATCGTCTCGATGGTCTGGATGGTCTCCTCGGCCAGGTGGTTCATCTTGAGGAAGACGGGGCCGTTGCCGCCCTGGAGTTCGTCGTAGAACTCCTGCATCATCTGGCCGCTCCAGTAATCGCATTCGATGAAGCGTTCACCCTTCGCGTTGGTCGTGTGCCCGCCGAACGGACCGGTCACATAGGCGCAGGCGGGGCCGTTGTAATCCTTGATCAGCGGGTTGATCTGGAAGCATTCGATGCCGGACAGCTCGGCGCCCGCGTGGTAGGCCATGCTGTAGCCGTCGCCCGCATTGGTCGCGTTTTCGTAGGTGCCGAACAGATAGCCGGAGGCGGGCAGGCCGAGGCGGCCGGCGGCGCCCGTCGCCAGCACGACGGACTTCGCGCGGATCACGTGAAAGTCGCCCGTGCGGCAATCGAACGCCATCGCACCGGCGATCGAGCCGTCTTCGGCCGTCAGCAAACGCGTGGCGACGAGGCGGTTGGTGATCTCGACGCGCGCCCGTTTCAGGCGGCGGTACAGCACCTTCTTGATGTCGTGGCCCTCGGGCATCGGCAGCACATAGGTGCCCATGTGGTGGACCTTGCGCATCGCGTAGTCGCCCGTCTCGTCCTTCTCGAACTTCACGCCCCAGCTGTCCAGTTCCTGGATCATCGCGTAGCTGTTCTGCGCATACGCCATCACGGTGGCCTGGTTGACGATGCCGTCGTTGGCGATCGTGATCTCCTTGACGTACTGTTCCGGCGTCGCGAAGCCCGGCACGACGGCGTTGTTCAGGCCATCCATGCCCATCGAGATGGCGCCGCTGCGCTTGACGTTGGCTTTTTCCAGCAGCAGTACGCGCAGCTGCGGGTTCGCTTCCTTGGCTTTGACGGCCGCCATCGGGCCGGCCGTGCCGCCGCCGATCACGAGCACGTCGACGGTTTGAATATGCGTTTCCATATCGGGTTCCAGTTCAATAAAGTGTCAGGGATGGCGCGGCAGGCGCAGGGCGTACTGGAAGGCTTCGCCGCGTACGTACAGGTATTCGAAGTCGAGCGGCACGCCGTCCGCCGTCCACGTCAGGCGCTCGATGCGCAGCAGGGCGGCGCCCGGTTCCACGCGGAGGGCCCGCGCCAGTGCGGTATCCGCGTTGATGGCACCGATCTGGATGTCGGCGTGGCCCAGCTGGATGCCGTAGTCGGTTTCCAGGATCAGGAAGATGTCGCGTTCCGCGAGGTTCTCGCCGCGCAGGCGCTCGCCGATCGCCGGCGGCAGGTACGTGATCTCGAACGACACCGGTTCGCGATCGAGCCAGCGCACGCGGTGGATCTCCGTCACGGGCGCGCCGGGCGCCACGCGCAGCCGCGCCGCCACGAGGGGCGACGCCTCGACGAGCGCGTGCTTCACGACGCGGTTGACGATGCGGTGGCCCTTGCGGGACATCGCTTCGCCGAAGCCTTCCAGCCGCGCCAGTTCCTGGCTCGGGCGGGTCTCCGCGACGAACGTGCCCTTGCCGGGCACCTTGACGATCACGCCTTCCTTCTGCAGGTCGCCCAGCGCCTGGCGCACGGTGATGCGGCTCACTTTGAAGAGCGTGCCGATCTCGCTCTCGGACGGCAGGCGCGTCTGCGGGGCATAGGTGCCGTCGACGATGCGTTCGCGCAGCCGTTCACGGACTTGCGAATACAGCGGGATGGCGGATGGTTCGATGGCGCGGAAGGTTGTCATTGTCTGGTATGTCCTGTCATGACAAGTCATGATTGGCAGGATGGTATCGACGAGCACTCCCCGCTGGAACGAATGGTTTCGCGCTTGTTAATATGAAAACCGCCTGAGTCGGTGGGCGTATATCGATATGCGGCGGATGCGCTAGACTGCGCGGATGCATTCATTGATCGTCCTGCTTCATGGCGTCGGCCAGACGCCCACCGACATGGCACCGCTGGCCGACCTGATCACCTCCCATGATCCTCACGCGCGCGTGGTCGCGCCGCCCGCCGCGCATCGCTGCGACCGCGGCGGCGCCGGTTTTCAATGGATGTCCGTGGCCGGCATCACGGAGGAGAATCGTCCGGGCCGCATCCGCGCCGCGCTGCCGGCATTCGTCGCGACCATCGAAGGATTGCAGCGCGCGCACGGCGTGGGCGCGGAGCACACGGTGCTGGCGGGCTTTTCGCAGGGCGCGATCATGGCGCTGGCGGCTTGCCAGGACCGCTATCTCGCACGCCACGTCGTCGCCATCGCGGGGCGTTGCGCACCGCTGCCGGACGTTTGGGAGCGGCGCACGGCCGTCACCCTCGTGCACGGCCGCCGGGACGGGACGGTGCCCGTGCAGCACAGCGAACGCATGTTCGAGCGCCTGGCCGCGCTCGGGGCGGACGTGCGGCTGGACGTCGTCCCGCGCGCCGTCCACCTGCTGGCGTCGCCGCTGCTGGAGCGGGCCTGGGAAGCGGTCAACGCAACATCAAGATGACATCTTGGCAATATTGTTGACCTTACCTCATCATTTTCGTTTTCAAGCCGCGCAAGTTCGCGTAAATTAGGGTTTCTTGCTGAAGGGGAACCACAGATGCACGAGCGCGGCGCCAGTGTGCGCGAACTCATCGCCGAGAACGAGGCCTTGCGCCGCCAGTTGGCCAGCCTGATGGACCAGGCCGAGGGCAACCACGCCATCATGATGCGGCACCAGGCGTTCGACCTGGAAATCGTCGGCGCGGGCACGTTCCAGGAACTGGTCGGCACGATCTTCCGCCTGCTGCCCGTGGTGTCCGACCTCGACGCCGTCACGCTGTCGCTCGTCGACACGGACGCCGACATCTACACCGTCATGCACAAGCTGGGCGTGGATTTCGAGGCGTTTCCCAACCTGCTGTTCCACGACAACGTCGATGGTCTTGGCTATGAACTGACCCCCGGCCGCACGCCGAAACCGCGGCTGATACCGTTCGACGCGGCCACGCAACGCCACGCCTTTCCCCATCCGCCCGCGGGCCTGGCCAGCGTCGCGATGGTGCCGCTGCTGCGGAATAAACGGCTGATCGGCAGCCTGAACCTGGGCAGCCGCGACCCGGGCCGCTTCACGCCGCTGCTGGGGACGGACTTCGTCGAGCACATGGGGTCGATCATCGCGATCTGCCTGGAGAACGTGATCAGCAACGAGATGCTGAAGTACATCGGCCTGACCGATGCGCTGACGGGCGTCTACAACCGCCGCTACATGGACCGCCGCCTCGTCGAAGAGATTTCGCGCGCGCGGCGCCAGTCGTACCGGCTGTCGTGCATGTATATCGACATCGATTATTTCAAGCAGGTCAACGACACGTACGGCCACCTGGCGGGCGACGACGTGCTGCGCGAAGTCGCGGCGCGCATCAAGGCGGAACTGCGCATGACGGATGCGCTGGGCCGCTTCGGCGGCGAGGAATTCGTCGTGCTGCTGATCGATGCGGACCTGGGCAGCGCCAGCATGGTCGCCCAGCGCATCCGCGCCAGCGTGGCGGAGAAGCCGTTCGTGATGCCGGAAGGGCAGACGCTGGCGGTGTCGGTGTCGATCGGCGTGGCGACCCTCGACGATTTCGAGCGCGACCACGCGATCGAGGGCGTGGCGCAGCAGCTCGTCGCGCAGGCCGATCACGCGCTGTATCAAGCCAAGGAAGGTGGGCGCAACCGCGTCGTCGCCCGGGCTTGATACTACAGACCGGCGGGAACAGCGATCCTGCCTTCCAGATAAAACACGCACGCGCCTTCCAGCTCGACCCGGTCTCCGACCAGCCGGCACGTCAGTTCCCCACCGCGTGGTGACGCCTGGAATGCGCGGAGTTCACGCTTTCCCAAACGTGCACTCCAGTACGGCGCAAGTCCGCAGTGCGCGCCGCCGGTCACCGGGTCTTCCGGTATGCCTTTGGCTGGCGCGAAATATCGGCTCACGCAATCCCAACGCTGGTCTCCCCGGGCGGTGACGACGACGCCGGAGCGGCCGAGCCGTGCGATCGCGGCAAGGTCGGGTGCCAGGCTGCGTAGCGCCGCCACCTCGTGCAGGACTGCGATGTAATTAAAACCGTCGTCGAGTGTCTCCACCGGCTCGACGCCCAATGCTGCTGCCAACCCCTCCGGACTTGGTATCGGTCGCGGCACACGTACCGGAAAATTCATCACGTACCGTTCGCCCAGGCGCTTCACGGTCAGGGGCCCGCTCGCCGAATCGAACGTCACCGTCGTGCGTTCCGGCTCCAGTCGTTCCATCACGACCGCGGCGCTTGCCAGCGTCGCATGGCCACACAGCGGGACCTCGACCGTAGGCGTGAACCAGCGCAGGCGGTAATTGTCGTTGTCCGGGACCAGGAAGGCCGTTTCGGGGACGTTGTTTTCGGCAGCAATCCGGCGTAGCAGCCCATCGTCCGGAAACGTCGTCATCAGGATCACGGCAGCCGGGTTTCCTCCAAACAGCTGGCTGGTGAATGCGTCGACTTGATAGATTGGCAGACTCATGACTGACCTGTTCATACGCTGGAGAGATAACGGCGCGCGCCCGCCACCGCGCGCAGGCGTTCGTCAAGGTAGGTGCTCACGCGGGGATGCTGGCTGATGGCGACGTTGAAGCGGATGTGCTGGTCGGGTGTGTCGTTGGCCGAGAACGCGGCGCCGCGCATCATCACGATCTTGTTGCGGTAGGCATCCTGCACCAGCAAGTCCACGTCCAGCCCTTCGGGCATGGTGCCCCACAAGAAAATGCCTGCGTCGCCGGGCTGCTCGAACCGTACGCCGGCCGCGCTCAGTTGCCGGGTGCTGGCGTTGCGCGCCGCCATGATCTTGCGTTGCAGCCGCTCCAGGTGCTTGCGCAGGTTGCCGGCCTTGAGCACTTCCAGCAAAACGTATTCGTTCAACGCCGGTAACGTCATGATGGCGTGGATCTTGGTTCGCATTAACAGCTTCAGCAGGGCGGGCGCCGCCGCCAGGTAGCCCATGCGCAGGGCCGGGCTCAGCGCCTTGCACAGGCTGGAGTAGTAGATCACGCCATCCAGCCCGGACAGCGATGCCAGCCGCGTGCTGTGGCCATGCTGGAAATGGCCGTGCACGTCGTCTTCGGCGATCAGGAAGCCGTACTGCTGCGCCATGACCAGCACCTTGTGCAGATTGGTGGCGCTGCTGCTCCACCCGGTGGGATTGTGCAAAGCCGTTTGCACGAACAGCAGGCGCGGACGGTGGGTGCGGCAGGCGGCTTCCAGTTCGTCGAGGTCGAGGCCATCGGGGCGGCGCTTGATGGGCACCAGGCGCACGCCGTCCTGGCGCAGCCTGCCGAACATCAGGAAGTATCCCGGATCCTCGACGAGCACCGTGTCGCCGGGCTGTAGAAACGTGCGGCAGATCAGGTCGATGGCATGGGTGCCGCCGAAGGTGGTGAGGATGTGGCTGGCGTCCGCGGCGATGCCGATGCCGCGCAACAGCAACGCGATCTGCTCGCGCAGTTCGGCCAGCCCTTGCGGCGGACAGCGCGAGGCCATGCCGGCCGCGCTGCGCGCCAGGCCACGTTGCACGGCGGCCGCCGGCAGCGCGTCCTGCAGCCAGGTGGGCGGCAAGGCGCCGCTGCTGGCCAGCAGCACGCCCGGCCGCTGGTCGTTGGCTTGCTGGATCAGCCAGACCGGCTCCTGCTCCTGGCCCGCCTCCAGCGCAACCTCGTCGGGAATGGCGCGGCCAGCCTCAAGCGGTGCGCGGACGAAGAAGCCCGCCGTGCCGTGCGTATCGATGACGCCTGCGGCCACCAGCCTGTCGTAAGCCATCACCACGGTGTTGGTGCTGACCGAGAGCTGCGCGGCGAGCTGGCGGATCGACGGTAGCCTGGTCCCGCCAGGCAGGACGCGTTGCGCGATCTGCTGGCGCAATGCGTCCTCGATCTGCTTGAACAGGGCGACGGGTGAGGAGCGGTCGATGGGAAACATCGTCGAAGTCTAGCGTAAACACATCACGGCAAGGACCACCAGGATGGTCCCCATCGCCAGGTTGAATATGCGCTGGCTGCGGGACGCCTTCAGCACGCTGCGGATCGAGACGCCGAACAGCGCCCACATGACGCTGCACGGCATGCCCACCATGGTGCCGATGGTGGACACCAGCAGCGCGCTGGCGAGCATGTTGCCCTGCGCAGGCATGAAGACCGATGCAATGGTGATCGCCTTGAGCCAGCTCTTGGGGTTCAGTGCCTGGAACAGTGCCGCCTGCGTAAAGGACACGGGCTTCGGTGCGCCGGTTCCCGCCACCGAGGCGCCGGCAAGCTTCCAGGCCAGGAACACCAGGTACAGCGCACCCGCGATCCGCAGTACCTGCTGCGCCATCGGGTACGCGGCGAACACGCTGCCCAGCCCTACGCACATGAGCATGGTCTGCACGAAGACACCAGCCTGGATGCCGAGGATGACCGGCAGCGCACCGCGATAGCCGAAACTGGCGCCGGTGGTGGCAAGCATGACGTTGTTCGGCCCGGGCGTGGCGGACATCACGAGGCAATAGCTCATCAGAGGCAGGAGTTCGGTCATGGCAGGCAGTCCCAGCGTGGAGAAGGCCCCAGTCTAGAAACACGGCACGGCAGGGACAAGGCACAAGACGCCGCGTACAGGCACATGCTGTATCAGTCGGACGACTGCTACATCAGCGCAGCAGCCGTCCCTCGGCGCGCGTGACCGCGTTGCCCGTTCCCCGCAGGACCACCACGTCGCCCGCCCGCAGCGACGTCTCCGGCGTCGGTTCGATGCGGTCGCTCCCGCGCCGCACGGCCGTGACTTCGGCCCCGACCTCGTCCAGTTCCAGCTCCGCGATGCAGCGCCCGACGGCGCCGGCGTCGTCGCGCAGCGTGACGGAGTGCAGGCGCACGTAGTTGTGCTCCGTGCCGTCCGCGATGTCGCTGGCGCCGTGGAAGAAGCCGCGCAGCGAGGCGTAGCGCTCGTCGCGCGCGGCCTGCACGCGGTGCACGACGCGGCGCAGCGGCACGCCCATCACGACCAGTGCGTGCGAGGCCAGCATCAGGCTCGATTCCAGCGCTTCCGGCACGACCTCGGTGGCGCCGGCGCGTTTCAGCACGTCGAGTTCCGTGTCGTCGTGGGCACGCACGATCACGGGCAGCTTGGGCGCCAGCTCGTGCACGAGGTGCAGCACTTTCACGGCGAGGCGGGTGTCGGCGAACGTGATCACGAGGGCACTGGCGCGGTTGATGCCGGCCGCGATCAGCGCTTCGCGGCGCGTGCAGTCGCCGTACGAGACGTTGATGCCGGCCGTGCGCGCTTCCTGCACCCGTTCCGGGTCGAGGTCGAGCGCGTACCACGGCAGCTTTTCTTCCGACAGCAGGGTGGCCAGCGACTGGCCGCTGCGGCCGAAGCCGGCGATGATCACGTGCTTCTGCGCGGCCATCGTGCGGCTCGCGATCTGCGTCAGCTGCAGCGATTGCAGCATCCATTCGTTGGTCGCCACCTTCATCACGAGCTTGTCCATGTTGGCGATGACGAACGGCGCGACCAGCATCGACAGCACCATCGACGCGAGCACGAGCTGGATGATGAACGGGGCGATCAGGTGCGAGCCCGATGCGAGGCTCAGCAGCACGAAGCCGAATTCGCCGGCCTGCGCGAGCGCGAGACCCGTGCGCATGGCGACGCCGTCGGTCGAGCCGAACGCCTTGGCCAGCAGGGCGATCAGCGCGAATTTCAGCATCACGGGCACGGCCAGCAGGAGCAGGACGACCCACCAGTGCGCGATCACGAGCTGCACGTTCAGCAGCATGCCGATGGTGATGAAGAAGAGGCCCAGCAGCACGTCGCGGAACGGCTTGATGTCTTCTTCCACCTGGTGTTTATAGGGCGTCTCGGAGATCAGCATGCCGGCCACGAACGCGCCCAGCGCCATCGACAGGCCCGCATGTTCCGTGATCGCGGCCGCGCCCAGCGTGATCAGCAGGAGGTTCAGCATGAACAGTTCCTGCGAGCGGCGCTTGACGACGATGTTGAACCACTTGCGCATCAGCTTCTGGCCGAAGAACAGCAGCAGCGCCAGCACGGCGGCGGCCTTGATGCCGGCCCACGCGAGCGTCATCGCGAGTTCCTCGGCCGGTTTCGCCAGCGACGGGATCAGGATCAGCAGCGGCACGACGGCGAGATCCTGGAACAGCAGGATGCCGATGATGCGGCGTCCGTGCTCGCTCTCCAGTTCCAGCCGCTCCGTCAGGAGTTTCGAGACGATGGCCGTCGACGACATCGCCAGCGCCCCGCCCAGCGCCAGCGCGGCCTGCCAGCCGATCTGCATCGACGGGGGCAGGTAGCGCGTCCACAGCGACACCAGCACCGTCACGACGATCGTCAGCACGACCTGCGCGAGCCCGAGCCCGAACACGATCTGGCGCATGGCGCGCAGCTGGGCCAGCGAGAATTCCAGCCCGATGGAGAACATGAGGAAGACGACGCCGAATTCGGCCAGTGCCTGCGTCGTGGTGCCGTTGTCGGCGAGGTTCAGCGCGTGAGGGCCGATCAGCACGCCGACGGCGAGATAGCCCAGCATCGGCGGCAGGTGCAGCATCCGGAACGCGACGACGCCGAGGACCGCGCTGCCCAGCAACAGGAGGGTGAGTTCGAGGCCTGAGGTCATGGAACGCGACGGCGAGGGCCCGTAAATATGTTGTTTGTTACGTCTGGCAAGTTTTTTGCTTTCCCAATTCGGATATACTTTGTCTATGAGTGTAACCGATGAAAAAATAATGCTGACAAGTTTTAACGAGGCCCAGGCCCGGCGCGCGCTGGATCTGGCCCGCGAGGCGCTGGATATCGAAGGCGAGGCGATCCGCAAGCTGTCCGCGCGCCTCGATCGCGACGACAGCGTGCCGCGCGCCGTCGCGCTGATGATGGCGTGCAAAGGCCGCGTCGTCGTGTCGGGCATGGGCAAGTCGGGCCACATCGGCCGCAAGATCGCGGCGACGCTGGCCTCGACCGGCACCCCGGCGCTGTTCCTGCACCCGGGCGAGGCCGCGCACGGCGACCTCGGCATGGTGACCTCGCAGGACGTGCTGATCGCCATCTCGTATTCCGGCGAAAGCAGCGAACTGGCCATCGTGATCCCGGCCGTCAAGCGCATGAACGTGCCCGTCATCGCCATCACGGGCAAGCCCGAATCGAGCCTGGCCCTGGCGGCGGACGTGCACCTGGACGTGGCCGTCGACAAGGAAGCCTGCCCGCTGAACCTGGCGCCGACCGCGAGCACCACCGCGACCCTCGCGCTGGGCGACGCGTTGGCCGTCGCGCTGCTCGAACTGCGCGGCTTCAAGTCGGACGATTTTGCACGCTCGCACCCGGGCGGCGCGCTGGGCCGCCGCCTGCTCACGCACGTGCGCGACGTGATGCGCAGCGGCGACGCGGTGCCGAAGGTGAAACCGGACGCGCTCCTCACGGACGCGCTGCTGGAAATCTCGCACAAGGGCATGGGCATGACGGCCATCGTCGACGACGCCGGCCGCCCCGTCGGCGTGTTCACGGACGGCGACCTGCGCCGCCTGATCGAGAAGGTCCAGGATTTCAGCAAGCTCGTGATCCGCGACGTCATGCACCCGAACCCGCGCCGCGTGCATCCGGAACAGCTGGCGGTGGATGCCGTCGCCGTGATGGAAGAATTCCGCATCAACCAGATGCTCGTCACCGATGCGGACGGCGTGCTGGTGGGCGCACTGCACATCCACGACCTCACGCGCGCCAAGGTGATCTGATGGTGACTCCGCTGGCACACATGGAGCGCGCGGCGCGCGTCAAGGTCATGATCTTCGACGTCGACGGCGTCCTCACCGACGGCAGCCTGACCTACGGCCCGGACGGCGAAGTCACGAAGACGTTCTACGTGCTGGACGGCCTCGGCATCCAGCTCCTGAACCGCACCGGCGTGCAGACCGCGATCATCAGCGCCCGCACGTCCCCCATCGTCATCAAGCGAGCAAGCGATCTCGGCATCACGCACGTGTTCCAGGGCCAGCACGACAAGCGCCTCGCGTTCGCCGAGCTGCTCTCCAAGACCGGCGTGGCGGCGGAGGAGTGCGGCTACATCGGCGACGACGTGATCGACCTGCCTCTTTTTACGCGCGTAGGCTTCGCGGTGACGGTGCCGAGCGGGCATCCGGAAGTGCAGCACCGCGCCCACTACGTGACGAAGAATCCCGGCGGCCGCGGCGCCGTGCGCGAAGTCTGCGACATGGTGATGCGCGCCCAGGGCACCTACGAACAGGCGCTCGCGCCCTACTTCGGATAAGAGAGATATGGCTCCCGCAAGCTACAAGCGTACCGCGCACCGCTGGCGCCTGCTGGCCCTGATGCTGTTTGCCGTGTTCTGCGCGTTCGGCAGCTTCTGGCTCGTGCAGGTGATGCAGGGCGAGGAGAACGCGCCGGGATTCAACGCGGGCAACGAGCCGGACTACATCGTCGACAACTTCAGCTGGGTGCGCATGTCGGAGGCCGGCAAGCCGCGCTACGTGATCTCGGGCGAACGCCTCACGCACCGCCCGGTCGACAACACGGCGCTCGTCGACAAGCCGGTCGTGCAGAGTCTCACGGACGAGCATCCGCCGATGACGATGACGTCCAACAGCGCGCTCGTGAGCCAGAACCAGAACCAGATCGACCTGACGGGCAACGTCGACATCCGGCGTCCGGCGGCCCCGGGCGCGGAGCCGATGCGGATCCGCACCGAGACCCTGACGATCCTGCCGGACGACGAGATCGCCAAGACCGACAAGCCGATCCACATGACGCTGGGCAGTGCGTCCGTCGACGCGGTGGGCATGGTCGCCAACAACGCCACGCAGCAGATCGCGCTGGGTGGGCGCGGCAAGGTCACCTATCCGCCACGCCAGTCGCGCGCAAGTCACTAGAGAGGACTAACGAATGAAAAAAATACTCGCCGCCGCCATCTTCCTGCTGGTGCCGCTGGCTGCCTCGGCCGAGAAGGCGGACGCGCTCAAGCCCGTCGACATCGCGTTCGACAACGCCAACGTCGACCAGGTGACGCAGAACTACGTCGCCACCGGCAACGTGATCATCACGCGCGGCACCATGATCCTGAAGTCCGACCGCGCCGAGGTCAAGCAAGCGCCGGACGGTTTCCGCACCTTCATCCTGACTGCCAATCCCGGCAAGCTCGCGACCTTCCGCCAGAAGCGCGACGGCGGCCCCGACCTGTGGGGCGAAGGCCAGGCCCAGCGTATCGAATACGACGAACGCAACGACCTCGTGAAGCTGTTCTCGAAGGCGGTCATCCGCCAGCTCGAGGGCAAGAAGGTCACCCAGGAGATGGCCAGCGAATTCATCTCCTACGACAACCGCAACGAGAAGCTGCTCGGCCTGAACGACGCCAACGGCACGGACAAGCCGGGCAATGGCCGCGGCAGCATCACGCTGCAGCCGCGCCGCGCGCCCGCAGCCGGCGCCGGACCCGCGGCCGGTGCCGCTCCCGCTCCGGCAGGCAAGCAATGACGGAGGCAAGCGCAATGGAAGCAGGCACGCAGGCCGCGCCGGCCGAATGCGGCGGCAGCACGCTCGTCGTCAAGGGACTGCAGAAGAGTTACGGCAAGCGCCTCGTCGTACGCGACGTGTCGCTGCAGGTCGCGTGCGGCGAAGTGGTCGGCCTGCTGGGGCCGAACGGCGCGGGCAAGACGACCTCGTTCTACATGATCGTGGGCCTCGTGCCGTCGGACGCCGGCAGCATCGACATCAACGGCACCGACATCACGAGCCTGCCGATCCACCGGCGCGCGCTGCTGGGCCTGTCGTACCTGCCGCAGGAAGCGTCCGTGTTCCGCAAGCTGACGGTCGAGGAGAACATCCGCGCCGTGCTGGAATTGCAGCGCGAGAACAGCAAGCCGCTCACCAAGGCGCGCATCACCGAACGCCTGGATGAGCTGCTGGCCGAGCTGCAGATCGAGAAGCTGCGCGAGAATCCCGCGCTGTCGCTGTCCGGTGGCGAACGCCGCCGCGTGGAGATCGCGCGCGCGCTCGCGACCAATCCGCGCTTCGTGCTGCTCGACGAACCGTTCGCCGGCGTGGATCCAATCGCCGTGATCGAGATCCAACGCATCGTGCGCTTCCTGAAGGAGCGCGGCATCGGCGTGCTGATCACTGACCATAATGTGCGCGAGACGCTGGGCATCTGCGACCGCGCCTACATCATCAACCAGGGCGCGGTTCTGGCATCCGGCCGTCCCGACGACATCATCGCCAACGAATCGGTGCGCCGCGTCTACCTGGGCGAACACTTCCGAATGTAGTCATGAAACAGACGCTGCAACTCAAGACCTCACAGCACCTTGCACTGACGCCGCAACTCCAGCAGTCGATCCGCCTGCTGCAGCTGTCCACGCTCGAATTGCACCAGGAAATCGAGCAGGTCCTGAGCGAGAACCCGCTGCTCGAACGGCTCGACGATCCGCTCGACCGCTCCGTGCGCCTGCTGGCCGACGGCGCCATCAACAGCGCGCCGTCCTCATCGCAGGCGGGCGAGGCGCCTGCCGCGCAGGGCAATGGCGACGAAGGCGGCAGCGCGCCCGCCGAGAGCGGCAATGGCGAAGGCGGTGAATCCGGCGGCGACAGCGGAGAAGGCGGCGGCGAAGGCGGCGAGGACTGGGGCGAATACGGCCGCAGCGGCAGCGGCAGCGGGGGCGGCGAGGAGGAAGATGGCCGCCCGCAACTGGAAGCGAGTCCCGTCACCCTGCGCGAGCATTTGATGGAACAGGTGCGCCTGACGTGCTGCGCGGCGCGCGATTGCGCGCTCGTGGAACTCGTCGTCGATGCGCTCGACGACAACGGCTACCTGGAAGAACCGCTGGAAGACATCCACGCGCGCCTGCCGGAAGAACTGGAGATCGAGTTCGATGAACTGCGCACGGCACTGGCCCTCGTGCAAAGCATGGACCCGCCCGGCGTGGGCGCACGCAGCGCGGCCGAGTGCCTGGCCCTGCAGATCCGCCGCATGCCCGGCGTGCCGATGGTCACGCGGCGCATGGCGCTCGTCATCGTCGAAAAATACCTGACGTGGTTCGCGCAGCGCGAATTCAACAAGCTGAAGAAGGCGCTCGATTGCGACGACGAAGACCTGCGCGAAGCCCAGGCCGTCATCCGCCAGTGCAATCCACATCCGGGCGCGGCGTTCGCGTCGGACGTGTCGGACTTCGTCGTGCCGGACGTGATCGTGCGCCGCGCCAAGGATGGCTGGAGCGTGCAGCTGAATCCGGAAGTGATGCCGCGCCTGCGCGTGAACAGCCTGTACGCGTCGCTGATGAAGCAGGGCAAATCGGAATCGCAGCTGAATGCGCAGTTGCAGGAAGCCAAGTGGCTCATCAAGAACATGCGCCAGCGCTTCGACACGATCCTGCGTGTAGCTCAGGCAATTGTCGATCGCCAGCGCAACTTTTTTTCCCATGGCGCAGTCGCAATGCGGCCCCTTGTTTTACGTGAGATAGCTGATACACTAGGTCTACACGAGAGCACAATTTCTCGAGTCACAACTCAGAAATATATGCTGACCCCGCACGGCATGTTCGAGTTGAAGTATTTCTTCGGGAGTCACGTTGCCACCGAAGCGGGAGGCGAAGCATCGTCGACGGCAATACGGGCCCTCATCGTACAACTCACAGGAGCAGAAGACCCCAAGAATCCATTATCCGACAGCAAGATCGCGGAGATGCTAGGGGAACAGGGAATGGTCATCGCGCGACGCACGGTCGCCAAATACCGTGAGGCGCTGAAAATCCCGCCCGTCAGTCTCCGTAAATCCTTGTAACAAACACTGTCCCATTGCGCCGGATGCGCGCACGGCAGGCAGTGCATCTTCAAAGGAGTGTGTATGAATCTCACAATCAGCGGACATCATCTCGATGTAACTCCAGCAATCCGAGAATACGTACAGAACAAGCTCGAACGCATCACCCGTCATTTCGATCAAGTGATCGACTCCCACGTCATCCTCTGCATCGACAATCTTACCGAGAAAGAAAAACGCCAGAAAGCCGAGATCAACCTGCGCCTCGCGGGCAAGATCGTCCATGTCGCCAGTGCCGCGCACGATCTCTATGCCGCGATCGACATGCTGATGGATCGCCTGGATCGCCAGGTCGTCAAATACAAGCAAATGCTCAAGGATCATGACAACGCGTGTATCAAGCGCATGTCCGAGGGTGGGGAGGAAGAGCCCGCCGCGGCGTGATGCCACGCGTGCAGTAGCACCAGGAGTGAAGGGCGCATCGGCGCCCTTTTCGTTTTTATGGGCGCTACAATGTCGCTCTGATTATTTCAATAACAACGAGACATGACTGCACACGTTCTGACGCGGGTTGCCAACCGCACCGGCATCATCACCCTGGACCGCCCGAAGGCGCTGAACTCGCTGTCGCTGGACATGGTCCGCGCGCTCACCGCCACGCTGCTCGCCTGGCGCGATGACGCCGGCATCGACGCCGTCTTCATCGGGAGCACGAGCGAAAAGGCCCTGTGCGCCGGCGGCGACATCCGCTTTTTCCACGAGGCCGGCAAAGCCACGCCGCAGACGGGCAGCCCGCTGCTGGAAGATTTCTTCACCGAGGAATACGCCCTCAATCATCTCATTCACTTCTATCCGAAGCCGTACATTGCCCTGATGGACGGCGTCGTGATGGGCGGCGGCATGGGCATCGCGCAGGGCGGACCGGATTGCGGCCTGCGCATCGTGACGGAGCGTTCGAAGATCGCCATGCCCGAAGTGAACATCGGCCTGTTCCCCGACGTGGGCGGCAGCCACTTCCTGTCGCACGCGCCGGGCCGCCTCGGCCACTATCTCGGCGTGACGGGCGTGACGATCGGTGCCGCGGACGCGATCTACGTCGGCCTTGCCGACGTGTTCGTCCCGGCCGCGCAACTGGATGCGCTGCGCGCGCTGATCGAGGCGACGCCGGGCGCGGAGCTGCCCGCCGCGATCCGCGCGTTCGCCGCGCCGTTTTCGGCCGGCGCGAGCGAACTGGAAGCGCAGCGCGACGCGATCGACCGCCACTTCGGCGCGGATTCCGTCGCGGCCGTGATGGCGTCGCTGGAGGCCGATGCGAGCCCGTTCGCGCAAAAGACCCTGGCCACGATGCGCCAGCGCTCGCCGCTGATGATGTCCGTGACGCGCGAGATGCTCGTGCGCGGAGGGAGTCTTGGCGTGGCGGACTGCCTGCGCATGGAACGCTCGCTCGTGCGCCGTACGTTCGAACACGGCGAAGTGCTCGAAGGCGTGCGTGCGCTCGTGATCGACAAGGACAATGCGCCGCAGTGGAATCCGCCCACGCTCGATGCCGTCACGCCGGAGATGGTCGCGTGGTTCTTCGCGCCCGTGTGGCCCGGGCACGCGCATCCACTAGGCGATTTGTGATCACGCTGCGTTTCGAATCCGAGCTGGCTGCCGCGCCGGACACGGTGTGGCGCCGGGTCACGTCCGTCGACGGCATCGACGACGAGATGACGCCGCTGCTGCGCATGACGTTCCCGCGCGGGATGCGTGAGTTGCCTTCGGAGGGTGTCGTGGCGGGGCAGCGGCTGTGCCGCAGCTGGCTTCTGCTGCTGCGCGTGCTGCCCATCGACCGGAGCGATCTCACGCTCGTCGAACTGGAGCCGGGCCGGCGCTTCCTGGAGCGCTCGCCGATGCTGTCGATGGCGTTCTGGCAGCACGAGCGCATCGTCGCCCCGTCGGCGCGGGGCACCACCGTCGTCGACAACCTCACGTTCCGTCCGCGCCTGTTGCCACGCGCGGCTGCGCCGGCGCTTCGGTAAAGGAACCCTATGAAAACACCTACCGCCTGGAAGACACGCCTGGCCGGCTACCGCTGGACGCGCCAGGACATCGGTTGTTCGGAGGCCGACGTGTTCCGCCTCGACGCGCCGGATCGCCCCATCCTGTTCGCGAAATTCGAACCGGCCGGTCCGCTGGCGGAATTGCGCGACGAGGGGGAACGCCTGCGCTGGCTGGCCGGCACGGGTATCCCGTGCGCTCCCGTGCTCGATACCGCGTCGGAGGACGGTCACGACTGGCTGCTGCTGGGTGCCGTGCCGGGACGCGACCTGCTGGCCGCGGGCCTGGAACCGCGCGTGGCCGTGGCGCGGCTGGCGTCCGCGTTGCGGGCGCTGCACGCGCTCGACCCGGCCACGTGTCCGTTCGACCACCGCGCGGCGCGGCGCATCGAACGGGCCAGGGCGCGCATGGCAGCGGGGCTGGTGGACGAGGACGATCTCGACGACGAACACCAGGGCATGGCACCCGCGGCGCTGTTCGACCGCCTTGCCGCGCAGGCACCGCGCAGCGAAGACCTCGTCGTCACGCATGGCGATGCGTGCCTGCCGAACCTGATCGTCGACGCTGCGGGCCGCACGGGCTGGATCGATTGCGGCCGCCTGGGCGTGGCGGACCGCTGGCAGGACCTGGCGCTGGCCACGCGCGACATCGCGGACGAATTGGGGGAGGCGTGGGTCGCGCCGTTCCTGGCGGCGTACGGCACGACGTTCGATGCCGCGAAGAGCAGCTTTTACCGGCTGCTCGACGAATTCTTTTGATTCGCGTGGGCTCGGAGAGCCCACATACGTACTATGGTTGCTCGCGGTGGCGCACGACGACGCGTTCCGTGTCGCCGAAATACGCGCCGAGCCGCTCCGCCATGTACACGGAGCGGTGCTGCCCGCCCGTGCAGCCGACGGCCACGGTGAGATAGCTGCGGTTGTCCTTCTTGAACGACGGCAGCCACTTGGCGATGAACGCGCGGATGTCGGACAGCAGCTCGGCCGCCTGCGGCTGGGCGTCGAGGAAGGCGATCACGGGTGCGTCCTTGCCGTTCAGCGGGCGCAAGGTCTGGTCGTAATACGGGTTCGGCACGGCGCGCACGTCGAACACGAAGTCGGCGTCGAGCGGCACGCCGCGCTTGAACGCGAACGATTCGAAGAACAGCGTGAGCGGCGCATATTCGACTTCGGCCAGTTCCTTCACCCACGCCCGCAGCTTGTTGGCCGACAGTTCGGACGTGTCGATCACGTGGCCCATCTTCTCGATCGGGCCGAGGCGGTCGCGTTCTTCCGAAATGCATTCGATCAGCGTGCGGCGCGACGCCGGGTTCTCGCCCGGACGCAGTTCGTGCGACAGCGGGTGGCTGCGGCGCGTTTCGGAAAAACGGGCGACGAGCGAGTGCGTGCTGGCGGTCAGGAAGATCACCTTGACCTGGTGGCCTTCCTCGCGCAGGGCGGCGACCGTGGTCGGCAGCTCGGCCAGGGACTCCGCGCTGCGCGCGTCGACGGCGACGGCGATGCGTTTCGTGTCGCCGCCGTCGATGCTGCCGACGAGGGCCGGCAGCAGGGCAGGGGGCAGGTTGTCGACGCAATAGTAGCCAGCGTCTTCGAGGACGTTCAGGGCGACGGATTTACCGGAGCCCGAGATACCGGTGATGAGTAGGATGCGCATGGCGCGATGATAGCATCGGCCGATGTTTGCCGCAGCGCGTCAATCGCTGCTCATTGCTTGCCGCTGTCGCTCCATGAACTCCTGCAGCGTATCGATCCCGCGCAGCTGCAGGATGGTATTGCGCACGGCGGCCTCCAGCAGCACCGCGATATTGCGGCCGGCCGCGACGGGAATGACCACTTTGCGGATCGGCAGGCCCAGCACGTCCTCGGTGGGGAAGTGGAAGGGCAGGCGTTCGACTTCTTCGTCCAGCGCGCCGCGCTTGACGAGGTGGACGATCAGTTTCAGGCGCATCTTGCGGCGCACCGCGGTCTCGCCGAAGATCGCCTTGATGTCGAGGAGACCAAGGCCGCGCACTTCGAGCAGGTTCTGCAGCAGAGGCGGGCAGCGGCCCTCGATCATGTTCGGGGCGATGCGCGAGAATTCCACGGCGTCGTCGGCGACGAGGCCGTGCGAGCGCGAGATCAGTTCCAGGCCCAGCTCGCTCTTGCCGAGGCCCGAGTCGCCCGTGATCAGCACGCCCACGCCCAGCACGTCCATGAACACGCCGTGCATGATGACGCGCTGCGCCAGCTTTTTCGACAGGTACACGCGCAGATAGTCGATGACCTGCGCGGCCGGCAGCGGCGTCGAAAACAGGGGGATGTTCTGCTCGTCGCAGATGGCGAGGATGTCCGGCGGGGTGTCGAGACCCTGCGCGATGAACAGCGCCGGCGGACCGCCCGCGATCAGTTCGCCGATCAGGTGGCTGCGCGAGCCGGATTTCAGGCGCTGGTAGTAATTCAGTTCCTGGTGACCGAACACCTGCATGCGGCCCGGGTGGATCAGGTTCAGGTGGCCGACCTGGTCCGCGGCGGAGACGGCGTCGCCGGAAATCTGGCGTTCTCCGCCCGGGAATCCGGCGAACCAGCCCAGTTGCAGGCTGTCGCGGTTATCGTCGTACAGCCGTTGGATGGTCAGCGGAGTCTGCAGCATGGTCGCTTTCGCAAGGTCAGCCGAGGGCCTGCAGGCTCGGCTGCCAGTTGATGATGCGTTCGTACACGGACTTCGGATCCGTGTCCGTGCTCAAGGCCGTGCGGATCGCCTCGTCCGAGAACAGTTCCGCGATCTCCGACAGGATTTCCAGGTGCTGTTGCGTGACGTGGTCCGGGATCAGCAGGAAAAAGAGCAGCTTCACGGGCTGGCCATCCGGCGATTCGAACGGAATCGGTTCAAGCAGGCGCACGAACGCGGCCAGCGGCGATTTGAGGCTTTTGCTGCCCTTGATGCGGCCGTGCGGCACGGCGACGCCGTGACCGAGGCCCGTCGACCCGAGACGCTCGCGCGCGAACAGGTTGTCCGACACGGTGGAGCGGGCGATGCCGCAGTTGTTCTCGAAGATCAGGCCGGCCTGCTCGAAGGCGCGCTTCTTGCTCGACACTTCGATGTCCAGCTGCACGTTCTCGAGCGAGAGGATTTTGCTTAGATTAGTCATAACACGCTTCTATTGCGGTGCACCCTGGGGTGCTTGCGAGCGGGAATTATAGGCCTGTTTTATGGCCGTGTAATTCGATTTTGCACGCCGTCCGGTACCTGTGTGATCCCTGCCGCAAACCTTTGCGTAAAGACTCCGCACCTGACGATCTGACGTGCGCAATTTCCGCCACGAAATCCCGGAATTCACGCATGAAACGTCTTTCCGGGGCCTCTTTTACCGATTTTTCTAGCGCTAAGTTGCCGTTTTACACATCCGGAAACATCGTGAAGGATGTCGCCGGAAACGTACACTGTAGATGGGGACGAAGGATCAAAAATCACCCATCCGCAGTGTTCATTGGCGCGCGGCACGCAAATTCGGCGGTCTGGCGGTGCTGAAATTGGCGCGCCACGGATTGATGTCCAGGCCGCCGCGCCGGGTGTAGCGGGCGTAAACCGCCAGCTTGTTCGGCTTGCATTGGCGCAGGATGTCCGTGAAGATGCGCTCGACACATTGCTCGTGGAATTCGTTGTGCTCGCGGAAACCGATCAGGTAGCGCAGCAGGCTTTCCTGGTCGATCTGCGGTCCAACGTAGCGGATCTGCACGCTGCCCCAGTCCGGCTGGCCGGTGACGAGGCAGTTCGATTTGAGCAGGTGCGACACGAGGGTTTCCTCGACCGCGGCTTCCTCGTGGTTGGCTTTGAGCAACTCCGGCGACGGGCGGTAGTTGTCGATCTCGACGTCGAGGCGGTCGATCAGGAGGCCGTCCAGCTCGCCCATTTTCAGCTTGTCGAAATCCTCGGGCAAGGTCAGTGCCGCGTGCACGGGCGCACCGACCGCGTTCGACAGGTCTTCGCGCAACAGGGCCAGCAGGGCGTCCGTGTTGGCCAGCCGGGTCTGGTTGAACGAATTCAGGTACAGCTTGAAGGACTTCGATTCGATGATGTTGGGCGAATCGGCCGGCACCGTGAAGGTCGCGATGGCGACCTGCGGCTTGCCGCGCATGTTCAGCCACGACAGCTCGTAGGCATTCCAGATGTCGACGCCGAAGAAGGGGAGCGTGCCGGTCAGGCCGAGTTCGTCGCGCTTTTGCTGGCGCGGGATGGGAAACAGCAGCTCCGGCGCGTATTCGGTCTGGTAGGCCGAGTTTTTGCCGAGAGGCGATTGTTCAGGGGTATTGGTCATGGTGTGTTCTCGAGGCCGGCCAACGTGCGTGACGATGCCGTCCGGCGGCGGCAAAGCGGCGTATCGTACACCTTTCCCGCAATCGCTGCGCGCCCGGTTAACGCACGGGCGCGCCGGACATCACAGGAACAGCTTGTAGACCGGATTCGCGCTCTCGTCCCAATGGCGATAACCGAGCGTCGCGAGGAACTCGCGGAACTCGTCCATCTCGCCCGACGGCACCTGCAGGCCGACGAGGATGCGGCCCACGTCGCCGCCCTGGTTCCGGTAGTGGAACAGCGAGATGTTCCAGTTCGGCGCCAGGGTGTCCAGGAAGCGCATCAGCGCGCCCGGGCGTTCCGGGAATTCGAAGCGGTACAGCAGTTCGTTGTGCGCGAGCCCGCTCTTGCCGCCGACGAGGTGGCGCACGTGCTGCTTCGCCAGTTCGTCGTGCGTGAGGTCGAGGGTGCGGAAGCCGTGTTCCTCGAACGTGCGCGCGACGGTGCCCGACTCGCTGCGGCTGCCGATCTGCACGCCGACGAAGACGTGCGCCTCGCGCTCGTCGCTGATGCGGTAGTTGAACTCGGTGACGTTGCGCGGGCCGATCAGTGCGCAGAAGCGCTTGAAGCTGCCGCGCTGCTCGGGGATCGTCACGGCGAACACGGCTTCGCGCGCCTCGCCCAGTTCGGCGCGCTCGGCGACGAAGCGCAGGCGGTCGAAGTTCATGTTGGCGCCGCAGGCGACGGCGACGAGCGTTTCGCCGCGCACCGGATTCTTCGACATCTGCGAACGTTCCACATACGCCTTGGCGCCCGCGATGGCCAGCGCGCCGGACGGCTCGACGATGCTGCGCGTGTCGGTGAATACGTCCTTGATGGCGGCGCACAGCGCGTCGTTGTCGACGATGATGATTTCATCGACCAGTTCCTGGCACAGGCGGAAGGTCTCCGCGCCGACGAGGCGCACGGCCGTGCCGTCCGCGAACAGGCCGACGTCCGGCAGCGTCACGCGCTCGCCCGCTTTCAGGCTGCGCGCCATCGCGTCCGAATCGTTCGTCTGCACGCCGATGATCTTGATGTCGGGGCGGATCTGCTTCACGTACGCGGCCACGCCGCTGATCAGGCCGCCGCCGCCGATCGCAAGGAAGATCGCGTGGATCGGCGCCGAATGCTGGCGCAGGATCTCGACGCCGATCGTGCCCTGGCCGGCGATGACGTCCGGATCGTCGAACGGATGCACGAACGCCAGCTTCTGTTCCTTTTCCAGCATCTGCGCGTGGTTGAACGCATCCGTGTACGACTCGCCGTGCAGGACGACTTCCACGTTGCTGCCGCCGAACGCGCGCACCGCATCCACTTTCACGCTGGGCGTGGTGGTCGGCATCACGATCACGGCGCGGCAGTTCAGGCGGGCCGCCGACATGGCGACGCCCTGCGCGTGGTTACCGGCCGACGCGCAAATCACGCCACGTTTCAGTTGCGACTCCGACAGGTTTGCCATCTTGTTATAGGCGCCGCGCAGCTTGAAGCTGAACACGCTCTGCATGTCCTCGCGCTTCAGGTAAATCTTGTTGTCGGTGCGCTTCGACAGGCTGGTGGCGTACTCCAGCGGGGTTTCGACGGCCACGTCGTAGACGCGCGCGGTGAGGATTTTCTTGAGGTAGTCGGTAGTCATGATCGATGCGGGGCTGTTCGGGTTCCGGGGCGACGCTGACTGTCCTGCTTGGTGGGTAACCGAGGCGAGCAGTGCGGGACGAAGGCTTGGTAGAGCCTGGCGTACCGTGTCGTTGCGAGGTGTTTCTCCTCATTATAATGTACTCAACTTATCCGTCCGCCGTCCATCCTTTCCTGCCGATGATCGAATCCGCCGTCCTGTGGCTGCTGAAATTCCTCGCCGTGCCCACCGTCGGGCTCACGTCGGTATTCCTCATTGCCTTCGTCTCCGCGACGCTGCTGCCGCTCGGCTCCGAGCCCGCCGTGTTCGCCGTCGTGAAAGCGAATCCCGCCATGTTCTGGCCCGCCGTCCTCGTCGCCACCCTGGGCAACACGCTGGGCGGCATCGTCGACTACTGGATCGGCTACCGCGCCAAGGTCGCTTTTGCGAAGGAACGCTCGTCGCGCTGGTTTCACTGGCTCAAGCGCTATGGCGCGAAGACGATGCTGCTGTCCTGGGTGCCGGGCATCGGCGACCCGCTGTGCACGCTGGCCGGCTGGCTGCACCTGCCGTTCTGGCCCAGCGTGCTCTATATGGCCGTCGGCAAGTTCGCGCGCTATGTGTTCATGACCGTCACGCTGTTGTACGTACCGGACGGGTGGTGGAAGTGGCTGGGGGAGATGAGCAGCAAACTGTTCGGGTGAGCGGCGGGGCATCCGGCGTGGATAAGATGCCTGTTCTTTCATCACGCCGAGCTTTTGCTTGAAAATATTGCGTTCTGCCAAAACAAATTTGCGCGAATGCGTCGTTTTCCATCCGTTTCTGCTTTTTCACCGTTGCAAAAATTATTCCTTCCCCAGCGTGGTGCATCGCAATAAGCTAGAATAGAGAGTCCTACGCGTCAGTACGACAGTCGATCTCCCCATGAACGCTCCTGCCAATATCCACGCCCTGCTCGAAGAAAACGCGCCCATCCGGCTGCGCGAAATCCCTTATAACTACACGTCGTTCTCCGATCGCGAGATCGTGATCCGGCTGCTGGGCGAGTCATCGTGGCAGTTGCTGGATGAATTGCGCGGTGCCCGCCAGACCGGGCGCTCGGCCCGCATGCTGTACGAAGTCCTGGGCGACATCTGGGTCGTGCGCCGCAACCCGTACCTGCAGGACGACCTGCTGGATAACCCGAAGCGCCGCGCCAAGCTGATCGAAGCGCTGCATCACCGCCTGGCGGAAGTGGACAAGCGCCGCCTGACCGTCGATGCCGGCGATGCCGATCCGGCCACCGCGAGCCGCCGCAGCGCCGCCGTCGAGCAGCTGCTCGTGGCCGCGCGCAGGGCGGTCGACGACTTCGGCCGCGAGTTCGCGGACACCTACGATCTGCGCAAGCGCGCCAAGGCCGTGCTGGGCCGCTACACCGATAAACGCAACATCCGCTTCGACGGCATGCACCGCACGTCGCACGTGACGGACGCCACCGACTGGCGCGTCGAATATCCGTTCCTCGTCCTGCTGCCGGATTCGGAAGACGAGATGGCCGGCCTCGTGAAAGGCTGTATCGAGCTCGGGCTGACCATCATCCCGCGCGGCGGCGGCACCGGCTACACGGGCGGCGCGATTCCGCTGTCGCCGATGTCGGCCGTGATCAACACGGAAAAGCTGCTGGCGATGGGCGAGGTCGAGATGACGCGCCTGCCGGGCGTCGACCGCGACTACGCGACCATCTACACGGGCGCCGGCGTCGTCACGCAGCGCGTGTCGCAGGCGGCCGAGAAGGCCGGCTTCGTGTTCGCCGTCGACCCGACGTCCGCGCACGCCTCGTGCATCGGCGGGAACATCGCGATGAACGCGGGCGGCAAGAAGGCCGTCCTGTGGGGCACGGCGCTGGATAACCTGGCGTCGTGGCGCATGGTCGACCCGAACGGCGACTGGCTCGACGTCACGCGCGTCGACCACAACCTGGGCAAGATCCACGACGCGCCGGTTGCGACCTTCAAGCTCGAATGGACGCACCCGTCGGAAAAGGGCGCCCCGAAAGGTGATCCGTTCCGCACCGAGACGCTCGCCATCGAAGGCCGCCGCTTCCGCAAGGAAGGCCTCGGCAAGGACGTCACCGACAAATTCCTCGCGGGCCTGCCGGGCATCCAGAAAGAGGGCACCGACGGCCTGATCACGTCGGCGCGCTGGATCCTGCACAAGATGCCGAAGTTCACGCGCACCGTCGCGCTGGAATTCTTCGGCCAGGCGCGCGATGCGATCCCGTCGATCGTCGAGATCAAGGATTACCTGGACAGCCTGCCGAAGAGCGGCAAGCCGGAATTCGCCAGCCTGCGCCTCGCGGGCCTGGAGCACCTGGACGAGCGTTACCTGCGTGCCGTCGGCTATGCGACGAAATCCAAGCGCGGCACCCTGCCGAAGATGGCGCTGTTCGGCGACATCGTCGGCGACGACGAGAACGCCGTCGCGCTGGCCACGTCGGAAGTCGTGCGTCTCGCGAACACGCGCGTGGGCGAGGGCTTCGTCGCCGTGAGCCCGGAAGCCCGTAAGAAATTCTGGCTCGACCGCTCGCGCACCGCGGCCATCGCACGCCACACGAACGCCTTCAAGATCAACGAAGACGTCGTGATCCCGCTGAACCGCATGGGCGAGTACACGGACGGCATCGAGCGCATCAACGTCGAGCTGTCGATCAAGAACAAGCTGCAGCTCGTCGAGGAACTGCACGCGTACCTCACCTCCGGGAACCTGGAAGTGACGAAGGCGGACGACGCGACGGGCGAAGGCGTGTCGAAGGAAGAGATCCTCGGCGACCGTCCGCAGCAGGGCGACGACCTGCTGGCCCGCGTGTCCGCGCGCTGGACGTGGATCATGGCGAACCTCGACCAGCCGCTGGGCGACGTGCTGGATAAACTGGCCGACTTCGGCCTCGACGGCCTCACCGGCACGTTCCAGGCGCGCCTCGCGCAGCAGCCGGGCGCAAAACTGTTCGACGTCGTGCAGGACCACACCGTGCGCGTCTCGTGGAAGAACGAGATCCGCGCGCCGCTGCGCCAGATCTTCAACGGCGCCGCGTACAAGCCGATCCTCGACGAAGCCACGGCGATCCACAAGCGCGTGCTGCGTTCGCGCGTGTTCGTCGCGCTGCACATGCACGCGGGCGACGGCAACGTGCACACGAACCTGCCCGTGAACTCGGACGACTACGCGATGCTGCAGGATGCGCACAAGGCCGTCGAGCGCATCATGAAGCTGGCGCGTTCGCTGGACGGCGTCATCTCGGGCGAACACGGCATCGGCATCACGAAGCTGGAATTCCTCACCGAGGACGAGATCCGCGACTTCCGCGACTACAAGCAGCGCGTGGACCCGGAAGGCCGCTTCAACAAGGGCAAGCTGCTGAACAGCGACACCGCGTACGCCGACCTGCGCAACGCGTACACGCCGTCGTTCGGCCTGATGGGCCACGAATCGCTGATCATGCAGCAGAGCGACATCGGCGAGATCGCGAACAGCGTCAAGGACTGCCTGCGCTGCGGCAAGTGCAAGCCCGTGTGCACGACGCACGTGCCGCAATCGAATCTGCTGTACTCGCCGCGCGACAAGATCCTCGCGACGTCCGCGCTGATCGAAGCGTTCCTGTACGAAGAGCAGACGCGCCGCGGCGTGTCGATCCGCCACTGGGAAGAATTCGAGGACGTGTCCGACCACTGCACCGTGTGCCACAAGTGCGTGACGCCGTGCCCGGTCAACATCGACTTCGGCGACGTCTCGATGAACATGCGTAACCTGCTGCGCAAGATGGACAAGCGCAGCTTCAAGCCGGCCCACCGCGCGGGCATGTTCTTCCTGAACGCGACCGATCCGACGACGATCAACGCGATGCGCAAGGGGATGATCGACTGGGGCTACAAGGCCCAGCGTCTCGGCGCGACCGTGCTGAAGGCCGTCGCGAAAGAGCAGACGAAGGCACCGCCTCCGACGACCGGCAAGGCGCCGATCCGCGAGCAGGTGATCCACTTCGTGAACAAGAAGATGCCGGGCAACCTGCCGAAGAAGACGGCGCGCGCGCTGCTGGACATCGAGGACGACAAGGTCATCCCGATCATCCGCAATCCGAAGGTCACCAACGCCGATACGGAAGCCGTGTTCTACTTCCCGGGCTGCGGTTCCGAGCGCCTGTTCTCGCAGGTGGGCCTGGCCACGCAGGCGATGCTGTGGGAAGTGGGCGTGCAGACCGTGCTGCCGCCGGGCTACCTGTGCTGCGGCTATCCGCAGCGCGGCGCCGGCCAGTACGACAAGGCCGACAAGATGATGACGGATAACCGCGTGCTGTTCCACCGCATGGCCAACACGCTGAACTACCTCGACATCAAGACGGTCCTCGTCTCGTGCGGCACCTGCTACGACCAGCTCGCGACCTACGAGTTCGAGAAGATCTTCCCGGGCTGCCGCATCATGGACATCCACGAGTACCTGCTGGAGAAGGGCGTCAAGCTGGAAGGCGTGACGGGGATGCGCTACATGTACCACGAACCGTGCCACAACCCGATGAAGCTGGGCGATTCGATGAAGACCGTGAACGCGCTCGTGCAGACCGTCGACAACGTCAAGATCGAGAAGAACGACCGCTGCTGCGGCGAGTCGGGCACGTTCGCCGTGAGCCGTCCGGACATCTCGACCCAGGTCCGCTTCCGCAAGGAGCAGGAAATGGTGAAGGGTGCCGACAAGCTGCGCGAAGACGGCTTCAAGGGCGACGTCAAGATCCTGACGAGCTGCCCGTCCTGCCTGCAGGGCCTGTCGCGCTACAACGACGATTCGGGCACCACGGCCGATTACATCGTCGTCGAGATGGCGCGCCACCTGCTGGGCGAGAACTGGTTGCCGAACTACGTTGCCAACGCCAACAACGGCGGCATCGAGCGGGTGCTTGTATGATTGGTTGCGAGTTGTGCGAACTGGCCGTGCCGACTGTCGTCGATAACGATAGGTTCGCGGTCATCCTCGTCGACGACGCGAACTACCCGGGCTTCGCGCGCGTGATCTGGAAAGACCACGTGCGCGAGGTGAGCGACCTGGCGGACGCGGACCGGCTGCTGCTGAACGATGCGGTGTACAAGCTGGAACTCGCCGTGCGCGAGGTGATGCAGCCGCTGAAGGTCAACGTCGCGAGCCTCGGCAACGTGGTGCCGCACCTGCACTGGCACGTGATCCCGCGCTACGCCGACGACGCGCACTTCCCCGCGCCCGTGTGGGCGCAGGCGCAGCGCACGACGGACGAGACGGTGCTGGTCGCGCGCCGGGCGCTGGTGCCGCAGCTGGCGGAGGCGATCGCACGCAGGTTCGCGAGCCGTTAACACGGCTTTCACTCAATACATACGACATCATGGCTACGCCCACCAACCTCACCATCCGCCAGCAATCGAAGATCCTGGAAATCGCCTTCGACGACGGCGCCGCCTTCTCCATTCCGTTCGAGCTGATGCGCGTGTATTCGCCGTCGGCCGAAGTGAAGGGCCATGGCCCGGGCCAGGAAGTGCTGCAGGTCGGCAAGCGCGACGTGGGCATCCGCGGCGTCGAGCCGGTCGGGAACTACGGCGTCAAGCCGCTGTTCACGGACGGCCACGAGTCCGGCATCTTTACGTGGGACTACCTGTACAAGCTCGGTAATGAGCAGGACGCGCTGTGGCAAGATTACCTGGGCCGCCTGCATGCGGCGGGGTATGAAGGCGACAGCGGCCGCGAAGCGAGTGCCGTGCCGGCGGCCGGGCCGAAGGGCGGCGGTTGCGGCGGCGGTGGGTGTAGCCACTGACGAAAACGAAAAAAGCGCCGGTTTGCACACGGCGCTTTTTCGTTTACCGGCCTGGGATTACTGCGGCTGGATGTTCGCAGCCTGCTTGCCTTTCGGGCCGGAGGTCACGTCGAAAGTGACGCGCTGGTTTTCCGCCAGCGATTTGAAGCCTGCCGAATTGATGGCCGAGAAGTGTGCGAACAGATCGTCGCCACCATCGTCAGGTTTGATGAAGCCAAAGCCTTTTGCGTCGTTGAACCATTTCACGGTGCCAGTCGCCATGTTTCTCTCTCTAAATAGATTTTTTTAACAAGTATGAGTTATCGCCGGCGGCACATGGTTAAGCGATAAGGCATCCCTGTTCCAGACTGTGCGCAAGCGAAAACCATTATAAGCAGAGTTTTAACAATTGCGATGCACGTTTGTTATCTTGTGTGGTAAAGCCGACATTGACCGCGAAGCAAACGTTTTCGTCGTGTCCGCCCAGTAAGCCATCTTTAAGCCGACCCGTACACCCCGGCTTGTATAATGTGGCAAGACTAAACGGCTTGCTACTATGACCAACACCACCCATTTCGGCTACAAGACCGTCTCGGAAGACGAGAAGGTCCACGAGGTAGCCAAGGTATTCCACTCGGTCGCGTCCAAATACGACGTGATGAACGACCTGATGTCCGCCGGCCTGCACCGCGTGTGGAAGGCGTTCACCATCGCCCAGGCCGGCATTCGTCCCGGCTTCAAGGTGCTCGACATTGCCGGCGGCACGGGCGATTTGTCGAAGGCGTTCGCCAAGCAGGCGGGGCCGAGCGGCGAGGTGTGGCTCACGGACATCAACGAGTCGATGCTGCGCGTGGGCCGCGATCGTCTATTGAACAAAGGTCTAGTCACCCCCACCTTGCTCTGTGACGCGGAAAAACTGCCGTTTCCGGACAATTATTTCGATCGCGTCAGCGTGGCCTTTGGCCTGCGCAACATGACGCACAAGGATCAGGCACTGGCAGAAATGCGCCGGGTGCTCAAGCCGGGCGGCAAGTTGCTCGTGCTGGAGTTTTCGAAAGTGGCGGCGCCGCTGCAAAAGCCGTACGACGTGTACTCGTTCTCGGTGCTGCCATGGCTGGGCCAGCGCATCGCCAACGATGCGGAAAGCTACCGCTACCTGGCGGAATCGATCCGCATGCACCCGGACCAGGAAACGCTGAAGTCGATGATGGAAACGGCGGGCCTGGAACGCGTGCAGTACTACAACCTGACGGCCGGTGTGGCCGCACTGCACACTGGAATCAAACTTTGAGGTGAGCTGATGAAAAAGTTAATGGCCAGCATGATGATCGCGCTGATGACGCTGTCCAGCGTCGCCGATGCGCGCCCGGTCGGCAGCAACCGTTCGTTCGGCCGCCAGTCGCAATCCGTGAGCCGCATGCGCGCCCCGGCGCCGGCACCGGCACCTGCCCAGCAGCCGTCGTACCAGCAGCGTCCGGCACCGGCCCCGGTGGCCCCGGCCCAGGTGCCGCAGAAGCGCCCGAGCATGTGGAAAGGTGTGCTGGGTGGCGCGTTGCTAGGCCTCGGCCTGGGCGCGCTGTTCTCGCACTTCGGCATCGGCGGCGCGATGGCCAGCGCCCTGTCGTCGCTGCTGATGATCCTGCTGCTCGTGTTCGCCGTGATGTTCATCATCCGCATGTTCCGCCGCAAGGACACCCCGGCCAACCCGACTTTTACGGGTTTTAACCAGAATCCCGTGCCGGCCTCGGCCACGCCGGAAATCGGTTCGGGCCTGAACAGTGCCTATGCCGGCAACCAGGGCGGCTTCCAGTCGGGCTTCTCGAACGCGCCGTCGCTCGACAAGGCCGCACCGGCCCACGAGCAGTGGGGTGTGCCGGCCGGGTTCGACACGGAAGCGTTCCTGCGCCACGCCAGGTCCTCGTTCATCCGCATGCAAGCGGCCTGGGATCGCGGCGACCTGGCCGACCTGCGCGAATTCACGTCGCCCGAGGTGTACGCGGAACTGTCGCTGCAGATCCAGGAACGGGGCGGCCAGCCGGACTACACGGAAGTCGTCAGCATCGATTCCCAGCTGCTGGGCATCGAGACGACCGACCGCGATTACCTGGCGAGCGTCCAGTTCAACGGCATGATCCGCAATGCGCCGGGCGCCCCGGCGGAACCATACGTCGAAGTGTGGAACCTGGCCAAGCCGCTGACCGGCAACGGCGGCTGGGTCCTGGCGGGCATTCAGCAGATCACTTAAAATTTTCGCAAGAAAAAAGCTTGTGCTCCGGGGTTTATGCTCTGGTGAACTGGTAAGATCGAAACCGCCCGACCTATGCCGGGCGGTTTTATTTTGTGTAGACGAAAATGGTCATGTCTTCGACTTCTCATTTCCTGTCGCCGTCGGCTCCGGCCGTCGCGACGATCAACCACCTGCTGGCGCAGGAAGCCTGGGCGCGCGATGCGCTGATGCGCCATGCCGGCAAGGTCGCCGTCATCGATACGGGTCACCTGGCCCTGCGCATGCGCGTCGCGCGCGACGGCATGCTCGAGACGGCGGGCGTCGATGATGCGGCCGGCGTCACCATCCACGTCAAGCTCTCCGACCTGCCGCTGATCCTGCAGAACCGCGACCGCGCGTTTTCGTACGTACGCATCGAAGGCGATGCCGAGTTCGCCAACACGATCTCGCAATTGTCCAAGGGCCTGCGCTGGGATGCCGAGCACGACCTTGAGCGGGTGGTCGGATCGATCGGCGCCGTGCGCCTGGCCGGCGGTGCGCGTTCCGCGGTGACGGGCGCGGCCACGGCCGGGCGCCGGCTCGCGGAGAACGTCGCCGAATTCCTGCTGGAAGAACGCCGCGTGCTCGTGCGCCCGGCGACTGTCGATCACTTCGCCGACGACGTCGGCCGCCTGCGCGACGACGTCGAGCGCACGGCCAAGCGCATCGCCAAACTGGAGCAGAAGCTCGCTGCGCGCAGCACCGCTCCCGTTCCGACGACCCCTGACACGCCTTCGGACCACTGATGATCCTGAAATTCCTGCGCCTGCTGAAGATCTTCACCGTCATCGTCAAATATGGCCTGGACGAGATCGCAATTTCCGGCCTGCACGTACCGCGCACCGCCCGCCTGATCAATACCGTCTTCTTCTGGCGGCGCATCACGTCGCCCCGCGCGATCCGCCTGCGCCTCGCGCTGGAAGAGCTGGGGCCGATCTTCGTGAAATTCGGCCAGGTGCTGTCGACCCGGCCCGACCTGATGCCGCCGGACATTGTTGCCGAGCTGTCGCTGCTGCAGGACCGCGTGCCGCCGTTCGATTCCGACCTGGCCGTCGCCCAGATCACGCGCTCCCTCGGCGCGTCGCCGGAGAACTTGTTCGCCTCGTTCGAGCGCACGCCCGTCGCGTCCGCATCGATCGCCCAGGTGCACTTTGCCGAGCTCAAGAATGGCAAGCAGGTCGCGGTGAAAGTGCTGCGTCCAGGCATGAAGACGACGATCGACGAAGACATTGCCCTGATGCAGATGGCCGCCGGCCTCATCGAAAAAGTGTGGGCCGACAGCCGCCGCCTGAAGCCGCGCGAGGTCGTGGCCGAATTCGACAAATACCTGCACGACGAGCTCGACCTGATGCGCGAGGCCGCCAACGCCAGCCAGCTGCGCCGCAATTTCGCCAATTCCGACTTGCTGCTCGTGCCGGAGATGTATTGGGACTATTGCTCCAGCAGCGTGATCGTGATGGAACGCATGAACGGCATCCCGATCTCGCAGACGGACCGCCTCGTTGCGGCTGGCATCGACCTCAAGAAATTGTCCAGCGACGGTGTCGAGATCTTCTTCACGCAAGTCTTCCGCGACGGCTTTTTTCACGCGGACATGCACCCGGGTAATATCCTCGTGTCGATCGATCCGGACACGTTCGGCCGCTATATCGCGCTGGACTTCGGCATCGTCGGCACCCTGAACGACTTCGACAAGGATTACCTGTCGCAGAACTTCCTCGCGTTCTTCCGGCGCGACTACAAGCGCGTGGCCGAGGCGCACATCGAATCGGGCTGGGCGCCGCGCGAGACCCGCGTCGACGAACTGGAAGCCGCCGTGCGCGCCACGTGCGAGCCGATCTTCGACCGTCCCCTGAAAGACATTTCCTTCGGCCAAGTGCTGCTGCGCCTGTTCCAGACGTCACGCCGCTTCAACGTCGAAGTGCAGCCGCAGCTCGTGCTGCTGCAAAAGACCATGCTGAACATCGAGGGCCTGGGCCGCCAGCTCGACCCGGACCTCGACCTGTGGAAGACGGCGAAGCCGTACCTGGAGCGCTGGATGGCCGAACAGGTCGGCTGGCGTGCTTTCGTCGACCACCTGCGCGACGAGGCGCCCCGTTACGCGGCGATCTTCCCACAACTGCCGCGTCTGGCGCACCAGATGCTGGAAAAGCATGCGCACCGCGACGTCGACCAGGACACCGTCATGGCCATGCTGGTGCTCGAGCAGCGCCGCACGAACCGTCTCTTGACGTTCGTCGCGTGCGTGACGGGCGTGCTGGCCGTGCTCGTCGTCGGCATGCATCTCGCGGACCACTGGCACTGGGGGCTGTGATGGCCTCGGCGCCGGATTTCGCCAGCCGCGATCCGCTGTCGCCGCAATTCTGGGACGAGCGTTTCGAGCGCGACTTCACGCCGTGGGAGCGGGGTGGGGTGTCGGTGGCGTTGCGGCGGTTCGTTGCCTCTTCTCAACCACGCATTACGCTGGTACCGGGCTGCGGCTCCGCGCACGAACTGACGCTGATGTGCGAGGCAGGCTGGGACGCCACCGCCATCGATTTCTCGCCCGAAGCCGTCGCGCGCGCCCGGACGCTGGCCGGGCCGTGGGCGGACCGCATCGTGCAGGCCGATTTCTTCGCCTATGCGCCGGAGCAGCCGCTGGACCTCATCTACGAACAGGCGTTCCTGTGCGCGCTGCCGCGGGCACGCCGGCCGGACGTGGCGCGGCGCTGGGCCGAATTGCTGGGGCAGGGTGGCCTGCTGGCTGGCTATTTCTTTTTCGACAATGTGCCGAAAGGGCCGCCGTTTGGCATCACGCATGAGGAACTGGATGGCTTGTTGAAACCCTCGTTCGCATGCGTGACCGACGAGGCTGCCGAGGATTCGATCCCCGTATTCGCCGGCAAGGAACGCTGGATGATCTGGCGGCGCCTGTAGGATCAGGCAAAAACGGCCCGGTTTCCGGCAACGGCAGGGCTGCGCGGCACCCGATACTGGCTGCTCCTCAACCACCGACAGGAGCACATCATGGCAAAGATCGCCATCGTTACCGGCGCCAGCCGCGGCCTTGGCCGCAATACCGCACTGCACATCGCCCGCGGCGGCGGCGACGTCATCCTCACTTACCAGAACCGCGCGGACGATGCCCGTGCGGTCGTCGACGAGATCCACGCGCTGGGCCGCAAGGCGCTGGCGCTGCGGCTGGACGTCGGCGACACGGCCGGCTTCCCGCTGTTCGTCGAGCACGTGCGCGCCGGCCTGCGCGACGTCTGGCAGCGCGACCGTTTCGACCACCTCGTCAACAATGCCGGCCATGGCGCCATGGCGACGATCGAGGACACGACGGAAGCGCAGTTCGACCGCCTGATGAACGTCCACGTGAAGGGCGTGTTCTTCCTGACGCAGGCGTTGCTGCCGCTGCTTGCGGACGGCGGCCGCATCGTGAATCTGTCATCCGGACTGACGCGCGTGTCGTATCCCGGCTTTGGCGCGTATGCGGCGGCCAAGGGCGCGGTCGAAGTGCTCTCCGTGTATCTGGCCCGCGAACTGGGCCGGCGCGGCATCGCCGTCAACACGGTGGCGCCGGGTGCCATCGAGACGGATTTCCTCGGCGGCGCCGTGCGCGACACGCCCGACCTGAATGCGGTCTTCGCGCAGATGACGGCGCTCGGCCGCGTCGGCGTGCCGGACGACATCGGACCGGTCATCGCCAACCTGCTGGGCGAGGGCAACGGCTGGATGACCGCGCAGCGCATCGAAGTGTCGGGTGGCCAGGTGATCTGATTCAGGCGGCGTCGATGCGCTGCTGCGCCTGTGCGACGTCGCGCATCGGCGGCTTGCCGAACATGCGGCCGTACTCGCGCGTGAACTGCTGCACGCTTTCGTACCCGACCGCATACGCGGCATGGCTGGCGTTGACGCCTTCCGCCAGCATCAGGCGGCGCGCCTCGATCAGGCGCAGTTGTTTTTGAAATTGCAGCGGAGAGAGCGACGTCACGGCGCGAAAGTGCTGGTGAAACGCGGAGGGACTCATGCCCGCGGCCGTGGCCAGCTTCTCGACGGGCAGCCGCTGCGCATACCCGGTACGCAGCAGGGCGACGGCGCGGGCGATGCGGCGCACGTGGCTGTCCGGCAGGCCCAGGCGCCGGATGGCCGCACCGTGGCGTCCGGCCAGCAGCCAGTAGTGGAACTCGCGTACCAGGGCCGGCCGCAGCACCGGCAGCGCGGCCGGGCGGTCGAGCAGGCGCATCAGGCGCAGCGCCGTGTCGGCGACGTGGCTGTCGGTCGGCTCGATCCGCACGGGCGCGCTGTCGGCGTCCCCGATGGCCGCCATGTCCGCCGCCAGGGGGGCGATGACGGCCGGGTCCAGGTCGAGCACGAGCGAATAATAGGGCGTGGCCAGGCTCGCCTCGGTGATCTGGCTGACCGTCGGCACGTCGGCGGTGATGACGAGGGAGTCGCCGGCGCGGAAGGTGAACGACTGGCTGCCCATCGTGACGTGCTTGGCGCCGTGAAGGACCAGGCACACGAGCGGGCGCTGGATTTGATAACTCAGTTCGGTTCGTGCGGTCGCGCGGATTGCCGTGAGGCCGGGAATCGGCGTCGGCGCGGCCCCATCGCGGCCGGCGTGGGCGTCCGCGTACCGGCGCACGGCATCGAGCAGTGAAGTGTCCATGTGGACAATGGTAAAGAAAAGGGCCCGCAAGCGGGCCCCGAGTGAAGTGCTTTTCTTCGGTATTGCGGCGTGCCGGAAGCCGGTCGCGCAAACTTCTGTTTCTTAATCGTTGTGCAGCATTGCTGCTAAGAATGCTATTTAATCAGTTAAGTTGATGTTCGGCAAACAGAACCCAATCGTGCGCTGACGAAAAACAACACTGTTTCCACAGTGCAGCAAGCCGGCCAGGCGTCCATCTGCTCCGTAAAAGCTTTATAATTCAGGGTTTTGATGATTTTTGCGGAGTATTCAGATGCCGATTTACGCCTACCGCTGCGATGAATGCGGTTTTGCCAAGGATGTACTGCAAAAGATTTCCGATCCGGTTCTGACCGTTTGCCCTTCGTGCGGCAAGTCATCGTTCAAGAAGCAAGTCACCGCCGCCGGTTTCCAGTTGAAGGGTACCGGCTGGTACGTGACCGACTTCCGCGGTGGCTCGGCGCCGGCAACGGGCACGGCACCATCGTCGACGTCGTCCGACAATAACGCCGGCAGCTCGGGCAGCACCGAATCGTCGCCCGCGCCGGCACCAGCCGCCGCACCGGCGAAAGACAGCAGCAGTACCTGATCGCGGCGCCGGCCCCGCGCGGCCGGCGCATAATGAGCACCCGACAAATCATCGGACGAGATCCGTCACGACAATCGATGCGTAAATATTTCATCACAGGCGCGCTGGTCCTGGTTCCCCTGGCGATCACGGCCTGGGTGCTGAACTTCGTGATCAGCACGCTGGACCAGTCGCTCGTGCTCGTGCCGAGCGAGTGGCAGCCGCGCACGTACATCCCGGGCCTCGGCGCCATCATCACGCTGGCCATCGTGTTCCTGACCGGCGTGCTGACCAATAACCTGGTCGGCAAATGGTTCGTGCGCATCTGGGAACGGCTGCTGCAGCGCATCCCGGTCGTGAACTCGATCTACGGCAGCGTCAAGCAGGTGTCGGACACGCTGTTCTCGTCCTCGGGCAACGCGTTCCGCAAGGCCGTCCTGATCCCGTACCCGCACGAGAATTCGTACACGATCGCCTTCCTCACCGGCGTGCCGGGCGGCGACGTCAGGAACCACCTGGTGGGCGAGTACGTGAGCGTGTACGTGCCGACCACGCCCAACCCGACGTCCGGCTTTTTCCTGATGATGGAAAAGAGCCGCGTCGTGGAACTGGACATGACGGTCGACGCGGCCCTCAAGTACATCGTCTCGATGGGCGTCGTGGCACCGCCGTCGCCGCTCGATGCAGCGGCCGGGACGCCCGCCGTCGCCACCGCGGAATAGAACCAACAAGGCAGCAAAGAATCCAGGGCCGGCCAAGAGCGGGCCCACCGAATCAACCAACCAGGATCGAAAAACTATGTCCTCCATGCGTACTCACTACTGCGGCCTCGTGACCGAAGAGCTGCTGGGCCAAACCGTCAGCCTGTGCGGCTGGGTGCACCGTCGTCGCGACCACGGCGGCGTGATCTTCATCGACCTGCGCGACCGCGAAGGTCTCGTGCAGGTCGTCTGCCACCCCGACAATGCGGAGGTCTTCAAGGTCGCCGAGCACGTGCGCAACGAGTACTGCCTGCGCGTGACGGGCACCGTCGTGAACCGCCTGGAGGGCACGGCCAACGCCAACCTGAAGTCGGGCAAGATCGAGATCAACACCACGAAGCTGGAAGTGCTGAACGCCTCCGTGCCGGTGCCGTTCCAGCTGGACGACGACAACCTGTCGGAAACCACGCGCCTGACGCACCGCGTGCTCGACCTGCGCCGCCAGCAGATGCAGCACAACCTGCGCCTGCGCTACAAGGTGTCGATGGAAGTGCGCAAGTACCTGGACAACCTGGGCTTCATCGACATCGAAACTCCCATGCTGACCAAGTCCACGCCGGAAGGCGCGCGCGACTACCTGGTGCCGTCGCGCGTCAACCCGGGCAACTTCTTCGCGCTGCCGCAGTCGCCGCAGCTGTTCAAGCAGCTGCTGATGGTCGCCAACTTCGACCGCTACTACCAGATCACCAAGTGCTTCCGCGACGAAGACCTGCGCGCCGACCGCCAGCCGGAATTCACCCAGATCGACTGCGAAACGTCGTTCCTGACCGAGCAGGAAATCCGTGACCTGTTCGAAGACATGATGCGCGTCGTCTTCAAGAACGCCGCCGGCATCGACCTGCCGAACCCGTTCCCTGTCATGGACTTCGCCACCGCCATGGGCTCCTACGGTTCGGACAAGCCGGACATGCGCGTGAAGCTGCAGTTCACCGAACTGACGGAGCTGATGAAGACCGTCGAATTCAAGGTCTTCAACAACGCCGCCAACATGGCGGGCGGCCGCGTCGTCGGCCTGCGCGTGCCGCAGGGCGGTTCGATGCCGCGTTCGGAAATCGACGCGTACACGCAATTCGTCGGCATCTACGGCGCCAAGGGTCTTGCCTACATCAAGGTCAACGAGAAGGCCAAGGGCCGCGAAGGCCTGCAGTCGCCGATCGTCAAGAACATCTCGGACGACGTCCTGGCCAAGGTGCTGGAACTGACCGGTGCCGAAGACGGCGACCTGATCTTCTTCGGTGCGGACAAGGCCAAGGTCGTGAACGACTCAATGGGCGCGCTGCGCGTGAAGATCGGCCACTCGGAATTCGGCAAGAAGGCCGGCCTGTTCGACGACGTCTGGGCGCCGCTGTGGGTCATCGACTTCCCGATGTTCGAGTACGACGACGAAGGCGACCGCTGGAACGCGACGCACCACCCGTTCACGGCACCGAAGGACGGCCACGAAGACATGCTCGAGACGAACCCGGGCGCCTGCATCGCCAAGGCCTACGACATGGTCCTGAACGGCTGGGAACTGGGCGGCGGCTCGATCCGTATCCACCGCGAAGAAGTCCAGAGCAAGGTGTTCCGCGCGCTGAAGATCGATGCGGAAGAAGCGCAGCTGAAGTTCGGCTTCCTGCTCGACGCCCTGCAGTACGGCGCTCCGCCGCACGGCGGCCTGGCGTTCGGCCTGGATCGCCTGATCACGCTGATGACGGGTTCCGAGTCGATCCGCGACGTGATCGCGTTCCCGAAGACCCAGCGCGCGCAGGACCTGCTGACCAACGCGCCGTCGGAAGTCGACGAGAAGCAGCTGCGCGAGCTGCATATCCGCCTGCGTAACGAGCCGAAAGTCGCTTAACGCGTACTTTGACGGGCATGGCGTTACAATCACGCCATGCCCCACAAAATCCCCGAATCCGTCCTCGTCGTCATCCACACCGCCGACCTGGACGTTCTGCTGATCGAACGCGCCGACCGCCCCGGCTTCTGGCAATCCGTCACCGGTTCCCTCGACCGGCCCGACGAACCGCTGCTGGAAACCGCGACCCGCGAACTGTTCGAGGAGACGGGCATCGTCGCCGACGGCGACAGGATCGTCCTCGTCGACTGGCATCTGTCGAACATCTACGAGATCTACCCGACCTGGCGCCATCGCTACGCGCCCGGCGTCACCCACAACACGGAACACGTGTTCTCCGTCTGCGTCCCGCGCGACATCCCCATCACCCTCGCACCGCGCGAGCACCTGCAATACGCCTGGCTGCCGCTGCTGGAGGCGGCGGACCGGTGCTTCTCCTCGTCGAACGCCGAGGCGATCCTGCAGCTTCCCAGGCATTTCCCGGGTACGCGATGAACCTGCCCTATGAATGGGTCATCGGCCTGCGCTACACCCGCGCGGGCAAGCGCAGCAGCCGGAACAGCTTCATCTCGTTCATCTCCCTGATCTCCGTGGCCGGCATCGCGCTGGGCGTGGCGGCGCTGATCGTCGTCCTGTCCGTCATGAACGGCTTCGAGAAGGAAGTCACGGCACGCATGCTGTCGGTGCTGGCGCACATCGAGGTGTTCGATGCGCGCGGCAGCATGCCCGACTGGCAGGCTGCCGCGCGGGAAGCGGCGCGCAATCCGCAGGTGCGCGGCGCCGCGCCGTTCGCCGAGACCGAGGCCATGCTCGTGCGCGACGACACGATGAAACCGGCCTTGATCCGCGGCGTGCTGCCGGCCATGGAACCGCACGTGTCGGATGTCGCGCGCCGGATGCGCGAGGGGACGTTGGCGACGCTGCGTGCCGGCTCGTCGAACATCGTGCTGGGCAGCGCACTGGCGCGTGCGCTCGGCGTGGGCGTGGGCGATCGCATTACCGTGCTGACCGCGGCGCCGGCCGCACCCGGGCAGGGCGGCGTCGCGGGCATGCTGCCGCGGCCGCGCGCCTTCACGGTGACAGGCATCTTCGAGGCCGGGCATTACCAGTTCGATTCGACCCTCGGCTTCGTCCACCTCGACGACGCCGAGCGTTTGCAAGGCACCACGGCGCCGTCGGGCCTGCGCCTGCGGCTGGCGGACATGGATACCGCCCCGCGCGTGGCGCTGGAGCTCAAGCGCAGCATGACGGGTGACCTGGTCATGCGCGACTGGTCGCGGGTGAACGCCACGTGGTTCGCGGCCGTGCAGTCGCAAAAGGGCATGATGTTCATCATCCTCGCCATGATCGTCGCGGTGGCCGCATTCAACCTCGTGTCGACCCTCGTCATGACGGTGCGCGACAAACAGGCCGAGGTGGCCATCCTGCGCACGCTCGGCGCGTCCCCGGGCGCCGTCATGCGGATCTTCATGGTGCAGGGCACGCTGGTCGGGCTGCTCGGGACGTTGATCGGCGTGGGGCTCGGCGTCGCGGTGGCGCTCAACGTCGACGTGATCGTTCGCTTCATCGAGCACGCGTTCGGCGTGCATTTCCTCGACAAGAACATCTATTTCATCAGCGAGATGCCGTCCGACCTGCTGTGGAGCGACGTCGCGCGCGTGGGCGGCGTGGCTGTGCTGCTTGCCTTCATCGCCACGCTGTATCCAAGCTGGTCGGCCGCGCGCGTCAAGCCGGCCGAGGCGCTGCGCTACGAGTGAGCGCATCAACAAAACGTGGATCCCACGTACGAAATCGTCCATTTCAACCGTGCGCGGCACAAACTGTGTTATTTTCCATTGCCCGATAGCAACCGAGTCCCGACCGCCCCCGCATGCGCAGCGCAAGACACCTGAAGTTCGTCGCCCTGGCCGTCTTCATCGTCATGGTCCTGATCGCGGCGGTGCCGTTCTGGCTGAACCGCTCCGTCAACGTGCTGCTGGCGCAATCGCGCGCCGAACTGCTCGCGCAGCAGCGCCTCGATGACATCCTGACCGCCATGCGCGACGCCGAGACGGCGCAGCGCGGCTTCGTCATCACCGGCAACGACGTCTTCCTCGAACCGTACGAGCGGGTCCGGCGCACGCTGCCCGCCGTGCTGTACGACGCCAAGGACAAGGCGCGCACGGATGCCGAACGGGCCACCGCGTGGCGCATCGCGCGTCTCGCGGAACTGAAGCTGGCGGAACTCGACGAGACGATCCAGCTGCGCCGCCGGGAAGGGTTCGGCGCGACGGAGCGCGTCGTCAGCTCCCTGCGCGGCAAGCAGTACATGGACGACCTGCGCCGCATCGTCGCAGCGGAAGATGCCCGGAGCATCGCCCGGCACGACGCCCTGCAGGCCGACCTGCTGGCCCGTTCCGCGCGCTCGTTCACCGTGAGCGTCGCGGCCACCGCCTGCAACATCATCGCGTTCGGGATCCTGCTGCTGGTCGCCATGCGCATGCTGCGCGCGCGCCGCGCCATCGCCGGACAGCTGGAAACGCAGGCGGAGCAGCTCGCGGAAGCCGTCGCCCTGACGACGCGCCACAACCGCGAACTGAAGCTGGTCGCGGAACTGCTGCGCGCCGTGGAGGCCGTGCCGTCGGTGCCCGACGCCGCACCCGTGATCGCACGCTCGCTGCCGAAACTCCTGCCCGGCGTATCCGGCACGCTGTTCCTGCTGCGCGACGAGGACGACCATGTGCTGGACCGGCACACGCAATGGGGCACGCCGTCCGACCAGCCGCCGGAGATCGACATCGAGTCGTGCTGGTCGCTGCGCCACGGCGCGCGCTACCGCACGGCGGACAGCGGCGACCTGCCGTGCGCGCACTACCGCAAGCCGGCGGATGAAGCGGCGGCACGCCTGTGCATCCCGCTCGTCACGCACGATGAACTGGTGGGCATGCTGCACCTCGAGGGCCTCGAGACCGGTCTGGCCCATGAAGAACAGGAGCGCCTCGCGGTGACGGTCGCCGAGCAGCTCGCGCTGGCGCTGGGGAATGCACGCCTGCGCGAATCGCTGCGCCGCCAGTCCGTGCTCGATCCGCTCACGGGCCTGTTCAACCGGCGCCATTTCGACGCCGCGCTGAAGCGCGAGCTGGCGCGCGCGCGCCGCAAGAACGTGCCCGTGAGTCTCGTGCTGGTCGACATCGACCATTTCAAACGTGTCAACGACGACTATGGCCACGCCGTCGGCGACGCCGTGCTGCGCACCATCGCGCAACAGCTGCGCCTGGGAATCCGCGAAGGCGACATCGCCTGTCGCTACGGCGGCGAGGAGATGGTACTCTTGCTTCCTGAATGCACCGCGGCGGACGCGGGCACGCGCGCGGAGGCGATCCGCGTCGCGCTGGCCGCCATCGCGCCGCACCCCCAGGGCGAGGGACCGCAACGGGTGACGGCGTCGTTCGGCGTCGCGGCCTTTCCCCAGCACGCCCAGGATGCCGAGGCGCTGTTCTGGGCCGCCGACAAGGCGCTGTACCGCGCCAAGCAGCAGGGCCGCAACCGGGTGGTGGCGGAGGTCTGATTGTGGCGTGGCCACCGGGATTGTATCATCAGTTCCACATGGCAACAAATGTTTCTTGACCGAAATTGGTGGGAATTGATACTTTCGGTCTGGAAGGAGGCGCTTTCATGGCCGATACAGTCACTATCCCAATCGACCAGGTCCAGATCGGCCTGTACATCCACCTGGACCTGAAGTGGTTCCAGCATCCGTTCGCGTTCAGCCATTTCAAGGTCAAGACCGAGGACCAGCTCCGCATCCTGCGCGGGCTGGGCCTGGCCACGGTCCGCGTCGATCCCGCGCTCAGCGACGGGCCCGTGCCCACGGCGGCACCGGCATCGGCGCAGCCCGTACCGGCCACCCCGGCGCCGGTGTCGCCGGAGGCGCGTGCCGAGTCGCCGGTCATGGCGGCGAAGCGGGAAATGATGGAACGCATCCGCGAACAGCGCGAGAACGCGGCGCGCATCGAGCAGGCGTTCGTGAACACGGCGCGCGCCATCCGCGACATCGACCGCAACCTGTTTTCCCAGCCGGCCGAGACGGTCCGCGTGGCCGGCAAGCTGATCGGCCAGATTACGGATTCGATCCTGTCCGCGCCCGAGCTGGCGATCAACCTGATGGGCGACAAGCTGGGCGGCGAGGAAATCTATGTCCATTCCCTCAACGTCACGATGCTGTCGATGATGATCGCGCGCGACATCAAGCTGCCGCACGAGGTGGCGAGCGTGCTGGGCATGGGGGCGCTGCTCCACGACGTCGGGACGAAGAACATCCCGGACAAGGTACTGAACAAGCTCGACGCCTATACCCACGCCGAGCAGGCGCTGGTCGAGACGCATTGCGAGGGCGGCTACGAGATCGGCAAAAAGCTGGGCCTCGCGGCACCCGCGCTGGCCATCATCCGCGACCACCACGAGATGTTCGACGGCAGCGGCTATCCGCGCCACCTGCAGGGGGAGGCGATCAACATCCTCGCCCGCATCGTCGCGATCGCGAATCACTATGACGAATTGTGCAACCCGCGCAATCCGGCCGACTCGCTCACGCCGCACGAGGCCTTGTCGCTGATGTTCGCCAAGATGCGCAGCCGCTTCGACCCCAAGCTGCTGCAGGTGTTCATCCGCTGCCTCGGCGTGTACCCGCCGGGCACGATCGTCCAGCTGGCCAACGGCGTCGTCGGCATGTGCGTCAACGTCAACACCGCCAAGCCGACCAGGCCGCAGGTCATGATCTACGAGGCCAGCGTGCCGCGCGAGGAAGCGATCGTCGTCAACCTCGAGACGCAGCCGGACCTGAACATCGTGAAATCGATCCGCCCGTCCCAGGTGCCCAAGGACATCTACAACTACCTCAGCCCGCGCAAACGCGTCAGCTACTACTTCGACGCGAGTGACCCGGCGCGGAGGAGCCAGCCATGAACCTGCACCAGCTGATGATCGACCACAGCCCGTACATGGCGATGGTGGTCGATCCGGCCGACCTGCGCATCCTCGTCGCCAACCGCATGGTCGAACAGATGCTCGGTTACGGCGCAGCGCAATTGCGCGACATGGTCATCACCGACATCGAAAGCTCGCTGCAGGACGTGTTCTATTGGGAGGACGTGCGCAGCGGCCAGTACCTCGGCTTCGAGGCGCAGGAGGGCGAGTACCTGTGCGCCGACGCGTCGATGCTGACGGTGATGAAGTCCGTGCGCGTGATCCAGGACGGCGACCGTCCGCTGCTGCTCGTGCGCGCGCAGGACTGCCGCCACGAGCGCCAGGTCGAGGCCCTGCTCGAACAGACCCTGGCCCAGTTGCGCACGACTTTGGAGTCCACCGCGGACGGCATCCTCGTGATCGACTGGCACGGCAAGATCACGAGCATGAACCGTCTGTTCTCGGCGATGTGGGACATCCCGGCCGCGCTGCTGGAGGCCGGCGACGACGACGGCATCATCGAATACATCGCGGGGCAGGTGGAGCAGGGCGACCTGATCCGCGTCCGGCTGCGCCAGGTGGCCGATGCGACCGAGACGCAGGACCTGTTCCGCCTGACGAACGGCCGCTTCTTCGAATGCCGCTCGCGCCCGCAGTTCCTGGGGGAGCACATCATCGGCCGGGTGTTCGGCTACACCGACGTCACCGAACGGCACCGGGCCGAGGAAGCGCTGCGCGAGTCGCGCGACCAGCTCGAATCGAAGGTGCGCGAACGCACCCGCGACCTGCAGGAAGCGAATGCGACGCTCGAAAAGGAAAAGGCGCGCCAGGCGGAGCTGATCAAGAAGCTGGGCGAGGCCCAGAGCCAGCTGTTGCAGTCGGAGAAGATGGCGTCGATCGGCGTGCTGGCGGCCGGCGTCGCGCACGAGATCAACAACCCGATCGGCTTCGTCAACTCGAACCTGGGCAGCCTGCAGCGGTATGCGCAGGGCATGCTCCGGCTGCTCGACAGCTATGCGGCGCTGGAAGGGGCGTTCAGCCCCGAAGACCGCGCCGGCATCGCGCGGGTAAAAGAGGAAGTCGACGCCGAGTACCTGCGCGAGGACCTTGAACCGCTGCTGCGCGAATCCCTCGACGGCATCGACCGCGTGCGGCGCATCGTGCAGGACATGAAGGATTTCTCGCACGTCGACGGCGGCGACCTGCAGTACGCCGACCTCGAGGCGGGCCTGAACAGCACCCTGAACGTGGTCTGGAACGAGATCAAGTACAAGGCCGAGGTGACCAAGGAGTACGGGAGCATCCCGCAGATCGAGTGCTATCCGTCGCAGCTGAACCAGGTCTTCATGAACCTGCTGGTGAACGCCGCGCACGCGATCGAGAAGCACGGCCGCATCACGCTGCGCACGGCCCACGACGAGAAGCACGTGTGGATCGAGGTGGAGGACACCGGCACCGGCATCCCCGAGGACCGGCTGGGACGCATCTTCGAACCCTTCTTCACGACCAAGCCGGTGGGCAAGGGCACGGGCCTCGGCCTGTCGCTGTCGTACGGGATCGTGCAGAAGCACGGCGGGCGCTTCGAGGTGCGCAGCGAAGTGGGCAAGGGCACCCTGTTCCGCGTCGTCCTGCCGCGCTTCCGCCCGGTGCCCGAAGCGAGCGTCGTCATCTAGCCGCCGCAGATGCATATGCGCGAAATCTTTTAACGAAAACGGCATATCAAAACGTAAAAGCATTCGTTCCGCTTCGATGAGGGCAGCAGTAGCCTGTGGCCATCTCATCGACCCGGAACGACCATGACTGTTCTCCTGCTGGGCGGAAGCCCATCCTCTCCTTCGACGACATGGCGCCTGCAGCAGCTGGTGGGCGACCGCCTGGCCGCGCTGGGCCACCGCACCGGCGCGCTGCAGGTGCGCGAACTGCCCGCCCTGGCGCTGCTGCGCGCCGACGCCCGCGACCCGGCCATTCTCGATGCCGTCGCCCGCGTGCGTGACGCCGATGCGATCGTCGTCGGCACCCCTGTCTACAAGGCGTCCTTCAGCGGCGTATTGAAAGCGTTCCTCGACCTGCTGCCGCAGGACGGCCTGGCGGACAAGCTCGTGCTGCCGCTGGCCACCGGCGGCAGCCAGTCGCACATGCTGGCGCTGGACTACGCGCTGCGCCCCGTGCTCGCCTCGCTCGCGCCGCGCCACATCCTGCCCAGCATCTTCGCCACGTCGGAACAGCTGCCGTGGGATCCGGAACTGGGCCTGCGCCCGGTGCCGGCCATCGCCGCGCGCATCGCCGCCGGCGTCGCCCAATTGCACGACGAATTGCAGCGCAGGACCGCCCACGTGCTCGCCGTCGCCGCCTGACCACCACGATAACAAAGGATCACCCCCCATGACCGATTCGTTCGATGCCGGCACCCGGCGCCAGCAGCGCCGCCGTACGCTCGGCCTGCTGTTTGGCGCCGCAGTTGCTGCCCCCTTCGCCGATCTTCCCCAGGCCCAGGCCGCGGGCGCGCCGCGCGAGGTGCGCATCGGCTACCAGAAATACGGCACGCTCACGCTGCTGAAGGGCCGCGGAACGCTGGAAAAGCGGCTCGCCGCGAAGAACATCGCGGTCAAGTGGACCGAGTTCCCGGCCGGCCCCGCGCTGCTCGAAGGCCTGAACGTGGGCAGCATCGATTTCGGCACGGTCGGCGAAGCGCCGCCGATCTTCGCCCAGGCCGCGGGCGCGAACCTGGTCTACGTCGGCAACGAGCCGCCGTCGCCGGACTCCGAGGCGATCGTCGTGCCGAAGAATTCGACCCTGCGCAGCGTGACGGAGCTGAAAGGGAAAAAAGTCGCCCTGAACAAGGGCTCGAACGTGCACTACCTGCTCGTGAAGGCGCTGGAAAAGGCCGGCGTCGATTACCGCGAAATCCAGACCGTGTACCTGCCGCCGGCCGAGGCGCGCGCCGCGTTCGAGCGCGGATCCGTGGACGCGTGGGTGATCTGGGATCCGTTCCTCGCCGCGGCCGAAAAGCAGCTGGGCGCGCGCGTGCTGGCCGATGGCAAGGGTCTCGCCGCCAACCACCAGTTCTACGTGGCCGCGCGTCCGTTCGCCGAGCAGCATGCGGACGTCGTGCGCATCGTGATCGACGAGCTGGCCAAGGTCGACGAGTGGGGCCGCACGCACCAGCAGGAAGTCGCGACGATCCTCGCGGCGCAGACGGGCCTGCCCGTCGACGTCGTGGCCCTGGCGGCCCGGCGCTACGCATACGGCGTGCGCACGGTGACGCCGGAGGTGCTGGCCGCGCAGCAGAAGATCGCGGACACGTTCCATAACCTGAAGCTGATCCCGAAACCGATCGTCGTGCGCGATGCGCAGCCGCCGTCCAACCTGCTCGCGAAGGAATAAGCCATGAGTACGCCGAACGTTTTCTGGTTCATCCCGACCCACGGCGACAGCCGCTATCTCGGCACCAGCAAGGGTGCCCGCCCCGTCGACGCCGACTACACGCGCCAGATCGCCGTGGCGGCCGACACGCTCGGCTACGACGGCGTGCTGCTGCCCACCGGCCGCTCGTGCGAGGATGCGTGGGTCGTCGCGTCGTCGCTGATCCACGCCACGCGCAAGCTGAAATTCCTCGTCGCGATCCGTCCCGGCCTGTCGACGCCGGGCCTGTCCGTGCGCATGGCGTCGACGTTCGATCGCCTGTCCAATGGCCGCCTCCTGATCAACGTCGTCACGGGCGGGGACCAAGCGGAGCTGGAAGCGGACGGCGTCTTTGCCGACCACGAGACGCGCTACGAGATCTCGGATGAATTCATCCGCATCTGGCGCGCCGCGCTGGCCGGGGAGGGCGGCGACGACGGTTTTCATTTCTCGGGCAAGCACCTGACCGTGAAAGGCGCGCGCACGCTCTATCCGCCCGTGCAGAAGCCGTATCCGCCGCTGTACTTCGGCGGCTCGTCGGAAGCGGCGCACGAACTGGCGGCCGAACAGATGGACGTCTACCTGACCTGGGGCGAGCCGCCGGCCGCAGTCGCGCAAAAGATCGCGGACATCCGCGCCCGCGCCGCGAAGCACGGCCGCACGGTGAAATTCGGCATCCGCCTGCACGTGATCGTGCGCGAGACGAACGAGGAAGCGTGGGCCGCGGCCGATAAACTCATCAGCCACCTGGACGATGCCACCATCGCCAAGGCGCAGGCCGCATTCGCGAAAATGGATTCGGTGGGCCAGCGCCGCATGGCCGCGCTGCACGGCGGCCGGCGCGACAAGCTGGAAGTGTCGCCCAACCTGTGGGCCGGCGTGGGCCTCGTGCGCGGCGGCGCGGGCACGGCGCTCGTCGGGGATCCGGAAACCGTGGCCGCGCGCATGCGCGAGTACCAGGACCTGGGCATCGAGACGTTCATCCTGTCCGGCTACCCCCACCTGGAAGAGTCGTACCGCTTCGCGGAGCTCGTGTTCCCGCTGCTCGGCAAAGGCAAGGAGCGCGGCGAGCATTCCATTACCGGCCCGTTCGGCGAAGTGATGGCCGTCGACATCCTGCCGAAGAAGGTGGCTTGATGGGCTCGGCCCGGACTCTCCCGGCGTCCGCGCAGCCGCGCGGCGGCGCGCCGCTGGCACGCCTGCTCGCGCCGCTGGCGCCGTGGGCGCTGCCGGTCCTGTTGATCGTCGCGTGGCAGGCCGCGTCGCGCACCGGCCTGCTGTCGACGCGCATCCTGCCCGAGCCGCTGGCCGTCGCGAAAGCATTCGGCGACCTGGCCGTGTCCGGGGAGCTGTGGACGCATCTGCGCGTGAGCCTGTGGCGCGCCGCGGCCGGCTTCGGCCTCGGCGCCGCGCTGGGCCTCGCGCTGGGCCTGCTGAACGGCAGCAGCCGGCGCGCCGCCACGCTGCTCGACACGACCGTGCAGATGGTGCGCAACATCCCGGCGCTCGCGCTGATCCCGCTCGTGATCCTGTGGTTCGGCATCGACGAGGCGGCGAAGCTGTTCCTGCTGTCTGTCGGCGTCTTTTTCCCGGTCTACCTGAACACCTTCCACGGGATCCGGTCGGTCGACGCGGGGCTGATCGAGATGGCGCGCAGCTACGGCCTGTCCGGCTGGGCCCTGTACCGCGACGTGATCCTGCCCGGCGCGCTGCCTGCCATCCTCGTCGGCGTGCGCTTCTCGCTGGGTCTCGTGTGGGTCCTGCTGATCGTCGCCGAAACCATCTCCGCGCAGGCCGGCATCGGCTACATGACGATGAACGCGCGCGAATTCCTGCAGACCGACGTCGTGCTCGTCGGCGTGCTGCTGTACGCCCTCTTGGGCAAGGCTGCCGACCTGGCGGCGCGCGGCCTGGAACGCCGCTTCCTGCGCTGGAATCCTGCTTACCGTTGATCCTTCATGCCAAAAGACAATCAAGACTACCGGGCAGGTGCGCCCGTCGACGTGCGCAGCCTGACCAAACGCTATGCCGGACGCACCGTGCTCGATGGCGTCAACCTCAGGATCGAACCGGGCGAGTTCGTCGCCGTCGTGGGCCGCAGCGGCTGCGGCAAGAGCACGCTGCTGCGTGCGATCGCGGGCCTGGAACTTCCGGACGCCGGCCAGGTCAAAATCGGCGGTGGCGGGCAGAACCCTGAAACACGCATGATGTTCCAGGATGCACGCCTGCTGCCGTGGAAGACCGTGCTGCAGAATGTGGCGCTGGGCCTGAAGGATGGCGCGGAGCGGGCCCGCGCGGCGTTAGGGAGCGTCGGCCTGCTGGAGCGCGCGGACGATTGGCCTGCGGCGCTTTCTGGCGGCCAGCGCCAGCGCGTGGCCCTGGCGCGCGCGCTCGTGCACGAGCCGCAGCTGTTGTTGCTGGACGAGCCGCTGGGGGCGCTCGATGCCCTCACGCGCATCGAGATGCAGCAGTTGATCGAATCGTTGTGGACGGCGCGCGGCTTCACGGCCGTGCTCGTCACTCACGACGTGCAGGAAGCCGTGGTGCTGGCCGATCGCATCCTGCTGATCGAGCAGGGACGGCTGGCGTTCGACCTGGACGTCGGCCTCGCGCGGCCGCGCGCGCGGGGCAGCGTGGAGTTCGGCGCGTTGGAGCAAAACGTGCTGGATCGGGTGCTGCACACTCATCAATCCGCGTGATTGTGAGAGTTTTTGATCGACCAATTCTGCTCGATTATTGCATCGAGCATTTTCCTTTCATTGTATAAACGGAATTAAATTTACCAAAATTTGATGCACACAATACAATCACTTGTTTGACAGCTAGAAATGATTTCATTAAGTTCCACAAGTCGTTTCTGGCGACTTTTCAATTTAGCAATGTCCAACAAAGGGAGGAATCATGAGCGAACGCAGACACGAGCAGAAGGTCAAGGACGTTGGCGTCGATAACGATTACCTGTGCATCGAGCTATTGAGCGGTCTCCGCCTGATGGGCCCGTTGCGCACCAACCCGGTCTACCGGGACCCCGTCATTCCACCTGAAGCGCGTCCTCTGCCGAACGGCGACTTCATGCGTGCCGTTGCCCCCTGAGCTGTACTCCTACGCCCTTCCTGGCCACGAGCCGGGATGGGCGCCAACCGACGCACGATTGCGCTCCTCGCCCGGGAAAGGCACGGACTGATGGGGTTACAATGTTCCCATGAAAATCCGTGTCGCGACCTACAACATCCACAAGGGCGTCTCTTCCTTCCGTAGTACGCCGCGCGTGTTGGCGCTGAAAAAAGCCATCGGTGCCTTCGATGCGGACGTTGTGTTCCTGCAGGAAGTGCAGGGACGGCACGACCGCTACCAGGCCCGCTACGGCGAAAAGGTGCGCAGCCCGCATCATCATTGGCCGGAGAAGGCCCAGCACGAATTCTTTGCGGGCGAAAACCTGCATGCCGCCTATGGCATGAATGCCGTGTACGACCACGGCCACCACGGCAACGCGCTGCTGTCCGGCTTTCCGATTGCGAACCAGAACAACCACGACGTCTCCGACCACGCCTACGAACAGCGCGGCATCCTGCACTGCGTGCTGGAGACGCCGTCCGGCAACGTGCACTGCTATGTCGTGCATCTGGGCCTGTTCGAAGTGAGCCGCCGGCGCCAGACCGAGGCGCTGGTCCAGTGCGTGCAGGACTCCGCGCGCCCGGACGAGCCCGTCATCATCGCCGGCGACTTCAACGACTGGCGCAATACCCTGAGCGATTGCCTGCGTTTGAAGCTGGGCGTCGTTGAGGTATTCGATGAACTGGAGCGACCGGCGCGGCTCGGCGCGCGGATTGGTGATATCGTGAGGAATGCGGCCGGGCGCGAGAAACGCCTGGTGCCGGCGCGGACGTTTCCCGCCGCGCTGCCCTGGTTCCGGCTCGACCGGATCTATGTGCGCGGCTTCCGGGTCGAGCATGCCGAAGTGCTGCACGGCCCGCAGTGGGCGCGCCTGTCGGACCACGCACCGATCGTGGCCAACCTGCAGCTGGCATAGCGATGCGCACAGTCACTTATGTAGCCAATAACGACGTCACTCTCCTCGAAAGCGGCAGCACCTATTTCCCGGCGCTGCTGGCCGCCATCGACGCGGCCAAGCACGAGATCCTGTACGAGACTTATATCTACGCCGAGGACGACACGGCGCGCGCCGTCACCGCCGCGCTGATCCGCGCCGCGAAGCGCGGCGTCAAGGTGCGCGTGCTGGCCGACTGGTTCGGCACCGGCAACCGCACCGCCTTGCGGTTGAAAGAGGAATTCTGCGCGGCCTGCGTGCACTACCGCATGTTCAATCCGTGGTTCAAGCGCGGCGCCGCGCGCAGCCATCGCAAGATCGCGGTGATGGACCGCCAGGTCGCCTTTGTCGGCGGCATCAACACGAACGACGACAACCTGCACGACTACGATCCGCATGCGCCGCTGCCGGCACCCCGCTGGGATTTCGCCGTGCGCGTGCAGGGACCGCTCGTGGCGGAAATCCACCGCGAAGCCCAGGCCCAGTGGACGCGGGCGGGTCATTTGCCGCTGGTCCGACGGATCAATTTGTTCCGGGAAATGCGCAAACAGCCGGCCGCGCTGGGCGACCACCCGATGCGCGCGGCATTCGTCGTGCGCGACAACCTGCGCAACCGCCGCACGATCCAGCGCGCCTACCTGCAGGCGATCGGCCGCGCCCGCAAGCGGGTGCTGATGGCCACGCCATATTTCGCACCGGGCCGCAAGTTCCGCGAGGCACTGTGCCAGGCCGCGCGCCGCGGCGTCGACGTCTGCCTGATGATCGGCGTGGGCGAATTCCGCATGCAGGATGCCGTCGCGTCGTCGTTCTACCCGCAGCTGCTGGCGGCCGGCGTGCGCATCGTCGAGTACCGCAAGACGCAGTTGCATGCGAAGGTCTGCGTCGTGGACGACAACTGGGCCACGGTCGGCTCCAGCAACTGCGACGGGCTATCGCTGTTCGTCAACCAGGAAGCGAACGTCGTCGTGCGCGATGCGCAATTTGCCGGCACCCTGGCGCGCCAGATCGAGCGGGGCGTGGCCGATGGCGTGCAGGTTTGCCTGGATGACTTGCGGCAACTCGGTTGGGTGCGCCGCTGCGGCCACGAAATGGCCTATCTTCTCTATAAAATGACCATGCGGGTCGTCGCGATCGGCTACGCATGATGGAAAGACACTATGACGGACAATGACAACGTAAGGATCGACAAATGGCTGTGGGCCGCGCGCTTCTTCAAAACGCGCTCGCTGGCGGCGGATGCGGTCGACCGGGGCCGGGTGCGGATCGGCGGCGAGCCCGTCAAACCCGCCCGCTCCGTCAAAGTCGATGATAAGATTTTCATCGACAACGGTTCGAATCGCTGGGAAGTGGTCGTGCTGGGCCTGTCCGACAAACGGGGGCCGGCACCCGTCGCCCAGGCGTTGTACCGCGAGACGGAAGAGAGTATCGTCCGTAGGGAAAACGACCAGGAAGCACGCCGTTTGTTCCCCGAACCGGGCAGCACGATCAAGGGCCGCCCGACCAAGCGCGACCGCCGCGCCATCACCCGTGCGGGCGGCTGACAACACACTAGAACGTCGCCTCTAAGTTCCCGTTTGACATTTCACGGCTGGTAGATAATAGTACGAGCGTTCGGATTTTTTCGGTCAGATCAAATCCTTTCTTACGCGAGGCATATTATTAATACGACAGCGAAAAGCATGAGCATGCGCAAGGGCGAGATGACGCGGGCCGCCATCCTCGATGTTGCGCTCGAGCTCGCCAGCCGCGACGGTCTGGAAGGCCTGACGATCGGCCTGCTGGCCGACCGCATGAACATGAGTAAATCGGGCGTCTTCGCGCACTTCGGGTCGCGTGAAGACCTGCAGATCGACGTGCTCAAGCTGTACCACCGCCGCTTCGAGCAGGAAGTCTTCTTCCCCAGCCTGAAAGAGCCCCGCGGCCTGCCGCGCCTGGAAGCGATGTTCAATCGCTGGCTCAAGCGCGTCTCGGTCGAGATCGCGTCCGGCTGCATCTATATCAGCGGCGCCGTCGAATACGACGACCGTCCGGGCCCGATCCGCGAAGAACTCGTCGCCATGGTTCGCACGTGGCAGGGCGCCCTGCTGCGCTGCGCGCAACAGGCGATCGACTGCGGCGACCTGAAACCGGGCACCGACCCGGAGCAACTCGTGTACGAAATGTACGGCCTCGTGCTGGCGGTGCACCACGATGCGCGCTTCCTGCGCATCCCGGGCACCGTCGACCGCGCGCACCGCGGCTTCGCGCGCCTGATCGAAGATTACCGCAATCCCAATAAGCAAAGCAGCCAGCCGGCGACCGCCAGCGCTCAGTAGTCATACCAAATATTTACCTGTCAGGAGAACAACCATGGGTCAGTACGTCGCGCCACTTCGTGATATGCAGTTCGTTCTGCACGAGTTCCTCAACGTCACCGAAGAATTCAAGAACCTGCCGGCGTATCAGGAGATCGACGCCGACATCATCAACCAGGTGCTGGAGGAAGGCGCGAAATTCACGCAGGAAGTGCTGTTCCCGCTGAACCACAGCGGCGACCGCGAAGGCTGCCACTATGACGCCGCCACCAAGACCGTCACCACGCCCAAGGGCTTCAAGGAAGCCTACAAGCAGTACGTGGAAGGCGGCTGGGCGGCGCTGGCCTGCGATCCGGAATACGGCGGCCAGGGCCTGCCGGTCTCGCTGAACAACTCGTTCTACGAGATGCTGAACTCGTCGAACCAGGCATGGACCATGTACCCGGGCCTGTCGCACGGCGCGTACGAGTGCCTGAAGGAACACGGCACCGACGACCAGAAGAAGTTCTACCTGCCGAAGCTCGTCTCGGGCGAATGGACCGGCACGATGTGCCTGACCGAAGCGCACTGCGGCACCGACCTGGGCCTGCTGCGCACGAAGGCCGAACCGCAGGCCGACGGCACCTACAGCATCACCGGCTCGAAGATCTTCATCTCGGCCGGCGAGCACGACATGTCGGAAAACATCGTCCACCTGGTGCTGGCCCGCCTGCCGGACGCACCGGAAGGCTCGAAAGGCATCTCGCTGTTCCTCGTGCCGAAGTTCCTGCCGAACGCCGACGGTTCCGTCGGTGCCCGCAATGGCATCACCTGCGGCGCCATCGAAGAAAAGATGGGCATCCACGGCAACTCGACCTGCCAGATGAACCTGGACGGCGCCATCGGCACGCTGATCGGCCAGCCGCACAAGGGCCTGAACGCGATGTTCGTGTTCATGAACGCCGCCCGCCTGGGCGTCGGCATGCAGTCGCTGGGCCTGACCGAAGTCGCTTACCAGAACGCGCTGGTGTATGCGAAAGACCGCATCCAGATGCGCAGCCTGTCGGGCCCGAAGGCACCGGACAAGCCGGCCGACCCGATCATCGTCCACCCGGACGTGCGCCGCATGCTGCTGACCGCCAAGGCCTATGCCGAAGGCGCGCGCGCCCTGACGTCGTACGTCGCGCTGCAGATCGACCGCGAACTGAACCACCCGGACGAAGAAGTCCGCAAGGAAGCCGCCGGCGAAGTCGCGCTGCTGACCCCGATCGTGAAGGCCTTCATCACCGACAACGGCTGGATCGCCACGTCGGAAGCGATGCAGGTGTACGGCGGCCACGGCTACATCAGCGAGTGGGGCATGGAGCAGTACGTGCGCGACGCCCGCATCAACATGATCTACGAAGGCACGAACACCGTGCAGTCGCTGGACCTGCTGGGCCGTAAGATCCTGATGGACAACGGCGCCAAGCTGCGCGCGTTCGGCGAAAAGGTCAAGGCGTTCGTGGAAGACAACGGCCTGGACGAGCAGATGTCCGAATTCGTGAGCCCGCTGGGCGAACTGGGCGAGAAGGTCGGCAAGCTGACGATGGAAATCGGCATGAAGGCCTTCCAGAACCAGGATGAGGTGGGCGCCGCCGCCGTGCCTTACCTGCGCGTCGTGGGCCACATGGTGTTCTCGTACTTCTTCGCGCAGATGGCGAAGATCGCGCTGGCCAAGAAGGATTCGGGCGACAAGTTCTACGAAGCCAAGCTGGCAACCGCACGCTTCTACTTCGCCCGCCTGTACCCGGAAACCGCGATGCTGATCCGCCAGGCACGTTCGGGCGCATCGAACCTGCTGGCGCTGGACGCAGACCTGTTCTAAATCGCACCATCAAAACTAAGGATTACGAGAGATGACTAATTTCATCGTCAAGAAAGTCGCCGTGCTGGGCGCCGGCGTGATGGGCGCGCAGATCGCTGCGCACTGCGTCAACGCCAAGGTCCCGGTCGTGCTGTTCGACCTGCCCGCCAAGGAAGGCCCGAAAAACGGCATCGTGCTGAAGGCCATCGAGAACCTGAAAAAGCTGTCGCCGGCACCGCTGGGCAACAAGGAAGACGCCGCGCTGATCGAAGTGGCCAACTACGAGGACAACCTCGACGTGCTGGCCGGCTGCGACCTGATCATCGAAGCCATCGCCGAGCGCATGGACTGGAAACACGACCTGTACAAGAAGGTCGCCCCGCACATCGGCGCCAACGCGATCTTCGCGTCGAACACGTCGGGCCTGTCGATCGAGAAGCTGGCCGAAGGCTTCGACGCCGACCTGAAGGCGCGCTTCTGCGGCGTGCACTTCTTTAACCCGCCGCGCTACATGCACCTGGTCGAACTGATCCCGACCGCCGCAACGCGTCCGGAAATCCTCGACCAGCTCGAGACGTTCCTGACCTCCACGCTGGGCAAGGGCGTCGTGCGTGCGAAAGACACGCCGAACTTCATCGCCAACCGCGTCGGCATCTTCGGCATGCTGGCCACGATCCACGAAGCCGAGAAGTTCGGTTTGAGCGTCGACGTCGTCGACGACCTGACCGGCGCCAAGCTGGGCCGCGCCAAGTCGGGCACGTTCCGCACGGCGGACGTCGTCGGCCTGGACACGATGGGCCACGTCATCAAGACGATGCAGGACAACCTGAAGGACGACCCGTTCTTCGGCGTGTACAAGACGCCGGACGTGCTGGCGAAGCTGATCGAAAAGGGCGCGCTGGGCCAGAAGACGGGCGCCGGCTTCTATAAAAAGGTCGGCAAGGACATCCTGCGCCTGGACACCGCGACGGGCGAATACGTGCCGGGCGGCGCCAAGGCGGCCGACATCGTCGCACGCATCCTGAAAGAGAAGGATCCGGTCAAGAAATTCAAGGCGATGCGCGAATCGACCAACCCGCAGGCGCAGTTCCTGTGGGCGATCTTCCGCGACGCCTTCCACTACATCGCGTTCCACCTGGACTCGATCGCCGACAACGCGCGCGACGTGGACTTCGCGATGCGCTGGGGCTTCGGCTGGAGCGTCGGCCCGTTCGAAACGTGGCAGGCCGCCGGCTGGAACACGATCGCCCAGTGGGTCAAGGAAGACATCGAGGCCGGCAAGGCCCTGACCGATGCACCGCTGCCGGCATGGGTGTTCAGCGCACCGGTCGCGGAGAAGGGCGTGCACACGCCTGAAGGTTCCTATTCGGTCACGAAGAACGCCTATGTACCGCGCTCGGACCTGCCGGTCTATCAGCGCCAGCAGTTCCGCGCACCGGTCGTGGGCGCGGGCGGCGAGGATCCGAAGACCGCCGGCACCACCGTGTTCGAAGACGATTCCGTGCGCCTGTGGCACTCGGGCGACGAAGTGCTGGTCATCTCGCTGAAGACGAAGATGCACGTGATCGGCGACGGCGTCATCAAGGGTATCCAGCGCGCGCTGGCCGAAGCCGAGAAGGGCTTCAAGGGCATCGTGATTTGGAATACGGATGCGGCGGACGGCGGCGCGTTCTCGGCCGGCGCCGACCTGCAATCGGCCCTGCCGGCCTTCATGGCGGGCGGCGCGAAAGCGATGGACCCGATCGTCAAGGAACTGCAGGACACGTTCATGGCGATGAAATACTCGAACATCCCGGTCGTGGCCGCAGTGGCGGGCCTGGCGCTGGGCGGCGGCTGCGAGATGGCGCTGCACGCATCGAAGCGCGTGGCCTCGATCGAGTCGTACATCGGCCTCGTGGAAGTGGGCGTCGGCCTGGTGCCGGCCGGCGGCGGCCTGAAGGAAGCGGCGCTGCGCGCGGCCAATGAAGCCAAGGGCAACGACATCCTGCAATTCCTGAAGACCGGCTTCACCAACGCGGCCACCGCGCAGGTGTCGAAATCGGCCCTGGAAGCGAAGGCGATGGGCTACTTGAAGGACGACGACGTCATCGTCTTCAACCCGTACGAACTGCTGCACGTGGCGAAGGTCACCGCGCGCTCGATGTTCGACGCCGGCTACCGCGCACCGCTGCGCCGTCCGGTCACCGTCACCGGCCGCTATGGCTGGGGCACGATCCGCGGCCAGCTGGTCAACATGCGCGACGGCGGCTTCATCTCGGCCTACGACTACCACCTGGGCGACACGATCGCGGAGATCGTCTCCGGCGGCGACATCGACCAGGGCAGCGTCGTGTCCGAGCAGTGGCTGCTTGACATGGAACGCAAGGCATTCGTCTCGCTGCTGAACAATCCGAAGACCCAGGAACGCATCATGGGCATGATGCAAAACGGTAAACCGGTACGTAACTGATCGCGGCGCGACACTAAGGACTACTGACATGAGCAAACAACTTCAAGACGCATACATCGTCGCAGCGACCCGCACCCCGATCGGCAAGGCGCCGCGCGGCTTCTTCAACAAGACCCGTCCGGACGACCTGCTGGTGCACGCCATCCGCGGCGCGATGGCCGCCGTGCCGAACCTGGACCCGGCACTGATCGTCGACGCGATCGTCGGCTGCTCGTTCCCGGAAGCGGAGCAGGGCTTCAACGTGGCCCGTAACGCCGTCGTGCTGGCAGGCCTGCCGAACACCGTGGGCGGCGTGACCGTCAACCGCTACTGCGCCTCGGGCATCACCGCCCTGGCCATGGCCGCGGACCGCATCCGCGTCGGCGAGGCCGACGTGATGATCGCCGGCGGCGTCGAATCGATGTCGATGGTGCCGATGATGGGCCACCACCCGTCGATCAACATGGAGACGTTCAAGGACGAGAACGTGGGCCTGGCCTACGGCATGGGCCTGACGGCCGAGAAGGTCGCCGCGCAGTGGAAGGTGAGCCGCGAAGACCAGGACGCGTTCGGCCTGGAATCGCATCGTAAAGCCATCGCCGCCCAGCAGGCCGGCCTGTTCAAGGACGAGATCACCCCGGTGGAAATCGTCACCCGCACGCCGGACCTGGCGAGCGGCGAGATCAAGGTCAAGCGCCGCACCGTCGACCTGGACGAAGGCCCGCGCGCCGACGCCAGCATGGAAGGCATGGCGAAGCTGAAGCCGGTGTTCGCCGCCAAGGGCAGCGTGACGGCCGCGACGTCGTCGCAGATGTCGGACGGCGCCGGTGCGCTGATCGTCGTCAGCGAGAAGATCCTGAAGGAACACAACCTGACCCCGCTGGCCAAGTTCTCGTCGTTCGCCGTGCGCGGCGTGCCGCCGGAGATCATGGGCATCGGTCCGAAGGTCGCGATTCCCGCAGCGCTGGCCGCCGCCGGCATCACGCAGGACCAGCTGGACTGGATCGAACTGAACGAAGCCTTCGCGGCACAGGCATTGGCCGTCATCCGCGACCTGAACCTGGACACCAGCAAGGTGAACCCGATGGGCGGCGCGATCGCCCTGGGCCACCCGCTGGGCGCGACCGGTGCGATCCGCGCCGCGACCGTCGTCCACGCGCTGCGTCGCAACAACCTGAAGTACGGCATGGTCACCATGTGCGTCGGCGCCGGCATGGGCGCGGCGGGCATCATCGAACGCGTGTAATCCACACGACGTGAACGGAAGGGGCGCTGTGGCACAACCGCAGCGCCCTTTTTTACATGAACAAAACGAGACACCGAATGGACATCCTGACCACCACCGCCGACGGCATCCTCACCCTCGAATTCAACCGCCCGGAACGCAAGAACGCCATCACGGGCGCCATGTACACGATCCTGGCCGACGCCCTCCGGGCGGCCGACACCGACCCCGCCATCCGCGCCATCCTCATCACGGGCAAACCCGAGATCTTCACGGCCGGTAACGACCTGGAAGACTTCCTGCACAACGTGGGTCCGGGCTCGATGCTGGAATCGCGTCCCGTGTTCCAGTTCATGCAGGCGCTGGAAGGCTGCTCCAAGCCGGTGGTCGCGGCCGTCGCCGGCGCGGCCGTCGGCATCGGCACGACCCTGCTGATGCACTGCGACCTCGTCTACGCGGCCGACAATGCGAAATTCTCGATGCCGTTCTCGCAACTGGGCCTGTGCCCGGAATTCGCGTCGTCGCTGCTCGTCGCGCAATCGGCCGGCTACACCCGCGCTGCGGAAAAGCTGATGCTGGGCGAAGCGTTCGGCGCGCAGGAAGCGTTCGAGATGGGCATCGTGGCCCGCGTGCTGCCGGCCGCCGAACTGCTCGCGTTCGCGCAGGGGCAGGCGGCCAAGCTGGTCAAATTGCCGGCCGCGTCGATCCGCACGACCAAGGCGCTGATGAAGCGGTCGCGTGCGGCGCTGGTGAAAGAGACCATCGCGGCGGAGAACGAGCGCTTCAGTGCGATGCTGACCGGGGCCGAAGCGAAGGAAGCGTTTACCGCGTTCTTCGAGAAGCGCAAGCCGGACTTCAGCAAGTTCGACTGATGACCGCGGGCCGGGATCGGTGCAAAATGGGTCCATGAACCTGCACCGTCTCGACCTCGTCTCCCTGTCCCTGTTCAGCCACGTCGTCCGCTCCGGCAGCATCAGCAAGGGCGCGCTGCTGGCCAACCTCGCCGTCGGGGCGGCGAGCAAGCGGATCTCCGACCTGGAGGCCGCCGTCGGCGCCGCGTTGTTCGAGCGCCATTCGCGCGGCATCACGCCCACCGCCGCCGGCCTCGCGCTGGCGCGGCACGCGCAGCGCATCCTCGGCGACGTGAACCTGCTGGCCGCCGAGCTGCACGACCACGCCAGCGGCATCGTCGGCGTGGCGCGCCTGTGGGCCAATACCTCCGCCATCACCCAGTTCCTGCCGGCCGACATCGCCGCGTTTGCCAGGGCCAATCCGGCGATCCGGATCGAGCTCGAGGAACTCAACAGCAACGAGATCGTGCTGGGCGTGCTTGAAGGCCGCGCCGACGTCGGCATCTTCGCCGACCGCACGCCGGCCCTCGGCCTGCACCTCATGCCGTATCGCGAAGACCGCCTCGTGCTCGTGGTCCCGGCCGGCCACGCGCTCGCGCGGCGGCGCAGCCTGCGCTTCGAGGAGGCGGCGGATTTCGACGTCGTCAGCCTGTCGCAGGGCACGTCGCTGGCGCAGCGCCTGCAGGTCGAGACCGAAGCGATGGGGCGGCGCCTGCGCGTGCGCATCCAGGTGCGCAGCTTCGATGCGATGTGCCAGATGGTGGCGGCCGGCCTGGGTGTCGCGGTACTGCCGGCCGATGCCGTGCGCGCACTCGTGCGCTCGCTGAACCTGCGCCAGATCCCGTTGACGGATGCGTGGGCGCGGCGCCAGCTCCTGATCGGCGTGCGCGACCTGGAAACCCTGCCGCGCCACGCACGCCTGCTCGTGGACCATCTCGGCGCCGGGAGCTAGCACCGGGGAGCTTTCGCGAAACGCGAAAGCGGGGTTCACACCTTGATCATTCCGTGCCCGGGGGAGTGCTGCCAGAATCGCATCATCACGCCATCAAGAGCGTGGGAGTCATTCGACCAATATCCATCCGGAGACAACAATGAGCAAGATTCTTTCCGCCCCGGCCGGCGCGGCCGATGCCGCCATACCGGACATGGCACGGATCGTGGCGAAGGTGGCATGGCGCATCATGCCCCTCATCATGGTCTGCTACCTGTTCGCCTTTTTCGACCGCATCAACATCAGCTTCGCCAAGTTCGCACTGCAGAGCAGCCTGTCGCTGTCCGACACGGCGTACGGCCTCGGCGCCGGCCTGTTCTCGGTCGGCTACGTCCTGTTCGAAGTCCCCAGCAACATGATGCTGTACAAGGTCGGCGCGCGGCGCTGGATCGCGCGCATCATGGTCTCCTGGGGCATCGCCACCGCGCTGATGGCGCTCGTGCAGAACGAATGGCAGTTCTACGTGCTGCGCTTCCTGATCGGCGCCATGGAAGCCGGCTTCGCCCCCGGCGTGCTGTACTTCCTCACGCTATGGTTCCCGACCGCGTACCGCGGCCGCATCACCTCGATGCTGTTCCTCGCCTCGGCCTTCTCGGGCCTCGTCGGCGCGCCGGCCGCCGGCCTCGTGCTGGCCCACCTGGACGGCGTTCTGGGCATGTCTGGCTGGCACTGGCTGTTCCTCGTGGGCGGCCTGCCGTGCGTGCTGCTGGGCGCCGTCGTGTTCCTCGTGCTGAAGGACCGCGTCGAAGACGCCTCCTGGCTCGCTCCCGAGGAACGCGCGCTGCTGGCCTCGCGCATCGCCGAACAGAACCGCCAGATCGGCAGCCACTCGCTGCTGGGCGCCCTCAAGACGCCGGGCTTCCTCACGCTGGGCCTCGTCTACTTCCTGATCCAGGTGAGCTCCTACGGCCTGAATTTCTGGGCGCCGCACATGATCCGCAGCGCCGGCACGACCAGCCCGACGACCATCGGCCTGCTCACGGCGGTGCCCTACCTGTGCGGCGCGATCGCCATGGTGACCGTGGGCCGGTTGTCGGACGCCAGCGGCGAGCGCACGAAGTTCGTGATCGGCCTCGTGCTGCTGGGCGCGGTGGGCTTTTGCGGTGCCGGCCTGTTCGATCACCAGCCGGGCCTGCTGGTCGCGGCACTGGCCGTGATGGGCACGGGTGTGGTAGCGTCGATCCCCGCGTTCTGGGCGCTGCCGCCGAAACTGGTGACGGGCGCCGGCGCAGCGGGCGGCATCGCGCTGATCAACACGCTGGGACAGCTGGGCGGCATCGTCAGCCCGGTCATGGTCGGACGCATCAAGGACGTCACCGGCAGTACGACGCCCGCCCTGTATGTGATCGCGGCGCTGGGCGTGGTCTGCGCCGGTGTGTTGGCTTTCGGGCTGCCGGAGCGGCTGCGCCAGCGCGAACAATCTGCAAACTGACGAGGACAAGATGAGCATGACGGCTGCACACACGATGTCCGCCAACGCCCTGCAGGGCGTGCGCGTGATCGAGATGGGACAATTGATCGCCGGCCCGTTCGCCGGCAAGACGCTGGGCGATTTCGGCGCCGACGTGATCAAGATCGAGGCACCAGGCACGGGCGATCCGTTGCGCAACTGGCGCATGATGAAGGACGGCACCTCGGTCTGGTGGCAGGTCCAGTCGCGCAACAAGCGCTCGGTCGCCCTCGACCTGAGAAGCGAGGAAGGGCAGGACATCGCGCGCAAGCTGATCGCCGAGGCCGACGTACTCGTCGAGAACTTCCGTCCCGGCACCTTGGAAAGCTGGGGCATGGGGTGGGACGTGCTGTCCGAACTGAACCCGGGCCTCGTCATGCTGCGCATTTCCGGCTATGGCCAGACGGGGCCGTACCGCGACCTGCCGGGCTTCGGCGCGATCGGCGAAGCGATGGGCGGCCTGCGCCACCTGACCGGCGAGCCGGGCCGCGTGCCGGTGCGCTGCGGCATCTCGATCGGCGACACGCTGGCCGCGCTGCACGGCACCATCGGCGTGCTCACCGCGCTGTACCACCGCAAGGTCAACGGCGGGAAAGGGCAGGTGATCGACGTCGCACTGCACGAAGCCGTGTTCAACGTGATGGAAAGCCTGATTCCCGAATACAGCGCGTTCGGCGCCGTGCGCGAGGCCGCCGGCAGCGCATTGCCGGGCATTGCCCCCTCCAACGCCTACCGCTGCGTGGACGGCTATGTGCTCGTCGCCGGCAATGGCGACAGCATTTTCAAGCGCCTGATGCAGGCGATCGGCCGGCCCGACCTGGGCGACGCGCCTGACCTCGCGAACAACGCGGGCCGCGTCGCGCGCGTGGACGAGATCGACGCCGCCATCGGCGCGTGGACGACGGAGCGGACCGTGGCCGACGTCCTGGACGTGCTCGGCGCGGCGAAAGTCCCGGCCGGCAAGGTCTACACGGCGAAGGATATCGCCGAGGATCCGCACTACCGCGCACGCGACATGATCCTGACGCAGCAGACGAAAGAAGGCTACGAGGTGGAAGTGCCGGGCATCGTGCCGAAGCTGATGGGCACGCCGGGCAGCGTGCGCTCGGCGGCGCCGCGGCTGGGCGAGGACACGGACGCCGTGCTGCGCGAGATCGGCCTCACCGAAGACCAGATCGCGGCGCTGCGTGCGCGCAAGGTGGTCGCATGAGCGCCTTCGCCGGGGCCGGCCGACGGATCCATATTCAGGAGGTCGGCCTGCGCGACGGCCTGCAGGCCGAGTGCCGCTTCGTGCCGACGGCCGACAAGATCGCCCTGGCCGACATGCTGTCGGGCGCGGGGCTCGCCAAGATCGAAGTCAGCTCCTTCGTGTCGCCGAAGGCCGTACCCGTGCTCGCGGATGCGGGCGACGTGTTCGCCGGCATCGAACGCGCACCGGGTGTCGTGTACAGCGCCCTCGTGCCGAACGTGCGCGGGGCCGAGCGCGCCGTCGCGGCGGGCGTCGGCGAGATGAACCTGGTCATGTCGGCCAGCGAAAGCCACAACCTGTCCAACCTGCGCATGACGCGTGCACAATCCTTCGCCGGACTGGCCGACGTCGCGGCGCTGGCGCGGCGCCACGGCATCGCCGTCAACGTGTCGCTGTCGTGCAGTTTCGGCTGCCCGATGGAAGGCGACGTGCCGCAGCAGGACGTGCTGGACTGGTGCACCCGCTTCGTCGACGAACTCGGCGTGCGCGGCATCACACTGTGCGACACCACCGGCATGGCGTATCCGACCCAGGTGCGCGCGCTGACGGAAGCCGTACGTGCCCGCTGGCCCGGCATCGAACTCACGCTGCATTTCCACAACACGCGTGGCATGGGCCTCGCGAACGTGCTGGCCGCCATCGACGCCGGCGCCGACCGCTTCGACGCCTCCCTCGGCGGCATCGGCGGCTGCCCCTATGCACCCGGCGCCACCGGCAACGTGTGCACGGAGGAGGTCGTGCACGCGCTCGAGCTGATGGGCTACGACACCGGCGTCGACCTGGCCTTGCTGCTGCAGGCCGCGGTCCGACTGCAGGACCTGGTCGGTCACGAGGTGCCAAGCCAGATCGTCAAGGCCGGCCGCAGGCTGGATCTGCACCCGCAGCCGGCTGCCTGAGCGCACCCGTCAACGCATCTGTCAGCTCACGTTGCAGCGCGCGATCTCCGTGCGTCCGTGTCCGGCCACGATGCCGCTGCCAAACACGGGCAGGTCGAGATAGGTCCGTTCCGTCGCGCGCACGGCCAGCACATAGGCCTGGCGTCCCGTCTTGTGGCGCAAGACGACGTGTGCGACGTAAGCGGGCGCCAGCACGCGCTGGGACTTGCGCTTGCCCAGGTCGAGGTAGCCGAACTGCAAGGTCGCCGATTCCACCAGGCCGCCCGGGACCTCTTTCTGGCCGAGCAGCGTAGCCAGTTGCGCCACGATCTGGCGCGCACCTGCTTGCGGTTCGACGATGGCCGCGCGGTCCAGCACTTCGCCGTTGGCGGGCCGCACCTGCACCGACAGGGCGTCGAGCCGTCCATCGCCCGCAAGCCGCAGCGCGACGGACGCGGCGCCCAGCACCGGAATGCCGCCGGCGTATTGGCGCCAGGCGCCGAGGGCCCGGAACAGCGTCGTCGCGGAGGTCTTGCCGGCCGGGTCGGCGCCCTGGCCCAGCGTGCGGAACAGGCGCTCGAAGCGCAACTCGCCGTTCGGGCCGGCCCAGTCGGACAAGGCCAGCTTGTGCGCGCGTTCCTCGACGAGGCGTTGCAGGGCGGCCCGTTCGGCGTCGTGTTCGAACGGCGCCTCTGCAGGGCCGAGGCCGGAGACGTAGCGCAGCGCGCCGGACGCGTGGTAGACCATGGCGCGCGCGCCGTCCGCCAGGTAGATCACCGTGTGGTCGTCGCGCTGTTGCCAGGCGCCGCCGTTGTCGTGCGGGCAGCCGCCGTGTTCCTCCAGCAGCGCGACGAAGCGGCGGGCGCGTGCCTGCAGCTGTTCCCGCGTGGGCGTCTGCAGCAGGAGGATGTCGGCCTGCTCGGGAATGCGCGCGTCGGCGCAGGTGCCGGCAAGTGTGTGCAGCAGGGTGTGGTCGCTCATCGTTCAGCCCTCCGTCCAGTACCACAGCAGGCAGGCCTGCTGCGCAGGCGCCAGGTCCGGGGTCACGGTGCCGTGGCCCCACAGGTGATCGCGGTTGATGGCGCTGAGGTTCCAGCGGATCGCGCCGTTGTTCCACGTGGCGGCATCGCCCACGCACACGGTGATCGGGTGGTTGTCGACCCACCAGTCCGAGACGCCGTCGTGCCAGGCATGCGCCACCGTGTCGCCGTGCACGAGGTTGTCGCCCACGTCCTCGCCGCATTCGTCCGTCGTGATGCCGTCCCACATCAGATCCCAGGCGCCGCAATAGATGTGCATGCGCGCGAAGATGTTCCACAGGCCGGTGACGGTGGGCAGCGCCGCCGTGTCGCACGAATAGGCCATCACCCATTCGTTGTTCCAGTCCTCGCCCAGCTGCCAGCGCGCCGAATTGGCGAGCCATTCCGTGACGGGCGTGTCGTACAGCAGCACGACGTGGCCCGCGTCGTCGTGGTTGCCGTGGGTTTCGATCCAGAAGAGGTCGACGTCGTCGACCCAGTGGCGGTCGTCGCCGCCCTGGTCGCTGTCGCGGATGTCGGTCTCCCAGACATCCGTATTCGCCCAGTAGAACGCGCGCGTGTGGCCGGCGCCGCGCAGTTTATTGTCCAGGCCATTACTTCGATTGAACGTGTAGGTGAGGTCGCCCGCCGTGTCCACGTGCGCCGCGCGCGCGTGGCTGAAATAGCGGATCGCCTCGACACCGAACCGTGCCATATCTGTCTCCTTGGAAATGCGGCCTGCATGAATGCCCGGGCAGCCCCCGTACGGTAGCGGTACGTGGTCTGCGCCGGGCTGTTCTGCATCAGTCGTGCACGCGTCGCAGGTTGATGCAACGCGAATAGGCGCAGGCCGATTCGTGTGTCGGACTCAAAGGCGATGCGCTACAGTAAGAGGGATAGATGACAGGAGAATTCGATGGAATGCGAGATCAAGCTGGCCGTGGACGCGACGAGCGCCGCGCAGTTGAAAAAATCCGCCGTGCTGCGCGAACACGCCGTGTCGAAGCCGCGCGACCAGGAACACGTCGACCGCTATTTCGACACCGGCGGTTTCGACTTGTGGAAGCATGGCTTTGCCCTGCGCGTGCGCAGCGCCGGCGAGCGTCACGTGCAGACCCTGAAGGGCGGCGGCAGCGCGGTGGCCGGCCTGCACCGGAGGACCGAGCTGGAAGCCGAGATCCAGTCCGAGGCGCCCGACCACGACCTCTTCGACCGCCAGTTGCGCGAAGCGTTGCCCGACCTCGCCGACAGCCTGGGTGGCCAGCAGCTCGCGCCCGAGCCGGTCTTCGTCAACCGCACGAAGCGCACGACGTGGATGCTGGCCCTGCCGGACGGCACGCATGTCGAGTGCGCGCTGGACGTGGGCGAACTGCAGCACGGCGAGCGCAAGACGCAAGTGCGCGAGCTGGAGCTCGAAGTGAAGGATGGCGACCCGGCCTGCCTGTACGAACTCGCGCAGCGGGTGCACGCGGCGACGCCCGTGCGCATCGAGAACATCAGCAAGGCCGAACGCGGCTATGCGCTGGCGACCGAGGACAAGGCGCACGCCGTCAAGGCCGCGCCGGTGACGCTCAAGCGCAAGGCGACGCTGGGCGAAGCCCTCGGCGGCATCCTGCAGAACTGCCTGCAGCAGATGCAGGCCAACGAGCGGGGCGTGCTGGCGGGCGACGTCGAGAGCCTGCACCAGATGCGCGTCGGCCTGCGCCGCCTGCGCGCGGCCCAGGACATGGTCGACGGGCTCGTGACGCTGCCGGAACCGCTGGCGGCCGACATCGACTGGCTTGCCGGCGAACTGGGCGACGCGCGCAACTGGGACGTGTTCCTCGAATCCGTGCTGCCCGGCCTGCCGCTGGCGGAGGACCAGAAGCCGTCGCTGGCGCGCGTGGAAGCGGCCGCGCGCGAAGAGGCGGACCGCCATCGGGCGCGCGTGCGCTCGGCCGTCGGCAGCCCGCGCTACACGACCCTGATGCTGGCGCTGGGCGGCTGGATCGCGGGCAAGGGCTGGCAGCACACGACATTGCCGGCCGATCCGCTCGAACAAAGGATCGCGAAGGCCGCGCCGCAGCTCGTGCAGCACGCGGCTGCGCGCGTGCGCAAGCGTGCCCGCGGCTACGACCTGAAGCGGCCCGAGTGCCTGCACAAGGTGCGCATCGCGGCCAAGAAGGAGCGCTATGCGCGCGAATTCTTCGCCGTGCTGTCGCATGACCGCAAGGCGACGAAACGGCACGATCTCTTGAGCGGCATGCAGGACGAGCTGGGCGAGATCAACGATGCGTTCGTCGCGCGCGAACTGGTCGCGCAGCTGCGTGACCGCGTGCCGCAGGAGGCGGGGCTGCTCGGCTTCATCGAAGGCGTGCTGGCCGCGCGTGCGCTGGATGCGATGCCGCGCGCGCGCCGGCACGTCAAGGACCGGCTGCGCGTCAAGGCTCGCTTCTGAATTGGTGCCGGTATGTTTCCCGACCGCCGGCGCCGGTAGGGCGGCCGAGCCGCCATGTGCTCTCTTCCCTGGGAGCGATGCGTATTCTGACGCCGGATTATGACGTGACCGTTACGGCGCGGCCGTCGCCGCCAGCGGCGCACCGCTCCAGCGGCGCAACAGGGCCGCGAGCGTGGACGAACGCTTGTCTTCGGGCGTGAGGACGGCCACCGCGGTCTGCAGGACCTTGTCGTCGCGCGTGCCGAACGTGCGCGTGGACTCCACGGGTTCGCGCTCTGCCACCGCCGTCGCCTCGAGCGGCTGTGTCGCGGGCAGGTGCTTCGCGAGATCCGCTTCGCGCAGCAGCAGGTCGTCGTCGGCGGCCACCGCGGGCGTCACGACGATGTCCGGCGTGACGCCGCGCGCCTGGATCTCGTGGCCGTTCGGCGTGAAATAGCGCGCCACGGTGAACTTGACGCCGCTGTCCTCGTCCAGCCCGATGACGGATTGGATGGAGCCCTTGCCGAACGTGCGCGTGCCGATCACGGTGGCGCGGTGCTGGTCCTGCAGGGCGCCCGTGACCAGTTCCGCGGCCGAGGCGGAGGCGCCGTTCACGAGCACCGTCAGCGGCACGGTGCGGGTCCACGCGGGCAGTCCGGCCAGGACGTCGGGCTGGCCTTGCTGGCGGTAGTAGCGCTCGTCGACAGTGACGGTGGCGTTGGCGCCCGGCTCGCGCCCGCGCGCCGTGAACAGCACGGTGCCCGGCTGCAGGAACGCGCCGGCGACCGCGACGCCCGTCGCCACCAGGCCGCCCGGATCGTTGCGCAGGTCGAGGATCAGGCCGCGCGGGTTGTCCAGTTTTTTCAGGGCTGCCGCGAGGTCGGCCGCCGTGGCGCCGCCGAATTCCGAGATGCGGATCCAGGCAAGACCGGGCGCCGCCATCTTCACGCGTACCGTGTCGTTGTGCAGGTCGGCGCGCGTGATGCGCAGCGTCTCGACCTTGTTGCGGCGCGCGATGCCGATGGCGACCACGGTTCCCGGCGCACCGTGCATGCGCCGCGCGACGTCGTCGTTCGCCATGCCGGCGACGGGCGCCCCGTCCACGGAGACGATCACGTCGCCCGACCGGATGCCCGCGCGTTCGGCCGGCGAGCCTTCGGTGGCGGACACCACGCGCAACTGGTTGCGGTCGCCTTCGACCTCGATACCGATGCCCACGTACTCGCCGCTGTTCTCGCGCCCGACGTCGCGCATGGCGTCCTTGTCCAGGTAGCGCGAGTGCGCATCGAGCGCCGCCAGCATGCCGGACAGGGCGCCGTCGAACAACGCCTTGTCGTCGGTCTCGCCGACGTAGTTCTGCTTGATCATGGCATACGCCCCCAGCAGCCGCTCGACCTGCGCCTGCGGCAGCTTGAGGGTGGACGTGGCCGTGTCGTCGGCGTGGACAATGGGCGCGCAGGCCAGGAAGAGGGCGCCGATGGCGGCGAGCGCGGTGCGTTTCATGGTGATCCTTTCGTCGATTCGTCCATGACATTCTGGCGCGCCGGGGTGTTAAACGCGGTTAAGGAGATGTAAGCGAGCTGTCGTTTTTGCCCGTATTGACGCCTGCTTTTTTCTTTTCCTGATGGCAAAAAGAACAGATAATCAATTTTTTGCCGTCACAGGAGAACGCCATGCAAGACCACGACGACCTGCCCGCCAGCCCCGCGCGCCGCCGCATCTTCCAGGCTGCGGCCGCCGTGGGCCTGTCGGCATCGATCGCGCCGGCCAGCGAGGCGAAGCCCGCCGCCAGGGCCGTCAAGACCGTCGCCGGCTCGCTGGATGCCAAGCTGAAGGCGCATGTCAAGAACGTCGTCGTGATCTACCTGGAGAACCGCAGCTTCAACAACCTGTTCGCGGACTTTCCCGGGCTCGCGCAACCGTTGGCGGCGGCGAACGTCGTGCCGCAGAAGGACCGCGACGGCAGCGTCCTGCCTGAACTGCCGAAGATCTGGGGCGGCATGGTCCCGGCGCGCCAGAACATCGGCGGCAAGGATTACCTGATCAGGGAAGACGACATCCAGCATCTTCCCAACGCGCCCTTCAGGTTGACGGATGCCGCGGGCAAGCCGCTGCCGGAAGCGATCATCACGCGCGACCTGTGGCATTTGTTCTACCAGAACCAGATGCAGATCAACGGCGGCAGGAACGACGGCTTCGTGGCATGGGGCGACAACGGCGCGCTGACGATGGGGCATTACGGCGAGACGTCGAAGAACCTGGGCCTGTGGCAGATCGCGCGCGAATTCACGCTGTGCGACAACTTCTTCATGGGCGCGTTCGGCGGCTCCTACCTGAACCACCAGTTCCTGATCAGCGGCCGCGTGCCGGAATTCTTCGATGCGGCGTCCACGCCGGCCGCGAAGAAGATCGCCGTGCTGGAAGACGGCCCGACGGGCGTCCGCCTCGCGCTGGCGCCGGATTCGCCGAAGTCGGCGCTGGAGGGCAAGCCGAAGTTCGTCAACAACGGCGCGATCACGCCGGACGGCTACGCGGTCAACACGATGGCGCCGCCGTTCCAGCCGAGCTGGGTGCGTCCGGCACCGGGCGGCGATGCGCACCTGGCCGATCCGCAGGACCCGGCCGTGCTGCCGCCGCAGACGTACAAGACGATCGGCGACCTGCTGTCCGACAAGGGCGTCGCCTGGGCGTGGTATGCGGGCGCGTGGCAGGCGGCGCTGGACGGGCGCGGCGAAGGCGAGCGTCCGAACTTCCAGTTCCACCACCAGCCATTCAACTATTTCAAACAGTTCGGACCGGGCACCGCGGCGCGCGCCGAGCACCTGCGCGACGGCGGCATGGGCGACAGCCCGATCTCGAACAAATTCATCGCCGACGCCATCGCCGGCAGGCTGCCGGCCGTTACGTTCTACAAGCCGCAGGGGAATCTGAACCTGCACGCGGGCTATTCGGATGTGGAGTCCGGCGACGCCCACGTGGCCAACGTGATCGAGCACCTCAAGAAGTCGCCGCAGTGGAAGGACATGGTCGTCGTCGTCACCTTCGACGAGAACGGCGGCTGGTGGGACCATGTGGCGCCGCCGCAGGGCGACCGCTGGGGCCCGGGCTCGCGCATCCCGGCCATCGTCATCTCGCCGTACGCGAAGAAGGGCGCCGTCGACCACAATTTCTACGACACGACGTCGATCCTGCGCTTCATCACGCGCCTGCACGACCTGCCGCTGCTGGAGGGCCTGGCCGCGCGCAACGCGGCGTTCGCAGCCCGCGGCGCGCGTCCGCCGGGCGACCTGACGGGAGCGCTGAGCTTCCGCTGACGGCCGTTCATTTTTCGCATATCGATAAAACTTTCCTTCTGGCTAACGCGCGCTGTTCAAGAAAACGCGGCGATACACTTTGCCACGGCCGTTGTCATTCAAACACGAGCTTGCGCACTGCGGCCCCCGCCAGGCGCCAACTTCATAACAGAGTTCAGGAGAGCGAAATGCAGAACAAGAACACCTTGAAAGGACTGCTGGCCGTTTCGGCAGTGGCAGCCATGTTCACCGCCGTCGGTGTCCACGCCCAGACGGCCGCGGTCAGCCAGACCCCGACCCAGACCGGCACGAGCAGCACCGGCACGCCGAACATGTCGGGTAAAACGACCCGCGAGGGCACCATCGACAACACCAACAGCACCGGCATGGAAAACCGCGCCAAGCAGACGGGTGCGGCAGGCATGGCGGGCCATGGCTCGGCCGGCATGACCGACAAGAGCGCCACCTCGAGCATGGGCGCCAGCGGCGCGGGCCAGTCGGCAGCGGGTACGGCCACCGGCGCGAAGCTGACCGCCGGCGACGAGAAGATTCTCAAGGATATGGCAATGGCCAATATTGCCGAAGTCGAGGGTGGCAAGCTCGCCCAGAACAAGAGCCAGAGCAGCGAGGTGAAAGCGTTCGCCCAGCAAATGATCGACGACCACACCGCCAACCTGAACGAAGTCAAGGCGCTGGCCCAGGCACGCGGCGTGACCCTGCCGACCGAGCCGGACGCCAAGCACAAGGCCATGGCCGCCAAGCTGGAAAAGATGAGCGGCGACGCCTTCGACAAGGCCTACATGAAGCAGGCCGGCGTGCAGGATCACAAGACTGTCCACGCCAAGCTGATGGCGGCGTCGAAGAAGGCCAAGGATCCGGAAGTGAAGGCCCTCGTCGACAAGACCGAGCCCGTCGTCGCGCAACACCTCAAATCCGCCGAGCAAATGCCGATGGCGAAGTCGGGTACGACGTCCGGCAAGTAAGGACGGCCTGCCTTATCCCATCGCAGCCAGCACGCGCGCCCGGTCCTCGGGCGTGCGGTTCTGGCTCATCTTGAATTTCGCTTCCAGCCGCTCGATGGCGATCTCGATGCCGACGGTCGTCCGCACGACCTTGTCGATGAATTCGCGCGGCGCATCCTCCACCTTCCATCCCGCACGTGCATCCTCGTGGCGTCCCGTCAGCCGCGTCATCTGGCCGAGGATCCACGCCGGATCGTCGATCGCGCGCAGCCGCCCGTGCGCATGCACGACCTGGTAATTCCATGTCGGCACCACGCGTCCCCCGGCCGCCTCGACGTCGTACAGCAGCGGCGACACATAGCTGGACGCGCCCTGGAACAGCACGAGCACGGAGGCATCGCCCGCCTGCCAGACCGGATTCGCGCGCGCCACGTGGGCGCGCAGCAGGCCGTGCGGCGCCGCGTCGGTGGGGGCCACGAGTTCGAACGGGATGTGATCCCCTTCCAGCCCGCCGGCGCCGAGGCGCACGAGCGCGCCCAGCGGGTTGGCGGCGATGAGGTCCAGCATGTCGGCCTGCTCGGCCACGGCAAATTGTCCCGGCACGTACATTATTCGAACCCCTCCACGACGACGTCTCCCTTCAGCGAATTGGCGATGTAGCAGCGCGCATGCGCCTCGTGATGCAGCTCGGCCAGCGCGGCGCGGTCGGGCCGGTGTTCGCCGGAAAACGCGATGGCCGGGTTCAGGATGATGCGCGTGATGGCCGGGCGGCCGTCCGGACCGGCATCGAGCAGGCCGACGGCACGGTCGTCGTAGCGGTCGACGACGTAGCCGCGCGCGGCCGCGAGCGACAGGAAGAACAGCATGTGGCAGCTGGCGGCGGCCGCGACGAGGGCTTCTTCCGGATCGACGGCGGCCGGGTCCGACAATGGCACGGGCACGGACAACGGCGACGACGAGGCCGGCACGTCGATGCCGCCGTCGAAGCGCCAGCGGTGCGCGCGGTTGTAGCGCAGGTCGGTGAAGGCCTGGTCGCCGCGCTGCCAGGCCAGGGTGGCTTCGAATCGTTTCATCATCCCTCCGTGTACGAACGAGTTGTCATCTTAAGTTCACGGATGGCTTGCTCAAATGACCAATTATGGGGAAGATGGGCGTACCAATTCGAACCACGCCGCCATGCACGTCCACGACATCCTCGCCGCCGCCACGCTCGAGCGCGCTGCCTCGACTCCGCTGTTCCGCCAGTTGTACGTCCACCTGAAGGATGCGATCCTCGACGGCCGCATCGCCGCCGGCGTGCGCCTGCCCGCCACGCGCACGTTGTGCGGCCTGTTGAACGTGTCGCGCCAGACCGTGCTCGCGGCGTACGAGCAGCTGATGGCCGAGGGCTATTTGCAGGGCACGGTCGGGAAGGGGACATTCGTCAGCGCGTCGCTGCCGGCCGGTGCGCGTGCGGGCGACGCCGCCGCGGCGCCGATGGTGCGCCCCCTGTCGGCGCGCGGGGAACTCATCGCGGGCGGCATGGCGCGCGTGCTGCACCACGCCGGGCCCCTGCGCGCGTTCCGCGCCAGCATGCCCGGTCTGGATCTGTTCCCGTTCGACGTCTGGCGCCGCCTGGAAGCGCGCCACTGGCGCCATTCGACCGGGTCGCTGGGCTACGGTCCCGGCGCCGGGTACGCGCCCCTGCGGGAGCTGCTGTGCGCTTATCTAAAAGCGTCGCGCGGCGTGCAGTGCACGCCGGACCAGGTCGTGATCACGTCCGGCTCGCAGCAGGCGCTGTACCTGCTGGCCCAGTTGCTGCTCGCGCCGGGCGAAGCGATGTGGATCGAATCGCCCGGGTACCAGGGCGCGGTGGCGCCGTTCACGGTGGCCGGCGCCCGCGTCTGCCCGGTGCCCGTCGACGCCGAGGGCATGGACGTCGCGTACGCGGCCAAACACTATCCCGATGCGCGCCTCGCGTTCGCGACGCCGTCGCACCAGCTGCCGCTGGGTGTGACCATGAGCCTGCGCCGCCGTCTCGCACTGCTGCGCTGGGCGGAGGCGAACCGCGCGTGGATCGTCGAGGACGACTACGACAGCGAATACCGGCATACCGGGCCGCCGCTGGCGTCGCTGCAAAGCATGGACCGCGCGGGCTGCGTGATCTACGTCGGCACGCTGTCGAAGGTGCTGTTCCCCGCGCTGCGCCTGGGCTACGTCGTGGCGCCGCCCGCGCTGGCCGCCGCGCTGGCGCGGGCAAAGGCGGTCGTCGACCGCCACAGTCCCATCGTGCCGCAAGCGACCCTGGCCGACTTCATCGCCGGCGGCCACTTCGCGCGCCACATCCGCCGCACGCGCGACGCGTATGGCGAGCGCCGGCAAGCCCTCGTCGATGCGCTCGACGCGCGCCTCGACGGCCGGCTGCGCCAGGGCCCGTCGGACGCGGGCCTGGACCTGTGCGTGCATTTCACGGAGAGGCTGGATGAGGAGACGGTCGCGCATCACGCCCGCGATCTCGGCGTGGACGTGCGCACGCTGGGCTATTACACGAATCCGCAGGCGGGCGTCGCTTGCGCCATCGATCCCGGGCTGCTGCTGGGCTTTTCCGCGTTCACGCCGGACGCGATCCGTGCCGGGGTGGACGACCTGGCCCGTGTGCTCGAGCGGGCGTCAGTGTGAAAGCAGATAGGCGCTCATGTCGACCGCATCGCGCTCGGACACGCCCAGCACGGGCATCGCGGTGCGCGGGTCGATGGCCTGCGGATTGCGGATCCAGCGCACGAGGTTCGCCTGGTTGTTCGGCAGCGTGCCCGCGATGATGGGCCGCCTGGCCATCTCTTCGAGCGGCCGCCCCACATAGACCTTCGATCCCGTCACGCCCGGGATCATGTGGCATGCGCGGCAGCCGTATTGCGCGAGGGCGATGCGGCCGCGCGCCGCGTCGCCCTGGGTGCCGGCGGGCGCGCGGTTGGCGTTGCCGCAGCCGGCGAGAAGGAGCGCTGCGAATACCAGGGCGAGCCGGTTCATTTCTTTTCCTCCGCCGTCAGCGTCCGGTAATCGTCCGCGCTCAGCGTGGGCAGCTGCATGATGAACGCTACGGTGGACCACAGCTCGTCCTCGCTCAGGTGGTATTCCCAGCCCGGCATGCCGCTCATCTTGATGCCGTGGCGCGTGATCCAGTACAGCTCGCGCGGCTTCCAGTGGCGCGTGGCGTCCACCAGCGGACCGGGCACCGGCTGCATGCTCAGGCCATGCTTGCCGGGCGCCGTGCCGGGGCCGCCGTGGCATTGGGCGCAGTTGTCGCGGTAGACGATCGCGCCGCGCAGCACCTGGTCGTGGTTGCCCAGCGCGGGTTCGGCCACGCTCTTCGCATGGCGCCGCACCGAGTAATGCATGCCTTGTTCGAGCATGCTGAAGACGAACGGGAAGTGCTGCGTGGTGGCGCCGATGTCGTACCAGCCGGCGCGCAGCACGATGAAGCCCCCGAGCGCGGCGACCATTCCCGATCCCAGCAGGGTAGCGATGACGGTCGTCATGATCAGGCGGGTGCGCGTGGCGGGCATGCGAGTGTCCCAAACGAATCGTGTTAAAAAAAATGCATCGTCTCCGGTATTATAAAAGCCAACTCAACGTCGTGGATTCAACCGTGCCGACCTCCCTGTCACGCTTTTCCATCGCTGGCGCCGTGCTCGTATTGACGTGCGCGGGGCTGCTGTCCGGTTGCGGCGATGACGACTTCCGCAAGCCGTACCTCGGCGGCGACGCGAAGATCGGCAAGCAGCTGGTCACGCAATACCAGTGCGGCGCGTGCCACAAGATTCCGGACGTCCCGGGCGCGGGCGGCGAGGCCGGGCCGGACCTGGAACAATTCGGGCGCCTGAGCTACATCGCCGGCGGCATCCCCAACGTGCCGCCGCGCCTCGTCGCCTGGCTGCTCGATCCGCCCGCCCTCAAGCCCGGCACGGCGATGCCTGACGTGGGGCTCACCGAGCAGGAGGCTCGCCACATGGCCGCCTTTCTGTACACATTGCGATGAATGGGACGCTGCAATCCGTCCTGCACCCGGCCGGCGCGGATGCCGCCGTCATCCAGCAGTTCGCGTGGGTCCTGTTCGGGGCCGGCACTGTCATCTTCATCGCCGTGATGGCGCTGATGGCGCTCAGCCTGCGCGACAACGCGCGGCCGCTCCGGCCCGGCCTGTGGATCGCGGGGGCGGGCGTCGCGTTTCCCGTGCTCGTGCTGTCGGCGCTGCTCACGTGGAGCACGTGGCGCAGCGCGCAACTCGTGCCGCAAAGCTCGCAGGCGGCGCTGTCGATCTCCGTCACGGCGCGCATGTGGTGGTGGGAAGTGCGCTACCGCGACCCGGCCGGTGGGCGCGAGATCGTCACCGCGAACGAGATCCACATCCCCGTCGGGCAGACCGTGTACGTGGGCCTGAACGCGGCCGACGTGATCCACAGCCTGTGGGTGCCGGCGCTGTCCGGCAAGCGCGACATGATCCCCGGCCGCGTCACGGGCCTCACCCTGCGCGCCGACCGGCCCGGCGTCTACCGCGGCCAGTGCGCGGAATTCTGCGGCGCGCAGCATGCGAACATGGCGCTGCACGTGGTGGCGCTGGCACCCGAGGCGTTCCACCACTGGCTGCAACGCCAGGCACGACCGGCCCGTGAACCGCAGGGCGCGCTGCTGGAACGGGGCCGCACCGCCTTCCTCGAACAGCGCTGCCAGACGTGCCACACGATCCGCGGCGTGGCCGAGACGGCGCGCCTCGGCCCGGACCTCACGCACGTCGGCAGCCGCACGCACATCGGCGCGGGTCTCTTGCGGACGCACCGGAACACGCTGGCCGGCTGGATCGCGGATCCGCAGACCGCCAAGCCGGGCGTGTTCATGCCCGCCGCTTCCGGCACCGACGGCGACACGCTGCGCGCGCTGGCGGCCTATCTCGAGCACCTGCAATGACGGGCCGGGACGACGACCTCGCGCGGTTGGAAGACGTCTGGCGCACGCAGCGCGGCTGGCGCTTCTTCTCGTCCGTGAACAACACGAACATCGGCCTGCTGTACATCGGCACGGCGCTGCTGTTCTTCATCCTCGCCGGCGTGCTGGGCCTCCTGATGCGCGTGCAGCTGGCGGTACCGGGCAACGGCTTTCTCGGCGCCGAGACGTACAACCAGGTGTTCACGATGCACGGCTCGGTGATGATGTTCCTGTTCGCGATCCCGATCGTGGAAGCCATCGCCGTGTACCTGCTGCCGAACATGCTAGGCGCGCGCGACCTGCCGTTCCCGCGCCTGTCCGCGTATGCCTACTGGGCCTATGCCATCGGCGGCCTCGCGTTCTTCTGCACGCTGTTTTTCGGCCTCGCGCCGGACGGCGGCTGGTTCATGTATCCGCCGCTCACTGGCCTAAAATATTCGCCGGGCCTGAACGCCGACTTCTGGCTGCTGGGCATCGGCTTCATCGAGATCTCCGCGATCGCCGGCGCCATCGAACTGATCGTCGGCATCCTGTTTACGCGCGCGCCCGGCATGACCCTGGGACGCATGCCCGTCTATGCGTGGGCCATGCTGGTCGTGGGCGTGATGATCGTGTTCGCGTTCCCCGCCGTGATCGCGGGTACCGCGCTGCTGGAACTGGAACGCGCATTCGACTGGCCGTTCTTCCTCGCCGACCGCGGCGGCGACCCCCTGCTGTGGCAGCACCTGTTCTGGTTCTTCGGCCATCCCGAGGTCTACATCATCTTCCTGCCCGCCGCCGGCATGGTGTCGACGATCGTGCCGACCCTCGCCGCCACGCCGCTCGTCGCGCGCCGCGCCATCATCGCGGCCCTCGTCGGCGTGGGCGTGTTCAGCTTCGGCCTGTGGGCGCATCACATGTTCACAGCGGGCCTCGGCACGCTGGAGATGGGCTTTGTCTCCGCGGCCAGCATGGCGGTGGCGGTGCCCACCGCGATCCAGGTGTTCGCGTGGATCGCCACGCTGTGGAAAGGGAAGGTGAAGGCGAACGCGCCCACGCTGTTCCTGCTCGGCTTCATGGCCATCTTCGTGCTGGGCGGGCTGACCGGCGTGATGGTCGCCGTGATCCCGTTCGACTGGCAGGTGCACGACACGTATTTCGTCGTCGCGCACTTCCACTACGTGCTGATCGGCGGGATGGTGTTCCCCGTGTTCGCCGCGCTGTACTACTGGCTGCCGCTCGTGAACGGCAACCGCCTGTCCGAAGGGCTCGCGCGCTGGGTGTTCGGCCTGATGTTCGTCGGCTTCAATGTCGCGTTCTTCCCGATGCACGTGACGGGATTGCTCGGCATGCCGCGCCGCGTCTACACGTATGCGGCGGACCTCGGATGGAATGGCCTGAACATGCTGTCGACGGTGGGCGCGTTCACGTTCGCGCTCGGCGTGGTGCTGTTCGCATGGGATGCGTGGCGCGCATTGCGCCGTCCCGAGCGCCCCGTCGGCAACCCGTGGAACGCGTCCACGCTCGAATGGCTGCCGTCCGAGGATTACGGCAACCGCAGCATCCCGCGCATCGATTCCATCGACCCGTTGTGGGACCATCCGGAACTCGTGCGCGAAGTGGAAGAGGGCCGCCACTACCTGCCGCGCACGGCGACGGGCGCGCGCGAGACCATCGCCACGAGCCCCGTGGCGGCCGCCCCGCGCTATGTGCTGATCCTGCCCGGCGACAGCTGGCTGCCCCTGATCGCCGCCGCCGGCACGGCCGGCTTCTTCCTGCTGCTGACCGTGAAACTGAACGTGCTCGCATGGGTCTGCGGCATCGCGGCCATCGCGGCGGTGCTGGGCTGGATGTGGCAGGCGGACCGCGAGAGCACCGTCGCCGCCGTGGACATCGGCTGCGGCAAGACGATACCGGTCGGCGCCACCGGCACCGCATCGCACGCGTGGTGGGCCGCCATCGTGATGCTCGTCGTCGACCTCAGCATCTTCGCGTGCTTCGCGTTCGCCTATGTGCACGTGACGATGCGCCTGACGGTATGCCCGCCGCCCGGCGCCACGCTCCCATCGCAGGACCTGGCCCTCGCATCCGCCGGCTTGCTGGTGCTGGGCTCATTGCTCGTCTGGTTCGCGACGCGCGCCGTGGGCACGCGGCGCCTGCCGTGGCTCGTGCTGGCCGCGCTGGGCTGCGTGCTCGCATCGTGTGCGCTCGACGTGCGCGGCCTGCAGGGCGCGGGGCTGGATCCGACCGCCAGCGCGTGGGCCGCGGGTGTCGCGGCATTGGCCTCCTACCAGGGACTGCACGTCGTGACGCTCGCCGTGCTGGCGCCGTATCTCGCCGCGCGCGCGTGGTGCGGCCTGCTGGGTGAACGCAGCCGCGCGTCGCTCGACACCATCGCGCTCGTGTGGCATGTGACGACGTTGCAGGGCATCGCAGGGATGCTCGTCGTGCGGCTCGTGCCGCTGCTGATGGCGTGACGATGACGACGCCGCGCACCCGCGAATCGTTCTGGCGCCGCTTGCTGGCGGGGACGCTGCCGCTGCTGGTGTGGAGCGTCCACTTCGCCTTCACCTACGGCCTCGCGGCGGCCCAGTGCACGCCGGCCGGCATGCGTCCCGGCGGGCCGGACCGCGTGCTGCTGGGCGCCGCCACGCTGGCCGCGATCGGCGCGTGCGCGTGGCTCGCGTGGCGTGCCCGCGGGGTACCCCGGCGCGAGGATGCCGGCCTGCTCGACTGGGCCCGTCTCGTACTGGCCGTGCTGGCCCTCGTGGCGGTGACGTGGACGGGTGTGCCGTTACTCCTGGTCACCGGCTGCGCCTGAATGCCATATTTACATTTCCTGTAAAGGAATTACAACCATCGTTCCATGAATGGCAACCAATGCCCTTCATTTGGCTCATCTGTGCCGAAAATGATCGTGTTCTAGAACTGATCGTGGCGGGTGCCGAGACCGATGCCTGCATCCGCTCGACGATCCATGGCGCCTTTACGCGCGGGTATGACGTCATCCTCGCCAGCGATGCCCACACGACAGGCGACAAGACCGAATGGGGCGCACCGGAACCGGCCAAGGTGATCGCGCATACGAACCTGTACTGGAGCTATCACACTGGCCCCGGCCGCAGTGCGGGAATCGCGAAGGCGGCCGACGTGGAGTTCCAGGCGCCCAGCCGCTAGGCCGCCCGCCATATAATTCGGTACGGCTGGAGCAGTCGGCATGCGTACCCGGATTTATATTGGAGAATGAATGTTTGCACGCGGTTTGGTATCCACATCCATCGCCATGCTCGCCATGGCATCCACCGCCGCCCTGGCGCAACCGGCATCCGATGCAGCATGGGATGCCGGCGCACGCGCCGCCGACAAGGCATATTGGGACGCCTATAATCGTGCCGATCCGGATGGCATGAACGCCTGGCTGGCGCAGGACGTCGAGTTTTATCACGACCGTGGCGGCAAGTTGATCGGCAAGAAGGCGCTGTCCGCGGTGAACGACGGCATGAAGAGCGCGCCGGTTAAATTGCGTCGCGAAGCGGTGCCGGGCACGATCCGCTTCTTCCCGATGCGCCAGGGCGAGACGCTGTATGGCGCGATCGTCACCGGCGAGCATCGGTTCTATGCGCGGCCGGCGGGCGCACCCGAGACGCTGGCGGGGCACGCGAACTTTTCGCATCTGATGCTCCTGCAGGGAAAGCAGTGGCGCATCGCGCGTATTTTCAGCTACGAGCACGTCGACGCACCCGCAAAGCAAAAGGAATGATGGAATGAATGACCGCACCGACCAGGGCCTGCCGGCCCCAATGCTGGCCGAACTGCAAGCCCGCTTCGGCCCTCGTTTCTCGACCGCCGCCGCAGTCCGCGACCAGCACGGCCGCGACGAGTCCTCCTTCGTGGACGTGGCCCCGCCGGACGCCGTGGTGTTCGCCGAAGACGTCGGCGACGTCCAGGCGCTGCTCGCGCTGGCGGGCCGGTACGCGGTGCCGGTGATCCCGTTCGGCGCCGGGTCGTCGCTGGAAGGTCATCTGCTGGCGATCCGGGGCGGCATCAGCCTGGACGTGAGCCGCATGAACCGCGTGCTGGCCATCGATACCGCGGATATGACGGCGACGGTGCAGCCGGGCGTGACGCGGATGCAGCTGAACCAGGCCCTCAAGGGCACGGGGCTGTTCTTCCCCGTGGATCCGGGCGCGGACGCGTCGATCGGCGGCATGTGCGCCACGCGTGCCAGCGGCACCAATGCCGTGCGCTACGGCACGATGCGCGAGAACGTGCTCGCGCTGCAGGTCGTCACGGCCGCCGGCGAGATCGTGCATACCGGGACGCGTGCGCGCAAGAGCAGTGCGGGCTACGACCTGACCCGGCTGATGGTGGGCAGCGAAGGCACGCTCGGCGTGTTCACCGAGATCGTCGTGCGCCTGCACCCGCTGCCGGAAGCGCAGTCGGCGGCCGTGTGCTCGTTCCCGGGCATCGCGGATGCGGTGGGCGCAGCGATCGACATCGTCCAATCCGGCATTCCGATCGCGCGCATGGAGCTGATCGACGCGAACACCGTGCGCATGGTGAACCGGTACAGTAAGCTGGATCTGCGCGAAGAACCGATGCTGCTGATGGAATTCCACGGCACGCCGGCTTCCGTGCGCGAACAGGCGGAAACGGTCGAGGCGCTGACCGCGGAACACGGCGGCGCGGCGTTTTCCTGGGCCACCGACCCCGAGGCGCGGTCGCGGCTCTGGACGGCGCGCCACCATGCCTATTTCGCCGCCATCGCCTCGATACCCGGCTGCCGCGCGATCAGCACCGACACCTGCGTGCCGATCAGCCGCCTGGCGGAATGCCTGCTCGAGTCGGTGCGCGAAGCGGACGAGATGGGCGTGCCGTATTCCCTGGTCGGGCATGTCGGCGACGGCAACTTCCATTTCGGCTACCTCATCGATCCGCACAAGCCGGAGCAGCGCGAACGCGCGGAACTGCTCAACGCCCGGCTGGTGGCGCGTGCGATCCGCCTCGACGGCACGTGCTCGGGCGAGCACGGCATCGGCATGCACAAGATGGATTTCCTGATGCAGGAAGCCGGGCTGCCGGCGGTGGAACTGATGCGGGCCATCAAGCGGGTGTTCGATCCGCAGAACATCCTCAACCCCGGCAAGGTGTTGTGGGGCGCGGCCGAAGAGGGCGCAGTGCGGCGCAGCTGGGCTACGTCCGAGGCAACGCCACCCTGAACACCGTTCCCTTGCCGACCTCGCTCTTCACGGTGATCGTGCCCTGATGCCCCTGCACGATCCCGTACACGATCGACAGCCCGAGCCCGGTCCCTTTGCCGACGGGCTTCGTCGTAAAGAAGGGCTCGAAAATATGATCGAGGTGCTCCGGCGCGATCCCGCTGCCGTTGTCCTCGATCTCGACCCAGACGATCTTGTCGTCGTAGCCGGTGCGCACGACGATCGTGCCCTTGCCCTCGATCGCATGCGCCGCATTGATGAGCAGGTTCAGGAAGACCTGGTTGATCTGCGAGGGCAGGCAATATAGCTCGGGGACGCCGGCGTATTCCTTGACGACGTCCGCCTTGTACTTGATTTCGTTCCAGGCCACGTTCAGGGTGCTGTTCAACCCCTGCTCGAGATCGGCCAGCTCTTTTTCCGTGCCGCCGGGCCGGGAGAAATCCTTCAGGTTCTGCACGATATGCTTTACGCGCTGCAGGCCTTCGCGGGATTCGATGAACAGCGCGTCGAGGTCTTGCCGGATGTCGTCCAGGCCGATGTCCTCCTTCATGAAGGCGACCGGTGCGCGGGCGTCGCCCGGCAGCAGCCCTTCGACGCCTTCAAATGCGCTGATGAGCTTCAGGATGTCTTTCGCGTCGCGTTCGAGCGCGCCGAAATTCGAACTGATGAACGCGAGCGGATTGTTGATTTCGTGGGCCACGCCCGCGGCCAGCAGGCCGATCGACGCCATTTTTTCCGATTGCAGCAACTGGCCCTGCATGTCGCTCAGCTTGCGGATCAGGATCTGCTGCTGTTCCTTCTCGGCCTCCAGCCGGGCATTGGCCACTTCCAGTGCCTGCGTGCGCTCGCGCAGGCGCTCTTCCATGAGCTTGCGCTGCGTGACGTCGTAACCGATGCCGACGATGCCGTTCACGGCGCCGTCTTCGGCGCGCAGCAGCACCTTGGTCGTCACGGTCCAGCCCAATTCGCCCGTGTCCTGGTCTTCCACCAGTTCCTCGTAATCGAACAGCGACTGGCCGGAATCCATGACCTGCTTTTCGTCGGCGAAGTATTTGGCTGCCAGTTCGGCGGGGAAGAAATCGTAGTCGGTCTTGCCGATCAGTTGGGGAGGCGTTTCGACGCCGGCCAGGCGGGCCATGCGGTTATTCCCGAACAGGAACCGGCTTTCGCGGTCCTTGGCGTAGATGCGGAATGGAATGTTGTCAACGAGGGTGTGCAGCAGGGTTTGTTCGAACGCCAACCCCGCCGACTGGTCGCGCAGGGCCGCGTTCTCCAGCGCGACCGATGCCATCGTGGCCAGGATGTCGAGCAGGGCGGCGTCGACCGTCTGCGCATGTTCCAGGACCACCATGCCGTCGCCCACCGCGACACTGGTCATGTCGCCGATGCAGGCCGTCTCGCCGGCGGCCACCCAGTATCCGCGCTCGGCGCCGCACAGCGACACCGCAACGGCCACCGTTTCCTGCCGCAGTGTCTCCACACTGGCGGTCGCGGCGAGACGACGTAATCCCTGGGCCAGCGCTGCATGCGCCGGCTCTTCGGATTTTCTTTCGGAGAACTTAAGTTTCGACATGGTAATTTATTCTTGCAGGTTCCTCCCCGTAATTACAAATGGTTTCGACGCGATGGGACAAATAGCCACACTCGTCCGTCAAATCGATGACGATCTGTTCACACCTTGGCCGTGACCGCGTCGGTGCCTTGCTGGCGCCGGCCGGCGGCCCGTTTGACCCAGTAATCGGCACGCTCGATGCCCAGCGTGGCGGGATCGAACTCCGGCTCCTTGCCCGCCGCGCGCTGCGCTTCGTAGTCGCGCAGGCATTTGAAGGCCACGTTCCGCAACAGCAGGATGGCGGCGATGTTCAGCCAGGCCATCAGGCCGACGCCCAGGTCGCCCAGCGCCCAGGCCACGTCGGCCGTTTTCACCGAGCCGTACACCGTCGCGCCGATCATGCAGACCTTGAGCACGAGCGTCATCCACGGGCGGTGCACGGTGCGGTTGATGTAGGCGATGTTGGTTTCGGCGATGTAGTAATAGGCGACGATGGTCGTGAAGGCGAAGAACAGCAGGGCCAGCGCGACGAACAGCGAGCCGAAGCCCGGCATCACGTTTTCCAGCGCCGTCTGCACGTAGCCCGGACCCGACGCGACGCCGTGGACGCCCGTGTGGATCGCGGTGCCGTCCGGGCCTTCGACGTTGTACTGCCCGGTGATCAGCAGCATGAAGGCCGTCGCCGAGCACACGAACAGCGTGTCGATGTAGACCGAGAAGCCTTGCACGAGGCCCTGCTTGGCCGGATGGCTGACTTCCGCGGCGGACGAGGCGTGCGGTCCGGTGCCCTGGCCCGCTTCGTTCGAATAGACGCCGCGCTTGACGCCCCACTGGATCGCCATGCCGACGATGGCGCCGAAGCCGGCGTCCAGGCCGAAGGCCGAGCTGAAGATCAGCGTCAGCACGCCCGGCAGCGCCTGCCAGTTCAGGAAGATGATGACGCAGGCGACGATGATGTAGGCGAGTGCCATGAACGGCACGACGATTTCGGCGAAGTGGGCGATGCGCTTGACGCCGCCGAAGATGATGAAGCCGAGCGCGATGGCGAGCAGCGCGGCGGTGACGTTGGCGTCGATGCCGGTGGCGTTGCGCAGGCCTTCCGCGATCGAATTCGCCTGCACGCCCGGCAGCAGCACGCCGGTGGCGAAGATGGTGACGACGGCGAAGATCCACGCGTACCACTTCATGCCCAGGCCCTTCTCGATGTAGAACGCTGGCCCGCCGCGGAATTCGCGGTGGATCTGTTCCTTGTAGACCTGGCCGAGCGTGGACTCGACGAATGCGGAGCTGGCGCCGAGGAAGGCCACCGCCCACATCCAGAACACGGCGCCCGGACCGCCGAACGTGATGGCCGTCGCGACGCCCGCGATGTTGCCGGTGCCGACGCGGCCGGCCAGCGTCATGGCCAGCGCCTGGAACGACGACACGCCTTCGGCCGAACTTTTCCCTTCCATCATGAGGCGCACCATCTCGCGTAGATGGCGCAGTTGCAGGAAGCGCGAGCGCAGCGAAAAATACAGGCCGGCGCCCAGGCACAGGGCGATCAGCGCCGGGCTCCACACGATGCCGTTGATGGCGTTTACCAGGTCGTTCATTGCTTGCGTCTCCAGTAGGGGATCAGAGGAAGTGCAGGGCCGCCACCGCGATCAGCGTGGGCGGTGTTGCGGCGGCGAGCAGCCCGAGGGGACTGATCGCTCGGTCGGGAAAACTGTCTCTCAAGATCGCGGCGCCGGCCGGATTGGGCGCGTTGGCGATCAACGTCAGCCCGCCGCCCGCGACGGCGCCGCCGACGAGGGCGGTCTTGTACGCGAGGCTGAGGCCGGGCACCTGGGCGCCGAGGTAGGTGAGGGCGGCATTGTCGGTGATGGCCGTGAGCGCCGTGGTGCCGAAGAACACGGCGTCGGCGCTCATGCTGGTCAGCAGGGGCGCGAGCCACCAGGCCTGCAGGCCGCCCAGCACGACGAGGCCGGCGAGGAAGAAGGCGACGAGCAACGCCTCGCGCAGGATCAGGTTGTCCTGGTAGCGCTGGTAGGCCGCCGTGAAGCCGAGGAAGAACAGGAAGATGCCCATGAAGACTTGCGGATGATGGGCGAAGACGACGATCAGCACGAGGAACAGCAGGTGCATCGCGATGACCGGCAGCGGCACCGGATCGGCCGTGGCATCCTGCGCATCGCCCAGCGCGAGGAACCGGCGCCGGAACACGGCGAGCAGCAGGATCGTGTTGGTCACGACGGCCAGCGCGGATTTCCAGCCGAACGTCTGCAGCATGAAGCCGAGGTCCCAGCCCCAGGTCGACGCGACCATCAGCACGGGCGGCGCGGCGAATGGCGTGAGGGTGCCGCCGATGGAGACGTTGACGAACAGGACGCCGAGAATGGCGTACTTCAGGCGCGGGCCCGCATCACCTGCTCCCGTTGTGCGTGCGAACACGCTGTCGCGCAAAAGCAGGGCCGCCAGGGTCATCGCGGCCGGCTCGGTGATGAAGGCGCCCAGCAGCGGCACGAGGGACAGCACGACGAAGCACAGGGCCATCGTCCGCGGCAGCGGCAGCAGGCGCGCGCCGGTGCGCACGAGCAGGTGGGCGAAGTCCAGGATCGGCCGGCTCCCCGCCACGACCATGATGGCGAACACGAACATCGGCTCGGTGAAATTGCGCGACTCGAGGTAGGCCACGGACTCGTCGCGGCCGGCGACGCCGAACATGAACAGCATCAGCACCATCGCCCAGAACCCGAACACGACTTCCACCTCGCCGAGCAGGTGCCAGATGCCGGCATGGCGCGGGTGCGTGTGCGCGAGACGCTCGAAATACTTGACGGAGAAGGTGTGGAGGACGGCCACGCCGAACAGCGCGGCACCGATCATTTGCAGGGTCGTGGGTGTAAGCATAGGGCCGTAACAAGGCCGCGTGGCGGCCCGACCAGCGCGTATCACCTGCCGCGCCGACATGACGCGAACACCCCTTATCCCGCGAGTATAACGCACGGATTGTAAATCTTGCAGCTAAGCGATGACAGCGCTACCATTCCCTGAATAATAATCAGGAGACGCCATGACACACCCGTTCGCCCGGCTGACGGCCGTGCTGCAATTCTCTGTATTGACGCTGGCGGCCTGCGTTGCGCATGCCGCCGATCCTGTTGACGTCCAGTTGGCCGGCCAGCCATCGAAAGCGGCCCGCGCCAGCAGCCTGATGGCGCCTACGCAGAACATCTACGCCCGCAGCCACGTGAGCCTGGACGGCCGCTGGAGCTACATCATCGACCCGTACGAGAACGGTTACTACGACTACCGTCACATGCCGTTCGACCAGTCGGACAGCGGCAAGGGGGGCTTCTACGACGACCGCAAGCCGAAGGACAAGACGGAGTGGGTCGAGTACGACTTCGACCACGCGCCGACGATGACGGTGCCGGGCGACTGGAACTCGCAGGCCGAGAAGCTGCAGCTGTACGAGGGCACCGTGTGGCTGCGCCAGGCGTTCCAGGCCGACCCGAAACCGGGCAAGCATTACGCGCTGTACTTTGGCGCCGTCAACTACGAGGCGCACGTCTACCTGAACGGTAAAAAACTCGGCATGCACAAGGGCGGTTTCACCCCGTTCCAGTTCGACGTGACGGACAAGCTGGTCAAGGGCCGCAACGTCGTCGTCGTCAAGGCCGACAACACGCGCCACCAGGACGAGATCCCGACCGTGAACACGGACTGGTGGAACTACGGCGGCATCACGCGCGACGTGCTGCTGGCCGAGCTGCCCGCCACGTACATCGCCGACTACAAGGTGCAACTGGCGAAGGGCGACGCCCGCCGCATCGAAGGTTTCATTCAAATGGCGGGCGAGGCGAAGGCGCAGCAGGTGACGGTGAACATTCCCGAAGCGGGCATCAGGACGACCGTGCGCACCGATGCGAACGGCCGCGCGGCGCTGAACATCCCCGTGAACAAACTGACGTACTGGTCGCCCGAACAGCCCAAGCTGTACACCGTGGAGCTCTCGGGCGGCGGCGACAAGGTCGTCGACCGCATCGGCTTCCGCACCATCGAGACGCGCGGCCGGGACATCCTCCTGAACGGCAAGTCCGTGTTCCTGCGCGGGATCTCGATGCATGAAGAGAATCCGCTGATCCCGGGCCGCCCGCGCGGCGCGGGCGACATGCGCATGCTGCTGCAGTGGGCCAAGGAGATGAACTGCAACTACGTGCGGCTCGCGCACTACCCGCACAGCGAAGAGATGATCCGCCTCGCCGACGAGATGGGCCTGATGGTGTGGGCGGAAGTGCCCGTGTACTGGACGATCTCGTGGACGAATCCCGACACCTACGCCAACGCGAACGCGCAGCTGACGGACCTCGTCACGCGCGACAAGAACCGCGCCAGCGTCGTCGTCTGGTCGGTGGGGAACGAGACGCCGATCGGCGGGCCTCGCAACACGTTCATGAGCAACCTGGCGAAGACGGCGCGGTCGCTGGACGACACGCGCCTCGTCGCGGCCGCGCTGGAAATCCACCGCAAGGGCAGCGACATCACGGTCGAGGACCCGCTCGCGGACTATCTCGACCTCGCCAGCTTCAACGAGTACGCCGGCTGGTACTGGGCGAGCAACGCGGAGATGCTGAATTACCGCTTCGACGTCCGCTACAACAAGCCGGTGGTCGTCACGGAATTCGGCGCCGAGGCGCTGGGCGGCTACCACGCCGACGCCGACACGCGCTGGAGCGAGGAATACCAGGACACGCTGTACCGCAACCAGTTCAAGATGCTGTCCGCGATCCCGGGCCTGCGCGGGATGACGCCGTGGGTCCTCGTCGACTTCCGCTCGCCGCGCCGCCAGCACCCGTACTACCAGGACTTCTGGAACCGCAAGGGCCTGGTTACGGACGCCGGCAAGAAGAAGCTCGCGTTCTGGACGATGAAGCAGTTCTACGACGACGTGCAGCGCAAGTACGCGCGTTGATCCGGCGCCTTCAGGCCAGGCGTCGCACGAGGACGGCGCCCGCCAGCGCGCACGCGGTGCCGAGCAGGTAGACGGCGCCGTAGCCGAAGCGGCCCGCCACGATGCCGGCGGCCGGGCCGGCGACGCCGTAGGCGATGTCGAGGAAGGCGACGAAGGCGCCCATCGCGCTGCCGCGGTTCGCCGGCGGCACGCGCTTCAGGGCTTCCACGCCGAGGGCCGGGAACACGAGCGCGCAGCCCAGGCCGGTGACGAAGGCGCCCGCCAATGCCACCGCCTCGGCCGGCGCCTGCCACAACATGACCTGGCCGGCGGTTTCGACGACGAGCGACCACAGGGCCACGCGGTAGCCGCCCATGCGGTCCGGCAGGTGGCCGAGGACGAGGCGCACGGCGATGAAGCCGATGCCGAACGCGGTCATCACGAGGCCAGCGTGACCCCAGCCGCGCAGCGCGAAGTACAGCGAGGCGAATGCCGTCAGGCCCGCGATGCCGGCGCCGGACAGCATCAGGCCCGCACCTTCGCGCCAGATCTGGCCCAGCACGCGGTGGAACGGCAGCCGCGGCCCGGCCGCCAGCGCATACGGCCGCGCAGCGAGTGCGATCGCGCCGCCCAGCAGCGGAGACAGCACGCAGGCGAGCATCGTGGCGCCCGCGCCGAAGCGCGTGAAGAGCGCCATGCCGGCCGGCGCGCCGACGGCCAGCGCGGCGAAGATGGCGATCCCCGTCCACGACATCGACATGCCGGCGCGCTGCGGACCGACCGATGCGATCGACCACGCCACGCAACCGGTGACGAACTGGCTTTCGCCGAACCCCGCGGCCAGCCGGCCCGCGACGAGGATGGCCAGGCTGGCGCCGGCGGAGAGGCCGGGCAAGGTCGCGATCAGGTACAGCAGCCCGCCGAGCGCCCACCACAGCGCGCCCTGCAGCGCGGCGCGCCGGCCGCCGTGCACGTCGGCGATACGGCCCGCGTAGCCGCGCGTGAGCACCGTCGCGAGGAACTGGATCCCGATGGCCAGCCCGACGACGGCGCTGCCGAAGCCGAGACTGTCGTGGATGAACAGGGGCACGACGGGCAGCGGCAGGCCGACGGCCAGGCAGCCGCAGAACAGCGCGGCGATGACGGCCGGCGCCGGACGGTTGCGGTCACATACCGACATGCATGCCTCCGGCGGCCAGCAGATAGTCGCGCGACGCCGTGACGTCGGCGGCCAGGCGGTCCAGGTCGACGCCGAGCAGGATGCCGTTGCGCTTGCGCAGCCGGCCCGCGACCATCACCGTGTCCACGTCCGACCGCTCGACCGCCTGCACGATGGTGCCCACGGCGTGCGTCACCGGGAACACGGCGGCGCCGTTCGTGCGCACCATGATCATGTCGGCCTGCTTGCCCGGCGCCAGTGTGCCGACAGTGCCTTCCAGGCCGGCGGCGCGGGCGCCGTTGACCGTCGCCGCTTCCAGCACGGCACGCACCGTGATCGGGGCCGGCACGTCCTGCTCGCCCCGGAAACGGCGATTGCGCATGGCGGCGCGCTGCTGGTGGAACAGGGCGTGCATCTCGCCGAACATGTCGCTGCCGAACGCGGTGTCGAGGTCGATGCCGAGCGCGGGCGCCAGGCCATGGTCGACGGCGCGCTGGTACGCGAAGCTGTCGTCGTCGAAGCCGAACAGCGCGTCCGAGCGCGGGTTGACGGTGACGTTGACGCCGGCGTCCGCGAGCCGGCGCCACGTCGTTTCCGGCAGCCGCGTGCAGTGGTTGAAGATGTTGTGCGGGCCGAGGAGGCCGGGCTCGGAAAACTCGGGGCCGAGCGTGGCGAGGTCGCCGATGAATTCCGTCAGGATGCGCATGTCGAGGCGGCGCGCGGCCTGCCACCATTCGAGGTTGAACTGGCCGAACAGGCCCACGCGTACGAGGCTGTCATCTCCGTTCCACGTGCGCGCGAGGCGTTCCAGGTCGCCCGGCAGGTGGGCGGAGGACGCGCCCTTGTCCATGGCCGGGCCGACCATGTGCAGCGCGCGGATGCCGCTCGCGGCAAGCGCGTCGAGGGCGGCGTCCGTATGGTCCGGGCTGCGCGAACTGTGGCAGGCGTCGACGATCGTCGTGATGCCCGCGTCGAGCGAGGCGATGGCCGTCAGGTGCGTGGAGAGGTACATGTCGCGCGGGCGGTAGTACTTGCCCAGCGTCTCGGCGACGACGCCGATGTAGGCGAACAGGTCGTCCACGTCCGGCATCAGCCGGCGCAGGGCGCCGAGCCACGCGTGGTGGTGCGCGTCGACGAGGCCGGGCAGCACGATGCAGCCGGTGGCGTCGATGATTTCGGCGTCGCCGGCGGGCAGCGACGGCGCGATGGCGGCGATGCGGTCGCCGTCGACGAGCACGTCGCCGGTCGCGAGGTCGGGGACGGCGGCGTCCATCGTCACGATGGTGCCGTTCTTGAAGAGGATGGGGCGGGTCATGTCGGGCTCCTTGGTTGGGGCCGCGCGGGGTGCGCGGCGTCGGGACACGATAGGGGAGCGTCCATTTTTGATTAAGATGGTGGCATGCAAATCATTTATGACGAAATTCAAAGGTGAGCCATGGATGGCAGATTGCTGGCGGAGATGAGCGTGCTCGCGGCCGTCGTCGAGACGGGCAGTTTTACGCGCGCGGCGGAGGTGCTGGGATTGTCTGCGTCGGGCGTGAGCCGCTCGGTGGCGCGGCTGGAAGCGAAGATCGGCGTGCGGCTGCTGGAACGGACGACGCGCGCGCTGCGCCTGACTGGCGAGGGCACGCGCCTGTACGAACTGGCGGCGCCGCACCTGTCGGGCATCGAGGAAGCGGCGGACGCGGTCGCGGGCGCGGCTTCACAGGTGCGCGGCGTGCTGCGCGTCAGCCTGAATCCGCTGTTCGTGCGCTACGTGCTGGCGCCCCGGCTGCCCGAATTCCTCGCGCGCCATCCGGAGCTGGAAATCAGGATGGTGCCGGTACCGGATACGGCCGACCTGGTGGCGGAAGGCATCGACGTCGCCGTGCGCTTCGGGCCGCAGCCGGCATCGAGCATGTCGTCGCGGCTGCTGCTGAACACGCGCGTGCTGACGGTCGCGTCACCCGCCTACCTGAAGCGCCATGGCCGGCCGAAGGTGCCGCAGGACCTGGCCGGGCACGAGTGCCTCCAGTACATCAACCCGCAGGACGGCCGCGTGTTCGACTGGGAGTTCCATCGTGGGAAAAAGGTGCTCGTCGTCGCGACACGCGGCCGGCTGACGCTGACGGACGGCGATTCTCTCGTGCGCGCCTGCGTGGCCGGCGCAGGCATCGCGCAGATGCTGGCGCTTGGCTTCGAATCGCTGCTCACGGGTGGCGCCCTCGTCGACCTGTTCCCGGACTGGCCGGACGAGCGGTTTCCCCTGTATGCGATCCGGCCGTCGCGGCGCCTGCCGCCGGCGGCCGTCGAAGCCTTCCTCGATTTCTGCACGGAGATCTGCCGGGGCCACGCGTGACTGGTGCGTAACGGGCAACACGGTGCGCTCGTCCGCGTGGCTTCTGGCCCGCGGTATTCCTCTCTACGATGGCTCCGTGCCCGATCCGGGCCTCATCCAGGAGACCATGATGCTTACCGTAGATACTCCATTGCGCCCCGCCAGCCACGGGCCCGAAGAACTGGTGCCGTCCCGTTACGCGCTGAAGGTCGGCGACATCGACGTGATGGTGGTCAGCGACGGCGTGCTGCCGCTGCCCGCCGTGACGATGGCCACGAACGCCGATCCGGCCGAACTGGCCGGCTGGCTGGATCACATGTTCCTGCCGCCGGATAAATTCGACTGGCCGCTGAACGTGCTCGTCGTGCGCAGCGGCGACCAGACCATCCTCGTCGACGCCGGGGTGGGCACGCAGTTTCCGGGCTTCCCGCGCGCAGGCCAGTTTCCGGCGCGGCTGGAGGCAGTCGGCATCGATCTGGCGTCCGTGACGGACATCGTTATCACCCACATGCACATGGACCACGTGGGCGGACTGCTCGCGCCCGGCGTGAAGGAGCGCCTGCGTCCCGACGTGCGCATCCACGTGACCGAGGCCGAAGTGAAGTTCTGGGCGTCGCCCGATTTCTCGCTGACGGTCATGCCGGAAGCGGTGCCGCCCGTGCTGCGCTCGACGGCCGCGCGCTTCCTGGCCGAATACGGCGACCGGCTGCAGGTCTTCAAGGAGCGCCGCGAAGTCGCGCCGGGCGTCGTGGCGCGCCGCACTGGCGGCCATACGCCCGGTCACTGCGTGGTCGACCTGGCGTCCGGCGGCAAGCGCCTGATGTTCGCCGGCGATGCCGTCTTCCCCGTCAACTTCGAGCATCCCGGCTGGCAGAACGGTTTCGAACACGATCCCGAAGAAGCGGCCCGCGTGCGCGACCGTTTGTTCCGCGAGCTGATGATGGATGGCGGGCTGCTGGTCGCGGCGCACCTGCCGTTCCCGTCCATCGGGCGGGTGATGGCCGACGGCGACGCCTTCCGCTACGTGCCGGTGTTCTGGGATTACTGACGTCCGACGTCAGTCGCGGTCGGGCGCGCCCAGCGGGAATAGCGGGCGGTACTGCCGCGCCTCGTCCACCGCGCGGGCGAACGACGGCCGCGCCAGCAGGCGCGCGCGGTAGGCGCGCAGTGTCGGGTACTGCGACCCGATCGGATGCGTCCAGTCCGCGTAGAACAGCGCGGGCGCAGCGGCGCAATCCGCGAGCGAGAAGCCGTCGCCGGCGGCCCACGTGCGGCCGGCCAGGTAGCCTTCGAGCCATGCGTAGGCGAGTTCGAGTTTGTCCGTCGCCGTCGTGACGGCGTCCGCACGCTTGGCCGCATCGCCCGTCAGCGCGCCGTTGACCGCGTGCTGGACCATGTTCATCACGTGCAGGTCGAAGTAGCGGTCCATGAAGCGCACGTCCAGCGCCGCGAGCGGATCGTCCGGCAGCAGGCGCACGGGCCCCGGATGCGTCAGGTGCAGGTATTCGATGATGATGCTCGTCTCGACGACGTTGCGCGCGCCGTCGACGAGCAGCGGAAATTTGCGCAGCGGCCAGCGTTGCAGCCACTCGGCCGCGTGCTGGGGCGTGTCCGGCCCGAGGCAGCGGAACTCGAAAGGCGTGGCGTTTTCGTACAGCGCGATGAGCACTTTTTGTGTGTACGACGAGAAGGGATGACCGTAGAGCGCGAGGGGCATGGCGGGATCGCTTTCGAAGGGTGGATGAAATAACTACTTGCATAATGCAAGTGGTTCAAAGATATCGCTATACTAGACCGATTGCAAGCACAATCATGAAGGAGCAGCGATGTCACAGGCCGGACGATCGGGGTGCCCGATCAATCTGACCCTCGAGCAGCTTGGGGACCGGTGGAGCCTGATCGTCATCCGCGACGTCATGTTCGGCAACCGGCGCAGCTATGGCGACCTGCTGGCGCAGAGCGAGGAGGGCATCGCGTCGAACATCCTTGCGGACCGCCTGAAGCGCCTGACGGCGGCCGGCCTGCTGACGCGCCGTCCCGATCCGGCGCACCGCCAGAAAGGGATCTACAGCCTGACGGAACCGGCCATCCAGCTGGTGCCGCTGCTCGCGCACATGGGGGCGTGGGGGCGCAGGCATACGGCGCCGAGCCGGGAACTGTCCGTGCGCGCGGCGCTGCTGGAGCAGGGCGGACCGCCGTTGTGGGAAGCGTTCATGGAAGAGTTGCGGCATTTACACCTGGGGGCGCCGGCGCCGGCGCGGTCCGTGTTCGGGGAACTGCAGGCGGCGTACGAAGAGGCGCTACGAACGGCCGGCCCTCAGCCGCCGCCCACGGTGCACGACATACCGGGCTGACGGGATGGATCGGCCGCTGTCCAGTATTTCTGGTGTGGTAACTTGTCGTCAATGCAAATTGTTAATTGGAGAAAAGGTGCGGAAGATATGAACGACCAGCAATGGCCCCCCGTTACCCACGAATCCTGCGACAACGTCCCAGGCCCTTTCTACCACGGCACCAAAATCCGTTTCCAGCCGGGTGAGCTGCTGGTCCCGGGCTACGCTTCCAATTTCGAGGAAGGCCGCGTCTCCAACAACGTGTATTTCAGCGCATCGATGGAGGCCGCGATCTGGGGCGCGGAACTGGCCACGGCACTGGGCGGTGCCGAGGGGCGGGGCCACATCTATATCGTGGAACCCACGGGGACGTTCGAGGATGATCCGAACCTGACGAACAAGCGCTTCCCCGGCAATCCCACGCGCTCGTACCGCACGCGGGCGCCGCTCAGGATCGTCGGGGAAGTGGAGGATTGGCAGGGGCATCCGCCGGAAGTGATCTGGCAGATGCTCGACCACCTGGATGAATTGCGGCGCGCAGGGCGCGCCGTGATCGAGGACTGACCTAGTCGCGCGCGCGCTTCTTCGCGCGCCGCGCCGCCAGCAGCGCGGCCACGCCGGCGCCGGCCAGCCACAGCGTGCCCGGTTCCGGCACGTCGGTATGCTTGACCGGGGTCTTGGCCGGACCGTTCGTTTGGCCGGGCAGGTCCGTCGTCGGCGGCAGCAGCGTGCCGGGGAGCGGTGGCGGTTTCGTGCCGGTGTCGGTAGGGGGCGGAACCGGCTCGTCCGGCAGGTTCGTCGGCAGCGTGCCGCCCGTGGGCGTCCCGCTGTCCGGCGTCGTGCCGGTGCCGGTCTCGCCGGTCTTCACGTCGCCCGCGTTGCCGGTGTCCGAACCGTTGTTGACCGGGGCGGCAGGATGTTGCTCGCCGGTGGCCGGGGTGCCGGCGGCCGGCGTGCCGGTGGTCGGGGCGCCGGTCTTCGGACCGCCCGGGGTGGAGCCGCCGGTCTTTGGACCGCCCGTGTTCGTTCCGCCGGGTTTTGTGATGACGGTTCCGGACGTGCCGGTCCCGGACGTGCCGGTTCCGGACGTGCCGGTCCCGGATGTTCCCGTGCCCGGCGTCCCGGTGCCTGACGTTCCCGTGCCCGACGTGCCGGTAACCGGCGTGGCCGTGCCCGGCGTGCCAGTTCCCGGCGTGTCCGTCCCTGACGTTCCAGTGCCTGACGTGGCCGTGCCCGGCGTTCCCGTACCCGTCGTTCCGCTACCCGTTGTCCCCGTACCCGATGTACCGGTCCCGGCGGCGTCGCTCGACACCTTGCCTGCCAATACCGTACCGCCATCCCGGATCGGGCCCACGCCGATGCCGGGCAGGCTCGGCGTGCCGATGCTGGTGCGCGTCAGGCGCGTGCCGCCGTTCTGCGCCGCGGTGCCGGTCCCGAACGACTGGAGCTGGTAACCGCGGCCAGCGGGATTGCCGTCGGCCGCGAAGCCGACCTGCGCCACCGTCCCTTCGCCGGTGTCATCCTCGGCCACGTCGACGGAAGCGTCGAGTTCTTCCTCGCTTGGTCCATTGGCTTCGACGGGCAGCCGGGGCACGTCGGAAATGCGGTTGCCGCAGCGCGTGCGGATCTCGTTCTGGCCGTCGGACAGCAGCGTCTCGCCTTCGGCCAGCTGAAGTTTCTTCGCCGTCCAGAACACCTTGTCGCCCTTGCGGTACGACACGTACACGGCGCGCGGCTTGTCGACGGTCCTGACGGTGGCTTTACTTGCCTCGAACGCCGAATAATGCTCCGCCACGACCTTGTCCACGACGACGGCATGCGTGAGTTCCCGGCGGTTGAGCACACCGCCGGGCACGATCGAATAGGGATAGACGCGGCGCGTCTTCTTCGTCTCCACCTGTGCCGCGGTGCGCAGCACGGCCGGCACCGGCGTCGCGGCAGCAGCCGGCGCGTGCGCTTGCGCGGCCAGCGCCGGCGCCGCGGACTCGCTCATCGCGAACGCGTACAGGCCCACGCACGCCGCGACGCCGAGCAGGCCGGCGGCCGCGAGACGTTTCTTCAGGCGCGAATCCTTTCTGCTGCGGCGAATGTAGGCGCTGCGGTAGTCCATACGAGGTCCAGGAAGATGAAAGTAGGAGAGCTCCTACAGAGTATCACCTTTCCTCGTATCAAATCTACATTCTTCTAGAGAAATTCTGTTTGCATTGTGTAAATAGAGACACTTGCCGGTCAGCGCTCGACCAGCGCCAGCACGGCCGTGATGTTGTCGCGGCTGCCGTGCGTCTTGGCGAGGGCGATCAGCTCGGCGCAGCAGTGCTCCAGCGATTGCGCATGCGCGCCGGCCAGCACGTGCTCGATGGCGGCATGCGGCGTGTTGCCGTACAAACCGTCGCTGCACAGCAGGTACAGGTCGCCGGGGCGGGTCGCGCACGCCTTGACGTCGGGCGTGATGGCCGCCGTCGGGCCGATCGCTTGCAGCAGCAGGTTGCGCGGTGGAAAGTCGCCGGAGACACCCGCTTCCAGCGCCTGCTGGTACATGGTCTGGTCGCGCGTGAGCACGGCCAGTTCGCCGTCGCGGTAGCGGTACAGGCGGCTGTCCCCGACGTGGAAGATGACGAGCGGGCCGTCCGGCAGGCTTTGCCAGAAGCCCGTCAGCGTGGTGCCCATGCCGCTGCCTTCACCGCGGCCGCCCTGCAAATTCGCGCCGTACACGCGCGCATTGGCGGCGTCGACCGCCTCGTGCACGGCCACGACGGCGGGCATGTGCTCGTCCTGCCACGTCGCGTCCGGGTCGGCCGCATCGCCGGGCGAGGATTTTTTCGGGTCGACGGCGCCCAGCGCGTCGCGCACGGTTTCCAGGGCCAGGCGCGCCGCGATTTCGCCGCCGTCGTGGCCACCCATGCCGTCGGCGACGGCCACCAGGCGGAGCAGGGGATCGATGAGGAAGTTGTCTTCGTTGGACTCGCGCACGAGGCCGACGTCGGTCAGGCCGTACGCGCAGCCGAAGGCGAGGCGGTGGTAGATGCTCGGGGTTAGCTGCTTCCAGGGGCTCATCGAACGCGGTGGATATCAATACAGGTGCGGCATGCTAGCACGCTGCCCAGGCGGATTGGCGATTTTCACGGCAGCCGCAGGACCCCGCTCACCGTGAAGCGGATCTCGCCGGGTTTGTCGCCCGGCGCCGTCTCGATGCGCAGGTCCGACAGGCCCTCTTTGTGGCTGCCCGCGACGAGCGCCGCGACGGTGTCGACCAGCTTTGCCGCATGCGCGGACGGCAGCGATGCAGGCGCCGCGGCCGGGCCGAAGTACTGGTCGAGCAGCGCCGCGAAGTCGCGCCGCGTCGTCACGCAGAACACGGGGCGCGACTGCGGGAACAGCGTGGCGACGGCGTTGTCCGTCCTCACCTGTTCCGGGTCGATGCAGACGACGTACAGCGCATGCTCGTTGCGCTCCACCGGCAGCCACTGGCGCACTTCGGCGGCCGCGCGGTCGATGCCGTCGAGGAGTTCCGCCGGCACGCGCCGCCCTGGATGGAAGGCGAGGTAGGGGACGGCGAAATGGTCGGCCAATGCGCGCCCGACGACGGGCAGTTTCACCTTGAAGTCGTCGAGCAGCACGTCTTCCACGTCGCGGCCCTGCGCGCGTGCCTGTTCCACCGCCTGCTCGACCTGGTCGCGTGCCAGCGCCCGCGACCCCAGTGCGCCGACGAAGCCCGTGCGCTCGCGCCTTGTTTCCTGCCGGCGCTGGGCGAACGCGATGGCGAGCGTGTCGCACAGGTAGCGGGCGCCTTCGACGACCGTGCTGTCGAACGGGCCGCCGCGCAGGTTGTTGATCAGCTGGAGGACGCCAATGACTTCGCCGTCGTGCATGATCGGGACGACGAGCATCTGCGTCGTGCGGTAGCCCGTGCGCCGGTCGACGCCCTGCTGGAAGCGCAGGTCGGCCGCATAGCGCTGCAGTTCGGCCGCATCGTAGACGTCGTTCAGGTTGAGCAGCCGGCGCGCCAGCGCGGCGTAGCCGGCCACGCTCTGCGCGGAGATCGGCAGGCGCAGCTGGCGGAACGACGCCATCCCCGTCTTGACCTTGGAGACGAGGCTCGCCTTGTCCTCGCCGACCGTGTAGATCGTCAGGCGGTCCGCGCCGAACAGGGTGCAGATGCCTTCGGACAGGTCGAGCATGATCTCGTCGACGTTGCGCGTGGCGTGGATGCGCGTGGTCAGCTGCTGCAGGCGGCGGAAGAAGTCCCCGCGCATATCCAAACTGCGCACGATGGTCGCGTCACTCATGGCCGGGTCATGGGCGCGAGGCGCGTCGCGTCGATGTCGTCAACCCGGGTCGCATCCGCATCGTCCTGCGCCTGGCGTACGACGTCGGCCGGAGAGCGTGGCGTCACCGTGTCGAGCGGCCGCCAGGGCGAGGAGGCAAGCGTGTCGCCATCGAGCGCGCGCCGCAAATCGTCGCGGAACGCTTCGGCGCTGGGATATCGCTGTTCCGGGCGCTTGGCGAGGGCGCGGAGCACGACGCGGTCGAATGCCGGGCCGAGCAGGGGATTCAGGAGTGTCGGCGGTACGGGGTGGTCGTGCAGGATCTTCTGCTGCACGGCGAACATGCCGGCGCCGCGGAACGGCCGCTCGTTGGTCAAAAACTGGTACAGGATGATCCCGACGGCGAAGATGTCCGACTGCGGGCCGACGGCCTGGCCCGTGATCTGTTCGGGCGACATGAAGCTGGGCGTGCCGACCATGTCGGCGCCATCCGCATCCTGTACCGCCGCGTTCAGCGCGGCCATGTGGGCGACGCCGAAGTCCGTCAGTTTCACCGAAAGGTCGTGGCTCAGCATGACGTTGGCCGGCTTGATGTCGCGGTGGATGACGCCATTGCGGTGCGCATAGCCGAGGGCATCGAGCAGCTCGCACGTCATGCGCACGGCATCCTCGAGCGTGAACTCGAGGTGGAAGTCCTGCGTCATGTCGAAATACGCCGCCAGCTCTTCGCCGCGCACCAGTTCCATCACCATGTAGGCGATGCCGTCTTCCTCGCCGAAGTCGTACAAGCCGACGATGTGCGGATGGTTCAGCCGGGCGACGGCCTGCGCTTCGCGGATGAAGCGGGCCGAATAGGACGCGCGCAGTTCCGGGTCTGCATCGCAGGCGGTGGAGATGACCTTGATCGCGACGCTGCGGTCCAGGCGCGGATCGAGGCCTTCGTAGACCTCGCCCATGGCGCCGCGTCCGAGCACGCGCACGATCCGGTATCTGCCTAACTGCGTCGGTTGGTTCATGGCCGCAAGTGTAAATCAAATTGGTTTGCCAACAATGAAAATCGGCGCCGGAGGTTTATACTTGATGTATGAACGACACCCGCTGCACCTGGGCCAACATGGCCAACCCACGCTACATCGCTTATCACGACCACGAGTGGGGCGTACCCTGCCACGACGAGACGACGCTGTTCGAAATGCTGAACCTCGAAGGCGCGCAGGCCGGGCTGTCGTGGGAAACGATCCTGAACAAACGCGACAACTACCGCATCGCCTTCGACGGCTGGGACGCGGACAAGATCGCCAGCTACGGCGATGCGAAAGTCGCGGAACTGCTCGCGAATCCCGGCATCGTGCGCAACCGCCTGAAGGTCGCGGCCGCCATCAACAATGCGCAAGCCTACCTGCGCCTGCGCGAACAGGGCTTGACGTTGAACGACTACCTGTGGGCGTTCGTGGACGGCAAGCCCATCGTCAACGACTGGCCGGACGGCAGCCGTCCGGCCCGTACCGAACTGTCCGACCGCATCTCGAAAGACCTGGCCAAACGCGGTTTCAAGTTCGTCGGGTCGACCATCGTGTATGCCTACATGCAGGGCATCGGGATGGTCGACGACCACGACCGCGCCTGCCTGTGCCGCCGCCGGAGGTGATTCCATGGACTACCGCGCCTGCTGGTGCACCCGGGCCCGCTACACCGTCTTCGATTCGCATTACGGCGACGGTGCCGCGGTCCGCGTCCTGACGGACGTCTGGCGCACCGATCCGCACCGCTCGCCCAATCTGCACATCATCTCCCTGTGCGACCACCTGCTGCCGGGCTTCCACCGCATGCCGCAGGCGGAGCCGGGCGTCACGCTGGACCTGATCAGCGCGCCGCTGGCGGACGCGCTGGCCCAGCTGACGGCGCGCGTCGACATGTTCCGCCTGCACGACATCGAACACGCAGGCACCGACTTCGCGCGCCACGTCGCGCGCGTGGCGGCGCAGGACGCCTGCCTGCAGGCGCAAGGACTCACGCAAGACCAGGTCGCCGCGCTGACGGCGCAGGGCTTCGTGTTCGACGCGGACGGCCGCCATGCCCGTTTCGCCAGCCGCAAACCGCGCCCGCCCGCACCGCCGGTGCCCGAACGCCGCGCGATCGTGCTCGGTGCCGGCATCGCCGGTTCCGCCGCGGCCGAGCGCCTGTGTGCGCGCGGGTGGCAGGTGACCGTCGTCGACCGCCAGCCGCAGCCCGCGATGGAAGCGTCGGGCAACCGCGCCGGCATCTTCATGCCGCTGCTGTCGAAGGACGACAACGTGCCCACGCGCCTGACGCGCGCCGCGTACCTGTACGCGCTGCGCCACTGGGAGCGCCTGGGCGGCATCGGCCGCGCCATCGAGGGCGACAAGTGCGGCGTGCTGCAGCTGGCGCGCGACCCTGGCCACGCCGACGTGCAGCGCGCCATCGCCGCCGATACATCGCTGCCGGCGGATTTCGCCGAGTGGCTGGAACGCCCCGAGGCGGAAGCGCTGCTGGGCGGCCTGCCGGCGCCGGACGGCGGCTGGCTGTTCCGCGGCGCAGGCTGGGCGCGGCCGGGCAGCGTGTGCGAGGCGATGCTGGACGCGTGCGGCGGACGCCTGGAGCGCAAACTCGGCGTGGGCGACGTGCGCATCGAACGCGATGGCTCGCAATGGCGCCTGACGAACGAACACGGCATCGTGGTGGCGCACGCGCCGAACCTGATCCTGGCCAACGGCGCCGGCGCCGCGCAGGTGCCGCAGGCCGCGCCGCTGCCGTTGACGATGCTGCGCGGGCAGGTGTCGCACGTGCCGGCCGACATGGTGCCCAAATTGCCCGTCGTGCTGTGCCGCGAGGCGTACCTGACGCCGCCGTCCGGCGGCGTGTGCAGCGCGGGCGCCACGTACGACGAAGATCCGAACCCGGCGCTGTCCTTGACGAGTCACGCGGAAAACCTGGAGCGCCTGCGCGGCCTGCTGTCCGATCCGCATGCGGCGGAGGATGCGCCGCTGGCGGGGCGCGTGGGCTTCCGCTGCGTCGCCCCGGACCGCCTGCCGCTCGTCGGCCGCCTGCCCGATTTCGACGCGGCCGGCACCACCGAGCGCTTGCGCGACGTGCCGCGCCATCCGGGGCTGTACGGGCTGCTCGGGTACGCGTCGCGCGGCCTGATCTGGGCCGGTTTGTCGGCCGAATTGCTGGCCGCGCAGATCGAGGGCGAGCCGCTGCCGCTGGAGTCCAGCCTCGTCGACGCGCTCGATCCGGCCCGCTTCGTGTTGCGCGCACGCCGCGCCCCGCGGGGTCCGCAGCCAGAAAATTGATTTCTTTCGGGCAACCGAAAGTTTCAAAGGTATAATGTGTGCCAAGCAACATTTCACACATGATCCAGCCATGGACGACACCCCCGACGCGCCCGAGCTGTCGCTGTTTCTCGCCTCGACCGCGCACGACATGAAGAATTCGATCAGCGTCCTGTCCGGGACGCTGGAACGCCTTTTGGTCGACGCTTCTCCGCAGACGGAAACGGCATACCCGCAAATGGCACACATGCTGTACCAGACGAAGCGCCTGAACGACAACCTGATGCAGCTGCTCGCGCTGTACAAGCAGGTGGGCACGCCCGCGTACCCGTTCGACGTGCAGCCGCTCGAGCTGGGCCAGCTGGTCGACCAGGTGGTGGCGCTGGAACGCGTGCTGCTGAAGTCGCGCGGCCTCAAACTGGAACTCGATTACGACCCGGACCTCGTCTGGCACTTCGACGAAGACCTGATCACGGGCGTGCTGTCGCATGCGATCAACAACGCCATCCACTACACGTGCGACACGGTGCGCCTGGCGATCCGCGTCACGGACGACAACTGGCTCGAACTGCGCGTGGAAGACAACGGCCCCGGTTATCCGCCGGCGCTGCTGAAGGCCGGCGCCATCGCCACCCGGGACACGGCGGGCGGCATGAACTTCCTGACCAACAGCGCGGGCCTGGGCCTGTATTTTTCCAGCGAAGTCGCGCGCATGCACCAGCACCGCGAGCGGCGCGGCACGCTGCGCCTTGAAAACGGCGGCCGCTACGGCGGCGGCTGCTTCATCCTGAACCTGCCATGAACGCTCCCGTCAAGGCCGTGAACGAGATCGACTGGGCCGACAAGAACTACCTCGTCGTCGACGATTTCGTCGGCGTGCGCCAGCTGCTGCGCGAAGCCCTGCGCAGCCTGGGCGCGAAGAACATCGACCAGGCGTCGTCCGGCGGCGAGGCGATGGGCCTGCTGGCGCGCATCCGCTACGACGTCGTCCTGTGCGACTATAACCTGGGCGACGGCAAGAACGGCCAGCAGGTGCTGGAGGAGGCGCGCGTGCGCAACCTCGTCAACCCGAGCACCGTGTGGCTGATGGTGTCGGCCGAAAAGAGCGTGGAATCCGTGATGGGCGCGGCCGAGCACCAGCCGGACGCCTACCTGATCAAGCCGATCACGGAAGGCGTGCTGCTCACGCGGCTCAATCGCGTGTGGCACAAGAAGCAGATCTTCCGCCTCATCGACCAAGCCTATGCCGAGAAGGACTACCTGCGCGCGGCCCGCCTGTGCGACGCCGCCATCGAAGGCCACAAGGCGCACGAGATCGACCTGCTGCGCATGAAGGCCAGGCTGATGGAAAAAAGCGGCGAGCCGGTCAAGGCGCGCGAGGTGTACGAACGCGTGCTGGAGCAGCGCGAATACCAGTGGGCGCGCGCCGGCATCGCCAAGATCCGCATGGCCAACGGCGAATTCGAACAGGCGCGCCAGGCGTTCCAGAGCGTGATCGCGGAGAACCGCTATTACATCGACGCGTACGACCAGCTGGCTCTCACTTACCAGAACATGGGCAAGCTGGACGAGGCGTGCGCGATCCTCGAACGGGCCGCGAAGCTGTCGCCGAATTCCGTGCCGCGCCAGCGCAATCTGGGCAATGTGGCGCTCAAGGTGGGCAACGTGCAGTTGGCGGAGCAGGCCTTCCGCAAGTGCATGCTGATCGGCGAGTATTCCGTCATGAAGACGCCGGACGCCTACCTCGGCCTCGCGCGCGTGTGCGGCCAGAAGAACGATGCGAAGGAAGCGCTGCGGCTGCTGCTGCAGGTCCAGCGCGAGTTCGCGGCCGACCATCCGGACATCGCGTTGCGTTCCAAGATCACCGAGGGCCTCGTCTACCACGAGAGCGGCGACTACCGCCGCGCGCGCAAGGCCGGCGACGAGCTGGAGGCGTTGCTGAACGCGACGGAAGACCGGCCCGACATCCCGACCTGCCTGGAACTGGCGACGCTGCTGTTCGCGGTGGGCGTGAAGGATGCGCCCGTGGAGCTGCTGTGCTACGTGATCCGCAACAACCATGACAATCCGCTGCTGCTCGACGAAGTGCAGAAGATCTTCGACAAGGCGCGCCTCGGCGACGAGGGCCAGGACCTGATCCGCGCGTCGAAGAAGGAAGCGACCGACCTGATGAACCAGGGTGTGCTGTTGTGGAAGACGGGCAAGCTGAAGGACGCAGTCGAGTGGATGCGCCAGGCGCGAAAAAAGGTGCCGAACAACCAGCGTATCCTGTTCAACGCGGCCCAGATCCTCGTCTCGCACCTGCAACAGCACGGCTACGACACGGCGTTATCCAGCGAAGCATACGAGGTGCTGCACCACGTCGACCGCCTGCTGCCGGGGCAGCAGCGATTCGCGCAGCTGATGGAGCAGTTGGCGCAGCTGCAGCCTGTACCTGAGAGTGGGACGATCGCCGAGGTGGCGTAATTCGCTACGCGGTCTGGTGAAATTCATAACGCCGCCCGTGTCAGAATTCCCCTTTGATCAAAGCGGAGGGCGGCGTGCGCACTGACCGGAACAACGACGCGGCACTGAGCCGCCGAGGCTTCCTGAAATCCACCGGCGGGCTGGTACTCGCCTTCGTGATCCCTGTCCCGGGCCGCGCGGCCACACCGGCGCCCGTCGCGCCCAACGCCTTCCTGCGCATCGCCCCCGATGACACCGTTACCGTGATGGTCGACCGGCTCGAATTCGGCCAGGGCGTGCACACGGCGCTGCCGATGCTCGTCGCCGAGGAGCTCGACGCGGACTGGTCGCGCGTGCGCGCCGAGCTGGCGCCGGCCGGCGACGCCTACAAGGATCCCCTGTTCGGCATCCAGATGACCGGCAGCTCCATCTCGGTGGCGCACTCGTTCACGCATTACCGCGAGATCGGCGCGCGCGCCCGTGCGATGCTGATCGCCGCCGCGGCCGAGCGGTGGCAGGTCGCGCCGGACCAGTGTTCCACGGCCGCCGGCACGGTCATCGGCCCCGGCGGGCGCAAGGCGCGCTACGGCGCGCTGGCCGATGCGGCCATGAAGCAACCGGTGCCGGCCACCGTCAAGCTGAAGGACGCGAAGGACTTCCGCCACATCGGCAAGCCGACCGGGCGCCTGGACGCGCGCGCCAAATCGAGCGGCAAGCAGCAGTTCGGCATCGACTTTACGCTGCCCGGCACGAAGGTGGCCGTGGTCGCGCGGCCGCCCGTGTTCGGCGCCAGGATGCGCAGCCTCGACGCGAGCAAGGCGCGCGCGATCAAGGGCGTGGTCGACGTGGTCGAGGTGGCAGTCGGCAGCGGTGGGCGCGGCGTGGCCGTGATCGCGGATGGCTACTGGCAGGCGAAACTGGGCCGCGACGCGCTCGTCATCGACTGGGACACGGGCGCCGTCGACAAGGTCGATACGGCACGCCAGTTGCGCGATTACCGGACGCTGGCCGCCATCCCGGCATCGACGACGACGTCGATCTCGGCCGTCTACGAATTTCCTTACCTGGCGCATGCGCCGATGGAACCGGTCAACTGCGTGGTCGACCTCCATGCAGAGCGCTGCTCGGTCTGGGCGGGCGTGCAGTTCCAGACCTTCGACCAGACTGCCGTCGCAGCGGCGGCGGGACTCAAGCTCACGCAGGTGACCCTGCACACGATGATGTCCGGCGGCGGATTCGGCCGCCGCGGCGTGACCACGTCCGACGACCTGGTCGAAGCGGTCAACGTCGCGAAGGCGTACGGACGCGGCCCGGTGAAAGTCATCTGGAGCCGCGAGGACGACATCAAGGGCGGATACTATCGTCCGGCGCACGTGCACAAGGTCGACATCGGCCTCGATGGGAACGGCGAGGTCGTGGCGTGGAACCACGCGATCGTCGGCCAGGCCATCAGCGCGGGCACGCCGTTCGAATCGGTGCTGATCAAGAACGGCGTGGATTCCACGACGACCGAAGGCATCCTTGACGCGTACGCGTTGCCGGTGAACCTGTCGGTGCATCATCCGAAGGCGAACGTGCCCGTGCTGTGGTGGCGCGGGTCGGCGTCGAACCACACGGCGTTCGTCATGGAGACATTGGTTGACGAGGTCGCGCATGCGGCGGGCGCCGACCCGGTCGAGTACCGCCGCAAGCTGCTGGGCGACAAGCGCCCGCGCCACCTGGCGGCGCTCGACCTGGCCGTCGCCCGATCCGGCTACGGCAAGAAGCGGCTGCCCGAGGGGCGTGCCTGGGGCGTGGCCGTGCACGGGATGTCCGGCAGCGTGGTGGCCTATGTGGTCGAGGCATCGGTCGAGAAGAGCGTGCCGAAGCTGCACAAGGTCACGGCCGGGGTGCATTGCAATATGGCCGTCAATCCGCTGTCGATCGAGGCGCAGGTGCAGGGCGCCGTGCTGGCGGCCCTCGGCACCACGTTGCCGGGCGCCGCCATCACGTTCAGGGACGGCGTCGTCGAGCAGAAGAATTTCGACGACTACACGGTCGCGCGCATGCCCGACATGCCGCATGTGGACGTATTCATCGTGCCGTCCGCCGACCCGCCGACCGGCATGGGCGAGCCGGGCCTGCCGCCGCTGGCGCCGGCCTTCGCCAACGCCATCTTCCACCTCACGGGCAAGCGCTTGCGCAAGCTGCCGTTCGATCTGACGTAACGGCGCGGCGTCAGGGCTTGTCGGTCCTGGTCCGGCTGGTGCGTGCCGTTTTGCCGTTGCCGGCCACGGTGCCGCCGGTGCCTTCGCCGGGGGGCGGCGCGGCAGGCTTCGATGCCGCCTTGGGCGGCTCCGCCTTCGGTGCGCCGCCGCCCTCCGTGCCGGGGGCTGCGGGCGCTGCGGCGCTCGGCGTCATCGCGTTGGCGACAGCCTGCGTAAATTGTTCCTGCAACATGTTCCACCACGCGACGGCAGCGGGCATCGCCGCCGCGGCCGGGTTGCCTGGCGCGTCCGCTGCGCCGGCGGCTTGTGGCGCGGCCGTGCCCGGCTGAGCCGTGCCGCCGCTGCCTGCCGCGGCGGCATCCGGTGCCTTGGGAGCATCGGCCTTTGCGGCCGGCTTGGCAGCGCCGCCGCCCTGGCCCTGCGTACCGAAGAAGGGCGGGAACGGCATGGACGCCATCTTTTCCGCGCTGACGCCGGACTGGCGCATCGCTTCGGCCATCGAGGCGCCCATCGTCTTCAGGGTCATCAGCGTACCGCGCTGCACTTCGAGGGCCTGGATGGTCCCGCGCAGCATGCTGAGGTTCAGGTTCAGCCAGGACTCGACCGCCTTGAGGTCGGCGATGCGCTTGTCCAGGTCCTCGGTCGACATCGGCGGCGCGGCGATGCCAGCCATCCCCGGCATGCCGGGTATGCCGGGCATGCCGGTGCCGGGGATCTGCATGGATCCCCACAGGTTCTTGACGAATTCCAGCGTGTCCGTTACGCCTGGCATGGCGGGTGCGGAGGGTTTCAGCATGGTGGTCTCCCTGGTTGGTGGCCGCTAGCGTAACAGATAAATAAGAGTGGACATAGACATGGTTGGAAGCGCAGGCGGGCAGTGCGTCGGCGGACCGGCTACACTAGGCGGATGAGCCCCGCATACGCCACGACCCGACGCCCCCGGCAACTGGTGCTGGGCGCGCTCACGATCCTGTTGCACGTGCTCGTGTTCATCTGGTTCATGCGCCAGACGGGCCATGTGCCCGACCCGTCCGCGCGCACGGGACGCGCGCTCATGACGGCCGAGCTGGTCGAAGCGCCGCAGCCGCGTCCCTTGCCCCCAGTGCCGCCACCGCAGCCGGCGCTGACGCCGCCGCCGCTGCCCGAGATCGACCCGGAGCCCGTGGTGCCGGTGGCGCCACCGCCCGGCCAGCCCGACGCGACCGCGCCTTCCCTGACGCCGGAATCGGACGGTTCCGCAGCTTCCGATGCGGCGGGGCAGCAAACGGGGCAGGGTGGCGCCGCCGCCCGCACAGACACCGTACAATCCACGGCACAGGATGCGGTACCCCAGGCGCAGGTCCAGCCGGACGCGGCACCGAAGCCCCAGCCGGCCGCGCCGGAAGCGCGCCGCTACAAGGTCGACATGCCGCCCTCGGCCGACATCACGCTCGACGTCGCGCGCACCGACGCGAACGGCACGAAGTGGAGCGGCGACGCGCTGCTGTCGTGGCGGGTGACGCCGTCCAGCTACCGCGTGAAGATCGAGGCAGGCATCCGCGTCGTGTTCGCGCACGTGAACCTGCTCACCCTCACGAGCGAGGGGACGGTTGGAGACGAAGGATTCGTCCCCACCTTGATGACGGAGAAGCGGCGCGGACGCGCCATGACGGCGACGCATTTCAATCGCCAGGACGGCACGCTGACGTTTTCGGCCTCCAGCCTGAAGTACCCGCTCGTGCCGGGCGCGCAGGACAAGGCCAGCGTGCCGCTGCAGTTGACGGCCATCGCACGCGGTGATTCGAAACAATTGTCGGGAAATATCGACATCCTTGTCGGCGAAGACCGCGACGCAAGCGTTTTCACCTTTACGGTGGCCGGACAGGAACAGCTCGACACGCCGCTGGGCCGCATCGCCACGTGGCACTTCGTGCGTCCACCGAAACCCGGCTCGTACAACTCGCGCCTGGAACTCTGGCTGGCGCCGGCCTACGGCTGGTATCCGGTACAGATCCGCAACGTCGAGGCGAGCGGGGCCGTAACGACCCAGACCGCGAGCAAAATCGTGATTCAACAAGCAGGAAGCTGATTATGAATAATGTTTTAAGAATGGCAGGCGCAGGGATCGTGTTGATGACGGCGCTGGGCGGCCATGCCGTCGCAGCGGAAGAACATCCGGCCGTCAAGCGCCCGTTCGACCTGCCGCCGTCGGCCGACCTGACCTATTCCATCGGCGCCCGCCAGCGCGGCTTCAACCTGAGCGGCGATGCGACGCTCACCTGGCGCGCCAGCGACAGTAAATATTCGGTCAGCGCCGAGTCGCGCGTGGCGCTGCTGGGCAAGCTGACGGAAAACCGCAGCACGGGCATCGTCGACAACTGGGGCCTGGCACCGACGGAGTACTACGACAAGCGCTTCCGCAAGGACCCGACGACGGCCACGTTCGACCGCAACGGCAAGACCATCACGTTCAGCGAGGGCGACAAAACGTACCCGATCAAGGGCGGCGAGCAGGACCGCGTATCGATCTCGTGGCAGCTGGTGGCCATCGCCCGCGCCGCGAAAGACAAATTCAAGCCGGGGTCGGAATGGCAGTTCTTCGTCGTCGGCCCGCACGATGCCGACCCGTGGACCTTCCGCGTCGTGGGGCGCGAAAAGGTGCAGGCCGGCGCGTCGCTCGGCGAAGTGGATGCCGTGCACGTGATGCGCGCGCCGCCGCCGGGTTCCAAGGACCAGACGCTGGACATCTGGCTGGCCCCTGGCCACGAATGGTATCCGGTCAAGCTGCGCTTCACGGACAACGACCGCGACTACGTCGAGCAGACGCTCGAACGCATCGTCAAGAAGTAGCCCAGTCCCTCACGTAGGCGGGTGCCGGCACCGTGCAATGCGCGTCCGGCACGGGCATGCCGCGTGCCTCGTGGAGCGGCAGCACGCCGGCCCAGGCGGCGATGTGCATGTCTTCCTCGTCGTCGTTCGGCGGACCCGTACGCACCTTGCACGCGGCTTCGAGCAGCGCGATGCGCATCACGGTCGTCGCCGCGAATTCCTTGTCGCTGCCGGCGCGGATCTCCGCCTGCCGGCCCGGCGCCAGGTGCTCCATGAAATCGGCCAGCGCCTGCCGCTTGGCGGGTTCGCCGATGATCTCGAAGCGTCCGTACACCATCGCGCTGCGGTAATTCATCGAGTGATTGAAGGCGGAACGTGCCAGCACGAGGCCGTCCACGTGCGTGATCGTCACGCAGCAATCCTGTTCCGTCAGGCGCTGCAGCATGCGGCTGCCGTTCGACCCGTGGATGTACAGGTAGTCGCCGCTGCGCCAGCAGGCGGTGGGGATGCAGTGCGTGCCGTGCGCGTCGGCGAAGGCGATGTGGCAGATGTAGGCGGCATCGACGATGGCGTGCAGCAGGGCGGGGTCATAGGAAGCGTTGCGCGCGGTGCGCTTGACCTGGGTGCGGGTGGAGGGAGCGGTGTTCATGGCCTCGATGAAGTGGGTGGAAGCCGCACTATAATGGCCGTGATGGCTCCAGCAACAGATCCAGAGCCGCGCAATTTCATGGAGCCACTATTGGACTATGCCCTCCTGCTGGACGCCTTCGGCCGCGACCGCACTCGTCACACCTGGCCGCGCCAGCGCCTGCTGCACGAATGCCTGCGCACCGCGATCCGCGACGGCACGCTGGCGGCCGGAACGCGCCTGCTCGCCACGCGTGCGCTGGCGCAGGAACTGGGCATGGCCCGCAACACGGTGCTGTATGCGTACGAGCAGCTGGCGTGCGAAGGCTTCGTGATCCCGGACCGGCGCGGCACCGTGGTCGCCGGCATCGCCCCCGCGCCGCGCCGGCGCAGCGCCGACGTGCCGCAGGCGGGCCTTGCGCGCCGCGCGCAGAACCTGCGGACCGTGAACGGCACCGCCAGTGTCGCGCTGCCGTTCACCCCCGGCGTGCCGGACCTGCGCGCGTTCCCGCTGGCGCAGTGGCGCCGCCTGCTGGACCGCGCCTGGCGCGGCCTGACCTTTGATCAGCTGAACTACGGCGACCCGGCCGGCGAGCCGGCGCTGCGCACGGCCATCGCGGACTACCTGCGCGCGTCGCGCGGCGTCGTGTGCGAGCCGGGCCAGGTGTTCATCACGGACGGCACGCAGGCAAGCCTCGACCTGTGCGCCCACGCGTGCGCCGATGCGGGAGAGATTGCCTGGATCGAGAACCCCGGCTACGGCGGCGCGCTGGCCGCGTTCCGGGGCGCGGGTCTGGTCGTCGAAGGCATCGCGGTCGACGCCGAGGGCATGGCGCCGTCTGTTCACGACTGGACGGCGCGCCGCCCGAAGCTGATCTACACGACGCCGTCGCACCAGTATCCCATCGGCGTGGTGACGTCGGCGGCGCGGCGCCTGGCGCTGATCGACGGGGCGCGTGCCGCTGGCGCGTTGATCGTCGAGGACGACTACGACAGCGAATTTCGCCACGAAGGTCCGCCGCTGGCGGCCATGCAGGGTCTCGTTGCGGATGCGCCGGTGCTGTACTGCGGCACGTTCAGCAAGACGATGTTCCCGGCCTTGCGCATCGGGTTCGTCGTCGTGCCGCCGGGTCTTGCGCCGCAGCTTGCAGCCATGCGCGCGCAGTCGGCGGCGGCGGGGCGGACGGCGGAGCAGCTGGCGCTGGCGGAATTCCTGCGCAGCGGCGAGTTCGCGCTGCATGTGCGGCGGATGCGGCGGCTGTACCGGCAGCGGCGGGATGCGCTGGTGGAGGCGCTCGAGCGGCATTTCGGTGATCGCGCCGTCGTGGAAGGGGCGTCGGCCGGGATGCATCTGGCGCTGCGGCTGCCTTCCGATGGGCCGGCAGACGTGGAGATCGTGCGGCGGGCGCGGGAGCAGGGGATCGTCGTGAATGCGTTGTCGGCGCATGCGGTGCCGGGCGGGCCGCCGGTCAATGGGCTGATGCTCGGTTATGCGCAGGTGCCGGTGGAGCGGATGGATGGGCTGGTCGCACGGCTGGCGGAAGTCGCAGGGTGACAACGGCGTCATGGTAATCTACACGGGCTCGCCTACCAATGAACTCGTCTCCACGGAGGACCCGTGCAGATCACCGCAATCGTCAAAAACTCGGCCACCGGACACGAGGTCATCGTTCGGACCGGCGACGCGGCCCAACCCTTGAGTGTGCCGCCAAAGTGCCCGGGCAAAGGCTCTGCCATCAACGGTGGCGAGTTTCTCATGCTCGCGTTGGCAACCTGTTATTGCAATGACCTGTATCGCGAAGCCGAGCGTCTCGCCATCCCGATCGACGGCGTCGAAGTGGAGGCAAGTGCCGAGTTTCCGGGCGTTGGCCTCGCCGCTACGAATATCACTTACCGGGCGACCGTGTCCTCGTCTGCCTCCGATTCCTTGGTAGCGCAGCTGCTGCGCGAAACGGACGCCGTAGCCGAAATACACAACACGGTCCGGGCTGGCGTGCCGGTCGAGTTGGTGCGGCGGTAGGTCAGGCATGTGGCCGGTCATGGCGACAGGGGCTGGGCCACAAATACTGCGGGGCGGCCTTTATCCACCAGGGCCCACGGACAAATTTGGTCTTGATGGACAACGAGAGAATGAAACACTGCCAGATCTGTGGGCGTGCGCTCGACAACCCTGCCGATCCGCTTTCGACTGATTGCGGCGGAGATTGCTGGGGATGTGTAGGCGCGATCGAGGCAGAGATGGGTGATCCAGAGTCGCTTGCAAACGTGCGCAGAGAATTCGCATCGGGACTGCGGCCCGGCTGGATCGATCCAACTGAACCTTAATTTTGCACCCTTACCGCGTTCGCTTATGGTCGGTAGCTGCCTGTCGTGACAGTCGAAGATTTTTCCTCAACGGTAAACTGCTATCCTGTGCTGAACGGCCGAAATCGGCCAGGAGCAGACTTGGGTGAATACTGTTAGTAAATCAACAGCCTTGGACCTATCTGACGCAATTGTATGAAAATCGTTACCACGAGGGATAGCGTTGCGATGGGCGACGACGTCGATGCTCCGCACGAACGAAACTTTTCCTTCCGAGAGCCGACATCCGTTGAGGAAGCCATCGACCAGATCGTAAATTCTGGGTATCTCGCTAACGTCCAAGGGGGGGCAACCTGGTCTGTCGTGTCTAATGTCCCGGTAAGTGTCGTTGCACAAGCATGGGACCGGAGCCGTGCTGTTAGCTGGCAGCCTCAGAAGCTTACTTCACTCAAAGTCGATGACGGTTGTGTAAGGCTGCATTTCAACTACCATGCCCAAATCGATCCCGAAATTGTTCTAGAAGTATTGAAACGGTTGAAGTTAAGCGCACCCTAAGGATGTTGTCGTCGGACACAGAGTAAAAGCGCCGATCAATTCCATCTGCATTCACCAGTTGAATCCAAGGTCGACAGCGGACGAGCAGGCAACTCGAGATACAGCCTTTGATAGCCTGCTTCAGTTCCGGACAACGATATCCAACGCGTCCTGTAGCCCCCCTAGTTACCGACTTGTCCAAAAGTACTGAAAATCTGCATTCGCACGGCTGTGCTATCGTCGGCCCGGACCGATAGCGAAGAGGACACGATGAACCGTTTCAAGGATAAAACCGTACTCGTCACCGGCGCGGCGTCCGGCATCGGCCTGGCGGCTGCCCGGCGTTTTCTCGATGAAGGCGCGCGTGTCGTCATGCTCGATATCGACGAAGCGGGCCTCAACAAAGCCGCGGCCGGCCTGCCGCAGGACCGTGTGCTCGTGCAGGTCGGCGACACCGCGAGCAAGGAGACCGCGACCGCCGCGGTCAAGGCCGCCGTCGACCGCTTCGGCGGGCTGCATGTCCTCATCAACAACGCCGGCGTGGCCACCGAAGGCGACGTCCTGCAGACGAGCGAAGAGGATTTCGCCCACGTCATGGCAGTCAATGTGACCGGCTACTTCCACATGGCCAAGGCGGCGATGCCCGAACTCGTGAAAGTACGGGGATCGATCGTCATGACCTCGTCCGTGTCCGGGCTCGGTGGCGACTGGAATACGTTCGCCTACAACACGTCGAAGGGCGCGGTCAGCAACATGGTGCGCGCGATGGCGCTCGATGCGGGCAAGGACGGCGTGCGGGTGAACGCGGTCAATCCCAGCTTCACGAAGACCGGCATGACCGAGGACATGTTGAAGGATCCCGAACTGGTGGCCAAGTTCAAGGAGCGCATGCCGCTGGGCGCGCCCGAGGATCCGGAAGGCGTCGCCGCCGTGATGGCCTTCCTGGCGAGCGACGATGCGCGCCTGGTCACGGGCGTCAACCTGCCGGTGGATGCGGGCGTCACCGCTTCCAACGGACAGCCGCCGATGTAACGACTGTAAATCGGCGCGCCCCCTGCAGTTTATTCCTGCGGTCCCGGATCGTCGGGACTGTCATTTTCCCAATGCAACACGATTTCCTTGGGCGCATTCCCCACCTTGACCGTCCGTTTAAAGGTCTTGCCCTCGGCCGCCGCACTGACGCGATACGTCCCCGGCGGCAGCTTGGCGAAGAACATCGGCCCCGTATTCGCGGCGGTGACCAGGCTCGCACCCTTGGCGTCCATGATGTCCAGTTGGACGTCGGACCGGTAGGCGCCGCTCTGCTTGGTGGCGAACGTCAGCAGCAGGTTGTAGTCGGCACGCTGGGCCTTCATCGCGGCCTGCTCTTCCTCGCCGACGCCGCCGTTGACGTAGGTGATGCCGTTCTGCTGTTTCGGGGTGAGGGGCGCCGCCAGGACGGCGGCGGGGGTGAGGCAGGCGGCCAGGACGATGGCTGCAAGTGTGCGTTGCATGGCATTCCTCCTATGATGATGTGATTATTGCAATGTTCATTATCGCGCTGTCGGGCCCAGAGGGGCGCGCGCCTGATGTTGCAATGTTGGCAAGTCAAGCGCCGCTTCGATTCCGTTGCATATTCACCAGTTGTGAACCGTACGCGGGCGTTCCGTATTAGTTGCCAAGCCTTAACTGTTATACTGACGCCCCCGCGCCCGTGGCCCAGAAGGCCGCGCGCGACAGCAGACTGGTAAGCCTTACGATGATCGACAACCTGGCAGCAACCGCCGCCGACTCCCAAATCCCAGCGCTCGACGAGCTCGACCCGCTGCAGACGCACTTCCAGGAGGGAGTGGCGCCGGACGAGATCGAGCAGGTATATCACCTCAAGCGTGCGCAGCCCATGCTGCAGGCGTTCACCGCGCTGTTCCACGGCTCGCAGGACGGCGTCATCGTGCGCCTGCTCGTGCTGCGCGAGCTCGCGTCCGACACGACGGATTCCGCCTTCTCGCGCGCCGACATCAACACGAAGTTCGCCTACCTGATCCCGGAAAGCCTGGAAACGGTGCTGGGCCGCCTGCGCACGCACGGCCTGCTCGCGTGGGACAACCCGGCGGCCGTCTACCGCATCACGCCGCTGGCGCGCAACGTGCTGGCCGCGCTCGACACCCTGCTCGCCCTCGGCAAGCCGGAAGAGGACGAGGCCGAGATGGGCTTCCTGCTGTCGCAGGTGGCCGGTGCGCAGGCTGTCGGCGGCGTCACCGTCGACCAGTTGAAGCATTTGCTGGGCCGCCTCGTCGAGCTGCACGAGGAATTCCGCGACGCGATCGCGTCCGGCTCCGAATTCCGCCTGCGCGCGTCGCAGGCGAAGTGGCATATGGCGTGCGACTGGGTCGAGAAGGGCTCCGTGATCCTGCGCGCCATCACGTCCGACGAGCGCGCCGACTCGGCCACGCACCGCGCCGCGCAGGCGATCGGCCGCGCCCAGTCGCAGCTCCTGAACATGCAGGGGATGTTCTCGCGCGCGCTGAACCAGATCGAGCGCCAGCGCGTGCACCTGGGCCAGTCCGGCCTGTCGACGACGGACATCAAGCGCTGGCTGCTCGCGCACGACGACCTCGCGAGCCTGGCCGAGGACGCGATCGACCGTCCGGTCGTCCCGCTGTTCACGACGCCGGCCGAGATGATCGACGTGGCCGAGACGGAACTCATGATGGAACGCGTCGCGCCCATGGCGCCGGGCGGCCTGCCGAACGGCGAGGACGCACCGATGACCATCAACGACAACCCGGCGATGCAGGCGGAGCTGGACGACTGGATCCGCCGCCTCGCCGATTTCGCCAACCTGGACAACTTCCCCGTCATGGCGGAAGGCGCACCGAAGAGCGTGCCGATCCAGGAATCGCTGCTGCCGGCCAGCTTCGCCGTCGCATCGTACCGCGCCTCGCTGCTGCCGCTGCTGGGCGATCCGGCCGAAGCCAACCTGCAGGGTCCGACCGCCGAACTGGCGCGCCTGCCGGTGCGCTTCGATTCGGCCGACGAATTGATCCCGCTGGACGACCCGCACATCGCGGCGATCTCGCGCGCGACCCTCTCACTGAATCTCGATCTACCGAGCACCCCGGAAAGCAAGACGCAAGATGAATGACGACGCCCAAATCCTGATCGCGCGACTGCTCACGCACCAGACCCTGCGCCGCGACGACAAGATGGTCAAGCGCGCGCTGTCCGACGACCAGTTCCGCGCCGAGGTCGACAAGCGCCTGCTCGAATGCGGCCTGAAACTCCTCGACAACGTGTACGCGGACCACGTCACGCTGGCCCTGCACCGCAACGTCGAACCGAAGATCTTCGGCGCCAAGGACATCTGGCAGAACAATAACTTCGGCCTCACGCGCGACGGCGTGGCGCTGCTCGTCGTGCTGTGGGCGCAGATCATCCTGCCCAAGCGCCAGCGCCAGGAAACGCACCAGGCCATCGACGTCGACCAGTCCGACATGTTCGACAAGGACAACCCGATCCCGCGCGCGGAAGACACGTCGATCGGCATCTCGTACACGACGCTGCTCGCGGACTTCGGCGACAAGCTGGGCAAGAAGACCCGCATGGACATGAACCTGGGCCTGTTGTCGAAGCTCGGCTTCATCGAACGCCGCGGCGACGTCATCCTGGAAGGTCCGCTGCTCGACCTCCTGATGGATACGGACGTGCTGAAGGAACGCATCATCAACGGCGCGCTGGCCGACGTGTTCAAGCGCGCACCGCTGGCGGCCGCACCGCGCCGCCACGTCAGCGAGGCCGCCAACGACGAGCCGGTCGACACCGAAACGCCACAAGCTTAAGAGACACGCATGTTCCACATTAAATCCCTCGAGCTGGTCCACTGGGACTACTGGCAGCGCATCAAGAACATCCCGCTCGACGCCAAGATCATCACCATCGCCGGCCAGAACGGTTCCGGCAAGACGACGCTGCTCGATGCCCTGCGCACGCTGTTCGGCCTCGATTGCTCGATGGGCCGCACGTACAAGCATTACGCGCGCCACTCGGGCCAGCAGAGCGCCTGGCTGCGCGCCGTCGTCGACAACAAGCCGTCCGGCCGCCAGCTGTCGAACCGCCCGTTCCGCCACTCCGGTTTCTTCAGCGACGACGAAGTCACGCTGTTCTGCCAGGTGCAGAAGAACGGCGGCGACTGGAAGCGCCAGTACCTCATGCGGCCGGGGAACATCCAGATCGAGGAAGTGACGGAAGCGACCGACTGGCTCGGCGTCGAGAACTACCGCAAGCGCCTCGCGTCGGCCGGCCTGTCGCCGGCGATGTCGAAGGTGCTCGCGCTGGAGCAGGGCGAGACCGATAAATTGTGCGAATACGCGCCGCGCCAGCTGCTGGACCTCGTGTTCCAGGTGTTCGGCGACAAGGAAGTGCTGGACGCGTACGACGAGGCGAAGCGCCACCAGCGCGACACCGAATCGGAGCTGAAGCGCTTCGAGGCCGAGCTGGAGACGTCGCGCATCAACCTCGAAGGCCTGCGCCTGCGCGTGGCGAACTACCACCAGTGGGAAGACCTGAACAAGGAACGCCGCGCCCTCGTCGAGGAAGTGCTGCCGAGCCTGGAGTATCACGAGGCGCGCGAAAAGGCCGCGAACGTGAGCCGCGCGCTGCGCGAGGCGAAGAAGCCGCTGATGCAGGCGGACAGCCTGCTCACCGAAAAGCGCAACGCCCTGGCCGCGCAGCAGCGCGCGCTGACGGAAGCGCAGCAGCAGGAGGTGAAACTTGAACAGGAAGCGAACGAGTTGGCCACCCGCCTGACGCAGGTGAACGCGAAACTGAAGCCGCTGGAAAGCCTGCTCGAACAGAAGGAACGCCTGAACAAGCTGGCGGCCGACGCCGGCGCCGACATCGCGGAAGTGGCGACGCAGCTGGAAGCGAAGGAAGCCGAACTCGCGAAGAAGAAGGCCGAGCGCGAAGCGCTGGCCACGAAGATCGCGGGCGAGCTGGCGACGATCAGCGCGCTGCAGGGCAAGACGACGATGCCCGAGCCGGAAGCGCAGCGCCAGATGCGCCGCGCGCTGCGCGATGCGGGCATTCCGCACGCGATGCTGTCGGACATCGTCGAAGTGACGGATCCGAAGTGGCAGGGCGCCGTCGAGGGTGTGCTCGGCGGTTACGCATCGGTCGTGCTGCTGGAGCGTGCGAAGGATGCGCCGGCCGCCTATAAACTGGCGGAGAAGGAGCGTTACCGCCACTTCATCGTGCCGGATTGCGTCGATGCGCCGGTCGTCAAGGACGATACCCTGCTGTCCGTCGTGCGTTTCAGCTCGAAGGCGCCGGGCTGGCTGATCGACCAGCTGGAACGCATCGAGCGCGTGGATTCCGTCGACGCCGGTTTCAAGAGCGACGCCGACGAATGGATCACGCCGGAAGCCTATCACCGCGAACGCCGCGGCGGCCGCTCGCTGTTCGTCGAGCCGTCGCGCTACCGCTTCGGCGCGGCCGGCAAGACGCAGCGCCTGGAAGCCATCCAGCGCTCGCTGCCGGCGCTGGAAGCGCAGGAAGACACCTTGACGCTCGCGATCAGCAAGCTGGCGGCGGAAGTGTCGGCGCTGCGCGTGCGCATCGCCGGCGTGGACGCGGCGAAGGAACTGTCCGCGCGCCAGGCCGAATTCGAGGAAGCCACGCGTGCGCTGGAACCGCTGAAGGCCGAGCGCCTGCAGGTCGGTGCGCGCCTGGGCGAGCTGCAGGTGCTGATCAAGAACGCGACCGTCACGCGCACGCGCGCCGACACCGTCTGGCAGAACGCCCGCATGGCGCTGTCGGAGGCGGAAGCGGGCATGCGCCTGAACAACCGCCGCGTGATCGAGCAGCGCAGCGAGCATGCGCGGGAACTCCTGACGTTGCGCCGGTCGTGGCGCCACGTGCCGAAGTCGTGGCGCAGCGCGCAGCAGCGCGCGGCATTGGTGGCGACGCACCAGAACGCGCACCAGGTCAAGCTGCGCATGAATTCCCTCGACGCGTCGCTCGCGCGCGGCGACTGGGAACAGGACCCGACCGTCATCGACCAGTACGCGCGCCTGAACGACCAGCTGTCCGGTCGCCAGGTCGAGACGGAAGAGCGCCGCTACCAGAACAACCGCGCGATCGAGGCGACGGACAATGCGCGCGGCGCCTACATCGAGCGCCTGCGCTACACGATCAAGACCTATTCGAAGAACATCCGCGAACTGGGCGAACTGGCGAACATCGACGTGTCGGTCGACCCGGTCCGGCTGGAGAACGACGACGTGCAGCTGGCGCAGGCCGGCCTGCACGTGCGCTTCAAGTTCGACGGCAAGGGCCAGATCGGCATGAACGACGGCGAGGCGTCGGGTGGCCAGCAGGTCATGAAATCGCTCGTGCTGCTCATCGGCCTGCTGAAGTCGGAAGAGGGTTCGGGCGGCTTCGTGTTCATCGACGAACCGTTCGCCCACCTCGACATCCGCAACATCCAGCTGGTCGGGGAGTTCCTCAAAAACACCGACGCGCAATACCTTATGACGACGCCGCTGACGCACAACACGGACGTCTACGATCCGTCCGACCTCACGCTCATCACGAGCAAGAAAAAGAAGGACACGCAGTGGGCGCAGCCGATCTTCGTGCTGCAGAGACGGCGCGAAGGGGAAGAGGCGCAGGCGGCTTGAGCGCCGCGTAGCGGCCAATAAAAACGGCCGGCGTCCGCGAGGGCGCCGGCCGTTGTCGTTTACCGCGGCGTCAGGCCGTCGGCAGCGTGATGATGCCCGTACCGCCCAGGAACACCATGTTCGTGGCATCGATCGTGCCGACCAGCTTGACGACGTAGTCGGCGGCGCCGATCGTGCCGTCGCCGTTCGTGTCCACGGCCAGGTAATTCACGTGTGCGTCGCCGAAGCCGATGATCGCGGCTTCCGCCTTGCCCTTGCCTGCGAAATGCGCCGCACCGTTCAGCAGGGCCAGCAACTCGTTGCCGGTTTCGCTGCCCGTGAGCGGGCCGGTACCGGTGAAGTGGTAGGTCCCGTCGAGGACGACGCCGACATCGAACACCTGGCTGTGGCCCGTGGCGCCGCTCGACGTGTTGAAGGTGATGGTGTCGAAACCGTGCGCCTGCTGGCTGTCCGCCACGACGGTCGACTCCTGCGCGCCGCGCAGGCGGAACGTGGTCGAGACGGACGTGGCGTCGATCGTGTCGGCGCCGTTGCCGCCGTAGACGATGCCGTCGGCGCCTGCGGTGATGTGATCGTCGCCATCGAAGCCCCACACGTACTGGCCGGACAGCGTGTCCGCGCCGCTCGTGCCGAGTGCGTACGTGCCGTCCTTGTCCGTATGGAGGTCCGCGCTCGGCCCCACGCCCAGCACGCCCTGCGCGGCCGTGGCCTGCACGCCGAACGTGACGTTGCCGACGGTCGCTTCGCCGATCTGCGCGGCGCCCAGGTAGACATGGCCGGCCTCGGTGCTGGACACCGTGATGCCGGCGTCCGTCGCCTGCACCGAGTAGTCGACGTGCGGACCGTCGATCTTGACGGGCGTCGAGTACGTGGAAAGGCCGCCCTTGGAGGTGACGCCGATCATGACGTACGGATCCCGGGTGGTCAGGTCGACGTCGTGCAGCGTGACCGTCTTCGCGGCCGTGTCGATCGTCGCGTTGCTGGCGCTGACGAAGCCGCCGGCCCCGTACTGGACGATGACCGAAGCGCCCGCATCGACCGTGCCGGTGTAGGTGAACACGAGGTCGGCCTGGGACGACGTCGTCGGCGCACCGCCCACGACGTGGTCGAATGCCAGGCCCACGGCCGGTGCGGTGCCTTCCAGCGTGTACGGCATCGTCGTGACGGCGGTATTGCCCGCCGCGTCGACGACGCGCACCTGCAGCGTGTGCTGGCCGTTCGCCAGCCATGCGGTCGCCGTGCCGTTGGCATCCGGCGTGGCGCCCGTGATCCAGTTCGTGCCGTCGTCCGTGTACTGCCACGCCGCGCCCGCCTCGATGCCGCTGACCTGGATCTGGCCATTGCTCGTGACGTGGTCGGTGGCGCTCGCGCCCGTGTCGTTCACGAAGGCGACCTTCGCCGCCGCGGGCGGCGTCTTGTCCATGTCGACTTCGAGCGCGTTCGTCGTGCCCGTGTTGCCGGCCAGGTCGGTGACGGTGTAGCGGATGAAGTGGGCGCCGTCGGACAGCGGGGCCGCCGGATCGGCGTCAAGCCACGTGCCGTCCTTGCCGCTGTCGGACACCTGGAACACGACCTTGGCGGCGTCCTTGCCGCCGTGCAGGGTGACCCAGTAGTCGTCCGTGTTCGTCAGGAGCTTCGTGGTCGTCAGGTCCGCGCCGTTCGCGCCGTCGCGGAAGGCGAGCGTCGGCTTGAACACGGTGTTGACCGTGTAGTCGAGTGCCTTGATGCTGAACGTCTCGGTGCCGTCGACCGTCTCGAACGTGCGCACCAGCAGGTGGTGCTGGCCTGCGCCGAGGTCCAGCAGGGCAGTGCCGGTCTGGTCGGCTGCCGGGCCCGCGGTCCAGGTCTGGCCGTCGTTGGTGCTGTACGACCAGGTGGCGGTCGCATCCAGGCCGGTGATTTTGACCTGGCCGTTGCTCGTGATGTGGTCGGTGGCGCTCGCGCCGGTGTCCTGGGCGAGCTGCACGGCCGGCGCGTTGGGCAGCGCGTGGTTCATCACGAGCTTCAGCGGGTTCGACGGGGCCGTGTTGCCGGCCATGTCCGTGACGATGTAGCGGATGTAGTGAGTGCCATCGGTCAGCGGGTCGGTGTCCAGGGCCGGCTTCCAGGTGCCGTCCGCGCCGGTGTCTGAGATCTGGAAGCTGGTGGACGCCGCGCCTTTCGCGCCGTACAGCGTGACCCAGTAAAAGTCCGTGTTCGTCACCATGGCGTCCACCGGCAGGTCCTTGCCGTCCGGGCCCTGGAACGCCAGGCGCGGGGTAAAGGTCGTGGCGAGCGTGAATTCGAGCGTGGCGGCGGCACTGGCGTTGCCGGCCGCGTCGATGGCGCGGACCTGCAGCTTCTGCGCACCGTTCGCGGTGGTGTCCAGCAACGCGGTGCCCGTCTGGTCGGCGGCCGGACCCGTCGTCCAGGTGGTGCCGTCCGTGCTGTATTGCCATTTCGCGCCGGCTTCGATACCGCTGACCTTGACCTGCCCCTTGCTGGTGATGTGGTCGGTCGCGCTCGCACCGGTGTCTTCGACGAGTTCGACCTTGGGCGCGGCCGGTGCAGTCTTGTCCATGTCGACTTCGAGCGCGTTCGTCGTGCCCGTGTTGCCGGCCAGGTCGGTGACGATGTAGCGGATGAAGTGGGCGCCGTCGGACAGCGGGGCCGCTGGATCGGCCTCAACCCACGTGCCGTCCTTGCCGCTGTCGGACACCTGGAAGATGACCTTGGCGGCGTCCTTGCCGCCATGCAGGGTGACCCAGTAGTCGTCCGTGTTCGTCAGCAGCTTCAGGGTCGTCAGGTCCGCGCCGTTCGCACCGTCGCGGAAGGCAAGCGTCGGCTTGAACACGGTGTTGACCGTGTAGTCGAGCGCCTTGATGCTGAATGTCTCGGTGCCGTCGACCGTCTCGAACGTGCGCACCAGCAGGTGGTGCTGGCCCGCGCCGAGGTCCAGCAGGGCCGTGCCGGCCTGGTCGGCGGCCGGGCCCGCGGTCCAGGTCTGGCCGTCGTTGGTGCTGTACGACCAGGTGGCGGTGGCATCCAGGCCGGTGATCCTGACCTGGCCGTTGCTCGTGATGTGGTCGGTGGCGCTGGCGCCGGTGTCCTCGGCGAGCTGCACGGCCGGCGCACTGGGCAGCGCGTGGTTCATGACGAGCTTCAGCGGGTTCGACGGGGCCGTGTTGCCGGCCATGTCCGTGACGATGTAGCGGATGAAATGCGTGCCGTCGGTCAGTGGATCGGTGTCCTTGGCCGTGACCCAGGTGCCGTCCGCGCCGGTGTCCGAGATCTGGAAGCTGGTGGACGCCGCGCCTTTCGCACCGTACAGCGTGACCCAGTAAAAGTCCGTGTTCGTCACCATGGCGTCCACCGGCAGGTCCTTGCCGTCCGGGCCCTGGAACGCCAGGCGCGGGGTAAAGGTCGTGGCGAGCGTGAATTCGAGCGTGGCGGCGGCACTGGCGTTGCCGGCCGCGTCGATGGCGCGGACCTGCAGCTTTTGCGCGCCGTTCGTGGTGGTGTCCAGCAGGGCCGTGCCGTTGGTGGCGGCCGGACCCGTCGTCCAGGTCTTGCCGTCCGTGCTGTATTGCCACGTGGCGCCGGCTTCAATGCCGCTGACCTTGACCTGCCCGTTGCTCGTGATGTGGTCGGTGGCGCTCGCGCCGGTGTCCGCGACGAGTTCGACCTTGGGCGCGGCCGGCGGCGTGGTGTCGGAAGGCGCGGACGGTTTGACGATGTCCGTCACGGCGGAGAGGCCGCCCTTGTCCGCGGCCTGGGCCACGTCCTGCAGGCTCGCGCCGGCCGGAAGCGATTCGACGAGGCCGGCCATGCCGCCGCCCTGTTTCAGCGTCGTCAGCGCGGCGGGATCGCTGGCCGCGGCCTTGCCGACGCTGGCCAGCGCCTGGACCATCGCGACCGGATCGGCCTTCGCGCTGGCCGAAGTCAGCAGCGTCGTCAGGTTGCCGTTGCTGGCGAGTGCGGTGATGACTTCCGGATTGTCGTGCGCCGTCTGGACGAGCGATTTGGTGGCCGTGACGAGCGACTGGATGTCGGCCGTGCTCGACTCGGGCGTGATCGCGGCGATCAGGACGCGCGCGGCTTCGACGGCGGCGGCGCCGTCGTAGGCCACGCCCGAGGCGGCCACTTCGGCGGTGAACTGGGCGGCAGCTTCCTGGCGCAGGGTCGACAGTTGCGCGTCCGTGCTCTGGGCGCCGTTCATGATCTGGATGGCGGCGTCCGCCATGCTGATGCTGCCGGACTCGATGGCCTTGGTCCAGTATTCGAGGCCGGCCGGGTCCGGCGCGCGGTTGAACAATTGCTGGTAGACGTCGGCGATGCGATCGCTGGGGGTGGCGTCGCCAAAGCGGGCCGTCGCTTCGGCCGACGTCGAGAATGCGTCGATGATGGCGCTGAAGTCGCCATTGTTTTGCGCGAGCGCTTGCGACCAGTAGGCCAGGCCGGCCGGATCGGCGGGACGGCCGTAATACGCGAGATAGAAAGAATTGACGGCAGCGTCGTAGTTCGTAGCCATGAGTTTTCCTTGTTGTATCCGGGGACGCGATGACTTCCCCATTGAACTGAAAACTATAGCATTGAAGAACTATAAATTGACTCTTGGAAATGTATTTTGGGTAAACTGTGGTTTTTCACGCATTTTTGGTATTGCCGGCCTGGACCAGATGTGACCGAAGTACCGTGCACGCTGCTGCGCCGATGACCTGCCAGTATGCGCGCCGCAGCGCCGCCCGCTTGCGATGCCTGGACGGGATCTCCGCCAGCGGCCGCGCATGGAAGGGGAGTGCGATGTGCCACGCGCGGCCCGGCATCCCGGTGCCGCCGAGGCTGCGCCAGACGCCGTCGTAGGCGGTGGCGAACTGCCTGTCGTCGGCCGGCGCGTAGGCGCAGTGCCACGCCGACTTGACGGCCACCACGTGGTGCATGCCCAGCGCCAGCGCGATGCCCTGCAGCGCCGCGTAGCAGAAAAAGCCGGGCGTCGTGACCAGCGGCGAATTGGCGGCGAATTGGCGGCGAATGCGCGCCGAAACGCATCGACTTCGTCCGTCTCGTCGGCGCGATGGCCCTGGTTGCGGGCGATGAACGGCAGGATGCCGGCCACGCCGAGTCCGGCCAGGCCGGCGAAACGCTCGTCGACCCAGCTGAACGACAGACGGTGCACGCGCCTGCCGTTGGCCAGCAGGGTCAGGGTGAGGTCGCCTTCCGCGTTCAGGCGCTGCGCCATGCCGAGCCGGACCTCGACCTTGCTGCCGTCCGCCTCGTGCTGCCACAGGACGAGCCCGCCGTCGCGGTAGACGGCATGCTTGTAGGCGGCGTCGAACGTGGCGTCCTCGAAGCGGTGATGCGTCAGCACGCAACGCACGCGCTGGCGTAGCGACAACCCCCGGGCGAGATAGTTCCGGTGGCTCAGGTGGTGGAACACGTCGTCGTGCACCTGCGTCACGTAGTGGCGGTAGATGTCCATCGTGAGCAATTCGACATGCGCGCGGCGGAACAGCAGCACGCGCAGGCTGCACGCGATGCACGCGGCCCAGGACGCGAACGGGTAATGCCGTCGGGCCAGCCAGTGGCGCGTGAGGAGGGCGAAGACCATGCGTGCTCCAGGTAAATGACTGGAGCCGCGACACGGTTGTCAATACATTACGCAGCCCCGCCGGCTATTCTCCGCACGGTCATGCAGGGTGTATTGGAGTGGATCAAGCGGATCAAGCGTCGCCGATTTGCTTGCGCATGCGCTGGCGCCAGCGCATCAGGGCGGCGGAGAACGTGGCGAAATAGGCGGCCGTCATGCCCAGGCACAGCATCGTGATGGGGCTGTCCGTGAAGCGCGGATTCGGCTTGCTGCTGCCCTGGTTCATGTAGATCTCGATGCCCAGGTAGATCACGCGCGCCACCAGCAGCATGGCGACGAGGATGCCCATGCGCGACGGCGGCGTGAAGAAATAGCCTTCGGGCGTGTCCTCGAACCGGGTACGGCGCAGGCCGTACGTGCCCAGCGCCATGCCGCCGATGGCGCCGGCGGCCAGTGCGGCCATCTGGAACGGGCGGTCGCCGAGCTCCGACAAGGGGATGAGGATCATGACGACGAAGACGAACAGGCCGGTGTAGTGGCGCGACAGGATCGAGCGTTGCCGGGTCATCTGGTGTTTCAGGCGCTGATAGATGCGCCACACGAGCAGGGGGACGAGGGCGATGAGGGCGAGGGTGGTAAGACTCATGCGAAAAAACTCAAGGTGAGACGGTGGCGGTGCGCTTGCGCCACGACAGCAGGCCGAACGCGTAGCTCATGTAATAGCCGGCCAGCACGCCGAAGATGACGAGGGTCAGCGGGCTCGATACGAACTCGTGATGGGCGACCGAACCGAGCGCGAAGAACTCGTACGCGCGCCAGGCCATGCGGGCCATGAACAGCAGGGCTACCGCGAGGCCGATCGGCGCGTGCGGGGTGAAGAAGAATTCGGTGCCGACCTGTTCGAAGCGCGTCCTGCCGATCGCGATGCGGCCCAGTACGGCGCCGACCGGCAGCCCGGCTGCGAGGCCCACGAGGGCGAACGGATTCGTCTTGAAGCTGACGGCGGTCAGGACCAGCAGCAGGATCGGGAAGAACACGAGCGTCGTGCGGTGACGCCACGTCTTCGAACGCTGGCGGGTCGTCAGGCGCTTGATGCGGCTGTACATGCGCCACAGCACGAACGGCGCGAGCACGGCGGCAACGACGGGAGTCGGCAACATGGGATTCCTCGGAATTTTCTGTCGAATCCGCCATTGTAATCCAGGCGCGCGTCGGTCAACCGCTGCCCATGGTAATGTTTTGGCATCTTTAGCAGGAGCCTCGCATATGATCCCGCAGCACGCGCACCGGGCGCCCGATCCCGCGCCCATCGAAGAACCGCCGCCCGACCCGTTCGAGCCCGCCGACCCGCACCAGCCGCCCATCCGCACGCCGCAGAACGACGAGCCGCCTGTCGACCCGAATCCGAGCGTGACCCTGCACTAGGCGAGCAGGGCCGCGTGCTCCTGCAGCAGGTCGGCCAGCAGCTCCGCCATCAACGTCACGCGCGGCGAACGGCGCACGTCCGGATGCACCGCCAGCCACAGCGGGCGGCTCAGCACGTGGCCGTGGTCCGGGTGCAGCACCAGCTGCGGATCGCCGCGGCCGAGGAAGTGCGGCAGCACGGCGACGCCCAGGCCGGCGCGGCACGCGGCCAGCATCGCGCCCGCGTCGTTGGTCCAGAACGAGTACGCCCGCCCGGCCGCGAATTTCGCGAGCCACGCCTGCTGCGGCGTGTCCTTCATCGCTTCGCCGTAGCCGATAAATTCCCATTCGTCATGCGGACGCTCGAACCAGCCGGGCGCCGCATACAGCCCATAGCCTGTTTGCGCGAGCGGCCGGGCCGCCAGTCCCGGCTGCTCGGGGCGCGCCATGCGCAGCGCGAGGTCGGCCTCTCTCCGGTACAGGTCGGCCTGGCGGACTTCGCCGATGATCTCCAGCGTGAGCGCGGGCCAGCGCGCGCGCAATGCGCCCAGGCGCGGCACGAGGAAGCTGCTCGCGAAGGTGGGCGGCGCCGACAGCCGCACGACGCCGCGCAAGGCGGCCGCGCCCGCGCCGGCGCGCGCGAAGGCCAGGGCCTCGTCTTCCACCCGGCGTGCCTGCGCCAGTAATTCCTCGCCTTCCACGGTCAGCGCCCAGTGCTTCGGCAGGCGGTCGAACAGGCGCACCCCCAATCTAGCTTCGAGCATGCCGATGCGGCGCGCGACGGTCGAATGCTCGACGTCCAGCACGCGCGCCGTCGCGCTCAGCTTGCCCTGGCGGGCCAGTTCGACGAAATAGCGGATATCGTCCCAGTCGAGTGGTTCACTTATCGATTTTTGCACAGTCAATGGCGATTTTTTGGGATTTCGGACGATTTTTGATCAATCTACCATGGGGCTCTCATCAACAGGAGAATGACATGGACGATTTGATCGAACACGTGCGCATCCACCGCCAGGGCGGAGCGGACCAATTGGAAACGGAGCGGCTCGCCGTCGCGCCGCCGGCGGCCGGCGAGGTGCGCATGCGCCAGCTGGCCATCGGCGTGAACTTTCTCGACGTGTATCACCGCAACGGCACGTATCCGCTGCCGCAACTGCCGGCCACGCCGGGTGTCGAGGGCGCCGGCATCGTCGAGGCGCTCGGCCCGGGCGTGACGGGCGTCGTGCCGGGCCAGCGCGTCGCGTACACGGGGCTGGTCGGCGGCTACGCGGCGGTGCGCAACGTGCCGCTCGAGCGTCTCGTCGCGGTGCCGGACGCCGTCTCCCTCGATGCCGTCGCGGGCGGCCTGTTGCGCGGTCTCACGGCGCACATGCTGTTCGCGCACGTGCGGGAACTCCGCCCCGGCGACACGGTCCTCGTGCACGCCGCCGCCGGCGGTCTCGGGCTCGTGCTGACGCAGTGGGCGAGTGCGCTCGGCGCGCGCGTCATCGGCACGGTCGGCAATCGCGACAAGGCGGCGCTGGCGCTGGCCCACGGCGCCGAACGCGTGGTCCTGTACCGCGAGGAAGACTTCGTGGCGGCGGCGCGCGATTTCACGGGCGGGCGCGGCGTGGACTTCGCGATCGACGGGATCGGCGGGGCGACGCTGCTGCGCACGTTCGACGCCGTGCGGCCGTACGGTATGGCGGCCAGTGTCGGCCAGGCCGGCGGCAGCATCGAACCCGTCGACCTGCTGCAGATCGGGAAGCCGCGCGGCATCGCATTCGCCCGGCCGAGCGTGATGCAGTTCATGACGCTCCCCGGCCTGTACCACGAAGGCGCGCAGGCGACGCTGGCGCGGCTGGCGGCGGGCCTGCGCGTGCCCGTCGGGCTGGACCTGCCGCTGGCCCGCGCGGCCGAGGCGCATGCCGCGCTGGAAGTAGGGCAGACGAGCGGCGCCGTGCTGCTGCGGCCTCGATAAAAAAGTGCTTGACCAACCAATAACCGGCTGGTTATGATTTGATTCATAGCCAGCCGGTTATTAATTGCCATGACAGATACCCACGATATTCTTTTCCGGACACTCGGCGACCCGACGCGCCGCGCCATTTTCGAATCGCTGTGCCGCGACGGCGAGCAGACGGTCGGGGCCCTCACGGCCCGGGCCGGCATCTCGCAGCCGGCCGTGTCCAAGCATCTGGGCCTGTTGAAGCAGGCGGGGCTCGTGCGCGACCGGCATGAAGGACGCCAGACGCACTACACCGCCCAGCTGCAGGCGTTGGCGCCGCTGGCCGACTGGACGAACCAAATGGCCCGGTTCTGGGAGAGCCGGTTCGATGACCTGGAAGACCTCTTGAAAAGGATGGACCAATGAACGATACCTCGCTCCACACGCGCACCGTCACCGTCGAACGCGAATTCGCGCATCCGCCGGAAAAGCTCTGGCGCGCACTCACGCAGCCGCACCTGATCGAAGCTTGGCTCATGAAGAACGATTTCGTGCCTGCCCTGCATCACCGTTTCAAGCTCAGCGCCGACTGGGGTGCCGTCGAGTGCGAAGTGCTCGAGATCGAGCCGAACCGTTCGCTGTCGTACACGTGGGCCGCGATGGGCCTGGACAGCGTCGTCACCTGGACCCTGACCCCGGCCGGCGCGGGCACGCACCTGAAAATGGAACAGACCGGCTTCCAGCCCGGCCAGGATGCGGCCTACAATGGTGCGAAATACGGCTGGAACAAGTTCACCGCCGCCCTCGACGAGGTGCTGGCGAAGCTCGACGACTAAGCTGAAGGAGGAGAGATGAAGCAGGAGAATGCGTCCGCGGACCTGCCGGCGTCCGCACTGATCGACCGCCGCATCGCCGACCTGGGCGACTGGCGCGGCGCGGCGCTGGCCCGGGTGCGCGCCCTGATCCACGAAGCGGTGCCCGGCGTCGTGGAAGAATGGAAGTGGATGGGGACGCCGGTGTGGTCCAGCGGCGGCATCCTGTGCACGGGCGAATCGTACAAATCGCACGTGAAGCTGACTTTCCTGAAGGGCGCGTCGCTGGAGGATCCGTCCGGCCTGTTCAACTCCAGCCTGGACGGCAACGCCCGGCGCGCCATCGACATCCACGAAGGCGAGGAACTGGACCCGGCCGCGTTTCGTGCGCTCATCCGCGCGGCGGCCGCGCTCAATGCGGCCAAGGCAAAACCGAAGCGTTCAAAAGCCACCGTATAAACTCGGCATTAAATTCGGGGTTAAATTCGGGGTTAAATTCGGGGTCAGAGCACATTTCTAGAAATGTGCTCTGACCCCGAATTTTTTGGTTAGTCGAACGCCCAGGAGTACAGCACGTCCAGCGCCGTGTTGGTCCCGGTCTGCAACTGCAAGGTGATGCGCGGGTTGATCTTGTAGCGCACCCGCACGACGCTCGAGGCAGTGGCGGCGCCCTGTTCGAAGCTCAGGTACAGGCGCGACGAGATGCGCTTGCCGACCGTGACCACCGTGTTTTCCAGGCCGGACGCCTGGCCCGCGCCCTGGCGTACGCCCAGTTCGTCTACGCCCAGCGAGTTCGCCAGCTTGCTCGTGATGCCGCCCGTGCCGCCTTTGCCGCCCAGCAGGGCGCCCGCGGCGGCACTCAGCACGTCGGCCTCGTTGCCCGTCGTCGCTTCCATGCCGTGGCCCAGCACGAGCCACGACAGTTTGTCGCTGTCGGACACGTTCGGCGTCGACACGAGCTTCGCCGTCGGCGACAGCGCCGTGCCGCGTACCTGCACGCCCGCCTCGACGTTCGTTTCGCTCACCTGCTCGCCGTCGGGACGCTTGCGCACGGCGAGGATGTCCAGCGACGGGTTGTCGTACGGGCCGCTGAACGTGATCACGCCGCGCTCGATCGTCAGGCGCTGGCCGTACGCGGCATACGTGCCGCTGACCGTGCGCACGGTGCCGTTGATGCGCGGCGCGCGGTCGCCCACCTTCAGCACGTGCACATTGCCGGCCAGGTAGGCATCGGCGCCCATACCGCGCAGGTGGAAGTCGTCGCCCAGGTCGGCCGTCAGGTCGATCGTCAGCGGGACCGCCGTCTCTTTCTTCGCCGTCGCCGGCGCTGCATTGCCGCGGCCCAGCACAATGACGTCGTCCGAGATCGTCGGGCGGTCCTGCGGCGCCAGTTCGACGAGGGCGCGGTCCGCCTTGAAATTACCCTCGACACGGAACTGGCGCGCGTCGCGCACGACGCTGGCCTGGCCGCTCAGGACGACGGTGCGGTCCGGGCGCGACAGCGCTTCCAGCTTGTCCGCGACGAGTTTCAGGTTCATCGTCGCCTCGCCGCCGGCAAAGCGCACGAAGCCGTCCACCGTCGCGCGGCCGCTGTTGCCTTCCAGGGTCAGGCGCTGCAGTTGCAGCTGGTCGCCCGCGAGCTGCGCGCGCAGCTGGCCGTTGCGCAGGCGGACGCCCTGGTCCGGCCAGCGCACGGCGAGGCCGTCGCCTTCGATGTTGCCGTTGAGCGTCGGCGCGCCGACGGTGCCCGTGCCGTTGATCGCGAGGCGCAGCGCGCCGTCCACTTCCAGGCCCGGCTGGCCGAGCAGCGGCGATACCCACGACAGCGACGCGAGGTTCGCATTGGCCGTCAGTTTCAATGGGCTGTCGTTGTCGACGCGGCCCTGCAGCAGCTGGGCGGTGGCGTCCACGCTGGCCGTGCCGATGCGCGTGCCGTCCAGCGCGAGCTGGCTGCGCAGCGCGCCGCCGGCGACGTCCGCGCGCAGGTCCAGTTGGCGCAGGCCCAGCGCGATCGGCGAGATGTCGCCCGCGATCAAATCTCCCTTTTCGCGGAACACGTGCACGCTGCCCGCGAGCTGCGGCACGGCGCCGGCCGCGGTGGGTGCGCGCAGGTCGATGGCCCATTGCGCACCCAGGGTCAGGTCGCCGCGCACGTTCTGGCGCATCGCGTCCGACGCCTGCGCCAGATAATTCATCGGCACGCCGGTGGCGCTGCCGCGCGTGTTCCAGCGCGGGCCGATCTTGGCCAGCGAGTCGATCGTGACGGAACCGGCCGGCAGCCGGATCGTCGCACCGCTGAGGGCGATCTGCTCCGGTTTCGCGAGGCCCGCGAGACCGCTGCCCGGTGCGCCCGCGATACGCAGCGGCGTCGGCGCGGCCAGGGTCATGGCGTAGCGCCCGCTGTTCTTCAGCGCGTCGACCGTGCCGTTCCACGTATTGCCCGTCAGGCCGCCGTGCACGGCCAGCGCGGCATCGAAGCTGTCGCCCCGTGCGGCGGCGGAAATCGTGTGCGCGCCGCGCGTGCCCGTCGACGTCAGGCGGGCGGACGCGATCTTCGTCTCGCTGACGTTGCCCAGCTTATCGGTCGTCGTGCTCGCGTAATCCGTCACCGACACATCGAGCGCGAGCGGATCGGCGGCGCCGCGGCCCGAGCCCAGGTTCGCGGTGGCTTTCAGCGCCTTCACCGACTGCGTGCCCATCGCGCGGATGTTCTGGCCTTCGATGGCGGCCGTCAGCGACGGCGTGTCCATCGTGCCGGACAAGGTGCCGGATCCGCGCAGCGCGCCGCCGAAGTCCGGGCCGAGGGCGGCCAGCTGCGGCGCGTCGATGCGCCAGTTGAGCGTATCGCGCCCGCTACCGAATGCGCCTTTCGCCGCGACGACGTTGCCGCCCAGGTGCAGGTCGATATCGGCGTTCGACACATGCCGCTTGTCCGCCGCCAGCTTCGCGTGGCCCCAGAGCGGCGATTTCGACAACGTGGAATCCTGCAGCGCCAGGTCGATGGCGCCGCCCATGTTCGCGCCCGTGCGGCCGCTGGCCGTAAAGCCGCCGTTGATGCTGCCGGCCAGCGGCGAGCCGAAGGCGGCCGGGTTCAGGCGCTGCATGTCGCCCTTGGCCGTGACTTCCACGATGCGCGCGCCTTCTTTCCCCGACAGCCATGCCTCGCCGCTTGCATGGATGGATCCATTGTCGTTCTTCCGTTCGCGCGGCACCCAGCCGAGGTTGCGCGCATCGACGTCGAACGTCGTGCGCGGCGCCTCCATCGTGCCGGTGACGACGCCGCTCGCGAGCACGGCGCCATACAAGTCGCTGCGCAGCGCCGAGAGCTGCTTGCCGTCGACCTTCCACGTCAGCTTCTCGCCCGGCTTGCCGAACGCGCCGCGCAAATCCACCGTGTTCTGACCCAGCGCGAGCGTGGCGTCGACGTCGTGCACGTGCGTGGCATCCGCATCGAGCTTGCCGCGGCCGGACAGGGGCTGGTCGAACAGCCGGCTCGGACGCACGGCGAAATCGGCCGCGACCTTCCACTGCGGGGCGAGCGCGCCGGCCGCGTTGATCTCGGCATTGATGTCGGCCTGCGGGAACTTGCCGAAATCGGCCGGGTTGAATTTGCTGACGACGGCATTTGCCTTGAACGGCTTTTTATCCGTGAGGTTCGCATTGCCCGTCACGCGCACGCTGCTTTTACCGGCGGACAGGCGTGCGTCGCGCACCGTCAGCACGTCGTCGGCCAGCGCGGCTTGCGCGGCGAGGCGCAGGCCGGCGTCCGACAGGTTCACGTCCAGCGTCTGCGTGTCCTTCGTGTTGGCGACCCTGATGTCGCCCGCGATCTTCGTCGGCTTCATGCTGCCGTGGACCTGCTTCAGGTCGAAGCGGTCCGTGTGCAGCGCGAATTCCGCCGTGCCGAGGCCTGTTTCGTCGGGGCCGCGCTGGACGCTGCCGCTGCCCGTGAAGCGGCCGGCGCTGCCCACGTCGATCAGCACGTCCGTGATGCGCATGGCGGTGAGGCTGCCGCCCAGCTGGCCGCGCATCGCCCGGAGGGGCAGGCGTTGCTGGTCGAGCGTGCCGACGGCACCGTCGTTCGTCAGGTTCACTGAACCCGCGATATTGCGGTTCGGGTCGAGCCGGACCGACACGGCCAGGTTCAGGTCCGCGCTGGGCAGCGTCGGGCTGAAGAAGCCGGGGTCGATGTTGTGCGCGTCGAGCGTGAACGCCTGCAGCGGGATGTCGGCGAACGGAGACATGACGATCTGCGCCTTGCCCTGTGCACGCGCGGCCTGGCCGGTGGCGTCGATGACGGTCTTCTGCAGATCGCCCGACGCGTGCAGTTTCAGCTGCGCGCCGAGGCTCGGCGGCGCCTCGGTCTGCGCCGGCGCGGCGGGCTGCGACTGCGTCAGGCTCGCATCCGCATCCAGCTTGTACGGCAGCGTGTTGGCGATGCTGCCCTTGGCCGCGACCTGGCCCCACGGCGTGTTCGCGGACGCGTAGTCGAGCTTCCACTGTGCCTTGTCGCCGTGCAGGCGCGCGCGGATGTCGTCGATTTCCGTCGTCGCGCCCTTGTTCACGAAGATGGCCTTTGCGACGCGCGCATCCTCGACCGCGATCTTGAAGGGCGGCGCGAGGCGCGTGGGCATCGTCGTCGGTTCCGTCGATTCCTTCAGCGTCTCCACGCGCACCACGCGGGCGTACAGCTTGTCGATCTCCACGCCGCGCGACAGGTATTGCCAGGGCTTCCAGTCGATGTCGATGTCGTCGGCCGTCGTCACCGACGTCTCGCTGCGGAACACGACGTGGCCGATGTGCATGTGGCCGTACAGCGAGCCGGAGACGCCGGACAGGGTGAGCTTGCCGCCGCTCGCGTTGGCGACGCGCTGGGCGATCATCTGCAAGGTGGTCTCGCGGCCCAGGTACCAGACCGCGCCGCCCAGCACGACGCCGACGACGACCACGCCGATGCCGACGCGGCGCGGCCAGCGGCGCACTGGCGCAGGGGTTGGGGGCGTTTGTTGATCGGCTTCCATCAGAAGGTGAATCCCAGTGAGAAGTGCAGGCGGACCTTGTGCACCGCCTTGCCGTAGGCGACGTCGACGTTGATCGGGCCGACGGGGCTGCGCCAGCGCGCGCCGACGCCGTAGCCGACCTTCGGTTTCAGGTCGGAGAAGTTGTCGCCCGCGTTGCCGACGTCGTAGAACACGGCCGCGCCCCATGGCGGCTTGAACCAGTAATCGTATTCGGCGCTGCCGGTGAGCAGGTAGCGGCCGCCCGTGATGGCGGAACCGACCGGCACGCCCAGCTGCTGGTAGCCGTAGCCGCGCACGGACTGGTCGCCGCCGGCGCGGAACAGGAACGTCGACGGCACGCCGTTCTTGTCCTTCGAGCCCACCGCGCCGAATTCGCCGCGCACGATCAGCGTGCCGGCATCGCCGACCGGCTTGTAGGCGAGGGCGCGCGTGTAGATGCGCACGAATTTCTCGTCCGTCAGCACGGGCAGGAAGGCGCCGCCGACCTGCGCGTTGACGATATAACCGCGCGACGGCTGCACGAGGCTGTCCAGCTTGCGCTTGGTGATCGAGAACGTCAGCGGCACGCTTTTTACGCGCGTCGTCGGCAGGTCGTCGATGGTCACCTGTTCGGTCAGCGCTTCCAGCGTCAGCGTCTTTTCCAGCAGCGGCGAGCCCCACGCGCGCTTGGCGTGGATGCTCGTCGTGCGCGTGATCTGGCCGTTGGCGTCGAGGCGGTCGTAGCCGGCGCCGAAGCTGTTGTTGTAGCCGCCCGTCGTCGTCGGCAGATAGAAATCCGCCTTGGCCGCCTGGTGTTTCTGCTCGTACAGCACGTTGCTCTTCATGCGCTTGCCGAACACGTTCAGGTCGTCGTACTCGGCCTGCGCGCGGGCGCCCGTGTTGGTCGAGAAACCGACGCCGAGCGCCACGTTCTTGCGCTTGTTCTCCGTGACGCGCACGAGCACGGGCAAGGTCGCCGGTCCGGATGGCGGCTGCGGCGTCGCGGCCTCGTTTTCCTTCAGGTCCTGGACCTGCGACGCGATCACGGACGACATGTCGGCGCTCACTTCCACGCTGGCGAAGTAACCCGTGTCCTGCAAACGGCCCTGCAGCGCCTGCAGCGCGGCCTCGTTGTATTCGTCGCCGGGGCGGATCGTGTTCAGGTTCGTGATGACGCTGGCCGGATAGCGCTGCAGGCCCTCGATCTTGAGCCCGCCGAAGCGCGCGTCCGGACCGCTGTCGATGACGACCTTCAGCAGCGCGCGGTGCGTGTCGGGATCGACGGTGGCGGAAGAATCGAGGAGCTGCGCGCGCGGGAAGCGCGACTGCGCCACCTGGCGCACGAGGCCGCGCTTGGCCGCTTCCCAGTCCGCCGTACGGAAGCGGGCGCCGACGGGCAGGGTCCAGCGGTTACGGAGGGCGGCCGCGTCGATGGGCGCGCTGCCCTTGTCGAACGGGACGAAGCCGCGCAGTTCGATATCGACGTCGCCCACGACGACCGGCTCGCCCGGCTCGACGTCGACGAGCGCGCGCGGCTTCGCGCCCGACGTGTCGAGGTCGGCGGACACCTTCGGCGTGTAATAGCCTTCGGTGGCGACGAGGGTCTTGATCTGATCGGGCGTCGTGCGCACGAGGCGCAGCAGCTGCTCCATGTCGAGGCGCGGGTTGCCGCGCCAGCGCATCAGGTCGAGATTGTTTTCCAGCAGGTCGCGCAGCTGGCGCGGCGCGTCGATGCGCACGTCGTAGTCGATGGCCCTGGAGGGCGCTTCCGGCCGCGGCTGATCCTGCGCGGCGACGACCGGAGCGATGCACAGCGCGTTCACGGTCAGCACGATTTGTGCCAAAATTCGTGGTCGCGCCGGCGCCATCGCCGTGCATGGGTCGGGTCGTGCGGAAATCATGTCGCTCCATTCGTCAATATGCCGGCCACATCTTAACTGATTGTCAAATCCGATGGCGGACGACTCGGCGCCGGCGTCAATACAGGAATTCATCATGCACCAACCCGATACCGCCCTCGTCCTGTTCAGCGGAGGACAGGATTCCACCACCTGCCTCGCCTGGGCTCTGCAACGCTACGAGCACGTGGAAACCATCGGCTTCGACTACGGCCAGCGCCATGCGATCGAACTGGACGTGCGCGCGCCCGTGCTCGCCAAGATGCGCGCACTGTCGGCCACGTGGGACCAGCGCCTGGGCGAGGACCACCTGATCGACCTGTCGCTGATCTCGCGCATTTCCGACACGGCGCTGACCAGCAACGCCGAGATCCAGATGCAGGCCAACGGCTTGCCGAACACTTTCGTTCCGGGCCGCAACCTGCTGTTCATGACGGTGGCGGCGACCGTGGCTTATCGACGCAGCCTGAACGTGCTCGTGGGCGGAATGTGCGAGACGGATTTCTCCGGCTACCCGGACTGCCGCGACGACACGATGAAGGCGCTGCAGGTCGCGCTGAACCTGGGCATGGCCACGCGCCTGAAGGTCGAGACGCCGCTGATGTGGATCGACAAAAAGCAGACCTGGCAGCTGGCGGAGGAGTGTGGCGGAGAAGCGCTCGTCGACCTGATCCGCTTCGAGACCCATACCTGCTACCTGGGCGAACGCGGTGCGCCGCACGCCTGGGGCCACGGTTGCGGCAAGTGCCCGGCGTGCGAGCTGCGCGCGCGCGGGTACGAGCAGTACGCGCGGGAGCGCGCAGGTACGTAAATGCGCCTCGCCCTGCTGACCGACCTGCACGCGAACCGCGAAGCCGTCGAGGCTTGCCTCGCGCACGCGGAACGCCGGCACGTCGACCAGTACGCGTTCACGGGCGACTTCGTCGGCTACGGCGCCGACCCGGCCTGGGTCGTGCGCACGGTGATGGAGTACGTCAAGCGGGGCGCCGTCGCGGTGCAGGGCAATCATGACGTCGCGGTCACGCGGCCCTTGAACCCCCGCATGCATGCGGAAGCGCGCGAAGTCATCGCCTGGACCGGCGGCCAGCTCGATGCCGAACAGATGGCCTTCCTGGCCGCGCTGCCGCTCATCCAGCGACACGGCAACGCGTGCTTCGTGCATGCGAGCGCGCATGCGCCCGAGCGGTGGGAATACGTGACGGGGATCGAAGAGGCGGAGCGCAGCATCCGCGCCAGCGGCAGCCGCATCGTGTTTTCCGGCCACGTGCATGCGCCCGCGCTGTACCGCCGCGCCGACGATGGCCGCATGGGCCGGCACGTGCCGCAGGCGGGAGAGTCGATCCCGCTGCAGCCGCAGCACCAGTACCTCGTGCTGCCCGGCGCCGTGGGCCAGCCGCGCGACCAGAACAACGCGGCGTGCTACGCCATCTTCGACGACGCGGCCCGGGAAATCCAGTATTTCAGGGTGCCGTATGACCACGGCGCGGCCGCGCGGAAGGTCATCGCGGCCGGGTTGCCGATCGTGTTCGCGATGCGGCTGGTGGAAGGCATTTAGACCGGCTGTTGCATGTAACGGTTCTTGCGCGAACGGCTCACGAAGAACCACACGATCGCGAGCGGCACCAGCAGCGGCAGCAGCAGCGGGGAAATCAGCAGGGCCAGCACGCAGGCGCCGAGGGCCAGGCCGCCGATGCACAGGATGCCCACACTGGCGAACACCACCGCGAGCACGCCGCCCACGAGCAGCATGATCACGCCGGCCAGCAGCAGGCCGCCGCCCGTGAAGACCGTTGCCAGCACGGCGCCCAGCGGCCCGCCGATATCCTCGTCGCCGAAGCTGACGACGCTGTCGCCGAACGTGAAGACGTTCCAGACGAGCAGGGCGAACAGGAACAGGATGATGATGGCGGCGGTCTTTTTCATGATGAGTCCTCTGGGTGTGCGTTGATCGGATGGTCGTACTGTATCCATACGTCCCGATTTGCTCCATCGGACTGCGACAAGCTGCATTTTTCGGGGGGCGGAGCGTTGCAAAGGCGGACGAACGGCGCTGGCCCAACCACTGTCGGCTATCCCTCGTCCGCGTCGAACCGGCTGCGCACGTAGTCGATGTGCGTCTGCATCGCCGTGCGCGCTTCTTCCGGGCGCCGCGCGCAGATCGCGTCGCAGACCGTGCGGTGCTGCCACGCCAGGATTTCCGACACCGACTGGTTCAGCTCGCGCAAGCCGTCGACGTTGCGGATGATGTGCTCGCGCATCATCTTCGTGACGCTGCTGTGCAGGTGCAGGAACATGCTGTTGCCCGAGGCCTGGGCGATCGCTTCGTGCAGTTCGACGTCGATGCGCGATTCGGCAGCATGGTCGCTTTCGCGGCGTGCCTGGTCGAGCCGCGCCATCGCGCCGCGGATGCGGTCCAGGTCGTCCTCCGTGCCGCGCAGGGCGGCGAAGTAGGCGGTGGCGCCTTCCAGCACGCGCCGGAATTCCAGGATGTCTTCGCGCCGCGCGGGGCTGTCGGCGATCAGCTGGCCCCAGGGCGAGGTCGCGCCCGTGCGCAACTGGTCCGACACGAACACGCCGCTGCGTGCCCGGATGCGCACGAGTCCGCGCGCCCCCAATTGCTGGATCGCCTCGCGCACGGTGTTGCGCGATACCCCGTAACGCTCGGCCAGCTCGCGCTCCGACGGCAGCTTCGAATTGGCAGGGAAACTGCCGTTGAGCAACGCCTCTTCCAGCCTGTCCAGCACCTGCCGGATCGATGTGACCATGTGCTCGTCTCCTCTGGCCCAACCAGTTTGTGATGCGCAAAGAATACTGGAAAGATCTGTCCACTAAAAGAAAAAAAAGACAATCCCTTCTGGAGACATCGCATGACTCGCAACGTGTATCTGTTCGGTACGTGTGTGATCGACCTGTTCATGCCGCAAGCCGGGCTCGACGCCGTGCGCGTGCTGGAAGCGGCCGGCGTCACTGTTCACTATCCGCGCGGCCAGAGCTGCTGCGGGCAGCCTGCGTGGAGCAGCGGTAACCCCGATGAAGCCCGGGCCGTCGCGCGCGCCCAGCTGGACCTGTTTCCCGAACCCTGGCCCATCATCGTCCCCTCCGGCTCGTGCGCGGGCATGATGCGCAAGCACTGGCCCGAGCTGTTCCGCGACGATCCGGCACTGAACGAGCAGGCGCAGGCCGTGGCGGAGCGCGTGTACGAGTTCGGCGCATTCCTGCTGCACGTCCTGGAGTGGAAGATGCCGGCAGGGGCGCCCGTCGTGTCCGAGGACGTCGTCCTGCACACCTCCTGTTCCGCGCGCCGCGAGATGGGCACGCGGGCGCATGGCGTGGCGCTGGTCGACGCAGTGCCCGGCGTGAGGCGCGTGGAGCACGAGCGCGAATCCGAATGCTGCGGCTTCGGCGGCTCGTTCTCGATCAAGCACGCGGACATTTCCGGCGCCATGGTCACGGACAAGGTCGCGTCCATGCGCGCGACGGGCTGCCGCCGCGTCGTGTCGGCCGATTGCGCCTGCCTGCTCAACATCGGCCACGCCGCCCAGCATCAGGGCGCGCCGCTCGCCGTCGAGCATCTGGCCAGCTTTTTGTGGCGGCGGATGGGAGAGCAGGCATGAACGCGCGCGACCGCATCCTGGGCCGCCTGCGCGCCGCTGCTCCGCACGGCGCCGGCTTGAACGATCTCGAACACCGCATCGATGCGCATTTCGACGCGCGCCGCGACGACGCGGCACCAGGCGTGCTCGCGCAGCGCATGCAGTCCGCGCTGGAAGCCGTGCGCGCGCAGGCGTGGTGCGCACGCGCCGGCGAATGGCCCGCGCTGCTGGCGCAACGCATTCTGGATGCGGGCGTGCGCCGCATCGTCGTCGACGCCGCCACCCCGGAAGGCCGCGCCCTGCGTGCCGCGTTGCCGGCCAGCGTCGAACCCGTCGCCTTCGACCGTCCGCTGGAAGACTGGAAAGCGGAACTGTTCGGCACCGTCGATGCCGGCTTCACGGTCGCGCGCTCCGGCATCGCCGCCACCGGCACGCTGGTGCTGGTGCCGGACACGACGTCGCCGCGCACCGTGTCGCTCGTGCCGCCGCTGCACATCGCGCTCGTGTACGCGCACACCCTGCACGCCGACCTGCACCAGGCGCTGCACGCGGAGCGCTGGCAGGACGGCATGCCGACCAACCTCGTGCTGGCGACGGGACCGTCCCGCACGTCCGACATCCAGCAGACCCTGGCCTTCGGCGCGCACGGCCCGCGCTGGACGTGGGTCGTCATCGTCACCGGGGAGCCGGCATGACCACATCGCCGTTGCAGTTCGTTCCGCCCCGGGATTTCCACGCGCGCAGCCGCGCGGCGCTGGACGATGACCGGCTGCGCCAGAGTTTCAAGGGCGCGATGACCTTTTTGCAGGACAAGCGCAGCAGCCAGTTCGGCGACGACGACGAGCTCCAGCGCCTGCGCGACCTCGGCGAAGCGGTACGCAAGAACGCATTAGCGCAACTGCCGGCGCTGCTGGAACAACTGGAAGCCAAGCTGACCGCGGCCGGCGCGCACGTCCACTGGGCCGCGACGCCGGAGGAAGCCAACGACATCATCCACGGCATCGCCACCGCGCGCGGTGCCCGCAGCATCGTCAAGGGCAAGTCGATGGCGAGCGAGGAGATCGAGCTGAATCACTACCTCGAGGAGCGCGGCATCGCGTGCCTGGAGTCGGACATGGGCGAATACATCGTCCAGCTGGCGGGCGAAAAGCCGTCGCACATCGTGATGCCGGCGATTCACAAAACGCGCGCGGACATTGGCGCGCTGTTCGCCGAACACATCCCCGGCACCGAATACACGGAAGACGTCGACCGCCTGATCCAGACCGGAAGACTCACGTTGCGCAATGCGTTCGTCGACGCCGACATCGGCCTGTCGGGCGTGAACTTCGCCGCGGCCGACACGGGCACCTTGTGGCTCGTCGAGAACGAGGGTAACGGCCGCCTGTCGACCACCGTGCCGGACGTGCACATCGCCATCATGGGCATCGAGAAGGTCGTGGAAAAGCTGGAGCACATCGTGCCGCTCGCGAGCCTGCTGACGCGGTCCGCGACGGGGCAGGCCGTTACCACGTACTTCAACCTGATCTCGGGCCCGCGCCGCGCGGGTGAACTGGACGGACCGCGCGAGCTGCACCTCGTCCTGCTGGACAACGGCCGCACCCAGGCCTATGCCGACGAGGAACTGCGCGCGACACTCCAGTGCATCCGCTGCGGCGCGTGCATGAACCATTGCCCCGTCTACGGCCGCATCGGCGGCCACGCGTACGGCACGACGTATCCCGGGCCGATCGGCGCGATCCTGTCGCCACACCTGCTGGGCCTGGAGTCCACGGCGGATCTCGCCACGGCGTCGAGCCTGTGCGGCGCGTGCGGCGACGTCTGCCCAGTACGCATCCCGATCCCGCAACTGCTCGTACGCCTGCGCACGGAAGCGAACCGCAATCCCGATGCCGAGGTCGAATATCCGCTGCGCGGGCAGGGCGCGAAGTACAGCCGCGGCGAACGCCTCGTGTGGCGCTTCTGGCGCGGTGCGTTCGGCCGGCCCGGCATCTATCGGATGTTCCGATGGGCGGCCACGCGGCTGCGTGTGCTGGCGCCGAACGACCAACTGGGCTGGACAAAATACAGAACCCCCCTCAAGCCCGCACCGCGCAGCCTGGCCGACCTGCTGCGCGACAAGAACCAGCCCCAATAAGTACATATAAAAATTCAATCAATCAAGGAGACGTAGATGGTATGGCAACAGATTTATGATCCGTTCGGCAGCATGGCCCTATCGACCCTGCTGGCCGCGATCCCCGTGGTGGTGATGCTCGCCGCGCTCGGCTTCTTCCACATCAAGGCGCACATCGCAGCCGCACTCGGCCTGGCCGCGGCCTTCTGCGTGGCCGTGTTCGCCTACCAGATGCCCGCCGCGATGGCCGGCAAGGCCGCGCTGTTCGGCAGCTTCACGGGCCTGCTGCCCATCGGCTGGATCGTGTTGAACATCATCTTCCTGCAGCAGTTGTGCGAACAGAACGGCAGCTTCAAGGTGCTGCAGGCCTCGCTGTCCGGCATCACGAACGACCGCCGCCTGCAACTGCTGCTGATCGCGTTCTGCTTCGGCGCGTTCTTCGAGGGCGCCGCGGGCTTCGGCACGCCGGTCGCGGTCACGGCCGGTATCCTGATCGGACTCGGATTCTCGCCGCTGGCCGCGTCGGGCCTGTCGCTGATCGCGAACACGGCGCCCGTCGCATTCGGCGCGCTCGGCACGCCCGTGATCACGCTGGCCAAGGTGCACGGCTACGACCTGATGGAAGTGACGGCGATGATCGGCCGCCAGCTGCCGTTCTTTTCGCTGCTGGTGCCGTTCTGGCTGATCTGGGCGTTCGCCGGCCGCAAGGCGATGTGGGACATCTGGCCCGCGATCCTCGTGACCGGCCTGTCGTTCGCGATCCCGCAATACCTCGTGTCGAACTTCATCGGGCCGGAACTCGTGGACATCATCGCGGCGCTCGTGTCGATGGCGTCGCTGGTCCTGTTCCTGCGCGTGTGGCAGCCGAAGACCGTCTGGACGTCGGCCAGCCTGAAGGGCCGCGAAGAACAGTCCCCGCCGCGGCCCGCGGAGAGCGTCGAGAAGTATTCCCGCGCGGAGCTCGTGCGCGCCTGGATGCCGTGGCTCATTTTGACCGTGTTCGTCTTCATCTGGGGCCTGCCGCCCGTGAAGGCGTATTTCAACACCCTGTTCGCGCCGAAGTTCCCGATGGACGGCCTGCATAACCTGGTCATGCGCGTACCGCCGGTGGTGCCGCACGCCGAGCCGGAATCGGCCGTCTACGTGTTCAACCTGTTGTCGGCGACGGGCACCGGCATCCTGCTGTCGGCCATCGTCGGCGCGCTGTTCATGCACTACAGCCTCGGGGCGATCGTGCGCACGTTCTTCCGCACGCTGTGGCTCGTGCGCTATTCGCTGCTGACCATCGTGCTGATGCTGGCCCTGGGCACGCTCACGCGCTACTCCGGCACCGACACGACGCTGGGCCTCGCCTTCGCCAACACGGGCGCGCTGTATCCGTTCTTCGGCACCCTCATGGGCTGGCTCGGCGTGGCGATGACGGGGTCGGACACCGCGTCGAACGTCCTGTTCGGCGGCATGCAGAAGGTGGCGGCGGAGCAGCTGGGCCTGGCGCCGAACCTGATGGGCGCCGCGAACAGCTCCGGCGGCGTCATGGGCAAGATGATCGATGCCCAGTCCATCGTCGTCGCCTCCACGGCCACGCGCTGGGTCAACCACGAAGGCGACATCCTGCGCTTCGTCTTCTTCCACTCTCTCGCACTGGCCGTGCTGGTCGGTGTCATGGTCACGCTGCAGGCATATGTGTGGCCGTTCACGTTGCTGGTGATCCAATGAATGCTCCTGTCTCTCCCGAAACCCGGGCCGTCAGCCAGCGCGAGGCCGCGGCCGCGCTGCTGGCAGTGCTGCCCGACCGCTGCGTGCGCGTCGACCCCGAGGAAACGCGCCCGTACGAATGCGACGGCCTCGCCGCCTACCGCCAGATGCCGATGATCGTGCTGCTGCCGGAGGACGAGGCGCACATCGTGGCCGCCATCGGCGTGTGCCGCCAACTGAACCTGCCGATCGTGCCGCGCGGCGCGGGCACCGGCCTGTCCGGCGGCGCGATGCCGATCGCAGGCGGCGTCGTGCTGTCGACGGCGCGCCTGAACCGGATCGTCAAGCTCGATCCGTACGCCCGCACGGCCGTCGTGCAGCCCGGCGTGCGCAATCTCGCGATCTCGGAAGCGGCCGCGCCGCACGGGCTGTATTACGCGCCCGACCCATCGTCGCAGATCGCCTGCACGATCGGCGGCAACGTGGCCGAGAATTCCGGCGGCGTGCACTGCCTGAAGTACGGCCTGACCGTGCACAACGTGCTGCGCGTGCGGATGGTGACGACCGATGGCGAGATCGTCGAACTGGGCAGCGAGGCGCTGGACGCGCCGGGGCTCGACCTGCTGGCCGTCGCCATCGGATCGGAAGGCATGCTGGGCGTCGTGACGGAAGTCACCGTCAAGCTGGTGCCGAAGCCGCGCGTGGCGCGCGTCGTGATGGCGTCGTTCGACGACATCGTCAAGGCCGGCGATGCGGTGGCCAACGTGATCGCGGCCGGCATCATCCCGGCGGGACTGGAGATGATGGACCGGCTGTCGACGCAGGTCGCCGAGGAATTCGTACATGCCGGTTACGACACGCAGGCCGCCGCCGTGCTGCTGTGCGAATCCGACGGCATCCCCGAAGAAGTCGAGGAAGAGATCGCGCGCATGAGCGAGGTGCTGAGCGAGTGCGGCGCGACGGCGCTGGCGGTGTCGCGGGACGAGGCGGAACGGCTGCGCTTCTGGTCCGGCCGCAAGAACGCGTTCCCGGCCGTCGGCCGCATCTCGCCGGACTATTACTGCATGGACGGCACGATCCCGCGCAAGCACCTCGCGCACGTGCTGCAGCGGATCGAGGCGATGGAACAGAAGTACGGCCTGCGCTGCGCGAACGTGTTCCACGCCGGTGACGGCAACCTGCACCCGCTGATCATGTTCGATGCGAACGTGCCGGGCGAATTCCACCGCGCGGAGCAGTTCGGCGCCGACATCCTCGAGCTGTGCGTCGAGGTGGGCGGCACGATCACGGGGGAACACGGCGTCGGCATCGAGAAGATCAATTCGATGTGCGTGCAGTTCTCGCGCGCCGAGCTGGATGCGTTCCTCGCGGTGAAGCGGGCCTTCGATCCGGCCGGCATCCTCAATCCCGACAAGGCGATTCCGACCCTGCACCGCTGCGCCGAATACGGCCGCATGCACGTGCGCCACGGGCGGATGCCGTTTTCCAACCTGCCGCGTTTTTGATATGGATACGACGTTACAAGATTTCGCCGACAGGATCGGCCACGCCACCGCGACGCGCACGCCGTTGTGCATCCGCGGCGGCGGCAGCAAGGACTGGTACGGGCAGGACATGCAGGGCACGGTGCTCGACACGACGGCGTATCGCGGTATCACGGATTACGAACCGACCGAGCTCGTGATCACGGCCCGCTGCGGCACGCCGCTGGCCGAGATCGAGGCGCACCTGGCGGCACATGGCCAGATGCTCGCGTTCGAGCCGCCGCATTTTGGAACCAGTGCGACGATCGGCGGTACGGTGGCCGCCGGCTTGTCCGGACCGCGTCGCCAGGCGGCAGGCGCCGTGCGCGACTTCGTGCTCGGCGCCGTGCTGGTGGACGGGAAGGGAGAGACGCTGCACTTCGGCGGCAAGGTGATGAAGAACGTGGCCGGCTACGACGTGTCGCGCCTGCTGGCCGGATCGCTGGGCGTGTTCGGCCTGATCGCCGAAGTGTCGCTGAAGGTCTTGCCGCAGCCCGTCGCCGAATGCACGGTGCAGCTGCACATGAACGACGACGAGGCGCTGCGCCGGCTGAACGAATGGGGCGGGCAGCCGCTGCCCGTGTCGGCCTCCAGCTGGCACGACGGCGTGCTGACGGTGCGCCTGTCCGGCGCGCGGTCGGCGGTCGACGCGGCGCGCAAGCGAATCGGCGGAGACTCCCTCGACGATGCGGACGACTGGTGGCGCGCCCTCCGGGAGCATGACACCGCGTTCTTCAAGGACGCGGGCAGCCTGTGGCGCTTGTCCCTGCCGACGGTTGCCCCGCCGCTGGCGCTGCCCGGCACCCAACTGATCGAATGGGGCGGCGCGCAGCGCTGGCTCAGGACCGATGCGGATGCCGCCACGGTCCGCAAGGCCGCCAGCGCGGCGGGCGGCCATGCGACCCTGTTCCGCGGGGGCGACCGTCATGCGGGAGTGTTCCAGCCGCTGGCGCCCGCCGTCCTCGCGATCCACCGCCAACTCAAGACTGTGTTCGACCCGGCCGGGGTGTTCAACCGCGGCCGCATGTACAAGGATTTCTAGCCGTGCAAACCAATCTCGCCGATTTCATCCGGGGCACGCGCGACGGCGACGAGGCCGACGCGATTCTGCGCAAATGCGTGCATTGCGGCTTCTGTACCGCCACGTGCCCGACCTATCAACTATCCGGCGACGAGCTGGAAGGCCCGCGCGGCCGCATCTACCTGATCAAGCAGGTGCTCGAAGGCCGGCCCGCCACCGATAAGACCCAGGCCCACCTGGACCACTGCCTCACGTGCCGCAACTGCGAGTCGACCTGTCCGTCCGGCGTGCAGTACGGACGCCTCGCCGACATCGGCCGGCGCGTCGTCGAGCAGCAGGTGGCGCGGCCCGCGCGCCAGCGCATGCTGCGGACACTCTTGAAGGAAACCCTGCCGCGCCGCTGGCTGTTCACGCCCGCGATGAAGGCAGGGCAGGCCGTGCGGCCGCTGCTGCCGCGGACACTCCGGGACAAGGTGCCGGCGCGCCAGAGCGCGGGCGTCTGGCCGCGCACCGAGCACGCGCGCAAGATGCTGTTCCTGGAAGGCTGCGTGCAGCCGGCGATGTCGCCGAACATCAATGCGGCGACGGCGCGCGTGTTCGATGCCGTCGGCGTGCAGATCGTCGCGGCCAGCCGGGCAGGGTGCTGCGGCGCCATCCGCTGGCACATGAACGATGCCGATGGCGGCCGTGCCGACATGCGGCGCAACATCGATGCGTGGTGGCCGTATCTCGAGCAGGGCATCGATACCATCCTGATCAACGCGTCCGGCTGCGGCGCGATGATCAAGGAATACGGCCATGCGCTGGCCGACGATCCGGCGTACGCGGCCAAGGCGGCGCGCGTGTCCCTTGCTGCGAAGGACGTCAGCGAGGTGCTGCCGGAGTTCGAGGCGAAGTTGCGCGCGAAGCTAGGCACGCGTCCCGACGGCCCGCGGGTCGCGTATCATCCGCCGTGCACACTGCAGCACGGCCAGAAGATCCGCGGCAAGGTTGAAGAGCTGCTGCGCGCGGCCGGCGTCGACGTGCGGCTGTGCGCGGACAGCCATTTGTGCTGCGGCTCGGCCGGCACGTATTCGGTACTGCACAAGGATGTGTCGCTGCGCCTGCGCGACGACAAGCTGGCGCGGCTGGAAGCAACGGCACCGGAGCGCATCGTGTCCGCCAACATCGGCTGCATCACGCACCTGCAATCGGGAACGGACGTGCCGGTGGAGCACTGGGTCGAACTGCTCGACCGGGCCCTGCGAAGGTAAAAAGTGGCCGGAAATCAAGCCTTGCAATGCTGGACTCGAGGTCTATACTGACAGCCTGCTCTGTTTGCAGGAGGCATTCCATGCAGTGTATCCAGTACGCCGCCGGCCACAAGAACCCGCCATCGGCACCGCCGGCGATTCCACCGATCATCATCAACCCGTTCAAAAGCCAGATCCCCTCGCCGGCGATCGACCCGCGCAACACGCCGCCCGGCCCACCCATCGTGCCGCCCCGCGGCCCCGACCTGCGCATCATCTAGCGGTACGGAAGCGGCGCTTGTCCAGTGCGCCGTGAACGCCTATGATCTTGCTTTCGGGCGTACGCCCGCACCATCGAGAAAGCAAGAATGAACGAAGAAATCCACGACGACGACGCCCCCGTGCAGGAGGCCCGCTTGTGGCAAGGAAATGGCTGGACCGCGCGCGTCATCAAGAACGAGGACGACGACGGCTGGGCCGTGGCCATGTACAAGGACGGCGAATCCGAGCCGGCCCTCGTCGGTCCCTGGACCATGGGCCGCGACAAGAAAAACCCGAAGCCGCTCGACATCAGCGCGTTCCACACGCTCGTCAAGACGGCCTCCGAAGTGATCCGCCGCCACGAGCAGCAATTGCATGCGCAATTGCACAAGAGCACCGTCGTGTCCACGGCGGAGGGCGAGCTGAAGGTGACGCTGGACATCGTCCCGGACGAGGACAATCCGTACGCGCTGCTGAGTGCCTTCGACCAGATGGGCGAGCGCGTGGCGCAGGTGCGCGTGCGCCCGGATTTCAAGCTGTCGCCGTCGTCCGCGTCCACCTGGGTCGAGAACGAGTTTCGCGCCCCCCGGTAAGGCATTTTCGCGACACATTCCCCGCAAACCCGGCTTGAACTGATAAGATTTCCTGAGCGCAATTTTGGTTCATTAAGGGGAATCGATGGAAGACCGTCTCGCCCGCCTGGAAACGGTCCAGGCCATGCTGCTGGGCATCGGGCACCTGTCCGCCAGCTGTACCGACGTCACCGAGTTCATCGGCGCCGTGCACCGTGCGCTGGGCCGCATCATGTATGCGGAGAACTTCTACGTCACGCTGGCCGAGCGGGAAGACAACACGGTCCGCTTCGTTTATTTCGTCGACTCGCGCGACAAGGGGCCGGGCCCCGACGAGCGCGTGACGCTGGCGTCGCCCGACGAATCGCCGACGGCCTGGGTCATGCTCAACAAGCAACCCCTCGTGGTGACGGGCGACGAGATGCGCGCGCGCGCGAACGGCGCCGTCTGGGGCACGGGCAGCATCGCCGAGCACTGGATGGGCTGCCCGCTGCTCGACCAGCAGCACGAGGTGCTGGGCGCCATCGTCATCCAGAGCTACCTGTCCGAACACACGTACAGCGCGGAAGACCAGGCGCTGTTCGCGCTGATCGCCAACCACGTATCGAACGCGCTGCAGGGCATGCAGAGCATGGACCGCCTCGAGCGCGCCGTGCAGGAGCGTACCCGGCTGCTCGCGCGCGAGGTGGCCGAACGCCGCCGGGCGGAACAGGTGCAGCACGCGCTGTACCAGATCGCCGACCTGTCGGCATCCGCCCTCGAAACCGAGGTGCTGGCGTCCAGCCTGCACGCCATCATCGGCGAGCTGATGATGGCCAAGAACTTTATCATCGCGCTCACGCACCCGGACACGGGCGAGATCAGCATTCCGTATTTTGCCGACGAAAAGGACGACGCGCCGCCGCAGCAGCGCTTCCCGTTCGGGATGGGCATGGTGTCGTACGTGCTGCAGACGAAGCAGGCGCAACTCCACGACGCCGGCAGCTTCGCGCGCCTGCACGCGGCGGGCAAGGTGAAGCACCCGCTGGGGAACACGGACATCGCGAGCTGGATCGGCGCGCCGATGCTCGTCAACGACAAGGCGTACGGCGTGCTGGTCGTGCAGAGCTACGACCCGACAGTCGTCTACACGAAGGCCGACCTGGACCTGATGGCCTTCATCTCCAGCCACGTCGCGGTGGCCATCGCGCGCATGCAGGCCGACCGCGCCATCCGCAAGGCCAAGGAGCGGCTGGAACAGCAGAACGCCGCGCTCGAACAGGCGCTGCACCAGTTGCAGGAAGCGCAGACGGAACTGGTGCGCAAGGAAAAGCTCGCGTCGCTGGGCCAGATGGTGGCCGGCGTCGCGCACGAGATCAATACGCCGCTGGGCATCTGCGTGACGGCCACGAGCCACCTCGTGCAGGAACTCAAGCTCACGCGCGAGGAGCTGGCGGCGGGGGCGATGACCGAGGAAAGCCTGGAGGCGTTCTTCGACATCGTCGACCAGTCCCTGCGCATCATGACGACCAACACGCAGCGCGCCGCGGCCCTCGTGCGCAGCTTCAAGCAGGTGGCGGTGGACCAGTCGTCGGACGACATCCGCACGTTCAATCTCGGCACGTACCTGAACGAAGTGCTGCTGTCGCTGCAGCCGAAGCTGAAGGGCCGGCCGCTGGAAGTCGCCATCGACTGCCCGAAGGACCTGATGCTGGAGAGCTTTCCGGGCGCCGTGTCGCAGATCGTCACAAACATGGTCGTCAACTCGCTGATGCACGGCTTCGAACGCGACCAGCCCGGCCACATCATGATCCACGCGGCGCTCGACGGCGACCACGTCGTGTTCGATTACGGCGACGATGGCGTGGGCATGGATGCCGAGACGCTCGCCAAGCTGTTCGACCCGTTCTTCACGACGAAGCGCGGCAGCGGCGGCAGCGGCCTCGGCGGCCACATCCTGTACAACCTCGCGACGAACGTGCTGCAAGGCTCCCTACGGGTGGAGAGCAGCCCGGGGCAGGGCCTGCGCTACCACCTGCGCTTTCCGCGCAAGGCGGCGCGGCCCGAGGTAAAGGCGGCCTGAGCGGCTTAGAACGCCACGCGCAGCCCCACCGACACGACGCGCGACTTTGCGGTGATCGGCTGCTCATCGGCGACCTTGCCGAAATCCTCGTATTCGACGACGCCGGAGACCATTTGCGTGAACGCGTACGACAGGCCGACGCCCGCGAACGCCTGGGTGTTGGTCTTGTTCGAGCCGTCGATGTCGGTGCGGTGGTTTGCCAGGCCCAGCTTGCCGAACAGCGAGAACTGGTTCCCCAGCGGCAGGGTCGCCGTGCCTGCCGCATAGAACGATTCCGGCTTCAACGAGGCGATCCTGCCGGACAATGGCAGGTCGGAAGATCCATGGTGGACCCAGCCGGCTTCCACGCCGAACGTCGGGTTGTACTGGTAGCCGACCAGCAGCTTGAACGCCGTGGTGGTGTCCTTCGTGCGGCTGATGTTTGTGCTGGAAAATTCGAAACTTTTCTTTTGCTCGGCACTGCCGACACTCAATCCGGCGTACCCGCCGTCGGCATGTGCAAACGTCGTGAAAAGGCCCAGGGCCGCGCCCGTTGCGATGATCAGCTTGAGTTTCATATTGTCCGTTGAGTAGTTGAACAAAATCGTCGGCAACCCGCAGTTGCCTTCCGGACAATGTTAATTGGAACTAAACAGATCGTACACAAAAAACGTGTACATATGTCAGCCTCGCCACAGTCCTTACCCGACGAAGGTCGCGATCACGGATGGCCGCGCCGGCCCTGGCGTGCTGTCCGCCGCCGGTTCGTCGAACCTGAAGCCGCTCGCCTCGTGCACTTTCCACGTCCCGTCGCCCGTCAGCTTCAGCACATGCGTGTGATGCCGCAGCACGGCTTCCCGGTGGGCGATGCTGACGAGGGTTGCGCCGCTGGCCCGCAGGCGCGCGTACAGGGCCGCTTCGTTGGTGCTGTCGAGCGCGCTCGTTGCCTCGTCCAGGATGACGATCCGCGGCGCGTGCACGAGCACGCGGCCAAAGGCCAGGCGCTGCTGCTCGCCGACCGACAGCAGCTTGCTCCAGTCGTGCACGGCGTCCAGGCCGCCCACGCGGTCGGCCAGCTGCGGCAGGTGCACCTGCTCCAGGATGTCGAGCAGCTGCTCGTCGCCCAGCTCGCAGTGCACGCTGGGATAGATCAGCTGGCTGCGCAGCGTGCCAGGCTGCAGATACGGCTGTTGCGGCAGGAAGAACACGTCTTCCAGCGGCGGATGCTGGATCGTGCCGCTGCCCGTGTTCCACAACCCCGCGATCGCGCGTAGCAGCGAGCTCTTGCCGCAGCCGCTGGCGCCCGTGATCAACAGGGCCTCACCGGGCTTGAGCACGAGGCTCAGTTCCTTGATGAGGACACGGTCCGATTGCGGCGGATGCAAGGTTACCGCTTCCAGCGCGAAGTGCGTGCCGGGACGCATCGTGATGCGCGGATGTTTCTCGTCGACGGTGGCGGGCTGCGCATTGGGCAGCACGAGGTTGGACAGGGCCTGCAGGCGGCCGATGCCCGCGACGAAACGGCTGAGGCTCTCGAAATTGTCGACGATGACGCCCACCGCGCCGAGGACGGCGGTAAAAGCGCCGGCGGCCCGCGTCGCGGCCCCCACCTCCAGCTCCCCGGACAACACGCCGCCGGCCAGGAGCACGTAGGGCAGTACCACGGTGAGCTGGCTGAACGTGCGCTGGAAAAAATTGAGCGCACGCTGCTTCCTGATCAGCCGGGCAAAGTTGCGGATGACTTTCTCGAAGCGGCTGTCGATGTGCGTGCGCTCCTGCGCTTCGCCCCGGTAGAACGCGATCGATTCGGCATTCTCGCGCAGGCGCATCAGGCTGAAGCGGAAGTCGGCCTCGCGCCGCAGCTGCCAGAAATTCAGCTGGATCAGCGGGCTGCCGAAGAAGTAAAGGGCGACGATGTTGCCCGCCACCGCCACCGCGTACGCCACGAGCACCGCGACGAGCAGGTGCGAGATCGACCACAGCACGGTGCTGAAGGCGACCAGTTGCATGATCGAGCCGAGGAAGATCAGTAAAAAATTGATGGACCGGCCCGTGAACGTGTTGATGTCCTCGCTGATGCGCTGGTCGGGATTGTCGATCTCGTTGCTGGCGCCCAGCGCGTAGTACTTGCGGTCCTGCAAATAGCCGTCGAGGAAGCGGCCGGTGAGCCAGCGCCGCCACTGGTTCGCGAACACGTCGCGCATGTAGTAGTAGAAGGCGTAGGTCGGCACGGCGAACGCAAGGATGAACAGGCACGCGCGCACCGACGTCCAGAAGCGGTCGGCGTCCTTGCCGGCCAGTGCCGACGTCAATTCTCCGGTCTGGTTGTTCAGCATGACCGCGAGCTTGGTGTCGACCAGCATCAGCACGATCAACAGCAGCAGCAGGGTCCACGCCTTGCCTTTTTCATTTCCCAGCCAGTAGGGCTTGGCGACGTTGACGAAGTGCTTCCACGCGGCGAGCGACAGGGGGGCTGGCTTGGGCTGGGCGGGGTCTTCGTCCGGAGTGTGGGTGGTCATGATCGGTCTCGGCAAGGGTGTTTACCGAAAGACTACGACCACGCACCGAACCGTTCAGTGCGGAAACGGACATTAGGCCTTCACGAACAACTCGTCGAAGCCCGTGGCCGGATCGAATTCGCGGCGGAAGCGGTGGCGCGGCAGCAGCGCCACGAGCACCTCGGCCGTCGTGCGGACGATGCAGCCGGGACCCAGGTGGCCGCCGATGACGCGGCCGCCGTCGTCGGCCACGCTCGCGTGCAGGTGCGGGCCGTCCGGCGACAGCGAACCGCCCAGCGTGAGGATTTCCAGGTCACCGCGCAGCTCCGTGAATTCCGGCCGGCCCGCGAAGCGCAGCCGGGCGACCGACAGGCTGCCGATGCCTTGCAGGACGAACGCGGCGTCCACGTGGTGCTCCGCGACGAGGGTGTCGAGCACGGCGCGCAGGTCCTGGCCGGCGCCGATCCTGAGGGGCAGGGTCTGCATGGTTGTCTCCTTGATCCAGCCCCATTCTACGCCAGCCGTCGTGCAACCAAAAGTTTCTATGTGGAAATTGCAATTTGGGGCATAGCGCTATTTTGCATTGATAAAAAATGCATGGATATTGCTATTTTTGAATATTCATTTCCTCATGAATACGGTTATCATTCCCGGATTTCCTGAAGAGAACCGCGAAGATAAGCGGAGATTACACAAAGATGTCAACGAAGTTCATGATCGCGGCCGCGCTGGCCGTCACAATGTCCGGCTGCACCGCGTTCGCGCCGGTAACCGGGAATCACTACACGAGCCGCGACGGCAAGCTGGACATCCAGGGCGAGCTGATCGACAGCTCCGACGTCCGTATCTTCGTCAACGGCGACAAGGTCATCGACGACCAGGTGTCGCTGCTGCACGGCGACGGCAAGTTCGACGGCACCTGGCAGGGCAAGCGGGTCAGCGCCGATTGCACGACGCCGGCGGGACGCAAGCTGGGCGGCACCACGTGCACGGTCGCCGTGGCCGGCGAGCACGTCACGCTGACGCTGTAAGAGTTCAGCGGCCGCCGGACAGGTTGGACAGCAGTTCGACCAGCTGGTCGATCTCGTAGGGTTTGGCCAGGACTTGCACGCCCGGGATGACGGCGCGCTGGTCGGTATAGCCGGTGGCGAGGACGACCGGCAGGCCCGGGCGGCGCTCGTGCAGGATGCCGGCCAGGTCGACGCCGCTGACCTTGCCGGGCATGACGATGTCGGAAAACACGACGTCGGCGTCGAGGCCGGCGTCGAGCATCGCGAGCGCCTTGTCGCCGTCGGCCGCCACCATCACGTCGAAGCCGCAGTCTTCCAGGCCGCGCACGACCGCTTCGCGCACGAGTGGATCGTCTTCGACGAACAGCACCCGCCCGCTGCCGCGCCCCGGCGCCTGGCCGTCGCCGCGCACCGCCAGGGCGGACAGCGGTTGCAGCGAGCGCGGCAGGTAGATCTCGATGGTGGTGCCCGCGCCGACCGTGCTCGCCAGGGTCAGCCAGCCGCGCGATTGCGTGGCGAATGCGTAGGCCTGGGGCAGCCCGAGGCCGGAGCCCTGGCCCGGCGGTTTCGTCGTGAAGAACGGGTCGAGCGCGCGCGCCAGCACGTCGGGGGGCATGCCGGTGCCCGTGTCCGTCACGCTCACGCGCACATAGTCGCCGCCCGTGCGTTCCAGCGTGGGTTCGAGGGTGCAGTTGCGCACGTCGACGGCGAGGCGGCCGCCGTCCGGCATGGCGTCGCGCGCATTGATCGCCAGGTTCAGGAGGGCCAGGTCGAATTGCACGGGGTCGACGGTGACGGGCCACAGGTCGTCCGCGCAATGCACTTCCATGCGCGTGCCCTGGCGCAGCACGCCGCGCAGCAGTTGGACGGAGCCGCGCACCTGCTCGCCCGGGTCGACCGTCAGCAGGCGCGCATCCTGCACGCGGCCGAACGACCCCAGGCGGGTCGTCAGCGCGGTGGCGCGGCTGACGGTGCGCTTGCACGTGTCGATCAGGCTCAGCACCTTCGGCTGGTTCGCCGTCAGGGACGCAAGCTGCAGCGCGGTCGTCAGCGTCTGCAGCAGGTTGTTGAATTCGTGCGCGATGCCGCCCGTGAGCCGGCCGAGGGCTTCCAGCTTCTGGCCGCGCACGAGGGCGGTCTGGGCGCGCTCGCTGGCCGCCACGGCTTCGGCCACGCGCTGTTCCAGCTCGGCCTGCGCGGTCAGGATCTGGCGGCTCGCGTCGGCCATGCGCTGCGCCACGGCGTCGATCTCGACGATGCCCTGCGGCCGGTAATGCACTTCGCGGCCGGCGCCCAGGTCCTCGGCGCCGCGGCCCAGGTATTCGATCGGGATGGCGGCGCGGCGCGCGAACCAGCGCGCGGCGACGAACGCCAGCACGAGCATCACGGCCATGATGGCGGCGAGGAAGGCCGCGGCATGCAGCGGCACGCGGCGCAGGTCTTCCGTCGGAATGCTGACGAGGACTTTCCAGTTCGACGAGGGCACGGTGCTGAAGAATGCCTGCACGGGGATGCCGGCCAGGTTCCGGTTCGAGAACACGCCTTCGCGGCTGGCGGCGAACTGGGCCAGCGCCACGCTGCTGACCGAGCGGCCCCGGTACTGGTCCGGGTCGACCGAGCGCGCGATCAGCCGGCCGCTGCGGTCGATGATGGCGGCCTGCCAGTCGGGCGGGAAGCGCTGTTCGCCCAGCAGCCCCTGCAACTGGGCGGCGCTCATGCTCATGGCGAGGAAGTAGCGCAGGCTGCCGTCCACGCGTACCGGCACCTGGATGGCGACCGCATGGCGCCGGGTGATCGAGGAGACGAACAGGTCGGAGACGAGGGTGCGGTCGGCGCCGTCCCGCTGCATCAGCGCATCGAGGTTCGACGAGCGGCCCGGCGGCAGCGGCGCGCCCGGCGCGACCCGCGTGTTGAGCAGCTGGCGGCCGTCCCGGTCGAGCAGGATGATCGCCGTCTCGCCGGTCGGCGCCAGCGAGTGGGCGTGGCGATAAAAGGTATCGAGATCGCCTTGGGCCAGCGCGGGCGAGTTCGCCAGCGTGCGCAGGATGCCTTCCTTGATCTCCAGTTCGTTGTCGACGAGGAGGGTGAAGGCGCGCACGGCTTCCTTGACGCTCGTTTCCTGGGCCCGCCGCTCTTCCTGGTAGACATACCAGACCGCCAGTACCGCCGCGAGGAGGGCGGGTACCAGGATCGCGAGGATCAGGATCAGCAGTCGGGTTCGGATACGCATGGGCCGGTTGGCAGTCGGGACAGTGTTGCCTCGAAGCTCAGCATACTACCGGACTATGCCGGTGTTGTCCCGGCTGACGATAGCGATTTCAGTCCGGCCAGCGTTCGTTGATCTCGGCCGCCTTGTCGAGGTTCTTGATGAGGATGTCGACGTAGTGCGGATCGAGGTGCTGGCCCGCCACCTCGCGCAGGTAGTCGCGCACCTGGTCGATCGGCCATGCCTTCTTGTACACGCGCTCGTGCGTGAGGGCGTCGAACACGTCGGCCACGGCCACGATGCGGGCGTACGGGTGGATGTCCTCGCCCTTCAGGCCCTGCGGGTAGCCGCTGCCGTCCCATTTCTCGTGGTGCTGGTGGGCGATCACGGCGGCCGCCTTCAGGATCGGGCGCTGCGAGCCGTCCAGGATCTGCAGGCCGATGGTCGGGTGCTGCTTCATGATGTCCCATTCCTCGGGCGTGAGGCGGCCCGGCTTCAACAGGACGGCGTCCGGCGTCGCGATCTTGCCCACGTCGTGCATCGGCGCCGCATGCATCAGGACGGCCGTCTCGTCGTCGGACATGCCCGACTCCTGGGCCAGCAGATGGCACACCTGGGCCATGCGGCGCACGTGGTTGCCCGCTTCGTTCGAGCGCGATTCGACGACGTCGCCCAGCCGCAGGATCAGCTCGGCCTGGGTGTCCGTGATCTCCTGGTTCAGCAGGATGTTGTCGAAGGCGATGGCGACGCCCGAGCAAAAGACGTCGAGCAGTTGCACGTCGATTTCGGAAATCTCTTCCACGCCCTTGAGCACGAGCAGCGACGCCTTGCCGCTGCTGTTCGGGAAGTAGCCGACATAGGTGTCGCCATGCAGCTTGGAGATGCGGTTGTGGCGCGCCTCGTCCAGCTGGGCGATCAGTTCCGGGCCGATGTCGTGATCGCCCACGTCGCCGATGCGCGCGAGAATCTCGTACTGGCTCTCGCCCGTGATCACGCTGGCGCCGGCCACGCGCAGCAGCATGCTCTGCTCCAGGCGCAGCAGGGCGACGACCTGCTGCAGCAGGCCGCTGGCGAAATCCTTCAAATTACGCTGCCGGAACAGATGCGTGGACGCGGAGATCACGCGCTCCAGGCCTTCGCGGTAATTCTGCTGGACGCGGCGGGCGTCCTCGACCTTCATGATGTCGCGGTAGGCGCGCAGGGCGGCGAACGTCGTCGTGAACAGCTTGGTGCGGTCGAGCTCGGTCTTTTCCTTGTAATCGTTGATGTCGTAGTCGACGATCACGCGTTCCTCGGGCGCCTGGCCGGGCTGGCCCGTGCGCAGCACGATGCGGGTGAACTGGTTGTCCAGCTCCTGACGCATCCAGCGCGCGACTTCCAGGCCGCTGTCCTCGCGCTCCATGACCACGTCGAGGAACACCAGCGCGATGTCTTTTTCGCGCGCCAGGATCTCCTTGGCCTCGGCGCCGCTGTAGGCGTGCAGGAAGGAGAGGCTGCGGCCATCCAGGCGGAACCGGGACAGCGTCAGCTTGGTGATGTCATGGATGTCCGGTTCGTCGTCGACGAGCAGTACTTTCCATGGTGCAAGCTTCGGCGCGGCTGATGACAGGAAGGACATTTGACGATCTCACGAGGTTTTGAGGTAAGGCAGAGCCAGTCCGAAATGATTGTAGTATGAGCAGTGACCATTAACAACAAGAAATATTAATGACGCAGTGCAAAAAGTCACAATGTCGCAACGTGTTGCTTCCCTACTATTTCCGCCTTATTCATGCAACTTTTGGCAGCGCTCGCACCAGAAGCTGCGGCGGTTCGTCTTGCCCAGGTTCGCTTTGTGAAAAGGGATATGGCAGCGGGGGCAGATTTTCTGGTTGTGGGCGCGCCAGTGTTTCTTGAGCGTGAATTCCTTTTTCCAGGCGAGGAAGTCGAAGCTGTACTGGCGCGCCTCCTGCACGAGGGCGCGCAGCTTGGCCGGCGGCAGCGCGCCGACCCTGGACCGCGGATCGATCCGGATACGGAACAGCACCTCGTTCTTGATGATGTTGCCGACGCCGGCGAAGATGTCCTGGTCGAGCAGGGCGTCGCAGGCGAGGGTATCGGGCGCTGCCCGGAGCTTCTTGCGCGCCTTCGCGGGATCCCACGCATCCGACATGACGTCCGCGGCCCAGTCGTAATACGCGTCGATGTCGCAGTCGATCTCTTTGACCGAACAGGCGTAGAAGTTGAGCTCGCTGCCGTCCGCGAAGCCGAGCGACAGGCGCGGCGGTTTGTCGCGCCGTTCGTTCACGCGGTACGTGCCGAACAGCAGGAAGTGAATCCGCACGACCATCGTCGGCACCTGGATGAGGAAATGCTTGCCCCAGGTGCGCAGCGCGACGACGGGCTGGCCGATGAGACGCGTCGTGTCGATGGCCCAGGTATTGCCCTCGGCGCGCACGATGTCCCGGCCCACGAACGGGGCCGTCTGCTCTTTCAAGATGACCAGCGACGGGCCTTCCGGCATGATGCATCCTTGCTTGCGTTGTCCCGTCCGGGATTGTGCCGGGCAAGCGCTCGCGGCCCTGTGCGCGGACTAACATTTCGATACAAACTAAGACGAATCGATAACGGACCCTTCATGAAAACCGGCGTATAAGAATGAGGTATAAACAGTTGTTGTATTCGACGACGAAGAAAGGAAGAACATCATGAAACCGTTCATGAAGACGATGGCCCTGGCGGGCCTGCTGGCGCTGGCCGCGGGCAGCGCATCGGCGGCGGTCAACGTCACGTGGGTGCACCCCGAGGATTTCCACGACCTGCCGTTCCCGGGCTGGGAGCGCAAGGAGATGCTGGACCAGATCACCGATCACTTCGTGAAGCTGGGCGCGAACCTGCCGCCGGGCGAGGACCTGCGCATCGAGATCACGTATTTCGACCCGGCCGGCCGCCTGATCCCGAGCGCCCGGCTGGGCCGCGACCTGCGCGTGATGACCGGCCGCGCGGACTGGCCGCGCATGGAGCTGAACTATGCGATCGAGCAGAACGGCCAGGTGATCAAGAGCGGCCAGTCGGAGCTGCAGGACATGAATTACCAGCAGACGTTCAGCCACTACTTCGATTCGGAGCCGCTGCGCTACGAGAAGCAGATGATCGACGACTGGTTCGGCAAGACCATCGCGCCGATCCAGAAAAAGCGTCGCTGATTCACTTGTCCGTGCGGCCGGCCTTGTCGCGCCAGCGGCCGCCCGCCTCGCGCACCGTGTAATCGGCCGGCACCGTGAACAGGGCGGCCGCCGGTTCCTCGCGCTTGATGTTTTCGAGGCGGAACACGACGTCGCCGCTGCGCGGGTCGCTGTGCTTCGTGTAGACCGTCACCTGCAGGTCGGGCGCCGTCCACGTCTCGTCCGACACGACGATCGCATTGCGGTTGCCGATCGCCCCGGCCGGGATTTCGTAGCTGCGCAGCTTGCCCTCGGCCTTGATGCCGCCGAAATCGCGCGTGCCCAGGTCCTTCGTCGTCGCCTTCGAGGACCATTTGACGTCGGCGAACGCGCCGTTCATCAGCGGCGCCACCTGCATCTGCGCATTGCGCTGCGCCGTGCCGTTTTCCGCCAGCGCCCTCGAGACCTGGATGCGCACGTCGCGCTGGATGCGCTGGCGCTCGGCGTCGTCGATCCCTTGCACGCGCTTGACGATGATGTCTTCTTTGCCGTCGGGCAGCGTGCCGTCCTTGCGCATCTGGTCGATCTTCGCCCGGGCGGCGTCCGCCGCCGCGCGTGCCGTCGCCGCCGGGTTGATCCTGACGGCCGTGCGGTGTTGTGGATGCAGGACGAGGCTCGTGCCGTTCACCGGATCGTTGATCGTGACGGTGACGACGTCGCCCTTGTCGTCGCGGATTTCCTGGCGGGTGCGGCCGGCGCTGTCGCGGTACGTCATGGTGGTGCGGCGCGTGGCGATCTGGTTGCCGTCGGCCAGCGTCTGCGCGAACTCCGTCACCATTTGCGCACTGTAGGGCGCCGTTTTGACGATGTTCGAGCGCATCACGGCGACGCCGGTGCGCGCGTCGAAGTTCATGCTGTCGAAGTGGAACGTCATGGCGCCATCGGACGCGCGGCCCTGGGTATCCTCCGCCAGCGCCGGGGCGAACAGGCCGGCCAATAGCGCGGCGATCACAATATGTCTGGTAGTCATGGCATCCTCTTTCGTTATTGAATGGCACTCAGGCGCAGGGCCAGCGGCTGGCCGTCGGCCGCGACGAGCATCTCGGCACGGACGGAATCGCCCGCGTTTTCCGGCGTGAGCGGCACGCCCAGCGCGGCCAGGCTCGTACGCGGCACCTCGGTGGCGACCATGCGCGGCGCGGGTTCCGCGGCGATGCGCTCGGCCGAATCCAGTGCGATGAACACGCCGTTGCCGTCGAGCGAGACGAGCGCCCCGGCGCGGCCGTCCTCGACCGGATGCGGTGCCCGCACGGCGAACGCCAGCACGAGCGCCCCCGCCGCGAGGCTGCCGGCCAGCGCGACCGGACGCACGGCCAGCCTGTGATACCAGCGGCGCTTCGGCGGGTGCAGTTTCGCGAACGCCTGCAGCAATTCCTTCTCGACGCCGCGCGGGGCGTCCAGCCGTCCCACTTCCGCGCGCAGGGCGTCGAACAGGGGATCGCGGTCCGTCTGCGTCGTCTTGTTTGTGTCCATGATGGCTATCCTTTCATGCAAGCCAGGCGCTTCGCGAGCGCCGCCCGTCCGCGCGACAGGCGCGAACGTACGGTGCCGATGTCGACCTGGCAGATGTCGGCGATCTCGGCGTACGACAATTCGTGCATCTCGTACAGGATGACGGCGTCGCGGTAATGCGGCGCCAGCAGCGCCAGCGCGCGCCGCACTTCCTCGGCGGCCTCGTTGTCCAGCAGGCGCCCCAGCGGACAGGCCGCGTCGTCCGGCAGGTCATCCTCGCCGTCGTCGTCGTCGCCCAGGACCACGTGGCGCTGATGGGCCGTCTCGTTTTTCAGGATCAGGTTGCGCGCCACGCCGAACAGGAAGTGCTGCAACTGTCCGCGCAGCGGATCGAAGCGGAACCGATCCGTCAGCAGGCCCATGAACGTTTCCTGGACCACGTCGGCGGCCGTGTCCGCCGAGCCGCAGCGCAGCAGCGCGAAGCGGTACAGCGGCCCCTGGTGGCGCCGGTACAAGGCCGCGAAGGCGTCGGCGGCGCCGCTGCGCGTCTGGCGCAGCAGGTCGATGTCGTGTGTGGTCGTGGTCATGGGTCGTTTTATTTACCCATATTCCAGCGGGAGGAAGGGAAAGTTCCAGCTATTTTCGACGGTGTCAGTCGATCCAGTTCACGCGGTCGAACTTGGTGCGGAAGTCTTCCGGCATGGCGACGACCTGGCTCGTCTTGTAGTTGAAGAAGACGAAGCCCTGCTTGGCCATCGCGACGAGGGTCTTGTCCTTGGGCCGGGTGACCCGGAAGATGATGTCGCCGCCATATTTATTGAAGTCCATGACGCCGACTTCGAACAGCAGCTGGTCGCGCGCATGCGCCTCGGCGCGGTAGGTCGTCGCGAGGTCGGTCACGATGATGCCCGTGCCATCGCCCTCGGTCTCCGAAACGCCGTATTCGAACAGGAAGCGGGCCCGTGCCTCGGAGATCATCGAGATCATCGAGTCGTTGCCCAGGTGGTTGCCGGCGTTGATGTCGGTGACGCGCACCGTCAGCAAGGTCGTGTAGTAGTACTGGTCTTCGGGAAAGGTGAGTATCAGTCGTGCCATGTGTGCATATTACCCGGTTCGGGTAGTGTGTCCGGTTGAAGAAATTCGACGAGCGTCAACGCGTCAAACGGTAGATCAGCAAGGCCGCGCGCACGGCACTCCGTTCGATCGACCCCACATCGAGGTCTTCGTTCGGCGAGTGGGCGCCGTTACCGCTCGCGCCGAGGCCGTCGAGGCTGTCGACGAGCGGCGCGACGAACTGGATGTCGCCCGCGCCGCGCGCTTCCGCCGGCAAGGGTGCGATCGTGCCGAGGCCGGCATCCTGGCTGGCGCGCGAATACAGGTCCAGCAGTTTCAGGTTGCCGGGTGTGACGGCCATCGGCGGGTAGGATTCGTGGAACGCGATGGTGGCGCTGGTGCCGGGCAGGTTCTGCGCCACGATGTCGCGCATGCGCGCCTGGGCGCGGTCGCGTTGCGGATAGTCCAGGTAGCGCAGGTCGGCCTTCACGGTGGCCGTGTTGGCGATGACGTTCGTCTTGCCGAACGCGGTGCCGCGCGACCTGGCGTCGTCGAACGCGACCTCGGTGCCGCCCAGGATCACGCCCGGGTTGAACGTGAGGCCCGGTTCGATCACCTGCTGGCGGAAGGCGTCCAGGATGCGCGCCGTCTCGTACACGGCGCCGTAGCCGTTGGCGCCGAACACGGCCATCGAATGGCCCTGGCGCCCCTTGACCTCCAGCTCCCAGGTGGCCGTCGCGCGCCGGCCCACGGTGGCGGTCGCCTGGCCATTCTTGTCGAGGATGCTGCCTTCGAAGCTGAGGGCGACGTCGCTGCGTTTGGCGAGCTCCACCATGTCGCCGCGCGACACGCTCTTCGGATTGCCCGCTTCTTCCTCGTCGCCCGTGAACATGACGGCGATGCGTGTGCCGTCGAGGGCGCCCACGCGGTGCAGCGCGCGCAAGGCTTCGATGACGATCACGTCGCCGCCCTTCATGTCGGAGACGCCCTGGCCGCGGACTTTATCGCCGTCGCGCTTCCACATGGGGACGTCGGAACCGGGCTCGAACACGGTGTCGAGATGGCCGAGCAGCAGCAGGCGCTTGCCGCGGTTGCCGTCGCGCGTCGCGACCAGGTGGCCGGCGCGGCGCATTTCGGGCGGCAGATCGATCCAGCGCGTCGTAAAACCGAGCGCGTCGAACTGCTTGCGGAACAGGGCGCCCACGTCGCGCACGCCTTTGGTATTCATCGTGCCGCTGTTGATGAGGACACTTTGCTCGAGCAGGGCGAGGGCTTGCGGCGCATGTGCCTTGATCTCGGCGACGATTTTCTGCTCGATCGGGTCGAGCCCGTCGGCCGCCGCCGTCTGTACGTACGCCAGTGCTGCCAGCGCCAGCAGTGCCCCGGTCATCTTGCGCATCGTTATCTTTCTCAAAACAATGATGCGCAACTGTACACCTAGGGGGACCGCTTGCGCATCTTTTTCACGATGCCGTCGCGGCCCACCAGCAGCACCAGTTCCGTATGTCCGCTCGCCGCCGGGGCGGTGTAGAGCCATGCTTCCATGCCGGAATCGAAGACGACCGTCTTCGTGGGGCCGAACGCGGCCAGCAGCTCGGCGCGCGTCGTGCTGCCGGGGACGACGAGCTGGTCGAAGCGGGACTCGGCCACGCTCGTGCCGGGCTCGGGTGCGCGGGTGGCGCAGCCGGACAACAAGATCGCCGCCACCAGGATTCGCAGCGTCATGGCGCGTCCTCCATGTACTCGAAGGTGACGAGCGTATCGTCTGGCCAGCTGCGGTCCCAGATCGGCGCGTAATACGTGCGGTCGAGCAGCACCTGGCAGTCGCAGAACGGCAGCATGTCGCGCGTCTGCTCGCCGCCCGCGTACAGGAAGCGGAACGGCAGGACTTCCGTGCGGTCGCCCGCGCGCAGGGTCACGGCGAACACGGGACGCTCCGTAAAAAAGAGGAAATTACCGTCTGGACTGTTGCACACCTGTTCCGGGCTCGTGAGGGTATTCGAGATCCAGCCGAACAGCGGCGAGCTGTTCGATACGAGCCCGGCTTCCATGCCGACGAGACATTCGAGACGCAAATCTCCCAGCCGGCGCGTGCCGGGCGGCAGGCCCGGTGTCATCACTTGCGCGCGCCACGTCATGCTCGTCGTCTTGCGGTTGGCGACGACGGCCGCGTCTTCCTGCAGCGCCTGTTCATTGCGCGGCAGCGTAAAACTGTTGTCCGGCGCGACAGGGACCGGCACGGCGATGTGGTCGCCCATGACGCGCAGGGTGATGCCATGCATGTCCACGGTCGGCGACCGGGGCAGCAGGCGGAAGCGCAACGTGGCCTGCGGCGCCAGCGCATGTTCGCGCTGGAACCGCTCCATGCCGCGGATCATTTTGCGGTAGGACTTGTCGACCGGGTCGCGCGTGTAGGTGACTGTGACCGTTTGCATACCCTGGTCGTCGGGTGCCGTCTGGGCGTACGCCGGCGCCGCTGCAGATACACCCAGCAGCGCCGATAACACCCACGCGACGGCCCGGCGCATGGTCACCAGTACCGCACGCGGCCGACGTCCATGTGCACGAACTGCGAGTCGGGGTAATAGCCGACCCCGCCCGCCTTCTGCGCCATCGCGATCTTGTGCAGCTTGGCCAGGTCCTGGCCCGGAATGCGCACGTCGATCGCCTTGCCTTCCATGTGCAGGCTGTGTTTCGCCACGCCGCCCGACTTTTCGTGCAGCATCTCGTTCGTTTCCGGCGAGCGATAACCCGAGATCACGTGCATCGTCGGGTGGCTGCCGTACTGGGCGCTGATGCGGTCCAGCAAGACGAGCAGTTTCGGATCGATGGCCGAGATCTTGTTGTTGCGGTGGTCGCGCAGCAGTTTATTGATGTCCTGCATGGCTTCGGGAATGAATTCGCCTTCGGCCCAGAAAATGGTACGCAGGCTTTCACCCGTGTGCGTGTTGTACAGGCGCACGATGCGCTCGTTCGGCGCGACAGGGGTGACGGGTGCGTCCGGCAAGGTCTTGGCGCTGGTCCGGATGGCGGGTGCACCGAGCACCGATGCGAGGACGGCGGAACTTTTGAGGAAAGAGCGTCGTTGATTCATGAGCTTCTCCTTGCTGATTGCCAGCCTCAATGATACGCCCCATGCATGATTCTTGCAGCGGACGGTGTCCGGACTGCTTGTCAGTCCAGGCCGACAAGCCAGGCAATATTTCTTCGCTTAGAATGAGCGCGGCAGTCCATCCCGTCAGGAGACCCGCATGCGTTTCGCCTTCGTTTCGTCGTTCGTCTTGATGTTTGCACTGGCCGCGCCGGCGCCGGCACGCGATGCCGGCATCGACATCCCCATCCCCGATATTCCGTACACGAAATTTGTTCTGAAGAACGGCCTGACGGTGATCGTGCACGAAGACCACAAGGCGCCCGTCGTGGCCGTCAACACGTGGTACCACGTGGGGTCGAAGAATGAAAAGCCCGGCAAGACGGGCTTCGCGCACCTGTTCGAGCACCTGATGTTTTCCGGCAGCGCCAATTTTAATAAGACATTCCTGTCGGCACTGGAGGGGATCGGCGCCACCGACCTGAACGGCACGACGAACAAGGATCGTACGAATTACTTCGAGACGGTGCCGACCTCGATGCTCGACTACGCGCTTTTCGCCGAGAGCGACCGCATGGGCCATTTGCTGGGTGTACTGGATCAGAAGAAACTCGACCTGCAGCGGGGCGTCGTCCAGAACGAGAAACGGCAGCGCGAGAACCAGCCGTACGGCATCGTCGAGCAGATCGTCACGGAAAACACGTGGCCGGCGAACCACCCGTATTCCTGGACCGTGATCGGGGCGATGGCCGATCTCGACGCCGCGTCGATGACGGACGTCACGGACTGGTTCAAGGGGCATTACGGTCCGAACAATGTCGTGCTCGTGCTGGCCGGCGACATCACGCCGCAGCAGGCGCGCGAAAAGGTCGAAAAATATTACGGCGATATTCCTCCCGGCCCACCGCAAGCCCATCAACAGGCCTGGGTCGCGAAGCGCAGCGGCACGCACCGGGGGCAGGTCCAGGACCGCGTGCCGCAGGCGCGCATCTACCGCCTGTGGAACGTGCCGGGTGCCGACACGCCGGAAGAACCGCTGCTCGACCTCGCCGCGCAAGTGCTGGGCGGCGGCAAGACGTCGCGGCTGTACCAGCGCCTCGTCGTGAAGGAACAGCTGGCGACGTCGGTTGGCACCGGCAACGATTCGAACGAGATCGCCGGCCAGTTCGGCATCAACCTGACCGCGAAACCCGGCGCGCCGGCAAGCGACGTCGCCCGGATGGAAACGCTGGCCGACGAGGAATTGCGCGCGCTGATGAAATCCGGCCCGACGGCGGCCGAGCTGCGTCTCGCGCAAACGACGATCCTCGCGCAGCACGCGCGCGCCGTCGAACGCGTGGGCGGCTTCGGCGGCAAGAGCGACGTGCTGGCCCGCTGCGCCACTTACACGGGCAACCCGGACTGCTACAAGGTCTATCTGCAGCGCATCAAGGATGCGACGCCGGCCGCCGTGCGCAAGGCGATGCTCGACTGGCTGGCCGACGGCGACTACGTGCTGGAAGTCGATCCATTCGCGACGGGGCTCGCGGCGCAGGCATCCACGGTGGACCGCAGCAAGGGGCCGCCGGCGGGCCGTCCGGAAGCCTTGACGCTGCCGCCTATGCAGAAGACGACGCTGTCCAACGGCATGCAGGTCGTGCTGGCCGAGCGCCACGGCGCGCCCGTGATCAATCTGTCGCTGATGCTCGGCGGCGGCTTTGCCTCGGATGCGCAGGCCTTGCCCGGCCTCGCGAGCCTCACCTTGCGCATGCTGGAAGAGGGGACCGCGTCGCGCAGCGCCCTGCAGATCAGCCGCGAACTGGAAGCGCTGGGCGCGTCGTTCGGCACGACGATCAACCTGGACGGCGCGTTCGTCAACATGAACGTGCTCAAGCCGACGCTGGCGCAGGCGCTTGGGCTGTACGCCGACCTCACGCTGCGCCCGGCCTTCCCGCAGGCCGACTTCGAGCGCGTGCGCAAGACGCGGCTGGCCGCGATCCAGAGAGAACAGACTGTGCCGCGCCTGATGGCCTTGCGCGTACTGCCGCCGTTGCTGTACGGCCCCGGCCACCCGTATTCCCTGCCGCTGACGGGCACCGGCACGGAAGCCGCGGTATCCCGCATGACGCGCGCCGATCTCGTGGGCTACCACGCCGCGTGGTTCAAGCCGAACAATGCGACCCTGCTCGTCGTCGGCGACACGACCCTGGCCGAACTGACGCCGCAGCTGGAACGCGCGTTCGGCGCATGGAAGGCCGGCACCCTGCCTGCGCATGAGGTGACCAAGGTCGACCAGCCGGCCGGCACGACGATCTACCTGATCGACCGCCCGGGCGCGCTGCAGAGCAATATCGTGGGCGCCCAGCTGGCGCCGCCGCGCAACACGCCGGACGCCGTGGCGCTGAACCTGCTCAACGACGTGTTCGGCGGCACGTTCAGTTCGCGCCTGAACATGGACCTGCGGGAAGATAAACACTGGTCGTACGGTGTCGGCTCGTCGCTCGTCGCGGCGCGCGGGCAGCGCATCTTCTACAGCGATTCGCCCGTCCAGACGGACAAGACGGCCGACGCGCTGCGCGAGCTGGCGCGCCAGTACGCCGAGCTCGGCAACGCACGCCCCGTGACGCCGCGCGAACTGCAGGATGCGCAGGCCAACGAGACGCTGGGCCTGCCCGGTTCGTTCGAGACGGTCGGCCAGCTCAGCAACGCTTACGCGACGATCCTGCAATATGGCTTGCCCGAGGATTACTACAACACGTACACGGCGACGGCGCTGGCCGTCACGCCCGCGCAACTGAATGCGCTCGCGGCGCGCGTCGTGCTGCCGCGGCAGCCCGTGTGGATCGTCGTCGGCGACATGAGCAAAATCGAGGCGCCGATCCGTGCGTTGAACCTGTGGCAAGTGCGCCGGATCGACGTCGATGGAAAGGCATTACCCTAGCGGTTTCGCCTGCTTTTGCAATTGTTCCTGGTAGCGCTGGAACACCTCGAACCGCTTCTCGCGCCGCAGGATCTTCGACTGCGGATCGACCGTGACCGTCGCGTGCGGCGGAAGCGCGATGCTGCCGCGGCCGTCCGCCATCGGCAGGGTGACGATGCGCCCGTCCACGCGCACGTCGAGCGGCATCGGGAACGGCGTATTGGCGGCCGTCTTCCACGCGAAGTCCAGCGTGTCGCCGCGGCGCGTGGCCACGAGCTCGGGCAGGCCGGCCTGGTACATATAGGCCTGGAAGAACCAGCCAAGGTCGCGTCCGCTCGCGCGCTGGACGATGGCGATGAAGTCCGGCGTCGTCGCATAGCGCGGTGCGAAGTTGCCGGGGCGCGGGTCGGCCGTGCCGTACACGAGTTCGCGCACGGCGCGGAAGAAGGCGTCGTCGCCGATCAGGCCGCGCAACGTGTGCAGCACGAGCGAGCCTTTCGAATAAATGTCGCCGCCCGGGCCGCCGCGCTTGAGGTCGTAGACGTCTTCCTCGCGCTTGTGCTTGCCCGAGACGAGCGGCGCCTTGTTGCGGATGCTCGCGCGCTGCTGCATCAGCGCCGCGAAATATTCCTGGTCGCCGTGCAGGTATTGCATGTACAGGGGCTGCATGTACGAACCGAGGCCTTCGTGCAGCCACATGTCGTCCCAGTCGGCATTCGTGAGCTGGTTGCCGAACCATTCGTGGGCGAATTCGTGCTGCAGCAGGTCGTCGTAGCCGTACGGCGTCTTGACGTACTTGTTGCCGTAGGCATTGATGGTCTGGTGTTCCATGCCCTTGTGCGGCGTTTCGACGACACCCATCTTTTCGTCGGCGAACGGGTAAGGCCCGATCGTCGATTCGAAGAAATCCAGCATCTTCGGGAATTCCGAGAACAGGTCTTGCGCATGCGCCTTGTTCTGCGGCAGGTACCAGAACCGCAGCGGGATCGTGTTGCCGTAGCGGCTGCGGTACTCGCCGGACAGCACTTCGTACGGGCCCACGTTGATGGCGATGCCGTACGTGCTCGGGTACTTTGCGCGCCAGTGCCACGTGCGCCAGCCGTTCGCTTCCGTCATGCCGGTGGCCACGCCGTTGCCCGCGGCCACGAGCGGGGCCGGCACGATGATGTGTTCGTCGACGGCCTTCGGCTTGCCCATCGGGTGGTCGATGCAGGGCCAGAACAGGTCGCAGCCTTCGCCCTGGACGGCGCTCGCGACCCACGGCTTGCCGTCCGGCGTACGCGCCCACACGAAGCCGCCGTCCCACGGCGCCCGCCTGGCCACGTGCGGTTCGCCGTGGTACGTTACGCGCACCTTGATCTGCCGGCCCGGCTCCAGGCGCTGCGGCAAATCGATCGTGAGCTTGCCGTCCGGGTTGCGCCACCGGTTGGCCGGGAGCGGCTGGCCGTCGACAGCGATGGCGTCGATCGGCAGGTTGCGGTCCAGGTCGAGCTCGATGCTGTCCAGCGGCGCGCTGGCGCTGAACGTGAGCGTCGCGTCGCCGCGCAGGCTGCGGCTGTCCGGGTCGATGCGCAGGCCCAGGTCGGCATGGTCGAACGACAGCGCCTGCTGCGTGCTGCTCCGCTGGGCGCCCGAGTTGACGGTGTAGTTGGTGAGCGCGGGCTGGCTGGCGCAGCCGGCGAGCAGGGCGCACAAGGCGGCGATGGCGGTTCTTTGCATGATGCTGGGAATGTAGCACAGCGGAAACCGGCGCCGCGCAAATCGCGGCTGGCGGATACTAGGCTGCGAGGAGGACTTTCAATGACCGATCTGGACATCGACATCGGCCGCACCGCCCTGGTGCTGATCGATTTGCAGAACAGTAATGTGAAACGCGACCTCGCGCCGTACACGGCCGAGCAGGTGGTGGGCAATTGCGTGCTGCTTTCGGGAGAAATGCGCGACCGCGGCGGCATGGTGATCTTCGTGCGCGTGCTCGTCGACGAGCTGCAGCTGCCGCCGGCCGACGCGCCGCTGCGCAAGCCGGGCACGCCCGCGCCGCCGCCTGACGCATCGCTGCTGGCGCCGGATGCGCAGGTGCAGGCGCAGGACATCGTCGTGACGAAGCGCCAGTGGGGCGCGTTCTACGGCACGGAACTGGACCAGCTGCTGCGCCGGCGCCGCATCAGGACGATCGTCCTCGGCGGCATCGCCACCAACTTCGGCGTCGAGTCGACGGCGCGCGCCGCGCTCGACCGCGGCTACGAACTCGTCTTCGTCGAGGATGCGATGAGCAGCATGGCGGCGGACGCGCACCAGTTCGCCTGCAAGCATATCTTCCCCGTCATGGGCAAGGTGCGCTCGACGCGCCATGTGATCGACGCGCTGCAGGCGGGGACAGGGGACGCCTGACGCTACTTGCGCGGTGCAGGCTGCTGGCTGTTGGCGGCCTGCTGCTGCGCCTGCCGCTGCCGTTCCTTTTCCTGCTTCTTCGCCATGTGATGGCCGATGGCGCAGCCGGCGGCAGCGCCCAGCAAGCCATGCTTGCCGGCCACGTGCCCGCCGACGCCGCCGACGATCGCGCCTTTCGCACAGCTGGGTTTTGCATGGGCGATGCCCGTCGAGGCGAGCGAGAGCATCAGGGTTGCGGCGATGAGTTGGATTTTCATAGATCCTCCATGACAATTCATGGAGGAAGTGTGACTAAGGCCGCGCCGGTTGAATGTTCGCCAGGTCACCGTTGCGCCGGATCTCCGCCGCAATCTCGTACGAGCGCAACCGCGCCGCGTGGTCGTAGATCTGCGACGTGATCATCAGCTCGTCGGCGCCCGTACGCGCAATGAAATCCCCGATCTGCCGTGCGACGGTCTCGGGCGAGCCGATCGCCGAACACGACAGCACGCCATCGAGCATGCCGCGCTCCGCCGGACCGAGCAGGTCCAGATAGCCTTCGACGGGCGGTTTCAGGCGCGTCGGATGGCCGCTGCGCAGGTTCACGAACGCCTGCTGCATGGACGTGGCGCGCCACTGGGCTTCCGCATCCGTCTCGGCGGCGAACACGTTAAAGCCGAGCATCACGTACGGCTTGTCGAGCTGGGCCGAGGGGCGGAAGTTGGTGCGGTAGATCTCAATGGCCTGCATCATCATCTGCGGCGCGAAATGCGACGCGAACGCGTACGGCAGGCCCAGCATCGCGGCCAGCTGCGCGCCGAACAGGCTGGAGCCGAGGATCCACACGGGCACCTTGAGGCCGGCGCCGGGCACGGCGCGCACGTGGCGGCGCGGGGCGTCCGCAAAATAATCCATCAGTTCCACGACGTCCTGCGGGAATTCGTCCGCGTCGGACGCGAGATTGCGGCGCAGGGCCCGTGCCGTCGCGTGGTCGGAACCGGGCGCGCGGCCGAGGCCCAGGTCGATGCGGCCGGGGAACAGCGATTCGAGCGTGCCGAACTGTTCGGCGATGACGAGCGGAGAATGGTTCGGCAGCATGATGCCGCCGGCGCCGAGGCGGATGGTGGAGGTGCCGTTGCCCACGTGGGCGATCAGCACCGCCGTCGCCGCGCTGGCGATGCCCGGCATGCCGTGGTGTTCGGCGAGCCAGAAGCGGTGGTAACCCCAGCGTTCGCCGTGCTGCGCGAGGTCGAGCGTGCGGCGGAACGATTCGGCAGCGTCGCTGCCTTCGGTGATCGGGGCGAGGTCGAGTATGGAGAAGGGAATCATCGGTGCATTCATCGCCTCATGATACGCCGATCGAATTTTTCGCGTGCGCCACGGTCCGGATCGGCATATGATGGCCTGTTGAACAATGTCTCCAGGGCATCATCCCTTGTCCAATATGCGTATTTATCCGCTTCTTGCGGCCGCAGGCATTGCCGTGCTCGCCGCCGGCTGCACCTTGCCGGGCCGTGCACCGCGCACGCCCGCGGCCGATGTCCCCCGGCTCGACGTGAGCCGCTTCCCGCAGATCGACGCGGCCATCGAGGACGCCATCGACGCGCACAAGCTGCCCGGCGCCGTGTTCCACCTCGAGCACGAGGACGCCGTCTATGAACGCGCCTACGGCCGCCTGACCTACGAGCCGGATGCGGCGCCCGTCACGACGGCGACGACGTTCGATGCCGCGTCGCTGACGAAGGTGCTGGCCACGGCGCCGTCCGTGCTGATCCTGGCCGAGCAGGGGCGCATCGGCCTGGACGACAAGCTCGTCAAATACTTCCCCGAATGCGGGAAGGGCGGCAAGGAAACGATCACGATCCGGCAATTGCTCACGCACAGTTCGGGACTGCCCGCGGGGCTGCCGGCCGACCCCGCGTGGAAAGGCAGCGCGGCCGCGCACAAGCTCGCGTGCGACCAGGCCGTCACGCACGCGCCGGGCACGTTCTTCCGTTATTCCGACATCAATTACGTGCTGCTGGGCCAGGTCGTCGAAAAGGTCACGGGCACGCCGCTGGACGATTACGCGCAGTCCCACATCTACGCACCGCTGGGCATGCGCAACACCGGCTATCTGCCGCTGCGCCGGGTCGACGTCGAGACGATCGCGCCGACCCAGGTGGGCAGCGACGACGGGAAAGGTGCGCACGGCGACCTCGACCCAGGACAGGTGCTGCGCGGCGTCGTGCACGACCCGACGGTACGCCGCATGGGTGGCGTGGCGGGCTCGGCCGGCGTGTTCACGACCGTCGGCGACGTGGCGCGCTTCGCCCGCATGTTGCTCGCAGGCGGCGTGCTGGACGGCGTACGCATCCTGAGCCCGGACAGCGTGCGCCTGCTGACGACGGTGCAATCGCCGCAAGGCCTGGCGAAGCGCGGACTCGGCATGGACATCGACTCGCCGTACGCCAAACGCCCGCGCGGCACCGTGTATCCGGTCGGCAGCTATGGCCATACCGGGTTCACCGGCTGCATCCTGTGGGTGGACCCGCGGTCGAAGTCGTTCTACGTGTTCCTGTCCAACCGCGTCTATCCGGACGACAAGAGCAACATCCTCGACCTGTACACGCGGATGGGTACGCTTGCGGCGCAGGCGGCCGGGGCAGACTGATTTTTTTGTTTCCGCGCGGCTAACGCGCGCACCCTTCATGTCGATGTCTTTAAACTCCGCCTCCACAGTATCTTCTTGATATTGCAGAGTTTTTTGCCCCAAATCCATTCTCTGAGGAGAGCGACATGAAAATGAATAAGTTACTGAAGGGCCTGCTGGGTGCTGCCGTCACGGTGGCGATGTTCGGTACGGTGAACGCGCAGGCGCAGACCGGCTCGTCGTCGGGCAACAGCGCGACCGCGCAGGATCAGTCGACGTCGGGCAGCTCGACCACCAAGAAACACACCAAGAAGAAGCACCATAAGAAGAGCAACGCCGGCAGCTCGAGCACCGGTGCGAGCGGCAGCAGCGGCTCCTCCAGCAGCGGTTCGACGTCGGGCGGCAGCCAGGATACCCAGGGCACCTCGGGCTCGTCGGGCAGCATGGGCACCGGCACCGGCACCAGCGGCGGCAGCGGTACGTCGGGCAGCATGGGTACCGGCACCGGCGGCAGCATGGGTACGGGTACCGGCACGACCACGCCGCCGACCGGCACCGGCACCGGTTCGAGCGGCTCGAGCGGCGCAACCGGCACCACCGGTTCCGGCTCGTCGGGCACCAGCGGCATGAGCGGCAGCACCGGCGCCAGCGGCACCGGCCTGTCCGGCTCGAGCGGCATGAGCGGCACGGGTTCCGGCTCGGGCACCGGCACCAGCGCGACCGGCACGGGCACCACCGGCACCGGCACGGGCTCCAGCACCACCAGCGGCAGCCAGGGCACGGGCAGCCGCGGCTACTGATTTCTTCGCTCCACAATGCAGCGCCAGCCTCGGGCTGGCGTTTTTTTTGCTGCCTTTGCCTCGTCCTTGGTATAACATCATTTCCCAAGAAAAAATGAAAAGCGCAAACATCTGCGCCAACGACGACGAGGAAACATGATGGAGACTACGAAGATGGCCGCACGCCTGCTGGCGCTCGCGGCGGCAAGCGCGTGCCTGCCCGGGCAGGCGGCCGAACTGGGCCTGGCCCGTATTTTTGCCGACCACGCGGTCCTGCAGCGCGACCAGCCGATTGCCGTGTGGGGCACGGCCGGCGCCGGCAGCAAGGTGAGCGTCACGCTGGGCGGACGCACCGTGCACGGCACCGCCGATGCCCGCGGCAAGTGGAAGGCGCAATTGCCGCCGCAGCCGGCCGGCGGACCGTACACGCTGACGGCGACTTCGGGTGGCCAGACGGTCAGCCGCAGCGACATCCTCGTCGGCGACGTCTACCTGTGCTCGGGCCAGTCGAACATGGAATTCGCCGTGCACAACGCGACCAACGCGTGGTCGACCACGATGACGGCGGCCAACGACCGCATCCGTTTCCTGAACGTCGAAAAGAACAGCACGGCGGCGCCGCAGGATGAGCTCAAGGGTCCGGTCGCATGGAAGGTCGCGGGGCCGGACACCATCGGCGACGCCTCCGCCGTCTGCTACTTCATGGCGCGCTCGCTGCAGGGCAGCTACAAGGTGCCCGTCGGCTTCGTCAACGCGAGCTGGGGCGGCACGACGATCCAGGGCTGGATCGGCGGGGAATCGCTGCGCACGGTGAGCGACTATACGGCCGGCGTCGACGCGGTCAGGCAGTACGGCGTCGATCCGGTCGCCGGCATGCGCGCCGAGGACGCCCGCAACGAGGCCTGGTGGACGGCGCACGACCCGGCCGCCGCCGCGCAGCGCGCGTGGATCGCGCCCGACTTCGACGACAGCGCATGGTCCACCGTCACGCCGACCGGATCGTGGAAGGACAGCGGCATCGCAGGCTTCAAGGACTTCGACGGCGTCGCGTGGTATCGCACGACGGTCACCCTGACGGAAGCGCAGGCAAAGGCCGCGAACGCGGTGCACCTGGGCCCGGTCGACACGTACGACACGACGTGGGTCAACGGCGTGCGCGTGGGCGGCGTCAGCACGGGATGGATGTGGCGCGACTACGACGTGCCGGCGGGCGTGTTCAAGCCGGGCCGAAACGTGATTGCCATGCGCGTGCTGAGCGGCGGGCAGGGCGGCGGTCTGTCGGGGCCGGTGGACAAGCGCAGCATCGGCCTCGCGGACGGGCAGTCGATCCCGCTGCCGGCCGCGTGGAAGGTCCAGCGCGGCGGCGCCATGAAAGGCCAGTCCGTGCCGCCGGCGCCGTGGTCCGTGCCGACGAGCCTGACCACGCTGTACAACGGCATGATCGCGCCGCTGGTCGGCTATAAATTCAAGCTGGCGGCGTGGTACCAGGGCGAATCGAACGCCGGCGCGGCGCAGGAATACCGCACGTTGCTGCCGCTGCTGATGCGCGACTGGCGCCAGCGCTTCGGCCAGCCCGCACTCCCGTTCTTCGTCGTGCAACTGACGTCGTATGGATCGCCCGCGAAGACGCCGGGCCAGTCCGGCTGGGCCGAGCTGCGCGACGCGCAGGCGGCCGCGGTGGCGCACGACCCGCACGCGGGCCTGGCCGTCACGATCGACGTGGGCGACCGCTTCGACATCCACCCGACCCAGAAGACGCTCGTCGGCGAACGCCTCGCGCGCGCGGCCCGCGCCATCGCGTACGGCGAAAAGACGATTCCCGGCAGCCCGACGGCCGTGTCGGCGCAGCGCAAGGGCGGCGACATCGTTGTGACGTTCAAGGACACGGGCGGCGGCCTGGCGACGTATTCGTCCGACCGCGCCAACGCGTTCGAGGTGTGCGCGGGCACCACGTGCCGCTATGCCGACGCGCGCGTGGCCGGTGACACGATCATCCTGGCCGGCGCCGGCACGCCGGACGTCACGCGCGTGCGCTACGCGTGGGCCGACGCGCCGTTCGTGAACCTGTTCGGCGCGGACGACCTGCCGGCCGCGCCGTTCCAGCTCGACGTCAAGTAAATCAGCTGAGCCGGTAGTTCTCCGGCTGCAGCGGGGGCGGCAGGTCGCGCTCGCCCAGTGCCGTGCGCAGGTCGATCTCGATCGTGCGGCACAGGGCCTCGAGCGGCAGGCCGTTGTCGGACGCGCGGAAGGGTTCCTCGAGCTCGTCGCCCAGGGCGTCGAGGCCGAAGAAGGTGTAGGCCACGATGGCCGAAACGAGGGGCGTCAGGTAGCCGATCGTGTCGACGAGGCCGAACGGCAGCAGGAAGCAGTACAGGTACGCCGTGCGGTGCAGCAGCAGGGTGTACGAAAACGGGATCGGTGTGCCGCGGATGCGTTCGCACGACGCGGCCACTGCCGTCATCGCCGACAGGCTCGCGTCGATGGACGGCGCGAGGCACGCGTCCAGCCGGCCCGTGCGCAGGCATGCGCCAAGGTCGGCGCCCATCTCCAGCATCAGCGCGTACGGCACGTTCGATTGCGTGCGCACGCGTTCCCATTCCGCGGGCGCGATCCAGGGCGCGACGTCGGCGTTGCCGTCGGTGTCGCCGCGCAGCCGGTGGCGCAGCGCGTGCGCGTACGCGATGGCGCGGCGGATGATGCGCAGGTGGGGATCGTCGGCGTCGTGCCGGTCGGGCGCGACGAGCGACAGGCACTGGCGCGCGAGGCTGCGGCTGCGCAGTATCAGTTCTCCCCACTGCTTGCGGCCCTCCCAGTAGCGGTCGTAGGCGGCGTTGTTGCGGAAGCCGAGGAAGATGGCGAGCGGAAGCCCCATCAGCGTGAACGGCGTCGTCGTGAAATGCAGCTTGTGGTGGCCGAGTTGCCCGTCGGTCCAGGTGACGAGCACCGCCAGCAGCGTACTGACCGCGAGGTGCATCCAGATGCGCGGCAGGATCGAGCCGCGCATGATGAAGAACAGGCGCAGGGCCGAGGGGCGGTCGCGAACGATCATGTCTTGAATGTGGAAGATGCTTCGATGCATCATCATAAACCGGCCGCGTCCCGTGTGCCGCGGTGGCCATAAAACGGTTATCGTCACGGCCATCGACTGCCATGGGGACCGCGATGAAGACTCGCCAGCTGGGCAACCAGGGTTTGCACGTGTCCGCCATCGGTCTCGGCTGCATGGGCATGAGCGATTTCTACGCCGACCGCGACGACGCGGAATCCATCGCGACGATCCACCGCGCCATCGACCTGGGCGTCACGCTGTTCGACACGGCCGACATGTACGGCCCGCACACGAACGAGGAATTGCTGGGCCGCGCGATCCGCGGGCGGCGTGACGGACTCGTCATCGCCACCAAGTTCGGCGTCAGGAGGACGCCCGAGAATCCGGGCGATTTCGGCGTCTCCGGCCGGCCCGAGTACGTACGCGCCGCCTGCGAGGGGAGCCTCAAACGGCTCGGCATCGACACGATCGACCTGTATTACCAGCACCGCGTCGATCCGGCCACGCCCATCGAGGACACGATGGGCGCACTGGCCGACCTCGTGCGCGCGGGGAAGGTGCGCTACGTCGGGCTCTCCGAGGCATCGGTACAGACCATCGAGCGCGCCGTGAGCGTGCATCCGGTGACGGCGCTGCAGAGCGAATACTCGTTGTGGACGCGCGATCCCGAGGACGGCGTGCTCGATGCGTGCCGTCGCCACGGCATCGGCTTCGTGCCTTACAGCCCGCTGGGCCGCGGGTTCCTGACCGGCGAGATCCGCGCGCCGGACGATTTCGCGCCCGACGACTACCGCCGCAACAGCCCGCGTTTCCAGGGCGCGAACTTCGCGCAGAACATCGCCCTCGTCGACAAGGTGCGCGAACTGGCACGCGAGGCGGGCTGCACGCCGGGCCAGCTGGCGCTCGCGTGGGTGCTGGCGCAGGGGCCGGACATCGTGCCGATTCCCGGGACCAAGCGCCGCACCTACCTCGACGAGAACGTGGAGGCCGTCGACATCGACCTCGGGCCGGCGCAGCTGACGGAACTGGAGGCGATCTTCCCGCGCGGGGCGGCGGCGGGGACGCGCTACCCGGAGGCAGCGATGGGGGCCGTCAACCGCTAGCGGCCCAGCTCCTCAACCCGTCGATCGCTTCTTCCTTCAGCTTCGCCTCGATCTCGATCCACGGCGCCGCCACATATGCCGCCGGCATCGTCGTGATCAGGTCGGAATGCTGGCGATCGTTGAACCCGTCGCGCCCGTTCGAGATGTGTACGACCTGGTGCTCGGGCACGGGCCACGTCGCACGCGCCGCGGCGAGCATCGCGGCCACGCTCGGGTCGTCGTAGCTGGCGAGCTTGTCGTGCACGATGTGGTGGTGCGCGTCGAACACCATCGGCACGCCGGCGCGCACGCACACGTCGTGGATCTCGTCCGCGCCGTATGAATATTCATCGTTCTCCAGGCACAGGCGCAAGCGGATCGCGTCGGGCAGTTCGCGGATGCGCTCGACCAGCGCGTCGCTGCGGTTCGCCTTGCCGCCGTGGATCTCGAGCAGCGCCCACGGCGAGCGCGGTTGCTCCAGCAAGTCCATGATGTCGGCGTGCATCTGCAGGATCTTGACGCTGTTGGCGACGACGTCGGGCGAGTCGGAACTGAGCACGACGAACTGGTCCGGATGCATCACGAGGCGCAGCCCGAGTTCCGCCGCGCGCCGGCCCGTGCGCGCAAGCGCGGGCGCGAGGGGTTCCATGACGGCGCGGCCGATGTCCTCGTCGAAGAACGGGAAGATCGACGACGGGATGCGGTACAGGCGGATGCCGTTGCGGCGGCAGTATTGCAGCGCGCCGTCCAGCGTCTGCAGGTTGTCGCGATAGATGTCGTCGAGCAGCTTGCGCTGGCCGTCGTCCGAGTGCTCCAGCAGACGCTTGCGCGTCACGGTGCGGTAGCGGATGTCCTTCGAGACGGTGATGCAGACGAGGCCGAGCTGGGGCGGGGACGAGACGGGCATGGACGAAGCGGGCGCGTTGACGTTGGGGCCATGGTCCCCCGATCCACCCATGCCGTCAAACCAATGCGGCGCAGAAACCCAATGACCAGCGGTTCAAATGCGATTCAACCGCAATTCGGGGTCAGAGCACATTTTCGGCGCAATTCGGGGTCAGAGCACATTTTTGATAAATTGTTCTGCAGCGAGAATGATCCGGTGGTCGCCGTGCAGGTGCTGTCGGATTGGCCCATCCGATCGGCATCGGGCGCGTCGATGGTTAAGCCGAAAACATTGATCCGAAATGTGCTCTGACCCCGAATTTTAGGGAAAACGTGCTCTGACCCCGAATTTGTCAGGCGGGTTCGGTGATTGGCAGCAAAGGCAGCGTGACGGTGAACGTGCTCCCGCGCCCCGGTCCGGCGCTCGCGGCGTCGACCTGGCCGCCGTGCAGCTCGACGAGCTTGCGCACGAGCGCGAGGCCCAGGCCCAGGCCGCCCTGGGCGCGGTCGAGCGTGCGCGAGCCTTGCGTGAACAGGTCGAACACGACGGGCAGCAGGTCGGGGCCGATGCCGTTGCCGTTGTCGCGCACGGCCAGGAAGGCGTGGCCGTCGGCGGCTTCCAGTTCGACCTCGATGTGGCCGCCCTCCGGCGTGTACTTGGCGGCGTTGGTGAGCAGGTTCGCGACCACCTGCACGAGGCGCGTGTGGTCGCCGTCCACCATCACGGGCAATTCGCCGAGCGCGACGTCGAGCCCGTGGCGGCGCGCGTCGACGAGCGGGCGGACCTGTTCGGCGGCCTCCGCGACGACACGGCGCAGGTCGATCGGCTGCCTCGCCACGGCGACGAGCCCGCGCGTGACGCGCGAGACGTCCAGCAGGTCGTTCACGATGTGGCGCATGTGCGCGACCTGGCGCGCGATGATGTCGCTGATCTGCTTTACACGCGGCTCGCCAGCATAGGCCAGGCGCAGCATGTCGGCCGCGCTGGAGATCGGCGCCAGGGGGTTCCTCAGTTCGTGCGCCAGCATGGCGAGGAATTCGTCCTTGCGCCGGTCGGCCAGCTGCAGCGCTTCTTCCGCGCGCTTGCGCTCCGTGATGTCGATCGCGACGACGTGCACGACGGTACTGCGGCCGTCGGCGCCGAGGCCGAGGCGGCCGCGCATGTCGATCCACGCGAGGCGGCCGTCGTCGGCGCGGCGGATGCGCGGCGTGGCGCGGTATTCGCCGCCGGCGCGGATGGCCTGTTCGACCGTGTCGCGCAGGGGCTGGCGGTCGTCCGGGTGGACGAGCTTCTGCAGCTCGGCGATGTTGCGCCAGTTCTTGCCGAATACGCTGTGCAGGTTGGCCGAGAAGGTGACCTGGCCGCTGTCCGGATCGCGCTCCCACACGGCCATGCGGGCGGCGACGAGGCCCTGCTGCAGGCGCTCCTCGCTGTAGCGCACGGCGCGTTCCGCCCGCTCCAGCGGGGTGACGTCGGTGCACGTGCCGAACCACTGGACGATGTGGCCGGCGTCGTCGCGCAGCGGCGCCACCGACGTGAAGAAGCTGCGGTAGCGGCCGTCCGCGCCGCGCAGCGGGAAGGTCATCTGCGCCATGTTGCCGCTGGCGAGGGCCTCCTTCCAGCGCCGCATCACCTGCGGCAGCACCTCGGGATCGTGATAGCGGTGCCACTCGTCGGCGCCGGTGCTTCCCGGCGGACTGCCCGTGAATTCGTGCCAGCGCTCGTTGAACCAGACGATGTTGCCTTCCGGGTCGGCCATCCACACGAGCTGCGGGATGTTGTTCGCGAGCTGCAGGAACTTGCGGCGTTCTTCTTCCAGGTGCGCGCGCTGTTCGTACAGGCGGTCGAGCATGCGGTTGAGCGCGCGCGCCAGGCTGACGACTTCGCGCGAGCCTTCGAGCGGCGCGCGCTGGGTGCCGATGTCGTCGCCCAGGCTGGCGGAGAACGTCTCGAGGCGGCGCAGGTCGCGCGTGAGACCGTGCGCCAGCCGCGCCGCGAGGATGAACACGACCAGCGCCAGCAGGCAGGCGATGACCATGATCAGGAGGTAGTGCGGCCCCGACGTCTCGAGCGGCAGCGGCAGGCGGCGCTCGTCCTCGCGCAGCACGAGGCCCAGGTGGGCCAGGCGCGGCGGCAGCGGCACGGGCGCCGCGATCTCGTGCGGGTCCGCCGCCTTCTTGACCGCCGGCGCGGCTGCGAGGACGGCCCACGACGTCGGCTTCAGGTCGGCCAGCCGCACCTTGTACATCAGGGCGCCCTCCGGCGTGCGCGTGCGCTGGTAGCGCAGCAGCACGACGCCGAGCAGCTCCCCGCCGCCGGGACCGGTCTGCAGGATGGCCCGTTCGTCGCCGTTTTCCAGACGCGCGCGCAGCCACGCCATGTCGGCGGGCGTGATGCCGGGCACGCCATTGTCCGCGATCTCCTTGCCCTCGAAATCCGTGAACAGCAGGCGCAGCGGAATGCCGTTCATCTGGCGCAGGCCGTGCAGGAACGGCGTCAGATAGGTTTCCTTGCCGGCGCTGTCGACGAGCGCCGTGGCCAGGATCGGACTCGCGCCCACCTCGTGCAGGCGCGTGACCACCGCTTCCAGGTTGTGGCCGACGGTCGTGGCGTGGAACGCGACTTCGCGCTCCTGCAGCAGGGCGTTGGCCTGCGCGCGCTGGTGGTCGATCAGCCAGAACGAGACGCCGGCGATGAGCAGCACGGCGGCCGCCGTCAGGATCGCGGCCGCGTGCGCGAAGCGGCGCGCCAGGCTGGCCGGAGCGAAAGGCGCGGTCATGTCAGTCGCCCGCCGGCACCAGGACGCCGTCCGCGCGGTAGCGCGCCAGCAGCAGGTCGTCCGGGCCGAGCGCCTCGTGGCGGGCCGGCGTGAACGGCGGAGCGTATGTCTTGACGAGGCCGCGGTAGGTGCCGAGACGCTCGAGCGCGTCGCGCACGGCCTTGCGGTCGGTGCTGCCGGCGCGGTCGATCGCGAGCGCCAGGATGTGCGTGAGGTCGTAGGCGTGCGCGACGCCCACGGGACCCTTGATGTCCTCGATGCGGCGCACCTTCGACACCTGCGCCGCGCTGGCCAGGAAGCGTTTCACACGCGCCGGCTCGGCGCGGAAGAAGCTGAAGGTCTGGATCACGGAAAAGTCGACCTGCTGCAGCGCCGGCCCCGCCTGGGCCGCGAATTCGCCGCCCGTCACGCCCCAGTGGCTCAGGATCGGCAGGCGTTGCTGTTTCGGCAGCGCGGCCACTTCGCGCACGAGGATCGCCGCCTCGTCGTCGTTGGCGACGAGGACGATGGCCTGGGCGCCGGCCGCGCGCAGGTGCTGGTAATTGTCGACGAGGCTCGTGTCGCGCCAGTTGTACCACGACGTGCCGACGAGCTTCAGCGCGGGCAGCTTTTCCGCCGCGCGGGCCGCCGCCTGGGCATTGCTGCGGCCCCAGGACGTGTTGGTCAGCAGCAGGCCGATGCGGTCGAGGCCGCGCCGGTGCGCCGTCTGCAGCAGCTTCGGCATGGCGAGGGAATCGCGCAGCGACAGGCGGTATACATAGTTCGGGCGCATGTCGTTGTCGACGATGACGTCGGCCGACGACCATGGCGCCATGAAGAGCAGGCGCGTGTCGCGCAGCGTCGGCAGTTCCTCGATGATGACGGGGCTGAAGCGGCCGCCGAACACCGCCACGAGATCGGGCATCGCCGCGAATTCCTGGATGTTGCGGATGCCGCGCGCCGGGATCGAACGATGGTCTTTCGTCACGATTTCCAATGGCCGGCCACGCAGCACGCCGCCCGCCGCGTTGATCTCGGCGATGGCCGCGCGCATGCCCAGTTCGACGGCCTGGGCCGATGTCGAATTGTCCAGTCCGAATTCGCCGTCGATCCCCAGCAGCACGGGGCGCGGCGCGGCCGCGCGTGCCGTCGGCAGCAACAGGCCGGAAAGCGACAGGGCGGCGGTGACGAACCGGCGGCGGGGGGAGAACGTGGTAGTCGAGGCGGACATGGCAATCGCTGATGGAGCGGAATCTGGAATTCTAACGTCATACCGGCAGGCTTTACCTCATTCTGCAACGAAATGGCGTTGCAGTGCCGCAACTGAGTATTCCATTGAGAAATATGGCGTGTATCATGGAACCGTGACACGGCCCCGCCCACGCAGGCGCGGCACGTGAGGGCCTCATCCTTGCCCAGCTCACCGCTCCGGCCCGCCGCCACGACCCGCCGCGCGCATCCGCAGCATTACCGTTTCCGTCGAGGTGCACATGAATATCCAGAATCTCAAAATCGGAGCCCGGCTCGGGCTCGCGTTCGCCGCCGTGCTCGCACTGTCGGCCCTGCTGACCGTCGTCGGCGCGCTGCGGCTGCAGCAGGTCGTCAGGGCGACCGCGGACATGGACGCGTCGGTCAGCAAGACCCGCCTGGCCGACCGCAGGCTGGCCAGCACCCGTATCAACCGTGCCCTGACCGAAGCGCGCCTGCGCGCCGTCGATGCGCAGGACCGCGAGCGGATCAACGTCAAGATGAAGGCGAACAGCGAAGAGATCAGCCGCATCGACGAGGAATTGCAGCGCCTCGTTGCGAGCAACAAAGGCAAGCAGTTGATGGCGGCCCTCGGCGAGCGGCGCAAGGCATACACGACGGCGCGCAAGAAGGTGTTTGCCCTCAAGGATGGCGGTACCGTCGACGCCAGCGCCATCGAGCGCGCGGCCGACGCCGAGATGAATCCGGCGCTTGCCGCGTACGAGGCCGCCGCCGCCGAGCTGGCCGAGCACCAGAAAACGGAATTCGACGACGCCAAGGCACGTATCGAGGACGTCGCGGCGAGCGGACGCCTGGTGCTGGTCGGCGTCGGCATCGCGGCCGTGCTGCTGGGCGCGGCGCTGGCATGGTGGCTCACGCGCAGCATCACCGGCCCGCTGCGCCGGGCGGTGGCGGTGGCCAACGCGGTCGCGCAGGGCGACCTGACGACGCGGATCGAGGTCGAGCGCCGCGACGAGACGGGCGAACTGATGATCGCGCTGCAGACGATGAACGCGAACCTGAACGCGCTGGTGACGCGCGTGCGCAGCGGTGCCGATACCATCACCACCGCCGCCGTCGAAGTGGCCACGGGCAACCACGACCTGTCGGCGCGCACCGAGCAGCAGGCCGGCGCGCTGGAAGAGAGTGCGGCGTCGATGGAAGAATTGACGAGCACCGTGCGCCAGAACGCGGAGAATGCGCGGCAGGGCAACCAGATGGCGGCGTCGGCGTCGACCGTGGCCGTGCGCGGCGGCGACGTCGTCGCGCAAGTGGTCGAGACGATGGGCGCGATCGACGCGTCGTCCAAGAAGATCGTCGACATCATCGGCGTCATCGACGGCATCGCGTTCCAGACGAACATCCTGGCCCTGAACGCGGCCGTGGAGGCGGCGCGCGCCGGCGAACAGGGCCGCGGCTTCGCCGTCGTGGCGAACGAAGTGCGCACCCTGGCCCAGCGTTCGGCCGGCGCGGCCAAGGAGATCAAGGAACTCATCGGCGATTCCGTCGAGAAGGTCGCCGCCGGTTCGCGTCTCGTCGGCGAGGCCGGCACGACGATCCAGGAAGTCGTCGCCAGCGTGCGCCGCGTGTCGGACATCATGGCCGAGATCTCGGCGGCGTCGGGCGAGCAGAGCGCCGGCATCGAACAGGTCGGCGCCGCGATCCAGCAGATGGACCAGGTGACGCAGCAGAACGCGGCATTGGTCGAGGAGGCCGCCGCGGCCACGGAATCCATGCAGGAACAGGCGCGCAGCCTGGCCGAGGCGGTCAGCGTGTTCAAGCTGGACCACGGGACCGCGCCCGCGCCGGCGCGCGCGGCTCTTGTTCCGGCGCACCGTTTTGGACGCGGCGCACCGGCGTGGTGAGTATCCTGGCTGTTTCGGTGCAAATGGCCGCGCGTTAGCAGGGGATTGCACGATTTTGTAGCCAGATGGCAACAACCGGGGTTTCGGCGCCCGTCAAACTGCTCTACAGTTTGATTGCGTCCATCATCCCGGTTACCCCATGCTCAAACACCTCAGCATCAAGACCCGCCTCATCTTCCTGACCGTACTGTTGAGTGCGGTTTCCATCCTCGTCGGCGCCGTCGGCCTCGTGAACCAGGGCGCGACGAATGCCGCGCTAGGCACCGTCTACCACGACCGCCTGCTCGTGCTGTCCCGGCTCGGCCATATCCTCTCGCTGATGCAGCAGAACCAGAACGCGCTGTCGAGCGCAGCGCTGGCGGCCGAGGCGGACAACGGCCCCGTGATCGCGGACGTCGAAGGGCGCATCCGCGAGATCAGCAGCCTGTGGGAGCGCTATAAGGCAACGTCCCTGAGCCCGGAAGAACAGGCGCTCGCCCAGACCTTCATCCACAGCCGCATGGCGTTCGTGCAGGACGGCCTCAAGCCGACCATGGCGGCCCTGCACGGCAACGACGTCGAGCGGATCCGCGCCCTCGTCAAGGGCCCGCTGAAGGAGCGCTTTCTCGTCGCGCAACAGAACATGCAGGCGCTCGTGCAGCTGCAGCAGGACCTCGCCAGGGCGCAGTACGACCAGGCCCTGGCGCGCTACGAGCGCACGCGCAACCTGTCGATCGCCCTGATCGCGGTGGGTGCGCTGGCCGGCGCCCTCGTGGCCGCGCTGCTCATCCGCGGCATCGGCGCATCGCTGGCCGAAGCCGTGCGCCTGGCGCGCAGCGTGGCCGCCGGCGACCTGACGCAGGACGTGCGCATCGAGCGCCATGACGAGATCGGCCAGTTGCTGACGGCGCTGCAGGCCATGAACGGGTCGCTGGTCGTCATCGTGGGCGAAGTGCGCCGCGGCACGGATACCATCGCGGCGGCGTCGGACCAGATCGCGGCCGGCAGCCAGGACCTGTCGGCCCGCACCGAGCAGCAGGCGACGTCGCTGGAAGAGACGGCCGCGTCGATGGAAGAACTGACGTCGGCGGTGAAGCACAATGCGGACAATGCGCGCCAGGCGAATACGCTGGCCGAGGCGGCGTCCGGCGTGGCGGGACGCGGCGGCGCCGTGATCCGCGAAGTGGTGGGCACCATGGGCGAGATCAGCGCATCGTCGCGCCGCATCGCCGAAATCATCAGCGTCATCGACGGCATCGCGTTCCAGACGAACATCCTGGCCCTGAACGCGGCCGTGGAGGCGGCGCGCGCGGGCGAGCAGGGGCGCGGATTCGCCGTCGTGGCGACGGAGGTGCGCAACCTGGCGCAGCGCTCGGCCGCGGCGGCGCGCGAGATCAAGGGGCTGATCGAGCATTCCGTCGAGCGCGTGGAGGCGGGCGGCCGGCTCGTCGAGCAGGCCGGCGCGACGATGCAGGAGATCGTCGCGAGCGTGCACCGCGTTACGGACATCATGGGCGAGATCACGTCGGCAAGCAGCGAGCAGACGGCCGGCATCGGCCAGATCAACGTCGCGGTGGCACAGATGGATCAGGTGACGCAGCAGAACGCGGCCCTGGTCGAGGAAGCGGCAGCGGCGGCCGGCGCGATGCGCGACGAGGCCAAGCGCCTGGCAGCGTCGGTCGGCGTGTTCCGCACCCGGGCGCAACACGCCGCCGTGCCGGTGCCGGCGACGCTGCGTCCGGCACTGGCACGGGCTTGAATCAGAACTTGGCCTTCTGGGCCTGCAGCTGTTCGCGCAGCTGGTGCGCGTTGAAGTGGCTGTAGTCCTTGTTCAGTTCAAGATCGACGAGCGGCTTGAGCTGGTTGTCCAGCTGGCCGCGCAGCACGCCCAGGAACTTCGGCTCGGCCACCAGTTCCAGTTTCTGGAAGCGCTGCTCCTGCCAGCCCTTCAGCAGGTAGTTGCAGATGTCCTTGGCAAAGAACTCGGCGTCGTGCTGTTCCGGCGTCTGCGCCGGCTGGTACTGCTTGTTCGGCGTGGCGCCGCCCGTGTTGTGGATGCTCTGGCCGGCGGACGTCGGGCCGAGCCGGTCCGTGTTGATGTCCACGTCGCGCAGGCGCGCGTTGGCGCTGACCATGTTGTCGACTTCGATGTACGGTTGCTTGGGGTCCGATTCGGCGAAGATGCGGGCGCGGCCCGCGTCGGCGGATACGATCCAGGTGGTAGGCATGCTTTCCCCCTTTTTCCAAAAATAAATTTGAAGATGTAGGCCCCACCGGGGCCATACAGGCTGAGGAGAGTCTAGCGCAACCAGGATTTTCACGAGGTACGCTAGACTGGCGCCATGCAAAGACTCCTCATCGTCCTCGGCCTCGTGCTGCTCGCCGCGGGGCTCCTCTGGCCCTGGCTGCGCCGGTTCCCGTTCGGCCGTCTTCCCGGCGACATCCACATCGTCCGCGAAGGCTTTTCCTTTAACTTCCCCATCGTCACCTGCCTCGTCATCTCGATCGTCGTCTCGCTCGTGCTGTGGTTCTTCCGCCGCTGATTAGCAAGATTTGACAAACACGGTCGGAATTTCAACGAGACAATGCGCCCCATACGAAGACGAGAGACGCTGCAGCGTCCACGAATTCGAAACTGGAAAAGTTCTTTGATCGATACAGTTTTGGGAGAGCACATGAGACAGCAGATGGGACGGACCACGGCGATCGCGGGCGCGGTGGCGATACTGGTGATGGGTATCGCGGCACAGGCGCAGGCACAGGACAGCGGACAGGAAGCGCAGACCGTGATCGTGACCGGCGTGCGCGCGGCACTGGAACAGTCGCTGCGCCAGAAGCGCAACGCGGATGCCGTCGTCGAGGTGGTGACGGCCGAAGACATCGGCAAGATGCCCGACAAGAACGTGGCCGACGCGATCCAGCGCCTGCCCGGCGTGAACACGCAATCGTCCGCGGGCGGCGAGGGCGGCTTCGGCGAGAACGACCGCGTCAGCCTGCGCGGCACGAGCCCCAGCCTGCAGCAGACGCTGTTCAACGGCCACGCGATCAGCACGGGCGACTGGTTCGTGCTGAACCAGTACGGCGGCAACGTGGGCCGCTCCTCGAGCTTCTCGCTGCTGCCGTCGGAACTCGTCGGTTCCATCGTCGTGCAGAAGAGCGCCACGGCCGATCTCGTCGAAGGCGGCGTGTCGGGTGCCATCAACGTGATCACGCGCCGTCCGCTCGACTTCCGCCAGCCCCTGACGGTGGAAGCGTCCGTGCAGGCCAACTACAACGACCTCGCGAAAAAGACCGAGCCGCAGGTGTCGGCCCTCGTGAGCTGGAAGAACGCGACCAATACGTTCGGCGTGCTGCTGCAGGGCTTTTCGGAAAAGCAGAGCGTGCGCCGCGACGGCCAGGAAATCCTCGGCTACACCCCGATCAGCGCGACGAGCGCCGCCGCCGTCGCGAATCCGTCGCTGGCAGGCGTGAAGGTGCCTACGTTCATCGGCGCCGCGTTCTTCGAGCAAAAGAAGAAGCGTGAAGGCGGCGCCTTCGACATCGAGGCGAAACCCACGCGCGACATCGGCGTCGACCTGAACGGCTTCTATTCGAAACTGAGCGCGCCGCACCAGAACACGAACTGGCTGGCCGCGCCCGCGAACTCGATCAACAGCGCGAACCTTATCCCGACGGGCCCCGTGATCCGCAACGGCACGCTCGTCGGCGCGACGTTCTCCAGCAACTCGGGCGAGGTCGACAACATCTACCGTCCGGATGCGGGCGGCGAATCGTGGTACATCGATTTGAATGGCCGCTGGCGCGTCAACGAGGACCTGAGCTTCACGGGCAAGATCGGCCGCACGCACGGCATCGGCTGGGACCACGGCGACGTCTACTACCAGAACAACGTCGACGGCGGCATGATGTACGCGCTGAACGGCATGACGCCGGCCACTGTCAGCTACCCGGGCGGGAACACGACGACGCCGGGATCGACGGCGTGGGCCGGCGGCGGCGAGGCGCAGTCGGTCGACAAGGAAAAGTACGCGCAGGTCGACGGCACATGGCGCGTGCGCGACAACCCGTGGCTGCAGGGCGTCCGCTTCGGCGCGCGCTGGACGGACCACAAGCGCACCGCCGAGCACCCGCTGGAAACGCGCCCTGGCCCGAACGGCTTCAGCAATCCGGGACCGGTGTGGAACGGCGAAATGTATCCGGGCGACTTCGGCTCCGACCTCGGCGGCAGCGTCTTCAACAACTACTTCAAGTACAGCGGTGCGGCCCTCGGCGCCTGGGGCGCGGTGCCGGGCAACCGCCTGCTCGATTTCACCCTGCGCCACAACTGGCTCGACGAATTCAAGGTGGGCGAGAAGACGGCGGCCGTCTACGGCATGGCCGAAATCGGCGGCGACAACTGGAGCGGCAACTTCGGCCTGCGCGCCGTAGAGACGCGCCAGACGACCGTCGTGAACCTGCCGGGCGGCCAGAATCCGATCACGGGTTCCGCATTCGGTCCGTACACGCCGACGACCTATGAACGCAAGTACCGCGACTACCTGCCGAGCGCAAACGTGAAGTTCGACGTGCGCCAGGATCTCGTCGTCCGCGCCGGCATTGCCAAGACGATGGCGCGTCCCGACTACAGCGCGCTGGGCGGCTCGGTGTCGCTGAACGACGACGCGCTGTCGGGCAGCGGCGGCAACGTCAAGCTCGACCCGATCCGCTCCGTCAACTACGATCTGTCGGCCGAGTGGTACTACATGCCGAAGGCAATGCTGTCGGCGGGCCTGTTCTACATGGACTTCAGCTCCATCGTCGCGCAGGGCACGAGCACGGGCAGCTATTACAACAACAAGCGCGGCGCGTTCACGGACTACCAGATCACGTCGCCGTACAACACGACCGCCACCAACAAGGGCATCGAGCTCTCCTGGCAGCAGCCGCTGTGGAACAACTTCGGCATGCTCACCAACTACACGTGGGCCGACGGCGAGCTGAATGGCGGCGGCGAGATGCTCAACGCGTCGAAGAACACGTACAACGTGACGGGCTACTACGAGAACGACCGCTTCTCCGCGCGCCTCGCGTACAGCTATCGCTCCTCGTACAAGGCGGGCGTCGACCGCGGTGCGAGCCAGCACGTGGACTCGATGCCGTCGCTGGCGGCGTCGGTGAACTTCAAGATCAACGAGCACCTGACGGTCACGTTCGATGCGCTGAACCTCACCAACGAGACGATCAAGATGTACGCCGAGAACAAGGACCAGCCGCGCGCGTTCTACTCGAACGGCCGCACCTTCTACCTCGGTCTGCGCGGCAAGCTCTGATCGTGTCGCGGCAAGAGAAAGTCGCCGTGACGTGGGCGTGTCTGTCCAACCTCGTCGCGGACGACGTGTTCGCGGCGCGCCTGCAACTGACCAACGTGTCGGGCGCGCCGATCGCCGTGGGATGGACCGTGTACTTCAACGCCTGCCGGCGCGTGGTCGCCGGCAGCGTGAGCGCGGGTTTCCATATGGAGCACGTCAACGGCGACCTGTTCGCGCTGCGCCGCACGGACCCGGCGCCGTGGCAGCCGGGCGAGGTGCTGGACGTGCGCTACGAGGCGCAGTTCTGGGCCATCAGCCTGACCGACGCGCCGCTCGGCTTTTACCTAGTCGAAGCGGACGGGCGCACGGTCGACCTGGGCGACGCGGACGTCGTGCCGTTCGCGCGGCCGGAACAGCTGCAGCGCCATGCGCGCGACGTGCTGCCGCCGGCCGACGCGGCCTGGCGCTGGCGCGAGAACGCCGGCCTGCGCCTGCTGCCGCCGGAGGCAGTTGGCCGCATCACGCCCACACCGGTCTCGGCCCGCTTCACGGACGCGCGTTGCCGGCTGTCGGCCGCCAGCGAGATCATGGCCGGTGCCGCGCTGGCTGGAGAAGCCGCGTTTTTACGTGCGCTGCTGGCCGATCTGCCGGATGGCGACGGCGCGCGCATCCTGCTGGAGATCGGCACGGTGGCGGCTGAGGGGCCCGAGGCGTACCGGCTCGACATCGGCCCGGACACGATCCTGATACGCGGTGCCGGCGCGCACGGCGTGTTCAACGGCATCCAGACGCTGGCCCAGCTGCTGGATGCGGACGGCGGCCTGCCGTGCGGCCGCGTGCTCGACGCGCCGCGCTTCGGCTACCGCGGCATGATGCTCGACGTGGCGCGCCACTTCGCGTCGGTCGCCACGGTCAAGCGCCTGCTCGACTGCATGGCGCGGTATAAACTGAACCGGCTGCATCTGCACCTGACGGACGACGAGGGCTGGCGTCTCAGGATCGACGCGCTGCCGGAACTGACGGACATCGGCAGCAAACGGGGCGTGGCCGGCGTCCACACGCTGCCGCCATCGTTCGGCTCGGGCCCCGACGTGGGCACCTCGTCCGGCACGGGCTACTACGACGCGGACGACTTCATCGACATCCTGCGTCATGCGCATGCGCGCCACATCGAGGTCATCCCGGAATTCAACATGCCGGGCCATGCGCGCGCGGCCGTGCTGGCGATGCGCGCGCGCCACGACCGCCTGCGCGCGCAGGGCGACGTCGAAGGGGCGGAGCGCTACCTGCTGAGCGATCCGTACGACGCCTCCGTCTACGAATCCGTGCAGCTGTGGCGCGACAACGTGATCTGCATCGCGCTGCCGTCCGTCGACCGCTTCATCGACACGGTCGTCGCTCACGTGGCCGCGCTGTACCGCGAGGCCGGCGTGCCGCTGAGGACGATCCACACGGGCGGCGACGAAGTGCCGCTGGGCGCATGGGAAGGCTCGCCGCGCTGCCGGGCACTGATGCGCGAGCGGGGCTGGACCCGTATCGCGCAGCTGCAGGCGGATTTCGTCGACCGCTGCCGCGCGATCCTGGCGCGTCACGGCCTCGCGTTCGCGGGCTGGGAAGAGACGGCGCTCGTGTACGAGGACGGCGGCCCCGGTTTCCAGGTCTATGCGTGGAACAACGCATGGGGCTCGGGCAAGGAAGACGTCGCGTACCGCCTTGCCAATGCGGGTTACGACGTCGTGCTGGCGAATGCCGCGAACCTGTATTTCGACCTCGCGTATGCGAAGGATCCGCAGGAACCGGGCTATTACTGGGCCGGCTTCGTGGAGACGCGCCATGCGTTCGGCTTCTGCCCGCTGGACATGACCGTCGGCGCGGCCACCGACCCGATGGGCGAGAGCGTGCCGGCCGAGCGGCTGGCCGCGATGACGCGTTTGACGGCCGAGGGCCGGCGCCGCGTCAAGGGCCTGCAGGGGCAGCTGTGGGGAGAAAACGCCCGCACGCGCGACCGCATCGAATACCTGGCCGCGCCGCGCCTCGTGGCGCTGGCGGAGCGGGCGTGGGCGCCGGATCCCGGCTGGTGCGCCATCGCGGATGCCGGGGAGCGTGCGCGTGCGATGGACGATGCGTGGAACGAATTCGCCAACCGCCTCGGCCAGAGGGAGCTGGCAAGGCTCGACCGCGCACCGCTGGCCTACGGTTACCGCTTGCCGCCGCCGGGCGCGGTCGCCCATGGCCGGACGATCCACGCGAACGTGGCCCTGCCGGGCCTCGCGCTGCATTACACTCTGGACGGCAGCGAGCCCGATGCCGCCAGCCCGCGCTACACGGCGCCGGTGGAGGCAGGGCAGGGCGCTTGCGTGTTCAAGGTCGCCACCTTCGACACGCGCGGCCGCAAGAGCGCAACCGTCGTCATCGCACTGGATTCCCATGGATAGCATCCGTCCCGATCACCTGACACCTGCCGCGTCGCGGCATCCGCTCGCCTGGGTGCCCACGCTGTACCTCGCGCAGGGCCTGCCGTTCTTCAGCGTTGCCCTCGTGGCGGGGCTGATGTTCAAGAGCATGGGCGTGCCCAACGAGCAGATCGCGCGCTGGACCGGCGTCCTGGGCCTCGCGTGGGTATTCAAGGCGTTGTGGAGTCCTTTCCTGGAACTCGCGGCGAGCAAGAAGCGCGTCGTCGTCGTGCTGCAGGTCGCGGGCGGCATCGCGCTCGCGGCACTGGCCCTCGCGCTGCAACTGCCCGCGTGGTTCGGGCTGGCGATCGGGTTGCTGGCCCTCGTGTCGCTCGCGTCCAGCACGCACGACATCGCAGCGGACGGTTTGTATATCGCGAACCTGTCCGAGCGCCAGCAATGCGCCTACGCCGGCTGGCAGGGGGCGTTCTTCAACGGTGCCAAGTTCCTGTCGCTGGGCGGGCTCGTGATCCTGGCCGGCTTCCTCGAACAGCGCATCGGTCCTCCCGCCGCGTGGGCCACCGTGTTCGGGCTGCTCGGCGCGTTGCTGGCGGGGCTCGGGCTGTATCACGTGTGGGCGCTGCCGGAAACGGCGAAGACCGCCCCCGGCGTGTCGGTACGGGGCACCGTCGACGTACTGGTGGACGTCGTGCGCGCCTTCTTCGCCAAGCCGGGCATCTGGATGGGCATCGTGTTCATCCTGCTGTTCCGTCTCGCGGAAGGGCAGGTGCAGACGATCGGTCCGCTGTTCCTGCGCGATGCGCGCGAGGCCGGTGGCCTCGGTCTCTCCACGCAGGAAGTGGGCGCCATCTATGGCACGGCCGGTACGGCGGCCTTCCTCGTCGGCAGCATCCTCGGCGGCTGGTTCACGTCGCGCGTGGGCCTCAAGCGCGCGATGCCCATCCTGATCGTCGCCATGAACGTGCCGAACCTCGTGTTCTGGTACCTGGGAACGATGCAGCCATCGAACCTCGGCCTCGTCATGGCGGCGCTGTCGCTGGAGATGTTCGGCTACGGCTTCGGTTTCGTCGGCATGATCCTGTTCATCATGCAGGTGATCGCGCCCGGCCGCTACCAGACGGCGCACTACGCGCTGGGCTCCGGCTTCATGCAGCTGGGCCTCGTGCTGTCGAAGGTGGTCAGCGGCGACATCCAGCAGCTGCTCGGCTACCGCCACTTCTTTCTCTGGGTCGTGTTGTCGGCACTGCCGGTGCTCGTGCTGACGCGGTTCGTCAGGATGAGGGCGCTGGAAGAGTGATTCGCGGGCGCCGGTTTGCTATGCTTGGGGTTTTCGCATTCCGGAGCAGGACATGGTTTCCCTACAAGAGCAGCTGATGAAGGCCGGGCTGGTCGACAAGAAGAAGGTCAAGGTCGCCAACCAGGAAAAGGCCAAGCAGCAGAAGATCGAGCGGCGCACGGGCGTCACGAGCGTCAACGAGACGAAGGAGGCGGTGGCGGAAGCCCAGCGCCAGCAGGCCGAGCGCGCCCGCGCGCTGAACGCCCAGCGCGACGCGGCCGCCGCGGCGAAGGCCGTCGAGGCGCAGATCGCCCAGATGATCCAGGTGAACCGCCAGCCCAAGGGCAAGGGCAACCTGGACGTCGCCTACAACTTCACGATCGGCACGAAGATCGAGCGCATCCACGTCTCCGCGGCCGTGCGCGACCACCTGGTGGCGGGCCGCCTGTCTATCGTCGCCCACGCGGGCGGCTTCGAGCTGGTGCCGCGCGTGATCGCCGACAAGATCGCGGAACGGGCGCCGGACCGCGTCGTGCGCGTCAACAAGGCGGCGGAAGCCGTCGCGGAAGGCGAGGACGATCCCTATAAAGACTTCAAGATCCCCGACGATTTCGACTGGTGATCAGCGTTTTTTGATGGGGAGTGCCAGCCAGCCGCGCCAGCGGCTGTCTTCTCCCCGCTCGACCTTCTGGATGTGCGGCCGGGTGCTGTCCAGGCGCCAGACGGCCTGCTTGTCGAGCCAGTCCTCGTACATGGAGCGGAAGCGCGGCCATTCGCCGTCGAAGTCGAGGCAGGCGTAGGCGCCGGCCGGGAGGACGCGCAGGCCCAGGCCCGGGTCGAGCACGGTGTCGTCGGCGCAGCCGAAGTCGTAGCAGTATTCGCGCTCGCCGGTAAAACCCGGGTCTTCGTCGAACACGCCGTACCAGGCGGTAGCGGCGGGCAGGCCGTCGGCCTTCTCGCGTTCCTGGATGAAGTCGTGGCAGGCGAACGACAGCGCCGCACCGGACTGGCCGAAGAACCGCTGGTAACGCAGGGTCAGCGCCGGCAGGTTACGCACGGCGATGCGCGCGGCGACCGTGCCCGGTTCGGGCGGGCAGTAGGGGGCCAGGATCGCTTCCAGGTCGTCCGGCTCGGCCACGAAGAAACTGACGTCGCTCTCGCGGCCGACCTGCCGGTCCATGTAGTCGCGCCATCCCCCCTCGCGCCACGCCTTGGCCGACATCGCGAACTGCTGCTTGAAGGCCTTGGCGAACGCCGCGTTCGACGGGAAGCCGCAATCCTGGGCGATGCGCACGATGGGCACGTCCGGCTCGTGGCGCAGCAGGTGCGCGGCGCGGCGCAGGCGGCGCTTGCGCTGGTATTCGACGGCCGAGAATCCCGTCAGCTCGCGGAAGATGCGGTCGAAGTGGAACGACGAATAACTGGCCGACGCCGCCAGCGATTTCAATGCGAGCGGATCGCCGACCGAGTCCAGCATCAGGTCCATCACTTCATACAGGCGCGACACGCGCGCGGCGGTCTTCGACATCAACGGCAGTCATTTACAAAATTGAAATAACTAGTTTCCAGAAATAACACGCCGTTGGCAAGCGTTTGGCGTCGCCGTCGCCGCCGAGTGTTGTCAGTACGTCGCCTGGGGCGTTATCTCCAGCCTGCTCAGGTCGAACCCCTGCCGCTCCAGCCGCTCGAGCAGGGCGCCGTACGCCTGGCGCGACACGGTCGGGGTGCGCGACAGGATCCACAGATAATCCCGTCCCGGCTCGCTGACGGCCGCCAGCTGGTAGTTCGGGTCGAGGTCGATCACCCAGTAGTCGCCCCACACCATCGGCAGGAACGACAGCCACGCGGGCGCGAACCTGACCTTCAGCGTCGGCGACGCGGGACCGCCCAGCTGGCGCGCCGTACCGACGGCTTCATCAATGGTGCCGTCCGCGCGGCGGCAGCGGTTGATGACTTGCACGGTCTTGTCCGGCTGCAGGCTGTAATGCGCCGTCGTGTTGCTGGCACATTGTTTCTGAAACCGGTTCGGATATTTTGCAATTTCATACCACGCGCCCATGTAGCGCGGCACGTCGAGGGCGGGGATCGGCGTGACCGGCGCGGAACGGGCGCCGCGCTCGGCGGCGAGCAGGGTCGCACTGGCGCCGAGCAGGCCGAGCAGCAAGAGGATCAGGCGGGTATTCGGGAGCATGGGACACATTGTTGAACTGGACTGTGTCTATCGTACGACAACCCGGCGTCATGCGTCGCCCGCAGGCACCGTCCTGGGTTGGTAAAGATGCAATTGGATTGAATTGTGAGAAAGATGTCCGGCGGATTTAATGCTGGCCATTCCGCTGTCGCCTTTTCCTTGAGCTGAGAGCACTTTCTTGATGGCAACATGTAAATGTCATGTGCCGCGCGGCTGGAAAAGTCGGTCCGGAAGAATTGTCGAGCGGATAAAAAGAATCATCTTGAAGAGAGCGGTTGTGGAGAAAAAACAACCGGAAATCCTCAAGTTGCCGAGTTAGTTGCCGTAAAGCATGCGTAAGCGCACCAATAAAATGTATCCTTAGGGAAATAACTTTTAACTGAACATCGCGCATTGGGCGGCGATCGGACAACTTCAATATAAAAGGTTCAACCATGGCTTCAATTGTTACCGGAATGAGCACCGCCCAGATCCAGGCGCTGACGACTTCCCAGATCGTCGCGTTGGCGACCGACGACATGACGGCGCTGAGCACGTCGCAAATCTCGGCACTGACGACGACCCAAGTGGCGGCGATCGAAACCCGCGACCTGGCTGTGCTGAGCACGGCCCAGGTCTCGGCCGGTTTCACCACGGCGCAGATCGCCGCGTTGACGACGGGCCAGATCTCGGCGCTGACCACGGCCCAGACCGCGTCGCTGACCACGCAGCAAGTGGCCGCCATCGAAACGGCCGACCTTGCCGCGATGAAGACGAGCCAGATCGCCGCGCTGACGACGAACCAGGTCGCGAACGGCCTGACGACGAACCAGATCGTCGCCCTGACCACGGCACAAGCCGCCGCCATGAGCACGGCGCAGGTGGCTGCGCTGGGTACGTCGCAAGTGGCCGCGCTGGAAACCCGCGACCTGGCCGCGCTGAAGACGGCCCAGGTCCAGGCGCTGTCGACCACGCAGATCGCCGCCGGCCTGACCACGGCGCAAGTCGCGTCGATGACGACGGCCCAGATCGCCGCGCTGACGACGAACCAGGTCGCGAACGGCCTGACCACGAACCAGATCGTCGCCCTGACCACGAGCCAGGCCGGTGCGCTGACCACCGCGCAGACCGCCTCCCTCGGCACGTCGCAAGTGGCCGCCATCGAGACGAACGACCTGGCCGCGATGAAGACGAGCCAGATCGCCGCCCTGACGACCAGCCAGGTCGCCAACGGCCTGACGACGAACCAGATCGTCGCCCTGACCACGGCCCAGGCCGCTGCCCTGACGACCGCGCAGACCGCCGCGCTGGGTACGTCGCAAGTGGCCGCGCTGGAAACCCGTGACCTGGTGGCGCTGAAGACGAACCAGATCCAGGCGCTGTCGACCACGCAGATTTCGGCCGGCCTGACCACCCAGCAGGTGGCCGCGCTGACGACGGCCCAGGTGGCCGCGCTGACGACGAACCAGGTTGCCAACGGCCTGACGACGAACCAGATCGTCGCCCTGACCACGGCACAAGCCGGCGCGCTGACCACTGCGCAGACCGCCTCCCTCGGCACGTCGCAAGTGGCCGCCATCGAGACGAACGACCTGGCCGCGATGAAGACGAGCCAGATCGCCGCCCTGACGACGAACCAGATCGCGAACGGCCTGACGACGAACCAGATCGTCGCCCTGACCACGGCACAAGCCGGCGCCCTGACGACCGGCCAGACCGCCGCGCTGACGACCGGCCAGGTCGCCGCGATCGAAACCCGCGATCTCGTCGCACTGAAGACGAACCAGATCCAGGCGCTGTCGACGACGCAGTTGTCGGCCGGCCTGACCACCGCCCAACTGGCCTCGATGACGACGGCCCAGATCGCAGCCCTGACGACGAACCAGGTTGCCAACGGCCTGACGACGAACCACATCGTCGCCCTGACCACGGGCCAGGCCAGCGCCCTGACGACGGCCCAGACTTCGTCCCTGACGACCTCGCAGGCCAGCGCGCTCGAAACGGTCGACCTGTCGTCGATGAAGACGAACCAGATCGCCGCCCTGACGACGAACCAGATCGCCAACGGCCTGTCGACGAACCAAATCGTCGCGCTGACCACCGCCCAGGCTGCCGCCCTGACCACCGCCCAGACCGCCGCGCTGACGACCAGCCAGGTCGCCGCGCTGGAAACCCGCGACCTGGCCGCGATGAAGACGAACCAGATCCAGGTGCTGTCGACCACGCAGATCGCTTCCGGCCTGACCTCGCAGCAACTGGCTTCGATGACCACGGCGCAGATCGCCGCGCTGACGACGAACCAGGTCGCCAACGGCCTGACGACGAACCAGATCGCCGCCCTGACCACGGGCCAGGCCGCTGCCCTGGGCACGGCGCAGGTGGCTGCGCTGGGCACGTCGCAAGTCGCCGCGTTCCAGACGGCCGACCTGGCCGCCATGAAGACGAACCAGATCGCCGCCCTGACGACGAACCAGGTCGCCAACGGCCTGTCGACGAACCAGATCGTCGCCCTGACCACCGCCCAGGCTGCCGCCCTGACCACCGCCCAGACCGCCGCGCTGACGACCAGCCAGGTCGCCGCGCTGGAAACCCGCGACCTGGCCGCGATGAAGACGAACCAGATCCAGGCGCTGTCGACCACGCAGATCGCTTCCGGCCTGACCTCGCAGCAACTGGCTTCGATGACCACGGCGCAGATCGCCGCGCTGACGACGAACCAGGTCGCCAATGGCCTGACGACGGCCCAGATCGTCGGCCTGACGACGGGCCAGGTGGTGTCGTTGACCACCGCGCAGGCTGCTTCGCTGGGCACCCAGCAGATCGCCGCGATCAGCACGACCACCATCGCCGCACTGCGTACGAACCAGGTTGCCGCGCTGTCGACGACGCAAGTCTCGGCCGGCCTGACCACGGCGCAAGTGGCCGCGATGACGACCGCCCAGATCGCCGCCCTGACGACGAACCAGGTTGCCAATGGCCTGACGACGAACCAGATCGTCGCCCTGACCACGAACCAGGCCGGCGCGCTGACCACGGCGCAGACCGCCGCCCTCGGCACCGCGCAAGTGGCCGCCCTGGAGACGAACGACCTGGCCGCGATGAAGACGAGCCAGATCGCCGCCCTGTCGACCAACCAGGTCGCCAACGGCCTGACGACGAACCAGATCGTCGCCCTGACCACGGCACAAGCCGCTGCGCTGACGACCGCGCAGACCGCCGCGCTGGGTACGTCGCAAGTGGCCGCGCTGGAAACCCGTGACCTGGCCGCGCTGAAGACGAACCAGATCCAGGCGCTGTCGACCACGCAGATCGCGGCCGGCCTGACCACCCAGCAGGTGGCTGCGCTGACGACGGCACAAGTGGCCGCGCTGTCGACGAATCAGGTCGCCAACGGCCTGACGACGAACCAGATCGTGGCACTGACCACGAGCCAGGTGGTCGCCCTGACGAGCGCGCAGGCTGCCGCGCTGAGCACGGCGCAGATCGCCGCGATCAGCACCAGTACGCTGGCCGCGATGAAGACGAACCAGATCGCCGCGCTGACGACGAACCAGGTGGCGAACGGCCTGACGACGAACCAGATCGTCGCCCTGACGACCGCGCAGGCGGCCGCCCTGGGCACGGCGCAGGTGGCTGCGCTGGGCACGGCGCAAGTCGCCGCGTTCCAGACGGCCGACCTGGCCGCGCTGAAGACCAACCAGGTCGCCGCGCTGTCGACCACGCAAATCTCGGCCGGCCTGACCACGGCGCAAGTCGCGTCGATGACGACGGCCCAGATCGCCGCGCTGACGACGAACCAGGTCGCCAACGGCCTGACCACGAACCAGATCGTCGCCCTGACCACGAGCCAGGCCGGCGCGCTGACCACGGCGCAGACCGCGGCCCTCGGCACGTCGCAAGTGGCCGCCATCGAGACGGCCGACCTGGCCGCCATGAAGACGAACCAGATCGCCGCCCTGACGACGAACCAGGTCGCGAACGGCCTGACGACGAACCAGATCGTGGGCCTGACCTCGGCCCAGGTCGCCGCCCTGACGACGGCCCAGGCCGCCGCCCTGACGACGAACCAGGTGGCTGCGCTGGAAACGCGTGACCTCGTCGCCCTGAAGTCGAACCAGATCCAGGCGCTGTCGACCACGCAGATCTCGGCCGGCCTGACCACGGCGCAAGTCGCTTCGATGACGACCGCCCAGATCGCCGCGCTGTCGACGAACCAGGTCGTCAATGGCCTGACGACGAACCAGATCGTCGCCCTGACCACGGCCCAGGCAGCTGCGCTGACGACGGCCCAGGCTTCGTCGCTGAGCACGTCGCAGGTTGCCGCGATCGAGACGGCCGACCTGGCCGCCATGAAAACGAACCAGATCGCCGCCCTGACGACGAACCAGGTGGCGAACGGCCTGACGACGAACCAGATCGTCGGCCTGACCTCGGCCCAGGTCGCCGCCCTGACGACGGCCCAGGCCGCCGCCCTGACGACGAACCAGGTGGCTGCGCTGGAAACCCGCGACCTCGTGGCCCTGAAGTCGAACCAGATCCAGGCGCTGTCGACCACGCAGATTTCGGCCGGCCTGACCACCCAGCAGGTGGCCGCGCTGACGACGGCCCAGGTGGCCGCGCTGACGACGAACCAGGTTGCCAACGGCCTGACGACGAACCAGATCGTCGCCCTGACCACGGCACAAGCCGGCGCGCTGACCACTGCGCAGACCGCCTCCCTCGGCACGTCGCAAGTGGCCGCCATCGAGACGGCCGACCTGGCCGCCATGAAGACGAACCAGATCGCCGCCCTGACGACGAACCAGGTGGCGAACGGCCTGACGACGAACCAGATCGTGGGCCTGACCTCGGCCCAGGTCGCCGCCCTGACGACGGCCCAGGCCGCCGCCCTGACGACGAACCAGGTGGCTGCGCTGGAAACCCGCGACCTCGTCGCCCTGAAGTCGAACCAGATCCAGGCGCTGTCGACCGCCCAGGTCTCGGCCGGCCTGACCACCCAGCAGGTGGCCGCGCTGACGACGGCCCAGGTGGCCGCGCTGACGACGAACCAGGTCGTCAACGGCCTGACGACGAACCAGATCGTCGCGCTGACGACGGCCCAGGCAGCTGCGCTGACGACGGCCCAGGCTTCGTCGCTGAGCACGCAGCAGGTGGCCGCGCTCCAGACGGCCGACCTGGCCGCGCTGAAGACGAACCAGATCGCCGCGCTGACGACGAACCAGGTCGCGAACGGCCTGACGACGAGCCAGATCGTTGCCCTGACCTCGGCCCAGGTTGCCGCGCTGACGACGGCCCAGGCCGCCGCCCTGACGACGAACCAGGTGGCCGCGCTGGAAACCCGTGACCTCGTGGCCTTGAAGTCGAACCAGATCCAGGCGCTGTCGACGGCCCAGATCTCGGCCGGCCTGTCGACCGCCCAGGTTGCCGCGCTGACGACGGCCCAGGTTGCCGCTCTGACGACGAGCCAGCTTGCCAACGGCCTGACGACGAACCAGATCATCGCGCTGACGACGGCCCAGGCATCTGCGCTGACGACCGCCCAGGCATCGTCGCTGACCACGGCGCAGGTGGCCGCGATCGAAACGGCCGACCTGGCCGCCCTGAAGACGCACCAGATCGCCGCGCTGACGACGAACCAGGTGGCGAACGGCCTGACGACGAACCAGATCGTCGCGCTGACCTCGGCCCAGGTTGCCGTCCTGACCACGGCCCAGGCTGCAGCCCTGACGACGAACCAGGTCGGCGCGCTGGAAACCCGTGACCTCGTCGCCCTGAAGTCGAGCCAGATCCAGGCGCTGACGACGGCGCAGATCTCGGCCGGCCTGAGCACGACGCAACTGGCCGCGCTGACGACGGCGCAGGTGGCCGCGCTGACGACGAACCAGGTTGCCAACGGCCTGACGACGAACCAGATCGTCGCGCTGTCGACTGCACAGGTCCTCGCGTTGTCGACCGGCCAGGTGGCGGTGCTGACGACGAGCCAGGTGGCCGCGCTGGAAACCCGCGACATCGCGATCCTGAAGACGAACCAGATCCAGGCGCTGACGACGAACCAGATCCAGAACGGCCTGTCGACGACCCAGGTGGCCGCGCTGACGACCGCCCAGGTCGAGGCGCTGACGTCGGCCCAGGTGAACGCGATGACGACGGCACAGATCCAGCAGCTCAAGGTCGGCAGCCCGATCGTGCTGGACCTGAACGGCGACGGCGTCCACACGACGAGCATCGCCCAGGGCGTGCAGTTCGACCTGTTCGCGACCGGCAACAAGGTCACGACGGGCTGGGTGGATGCGACCGACGGCCTGCTGGCCCTGGATCGCAACGGCAACGGTGCGATCGACGACGGTAGCGAGCTGTTCGGTACGTCGACCAAGCTGGCGAACGGCCAGAACGCGTCCAACGGCTACGAAGCACTGGCCCAGCTGGATGCGAATGCCGACGGCGTGATCGACTCGAAGGATGCTGCTTACAGCAACCTGAAGGTCTGGGTCGATGCGAACGGCGACGGCGTCAGCGAATCGGGCGAGCTGAAGAGCCTGGCATCGCTGAACGTGGCAAGCATCAACGTCAACGGCGACAAGACCGCGGCCAAGGACAACGGCAACTGGATCGGCATGCAGTCGACCTTCACGAAGACCGACGGCTCCACGGCCGCCACGGGCGACGTGTGGTTCACGACCGACAAGTCGGCCGCGGAAGCCGCGGCGGCAGCGACCACCCTGAGCAGCAAGGTGGGCAGCATGGTCCAGGCGATGACCGCCTTCAACGCCGCCGATACCGGCGCCGTGGCTGGTGGCCTGACCCTGCCGAACCTGGCGGGTGCGCAGACCGGCCTGCTGGCTTCGGTCGGCACGATGGTCGACGTGATGAAGCAGTTCGACGCCAACGGCAACAAGGTGTCGGGTGCGAATGCGGCGATGACCTCGACGGCCGAATCGCTGGCCAAGTCGGTGACGACGCCGCAGGACTCCGGCTTCCTCACCACCGGCGGTCGCAAGTAATGACCACAGGGGCCGGTTCGCGCCGGCCCCGCGCTGACATCAAAAAGGCAAGACCGTTATCGGTCTTGCCTTTTTTTGCGTCCAAATTGCGACAAACGAGAAATAAGGGGTTAACACAGTGCTGTTCAGCAACAATTCTGTCCAACAACGGAGTAATCTCTCGGTCTGCCGCTCTTCGCTTCTATTAGTTTCCTAATGGCCGATAAATTCCCTCATACGACTTTGCAATGCCTGACTGCCATCGCGCAGCACCACGGCCTGCAAGTGAACCCGGAACGCCTGATCCACGACTATGCGTTGAACGCAGAAGAGCCTTCGTCCTCCATGTTGCTGGGGATGGCGTCGAGCATCGGCCTGAAGGCCAAGCTGCGCCAGCTGACCGTCGACAAGCTGCTGGGGCAAAAGGGCGTATTCCCGCTGCTCGCGCGCCTGAAGGACGGCAACAGCATGATCGTCGTCGGCGCCCGCGTGGACGACGGCGGCGTGCTCGCCGTGCTCGATCCGCTCGGCGACCTGGGCGCCGTCAAGATGCTCGACCCGGCCGCGTTCCAGGCCCTGTGGAGCGGCGAAGTGCTGTTCCTCAAACGCACGTCCAAACTCTCCGACACGCGCCAGCCGTTCGGCCTGCGCTGGTTCATTCCCGAGATCCTGCAGCAGAAGGCCGCGTTCCGCGACATCGCCATCGCCGCGATGGCGATGAACGTCCTCGGCCTGGCGTCGCCGATCTTCTTCCAGCTCGTCATCGACAAGGTACTCGTGCACCACAGCGTGTCCACGTTGTGGGTGCTGGCGGCCGGCATCGCCATCGCGCTGCTGTTCGAATCGACGTTCGGCTTCATGCGCCAGATCCTGACCTTGTGGGCCACCAACAAGATCGACATCCGCCTGACCCGGCGCACGTTCGCGCACCTGCTGTCGCTGCCCATCGATTATTTCGAGACCACGTCCGCGGGCGTGGTCGTGCGCCACATGCAGCAGATGGAAAAGATCCGCGGCTTCCTCACGGGCCGCATGTTCTTCACGGCGCTGGACCTGACGGCGCTGTTCATCCTGCTGCCGATCCTGTTCAGCTATTCCGTCAAGCTGGCGATGATCGTGCTGCTGTTCACCTTCCTGATCAGCGGCATCGTCGCGGTCCTCGTGCCCACGTTCCAGCGCCGCCTGAACGACCTGTACACGGCCGAAGGCCAGCGCCAGGCGCTGATGGTGGAAACCATCCACGGCATGCGCACGGTGAAGGCGCTCGCCATCGAGCCGATGCAGCGCCGCGCGTGGGACCAGCGCTCCGCGCACGCACTGAACCAGCATTTCCGCGTGGGCCAGATCTCCATCACGGGCAATGCCGTCACCGACTTCCTCGGCAAGCTGCTGCCCGTCGTGATCATCGTGATCGGCGCCCAGGACGTGTTCGACCAGACCCTGTCCGTCGGCGCCCTGATCGCCTTCCAGATGCTGTCCGGCCGCGTCAGCGGGCCGCTGATCGCCCTGGTGGGCCTCGTCAACGAATACCAGGAAACGGCGCTGTCGATCCGCATGCTGGGCGAAGTCATGAACCGCGCGCCGGAAGGCCGCAGCGGCGGCCTGCGCCCCGAACTGCGCGGCAACATCACGTTCGACAACGTCGTGTTCCGCTATCCGGGCGCGCAGAACAACGCGCTCGACCGCGCCAGCTTCGAGATCAAGGAAGGCAGCGTGATCGGCATCGTGGGCCGCAGCGGCTCGGGCAAGACGACGATCACGAAGGTCATCCACGGCCTGTACAAGATCCAGGAAGGCCTCGTGCGCTTCGACGGCTACGACGCCCGCGAGATCGATTTGTCGCACCTGCGCCGCCAGGTCGGCGTCGTCCTGCAGGAAAACTTCCTGTTCCACGGCACGGTGCGCGAGAACATCGCGGCGACGATGCCGGAGGCCAGCTTCGAGGACATCGTCGAGGCGGCTAGAGCCGCGGGCGCCGACGAATTCATCGAGCGCATGCCGCAGGGCTACGACACGATGCTGGAAGAGAATGCGTCGAACCTGTCCGGCGGCCAGAAGCAGCGCCTGTCGATCGCTCGCGCGCTGCTGGCCAAGCCGCGCATCCTCGTGCTGGACGAAGCGGCCAGCGCGCTCGACCCGGAAAGCGAAGCGATCTTCATCAACAACCTGTCGCGCATCGCCGTGGGCCGCACCGTGATCATGGTGTCGCACCGCCTGTCGACGCTCGTCAACGCCGATTCGATCCTGGTCATGCAGCGCGGCCAGCTGATGGATGCGGGCCGCCATGAAGAACTCCTGACGCGCTGCTCTACTTACATTCAATTATGGAACCAGCAAACAAGTCATCTGTAACGGCACTCGACCCGACCGACGTCGAGTTCCTGCCGGACGCCGACGAGATCGAGCGCCGGCCGCTGCCGCCGTATGCCCGCATCACCGTCCACGCGCTGGCGGCGATGCTCGTGTGCTTCCTCGGCTGGGCCAGCGTCGCCGAGGTCGACGAGGTCGTGAAGGCGCAGGGCCGGCTCACCACGCCGTTGTCCAACATCGTCGTGCAGCCGATCGAGACCTCGATCATCCGTTCGATCGACGTGCGCATCGGCCAGGTCGTCAAGAAGGGCGAGCGTCTCGCCACGCTGGACCCGACGGACGCCGACGCCGACCAGGCGCAACTGCGCCTGAAGTTCGACAGCCTGGACACGCAGGTGAAACGCCTCGAGGCCGAATTGTCCGGCCGCGGCATGCCGGCCGAGACGAGCCAGGTGTCGGCCGACACCCGGCTGCAGGACAAGCTGGCCGGCGAGCGCCGCGCCAACTTCGCCGCGCAGATGGCGCGCCTGGACGAGAACATCGCCAAGGCCCGCGCGTCGCTCGACACGAACGTGCACGACCAGCAGGTGCTGGCCGACCGGACGAAATCGCTGCGCGAAGTGGAGACGATGCAGGAACGCCTCGTCGACCAGAAATTCGGCGCCAAGGTCAACCTGCTGGACGCGCGCAACAAGCGCATGGAAGTGGAACGCGACTACACGCTGGCGAAGAACCAGGAACCGGAGATCCGGCGCACGCTGGCCGGCCTGGAGGCGGAGAAGCGCGCGTTCGTGAACGGCTGGCGCCAGAAGATCATGGAAGACATGCTGAACCTCACGCGCGAACGCGACGCGACGGCCGAGCAGATCAAGAAGGGCACGCTGCGCCGCGACAAGGTGATCCTGACGGCACCGGCCGACGCCATGGTGCAGGACATCGCCAAGCTGTCGCAGGGTTCCGTCGCGCAGGCCGCCGAGAAGATGTTCACGCTCGTGCCGCTGGGGACCGCGCTGGACGCCGAGGTGCAGATCGATTCGCTCGACGTCGGCCACGTGAAGGCGGGCGACGTGGCGCACATCAAGCTCGACGCGTTCCCGTTCCAGAAGCACGGCACGCTGGAAGCGAAAGTGCGCACGTTGTCCGAAGACGCGTTCAAGCGCGAGACGACGAACGTGGACACGGGCACCGACGCGTACTACGTGAGCCGTATCGACCTCGGCGGCGGCAAGTTGAAGAACATGGACCCGCACGCGCGCCTGCTGCCGGGCATGACCCTGACGGCCGAAATCGTGGTCGGCAAGCGCACCGTGCTGTCGTACCTGCTGTGGCCCCTGACGAAGGGCCTCGACGAAGCGATCCGCGAACCCTGATTCGAAGGGCGGAGCGAAGCAAAAAGGCCGGCGGCGCACCATGCGCCGCCGGCCTTTCGTGTTTAATATGTCGTTATTGGCCGCGCAGCTGCGCCAGTACCGCGTCCACGTTTTCCGGCGTCAGGGCCGTGTCCACGAGATCGCGGTTGGCCAGGATCGCCTGGTCCGACAGGCTGGCGAAATCGAAAGCCAGCAGGCGCTCGATCACTTCGGGCGCGAAGCGCGGCTTGATCGGGCGGGCCGGGTTGCCGCCGGCGACCGTGTAGGGCGGGATATCCTTCGTCACGACGCTGCCCGCCGCGATCACCGCGCCCTTGCCGATCGTGACGCCGGACAGCACCGTCGTGCCGTACCCGATCCAGACGTCGTCCTCAATCACGATGGGTCCCTTGGACTGCGCTTCGGCGACGCCGAAATACTTCGCCATGAACGGAAAGGTCGAGAAGCCCGTATAGGCGTGGTTACCGCCCAGCAGGAACTTGACGTCGTCGGCGATGGAGACGAAGTGCCCGATCCGCAGCGCCTCGTCGCCGCTGCCGAACGTCCATATGGACAGGCCGCCGTAACTGCGCCGGCCGCACGTCACGTTGTTGAAATTGATCGCGCCGTGGCTTTCGACCAGATGCGTCTCGTTGTGCGGATTGCGGAAGCGCCACAACTCGGCCAGCGTGATATGTGACGGGTCGGCGGGACCGTTGGTCACCTTCGGCGCGATCGCCGCATAGAAGTAGTTGTCGTCGCGGTAGTCCTCCATCCACTTCAGGAAGCCGCTCTTGTCGAAGTCGTTGCTCTGGTCGAAGTAGTACGGGATGGTCTGGTGGACGAGGATGCGCTGCTTCTCGGCCTCGTAAGCTTCCCGGCTCAGGTGGCCGGACGCGAGATAGGGTTTCATCAGCGCCAGGTAGTTGTGGCCGAAGACTTCGGCCACGTTGTAGCCGCTCTTGCGGCCGACAGGCATGCTCGTGAAATAGCTGGCGTACAGGATGATGGCGCGCTTGCCCGCCGAGAGCAGGCGGAACAGGACGTCCGTCTGCACCAGCCGCAGTTTCTCGAGGCGGCCGATGTCCGGGATCGCATGGAACTCGTCGCGCCACATGCCGAAGCCACCGATCCAGGTACAGAAGTACGAGGCCTTGGCGAGGAATTCGTCGAACGACCGGGCGGTGTCGAACAGCTCGCCCGTGTACATGTTCCCGTTCGTGAAGAAGACGATCGGCTTTTCGGCCTGTGTCGCGCGGACGATCTTCAGCATCTCGTCGAGCGCGCCGGCGTGGACCAGCAGGTTATCGTTGTGCAGCTTCAGGTAGGTGCCGCTGCCCTTGCCGAGCACGAATTCGAAGTTGATGTCCGGCGTGATCGGCGTCTCGTGGTGGTAATACACGACTTTGCCGGGGAAGGCGCGTACGAATTCCTCGGCCACGGCCCGGGTTTCGTCGGGCGAGCAGTTGTCCGAGATGACGATCTCGACCTCGTCGGTGTCCCGGAACGGCGCTTGCGACGTGATGCTTTCCAGCGTCAGGCGCAACAGGCCCGCGCGTTTGAATGTCGGGATGCAGATCGACAGCAGCGGGGCCCGTGTCTCCATCACGCCTCCACCGCGTAGCGGCGCACGAGTTCGCGGTGCTTCTCGGGATGCAGGAAGAAGTAATTCGTCGGGATCGTGTTCTCGTCCATGTCACCGAACGGCGCCAGGCGGCCTCCCTGCGCCGTGTAGACGTTGTAGCCGATCGCGCGGAACAGGGCGAAGATCTCGTTCGGGTTGTAGTTGAACTTGGCCGACCACTTGCGCAGGATTTCCGACAGCACCACCGGCTTGTCGCGCTTGATGGTCTCGATGCCGCCCTTGAACACGAGCAGTTCGGCGCCTTCTACGTCGCACTTGATGAAGTCGACGCGGGTTCCGGTGTCGGCCGTGAAGTCGTCCAGCGTGCGCACCTTGCACTGGAAGGTCTGCACGTCCGTGCGGCCGGTCAGGTTGACGGCGGAGGCGTTGCCCGAGCCTTCCGGATAGTAGTAAAACGGGAATTCGCCGGCCTGGTCCGAAAAGCCGAAATTGAAGGCCTGGACGTTGGCCGAGGCATTCAGCGCGATATTCGTCTGCAGGTCCGCATAGGTCGTCGGGACCGGCTCGAACGCGAACACGCGCGCATTACGGCGCGAGACCGCGATGTTGATCGAATACCAGCCGATGTTGGCGCCGATGTCGAAGTAGTTGTCGCCGTCGGCGACGAGGTTCTCCATCATCGTCGACTCTTCTTTTTCGTAGTCGAAGAAGTTCAGCGTTTCGATTGGCGCGATGCGGTAGTCGAGCGGGGTGCAGGCAATGCGCACGCCGCGGTCGCGCGAGGTCATGATCACGCGGCCGTCCTCGATCTCGATCTTCTTCATGTTGGTGCGGGGCAGATAGGCTGCGTAATCGTACAGGGCGGCGTGATGGCGCTCGTACATGGTGCGAATGAAGGTCGGCTTGTCGATCTGGCCTTGTTCGAACTGGGTCAGGGTGTCGTTCAGTGGCGTCATGGCGCGTGGTCCGTTGGAGTCGTCAGGACAGCGTGGCGGCCCAGCCGTCCAGCTGCAGGTGCATGGTGTCGCGCAGGTAGTCCTGCGTGCCGGCGGTGCCGATGAAAGTGTTCGGGATCGCGATCCGCTTCACGGCCGGCAGGCTTGCGAGATGGCCGTCGGAGAGCAGGTCGTGCAGCCGTTCCAGCACGGCCGAGCCGAAGCCGCCGTTGGCCTGGTGCTCTTCCAGCGTGGTGATGCCGGCGTAGCGGGCCGCCAGGCGTTTCAGCTGCGCGCCGTCGATCGGATTCACGAACGGGAAGCTGAACAGGTCCACGGCCAGGCCGCGCTCCGCCAGGAAGCGGGCTGCGTAGCCGACCATGTCGCCGGTCGCGAACACGGCATGGCGCGCGCCCTCGACCTCGCGCACGGGCACGATGGCGCCCAGTGCCAGCGCCGGCGGCTGCGCGTGCAGGCGCGGTTCGCCGGCCTTGTTCAGGCGCATGTAGCAGGGGCCCTTGTGCTGCGCAATGAACGCGGTCATCGCATCGACCTCCGACGGATCGCCCGGCGCCGTGACCACCATGCCGGGGATCGTGCGCAGCATGCCCAGCTCCTCGGTCGTGTGGTGCGAGGTGGACAGCGGTCCGTAGGCATAGCCGCCGCCGACGGCGATGATCTTGACGTTGGCCTCGTGGTAGCAGACGTCGTAGCGGATTTGCTCCATCGCGCGCAGGGTCGGGAAGTTGCCGATCGAGTAGCAGAACACGGTGTAGCCTTCCAGCGCCAGGCCGGTCGCGAGGCCGACCATGTTCTGTTCGGCGATGCCGACGTTCAGGAAACGGTCCGGGAAGCGTTGGGCAAACGGCTCCAGCACGGAGTAGCCCAGGTCGCCGCACAGCAGGAAGATGCGCTCGTCCCTGTCCGCCTGCTCGAGAAGGGTCTTGATGAAACTGTTCCTCATGCCGCGTGTCCTTCCAGTTCCGCGCGCGCCGCTTCGTACTGCGCCGCGTCGGGCGATTTGTAGTGCCAGGCGAGCTGGTTTTCCATGAAGCTGACGCCCTTGCCCTTGATGGTGTGCGCGATCACGACGCGGGGACGGCCGCTGCGTCCGCCCTTGTCGAGCGCCGCCGCCAGGGCCGCGTGATCGTGGCCGTCGATTTCCAGCGTCTCCCAGCCGAAGGCCTCGAACTTGGCCGGCAGCGGGTCCAGGTTCAGCACCTCGGCCGTCGTGCCGAAGCTCTGGATCTTGTTGTAGTCGACGACCAGCGTCAGGTTGTCCAGCTTGTGGTGCGGGGCGAACAGGATCGCTTCCCAGTTCGAGCCTTCGTCCAGTTCGCCGTCGCTGACGATCGCATACGTATGCCAGGCCGCGCCCTTGCGCTTGCCGGCCAGCGCGACGCCGGCGGCGACCGGCAAGGCATGTCCCAGGCTGCCGGTCGACAGTTCGACGCCGGGGACCTTGTGATTCACGTGCGACGTGAACACGCTGCCGTTGTCGGTGAAGCTGTCCAGCGCGGACAGCGGATAGTAGCCGGCTTCGCCGAGCGCGGCGTACAGCGCGGTGCACGCGTGGCCTTTGCTGTAGAACAGCCGGTCGCGCTGCGGATCGTTGGGCGCGGCCGGATTCTTGGCCAGCACGCCGCCGTACAGCACGGCCAGCGCGTCGGCGACGGAGAATGCGCCGCCCAGGTGCGACGCCCGCTTCTGGTGGCACATCCGCAGGCACTGCAGGCGGATGCGCCGGGCCAGGTCTTGGGTGGTAGTCATGCTTGTCCCGTGTTACAGATAACTTTCGATGGTGCGGCGGAAGCCCTCGGCGAGCGAGGTGTGCGGCTGCCAGCCGATTGCTTGCGCCTGCGCGATGTCGGGGCAGCCGCGCGACACTGCGCTCGCCAGGTACTGGTCGCCTTCCTTGCGTTCGACGAAGCTGACGGTGAGGCCCTTTTCCGGATACAGGCCGGCCAGCAGCTGGCCCAGTGCGCGCATGCTGATCTCGCCGTCCGGATTGCCAATGTTGTAGGCGCTGCCGGCGGCGCCATCGAGCAGCACGCGCCAGAAACCGGCCACCGCGTCGGCCGAATAGCAGAACGCGCGCGTGGCCAGGCCGTCGCTCTTGAGCGCGATCGATTCGCCGCGCAGCACGCAGGCGACGAAGTCGGCGTACACGCGGCCGTCATCGAGTTGCATGCGCGGGCCGTAGGTGTGGAACGGCCGCACGATCTTCGCCGGCACGCCGTGCTGGTGGTGCCAGGAGACGCACATGTTCTCGCCCATGCGCTTGCTCTCCGCATAGCAGGCGCGCACATTGGTCGGGTCGACGACGCCGTAGTCGCCTTCGGCCGTGGGCACGCGCGGCGGCTGGCCGTATACCTCGCTGCTGCTGAAGTACAGGAAGCCCTTCACGGCGCTGCCGCGCGCCAGTTCCAGCAGCGCGGCGGTGCCGAGCGTGTTGGCCGACAGCGTGCCGACCGGGTCGGTCGAATAGTATTTCGGGCTGGCCTGGCTGGCCGCGTGCACGATGAAGTCCACGCGTTCGTCCAGCGTGAACGGGCGGCTGATGTCCTGTTCGATGCACACGAGGTCCGGACGTCCCGCGAGGTGGGCGAAGCGGTGCTCGAAGCCGGCGCGGTTGCGCGCCAGCGCCAGCACGCGCACGCCCAGGTCGCGCGTTTCGTTCAGGTACATCAGCGTCTCGACCATGTACGCGGGCAGGAAGCCGGCGGCGCCGGTGATCAGGACGGTCGAACCCGCGAGCGGGCTCCAGTCCATGCCGTAACCGTCGGCGATGGCCTCCATGTCGGCCTGTTCGATCGGGTGTCGCTGCATATGCCGCCTTTACCTTTAGAAGCCGATGCCGAAGAATTCCTCGATCTTCGTGCACGTGAAGTCGAGCATCTCGCGGGTCAGGCCCGGGAACACGCCGATCCAGAACGTGTCGTTCATGACGCGGTCCGTGTTCGTCAGGTCGCCCGACACGCGGTAGTTCCGGCCGATCATGTACGGCTGGCGCGTCAGGTTACCGGCGAACAGCAGGCGCGTGCCGATCTTGTGCTGGTCCAGGTAGGTCAGCAGGTCCACGCGCGCCGCATTCGCTTCCGGCTTCAGGGTCATCGGGAAGCCGAACCAGGACGGATCCGAACCCTCGGTCGCTTCCGGCAGGATCAGGAATTCGGCGCAGGATTGCAGGCGTTCCTTCAGGTACGCGAAGTTGTCCTTGCGCGCCTGGACGAAGTCGCCCACGCGGTCGATCTGCGCGAGGCCGCAGGCCGCCTGCATGTCCGTGATCTTGAGGTTGTAGCCCAGGTGGCTGTACGTGTACTTGTGGTCGTAGCCTTCCGGCAGCGTGCCCAGCTTCCAGCAGAAGCGGCGGCCGCAGGTATTGTCCTTGCCCGGCGGGCAGTAGCAGTCGCGGCCCCAGTCGCGGAACGATTCGGCGATCAGTTTCAGCTCGGGGTTGTTGGTGAACACGGCACCGCCTTCGCCCATCGTGATGTGGTGGGCCGGGTAGAACGACATCGTGCCGATGTCGCCGAACGTGCCGACCATCTGCCCGCGATAGGTCGCACCGAGCGCGTCGCAGCAGTCCTCGACGAGCCACAGGTTGTACTTCTTGCACAGCGCGGTGATGGCGTCCAGGTTGTACGGATTGCCGAGCGTGTGCGCCAGCATGATGGCCTTCGTCTTCGGGCCGATTGCCGCTTCCAGTTTCGTCACGTCGATGTTGTACGTGCCCAGTTCGACGTCCACGAAGACCGGGATGGCGCCGAACTGGATGATCGGGTTGACCGTCGTCGGGAAGCCGGCGGCCACGCCGATCACTTCGTCGCCCTGCTGGATGGCGCGCGCGCCCAGCTTGGGCGAGGTCAGCGTCATGAACGCGACGAGGTTGGCCGAAGAACCCGAGTTCACGGTGATCAGGTGCTGCACGCCGATCAGCTTGGCCAGCTTCGCTTCGAACTGGTCGTTGAAGCGGCCGGTGGTCAGCCAGGCGTCGAGCGAGGCATGGACCATCATTTCCATCTCGGGCGCGCCCACGACCTTGCCGGCGGCCGGGATCACGGTCGTGCCGGGCTCGAACGGACGCGGCTGGCTCGCCAGGGCGCCGTACTGGCCGACCAGCTGGATGATCTGCTCGCGCAGTTGTTCTTTGGTTTGTGCTTCGCTCATCATTGGACCTTTTCGGGTTGCGTATTCTGGTAGGAGGCGATCTGCGCCAGCGTGAAGGCGCGCATGTCGGCGCCGGCCGCATGGGCCTTGTGCCAGTCGACGATGCGAACCAGCGTCTCGGCCAGCGTCCAGCGCGGCTGCCAGTGCAGGCGCGCGCGCGCCTTGGAGCAGTCGAGCTTCAGGTACGTCGCCTCGTGCGGCTGCGGTGCGCCGTCGAGTTCCCAGGCGGCGCCTTCGCCCCAGGCCGCGCACAGGCGCTCGACGATCCATTCGACCGGGCGCGCATCCGTGTCGTGCGGGCCGAAATTGAAGCCTTCGGCGAACGCCGGGCCTTGCGCGTAGAGATGTTCCGCCAGCGTCAGGTAGCCGGATAGCGGTTCGAGCACGTGCTGCCACGGCCGGATCGCGTGCGGGCTGCGGATGCGTACCGGCTCGCCGGCCGCGATCGCGCGCATCATGTCCGGGATCAGGCGGTCCTGCGCCCAGTCGCCGCCGCCGATCACGTTGCCGGCGCGGCCCGAGCCGAGCGCCACGCCGTGGCGGGCATGATCGGCCGGGTTGAAGAAGGAGGAGCGGTAGGCGCTCGTGACGAGTTCCGCGCAGCCCTTGCTGTTGCTGTACGGGTCATAGCCTCCCATGGGCTCGTCCTCGCGGTAGCCCCACACCCATTCTCGGTTCTCGTAGCACTTGTCGCTCGTGACGTTGACGACGGCGCGCACGCCCGGCGTCGCGCGCACGGCTTCGAACAGGTGCACGAGGCCCATCACGTTGGTCGAATAGGTCTCGACGGGGTCGGCATACGAATGGCGCACGAGCGCCTGCGCCGCCATGTGGATCACGATGTCCGGGCGCGCTTCCGCGAGTGCCTGGCGCAGTGCCGCGGGGGCGCGGATGTCGCCCTGCAGCGAACGCATGCCGTGCGCGACGCCGGCCGTGTCGAACAGGCTCGGATGGCTGGGCGGTGCCAGCGCGAAACCGGTGACGTCGGCACCCAGCTGCTGCAGCCACAGGCTGAGCCAGCTGCCCTTGAATCCCGTATGGCCCGTCAGGAAAACGCGCTTGCCGCGCCAGAACGCCGGGTTCATGCCCACGCTTTCCAGGGCGCCTTGCCGGTTTGCCACAGTTCTTCGAGCAGCATCTTGTCGCGCAGCGTATCCATCGGATGCCAGAAGCCCGTGTGACGGTAGGCCGACAGCTGGCCTTCGCCGGCCAGGCGTTCCATCGGTTCCTTTTCCCACACGGTGGCGTCGTCGGCGATGTAGTCGATGACCTTCGGCGACAGCACGAAATAGCCGCCGTTGATCCAGGCGCCGTCGCCTTGCGGTTTTTCGCGGAAGGCCATCACGCGCTCGCCTTCGAAGTCGATGGCGCCGAAGCGGCCCGGGGGCTGCACGGCCGTCATCGTGCCGAGCAGGCCGTGCTGCTTGTGGAAAGCGACGGAGGCGCCAATGTCGATGTCGGCCACGCCGTCGCCGTAGGTGAAGCAGAACGCCTCGTCGCCCTCGACGAAGCGGCGCACGCGCTTGAGGCGCCCGCCCGTCATGCTCGTGTCGCCGGTATCGACCAGCGTCACTTTCCAGGGCTCGGCGAAGCGCTGGTGCACCTCCATCGCATTGTTCTGCAGGTCGAAGGTGACGTCCGACGTATGCAGGAAATAGTTCGCGAAAAATTCCTTGATGACATAGCCCCGGTAACCGCAGCAGATCACAAACTCGTTGATTCCGTGGGCCGAGTACTGCTTCATGATGTGCCAGAGGATCGGCTTGCCGCCGATTTCAACCATGGGTTTCGGTTTGATCGTCGTTTCTTCGCTGAGCCGGGTGCCCAGGCCGCCGGCAAGAATCACTGCTTTCATGGTCGTTGAATGGTATCGTTGGCAAGAGCTCTGCCGGTTCGCGAGGCTTGAATGATTCCGACATTGCGCGCGGGCCGGGCTGGCGCCGGTCTGCGGCTATGATACGTCATCTCAAGGGGTGTTCCTAATAAATTGGCCTACGGCATTACACAATGTTGGACACCCGGCACGTAAAGAATGTCATAGTGAAAAACATCGATGACGGGATGCCATGCGTGCCGTCTTGCTACAGCAAATCCGCGCCGATCGGCAGGCCGGTCTGCGCCAGCAGATCGGCACGTTTCTGGCGCAATTCGGGGGTCGGGGCCGGGTGGCGCCGGTAGACGTACAGGTAGTCCAGCACCGCATTGAAGTCGGTCGCGGCCGTGCTGCTGCCGCGGCGGTCGGTCGTGTCGTCCGACACTTCGTACACGCGCGAGCCCAGGAACGGCACATGGGTCGGCATCTGGCGGTCGAACACCGACAGCAGGTAGTCCCAGTCCTCGTAGGCGCGCATGAACGGATCGAACTCGAGGCCCTGCAGCAGGTGTTTCGGGAATGCGAAGCAGGACATGTGCACCTGGTTCTTCACGTACACGTCCGGCGTCAGGCCGTTCTCCAGGTTCATGCCGACTTCCGACAACGATTCCGGCCCGTGCGGCAAGCGGCGCTCGGTGACCACCGAGCAGTTGAAGTAGACGGGGAGGCCCAGCCGCACGTGCGGCTGGTCGTAGAGCTGCGCCAGGCAGTTGGGATGCCAGGCGTCGTCGTCGTCCAGGAACAGGATGTAATTGCCCTTCGCCAGCGACAAGCCCAGGTTGCGGCTTGCCGACGGGCCCTTTTCGCCGTTGCGGCGGATGTACATGTCGCTCTTGCCGAGCAGCTCGGCGCAGACTTCATCGGTGGCACGGTCGCTGGCGTCGGAAATCACGATCACTTCGACGTCGACGGGACAGGCCTGCGACTTGATCGACTCCAGGGCGCGGCGCAGCAGGATCGCGCGCGTGTGGGTCGGCACGATCACGGAAAAGAAGGGCGGTTTGTTCATGATGGGGAAGGCGTCTTATTTGGGTACGGCCCTGATGATGTAGGCCGTGGGTTGCGCATCGGTGACGGCCAGGTCCGGATCGGCGCCGACGCTGACGGCCAGCTGCCTGATCGCGGCCACGACGTTGTCGTTCTGCAGCGGGGTCAGCTGCATCTGCAGCCCCTGTTCCACGGCGAATCCGTTCTGCTGGAACAGCTCGAACAGCGTGCCGCGGCTGAACATGCGGCGGTTGCTGGTGGCCAGGATGCCGCTGTCCGCATAGCGCAGGTCGCCGATGCACAGCCGGGCCAGGACGCTCCAGTGCTGCCCGTTCGGGATCACGGCCACGATGCTGCTGCCGGGTGCGATCACCTTGCGGATGCGCTGCAGCAGCCGCTCCGGGTGGCGGATGCGTTCCAGCGCCTGGTCCAGCACCCAGCAGTCCACGTCGGTATAGCCGCGGAAGAAGTCGTCGCCCAGCGCGTCCACATCCTCGTTGAGGACACGGTCGCAGGCCCCTTTCTGCAGATCCTTGTTGTCCGGATCGATCGCGACCGCGGTGTAGTCGCACGCCGGATTGCCTTCCTTGACGGCGCGTGCCAGGGCGCCGTCGCTGGCGCCGATCTCGACCACCTTGGCCAGCCGCGCCGGCAGCAGGCTCTGGATGTGCAGCCGCATGGTGGCCGCTTCGCGCGCCGCCTGCTCCCAGGCTTCCAGGTGATAGCCGCCGGACCGCTTCACCGTGCCTTGCCAGTCATGGCGCAGGTAGTGGTTCACGCCGTCGACCTTGAAGTCTTCCTTGAGCCACTGGATGCCCTTGATCAGGTTGTCCTTGCCGGCGCGGTGCAGGGCCAGCATCGGTTCCGTCATCGGCGCGCCGTGGCGGGTCGGCATCGGCCACTGGCGCACCACCTCGATATTGACCAGCATGCACGCCGGATGCAGGTAGCGGACCGCACCCTCTTCGTAGTCCACATCGAAGCCGCCCTCGTTCACGTGATTGGTGTAACCCACGCCGTACATGCCGGGCTGCAGTTCCTCCAGCATCGATTCGATGAAGCCGCGGTTCAGCACGATGACGTCGGAATCGAGCACCAGCACGGGGCCCTGCAGCTCCAGGTTCTGGAACGCCCAGGCCATGCCGGGGCCGTGGTGGATGTTGTAGTCGAAGTGGATGAACTTCACGTCCGGATAGTTGGCGCACACCGCTTCGATCGCGCGCCAATGCTCCTCGCTCGAACCATCGATGATCGTCACCGGGTTGGGGTAATGCTTGCGCAGCGAACTCAACAACTCCTCGATCAGCTCAGCTGAATTGTAGGAGACCGAAATGATGGGGATGCTGTCGACGTCGATGTTGTCCATTGTGTTGCGTAACTCCGGATGAGGTTCTCGGTGGTGTCAGGCGGCGATCGCGCGCACCAGGTATTGATAGGGCAGCGCGTCCTGTACGGCCAGTTCGGGATCGGCGCCGCTGGCCGCGGCCAGGGCGCGGATCGCGTCCAGCACGACCGGCGGCGGCTGCTGCGCGTTCACCGTCGTCATGGAGACGAGCGCGAAGCCGCATTCCTGCAGCAGTGCCGCGAGCGATGCGCGCGTGAACAGGTGCAGGTTGCGCCGGTCCGGCGCGTTGCCCGCGGCGAGCAGCGTCTGCACGAGCCAGTGCTGGCCGTTGTTGACGCAGGCGACCAGTTCCACCGGGCCGAGCGCCTGGCGGCGCAGGCGCGCGAGGAAGGCCCACGGATCGCGCAGGCGTTCCAGCGTTTCCGGGAACAGCCAGCACTGCACCGCGGCCAGCTGCTGCCAGTCGGCGTCGGTCAGTTGCTCGGCGTCGCGCCCGATGGCGGCGGTGCTCCATTCGCCGGACGCGCCGACAGCCGTGTAATGCGAGTTCGGCTCGCGCGCGCGCCAGGCCTGGGCCAGGGTGGCGCCGCCCACTTCGACGATGCTGTGCATGCCGGGACGCAGCAGCGCCAGCATGCTCTCCTGCTGCAGCGTCAGTTGCGCGGGGGCCGGTACCTCCTGCAGGCGGGCGACCGCCGGCTCGTCGACGGGTTCCACGCCGGCCGGGCGCCTGACGACGGACGCCAGCAGGTCTTCGTAATCGCGCACGAAGCGCGGCGTGTCGAACAGGGGGCTCGCGTCGCGGTTGGCCGCGAGGCGTGCGCGCAGCGCGTCCATGCGCGGACGGTCGTTGCCGAGGGCGATGGCCTGCGCCTCGTAGTCTTCCAGCGTGTGCGTGACGAGTTCCGGCAGGCCGACCGCGCGCAGCAGGCTGCCCGCCATGCGCGAGCAGAAGGTCTGGCCGGCCCACGTCAGCACGGGCAGGCCGGCCCACAGGGCATCGCTCGCGGTGGTGCCGCCGTTGAACGGATTCGTGTCGAGGAACAGGTCGGCCAGGCGGAAGCGGGCCAGGTAGTCGGCCGGCGCCACGCGTGCCGCGAACAGCAGGCGGCCGCCGTCCACGCCGCGCGCCTCCGCCTCGCGTACGAGGTTGGCGCGGGTGGCGTCGCTGTCGGCCACCATCCACAGCACGCTGTCCGGCACCTGCGTCAGGATGCGCATCCAGCTGTCGAACACCTCGGGCGTGATCTTGAAATTGCTGTTGAAGGAGCAGAACACGAACGCGCCGTCCGGCAGGCCGTTCGCCGCGCGCGTGGGCGTGGGGCCGATGGCGCGGCGGCGGTCGTTGATCTGGAACGTGTGCGGCATGCGCAGCGGCCGTTCCGTGAAATGCGGCTCCAGTTCGGGCGGGAACACGAAGTCGTCGGCCACCACGTAGTCGATGCCGGGGACCGCCGTCGGGCCGGGAAAGCCCAGCCACGTCAGCTGCACGGGCGCGGAACGCCAGCCGAGGATGTCGGCGCGCGCGCCCATGGTGAGGCCGTGCAGGTCGACGAGGACGTCGATCTCGTGCGCGCGGATGCAGCGCGCCGCTTCCTCGTCCGTCATGCGGTCGATGCGGATGTAGTGGTCCATCGCGCCGACCACGCGGGCGCGCAGCGGCGAATTGTCTTCGCGGCTCCAGGAAAACGCGTAGACCTCGACGCGCGACCGGTCGTGCAGCTCATACAGTTCGGCCGTCAGGATCGATACCGCGTGCGAACACAGGTCGGACGACAGGTAGCCGATGCGGATGCGCCTGTGCGCATAGCCTTCGGGCGGCGCCAGCTGCTCGGGCGCCGCGTGCACCTTGCGTTCGACGAAGTTGAGCGACGCGGCCAGCTGTTCGGCCGGATCGGGCGACGCGCCCAGCATCGCGAGCGCCGACGTGTGGCGGCGCTGTTCGTCCACCGTGACGGCGCCGAAGGCTTCGTAGATGGGCCACACGCACAGCTTCTGGCGCAGGTGCACCCAGTGCGTGATGACCTTGGGCTGGTCCGGGTCGAGTTCCAGGCTGCGCGTGAGATAGTCCAGCGCTTCCGGCAGGTGCTTGCGGATCTCGCACAGGCGGCCCAGGTTGTTCAGCGCCTGCACGTGCAGCGCCGGCTTCGCGGCCAGGTCCGGGATGTCGGCGAGGATGCCCCGCCATGCGGCGAGCGCGTCGTCGGGCCGGTTCATGCGCTCGTACAGTGTGCCGAGATTCAGGCGCGCCTCGACGAAGCCGGGGGCGAGTTCGATCGCTTTCAGGTAATCGCGCACCGCGCCCGCATCGTCCCCCACGTTGCCGCGCGCGACGGCGAGGTTGAAGCAGGCGGCATACGCGGCCGGGGAGGCCGTGTGCGCGATCCAGGTTTCGTACAGCCGGATGGCTTCCTGCTGCATGCCAAGTTCGACCAGCGTCTGCGCACCCTGGAACAGCTCACCGAGCGGCAGCACGCCACGTTCGGCCTGGCGGAACAAAGCATCGGTGTGCGCAGGAACATTCATGCTGGATAAATCTCTCGAGTCGGCTTTGGGAAGCGTAATCATACTCTGTCAGAGTATCCCCAGCGAACGTTTGTGGCCTGTGAGCAACCAATTGGCGCCATCCGTTTGTACCCAAGTTTTCAATCAAGCATGAACATTTGCAAGGACTGAAACGGTTCGCAAGATTATTTCCCTAAGGATACATTGTCAAATAATTAGCATAGGCAATGATGTCTGTCTAGAAATTTTTGAATTTGCAATGAATTGTAATTAAAAAACGACAATTTCTTGCGTTTTGACATTGCTGTTTTCATAGGGAAATCCAAATTTTGTTCAATATCAAAGGATCAGCACAATAGTTAATTCGGATAATTTTTTACGAATAAATATTGTTTTCTTGCTACATTGGAAAGTCGTGTAGTTGGTAAAAAAACACGTAGGCCCGATACCCATCGGTGCTTCCATTTCAAGGCGAGAGACATGACAACCAATCCGACTTCTTGCGTTTCCCCTGCCCAATCCGGGCTGAACAAACTGGTCCTCGGCGCCGCCACCGCGCTGGCGCTGCTGGGCGCGGCACCCGCCATGGCATCCGTGGTGAACTTCGAATCCCTGAGCCCCGACGGCATCTACATGGGCGGCGACACCCTCGGCGAGGCCGGCTACACGCTGCAGGCAATCGATAACCATGGCAATACGAGCGGCATCGTGGGCGCGCTCATGAACGGCATGGACCCGACCACCTGCTGGCTGGGCGGCTGCCCGACCAACAACACGAGCCATTCCTACCTGGGCCTGAACGACGGCGGCGTCACGATCACGAAGGACGACGGCGGCAGGTTCAGCCTGCGCAGCATCGATTTCGGTTTCGTCGCCCCCACCGGCGGCCTGGCGAACTTCTCGTACGGCCAACTGCTGCTGACCGGCACCTTCGCGAACGGCGACACGCTCGGCTACGCGCTCAACTTCCCGGGCACGGACAGCAGCGGCAACCCGCTGTTCGGCTCCGCCACGCTGCCGACCGCCTTCGGCTACTCCGAGCTGACGAGCCTGACGATCCGCGCCTGCCTGTTCGACGGCGCCGGCGGCTGCACCGTCGCGCCCGACATCTCCGATCCGTCGATCTACCAGGCCCAGTTCGCCATCGACAACCTCGGGCTGGCCGAAGTGCCGGAGCCGGGCAGCCTCGCGCTGATCGGCCTGGGCATGGGGGCATTCCTCGCACGCCGCCGCAAGTCCGCCGTTTCGTCCAACAACGTTTAAGCCGCCGAGGTACCGACCATGAAACTGCGTCCCATCACTTCGGCCGTCCTGTTCGCACTGACCGTCGCGGCCGCCACCCACGCGTACGCCGACGGCGAAGTCCGCCGCTCGTACATCGTCCAGCTGGCCGACAAGCCGGTCGCCACCTATGACGGCAGCGTCAGCGGCCTGCAGGCCACCAAGCCGGCCGCCGGCCAGCGCCTGAACGTCGACGCGACCAGCGTCCAGAACTACATCACCTACCTGGAGACGAAGCAGTCCGACGTCCTGTCCACTGTCAACAAGGCCCAGGTCACCAACGAATACAAGGTCGTCTTCAACGGCTTCTCGGCCCTGCTGACCGACGCCGAGGTCCGCGCGCTGAAGAAGAATCCAGGCGTCGCCAGCATCTCGGCCGACTCGATCCTGCAGCTCGACACGAGCTATACCCCGACATTCCTCGGCCTCGACAAGCCGGGCGGCCTGTGGGACCAGCTCGGCGGCCAGGACAAGGCCGGCGAAGGCATGATCATCGGTATCGTCGACGGCGGCATCTGGCCGGAGCACGACAGCTTCGCCGACCGCGTCGACGGGAACGGCAACCCGAGCCGCGACGGCACCACGCTCGGCTACGATGCGCCGCCGGCCTCCTGGAAAGGCATCTGCCAGGTCGGCGAAGGCTTTGCGGTCACCGATTGCAACAACAAGCTGATCGGCGCGCGCTACTTCAAGCAGCCGTCGCAGACCTTGCACTGGACCGAATTCTTGTCGGCGCGCGACTCGGTCGCGGGCGCGGAAGGCCATGGCGGCCACGGCGACCACACGGCCAGCACGGCCGGCGGCAATGCGCACGTGACGGCCACCACCAACGGCCTCTCGCTCGGCAAGATCACCGGCATGGCGCCGCGCGCCCGCATCGCCGCCTATAAAGTCTGCTGGACCGACGGCGTGACGGGCAAGAACGGCTGCGCCACGTCGAACAGCGTGGCGGCGATCGAACAGGCCGTGAAGGATGGCGTGAACGTCATCAACTTCTCGATCGGCCCGAACGCCGGCGGCGGCGCGTTCAACGAACCGACCGAGGTCGCCTTCCTCGGCGCGGCCGCGGCGGGCGTGTTCGTGGCGGCATCGGCCGGCAACTCCGGTCCCGCGACGGCACCGGTGGCCCACATCAGCCCGTGGCTGACCACCGTCGGCAACTCGACGCACAACCGCACCTATGCGGGCGACGTCGCGCTGGGCAACGGCGTGACCGTGACCGGCGCGTCCGGCAACGCCAACACGCCGTCGTCGCCGCTGATCCTGGCCACGGATGCCCGCCTGGCGGGCGTCGATCCGGCCGACATCAACCTGAACCGCTGCTACGGTCCGGCCGACGGCACGGCCACGTACCTCGATCCGGCCAAGGTGGCGGGCAAGATCCTCGTCTGCGACCGCGGCGGCAACGTGCTGGTGAACAAGAGCGCGAACGGCAAGACGGCCGGCGCCGTGGGCGTCATCATCGCCAACACGCCGACCAGCGCGCAGACGATCCTGAACCAGGCGCACACCATCTCCACCGTCCACATCTCGGCGACGGACGGCCAGAAGGTCAAGGATTACTATGCCTCGACGCCGGGCGCCACCGCGGCGCTGAACAACCTGCGCGGCATCGTCGACCCGACCATCGTGGCACCGCAGATGAACAACAGTTCGTCGCGCGGCCCGAACGTGGCCAACGCCAACATCATGAAGCCGGACGTCACCGCGCCGGGCACGGACATCCTGGCGGCCGTCAGCGCCGACCTGACCAAGGCCCAGCGCGACGCGGTCGCCGGCGGCGCACCGGCACCGTCGAAGGACTTCGCGTTCTACACCGGCACCTCGATGGCGTCGCCGCACGTGGCCGGCATCGCCGCGCTGCTGAAACAGCGCCATCCGGACTGGAGCCCGGCGATGATCAAGTCGGCCCTGATGACGACGGCGTACGACACCTTCAACGATGGCCAGAACGGTTCGGTGTTCTGGGACAGCACGGCCCGCACGACCGGCACGCTGCCGTGGGGCCAGGGCGCCGGCCACGTGGCGCCGTCCGTCGCCGTCGACCCGGGTCTCGTGTACGACCTGGCGACGATCGACTACGCGCGCTTCCTGTGCGGCCTCGGCATCACCAACGTGTTCAGCCCGGGCACCTGTTCGGCCGTCGGCACGATCCAGCCGTACAACCTGAACCTGCCGTCGCTGACGGCCGCCAACGTGCTGGGCATCCAGACGCTGACCCGCACCGTGAAGAACGTGGGCGGCAGCGCGGCAACGTACAACGTCAACGCCGTGCTGCCGGGCTACACGGTCGACGTGCAGCCGGCCACGCTGAACCTGGCACCGGGCGCGAGCGCCACGTACACCGTCAAGCTGACCCGCACCAGCGCGCCGATGAACACGTGGGTGTACGGCAGGCTGACCTGGAGCGACGGCACGCACACGGTGCGCAGCCCGCTGACCGCACGCGCCTCGACGATCGCCGTGCCGGCCACGGTGACCAGCGAAGCGACGTCCGGCACCAAGGTCGTCACCATCGGCACCGGCTTCGCAGGCGCGCTGTCGCTCGCCAAGGCCGGCCTGATCCCGGCCACCGAGGCCAGCTCGACGGTCGTCAAGGCCACGGACACGGCCGACAGCGTCTGCACGGGCGGCGGCGGCACGGGCGTGAACGTGCATACCGTCAGCATCCCGGCCGGCACGACGACCGCCCGCTTCGCACTGTACGACAGCGACACGAGCGGCAACGGCCAGTCCGACCTGGACCTCGTCGTGGCGCGCGGCACGACCGTCGTCGGTTCCAGCGGCGGCCAGACGTCCAACGAAATGGTCACGCTGACCAACCCGCCGGCAGGCGACTACAAGGTCTGCGTCGTCGGCTACGCGCCGGTGGGCGGCAGCGCCACGTACAAGCTGTCGTCGTGGGTGCTGAGCCCGGGCACGGTCGGCGGTAACTTCAAGGCCGTCGCACCGACCCAGGTCGCCCTCGGCGGTACCGCATCGGTGGCGCTGTCGTGGTCCGGTCTCGCGACCGGCAAGCGTCACCTGGGTTCGGTGACCTACGTGACCGGCAACACCGCAGTTGGCATGACGATGGTGGAAGTCGATACGACGGATCCGATCCCGCTGTTCCAGAACGCCGGCAACAAGCAGGCGAAGGTCGAGTAATCGACCCGCCAGGGCCGCCACAAGCGGCCCGCAAAGACAAAGGCCGCGGTGCATGCCGCGGCCTTTGTCGTTCGTGGTGCGGTATCAGCGGGCGACGGGCGCCATGCCGCCGGGGCCGGTGTTGGGTGCACGCAGCACGCACTGGCCGGCGGAACACGTCGCGCCCGGATCGGGCACGACCGAGCAGGTCGACATCATGCCTTTCTTGGTGTCCTCGGCCTGGCGCGCGGCCGCGTGTTCGGCCACGAGCGCGCGCAGGCGCGTGCCGTCGCTGTTCTTGCTGGACCACGCGAGGTAGCGCTCGGGACCGCCGCAGGCCTTGTGGCCCACGCCGATCGTGTGGCACTGGTCGTCCGCGTCGCAGGCGGCGTTGCCGCGCTCGGCCTCGATGCGCGCCTGCAGGGGCGCGCTTCCTGTGGCGGTGGAGGGGACCTGCGGCGCATCGCTGCGGCAGGCGCTGCTCGCCAGCAATAGGGCCAGGCCGGCGAGGGTGCGGGGTAGGTTGTGCAGGTTCATGGGGCCATGATCGCGTGCACGGCCGCGCTTGGCAAGGGGCGCACGCGTCACGGCACCGTCATATTCCCTCGCTACATTGCTCTCATCGATATGGGCGGCAAGGCGGGCGCGATGGGCGGGCGTTGGATGGAGGGCGAAGGCAGGGCGGGCAAGCGCATCCTCGTGCTGAGCGTGCCCGCGGGCGCCGGCCATACGCGCGCGGCGGAAGCGATCCATGCCGCCGCGTGCGCGGTCCCCGGCATCGCCGAGGTGATCCACCTGGACGCGACCGCGTATGCGACGCCGCGCCTGCGCCAGGTCTACGCCGACCTCTACATCATGCTCGTGCGCCGTGCGCCCGCCGTGTGGAGCTGGGTCTACGACTACACCCACACTGCCGCGCCGGACGGCTGGGCGCACCGGCTGCGGCGCCGCATCGAACGCCGCGACTGCGCGCCGCTGCTGGCGAAAATCGCCGAGCTGCGCCCGGATGCCATCGTCTGCACGCATTTCCTGCCGGCCGAGATCCTGTCGCGCGAAGTTGCCGACGGTATCCTGCGCTGTCCCGTGTGGGTGCAGGTGACGGACTTCGACCTGCACCGCATGTGGGTGCACCGTCACATGGTCGGCTATTTCGCGGGCAACGACGAAGTGGCGTTCTTGATGGAGAAACACGGCATCGGGCGCGACGGTATCCACGTCACCGGCATCCCGGTCATGCCGGCCTTTACGTGCCGGCCGGACCGCGCCGCCTGTGCGCGCGAACTCGGCATCGATCCCGGCCGCATGACGTTCCTGCTGATGGGCGGCGGTGCGGGCCTGGGCGGCCTGTCCGTGCTGGCGCAGCGTCTGCTGGCGATTCCCGGCAATTTTCAGTTGATCGCGCTGGCGGGCCGCAACGCGGCCGAACTGGCGGCGCTGCGCGGGCTCGCGGCCGCGCACCCGGGCCGCCTCGTGCCGCAGGGTTTTACGGACAAGGTCGAACGCCTGATGGCTTGCGCCGACGTGGCCATCACGAAGCCGGGCGGCGCGACGACGGCGGAGTGCCTGGCACTGGGCCTGCCCATGATCGTGAATGCGTCCATTCCCGGTCAGGAAGAGAGAAACGCCAATTTCCTGCTCGAACATGGCGCCGCGATGAAAGCATTCGATGCGCCGTCGCTGGAATACCGCGTGCGCTACCTGATGGCCCATCCGGCCGAACTCGACACCATGCGTGCCCGCGCCCTCGCGCTGGGCCGTCCCCATGCCGCGGCCGCCGTGCTGGCGGCCATCCTGAAGCAGACCGAACCCATCGATGCCTGTGTTTGAACTTTCCCATGCCGGCCAGTTCCTTGCGACGCTGGCCGCCGTCGTCGTTGCCGCCTACTTTTTTGCCCGCGTCGAAGTCGAGATCGAAGGCGACGCCGGCTGGGCCGCGAACCTGCCCACCTGGCGCATCGAAGAGCATCCGCTGCTCGACATCTTCTGGGGCGGCCGCGTGCTGACCGGCTACCACGCGTGGATGTTTTCCTTCATCGGCGTCATTTTCCACTTCCCGCTGGCCTTCATGGGTGTCTGGTCGCCGCAGCTGGAAGCGCGGGCGCTGGGCGCCGTCATGCTGTTCTGGATCGTCGAGGACTGGCTGTGGTTCGTCGTCAATCCCGCCTTCGGCTGGCGCCGTTTTAAACGCGAACTGGTTCCGTGGCACAAGCGCTGGTTTGCAGGCGCGCCCGTCGATTACTGGATGTTCGGCGCCGTCAGCGCGCTGCTGTTCTGGTACGCGTACTGAGCGACCCGGACCGCCGGTTGCCCAGGTCGAGCGCATGGCGCACGCGCTGGCACAGTTCGCCGGACGTGCGCGCGATCAGTTCGTGGGGAATCTCGAATTTCTCCGTCAGCCGGTCGTAGTCCTCGAAACCGTACGACACCATGAACGGGTGCATGCCCGTGCCGATGGCGGCGGCGAAATCCTTGTGCTCGTCGCCGCACACGTAGGCGCGCGCGGGATTGATGCCGAACTGCTCGCGGATGGCGCGGAACTGGCTCGTCTTCTTTTCCGAGAGCGGGATGTGGACGAGGAAGTCGAGCGCGTTGATGTCGATGTCGTGGCGCTGGAACAGCTGGCGCAGCGTCTCCAGCGGTTCGTTCGTGATGTTGCGCGTGACCATGCCGACGACGACATCCGGGGCGGCGACCAGTTCCCGCACGAGGTCGGGAATGCCTTCGTACATGGCCGCTTCCTGGCGGTAGACTTCCGTGAGGCTGTCGACGAGTCTTGCCCGGCTGTTCTTGCGCAGGTTTTTCTTGATGATCGACGGGAATTCCTTCAGCCCGCCGAGATACTTGAACAGGTTGTGGCGCTTCTGGAACCGGGCTTCGTCGCCGATGTCCAGTCCGTGCCGCGAAAAGGCCGCTTCGATGGCGGAGAAGGCGTCGATGGTGGTGCCGTCCGCGTCGAGGATCAGCAGGCGTTTCCTGGATTTGTACATGTGGGTCGTGGCCGGTTTCCGTTGCCTCATCATACGCACGGGCACGTTACCGCCGTATGACATGCAGACGTCAGCGCCAGAACAGCACGAACGCCAGCGCGCCGAACAGGAACCATTTGAACACGTAGTAGACGGTACGGTTCCACGCCTTGAGCCGCTTGCCGAACCGGCGCAGCACGTACAGGTAGCGGAACGCTCGGTTCAGGCCGCCCGTGCGGTCGCCGATCTCGTTCGGCGCCGCCGACGCGCGCAGCAGGAAGCCGCCGACGATGCGGCTGACGGCCTGCGCCCAGCGGTACCTGAGCGGCCGCTCGACGTCGCAGAACAGGATGATGCGGTCGTGCGCCGTCCGGTTGGCGGCGTCGTGCAAATAGGTCTCGTCGAACACGACGTCCTCGCCGTCGCGCCACGCATACGGGATGCCGTCGACGACGATGGCACAGCGGTCGTCGTTGGGCGTGACGAGACCGAGGTGGTAGCGCACGGACACCGCGAGCGGATCGCGATGCAGGCCCAGCGTGCCGCCCGCCGGCAGCAGCGCGAACATCGCGGCCCGGATCGATGGGATGCGTTCCAGGATAGCCACCGTGCGCGGACACAGTGTCGCCGCGGACGGATGCGGATTGTCGTACCACTTCAGGTAGAAGCGCTTCCAGCCGCGCCGGAAAAAGGAGTTGAAGCCGATGTCGTCGTAGTTGTCGGAGGGGCGGATGCGCTGCATCTCGTACAGTGTGATGGCTTCCTGCCGGAACGTGCGCCATTCCCGTTTGAGATCCGCCAGTTCGGGAAAGCAGGATGCGGGCAGGAAGGGCGTCGTCGGCACGGCGGAAAACAGGTAGCAGAAGCAGTTCAGCGGCGCCGTGAACGTGGAGTGGTCGGACAGCTGGCGGAACACGCCGTGGCGCACGCGGCCGCGCAGGTGCACGTGCACCGCGCTGGCCACGAACAGCAGCAGGACGATCCAACGCATCGGCGGGCTCCGCAGTAAGAAGGCGCGCGATCGCAACGCGCAACCCTGTCATTGCAGCAGAACCCCCGCAGTGGTGGCCTGATCCGCCTCAATTGTCACATGTCGTAAAGTGCGGACGCGGCGGTCGTCAGTAGGTCAGCGTAATCAGCGACACCGCCTGCCGCGGCAACTGCATCCTGACGGTCGCCGTGCCATCCGCGGTCTGCAGCGTCGACGCCGGAGCGAGCTCCGCCAGTTCGCTCGCCTTCTGCAGTTCGGCCACCTGCGCCGGCGTCGGATTCGCGGGCGAGCCCATGCGCTTCCATGCGGCGTACGAGTTGCTGTGCTCCTGGTCGATGCGGTAGTGGCGCATCTGCACCCGTTTGGCGGGAATGCCGGCGATGCGCAGTTCGACCGGAGAACCTGCGTCGATGATGTCGTCGTCGTGGTAATTCCAGACCAGGACGGACACGCTGTGCGCATCCTTCGCCGCCAGCGCGTCGATGTCGGTGCGCGCGCCGCGCACGCCGGCGGCCTGGATGCGGGCCGCGTCGTAGGCACGGTCGCCCGTTACCGCCACGCGCTCGCCGCGCATCTTGCCGAGCATGCGGAACACGTTCAGCACCGGCTTGTTGACGCCATTGGTCGCGAGGTCGCGGAAGCCCGCGAACCAGGGCTGGTCCTCGAATTCGAACGACCAGTTCACGGCGCCGATCAGGTTGACGCCGCGCCGCGCCGCCAGGTCGTACTCGCGCGCGATCGACGCCGCCGTGTAGCTGGCGTACAGCGTGCCGTTGCGGTAGGCGTTTTCCGGGTTGGTCTGCATGCCGCAGGCAGCGCAGCCCTCCGGGTCGGATTCGCCGATGATGACGGGGACGTTCTTCAGTTCCGGGTATTTTTCGACGAGCGCGAAGCCTTCGTCGAGATGGCGGAAATGCGCGTCCATGCCCATGCGCACGATGCCGTTGACGACCTTCGGCGCGCCCTTGGCGTGGAAGGCGACGAAGTCCAGCGGCGACCCCGTCTTGCCGGTGGCGTAGTTGGTCTCGTGCAGGCAGTGCTGCAGGAAGTCGTCCATGAAGCCGCCCGCGCCGGCCGTGTGCGGCCCGCCGATGCGTGCCGTGGGCAGCGCGCGTTTCACGGCGTCGGCGGCGTAGTCGTACATCTTGAAGTACTCGCGCTTCGTGTCCGGCGCGATCAGGTACAGGCCGTCCGGCTCGTTCCATACCTCCCAGTACCAGCTCTCGACTTCCTTCTGCCCGTAGCGCGCCACGCTGTGCTTGACCCATTGGTACACCAGCTCCGACCACTTGGCGTAGTCGTTCGGCGGCGTGGCCCAGCCCGTCATGATCTCCTTGTAGGGCGTGCCCGGCTTCCAGTGGTGGCGATAGGGCTGCGGGCGCTGCGACAGCGCTTCCGGCATGAAGCCGATCTGCGCCAGCGGTTTCATGCCGCGTTGGATGTAGGTGTCGAAGATGCCGTCGATGATGGTCCAGTCGTAGACCGGCTTGCCGTCCTTGTCCTCGCTGTACATATTCGTCGAGCCCCATTTGAGCGCGTAGCTGCCGTCGCCCGACGTCATCAGATTGTGTGCGCGGACGTACACGGGGACGGGGCTCAGCGCGGCGATGTCGCCCAGCAGTTTTTTACCGTTGGGGGCTGTCGTGTAATTCGGTTCGTCGTAGCCGAACCAGGCCCAGATCGGGGTCATGGGGCCCTTGGCCTGCGTGGCGTCGACGGTCAGCCTGACCGGCTGCGCCGTGGCGGGTTCGGCGGCGTGCAGGGGCGCGCAGGCCGCGAGGAGGAGGGCGGCGAGGTGTCTCTTCATGTCGTGTTCTCGTGGATCGGTCCGATGGCATGATGCTAGGCCGATCCACGATGGCCGTCCAATGACGGTTTTTCCGGTGTCGATACCGGATCGGATATCGGCCTGTCAGCTCTTGCGCACGAATTCCGACTTCAGGCTCATCGCGCCGAAGCCGTCGATCTTGCAGTCGATGTCGTGGTCGCCGTCGACGAGGCGGATGTTCTTGACCTTCGTGCCCTGCTTGACGACGCCGCCGCCGCCCTTCAGTTTCAGGTCCTTGATGACGGTGACCGTGTCGCCGTCCTGCAGCTCGTTGCCGGCCGCATCGCGCCACACGCGGGCCGTCTCTTCCGCCGCCGCTTCCGCCTGGACGGGCCATTCGTGCGCGCATTCCGGACAGACGTAGTTGCCCATGCCGTCTTCATAGGTCAGCGTGGAGTTGCAGGTGGGGCAGGGGGGCAAGGTCGTCATGGCAGTGTGCGAAAGGGACAGTGGAATGCAAAACGCCAACCGCAGGGGTTGGCGTTGCTGGAATTCTTGGTGGCCCGGGGCGGAATCGAACCACCGACACAAGGATTTTCAATCCTCTGCTCTACCAACTGAGCTACCAGGCCAAGGCGGCGCAGTATAGCACGGGTTAACAAAAACCCCTAATTTTTTGCTGCGGCGCGTTCCTCGTGCTGTCGATCGAGCGCCAGGCGCAGCTCCTTGCGACCCTTGGCTTCCTCGTAGCGGCGCAGTTCGTCCGGCCCGAACGGGCGCAGCGGCGGCACGGGGACGGGCTGCTTGTCGTCGCCCACGGCCACCATCGTGAAGAAGCAGCTGTTCACGTGGCGCACCTGCTGGGTGCGGATGTTCTCGGCCACGACCTTGATGCCGATCTCCATCGACGTGCGGCCCGTGTAGTTTACGGCGGCCAGGAACGTCACCAGCTCGCCCACGTGGATGGGCTGGCGGAACGTCACCTGGTCGACGCTCATCGTCACGACATAGGTGCCGGCATAGCGGCTGGCGCAGGCATAGGCCACCTGGTCGAGCAGTTTCAGGATGTTCCCGCCGTGCACGTTACCGGAAAAATTCGCGGTATCCGGCGTCATCAGGACCGTCATGGTGAGTTGGTGGGCAGGCAGGTTCATGGCGTCGAGCGTAAAGATGAAGAATAGGGAAGATGTTGCCTGAGAAACCCGGTCGCGGCAACAATCCCTATCTTTTGGTCAGAACTCTTCCCAGTCCGCCTCCACCGTGGCAGGGGCCTTTCGGGCCGCAGCCGTCCGCGCCGGCCTGGCTGGCGCTTTGGCGGCGGGCGCCGGCGCCGCCCGGCGTGCCGGCGGCAGCGCCGGTTTCGGCGCCGGCGCCGGCTGGGACTTCGCCTGGACCCGGAAGACTTCCACCAGCCCGGCCAGCGCCTGCGCCTGTTCGTGCATCGCCCGCGTCGCGGCCGCCGATTCCTCGACGAGGGCCGCGTTCTGCTGCGTGACGCCGTCCATCTGCACGATGGCCTGGTTGACCTGGCCGATGCCGCTGGCCTGTTCGCGGCTGGAGGCGACGATCTCGTTCATGATGCCGGTGACGCGGCCGATGCTGTCGACGATGTCGCGCATCGTCTGGCCGGCCTGGCCCGCCAGGGTCGCGCCGTCGGCCACGCGCTGGGTGGAGGCGTCGATCAGGTCCTTGATCTCCTTCGCCGCGGCGCCCGAGCGCTGGGCGAGGGCGCGCACTTCGGCGGCGACGACCGCGAAGCCGCGTCCCTGCTCGCCGGCACGCGCCGCTTCCACGGCGGCGTTCAGGGCCAGGATATTGGTCTGGAAGGCGATGCCGTCGATGACGGCGATGATGTCGACGATGCGCGCGGAAGAGGCGTTGATCGCGCCCATCGTGTCGACCAGCTGGCCGACCATGGCGCCGCCCTGCTGCGCCACGCGCGCGGCGTCGCCGGCCATGCGGTTGGCTTCCTCGGCATGGGTCGCGTTCTGGCCGACGGCCTGCGTCAGTTCTTCCATCGACGACGCCGTCTCTTCCAGCGCCTGCGCCTGGCTTTCCGTTCGGTGCGACAGGTCCTGCGCCTCGCCCGCCATCGTCGTGGCGGCGGACACGATCGTGCCCGTGCCCGCGCGCACGTCCGCCACGATGCCCGCGAGGCTCGCGCGCATGCGTTCGAGGGCCGCCATCAGGCTGTCCTTGTCGCCGGCGGCGACCGGTACGGCCACGCACAGGTTGCCGCCCGCGATCTCGGCCGCCACCTGCGCGCGGGCCGGCTCGCCGCCCAGGCGGCGGAACAGGGTCCGTCCGAACAGGATGCCGGCGCCGATGCTGAAGACGAGCGTGGCGAGGCACAGCGCGCTCAAGACGTGGCTGCTGCGGTCCGCGGACGCGAGCACGGTGGCGACGCGCGTGTCGATCGCCTTCTGCTGCAGTTCCAGCAGCGCCTTGACCTGGCCGAGGTAGGCGGTCACGGCGGGCACGAATTCGTCGTCGAAGAACTTGCGGGCCTCGGCGTCGCTGCCCGCCTTCTTGAGCGCCATGACGCGGTCGCGCGTGACGATGTAGCGCTGGCGCGCCGTGCCGATCCGCTCGAACACGGCGCGTTCTTCCGGCGTGTCGAGGAGGTCGCCGACCTGCTTCTGCAGCGCGGTGGTGCGCGTCGTCGAGTCCTGCGTTTCGGCGGCATAGTAGGTTGCGAGTTCCGGGTCTGCGGAGCGGGCGATGGCGCCGGTGCGCTTGGCGGCCACCGACGTGTTCAGCAGCCAGCCGGAAATCAGCCGTTCCTTCACGAGCGGACGCTGCGTGAGGGCTTGCGTGTCGTCCGACAGGACCTGCAGGCGCCAGATGGCGATGGCCGTCGCGAGGAACGACAGCACGATGACGACGGCGAACGCGAACCTGAGCTGGTTGCGCACGCTGAGGGTGGCAAAGGGTTTCATGGGACTCCTTGGTTTTCCGGGCAACAAGAGTCAATGAAAATCGGAACCGGGCCCGTCCATCTTGAGGCGACTCAGGTCGGCGCCGAAAAATCCGCTACGATGCGATATGGCTATCCTTCTTGTCCCCGGCTTCATGGCCGACGAAACCCTGTGGGACGACATGCTGCCGGCGCTGGCGCGCTTCGGTCCCGTCGTCCATGCCGACCTGCGCCACGACACGTCGGTCGAGGCGATGGCGCGCCGCGTCCTCGAGACGGCGCCGCCGACCTTCCTGCTCGTGGGTTTTTCGATGGGCGGCTACGTCGCCCGCGCGATCGCGCGCCAGGCGCCCGGCCGCGTGCGCGCGCTCGTGCTGATCTCGACGTCCACCCGCGGCGACACGGCCGCACTGCAGAAGCGCAAGGGCGCGATCGGCAACGCGGCGCCGTCCATCGCCTTCAGCGGCCTGAGTCGCACGGCCGTCGCGACGTCGCTGCACCCGAAACAGCGCGATAACGAGGCGCTGATCGAGAGAGTTCGCGCGATGGGCATGCGCCTGGGCGGCGAGGTGTTCCGGCGCCAGTCGCTGCTGGACCGGCCGGGCGACCTCGAACGCTCAGGCGAGATCCGCTGCCCGACGCTCGTCGTGGCGGCCGAAAACGACCAGTTGCGCAGCCTGGCGGAAGCGCAGGAGATGACGGCCGCCATCCCCGGCGCCACGCTGGCCGTCATCGAAGACACGGGCCACATGATCCCGCTCGAGGCGCCGCAGCGCCTGCTCGACGTGATCGTGCCGTGGCTCGCGGCGCACGAGGACGGTTAGCCCTGCCAGGGCGTGAACAGGATGCCGTTCGCGATCAGGTCGGCCACCGCATCCTTGTTCTCGGCGCTTTCGCTGAACGCGGCCAGCACGTCCGACAGGCTCGCCTGCTTGTTGTCCAGCACGTGCAGCCAGTAGTCGTAGCCGGCCTGCTCGGGCGTACGGTGCAGCACGTTGTGGTACAGCCTGCCGACGATGTCCGCATTGCTCGCGCCGCCGTACATGGTCGTGAATTCCTTCGACGCCGAGAAGCCGGCCGCGAGATCCTGCACCGACGACCCCTTGTCCATCGCGCCGATCCAGAAGCCGAGACCCGGCAGGTCCGGCGTGCGGTCGAACGCGGCGCGGTAGAAGCGGTAGGCCTGGCCGGCGGCGCCGTCCGTGTCCAGCGCCACCGTGGCGTCGGCGAAGGTCACGCGTTCGACATCCTGTAGCGTGTCGGTGCCGTCGGTGCCGCCGCTGCGCTGGTCGGCCACGTGCCAGCCCGACGCATCGTGCGTGACCTTGTAGTCGGTCGACTTGCCGTCGTAGCTGGCCGAGTCGCGGCCCGTGCCGCCGACGAGGATGTCGTTGCCGGCGCCGCCGTGCAGGACGTCGTCGCCGGCGCCGCCGTCGAGGGTGTCGTTGCCGGCCGTGCCCGCGAGCTGGTCGGTGCCGGTGCTGCCGGTGTGGGTTTCGCCCGGATTCGATGGGGCAGGCGTCGGTGCCGGGGTGGGTGTCGGCGTCGGCGTCGGCGTCGGGGTGGGCGTCGGGGTGGGCGTCGGCTTCACGCCCGCCTGCGGATTCCAGTGCTGTACAAAATTGTCGGCCGTGAGTTTGCTGGCGTTCACGTTTGCCAGCTTCAGCAACTCGTAAGCCTTGCCGGGCCCGGCCGCGCCGTCGTAGTCGATGTCGAGGAACGCGTCGCTACCGACCTGGCGCAGGACCAGATGGCCATCGGCGAACGGATTCTTGCTCGTGCCGACGTCGGCCCGCACGTCGATCAGGTCGCCGCCGGTGCCGACCTTGAAATCGGTGACCGTGTAGGCTCGGGCCGATGTGCGTGTTTCGAAAAGGTCGATACCGTCGCCGCCTGTCGCCGTAACGACCCCTGTCACGTAAGAATTTTCCAGGAAACGGAAGGTGTCGTTGCCCGCACCGCCCAGCAGCGTGACATGCGCATTCCCTTCGACGAGCGCAGCTTCCAGCACGTCGTCGTCCAGACCGCCGTCGAGGGTCGAGTTGCCCGTCCCGCCGACGAGATGGTCGTTGCCGGCACCGCCTTGCACCAGGTCGTTGCCGCCCAGGATTGCACCCAGCAGGTCGTCGCCGTCGCCGCCGGTCACCGTGTCGTTTCCGGGGCCGCCGTCCAGCGTGTCGGCACCCTGGCCGCCGTCGATCTGGTCGTAGCCGCCGGCGCCGACGATCAGGTCGTCGCCGTCGCCGCCGCGGATCGTGTCGTCCAGCGGCGTGCCTTCCAGCGTGTCCGCCGCGGTAGTGCCCTCGATGACCTTGCCGGTCGTGGAGCCGTCCGGGGCCCATCCGCCGAAGTTGTCCGCCACGAGCCTGGATTTATCGACGTTCTTGAAGATGACGGCGTCTTCCCACGTGCGCGGCCCGGTGCCGTCGACATCGCGGACGAGTACCGTGTCGGCACCGCGCTGGTCGAGCCGGTAGGAGCCGCCGGAGAAGGGCGTTGTCCCCACCCAGTAGTCGAAGGCTTGCAGCACGTCGCCGCCGGCGCCCGCCTGGAAATCGGTGATCGTGATGGCGTCCGCGCCGGCCGACGGGTTAATGGTGAAGAGGTCGCTGCCGGCGCCGCCTGTCAACTGGATCTTCAGGTCGGAGTCATAGTAGATGGTGACGACGACATGGTCGTTGCCGTCACCGCCATCCGCGCGGATGGTGTCGGGGGCGCGGTAGAAGTTGCCGTCGATGCGCAATTCGTCGTCGCCGCTGCCGCCGTCCAGGCTGTCGTTGCCGTACCAGCTGGTCAAGGTGTCGTTGCCCGCGCCGCCGTGCAGCGTGTCGTTGCCGTTCACGATGGCCGTGCCCTGGTACAGGCCGTCGTTGTCGCTGAGGAGGTCGTCGCCATCGCCGCCGTCGACGCTGTCGTTGCCCAGGTTGCCGGTCAGCGTGTCGTTGCCGGCGCCGCCCGCGAGCGTATCGTCGAGGTAGCCGCCGTTCAGCTGGTCGGCACTGCCGGTGCCCGTGAGGGAGATGCCCTTGTTGCTGCCGTCCGGATTGAAGCCGTTCCAGAAATTGGCCGCCGTGAGCGTGGACTTGTCCACGTTCGCCAGGACGAGGACGTCGGAGTAGGTGCCCGGGCCGGTGCCGTCCAGGTCGGCCTGCAGCACCGTGTCGGCGCCCCGTTGTACCACTTTCAGGTTGCCTTGCGCGCCGAACGGCGACTGGCCGAGGAAGCTGGCGCGGGCGACCCCGTCCAGGTTGACGACGTCGCCGCCGGCGCCGGCCTGAAAGTCGTCGACGGTGACGACAGTCGCCGCCTGCACGGCCGCGACGGTGAAGGTGTCCCGGCCGGCGCCGCCGTGCGCATGCACAAGGGCCGTGTCGGTGGACCGGATCCCGAAGACGAGGGTATCGTCGCCGTCGCCGCCGTCCAGCGTCAGCTTGCCGCCGATGGGGCCGGAGTAGAAGCTGTTGTCGGTCTGGACGTTCAGCTCGTCGTTGCCGGCGCCGCCTTCGAGCGTATCGCCGAAGCCGCTGGCCTGCAGCGTGTCGTCGCCGTCGCCGCCGCGCAGCAGGTCGTCGTTGTAGGCGCCCAGCCGGTCGTTGCCGGCACCGCCATCGAGGACGTTGCCGCCCCCGAAGCTGCTCAGGATATCGGCGTCGTCCCCGCCTTCCAGCGTGTCGTGCCCCTTGCCGGTCAGGACATCGCTGCCGCTGCCGCCGTAGAGACGGTCGGCGGTGTCGCCGCCGTAGCCGTTGTAGAAGCCGCCGTCCACGGTGTCGTCGCCCGCGTCGCCGTACAGCACGTTGGCGCCGCCGTTGCCCACGACGTAGTCGCCGCCGTCGCCGCCGTGGATGGTGTCGTCGAGGAAGCCGCCCAGGAGCGTATCCCTGCCGTCGGTGCCCGGCAGCGTCATGCCGGCGGAGGAACCGTCCGGGTGGATGCCTTGCGGGAAGTTATCGCTCGTCAGATCCTTGATGGCCACGTTCTGCAGCACGACGAGGACCGCGCCATCGGTGCTCGTGGGCGTCGCGAGTAGCTTGACGACGGTGTCGGTGCCGACCTGGACGAGACGCAGCACGCCGCCGGCGCCGAACGGGTTGACCGTGGGCACCGGCCCGATCATGGCCAGCACGTCCAGCACGTCGCCGCCCGCGCCGGCCTGGAAGTCCTTGATGACCGGCGCATCGCCGTGCGCGGCGCCGGTCGTGATGCGGAACGTGTCGATGCCGGCGCCGCCGCTGATCTCCACCACGTCGTGATCGGCGGCGGTGGGGCGGTTGATGCCGATGACGTCGGCGCCGTCGCCGCCGTCGATGGTGACGTGGAAAGGCTGGCCCAGGTTGGTGTGGTTGACTTCGACCTGGATCGCGTCGTCGCCGGTGCCGCCGCGCACGACGTCGCCATCCCTGGCGGACCGCAGGGTGTCGTTGCCGTCGCCCCCGTCGAGCGTGCTGTGGCCAGACTCGCCGGACGTGTAATACCAGCTGTCGTCGATATAGTCGTTGCCGGCGCCGCCGTTCAGGACGTTCACGCCCTGGTTGTCGACCAGGGAGTCGTTGTCCGCGCCGCCGTCCAGCGTGTCGTCGCCGGCATCGCCTTGCAGGTAGTCGTTGCCGGCCCCGCCGTGCAGCACGTCGTTGCCGAGGCCGCCGCTGAGCCAGTCGCCGCTGCCCGGCGCATCGTCGCCGCCCTCGAGCAGGTCGTTCCCGCCGCGCCCGCTGAGAGCGTCGTTGCCGGCGCCGCCAGTGAGCGTGTCGTCGAGGGCGCTGCCGGTCAGCGTGTCCGCGCTTGCCGTGCCCGTCAACGTGACGCCCTTGCTGGTGCCGGTGGGATCGTAGCCGTCGAGGAACGCGGAGGCGGGCAGGGCCGCCAGCGTGGTGTCCGTGAGCGTCGCGAACAGGGTGTACGCGTCGCCGCCGCCGTCGCGGTCGACGTACAGCCTGACGTCGCTGCCGGCCTGTTCCGCCTTGAGATAACCGAGGCCGAACGGATTGCCGCTGAAGTTGTCCGGGACGAGCGGGCGCAGGTCCAGCTTGTCGCCGGCGGCTGCGGAAAAGTCCGTGATCGTGACCGTGCCCCCCGACTTGCCGACCACCGGGATGAACGTATCGGCGCCCGCGCCGCCGCTGGCGGTCTGCGTCGTGCCTGTATCGCCCAGGAGGTAGAGCGTGTCGTCGCCATCGCCCCCGCGCGTCACCGACGGATCGGCGGAGGCACTGCCGACGGCGGTAATCACGTCGTTGCCCGCACCGCCGTCGAGTGTGTCGCCGGCGCCGCCGCTGATCGTGTCGTTGCCGGTGCCGCCATCGACGCTGTCGCGGCCGGCCGATCCGGCGTTGATGGTGTCATTGCCGGCGCCGCCCTGGAACGTGTTGTTGCCGTACCAGTCGTTCAAGGTGTCGCTGCCGTCGCCGCCGACGAGGGTGTCGTCGCCGTCTTCGCCGTTCAGGTAATCGCCATCCTTGCCGCCGTCGAGCAGGTCGTTGCCGGCGCCGCCGTACAGGTAATCATCGCCGTCCAGGCCGCTGATGGTGTCGTCGACCCGCATGCCGTGGAATTCGTCCCGTCCGGCGGTGCCCGTCAGCGTCATGCCTTTGGACGAGCCGAGCGGATCGAACCCGCCGACGAAGTCGGTGCCGGTGAGCTGGCCGGGCTGGATGCCGTTCAGGTGCAGCACGGTCTGGTAGACGGTCGTGCCGTCGTAGAACTTGACGCGCGCCTGCAACGCGGTGCCCGTGGCATCCGCCACGAGTTTCACCTCACCGTTCGCGAACGGGTTGCCGCTGCCGTTGTAGGCAAGCAGATAGCGCAGGTCAATCAGGTCGCCGCCGGCCCCCGTCTTGAAATCGGTGACGTCGACCCGCGCCGTGCTGTCCGGCAGGCCCATGAGCTGGGGCGCATACGTGTCCGTGCCGGTGCCGCCGGTCAGCGCGATGTGGCCGTTGGTGTGGTCGTACAGCCGGACGTCGAACGTGTCGTTGCCGTTGCCGCCGCTGGCGACGGTGGCGGTCGTGGTCCCTCCGGCGATCGACCGCACATCGATGATGAGGCTGTCGTTGCCGTCGCCGGCGGTGTAGCTGGTGGTGTCGGTGCCGCTGAGCAGATCATTGCCGGCGCCGCCGTCGAGCGTGCCGCCACCGGTGCTACCCCCGGTATACAGCTGGTCGTTGCCATCGCCCCCGCGGAGCACGTTCTTGCCCGACGTGTCGTACAGCGTGTCGCTGCCGACTCCGCCGTCGAGCGTGTCGTCGCCGTCGCCGCCGTCCAGGTAGTCGTCGCCGGCATCGCCGAACACCTGGTCGTTGCCGTTCCCGCCGCGGATCTGATCGGCGTTGTTGCCGCCGTGGATGAGGTCGTTGCCGTCGTCGCCATGCAGCCAGTCGCTGCCGGCGCCGCCGTTGATCGTGTCGTTGCCGGCGCCGCCGTTGATGCTGTCGTCGTCGTACCAGGCATCGTCGGGGCCGCCCGTCAGCAGGTCGTTGCCCCCGTGGCCGTCGAGCGTATCGTTGCCGACGCCGCCGGACAGCGTATCGCCGAGCTCGCTGCCGTGCAGGAGATTATTGCCGTCGCTGCCGCTCAGGGTGACGGCCGTCGGGCTGAGGGCGCTCAGGAACTTGTTGCTACCGAGGTAGTACGGCTCGTTCCCCGCCAGGTCCTTGATCGCGTGGGGATCGATGTTGAACCAGTATTCCGTGCCGTAGGCCAGCGGCTTGCTCAGGTGCAGGGTGAGCGTGTTGCCCGAGATATGGATGGCCGGATCCGTTGCGATGTTGCCGCTGAAGACGACCGTGGGGCCCGATATCAGTTGCAGCTTGCCGGTGCCGGCCTGGATGTTCTCATTGAACGTGATCACCAGGTCGGCGGTGATGGCCGTACCGTCCTTCGGGCCGGAGACGATGTACGGCGGCTGGAAATCGGTGACATCGGCGCCGCCGCCGGACATGGACCCGTTCTGGAACGTTACGGAAGTGGACATTATTGCATTTAGTTTTTGTAAAGACACAACTATTGCTCAGCTCGGCAATAAAGTCCAGAAGTCGTTGAAAATGAAGCGCTTAATTGACAACGGGCCGGACAGCAACGCCGTCCGGCCCGTTATCAGAGACCGCTAGAAGCGGTTACGCCCGGTTCTGCAGCGCGTGCACCGCCTCCGCCACACCCTGGCCATACGCCGGGTCCGCCTTCAGGAAATGGCCGATCTGGCGATCCTGCGTCGCGGCATCCGCGCCGGACAGGGACCCGGCGATATTGGCAATCAGGTTACGCCTGCCTTCGTCCGTCAGCAGACGGAACAGGTTACCGGCCTGCGTGAAGTGGTCGTCGGTGGCGCGGGTGTCGTAGCGGCCCGCGTTGCCTTCGACCGGCCAGCCCGCGTCGCCGTGGCCGAAGCCGCCGGCGGCCGGCACGTCCGCATGCACCGGATCATAGTTCGGCGCCGCGCCGCCGTTGGCGATGGCCATCGCGCCGTCGCGTTGCTGGTTGTGGAACGGGCAGCGCGGGCGGTTCACCGGCAGGTGCTGGTGGTTCGTGCCGACGCGGTACAGCTGGGCGTCGTGGTAGGCGAACAGGCGCGCCTGCAGCATCTTGTCCGGGCTGTAGCCCATGCCCGGCACGATGTTCGACGGCGACAGGGCGGCCTGCTCGACGTCGGCGTGGTAATTGTCCGGGTTCCGGTTCAGTTCCAGGATGCCGACCGGAATGCGCGGGAACTCGCCCTGCGGCCACACCTTGGTCAGATCGAATGCGTCCCAGCCGGTCTTCGCTTCCCAGGCGGCGCGCTGGGCGTCGTCCATCACCTGGATCTCTACGCTCCAGCGCGGGTAGTCGCCCCTGGCGATGGCATTGAACAGGTCGCGCTGCGCATAGTCCGGATCGACCCCGGCCAGGCGCTGGGCTTCCGCTGCCGTCAGGTTCTTGATGCCTTGCAGGGTCTTGAAATGCCACTTGACCCATACGCGTTCGCCCGCGTCGTTGATCAGGCTGTAGGTGTGGCTGCCGAAGCCGTCCATGTGGCGGTAGCCGTCCGGCGTGCCGCGGTCCGAGAACAGGATCGTCACCTGGTGCAGGCTTTCCGGCGTCTTGCTCCAGAAGTCCCACACGTTCTGCGCGGATTTCAGGTTCGTCTGCGGGTCGCGTTTCTGCGTGTGGATGAAGTCCGGGAACTTGATGCCGTCCTTCAGGAAGAAGGTCGGGGTGTTGTTGCCGACCAGGTCCCAGTTGCCTTCCTCGGTGTAGAAGCGCACGGCGAAACCGCGCGGATCGCGTTCCGTGTCGGCCGAGCCTTTTTCGCCGCCGACGGTCGAGAAGCGCAGGAACGTTTCCGTCTGCTTGCCGATGGCCGAGAACAGCTTCGCCTTCGTGTACTTGCTGACGTCGTGGGTGACGGTGAAGGTGCCGTATGCGCCCGAACCCTTCGCGTGCACGACGCGTTCCGGAATGCGCTCGCGGTTGAAGTGCTGCAGTTTTTCGATCAGGTGGAAGTCCTGCAGCAGCACGGGGCCGCGCGGACCGGCCGTGATCGAATTCTGGTTGTCGGTGACAGGGATGCCGGAGGCGGTGGTCAGTTTGGTCATGGCGGCTCTTTCACGGTTAAGCTATCGATGAATATTCATCGATAGATGTGTTCTATTCATAACCATGGTAGGGCTTGACGGGCATTCACGCAAACTATCCGTTTATATGGACGTAATAGATAAAATTGATCTTCCTGGGTTTTAGTTGCGAGAAAGACTATTGTCTGACGCTGTGCCGAAGCTGCTCGTGGACGCCGGTTGAAGTTTCCGCACTAGGCGCCCATAATCTTCTTATGACGCCTGCTATCGATAAGATTGTTATCAGGGACTTTCCTCAGCTGGCCCTGATTGCCTGGAACCGCCGGTCCGATGATGTCATCACGGGCGAGGATGCGTTCGCGCTTTACGAAGCTAACTGGCGCTTTGTCGAAGAAGATCGGCTGCAGCCGCGAGAACGTGACATGATCATGCGTCTGACGCAGGTCTACGGTCACGGCCTGATGAATGTTTAAGCGTGCCCATCACAATCGCATTCAATCATTGCTAACGGCGCTCGACGCCGATTTCCTCGGCCGGAACGATTGTTTTTTTGGTGGGGGGACCGCCATCGTCCTGGCATTGGACGAATACAGGGAATCGGTCGATATCGACTTTCTGTGCGCATCCCAGGACGGTTATCGGGAATTGCGCAATACGATCACCAACGTTTCACTTGGCGCCATTTTTGCGCGGCCCGTCGAACTTGCGCGTGAGGTGAGGGCAGATCGCTACGGCATCCGGACCTTCCTGTTGTCCGACGGCGTACCTGTGAAATTTGAAATCGTCAGCGAAGGGCGAATCCACATCGACGGCCTAGTCGATCCTATAACCGGTGTGCCCACGCTCAGCCGAACGGACATGTACGCCGAAAAGCTGTTGGCAAATGCCGATCGACATAACGACAAGGCCGTCGCAAGCAGGGACATCATCGATCTGGCGATGATGATCGGGCATTGGGGACGTATCCCCTCTGACGCCTGGGAAAAGGCACGGCAGGCGTACGGCGCATCGGTCGACCATGCCTTCCAGAGTGCACTCGATCTGGTCGGCGAGCGAGGATACCTGGTGCAGTGCCTGCAGAAGATGCACATGGACCCAGCGCTCGTAGACCGGATCCCCGACCTGCTCAGGCAGGGACGATAAAAAGGCGCCAACCCATCAAGGGTGGCGCCTTTGTCCTACTCACGCAAACCTTAAATCAGGCTCAGCTTGACGTCGATATTGCCGCGGGTCGCGTTCGAGTACGGGCACACGATGTGGGCCGAATCGACCAGGTCTTGCGCCACGGCGCGGTCCAGGCCCGGCAGGCTCACGGCCAGTTCCACGGCCAGGCCGAAACCGTTCGGGATCGGGCCGATCGAGACGCTGGCGTCGATCGACGCGTCGGCCGGGACGGCGACTTTCTTCTGCCCGGCGACGAACTTGATGGCGCCCATGAAGCAGGCCGAGTAGCCGGCGGCGAACAGTTGTTCCGGGTTGGTGGCGTCGCCCTTGCCGCCCATTTCCTTCGGCGGTGCCAGGCGGACGTCCAGCAGGCCGTCGTCGGTGCGGGAGGTGCCTTCGCGGCCGCCGGTGGTGTGTGCCTTGGCGGTGTACAGGACTTTATCGAGTTTGGTGGTCATGGCGTTACCCTTTCAGTGGTTGAGTTCGTACTGCACATAAATCTTCATGTCGCGCCGGCGAGCCTGTCGCGCATCGTCTTGATCTCGCCGACGAGTCTTACAACTTCCTGCACGTCGCAACCGGTGGCGCCCAGGATGCAGGCCGGGATGCCGGCCGCTTCATCCTTCAGCGCACGCGCCGCGGCCGTCAGCCGGATCATCACGCGGCGCTCGTCCTGCGGATCGCGGGACCGGTCGACCAGGCCCTGGGCCTCCAGCCGCTTCAACAGCGGGGTCAATGTCCCGGAATCGAGGTACAGGCGCTCGCCGATGTCCGACACGGTCAAGCCGTCGCGCTCCCACAGCACCAGCAGCACCAGGTACTGCGGATACGTCACGCCCAGCTTGTCCAGGTGCGGCTTGTACACCTTCGTCATCGCCAGCGATGCCGAGTGGAGTGCGAAGCACAACTGGTTGTCGAGCAGGAGAGCTGCGTTTGCGTCGTTCGTTTCCATGGGTTGAACTATAGCGCGCAATTAAATTGTGCGCAATATGTTTGTTTTTATGAACGCCATAGCATGGAGCTATGATCAACGCGGGGTGCCGAAGACTTGCGTCCAGTAGGCGGTGCGGTTGCGGTTCTGCGGATTGATCGCGTACGCCGCGCCCATCTCCGTGAACGTCGGGTTCATGATGTTGGCGCAGTGGCCGGGGCTGTCCAGCCACGACGCCACCGCTTCCTCGGGCGTGCGCTGGCCCGACGCGATGTTTTCCCCGACGCGCGCCCAGCGGTAGCCGGCCTTCGTGACCCGGTCGGCCGGGACGCTGCCATCCGGCTCCTTGTGGTTGAAGTAGCGCTTTTGCGCCATGTCCGTGCTGTGCGCGAGGGCGGCCAGGCCCAGCAGCGGATTCCACGCCAGCGGGCGGGCAGGGCCGAACGCCTGCGTGCCGCACGTGCGCGGCTGCGCGCGCGCCGCGTTCACGAGCGTGAGGATGTCCAGGCCCGCGTCCGGCCAAGCGGGCAGCGGCGGAATGACGACGGGCCGCGCCAGCACGACCTGCCAGTCGTTGCCGATGTGCGCTGTGCCGACAGCCGCGAAGTCCGCGGCGCGCAGGGTACGGCAGTATTTCTGGGCGATGATCTCCATCGCCCCGCGCGCGTCCGGCGGCCCCGTGACCGTGATCGCTTCCGCATGCGCGGCGTCGTAGCCGGCGCGCTGCAGGGCGGATTCGAGGAAGGTGCCGGGGCCGATGCGGATGCGCGCCAGGGCCGGCTCGACGTTCAACACCGCAACCGGCGCGACCGAAGCACCGTCGCACGTGCCGGGCGCGGCCCGGTATGCATTGATCAGATTGGCGAGCTCGTCCGCACGCGCGGGCACGGCGGCGGCCAGCGTGGCGGCGAGCAGGAGAAAGCGGGCGAGGGCAGGCATGATCCCAACCCAGATGGGGACGCCGGCGCGGAATTCCAGCCAGTCCGGGAGCTTGGCATCGGGCAACGGTTCCTTTAGCATCGCAAGCCTACACAACCGTGGAGACACCATGAAACGACTTCTGTGCAGCGCTCTTATCCTGGGCCTGTTTGCAGGCCAGGCTTACGCGGCCCCGGCCGATACCGCACCCTCCGGCGTCGACAAGTCCGCCGTCGATCCGGCCGTCCGTCCGCAGGACGATTTCTTCCGTTATTCGCAGGGCAAGTGGCTGCACGACGTCGACATCCCGGCCGACCGCGCCAGCTGGGGCGCGTTCAACGTGGCGCAGGACAACGTCGAGACGCAGATCCGCACGCTGATCGAGCAGGCCGCGCAGGACACGACCGCGAAAGCCGGTTCGAACACGCAAAAGATGGGCGATTACTACGCCAGCTACATCGACCGCGCGCACCGCGACGCGCTGGGCGTCGCTCCGTTGCAAGGGGAGCTGGCGCGCATCGCGGCGCTGAAGGACAAGCGTCAACTGGCCGCGCTGGCGGCACACTTCGACGCCATCGGCGCGGGCAGCCCGCTGTCCATGTCGGTCCAGCAGGACGCCCGGCAGTCGACGCGCTACCTCGTCGTGATCTCCCAGTCCGGCCTCGGCATGCCCAACCGCGACTATTACCTGCAGGCCGACGCCAAGCTGGCCGACACGCGCGTGAAATACCAGGCGCACGTGGAAAAACTGCTGGCGCTGGCCGGCCAGCCGGATGCGGCAGGGCAGGCCGCGCGCATCGTCGCGCTGGAGACGGCGCTCGCGCAGGCGCAGTGGAGCGCCGTCGAGAACCGCGATCCGGTGAAAACGTACAACAAGGTGACGGTCGCGCAGCTGAAGGCGCTGGCGCCCGGATTCGACTGGGCCGCGTGGCTGAAGGCGCAGGACATCGCGGGCAAGGCCGACGCCGTGAACGTCGAGCAGCCGACCTATCTGCAAAAGCTCGATGGCATCATCGCTGCGACGCCCCTCGACACGTGGAAGTCCTACTTCACGTTCCGCGTGCTGAGCGCGTACGCGCCTTATTTGTCGCAGGCGTTCGTCGACGAGAACTTCGCGTTCCGCGGCATGGTGCTGTCCGGCGCAAAGGTCAACCGCCCGACGGAAAAGCTCGCCATCGCGCAGATCAACCGCGACCTGGGCGAAGTCGTGGGCAAGGTCTATGTGGAGCACTACTTCCCCGCCGAGCGCAAGCGCCAGGTCGAGGAGATGGTCCACAACTTCCTGCTGGCCTACAAGGACAGCATCGAGACGCTGGACTGGATGACGCCGGAAACGAAGAAGCAGGCGCAGGCCAAGCTGGCGAAGATCGCCGTCAAGGTGGGCTATCCGGACAAGTGGCGCGATTATTCGTCGCTGACCGTGAAGCGCGCGGACCTTGTCGGCAATGTGATGCGGTCGCGTGCGTTCGCGCACCGCTACGCCGTCGCCAAGCTGGGCAAGCCGGTCGACCGCGCCGAATGGCACATGACGCCGCAGACCGTGAACGCCTACTACAGCCCGGAGATGAACGAAGTCGTGTTCCCGGCCGCGCGCCTGCAGGCGCCGCTGTACGACGCGGAGGCGGAGCCGGCGATCAACTACGGCGCCGTGGGCATCTCCATCGGCCACGAGATCAGCCACGCGTTCGACGACCAGGGCGCCCAGTACGACGGCGACGGCAACCTGCGCAACTGGTGGACGAAGGAAGACGGCGAGAAATTCGCGGCGAAAGGCAAGGTGCTGGTCGCGCAATATGCCGGCTACAGCCCCGTCGAGGGCTATCACCTGAACGGCGAGCTGACCCTGGGCGAGAACATCGCCGACAACGCGGGCGCCATCATGGCCAGCCGCGCGTACCGGATCTCGCTGCACGGCAAGCCGGCGCCCGTGATCGACGGTTTCACGGCGGAGCAGCGCATCTTCATGGGCCTCGCGCAGGCGCGCCGCGGCAAGGCGCGCGATGCCGCCCTGATCGCGCAAGTGAAATCCGATCCGCACTCGCCGTCGGAATTCCGCGTCAACGGCAGCCTGCGCAACCACCCGGGCTACTACGAAGCGTTCGACGTCAAGCCGGGTGACCGGATGTACCTGGCGCCGCAGGACCGCGTCGTGTTCTGGTGACGCGCCGGCAGCGGCCGGGAGGCTTTACAATCGGGCATCCCATCGAAAGAATGCCCATGCGCCTGACTCTCCTCGCCGCCGCCCTTGTCGCCTTTTCCGCCCACGCCCAATCGCAAGTGAAGATCGGCAGCGCCTCGCCGCTGTCCGGCCCCAGCGCGCACCAGGGCAAGGACATCGAGAACGGCGCCCGCCTGGCGATCGACGATTTGAATGCGCAGGGCGCGACCATCGGCGGCAAGAAGGTGAAATGGGTGCTGCAGGCGGAGGACGACGGCAGCGATCCGAAGCTCGGCACGGCCGTCGCGCAAAAGCTCGTCGACGGCGGCGTCGTGGCCGTCGTCGGCCACCTGAATTCCGGCACGACGGTGCCGGCTTCGAAGATCTACAACAGCGCCGGCATCCCGCAAATCTCTCCGGCCGCCACCACGCCGCTGTACACGCACCAGGGCTATAAAACGGCATTCCGCATCGTCGCCAATGACGACCTCGTGGGCCGCGTGCTGGCCAACTATGCGATCAACACGCTGAAGGCGAAGAAGATCGCCATCATCGACGACCGCACCGCGTTCGGCCAGGGCCTCGCCGACCAGTTCGCGAAAGACGTCAAGCGTTTGAAGGGCGCGGAGATCGTCAGCCGCCAGTTCACCAACGACCGCGCGACGGATTTCAATGCGATCCTCACGCAGATCCGCGCGCGCCGTCCGGACGTGATCTTCTACGGCGGCATGGACGCGACGGCTGGTCCGATGCTCAAGCAGATGCAGGCGCTGGGCATCGCCGCGAAATTCGTATCGGGCGACGGCGTGTGCTCCGAAAAGCTGCCGCAGCTGGCCGGCAGCGCGCTCGGCGACGACAAGGTGGTGTGCGTCGTGGCGGGCGGCGTCGACGCGCCGCTGGAGGCGGGCATGGCGGCCTTCGCGGACCGCTACAAAAAGCGGTACGGCATGGGCTTCCAGACCTACGCGCCGTACGCGTACGACGCGACGATGGCCTTCGCCGCCGCCATGCGCGCGGCCGGATCGTCCGACCCGGCCAGATTCCTGCCGGCGCTCGCGAAAATCAAATATCAGGGCATCACGGGCACCATCGCCTTCGATGCGAACGGCGACCTGCGCGACGCGGCCCTCACGCTGTACACCTACCGCAAGGGCCAGCTGACGAAGCTGCGGGTCGTGCGCGACAGCGTGAACTGAGCGGACGATGCGCTACCTGGACTTCAGTTCGTGGCAGGCGCTGGCGACGACCTTCCTCGGTCTCGCCGTCTTCACCCTGATCGGCGTGGGCATCCGCGTGCTCATGATGCAGACGATCCAGCAGCGGCGCGAGCGCATGAACCGCCAGATCAACGAGCGCCTGCGCACCCTGATCGCCGCCTACCGCACGCTGGGCGGCTCGTTCACGGGCGAGCTGACGGTCGATCCCAAGCATCTGCGCGACCTGCGCGCGGCCGGCCTCGACGCGGGGTCGGACCGCGCGCGCCGCATCCGCGATGCCGTCGAGGCGGCGCTGGCCGACATCCTGCTGCTCGGCACGGAGGAACACTGCCGCCTCGCGGGACAGGCCGCGAGCGACCTCGCGGCAGGACGGCCGATCCACACGGCCGACCTGGTGATCTCGCTGCGCACCTTCATCCGCGAAGCGCTCGACCTGGGACCGGTCCCGGACGGCGTCGCGATCCCGCTGCAGGGACCCACGCGCACGCAGGGCAGCGGTGGCCGCGGCAAAGGGGAGGGCGGTGGTCGTGGAGGCGGAGGTGGCGGCATGGACGGCGGCGGCAGTGGCCTGGGTGCCGGACTGGCGCTGGGCCAGCGCGACCATCACGATCCCGCCGCCTGATGCCGCGGCGCGGCCGTCAATCCGTGACGACGTGCCAGACGTTCATCTTCTTGTCGCCTTCGCGGTCGCCCGCCTTCTTGTCCTTGACGAACGTGTACAGCGGCTTGCCCTGGTAGGCGAGCTGCTTGCTGCCGTCGTCGCGCGTGACGGTGGAGTACGGCGCGGACACGGCCGCGTCGCCTGCCTTCACCGGCGGCCAGTTTTCCGCGCACGTGCCGTTACAGGCGCTCTTGCCGCTGCCGGCGACGTCCTTGTCGAACGTGTAGACCGTCATGCCGTGGGCGTCGACGAGGACGCCGTTCACTTTCTTGACCGGTGCCTGATCGGCGGCGTGGGCAGAGAGGGCGAAGAGGGCGGACAGACAGGCGATACCGAGGTTCACAGCTTTCATGGAGTTCTCCTTGGAAGACATCGGTTGTCAGGACTGCCCGGACATTCTAGTCCAGTATGCGGGCTATAATGCCGCTCCTTCCTGAAGAGTGTGCCCATGTCCCTCGACTGGTTCGCGCCGGCACAATGCGTCGGCTACATCGCGTTCGTGCTCGGCGTCGCCTGCGCCATGCAGAAGGACGACCGCCGCTTCAAGCTGTTCATGGCCGGCGAATGCCTGGCCTACATCGTCCACTTCGCGCTGCTCGGCAACCTGACGCCCGTCGCCAGCACGACCATGTCGCTGCTGCGCTCCGTGCTGGCGCTGTACACGCGTTCGGTGTGGGTGGCGGTGGGCGTCGTCGCGATGAACCTCGCACTGGGCCTGACGCTCGCCACGCGCATGACGGACTGGCTGCCGCTGGGCGCGTCCTGCATCGGCACGCTCGCGCTGTTCCTCCTGCGCGGCATTCCGATGCGCCTCGCGATGCTGTGCGGGACCTTCCTGTGGATCGCGAATAACATCATCGCCGGCTCGATCGGCGGCACGGCGCTCGAGATCGTGATGGCGGTCGTGAACGGCACCACGATCTGGCGCATGGCGCGCGCTGCGCGGGTGGCGCAGCCGGCCTGACGTCCGTCAAGGGCGTGCGCGTGGCGCGCCGCGCCGATCGGGGATAATGTCGCCTCGATTCGTTCAACATGCACCGTCACATGGAATTCACGCGCGACGACGTCATCCGCCAGTTCGATCCCGGCACGTTTACCCGCGGCGAGGAGTATGCCCGCAAGGGCCGCGTCGTTTCCATCGACATCGAATTTCCCGGCACGCTCCACGGCCAGGTGGAGGGCAGCGGCGGCAAGACGTATCGGCAGGAGATACGCGTGACGAGCGACAAACGCGGCGTGCGTTTCCGCGGCGACTGCAGCTGCCCCATGACCCGCAACTGCAAGCACGTCGTGGCCGTGCTCCTGACGGAACTGGCGCACCGTCCGGTGGACGTGCCGGCGGCGGCCGAGCGCTGGCTGCAGCAGCTGGCGGCGGTCCAGGACGTCCGGCAGCAAGTGGCGGAGGCGGCGCGCGATGCCTCGATCCGGCTCGTGTACGTGCTCGCTCCCGACCGCGAGGGCAAGGTGCCGGGCCTGCATCCGTACACGGTCCGCCTGCGGCAGGACGGCAGCGTGGCCGAAGCCGTGCTCGAGACGGAGCCACTGCGGCTGGTTAAGTTCCGGCCGCCGCACGTGACGCGCGAGCACGAAGAACCGCTGCGCCTGCTGGGCGCGATGCGGGTGAGCCACGGTACGTTGAAGCCCTCCGGCGTGCTCGGCGCCGCGCTGCTGGCCCGGCTCGGCGCCGAGGGATGGCTGTGGCGCGCGCGCTCGCTGAAGGCGGCCCGGTACGGCCATCTCGAACGCGTGGGGCCGGGGCCGCGGCGCCACGTGACGCTCGACTGGATCGAGGACGGCGTCGACCGCGAGGCAGTGACTCTGGGCTGGCGCGCAGCCGGCGGCGTCCTGCCCGAGCATACGTATTCCACCGACCCGATGTATTACCTGGACGGCCTCACGGTCGGCGAAGTGGCCCTGCCGGAACCGCTGGCAGCCATTCCGCCCGCCGTCCTGCTGGACCTGGTCGAGCAGGCACCCACGCTGCGCGGGGAACAGCGCAACGGCGTCGCAGGCCGCATGATCGACCTGGGACTGGACGGCCTCGTGCCGGCGCCGGCCGTGCTCGAGGTGCGCGAGCGGCGTGACGTCGCGCCCGTACCGCGCCTCGTGCTGGACAGCCTGCAAATACCGACGCGCCGCGACTGGGACTGGCGCGACATTGCCTTCCTGACGTTCGAATACGACGGCCTCTCCACGGCCCGCATCGACGAGCCCGTATTGCGCAGCGTGCTCGCTGGCGGCGTCGAGGTGATCGTGCGCGACATGGCGGCTGAAGCCGCCGCCGTCGCGAGATTGGCCGCGTTCAGCTTCGCGCCACCGTCGCCGGACGATCCGTTGCTTGACGACTGGCCTGGCGCCCTCCTGTTGCCGGACGAGGCCGCATGGCTGGCGTTCATGCGCGACGGCTTGCCGCGCCTGCGCGAGGCTGGCTGGCAGGTGGAGATGGGAAGCGATTTTCGCTACGATCTCGCGCAAGTGCAGGAGTGGTACGCCGACCTCGACGAACGCGAACAGGACGGCAACGGCTGGTTCGACCTCGAACTGGGCATTGTCGTCGAGGGCGAACGCCACCCGCTGCTGCCGCTGCTCGTCGACATGATCCGCACTACGCCATGGCAATTCGGCACCGACGCCCTGGCCGTGCGCGCCGATACCGACGAGATGCTGGTGCAACTGACTCCTTCCAGGCGCGTGGCCCTGCCCTGGGGGCGGATCAAGCCGATCCTGGCCACGCTCGGGGAGTTGTATTTCGGCGACCGCATCGGCGCGAAGATCCATTTGCCGGCACTGGATGCGGCACGCCTGGCGGAACTGGAGCGCGCCGCGCGCCTGCGCTGGCTGGGCGGCGATCGCTTACGTGAACTGGGCCGCAAGCTGCACGATTTCGACGGCATCCGGCCGGTGGACGTGCCGGCCGGCCTCACGGCGCAGTTGCGCCCTTACCAGCGCGCGGGCCTGAACTGGATGCAGTTCCTGCGCGAATACGGCTTCGGCGGCATCCTGGCCGACGACATGGGACTCGGCAAGACCGTCCAGACGCTCGCCCATATCCTCGCGGAAAAGGAAGCGGGGCGCCTCGATGCGCCGGCGCTCGTCGTGGCGCCGACGAGCCTCATGGGCAACTGGCAGGCCGAAGCGGCGCGCTTCGCGCCCGGCCTGAGCGTGCTGCTCCTGCACGGCAAGGACAGGAAGGCACAGTTCGACGTGGTAGGCAGTGCCGATCTCGTGCTCACGACGTATGCTCTGCTGGGCCGCGACGAGCCGGCGCTGCGCAGGCACCGCTATCACCTCCTCATCCTCGACGAAGCACAGTACGTCAAGAACAGCCGCTCGAAGGCGGCGCAGACCGTGCGCCTGCTCGACGCCCGCCACCGCCTGTGCCTGACCGGCACGCCGGTACAGAATCACCTCGGCGAACTGTGGTCGCAATTCCACTTCCTGATGCCAGGTCTGCTGGGAGACGACAAGCAGTTCAATACAGTATTCCGCAAACCGATCGAGCAGCGGGGCGACGTCCAGCGCAAGGATCTGCTGGCACGCCGCGTGAAACCGTTCATGTTGCGCCGGACTAAGGACAAGGTGGCGACGGAGCTGCCACCCAAGACGGAAATCGTGCTGCCCGTCGAACTCGACGGCGCCCAGCGCGACCTGTACGAGACCGTGCGCGTGGCGATGGACAGGAAGGTCCGCGACGCCATCGACACCAGGGGCCTGGCGCGCAGCCGGATCATCATCCTCGACGCGTTGCTGAAGTTGCGCCAGGTCTGCTGCGATCCGCGGCTGCTGGATGCCGCGGCCAGAACCGGTTCGGCCAAGATGGAAGCGTTGCTGGAACTGCTCGACACGTTGCTGAGCGAGGGGCGCAGCGTCCTCGTGTTCTCCCAGTTCACCAGCATGCTCGCGCTGATCGGTGCCGCGCTGGACGAACGCGGCATCGCCTTCGTCCAGTTGACGGGCGATACGGCCGACCGCGACGCGCCTGTGTTCGCGTTCCAGCGGGGCGACGTCAGCGTGTTCCTGATCAGCCTGAAGGCAGGCGGCGTCGGCCTGAACCTCACTGCGGCCGACACCGTCATCCATTACGATCCCTGGTGGAACCCGGCCAGCGAAAACCAGGCGACCGATCGCGCCTGGCGCATCGGCCAGGACCAGCCGGTGTTCGTCTACAAGCTGATCGCGCAGGGTACGCTTGAAGAAAAGATCCAGGACATGCAGCGCCGCAAGGGTGAGCTGGCCAATGCCGTGCTGGACGCGGAAGGAGGCTTGGCCGCTGCCATTGGCGCGGACGACTTGCGGGTACTGTTCGCGCTGCCGTAGGCCGACGCGCACACTCCGTGCATTAGCGTACGGACGCCCGCGCCCGCCTGCGGCATCCTGAACCTGTGATCAATCGCAAACGAAAGGAGTACGATCATGGGCAAATATTTCCTGGCCTGGATCATGGGCGTACCGGCCATCGTGCTGGTCATCCTGTACCTGTTCTTCCACTGATCGTGGGAACTCGCCGCAACGAATGACAACGCACCAGCCGGTGGCGTTGTCGTTTTCAGGGCTTAGGCCACCGTGATGTTCACGTCGATATTCCCACGCGACATTTTCGAATACGGACACGTCGAGTGCGCGGCATGGACCAGGTCCAGCGCGACGTCGCGCGGCACGCCCGGCAGGCTCACGTTCAGCCGCGCCTGCAGCGAATAGCCGTCGGTGCCGGTGCCGAGGTCGACTTCCGCATCGACGGCGGTGCCTGCCGGCAGGGCCACGTGCCGGTCGCGCGCGGCGAGGCCCAATGCGCCGATGAAGCAGGCCGACCATCCCGCGGCGAACAACTGTTCCGGGTTCGTGCCCTTGCCGTGGCTGCCCGGCGGCGACAGCGTGATGTCGAGACGGCCGTCGTCGCTTTTTGCGCTGCCTTCGCGGCCGCCGGTAGTGAGGGTTTTGCCGGTGTAGAGAACCTTGTCGATCTTGCTCATGATATATACCTTTCGTTGAGTAAAGTGATTACAGATGGTCGACGGCGATGACGGCATCGGCGAACGCGCGCGGTGCCTCCTGCGGCAGGTTGTGGCCGATGCCGCCCTTGATGAGTTCATGCTTGTACTTGCCGGTGAAGCGCTTCGCGTACGCGGCCGGTTCCGGGTGCGGGGCACCGTTGGCGTCGCCTTCCAGCGTGATCGTCGGCACGGTGATGGCCGGGAAAGTCGCCAGGCGCTGTTCCAGTTTGTCGTACTTCGCTTCGCCCTGGACCAGGCCGAGGCGCCAGCGGTAGTTGAAGATCGTGACGGCGGCGTGGTCCGGGTTCTCCAGCGACGCGGCGCTGCGGTCGAACGTGCGGTCGTCGAACTGCCATTGCGGCGACGCGGTTTTCCAGATCAGCTTGGCGAAATCGTGATGGTTCTTCGCGTAGCCGGCGGCGCCGCGGTCGGTGGCAAAGTAGAACTGGTACCACCATTGCAGCTCTGCGGCCGGCGGCAGCGGCTGCTTACCGCTTTCCTGGCTGCCGATCAGGTAGCCGCTCACGGACACCAGCCCTTTTACGCGTTCGGGCCACAGCGCGGCCACGATGTCGGCGCTGCGCGCGCCCCAGTCGTAGCCGGCCAGGATCGCCTTGTCGATCTTGAGCGCATCCATCAGGTCGACGACGTCCTGTGCCAGTGCGGCCGGTTCGCCGTTGCGCACGGCCTTCGGGTCGAGGAAGCGGGTCGTGCCGTAGCCGCGCAGGTGCGGCACGATCACGCGGTAGCCGGCCTTCGTCAGCAGCGGCACGACGTCGACATAGCTGTGGATGTCGTATGGCCAGCCGTGCAGCAGGATCACGACGGGGCCGTTGGCCGGCCCGGCGTCGACGTAGCCGACGTTCAGCACGCCCGCGTCGATCTGCTTGACGGACGAGAAGGCGTCGGCGGTCTGTGCGTGGGCCGGACCGAAGGCGGCGACGGCGAGGGCGGTTGCGCCGAAGACGTTACGAAGCGTGCGGGCGATGGACTGGTTCATTTCGATTCCTCCGGTAAATGGTTCAGATGATCTGCTGTCGTAAATTGCTTATCGCGATAATCATTATGTCGATAACTGTATCCGAGCTTCGGGCGCTTGGCAAGCGCGAAAACCATTATTTCGATAATTATTTTTGACACGGTGATCTGCCAGAAAATGAGCCCGCTAAAATGTCTTTTCGACAAATATGAGGAGACGACATGAAAAGTGCGGCTGTTGTCGCTGGATGCCTGCTGGCCGGCATGGCCCAGGCGGCCCAGGTAACGGATCCGGTGCAAATCACGGGAGGGCGGATCGCCGGCACGGTGGCCGATGGCGTGAATACATTCAAGGGCGTGCCGTTCGCGGCGCCGCCCGTCGGCCCACTGCGCTGGCGCGCGCCGCAGCCGGTCGTGCCGTGGCAGGGCGTGAAGTCTGCGCACGCCTATGCGCCGGCCTGCGCCCAGACGGCGCAATGGGTGCCGGATCCGAAAAGCGAAGACTGCCTGTACCTGAACGTGTGGGCGCCCGCGCAGGCGCAGAAGCAAAAGCTTCCCGTCATCGTCTGGATCCACGGCGGCGGCTACTACGGCGGCACGGGCTCCCAGCCCGGTTATGACGGCGCCAACCTGGCGCGGCGCGGCGTCATCGTCGTCACCATCAATTACCGCCTCGGCATCTTCGGCTTCTTCGCCCATCCCGAGCTGACGGCGGAGTCGCCGGATAAGGCGTCGGGCAACCAGGGCATGGAAGACCAGGTCGCGGCGCTGCGCTGGGTGAAGGACAACATCGCGGCCTTCGGCGGCGACCCGGCGCGCGTCACGATCATGGGCGAATCCGCCGGCGGCGAATCCGTCGCGGTGCTCGTCGCGTCACCGCTGGCGAAAGGCCTGTTCCAGCGCGCGATCTCGCAAAGCGGCAACTTCGCCATGCCGATCGACGCCAGCGAGAACGCCCTGTTCGACCGCGCGGCCGCGGAAAAGACCGGCGTGGCGTTTACCCGATCGGTCGGCGCGAAGAGCCTCGCGGACTTGCGCGCGCTCCCCGTGGCCGCGCTGCAGAAACCGGCGTGGGCGCCGCACCCCATCGTCGACGGCCATTTGCTGCGCGAAGACCTGACGACGACCTATCGCAACGGCCGCCAGAACGACGTGCCCCTGCTCGCAGGCTGGAATGCGGAAGAGGGCAAGGATCTGGCGCCGGAAATCCTCGGCACCGACAAGTTCACGGCCGCCGCCCACAAGACGCTCGTGGCGAAGCTGCTGGGCCATGCGCCATCCGCCGCCGTGCTGGCCGCGTATCCAGGGGCGACGGATGCCGAAGCCAGGACGTCGATCGACAAGCTCACGACCGACTGGTGGGGCTGGCGCACGTGGTACTGGGCGTCGTTGCAGGCGCAGTACGGCAAGGCCAGGCCTTACCTCTACTATTTCACGCACCGGCCGACGGAACCTTCGACCCCGTGCGGCTACGGCTGCGGGGCGGGGCACGGCGCGGAGATCCAGTACGTGTTCGACCATCTCGGCCAGGATCCGCGGCCGTGGTCCGCATACGACCGCCAGCTGGCCGCGCGCCTGGCCGACACCTGGGCGAGCTTCGCGCGCACGGGATCGCCGAACGGCAAGGGCTTGCCCGACTGGCCCGCGTTCGACGGCAGGCCGGCGACCATCCTGCGCATCGGCGATGCGGCCGACCCGCAGGCGCGCGGCAAGCTGCCGGATTTTTCGTTGTTCGGGCAGCCGCCCAAACGCTGACGAACCGTATTCGCCGAATTCCAAAAGGAAAATTATTTTTTCAGAAGGAATTTATTGGTGATATTGGGGAAGAGATATGACGATTATCGAGAGCCGTTTAAACGAATCGATATTTCCTATCAAATCAAAATATCACCAATAATCAAATTTTCTTCAAAGTAAAATAATTTGCATCCGGTTATAAGAGTGTGCGCATAATATGAATGCTTAGCGGGTATTATGAATACATATGTTTTAAAAGCCGTCGTGGAATTACCCTATTTAAGTGTCGGAGTATTTAACAGTTATAGGATCTATATCAATACGAGTTTAAAAAATCCATTTTCTTTCAAATAGATAAGTGATTGGCACGGTAATTGCTAAGCTGTCGCAGTGCATTACACGCACCTATAACGCTTATTCACTTGAAAGGACCACTGAGATGAAATTAAAATTCGCGCTGGCCGCTGCCCTCGCATTCACCGCCATTACCGGTACCGCACACGCCGGCGCCTTTATCAATGGCGGTTTTGAAGATGGCAATGCAAATGGCTGGACGACTGGGGAAGGATATCGGGGCGGTGTGGACAACGCTAGCCTGACGCCGGCGGCGTTCCTGCCGGGCGGCAGCATGTACAGCGGGCCGGCCACCCGCTCGGCCATCAACACCGCAGGCACGTCCGATCCGCTGCTGGGCGGGTTGCTGGGTTCGACCGTTTATTCGGGCCAGTATTCTTACCGCACGGAAGACACCACGTGGGGCGGTAATGCGTCGGTTCTCAGCCAGAAGGTGACGAATTACACGGAAGCGAACATCTTCTTCGCGTGGAAAGCCGTGCTGGAAAATGGCGGTCACACTGCCGACCAATCGGCCGAACTGCTGATCACGCTGACCGACGACACGACGGGCGCCGTCCTGATCAATCGTGTCTACAATGCCGGTGCCGGCGGCGGCGGCGTCGACAGCCGTTTCTCCGTCAGCGGCGACCTGTATTACACCTCGGCATGGCAAATCGAACAGCTCGCAATCGATTCGTCGCTGTCGGGCCACGATTTCACGCTGTCGATCCTGGCCGCGGATTGCGAGCCGACCGGCCACACGGGTTATGCCTATATCGACGGTTTCGGTGCCGTTATTCCGCCGGTTAATGTCCCGGAACCGGCGTCGGCCGCGCTGATGCTGCTGGGCGCCGGCGCAATGCTGCGTTCGCGCCGTCGCAAGCAGGCTAAATAAACTCGCATGAATAAACGCCGCCTGCGGGGCAATGCCTGTCGCTCAAGGCATTGACCTGCTGGTGCCAGGAGCTAAAACGGATTCACGTGCAACGTGAATCCGTTTTTTTATTATGGTTTTCCAAATTGACCTGGACTATGCGGTAGCCCCGGCCTGCCGTCGCGCTGCGGGTCCGCCACGGTCAGGCGTCATCCTTGCTGCTCCAAAGAGCAAGATTAAATTGCCACACATCACAAATGCGGTCATACTGCATCGGTTGAATTGGCCTGACCACTTTCAACAAATCAGCGATTTCCACGCCATATTTGTAAAAACCGGACCGACCAGATGGCGGAGGGGCGGGGACGAGCGCTGTCAAGCTGTTCTTGGGTACATCAGAAATTTCACCATTCCGGAGAAGAAATGACGATTTCCAAAAAGCAGTTGTGCCAGGCAGTATGCAGTGTGGCCGTGATGGCCAGCGCGGGCGTTCATGCGCAAATCTCTTCGCTCGGCGCAACCGGCTGGGCAGCCACCGGTACCAACAATCTGGGCGGAACCGGCACCACCGGCGGCAACGGCGCGGCGGCGGCCAAGATCTACACCGTGTCGACTCGTGCCGGCCTGATCCAGGCTCTATACGGCAACACCGCCACGATCAAGTCCAACGGTTCGTTCAGCGGCACGCTCGACAACAGCAGGAAGATCATCTACATCTCGGGCACCATCAGCCTGAACCAGAACGCGGCCGGTACCGAACTGACGGCCAATGACTACGTGACCTATGCCAACGCGGCCAGCAGTACTTGCGCCGGCTATGGCTACACCACGTTCGACCAGATCTGGAAAGACTATCTGGCCGCCTACAAGCCGCCCTACGCGAAGGTGCCGCCGTCGACGGATCCGGTCGAGGCTGCGCGCGCCTGCGCCAGCAACCAGATGAAGAAAAACGTCGTCCTGACCGTGCCGTCGAACACATCGATCATCGGCAATGGCTCGACCGCGAAAATCATCCACGGCACCCTGATGATCAGCGGCACATCGAGTGCGCCGGTCGACAACGTCGTGATCCGGAACGTGGCGTTCGAAGACGCGTTCGACTTCTTCCCCGCGTGGGACCCGACCGATTCCGGCGGGCGCTGGAATTCGAACTACGACACCGTGTCGATCCAGTACGCCACCCACGTGTGGATCGACCATTGCACGTTCTCCGACGGCGCGCGTACCGACGACCAGTTCCCGTCCGTGTGGGCCGCCCCGTATGATGGCGACCTCTACCACGTGCAACACCACGATGGCCTGCTCGACATCACCAAGTCGGCCAACCTGATCACCGTGTCGTACAACCACCTGCACGACCACGACAAGTCGATGCTGATGGGCGGCACCGATACGGCGAGCCTGACGGCGGAAAATCCAGGGGTGCTGAAGACCACCTTCCACCACAATTACTTCCAAAACCTCGTGCAGCGCAAGCCGCGTGTGCGCTACGGCATGGTCCACCTGTACAACAATTATTTCGCCGGCAGCAATAGCGTTACGTTGTATAACTGGATGGTGGGGCTGACGTCGGGCCAGGGCTCGAAACTGTATGTCGAGAACAATGTCTTTAGTATCAGTGGCGGTGCGACGGCCGGCGACACGATCGGTGCGTCGGTGTCGTCCGGCAGTGCGCTGACCAATTGTGCGGCCCTGTCGGGCATGAGCACGGCGCGCTGCTCGCCCTATATCTTTGACAGCGGTAACCTGCTCAACGGCGCACCCGTGAACCTGAGCGCGACGGCCCATGGCGCCAATTCGCTGGTGACCGTCACATCCACGCCCTGGTCGTCGGCCAGCAACCCGGCGGGCACGCCGTCGGCGACGCCGGCCAGCTATTACACCTATTCCGTGGATGCCACGAGCAATCTCGCCACCGCCGTGCCGGCCGCGGCCGGCGTCGGCAAGCTGTAGGCTCAAAACAAAACGCCGACCTGTAGGGGTCGGCGTTTGGCTCAGGTGCCGGCAATGGCACGCTGTGCGGCTTTGCTGAGTGAACTGAACGCTTTCTGATACGACCACTCGACCAGTTCCGTCAGATACGCAGAAGGGAAATGCTCCACCTGGACGATCGTCACCCAGTGAAAACGTCCCATGTAGCGGGCTGGCTTCACATCAGGAATGTCCGTCAGTTCCACGAAACGGTCAGCCGAGACTCTCGTGCTGAAACGCCATTTCTCCGGCTCGCTCGTCTTGAAATAAGCGAAGTTCTTTCCGCCAACGGCGTACGCGAGAACGTTGGTGGGCGCGCCATGCAGCACTTCGGTCGCGCCCGCGAAACCCCGGCAAAATGATTTCAGCTCTTCGACGTTCATGATTTTCCGCTCGAGAAACAAAAACGCCAACCTGCATGGGTTGGCGTTTCGTTAAATACTGCTGAATTCTTTGGTGGCCCGGGGCGGAATCGAACCACCGACACAAGGATTTTCAATCCTCTGCTCTACCAACTGAGCTACCAGGCCAAAGGAGGCATGATTATAGCGAGGGGTTTGCGAAGCTGCAAGGCCTGTCGAGCAGTTTGTTAGCGCAAAGTAGTAATGTCCCCTCTCCGCAAAGTAGAGATGTCCCCTAGGATTCGTCGTAGGGGAGGATGGGATAGTGATTGTGATGACGGCCAAGGATGTGTTGCGCAGCCAGGTGATGGCACAAGTGCTGGAGGGGAAGCTGGATCAGGCGAGTGCCGCAGGAAGGCTGGGGATCAGCGTCCGGCAAGTCAAACGGCTGAAGCGGCGGATGCTGGACGAGGGAACGGAAGGCTTGTTGAGCAGGAAGCGCGGCAAGCCGTCAAATCGGCGTACACCGACTGATGTTCTGGAGAAGGCGGTGACCTTGATTGGTGCGCACTACGCCGACTTCGGGCCGACACTGGCGTGTGAAAAGCTGGAGGAAGTCCATGAGATCAAACTGTCGGTGGAGACGGTGCGGCAGGCCATGCTGCGCGCCGGTCTATGGAAGGCCCGGCGCGGCGCGGGAGCCCGCACCCACGCGATGCGCGAGAGACGCGCCCGGCGCGGCGAACTGATCCAGATCGACGGTTCCCCGCACGACTGGTTCGAGGGGCGCGCGCCACGCTGTTGCCTGCTGGTGTTCATCGACGACGCCACCGGCGAACTGATGGCTTTGCGCTTTGTCGATGCCGAAACGACGCTCGGTTACATGGCGCTGCTGGAAGAGCACGTTCTTGCACACGGTCTGCCTGCCGCCATCTACAGTGATCGTCACAGCATCTTCCAGGTCAACCGGGGCGACTACAAGGACGTCAGCCATGCGCAAACGCAGTTTGCGCGTGCCCTGGAGCAATTGGGGATCGAGGGCATCCAGGCCAACAGTCCGCAAGCCAAGGGACGGGTCGAGCGGGCCAACCAGACCCTGCAGGATCGTCTGGTCAAGGAAATGCGTCTGCAGGGCATCAGCAGCCAGGAAGCGGCCAATACCTGGCTACCGCAGTTCATCCGTGCCTTCAACAGCCGCTTTGCCGTCGTGCCAGCGACGCAGGACGACGCGCACATCCCCTTCGCCGGCACACAGGCGGCCTTGCGCCGCATCCTGTCTGTACATACCAGGCGCCGCCTGTCGGGCAACCTGAGCTGCCAACTGGATGGCATGCTCTATCAGGTTCAGGCGACGGGACAGGGGTTGGCCCTGCGCGGCGCCGATGTGGACATCGTGACGCATCCCTGCAGTGCGACCGAACTGCTCTGGCAGGGGCGCGTGCTGCCCCATACGTGCAACAGCAAACCCATCAAGCAACGCGAGGCCGTCGACGCCAAGGACGTCAACACCAAAGTCGAGCAGGCGCTGACACGGCGCACGCCACCTCAGCCGATCGGGCACCCATGGAAAAAACGCATGGCCACGCCACCCGGCACAGCGCAAGTACGCGCCGAATTCGCGCACTCCAAAGCCCACCTGGCCCCGGTCTGAACTCCTTCCAAGGGGACATTTCTACTTTGGAGAACAGGGGACATTTCTATTTAGGGTTGACAGGCCTGTCGAGCAGTTTTTGGCAACGGATAGGACGATATGCCCGTCCCGTTCGCCGGAAACAGGCCACGGTGAAGGGTCTATAATGTTCATTATGAGCACACAGACCACTTCCACCGCACTTCCTCGCAACGTCGCCCGCCGCAGCGACATCTGTATCGTGGGCAATGGCGCCATCGCCAAGACGGCGGCCCTCGGCCTGTCGCAGGCCGGGCACAGCGTCACGCTGCTCGTGCCGCCCGCGCGTCCCGACGCACTGGATGCGTCGACCGCATCGGGCGAGAAGCCCTGGGACGTGCGCGTGTATGCGCTCAACCACACGGCGCATACGTTGTTGTCGTCGCTGAAAGTCTGGGGCGCGCTCGACATGGCGCGCGTGGCGCCCGTCGACGCCATGGACGTGCAGGGCGACGGGGAGCAGGGCGGCCACCTCGGTTTCGACGCGTTCGGCGCCCATGCGGGCTCGCTCGCGTGGATCGTCGAGGATAGCAACCTGAACCAGGCGCTCGACGCGGCGCTGCGCTTCGCCCAGAACGTCGAGACGGTCACCGGGCGGGCCTGCCGCATCGTGAGCAGTGCGGAGGACGTCGAGGTCGAGCTGGAAGACGGCAAGGTGCTCGCGGCCCAGCTGCTGGTCGGCGCCGACGGCCGCGATTCCTGGGTGCGCGGGCAGTGCGACATCGGCATCGACTACCGCTCGTACCACCAGCGCGCCATCGTGGCGAATTTTTCGTGCGAAAAACCGCATCACAACGTGGCCTATCAATGGTTTACGTGCAAGGAAGGCATCGTCGCGCTGCTGCCGCTGCCGGGGAATAAAGTGTCGCTCGTGTGGTCCGCGCCGGACACGCTGGCCGACACCATCATGAACGAATCGCTGGGCGAGCTGGCGATCCGCCTGGGCGAGTATTCGGAGGGCAAGCTGGGCCTGCTGAAGCCGCTGCAGCCGGAGAACGTCCAGGCGATCCCGCTGGCGCTCGTGCGCCCGCACGCGATCACGGCGCCCCGTGTGGCGCTCATCGGCGACGCCGCCCACGCGGTGCATCCCCTGGCCGGCCACGGCATGAACCTGGGCTTCGGCGACATCAATGCGCTGCTCGACACGATCGCCGCGCGTGACGCCCACCAGGGCATCGGCGACGAGCGCCTGCTGGCGCGCTACGCCCGCGCACGCAAGGAAGACGTGTTGCTGATGCAACTCGCCACGGATGGCCTGGAGCGCCTGTTCGGCGCAAATCTCGAGCCCGTGCGCGTGGTTCGCAATTTAGGATTAAACTTGCTGGATAAGTTGCCTCTGGTCAAGCGACGGCTGATCGTCCACGCGATGGGCAGGTAACGCGGCACATCTTTAAGGAATTCATTCATGGGTAAAACGAAGCTCGCCGTCCTGCTGGCGACCGGCCTGATCACGTCGTGCGTCGGTGCGCAGAATTCGGTCGAGGCGAACATCAAGAAGGCGATCGAACCGCGCCTGGGCGGCGCCAAGATCGAGTCGATCAAGGAAACGCCGTACGCCGGGCTGTACGAACTGCGCGTCGCCGGCGACATCCTGTACACGGACAAGAAAGGTGAATACCTGATCATCGGCCACGTCTACGATGCCAAGACGACGCGCGACCTGACGCGCGAGCGCATCGACGACATCAACAAGATCAAGTTCTCCGACCTGCCGCTGAACGACGCCATCAAGCAGGTCAAGGGCGACGGCAAGCGCGTGATCGCCGTGTTTGAAGACCCGAACTGCGGCTACTGCAAGCGCCTGCGCCAGACGACGCTGAAGAACATGGACAACGTGACGATCTACACGTTCATGTACAACATCCTGTCGCCGGACTCGTTCGAGAAGTCGAAGAACATCTGGTGCTCGCCCGACCGCGTCAAGGCCTGGGATGACTGGATGATCAACAACAAGCCGGCAGCGGCCGCGCCGGCGAGCTGCGAGTCGCCGAACGAGAAGGTGCTGGCGCTGGGCCAGAAGCTGCACATCACCGGCACGCCGGCGATCTTCTTCTCGGACGGCAGCCGGATTCCGGGCGCCGTCGACCAGAAAACGCTCGAGGCCAAACTGGCCGCCCTCAAGCAGTAAATACAAAGCCCGGCACCGCCGGGTTTTTTACGCCGTCACACAACAAACCAGAACATAGGGAGAAGACATGCTCACACTGAACATCAACGGGCGCGACGTCCAGGTCGACGCCGATCCCTCCACGCCCATCCTGTGGACGCTGCGCGACAACCTGAACATGACCGGCACCAAGTTCGGCTGCGGCGCCGCCCTGTGCGGCGCCTGCACCGTGCACCTGGACGGCCAAGCGATCCGTTCCTGCGTCACGCCGATCTCCGCCGCCGCGGGCCACAAGATCACGACCATCGAAGCGATGGAAACCGACAAGGTCGGCAAGGCCGTGCAGGACGCCTGGGTCAAGCACGACGTCCCGCAGTGCGGCTATTGCCAGAGCGGCCAGGTGATGAGCGCCACGGCCCTGCTGCGCGTCAACAAGAAGCCGACCGACACCGACATCGACAACGCCATGAGCGGCAACATCTGCCGTTGCGGCACCTACCAACGCATCCGCGCGGCCATCAAGGATGCCGCCAAGACCCTGGCATAAGGAGGCCCGCATGCTATTCGACCAGATGAAGAACGTGGCTCCGGCCGGTGGTGTATCCCGTCGCGGCTTCCTGAAGGCCGGCACGCTCGCCACCGGTGGTCTCGTGCTGGGCTTCGTGCTGCCGGCCGGCGGCCGCTTCGCCCGCGCCGCGGATGCGGCAAAACCGGACGTCTACGCGCCGAACGCCTTCCTGCGCGTGGCGCCGGACAACACGGTGACCGTGCTGGTCAACCGTCTCGAATTCGGCCAGGGCGTGCACACGGCGCTGCCGATGATGATCGCGGACGAGCTGGATGCCGACTGGAGCCAGGTGCGCAGCGAGCTCGCGCCGGCCGCCGACGTGTACAAGGATCCGGCCTTCGGCATCCAGATGACGGGCGGCTCGGGCACCATCGCCCACTCGTTCACGCAATACCGCGAAGTGGGTGCCCGCGCCCGCGCGATGCTGGTGGCCGCCGCCGCGCAGCAGTGGAAGGTCGATCCGTCCCAGTGCCGCACGGCGAAAGGCGTCGTCTACGGCCCGGCGGGCAAGAAGGCGACGTACGGATCGCTGGCCGAAGCGGCCATGGCCCTGCCGGTGCCGCAAACCGTCACGCTGAAGGACCAGAAGGCGTTCCGCTACATCGGCAAGCCGATGCCGCGCCTGGACGCGCGTGCGAAGTCGACGGGCCGCCAGCAGTTCGGCCTGGACGTCAAGCCGGCCGGCACCAAGGTCGCCGTCGTCGCGCACCCGCCCGTGTTCGGCGCGAAGGTGGCGAAGTTCGATGCATCGAAGGCGAAGGCCGTGCGCGGCGTGGTCGCCGTGCTGGAAATCCCGGTGGACCGCGGCGGCCGCGGCGTGGCCGTCGTCGCCGACGGCTACTGGCCCGCGAAGCAGGCGCGCGACCTGCTCGCCATCGAGTGGGACACGAGCGCCGTCGACAAGGTCGACAGCGGCAAGCAGCTGGCACAGTTCGCGGAACTGGCGAAGACACCGGGCGCCGTCGCACGCAAGGCCGACACGTCGAAGCTGGCGGGCGCGAACAAGAAAATCTCGGCCGTCTACGAATTCCCGTACCTGGCGCACGCGCCGATGGAACCGATCAACTGCACGGTCGACCTGAAGGATGACGCCTGCACCTTGTGGGTCGGCTCGCAATTCCAGACCATCGACCAGGCGGCGGCCGCCGCGACGGCCGGCCTGAAGCCGGAACAGGTCACGCTGAACACGATGATGGCGGGCGGCGGCTTCGGCCGGCGCGCGGTGCCCACGTCGGACTTCATCGTGGAAGCCGTCAACATCGCCAAGGCGTATAAAGCGGCGGGCCATGCGGGGCCCGTGAAACTGATCTGGAGCCGCGAGGACGACATCCGCGGCGGCTACTACCGTCCGTCGCACATCCACCGCGCCGACATCGGCCTGGACGCCGGCGGCAACATCGTCGCGTGGGACCACACGATCGTCGGCCAGTCGATCATCAGCGGGACCCCGTTCGAACCGATGATGGTCAAGAACGGCGTCGACGCCACGATGGTCGAAGGCATGGGCGAGCCGTACGACGTGCCGCTGAACCTGACGGCGCATGCGGTGAAGGCCAACGTGCCCGTGCTGTGGTGGCGTTCCGTCGGTTCCACGCACACGGCGTTCGTGATGGAGACGCTGATCGACGAGGCGGCCCATGCGGCCGGCCAGGACCCGGTCGCGTACCGCAAGAAGCTGATCGACGCGAAGCACGCGCGCCATCATGCGGCACTGGACCTCGCCGTCGCCAAGTCCGGCTACGGCAAGAAGACGCTGCCGAAGGGGCATGCGTACGGCGTGGCGCTGCACGAATCGTTCAACACGGTCGTCGCCTACGTCGTCGAGGCGTCCATCGTCGACGGCAGCCCGAAGCTGCACAAGGTCACGGCCGCCGTGCACTGCAACTTGCCCGTCAACCCGATGTCCATCGAAGCGCAAGTGCAGGGTGCGGCGCTGATGGGCCTCGGCACGACCTTGCCGGGTGCGCGCATCACCTTGAAGGACGGCGTCGTCGAGCAGCAGAACTTCGGCGACTACACGGTGGCGCGCATGAACGACATGCCGCAGGTCGACGTGTTCATCGTCCCGTCGCAGGATCCGCCGACGGGTATGGGCGAGCCGGGCCTGCCGCCGCTGGCGCCGGCGCTGGCCAATGCCGTGTTCAAGCTGACCGGCAAGCGCCTGCGCAAGCTGCCGTTCGACCTGGCGGCGGCGTGAGCGTGTCCCCGGTCGCGCATCTTGCCGGCATCCTGTTGGCGGCCGGCCGGGGACGCCGTTTCGATCCGGCCGGGCAGCGCAACAAGCTGCTGCAGCCGCTGGACGGAGAACCCGTCGTCGTGGCCAGCGCGCGCAAGCTGCTGGCCGCCGTCCCGCGCGTCGTCGCCGTCGTGCCGCCGCTTGACGCCGGCGTGGGCGAGCGGCTGGCCGCGCTCGGGTGCGACGTGACCGTGTGCCCGGATGCCGACAGCGGCATGGCGGCTTCGCTCACGCATGCGATCCGCCATTCGCTGCCATCAAGCCCGCAGGCCTGGCTCGTGGCGCTGGGCGACATGCCGTATGTGGATCCGTCTACGTTGCACTGCCTCGTGAACGCGCTGGCGGGCGGCGCTGGCATCGCGGCGCCCGTGTTGGAAGGGCGGCGGGGCAATCCGGTCGGTTTCGGCGTCGTCCACCTGGATGCGCTGCTGGCGTTAAGTGGTGACGAGGGCGCACGGCGCCTGCTGCGCACCTTCCCGGTGACGGAAATACCGGTCGACGACCCGGGGATTTTCCGCGACATCGACCTGCCGGGCGACCTGATGGGAGCGTGATCCCAACCGTGTGAACATGCTCTTTCCTGAAAAATCCCGTTACACTACGGCGCATCGGAGAGAGATTGTTCACGCCATATGAAAAAAGCACCCCAGAAGCAGCCGCCGGCCATCCAGTACACCATCGTCCCGAAGGACCTGGCCGGACACCTGTTCAACGTGACCGTCACCGTGGCGGAGCCGGACCCGGACGGGCAGGTCTTCGTGCTGCCGGCGTGGATCCCGGGCAGCTACATGATCCGCGAGTTCGCCCGCAATATCGTGCGCATCCGCGCCGAGGCGAGCGGCGCGGCTGTCCGTCTCACGAAGCTGGACAAGCATTCGTGGCAGGCCGCGCCCGCCGCCGGGCCGCTGACGCTGCATTACGAAGTGTATGCGTGGGACCTGTCGGTGCGCGCCGCCCACCTGGACCAGACCCACGGCTTCTTCAACGGCACGAGCGTGTTCCTGCGCGTCGTGGGCCAGGAGACGCGGCCGCACCAGGTCGACATCCAGCGCCCCGCCGATCCGGCGGCCCGGACGTGGCGCGTGGCGACGGCGCTGCCGGAAGCGGGCGCGAAGCGCTACGGCTTCGGCACCTATGTCGCGGGCGACTACGATGAGCTGATCGACCACCCCGTCGAGATGGGCGATTTCGCGCTGGGCGGTTTTACGGCGCATGGCGTGCGCCACGACATCGTGATCACGGGCCGCGTGCCGAACCTGGACATGGCGCGCCTGGAGAAGGACCTGAAAGCCATCTGCGAAACGCAGATCGCGTTCTTCGAGCCGAAGACGAAGAAGGCGCCGATGGACCGCTACGTGTTCCTGACGATGGTCGTCGGCGACGGCTACGGCGGCCTGGAGCACCGCGCGTCGACGGCGCTGATCTGCTCGCGCACCGACCTGCCGTCGACGGCCGCACCGAAGACCGCGGAGCCGAACGAGGGCTACATCAAGTTCCTCGGCCTGTGCAGCCACGAATACTTCCACACCTGGAACGTCAAGCGCATCAAGCCGGCCGTGTTCGCGCCGTACGACCTGCAGGTCGAGAACTACACGCCCCTGCTGTGGCTGTTCGAAGGCTTCACGAGCTATTACGACGACCTGATGCTCGTGCGCAGCGGGATCATCAGCGAAGCCACGTACTTCAAGCTGCTCGGCAAGACCGTCGGCAGCGTCCTGCGCGGCACGGGCCGCACGAAGCAGAGCATCGCCGATTCCAGCTTCGATGCGTGGAGCAAGTACTACCGCCAGGACGAGAACGCACCGAACGCCATCATCAGCTATTACACCAAGGGTTCGCTGGTCGGCCTCGCGTTCGACCTGACGATCCGTGCGAAGACGGACGGTGCGAAGTCGCTGGACGACATCATGCTCGCGCTGTGGGACCGCTACGGCCGCGACTTTTACAAAGGCGGCGCGCAAGGCATCACGGAGCAGGAGGTCGAAAGCCTGTTCGACGAAGCGAGCGGCGTGCGGTTGAAGGCGATCTTCGACCGCTACATCCGCGGCACGGAAGACATCCCGCTGGCCAAGCTGTACGCGCCGTTCGGCGTGAAGGTGACGGAAGAGCGCAAGAACGCCAGGCCGTCGCTGGACGCCGGCATCGGCCGCGACGCCGCCGGCGTGAAACTGACGCAGGTGCACGAAGGCGGCGCGGCGCACCAGGCGGGCCTGTCGGCCGGCGACGTCCTCATCGCCGTGGACAACCTGCGCGTGAACGGCAATCCTTCCAACCTGGACCAGCTGTTCGCGCGCTACCGCGTGGGCGACACGGTGACCGTACACGCGTTCCGGCGCGACGAGCTGATGGCGTTCGACGTCACCCTGCAGGGCGACCGCGTGCCGTGCGTGCAGGTTGCGGTGGCGCCGGGCACGCGCAAGGGGCCGGCGGTCAAGCGGCCGAGCGCGAGCTGAATGGGATGTCACTCATAGCCATAGCGACGACACAGTTGCTGCTGCGAAAAGCACAAACGTAAGGCCGATGAATGGTTTTCTTGGCGCCAACGTGTGAACGAAGCGCGCCAGCATTACGGACAACAGAACGACCATCGCGGACATGATTGCAATGGGGGCGGCGAGTAACCAGGTGAGCAGGTAGTAGACAGCAAAAAATGCCGCAAACAGCAGGGAGATGATCGTGCCGATGACCATCGGATTCGTCAGATGGGGGAGCTCTCGAATGAACGGGAGCGGGAGTTCGTAAAAGCCGTTGGCAACCGCCTGGGTGATCGATGTGCCGAACATGTAATCCATTACCCCCAGTACGACGGGGCCAAAGACCGGCAACGCCACCTGCCTGCTCGTCTCCTGGACGGTCTTTTTATGGTCAAGACACCATTTGATCGAAAACCATCCGAACGTGCTCCCGACAATAACGAGCGACAAGAAACGGAAGAAGTTCGGAGCGGGGCCAACCAGTTTGGCAAGTCCGAAGAACAACAGACAAGCTATGACGGCAACCCAGCCGTAAAATTGTCTCAAGGTAGCGAGGCCGCCCGCCAACCTGGCATCTTTCAGCTTTGCATTGAAGCTTCCATATCCGTTTTCGAAATGCGTGACTAATGCGTCGATCCTGGGATTTTGGCGCGCCATGTCGCCGGCCCAGTAAAAGCCGATGATAATTTGCACGAGGCAGCATAACAGTTTGAGCAGGAAAGTCATGAGTGCTTGAGTGGCATACCGAACCCCATGTCGACATGTGTGCGGCCGGTTGTAACGGCCGCGTGGGGAAGCAGTGCGGCAGCAATGGACAGGGTCCAGAAGAAGGCCGCGACGAGTGATCGATGGCGGTTCACGATGCCGTCCGTTGTGAAAGACAGCATGATCGTAGCAAGCCGATAGCGCCATAGATGCGCGCTTTGTCACAGCGACGTCTCATTCCGACGCCTGCGGCCCCGCCAGGCTGCGCAACTGGTACCGCTCGCTGTCCGCGAACAGAAACGTTTCGGAGAACGTGAGCCTGTCCGTCGGCGGACGCGGCAGCGGTGAACTGCGCCGTACGGACGCCAGCGCGATCGCGGAGGCATCCGGATCGCGCGAGCGCTGCACGGCCACGTCCGCCAGCCGGCCGTCGCGGTCGACCGTGATCTCGAGCACGACGATGGCCGGCAGCATCGCGGGCAAGGTGCCCGCGTAGGCGCGTTCGGGATTGTGGTCGGCCACGTGGTGCGCGACCCGGGCCTTGTAGTCGTCCACGCCTGGGGGCGCGGGCGCTGTCGGTGAGGCTGGATGGAAGATGCGTGTGGTGACGGCCTGGGTGGCCGTCCTGACGCTGGAGCATCCGCCCAGGCCTGCGATCGAGATAACGAGAACGAGGCCTGCGCGGATGATCGTGTTCATGTCAGTCGATTACGAATCAAATAAGCGCCTGAGTTCCGTGCCGGGATCGGGCGCGCGCATGAACGCTTCGCCCACGAGGAACGCATGCACGTTGGCGTCGCGCATGCGCTTGACGTCGGCGGGCGCAAGGATCGCGGACTCCGTGACCACGAGGCGCTCCGCCGGAATGCGCGGCAGCAGGCCGATGGTCGTGTCGAGCGTGACCTCGAAGGTGCGCAGGTTGCGGTTGTTGATGCCCAGCAGGCGCGTCTTGAGCTTCAGGGCCGCATCCAGTTCGTCGCCGTCATGAACTTCGACCAGCACGTCCATGCCGAGTTCCTGGGCACATGCTTCCAGGTCGGCCATCAGGCCATGATCCAGCGCAGCGACGATCAACAGGATCGCGTCCGCACCCATCGCGCGGGCTTCGTACACCTGGTACGGGTCGATGATGAAATCCTTGCGGATCACGGGCAGGTCGCACGCGGCGCGCGCCTGCTTCAGGTACTCGGGTGAGCCCTGGAAGAATTGCACGTCGGTCAGGACCGACAGGCAGGAGGCGCCGCCCGCCGCATAGCTCCGGGCGATCTCGGCCGGATGGAAGTCGGCGCGGATCACGCCTTTCGACGGCGACGCCTTTTTCACCTCCGCGATCACGCCGGCGCGGCCCGCCTCGATGGTGCGGCGCAGGCTGGCTTCGAAGCCGCGCAGGTCGGCGCGCAGGGCGGCGTCGCTTTCGACGTCGCGGCGCAGGCTGTTGAAATCGCGCTGCTGCTTCGCCGCAGCGACTTCGGTGGCTTTGACGTCGAGGATCTTGTTCAGGATATCGGACATGATGGTATTCAGTGTTGTTTCGCCAGCGCCAGCTTGACGCCGAGCCAGACGAACAGGCCGCCCGTGGCGCGGTTGAGCCACAAGGTGACGGCGGGATTCAGTTTCAGACGGGCGCGTGCCTGCGCGGTGAACAGCGCCAGCGCATGGCACCACAACATCCCATTGATGTTGAAGATGGCGCCGAGGATCAGGAAGGCAACCGCCTTGTGCGGCGCGTTCGCATCGATGAATTGCGGGACGAACGCGAGGAAGAACAGCGCCACCTTCGGGTTCAGCACGTTCGTCAGGATGCCTTGCGCGTAGATGCGGCGCAGGGGCAGCGGTGCGAGTGCGGGGGCTTCAGCGGAGGCGCTATCGCGTCGTTTGCTGAGCAGCATGCCGACGGCGAGGTACAGGATGTACGCGGCGCCCGCCAGCTTGACGACGGTGAACGCGGCGGCCGACGTGGCCAGGATCGCCGACAGGCCGAGGGCCGCGGCGAAGATGTGCACGAAGGTGCCGGTGCCGATGCCGAGGGCCGCCGCGCTTCCGGCGCGCCAGCCCTGCGTCGCGCTGCGCGTCATGATGAGCAGCGAATCCGGCCCCGGCATGATGTTCAGCAGCAGGCCGGAGACCACGAACAGGGTAAGGTCGTGGATGCCGAACATGTCAGCTCGCCGCGCCCAGCTGGCGGGTGACGCTCACGAACTGGTCGAGCTTCGCCAGCGCAGCGCCCGATGCGATCGCGGTACGTGCGCGCTGCAGGCCGTCCTCGATGGACGCCGCCACGCCGGCGGCGTACAGCGCAGTGCCCGCGTTCAGCGCCACGATGTCGTGGGCCGGACCCGGTTCGCCGCGCAGCGCTTCCATGATCTTCGCCTTGGATTCGGTCGCGTCGGCTACTTTCAGGTTGCGGCTGGCGATCATCGACAGGCCGAAGTCTTCCGGGTGGATCTCATATTCGCGGATCTCGCCGTTGACCAGTTCACCGACCATCGTGCCCGCGCCGAGCGAGACTTCGTCCATGTTGTCGCGGCCCCAGACGACGAGCGCATGCTGGGCGCCGAGGCGCTGCAGCACGCGCACCTGGATGCCGACGAGGTCCGGGTGGAACACGCCCATCAGGATGTTCGGCGCGCCGGCCGGATTCGTCAGCGGGCCGAGGATGTTGAAGATGCTGCGCACGCCCATCTCGCGGCGGACGGCCGCGACGTTCTTCATGGCGGCGTGGTGGTTCGGGGCGAACATGAAGCCGATGCCCGTCTGCGCGATGGACTGGGCGATCTGCTCGGGCTTCAGGTCGATGTGCGCGCCCAGCGATTCGATGACGTCCGCGCTGCCGGACGACGACGACACGCTGCGCCCGCCGTGCTTCGCGACGCGCGCGCCGGCGGCGCTTGCCACGAACATCGACGCGGTCGAGATATTGAACGTGTGCGCGCCGTCGCCGCCGGTGCCGACGATATCGACGAGATGCGTCGTGTCGGCCATCGGGACCTTGGTGGAGAATTCGCGCATCACCTGCGCCGCGGCGGTGATCTCGCCGATGGTTTCCTTTTTCACGCGCAGGCCCATGGTCAGCGCGGCGACCATCGTCGGCGAGATTTCGCCGGACATGATTCTCCGGAACAGATGCAGCATCTCGTCGTGGAAGATTTCACGGTGCTCGATGCAGCGGAGGAGGGCTTCTTGTGGGGTGATCATGGCAGGTCCTTCAATCGGTCAGGCGGTGCGGTCGAGGAAGTTCTTCAGCATCGCATGTCCATGCTCCGACAGGATCGACTCCGGGTGGAACTGCACGCCCTCGATATCGAATTCCTTGTGGCGCACGCCCATGATCTCGCCGTCGTCCGTCCACGCCGTCACTTCCAGGCACGCCGGCAGCGACGCGCGCTCGATCGCCAGCGAGTGGTAGCGGATCACCGTGAAGGGGCTCGGCAGGCCCTTGAACACGCCTTCGCCGATGTGCGCGATCTTCGACGTCTTGCCGTGCATGACCTGCTTGGCGCGGATGATGTTGCCGCCGAACGCTTCGCCGATGGCCTGGTGGCCCAGGCACACGCCGAGGATCGGCTTCTTCCCTTTGAATTCGCGCAGCACGTCCACCGATACGCCGGCATCCTTCGGCGCCTTCGGACCCGGCGAGATGCAGATGCGGTCGGGATTCATGGCCGCGATCTCTTCCAGGGTGATCTCGTCGTTGCGCACGGTGCGCACGTCCTCGCCCAGCTCACCGAAGTACTGCACGATGTTGTAGGTGAACGAGTCGTAGTTGTCGATCATGAGCAGCATGTCAGATCTCCCCATCCAGTCCGTCTTGCACTTGCTCGGCCGCGCGCAGCACGGCACGCGCCTTGTGTTCCGTTTCCAGCCATTCCATCTCGGGGATGGAATCGGCGACGATGCCCGCCGACGCCTGCACGTACAGGTTGCCGTCCTTGATCACGCCGGTGCGGATCGCGATCGCCACGTCCATCTCGCCGCCGAAGGAGAGATAACCGCAGGCACCGCCATAGATGCCGCGCATCACGGGCTCGAGTTCGTCGATGATTTCCATCGCGCGCACCTTCGGCGCACCCGTCAGGGTGCCGGCCGGGAAGGTGGCGCGCAGCACGTCCAGGTTCGACATGCCGTCCTTGAGCGTGCCTTCCACGTTGGAGACGATGTGCTGCACGTGCGAGTACTTCTCGATGACCATCTGGTCCGTGACCTTGACGCTGCCGGTCGTGGCGATGCGGCCGATGTCGTTGCGCGCCAGGTCGATCAGCATCACGTGTTCCGCCACTTCCTTCGGATCGTTCAGCAGTTCGTGCGCCAGTTCGGCGTCGCGTTCCGGCGTCGAACCGCGCGGGCGGGTGCCGGCGATCGGGCGCAGCGTCACCTTGCGGCCGCCGTCGGCGTCCTTCTCGTTGCGCACCAGGATCTCGGGCGACGAACCCACGATCTGCATGTCGCCGAAGTTGTAGTAGTACATGTACGGCGACGGGTTCAGCGAGCGCAGCGAACGGTACAGCGACAGCGGCGAATCCACGTACGGCTTGCGGATGCGCTGGCCGATCTGCACCTGCATCAGGTCGCCGGCCATCACGTATTCCTTCGCGACGGCGACGGCCTTTAAATAGTCTTCCTTGCTGAAGTCGCGCACGGCCTCGGTCCGTACGGAGCTCGACGTCACCGGTGCGTCCACGCTCCGGCGCAGCATCACGCGCAAGTCCTTCAGGCGCTGGCGGGCCTTGTTGTAGGCCTCCGGCTGGGACGGATCGGCATACACGATCAGGTACAGCTTGCCCGACAGGTTGTCGATCACCGCCAGCTCTTCCGTCACCATCAGCTGGATTTCCGGCAGGTCCAGTTCGTCGCGCGGCGCCGTGTGCGCCAGCTTCTTCTCGATGTGGCGCACGGTGTCGTAGCCGAAGTAGCCGGCCAGGCCGCCGCAGAAGCGGGGCAGGCCCGGGCGCAGCGCGACCTTGAAGCGCGATTGATAGGCCTCGATGAAGTCGAGCGGATTGCCTTCGTGCGTCTCGATGACGTCCCCGTTCTTCTCGACCGTCGTGACGTTGCCGCGCGTGCGCAGCAGCGTCTTCGCCGGCAGGCCGATGAAGGAGTAGCGGCCGAAGCGCTCGCCGCCGACCACGGACTCGAGCAGGAACGTGTTCTTGCCGGCGTCCTGGCTCTGGGCCAGCTTCAGGTACAGCGTGAGCGGGGTTTCGAGATCGGCAAATGCTTCCGCGATCAGGGGGATACGGTTATAGCCTTGCGTGGCGAGCGATTTGAATTCGAGTTCGGTCATGCTTTTCTCCGGGCCGCCCGCAGGAAGGGGAACGGGCGGCGATTTCTTCAAAAAACCTGCCGGTATGAGTGCGCACGAGGCGTGCACCGGCAGCAATCAGCTTGGGTCAGATGGACCAGGATTGCCAGCGTCGCCACAGCCAGGCCTCATGGGCACCGGTTGGGTTGACGATGTGTTTTTTGGCGAAAAACATGGAGTAGGTGGTTTAGGAGTTGGCTTTGTTATGAGCGCTGATCAGTTCAGCCGCTGCAAGTAGCGAATCAACTATACCATCGGAATTAATACTTTGCACAGGTTTTCCGTGGTTGTAGCCATATGGGACCGACAGCACGAAACAACCGGCCGCGCGTGCGGCTTCGGCGTCGTTGCTGGAATCGCCGATCGCGACCACGCGCGCCGGCTCCACGTCGAAGTCGCGGCAGACCTGCAGCAGCGGCATCGGATCGGGCTTCTTGCGCGGGAACGAGTCGCCGCCGTAGACCAGCTCGAACCAGGGCGTGAGGCCCTTCTTCGCCAACAGCGGCTGGGTGAACGCGACGGGTTTATTGGTCACGCACGCGAGGCGCAAGCCCAGGGCCTTCAGGGCCTGCAAGCCTTCGATCACGTGCGGATACAAGGTCGCGCGTTCGCCGTTGATGGCGAGGTAGTGGCGCTGGTAGGCGGCCATCGCGTCGTCGAACACGGCGTCGATGCGGTCCGTGTCGAAGTCGAGGCCCAGCACGTCGCGGATCAGCTTTTCCGATCCCTTGCCGACCATCGGTTCGATGATCTGCTGGGTGATCGGCGCCAGGCCGAATTCCGCGCGCATGCCGTTCAGCGCGAGCTCGAAATCCGGCACGGTGTGCAGCATCGTGCCGTCCAGGTCGATGATGGCGGCCCGGATCGCCGCAGCGCCGCTTTTCATTACGCCGCCTTTTTCGCGACGGTGGCCAGCTCGGCGCGCATCGCGTCGATGACGGCCTTGTAGTCCGGCTTGCCGAAGATGGCGGAACCGGCCACGAACGTATCGGCGCCGGCTGCGGCCGCGGCGGCGATGTTGTCGGCCTTGATGCCGCCGTCGACTTCCAGCAGGATGTCGCGGCCCGACTCGTCGATCATGCGGCGCGCGAGCGCGATCTTCTTCAGCGCTTCCGGGATGAACGACTGGCCGCCGAAGCCCGGGTTGACGGACATGATCAGGATCATGTCGATCTTGTCCATCACGTGTTCCAGGTGGTGCAGCGGCGTGCCAGGGTTGAACACGAGGCCGGCCTTGCAGCCGTTGTCGCGGATGAGCTGCAGGGTGCGGTCGATGTGTTCCGACGCTTCCGGGTGGAAGGTGATGATGTCGGCACCGGCCTTGGCGAAATCGGGGATGATGCGGTCGACCGGCTTGACCATCAGGTGGACGTCGATCGGCACCTGCACGTGCGGACGGATGGCCTGGCACACCAGCGGGCCGATGGTCAGGTTCGGGACATAATGGTTGTCCATCACGTCGAAGTGAATGATGTCGGCGCCGGCGGCGACGACGTTGCGCACTTCCTCGCCCAGTCGGGCGAAGTCGGCGGACAGGATGCTGGGAGCGATGCGGTAGGTGGTCATTGTGTGGCCGGGGTAGCTTTGGACAAAGCCAGCATTGTACGCCGACGCCGTAGTTTCGGCCGACGATGTATCATGTCGGCCACGCGCTCTTTTGCCATTTCAACAAGGAATACCGATGCTCGCCTACGATTTCGAGATCACCGTCAGGACCCAATACCTGCCGGAGCAATCCCACCCGGAGCGGACGCAACACGTGTTCACCTACACGATCACGATCAAGAATACGGGCACCGTCGCGGCCCAGCTGATCTCGCGCCATTGGGTGATCACGGATGCCAACAACAAGGTGCAGGAAGTGCGGGGCCTGGGCGTCGTCGGCCACCAGCCGCTGCTGCAGCCGGGCGAGCAGTTCGAATACACGAGCGGCACCCAGATGGAAACGCCGCAGGGCTCGATGGTCGGCGAGTATTTCTTCGTCGCGGAGGACGGGCACCGCTTCGAGGTCAAGATCCCTGAATTCGTGCTGTCGCTGCCGCACGCATTGCATTAATCGTTGTTGTCGTTGTTCCTCTGCTCGGGCTTACGGCCCGAGAACATCGTCCACCAGACGATGAACACCAGCAGGAACAAGGCCACGCCGGCCTCCAACATCAGTATCCACATCGCGCACCCCTATGTTTTCGACACGCCGCAGTGTACCCGCTTTATTGACCCTCGTCGCCTTGCTGGCGGCCTGTACGACGACACCGCCGCCGCAGCCGCAGCCGCCCATCAAGCTGCCGCCGCCCGTCGGTCCCGTGCCCGTGCCGCCCGCGCAACCACCGGCGCAGCCGCAACAACCGCCGCCGCCCGCGCCCCTGTTCACGCCCGTGACGTTCGACGCCTTGCCGGGCTGGCAACAGGACGACCTGCGCCAAGCCTGGCCCGCGTTCCAGGCCTCATGCCGCGCGCTGGCCGCGAAGCCGGACTGGAAGGCGCCGTGCGCCGCCGGCAAATCGGTCGACCCGGACGACGGCACGGCCATCCGCCAGTTCTTCGAGACGTATTTCGTGCCGAACCTCGTGCGCGCGCCCGACGGCGCCGACGCGGGCCTGATCACGGGTTACTACGAACCGATGCTGCGCGGCGCCCGCAAGCGCGGCGGCGCGTACCAGACGCCTCTCTATAAAGTACCGGATGACCTGATCACGGTGGACCTGGCCAGCGTCTACCCGAGCCTGAAGGGCATGCGGCTGCGCGGGCGTCTCGTCGGCAAGACCGTCGTCCCGTACGCCACACGCGCCGACATCGAGCGCGCGCGCATCCCCGGCAAGGAACTGGTGTGGGTCGACGACCCCGTGGAGGCGTTCTTCCTCGAGGTGCAGGGCTCCGGCCGCGTGCAGCTGGACGACGGCGACACGGTGCGCATCGCCTACGCCGACCAGAACGGCCATCCGTACAAGGCGATCGGCCGCTGGCTGATCGACCAGGGCGAACTGAAACCGGCCGAGGCGACGGCGCAGGGCATCAAGGCGTGGATCGCCGCGCATCCGGAGCGTCGCCAGGAGCTCCTCAACGTCAACCCGAGCTACGTGTTCTTCCGCGAGGAGCGCCTGCCCGATCCGAACGTGGGTCCGAAGGGCGCCCTGGGCGTGCCGCTGACGCCCACGCGCTCCGTCGCCATCGACCCGGCCTTCATCCCGCTCGGCGCGCCGCTGTTCCTGTCGACGACGGAGCCGGCCGGCGACGTGCCGCTGCAGCGTCTCGTGATGGCGCAGGACACGGGCGGCGCCATCAAGGGTGCCGTGCGCGCGGACTTCTTCTTCGGCTTCGGCGGCCAGGCGGCCGACAACGCGGGCCGCATGAAGCAGCGCGGGCAGATCTGGGCGCTGTTGCCACGATCGACTCAGTGACGTATCTGGTGGAGGCGTGTGCCGAACAGCGTGGTGAGCGTCAGCAGCAGGGCACCCGCCGCGACGACCGTCAAGCCGCCGCGCACGCCGAGCCGCTCGGCCAGCGCACCGGCGCCGGCCGCGCCGATCGGGGCCACGGCCACCGTCATGAAGCGCATCGTCGACGTCATCCGGCCCAGCAGCGCATCGGGCGTGACGCGCTGGCGCAGCGCGAGATAGGGCAGGAAGAACAGGGTGCCGCCGCAATCGAGGCAGAACACGACGGCGGCATAGGCGGCCGCGGTGGCCGCGCGGCTGCCCATTAGGTCGCGCGGAATCGTCGGCATCAGCATGAAGCCGAGGCACGAGATGCACAGGCCCGTGGCGATGGCGCCGCCGGAGCCGAAGCGGCGCGTCAGCGGTTTCAGCATCAGGGAACTGAGCAGCACCCCGGCGCCGCCCAGCATCTGCGAGGTGCCCATCAGGCCCGGCGACATCCCCAGCACGCGCGTGGCGAACAGCACGTACAGCGCCGTGTAGCCATAGAACAGCAGGTGCCAGCAGGCGGACGTCCACGCCAATAATCGCAGCACCGGCTGGCTCCACACGAATTTCAATCCCTCTGCCACGTCGCGCAGCACGTGCGACTGCGGCGGCTGCGGTTGCGGCTCGCGTGTGCGGATGCGGCGCAGATTCCACAACGAGACCGTAAAGCCGGCCACGTTGCACAGGATCGCGACGGGCGCCCCGAGCGCCTGCACGAGCAGGCCCGCGATGCCGGGACCGAGCAGGCGCGACGCGGATTCCGTCGCGCCCAGCTTCGACTGCGCATCGATCAGGCCATCGCGGCCCACGAGGAATGTCAGGAAGATCTGCTCCGCGCTGCCGCCCACGACGAAGCCCGTCCCCAGCATGAACTGCACCGCATACAGCCAGTGCACGCTGAGCCACCCCTGCCACCAGGCGAACGGCACGCTGGCGAGGCTCAGCGCGACCATCGCATCGCTGGCCAGCATGACGGGCAGGCGCCGGCTGCGGTCGAGCAGGACGCCCGTCGGCAGCGAGAACAGCAGGAACGGCAGGGAGCCGACGGCGGCCAGGGTGCCCATCTGGGCGGGCGTCGCGTGCAGCAGCAGGGCCGCGCAGATCGGAAGGGCCAGCAGCGTGATCTGGGCGCCGAAGTTCGTCAGCGTGCTGCTGAACCAGAAACGGCGAAAGTCGGCGTTGCGGAGCTGGCGGTCGGTGGCGAGGTTGCGGAGGAGGGGCACGCATCGATGATAACAAAGACATGATTGCCGTATACGTCACTTTCGTCGTTCAGGCGCTACAATCTGGGCTCATCTTATTAAGGGGTGTCCCATGGAATATTCTGACCTGCTGATCGAACGCCACGACAAGGTGGTCGTGATCCGCCTGAACCGTCCGAAGGCGATGAACGCCCTCAACGACAACATGATGAACGAGCTGGGCGACGCGCTCTATCAATTCGACGCCGACCCGGCCGTCAACGTCATCATCCTGACCGGCAGCGACAAGGTGTTCGCCGCGGGTGCCGATATCGCCGCGATGGCCAATTACACGTATGCCGACACGTATCCGGGTAATTACATCGGCCGCAACTGGGAGCACATCCTGAACGTGCGCAAGCCAGTGATCGGTGTCGTGTCGGGCTATGCGCTGGGCGGCGGCTGCGAGCTCGCGATGATGTGCGACTTCCTGATCGCGTCGGACACGGCCAAGTTCGGCCAGCCGGAAATCAAGGTCGGCGTGACGCCGGGCGCAGGCGGCACGCAGCGCCTGCCGCGCGCGATCGGCAAGTCGAAGGCGATGGACATGCTGCTGACGGCGCGCATGATCGACGCGGCGGAAGCGGAGCGCACGGGTCTGGTCTCGCGCGTCGTGCCGGCCGACCTCGTGATGACGGTGGCGCTGGAAGTGGCGGAGACGATCGCGGCGATGCCGGTGTCGGTGGCCATGCAGATCAAGGATGCGGTCAACCGCGCGTTCGAGACGACGCTGACCGAAGGCGTGCGCTACGAGCGCCGCTTCTTCCATGCGGGCTTCGGTACGCCGGCGCAGAAGGAGGGGATGGCCGCGTTCCTGGAGAAGCGCAAGCCGAACTTCGAAGGGATGTAATTTTTCCACAGCCCTTGCACGGGCGCGGGCGGGTTTGCTATAGTTCGCGTCCTGCTTCTGCAGCGCACGAATCCGAAACGATTCAGCGCACTGTAGAAAACGAAGGAGTTGACGAGTTAAGCGAAACACTGCATAATCTCACTTCTCTGCTGCTGACGAACAAAACGATTCGCAGAACGCAGCAAGGCAGTACCGAACACCA
>NZ_JANUGY010000001.1 GCF_024756235.1 Massilia kyonggiensis | reverse complement strand
TCGCAAGCCCTTCTTGTGGTAGTTCATACCGGAGCCCAGGTCGGCAATGATGTCGAAGGGCCAGCCCTGGGCAGCGCAGTACAATTCGAGCACCTGCTTCTGGCGCTCGAGGTCCGCGCGCTGGTCGTGGCTCGACACTCGCGCGTAGGCCACCGTCCGTAGCGGTATGACGGCGCCATGGATATGCCCAGGACGCAGTGCTGCGAGATCGTAGCGCCGCTGCCCGCCTTCGGTCCGGATCGGGACGAGCCGACCGGCGGCCTCCCAGCGGCGCAATGTGCTTGTTGAGACCCCAAGTGTCTTGGCGGCGGCGCCAATGGAAAGAAGCTTGCTCATACTGCATAAGACTGCGCAGATTTGACTAAGTTCCCGACGAACTGATTAAACCCCCTTTTTTTTCGCAGCAACGTCCCCATATCGGTCCCATCCCCATTCACGGCGCCACAAACCAAGCCGGCGCCGCTTTTTCCCGACCCCAGCAGGCAATGCGTGACCAGCGTCCCGAGGATGACGCTGCGATAGCTATTTCGCTATCCCGGGCGCATGCCATACGGAGGGGCCGGGACCACATCGAAAGGAAAACCATGAAAGAAGAGCTGATCGAAATGAATGGCAAGGTCACCGAAGTGCTGCCGGAGATGCGTTTCCGTGTGGACCTCGAGAACGGTCACCAGCTGGTCGCGTACACGTCCGGCCGGATGAAGAAGAACCACATCCGCATCATCGCCGGCGACCGCGTCACGCTGGAGATGTCGCCGTATGACCTGAACAAGGGCCGCATCGTGTTCCGCCATCTCGAAACCCGCGGTACCCCCGGACCGTCGGCCGCGCGCCAGCGCCGCCGCTGATCGGCGGGCGCCAGCAACACAACGGCCGCCGACGCGGCCGTTTTACTTTCTAATAAATGCGGACGCTGTTCGCGCTCTGCCGCTTCAGGTGCGCCAGCTTGGCCGAGTACAGCTGGCGATTGTCCGACTTCGTGCTCGTGTCGATCGCCAGCGCGAGCTGTTCGCGCGCTTCTTTTGCCTCGCCCAGCTGCAGCAGCGTCACCGCCAGCCAGAAGTGGAATTCGTCGTAGTAGGGCGCGCGTTTGACTTCGCGTTCGAACAGCTTGCGCGCGGCGTCGTAGTCGCCCGCCTTCAACGCCACCATGCCCTTGTCGAAGTACTGGAACGGCGGGACCGGTTCGATCCTGGCCACGCGCCGCGCCATCTCGGCCGCTTCGGCCGGGCGGCCGGTCGCCGCCAGCAGGGGGCCGAGGTTCTGCATCACGACGATGCTTTCCGGTTCGCGGTCGAGGGCCGTGCGCAAGGCCCGTTCGGCCATGACGAGATCACCGTGGCGCTGGTAGATGACGCCCAGCGTGTTGTAGGCAATCGCGTTCGGCGGATTGGTCGCCACCGCGGCGCGCGCCCACCAGTAGGCGTCGTCGACCTTGCCCTGCACGAGGGATTCGGCGGCGCGGTTGTTGAGGTACAGCGCGACGATGTCTTCTTCTTCCAGCTGGCGCGTGTGGAAGCGGCTCGCTTCCGGCGGCGGCAGGAAGTCGACGACCAGCTCGCGCTCGGACGTTTCGTCGTACAGCAGGCCGCTGCGCTTGCGGTGGCCGAGCGCGATGTTGACGTGCGAGGCCACGAGGTAGATGCCGCCGTCGCGGCTCCACGTCTCGTCCGCGAGCACGCTGCGGAAGCGCACCGTCATGCCGAGCTCGCGCGCGAAGGCGGCCGTCATGACGACGAGCGACAGGCAGTTGCCGGCGCGCGCCTCGTACGTTTCGGCGGCCGTGCGCGTGCGGCTGGCGTCGTATTCGAGTTTCAGGTCGGTCTTGCTGTACAGCGCGTCGATCAGGCCCCGTTCCAGGCCCTTGCTGCGCAAGTGCGCCTCGAAGCCGGGACTGTGCAGGTAGGCCTCCATGGCGGGGCTCAGCGTGAACAGGTTCTGTGCGCCGACCGGCTCCGACGGCGGCTTGAACGACGCGTCGGCGAACAGCGGCGGCGGGGCGTTCAATTGCGGTGTGCTGGCGCAGCCGGCCAGCAGCAGGGGTAATACGAGCAGCAGGGACGCCAGGCGTTTCATGTCTCCTCCTCGGCCGGCGATTCGTCGATTTTCGGTCTTATGACTCGAAGTATCTGCCGGTCCGGGGCGGAAGTAAAGACGCGTTACTGGTCGTCGTGGAAGGCTTCGTGCAGCTCGTCGAGCAGCTCGGCCGTTTCCTCGTCGGAGAGGCCCAGGTAGGCGACCGCCCGCGCGCCGCCCTTGTTCCATTCGAGCGATTCAGCATCGCCCTGGTATTTGCGGATCGCGCTTTCCGCCAGCAGCGACAGCGCCACGAGCGAGCGCACCGTCGACGTCGTGTCGGTGTCGTCCAGGACCGCGTAATCATGGTGGTGCAGGATGGACCAGGCGACATCCTCCGACAGGCCCCAGTTGCGCGCCAGCAGGGTGCCGATGGCCGTGTGGCTCGTGTTGTGGCGCTCTTCTTCCAGCGTCGTGAACGGACGCTCCGCCTCCAGCGACGCCGCGGCATAGGTGGCGGCGTAGTCGGGGAAGCGGTCCATCAGCAGCGGCACGCCGGTGTCGCAGAACAGCCCGAAGGTGTGCGCCACGTCGGCCTCGCCGATGCGCAGGCGGCGCGACAGGAACACCATCGCCTCGGCGCGGCGGCTCGACACTTCCCAGAAGCTGGCCAGCGCGGCGCCGTTGGCCGGGATCGATTGGCGTGCGAGCAGCCCGGTCATCAGGGATGCGACCTGGTTAATGCCGAGGAACAGGATCGCCTGCTCGATCGACTTGGCCTTGCGCCGGCCCCCGAAGATGGATGAATTGGCAAGTTTCAGCAGTGCGCCCGACATGCCGACGTCGCTGGCGACGATGCGGCCGATGGCGGCCGGGCTCGGGTCTTCCGAGGCGAGTTCCCGTTGCAGGTCGGCGAGCAGGCTCGGGCGAGGCGGGATCCGGATCGACTTGATCAGGGCGTCGACGGGATCCTCGGCGACGGCGCTCGGGCGCGCCAGGGCGGCTGCTGTACTCATGACTGGACGGGAAACAGGTGATGCTGCACGGAAAACCATGCGAAGTTAGTCACTATAAACCAGTGCCGTTGAAGTTGCAGCAAAGTATTGCTTTTGTGTAGCAAAATCGACAGTGCGACCTGTCAAATCTTAACAATATAGAATTGCCCCATGTCCTCAACCATCCTCGCCGACATTGATTTTCTAGCACCTTCGCACCTGGTCGCGCGCCAGCTGATCGGCGTCACGGTGCTTGTCGACGGCGTCGGCGGCCGCATCGTCGAGACGGAAGCCTATGACGGCGAAGATCCCGCCTCGCACAGCTACTCCGGCCCCACCGACCGCAATTTCGCGATGTTCGGGCCGCCCGCGCACGCCTACGTCTACCGCTCCTACGGCATCCACTGGTGCCTGAATTTCGTCTGCCGGGAAGAGGGGCATGGCGCCGGGGTGCTGATCCGCGCGCTCGAACCCGTGACGGGCATCGACACGATGGTCGAGCGGCGCGGCACGCGCGACCACTGGCTGCTGTGTTCCGGACCCGGCAAGCTGTGCCAGGCGTTGGGCGTGACGCGCGCCCTGAACGGCCACTCGCTGGCCGCGGCGCCGTTTGAGCTGGCGCCGGCACCCAAAGGCATCGAGGTGGTCAGCGGGCCGCGCATCGGGATTTCGAAAGCCGTCGACGTGCCCTGGCGGTTCGGCCTGGCCGGGTCGCGCTGGGTCAGCAAGCCGTTCCGCTGAACGCTCAGCGGCCGTTGGCGGCACGCCGGGGCCGGGGCGCTTCTTTCTCGTCCTCCGTCGCGTAATGCGCGAGCGCGGGACGCCCGCGCATCGGGCTGTCCGGGGCACGCCGTTCGATGGGGGCCGGTGCCGTTTCGTCCTGCCCATCCTCGATGCGGAAAATCGACACCGCGCGCGCGAGATTGACGGTCTGCTCGTGCAGGCTGGCCGCCGCCGCCGCGGCCTGTTCGACGAGCGCGGCGTTCTGCTGCGTCATGTCGTCCATCTGGCCGACGGCGCGATTCACTTCGGCGATGCCGTCGGCCTGTTCGCTGCTGGCGGCGCTGATGCGGTTGATGATGTCGTTCACCTGCTGCACCGACGCGACCACGCTGCCCATGCTGGAGCCGGCCTCGTTGACGGACGCGCTGCCGTTGTCGATGATCGCCACCGAATCGGCGATCAGCGCCTTGATCTCCTTGGCGGCGGACGCGGAGCGCTGGGCCAGCGTGCGCACTTCGCTGGCCACGACGGCGAAGCCGCGCCCCTGTTCGCCGGCGCGCGCCGCCTCGACGGCCGCGTTCAGCGCGAGGAGGTTGGTCTGGAACGAGATGCCGTCGATGACGCCGGTGATCTCGACGATCTTGCGCGAGCTGGCGCGGATCGATTCCATCGTGGCGACGGCGCGGTCGACGGCCTGGCCGCCGCCGGCCGCCAGCCGTGCCGCCTCGGCCGCGAGTTCCGTCGCCAGGCGGGCGTTGTCGGCATTGCCTTTCACGGCCTGGGTCAGCGTCTCCATCGCGCTCGCGGTCTGCTGCAGGGAACCGGCCTGCAGCTCGGTGCGGGTCGACAGGTCGAGGTTGCCGCTGGCGATCTCCTTCGATGCCGTGTCGATCGAGCGCACGGAATCGAGCACGCTGCGCAGGGTCGCGTTCAGGTTGGCGATGGTCTGGTCGAGCGCGCGCGCCGTGTCGGCGATTTCGTCGCGGCCGTCGTTGTGGGCGCTCGCGCACAGGCGGCCTTCGGCCAGCTCGCCCACGACGGCCGAGATGCTCCCGATGTCGCGCAGCATGGCGCGGCGGACCAACATCGTGACGGCCAGCGACGCGGCGATCGACAGCAGCACCAGCACGGCCATCCACGTGCCCAGGTTGTGGAACTCCGTGCGCGCGGCGGCATAGGCCTGTTCGCTGAGGGTCTTTTCCAGCGCGGCCAGTTGGGCCAGCTGCTGGTTCAGCACCATGAATTCCTTTTCCGCCTTCTGCATCGAATTGGTGGCGATCGACTGGTCGACCTGCGCCATCTCGATGGTTTCCTGCACGGCCTTGCGGTAGGCCGCCAGCGCGGCCAGCGACGCGTCGACCGGCTTGCGCTCCGCGCCTTCGGTCGTGCGCGCGAGTTCCTGCAACTGCGCCTGCACGGCGGCGTGGCGCTTGCCGATGTCGGCGATCAGGGCGTCGAGGCGGTTCTTGGCGAAGCTGCCGTTGATCCAGGCCAGCAGCTGATAGGCGTTGGCGTGGACGTACTTGGCGTCGCCGGCCACGTCGGCCACGTTTTTCAGGCGCGCCGCACGGACCTGCACCATGTGTTCCAGCGACGCGTTCTGGCGCACCATCCCGTACCAGGCGGCACCGGACAGCATCAAGAGCAGCACCAGCACCATGCCGGGCGCCAGCAGCAGCTTGGGACCGATCCTTAGTTTTTTCAGCATGTTGCGCTCCCGCTTAAATAAGAACGCGGGCATGCCGCCCGCTCGAACACCGAACGCGGGCATGCCGCCCGCGCGCACGACCTATTGTTTCTTGTATAGCCCGGCCTCGAGCACGACGCCGTCGACGAGCAGGATGTAGGTCGTCTTCGGCTCGATCTTGCCCGTGGTCGGATTCTTGTACTGATAGTCGACCCAGCCCTTGCCCTTGGCGGCGGCCAGTTCGATGATCTCGCGGCGGTATTTCTTGCCGTTCGCATCGGGCACGTCCGTCAAGTCCTTGCCGACGATCGACGGGTTGTACGGATGGGCCAGCACGATGCCGGTCTTGACGTCGCGCATGTCGATATACAGCGAGCCCTGGACGAAGTCCGGATCCTTGGCCGTGATGCGTTTCATGACTTCTTCCTTGCCCTTGGCCTTGACCATCGCGGCGCCGCGCTCGGCCATGGCGATCGCATCTTTCTCGGTCGGTTCGGCCGCCAGCGCACCGGCGCAGGACAGGGTCAGGGCGGTAGCGACTACGGTTGCGGTCAGCTTCATAGGATGTCCTTTCGGGGAAACGAGGGATAGGTCTGAATGTTGCCTATTTGCATTTCGTACTCTACGCCGCAGCCCCAGCCGGGCTGTTGTGCTAACGCAAGTAGCGCCCGATGTGCGGCCGCAACGGCAACGCTGATCTTTCGCAGTGCATGTGGAATTCAGTGAGAAACGGAATTAGAACTTGACTCTGGGCAACTCGAAAGAACGGCCGTCTCCCTACTATCGGTTCCTGTCGGCAATTATTTCCGTGCGTCACCTTTTGCTGCCACCAACCACTTCCCTCAGGAGAAATCCCGTGACCCTCGACGCAACCCCCGCCAAGTTCAAGCCCTATACCCGCCAGTCGATCCAGAACGCCCGCCAATGGCAATGGCTGAGCCCTGATCTGCAGGAAGCGGTGCAGGTGGTCTCCCACGTGCTGCCCTTCCGCACGAACGAATACGTGATGGAGCAGCTGATCGACTGGAGCAACGTCCCGGACGATCCGATCTACCGCCTGACGTTTCCCCACCGCGACATGCTGCCCGCACGCGAATACGAGCAGCTGCGCGACCTCGTGCTGGTTAAAAAGGACGACGCCGCGATCGCGCAGCTCGTGCACCAGATCCGCATGCGCATGAACCCGCACCCGGCCGGGCAGATGACGCACAACGTGCCGCGCGTGAACGACGCGCCGCTCAAGGGCCTGCAGCACAAATACAAGGAGACCGTGCTGTTCTTCCCCAGCGCGGGCCAGACGTGCCACGCCTATTGCACCTTCTGCTTCCGCTGGCCGCAGTTCGTGGGCATGGAAGAGATGAAGTTCGATGCGCGCGAGTGCACGGAACTGGTGTCCTACCTCAGCACGCATCCGGACGTGACGGATGTCCTGATCACGGGCGGCGATCCGATGATCATGAATACGCGCTCGCTGGCCGAGTTCATCGAACCGCTGCTGGCGCCCGAGTTGGCGCATATCCAGAACATCCGCATCGGCACCAAGTCGGTCGCGTACTGGCCGCAGCGCTACGTGTCGGACAAGGACAGCGACGACCTGATGCGCCTGTTCGAGAAAGTCGTCAAGGCCGGCAAGAATCTCGCGCTGATGGGGCATTACAACCACGCCGTCGAGCTGCGCCAGCCGGTGGCCCAGCAGGCCGTCAAGCGCATCGTCGGCACCGGCGCCACCTTGCGCATGCAGGGCCCGCTGATCCGCCACATCAACGAAGACCCGAACAGCTGGGCCGAACTGTGGACGACGGGCGTGCGCCTGGGCGCGATCCCTTATTACATGTTCGTCGAGCGGGACACGGGGCCGCGCGAGTACTTCTCGTTGCCGCTGGCGCGTGCGCACGAGATCTTCCAGGCCGCGTACAGCATGGTGTCGGGCCTGTCGCGCACCGTGCGCGGGCCGTCGATGAGCGCGTTCCCGGGCAAGGTCGTGATCGACGGCGTCGTCACCATCAACGGCGAAAAGCTGTTCGCGCTGCAGTTCCTGCAGGCGCGCAATCCGGACTGGGTGCGGCGGCCGTTCTTCGCGAAATACGATCCCGACGCCACCTGGCTCGATCACCTGAAGCCCGCGTTCGGCCGCAAGAAGTTCTTCTTCGAAGGCGGCGAGGACGACCACGACACGTTTGGCGCGGCGGGACGCGTGATCCCGATCCAGGCTGTCCACGCGCAGGACCGGCGTGCCAGCGACAGTCAACCCGACGCGGCCTGACCCGCAGGAGATGTCCATGGAAACCGACCAGAGCCAGTCGCGCCTCAACGGGGTGGCAGTGTTTTTCTACGTGTTCCTGCCGTTCGCGCTGGGGCATTACCTGTCCTCGCTGCTGCGCAACGTGAACGCCGTGCTGGCACCGCATCTGGTCGGCGCGCTCGCGCTGACGCCGGGCCAGCTCGGCCTCCTCACGAGCGCGTTCTTTTTCGCGTTCGCCCTCGTCCAGCTGCCGGTCGGGATCGCGCTCGACCGCTACGGCCCGCGCAAGGTACAGGTGGTGCTGTTGATGCTGGCGGCGACGGGCGCGCTGCTGTTCGCCACCGGCCGCTCGTTCGGCCAGCTGGTGCTGGCGCGCGCCGTCATCGGCTGCGGCCTGGGCGGGTGTTTCATGTCCGCCGTGAAGGCGATCTCCACGTGGATCTCGCCCAAGCGCCTGCCGTCCGTGCAGGGCTACCTGATCGCCGTGGGCGGACTCGGTGCGGCGTCAAGCACCATGCCGGTACGGATGCTGCTGCAGCACACGGACTGGCGCGGCCTGTTCATGCTGCTCGCGGCGCTCACGGCCTGCAGCGGCCTGCTGATCTGGCTCATCACGCCCAGGTCGAAGGCCCCCGGCGGCGCGTTGCCGACCGTGCGCTCGGTGCTGGACGTGTACCGAGCGCCCGCGTTCCGCGCGACGATCTCGCTGGTGCTCGTACCGCATGCGATCTTCTTCGGCATCCAGGGCCTGTGGATCGGGCGCTGGCTGTCCGACGTGGCCCGTTTCCCCGATGGCGCCGTCGCCTACCTGCTGTACATGGGCATGGCGTCGGTGATCTTCGGCGCCATCGCCGTCGGCATGATCACGGAGTGGGCGGGCCGGCGCGGCATCGAGGCGCTGGACGTGGCCGCCGTCGGCGTCGCTTTGTTCATCCTCGTGCAGGTCGTGATCGTATTCAACTGGCGTCCCAGCCTGCAGCTGCTGTCGGTGCTGTTTACGCTCGTGGGGACGATCACCGGCATCGAGTACGCGATCGTGGCCCAGAGCCTGCCGCGCACGCTGACGGGACGCGCCGCCACGTGCCTCAATCTGCTGATCTTCATCGGCGCGTTCCTCGTGCAGGCGGGGTTCGGGCTGATCGTCGGCCTGTGGCGCCCCGACGCCGCCGGCCACTTTCCGGCGCTCGCCTACCGCGTCGCGTTCGGCGTGCTGGTGGCGCTGCAGATGCCTGGCCTGCTCGGGTACTTCCACGACTTTCTTCGGCGCCGTCAAGTAAAATGCGGCATCGCTTTGCTCACCCAGAAGGAAGAATATGAGATTGGTTCGTTACGGACGCCCCGGTAAGGAAAAACCGGGCCTGTTCGACGAGGAAGGCCGCCTGCGCGACCTGTCCGGCGTCATCGAGGACATCGACGCGTCGGTGCTGTCGGAAAAGGCGTTGCGCAAGCTCGCCAAGGTCGACTGGAAAACGCTGCCGGTCGTCCGCGGCAATCCCCGCTTCGGCGTGCCGGTCAAGGGCGTCGGCAAGTTCATCGGCATCGGCATGAATTACTCCGACCACGCGGCCGAAGTCGGGGCGCCGATCCCGAAGGAACCGATCATGTTCATGAAGGCGACGTCCTGCCTGAACGGCCCGGACGATCCCATCCAGCTGCCGAAAGGGTCGAAGAAGACCGACTGGGAAGTCGAGCTGGGCGTCGTCATCGGCACCCGCGCGCAATACGTCGACGAGAAGGATGCGCTGAAATACGTGGCCGGCTATTGCGTCGTCAACGACGTCTCGGAACGCGCCTACCAGTTCGAACTCGGTTCGCAGTGGGATAAAGGCAAAGGCTGCGACACCTTCGGCCCCGTCGGCCCGTTCCTCGTCACCAAGGACGAGATCTTCGACGTGCAGGATCTCGACCTGTACCTCGACCTGAACGGCAAGCGCGTGCAGACCGGGAACACGTCGAAGATGATTTTCACTGTCGCGCAGATCGTGAGCTACCTGTCGCGCTTCATGACCCTGGAGCCGGGCGACATCATCACCACGGGCACGCCGCCGGGCGTGGGCCTCGGCCGCAGCCCGCAGCGCTTCCTCAAGAAGGGCGACAAGCTGCGCCTCGGGATCGCGGGGCTGGGCGAGCAGCAGCAGGAAGTGCTCGCGTACCCCAAGGCGTAATCCGCACACGGTGGCGGCGCTTACGTCGCCACCTGCTTCAACGCTTCTTCGATCGATGCTGTCAACCGCCCCACGATCTCGCCCAGGTCTCCCTGCGTGACGACGAACGGCGGCGCCAGCAGCACATGATCGCCGTGGCGGCCATCGATCGTGCCGCCCATCGGATACACCAGCAACCCGTTCTCCATCGCGCGCGCCTTGATCGCCGCGTGCAGCTTCAGCTCCGGCGCGAAAGGCGACTTCGTCTCGCGCTCGCGCACCAGTTCCAGCGCCAGGAACAGCCCGCGGCCGCGGATGTCGCCCACGTGCGGATGGTCTTCGAATTCCTCGTCCAGCATGGCCCGCAGCTGCGCGCCGCGCAGGCGCACCTGGGTGAGCAGATCGTCGCGCTCGATGACCTGCTGGACGGCGAGAGCCGCCGCCGCCGCCACCGGATGCCCGATGTAGGTGTGGCCGTGCAGGAACGCGCCGCTGCCGGCGCGCAGGCGTTCGATGATGGCGCCGTTCACGAGCACCGCGCCGATCGGCTGGTAGCCGGCGCCCAGGCCTTTCGCCACGGCGATCAGGTCGGGCGCCACGCCATCCTGCTCGATCGCGTACATCGTGCCGGTGCGGCCCATCCCGCACATCACTTCGTCCGCGATGAACAGGATGCCGTACTTGTCGCACAGCGCGCGCACGCCACGGAAGTAGCCGGGCGTGGGCGGGATCGCGCCGCCGGTCGCGCCCACGACGGGTTCGGCGCAGAACGCGATCACGCGGTCCGGGCCGGCCTGCAGGATCGCCGCTTCCAGTTCGTCCAGCAGCATGGCCGTGTACTGGTCGACGGTCTGGTCCTCGGCCCGGCCGCGGTATTCATAGCAGGCCGACACCCGCTCGACGTCGATCAGCAGCGGCGCGAACGGCTGGCGGCGCCATTCGTTGCCGCCCACGGCCAGCGCGCCCAGCGTATTCCCGTGGTAGCTCTGGCGCCGGGCGATGAACAGCGAGCGCTTCGCTTCTCCGCCCTCGACGAAGTACTGGCGCGCGAGCTTGAGCGCCGTCTCCATCGCTTCCGATCCGCCCGACACGAGGTACACGCCTTCGATGCCGGCCGGCGCGTTCGCCACGAGGCAATCGGCGAGCTGCTCCGCCACCTCTGTCGTGAAGAACGCGGTGTGGGCATAGGCGCACTGGTCGATCTGGCGGTGCATGGCCGCGATCACGTCGGGATGGCCGTGCCCGAGCGACGACACGGCCGCGCCGCCGCTGGCGTCGAGGTAGCTGCGCCCATGGCTGTCGTAGAGATAGACCCCCGCGCCGCCGACCGCGACGGGCGGCGTCTGGCGCAGGCTGCGATGCAGGATGCGAGTCATTCCGATCTCCCCGTAAAAGTTGACGTTTGACAATAAGCGGTAACTGTCGGGATTCTTTTGATTTTTGCCTCAAGGCATGCGAATATTTTCGTCATGACAGACCGCCTCCGCCCGATTCCGCCGGAAGACTGGACCGACGCCCAGCGCGCCGCGGCCCAGGAGATCATCAATGGGCCGCGCGGTGCGCTGTACGGCCCGTTCGTGCCGCTGCTGCGCAGTCCCGAACTGATGGGGTATGCACAGCGATTGGGCGAATATTTGCGCTACCGCAGCGCCATCGGCGTGCGCCTGTCGGAACTGGCGATCCTCGTCACGGCACGCGAATGGGACCAGCAGGTCGAGTGGGCGATCCACGCGCCGATCGCGCAGCAGGTGGGCGTGCCGCCCGACGTCATCGCCGCCATCGCGCGGCGCGAACGGCCGGCCGCCATGCTCGTCGACGAAGCGGTAGTGTACGACTTCTGCCTCGAACTGCACCGCCACAAGCGCGTGTCGGACCGCGTCTACGACGACGCGCTGGCGCTGTTCGGCGAGCAGGGCGTCGTCGACCTGATGGGCGTGAACGGCTACTACACGTTCCTCGCGATGGTGATGAACACGGCGCGCACGGAAGCGCCGGCGTCGAGTGCGGCGCCGCTGCCCGACTAGCCCGTCGGCGCCGGGCCGCGTTCGTCGCGGCGCGGCGGCCGTCCGTCGCATGGTCCCGCGCGCCAGTCGCGCCGGCGGCATAGTGACGACTCCCAGCCACTCGTGAAGAACCCACCGATGAAGCCGCATTACATTCTCGCCGCCGCTGCGGCCGCCACGACCGTCCTCGCGCTTGCCGCGACGCCCGCGCCGCTGCCGCCGAGCTGGTCGCTGCTCGGCCAGAATCCCGATAAATTCACGGCCGGCGTCGATGCATCCGCGGAGGGACACGGCGCCAAGTTCCTGCGCAACACGAGCGGCGATACCACGGCCTGGGCATCGCTGACCCAGGGCATCCAGGCGCAGCGCTACGTCGGCCAGCGTGTGCGTTTCCGTGCGCGCCTGCGTACTCGCGACATGACCAACTGGGCAGGACTGTGGATGTCGGTCAATAATCAGGACGGCAAGACACTCGCCTTCTACAACACCCAGGCCAGCCCGCTCAAGGGCAGTACCAACTGGCAGGAGCGCAGCATCGTGCTGGACGTGCCGGCCGACGCGGCGGTGATTACGTTCGGTGCGATCGGCGCGGGCACCGGGCAGATGTGGATGGAACCGCTGGCGTTCGAGACCGTCGGCCGCGACGTGCCCGTCGACCGGATGCCGCCGCAGCCCACCTTGCCCACCACGCCGAATCTGTGAGCATGTCGATGGACTGCACCCACGCCATCCGCCGCCTGTACGGCTGCACGTGGCGCCAGGGCCTGCTCAGCCTCCTGTGCCTGGCGCTCGTCGCGGGCGCCGCGCTGGTCCTGCGGCGTTATGCCTTGCTGGCGTTGTTCAGCGCGATCGTGGTGCCGGGTTTCGTGACGTGCGCGCTGCTGCTGGCGGCGGCGCGCCGGCTCGGCTGGACCGGGGCCACGATCCTGCTGCTGGCCGCGACCGGCATCGGCGCGTGGGCCGTGCTGCCGGCATATAAAAGCGTGCTCGCGGCATGGGATGTCCACGCGCTGCCCGACCAGCAGTTGCTGGCCTGCGTCTTCGGCGTGAACGTGGCCGTGCTCGGACTGCCGCTGTGGTTCGCCCGTACCCGCGCCCGTGCACAGCAACTGGCGGACCTGCGCAACGCGGCGCTGGCGGCCGAACTGAAAGCGCTGCAGGCGCAGGTCGAACCGCACTTCCTGTACAACACGCTCGCCAACACGCGATATCTCGCGCGCCACCAGCCGCAGCGCGCCGTCGAGATGCTGGAACACCTGATCGCCTATCTGCACAGCGCGCTGCCGGACATGCGCAGCGAGACGTCGACGCTTGGCCGCGAATTCGAGCTGGCCGGCCACTACCTGGCGCTGATGGCGATCCGCTTCGGCGAGCGGCTGCAGTACCGGCTCGACTGCCCATCCGATCTGGCGGCCGTGGCGATGCCGCCCCTGCTCCTGATGACGCTCGTGGAAAACGCCGTGCGCCACGGCGTCGAGCCCAAGCCGGGCACGGTGCGCATCGCGGTGACGGCGGGCCGCGAGCACGGCGTGTTGACCATCGTCGTCGCCGACGACGGCGCCGGCATCGGAGAAACGACGCTGGGCAGCGGCGTCGGCCTGCGCAACCTGCGCGAGCGCCTGCAAGCGCTGTATGGCTCGCGCGCCGGCTTCGTCCTGCGCCGCGGCGATGCGGGCCTGACGGAAGCCGTGCTGACGCTGCCCGCGGCCTACGCAGTGGAGCTGGCGGCATGACGGCGGCCCGCATTCTCGTCGCCGACGACGAACCGCTGCTGCGCGCGGAACTCGTCGAAGCCCTGGAACGATTGTGGCCCGAGGCGCAGATCGCCACCGCGCAGGACGGCATCGAGGCGCTGCGCCTGGGCCGGGACTGGATGCCGGACGTGGCCTTCCTCGACATCCGCATGCCCGGCCTGGACGGCCTGGAACTTGCGCGCGTGTTCGGTGCGCGCACCCACGTCGTGTTCGTGACGGCCTATGGCGAACATGCGCTGGCCGCGTTCGACGAAGGGGCCGTGGATTATGTCGTGAAGCCGATCGCGCTGGAACGCCTCGCACGCGCGGTCGAGCGCGTGCGTGCGCGCCTGGCGTCGCCGCCGCCGGACCTCACGCACCTGGTGTCGCGCCTGCGGCCCGTACCGAAGGCGCCGGCCTGGCTGCAGGCCACGGTCGGCAACACGATCCATTTCATCGACCTGGCCGACGTCGTCTATTTCTGCGCCGACGCCAAGTACACGCGCGTCGTGACGGACGGGCTCGAAGCCCATATCCGTCTGAGCCTGAAGGAGCTTGCCGATTCGCTGGACCCGGCCGCCTTCTGGCAGATCCACCGCGGCTATATGGTCGCCGTACGGCGTATCGCCAGCGCCGCGCGCGCCGAGGATGGCGCCCTGTGGGTGCACCTGCGCGGACATCCCGCGCGGCTGCCCGTCAGCCAGCGTTTCCAGCACCTGTTCCGCGGCATGTAGCCGCATCACACAAGGAGACACCATGAATCGCAACTTGTTGCGGGCGGCCGCTTGCGCCCTGTCGTTTGCCGCGGCGACCGCCGCCGGCGCAGCGGAGACCATGCCGCTGGCCCAGGCCCGCGCCGTCACGGACCAGACGATCGACCTGGTCGAAAGCAAGGGCCTGTACCCGCGCCGGCAGGAAGAATACGCACAGGCGAAGCAGGACCTGCTGGCCGCGGTCGACGGCAAGACGGCGGACGTCGACCGGAACGACCTGTATGCGCGCATCCGCAAGGTGCTCGAGACGCTGGACACGGGCGGCCATTCGTTCGTGTTTCCGCCCCGGGCGCCGGGGCAGTCCGCGCCGCCGCCCCCGGCCGGTCCCGGTGTTGCCCCGTTCCAGCACGTCGCGACGAGCCGCGGCACGGTCCTGCGCTGGGTGCCGCCGGCGACGACGGACATGGCGCCCGCCGCCATGTCCGCCTACGTGCGGCGCGTGTACGACGACGCGGCGGCGGTGCCCGACGTCGGACGGGCCTGCGCGCTCGTCGTCGACCTGAGCGAACAGACCGGGGGCAATGCGTGGCCGCCGTTCATCGCCATGTATCCGCTGTTCGGCAACGCCAACAAGGCGCGCATGGTGGACCGCGACGGCAAGGCGATCCCGTTCGTCGATCGCACCACGCTCGCGTCGATTGCCGCCCGGGATGCCGGTGACCGCGCCAATCCGTTCGCGCCGTTCGCCACGGGACCGCTGGCCGTGCTGGTCGGCCCGAAGACCGCAAGTGCGGGCGAAATGCTGCTCGTCGCGTTGATGGGGGAGGAGCGGGTGCGGACGTTCGGGCAGACGTCGTATGGGATGTCGACGGCCAACCGGGTGTATTGGCTGCCCGACGGCGCCATGCTGCTGCTGACGGAAATGCGGTATGCAGTGGGCGACGGCCCGGTCTTCCGCGGCGGCATCGCGCCCATGCAGCCGGCACCGAAAGGGGAATCCGCGGATGCGTCGCTCAAGACGGCGGCGGAATGGGCGGCGGCGAATTCTCCGCGCTGCGCGCCAAGATAAGCCGGCTCAGGTCAGCTCAGGCCAGTGCTTCCTTCGCCGCCTGCTCGGGCGTGAGGCCTTCGTAGAACATGTCGGTAAACCACTCGACCTGTTCCTCGATGTGATCCTGCGCCTGCTTCTGGGTGGCGCCGCCGGCGACGAGGTGCTGTTCCACCTCGATGCACCAGTGGATCAGCGCAAGCGTCTCGTCGTCGAGTTGCTCTTTCTTTGCCATGGTCAGGCCAGCACTTTCTTCAGCCACGCCGAGATGTGCTGGACTTCTTCCAGGCACAGCGTGTGCTGCATGGCGTATTCGTGCCACTCGACCTGGTAGCCCAGCGAGACGAGCAGGTCGCGCGACGCTTCCGCGCGGTTGAACGGCACCACGTTGTCGTAGCGGCCGTGGGCCATGAAGATCGGCGTGGACTTGCCGGCGTCGGTGCGTTCGGTCGCCACGTTGGCCGACAGCGGCACGTAGCCGGACAGGCACAGCAGGCCAGCCAGCGGTTCCGGATGGCGCAGGCCCGTCTGGATGGCCATCGCGCAGCCCTGCGAGAAGCCGGCCAGGATGATGCGCGAGGCGGGAATGCCGCGTGCCTTCTCGCGCTCGATGAAGGCCTCGATGTCTTTCTGCGAGGCGCGCAGGCCGTTCTCGTCTTCGCGCCGCCCGAGTTCCAGGCCCGTGATGTCGTACCAGGAACGCATCACGTAGCCGTTGTTGATGGTCACCGGCATCGTGTTCGCATGCGGGAAGATGAAGCGGATGCCGGGCAGGCCGGTCAGGTCCAGCTCGCGCACCATCGGCACGAAGTCGTTGCCGTCCGCGCCCAGGCCGTGCATCCAGATGATGGCGATTTCCGGGTGGTCGTTGGTCTCGATCTGGATGTGTTCGAGCAGGTCGCTCATGCGGTGTCCTTGTGTCGTTGCGCCGACTTCGGCCGGAAGGCCTTGCAGACGGCCGGGTCGGTCTCGGCGTACGGACCGCCGATCAGGTCGATGCAGTACGGGACGGCCGCGAAGATGCCGCCGACGATGCTCTTGCCGTCCGCATCCTTCAGGCCTTCGAGCGTTTCCTTGATCGACTTCGGCTGGCCCGGCAGGTTCATGATTAGCGCGGCGTGATCCGGCGTTTCGCGGATCACGGCCGTCTGGCGCGACAGGATCGCGGTCGGCACGAAGTGCAGGCTGATCTGGCGCATCTGCTCGCCGAAGCCGGGCATCTCCTTCGTGCCCACGGCGACGGTCGCTTCTGGCGTGACGTCGCGGCGGGCGGGGCCCGTACCGCCCGTCGTCAGCACGAGGTGGCAGCGGACCGTGTCGACCAGCTCGACGAGCGTCTGCTCGATGCTGGCGCGGTCGTCCGGGATTAGGCGCGTCTCGACGCGGAACGGGGTGACGAGGGCGGCTTCCAGCCACTCGCGCAGCGCGGGAATACCCTTGTCCTCGTAGACGCCGCCGCTGGCGCGGTCCGAGACCGACACCAGGCCGACGACCAGTTCCTCGACTTTATTCGTCAGGCTCATCGTCACCGTCCTCATCGGATTCCTCGGCGGCGGCCGCTTTCGGCTGCTTCGCCAGGTCCTTCAGGATCTGGAAGATTTCGCGGTAGGCCTTCGGCGGCTTGTTCTCCGCCTGTTCCTTGCGCGCATTGCGGATCAGCGTGCGCAGGTGCTGCACGTCCAGCTCCGGGTGTTCTTCCAGCAGTTGGGTGAGGGCCTTGTCGTCGGCCAGCAGCTTGTCGCGGCGGCGCTCCAGCGCGTGCAGCGCGGCCGCTTCGGCCTTCGACGTGCCTTTCCAGCTTTCGATGGTGCGCTGGATGACGGCGACCTCTTCCTCGTCGAGCGAGCGCATCAGCTTGCCGACGAATTGCAGCTGGCGGCGCCGGCCTTCGTGGTTGGTGATGGTCTGGCACATGAGGATGGCGTCGCGGACTTCGTCCGGCATCGGGACGCGCTTCACGCGGTCGCGCGGCGCTTCGATGAGCTGTTCGCCGAGCTTCTGCAGCTCGTTACTCTGGCGCTTGAGTTCGGACTTGGACGGACGCTCGTATTCCTGGTCGAACTCGTCGGAGCGGAAGCCGACGGAGCCGCGGTTGGCATTTGGCATGATGATCTAGATTCGGCTGGCGCACGGCCGGCCGGTAAAAACAGTAAACGGCTGCTATGATAACTGTTTTAGGGCTCGCTACGAAAAACGCACATGACCGACTCCGTCTTCACCCATACCCAGGATCAGCTCAAGCAGCTTGCACAGGACGTGCTGGCCATTGCAAAAGAAACGGGCGCCAGCGATGCGTCGGTCGAGATCAGCGAGGGTAGCGGGCTGGCGGTGACGGTCCGCAAGGGCCAGGTCGAGACCATCGAGCAGAACAAGGACAAGGGCATCGGCGTGACCGTCTACAGCGGCAAGCGCCGCGGCCATGCCAATACGTCCGACTTTTCGCGCGATTCGCTGCGCGCCACGGTCGAGGCGGCGTACAACATCGCCCGCTTCACGGCCGAGGACCCGGCCGCCGGCCTGCCGGACGCCGACCTGCTGGAAACGAACCCGCGCGACCTGCGCCTGTGCTACCCATGGGACATCAGCGCCGAGGACGCCGTGGCCATCGCCCAGCGCTGCGAGGCGGCCGCGTTCGCCGTCGACAAGCGCGTCACCAACAGCGAGGGCGCCAGCGTCTACGTGCAGCAGTCGCACTTCGTGGCGGCCAACTCGCTCGGCTTCTGCGCCGGCTACCCGTTCTCGCGCCACACGCTGTCCGTCGCGCCGATCGCCGGCAAGGGCGCCAACATGCAGCGCGACGACTGGTATTCGTCGGCGCGCGATCCGAAAAAACTGGGCGATCCGGAAAAGATCGGCCGCTATGCCGCCGAACGCGCCCTCGCGCGCCTGAACGCACGCAAGCTCGACACCCGCACGTGCCCCGTGCTGTTCGAGGCGCCGCTGGCCGCCGGCCTGCTGGGCGCTTTCGTCCAGGCAACCTCGGGCGGCGCCCTGTACCGTAAATCGAGCTTCCTGCTCGATTCGCTGGGCAGCAGCATTTTCCCGTCCCACATCCAGATCGTCGAAGACCCGCACCTGATCGGCGGCGTGGGCTCGGCCCCGTTCGACGAAGAGGGCGTGCGCACCCAGCGCCGCAAGGTCGTCAGTGACGGTGTGCTGCAGGGCTATTTCCTGTCGTCTTACTCGGCCCGCAAGCTGGGCATGCAGACGACGGGCAATGCGGGCGGCTCGCACAACCTGGAAATCCTCTCGAAAGAAACGAAGATCGCCGACGACTTCGAAGGCATGCTGCGCAAGATGGGCACCGGTTTGCTCGTCACGGAACTGATGGGGCAGGGCACGAACTACGTCACGGGCGATTATTCGCGCGGCGCGTCCGGCTACTGGGTCGAGAACGGCGTCATCCAGTACCCGGTCGAGGAGATCACCATCGCGGGCAATATGAAGGACATGTTCCAGGCTATCGTCGGCGTCGGCAACGATGTGCTGACGCGCGGGAACAAGTCGACGGGCTCGATCCTGATCGAGAAGATGGTCGTCGCGGGCAATTGATTTCACATTTCTCGACAGTTCGCGACAATCCATTGCAAAAATAGAATTAACTATATGTTACATTGGTGACTTTCGGTTTCAGGGAAGACACCATGGCGACATTCAGCACCTTCGGCCCGTACCTCGACCTGATCGGCAGCACGGCCGTGCAATGGAAACTCATCTCGACCTCGTCCGGCAGCGTCACGCTGGAAAACGGACTCCAGCAACTGACCGTCCTGGGTAATTTCGCGATCGGTCCGGCCGGCGAGGTGAGCGGCACCGCGACCGCTGTGAACCTGTACCAGATCGGCTATGCCGGCCTCCCGGTGTTCCAGGCGACGGACCTGACCATCGATGCCACGAAGTTCGTGGAAACGGTCGTCAAGGCCACCACCGACACCCAGATCTACGCCACCCTGCTGGCCGGATCCGACACCATCGTCGGCAGCGCCGGCAAGGATATCCTGCAGGGCTTCGCCGGCAGCGACATCATCCGGGCCGGTGCCGGCGACGACCGCATCGGCGCCGATGCGGGCAGCGACGTGATCGACGGCGGCACCGGTTTCGACACCGTCGTCTACAAAGATGCCTACGCCAACTACCGGATCGAGCGCACGGGCGACGGGTGGACGATCGCGGACCAGAAGGGCACGGGCGGCAGCGACACGCTAAAGAACGTCGAGCGCGTGTATTTCACCGACAAGGACGTGGCGCTCATCAGCCCGGACGACACGGGCGGCCAGGTATTCCGCATGTACCAGGCGGCGCTTGACCGCAAGCCGGACGAGGCGGGCCTGGATTACTGGACGCACCAGATCGATGCGGGGGGCGCGAAGCTGGCGACGATTGCCGACGCGTTCATCAAGTCGGCCGAGTACCAGCAGCTGTACGGCACCGGCCTGTCCAACCGCGACCTGGTAAGCAAGTATTACGAGCACATCCTGCACCGCGCACCGGAACAGGCCGGGCTGGACTTCTGGACGGGCGTCCTGGACAGCAAGGCCGCAACCAATGCGGAGGTGCTGGCCGGCATCAGCGAGAGCAAGGAAAACGTGGACCTGAGCGTGCAGCTGATCGGCAGCGGGCTCGTGTTCGACACGCCCATCATGACCGTCTGACGGGTTTTCGAGGTTCCTGCAATAATGTGCAGATACGCATTTTTGAAAGGAACCACATGGACATTCTTGCCGCCGCCCGCAAGCGCTACACCGCCAAAGCCTACGACCCGACCCGCCGCGTCCCCGAAGAGACGATGCAACAGATCTACGAAGTGCTGCGCAACAGCCCGTCGTCGGTGAATTCGCAGCCCTGGCACTTCATCGTCGCCAGCACGCCGGAAGCCAAGGCGCGCCTGGCCAAGGGCGTGCAGGGTCCGTACAGCTACAACGAGCCGAAGATCCTGAATGCGTCGCACGTGATCCTGTTCTGCACGCGCGTCGACGCCGAAGGCGGCCACCTGGACCATCTGCTCGAGCAGGAACAGCGCGACGGCCGCTTCAAGGACGATGCGGCGAAGGCGGGCCAGGCCAAAGGCCGCCAGGGCTACGTCAACCTGCACCGCTACACGCTGAAGGACCTGCCGCAGTGGTTCGAGAAACAGGCCTATATCGCGCTGGGCAACGCCATGCTGGCAGCCAGCGCGCTGGGCGTGGACACGACCCCGATGGAAGGCCTCGACCCGGCCGCGCTGGATGCGGAGCTGGGCCTGCACGAGAAGGGCCTGTCCAGCCTCGTCCTGCTGAGCTTCGGCTACCATGCCGACAGCGATTTCAACGCAAGCCTGCCGAAATCGCGCCTGGCGCAGGAACAGGTGTTTACCTTCCTGTAAACATCACTTTTCCAACTGACGGACTGCCTGCAGCACCGGCTGCAGCACGGCGGCGCCGAGGCGCGCGCTGCGGGCGCCGTCCCAGCCGACCTGCGGGTCCGGGTCGTTGGCATTGTCCTTGAACGGCAGTTCCAGCGTCAGCGACAGGCAGCCGAACGCGTGCGTCACGTACGGCGAACCCATCGTCAGCACCTCGTCCGTGTACGGCTCCTTCGGGTAGCCGTGCACGTCCTGGAAGTCGGGGCTGGCGATCATGAAGGCGTCCGAGAATGCCTTCTGCGCGGCGGCTTGCTCGGCCGTGAAGGTCGGCAGGGCATCGCTGCCGGCGATGAAGACGTAGGGCAGGCCTTCGTCGCCGTGCACGTCGAGGAACAGGTCGACGCCCGTCTCTTCCATCTTCTTGCGGACCAGGAACACTTCCGGGCTGCGTTCCAGCGACGGATTCAGCCACTCGCGGTTCAGGTTGGCGCCGGCCGCGTTCGTGCGCAAATTGCCGCGCACGGACCCGTCCGGGTTCATGTTCGGCACGACGTAGAACACGGTCTCCTTCAGCAGCTGGCGGCCGAACGGGTGGGCGGGGTCGAGCAGGGCGTCGAGCATGCCTTCGACGAACCACTCGGCCATCGTCTCGCCCGGGTGCTGGCGCGCGATGACCCAGACTTTCTTCTTGCCGGGAGCGTCCTCGCCGATGACGAGCAGGTTCAGGTCGCGGCCATCGACGGTCGAGCCGAGGTCCAGCATGCGCACGTGTTCGGACAACTGGGCGCGGTCGAGCAGCTCCAGGTGGCGTTCCCACGAATACGGTTCGAAGTAGGCGTAGTAGACGCTGTCCATCGCGGGCGTGTGCTCGATGGTGAGCACCTGGCCGTCGAAGCCGGTCGGCACGCGGAACCAGTTCACGCGGTCATAGCTGGCCATCGCGTGATAGTCTTCCCAGCCCTTCGGATACGCGGACTTGCCCGCGTTGAGCAGGCGGATCGTGCACGGCTGCGCCTGCGCGCCCTGCAGGCGGAAGTAGAACCACTGGGTGATGTCGGCGTGGGAATCCTTGCGGATGTTCAGGTCGATGGCGTTGGCGCTCGTGGCGTTCACGACGTCGATGGCGCCAGCGTCGAACTGGCTGCTGATCTTGATAGACATGGTGCGTCCTGTTGTTGGGTGTGAGGCAGCATGATACTGCGTAAAAGATGATGCCGAATGGTTTGCTACTGTTCCTGCTTGGCCTCATCGAGGGGGAGGGAACATGATGACTATTCGTGTGGCGCGGCCGGAAATCACGAGCATCGACCGGCGCGGCTTCTGGCTGCGCTGGCGCGACGAAGAGCTGTATGTGCCGTTCGCGCTGTTCCCCTGGTTCGAGCACGCCACCGTGGCGCAGCTGTGCCATATCCAGGCCGTGGGCACGGAATGCTTGTACTGGCCCGGGCTCGACCTGGAACTGGCGCTGGACCGCATCCGCCATCCGATGGCGGCGGCGCAATTTGCGCTGGATTGCTGATCAGCCCAGCCCGCCGAACCGTTCGACCAGCCCCGCATCCGCTTCCGGCGCCCCCGCATCCTCGCGCCGCAGCACGTCCATCAGATGCCGTTCGGCCGGCGCCCACACGAGGCGATAGATCGCCTGCGCCAACGCATACGCCGCCGACCCCGGCCACGGCTGGGGCAGCAGCGCGAGCGGCAGCATCGGATCGTGCAGCTGGACGCGGCGGTAGGCATGGATCAGCAGCGTGCGCACGATGAAGGCCTGTTGCGGATCCGGTTCGGACTCGCCGCGCAGCAGGTCGAGCAGCGGCGTGAATTGATCGATGAATCGGTGGTAGCCGGCCACGACGGCGGACAAATCCCACCCTTCGCGCACCAGTTCGGCCAGCGGCCGCGCGCCGACACCCGGCAGTTCCGTCGCCGCGCAGACGAAGATCTTGCCGCCGCCCTCCACGCGCCGCAGCACCTCGGCCACGCCGTCGGGGTCGGCCGCCGGATGCGCCAGCAGGCCCGGCGCCAGCATGGCGAATCCTTCCCATTCGAGTTCCTTGCGCACGGCCGCGCGCAGCGCACTGTCGATGCTGCCGTTGGGGGCCAGCAGCAGGGTCCAGCGGCCGTCCCAGTCGACGCCGGGCGGCGCGTAGATGCGGCGGTTGGCGCGCGCGAAGCGGGGCGCGGCGTCGGGCTGCAGCGCATAACTGCTGCGCCGGCCCTCGCGGTTCGCCACCAGCCAGCCTTCCTGCACGAGGCGGAACACGCTCGTGCGCACAAGCCGGTCCGTGACGCCCAGCGGCGCCACAAGTTCGATCAGGCTGCCCAGCCACAGGCGGCCGCCGTGCGGCGCGATGGCGTCGCCGAAGATCGTCATCACGAGGGATTTGGAGCGCGGCGGGTCGGTCTCGAGGAAGTGGTGGATCCACTTGTGGCTGCTGGGCTGGGTCATGGTGGGCGATTTTACCGCGTCTCAATATGATTCAAAATTTCGCTATACATCGCTATTCTTGTATCGTATTATGGTTTGAGACAGAACACAAACGGAGACCCAGCCATGTATGCACAGATGGTGGACACCGGCCTGAAACAGGTCCAGACCCGCGCCGACATGGGCGAGGAAGAGCAGGCATTCCAGGCGCGCATCGATGCCGGCGTGAAGATCGAAGCCAAGGACTGGATGCCCGAGGCGTACCGCAAGACCTTGATCCGCCAGATTTCCCAGCATGCGCATTCCGAGATCGTCGGCCAGCTGCCGGAGGGTAATTGGGTGACGCGCGCGCCAACGCTGAAGCGCAAAGCTATCCTGCTGGCCAAGATCCAGGACGAGGCCGGCCACGGCCTGTACCTGTACAGCGCCGCGGAGACGCTGGGCGTGTCGCGCGACGAGCTGCTGGCTGCTTTGCACTCGGGCAAGGCCAAGTACTCGAGCATCTTCAACTACCCGACCCTGACGTGGGCCGACATCGGCGCCATCGGCTGGCTCGTGGACGGCTCCGCGATCATCAACCAGATCCCGCTGTGCCGCTGCTCGTACGGTCCGTATGCCCGCGCGATGATCCGCGTCTGCAAGGAAGAGTCGTTCCACGCGCGCCAGGGCTACGACATCATGATGAAGCTGGCCCAGGGCTCGCCCGAGCAAAAGGCGATGGCGCAGGATGCCCTCAACCGCTGGTGGTGGCCTTCCCTGATGATGTTCGGCCCGTCCGACGCGGAATCCGTCAACAGCGCGCAATCGACGCAATGGCGCATCAAGCTGTTCTCGAACGACGAGCTGCGCCAGCGCATGGTCGACCAGACCGTGCCCCAGGCCGAATTCCTCGGTCTCACCATTCCCGATCCCGACCTCAAATGGAACGAGGAACGGGGCCATTACGACTTCGGCGAGATCGACTGGGACGAGTTTTATAACGTCCTCAAGGGCAACGGGCCGTGCAACAAGGAGCGCCTGCGGACCCGCGTGAAGGCGTACGAGGATGGCGCATGGTTCCGCGACGCGCTCGTCGCCCACGCGGACAAGCAGGCCGCTAAAAAAGCCGCCGCATAACGGAAAGCAATGAGGGAGACAGCAATGAGCAAGGAATGGCCCCTGTGGGAAGTCTTCATCCGCAGCCAGCACGGCCTCGCCCACAAGCACGTGGGCAGCCTGCATGCGCCGGATGCCGAGATGGCGATCAACAACGCGCGCGACGTCTATACGCGCCGCAACGAAGGCGTGTCGATCTGGGTAGTAAAAGCCGCCGACATCGTCGCATCCAGCCCGGCCGACAAGGACGCTCTGTTCGAACCGTCGAACAGCAAGGTGTATCGCCACCCGACCTTCTTCCCGATGCCGGAAGACGTCAAGAACCTGTGAGCGGCACATGGATGCGAACAAGTTCGAATACCTCCTGCGCCAGGGCGACAACGCGCTGATCCTGTCGCAACAGCTGTCGCAACTGTGCGGCAAGGGCCCGGCGCTGGAAGAGGACATGGCCCTGACCAACGTCGCCCTCGACCTGCTGGGCCAGACGCGGATGTGGCTGACGTATGCGGGCGAGATCGAAGGCCATGGCCGCGACGAGGACCGCCTGGCCTATTTGCGCGACAACCGCGACTTCCGCAACTGCCTGCTCGTCGAGCAGCCGAACGGCGACTACGCGCAGACGCTGACGCGCCAGTTCCTGTTCGATACGTGGCATTACTTCCTGATGCGCGGCCTGCTGTCGTCCAGCGACCGCCGCATCGGGGAGATCGCGGAAAAATCGATCAAGGAAGTGACATACCACCTGCGCCGCAGCGGCGACCTCGTCGTGCGCCTGGGCGACGGCACGGACGTCAGCCGGCGCAAGATGCAGGACGCGATCGACGAGCTGTGGACGTATGCCGGCGAGATGTTCCTCTACGACGACGTCGACCGGGCCATGGTCGAGCAGGGCGTGGCCCCGGCGACGGAACCGCTGCGCGAAGCATTCCTGGCCCACGTGGCCGAGGTGCTGGACGAGGCGACGCTGGCGATGCCCTCTGCGGATGCGTACGTCCAGCGCGGCGGCAAGCAGGGGCGGCACACGGAGCGCCTCGGCTACATCCTGGCCGAGATGCAGTTCCTGCAGCGCGCCTATCCGGGCGTGGAATGGTGATGACCGCGGCCACGCCAGCGATCACGGCTGGCCAGGTATGGTCCTGGCTGGGCGAGGTCCCGGACCCCGAGATCCCGGTGATCTCCGTCGTGGACCTGGGCATCGTGCGCGACGTGGCGGTGGCCGGCGACGGCGAATGCGTCGTCACGATCACCCCGACGTATTCCGGCTGCCCCGCGATGGAAGTGATCGCCGAAGACATCGGCAAGGCGTTGCAGGCACGCGGCGTGGACCGGCTGCGCATCGTCACCCGCCTGTCGCCCGCGTGGACGACGGACTGGATGAGCGACGCCGGCAAGGCCGCGCTGAAGGGCTACGGGATCGCGCCGCCGGTGCAGCAGGTGATCGACATCAGCGGCCTCGCGCGCGGCGTGAAGCGCCATGCGATCTCGCAGCCCGATGTGGCGTGTCCGCATTGCGGTTCGCTGCACACACGTCTCACCAGCCAGTTCGGCTCGACCCCGTGCAAAGCGCTGTACCAGTGCCTCGATTGCCGCGAGCCGTTCGACTACTTCAAATGCCATTGAGGCCCACATGAGCAAGTTCTACCCATTGACCGTGGCGCACGTGAAGCACGAGACGCGCGACGCCATCGCCGTCACGTTCGACGTCCCGCCGCCGCTGCGCGACGCGTTCCGGTACCGCCAGGGCCAGCACCTCACGTTGCGCGCGATGATAGACGGCGAGGACGTGCGCCGCTCGTACTCCATCTGCTCGGCCGTGCAGGACGACCGCCTGCGTGTCGCCATCAAGCGCGTGCCGGGCGGGCTGTTCTCGACCTGGGCCAACGACTGCATCCGGCCCGGCGTCACGCTCGACGTGATGCCGCCGGAGGGCCGCTTCAACCTGCCGCTGGAACCGGACAGCCGCCGCCACTACCTGGCCTTCGCGGCCGGCAGCGGCATCACGCCGATCCTGTCCATCGTCAAGACGACCCTGATCGCCGAGCCGCACAGCCGCTTCACCGTGTTGTACGGGAACCGCGCGTCGTCGTCCGTGATTTTCCGCGACGAGCTGGCCGAGCTGAAGGACCAGTACCTGGAGCGCCTGAACCTCGTCTATGTGATGAGCCGCGAGCAGCAGGACATCGAGCTGTTCAACGGCCGCATCACGCAGGACAAATGCCGCCAGCTGTTCCAGCGCTGGCTGCGCGTGGAAGACGTCGACTACGCGTTCATCTGCGGTCCGGAAGACATGATGCACGGCGTGTCCGCCGCGCTGCAGGAAGCCGGCATGCCGAAGGAGTGCATCCGCATCGAACTGTTCGCCGCGGGCGCCGCGCAAGAGCCCCGCAAGCCGCGCCGCCAGGCCGCCGGCGAAACGCACCACCACACGGAAGTCACCGTGATCATGGACGGTAACCACGCCACCTTCACGATGGACCGCGACAAGGAATCGCTGCTGGACGCCGGCCTGCGCGCGGGCATCGACATGCGCTACTCGTGCAAGGGCGGCGTGTGCTCGACGTGCCGCTGCAAGGTGCGCGAAGGGCAGGTCGACATGGACGTCAACTACGCGCTGGAAGACTACGAGGTCGCGCGCGGCTTCGTGCTGAGCTGCCAGAGCTTCCCGGTGACGGACAAGGTCGTCGTCGATTTCGACGTGGTCGAGTGAATAAAAACGAGGAGACACGCATGACCTACGAATCCATCCTGTTCACGATCGAGCAGGGCATCGCCACGCTGACCCTGAACCGCCCCGAGCGCCTGAACAGTTTTACCCAGGCGATGCACCTGGAAGTGCGCGACGCCCTGAAGCGCGTCGAAGAAGACCGGAGCGTCCGCGTGCTGCTGCTGACGGGTGCCGGCCGCGGTTTCTGCGCCGGACAGGACCTGAACGACCGCGCGGTGGAGCCGGGCGCACCGGGCGTCGACCTGGGCGAATCCGTCGAAAAATTCTATGCCCCGCTCGTGCTCACCCTGAAAAGCCTGCCGTTGCCTGTGATCTGCGCCGTCAACGGCGTGGCCGCCGGCGCCGGCGCCAACCTGGTGCTCGCGTGCGACATCGTGCTGGCGGCGCAGTCGGCGTCGTTCATCGAAGCATTCTGCAAGCTGGGCCTGATCCCGGACACGGGCGGCACGTGGGCGCTGCCGCGCCTCGTCGGGCCGGCGCGCGCCATGGGCCTCGCACTGCTGGGCGACAAGCTGCCGGCCGAGAAGGCCGAGCAATGGGGCCTGATCTGGCGCTGCGTGCCGGACGAGTCGCTGATGGACGAGGCGCTGGCCATGGCCCGTCATTTCGCCACCGCGCCGACGAAGGGCCTCGCGTTCACGAAGCGGGCCATGCAGGCAAGCTGGGGCAACACGCTGGAACGGCAACTGCAGCTGGAAGCGGAGATGATGCGCGAACTGGGCTACAGCCACGATTACCGCGAAGGCGTCGCCGCGTTCATCGCCAAGCGCCAGCCCGCATTCAAGGGAGAGTGAGATGGCCCAGGCATTGGACAAGCGCAGCGTCGTCGCCGTCATCGGCAGCGGCGCGATGGGTTCCGGCATCGCGCAGGTGGCGGCCGTCGCCGGTCATACCGTGAGGCTGTTCGACACGCGGCCGGAAGCCGTCGACAAGGCGATCGCCGGCATCGCCAAAGCCCTCGCACGGCTGGTCGAAAAAGGCCGCATGGGCGCGGCGGAAGCGGATCTCGCGCGCGAGCGCGTGCACGCGATGCGCTCGCTCGATGAAGCGAAGGATGCCGCGCTCGTGGTCGAAGCCGTGGTCGAAGACCTCGACGTCAAGCGCGCCCTGTTCGCCGACCTGGAAGGCATCGTCGGCCCGGACTGCATCCTCGCCACGAACACGTCGTCGATTTCCGTCACCGCGATCGGTGCCAAACTGCAGCGCCCCGAACGCCTCGTCGGCATGCACTTCTTCAATCCGGTGCCGCTGATGGCGCTGGTGGAAGTGATCTCGGGCGTCGCCACCGACAAGGCCGCCGCCGACACGGTGTATGCGACCGCCGCGGCCTGGGGCAAGAATCCGGTGCACGCAAAGTCGACGCCCGGCTTCATCGTCAACCGCGTGGCGCGGCCTTACTATGCGGAGGCGTTGCGCCTGCTGCTCGAACAGGCCGCCGATCCGGCCACGATCGATGCCGTGATGCGCGACTGCGGCGGCTTCCGCATGGGCCCCTTCGAACTGATGGACCTGATAGGACACGATGTCAATTACTCGGTCACGCAATCCGTCTTCCACGCGTACTACGGCGACCCGCGCTTCGCGCCGTCCGTCGTGCAGCAGGAACTGGTGAATGCAGGCTTCCTGGGCCGCAAGACAGGCCGCGGGTTCTATCGTTACGGCGACGACGTCGCAATGCCGCAGGCGCAGGCCGAGCCCGCGCAGCAGGGGGCCGCACAGGCGACGCTGGGCGGTGTCGATCTAGTGACCGCTGCCCTGAAAGCGCGCCTGGGCGCCGCAGAGGGCGCCGCCACGATCTTCCTGACCGACGGCCGCAGCGCCACGCAGCGCGCGCTTGACGAGGGCCGCCCGGACACGATCCTGTTCGACCTGCTGCTCGACCCGGCCAAGGCCACGCGCATCGCGCTGGCGCGCGCGGACCAGTGCAGCGACGCCGCCTGGAACGCCGCCGTCGGCCTGTTCCAGCAGGCCGGCTTCACGGTGACGCGCCTCGACGACGTGCCGGGCATGGCAGTGATGCGCACCGTCGCGATGCTGGCCAACGAGGCGCTCGATGCCGTCAACCAAGGCGTGTGCTCCGCGGCCGCCGTCGACATCGCGATGCAGAAGGGCGTGAACTATCCGCGCGGTCCGCTGGCGTGGGCGGATAGCATCGGCCTGCACCATGTGTTCACCGTGCTGGCCAACCTGGGCGCTGCGTATGGCGAAGACCGCTACCGCGTGTCGCCGCTGCTGCGCCGCAAGCTCGCCGCCAATCCCGAGGGAGCGCGCATCCATGTACGGTGACCCGCAAGCTTTGGCCGAACTGGCCGGCAAGACGATGTACGAACGCGACCCGGCCAGCCAGGCGCTGGGCATGACGCTCGATGCGATCCGCCCCGGCTACGCGCGCATGCGCATGCGGGTGCGCGAGGACATGCTGAACGGCCACGGCACCTGCCACGGCGGTTTCATCTTCATGCTGGCCGACAGCGCGTTCGCGTTCGCCTGCAATTCCCACAATTTCAATACCGTGGGCGCCGGCTGCACGATCGACTACCTCGCGCCCGGACGCGCGGGCGACGTGCTCGTGGCGGAAGCGGTCGAGCAGGCGCTGGCCGGCAAGACGGGTGTCTACGACGTCGTCGTGACGGACCAGGACGGGCGCAAGGTCGCGCTGTTCCGCGGGAAGTCGCACCGCGTCGCGGGGCACGTCGTCGACATGTAAAACGGAGGAGACAACGATGGTGCAACGTATCCCGCAACCCGGTGAACTCGACCCGATCGAGCGCGCCAGCCGCGACGAACTGCAGGCCCTGCAACTGGAACGGCTGAAATGGAGCCTGAAGCATGCTTACGACAACGTGCCCCATTACCGCCGCGCGTTCGACGAGGCGGGCGTACATCCGGACGATCTGAAAACGCTGGCCGACCTGGCCAAATTTCCGTTCACGGAAAAGAAGACGCTGCGCGACAACTACCCGTTCGGCCTGTTCGCCGTGCCGCGCGAGCAGATCGTGCGCGTGCACGCGTCGTCCGGCACGACGGGCAAGCCGACCGTCGTCGGCTACACGCAGCGCGACATCGACACGTGGGCGGGCGTCGTCGCGCGCTCGATCCGCGCGGCGGGCGGGCGTCCCGGCGACATGGTGCACATCGCCTACGGCTACGGCCTGTTCACGGGTGGCCTCGGTGCCCACTACGGCGCCGAGCGCCTCGGTTGCACCGTCGTGCCGATGTCGGGCGGGCAGACGGAAAAACAGGTCCAGCTGATCCAGGACTTTAAACCGTCCATCATCATGGTGACGCCGTCGTACATGCTGAACATCGTCGAGGAATTCAGGCGCCAGGGCCTCGATCCGGCCGCGTCCTCGCTCAAGGTCGGCATCTTCGGTGCCGAGCCGTGGACGGATGCCATGCGCCGCGAGATCGAGGAGCGCGCCGGCATCGACGCCGTCGACATCTACGGCCTGTCCGAAGTGATGGGCCCGGGCGTCGCCAGCGAATGCATCGAAGCCAAGGACGGTCCCGTGATCTGGGAAGACCATTTTTATCCCGAGATCATCGATCCGGACACGGGCGAGGTGCTGCCGGATGGGGAAGAGGGCGAGCTCGTATTCACGTCGCTGACGAAAGAGGCGCTGCCGATCATCCGCTACCGCACGCGCGACCTCACGAAACTGCTGCCGCCGACGGCGCGCTCCATGCGCCGCATGGGCCGCATCAACGGCCGCTCGGACGACATGCTGATCATCCGCGGCGTGAACGTGTTCCCCAGCCAGGTCGAGGAACTCATCCTGCAGATGCCGGCGCTGGCGCCGCATTATCAACTCGTCGTCACGCGCGACGGCCACCTCGATGCGCTGGCCGTCCATTGCGAGCTGCGCGAAGAAGGTGCGGACAACGTGGACGCGCTGGCCCGCGAGCTGCAGCACCGCATCAAGACGTATATCGGCGTGACGACGACCGTCACCCTGCTGCCCGCGCAAGGCATCGAACGCTCGCTGACCGGCAAGGCGCGCCGCGTGGTCGACAAGCGGCCGAAGAACCAATAAGGAGACTCTCATGACTGACGCATTCATCGTCGACGCCATCCGCACCCCGTTCGGCCGTTTCGGCGGCGCCCTGTCCGGCGTGCGCGCGGACGACCTGGCCGCGCTGCCGATCGCCGCGCTCATCGCCCGCAATCCGGGCATCGACTGGTCCCAGGTCGACGACGTCTTGTACGGCTGCGCCAACGGCGCCGGCGAAGACAACCGCAACGTCGCGCGCATGGCCGCGCTGCTGGCCGGCCTGCCGCCGGGAGTGTCCGGCTCCACGATCAACCGCCTGTGCGGCTCCAGCCTGGACGCCGTCGGCAGCGCCGCGCGTGCCATCCGCGCGGGCGAGGCGAACCTGGTCATCGCCGGCGGCGTCGAGAGCATGACGCGCGCGCCGTTCGTGGTGGCCAAGGCCGACAGCGCCTTCTCGCGCACGGCGAAGATCGAGGACACGACGATTGGCTGGCGCTTCGTGAATCCGAAGATGAAGGCGCAGTACGGCATCGACTCGATGCCGGAGACAGCCGAGAACGTGGCGCGCGAGTTCGGCATCGCGCGCGGCGACCAGGATGCGTTCGCGCTGCGCAGCCAGCAGCGCTGGGCGGCGGCGCATGCGGCCGGCGTTTTTAAAGACGAGATCGTGCCGGTGACGATCCACGGGCGCAAAGGCGAGTCGCACGTGTTCGACACGGACGAGCACCCGCGTCCGGACACGAGCCTGGAATCGCTGGCCCGCCTGAAAGGCGTCGTGACGCCGGACGGCACAGTCACGGCCGGCAACGCGTCCGGCGTGAACGACGGCGCCTGCGCCGTGCTGGTCGCCTCCGGCGCGGCAGTGGACAAATTCGGCCTGACGCCGCGCGCCCGCATCGTCGGCATGGCGACGGTGGGCCTGGAACCGCGCATCATGGGCTTCGGCCCCGCGCCCGCGACGAAGAAACTGCTGGCGATGACTGGCTTGAGCATCGGCCAGATGGACGTGATCGAACTGAACGAAGCGTTTGCGTCGCAGGGCCTGGCCGTGCTGCGCGACCTGGGCCTGCCGGACGATGCCGCGCACGTGAACCCGAACGGCGGCGCGATCGCCATCGGCCACCCGCTAGGCGCCTCCGGTGCGCGGCTCGTCACGGCGGCCGTCAACCAGCTGCACCGCACGGGCGGCCGCTACGCGCTGTGCACCATGTGCATTGGCGTGGGTCAAGGCATCGCCCTGATCGTGGAACGGGTATGAGATGGTGAAGGTCTATGAAATCGACGGCCTGCGTCCCGTCGTGCACCCGATGGCGTACGTGCACCCGACGGCGGTGCTGATCGGCGACGTGATCGTCGGCCCGCGCTGCTATGTCGGGCCGCTCGCATCCCTGAGGGGCGACTTCGGACGGCTGATCCTGGAAGAGGGCGCCAACGTGCAGGACACGTGTGTCATGCACGGCTTTCCGGAAGACGACACGGTCGTCGAGGTGGACGGCCACATCGGCCACGGCGCCGTGCTACATGGCTGCCGCGTGGGGCGCAATGCGATGGTCGGGATGAATGCGGTCGTCATGGACAAGGCGGTCGTCGGCGCGGAATCCATCGTGGGCGCGGCGGCGTTCGTGAAGGCAGGCATGGTGATCCCGCCGCGCAGCCTCGTGCTGGGCGCGCCGGCGAAGATCGTGCGGGCCGTGTCGGACGAAGAGATTGCGTGGAAGAGTTATGGGACGCGGCAGTACCACGACCTGAACGTCAGGTCGATGAAGACGATGCGCGAAGTCGAGGCGTACACGGAAGTGGAACCGGACCGGCCGCGCATCGTGTTCGACGAGCCGCACAAGCCAAAACGATAAGGAGACGAGGATGCACACCCCAACCACCCTGCAAAGCCTGATCGCCGGCCGCTGGCTCGGCACCGAGGCGCACCAGCCGCTGCACAGCGCGCTGGACAACCAGCTGATCTATCACACCCACGCCGACAGTATCGACTTCGGCGAAGCCGTTGCGTATGCCCGCAAGACGGGCGTGCAGGCGCTGATGCAGATGGACTTCCAGAAGCGCGCCCAGCGCCTGAAGGCCCTCGCGACTTACCTGATGGAGCGCAAGGAAGAGCTGTACGAGATCTCGCACCTGACGGGCGCCACGCGGCCCGACAGCTGGGTCGACGTCGAAGGCGGCATCGGCACGTTGTTCGCCTATGCCAGCATCGGCGGGCGCGAACTGCCGTCGTCGAACGTGCTGCACGAAGGTCCGGCCATGGCGCTCGGCAAGCGGGGCGGCTTCGCGGGCACGCACATCCTCGTGCCGCGCGGCGGCGTCGCCGTGCACATCAACGCTTTTAATTTTCCGATCTGGGGGCTGCTGGAAAAATTCGCGCCGAGCTTCCTCGCCGCGATGCCCTGCATCGCCAAGCCGGCCACCGCGACGAGCTACCTCACGCATGCCGTCGTGAAGATGATGATGGAATCGGAACTGCTGCCTGAAGGCTGCCTGCAACTCGTCATCGGTTCGACGGGCGATCTGCTGGACCGCCTGAACGGCTTCGATGCGGTGACGTTCACGGGGTCCGCCGACACGGCCGCGAAGCTGCGCGGCAATGCGAACCTGATCCGCGAATCCGTGCCGTTCACGGCGGAGGCGGATTCGCTGAACGCCGCGATCCTCGCACCGGACGTCACGCCCGACGACGAGGAACTGGATCTGTTCGTCAAGGAAGTGGCGCGCGAGATGACGGGCAAGGCGGGCCAGAAGTGCACGGCAATCCGCCGCGTGATCGTGCCCGAGCACCTGGCGGACGTCGTCGGGGAGCGCCTGCGCGCGCGGCTCGCGAAGATCGTCGTCGGCAATCCGAAAGTCGAGGGCGTGCGCATGGGCGCATTGGCGTCGCTGGACCAGCAGCGCGACGTCAGCGAGCGTGTCGAAATGCTTGCGCGCGGCAACGAGGTCCTGTTCAGCGCCCGCGACGGTTTCAATCCCGTCGGCGACGGCTGCGCGGCCGGTGCGTTCTTCGCGCCCACCTTGCTGCTGTGCCAGAACGCGATGGTCAACGATGCCGTGCACGACATCGAAGCGTTCGGTCCCGTGAGCACGATGATGACCTACCGCGACATCGACGAGGCGCTGGCGCTGGCCGCCCGCGGCAGGGGCAGCCTCGTGACGACCCTCGTGACGAAGGACCCGGCCATCGCGGCGCATGCGGTGCCGGTCGCCGCGGCGTCGCATGGCCGCGTGCACATCCTCGACCGCGTGGCGGCCGTGGACTCCACGGGCCACGGCTCGCCGCTGCCGATGCTCAAGCACGGCGGTCCGGGCCGCGCCGGCGGCGGCGAGGAACTCGGCGGTATCCGCGCGGTCAAACACTTCCTGCAGCGGGCGGCGGTGCAAGGTTCGCCGACGATGCTGGCGGCCGTCACGGGAGAGTATGTGCGCGGCGCGGCCGTCAAGGAATCGGACGTGCACCCATTCCGTCGCTACTTCGAAGACCTGGAGATCGGCCACTCGCTGCTGACGCACCGCCGCACGGTCAGCGAGGCGGACATCGTCAACTTCGGCGGCGTCTCGGGCGATTACTTCTACATGCACTTCGACGAGATCGCGGCCAAGGACACACAGTTCGGCAAGCGCATCGCCCACGGCTACTTCGTGCTGTCGGCGGCGGCGGGCCTGTTCGTGTCGCCCGCGCCCGGCCCCGTGCTGGCGAACTATGGTCTCGACAACCTGCGCTTCGTGGCGCCGGTGGCGATCGGCGACACGATCCGCGCGCGCCTCACGTGCAAGCGCAAGGTCGACCGCAACCGCACGGACGACCAGGGACGGGGGCAGGGCGTGGTAGCGTGGGACGTGCAGGTGACGAATCAGAACGACGAACTCGTCGCAAGTTACGATATCCTGACGCTGGTGCAGAAACGCGGCTGAGGAAGGGCCAAGGCCGCGCGTGAACCTGATAAGGAGAAAGTCATGTCGCGGCTAGACCTGAGCAGTATTCCCGTGCTGACCGGTACCGGGTATCCCGATCCCTTTGCCGAAGCCGTCAACGGCCGCAGCAAGCAGGCGCTGGGCGATGCCGGCGGCCTGACCCAGTTCGGCGTCAACCTCGTCGAACTGCTGCCCGGCGCCGCCTCGTCGCAGCGCCACTGGCACAGCCACGAGGACGAATTCGTGATGGTCGTCTCCGGCGAGCTGACGCTCGTCACGGACGAAGGAGAGACTTTGATGCGCGCAGGCGATTGCGCGGCCTTCCCGGCCGGGCGGCCGAACGGCCACCAGCTCGTCAACCGGGGCTGGGGCAATGCGCTGTTCCTGTGCGTGGGCTCGCGCATTCCCGAGGACCGGGCCGAGTATCCGGACATCGACCTCGTGTATGACGGCAAGACCGACAGCTATTCTTACCGCGACGGGACGCCGTATCCCAAGCGCGATACGCGCACGTCGTCCATGCCGGCTGCGGCGCAAGGCGCAGCTATCGAGACGGACGAAAAGACGCTGGAACCCCGGGTGTTCCGGGCCGACCACGGAGAGCAGGCCGGCGTGGCGCCGGACGAACCCCGCCGCTAGCGGACTTGTCGGGCGGTCACGCCCGGCGCTGCACGCGCAGCAGGCCGTCGGCCGTCGTCACGGCGCGCAGGTTCGCATAGTCGAGCACCGAAACGACATCGGTGTCGAGCGGATGCGCGTGGGTCACCGTCACGACGATACTGTCCATGCCGGCGGCGGCTGCCGAACGCAGGCCGGCCAGCGTGTCTTCGAACACGAGGCAGTCTTCCGGCTTCACGCCCAGCTTGCGCGCGCCCAGCAGGAAAGGGTCGGGCGCGGGCTTGCCCCGTTCGACGTCTTCCGCGGCCACCAGCACCGCCGGCAGCGGCAGGCCGGCCGCGGCGATGCGCGCTTCGGCCAGCGCCCGCGGCGCAGAGGTCACGATGGCCCAGCGCCCGGCCGGCAGGCTGGCGATGAAGTCGGCAGCGCCTTCGATGGCTTCGATGCCGGCCACGTCCTCGATCTCCGCGCGCGTGATGAACGCGGCTTCCGCCACCGGGTCGACGCCCGGCAGTTCCAGCGCGCGGATCGTTTCCTCGGTGCGCTTGCCGTGGATGGTGGGCAGGAAGGCGGCCACGTCGAGCCCGTGGCTGGCGGCCCAGTCGCCCCAGACCCGCTCGGCGGCCTTGATGGATGTGAGGATGGTGCCGTCCATGTCGAACAGGAAGGCGGCAAAGTCGCGCTGGGGCAGGGCTGGGGTTGCGGTCATGGATCTTTCTTGTGGGTTACAGTCGGCGTGGTGATCTTGCGGGCGTAGCGGTCGTGGACGTGCTGGCTGATAAAGCTCGACAGCCCGCGGCCGGCCCGGGCCAGTTCCTGCATTCGCGCGATGTTGGCGGCGCCGGCGCTGTCTTCCGTGTAGAGATAGCGGTCGCCGTTCCTGAACTGGACGATGATCTGGCCGGCGTCGATGTCGTAGGCGACGACGCCGGAGTCACGACTCTGGTTGCCGTAGCGTTGCATGGGTGTCTCCGTCAGGGCGGACACCCTTCGGCGTCCTTATTCCGCCAATTGTGCCCGCACGCGCGCAATGGCCGCGCGCACCTGGTTCGGCGCCGTGCCGCCCACGTGGTCGCGCGCCGCGACGGAACCTTCCAGCGTCAGCACGGCGAACACGTCCTGCTCGATCAGCGGCGAGAACTCGCGCAGGCGTTCCAGCGACATCTCCGACAGGTCGCACTTCGCGTCGTCGCACGCGCGCACGGCGTGCGCCACGGCTTCGTGGGCGTCGCGGAACGGCAGGCCCTTCTTGACGAGGTAGTCGGCCAGGTCGGTTGCCGTCGCATAGCCCTGCAGGGCGGCGGCGCGCATGTTTTCCGGCTTGACCGTGATGCCGGAAGCCATGTCGGTGAAGATGCGCAGGGTGTCCAGCACGGTGTCGACGGTGTCGAACAGCGGTTCCTTGTCTTCCTGGTTGTCCTTGTTGTACGCGAGCGGCTGGCCTTTCATCAGGGTCAGCAGGCCCATCAGGTGACCGTAGACGCGGCCCGTCTTGCCGCGCGCCAGTTCCGGCACGTCCGGGTTCTTTTTCTGCGGCATGATCGACGAGCCGGTGCAGAAGCGGTCCGCGATGTCGATGAAGCCGATGCGCGGGCTCATCCACGTCACCAGCTCTTCCGACATGCGCGAGATGTGCATCATCAAAACCGATGCGGCTGCCGTGAACTCGATGGCGAAATCGCGATCAGACACAGCGTCGAGCGAGTTGTGGCAGACGTCTTCGAAGCCGAGAGTCTTGGCCACGCGCAGGCGGTCGATGGGGAAGGTGGTGCCCGCCAGGGCGGCGGCACCCAGCGGCAGGCGGTTCACGCGGCGGCGCGTGTCGGCCATGCGCTCGGCGTCGCGGCCGAACATTTCCACATAGGCCAGCAGGTGGTGGCCGAAGGTCACCGGCTGCGCCACCTGCAGGTGCGTGAAGCCCGGCATGATGGTGTCCGCGTTGCGTTCCGCCAGGTCGGTCAGGGCGCCGCGCAGGCTTCTCAAGAGGGCAAGGATGTCGTCGATGGCGGCGCGCATGTACAGGCGGATATCGGTCGCCACCTGGTCGTTGCGGGAACGGCCCGTGTGCAAGCGCTTGCCGGCGTCGCCGACCAGTTCCGTCAGGCGTTTTTCGATGTTCAGGTGCACGTCTTCCAGATCGAGCAGCCACTCGAACTGGCCGGCTTCGATCTCGCCGCGGATCTGGGCCATGCCGCGCTCGATCTCGGCGCGGTCCGCAGCGCTGATGATGCCCTGGGCGGCCAGCATTTCGGCGTGGGCGAGCGAACCCTGGATGTCGAACAGGGCCAGGCGCTTGTCGAAGAAGACGGACGCGGTGTAGCGCTTGACGAGGTCGGAGACGGGTTCGGAGAAGCGGGCCGACCAGGCTTCCGCTTTTTTGGCAAATTGATCAGTCATGATGGGAGACGGGTGACGGGATTTTCTTGAATTCCTGATTATAAACTGTGCAGACGTACGCCCGGCGATTGCGCCCCGGTGACTTTCGTCCGCAAATGTCCGATCATGTCCGTGTTCTTGGCAATTCATAAACATAACGACGGGAGACGGACATGACGGCACGACACTGGATGGGTTGGATTGCGGCAATGGCGATCGTGGGCGGGGCGCATGCTCAGCAACAGGTGCCACCAGCAGCGCCGGGGGCGGCGACGCCCGCTGCGACGCCGGCCGCCACCCCGGCCGCCCGTCCGGCCGACGTCGCCACCGTCGACGGCATCGTCGCGGCGCTGTACGACGTCATCTCCGGCACGGCCGGCCAGCCGCGCGACTGGGACCGGATGCGCTCGCTGTTCGCACCGGAAGGCCGGCTGATGGCCGTCGGTGTGCGTCCGGAGGGGGTGTATGCGCTGCGCGCCATGACGGTCGACGACTATATCGCCCGTAACTCGAAGGCGTTCGCGACGATGGGCTTCTTCGAGCGCGAGGCCGCGCGCAGCACGGAGACGTTCGGCCAGATCGTGCACGTGTTCAGTACGTACGAATCGCGGCACGCGCGCGGGGACGCCGAACCGTTCCAGCGCGGCATCAACAGTATCCAGCTGTACAACGATGGCAAGCGTTGGTGGATCGTGAACCTGTTGTGGCGTGCCGAGGACGCGTCGCTGCGCCTGCCGGAACGCTATCTGCCCAGGCGCTGAACGGTTCATGCACGCACGATTGGCGGAAACGTCCATGGAGGCCCGAACGGGGCTAGAATTGGTTTTTTTACCAGATTGACGGTTTGGCGTGTCCATGATTCCAACCACCAACGATTCCAGTTTCCAGGTCAGCACGGACCGGACGCGGCTCGATATTCCCATGATCTACCGCTTCCTCAGCGAGCAGTCGACCTGGGCCGTCGGCATTTCGCGCACCGTGGTCGAGCGCTCGATCGAGAATTCGCTGTGCTTCGGCGGCTACCTCGATGGCCGCCAGATCGCGTTCGCGCGGGTCATCACCGACTATGCGACGATGGCCCACCTGTGCGACGTGTTCGTCGTGCCCGAGTACCGCGGGCGCGGCTATGCCAAGCAGCTGATCCGCATCGTCATGGAGCACCCGAGCCTGCAGCGCCTGCGCCGCTTCACCCTCAATACGAACGACGCGCACAGCCTGTTTGCCCGCTTCGGCTTTGCGCCGTCGGAGCGTCCTGACTCGCTGATGGAGCGCTACTACCCGAACATATATCTTTCCTGACCGGACGCAACACGCCGCCGGTCCTCTACAATCAGGCTTACTGTTTGTTGAAGCTGGGAAGGGTTTTATGGTTCGGTCTGCGTTGCGTCTTTTCCTGGCCGTGCTGCTGCTGGCCGGCGCGCCCTGGTGCGCTGCCGCCGATGCGGTGGCGCAGCCCAAGGGATCCCTCGTCATCATCGGCGGTAATCTGCGCCCCTCGAATGGTCCCGTGTGGGAACGCATCATCCAGCTCGCGGGCGGGAAGGGGGCGCGCATCGCCGTGTTCGCATCGGCGTCGGGCACGCCGGAACGGTCCGGCAAGAGCCTCGTCGAACGCCTCAACAGCTACGGCGCCAAGGCATTCTTCGTCCCTGTCGCGGTCAAGCTGTCCGGCAGTAACTACCAGATCGCGGCCGATGACCGTGGCCTGGCCGAGGCCGTGCGCAACGCGAACGGTGCGTTCTTCGCGGGCGGCGACCAGAGCCGGATCACGCGCGCGCTGCGCCGCGAGGACGGCAGCAATACCCGGGTGCTGGACGCGCTGTGGGACATGTACCGGCGCGGCGGCGTGATCGCCGGCTCCAGCGCCGGGGCCGCCATCATGAGCAGCACGATGTTCGGCCGGCCCAGGACCGTGCTGGCCACGCTCAAGCTGGGCGTGGAAGAGGGCGAGGAGATCACGGACGGGCTCGGCTTCGTCGGCGACGACGTCTTCATCGACCAGCACCTGCTCGTGCGCGGCCGTTTCGCACGCATGCTGCCGGCCATGCTCAAGAAGGGTTACAAGCTGGGCCTGGGCATCGACGAGGACACGGCGATGGTCGTGCTGCCCAACCGCGACGTCGAGGTGATCGGCTACAAGGGCGCGCTCGTGCTCGACCTGTCGAACGCGATCGTGCACGAGGGCGCGTTCAACGTGACCAATGTGCGCGTCAGCTACCTCGACAACGGCGACCACTTCAATATCGTCAGCCGCGAATGCATACCGTCCCAGGACAAGGCCGACAACAAGCTCGACCCGTCGCGGCCGTACTATCGTGAGCCGCTGTTCACCGCCGACATCCTCGGCAACACCACCGTCGTCGACCTGATGAGCAAGCTGATCGACAGCGACCAGCAGGACGCCATCGGCATCACGCTCGGCAGCCCGAACGGCGTCCAGCCCGACCTCGGCTTCGAATTCCGTTTTACACGCACGGACGACAGCGTCGGTTACGAGTCGTCGTCGATGGAATCCTATTCGATCTACAACGTGCGCCTGGACATCCGGCCGATCCTCATCCGCCGTCCGCTGTACCAGTACAAATAGCGCCGCGCGGGCGTTCGAATTGCCCGCGTGCCTGCGCGACCTTGGCCCGGATGACGCATTGCCCGGCATGGTCGTTGATCAACCCCCCAGTCCGGCGCGTAGCGCCAGAAAAAGGCGGCCAGCGAGCCCTCGCGTGAGACCAGGTCCCTGGCGATGCTGGCGTTGTTGATTACCGCTTCGATCTTGCCGCGGTGACGGACGATGCCTTCGTCGGCCAACAGCCGCGCGGCTGGCCGTCCGCTGCAATGAACATCCCGCTCATGCGAGCAGGAAGTCCAGCCGGGGATCCGCCTTGCCGGGCTTGATCTCGAGGATCTCGGCCCGGACGATGCCGTGGACGACGAACGGATCGGCATCAACACGTGCCTGCAGGTCCGCCGGCGGCACGCCATGGGCCAGGATCGCACCGCCCAGGCTCGGCTGCAGGCTGCCGACGAGGAGGAAGACACCGTCATCGAGTCCCTGCCGGATCCACGCATTGTGTTCCTGCATGAAGTCGCCGGCCCGGCTCTTGTTTTCTGCAAATTTCAGAAGCACCACGTACATCGGATCCTCCGATCGATTCGACAAGACTTTTTATTGTAATGACGAAATCCCCGATCGGTCTCTCCAAAAATCACGCCATGGCCCGCTCGCTGCTCTGGCGGCGATACCGTCCCGGCGGTGCGAGACCATGCGCACGGAAATGGCGGCGCAGCGATTCGGCCGAGCCGAGCCCGGCCAGGTCGGCCACTGCATCGATAGGGAGCGACGGCCGCGACTCCAGCAATTGCGCGGCGAGGGCCACCCGTTCGCGCACGAGCCAGCCGAGCGGCGCCAGACCCGTCCTTTCCTTGAAGCGGCGCTGGAAGGTGCGCGTCCCCAGGCGTGCCTCGGCCGCCATCGACGCGACCGTGTGCTCGGCGCGGATGGTTTCGCGGACCCTGTCCATCAGGCGGGCGATGGTGTCCACGCCGGCATCGGGCACCGGACGCGCCACGCGCTGGGCCTGGTCGCCGTCGCGGTGCGCCGGGATCACGAGGCGTTGCGCGACCCGGTTGGCGACCTCCGTGCCGAAGTCGGCACGCACGAGGTGCAGCAGCATGTCGAGGCCGGCCGCGGAACCGGCCGACGTGACGATGTTTACATCTTCGACGTACAGCGCGTCCGGGTCGATTGCGATGGCCGGGAAGCGGGCGTGCAGGTCGTCCAGGTAGCGCCAGTGCGTGGTCGCCCGGCGGCCGTCCAGCAGGCCCGCATACGCGAGCACGTACGCGCCCGAGCAGATCGAGCACAGGCGTGCCCCGCGTGCGTGCGCCGCGCGCAGGGCGTCGACGAGGGCGGGCGGCGGGGCTTCGAACCGGTCGCGCCAGCCGGGGATGACGATGGTGTCCGCGTGGGCGAGGGCGTCGAGGCCGTGCGGCACGTGCACGGTCAGGCCGCCCATCGCGCGCAGCGGACCGGGTTCGACGGCGCACACGGCGTGGTGGTACCAGCGCACGCCCAGTTCCGGACGCTCGAGGGCGAACAGCTCGATGGCACAGCCGAATTCGAAGGTGCACAGGCCGTCGTAGGCGACGATGGCGACATGGTGGTTCATGACGCGATGTTACCAATTTCTGTCGCGCAAGGCACTGCCGTGACGGCGCCGCGGCTGCGACACTGGCGTCTCACTGCAAGGAGAAACCCATGACCTCATCCGTATCCGCCATCCCCGCCGCCGCCAGCGACCGCGCCATCGCCCACTTCGGCACCGCCTTCGAATTCGAGACGGATTGCTGGGACGTCCACGACGCCATCGTCAACGGCAGGCAGGATTTCGTCCTGTTCGACGCGCGCAGCCCCGACCTGTATGCGCGCGGCCACGTGCCGCAGGCCGTCAGCATGACGCACGGGAAAATCGTCGAGGCCAAGCTGCGTGACTATCCGATGGACACCTTGTTCGTCGTCTATTGCGCTGGCCCGCATTGCAACGGCGCGCACCGCGCGGCGTACCGGCTGGCGAAGCTGGGGCGGCCCGTCAAGCTGATGATCGGCGGGATCACGGGCTGGATCGACGAAGGGTTTGCGCTGGCGGCCGGCGATGGCGCTTGAACGCTGTCCGATCCGGCCGGCCCGGCCGGACGACGCCGAGGCGCTCATCGGCATGATGCGCGCACTGGCGGCGTTCGAGGGCTACCTTCCCCGGTTCCGGGTGACGGCGCACGACCTGTGCACCCGCGCGTTCGGGCCAGGTGCCCAGTGCGGGATCCTCGTCGCGCAAGGAGAGGGCGGACAGCTCGCCGGCTATGCCGTCTGGCTCGTCCAGGCATTTACGTACGACCTGCGCCCGACCGTGACGCTGAAGGAATTGTTTGTCGCCCCCGCGTACCGGAACCGGGGCATCGCGGCAGACCTGCTGGCCGGCTTGCGGGGGGAGGCGGAGCGTATCGGCGCGGGACAGATCACGTGGCTCGTGCTCCCGACCAACGAAGGCGCGAAACGCCTGTATCGCCGCTTCGGCGGCGCGCCCGATCCGGACTGGGAGCATTGGCGGTTGATTGTCAGAAATCCAAACCTGCGCTAGATTGCAAGTTTTACATTTAGCACAGGGTCCACCATGCATTTCGAGGTTCCGAAATCGAAGAAGCTGAAGGAGTTCGGCGGCGAGTACGTGATGATCGTCATCTCGATCCTGACCGCCCTGGCGCTCGAGCACGCCGTACAGAGCATCCACCACAAGCACCTGGCGCACGAGGCCGCCGAGAAGATCGAGGCCGAATTGCGTCTCAACGCAAAGGATCTCAAGGACGTGCTCGCGCGAAATGAAAGCGACCTGAAAGAGATCCAGCGGGTCCGTGCCGAGCTGTTGCAGGGCATTCAGGACAAGGTGGCTGACGATGCGTTGATGTCACGCTTCAAGACCGACTGGAAGGGCGGCCTCAACCTCGCCATCAAGCTGCCCACGCTGCGCCATGAAGCGTGGGACGCCGCCATCGCCAACCAGGCCGTCACCTGGATGCCGGACGAGCAGTTGCAGCGCTATGTGACAGCCTACGCCGATATCCGCGACATACAGACACTCACGACCGTCGGCAACGCGACCTTCATCGACGGCCCGCGCCTGATGGACACGCTGAGCGACCTCGAAACGGGCTCGGCCACTCCGCACCAGATGCTCAAGACGCTGACCCAGCTGCGCAGCGCCTACAGCAGCGTCGACGGCAATTTGCAGGGCTTGCTGAAGAGCCTGCCGAAGGCCGACGCCGCCGTGGCCTCCGCGCATTGACGACGGAGACCACATGCTCCGAGCACTGCTACCCCTGCTGGCCTTCCCCGCGCTGGCCCTGGCCGCCCAGCCCGCTACCGTCCGCGTCGACTACATGCACAGCGGTAATGCGCTGTCCGAACAGTACGCCATCGAGCGCGTATTGATCGAACCGCTGCCGTGGCCTGGCGACATGTCCCGCCCATTCGACGACACCAACCGTGGCAACAACCGCGTCGAAGTGGCCGATGCGAAGACGGGAGACTTGTTGTATTCACGCGACTTTTCCACTGTGTTCGGCGAGTGGAAAACGACGGAAGAGGCCAATAAACTCAGCCGCGGGTTTCATGAGTCCGTGCGTTTCCCGAAGCCGGACCGTCCCGTGCGCGTGCGCATCCTGAAGCGCGACGAGCGCAACCAGTTTTCCGTCGCGTGGAGCGTCGACGTCGACACGGATGCGCAGGATGTCGTGCGCGCCCAGGGGCCGGCGCCCGCGCAACCGATTCCGATCAAGGTCAGCGGACCGTCACCGCACAAGGTCGACCTGCTCGTGCTGGGCGACGGTTATACGCAGGCCGAGATGCCGAAGTTCGAAGCGGCCGTGCGCCGCCTCGCGCAGCATTTGTTCGAGGTGTCGCCGTTCAAGGAGCGCGCGAACGATTTCAACGTTTGGGCGCTGGCCGTGCCGACGCAGGAGTCGGGCGTGTCGCGGCCGTCGACGGGCGTGCATCACGCGTCCGCGCTGGGCACGCGCTACGACATCTTCGGCAGCGAGCGCTATGTGCTGACCCTGGACAATCGGTCATTGCGCGACATCGCGCAGTACGCGCCGTACGAATTCATCGAGATCCTCGTCAACAACGACACGTATGGCGGCGGCGGCATCTTCGGCCAGTTCAGCACGGCGGCCGCGAACAATGACTGGGCGGACTATTTGTTCGTGCACGAGTTCGGCCACCACTTCGCCGGGCTGGCCGACGAGTACTACACGTCGCCCGTCGCGTACCAATCCAGCGGGGCGCGCATGGAACCGTGGGAGCCGAACGTGACGGCGCTGCGCGATCCGGCCCGCCTGAAGTGGAAGAAATACGTGCAGGCCGGCACGCCGTTGCCGACGCCGTGGCCCAAGGCCGAGTACGAAGCGTATTCGCGCGAGTACCAGAAAAAGCGTGCGGCGCTGCGGGCGGCCAACCGGCCGGAATCGGAGATGAGCGCGCTGTTCCGCGAAGACCTGGCGCACTCGAATGCCCTGTTTGCGCAGGCAAAATACCGCAAGGCGATCGGCGCGTTTGAAGGCGCGAACTACGAAGCGACGGGTTATTACCGTCCGGCCATGCAATGCATCATGTTCGACCGCAGCGGTGAATTCTGCCCCGTCTGCCAGGACGGCATCAGCGACATCATCGACCTGTACGCGGGCCGCCCGGCCAGGAAGTAGCGCCGGCGGGTGCGCTGCCGAACAGAGTCACCCGGGCGGCGCACCTATCCTCGTTTCGACGAACCACCTTCGAAACGAGATCATCATGAAAAAATTCCTCCCCACCCTCGCGTGCGCCCTGCTGGCTTCGTCGGCCTGGGCACAGACCACCGCCAACACGGCACCGATCGGCCAGGCCGTGTCCGGCCACAACACCACGGCCGCCGGCGTGTCCGGCACGGGCCTGCGCACGGACGGCACCGCGAACACCGGTTCCGCACATGACGCCACGGGCCGTCAGGCTGCCGGCGTCAACCATGCCGGACAGGTCGTCGGCAAGAGCACGGCCGTCATCAATCTCGCGCCGGGCAAGGCCGACAGCGTGAATGCCCAGGCCACCAACACGACGGCGCCCAACAACACCGCCCCCGATGCGGCTGCCACCGGCGGACGCGGCAAGGCCGGCACGAAGGCCGAGAGCGAAGTCATGCAGGCGAACGCGCGCGCCGTGAAAGAGCCGCCGGGCAGCCGCATGAAAACGGAAGCGTCCGTAAAGGCAAGCAAGAAAAAACACGCCGAGTCGAAACGCAAGGGGGCCGAGAAGGCGGCCCAGCGCTGAAAAATCTTGTCACAAATTGGATGATGACCAGTATGTACTGCGTGCGCTGCCGAACAGAGCGGAAGTTGTCGAAAGCATATTCTGAAGCCCTGACTTAACAAAAACATATGACGCGCCACGGCGCGCCCCACCATTATCTTCAGGAGAACTACGATGAATAAACTGCTCGCCACCCTGATCGCCGGCCTGTTCGCCACCTCGGTCTACGCCCAGTCCACCACCGCGCCGGCCACCCCGGTCACGACCACCGACACCACCATGTCGTCGGGCCAGAGCGGCACGGCTGGTACGACCTCGACCGGCAATGCCGATGCCGACAAGAAGATCGCCAAGGCCAACGAGAAGGAAGCCAAGGAGATGTCGAAGCAGGACGAGAAGATCAACAAGGCCGTCGACAAGGCCAACGAGAAGAAGGCCAAGGCCCACGACAAGGCCGTGAAGAAAGTCGACAAGGCCAACGAGAAAGTCGCCAAGGCTGATCCGGAAGACAAGGCCAAGGCTGCCGCCAAGGCCGAGGAAAAGACCGCCGAAGCGAATTACGACGCGCAGAAGACCATGATCAAGGCCGACGAAAAGGCCCAGAAGAAGATCGTGGACGCCAACGCCGATAAAGCCAAGGCCCACGCCAAGGCCAACGAAAAGCGTGCCGAAGCCACCGCCGAAGCACACAAGGACGCCGCCAAGTAATCGGTAGGTCGCCCAAAAACAAACGGACCCGCGCGGGTCCGTTTGTTTTTTCATCAACCGCCGTCCGTCTGGCGCATCGCGAGGTCTTTCGCCTTCAGCTTGGCCGACAACGGCTTGCCCTTGTTGGCGCGCTTGCCGAAGTGCGGTTCCAGGCCGGAGGCGAACAACTCCACCGTGCGCGGCTTGTCGCCGGCCCAGGTGCCGACCACGTTCAGGCCCTTCTGGCTGATCGGCTGCACGGCCAGCAGCTTTTCCTTCGGCTCCAGGCCCATCAGGATCACGCCGCGGCCACCGTTCTGCAGCACCTTCATTTCGTCGATGCCGAACACCAGCACGCGGCCCTTCTCGGACAGGCAGGCGATGGCGCCCGCATTGTCCGTCACGACGCGCGGCGCCAGCGGCACGGCGCCGTCGTCCAGCGTGATGAACGATTTACCGCCTTTCAGGCGCGTGATCATGTCGCCGGCCTTCGTGATGAAGCCGAAGCCGGTCGACGTCGCGAGCAGCAGGCGCGTCTCGGCCGGGCCCACGTAGTAGTACAGGATACGTCCGCCGCCGGAGAGATCCACGAGCGTCGTGATGGGCACGCCGTCGCCGCGCGCGCCGGGCAGGGCGGCCACGGGCACGGAATACACCTTGCCGTTGTCGCCGACGCACAGCAGCGTGTCGACCGTGCGGCACTCGAACGCGCCGTACAGCGAGTCGCCCGCCTTGAACGTGAACTGGGCCGGATCGTGGCCGACGCCAGTACGCGCGCGCACCCAGCCCTTCTCGGACACGATGACGGTCACCGGCTCGTCGATGATCTTCTGCTCGGCCACGGCCTTCTGCGCTTCCTCGATCAGCGTGCGGCGGTCGTCGCCGTACTGCTTCGAGTCGGCCTCGATTTCGCGGATGATCAGGCGCTTCATCGAGTTCGGGTTCTCGAGGATGTCTTCCAGCTTTTCCTTCTCGCCGCGCAGCTCGGCGAGCTCCTGCTGGATCTTGATCGCTTCCAGGCGTGCCAGCTGGCGCAGGCGGATCTCGAGGATGTCCTCGGCCTGGCGCTCGGACAGGCGGAAGCGTTCGATGAGGGCGGCCTTCGGATCGTCCGAGTTGCGGATGATGTGGATGACTTCATCGATGTTCAGCAGGACGGTCTCGCGGCCTTCCAGGATGTGGATGCGGTCGTTGACCTTGCCCAGCCTGAATTCCGTGCGGCGGCGGACCGTGACGAAGCGGTACTCGATCCATTCCTGCAGGATCTCGGTGAGACCCTTCTGGCGCGGACGGCCGTCGCCGCCGATCATCACGAGGTTGATCGGTGCCGACGTTTCCAGCGACGTGTGCGCCAGCAGCATCAGCATGAATTCGGTCTGGTCCTGGTTCTTCGATTTCGGCTCGAACACCAGGCGCACCGGCGCCTCGCGGCCCGATTCGTCGCGCACGGCGTCCAGCGCGCCGAGGATCGTCTGCTTCAAGGTCAGCTGCTCGGGCAGCAGGGCCTTCTTGCCGACCTTGACCTTCGGGTTGGTCAGTTCTTCGATCTCTTCCAGCACCCGCTGCGACGACACGCCCGGCGGCAGTTCCGTGACGACGGCCTGCCACTGGCCGCGCGCCAGTTCCTCGATCTTCCAGCGCGCGCGCACCTTCATCGAACCGCGGCCGGCCGCGTACATGTCGGCGATGGCGGATGCCGGGGTGATGATCTGGCCGCCGCCCGGATAGTCCGGACCCGGCATGAAGGTCATCAGCTCGGCGTGCGTGATCTTCGGATTGCGGATCATCGCAACGGCGGCGGCAGCCACTTCGCGCAGGTTGTGCGACGGGATCTCGGTGGCCATGCCGACCGCGATGCCGGACGCGCCGTTCAGCAGCAGCATCGGCAGGCGCGCGGGCAGGGTGCGCGGTTCTTCCGTCGAGCCATCGTAGTTCGGCTGGAAGTCGACGGTGCCCATGTCGATTTCGTCCAGCAGCAGGCGCGAGACGGGCGTCAGACGGGCTTCCGTGTAACGCATCGCCGCGGCGCCGTCGCCGTCGCGCGAGCCGAAGTTGCCCTGGCCGTCGATCAACGGGTAGCGCAGCGAAAAGTCCTGGGCCATGCGCACGAGGGCGTCGTAGACCGACTGGTCGCCGTGCGGGTGGAGTTTACCGAGCACGTCGCCGACGACGGTCGCGGACTTGCGCGGCTTCGCGGTCGGGCCGAGACCCAGTTCGTTCATCGAGTACAGGATGCGGCGCTGGACGGGCTTCTGGCCGTCCGAGACGTCCGGCAGCGCGCGGCCCTTCACGACCGAGACGGCATAGTCCAGGTACGCGCGCTCGGCGAAAGTCGAGAGGGTCAGCGTCTCGGCGTCGTCGCCGCCGCCGGGGGGAGTGGTTTGTTCGAAAAGGCTTGCTTGCGTCATGATGTTCTTTGTTCGTGTTCGGCGCTATTAGATGTCCGCTTCCGTCTCGTTCCCGTGCTCTTCCAGCCACGCACGGCGGGCGGCGGCTTCGCCTTTACCCATCAGCATGTTGAAGCGCGCCGACGACTCGGCCAGGCCGTAGTCGCCGAAAGCGACCGGCAGCAGGCGGCGGGTGTCCGGGTTCATCGTCGTTTCCCACAGCTGCTCGGCGTTCATCTCGCCCAGGCCCTTGAAGCGGGAGATGCTCCACACGCCTTCCTTCAGGCCTTCCTTCTTGAGCTTGTCCTCGATGGCGAGCAGCTCGCCGTCGTCCAGCGCATACAGCTTCTGGATCGGCTTCTTGCCGCGCGCCGGCACGTCCACGCGGTACAGCGGCGGGCGTGCGACGCACACGTGGCCATTCTTGAAGAGGGCAGGGAAATGCTTGAAGAAGAGGGTCAGCAGCAGCACCTGGATGTGCGAGCCGTCGACGTCCGCATCGGACAGGATGCAGATCTTCCCGTAGCGCAGGCCCGACAGGTCCGGGCTATCGTCCGGGCCGTGCGGATCGACGCCGATCGCCACCGCGATGTCGTGGATCTCGTTGTTCGCGAACAGGCGGTCGCGGTCCGTTTCCCACGTGTTCAGCACCTTGCCGCGCAGCGGCAGGATCGCCTGGAATTCCTTGTCGCGGCCCATCTTCGCGGAGCCGCCCGCCGAATCGCCCTCGACGAGGAACAACTCGTTGCGGGTGATGTCCGTCGATTCGCAGTCGGTCAGCTTGCCCGGCAAGACGGCCACGCCGGACGACTTCTTCTTCTCGACCTTTTGCAGCGAACGGAGACGCGACTGCGCCTGCTTGATGACGAGTTCCGCCAGCTTACGGCCGTATTCGACGTGCTGGTTCAGCCACAGTTCGAGCGGCGGCTTGGTGAACGTCGACACGAGTTTCACCGCGTCGCGCGAGTTCAGGCGTTCCTTCGTCTGGCCCTGGAACTGCGGGTCCAGCACTTTCGCGGACAGCACGAAGGAGACGCGCGCGAACACGTCTTCCGGCAGCAGCTTGACGCCCTTCGGCAGCAGCGAGTGCATCTCGACGAAGTTCTTCACCGCGCCGAACAGGCCGTCGCGCAGGCCGGATTCGTGCGTGCCGCCGCTCGGCGTCGGGATGAGGTTGACGTACGATTCGCGCACGACGGCGCCTTCTTCCGTCCACGCGACGACCCACGCCGCGCCTTCGCCTTCCGCGAAACCCTCATCGCCGGCAGCCGCGTATTGCGCGCCTTCGAACAGCGGGATCAGGGTCTGGCCACCGCCCGCCGTCTGCGCCAGCGCTTCCGTCAGGTAGCCGCGCAGGCCTTCGTCGTAGCGCCAGGTCTGCTTGTCGCCCGTCTTCGCGTTGGTCAGCGTGACGGTGACGCCCGGCAGCAGCACGGCCTTCGAGCGCAACAGGCGCTGCAGCTCGCTCATCGGGATGTTCGGCGAATCAAAGTATTTGCCGTCCGGCCAGGCGGTGACGCGGGTGCCGTTCTTCTTGCCGCCGCGTTCGAACGGCTCGGAGGTCAGCGGTTCGATGACGTCGCCGTCCGCGAACACGAGCTTGTGCACGCCGTTGCCGTCGTCGTCCTTGCGCCACACGGTGATTTCCAGGCGCTTGGACAGCGCGTTCGTGACGGACACGCCGACGCCGTGCAGGCCGCCCGAGAACGCATAGGCGCCACCGGAACCCTTGTCGAACTTGCCGCCGGCGTGCAAGCGGGTGAACACGATCTCGACGGTCGAGACGCCTTCTTCCGGATGCAGGCCGACCGGGATGCCGCGGCCGTCGTCCTCGACGGTGATGGAACCGTCCGCGTTCATCGTCACGTCGATGTTCTTGCAGTGGCCGCCCAGCGCCTCGTCCGAGGCGTTGTCGATCACTTCCTGGATGATGTGCAGCGGATTCTCGGTGCGGGTGTACATGCCCGGACGCTGCTTGACGGGCTCCAGTCCTTTCAGGACGCGGATGGATGATTCGCTGTAATCGGGTGCGGGTTTCTTGGTGGCCATGCTTGATCTTCAATCATTCGAATGCTGCGCATTCTATCTTGTCGCGCGGAAAATAAGCGACTTCACGCGGTGTGTTCCAAGGGACGGGACGACGTGGATAGGCAAAACAACTGTATGGAAATACAGTATTTTTGCCTGTTAAGCGCAAGTTTGCAAGTGTTCGTTGCACGGATTGCCAAGTCTGCGGCATCCCGGCATCCTGTCCATGTGCGGGCGGCCAACGGGTAATTCATTACTAAAACGATATTTTTTTTAAAACGAATCGTGCGCGACCGTCGCAAGGATATATTGAGATCATGGCTCAGGACAATGACAAGCACGCTAATGAACCAACAGACGCCGGACCGCCGCAGCGGGTGCCGGACCGGCGCGCCAGCGGCAATGCGTCGCGCTACCTCCGTACCGACGACACGCCGCTGAACCTGGCCGGCCGCGTGCTGCGCTCGCGCTGGCGCGCCCTGGCCGACAAGTTCAATCGTGATTTCATGCGCCGCACGCTGCGCATCGGCGTCTCTGCGCGGATTTTCCACCCGGAAGAGGGCGCGAAGGGCTTGCGCAGCAAGAACCTGCAATACCTCGAGGAATCGATCGCGCAATGGGTGATGTCGCGCGACGTGCTCGTGTTCATGGTCCCGACCGTCAATACGAACGGGCTCCTCCACCCCAGCAACATCACGATGCGCCATTACGCGCGCCACCTGGACGGTCTCGTGCTGCAGGGCGGCGCGGACGTGTCGCCGATGACGTATTCCGAAACGCCGACGCGGCCCGAATGGAGCGGCGACCGCGCGCGCGACGTCTACGAACTGGAACTGCTGCATGAGTTCGTCGACGCGGGCAAACCCGTGCTGGGCATCTGCCGCGGGTGCCAGCTGATCAACGTCGCGTTCGGCGGCACGTTGCACCAGGATATCGTGACGAACGTTGCCGGCGCCCAGCCTCACGTGCACGACATCTACGACGCGCACCGGCACTCCATCGTCTTCCCGCACGGCTCGTCGCTGCGCAAGATGTTCCCCAAGCACGAGCGCGCCGTCGTGAACTCGATCCACCACCAGGCCGTCAAGGACCTCGGCCGCGACATCCACGTGGAAGCGATGTCCGAGCCGGACGGCGTCGTCGAGGCCATCCGCTACCAGCGTGCGCCGTTCGTGATGGGCTTGCAATGGCATCCGGAATTCCACCGCGCCACCGGCGGCGACCTGCTCGACTGTACGCCGGTGCTGGACGAATTCCTGCGCGCCGCGCGCGAAACACGGCTCTGATTTTTTCGCTTGCCTTCGGCACCGTCCCGATCCATAATCGAAACGAGAATCATTCTCATTTGATTAGCGAGGAGGGCTTATGGACGACGATCTGCTGGAAGAACTGAACACGCCGGATGGGCGGCGCACCACGCGCCACGAACTGCTCGTGGCGGCGCTGCTGCATCTGATGTCGCAATACACGGTGAACAACGCCGACGCGTGCGACCGCGCGAGCGGCGACGGTCCGTGCGTGAAACTGGCCTCGGTGATCGAGCGCCACCTGAATGCGCTGGCGCGCCTGCCGGATGCCGATCCGGTGCTGCGCGCCACCTGCGAACAACTGAGCGTGAAATGGGCGAATCTTGTCGACCGCGGCCTGCCGTCGCCCGTCAAGCGCCCGCTGCTGGCGCGGATCCTGGGGCAGGGGCGGCCGTCGTTGGCTTGACCTCGTCGAGCCAGGCCCGGAGCGCCGCTTCGCCATCCGCGCTGAACGCGAGCACGCGCGACTCCGGCACGCGGCGCGCCCAGCCCAGTTGCTGGAAGCGGTCCAGCAGCGCCGTCCCGAGGGCGCCGGCCAGGTGATGGCGGCGCTCGCTCCAGTCCAGGCAATGGCGGCACAGCGGCCGGCGCGCGGCCGACGGCAATGGATCGATGCCGATGGCCGCGATCAGTGCACGGCCATGGTCGGTCAGCGCGACGCCGCCCGCATCCAGCGCGAACGCGCCGCGCCGGGCCAGGCTTTCGTAGACGAGCACCCCGAGTTCGCCCGCGAGATGGTCGTAGCAGACGCGCGCCTTGCGCAGCGCCGGCTCGCGGGGACTGGAGCGCACGCGCACGGCGCCCGTGCCGAACGCGATGCCCATCATGGATTCGAGCAGGTGCGCGACGTCGGCGTCGGCGATGCGGAAATAGCGGTGCCGTCCTTGCGCCTCGACGGCGAGCAGGCCCGCCTCGCGCAGCTTGGCGAGGTGCGTGCTGATCGTCTGGCGCGTGACGCCGGCGGCGTCGGCCAGTTCCGTCGCCGTCAGCGCCATGCCGCTCATCAGCACGTTCAGCACCTCGGCGCGCGCCTGGTCGCCGATCAGGGCGGCGATGTTGGCGATGTTCGGTCCGTCTCTCATTTATATGCTCCGAAAAACCTGTTGTTCAGGTTGAGGTGAAAGGAGTTGGCTGTACATCAATCGAGCCTTTTAGTTACCAAGGATGCTGTATATGATTACAGAATGATCCTTGTTTATCGCTACCGCGTGAAGTCCTATAACGGGCTGCTCAACAGGCAGTCTCGTGCGTGTAACTTTGTCTGGAATTACTGCAACGATCGGCAAAAGGATGCGCTGCGTTTTGGCCGACCCTGGCTGTCGGGCTTTGACCTGAACAGGCTGACGACCGGCAGCAGCAAGGAACTGGGCCTGCATTCCGGGACCGTGAATGCGGTTTGCGAACAGTATGCGCAATCGCGTTTGCAAAGGAAGCGCCCGTTTCTTCGCTATCGCGGCAAGCGCTCGTTGGGTTGGGTGCCGATCAAGGGACGGGAACTGAAGCGGGAAGGTGATGCGTTTCGCTTCGCAGGCAATACCTTCCGCGTCTTTAACAGCCGGCCGCTGCCCGAAGGGAAGATCAGGGATGGAACGAACTTTTCGCGCGACGCGCGAGGGAACTGGTACCTAAATATCGTGATCGATGTGGTCACACTCGATAGCAGTGCCCGTCGACCGTTGCGCGGTGTCGGTATTGACCTCGGCCTGAAAGACTTTGCGACGCTTTCCACCGGCGAAAAGATTGAAGCGCAGCGTATCTATCGTGGGGCCGAGCAAGCTCTCGCGCTGGCGCAGCGCGCCAATAAGAAGCGCCGCGTCAGGGCGATCCACGCAAAAATTGCGAACCGTCGCACCGACTTTCTGCACAAGCTCTCGGACCGCATTGTCCGGCAATTCGACTATATCGCGGTCGGCAATGTGGCCGCCGCCAGACTCGCCAGGACCGGTATGGCGAAGTCTGTTCTTGATGCTGGCTGGTCGAGCTTCCGAAATCAACTGGCGTACAAGGCTGTTAAGCATGGCGCGTGGTTCGAGGAAGTCGACGAAAGCTTTACTTCCCAAGTCTGTTCGAATTGTGGCGTCATGCCCGATTCGCGGCCGAAAGGTATCGCAGATCTTGGAATAAGAGAGTGGCAGTGTAGCGTTTGCGGTTGTCAGCATGATCGCGATATCAATGCTGCGATAAACATTCTCCGTCGCGGACGTGCGACGCTAGCGGTAGGAATCCCGGCCGTCTAGGGCCGGGAGGACGTCAAACTTCGATCTTAGCCGAAGCATTTGGGCAGGGCCAGTGGCTACCATGGCGCTTCAACGTTACGAGGAGCCATCATGCCGATCACCTGTTTCATCCGCTACGAGATCGACCCTGTCAAACGCGACGCCTTCCGCGAGTATTCGGAGAACTGGGGCCGCATCATCCCGCGGCTCGGCGGTCGCCTGCTCGGCTATTTCCTGCCGCATGAGGGGACGAATTACGAGGCGTGGGGCCTCGTCGGCTTCGACAGCCTGGCCGATTACGAAGCCTACCGGCTGCGCCTGAAGAAAGACGACGAAGCGGTCGCGAACTTCGCGTTCGCGCGCGAACAACGCTTCATCCTGCGCGAGGAGCGCACGTTCGTGGAGAACGTCGCATGATCGCCGTGATCTTCGAAGTGGAGCCGGCGCCCGGCAAGCGCCAGGATTACCTGGACGCGGCCGCCGCGCTGCGTCCCGAGCTGGAAGCGATCGACGGCTTCATGTCCATCGAACGTTTCGCATCGCTGACGCGGCCGGAGAAGATGCTGTCGCTGTCGTTCTGGCGCGACGAGGAAGCTGTGAAACGCTGGCGCACCTTGCCCGCGCATCGCGCCATGCAGGCGGCGGGGCGGGCCGGCCTCTTTGCCGGGTACCGCCTGCGCGTGGCCGCCGTCGTACGCGACTACGGGCTGCACGAGCGGGACGAGGTGCCACCCGACCTGGTTACTCCTTGATTTCCGGCTCGACGAGTTGAGCCAGCAACTGCAGCGATTCCTGCCAGCCGAGGTAGCACATCTCGGCGGGAATCGCGGCCGGGATGCCTTCCTGCCTGATCCTGATCTCCACGCCGCAGAACACGTCGCGCAGCTGCACGGTCGTCTGCATGCGGCCGGGGAGGTTGGGATCGTCGAATTCATCCGTGTAGACGAGGCGGACACCCGGCTCCAGCGCCAGGTATTCGCCCCCGAACGAATGACTCGCGCCCGTCGTGAAATTCGTGAAGGACATCTTGTGGCGGCCGCCGACGCGGGCATCCTGCTCATGCAAGGTGCAGGTGAAGCCGTGCGGCGGCAGCCATTTCGCGACGGCGGCCGGCGTGATGAAGGCGCGGTAGACGCGGTCGGCGGTGGATTTCAGGACGCGGTGCAGCTCGACGGTATTCGTGGACATGATCGGTCTCCTTGTCGTGGGTGGCAGAGGACATCCCTCTGATGCTACGACGAACGGGAGACCGCCGGATCGACACGCAACATAAAAATTTTTTTAGCGGCCGCGGAAGCGCCGGATGGCCGCGTCCACCATGCCCTCGGGACTGCCCTGGCGTTCGTACTGCCCCCGGAGAAAACTCGCATCGCCCCCGTCGCTGGCCGTCGCGGCCAGGTGCAGCAGCGCGTCCAGGCTGCCCAGCGCCTGCGCATGCGGTTCCATCAGGTCCAGCGTGGCGATGATGTCCTCGCGCAGCGGGATCTGTTCATAGGTCTTCGGATGCGTGATCACGCCGTCCAGGCCGAAGCGGCTGGCCTGGAAGCGGTTGTAGTTGTAGACGAGGTAGTCGTCTTCCAGCGGCGGCGCTTCCTTCCGCTCCAGCAGGTGGCGGCACAGCGCCTGCAGGTAGGCTGCGAGCGCGGCGGCCCGCTCGACCGTCAGCGGCGTGTCGCACACGCGCAGCTCGATCGTGCCGTATTCCGGCTTGGGTCTCAGGTCCCAGTAGAAATCCTTCATGCTCCTGATGATGCGCGTGCGCTCCATCTTGGCGAAATAGACGTCGGCAAAATCGGCCCAGCTGAGCGTGAACGGCGCGCGGCCGCTCAATGGAAACGCGGAGACGGAATTCAGGCGCGCCGAATCGAAGCCGCTGTCGTGCCCCTGCACGAACGGCGACGACGCGGACAGGGCGATGAAATGCGGGATGTAGCGCGACAGCGCGTGCAGCAGGAACAGCGCGTCGTCGCCGCTCGCGCAGCCGATGTGCACGTGCTGGCCGAACACGGTGAACTGCTTGGCCAGGTAGCCGTACAGTGCCGACAATTCCTGGTAGCGCGGCTTGGCCGAGATGCGCTGTTCGGACCAGTGCTGGAACGGATGCGTGCCGCCGCCCGCGATGCCGATGTTCAGCACGTCGCTGGCGGCCACCAGCGTGTCGCGGATTTCCAGCAGCTCCGCCAGCAGCGTGCGGTAGTTCGTCTGCACGCTCGAATTTATCTCGATCATGCTTTCCGTGATCTCGGGCGTGACGTTGCCGGGAAACGGCTTGCGCTTCAGCAGGTGCATCAGGTCGGGGCTGGCCGGCGTGAGGTCGAAGTCGGACAGGCTGATGAGCTGCAGTTCCAGTTCGACGCCGAACGTCAGCGGTTCCGAGGTGGCGAAGGGTTCAAGGGGCATGGTTGATCTCCGGCGCTTCGCGCGCCCACACGAGGGCGCGCTGCAGGATGATGGGACCGAATACTTCGAGCAGCATCGTCACGCCCGCCACGGCGCGCAGCTCCTCGACGACCTGCACGCCCGCGTGGCGCGCATGCTCGATCAAGAGGATCACGAACACGGACAGCGGCGTCAGCGCCACGCCCGTCAGCGCGCCCTTGCGCCACGAAATGCCGGACAGGTGCGCGAACGCCGTCACGCCGGCCGTCTTGGCAAGGAGGCGCACGAGCACGAGGGCGATGGCGAGCGCCGCGCCGGCCCACACGCGGCGCCAGTCGAGCGTGGACGCGGCGAACACGAACAGCACGACGGTGAGCAGCTCGCCCAGCGCGCCGAAATTGCGCTGCGCCTGGCTGAATGCGACGCGGCGGTGGCGCGCCGTCAGTCCGAACGCGAGCGCCGCGACGACGGGCGACAGGCCCAGTGCATACGTGATCGCGACGAGCAGGATCACGGCCAGCGCGAAGGCGACGGTGGCGTCCTGAGCCAGCTTGCCCAGCAAACGCAGGACGCCCGGCACGACGAGGCCGAACACGGCGCCCGTGAAGGCCGAGACGCCCAGCACGACGAGGCTGTTCCACAACGCGTCGCCGACGTCCTCGAACGTGCGGAAGATCCACAGGCCGACGGTGGCGTTGAACGCGAACACGGCCAGCACGCAGTTCAGCGCGCACAGGTGCAGCGCCCGTTCCGTCACCTGGCCCGAGCTTTTCTGTTCGTTGATCACGCGGACCACGGTGGCGGGCGACGTCGCCATCGACAGCGACGCGAGCATCAGCCGGTCGATCAGCGCCACGCCGAACGCATTCGCGACGAGGTAGACGCCGACGAACGTCAGGCCCGCTTCGACGAGGCCGGTGACGCCGATCCACGGATTCGTGCGCAGCCAGCGCAGGTTGATGCGGTAGCCCAGCTCGAACAGGATCAACCCGAACCCGACGTCGGCCAGCAGCAGGGTCGTGCCGCCTCCCGACGGCGGCAGCGGCAGCACGCCCAGCTGGGGCGCGGCCAGGATGAACCCGACGAGGCCATAGAAGCTGATGCGCGGCAGGCCCGTCCAGCGTTGCCCGAATTCGCCGACCAGCCAGGCCAGCGTGATCGCGAAGGGCCAGGACAGGCTGGTCAAGACAGACAGGAATTCTTGCATGCCCGCTCCTTTGCCAAAATGTTAATACTTGCGACCGATTCTACAAGAGGGATATGTGCGCACGATTACATGTAGGAATTGAGGAAGTGGCGTTTACAATGCCGCATGACCCAATCTATTTCCGCCCCGGCACCGCGTCCCCCGATCCGCCTCACGGCCCAGGTACTCACCTGCCTGATGTTCTGCCTGCTGGCCGTGCCCATCATCTGGTTCGGCCAGCGCGATCCGCTGGCCGCGTTCGGCGGTCCGATGACGCCCATGTGGCAGCTGCTGATCGGGCAGGGCCTTGCGCTGCTGGCCGCCGTGGGCTCGTACGTCATGTTCCGCCTGACGGCGCGTGCGAAGTCGACCACGGACACGATCGCAAGCTATGCGCGCCTCGACCTGCGCGGCCTGAATCCGCTGTGGATCGCGCTGGCCGCCGCCATCGGCGAGGAGACGCTGTTCCGCGCGGCGCTGCAGCCGCTGCTTGGCATCTGGATCACGTCGCTGATCTTCGTCGTCACGCACACGCCCGCGTACCGCTTCCGCCGGCTCGACTTCGCCACGCTGGCGCAGGCGGCCGGCATTTTTGGCGGCAGCGTCGCGCTGGGCCTGATTTATCAGTACGTCGGCTGGATCGCGGCGGTGCTCGTGCACCTGTGGATCGACATCATCGGCTTGCTGGTCGTGCGCGCGGCGATACGCGCGCGGTGATTACTTGCTGAGCAGGCGCATCGCCCGTTCCAGGCCATCGATCGTCACGGGGAACATGCGGTTGCCCATGATTCTCCGGATGATGTCGATCGACTGCCGGTACTGCCACAGGTGTTCCGGCTCCGGATTCAGCCACGCGAATTTGGGGAACGCGTGGCAGAAGCGCGCGAGCCATTCCGCGCCCGGTTCCTCGTTGGCGTATTCGACGGAGCCGCCGGGCGCGAGGATCTCGTAGGGGCTCATCGTCGCGTCGCCGACGAAGATCAGGCGCGTGTCCGTCGGGTAGGTGCGCAATACGTCCCACGTCGGGAAGCGCTCGGCGTGGCGGCGGCGGTTGTTCTTCCACAGGTGGTCGTAGACGCAATTGTGGAAATAGTAGAACTCCATGTGCTTGAACTCGGCCTTCGCGGCCGAGAACAGTTCTTCCGTGCGCTCGATGTGGTCGTCCATCGTGCCGCCCACGTCCAGCAGCATCAGCACCTTGATGCGGTTGCGCCGCTCCGGCTGCATCTTGATGTCGAGCCAGCCGGCATTGTTGGCGGTGGACCGGATCGTCTCGTCCAGCGCCAGCTCGTCGGGCGCGCCCCGGCGCGCGAAGCGGCGCAGGCGGCGCAATGCCACCTTGATGTTGCGGATGCCCAGTTCGCGTTCGCCGTCGTAGTCGCGGTAGGTGCGCTGGTCCCAGACTTTCACGGCAGACCGGTTCCCGCCCTTGCCACCGATCCGGATACCTTCCGGATTCGTGCCGCCGTTGCCGAACGGAGACGTGCCGCCCGTGCCGATCCATTTATTGCCGCCTTCGTGGCGCTCCTTCTGTTCCTTCAGGAGTTCCTGCAGGCGGTCCATCAGCTTGTCGTAGCCGAGCTTCTGCAACTCTGCCTTCTGCTCGGGCGTCAGCTCGCGTTCGAGACGCTTGATCAGCCAATCCAGGGGAATGTCCGCCTTCGCATCGAACACCGTCTCGATGCCTTTGAAGAAGGCGCCGAACGCGCGGTCGAACTTGTCGAAATGGGCTTCGTCCTTCACCAGCGTCAGGCGCGCGAGATAGTAAAACTCGTCGAGCGACGGCGCGATCACCTGCTTCTGCAGTGCTTCCAGCAAGGTGAGGAATTCCTTGATCGTGACGGGGACCTTCGCGTCGCGCAGGGTGAAGAAGAAGTCGATCAGCATCGCGCGTTCCTTACTCCGCGTGGCGTGCGAGGCGGTAATGCAGGTGCGACTTGATCTCGTGCCACTCGCCGCGCACGATGCTGTACATGACCGTGTCGCGCACGGTCCCGTCGCGGCGCGGCGCATGGTGGCGCAGCACGCCGTCCTTCTTCGCACCCAATCTCTCGATGGCAGTCTGCGACGCATAATTGAAATTATCGGTGCGCAGGCCGACGACGGCGCAGCCCAGCGTGTCGAACGCATGCGACAGCAGCAGGAGCTTGCAGCTCGTGTTCACGTGGCTGCGCTGGCGGCTTTTCGCATACCACGTGTAGCCGATCTCCACGCGGTCGATGGCGGGCATGATGTCGTGGTAGCTGGTCGTGCCGATCACGGTGTCGCTGGACGCGTCGACGACGGCGAAGGCGACCCGGTTCGGCGTCTCCAGCCCCATGCGGATATAGGCTTCCGTGTCCTGCGGTTCCGGCACGGACGTGATGCGCAGGTTCCACAGTTCGCCGTCCGCGGCGGCCGCGCGCAGGCCGTCCAGGTGGTGCAGGCCGAGCGGCTCCAGGCGCACGCCGTTGAATTCGAGGGTGACGGGGGCGACCTGGATCATCGGTTGTGCCTCGCCATCGCCACCAGGCGCTCGAACAGGCTCACGTCCTGCTCGTTCTTCAGCAGGGCACCCGCGAGCGGCGGCACGATCGTCTTGCCGTCCTGGCTGCGCAGCACTTCGGCCGGGATGTCCTCGGCCAGCAGCAGTTTCAGCCAGTCGAGGAATTCCGACGTCGACGGCTTCTTCTTCAGGCCCGGCACGTCGCGCAGCTCATAAAAACTCTGCAGCGCGGCGGACAGCAGGTCGGCCTTCAGGGTCGGGTAGTGGACCTTGACGATTTCCGCCATCGTGTCGCGGTCCGGGAATTTGATGTAATGGAAGAAGCAGCGGCGCAGGAAGGCGTCCGGCAGGTCCTTCTCGTTGTTCGACGTGATGATGACGAGGGGGCGGTGCTTCGCCACGACCATCTCGCGCGTCTCGTACACGTAGAACTCCATGCGGTCCAGTTCACGCAGCAGGTCGTTCGGGAATTCGATGTCGGCCTTGTCGATCTCGTCGATCAGCAGCACGACCGGCTCCGGCGCCGTGAACGCCTGCCACAGCACGCCCTTGACGATGTAGTTATGAATGTCGCGCACGCGCTCGTCGCCCAGCTGCGAATCGCGCAGGCGCGAGACGGCGTCGTATTCGTACAGGCCCTGCTGGGCCTTCGTCGTGGACTTGATGTGCCACTGCAGCAGCGGCATGTCCAGCGCGGCCGCGACCTCTTCGGCCAGCATCGTCTTGCCGGTGCCGGGTTCGCCCTTGATCAGCAGGGGCCGGGCGAGGGTGAGGGCGGCGTTGACCGCCAGTTTCAGGTCGGCGGTGGCGACATAGTTATCGCTGCCTTCGAAGCGTCGGGGTGCGTGCATGGGCCTGACTCGGTGCTAGGGAGATGCCGACGAGTATATGCCAGAACCGCGGCGCGGGCAGGGCGTCCATGCTGCGCTGCCCAATGGACTCGACTATATTCTTCGGATAGAATCGATTGGATCGTGGCAAAAATGCCATTGCAGTTGCAGTACCGGGGGTCTAGAAAACCTGCTGCCGCCGCACGGGTCGCAAGGCGCCCTATCGATTCAACCCAACGATAGGTCATCCATGAAAATATCAACCGCATTACTCGTGCTAGCCGCCGGCGCCTCGATGGCCGGCACGGCCGGCGCAGCCGACATCGTCGGCAATCCGAAGGCAGCACCCAACAAGATCGAGCAGTGTATCGGCTGCCACGGCATCCCCGAATACAAGGGCACGTTCCCTGAAGTCTATCGCGTACCGAAGATCGGCGGCCAGTCGGCGAAGTACATCGAAGCAGCGCTGCAGGCATACAAGAAAGGCGACCGCAACCACCCGTCCATGCGTGGTATCGCGGCCAGCCTGTCCGACCAGGACATCGCCGACATCGCCGCGTATTATTCGCAACAGACCCCGTCCAAGTAAGGAGCGCGCCATGAATAAACTGATCGTCGCGCTGACCCTGGGCGCTTCCGCGCTGGCCCTGTCCGGCCAGGCGCTGGCTTCGGGCAATGCCGCCAATGGCGCCGAACTGGCGAAAAAATACAACTGCGCGTCCTGCCACGGCGCCGACTACAAGACCCCGATCGATCCCAGCTACCCGAAGCTGGCCGGCCAGCATGCCGACTACCTCGTGCATGCGCTGGTTGCGTACAAGCGCGGCAACAAAGCCGCCAACGGTCGCAACAATCCGATCATGGCCGGCATGGCCCAGCCGCTGTCCGACCGCGACATGGCCGACATCGCCGCCTACCTGCAAGGCCTGCCGGCGGCGCTCGTGACGAAGCGCTGATACCGCTACGTTCAATAAAAATCCCTCGTGCCGGCACGCTGCCGGGGCGAGGGATTTTTTTTGGGGAGACTTTCAGCGCACGCGCTTGCGCACGCACTCCACGTACGCGTCGGTGTCCGGCTGCGTGCCGTGGCGCTGCGCCGACCAGATCATCTCGCCCAGGCATTCCATGATGCCGTGGTGCGCCTCGTGCTCGCCCACGCGCGCGGCCAGTGCCTCGTAGGCGGCGCGGATACCGCGCGGCTGGTCGATCGACACCTGTTCCGTGATCGACAAATGCATCGACAGGTGCAGGAACGGATTCGGCTTGCCGCCTTCGACGGAATAGTCGCGCGCCACCGCCGCATCCGCGTCCGTCAGCTCGTCGTGGTATTCGGGATGCTGTTCGATCCAGTCGGCGGCGATGGCGTCCATCGGGGTCAGGATCTCGCCGGCGCGGCGCTTGCGCAAGGCCTCGCAAAAGAAGCGGCGGACGTCGTTGGAGGAAGGGGTGAACATGGGGGAACCGTCGGAAAACCAGGAGGAAGGGCGTCATTGTAGCGCGATGGCGCACGCCCTGCCGGCGCGGTCACGGGTCCGGCAGTTCCAGCTCGAGCGTGCCGTGCCAGGGGACCTCTTGCCAGCGCGCGTCCAGTTCGAGGACCGCGTCGAACATGCGCCTGCCGGCGTCCGCCGGGAGTGCCGGCACGCTGCGGCCCCGTCCCGTGCACGCCGTGCGCACGCCTTCGCCGAACATCGCGGCGTCGAACGTGCCGCTCCATAGCTGCGCCTGCAGGCTCTCGACGACGGCTTCCGCATGGATGGCCTGGTCCACCAGCGCCGCATTGCCCGGGTCGTGCGCCTGCTCCATCGCGGGCCCGATGTCGACGCCCGCCGCGATCATGCCGAAGAAGGCATGGCGCCAGGCGAGCGTGGACTCGACGACGTAGTGCACGAGGTCGTGCGGCAGGATGCCCTGGCGCGGCATCGCGCAGCCGGTCGTGCTGCCGTCGCGGCGCACGCAGACGAGGTCGTCGTATTTATCGGTGCGGCCGCGGCGGGTGGCGATCAGTTTCATTGCTTGCCTTTGGTCGGCGCGCAGTTCGTGCGCACCGTGGCCTTGAGCGCGCCGGCTTCGGCCGCGTCGCCGCGCGCGTCGTACCATTCCGCCATATAGGCGTCGGCCATGCACGTGCGCGCACGCGCCAGCTTCGTGTCCTTGCCCGCTTCTTCCAGCAGCCGCGCCGCGTTGATTTTGCCGAGGTAGAAGTCCGCGATCGGCGCCGGCCAGTCGTCTTCCTTCTGCTGTTTCAGCGCCGCTTCCAGTTCGGTCTTCGCAAGATCGGCCTCGCCGTGGCGCACACGGGCGATGTACAGCCACAGCGGACCCAGGCGGTCGGCCGGCAACTGGTCGAGCGCGCGCCGCAGTTGCGGGATCGCCGTCTCCACCTGCCCGGCCAGCATCTGCCGGCGGCCGCGCAGCAGGCTGGCGTTCGGCTGGCCCCCGTTCGCCGCCATGTCCAGCCAGACGCCGGCCTGGAGCGGATCGCGCGGCACGCCGCGTCCGGTGTTGTAGATCTGGGCCAGCGCATACTGGGCGTCCGCGTTGCCGCCGTCGGCCTCGGCGCGCATCCACGGTTCCAGTCCCGTGCCGCGCGTGAACACGTCGCCGCCCAGGTAGGCGATGTACAGCTTTTCCTGGCTCATCGCGAACAGCACGCGGTGCGTGCGGAGGAAGTCCTGGCCCAGGTACAGGTCGGCCGTGCGCGAGCCCTGCGAGTCGATGATGCCCAGTTCGACGTTGCTGATGGTCTCCTGGCCGATCTGCATGGTCTTGACCGGCGCGATCCAGTGCGGCGCGCGGTCGGAACCGACCCCGCCGGCGTCGCCCATGCGGACCGCGCCCGCGCCATTGACGTCGATGCCGGCCTTTTTGGCGGCGTCCAGCATCATGAAGCTGCGGTGCGCGCCGGAGTCGATCAGCGCGTCCATCTCCTTGCCGTTCACGACGACCGTGAAATGCGGGTTCGGGCTGCGGCCGAAGTTGCGCGCGAACGGCAGCACGACGGTGTCTTCCTTCCACAGGAACAGGTCCGTCTTGCGGCATTCGAGCGGACGGTAGAATTTCATCCGCTTCGCGCGCAGGTCGAGCTCCAGGTCCGTCTGCAACAGGAACGGGGCGCCGACGATGGCGTCGAAGCTCGGCGTGAACGTGGTGCTGCCGATCACGGTCAGTTCGGGACGGCGGCCGGCGTGCGCCGGGCCGATGGCGAAATCCTTCAGCCTGACCCCGTACAGGCGCGACAGGCCCCCGAGACCTTCGACATACCGCCCCGTCATGGACAGGTGCAAGTCGCGCCGGGTGGCGGCGTTCATCGTCATGTGCGTCTGGTCGGAGCCTGTGTCGATCAGCATCGTGGCCGGGGTGTCGTTGATCGTGCCGTCGACGGCGGGCGCCAGGCTCTGGCCGACGTAGCGGATGGGCAGGCTGGCCACCTCCACGTAGGTGCATTTGGGCGGCGTGTCCTCGGCGTGGAGGCGCGCGGACGCGCACAACGCGGCCAGCAGCAAGGGAAGGGCACGGCAAATCGGCAAAGTCGGCATCATCATGAAGATGATTCTACTTCGCTAGTTGTAAAAATTACATTACAGAAATGTAAAAAAGGCAAAGGCAGCCGTTCACACGGCTGCTTTGCCTTTGTTTTGTTGCGTCTGCGCTACTTCCGCAGATCACTCCTTGCGCGTCGCACCCTGTTGCGCCAACACCATCTTGGAGCTGCCGGCCGCATCGGCGATCGCCTTGCTGGCCGCCGCTACCGCCTTGCTGGCGTTGGCGCCATTCGCCACGGCCTTGTTACCGCCATTGCCGTTGCCATTGCCGCCCTGGCTGCGCCGCTCGTGCGGTTGCCGCAGGTAGCGCGAGCTGTGGCGGCGTTCGCCGTTCGCGGGCCACGTGATGAAACGCGACAGTTCCTGCAAGGCGCGCTGGTACACTTCGCGCTTGAATTCGATGACCACGTCCAGCGGGACCCAGTAATCGTGCCAGCGCCAGGCGTCGAACTCGGGATGGTCGGTCAGGCGCAGGTTGACGTCGTTGTCGCGTGCCACCATGCGCAGCAGGAACCAGATCTGCTTCTGGCCGCGGTAGTGACCGCGCACTTCGCGCTTGATGAAGTGATCTGGCACTTCGTAGCGCAGCCAGTCGCGGGTCCGGCCCACGATCTTGACGTGCTCCTGACGCAGGCCGATTTCTTCCTCGAGCTCGCGATACATCGCCTGTTCCGGCGTCTCGCCGTATTTGATACCCCCTTGCGGAAATTGCCAAGAATGCTCACGCACCCGCTTGCCCCACCACACCTCGTTGTTGGCGTTCAGCAGGATGATGCCGACGTTGGGGCGAAACCCTTCACGATCGAGCATAATTCACCTCGAAACTTTCTGCCGGCCGATCCCTCTTACTTACGTTTTTACCTAGCAATCCAGATACGTCTGTCGCGCAACCTGCACAGGAACAACAGCATGCACCACGTGTTTCGGATCCATTTGTATAAAGATTGGATGCATCAGCCAGCTAATCCTTTAAAATTAGGTCGATTATAACCCTCTCTTTTTAAAAAGAATTCACCGATATGCGCGCCTCACGATTTTTTATTTCAACGCTCAAAGAAGCGCCCTCCGACGCCGAGATCGTCAGCCATAAACTGATGATGCGCGCCGGGATGATCAAGCGACTCGGCTCCGGCATCTACACGTACATGCCGCTGGGCCTGCGCGTGATCCGCAAGGTCGAGGGCATCATTCGCGAAGAGATGAACAAGGCAGGCGCGATCGAACTCTTGATGCCGCTGGTGCAACCGGCCGAGCTGTGGCAGGAAACGGGCCGCTGGGACAAGATGGGGCCGGAACTGCTGCGCCTCAAGGATCGCCACGGCCGCGACTTCGCGCTGCAGCCGACGTCGGAAGAAGTCGTGACCGACGTCGTGCGCACCGAAGTCAAGTCGTACCGCCAGCTGCCGTTGAACTTCTATCACATCCAGACGAAGTTCCGCGACGAGCGCCGTCCCCGCTTCGGCCTGATGCGCGGCCGCGAATTCACGATGAAGGACGCGTACTCGTTCGACCGTGACGTCGAAGGCATGCAGAAGTCCTACGAGACGATGTTCAACGCCTACGTCAGCATCTTCAACCGCTTCGGCCTGAAGTTCCGCGCGGTGGCGGCCGACAACGGCGCCATCGGCGGCACGGGCTCGCACGAATTCCACGTGATCGCCAGCACCGGCGAGGACGCGCTGGTCTACTGCCCGAACTCCGACTTCGCCGCGAACATGGAAGCGGCCGAGGCGCTGCCGCTGATCGCCCAGCGCGGCGCGGCCACGCAGCCGCTGACGAAGGTGTCCACGCCGAAGACGACCAAGTGCGAAGACGTCGCCAGGCTGCTCGGCATTGGCCTGGACCAGACCGTGAAATCGATCGCGCTGACGGTCGAGAAGGACGTCGACGGCAGGCAGGTCAAGGAAAACTGGCTGCTGCTGCTGCGCGGCGACCATGAACTGAACGAAGTCAAGGTCACGAAAGTGCCAGGCCTGAAGGACTTCCGCTTCGCCAGCGAAGCCGAGATCCTGGAAGCCTACGGCACCGTGCCGGGCTACCTGGGCCCGATCGGTACGAAGCAGCCGGTGAACGTCGTCGCCGACCGCACCGTCGCCAACATGGCCGATTTCGTGTGCGGCGCCAACGAGGCCGACTACCACCTGACGGGCGCCAACTGGGGCCGCGACGTGGCGGAACCGCTCGTCGCCGACCTGCGCAACGTCGTCGAAGGCGATGCGTCGCCGGACGGCAAGGGCCTGCTTGCCATCGAGCGCGGCATCGAAGTGGGCCACGTGTTCCAGCTGGGTACCGCGTACTCCGCCGCGATGAACTGCGTCTACCTGGACGAGAAGGGCCAGCCGGCCCCGATGCAGATGGGCTGCTACGGCATCGGCGTCACCCGCATCCTGGGCGCCGCCATCGAACAGAATTTCGACGACAAGGGCATCATCTGGCCGGACGCCATCGCGCCGTTCGAGCTGGTGCTGTGCCCGATGGGCTATGACCGCAGCGATCTGGTGAAGACCGAAACCGATCGCCTCTACGCCGAGCTGCAGGCGCTAGGGGTGGACGTCATCGTCGACGACCGCGGCCTGCGTCCGGGCGCCATGTTCGCCGACTGGGAACTGGTCGGCGTGCCGCACCGCGTCGTGATCGGCGAGCGCGGCCTCAAGGAAGGCAACCTGGAATACCAGGGCCGCCGCGATGCCGAGGCGACCGCCGTCCCGGCTGCGGACATGGTCGGCTTCATCAAGGGCAAGCTGGGTAAGTGATGGCACGACGGTTGATTGCCCGGGCAGCCGCCCGGCTCGGCCCGGTCTTGCTCGCCGCTGCACTGATGAGCAGCGGCGCGGCGCAGGCCGGCAACCAGAAAGAAGAAGCGCTCGCCGATTCGGTCCGGCTCGCGCTCGAAAACGCCATCCGCGACGGCCGGCCGCCCAAGCCGGCCTTCCGCGACGAGGTCGCGCGCGTCCGTTACCAGCAATGGTTCGACGCGATGTCGGCGCGCCTCAAGCGCCGCGTCCCGGACGACCAGACGCGCACGGAATTCCTCGAAATCGCGTGGTACGAAGCGACGCGCGCGGGCCTCGATCCGGGGCTCGTGCTGGGCCTGATCCAGGTCGAATCGGCGTACCGCAAGTACGCCGTGTCGATGGTCGGCGCGCGCGGCTACATGCAGGTGATGCCGTTCTGGACGAAGGTGATCGGCGATTCGAACCGCCGCGCGCTGTTCGACATGCAGACCAACCTGCGCTACGGCTGCTCGATCCTGCGCATGTACATCGACATGGAAGGCGGCAACCTGTACCTCGCCCTCGGCCGCTACAACGGCAGCCGCGGGAAGCCCGAGTATCCGAATGCGGTGCTCGCGGCGTGGAAAAACTGGGAGTTCAAGCAGGACATGATGGTGTCGAGCCGCTGATCACGTCCTGATCTCTTCGATCAGCTGCTGCGCATGCCGCGGCAACCCCTCGAAGCTGCGCATGCACAGCGACAGCTGGCGCAGCGCCCACGCGTCGGCCAGCTGCAGCACGGCGATGTCCATCGTGCGCGCGCAGCGCCGCGCGGCCAGCTCGGGCACCATGCCGATCCCGACGCCGTTCTCCACCATCCGGCACACGGCATCGAAGCTGCGCAGGCGCACTCGCGCACGCAACGTGCGGCCCATGCGTTCGGCCTGCTGGCTCAGGTAGCGGAACAGGGCGCTGTCGCCCGTCAGCGCCACGTGGTCGAAGTCGACGAGCCGCGCGAACGGCACCGCCTGGCCTTCTTCCTGCGTGACGAGCGTGCGCGCCAGCGCCGGCGGCGCGACGGCCACGATGCGATCGGTGCAGAACGGGAAGGTCTCGAGGCCCGACAGGTCGACCGTGTCGGCCAGGATGCCCAGGTCCGCGCCGCCTTCGCGCACGGCGCGCGCGATGTCGCTGGAAGTGCGTTCTTCCAGGTCGATGTCGACGTCCGGATGGCGCGCCATGAAGCCGGCCAGCCGTTCCGGCAGGTACTCCGACAGCGCCGCCGTATTGCACAGCAGCCGGATCTGGCCTTTCAGGCCCGCCGCGTGTTCGCCCAGTTCCGCGCGCAGGCGCGCCAGCTGCTGGAACACGAGGCGGGCATGGCGCTGCAGGGCGAGGCCCGCGGCCGTCGGCTGCACGCCGCGCCGGCCGCGCACGAGCAGGGGCACGCCCAAGGTCTCTTCCATGTGCTGGATACGCTCGCTCGCGGATGCCAGCGCCAGGTGCGCGCGCCGGCTGCCGGCCGTGATGCTGCCGGCGTCCAGCACGTGCAGGAACAGCTGCAGGTCGGTCAGGTCGAATCGCATATGAGACTTGTCATGCAAAGCAAAAAGCCCCGGCTCGCCGGGGCTTTTCGTATGGGGCCATGGGGCAGCCAGCCAGATGTTCTTATTTGAGGTGATCCGAGATCAGCTTGGTCATTTCGAACATCGACACCTGCGCCTTGCCACCGAAGACGGCTTTCAGCTTGTCGTCGGCGTTGATCATGCGGCGGTTGGCCGCGTCCTGCAGGTTTTGTGCCTTGATGTAGTCCCAGACCTTCTTGGTCACTTCCGTGCGCGGCAGCGGTTTCGCGCCGACGACGGCGGCCAGCGGCGCCGACGGGGTCATCTCTTTCATGAAAGCGGCGTTCGGCTTGCGTGCCGCTGCCGGCTTCTTTGCTGCGGCGGTTGCTTTCGGTGCTGCTGCTTTGGCAGGAGCTGCTGCCTTTTTCGCTGCCGGCTTTGCCGCCGCAGCAGGCTTGGCAGCGGCTTTCTTCGCGGGCGCTGCGGTGGTTTTTTTGGCTGTTGCCATCTTCGAGCCTCCTAAACGGAACACATGGAAATTTGCGCGTGAGCGCACCCGGCTTATATTGGTAGGGTTTTAGTGTTCGTGCAAGTCTTTTTCGAAATTTTTTCACTCTTACAAGCCCTAAAACGGCCCGTTGTGTTACCCGGCCCTCCCTAGAGCGGAAAAACAGCCGTCCCAAGCGCAAAAAAGCCGTGCGGGACGGTGGTCGCGCACGGCTATATACGGATGGATCAAGGATCAGCGCATGCCGGGCATCATGCCCTTCATCCCGCGCATCATCTTCATCAGGCCGCCGCCCTTGAGCTTCTTCATCATCGTGTTCATCTGCTCGTACTGGGTCAGCATGCGGTTCACTTCCTGCACCTGCACGCCGGCGCCGGCCGCGATGCGGCGCTTGCGGTTGGCCTTGATCAGTTCCGGCTTGGCGCGCTCGAGCGGCGTCATCGAATCGATGATGCCGCACATGCGGCGCACCTGTTTTTCGGCCTGGTCCATGTTGGCGCCGCTCGCGGCCTGCTGGAACTGGGCCGGCAGCTTGTCGAGCAGGCCGGCCATGCCGCCCATCTTCTTCATCTGCGCGAGCTGGGCGCGGAAGTCGTTCATGTCGAACTTGCCGCCCGACTTGATCTTGTTGGCCATGTCGGCCGCGGCCTTCATGTCCACGCCCTTGCGCGCTTCCTCGACGAGGGCCAGGATGTCGCCCATGCCCAGCACGCGGTTGGCCATGCGGGCCGGATCGAACGCTTCCAGGCCGTCCAGCTTTTCCGACACGCCGGCGAACTTGATCGGCTTGCCCGTCACGTGGCGCACGGACAGCGCCGCGCCGCCGCGCGAGTCGCCGTCGAGCTTCGTCAGGATCACGCCCGTCAGCGGCAGCGCGTCGTTGAAGGCTTTCGCCGTGTTGATCGCATCCTGTCCGACCATGGCGTCGACGACGAACAGCGTCTCGATCGGATTCGCGGCCGCGTGCACGGCGGCGATCTCCTGCATCATCGCCTCGTCGATGGCCAGGCGGCCGGCCGTGTCGATGATGACGACGTCGTGATAGTGCTTCTTCGCCCAGTCGATCGCGTTTTTCGCGATGTCGACCGGCTTGTCGCTGGCGGTGGACGGGAAGAAGTCGGCGCCGACCTGCTTCGTCACCGATTCCAGCTGCGCGATTGCGGCGGGGCGGTAGACGTCGGCGGAGACGGTCAGGACCTTCTTCTTTTTCTCTTCCTTCAGGTACTTGGCGAGCTTGCCGGTGGTGGTCGTTTTACCGACACCCTGCAGGCCGGCCATCAGGATCACGGCCGGCGGCTGCTGCGCGAACGACAGCTGCGACGCGTCCGGACCTAGGTCGGCGCCCATCAGCGCGCCCAGTTCCTTCTGCACGACGCCGACGAGGGCCTGGCCCGGCGACAGCGAGCCGATGACTTCCTCGCCCAGCGCCTTTTCCTTCACTTTGGCGATGAATTCGCGCACGGCCGGCAGCGCGACGTCGGCCTCGAGCAGGGCCAGGCGCACTTCGCGCAGCATCTCGGCGGTGTTCGCCTCCGTGAGGCGGGCCTCGCCACGCATCGTCTTGACGACCTTGGCAAGGCGTTGTGTCAGGTTATCCAGCATGTTCTACCTTTTGTACTGATATATATAAGCGTGCGGGCGCAATCCGCCATTTTACCCCATGTCGGGGCGGGTTTTCCCCGGTCAAGACCCCAATTCAGCCATTCGCAACGCGTCCAGTCAACCTGGCTATTTGATTCTTGGTAAAACCTGATTGGACGGTTTGACAATGTATTGCTTCGAGTTTATGTTCCAGAGGCGTCACGCAGTTCATTCCAATAAGAGTTTCACCCCCAATCGGAGAGACAGGCAATGAAAGCACACGTGTTCGGCAAGACCCTCGCCATCGCCGCGCTGCTGGCCGCGAGCGGCGCCCAGGCGCAGGACGTGGTCCGCCTCGGCAACCTCAAGTTCGCGCACTACGGCGCGGTGTCATACATCAAGGAGATCGCGCCCAAGTGCGGGATCAAGGTCGAGGAGCGCATCTTCGCGAAGGGCCTGGACGTGATGCAGGCCATCATCGCGGGTGAACTCGACGTGGGCACGACGGCGTCCGAGGCCGCGATCTCGGGCCGCGCGGGCGGTGCCCCGATCTTCGTCGTGGCCGGCTTCGCGAAGGGCGGCGCCCGGCTCGTCGCGCGGGCGGACGCCAACGTCAAGTCGGTCCGCGACCTGAAAGGCAAGAAGGTGGGCGTGACGCGCGGCGGCATCCAGGAAGTGCTCCTGATGGCCGAGCTGCAGAAGGCGGGCCTCTCGGCCGACCCGGCGCCCGGCAAGGACGTGCAGATCGTCTACCTGGCGTACGCCGACCTCAACCAGGCGCTGCTGGGCAAGAACATCGACGCCATGATGCAGTCCGAACCGCAGTCGTCGCAGGCGATCAACAAGGGCTTCGGCGTCGAGGTCCTGAAACCGTACGACACGCCCATCGGCGAACCGGTGCGGACGATGGTCATGACGGAAAAGTTCTACACGACGAAGCGCCCCGTGGCCGAGAAATTCATGCGCTGCTTCGTCATGGCCACGAGCGCCTTCATCCGCGACCGCGCGCTGGCCGAGAAGTACGTGCGCGACGTCGTGTTCAAGGGCCAGATCACAAAGGACGACTTCGACGACGCGATCAGCAATTCGCCCTACACCTACGACATCACGCCGGAGCACATCCAGACCACGACCGACATCATGGTCAAGACGGGCGTCGGCCGGATGGCCAAGCCGCCGGTGGCGAAGGACTGGGTCAAGACCGATCTGCTGGATGAGGCCAAGAAAAGCCTCAATATCAAATAACGGTAGGGTGGACGGCTTGCCGTCCACGCGTTCAAACGGTGCCTGAACGCGTGGACGGGAGACCCGTCCACCCTACGGTATCGAACCGTGCGGAGGAAATGCGAATGACGAAACGCAGGTGGCAGGACATCGCGATCGGCCTGGTCGTGCCGGTCGTCGCGATCGCGATCTGGCAGTGGGTCGCCGGCATGGGATGGGTCAACGAGAACATCCTGCCGTCGCCGCTGCAGGTGTGGCGCAAGTGGGTCGCGTACTTGCTGCCGCTGCAGGATTTCACGACCTGGCGCGAAGCCAACGGCGGCGGGGGCAAGCTGGCGTGGCTGGTCTCGGGTGAACTGATCACCGACGCCCTCGGCAGCCTGTACCGCGTGATCGTCGGCTTCCTCGTCGGCGCCGGCCTCGCGCTGCCGATCGGCCTGTCGATGGGCGCGAGCCGCGTCGCGTATGCCTGGCTCAACCCCCTGTTCCAGCTGCTGCGGCCCATTCCGCCCATCGCCTACATCCCGCTGTCGATTCTGTGGTTCGGCCTCGGCAACCCGCCCGCCATCTTCCTGATCGCGCTGGGCGCCTTCTTCCCCGTGCTGATGAATACCATCGCGGGCGTGCGCCAGGTCGACGGCATTTATTTGCGCGCCGCCCGCAACCTGGGCGCGAGCGGGCCGACGATGTTCCTGCGCGTGATCCTGCCGGCGGCCGTGCCGTACATCCTGACCGGCATGCGCATCGGCATCGGCACGGCGTTCATCGTCGTGATCGTGTCCGAGATGATCGCCGTGAACAACGGCCTCGGTTTCCGCATTCTCGAAGCGCGCGAGTACTTCTGGTCGGACAAGATCATCGCCGGCATGATCACGATCGGCCTCCTGGGCCTCGCCATCGACGCCGGCATGAATAAACTGAACAACTACCTGCTGCGCTGGCACCGCGGCCTGGAGCACTGACATGACCGCTCACATCGTCATCGACAACGTCAGCAAGGTGTTCGACGGCGACGGCCGCAGGATGGTCGCGCTGCAGGACATCTCGCTCGAGATCCCGCATGGCCAGTTCGTCTGCCTGCTCGGGCCGTCCGGCTGCGGCAAGTCGACCCTGCTGAACGCCATCGCCGGCTTCGCGCCCCCCACGTCGGGCCGGGTACTGGCCGACGGCGTGCCGGTCGCCGGACCGGGGCCGGAACGGGGCATGGTGTTCCAGGAATACGCGCTGTTCCCGTGGATGACGGTGGAGCAGAACGTCGGCTTCGGCCTGGAGATCAAGGGCATGCCGCGCGCGCAGATCGCGGCGCGCGTGGGCGAGCTGTTGAAACTCCTGTCGCTGGAGGATTTCGCGAAGCGTTATCCGAAGGATCTGTCCGGCGGCATGCGCCAGCGCGTGGCGATCGCGCGCGTGCTGGCGCTGGATTCGCCGATCATGCTGATGGACGAACCGTTCGGCGCGCTCGACGCCCTCACGCGGCGCAACCTGCAGGACGAGCTGCTGCGCCTGTGGGCGGAACTGAAGAAGACGGTCATCTTCGTCACGCACAGCATCGAGGAAGCGATTTATCTCGCCGACCGCATCGTCGTGATGACGTACCGGCCGGGCACGATCAAGCGCGACATCCTCGTCGACCTGCCGCGCCTGCGCGATCCGGCGGCGCCCGAATTCAATGCGCTCAAGCGCGAACTGGGGCTGATGGTGATGGAGGAGCAGCAGCGCCATCACGACGCCGAAATCAAGGCCGCGGCCGTCGATTAACAAAAAGCCAAGCTGTTCCCGCGTTGGCGGGATGGTGTAGACTCGCGCGTATGCAACTTACCCTATTCATCGCCGCGGCCGTCCTGTACGCGGTATGCGCCCTGCTGCCGTCGCGGCAGGGCTCGGCCATTTCGGCCGTCACCGCCGTGGCCTGGGCCGTGCACGGCGCCGCGCTGTGGCCGGACATCGTGTCGAACGGCGCGCTGCGTCTCGGCTTCGCCTTCATGCTGTCGGCCGCGCTGTGGATCTCCGTCGCCGCGTACTGGATCGAAAACCGCAACTTCGCGCTGGACGGCATGCGCCGCATGGTCATGCCGTGCGCGGCCGTCGCGGCGATCCTGCCGCCGCTGTTCCCGGGTAATCTGATGCCCGTGCAGGCCCAATCGCCCGCGTTCGGCTGGCACGTCGCGGTCGCCGTGTCGGCGTACAGCACGCTCACGATCGCCGCCTTCCACGCCGTGCTGATGGCGCTGCAGGAGGCGCGCCTGCATACGAAGAGCGCGAAGAAGGGCTGGTTCACCGGCGCGCTGGACCAGTTGCCGGCGCTGCTGACGATGGAGCGGCTGCTGTTCCGCATGATCGGCATCGGTTTCATCCTGCTCAGCCTGACCGTCCTGTCGGGCATCGTGTTCTCCGAACAGCTGTTCGGCCGCGCGCTGCGCTGGGATCATAAAAACGTGTTCGCGCTGCTGTCGTGGCTCCTGTTCGCCGCGCTGCTGGCCGGACGCCGCTGGCGCGGCTGGCGCGGCAAGACCGCGCTGCGCTTCACGCTGGCGGGATTCGCCACGCTGGCGCTGGCCTATGTCGGCAGCCGGTTCGTTTTCGAAGTCGTTCTGCACCGGGGGTTCGTATGACGCGACTGCTTTTCTGGATTGCGCTCGTCATCCTCGTGGTGGCGGCCATCCGCAGCAAACTGCGCGCCGCGATGGCGCGCGCACAGGGCCCGGCTTCCGGGCCGGCACCGGCGTCCGCCGGTGGAGAATCCGGAGCCAAGGCGTGGCGCCGCGTCGAGGACCAGTCCGAGACGATGCTGTGCTGCGCCCATTGCGGAATCTATTTCCCGGCGTCGGAAGCCGTGCGGGCCGATGGCCGCGATTACTGCGGCACGGCGCACGCGCGCGAGGCGCACCAGCAGGCCCGGTAAGCGGCCGCATGGCGACCTGGCTGCCGCTTTCCGCCGAGTCGCGCTCGACGTTCTGGCGCTCGCTGCAAACGCTGACGGTCACGCGCATCGTGATCGCGCTCGTGCTGCTGCTGTACCTGTCGATCGACGTGCGGCGCGGCCGTGTCAACGGCAGCGCCTATGCCGAGACGTGCATCGTCTACGTGCTGGCGGCGCTGCTGTTCGCGGTGGTCGCCCAGCGCTGGCGGCGCCGCTTCCTGTGGCAGTTGTCGGTCCAGGTCATCGTCGACATCGTCGCGATCTCTCTGCTGTACCTTGCCGCCGGCGGCATGCGCAGCGGCCTTGCGCTGCTGTACCTGTTTCCGCTGGCCGGCGCCGCGATCCTCGCGCCGCTGGTGCTGGCCCTGTTCTCGGCCGCGCTGGCCACGCTGTTCGTGCTGGGCGAGAGCGCCTGGGGCATCTTCATGCGCGTGGACGATCCGCCGCTGACCCAGGCCGGCCTCACCGGCGCCGCGTTCTTCGCGGTGGTGCTGGTGGTGAACCGCCTGGCCGCGCGTCTCATCAAGCAGGAAGAGCTGGCCGCGCGGCACGGCGCCGACCTGCGCATCCAGCAGGCGATCTACCGCATCGTCGTGGACGACGTGGACGACGGCATCCTCGTGCTGGGGCGCGACGGCACCGTGTTCGGCGGCAATCCGGCCGCGCGCCGCATGCTCGGGCTGGAAACGCAGCCGGGCGAGGACGGCAACACCTTTCTGCTGGCCGACGTGCCGGCGCTGGAGCCGGTGGCGCAGCGCTTCGCGGACTGGGTCGGCCACGGCATGGACGGACCGGCGACGGGCGGCTACGTCACCATCAAGCGCTGGCACGAGACGGACGGCCCGGTGCGCGGCCGCCTCGACCAGCCCGTGCACCTGAAGCTGCGCTTCGCGCGCGTGGACACGCCCGAGGGCGCGGCCGGGCGCAGCCTCGTCTTCCTGCAGGACGTGAGCGCCATCGAAAACCAGGCGCAGCAACTCAAGCTCGCGTCGATGGGACGCCTGACGGCCAGCATCGCGCACGAGGTGAGGAACCCGCTGTCCGCGATCGGGCATGCGACGTCGCTGCTCGCCGAAGACCTGCACGGCCCGGCCGAGGTGCGCCTGCTGCGCATCGTGAACGACAACGTGGCGCGCGTGAACCGCATGGTCGAGGACATCCTGAAACTGTCGCGCAAGGTGCAGCCGAACGCCACGCCCGTCGCGCTGGACGAGTTCCTCCCCGAGCTGCGCGCCGAGTTCACGGAAATGCACGGCATGGCCGGTGATATAGTGTGGGTGGGCGATGCGGGCGGGCGGTCCGTGCGTTTCGACGGCCTGCACCTGCGCGAGGTGCTCGTGAATTTGCTCGGCAACGCGATCCGCTACGCGAGCGGCAAGCCGGCCAGCATCCGCGTGGTCCCGGTGCTCGACGCGACCGGCCGCATGGAATTGCACGTGCAGGACGACGGTCCCGGGATCACGCCGGAAGTGCGCGCGCATCTGTTCGAGCCGTTCTACACGACGTCGAGCAAGGGCACGGGCCTGGGCCTGTACCTGGCGCGCGAACTGTGCCTGAACAACGGCGCGATGCTCGACTACGAATACCGCACCGAAGACGTGCGCCCCGACGCGCCGGCCGGCGCGGGCGAGGCCAGCGGCCGCTTCGTGATCACGTTCGGCGCCTCCATCTAACGTTACGGAAAGACAGGCATGAGCTCACCCCGCATCCTGGTGGTCGACGACGAACCCGACCTGCGCGAGCTGCTCGAGATCACCCTGCTCAAGATGGGGCTCGACGTGGACAGCGCCGCGACCGTCCGCGAGGCGCGCACGCTGCTGGGCCAGAAGCCGTATGCGCTGGTGCTGACCGACATGCGCCTGCCCGATGGCCTGGGCCTGGAACTGGTGCGCGAGGTCGCGGCCAACCATAAAAGCACGCCCATCGCCGTGATCACCGCGTACGGCAGCGCCGAGAATGCCGTCGTGGCGCTGAAGGCGGGGGCGTTCGACTACGTGTCCAAGCCGGTCGTGCTGGACGACTTGCGCGCGATGGTGCGCTCGGCATTGAAACTGTCCGATCCGGCCGCCGCGCCGGCCTCCAGCCAGGCCGGAGAAACGTCGCGCCTGATCGGCCAATCGCCCGCGATGCAGGCGCTGCGCGCGCAGATCGGGCGGCTGGCCCGCTCGCAGGCGCCGATCGCCATCAACGGCGAATCCGGCAGCGGCAAGGAACTGGCCGCGCGCGAGATCCACGCGCAGAGCGCGCGCGCGGGCAAGCCGTTCGTCGCCGTGAACTGCGGCGCGATCCCCGAGGCGTTGATGGAGGCCGAGTTCTTCGGCTACCGCAAGGGCGCCTTCACGGGCGCGAACGACGAGCGCGACGGCTTCTTCCAGGCCGCCAACGGCGGCACCCTGATGCTCGACGAAGTCGCGGACCTGCCGCTCGCGATGCAGGTGAAGCTGCTGCGCGCGATCCAGGAGCGGCGCGTGCGCAAGATCGGCGCGACGGTCGAGGAACCGGTCGACGTGCGCATCATCAGCGCGACGCACAAGGATCTCGCAAAGTGCGTGGAGAACGGCAGCTTCCGCCAGGACCTGTTCTACCGCCTGAACGTCATCGAACTCACGTTGCCGCCGTTGCGCGAGCGCCTGGACGATTTGCCGCTGCTGGTCGATGCCATCCTCGCCCGCCTGGCCGGGCCGGGCGGGGCGAGATTGGGCGCCGGCGTGCTGGAGGCGCTGCGCGGCTACGCGTTCCCGGGCAATGTGCGCGAGCTGGAAAACGTGCTGGAACGCGCGCTCGCGTTTGCCGACGACGGCGTGATCGAAGTGGGCGACCTGCTGCTGAAGGGCGCGAAGCTGGGCGATGCGGCCGTCGTGCCGCAGCCGCCGGCGGCACCGGAACCGGCACCGGAACTGGCCGCGCCACCGCCGCCGCCGCCGGCCGATGAGGCGCTGCCGAGCAACCTGCCGGACTACCTGAGCCAGGTCGAGCGCGACATCATCCTGCGCGCGCTGAACCAGACCCAGTTCAACCGCACGCAGGCTGCGAGCCTGCTCGGCATCAGTGTCCGACAGTTACGCTACCAGATGCAGAAACTGGATATCCATGCGCCGGAACCCTGACCGACGTGGTCTTTTCGCCAACGCAGCAATGCGAAACAGGGCGTTTTTGCACGATTAGTAAGCAGCGCAAATCGCGCGAAAAAATCAATGTTAGTGCTTACTTCGCCGTGGAGGCTTCAGGTATCGGCACTGATCGATGTCAAGAAAAAAATCTTAGTCGCAGAGCTCATAAAAATCGCGGACATCGACTACAATTAGGTCTGTAAGGCCGTTGTCTACTACATCTAGTGGTCAACGGCCTTAATGCCGAACAGGCTCAGTAGGGGCGCCACTGCGGTTTCTCAACATTGCTGCTCCTATTTTTTATCGGCAGAAAGTTATCGAGTTGCCAATTTTGATGAGTTGGCAGCGTTCCCTGGATTCACTCCGAGGGGTCCATATCTACCTAATTCGTGAAGGCGGTGGCAGTCTGTGACGCCAATGCTGGGAGGCTCAATGCAAACATCTTCGGACATTTCCATCAACACCGTCGCGGCAGCTACGACGGCCGGCAAGAGCGCGGACGAACTGGTCGCGGGCAGCGACTACCGCATCATCCGACGTAACGGCGCCGTGGTGCCGTTCGCGCCGAGCAAGATCGCCGTCGCGATGACCAAGGCGTTCCTGGCCGTCAACGGCGAGCAGGGCCGCGAGTCGGCGCGCATCCGCGAGCTGGTCGCGCAACTGACGAACAACGTGGTCGCGGCCCTCGTGCGCCGCCAGCCGAACGGCGGTACCTTCCACATCGAGGATGTGCAGGACCAGGTGGAATTGTCCCTGATGCGCTCGGGCGAGCATGACGTCGCGCGCGAATACGTGCTGTACCGCGCCAAGCGCATGGAAGAGCGCCGCGCCGCCAAGGAAGCCGCCGGCACCACGCAGATCGCCGCCCCGCAGATCCACGTGGTGGACGGCGGCGCGCGCCGCCTGCTCGACATGAACGAAGTGTCCGCGCTGATCAACGCCGCCTGCGCCGGCCTGGAAAAGCACGTCGACGCCGACGCCATCCTGGCCGAGACGGTCAAGAACCTGTACGACGGCGTGCCGGTCGAGGAACTGCACAAGTCGGCCGTGCTGGCCGCCCGCGCGCTGATGGAAAAAGACCCGGCCTACAGCCAGGTCACCGCGCGCATCCTGCTGCACTCGATCCGCAAGGAGATCTTCGGCAAGGACGTGCCGCAGGCCGGCGCCGCCGCCGAATACGTCACCTACTTCCCGCAATACATCGCCAAGGGCATAGCCGCCGAGCTGCTGGACGAGGAACTGGGCAAGTTCGACCTGCAGAAGCTGGCCAAGGCCATCGTCGCCGACCGCGACCTGCAATTCGGCTACATCGGCCTGCAGACCCTGTACGACCGCTACTTCCTGCACATCCGCGAAACCCGCATCGAGATGCCGCAGGCGTTCTACATGCGCGTCGCGATGGGCCTCGCGCTGCGTGAAGAGAACCGCGAAGCGCGCGCCATCGAGTTTTACAACCTGCTGTCGACGTTCGACTTCATGAGCTCGACTCCGACGCTGTTCAACTCGGGCACCCGCCGTTCGCAGCTGTCGTCGTGCTACCTGACCACCGTCGCCGACGACCTGGAAGGCATCTACGACGCCATCAAGGAAAACGCGCTGCTGTCGAAATTCGCCGGTGGCCTGGGCAACGACTGGACCCCGGTGCGCGCGCTCGGCTCGCGCATCAAGGGCACCAACGGCAAGTCGCAGGGCGTCGTGCCGTTCCTGAAGGTCGCGAACGACACCGCCGTCGCCGTCAACCAGGGCGGCAAGCGCAAGGGCGCCGTCTGCGCCTACCTGGAAACGTGGCACCTGGACATCGAGGAATTCCTCGACCTGCGCAAGAACACGGGCGACGACCGCCGCCGCACGCACGACATGAACACCGCGAACTGGATTCCGGACCTGTTCATGAAGCGCGTGATGGAAAAGGGCGAGTGGACCCTGTTCTCGCCGTCGGAAGCCCCGGACCTGCACGACAAGGTCGGCAAGGCGTTCGAGGAAGCCTACCTGAAGTACGAGGAAAAGGCGGCCCGCGGCGAGATGACCGTGCACAAGAAGATCCAGGCGCTCGACCTGTGGCGCAAGATGCTGTCGATGCTGTTCGAAACGGGCCACCCGTGGATCACGTTCAAGGATCCGTGCAACATCCGTTCGCCGCAGCAGCACGTCGGCGTCGTGCACTCGTCGAACCTGTGCACCGAGATCACGCTGAACACGAACGAAGACGAAATCGCCGTCTGCAACCTGGGTTCCGTGAACCTGCCGGCCCACATGAAGGGCGACGGCCTGGACGTGGTGAAGCTGCAGAAGACGATCCGCACCGCGATGCGCATGCTCGACAACGTCATCGACATCAACTACTACGCCGTCGACAAGGCCAAGAACTCGAACCTGCGCCACCGTCCGGTCGGCCTGGGCATCATGGGCTTCCAGGACTGCCTGCACATGATGCGCGTGCCGTTCGCGTCGGATAAAGCCGTGGAATTCGCCGACCGCTCGATGGAAGCCGTCTGCTACTACGCCTACCTGGCGTCGACCGAGCTGGCCGAGGAACGCGGCCGCTACCAGTCGTACGAAGGTTCGCTGTGGGACCGCGGCATCCTGCCGCAGGACTCGATCAAGCTGCTGGCCGAAGAACGCGGCGGCTACCTCGAGCAGGACACGTCGGAGTCGATGGACTGGAGCATCGTCCGCAGCCGCATCAAGCAGTTCGGCATGCGCAACTCGAACTGCGTGGCGATCGCCCCGACCGCGACCATCTCGAACATCATCGGCGTCTCCGCCTGTATCGAGCCGACGTTCCAGAACCTGTACGTGAAGTCGAACCTGTCGGGCGAGTTCACCGAGATCAATGCCTGCCTGGTGCGCGACCTGAAGGCGCGCGGCCTGTGGGACGAGGTCATGATCAACGACCTGAAATACTTCGACGGCTCGCTGTCGCGCATCGACCGCGTCCCGCAAGACCTGCGCGACATCTACGCCACGGCGTTCGAAGTCGAGCCGAAGTGGCTGGTGGAAGCCGCGTCGCGCCGCCAGAAGTGGATCGACCAGGCCCAGTCGCTGAACATCTACATGGCTGGCGCTTCCGGTAAAAAGCTGGACGAGACCTATAAACTGGCCTGGCTGCGCGGCCTGAAGACGACCTACTACCTGCGCACGATCGCCGCGACGCACATGGAGAAGTCGACCACCCGTACCGGCGCGCTGAACGCCGTGCCGGTCGACGGCGGCCTGTCTGCCGCACCGGCGGCCGCTGCGCCGGCGGCACCGGTGGCTGCAAGCGCACCGGACGTCGTGGAAGGCGCGGCCTGCTACCTGCGGCCGGGCGACGCGGGCTTCGACGAGTGCGAAGCCTGCCAATAAGTTGCTAGCTACCTGCTCCTAGTTCCAGCTGGGAGCAGGTAACAAGTCTAAAACGACGAAGCAGGTTATCTGGGTCTGTCGATGCATCACATACGCACCAGCTGTGATGGGTCATCAAACTAAGAAAGGATAAGTGCACTCGACTTGAAGCTGAGTGCAACAAAAAAGAAACGCCCATGAGTTCCAGCTCATGGGCGTTCTAGGAAAAGAAGCCAGAACCGTAGTCCCTGGCCTTCTCTTGTTACTACTGCATCGACAGATGCTAGGTGGAGGAGTTTAAACCTCGAAGCCTAGTATTGCAAGGAACAAGTTTGTGATTGGACTGCACAACTCAGGAGGGAACAACAGATGCGAATCTGCCCACATCCTAAACCAGTGCATGTAAATCCGTACACGCGCTTCCGGTTCGGTAAGTTGGAAGTCGTGTGTGAACACTGCCGGTCTGCGCCGAACCGCTAAGACCAAATGAGAAGGGTAAGTTAGCCCTTCTCACCTCAACAAACTTTGATCTCTTGTAGGAATAGTTATGACATTTAATTCGAAACGATCCTCTTCCACTCTCGCATCCCAAGCAGCAGCAACGCTGCGGGACACTCGAGCTTCTGACGTTTCCAAGCGACTTGCCGGGTCAGTATTGTCCCAAGCACAGAGCAGCAATCAAACGGGCAAAGCTATGGAGGCTACGGCTTCTCAAGTTCTAAGAAGTTCGAAGTACAGCGAGCAAACGAAGGCGTTTGCCGCCTCCGTTGTATCTCAAGCTAATAAGCCTCGGTAAGCTAGTTGCGACAGGCCTCTCGCAGGCCTGTCGTCTTCGTATTTGTGAGGAGATTACAACTGGTGAGGTGAGGGCTTGCGTAATAAAATAAATCATTTTTCAACGCTCTTCCAACAGGAGGGCTGTTTTAACATCTAGAGGAAAGATCATGGCACTGTCTTGGGACGATGAACCGATAAGTAGCACGCCGGTGGCGGCTGGAACCAACTCCGAAGGCGCGAGCGCCGCCGACGTCGCCAAGCGCGTGAACGCGGACGACAAGCGCATCATCAACGCCAAGACCGACGTCAACCAGCTGGTACCGTTCAAGTACAAGTGGGCGTGGGACAAATACCTGGCCGGCTGCGCGAACCACTGGATGCCGCAGGAAGTGAACATGCAGCGCGACATCGAGCTGTGGAAGAACCCGAACGGCCTGACCGAAGACGAGCGCCGCATCGTCAAGCGCAACCTCGGCTTCTTCGTGACCGCCGACTCGCTGGCCGCCAACAACATCGTGCTGGGCACCTACCGCCACATCACGGCGCCGGAATGCCGCCAGTACCTGCTGCGCCAGGCATTCGAAGAAGCGATCCACACCCATGCCTACCAGTACATCGTGGAATCGCTGGGCCTGGACGAGCGCGAAATCTTCAACGCCTACAACGAGATCCCGTCGATCCGCGACAAGGACCAGTTCCTGATCCCGTTCATCGAAGTCATCAACGACCCGACGTTCCACACCGGCACGCTGGAAAACGACCAGAAGCTGCTGCGTTCGATCATCGTGTTTGCTTGCCTGATGGAAGGCCTGTTTTTCTACGTCGGCTTCACGCAGATCCTCGCGCTGGGCCGCCAGAACAAGATGACGGGCGCCGCCGAGCAGTACCAGTACATCCTGCGCGACGAGTCGATGCACTGCAACTTCGGTATCGACCTGATCAACACGATCAAGATGGAAAACCCGCAGCTGTGGACGGCGGAATTCCGCGAAGAGATCAAGGGCCTGTTCCTGAAGGCCGTCGACCTGGAATACCGCTACGCCGAAGACACGATGCCGCGCGGCGTGCTGGGCCTGAACGCAGCCATGTTCAAGGGCTACCTGCGCTTCATCGCCAACCGCCGTGCCGTCCAGATCGGCCTGGATCCGCTGTTCCCGAACGAGGAAAACCCGTTCCCGTGGATGAGCGAGATGATCGACCTGAAGAAGGAGCGCAACTTCTTCGAGACGCGCGTGACCGAGTACCAGACCGGTGGTGCGCTGAACTGGGACTGATCCAGCCGCACTCTGCGACGAAGCCCGCCACCCGGCGGGCTTTTTTGTGTGGGCAACACCAACGTCACCCCGCCGCCATGCGCAGCTGGAAGAACGCATTCGCCGTCAGCCGCCCCGTGCGCGCGTCGTTTACCATCAGCTCGGGCATGTGGATATGCCCCGAGTGGAAGAGGCCTCCGTTGTAGAAGATCGCCCGGTTGTAGCGCGGTTCGACCGTCAGCACTTTCTCGAACCAGCGGCTCGACGCGATCGCGAAGGTCGGCGGCACGTCCGGCATCGCCACGCCGGCCTGCTCGCGGCGCCTCAGATCGTGTTCCAGCGCCGTGATCTCGTGCTCCGGCACCTTCGGTTTGAAGAAGCTGGTGCCGCCGAAGCGCTCGTCCCGGAACAGGTACAGCACCATCGCGCCCACGCCGATACCCGCCGGCAGGCCCGAGAAATCGCGGTGCGGCAGGCGCTGGCCCGGCAGCAGGTCCTGCGGGCGGCGCGTCACGAGCGACAGGCGGCTCTTCATGTCGAGGATGCGGCGCGCGCCCAGCGGCGTGCGCGCGTGCTGCAGGAAGCTGTCCTGGACGCGTGCCGCGAACGTGCCGCCGATCGGCAGCTCGGGACCCGGATAATAATTGCCCGTCAGGTCCCGGAAATTCATGTGGTTGTTGGCCGCGTAGTTGACCAGCTCCTCCGGCTCCAGCATGAAGTCGTCGATGATCACGCACCGGTGGTCCTCGAAGATCGGTACCACGCTGACGCGCGGCTGCGGATTGAGCAGGGGGAGCATGGCGGTGGCGGCGTTGTGAAAGTGGGCTCATGGTACACCCCCCATGCTATGCTGCCGCCATTTCGACCTCGCCCGCCGCAGTCCGTCATGTTCACCAGCCCGCTCCTCGACCATCCCGCCATCGTGCACGGCTTCGGCACGCGCCATGACGACATGGCCGCGCTGCTGCCCGGCTACTGGCCGCGCCGCCCGATCCAGCACGAGCGCCACGGCACGCGCATCGCGGTCGTGACCGACGCGAACGAGGACTGCGGCGAGGCCGACGGCATGCTGACCGACCAGCCCGGCCTGTTGCTGGCCATCGCCACCGCCGACTGCGTGCCGGTGCTGCTGGCGCGGCGCGACGGGCGCGAAGTGGCGGCGCTGCACGCGGGATGGCGCGGCGCGCTGGGCGGCATCGTCGACGCGTTCGCGGACCTCGTGCGTGCGCGCGGCGGCGATCCCGGCGACTGGATCGCGGCGCTGGGTCCGGCCGCGCGCGCGTGCTGCTACGAAGTGGGGCAGGAGGTGATCGACGGTTTCGTCGCGCGCTGGGACCTCGCGCCCGGCTTCGTCGCACCGCGGCCGCGCCGGCTCGACCTGCCCGCGATCGTGCGCCGCCAGCTCGAACGCGCGGGCGTCGAGGCCGTGGCGGGGCAGGGCGAATGCACCATGTGCCACACGCGCGCCGATGGACGCTGGACCTTCCACAGCTACCGCCGCGACCGCGCGACACGCACGCCCGTGGTCGACGTGCACTGGTCCGCGATCGCCATCGCGGACCATTCGTCCGTACCTTCGACGATACGTTGATGCCATCTTGCGTGGTCCAACGCACGCATTCTTCACGATTTTGCACGTGCGTCGCGCCACGACGCGAAGTCTGAGGCTATCATGCGTTCAATTCCAACTTGTCGTCGTCGTCACGCGAACCGAACGTCATGACCCGAGTCCTCTTCATCCACCAGAATCTGCCGGGCCAGTTCCGCCGGCTGATGCGGTATCTGCAGACGCGGCCCGACTTCGACGTCGTCGCGATCGGCGAAGAGACCGCGGTGCGGCGCGAGCCCTTGGGACCGAAGGTGCGGACGATCGGCTACGCCAAGCCGGACGGTCCGGGCGAGAAGACCCATCACTACCTGCGCCACTTCGAAGGCTGCGTGCGCCGCGGCCAGGCCGTCGCGCGCGTGTGCGTGGCGCTGAAGCAGGAAGGCTTCGTGCCCGACGTCGTCGTGTGCCACCCCGGCTGGGGCGAGGCCCTGTTCGTCAAGGACGTGTTCCCGCAGGCGCGCCTCGTCGTGTTCTGCGAATTCTGGTGGGCCGCAAGCGGGTTGGACGTCGGCTTCGATCCCGAGTATCCGGTGAGCTTCGACGACCGCCTGCGCATCCGCATCAAGAACTCCGTGCTGATGCAGTCGCTGCTGGCGGCCGACGACGGCGTCGCGCCCACGGCCTGGCAGCGCGGCGTGCATCCGCCCGAACTGCGCGGCAAGATCCGCGAAGTCCACGAGGGCATCGACACCCAGCAGCTGGGCCCCGACCCGCACGCGCGGCTGGAGCTGCCCGGCGGCGCCGTGCTCACGCGCGCGCAGCCGGTGCTGACGTTCGTCGCGCGCAACCTCGAACCCTACCGCGGCTTCCACGTCTTCATGCGCAGCCTGCCACGGCTGCTCGCGGGGAATCCCGAGCTGCAGGTCGTCGTCGTCGGCGGCGACGGCGTCAGCTACGGCCGCCGTCCGCCGCAGGGCCACGCGAGTTACCGCGACGCCCTCAAGGCCGAGCTGGACGGCCGCGGCGAGACCGTCGACTGGTCGCGCGTGCACTTCCTCGGCAAAGTGCCGTACGCCATCTACCGCAGTGCGCTGCAGGTCTCCAGCCTGCATGTCTACCTGACGTATCCGTTCGTGCTGTCCTGGTCGATGCTGGAAGCGATGGCCGTCGGCGTGCCGGTGCTGGGCTCCGCTACCGCGCCGGTGCGGGAAGTGATCCGCGACGGCGAGAACGGGTTCCTGACGCCGTTCTTCGACGTGGCGCTGCTCGCCGACCGCGCGCTCGATCTCATCGCGCGCCGCCACGAGATCGCGCACGTCGGCATGGCCGGGCGCGAGACGGTGCGCACGCGCTACGATTTCGAAACGGTCGGGCTGCCGGTCTACCTCGGCCTGCTTCAGCCATTGGCCGAGCGCACAGATGCGGAGGAGGTCGCATGACGGACCGCTTCGCCTTCCACTACGCCCCCGACGGCTACTCGACGGCAGGCCCGCGCCTGATGGGCCGCCAGGCGGCCGGCGCCGGGTTGCTGCGCGCGATCGCGACGGCGCCCGATCTGGAAGCGGTCGGCTGCTTCACCGGCGGCCAGGCCCACGCGGCCGAAGGCGAGCGCCTGCTGCGCGAACACGGCTACAAGGGCCAGGTCGACTGGATCGCACAGGGCCGCCCGCAGGACCTGGAGCGCTACGGCACGCTGTATCACCCCGCGCCCGGCATCGAACGGCTCGCGTGGCGCCGCCAGGGCCTCGGCGAGCGCCGCTACAGCCTGTGCGGCATCACGCACACGACGGCGAGCCACGCCGTGATGACGAGCCTCGCCAACCTGCTCGTGGCGCCCGTGCGCAGCTGGGACGCCGTGATCTGCACGTCGCGCGTCGTGCGCGACAGCGTGCGCCGCGTGCTCGAACGCCAGGCCGAGTATTTGAATGCGCGCCTCGGTGCCCAGCGCTTCGAGCTGCCGCAGCTGCCCCTGATCCCGCTCGGCGTGCACGCGGCAGACTTCGACGTCGATGAAGCCCGCCGCGCCACCGTGCGCCGGCGCCTGGGGATCGAAGACGGCGACGTCGCGTTCCTGTTCCTCGGCCGTTTGTCGTTCCACGCGAAGGCGCATCCGCAACAGATGTTCGCGGCGCTCGAAGCGGCCGCGCAGGGCGGCAAGCGCGTGCACCTCGTGCTGTGCGGCTGGTTCGCCAACGAGGCCATCGACAAGGCCTTCCACGAGGCAGCCGCGCAACTGTGCCCGTCCGTGACGCTGGCGGTGCTGGACGGCCGCGTGGCTGCGAACCAGCTCGACGCGTGGGCCGCCGCCGACGTCTTCATCTCGCTCGCCGACAACGTGCAGGAGACCTTCGGCCTGACGCCGCTGGAAGCGATGGCGGCCGGCCTGCCGTGCATCGTCAGCGACTGGAACGGCTACCGCGACACCGTGCGCGACGGCGTGGACGGCTACCGCATCCCGACCGTGATGCCGGATGCGGGCGCCGGCCTCGATCTCGCGCAGCGTTACGACGACGGCGTCGACAGCTACGACGCGTACTGCGGCCATACGAGCCAGGCGGTCGCAGTGGATGGACCGGCCCTCGCGCAGGCCTGCGTGCGCCTCGCCGGCGATGCCGCGCTGCGCCGCGAACTGGGCGAGAACGCACGCCGGCGCGTGCGCGCGGAATTCGACTGGGCCGTCGTGTTCGGGCGCTACCGCGCGTTGTGGCGCGAGCTCGACGAACGGCGCCGCGCCGATGCGGCCCTCGGTCCCGCGCTGCCCCAGGTCGTGCCGGACCGGCTCGATCCGTTCGAGCTGTTCGCCACGTACCCGACGATGCGGATCACGCCGGCGTCGATGGTGGAACTCGCGCCCGATGCATCGCTCGCGCTGCTGCGCCAGTATCGCGAGCTCGCGATCAATCGCTTCGCGCACGCGTCGCTGCCGACGCTGGAAGAGTTTGGACAGATCTTCGGATCGATCGAATCGCGGCCGACGCAGGTCGACGAGCTGCTCGACGCGCTCGGACCTTGCGACAGGCCGACTTTGCTGCGCGGACTCGCGTGGTTGTGCAAGATGGACTTGCTGCGCATCACTGTGGCGGCGGACTGATTTTGAATATCGCCTTTAAATAAAGGCTATATGCGAAATGGTAGTAACGTAATGCGCATCGATTTGCGCGCTTGTTTTTGGAGACCAAGCAAGACGAGGAAGGAATCAAACGTTATCGCAGCGATCGTTTCGGTTGATGCTATCGCTGGTTCACCCAGTAAAACACATGAAAAATATTGTGTGCGGGTTGCGCACTGACAAGGTTTTCGTGTACTTTACGTGATTGAATTTGTCAAAACGTGAAGAGGCCGATTTTTGAGGCTCTGAACGGGAAACAAACCGATCAAAAATGGGACGCTGATTCACTCAGTATGCACGTAAGCTTAGCGAAAAGAACAAGCCGCATTGCCTGATAAATGTCGGGCATGGCGGCTTTTTCTTTTCGCGGCCCGCGGGCTGCGATGTGGACAGCGCAGTGAGCCATCGGACTTTAGTCGTTTCGGTCGTCGGCGACGACGATTAGCCGAGGTGCCGCAGAGATCGATTGAGCGACTACTGTATGAAAATACAGTATAGCGTAAATCGGCGATGAATGCCCGGATGTTTTACGGGTTTTATCGAATCGCCGCGGCAGTTCGGCTGGTGCCGGATTCATTGACGCAAACGCCGCGTTTGCGCCGATGAATAATTCGCCCGACCAAGCAGACCGGGTTGGACGGGTTCAAACCATGTAGCGTAATTTCTCATCGCAGAGAAGGAGAACAGAAAATGGCAACCGCCGCGAAAAAACCAGCAGCAAAACCGGCTGCAAAAGCCGCCACCAAACCGGCCGCTAAGGCAGCAGCAGATAAACCCGCAACCAAAACCGTAGCCGCTAAAGCCGCTGCGAAGCCGGCAGCTAAAAAAGCTGCTGCGACGAAGGCTCCGGCCAAGTCGACCGCCGCCGCTAAACCGGCTGCAAAGAAAGCTGCAGCAACCAAGACCGCCGCCGCTAAACCGGCAGCAAAGAAAGCCGCTGCAACCAAGACCGCTGCAACCAAGTCGACCGCGACCAAGTCGGCCGCAACCAAGACCGCCGCCAAGTCGACCTCCGCCGCCAAACCGGCAGCCAAGAAGACTGCAGCCAAGTCGGCCACCGCCGCCAAGCCGGCAGCGAAGAAGACCGCAGCCAAGTCGACCGCGACCAAAGCCGCCGCCAAACCGGCTGCGAAGAAGACCGCCGCCAAGTCGACCGCCGCCGCTAAACCGGCCGCGAAGAAGACCGCAGCCAAGTCGACCGCAACCAAGGCCGCCGCCAAACCGGCTGCGAAGAAGACTGCCGCCAAGTCGACCGCCGCCGCTAAACCGGCTGCCAAGAAGACTGCTGCCAAGTCGACCGCTGCCGCCAAACCGGCTGCCAAGAAAGCAGCAGGCAAGACCGCCGCCAAGTCGACCGCCGCTGCCAAACCGGCTGCGAAGAAAGCTGCAGCAACCAAGACCGCCGCCAAACCGGCTGCCAAGAAGACCGCCGCCAAGTCGACCGCCGCCGCCAAACCGGCTGCGAAGAAGACTGCTGCCAAGTCGACCGCGGCCGCCAAACCGGCTGCAACCAAGACCGCCGCCAAGTCGACCGCCGCCGCCAAGCCGGCTGCAAAGAAGACTGCAACGACCAAGACCGCAGCGACCAAGACCGCAGCCACCAAGGCCGCAGCGCCCGCCGCCAAAAGCGAAGCCAAGCCGGCAGTGAAGAAGGCCGCCGCCAAGCCGGCCGCCAAGGCTGAAGCGAAGCCGGAAGCCGCTGCCGCTGCGAAGAAGCCGGCCGCCAAGAAAGCCGCGACCAAGGCCGAAGCCAAGCCGGAAGCCAAGGCCGAGTCGAAAGCTGAAGCCAAGGCCGACACCAAGGCCGAGACGAAAGCCGAAGCCAAGACCGACGGCAAGGACAGCGGCGCGGCTGCAGCCCCGGCACCGGCCGCCAAGTCGGTGATCGCACCGGCGGCATGGCCGTTCCCGACCAGCAGCCGTCCGTAAGCCATTCCTGCCTGGTTCAGGCAAAATACCGCTGTGTGAGCTTTCACACAGCGGTTTTTTTTTCAAGGAGTCCTCGTGCTGCCCATTCTTAAATTGATCGTCGATACCGCGGCCGGTGTGCTGGGTGGCGTCTTGCTGCTGCGTTTCTGGATGCAGGTGACCCGCGTGCGTCCGCCGGCGTCCATCGCGCAATTTACGTTCACGTTGTCCGACTGGCTCGTGCGCCCGCTGCGCCGCGTCGTGCCGGGCGCGGGCGGTTACGACTGGGCCAGCCTGCTGGGCGCGTTCCTCGTGGTGCTGGCAGCGTCGTCGATCCTGCTGCTGGCCGGGACGAGCGGCCAGGCCGTCGTGCTGATCGCCGTGGTCCGCCTGCTCGACTGGATCCTGTACGGCTTCATGGGCCTGTTGATCATCGAGGTGATCTTCAGCTGGGTCAATCCGCATGCGCCGCTGGCGCCGTTCGTCCACGCGCTCAACGACCCACTGCTGCGGCCGCTGCGCCGCGTGATCCCGCCCGTCGGCGGCCTCGACCTGTCGGTGCTCGTGGCATTCATCCTGATCCAGATCGCGCAGTACCTGCTGCGCCAAGTGTTCTACATCTGACGCCGCCTGCTGCAAATAAAAAGCGCGCCGTCCCTCGCGGGACCGGCGCGCTTATTCTTTGCGTCGAACTTTAGAAGCGGTAGCCGAAAGCGGCCTCGAACTTGTCGGCGATTTCCGAGGACGTGAAGCTGTGGTTCTGGCCGCCCTGGTGGGCGATCTTGATGGAACCCAGCAAGCTCGCCAGGCGGCCCGTCGTGGGCCAGTCGAGGTCATTGGCGATGCCGAACAGCAGGCCGGCGCGGTAGGCGTCGCCGCAGCCCGTCGGATCGACCACGCTGGCCGCCGGCACGGCCGGGATCTTGTGGTGTTCGCCGCCGGCGTAGATGTCCGAACCGGCTTCGCCGCGGGTGACGATGAGCGCGTCCAGGCGCGCGGCGATGTCCTGCAGCGGCAGGCCCGTGCGGTCCATCACCATCTCGAATTCATAGTCGTTGCAGGCGAGGTAGCTGGCCTGCTTGATGAAGTTCAGCAGCTCGTCGCCGTTGAACATCGGCAGCTGCTGGCCCGGGTCGAAGATGAACGGCACGCCCCGTTCCGCGCAGTCGCTTGCGTGCTTGATCATGCCGTCGCGGCCGTCCGGCGCGACGATCGCGACGCGCAGCGGCAGGTAGTCGGCCAGGCTGTTCTCGTGCGAGAACTGCATCGCGCCCGGGTGGAAGGCGTTGATCTGGTTGCCGTCCAGGTCGGCCGTGACGAAGCACTGGGCCGTGTACGCGTGGGCGATGGTGCGGATCGCGTTGGTGGCAAGGCCCTGCTGCTCCATGCGGTCGAGGTACTCGCCGCCGTCCTGGCCGATGGTGCCCATGATGAGCGGCTCGCCGCCCAGCAGCTTCAGGTTGTACGCGATGTTGACGGCGCAGCCGCCGTATTCCGTGCGCAAGGTCGGCACGAGGAACGAGACGTTCACGCGGTGCAGCTGGTCGGCCAGCAGGGTTTCGCCGAAACGGCCGTGGTATTGCATGATCTTGTCGAAGGCGATCGAGCCGCAGATCAGCGAGGTCTTGGTCATGGGAAGCCTCAAGGATAGAAAACGAAAGTGTGATAGCCGGACGGCTGCAGGCCGTCCAGCGTGAAATGCAGCGTGACCGGTTGCTCCGAATGCGGCGCGAAACCGGTCGCCGCCGACGTGCCGCGCGGCAGGTAGTCGGCGGGCGCCAGCACGCGGCGCAGCACCGGCTTGTCGCCGGCGTCGGTCAGCTCGAGCTCGATGCTGGGCCAGGCCAGCACGAGGCTGCCCTGGTTGCGCAGCAGCGTATTGAGCGCGTAGGTGTTCGGCCCCAGCGTGGTCAGTTCACCCGTCTCGATGACGAGGTTCTCGGCCTGCGCGGGCAGCTCCACGCGGCAGCCCAGCACGGCGCACGCGCCGGCCAGGGCGGGTTTCAGGCCCGGATGCTGCGCGGCCAGCGTGTTGCGGAAGCCCAGCACCGCCTGTGCCAGCAGCAGGAGCAGCAGCACGACGGCGCCCGCAGCCATCAGCATGCGCTGCGTGCGGCCCATGCGTTCCTGGCGGCGGCTGCGCTTGACGAATTCGGGCTCGTCGGTATCGCCTTCCGCCGCGAGGCGCAGCTTCGGCGGTTCGATCTTCGTCGGCGTCAGTTTCGAGCGGCGTGTGCGCGCCTCGGACGCACGCGCGGCCTTGCTGCGCGCCGGCTTCACCACGGGCGGGATCATCGCCGGCGCCGGCGCGGGCGGTTCGCTCGCGGCCGATGCGCGCAGGGGCAGGAAGGGCGGGGCGTCGGATGCGGGCGCAGGCGGTTCCGGGACGGGCTCGGGCTCCGGTTCGTAATCCGGCAGCGGCTGGGCGACGATGTCTTCGGTCACCGGCAGGTCGAAACTCGGTTCGATGCGGTCGGCGGGCGCGTACGCGCTCGCAGGCGGCTCTTCCGCGACGGTGTCTCCAGGTGGCTCGGGGACGGGCTCCGGCGCGGTATCGGGCGCCGTGTGGACAACCGGCTCCTCGACTGCGGCCGCCTCCGGCGCTTCCTCCACCTCGGGCGCGCGCCGCCACACGTGCGCGTGTGCGGGCTCGGGGGCCTCGTCGGCTGGCTTCGGCAGGATGCCGAGCGGATCGAAGGTGTGGTCGAAGTCGAGCGTGTAGACGGGCAGCGCGTCGTCTTCCTCGATGGGCGGCGTGGGCGGGGGCGCGGACGGCGCCGGCGCGGCCGGCTTGTCCAGGTCGATCAGGTGGGCGTTGCCGTCAAAGATGCGCTGGCAAGACCCGCAGCGGACGATGCCGCCGCGGAGCTTGAGCTGGTCCGCGGCGACGCGGAACGTGGTGTGGCAATGCGGGCACTGGGTGGCGAGCGCCATGCGTCACTCGCCGTCGGCGGTGGCGCGGGGCTCCGGTGCGGTCGATGCGCCGAGCTGCCCGTGAAGAGCGACCCAGCCGTCCTGCTCGGCCCAGACGCCCAGCTTGATGAAAGGTGCGTACGCGGCGGCCACTTCCTCGGCCTGGCGCGCCAGCACGCCCGACAGGATCAGCGAACCGCCGTCGGCCACGCGGCCGGACAGCATCGGCGCCATCAGCTTCAATGGGCTCGACAGGATGTTCGCGACGACGATGTCGAAGCGTTCTTCACCGTGCTTGGAGGCGACGAAGTCGTCCGGCACGTAGAAGTCGATCTCGCAGCGGTTGCGTTCCGCGTTCAGCTTCGCGGATTCGATCGCCTGCTCGTCGATGTCGACGCCGGTGACGTCGGCTGCTCCGAGTTTTTTCGCGACCATCGCGAGGATGCCCGAGCCGCAGCCGTAGTCCAGCACCGACTTGCCGGGCGCCGGGTGGGCTTCCAGCCATTCCATGCACAGGCGCGTGGTCGGATGGCTGCCCGTGCCGAAGGCGAGGCCCGGGTCGACTTCGAGGATCAGCGCGTCGGGATCCGGCGCTTCGTGCCAGCTCGGCACGACCCAGATGTTCTTGCCGATGTGGATCGGCTCGAACTGCGATTGCGTGAGGCGCACCCAGTCGGCGTCCGCGACGGGACGCGTCGTGAACGCGGGCGCCTGCTGCAGGCCGATGGCGGCCGCCGCTTCCGCGACGATCGCGGCCTGGTCGGCATCCTCGTCCGTCAGCGCGACGACGCGGCTGTGGTCCCAGGCGGCTTCCTTGGGCACCATGCCCGGTTCGCCGAACAGGGGCTTTTCGTCTTCCGTGCCTTCGTCCGCGTCTTCCACCGAGACCGACAGCGCGCCCGCTTCCATCAGGGCGTCCGATAGCCCCTCGGCGTGCTCGCGTGCGATCTCGATTATGACTTCAGTCCAACTCATTGATCAGCCTTTAAGTCTGCAACCTCGGCTTTGGCGCCGATCGCGCCATCCTTCGGCAGGTCCGGCTTGTGGGCCAGCTTCTGCTCCAGGTAGTGGATGTTGGTGCCGCCCTCGATGAAGCGGGCGTCGACCATCAGTTCGCGGTGCAGCGGGATGTTGGTCAGGATACCCTCGACGACCATTTCCGACAACGCGATCTGCATGCGGCGGATCGCCTGGTCGCGCGTGGCGCCGTAAGCGATGACCTTGCCGACCATCGAATCGTAGTTCGGCGGGACGTAGTAGCCGGCGTACGCGTGCGAATCGACGCGGATGCCGGGACCGCCCGGCGGGTGCCAGCCGGTGATGCGGCCCGGCGACGGGGTGAACTTGAACGGGTCTTCCGCGTTGATGCGGCACTCGATCGCGTGGCCCGACAGCATGATGTCGCGCTGGCGGAAGCGCAGGCGCTCGCCGCAGGCGATGCGGATCTGTTCCTGCACGATGTCGATGCCGGTGATCATTTCGGTGACCGGGTGTTCGACCTGCACGCGGGTGTTCATCTCGATGAAGTAGAACTCGCCATTCTCGTACAGGAATTCGAACGTGCCGGCGCCGCGGTAGCCGATCTTGCGGCAGGCTTCGGCGCAGCGGTCGCCGATCTTCTCGATCAGCTTGCGCGGGATGCCCGGTGCCGGCGCTTCCTCGATGACCTTCTGGTGGCGGCGCTGCATGGAGCAGTCGCGCTCGCCCAGCCAGACGGCCTGCTTGTGCTCGTCGGCGAGGACCTGGATTTCCACGTGACGCGGATTCTCCAGGTATTTCTCCATATAGACTTCCGGATTGCCGAACGCGGTGCCGGCTTCCGCCTTGGTCATCGCGACGGCGTTCAGCAGCGCGGCTTCCGTGTGCACGACGCGCATGCCGCGGCCGCCACCGCCGCCGGCGGCCTTGATGATGACCGGGTAGCCGATGCGGCGCGCGGTCTGGATGATCTCTTTCGGATCGTCGGGCAGGGCGCCGTCCGAACCGGGCACGCACGGCACGCCGGCGCGGATCATGGCCTGCTTGGCCGAGACCTTGTCGCCCATCAGGCGGATCGATTCAGGGCGCGGGCCGATGAAGACGAAGCCCGATTTTTCGACGCGTTCGGCGAAGTCGGCGTTTTCCGACAGGAAGCCATAGCCGGGGTGGATCGCTTCGGCGTCCGTGACTTCCGCCGCGCTGATGATCGCCGGCATGCTCAGATAGCTTTGCGCGGAGGGTGCCGGGCCGATGCAGACGGACTCGTCGGCCAGCTTCACGTACTTGGCGTCCTTGTCCGCCTCGGAGTGCACGACGACCGTCTTGATGCCCATCTCGCGGCAGGCGCGCTGGATACGCAACGCGATTTCACCACGGTTGGCGATAAGAATTTTTTCAAACATGGTAAGTTCGGTGTTTCTTTGAGTGCCGGCAGCGTGCCGGGAGGGCGCGGTCGGACGACCGCGCCGGAGACGTTTAGCCGATCACGAACAGCGGCTGGCCGAATTCGACGGGCTGGCCGTTTTCCACCAGGATCTTGGTGATGGTGCCGGAGGCGTCGGCATCGATTTCATTCAGGAGCTTCATCGCTTCGATGATGCACAGGGTATCGCCTTCCTTCACGGTCGCGCCCACCTCGACGAATGCCGGGGCGCCCGGTGCCGAGGAACGGTAGAAGGTGCCGACCATCGGCGACTTGACGACGTGGCCGGTCGGTTCGGCCGGCGCGGCCGGGGCTGCCGCGGGCGCGGCTGCCGGTGCCTGGACGGCCGGTGCCGAGAATTGCTGGACGCCTTGCTGCGGCACCATGACCATCTGATTTTGCGGGATTGCCGAGGACTTGACGATGCGGACCTTGCTTTCGCCTTCGGTCACTTCGAGTTCGGCGATATCCGACTCGGCGACGAGGTCGATCAGTGTCTTGAGTTTTCTTAGATCCATGTGAAACCCCTTGGAATTATTTGTTTAAGAGCATACGGCGCGCCGGCGGTAGGTACTTACGCGCGAATGCGTGAAGTTGACGTAGATTAACGTTGTTTCAGCACGAAGTCGATGGCAAAGCGATATCCATCCGCTCCCAGCCCGCAGATCGTGCCCAGCGCGTTCGCCGACAGGAAAGAGTGGTGCCGAAATTCCTCGCGCTTGTAAATATTAGAGATGTGCACTTCCACGAACGGAATATCCACGCCTGCCAGCGCATCGCGCAGCGCCACGCTGGTATGGGTCAAACCGCCCGGGTTGATGACGATCGCGTCCACGCCTTCCTGGCGGGCGGCGTGAATGCGGTCGATCAGCGCGCCTTCATGGTTGCTTTGGAAACAGACGATCTCCGCCCCGGCTTCCCGTGCCTGGGCGGTGGCGGCCTGCTCGATGTCGGCCAGTGTCGTCGCGCCGTACACCGCAGGCTCACGTGTCCCCAGCAAATTCAAATTGGGGCCGTTGAGCAGCAGTAGCTTTTTCGCCATATAAAACCGTCTGTTTGCCCGAAAGACAGGCATTTTGCCGCCAACGTTACGTGTTGGCAAGCGATAAAAAGAAGTCGGAAAATAAGTGAACGACCGTTCACTCGACCTACAACTTGGCCAGGTCGGCGCGCACCTGATCGAACTTCAGACGGCCCAGGTAGGTCTTGCGGACCTGCCCATCTGCGCCGATCAGCACCGTAAATGGCAGCCCGCCGTTCGCGTTGCCGAGGCCGCGCGCGAGGTCGGTGCCACCCATGCCGCCTACGTACAATGGGTAGGAAATCTTGATTTTGCGGGCAAAGTCGGCGAGATTCGTAGGGGAATCGATGCCGATGCCGATCACATTGAAATGCTTGCCGCCGTCCTTGGCCGCCAGTTCCGACAGTTCCGGCATCTCCGACACGCACGGCGCGCACCACGATGCCCAGAAGTTCACGAGCAGCGGCTTGCCCTTCCACTGGGCGAGCGGCTGCGGCTTGCCGGCCAGGTCGTTCAGCGAGGTGGCATACAGATTCGTCACCGCGGTGTGCGGGCGGCCGTCCGTGGGCGTGTAAGTGGTCGTCAGCGGACCCTTGGCATCCTGCTTGACGCCGGCGATGGCGCCGAGGACGGTAAAGGCGGCGGCCAGGATCACATAGCCGGCCAGGTGTTTCTTATTCATCTTGTTCGAGAGAGTCGTTGTTCATCAAAGTGCGCAGGGTCGCGGCATCGGCGCGCTGCAGGCTGCCGTCCGCGCGGGGTTTCAGCGCACCGCGTAAATCGTTCATGTCATACAGCTCGGCGTGCACCATTTCTTTTTGCCACGTGAAGCTTACCGTTTCCACCGGATCGTGGCGTCCCCCTTTGAAGTGGGGAGTTTCCGAAATCTCGATATTGACGTTGCGGTTCAACAGCCAGATTTCGACTTCTTTCGCGCTGTCGGCAAATAATTGCAGGTGGATGTCGTCATGTTCGCCCGCCGTTCCGTTCAGGACCGCACCGGTAATATACGGGCGGAACTCGGCCAATTGTTCCATGACTTCCAGCGCCGCGCTGCGCATATACTGCAAGCGCGCGGCCTGGGCCGGGCCATGGAACAGCGCCTGGTAGCGGCGTACCTCGTCTTCGACTTGCAGATTATCCGGCAGATAATTCGGAGAAGGGCGGTCGACGCCGAGTATCTGGCGGGCCGCCTTCGTCTTGGCCGTGGAGTAATCGGCCCCATCCTGGGCGATCATGCGGGCGGCCGTCGCGGCGATGCGTGCGCGCACCTGTTGGAGGTCGTCATTTGAATTGGGCATCATGTCCGAGATCATACTCTTGAAAGGAAAATGGCATCGCGTCGGGTAGAATCGCGTATTCGCTATTACAGAGATCCCTTCGGCACGTCATGCACATCCATATCCTCGGCATCTGCGGCACCTTCATGGGCGGCCTCGCGGTGCTGGCCAAAGAGGCCGGCCACCGCGTTACCGGGTGCGACGCCAACGTCTACCCTCCGATGAGCACCCAGCTCGAAGCCCAGGGCATCGAGCTGATCCAGGGTTACGGGCCCGAACAGGTGAGCCTGAACCCGGACCTGTACGTCGTCGGCAACGTGATGACACGTGGCAATCCGCTCGTCGAGGAAATCCTGAATCGCGGCTTGCCGTACGTATCTGGTCCGCAATGGATCGGCGACCATATTCTCCGTAATAAATGGGTGCTCGCCGTCGCGGGCACGCACGGCAAGACGACGACGACGTCGATGCTGGCGTGGATCCTGGAAGATGCCGGCTATTCGCCGGGATTCCTGATCGGCGGGGTGCCGCTGAACTTCGGCGTGTCCGCGCGCCTGTCCGGCGAGACTGACTCCGACTTCTTCGTGATCGAGGCGGACGAGTACGACACGGCGTTCTTCGACAAGCGCTCGAAGTTCGTGCACTACCACGCCAAGACGGCCGTGCTGAACAACCTCGAATACGATCACGCCGACATCTTCCCCGATATCGGCGCCATCGAGACCCAGTTCCACCACCTCGTGCGCACCGTGCCCGGCGTCGGCCGCATCGTCGTGAACGGCGACGAAGCTTCGCTGGCGCGCGTCCTGAAGCGCGGCTGCTGGAGCGAGAAGGAAAGTTTTGGCGGCTCCGACGGCGTGGACTGGAGCTTGGTCGAGCATCCGGGCGGTTCCAGCTTCGACGTCTTTTTCAAGGGCGACAAGCAGGGCACCGTCCACTGGGACCTGACCGGCCACCACAACCGCAGCAACGCCATGGCCGCCATCGCCGCCGCGCGCCACGTGGGCGTGCCGCCCGCGCAGGCGATCGAGTCGCTGGCCCGCTTCCAGAACGTCAAGCGCCGCATGGAAGTGCGCGGCGTCGTCAATGGCGTGACCGTGTATGACGACTTCGCGCACCATCCGACCGCGATCGCGACGACGGTCGGCGGCCTGCGCCAGAAGATCGGTACGAGTGGCCGCATCCTCGCCGTGCTGGAACCCCGCTCGAACACGATGAAGCTGGGCGCGATGAAGGATGCGCTGCCGGGCAGCCTGAAGGATGCGGACCTCGTGTTCGGCTTCGGCAGCCAGCAGGCGCTGGGCTGGTCGCTGGCCGACGCCCTGAAACCGCTGGGCGCCAACGCGCACAGCTTCGACCAGCTCGACTACATGGTGCAGGCGATCGTCCAGGCCGCGCAGCCGGGCGATCACATCCTCGTGATGAGCAACGGCGGCTTCGGCGGCGTGCACCAGAAGCTGCTGGAGGCGATGGCGGCATGAGCGGCGCCTCGCACCTGCTTTACCTGCACGGCTTCCGCTCGTCCCCGCGCTCGTTCAAGGCGAGAGTGGTGCAGCAGCGGATGGAAGCGGCCGGCCGCGCCGGCGACCTGACCTGCCCGCAGCTGCCGGCCTCGCCGAAGGCCGCGATGGACCTCGTGCTGACGCTGGTCGAGCGCTATTCGGGCAATCTCGCGATCATCGGTTCCTCGCTGGGCGGCTTCTATGCCACCTGGCTGGCGGAACGCTTCGGTTGCCGCGCCGCGCTGATCAATCCGGCCGTCGATCCCCTGAAAGACCTGGACAAGCACGTCGGCATCACGACCGAGTGGCATACCGGCGAGCCGTTCGAATTCAAGCGCGAGTACATCGATGAACTGGCCGCATTGAAGGTCGGGACCATCACCCGGCCGGAGCGCTATTTCCTGCTGGCCGCCACCGGCGACGAGGTGTTGGACTACCGCGACATGGTTGCGCATTACGCGGGCGCGCACCAGCACGTCATCCAGGGCAGCGACCACGCGGTGTCGGAATTCGAGCAGTATGTCGATGAGGTGCTGGCCTTCTGTGGAGTACAAGGCGCTGCCGGATCGGACCATCGTCAGTGAGGCCCGCTTCGCTGCGCCGGGCCCGTTGGCTGGCGCATCCGGACGGCACGGGCGCGCCGGCCGCCATGCGCGACTGGCTGACGACGCCGGGCTCCCTGACGGCACGCCTGATCGCGCACAGCCGGCATTTCCGGGTACAGAAACTGCGCCAGGCGGGCAATGTCTGCCTGGCGGACGAGGCCGGTGCGATCGGCCTGGCGCGGCCCCAGCGCGTATGGGAACGCGAAGTGCTGCTGCGCTGCGACGGCCAGCCGGTCGTGTACGGCCACACCGTCGTGCCGATGAGTGCAAGCGCGAGCGACTGGCCCCTGTTTTCGGCGCTGGGCGAACGCTCGCTCGGCACCACGCTGTTTTACGATCCGCGGGTCACGCGCGGCGCGCTGGAATTCGCGCGGCTGCGTCCCGGCCATCCGCTGCTGGCCCGCGTGCATGCGGCGCTGGGCCGGAATGCGCCGGCGCGCGACTCTTATTTTGCGCGGCGCTGCGTGTACCGCCGCCGCCAGGGACTGCTGCTGGTCACCGAGGTCTTCCTGCCCGAGGTGCTCGATCTCGAGGCGACCGCATTTAATATGAATACGAATACAAAATGAACTTATTTTTCGAAGAGTCCGGCGATTTCAAGGTCGGCACCGTGCTGTCGCAGGCGGGCGAGGCCTACCAGGTCGAAATGCCGAGCGGGAAACGTACCAAGGTCAAGGCGCGCGACGTGATGCTGCAGTTCGACAAGCCGGACCCTGCGACCCTGCTGGAGCAGGCGAAGACCGTCGCGGCGGACGTCGATCTGGAATTCCTGTGGGAAGTCGCGGGCCAGGAAGAATTCGGGTTCGCCGAGCTGGGCGCGGAATATTTCGGCCACGCACCGCTGCCGTTCGAAGCGGCCGGCCTCGTGCTGGCGCTGCACGGCGCGCCGATCTATTTCTACAAGAAGGGCCGCGGCCGCTACAAGGCGGCGCCGGAACAATCGCTGCGCGCGGCGCTGGCGGGCATCGAAAAGAAAAAGCAGCAGGCCCTCGTCCAGGCCGCGTATGTCGAGGAACTGAAGGCCGGCACGTTGCCGCAGGCGATGCAGCCGCTCGTCCAGCAACTGCTGTTCAAGCCGGACAAGAACAGTATCGAATATAAAGCGCTCGAGACCGCGGCCGACGAATTGCAGACGACGGCGCCGCGCCTGATGCTGTCCACGGGCGGCATCGCGTCGGCGAAAGAGCTGCACATGGGCCGCTTCCTGTTCGAACACTTCCCGCGCGGCGCCGGCTTCCCGCCCGTCGCCGTGCCGACCCCGCCCGCCGACCTGCCGCTGGCGAACGTGGCTGCGTTCTCGATCGACGACGTGACGACGACCGAGATCGACGACGCATTCTCCGTCGAGAAGCTGGATGACGGCACGGTCCGCGTGGGCATCCACATCGCGGCGCCGGGCCTGGGCATCCGTCCGGACGACGCCATCGACAAGATCGCCCGCGCGCGCATGTCGACCGTGTATATGCCGGGCGACAAGATCACGATGCTGCCGGACGACGTCGTCGACGCCTACACGCTGGCCGAGGGCAACGACTGCCCGGCGCTGTCGCTGTACGCCGTGCTGGATCCGGCCACGTGGACCGTGCTCTCGACGACGACCCGCGCCGAGCGCGTCCCGGTCAAGAACAACCTGCGCCACAACGACCTCGACGACGTCGTCAACGAGGAGACGCTGAACAACGGCGAAGGCGACTACCCGCACAAGATGGAGCTGGGCCTGCTGTGGCAGTGGGCGCTGCAGCTGGAAGCGGGCCGCATGAAGAAGCGGGAAGCGTTCGGCCTGAAGCCGGAACAGGCGAACCGCGTCGACTTCAATTTCTATGTCGAGGACGACGTCGTCACGATCGTGCGCCGCAAGCGCGGTGCGCCGCTGGACAAGATCGTGGCCGAGCTGATGATCTTCGCGAACAGCACGTGGGGCAAGCTGCTGCACGACTGCGGCGTGCCGGGCATCTACCGCTCGCAGGGCCCAGGCGCCGGCGGCTGGGCCGCCAAGATGCAGGTGCGCATGGTCACGCACGCCGCGCCGCACCAGGGCCTCGGCGTCGATCAATACGCGTGGTCGACGTCGCCGCTGCGCCGTTATACCGACCTCGTGAACCAGTGGCAGATCCTCGCGTGCGCCAGCAACGGCGTGACGGCGCCGCTCGTCGCCCCGTTCAAGCACCGCGATGCGACGCTGTTCTCGATCGTCTCCGCGTTCGACGCCGCCTATTCCGCCTATAACGACTTCCAGCAGAACATGGAGCGTTACTGGTGCCTGCGCTGGCTGGCGCAGGAACATGCGAAACAGGTGGAAGCCGTCGTGCTGAAGGACGAGGTGCTGCGCCTCGTCGAGATCCCGCTCGTGATCCGCCTGCCGGGCATGCCGCAGGCGGCGCGCGGCGCCCAGGTCCGCCTGGACATCGTGCGCTGGGACGAGGTCGACCTGTCGCTGGAGGCGCGCCTGCTCGAAGTGGCCGCCGTGGCGCCGGAAGCGGCCGAGGAACTGGGCCTGGACGAGGAAGAAGACACGGGCGAGGCGGCGGCTGCGGAAGCGGCCGAGGCCGAGGGGGCGGTCGCCGTCACCGATCCGGAGACGCAGACCGACGTCACGGGCGAGCAGGCCGCGTGATGTGTGACTGACACCGATCGTTGAAACGTCGACAATATCCTGTTGCATCAGCGGTCGGGTCTTTCCGCAAGGCTCGCAAATCGGCCGGCCTGCACGGTAGAATGGGGAGTTCCATGACCCCAACCGTCCCACCCCGCAGCGCGTGAACACCCTCCGACACAACCGTCCCCTGATGATCGCCATCGCCTGTTCGGTGCTGGCGCACGCTTCCCTGCTGGCGGTCCGCTTCGCCGCGCCGGATGCGTTCCGGCTGCAGCCGGCCGATCCGGGCCTGGAGGTCATCCTCGTCAACGCGAAGCATGCGCGCGCCCCCGTCAAGGCGGACGCGCTGGCCCAGGCCAACCTGGACGGCGGCGGCAATGCCGATGCCGGCCGCGCCCAGTCGCCGCTGCCGGACCTGCGCAAGGTCGAGAATGGCGACAGCATCAAGGCGCTGCAGCGCCGCATCGCCGAACTGGAACAGCAGCAGAAAAGCGTGCTGACGAAGATGCGCCAGTCGCAGTTCAACAGCGCGCCGGTGGCCGAACAGACGAAGCCGGACCCCAGCCGCACGGGCGAGGACAATCTCGACTCCACCAAGGCGATCGCGCGCATGACGGCCGAGATCACCCAGCGCATCGCCGACGAGAACAAGCGCCCGAAAAAGACGTTCATCAGCCCCAGCACGCGCGAAGTCGGCTACGCCATGTATTACAAGGCGATGCAGAAGCGCGTGGAAGAAGTGGGCACCTTGAACTTCCCGCAGCAGAACGGCAAGAAGCTGTATGGCGAACTGGTCGTCTACATCCCGATCTTCCAGGACGGCACGCTGTACGAAAAAGAAGGCGGGCCGCGCATCGAGCGCAGCTCCGGCAATCCGGCGCTGGACAAGGCCGCGCTGGCGATCGTCCGCCGCGCCGCGCCGTTCGGCAAGTTCCCGGCCAACATGCGCTCGACCGACAAGGACGACCTCTGGATCGTCGTCACCCGCTTCAAATTCACCCGCGAGGAAAAACTGCAGGCAGAACTGCGCGGCGAAGGATAACAGGAGAACCCATGACGGATAAATACTGCGTGATCGGCAACCCGATCGCCCACAGCAAATCGCCGGACATCCACGCCGCGTTCGCGGCCGCGACCGGCCAGGACATCGCGTACGAGCGCTGCCTGGCGCCGCTGGACGGCTTCGCCGATATGGTCCGCGACCTCGTCGCGCAGGGCTACCGCGGCGCCAACGTGACGCTCCCGTTCAAGCTGGAAGCGGCCGCCGTGGCCACCCGGCTGGAAGAGCGGGCGCGCCTGGCGGGGGCCGTCAACACCTTGCGCTTCGAGGGCAACGAGATCGTCGGCGACAACACGGACGGGCCGGGCCTCGTGGCCGACATCGTGAAGAATGCCGGCGTGCCGCTCACCGGCAAGCGCGTCCTGCTGCTGGGCGCGGGCGGCGCGGCGCGCGGCGTCATCCTGCCGTTCCTGGACGAGAAACCGGAAGCGATCGTGATCGCCAACCGCACGCGTGCGACGGCCGATGCGCTCGTCGACCACTTTGCCGGCCACGTCGCATACGCAGGGCAGATCAGCGCCTGCGGGTTCGCCGACATCGCCGGTCCGTTCGACGTCGTCGTCAACGCGACGTCGGCGAGCCTGTCGGCCGATCTGCCGCCCGTGCCCGCGTCGGCCTTCCGCGCGGGGACGCTGGCGCTGGACATGATGTACGGGAAAGACTTGACCCCGTTCATGGCGTTCGCGGCAGCGCACGGCGCGACCGTGCGTGACGGCCTCGGCATGCTGGTCGAGCAGGCGGCGGAAGCGTTCTTCACCTGGCGCGGCGTGCGGCCGGAGACGTCGGCCCTGCTGGCCCGCATGCGCGCATCATGAGCGGCGTCGGCACCCTGAAGGCGGGCACGCCGGCGCGCGCAAAAACCGGCGGCCGGCGCTGGGTGAAATGGCTCATCCTCGGGCCGCTGCTGCTCGTCGTCCTGCTGCAGCTGTATTTCTTCGCGATGGTGTGCTGGTGGACGCAGTTCAATCCGTCGTCCACGAGCATGATGCGCCAGCAGCTGTCGGCGCTGCGCGAGAAGAACCCGAACGCGAAGCTGGAGCAGGTGTGGGTGCCGTATGCCCGCATCTCGAACAACCTCAAGCGCGCCGTGATCGCGTCCGAGGACGCCAACTTCAGCGAGCATGACGGCGTCGACTGGGATGCGTTGGAAAAGGCGTACGAGCGCAACAACAAGAAGCACCGGGTCGTGGGCGGCGGCTCGACGATCACCCAGCAGCTGGCCAAGAACCTGTTCCTGTCCGGCTCGCGCAACTACCTGCGTAAGGGCCAGGAACTGGTCATCGCCTACATGCTGGAAGCCGTGATGGACAAGCAGCGCATCCTGGAAATCTACCTGAACGTGGTCGAATTCGGCCGCGGCGTGTTCGGCGCCGAGGCTGCCGCGCGCCATTATTTCCGCACGTCGGCCGCGAACCTGAATACCGCCCAGGCCGCCCGGCTGGCCGTGATGTTGCCGAACCCGCGCTACTACGACCGCCACCGCGACACGAACTACCTGGCGCGCCGCACGGCCATCATCCAGCGCCGCATGAACGCCGCCGAACTGCCCTGAAATTCGGGGTCAGAGCACATTTTTTCCCAAATTCGGGGTCAGAGCACATTTCGAAGTGCGACGCTTAGCCCCGACTTTGCGGGACTTGCATCTACCACGTGATGTTTTAGTGGCGCAGATGCCTCAAACATTCCGTCTGACCATTGCCACAAAAAGTGCTCTGACCCCGAATTTACGGCGAAATTGGACCTGACCCCGAATTTGGGAATTTGCCTGGGAAAACGTGCGTTCGGGCTGGCCGGGCTCAGGGCTTACAGGTACACTTGCGCTGTTTCCGAATCCGGCCGAGAAAGCAGCGCATGATCAACGTATTTGTCCTACAAAATGGCCGACTGAACCAGATACCCATCGCGTCGCGCGCCGATCTGGAGAACGCGCCTGCCGTCTGGGTCGACCTGCTCGACCCGACCGACGAGGAGCGCGCCTGGGTCAAGACGACCTATGACGTGATCCTGCCCGGCGAGGACGAAGTCCAGGACATCGAGGCGTCCGCGCGCTATTACGAAGCGGAAAACGGTGACCTGCACCTGCGCACCGACTTCCTGCGCGAGGAAGAGGACGGCCCGTCGCGCATCGTGACGGTCGCGTTCATCCTGGCCAAGAAGATCCTGTTCTCGGTCCACACGGACGACTTGCCCGTGTTCCGCCTCGTGCGCCTGCGCGCGCGCTCGCGGCCCGGGTCGATCGAGGACTACATGGACGTGCTGCTGGACCTGTACGCGACCGACGCCGAGTACTCGGCCGACGCGCTGGAAGGGATCTACGAGAGCCTGGAAGACGTCAGCCAGCGCGTGCTGCAGAAGGAATTCACCGACCAGGACGCGGCCTCCGCGCTGAATGCGATCGCCCACGAGGAAGACTTGAACGGCCGCATCCGCCGCAACATGATGGACACGCGCCGCGCCGTCAGCTTCCTGATGCGGGGACGATTACTGAACGCGGAACAGTTCGAAGAAGCGCGCCAGATCCTGCGCGACATCGAATCGCTCGACGGCCACACGTCGTTCCTGTTCGACAAGATCAACTTCCTGATGGACGCCACCGTCGGCTTCATCAACATCAACCAGAACAAGATCATCAAGATCTTCTCGGTGGCGTCGGTCGCGTTCCTGCCGCCGACGCTGATCGCCAGCATCTACGGCATGAACTTCGAATTCCTGCCGGAGATTCACTGGAAGTTCGGCTACGGCTGGTCGCTGGGCCTGATGGTCGTCAGCGCGATCGCGCCATTCCTGTACTTCCGCCACCGCGGCTGGCTCAAATAATCTCCTACCTGCTCCCGTAATGCCCGTGCGCCGGCCCGGCCGGCCGCGCGGGCACGCCTGCGCCTCATTGTCGTTGACTATATAAATGAGAATCATTATCATTCGCGTTCAATATTTGATCCAGAACGGAGTGATTCGATGGTCATGCATGCGCGCGCCGCCCGGCGTCTTCCACCCAACCGCCTCGCGGCCGCCGTCGCGCTCGCCTTGCCGATGCTGGCGCAGGCCGCCGACGATGACCCAGCCGATGCGCCGATCCAGCAAGTGCAGATCAGCGCCACGCGGCTCGGCGAGACGACCGAGGGCACGGGCTCGTACACGACGGGCAAGGACCGGACGGCCGTGCCGCTGACCCTGTCGCTGCGCGAGACGCCGCAATCCGTCACGGTGGTGACGCAGCAGCGCATCGAGGACCAGGGCCTGCTCACCGTGACGGACCTCGTCAACAATGTGACGGGCGTGTCCGTGAACCAGTACGAGACGAGCCGCGCCGGTTTCACCGCGCGCGGGTTCGACATCGACAACCTGCAGATCGACGGCGTGCCCACGACGTGGGAACAGTCGTGGAGCGCGGGCGAGGTGCTGGGCAGCCTGGCGCTGTACGACCGCGTCGACGTCGTGCGCGGCGCGACCGGGCTGATGACGGGCGCCGGCAACCCGTCCGCCGCCATCAACCTCGTGCGGAAACATGCGACCGCGAAGACCCTGACGGGCACGGTGGAAGCGGGCATCGGCCGCTGGAACCAGCGCCGCCTGCTGGGCGACGTGACGACGCCGCTGACGCACGACGGCAGCGTGCGCGCCCGCTTCGTCGGCGAGTACACGGACGGGGACAGCTGGGTGTCGCTGCTGCATAACCGGACAAAGACCGCGTACGCGACGATCGACGCGGACCTCACGCCGACGACCCTGCTGCAGGTCGGCATCAGCCGCCAGGAGACGCAGGCGAACGGCCCGATGTGGGGAGGCCTGCCGTACTGGTATACGGATGGGTCGAAAACGGACTGGAACGTATCGAAGACGTCGGCCGCGGACTGGACCCGCTGGCCGACCTCGTACAACAGCGCCTTCGTCAACCTGGAACACGGCTTCGCCAACGGCTGGAAGGTCAAGGCCACGGCCAGCCGCGGCGACCGCCGTTCCGATTCCTACCTGCTGTACCTGTCGGGCGTGCCGGACCGCGCGACGGGCGAGGGTCTCTCCGCCTTCGCCGGCTCGTACACGACGCGCACGAAGCAGGACAACGCCGGCCTGCATGCGAGCGGTCCGTTCGAGCTCGCCGGCCGCACGCACGAAGCGGCGTTCGGCGTGCTGCACCAGAAGCAGACCTTCGTCTCCAACAGCCGCGCGGCCGATTTCGGCACGGGCACCGGCGTGCCGGCCGTCGGCGACTTCAATGCGTGGACGGGGACGGCGTATCCGCAGCCCACTTGGGGCGCGCCGGCGTTCTATGAAAGCAGCGAGACGAAGCAGGACGCGCTGTACGGCGTCGCGCGCTTCTCGCTCGCCGATCCGCTCACCCTGATCGTGGGCGCCCGCGTGACCGACTACGAGAAGACGGGCCATGGCCTGTACACGGCCGCGTACGACATCAAACACGACCGCGAAGTGACGCCGTACGCGGGCCTCGTCTACGACATCGACAGGACGTATTCGGTGTACGCGAGCTACACGGACATCTTCCAGCCGCAGAACCTCAAGGATATCAACGGCAACATGCTCGACCCGATCGTCGGCAAGAGCTACGAGGCGGGCGTGAAAGCGGAATTCCTCGACGGCCGCCTGAACGGTTCGTTCTCCGTGTTCCGTGCGAAGCAGAACAACCTGGGCCAGGAAGCGGGCCTCGTCGACCGCGACGGCAGCGGCCCGCTGGCCCCGGAGACGTATTACCGTGCGGCCGCGGGCGCGACGAGCGAGGGCATCGAATTCGATGCGTCCGGCGAGCTGGCGAAAGGCTGGAACGTGACGGCCGGCTACACGCAGTACCGCGCGAAGGATGCGGCCGGTGCAGACGTCAACAGCGTCTATCCGCGCCGCCTGTTCCGCGTCTTCACGACGTACCGCCTGCCGGATGCGTGGAGTGCGTTGAGCGTCGGCGGCGGCGTGAACTGGGAAGGCCGCACGTACACGGTCGATCCGAATGCGCCGGCCGGCACGAATGGCCTGATCGAGCAGTCGCCGTTCAGTGTCGTCAACCTGATGGCGCGCTACGAGATCACGCGGCAGCTGTCGGCCCAGTTGAACGTCAACAATGCATTCGACCGCAAGCACTTCGGCATGTTCTCCGCGTACGGGGCGATCACGTACGCGGCCCCGCGCAGCGCGACCCTGACGCTGAAGTACGCGTTCTGACCATGCGCGCGACCTGGACCCTCATCCACCGCTGGTGCGGCCTGCTGACGGCGGCATTCCTGTTCATCAGCGGGATCACGGGTGCCGTGATCTCGTGGGACCACGAGCTGGACGACCTGCTCAACCCGCACCTGATGGAAGCGCACACGCCCGGCACCCCGCAGGACGCGCTGGCGCTGGCGCGGCAGGTCGAGGCGCGCCATCCGGACGTGCGCGTGTCGTACGTGCCGCTGCACGCCCAAGGCGGGAAGTCGCTGGCGCTGGGCGTGTCGCCGCGCGTCGATCCCGCCACGGGCGCGCTGTCGGAGCCCGGCTTCAACCAGGTCTTCGTCGACCCCGTCAGCGGCGCGGAACTGGGCCGGCGCGAGTGGGGCGCCGTGTGGCCGGTCAGCCGCGAGACCTTCGTGTCCTTCCTGTACCGGCTGCACTATTCGCTGCATCTGCCGGACCGCTGGGGCATCTGGCTGATGGGCGCCATCGCGGTGGTGTGGACGCTCGACTGCTTCGTCGGCCTTTATCTGACGTTGCCGGTGCGGCGCCAAACCGCCAGCGCCGGCAAGTCGTGGTGGCAGCGCTGGCGCCCGGCGTGGATGGTGCGCTGGCGCGGCGGCAGCGCGAAGCTGAATTTCGACCTCCACCGCGCGTTCAGCCTGTGGACGTGGATCGTGCTGTTCGTGCTCGCCTTCACGGCGTTCTCGCTGAACCTGTACCGCGAAGTGTTCTATCCCGTGATGCAGACGTTCACGCGGGTCACGCCGTCGCCGTTCGACACCCGCGTGCCGGCCGACCTGCAGCATCCGGTCGAGCCGCGCGTCGCGTACGGCGACGTCGTCGCCCGCGCCGGCACGGAAGCGCGCCGGCGCGGCTGGACTGCGCCCGTCGGCAGTCTCTATTATTCGCAGGAGTACGGCATCTACATGGTGAGCATGTTCGCGCCGGGCGACGACCACGGCACGGGCGGCGTCGGCCCCGCGCTGCTGTACTACGACGGCCTTGACGGCCGCCTGCTGGGCGACCGCCGGCCGTGGAACGGGACGGCCGCCGATATCTTCGTGCAAGCCCAGTTCCCGCTGCATTCGGGTCGCATCCTCGGTCTGCCGGGGCGGATCCTGATCTCGTGCATGGGACTCGTCGTCGCCATGCTGAGCGTGACCGGCGTGATCATCTGGTGGCGCAAGCGGGCGTCGCGCGTCGTGAGCGCGCGCCGCGTGAAGGCCGTGCCGGTCGAGATGTAGGATTTACAGCGCGACGTCGTCCGCCTTCAGGTACCACTTGAGCGCGCGCACGACCATCGCATGGTCGTCCACGCCCGCGAGGCCGGACACGGTGATCGTGCCGACCTGCCCGGTGCCCTTGACGACGATGGGGAAGGAGCCGCCGTGCGCGGCATAATCCTTCGAATCGAACGTGGGCAGATTGTCGAAGTCGCGGCCCGCGTTGACGGCTTCCGTGTGCACGTAGAACGACGCGTGGCCCGTGCGGTTCACGAGGTTGCTCTTGCGGCGGATCCAGTCGACGTTGTTCGGGCTCGTGCCGGCCATCGCGTAGAAGAACAGCGGATTGCGGTTGATCGTGATGTCGATCGTGACGGCGACCTTGTCCGCTTTCGCCTGCTCGACGATCTTGTTGCCGATCGCGAGCGCCGCGTCGTTGTCGAACGACGTGAACTGCAGCGCCTGCTCCTGGCGGCGGATGGTGTCGAGCGATACGGTTTTCTTGTCCATGCTGGTTCCTGATTTGGTCGTTGCGGCGCCGGCAGGGCCGGCCGCGGCGAAGATCGCGCCTGCCGCGATCAGCACAGCGCAGGAACAGCGGATGATACGCACAGCCATGTCGTCGCCTCTCTCCGGTTTTATTATCCGGCAAGTATAACCGGAGAGGATGGCGTTATTGCTTCAAATTCAGGAACAGATTCGCGGCGAACGCGAGGATCGCCAGCGAGGCGACGATTTCCGCGATCACCAAGGCAGGCGCGAAGGCCATCTGACCCAGCAGCAGCATGGTGAGCGCGCCCATCATCACGGGCAGTGCCAGGTTCATCAGCCAGAAGTGCAGGCGCGCGAGACGGCTTTCGCCCGCCTTGGGGAATACGCTGTAGATCAGGCCGGCGAGCGCCATCGTCGTCCAGCCCAGCAGGTTGACGTGGGCGTGCACGGGGCGCAACGTGAAATTCTGGCTGGCACCCATGGCGATGCCCAGCGAGATGCCGAAGATGAGGTAGAGGACGGCCAGCTTGATCCAGATGATGCCGGCACGGGAGAACTGCGGTTGCGGCAGCGGATTGACGGTCGTGGTTTGCATGGTGCGGCTCCTGACGGTATGTACGATGAGGAGCGCATCGTAAAGCGCCCCGCCGCGCCGGTGCAGCCCCACGCGTGGGGGACGATCGACCGGTCACATCGTTGCAAACATGGCGACGACGGCCACCAGCATCACCGCCACGCCGATCCAGCCGATGACGGTATGCCGCGTCGACAGGGTGTACCCGCCCATGATCTTGCGGTTATGCGCGAGCAGCATCATGACGGCCATGATCGGCACGGCGATGACGCCATTGATCTGCGCGGACAGCACCAGCGCCGCGATCGGGTCGACCGGCGCGAAGTCGAGCGCGACGCCGCCCAGCGTGGCCAGTGCGATGATGCCGTAGAACTCGCGCGCCTCGACGACCTTCAGGTCCATGCCGTTGCGCCAGCGGAAGCTCTCGGTGACGGCATATGCGGCCGACCCGGCCAGCACGGGCACCGCCAGCATGCCCGTGCCGATGATGCCCAGCGCGAACGCGAGGAACGCGAACTCGCCCGCCACCGGCCGCAGCGCCTCGGCCGCCTGCGCGGACGACTGGATGTCCGTGATGCCGTGCGCGCCCAGCGTCACGGCCGTCGTCAGCATGATGAAGAAGGCGACGAGGTTGGAAAAGCCCATGCCGATCAGCGTGTCCGACTTGATGCGCTTCAGCTGCGCGGCGGCGTCGCGCGGGCGCGTGCGCAGTGCGCGCGTGTGGTGGTCGTTGCGGATTTCTTCGACTTCCTGCGACGCCTGCCAGAAGAAGAGGTAGGGGCTGATCGTCGTGCCGAACACGGCGACGATCAGCGCGACGGAATCCTTCGTGAACGCGAAATGGGGCCACACGGTGCGCGCAAAGACTTCCGTCCACGGCATGTGCACGGCGAACGCCGTCGCGACATAGGCCAGCAGGCCGAGTGTGAGCCATTTCAGGTAGCGCACGTAGGTGGCGTACGGCAAAAAGACCTGCAGCGCGAGGCACAGCAGGCCGAAGCCGAGCGCGTACAGGTGGCTGGAGCCGGTGCCCGTCACGAGGCGCAGCGCCTCGCCCATCGCGGCGATGTCGGCCGCGATGTTGATCACGTTGGCGACGAGCAGCAGCGCGACGATGGCGTACAGCAGCCACGGCGAATAGGCACGGCGGATGTTGGCCGCGAGCCCGCGTCCCGTCACACGGCCGATGCGTGCCGACACGAGCTGGATGCCGACCATGAACGGGTAGGTCAGCACGAGCGTCCACAGCGTGTTGAAGCCGAATTGCGCGCCGGCCTGCGAATACGTCGCGATGCCGGACGGGTCGTCGTCGGCCGCGCCCGTGATCAGGCCCGGGCCGAGCGATTTCAGCGTGGCATTGTCGGTGAGGCGGCGGAACAGCTTCAGCGGCATGTCGTGCCTGGCGCGATCACGCCAGGCGGGCAAACACGCGGCGCGCCGCCTCGACCGTCTCCGCGATCACGGCGTCGTCGTGGGTGGCCGAGACGAAGCCTGCTTCGAACATGGCCGGGGCGAAGTACACGCCTTCGTCCAGCATGCCGTGGAAGAAGCGGTTGAAGCGCTCCTTGTCGCCGGCCATCATCTGGCTGTAGCTGGACGGGACCGTGTCGGCGAAATACATGCCGAACATGCCGCCGACCGCATCCGCGCAGAAGGCCACGCCCGCGTCTTTCGCGGCGGCGGTCAGGCCGTCGATCAGCTTCTTCGTCTGTGCCGTCAGGTGCTCGTAGAAGCCCGGCTGCTGGATCAGCTTCAAGGTCGTCATGCCGGCGGCGACGGCGACCGGGTTGCCGGACAGCGTACCGGCCTGGTAGACGGGGCCGATCGGCGCCATTTTCTGCATCAGGTCGGCGCGGCCGCCGAACGCGGCGACCGGCATGCCGCCGCCGATGACCTTGCCGAGCGCCGTCAGGTCCGGCGTGATGCCGTACAGCGCCTGCGCGCCGCCGATGCCGACGCGGAAGCCCGACATCACTTCATCGAAGATCAGGACGGTGCCGTACTCCGTGCACAGTTCGCGCATGCGGTGCAGGAATTCCGGCGTCGCGCGGATCAGGTTCATGTTGCCGGCCACGGCTTCCACGATCACGCAGGCGATGGTGTCGCCCATCGACTGGAACGCGTCTTCCAGCTGCGGGATGTTGTTGTAGTCGAGGACGATGGTGTGCTTGACGAAATCTTCCGGCACGCCGGCCGACGTCGGGTTGCCGAACGTGAGCAGCCCCGAACCGGCTTTTACCAACAGGGAATCGGCGTGGCCGTGGTAGCAGCCTTCGAACTTGACGATCTTGTCGCGGCCCGTGGCGCCGCGTGCCAGGCGCAGCGCGCTCATCGTCGCTTCCGTGCCGGACGAGACGAGGCGCACCTGTTCGATCGACGGCACGAGGCGGCAGATTTCCTCGGCGATCTCGATCTCGCCCTCGGTCGGCGCGCCGAACGACAGGCCGCGCGCGGCCGCATCCTGCACGGCCTTGATCACTTGCGGATGGGCGTGGCCGACGATGGCCGGGCCCCAGGAACCGATGTAGTCGATGTAGCGCTTGCCGTCCGCGTCCCAGAAATACGGTCCCTCGGCCCGGGTGATGAAGCGCGGCGTGCCGCCGACGGAGCGGAAGGCGCGCACGGGCGAATTCACGCCGCCCGGCGTGGTCTGCTGGGCGCGGGCGAACAGGATGTCATTCTTGGAAGTGGTGTCGGACGTAGCGGTCATGGTTGTCTGGATGAATCCCGGGCGCAGGCGCCGGCGGGGTTAGCAGGCCGCGCCGGGAGCGCGGAAGATCTTGTTCGGAATCAGCCGGCCCATGCCGAAGCGGCAGGCTTTGGCAAGGGTGCCGGTGAGGTAGTCCTGGGCGCCGGGCAGGGCGTCCGCCGCACCGGCGCCGCGCGCCATCCGCGCCGCCAGCGCGGCCGACAGCGTGTTGCCGGCGCCGACGAACGGGCCGGGCAGGAGTTGGGCCCAGGGCAGGGCGGCGGCCAGGCCATCCGGTTCGTACAATTCGTTGCAGCGGCTGCCGTCGCCGCCGCCGACGCCCGTCACGAGCACGTGGCCGCAGCCGAGGCCCGTCAGCTCCGCCGCGTCCTCGGCGACGGTGGCGATGCTGCCCGGGTCGCGCCAGCAGTCGGCCAGCCGCGCCAGTTCCGGCTGCGACAGCATGAACACGCTGGCCTGCGGCACGAGCAGTTGATGAATGAGGGTCAGCATGTCGTCGTCGCGCGGGCCGCAATCGGGCAGCGACGACGTGAACGGATCGAGCACGAGCGGCACGTCGGCATAGTCGGACACGATCTCCGCCACCGCCGCGATCTGCTCCAGGCTGGCCAGCGTGCCGACCTTGATGGCGGCCACCGGCATGTCCTCCAGCAGCATGCGCGCCTGTTCCACGACGAGCGTGTGGTCGGTCGGCTGGATGTCGTCGACACGCGCGGAGTCGGCCACGAGCAGTCCCGTCACGACCGAGAGGGCGTGGCAGCCATGCATGGCGAAGACGGTCACGTCGGACTGGATGCCCAGTGCCCCGACCGGGTCGGCGGGCCCGAACGTGAGGATGAGTGGAGACGTTTGGTTTTGCACAGCGGGTAGAATACTATACCTTTCCCCACCATTTTATCTGAACCGAAAAGAGGAAATCGAAGTGAGTACTGAAACACAGGTGTACCAGACCTGGATGTGCCTGATCTGCGGCTGGGTCTACGATGAAGCCGCCGGCGCCCCGGATGACGGCATTGCGCCGGGCACCCGCTGGGCCGATGTCCCGATGAACTGGACGTGCCCGGAATGCGGCGCGCGCAAGGACGACTTCGAAATGACCGCCATTTGAGCGGTTCGTTTGTCGATTCATCAACGGGAAATAACGTCCCGCCAATGTTTCATGTCGTCTAGTTAATGAACTGGTTTTCGGCAAGTTGACGTATCGCAACACTTCATGCACAAGCGGCAGACCCTATGCTATCTTGCGTGTTCATGCTGAAGTGAAACGAATATGACGACGCAACCGACAGGCCTGACGATCATGGTGATCGACGACAGCAGCACGATCCGTCGGTCCGCCGAAATCTTCCTGACGCAGGCCGGCTACCAAGTGGTGCTGGCTGAAGACGGCTTCGACGCGCTGGCCAAGATCAACGACCACCATCCCGCCCTGGTGTTCTGCGACATCCTGATGCCGCGCCTGGACGGATACCAGACCTGCGCGCTGATCAAGAAGAGCGCGAAATTCCATGCCACGCCGGTCATCATGCTGTCCTCCAAGGACGGCCTGTTCGACCGTGCGCGCGGCGCGATGGTCGGCTCGAGCGCCTACCTGACCAAACCTTTTTCCAAGGACAGCCTGCTGGCGGCCGTGCGCGACCATGCGCAGGGCCGGACCGACGCGGCTGCCTGATTCCAACGATGCGGAGCCCGCCGTGGCCATACAAAAAATCCTGATCGTCGACGATTCCCCGACCGAACGTTACTACCTGACCGACATCCTCGTGCGCAACGGCTTCACCGTGACGACCGCCGACAACGGCGAGGAGGCGCTGGCCAAGATCCGCGCCGAGCGCCCGGAACTGATCCTGATGGACGTGGTAATGCCCGGCGCAAACGGCTTCCAGGTGACGCGCTCGATCGCGCGCGATCCGGAACTGGCGTCCGTGCCCGTCATCATCTGCAGCAGCAAGAACCAGGAAACCGACCGCATCTGGGGCATGCGCCAGGGCGCGAAGGATTATTTCGTCAAGCCGGTCGATCCGGCGAAGCTGCTGGCCACCATCGCCACACTCGGCGCCTGAGATGGACACGGGCGACGCCGGACAGAAGGGCGCGGCCAGGCGCGCGCGCCTGCGCCAGTACCAGGAGCAGCTGCTCGAGCGCATGCAGGCCGCGCGCACGAGCAGCGGCGCCCGTGCGCACCAGCTGGGCGTGGAGATCGGCGGCGTGCGCTACCTGCTCGACCTCGTCGAAGCGGGAGAGATCGTGCCGCTGCCGCCGCTGGCCGCCGTGCCGCTCACGCAGCCGTGGTACCTCGGCCTTGCGAACGTCCGCGGCAGCCTGCTGGGCGTCGTCGACCTGGCGCGCTATCTCGATCCGCAGGCCCAGCCGACGCCGGGCACGCGGCTCGTGACGTTCGCGCCCGGCCTCGGCTTCCCGTGCGCGCTGCTCGTGGCAAAGGTCGTCGGCCTGCGCCACGCGGCCGACATGACGCCGCTCGATGCCCGCCTGCGCGACGCCGACGGCCAGGAATGGACGCCGCTGTCGCTGGCCGCCCTCGCGCGCGAGGACCGCTTCCTGCACGTGGCACGCTAATCATTTAAAAACAGGTTCTGTACTGGAGCTGGCATGGGATTCGTATCCAAACTGTCGATGAATTTCTTCCCCAAGGACGGGGGCGGCGACGCGCAGGCGCCCGGCACGGTGCTGGCCTCGCCCGACACGCAGTTCGGCGCCGGCACCATTCCGGCCGGCCCGGTCAGCGGTACGGCGCCGACGGGTTCCGCCGACGCCGCCGCGCTGCGCCTCGGCCAGCTCGCCCGGCGCAAGCAGCGCCATGCGGCGGAGGCGTCGAACGCGGCCGCCGGCGGCGACGACGACCTGCGCCTGCCGCTGATCGGCCACCTGTCCCTGCCGCGCCAGCTGCGCATCCTGCTCGTCGCCTTCGCCATCGGCATCCTCGTCACCCTGCTGTCGCTGTGGCGCAATGCCGGCAGCGGCGCGATCGCGAGCAGCCAGACCCAGATCGCCAGCGAGGCGCTGATGCACTCGCAGCGCGTGGGCAAGGCCGCGCCGAATGCGATGCAGGGCGTGCCGGACGCCTTCACGCAGCTGCAGGACAGCCGCATCGCCCTGTCGCGCGACCTCGACCTGCTGGCCCAGGGCGGCGACTTCAACGGCAATGCGATTCCCGCGTCGACGGACGACCTGGCCGCGCAGCTGGCGACCGTGCGCAAGAAATGGAACGTGTCCGACGCGGCCGCCGCCAGCATCCTCAAGATGAAGCCGGAGCTGGTCGCCTTCGACAGGAACCTCAAGCAGCTCGACGTGCTGGCGCCGGAAATGCTGGCGCTGACGGAAGCCATCCTCACGGAGCGCACGGCGCGCGGCGGCAGCGCGCGCGAGCTGGCGGCGCTGGGCCGCATGATGATGCTGACGCAGCGCCTGTCGCGCAGCGCCAGCGAATTCCTGACGTCCGGCGGCATCCGTCCCGAAACCGCGTTCCAGATGGGCCGCGACACGACCACGTTCCGCGTCACCGTCGACGGCCTGCTGAACGGCAGCGCCGCGCTGGGCCTGGCCCCGCTGCGCGACCCGGACCTGCGCGCCAAGCTGGAAGAAGTGCAGTCGAAATTCGACGTCTGCCAGAAGCTGATCTCGACCTTCCTCGATAAACTGTCCGACATGACGGCCGCCAAGGCCGCCGAGCAGACGATCTTCCGCGACAACGAGGCGCTGCGCCGCCTGCTGACCGACCTGCAGGCGTCGTACCGCGCCGGCGCGGGCAGCACGGGCATCTGGCTGTGGGTGCTCGTGGCGGCATCGATCTTCACCCTCGTCACGGCAGGCAGCATCTCGCGCGTGATGCTGCAGGATTCGCGCAACCGCACCCGCGGCGCCGAGGCGCGGCGCCAGGAAGCGGAAGCGTTGCATCTGCAGGCCCAGGCCAAGGAAGAGGAAGCCAAGGCCACCAACGACCAGAACCAGGCCGCGATCCTGCGCCTGATGAACGAATTGCAGGAAGTGGCGGACGGCGACCTGACGGTCTATGCCACCGTGTCGGAAGACATTACGGGCGCCATCGCCGACTCCGTCAACTACACGGTGGAAGAACTGCGCGGCCTGGTCGTGCGCGTGATCGATACGGCGGAAAAGGTGACGCAGGCGTCGAACGACGCGCAGCAGGTGTCGAGCCGGCTGCTCGTCGCGGCGGGCCGGCAGGCGCGCGAGATCCAGGACACGTCGGCCACCATGTTCCGCATGGCGGGCGAGATCACGGACGTGTCCAGCTCCGCGAAGGAATCGGCCGAGGTGGCGCGCCAGTCGGTGGCGGCGGCGGAGCAGGGCGCGACGGCGGTGCAGAACGCCATCCGCGGCATGGGCGAGATCCGCGAACAGATCCAGGAAACCTCCAAGCGCATCAAGCGCCTGGGCGAATCGTCGCAGGAGATCGGCGAGATCACCGAACTCATTTCCGACATCACGGAACAGACCAACGTGCTGGCGCTGAACGCCGCCATCCAGGCCGCATCGGCCGGCGAGGCGGGGCGCGGCTTCTCGGTCGTGGCGGAAGAGGTGCAGCGGCTGGCGGAACGGTCGGCCGAGGCGGCCAAGCAGATCGGCGCGCTGGTGCGCACCATCCAGACCGACACGCACGATGCCGTGGCGGCGATGGAAAAGTCGACGCAGGGCGTCGTCGAGGGCGCGCGCGTGACCGACGCGGCCGGCGCCGCGCTGGCCGACATCTCGCGCGTGTCGAACCGTCTCGCGGAGCTGATCCAGGGAATGGCCGTCGCGGCAGGGTTGCAGGCGACGTCCGCGAACGGCGTGGCGCATAATATGCAGCACATCCTCGCGATCACCGAACAGGCACAGGGCGGCACGCAGCAGACGGCGCAGTCGATCCGGCAGCTGGCGGAGCTCGCGCAGGAACTGAAGAATTCGGTGTCGCGCTTCCGCGTCGCCGCCTGAGCATCCGACTTTTGCCCACATGACCCAGTTTTCGTCCGCCTCCGCCGCACCGCCTTTCGACACCGGCCCCCTGTCCTGGGTCATCGGTGAAATCCGCGACGCCCTCGGGCGGTCCGCCAAGGCGTTGCAGGACGCGGCCGGCCGCAATCCGGAAGCCCGGCCGACCCTGCTGCTGCATGCCAAGTCGCACCTGCACCAGGCCCACGGGGCCCTGCAGATGGTCGACGTGGCCGGCGTCGAACGCCTGAGCGAGGCGGCCGAACAGGTCATCGACCGCTTCAAGGACGGCACGCTGGCGCTCGAGCTCGAGCGGGCCGGCGCCGTGGGCGAAGCCTATCGGGCGCTCGTCGAATACCTGGAAGAGCTGCTGGACGGCGCGGCGCCGCAGCCCGTGCGCCTGTTCCCGTACTACCGCGCGCTGCAGGAACTGCTGGGCGTGGAACGGGTGCACCCGGGCCAGATGCTCGTGCTGGACCTCGCCCCGGCGCTGTTGCCGGCCGGCGGCGCCGGCCCGATGCCGGACTATGCCGCCACCCGCGCCGCATTCGAAAAGGCGCTGCTGCCGTTCCTGCGCAGCCAGGACGTCGACGCCCAGCGCGCCCAGGCGGCCGCCATGCGCGACGCATTGGCGGGCGTCGTGCACGGCCAGCCGCAGGCGGAAAGCCACGCGTTCTGGCTGGCGCTGCAGGCCGCCGCCGACCTCGTGGCGACCGGCCAGGTGGCGCCCGACCTGTACGTGAAACAGCTGTTCGGCCAGATCAATCTGCAGCTGCGCCGCCAGGCCCAGGGCCATACCGAACTGCCGGAAGCGCTGCTGCGCGACGCGCTGTTCTTCATCTCGGCCGCGCCCGAACCGACGCTCGACGCGCGCCAGTTGCGCGACGCCTACCACGTCGGCGGCCAGGTGCCGGCTGACTACCTGGAACGCCGCTACGGCAAGGTCGACCCGGACGTGCTGAAGGATGCCAAGGAAGCGCTGATCGAGACCAAGCAGGGCTGGGACCGCGTGGCGACGGAAGGCGGCGACGTCCTCGACGGCGGCTTCAACGACGCGCTGGCGAAACTGGCCGGCGCCAGCGAGAAGCTGGGTGCCCCCCAGCTTGCGCAACTGCTGCGCGAACTGGGACAGGCCGCCAGCGAATCGATGGCGGGCGGCCGCAGCGACCAGTTCAGCCTCGAGATGGCCGAGGCCATGCTGTTCGTCGAACACGGCCTGGACCAGGTGCGCCAGCTGCCCGAGGACTTTGGCCAGCATGCGGAAGCCGTCGGCCAGCGCCTGCTCGCGCTGGCGCATGGCGAGACCCCGCCGGACGCCCCGGCCTGGCATGGCGAGATGGCGCGCGAGCTGCAGCAGGGCCAGACCGTGGCCGTGCTGGCGGGCGAGATCCGCACGGGCCTGCGCCAGGTCGAGAAACTCATCGACGACTATTACGAAGATGCCGCGCGCAAGGCATCCCTGGAACAGGTCGATCCGCTGCTGCACCAGTTGCAGGGCGCGCTGGCCATCCTCGACCAGGAGCAGGCCACGCAGGCCGTCGATCACGTGCGCGCCCAGGTGCGCACCCTCATCGACGGCGCGCCGGACGAGGCGACGCGGGGCGCCGTGCTGGACAACCTGGCCCGCAACATCGGCGCGCTCGGCTTCTTCACGGACGCGCTGGCGCAGAACGTCGACGGTGCGCGCCGGCGCTACCGCTTCGATGCCGCGACGGGCCTGTTCCATGAGCTGCCGCTCGAAACGCTGGAGTCCCCGGAACCGCAGGCCGCGCCGGTGGAAGCACCGGACGCCGTCGACGCCGAACTGCTGGAGATCTTCATCGGCGAGGCGCGCGAGGTGCTGGACGTCGTCGGCACCGCGCTGCCGGCAGCGGAGGCCGATCCGGCCGACCAGGACACGCTCACCCGCCTGCGCCGCGGCTTCCACACGCTCAAGGGCAGCAGCCGCATGGTGAACCTCGAGCAGTTCGCTGCCGCGGCGGCGGCCATCGAAAAGGTCATGAACCTGTGGCTGGCGGAAGCGCGCGCGGCCACGCCGGACCTGCTGGCGCTGCTCGCGCATGCGCATGCGGAGCTGGGCGCGTGGGTCGACGAACTGGCGGCCGGCGGATCGCAGCGTGATGGCGTCGCACTCGTCGAGGCCGCCCTGCGCGTGCAGGACGGCGGGCCGCTCGTGTCGGCGGCGGAGGTGCCAACCGTGGATGCGCCGGCGGAACTGGCGCCGGAGACGGTCGGCGCATTCGACGCGGCCGCGGCGGCGGAACCGATCGAGCCCGCCGCCGGCTTCGAGGTCGCGCCGGACGAGGCGCCCGCGCCGCTGCCGGCCCTGTCCACGGAAGAGCTGCCGGACAACGTGCTCGCGTTCCCCGTGTCGGAAGCGAACGTGCGGCACGTGGGCGACCTGGAGATCCCGCTCCCGCTGTACAACATCTATCTCGGCGAGACCGAGGAACTGGTGCGCACGCTGGCCGAGGACTTCGCCGGCTGGCGCGCGGAACCGCTGCGCGCCGTGTCGGCGCTGGCATTGAAGGCGGCGCACACGCTGGGCGGCACGTCCGCCACCGTCGGCTTCAACGCGCTGCGCGAACTGGCCGTGGCGCTGGAAGAAGCGCTGCAGGTGGCCGTCCCGCCGCTGGAAGGTAGCCAGTTCGACCTGCTCGACGAGACGGTCGAGCGCGTGCGCATCATGCTGCAGGTGTTCGCGCTGGGCGAACTGGCGCCCGCGCAGCCGGAACTGCTGGCGCGGCTGGAAGCATTGCGCGACGCGCTGGGGCGCCAGCGTGCCGACGCCGTCATCGAGGACGCCGAGCCGGAACTGGCCCAGCGCCTGGACGCGCTGTTCGCCGCCACCTACGCCAGCATCCTGGCCGATCCGCCGCTCGCCACCGGCACGCCGGCGCTGCCCGCCAGCACGGAACTGGCGCCGCGCGCGCCGGCGCCGCGCCAGGAAGATCCGGCCGTCAGCGCCGTCGACGATCTGTTCGATGCATATTTCGACGATCCGTTCGCCGCGCCCACGCTGGAGCAGGCTCCCGCGGAGGCGGACGAGGTCATCGACGTCGACGCGCTGTTCGACATCCCCGCGCCCGCGCCCGAACCGCAGCCGGAGCCCGAATCGCAGCCGGAGCCCGAATCGCAGCCGGAGCCGGAAGCCGACGCCGTCCTGGCCGCCGAGCCGGTGTTCGCCGACGACCTCGACCCGGACCTGCTGCCCGTCTTCATGGAAGAGGCGGCGGACCTGCTGCCGCAGATCGGCAACGGGCTGCGCCAGTGGCAGCAGAACCCGGCCGACGCGGCCGTCGCGCAAGGCCTGCTGCGCGCCCTGCACACTGTGAAGGGCAGCGCGCGCATGGCCGGCGCGATGCGTCTCGGCCAGCACACGCACGCGCTGGAAACGCAGATCGAGAACATGCTGCACGCCGGGACGACGAACCCCGCGGCCTTCGACGAACTGCTGGCCAACTACGACCAGGCGCAGCTGCTGTTCGAACAGCTGCAGCAGCCGGCCGGGGATGCTGCGGCACCCGAGCCCGCCGCGCTGCCGGCGCCGCCCGCCGACGATCAGGCCGCGCGTGCGCCGCTCGTGCGCGTGCGCGCCGACATCCTCGACCGCCTCGTCAACCAGGCCGGCGAGGTGTCGATCACGCGCTCGAAGCTGGAGACCCAGGTCGGCGCGCTGAAGGGCATGCTGGCCGAGTTTTCCGACAACCTCGCCAACCTGCGGCGCCAGCTGCGCGAAGTGGAGGTGCAGGCGGAATCGCAGATCGCGTCGCGCCTGTCGATCGCCGGCGAGCGCGGATTCGATCCGCTCGAATTCGACCGCTTCACGCGCCTGCAGGAACTCACGCGCATGATGGCCGAGAGCGTGAACGACGTCGGTTCGTTCCACGACGGCCTCGCGCGCACGGTGGAGGCGGCGTCCGACGACCTGGCCGCGCAGTCGCGCCTCACGCGCGACCTGCAGCGCGACCTGATGCGGGTGCGGATGGTGCCGTTCGCGAGCCTCTCGGAGCGCCTGTTCCGCGTGGCGCGCCAGACCGCCAAGGAAATGGACAAGCGCGTCAACCTGGACATCCGCGGCGGCGGCGTCGAGATCGACCGCAGTGTGCTGGAACGCATGGCCGCGCCGTTCGAACACCTGCTGCGCAACGCCATCGTGCACGGCATCGAGCCGCGCGACGGGCGCGTGGCCGCCGGCAAGCCGGAGACGGGCGAATTGCTCGTGCAGGTGAGCCAGCAGGGCAACGAAGTCGAGATCCGCTTCGCCGACGACGGCGCGGGCCTGGATCTCGCCCGCATCCGCGCCAAGGCGGCATCCCTCGGCCTGCTGGCCGACGGCGAGGACGTGTCCGACCAGGACGCCGCGGAACTCGTGTTCGAGCCGGGCTTCTCGACGGCGGACACGCTGACGGAACTGGCCGGGCGCGGCGTTGGCATGGACGTCGTGCGTTCGGAAGCGCGCGCGCTGGGCGGCCGTGTCGACGTCGAGACGACGCCGGGCCGCGGCGCCGCCTTCGCCATCCACCTGCCGCTCACGCTGGCCGTCACGCAGGTGGTGCTCGTCGCCAGCGGCACGCGCACGCATGCGCTGCCGGCCGTGCTGGTCGAGCAGGTGCTGCAGGTGCGCGAGGCCGACCTCGACGCGGCCTTCGCGGCCGGGGCAATCAACGTCCACGGCGAGAACGTCCCTCTGCACTACCTGCCCGCGCTGCTGCACGAGCCGGGAGGCGCAAGTGGCCAGCGTTCGTCGCCGGTACTGGTCCTCAGGAGCGGCAACACGCGTGTCGCGGTGCGGGTGGACGAAGTGCTGGGCAACCGTGAGGTCGTCATCAAGAACATCGGACCGCAGCTGGCGCGCATGCCGGGCATTGCCGGCGCCACCGTGCTCGGTTCGGGCGAGATCGTGCTGATCCTCGACCCGGTGCAGCTGGCCGGACAGGGTGCGCGTCCGGGGCGTGCCGTGGAGATGCCGGCACCGGCGCCCGCCGCGCGCGTCGCGACGATCATGGTCGTGGACGATTCGCTCACCGTGCGCAAGGTCACGCAGCGCCTGCTGGAGCGCGAAGGCTATCGCGTGCTGCTGGCCAAGGACGGCGTCGACGCGCTCGAGCAGATGCAGGAGACGCGCCCCGACCTGATGCTGGTCGATATCGAGATGCCGCGCATGGACGGCTTCGACCTCACGCGCCACGTGCGCGGGGATGCCGCGACAAAGGCGCTGCCGATCATCATGATCACGTCGCGCACGGCGGACAAGCACCGCAACGTGGCGCTGGGGCTCGGAGTCGACGCCTATTTCGGCAAGCCGTACCAGGAAGACGCACTGCTGGCGGCGATTACCGGATTGCTGGAAGCGCGGACGGCCTAACTACGCGGCGCGGATCGCCTTGAACCGCGCCAGCGTCTTCTCCCGCGCATCCTCGTGGTCCACCACCGGCAGCGGATAATCCTTCCCCAGCACGACGCCGGCCTTCTGTAACACCTCCGGCTTCGCCAGCCACGGCGCATGAATGGCAGCCTCGCTCAAGCCGGCCAGCTGCGGCAGGTATTGCCGGATGAATGCGCCGTCCGGATCGAACCGCTTCGACTGCGTGACCGGATTGAAGATGCGGAACCACGGCTGCGCGTCGCATCCCGTCGACGCCGCCCATTGCCAGCCGCCGTTGTTCGACGCCAGTTCGTAATCGTTCAGTTTCAGCGCGAACCAGCGCTCGCCGCGCCGCCAGTCGATCCCGAGGTCCTTGGTCAAAAAGCTGGCCGTCACCATGCGCAGGCGGTTGTGCATGAAACCCGTCCGTTCCAGCTGCAGCATCGCGGCGTCGACGAGCGGGTAGCCCGTGCGGCCCGCGCACCAGGCATCGAACAATGCATCCGCATCCGGCCCGTCATCCCACGCGACGGCATCGAAGGCGGCCTTGAACGATTGCGTGACGACGCGCGGATGGCGCGCCAGGATCATCATGTAGAACTCGCGCCAGATCAGTTCCGACAGCCACACGGGCGCACCCGGGCCGCCGCTGCCGTCGGCGATGCGTTCCTGCAGCAGCGCGACGAGGCGGCGCACGGAGAGCGTGCCGAAGCGCAGGTGGATCGACAGGCGCGACGTCGCGTCGAGTGCCGGGAAGTCGCGGTCGTGGTCGTAGCGGGCGAGGCGCTCGCCGAACTGCGCCAGCAGTGTCTCCGCGCCCGACATGCCGGGATGCGCGATGGGTGCGGCGTTCCGGACGAAGCCGAGATCCGCGAGCGCGGGCAGGGCGTGCTCCGCGGGCGGCGGCGCGAGCGCGCCGGCGTGGGGCGCCGTTTCGTACGGCCGCAGCGCCTCCGGCTCGCGCGCGAGGCGTTTCAGCCACGCGTTCCTGTACGGCGTGAAGACGGAATAGGGGCCGCCGGCCAGCGTCAATACCTCGTCCTGTTCGAAGATGACCTGATCCTTGAACGTCTGCAGGCTGCGCCCGGCCGCGCGCAGGGCGTCCTGCACGGCGCGGTCGCGGGCGATGGCCTGCGGTTCGTAGTCGCGGTTGGCGAACACGGATTCCGCATCCAGTTCGGCCGCCAGCGCCGGGATCACCTGCGTGGCGCGCCCGTGCCGCACGATGAGATAACCTCCCATTGCATGCAGGCGCGCATCCAGCTCGCGCACGCTGTCGAGCAGAAATTGAACTCGCCGGTCGTCGGACGGCAGGCCGGCCAGGATGTCCGTATCGAACACGAACACGCCAACCACCCGGCGTGAGGAGAGCAGGGCGTGATGCAGCGCGGCATGATCGTCCACGCGCAAATCGCGCCGGAACCAGACCAGGGAGTTTCTCAGAGTCATCTTCTGTGTGTTGAGTCAATGCAGTCCAGAATTTTACTGTCTACCATCTCTCAGGTTTGCCCCGCCGAGCGGCTTCCGTGGCCGGTCGGGCAATTCGGTGTAAACTAGCGAAAAGTCCAGCTTTTCAGCATCAGATACCGCGGTAAACCCGGAGAGTGAGCCAACAGAGAGTATGAGCATGAAAAAAAGTAAGGTCGGCAAGCCTCTAACCATGCCCGGGATGCCCCAGGAAGACACGCCCCTCCTCGGCACGTTGAGCGCATCCACGTCACAGCTGAACCTGGCTAATCATTTCCTGATTGCCATGCCGTCCATGAATGATCCAATCTTCGGCGGCACTGTCGTGTATATCTGCGAGCACAACGAGAAGGGCGTGCTCGGCGTCGTCATCAACAAGCCGACGGACATGACGATGGACGTGCTGTTCGACCGCATCGACCTGAAAGTGGCGGAAGGGCTGCGCGCCAGCGTCGAGGACGAGCCGATCATGTTCGGCGGCCCGGTCCAGGACGACCGCGGCTTCGTGCTGCATTCGCCCGGCGGCCGCTATTCCTCGTCGCTCTCCGTCACCGACGACGTCGCGTTCACGACGTCGATCGACGTGCTGGAAGCCGTGGCGAACGGCACCGGCCCGCGCCGCATGCTCGTCTCGATCGGCTATGCCGGCTGGAGCCCGGGGCAGCTGGAAGAAGAGATCGCCCGCAACGGCTGGCTCACGGTGAGCGCCGACGCGCGCGTGCTGTTCGACCTGCCGATCGAGGAACGCTACAACGCGGCCATCAAGCTGCTGGGGATCGATCCCCTCATGCTGGCTTCCGAGGCCGGTCATGCTTGATCATTGCGAAACAACCCGGAGTCGACGCAGGTAATGGTCGACATCGTTCTAGGCTTCGACTTCGGCATCAAGCGCATCGGGATCGCCATGGGGAATACCCTGACGGGACAGGCGCAACCGCTGTCCGTCATCAAGGCGGTCGACAATGCGAGCCGCTTCAAGGTCATCGGCGACCTGATCGAACAATGGCGCCCCGCGCGCCTCGTCGTGGGCGAGCCGCGCCATCCGGACGGCGCAGAACACGACATGACCCTGCGTGCGCGCCGCTTCGCGAATCAACTGAACGGCCGCTTCAACCTGCCCGTCGAACTCGTCGACGAGCGCTATTCGTCGGCCGTCATTCCCGCCAAGCGCGGCGAGATCATCGACGCCAAGGCCGCCGCCATCATTTTGCAACAATATTTTGACGATCATGCCAACTCATATTAACGACGCGGACGGGGCGTTCGACGCCGAGGCCCTGTACCGCGACCTGCTCGCGCAGGTGCGCGCGGGTCTCGCGGGCGTGCCGGATGCCGCCATCGTCGGCATCCACTCGGGCGGCGCCTGGCTCGCGGAGCGTCTCGCCGCCGACCTGGGCCTGCAATCCCGCCTGGGCTTCATCGACGTCTCGTTCTACCGCGACGACTATGCCCGCAAGGGCCTGCATCCGGACGTGAAGCCGACCCGGATCGAATTCAACGTCGACGGCGCGAACATCGTGCTCGTCGACGACGTGCTGTACACCGGCCGCACGGTGCGCGCCGCGATCAACGTGCTGTTCGATTTTGGCCGTCCGCAACGTATCATGCTGGCCGCGCTGGCGGACCGCGGCGGCCGCGAACTGCCGGTGGCGGCCGATTTCGTCGGCGCGCACGCCCAGCTGCAACCAGGCCGCTCGCTCGCGCTGTCGCGCGCAGAGGGCGGCCAACTCTCGCTCACGATCGAAGACGACAATGCATAACCCGCAACTGAACAAGAACGGCGAACTGCAGCACCTCCTTACCATCGAGGGACTGCCCAAGGCCATCATCAACCACATCCTCGACACCGCCTCGAGCTTCGTGAGCATCTCCGACCGCGAGGTCAAGAAGGTGCCGCTGATGCGCGGGAAAAGCGTCTTCAACCTGTTCTTCGAAAACTCGACGCGCACGCGCACGACGTTCGAGATCGCGTCGAAGCGCCTGTCGGCCGACGTCATCAACCTGAACATCGCCGCCTCGTCGACGAGCAAGGGCGAATCGCTGCTGGACACGATCGACAACCTCTCGGCCATGCACGCCGACATGTTCGTCGTGCGCCACGCGCAGTCGGGCGCGCCGTACCTGATCGCCAAGCACCTGAACGACACGCAGCAGAACCACGTGCACGTGGTGAACGCGGGCGACGGCCGCCACGCGCACCCGACGCAGGGCCTGCTCGACATGTACACGATCCGGCATTACAAGAAGGATTTCACGAACCTGCGCGTGGCCATCGTCGGCGACATCCTGCACAGCCGCGTGGCCCGTTCGGACATCCACGCGCTGACGACGCTGGGCGTGCCGGAAGTGCGCGCCATCGGCCCGCACACGCTGCTGCCGGGCGGCCTGGAACAGATGGGCGTGCGCGTGTTCACGAACATGGACGAGGGCCTGAAGGACGTCGACGTGATCATCATGCTGCGCCTGCAGAACGAGCGCATGTCGGGCGCGCTGCTGCCGTCGGCCGGCGAGTATTTCAAGAGCTACGGCCTGACGCCTGAGCGCCTGGCCCTTGCGAAGCCGGACGCCATCGTCATGCACCCGGGCCCGATGAACCGCGGCGTGGAGATCGATTCGGCCGTGGCGGACGGCGCCCAGGCCGTGATTTTGCCCCAGGTCACCTTCGGTATCGCCGTCCGTATGGCGGTTATGAGTATTCTGGCTGGAAGTCACGCATGACGAATTTGCACATCAAGAACGGGCGCCTGATCGACCCGTCGGCCGGCCTCGACGCCGTCCAGGACCTCTACATCGCCGACGGCAAGATCGCCGGCATCGGCAACGCACCGCAGGGCTTCACGGCCGCGCGCACGATCGACGCCGCGGGCCTCGTCGTCGCGCCGGGTCTCGTCGACCTCTCGGCCCGCCTGCGCGAGCCGGGCTATGAATACAAGGCCACGCTGGAATCGGAAATGCAGGCTGCGGTGCAGGGCGGCGTGACGACGCTCGTGTGCCCGCCCGACACCGACCCCGTGCTGGACGAGCCGGGCCTCGTCGAAATGCTCAAGCACCGCGCGCGCCTGCTGAACCAGGCCAACGTGCATCCGCTGGGCGCGCTGACGGTCGGCCTGAAGGGCAAGGCGCTGACCGAGATGGCCGAACTCACGGAAGCCGGCTGCATCGGCTTCGCGCAGGCCGAGGAACCGATCACCGACACCACCGTGCTGCTGCGCGCCATGCAGTACGCAAAGACGTTTGGGTACACCGTGTGGCTGCGCCCGCAGGACCCGTACATCGGCCGCGGCGGCGTCGCCCATAGCGGTCCGCTGGCGTCGCGCCTGGGCCTGTCCGGCGTGCCCGTGATGTCCGAGACGATCGCGCTGCACACGATCTTCGAACTGATGCGCGCCTCCGGTGCGCGCGTGCACCTGTGCCGCATCTCGTCCGCCGCCGCGCTGGACCTGATCCGCGCCGCCAAGAAGGAAGGTCTGCCGGTCACGTGCGACGTCGGCGTGCACCACCTGCACATGACGGATGCCGACATCGGCTTCTTCGATTCCAACGCGCGCCTCACGCCGCCGCTGCGCAGCCAGCGCGACCGCGACGCGATCCGCGCGGCCGTCCAGGACGGCACCGTGGACGCCGTCTGCTCGGACCACACCCCGGTCGACGACGACGAGAAACTGCTGCCGTTCGCGGAGGCGTCGCCCGGCGCCACCGGCCTGGAACTGCTGCTGGCGCTGATGCTGAAATGGGCGGCCGAGCAGGGCCAGGATGCGACAATGAGTGCGAAGGCGCTGTCGACCGCGCTGGCGAAGATCACGAGCGATCCGGCGCGCACGGCGGGCCTGTCCGCCGGCACGCTGGCGCAGGGCGCAAGCGCGGACGTCGTGCTGTTCGATCCGGACACGCGCTGGACCGTCAACGCGGCCGCCCTCGCGAGCCAGGGCAAGCACACGCCGTTCCTCGGCTACGAACTGGCGGGCCAGGTGAAGGCGACGATCGTCGCCGGCCACGTCGCGTTCGAACGCTGATTGAAGATCCGGCTTGCGTGGCGCCTCGTGCGCCTCGTCCTCCACCTCGTCCAGGGCCTGGCCACCTGCGCCCTCGTGTTCCCCTGGGCGGGTGACCCCCTGCGCGAGCGCCTGATCCAGCGCTGGTCGGCGCGCCTGCTGGGCATCTGCCGCGTGCGCCTCGAGCGCGTGCCGGGCGAGGACTCGCTGGCGCACGCCCTCATCGTCGCGAACCACATCTCGTGGCTCGACATCTTCGTCATCAATGCCGTGCACCCGTGCCGCTTCGTGGCCAAGGCCGAGATCCGCGCCTGGCCCGTCGTCGGCTGGCTCGTCGCGCAGGCGGGCACCGTGTTCATCGCGCGCGGCAACCGGCGCGACCTGCGCCACATTTTCAAAGGCCTCGTGGAGGCGCTCGGCCGGCGCCGCCGCGTGGCGTTCTTCCCGGAGGGGACGACGGCCAGCCAGGGCACGGTGCTGCCGTTCCATGCGAACCTGTTCGAAGCGGCCATCGACGCCGCCGTGCCCGTGCAGCCGGTCGCGCTGGCCTATGTCGACGCGGGCGGCGCGTGGCATCCGTCCGTCGACTACACGGGCGAGACGACGTTCGTCGACAGCATCGTGCGCATCCTGGGGGGAGAGCCGGTCGTCGCGCGGCTGGCGTGTCTCGCGCCGATCCCGGCGGCGGGCGCGCACCGGCGCGAGCTGGCGCAGGCGGCGCATGATGCGATCGCCCGGGCGCTGGCGCAGGGCTGATTACTTCTTCCCGCTGTGCTCCCGGTATTCGGGACAATCCACCTGCAACAACGACCGGTCATCCAGGCACACGGCCGTCAGCTTGCCGCCCCATACGCAGCCGCTGTCCAGCCCCACGAGATTCGGCCGCAGCACGAGCCCCAGCGCGGACCAGTGTCCGAACACGACGGTGACGTCAAGTGTGCGGCGGCCGGGCAGGTCGAACCACGGCTGCAGATCGGTGCCTTCCGGGCCCTTGTCGCTTTCCTTGTGATGGAAATCCATGCGGCCGTCCGGCCAGCACAGGCGCATGCGCGTGAGCGCGTTGACGATGCAGCGCAGGCGGGCGATGCCCGTCAGGCTATCGTCCCAGCGGTCCGGTTCGTTGCCGTACATCTGGCCGAGGAAATCGATCCATTGGTCGCCGCGCAGCACAGCCTCCACTTCGGCCGCCAGCGCCATCGTCTGCGCGGCCGTCCACTGCGGTGCCACGCCCGCATGCACCAGCAGGTGCGCGTCGACGAACATGGCAAGGGGGCGGCGGCGCAGCCAGTCGATCAGCGCGTCGCGGTCGGGCGCGGCCAGGATCTCGTCCAGCGTATCCGACCGGCTCATCTTCTGGGCGCCGACGGCCACGGCCAGCAGGTGCAGGTCGTGGTTGCCGAGCAGGGCGTCGACGCGGCCATCGCTCGCTTCCGCCAGCGCCTTCATGCGGCGCAGCGCACTGAGGGAGTCGGGACCGCGATTGATCAGGTCGCCGACGAACAGGATGCGCGCGTCCGGCCCGGCGGTCGCGCCGATGCGATCCAGCAGCAGGCCGGCTTCATGGGCGCACCCTTGCAGGTCGCCGATTACATAGGTTTTCATCTCGCTCACATTCATTTTTGCAGAATCGATACTAATGGTAACGTCAAAAAACCTGCTGCGCGTTGCACTGCGGTCCTGCGATGCTCGCTGTACTCCTCGTACAGCTGCGCTTCTCGAACCGCATTGCGGCCGCTCGCGACGGTTTTTAGAGGTTCCCAAATGGATTCCCACGGGTTTCGCGCGGCGGGCCCGGCTGCACGCATTACCGATTGTAAATTGTCTTGCTCCTCAGTCAAAGTTTCGGTATTTCGTAATTCCTCAATCAAGTCGAGACCTACGCGCGTACACTGCCCAGGTCCGGTTTGCCGTGGACTAATCCGGTACAATGGATTGTTGGCAAGGGCGGACGTCGGCGTGAATTTCGCATGACCACCTATTCCCTCGGCCCTGCGATTGCCATCCGCAGGGTTGCATTTAAAAAATAATAAAATGTTTTCCTTCATCGTAAGTTTTGTCGTGTCCGCGCTCCTGACGCTCCTCGTCGTCAAGCATTCGAAATTGCACGGCCCCGCACTCGACAATAATTTCGACGGCGTGCAGAAGGTCCATCTGCATGCGGTGGCGCGGATTGGCGGATTGCCGATCTTCCTCGCGGTGGCCTTGAGCGCCGGCATTTCCGTATGGCGCGTGCCCGACCTCGGTTATTGGCTGGTCTGGCTGCTGGGATGTTCGGGGATCGCATTCGCCGGCGGTATCGTCGAAGACTATACGGGCAAGGTGCGTCCCTCGCGCCGCCTGATTTTGACGATGGCCGCCGCGTTCCTCGGCTATCTCGTGCTGGATGCGAAAATCGCCCGCCTCGATATGCCTTTCGTCAGTTGGAACCTCGATTCGCTGTGGCTGATATTGCCGCTTACCGTACTGGCCGTCGCCGGCATTGCGAACGCGGTGAATATCATCGACGGGTTCAATGGCCTGGCCAGCGTCGTCACGATCTTCATGCTGCTGTCGCTCGCCTACGTGGGCTGGCAGGTGGGCGACATGTTCGTGCTGGTGTCCGCGCTGACGGTGGCGGGCGCGACGGCCGGTTTCCTCGTGTGGAATTATCCCGTCGGCCTCATCTTCCTCGGCGACGGGGGCGCTTATTTCATTGGATTCATGCTGGGCGAGCTGGCCCTGCTGCTCGTGATGCGCAATCCGCAGGTATCGACGTGGTATGCCGCTTTACTGCTGATTTATCCGGCATTCGAAACCATATTTTCCGTTTATCGGCGGATGTTTGTGCGTGGGAAATCTCCTACAATGCCGGATGGAATCCACCTGCACAGCCTGATTTTCCGGCGCATCGTCCAATGGACCGTTGGTCGCAAAGAGGCCCGCGCACTCATGAAAAGGAATGCGCGCACCTCGCCATACCTGTGGCTGTTTTCCCTCACGGCCGTTATCCCCGCAACTGTGTTCTGGCGGAATACGGGAATCCTGATATTCTTCTGCCTGTTGTTCATTATCAGCTACGTATGGTTGTACGCGCGTATCGTGAGATTCAAGTCGCCGCGCTGGCTGATTTGGCACAAAAAACACTGAAGAAATTTAAGTTGTAGTATATTGCGAGCATTGGTGAATATTCGATAAAATCCCTTACACCTAGACTCTACATATAAGGAATCAAGATGGATCTGTCTAATTTGTCCTTGGGCGATTTGCGCAACCTGCAGGAGCAGATCAAGCAGGAAATGAAGAAACGCGAGGTGCAGGAAGTGCAAAAGGCGCGTGAACAGATCATGGCCATCGCACAGAGCGTCGGCGTACCTTTGAAAGACCTGATCAGCGCCAGCGGCCGTGGCGGTAAATCGGCAGGCGCGAATACCGGCTCCGTCGCCGTTCGTTATCGCAATCCGGACAATGCGTCGCAACAGTGGACCGGTCGCGGCCGCCAGCCGAAATGGGTCAAGGAATGGGTCGAAGGCGGTAAATCGCTGGACAAACTGCGCGTCTGATTCCGTTTCATATCGTTCCGAGTGCGCACGTCCTGTGCGCCTCACCGCGCTTGTTTGCGCATTCAATATAGCGGCAATCCGACCTTGTCGGCCCTCTTGCCGTTACAATATCTCTTTTTCCGACATCCGAACCAACCGGCGTTCGTAATGCCCGTGCGCGCATTCCGGTGCCCCCGTCCTGCAAGGTAGATAATCCATGGTTTCTCTCTCGAAAACGATCTTCAAGGCTTATGACATCCGCGGCGTCATCGGCAGCACGCTCGACGCGGGGATCGCGCGCCGCATCGGCCAGGCGTTCGGCGCCGCCGCGCTGGCCAAGGGAGAACGCACCGTGATCATCGGCCGCGACGGCCGCCTGTCCGGTCCGGAGCTGGCCAGGGCGCTGGCCGAAGGCCTGCAGGCCGCGGGCGTGGACGTGATCGACCTGGGCATGGTCGCCACGCCGATGGTGTATTTCGCCACCAACGTGCTGGGTGCGCGTTCGGGCATCATGGTCACCGGCAGCCACAACCCGCCGGACTACAACGGCTTCAAGATGGTGCTGGCCGGCGAGGCGATCTACGGCGACGCCATCCAGGGCCTGTACCAGGCCATCGAACGCGACGATTTCCAGCCGGCCGCACAGCAAGGTGGCTACTCGACGCACGACATCAAGGCCGCCTACGTCGAACGCATCGTCGGCGACGTCAAGATCGCGCGTCCGATCAAGATCGCGGTCGATTGCGGCAACGGCGTGGCCGGCATGGTCGCGGGCGATCTGTTCCGCGCGATGGGTTGCGACGTGATCGAACTGTTCTGCGACGTGGATGGCCACTTCCCGAACCACCACCCGGACCCGGCGCATCCGGAAAACCTGCAGGATCTGATCGAATGCCTGAAGACGACGGACGCCGAGATCGGCCTCGCATTCGACGGCGACGGCGACCGCCTGGGCGTCGTCACGAAAGATGGCCAGATCATCTTCCCGGACCGCCAGATGATGCTGTTCTCCAAGGACGTCCTGTCGCGCAACCCGGGCGCCGAAATCCTGTACGACGTGAAGTGCACGCGCCACCTGGGCCCGTGGATCGAGCAGCATGGCGGCCGTCCGCTGATGTGGAAGACGGGCCACTCGCTCGTCAAGGCCAAGCTGAAGGAAACCGGTGCGCCGCTGGGCGGCGAGATGAGCGGCCATATCTTCTGGAAGGACCGCTGGTTCGGCTTCGACGACGGCCTGTACACGGGCGCACGCCTGCTCGAGATCCTCACGCGCGAAACCGACCCGTCCGCACTGCTGAATTCCCTGCCGATCGCGTCCAGCACGCCCGAACTGCACCTGCACCTGCAGGAAGGCGAGAATTTCGCGCTGATCGACAAGCTGCGCGCCGAAGCGGAATTCCCGGGCGCGGACCGGATCGTCGACATCGACGGCCTGCGCGTGGAGTACCCGGACGGCTTCGGCCTGGCGCGCGGTTCGAACACGACGCCCGTCGTCGTGCTGCGCTTCGAGGGCGAGAATCCGGCAGCGCTGGACCGTATCCAGAAAGAGTTCGCGCGCGTGATCCTCGCCGCCAAGCCTGACGCGAAGCTGCCGTTCTGATGAAGATCCTGCTGGTGCGGGTGTCGTCGCTGGGCGACGTCCTGCACAATCTCCCGATCGTGGCCGACATCCGGCGCCACTTTCCGGATGCCCAGGTGGACTGGGTGGTGGAAGAGGGCTATGTCAGCCTCGTGAAGCTCAACCCGCACGTGCGCAAGGTGATCCCGTTCGCGCTGCGGCGCTGGCGCAAGGGACTCGGCCAGGCGGCCGTGCGCGCGGAACTGCGCGGCTTTTTTGCCGACCTGCGCGCCGAGCAGTACGACTACGTGTTCGACACGCAGGGCTTGATCAAGACGGGCATCGTGATGGCCTGCGCCCGCGGCGGCCAGAAAGTCGGCCTGGCCAACGGCACCGAGGATTCGGGCTACGAGGGCGTCTCGCGCATCTTCCACAGCCGCAGCATCCCCGTCGACCCGCGCACGCACGCGGTGGCGCGCGGACGCCAGGTCGTGGCCGCGGCGCTCGGCTATGCCGTCGACACGCCGCCGGACTTCGGCCTGCCGGCACCCGGCGGCGCGGCGCGTCCCGCGTGGATGCCGCCCGAAGACTACGCCGTGTTCTTCCACGGGACCGCGCGCGATGCAAAAAAATGGCCGACGGCGCACTGGATCGCGCTCGGCCAGGCGCTCGCGCCCATGACGATCCTGCTGCCCTGGGGTTCCCCGCGCGAGAAGGAGGAGGCCGAGCGTCTCGCCGCCGCGCTGCCGAACGCGCGCGTGCTGCCGAAACTGTCGATGATGGATGCGGTGGAACTGGCGCGCCACGCGGCGCTCGCCGTGGGCGTCGATACGGGCCTCACGCACATCGCCGCCGCCTTCGTGCGGCCGACGGTCGAGATCTATGCCGATTCGCCGCGCTGGAAGACCGAGGGCAACTGGTCGCCGCGCATCGTCAACCTGGGCGACACGGGCGCGCCGCCGACCGTCGACGAGGTCGTGGCGGCCGCGCGGCGTCTGCTGGAGAGCCGCTGATGCGCGTGCTGTATTCGCTCATGTGGTGGCTGGCGCTGCCGCTTGTGCTGGGCCGCTTGTGGTGGCGCGGGCGCCGCGAGCCCGGCTACCGCACGCATTTGGGCGAGCGCCTGGGTTTCTATGGCCGCCGGCTGGACAAGCGCCCGACCATCATGGTGCACGCTGTCTCCGTCGGCGAGACGCGCGCCGCCGAGCCGCTGATAGAGGCCCTGCTGGCCGCGCGCCCCGACGCGCGCATCCTGCTCACGCACATGACGCCCACCGGCCGCGCCACCGGTAAGGCGTTGTTCGGCAAGCACGGCGACCGTGTGATCCAGTCGTTCCTGCCGTACGACACCGGCTTCATGGTCGGCCGCTTCCTGCGCCATTTCGAACCCGCGATCTGCATCCTGATGGAGACGGAAGTGTGGCCGAACCTGATCCACGGCTGTGCGAAGCACGGCGTGCCGGTGGCGCTCGTGAACGCGCGCCTGTCGGAAAAATCGCTGCGCCGCGGCCGCAAGATCGGCGGCCTGATGACGGATGCCGCACGCGCAATCACGCTGGTGGCCGCGCAGACGGATGCGGACGCCGAACGTATCGCCTCGCTGGGCGCCCCGAAGGTCGCCGTCACGGGCAGCATCAAGTTCGACGTCGTGCCGCCGCAGGCCGCGCTGGACACGGGCGCGATGCTGCGCGCGCGTTTCGCGGAGCGCCCCGTGCTGCTGTGCGCCTCCACGCGCGAAGGCGAAGAGGCGCTGATCCTCGACGCGTACAAGGCGATGGACCAGCGCCCGGCGAACATGCTGCTCGTGCTGGTGCCCCGTCACCCGCAGCGCTTCGACGAGGTGGCGCGCATGGTCGAGGAACGCGGCTTGACGCTCGCCCGTCGATCAAGACTGCCGGAACACGTGGACACCGACGTGCTGCTGGGCGATTCGATGGGCGAGATGTTCGCGTACTACGCGGCATGCGACTGCGCCTTCATCGGCGGCAGCCTGCTGCCGCTGGGCGGCCAGAACCTGATCGAAGCGTGCGCGCTGGGACGTCCGGTGCTGGTGGGCGAGCACACCTTCAACTTCCTGCAGGCGACCGGGGAAGCCGTCGCCGCCGGCGCCGCGCTGCGCGTGCCGGATGCTCCCGCGTTGCTGCGCGCCGCCGCCGATCTTCTCTCCGACGACGGCCGCCGCGCCGCCATGGGCGCCCACGCGCAGGCCTTCGCGGCCCAACATCGTGGCGCAACAGTGCGCACTGTTGAACTCTTGCAACAAATTATCGCTTAGCTTTTGCTACCATTCTCTTTAGATTAGAAAACGAAAGGGGATGCACATGTTGTGGTCAAATCGCTCGCGAGCGGCCGGCCACTCGGATGGCGGGGCCGCGTTGCTGGACCAGCCTGACGCCGAGGATCTCGGTGCCGACGCGATGCCGGCAGCCACGATCCCGGTCGTGCATCCGCCGGCAGAACGTTACAGTCTTCATTTCTGGGTGCGCTACTCGTTCGCCGAGTACGTGCGCTTCATGTGGGAGCATGGCGGTTACCTGATCCGCCGCCGCCATATCCGCTGGCCAATGGGCTTCTATCTGCGCCTGAAAAGCACGCTGTCGGCAGCCACGCATTTCGTGCTGCTGCAGCGCGGGAAGCGCACGTACGAATTCCAGATCGACCAGCACGGCATCGTGCGCACCAGCGATACGGGCGTGAGCCTGATCGACTGGAGCGACGTGCAGCGCATCCGCACGTATTCGAACGGCTTCATGATGATCCTGAAGCGGGGCACGTTGCCCATTCCGTTCCGGTGCCTGAACAAGGACGAAGTCAGCGCGATGCGCGGGATCGTCGAAGCCCGCGCGGCGGGCGAACTGCAGTTCCGCGCGTCGTAACGGGCTGTTCTCCGATCACTCGTCGGGGAACAGCACCGGCATCTCCACCGAGCGCTTCTTGAGCGCCGCCTTGGCGCCATCGTAATCCGGGAAGACTTCGCCCACGACGGCCCAGAAGGCCGGGCTGTGGTTCATCTCGCGCAGGTGCGCCAGTTCGTGCACGACCACGTAGTCCAGCAGCGCGAGCGGATAGTGCACCAGCTTCCAGTTCAACCGGATGTTCCCGGCCACCGTGCACGAACCCCAGCGCGTGCCGGCCGACGAGATCGCGAACGAGTGATAGGTGACGCCCACGCGCGGCGCGTACAGGTCGAGGCGTTCGCCGAAGATCCGCTTCGCCTCGTCCTGGAACCACAGCTTCACGCGCTCGCGGATCTGCCACGTCTCCAGGCCTGGCGTCACGCCGAGATGCAAGGTGCGCGTCTCGGCATCGTAGACGCAGTGGCTGCGCGCGGCAGGCTCCAGCCGCAACGTGATGTCGGACCCGAGGTAGGGCAGTTGCGCGCCGTCGACCCATTCCACGGGCGGACGTTCGGCGCGCTGCGCACGGCGCTCGCCCCGTTCGAACAGCTTGGTCAGGATCCAGCGCTGCTTGGCGCGGATTGCGCGCTCGATGTCGTCCAGCGGTGCGCGGTTCGGCGACGTCACGAACAGGCCGTCGTCGCACACCATGAAGCCGTGCGAGCGGCGCGCGGAGCGGCGCAGCACGTAGTGCACGGTGTGCGATCCGAGCTGGATCTTGCGCAGCGGCGGGTCGTTCGGGCCGACGGGCGGAATGGGGAGCGTGCGGGTCGGCACCGGCGGTGCCTTGAACAGCGGGGCCGGCGGCACGGGTCTGGCCGCCGGCGTGGGCGCGGGTGTGGGTGAGGGCTTGAGCGCCGCGACGAGTTCCTGGGCAAACAGCTCCAGCTGGTTCGCGTCGGTCTTGGGGGAGGTCATGGTGGGCGGCTTCGATGATGCTTGGTTCTGCACGCCCAATTCGTTCAAGTACCTGAATAGGCGTGGGGCGAAATGACGCGCATTTCCGATTCTATCCAATTTTCGACCTCTTGCATCAGACTGTCGGCAGTGTGGTTTTCCGGCGATATCGGCTTGCCGATCGAGACGGTGATGAGGCCCGGCCGCTTGATGAACGAGTTCTTGGGCCAGCACTCACCTGAATTATGCGCGATCGGCACGACCATCGCACGGGTTTCTATCGCCAGGCGCGTACCGCCGCTTTTGTACTGTCCTTTCTGGCCCACGGGGATGCGCGTCCCTTCGGGGAACATGATGATCGACTGGCCGTCCGCGAGGCGCGCCTTGCCGATCCTGACGACGTGCGCGAACGCGCGCTTGCCCTTGCTGCGGTCGATCGGGATCATGCGCAGCAGCGCCATGCCCCAGCCGAAGAAGGGGATATACAGGATCTCCTTCTTGAAGACGTAGACGAGCGGCCGCTTCATGTTGGGCAGCATGAAGATGGTCTCCCATGCCGACTGGTGCTTCGACAGCAGGATCGCGGGTTGGTCCGGCAGGTTCTCGTAGCCCTTCACCTGGTAGCGGATGCCGCAGATGACGCGCGCGCACCAGATGATGAAGACGTTCCAGCGCGACGTGACCCAGAAGCGCGTCTTGTACGGGAACGGCGCCGCCAGGAAGCAGACGCAGGCCCACACGACGGTGGCGATCGTCATGACGATCGCGAACAACAGGGAACGCAGGAACAGGGCGGCGGTACGCAACGGCGAGGTCTCCAGATCTTGATTGGCGGTGGTAGCGATCATGCGCTTGCGGCGGGAACGGTCTTGAGGAACGCGTCGACCATCGCCGCGAGGTCGGGGAACACCTGCGTGCCGGGTGGCAGGCCGCCTGTTTCCCGGGTCTTCTCGCCCTTGCCGGTCAGGACCAGGTAGGGCACGCAGCCGCTGATGAAGCCGGCCTGCAGGTCGCGCAGCGAATCGCCGACGGTCGGTACGCCCTTCAGGCTGACCTTGAAGCGCTTGCTGATCTCCTCGAACATGCCGTTCTTCGGCTTGCGGCAGTCGCAGTTGTCGATGGCCGCGTGCGGGCAGAAGAAGATCGCGTCGATGTCCGCACCCACCAGCTGGGCGTTCGCGTGCATCTTCTGGTGGATCGCGTTGAGGGTCGCGATGTCGAACAGTTCGCGCGCGATGCCCGACTGGTTCGACGCGATGACGACGCGGTAGCCGGCCTGGTTCAGGCGCGCGATCGCTTCGAGCGACCCCGGGATCGGGATCCACTCGGCGGGCGACTTGATGAACTCGGGGGAGTCATGGTTGATGACCCCGTCCCGGTCGAGGATGATCAGCTTCATGATGCTTATGCCGCGAGCTTCGAGATGTCGGCCACGCGGTTCATCATGCGGTGCAGGATGGACAGCAGGGCGAGGCGGTTGTTGCGCAGGGCGACGTCGTCGGCCATCACCATCACGTCGTTGAAGAACGCGTCGACGTCGTCGCGCAGCTGGGCCAGCGTCTTCAGCGTGCCCGTGAAATCGCCGCGCTCGAAGGCCGCGTCGACGTCCGGCTGCACGCGCTGCACGCTCGCGTACAGCGTCTTCTCGGCGGCGTCCTGCAGCAGCGCGGGATCCACGTCGCCCGCTTGCGCGAGCGCTTCCTCGTTCTTCTTGAGGATGTTCGAGATACGCTTGTTGGCGGCGGCCAGCGAGGCGCTTTCCGGCAGCGCGGCGAAGGCCTGCACGGCTTCCAGGCGCTGCACGACGTCGTCCACGCGGTCCGGGTTCTGCGCCAGCACGGCTTCCACTTCGTTCGGCGCGAAGCCGCGGTCGCGCAGCAGGCCGCGCAGGCGGTCCAGCATGAAGGCCGTCACTTCCGCCGTCGGGTCCTTGAACGTCGGCATGTAGTCGAACACGCCGGCGGCATCCGTCAAGAGGTCGGACAGCGCGAGCGGCAGGCGCTTCTCGACCAGCATGCGCATCACGCCCAGCGCGTGGCGGCGCAGCGCGAACGGGTCCTTTTCGCCCGTCGGCTGCAGGCCGATCGACCAGATGCCCACGAGGGTTTCGAGTTTATCCGCCAGGGCGACCGAGAGGCCCGTGTTCGTCGTGGGCAGCGCGTCGCCGGAGAAGCGCGGCTGGTAGTGCTCGGACGCGGCCAGCGCCACTTCCTCGTGTTCGCCGTCGTTGCGGGCGTAATACGTGCCCATGATGCCCTGCAGTTCCGGGAACTCGCCGACCATGTCGGTCAGCAGGTCGGCCTTCGCGAGCTGCGCGCCGCGTTCGGCCAGCAGCACGTCGTAGCCAAGGCGGCGGGCGATGGCGCCGGCGAGGCGCGTGACGCGCTGCGTGCGCTCGGCCTGCGTGCCCAGCTTGTTGTGGTAGACGACGTTCGCCAGCAGCGGCAGGCGCGATTCCAGCGACTTCTTCTTGTCCTGCTCGAAGAAGAATTTTGCATCCGACAGGCGCGGGCGCACGACGCGCTCGTTGCCGCCGATGATGGCGGACGGGTCGTCGGTCGCGAGGTTCGAGACGATCAGGAAGCGCGAGCGCAGCTTGCCGTTCGTATCCGTGAGCGCGAAGTATTTCTGGTTCGTCTGCATCGTCAGGATCAGGCATTCCTGCGGCACGGCGAGGAAGGCGTCTTCGAACTGGCATTCGTACACGACGGGCCATTCGACCAGCGCCGCCACTTCATCCAGCAGCGATTCCGGCATCAAGACCTGGTCGCCGCCGGCCTTGGCCAGCAGCTGGGTGCGGATCGATTCCTTGCGTTCCCCGGCATTCGCGACGACCTTGCCGAAGACCTTGAGCAGTTCGTTGTAGGCATCCGCATGGCCGATATCGAAGGCATGGCCGTTCGACAGGAAGCGGTGGCCGAGCGTGCTGCGGCCGGCCTTGAGGCCCAGCAGCGACAGCGGCACGATGTTCTCGCCGTGCAGCGCCAGCAGCGAGTGCACGGGGCGCACGAACTGCACGGTGGCGCCGTCCGCACGCTGGTAGCTCATCACCTTCGGGATCGGCAGCTTGGCGACCGTCTCTTCCAGCACCGGCTGCAGGCCCTCGGCGAGGTCGATGCCCGGCGCGGTGTACGTGTAAAAGAAGCTTTCCGCCTTGCCGTCCTGGGCGCGTTCGAGGTCGCTGACCTTCAGGTCGGGGAATCCGAGGGCGGCCAGCTTCTTGGCCAGCGGCGCGGTCGGGTTGCCGTCCTTGTCGAGGGCGACGGTCACCGGCAGGATCTTCTCGCGGATGGTCTTGTCGGCCGACGTGGCGCGCACGTTGGTGATCGACACGGCCAGGCGGCGCGGCGTGGCGTAGGTGGTGACGACGCTGTCGGCGTCGAGGAAGTCACGGGCCTTCAGGCCGTTCGCGATGCCGTTCGCAAAAGCGGCGCCCAGTTTCACGAGCGCCTTCGGCGGCAGCTCTTCGGTCTGCAGTTCGACGAGTAATGTCTGATTCATGGTGTCGTTCTATTCTGTTCTGGACTCAAGCTTTCGGGAGCATGGGGAAGCCCAGCTTCTCGCGCGAATCGTAATAGGCCTGGGCGACGAGGCGCGACAGGTTGCGCACGCGGCCGATGTAGGCGGCGCGCTCGGTGACGGAGATCGCGCCGCGCGCATCCAGCAGGTTGAAGCTGTGCGACGCCTTCATGATCTGCTCGTACGCGGGCAAGGTGAGCGCCAGTTCGATCAGGCGCTTGGCTTCGCTCTCGTGGTTATTGAAAGCCTGGAACAGCAGGTCCGTGTTCGAGTGTTCGAAGTTGTAGGTCGACTGTTCGACTTCGTTCTGGTGGAAGACGTCGCCATACGACAGCGATTTCTTTTCGCCGTTTTCTTCCCACTCCGTCCACACGAGGTCATACACGTTCTCGACGCCCTGCAGGTACATCGCGAGGCGCTCGATGCCGTACGTGATCTCGCCCAGCACCGGCTTGCAATCGAGGCCGCCGACCTGCTGGAAGTACGTGAACTGGGTGACTTCCATGCCGTTCAGCCAGACTTCCCAGCCGAGGCCCCAGGCGCCCAGCGTCGGGCTTTCCCAGTCGTCCTCGACGAAGCGCACGTCGTTCTTTTTCAGGTCCAGGCCCAGCGCTTCCAGGGAACCGAGGTACAGGTCCAGGATGTTTTCCGGCGCCGGCTTCAGCACGACCTGGTACTGGTAATAGTGCTGCAGGCGGTTCGGGTTTTCGCCGTAGCGGCCATCCTTCGGGCGGCGCGACGGCTGCACGTAGGCGGCGCGCCACGGTTCCGGTCCGATCGCGCGCAGGAAGGTGCCAGTGTGGAAGGTGCCCGCGCCGACTTCCATGTCGTACGGCTGGAGCAGGGCGCAACCCTGCTTGTCCCAGTAGGTTTGCAGAGTCAGGATGATTTGTTGGAATGTGAGCATCTTGTTGGCTTCGCGCGCACGGTGGCGCGAACACGGTGAGTTTGCTAAAACACCAATTCTAGCGGGTTTTACGGAATGGCTTGAAGTGAATCGCTCGCTATTTTAGCCGTTCGACTGTCGACGCCGTCCGGCAAGCCAGGCGCCGGCCAGCAGCAAAGCGCCCAGCGCGAGGAACAGCAGGTTGCCGAAGCGGATGTACGGCGTACTGCCGGCCATGCCCTGCACGGTCGTCGCCAGGGTGCCCTGGCTGTAGAACGGCAGCAGCGCGGCGACGTTGCCGCGGCCGTCGATGACGGCGGTGGCGCCGTTGTTCGTCGCGCGCAGCATCGGGCGGCCCGTCTCGAGACTCCGCATGCGCGAGATCTGCAGGTGCTGCGGGATCGCGACGGATTCGCCGTACCATGCCAGGTTCGACACGTTCAGCAGCACGGTGGCCGGCTGCGCCTGCGAACGCAGGTTCTTCGCGATCTCTTCGCCGAATACGTCCTCGTAGCAGACGTTCGGCAGCACCAGCTGGTCCTTCACGGCGAACGGCGCCTGCACGTCCGGGCCGCGCGTGAAGTCGCCCAGCGGGATCTGCATCAGGTCCGTGAACCAGCGGAAGCCCGTCGGGATGAATTCGCCGAACGGCACGAGGTGGTTCTTGTCGTAGCGGTAGGATTGTCCCTGCGGGCCGATGCCGGCCACGCTGTTCGCGTACACCGTCATGCTGTCGGCCAGCGGGATCCCGAACAGGAACGCGCTGCCGGTCTGCGCCGCGTATTGACGGAACGTCTGCAGGTACTCGGGCGGGAGCTGGTTCGGGAATACGGGGATGGCCGTCTCCGGCGCCGCGATCAGGTCGGCCGGCGCGGCCGTCATCATGTCGCGGTAGCGCGCGAGGATCATGCCCAGGTGTTCGGCGCTGAATTTCTCGTCCTGGCGGATGTTGCCCTGCACGAGACGCACGTTGAGCGGCTTGCCGGCAGGTGCGGTCCACGCGACGTGCTTGAGGCCCCAGCCGGCCAGCAGCAGCGCGGCGAACAGGCCAATCGCCGGCAGCCGGCGGCGCTGGGTCAGCATCACGATGCACGCCGAGCAGACAGCGGCCAGCACGCCGATGCCGTACACGCCGAGGATCGGCGCGAAGCCGCTCAAGGGGGCCGTGACGTGCGCATAGCCGGACGCCGCCCAGGGAAAACCGGTGAATACCCAGCCGCGCATCCATTCCGACACGCCCCAGCAGGCGGGGAACACGAGCAGCAGGAAGGCGGGGACGGGCAGCGACCAGCGCTTGCGCAGCCACGACGACACGCCCGCGGCGAACGCGCCGAACAGGCCCATGTAAAGACCCAGCAGCGCGATGGCGATGGCGGACAGCGGCGCGGCCAGGCCGCCGAAGCGGTTCAGCGCAATATAAAGCCAGTGCATGCCGGCCACGGACCAGCCGAAGCCGAACGCCCAGCCGAGGAATACGGCGCGGCGGGGCGAACTGCCCATGCCGACCTGGTAGAACAAATAGGCGAGCGACAGGAACTGGACGGGCCACCAGCCGAACGGTTCGAACGAGAACAGGCTCAGGGCGCCGGCCAGCGCCGCGACGGCGAGGCCCGCGGCGCTCGGCCGCGTGCCGCGCAACGCGGGATCGGGCGCCACCGCGGGCTTGCGGCGGCGCCGCAGGTTCAGGCTGGATTCAATCAATGCTGGGGGCCCCGCGTCAATCGTGTTCGTCGTCGACGGCCGGGAGTTTTTCCACCAGCAGCACGTGGATCTGGCGCGCGTCGGCGCGCAGCACTTCGAAGCGCAGGTTCTCGAGGTCGAACACCTCGCCCTTGTGCGGCATGCGGCCCAGGTGGCTCGCGACGAGGCCGCCGATGGTGTCGACGTCGTCCTCGGGCAGGTCGACGCCGATCTCTTCGTTGAACTGCTCGATCTCCGTCAGCGCCTTCACGCGCCAGCGCGGGCCGTGCTGGCCTTCCTTGATGGAGAGGATATTGTCTTCTTCCTCGTCGAAGTCGTATTCGTCCTCGATGTCGCCGACGATCTGTTCCAGCACGTCCTCGATGGTGATCAGGCCGGCCACGCCGCTGTACTCGTCGACGACGATGGCCATGTGGTTGTGGTTCGCGCGGAAGTCGCGCAGCAGCACGTTCAGGCGTTTCGATTCCGGGATGAAGATCGCCGGGCGCAGCATGTCGCGCACGTCGAACGATTCTTCCGCGTAGTAGCGCAGCAGGTCCTTGGCGAGCAGGATGCCGACCACCTTGTCGCGCTCGCCCTCGATGGCGGGGAAGCGCGAGTGAGCCGTTTCCAGCACGATGGGCAGCCATTCCTCGATCGGCTTGGTGATGTCGATCACGTCCATCTGGGAGCGCGGGATCATGATGTCGCGCACCGACAGGTCGGACACCTGGAACACGCCCTCGATCATGGAGAGTGCGTCGGCGTCGATGAGGTTGCGTTCGTGGGCGTCGTGCAGAACTTCCAGCAGTTCGGCGCGGTTTTCGGGCTCGGGGGAAATCAGTGCGGTCAACCGTTCGAACAGCGACCGGTGGGTTTTAACGTCCGAACGGACGTCAGCAGGGTGCTCGGGCATAGTTGGCGTGAAGCCGTTGTTGCGATGGGCCATAGGATACACCAAAAGCCGGAATGCCTGATTTTTATGCAGACATCCACGTTCAGGCAGCCGTGCGCCATTGCTGCCAGCCTTCGTCCTATAGTTGATCATTCGCTAAGGAAAGGAATTCCCATGCCCGCCTTGAACGTCAACGGCACCACCACCAACCTCGATGTCCCCGACGACATGCCCCTGCTGTGGGCCCTGCGCGACGTGATGGGCCTCACCGGCACCAAGTTCGGCTGCGGCGTCGCCCTGTGCGGCGCCTGCACCGTCCACCTGGACGGCCAGGCCATCCGCTCATGCGTGACCCCCGTGTCGGCCGCCGCCGGCAAGAAGATCACGACCATCGAGGCGATCGGCAACGACCCGGTCGGGGCCAAGGTGCAGGACGCGTGGCGCAGGATCGACGTCGTCCAGTGCGGGTATTGCCAGTCGGGCCAGATCATGTCCGCCACGGCGCTGCTGCACGCGACGCCGAAGCCGGGCGATGCCGACATCGACAACGCCATGGCCGGCAACATCTGCCGCTGCGGCACCTACAACCGTATCCGCAAGGCGATCAAGATCGCCTCGGGCCAGGCATGAAAGGAGGCCGCGACATGGACCAGCTCTCGAACAAGCGCCGCCAGCTGCTGAAAGCCGGCGCCGTCGGCGGTGGCGGCCTGCTGTTCGGCTTCTCGCTGTTCGGCTGTACGAAACAGGGCGACGCGCCGGCCAACGACCGCAAGGAGCCGCCGTCCGAGAAGGCCGTCGGCCAGGCATCGACCGCCATGACCAACGAGCAGCCGGGCCTCGCGCACGACGCGTTCATCCGCATCGATCGCGAGGGCCTCGTCACCCTCATCATCCACAAGGTCGAGATGGGGCAGGGCACGTTCACCTCGCTGCCGCAGCTGCTGGCCGAGGAATTGGGTGCCGACCTGTCGAAGGTGAAGCTGGAGCAGGCGCCCGCGAACAATTCGCTGTACGCCGACGCGCTGCTGGGCGGCCAGGTGACGGGCGGCTCGACGTCGATCCGCGCGACGTACAAACCGTTGCGCGAGGCGGGCGCCAAGGTGCGCACGGTGCTCGTGCAGGCCGCCGCGAAGAACTGGAACGTCGAGCCGGGCGACCTGAAGGTCGTGGGCGGGATGATCCGCCACGATGCGTCGAACCGACAGGTGCACTTCGGCGACGTGGCGGAAGCCGCGTCGAAGCTGAGCTTCCCGGCCGAGGTCAAGCTGAAGGATCCGGCCCAGTTCACGCTGGTCGGCAAGGCGATCAAGCGCCTGGATTCCCCCGCGAAGGTGAACGGTTCCGCGCAGTTCGGCATCGACGCGCGCCTGCCGAACATGGGCATCGCGGCCGTGGCGGCGTCGCCCGTCCTGGGCGGCAAGGTCGCCGCCGTCGACGAGCAGAAGGCGCTGGCCGTGAAGGGCGTGCGCCAGGTGCTGCGCATCGAAGGGGCGGTGGCCGTCGTGGCCGACCACTTCTGGGCCGCGAAACAGGGCCTGCTTGCGGCCGCGCCGCGCTTCGACGACGGCGCCAATGCCAACGTCAGCACGGCCGGCATCGTCGCCGACATGATGAAGGTGTCGCAGAACACGGGCGCCATCGCCGCCGACAAGGGCGATGCGTTGAAAGCGCTGGACGCCGGCCCGGGCCGGCGCATCGACGTCATCTATGAAGTCCCGTTCCTCGCGCACGCGACGATGGAGCCGATGAACTGCACGGTCGACCTGAAAGCCGACGGCTGCGACATCTGGGTCGGCACGCAGGTGCCGGCGCTGGCGCAGGGCGCGGCCGCGAAGATCACCGGACTGCCGCTCGAGAAGGTCCGCGTGCACAACCACTACATCGGCGGCGGCTTCGGGCGCCGGCTCGAAGTCGACAGCGTGATCCAGGCCGTGGAATTCGCGAAGCTGGCCAAGGGGCCGCTGAAGATCGTCTGGACCCGCGAGGAAGACATCCAGCACGACATGTACCGGCCCTATTACGTCGACCGCATGTCGGCGCGCATCGACGACAAGGGCATGCCGGTGGCATGGTTCCACCGCGTGACCGGGTCGTCGATCATGTCGCGCTTCGCGCCGCCGATGGTCAAGAACGGCGTCGACCCGGACGCGGTGGAAGGGGCGGCGGACATCCAGTATTCGATCCCGGCCATCCGCGTCGAATACATGCGCCACGAACCGCCGGGCCTCGCCACCGCGTTCTGGCGCGGCGTCGGGCCCACGCACAACGTGTTCGTCGTCGAGAGCTTCGTCGACGAGCTGGCGTACGCGAGCAAGACGGACCCCGTCGCGTTCCGCCGCGCGCTGCTGCAGAAATCGCCGCGCACGCTGGCCGTGCTGAACCTCGCGGCCGAGAAGGCCGGCTGGGGCAAGCCTTTGAAGCCCATCGCGGGCCGCAAGCTGGGACGCGGCGTCTCGACGCAGTTCGCGTTCGGCAGCTACATGGCGCAGGTGGCGGAGGTGTCCGTCGGGCCGGACGGCGACGTGCGCGTGCACCGCGTCGTGTGCGCGGTGGACTGCGGCCAGAACGTCAATCCCGACACCATCGTCGCGCAGATGGAAGGCGGCATCGTGTTCGGCGCCAGCGCGGCGCTGTGGGACGAGGTGACGGTCGAGAAGGGCCGCGTGCAGCAGTCGAACTTCTCCGACTACCGCGTGATGCGCATGCCGGAGTCGCCGGCCGTGGAGGTGTATATCGTGAACAGCCACGACGACCCGGGCGGGATCGGCGAGCCGGGGACCGCGGGGATCGCGCCGGCACTGGCGAATGCGGTGTTCGCGGCGACCGGCAAGCGCGTGCGCAAGTTGCCGATCGGGGAACAGCTCAAGAAAGCGTAACCTGGCGCTTACTCGTTGTCCGCATACGGATCCGGATACCCGAGCGCTTCCATGATGTCGCGCTCGAGTTGTTCCATCTCCTCGGCTTCCTCGTCCGTCTCGTGGTCGAAGCCCTGCGCGTGCAGCACCCCGTGCACGACGAGGTGCGCCGCGTGTTCCTCGACCGTCTTCTTCTGTTCGTCCGCCTCGCGCTGCAGCACGTCCGTGCACAGGACGATGTCGGCCTGCGTCGGCTCGTCGTCGGCGATTTCCGCGCCTTCGTTGTAGGCGAACGTGAGCACGTTGGTGGCGTAGTCCTTGCCGCGGTATTCGCGGTTCAGGGTCTGGCCTTCCTCGGCGTCGACGAAGCGGATCGCCAGCTCGGCGGGGCCGAGGAGGGCGCCGCGCACCCAGCGCTCCACCAGTTCGGGCGTGAGGTCCGCTTCGAGGCGGGTGTCGGGGTACTGGACGTCCAGTTCGAGGTTATGCTTTTTTTCTTGCATGGCGGGTAGCGGCTGGTTTGGTCAAAGTGCCCGGGAGTGCGCCGAGTTCCTGCACCGACGCGGCCTTTTCGTAGGCGTCGACGATGCGGGCCACCATCGGGTGGCGCACGACGTCGGCGCTGGAGAAATGGGTGAACGCGATGCCGCGCACGTCTTTCAAGACCTGCATGGCGTCGACGAGGCCGCTCCGCTGCGTCTTGTGCAGGTCGACCTGGGTGACGTCGCCCGTGACGACGGCCTTGCTGCCGAAGCCGATACGGGTCAGGAACATCTTCATCTGTTCGGCCGTCGTGTTCTGGGCCTCGTCGAGGATCACGAACGCGTGGTTGAGCGTGCGGCCGCGCATGAACGCGAGCGGGGCGATCTCGATCACCTGCTTCTCGAACAGCTTCTGCGTGCGGTCGAAGCCGAGCAGGTCGTACAGCGCGTCGTACAGCGGACGCAGGTACGGGTCGACCTTCTGCGCGAAGTCGCCGGGGAGGAAGCCCAGGCGCTCGCCCGCTTCCACGGCCGGACGGGTCAGGATGATGCGCTTGACGGCGTCGCGTTCGAGGGCGTCCACGGCGCAGGCGACGGCGAGATAGGTCTTGCCGGTGCCGGCCGGGCCGATGCCGAAGCTGATGTCGTGTTCGAGCACGGCCTTCAGGTACTGGATCTGGTGCGGCGTGCGGCCGCGCAGGTCGTGGCGCCGCGTCTTGAGCATCGGGCTGACCAGTTCCTCGTCGTCGACCTCGTCGGCTTCCTCGGTGACCGACGCACCCGGTTCCTTGGGCGGCGGCGCTTCCGCGTCCGCGGACTTGGGTTTCAGTCCGGCGCGCTGTTCGACGAGCGCCAGCTGCACTTCCTCGATCGGCACGACCTTGTCGGCCACCGCGTAGAAGCGTTCCAGCAGCTCGACGGCACGTTCGGCATTGGTCCCGCTGACGATGAATTTTTCGCCGCGCCGGAAGATGGTCACGTCGAGCGCGGCCGAGATCTGGCGCAGGTTTTCGTCGAGCGGGCCGCAGAGGTGGGCGAGCCGCGTGTTATCGAGCGGCTCGGGAATGAAGTACGAAGGCTGGGTAGGCGTTTTCAACTGGCTTTGGCAATCGTATCAATGCGGGCGACCAGGTCGCCGCGCAGGGTGTAATCCAGGCTTTCGGTGATGCGCACGTCGACCAGCTGGCCGATGAGCGCAGCGCTGTCGTCGCCCGGGAAGAAGTTGACGACACGGTTGTTCTCGGTACGCCCCTGGAGTTCGCCCCCGCCCTTCTTGGAGGGGCCTTCGACCAGGATGCGCTGCACGGTGCCGACCATGCTTGCGCTGGTCTTGCGGGTGTTGGCGTCGATCTGCGCCTGCAGGCGTTGCAGGCGCGCGAGCTTGACCTCGTGCGGGGTGTCGTCCGCCAGGTTGGCGGCCGGGGTGCCGGGGCGCTTGCTGAAGATGAAGGAAAAGCTGTTGTCGAAGCCGACATCCTCGACGAGCTTCATCATCGCTTCGAAATCGGCGTCCGTCTCGCCCGGGAAGCCGACGATGAAGTCGGACGAGATCGAGATGTTCGGACGCACCGCCTTGATGCGGCGGATGATCGATTTGTATTCCAGGCCGGTATAGCCGCGCTTCATCGCCTGCAGGATGCGGTCGGAGCCGTGCTGCACGGGCAGGTACAGGTGGTTGACCAGCTGCGGGATCTTCGCGTACGCGTCGATCAGGCGCTGGGTGAATTCCTTCGGGTGGCTCGTGACGAAGCGCAGGCGCTCGATGCCCGGGATCTCGGCCACGTATTCCAGCAGCAGCGCAAAGTCGGCGATCTCGCCGGATTCCATGACGCCGCGGTAGGCGTTCACGTTCTGCCCCAGCAGCATGATTTCCTTGACGCCCTGGGCGGCCAGGCCGGCGACTTCCGTCAGCACGTCCTCGAAGCGGCGCGACACTTCCTCGCCGCGGGTGTACGGCACCACGCAGTAGCTGCAATATTTGCTGCAGCCTTCCATGATCGACACGTAGGCGACCGGGCCCTCGACCTTGGCCGGGGGCAGGTGGTCGAACTTTTCGATTTCCGGGAAGCTGATGTCGACCTGGGCCGCGCCCGTGTGGCGGCGCAGCTGGATCATCTGCGGCAGGCGGTGCAGCGTCTGCGGGCCGAACACCATGTCCACGTGCGGCGCACGCTTGACGATCGCTTCGCCTTCCTGCGACGCCACGCAGCCGCCCACGCCGATGATCAGGTCGGGCTTGGCGCGCTTGAGTTCCTTCAGGCGGCCGAGGTCGGAAAACACTTTTTCCTGCGCTTTTTCGCGCACGGAGCAGGTGTTGAACAGGATCACGTCGGCATCATCCGGCGTGTCGGTGCGTACGAGCCCATCGGACGCGCCCAGCACGTCCGCCATCTTGTCCGAGTCGTACTCGTTCATTTGGCAACCGAAGGTCTTGATGAATACTTTTTTCTGCATGGAATGCTTCTAGTGCTGATGCTTTGACAAGTGGAAGTCCAGTTTACCGTAAATCGGAAACACGCCGAGAAAGCGGGTGCGTGCGGTCGTGCGCGCCGACGTTCCGTGCTGCGCGGAATTCAGGATTTTCCGATGGAAATATTTCTACAGTCGGTTACATTGTTAAATCTTGAATTTTTCTTTCTAGCTGTTATCTTTAAAGTTGCCGATTCGACTCGATTTAGTTTCTTCTTGTAAATCAAGGAGATCGTGTAGCTCGGCAATTGCAAAATTAGTCTAAAAAAACACTTGCGTGCGCCACAATTTGTCACCATGTGCTGAAATGACTATGTGACAAGCTTTCCACCGGTTAGCTTGATTTCGGCCAATGAATTTCGTGCTCAGGTCGAGTGTGAGCCCGACATATGAGTTTGATAATTTGTCCGAAAGACAAGTGCATGTGGGAAGCGGGGAGTGCAAAAACCGCAGCGGCGACGGCAGTTCCGGTCGCGGCGCCCGGACAGGGTTCCAACGCTGCATTCGTTTTTCGCTTCCCGCCAAGGGAGCGCACGCGGTCCGGAAACGCGCCGGCCGATATGTCAGGTGGATACCTGGTCAGTCGGTCTCGCAATCCGGGAACTTATGTTGATGAAACTTAGTCATTAAACACGGTTCGCAAGAGAACTATTTTAACCATTTACGAGGTCATCATGGCACATCACGCTTTGTCATCACAGGAAAGCTACAACCCGAACCATCTGCTGGACATTCTGCTCGGTAAGATGCAACTGAAGAACGATGCTGCGCTGTCGCGCATGCTGGAAGTCGCACCGCCGGTGATCAGCAAGATCCGTCACCACCGCCTGCCGGTCGGCGCCTCGCTGCTGATCCGCATGCACGAAGTGACCGGCATGAGCATCCGCGACCTGCGTGACCTGATGGGCGACCGCCGCACCAAATATCGCCTGTCGGATGCCCAGGGCCGCCCGAAGCCTGAGGAAAAAGCTGCACAGCAAGCTGCCCAGCAGGCTGCGCAACAGCAACAAGCTCAGCCGCAAGGCCAGCAACCGCAATCGAACGAGGCATCGTCTTCGACCAAGTCGGGCAACTATGCGCACTGAAGCCGTGGGCATGACAGCCGGTCCTGTCATGCCTCCGGCCAGACCCGGCAGCGGAGGTCACCTCCGCTGCCGTCACACTCGATCATCCTGGGCTTGAGCAGCCCTTTTCAAGCCATCAGGATGGTCGACATTTCGCCGAACTGCAGTTCCGTTTCGCGGAACAGGTGCAGATAGGCTTCTTCATTCAATCCCATTGCATCCCAGGCCACGCTGGATACACGCGGCACGAGTTCGTCATCTTCGCCGGCCAGGTCGAGCGCGTGCACGATGGCGTTGGCCACGTGCACGATCGTTGCCAGGAACCCCGCGCCATGGATGTCGGGCGCGTGGTGGTAGGCGATTGCCTGGCGCATGGTGCTCGAGAAATTCCAGTGATCGGCCAGCGCGACGCCCGCGTCGACATGGTCGATGCCGAGGATGGCCTGTTCGGCGTCCTGCCAGTCGCCGCCGTGCTGCGCATGCCAGGCCACGACCTGGGCATAGGCGTCCGGATGACCGGTCACGAGCACGAGCCGGCCGATATCATGCAGCAACCCGGCCGTGAAGGCGATGTCCTGGTTGAAGCGCATCCGGCGCGCCAGCGCGCGTGCGCACGCGGCCGTGGCGATCGAATGGCGCCAGAACGCCTTGTCGTGGAAACCGGCGCAGAGTCCGCTTGGAAAGCAACCCGTGATGGCGGCCGCCGTGATCAGGTTGCGCGTTGTCTGGAAGCCGAGGAAGGTGATGGCTTGCTGGATTGTCGTGACTTTCACCTGCAGGCCGTAGGTCGAGGAATTGGCCAGGCGCAGCGTTTTTGCCGTCAACGCTTGGTCGTACGACACTTTTTTTGCCAGCACCGAGATGTCGATGTCTTCCTGCTCGATGCTGCTGAGCAGTTCCATGACGACGGCGGGCAGGGACGGCAGGTCTTGCACGCCGGTGGCCAGTTGTTCGGGCGTCAGGCGGTTCATGGGTTCACCTCGCGCTGCAGGCGGTAGTCTTCCACGTAGCGGCGCAGGATGCCCGTGGCCCAGTCGCCGAGGTCGTCGCGGTCGTGCTGGCGGAAGATGTGATCGAGCCGCGACTGGACCGCTGCCGGATCGATGGGCGGCGGCGCCGGTTCGGCCTGCAGGATCGGCAGCATGTCGATGCCATGCCGTCCCAGCGACGCCAGCATGGATTCGGTCAGCACGATACCCTGTGCCAGCAAAACATTGCCTTTCCCGTCGCGCACGACGTCGGACAACACCATGCCCGCTCGGGTTTCGGCCAGCGGCGTCAGGTGGAAAGGACCGCTCATGCTTCCCTCATTTGATTTAATTTTTACAATGTATTGAATATTACCATCCGGTAAGGAAGGTGTGAGCGGCCGGGTGGCTGGGTGTTGTAAGCCGGTGCCTTAATGCTTATCTAATTCGGACGCCGTACCATGCCTGGATGACCAGAAAACGCTACATTGTTTTATTGAGAGGCGTAAATGTCGGGCGGGCGAAACGCATCGCCATGGCCGACCTGCGCAAACTGATCGCGGATCTCGGCTACGACCACGTGCGCAGTCTCCTCAACAGCGGCAACGTCGTCTTCACCGGTCCGGCCAAGTCGCATGACGCGGTTGCCGCCGAGATCGAGGAAGCGCTCGTGCTCAAGCTCGGCGTGGCGTCACGCACCGTCGTGCTCAGCTGCGATGACCTCGATGCCATCATCGCTTCCAATCCCTTGCTCGTCCAGGCGACGGACCATTCCCGCCTGCTGACGTTCATTCTCGCCGGACCGCATTCGCGCGAGGCCGTCGAAGCGCTCTGCGGCCAGGACTGGCGGCCGGGCGCGATGGCGCTGGGCGAGCGGGCGGCCTATGTCTGGTGCCCGGAGGGCATCCTCGACAGCCCGGTCGTGGCAGCACTGGGCAAGAAACTGGGCGATGCGACGACGACGCGCAACTGGGCGACGTTGAGCAAGCTTCATACGCTGTGCCAGGAATTGCCGGCCTGAGCGGCAGGCAAAAGAAAAACGGCGCCTCGCGGCGCCGTCGGTCAGCATTTCCGCGTCATGCGGAAACGTCTTTCTTCCTTATTTAAATTTTTCGCTGCTGTCACGGCTGGCCCGGTAACCGATCAGGATCAGGCCGACCAGCATCATGGCAAACACTTCCGGTTCCGGAAGTTCGGACATCGAAGGGGAGGGTGGTGCCACCACTTCGTTGTGATTTACCGTCGACAGATCGGTCACGCCGCGCATGCGCAGCACGGTATGACTGTTGTCGAGGTCAATGGCGGCAGCCTGGACGGCGCCGCCCATCAAGAGACTGAGCGTTGCGGCAAGTGCGTATCGTTTCACGGTCATTCCTTATCCATGCATTGTCTGACTGTGGGGTACGTAACCCGCACGACCGTTGGCGGCGTCATGCGGATATCCCAGCATAGCAAAAATGCGCCATGCATTGCGTCCGTTACGTGCCGTTAAAGCACGATAAACAGATGGCAAAGTTAATCATTTTTAAATAAAACAAATGCAATTAATTAATGAGTTGGCTATTGATAAAAAGCTAAATGCTCGGCGCTTTATTGCGATTTATTTATTGAATGTATGAGATGGGCAATGAAAACCGATGTCAGTTTGATCAGCCGTGTTGCGATTCAAAATTTTTTCGTCGCACGGTATACACGTCGCTTTTCTTTACGAGTATAGTCTCCATATCCCCATTGCCTTCGGGCATCAAAACAATATCAAACGCACACGTTTGAATACCCTGCGGTCCCCGCACCGCCGCCTTTCGCGTCCACTCGGCACTCCGGAAGGCATGCAGTAAAACTTGCCGTATCACGCACCTTCGACTTGTACGAGTACCGATATGCCCAATTTTGCCCGACTTCAAATTGCCTTTAAGAATGTTTATGTCCGTATCTTGACCGCCGTACTGCTGGGCGTGCTGACGGGCTGGGCAATCTACAAGGCCGATATCCCGCAAGATCCGTCGCCGGTCGTCTACTCGCAGAACATTTCCGAGATCACCCAACTGGCTGCCCAGAAGGACCGTCTCGACTACCTGCTCGTCGCGAAGCCGCTGTCGGATTCGCCGCGCTATATCTATAAGTACAAGGATGCGCCGCAACTGCACGTCGTGAAGGTGCCGAGCACGTCGCACCTGTCGCTGGAGCGCGAAGTGCTGCTGAAGAACGCGATCCCGTATTCCATCGCCAAGGATGAATACCTGGCGTCGCACAAGGCCGTCCTGCAGGACGAAGGCGAAGGCGTCGGTGCGGACATCCTCGACTTCCTGAAGCGCCATGCGCTCGACCTGACCGTGCTGCTGGTGATCCTGTACGCCATGAAATTCGGCATCCCGGGCATGGGCATGAGCAGCCAGCTGATCACTCCGGACAAGCTGAAGGGCAGCATGGACGATCTGATCGGCATGGAAGACATCAAGCAGGAAGTGCTGCACCTGGAAGACATGATCCGCAACCGCGAGTTGTACAAAGAGCACAACATCGACAAGCCGTTCAACGTCATGCTGACGGGCCCGGCCGGTACCGGCAAGACCAAGCTGGTGGGCTACCTGGCCAAGCGCCTCGACATCCCGCTGATCCAGGCGTCCGGCTCGGCGCTGGAATCGGGCTACGTCGGCGGCGGTTCGAAGGCGCTGAATGCCCTGTACCGCAAGGCCGCAGGCAAGGGCCGCTGCATCATCTTCCTGGATGAAGCGCAAAGCCTGTTCATGCCGCGCGGCCGCAGCGAAAAGAAATGGGAAGACGACACCGCGAACACCCTGCTGGGCCTGCTGGACGGCGTCAAGAGCGACAAGGGCCAGGGCGTGATCTGGGTCGTCGCCTCGAACTTCGACGATGCGTCGACGGAAATGGACGAAGCGATGCTGCGCCGCTTCTCCGTGAAGATCAATTTCCGCCTGCCGAACAAGGGCGAGCGCAAGGAACTCCTGCGCAGCTTCCTGGCACGCAAGAAGGAAGGCCTCGTGGACTGGAACGACCTCGACCTGGACCAGGTCGCGGAAATCACCCAGAACCTGAGCCCGGCGCTGCTGGAGACCGTGGTCGAGCGCGCGTCGATGCTCTCGATCCAGGAAAAGGCGATCATCAACACCGATTTGCTGTTCCGCGCCTACGAGCGCGCCACGATCGGCCTGACCGACCGCGCCACGACGGCCGAGAAGCTCAAGCAGCGCGAGCGCATCGCCGTGCACGAACTGGGTCACTTCTTCATGCAGATCGACCCGTTCCTGCGCGCCGGCATGAGCCTGAGCGAGGTCAAGGAAAAGTCGCATCTGCTGAAGATCAGCACGGAAGCGGTGTCCAAGATCGGTGCGCTGGGTTATGTGCTGCAGTCCGGCGAAGACATGTCGCTGCGCACGCTGGAAGAACTGGAGCGCGACGTGATCGGCCTGTACGGCGGCGTCGCGGCGGAAGAACTGTTTTACGGCGCACGCGGTATCTCGGTGGGCAGCCAGAACGACATCGAAAAAATCACGAAGATGCTGAACCTGATGGTGGGCCGTTTGTCGATGTATTCGCGCGCCAAGATCGACTACAGCCAGCTGCAGAACGATGCGTCCGGCGAGCACACGCTGCGCCAGGTCGAGGAGAAATCGGACGAGCTCTATAACTACACGCTGAATTCGATCCGCGACTACAAGGACGTGATCGTGTCGATCAAGGACACGCTGCTGGACCAGTACGTGCTGTCGAAGGATGCCGTGTTCGACCTGCTGGAAGAACACCAGGAAGCGTTGATGGCCGGCCTGAATGCGCCGCGCCACGCGAGCCTGAAGCTGTGCGCGGAGGAAGCCGCAGTGGCCTGAACAAGTTTGGTGGTTGTTTGATGGTCTTGAGGTAGCACTCAAGTTAATGCGGCGGACAGGGATGTCCGCCGTTTTTTTTGCAGTTACTTTTATTCCGGGCGTTGTACGATGCGGATTCTGCCGCTTCGATTATCGAGTCATTTGGAATCGCGCCAAACTTGTCACTGCTATCAAGAAAGGGGGAACAAGTGCACACCGTTCTCTTCCTGCCCCGAGCCGTCCTGCTGACCGTGCTCGTACCTGACAGACGTCACTTTCCCGCCTCCCGCTGGCCCGTTGCCAGCGGCAGTGCCCGGCGTCACCGCCGAACTCGCCACGGGTAGCGCAGATTGTGTCGCAAGGACACCGGTTGCGAGCCGTTGCAAATTGATGGCCGCATTCACATCGCGGTCATGATGCGCATCGCAAGTGGTGCAGGCCCAGACACGCTCTCCCAAACCCAGTGCGGAATACTTGGCGCCGCACGCTGAACACAGCTTGCTCGACGGGTACCAGCGGTCCGCCAGCACGAGTTGGGTACCTGAGCGGACGGCCTTGTACTGCAGCTGGCGCCTGAATTCGTAAAAACCGATGTCACTGATTGCGCGCGCCAAGCGAGCATTGGCCAACATCCCGTGCACGTTCAGGTCCTCGATCACGACCGCTTGGTTTTCGCGGCACAGTCGGGTGGTCAACTTATGCATGAAATCGGCGCGCACGCGGGCAATGCGGGCATGCAGCCGCGCCAGCGCGCGCTTGCCGCACGTCTGGTTCTTCGACACCGGGAACCGTGTGCCTTGCGGGATCTGTCCTTTGATGCCGGCGGTTGCCTTAGCCGTCTCCAGCTTGCGTGACAGGCGCCGTGAGCGGATACGCAGGCGTCGTAGCGCAGCGGCGAGTGGGCGTGGCGCCGTGATTTTTTCACCATTCGACAGCGTGGCAGCCGCACTCACGCCCAGATCGACACCGAGGACGCCATCAGCCATGCGGCGCAAGTGCGCAACGTGATCCGGCACATCGACCTGTACCGACAAATACCAATGATCTGCGCAGCGTCCGACACTTGCGCCTATGATCTTACCGGGCCAGCGCAGATGCTCGCACAGCAGCACGCGCCCGACCTTCGACAGGACCACCACCATCCCTTCAAGTCGGAATTTGTCATTGGCCAGGTAGAACGCGTCGCGACAACGTCCCTTCTTTTTGAAACGCGGTCGGTGTGCATGCTGGCCAGCACGGCGTTGCTTGAAGTAGTGGGTCCACGCTTTCGCAAGATTCGCGAATGGCTGCGCATGGGCATCACGGTGGATAGTGCGCAGCCAGGGATGGCCGTCGGCGTCCTGCCAGTCCGGATCCGAATACTTGATGCTGTTGAACTGCCTTTTCAGCGCCATCGCGTTCGGTTTCATGCCGGCGGCGACTTGGCGGTTCCACTCGGCCAGTGCCCAGTTCCAGACGCGCCTTGCGGTACCGGCAGCACGCACGAAATAGTCGCGCTGCGCGGGCGTCGGGGCAAGCCGGATGCGATGGGCCAGGAGCATGATGAATGATCATGGAGGAACAGCCTGTTTGACCTCGACGAGCCCGAAAGGTTCGGACCACCAGCAACTCGCCTTGGGCCCTCGTCGCCGTCGAATCAGTGCGCCTGCGCGAGCGCTAGCCCGTCCAGCACGTGTCGCGTCATGCTGCGCGCCAGTTCGTGTTCGCCGACGAGCACCGTGCCGCCCGTCTCTTCGCGCAGCAGGCGCGCCTCTTCCTCGTTGTGCGTACGGACCACGCAGCGGATCCCGGGGTTCAGCGCCTTGGCCGTTTCGACCATGGCGCGCACGTGGAAGGTGTCCGGCGTCGCGATCACGAGCATCGACGCGCGCGCGATGTGTGCCTGGATCAGAACGGCCGGTTCCGCCGCATTGCCCGCCACGGCCGGCTGGTCGCGCTTGCGCAGCTGGTCGACGATGTCGCGGTTCTGTTCCGCCACGACGTAGTGGATGCCTTCGCGGTCCAGCTCTTGCGCGATGCGCTTGCCCACGCGGCCGTAGCCGACCAGCACGACCTGGCCCGTCAGGCGCTCGTGCGTGACCGTCATCGGCAGCTCGGCCAGCGGGTCGGGCGAACGCGCCATCTTGCGCGCGTGGTCCGATCTGGACAGCACCCAGTTCTGCAGCGGGCCCACCAGCTTGAACATCAGCGGGTTCACGGCGATCGAGATGATGGCGCCCGCGAGGATCAGGTTCTGGCCCATCTCCGGCAGCAGGCCGAGCGAGATGCCCAACGCAGCGAGGATGAACGAGAACTCGCCGATCTGCGCGAGGCTGGCGGAGACCGTGATCGCCGTGTTGAGCGGATAGCGCAGCGCCAGCACGAGGAAGAACGCGGCCAGCGATTTGCCGACCAGGATGATGGCGACGACGCCCAGCACTTCCAGCGGGCTCTCCACGAGCACGCGCGGGTCGAACAGCATGCCGACGGAGACGAAGAACAGCACGGAGAACGCGTCGCGCAGCGGCAGCGTCTCTTCCGCCGCGCGGTGGCTCAGTTCCGATTCGCGCAGCACCATGCCGGCGAAGAAGGCGCCCAGCGCGAACGACACGCCGAACAGGTGCGACGACCCGTAGGCGATGCCGACGGCCGCCGCGATCACGGACAAGGTGAACAGCTCGCGCGAGCCGGTCTTGGCCACGCGCCACAGGAACCACGGGAACAGCTTGCGGCCCACGAGCAGCATGAACGCGATGAACGCGCCCACCTGCAGCAGGGTCTTGCCGAGCGAGAGCCACAGCGACCCGCCTTCGCCCTTCCCGCCCAGCGGCCCCGCGAGCGCGGGCAGCAGCACGAGCACGAGCACCGTCACGAGGTCTTCCACGACGAGCCAGCCGACGGCGATGCGCCCGTTGAAGGAGTCGAGCTGGCCGCGATCTTCCAGCGCGCGCAATAGCACCACCGTGCTCGCGACCGAGAGCGCGAGGCCGAACACGAGGCCTGCCCCGAGGTCCCAGCCCCACAGGTACGTGAGGCCGATGCCGAGCAGCGTCGCCACCGTGATCTGCAGGATGGCGCCGGGCAGGGCGATCCCTTTTACTTCGAGCAGGTCGTCCAGCGAAAAATGCAGCCCGACCCCGAACATCAGCAGCATCACGCCGATCTCGGCCAGCTGCGAGGCGAGGTGCACGTCGGCGACGAAGCCGGGCGTGGCGGGGCCGATGATGACGCCGGCGGCCAGATACCCGACCAGGGCCGGCAGGCGCAGGCGCACGGCCAGCATGCCGAACAGCAGGCCGAGACCGAGGGCGGCGGCAATGGTGGTGATCAGGCTGATGTCGTGGTGCATCCCGGCTCCTTTGTGTTGAACCGGGCCAGTATACGCGACACGACGAATGAGGGACGCTTACGGCACCGTGGCGAGATTCAATAATGCCTTGCGCACCGCCGCCCTGACGGCCAGGAACTGCTCGCGCCGCGACTCGCGGTCCAGCCGGAACAGCATCAGGCCCTCGATCTGCGCCACCATCAGGATCGCGCGCTGCATGTACTCGTCGTCGGAGATCGCGGGATTCAGCCCGCGGATCAGGTTGTAGACGGTCTTGCGCTCGCGCGCCAGCATGCGGTCCATCAGGCTGGACGCGAACGCGTTGCGCGACGCCAGTGCCCAGATCTCGAAGAACAGCGCATGCGTGACCGGGTCCGTGATCTCTTCCAGGAACATGTCCGTCGTCGACAGGAACTGGTCGAGGCGCGGACGGTCGCGCATCTCGGCCGAGATGCGGTCCATCTTGGCCTGGAACTCGTCCATCGTGGACAGCAGGGCCGCCTCCAGCAACACGTCCTTGCTGTTGTAATAGTGCTGGACGTTCGACAGGGTCATGCCCGCCTCGGCCGCGACCTTGCGCATCGACAGCCCGGCATAGCCGTCCTCCGCAAGCAGCCGGCGCGCGGCCTGCAGGATCGCGTGCACGCGTTCCCACCCTTTTTCGGTCGTGAGGGAGGGCTTGTTGCGCAGGGTCTGGTCGATCGTTGCCTTCATGCCCGGCATTATCGCACGGCACGCTTTGAAAAGCAGGTCGACTGACCTATAATCGTGCGGATAGGTCGGCTGACCTAATAACAAGGAGACGACGATGAGCCGCAAAGTCCATGTGACCGGCGTGGGGATGATCCCGTTCGCCAAACCGGGGGCGAGCGCCCCGTACCACGCAATGGGAGCCCAGGCCGCGCGCGCCGCGCTGGAGGATGCGGGCATCGGCTGGGAGGACGTCGAGCAGGCCTATGCCGGCTACGTCTACGGCGATTCCACGTGCGGCCAGAAGGCGTTGTACGGCGTGGGCATGACGGGCATCCCGATCGTCAACGTCAACAACAACTGCTCGACCGGTTCCACGGCGCTCTACCTCGCGCGCCAGGCCGTGCAGGGCGGCGCGGCCGACTGCGTGCTCGTGCTGGGCTTCGAGCAGATGAGTCCCGGCGCGCTGGCGTCCGTGTTCACCGACCGTCCCGCGCCGTTCGACGACTTCGACGCCGTCACCGACCGCCTCGTCGGCAAGCCCGAGATCCCGCTCGCGCTGCGCTACTTCGGCGGCGCCGGCCTCGCGCACATGGAGAAATACGGCACGCCGCTGGAAGCGTTCGCACGCATCCGCGCCAAGGCCAGCCGCCATGCGGCGAACAACCCGCTGGCGCTGTTCCGCAAGGAAGTCAGCATGCAGGACGTGCTCGACGCGCCCGCCATCTGGCCCGGCGTGATGACGCGGCTGATGGCCTGCCCGCCCACGTGCGGCGCCGCGGCGGCCGTGCTGGTGTCCGAGGAGTTTGCGAAGAAGCGCGGCCTGCGCGCCGACGTCCACATCGCCGCGCAGGCGATGACGACGGACCGTCCCGGCACGTTCGACTCGAACGACATGATGCGCCTCGTCGGCTACGACATGAGCCGGGAAGCGGCACGTAAAGTCTACGAGCAGGCGGGCGTCGGACCGGACGACCTCGACGTCGTCGAGCTGCACGACTGCTTCGCCCACAACGAGTTGATCACGTACGAGGCGCTGGGTCTGTGTCCGGAAGGCGGCGCGGACAAATTCATCCGCGACGGCGACAACACGTATGGCGGCAAGGTCGTCACGAATCCGTCCGGCGGCCTGCTGTCGAAGGGCCACCCGCTCGGCGCGACGGGTCTCGCCCAGTGCTTCGAGCTGACGCACCAGTTGCGCGGCACGGCGGGCGCGCGCCAGGTCGAGGGCGCGCGCACGGCGCTGCAGCACAACCTGGGCCTGGGTGGCGCCTGCGTCGTCACGTTGTATCAGGTGTGAGGAACCGGCGATGACGACGGAAATCGACACCTTCCGCGCGGCCGTGCGCCGCTTCGTGGCCGCGGAGGTCGTGCCGCACCAGCAGCGCTGGCGCGAACAGCAGCACGTGGACCGCGCGCTGTGGAAGAAGGCCGGCGAACTCGGCCTGCTGCTCGCGGACGTGCCCGACGACTTCGGCGGCTCGGGCGGCACGTTCGCGCACCAGGCCGTCGTGTTCGAGGAACTGGCGCTGGCCGGCGACACCGCGTTCGGCCTGCACGTGCACGCGATCGTCGCGCACTATCTGCTGAACCACGGCACGGAAGAGCAGAAATACAAATACCTGCCGCGCCTCGCGAGCGGCGACCTCATTGCCGCGATCGCGATGTCCGAACCGGGCGCCGGCTCCGACCTGAAGGGCATCCGTACGACCGCCTTGCGCACGGACCTGGGCTACCGCCTGAACGGGTCCAAGACCTTCATCTCGAACGGCTATCTCGCCGACCTGATCCTCGTCGTGGCCAAGACCGATCCCGCCGCGGGGTCGAAGGGCATCTCGCTGATGTTGCTGGAGACGGCGCACAATCCGGGCTTCCGCGTCGGCCGCATCCTCGAGAAGATGGGGCAGAAGGGCCAGGACACGTGCGAGCTGTTCTTCGACGACGCCATCGTGCCGCTGCAGAACGTGCTGGGCGGCGAGGAAGGCCGCGGCTTCGCGCAGTTGATGACGGAGCTGCCGTACGAACGCACGATCGTCGGCGTGGCGGGCGTCGCGTGCATCGAGCGCGCGCTGGACCTGACGATCACGCATGCGCGCGAGCGCCGCGCGTTCGGCCAGGCCCTCATCGACATGCAGAACACGCGCTTCGTGCTGGCCGAGTGCAAGACCGAGGCGACGGTGGCGCGCGTGTTCATCGACCGCTGCATCGACGACCTCGTCGCCGGCCGGATGGACACGGTGCGCGCGTCGATGGCCAAGTACTGGATCACGGACCTGCAGTGCAAGATCGTCGACCGCTGCCTGCAGCTGTTCGGCGGCTACGGCTACATGCTCGAATACCCCATCACGCAGATGTACCTGGACGCCCGCGTGCAGCGCATCTACGGCGGGGCGAACGAGATCATGAAAGAAATCATCGCCCGCTCGCTGTGATGAACAAGGGACCTTTGACAGGGCTGCGCGTGATCGAGATGGTCGGCATCGGCCCATGCCCGTTTGCCGCGATGATGCTGGCCGATATGGGGGCGGACGTGATCCGCATCGACCGCAAGCCGGATCCGGACGCGCCCAATCCGTACCCGACACTGGGCACGAAATACGACGTGATGGCGCGCGGCCGGCGTTCTCTCGCGCTGGACGTCAAGCACCCGCGCGCGCGCCAGCTGCTGCTCGACCTCGTAACGAAGGCCGACGCGCTGGTCGAAGGCTTCCGGCCCGGCGTGATGGAGAGACTGGGGCTCGGTCCGGACCTGTGCCTGGAGCGGAATCCCCGGCTCGTCTACGGCCGTGTGACCGGCTGGGGCCAGACCGGACCGCTGGCGCCTGCGGCCGGTCATGACCTGAACTACGTGGCGCTGTCCGGCATGCTGCATGCGATGGGCGACGCCGACCGGCCGCCTTCTCCGCCCTTGAACCTCGTCGGCGATTTCGGCGGTGGCGGCATGATGTTTGCGTTCGGCGTCGTCTGCGCCATGCTGGAAGCGCGGATATCGGGCCGCGGGCAGGTCGTCGACGCCGCGATGACGGACGGCGCCGCGCTGCTGGGCGCCATGACGTACGGCTTGCGCGCGCACGGCTCGTGGTCGGCCGCGCGCGGCGCGAACTTCCTCGACGGCGGCGCGCCGTTCTATGCTTCGTATGCGTGCGCGGACGGGAAGTTCATCGCCGTGGGCGCCATCGAACCGCAGTTCTACGCGCGGCTGCTGGCGTTGACAGGGGCGTCCGATCCGGCGTTCGCGCGGCAATGGGACCGGGACGACTGGCCGGCGCTGAAGGAAAAATTCGCGGCGCTGTTCGCGACACGCACGCGCGACGCCTGGTGCGCGCTGCTGGAGGGCACGGACGTGTGCTTCGCGCCCGTGCTCGACATGGACGAGGCCCCGCGCCACCCGCACAACGCGGTGCGCAAGACCTTTGTCGACGTCGACGGCGTCACGCAGCCCGCGCCGGCGCCGCGTTTTTCGCGTACGCCGGGCCAGGCCGGGCCGGTCGCAGCGCCGGGGCAGGACGGGACCGCCATCCTGGCCGACTGGGGCTGGACGGAAGACGCCATCGCCACGCTGCGGCGCGACAATATCGTCTAGGCTGGGCTACGATGGCGGCATGGACACCATGCCTCACAAGGAACTCGAGCTGCGCCAGTCCAAGCGTCTGGCGCTGGGCTTTTTCGTCGGCGCCGCCGTGCTGTTCGTCGTCGCGCTGCTTTTGTCCGCCCGCTGGCCCGGCAACTGGTGGATCGGGCTGCTGAAGGCGTTCGCCGAAGCGGCGATGGTCGGCGCGCTGGCCGACTGGTTCGCCGTCGTGGCGCTGTTCAAGCGGATCCCGATCCCGTTCGTGTCGCGCCACACGGAGATCATCCCCGCCAACAAGGAGCGCATCGCGGACAACCTGGCCGCGTTCGTGCGCGACAAATTCCTCGACACGGATTCGATCGTGCGCCTGATCCAGCGCCACGACCCGGCGCAAAAGGTCGCGGACTGGCTGACGAAGGCGGAGAACACGGAACGCCTGGGCGATACGCTCGTGCGCGTGGCCGGCTTCGCGCTCGACGTCATCGAGGACGCGGCCGTGCAGGATTTCATCCGGCGTGGGGTGCACGGCGTGGTCAAGAGCGTCGACCTGTCACAGACGGCGGGCACGATCCTGGAAAGCCTGACGCGCGACGGCCGCCACCAGCAGATCCTCGACGAAGGCATCGATCAATTGGCGAACCTGCTGGCGAACCCGGAGACCCAGGATTTCATCGCGCAGGGCATCGTCGACTGGCTGCGCGACGAGTACGCGTTGATGGAAAAGATGCTGCCGTCGGAACTCATCGGCCGCAAGGGTGCCGATATCTCCGTGCGGCTCGCGGCCGGCATCCTCAAGCGCGTCAGCGAAGAGCCGGACCACCCGCTGCGGCGCCGCTTCGACGTCTTCACGCACGACTTCATCGAACGGCTGAAGACCGACCCGTCGTTCATCGAGAAGGGTGAGGACATCAAGCGCCACCTGATCGGCGACGCCGCCGTGAACGGCTACATCGGTTCGCTGTGGGGCGACCTGAAAGGCTGGATCAAGGCCGACCTGCACAAGGAAGACTCCGTGCTGCGGCGCCGGATCGTCGCGACGGGCACGTGGATCGGCAGGACGCTCGCCGAGGATCCCGTGCTGCGTACGGCGCTGAACGAGAACCTGGAACTGGCCGCGCGCGGCGCGGCGCCGGAATTCGCCGGCTTCCTGACGCGCCACATCGCCGACACGGTCAAACACTGGGATAGTGGCGAGATGTCGCACCAGGTCGAGATCAACATCGGCAAGGACTTGCAATACATCCGCATCAACGGCACCATCGTCGGTGGCCTGATCGGCGTCGTGCTGTACCTGTTGTCCGCGCTGGCGTAAAAGGAGCTGTCATGCAAGCATCGAACGATACGTTGGACGGACTGCTGACCGGCGTCCCCGAGCTGACGCGCCTGCCGGGCCGCGACCTGGTGGAGGTGGCGCGCTACCTGATTCCGCTGGAAGCGAGCCTCGTGCAGGGCTGCCTCGTCGCCTCCGGCATCCCGGCCGTGCTGGCCGACGCCCACCTCGTGCAGACGGATATGCTGCTGGCGCCTGCGCTGGGCGGGGTGCGCATCCTCGTCCCCGAAGACCATCTGCAGCAGGCGCAGACCGTGCTGGAGGCGTTCGCGCGCGGCGAGTTCGAACTCGGCGAGGATGCGGACGTGAGCGGCGGCTGATGATGCAGGGGTGGGCACCACGTGCCCACGCGGACGCTTACCTGAGCAATGCCACTGCGCGCGCTTCGTTCACCGCATACACGTGCGCGGGCAGGCCGATGCCGCTGCCGCACGCCACCGTCACGCTGGTGCCGTCGCGCAGGCCGAGCACCGTCCTGCCGTTTGCCCGGCAGGCTGCCACCGATGCCTTCACGGCGGCGCCGCCGTCGAACAGCGGCAAACCTTCGGCCTTGACGACCACCATATCGGTGCGCAGCGTACCGCATTTCGGGCCGTCCGCGATGCGCGGCCCGGTGTCCTCCTGATACATGCTCACGGCGCCGCCGCAGTCCGCTCGCATCAACTGTTCAATATGGCGGAATGCCAGCAGCTTCGCCAGGGGCGGACTCCACGTATCGGTCACGCGCAGCAGGGCGCCCGGCTGGCGCGCATAGTCCAGCAGCACCGCATCGAGCGGTTCGCTGCCGGCCAGGCGCGGCAGCCAGCGCGGGGTGCAACCCTTCGCGGCGCCGCATTCGATGTCGCGGGCGAAATCGGTGCGTTCGCCTTGCTTCGCCTTGCGGTTGTAGTCGCGCAGGCGCAGCAGCGGGCTGTCCGTGCCCGCGGCGGACAGGCCGATGGCATAGAACGCCAGGCCGCACTGGTAGGGATGCGGGCCCCAGCCGCGGTTGCGGATGCCCTGCCACGGCTTGCCGTCCGCGGCCAGGACGCAGCCGTTCACCGCGTCTCCCAGGGCATCCTTCAACCCAGCGCGGCTGAGCCAGCCGAGCTGCGTGCTCGTCACCACGCGCAGGAATTCCGCGCCGCCTTCATGGATCGTCGACTCGTCCGCCTGCCAGGCGTCGTTCCAGTCCATCGGCTGCAGCAGGTGGCTCATTTCATGGGAAATCAACCGGTGCAGGCTGGTTTCCTGGTCCGGTCCCGGCGCCTGCTGGAACATCAGCCGCATCACGGTCCGGTTGGGCACGTCCCCATGAAAACCAAACTGCGCCGGCGACGCGACGGTGAACGGTACCGTGAACGGAATGCCGGGCAGGTTCTGCGCAAGCTGGCGCCCTGCGCCGGCGACGGTGGCGTCCAGCAGTTGCAGCGTCTGGGGCACGAAGCGCGCGTCGGCATGCACGCGCCGTCCTTGAATGCTTCGCAACGGTTCCTGGATCAGCAGGACCGGCATGTGGTCCGCCACAGCGCCTGCTGCGTGGATACCGCGTTCCGCCGCCATGACGCCATCCACGACGACGGTGCCACTTGGCGCCTCGAAGGCCCAGTCGACCGCGCCGCACGTGTCCTTGACGGCATAGGTGTCCGTATGCACGAACAGGCCCTTTTCGATGGGAGAGGCCCACGGATAGATGCGGTCCACGTTGCGTGTGGTGGCGGGCACGCGCAGGCGCAAGGTCGTGCACGCGGCCTGCCTGCGGACGATGCGCCCGCCTTCCAGCGCCGTGCAGTCGTCGGCCGCGCGCCAGTCCTCGCGCAGGGGCGCCAGCGCGCCCGGCGGCCTGTCTTCCTTGATGAATTCGAGCGCCGTGCACGCCGGCGGAATGGCGAAGCTGACCTCGACCGCGGCCGGATCGCGCATCGTGACGGTGGCCTTGACCGTGGCGCCGGCATGGGCGAGGACCGGCGCGCAGGCCAGCAGCAGGGCGGACAGCGGAATCTTCACGGCGTCTCCGGAGGGGAAAACGCCATGCTATCTCAATAACATTGCCTGTAAGTACTGCTTATTCGGATAGGGACGCGTCGCCTGTTGTCCAGGCGTACAGGGCCGGTCCGCAGGACGCTCCTATAATTCGCCACATGTGAATTGATTATTGAATCCTGGTGAATACCGATAGCGCTTCCGAACTCGAATTCTTCGTGCTGGTCGCCCGCCACGGCTCGCTGGCCGCGGCCGCGCGCGCACTCGACCTCACGCCGCCGGCCGCGACGAAACGCCTGGCGCAGATGGAGGCACGGCTGGGCGTCCGCCTCGTCAACCGCACGACGCGGCGGCTGTCCTTGACGAGCGAGGGCGAGACCTATCTTGCGCACGCGACGCGTATCCTGGCCGCCATCCGCGAGATGGAAGACGCGGTCGCCAGCAATCGTGCCGCGCCGCGCGGCCTGCTGCGCGTGAACGCGAGCCTCGGTTTCGGCCGCACGACGATCGCACCCATCGTCTCCGCGTTCTGCAAGCGCCATCCGCAGGTCGAGGTGCAGCTGGACGTGACGGACCGCCCGGTCGACCTCGTGGAAAACGGCTACGACCTCGCCATCCGCTTCGGCGCGCTGCCCGATAAACGGCTGGCCGCGCGCCGCGTGCTGTCGAACCGGCGCTTCCTGTGCGCGTCGCCGCGGTATCTGCAGCAGCACGGCGAGCCGCAGACGCTGGCGGATCTGGCGGACCACCGCTGCATCCTGCACCGCCAGGGCGACGGCGGCGAGGCCGTCAAGGTGCGCGGTGCGCTGTCGAGCAACGACGGCGACATTGTGCTGGGCTGGGCGCTGGATGGGCACGGCATCCTGATCGGCCCGGAGTGGGTGCTCGCCAGGTACGTGAAGAATGGCCGGCTGCGCGTCGTGCTGCCGCACGCCACATTCCCGCCGGCCGAGTTATTCGTCTGCTACCCCAACCGCAAGAATCTGGCGGCGCGCACGCGGGCGTTTGTCGATTTTCTCGTCGAGCATATGCGGCGCGCGGAGGGGGACTTCATGCAGGACATGGACGCGCCGCTGGATGCGCTGGCGCGGCAGGGCGGCCAATGAAACAGCCGCCTGTCACCGCGAAAGGGTTGAAAGAAAGTCGTCCTGGCCGGATCGGGAGGCTGGCGATCATTTTGATCTCAGGCCCTGCCATCTTCTTTCTTTTCTCGGTCATGTCATGGGTGATCATTATCGGTCTTCAACGCCTGACTAATCACTGGCTCATTCCGCACGGCCCAGGCACGTACATCCACCTGAGCAGTATCCCGAGACTCGGGCTGCTCGACTTTCCCACCGATCACATGGCGTTCGGCGCGTTTCTCCTGAACTTTCCAATCGGATTTATCGCCATTTTCTGGTACCTGTTTTTATTTTGTCTGTGTTACAACGCCTGGGAGGCCTGGCTCAAGCTTCCCAAAAGAGACCTGATATTGCGGAGACAGGGCCAGCTCGCGCTCGCGGGGAAGTATGGCCAGGGTTTTCTGGTCGGTACGGCCTTCTTCTTGCTGCTTTGCTTCCCCTTCATTCGCCGCTACGAAATCCTGACCGCCCATGCGATTCTGGTAAAACGGACGTTCGACGGTCACGAGCTGGTCTATCCTCTTGATCGCTTGAGGGAAATTCGCCGCAGTGTCGTTGCCGGAAAAGGCGGTGGCGTGATCTTCTGGGATCTCAAGTTCAGCGACGGCACTTCTTTTACGCTGGATGGCGGGCCAAGTCGGCAGGCCCTGGCTGTTCTGCTTGGCCAGCCGGGCGTCAAGGCCAACGTGCGCATCGTTGATGGCCGAGTCGAAAAAGTGCCCGGCAACTGACTCCCAAACGGAAACGGCCTGACTTGATGTAAGCCGGGCCGTTTGCGTGGATCATTCTGTGGTGGTGATAGGTGGACTTGAACCACCGACCCTAGCATTATGAATGCTATGCTCTAACCAACTGAGCTATATCACCAGCTTGTAACGCTGTTAAAACAAAATGGCTCAGCCTTGAGTGCCAAGCCATTTCGCTTGAATCCTTGGTGGTGATAGGTGGACTTGAACCACCGACCCTAGCATTATGAATGCTATGCTCTAACCAACTGAGCTATATCACCAGAACGGGGTGCATTATGCCGTTCGGCCCCGGAAGTGTCAAGGCTACCCGCTCCGGATCACCCTGTCCAGCCTCGCACGAATCGTCTCACCGCCGCAACGTGGCCAGATGAGCAAGCATCCGTGGCGCCGGATCCGGCCCCAGGCAATCGATCACGATCCGCTCCGGCATCGAACGCAGCCACGTCAACTGGCGCTTGGCCAGCTGGCGCGTGGCGACGATGCCCGTCTCGCGGAGCTGGGCGCGGTCGATCGTGCCGTCGAGGTATTCCCACGCCTGCCGGTAGCCCACGCAGCGCATCGACGGCAGGTTCGGGTGTAAATCGCCGCGCGCGCGCAGGCCCGCGACCTCGGCCACGATGCCGGTGTCGTCGCGTTTGCCCAGCATCTGGTCGAAGCGCAGCGCGATGCGTTCGTGCAGCACGGCGCGGTCGGAGGGCTCCAGCGCGAACGGCACGAGGTCGAACGGCAGTTCCGGCTTCTCGCGGCGAGCGAGCAGCGCGGACATCGGCTTGCCCGACAGTTCATAGATCTCCAGTGCGCGGTTGATGCGCTGGGCGTCGTTCGGCGCAAGGCGGTCCGCGGTGACCGGATCGACTTCGCGCAGCTTCGCGTGCATGCCGGGCCAGCCGATGCGCGCGGCTTCCGCGTCGATGCGGGCGCGCACGTCGGCGTCGGCCGTGGGCAGGTCGTCGAGGCCGTCGTTCAGCCCTTTAAAGTACATCATCGTGCCGCCGACGAGCAGCGGCAGCCGGCCGCGCGCCTGGATCCCGGCCACGAGCCGGATCGCGTCCTCGCGGAACTGGGCGACGGAATAGGCGTCGAGCGGATCGATGATGTCGATGAGGTGGTGCGGCGCGCTCGCGAGTTCCTCGGCCGACGGTTTTGCCGTGCCGATGTCCATGCCGCGGTAGACGAGGGCGGAGTCGACCGAGATGATCTCGACGGGAATCTCTTTGGCGATGGCGAGCGCCGCCGCCGTCTTGCCGGACGCGGTCGGGCCCATGATGGCCACGGCCAGCGGTTTGTGTTGCGATGTCATGTGATTCTTTACTGGCCGCGCAAGAACAGCTTATCCAGGGCGGCGATCTCCAATTGGACCCAGGTGGGACGGCCGTGGTTGCACTGGTCGGCGCGTTCCGTCGCTTCCATCTGGCGCAGCAGGGCGTTCATCTCGGGCAGCGTGAGGATGCGGTTCGCGCGCACGGCCGTGTGGCAGGCAAGGGTGCCGAGCAGTTCGTTGCGGCGCTCGATCAGCACGCGCGAGCCGCCGAATTCGCGCACGTCGCGCAGCACGTCGCGCGCGAGCGTCTGCGCGTCGGCGTTCTTGAGGAGCGTCGGCACGGCGCGCACGGCGAGCGTCGTCGGCGACACGGCCGCGATGTCGAAGCCGAGCGCCTTCAGCGTCTCCTGTTCTTCTTGCGCGGTGCCCACTTCGATCGCGTCGGCGAAGAACGTCACGGGGATCAGCATCTGCTGCACCTGCATCTGCTCGCCGCCGGCCTGGGCGTCGAGCGCGTTCTTCAATTGCTCGTACAGGATGCGTTCGTGCGCCGCGTGCATGTCGACGAGGACCAGCCCTTTGCGGTTCTGCGCCAGCACGTAGATGCCGTGCAACTGGGCCAGCGCGAAGCCGAGCGGGAAGTCGTCGTCGGAGGCGGGCCTGGTCGTTTCCGGTAGCGGCGCTTCCTGCACGCCCAGCGGTTGCGACGAAGGCTTGGGCGCGCCGGTGAACAGCGCGCCATAGTCCGCAGTGCGTTGCGGGACGCCGGCGCCCGCCGGTGCATCCCAGCGGCTGCCGGGCGGGAACGGGGACGGCGAGAACGTCGACGACGCGCGCGAGCCGCCGCCGCCGCCGCCGCCACCCGATCCCGAGGTCCAGGCGGGCGATGCGAGCTGCGACCCGAACGACGTCTGCTCGTGCGGACGGCGCCACGACGGCGTGTCACCGAGCGACGTGGACGACGGCGTGATCTCGGCCGCGCTGACGGGCGCCGGCGTGTCGCCGTGCGCCGTCGCCGACGTGCGGGCCAGCGCGCGCTGCACGGCGTGGAACACGAACTGGTGGACGGCGCGGCTGTCGCGGAAGCGCACTTCGATCTTCGACGGGTGCACGTTCACGTCGACCATCGCCGGGTCGAGTTCGAGCGCCAGCACGTAGGACGGGAAGCGGTCGCCGTGCAGCACGTCCTCGTACGCGGCTTTTACCGCGTGGACGAGCAGCTTGTCGCGCACGAAGCGGCCGTTGACATAGAAATACTGGTTGTCGGCGCGCGCCTTCGATGCCGTCGGCAGGCCGACGTAGCCGTGCAGGCGCAGCGGGCCGGCGCTCTCGTCGAGCTGCAGGCGCGCCTCGGCGAAGTCGCCGCCGAGGATCTGCGCGCTGCGCTTGGCCGCCTCGCTCGTGTTCCAGTGATCGATCGTGCGGCCGTTGTGCGTCAGGCTGAACGAGACGTCCGGCCGCGCCAGCGCGATGCGGCGCACGACTTCGGCGCAATGGCCGTATTCCGTCTGTTCCGATTTCAGGAACTTGCGGCGCGCGGGCGTATTGAAATACAGGTCCTGCACGTCGATCGTCGTGCCGAACGGACCGGACGACGGCGACACCGTGCCCTGGTGCGAGCCGACGATCTCCCACGCGTGCGCGGCGCCTTGCGTGCGCGACGTGATCTTGACGGCGGCGACGGACGCGATCGACGCGAGCGCCTCGCCGCGGAAGCCGAGCGTGTTCACGTTTTCGAGGTCGGTCAGCGACGCGATCTTCGACGTCGCGTGACGGGCCAGCGCGAGCGGCAATTCCTCGGGCGGGATGCCGCGGCCGTTGTCGGTGATGGCGATGCGCTTGACGCCGCCTTCCTCGAGCCGGACCGTGACCTGCGTGGCACCGGCGTCGAGTGCGTTTTCCAGCAACTCCTTCACCACGGCCGACGGCCGCTCGACGACCTCGCCGGCGGCGATCTGCGAGATGAGCTGGTCGGGAAGCTGCTGGATGGGGCGGTGGGTGGGGGCCGGGGCGTTCATCCGTAAATTATAGCTCGCGGCAAGCCCCAAAACCCCTGCTGTTTGATTTTTCCCAAACCGGGGTCAGAGCCCGTTTTGAGGACATTGATTGACAAAATGTCCTTAAAGAAGTTGCCAAAAACCGGGCTCTGACCCCGGTTCATTGTTCCCGCATGGGAATCGGCGCCGCGCACAGGTCCAGATGACCGGCCGCGACCTTGGTCCACGGCCCGCCCCGATTGCGCTGGGCGTCGAGCACCGCCTGGTACGTGGCGCTCTCGGTACGCATCACTTCGAAGCGGCTGCGCTGGTCGGCCGGGACGTCGGCCGCCACCTTGATCGACGTGATCGGTACGCGCATCTCCGGCTTGTCGTAGAAGCCCATCGGCGCCGGGCCGCGGGGCAGGGCGGACAGTTGCGGCATGCCGGAGATCACGCGGCCGACCACCGTGATGTTGCGGTCGAGGTGGCGCGCCGGGCCGATGACGGCGTACAGCGCCGTGCCGCCGCCGCTGTCGGCATCGTTGTCGCGGCCCACGCCCACCATGCCGTAGCAGTGCGCCAGCCAGGTCTCGCCCGTCTTCGGATCGCGGCCGACAGGGAAGCCGTTCGAGTGGCCGACCTGCGGCGCGTAGCCGTCGACGTCCTTCATGCGCGTGAAATGCGTGTCGTTCTTGAGGGGGACGGTGAACTCGGCCTTCAGCGTCTTCTGCGCACCTGTTACCGGACGGACCTTGTCGTTGTCCTCGTTCGGGTCGGCCCATTGCACGACCCAGTTGTCCTGCACGCGCACGATGGCGAGGCCGTCGAAATAATGTTCGCGCACGAGAGCCTTGATGTTTTTCACGTGGTTCGGCGCAAACGTCGGTGCCATTTCGATGACGACGCGGCCAAACGGGAGTTCCATATAGAGCGTGTTGTCCGGATCGAGCGGACGCCAGTCGGACGGCTTCGACGCCTTGACGATGTCGGCAACGCTGGGCTTCGGCGGGAGTTCTTTCGCGCCGGCGGTCGCCGCGAAAAGGGCACAGGTGGCGGCGAGAATCGTGCGCCGGAGGGAGGCATAAGCCGTCTTCAATGTCGTCTCCTTGGTCGCTTGTGGCGGGCCGGGTCATTGGGTGGTGTCATGACGATTGTAATCTGGAAAATAATAGAATTAAAACTATTTGCCGATGAAGAAAAATTCGCAATCAGGATGAGCCGGCGGCCATTTTCAGGGTCGGACTGATGGTATGATTCGGCGCTACCATTTAGGAAAATTATGGATCTGATGCAATTCTTCGACATGATTCTTCATGTCGATAAAACCCTGGGCACATTGCTGGCGCAATACGGGGTGTATGTGTATGTCGTGCTGTTCGCCATCGTGTTCTGCGAAACCGGCCTCGTGGTTCTGTTCTTCTTTCCTGGCGACACCCTTCTGTTCATTGCCGGCGCCTTCTGCGCCACCGGCGAAATGAGTTATGCCTTGCTGACGATCCTGTTGATCATCGCGGCGGTGACGGGCAATACCCTCAACTATTACATCGGCGGGGCGATCGGGCATCGCGTGTTTACGCACGATTACCGCTGGCTGAACAAGGACGCCCTGCAGCGCACTCACGAATTCTTCGAGCGCCACGGCGGCAAGACGATCATCCTGGCCCGCTTCGTGCCCGTCGTGCGCACGTTCGCGCCGTTCGTCGCGGGCATTTCGGACATGACCCATACCCGCTTCCAGATGTACAACGTCACGGGCGCCGTGGCCTGGGTGGTCAGCCTGGTGACCGGTGGTTACTTCTTCGGCAATATCCCCGTGGTCCGCGATCACCTGACGGTCATCGTGCTGGTGGGCGTCGGTGCGGCTGTCGTGCCGCTGGCGTTGGGCGGCCTGTACAAGGTCGGGCGACGCATGATGAGCCGCTAAAGCCTGACAATGTGATTACATGGAACGCGCCGCATGACGGCGCGTTTTTTGTTTACAGCGGTTATTGATGCACGGAATTGTTCCTCAGGCTCAAGTTTACTGTCGGTCACGCCGATAAGGCAGGGGAGAGCAACACTACTGGATTCCCATGCGTAACCTGATCGCCCTGTTCGCTTGCAGCTGCGTCGCCCTGAGCGCAAGCGCCGCGAACGATCCCGCCGCCGCAGCAGCCGCCAGGCTTGCGGCTTCCGTGTCCCGGCCGGCATCGGCCATGGTGCCGGCCGCGACGAAAAAGGCCGAGCCCGCGGAAAAGAAAGCCGAACCGAAAGCCGAGCCGGCTGCGTCCGCCAGCTCGACCAGCGAGGAAGATGCCGAGGTCGAGTTGTCGGCCAAGATCGCCCAGCGCCTGGCCGCCCTGCGGGAGCGCCAGCAGGCCCGCGCGACGGCCGCCGCGCGCGCGAAAAAAATCGCCGATGCGAAGCGCAAGCAGGAGGAGCAGGCCGCCGCCGCGGCAGCCGCCATCGCTGCTGCGCCAAAGCGCGGCACCGGGTGGTCGTATGAAGGCGAGACGGGACCGGCGAACTGGTCGAAGATCAATTCTGACTGGGTCAAGTGCGGCACCGGCAACCGCCAGTCGCCGATCGACCTGCGCGACGGCATCAAGGTCAATCTCGAACAGATCAGCTTCGACTACCACCCGTCGTCGTTCAGCGAGGTCAACAACGGGCACACGATCCAGGTGACAGTGGGCGGCGGCAATTTCATCACGGTCGGCAATACCGTGTACGAATTGCAGGAATTCCACTTCCACCGTCCGTCGGAAGAAAAGATCAACGGCAAGGGCACGGAAATGGTGATCCACCTCGTGCACAAGAGTGCCGAAGGCAAGATCGCCATCGTCGCCGTGCTGTTGGAACGCGGCCAGCCGCACCGCCTGATGCAGACCATCTGGGACAATCTTCCGCTGGAAAAATTCGACACCGTGTCGCCGGCTATCGTGATCGATCCGACCGACGCGCTGCCGGAACGGCGCGACTATTTCACGTACATGGGCTCGCTGACGGAACCGCCGTGCACGGAAGGCGTGCTGTGGATGGTGTTCAAGCAGCCGATGCAGGCGTCGCCGGCGCAGATGGCCCTGTTCTCGCGCCTGTATCCGCTGAACGCGCGGCCGGTGCAGTCGACCGCGGGCCGCATGATCAAGGAATCGAACTGATCTCCGGCGTGCTCAGCGCCAGCGGCCACGGCCGCGGTGGTGGCCGTGCCAGCCGCGGTCCCCGCGGTATTCGCGGTAGCTGAAGTCGAGCGAGACGGGCGGCCCGACATACGCGGGGCCATAGCCGTAGCCGCCAGGATAATAGGGCGCGTCGTAGGCCGCATAAGGCGGCGCATAGACGGCGCAGCCCGACAGGGCGGACCCCGCCGCCAGCACGAGCGCCAGCCGTTTCATCAATGTGCTCATTGCGTGTCCTCCCATGCGTGTAGCCTGTAGTTTAGGCCGCGCAGCGAGGTGCACCGTTCATTTTTTGCTACAAAATGAAACGTCGGCGCCGTTGTTCATCCTGCCTGGACGACGGCGCGATACGTCCCGCGCCAGACCCCGCCCGGCTCCAGTTGGTGCAGCCCGAGCATGGCCGGTTCGATGCAGACGAAGCGGCGGTATTCCTCGTCTTCCATGTCGGACAGCGCCGCCGCATCGGCCGCGCCCGGGTTCCACACGACGGCGTCGTTGAAGCCTGTCTGCTCCAGCGTCACCTTGTCCGTGCCCGTGTCGAACGTGATCGCGCCCTGAATACGTTCGAACACCTGGTCGAGCTTGTCGGTGATGGCGAGCGTGTCCGCCTGCACGCCGTCGATGCGGACGGCTTCCACGTCCTCGACGAGGTGGTACGTATGCAGCGCGGCCGCGAAGGGGAAGGCCTGCGTGCCCGTGTTGCGCACGTCGAGCGAGATGTCCAGTTGCGCACCGCGCACGGCCACGCGCAGCACCAGTTCGAAGGCGTACGGCCAGGCGGCTGCCACCTGCTGCGGCAAATCGGAGGCGCTCAATCCCAGCACGGCGAACGCGGCGCCATCCGCTACGCCCTGGTCGAGGACGCGCCAGGTCGAGACGCGCGCGAAGCCGTGGCGCATCCCGGTGCCGCGTTCGGCGAACTGGGGAAAGATGACGGGGACGCCGCCGCGGATCGCCTTCTGGCCGTCCAGTGCGGACAGGCTGCTCATGAACAGGCGTTCCTGCGCGGGCCCGCCGGCCGTGGTGACGGCTTTCCACGACACGAGGTGGGCGCCGTACAACGTGATGGTCGCCTCGGCGCCGTCCGGCGCGCGAAGTTGCAGGGCGGGCAATTGCCCGAAGTTGAAGGTCGTTGCGCTCACGAGAATCCTCCTCAGGGGGACGCCCGCGGGCGTCCCATTAAGTCATGCGGCTCTTTGCCAGCGGCGGATTGTACGCGAAGTAGCGCTTGATGCCTTTCGTGATCGCGTCGGCCAGCTGGTTCTGGTAGGCATCGTCCTTCAGCCGCGCTTCCTCTTCCGGATTGGAGATGAACGCCGTCTCGACGAGGATCGAGGGGATGTCCGGCGCCTTCAGCACGGCAAATCCGGCCTGTTCGACGACGCCGCGGTGCAGGCGGTTGATGCCGCCGATTTCCGTCAGCACGGCCTTGCCGAGCTTCATGCTGTCGTTGATCTGGGCCGTCTGCGACAGGTCGATCAACACACTCGCCAGCTGTCTGTCGTGGCTGCCGAGATTCACGCCGCCGATCAGGTCGGCCTTGTTCTGGTCGTTCGCGAGCCAGCGGGCCGCGCTCGAGCTGGCGCCTTTTTCCGACAGGACGAACACGGAAGACCCGCGCGCCGTCGGTTCGACGAACGCGTCGGCGTGGATCGACACGAACAGGTCGGCCTGCACCTTTCTCGCCTTTTCCACGCGCTGGCCGAGGGGGACGAAGAAGTCGGCGTCGCGCGTCAGCATCACGCGCGTGTTCGGCAGGTCTTCCAGCTTGGCCTTCAGGCGCTTCGCCACGGCCAGCACGATGTCTTTCTCGCGCACGCCCGTGGTGCCCGTCGCGCCGGGGTCCTCGCCGCCGTGGCCGGGGTCGAGCGCGATGGTCACCATGCGCGTCACCTTCTGGCCCGGCGCGGCTTTCGCGGGAGGCTGGGCAGGTTGCGGCGTCGTCGGCTGCGGTTGCGCGGGCGTGGAACCGGCGCGGGCCGCGTCCGCTTCCAGCTTGGCGATCGCGTCCGGGCCGGCCTGGCCGACGGTCGGCTCGCCCGGCTGCACGGCCGGGGTCGGCGTGGCGGGGGCCGCGTCCGTCGTCCAGTTTTCCTTGGCGATCATGTTCGCGAGCGGATCGACGGGCTTGACGGGATACAGGTCGAAGATCAGGCGATGGTGATAGCCGGCGATGGGCGCCAGGTTGAACACCTGCGGCTTGACCTCTTCCTTCAGGTCGAACACGAGGCGCACGACGTTGGGCCGGTTCTGGCCCACGCGCACCTGCTTGATGTACGGGTCGTTCGATTCGACCTTGGCGACGAGGCTTTTCAGCGTGTCGTTCAGCGCGAGGCCGTCGATGTCGACGACGAGACGCGGCGGATCCGGCACCATGAAGTGCGTCGTCTTGAGTTCGCCGTCGTTTTCCAGCGTGACGCGGGTGTACTCGTCGGCCGGCCACACGCGCACGGCCATGATCTGGGCGGCGGATGCCGTCAGCGGCGCAACGACGGACAGCAGCAGCGTACCGCCGGCCTTGAGGATCGTGCGTCGCTTCGTGGAACCGGGAATCAGGGAGTCGGGGGGTAGTGCAGGCGTTCGAGGCATAGCAGGCCCAAGTCGGACAACGCCTGCAATTCTACCTCACGCCCGAGACCGCTGACCTTAAGCAACACTTTAACGTCGGGCGGCGGCAACACTGGTTCTCCCTTTTCCGGCCATTCGACGATGCAGATGTTGTTGCCGTCGAAATCTTCCCGGAAGCCCGCGTCGAGGAATTCCTCGGGGCTGGACATGCGGTACAGGTCGTAGTGGATCAGGTTGACCTGTTGACCATCCAGCATGATGCGGTACGGCTCCGACAGCGTATAGGTCGGGCTCTTGACGGCGCCCTTGTGGCCGGCCGCGTGCAGCAGCGCGCGCGTGAGCGCCGTCTTGCCGGCGCCCAGGTCGCCGTGCAGATAGATCACGAGGCCCGGGCTCAGCGCGCGTGCGAGGGCGGCGCCCAGGGCTTGCGTGGCCGATTCGTCGGGAAGATAAGCATTCAGTTGCTGCTGCATCGAATAAAATATGAGGTTTGTGTAGGTCCGCCAATGTCCGCCCAGCCTCCCGTCCAGCCCGATCTTCCCGCACTCGCCCAGGCCATCAAGGCATGGGGCGCGGAACTTGGCTTTGCCGACGTGCGCATCGCCGACATCGACCTGGCCGGCCACGAAGCGGGCCTGCAGGCCTGGCTGGACGCCGGCCACCACGGCGAGATGGATTATATGGCAAGCCACGGCATGAAGCGCGCCCGGCCGGCCGAGCTGGTGCCGGGCACGGTGCGCGTGATCAGCGCGCGCATGGATTACCTGCCGATGGCAACGCCGCCCGACTGGCGTGCGCGCGAACGCCTGCGCCAGGACGACCCGCAGGCGGCCGTCGTCTCGATCTATGCGCGCGGCCGCGATTATCACAAGGTGTTGCGCAACCGGCTGCAGGCGTTGGCCGAGAAGGTCAGGGCGGCCGTCGGCGAATACGGCTACCGCGTGTTCACGGATTCCGCACCCGTGATGGAACTGCCGCTGGCGCAGAAGGCCGGGCTTGGCTGGCGCGGCAAGCACACGCTCCTGCTGAGCCGCGAAGCGGGCTCCACGTTCTTCATCGGCGAGATCCTCGTCGACCTGCCGCTGCCCGTCGACGAACCGACCGGCGCCCACTGCGGCCAGTGCAGCGCCTGCATCGACGTGTGCCCGACGGGCGCGATCCTCGGCCCGGGCCGGCTGGATGCGCGCCGCTGCATTTCCTATCTGACCATCGAACTGAAGGGTGCGATTCCGGAAGAATTCCGTCCGCTGATCGGCAACCGCATCTACGGCTGCGACGATTGCCAGCTGGCTTGTCCGTGGAACAAGTTCGCACAGCGGGCGACCGTGCCGGATTTCGACGAGAGAAATGGTCTGGGCACGGCGGGGCTCATCGAACTGTTCGGTTGGAGCGAGATCGACTTCAACCGCCGCCTCGAAGGCAGCCCGATCCGCCGCATCGGGCACGAGCGCTGGCTGCGCAACCTGGCGGTCGGACTCGGCAATGCGGCAACGTCGGACGAGATCGTCGCCGCGCTGCGTGCCCGCGCGGACCACCCGTCGGCGCTCGTGCGCGAACACGTCGCGTGGGCGCTCGCGCGCCACGGCCAGACGGTCTAGAGCTCGATCCGCTTCATGCGCAGCGCGGACCAGTCGCCGTCGATGGAAATCATGGCGACCCCCGTGATGCCGTTTTCCTTGGCATAGGCATTGATCGAATCGCGGTTGATGTCGGTGGCCTTGGAGGCGGTCTGTTTCAGATAGGCGACCCACAGCGAGCCCTTGTCGCCCAGGCGTTCCTTGGCGACCGGGAAATACTGTTCGAGTTCCTTGCGGTTCATCGCGAACAGGAGCACGACGTCCACCTTCTCCTGATCAGGCTTGGCCAGAGTGGGCGGCATCTGCGACACCATGCCGGGGTGGACGTTCCCGTTCAGGATCAGCATCGATTTCGCGGTCCTCAAGAACATTTTGTCGGCTATCGTCTTCTCGCTCATCTGCGTTCCCTAAAGAATGTTTCGACGTGGTGAGGGCACCTTGAAAAACCGTCGCGAGCTCGCAGCAGGTTTATCGACGTGCCCGTGAGTTCGACCACTCCATGTTCAGGCTGATTTTACAAGCGAACCCCGCGCGGCACAGGACGCACGGGCAGTCGTGCGCGCGTGTTACTTTAACAAGCCGGCCAGCTCGACGGCCGTCTTGACCTGCATCTTGTCGAAGATATGCGCGCGGTGCACCTCGACCGTGCGCATGCTGATGCCGAGCTTGTCGGCCACGACCTTGTTCATGTTGCCGGCCAGGATCAGGTCGAGGACTTCGCGCTCGCGTGCCGACAGGGTGGCCAGGCGGGCATGGATGGCGTCGCGCGAGGCGGCCTTGCGCGAGGCGGCGAGGGCTTCCTCGACGCGGTCCATCAACTGGTTGTCGTTGAACGGTTTTTCGAAGAAGTCGAAGGCGCCGCGCTTGAGGGAATCGACGGCCATCGGCACGTCGCCGTGGCCGGTCAGGAAGATCACGGGCAGGCGCGCCAGCAGGCCGCGCGCCACGAGCTGGTCGAATACGGCGATGCCGTTCATGCCCGGCATGCGCACGTCCAGCAGGACGCAGTCGCCGTGCGCAGCGTCCGCCGCGAACCGGTCGCCGATGGCGTCGAGGAAGGCCTGGCCGCCCGCATAGCCGCGCGCCGGCAGCCCACGTGATTGCGCCAGCCATTCGAGGGCGTCGCGGATGACGTCTTCGTCGTCGACGATATGCAGCATGGGGTCTCCTTTTTTCGGCTTATTGTAGATGTAAAGCACGAGTCAGGTCACCGGCGCTTCCTGCGCCTGCTGCAACGTGAACGTAAAGATGGTGCCGCCGCCCGGATTGTCCGCGTGGGTGAGGGTGCCGCCGTGGAATTCGATCGCCGTGCGGCAGATCGACAGCCCCATGCCCATGCCCTCGGCCTTCGTCGAAAAGAACGGCGAGAACAGGCGCTCGGCCACTTCCGGCGGGATGCCGTGGCCGTTGTCGATCACGGACACGGCCACCTGGCCCTGGCCGCCCGTGTGGGCGGTGATCCTCAACACACGCCGCTCCGGGTCGATGGCCTGCATCGCCTCGATCGCGTTGCGCGTGAGATTGAGAAGCACCTGCTCGATCAGCACGCGGTCCGCGAGCACGGGCGGCAGGTCGGGCGGGACGTCCACCTGCAGCGCGACGTAGCTCTGGCGCGCCTGCAGTTCGACGAGGGCGCGGATGCCGTCGACGACGTTGGGAATGGCCACCGTCTCGCGGCGCGGTTCGCGCTTCTTCACGAATTCGTGCACGCTGCGGATGATCTGGCCGGCCCGGCGCGCCTGCGTGTTCGCCTGTTCCAGCGCGCGCTTCAGCATGCCGGTGTCGAGCGGGGCCGCATGGGTCTCGCGCGCGAGCACGTTCAGCGCGCCCGCCGTGTAGCTGGAGATGGCGGCCAGCGGCTGGTTCAGCTCGTGCGCCAGCATCGACGAGATTTCTCCCATCGTCGCCAGGCGCGCGCTCGTCTCCAGCTTTTCCTGCTGCTGGCGATTGAGTTCTTCCGCGCGCTTGCGGTCGGTGATGTCGAGGATGGAACTCATCCAGCCCGTGTGGCGGCCGTGGGCGTCGACGAGCGGCGCCTCGAACACGAGCACGGGTACGCGCACGCCGTCCGAGCGCTGGAACACGGTCTCGAACTGCGGCGTGGCCTGGCCCGACAGCACCATGCGGAAGCGGCCTTCATACTCCGCCATGGCTTCCGGCGCCCAGTAGGGCATCGGCGGTTTTTTGCCCAGCAGGTCTTCCGCCGGATAACCGACCATGCGGCAGAACGCCGGATTGACGTACGTGACGCGGCCCTCCAGGTCGCGCGCACGCAGGCCCGTGAGCAGCGAATCCTCCATCGCGGTGCGGAAGGCCATCTGCTGGCGCAGCGCGTTCTCCGCCGCGATCGTGCGCGCGATGTGGCGCCACAGCGCGACGAGCGAGATCACGAGGCCCAGCGCCAGCACGATCACGGAGCCGACCAGCAGGTTCGGCAACAGCTTCGGCGCCGCCTTGACGCTGTCGGTGGCGAGCACGATCTGCGAGCCGGGCAGGTCGAGCGCGCGCTTGTGCGTGTAGACGCCGCGGCCCGGTCCGCCCGCCGCGCGCTGCGCCACGACGTGGTCGTCGCGGTCGAGCAGCGACAGCGCGTTATCCTGGGCGAACCACCACGGCACGTTCTCGTCCAGCAAGGTCTGCAGGTTGTACGTGGCGACGAGGCTGCCCATGTATTTGCCCGCGTGGTACAGCGGCAAGTGGAAATCGATCAGGCCATGCACGAGGCCGGTGGCGCCGTACGGTTCGCTGTAGCGTCCCAGGCGCGTGCTGCGCGACATGGCGGCGGCATCGCGCGATGATTGCGTGATGCCTTCGGGCGGCAGTTCCATCCCCCGGCTCGCCTTGACCTGGCCCTGCGCGTCGTACCAGATGATGCGCTGGATTTCATGACCGTTCTTGAACATCTGTGCAAGGCGGGCCTGCAGGGCGGCCGGTGCCGGCGTCTCGATGGCAAGGTCGTTGCCCAGCGCCGCCAGCGCTTCCTCGCTGCGCGCGAGCTCGAAGCGCAAGGTCTGCTCGACCCAAAGCGTATCGGCGATCAATTGTTCCTGACGTTCGTTGCTTTCCATCTGGCGCGCCTGCCAGGGCAGCCACAGCAGGACGAGCAGGAACAGCAGCACCAGCAACACGGGCACGAGCCAGCGCCACGGACCTTGCTTGACGGGGCGGGGCAGGGTGAACGGAGTTTTCATGTGATAACGTTTCATCTTTTTCCAGCGACTGTCTGTCGTGGTTTTCCACGATAGCGGACGCGGGACGGAACCGGCACACTGGCGGTCGGTATCCGAATATACACCGCGGGAACATGAAATTTATGCGCATCAAAGCCTTGCTGGCCGCGCTTGCTGTCCTGACCGGCGCCGGCGCCCACGCCCAGGCGCCGATCATCATCAAGTTCAGCCACGTCGTGTCTCCGGACGCGCCCAAGGGCCTGGCGGCCGAGCGGTTCCGCGTGCTGGCGGAACAGCGGACGCGCGGCCGGGTGAAGGTCGAAGTCTATCCCAACAGCCAGCTCTACAAGGACAAGGAAGAGCTGGAAGCCCTGCAACTGGGCGCCGTGCAGATGCTGGCGCCGTCGCTCGCGAAGTTCGCACCGCTCGGCGTGAAGGAATTCGAAGCGTTCGACCTGCCGTACATCTTCCCGACCAAGGCGGCGCTGTATGCCGTGACGGAAGGACCGATCGGCAAGAGCCTGCTGGAAAAGCTGGAAGCCAAGGGCATCACGGGACTGGCCTACTGGGACAACGGTTTTAAAGTGATGTCGGCCAACCGCCCGCTGCACAGCCCGGCGGATTTCCGCGGCCTGCGGATGCGCATCCAGGGGTCCAAGGTGCTGGACGTGCAGATGCGCGCGCTCGGCGCGATCCCGCAGGTGCTGGCGTTTTCCGAAGTCTATACCGCGCTGCAGGCCCATATCGTGGACGGCACCGAGAACCCGCCGTCGAACATGTACACGCAGAAGATGCACGAGGTGCAGAAGTATGTGACGGTGTCGAACCACGGCTACCTGGGCTATGCCGTCATCGTCAACAAGAAGTTCTGGGACGGCCTGCCGCGCGACATCCGGGCGGAACTGGAGCAGGCGATGCGGGAAGCCACCGCGTTCGAGAAGACCATCGCCCAGCGCGACAACGACGCCGCGCTGGAAGCGATCCGCAAGACCGGCAAGACGAAGATCTATACCTTGACCCCGCAGGAGCAGGCTGACTGGCGCCGCGCCATGTTGCCTGTGCAGAAACAGGTGGAGGGGCGGATCGGCAAGGATCTCATCGACGCGATCAACCGCACGACGTCGCGCGCCACGGCGCCCGTCACCACGGCGCAGGCCCGGTGAGAATCTCCCTCATTCGGTGCGGGTAAAAAAGCGTTAGTTGCCTGTAATCAATGAAACACTGGCACTAGCATTTTTATGACATGTCATGGGGGCTTATGACCGAAATATATTTCGTGAATGTATATAAAAAACTACGCTTTTCTTATGCGATTGCGTTATGATGGGGCACCTTTTGGCACCAACCTGGTGCGATAAAGCGACCGAATACGATTTGGGAGAGGGAAAAGAAAGCGGTAAACACAAACTTTACCGTAAAACAGTTAGGAGGAGACACACGTTTTACATGATGCAGCCGGCAATGACCAGGCAGCCGAAAACGTGACCATATTAGAAACGCACCTACGGGTGCGTTTTTTTTTGCCCGCGGCGGGCGGGTCTTGCGAACGGGCCGGCCGGGTCTTACACTGCATCGATGAGCACACAACAAGGCAGCGAGATTTTCAGCGCCATCATCGCGGCGCCGTTTGGAGCGATGGGCATCCGTACCGAAGACGGGCGGTTGCGCGAACTGGTCTACCTGCCGTCGCATTTTCACGAGAAATCGGCGCAGGATGCCGTCGCCGAACAGGCCGCCGTCCAGGTGGCGCGCTACTTCGAGGATCCCGATTTCCGCTTCGACCTGCCGCTGAAGGAAGCCGGCAGCGAATTCCAGCGGCGCGTGTGGGATACCATCTGCGCGATCCCGCGCGGCAGCGTCCGTACGTACGGCCAGATCGCCAAGCAGCTGGAATCGGCCCCGCGCGCCGTCGGCCAGGCGTGCGGCGCCAACTGGTTCCCGCTCGTGATCCCGTGCCACCGCGTGACGGCGTCGGGCGGCCTGGGCGGCTTTTCCAGCAGCGACGATGAACACGGATTCCAGCTCGGGATCAAGCGCTGGCTGCTGCGCCACGAAGGCGCGCTGGCGCTCGAGATGCCATGGCAGCAGCAGTCAATCTTTCCCTGATCGACGCGTTCTGCGACACGCTCTGGCTCGAGCACGGCCTGGCGAAGAATTCCCTCGACGCCTACCGGCGCGACCTGCGCCTGTTCGCGCGCTGGCTCGACGTCAAGCGGCCGGAGCGGCGCGACCTGTACGCCGTCGAACCGCAGGACATCGCCGCCTATTTCGCCGAACGCCACGAAGACACGAAGCCCAGCTCGGCCAACCGCCGGCTGTCCGTGCTGAAGCGCTTTTATCAGCTGGCGCTGCGCGACCGCCGCATCGATGCCGACCCGTGTTTGAAAATGGCGTCCGCGAAGCAGCCGCAGCGCTTCGTCCATACGCTCACCGAGGCGCAGGTCGACGCGCTGCTGGCCGCGCCGGATGTGTCCACACCGCTCGGCCTGCGCGAGCGCACGATGCTGGAACTGATGTATGCGAGCGGCCTGCGCGTGTCGGAACTCGTCGCGCTGAAGATGGTCGAGCTGAGCCTGAACGATGGCGTCCTGAGGATTACCGGCAAAGGCAGCAAGACGCGTCTCGTGCCGTTCGGCGAGCAGGCGCGACACTGGCTGGAGCGGTATATGAAAGAGGCGCGCGGCATCATCCTCGACGGCCAGGTCGACGACGCGCTGTTCGTGACGGGCCGCGGCGGTCCGATGACGCGCCAGATGTTCTGGGTCGTCATCAAGAAGCATGCGGCGAAGGCCGGCATCACGGCGCCGCTGTCGCCCCATACCCTGCGCCACGCGTTCGCCACGCATCTGCTGAATCACGGCGCCGACCTTCGCGTGGTGCAATTACTGTTGGGCCATTCCGACATTTCCACGACCCAGATCTACACCCACGTCGCGCGCGAGCGCCTGAAGCACCTCCACGCCCGGCACCACCCGCGTGGTTAATTCTCAAGACGGGGTGGGATGACTGGTCCATAATGGACCGGTACGACCTTTCCAACGATAGCACGAGGTGAGCATGGCCAAGACGAATTTCCAGTACGAAAAACGCCAGCGGGAGTTGGAGAAGAAGCGCAAGGCGGACGAAAAGGCGCGCAAGAAGCAGGAAGCCAAACAGCACAAGGGGGAAGATGCGCCGGTGCTGGATGAGGATTCCGGGGAAGAGGCGCAGCAGGAGCATGATCCGGCTTGACCCCGAAACGTCGGCCCCGGCAATGCCGGGACCGACGGGGTAACACGTCATGCGGTTTGTTCCGCGGCCGTATCTTCGTCGTGCCCCTTCCTGAACCACGCCGCCACCCGCTTGCCGAGGCTGTCGAGATAGGTGTACGCCACGGGCACGACCACCAGCGTCAGCAACGTCGACGTGATCACGCCGCCGATCACGGCACGTCCCATCGGCGCCTGTGTTTCTCCGCCTTCGCCCATGCCGATCGCCATCGGCAGCATGCCGAAGATCATCGCGAGCGTCGTCATCAGGATCGGACGCAGGCGCACCTGGCCCGCTTCCATCAGCGCGTCGAACTGTGACCGGCCTTCGCGCTGGCCGTGGTTGGCGAAGTCCACCAGCAGGATCGCGTTCTTCGTCACCAGACCCATCAGCATCACGACGCCGATGATGGAAAAGATGTTCAGCGTCGTCTTCGTGATGAGCAGGGCGATCAGCACGCCGATCAGCGACAGCGGCAGCGACACCATGATCGCGATCGGCTGCAGGAAGCTGCCGAACTGCGACGCCAGCACGAGGTAGATGAAGATCACGGCGATGCCCAGGGCGACGCCGAAGCCGGCCATCGTCTCGTCCATCTGCTGGGCGTCGCCGCCGACGTCGAAGCGCACGCCGTCCGGCAGCTGCATGGCTTTCATTTCCTTGTTCACGTCGCCCATCACGTCGCCCAGCGGACGGCCTTCGAGGCCGGCGAACACCGCCACGCGGCGCTGCAGGGCCTGGCGCTTGAGCATCTGCGGGCTCGTGGACGGGATGAATTGCACGACCTGGCGCAGCGGGACCATGACCGGGTTGCCCATCGCATCCCGCTTGCCCGACGCCACCGACAGGTCGGCCAGGTCGGCCACCTTCTCGCGGCCCGACTTCGGCAGCTGCACGTTGACTTCGTAGTTCTGGCCGTCCGGCGCGAGCCAGCGGTTGGTCTGGTCGCCGGCGACGAACGGCCGCAGCGCCGTGCCGATCTGCTGCACGGTCAGGCCCAGGTCGGACGCCAGCTCGTGGTTGATCTTGACGATGGTGGCCGGGTTCGCGCCTTCCTGGCTGTACTCGATGTCGGCGATGCCGCGGATCTTGCGCATCTTGTCCATCAGGGTGTGGGCCACGGCGTCCAGCTTCGCTTCGTCATTGCCCAGGATCGCGATGTAGATCGGGCGCTGGCCCACCGTCATCGAGATGCCGGCGATTTTTTCCAGGCGGTCGCGGATGACCTTTTCCATTTCCTGCTGCGAGCGGCGGTGCGTCTCGTGCACGTTCGTCAGCTTCAGGTGCACCTCCGAGTAGTTGCGGCCTTCCCACGAACCGACGATGGTCGAGACGCTCTCGATTTCCTTGAACTCGGCCAGCGCCGCCTCGGCCTGGCGCAGTTTCGCGTCCGAGTATTCGAGGCTGGAGCCGATCGGCGTCTTCAGGCGCAGGTGGATGTAGCCGTCGTCGACCTGCGGCACGAATTCGCCGCCGATCTTCGGCACCAGCATCAGGCTGGCCGCGAACAGGACGACCGCGAGCAGCAGCGTGGATTTGCGCCAGTCCAGCGCCAGCGCCAGCACCTTCGCGTACACGTCGTGCAGCCATTCGATGCCGTGCTCGATGCGCGCCATCAGGCGGCCCAGCCACGGCACGTACTTGAAGCGGTCCTTCACGGGATCGGGCCACACGGACGACAGCATCGGGTCGAGCGTGAAGCTGACGAACAGCGACACCAGCACGGCCACGGCGACGGTGATCCCGAACTGCAGGAAGAAGCGGCCGATGATGCCCTTCATGAACGCGATCGGCACGAACACGGCGACGATGGCGAACGTCGTCGCCATCACGGCGACGCCGATCTCGTTGGTGCCGTCTTCCGCGGCGCGCACGTGGTTCTTGCCCATGCCGAGGTGGCGCACGATGTTTTCGCGCACGACGATGGCGTCGTCGATCAGCAGGCCGATGCACAGCGACAGCGCCATCAGCGTGAGGAAGTTCAGCGTGAAGCCGAAGTACTTCATGGCGATGAAGCTGGCCAGCACGGAGATCGGCAGGGTCAGGCCCGTGATGATGGTGCTGCGCCACGAGTGCAGGAAGAAGAACACGATCACCATGGTCAGCATCGCGCCTTCGAGGATCGTATGCTTCACGTTGTCGAGCTGGCCCTGCACGTTCTTCGCCTTGTCGTCCAGGATCCGGAACTGGACGTCCTTCGGCAGCGTCGTCTTCATCGCCTCGATGGCGGCCTTGACGCCGGTGCCCACCTGGACCGTGTTGGCGTCCTGGATCTTCGCGATCTCCAGCGTGATGGAACGCTCGCCGTTGACACGCGAGATCGACTGTTCCTCGGCGGCGCCGTCGGAGATGTCCGCCACCTGGCTCAGGTAGACCGGGCCGCCCGTGCGGTTGGCGACGACGATGTGCATGAAGTCGGCCGCTTCCTTCATCTTGCCTTCGATGCGCACGAGGTTTTCGCGCGCGCCGCGGCTGATGCGGCCGGCCGGCAGGTTGGCGTTGGTGGCGGTGATCGCGTTCATCACCTCGTCGATGCCGACGTTCAGGCTCTTCAGCTGGTCGGGGCGGATGTCGATCAGCACCTGGCGGTCCTGCTTGCCGTTGACGCGGATCTGGCCCACGCCGGCCACGGCCTGCAGGCGCTTGACGATCACCTGGTCGGTCAGCATCGTCAGGTCGCGCAGGCTGCGCTCCTTCGACGTCAGCGCCAGCAGGACCACGGGCTGCGTGTTCTCGCCTTCCTCGCGGAACACGATCGGTTCCTTCACCTCGCGCGGGAAGCCGCCGCGGACGGTGCTGATGCGGTCGCGCAGGTCCTGCACGGCGCGGTCCATGTCGACCGTCAGCTGGAATTCGATGCCGACGCCCGAGCGGCCTTCCCACGACGTGCTGCGGATCGTCTTGATGCCGCCGACGGTGTTCGCCGCTTCCTCGAGCGGGCGGGTGACGTCGTTCTCGACCTGTTCAGGCGACGCGCCGGGATACGCGGTCTCGATGAACACGGCCGGGATCTCGACGTTCGGCATGCTCTCGACGCCCAGGCCGCGGTACGCGAACAGGCCGAGCACCATCAGGCCCACCATCACCATCGTGGCGAAGACGGGGTATTTGATACTGGTACGGGTGATCCACATGGCTCAGCCTTTCGCGCCCGGCAGTTTGACCTTGCTGCCCGGCTTGATGCCGTCCAGCGGCACGGCCAGCACCGTCATGCCGGCGTCGACGCCCTCGAGCGCCTCGACGAGGCCCTCGTCCTGGTTGCGCAGGCCCAGCTTCACGGGCTGCGCGACGACCTTGCCGTTATCGATGCGGTAGACGACGTCGCGGCCATTGTCCTGGCGGACGGCGCCGATCGGCAGCAGCGGATGCGCGGCCGATTTCTCGGTGACGACGGTGCCCTTGGCGAACATGCCGGCGCGCAGCACGCCGTCGGCATTCGCCACGTCCACGTACACGATCATGGCGCGCGAGCCCATCTCGGTCGCCGGGTTGATGCGCGCGACCTTGCCGGTGAACGTACGGCCGTCGAAGCCGTCGACCTTGAACTGCACCTCCTGGCCCACCTGGACGCGGGGGATGTCGGAGGCCGGCACCTGGGCGTCGAGCGTCAGGTGCTTCAGGTCGACGATCGAGAACACGGGGCTGTCCGGCGACAGCTTTTCGCCCGCCTGCGCGTGGCGCCTGCTGACGACGCCGGAGAGAGGCGCATGGATCGTCGTGTCGGCCAGCGCGATGCGCGCGAGGTCCAGCTGGGCGCGCGCGGAATCGACGGCGGCCTGCGCCAGGTCGACGGCATTCGCGGACGTGTCGTACGCGTTCTGCGCGATGAAATTCTGCTTCAGCAGCGACGCGCTGTTGCTCATGTTTTTCTTCGCCAGCGCGAGGCGCGCCTGCGCGTCGGCCAGCATTGCCTGCTGCTGCGCGACGCGGGCGCGGGCCTCGGCGGGATCGAGCTGCGCGATCACCTGGCCGGCCTTGACGTCCATGCCTTCCTGCACGGCGGTCGACAGCACGATGCCCGACACCTTCGACTTGACGGTGGCCTGCGACAGCGGCGTCAGGGAACCCGTGACGGGCAGGGTGACGGCCAGCGGACGCGCCTCGATGCGGGCGATGTCGCGTACCGACAGCTCGTGCACGGGGGCCGCCGCCGGTGCCGGCGCGGCGGCTTGCGCGGGCGCCGCGGCGCGGTGGGTCAGCGCATAGGCGCCGGCACCGGCCAGTGCGACGGCGAGCAGCGACAGCGCAATGACCCTGGCGCGGCGGCGCGGCGCTGTTTTCCTAGTGGGCTGTTCGGCGGACAGAGGCAGGGACTCGATCTTCATGGTTATTCTTTATGTGGTGGTCAGCGCGAGCGGAAGGGAGAGCGCACGTGCTCCGTCCTGCCAGGCAGGATGGAGCTCCCAGCGCATGACGGCATGGTAGGTTTGTCCATGACGAACCGCTATCGGAATGCGACGAGCGGTGCAAAAGGGACGCTGAACTGCGAAAAATCCGGGGCGGACGCGGGCCCGCCGGATGGATCAGCCGTCCCCGTCCGGCGTCCCGGGCCGCTCGAACAGGCGCACCCGCGCCAGTACCTGCCCGTGGTCGGACGCCTCCGGCAGCCCGAGATCGAGGTGGTCGTTCAGGTACACGACGTCGATGACCTGGCCCAGCGCCCCCGGCAGCGCCGCATTGAATTCCGCCGACACGAGGATGTGGTCGATCGTGGAATGGTACCCATCATGCACGTTGGAAAAACCCACGTGCCGCAGATGGTCCTGGCGGCCTTGCAGCTGGCAGGCATCATATAAACGGTCGCCGCTGGGCGCGCCGAGGCCCAGCACGATGCCGGTCGTGACCGCGTCGGCCACGTCGTTGAAGTCGCCCAGCACGACGCGCGGGCGGTGGTGCGTGCGGCCGATGTCGGTCAGCAGCACGCGCAGCGCGGCCGCTTCCGTGCCGCGCCGGATCAGCGAGCGCAGCGACGCCAGCGCGTACAGTTGCGGGTCGTCGCCCGTGTCGCCCGCGCGGTAGTCGGGGCGGCGCGATTTCAAATGCACGACCACCACGTCCGCGACGAGATCGGGCGTCAGCTGGATCGCCGCATGCAGCGGGGCGCGCGTGAAGCGTTCGGGATCGCGGTTGCCGGGCGGCATTGCGATCCCGGGCGGGAAATAGGGCAGCTGCTGCGGTGCATCTGCAAGAGGCAGGCGGGAGGCGAGGGCGACGCTGGGTGTGAGCTTCTCGGCGTCCGGATCGGGATCGAAGCCGACGTGGACGGCGTCGCGGAAACGCCGCGTGCGCGACAGCGCTTCGGCCAGCGCGGCCTGGGAGAACACTTCCTGGAAGCCGATCACGTCGGCGCCGAGCATGTCGATCTGGTGCGCGGTCCAGGCGATCTTCGCTTCGTATTCCTCGGGGGTGCTCGGTTCCAGGTTGTCGTACAGCCTGGCGCCCGGCGGGGCGAGGTTACACACGTTGAAGGTGGCAAAGCGAATCTCTTGCTGCATAATAAGCAACTCCTCCGTTTGCATTTAGCGTAACACGCATGGCCAAGAAAGAGCATATCTCCGAAACCCCGGCGACACAGTTCCTGCGCAAGCATAGGGTCGCTTTCACGGAGCACCCCTACGAATACGAGGAACACGGCGGTACGGCCGTGTCGTCGCGCGAGCTCGGCGTGGAAGAACACGCCGTCGTCAAGACGCTCGTGATGCAGGACGAGGCGGCCAAGCCGCTGATCGTGCTGATGCATGGCGACTGCAAGGTCTCGACGAAGAACCTGGCCCGCGCCATCCCCTGCAAATCCGTCGAACCCTGCAAGCCGGACGTCGCCCAGCGCCATTCCGGCTACCTGGTCGGCGGCACGTCGCCGTTCGGCGTGCGCAAGGCGATGCCGGTCTATGTCGAGGAAAGCATCCTGCAGCTGGACAAGATCTATATCAATGGCGGACGGCGCGGCTTCCTGGTCGGCATCGCGCCGGCCGTGCTGGTGGACGTGCTGAAAGCCCGGCCGGTGAACTGCGCGCTGGCCGACTGACTATCGCCCGGCTCGGCCGATGGTGTATATTTCACGCGCGCCGGATTCCTGGCCAGGGATTAAGAAAAGAGACTCATGTACACAATTCTGTTCACCATCGCAGCCTACCTGATCGGCTCGATTTCCTTCGCCGTCGTCGCGAGCCGCCTGTTCGGCCTGGCCGATCCGCGTACCTATGGCTCGAAGAACCCGGGCGCCACCAACGTCCTGCGCTCGGGCAGCAAGAAGGCCGCCATCGCGACCCTCGTCGGCGACTGCGCCAAGGGCTGGCTGGCCGTGTGGCTGGCGGTCCAGTTCGGCGAGCGCTTCGGCGTGGAGGATGGCGGCGTGGCGCTGGTCGCCATCGCGGTCTTCCTGGGGCACCTGTGGCCCGTGTTCTTCCGCTTCGTCGGCGGCAAGGGGGTGGCGACGGCGCTGGGCGTGCTGCTGGGCCTGAACGTCTGGCTCGGCCTGGCGACCCTCGTCACGTGGCTCGTCGTCGCGTACGCGTTCCGCTACTCGTCGCTGGCCGCGCTGGTGGCCGCGATCTTCGCACCGTTCTACTACGGCCTGCTGTTCGGCGCGGACGAAAAACTGTTTGCCGTCGTCGTGATGAGTCTGCTGCTCCTGTACCGCCACGGCGGCAACATCAGCAACCTCATGGCCGGCAAGGAGTCGAAGATCGGCAGCAAATCGAAGGGTGCCGCGGCCGCCAGGCCGGCGGTCAAAAAGAAGTAAGATCGGGGCCGTCATGGCCCCGTTTGTTTTTTGATTTGCCGAATTTGTTTGGCGCGCTGCTCCCTTTCGTTCGATGTGTCACCATATGCCATCAGCGTTAATGAAACCAATTGGAAGGCGGTGAAAAAGTGAGCAAGCAAATGAGAATCGACTTCGTGTCGGATGTGTCGTGCCCCTGGTGCGTGATCGGCCTGAAATCGCTCGAGCAGGCACTGGAGCGGGTGGGCGGTGACATTACGGTCGACATGCACTTCCAGCCGTTCGAGCTGAACCCGGGGATGGGTCCGGAAGGCCAGGACATCTTTGAACACATCACCGAGAAATACGGCTCCACGCCCGCCCAGCAGGAACAGTCGCGCGAGATGATCCGCCAGCGCGGCGAGGCCGTCGGCTTCACGTTCGACATGAGCAAGCGCGGCCGCATCTACAACACCTTCGACGCGCACCGCCTGCTGCACTGGGCGGAGGGCCAGGGCCGCCAGCAGGCGCTGAAGGAAAAGCTGTTCGAGGCGTATTTCACCAAGGGCGAGAATCCGGGCGCGCACGACGTGCTGCTGCGCGCGGCGGGCGAGGTCGGCCTCGACGTGGAGGCCGCGCGCCAGGTGCTGGCATCGAATGCGTATGCCGACGAGGTGCGCCAGCTCGAGTACTACTGGCAGCGCGCCGGCATCCGTTCGGTGCCGGCGATCGTGATCAACCAGCGCCACCTGATCTCCGGCGGCCAGCCGCCCGAGGTGTTCGAGCAGGCGCTGCGCCAGATCGCGCAGCAGGACGAGGAGCTCGAGCAGGACGAGGAGCCGGCCGCCTGATATCAGGTGAGATCGAGCACGATGGGCTGGTGGTCCGAGGCCGACGTCTCGGACTGCACGCTGATGTCGGACACGCGCCCCGCCAGGTCTTCCGTGACGAAGAAATAATCGTAGCAGTCGGGCTTCTCCGGCCATTTGAACCCGTGCAGGCCGGCCGTCGGGGCGCGCGGGGCGTCGCCGTGGCGCACGCGCCAGGCGTCGACCAGGCCCGGCGTGCCGCTCGACGCGGGCGCGAGCAGGGCGCGATAGTCTTCCGAATCCGGACCAAAATTGAAATCGCCGCAGTAGATCGCCGTGCCGGGCCGGAAGCCGAGCTGGAACGGCGGCTCGAGGTCGGGCTCGGGCTGGTAGACGGCGGCGCGGGCGCACGCTTCCTCGTGCAGTTCGCGGATGCGGGCGACCTGCGCGCGGCGCTGCACGGGCGAAAAATATTCGAGATGGGTGGTCAGGAGGCGCAGCTTGCCGCCGGGCGCTTCCAGCACGGTTTCGATCATCCCGCGCGGCATGCCGGCCGGGTGTTCCGGATCGACGGGCCAGGGCAGCATGTGGCGCTGCGCCTGGGTGATGCGGTATTTGGACAGCAGGATGTTGCCGAACTGGCGGGGCAGGTTGTTCCGGTAGATTTCGCTCGGCGCCTGCTCGATCATGTGGTACCCGCCGAACGCGCCGGCCAGTTGCTTGAACTGGCTCGCGCTGGCGCTGCCCTCCAGTTCGGGATGGTTGGCGGCCACTTCCTGCAGACAGATCACGTCGGGATTCAGCTTGCGCAGCACATCGATGATTGCGTGGATCCGGATGCGCCCGTCCCTCCCACAGCCCCAGTGAATATTCCAGCTAACCACGCGCATTCGATACCTCCGTAAAACTCAACTGCCAGAGTTTGCCATTCTTTGGAGAATGACGGTCACACGGTAGGATCGATGTCAAGGTTACAAGTTCACCTGAATCAGAAACGGCGGGCGTTGCTGCGCCGGTGTTCGGCGCCTTCTTTCAGCAGCTGGTCGGCCTCCGCGGCATCCTTGGGCGTGAGATCGTCGCCCGTCTGCTTGACGAGCGCCAGCTCCTGGATCGCGGCCGGGTACTCGCGGTCGGCGGCCCGTTCCAGCAGGTCGCGCGCGCGGCGCGGGTCGGGCGGCACGCCGTCGCCGTCCGCATACGCGTTCGACAGCAGGAACATCGCATGCGCATCGCCCGCCTGCGCGGCCACGCCGAGCCAGTGCGCGGCGGCCGTTTTATCCGTCGGGATGCCGTCGCCGTTCTTCAGCAGCAGCGCGAGCCGCAGCGCGGCCTTCGGGTGCCCTTGCTGCGCGGCCTGGCGGTACCACTGTGCAGCCTTGCCGGGGTCGCGTTCCAGCTCACCGAGTTGACGGGCCGCTTCCGCATCGCCCTGGCGTGCGGCGCGCAGGAATAGCGTGCGCGCCTGGTCGTCGCGATGGCGCTTCCGGTACAGCAGCGCGAGCTCGCGCTCGGCCACCGGCAGGCCGTCCGCGGCCCAGGCCTGCAGGCGCTGCTCGGCGGCTTCGTCGCCGCGCTGGGACGCGGCCATCGACACGGCCTCGATCTCGGCCGGCAGCGGTGTGCGTCCGCAGCCGGCGAGGAGGATGAACAGCAGTGCGGATGCGAGTCGGATCGTCATGCCGGCTTACTTCGACAGGTCGATCGCGTACTTGGCAAAACCGCTCGCGTCCAGCCCGCCCTCGGCCGTGACGGTGGCGAGACCCGCGGCCTTTGCCAGCGCCAGGTGGCCCGGTGCCGAGCGCAGGATCACGGGACCGGCGGTCGCCGTCTTGACGAAGCTCCAGCTGCGCGCGCCGCCGTTCGCGGCCAGCGTGACCTTGCCCGTCGACGCGCCGATCTTCTGCAGGTAGTTGCTGACGACGGACTGGTTCGCGTCCGGCGACTTGATGATCGTCTTGCTGCCGTCGATGCCGGGGAAGTTGCCGCCGCCGCCCGCGCGGTAGTCGTTGGTGGCGACGATGAAGTCGTCCGCGTCCGCCACCGGCTTGCCCAGGTACGTGAGGTTGACGATGCGGCTGCCGGCCGGCTTCGTCACGTCGATCTGGTACTGCAGCGCGTTGTTCTCGGCGTAGAACACGTCGTAGTTGTAGATCGTGCCGTACGACGGGACGAGATCCTGCTCGCCGGTGGCCGTCGGGCTAATCTGCGCGAACTGCTTCGCGGCCGTCTCCAGCCAGTTCTTCAGGTCCGCACCCTTGATTTTCACGGCCTGCAGGTTGTTGTTGCTGTACAGGTAAAGATCGCCCGGGTTGCGGACCTGCAGGCCGACCGGCGCGGCCGGCGTCGCGCCCGGCGCCACGTCCGTGAAGTCGGACGGCCCGTTGCGGCCCGCCTTGAACGGCGCGCTGCACGAGATCACGGGGATGTTTTTATAGCTCGCCAGCGTGGCGTCGGTGCTCGTCGCGATGGCATTCTTCACATAGTCGATCTGCGCCTGGTTCACGAGCTGGATCGCGGACACGTCGCCGACGAGCGCGAAGTACGAGGACATCTCGAAGTCCGTAGCCACGCCCAGCGGCTGCTTCGCATACGCGATGGTGGCCTGGTGCTCGGCCTGTACGGCAGCCGCGATGGCCGGATCGGCGGCCACGCTGGTCGTCCCGTCCTTGTATTTGTAGCCGCGCGATTCGACCGCCGTTTTAGTCGGTTGCACGACCCACTTCCCGCCCTGGTACGCGAGCGTCAGCCTGACGATGCCCAGGCGCCGGCCCCAGCTCTGCGCCATCACGGTCGGCACGCCGTTGACGAAGCCGTTCACGGCATCGACCTTGGCCGACGCGGGAATCGCCGCGAACGACGGATCCAGCGCGGCGGCACCCGTCTCTTTCCCCTTCGGGAAGATGAGGTGCGAGTGACCGATCAGCAGGGCGTCGATACCGGTCGTGCTCAGGTGGTAGCTCTGGTTTTCCATCTTCGGGCTGTACGCGCTCGTATCGAGGCCGCCGTGCGACAGCGCGACGACGAGGTCCGCGCCCTTGCCGCGCATCTCCGGTACGTACTGCCTGGCCGCTTCCACGGACCCGCCCACGGCCACCTTGCCGGCCAGGTTCTTCTGGTCCCAGTCGAGGATCTGCGGCGGCACGAAGCTCATCACGCCCACGTTGACGGTGACCGGCATCGTTTCGCCGTTCGGCTTCGTCGCCGTGAAGTTGCGGGCGAGGATGCGGTATGGATCGTAGATCGTTTTATTGGTGGCGACGGCCGTCACGTTCGACAGCACGAGTGGGAAGTTCGGACCGCCGCACGTGCCGGCCGGCTTGCTCACGCCCGGGATGCCGAAGTCCGTGTTCGTGACCTGGCTGAGGAAGGGCAGGCCGTAGTTGAATTCGTGGTTGCCCAGGCCGCCCGCGTCGTACTTCAGCGCGTTCATCGCCTTGTGCACGGCCAGCGTCTCCCCGCACTTCACGGGCGCCGTGACGGCCTGCAGGTCGGCGAGCAGCGTGCCCTGGATGACGTCGCCGTCGTCGAACAGCAGGTTGTTCGGATTCTCCGCACGCGCCTGCTGGATCAGCGTGGACGTGCGGTCGAGACCCAGCGTCGCGTCGTCGGCCAGCGAGTAATAGTTATAGCCCAGGACGTTCGAGTGGATGTCGGTGGTCTCGAGCAGGGCGAGGGACACGGTGGTGCCTTCGGGGATGACGTTGGCGGGCGTGGACGGTTCGCCGCAGCCCGTGAGGCCGGCAGCGGCCAAGGCCGCAAGCAATGCGTGGTTGCGTTTCAAGATCGTGGTCCGTGGTAGTGGGAACGGGGCGCAACTCTATCTTGATGGGATGACAACGATGTGACAGGCGCCCATGCGCCACGCCGGCGCACGCCGCACGGTTCCGGACGCGCATGCGCCGCAGCCATGCGGACCGTTGCACGCAATCGGTGTGCGGTCCCGTTTTTCGTGGTGCGTCGGCACAACGACGGTGCCGGCGCACCATTTTGCGTGTTGGCACGGCAATTGCTGTATTGACTATGAGGGCGCCGGAGCTGGCCACTCCGCCGCCGCAGCGTTGTCTCTTCTTTCGATTGCCTTCTACAAGGACCAACATGACCGATACAACCAACCTGACCCGCCGCCGTCTGCTGGCTGCCGGTGCCACGGCCTCGCTCACCGGACTCGTCTCCGGCGGGGTCTTCGCCGCCGGCTCCGACAAGCCCGAAAAGACCGAAGTGAAGGTCGGCTTCATTCCCCTGACCGATTGCGCCTCCGTGGTGATGGCGTCCGTACTGGGCTTCGACAAGAAGTACGGCATCAAGATCGTGCCCAGCAAGGAATCGTCGTGGGCCAGCGTGCGCGACAAGCTGGTCAACGGCGAACTGGATGCCGCCCACGTGCTGTATGGCCTGATCTACGGCGTGCAGATGGGCATCGGCGGTCCGAAGAAGGACATGGCGGTGCTGATGAACCTGAACCAGAACGGCCAGGCCATCACCTTGTCGAAGAAGCTGGCCGACGCCCGGGCCGTGGATGGCCCGTCGCTGGCGAAGGTGATGAGCACGGACAAGCGCGAGTACAGCTTCGCGCAGACCTTCCCGACCGGTACGCACGCGATGTGGCTGTACTACTGGCTCGCCAGCTACGGCATCAACCCGATGAAGGATGCCAAGGTGATCACCGTGCCGCCGCCGCAGATGGTGGCGAACATGCGGGTCGGGAACATGGACGGCTTCTGCGTGGGCGAACCGTGGAACCACCGCGCCATCGCCGACGGCGTCGGCATCACCGCCGCGACCACGCAGGACATCTGGAAAGACCATCCGGAAAAGACCCTCGGCACCTCGCTCGAGTGGGTGAAAAAATACCCGAACACGGCGCGGGCCCTCGTGGCCGCCGTGCTGGACGCGGGCCGGTGGATCGACGCGAGCCTGTCCAACAAGGTCAAGATGGCCGAGACCATCGCCGACAAATCGTACGTGAACACGTCGGTGGACGTGATCAACCAGCGCATCCTCGGCCGCTACCAGAACGGCCTGGGCAAGACGTGGGACGATCCGAACTACATGAAGTTCTACAACGATGGTTCGGTCAACTTCCCGTACCTGTCGGACGGCATGTGGTTCATGACCCAGCACCGCCGCTGGGGCCTGCTCAAGTCCGATCCGGACTATCTCGCCGTGGCCTCGAGCGTCAACCAGGTGGGCCTGTACCGCGAGGCGGCCGCGCTGGCCAAGGCCGACGTGCCGAAGTCGCCCATGCGGTCCGCGAAGCTCATCGACGGCGTCGTGTGGGACGGGAAGAACCCGGCCGCGTATGCCGCCGCTTTCAAGATCAAGGTTTGATCGGAGGCCATCATGCATACCATCGTGAATTCCACATCCAGCGCGCCTGCAAGGGCGGCACCGGTGCGGCTACGTGTGCCGAACGGCCGCGCCGTGCTGCTGGCCATGCTGCCGCCGCTGCTGGGTCTCGCCATGCTGGTGCTGGTGTGGCAGCTCGTCTCGGCCAGCAACAGCAACTTCCCATCGCCCCTGGTCACGTGGGACGCGGCCGTGCAACTGTTCGCCGACCCGTTCTACAGCAACGGGCCGAACGACCAGGGCATCGGCTGGAACATCCTCGCGTCGCTCAAGCGCGTGGCGCTGGGCTTCGGCCTCGCGGCGGCAGTAGGCATCCCGCTCGGTTTCCTGATCGGCCGCTCGCGCTTCCTGGCCGGGATGTGCAATCCCATCGTCAGCCTGCTGCGCCCCGTGTCGCCGCTGGCCTGGCTGCCCATCGGCCTGCTCGTGTTCAAGGCCGCGAATCCGGCCGCCATCTGGGCGATCTTCATCTGCTCGATCTGGCCGATGATCATCAACACGGCCGTCGGCGTGCAGCGCGTGCCGCAGGACTACATGAACGTGGCGCGCGTGCTCAACCTGTCGGAGTGGAAGATCTTCACGAAGATCCTGCTGCCCTCGGTGCTGCCGTACATGCTGACCGGCGTGCGCCTGGCGATCGGCACGGCGTGGCTGGTGATCGTCGCGGCCGAGATGCTGACCGGTGGCGTGGGCATCGGCTTCTGGGTGTGGGACGAGTGGAACAACCTGAACGTCCCGCACATCCTCATCGCCATCGTCGTCATCGGCGTGGTCGGGCTGGTGCTGGAACAGGCGCTGGTCGCCCTGGCCCGCGCCGTCACTTACGAAGAGAGTGGATCATGAGCGAACAAAAATTCATCGAAGTCCAGCAGGTCGAGATGCTGTTCGACACCCGCAAGGGCCGCTTCCACGCGCTCACGGACGTCAACCTGAAGGTGGCGCGCGGCGAGTTCATCACGCTGATCGGCCATTCGGGCTGCGGCAAGTCGACCTTGCTGAACCTGCTGGCGGGCCTGACGCGCGCCACCGAGGGTGTGCTGATCTGCGCCGGCCGCGAGATCGCCGGGCCGGCGCCGGAGCGTGCGGTGGTGTTCCAGAACCATTCGCTGCTGCCGTGGCTGACCTGCTTCGAGAACGTCTACCTGGCCGTCGAGCGCGTGTTCGGCGCGCGCGAACCGAAGGAGAAGCTGCGTGCACGCACGGCCGATGCGCTGGCGCTGGTGGGCCTGACGCATGCGGCGCAGAAGCGGCCCAGCGAGATCTCGGGCGGCATGAAGCAGCGGGTCGGCATCGCCCGCGCGCTGTCGATGGAGCCGAAGGTGTTGTTGATGGACGAGCCTTTCGGCGCCCTCGACGCGCTGACCCGCGCCCACCTGCAGGACGAGCTGCTGCGCATCGTCGCCCAGACGCAGTCCACGGTCGTGATGGTCACGCACGACGTGGACGAGGCGGTGCTGCTGTCGGACCGCATCGTGATGATGACCAACGGTCCGGCCGCGACCATCGGCGAGATCGTGGACGTGCGCCTGCCGCGGCCGCGCGAACGTGTCGCGCTGGCGCACGATGCGCTGTACAACGAGTATCGGACGCGGGTGCTGGAGTTCCTGTATCACCGGCAGGCGAGGCCGGCGAAGGAAGCAGCCTGACGGTCAGGCGGGTTCGATTTCGTCCAGCGGCCAGCGCGGGCGCACGTTGAATGCGTAGTCGCGCTGCGCCGCGTCCGGATTGCGCTCCAGGCGCATCGCGCCTGCGAACGCGATCATCGCGCCGTTGTCCGTGCAGAATTCGAGTTCGGGGTAGTAGACCTTGAAGCGCTTCTTCGCGGCCGCCGCGTTCAGCGACGCGCGCAGCTGGCGGTTCGCGCCCACGCCGCCCGCGATCACGAGGCGTTTCAATCCGGTGTGCTTCAGCGCCAGCACGCATTTCGCCGTCAGCACGTCGACGATGGCGTCGACGAAGCCGCGCGCGATGTTGGCCTTGTCCTGCTCGCAGACGTTGGCGATGTCCGCTGCATTGTTCTTCACGACCGTCAGCACGGCCGTCTTGAGGCCCGAGAAGCTGAAGTTGAAATCCTTCGAGTGCAGCATCGGGCGCGGGAGTTTATACGCTTCCGGATCGCCGAATTCCGCCAGGCGCGAGATCGCCGGACCGCCCGGATAGCCGAGACCCAGCAGCTTGGCCGACTTGTCGAACGCTTCGCCGGCCGCGTCGTCCAGCGTCTCGCCCAGCATGGTATAGCGGCCGACGCCGTCCACGCGCATCAGCTGCGTGTGGCCGCCGGAGACGAGCAGGGCGACGAACGGGAATTCCGGCCGCTCCGTGGCGAGCAGCGGCGACAGCAAATGACCCTCCAGGTGGTGCACGCCCAGCACGGGTTTGTCGAGCGCCAGCGCGAGGCTGCACGCGACCGACGATCCGACCAGCAGCGCGCCCGCGAGGCCGGGACCCTGCGTGTAGGCGATGGCGTCGATGCGCTCCATCGGCAGGTCGGCCTTCGCCAGCACCTGTTCCAGCAGCGGCAGCGCGCGGCGGATATGGTCGCGCGACGCCAGCTCCGGCACCACGCCGCCGTATTCCTCGTGCATCGCGACCTGCGAGTGCAGTGCGTGGGCCAGCAGGCCGCGCTCCGTGTCGTACAGAGCCAGGCCGGTTTCATCGCAGGAGGATTCGACGCCGAGGACAATCATGGGCAAGCAAGGAACAGTGTGAGGAAGACAAGATGGCCGCGCCAGGGCGGCGTGCAATCCGCCATTGTACCTGTATCCGCTAGAATCGGACATCGCCCCCCGTTTTCCGCATGACACAAGCCGAATCCCTGTTCCATGCCGCCCGCGCCCACCTCGACGCGGGCGAACCCACGGTCGCCGCAACGCTGCTGCGCGCCGCGCTGGCGCTCGACCCGGATGCCGCCGCCCTCCACGCCAACCTCGCCTTCGCGCTGGCCGCCGCAGGCGATGCCGATGCCGCCGAGGCCCACTACCGCCGCGCCATCGCCCTCGCGCCGCACGAGCCGCAGGCGTACCTGAACCTGGGCGCCATGCTCACGTCGCTGCACCGCGCCGGCGACGCGCTGGCCGTCTACGACGCAGCGCCGGCGTCGCCCGCGCTCCTGTCGAACCGCGGCCTGGCGCTCGCCTGCCTGGGCCGCGAGGCGGAAGCGGAAGCGTGCTACCGCGAGGCGCTGGCGCTGGATCCGGCGTACCGCAAGGCCGCGTTCAACCTGGCCTACGTGCTGCTGCGCCAGGGCCGCTGGGACGAGGGCTGGCTGCGCCTGGAGGCACGCGACTGGATCGCCGCGCTGCAGGACCACCTGCGCCTGCCGCGCTGGGACGGCGGCCCGCTGGCCGGCCGGCGCATCCTTGTCGGCGTGGAAGCGGGCCATGGCGACATGATCCAGTTCTGCCGTTATTGCAGTCAGTTGAAGGCCCTTGGGGCCGCGCGCGTGGGCGTGCTGTGCCAGCCGGGACTGGCCGCGCTGTTCGGCAGCCTGCGCGGCGCGGACGAGATCATCCCGCTGGACCGGGATGTCGACCGTGGCGACTGGGACGTGTGGGTCGCGCCGCTGAGTCTTCCGCTGCATTTCCGCACGACGGTCGACACGGTGCCGGCCGCGCTGCCTTACCTCGCAGCGGACCATGGCCGCATCGCGCGCTTCGCGCCGCTGCTGGCCGCCGCGCCGGGCGAATTGAAAGTGGGTCTCGTGTGGAAGGGCAATCCCCGTTTCGAGAACGATGCCGCTCGCTCGCTACCGGGCCTCGCGACGCTGGTACCGCTGTTTCAGGTGCCCGGCATGCGCTGGTTCAGCCTGCAGAAAGGTGACGATGAGCACACGGAAGGCATCACCGACCTGGCGCCGGCCATCGAAGACTTTGCCGACACGGCGGCGCTGGTCGCGGGACTGGATCTCGTGATCACGGTCGATACGGCCTGCGCCCACCTGGCGGGGGCGCTCGGCAAACCGTGCTGGGTGCTGCTGCCGGCGTGGATGCCGGACTGGCGCTGGCTCGCGGACCGCGCGGATACGCCCTGGTACCCGCACGTGATGCGCCTGTTCCGCCAGCGCCGCGACGGCGCGTGGGATGAGGTGATGAACGACGTGGCCGCCGCGCTGGCGGCCCGCTAGGGCATCAAGCCCGCTGCAGCAATTCCTTGTGCGCGCTGCGCAGCATGGCCTCGGTGTCGTCCCAGGCGATGCAGCCGTCGGTGACGGAGCAGCCGTACTTCAGCTGCGACAGGTCGCTCGGAATCGGCTGGCTGCCGCTGACGATGTTCGACTCGATCATCACGCCGACGAGCGACTGGTTGCCGTGCTTGATCTGCTGGATCACGTCCGACATGACGAGCGGCTGCAGTTCCGGCTTCTTGTAGCTGTTGGCGTGCGAGCAGTCGACGACGAGGTTCGCGGGCAGGCCGGCCTTCGTGAGCGCCTGTTCGGCGATCGCGACCGACACGGAATCGTAATTCGGACGGCCGCCGCCGCCGCGCAGCACGACGTGGCCGTACGCATTGCCGCGGGTCCGCACGATGGAGACCGTGCCCTGGTCGTTGATGCCCAGGAAGGAGTGCGGATTCGACGAGGACAGCACGGCGTTGATGGCGATGCTGACGTCGCCGTCGGTGCCGTTCTTGAAGCCGACCGGGGTCGACAGGCCGGACGACATCTCGCGGTGCGTCTGCGATTCCGTCGTGCGCGCGCCGATCGCGGTCCAGGCGATCAGGTCGCCCAGGTATTGCGGCGAGATCGGGTCGAGCGCCTCGGTGGCGGTCGGCAGGCCCAGTTCGCACACGTCGAGCAGGAACTGGCGTGCGCGCTCCATGCCGACGTCGACGCGGAACGAGTCGTCCATGAACGGATCGTTGATATAACCCTTCCAGCCGGTCGTCGTGCGCGGCTTTTCGAAATACACGCGCATCACGAGCACCATCGTCTCTTCCACTTCGGCCTGCAGTGCCTTCAGGCGGCGCGCATAGTCGAGGCCCGCGACCGGATCGTGGATCGAGCAGGGACCGACGACGACGAACAGGCGCTTGTCCTTGCGGTCGAGGATGTTGCGCAGGGTCTCGCGGCCCTTCATCACGGTGGTGAAGGCCTTGTCCGTCAGCGGCAGCTTTTTATGCAGCGCGCTGGGCGTCGGCATGGTCGCGAACGAGGTGACGTTGGAGTTTTCGATATCGGGCGTGATCAGCATGGCAAGTCGTATTTATTCCAGAGGGGATCGTTGAGTCTAGCCCGAAATCTTACACCGTGCAGCGTTCTGCTCAAAAATGTTGCATCTGTGAGCGCCGGCGCGGCGATGGTATCCTCTCGTCATGGACACGACGACGACTCTTGAACCCTTCCCCGCCGCCCGCTTCATCAAGGAGATCGGCCGCGGCACAAAAGGCGCGCGCAGCATGACGCGCGAGGATGCGAAACTGCTCTACGGCGCCATGCTCGACGGACGGGTGTCCGACCTGGAACTGGGCGCCATCCTGCTCGCGATGCGCATCAAGGGCGAATCCGTCGAAGAAATCGCCGGCTTCATGGACGCGGCGGAAAGCTCGTTCGCGCCGCTGCCCGCGCCGCCGGGCGACTTCGCACCCGTGCTGATCCCCAGTTACAACGGCGCGCGCAAGCTGGCCAACCTGACACCGCTGCTGGCGCTGCTGCTCGCGCGCGAGGGCGTGCCCGTGCTCGTGCACGGCGTGCAGGAAGACCCGGGCCGCGTGACGACGGCCGAGATCTTTGCCGAGATGGGCATCGGCCCGAGCGGCTCCACGGCCGACATGCTGGACGCCTTCGCCGCCGGCCGCCCGTGCTTCATGCCGGTCGAACGGCTGGCGCCGGAACTGGCGCATCAGTTGTCGCTGCGCCGCATCCTCGGCGTGCGCAATTCCACGCATACGATCGTCAAGATCCTGCAGCCGTTCGAAGGGCCGGCGCTGCGTCTCGTGTCGTACACTCACCCGGAATACCTGGCGATGCTGACCGAGTATTTCGAGACGGCCGCCCCGCATGCGCGCGGCGACGCGTTCCTCATGCGCGGCACGGAAGGCGAGACGGTGGCGAACGCCAACCGCGCCCAGGAAATCAACTGGTTTCATGGCGGACAAAAAACGCTGCTGGTCGAGCGCGACGCACCGACCGACGAGCTGGCGCCCGCGCCGGAAGGCCGCGACGCCGCAGCGACCGCCGACTGGATCTCGCGTGCGCTGCGCGGTGAACAGCCCGTGCCGCCGCCGATCGTGGCGCAGGTGGCGCAATGCGTGCAGGTGGCGCGAGCGTTACGCCGGGCTGTCTGAACTGTTCTCCTTCCCGTACAATCACGCCTTTTGCGCGCAGCATTGACGGAAGAGGCATGGCAAAACACTACGACGTGGCGATCATCGGCGCCGGTGCCGCCGGCATGATGTGCGCCGCCACCGCGGCCCAGCGCGGCAAGCGCGTCCTGCTGGTCGACCACGCCGCCAAGCTGGCGGAAAAAATCCGCATCTCGGGCGGCGGCCGCTGCAATTTCACCAACATCAACGCCGGCCCGCAGAACTTTCTCTCCGAGAATCCGCATTTTTGCCGCAGCGCGCTGTCGCGCTACACGCCGCAGGATTTTCTCGCGCTCGTCAAAAAGCACCGCATCGCGTACCACGAAAAACACCGCGGCCAGCTGTTCTGCGACGACTCGTCCGAACAGATCATCGCCATGCTGAAGGCCGAATGCGACGCGGGCGGCGTCCAGTGGCGCATGCCGTGCAAGGTGAGCGGCGTCACGAAGAATGCCGAGGGGTTCCGCATCGACACGGACGGCGAGCCTATCCTCGCGAGCAATGTCGTCGTGGCGACGGGCGGCCTGTCGATTCCGAAAATCGGCGCCACCGACCTGGGTTACCGCATCGCCAGGCACTTCGATTTGAAGATCGTCGAGACGCGCCCGGGCCTCGTGCCGCTGACGTTCGACGGCCCCAGCTGGCAACCGTTCGTGCCGCTGGCCGGCATCGCGCTGGAAGTCGACGTGACGACGGGCTCGAAAAAGGGCAAGAACGCGAAGTACGGCTACTTCCGTGAGGACTTGTTGTTCACGCACCGCGGCCTGTCCGGCCCGGCCATCCTGCAAATCTCCAGCTATTGGCAGCCGGGCACGCCCATCGTGCTGAACCTGTTGCCGGAAATGGATGTGGCGGAAGAGCTGATCGGCATGAAGACGACGGTAAAGAAACAGCTGGGCAATATCTTGTCGCAATGGCTCCCGACGCGCCTGGCGGAAGGCCTGTTGACCGGCAATGGGCTGGCACCGGATGCGCGCCTGGCGGACATGGCCGACGCGAAATTGCGCAAGCTGGGCGATGCGATCAACCGCTGGGCCATCGTCCCGACCGGATCGGAAGGCTATAAAAAGGCCGAGGTAACGCTGGGCGGCGTCGACACGCGCGAACTGTCGCAGCAGACGATGATGGCAAACAATGTTCCCGGCCTGTATTTCATCGGCGAGACGGTCGACGTCACGGGCTGGCTCGGTGGCTACAACTTCCAGTGGGCATGGGCTTCCGGCGTCGCTGCGGGCAGGGCGATTGAGTAGAAATGCAGCCATGTGGCAACTTTGCACACTGATGAAAAACTTCGCACAGAACTTGAAAAGCTGTTAGAATTTCGTTCTTCCCTAAATCCAACGGTTTCATTTTTACATGACCACTATCCGCCTTAAAGAAAACGAGCCGTTCGAAGTCGCTATGCGTCGCTTCAAGCGCACTATCGAAAAAACCGGTCTGCTGACGGAACTGCGCGCACGCGAGTTCTACGAGAAGCCGACTGCAGAGCGCAAGCGCAAGCTGGCCGCTGCCGTGAAGCGTCACTACAAGCGCATCCGCAGCCAGCAACTGCCGAAGAAGCTGTACTGATTTATATTCACGCCTTCCCCGGCGACGGCCACTGCCAGTCCCGGATGTGCAAGGCCTGAATCCGACGAAGCCCGCTCCGGTTGTGCCGCAGCGGGTTTTGCCTTTTGTCCCTATCGAACGGAGTTTCCATGAGCTTGAAAGACCAAATCACCGACGACATGAAAGCCGCCATGCGCGCCAAGGAGAGCGAGCGTCTCACCACGATCCGTCTCCTGATCGCCGAGATCAAGCGGAAGGAAGTGGACGAACGCATCGAGCTGAACGATGCGCAGGTGCTGGCCGTCGTCGAGAAGATGATCAAGCAGCGCAAGGATTCGATCACCCAGTTCGAAAATGGTGGCCGCCAGGATCTGGCCGACAAGGAAAAGGCGGAACTGGCCGTGCTGTCGGCCTATATGCCGGCCGGTCTGTCGGATGAGGAAGTCGCCGTCGAAGTGGCCGCCGCCGTCGCCGCATCGGGCGCCGCGGGTCCGCAGGACATGGGCAAGGTAATGGGTATCCTGAAGCCGAAACTGGCCGGCCGCGCCGACATGACGGCCGTCTCGGCCCAGGTCAAGAAAGCCCTCGCAGGCGGTTGATGCGTGTATAGGTTGAGCCAGAGACAAGGCTGCGGCATCGACGCCACGGCCGTGTTTGTTTTTGATGCACCGGAGCGGCAACGCCATGTTGCATTGTTGCAAATCAACTTGTAACGAGCCCTGCGGTATAGTCTGACCTGAGACAAATACTGTTAGTTAGATCAAGTGATTCCGCAATCATTCATTACCGATCTGCTCAACCGCGTTGACATCGTCGACGTGGTGGGGCGTTACGTGCAGCTGAAAAAGGGCGGCGCCAATTACATGGGGCTCTGTCCGTTTCACAACGAAAAATCCCCCAGCTTTACCGTCAGCCCGACCAAGCAGTTCTATCACTGCTTCGGCTGCGGCGCCCACGGGACCGCCATCGGCTTCATGATCGAATACTCGGGCATGGGCTTCGTCGATGCGGTCAAGGACCTGGCGCAAAGCGTCGGCATGATCGTGCCCCAGGAGGACGACAAGATCCCGCCGGCCCAGCGCGCCGCCCAGCAGGCGCAGACCCTGGCGCTGACGGACGCGCTGAACCAGGCCTGCGACTTCTACCGCGCCCAGCTGCGCACGGCGCCGAACGCCATCGCCTATCTGAAAGGCCGCGGCCTGACGGGCGAAGTGGCCGCCCGCTTCGGCCTCGGCTATGCACCGGGTGGCTGGGACAATCTGCGTTCCGTCTTCCGCGATTATGAGGCGCTGGCGCTCGTCGAGTCCGGTCTCGTCATCGATAAAGTCGACGAAGATGGCAACAACAAGAAGCGGTACGACCGTTTTCGCGAACGGATCATGTTCCCGATCCGGAATACGAAAGGGCAGGTGATCGGCTTCGGCGGCCGCGTGATGGATGGTGGCGAGCCGAAATACCTGAACTCGCCGGAAACGCCGCTGTTCCAGAAGGGACATGAACTGTACGGCCTGTTCGAAGCGCGCCAGGCGATCCGCGACGCCGGCTACGTGCTGGTGACGGAAGGTTATATGGACGTCGTCGCGCTGGCCCAGCTCGGCTTCCCGCAAGCCGTCGCGACGCTCGGCACGGCGTGCACGAGTACCCACGTGCAAAAGCTGCTGCGCCAGACCGACAACGTCATCTTCAGCTTCGACGGCGACAAGGCCGGCCGCCGCGCCGCCCGCCGCGCGCTGGAAGCGTGCCTGCCGCAAGTGACGGACAACAAGACGATCAAGTTCCTGTTCTTGCCGCAAGAGCATGATCCGGACAGCTATGTGCGCGAATTCGGTGCGGACGCGTTCGCTCAGGAAATCAACGAAGCGATGCCGCTGTCACAATTCCTGTTGCGCGAGGTCACGACCGAACACGATCTCGATACGCCGGAAGGCCGGGCGCGCGTCCAGTTCGATGCGAAACCGCTGCTGCAGGCGATGACGCCATCGGCCCTGCGCCTGCAGATCGTGCGCGGTCTGGCAAACCTGACGGAGTCAACGCCGGCGGAGATCGAAGCGTTGTTCGAATTGTCCAAACCGGTTGCGGTGGCCAAGAAAGCGCCGCCGCGCCAGGGACGTCCGGAGCCGGTCGGCCTGGAATTGCAGATGTCGCGCATCCTTGTGTCGCATCCGGCGCTGGCGCTGGGCCTGGACGAGTCGGCCTTGCGCGCGTTCGACCACTTCGGCACGGAGCAGGCCGAACGCCTGCGCCAGCTCGTGGCGATGGCGCAGGCGCTGGGGCCGAACGGTACGTTCGCCGCGTTGTCCGAGCAATTGAAGGAAGCGAGTTCGGAGTACGACAACCTGATCGCATCGATTGCGGTCGAACCCGAATCGGATATCGACGCGGACCGCGTCTGGCTGACAAGTGCAGTGAGGCAAGTCAAGATGGACGTGCTGAAACAGGAGTTGAACCAGTTGTTTTCTTCCGGATTGACCCCAGATCAGGTGAGTGCCCGCTATCGCGAAATCACAGCTCAGCAGGACCTCTTGGCCCGGGAGGCAGCAAACGACACCCCTGCGAAATTCGCCTGATCGGGGAGGGTCGCCGAGGCGGCGTTCTCGACTGGAAAGAACAGGGGCGCGTGCTATAATAAAACGCTAACTATTGCAAGCATTGAAACGATTTTTCGTGACAATTCGGGCGGGGTGTCTTAGTTAGCGGGGCAAACAGTATGTGCCTGCAGCGTGATGTAAGGTAACAAAACTTTATCTTTAACCATCGTAAAGTGGTCGTTGTGACTTCGAAAGCGCCTGTGCCAACCAAGAAACCCGAAACCAAAGTGGCTACCAAATCCACCAGGATGTCCGCTAAAGTGGACAATTCGCAAGACAAGGCGGAAGCCCGCGTCGCGGGTGTTGCGCCTGTCAGCCAGACGACCGATGCGGAAGCCCTCGCCGCGATCGATACGTCCGGCTACGTGCTGCCTGCCGTCAAGGTCCCAGGCCGGCGTGGCCGCAAGCCCAAGGAATTCACCCCGGAAAACGACGAAGTCGCTGCCCTGAACGCGGTCGAACGCGCCGAGCTGAAAGCGGTCGACAAGGCCAAGGCCAAGGACCGCAAGGCCAAGGAAAAAGCGCTGCTGAAAGATGCGTTCTCGTCGGACACGGAAGCGAGCGAAGAGGAACTGGAAATCCGCCGCCAGAAGCTCAAGGCCCTGATCAAGTCGGGCAAGGAGCGCGGCTTCCTCACGTATTCCGAGATCAACGACCATCTGCCGGACAATATCGTCGATCCGGAAGCGATCGAAGGCATCATCGGCACGTTCAACGACATGGGCATTGCCGTCTACGAGCACGCGCCCGATGCCGAAACGCTGCTGCTGTCCGATAACGTCGCCACCGTCACCAGCGACGACGAAGCCGAGGCTGCCGCCGAAGCGGCGCTGTCGACGGTCGACTCCGATTTCGGCCGCACGACGGACCCCGTCCGCATGTACATGCGCGAGATGGGCTCGGTCGAACTGCTGACCCGCGAAGGCGAGATCGAGATCGCCAAGCGCATCGAAGACGGCTTGCGGGACATGATCCAGGCGATCTCCGCCTGCCCGGTGACGATCGCCGAGATCATCGATGCCGCCCGCCGCATCGAGCAGGACGAGATCAAGATCGACGAAATCGTCGACGGCATGGTCGACCCGGACGAAGATGAAGCGACGTCGCCGACGGCCGTCGCCCCGACGTCGACCGAGTCCGACGACGATGAGGACGAAGACGAGGAAGAGGAAGAAGAGGAAGAGGAAGAAGAGGCGAGCGCGGGTTCCGGCGCGGCCGGTTATTCCGCCGAACAGCTCGAACAGCTGAAGAACTCGGCCCTCGATAAATTCCGTGAAATCGAGCAGCAGTTCGACAAGATGCGCAAGGCGTACGAGAAGCAGGGCTACAACTCCGACGGCTACGTCAAGGCCCAGGAAGCGATCTCGAACGAACTGCTCGGCATCCGCTTCACGGCCAAGGTCGTCGAGAAGCTGTGCGACACCCTGCGCGGCCAGGTCGACGAAGTGCGCCACATCGAGAAGCAGATCCTGGACGTGGCCGTGAACCGCTGCGGCATGCCGCGCGCCCACTTCATCAAGGTCTTCCCCGGCAACGAGACGAACCTCGACTGGGTCGACGGTGAAGTGAACGCGGGCCACGCGTACAGCGCGATCCTCGGCCGCAATATCCCGACGATCAAGGAACTGCAGCAACGCCTGATCGACCTGCAAGCCCGCGTCGTCCTGCCGCTGCCGGACCTGCGCAACATCAACCGCCAGATGGCGGCCGGTGAAATGAAGGCGCGCAAGGCCAAGCGCGAAATGACGGAAGCGAACCTGCGTCTCGTCATCTCGATTGCGAAGAAATACACGAACCGCGGCCTGCAATTCCTCGACCTGATCCAGGAAGGCAACATCGGCCTGATGAAGGCGGTGGACAAGTTCGAATACCGTCGCGGCTATAAATTCTCGACGTATGCGACGTGGTGGATTCGCCAGGCCATTACCCGTTCGATCGCGGACCAGGCGCGCACGATCCGTATTCCGGTGCACATGATCGAAACGATCAACAAGATGAACCGGATCTCGCGCCAGATCCTGCAGGAGACGGGCGCCGAGCCGGATCCGGCGACGCTCGCGATCAAGATGGAAATGCCGGAAGACAAGATCCGGAAGATCATGAAGATCGCGAAAGAGCCGATCTCGATGGAAACGCCGATCGGCGACGACGACGATTCGCATCTGGGCGACTTTATCGAGGACAACAATACGCTGGCGCCTTCGGACGCCGCGCTGCATGCCTCGATGCGCGGCGTGGTCAAGGACGTGCTCGACTCGCTGACGCCGCGCGAAGCGAAGGTGCTGCGTATGCGCTTCGGCATCGAAATGTCGACCGACCACACGCTGGAAGAGGTCGGCAAGCAATTCGACGTCACGCGCGAACGCATCCGCCAGATCGAAGCGAAAGCGCTGCGCAAGCTGCGCCACCCGTCGCGTTCCGACAAGCTGAAGAGCTTCCTGGAAGGCAGCGGCGGCTGAGGCTTGACGGACCCACGCTAACACAATATCCTCTCGCCACTTCGGACGTTCAGGCTCCCGCCTGTCATCCGCAAGTGGCGCGTTTTTAGCGTCTTCGGATGTACCAGTTTCGGGCCTCTAGCTCATGCCTGGTTAGAGCAGCGGACTCATAATCCGTTGGTGCCCGGTTCGACTCCGGGGAGGCCTACCAATTAAATCAAAGGGTTAGCTAAGGCTAACCCTTTTTTTGTTTGCTAAGAACGATTCCGTGTAGGCGCGGTGTAGGCAAAATTGCTCACACCCATGAGTGTTCAGAGACCAGCTTGTTTGAATAGGTCAGTTAGCGATACGCCCAGGGCGCATGCAATACGATGAAGCGTTAAGACAGCTGCGTTATTGTCGCCGCGCTCGACACGACCGAGATAACTTCTGTCTACCTCTGCTGACAAAGCGAGAGTTTCTTGAGAGATGTTCTTGCTCATGCGCAAGCTTTTGATTGCAGCTCCAAGCGCGACAAGCTCAGGTGTCTGGCGATGTTGTGAGAGATTTGGCACAGCCAGATCATCTAGCTATAATTTGTGCCAGACGACGGTACATGTACCTCCATATTAACATTGTAACAACGCACGGCATTTCTAAACGACTTCGCTAACGACTCATGGCGCCGAGAGTGTCAAAATGGCAAAAAAAATTACATTTCTTGTTGAAGTCACGGAAGCAGTAGAGGCCTTTGTTACCGGACACGGCGCCTACTTTGATAAGCGTCTACCAAGGTGGGTAGTTGAGGGGGAAGTACCGCCAGCGCTCGAATTGAATCGCCACGACTATCGTAGACACTCCTGAGCCATAATGTTGGGCACAAGGAGAAGGTATGAGCGGAAAGCGGTACACAGAGGAATTCAAGATCGCGGCGGTCAAGCAGGTGGCGGAGCGCGGTCACCCGGCAAGCGAAGTAGCGGCGCGCCTGGGGGTGAGTATCCATAGCCTGTACACCTGGACAAAGCGCTACGGCGCGCCCGAAGAGGAGCGCAAGGCCGTGGATTCCCAGGCCGATGAATTGCGGCGCCTGAAGGCTGAGTTGAAGCGCGTCACGGAGGAGCGCGACATCTTGAAAAAGGCCGCGGTGTACTTTGCCAAGACGTCCGGGTAAGGTACACCTTCATTGCTGAGTTTCAGGACCAATTCCCGGTACGACGGCTGTGCAAGGTGCTCGGCGTACATCCCAGTGGTTTTTATGCCTGGCGTCTGAACCCCGAAAGCCGCCGTGCCAAGGAAGATAGGCGCCTGCTGGTTCCCATCAAGGAGTCATGGCTGGAAAGCGGCAGCGTGTACGGTTACCGCAAGGTCAGCGATGACTTGCGTGAGCTGGGGGAACAATGCGGTATCAATCGTGTTCATCGCCTGATGCGATCGGCCGGGATCCGCTCACAGACCGGCTACACCAAGCGCAAGTACAAACGCGGCGGTACACCTTCGTTGGTGGCGCCAAACCATTTGCAGCGCCAGTTCGACGTGCAGGAGCCCAATCGGGTTTGGGTGACGGATATTACCTATATCCGCACATATGAGGGTTGGCTCTACCTGGCCGTGGTACTTGACCTGTTCTCGCGCCAGGTGGTCGGTTGGTCGATGAGTTCACGCATCGATCGCGAGCTGGCGATGAACGCGCTCTTGATGGCTGTCTGGCGTCGGCAACCCAAGAATACGGTGATGGTGCATTCCGATCAAGGCAGTCAATTCAGCAGCTACGATTGGCGCGACTTCCTGGACGCGCACAACCTGCAGCAAAGCATGAGCCGGCGCGGCAACTGTCACGATAACGCCGTTGCTGAGAGCTTCTTCCAACTGCTCAAGCGGGAACGAATTCGGCGCAAAACGTATGGCACCCGTGACGAGGCAAAGCAGGATGTCTTCGACTATATCGAGATGTTCTACAATCCGAAGCGGCGGCACAGCTTCAGCAATGACCTGTCGCCGGTCGAGTATGAAAAGCAGTATTTTCAGCGGCTGTCGAGTGTCTAGAAAACTCGTGGCGATTCAAATCGTATGTCGAGAAGGTTAAACGTGTGCGTGACTTCGTAGCTGAAAAAGCTCCGCAGTGTATGTTATGCGGATGTCAAATGTTGCTCCGTACCTCAGCATTTGGTGATTTCTGGAGTTGCTCAGCCTTTCCACGTTGTAAAGGAAAAAGATCAATTACTGCTGTTGAGGTCGATTACGGGGAGAGCGCAGCGAAGAGTGCATACGTATATGTAGGAGGAAATAATGTTGAGGATGCGGAGGGCCAAGATGAGCCGGTATCTTTCTCAACAGACGCTGAGAAACTTGTGCAGCCTGCGCCCGAGGTTGACGATGAGCGGCCCCTAGAAGCTACCGCCGATGAGATCTGTAAGCAAATCGTAGACAGTCACTTTAGAAAAACACGCGCACTAGAGAGTCAGAAAATCCATCTTCAAACGCCCGCTGAGTTGCAAGTCCGCGCTAATGAAATCCGAAAGTTGGCGGTCGAAAAATTAGGCTTGCGTCAGGCTAGAATTTGGCTCGAAAGCCCGAAGGTTTCTTTGGGCAGAAAACGGCCAGAAGATCTTTTAAAGACTCTTGAGGGCTGCAACCAGGCCGAAAAAATGCTCAACGAGATATACTCATGAGGACAATCAAGTGAGCGCGCTTGGGACGTTTGGCGCACCACGCAAGGTTATCGGGTAACGATGGTCGACTCACAAGTCATTACGAGGTGCGGAAGTTCTGCAAGCTCGACTTTAGCTTGGCTCCGCAACTGGTCACGTCATCCTCGAATGCGATCAAGACCCCTTTGATGCGGTGGCGGCTAGAACCGCTGGCGATCGTGCAGCCGGTGTGCCCGGGTACAGGGCAGCTACAAGAATCGCCAACGCAAGCGACCGGAATCCCGCCTACCTTGAAGTTGGTAGCACGCGTACTGATCACTTTGCCCCCGTGGGAAGTGGGGTCACCCAGCCGAATAACCTTGCGCATGTTTGTCCTGTCCTATTGTTGAGCGTGAAGGCGTGACGCACTCGGTTCGGGTGCCGTCAACGCCTTACTGGACTGGAGGACCGCACCCACTGTCGGTGGTTTGTAATTCTCGGGGTCGATGGCTGGCTTGACGTTGTGCTTGAACACGTTCATCCCCTGCTGCTTCTTGCGGCTTGCCTCGCTCGGCGGGCTGATGAATACGATGCTCGCGCCACTTGGATCGCGCAGGTTCACGGCGGCCGAAGTGCCGCCCTCGATGTAACTGCCCATGACGCCGAGCGCCATCTGCATGAAGAACGTTGCCGCTCCCGTGTTACCGAGTCGGCGGTCAGTGTTGATGAACTGCGCGGTTTTGCCGGTATCGATCTCGGGACCGCCCTGCGCACTGTATGCATGCAGTACGCCTTCCAGCGCAATCTGTTGTTCGACATGGTCGCCAAAGGCACCGACGATGCGGGCCGGGCCTTTGGTGCGCTCGGTATCCGGCAGGGTTTGCAGGGCCTGCTGCCAGCCTGCTTCCAGTAGCTTCTGGCGCGCTTCGCGGCGCTTGACCGGTTGGCCGTGTTCATCCTCGAATTTAACGAAAACCGGGCGGTGGATGTACCCCAACGAGGGAAGGTCGTCGAAGGCTCTCATCTGGTTGCGGTTCCACGGCACCGGGAACCAGGGTGTCGGTTTCCAATCCTTCGGCGGGTCGTTCAGCCAGCGGCGGAAGGCCGCAAGCGAGACCTGGGCCTCTTTGTTGTCATACACAGGGTGCCTGGCGAAGGCGGCGGCGGCCTTCAACCATTCTGCGACTGAGGGTTGGCGAGTGCTATGAAATGTATCTTGATGGGCCAGCTTTTCCGGAGTCGGTACTGTCTCCATTAAGTCGTAATACATCATTCGCAGGTTTTCTTGCAGATAGTCGTTGTCCGGGTCATCCCATACATAGGGACGTAGCGGCTCGACACGTTCGCGTCGGGCGAGTACGAAAACCGTCGTGGAGTCGGGCATTTCAGGAATGTAGTAGCCGTCCTTGATGAGTCGCGGTGCGTTGGTGGGAAGGCCGATGTCGCGTGTGGCCGAACTGTCGTCCGCCAGCAGAACAACATACGGCAGGTCCGGGTGCGCGTCGAGGAAAGCGAAAACCTGTTCCAGCAATTGGTCGGGACGCTCGCTCAGATTCCAAGGACCGGTGACGAACAGGTGCCAAGCCATCCCCGTGGTCTCCGCGCCGGCGGCCAGCCCCGCCATCGGCCGGGTCTCACTCGGTCGTTTGGCTGGATCGGCAATCGGGCTCCCGGCATAAAAGGTAGGGACACCCCAGAACATCGGCGATAGATTGGCGCCGTTTTCCAGCGCGTCGCATGCCCGGCTGCCGCTGACGCCCAACTTGTCGGAAGAGCGCCACTCATACTTGTTCGGGTCCTGCTCGCGGATGCTGTTGAAGGGCGTTCCGGTCTGGAGTGCGTCCCATAGCTTGCCCTGCCTGTATTTTTCGTATGTTACCCCCAGGCCGATCACTTCGAGGACGTATTCGCGGCGTGCCTTTTCGGTATGCATTGCGGCTTCCTGCTGCTTGAGCTGCAAGTTCTTCTCCTGCCATTCGCGCGCCCGCGCGCTGGCGGTCAACGAGGAATACACCCATTTGCCACCGAACAGCAGGATGACCGCCACCAGCGGTACGCCAAACCAACGCAGCCTGTCCATCGTCGTCTCCACAGTTACGTTTGCCAGCCCCGGATGCAGTACCCGGAAATCGAGAATCAGCCACAGTAGGAATAAAACGGGATAGGCGATCAATGCGCCGGCAATGTGTTTCCACGCCTCAGGCCGCTTAATGGCTCCCACATCAGCCACCGCCGGGCTGCTCATGACGTTCCCTCTAAAACGCTCGCTTGAACAACACGCTTGCCCGCCGTCGTCTCGGACACCACGATGTCCGACAGCTTGCCCGTCAACAGTGGCAGGCATCCCGGAAGTACACCCGAACTGTAGTAGATGACATTGCCCTCGATGAGCTCGCGCCGCCACTGAGGTTCGCACTGGAGGTAGCTACTGAACTCGGCTACGAACTTATCCCATGTCAGCATTCCGGTGCGGGGTTTATCGATCGGGGTTGGCTTTTTCAGCCGCCAATCCGCCACCGCACATAAATAGGCATAGAACTTCGGATCGCTGGATGCCTTGCCACTGCCAATAGCCACGTCATACGCAGTCACCTGACTGTGGTTCTTGCGGCTGTCGAAGATGGCACTGTGAAAGGACTTGGCGCCCAGTTCGTGCTGCCAACGCTTCCGCGCCGCGCTCGGGCTTTCTTGGATCATCGCCATGACTTTGCCGTTCGGATGGCGCGTAGCACGAACTATTTTGAATCTATCGTTCGGGTCTTTGCTGTTCGGGTTCTTTTCCTGATTGTAAGCGTCCGTCATCCGCTCCAGCTCTGACGCAGTCAGAAATTGCGGCGTGTCGGGATGATGAATCTGTCCTGTTGGGTCAGGTCGCTCTTCAAGATGGGTTTGTAGTCCGCCGCTGGCAGTGACCGCGATGGCCGCCGTGATCGGATCAACTTCATCGCATGGTCCCCGGTCGCCCGGCTTTAACTTCGCGTGGTCCGAGCTGGCCGGGATTTTGTCCGCGTCAATCTGAGTGCCCCGCATGTCTGCCTGACAGGGCTTCGCGAGAGGTTCGCCGTTGATTGTACGGATGCCGTTGCGCTGTTGCTCTGGTTTGTCATCCGGACGGATCGGCCATCTGGCGACCGGCAACTCGGCGCGCAGGCTGCGCCCGCTCGATTCGACGTGTGCGTGGTCGTCCTCGCCCTTGATTCGCAAAGCGAAATCATGCGGTGGCTGGCCCACCAGAACGAATCCGACTTTCTGAGTGCGCGGGTCGAGGCGCTGCTTCGCGGTGAACACTCGCTGGCGGAAGCCTTGCCCCAGTTCCGCGAGAGGTCGCCTTGTTATCTTTTCGGTCCGCCACTTCGGGCTTCCACCAAAATAGCCCTTGCTGGCAGCATAGCCGCTGATGTCAAGTGCTTGCGTCATCCTCCTGCCGTCGATGTAGTCCGGAACGCCTTGCCAGCCGATGCCCTGCATGTTGTCGAGGGCGACTGTCATGTCTTCCGGGCTGAAATAAAGGTAGACCTTGCCCCGGTTGTCGCGATCACCGCCAGGTTTCCACCTCCCCTCGACCATGCCTCCACAACTGGCCTCATCGATCTTTTCAAAAACCGGTACGGCTGTCTTGGCCTTCGCCAGGCCTTGTACGATATTCACTAGGGTCTGCAACCTGCCGTGCAAGGTTTGTATGCCGTCGATGCTGTCGTAACGGCCCGCCATCGCGGGATCGGTACCACCGGCACAAAGGTTCGCGATGTCGACGACCGTGCCCGGATCGTCCACGAGGCTATAAGGCGGGTGGGTCAAGATCAGCGTGTCGGCGGGGCGCTCTTTTCGCTCCAACAGGAAAGCCTGCGCGAGTAAGCTGATCAGGCAACCCTGGCTGTGCGCGACGATTGTGACGGTGTCATGTTGCTCGTAGTCGCGAATCATCGCGATCAAGGCCGCGAGCCGCCGCGCAGCCAATATCATGTACATGCGGCCGGGACCATTCCTGAGCGGCCGTAACGGGTCATGCATGAGATCCATCGGTGCACCGACGCCGCGGTTCCACATGTCGGGCAAGCTGCTGGTGGCGTTGCCGAATGGCCCACCTCCCTTCGACAGATCCTTGTCGAGGCGGTTGCCGTATCGGTCAGTAAATTGGCCGTTGACGGTTTTTGTCTGTTTGCCGATTTCGCGGAAGCCCCAATAAAACGGAATCACCGGACTTAGAGTCTCGTTCGTTGCCTTGCGCTTGAAGTACGCGGCATCTGGATCGTCGACCACCTCGTCCTTATTTGTCGGCATCGTATAAGTGGCCGGCAGAAAGTGGCGGAACAGTCGCTTCTCTAATCCTTCGCACAAACCTGCTTCCACCTCGCTAAACCCGGTGCCTACATCATTGACGCCGTGGATGATGATAATGTTGCCCGGCTGGTCTCGTGGATGGTCAATGACCTTGTCGGAAACGCGCTTGTGTTGCAGTACCGTAGAGGTTTGGCATGCCATATATTCCGGCTTTGGGTATTTGCCGCCCATGTCTCCTCCAAGTGAGGTTATTGGTCGCCACCACGCATCAGGCCTATCTCGGCCATGTGCATGGCATCACGCTCGATCAGATCAGATTTGCCGTCGGCGCCGCTGAGCGCCTGCATCGCCGTGCCATCGCTGAGGGCAATCTTCAATTTGGCGTCCTTGACGGCCGCACCGGGCGGGCGCTCGCCGTTCTCAAGGGGGATGCCGGGCACGTAGCGCACTTTGAGTTTCTGGTCCATGCGGCCCTGGCCGAAGCTCGGGAACTGGGTCGTCATTGTTTCCGGCCCGTCGTAGAGGAAATCCGGGGCGTGGAACTTGAGGGGCTGTTTGCTGCCCAGGACCGGCGGGCCATCGCCCAACTTGAGGAAGGAGCCGTCTTCGGCGACAAGCAGAATTACCTTGGCCGAGATCGTTGCCGTGCCCTCGGTGGCAGTCAGTTTCAGGTTCTTTGCCGAGTTAATGTCGGTGTCGTCCTGCTGACTTTGGAGTAGCAACTTGCCGGCATGGGCGATGCCGGTGAATCCACCGTTCTGGGCGAACAGCGAAATCCCTTTGCCGGCATTCAGATTGAAGCGTTGGCCGGCGGTCAATTGCAGGTGCTGTTGCGCTACGGTGTCGACGTTGCGGGCCGAATAGCTGACGATCCCTTTGGTGCTGGCGAAGCCGATGCCGGCCGGGGACGTGATCCCGATGACCGGCTCGCCGGGCTCGGCCGCGTCGGGGGCAGTGTTGCTGCCATCTTCCCACTTCTTGAAACGGGCCAGTAGTTCGTTCTGCTCCTTCGTGTCGATCGGTAGCCCGTTGTGCTCGGCCGCGCAGTCGCCGAGCGCTGCGCAAAGTTCGCCGCACTCGCGCAGCAGTTCGAGATAATCATCACGCGCGAGCTGCCTACCTTTCGAGCCCGTGCCACCCAGCAGCTTCCAGGTGCTGAGCAAGATTCCTCTGGCGGCCCGCAGGGCGATCGCTTCCTCACTACGTAACTCCGCGCCCTCGCCCCGGGGTGTGGCACGCCCGTCCTGACGCGGTTCGGTTAGGTAGCCAAGGTTTAGCTCGGCGCTGGCATGATCGCTCGCCAACTGTGCGCTGATCTGGCCCGGTGTATCGTCCAGCCTTAACTGGTTGCCACGCCGGCCCTGTACTTCGCGCGACCGGATGCCCGACTGGTATTTTGTGTTTGGCAAACCGGCTTCATGACGGAATGCGGGCGGTGGGGCTGCCCCGTTGAATACCTGGGCAATGATCACTGGCTTATCCGGATCTCCCCCGGCGAATGCAACCAGCACTTCGCTACCGACTGGGGGCAGCAGGCGCGCGCCACATTGACCGCGTGTACCGAGTGCGCTGCCGGCCCAACTGGATGCGACTCGAACCCAGGCGGAGTCAGTGTCCGAGTCAGAGCTCCCAGCACCGCCTGCGTGTGCATGGTCTTCCGGGCGCGTGGCGGGAAAGCGGATCTTGACGCGCCCGAGCTCGTCGCACCAGACCTCTTCGTTGACCGGGCCGACGACGATGGCAGTTTGCAGCTCCGGACGTGGCAGGATGGGGCATGGCGGCACGATGCGGATACCGCGCCGCACACAGGTAAAGCGCGTCCTGTAGCGGATCGATTCGCGAGGATTGTCACTGTTGGCGAACACGGCGTAGTCGCCAACATTCCAGCCGTTGCGATTAAATAGGCGCTCGACCCGAGTACCTATCTCGACTGGAAGATTGTTTTGTGCGGCGAGACGCTGGCTGGTGATTACGAAATCGCGTTCGTTCTCGGGATGGCTGTCTATCTCCGGGTGGCCTCTAAAGCTGAACCATTCGCCTACCGCCAGGTCCCGTACGCCGCCTTCGCCGTTAAAGCTCTTGGCCGCGTACTCGTAATGGGCCATCTGAACCTCGCCCAAGTCGGCCAGGTCATCGGACGTGTCGCCAATGTGTGGTGCGGCGACGTAGTAATCATCCAGCGTCGCCGCCAGTTCGTTGCCACGCTTGCCTTGATCAGCACGCGAACTAGCGGATGTCGACATGAATTCGCCGACGCGCGGCTGCTTGTAATTCCACGTATGGATTGAAATGCTGCCGGGCTGAACAATGCGAACGGCGCTCCAGCCAGTGATGGCATCGCGCTGTTCGGTTGCAGCGTCACGATGGAAACGAACGGTGCCCGCGGAATTCTGTGCCAACTGGGCCGGGTCGTCGAACAAAACAAGCGTGTGGCCGATCGCGTCCCGCTGCGCACGATGTCCGCCGAGCTCGGGCAATCCACTGCGGAAAAACCAGGCGATACCACGGCGCTGTAGCAGACGTCGAATGAAGGCGGCGTCCGATTCGTTGTGCTGCATGATGAGTTCGCGCTTTGGGCACCTATTGTCGAGGCCTGCGGTCACTTCCAGTTCAAAGGTCTCGCTCAGCACGCCATTGCGTTGACGCCATTCTGCGACCAAGACCCTGACGATATCCAGTTCGCTTTTATTGCGAAACACGCGGGTGCTCTTCCGGCCCTCCATGATCGACAGGGCATCGCGCATCACCAGCTCGTAGGTCGCGAGCGCCCCGTCGCTTTGACCCGACGCTGCCTCGGTAACGATGCCGCAGATGCGCCGGAGCTGCCCCCTGTCGGTGACGATGCGCAGTTCGGCCGGCAAGCCAATGAAATCCTTTAGGGCCAGCTCAGCGTCGTCGGTCACACACAGGATGCGATGCTCGAAGCCGCCACAAATGGTCTCGTTGCCGATCATGCGTTGGGGCAGCAAGACGTCGTCGCGCATCCTGTCAGGACACGCCAAAGTGAGCCCGAGTGGACGGTCGCGTGTGCCGAGAGTGTACTGAGCCAATTCGAGCGCACGTGTCGTGGGGTCTACCATGATCAGTTCCCTTTGCTGTTTGGCTGGGATCGGACGCAGCACACGACTATCACGACGATGAAATGCCGTACTCAGCGGCGTTTCAGTCATATGGAACAGGGCAAAGCTATGGTTAGCCATGCATTCCCGCCTGGATAGCGACGGCCAGTCGAGGTCCCGCAATTAACGCTATTGGCTGCGCACTATGTCAGAGGGGGAATGTTAGCGTGCAGTCAACAGCACATCATGCGTTGGCGCAATTGGCTGCTTATTGAATCGCCCCGGCTTTCGTGGAGGCCGGTTAGTGTGAGTCAGGCCGGATTGGCTTGACTGCTCAGTTGCTTGTAATAGTTTGCCTCAGCTTCGGCTGGCGGTATATAGCCGAGCGGCTCCAGCAGTCGATGGTGGTTGAACCAGGACACCCATTCCAGCGTGGCCAGTTCGACGGCCTCACGCGTTTTCCAGGGAGCGCGGCGATGGATCAATTCAGCCTTGTAGAGCCCATTGATCGTCTCGGCCAAGGCATTGTCATAACTGTCGCCCTTGCTGCCCACAGACGGCTCGATGCCGGCTTCTGCCAGACGCCCGCTGTACTTTATGGATACGTATTGCGAGCCCCTGTCGCTATGATGGACCAGCTCGTTTCGTTCGGGCTGACGGGCGTACAGCGCCTGCTCCAGCGCATCGAGCACGAAGTCGGTCCGCATCGAGCTGCTGACGCGCCAGCCGACGATGCGGCGGGCGAAGACGTCGATCACGAAAGCGACATAGACGAAACCTTGCCAAGTCGAGACGTACGTAAAATCGCTGACCCACAGCTGGTTTGGCCGCTGCGCTTTGAACTGGCGGTTGACTCGGTCGAGCGGACACGGCGCCTTTGCATCGGCAACCGTCGTGCGTACGACCTTGCCGCGCATGACGCCACGCAGGCCGGCCTTGCGCATCAAGCGCTCCACCGTGCAGCGGGCCACCTCGGTTCCCTCACGTCGCAGTTGGCGCCACACCTTGTCGGCGCCGTAGACCTGCAGGTTTGCTTGCCAAACCCGCTCAATGTCGACGCTCAGCACATCGTCACGCTGGACTCGTGCACAGCGCAACGCCGGGTTGCGCTGCTGCGCTGCATAACGCCAGTAGCCCGACGGCGCGACCTGCATCACCTTGCAGATCGGCTCGACACCGTAGGCATCGCGGTACCGGTCGATAAATGCCCTCACGGCTTGAAGTGGCGGCCGAGCTCCGCCTGGGCGAAAAACGCACTCGCCAGACGAAGGATCTCGTTTGCTTTGCGCAGCTCGCGCACTTCGCGCTCCAAGGCTTTGATGCGCTCTTCTTCGGCAGTGGTCGGCCCCGGACGCTGCCCGGTATCACGCTCTTGCTGGCGTACCCAGCGACGCAGCGTTTCAGGTGTGCAGCCGATCTTGGCTGCGATGGATTCGATCGCAGTCCACTGCGAGCTGTACTCGCTGGCGGCCTCGCTGACCATGCGCACGGCGCGCTCGATGACTTCGGGGGAATACTTGGGTTGTTTCTTCATGACTCCATTCTCTCAAACAATGGAGCCTCTACAAAATCCGGGGCGGTTCAGTAAGAGAAAATTTTGGCGCCTTCTCTCTGGCGTGAGCGTGCACTACAGGGACTCATAATCCGTTGGTGCCCGGTTCGACTCCGGGGAGGCCTACCAACTTCCTCATAAAATCAGGGGCGTATGTGACGCTTCTTGTTGCCCCTGATTCCCTTTCCGTGCCAGGCGCTCCCTGCCTTGCCGGCGACAAGCTCCCTCCACGTCTCAACACCTGTTCGCCAATACCTTGGCGGGATTGTGTAAGCTCAATAGAATCTCGGTAACGCTGACTAGAATTCCCTGCAGGTGTTGCAGCAGTCTGGATGGGATTTCGACGGAGGCACCATGAGCACGGAAGGCGGTACCGGGCGCTCGCGATATGTTCGCCGCAGGGCGTTCAGGCGGCCAAGTCATCAAAGCGGTGCCGTGGCGATCATGGCGCTCGCTGCCTTGATCGTCATTTGCGGCTTCTGTGGCCTGGCGCTGGATTTGTCGCGTGTCTATAACCGCAAGATGGAAATGCAGAGCACAGCGGATGTCGCTGCTCTGGGGGCCGCGATCGAACTTGACGGCACGACGGTCGGGATTGGCAGGGCGGTACAAAAGGTAACCTTACTGTTCGCGACGCCAGTGCTCTACGGAGGTCCCAGTTTCGGTTACCACAAGGAGGCCATGACGTGGTCTGACAGCGCCATCAAGTTTGCCGCTTCTCCGGACGGCCCCTGGCTTGCTCGCGACGCGGCAGCGGCGAAAAGCGAACCAAACGGGCTCCTGTATGTGCAGGTGGACACAGGCGGTCTGGATGCAAGCTACGGCCAGGTGGACACTTTGTTCATGCCAATTATTTCCAGCGATCTGACGCTCGTATCGACGAGCGCGCGCGCAGTCGCGGGCCCATCCGCAATTGCGGTCCTGCCCTTGGGAATATGTGCGATGCGTCCCGAGGAAAAACGTGATCGTGGTGGCGGTGAACTGGAGGAATACGGGTTCAGGCGGGGAGTCAGCTATGACCTCATGCAGTTGAACCCCAACGCGTCGACCGCAGGTCAAACTTTCCTGATCCATCCTCTCGCTGGCCCCGGTTCGTCGGGACCGTCGGCAAGCGACTTCAATACCGTTGCACCTGCCGTTTGTACGGGAACGATGGGCATGGCACGCGTCATGGGAGCGGACATTTCCGTCTCGTCTCCATTTCCCCTCAACACCCTCTTCGAGCAACTGAATTCCCGTTTCGACTCTTACACGGCGCCTTGCAGTCCGGATACCGCTCCGCCGGACAAGAACATCAAAGCATATGCCATCAGTGGTGGCGTGTCCTGGATGACCACTGCACCGACAGAGCAGGCATCCAAGCTCTATCCGGACACGACAAACAATATACGCTGGACAGTGGCAGGGCCGAACCCGGCGCCGACCGGTACGAAAGCCGAAGAGTACGGGCCATTGTGGGCATATGCAAAAGCTGTGAAATATGCGAACCCGGCGCCGGCGGGGGGCTACGTCACGTACGACAAGTCCAACTGGAAGGATATATACACACCGGGGCAGCCCACTGCCAAGAGCACCTACCCGTCCTCGACGCCCTACCTTGCCAGCGGCTCGGCATATAACACGGCGCCAACCCGTACGGGTGTGCGCGACCGCCGCGTGCTGAACGTCGCCCTGCTTTCGTGCCCGGTCACCGGTAGCAACGCAACCGTCAAGGGCATCGGCAGGTTTTTCATGACCGTACCTGCGGACTCGACACACCTGTACGCCGAATTCGCTGGATTGGCAGACGAACAGAGCTTGCGCACCCGAGTGAGACTTTACAAATGAAGAGATTAGCCCCCCGATTTTTCCGGCGAAAAGAGCAGGGCAGTGTCGCCGTGGAAGCCGCAATCGTTCTCCCGCTGCTGATCCTGTTCCTGGCCGCTCCTTTGCTGTTCGCGCGCATTTTCTGGTACTACAACGTTGCCCAAAAGGCTGCACATGATAGCGCCCGCTTTCTGTCTCAAGCGACGAAGATGGAAATCCAGGCGTCGACCTCCGGCGCGGAACCTGGCGTTGCGGTGCTTGCCAGGTCAATTGCAAATACCGAGTTGGATGACATCAGATCTCATCTCATCGGGGCGTCAGCGACCGTCCTGTGCGATGGCCTTGCTTGCGACGGGTTGAGCATTCCTTCGACGATCCGGGTCGGCGTACGAATACGGGTGCGGGACGACATTCTGGGAATCATGACCGATCAATTCTACGGAGAAGACGGCCTGCTTTTGACAGCAGACGTCACGATGCGTTATGCGGGCAATTGAACAACGTTTTCAATTCCGGTCGAGCTGGCGGAAACAGCGGGGCGTCGCGGCCGTCGAATTTGCGCTCGTCGCGCTCATTTTCTTCCTTGTGTTCTTCGGCGTGGTCGAGGTTGCGCGGGCAATGTACGTGTGCAATACCTTGCAGGAGGTAACGCGACGGGCAGCGTCGCTTGCGGCGACCACCGATTTCAGCAGCGCCACTGCCATGCAAACGGTGCGCGAACAGGCCATTTTCAGGGCGTCACCAGGTTTCCTCGTATTCGCGGAGCCGATTGCCGATGGGAATGTCAAGATCGACTATATGTGGATCCAGCGAAACGGGGCAAGCATGACGATGTTACCGATTCCGTCAGGTTCGCTGCCCGCCAGCCCAGCCGAAAATTATACGAATTGCCTCAATGATCCGTACAGCCAGAGTTGCATCCGGTTGGTGCGAGCGCGCGTGTGCCAGGCAGATGATGGGCAGTCGTGTACGCCGGTGACTTATCGCACCATGGTTTCGCTGATTCCGCTTCCCTTCAGTTTGCCGCCATCGACGACGATCGTGAATGCCGAGACCTTGGGGAGGCCTGCCGGGGTGCCTCCCGACACGTGCGGATGCTAGCGATGAGGTGAGCCAGGGCTGGAATCCTTTCAGGAATAATCTGAATGCATGAAAAATTCATTCAGCAACCATAGAATGCCGAAACCCGTCGCAGCCTGGAAATGATCGCTTTCCTGAGCCTGGCCGGCCCCGTCACCTCCACCTCCGGCGCCAGCCGCAACAACTGGCCGGCCCCATGCTCGACGGACTCGACAGGAATGCGCAACGCTACCCGCTCATCCCTCCGCCGGGAAGGCCGCGCTTCCGCAACGGCACGCGCGACCGCGGCATTCAGGTAGCGCAGATGCTTGAGCCCGGCCGGCGTCGCCAGCACGTCCGCATAGTCCGTATACAGCGCCGACTCGAAGCGCGCGACCGACCCCGTCCAATAACGCGCCAGGTCGAATCGCGCCGGCCGCCGCGTCTTCTGCTCCAGCATCGCCGCGTGTTTCACGTTCGAGCCCCGATATGTGCGCGGCTTGCCGTCCGCTGCGGCCACGAGATACCACGCGCCCGCCTTCAGCACGAGCCCCAGCGGATGCACGACCCGCTCGACCTCGTCACGCCAGCTCTCGTAGCCCATGCTCAGCTGCCTGTCCGTCCAGACCGCTTCAGCGACGATCGCCAGGTACGGTACCGCATCGGCCTCGCGGTACCAGTCGACCGGATCGAGGTGAAAGCGCGACTGCATCTTCTGCGCTTCCGAGCGCGACGATTCCGGCAGCGAAGTCAGCAGCTTGAGCTGCGCGCCCTGCAGCGGCTTGTCGAGGCCGAGGTCGGCTGCCGGCCCGGCCAGGCCGCTGAGGAAGACGACCTGCGCTTCGGCCGGCGTCAGCCCGGTCAGCCGCGTGTTCCAGCCGGCTAGCAGGCGGAAGCCGCCCGTGCGGCCGCGCTCCGCGTAGATCGGCACGCCGGCGGCGGTGAGCTGGTCGATGTCGCGGTGGAGGGTGCGCACGGAAATCTCCAGCGCCTCGGCCAGCGCGGCGGCGCTCATGGGGCCGCGTGTCTCGAGCATCATTTGGATGGAAAGCAGACGGCTGGCGCGCATGAGCGAAATATATGACATCGGATGGCAGATATTCTATTCGATACTGCCGGCATCGAAATCAACGAGGAGACCGCGATGCCACCGACACATCCCCAGATCGTCGAACTGCGCCAGTACACGCTGCACCCGCAGCGGCGTGACGCGCTGATCGACCTGTTCGACCGCGAATTCGTCGAGACCCAGGAAGCGGAAGGCATCAGCGTGATGGGACAGTTCCGCGACTTGATCGACGCCGACCGCTTCGTCTGGCTGCGCGGTTTTGCCGACATGGCGTCGCGGGCGCGCGGCTTGCAGGGCTTCTATGGCGGTCCCGTCTGGGCCGCCCATCGTGATGCGGCGAACGCGACCATGATCGATTCCGACGACGTCCTGCTGCTGCGGCCGGCGTGGCCCGGGGCCGGTCTCGCACATGATCCCGCGCGCAGGACAGGAGGCGCCGGCGGCATGGTCGACATCACCGTATTCACCCTGGACGATGCCGCGAGCCGGGCGCTGCTCGACCTCTGTCGCGAGAGCATCACGTGCGTTCTGCAAAGGGAGGGCGCGCTGGCGCAAGGCTGGTATGTCACCGAACCGAGCCCGAATAATTTCCCGCGGCTACCCGTGCGTGAAGGTGAGCACGTGCTCGTCGGCGTGGGCGTGTTCGAGGCGTTGCGCGACAAGAGCTGGCATCCCGATGTGACGTCGGCCCTGTCGCAGTGGCTGAAAAAGCCGCCCCATTCCATGACGCTCGTGCCGACAGCCCGTTCGGCCATCCATGCATAAGGACACCATCATGAACGATTTCGATTTCCTCGTCGGCCACTGGACAGTCCGCCATCGGCGTCTCAAGGCGCGTCTCGCCGGATGCACCGAATGGGAAGAGTTCCGCGGCACATGTTCGCTGCGACCGCTGCTGAACGGCCAGGCGAACGTCGACGACAACGTGCTGGAACTGCCCTCGGGAACGTATCGCGCGGCCTCGATCCGCGCCTACGATCCCGCGACGGACCGGTGGTCGATCTGGTGGCTCGATAGCCGCCATCCCCACGACCTCGGCACTCCGGTCGTCGGCGCGTTCAAGGACGGCACCGGCACCTTCCTTGCCGACGACATCTTGAACGGCCAGCCGATCCGCGTGCGCTTCCTCTGGACGGATATCACGCCATCAAGCGCCCGCTGGCAGCAGGCGTTCTCGCAGGATGGCGGTGCGACCTGGGAAACGAACTGGATCATGGAGTTCCAGCGCGCTATTTCTTGAACATGCCGCGCAGCAGGCCGACTGCCCCTTGCGTGATCACGTCCGTCGCCGTGGGCGTCTTGGCCTGGGCGGGGGCGGGTTGCGCCGGTTGGGGGCCGGCGGCGTCGGCTTCGTGGCCGGTCATGGCCGCGCTCATCGCCATCGCGTCCATGCCCGGCATCAGCGACGCCACCGATTTGCGGCGCACGTTCACGTCCCATTGCGGCTCCCACGTGATTTTCGGATCCTTCGGCCGCGGCGGCCAGGCCATGTTCAGTTCGTCGCCGTAGGCGATCACGCGGCTCATCGCCGTCGCGCCGACGGCTTCCTTCGGCGCCGCGCACTCGGTGGCGCTGCCCGGCAGCAGCACTTTCTCTTTACGCCATTTCTCGATTGCGCTGTCGGGCTGGTAATTGACGAGTCCCATGCCCATGTCGGGCAGCTCGCTCGACGTCCAGTAGACCAGTTCCATCTCGTTGTCGCCGCCATGGCCAGTGTCGCGCATGCCCATCGCCTGGACGAACCAGGCCGTCGCCTGCGGCATCGCTTTCCACTTGAACAGCACGCCCTTGCCATCGTCGCTACGGGACGCTTCCACCGCCGGCATCAGATCGTGCGCCGCGTCGATGTTGAACTTGAAGCCGTCCACGACGCCATCACCGGCAAACGCATGTTCTCCCGCCATCGACGCGCCTTCCGGCAGCAGGCGCGCGTCGGTCTTGTTCGGCCATGCCGGGCGGCCGGGTACGGGTGTCGGCACGCGCGCCGTGGCACCGCGGTTCTGGAAGAACTTGTTGTACTGCGTGACGTCCATTTTGGCGAAATCGATGACGAGCGGCTGGCCTTTACGGACTTCAGTGCCGCAGCCCCAGTACAGATACATTTTCCCCTTCGGCATCTCGAATCTGGCCGGCGCGTCGTCCGGGACATCGCGCTCGGGTGCCTGCTGCTTCTGCGGCTCCGGCGCGAGCAGGTTCAGCGTGGGCGCCAGCCTGGAGCCGGCCGGTACGCTCTGGGTGGCCGTTTTCAGGTTGGGGTTATTCCGCGTCAGCAGGACGACGTCCATCCAGCGCCCTTGGCTCTGGCCCTGCGTCTGGCCGAACGTATTGCCGCCTGCGCTGCCCTTGTTGAAGAAGCTGCCTAACATGCCGGCCGCGCCGCCGCCCGGCATCGCCGGCATCCCGCCCGAGAATGTCGCGAGGTCGAGGTAAGCCTGGCTGACGGGCGGTTTGACTTTCTGGACGACGTCCGCAGCCAGGGCGGGCGTCAGGACGAACAGGCCGGAGACGGCGATTGCGAGCGGTTTGAGCGAAAACATGGGCCCTCCTGGGAAGATGGCCGCCATTATCTCGACAGCTGCCGCGCCAAAACAGCCCCCTCTGTGTGGGGCTCGCAACCGCCGGTGTCATTCCCGCGCCGGCCGTTGTGTATCGCACAACCATGGTGTTGCACAATTTGTTCGCTTTCCGCACTAACTGATACCGAATGGCAACACCGCTTTTCAGTTTGATTGCATGCACCTAAACGGTGAGGTATCTTGCTGTATCGCAAGAATCTCTAAAAAAATCACCATGTCGGTGTACTCCACTGAAACTTCGCTGCAGCCCCTGGTCCGCCTCCTCGGCTATGCCCGCTATGTATTCGCGGGTTTGCTGCTCGCCACGGTCATCCTGCTCGTGTGGCAGCGCTATGGCATGGAAAAGGTTGTCGAATTGACCGGCGATAACTTTCCGCTGTGGGTAGAGGATGACCGGTCAGGGGGCGGCGCTTCCGTGGCCTTGCTCGAGCGCAAAGGGCAGGACCTCATCGTGCACTGCCATATCTCGTCGAAGAGCCCATGGCCATACTGTAAGTTGAGTTTCAATTTCCTCAAGGGAGAGACGGGCATGGACATGTCCCGTTTCGACTTTTTCACCATCAAGGGGCAATATGCGGGGCCGGGGTCGTCGAAATTCGGCCTGGTGCTTGCAGATATCGAAGAGGGGATGACCCGCCTCGACCAGTGGCAAACGTACAAGATCAACCAGATCGATGCCCTCGACCTGCCGCCCGATGGCAAGGCTTTCGTGGTGCCCATCAAGTGGTTTGGCGTGGCGCAGTGGTGGAAGGACATGGCAAAGCCGACACTGGAGCATTCCGCCGTCAATGTCGACAACGTTGCGCGCGCTGAATTGATGATCAATGGCGGGGGCAAGGAAGGCGAGCACGTGTTCACCCTGCACGCCCTGCGCTTGCACGGCAAGATCATCAGCCGCGACACGCTGCTGATGTGGATCGTGGCCGCATGGGTGTCGTGTGCGGTCGGCTGGCTGGTGATCCTCACGCTGTCGCTGCGCACGCAACTTGCGGACAGCCGGGCGTCCGTCGCTCTGCTCAGGACGGTCAACAAGGCGCTGGAACTCGAAGCGCGCGACCTGGCCGGGCAGGCGCACATCGATCCGCTCACGGGCGTGCTGAACCGGCAGGGCCTGCGTGCGGCGCTGATGAGCACATCGAGCCTGCTGGCCGATCCGATGGCCGTGATCTTCATCGACATCGACCACTTCAAATCGATCAACGACACGCATGGCCACGATGTGGGCGACGACGTCCTGCGCATGTTCGCCACCGTCATCGCGTCCGGTATCCGCTCGTCGGACCGGCTCGTGCGCTGGGGCGGCGAGGAATTCCTTATCGTCTGCCCGATGACCAATGTGTTCCAAGGACGAATTCTCGCGGAAAACCTGCGCGCCGCGCTGCACCAGCAGACGTGGCCGGCGGGCCTGCGCGTCACCGCGTCGTTCGGCGTGGCGCAGCATCATGAGCGCGACGAAGTTGGCGTCGTCATCAAGCACGCCGACGAAGAACTGTATCGCGCCAAGCGGGGCGGCCGCGACCGGGTATGCGCTCATATCCCGAACAACATGATCGCGAATGCCGAGGCGGCCTGACGTCACTGGCGTATAACAATCATGTCCGCGTCCATCGCCTCGCTCCAGCCGTTAGCCCGTATTGTCCGATATGCCCGTTACGGGTTCGGCGGACTGCTGCTGCTGACGATCGTTCTGCTCACCTGGCAGCGCGTCGGCATGGAAACGGTGGTCGAGCTGACCGGCGATCATTTCCCGGTCTGGATCGGGGATGACCGCGGCAGTGGCGAAGGCGGCGCTTCGGTCGGGTCGATCGAAAAGAAAGGGCGCGACCTGGTCGTTCATTGTCATATCGTCCCAAAGTACGGATGGCCGTATTGCAAGCTCACGTTCGATCTTTTCAAGGGGAATGTGGGTATGGACATGTCAAAGTTCGATTACATGACCATCGACGGACACTATGCCGGAACCGGAAACCCGGGCTTCAGCATGGCCCTGGCCCAGGTCGAGGAAGGATTGACGCGGCTCGACCAGTGGGAAACCTTCAAGGTCCACCAGGTCGACAAGCTTGATTTGCCGGCCGACGGCAAGTTGCTGATTCCGTTCAAATGGTTCGCTGTGGCTCCGTGGTGGAAGGACATGGTCAAGCCGTCGATGGAGCACGCGGCCGTCAATGTCGACAATGTCGCGCGCGTCGAATTGCTGATCAGGGGCGACGGCAAGGATGGTGAGCACGTGTTCACGTTGCGCCGACTGCAATTGCACGGCAAAGCAATCGCTCTGAATACATTGTTGATGGGACTAGTGAGCGCCTGGATCCTGTGCGCCGTCGGCTGGCTGGTCGCCGTCACGCTGTCGTTGCGTACAGAATTGAAGGACCGGGAGACGGCCATCACATTGCTCAAAGAGGTCAACAAGGCGCTCGAACTCGAGGCGCGCGACCTGGCCGGGCAGGCGCACATCGATCCGCTCACGGGCGCGCTGAACCGGCAGGGCCTGCGTGCGGCGCTGATGAGCACGTCGAGCCTGCTGGCCGATCCGATGGCCGTGATCTTCATCGACATTGACCATTTCAAATCGATCAACGACACACATGGCCACGACGTGGGCGACGATGTCCTGCGCAAGTTCGCCAACGTCATGGCGTCCGGCATCCGCTCATCGGACCGCCTCGTGCGCTGGGGCGGCGAGGAATTTCTTATCGTCTGTCCGATGACCAACGTGCACCAGGGTCGGACCCTCGCGGAAAACCTGCGCCGTGCGCTGCACCAGCAGGCGTGGCCGGCGGGCCTGCACGTCACGGCGTCGTTCGGCGTGGCGCAGCATCACGAGCAGGACGAGGTCGGCGTCGTCATCAAACATGCCGACGAGGCGTTGTATCGCGCCAAGCAGGGCGGCCGCGACCGCGTATGCGCGCACATCCCGGCCGACCTGGTTGCGACCGCCGAGGTAGCCTGACGCCGCATTACATTTACGTAAGTCAAAGATTCTATATTGACAAATGTTGCACTAGGGGCAACGATAGGCGATTGTCATTTCAACAGTTACCGCCATGAATCGACTATCGCGTTTCCTGCTCTCCGTGTGCGCGGCCGTGCCGCTGCTTGCCGCGCATGGTGCCATCCAAGCCGCCGACCGGCCTCCCGCCGAAAGCTTTTTCCGTCATCCCGACGTCGATTTCGTCAAGCTCTCCCCGAGCGGGCGCTACGTCGTGCTCCTGAACCGCCTGGACAGCGGCCAGCAGGCGCTCGTCGTGCGCGAGACGGCGGACCTGAAAAAGGTCAATACGATCACGACATTCGAGAGCGCGCGCCTCGAGGCTGTCCGCTGGGTCAACGACAACCGCCTGACCTTCACGCTGAAGAATCCGAAGATCGAATTCGAAGGCAATTACGACCAGTTCGCCGTGGACCGCGACGGCACGCACCTGACGCACCTGATCTCGGGGAACTGGCGGCACGAACAGCAAAAACTCGGATCGCTGATCAAGGACCGGGTGCTGACAGCCGATTACATGTTCCTGGGCGTGACGCATGACGTTTCCGACGACATCATCGTCGGCAAGCTCAGCTGGAACAACGTCGACCTGCAACCGCAAGCCGTGCACCCGTATCGCCTGAACACGCGCTCGCGCCTGCTTGCCGACATGGTGCAGGGGCCGCAGCCGGAGCTGGTGAAGCGGTGGCTGTTCGATGCGTCGGACCAGCCCCGTATCGCCATCGCCAGCAGCAAGGGGCGGTGCATCGCGTATTACCGCGCCGACGCGGGTGGGCCGTGGACCGAGATCAGCAATCGCGATTGCCTGCAGGACGGTGCGTTCACGCCGCTGATGTTCGATAACCGGAACACGTTGTACGTGCGTGCTGGCTACAAGGGACGCACGGCCCTGTTCGCGTTCGACCTGAACAGGAAAGCCCTCGACAAGGAACCGTTCGTCGATATTGACGGTTTCGATTTCAGTGGCACCCTGGAGCAGGATTACGCGGCGAAGAAAATTCTCGGCATACACTTCGAAGCGGACGCCGCCTCCACGGCTTGGCTCGATCCGACCATGCAGGGCATCCAGAAAAAGGTCGATGCCTTGTTGCCGGGCTCGATCAACCACGTCAGCTGCGCGAACGATTGCCGCAATCCGGCGGCCGTCACCGTCGTCGCGACGTCCGACCGCATGCCGCCCACGTACTTCCTGTACACGCCGGCCGACGGCCACATCATCGGGCTGGGCAGCAGTCATCCGGACATCAATCCCAAGCAGATGGGCAAGCGCGATTTCTTCCGCTACGCCGCGCGCGACGGCCTGCAGATTCCCGTCTACGTGACCATGCCACCGGACAAGGCCGACCGACCGCGGCCAGCCATCGTGCTCGTGCATGGCGGCCCGTGGGTGCGGGGCGGGTCATGGGAATGGGATGAGGAGGCGCAGTTCCTGGCATCGCGCGGCTATGTCGTGCTGCAGCCGGAATTCCGCGGCAGCACGGGTTTCGGAAGCGCGCTGTTCCAGGCGGGCTGGCAGCAGTGGGGACGGACGATGCAGGACGACCTCGTCGACGCGGCCGCCTGGGCCGTCAAGCAGGGCTGGGCCGATCCCAAGCGCATCGGCATCATGGGCGCCAGCTACGGCGGCTACGCGACGTTGATGGGACTCGTGCGCAATCCGGACGTATTCCGCGCCGGCGTGGAATGGGCCGGCGTGACCGACATCGAACTGCTGTTCACGGCGGCCCAGAGCGATATGTCCGAGGACGCGCGCCGCTACGACATGAAGACGCTGATCGGCGACGCGCTGAAGAATCCGGCTGCCTTCGCCGACGTGTCGCCGCTGGCGCAGGCCGGACGCATCCGCCAGCCGCTGCTGATGGCGCATGGCGCGCAGGACCGGCGCGTGCCCGTCGTGCACGCGGCGAAGATGCACGACGCCGTCATCGCGAAGAATCCCAACGTCGACTACATCGTCTACCCGGAGGAAGGCCACGGCTGGCGCCACGAAGAGGACAGCATCGACTTCTGGAAGCGCGTCGATGCCTTCCTCGACAAGAACCTGGCGCACTGACGGGCGCCAGGCGCCGGGTTACAGGGAGATCTCGGTCCCGAGCCGCTTGAGGAATTGCGCAATCCATTGCGGATGCGCGGGCCAGGCCGGCGCGGTGACGAGGTTGCCGTCCGTGACCGCCTGGTCGACCGGGATGTCGGCGTATTCTCCGCCGGCCAGCTTGACCTCGGGCGCGCAGGCGGGATAGGCCGACACGCGCTTGCCGCGGATGACGTCGGCGGCCGCCAGCAGCTGGGCACCGTGGCAGACCGCGGCGATCGGCTTGTCGGCGTGGGCGAAGCCGCGCACGAGCGCGATCACCTGCGGATCGAGGCGCAGGTATTCGGGTGCGCGGCCGCCCGCGATGACGAGGGCGTCGTAGTCGTCGGCGCTCGCTTCGGCGAAATCGGCGTTCAGCGCGAACTGGTGGCCGGGCTTTTCCGTATAAGTCTGGTCGCCTTCGAAATCGTGGATCGCGGTCTTGACCTTGTCACCCTTCTTCTTGCCGGGGCAGACGGCGTGCACCGTGTGGCCCACCGCCAGCAGTGCCTGGAACGGCACCATGGTTTCATAATCTTCCGCAAAATCGCCGGTCAACAACAGGATCTTTTTCGCTGCCATCGTGTGTTCTCCTTAAAGAGGTTCCCCTGGACTTGCCTCGACAAGATACCATCGTCGCGCGGGCGCCGTAAGGCTTGATGTTCGGCACGGTTTGTTGCCGAAATCAGACCCGCCGTAATGGAGTCATCAATGACCGTGGATGAACTGAAATCGCTCGCCGACGCATCGGCCGCCGTGACGCAACCGTGCGCCTGCGCCATCGACAGCTACCGGGAATGGACGCGCGTGCCGGTCGATTTTCCGGAGTCGCACATGCGCACGGTGGGCACGCTCGTCGCCGATCCGTACAGCGAACCGACGTTCGCCGAGTACCACCCGGACGGCACGACATACTGGTCGGCGGAGGCGCCGATCGCGCCGTATCACTATCCGTACAACCGCGCGCAGATCGCGCAATGCACCGTGTGCGGGCGCTGCGCGTTGCGCTATGTGGAGGCGGGCGGGTATTACGTGGAGCCGCGGATCCGGAAGCTCGATCCGCGCCTGATCGTGGAGGTGCCCGCGCCGGACTGAACGCGGCTCAGGCGGCCGGCACGCGTTCCTCCAGCACACGCGCCCGCAGCGCCGCCAGCGGCAGCGGGCGCGCCAGCAGATAACCCTGCACGTAGTCGCAGCCGGCCTGGCGCAGCCATTCGAACTGCTCGGGCTCCTCGACGCCCTCGGCCACCACGGTGAGATTGAACCCGTGGGCGAGGGCGATCACGGCGCCGGCGATCGTCGTGCCGGACGTGGGCAGCAGGCGCACGAAGCTGCGGTCGATCTTGAGGTGGTTGATCGGGAAGGTCTGCAGGTAGGCCAGCGACGAATAGCCGGTGCCGAAGTCGTCGATCGACAGGCGCACGCCCAGCGCGCGCACGTTGTGCATGAAGCCGATGGCGCCGTCCAGGTCTTCCATCAGCATGCTTTCCGTAAGCTCCAGTTCCAGCCGGTCCGGGGGCAGGCCCGTCTGCGCCAGCGTGCGCTCGACGACGCCGATGAAATCCTTGTCGCGCAGCTGGCGCGCCGAGACGTTGACGGCCATGCTGAGCCACGTGCCGGTCTGGCGGTACAGCGCGACGGCGTCGCGGCACGCGCGTTCCAGCACCCACTTGCCGACTTCGACGATCAAGCCGCTTTCCTCGGCGATGGGGATGAACTCGGCGGGCGAGATATACCCCTGGTCGGGATGCGGCCAGCGCAGCAGCGCTTCCACGCCGACCATCTTGCGCGAGCCGCAGGCGTATTGCGGCTGGTAGCACAGTTCCAGCAGGCCGGCCTCGAGGTGGCGGCGCAGGTCGCGTTCCAGGCGCGCGCGCCGCTGCGTGGCGAGGATCATCTCGCGCTCGAACACGGCCACCGTGTCGCGGCCCTTGCCCTTCGCGCGGTACAGGGCGGCGTCGGCGTTGCTGAGCAGTTCGCTCATCGTGTGCGCGTCGTCCGGGAACACGCAGGCGCCGATGCTGGCCGTCGGCATCACTTCGAGGCCCTCGACCTGCAGCGGCTGGCGCAGGCCGGCCACGATGCGCTGGCCCACGCGTTCCAGCTCGGCCGCATCGTCGAGCGGGGCAACGATGACGGCGAATTCGTCGCCGCCGATGCGGCCGATGCGGTCGCTGGGGCGTGCCGTCGCGCGCAGCCTGCTCGCCACCTGTTGCAGCAGGCGATCGCCGGCCGCGTGGCCGGCCGTGTCGTTGACGACCTTGAAGTTGTCGAGATCGATCAGCAGCAGGCCGATGCGGCCTCCGCTTTCGGCGCGCATGGCGATTTCGAGTTCCAGCGCCTCGTAGGTGCAGCGGCGGTTCGGCAGGTCGGTCACCGTGTCCGTGTAGGCCAGGTGCTTCAGCTGCGATTCGGCGCGGCGCATGCGGGCCTTGGTGCGGCGCGTGAGCACCGACGTCGTCACCAGCGCGCCCAGCGAGGCCAGGGCCAGCAGGGCGCCGTAGCGCAGCAGGCCGTTGCGGATGCCGACCGTGTCGGCCGTCAGCACGACCCGGCCCAGCGCCATGCCGCGGTAGCGGATGGGGCGCGCGACCGAGAGCGGCGTGAACAGCGTCCAGTCGCGCAGCAGCGACGGCGTCTCTTCCACGGCGCCGTTGCGGTACGCGGCGAATTCGACGTCCTGGCGGTCGTACACGGTGGCAGCGGCGAGGAACGACGAGTGGCGGAACGAGCGCAACATCTCGTGCGCCGCGTCCTGGTCGTGGAACATCAGCGTGGCCGCCACGTTGTCGGCGATGATCGCGGCCTGCACGGTGAGGTCGTCGGTGAGATTGCGGCGCAGCGCGACGAACTGGTAAGCGAGCAGGATGCAGCAGGCCACGCCGAGCGCGGCGGCCGCGGCCAGCAGCTGGCCCACGCCGAGCATGCGGCTCAGTTCCACGGGGCGGCGTGCCGTCGTCGGGTTCATAACACGTTCCTCGCCAGGCGCAGCAGGTGGGAAGAAAAGCGCAGGCCGCTCTTCGCCGCTTCCTGCGTGTCGATGTCGAAGCGGATGTGTTCATCGTCCTCGACGAGCGTGATGGCGGCCTTGCTGCCCGCGCCGTCGCGCACGACGAGCACGCCCGCCGCCAGCGCCGCCGGCCGCTCCATCGAGCGCGCCAGCACGGCGATGTCGCAGCGCGCGGCTTTCGGATGCGCGAGGTCCGTCACGGTCCAGGGGCGGCCGTTGACCGGCTTGCCGTTCAGGGCGCTCAGCCCGGGCCAGAGCGGGTTGTCCGGATTCGCGCACACGAACAGCGGCCCCTTGGCGGCGGCATCCGGCCAGGTCGTGAACATCGCGAAGTTGAAGATGTACGCCGCCTTCAGGTCCTTGCCCTCGACCTGGGCGCGGCACATGCCGGCCGCCAGGCCCAGGCCGGCTGCAATCGCCAGGAAAGTGAGGGCGCGGACCATCGTCAGAACCGCCAGTCCAGTTTCGCGGCCAGCGTGCGGCCTTCGCGCGCGAGCGCGGTCTGCACGAAGGCGGGGCCGGCCACGTCGGCATAGCGCTTGCCGGTGGCGTTGTAGGCGGAGAGCGACAGCTCGGTGCGCGGCAGCAGCCGCAGCGCGGAGAGCGTGACGTTGGCGACGCAGTAGCCGCCGGCCGCGCCCTGGTCGGCCAGGCGCTGGCCGCTGCACAGCACCTCCGCGCCGACGCGGCCGCCGCGCCAGCCCAGCGGCGCCGTGAGGTTGGCCTTGGCCAGGTGGCGCGGCGAATCGATCAGGGGCGCGCCGCCGTTGCCGCGTGCCAGCTGCCAGGAATAGCTGGCGCGCAGGCGCACGGCGCCGAAGTCGCGGTCGAGCGCGGCTTCCAGGCCGCGGGCCTCGGCATGGTCGATGTTGCGGAAGACGAGCATGCCCGTCGCCGGGTCGACCTGCTGGCTGATCAGGTCGTCCACCGCATAGCGGAACAGGGACAGCGTGGCGTGGCCGCCGCCCGCGAGCACGTGCTCCAGCACCAGCTCGCGCGTCGCGATCTTTTCCGGACGCAGGTCCGGGTTGGGGAGCAGGCCGCCGGCCATCTCCGGCAGTGCGTAATACATCTCGTAGGCGTTGGCCGCGCGGAAGGCGCTGCCCGCGATCAGCTTGATCGTGTCGGCCGGCGTCGCCTTGTACACGACGGCCACGCGCGGGCTGAAGCGATGCATGTCCGGGTCGTTGCGGTCGTCGTAGCGCACGCCGGCATTGACGAGGAAGCCGGCCGGCAGGCGGATCTCGTCTTCCACGAACACGGCGCGGCGCGTCGCATCGCGGTGGTCGTGCAGCAGCAATTCGTAGGGCTGGTCGTTGTAGTTGTACTGGTCGCGGTGCGCATCGCGTCCCAGCTCGGCGCCGATCACGATCTTCTGGCCCGGCAGGTTCGTGAGCGTCGCGTGCGCGCTGGCGTCGTACCAGCGCGCATGGGCGCCGTCGATGTTCAGGCGGGGCATGCCCTCGGCGTCCGGATACCAGCCCGGCCCGCGGTAATCGGCCTGGCCCGACTGCAGCTGGACCGCGAGCGCCAGCGCCGGTGCGAGCTGGCGGTTCCACGCCAGGCCGATGCTCGTCTGCGTGTCGCGCGTGCTGTCCGGCGCGTTGAAGACGGCGCCGAAGGATGCGGTCGGGATCCCCTTGGTGCGGGCCACGTGGCTGGCCGACAGCGTCACGCCGCCGTAACTGCCCTTGATGAGGAAATTCTGGGCGCGGTCCCAGTCGAGGTGGCGGGCGATGCCGCCGTTGGTCTCGGGCGTGTCGAACTCGGGATAGTACAGGTCGCGGCCCGTGCGGTTGAAGGCGCTGGCGGACAGCAGCAGGTCGGCGCCGTTCTGGCCGTGCCAGCCGTAGCTGGTGCGCGCCTTGCGTTCGCCCTGGCTTGCCACGGTGACGGCGCCCTGGACGCCGGACAGGCCGCTGCCGTCGCGCGTGACGACGTTGATCACGCCGAACAGCGCGTTCGAGCCATACACGGCCGAGCCGGGGCCGGGCACGAATTCGATGCGCTTGACCATGTCCATGTCGATCAGGCCCTCGGTGCCGATGAGGGCCTGGTCGTACACGGCGTCGTTGATGCGCATGCCGTCGACCAGCAGCAGGAAGCGGCTGTTATAGTCGCCCGGACGCAGGAAGCCGCGCGCGCCCAGGTAGGTGTAGTTGCGGTCGTCCGTCACGTACAGGCCGGGCAGCGTGGCCAGCGCGTCGGCCAGCGTGCGCCAGCCGAAGTCGCGGATGTCGGACGCCGTGAGCACGACCACGGACGACGGTGCGTCGCTGATCGGCTGGGCGAATTTCGACGCGGCCGTCACGACCCGCATCTGCATCAGTTCCTCGAGCGGGATCGTGCTCAGCGAGCGGATGTCGCCGGTCTCGCCGTCCGCACGGGCGAATGCCACGGCGGGACAGGCCAGCACGGCGGTGCAGATGATGACGGGCAGGGTACGTGACGACATGGACGTGGACATGGGATGACAAAGGCCGGCGGTGACGACCCGTCTTCTGTAAATTGTTTCAAATAATCACATGTCAGTACTATAGAGAAACTTTCGCAATGTGGCATCGAAAAGTTGCATCAAAAAGACAGAATACCGTATTTATGGCAAGCATCATTCCATATTGCACCAAAAATGGGCGGTTACACTCACTTGCAATTGATACTGTTTAAATCTTTCCACATCGGGGCTTGAACGTTACTCTGTACACATGTTTGTTACAACGATATGTAAGGGGAATAACATGCAAGCATTTTCGATCCGTCACACCGCCCGCGCCGCTCTCGTCGCGGCCGTCCTCGCCGCCAGTGCCGCGCCGTTCGCGGCCCAGGCCGCACCCGACCACCATCCGCGCGCCGAAGCGCAATGCCGCAACTGCGGCACGGTCGTCTCGAACCATACGTACAAGCGTGAACCCGAGCGCGCCAGCGGCGTCGGCGGCGTGGGCGGTGCCGTCGTCGGCGGCCTGCTGGGCAATCAGGTGGGCAGCGGCAACGGCCGCACCCTCGCCACGGTGGCGGGCGCGGTGGGCGGTGCCTATGCCGGCAACCGCATCGAGCGCAACATGAAGGCGGAAACCTATACGGACGTGCGCGTGAAGATGGCGGCCGGCGGTTACCGCACCTTCACGGAGAAAGGCGCGCCGCGCTTCCATAATGGCGAGCACGTGCGCGTGCTGAATGGGCGCCTCGTCCGCTAACTCGATTGGCCGGCGGCGCGCACGTTCTTGATCACGAACCCGCTCGCCGGCAATGTCGGAATCCGGCGCATGCCGACCGTCAGGTCCTGCGGCGGCACGTCGTAGGCGATCTCGCCGGCGAACAGCTGCAGGGCCGACTTCACCAGGTCGCCCGTGACGGATTCGCCCGGGCAGCGGTGGCCCGAGTAGTGGTCGCCGCCGCCGTGCGGCACGAAATCGAAACCGCTGCTCTGCCGGCGGTCGAAGCGCTCCGGCCGGAATACCTCGGGGTCGCCCCAGATCGCGGGGTGGTGGTTCGTGCCGTACAGGTCGAACAGCACCCACGTCCCTTTCTTCACATGCATCCCGTGCCAGTCGAAGGCGTGCAGGGCGCGGCCGCCCATCGCCGGGATGAACGGGTAGTAGCGCCGCACTTCCTGCATGAACCACGTCGTGTACGCGTCGTCGCCCGCCGCGATGCGTGCGCGCGCCTGCGGGTGCTCGTGCAGCGCCAGCAGGGCAAAGGCGATGTAGCGCGCCACCGCCACCGTCGGGCGCAGCAGGTTGATGAGTTCCACGCCCGCGTGCTTGCGGTGCATGAGTTCCCCGTCGGCGTCGCGGTGGCGCGCGATCACGTTCAGCGGACTGTCGAACGGGGGCTGGACCTGGCCGGCGCGCACGGCGTCGACGAGGACGCGGGCCCATTGCTCGGTGCGGGCGCGTGCGAGGTGGCCGCGCCAGTTGCGCGGGCCGGCCGAGCCGGCGCCGGCGATCATCCGCGCGAATTCGCGCGTGCGCTCCCGCGCGTCCTCCGCGCTGACCGGGATCCCGGCCCAGTGGCACACGGCGCGGCACAGCACTTCCTGCGCGGCGTCGTGCACGACGACGTGCTGCTCGCCCGCCCACTGCGCGAAGCGCGTGCGCCATTCGGCCGCGGCCAGGCCGACGAGGCGCTGCCGCTCCAGGGGGCCGAACAGCGACATCAGCATGGCCTTGCGCTTCTTGTGCGCTTCGCCGTCCAGCGCCATCACGCTGCCGAAGTCCTGCAGCAGCGCCATCGTCGTCGCCGGCAGCGCGTGGCGGCGCGTGAAGCGGCCGGGTTGATAGAACATGCGGCCCGCGTCTTCGCCCCGCACGCACAGGGCGCGGCGCAGCATCAGCCGCGTGGCGAACATGTCGCTGCCCAGGGCCGCGTAGCGGCGCGGCATGAATTCGTAGCCTTCGGCGAGGAAGGCGATGGACTGGTCGAAACCCGGCGCGCGCGGTGCGGCGTCGAGGGCGTCGGCGTGGTGGTGGTCGGTCGTACTCAAACAAGCTCCTGCGGTGGTGATACTCAGTGCGGTACGGGCATGAAGGCGGGATCGGGCGTGTCCTGCAGGGCGCGCGGCAGGTAGATCGTGACGGTCGTGCCTTCTCCCTCCCTGCTCGCCAGGCGGATATGGCCGCCGCTCTGCTTGACGAAACCGTGCGCCATCGAGAGGCCCAGGCCCGTGCCCTTGCCCTCGGGCTTGGTCGTGAAAAACGGTTCGAAGGCGCGCTCCATCACGTCGGGCGGCATGCCGCTGCCCGTGTCGCTGACGGCGATCGTGACGAACTCGCCGGGACGGATGCCGGGATAGGCCAGCTGGTCGGCCGGATCGATCGTCATGTTGGCCAGGGTGATGGTGACGTTGCCGCCGCCCTCCATCGCGTCGCGCGCGTTGATCACGAGGTTCAGCAGCACGTTCTCCAGCTGGTTCGGATCGACGAGGACGTTCCACAGGTCGGACGGGATGTTCATGCGGATCGCGACGCTGTCGCCGACGGCGCGGTGCAGCAGCGTGTCCATGCGTTCGATGAGCTGCGCCAGGTTGACGACGCTCGGGTGCAGCGGCTGGCGGCGCGCGAAGGCGAGCAGCTGGGCGGCCAGCTTCTTGCCCCGCTCGACGGCGTCGAGGATGTTCAGCAGGCGCTTGCGGCCGTTGTCGTCGCTGCGCAGCATCAGCTGGACGTTGGCGCTGATGATGTGCAGGATGTTGTTGAAGTCGTGCGCCACGCCGCCCGTCAGCTTGCCCACGGCCTCCAGCTTCTGCGAGCGCAGCAGCGCGGCGCGCGCTTCCTCCAGCCGTTGCTGGCGCTGCTGTTCGCGTTCCGCCGCCTCCTTGCGCGGGCGGATGTCGCGCACGAATGCCGTGATGCCGTAGCCCTGCTTCGTCGCCAGCGGCGTGATCGCGACCTCCACCGGGATCGCGGGGCCGTCGCGCGTCAGCGCGGTCGTTTCCGTGGGGCCCGTCAGCATCGCGCAGGCGCCGCTCTGCGTGAAATGCGCCAGGCAGTCCCGCCATTCCTCGCGCTCGGGCGCGGGGATCAACAGGTCGAGGACGTCGTGCCCGACCGCCTCGTTCTCGCTCCAGCCGAACAGCTTGCAGGCCTGCAGGTTCCAGTCCGTGATGCGGCCGTCCGGGGCGATCGCGATGAAGGCGTCGTACGCCGTCAGCAGGATCTGGCGCACGCGTTCGCGTTCGGCGTCGATGCGGTCGCGCGACGCGCGCAGTTCCACCGTCATCCCCTGCGCCAGCTGCAGCGCGCGGCGGCGCTCCGTGGCCAGCAGCCATACGACGAGTGCCAGCAGCATGCCCAGGCCGACGCCGGTGAGCGCGATCGCGACGGTCGTGCGGCGGTCGAGCGATGCCTCGAACCGGGGCGCCGAGTGCACGACGACGGTCCATGTGCGGCCGGCGCTGTCGACCGTCGTCTGGTAGCTCAGCAGCGGCTTGCGGCCGGCGGGACCGTTGCCGGACGACCGGTAGAGCAGGGCGTCCGCGGTGGGCGCCAGGCCGTCGTAGATCTCGACCTGCAGGTCGCCCGCATGCTCGCCGCCCAGGCCGCGCATCAGGTCGTTCATGCGGAACGGGGCATACACCCAGCCGATGATGGCGGCGCGCCGGGCCAGGAGCGAGTCGTGCGTCAGGCCGGCCTCGTACACCGGCACGTACATCAGGAAGCCGGGCTGGCCGCCGTTGCCGCCTTCCTGTACCAGCACGACCTTGCCGGTGGCGGCCGCATGTCCGGTATCGCGCGCCTGTTCCATCGCAGCGCGCCGTACCGGCTCGCTGAACATGTCGTAGCCGAAGGCGCGCAGGTTGCGTCCCGAGAAAGGTTCGATGCGGGTGATCGACGTGATCACGGGACGTTGTCCGGGCGGCTTGATCGCGTAGTCGCGAAAGCCCTCAGCGCGCATGGCCGCGACGTGCGCGTCGGTGCGGCCGGGCGGGATGATCACGGCGATGCCCAGCGCCTCGATGCCGGGGAAGTGTTCGTTCAGGCGCAGCAGCCCGTAGTACTCGGCGAACGCGGTGCGGTCGATCTCGACCGAGCCGCGCAGGAAGCCGGACGTGGCCAGCAGCACTTCTTCGTAGACGTCCATGCGCCGGTCGATGCTGACGGCCATGTCGCGTGCGCGGAAATTGAAATTGCCTGCCAGTTTACCCGCCGCGGTCCGCTGCGCGTTGCCGGCCACCATATAGGTCACGATCAGCGCGGCAAGGAACGCGAGCGCGGCCAGGAGCAGGGGAAGGTGGACCGGGCTGGGCGGCGAAGATCGGTTGAACGGGAAGGGCGATGGGTCTGGACGCGGCATGAATGCAGTACGCTGTACTCGACAAGGGAAAAGGTGGCAATGGTCCATTGCCGGCAGGGCAAGCGTGCCGTCATGACAGGATACGCGGGTGCCCACGAAATCGGCGCACAACAGGCCGCGTACTGTCCGGCTACAATGAGCGTTTTACGCCAAGCCGATGCCTTTCCACTTCTCCACGATGAGCCTGCTGCAGCGCGTGCGCTGGGGCGCCGCGCTGGCCCTCGTCGCCGTCCTGCTGTGGGCCGCGCTCGCGCCCGTGCGCTACCCGACGCGCGAGCGCACGCTGGAGTTTCCGCGCGGCGCCGCCGTCCTGCGCGGGGAGCAGGGCGTCGTGCCGGCCGAGGTGCGCCTGACCCTGGGCGTGCGCGATGTCCTGCTGCTGCACAACCGCGACAGCGCGCCGCACGTGTTCGGCCAGGTGCTCGTGCTGCCGGGCCATGCGTTCCGCCTGCCGTTCGAGCAGGCGGGCGACTACGTGTACGCCTGCGACGCGGCGCCGGGCCATGCCGTCACGGTGCGCGTGGGGAATCATCCCGATCCCGGCTGGACGCGCCTCGGGTGGCGTTTGCGCGCGCTGGCCGAGGCCGTGCGCACCTTGCCGATCGTCGGGCCGGGCGACTGACGGGACGTGCAATCGTGCTCCGTCACGCGCGGCGAATCTGTCATCATGCGCGCATGGCCACGATCACGTTACCCCTGTTCCCGCTCAGTACGGTCCTGTTTCCGGATGGCGTGCTGCCGCTACAGATCTTTGAGGTACGCTACCTCGACATGATCAGCCATTGCCTGACGGAGGACGAGCCGTTCGGCGTCGTGCTGCTGACGCACGGCCAGGAAGTGCGCACGCCGCAGGGACAGGAAAAATTCGCGCCCGCGGGCACGCTGGCGTCCGTGCAGGACACGACGGCATCCACGCCGGGCCTGTTGCAGGTGGTGTGCCGCGGCGGTGCGCGTTTCAACGTGCTGGAGAGCGAGCGCCGCGCGAACGGCCTGTGGATGGCCGAGGCGGAGTTGCTGGAAGACGACCACGTCGTGCGCATCCCGTCCGACCTGAAGGGCGCGGCCGACGCGCTCGACCGCGTGCTGGCGTCGCTGCACGACGTGCCGCAGAGCCGCTGGCCCGTGCAGCCGCCGTTCCGCCTGGACGATTGCGGCTGGGTGGCCAACCGCTGGTGCGAGCTGCTGCCGCTGCCCAATCACCAGAAGCAGAGCATGCTCATGCTGGACAATCCGATGATCCGGCTGGAGTTGCTCCATGACGTGCTCGACGAGCACGGCCTGATCACATCCTGAAACTCAGGCTTCGACGCTGACGCTGGTGCTGGTCGACGCCGTGTCGCTGTCGTCCGAATACGCCTTCAGCAACTGCAGCGCATGGGCGAATTCGCGCATCGGATCGCGCTCGTGGGGCGTCTCCGACCCACTGGCCTGTTTCGTGTCGTACGCCGCCTGTTCCCGGGCGCTGACCGTGCCGTCGCCGTCGGTATCGGCGGGTTCCGTCGTACTGCCGGTCGCATCTCCCGCGCCGCCCGGCGGCGGACCGGACGGCGGCCCGTCCGGACGCATGCCGCCGCCGTTCACCCGCGCCGCATCGAACTGGGCGTTCAGCTGGTCGGACAGCTTCGTCATGGCGTCCGTCAGCTCGCTTTTGGTGACCTTGCCATCGCCATCGCCGTCGAGGGCGCTGAAGGCATCGTCGAGATCGTCCGACTGCGTGGCGCTGCCGTCGGCACCGGACAGGGCGCTCTGCAGGTCGCTTTTTTCGATATAGCCCTGGTTCTTCGTATCGAGTTTGGAGAAGACGGAATCGGCCCACGTCGACAGGCCGCCGCTGATGCTCGCTACCATGCTGGATCCTTTATTTAATGAACGATTTATTCAAAGAATTATCGGTCCGGCAAGCTATTTAATGCTGTAAAGGCAGGTAAAGGTAGGTAAAAACGCGGATTTCATATACAGGGGGTAGGATTTGAGGTAACCTTGAGCGCGATTTAGATTCTCTACGTCAGCCAAAGCCGCCGCTCCCGGTCAAGCCCGCGCGAGGCGCGTCCCGTCACCCCGGTTTTCCCGCGTTGGCCCAGCCAGGGCAGCAGCCCGGCCGTAGAACGCAACGATTCATTGCCCGAAAGAAAACATGTCTGAAACACCGACCACTATTGAAGCTGGCGGCGCGCCGACCGTGCGCTTCGCCGATTTCGGCCTCGCGCCTGAGATCCAGCGTGCGCTGTCGGACCAGGGCTATGTCCATCCGACCCCGATCCAGGCCAAGGCGATCCCCATCGTCCTGCAGGGCCGCGACGTCATGGGCGCGGCCCAGACCGGCACCGGCAAGACGGCGAGCTTCTCGCTGCCGATCATCCAGCTGCTGCTGCCGCATGCCAACACCAGCATGTCGCCGGCGCGCCATGCCGTGCGCGCCCTCGTGCTGACGCCGACGCGCGAACTGGCGATCCAGGTCGCCGAGAACGTCAAGGCCTATGCCCAGCACACGCCGCTGCGCTCCACCGTCGTCTTCGGCGGCATGGACATGAAGCCGCAGACCGAGATCCTGCGCCGCGGCGTCGAGATCGTCATCGCCACGCCGGGCCGCCTGCTCGACCACGTGGAGCAGAAGAACATCAGCCTGGCCCAGGTCCAGATGCTCGTGATGGACGAAGCCGACCGCATGCTCGACATGGGCTTCCTGCCCGACCTGCAGCGCATCATCAACCTGCTGCCGAAGAAGCGCCAGAACCTGATGTTCTCGGCCACGTTCTCGCCGGAGATCAAGAAGCTGGCGTCCAGCTTCCTGAACGACCCGCTGACGATCGAAGTCGCACGCAGCAACGCCACGAACACCTCCATCACCCAGGTGCTGTACAAGGTCGACGAAGAGCAGAAGCGCAACGTCGTCGAGCACCTGATCCGCGCGCGCGACCTGAAGCAGGTCCTCGTGTTCTCGAATACCAAGATCGGCGCGTCGCGCCTCGCGCGCTACCTCGAGCAGGCCGGCATCAAGGCCTCCGCCATCCACGGCGACAAGACGCAGCAGGAGCGCATCGCCGCGCTGGACGCCTTCAAGAACGGCGATATCGACGTGCTGGTCGCGACCGACGTCGCGGCGCGCGGCCTCGACATCACCGACCTGCCGTGCGTGATCAACTACGACCTGCCGTACAACGCCGAGGACTACGTGCACCGCATCGGCCGCACGGGCCGCGCCGGCGCCACGGGCGACGCGCTGTCCGTGTATTCGGACAAGGACGAGCGCCTGCTGGCCGACATCGAGAAGCTGATCAAGCAGACCATCACGCGCGGCGAACTGACGGGCTTTTCCCCGTCGCGCGGCTTCGACCGTGGCGAGCGCGGCGAGCGCACGGGCGACCGCCGCGGCGGCCGCCGCGAATCGGACAACCCGCGCGCCGAGCGCACGGAGCGCCCGGACCGCGCCCCGCGCAGCTACAGCGCGCCGCGCCGCGAGAAGATCGATCCGTGGTTCCTCAAGCCGTACGAACCGTCGGCAGCTCCGCGCAAGGAGGTGCCTGCGGCACCGGCCGCATCGGGCAAGCCGAAGCCGAAGCTGGCGGCGCTGCTGGGTGGATTGCCGAAGCAGTAAGCTTTATGAAGGCCTGGCGCACATGTCAGGCCTTTTTTTCAGGCCTCCTTCCCCAGCGCCGCCTCCACGCGCTCCAGCAGGTCGCCATGCTTGTACGGCTTGGCGAGGATGTTCAGCCGCTGGCCCTGGCCGCGTCCCGGCAGCTCGTCCATGTAGCCGGTCGTGACGAGCACCGGCAGGCGCGGGCGCAGCCGGCGCGCTTCGTCGACGAGCTGCAGGCCGTTCATCCCGCCCGGCATGATCACGTCCGTGAACAGCAGATCGACGCGCGTCCCCTCGCGCAGCAGGTCCAGCGCCTGTTCGCCGCTGGCGGCCGCCAGCACCGCGTAGCCGGCCATGCCCAGCACGCTCTCGGCTAGCTCGCGCACGTCGTCGTTGTCTTCCACCACGAGCACGCTGGGCCGGTTCCCCGCCGCGTCGTCGGCGTCCGGCGCCGCGGCGTCCTGGTCCGGGCCCGTGCCGCGGGCGCCGTCCTGGCCGTCGTCGGCCACGGGGAAGATCATGCGCACCGTCGTGCCTTCGCCCGGCTTGCTGTCGATTTCCAGGCGGCCGCGCGACTGCTGCACGAAGCCGTGGACCATCGCCAGGCCGAGGCCCGTGCCCGGTCCCTTGGTCGTGAAGAAGGGTTCCGTCGCGCGCCGCAGGACTTCGGGCGGCATGCCGACGCCCTTGTCGACCACGCACAGGTCGACATAGGTGCCGGGCGCCAGGTTGTGGCGGCGGATGCGCTCCTCGCCGCGCACGATGGCCGTGCCGACCGTTACCTGGCCGCCGTCCGGCATGGCGTCGCGCGCGTTGATCAGGACGTTCAGCAGGGCCATCTCCAGGTGCGTCGGGTCGAGGTTACACAGCGGCAGGCCGGGACGCAGGTCCAGGCGCAGGTCGACCTTGTCGCCCAGGGTGCGCACGAGCATTTCGGAGAATTCCACGACGAGGTTGTTGATGTTGACGGGCCTGGGCTCCAGGCGCTGCTTGCGTGCGAACGTCAGCAGCTGCTGGGTGAGCCGGCCCGCGCGCATGGCCGCGCGCTGCGCCCGTTCCAGCGCGGTGCGCGCCGCATCCGGCTTCTCGAGGCTGATCAGCGCGACCTCCAGGTTGCCGTTGATGACCTGCAGCAGGTTGTTGAAGTCGTGCGCCATGCCGGCCGTCAGCTGGCCGATCGCTTCCATCTTCTGCGCCTGCAGGTGCGACTCCTGGCTCGTGCGGCGCTCCGTGATGTCCATCTGCGACGCGAAAAAGTACAGCAGCTGGCCGTCCTGGTCGAAGATCGGGCCGATGAACAGGGCGTTCCAGAACGGCGTGCCGTCGGCCTTGTAGTTCAGGATGTCGACGGCGACGGCGCGCTGCTCGGCGAGCGCCTTGCGCACCTCGTCCACCGTACGCCGGTCCGTCTGCGGGCCCTGCAGGAGGCGGCAGTTGCGGCCGATGACGTCGTCTTCCTTGTACTGCGTGAGGTCGAGGAAGGCGCCGTTGCAGAACACGATCGGGTTGTCCGGCTGGCGCGGATCCGTGATGATCATCGGCATGCGCGTCATCTCGACGGCGGCGAAGAAGATGTTGCCGCGGTCCTGCAGCCCGTCGCGCTTGATGTACGTGGCCTGCCAGTGGTTGACGCCGGGGTTGCCCATCGGCTCGTAGGCATTCCCCTCGATCTCGCCGGCGGCGGGCACACCGAAGCTCTGGCCGCCGCCTTGCTCCTCCAGTCCCTGTTTCAGGGCTTTTTCCTTGTCCGGTCCCATCACCATCGTGCATCCTTTCGCCCCGGCCGATGGGGCTCGATGATGAATTTTAGAGCGCACGTTTGCGGTGCACTGTTCGAGAGCGCACCTAGCGCGCCGGCATGCAGCGCGGCGCCCCGTCGAGGTAGCGCCAGGCCTGGGCGCTCGCCACGATGCGGTTGTCCGGCGCCAGCGTGCGGCCCGGCCCGCACAGCTGCTCTCCGGCACGGGGGTTGGTCGCGTTGAACAACGCCTTGGGCGGCAGCCCGGCCGGACGGTAGACATAGACCTTGTCCGGCTGGATGTAGTCGTCGTTGCCCGCCATGCGTTCCGCGAAGATTTCCGGTTCGGGGTGGTAGTGTTCGGGCAGATGGGCCAGCACGAAGCGGGCGGCGGGGCTGAATTCCACGTACGAGTAGCTGCCCGCATTGACCATGGCCGCTGCCTGCGCCAGCACCAGCCACAGCGCCAGCAGCGGCGGCCAGCGCCCGTGCGTGCGCACGCGCAGCAGCAGCGCGAGCACGAGCGGCATCCCCGCCCAGAATGCATACCGCATCACGCCGGCCGCGCCGGAATTCCAGTTCAGCACGGCCAGCGCCGGCACGATCAGCGCCAGCACGAGGGCCAGGCAGACGGCCGCCGTCACGGCCGACCGGCGGCGCCAGCCCCACACGAGCAGCGCCGCGGCCACGCCGGGCAATGCGACGATCGCGCCCTGGTTCAGGTCGAAGAAGAACGAGACGAGGCGCGTGCCGCTGACGAGTCCCGGGTCGGAAAACTTGTTCGCGATGATGTTGGGGACGCCGAACTGCGCGAGGTTGAACAGCGGCGGCAGGGCGAACAGGCCCAGCCCGACCAACCAGCCGGCGACGTTCGCGCGCGTGAGCTGGGTCTTCACGTTCGTCCGGGTGTCCACGTCGCGCCGCCAGTCGACGCACAGTTTCAACAGCGGCGCGAACACGAAGAACATGACGATGGTGGGATTCTGCTGCGCCGCGAGGCCGGCCATGACGCCGCCGGCGAGGGGCGCGCCGCCCAGCCAGAACAGCAGGCCGGCGAGCAGCGACGCGGCGCTCACGCACTCGGGGCTCGTCTGGTTCATGTACAGCACGCCGCCGCAGCCGAGGAACAGCAGCACGCCCAGGCTTGCGCTCAGGGCCGAGCGGAAGAAGCGCAGCAGCGCCAGGCCGAGCACGAAGATGGCCGCGTAGTTCGCGGCCTGGAACGCCTTCAGCGGCGGGATGCCCGTCGCCTCGAACACGCGCAAGGGTAACGCAGCCAGCGCGGGATAGCCGAAGAAGTGGATCGGAAAGACGTCGCCATGGCGCCCGCGCACGAAGGCGGGGTAGACGTTCCTGACGCCCGCGCGCATGTCCTGTTCCAGCGGATCGAACGCCCAGCCCAGTTGCGGCACGAGCTTGCGCACCGCCGCGATGTCGTCCAGGCGGATGTCGGGCGTGCCGTGGCGCGCGATGGCGACCGCGTCGAGCGTGTACTCGAGCATGTCGCCGCCGAGGATGGGCTTGTTCAGGCAGAACAGGACGGTCAGCGCGGCCAGCAGCGCCAACGGGAAACGCCAGGCGGGCCGTATCACGGGCTACGCGTCCGTGCCGGGCAGCGTGCGATACCAGCGCCCGCCAATGACCGTGTCGATCACCTGGCGCGCGCTGCGGTCCCACGTCAGCCACGGCATGCCGGTGGAGACGGGGGCCTGGCCGGCGCGGTGCAGGGCGAGCCAGTCCTCGATGGCGCGGGCCAGGTCGGCGGGCGCGAGGCCGTCGAAGTAATACGCGTGGTCGCCCGCGACTTCGCGGAACACCGGCAGGCTGCGCGCGATGATCGGGATGCCGTGCTGCGCCGCCTCGATCAGCGGCAGGCCGAAGCCTTCGCCTTCGGACGCGGCCAGCAGCGCCGCCGAACCGGCATACAGCTTCAGCAGCATCTCGTCCGAGATCCCGGCCAGCCAGAACATGCGCTTGCCCTTCTCCGGATGACTCGCCATGCGCGCGGCGAGCTGCTCGACCATCCAGCCTTCCTTGCCGACGATGACGAGGTTGACGTCCACGCCGCGCTCCCACAGCTGCTCGAACGCGGCCAGCGCCTGGGCCTGGCCCTTGCGCGGTTCGACCGTGCCGACCATCAGGAAGCTGGGGCGCGCGGCGAGGGCGTTCAGCACGACGTGGGCGTCGGGCGGCATGCCGGTGCTCGGGGCGCTGGCGTCGATGTCGGCGCCCAGGTGGAACCAGCCCAGTTGCAGCGGCAGCCGGCGGCGCAGGCCTTGTCCCTCGTACCAGCCCGCCAGCTCGTCGGCGACGGCGCGCGAGATGCAGATCACGCCGTCGGCCACGGCGTGCACGGTGCGCAGGAAGTCGCCGAAGTATTGTTCCGTCCCGAACGGGAACACGTCCGGACGCAGCATCGGCAGCAGGTCGTACATGACGAAGCGGATGGCGACGCCCCGGTCCGACATCGACCGCAGCAACGCTTCGTTCTGCGACGTGCCGTTGGTGAACAGGTCCAGGCCGAGGAACACGTCGCCCGGACGCAGGTCGGCGGGTGCGTCTTCCAGCGCGAGGCCGGTGGTGCCCGTCAGGTTCAGCGCGAACTGGCGCGCGTAGCGGTAAGGGGTGCCGCCGCCGTGCGAGAACACGGGCTCGATGCGGAACCCCGGCGGCGGATCGTTCAGCATCGCCAGCAGGACGCTGCGCACGACGCGCTGGATGCCCGTCTTGAGGTCAGCCTGCACGAGGGCGGATACGTCCACCAGCAGCTGGCGCGGCGCGACCGGCGCGCGGTTGAACGCGATGGCCGCGGCGAGCGGGGCCAGCTCGCTGTCCGGGCACACGGGTGCCGCGGCGCGCACGACCTGGCGGTAGTGCGCGTGGCTGCCGTGGTGCGTGAAGTGTTCGATGGCGTCCGCATACATCCTGCCCACGCGCGCCGGCGCGTGTTCCGCGTTCATGTGGGCGAGGGCTTTTGCAGACAGCGCCGTGCGCGCGCCGGCGTCGCCGTGCAGGTGCGCGAGCGCGGCGGCCAGTTCGGGCACGGTGAAATCGTCGCGCAGCTTGACGAGCAGTTCGTCGTCGATCGAAGCCGTCGAACCGTGCGCGTTGACGACCGTGGGCAGGCCGTACAGCAGGCAGTCGAGCACGGAGGCCGACGTCTCGCCACGCGTGGACGTGCGCAGCTGGACGGCGCAGTCGGCGGCAGCGAGATAGTCGGCGTACGTGGCCGCGTCGACGAAGCCGGTGATGCGGATGCGGTCCTTCGCCGCGCTCGCATTCGCCTTCTGCAGGAGGTCGCCGCCGTACGGGCCCGGGTCGTTCTCGCCCACGAACACCAGTTTGCAATGCGGATCCTGCGCGAGCGGCGACGCGAGGAAGGCGTCCAGCAGTTCGGCGTTCAGCTTCGTGCGGCCCAGCATGCCGAAGGTGCACACGACGTAATCGCCGTTTGCCAGGCCCAGGCGCGTGCGGGCGTTGGCGCGCGCATCCGGCCCGATGCTGCCGTCGGGCCGGCCGCGCAGCAGCGGGATCGTGCGCCAGCCGGCGGCCGTCTGCGGGCCGTACCAGCTTGTCGCCAGCGTCTTCGAAAAATCCGAGTGCACGATCACGCCGGCGGCCGCGTCGAGCACGCCCTTGTTGACGGGGTACTTCCAGATCGCCGCATAGCGGCCGTTCTTCGCGTGGTCGAGCAGGGCACTGAAGCCATGCGATTCGTACAGCGCTTGCAGGAACGCCTGCGGCAGGTAGCCTTCGTTTTCCAGGTTGTCCAGCACGCCCGAGAAGAAGAAGTCGTGCAGCACGACGATGCCGGGCACGTCGCGGATCAACTCGAACATGTGCTGGTGCGCGTGCGAATTGCCGAAGTGGTAGACGACGCGGTCGAACGCATGCGCGTTGGCGCGCAGCCAGTCGGGAGACCGCTGCGGGAAGCCGGCCACGCGCGGGTCGTCCACGCGCTCCTGGTCGACGACGAGCTCGATCTCGTAATACTTCGCCAGCTCCGGCAGCAGTTCCGCGCTGTAGTCGGCGATGCCGGATTTGACGGGCGGCAGCGGCGACACATAGGCCAGTCGCGGGCGCTCCTGCGGCGCGGGCGGCGCCGCCTTCTCGGCCGCGCTGGCCGCGATGCGGAGCCACAGCGCGGCCGCGTTCTCCGTGCCGGGCACGGACACGACGTGCGCGAACGGCGCGCCCGGCATGGCGCGTGCGCGGCCGGCGCGCGCCAAGGTCAGCACGACGTCGGGTTCGAGGCCGGCGAAGGCGTGGATGCGCACTGCGGGGGCGTAGCGCGGATTGGACGGGAAGTCGAACACGCGCAGGCGTTCCTTGAACGTCGCACGCAGCGTCTCCACCGCAGCGTGCGCGCGGTTCGAGACGGTCAGCCAGATCTCATGGCCGTCGTTCGTGCGGAGCAGGTCTTGAGCCAGTGCGAGGGCCGCGGGTTCGATGCGGTCCTGGCTGTCGTCGAAGTCGATCACGATGCGCATGGTTCAACCGCCTGTGTGTTTGCGGGCGCGCTGCAGGTCGGCCAGCACGTTGCGGACCGAGACCGGCAGGCCCTTGAGTTCTTCGGGGACGTCGATGTTCACCACCGGCTGCGGCAGGCTGCCCTTGACGGCCTGCAGCACGCCGGACACGCGCCGGTTCAGCGCCGGATGGCGCAGCAGGAACGGGATCAGGGTGCGGCGGATGCGCTGGTTCTTCGTCACGCGCGTCAGCAAGCGACGTGCGAGGCCGGGGCGGCGCAGGCGGATGACGAGCGCGCCCGCCATGCGCAGCGGCCGTGTCACCTTCCACGACGTGCTGTTGTAGGTCGCGGTCAGGCGCTCCTCGAGGTCGCGCGCCCACAGCGTGGCCTGCTGGCCGTTGGCGTGGGCCTGGGCGAGATCCTGGCGCAGCTGCGCGATCTCGGCGAGCGCCTCCTGCTTTTCCGTTTCCAGGTTCTCGGCGAACTGCATCATGTCGTGCAGCTCGGCGCGTGCCGCGTCGGCTTGTTCTTCCGTGTCGCGCAGCGCTTGCGTCGCCGTGCGGTTCGCGGCCCAGGCCCTGTCGAGGTGGTATGAAATGTAGTCGTCGAACACGTTCGGCTGGATGCCGAAGCTGGCCATGAGTTCCGCGTGTTCCTCGGCCACGTAGTAGCGGTTCAGGCCGTCGAACCATGCGTAGCGGTAGCGCCGGCTCGTGACCAGGTGCTCCCAGCTGCCGTGGTTCGTCTCGCGGCTGTTCGGCAGGGTCGCCTCGATCACGAGCACCCACGGGCGCCAGCGTTCGAAGTCCATGCCGCGCAGGACTTCGCCTTCGAAGCCCTCCACGTCGATTTTCAGGAAGTGAACCTCGCCGCGCACGTGCTCTTCGCACACGTCGGCCAGGGTGCGCACGGGGACCGTCAATTCGGCGACCGTATGGCCTTCGGCGCGGTGCAGGTCGGCGACCGATTTTTCGGGCGATGCCCAGCCGCGCACGTCGGGCACGTCGTACAGGGTCAGCGTGCCGGCTTCGCCGCCGGCGGCGACGGCCAGGTTGACGTCGCCGGGACGCTGCTCGTCGAAGGCGGCGATGTGCGCCGGCAGTGGTTCGATGTTGATGCCGCGCCAGCCGGCGTCGTAGAACGCTTTCGTGACCGAATGCTCGACCGGGTCGTTGGCGCCCACGTCGATGTAGAAGCCGTCCCGGACGTGGCCGAGCGCGCGCCACAGCAGCACGTCCTCGTTGTTCTGGGAGTAGGAGATGAATCTCATGTGCGTTGGATGTCGACGGCCGGGTCGAGCCAGGCCGATCCTTCGAAATACGGACGGCGCATGTTCACGACCGTGAACACGAGCGCCAGGTCGCGCCATTCATAGTTGTTGACGAGGTGGGTCTCGGTGCTGACGATGGCCGTCGCCACCGAATAACTGCCCGGCCCCAGGTTCATCGGGAAGGCGAAGCGGTACACGACTTCCTCGCCGGCGGCCACGTCGTCCAGCGGCAGCTCCTTCAGATGCGTGTTGGTGCCGTACATCGGCTGCCCCAGGCGGTCCTTGATCATGTAGCCGAGGACCATGCGCGGGATCGCGGCGTTCGTCTTCACCGTCACCTGCAGCGTGACGGGCGCGCCGACGTCGACGACTTCCACGCGCTCGCCGTGTTCGTCCAGCAGGGCGATGTCGGCCACGGTCGCCTCGCCCGTGCCGGACACCGTCTGCACCTTGCCCGTCTCCGTCGCCTGCAGGCGCACCGTGGCGTTTTCCCGTTCCGCGATCAGGGCGTTGTAGTAATCCATGATCTCCTCGGGCGCGCCTTCCTTCGTCAGGCGGCCGCCATCGAGCAGCAGGGCGCGGTCGCACACGGACTGGATCGCCTGCTTGTCGTGCGAGACGAGCAGCAGGGTCGTGCCCTGCTGGCGGTAGCGGCGGATGCGGTCGAAGCTCTTGTGCTGGAAGTAGGCGTCGCCCACCGACAGCGCCTCGTCGACGATGAGGATGTCGGGCCGGCGCGCGGTGGCGACGGAGAACGCGACGCGCATCTGCATGCCGCTCGAGTACACGCGCACGGGCTGGTCCATGTAGTCGCCGATCTCGGCGAACGCCTCGATCTCCGGCATCAGCGCCGTGATCTCTTCGACGGTCATGCCGAGCAGCTGGCCGGCCATGTAGACGTTCTGGCGGCCCGTGAAATCGGGGTGGAAGCCCATGCCCAGTTCCAGCAGCGCGGCCACGCGGCCTTCCATGTAGACGGAACCGGTCGTCGGCTGCGTCGTGCCCGTGATGAGCTTCAGCAGCGTGCTCTTGCCCGCGCCGTTGATGCCGATGAGGCCCACGGCTTCGCCCGCCTTGACGGAAAAGCCGACGTCGCGCAGCACCCATTTCAGCTTGTGGCGCGGCCGGCCGGGGAAGACCCATTCGGCCAGGCGCGACCAGCGCGTCGGATACTGTTTATAGGCCTTGCCCAGGTCCTTGACGACGATCGCGCCCATCAGAGTTCATCCACCATCTCGCCGGCGCGGCGGCGGAACAGGCGCAGGCCGAACAGGCACAGGACCACGGCCAGCACGAACACGGGGAACAGCGCGCGCCAATCCGGCGCGGCGCCTTGCACGAGCACGGACTGGTAAGCGCCTATCACCCGTGCCATCGGGTTGAAGTCCAGCAGCGGACGCACGTCGGCCGGCAGGATCGTGGCCGGATAGACGATGGGCGTGAGCCAGAACCAGAACTGCATCGCGATCGTGACGAACTGGCCCACGTCGCGGAAGAACACGTTCAGCACGCCGGCGATCATGCCGAGGCCGATCGCCAGCAGTACCTGCACGACGAGCACGGGCAGGATGGAAAAAAAGATCCAGCCGGGGAAGGACCCCGAGGCGACGAGGAAGACGGTGAACAGCCCGAAGATGATGGCGAAGTTGAGCGTCGCGGACAGCACGACGATGAGGGGCAGGCAGATGCGGGGAAAGCTGACCTTCTTGATCAGGTTGGCCTGTTCGATGAACATGCCCTGGGCGCGCGCGACGATTTCCGCGAACAGGCCCCACGTGAGGACACCGGCACACAGCCAGATGCTGTAGGCGTAGCGGGAGTCGCCCGCGCCGGGCAGCCTGCTGTGCATGACTTCCGAGAAGATCACCGTGTACACGACGATCATCGCGAGCGGCGACAGCAGGGACCACAGGGCCCCCAGCACCGCATTGCTGTACTTCGACTGGAATTCGCGCTTGACGCTGCCCAGCACGAAGCCGCGGTAGGCCCAGAGGCCGCGCAGCATCAGCGGAGACATCATGGCGCGGTCCCGGCAGGCCGCGCCTCGGCAGAGTACGTCGGGTGGTTCTTCATATTGTGGCAAGGCCCAGTGAGCGCAAGATTATACTCTACGGTTCCGCCACACAAATTAACAGAGTTGTAACGAAATTCAGCGTGGATGTATGCCCGCGGGCTGTCGTTGATCCGTCTCGGACCGGCGCAGCCGGCGCCGGATCGCGCGCAGGGCCGGGGCTTCGACGAAGTGCCAGCTGAGCACGGCCAATACCCCCGTCACGACGAGACCCAGCGCCAGCAGGCGCCAGTGGCCGAGCGGCGCGAACGCCGTGCGCAGCACGAGCAGCACGGGCCAGTGGTAGATGTAGATGCCGTACGAGTAATCATGGCGCTGCACGTGGCGGGCGAACGGCAGCCGCGCCGTGCCGACGGCGAGCGCGAGCGTGCCCGCCACGAGGAAGATGCCGAACCACGTCAGCGGGCTCGGGGTGAGGGCTTGCGAGCGGGTCCAGTCCAGCGCCACGAGCGCCAGTGCGCACGCGACGTGACGCCAGCCGATGCGCAGGTCGCGCCCCAGCGTATGGATCAGCATGCCGGTCAGGAACAGCGACCACAGCCGCACTTCCCAGATATACCCGGACAGCACGTCCGGGAACAGGTTTGCCGCGGCCAGCAGGAACAGCGCGGCGCCGCGCATCCACGTGCGCAGCGGCAGCGCGGCGGAGATGCCCACGAGCGCGACGACGACGTACATGCGCGCTTCCCAGTACAGCGTCCACAGGGGACCGTTCAGCGTCTCGCCGCCGAATACGCCCGGCAATTTCAGTTCTTCCGGCGGGATGATGTAGCGCAGCCAGTGCAGGACGGTATTGCCGAAGATGTAGCGCCAGGGTGCCGGCGTCAGGAGACCGCGCCAGCCCGTGTCCGAGAACAGGCCGACCGCCAGCACCGTCATCACGAGCAGGCACACGAACAGGCCGGGCAAGATGCGCGCCACGCGGCGCAGCACGTAGCGGCCCAGGTGCGGGTCGCGCTCCCAGCTCTGGCTGATGAAGATGCCGCTGATCAGGAAAAAGACGCCGACGGCCAGCGCGCCGAGGTCCGTGTGCGGCGCCAGCAGGGGACTGACGGGGTCGGAGGCGCCGGGCCGCGCCGAATTCATCGGGAAGGCGTGGAACACGACGACGAGCGTCGCGCAGACGAGCCGGACGAGGTTGAAGCCGTTGTCGTGCGAGGCAGTGGCCTGGTCGAGGGTGCGTGGATGCATCTCAAACGCCCTGCACGAGTTTCTGCAGGGCGGCGGGATCGAGGATCACGAGGCGGTTCGATTCCTTCTGCACGATACCTTGCTGCACGAGGCTCAGCAGGGCGCGGGTGACCGTCTCGCGGCTCGTGTTGATCATGTTCGCGATGTCCTGGTGCGTGGGCAGGTTGTCGATGACAGCCTGGCCATTGCCGTCCGGCTTTTGCAGCAGCGACAAATACGTGTAGATGCGGCGCGCCGTGTTGTTGATGCTGAGGACGGCACGGAATTCCGAGTCGCGCTGGATTTTTTGTGCAAGGTGCCGGAGCATCTGCTTGGCGACGCTGGGCGAGTGCGAGAACAAATGCAGCGCGGTCGCGGCGGGCAGGAAAGCGACGAGCACGTCGGACGTCGCCACCACCGAGGCCGAACGCGTGGAGTCGTTGATCAGGGCGATTTCGCCGAAGAAGTCGCCCGGGGCGAGCATGCGCAGGCCAATCGCGCGGCCGTCTTCCGTGATGTCGACCACTTGCAGCTGGCCGGACAGCAGGAACAGCAGGGCGTCGCCGCTGCCGCCCTTGTGCAGGACGACTTCGCGCTTGTTGTAATGCCTGAAGCGCAGCTCGGGCCGGATGCGCGCGATCTCCTCCGGCGTCAGCTCGGCCAGCAGGGGGATCTTGCGCAGGTGGACCTGGATCTGGATGTCCTGCGGCGGCGCGGCGGCGTCGGCATCGAAGTGGTCGGCCTTGCTGGGGGAGGTCATGTAAGCGGTCGGTGACGGACGGGGCTGCGGGGCATGGGCATCACGGCTGCCATACCCAGCTCAACTGTAGCTGCCGGTTATTGTACTGAAAGATCTCGATGTTTTCCCGGTTTCGTACCGCGCGCGCTTCCAGTTGCACGCTGTGCTGCTTGTCGATGCGGTACGACAATGTGCCGCGCACCACCTCCGTCGCCTGGTCGCGGATCTGCGGCACCAGCAGTTCCGGCGCGTACGGACGGGCGCTGCGCCACGTCTGGCGCGTGTACGCGAGCTCGCCACCGGTGTCGCCCCACAGGCTGCGGCGCACGAGCACGTTCAGGAACTGGCCGTGGCGGTTGCCGCCGGGACGCTGGGCATTGCCGTGGTCGGCCAGCAGGCCCAGGCTGGCGCTGGCCGCCATGTCGCCGGTGCGGTACGACCATTCCGGCCGCAGCTCGAACGTGCGCGAATCGAAGTTATCGAGACGCAGGTAGTTATTGAACGTCACGCCCGTCATCACGTCGAACAACATGTTGTTCGGCAGCGACAGCGGCGGCACGACGCGCACCTGTCCCTGCAGCTGGCGCTGGTACAGATGTCCGCCCAGGCTGACCATGCCGCCCGCCCCCGTGAGCCGCATGGCCCAGCGGCCGAAGCGGTACGGCGATTCCACGCCGCCGAAGACGGAGCTGGTGTCCCACGCACGCAGGTGATCGTTGCGGCGCCATTGCAGCTGGGCGAAGCCGATCGTGCCGTTCGGCGTCACGTCCCGGAGGTAGTCGAGGCTGCCGGTCAGGTAGCTGTCGCGCTTGGGCAGGAAATCGTCCAGCAGCGCCAGGTCGATCGCGCCATTGTCCAGGTGTAAGGTCGACGAGCTGACGCCCTGGTTGACGTTGCGGTCGTGGCCGCGTCCGAACGAGATCGTCAGGTTGCTGCTCGGCGTCCACGGATGGCAGCCGTCCTCGCGCGTCTGCGCGATCAGTTCCAGGATGTCGCGCGAGGGCGCGAAGCGGGTCTCGACGGTGGCGAACAGGCGCTCGGCCTCGTCGCCATTGCCCAGGCTGCACTGGATCAGGGCCAGGTCCAGCCAGGCGCCGGCGTGGCGCGGTTCTTCGCCGATCAGTCGCCGCAGCAACTGCGACGCGTCCGTGCGGCGGCCTTCGGACAGGGCCTGCAGCGCCTGCTGGTACAGGGCCTGCTGTTCGGCCTGGGACGCGTCGGGCGCGTCGGCGGGATCGTCGGCGGCGTGCGCGCTCCCCAGCGCGAGGGACGCCAGCAATGCCGCAATGGCGCGGCGCATCATTGGGTGGTTCCGACGGGACCGTCGACCGGCTGGGATACGACGTGGGTGCTGCCTTCCTGCTTCATGCTGGGTGCGAACGTATAAAGTATTGTTGGATGTTCCTTGCCGCGCAGCCGGCGCTCGCCCAGCAGGATGAATGCATGGCGCCGGGCCCGCTCGACCGTGCCGGCGCCGATGATGACGTCGTAAGGGAAGTCGCGGGCCACCTGCTCCAGGCGCGAAGCGGTGTTAACGCTGTCTCCGACCGCAGTATAAATGCTGCGGAATGAAGTGCCAAAATCTCCGGCCATCGCGGGGCCGCTGTCGATGCCGATGCGCACGCGCAGCGGCTTGTGGCCGGCCGCCTGGTGGCGTTCGCTCAGCGCGGCGACGCGGCGTTCGATCTCGCGCGCCGCCTCCAGCGCCAGGTCGGCGTGGTCCGCGATCGGCAGCGGGGCGCCCCAGAACGCGACGAGGCCGTCGCCCGTGTACTTGTCGAGCGTACCCATCCTGTCGATCACGGGCCCGGTGAGGCAATCGAGGAAGTCGCGCGTCAGGCGCGCCGCGTCTTCGACGGGCAGCGCTTCCACCTGGCTCGTATAGCCTTCCATGTCGGCGATCAGCGTCGTCACGTCGAGCTGGCGCGGTTTCAGGGGATCCTCGGCTTCGCTAAGGAGCAATTGTTCGACGACGGCAGGCGCGACGTACTGGCGCAGGGTCGACAGCAGGTGGCGCGAACGGCGCTGCGTCTGCTGCCATTGATAGGGCACCGCGACGGCCAGCAGGAACAGGTTCGTCGCCAGCGGGCCGGCGGGCGAAAAGTCGGAATCGTGGCGGACGGCGACGCAGGCAATCGCGAGCCACAGCAGCGTGCTGGCGGCCAGCAGGCCGACGCCGGCGGCCGCCGCGAGGCGCGGGAAAGCGAGCGTCGCCACGACCGTACTCAGCAAGGCAAAGGCGCAGGCCAGCAGCTTGCCGGGCCACGGGGCCGGTGCGACGCCGGCCTGCACGTCGAGCAGGGTGGACAGCATGGTCGCGTGCACGCCCAGGCCCGGACGGTTCGCCGCGAGCGGCGTCGTCACGCGGTCCGCCATGCCCAGCGAGGACGATCCGACGACGACGAGGCGGCCGCTGGCGCCGTCCGGTTCGAGCGAGCCGTCGAGGATGTCGGCTGCGCTCACGACCGTATAGGCATTCCAGTCGCGCGCGAAGTCGACGCGCATCATGCCCGTGGTGGGCAACGGCACCGGTCCCTTGCCGGCGCAGCATTCGATGAGGGCCAGCGCCAGCGCGGGATAGCGCCGCCCGGCATAGTCCGTGTACACCGGCAGGCGGCGCAGCGCGCCGTCGGCGTCCGGAATGAACCCGATCGCGCCCACGTGGGCGGCCGCCGCCAGCGCCGGGTAATTGCCGATGTAGCCCGTGGCGTGCACGCCGCCGGCGACGCCGGCCTTCGCGCCGCCCAGTGCGCCGGCGCGTACGGGCACGTCGCTCGTCGTATTGAAATCGAACGCCTGGGCCGGCACGACGGGACCATGGCGGGCGAGCAGGGCGAGGCGCGTGTCGCCGGCCGTATCCGCCGCTTCGGGCAGCACGATGTCGAGCGCGACGCCGCGCGCGCGATAGTTGGTCAGCAGGAGTTCGACGAGGTCCGCCACGCGTGCGCGCGGCCAGGGCCAGGGGCCCAGTTTCTTCAACGTGGCTTCGTCAATGTCCACGACGAGCACGCGCGGCTCGGGCGCCGTGCCGACGCGCAGGCGGATGAAGGCGTCGCGCATCCATTCCCCGGGCAGGAATGTGCCGGTGGGCAGTGCAAGCCATTGCGATGTGACGGTCAGCAGGAATGCCGCCAGAGCGATCGGCCAGCGCAGCCGCATGCGCCGGGCGCGTAGTGGCGTGACGGAAGAGGAGGACATCGGGAAAGGCACGCCGTTGACGTTTTACTTTGTTGTCTTTTTTCTAGTTAAGAAGTGAGTATAACGCGACAAATTACTTGGGAGCATTACTTTTTAGGCAAGTTATGAAAGGAATGATTGGCGGCAAATTGCCCAGAGCGCTTACAATGTGACGGTTATCACAGAAGTTGCGTGGTCAGGCAAGATAAATTTGGCGAAAAGGGGAAATGTATGTGGCGTTTAATTATCCTTGGCGCATTTGCTTGCATGGCTCACCTGGCCCAGGCCGCTGAAGCCGGCAAGGTCATTTTTGTTGCCGGCAAGGCCACCGTGGCCGACCAGCCGGCTGTCGACGGGGCGCCGGTCGGCGAAGGGCAGATGCTGAGCACGGGCGCGGACGGCTTCCTGTATGTGAAGACGGTCGACAGCGGCCTGTTCATCCTGCGTCCGAACACGAAGGCACGCATCGTCACGTACCACGTGGACGAGAAGAATCCCGCGAATACCCAGGTCAAGCTGGAACTCCTGAGCGGCGTCGCGCGCAGCAAGTCGGGCAATGCCGTCAAGCAGGCGCGCCAGAACTTCCGGTTCAATACGCCGGTCGCGGCCATCGGCGTGCGCGGCACGGATTTCACCGTTTTTACCGATAACGACACGTCGCGCGTGGCCGTCATCTCCGGCGCCATCGTGATGAGCGGTTTTGCCGGCAGCTGCCGTCCGGACGGCGCGGGCCCGTGCGAAGGCAGCGCCAGCCGCGAACTGAGCGCGGCCCAGCGCGGCCAGCTGCTGCAGCTGCAGCGCGGCCAGGCGACCCCGCAATTACTGCAGAGCAGCCCGCTATCGCCGGACCAGGTGTCGCCGCCGCGTCCGGACGAGCCGCTGGCGCATGCGGGCAGTGCGGGGGGCGGGGCCAATTCGGCGACCGGGCAGACGAACCTCGACGTGCAGAAGGCGATCAGCCTGAACGAAGCGGTCAACAACAACAAGGCGCCGCCATTCCCGCCGCCCTCGGAAGTGCCGCCGCCAACCCCGCCGACGCCCGTGCCGCCGGCGATCGCATTGCCGGACCGCGGCATCGTGTGGGGCCGCTGGACGGTCGTCGCCGGCAGGCCGCCGACCTTTAACCTGGCCAATACCGCGGACCAGAATGAGTTGCTCGAGTTGAACGGCAATTATGCCCTGCTGCGTACGCGCGGACCGGATACGTATATCGCGCCGAGCAATGGCAGCATCGGTTTCCAGTTGCGCAACAGCGAGGCGTTCGTTTATACGGACTACACGCCAACCTATCGCGTGGAAACGCCGGCGACGCTGAGCAACGGCGTGTTGACCGTCGATTTCGGCAAGCAGAGTTTTGCGACGAGCGTCGATATGACGAGCCAGGCCGGCAATGCGACATTGCAGGCGACAGGTGCTGTAGGCGCGGACGGCCAGCTCCACGGCGATAGTGCCAACGGACGCGCGAACATCATGAACGTGCGGGGTTTGTTGAGTAACCAGAACGGCGGATCGGCGGCGTATATCTTCGACAGCCGCCTGGACGATAAACGCACGGTCAACGGCGTCACTTACTGGGAAAAGTCCACACGCTGAGCGTCCAGTTCACAAAATAAAAACTCCGGTCAAGCCGGAGTTTTTTTTGACGTTTTATCGCAACAAATGGATTGTCGGAATTTTGTTTCAAAAGGTATCCGATGACATACAAATTTAATAATTCCGCATAAAGATATTTGCTGAGCAGCGTGAGAATTTGAGAGTTTTTATGCCAAAAAGCATGAAAAACCCCCTATTCTTGCTTTCAATTTAAGTCTCCCAGATAATGTTGCCCCTGATTGCCTGTTCAAAAATTTTTGTGAGAACACAATCGTGCGCGAATGTGATGGCCGTCACATCTTTATGGATGTGGCATCTGTCATGATGCGGAGCGTTGGGCGGCAGACATACTTTATGCACCTGCTGTTTGATATACACCTACTGATCGATCGATCTATATTGGAGCAATAATGGCAACGACTTTCTACAACGACATTCAAAAGCTGTACGTGGCGTACTTCAACCGTCCTGCTGACCCGGCTGGTCTGGCATTCTGGGAAACCGCCGTCGAAGCAGCTGGTGGCAGCACCGCCGCCGTGTCGGCCGCTTTCGCTGGTTCGGACGAGTACAAGGCTGCTTACGCCAACAAGACCAACGCGCAGATCGTTGACACCGTTTACCAGAACCTGTTCGGCCGTCCTGCAGAAGACGCCGGCAAGGCATACTGGGCCAACCTGCTGGACAAGGGCACCGTCACCATCGACGCAGTCGTGACCGCAGTCGCTCAAGGCGCACAAGGCACCGACCTGGTCGCCTACAACAACAAGGTGACCGCTGCTGCAGCCTTCACCGCTGCTGTCGACACCGACGCTGAAAAAGCTGGCTACAGCGGCGCCGACGCCAACAAGATCGCCAAGACCTACCTGGCTGCCGTGACCGACAACGCCTCGCTGGCTGCTGCCACCGCTCCGGCTGCCCTGAACACCAGCGTCGCCGCTACCGTCGCTGCTGGCACCCCGTTCACCGTCGCTGGCGCCCTGAACACGCTGAACACGGCTAACGATGCTGTGAGTGCCTTCGTGACCAGCCTGAAACTCACCGACCTCAACGGTGACACCAAGGTTGACGGTGCTGACGTGACCGCCGCTCAAACCGCAGCCAAGGCCGACGTCGCAGCCGATCTGACCGCCGAAGCCGGCGCCGGCGCGCTGTACGCGAGCACCACGTCGCAGCCGGTGCGCGACGCCCTGATCGCTTCGCAGCAAGCCGCCAACGCCACCGCGCTGACTAACGCACAGAAGACCCTGTCGGAAGACACCGCCGCTGCTGCTAAAGTCGCTGGCCTGACCGCCGCTCAGTCGACCCTGACCGCAGCCTCGACGGCCCTGACGGCTGCTCAGACCGCCGAGAAGGCCGCACGCGCCGACCTGGTCGCCAAGGAAGCCGCATTCGGCGTGAACAACGGCGGCAGCGGTGTTTCCGTCGACGGTACGAACCTGGTTTACACCAAGAACGGTGACGCATCGGCTACCGTGCTGGCGACCATCGATGTGAACGGCAAAGCCACGATCGCCGACGGCGTCGACGCATCGAAGTTCACCGGCCTGACCGAACTGATCACCTCGTTCAACACCGAAAACAGCGCCACGATCAGCGTGAACAAGGCCGAGATGAACGTTGACAACGCTCACCTGGCCGTCAACCTGCTGGACGTCGCTGCTGATACGCAGGCAGATGGCACCACGCCGAACATCGTTGCCAACGTCAACGGTATCGACTACACCGAGAAAGCGCTGATCAAGGCAATCGCCGACCAGATCAACGCTACCACCAAGGATACCGTTGCAAGTGGCGCAACGCCGACCGTGGCTCAGATCCAGACCGAACTGGCTGTTCTGAAGGCTACCGCTCCGGATACTTACACCAGCTTCAAGAACCTGGTCGATGCAGAAGCCGATTCGGGCGACGCATTCAACCCGCTGATCTCGAAAGTGGTCGCCGATACCGCTGCTGTGAAGACTGCCGGTGACGTGATCGCCGACCTGGCAAAAGACCTCGCTGCTCTGCAAACCGCCACCGCCAACGTCAACACCCTGACTGGCCTGCAAGCAACTGCTGACGCCGCTGCCAAGCTGCTGACCGACAAGGGCTACGCTGTCGTGAACCTGGATGCTGATCACGCAACGTCGTTCGCCACCTCGGCTTCGGACGTCTTCGTCTACGCCAAGCACGACGCATCGATCGGCGCATTCGGCCTGCAAGGTTCGGACGTCCTGTCGATCGGCAAGAGCTTCACCCTGGTCCAGGGCGCAATCGGCGCTAAGGGCGTGACCGCCAACGACGGCGCTCTGGAAGTCTTCCTGAGCCAGCAAGGCGGCGACGCAGTCTTGCAGTTCGAGACCCACGCTTACAGCTCGAACCTGATCACGTCGAACCCGACCGAAATCGTGACCATCACCCTGACCGGTGTCGACGCTTCGACCCTGCACCTGGACAGCAACGGCATCATTTCGGGCACCACCGCCTAATTAAGCTGCCCGCAAGGGCGCGATAGTTAGTCGATAAAACCCCGCCTTCGCAAGAAGGCGGGGTTTTTCTTTGTGTCTTCGACAAATGTCGGTCGAAAGCGACTCTTCCCCGCCGCACGGCTCAAAATTTGTGACGCACATCACATTTTTCTTGGTTTTTCATGGATAATGTGCACGCTGGCTATTTCCTCGTAGATTAACGTCCGCCAGTCCCGACCCATCACCAAGCACATGAAAAAATTCCTGAACCCGAAAACCGAAATCGGGCGCATCCTGCTCAGTTTCAAAGGCACGTTCTATACGGTGGGCACGTTCAGCGCGATCATCAACCTGCTGGCGCTGATCCCGTCGCTCTACATGCTGCAGGTCTACGACCGCGTTCTGTCGAGCCGCAACGAGATCACGCTGCTGATGCTCACGTTGATGATGCTCGGCGGCTTTCTGTTCTCGTCGGCGCTGGAGCTGATCCGCTCGTTCGTGCTCGTGCGCGTGGGCGCGCAGTTCGACATGCAGCTCAACAAGCGCCTGTACACGGCCGCCTTCGAACAAAACCTCAAGCAGGCGGGCGGCAACGCCGGCCAGGCGCTGAGCGACCTGACGACCTTGCGCCAGTTCCTGACCGGTAACGCGCTGTTCGCGTTCTTCGACGCGCCGTGGTTCCCCGTCTACCTGATCGTCATCTATTTCTTCGAGCCGTGGCTGGGCCTGTTCGCGACGTGCGGCGTCGCCATCCTCGTGGTCCTGGCGATCGTCAACGAACGCGTGACGTACCAGCCGCTGAAGGAAGCCAACAGCATGGCGATCGCGTCCAACACGGCCGCCACCAACAACCTGCGCAATGCCGAAGTCATCGAATCGATGGGCATGCTGCCGAACCTGATGTCGCGCTGGTTCAAACTGCACGGCAAGTTCCTGACCCTGCAGGCGCAGGCGAGCCAGAAGGCCGGCACCATCACCGCCGTCACCAAGTTCTTCCAGATGTCGCTGTCGTCGTCCGTGCTGGGCCTCGGTGCGCTGCTGGTGCTCGACAACAAGATCACGTCCGGCATGATGATCGCCGCGTCCATCCTGCTGGGCCGTACCCTGGCGCCGGTGCAGCAGATCATCGGCGTGTGGAAGAGCTGGAGCAGCACCCGCAGCGCGTTCGAACGCCTGACGTCGCTGCTGGAAGCGAATCCGGCCCGCGAAGCCGGCATGGAACTGCCGAAGCCGGAAGGCCGCCTGAGCGTGGAAGCCGTGCATGCGGCACCGCCGGGCGCGCGCAATCCCGTCGTCAGGGGCGTGTCGTTCGCGATCCAGCCGGGCGACGTGCTGGGCGTCGTCGGGCCGAGCGGCTCGGGCAAGTCGACGCTGGCGCGCCTGCTGGTCGGCGTCTGGCCCACGATGATGGGCAAGGTGCGCCTGGACGGCGCCGATATCTATACGTGGAACAAGGCCGAGCTGGGCCCCCACGTCGGTTACCTGCCGCAGGACATCGAGCTGTTCAGCGGCACGGTCGCCGAGAACATCGCGCGTTTCGGCGAGATCGATTCGGAAAAAGTCGTGCAGGCGGCCAAGCGCGCCGGCGTGCACGACCTGATCCTCCATTTCCCGGAAGGCTATGACACCAAACTGGGCGACGGCGGCGCCGGCCTGTCCGGCGGCCAGAAGCAGCGCCTCGGCCTGGCGCGCGCCATGTACGACGACCCGGCCCTGATCGTGCTGGACGAGCCGAACTCGAACCTGGACGAAGCGGGCGAACAGGCGCTCGTGAATGCCGTGCTCGACCTGCGCCAGCGCGGCAAGACGATCGTCCTGATCACCCACCGCCCGAGCGCGATCAGCGTCACCACCAAACTGCTGCTCATGCAGGATGGCGGCGTGCAGATGTTCGGCCCGACCAAGGACGTCCTGGCGGCGCTCAACGAGGCGAACCAGAAGGCCCTGGCGGCCCAGCAGGCGGCGCAGCGCGCCGCCGCTGCCGCCGCCGGCGCCCAGCCGGGCGGCACCCCGGCCACCGCCTGAGACGTATCGGAGAAAGACACATGAAATTGTTGAAGAACGACGTGGCCGAAGTCATCGCGCATGACGTGACGCCGCTGGAAGTGAATACGGACGCGCGCGCGTTCAGCCGCATCGGCTGGCTGATCGTCGTGCTGGGACTGGGCGGCTTCCTTGCCTGGGGCCTGTTCGCGCCGCTGGACAAGGGCGTGCCGCTGTCCGGCACGGTGGCCAAGGAATCGAACCGCAAGGCGATCCAGCACCAGACGGGCGGCATCGTCAAGGAAATCCTCGTCAAGGACGGCGACGTGGTCAAGGAAGGCCAGGTGCTCGTGCGCATGAACGGCATATTGGCCAAGTCGGCATACGACACGACCGAAGCCCAATACCTGACGGCGCGCGCCGCCGAGGCCCGCCTGACCGCCGAGCGCGACGGCCTGAAGACGATCACGTTCCCGGCCGAGCTGGTGCAGCGCAAGAACGAACCGCGCGTCGCCGAACTGATGACGTTGCAGCAGCAGCTGCTCACGTCGCGCCAGATGGCGCTGCAGAGCGAACTGGGCAGCGTCGACGAAAGCATCGCCGGCCTGAAAGAGCAGATCAAGAGCCTGGAAGAATCGCGCGAAAGCAAGAAGGTCCAGATGGGCTACCTGAAGGAGCAACTGGACGGCATGCGCGACCTCGCCAAGGAAGGCTATGTGGCGCGCAACCGCCTGCTCGACCTGGAGCGTACTTATGCCCAGCTGAGCGGCGCGGTGTCCGAGGATATCGGGAACATCGCCCGTTCGCGCCGCCAGGTGCTCGAGCTGGGCCTGCGCAAGTCCCAGCGCACGCAGGACTACCAGAAGGAAGTGCGGACGCAGCTGTCCGACGTCGAACGCGAAGCGGAAGCACTCAGCGCCCGCCTCGAAGGCCAGAAGTTCGAGGTCGACAACGTCGAGGTCAAGTCGCCCGTCGGCGGCACCGTCACGAGCCTGGCCGTGTTCACCCAGGGCGGCGTGGTCCAGCCGGGCTTCAAGATGATGGAAATCGTCCCGACGAACGACCCGCTCGTCATCGAAGGCAACCTGGCCGTCAACCTGGTGGACCGCGTCCATCCGGGCCTGAAGACCGAGCTGATCTTCTCGGCCTTCAACGTCAACAAGACCCCGCACATCGAAGGCGAGGTCGAGCAGGTGGCGGCCGACCGCAGCATCGAAGAACGCAGCGGCGCGCCGTACTACAAGGTGCGCGTGAAGGTGACGCCGGCCGGCCAGAAGAAGATCGCCGAGCACCATATGGACGTCCGCCCCGGCATGCCGGTGGAACTGTTCGTCAAGACGGGTGAGCGTACGCCGCTCAATTATCTGCTGAAGCCGATCTTCGATCGTGCCCGGTCGTCGATGGCGGAGGAGTGAGCTTGGACCGCAAGACGAGCATATCCATGATCCTGGCGGCCGCCCTCGCGGCCGGCCAGGCGGGCGCGGTCACGCTGCAGCAGGCCTACGAGGCCGCGCTGAAGAACGACCCGACCTACCGCATGAGCTTCTACGACAAGGAAGCGGCCAAGGAAAACCGCGTCCTCGGCCGTTCCAACCTGCTGCCGAGCGTGTCGGCCAGCCTGTCGACCAGCCGCAACGTGGCCGACATCGACAACATGGGTACGGACTTCCTCGGCCGGCCCGCGCGGAGCATTACGCATCCTCGCTACATCAGCCGTTCCAACGTCGTGCAACTGCGCCAGCCGATCCTGAACCTGGAAGGCATCGCCCGCTACCGCCAGGGCAAGGTGCAGGCCCAGCAGGGCGAAGCCGCGTTCGAAGCGGGGACCGACGAGGTCACGGTGCGCGTCGTCAGTGCCTACATGGACGTGCTGTACGCCGACGACCAGGTCGCGCTCTCGGAAGTCTCGCGCAACATGTACCAGGAGATGATGCATGTGAACCAGCGCCTGTTCCAGAAAGGCGAGGGCACCAAGACGGACATGCTGGAAACCCAGGCCCGGCTCGACCTGGCCGAAGCCCAGCTGACGGAGGCGAAGGACAATGCCGTGGCCGCGCGCGAGACGCTGGCCGGCATCATCGGCATGGACCCGGGCCCGCTCGACCGTCTGGCCGACGGGTTCAGGCCCGCCGTGCTCAAGACCGGCACGTTCGAGGAATGGGAAAAGATCGCGCGCGAGCACAACCACGAACTCGCGGCCGCGCGCCTGGCCGCCGAGAACGCCCGGCTCGACATCGACCGCAACCGCGCGGGCCATTTCCCGCGCGTGGACTTCGTCGCCGCCTACAGCAAGGGCGACGCGGAATCGATCAACACGTACACGCAGAATACGGTGAACCGGACGATCGGCGTGCAGGTCAATATCCCGATCTACCAGGGCGGCGCGATCAACGCGACCACGCGCCAGGCCGCCGCGAACTATGCGCGCGCCCAGTCGGACGTGGATGCGCGCACGAGCAAGGTGCTCGTCGAACTGCGCAAGGCGCACAGCCTCGTCGTGTCCAGCGTCCACAAGATCGAGGCGCTGGAGAAGGCTGTCGAGTCCGGCAAGCTGTTGATGACCGCCACCGAGCAGAGCATCAAGGGCGGCGTGCGCATCAACCTCGACCTGCTGAACGCCCAGCAGCAGTTGTACACGAGCCAGCGCGACCTGGCCCAGGCTCGTTATACGTACCTGATCGCGTTGCTGCGCCTGCGCGCGGCGGCCGGGACGCTCGACAGCAGTGCCGTGCGCGAAGTCGCGGCTTACTTCCGCTGAACCGGTTCGTCCTTGGAAAAGCCCTGCCGTGTCCTGCGGCGGGGTTTTTTTATGCGGAAACCGACGTTGCGGACTGTGCGGTACCTAACCCTAGTTGACCGCCAGTTTCCTAGAAAAATCTTTTTCTATTCAAACACTTACGCACGTTACAGATCAGTTCGGTGCGCCCGCTTTTAAGCAATTGGGGTATATTTTTTTCACTTCACCCATTGCAGAGGAGGCCATCATGGCGACAACCATCGAAACAGAAGTGCAGCAGCTGTACGTGGCGTATTTCAGCCGCCCGGCGGACGTGGCGGGTCTGGCGTACTGGAAGAACATCCTGGCCACCAATCCGGATGGCTACCAGATGATTTCGGCGAACTTCGCCGCGTCGGCCGAGTACAAGGCGATGTATGCCGGCCAGGACAATCGCGCCATCGTCAGCACGGTCTACCAGCACCTGTTCGGTCGCCCCGCCGAGACTGCCGGCGTCGATTACTGGGCCAAGATGCTGGACAATAAGGTGATCACGATCGACAACGTCGTCACCCAGATCGCGGCCGGTGCGCAAAGCACGGACAAGATCGCCTACGACGGCAAGGTCGCGGTGGCCGCCGTGTTCACGGAACACCTGGACCTCACGTCCGAGCAACAAGCCTATGCGAAGCCGGCCGGCATGAAGGTCGCCTCCGATTACATCGCCAGCATCAAGGACCTGATGACTGCCGCCGTGGCGCGCGATCCGGGCAATATCGACATCACGATCGACAAGATGGTGTCCGCTGCCGCGACGGCCGTCGATGGTCATGCGGAAATCGTCGGTGTGTCCGATGCAGGCTTTACGCCGATCCACGGCTGAGTATTCGTACCACACAGCGCATTGCACGCACGCCGCGTGAATGACAAAAGTAAAAGGCACTGCCGGGGCAGTGCCTTTTTGCTTTCTGGACTCAGGCGGCTGCGCCGTCTTCGGACATGTGGTCCGCGCGCTGCTTGCCCCCCGCACAGTGCGGGCACGATTTACCCACCACATACTCCGGCGACAACTGCTGGCGCGGCGTCACGACGGCGCGGCACGCGAAGCACTGCACCGTCTCCGTCGGCTCCAGCTTCGGATTGAGGGCCGTACGGTAGTCGAACACGAAGCAGTCGCCCGTGTAGTGGTCGCCGCCCACTTCCTCGAAATACTTCAGGATGCCGCCGTCGAGTTGATAGACGCGGTCGTAGCCGATGTTCTGCATGTGGATCGCGGCTTTTTCGCAACGGATGCCGCCCGTGCAGAACGTCACGACGGTCTTGCCTTTCAGCTCGTCCTTGTGCTTTTCGACGACCTCGGGGAATTCGCTGAATTTCTCGATGCGGTAATCGAGCGTGTTCTCGAACGTGCCGACGTCGACTTCGAACGCGTTGCGGGTTTCCATCATGACGACGGGGACGCCGTCGTCGTCATGGCCCTGGTCGAGCCAGCGCTTGAGCGTCTTCGGCGCCACGGACGGCGCGCGGCCCAGCTCCGGCTTGATCAGCGGCATGCGCATCGTGATGATTTCCTTCTTGATGCGGACCAGCATGCGGCGGTGCGACTGTTCGTTCGACAGGCTTTCCTTCCACTCCAGGTCGGCCAGGCGCGCGTCGCTGCGCACCCAGGCCAGGTACTGGTCGATCTGTTCGCGCGGGCCGGACACGAACATGTTGATGCCTTCCGGCGTCAGCAGGACGGTGCCCTTCAGACCCAGCTCGTTGCACAGCGCCTGGTATTGCGGGCGCATCTCTTCGAGGTTGTCGAGGCTGACGAACTTGTAGGCGGCGATATTGACGTGCATGATCGTTAAAGCGGGGATGCGTGAAATGAAGCTTTCTATTATAAGTCAGCTGGAAGCAGAAGACGTCGCATTGTCGGCAATTGGCATTACAATGCTTTTCTTTCGTGCAAGCCTTCCGGCCCTCCCATGCAATCGCTGAACCTGCAATACAACCCGCGCATCGACCAGCTGCGCTGGCTGGCCGCCACCATCGTGTTCCTGTTCCATTTTCACCTGGAATACCGCGGGCTGGGCGGGGCGCCGCTGGTCAGCAACTGGGCGGCGCTGATCACGGAAGGGCATACGGGCGTCGGGCTGTTCTTCACGTTGTCCGGCTTCCTGTTCATGCAGATCGCGCTGGCGCAGAAGACCATCGTCTACCGCGATTTCGTGCGCAACCGCGTCCTGCGCATCTTTCCCCTGTTCCTGACGATCTTCCTCGTGGCCACGTCGATCGGCCGCGACAACTTCCAGCCGCAGGACATCCTGTACCTGTTCGCGACGAATCTCGGCCATGCGCCCACGTCCGGCACGGTCGTCACGGGCGCGGCCTGGACGATCTCGCTGGAATTCCTGTTTTATCTCGTCTTCCCGTTCCTCGCGCGCTTCGCGCTGGAGCGGGGCAAGCGCTACCTGCTCGAACTGCTCGCGCTGATGGCGTTCTTCAAACTGGCCGCGTACACCGTCAACGACAACAGCACGCTGATGTATTTCTGCACGTTCGTCGGCCGCTTCGACCAGTTCCTGATTGGCATGCTGGCGGCGATGCTGTACCAGCAGTACCAGCCCGCGCTGCAGCGCCACGCGCCGTGGCTGCTCGTGGCGGCCGCCGCGCTCGTCGTGTGGGACACCGCGACGATGCACCGCCTGGCCCCGTTCGGCGCGGCGCCGAAATCGTCGTTCTGGATTTTCTGGTCGATGGCGGAGTCGGCCGGCTGGGCCTTGTTCATCATCGCCTGGGTCGGATTCCGTCCGCGCCTGCCGGGGCCTGTGGAACGCGTGCTGTGCCATGGCGGCAAAGTCAGCTTTTCCTTCTATCTGCTGCACATGGGCCTGCTGCACCTGCTGGCGCAGCGCGTCGGCCTCGTGCATCCGACCGGCCGCGGCTGGCTCGACGCCGCCCTGATGGTCGCCGTCAGCTATGGCGCGACGTGGGCTTTGGCGACGCTCAGCTATAACAGCATCGAGGAACCGTTCCTGCGCATGCGCCGCCGCTACGGTGCCGACAAGCCGGTCCAGGCCGGCGTGGCCGTGCGGTAATCATGCGTGGCGGGTGCGCCACAAAGCCCCGTTGTCGAGGCCAGTCCGACAATTTGGACTCATAAAAGTTCGATGGCGCGTCTGAGACGGCGCAAGTGGCCGTATTGACGTCTCCCCTTAGGATGGTTTGCATCTTTCAACGAGGGGGCCATCATGACGAAGTCAACGTTGATCAGGGCCGGGCTCGCGGTGTCCGGCGCCCTGCTGTTCGCCGCGCCTGCGCGCGCGCAGGAAGTGATCCCGGTCGAAATGCCGCAGGAAATCAATATGGTGGGGGGCGGTGCGTTCGGGTTGCCGGACTTTCCCGGCGCCGAGGATTACCATCCCGAAGGTGCGGGATTTCTGCATGCCAATTTCGGCAACGGCATGTGGCTGCGCGTGATCGGGCCCGAGGTCAAGCTGAACGTGCTGCCGTCCAATATGGACCTGCCGCAGACGTTTGCCCAGCTCAAGAGCCTGCGGGCCGGCTTCCTGTACCGGGCGCGGCCGACGCGCGACACGGACGTCGACGATGCCATCGTCCGGCAGATGCGCCGGATCCCGGCCGCGTCCGAGCTCGGCATCTTTGCCAGCTACGACATGCCGATGGCCGGCGATCCGCTGCACAAGATCGTGTTCAGCGGCGACGTCGCGTGGAACACGAACAACCTGTACACGGGCGCCACGGGCAGCATCAAGGCGACATATTTCTATCCGTTTCCGCAAGGCATCGCCGGGCGGCCGGTGCTCGGTTCGGCCGGGTTCAGCCTGTTCTTCGCGAGCGACCATTTCACGGACCGGTATTTCGGCATCAACGGCGCCGACCTGGCCGCGTTTCCCGAGCGGGGCGGGACGCCGTACCGGGCCGAGGGCGGGCTGGTGTCGATCCGGGTCCCGTTCCAGCTGTCGTCGCAGTTCGACCGGCACTGGGGCGTGACGCTGGCCGGGCGCTACGAGCGGCTGCTGGGAGATGCGAAGGACAGCCCCATCGTGGATCGGCGCGGGAGTCCGAACCAGTGGGTGTTCGGCGGGGCCATCAATTATGCGTTCTGAGATCACGTGCCGGGGTCTTGTCAAGAGCATCACCGTGCCTGGATGCAACCCTCCCTTTGGGCCGTCCGAGGTAAAATGACAGGATGACTTCCCCGATCTTTACCCACCTCCGCGTCCATACCGAATACTCGATCGTCGACGGCCTCGTCCGCATCGACGACCTCGTGGCTGCCGCCGCCAAGGACCAGCAGCCGGCGGTGGGTGTCACCGACCTGGCCAATGCCTTCTGCCTCGTGCGCTTCTATAAAGCGGCGCGCGGCAAGGGCATCAAGCCGATCGTCGGGGTGGATGCGTGGATCACGAACGACGAGAACCGCGACAAGCCGTTCCGCCTGCTGATCCTGTGCAAGAACAAGACGGGCTATCTGCAGCTGTGCGAACTGCTGTCCAAGGCGTGGCTCACGAACCAGTACAAGGGCCGGGCCGAGATGCGCGTCGAGTGGCTGGAAGCGCTCGCGACGTCCGTCTCCACGCTGGAGCCGGACGTGCCGCAAGCGAACGGCCTGATCGTGCTGTCGGGCGCGCAGTTCGGAGACATCGGCCAGGCCATCGACAACGGCGACCTGGACAAGGCCGAGGCGTGCGCGCGCCGCTGGGCGCAGATTTTCCCGGGGCACTTCTATGTCGAGATCCAGCGCGCCGGCCAGCCGAACCAGGAACAGCAGGTGCGCCATTCCGTGGCGCTGGCGAACCGGCTCGGGCTGCCCGTCGTCGCGACGCACCCGGTGCAATTCATCAGCAAGGACGAGTTCATCGCCCACGAGGCGCGCGTCTGTATCGCCGAGGGCGAGATGCTGGCCAACGCCAAGCGCGTGCGCCGCTTCAACGAAGGCATGTGCTTCAAGTCGCAGGCCGAGATGGCGGAACTGTTCAAGGATCTGCCGGGTGCTTTGGCCAACTCCGTGGAGATCGCCAAGCGCTGCAACGTGACCCTGACGCTCGGCAAGCCGCAGCTGCCGAACTTCCCGACGCCGGGCATGACGATCGACGAATTCCTCGTCGCGGAAACGAAGAAGGGCCTGGAAGAGCGCCTCGTCGAGCTGTATCCGGACCCGGTGCAGCGCGAGAAGGAGCGGCCGCGCTACGAAGCCCGTCTGGAGTTCGAGAACAACACCATCATCAAGATGAAGTTCCCGGGCTACTTCCTCATCGTGGCGGAGTTCATCCAGTGGGGCAAGAACAACGGCGTGCCGATCGGCCCGGGCCGCGGCTCCGGTGCGGGTTCGCTCGTCGCGTACGCGCTCAAGATCACCGACCTCGACCCGCTGAAGTACAACCTGCTGTTCGAACGCTTCCTGAACCCGGAACGCGTCTCGATGCCCGACTTCGACATCGACTTTTGCCAGGAAAAGCGAGAGCTGGTGATCCAGCACGTGAAGGACCTGTACGGCCGCGACGCCGTGTCGCAGATCGCCACGTTCGGTACGATGGCGGCAAAGGGCGCGATCCGCGACGTGGGCCGCGTGCTCGACTTCGGCTACAACTTCTGCGACGGCATCTCGAAACTGATCCCGTTCAAGCCGGGCAAGCAGGTGTCGATCGCCGAGGCGATCGAAGAAGAGCCGATGCTGAAGGAACGCCTCGAGAACGAGGAAGAAGTGAAGCAGCTGATCGAGCTCGCGCAGCAGGTCGAAGGCATCACCCGCAACATCGGCATGCACGCGGGCGGCGTGCTGATCGCCCCCGGCAAGCTGACCGACTTCTGTCCGCTGTACACGCAGGGCGGCGACGCGGGCGTCGTGTCGCAGTACGACAAGGACGACGTGGAGGCGGCCGGCCTCGTGAAGTTCGACTTCCTGGGCCTGACCACCTTGACCATCCTCGACCGCGCGGTCAACTACATCCGCGCGCTCGATCCGGCCGACAAGGATTTCGAGCTGTCCAAGCTGCCGCTGACGGACCGGCCGACGTACAAATTGCTGACCGACGCGAAGACTGTCGCCGTGTTCCAGCTTGAAAGCCGCGGCATGCAGGGCATGCTGAAGGATGCGCGTCCCGACCGCTTCGAGGACATCATCGCGCTCGTGGCGCTGTACCGTCCGGGTCCGATGGACCTGATCCCGGACTTCTGCAAGCGCAAGCACGGCGAGAAGTTCGACTATCCCGACCCGCGCACGGAGTCGATCCTGTCCGAGACCTACGGCATCATGGTCTACCAGGAGCAGGTGATGCAGATGGCGCAGATCGTCGGCGGCTACTCGCTGGGCGGCGCGGACATGCTGCGCCGCGCGATGGGTAAGAAGAAGCCGGAAGAGATGGCGCAACACCGCGAGATCTTCCGCGCCGGCGCCGCGAAGGACGGCCTGACGCAGGAAAAAGCCGACGAGATCTTCGACCTGATGGAGAAGTTCGCGGGCTACGGCTTCAACAAGTCGCACGCGGCCGCGTACGCGCTGCTGTCGTATCACACGGCGTACCTGAAGGTCCACCACACCGCCGCGTTCATGGCAGCCAACATGTCGCTGGCCATGGAAGACACGGACAAGATCAAGATCCTCGTCGAGGACTCGATCGACATGTGCGGCCTGACGATCCTGCCGCCGGACGTCAACGAATCGCAGTTCCGCTTCACGCCGGAAGGCCCGCCGCCGTCCGTCACGGGCAAGCCCGTCAAGAACATCCGCTACGGCCTCGGCGGCGTGAAGGGCGCGGGGCAGGGCGCGATCGAGGCGATTATCGCCGCGCGTGAAAGCGGCGGCAAGTTCAAGGACCTGTTCGACTTCTGCAAACGCGTCGACCGCAAGCAGATCAACCGCCGCACGATCGAATCTCTGATCCGCGCGGGCGCGATGGATTGCTTCGGCGTCGACCGCGCCGTGCTGCTGGCGTCCGTGGCGTTCGCCGTCGAAGTGGCCGACCAGGCCGCGGCGTCCGCGAACCAGGTGAGCCTGTTCGGCGGCGACGATTCGGACCTCGTCGCGCCGCCCGACTACGTGAAGGCGACGCCGTGGACGGACCGGCAAAAACTGTCCGAGGAAAAGATCGCGCTGGGCTACTACCTGTCGGGTCACATGTTCGACTCGTACGCGCAGGAAGTGCGCCGGTTCGCGAAGACGAAGCTGAAGGACCTGGAGCCGTCACGCGACCCGCGCATGCTGTGCGGCGTGATCACGGGCGTGCGCACGCAGCTCACGCAGCGCGGCAAGATCCTCATCGTCGCGCTGGACGACAAGTCCGGCGTCGTCGAGGTCACGATCTACAACGAGCTGTTCGAGCAGCACAAGAACATCTTCCGCGAAGACGAGTTCCTGCTGGTGGTGGGTAAGGTGTCGGAAGACCGCTTCAACGGCGGCCTGCGCATCACGGCGGAGAAGGTATTCGACATCGCGACGGCGCGCATCCAGTACGGCCACAAGCTGGAGATGGACGTGGCATGCACGATCGCGCCCGCGAAGCTGGCCGAGATCCTGCAGCCGTACCGCCACGAGAACGGCCTGCCGGTCAGCCTGCGCGTGACGCCGCAGGGCATCCCGTGCACCTTGCAGCTGGGCGACGCCTGGCGCGTGGCGCCGTCCGACGAACTGAAATACGCGCTCGAGCTGCACCTGGGCGCGAAAGAGGTCGCGGTCGAGTACTGATTACTTCTTCAGGACGACGATCCCCGCCTGGTGCTTGGAAAACAGCACCGTGCACGCGCCCACGAGCGCGCGCATGCCGGGGATGCGCATCACCTTGCCGAGCAGGCCGCGCAGCTCGCGGCGGTACAGCGCGATGTAGAGATACTGGGCGTGCGGATGCACGGACCAGCCCGTGAAGCCGGCCTTCTTCGCGCCGCGGATGATTTTCGCGGGATGCATGTCGCGTTCCGTCGTGCCGAATTCCTGCATGATGGCCGCCGAGCGCCGCTCGTGGCCCAGCCCCGGTTCCGACGTGATGCAGATGCCGCCGGGCTTCAGCGCGCGGTACGCGCTTGTCAATGCGCCGACTTCGTCGACCGCATGGTGCAGGCAGTCGAAGAACACGACCACGTCGAATTCGTTCTCGAAGGTCAGCGACTCGTAGTCGCCGACGACGAAGTCGAGGTGCTCCAGGCCGTTGTCGTGCTTGAGTTGACGGGCCGCGGCGATGGCGTCCGGCACCAGGTCCTGGCCGACCACGTGGAATCCCTTCTTTGCGAACAGCACGCTGGTCCAGCCCGTGCCGCAGCCCATGTCCAGCAGGCGGCCGCCCTCCGGCATCAGACCCATCATGGCGCCGAGTTCCATCAGGTACATGCCGCACTGGGCGTCCGACCATGGTTTGTGCGCGGCATGCCGCATCCCGTCCGTACCGATGTTCTTGAAATAGTCGTACTCGCCTTGCGTTGCCATATGCAATCGTTAAATCGGAAAAATCGACATTCTAATGGATGGTTTTTATACGGGAGTATGTATATGGCAAGATAATTTGTTAACGGATGTTGCGCGACCGCCGCGTTCGGTAGGGCGAAATGGCAATCTTTAGTTGTAGTTGTAATCAAGCCATTGAATTTGACAATACGCGTTGGTAAATATTGATCTACGGACACTTGCCGGGTTTTTGGGCGCCTGGATGACGGCGCAGATCAATATGAAAATTACATTTCGTCAAAAACTGTTTCTCCCCTTATTGCTCAGTTGGATCTGTCTGCTCGCTGTGTTTACCGTGAACGCGCTGCAGAGCCGCGCGCTTCGCCTTGAGGAGCGCAAGATCCAACTGTCGAACGCCAGCGAAATGGCGGTCTCCATCGCCAAGGAATACGCGGCCGCGGCCACGGCCGGCACGATGTCGCTCGACGAGGCGAAAAAACAGGTGCTGGACCGTACCCGCGCGTTGCGCTTCGGCGCCAGCGGATATCTCACCGTCTACGACGACAAGACCGTGCTGATGCACCCGATCAAGCCGGAACTGGTCGGTACGCCGCTCGGACAGACGGTCGATCCGGCGGGGCACAAGCCGTACGTCGACGGTATCGCCGCGACGCAGGCGGGCCGCGACGGCTTTATCGAATACCTGTGGGCCAAGCCGGGCTCACAAAAGCCCGAGCCCAAGCTGACCTATGTCGCGCCCTACGCGCCATGGGGCTGGTATTTCATGACGGGTCTGTACATCGACGACCTCGATCATGCCTTCTACGCGCAGTTGGCCGTCGCCGCCGGCTGGCTGGCCGTCATCGGTGTTTTGCTCAACGCGCTGGTCTGGATGGTGGTGCGCAGCGTCGAGCGCTCGATCGGCGGCGATCCGGAAGACGCCGTCGCGGTGGCGCAGCGCATCGCGGCCGGCGACCTCGGCACGGACGTGCCCGTGCGCGCCGGCTTCGATGCGAGCCTGATGGCGGCGATGAAACGGATGCGCGACGCGCTGGCCGGCATCGTCGCCGACGTGCGCTCGGGCACGGACCTGATCGCCACGGCGTCGCGCGAGATCGCCAGCGGCAACCTGGACCTGTCGAGCCGCACGGAAGAACAGGCCAGCTCGCTCGAAGAGACGGCCGCGTCGATGGAAGAACTGACGTCGACCGTGAAGAACAGCGCCGAGAACGCGCGCGAAGCGAGCCGCCTGGCCGATTCCGCCGCCGAAGTGGCGGGCCGGGGCGGCGACGTCGTCGCGCGCGTGGTCGATACGATGGCGTCGATCAACGCGTCGTCCAGCAAGATCGTCGACATCATCGGCGTCATCGACGGCATCGCGTTCCAGACGAATATCCTCGCGCTGAATGCCGCGGTCGAGGCGGCCAGGGCCGGCGAGCAGGGCCGGGGCTTTGCCGTGGTGGCGAGCGAAGTGCGTAACCTGGCCCAGCGTTCCGCCTCGGCGGCCAAGGAGATCAAGGCCTTGATCGGCGATTCCGTGGCGCGCGTGGACGACGGCGCGAAGCTCGTGGAGGAAGCGGGCGCGACGATGCAGGAAATCGTCGCCAGCGTGAACAAGGTCAGCACGATGATCGGCGCCATCAGCAACGCCACCCAGGAGCAGGGCGAGGGCATCGAGCACATCAACCAGGCCATCGCCCAGATGGACCAGGTGACCCAGCAGAACGCGTCGCTCGTCGAGGAAGCGGCGGCGGCGTCGGAAGCGATGCAGGAGCAGGCCGCGAAGCTGGCCCAGGTGGTCAGCGTGTTCCGCGTGGAGACGGCCGCGCCGGCCGAAACGCGCCGGTCCGCTACCCCGCCGGCTGTGCGTGCTCGCGCAACCCGATCGTTGCCTGCGTAACCTTGTTAGCAGCGCGTTCCAGGACGACCTTGCGGTTGCTGGTCTCCTGGTCGCGCTGCGCCTCGCGGTGCCACAGGTGGAACACCTCGGTGGCAAAGGCGCCGTCCTTGCGCCGCACGCCCGCATGGAACAGCCGCACGACGAGGTCCGAATCTTCATGGCCCCAGCCCGTGAAGCTCTCGTCGAAGCCGTTCACCTTCTCCAGGTCGCTGCGCCAGACCCCCAGGTTGCAACTCTTGATGCGCCGCCAGGTGAACTTGCGCGACGTGCGGCCCAGGTCGGGCCAGCGCAGCCCCAGCGGCTGCAAAGTCTTGTTCAGGTCGCCCCGCAGGCGCCATCCAAGGCGCTTCAGCGGCGACGTGGCGCTCACGTCGATCCCATTATCCAGCACCCGGCGCGTCAGCGCCTCCGACATCAGGATGCGGCTGCCCGACACGAGGCAGCCCCGTTCGGACAACATTCGATGGCGCGCGATGAAATCGCGTTGGGGGATGCAGTCGCCGTCCAGGAAGACGATGTAGTCGCCGGTGGCGGCGAGGGTACCGCGGTTGCGTGCCATCGCGGCGCGAAAACCCTGGTCGGGTTGCCAGACGTGGCGCAGAAGCACCGGTGACGCCGCCGCAAGGCGCTCCACGCAGGCACGCGTGTTGGCAGTCGAGCCATCATCAGCGATAATGATTTCGAAATTCTTGTCGTTCTGCATAAAACATGCCCGCACCACCGCCTCCAGCGCGTCTGGCCGGTTATAGGTGGTGATCACGACCGAGATTGTCTGTGCGTGAAGCATAAGGTCAAGTTACACTGCCATATTCAGGGGCAAGAGTATCCCACAAGAACATCGATGAACAGCAATCCGACGAACACGAGGGAGCCGATGCGGGTCTGGATCGGCGCCCTGGCCTTCCTGTTACCCTTTTTGAGCCTCGTCACCTCGTTCGGCGTGAATCTTGCAAGTTTTCTCTTCCTGGTTAGCGCTTTGATATTTATCAAGCCGAGCCGCGATGCCCTCGTGCGCCACTGGCCGCAGGTGCGCTGGGTCGTGCTAGCCTTCCTGCTGCACTTCCTGTTCGTGCTCGCCTGCGCCCTGCTGCGCGGGGAAAGGTTGAGCGTGCAGGAAAAGCCGCTGCGCATGCTCCTGTCCGTGAGCGCCCTGGTCCTCGTCGTGGCCGTGCGCGCACCGCGCCGGGCGCTGTGGTGGGGTGCAAGCGCGGGCGCGGTGGCGGCGCTGCCGTTCATCGCGTGGCAGCGCTTCGGCCTGCATATCGAGCGGCCGGGCGGATTCATCAATTCGATCACGTTCGGCGACCTGGCGATGCTGCTGGGGCTGCTGGCCCTGGCCGGCGCGATCGACATGCGCGACCGCCCGCGCGACGCGCTGCTGGCCGGCGCCGGCGCGCTGGCGGGACTCGCCGCGTCCGTGCTCACCGGCACCCGCGGCGGCTGGGCGGCGGTCGTGCTGGTGCTGCTGGTGCTGGGGCGCCACGTGGGCCGGATCGACGGCCGGCGCACGCGCGCGCTGCTGGCCGCCGGCGTGGCCGTGGTGGCCGCGGCCTGGTTCACGCCGGCGCTGGGCGTGCAGGAACGCTTCGCCGAAGGCGTGCGCGACGCCCGTACGTGGTACGACGGCGGCACGGTCTGGACCAACGTCGGCACCCGGCTGGAGTTGTGGAAAGGCGCCGCCATGCTGGTCCGCGAGCACCCGGTGCTGGGCATGAGTTTCGACGCCTGCCGCCTGCGCCTGGCCGAGTATGCGCAGGCCGGACGGCTCGATCCGATGGTGCTCGAGCTCCCGCACCTGCATAATGACGGGTTGCAGGCGCTCGCGACCGGCGGCGTCATCGGCTTCGTCATCTGGGCCGCCACGCTGTACGCGCCCCTGCGGTTCTTCCTGCGCCAGATCAGGCAGAATGCGCGCGGACCGCAGTTCGCGGTCGCGCTGGGCGGGGCATTCGTGGTGCTCGGCTATGTCGGCTTCGGGCTGACGGAAGTGATTTTCTGGTCTATGAAGGGCAGTCTGTTCTATGCGCTCATGGTGTTTCTGCTCATGGGCTTCTGCCTGAATGCGAAAGAAAAAATTGGATAACAGTGTCATCATCAAGCGCCTGTGGGCGATCCTGAAACCGTATCGCGGGCGCGCCTTCCTGTCGCTGCTCGCGATGGCGTTGACGGCCGCCACCCAGCCGCTCCTGGGCGAAGCCCTGCGGCTGTTGATGGACAAGGGTTTCAATAAAGAGGTGTCGTTCAGCCTGTGGTGGATCCCCGGCGTGCTGGTGTCGATCTTCGTCCTGCGCGGCATCGGCACATTCGCCACCGCCTATTACAACAACTGGGTGCTCTCGCGCGTGCTGAACGACTTGCGCGCGCAGGCCTTCGCGCGGCTGCTGCGCCTGCCGGTCGCGCGCTTTCACGAAGAGTCGACGGGCAAGGTGATCAACACCGTCGTCGGCGACGTGCGTCAGGTCGTGGACATGATCAACTCCGTGTTCATCTCGTTCGTGCGCGACGTGCTCGTCGTGATCGGCCTGCTCGGCTCGCTGCTGTGGCTGAACTGGAAGCTGACCCTCGTCGCCATCGTCGTCGTGCCGCTGACCGCCGTGATCGTGCGCACCACCAGCCGCCGCCTGCGCCACCTGAACCGCGAGAACCAGCGCGTGACGGCCGAGATGACCCAGGTCGTCGAGGAAGCGGCGCGCGGCCACCAGGTGATCCGCGTGTTCTCCGGCGAGCGCTACGAAAACCGCCGCTTCTACCTGCGCAGCGAAGCCTTGCGCGGTTTTTCGCAGCGCATGACGGTGGCCTTCGCCGCCACGACGCCCGTGACCCAGATCGCCACGTCGCTCGCGCTGTCGCTCGTCGTCGTGCTGGCGTTGCGCGCCGACATGACGGTGGGCGAGTTCACGAAATTCGTCACGCTGATGCTGATGCTGCTCACGCCGCTGAAGGCGCTGGCCGAAGTGAACGGCCCGATGCAGCGCGGGATCGCCGCAGCGGAAACCGTGTTCGACCTGATCGACGCGCCCGTCGAGCACGATCCGGGCACCCGTACCATCGCGCGCGCGCAGGGCCACGTGCGCTTCGAGCACGTGAAGTTCCGCTATCCGAACGCGCAGTCGCTGGCGCTGGACGACGTGTCGCTGGAGGTCAAGCCGGGCCAGACCGTCGCGCTGGTCGGCATGTCGGGCGGCGGCAAGTCGACGTTCGTGAACCTCGTCACGCGCTTCTACGAACCGGAAGCCGGCCGCATCCTGCTGGACGGCATTCCGTACCAGGACATCCAACTGCCGTCGCTGCGCGCCCAGCTGGCCCTCGTGAGCCAGAACGTCGTGCTGTTCGACGACACGCTGCGGGCCAATATCGCCTACGGCGTCGAGCACGTGGACGAGGCGCGTCTCGCGGCCGCCATCCATGCCGCGCACCTGGACGACGTGGTCGCGCGCCTGCCGGAAGGCGTCGACACGATGATCGGCGAGAACGGCATGCGCCTGTCGGGCGGCCAGCGCCAGCGCGTGGCCATCGCGCGCGCCATCTACAAGGATGCGCCGATCCTGATCCTGGACGAGGCTACGTCGGCGCTGGACAACGAATCGGAACGCGCCGTGCAGGCCGCCCTCGACACCCTGATGGCAGGCCGCACCACGTTCGTGATCGCGCACCGCCTGTCGACCATCGAGGGCGCCGACCTGATCGTCGTGATGGAACACGGCCGCATCGTCGAGCAGGGCACGCACGACGAGCTGCTGGCGCGCGGCGGCATGTACGCCAACCTGTACCGGTTGCAGTTCTCCGCGCTGGTGGAAGAGACATGACGGAGAAACACCGCACCCTCGTCATCTCGCCGAACTGGATCGGCGACGCCGTGATGGCCCAGCCCCTGCTGCGCCTGCTCAAGCAGGCCCACCCGGAGCGCGCCATCGACGTGCTCGCGCCGCCGCAGGTGGTGCCCGTGTGGCGCCGCATCCAGGAAGCGGACGACATCCTGGTGACGCCGTTCCGCCACCGCGCGCTGCAGCTGGGCGAACGCTGGCGCTACGCGCGGATCCTGAAGGAGCGCGGCTACAGCGACGCCTACGTGCTGCCCAACACTCTGAAATACGCGCTGATCCCGTGGCTGGCGCGCATCCCGCGCCGCGTGGGCTACAAGGGCGAGATGCGCTACGGGATGGTCAACGTCATGCACCACGACGACAAGCCGCGCCGCTCGATGGTGCCGTTCTACGCGGCCCTCGCGCGCGAGCCCGAGGTGCCGCTGCCGGGCAAGCTGGCGCGGCCCTACCTCGTCGTCGGCGGGGAAGAAACGGAACAGGTCGGCAAGCGTCTCGGCGTCGACCTCACGCGTCCGCTCGTCGCGTTCGCGCCCGGCGCCGAATTCGGCATCGCCAAGCGCTGGCCGCCCGCCTACTACGGCGCGCTGGCGACGAAGGTGGTCGACGCCGTGCCGGGCGTGCAGGTGGTGCTGCTCGGTTCGCCGAACGACCGCGAGACGTGCGCCCAGGTCCAGCAGCATGCCGGCGCGGCCGGCGCCGCGGTGCGCAACCTGGCCGGCCAGACGTCGCTCGACGAGGCCATCGCGCTGCTGGCGCAGGCGAGCGCCGTCGTCTCCAACGATTCCGGCCTGCTGCACATCGCGTCGGCACTGAACCGGCCCGTGGTCGCCTTGTACGGCTCGACGGACCCGGACTACGCGCCGCCGCTGTCGGAAGTGGCGCGGACGGTGTCGCTGCGCCTGGAATGCTCGCCATGCCGCAAGCGCGAGTGCCCGCTCGGGCATCACGATTGCATGAACAAGATGAGCGTGGAACGGGTGTGGAGCGAGCTGGTGCCGATCCTGGTGCCGGCGCGGAACGGCGCGGTAGCTTAAACGCGCGCGTGCAGCGCGCGGCACACCTGGTCGGCGATGCTGCCGACCACCTCGTGCCGCTTGCGCGCCTCCGACCGCTTCTTCGACGGAATGCTGTCCAGGTCCGGCGCCGCCACCGGCGCGCAGTCGAGTTCCCAGTCGCCATCAAGCCGCTTGCGCGCGCCCAGCTCTTCCCACAGCTGGTCATAGTCGGCCAGCACGCGGCCGTTGCGGATCGCCTTGTAGATCACGCGGTTGCGGTTCGACACCATCAGCATCCGTTCGCACCCGTAGTCGTGGCCCAGCCGGCGCACGAGCGTCGCCATCAGCTGCTTCGGGCGGATGCCGTGCAGTTCGCGCGTGGCCGTGCGGATCGCCTCGCGCGCATCTTCCGTCTTGCCGCCCTGGATGCAGCCGATGCTGACGGCCGGGCGGCCGTCGCGCGGCGCCACCGTGAACGCCACCGTATATAAAGCCTTGTCGTCCTGGGTCAGTTGCAGCACCAGTTCGCCCTCGCGGTCGAACATGTTCACGGTGCGCAGCTGGATCTGGTAGGGCAGGCCGCTCTTGCCCGCCGCTTCGGCCAGCACGACGGGTCCCAGGCTGGCGCGCGCCAGCACCTGGCCCAGGCCGCGCCGGAACATGAAATCGTAGTGCGCCCGGATCGCGTCCAGGCGGGCCCCGGCATCCAGCGCGTGGCTGATGTACGGGCGGTAGACCTTGTACAGGAAGCGCGGGCAGTTGCGCACGTATTCCGAGAATGCCGGATGCGCGTTGAGCAGGTGCAGCCATTGCGGCGTCTGGCGCGGGTGCAGGGCCGCGCGCATCCAGATCTTGGCGTATTCGCGGGTGGACTTGAAGCCCGCCAGGTGCGGCGGCACGGCCGAGCGCAGCGTGACGGAGGGGACGGAGGAGGCGATCAGCCGCTCGGCCCAGCCCTGTTCTTCACGGTAGAGTTTCATGCCGGCCGTCCGGCGGCGGCGAGGAGACGAAGCGGGCGGTAGCCTGCATACATACCGGACGCCGCGGGTAGCGGCTGGCGAAGGGAGTCGGACATGTCAGTCACACCTTGATTGCGTAAAGTAACGCTAAGTAACGTAGTGTAACTAAAGAAATTCCCCCGGTAAATACACTGACCCAGAATTAATGTAGCGGTAACACAGCCGCACGCGGGCGCGCGCGGCTGTGTGTCATCCAGCGTGGATCAGCTGGCGTAATGCGCGTCGTCCGCCCGTTTCGCTACGACCTCGCGCTCGCGCTCGCGCAGGTAGCGGGCCAGCGCATCGTCGAACGAGGGCAGCAGCAGGCCCCGTTCGCTGCTCATCGCGCTGTTGCGCGGACGGGCCGCGCGCAGGCCGAGTTCATCGGTCGTGCGCTCTTCCAGCCGGCTGTCGTCGACGCCGGCCGCCGCGCACGCCTGGCGTGCGAGGTCGGCCCAGCTCATCGCGGCGCCGTTGGTCAGGTGCCAGAGGCCGCACTCGCGGTCGATCAGCAGGTCGAGGCAGGTGTTCACCAGGTCCGGCACGTACGTCGGCGACACGACCTGGTCGGCGGCGGCCGCGAACGGCCGGCCCGCGTCGAGCGTGTCGAGGGCCTGCGTGACGAAGTTGTGCTCGTCCCACGGACCGAAGAAGGCGCTCGTGCGGATGACGAGGGCTTGCGGATCGGAATCGAGCACGCGCCGTTCCGCGTCCGCCTTGCTGCGGCCGTACACGCCCAGCGGCGCCACCTTGTCCGATTCCACGTACGGGCGGTCGAGCGTGCCGTCGAACACGAGGTCGCTGGAGAAGGTCATGAAGCGCAGCGCGTGGCGGATGGCGGCCAGCGCCAGCACGGTCGGGCCGTGTGCGTTCTCGCGCATGCAGCGGTCGATGTCGCCCTCGGCATCGTCCACGCGCACGTAACCGCCCGCGTTGATGATGGCCCACGGCTTGAAGCGCACGATCGTCGCCTCGACGGAGGCCGGGTCGGCGATGTCCATCTCCTGGCGCGTGAGCACGTGGTACGCGAGGTTGCGGCGCTCGCAGATGCGGGCGAAGGCGCGGCCCAGGGTGCCCGTCGCGCCCGTGATCAGGATCGGCTGCGGGAACGTGGAGCGGAACGCGCCGCGTTCGGCGATGTCGGCGACGGCCGTGCGGGTGGCGACCGGCTTCGCGAGGAAGCGGCCCGGACGGCGCCACCAGCCCTGGCCCTGCAGCACCGGGTGCGACAGGGGCCGGCCGCTGGCCAGTTCGCGCATCAGGTTCGCGACCGCGGTCGGGCGCGGCTGCGGACCGCGCACGTCGAACGGGCCGGGCTCGTAATAACCCTTGCACTCGGTGACGAGGCAGTTCCAGTCGAACGAGCCGAGCAGGGCCCACACGGTGACGGCACGGATGTCGGCGCCGCCCTGCTGGACCTTCCTGGCGGCGTTCCAGATCTCCACCAGCCAGCGCAACTGATCTTCACGGTTGGCGTCGATGTGCGCCTCGGTGACGGCGACCGGCAGGCCGTAGCGGTCCCACGTTTCCTGCAGCAGCGGGCCGATGCCGGGCGTCGGCGTGGCCAGCACGCGCGGGCATTCGATGTCGGCGTGGGGGACGCCGCGATAATTGGTGCGGTGGCTTTCCGGATAGCGCTCGACGCGATGGTCGAGCCAGCGCTCGCTCGTGATGTAGTAGTTGACGCCGATGATGTCCGGCGGGCAGGTATTGTCCTTGAACCACAGGAGCTCGTCGGCACCTGCGCCGTTCTCGAGCAGGTAGTCCCACAGCGCGTGGCCAGGGTCGATCTTCCCGCACAACATGTCCCACGCCAGCCAGCGGCGTTCGTTGAAGAAATTCGCGATCTCCGCCATCTCGGGCGTGCCGTAGGTGCGCGACAGGTCGTCGGTCTGGACGAGCTTCGCGTTCGGGTTCACGGTGCGGATCGCGCGCATCGACAGCACGACGGCGCGGCACTGGTTGATGAGGGCGCGGATGAAACCTTGTTCGCTTGTGTCGTGCGGATACCAGACGCCGTTGAGGCCGGAGAAGCGCGCGGTCGTGCACGGTTCATTGACGGGCGTCCAGTACTCGACCCAGGGATAACGGCGCGCGACGGCGCCGGCGTATTCCGCCAGTTTCTCGGCGAAGTCGGGGGATACGAGGCTCGTGTGGCGCGGGCCGCTGCCGTGGTGGACGAGGCCGACGATGGGCGTCACGCCCAGTTGCTGCAGCACGGGCAGGCGTTCGTCGGACCACGACCAGTCGGCGGAGTCGATGCCGTCGGGCGCGGTGCGTTCCCACAGCACGGGGTAGCGGATGGCGCGAATGCCGAGCGAAGCGAACCGCTCCAGGTCCTGAAGCCGTTCGGCATGTCCGTTGCGTTCCATTTGGGAGAAGTACTGATCGCGTACGCGGTTGACGGTGCATTCGAGGCCGCCCCAGAGCTGGAGCGGAGAGCTTGCTGGCTGGATATGGTTGTTGAGATTCATGTGCATGTCCTGCTGTTGATCCAAGACGTAAGCCTAGACGCCGAAGCCGGCTTCTTGTGTGGGGTGGCGAACATATAGGCCCGATTTAGGACAAGTCCTACGTACTATCGGTCTTTGCTATGACGCTCGTCTTGACATGCCGACCGTGCGCCCACACGATGCGTACAGGAGGACGCAAGATGTATATGGTCTACTGGACGATCGAAGAAGATGGGCAGTACGCCCCGCACGCGCAACCGTTCGACACGACCGCGATGGTCGAGGCGATGCGCTTCATGGAAGACTTGCGGCGGCGCCAGCGCGAAGGCGAGGGCGTGCGCTTCGTGACGATGTGTTCCGAGCATCCGGACGTCGTCGGGCATCCCGGCGTGGACGTGACGGGGCCGGAGTACAACTGGAAGAAGCGGCGCCGTTAAAGGCTGGCGGCTTTTTCTTTCAGCAGGTGCTTGAGCACCTTGCCGTTCGCCGCCGCCGGCAGCGCATCCAGCATGACGATGCGCGCCGGCCGTTTATACGGCGCGAGCCGTTCGGCGGCCCACGCGCGCAGCTCGGCTTCCGATGGCGCGCGGCGGGGATCCGGCTGCACGAAGGCGACGACTTCCTCGTTGCCGCCGGCGACCACGCGGCCCACGACGGCGGACTGCGTCACGCCGGGGTGCGCGTTCAAGACCGTTTCCACTTCCAGCGGATAGACGTTGAAGCCGGACCGGATGATCAATTCCTTCGTGCGCCCGACGATGAACAGCGCGCCGTCCGGGTCCTGGCGCGCCATGTCGCCCGTGTTCAGCCAGCCGCCGGGGCGCAGCGCCGCGGCCGTCGCCTCCGGATTGCGGTAATAGCCGCGCATCAGGTTCGGTCCGCGCACCCACAGTTCGCCCGCCGCGCCGCCAGCCACGTCCTGCCCATCCTTGCCCACGACGCGCACTTCCACGCCGGGAATCGGCAGGCCGACGGACGTGTCGGACCGCGGCGCGTCCAGCCGGGTCTGGCTTACCGTGGGCGCTGCCTCGGACAGGCCATAGCCGTTGTGCAGCGGCACGCCCAGCAGGCGCTCGACGGCCGCCTTCAGCGCCGGGTCGAGCGGCGAACCGCCGGCGTAGGCGAAGCGCAGGCGGTTCGGCAGCGGGGCGCTGTCGCCGAGATGCTCCAGCAGCCGCGCATACATCGCGGGCACGCCCTGCACGATGGACAGGCCGTCGTCGCGGATGGCGGCGAGCATGCCCTCGGGCGTGAAGCGGGGCGTCAGGTGCAGGCAGGCGCCCGCGCTGAGCGTGCCCAGCATCACCGACGTGAGGCCGTACACGTGCGAGACCGGCAGCACGCCCCAGGCCCTGTCGCCCGGCGTGAGACCGCGCAGCCGGCTGGACACGGCGGCCACGAACAGCAGGCTGCGGTGGCTCAGCATCACGCCCTTCGGCGTGCCCGTGGTGCCCGTCGTGTAAAGCAGGGCGGCGACGTCCGCATCCGGTTCGGGCGTGCAGGCCTCGTTCAGCGGGCCGACCATCAGGCCGTCGTCGAACGACGCCCCCGCGCGGGCCGCATGCGCCTCGGCTTCCGGCGACACGGCCGCTGTGTACACCGCGAGGCGCGCGCTGGCGTGCATCCGGATCGCGTCCAGCTCGGGCGCGGTCAGGCGCGGGTTGGCGTTGACGATCCACGCACCCACGGCCGCCGCGGCGAAGATGAGCGCGATCTGGTCCGCACAGTTCTCGCTGGCCAGCAGCACGCGGTCGCCGGGACGCACGCCGCGTGCGCGCAACTGGTCGGCGCGGCGGTCGACGAGGTCGGCCAGGTCGCGGTACGTGAGCGTGCGGCCGGCGTCCACGAGGGCGGGGGCGTCGGGCGTGCGGGCGGCCGCGGTACGCGGAATGGCGTCGATGCGGTCGGGGAGCGAGGCCAGCAGGGAGTGAATGTCGATCGGGGCCATCTAATACTTCGGGCGCGGACGCGCCCTTGAGTTTCCAACGGTATATTATTTCAGATATTGATCCGCACAGGAGGAGACATGGCAGAACCGATGGCACCCGCGGCCGGCAGGACGGTGATCCCGATTGCCGCCCAGGGCCCGAGCCGCCAGCGCAAGCGCGAAGCGCCGAAGGGCCGCCGCGTCGACCCGCGGGCGCTCGCCGACGTGCAGGCGGTGCTGGGCGATGCGCCCAGGCGGCGCGATCTGCTGATCGAACACCTGCATGCCATCCAGGACCGCTGGGGCGCCTTGTCCGCCGCGCACCTGGCCGCGCTGGCGCAGGAACTGAAACTGGCACAGTCCGAGGTCTACGTGGTGGCGTCGTTCTACCACCACTTCGACGTGCTGCGCGACGGCGAGGATCCGCCGCCGGCGCTCACCGTGCGCGTGTGCGCGGGCCTGTCGTGCGAGCTGGCCGGCGCGCGCGACCTGCTGGACCGTTTGCCCGCGATCCTCGGCACCGGCGTGCGCGTGCTGGCCGCGCCCTGCATCGGCCGCTGCGACAAGGCACCCGCGGCGCTCGTCGGCCAGCGCCCGGTCGCGGCGGCGACGCCGGAGTCGGTGCTGGCCGCCGTCACCGCGCGGGCCACCAGGGACATCCATACAGGTCACATCGACTATGACGCTTACCGCGAGGCCGGCGGCTACCTCCTGCTGCGCGCCTGCACGGAAGGGCGCTTCGATGCGGAGAGCGTCATCGTGACGCTGATTGCATCGCGGCTGCGCGGCCTGGGCGGCGCGGGTTTCGCGGCCGGGCGCAAGTGGCGCATCGTGAAGAACGAGCCGGGGCCGCGCCTCATGGCCGTCAACATCGACGAAGGCGAGCCGGGCACGTTCAAGGATCGCCACTATCTCGAACTCGACCCGCACCGTTTCCTGGAAGGCGCGCTCGTCGCCGCGTGGGCCGTCGGCATCGATACGATCTACCTGTACCTGCGCGACGAATACCACGGCCTGCGCGCCATGCTGGAGCGGGAACTCGACCGGCTGCGCGCCGATCCGCCCGTGCCGGACATGCCGGAGATCGTGCTGCGCCGCGGCGCCGGCGCCTACATCTGCGGCGAGGAATCCGCGATGATCGAATCGATCGAGGGCAAGCGCGGCATGCCGCGCCTGCGGCCGCCGTACGTCGCGCAGGTCGGCCTGTTCGGCCGGCCCACGCTGGCACACAACCTGGAAACCCTGCACTGGGTGCGCGACATCGTCGAGCGCGGTGCGGAGTGGTTCACGAACCAGGGCCGCCACGGCCGGCGCGGTCTCCGTTCGTTCTCCGTGTCGGGCCGCGTGCGCGAGCCGGGCGTGAAACTGGCGCCGGCTGGCATCACGATGCAGGAACTCCTCGACGAATACTGCGGCGGCATGCAGGACGGGCACACGTTCTACGCCTACCTGCCGGGCGGCGCCTCCGGCGGCATCCTGCCGGCGGCCATGGCCGACATCCCGCTCGACTTCGACACGCTGCAGCGCTACGGCTGCTTCATCGGCTCGGCCGCCGTCGTCGTGCTGTCCGACCGCGATACCGCGCGCGCCGCCGCGCTGAACACCTTGCGCTTCTTCCGCGACGAATCGTGCGGCCAGTGCACGCCGTGCCGCGCCGGCACCGCGAAGGCCGTCGCCCTGATGGAGCGTGAGGTCTGGGACACGGCCCTGCTGGCCGAGCTGTCGCAAGTGATGCGCGACGCATCGATCTGCGGCCTCGGGCAGGCGGCGCCGAATCCGTTCGACTGCGTCGTCAAGTATTTTCCGCACGAGCTGGAGGGATCATGAGCGTCACGTTCGAACTCGACGGCCGCGACGTGGAGGCGCGACCGTTCGAGACGATCTTCGAGGCCGCGGCCCGCGCCGGCATCGACCTGCCGCACCTGTGCCACGAGGATGGCCTGGAGCCGGCCGGTAACTGCCGCGCCTGCGTCGTGGAAGTCGACGGCGAACGTACGCTGGCGCCGTCGTGCTGCCGTTATCCGGCGCCCGGCATGAAGGTGCGCACGGACAGCGGCCGCGCCGTCGCCGCGCGCAGGATGGTGCTGGAACTGCTGCTGTCCGACCTCCCGGACACGACCCGCACGCGCGAGGACGAGGTCGCGCAGTGGGCCGATAAACTGGGCGTGGGCACGCCGCGCTTTCCCGCCACGCGCGCGGTGCCGCCGGCGGACTTGAGCCATGCGGCCATCGAGGTGAACCTCGACGCCTGCATCCAGTGCACACGCTGCGTGCGCGCCTGCCGCGACGAGCAGGTCAACGACGTGATCGGCCTCGCGGGCCGCGGCGAAAATGCGCGCATCGTGTTCGACCAGGGCGACCCGATGGGTGCCTCGACGTGCGTGGCGTGCGGCGAATGCGTGCAGGCGTGTCCGACCGGAGCGCTGGCGCCCGCGCGCGGTGCCGCGCTCGTCGTGCCGGACAAGAAGGTCGATTCCGTGTGCCCGTACTGCGGCGTGGGTTGCCAGCTGACGTACCACGTGAAGGACAACCGCATCGTGCGCGTGGACGGCCGCGACGGTCCCGCCAACCACGGCCGCCTGTGCGTGAAGGGGCGCTATGGCTACGACTACGCGCACCATCCGCAACGCCTCACCAGGCCGCTGATCCGGCGCGAGGGCGTACCGAAGAACGGCGAATTCACGATGGATCCGGCGCGCGTGCTGGACGTGTTCCGCGAGGCGACATGGGAGGAAGCGCTGGAGGCGGCGGGCGGCGGCCTCGCGCGCATCCGCGCCGCGCACGGCGGGCGCGCGCTGGCCGGCTTCGGCTCGGCCAAGGGCAGCAACGAGGAGGCGTATTTGTTCCAGAAGCTCGTGCGCACGGGCTTCGGCAGCAACAACGTCGACCATTGCACGCGGCTGTGCCACGCCTCGTCCGTCGCCGCGCTGCTGGAGGGAATCGGCTCGGGTGCCGTGTCGAACCCCGTGATGGACGTGACGCGGGCCGAGGTCGTGATCGTCATCGGCGCCAACCCGACCGTCAACCACCCGGTCGCCGCCACGTGGATGAAGAACGCAGCGCGCACGGGCGTAAAACTGATCGTCGCGGACCCGCGCCGCTCGGACCTCGCGCGCCACGCGCACCGCTTCCTGCAGTTCAAGCCCGACACGGACGTGGCGCTGCTGAACGCGATGATGCACACGATCGTGGAAGAGGGCCTCGTCGATCCGGCGTTCATCGCCGACCGCACGAGCGGCTACGACGCGCTGGCCGCGAACGTGGCGCACTACAGCCCGGAAGCGATGGCGCCCATCTGCGGCATCGACGCGGAGACGATCCGCTACGTGGCGCGGCTGTACGCGACGTCGAAGGGATCGATGATCCTGTGGGGCATGGGCATCTCGCAGCACGTGCACGGCACGGACAATGCGCGCTGCCTGATCGCGCTGGCGCTGATGACGGGCCAGATCGGCCGCCCCGGCACGGGCCTGCATCCGCTGCGCGGCCAGAACAACGTGCAGGGCGCGTCGGACGCGGGCCTCATCCCGATGATGTATCCCGATTACCGCCGCGTGGACGATGCAGCGGCGCAGGCGACGTTCGAGGCCGCGTGGGGCATGTCGCTCGACGGCAAGCCGGGTTTGACGGTCGTCGAGATCATGGACGACATCCTTGCGGGAGGGATCAAAGGGATGTACATCATGGGCGAGAATCCCGCCATGTCCGACCCGGATGCCAATCACGCGCGGGAAGCGCTGGCCGCGCTGGACCACCTCGTCGTGCAGGACATCTTCCTCACGGAGACGGCCTACCTGGCCGACGTGATCCTGCCGGCGTCCGCGTTCGCCGAAAAGACGGGCACCTTCACGAACACGGACCGCGTCGTGCAGCTGGGCCGCCAGGCGCTGGACCCGCCCGGCGATGCGCGCCAGGACCTGTGGATCATCCAGCAGATGGCGCGCCGCCTCGGCCTGGACTGGGATGACGCGGGGCCCGCCGCCGTGTTCGACGAAATGCGCAGCCTGATGCCCAGCATCGCCGGCATCACGTGGGACCGCCTGGAGCGCGACGGTGCCGTCACGTACCCGTGCCGCGCGCCGGGCGATCCGGGCGAACCCGTCGTCTTTACGCGGACCTTCCCGCGCGAAGGGGGCCGCGCGCGCTTCGTCCCGGCCGACATCATCCCGGCCGACGAGCGGCCCGACACCGAGTATCCCGTCGTGCTGATCACGGGCCGCCAGCTCGAGCACTGGCACACGGGCAGCATGACGCGCCGCGCCGGCGTGCTGGACGCGCTGGAGCCGGACCCCGTCGCGCTCGTGCATCCGCTCGACCTGGAGGCGCTCGGGGGCCGGCCGGGCGACGTGATCACGATCGCGTCGCGCCGCGGCGAGGTCGCGCTGTATGCACGGGCCGACGACGGCACGCCGCGCGGCGCCGTGTTCGTCCCGTTCTGTTACTACGAGGCGGCCATCAACCGGCTGACGAACGCGGCGCTGGACCCGTTCGGCAAGATCCCGGAATTCAAGTATTGCGCCGTGCGCGTGCGGCTGGGCGGTGAGGTCGCGCACCAGGTTTCCTACGGTGGCGGCCAGATTCTGGGGGACGTGGCAGAATTGCACGCATGACATCATCTTATCGTCCCGAACTGTCCCAGGCCAGCGCCGGCCTCACGTACCCCGTGACGGCCATCGACGAGCGCGGGCGCCGCGAGACGCTCCACATCCCGGCCGAGCGCCCGCTGACGGTCTACGTGGACAAGCGCGAGCTCGTCACGCTGATGACGCTGGGTGCGGCGCCGGAAGCGCTGACCTTGGGCTACCTCCGCAACCAGCGTCTCGTGCGGTCGCTGGAAGACATCGTGTCCGTGCAGGTCGACTGGTCCGTCGATGCCGTGGCGGTCATCACGCGCGGCGGCATCCAGGACGTCGAGGCGCGCACGGCGAAGAAGGTCGTCACGACGGGTTGCGGGCAGGGTTCCGTGTTCGGCGGCCTGATGGACGAGGTCGACCGCATCGTGCTGCCGCCCGCCGCGCGACTCCGGCAGTCCGTCGTGCACCGCATCGTCGAGACCGTGCGTACCCAGCAATCCGTGTACAAGCAGGCCGGTTCCGTGCACGGCTGCGCGCTGTTCACGAACGACGGCGACCTGCTGTGGTTCGTCGAGGACGTCGGCCGCCACAACGCCGTCGACGCCATCGCGGGCCTGATGTGGCTGGAGGGCATGGAGGGCGCCGACAAGGTGTTCTACACGACCGGACGGCTGACGTCCGAAATGGTCATCAAGGGCGCGCAGATGGGCATCCCGTTCCTGCTGTCGCGTTCCGGCACGACGCAGATGGGCCATGGGGTGGCGGAGCAGGTCGGCATGTCGCTGCTGGCCCGCTGCAGCGGCCATCACTTCCTGCTGCTGTCCGGTGCGGAGCGCCTCGTGTTCGAGCCGGACTGGCTCGCTGCGCTGGAGACGGCGCGCACGCTGCGAACGGCATGAATGGCATTGCCGACGCCGTCGCGCGCGCGTTCACGCTGCTGTTCACAGGCGATCCGGACCTGTGGCGCATCGTCTGGGTGTCGCTCAAGACGAGCATCGTCGGCCTGCTGCTGGCCACGCCGCCCGCGATCCTGATCGGCTACGTCGTCGCCATGCGCAAGTTCCGTGGGCGGCGCATCGTGATCTGGCTCGCGCAGGCGGCGCTGTCGCTGCCGACCGTGCTGATCGGCCTCCTGCTGTACCTGCTGCTGTCGCGCCACGGGCCGCTGGGCGGCCTGCAATGGCTGTTCTCGCAGCCCGGCATCGTGTTCGGCCAGTGCGTCGTCGCGCTGCCCGTGCTGCTCGCCTTTACGCTGGCGGCCGTGCAGGGGCTCGACCCGCGCTATGCCGAGACCGCGATCGCGCTGGGTGCGTCGCCCATGCAGGTGATGGTGCGCGTGCTGCACGAGGCGCGCTTCGGCGTGATGGCGGCCGTCCTGTCCGGCTTCGGACGCGTGATCTCGGAAGTGGGTTGCGCGCTGATGGTGGGCGGGAACATCGAAGGCGAGACGCGCACGATCACGACCGCGATCGCGCTGGAGACGAGCAAGGGCGAGTTCGCCCAGGGCATCGCGCTCGGCATCGTGCTCGTGTCGATCGCCCTGTTGATGAACGGCGCGCTGATGCTGCTGCAGGGCGACGCCCACACGATCCGGGAGCGCGCATGAGCATCAGCATCCATTCGCAGATTTCGGCGGCCGTCTACGAGAACGAGAACGTGCCCCAACGCGACGAGCGCCGCAAGGCCCTGCTGGGCGTGCGCGGCCTGCGCAAGCGCCACGGCGACCGGCTGCTGTTCGACATCGACCGGCTCGAGATCGCCACGCACAGCGCCTACGTGCTGACGGGGATGAACGGCGCGGGCAAAAGCACCTTGCTGCGCGTGCTGGGCGGGCTGGAGCGGGCCGAGATCGACAGCCTGCGCTTCGCCGGCGAAGACGTCCTGCGCGTGCACCCTTACCCGCGCGCGCTGCGCCGGGCGATCGTCTACGTGCACCAGCACCCGATCCTGTTTTCGACGAGCGTCGCCGACAACATCGGCTACGGCCTCGTCGTGCGCGGCGAACAGCCCGAGGCCGTGCGGCCCGTCGTGGAAGAGGCGATGGCCTGGGCCGGCGTGGCCCATTTGCGCGACACGGATCCGACCCGGCTGTCGGGCGGCGAAAAGCAGCGCGTGGCGCTCGCGCGTGCAAAAGTGCTGGCGCCGCGCCTGCTGCTGCTGGACGAGCCGACGGCGAACCTGGACGGCGCCGCGCGCGAACAGGTGATCGCCCTGATCCCGACCATGATCGAAGCGGGGAGCAGCGTCATCATCGCCTGCCACGACCGCGACCTGATCAACCTGCCCGGCGTGCAGCGGCTGAAGCTGCGCGACGGGCATCTCGAATATCGCTAGGAGAATCCATGCAACGCCGTTCCATCCTCGGTTTCATCGCCTGTTTGACCGTCGCGACGCCGTTCGCGCAAGCGCAGTCGGACAAGGTGCTGCGCCTGTCCACGACGACCAGCACCGAAAACTCGGGCCTGCTGGGCTACCTGCTGCCCGCATTCGAAGCGAAGACGGGCATCAAGGTCAACGTGATCTCGGTCGGCACCGGCAAGGCGCTGGAGCTGGGCAAGAACGGCGACGTCGACGTGACGCTCGTGCACGCGCGCGCGCTGGAAGATAAATTCGTGGCCGAGGGCTGGGGCATCGACCGCCACGACGTCATGTACAACGATTTTATCGTCGCAGGGCCGACGGCCGACCCGGCGGGCGTGAAGGGCGGCCGCGACGTCATCGCGGCCTTTAAAAAGATCGCGGCGGCCAACGTGAAGTTCATCTCGCGCGGCGACAATTCCGGCACGGACGTGATGGAGAAGGGCTACTGGCAGCAGGCGGGTACGAAGCCTGCGGGCAGCAACTACGTCAACGCCGGCCTGGGCATGGGCGAGGTGCTGAACATGGCGGCCGAGATGGGCGCGTACACGCTGACGGACCGCGCGACGTATGGCGCCTATAAAGCCAAGACGGGGCTGGCCATCCTCGTCGAGGGCGACAAGCGGATGTTCAATCCGTACGGGATCATCGCCGTCAATCCGGCCAAGCACAAAGGGATCAACTACAAGGGCGCGAAGGCGCTGATCGAGTGGATTACGTCGCCGGAGGGGCAGGCGAAGATTGCGTCATTCAAGCCGGCGGGCGAGCAGCTGTTCTTCCCGTCCGCCAGATAAGCGAAGGGCCGCAACCGCGGCCCTCGTGTCATGCCAACGCGTGCATCACCGCGTCGACCGGAATCGCCTTCACCCAATCCCGTCTCTGGTCCGCCGTGATGACGGTGGAATTGGCCTTGTCGACCGGCGCCCATTCCGGCGTCTTCTGGCGCATCAGCGCGACGACCGGCACGCCGACGGCGTTCGCCAGGTGCATCACGGCCGTCTCGACCGACACGATCAGGTCGCACTGCGCCAGCATCGCGGGCAGCTGGAAGAAGTTTTCGTTGGCGCTGAACAGTTCCGTGCGGTCGAGCTGGCGGCGTGCCAGCATGGCCTTCACGTTGTCCACTTCCTGCGGCACCGCGTTGACGATGAAGCAGGCGTCGCGCCATTCCGGCTGCGCGCGCATCGTCGTGATCAGTTCGGCCACGCGCTCGACGGGCCAGCAGCGCTTGCGCGTCTTGGCGAACGGGTTGATGAACACGAGCTTGCCCTGGCGGCCTTCGAAACCCCACTCGCGCAGGCGCGCCTTCGCGCCCTCGACGAACTGCTCGGGGATGTGCACGAACGGGATGCGCCCGGCCGGCGGAATGTCCACGCCGGCCAGCTGGCGGAACCATTCCGCATGCACGTCGCTGATGTGCGGCGCGCTCGTGCGGTCGGGCATGTCCGGGTCGAGGCTGGCGTCCAGCTTGCGGTAGCTGAACCAGTGGATCAGGCCCTGCAGGCCGTGCGGCTTCTTCAGGCCGAACACGAAGCCGTCCGGGCTGATCTCGCGCGCGAGGTCGGCGTAGAAATGGGGACGCAGGGTGCCCAGCGAGACGACGATCGGATAGTGTTCCTGTTGCGCTTCGCGGATGGACGCCTGGAACAGGTCCGGCGAATAGTTCTGCTTGTAGACCTTCCCGATGAAGTCGCAGGCGTCGAGCCAGTCGTACAGGACGTTCTTTTTCAGGTGCGGCCACTGCGAGGCGTCGCTCGTGCGGCGCACTTCATCCACCCACAGGTGCAGTTTCAGGTGCGGGTAGGCGCGCGCGAACGCCTGGAAGCAGTTCTGCAAATAGGTATAGTCGCCCAACGCCAGGTGGGCGATGAACAGGATCTTGTCCGATTTCTTCAGCAGATCGGAAGGAATGAGAGGTACGTTCATTGTCTCTTACGGGTCGCCTGCCAGTTGTTGTCCGACGCCGCCAGCGGTGTATCAGGGTCTGCGAATCAGCAGCGCTAACCGGTCGGCTGGCTGCGCATCTGCGTGGTGGGGATGCACACTACCGCCAACTCTAGAAATCTTCAACAAATTGTCTCGAATTGTAGTCCAATCCGGGACATTGCGTTGCCCCTGGCCATATTTTTAGACGCATTGTCCTGTGCGAGCAACATGAACTGAACAGGATGACAAATCCTTGTCGGTCAAACGGCGAAACTGGTGCAAAAATTTCACATCAGGATCACGTCGTACTGTTCCTGGTGATAACCCCGCTCGACCTGCAGCGAGATCTTCTTGCCGATGAAGTCGCCGAGCATGGCGAGATGCTGCGATTCTTCCTCCAGGAACAGGTCGACCACTTCCTGCGACGCGACGATGCGGAATTCGCGCGGATTGAACTGCTTGGCCTCGCGCAGCAGTTCGCGCAGGATCTCGTAGCAGATCGTCCTGCTCGTCTTGACCTGGCCCTTGCCGCCGCAGGCGGGGCAGGGCTCGCACAGGATGTGGGCCAGCGATTCGCGCGTGCGCTTGCGTGTCATTTCGACCAGCCCCAGCGCCGAGAACCCGCTCACGGACACCTTCGTGCGGTCGCGCGACAGCGTCTTCTTGAGCTCCGCGAGCACGGCGTTGCGGTGCTCGGTGTTCTCCATGTCGATGAAGTCGAGGATGATGATGCCGCCCAGGTTGCGCAGCCGCAGCTGGCGCGCGATGGCGTGGGCCGCTTCCAGGTTCGTCTTGAAGATCGTGTCCGCGAAGTTGCGCCCGCCGACGAAGCCGCCCGTGTTGACGTCGATGGTCGTCATCGCCTCGGTCTGGTCGACGATCAGGTAGCCGCCGGACTTGAGGTCCACGCGCCGGCCCAGCGCGCGCAGGATCTCTTCCTCGACGCCGTACAGGTCGAACAGCGGGCGCTCGCCCGTGTAGTGCTGCAGGCGCGACAGCACGCTGGGCGTGTACACCTGGGCGAATTCGACCAGTTTCACATAGTTTTCGCGCGAGTCGACGAGGATCGCGGCCGTCTCGTCGTGCACGAAGTCGCGCAGCACGCGCTGGGCCAGGCTCAGGTCCTGGTACAGCAGGCTCGTCGCGGGACGCGTGCGCGCGCCCTTCGTGATCGCGCCCCACGTCTTGCGCAGGTAATCGATGTCGGCGGCGAGGTCGGCGTCGGACGCGTCCTCGGCCTGCGTGCGCACGATGTAGCCGCCCTTTTCGTCCGGCGGCAACAGGCCCGCGAGGCGCGCGCGCAGGGCTTCGCGCTCGGATTCCTTCTCGATCTTCTGCGAGATGCCGATGTGCTTGTCCTGCGGCAGATAGACGAGCATCCGGCCCGCGATCGAGATCTGCGTGGACAGGCGCGCGCCCTTGGTGCCGATGGGGTCCTTGATCACCTGGACGGTCAGCACCTGGCCGTCGAACAGGATTTTTTCGATGGGCGTTGGTGGGGCAGTGCTGCTCCCGTTCGCGCCGTCGTGCGGACGCGCTTCCCAGATGTCGGCCACGTGCAGGAACGCGGCGCGTTCGAGGCCGATGTCGATGAAGGCCGACTGCATGCCCGGGAGGACCCGCACGACCTTGCCGAGGTAGACGTTGCCCGCAAGCCCGCGGGTGAGCGTACGCTCGATGTGCAGCTCTTGTACGGCACCCTGTACCACCAGCGCGACCCGTGTTTCTTGCGGGTTGATATTGATCAGGATGTCTTCAGTCATGAGGCCGGGTTTTATGTTGTCTGGGGTCACATCATACACGGTGTGACTACCTTACAACGCGCTGACGCCCGCTTTCTGCAGCAACTGCGCCGTCTCGAACACGGGCAAGCCCATGATGCCGGAATGGCTGCCTTCGATGTGCTCGATGAACAGGGCGGCGAGGCCCTGGATGCCATAGGCGCCGGCCTTGTCGTAGGGTTCCGGCGTCGCGCAATACGCCCGGATCGCGTCCGGCGAGAGCTGCGCGAAGCGCACGTTCGACACCTGCGTCACCTGCTCGAACACGTCCGTGTAGTGCAGCGCGACCGACGTCAGCACCTGGTGCGTGCGGCCCGACAGGCGTTCCAGCATGGCGACCGCTTCATTCGGATCGGCCGGCTTGCCGAGGATCTCGCCGTCGATGGTGACGGTCGTGTCGGCCGACAGCACGGGGCGCAGCGGCATGCGGCGCATGTGCAGCACGTTCCACGCGAACGCGCCTTTTTCGCGCGCCACGCGGGCCACGTAGTCCTGCGCGGGCTCGCCGGCGAACGTGTCTTCGCTGACGTCGATGCCGCGCGCGGGATCGGAGCGCAGGCTGAGGATGTCGAAGTCGATGCCGACCTGGCGCAGCAGTTCGCGGCGGCGCGGGCTCTTGGAGGCGAGGTAGATTTTCTTGGCGAGCTGTTTCATCCGCTCATACCCGATGGTAGGGATGGTTCTGGGTGATGGACCACGCACGATATAACTGTTCTGCCAGCATCACACGCACGATACCGTGCGGCAGCGTCATGCTGGAGATGCGGATCAGACCGTCCGCGCGCGCCTTGAGTTCCGGATCGAGGCCGTCGGCCCCGCCGATCAGGAAGGCCACGTCGCGCCCGTCCTGCTGCCAGGCCTCCAACGCTTGCGACAGGCCCACGCTGGTGAGATCCTTGCCGCGCTCGTCGAGCGCGACGATCCGCACGCCTTTCGGCAGCACGGCCTCGATGCGCTCGCGTTCGAGCGCCATCGCGGTGGCCGCCGTCTTGCTGCCTGACCGTTCGACCGGTTTCACTTCCTTCAGCACGATGCGCAGTTCCGGCGGCATGCGTTTGACGTATTCCGCGAAGCCGGTCTCGATCCAGGCCGGCATCTTGTGGCCGACCGCGACGATGAACAACTGCATCGCGGTTTATTCTTCGGTTTTCTTGATGCGGCGGATGACTTTCTTGGCCGGTGCGTCGCCCTCGGCCGCGGCGGCCTTGGTTGCGCGCTTCGGCGCAGCAGCAGCCTTGGCGGCCTTGGCAGCTTTGGCGTCCGCGGCAGCGGTCTTGGACACTGCAACCTTCACGGTGCCGCCCGTCGGGATCTTCTTGGCGGCAGGTTTCTTGGCGGCCGGCTTGGCGTCGGCCGACTTCTTGGCCGCCGGCTTGCGCTCGCGGACCGGCTTGGCTTCTTCCTGCTCCTGGTTGGCGGCGAGGTGCTTCGACTTGCCCTTCGGCGCGGCCGCTTCCTGGCCCTCGGCCGTCGACTTGCGCTTGGCGGCGCCCAGTTTCACGGGCTTCTCGCCCCAGATTTCTTCCAGGCGGTAGTACTGGCGGATGGCCGGCTGCATGATGTGCACGATCATGTCGCCCAGGTCGACGAGGACCCATTCACCCGTGTCTTCGCCTTCCAGCCCGACCACGTCGCCGCCTGCTTCCTTGACCTTGTCGCGCACCGAGGCGGCCAGCGCCTTGGTCTGGCGATTCGACGTGCCCGACACGACCGCGATGCGGTCGAACAGGCTGGTCAGGTGCGTCGTGTCGAACAGAACGATGTCCTGGCCCTTGACGTCTTCGAGGGCGTCGACGACGAGCGTTTGCAGTTTCTTGATATCCATTAGTTTTTGTACAAGTTATGTTGTTGAATATAGTCTAGCACTTGCGGCGCAACGAGCGCGCTTATGTCAGTACGGGGTACGGCATGCAGGGCAGCGCGCACCTGCGTGGCCGAGATGTCGATGGCCAGCGTGTGCGCCAGGCACACCTTGCCCGCCGGGCTGGCGCGCACGTCGTCGAACGACGCGCGCCGCTGCGCGAGTTCGGCTGCCACGGCGGGTGGCAGCGCGGCGTCGTCGAGCCGGTAGCCGGGGCGGGCAGCGACGCCGAAATTGGCCAGCGCGAACAGGTCGCGCCAGTCGCGCCAGGTGTCCAGCTTCTGCAACTGGTCCGCGCCCATCACGAACACGATGGACGTATCCGGCCCCAGCTCGGCGCGCAGGTCGCGCAGGGTTTCGACCGTGTACGTGGCGCCGTGGCGGTCGATTTCGCGGGTATCGATCGTCACGGGCGCGGCGCTCCCTGCGAACGCCAGCTTCAGCATGGCCACGCGGTCGGCATCGCCCGCTTCCAGGCCACTCTTCTTTTGCCACGGCTGGCCGGCGGGCAGCACGCGCAGCTCGTCCGGATGGAGCGCGCGCGCGAACAGCTCGGCCAGTGCGACGTGGCCGTGGTGCGGCGGATCGAAACTACCTCCCAGCAGTGCGAGACAGAAATTCGCGCAGCGAATCACGGAGCGAGCCAATCCCGATGCGGCAGGAAGTCGGTGTAGAGCTTCTCTTCCGGGCTGCCCGGCTCCGGATGCCAGTCGTAGCGCCATTTGACGATCGGCGGCATCGACATCAGGATCGCTTCCGTCCGGCCGCCCGACTGCAGGCCGAACAGCGTGCCGCGGTCCCACACGAGGTTGAATTCCACGTAGCGGCCGCGCCGGTACGCCTGGAAATCGCGCTCGCGTTCGCCGTAGGGGTGGTCCTTGCGGCGCTGCAGGATCGGCAGGTAGGCATCGAGGAAGCCGTTGCCGACGTTCTGCACCATGGCATACGACTGCTCGAACCCGAGTTCGTTGAAGTCGTCGAAGAAGATGCCGCCGACGCCGCGCGCTTCCTTGCGGTGCTTTATATAGAAATACTCGTCGCACCAGCGCTTGAAGCGCGGATGCAGTTCGTCGCCGAACGGCGCCAGCGCGTCATGGCAGACCTGGTGGAAGTGGCGCGCGTCCTCTTCGTTGCCGTAATAGGGCGTCAGGTCCATGCCGCCGCCGAACCACCAGACCGGGTCCTTGCCCTCGGCCGTCGCTTCGAAAAAGCGCACATTCATATGCACGGTGGGTGCGTACGGATTGTGCGGGTGCAGCACGAGCGACACGCCCATCGCTTCCCAGGCGCGTCCCGCAAGCTCCGGCCGCGCGGCCATCGCCGACGGCGGCAGGCTGGCGCCGCGCACGTGCGAGAAATTTACGCCGCCGCGTTCGATCACATTCCCGCCTTCGATGAGGCGCGAGACGCCGCCGCCACCTTCGGCCCGTTCCCACGTGTCGCGCAAGAAGGGCTTGCCGTCGACGTCTTCCAGCGCTTGCACGATGCGCGCCTGGAGGTCGAGCAGCCAAGCCTTGACGGCGGCCGGATTAATTGTAGCCATGTGGAAATGTGAGAGAAAAAAAGCGAACGGGGATTGTACACTGATGAACTGCATCGTGACAGGCAACCGCCAACACCCTTTGCAACACCCCTTCCCGCGCGAATAAAAATCCTGCGCAAATCTCTTCAATTTTCTGCACTTTTCTAGCTTTCGTAGTTACGAATGCAAGAAACGCGTACGTATTGCTAATAGTCTACTTCGAAAGAAACCGATTTCACGCCAGCTGCATAGACCGGCGTAGGAACGGTAAAAAACGATAACGAAGGAGACCCTCATGGAACACACGATCCCCCCTCGGCCGCGACCTTGACGCGCCAATCTATCTTCCCCATCCATTGACTTCATCGTGACGGACCGTTTCCGGCCGTACCGACGGTGATGGTGCATTGCAGCAAACGACCGGCAACCACGGTCCAACTTTCTTGGAGTTCAAGCATGAAGAAGCAAACTCTTGCCCTTGCCTGCGTCGTGGCCGGCATGGTGGCAGCCTGCGGTGGCGACAGCAACTCGACTTCGCAATCGCCTTCCTTTGCGGCCATGATCGGCACCGCGTCCGGCGGCGGTGCCGACGTCGCGACGACGGGTAACCGGTGGCAGAGCGTCAAGTACGGCGGTAGCGGCTACGTGACCGGCCTGGTCTTCCACCCGACCAGCCCGAACGTGCTGTATGCGCGCACCGACATGGGCGGCGTCTACCGCAGGGATACGGCCACTTCCGGCTGGACGCCGATCACGGACGGCTTCGGCATCCGCGAAGAATTCTATAACGGGGCAGAAAGCGTCGCCCTGGATCCGACCGACGACAAGCGCGTGTACCTGGTCACCGGCATGTACGACTGGTCGGGACCCAATGCCCGCCTGTATATCTCCACCGACCGCGGCGACAGCTGGACGCACGTCGACCTGCCATTCCGCGCCGGTTCCAACGATCCGGGCCGCGCCATCGGCGAACGCCTGATGGTCGATCCGAACAAGCCGTCGGTCCTGTACTACGGTTCGCGTACGTCGGGCCTGTGGAAGAGCTCGGACTACGGCCAGACCTGGAACCAGGTGACGTCGCTGACGTCGTTCCAGTACCCGGGCGACCAGATCGGCTCCTTGCCGGGCCGCACGTCGGGCGGTATCGAGAGCGTGCTGTTCGACACGTCGACCACGGGCTCGGGTACGGCCACGCAGACCATCTACACGGCCGTGGCCCCGGATTACGCCGCCGCGGCCGGCCTGAGCGCCAACCTGTACAAGTCGACCGACGGCGGTGCGACCTGGACCGGTATCGAGACGCCGGTCACGGGCTACTACATCCCGCACATGGTCCGCGCCAAGGACGGCATGATCTACGTGGCGTTCACCAAGGACATGGGCCCGGGCGCCGGCGGTCCGGCCCGCCTGTACAAGTTCGATGGCACCAACTGGACGCTGCTGAAGAGCTACGATACGCAGCAATGGGTGAACTTCGGCATGGGCGGCCTGTCGGTCTCCGGCTCCGGCCCGACCACCCGCATCGCGCTGGGCGTGTCGAACTCGTGGGGTAACTGGCAGGGCCAGCCGGTCGTGCAGGTGTCCGATGACGCCGGCCTGACCTGGCGCGAGATCGCGTCGATGACCCCGCACACCCCGTCGGACGTGGACTTCTCCGGCTGGGTGGACGATGTCGAGATCGATCCGAACAACCCCGACCATATCCTGCACGTGTTCGGCGGCGGCATCTGGGAAACGAAGACCGCCTCGGCGGCCACGCCCACCTGGAACCTGGACGTGACCAACCTCGAGGAAACCGCCACGATCAGCCTGATGACCCCGCCCAAGGGCGCCGGCTACTCGCTGCTGCGCAGCTCCGGCGACATCGGCATGCACGTGCAGACCGAGCTGCTCAAGAAGCCGACGCGCGGCCCGATCGGCTTCTTCAGCAACGGTAACGCCGCCGACACGGCCTGGTCGAATCCGGCCTACATCGCAGCGGTGGGCACGGGCGGCTGGGTCCAGAACAACCCGCGCGGCGCCTACTCGACCGACTCCGGCGTGACCTGGACGCCATTCGCCAGCAAGCACCCGGACGCGGCTTCGAAGGACCACCAGGGTGGTGAGGAAACCATCGCCGTGACGGCGCCGGGCAAGGCCGTCTGGGCGCCCTCCGGTGCGCGTCCGGCCTATACGACGGACAACGGCGCGACCTGGACGTACACGAACCTGCCGGCCCTGTCGCCGGTGGGCATCGGCCGCGGCTACCGCGTCGTCGCCGACCGCAAGAACCCGAACAAGGTCTATGCCTTCAACTCGGGCGGCGCATGGTGGAACCAGTGGTCGGACACGTCGCACTTCTGGTACTCCAACGACGGCGGCCACACCTTCACCGAGAGCACGACGTTCGTGAGCGCCGGCGCGCGGGTGGCAGCGTTCTATAACTCGTCGGTCGCCGTCAACCCGAATGTCGAAGGCGACATCTGGGTGGTCGACGGTTTCAGCATCCTGCACTCCACCGACTCGGGCGTGACCTGGACCAAGCTGGACGTGACGGCACCGGACTGGGGCACCAACGAGACGTGGAGCTACCCGCAGGTGTACGGCGCGACCTCCATCGCGCTGGGCAAGGCGCCGGCCGGTGCAACGTACTCGTCCTCGATCTACATCGTCGGCATCATCAACAACGTGTGGGGCGTGTACCGCTCGGACGACGGTGCCAAGACCTGGCGCCGGATCAACGACGACAAGCACCAGTACGCCGGCATCAGCAACCTGGCAGCCGACCAGACCGTGCCCGGACGCGTGTATGCCGCCGGCGCAGGTCGCGGCGTGTTCTTCACCTACTGATGATGGCAATGCCGGCGCCCGCGATGGCGCCGGCGGTATCGAATATTTTTGGAGACTTTCATGAAATTCAAATCCATCCTCGCCGCCGTCGCCTTCATGGCAGCAGGCAGCGCCGGCGCCACCGTCCTGAACTTCGATGGCCTCACCGACATGATGTACGGCGACGGCTTCCCGCTGGCCGGCGGCATGACCTACAACGGCCTGAACCTGACCTACGTGGAGTCGGGCTTCCAGGTCACCTTGAACGCGCCGGGCGCGGACGCGGGCGCGGCGCACGTCGGCGACGGCACGTACGAACCGTCGACCTTCAACTGGCACGACGGCATGGAAAACGGCGGGGACACGTTCGTCACCCTGACCCGCGTGGGCGGCGGCAAGTTCGACCTGAAGAGCTTCGACTACTTCATGGACTGGAGCGACGTGTCGGCCGACGGCGTGTCGGTCGGGGCGATCGCGGATTCGGGCACGTGGAGCACGCTGCTCACCGGCATCACGGAACTGCGCATCGGTTCGGGCTACTACAACCAGATCGACAACATCGACGTGGAAGCGGCCGGGCCGAGCGGTTCGGTGCCGCTGCCGGGAACGCTGGCGCTGATGGTGGGTGGCCTGGCCGCCGGCGGACTGGCACGTCGCCGTCGCGGCTGATTTTCTTCATCTGCACCCGGGAACGGAGGCCGCGTGCCTCCGTTTTTTCATGGCGCTGAGCACTGCGGACGTGCTCAGTGAATATTGAATGCAACCGCCGTGGCAAACGGCATCTCGGGCGGGCACACGATGACCAGGCCATCGGCTTCCTGGCGCCAGGTGAGCTTTCCTTCGTAGCCGACCAGCGACACCGAAGTGACCGGTTTGCCCAGCAGGTTCGCGCCGGATCCGAGCGAGTGGATCTTGAGCGTCGCGCCGGGCGCGGGCACCGTCATGGTGAATGCGTACAGCGAACCGTCGCGGCCGACCGTGAAGCGGAAATCATGCGGACCGAACTTGAAGTCGGCCTGCGCTTTTCCCAGCTTGCCGTCGGGGAGGGTGCGCAGTTTGCCATTCTCGCCTTCGCCCAGCCGCACCCATGCCTTGCTGCCATAGATGCCTTGCCCGTTCACGCGCATCCAGGCGCCGACTTCCTTCAGCATGCGCGTGCTGCCTTCGTCCAGCGATCCGTCCGGCAGCGGCGAGATGCAGATGGCCACGTTGCCGTCGCGCGCCACCTGCTCGAGCAGGTAGCGAATCATGGCGCCCGAATCGTAGGTGAATCCGGGGCCGTAGTACCAGTCGCCCACGGGCGTTTCCGCGATCCACGCTTCATCGTTGCGGATGCCGGCCGGGATCGAGCCTTCTTCCGTGCTGACGGTACCGTTGAATTTCGGATGGAACTTGACGACGCTGAACGTGTCGACCTTGCCGCGCTTCTTCAGCGTCCGGTTGTAGAAATCCGCCATCACGCGCTGGATGGCATCGGATTTCATGCCGGTCCCGGTCCCGTTGCCGCTGAACGGCTGGTCGCTGGTGCCGTCGGTATAGATGAAGTCCGGGTCGTAGCGTTCCACCACGTCCATCATGCGCAGCGCCCAGCGTTTCGCGTACCACGCGGCATAGGCCGTGTGGCGGCTGAAAATGCCCGCGGGCGGCGGGTTCCAGTCCGTGTGCGCCGCGGCCGTCACGCCCTTGTATTCGCGCAGGTCCGGGCCATAAAGCAGGCGCGGATCGAGCCCTTCCCACCACTTGCCCTTGCCGTCGGCCAGGGTCAATGCGCCGTCGTACGGCTTGCCTGCGTACGGGCCCGTCGGGTCGCTGCCGAAGGCGGTCTGCCACCACCACCATGTGTATTCATGGTGAAACGCGACGCCATAGCGCAGGCCGGCAGCCTTGGCCGCCGCCGCCCATTCGCCGACCAGGTCACGCTTCGGACCGAGGCGCTTCGCATTCCACGGCTGATAGCGCGAATCCCACAAATCGAAATTGTCGTGGTGCACACCCTGGATGAGGAGGAAGCGCGCGCCGGCCTCCTTGTACAGGGCCGTCAGTCTGGCCGGGTCGAGCTTGCGCGGGTTCCAGTCCCGCAACACCTCCTTGTAGCCGGCCTGCGAGGGATGACCGAAGGCCTTGAGATGGTTGGCGTAGGCCGTCGTGCCCGGCACGTACATGCGGCGCGCGTACCAGTCGCCGCTCATGCCGGCCGCTTGCGGACCGAAGTGCACCCAGATGCCGAACTTGGCCTCGCGCAGCCACGCCGGCGTGCCCGGATAGTGCTGTGCGATCGACTCCCAGGTCGGCTGGAACGGGCCGGCCGCGATCGGCAAGTCCAGTGTCACGACGGGCGCGGTGCGCGCATCGGCCATGTCGACGCTGTCGGGTGCCTGTTTGGACGGCAGGGCCGGCATCGGACCGAGTGCCGGCAGGGCAGCATGCGCGGTGGAGGAGGCGAGCAGGATGCTGGCCAGCGCGAGGGTCTTGTACTTCAACGTCAACGCTCCATGCAAAGTGGGATCGCGCTTATTGTATTGTATATATTTAATACAATCAATGATAAAAAAACGGGACAAGGCTTACACCTCGTCCCTTTTTTTTTTACGCCTGCTTGATGCCGCGCCACCCGATGTCGCGCCGGTACTGCGCACCATTGAAGTGGATCTTCTCGACCGTCTCGTAGGCCTGCTTCTGCGCCATCTTGACGCTGTCGCCCAGGCCGACGACGCACAGCACGCGGCCGCCCGACGTCTGCAGGGTGCCGCCGACCAGTTGCGTGCCGGCGTGGAAGGTGACGCACTCCGGGGTCTCGGCCGGGATGCCGTCGATGACGTCGCCCTTGGCCGGCGCGTCTGGATAACCGGCCGCCGCCATCACGACGCCCACCGCCGTGCGGCGGTCCCATTCCAGTTCGACCTTGTCCAGGGTGCCATTGCAGGCGTGTTCCAGCACCGTCACGAAGTCGCTCTTCAGGCGCGTCATGATCGGCTGCGTTTCCGGGTCGCCCATGCGGCAGTTGAATTCGATGACTTTCGGCACGCCGGCCGCGTCGATCATCAGGCCCGCGTACAGGAAGCCGCTGTACGGGATGCCGTCCTTGGCCATGCCCTGGATGGTCGGGTTGATGATCTCGCGCATCACGCGCGCGTGGATCGACGGCGTGACGACCGGTGCCGGAGAATAGGCGCCCATGCCGCCCGTGTTCGGACCCTGGTCGTGGTCCTTCAGGCGCTTGTGATCCTGCGACGTGGCCAGGGCGACGACGTTCCTGCCGTCGCACATGACGATGAAGCTCGCTTCCTCGCCGGCCAGGAATTCCTCGATGACGATGCGCGCGCCGGCGTCGCCGAAGCGGTTGCCTGACAACATGTCGTCAGCCGCCTGGTGCGCTTCTTCCAGCGTCATCGCGACGACGACGCCCTTGCCGGCGGCGAGGCCGTCGGCCTTGATGACGATCGGTGCGCCTTGCGCATCGATATAGGCGTGGGCCTGCTGGACGTCCGTGAACGTCTGATACTGCGCCGTCGGGATGCCGTGGCGGTGCATGAAGGCCTTGGCGAAGTCCTTCGAGCTTTCCAGCTGGGCCGCTTCCTTCGTCGGGCCGAAGACCTTCAGGCCGCGCGCGCGGAACAGGTTGACGATGCCGGCCGCCAGCGGCTGTTCCGGCCCGACCAGCGTTAGGTTGATATTTTCCGCGACGACGAAGTCGGCCAGCGCGGCCGGGTCGGTGATGTCGATGTTGACCAGGCGATCATCGCGCGCGGTGCCGCCATTGCCCGGTGCGACGTAGACCATCTGGATGCGATCGGATTGGGCCAGTTTCCAGGCCAGGGCATGTTCACGGCCGCCAGAGCCGACTACCAGGATTTTCATGGATGCTTGATTACTCTTCAATGACTGCGTTCGTATAGACTTCCTGCACGTCGTCCAGGTTTTCCAGGGCGTCGAGCAGTTTCTGCATCTTGAGCGCGTCTTCGCCGGTGAACACCGTCTCGGTGTCCGGCTTCATGATGACTTCGGCGGAATCGGCCTTGAAGCCGGCCGCCTCCAGCGCTTCCTTGACGCCGGCGAAAGCGTTCGGGTCGCACAGCACTTCGAAGCCGCCTTCGTCGTCCGCGATCACGTCGTCGGCACCGGCTTCCAGTGCCGCTTCCATCAGCTTGTCTTCTTCGACGCCGGGCGCGAACAGGAACTGGCCCACGTGCTTGAACATGAACGAGACGGAGCCTTCGGTGCCCATGTTGCCGCCGAACTTGCTGAACGCGTGGCGGACTTCGGCCACGGTGCGCACGCGGTTGTCGGTCATGCAGTCGACGATGATCGCCGCGCCGCCGATGCCGTAACCTTCGTAGCGGATCTCTTCGTAGTTGACGCCTTCCAGGCCGCCCGAGCCGCGCTGCACGGCGCGGTTGACGTTATCCTTCGGCATATTGGCGTCGGCCGCCTTTTCGATGGCGAGGCGCAGGCGCGGGTTGGTGTTGGCGTCGCCGCCGCCCATGCGGGCAGCCACGGTGATTTCCTTGATCAGTCGGGTCCAGATCTTGCCGCGCTTGGCATCAGTCGCGGCTTTCTTGTGCTTGATGTTGGCCCATTTGCTGTGTCCAGCCATGTCGAGTCTTCCTTAGACAGGGAACCTCGGCAAACTGCGATCTTCGAGGTCCCGGGTATTGATAATCCTCGACATTTTATCATAGCGCATCCGTCTAAATACTGTCAGGGAAACAACAACGCCGTGCCGAGCCCGACCAGTCCGAGCCCTGTCGCGCACGCCACCACGTGCCCGCCGGGCAGCAGCTTTTCGGCCAGGATCAGCGCGATGAGGCCGGCGATGACGGGCAGGTTCAACACCCCGGCGGGCAGCACGAGCGCCAGCAGCAGCCAGCAGCAGCCCGTGCAATACCGCGCATCCGCGACGCCCATCCGGAACGCGCCCCACATCCCGCGGCGCCAGTGCGTAAGGACGAACGCCAGCGGCGCGCGGCAGTTGTCCAGGCAGGCGTGCTTGGCGGGCGTCCACTGGTAGACCCCGGCCGCGACGAGGGCGAGGGCGCCGACCGTCGGGTGCGCGATGGCCATCGTCTCGTCGAGCCCGCCCGCGTCGTGCAGCTGCCAGTCGGCCAGCGTGGCGGCGAAGGCGCAGCAGGTCCAGACGAACAGATAGCCCAGCATGAACAGGAACGTGGAGGGATAGACCCACCGTTCGCGCACGAGCCGTTTCACGCGTGCGTACAGCAGCACGGACGGCGCCGCCGCCGGCAGCATCATCGCGGCGATGACGGCGGTCCACAGCGCCAGCAGGCGCGCGAGGTCGTCCGCGTGGTACGGCCCGACCCGGACGTGGCCGGCGGTGCCCGTGCCCAGCGGCGACAGGCGGCCAAAGCGAAAAAGCAGATATGCCCAGCTCAGCGCCGCGACCAGCACGAGCAGGGTGAGGACGACGGTGCGGTCGACACCGGGGCGGCCGACGCCGCTGGCGCGGTGTGCCATGGACATCTCCTGTAAAGGTTGAGCGTTGATGGCGGTTGGACCGTACCCGGCCGGCCGCGTTCGGAGGCGTCCTCAGCCGGCCATGCGGATTCCCCGTACAATCGTCGGATGAGTAAAACCGCAACCGACTCACCTGTTGTTCCGACCACACGTCCGGCCGTGCTGGGCGGCCTGACGATCGCCATCGGCGGCGCCGTTCTGTTTTCCACGAAGGCCATCGTCGCCAAACTGCTGTACCGCTACCACATCGACGCCGTCACATTGATCGCGTTCAGGATGCTGTTCTCGCTTCCGGTGTTTGCGGCCGTGGCGCTGTGGAAGATGAGCACCGAGCCGCCGCTCGCCGTGCGCGACCGCTGGCGTCTCGCCGGACTGGGCCTGATCGGCTACTACCTGTCGAGCTATCTCGATTTCCTCGGCCTGCAATACATCTCGGTGGGCCTGGAACGCCTGATCCTGTTCCTCACGCCGACGTTCGTCCTCCTGATCACGGCGCTCGTCTTCAAGCGCCGCATCGGCCGCGCGGAGTGGATCGCGCTGGCGCTGTCGTACTGCGGCATCGTGCTCGTGTTCGCGCACGACCTGAAGGGCGGCGCCGGGAGCACCGTTACGGGTTCGCTGCTCGTGCTCGGTTCGGCGGCGTGCTACGCGGCCTACCTGCTGGGGACGGGCGAGATGGTGCGCCGCATCGGCTCGCTGCGCCTCGTCGCGTACGCGATGTGCGTGTCGAGCGTGGCGTGCATCGCGCAGTTCTTCATCCTGCGGCCCGCCGGCATGCTCGTGCAGCCGCTGCCGGTTTACGGGCTCTCGCTCGTGAATGGGATATTCTGTACCATCTTCCCCGTCTTCATGACGATGGCGGCGGTCCAGCGCATCGGTGCGACGACGGCATCCCAGGCCGGCATGATCGGTCCGGTGTCGACGCTGTTCCTGGGCTGGGCGCTGCTGGGAGAACCGATCACGACCGTGCAACTGGCCGGAACGGGCCTGGTGCTGGGCGGGATCTGGATGCTGTCGAAGAAAAAAACACCCTGACAAACCGAAACGGAACGGAACATGAAACCTCGCATCGCCCTGATCGCCCACGACAAGAAAAAAGACGACATGATCGCGCTCGCCGCCGAATACACGGACTTCCTGCGCGGCTGCACGCTGTCGGCCACCGGCACCACGGGCGGCCGCCTGATCAACGAACTGGGCCTGGAGGTGACGCGCATGCATTCCGGTCCCGTCGGCGGCGACCTGCAGATCGGCGCCCAGCTGGTCAACGGCGAGATCGACTGCGTGATCTTCCTGCGCGACCCGATGACCCCGCAGCCGCACGAACCGGACATCAACGCGCTGGTGCGCGCCTGCGACGTGCACAACATCCCGTGCGCGACGAACGTGGCGAGCGCCCACCTGGTGCTGTCGCAGCTGCAGTCGAAGGCGGACTGATCCCGGGAGCGCGGCCATGGCGACGGCAAAAGCGATCCGCTTCGCGCGCACCGGCGGGCCCGAGGTGCTGGAATACGTCGACGTCGAGGTCGGCGATCCCGGCCCGGGCGAGGCACGCGTGCGCAACCACGCGATCGGCGTGAACTTCATCGACACGTATTTCCGCTCGGGCCTGTACCCGCTCGACCTGCCGAACGGCCTCGGCCAGGAAGCCGCTGGCGTCGTCGAGGCCGTGGGCGAGGGCGTCACGCACGTGAAACCGGGCGACCGCGTGGCCTATGCGGCGCGCCCGAACGGCGCCTACAGCCAGCTGCGGGTGATGCCGGCCGACGTGCTCGTGCACCTGCCCGACGCCATCTCCTTCGAGACGGGCGCCGCGATGATGCTGCAGGGCCTGACCGTGCAATACCTGCTCAAGCAGACGTATGCCGTGCAGCCGGGCGAGACGATCTTGTTCCACGCGGCGGCCGGCGGCGTCGGCCTGATCGCGTGCCAATGGGCGCGTGCGCTGGGCGTGAACCTCATCGGCACCGTGGGGTCAAACGAGAAAGCGGCACTGGCGAAGCAGCGTGGCGCCGCGCATGTCATCAACTACCGGGACGAGGACGTCGTGCAGCGGGTACTGGAAATCACGAACGGAGAAAAGGTGCCGGTCGTCTACGATTCGGTCGGCAAGGACATGTTCACGCGCTCGCTGGACTGTTTGCGGCCGCGCGGGCTGATGGTCAGCTTCGGCAATTCGTCCGGCCCCGTGCCGCCGTTCTCGCTGAACGAGCTGTCGGCGCGCGGCTCGCTCTACATTACGCGGCCGACCCTGCAGTCGTATGCTGCCACGCGAGAGAAGCGGGAGGCGATGGCGGCCGACCTGTTCGACGTGGTGGCGAGCGGTAAAGTTTCCATCGATATCCACCAGCGTTTCCCCCTCGCCGACGCGGCCCAGGCCCACATCGCCCTCGAAGGGCGCCGCACGACGGGCAAGACTATTTTGCTGCCATGAGAGAATTTAGCGACGATAACGAAGGGCCGGTCGATCCGCAACCGGCGGCGGGACCGCATTTCGGGCGACTGCTCGTGGTGCTGATGCTGGCAGTGCTGCTGATTATCGGGATTACGTTCCTTTCGGAAGCGTATTTGGGATGATGACGCTGCCCCCGCCCGGGCGGGGGCGACGACACTCAGCCGTTCTGCCGCGGATCCTGCTTCAACTCGATCACGCGCGACCCGCCATTCGGTCCCGGGAAGCCTTCGAACGCACTCTGCACGAGAGCCGGCATCACGGCCGGCGTCGACATCTGCCGGCTCACGTTGCGCACCGTGACGTCGAACAGGCGCTTGCCGTCCGCCGCCGACGCGATCGACAGCTGCAGCTGGCGGTGGTAGCGGTGTTCTTCCTGCACGTCATAGGCCGGCACCGGACCCCAGAACGGGTCGTAGAACGGGCTGTACCAGCCGCCCCAGTAGCGCCGGCGCCAGCCCATGTAGGCGAAGCGGGGCGAGTAGTACGTCGGCGCGAAGGTCGGGTACAGCACCTGCGTGGGCACGTCGATGGTCGAGAAGCGCATCGACACCTTCAGCGCGGGCGACCCCTGCGCTTCGTGGAAACCGAGACGGGCGAGTTGGGCACGCACGAGGTTTTCGTAGCTCTGCATTTCCAGCGTGTTGTCCTGCGGCGGCGGCGTCTCGAAGGCGTAGCTCTTGTCGGGCAGCTGGGCGGGCCACTGGTTGAAGGTGGTGACGTCACTGCGGATCGTCGTCGCGCAGCCGCCCAGCAACAGGCTCAGCGATGCGACCGCCGTGATCATGGTACGTTTCATGATGCGCTCCATCTATTCGTATTCCCGGGTGTCGGGTTTCATTCCTGTAATCGGTCTTGTTCAGGAGACCATATTATTCCTGATGCGTGATGTTCGTCGATACATTTACGCGCGGTTACTACCTGTACATGGCGATACATTCGAAAGGTACGGATCGCAGTGTAAAGCTGTTGGTAAAATAAGCATCTCACCAACGGCTTTGCGGACTCCTGACCATGCGCACCGATACGCCCCAGACCATCTACCGGAAGGATTACACTGCTCCCAGCTACCTGGTCGATACCGTTGAACTCGGCTTCGACCTCGACCCCGCCCGTACCGTCGTCGCCAACCGGATGACGGTGCGCCGCAATCCCGCCAGCGCCCAGCGTGAAATCGAGCTGTACGGCGAAGACATCGAACTGGTGGCCCTGCGCCTGAATGGCCGCACGCTGGTCGAGGGCGAGTACGTGGTCGAAGGCACCCTGCTGCGCATCCCCAACGCCCCGGAAGAGGCGACGGTGGAAATCGAGACCATCTGCGTTCCGGAAAGCAATACTACCCTCAGCGGCCTGTACACGTCCAATGGCAGCTTCTATACGCAGTGCGAAGCCGAAGGTTTTCGCCGGATCACGTATTTTCCGGACCGCCCGGACGTCATGGCCCGCTTCACCGTCATGCTGCGCGCCGACAAGGACAAGTACCCGGTGCTCCTGTCGAACGGTAACCTGATCGAGGAGGGCGACCTGCCCGACGGCCGCCGCTACGCGCTGTGGGAAGACCCATTCAAGAAGCCGTCGTACCTGTTCGCCCTCGTCGCCGCACGCCTCGTGTGCCAGGAAGAAAATTTCGAGCTGGCCGACGGCCGCACGGCGCTGCTGCAGGTCTGGGTGGAAGAGGGCAACCTCGACAAGACCGACTACGCGATGCAGTCGTTGAAGCACAGCATCCGCTGGGACGAGGAACGCTGGAACCTGGAACTCGACCTGGACCGCTTCATGATCGTCGCCGTGGGCGACTTCAACATGGGCGCGATGGAAAACAAGGGCCTGAACATCTTCAACACGAAGTTCGTGCTGGCCAATCCGCGCGTCGCGACGGACGTCGACTTCCAGGGCATCGAGGCCGTCGTCGGCCACGAATACTTCCACAACTGGACGGGCAACCGCGTCACCTGCCGCGACTGGTTCCAGCTGTCGCTGAAGGAAGGCCTGACCGTGTTCCGCGACCAGGAATTCTCGGCCGACATGATCGGCACGAACACGGGCCGCGCCGTCACCCGCATCGACCAGGTGCGCACCCTGCGCCAGGCCCAGTTCCCGGAAGACGCGGGCCCGATGGCCCACCCGGTCCGTCCCGACTCCTTCGTCGAAATCAATAACTTTTATACCGTCACTGTCTACGAAAAGGGCGCCGAGGTCGTGCGCATGTACCAGACCCTGCTGGGCCGCGAAGGCTTCCGCAAGGGCATGGACCTTTACTTCGAACGCCACGACGGCCAGGCCGTCACGTGCGACGACTTCCGCATGGCGATGGCCGATGCCAACGGCCGCGACCTGACGCAGTTCGAGCGCTGGTACAGCCAGGCCGGCACGCCCGTCGTGCAGGCCGAGACGCGCTGGGACGAGCAGGCGCAGACGTACACCTTGCGCCTGATCCAGTCGTGCCCGCCGACGCCGGGCCAGGCCGAGAAGCTGCCGTTCCACATCCCCGTCGCCGTCGGCCTGCTGGGCCGCGATGGCCGCGACCTGCCGCTGACCATTGACGGCAAGGACCATGGCACGACTGCCGTGCTGGAATTGACGGAAGTAGACCAGAGCTTCGTCTTCACGGGCGTGACGGAGCAGCCGACGCCGTCGATCCTGCGCGATTTTTCCGCGCCCGTGATCCTGAAGCACGGCTACAGCGACGCGGAACTGGTGCATTTGTTCAGCCATGACAGCGACCCCGTCAACCGCTGGGAAGCGGGCCAGCGCCTCGCGATGAGCCGCCTGCTGAAGCTGACCGGGCAGGTGGCCGGCGCCGGCAACGTCGTCGACCGGCTCGACCTGGACGACACGTTCGTCGACGCCATGCGCAAGATCCTCGTGGACGACACGCTCGATCCGTCCTTCCGCGAGCAGGCGCTGCTGCTGCCGACGGAATCGATGATCGCCGACCAGCTGGACGTCGTCGACCCGCTCGCCATCCACCTGGCGCGCCAGTTCGTCCGCGCCGACATCGGCGCGCGCCTGCGCAGCGAGCTGCTGGCCCAGTACGACGCCAACCAGACGCCGGGCGAGTACAGCCCGGACGCCGAATCAATCGGCAAGCGCGCCCTGAAAAACCTGGCGCTGGCCTATCTGAACGCGGCGCCGGACGAGGCGAGCCTGGCCCTCGCGCAGAAGCAGTTCGACAACGCGACGAACATGACGGACCGCGTGGCGGCCCTGTCGGCCCTCGTGCACGCGCGCGCCCCCGCGGCCGCGGATGCCCTGCAGCGCTTCTACGACGAATTCCAGGGCGAGGCGTTAGTCGTCGATAAATGGTTCGCGATGCAGGCCGCGGCCCCGACCACGGACGTCAATAGCGTACGCGAATTGATGACGCACAAAGCCTTCACGCTGAGGAATCCGAACCGTGCGCGCAGCCTGGTGTCTACCTTCTGTGCCGGCAATCCGGTGGGCTTCCACGCGCCGGACGGCAGCGGCTACGGCTTCTGGGCCGAGCAGGTGATCGCGCTGGACGCGCTGAACCCGCAGGTCGCCAGCCGCCTGGCCCGCGCAATGGACCGCTGGCGCCGCTACACGCCGGACCTGCAAGCCCACATGAAGCGGGCGCTGCAGCAGGTGGCGGGGCAGGCGAAGCTGTCGAACGACGTGCGCGAAGTGGTCAGCAAGGCCCTCGCCAATTAAGAATTTAAACAAAGCAAAGGAAGTCCATGAAACGTGTCAGCCTGACGCAATACCTCGTCGAGGAACAGCGTCTCCACAACAATATCCCGGCGTCGCTGCGCCTCCTGATCGAGGTCGTGGCCCGTGCCTGCAAGACCATCTCCCACTCGGTCGGCAAGGGCGCGCTCGGCGACATCCTCGGCAGCGCGAACACGGAGAACATCCAGGGCGAAGTGCAGAAGAAGCTCGACGTGATCTCCAACGAGATCCTGCTCGAAGCCAATGAATGGGGCGGCCACCTGGCGGCGATGGCATCGGAAGAAATGGAATCGATCCACCCGATCCCGAACCGCTACCCGATGGGCGAATACATGCTGCTGTTCGATCCGCTGGACGGCTCGTCGAACATCGACGTCAACGTCTCGATCGGCACCATCTTCTCCGTGCTGAAGGCGCCGGAAGGCATGACCGCTCCGACGGAAGCCGACTTCATGCAGCCGGGCAGCCAGCAGGTCGCGGCCGGCTATGCCGTGTACGGCCCGCAGACGATGCTGGTGCTCACCACGGGCGCGGGCGTCAACTGCTTCACGCTCGACCGCGAGATGGGTTCCTGGGTCCTCACGCAGAAGGACATGCAGATCCCTGCGGAGACGAAGGAATTCGCCATCAACATGTCGAACCAGCGCCACTGGTATCCGCCCGTCACGCGCTACGTCGACGAGATGTTGGCCGGCAAGACCGGACCCCGCGGCAAGGATTTCAACATGCGCTGGATCGCCTCGATGGTGGCCGACGTGCACCGCATCCTGAACCGCGGCGGCATCTTCATGTACCCGGCCGACCAGCGCGACCCGTCGCAGCCGGGCAAGCTGCGCCTGATGTACGAAGCGAACCCGATGGCCTTCATCGTCGAGCAGGCGGGCGGCGCCGCGACGGACGGCCGCCAGCGCATCCTCGACATCGCCCCGCAGAAACTGCACCAGCGCGTGCCCGTGTTCCTGGGCTCGAAGAGCGAGGTGGAACGCGTGACGAGCTACCACCAGGAATAATTTTTAACGTGTCCGCATAAAATTGCCGAGTCGGACTAGCAAGTTTGCGGAGTTGTTGTTAGAATGCGGGCTCCTTCGCGCTGCAGCTCATCTTGATGAGCGAAGCACGCGAGACCTCGGGTCGCCAGCAGTCTGATGGCAGGTAGCACGGACACAGGTTAAACGGTTGTTCCGGTTTAGCCGCTGTAGCTCAGTCGGTAGAGCAGCGCATTCGTAATGCGAAGGTCACCAGTTCGATTCCGGTCAGCGGCACCAACACAGTGAGAAGGGCCACCCAAGCGGGTGGCCCTTTTTGCTTTCCGGCCGATGTTGTCAGCCCGCCTCAACCTGTATTTTTGATAACGGAATGGTGCTATATTGCGGGATGGCCAAGGATGAGACCGTCCGGTCTGCCGCAGCCCCAGCCGATTTTCTACCCGACCGGTCGCCATGCTCTTCAACTCCTTCACCTTCCTGTTCCTCTTCCTGCCCATCACGGCCATCGGTTACTTCCTGCTGGCACGCAGGAGTCACGTCCAGGCCGCCGCCTGGCTGGCCCTCGCGTCGCTGACCTTTTATGGCTGGTGGAGCTATTACTATATTCCGCTGCTGCTGGGCTCCATCGTCTTCAACTACTGGATGGGGCAACGCATCGGCCAGGCGGCCGGCCCGGCGCGCAAGCGATGGCTGACGGCGGCCGTGGCCACCGACCTCGGCCTGCTCGCCTATTACAAGTACGCCGACTTCTTCATCTCGGGCGCGAACTGGCTGGCCCACGCGGACATCCCGTTGCTGCACGTGGTACTGCCGATCGGTATTTCCTTCTTCACGTTCACGCAGATCGCCTACCTCGTCGACACCTACCAGGGCAAGGTCAAGGAGGCGCGCTTCCTGCACTACGTGCTGTTCATCACGTACTTCCCGCACCTGATCGCGGGCCCCGTGCTGCACCATGCGGAAATGATGCCGCAGTTCGACAAGCCCGCCAGCTACCGGTTTTCGTACCAGAATTTCGCGGTGGGCCTCAGCATCTTCGCGATCGGCCTCGCCAAGAAAGTCCTCATCGCGGACAACCTGGCGCCGCACGCCAACTTCCTGTTCGACAAGGCGGACATGTTCGCGTTCGCGAACGCGTGGGGCGGGGTGCTGGCCTACGCGTTCCAGCTGTACTTCGACTTTTCCGGCTATTCCGACATGGCGATCGGCATCTCGCTGATGTTCGGCATCCGCCTGCCGCTGAACTTCGATTCGCCGTACAAGGCCGCCAACATCATCGATTTCTGGCGCCGCTGGCACATGACCCTGTCGCGCTTCCTGCGCGACTACCTGTACGTGCCGCTGGGCGGTAACCGCAAGGGGCCCGTGCGCCGCTACGTCAACCTGATGACGACGATGCTGCTGGGCGGCCTGTGGCATGGCGCCGGCATGAACTTCGTCATCTGGGGCGCACTGCACGGCATCTACCTCGTCATCAACCACGGCTGGAACGCGGTGGCGGACCGGCTGCGCCTGCCGCGCGGCCGCGTCTGGGCCGTCTTCAGCTGGGCGCTGACGTTCGCGGCCGTGTGCGTGGCGTGGGTGTTCTTCCGCGCCACCACCTTCGACAAGGCGATGACGATCCTGCACGGCATGGCGGGCCTGGATGGCGTCGGCCTGCCTGCGTCCATCGGCCTGCAGCTCGGGCCGCTGAAGGCGCTGCTCGAGCAATGGGGCGTGACGTTCTACCTGGGCGGCGGCTCGCGCTTCCTCGAGACGTGGCAATGGGTCGTCATCGGCGGCGTCATCGCGTTCTGCCTGCCCAACACCCAGCAGATCATGGGCCGCTACGAGGCGGCGCTCGGCACGATGGCCGGGCCGCGGCTCGCCGCCCGCTGGCAGCTCTGGCAGCCGTCGCGGCGCTGGAGCCTTTATATCGGGGCGATCCTGCTCGGCAGCCTGCTGTCGCTCAGCCGTCCCGCCGAATTCCTGTATTTCCAGTTCTAAGTCCGGGGAGCCCAATGGAACAGATCCAACGCTACGACGACGATGCCCCGGTGCTCGCGGGTGCGGATGCGCCGGCAGCCGCGCCGGCGCAACCCCAGGCGTCCTACAAGCGCTTTACCGCGTGGTGCGCGGCGGTCGTCGGCGCCGGCGTGCTGCTGGTCACGGGCTTCGTGGTCGTCATCGACCCGTATCACCTGTACAGGCTCGTCGACAGCCCGAGGTTGAACCACGTGAAGCCGTCGCCGGAGCAGTACCGCGAGCAGATCAAGCTGGCCCAGGCCACGGCGGCGCGGCCCGACCTGATCATGCTGGGCAATTCGCGCGTCGAAGTCGGCCTCGATCCGGACAGCCCGCAAGTGAGTGCCCACGGCCACACGGCCTACAACATGGGACTGTCCGGCACCAGCCTCACCGTGTCGGAGCGGATGTACGGGCAGCTGCGGCAGAGTGCCGCGCCGGCCGCGATGGCCGTGATCGGCGTCGAGTTCCTGGACTTTCTCGTGAAGCCGGACGAGGCCCCGGCGGCACCCGCGGCGGCCGGACCCTTGCCGTGGCAGTGGCGCTTCGACACGCTGTTCTCGATCAAGTCCCTGTCCGATGCGTTGCGCACCGTGCGCCTGCAGAAGGCGGCCGATCCGGAGACCATGACGGCGCGCGGCCAGACGCCGCTGCGGAACTACAACCAGTTTGCGCGCCAGGAGGGCTATCACGCGATCTTCCAGCAGAAGGCCGGAGACAACGCGAAGAACCTCGTGCGCAAGCCGCACAACCTGTTCATGGCGGGCACCGACCGTTCCGAGAGTATCGATCGCTTGCGCACGCTGCTGGACACGATGGCGCGCGACCGCACCGAGGTGCACCTGGTGATCTACCCGTACCACGCGCAGCTGATGGCCATGTTCGACGAAGCCGGCCTGCAGGCGACGATGGACGACTGGCGAGGGATGCTCGTGCGCGAGGCGGATGCCGTGCGCGCCCGCTATCCGAATGCCCGCGTCAACGTATGGGACTTCAGCGGCTATGGCGGCATGCGCTGCGAACGCATCCCGGGCCCCCGCGACACGCGCACGGTGACGCGCTGGTATTGGGAGGCAGGCCACTTCAAGTCGACGCTGGGCGAACGCATGCTGCAACGCGTTCTCGGCGGCGAAACGGCGTTCGGCTTCCGCCTCGCGGCCGATACGCTCGACGCCAACCGCCAGCGCATCGCCGCCGAGCGCGCGCAATGCGCCGGTGACTATCCGCAAGTCTTTGCCGGTGCGCGCGACCTGGTCGCGAACGCCCGCGCATCCATGCCCTGACCACCCGCGGACCGGCCGTCGCGCCGGTCCCGCCATCTGGTCCGTCCTGCGCTTTGTTATGCAGCGCACAGTCCGGATCGACTAAAAGTTATATTTTTTTTATTGAGACACCGCATTGCGTCGGTGTCCCTCCGACATCGCGCACGTGCGCGACGCGAAGGACCGCCTATCGGTCGAACTTTTGAACGGATGCACGGTCAAGAAGATCGGTTATCTCCGCGTTGGTCAAAATCTTACAAGAGGAATTCATCATGGATAATCAGAAGTCGAGCGAAGCAAAAGGCAGCAACCTGGGTTCAGGTAACCAGGGCAAGGACAGCAACCTGCCGAACGCCGGCGGCTCGGGCAACATGGGCAGCACGACCGGTCCGGGCAGCCTGAACAAGAGCGGCCAGCAGAACCAGGGCAAGGACCAGCAGAGCTCGACGACCGGCAGCAGCACCGGCGGCGCCACCGCGTCCAGCACCGGCGCCGTGGGCGGCACCAGCAATGCCGGCAATGCGTCGTCCTCGTCCGGCATGGGCTCCATGGGTTCGATGAGCGCCTCGGGCTCCACCGCCAGCGGCACCAACTCGAGCATCAGCGGCCAGAACAGCCAGAGCGCCGGCGCCGGTACCGGCTCGGGTGTGGGTGGCGATTCGAAGGACCTGGGCGCGCAAGTGAATGCCCGCGCGCAAGGCCTGCACGATTCGATCGACAAGGCCGCCGACGCCGCCAAGCCGATGGTCGACAAGGCCGTCAACAGCGTGCAGCCGGTCGTCGACCGCCTGGCGTCCAGCGCCCACGCGGGCGTGGACAAGCTGCAGGGCGTGCTGAGCGGCGCCTCCCTGAACCTGGGCCAGCGCCAGCAACAGCTGACCGACGCCTACGGCCAGTGGAAGGAAGCCAGCTTCGAGTACGTGCGCCAGAAACCGGGCACCGCGATCGCCATCGCCGCCGCCGCCGGCTTCGTGCTGGCCAAGCTGCTGGGTGGCCGCAACCGCGATTACTGATCGCGGATCGGCGTCCACACAAAAGCCGGCTACCCGCCGGCTTTTCCTTTTCTCAGGGCCGCAAGCGCAACCAGCCCGCATCCCAGCATCATCCACGCCCCCGGCTCCGGCACCGGCGTGATGGTGAGCGTCGTCCCCGCGCCGAAAAAGTAATAGTCGTCCACCGGGTAATCATGCCCATAACTCGACCTGGCCACGTACCGGTCGCCGCTCACGAACTCTTCCGTGTGGTATTCCAGCTGCGTCGCGTAGATGTCGCGCCAGCTCGCGCTGATATCGAGGTCGCCGCTGCCGGGGCGGAACGAGAAGACGTCGAGCTGGCAATCGTGGTCGACCGTCCCGCCGCCGCATCTGGCGAAGTCGCCGGACCACAGCCGCATGTTCATCCACAGCGAGTCCAGCTCGGATTCGTGAATGACGCCGTCTCCGTCGGCATCCTCGCCGACGATCCTGCCCGTGACGGCCACGTCGGTGCGCAGCACGCCGGGATCGTGGTCGTCGTAGAAGCCGCGGTATTCGAAGTCCCACGCCGACGGCGCGGCGTGGGCGGCGGTGCACAGCAGCAGGGCACCGACCGGCAGGGTTGGGATCTTCATGGCGCAAGCCTAGGCCGATGGGGCCGCCCGTGGCGCCACCTTGCCTGCGCTCATTTCACCACGGTTTCCCGGCTCGGCACGGGCGGATGCGGATGGCGCCGCAGCCGCTGCGCCTGACGCCCGAACCAGTGCTCGATGTCGTCGACGTAGGTGAACACGGCCGGCACCACCAGCAAGCTCAGCAAGGTCGACGTGATCAGGCCGCCGATCACCGCGACCGCCATCGGCGAGCGGAAGCTCGGATCGCCCGACAGGCCCAGCGCCAGCGGCAGCATGCCGGCGCCCATCGCGATCGTCGTCATGACGATGGGGCGGCTCCGCTTGTGGCAGGCGTCGACGAGCGCGTCGAAGCGGCTCATGCCGGCCTTGCGCGCGAGGATCGCGTAGTCGACGAGCAGGATCGAGTTCTTCGTCACGATCCCCATCAGCATGATCAGGCCGATCATCGTCGGCATCGACAGCGCGTTATGCGTGAGCAGCAACGCGACGAACGCGCCACCGATCGACAGCGGCAGCGCCGCGAGGATCGTCACCGGCTGCAGGAAGTCCGTGAACAGCAGCACCAGCACGCCGTAGATGCACAGCACGCCGATCAGCATCGCGAGGCCGAAGCTGGCGAACAGGTTCTGCATCTCCTGCGCGTCGCCCAGTTCCGCGATCGACACGTTCGGCGGCAGGTTCTTCAGCGCGGGCAGGGCGCGCGCTTCGGTATTCACCTCGCCCAGCGAGCGGCCATTCAGCTCCACTTCCAGCGTGACGTTGCGGCTGCGGTTCAGGCGGTCGATCTGCGCCGGGCCGCTTTCCATCGTGATCGTCGCCACGTTCGCCAGCAGCACGGGACCGTTCTTGCCGGGCACCGTCAGGCGGCCGATGGCATCGAGGTCCGCGCGCACGGTGTCCGGCAGTTTTACGCGGATGGGCACCTGGCGCTCCGACACGTTCATCTTCGACAGCACCTGGTCGTAGTCGCCGCTCGTCGCCACGCGCACGGTCTCGCCGATGCTGGCCGCCGTCACGCCCAGGTCCGCCGCGCGTGCGAAGTCGGGGCGCACGATGATTTCCGGACGCACGAGCGACGCGCTGGAATTGACGTTGCCGACGCCGTGCAAGGTGCGCAGTTCGCGCTCGGCGCGGCGCGCGGCGGCCGTCAGCGCGACCGGGTCCTCGCTGCGCAGCACGAGCTGCATCTTGACGCCCGAGTCGGGCGGGCCGACGGTGAAGCGGGCGCCGGGAACGTCGGCCAGGCGTGCGCGCAGCGCCGATTCGACGGCCGAGAGGCTTTCCTTGCGGTCCCCGCGCTGTACGGTCGTCACCGTCAGCACGGCACGCCGCGCTTCCGCCGCCGCGCCGGGCGCGAACGCGTCGCCGCTGGAGCCGCCGCCGATGGAGCTGAACACGCTTTTCACGTTCGGCGTGCCCATCGCCACCTGGCGCACGCGTTCCGCGACGGCGCGCGTCTCCGCCAGCGTGGCGCCGGGCGGCAGCTCGACGTTGATCTGCGTCTGCGAGCGGTCGGCGGGCGGCACGAAGCCCGTCGGCAGCAGCGGCACGAGCGAGATCGAGCCGACGAAGAACAGCGCGGCCGCGATCATCGTCAGGCCGCGGTGGCGCAGGCACCACTGCATCGTGCGCATGTAGCGGCGCATGATGGGGCCGTCGCGCTCCTCCGCGTGCGGGAGCGGTTTTAACAGGTAGGCGGCCATCATCGGCGTCAGCAGGCGCGCCACGAGCAGCGACGCGAGGATCGCCAGCACGGCCGTCCAGCCGAACTGCTTGAAGAACTTGCCGGGGATGCCGCTCATGAACGCGGTCGGCAGGAACACGGCGACGAGCGAGAACGTCGTCGCGATCACGGCCATGCCGATTTCGTCGGCGGCTTCCAGCGCGGCCTGCATCGGCGATTTCCCCATGCGCAGGTGGCGCGAGATGTTCTCGATCTCGACGATCGCATCGTCCACGAGCACGCCGACGACGAGCGCCAGCGACAGCAGGGTCACCATGTTCAGCGTGTAGCCGAACAAATACTGGCCGAGGAAGGCGGGGATCACGGACAGCGGCAGCGCGGCCGCCGCGACGAGCGTCGCGCGCCAGTCGCGCAGGAACCACCACACGACGAGCACCGCGAGCACGGCGCCTTCGTACAGCATTTCCATCGACGCGTCGAAGTTGTCCTCGACGGGCGCCGCATTGTCGATCGTTTCGCGCAGCACGACGTTGCCGTGTTTTTGCTGCAGCTCGGCGACGGCCTGGCGCACGCCGTTCGCGACGTCCATCTCGCCGGCGCCGCGCGTGCGGAAGATTTCGAAGCCGACGACCGGCTTGCCGTCCTGCTCGGCGATCGCGCGCGGCTCCGCGACCGTGTCGGACACCGTCGCGATCTCGTCCAGGCGCACGTGGCGGCCGTCCGGCAGCGGGATGTCCATGCGCGCGAGTTCCTGCGCCGTCTGCACGGTCGCCAGCGTGCGCACGGACTGTTCCGCGCCGCTGACGTCGCCGCGGCCGCCCGGTTCTTCGCGCTGCACGTTGCGCAGCAGGCGTGACACGTCCAGCGCCGACACGCGCAGCGCGGCCATTTTCTGCTCGTCGAGCTCCACGCGCACTTCGCGGTAGACGCCGCCCACGCGCTTGACCGCGCCCACGCCCGGCACGCTGAGCAGGCGCTTGGACACCGTGTTGTCGACGAACCAGCTCAGGTCGGGCGCGTCGAGCGCCGGCTTGCCGTGCGCATCGGCCGCCTGCGCCGTGAACGTGAGCACGACGCGGCCCGCCGTCGTCGTCTTCGTCACGCTCGGGTCGCGCATCTCCGCGGGCAGGTCGGCGCGCACGCGCGACACGGCGTCGCGCACGTCGTTGACGGCGTCCGACAGGTCCTTTTCGAGGATGAACTCGACGGTGATCGTGGCCACGCCGTCCAGCACGCGGGCATAGATGTTCTTGACGCCCTGCAGGGTCGCGACCGAGTCCTCGATCTTGCGCGCCACCTCCGTCTCCAGCTGTGCCGGCGCGGCACCGTCGAGCGTCGCGACGACGGTGACGATGGGCAGTTCGATGTCCGGGAAGTCCTGTACCTTGTTCGCCTTGAACGCCAGGATGCCGGCGAACGTGAGCAGGGCGAACAGCATGATCGCCGGGATCGGGTTGCGGATCGAGAGCGCGGAAAAATTCATCGTGCTGTCCTCAGCGCGCGGCCAGCGCCGGCACATTGCGTACCAGATCGCCGTCGTTGAGGAAGCCGGCGCCGCTCGTGACGACCAGCGCGTCCGGCGCGAGTCCGCCCGTCACTTCGACGCGGTCGCCGAGGCGGCGGCCCGTCGTGACCTTCAACTGGCTCACGCGGCCGTCCGCATTGAGGCGGAACACGTACGCGAAGCCGTCGCGCACGGCGACGGCCTGCTGCGGCACCGTCAGCGCGGCCGACTCGCCCAGCGCGAACTGGCCGCTGGCGAACATGCCGGCCTTCAGCGGCGCATCGGCCGACAGCGCCGGCGGCAGGTCGACATAGACGAGGGCGACGCGGCTCTGCGCATCGACGGTCGGCGCGACCGTGCGCACGCGGCCCTGCACGCCGCTGCCGCCGGCCGTCCGCACGACGGCTTTCTGGCCCGGCCTGATGCGCGGGAGCTCGGCGGCCGTCACCTCGGCGCGCCATTCCAGGCGGCCCTGGCGGATCATGCGGAACATCTCCGTGCCCACGCCGGCGACGGCGCCCACGGTGGCGCTGCGCGCGGAAATCAGGCCGGCGTCCGGCGCCACGATCTTCGTGTGCTTCAGGCGCAGCTGCTGCTGGGCCAGCGTCGCCTTGGCGGACGCCACGCGCGCAGCGGCCGTGCGCTCGGCCGTGATGTATTGCGTGATCTGCTGCTCGCTGAGCGCGCCCGAGCTTTGCAGGGCGCGCGCCCGCTTCGCATCGGCGCCGGCGGCCGCGGCATTCGCTTCCGCTTCCTGGACGGCGGCTCGCGCCTGCGCGAGGTCCGCTTCGACGGGCGCGGCGTCGAACACGGCAAGCACCTCGCCCTTTTTGACGACGTCGCCCACGTTGACCTTCACGTCCTGCAAACGGAGACCGTTCGACTCGCTGCCGATCACGGCTTCCTGCCATGCCGCGACGTTGCCGTTGGCGGCAAGGCTGAGCGGCAGGCGCGATTGCTCGGGCTTCGCCGTCGTGACGGTCAGCGCGGGACGCGGGGCGGCCGCCTTCTTGTCGTCGGCGGCATTGCTGGAGACGAGGACGCCCACGGTGCCGGCCACGATGACGGCGGCGGATACGGCGAGGGACAGGCGGCGTAGAGGTTGGGGAATCATGGCGTTCACAGTAGATGGATGCCGAAGCGTTTCAGCAGGAGGGCGAACAGGAGTATGCTGGCCACCGTGATCGCGATCCCGGCACCCAGCGCCGGCCAGAAACCGAAGCGCGCCAGCAGCCACGGAAAGGCGGCGAACATGGGGAGTGTCGGCACCACGTACCACAGCGTGTACCACGCGTGGTTGGCGATCTTTTCCTGCGGCTGGCGCTCGACGTGCAGCCAGATCAGGGTCAGCACGGTCACGAGCGGCAGCGATGCGACCAGGCCCCCGAGACGGTCGGAGCGCGCGGCCGCTTCCGACACCAGGACGACGACGGCGGCGGTGATCAGGTATTTCAGGAAGATCCAGGACATGGCGGAACCGGAAGTCAAACTACGACAGTGTAACAAAGCACTCTCGAGGACGCCTGTTTCGTACGTACGGGGCGGCCATGTTCCGTTACAAATCCTTACCACTGAAACGTCGCGTCGATATTCCCGCTCATCCATTCACGGTTAAATGGCTGCCGACATGAAGCTCAACATCATCCATCGCGCATCGCTTGCCCTGCTGGCCGCCGTCCTGACGGCGGCGGGCGCCGCATCGGCGGCCGATGCCGACGCGCAGGCGCTGCACGTGCTGAACCGCCTTGCATACGGCCCGCGTCCCGGCGACGTCGAGCGCGTGACGAGCATGGGCGTGCAGCGCTGGATCGACCGGCAGCTGCACCCGGAGACGATCCCGCTGCCGCCCGACCTGGGCGCGCGCCTGGCCGCACTGGATACCGTCAACCGCAGCGCGGGCGAATCGCTGGCCGAATTCCTGGAACTGCGGCGCGACGTGCGGATGGACGACGAGGGCGCCAGGCAGCGCAGGCGCGAGGCGGAGACGCGCGTGGCGCGCCAGGCCGCGGAAGCCCGCTTGCTGCGCGCCGTCGGGAGCCCGCGCCAGCTTGAAGAGGTGATGGTCGACTTCTGGTACAACCATTTCAACGTCTTCGCCGGCAAGGGCATCGACCGCGCGCTGGTGACGAGCTACGAACGCGACGCGATCCGCCCGTACGCGCTGGGTTCCTTCCGCGCGCTGCTGGGTGCGACGGCGAAGCATCCGGCGATGCTGTTCTACCTCGATAACGTCGTGTCGTCGGCGCCGCGCCCGGACGCGAAGGGCAAGGCGCGCGGCCTGAACGAGAACTATGCGCGCGAGCTGATGGAGCTGCACACGCTGGGCGCGGACGGCGGCTACACGCAGCGCGACGTGACGGAGCTGGCGCGCATGCTGACCGGGTGGACGTTCGACCAGAAGCGCCTCGCGCGCACGGGCGAGACGTTCCGCTTCGACGCCGGCCGCCACGATGCCGGCACCAAGACGTGGCTGGGCCGCGAGATCGCGCCGGCCGGCCAGCAGGAAGGCGAGTATGCGCTGGACGTGCTGGCCATGCACCCGGCCACGGCGCGCCACGTGAGCCGCGAGCTGGCGCAGTACTTCGTCAGCGACGATCCGCCGCGGGCCCTCGTCGACCGCATGGCGGCCACGTGGCGGGAGTCCGGGGGCGACATCCGCGCCGTGCTGGCGACGCTGTTCGCGAGCCGCGAGTTCATGGACGCGGGGAGCGTCGGCGCGAAGTTCAAGACGCCGTACCAGTACGTGGTGTCGGCGGTGCGGGCGAGCGGCGTCCCGGTGACGAATGTCGGGCCGATGGTGAATACGATGAACCAGTTGGGCATGCCGCTGTACGGCTGCCAGACGCCGGACGGGTACAAGAACACGCAGGACGCGTGGCTGAACCCGGACGCGCTGACGCGGCGCATCGCCTTCGCCGCCGCGCTGGCGGCGCCCGTCGATCCGGTGCAGCTGCAGGCGACGCTGGCCGGATCGGTCTCGCCGCGCACCTTGGGTATCGTCCAGCGCAATCCGGACAAACTGCGGGCCGCCATGCTGCTCGGCAGTCCCGATTTCATGCAGCGCTGATTTCATCGGAGGACCCATGCGACGCAGGGACTTTCTCAACGCAGTGGGCGCCGGCATCCTGCTGCCCGTCGGCCGCGGCGCCTGGGCCGTGAGCGCACCGGCGGCGACCGGCCGGAAACTCATCGTCGTGATGCTGCGCGGCGCCGTCGACGGCCTGAACGTCGTGGCCCCGGTCGGCGACGAGAACTACCTGCGCCTGCGCCCGACGATCGGCCTTGCGGCGCCGGGCATGGAGGGCGGGGCGCTGGACCTGGACGGCTATTTCGGCCTGCACCCGGCGCTGGCCAGCCTGCAGCCGCTGTGGGCCGCGCGCAAGCTCGCGTTCGTGCACGCCAGCGGTTCACCGGACGCGACGCGTTCCCACTTCGACGCACAGGACTACATGGAATCCGCGACACCGGGCCGCAAGAGCACGCCGGACGGCTGGATGAACCGCCTCGTCGCGGCGCTGCCCGGCCCGCAGTCGCCGAGCCGGCTGCTGGGCATCGGCCCCGTGCTGCCGCGCATCCTCTCGGGCCGGGCCGCAGCCGTGAACCTGCCGAACGTCGCCGCCGCCGCACGGGCGGACCTGCTCGACCGGCCGGCCGTCAAGGCCGCGTTCGACGAACTGTATGCGAACCACCCGCGCTTCGGGCGCGCGTATGCGGACGGGCGCGCGGCGCACCGCGAAGTCATGGATGCTTTGGAAAGCCGCGAGATGCAGGCGGCCGACCGCGGCGCCCCGCTGCCGAACGGCTTTCCCGACGATGCCGCCCGCCTGGCGGGCCTGATGCGCAACGATCCCAAGATCCAGCTGGCGTTCGTGGCGCTGGGCGGCTGGGACACGCACGCGAACCAGGGCGCCGCCTCCGGCCAGCTGGCGAACCGCCTCGCACCGCTGGGGCAGGGCCTGGCCTTGCTTGCCGACCGGTTGGGACCATTGTTCGACGACACGGTGGTCGTCGTGATGTCGGAATTCGGCCGCACGGCGCGCGAGAACGGTAACGGCGGCACCGACCACGGGCACGGCAATGTGATGTGGGTCATGGGCGGCAAAGTGCGGGGAGGTAAGGTTTATGGCAACTGGGAAGGCGTCGGCGACGCGAAACTGAACGAGGGGCGCGATTTGCCGGTCACGACCGACTTTCGTTCGGTGTTAGCGCAAATATCTGAAGAACATTTAATGTTAGGCGACAAGCGTCTGGAACAGGTCTTTCCCGCAATGCCGCAAAAACGTGCTGGATTCCGTATCGTCGTTGCATAAGCCTCTACTCTAGAGGTCGCCCTCTACATATAGTAGTTCTACCGTATTGCGGTGCACAAAAATTAGGAATATAGTTGTACCTGTCTCCTCCAGTTTTTCTCCGAAAACCTGGATTCAGCCCGCACCGCAAGGTCGCGGGCTTTTTTTTTACCAGAACTTGTTCGACGCTAACATTTTTGGACGCATGCGATGTGCGCATGCCTTTCAATGTTCGGTCGGGAAAGCGCAGCGCGAACGGCCGCGCGAGGGGAAGTCTCAGGCGCCGGTCGTCTCGGCGTCGTCGCCCTGGAAGGCGCCGGCGCGCCAGGTCAGCACGAGCGTGTCGCGATGGCTGTTGTCGCCGACCGGTTGGATCGGCGTCGATTCGTGGATCACGGCCGCGTCGTCCAGCAGCAGCAGGGTCCACGGTTCCGTCATCGTGAAGCGCTGGCCTTTCGGGCCGTTGGCCTCGAATACGCGGGTCTCGCCACCCTTGATGTTCTCGCGCCCGATCAGGATGACGGCGACGAAATCGACGCCGTCGCGGTGCGCGCCTTCCGGCGTGGGACGGCCGATGCCGTCGGCGGTGTCGATGCGGAACTGGTGCGCCTCGACATACCAGGTCTGCGGGCCTTTCACCTGCGAGCACACGGCGCCCAGCGCGCGCAGCAGCTTCGTCCAGGCCGGTTGCTCGACGGTGGACGGCTCGATGGGCACGAACAGGCGGTGCATGCCGCCGTGCAGGGCGTTGTACTCGACCGGCTGCCAGTGCGCGCGGTGCGGGCTTTGCACGAGATGGTCGCCGCTGTCGATGAAGCAGGAATGGCGGCGCCGGCGATAGCGGCCGCCGTCCTTAAGGTAGTTGTCGAGTTCCAGGCGTTCCCAGCTCGGCGCCAGCGCCTTCAGCTCGTCGAGCGGACAGCCGGCCAGTTGCGCCACGTCGGCCGGGCGCAGCAGCGCATAGCCGTCGCCGCGCAGCGCATCGACGATGCGGGCCGGGTCGGTATAAGGTGGTTGCGGTGTTGTCATCCCGGTAGCCTAGCACTTTTTGGGTGCGGCCGTGCCGGCCTTTACCAGTTCCTGACGAGCGTCAGCCGGAACGAACGCGCCTCGATCGGGTGGAAATGCACGTCTTCGCGCGGCGCCGCTTCGCCGCGCAGCTGCGAGGCATAGTAGTAATCGATCGCCGACGCGCGCCGGTTCACGAGATTGAACCCCTCCAGTTCCAGCCGCAGGTCGCGGTTCACGCGGTAGCCCAGGCGGCCGTTCAAGGTCGTGCTGGCGCGTGAGCGTACGCTGTTATCTTCGACCAGCGGACGCGGTCCGAAGTACCGCAGGCGCAGCGCGCCTTCCCACGGCCCCAGCTGGCTCACCGTCAGCGCGAGCTGGGCGACGCCCTCGATCGCCTCCGGGATGCGGTCCTGCCCGGGCGCGACGCCGCGCGAGCGCGCATGCGCGTAAGCGGCGTCGAAGTCGATGGACAACCATTTATACGGTTTATAGTAATTCGAGAATTCGATGCCGATCCGGCGGCTGGGCGGGCCGGCCTCGGTTGTCCCTTCGTCACCGACGTAGGTCAGTTCGGAATCGAAGTCCAGGCGATACAGCGAGATGACCGTCTGCATTTTCGGGATCGCTTCGGTGCGCAGGCCCAGCTCCATGCCGCGCGAGCGCACGAGGCCAGCCGCCGTGAGCGTCCCGCGCGCATCGTTGCTGTGGAAGCCCTCGCCATAGTTGACGTAGAACTCGGTCTGGCGCCACGGGCCGAACACGACGTTCGCGGACGGGCTGGCCAGCGAGTCGCTGCCGTCCACGCCGCCGGTGCGCACGCGGAAGCGGTAATCGTCCGCGCGCACGCCCACCGTCGAGCGCAGCCACGGGGTCCAGCGCGTGGCGTTCTCGATGAAGGCACCCAGGCTCGTCTCGACGATGTGGTCCGCGCGCGTGACCGACAGCGTGCGCCGTGCCGCCGTGCGATACAGGCCGTTGAAGATGTTGTCGTTCTGCGCTTCCACGCCGACAGTGATGTCCGACGTCGACGTGTCGCCCCGGTGCACGTGCCAGCTGTGCGTGGCATTGACGCCGCTTGTCACGCGCCGGTCCGGCTGGGCGAACTGGTCGCCGTTCACCGGGTCATTCATGAAATACGTGAAGTTGGACCACAGGTCGAGCTGGTTGCGGATGACGTAGGCACTCACCTTCGATGCCGAATCCTGGCCCGTGCGGCGCCACACGCCCGAGAGGCTGAAGCGCTTCGCTTCCCCGCCGTCGGTCGTATCGACAGCGTCGAAGCGGTCGAGCAGGCCGGCGGCCACGGCGCGCTCGGGAATCTGGTCCGTCGCATTCCAGCGGCCCCGGTACGCCATCGCCGTCACGCTCCAGCCGTTGTTCGCATAGCCGCGGCTGTAGCGCAGCACGCCGTTCAGTTTCTGGTAATCGTCCGGGTGCCTGTACGGGCCGTCGTTGTGCAGGGCTTCCAGCGCATACGTCAGCACGCCGTCTTCGGTCTCCTTCGATGCGGCCAGCGCCGTGCGTGCATAGCCGTCCTGGCCGATGCTCGCGGTGGCCACGTTGCGCGCGAGGCGGTTCGCATAGGTGATCGCCGCGCTGCCCGCCGACGCGAAATCGCCTTCGCGCGCCGAGTACGGGCCCTTCCTGTAGTCGAGGCGCGCCGTCAGTTCGGGAATCAGGAAGTTCAGGTCCGTCCAGCCCTGGCCGTGCGCATGGCTGCGCTGGTTGACGGGCATGTCGTCCAGGTACGTGGCCAGGTCGGTGCCGTGGTCCAGGTTGAAGCCGCGCAGGAAGAACTGGTTCGCCTTGCCTTCGCCGCTGTGCTGGCTGACGATCAGGCCCGGTGCCGCTTCCAGCAATTCGCCGGGGCGGTACACGGTGCGCATCGCCAGTTCCTTCTGGTTGACGGTGCCCGCACTGGCGGCGTCCGCGATGCCCAGCTGGCTCGTGCGCGCGCCTTCGACGAGCACGCGCTGGATCACGGGGTCGTCCGCCCACGCGCAGGCGGGAACGAAGGCGGCGAGCAGCAGGGCGATCTTGCGCATCAGCGGACGGGGAGTTCGGTGCGGCTGCTCGTGAAGCCGAACGTGCGCAGGCTGCCGTTCGCCGTCAGGTTCACGGTGTTCTGCTGGTCGGGCAGGAAGTCGCTCAGCACGGCGTCGTGGATCGTCTCGACTTTTACCACCGGCGTGCGCACGGCTTCCTGGAACACGACGACGCTGTCCGTGTCGACCGTCACACCGACCCAGTTCAAGGGCAGGCGGCGGCCGTCCTTGTCGGCCAGCCAGAACTGTTTTTCCACGTACTTGCGCAGTACGGCCTGGTCCTCCGGGTCGGACAGGTCGAACTGGCGCTGGTACAACGCCGTCAGCAGCGCCTCGATATCGTGCGCCATGTACGTGTGCACGACTTCCGTGCTGCCCGTGCGCTCGTTGAAGCTGATGTCGGTGATGCCGGCGTGGAAGCGGTGCGCGGATGCGTGGATGCACACGCATGCGCACAGCAGCATCAGTAGGCGGCGCAGCTTCATTTATCGACCTTCTTCAATTTTTCGTTGAAGTCTTTCATCAGGTTGTCCTTGTCACGCTCGGTCTTGTACAACTCCAGCCGCGACGGCACCGCCTTGCGGGGCCAGGAATTGTTGCTGGTGTCGGTGTCTGCCGTCTCCCAGTACGGGTCCTGCGTCAGCGCGACCATCGGCTCGTCGGTGATGATCAGCTTCGTGATCTTCTTCGGGCTGTAGCGCCATACCTCGGCCGGAATCCGCTCGACGTATGTCTTGCCGCTCGCAAGGGTGATGTCGAGGATCAGCGGCGTCACGAGCCCGCCCACGTTGGCGAAGTCGACGAGGTACAGATGCTTACCTTCCTTGAGCAGCGCTTTTTCCCAGTCTTCCAGGTCGCCGAGCGCCTCATTGTACTTGTTGCGGTCGCGGTTCGTGACGGTGAACTCGTCATGCTCGTTGTAGAAGTCCTTCAGTTCCAGATGCGTATCCAGCCGACGGGGCAGGGTAGCCTTGTTGCGCTGGTCCGTGATCGAGATCGGTGCCGCGTCACGCTGCGCTTTCTTCCATGCCTTCTCGATGTCCGGATCCTTCGTGCCGACGGTGTATTCGCTGATGCCGTCCACGCTCACGTCGACGTTGTCCGTCGTGTAGAACCAGCCGCGCCAGAACCAGTCGAGGTCCGTGCCCGACGCGTCTTCCATCGTGCGGAAGAAGTCGGCCGGCGTGGGGCGCTTGAACTTCCAGCGCTGCGCGTATTCGCGGAAGGCAAAGTCGAACAGTTCGCGGCCGAGGATCGTCTCGCGCAAGACGTTCAGCGCCGTCGCCGGTTTCGCGTACGCGTTGTTGCCGCGCTGCGTGACGGATTCCGAGTTCGTCATCACCGGCACCTGGTTGCGGCTCTTCATGTAGTCGACGATGTTGCGGGCTTCGCCGCGACGCGACGGGTAGTGCTCTTCCCATGCCTGTTCGGCCAGGAATTGCATGAACGAGTTCAGGCCCTCGTCCATCCACGTCCACTGGCGCTCGTCGGAGTTGACGATCATCGGGAAGTAGTTGTGGCCCACCTCGTGGATGATCACGCTGATCAGGCCATATTTCGTGCTCTTCGAATACGTCAGCGCGCCCGTCTTCTTGTCCTTCACGGGCCGGCCGCCGTTGAACGAGATCATCGGGTATTCCATGCCGCCCACCGGACCGTTCACGGAAATCGCCACCGGGTACGGATAGTCGAACGCGTACTTGTTGTATTGCTCGATCGTGTGGATGATGGCCTGCGTGGAGTACTGCTCCCACAGCGGGTTACCTTCCTTCGGGTAGAACGACATGGCGAGCACGTTCGTGCCGTCCTTTTTAAAACCTTGCGCGTCCCAGATGAATTTGCGGCTCGATGCCCACGCGAAGTCGCGCACGTTCGTGGCCTTGAAGCGCCACGTCTTCGTGGTCGTCGCGCGCTGTTTTTCGTTCGCTTCCGCTTCCTGTTGCGTGACGATGACGACGGGCTTGTCGGCCGTGCGCGCCCGCGCGAGGCGCTCGCGTTGCGCGGCGGTCAGCACGGCGCCCGCGTTCTGCAGCTCGCCCGTCGCGGCGACGATATGGTCGGCGGGGACCGTCAGCTCGACGTCGTAGTCGCCGAATTCCAGCGTGAACTCGCCGTCGCCCACGTACTGCTTGTTCTGCCAGCCGTGTGCATCGTAGTACGCGGCCATGCGCGGGAACCACTGGGCGATCTCGAACAGGTCGTTCTTGTCTTCCTTGTCGAACCGCTCGAAGCCCATGCGGCGACCGAGCACGGTGTTCTCCGGAACGTTGAAGCGCCAGCTGACGTCGAACGAGACACGCGCGCCCGGCTTCAGCGGCTCGGCCAGGTCGATGCGCATCATCGTCTTGTTGATCGTGTGCCGCAGCGGGCGGCCGCCGCGGTCCGTGACGGACGTGATGTCGAAACCGCCGTCGAACTTCGCGCTCTCGACGAGGAAGCGCGCCGATTCGAACGGCGTGCCGCCCGACCGCCACGCATCGCGCGACGGATAGCTGGCGATGCGGCGGTTGTCGGAGTCGGCGCGGAACATGTTCTGGTCCAGCTGCACCCACAAATAGGCCAGCGTGTCCGGCGAATTGTTGTGGTACGTGATGGTTTCCGAACCCGTGACGGCGCGTTTGGCTTCGTCGAGCGTCGCGCGGATGCGGTAGTCGGCGCGCTGCTGCCAGTACGCGTGGCCCGGCGCGCCGGATGCTGTGCGGGTGTCGGTGGGCGTCGGGAGCAGTTCGTCCAGCTGGCGGAATTTGTCGTCGAACGCCTGGGCGTGGGTGGCCGAGGCCAGGACGAGAAGGGCGATGAGGGGTAGGCGTTTCATGTCGGTGTCTAAAGTGAAAACGGCAACGGCACCTTGTGGGCGCCGTTGCCGGGGGCAGACGTCGGGCGTGTTATTCCGCCTTGTCGTCCTTGGTCTTCAGTTTTTCGTTGAAGTCCCTCATGAGGTTGTCCTTGTCATGTTCGGTCTTGTACAACTCCAGGCGCGACGGCACCGCCTTGCGCGGCCAGGAATTGTTGCTGGTGTCCGTGTCGGCCGTCTCCCAGTTCGGGTCCTGCGTCAGCGCGACCATCGGCTCGTCCGTGATGATCAGCTTCGTGATCTTCCTGGGCGTGTAGCGCCACACTTCGGCCGGGATGCGCTCGACGTATTTCTTCCCGCTTTGCAGGGTGATCTCCAGCACGAGCGGCGTCACGAGGCCGCCGAGGTTGCTGAAGTCGACGAGGTACAGGTGCTTGCCTTCCTTGAGCAGGTTCTTTTCCCAGTCTTCCAGGTCGCCGATCGCCTCGTTGTACTTGTTGCGGTCGCGGTTCGTGACCGTGAACTCGTCATGCTCGTTGTAGAAGTCCTTCAGTTCGGGATGGGCGTCCACGCGGCGCGGCAGGGTGCCCTTGTTGCGCTGGTCCGTGATCGAGATCGGCTCCGCATCGCGCTGTGCCTTCTTCCAGGCCTTCTCGATTGCCGGGTCCTTCGTGCCGACCGTGTATTCGCTGATGCCGTCGACGCTGACGTCCACGTGATCGGTCGTGTAGAACCAGCCGCGCCAGAACCAGTCGAGGTCCGTGCCGGACGCGTCTTCCATCGTGCGGAAGAAGTCGGACGGTGTCGGGCGCTTGAATTTCCAGCGCTGGGCGTATTCGCGGAAGGCGAAGTCGAACAGTTCGCGGCCCAGCACCGTCTCGCGCAGGACGATCAGCGCGGCCGTCGGTTTCGCATACGCGTTGTAGCCGAGGGCGGCGATGGATTCCGAGTTCGTCATGATGGGCACCTGGTTGGTGCTCTTCATGTAGTCGACGATGGCGCGCGGTTCGCCGCGCGACTGCGGGTAGTGTTCTTCCCACGCCTGTTCGGCGAGATATTCCAGGAAGCTGTTCAGGCCTTCGTCCATCCACGTCCACTGGCGCTCGTCGGAGTTGACGATCATCGGGAAGTAGTTGTGGCCCACCTCGTGGATCACGACGCTGATCAGGCCATATTTGGTGCGGCTGGAGTACGTGAGCTCGCCCGTCTTCTTGTCCTTGGTCGGACGCGGGCCGTTAAAGCAGATCATCGGGTATTCCATGCCGCCCACCGGGCCGTTCACGGAAATCGCGACGGGGTACGGGTAGTCGAACGAATACTTGTTGTACTCGGCGATCGTGTGGATCACGGCGGCCGTCGAGTATTTTTCCCACAGCGGGTTGCCTTCCTTCGGATAGAACGACTGCGCCAGCACGTTGGTCGCGTCCTTCTTGAAGCCTTGCGCGTCCCAGATGAACTTGCGGCTCGACGCCCACGCGAAATCGCGCACGTTCTTCGCGCGGAAGCGCCACGTCTTCGTGCCGCTGGCGCGGGTCTTTTCGCGCGCCTCCGCTTCGGCCTGCGTCGCGATGATGACGGGCTTCGTCGCGGTGCGCGCCTGCTCCAGGCGCTGGCGCTGGGCGCTCGTGAGCACGTCGCCCGGGTTCTGCAGCTCGCCGGTGGCGGCCACGATATGGTCGGCGGGGACGGTCAGCTGCACGTCGTAGTCGCCGAATTCCAGCGTGAATTCGCCCGTGCCGAGGAATTGCTTGTGCTGCCAGCCCGTCACGTCGTAGTACGCGGCCATGCGCGGGAACCACTGGGCGATCTCGAACAGGTCGTTCTTGTCCTCGTCGAATTTTTCGTAGCCGGAGCGGCCGCCGAGCACCTTCTGCTCGTTGATGTTGTAGCTCCAGTCGATCGAGAACGCGACCTTCGCGCCCGGTTTCAACGGCTGCGGCAGGTCGATGCGCATCATCGTGCGGTTGATCACGACGTGCAGCGGACGACCGCCCGCATCCTTCACCGCGGCGATCTTGAAACCGCCGTCGAACGTGCTCTTTTCCAGCACGGAGCGCAGCGCGTCGAATTTATAGCCGTCTTCCGGCCCGCGCGCCTTGGCCCAGGCGTCGCGCGAGGGGACGGTCGCCGTCATGCGCGCGTCGGAATCGCGTTTATAGATGTTCTGGTCGAGCTGGACCCACAGGTAGGACAGCGTATCGGGCGAATTGTTGTGATACGTGATCGTCTCGGTGCCGCTGATCGCGCGCTTGCCTTCGTCCAGCGTCGCGCGGATCGCATAGTCGGCGCGCTGCTGCCAGTACGCGTGTCCCGGGGCGCCCGAGGCGGTGCGGATCGTGGTCGGGGTGGGCAGCAATTCGTCGAGCTGGCGGAACTTGTCGTCGAAAGGTTCCGCCGCGATTGCCCCCAAGCTGAGGCATAGCGCCGCCAGGCCGATCGGGAAACGTATCATATTTACCCTGCATTCATGGTTGAAAGAAGGAAAATATTCTAGTCTTGACGTTCAGCCATTACCTTATTTGATGTGTAACAAGACTGATACATACGGATGGGCGTGGCGCGTGCGATACGGTCGGACACGCGGACAGGGGAGCGGACACTCGGCGGACACCGCCGCCGGACACTTCAGTCGCGCCGTCGCGCCGCCATGCCGCGCAAGGCCAGCGTGACGAGCACGATCAAGAGCCCCAGCAGTACGAGCACGGTATCGAGCCGCAGCTGCGCCTGCAGGGCCAGCGCATAGGTGGACGTCATCGCGAGAATGGCGAGATTTTCGTTGAAGTTCTGCACGGCGATCGACTGGCCGGTGGGCATCAGGCGATTGCCGCGGTGCTGCAGGATCGCGTTCATCGGCACGACGAACAGGCCGGCGAGGATGCCGATCGCGAGCAGCAGGGGCAGGGCGACCGCGACGGAATGCACCCACACCATCGCGCACAGCCCGGCGCCCATCACGGCGCCCAGCGGCATCACGGACAGCGAGCGCACGAGCGGCACGGCCTTGCCCGCGACGGCGGCGCCCACCGCGACGCCGAGCGCGAACACGCCCTGCAGCGCCGCGGCGCGGTCCAGCGTGAGGCCGAGCACGTTCTGCGCCCACGTCAGCAGGAGCACCTGCAGCACCATGCCGGTACCCCAGAACAGCGACGTGACGCCGAGCGAGACGCGGCCTTCGCGGTCCTGCCACAGCTTCCGGTTGCAGCGGTAGAAATCCGCCAGCAGCGCGGGGAGGGGCCGGCGCGCGTCGGCCGGGCGGGCGCCCGCGTGCATCACGGGCAGGTTCAGGAGCGTCGCCAGCAAATACGTCATGACGATCACGGCGACTGCCATGCCGATGGGCGTGGCCTTCCACGGCAAGGTCAGGTGCAGCAGCCACGCGATCGCCTGCGGATTGGCGGAGAGGACGCCGCCCAGCACCGTGCCGAGGATCATGGCCAGCACCGTCGTCCCCTCGATCCAGCCGTTGGCCGCCACGAGCCGGCGCGCCGGCAGCACCTCGGCCAGGATGCCGTACTTGGCGGGCGAATACGCGGAGGCGCCGAGCCCCACGATCCCATAGGCGAGCAGGGGATTGGCCTTGGCCAGGATCAGCGAGCAGCCGAGCATCTTGACGGTGTTCGTCAGCAGCATCACGCGGCCCTTGGGAAAACGGTCGGCGAAGGCGCCGGCGAAGGGCGCCAGCACGATGTACGACACGACGAAGCCCATCTTCAGCATCGGCGTCATCCATTGCGGGAACGACAGCGTGGCGACCAGCGACACGCACAGGATGAACAGGGCGCTGTCCGCCAGCGACGAAAAGAACTGGGACCCGACGATGGCGAAGAAAGCAGCGTTCATGGGAACCTGTATATCACAGCCATCCTGAACCTCGGTTTCGCTTGCCTGTAAGTACAGAAACTGCATGATTGTGACTATTTGTGAGATTTGCATATAAACAATAGTCTTATACTTAAGGAATTATCTATACAGGTTGGATGGCGCTTGGACGCTTTCACACTCATCGTGGCCGCCGCGCTGGCGGCGTTGACCATGGCGGCCAGCATGGGGCTGCTGTACCTCGCCAGCGCGCGCCAGGCCTGCCTCGTCGACTGGACGGCCGCCGCCGCCTTGTTCGCCCTGAGCAACGCGCTCGCTGCCATCGGCCTGCACCAGCAGACGAACCCCATCGTGTTCATCGCCTGCGTCAACGCGCTCCACATCGGCGGCCATTTCGGCATGCTGGCCGGCGTGCGGCGCCACCTGCACCTGGCGCCGGGCTGGCGCTGGGGCGTCATCCTGATGGCCGGCCTGCTGGCGGCGCACGGGCTGCTGGTCGTGCGCGAGGCGCCGCTGTACCGGCTCGTGCTGTTCACCCCCTTCGTCGGCGCGCTCAACCTCGGTGCCGCGTGGCTGCTGTGGCGCAGGCGCGAGCGCGAGGTGTGCGCGGCGCATACGCCGCTGATCGTGCTGCAGGTGCTGTCCGCGCTGCAGCAGGTCGCGCGCGTGACGATCATGCTCGCGTACGACGGCCGGCCGCCGGGCTTCCTGGGCGGCGATTTCTTCCGCACGTCGGGCGCGCTGGCGATGCTGGTGTACCTGTCGCTGGCGGCGATGTGCTGCGCGCTGATCGTCAGCCACCAGCAGACGCTGGCGCTGCGCCGCGCATCGCTGACGGACGTATTGACCGGCTGGCTGAACCGGCGCGCGCTGCACGATATCGCCATGCGCGACTTCCGCCGCTGCCGCCGCACCGGCGCCGGCATGTTCTTCATCACGTTCGACGTCGATCACTTCAAGCCCATCAACGACCGCTACGGCCACGGCGTGGGCGATGCCGCGATCTGCCACGTGACGGCGCTGTCGGCGCGCGTGCTGCGCGGGTACGACGCGCTGTTCCGCATTGGCGGGGAAGAGTTCGCGGTGCTGGTCGTCGGCGAACACGCGGACAACGTGTGCGTCATGGCCGAACGCCTGCGCGAGGCGGTGGTCGCGGCGCCGCTGATCCTCGATGGGAAAGCGCTGTCGATGACCATCAGCGTGGGCGTGGCCGCGCTGGATGCGCACGACCACAAATGGGAAGAGATCCTGCGCCGCGCGGACGAGGCGCTGTACCACGCCAAGCAGAACGGCCGCAACCGCGTCAGCGTGCATGGCCGCGACGTCGCGGGCCGCGGCCAGGCAACGCGGCTGCAGGCGGTGGGTGCCTGAGCCGCGTTCTCCCTATTACTTCATCCAGACGGCGTAGTTGTTACCCGACGTCTGCAGGGTCCAGCCGGCGCCCGGGCTCCAGCTGTTCGGGCCGATCTTCATCGCCAGCTGGTGCGTCGTGCCGGTGATGATGGCCGCGTAAAGCCCCTGCGTCGCCTGCTGGATGGCGACGGCGGACGTCGAATTCACGCCCGCGTTCCTGCGTGCCGCCATCAGCGCCGCGATCTGCGTCTTGAGGTTCCAGTTGTAGATGTGCGGGTAGAACACGGTCGGAATGCCCGGGTGCGACAGGATGTAGGCGTAGCCCTCCAGCACGGCGCCGCACGGCACGGCCCACAGGTTCTGGCCCGTGCCGCAGCTTTCGGCCGGGCCGGTGTCGTGGTTGTCGACGAACGTCACCGACATCGCCGGCCACCAGCCGATGGCGCCCTGCGGCTTGCCGTCCGTCGCCTTCAGGCGCCAGTAATTGCCGTTGGCGAGGGCGTCGTTGAGGATGCCCTTGGTCGTGAAGTCGAACGCGCCGCAGCTGTTGCTGGTGCCGTTGATCCAGTCCATGATCGCCTGGCGGTTCGCGTTCAGGTTGTTCAGGTCGAACGAATCGGGCCACATCTCGCCGACGCAGAAATCGGACGCGAACGCGTTCGAATACTGGCCCACGTAGTTGGCGCCGAAGCCCTTCACGTAGTCGAAGCGCAGGCCGGTAAAGCCCACCGGTTTCAGCGTGGCGTTGAGCCAGTTGACGATGCCGTTCTGGACTTCGCCCACGTTCTTGTGGTCGAGGTCGCGCGCGGCGGAATAGCCCGTGCCCGTGTCGGCGTTGCCGAGGCCGCAGTTGCACTCGTCGCCGTTGACGATGGACCAGGTGGTCCAGTTCGGATTCGTGAAGTCGGACCAGCCCGTGCTCCCCACGCGGTGGTTGACGACGACGTCGACGATCGATTTGACGCCCTTGTTCTTGAAGGCGTTGACGACGTTCGTCAGCTCGGCCGCGCTGCCATAGCTGGAATCGAGCTTGTTCAGCTGGCGCGGCAGATAGCCTTCCTTGGCCGCCGAATCCGACGGCGGCGGGAACCATACGTGCGTGAAGCCCATGGCGCTGATGTCGCTGACGTTGTTCAGCAGGGTGTTGTACCAGTCAGGGCCGGTGTAATTGGCCGAGTTCCAGTGGAAACCCTGCAGGACGACGGCCGTGCTGCCGCCGGCCTGCTGGGTAGGAGTGGCGGCCTGCGTGGCAGCCGCCATGGACGTCATCATGCCCGCCGCCAGCAAGGCGACGATGGTGCTCTTCTTCATGCTTCTCCTCCGATGTGATACGGGTAAGGTCCCGGCAGGCAACGGAGGTCGTGCAAAAGTCCGCTGCTTGCTCAGGTACTTTTACTACGTATTGGGCGATCATTCTGTGTGGTTTTCGTGCCCAACGGGCGAGATTCTTAGCTATACGTATTTTCGTGTCAATCTAAATCGCATGAAGTGTGTAGTTTTAATACTTCCGACTTATGCTTGCGCGAATGAAATCCTCGAGCGTCGTCGGGCCGCGGACAGGGTTGTCCGGCCAGCCGTCCTGCTCGTCCAGCACGGTGCCCGTCATGCAGGCGTAGGAGCGCGCCGCTTCCGGCGAAAAGCCGAGCTGGCGGTACGTCTGTTCCCACGCATGGCGGGGGACGACCTCGACGTCGATGGGCCGGCCGAGCGCGTGCGCGAACGCGTCGGCCACGTCGCGCGGCGTGTAGCGGCGGGGGCCTTCGACGTCGATGGTGTCCGTCCGGTCCGCGGGCTCCAGCAGCCGCTGCGCGGCCACTTCGCCCAGATCGTCCGGTGCGACCATCGGGATGACGAGGTCCTCGGGGAAGAAACTCGGCAGCTTGCCGCGGTGCCGCACGGTGTCGAGCATCTCGGTCCAGTTGCTCATGTAGTAGACGCCGCGGTTCACCGCGACGGGGACGGCCTGCGCCTTCAGCTTTTCTTCGAATTCGAACAGGACCGTCAGGTCGCCGCACCGCTCGCCGCGACGCGCACCGGTCGTCGAGACCGCGACGGCCTTGCGCAGGCCGGAGCCCGTCACCGCGTCGACGATGGCGGCGGCATTCGCGCGCTCGACGGCATCCGTGTCCGTGAATGGCGCGGCCGGTGGATTCAGCAGCAGGGCGGTCGTGCCCGTACGCAAGATGGCGCGCAGGGCCGCCACGTCGCGCACGTCCGCGACGGCGACCTGTGCGCCGGCCTCCCGCAGGGCGGCCGCATGGCCGGCATTGCGCGTGACGACCGTGACGGGCTCGCCCCGGCGCAGCAGCGCTCTAGCCGTGGCCGAGCCGACGTGGCCGGTGCCTCCGATGATGATGTGCATGAGCTTCTCCTTTCGTGTCCGACGAAAGGGAAGATCTTAAAAGGTGTTCCTGACAGTTTTTGTCAGGAGGGATTTACAGGCCGACTTTCAAGAATCAGGTTGATCGGGACGGTTTTTTCGTAGGGGAGGCCGTATCTTTTTTCGCGCGGCGCTTTACCGGGGGTTTTACTGGCGACAAGTCGGCCAGACCTGCCAGTTTTTTTTGCCGCTCGTTGAAAGCGTCGTGCTGTTCCCTGATGCGGTCCAGTTGCATATCCAGGTCAGCCGCCATCTCGCCGAGTTTGTGCAGGCGCGCACCAAGGTCCTCCCTCATCTCGAGGACCCTGCGAATGGCCTCCGATACGTCGACATCATCGTTTTGCATACGTTCCTTGGCGGGCTGTAGGTGTTCTTCAGCCTGCAATTCGCGCCGGATCGGAACGAACGCCACCTCCAGGCCAAAGAATCGCCCGATGCGATTCATCGTCGCCACAGTCGGGTTTCCCTGGCCAAGTTCGATCGCCTTGATCACCCGCGCGCTGACCCCACGGTGCCGCGCGAATTCCTCCTGCGTCATGCCGGCGATCGCACGCATCTCGCGCACGCCTTCGTTGAGCGACAGCCTGGCCGCGGCCGCGGACTCCAGCATCCGGTTGCGTCGCTCTCGGGCTTCTGTCTTGTCCATCGGTTTTTTCTTGCTCATGACTATCTCAGTGCCAGAAGTTGGGTGCGTTGCGCTTCGATGCTGGGCGTGACGAAATCGACGATGTCATTATCGACGCCCACCTCGCGCATGCATTCGGACAGGGTCGCCAATCGTTCACCGAACCGTACCAGGGCCTCGACGACCTCTGCACGTTCCGGCCCGGTCAAGGACAACTGCGCGAGAATGTCTTTCCAGTTCCGCAGCTCTTTACGGCTCTCCGGATGGTACCAGCGCGCCGAGCGGGTAATGCCTTCCGGGTCCAGGTACATCGGCGCGAAATCGAACAGCGGCGTGATCCGCGTGACACCGTCGACGGTCTGCACGGCCGTATTGCGCGCATGGTTGTCCGTGTTGCGCAATGCCAGGTTGAGCACGTCGCGCCGGATGAACTCGACGGTCTCCGCAAGCGGCTCATCGACCACTTTTCGAATCGCGTTCAGCAACTCGAACTGGTCGGCCTGCGTGCCGAAACCGGCCAGGCCCGCGATCGAAGCGACGCTCTCCTGATGAAAACGCAGTACCTGCCCGTTTTGGGCACGGCGGTCGAAACGCGGGATGAACAACATGTCGCCGTGCACGACAGGCATGTCGAAGCTGCGGATGCCGAAGCGTCGCGCGACTTCCATGTAATGCGCTTCGTTGCGCAGGACCTTGCGGTCGGCGTCCGATGGACCACGCGGGCGCTTGATGATGTAGTGGCGTTGGGCCTCGTCATCGGGCAGCGCCGCGTCGGGATACCATTTGCCGTCATGCCCCTGGGTCAGCAGGTATTTGGGGGCGACACCTTGCACACCTGTGCCCCCTGCGGCCAGCATGCCGTGCACCATCATCGTTTCATGAAAGTCGGGCGAGCGTGCGAGCAGTTCGTCAAACGTGAAGCCGTCTGCGGCAAGGTCATGACGCTCGACATGCTGTTCGTAGTAGTGGACGGCTTCCCGGACACGCAAGCGCCCGATCGGGTTGAAGGCACCGGCACACAGCAACGGCAGGTCGGAAGCCTGAGCGTCGGGAAGCTTCAGATGGTCGAGCAGGAATCTGCGTCCGTTACCTTGCGGCACCAGGTCATACAGGAAGGTGGGCCAGGTCTTGCGGACGTGGCGGTCCGCGTCAACCGGGATCACAAGCGACACTGGTGCCGGTGCATCGCCGAAGGCGTAGAGCAGATCGTACTCGAACACACAATCATTCGGCCGAAAGCCATTACGTACCACATCGGAGAAGCTTGCATGCGCAGCTTCCAGCCACTCGCCGTCGTGAAAAATCTCGATATGACAATCCATGCCCGGCTTGTGGTTTAAAAGTGCATTAAAAGATACTGGAAGAGTATATCAGTCGAAGCCACGTACCGGAAAATTTGCATCCCGCTGGATCCAGTTGCGCGGCGAATACTTGGTCCGCGCATCCGTCACGTGCAACGTGAATGCATGCCGCGACACCGGAGACCGGTTCGGCGCGCTGTAGTGAGGCAACAGCCCATGAAAGCAGACAAGATCACCCGCCTTCGCTTCCAGTGGCACGGCCGTGCTGTCGTCCGGCCACGGCGTGCTGTCCAGCTTTTCCATCGTGATCGCGTCGCCGTCGCGGAGAAAACGCTCGCGCAGCGGGCCGCGGTGGCCGCCCGGTTCGACCCACAGGCAGCCGTTCTCGATGGTCGCGTCTTCCAGCGCGAACCAGAACGTCGTCACGCTGATCGGGGTGGAATCGAAGAACGTCGCGTCCTGGTGCCAGCGTACTTCGCCGCCGATGCCGGGCTGCTTGAAGATGTACATCGATTGCCAGATCTGCGGCTGTTCCAGTCCCAGGTCGCGCGCGACGGCGGCCAGCTTCGCATCGTGCGTGAAGGCTTCGAACACGGGGTCGAGGTCGTGCATGGCGTGGCCGATCTTGTTGATCGACAGGGCCTTGGCCTGTTTCAGCTGGCCGTCCGGGCCGAAGGCTTCCTCTTCGAAGAAGCAGCGGATCGTGTTGTCCGAGCCGAGGAACCAGGCGTCGCTGGCGCGGGCCTGGTCGCGCGTCGTGAAGATGGCGCGCGACTCCGCCGGGTCGAAGGCGTCGACGATCTCGCCGGCGCGTGCGCGCAGGCGTGCGATCTCGTCGGGCGATTTGAAATCCGGGACGACGATGTAGCCGTCGCGCTGGTACCGGTCGCGTTGTTCGGGAGTGAGCATGGCATGGTCCTTCAAATGACCATGCCATTGTAGATCAGGCGGCCACCGTCCACGCGCCGTCCGCATACACGCGCTCGTCGTCCAGGACCACGGCGTCCGTGACGACGAACACGTCGATGTGATAGCGCGCGTCCTTGCGCTTGAAGCCCGGCTTGGCATACACGCCGTGCTTGGCGCCCAGCGACAAATGGATGCCGCACATGCGCTCGTACGTGCCGATGTCGTCCACGCGGCGCTCGCGCGTGAAGGCGCGGTTCATGCCGAAGCCCAGTTCGCGCACCCACACCTCGCCCTCGTCGCGGCGGATGATGTCGAGGACTTCCTGGAACGCGGGCGTGACGTTTTCCGTGCCGACGACGCGGCCCTTCTCGATGACGAGCGTGATCGGCGACCCGGGCCGGTTGACGAGATACGAGGTGTCGCCGAACACGTGGACCTGCGCGCGTCCGCTGACGGCCTCCAGGTCCTGCGCTTCCGTGAACACTTCGCCGATGGGGAACTGGCCGCCCACGTTGTTCATCGCGCTGTAGTCGCCCACGTTCAGCTTGGCGCTTTCCAGCGGAGAATCGAACACGAGGATCTCGCCGCCGCCATGCACCTCGGCGCGGCGGGCGCGGTCGATGCGGGCCTTCAGCGCGTGGCCCACGCCGCGGAAGTAGGCGGGATCGTAGGCCAGCGCCTCGATGTAGTGCTCGCCCTGCGCGCCCGGCATGCGCGACAGGTGCACGTGCTCGATCACCTTCAGGCCCAGCTTGAAGAGTTCCACGCGCAGGCGGAAGCCGTCCAGGCGGAAGTTCGTCGATTGCACGAGCACGACCAGGTCCTGCGGCGCCAGGGTGCGGAACGTCGCGAGCACGTCGTCGGGGGCGACCGTGTCGAAGTCGATGAACGTCGCTTCCGGGAGGTTCGCGCGGTACGCGGCGACGAGGGCGCGGGCCAGCGCCGTGCGGGTGTCGAAGACGACCAGCGCGCGCCGCGCGGACGTGTGTTCGAGCGCGATCGCGAGCACGTCGCGCAAGTGCGCGGTGGCGGAGGCGATGGCGGCGGCGGGCAGGGCGTCGGTGAGCGTCATGGCATGGCTGGAGAGGGAAGACAACCCGGCATTATACCCTTGCGGCAGGTCACGATCAGGCCGGCCGGAATGCTGCACAGTCTGGCTGTCAGGAGTCCATCATGTTGATTCGTAAAGGAAATTTCCTAAAAGTCATTCTGGCCGGCCTGCTGCTGGTCTGTCTCGCGGCACGCGCGGCGGCGTTGCGCGCACCGGAGACCGTGGCCGCGGAATTCTATGGCTGGTACCTGCAGACGCTGGACGCCGACCAGGATCCCCTGAGCGACCGCTACGACCGCCTGAATGCATACGTTGCGAAGCCCCTCGTCGACCACTTGGTGAAACGGCTGCAGGAGAAGACCAACCAGGCGGGCGACTACTTCCTGCAGTCGCCTCGCATCCACGGCGCGTGGCTGCGCGGGCGCGTGCAGGCCGTCACCCTGCGGCGCCAGGCGCGCAGTGCCGATGTCCTCGTCACCCTCGATGGTGACGGCGACGCGAAGCACGAAGTCGTGCTGACGATGGTGCTGGACAACGGCACGTGGAAGATCCGCCACGTGAACCGGGCGGCACTGGATGCCATCGAAAGTTCCCCTTCCCGCGCCGCTATTTGATCCCTGAAGCACAGCCACACGCTACTCCGTGAACAGGGCGCCGTCGGCTTGATCCCGGCGCTATGATTTCAAAACGATAACGGTCCCGACGTTGAGCGGACCGTGCGATTTTTGATTTCAACGGTGGGAGCGCATGGCATACCGATGGGAAACGCCGGCCAGTATCTGGCTGGAGGACGAGCGCAGCGGGCAGTTCGAACTCGCGTCCAGCGACGGGCTGGGCCGGATCGACTGGCAGGCCGCCGCGCGCGGCCGCCTGGCCGATTGCGCGCACCTGCTCGGCGCCTCGCTGCCGCAATCCTGCGACCACGCCGCCATCTTCCCCGAGGGGTTCGCATTCTGTCCCACATGCGGCCGGCCGCTCGAACGCCTCGGCGCCGCGCCCGAACGCCGTCCCGACTGGTGGGGGGCGTATGCAGACGCGCTGCTGCCCCGTCACGTGCCGCACGGCTTGCCCGTGACGTCGCTGGCGCTGGGCGACAGCCTCGAAGAACGTCCACCCGCGCCGGAAGTCGGCCGCTTCGACGCCGCCATGCCGCCACCGCCGAACGCCCACTGCGTATTTGCCGCCGCCACCTTCGGCTTTCCCGAACAGCGCCTGCTCGCGCTGGCGCCGGGCCGGGGCGTGCTGCAGTACTGGGATCCGCTGGCGGAAGTCTGGCACGTGCTGCTGCCGGAAGAGGGCGCGGCCGATCTCGCGTTCGGCGCGTCCGACTACGGCTGGCTGCCCACGTCGCACCTGCAGGTGCCCGCGCGCCGCGGCGACGTGGCGCTCGTGCCCACCGCGCGCGGGCTGTACCGCCTCGCGATCAACCCCGTCAGCGAGACATGCCGCACCGAGGCCGTGCTGGCCGCGCCGGTCGTCGCCGCACCGGGCCTGATGCGGCGCCAGCTGGGCGTCCTCGTGCGCAATCCGGGCGGCACCCTGGGCCTGTGCGGTTTGGGCGCCGACCTGGCTCCGGGCCCGCAATTCGATTGCGGCGCGCTGCCGCTGTCCGGCTGGACGCGGCCCATCGGCTACGACGGCCAGTTGTTCTGGCTGCATGGCGAGGGCCAGCTCGTGTGGCGTCCGGGCGAAGCCCCGCGCTGGCTCGCGTGGCCGGACACGTGGCTGCCCAGCCTCGACCTCGGCGGCCCCACCCTGAGCCGCGACGGCCGCATGTGGCTGATCGGGCATGACGGCCAGTCGTATTCGTTCCTCGAACTGGGGAGCGACCATCCGCAGCGCGAATGCATCGATGGCGCGCGCCTCGGCTTCGCCAATCTGCTGTTCCGGCGCGGCCATCCCGTCGTCGACGAACCGTGGTCCGGCGAGCACGTCGAGGACCAGCACGAGGACGATTCCCTCGTCCTGCCGCTGCTGCGCAGCTTCAACAATAACCGCAGCCAGCCCAGCGGGCTCGTGCTGCGCTTCCACAAATACACCGGCCGCGCCGAAGAGGCGCTGGCCAACCGCGTGATCGCCCGCACCACGGTGGAGTGGATCGGCCGGCGCAACGTGATCCTGGACGAAGTGGCGCGCCTCGCGCGGCCGCTCGAATGCGTGCCCTTCGTCTACGCCAACCGCCTGTGGCTGCACCACCCAGACTGGAACCGGATCCGCGGCTGGAATCTGGAAGCGCCGACGTGAGGGCCTTCGTCCTTTTCCTCGCGCTGTGCGGCATTGCGCCTGCATGGGCCGTGCCGCAGGTGGTGCTCGTCCAGAACTCCGGCTGGATGGAGCCGTTCTACACGGACCCGCACTCGCAGTTCAAGCCGCTGGTGGCGGCGCTCGCGGGCAATGTCGCGCAGCCGGGCGACGCGCTCGTGCTGGCCGCATTCAACCAGTCGCTGCCCGGTGCGCCGTCGCCGCGGGCGCTGCTGTCCGAGCAGGTGACGAAAGAGACTCCCGCGCACGTGCAGGCCGCGCTGGCGGGGCTGAACACCGCGCGCAAACCGGGCGGCACGGCGCTGGCCGACACCGACCTGGGCGAAGCCGTCGAGACGACGGTGAACAAGGTGCTGGGCGGGAAGGCGGGCCTCGTCTGGCTCGTGACGAACAACCGCAACAGCCCGAACAACGACCAGGCGACCGCGCAGCGCAACCGCGAGTTCTATGCGCTGATCCACAAGGGCGCCGCGATCACGAAGGCGCTCGCATTCCCGCTGCGGATGCCCGTGCAGGGCCAGCACTACCACGCGAACGGCCTGATGGTGTACGTGTTCGCCGTCGGGCCGGAGGGGGGGCGCGCCCTCGACGCGATGCTGGCCCGCGTGCAGCGCGTGATCACGGAACCGCCCGCGCGCCTGAAACCGCTCGACCGCGACACGGTGCGCCTTGTCCCGCGCAAGGTCGAGAACGCGCCCGGCGTCGAGTTCTCGATGGATGCGGCGGGCCGCCTGCGCGCGGACGTGTCGCCCGACGCGCGCACGCCCAGCGCGACGATCCAGTGGCAGCTGCAGAACACGATGTATCCGTACACGATCGCGGGCGCGACGATCTCGGCGCGCTCCATGCTCGGCGGCGAGAACCGTCCGATCGCGTTGAAGACGAATACCGTCACGCGGCTGGCGCCGGGCCGCGCGGAACCGCTCGCATCGACCGTGCAGCTGCCCGTCGCGCAGCTGCCGGGTAAATGGTCGATGGCGGCCCTGAAATCGGCCGGCTCCGCGTACGTGCTGCCGGGCCGCATCGAGCTGCACCTGCAGGGCCAGCGGCTGGAACTGTCGCAGGCGTTTCGCGAGCGCATGGCGGCGCTGTTCCCGGGCGATCCGCTGCCGGACATCTTCACGCCGCCGGCCGACATCCAGGCCTCGACGGCCGTGCTGCCCGTCGAGGTGCACGTGCACTACGGCTCGGGTCCGCTCGTGCTGCTCCTGGGCGGCGGTCTCGCGCTGCTGGCGGCCGGCGCGGGCGCCGCTTACGCGTACGGCCGGCCGCGCCGGGTGCAGCTCGTCGTGGAAGACGAATTGCGCACCGTGCACACGCGGGCGGGCGCCACGCAACCGATCTACGACAAGGCGGGCAATGAAGTGGCCCGCCTGAAGACGACCTTGTTCGGCCACCAGTTGCTGGACCTGCGCGAAGGCGCGCAGGTCCGGCTCGGCCGATGAACCCACGGGAACCCACCATGCAGAACGACCAGACCAAGCCCGCCCCCGACACCGCCGGTACCGACCCGGGCTTCAAACTGCCCGGCCAGGCGGCGACCACGCCGCAGGACAGCCTGCCGAAGACGACGCCCGACACCGCGACGCAGCCCGTCGAGATCGCACCCGGCGGCGCCACCAACACGAGCGCGGCGCCGCTGCGCGACACGGCCGGGCGCGACATGGCCATCGGCGCCGTCGCGTTCGTCGTGCTGCTGGTGATTTACTTCTTCGTGCGGAACGCCTACGTGCACCATCTCGTCGTCAAGCGCGTGGCGCCGTCGTCGGCCGGGAGCGCGGGCTGGCTGCTGTTCGTCGGCATGGGCTTCCTGTCGGCCGCCGTCGTGCTGGCCATCGTCAACGCGAGCAAATACCTGACGCCCGCCATCACCGGACCGCTGGTCGTCGTCGGCGTCATCACGCTGGTCGCGGCCTTCTTCGTCGGCCGCCGCTGACCTTTTACAGAGAACACCATGGCAGATTTTCCCGATCCCGCATCGCTCGGCAATAAAGCGGAGCTCAAAGTCGACCTGCGACCGACGCTGTTCATCGGCGCCGGCGGCACCGGCATGGAAGTCATGATGCGCATCCGCCGCCGCATCCTCGCGGCCGTGTGGAACCGCCGGCATCCGACCCGCGTCGAATCCATCGCCGACTTCCCCGTCGCACGCTTCCTCCACTTCGACCTCGATGCGAACGCCGTCATCGACGAAGGCAAGTCGCAGCGCACGGACCCGTGGTTCGAGCTGGTCAAACTGTCCGACGAAGAACGCCTCGTCGAACCGCTCGACCTGCCGCAGTACCACGAGTCCGACGACAGCCTCGCGCGCTTTCCGCTGATCGAAAACTGGATGCCGCTGCGCCCGAAGAAACTGCGCTCGCTGGGCATCGATCCGTCCAAGGGCGCGGGCCAGATCCGCGCGCTCGCGCGCTTGTACCTGTTCGACAAATACCCTAAGCTGCGTGGCCGCATCAAGGGCGCGCTGAATTTCCTGAGCAGTAACGCGGGCATCGAGCGCAAGGAGAATTACCAGCGCCTCGGCCTGCAGGTCGACACGTCGAAATTCCGCATCGTCGTCATCGCGTCGAACGCGGGCGGCACGGGGGCGGGCAGCGCCATCGACCTGGGCTGGATCGCGAAGGCCGTCGCGCGTCAGGAAGTGTCGGACAGCCAGGTCGACCTCGTGATGTTCCTGCCGTCCGGCTACGCGAAGGCGAACAAGGAGCGCACGGAGGCGAATGCGTACGCCACCATGATGGAGCTGGAAACGGGCATGCGCGACATGAATGCGCGCGTGCAGTGGATGGAGCCGGACAGCATCGTCGGCCGCGGCACGCCGTTCGACGACGTCTATTTCGTCGACACCGCGAACCTCGCGAACAAGGCGACGCAGGACGTCAAGGACGTGTACCAGATGGTGGCAGACACGCTGTTCGAGGATTTCGCGTCGGCCGATTTCGCCAACCGCAAGCGCTCCGTCGCCGTCAACCAGCAGCAGCACAAGCTCGGGCCATACAATCCGCGCGTGCCGGAGCAGCGCTTCGGCGACATGCGCCTGTCGTACTCGAAGGTGTATTCCGCGTTCGGCCAGGCCGTGCTCGACACGCAGCAAAGCCTGCGCGAAGACATCCGCGCCTACGAACTGGCGGCGCTGATGGTGAAGGCGTTCTTCGGCCTCGTCGCGGCCGATGGCACAGCCGCGCGACGCGCCACCGACCAGGAGCGCGACGCATTCATGCGCGAGCAGATGGGCATGGCCGAGCACCCGTTCACGGAATTCCCCGATTTCAAAAAGGGCACCGTCGACGTCACGCCGTTCCCGGAATACGCGCTGACGGACATGCTCCTGCTGGACAAGGACCAGCGCTCGCTGCTGGAGCGCGTCGAGAGCAAGGTGCAGCTGGAGATGGACCGCATCATGGCGTCGTACGACCTGAAGTTGTGGCGCGAGAAGGTGGTCGAGCTGTTGCCGAACCTGGAGCGCGACGCCATCCGCGAGGCCGGCGCCACGGCCGAGACGAGCGAGGACCGCATCAAGCGGCATACGGGCGAGCTGCTCGCGCAACTGCGCCTGAACGTGCGCGGCCGGCTGTATATGCTGCTGGACGACCGCAAGCAGGGCGGCCTGGAATTCGTGTTGTCGCTGCTGGAGCAGGTCAAGGCACGGCTCGCGCAGCGCGACCTGGCCAACGTCCAGCGCAACGGCAAGCGCTACCGCGACGTGCGCGACGCGCTGCGCACGCGCCAGGTCGAGGAATCGCTGAATCACTTGACGCAGGCCGCGGGCCGGCTGTTCGGCAAGGATGCGCAGGCGCGCGAGATCATGAACCACCTGAAGCGCGACATTGCCGACTACCTGCGCTTCCACCTGCTCGCGGTCGCGGCGGGGCAATCCATCGAGGTGATGCAAAGCCTGTCGTCCTGGCTCGGCGAGCCGCAGGCGCCGGACGAACACGGCCAGGTGCGCTGGAGCGGCGTGGCCGGCGAATTCCAGGAAGGGCGGCGCAACGTGGGCGCGATGCTGGCGGCCGTCGACCAGCGCATCGGCCAGCTCCGTGCGGACGCGCGCCAGGAACACGCCACCTACATCAAGCTGGCGAGCGACGTGCTGCCGGAGCCCGTCCGGCTGACGGGCGACGTGAGCGCGTGGAGCGAAGAAGTGCTGCTGGAATTCGGCGGCTCCGCACGCCTGTTCCCGCAACTGGGCGACGAGCGGTTGCGTTCCGACCTTTTACTGAAACTGTTCCGGCGCGCGCAGCTGCAGCTGTCGGGCGAGCAGGCCGTGGCCGAGCTGCCCGATCCGCTTGTCGAGCGCCTGGGCGCGATGTCGCCGCAGGAACGGCACCGCATCTTCTCGGAGTGGATCAAGAGTGCCATGCCGTGGATCAATGCGCGCTTCTCGGCCGAGTTCACGCCCAGCGCCGACCAGTTCAAGTGCTTCATCGGCGTGGGCGATCCGGCCGCGTGGCGCAGGCTGGAGCCGGAGATCCGCGCCGCCGTGCCCACCGGCTTCTTTCACGGCGACCTCGTGTCCGTCGTGAACACGGGCGTGCCGGGACGGGCCGTGTGCTACATCGAGCTGTCCGGCTACCCGATGACGGTGCTGCGCGGCTTGAGCACGTGGCGCGCCAGCTACCAGATCGAGAACCCGAAGATCCCGACGCACCTGCATTTCGATTCGACGCGCTTCCGCCATCCGATCTCGCCGTCGATGGACGAGCTGAATCGGCTGGCCGACGACTATGAATTCTTCCTGGCTGCGGTCGCGCTGGGCGTCCTGCGCCGCAAGCAGGATGCGGGCGACCGCGAGGCCGCGTTCCAGCCGCGCGGGCAATACCTGTTCGAGGTCGAGCAGGGCTCGGGCGAATGGCTCCAGATCGGCAACGAGTATGCGATCCGCTCCAACGGCTTGCCGCCTTACTACCGCGAGCAGGTGATCGCGGCGACGCGCCAGCGCCTGGCCGCGATGGGCCCGCACCAGCTGGCGCTGCTGGCCGCGCTGATGCGCCATTATCAACTGCGCGTGTACGAACCGAAGCTGGAAGTGGACGAGACGGGCGCGCAGCTGCCGTCGCCGTCGCTGCCGTACATCACGGCGCGGCGTTTGTACGACCAGTGGATGCGGCGCGCTGTCGGCATCGATCCGGCGCTGTCGCCGGCGCAGGTGGAAGCGGCGCTCGCGCAGCTCGACACATGGACGGAGACCGTGCCGGATTCCGCGTCGGACGCGTACGCGTGGGAAGTCGAGCGGCCCACCGACAAGCGCGTGATCCGGCCCGAGTTCCTGTCGGCCGACGCGCGCGCCGCGCAGGCGCTGGAACGCCGGGCTGCCGCACCAGTCATGCCATCGGCGCAGTACGCACCGGCTGCACCCACCGTCGTCGCACCGACACCCGGTGCACCGGACGCGGTGCCGGCACCGAGCCTTGGACCGGCCGCGTACGTCGTCGGCGCGACGCCGATCCCCGCGCGCTACAAGCTGTTCGTCGGCGGCACGCAGCGCGGACCGTTCGCGCTGGACGAAGTCGTGCAGCAGCTCACGCGCGGCGAGATCGACACGGGCACGCGCATCTGGAACATGCAGTGGAATCCGCGCGCGGACAAGTGGAAGACGGTCGGCGACATCCCGGAACTGATGGCGGCCCTTGGTGCCGCGATTCCCGATCCGGACGACGACGGCATCCCGGACCCGGAATAAGGACGCACCGTGCAGGACGAAGCAATCTACCGCTGCATCAACACCGCCTGCGCGCGCGGCATGCCGCGCCGCGTGCAGTATTGTCCGTATTGCGGGACGGCCCAGCAGGCGGGCGCGTCGCCGCCGCCGCAGGACGACCATCGTGCACGCCGCGATGCCGCCGCTGCCGCTGCCGCGACGGCCGGCGCGGAGGCCGTGGCCGGATTGTCGGGCTGGTCGGATGCGCCCGATACCGTGCGGGAGGCACCGCCGCCGCCGAAACCGACACCTTCCGCGACAGCTTTCGGCCGCAGCGGCCGCCCGGTCGAGGCCAGCACGGCGCCGCCGCCGGAGCGGGGCCGCGGCATTCCGTGGTCGCCGCACCCGGCGCCGCCGCCTCCACCGAAACCGGCAGGCCGTCAGCCGATCCGCCTGCGCTGGTGGATCGTCGCGCTGGCCGTGCTGTGGGGCGTGTGGCTGTGGACCAAGCCGTCGGCGAAGAAGATCGACAAGCGCATCGACGGCGCCATCGCGCTGGCCCAGGCCTGCCAGGGCAAGCAGGCGCAGGACGAATTGATCGCGCTACGGAGCAGCCGCGCCACGCCGCAGCAACTGGAGCGGCTGCAGCGCGGACTGAACGAGGCGTCCAGCGCGTGCACGCGCAAGCGCCAGCGCGCGAGCGCGTGGGCGGAGGCGCGCGGCCCGATCGAATCCGCGCTGGCCTCCGGCAGCGTCGAGCGGGCGCGTTCACGCCTGCAGGCGTTCACGAAGCGCTGGGGCGAGGACGACAACACGCGCGCGCTCAAGGCGCGCATCGACGCCGCGCGCGCCGAGCATCCGCTGGCTATCCCGCCAGACGCGTAAACCCGTCGTCGCTCCATCCTTCGCTGCCCACGCCGTGGCGCACGAAGAACAGGCCGTCCGGATCGTACTTGCGCTTGACCTGCGCGAGCCGCGGATAGTTGGCGCCCCAGAAGGCATCCTGCCAGTCGGCCTGGAAGTAATCGCTTTCGGAGACGTACGCACCGGCCTTGGGCGCCACCGCCAGCAGCGCGTCCATCGCCCGGCCGATCGCCTGCGCGCGGGCACGCCCGCGGACCGCATCGACGGCACCGCCGGGCATGCCGGGGAAGCGCGGCCCGTCGCCGCCCGCGATGATCGCCAGCGCGAACGCGTCGAGCACGGCGGGGTTGGTCGCGGTGTCGCGTGCCGCGTCGATGTCTGCCTGCGGCGCGCCGGCCAGTCCCTTGTTGAAGTGCAGACCGACGCTCCAGTGGCGGCTGGCGCGGAACAGTGCGGCGGCGAGGCCGGCCTGGCGTTTCGGATCGAGCAGTCCGGCCGGCAGCCACGCGGATTGGTAGCCGTGGATGAACCAGCCTTCCTGCTCGGTGTCGCCTTTCCAGATCACGTGATGCGCGGGCGCGCCCGGACGCGGATCGGCGACCATGAAGCCGGGCGCGTGCTCGCGGAAGAACGCCGCATCCCACATGTGCCGGGCGGGCAGGGCGAGCACCTGGAACGGCTTCTCGAACGTGTAGCCGGGCTGCCCGCGCAGCCAGTCGAGCAGCGGCGCCCACGTGCGGAAGGCAGCAGCCTCGTCGAGATCCTGGAAGACCATCGAGACGTCCACGGTGTTGTCGCCATGGATGCCGATCTGCTCGCCCCAATGCGGATTGAACAGGTCCTTCGCATAAAACTCGACCAGCTTGCCGACCAGTGCGCGGAATGCGTTATCGTCTGCCGCGCGCACCTTGCAGAAGACGGCGCCGAACATGGCCGGCAGCGCGCGCGTGCGCAAGGTGAGCCGGGTGACGATGCCCACGCTGCCGCCACCGCCGCCTTTCAGCGCCCAGAACAGGTCGGCGTTCGTGCACGCGTTGGCGATGCGGACCTGGCCGTCGGCCGTCACCACTTCCGCCTCCAGCAGGCCGGCCGCCGCCGTGCCGTAGCGCTTGGAAAAGCTGCCGAAGCCGCCGCTCTGCACGAGCCCCGCCACGCCGACGCTCGTGCAGCCGCCGCCCTGGACGTAGCGGCCGGCGCGTGTCGTCACGGCATCGTATGCGTCGATCCACATGGCGCCCGCGCCCACCGTGACGGCCGGCTGCGGCGCGGCGCCGCAGTTCCGTGCGACGAAGGCAGGTTCCAGGCGCACGTCGTTCATGTGGCGGGTCCAGACGAGCAGCGAATCCGGCGCGTCGGACGTGCCCTGGTAACTGTGGCCGCCACCTTTCACGACGAGGCGCAGGTCGTGGGTGCGCGCGAAGTTCACGGCGGCGACGACATCCGCCGTCGTGCGCGCCGCCACCGCGTAGGCGCTGGGCTGCGACGACCACGCGTCCAGCCAGCCGCTCGTGTGCGTGAAGTTCGGCTGGTCGCCCATGTCGAAGCCGTTTTTCAACCGCGCCAACGCTGCGGCGCAGGAAGGCGCATCGGCACCGGCGGCACAGCCGGCGAACGGCGCGTCGAGCTTCACGAGCCGGCCGCCCACGCCGCGTTTCAGCTCGTCCCACGCGGCGGCGGACGGCCAGAGCGGATCGCCCGGCCGCACGCGCCGGCGCAGCGGTGCGGCCGTCGCCATGCCTGCGAGTGCGAACGGCAGCGTCGCCGCCGCCTTGAGAAGGAATCGTCGTTTCATCGTGTCTCCCGGCTGGATCGAATGCTCGTCACGCTACGCCGGCGGGTGCGCGCGGGCGAGCGGAATGTGGCAAGCCGGGAGACGGCTGGGGCGAGCCGGATTCAGGCCGCTGCCTTCGGCAATCCGAACACGAGATCGAACGCCCAGTTGAACGCGAAGCTGTAGAGGACGAAGAACACGACGAGGCCGATGTCGAGCAGGAAGGCGTCGACGAGGGACGTTTGCAGCGCCCACGCGAACATCGGGACGATGGCGAGCACGAGGCCGCCCTCGAAGCCGATGGCGTGGACGACGCGCCGCAGCAGGCTCCGGCCGCGCCTGGCCTGGCGCGCTTCCCAGGCCTCGAACAGCGTGTTGTAGACGAGGTTCCAGACGACGGCCGTCGCCGACGCGAGGACGGCGGCGATGCCGGCGGCGCCCGCGTCGTGGTCCGCGAGGCCGGCCAGTCCGGCCGTCGTGCTCGCGATGGCGATGGCTTCGTACAGTGCGACGTAGACGATCTTGCGTTGGATGCCTTGCATGGTTCTGCTTCCTGAATCTCGATGAGGCGAGGATATGTCGGCTAAGTTGATGTATAAAGTCGTAATCTATCAACTTTATTGACAGGTCATGGCGTTCACCAGCGACAGCGTGCGCATCTTCCTGGCCGTGCTCGACCACGGTTCCTTTTCGGCGGCGGCCCGTGCGCTTGGTCGCGTGCCGTCTGCCGTCAGCATGGCCATCGCCCAGCTCGAGGCGGAGCTGGACCTGAACCTGTTCGACCGCGCCGGGCGCGACCCGCGGCCGACGGACGCCGCGCGTGCGCTCGAGCCGCGCGCCCGCCACGTCGCCAGCGAATTGCGGCGGTTGCAGGCGGACGCGCTCGCGCTGCACGGCGGACTGGAACGGCGGCTGACGCTGGCCGTGGTGCCGGAGCTGATCGCGGGCCATTGGAGCGCGCCGCTGGCCGTGCTGGCACGCGAATTCCCATCGCTCGAAGTGGAGGTGCTGTCGGCGCCGCAGGCCGACGCGCTGCGCCTGCTGCACGACGGGAGCGTGCACCTGGCCCTCGTGTTCGAGCGCGAACGGCTGGACGACCGCGAGGGATTCCAGGAAGTCGGCAATGAATTGCTCGTCGCGGTGGCGGCGCCCGGCCATCCGTTGCTCACGGCCGGCGCGCCGCGGCTGGAAGACCTGATCGACCAGCGCCAGATCGTCGTCGCGGGCCGCGATGGCGCAGGCAGGGACCCGCGCTTCGTGCACGCGCGCGACGTGTGGCGCGTCGACAGCCACCTGGCCACCCTGAACCTCGTGCAGGCGGGGCTCGGCTGGGCCTATCTGCCGCGCGTGCTCGTGCAGCCGCTGGTGGCGGCCGGGAGCCTCGTCGAAATCCGCTTCGACAACATCAGCAACGTGCTGCGCCTGTGGGTCGACGTCGTGTGGTCGCGCGAGCGGCCGCTTGGGCTGGGCGCGCGGCGCTACGTGGACCTCATGCGCGAGGACTGGCGCATGTCATAGCCGGGTCACATTGCGTCCCTATCGTGTTGCGATTTCCATCACGAACGAAGGGACACACAGATGATCGGATCGAACGGCCGGAGCCTGGGCGTCATCGCGCTCGCCAGCCTGCTCGCGAGCTGCGGCTCCACGCGCATCGACGAAGCGACGAAGGACGATTACGTGAAATACGCGTGGGTCGTGATGGGTGACGGCGGCAAGCCGGTCGCGCGCGCGGCCACCACCTATGGCACGTGCCCGGTGATCACCGTCGACGGCGCCGACATGCGCATGACCTTGCGCGCCGCCGCGGGCACGCCGGCCCTGCGCACGACGGCAAGCGCGGCCGCCGATTCGAAACCGTCCGCATTCCCGCTCAACGTCTGCGAAGCGGCGGTGGCGGTGGAGGCGAAGGAAGCGCACGTCGGCAGCAGGGCATTGCCGCTGCCGAAGGCGGTGCCGCAACGCATCGTCATCCTGGCCGACACGGGCTGCCGCCTGAAGAAGGCCGACAACGCCTGGCAGTCGTGCAACGACACCGAGGCATGGCCGCTCGCGCAGATTGCCGCCACGGCCGCGAAGCTGCAGCCGGACCTCGTCATGCACATCGGCGATTACCACTACCGCGAGAACGCCTGCCCGTCCGACATCGCCGGCTGCAAGGACAGCCCGTGGGGCTATGGCTGGGACACGTGGGAAGCGGACCTGTTCAAGCCGGCCGCGCCGCTGCTGGCCGCCGCGCCGTGGATCGTCGTGCGCGGCAACCACGAGGAGTGCGCGCGTGCCGGCCAGGGCTGGTTCCGCCTGCTCGACACGCAGGCCTACGCTGCGCGCCGCACGTGCGACGATCCGGCCAACGACGCCGTCGCCAACTACACGGCGCCGTATGCCGTGCCGCTCGGCGGCGACACGCAGGTGATCGTGTTCGATTCCGCCAAGGCCGGCAAGGCGGCGCTCGCGACGAACGATCCGCAATTCCTCGCCTACCAGGACGAATTCAGGACGGTCGCCCAGCTGGCCGGCAAGGCGAAGACGACGAGCCTGTTCGTCAACCACCACCCGATCCTCGGCTACGCCCCGATCGCGGGCGGCGCACCGGCGGGCGGCAATGCGGCGCTGCTGTCGGTGATGCAGCAGCTGAACGCGACGGCGTACTATCCGGCCGGCGTGTCGCTCGCGTTCCACGGCCACGTGCACGACTTCCAGGCGATCAGCTTCGCGTCGAACCACCCGGCCACGTTCGTGAGCGGCAACGGCGGCGACAACCTCGACGTCGCGCTGCCCGACCCGTTCCCCGCCAACCTGCCGCCGGCGCCGGGCGTCACCGTCGACCGCATCACGCACGGCAATACGTTCGGCTTCATGCTGATGGAACGCGCGGGCAGCGGCTGGACCTACAAGGCGTACACGAAGACGGGCACCCTGATGGCCACGTGCGCGCTGGCCAACAACCGCCTCAATTGCGACAAGGCGGGCTTCCTTGCGGGCTAAGTGGCTCATCGCCGCGGGGCTGCTCGCGGCATCCACGGCGCGCGCCGGCACGCCCCAGCTGCCCGCGATGCCGGGCGTGGCCGGCCCGTTTGCTCCCGCGCCCGCGCGCGTGGCGCTGGGCCGGCAGGTGTTCTTCGACACGCGCCTGTCCGAGCCGGCCGGCACGAGCTGCGCCAGCTGCCACGATCCGGCGCAGGGCTTCGCCGGCAACCACGGCTCGCGCATCGGCGTGGCGATCGGCAGCCGGCCGGATCGCGTCGGCAGGCGCAACGTGCCGTCCGCGCTGTACGCCGCGTACGTGCCGCCGCTGTTCTTTTACCAGGACGACGATGCGCTCGCGCCCACGCCGTTCGGCGGCCTGTTCACGGACGGCCGCGTGGACACCGTCGCGGAACTGGTGCGCCATCCGCTGCTCGATCCGCTCGAGATGCACAACCGCAGCGACGCCGACATCGCCCGCAAGCTGCGCACGGCGCCGTACGCGGACGGTTTCAAGCAAGCCTTCGGTCCGGACGTGTTCAGGACGACGGCGAGCACCCTGGCGGCCCTCGGCGCCGCGATGGACGCGTTCCTGCAAAGCCGCGAAATGTCTCCGTTCTCGTCGCGCTACGACGCATGGGTGCAGGGCAAGGCAAAGCTTACGGCGCAGGAGCTGCGCGGCCTGAAACTGTTCAAGGACCCGGACCGCGGCAACTGCGCGAGCTGCCACAAGTTCAACGAGACGTCGACGAATCCGGCCCGTTCGCTGTTCACGGACTTCGGCTACGACGCCATCGCCGTGCCGCGCAACCGGGCGATTCCCGCCAACCGCGACCCGCGCCGTTTCGACGAAGGTTTATGCGCGACGGGGCGCGCAAAAGGATGGAAAGAGCCCGGGCAGTGGTGCGGCTACTTCCGCACGCCGAGCCTGCGCAACGTCGCGGCGCGCGAGCGCTACATGCACAACGGCGTGTTTGCCGACCTGCGCGACGCCGTCGCGTTCTACGCCACCCGCTCGATCGAGCTGGAACGCTGGTACAAGAACGGCCGCCCGTTCGACGACGTGGCCCCGCGCCACATCGGCAACGTCAACGTGGCCACCATGCCGTACAACCGCCGCAAGGGAATGAAGCCGGCGCTCGACGATGCGGACATCGATGCCATCGTCGCGTTCCTGCGCACGTTGACGGACGCGCCGTTCGAACCGTCCGCCGCCGCGCGCGGGGCAGGTGTATATTCGGCAACAAAGGAGGGTGCAAGATGAAACGGATATCCATCATCGGCGCGCTGCTGGCGGGCTGTCTCCTGGCGGCGTGCAACCGTGGTACGGACGGCGTGGGCCCCGCCCAGCAGGCCGGCAAGGCCATCGACGACGCGGGCGCCCGCGCGCAGGCAAAGGTCGAGGAGGCCGGCGCCCGCGTGCAGGACAAGCTCGACCACGTGAACGACAAGATCGACCGGATCAACGAGAAGGTCGAGGACAAGGTCCAGGCCCAGGTCCGGAAGGCCGACGAGGCCGTGCGCGAGGCGCGCGAGGGTGCGAAGGAAGCGACGGAGCGCGTCGGCGAGAAGGTGGAAGAGGCCGGGGAGAAGATGCAGCAGGCGGCGAAGTAACGCGCGGCGTTACGACGCCATCCTTAACTCCGGCACGTGCGCCGTCACGATCGACAGATCGACGAGCCCCGCGCGCCACGCCTGCTCGATATCGTGCTCGACTTCGTCCAGCGCCGCTGGATCGAGGCCGGACACGCCGCGCACGCCGTACGCGCGGTTGCGGCCGTGTCCCTTGGCCAGGTACAGCGCCATGTCGACGATGTTGATCGCACGTTCCCACGAGAGCGCGATGCCCGGTACGAGCGGGAACGGCGCAAAGCCGATCGACACGTTCACGGAGAGGCGCGTGCCCTGGTAGTCGATCGCGCGTGCCGGGATGCCGGCCAGCAGGCGGCGCGCCACCTCGTCCAGGCTGTTGCGCGGCACGGCCGGCAGGAAGGCGAGGAATTCCTCGCCGCCCCAGCGCACGATCATGTCGGTCTCGCGCAGGATCTCGCGCAGCGCCTCCGCGATCTCGCGCAGCACGGCGTCGCCGGCGCCGTGGCCGTACGTGTCGTTGATGTGCTTGAAGTGGTCGACGTCGAGCAGGAACATGGCGCTGACCATGTCCTCGCCGCTCGTGCCGGCACCCCTGCGCTCGATGTCCTGGTGCGAGCGCATGAATTCCTGGAAGTGGCGGCGGTTGTACAGAGCCGTCAGCGGGTCGCGCGCGCTCTGCTGCTTGAGTTCCTGGTTCTTGACCTCGAGCTGGGCGTTGGCGTGCCGCACCTTGCGGTACAGGATGCCGACGATGACCGACGCGAGCGCGAACACGAGCGCCAGCAGCCACCAGACGCGCTGCTGCAGGCGGCGGTTGTCGATCTCGGTCGACTTGACCTGGTTTTCCTGGCGCAGCATCTCGATCTGGCGCTGGCGCTTGTCGGCCTCGTATTTTTCCTGCAGCTCCATCATCGCCTTCTGGCGCCGCGTCTCGAACAATTCGTTCGACAGCGCGCGCTCGCGGTGATACGCGGCCAGCGCGCCGGGCAGGTCGCCGGCGCGTTCCAGCGCGTCGCCGTATTCGACGAGGACGCCCTGCTGGTCGGGTTTGTTGCCCGAGCGCTGGTACCAGTCCATGCCCTGCTCGATGTGCTTCTTGCCCTCGGCCAGGCGGCCCATGCCGAGATAGGCCTGGCCCACGTTGACGCGCGCCGTGGCGGCGAGGGCGTCGTCGTGCAGCTTCTGCGCCTGCTCCAGTGCCTGCTGCGCGTACGCGAGCGCGCGGCGCCAGTCCTGCTGCTTCAGGTACGAGTCGGCCAGGTTGACGAGGGTGTTGGCGATCATCGCGTCGGCGCCGATGCGGCGTTCCAGCGCGAGCGCCGACAGCAGGGCCTTCGTGCCCCGCTCCATGTCGCCGCTGTTGACGGCGAGGATGTATTCCGTCGTCTTGAAGATGGCCAGGCGGCCCGGCGAATCGATGGCTTCCGCCAGCTGTTCCGCCTCGCCGATCGCCTCGAATCCCTTGTCGAATTCGCGCATCTGGTTGTACAGGTAGGCCAGCGACTTGAGCGCGACGGCCAGCTGCAGCCTGTCGCCCGTCTGGCGCGCGAGCGTCACGGCGCCCTGCATCTTCGTCAGCGCGACGGGGAAGTTGCCTTCCTCGGCGTACGATTCGCCCGACGAGATCAGCGACAGGATGCGCAGGTCGACGTCGGGGCTGTTGGCGGCGAGGCGTTCCGCTTCCCACACCAGCTGGTGCGACTGGCCCATCTCGTTCAGGCCGAATACGGCATAGGCCTTGGACAGCAGGGCGCGCGCGACGAGGCTGTCGTCGTGCGCCGCGCGGCCGAGCTGCAGCGCCTGTTCGCACAGCTGGACGGCTTCCTCGTGCTTGCCGAGGCGGTGGCTCAGGTCGCAGGACAGGGTCAGCAGGCGGGCGTGTTCGGCGGGCGTGCCGCGCGCCTGGGCTTCCAGGCCGGCCAGCACCGGCACGGCGCGCTGGGGCGTGACGCGGATGATTTCCCCGAGTTCGGCATAGCGGGCACGCACGGGCTCGTCCGGAACGTCGGCGGCCAGCGTGCTTCCGGAAACGAGCAATAGCAGAGCCAGCAGCGCACGGCTGCGTCGGTGCTGCGCTGCACGGTATAGACCTGCCAACATGCCTCCCCGAGGAAGTGTGTAGTCCCTTAATTTAGGACATCTGCATAGGGATTATAGGCTCTTGCAAATGAGAAAGATCAATTAATGGAACGATTATGCGTAAATGACACAGGTTTCGTATCCAAAAAGCCGCGCTGTCACAAAAATAGTGTTTAACCAACAAAGTTTCTTCGGCGATAACGATGTCAAAGAAGAAAAAACAGGCTCAGACGCTCAGTTGCTGGAGTAAATACAGTCGCTGGTACAGGCCGCCTTCGATGCGCATCAGGTCGTCGTGGCTGCCGGATTCGCTGATGCGGCCGTGGTTCAGCACGATGATGCGGTCGGCGTCGCGGATCGTGGACAGCCGGTGCGCGATGGCGATGATCGTGACCTGGCCGCGCAGCTCGTCCAGCGCCTGCTGCACGATCTGCTCCGTCTGGCTGTCGATGCGCGACGTGGCCTCGTCCAGCAGCAGGATGCGGGGCCGGCCGGCGAGGGCGCGCGCGATCGCGATCAGCTGCTTCTGGCCGGACGACAGGCGCGAGCCGCCTTCGCCCAGCGGCGTGTCGTAGCCTTGTTCCAGCCGCGCGATGAACTCGTGCGCATGCGCGGCGCGCGCGGCCGCCTCGATGGCTTCCTGCGACAGCCCGCGGCCCATGTCGATGTTCTCGCGCGCCGACGCCGCCAGCAGGAACGGATCCTGCGGCACGAGGCCGACTTCCGCGCGGAAGCGCTCGTTGCCGATCGCCGCCAGCGGTTCGCCGAACAGCGTGATGGTGCCGTGTTCGAACGTGTAATAACGCAGCAGCAGCGACAGCAGGGTCGACTTGCCGCTGCCCGTGTGGCCGACGATGCCGAAGAAGGCGCCCTGCGGGATGTCGAGCGACAGGTCGTGCAGCACGGTCTGGCCTTCCACGTAGCCGAACGAGAGGTCGCGCACGCGCACGGCCGGCACGTCGGCCGCCACGAGCCTGCGTTCGGACGTGACGCGGCCGGCCTTGTGCTCCGCGGCGCCCGCTTCGTCGAGCAGCGCGGCCACGCGCGCCGTCGCGACGACCGCCTGCTGCAGGCCCGAGAACTGCATCGTGATCTGGATGAGCGGTTCGACGACGCGCGCGATGTAGCTGATGAACGCATACAGCACGCCCACTTCGACGGCATTCATGCTGCGCTGCCCGAAGCTGTAGATGACGACGGCCAGCAGGATCACGTTGAGGAAGTCGAGCGCGGGCCGCAGCAGGAAGGCGTTGGCGCGCAGCTCGGCCACGCGGGCCGTGTAGTGCTGGTCGTTGGTGTGGGCGAAGCGCTGGCCGAAGCGGTGTTGCGCATTGTTCGCCTGCAGCACGCTCATGCCGCCGATCGATTCCGCCATCTGGCCGTTGATGTCGCTGCGCAGCGCCCGCGCGCGCGTGACCGCCGGCGCGGACAGCCGCTGGTACAGCCACACGATGCCCAGCACCGCGGGCACGAGCGCCAGCACGATCACCATCAGGCGCCAGTCCAGCCACGCCATCGCGATCGACGTGCCGACGAGGACGATGCTGGAATCGAGGATCACGAACAGCACCTGGATGTACAGGGTTTTCACCGCCTCGGTGTCGTTGGTGACGCGGCTCACGAGCTGGCCCGTGATGGCGCGGTCGAAGAACGCCATCGGCAGCCGCAGCACGTGGCCGTAGACCCATTCGCGCAGGCGCTGCACGGCGCGCATCGCCATGCCGGACAGGCGCACGAGCTGCAAAAAGCGCAGCCACGACGCGGCCCATCCCGTGACGACCACGCCGGCCAGCAGCCACGCCATGCGCGTCCAGTCGAGGTGGTGCGGCAGCAGGTGGTCGTCGATCAGCTTCTTGCCCAGCAGGGGACCGACCACTTCCAGCCCGGCCGCGAGGATCAGCCACAGCGTGGCCCAGCCGAGGTGGGCGCGGTCCGGATGGGCGGCGCGGCGCAGCAGGCTTGTCGCCTGGCGCGCCTGGGCCGCGGTCACGCTTTTTTTGACGTCTTCAGATGGCATCGAGGCTGGCCTCCAGTTGCTGGTAGCGCCACTGGCTGGCATACCAGCCGTCCAGGGCGAGCAGTTCGTCGTGGGTGCCGCGCTCCACGATGCGGCCTTCGCGCAGCACGACGATCAGGTCCGCGTTCACGACGGCCGACAGGCGGTGGCTCGCGATGATCGCCGACAGTTCGGGGCGCTCGCGGCGCACCTCGTTCAAATGTTCGAGGATGTTCGTTTCCGTGCCCGTGTCGACGGCGGACAGGGCGTCGTCGAGCAGCAGCAGGGCGCTGTCGGCCAGCAGCGCGCGCGCGATCGCCACGCGCTGGCGCTGCCCGCCGGACAGGGTGATGCCTTTTTCGCCGACGGGCGTGTCGTATCCATCTGGGAAACGGAGGATGTCGTCGTGGATCGCGGCCATCTTCGCCGCCTGCTCGATCTCCGCGCGCGATGCGCCGGGGCGGCCGAGGGCGATGTTTTCCGCGATCGACGCGGAGAACAGGAACGATTCCTGCGGTACCCAGCTGATGTGCGCGCGCAGCGTCGCGAGCGTGTACTCGTCCAGTGCGTGGCCGCCCCACGTGACCTTGCCCTGCTGCGGTGTCGCCTGGCGCAGCAGCACGCGCAGCAGCGTGGATTTGCCCGCGCCGGTGGCGCCGACGAGGCCCAGCGTCTTGCCCGGTTCGAGGCGCAGCGAGACGTCGTCCAGCGCGGGGCGCGCGTCGTCGCTGTAGTTGAAGCGAACGTGGTCCAGCACGAGCGGGCCGCGCGCGAGCGTCTCCAGCGTGCCGCGGTCGTCGACGGTCAGCGGCGCATCGAGCAGCGGCTGCAGGCGCGCGAGGGCCGCGCGGCCGCGCTCGATCAGCGACAACACCCAGCCGGCCGCGAACATCGGCCAGATCAGCTGGCCCAGGTACATGGTAAAACTCGTCAGGCTGCCGATCGTGATCTGCCCCTGCCACACGAGATAGCCGCCGAGGCCCAGCGTGAGGCCCGTCGCGGCGGTGAGCGTGAGGCCGACGGCCGGTTCGTAGGCGGCTTCCCATTTTTGCGCCGAGAGGCTCGCGTCGGCGGCGCGCGCGGCCAGTTGCGCGAACTGGTCGGCACTGCGCTGTTCGAGGCCGAGGGCGCGCAGCGTGCGCACGCCGGACAGCGTCTCCTGCACGTGGTCGTTCAGGGCCGAGAAGCGCTTCAGCGAATCCGTGGACGCCGTGTGGATGTGGCTCGAGATGCGCCAGAACGCCAGCGCCATCAGCGGGAACGGGAGCAGGGCGATCGTCGTCAGCCGCCAGTCCACGCCGAGGAACATGATGCCGAGCACCATGACGAGCGTGAGCGTGCCGTCGAAGCCGGCCAGCATCGCTTCGCCGGCGGCCTGCTCGATGGCGTCGATGTCGTTGGTGCCGAGCGCCATCAGGTCGCCCGTGCGCTGGCGCTGGAAGAAGGCCGGGCCTTGCGCCGACAGGCGGTCGTACAGCTTCGTGCGCAGTTCCACGCCGAGCCGGTACGACGCGGAATACAGGCGCAGGCGCCACGCCACGCGCAGGCCGTAGATCGCGAGGCCGAGGCCGAGCAGTTGCACGATCTGGATGAGCAGGTCGTGGCCGCCGAGGCGGTGCGCGGCGAGACCGTCGATCATCGCGCCGACCTTGCGCGGCACGAGCACGGTGCACAGGGCGACGCCGAACAGCATCACCGCCGACGACGCATAGGAACGCCAGTGCCGGCGCACGAAGCCGCCGATCAGCTTTGCCAAACCCATTGAAGATCCTGTTCTTGTTGTTGGTGAGTGAAAAAAGAAAAAGCGGGCCAAGGCCCGCTAATTTACTAGTTTTACAGCACCCTTGCAGGTGCCGTGCCGCCGTTACTTCTTGCGCGGCGTGCGCGACGTCTTGCCGCCGTGGGTCACGACGCGCAACGGCGGCGTGCTCTCGGTCGGCGTGACGATCGGCAGTTCCACGTGCGGACCCGCTTCCAGCGGCACGGTCGATGCGATCGGATGCTCGGCGGCGGCCGGCTTCGGTGCGACCTTGTTCAGCGCTTTCGCGAGCGGCTTGGCCTTGGCGGGCGGCACCTCGTCGGCGATGGCCGTTTCGACCGGATCGGCGGCCGGGGCTTCCGGTTCCGCGGAGACCGCTTCGGTCACGGTGGTCGTGATCGGCTCGGGCGCCGGCGGCTCGGCCTGCGGTGCAGCCGGCGCGACGGCCTGCTTGCCCGCATCCAGCGCCGCTTCGGCCAGCGCGCTGCCGGTGTCGGCCGCGGCGCGGGCGATCTCGCTGTTCACGGTGGTGGCTTCGGCCGTCGCGATGGCGGCCTGCTCGAGGATCTGCGGCACGGACGTCGGGACGTTCGCCGTCGCGGCGGGCACCAGTTGCAGCGGCGCCTGCGTGCTCCACGTGCGCTCGTGCGTACCGGCGGCGATGCCCAGCAGCTCGCGGCCGTAGGAGAAGAATTGCTGCCACTGGCCCTGGGCCGTCGAGCCGATGGCGATCAGGTCACGCGGATTGGTGATTTCGAGCAATTGCTTGAAGGTTCCCGTGGCTTGTTCGACCGACGCGCGGGAGGTTTTCATATTGAGCGCAATCAGCTGTTCGGCACTGTCGAGTGCGCGCTTGCTCAATGCCCGGAACACGTCGAGCTGGGCTTCCCATTGGGACTTGCGGACGGCGGACAACTGTTCGGAGAGTGAAGTCATCTGGGTTCCTTGTCTTTCAGGTTGTAACCATACGGTTTATGACGCACTGCAATAAGTCTAGTGTAAAGGGGTTCATGCGGGATGAAAAGAGAATTCTATGTTGTTTTTGCAAGGAAATCTTGCGGTGCAGCATTGTGGTTTGATATATATCATTGACAGAATAACCATCGTGGTAATCTGATGGTGTCATGATCATCAGGAGTCCCGCGAATGGATCTCGTTCTTCGCAACGCCACCCTGGCCGATGGCCGCCAGGTCGACATCGCCATCGCCGGCGGCACCATCGCTGCTGTCGAGCCTGCCTTGCCGCAACGTGGCGCGCGCGAGATCGACGTGGGCGGCGACCTCGTGACGCCGCCGTTCGTCGACGCCCATTTCCACATGGACGCGACGCTCAGCTATGGCCTGCCGCGCGTGAACGAATCCGGCACCTTACTGGAAGGCATCGCGCTGTGGGGCGAGCTGAAGCCGCAACTGGCGCAGGAGGCGCTCGTCGAACGGGCGTTGCAGTATTGCGACTGGGCCGTGGCGCGGGGGCTGCTGGCGATCCGCACCCACGTCGACGTCTGCGATGACCGGTTGCTGGCCGTGGAAGCGCTGCTCGACGTCAAGCGCCGCGTGGCACCGTACATCGATTTGCAGCTCGTCGCGTTCCCGCAGGATGGCCTGCTGCGCAGCAAGACGGCGTTCGCCAACCTCAAGCGCGCCATCGGCATGGGCGTGGACGTCGTCGGCGGCATCCCGCATTTCGAACGCACGATGGCCGACGGCGCCGAATCCGTGCGCCTGCTGTGCGAATTCGCGGCGGAGCAGGGTCTCATGGTCGACATGCATTGTGACGAAAGCGACGATCCCCTGTCGCGCCATATCGAGACGCTTGCGGCGGAGACGCTGCGCCTGGGCTTGCAAGGCCGCGTCGCGGGCTCGCACCTGACGTCGATGCATTCCATGGACAACTATTATGTGAGCAAGCTGCTGCCGCTGATGGCGGAATCGGGCGTGGCCGCGATCGCAAATCCCCTCATCAACATCACCTTGCAGGGCCGCTACGACACGTACCCGAAGCGGCGCGGCATGACGCGCGTGCCGGAACTGCTGGCGGCGGGCGTGCCCGTGGCGTTCGGCCACGATTGCGTGATGGATCCGTGGTACGGCCTCGGTTCCGGCGACATGCTGGAAGTCGCGCACATGGGCCTGCACGTCGCGCAGATGACGGGCCAGGCCGCGATGCGCCAGTGCTTCCAGGCCGTCACGGCAACACCCGCGCGCATCCTCGGCTTGCAGGGCTATGGCATCGCGCCCGGTTGCCGGGCGGACCTCGTCTGGCTCGATGCGGGCGACCCCGTCGAAGCGATCCGCCTGCGTGCCGCGCGCCGGCTCGTGCTGCGCGCCGGCGAGGTGATCAGCGAGGCGCCGCCGGCGCGCGCGACCCTGCGTCTGCCGGGCCGCCCGGCGACGGTTGATTTCCGGCTGGAACGATTAAAGCGAGCAGGGCAGTAACGGGCGGCACGAAGTCTTTCCTACCTTTATTCAGCGGAAATTTTCTACGTCCGGTTACCGGATCGGCAGTCGTGCACCCGAAAGCCAAGGTAGAATCTTGCGCTTTCGATACGTCTCAGCAGGTCACGCAGTGAAAGATATCCAGATTCGTCCCGCTACTGAAACTGATTTCAATGCTATGTGGACCATTTTCCAGGCGCATGCGGCCGAGGGCGAGACCTATGCCCAGGACGCCGGCACGAGCCGCGAAGACACCTACGATTACTGGTTCGCGCCCGAGGCGTCGACCTATGTCGCGGTGCGCGGCGAGGAGCGGATCCTCGGGATGTACAAGCTGCAGCCGAACCACGTGGGACGCGGGGCGCACGTCGCCAATGCATCGTACATGGTCAGTCCGAACGCGCAGGGCGTCGGCGTGGGGCACCTGCTCGGCGAGCACAGCATTGGCGAGGCCCGGCGCCAGGGCTATCTGGCCATGCAGTTCAACTTCGTCGTCAGCACGAACAATCCCGCGATCCACTTGTGGAAACGGCTCGGCTTCTCCATCGTCGGCACCCTGCCGAAGGCGTACCGCCACCGCCGGCTCGGCTACGTCGATGCGTACGTGATGTACAAGCTGCTGGAAGACCCCGCGCGCTGGCCGCTGCCGGAAGAAGACTGATGCCGGCGGATATCCTCGCGACCCCGCGCCTGCGCCTGCGCACGGCAGACCTCGACGACGCCGATTTCTATCTCGCGCTCGTCAACGATCCCGGCTTCCTGGAGCACATCGGCGACCGCGGCATCCGCACGCGCGAGGACGCCGTGCAGGCCCTGCTCGACGGCCCGATCGCGATGCAGGCCATGCGCGGCCACTCGCTGTACGTCGTCGAGACGAAGGACGGCGGCGCGCCCATCGGCATGTGCGGCCTGATCAAGCGCGAGACGCTGGACGGCGTCGATATCGGCTATGCCTACCTGGCGCCGTACTGCGGCCGCGGCTATGCGTACGAGGCCGGCATGGCCGTGCTGGCCCTCGCGCCCGCGCTGGGCCTGAAGCGCGTGCTGGCCATCACGTCGCCCAACAACCTCGCGTCGAACGGGCTGCTGCGCAAGATGGGCATGCGCTTCGAACGGTTCGTCCACCTCGTACCGGGGGATGCCGGCAGCAATCTGTACAGCCTCGATGTCTGACCGGCCGCCTCACTGCCGCGCCGAACCCCACGGGAAGAACCAGGTCAGCGGCTTGTCCACGCGCGCGGCCCACGACGCCTCGTTGTGGCGCGCCCCCTCGGCCTTGTAGAACATCAGGTCTTCGCTGTCGCGATAACCCTTGGCCAGCATGGCATCGCGCATCTTCGTCGTGTCGTCCAGGCCGTCGTCGCGCGTGCCGGCGTCGAGGTAGAACTTCACGGGCACGCGGTCCGGCACCTTCGCCAGCAGCGCCCCGTTGTTCCACCAGAAGGAGCTGGAGACGCCAGCCGCCTTCGAGAAGATGTCCGGATGGCGCTGCGCGATCAGCACGGAGGCGAGACCGCCCAGCGAGGAGCCCATGATCGCCGTCGTGTCCTTGCCGGGCAGGGTGCGGTACGTGCGGTCGACGTACGGCTTCACCGTCTCGACGATGAACGCGTCGTACGCATTCAGCTTGCCGCCGCCGTATTTCGGGTCGCAGCAGGGCGTGTATTCGGGGATGCGCTCCGGCGTGTTGTCGATGCCGACGACGATCACCTCGTCCATCACGCCCGTCGCGACGAGGCGGTTGATCGTCTCGTCGATGCCCCATTCGACACCGTACGATGCCGTCTTCGCATCGAACAGGTTCTGGCCGTCGTGCATGTACAGCACGGGGTAGCGCTTCGCCGCGTTCTCGTTGTAGCTGGGCGGGAGATAAATGCGCAGCGCGCGCTTGTTGCCCAGCTGCGGCGACGCGACATCCTTCACGATCGTCACCTTGCCGAACGGCGGGCCGAAGAACGGGTAGATGTCGAGCGTGCTGCCGGCCGGGAGTTTATATACGCCGCCGATCGACACCTTGTCCGCGCCCAGCGTGGGCTTCATCTGGATGTCGCCCAGTGCGTCCGGCCACGTGAACGTCCACACGTTCAGCGGACCACCTTCCGGCTTCGCGGGCACGCCCTGCGACCAGCCGGCCGCGCCCTTGTCGGCGCGGACCTGGATGCCGTCCTTGCCGGCCGCGTAGTGGATGCGCACCGTGGTGGCGTGGGCCTGCGCCAGCATCAAGGTGGCGGCGGCCGCGATTGCGATTCGTTTCATCATTTCGTTCCGTTGGTACGCAGCAGCCGCACGCCGTAGATGTCGAAGCGGTTCGACGGGCCGTCGACGCCGCCGGCCGCGCTGAAGCTGCGGTTGCTGTCCAGATAACTCATGTTGTAGAAGTCGCTCATCTCGATCCGGTACGCCACGTTCGCCTTCAGGCGCGCGGCCAGCGGGGTCGAATACACGGTCGGGGTGTTCGCCTTCTCGATGCGCGCGTGCGGCAGCTGCACGACGCCCTGCGCGACGATCTTGCCCGACTCATCCTTGAGCGCCAGCCATTTTACGCCACCGCTGATGCCCAGATTGATCTGGTTGGCGCCGTTGTGATAGCGGACCTGCACGGCGTAGTCGCCGGCTTGCGGCACGCGCACGTCGCGCACCGCGAAGCGGTCGGCCGGCTGGCCCCAGTTGGCGAGATGCGGTTCGGCGAAGCGCGCGTTGGCGGGCGCGATGGCCACGCTGGAGTCCATGCGCGGGTCGGTTGCGGCGATCGCCACGCTGGCGCCTGCGCAGCGGGGCACGCTGTGGTGGCTGCGGTTGCCGGACGCCGTGTATTGCGCTTCGGCGGCGTAGCACGCTGCATCACCCTTCGTACGATCGGTCCACGCACCGGCTGGCACGTTCGATGCCACCAGCTTGCCGTCGCGGTAGACGTTGTACGTGATGCCGGCCTGCTGGTCGGCCGGCGCGATCGTCACCGTCGTCGTGCCGCCCGCGCGCGCTACGCCGTCGATGCGCGGTTCGCGCGGCCCGAACACGGCCGGCGTTTCCGCGTACGGATCGGCGTTCACGCGGCGGATGGCCGTGGCGCCTTCGACCAGCTTGCCCAGCTGGACCTCGATGTCGCTGTGCGCATCCAGCGCGCTCCACGGGATGCTGTTGCCGGCCGGCTTGCCGTCGACGAGGATGCGTTCGACGGCGTAGTAGCCGTTCGTACCGGCCGCCGGCACGGGCGGCAACCGCAGTTTCACATTGACGGCGCGGCCCTGCAGGCGCAGGTTGTACAGCGCGATGCTGTCGCCGGCCGCGAACACGCCGCCGCGCAGCTTCGCCGTCACGAACGGTTTCACGTCGATGCCGCCCTGCGTCGTGGAGACGCCGAACACGTCGCGGATCACCATGCCGAGGTAGGCGCCCACCGACCACAGCTGGCGCTTCGAGTTGATGACGGGGCCGATCAGGTTCGGATGCGCCTCGTCCAGCAGCAGCGGCTGGCCGGACAGCCATTCCAGGTTTTCCATGTTCGACAGGTTCAGCGCCGCACCGCGCATCAGCGTGTCGTACGCCGCATCGGCCACCGCGACGTTGCGGCCCGCGATGGCGGCGCGCAGGCCGTACCCGGTGACGAACGGCCACATCGCGCGGTTGTGGTAGACGGGCAGGTCCTGCTGCTGCGGCCAGATGACGGGCGCGCCCATCGGGCCGTGCGGATAGCTGGCCAGGATCTTCTGTGTCCGCGCGCCGTCCGCGACGCCGGTGACGATGGCGAGCGACTGTCCCAGCCAGTCGAACTTGTGCAGCGGCGCGCCGTCGAAATGCGGGGCCGTGAGGCTGCTGTACATGCCGGCGTCGTCCAGCCACAGGCGCGTGTTGATCGCGCGTTTCAGGTCGCGCGCCCAGTCCTCGTAGCGCCTGGCGCGGGCTTTATCGCCCTGTTCGCGCGCCAGTTGCGCCGCGAGCGTGAGCGCCTTGTAGTGGCCGACGTTGGTCGACAGGGCTTTCGAGCTGGCCATCGATGCCAGGTCGTCGGTGATCCACTTCGCGTACGTCTGGTCGCGCCAGTCGAGGAAGGATTCCTCGCCCGTGTACAGGCCCGTCGTCTTGTCGAACGCGGCGATGCGGTCGTTCTCGATCGTGTTCGCCAGTGCGCGCAGGGCCTGTGCCGCGAAGGCCGCGCGCTCGCCGGCGGGCAGCGTCTTCAGGACCTCCTCGGCCGCGAAGGCCCACGTGATGCGGTCCGTGCTGACGGGCCAGCTGCCGCCGCTGCCCGTGTCCTGCACGATCTGCAGGCCGTCGGGCGTCCCGGCGACCTGCGGCGCCTTCGTCACGCCCGCGCGCCAGCCGGACAGTTTGAAGAGCAGCGAATTGCGCACGCGCTGCGGGTCGAGCATGGCGAGGCCCAGGTCGGCCGCATACGACAGGTCGCGCGTCCACACGTAGTGCCACTTTTCTCCCGTCTCGAAGCAGTCGCACGGGATCGCGGCGCCGCCGTTGTAGTTACCGTCGCGGATTTCCTTCACGGAGTCCAGCTTCATCTCGTGGCCGGCCAGCGCGAACAGCGCGTCGAACGCGAGGTTGCCGCTGCGGACGACGGGCAGCGCCGCGTCTTCCTCGTACGTCGTCGCTTGCGGACCCGGGTCGCGCAGCTGCATCGTCGTCGAATGCGCATAGCTGCGCAACGGGGCCTGCGGATCGCGCACGGAAAAGCGTGCCGACTCTTCCTTGCCGTCCCACGTGGGGAAGCTGAGGGTGGCCGTCACGCCGGCGCCCGCGTGCGGATCGGCGGCTGCGGCGGCCGTCGGCGTCTCGATCTGCGCGACCGTCAGCACGGGGCGCTTCGGATCGGACACGTCGACGCGGAAGCGGAACGTGGCCGTCTTCTTCGTAAACAGATAGTCTTCCGGCCCCGCTTCCGTCGCGAGCGGGTACGCATCGCCCGGCTTGACGCTGACGCTGGCGGCCGGATTCGCCACCCATTCCGCGGCCCAGTCCTTGCTGCCGATTTTAAAAGCGTGGTTGCCGGGACTGACGAGGATGTCGGCCTGGTAGATGCCCTTGCCCTGATGGACGAGGATATTGTCCGTGCCCCAGCCGTTGAAGGCGCCGCGCACGTAGATGTCGTAGCGCAGCGGCGGGGCTTCGGCCGCGATGGCGGCGACGGATTGGGCGAAGAGGGCGACGGCGAGAACGGTGTGCTTGATCATGGCTGGATTCAAATTTCGAGGATGACGACCGACTTCGCGGGCAGGCGGATTTCCTTGCCCAGGTCGAAACGCTTGCCGGTCAGGACGTCGGTCCCGGCCGCGACCCCGGACAGCATCTCATGGAAGCGCCCGACGGGCAGCACGGCTTCCTTCGCGTTCGCATTGAAAGCGACCATGACCTTGTTCTTGCCGCTGTAACGGAAGTAGACCCACGTATTGTTCTCGGGCCCGTACTGCATCAGCTTCCCGTCGTGCACGACGGCCGCGCCCTTGCGCCAGTTGACGAGCTTCTTCACGAAGGCCTGCGCCTCGCGCTGGCGCGGCGTGAGGCCCGCGCCCGTGAAGGCGTTGACCTTGTCGCCGGCCCAGCCGCCTGGGAAGTCGTGGCGGTAGCTGCTGTCGTCGCGGCGGCCCACGGTGCTGGTCATCAGGAGCTCGTCGCCCACATAGAAATGCGGGATGCGCGGCATCGTCATGATGAATGCGAGGTCCATCTTCCAGCGGTCCGCGTCTTCGCCGACGACGCTGAACAGGCGCGCCATGTCGTGGTTCCCTTCGAACAGCACGAGCTTCGAAGCGTCTGGATAAAGATAGTCCAGAGACAGCATCTCATACACGTCGTTGAAGACGTTGGGGTTGTCCTTGTCGGCCAGCGCCGTGCGCATCGTCTCCGTCAGCGGAAAGTCCATCATGCTCGGCATCGACGTCGGTGCGCGCTGCCAGTGCGCGACGACAGGCGGCAGCTTGCTCCATTCCTCGCCCACCATGTTCAGGCGCGGATACTCGCCCAGCACGCGCTTCGTGTATTGCGCGAGAAAGGCGCCGTCCGAATAGCCGAACGTGTCGATGCGCAGGCCGGACAGGCCCGCGTACTCGATCCACCAGATGCTGTTCTGGATGAGGTAATTGGCGACGAACGGGTTCGTCTGGTTCATGTCGGGCATGCCGGGGCTGAACCAGCCCGTCGTGAAGTTGCTCGCGTCTTCCTGCGCCGCGTACGGGTCCTGCACGGCCGTCCGGTGGTGCATCGTCGCGACGAACTTGCCGTCGTTGTGGTTGATCCAGTCCGGCGTCGGCAAGTCCTTCATCCACCAGTGATTCAGGCCGATGTGCGACAGCACGACGTCCTGGATCACGCCGATGCCATGCTTGCGCGCTTCGGCCGACAGCCTCACGTAGTCGTCGTTGCTGCCGTAGCGCGGGTCGATCCGGTAGTGGTCCGTGGCCGCGTAGCCGTGGTAGGACGCGGCCGGCATGTCGTTCTCGACGAGCGGGGTGGGCCACAGCTGCGTGAACCCCATGCCCGCGATGTAGTCGAGATGGTCGATGATGCCCTGGATGTCGCCGCCGTGGCGGCCGTGGCCGAGCTTGCGGTCGAGCTTGTCCGCGAGGCCGGGCACGGTGTCGTTCTTCGTATCCCCGTTGGCGAAGCGGTCCGGCATCAACTGGTAGATCGCGTCGCCCTTCCCGAAACCGTTGCGTTCGGCCGACCCGGCAGCACGCGCCAGCAGGCGGTAGGTATGGCGAGTGGGATGCGCGCCGCGGAAATCGATGACGACGTCGCCCGGCTTCGTATCCGGACCGATGTCCAGGTCGATGAACAGGTAGTTGCGGTTGGCCACCCGCGTGACGGCCGCGATGCGCACGCCGGGATAGGCGATGGCCGGCTCCAGGTCGGCGATGGCGGGACCGTGCACCATCAATTGCAGGCGGTGGTCGCGCATACCCGTCCACCAGAACGGCGGGTCCACGTGGTCGATGGGGGCCGGCGCGGCGGCTGCGCCCGAAAGAAAGAGGCTGCCGATCAGCAGGGCGGCGAGGCGGGTGGGCATGATGGTCTCCAAGGCGTAGTCGAACTACAGCGATTTACTCGTTTGTTACTCGGAAGTAATGCGCTTATTACATTATTGCTCGGAGAATACTACATAGGATTGAGCGCGGCAACGCGGGGCAACGCTTGAATCTCTAGTTTTGCTACACGCGTTTACCAGGAGATTACAAGCCGGATTGTGGGTCAATGGCAACAATCCGTAAAACTACTACGGAATTTTGCGCCAAAACGGTGCAAACGCCGCATAAAGTGGTGCAAGGAAATCAATTTGTAGCGCGACTACAAGGCTTGGATTGATGTTTTGTAGCTCGAATACAACGTGAATGCCTGCTTTTTCATCAAAACCGCGTAAAACCCCTACATTCCTGTAATGAGGGGCAACTCTCGTTGACACTGAATCTAGTTTTAATACAGAATCCTTGACAGAACGTACGTACTTATAAAAACGTTTGCTTTCTGGCTCCCGGGTGCGGGCTCACACGCTGCCGTCGTCGGGAAAAACAATGAGATCTGATGATTTGAGGGGACAAATGAAGACTTTTAATGGCAAGCACGCGCGTAACGTGAATGGCGCACTTGTATTCAAGCTGAGCCCGGTCGCTGCCGGTTGCGTCGTGTTCCTGTCGGCGCTCGGCACCAACGTGTACGCCCAGGACGCCACCGTCTCGCCAGCCGCGCAGGCGACCGACGCCAACGGCAACCCGGTCAGCACCGTGACCGTGACCGGTATCCGCCGCGGCATCGAAGCGGCCATCAACATCAAGAAGAATTCCAACTCCATCGTCGAAGCGATCTCGGCGGAAGACATCGGCAAGCTGCCGGACGCCACCGTCGCCGAATCGATCTCGCGCCTGCCGGGCGTGACCGCGCAGCGCGACCCGTCGACGGGCCGCGCCGCGGCGATCTCCGTGCGCGGCATGTCGCCGGACTTCAACGGCACGCTGCTGAACGGCCGCGAGCAGGCCTCCGCTGGCGACAGCCGCGGCGTGCGCTTCGACCTGTATCCGGCAGAAATGCTGGGCACCATCACCGTGTACAAGTCGCCGGACGCCACGCTGATGGGCCAGGGCGTCGCCTCGACCATCGACCAGCGCACCGTGCAGCCGCTGGACTTCGGCAAGCGTACCGTGGCCGTCGGCTACAAGCGCATCTGGACCGGTGAAAAGAACGAAGCCGAAGGCGGCGGCACCGGCAAGGGCTACCGCAGCACGATCACCTACATCGACCAGTTCGCCAACCGCACCGTCGGCGTGGCCCTGGGCCTGGTGAAATTCAGCGACTCGGGCGCGGACCAGACCCGCGGCGACGGCTGGGGCGGCTGGACGCCGACGCTGAAGGATGTCGGCGTGCCTGCCTACAATGGCTCGGACAGCATCAAGGTCCCGGGCGGCTTCCAGAGCGTGAAGCAGCGCGACCCGCAAGGTAACAAGTCGGCAATGGCCGTGGTGCAATTCCGTCCGAGCAAAGAATTCGTGACGACGGTCGACCTGTTCCACTCCAAGTTCACCGACGACACCCGCAAGAACGGCCTGGAAGGCGCGGTCTGCGGCAACAACGGCAGCTATGACCCGTCCGGCGTCCTTTCCAACGCCCAAATCGTCAACGGCGTGGCCGTGTCCGGCACCTGCTCGGGCTACAAGGCTGTCCAGCGCAACGACATCGTCGGCCAGGCCGACACGCTGAACGCCTGGGGTCTCAACAGCCGCCTGCGCTCGGGCGACTGGACCTTCACCGGCGACGTGTCCGGCTCGAAGGTGACGCACCACACCGACCGCTACGAGACGACCGCCGGCCGTCCGGGCAATGCCACCGACCTCGACTCGATCTCCTGGACCGGCTTCAACGGCACCAGCAACCTGAGCCCGACCTACAAGGTCAACGCCAACCTCACCGACCGCAGCCGCTATGTGCTGACCGACGTGAACGGCTGGGGCGGCAGCGTCCCGCAGGCCGGCTATGTGGCCGTCGGCGACCAGACCGACGACCTGAAGGCCGTCCGCCTGTCCGCCAAGCGCGACGTCGAATGGGGCCCGGTGACCGCGCTCGACTTCGGCGTGTACCACAGCAACCGCGACAAGGAACGCGTCTCGGACGAAGGCAACCTGACGATCAATAACCTGCAGTACGGTTCGGCCACGGTGCCGGGCAGCGAGACGGGCGTGACCCCGAACGGCATCCCCATCGTGCGCTTCAACCCGGCCGGTACGCTCGGCTCGGTCTACACGCTGCTGCCGAAGAAGGACCAGCCGATCCAGACGGACAAGAACTGGGAAGTGTCCGAGCGCATCACGACGCTGTACGCCATGGGTAACCTGGAAGGCGAACTGTTCGGCTTCCCGTACCGCGGCAACGTGGGTGCCCAGTACGTGCGCACCAACCAGTCGTCGTCGGGCGTCGTCGTCCAGCCGGGCAATCCGTCGGGTTGCGGCGATGCGGGCAAGCCCTGCGCGAGCTACGCCATCGGCGGCGGCGCGAAGTACAACGACTTCCTGCCGAGCCTGAACCTGAGCTTCGAGCTGCCGTACGACCAGATGCTGCGTTTCGGCCTGGGCAAGACCCTGTCGCGCACCAAGATGAGCGACATGCGTCCGGGCGGCGGCGTGACCGTGAACAACAGCAACCCGACCGGCCCGCGCCTGTCCGGCGGCGCCGGCAATCCGAAGCTGGAGCCGTTCCGCGCCAAGGCTCTCGACCTGTCGTACGAGAAATACTTCTCGGTCAACGGCGCCAAGGGTTATGTCGCCGTGGCCGGCTTCTACAAGAAGCTGGACACCTACGTCCTGCAATACGGCACCGAAGTCGACTTCAAGACGACGGGCTATTACCAGCCGGGCATGGCGCTGCCGACCAGCGGCCCGTACGCCGGTTCGACGGTCGGTATCCTGACCGTGCCGACCAACCTGAACGGCGGCAACATCAAGGGTATGGAAGCCACCGTCTCGCTGCCGTTCGCGATGGTGTCGAAGTACCTGAGCGGTTTCGGCCTCGAGGTGAACTACTCGAGCACGCTGAGCTCGCTGAGCCTGCCGTCGTCCGGCCTGGGCAACACGAAGGACACGCCGAACAACGTCTCGCTGCCGGGCCTGTCGCACATCGTGACCAACGCGCGCCTGTACTACGAAGCGAACGGTTTCCGTGCATCGCTGGCGGCCAAGAAGCGTGGCGACTTCCTGGGTGAAGTCACCGACTTCCAGGACAATCACCAGCTGACCTACATCAAGGCCAGCACGCTGATCGACGCCCAGGTGACCTACGACTTCGGCGACACGAGCATGTTCAAGGGCCTGTCGATCACCGCATCGGCGAACAACCTGACGAACGCCGCGTTCGACCGCTTCAACAGCACGCCGGACGTCGCAGTGGAGCACTACCGCTTCGGCCGTACCTACGGCCTGGGCGCAAGCTACAAGTTCTAAGCTATCCTGTCGACGTCGACGGATGTCAGCAAACACCCCTGCCGACCCAGGTCCGCAGGGGTGTTTTTTTCATTACCGTATTGAAGAAGCCAGCATGAACGCACCTCTCCTGAATACCATCGTCATCGTGGGCGGCGGCACCGCCGGCTGGATGGCCGCCACCGCCCTCGCCACCGCGCTGCGCGGGCGCTACACGATCCGCCTCGTCGAATCCGACGAGATCGGCATCGTCGGCGTCGGCGAAGCGACCATCCCGATGATCCAGCGCTTCAACACCGTGGCCGGCATCGACGAGGCCGAGTTCATGAAGGCGACCAACGGCACCTTCAAGCTGGGCATCGAGTTCGTCAACTGGGGCCGCCAGGGCGAGCGCTACATGCACGGTTTCGGGCGCCTCGGCCAGGATTTATGGATGGTCGGCTTCGACCAGTACTGGCACAAGATGCATGCCCTCGGCCGCGCACGCCCGCTGGACGAGTACTCGATCACGCGCATGGCGGCGAAGGCGAACAGATTCATGCCGGCGCGCACGGACGTCGGCAATTCGCCGCTGGCCGACATCGCCTACGCCTACCACTTCGACGCCAGCCTGTATGCGCGCCACCTGCGCAAGCTGTCGGAGTCGCGCGGCGTGGAGCGCATCGAGGGCAAGATCGTGCAGGTCAGCCAGCGTGCGCACGATGGCTTCGTCGACGCCGTCGTGCTGGAAAGCGGCCGGCGTGTCGAGGGCGATCTGTTCATCGATTGCTCGGGCTTCCGCGGCCTGCTCATCGAACAGACGCTGCAGGCGGGCTTCGAGGACTGGAGCCACTGGCTGCCGTGCGACCGCGCGCTGGCCGTGCCGTGCGAATCGGCGGCCGTGACGACGCCGTACACGCGCGCGACGGCGCACGGGGCGGGGTGGCAATGGCGCATCCCGCTGCAGAACCGCATCGGCAACGGCCACGTGTACTGCAGCCGCCACATCAGCGACGACGAGGCGGCGGCCACGCTGCTGGCGAACCTGGACGGCAGGCCGCTCGCCGATCCGCGCCCGATCCGTTTCACCACCGGCATGCGCAAGAAGGCCTGGGTCAAGAACGTGGTGGCGCTGGGCTTGGCCAGCGGGTTCCTGGAGCCGCTCGAGTCGACCAGCATCCACATGGTGCAGTCGGGCCTGCAGCAGCTGCTGGACTTCTTCCCGGACCGCGGCTTCGCGCAGGTCGACATCGATGCCTACAACGACCTGACGCGCTTCCACTACGAGCGCATCCGCGACTTCATCATCCTGCATTACCACGCCAACCAGCGCACGGACAGCGATTTCTGGCAGGCGTGCGCCAACATGGCGATTCCCGCCACGCTGCGCGACAAGCTCGACCTGTACAAGAGCCACGGCCGCATCCAGCGCGTCAACGGCGAACTGTTCACGGAAGTGGGCTGGCTGCAGGTGCTCGTCGGGCAGAACATCCATCCCGACGTGTATCACCCGCTGGTAGACGTGCAGTCGGAAGCGGGCATCCACGAGTACATGGAGGGCGTGGCGGACGTGATCCGGCAATGCGTCGACTTCATCCCCGGCCATGACCGGTTCATCGCCGACTACTGCAAGGCGCCGCAGAGGTAATCGCAGTACCGCGGACGGCGCACCCGCGCGCCGTCCGTCCCATCCTCACTCTTTCCCCTCCTGATGACCGCGTCGATCCGCATGGCATACGCATGCCATGCAGATGCCAAAGTTTTATCGCGACTACATAGTAAATACGCGTTCTGGTACTTAAATTACGGACAAAATTGGCGGTTTTTTCGAAAATCTGTGGGGAAAATGCCAATTTGCTCGCGAAATTACATGTTCCGTTGACGGGTCATCTAGTTTTAATACAAAATTCGATCCGGACTCCAGCGTTGGGTCGGCACGAGGTGTTTCGGCAGGCGGCTGGTGTGAATACAGATAGCGAATTTAGGTGAGGGGACACATGAAGATTTCGAAGGGTATGCAGACTTGGAAACTGAGTCCGGTCGCAGCGGGCTGCGCCGTGTTCATGGCGCTGACCAGCCACGCCGCATCGGCGCAGGACCAGCAGGTGACCAGCCAGGCCGACGCCGCCACTGGCGTCCAGACCGTCAAGGTGACCGGTATCCGCCGCGGTATCGAGGCGGCCATCTCGGTCAAGAAGAACAACGACTCCATCGTCGAGGCGATTTCCGCCGAAGACATCGGCAAGCTGCCGGACCAGAGCATCGCCGAATCGCTCGCGCGCCTGCCGGGCGTGACCACGCAGCGCGACGTGCACGGCAATGCGTCGATCATCTCGATCCGCGGCATGTCGCCCGACTTCTCGACGGGCCTGCTGAACGGCCGCGAGCAGGTGTCGACCGGCGACAGCCGCTCGATCGAATTCGACCAGTACCCGGGCGAGCTGCTGTCGGGCGTCGTCGTGTACAAGACGCCGGACGGCGCGCTGATCGGCCAGGGCCTGTCGGGCACCGTCGACCTGCAGACCGTGCGTCCGCTGGACTTCAAGGGCCGCACGATGGCCGTGAACTACCGCCGCGAAAAGAGCGGCCTGGGCCTGCAATACGACAAGGGCACCGGCAACCGCTTCACGTTCTCGTACATCGACCAGTTCATGAACCGCCAGGTCGGCGTCGCCTTCGGCTTCGCGCGCCTGCAGGGCCAGGGCCCGGCATCGTCGCGCTTCAACGGCTGGGGCAACGGCACGACGACGTACAACGGCCAGACCGTCAACATCCCGTACACCGGCTTCGAAGCCTATACCGAAACCTACCGCCAGTCGCGCAACGGCCTGATGGGCGTGGTCCAGTACCGCCCGAGCCGCAACTTCACGAGCACGCTCGACCTGTTCTATTCGAAGTACGACCGCAGCACGCGCAACGTCGGCTTCCAGGCCCCGCTGAACGACACCGGCACCAGCGCCTACGACAAGCCGAGCCAGCTGATCAACGCGACGCTGTCGGGCGCCGACGTGATGAGCGGCCAGATCAACAACGTCCGTCCGATCATCCGCAACGACAACGAAGTGTGGAACGACGTCACCCGTTCGATCGGCTGGAACAACAAGCTCAAGATCGACCAGGACTGGACCGCGTCGCTCGACCTGTCGTGGAACAGCGCCGAGCGTAACGGCACGAACCTCGAGACCTACGGTTCGGTCGCGGCCAACAACCTGACCACGATCGGCTTCACCCGCGGCAGCCGCGCGTTCACGAGCAGCGTCGATCTCACCAACCCGAACAACGTCGTGCTGACCGACCCGCAGGGCTGGGGCGGTACCGAAACGCAGGCCGGCTATGTGAAATTCCCGCACGTGTACGACCGCCTGGGCGCCGTGCGCCTGGACGTGTCGCGCGACCTGCCGGAAGGCTGGTTCTTCAGCAAGTTCACCGGTGGCGTGAACGTGTCGAACCGCTCCAAGACCCGTTCGTTCGTCGAAGGCCTGCTGTCGATCCGGGGCGGCGCCGACCGCTACGCGACCGCACCGTTCCCGTCGGGCAGCAGCGCACAGGGCGTCGGCGAGACCGGCCTGACCGTGCTCGGCTTCGACCCGGTCGCTGCGCTGGCCACCGTCTACAACGTGAATCCGAAGCAGCACCCGGACATCTACAACAAGGACTGGGTGGTGCGCGAGAAGGTCGACACGGCGTTCACCAAGCTGGGCATCGATACCGAAGCCGCCGGCATCCCGGTGCGCGGCGCGCTGGGCCTGCAGTTCGTGCACACCAAACAGGAATCGACCGCATTCTCGGTGGACAAGAACCAGGGCACGGACGACCTCCACCGTCCGACCGCGACCGTCACCGACGGCACCAGCTACAACGACGTGCTGCCGAGCCTGAACCTGGTCGGCGACCTGGGCAACCAGCAGTCCCTGCGCTTCTCGCTGGAAAAGATCATGGCGCGTCCGGAACTGCAGCAGATGCGCGCCTCGGGCAGCTTCAGCTATGACGCGTCGAAGGGCTATTACACCGGCGGCGGCGGCAACCCGCAGCTGAAGCCGTTCCGCGCGAAGGGCGTGGACCTGTCGTACGAAAAATACTGGGACAGCAAGGCGTACGTGAGCGCCGCCGTGTTCTACCGTAAGCTCGACAGCTACATCATCAACACGGACCGCCAGTTCGACTTCTCGTCCGTGCTGCTGCCGACGTCGTACCAGGCGCCGAGCACGATCGGTACGTACAACACGCCGCTGAACGGCACGGGCGGCAACATCAAGGGTGTCGAGCTGGCCGCGTCGCTGCCGCTGAACGTCCTGACCCGTTACCTGGACGGCTTCGGCGTCGTCGCCAACGTCGCGCAGAACGCGAGCTCGGTGTCGATCCCGAACACGACGCAGGACAACGGCGGCGGCAACATGAACCTGCCGGGCCTGTCGAAGCGCACCGCCAACCTGACGGTGTACTACGAGAAGAACGGTTTCTCGGCCCGCGCCGCCGAAACCTACCGCTCGGACTTCATCGGCGAAGTGACGCAGAACACGGGCGACCGCCAGCTGACCTACGTCGTCGGCGGCAAGGTCCTCGACCTGCAGTTCGGCTACGAGTTCCAGGATGGCCCGCTGAAGAACCTGTCGCTGCTGGTGCAGATGAACAACGTCAAGAGCGCGCACTTCACCCGTTATCGCAAGACCAAGGATAACGTCATCGAAGACCGCCCGCTGGGCCGCACGGTGCTGATCGGCCTGAACTACAAGATGTAAGTCTCCTATGTCGGCCCTGTGCTGATGTTCCGCCCCTTGCCGGTTTGCGCCGGCAAGGGGCTTTTTTTTGTATCCTACGACCATGACGCAACAGACTCCTCTCCAAGACATCGTGATCGTCGGCGGCGGTACGGCCGGCTGGATGGCTGCCGCCGCGCTGGCGCGCCTGCTGCAGGGCCGGTTCGCCATCCGCCTCGTCGAGTCGGACGAGATCTCCACTGTCGGCGTGGGCGAATCGACGATCCCGATGATCCGCCTGTTCAACGACGTGCTCGGCATCAACGAAGACGAGTTCGTGCGCGAGACGAAGGCCACGTTCAAGCTCGGCATCGAATTCCGCGACTGGAGCCAGCCCGGCGAGCGCTACATGCACGGGTTCGGGCGGTTCGGCCAGGATGTGATGACCGTCGAGTTCTTCCAGTACTGGCTGAAGGCCCACCAGGCCGGGATCGCGCCCGACCTCGAGCACTATTCGATCAACCGGATGGGGGCGCGTGCCGGCAAGTTCATGCGGCCGCCTCCGGAGGCGCCGAATTCGCCGCTGGCGGACATCGTGTACGCCTTCCACCTCGACGCCGGCCTGTACGCGCGCTACCTGCGCACCTACGCCGAAGCGCGCGGCGTGCGCCGCACCGAGGGAAAGGTGGTCGAGGTGCGCCAGCGTCCGCACGACGGCTTCATCGAGTCCGTCGTGCTGGCCAGCGGCGAAGTCGTGACGGGCGATTTGTTTCTCGACTGTACGGGCTTCCGCGGCCTGCTGATCGAACAGACCTTGCACGCGGGTTTCGAGGACTGGAGCCACTGGCTCCCGTGCGACCGCGCGTGGGCCGTGCCGTGCGCGCTGTCGGGCGAGCTGCTGCCGTACACGATCGCGCACGCGCGTCCGGCCGGCTGGCAATGGCGTATCGGCCTGCAGCACCGCACGGGCAACGGCCACGTATTTTCCAGCCGCCACATGAGCGAGGATGAGGCGGCATCCATCCTGTTGCAAAATCTCGACGGCGAAGCGCTGGCCGAGCCGAAGCTGCTGCGCTTCACGGCCGGCCGGCGCCGCAAGGCGTGGCACCGCAACGTCGTCGCCATCGGCCTGTCGTCGGGGTTCCTGGAGCCGCTCGAATCGACGTCGATCCACCTGATCCAATCGGCGCTGTCGCGCCTGCTGGCATTTTTCCCCGACAAGGGTTTCCACCAGGCCGACATCGACGAGTTCAACCGGCAGTCCGACTTCGAGATCGAGCGCATCCGCGACTTCCTCATCCTGCACTACCACGCGACGTCGCGCGCCGACACGCGCTTCTGGAACCACGTGCGCACGATGGATATCCCGGATACGCTGCGCCGCAAGATCGACCTGTACAAGGCCCACGGCCGGGTCGTGCGCGAGAACGAGGAGCTGTTTACGCCCATCGGCTGGCAGCAGGTGCTGCACGGGCAGGGCGTGCGCGCGGGCGGCTACCACCCGCTGGTCGACCTGATGGGCGAGGGCGAGTTGCGCGATTTCCTCGCCAATACGGAGGGCGTGATCGGTCGGTGCGTGGACGTGATGCCCACGCACAAGGACTTCGTGGCGGCTGTCGCGGGCGGCCGGCGCTGACCGTTTGTATTTTAGTTACAACAAAAACTTCAGATAACGTATAGTTTTCTCAAGTTAACCCGCTGTTTGTCGTAAAACTACATAATTCATTAATAAAGAATCTAGTTTTACCTACAGAATCGACCCCGTAGTTCAATGACATTAAGGGGACATATGAAGATTCTGAAGGGCAAACGCGTGTTCAAACTGAGTCCGGTCGCGGCCGGTTGTGCCGTATTCCTGTCGGTGCTGGGCGCTGACGTGCAAGCGCAGGCGCTGGACGCCAACGGCAACCCGATCAGCCAGGTGACCGTGACGGGCATCCGCCGCGGCATCGAAGCGGCCATCTCGATCAAGAAAAATTCGAATTCCATCGTCGAGGCGATCTCGGCGGAAGACATCGGCAAACTGCCGGACGCGACCGTCGCCGAGTCCGTCTCGCGCCTGCCGGGTGTGACGACCCAGCGCGACGCGCGCACGGGCCGCGCGGCGTCGATCTCCGTGCGCGGCATGTCGCCGGACTTCAACGGCACCCTGCTGAACGGCCGCGAACAGGCGTCCGCGAGCGACAGCCGCGGCGTCCGTTTCGACCTGTACCCGGCCGAGATGCTGGGCACGATCACCGTCTACAAATCGCCGGATGCCACCCTGATGGGGCAGGGCATCGCCTCGACCATCGACCAGCGCACCGTGCTGCCGCTGGACTTCGCGAAGCGCACGGTCGCCGCCAGCTACCGGGCGCAACGCACCGGCGCGCACAACGAGGACCTGGGCAGCGCCAGCGGCTACCGCACGTCGCTCGCCTATATCGACCAGTTCGCCAACCGGACGGTCGGCGTGGCCCTGGGCTTGGTCAAGTTCAACGACAACGGCCCGGAGCAGATCAACAACGACGGCTGGGGCGGCACGACGAGCACGGCGACGTACAACGGCCAGACCGTGACGGTGCCGAACGGCTTGCGGACCGACGTGATCCACAACCCGAATACCAACAAGGGTCTGATGGGCATCCTGCAATATCGCCCGAGTAAGGACTTCCTGACGACCATCGACCTGTTTCACTCGAAGAACACCGACAGTCCCAAGCGCACCGGTTTCGAAGGGTCGACCTGCGGCAGCACGGGCGGGTATGACCCGGTGGGTGTGCTGAGCAACGCGAACATCGTCGATGGCGTGGCTGTGTCCGGCACCTGCTCGAACTTCAAGGGCGACATCCGCAACAACACGGAGGTCGCGGTGGACACGCTGAATTCCTGGGGCATCAACAGCCGCCTGCGCCGCGGCGACTGGACCTTCACCGGCGACGTCTCCGGTTCGCGCGTCAGGCACGACTTCACGCGCTACGAAACGACGGCTGGCCTCGTCGGCAACACGCCGAACGCCGACCTGGACAGCATCTCCTGGACCGGCTTCGACGGCCGCAGCAACCTGTCCGCGCTGTACAAGACCGCGCTCAGCTATACCGACCGTAGCCGCATGCTCCTGACCGACGTCGACGGCTGGGGCGGCGGCCTGACGGGCACCCAGCAGTCCGGCTACGTGGCCATCGGCGCCACGATCGACGAGATCAAGGCGGCACGCTTCAGCGTCCGCCATGACGTGGAGCTGGGACCGCTCACCGGCATCGAATTCGGCCTCAACCGCACCAACCGCACCAAGAGCCGCGACACGGACGAGGGCAGCCTGCTCATCGGCACGGGCCCGTACGGCGCGGCGCCCATGCCCGGCAGCGAGACGGTCGTGACCCGCCAGTCGGGCATCCCGGTCGCGTCTTGGAACCCGCTGGGGTCGCTCGGCTCGGTCTACCACCAGCTGGCGAAGGTCGACCAGGTGATCCAGACCGACAAGAACTGGCACATCTCGGAAAAGGTCTCGACCGCGTACGTGATGGGGGCGCTGGAAGGCGAACTGTTCGGCCTGCCGTACCGCGGCAACGCCGGTGCCCAATACATCCACACGAGCCAGGGCTCGACGGGCCTCATCGTGGACAACGGGCGGTGCGCCGGCGTCGCCGGCCAGGCGTGCCCGGCCTACACGATTGCCGGCCACCATTCGTACAACGACTTCCTGCCGAGCCTGAATCTGAACGTCGAACTGCCGGCCGACCAGGTGCTGCGCCTCGGCATCGGCAAGACCCTGTCGCGCCCGAACATGAGCGACATGCGCCCCGGCGGCGGCGTGGGCCTGGACGCGACGAATCCGGCGGGGCCGATCCTGGCCGGCGGCTCCGGGAATCCGAAGCTGGAACCGTTCCGTGCGAAGTCGTTCGACCTGTCGTATGAAAAATACTTCGAGGCGAACGGCGCCAAGGGCTACGTGGCGATGGCCGGCTTCTACAAGAAGCTCGACACCTATATCCTGCGCGCGCCGCAGCGCGTCGACTACGCGTCGACCGGCTTCCTGGTCGCCGGGATCCCGCTGCCGGCGACCGGTCCGAATGCCGGGTCGACGGTCGGCATCCTGACCACGCCGAGCAACGGTTCGGGCGGCAACATCAAGGGGCTCGAACTGACGGCGTCGCTGCCGTTCGCGATGCTGACCCGCTACCTGAGCGGCTTCGGCGTCGAGGCCAGCTATTCGAGCACCCTGAGCTCGGTGACCTTGCCGCGGACCGGCATCACGGTGATCAGCAACGGCAACATCAACGCCATTCCGCTGCCGGGCCTGTCGCACACGGTGACGAACATGCGCGTCTACTACGAAAAGGCCGGCTTCCGCGCATCGATCGCAGCCCGGAAGCGTGGCGACTTCGTGGGCGACATCCACGACTACAAGGACGACGCGAGCCTCACCTACATCAAGGGCAACACGACGGTGGACGGTCAGCTCACGTACGACTTCGGCGACACGACCATGCTGAAGGGCCTGTCGCTCACGGCGGCGGTGAACAACTGGACCAATTCGCCGTACATCCGCTACAACGGGGATCCGACCAGCGTGGTGGAAAACGTCCGGTTCGGCCGTACCTACAGCCTGGGCGCAAGCTACAAGTTCTGAGCCGGCAGGCGTTGTTTCATGCGCGGATGTCGCTGCCGGGCGTCATCCGCGTGAAATTCTGGCAGCGGGGGAGGGCTCAAAGTAGTAAACTGTAGGATTGCTTACGATTTTTGAAGATTCCCTCCATGCATGACACACAGCTCCAGACGTTCGCCGATCTCGATATCCCCGCACCCATCCTCAAGGCATTGAAGGAGGTCGGCTACGAGACGCCGTCGCCGATCCAGGCGGCCACCATTCCTCTCCTGATGGAGGGACGCGACGTGCTGGGGCAGGCGCAGACGGGCACCGGCAAGACGGCCGCCTTCGCGCTGCCCGTGCTGTCGCGCATCGACGTCAAGAATCCGGCCGTGCAGGCCCTCGTGCTCGCGCCCACGCGCGAACTCGCGATCCAGGTCGCCGAAGCCTTCCAGAGCTACGCATCGCACCTGAAGAACTTCCACGTGCTGCCGATCTACGGCGGCCAGAGCTACGGCCCGCAGCTGTCGGCGCTGCGGCGCGGCGTGCAGGTCGTCGTCGGCACGCCGGGCCGCGTCATCGACCACATCGAGAAGGGTTCGCTCGACCTGTCGCAACTGAAGACCCTCGTGCTGGACGAAGCGGACGAGATGCTGCGCATGGGCTTCATCGACGACGTCGAGCACATCCTGCAGCAGACCCCGGAAACGCGCCAGACGGCGCTGTTCTCGGCCACGATGCCGCAGCAGATCAAGCGCATCGCCAAGACGTACCTGAACGAACCGAGCGAGGTGACGGTCGCCGCAAAGACGACGACGGCCACCAACATCACGCAGCGCTACTGGCTCGTCGCGGGCCTGCAGAAGCTGGACGCCCTCACGCGCATCCTCGAAGCGGAACCGTTCGACGGCATGATCGTCTTCGCGCGCACGAAGCTCGGCACCGAGGAACTGGCGAGCAAGCTGCAGGCGCGCGGGTTCGCCGCGGCCGCCATCAACGGCGACATGGCCCAGCAACAGCGCGAGCGCACGATCGAGCAGCTCAAGAACGGCAAGATCGACATCCTCGTCGCCACCGACGTCGCCGCGCGCGGCCTGGACGTGGAGCGCATCAGCCACGTGATCAACTACGACGTGCCGTCCGACCCGGAAAGCTACACGCACCGCATCGGCCGCACGGGCCGTGCGGGCCGCAGCGGCGACGCGATCCTGTTCATCACCCCGCGCGAACGGGGCCTGCTGAAAGCGATCGAGCGCGCCACGCGCCAGCCGGTGGCGCCGCTGTCACTGCCGACCATCAAGGCCGTCAACGAAGTGCGCATCGCGAAATTCAAGGAGCAGATCGGCGAGACGCTGGCCGCGGGCGGCCTGGACGTGTTCCGCTCCCTGATCGAGGAATACGAGCGCGAACAGAACGTGCCCGCGATCGACATCGCGGCCGCGCTGGCCAAGCTGTATCGCGGCGACGAGCCGCTGCTGCTGGAAAAGCCGGAGCGCGAGCCGAAACCCGAGTTCCGCGACCGCGAGCGAGAAGAACGCCCGGCACGCGCGGGCCGCGAAAGCTTCGGCGACGAGCGTCCGGCCAGGGCCGCCCGTGAAGGCTTCAAGAAGGAACGCGTCATGCGCGCGCCGGAAGAGGGCATGGCGACGTATCGCATCGAGGTGGGCCACTACCATGGCGTCAAGCCGGGCAACATCGTGGGCGCGATCGCCAACGAAGGCGGCATCGCGGCGCGCGACATCGGCCGTATCGAGATCTACGACGACTTCAGCACGCTCGACATGCCGGCCGGCCTGCCGCAGGACCTGCTCGAGCACCTGAAAAAGGTGTGGGTGGCGGGCCAGCAACTGGGCATCACGCGCGACGGCGAGGAACCGCCGGAGAAAAAGCCGGCGAAGCGCAAGTTCGCCGACAAGAAACCGCGCAAATAAAAAATTTCTCCAGTTCGGGGTCAGAGCACATTTTGTCGAAAATTCGGGGTCAGAGCACATTTTTCGGCAATTGATCCGGGGCGCGACTCCGTGTGCGGAAGCCAGCGCTAGTGGCGGCCATCGATCTGCGCCCCTGCGAGTTTCCTGTCGCGTAGGAACGCGAGCGTACGGCAGTTGTGCGGCAGGGGCTGGATCAATTGACCTTGAGCTATGGTCAATAAAAGTGCTCTGACCCCGAATTTCAAGAAAAATGTGCTCTGACCCCGAATTTTTCGTTTTGTTGTTTGACTACATTTTCTGTGGCTTCCGTTTAGATTAAGGGCTGTTATCGCATTGACACCCAGAAAACCCCATGTTACTTTGCTACATGTAGCAGCCTGGCGGGAGTCCAGGCGCGTTAGGGGACACAGATGGAAATGCAAACTCATGCGCTCAAGCCGCGGCTGACCTTCTGGCAGCTGTGGAACATGAGCTTCGGCTTCTTCGGCATCCAGTTCGGCCTGGCGTTGCAGAACGTGAACACGAGCCGGATCTTCGCCACGCTGGGCACGTCGATGGACGACCTGGCCCTCGTCTGGCTCGCGGCGCCCGTCACGGGCCTGCTCGTGCAGCCGGTGATCGGTTACCTCAGCGATAACACATGGCACCCGCGTTGGGGCCGCCGCCGCCCCTTCTTCTTCCTCGGCGCCGTGCTGGCCGCGACGGCCCTGTTCGTGATGCCGAATTCCACCGCCATCTGGATGGCCGTGGCCATGCTGTGGCTGATGGATGCCTCGATCAACATCTCGATGGAGCCGTTCCGCGCCTTCGTCGGCGACAAGCTCGACACGTCCCAGCAGACGGCCGGCTTCGCGATGCAGACCTTCCTCATCGGCTGCGGCGCCGTGATCGCGTCGCTGCTGCCGATCGTCTTCACGAACTACCTCGGCGTCTCGAACGTGCCCGTCGACGGCGGGGTGCCGGATTCGGTGCGCTACTCGTTCTACATCGGCGGCGCCGCGTTCTTCCTGGCCGTGTTGTGGACTGTGCTCACGTCGACCGAACTGCCGCCGCCGGACCTCGACCGCTTCGAAGCCCAGCGCAAGCATTCGCGCAGCTTCGGCGTGGCGCTGCGCGAGATCATGGGCGGCTTCGCGCACATGCCGAAGACGATGGTGCAGCTGGCGTTCGTCCAGTTCTTCTCGTGGATCGCGCTGTTCGCGCTGTGGATCTATACCGGTCCCGGAATCGCCGACAACGTCTACAACACGACGGATCCGCTGTCGCCCGGCTACCAGGACGCGGGCAACTGGGTCGGCGTGATGTTCGCCGTCTACAACGGCATGTCCGCGCTGGCCGCGTTCGTGCTGCCCGTGCTGGCGCGCCGCACGAGCCGCAAGGCGTGCCACGCCGTCTGCCTCGCGATCGGCGGCCTGTCGCTGGCCAGCACGTTCTTCATCCACGACAAGTACCTCCTGCTGGTGCCGATGCTGGGCGTGGGCGTGGCGTGGGCGAGCATCCTCACGATGCCGTACGCGATCCTGGTCGCCGCGCTGCCGCCGAACCGCATGGGCTATTACATGGGCCTGTTCAACTTCTTCATCGTGATTCCGCAGATCGTCAGCGGTCTCGTGCTCGGCTGGTTCACGAAGCACATGTTCGGCAACCACGCGGTGCTCACGCTGGTGCTGGGCGGCGTGTCGATGGTCATCGCGGCCGTGCTCGCGCTGTTCGTCACCGACCGGGCGGAACGCGCCGCCCACTGAGAGCGGCGCCATCGTCGCGGCGAGTGTCGTATCCTTACGGGTTTGACAATAACCCCCCGACAGGAGCAACACATGACAATTCAGACGATTGCGACGACCCCGTTCGCCGGGCAACGCCCCGGCACGTCCGGGCTGCGCAAGAAGGTGACGGAGTTCCAGCAGCCCGGCTACCTGGAAAACTTCGTCGAGGCCATCTTCCTGACATTGGGTGACTTCCAGGGGCGCACCCTGGTGCTCGGCGGCGATGGCCGCTATTTCAACCGCGACGCCATCCAGACCATCCTGCGCATGGCCGCCGCCCACGGCGTGGGCCGCGTGCTCGTGGGTCGCGGCGGCATCCTGTCGACGCCGGCCGTGAGCTGCGTGATCCGCAAGCGCGCCGCGCTGGGCGGCATCGTGCTCTCGGCCAGCCACAATCCCGGCGGTCCTGACGGCGACTTCGGCATCAAGTACAACATCGACAACGGCGGCCCGGCGCCGGAGAAAATCACCGACGCGATCTACGAACACACGAAGACCCTGAGCACGTACCGCATCAGCGACGCGGGCCCGGTCGACCTGGATCAAGTCGGCAGCATCCGCATCGAAGACATGGAAGTGGAAGTGATCGATTCCGTCGCGGACTACGCCGAGCTGATGGCCGGCCTGTTCGACTTCGACGCCATCCGCGCCCTGTTCCGGCGCGGCTTCACGATGCGCTTCGACGGCATGCACGCCGTGTCCGGCCCGTACGCGAAGGCCATCATCGAAGGCATGCTGGGCGCACCCGCGGGCACCGTCGTCAACGCGGAACCGCTGGAAGACTTCGGCGGCCACCACCCGGACCCGAACCCCGTCAACGCGGCCGAGCTGATCGCGCTGATGGACGGCCCCGACGCGCCGGATTTCGGCGCCGCGTCGGACGGCGACGGCGACCGCAACATGATCGTCGGCCGCATGCTCGCGGTCTCGCCATCGGACAGCCTCGCCATCATCGCCGCCAATGCGACGGTCGCACCGGGCTACCGCGACGGCATCAAGGGCATCGCGCGTTCCATGCCGACGTCGCAGGCCGCGGACCGCGTGGCCGCCGCGCTGGGCGTCTCGTGCTTCGAAACCCCGACCGGCTGGAAGTACTTCGGCAACCTGCTCGACGCGGGCCTCGCCACCTTGTGCGGCGAAGAGAGCTACGGCACGGGCTCGATGCACATCCGCGAAAAGGATGGTGTGTGGGCCGTGCTGTTCTGGCTGAACCTGATCGCCGCGACGGGCAAGTCCGTGAACGAGATCGTGCAGGAACACTGGGCCCGCTTCGGCCGTAACTATTATTCGCGCCACGACTACGAGGCCGTGGACGCCGCCGCCGCCAACGCGATGATGGACGATTTGCGCGGCAAGCTGGCGTCGCTGGCCGGGCAGACGCTGGGGGATTTCCGCGTCCAGCTGGCCGACGATTTCACCTACACCGACCCGGTCGACAACTCCGTGTCCACGCGCCAGGGCGTGCGCATCGTCATGACGGACGGCTCGCGCATCGTGCTGCGCCTGTCCGGCACCGGCACGGAAGGCGCCACCGTGCGCCTGTACCTGGAACGCTACGAAGCCGACGCTTCGCGCCACAACCTCGACACCCAGCAGGCGCTGGCGCCGCTCATCGCCATCGCGGAGCAGGTGTCGGGACTGAAGGCGCGCACGGGCCGCGAGCAGCCGAGCGTCGTTACCTGATTTCCACCCACCACACAGGACCCCGCATGAAACTACCCGTTCTCGCCGCCTCCCTGATGCTCGCCTTCGGCGCCGCCTCGGCCGCGCCCGACCTGTCGCCGGTCAAGGGCAAGCCGTTCACCTGGGATAACGCGACCGTCTACTTCCTCGTGATCGATCGCTTCAACAACGGCGATCCGTCGAACGACCACGCCTACGGCCGCAAGAACGATGCGGCCGTCGCGCGCGGCTTCATGGGCGGCGACCTGGCCGGTGTCACGGCCAAGATCAAGGAAGGGTATTTCACGGACCTGGGCGTGGACGCGCTCTGGATCTCGCCGCCGGTCGAGCAGATCCACGCGTCCACCGACGAGGGCACGGGCGTCAGCTACGGCTTCCACGGTTATTGGGCGCGCGACTTCACGGCCGTCGACGCCAACGTCGGCACCGCGAAGGACGTGCGCGACCTCGTCGAGGCGGCGCATGCGCGCGGCATCCGCGTGCTGCTCGACGTCGTGATGAACCACACCGGGCCCGTCACGGCGCAGGACACCGTGTGGCCGGCGGACTGGGTGCGCACGTCGCCGACCTGCAGCTTCAAGGACGTCAAGGGCACGGTCGATTGCGCGCTCGTGAAGAACCTGCCGGACTTCCGCACCGACAGCAATGCGAACGTCGACCTGCCGCCGTTCCTCGTCGCGAAATGGAAGAAGGAGGGGCGCTACGAGCGCGAAACGAAGGAGCTGGACGACTTCTTCAAGCGCACGGGCTACCCGCGCGCACCGCGCTACTACCTGATGAAATGGCACGCCGACTGGGTGCGCAAGTACGGCTTCGACGGCTTCCGCGGCGACACCGTCAAGCACACGGAACCGGGCGTGTGGAAGGACCTCAAGAAGGTGGCGAGCCAGGCCTACGAGGACTGGAAGCGGACGCCGGCCGGCAAGCAGGCGGTCGACAAGATCGGCAACCAGCCGTTCTTCATGGTGGCCGAAGCGTATGGCTACCCGATCTCGAACGGCCGCCAGTTCGCCTACGACGATGGCACGAAGGTCGACTATTACAACAACGGCTTCGACAGCATGATCAACTTCAGCCTGCCGACCGACGCGGGCCAGAGCTACGAGACGCTGTTCTCCAAATACTCGACCCTGCTGAACGGGCCGCTCAAAGGCGTGACGGTGCTGAACTACCTCGACTCGCACGACGACGGCCACCCGTTCGACGCCATGCGCGCGCACCCGTTCGAGGAAGCGAACAAGCTGCTGCTGGCGCCCGGCCAGGCGCAGGTCTACTACGGCGACGAGACGGCGCGCGTGCTCAAGATCGACGGTGCCGTCGGCGATGCGAACCTGCGCTCCTTCATGAACTGGGACCAGCTGAAGGACAATGCCCAGGTCGGCCTGCACGGCGCGGCCGAGGTGCGCGACTACTGGGCGCGCCTGGGCCGCTTCCGCCACGCGCATCCGGCCGTGGGCGCGGGCGTGCACCAGATGATCGCCTCCGGCCCGTACACGTTCAAGCGCACGTACGAGAAGAACGGCGTCTCCGACCGCGTCGTCATCGCCCTCGACCTGCCGCAGGACCGCACGGTGCCCATTTCCGTGGCCGGCGTGTTCGGCGACGGCCAGACGGTGCGCGACGCGTACACGGGCAAGACGGCCGTCGTCTCGGGCGGCAAGGTGCAGTTCGATACGCGCGCACCGGTGGCGCTGATCGCGCAGGACTGAAAAACGCTTCTCCGCTAGACTGCGGGGCATCGCATCCAATAGGAGATTACGATGCCCCGATCACGTCTGTACGCGGCCTGCCTGGCCGTGGCGGCGTTCACCGCACACGCCGCCGAACCTGCCTACGGCCCCGAGCTGGAAGGCTTCGATTACCCGTACCCCGTGCAGCAATACCGCTTCACGTCGCAAGGCGTGCCGCTGCACATGGCCTACATGGACGTCAAACCGGCGCAGCCGAACGGCCGCACCGTCGTCCTCCTGCACGGCAAGAACTTCTGCGCCGCGACGTGGAAGACGTCCATCGACGCGCTCTCGAAGGCAGGCTACCGCGTCGTCGCGCCCGACCAGATCGGCTTCTGCAAGTCGAGCAAGCCGGAGCACTATCAATACAGCTTCCAGCAACTGGCCGCCAACACGCATGCGCTGCTGGCGTCCATCGGCGTCAAGCAGGCAACCGTGATGGGCCACTCGACGGGCGGCATGCTCGCCGTGCGCTACGGCCTGCTGTATCCGGAAGAGACGGAGCAGCTTGTGCTCGCGAACCCGATCGGGCTGGAAGACTGGAAGGCGCTGGGCGTGCCGTCGCTGGGCGTCGACAAGTGGTACGAGCGCGAACTGCAAACGAGCGCCGACAAGATCCGCGCCTACGAGAAATCGACCTACTACGTGAATCAGTGGAAGCCCGAGTACGAGCCGTGGGTGCAGATGCTGGCGGGGCTGTACCGCGGGCCCGGTAAAAAAGTCGTCGCGTGGAACTCGGCGCTGTTGTACGACATGATCTACACGCAGCCCGTCGTCTACGAATTCCCGTTACTGAAGATGCCCGTGCTGCTGCTGATCGGGACGAAGGACAACACGGCCATCGGCAAGGACGCGGCGCCGGCCGAGCTGCGGCCGAAGCTGGGCAACTACGCGACGCTGGGCAAGTTCGCGGCGAAGGCGATCCCGCGTGCGACGCTCGTCGAGTTCGACGACATGGGACATGCGCCGCAGATGCAGGACCCGGCGCGATTTCACGAGGCGTTGCTCAAGGGCCTGAGCAAGAACTAGCCCAGCCACGGGTGGGCGGCCAGCCACCGCCCGAGCTCATTGTCGTTCGCGCACTGCAGCTTGCTGAAGATGTTCGCGCGATGCGTCTCCACCGAGCGCGGCCCGCACGGCGGCACGAGCAGCCGCGCGATCTCCTTGTTCGGCTGGCCGAGCCCCACGAGCCGCGCGACTTCCCGTTCGCGCGGCGTCAGCTCCGCCCACAGCCGCAGCGCGTGCGCGCGGGATCGCGCCTCGGCGATGGCGGCCGGCAGCTTGTCGAGCAGGTGCTGCGTGTCCGGCTTTTCCACCCAGTCCCACGCGCCCTGGCGCACGGCTTCGAGCGCGGTCGGGATGTCGCCGTGGCCGGACAGGAACAGCGTCACGAGCGGACTGTGCGCCGCGCGCAGGCGGTCGAACACGGCCAGTCCGCTCATGCCGCCGAGGCGCAGGTCGAGGATCAGGCAGCCTGGCTGGCGCATGTCGACGGCGTCCAGGAACGCTTCTCCCGATTCGAACGCCTGCACGGCCAGGCCCTGCGAGAACAGCAGGAGCAGCAGGGAGCGGCGCAGGGCTTCGTCGTCGTCGACGACGTACAGGGTGAGCGGGATGTCTTTCATGGCGCGATCGGAAGTGTGAAGGAAAAGGCGGCGCCGCCGCCGGCCGGGTTCTCGACCGTCATGCAACCGCCGTGGGCCTCGACGATGGTGCGGCAGATGTTCAGCCCCAGGCCCAGGCCGTCGGGGCGGGTGGTGAAGAAGGGCGCAAAGATCTGGTCGAGCTGTTCGGGTGGGATGCCGGGACCCTGGTCGATGACGGTGACCCGCACGCCCGCGTCGGCGCGCCGGCTGGTCAGATCGATGCGTCCGCGCGGCCGCTCCTGCATCGCGTGCATCGCGTTGTGGATCAGGTTCACGAGCACCTGTTCGAGCAGGACGCGGTCACCGCGTACGAGAGCATCGCCATCGTCCAACGACAGCTGCAGCGCGATCCCGGCCTGCTTCAGTTCGGGCTCCAGCAGCGCCGCCGCGTGCGCGATCACGCCGTCGACCGCGAGGTTTTCGTAATGGCCACGCTTCGGGTTGATGAACGCGCGCACCCGCTTGACGATCTCGCTGGCCCGCTTCGACTGTTCGACGATGTCGTCGAGCGCACCGGCCAGCATCTCGGGCGGCGCCGATTGCGAGGCGAGCGCGCGCGCCGCGACGGCGAAATTCGACAACGCCATCAGCGGCTGATTGAGTTCGTGCGCGAGCGTGGACGCCATCTCGCCCACGCTCGCGAGGCGCGCGCTGCGCTGCAGGCGCACTTCCTGGTCGCGCTGGCGGGCTTCGGCCTGCTTCTGCGCCGTGATGTCGACGACGGAACTCATCCAGCCCCGGTGCACGCCCTGCGCGTCGACGAGCGGCGCCGTGTACACCATCGTGATCACGTCGTGGCCATCCTTGTGGCGGATGCGCGATTCGAAGCCGTGCGGCGCGGCGCGGCCCTGCAGCGCGTCGTCGCTCTGCCGCGCATGCTTTTCCTGGTCGTCCGGATGCCAGTACGGATACGGCGGGCGGCACCCCAGCAGTTCATCGGCGCTGTAGCCCACCATCGCGCACAGGGCCGGGTTGACGTAGATGATGGTGCCCTCCGGGTCGCGCGCGCGCATGCCCACGAGGAGCGAATCCTCCATCGCCTTGCGGAACGCGTGCGCTTCTTCGAGGTCGCGCGTGCGCTCTTCGACCCGGCGTTCCAGCTCGATGCGGGCCGAGCGCTGTTCGCGGAAACGCTTTTCGCGCAGCCGCCAGTACAGCACGCCGAGCAGCAGCAGCGCGACGGCCAGCGCGGCCAGCATCAGTGCGAGCTGGCGCGCCTGCGCGACTTCCTTCATGTCGGTCGTGACGGTCAGGGTCCAGCCCAGTTCCGGCAGTGGCGTGTCCAGCGCGAGCAGGTCCAGGCGGCGTCCCCCCACGTTCGTGTGCAGGACGAAGCCGGGCGCGGCCCCGCGCGTTTCCGTCTGCCAGGGCAGCACGTAGAAGCGTTCGCGGTTGCCGTACTGGCGGTGCTCGACGATCCAGTGCATGTCGGCGGCGGACACGGGTCGGATCGCGTGGAACAGCCAGTCCGGCACGGCGGACAGGAACACGATGCCGCGGCTGTCGCGCAGTACCACCGGATCGGCGCCCCGCATCCACGCGGCCTGCAGCGGCTCCAGGCTGATTTTTACCACGACGACGCCGAGGATCGTGCCGCCCGCGCGCACGGGCTCCGCGATGAACAGGCCGGACTGGCCGGTCGTCAGGCCGAGGCCATAGAAGATGCCGCGCCGGCCCTGGACGGCATCCTCGAAGTACGGCCGCTGGCGGTAGGACTGGCCGACGAAGCTGGACGGCAGGTTCCAGTTGCTGGCGGCGAGCGTGAGGCCCGCGCGGTCGACGAGGAACAGCGCGGCGGCGCCCGTCGTCGCCTGCAGGTCGGCGAAATAATCGTTTACGCGCGAGCGCAGCGCTCCGTCGTGCGGGGTGCGCAGCAGGTCCTGCACGTCCGGGTGGCGGGCCGCCGCGTGCGGCAGGAAATCGTGCTTCTCGACGAGGCCGCGCAGGCCCAGCACGTGCGCGGCGGCGGCCTGGCGCAGGCCTTCCGTCTTGGTCTGCAGTTCGTGGCGCTCGGCCCAGTTCCCCGACGCCGCGATGACGGCCAGCGCGCCGGCGCCGATGAGGAGGTTGAGCAGTTTGGCCATGGCGCCAACGATAGCAGTTGCGCGGTCCGAAGAAAACCGTCTCCGTAGTTTTACGGAGGAGGGCGCGCCGGAAGTTGCGGATGTGGTTGGCGCGTCCGGCTGGGATAGTGGGCATACCAAAAGAGGAGACACCCATGAACACCATCACATCCAAGGCCGGCGCCCAGGCGGCGGCCGGCGCCGGCGAACGCATTTCCGCCTCGCGCCTGAAGGCCATCTTCATCGGCTCGGCCGGCAACCTCGTCGAGTGGTTCGATTTCTACTGTTATTCGGCCTTCGCGCTGTACTTCGCGAACTCGTTCTTCCCCAAGCAGGACCCGACCGCGCAGATGATGTCCACGGCGGGCATCTTCGCGCTCGGCTTCTTCGTGCGCCCGATCGGCGGCATCCTGTTCGGCCACATCGGCGACCGCCTCGGCCGCAAGACGGCGCTGATGACGTCCGTGCTGCTGATGTGCTTCGGCTCCCTGCTGATCGCCTGCGCGCCGACCTACGCCGCGGCCGGCATCCTGTCGCCGTGCATCCTGCTGCTGGCGCGCCTGCTGCAGGGCCTGAGCCTCGGCGGCGAATACGGCGCCAGCGCCACGTATTTGTCGGAGATGGCGGATTCCAAGCACCGCGGCTTCTACAGCAGCTTCCAGTACGTGACCTTGATCGGCGGCCAGCTGCTGGCGCTCGTCCTGCTGCTCGTGCTGCAGCATTTCCTGCTCGACGCCGAGCAGCTGCGTGCCTGGGGCTGGCGCATCCCGTTCTTCACCGGCGCCTGCCTCGCGCTGCTGGCCCTGCGCATGCGCCACAACCTGCCGGAGACGGCGTCGTTCGAGGCCGCGCGTAAAAAGGCGAAGCCGATGGGCGGCCTGAAGCAGCTGATGCAGCACCCGCGCGAAGTGCTGCTGGTGGTCGGCCTGACGATGGGCGGCACGCTGGCCTTCTACGTCTACACGACGTATATGCAGAAATTCCTGCGCCTGTCCGTCGGCCTGACCGACTCGCAGACGACCGCCGTCTCGGCCGCGTCGCTGCTGTTCGCGATGTGCCTGCAGCCGCTGTACGGCGCGCTGTCGGACCGCATCGGCCGCAAGCCGCTGCTCATCGGCTTCGCGCTGCTCGGCACCCTGTTCACCGTGCCGCTGCTCTCCGGCATCCGCCACGCCAGCGGTCCGTGGGAAGCGTTCGGCCTGATCGCCTGCGCCTGGATGATCGTGTCCGGCTACACGTCGATCAACGCGCTGGTCAAAGCGGAGCTGTTCCCGGCCTCGATCCGCGCCACCGGCGTCGGCGTGCCGTATGCGTTCGCCGTCTCCGTGTTCGGCGGCACGGCCGAGTACCTGGCGCTGTGGTTCAAATCCATCAGCCTGGAAAGCGGCTTCTACTGGTACACGACGGCCGTCATCGCCTGCACGCTGGTCGTCTGCTGGTTCATGCGCGACACCGGCGCGCTGTCCAGGATCGACGCGGAAGCGCGCGGCGAGTAAGGTTTGGTGTTGTCGGTTTGGTAAGGGCGGCCCTGCGGGGCCGCTTTTTCGTTGTAACCGTCCGAATCAGGGCACAATCGCCTTTTTGGTGCATTTCAATCAATGGTATCCTACGCGCAATAGAGGAGACCTTCGCGAGAAGAGCAACACCATGACGCTTGAGCCCGACACTGAACAGAAGCACACCCGCGCCGCGTATTCCGACGGTCCGCGCCTGCTGGCCGACATCGGCGCGACCCATGCGCGCTTTGCCCTGGAGATCGCGCCGGGCGTGCTGCGCAACGTGGCCGTGCTGCTGTGCGACGACTACCCGGGCATCGTCCCGCTGCTGAACGCCTACCTGGCCCAGACGCAGGCCCAGAACGGCGGCACCCGCATCATCCACGCGGCGTTCGCGCTCGCGAACCCGATCAGCGGCGATTTCATCCGCATGACGAACCGCGACTGGCAGTTCTCGACGGAAGAGGTGCGGCGCACGCTCGGCCTGACGACGCTCTTGATCGTGAACGACTTCACGGCGCTGGCGATGGCGCTGCCGGGCTTCAAGCCGGAAGACCTGCTGCAGATCGGCGGCGGCAAGCCGATCGCGAATGCGGTGGCCGGCGTGCTCGGTCCGGGCACGGGTCTCGGCGTCTCCGGCGTGATCCCGACCGTGGACGGCTTCGTCACCCTCGGCAGCGAGGGCGGCCACGTCAACTTCGCCCCGGCCGACGAGCGCGAATTCGCGATCCTGCAATACGCCTGGCGCGAGTGGCAGCACGTGTCGAACGAGCGCCTGATCTCCGGCCCCGGCATGGAAATCATCTATCGCGCGCTGGCGCTGCGTAACGGTGTCGAGGCGCCCCCGCGAGACGCCGCCGCGATCATGGCCGCCGCGCTGGACCAGAAGGATCCGCTGTGCCTCGAAGTGCTGGAGTGCTTTGCCGGCATGCTGGGCGGCGCGGCCGCGAACCTGGCCGTCACGCTGGGCGCGTTCGGCGGCATCTTCATCGGCGGCGGCATCGTGCCGCGCATGGCCGAGTGGTTCAAGACGTCGCCGTTCCGCACGCGCTTCGAAGCCAAGGGCCGCTTCTCCAGCTACCTGGCGCAGATCCCGACGTACGTGATCATGATGCCGACGCCCGCGCTGTACGGCGTGTCGAGCATCCTGTCGGAGCACCTGCGCAACCGCAGCGGCGCCAACACGCTGATGGAACGCGTGCAGCATCTGCAGGCGGAACTGTCGCCGGCCGAGCAGCGCGTGGCGCAACTCGTGATCGAGCATCCGCGCAAGGTCCTGTCCGAGCCGATCGCCGAGATCGCGAAGCTGGCCGACGTCAGCCAGCCGACCGTGATCCGCTTCTGCCGCTCGCTGGGCTTCTCGGGCCTCGCCGATTTCAAACTGAAATTCGCGGGCAGCCTGACGGGCACGATCCCCGTGCGCCACAGCCAGGTGCGCATGACGGACAGCACCCATGATTTGTCGGCGAAAGTCATCGACAACACGGTGTCCGCGATCCTGAAATTCCGCGACCAGCTGGACGTGAATTCGATCGACCGCGCCATCGACATTTTGCGCCGCGCCAAGCGCGTGGAGTTCTACGCGATGGGCAATTCGCGCGTCGTGGCGCTGGACGGCCAGCATAAATTCTTCCGCTTCCGCATCCCGACGTCGTCGTACGGCGACTCGCATTTGTTCGCGCTGGCGGCCGAGCTGCTCGGGCCGGGCGACGTCGTCGTCGCCATCTCGACGACGGGCCAGCTGCCGGAACTGCTCGACGCCGTCGACGTGGCGCGCGCCGCCGGTGCCGACGTCATCGCCATCACGAGCAGCAAGTCCCAGCTGGCGCGCAAGGCGAGCGTGTGCCTCGCCGTCGATCACAGCGAGGACAGCACGACGTTCCTGTCGATGATTTCGCGCATCCTGCAGCTGCTCCTCATCGACATCATGGCCGTCGGCATCTCGCTCGGCCCGGCCGGTGAAGCGGCGGAGGGCGACAGCGAACGCCGCCGCCTGCTCATCTCCCACCTCGACATCTGACCGGGGCCGTCGTGGCGCGTGCAACGTCCGCCACGATTGCGCTCACCGCGCTCGCGATGGCGGCATTCGCGGCCAACTCGCTGCTGTGCCGCGTCGCCCTGCGCGATGCGCACATCGATCCCGCTTCTTTCGGCGCGATCCGCGTGACGTCCGGCGCGCTCGTGCTGGCGCTCGCCATGCGTCTGCGGTCGCGTCCCGCCGCGACGCCGGACTGGCGCGCCGCCGCCATGCTGTTCGCCTACGTGGCCGCGTTCTCGTTTGCCTACCTCACCTTGCCGGCGGGGACGGGCGCGCTGATCCTGTTCGGCGCCGTGCAATTGACGATGTTCGCCGTGGGCCTCGCGCGCGGCGAACGGTTCGCGCCGCGCGGCTGGGCGGGCCTCGCGCTGGCGCTGGCCGGCTTCATCGTCCTCGTGCTGCCGGGCGTGGCCGCGCCGCCCCTGGCCGGTGCCGCGCTGATGGCCGTCGCGGGCGCCGCGTGGGGCGCGTATTCATTGCGCGGGCGCGGCGTGCCCGACCCGCTTGCGGCCACGGCATCGAACTTCCTGCGTGCGACGCCGCTGGCGTTGGCGCTGGGCCTCGCGTTCGTCGCGCGTGCGCATGCGGATGCGGCCGGGGTGCTGCTTGCGATCGCATCCGGCGCGCTGACGTCGGGACTGGGCTATGTGATCTGGTATGCGGCGCTGCGCGGACTGTCGGCGCTGCAGGCCGCGAGCGTGCAACTGTCCGTGCCCGTGATCGCGGCGGTCGGCGGCACGCTGTGGCTCGATGAAGCGTTTACGACACGGCTGCTGGTGGCCGTCGTGGCAATCCTGGGCGGGATTGCGCTCGTGTTGACGGACCGGGCGCGCAAGCGGGCGTAGCGCTCAGGCACGCCGGAACAGCAGGCTCGCATTCACACCGCCGAACCCGAACCCGTTCGAGATCGCATAGTCCGTCGCGATCCTGCGCGCCGCGCCGCCGACGATGTCGACGCCTTCCGCCGCCGCATCGGGCTGCGCCAGGTTCAGCGTGGGCGGCGCCACCTGGTCGCGCAGCGCGAGCACCGTGAAGATGGCTTCCACGCCGCCGGCCGCGCCGAGCAGGTGGCCCGTTGCGGACTTGGTGGCCGAGACGGCGGGACCGCGGCCCGCGCCAAAGATCGTCTTGATGGCGGCCAGTTCGCTCGCATCGCCCACCGGCGTGGACGTCGCGTGGGCGTTCAGGTGCCCGATCAGTTCCGGCGCGACACCGGCCTGCCGGATCGCCTGCGCCATCGCGCGCCGTCCGCCGTCGCCGTCTTCGGGCGGCGACGTCATGTGGTACGCATCCGCGCTCGTGCCATAGCCGACCAGTTCTGCGATCGGCACGGCGCCGCGGCGCAGCGCGTGCTCCAGCTCTTCGATGACGAGGATGCCCGCGCCTTCGCCCATCACGAACCCGTCGCGCGCCGCATCGAACGGGCGGGATGCCTGCGTGGGAGCGTCGGTGAAGCTGGTCGACATCGTCCGCGCGGCGGCGAACGCGCCGAAGCTGACCCGGTCGATGCAGGCCTCGGCACCGCCGCACACCGCGACGTCGGCCTCGCCGGCGCGGATCATGCGCGCGGCATCGCCGATGGCCTGGGCGCTCGCGGCGCATGCCGTCACGGGCGCGCCCAGCGGGCCGCGCAAGCCGTGGCGGATGGAGATCTGTCCGGCCGCCATATTGGCCAGGAAGCTCGGCACGGTGAACGGCGACAGGCGGCGCGGGCCGCGGCCGTCCGTGGTCCGCACGGCTTCCACGATGGCGCCGAAGCCGCCGATGCCGGACGCCACGATGGTGGCCGTGCGTTCGCGTTCGTCGTCGGTCTCCGGCTGCCAGCCGGCCTGCTGCAACGCTTCCTGCGCGGCAGCCAGGGCGAACATGCTGAACCGGTCCATCTTCTTCTGGTCCTTGGGTTCCACGACGCGGTCGGGATCGAAGCCCCACGGACGGTCCGCCGTCAACGCCGGCACGCTGCCTGCGACCTTGGCCGCAATGCCTTCCGTGATCTCATCGGGCAGGCCGACCAGGCCGGACTCGCCATTCAACAGACGTGCCCATGCAGCCTCGACTCCACATCCCAACGGCGACACCAGGCCCATGCCGGTCACGACGATACGCTTCGCACTCATTCCATGCTCCCCAACGGTTTGCAAAATGCGCCATCTGGCGCAGAATTCGTATGCCAGTATACGGCGCTCGCGCGCGAAAAGTTGGTGCATCGCGCCATTCGATATGCAAAATGCGCCATAATCACGGCATGATCACAGTCTCCGCCCACTTCCTGCACGGGATGCTGCACGCCATCCGCACCCGGCACGGCGACGACGTGGCGGGGCAAGCGCTCGCCGGCGCCGCCATTCCGCAATCGCTGCTCGACCAGCCCGACGCGCGCCTCACACGCCAGCAATACGTCGCGCTGTACCGCACGATCGCGGCGACGCTCGACGACGAGATGCTGGGACTCTGGTCCCGGCCGATCCGGGGCGGCACGCTGAAATACCTGATGCTCAGCCTCCTGGACGCGCCAACGGTGCTGGTCGCGCTGAACCGTCTCGTGCGCTTCTGGAACCTGCTGCTGGACGATTACCGACTGCAGATCTCGACGAAGAACGACCTGGTGCGGCTGGCGCTGGTGGAGCGGGCGCCCGGCACGCCCGTCACGCCGCTGGGCCACGAGCTCATGATGAAGCTGGTCCACGGCATCGCCTCGTGGCTGCTCGGCCGCGAGATCAGCCTGCGCCGCATCGAGTTTCCCTTCGTTCGTCCCCGGCACGCGGAAGACTATGCGTTCCTGTTCCCCGGCGAGGTGCGCTTCGAGGCGGACCTGACGAGCATTTATTTTTCATACGCGGATTGCGCCGGACAGTTCAAGCGCGAGAAGCACGAGCTGTGGGCGTTCCTGAAACGCGCACCGGAAGACTGGACGTTCAGCGCCGGCCAGCGCGGCACGCTGATGGCCAGGACGCGTGCGTATCTTGAGCAGCATATCGCGCAGCCCGTCACGATCCAGGATCTCGCGCAGGCGCTGCACGTCTCCGTGCGCACGCTTAACCGGAGATTCGCGGAGGAGGGCACGCGCTTCCAGCTGGTGAAGGATGGCCTGCGGCGCGACATCGCCGTCCACCGGCTCGCCAATTCGAACACCGGCGTGGCGGCGCTGGCGTTCGACCTGGGCTTCGCGGACGCCACCGGTTTTTGCCGCGCCTTCAGGCAGTGGACGGGCAGCAGTCCGACCGACTACCGCAAGGGCAACCGTCAAGGCGAGTGAGCGGAATCCGCGTCCGGCACGTTCCAGTCGACGCCATTCGCGCCGCCGCAGCCCGCTTCGTCGCGCCCAGGCCTGTTTCGTCGCACGGTTACCATTGCTGCATGCCGCGCCCTACACTGGCGCCTTCCGTATCGATCAGTGAGTATTCCCATGTCCCTGCCCAGTCCCGCGTCCGTCTCTTCCGCCATGCCGCTGCCGTCCGACGTCGTCGTGCACGCCAGCTGGTTCGGCCGCGCGCGCCAGTTTCCCATCTTCGGGCTTGCATGGTTCCGCTACCGCAGCATCGCGTTCCTGACCGGATTGCTCGCGGCGGCGCTGCTGAACGCGGCGCTGGCGGCGATTCCGTTGCAGCCGCAGAGCGTCGACTGGGGCGATGTCTTACAGATCGGCAGCGTGTTCGGCGTCCCCAGCGTGGTGCTCGTGCTGCTCGGCCCGGGGCTGGCCGTGTGGGTGCGTGCGCGCGGCTGGCCCGTCCGGCGCGAGCTCGCGGGCATCCTGTGCGTGCTGCTGCTGGGGATGGCGGCCAGCGTGGCCACGGCCTTTGCGCTGAAGGACTGGTACGAGACAGCGCGCGTCGATCCCGCCACCGGCGAACGCGTCGTCCATCTGCTGCCGCGCGTGCAGTTCTCCGTGAACTGGCAGGCCGGGCCGAGGTTCAGCGTCGAGCCGGGCACGACTTGGCGCAAGATGAGCCCGGAAGAGCAGAAGGCGTTCGATGACTTGCAAAGCGCGTCGGCGGCACTGGGCCGCGTTGCGCCCGTTGGCGATGCGCCACTGACGCCGCAGGAATCGGCTGCGGTGGCGGCTTACTTGAAACTGAAGAGCGAGAACACGTCGTTGACGCCGGCCCAGGAACAGGCCACGCAGGCCGGGCGCGCCGCTTTCGAAAAGCTGCTGCGCTACCAGGTCGAACAAGGCACGCGCCCGCAACCCGCACGCGCCGCGCCGGCAAGCCCGGCGTACGCGGCGGCCCTGGCGCGGTACGACAAGGTCCTGGCCGAATTCCTCCGCGTCCAGGCGCAGCACGCACCCGCCACGATGGCGCCGGCAACCGCACCACGGCCCGGCGCCCGCAGCACCGCGGGCACGGCAGGCGCGTTCGTGATGCTGCTGGCGGTCGTCCTGCTCGTGTCCTGGCTGGGCGGCATCACCGACCTGGTCGCGTTCGTGCGCCAGCGCGGCAAACTCGACGACGTGCTGCGCGACCAGGCGCTGCGCCGCGCCGACGCCGCCCGCGCCGAGGCGGAGCTGCGGCTGTCGGTGCTCGCGGCCCAGGTCGAGCCGCACTTCCTGTTCAACACGCTGGCCAGCGTGCGCTCGGCCATCGTGTCCGACCAGGCGCGCGCCGCCGCCATCGTCGACCACCTGGCCGACTACCTGCGCGCGACCATCCCGCAGATGCGCCACGAGGCCGCGAGCGGCAGCGTGCCGCTGGCCCGCCAGCTCGACGCGGCCCGCGCCTACCTGGCGCTGATGCACGAGCGCATGCCGCGGCTCGCGTTCGCGGTGGACGCCGAGCCGGGGCTCGAGACGGCGCAGGTGCCGCCGCTGATGCTGATTTCGCTCGTCGAGAACGCCGTCAAGCATGGCGTCGAGCCGAAGGCCGGGCCGGCGCGCATTACGGTCTCCGCCCGCCGCGTGATGGATGCCGGCATTCCGCTGCTGGAACTGGAGGTGCGCGACGATGGCGTCGGCTTCGGCAGCGCCACGTCCGGCACCGGCGTGGGCCTCGCGAACATCCAGGAGCGCCTTGCGGGCCTGTACGGAAACCAGGCCGGGTTGACGCTCAAGGCCTTGCCGGAGGGCGGCGTTGCGGCTATCCTGCGCCTGCCCTTGACCTTGCCAGGCGCTGCCTGAACGCACGATGCCCACCGCAATCATCGCCGACGACGAAGATCTGCCCCGCAGCGAATTGCGCCGGCTGCTGGCCGACGCCTGGCCCGACCTGCGCATCGTGGCGGAGTGTCCGGACGGCGCCGGCGCGCTCGCGGCCATAGTGCAGCACCGGCCCGACGTCGCCTTCCTCGACATCCGCATGCCGGGCCTGGGCGGCCTGGAGGTGGCCGCCGCCGCGGACGGCGTCACGAACGTCGTGTTCACCACGGCCTACAGCGCGCATGCGTTCGAGGCGTTCGAGGCGGGCGCGCTCGACTATCTGCTCAAGCCCGTCACGTCCGCGCGGCTGCGCCAGTGCGTCGAGCGCGTGCGGGCCCGCGCGGGCGTGCAGGACCAGGACCTCGGCCGGCGCCTGGCCGACCTGGAGCGCCGCCTGCAGCCGCAGGCCGCCCCGCGCATGCGCTGGATCAGCGCCAGCGTCGGCGACACGATCAAGGTCATTCCCGTCTCGAGCATCCTGTTCTTCCAGTCGGAAGACAAGTACACGCGCGTCGTCGCCACCGACGGCGAGACGCACGTGCGCAAATCGCTCAAGGAACTCCTCGACGCGCTCGATCCGGACGAGTTCTGGCAGATCCACCGCGGCGTAGCGGTGCGCGCCGACGCGATCGCCCATGCGCGCCGCGACCTGATGGGGCGCATCACCGTGCAGCTGCGCGGCCGCGACGAAGTCTTCCGCGCCAGCCAGACCTTCGCCTGGCGCTTCCGACCGATGTGATGCGGACTTAGTCTTCGACGAACACGACGGCCGTGCGCGGCGGGATCGAGAACGCGCCCGTCGCGCCGTCGAACGTGGCCTGCGTGGCGCGCTTGTCCGCCGCGTGTTCGGACAGGAACACGGGATGCAGGTGCAGCCGCTTGCCGGCGGCATCCGGGTCCGTCACCGTGTGGCCGACCTTGTCCACGTTGATGAAGTAGGTGATGCCGGCGAACCCGGCGCCAGCTAGGCCGCGGCCGTCCAGGTGCGCGGCGACCACCGTCGGCACTTGCCCGCTGCCCGTGTTGAAGAAGCGAAGGCGCTGTTTGATGTCGGCCGCAGTCGGCAGGCGGAACAGCGTGGAGCTGGCGCGGATGGCGAGCAGGTCGCGGAACGCGTCGCGCGCGAACGCGATGTCGGCGGGCGCCGGCTTGATGGCGGCGTCGGCAAGCAGGGGCTTCAGCAGCGGCCAATCCTTGCCGTTGTCGTCCGCCGGCGGCAGCCCTGTGCCGAAGTGGTTGTCGCGGTACGTCCAGTCGATGCGGTTGAACCAGTCGCCCGAATTGAAGCTGTTGCGGTCCAGCGATTTCGAACGCAGCACGTCGATGCCCGCGTGGTAGTACGCGACGCCCTGCGCGAAGGCGTCCACGGCCATGCCCAGCACCTGCACGCGCGCCCGGTCCTGCGCCATGGTGGACAGCGGAAGCTTGAACACGTCGATGTCGAATAGCGTCTGGTTGTCGTGGTTCTCGACATAGTTCACGACCTCGCCCGGCTCGCTCGCGTAGCCGGCCGGCTGGCCGTTGTAGTCGATGGCTTCCAGCGGCACCGTCCTGTCGTCGAACGTGTGCAGCAGGTACGAACGGATCGACCCTGCGAGTCCCGCGCGCACGAGGTCCGCGGCTTTCAACAGGTCGCCGGCTTGATGCGTGCCCGCCTGCGCGTTCGGATCGTAGACGAGGCCATTGATCCAGCCCTGGCGGCGGAACATCGCCTCGCCCGAGTCGCCCGCGGAGCCGCCGCGCACGGCGTCGCGCAGGCGGTCGTTGAACGTGCCGATGCCGCTGCCGTTCAGCGACAGCTGCGACGCCTGCACGAAGCGGGCGCCGTCCGCCACCTCGCCGAAGTTCCAGCCTTCGCCGATCAGCTGGACGTTGCGGCCGGCGATCGCATTCACTTTTCGCTGCAGGTCTTCCATCACGGCGCGCGGCTGGTGGCCCATCAGGTCGAAGCGGAACGAATCGATCTTGTACTCCTTCGCCCACAGCGCGACGGAATCGATCATCAGCTTGCCCATCATGCGGTGTTCCGTCGCCGTGTTGTCGCAGCACGTCGACCGTTCGATCGCGCCGCTCGCGTTCAGGCGGTGGTAGTAGTCGGGCACGATGCGGTCGAGGACGGATTTTTCGTTCTGCCCCGCGATGAACGTGTGGTTGTAGACGACGTCCATGCCGACGCGCAGGCCCGTCCTGTGCAGGCTTTGCACCATCTGGCGGAATTCGACGATGCGGCGCGCGCCGTCGGCCGGATCGGTCGCGTAGCTGCCTTCCGGCGCGTTGTAGTGGAACGGGTCGTAGCCCCAGTTGAAGCAGTCTGTCTCCGCCGTGCGTTTGACCAGTGCCTGCTGCGTGTCGCCGTCGGGCGTGCCGGCCGGCTGCGGCACCGCGCATGCCGTCTCGGGCACGCTGCCGATGTCGTACACGGGCAGCAGGTGGATGTCCGTGAGGCCGCTGTGCGCCAGCGCCGCGAGGTGCTTCATGCCGTTGGAACCGGTGTCGGTGAACGCGAGGTATTTGCCGCGGTGGGCTGCCGGCACGCTGGCGTCGTCGCGCGAAAAGTCGCGCACGTGCAGTTCGTAGACCACCATGTCGGTCTGGTGTTTCACCGTCTGCGGCACGGGTGTCGTGTCCCAGCCGGCCGGTTTCAGGCGCGGGGAATCGAGCCGCGCGATATAGCTGCGCTTCGAATCCGTCGTCAGGCCGATCGAATACGGATCGGTGACGAGGTTGCGCACGATGCCCGCATCGACCGGCACGTCGACCGCGTACTTGTAGTACTTGCCGGTCAAATCGCCCGGCAGCGCGGCGCGCCACGCGCCCGTGCGGCGATCGAACTCCAGCTGGTAGACAGCACGCACGCCGCCCGTGCCGCCGTCGTAGACGCAGACGGCCGCCTGCTGCGCGGTCGGTGCCCACACCGCGAAGCGCGTGCGGCCGCCGCCGACGTCCACGCCCAGTGGCGGCAGGTCGGCCGCCGCCGCGTACAGGTCGTCCAGCGCACCGGCTGCCTGGATGCGCGTGGCGTCCAGCACGCGGCCCTCGGCATCCTCGCGTACGAGCACCAGCTGGCCGCGGTGCAGGTCGGCCATGCGGGGAGCGTCCGCGTCGCCCACGCGCAGCACGGGGCCAGGGGACAGGTAGCTAAAACCTTGCGGCACGGGACCGGAGAACGGGTCGAGACGGAGCGCGCCGTCCGCCCCCGTCACCTTTCCGCCCTTCGGCGCCGCGACCGCGCCGCGTGCCGAGTGATACAGCGTTACGGTGCCGGCGGGCGCATTGCCCGGCCACTGAATCGTCCGGCCGTCGAGCCAGACGGCGCGCGCGTCGTAATGCGCGGCGGCCGGGTGCAGGACGGTCTGGAAGGTCTTGCTGTCGCAGGCGTCGGGTCCGATGGCGGCGTGGACGCCGGTGGCGGCCAGGCTGGAGAGCAGGGCGCCGGCGGCGCGGAGAGTCGTTCGGGTCATGGTGGCTGGTGTTTTGTCGACGCGACAGGTTAACACTCTTTGATGTAGTTTGACTACCGATCGGATGAGGTTCGTTCCGTATGAAAATACGTAAGTCAATGATTTAAATGGATATTTACTGTTTTACGAGATTTTTGAGCGGATTGTCATTGCGGATTTCATCCTGTATATTGCGTAAAAATCACTGGAGAGACACCGCATGACCACTTCCTCGCACGACAAGAATCCGTGGTGGCGCGAAGCCATCATCTACCAGGTCTACCCGCGCAGCTATCTCGACACGAACGGCGATGGCGTGGGCGACCTGCCGGGCATCACCGCCAAGCTGGATTACATCGCCAGCCTGGGCGTGGACATCGTCTGGCTGTCGCCGTTCTTCAAGTCGCCGATGAAGGACTTCGGCTACGACATCGCGGACTACTGCGACGTCGACCCGCTGTTCGGCACCCTCGCGGATTTCGACGCGCTCGTCGCGAAGGCACACAGCCTGGGCCTCAAGATCATGATCGACCAGGTGATGGCGCACACGGCCGAGAACCACCCGTGGTTCGTCGAGAGCCGTTCGAGCCGCGACAATCCGAAGGCAGACTGGTACGTGTGGTCCGATCCTCTCCCGGACGGCAACCCGCCCAACAACTGGTTGTCCGTGTTCGGCGGCCCGGCGTGGCAGTGGGACAGCCGCCGCAAGCAGTACTACATGCATAACTTCCTCGTGAACCAGCCGCAGGTGAATTTCCATAATCCGGCCGTGCAGCAGGCGCACCTGGATTCGCTGCGTTTCTGGCTCGAGCGCGGCGTCGACGGCGTGCGCATGGACGCCTGCAACTTCCACTTCCACGACCGTACGCTCAAGAGCAATCCGCCGGCGCTCGTACGCGACACGTCGACCGTGACCGACGTGAACCCGTACGGCATGCAGGCGCACATCCACGACAAGACGCAGCCCGAGAACATCGCGTTCCTGCAAAGGCTGCGCAAGCTGCTGGACGAATACGGCGCCGTCGCGATCGGCGAAGTGGGCGCGGACGATTCGCTGGCCGTGATGGCCGACTACACGTCGGGCGGCGACAAGCTGCACATGGCCTACAGCTTCAACCTGCTGACGCCGCAGTTCTCCAGCCGCCACATCCGCCGCCAGGTCGAGGAATTCAATGCGCGCGTGAAGGATGGCTGGGCATCGTGGTCGGTCGGTAACCACGACTCGATCCGCGTCGCCACGCGCTGGTCGGCAGGCGAGTGGACGCCTGCGTTGTCGAAACTCGTGCTGGCGCTGCAGCTGTCGCTGAAAGGCACGCCGTGCCTGTACCAGGGCGACGAGCTGGCGCTGCCGGAAGCGGACGTCCCGTACGAACTGCTGCAGGACCCGTACGGCATCACGTTCTGGCCCGAGTTCAAGGGCCGCGACGGCTGCCGCACGCCGATGCCGTGGACGAGCGACGCACCGAACGCCGGCTTCACCACCGGCAAACCGTGGCTGCCCGTGCCGCCGGAGCACGTGTGCCTGGCCGAGGCAGGCCAGGCCAAGGATCCGCAATCGCCGCTGAACTTCGCGCGCAACATCATTAAATGGCGCCGCGGCCTGCCGCAGCTGACGCGCGGCGAGATCGTGTTCTTCGACGTGCCGGAACAGGCGCTGGCGCTCCGCCGCGACGAGGCAGGCTTCCCGTCCGTGCTGGCCGTGTTCAACGTGACCAACGCCCCCTTGACCTTCGACTGGCCGGAAGCGGCCGGCGCCAGGAAGCTCGACGGCCACGGCCTGTCCGGCGACGTGAACGGCACGACCGTCACGCTGCCGCCGTACGGCGGCTGGTTCGGTACAATCGCATAATGGAAGAGCAACCAGACAATACCCGCACCGCGTTCGCCGACGGCCCGCGCCTCCTGGCCGACATCGGCGCGACGCATGCGCGCTTCGCGCTGCAGACCGCGCCCGGCACCTATCGCTCGGTGCGCGTGCTGAAGTGCGACGACTACTCGGGCATCGTCCCGATGCTGCGTTTCTACCTCGCCGAACACGCGGACACGCGCCTGCACCACGTCGCGCTCGCGCTCGCGAACCCCGTCGACGGCGACTACGTGCGCATGACGAACCGTCCGTGGGAATTCTCCACGGACGCCGTGCGCCGCGAACTCGGGCTGGACACGTTATTGATCGTGAACGACTTCACGGCGCTGGCGATGGCGATCCCGGGCCTGAAGGAATCGGACCTGATGCAGGTGGGCCCCGGCAAACCCGTGCCGGGCGCCGTGCTGGGCGTGCTCGGACCGGGCACGGGCCTGGGCGTCTCGGGCGGCATTCCGACCGTCGACGGCTTCGTTACGCTCGGCAGCGAGGGCGGCCACGTCAACTTCGCACCCAGCGACGAGCGCGAGTTCGCGATCCTGCAGACCGCGTGGCGCGAATGGAGCCACGTGTCGAACGAACGCCTGATCTCCGGCCCCGGCATGGAGATCATCCATCGCGCGCTCGCCGAGCGTAACAAGGTGGAGGCGCCCGCGCGCACGTCCGCCGAGATCATCGCCGGCGCGCTCGACGACCACGATCCGCTGTGCCTCGAAGTGCTGGAATGCTTTTGTGGCATGCTGGGCGGCGCCGCGGCGAACCTGGCGGTGACGCTCGGCGCATTCGGCGGCATCTTCATCGGCGGCGGGATCGTGCCGCGCCTGGGCGAGTGGTTCAGGACGTCGCCGTTCCGCACGCGCTTCGAAGCGAAGGGGCGTTTTTCCAGCTACCTGTCCGACATCCCGACGTACGTGATCTCGACGCCGCACGTGGCGTTCGACGGTGTCGCGAACATCCTGTCGGAACACCTGCGCGGCCGCAGCGGCGGCAACACGCTGATGGACCGCATCCACAAGCTGCGCCCGGAACTGACACCGGCCGAGCAGCGCGTGGCGGCCCTCGTGCTGGAACAGCCGCGCCTCGTGCTGAACGAGCCGATCGCCGGCATCGCGAAGCTGGCGGACGTGAGCCAGCCGACCGTGATCCGCTTCTGCCGCTCGCTGGGTTTCCTCGGCCTCGCCGACTTCAAGCTGAAGTTCGCGAGCAGCCTGACGGGCTCGATCCCCGTGCGCCACAGCCAGGTGCGCGGCAGCGACAGCACGCACGACCTGTCGGCGAAGGTCATCGACAACACGATCTCGGCGATCCTGCAGTTCCGCGACCAGCTGGACGTGCGCGCCATCGACCGTGCGATCGAACTGGTGAGCCGCGCGAAGCGGGTGGAGTTCTACGCGATGGGGAATTCGCGCGTGGTGGCGCTGGACGGCCAGCACAAGTTCTTCCGCTTCCGCATCCCGACGGCGCTGTACGGCGACTCGCACCTGTTCAAGCTGGCGGCCGAGCTGCTGGGACCCGGCGACGTGGTCGTCGCGATCTCGAACTCGGGCCGCCTGCCGGACCTGCTGTCGGCCGTGGATGCGGCACGTGCGGCCGGTGCCGACGTCATCGCGATCTGCAACAGCCAGTCGCCGCTCGCGCGCCGCGCGGACGTGCTGCTGGCCGTGGACCACGCGGAGGACAGCACGCACTTCCTCGCGATGATTTCGCGGATCCTGCAGCTGCTCCTCATCGACATCATGGCCGTCGGCATCTCCGTCGACGTGCACCATGCGCGGGCGCTGCCACCTGCGGCGGTGGAGGGTGAAGGGGAAGGGCGCAGGGCGCTGATCTCCCACCTCGATTCGTAGGGTGGACGGCGGCGCCGTCCGCCCTACGATTTCATCCGCGGCAGGAATGCCGCGAGAATCCCCAGCAGCGGCAGGAACGACGCCAGCCGATACACCGTCTCGATACCGGATACGTCGGCCAGGTGCCCCATGGCCGCGGCGCCGATCCCGCTGACGCCGAACATCAATCCAAAGAAGATCCCCGCAATCATGCCGACCTTGCCCGGCACGAGCTCCTGCGCGAACACGACGATCGCGGAAAACGCGGACGACATCACGAGCCCGATCACGACGGACAGCACGCCGGTCCAGAACAGGTCCGCATACGGCAGCGCCAGCGTGAACGGCGCGGCGCCGAGGATCGACACCCAGATCACGCGCTTGCGGCCGATGCGGTCGCCGATCGGGCCGCCCGCGAACGTGCCCGCCGCGACGGCCGCGAGGAACACGAACAGGTACAGCTGCGCAGTGCCGACGGGGACGTGGAATTTCTCGATCAGGTAGAACGTGTAATAGCTCGACAGGCTGGCCATGTACACGTATTTCGAGAACACGAGCATGGCCAGTACGGCCAGCGCGCGCACGACGGTCGCGCGGGGCAGCGCCGGACCCGCGTGCGCGGCGGCCTTGCGCGTCATCGTCTTGAGGTGGCTGCCGTACCAGCGGGAGACGCCCACGAGCACGATCACGGCAACGAGGATGAACAGCATGAACCACGCGATGCGACCCTGGCCGCGGCCCACGATGATGGCGGCGGCCAGCAGCGGACCGAATGCGGAGCCGAGGTTGCCGCCGACCTGGAACAGCGACTGCGCGAAGCCGAAGCGCCCGCCCGACGCGAGCCGCGCCACGCGCGAGGCCTCCGGATGGAAGGTCGACGAGCCGATGCCGATCATGCCCGCGGCCAGCAACAGCATCGGGAAGGTGCCGGCGACGGCCAGCAGCGCGACGCCGGCCAGCGTCACGCACATCCCGGCCGGCAGCAGGAACGGGATCGGGCGCTTGTCGGTGTAGAGGCCGATCCACGGCTGCAGCAGCGACGCGGTGCACTGGAACGTCAGCGTGATCAGGCCCACCTGCGTGAAGCTGAGCGCGAACTGCTCTTTCAGGAGCGGGTAGATCGATGGCAGCACGGCCTGCACGCAATCGTTCAGCAGGTGCACGAAGGCGACGGAAAACAGGATCTGGAGGACGGTCCCGGGCGCGGCGCTGGCCGGCCCGGACGCCGTGACGGAAGGCGAGGTGGGCGTGGTCATGATGATTTTCGATGGGAATGGCAGGCCAGTGTAATATTGTCGATTCGAACGTATATTCCATCTTTCGTCGCCCAAGTGACAATCGCGCCATCTCCCCGCTACCGCCAGAAATTCCGCAAGCTGCCGCGCAGCGTGACGGCCGTGCCGTCCGAAGTGCAGCACGGCGAACTGGTCGAAGCCCACAGCCACCCGTGGGTGCAGCTGCTGTACGCCAGCGAAGGCGTGATGCGGGTGCGCACGGAACTGGGCGTGTGGATCATCCCGCCGCGCCGCGCACTCCTCATCGCGCCCGGCATCGTGCACGAGCTGACCATGCTCAGCCGCGTCAACATGCGCACCTTGTACATCGAGCAGGACGCGGCGGGCGGCCTCGTCGACGGCTGCAAGGTGCTGGAAGTGAGTCCGCTGCTGCGCGAGCTGATTTTGGCGCTGTCCGCGGAGCCCGTCGACTATCCGCCCGGCGGGCGCGGCGAGGCGCTGGCGCGGCTGATCCTGTCGGAACTTGGAGCGATGGAGACGGTGCCGATCGCCGTCCCGTGGCCGCGCGACCGCCGCCTGCAAGCCTTGTGCGCGGACATCATGGCGCATCCCGCCAGCCAGCGCCGGCTCGACGACCATGCCCTCGACGCGGGCGCCAGCGCGCGCACGCTGATCCGGCTGTTTCCCCGCGAGACGGGCCTGCACTACCGCCAGTGGGTGCAGCAGGTGCACCTGGCGCATGCGTTCGAGATGCTGGCGCGCGGCGAGAGCGTGGGCAGGATCGCGCAGGCGCTCGGCTATGCGAGCCCGAGCGCGTTCACGAGCATGTTCCGCAAGCTGCTCGGCAAGACGCCGCAGCATTACCTGGCGGAGTGGCGGGCGCGGGGTTGAAGCGATGAAGGGGAGGCGCCGCCGACCGGGGGAGGAGTGGCGCCACCGTTCACGCGAGTTGGCGGTGGCGCTGCACGGTCAGCGGCAGCGTCCACGATAGACGCGTTGCCGGGGACCGGTTTGAGTTCGGTCAACCAAGACGACGATGCCGAGCCGGCATCAACATCGTTTATTTTTTATGCTGGAGCCGCGCGGGGATCGATTTGCATCCATCCAGTGTCGGGTAGGTATCGACCCATCCGACCACCCACTGGACCAGCAGTATTTTCGAAAAGTTGCACTGAAAGTTCGATGCGGGCACGGCATCGAGCGGATCATGGAATTCGTTGTATTCGAGGTTGAAGACTTTCTCCGCCGGCACCGGCACGTGCTCGGGGGCGATCACGGTGTCGGGTCGATTCTTCAGACGTACGGGGTCGCTGGTGACGAAGCGGGGCCGTCTGGAATCCGTGTCGCGCCGGGGCAGGTAAAACAGGTTCATGGGCTTGTGCAGCACGTCCGCAAAGCGCTCGGGCCGGTCGAAGCGCATCATGTCGGCAGGAACGCGCAAGTCTGCCGCGCTCGACTGGCACGCGGGGTCCATGTCGACAAAGATCCAGGTGGAACTCTCATCCTCGACGACCAGCATCGGCAGCGTCGGCTTCGACCTGTGCCTGCACCAAGGCTCGTTGAACCAGATGTCGATAGAATCCATGCCGCCGCGGCGCTCAGCCTGGGCAAGTTTTTTGTTTGCCGCGGCGTCGTAGTCGATGAATGCCACGTTGGGGAAATAGTCGTTCGGCTTCTCCGTACTTCTGTCTTCTTCCCATCGTCCCACTACGCGCCGGGTCGTGCCGCTGTATGCGGATAATACCGGTTTGAAGCCCGGTAAATCATCTCTCAAGCGTAGATTCACCGCATCGTGGTTCAACACGATCGGTTGCCAGTCGGGTTTGTCGCCGTGTTCGACGACCACGTATTGCGGATGACAGGTTTCCCGGTCGCCGTCGAGGGAGCGGTAGCAGTCGAAGTAGCGATGCAGATCGGCGCCGTTCGAATAGCTGTGCAATGGCGCATTCGATGTCGGAAGATAATAATACCTCTCGTCCGTGTTACGGGTCGGGATCGGGACGCATCCCTGCATGAGTGCGGCGAGGCACAGAATGAATGCCAGTCGAATTTTCATGCTGTTTTTGCAATAAAAATGCAAATCTTAGCTGAAGTAATTCATCTAGTCCATTGTCCTGTCAACCCGACTTCAGTTCGACGTTGCGGATATTGCGGCGCCATTCGGCCAGCGATTGCACGGAATCATTGTCCAGATCCTCGACGAGGATCTCGTCGCCCTCGTGCGCCACGAGGAAGCTGGCGCGGCGGTGCACGTTCTGCTTGCGGTCTTCCACGAAGCTCAGCTGGTAATACTTCTTGCCTTCGATGACGCGCGGGTTCGGATCGTCCTCGATGACGGCCCCGTGCGCTGCGCCGTGCGAGCGTTTTTCGATCTGCTCCGACCACGTCTTGAGTTCCGGCAGCGCCATCAGCGCGGCGATCGCCTGGTCGCGCGTGCGCGTGGGCGCGGCCGGTGCCTTGACGGCGGCCGGCTTCGGCGGCGGCGCCGGCTTTTCGCCCTTGCAGGCGGCTAGCGCGGCGAGGGCGAAGAGGGTGGCGCTCAGCAGGCGGGCGGGGCGTGCGGACATGTTGGCAAGTTGGAAGGGAAAGAACCAGTCTAAACCAACTGGTGTTGCCCGGCAACTTAACGGCTGGCCGACGTCAGCGCGACGCGTCTGAACTGGACGTTGCGCGCTCTCTCGGTACTGATCGTGAACCCGCTGCAGCCATCGGGGCTGCACTGGTAGGCGAGCGTGCCGAAGCCGGTGGCATAGTCGCGTTCGCCGTTAAAACCGAGCGTCACCGTGCCGCCCGGATAGGTCAGCACGAGGTCGCCATCCTTGCCGGCGAACGAATACAGGACGTGCAGCTCGTCGCTGTAGAAGTCGCCTTCGAGCCGCTTCAACTCGGCTGGGGAAGGCATGGGACGCGCGGTGCGGGTGGCGGGAATATCCTGCCCGTCCCGGTGCAGGACGCCGCCCGCGACGATGCCGTCCGGGCCGGGCGGATCGAAGCTGAAGCGGGCGTCCGTCCCCCTGGCGAAGAAATCGCGTTCGCTATAGGGAAACGCGGGAAGTTTCAGGAAGCCGGTGCCGAGCGCCATCAGCCGGCCGCTCTCCTTGGTGAAGGTGATGCCGGATTGCGGCGACATCGCGTAATAGCCGACCAGCGCATCCAGCCGCGCAGGGTCGAGCCGGATTTCCTTGAACGTCTTCGCGGGTGCCATGGGCTCGGCCGGCGCCGCGCCGGGTACGCGGTCCAGGAACATGTCGGCGACCTTGCGCACGGTGTGATACGTATCGATGTCGGCGGTATTGGCGAACACCATCACCGACAGATGCTGGTTGGGGAAACGCCACAGCTGGTTGCTGTAGCCGCCGGCCCCGCCGCTGTGTTCGACCAGCCGCAAGCCACGGTAGGGATAGGCAAGCAGACCCGATGCGTACGCGATCGGCTTGCCGTCATTGAGCACGCCGGTTTCCTGCATCTGCCTGACCACGTCCATGCCGCCGACGCGTCCGTCGTAGAAATTGCGGTCCCACAGCGCCAGGTCGCCCAGCGTCGTCAACACGCCGCCGTCGCCGGCCATCGAGATGTTGACCGGCGCGAGCCGGTAGCCGCCGGTGTCGGCGGGCACGTACGACAGGACACGGCCGGGCACGAGGGCACGGTAGTCCTGCTGGAACAGCGTGTGCGTCATGCCGAGCGGAACGAAGATGCGTTCGCGTGCAAATTCGGGAAACGGCTTGCCGGCTACGTGCTCCACGATCCGCGCGAGCAGCACGTAGCCGGTGTTGGAGTAGTCCCATTCCTGGCCGGGTTCGAAGTTGAGTGTGCGCTGGCGCCTGATCAATGCCAGTGCCTTGTCCTCCTCGATGACGTCGCCCGGGCGCAGGCCCGCCATGGCCATCAAGTCGAAGTAGTCGCGCAATCCGCTCGTGTGGTGCAGCAGGTGGCGAATGGTGATCTTCCTGCCGAAGTCCGGCACGTCGGGCAGGTACATATGGACGTCGTCGTCGAGCGACAGCTTGCCGTCCTTTGCCAGCAGGTGAATGACAAACGCGGTGAACTGCTTGGACATCGAGCCGATGAGGAATTCGGCGGACGGCGACATCGGCACGCCGCGCTCGATGTCGGCCATCCCGTAACGCTTCGTCAGCACCACCTTGCCGTCGCGGATCACCCCGACCACGGCACCGGGCATGCCCGGCCGGTTCCACGGGGCGAACAGCGCGTCGATCTGCCGTTCCGGCGACGGCGCGGATGGCGAGGCTGCTACGGGGGCGGCCAGGAAGGCCGCAAGCAATGCGATGCGTTTCATGGTGGTCTTCCTGCGCGCTGATGAGGGAAGGGCAGTATGGCAGATGTTGAACAGGAATTGGTAGTGATTGGTAAATATTTTTACGCTTTGGAAGAATTAATGATTGCTAGCGTGTGGAAGTAAACTTTGCGCTTAATCGGAATTAAGTGCTACAGTCCGGCCGACATATTGAACAATCAACCAGCCGGGGTCCCATGCCGCCACGTCCCACCATCCTTGTCTCGCTGATCGTGTCCGCCTCCGCCCTGGCGCAGGAGACGCCACCCGCGCAGGTCGACGTGCGCGGCAAGGCGTCCGACTACGATCCGCGCCGCGACGACACCGCGTCACGCATCGTCGTCCGCCACGAGGACCTCGTGAAATACGGCGACACGAACCTGCTCGACGCGCTCAAGCGGATCCCGGGGGTGACCGTGAGCGGCAGCGCCGGGCGCGGCGGCGAGGTGCGGCTGCAGGGACTGGGCAACGGCTACACGCAGGTTCTCGTGGACGGCGAACGCATGCCGCCCGGCTTCGCGTTCGACACGCTGGCGCCCGATGCCGTCGAGCGCATCGAGGTGCGGCGCGCGGCCAGTGCGGACCTGCCGACCCAGGCCATCGCGGGCACGATCAACATCGTGCTGAAGAAGGTCGTCCGGACCAGGGAGCGCGAGTTCAAGGCCGGTATCGAAGCGGGCCGCGACACGCGCAGCCCGAACGCGAGCCTGCGCCTGGCGGACAAGCGCGACCGCTTCTCTTACTCGCTCGCGCTGGAAGCGATGCGCAACGACTTCGATGGCGACGTGCCCGGACGCGAGGAAGGATTTGATGCTGAAGGCCGACCCACGCTGCTGCGCACGACGGCCAGCCGCGAACACGGCCACCTGACCACGCTGAGTCTCGTGCCCCGCCTCGCATGGACCCTGGACGGCGGCGACACGCTCGCGCTGGAGGGGCTCGCGACATTGAACCGTTTCCGCGTCGGCGTCCGTTCTCCGGTGACGACATGGCTGGGCGAGACGGCGCCGTATCCGCGCCAGGACATCCGCATGACCAACGACATGGGCTCCGTGCGTGCGGCGCTCGAATGGGTGCACCGGTTCGAAGGGGGCGGCCAGCTGGAGACGAAGTTCAACGCGTCCGGCGGCTATACGGACAACGGCAGCGACCGCGATGCGGGCGGCAATCCGGATGTTGGTGTACTCCGCCGCGACATCGACTCGACGGGCCACGACCGCGACGTCGGCACGACCGGCAAGGCGACGTTGCCGCTGTGGGAAGGCCACGCGCTGGCCGTCGGCTGGGACGCCGGCCGCACGCACCGCGACGACGCGCGCCGCGAACGCGATCCGGCGCAGCCTGCACTCGTGATCCCCAATGGCGACGAGCACTACACGGGCACTGTGACGCGCCTGGCCTTGTACGCACAGGACGAGTGGCAGGTCACGCCCGCCTGGTCGGCCTATCTCGGCACGCGCTGGGAAGGCGTGCGCATCCGCGCCGACGGCGCGCGGTCGTGGGCCAGCGTGTTCAGTCCCATCGTCCAGACGCTCTATAAACTGCCGGGGCAGCGCAACGACCGCGTGCGCCTCGCCGTCGCGCGCACGTACAAGGCGCCCGGCATGGAGGCGCTGCTGCCGCACCGCTACACGACCGTGAACAACAGCCAGGTCGAGCCGGACGTGCAGGGCAATCCGGACCTGAAGCCGGAACTGGCGCTCGCCATCGATGCGGCCTACGAACGCGAATGGGCACCGGGTGCGCTGTTCTCGGTGAGCGCGTCGCAGCGCCGCATCGACGACACGACGCGCAACCTGGTCCGCTTCGACGCGGCCGGCAGGCGCTGGGTGTCGCAGCCGGAAAACGTCGGCAGCGCGACGACGCGCACGCTGCAGCTCGAAACGCATGTCCCGGTCGGGACGTGGAACCTGCGCGGCGACGTCGCGCGCAACTGGTCGCACGTGGATGCGGTGCCGGGTCCGGACAACCGGCTCGACCAGCAGGTGCCGCTGTCCGCCAACCTCGGTGCCGACTGGCAGCGCGACCGTTTATCGGCCGGCGCCAACTTCGGGTTCCGCCAGGGCGGCCTTGTCCGCGTGTCGACGAACCAGACGGTGTACCTGCACGCGCAGCGCGATCTCGACATCTACGCGTCGTGGAAACTGGAAGCAGGCACGCAGCTGCGCGTGACGGCCGTGAACGTGCTGGGCTCGGACTTCGTCAACGACAGCAGTTATGCGACCATGGCCGGCGTGCTGCGCAACCGTATCGTCAACATCCGCCGCCCGAGTGTGCGGGCTGCTTTCGAGACCCGATTCTGATCATGAACCCTCAACGCATTTTTCTTGGCGTATGTGCCTTCGCATTGACCCTGCACGCGGCCGCCGACGAACGGATCGCCCGCGTCGAGAACGGCCTGCGCGAACCGGTCGCCGTGCGCGGCGCGCCCGCGCGTACGATGCGCCTCCTGGATCGCATGCGCGACCTGCACGTGCCCGGCGTGAGCATCGCCGTCATCGACCGCGGACGCATTGCGTGGTCGCGGGCGTATGGCGTGGCCGATGTGGAGACCGGCCGCCCGGTGACGCCGGCAACGCTGTTCCAGGCCGCGTCGATCAGCAAGCCCGTCGCCGCGGTCGCCACGGTGAAGAGCCGCATCGATCTCGATGCGGACGTGAACATGCGGCTGCGCGGGTGGCGCGTGCCGGCGAACGCGTTTACGGCGCAGCATCCGGTGACGGTGCGTACTCTGCTGAGCCATACGGCCGGCGTGTCGGACGGGGGCCTGGCCGGCTATCCGGCAACGGCATCGTGTCCGGCCTTGCCGCAGGACCTGGAGAAGGCCGCGATCACGTCCGAGCCCGGCAGCCGCTATGCGTATTCGAGCCTCGGCTACGGCGTGCTGCAGCAGGTGCTCGTCGATACGACGGGGCGCCCGTTCGACGCGCTGGCCCGCGCCACGGTCTTCGCGCCGCTCGGCATGCGCGATTCGCTGTTCGCATCGACACTGCCCGCCGGGCTGGCGCCGCGCGCGGCAAGAGGGCATGCACTGGACGGCACGCCGATTGCCGGTGGCTGGCATTGTTACCCCGAGGAGGCGGCGGCCGGTTTGTGGACGACGGCGGCCGACCTGGCCCGCTTTGCCATCGCGCTGCAAGACCGCCAGCACGCCTTCCTGAGCAAGCAGCAGCGTGAGATGCTGTTGACGCCCGTGCGCAACGATTACGGCCTCGGGTTCGAACTCGGTCACGCCGGCAAGGAACCCGCGTTCCACCACAGCGGGTCGAACGCCGGCTACAAGGCGCAACTGTGGGCGTACACGCGCACGGGGCAGGGCGCCGTGATCCTGACGAACGGCGACAACGGCGGCACGCTGATCGCGGAACTCATAGGCGCCATCGCGGCGGAATACGGCTGGGAAGACTGGCGTCCGGTCGAGCGCGCGGCCGTCCCCGGCAACACGGCGCTGTTCGACCGCTACACGGGCAGTTATGCCGTGTCGAACGTGACCTTGCGCGTGGAACGGCGCGGGGACAAGTTGATGCTGGCGGGCCCGCCGCTCGGTCCGGAACCGGTCGAGCTGATCCCGGCCGGCGACGCCGATTTCTTCGTGCGCGAAAAGGACGCAACCCTGCACTTCGACGCGGACGGCGCCGGGCCGGTGCAGACGATCACGTTCGTCGACGGCCGGCCGCGTCCGGGCCGGCGCATCGGGCCGGTCAGCCGCTGACCCGCAACCCGTGCTCGTCGCACCAGCGGCGCAGCGCGGTCTGCGTTTCCTCCGTGCGGAAGCGCTGCCACGATTCGGTGGCGCCGCGCTCGTCGAGCAGGCGCTCGAAGCCGTCGGTGTCTTCGGCGCGGACGAGGTCGCGGATCGTCGCCTGGTCGCCCGCGAGGTGCGTGGCGGCGAAGCGGAACACGAGCTGGTCGCCGATGCCGAGCGTGCTCGCGGGCGGCACGGCCACGTAGTCGCCGTCGCCCGCGGCAGGGTCGGCCGGCAGCGGCGCTTCCTCGTCCATGTAGTCGTCGTTGAGCAAGTGGATCATGCCCGTCGCGCGCGCGACGAGGGCGGTGGCGCGGCCTTCGCCATCGTCGACGACGAGGGCCGCGTGTTCGAGTTCGTCCAGGTTCACTGCTGCCATGGTGCCTCCGCTTGCCAATCGATGCCGCCAGTATGCAGCGGCTGCGGATCGAGGCTCGCACGGTTAGTCCGGACAAAAAGAAAAAGCCCGCAGGGCGCGAACCCTGCGGGCTTTCGGTACGGCTATTACGGCTATTACGGCGATTACATCATGCCGTCCATGCCCATGCCGCCCATGCCGCCCATGCCGTGGCCGCCGGCTGCCGGCTTGTCTTCGACGATCTCGGAGACCATGCAGTCGGTGGTCAGCATCAGGCCGGCGATCGACGCTGCGTTCTGCAGAGCCGAGCGGGTGACCTTGGCCGGATCCAGCACGCCCATTTCGACCATGTCGCCATAGGTGCCGTTCGAAGCGTTGTAGCCGTAGTTGCCCTGGCCGTTGATGACGGCGGCGACGACGACCGACGGCTCTTCACCGGCGTTCTGGACGATCATGCGCAGCGGCTCTTCCATGGCGCGCAGGACGATCTTGATGCCGGCTTCCTGGTCCGGGTTGTCACCCTTGATGTCCAGCGCAGCGCGGGCACGCAGCAGGGCCACGCCGCCGCCCGGGACGATGCCTTCTTCGACGGCAGCGCGGGTCGCGTGCAGCGCGTCTTCCACGCGTGCTTTCTTTTCTTTCATTTCGACTTCGGTCGCGGCACCGACGCGGATCACGGCAACACCGCCGGCCAGCTTGGCCACGCGCTCCTGCAGCTTCTCACGGTCGTAGTCCGAGGTCGCTTCTTCGATCTGGATGCGGATCTGCTTGACGCGCGCTTCGATCGCTTCGGCGGCACCGGCGCCATCGATGATGATGGTGTTTTCCTTGCCGACTTCGATACGCTTGGCCTGGCCCAGTTCGTTCAGCGTGACCTTTTCCAGGGTCAGGCCGACTTCTTCCGCGATCACCTGGCCGCCGGTCAGGATGGCGATGTCTTCCAGCATGGCCTTGCGACGGTCGCCGAAGCCCGGGGCTTTCACTGCAACGGTCTTCAGGATGCCGCGGATGTTGTTGACGACCAGGGTCGCCAGCGCTTCGCCTTCGATGTCTTCGGCGACGATGACCAGCGGACGGCCAGCCTTGGCGACTTGCTCCAGCACCGGCAGCAGGTCACGGATGTTCGAGATCTTCTTGTCGCACAGCAGGACGAACGGGTTCTCGTGAACGGCAACCTGCTTGTCCGGGTTGTTGATGAAGTACGGCGACAGGTAGCCGCGGTCGAACTGCATGCCTTCGACGATGTCCAGCTCGTCGTTCAGCGACTTGCCGTCTTCGACGGTGATGACGCCTTCCTTGCCGACTTTTTCCATCGCTTCAGCGATGCGCTCGCCGACGGACGAATCCGAGTTGGCCGAGATGGTACCGACTTGCGCGATCTCTTTCGAGGTCGTGGTCGGCTTGGCGATCTTCTTCAGTTCTTCGACGGTAGCGGCGACGGCCTTGTCGATGCCGCGCTTCAGGTCCATCGGGTTCATGCCGGCGGCCACGAACTTCATGCCTTCGCGGACGATGGCTTGTGCCAGCACGGTCGCGGTGGTGGTGCCGTCACCGGCGTTGTCGCTGGTCTTCGACGCGACTTCCTTCACCATCTGCGCGCCCATGTTCATGAGCTTGTCTTTCAGTTCGATCTCTTTGGCGACCGAGACACCGTCCTTGGTGACGGTCGGGGCGCCGAACGAACGTTCCAGCACGACGTTGCGGCCTTTCGGGCCCAGGGTGACTTTGACGGCGTTGGCCAGGATATTGACACCCTCGACCATCTTGGCGCGTGCTACGTCGCCGAACACTACATCTTTAGCTGCCATGTTTTATTTCTCCAGATTCAGGAAGTTATTGGACGAATTACTGGGCCACGACGGCCATGATGTCTTCTTCGCGCATGACCAGCAGCTCTTCGCCGTTGACCTTGACGGACTGGCCCGAGTACTTGCCGAACAGGACGCGGTCGCCGACTTTCACTTCCAGCGGACGGACATTGCCGTTCTCTTGCACTTTGCCGTTGCCGACGGCCAGCACTTCACCTTGGTCCGGCTTCTCGGCCGCCGCATCGGGGATGATCAGGCCGGATGCGGTCTTGGTTTCCTGGTCGAGACGCTTCACGATCACGCGATCGTGCAATGGGCGAAGGTTCATGCAAAACTCCTTTTAGTTGGTTTGACGAGCTATCCAGGGACCGCAGCCAGCCATCCTGGGATCGATCGGCTGCGGGGTAGAAAGGTTTGTTAGCACTCTCTACTAACGAGTGCTAATTATAGGGACGATAATTTGGCATTTCAAGCCACTGTGTTCGGCTTTTAACCGACTTTTTTGCGGTTTCGCAACCGATTCGGACGTGCTGGGACAATGCGGAGGCGCGCTGCCCGATGCGCGATCGGGCGGCGGTTGATGAACGCATAAGCATATGAGGGTAACATCGAACGTCCGCGACAGGGCGCACGATCGGGCGCACGCACACGCGCGCCTGTTGACGAAAAATTCAAGACGATCCTATAGTTACGGATGATTTCCGAATTCCAAGACCTCTCCGATAAGATCGACCGGCTCGCCCAGTTGACCCAGGCGCTGCGCAGCGAGAACTATTTGCTGCGCCAGGCGAACGCCCTGCTCAGCGCGGAAAACGTCGACTTCAAGAACCGGCTGATCGCGGCCCAGCAGCGCGTCGAAGCCCTGCTGGCGCACCTCGAACCCGCTCCCGAAACGATCGACGACGCCGAGGCCGCGCAATGATCCAGCTCGACGTGAACATCATGGGCCAGCCCTATCGCCTGGCCTGCCGCGACGGCGAGGAAAAGACGCTGCGCGAAGCCGTGGCCTATCTCGACGGCAAAATGTGCGCGTTGCGCGACTCGGGCAAGGTCAAGGGCACGGACCGCATCGCCGTGATGGCGGCGCTGTCGGTGGCAGCCGAATTCCTGTCCGTGAAAGCGCCGGAGGGACCCTTGTCGGACCTGACGATCCTGGAAGTCAAGCAGAAACTCGAGGCGATGCACACGGTGTTGGATGCCGCACTCTCGGCCGACCAAAACCTGGCCTGAGCCTAAAAACGTTTGACATGCCCGGCCATCGTAGTAAACTGCCGTCTACCCTGCGGTGTTCGAGATTTGCCATATATTCCTTGAACCATTCTTTCGCATAGGTTGTGGAACATGTTTGGTGGGCGCGATCGTCGCTAGTTCGACGAACCCGAAATTGAACTGACTACGACCACCTTGAGCCATCAGGTTCGGGATGCCGGCAAAAACGGCACAGGCGGGGATATATTCCGAAGCGGTTGCGTACGATAAGTTCGCAGCCGCTTTTTCATTTGTGCTTCCGATTGGAGACCGCGCATGCGCTACTGGTTGATGAAATCCGAACCCGATGAAGTGAGTTTCGCCGACGTCCTCGCGGCGCCCGGCAAGACGGTCGCCTGGTTCGGCGTGCGCAACTACCAGGCCCGCAATTTCATGCGCGACCAGATGGAAGTCGGCGACGGCGTCCTGTTCTATCACTCCAGTTGCGCCGTGCCGGGTGTCGCGGGCATCGCGAAGGTGGCCAGCGGCGCGTATCCGGATGCGTCGCAGTTCGACCCTTCCAGCCACTATTTCGATCCGAAGGCGACGCGCGAGCAGCCGCGCTGGATCTCCGTCGACGTGACGGCGGTGGCGGAAGGGCGCTACCTGCCGCTGACGGAGATGCGCGGCGTGCCGGCGTTGGAAGACATGGTGCTGCTGCAGAAGGGCAGCAGGTTGTCCATTTCGCCGGTCACGAAAGGGCAGTGGGATGCAGTCTTGGCGTTGATGGGCGTGTAAACGCTATGCGTGCACGGCGCGCTTGTTCGCGCCGGAATACGCCCACCCCAGCATGATCAGGCCCGCCACGATCATCGGCAGCGACAACACCTGACCCGACGTGATCGGCAATCCCATCACATGCGTCTCCCAATCGGGCACGCGGAAATACTCGGTGAAGAAACGCGCACAGCCATACAGCAGCGTGTACAGCGCACCGACCGCAAGACGCGGCCGCGGCTTGCGCGCGAACAGCCACATGATCACGAAGACGAGGATGCCGTCCACGAGCATCTGGTACAGCGGCGACGGATGGCGCAGGCCTTCCACGCCCGGCCACAGCATCGCCCACGGCAGGTTCGGATCGGCCAGGCGGCCCGGCAGCTCCGCGTTGATGAAATTACCGAGGCGCCCGCACGCGTAGCCGATGGGGACCATCGGCGCGATGAAATCGTACACGTCGATCAGGTTGCGGCCGCGCTTGCGAGCCCACAGCGCCATCGCGATCAGCACGCCGAGGAAGCCGCCGTGGTACGACATGCCGCCGTGCCAGGTCATGAAGATTTCGGCCGGATGCGAAAAATAATAGGCGGGCTGGTAGAACAGCACTTCGCCGAGGCGTCCGCCGATCACCACGCCCAGCATCCCGTAGAACAGCATGTCGTCGAGGTCGGCGTTGGTCCAGCCCTGTGCCTGCACATGGGCCTGCGTCTTGATGCGCACGCGGCCGAGCATGATGAACAGGGCGAAGGCGATCACGTACATGATCCCGTACCAGTGGATGTCGACGGGGCCGATGCTGAAGGCGACCGGGTTCGGTTGCGGGTGAACGAGCATAATTAAATTGTCCTCAGTAGTTCCAGGAAGCCCTTGAGCACCGGCGAAGGGTTATCGCGGCGCCATGCGATGCCGGTCTCGACCAGTGGGGTCGCGTCGGCGAGGGCACGGTATTCTACGCCCGGCCGCATCAGGTTCGACACGGATTGTGGCACAAGTGCCAACCCCATGCCTGCGGAGACCAGGCTCACGATCGTTTGCATCTGGATGGCCTGCTGGCCGATGGCCGGCGTGATGCCGGCTTCACGGAAGCAGGACAGGATCGCATCGTGCAGCGCGGGCGAGATCTCGCGCGGAAAAATAATCAAAGGCAGAGCGGGCAGGTTGCGCAGTGCGACCGGTCCTTTCTTGCGCAGCAGGCCCGCGGGCGCGCACAAGATCAGCGGCTCATCGAGCACCTTCATGTAATCGAGCTCGGCGCGCGCGCGGTCGGGCAGCGGGGGAATCAGGAGGCCGGCGTCGATGCGGCCGCGCAGCAGTTCGTCCACCTGCACGTCGGACGTCGCTTCCTGCAGCGACAGCTGCACGCCGGGATAGCGTTCGCTGTAGCGGCGCAGGAAAGGCGGCAGCACGCTGTAGTCGGCCGACGTGATGAACGCGAGCGCCAGCCGTCCCGTCTCGCCGCTGGCCGCGCGCCGCGCCAGGTCGGGCAGCAGCGCAGCCTCGGACAAAATGCGGCGGGCCTCGGGGAGGAGGGCGCTGCCGGCGGGCGTCAGCGCGACCGTGCGGCGGTTGCGCAGGAACAGCGCGGTGCCGAGGCCATCTTCCAGCGCGGCGATCGCCTGCGACAGCGGCGGCTGCGTCATGTGCAGGCGCACGGCGGCGCGGCCGAAGTGCAATTCCTCGGCCACGGTGACGAAGTAGCGCAGCTGGCGTGTTTCTATGTTCATCGTATGGGTGACATGCCTGTGATTCGCGCAGCATATCAGAAGCACGCGTGACCGCCCATTTGACGCGGACCGGTCCGCGCGGCATGCTGGAAAAATCGTCCCTCAGGAGCCGACCATGCCCTACAACCGCCGTTCCCGCCATGTGACCGAAGGCGTCGCCCGCAGCCCGAACCGCTCGATGTATTACGCGATGGGCTACCGCAAGGAGGATTTCGACAAGCCGATGATCGGCGTCGCCAACGGTCATTCCACGATCACGCCCTGCAACGCGGGCCTGCAGAAACTGGCCGACGTGGCCATTGCCACCATCCGCGATGCCGGTGCGAATCCGCAGGTGTTCGGGACGCCCACCATTTCCGACGGCATGTCGATGGGGACCGAGGGCATGAAGTTCTCGCTGATCTCGCGCGAAGTGATCGCCGACTGCATCGAGACGTGCGTCAACGGCCAGTGGATGGACGGCGTCGTCGTGATCGGCGGCTGCGACAAGAATATGCCGGGCGGGATGATCGCGCTCGCGCGCACGAACGTCCCCGGCATCTACGTGTATGGCGGGACAATCAGGCCGGGGCACTGGAAGGGCAAGGACCTGACGATCGTCTCCGCTTTTGAGGCCGTCGGCGAATTCACGGCGGGGCGCATGAGCCAGGAGGATTTCGACGGCATCGAGCGCAACGCCTGCCCGTCATCCGGATCGTGCGGCGGGATGTACACGGCGAACACGATGTCGTCGTCGTTCGAGGCGCTCGGCATGTCGCTGCTGTACTCGTCGACGATGGCCAATCCGGACGACGAAAAGGTGGGATCGGCGGCGGAGTCGGCGCGCGTGCTCGTGGAAGCCGTCAAGCGCGACCTGAAGCCGCGCGACATCATCACGAGACAGTCCATCGAGAACGCGGTGGCCCTGATCATGGCGACCGGCGGTTCCACCAACGCCGTGCTGCACTACCTCGCCATCGCGCACGCGGCCGAGGTGGAATGGACGATCGACGATTTCGAGCGCGTGCGCCGCAAGGTCCCCGTGATCTGCAACCTGAAACCGTCCGGCGAATACGTCGCGACGGACCTGCACAAGGCGGGCGGCATCCCGCAGGTGATGAAGCTGCTGCTGGACGCGGGGCTGCTGCACGGCGGCTGCATCACCATCACGGGCCGCACGCTGGCGGAGGAGCTGGCGAACGTGCCGTCCGTGCCGCCCGCGGGGCAGGACGTCATCCGCCCGCTGGACCGCGCGCTGTACAGCGAAGGCCACCTGGCGATCTTGAAGGGGAATTTGTCGCCGGAAGGCTGCGTGGCCAAGATCACGGGCCTGAAGAATCCCGTGATCACGGGGCCGGCGCGCGTGTTCGACGACGAGTACAGCGCGATGGACACGATCCTCGCGAATAACATCAATCCGGGCGACGTGCTCGTGCTGCGCTACCTGGGCCCGCGCGGCGGTCCGGGCATGCCGGAGATGCTGGCGCCGACGGCGGCGCTGATCGGCAAGGGGCTCGGCGAATCCGTCGGCTTGATCACGGACGGACGATTCTCGGGCGGCACCTGGGGCATGGTCGTGGGCCACGTGGCGCCGGAAGCGTTCGAGGGCGGCACGATCGCGCTCGTGCAGGAAGGGGACTCGATCACGATCGACGCGCACCAGCAGCTGATCCAGCTGAACGTGCCGGACGACGAGATCGCCCGCCGCCGCGCGGCGTGGGTGCGGCCGGCACCGCGCTATACGCGTGGCGTGCTGGCCAAGTTCGCGGCGATCGCGCAGCCGGCCAGCAAGGGCGCCGTCACCTGCTGAATAAATTCGGGGTCAGAGCACATTTTTCCGCAAATTCGGGGTCAGAGCACATTTTCATGCAATAGATCGAGCGCATCACAGGGCGAGGAATCCTTCCAGTGCGCCGTGATCACTCCCCGGGAATCTTTGGCGCCTGGGCGTCCGTCGGCCGGCAACTCGCGTATGAAATCAATTGTGCGAAAAAGTGCTCTGACCCCGAATTTTCAGCGAAATGTGCTCTGACCCCGAATTGGGGTTCATACGCTTGGGGAACATGCCATATACGCCATATGGCAGGTTCGGCAACGCGCCCTGCGTGCTAAGCTGCCGGGCGCTGTGTGCGCTTATTTGCGCTTGTCGAAGCTTTGCTTGACGCGTTCCTTGCGCCGCTTGTCGTCGAGGTCGTGGGCCTTGCGCTTGTCGAGGCCCAGCATCTTTTCGATGAATTCGAACCAGATGAAGCCGGCGACCATCAGGCCGACGATCCACCACCAGGACAGTTCGGCGAAGCGCCAGACCTCGAAATAGCGCAGGACGACGAGGACGAGGATCAGCAGGATCAGGGGCATGACGATTTCCTTTCGAGCGGCCATGTTACAACAGTGCTGCTGATAAGCAACGGAATACTGCCATCTGGTCAACGAGTATCTGTATCATCCGTTACTGAATATGTCTACGCCGCTTTTGCGCCGGAAACCCGATAGAATTCGAATTATAGAAATGCCCCCAACTGGAGAGAGTCGATGAAACGTACCATGATGTTGTTTGCTGCAGTCTCTGCCCTGGCTTCGACCGGCGCCTACGCGCAAGACGCGGCCGCCCTGGCGAAGGCCAAGAATTGCATGGCTTGCCACTCGGTGCAAACCAAGCTGGTCGGCCCGGCCTACAAGGACGTCGCCGCCAAATACGCAGGCCAGAAAGATGCCGAAGGCAAGCTGGTCCAGAAGGTCCTGAAGGGTGGTTCGGGCGTCTGGGGTCCGGTCCCGATGCCGGCCAATCCGCAAGTCAGCGAAGCGGAAGCGCACACGCTGGTCAAGTGGGTCCTGGCGCAGAAATAATCCCGCGATCCAACGCCGAATAAAAAGCGCGCCATGCATTGCAGGCGCGCTTTTTTTATTGCGCTCAGCGGATCACGTCGAGTTTCGTGCGCTTGCCGCCCTTGTAGGTGAACAGGGTCAGCGCGCCATCCTTGATGTCGCCGTTCGCATCGAACTGGATCGTGCCGGTCACGCCCTCGTACTTGATGTTCTTGAGGACCGGCAGGTATTTGGCGGGATCGGCCGATTTCGCGTTCTGCATCGCCGTCGCCATCACCATCACGGAATCGTAGACGTACGGCGCGTACAGCTGCACGTCCATGTTGAATTTCTTCTTGTAGCGCGCGCGGAAGTCTTCCATGACTTTTTCCTGCGGACCCTTCACGCCGCCCGCTTCGGCGCAATACACCTTGCCTTCGCCGAGGCCGTCGCCGGCCAGGCGGCCCAGCGCGTCCGTGCACATGCCGTCGCCGCCCATGAACACGGCCGTGATGCCCAGTGCCTTCATCTGCTTGAGCATCGGCCCCGCGACGGAATCCATGCCGCCGAAGAAGATCAGGTCCGGCTTCTTCGCCTTGATCGACGTGAGGATCGCCGTGTAGTCGGTGGCCGTCGCGCTCGTGAATTCGCGGCCGACGACCTTGATGCCCGGCTTTTTCAGGCCCTTCGCGAATTCGTCCGCGACGCCCTGGCCGTACGTCGTGCGGTCGTCGATGATGGCGATGTTCTTCGCGTGCAGCGTGTCGATCGCGTACTTGCTCAGCGTGCTGCCCAGCTTGGCGTCGCTGGCGACGACGCGGAATGCGCCCGGGAAACGCTGGCGCGTGTAGACAGGCGCCGTCGTGGCGGGCGAGATCTGCACGATACCGGCGTCGTTGTAGATCTTCGACGCGGGCACGGTGGTACCGGAATTCAGGTGGCCGACCACGCCGTTGACTTTCGCATCGACGAGCTTCTGCGCCACCGCCGTGCCCTGCTTGGGATCGGCGCCGTCATCTTCCGAGATCAGTTGCAGCGTGGCCTTCTGGCCGTTCAGCGTGAAGCCCTTCGCGTTGAGCTCGTCGATCGCCATGCGCGCGGCGTTCTCGTTGTCCTTGCCGAGGTGGGCGCTGGGGCCGGAGATGGGCGCCACGTGGCCGATCTTGACGACTTGCTGTGCGCTCGCGGTGCCCGCGAAGGCGAGGGCGATGGCAAAGGGGATGAGTTTCGTAGTGACCTGCATGTTCTCTCCAGGAAGGGTGGTATGTACGCTGAGCAAAGTTACTCTAATTTGCGCCAAGCGCAAAGCGTTCTAATGGAGAGAACGATAGAGTTCAGTCGCGCGAGCGCAGGTGCGTGAGCTCCTGCGCGACGGCGCGCGCGACGACCTGTTCGACCGTCACCTGCAGCCCGTCGCGCAATTCCGTCGCGAGCCGCGTCACCACGTGGTCCAGCACGGGCGCCATGCTGCTGCGGACCTGGTCTTCCAGCACCAGCTCGACGCGGTCCTGCAGCCGGTCGAGCACGCGCGCGACGAGGCGTTCCTCGAGGGCGCGCCAGGCGTCGTCGTCGAGCTCGCGCGGCGGGGGCTGCTCAGGTTCGGGCTGGGCTTCGGCTACGGGCGCCGGCGCGCTGTCGGGCGCAACCTCGGCCACGACCTCGGTGAGGACGGGAATGCTTTCGTCGTTGAAGGGAATATCGCTCATGATTGCCCCGCCACGAAGTGGGTCAACGGATAGGACTGCTTCTTGTACGCGACGTAGCGCGCGCGGCCGGCGGCGGCGTCTTCCTCGTCTGTCGAGATGATCTCGAACACGCGCGCGAACTGTTCGAAGCCGGCCGGCGTGCGCCGCGTCAGGTTCACGAGCATGTCGCGGTGCGGCAGCTCGACGCTTTCGTCGGCCGTGACGATGACCGGGGTCTCCGGCGCGAGGGGATCGCCCGCCATCACGTGCGGGATGAAGTCGGTGCCGGACAGCGTCCACAGCGCCTCGTTCAGGGCCTCCGCCTGCGCCGGACTGTCGGCCAGCAGGACGAGCTTCGCGCGCGCCGCGTACGCCTTGCGCGCGAGGCGGCAGACGTAGCTGAGCTTGTCGGGGATGTTGGTGTGGAAGTCGATCCGGGTCATGGGCGTCGGAGTCATCAGAACTGGAAATCCGGTGGCGTTTTCTTCGGCTGCGGCTGCTGGCGCGGCTGTTGCCGTTCCGCCTGCGCGGCGGCCGCATCCGGCGCCGGTGCCGCCGGCAGGCGTGGCGGCGGAACCGGGGCGGCTGCTTCGCTGGCGCCGGTCCGGTAGCCCGGCGGGAGTACGGCCTTGCGTGGATAAGACGCGGCATCGAGCGCTTCGTTCCACGCGCCGGCCGTAAAACCCGTCACCTGGCGATTGCCGACGACGAGCAGCGGCAGCTCGTCCTTGCCGCCGGCGCGGTGCAGCTGCTCGCGATCTTCTTCGGTGTTCACGGTCTTTTCCGCGAACGGGATGCCGCGCGCACGCAGCAGGGCGCGGCCCTGGTCGCAGGCGTCGCAGCGTGCCGTCGTGTACAGGGTCACGGGATGGAGCTTCACGGCGCGCGCCAGTTCGTACGGCAGCGACGGCGCCGCTTCCTGCCGGCTGTCCGGGCGCAGCACTTGCGCCGCACCCTTGGCCGGCGGCGTATCGCTGTAATGCGTAACGCCGGCCGCATCCTTCCACTTGTACGTCTGGCCCTGCGCAGCGGCAGCGGCGAGGGCCAGCGCGGCGACGGCCACGGCGCGCATGTCGATCAGGCCTGCATCCCGTTATGGCGCAGCAGCGCGTCGATCTTCGGTTCGCGGCCGCGGAAGGCCTTGAACGATTCGAGCGCCGGGCGCGAACCGCCCACGGCCAGGATCTCGCGGTGGAAGCGCTTGCCCGTCTCGTCGAGCAGCGATCCGCCGCCCGCTTCGACGGCTTCCTCGAACGCGGCATACGCGTCCGCCGACAGCACCTCGGCCCACTTGTAGCTGTAATAGCCGGCCGCGTAGCCGCCCGCGAAGATGTGGCCGAACGAATGCTGGAAGCGGTTGAACGACGGCGGAATCAGCACGGAAAACTTCGTGCGCACTTCGTCGACCAGTTCCTGCACGGTCTTCTGGCTGTTCGGGTCGAAGTCGTAATGCAGGTGCATGTCGATCAGCGAGAACTCGACCTGGCGCAGCGTCTGCATGCCGGACTGGAAGTTTTTCGCCGCGAGCATCTTGTCGTACAGCGCGCGCGGCAGCGGCTCGCCCGTCTTGACGTGCGCCGTCATGCCCTGCAGGACGTCCCACTCCCAGCAAAAGTTTTCCATGAACTGAGACGGCAGCTCGACGGCATCCCATTCCACGCCCGAGATGCCGGACACCGACAGCTCGTCCACTTCCGTCAGCATGTGATGCAGGCCGTGGCCGAATTCGTGGAACAGCGTCGTCACCTCGTCGTGCGTAAAGAGCGACGGCTGCAGCTTGCCGTCGACTTCGGCGGGCGGCGTGAAGTTGCAGGTCAGGTAGGCGATCGGCGTCTGCACGATGCCGCCCGTGGTGAGCCTGCGGCCGCGCGCGTCGTCCATCCACGCGCCCTGGCCTTTACCGGGACGCGCGTACAGGTCGAGATAGAACTGGCCGATCAACTGGCCGTTCTTTTCGATGCGATAGAAACGGACGTCCGGATGCCACACGGGCGCGTCGTCCGGAGAAATCGTCACGTCGAACAGTTTCGAGATCAGGCCGAACAGGCCCGCGACGACCTTCGGCTCCGGGAAGTACTCCTTCACTTCCTGCGCGGAGAAGGCGTAGCGCTTCTCGCGCAGTTTTTCCGACGCATAGGTCACGTCCCAGGCTTGCATGTCGGCGATGCCCAGTTCGTCCTTGGCGAATGCGCGCAACTCGGCCAGGTCCTTTTCGGCATACGGACGGGCGCGGCGGGCGAGGTCTTCCAGGAACTCGATCACGTGTTCCGGCGTTTCGGCCATCTTCGGTTCGAGCGAGACGTGCGCGAAGCTCTGGAAGTCGAGCAGCTTCGCTTCCTCGTCGCGCAGCTTCAGCAGTTGCGCGATATTGCCCGTGTTGTCCCATTTTTCCAGCTCGGAGAACACGGCGCCCATCTCGGATGCCTTGGTGGCGTTGGCGCGGTAGATCTGTTCGCGCAGCTCGCGCTTGTCGGCGAACTGCAGGATCGGGAAGTAGGACGGGAAATGCAGGCTGAATTGCCAGCCCGTCTTGCCGTCGCGCTCCGCCGCCGCGCGTGCGGCCGCCTTCACGTCGTCCGGCAGGCCGGACAGGTCGGCTTCGTCCGTCACGAGCAGTTTGTAGTCGTTGGTCGCGTCCAGCACGTTTTCCGAGAAGCGCGTGGACAGTTTTGCCTGCTCTTCCTGGATCTCGGCGAAGCGTTCCTTCTGCTTCTCCGGCAGCTCGGCGCCGCCCAGGCGGAAGTCGCGCAGGGCGTTCTCGACGATGCGCTTGCGCGCCGGCGTGAGGTTCGCGAAACCGGCGCTCGCGCGCAGCTGCTTGTATTTGTCGAACAGCGCCTCGTTCTGGCCCAGCTCCGTCCAGAACTCGGTGATCTTCGGCTGGTTCTCGTTGTAGGTGGCACGCAGCTCGGGCGTGTCCATCACGTGGTTCAGGTGGTTGACCACGCCCCAGGCACGGCCGAGGCGTTCCGTCGCTTCCTCGAGGGGGACGACGAAGTTGTCCCAGGTGACCGTGTCCGCGGGCGTTTCCGCCTGGCGGACGGCGTCGCGTGCTTCCGCGATCAGCTGCTCGATCGCGGGCGTCACGTGTTCCGGGCGGATCAGGTCGAACCGGGGCAGCCCGGAAAAGTCGAGGAGGGGATTGGTCGTTTCGGTCGTCATAGGTAGAGTCCTTTATTCAATCTCACCGCCATCTTACTACCCGGGCCAGCCTTTTAAAGGCTTACGCGCGCTTGGCCACGCGCTCGGCCGACTCCAGCGTATTCTGCAGCAGCATGGTGATGGTCATCGGACCCACGCCACCCGGCACCGGCGTGATGTGGCCGGCGACTTCCTTGACACTGTCGAAGTCGACGTCGCCGCACAGCTTGCCCTCGTCGTTGCGGTTGATGCCCACGTCGATGACGATGGCGCCCGGCTTGACCATGTCGCCCGTCAGCGTGTTGCGGCGGCCGACGGCGGCCACGACGACGTCCGCCTGGCGGGTGTGGTAGCCCAGGTCCGGCGTACCGCTATGGCAGATGGTGACGGTGGCATTCTGTTGCAAGAGCAGCAGCGCCATCGGCTTGCCGACCGTGTTGCTGCGGCCGATGACCACGGCATGCTTGCCGCGCAGGTCGACGCCGGTCGTCTCGATCAGCTTCATGCAGCCGTACGGGGTGCACGGGCGGAAGCCTTCCAGGCCGGCCATCAGTTCGCCGGCGGACAGCACCGAGTAGCCGTCCACGTCCTTGCTGGTGGCGATGGCTTCGATGACTTTCGAGGCGTCGATGTGCTTCGGCAGCGGCATCTGCACGAGGATGCCGTGGATGGCCGGATCCGCGTTCAGCGCGGCGATGCGGTCGAGCAGGGCCTGCTCGGAGAAGTCGGCCTCGTACTTTTCCAGCACCGAGTGGAAGCCGACGTCGCCGCAGGCCTTGACCTTGTTGCGCACGTAGACGTGGCTGGCCGGATCGTCGCCGACGATGATCACGGCCAGGCCGGGCTGGTGGCCGGCAGCGGTGAGGGCGGCGGTGCGGGCGGCGATGTCGGCGCGCAGTTGTTGGGAAAGTTTGACTCCGTCGATCAATTGGGCGGTCATGGCAGGGACTCGTGTGCTGGACAAAAACGAAATTATAAGCGCCCGCGGAGGTATCGCGCGCCGCCCGGAGGCGTTCGTTGTCATATTTATCGACGTGCCTGTGTCGGGCAGAACCCGCATTTCATGCGCTTCACATGGCCTCCATCTCACATTATGAAACTGAATATCATATTTTGAAAATTGCGTGTTCCACTGGTAGAATCGACAGGCTTTATTCAAGGGATAGTCTTTTCGCCACCAAACGTCCGGGATAAACGGGATCGGGTGGGGCACCACACTCAAGGAGACGTAGCAAATGTCAGCTCAACTCGACCAGTTGACGGCACAAGCCGCCAACGACCCGGATACGCTCGAGACCAAGGAATGGCTCGACGCGCTTGAAGCGGTCATCGAATTCGAAGGTACCGATCGCGCGCACTACCTGCTGGAGCGCCTGGTCGACCTGGCGCGCCGTCGCGGCGCCCATGTTCCGTTCTCGAGCAACACCGCCTACGTGAACACGATTCCGGCCCACCTGGAAGCCCACTGCCCCGGCAACCTGGAATACGAAGAGCGCCTGCGCTCGTGGATGCGCTGGAACGCGATGGCAATGGTCGTCAAGGCCAACCGCCTCGATGGCGACCTCGGTGGCCACATCTCGTCGTTCGCCTCGCTGGCCAACATGCTGGGCATCGGCTTCAACCACTTCTGGCACGCCGAGACCGAAGATCACGGCGGCGACCTGCTGTACATCCAGGGCCACTCGTCGCCCGGCATCTACGCCCGCGCCTTCCTGGAAGGCCGCCTGTCCGAAGAGCAGCTGCTGAACTTCCGCCAGGAAGTCGACGGCAAGGGCCTGTCCTCGTACCCGCACCCGAAACTGATGCCGGACTTCTGGCAGTTCCCGACCGTGTCGATGGGCCTGGGCCCGATCATGGCGATCTACCAGGCGCGCTTCCTGAAGTACCTGGAAGCCCGCGGCATCGCCAAGACCGACAACCGCAAGGTCTGGGTCTTCTGCGGCGACGGCGAGATGGACGAGCCGGAATCGATGGGTGCGATCGGCATGGCCGCGCGCGAGAAGCTCGACAACCTGGTCATGGTCGTCAACTGCAACCTGCAGCGCCTGGACGGCCCGGTGCGCGGCAACGGCAAGATCATCCAGGAACTGGAAGCGGACTTCCGCGGCGCCGGCTGGAACGTCGTCAAGGTCATCTGGGGCCCGGGCTGGGACGCCCTGCTGGCCAAGGACAAGGACGGCATCCTGCAGCGCGTGATGATGGAAACCGTCGACGGCGAATACCAGAACTACAAGGCGAAAGACGGCGCATACGTGCGCAAGCACTTCTTCGGCAAGCACCCCGAGCTGCTGAAGATGGTCGCGAACATGACCGACGACGACATCTGGCGCCTGACCCGCGGCGGCCATGACCCGCACAAGATCTACGCGGCCTTCAAGAACGCCCAGGAAAACAAGGGCACCCCGACCGTGCTGCTCGTGAAGACCGTCAAGGGCTTCGGCATGGGCAAGTCGGGCGAGGCGCGCAACACGGCGCACCAGACCAAGAAGCTGGACGACGAGGCCATCCGCGAAATGCGCGACCGCTTCGCCATCCCGATCCCGGACGACAAGCTGGCCGACATCCCGTTCTTCAAGCCGTCCGACGACGCGCCTGAAATGAAATACCTGCACGAGCGCCGCAAGGCCCTCGGCGGCTACCTGCCGCAGCGCCGCCAGCAGGCCGACGAGAAGCTGCCGGTTCCGCCGCTGTCGAGCTTCAAGGCCATCACCGACCCGACCGCCGCCGGCCGCGAGATCTCGACGACGCAAGCCTACGTGCGTACGCTGACCGCGCTGCTGAAGGACCCGAACATCGGCCAGCGCATCGTCCCGATCCTCGTCGACGAATCGCGTACGTTCGGCATGGAAGGCCTGTTCCGCCAGATCGGTATCTTCAACCAGCAGGGCCAGTTGTACGAGCCGGTCGACAAGGACCAGGTGATGTACTACCGCGAAGACAAGGCGGGCCAGATCCTGCAAGAGGGTATCAACGAAGCGGGCGGCATGTGCTCGTGGATCGCCGCGGCGACGTCGTACTCGACGAACAACCGCGTGATGATCCCGTTCTACACGTACTACTCGATGTTCGGCCTGCAGCGCGTCGGCGACCTGGCCTGGCTGGCCGGCGACATCCGCGCCCGCGGCTTCCTGATGGCCGGTACGGCCGGCCGCACGACGCTGAACGGCGAAGGCCTGCAGCACGAGGATGGCCACAGCCACATCTTCGCGGCGACCATCCCGACCTGCGTCCCGTACGACCCGACCTACGCGCACGAAGTGGCGGTGATCATCCAGGACGGCCTGCATCGCATGGTGGAGAAGCAGGAAGATGTGTTCTATTACATCACCATCATGAACGAGAACTACGAGCAGCCGGGCCTGAAGCCGGGTACGGAAGAGGGCATCATCAAGGGCATGTACCTGCTGCAGGAAGGCGACAAGTCGGCCAAGCAGCGCGTGCAGCTGATGGGCTCCGGCACCATCCTGCGCGAGTCCGTGTTCGCCGCCGAACTGCTGAAGAACGACTGGGGCGTCGCCGCCGACGTGTGGTCGTGCCCGTCGCTGACGCTGCTGGCCCGCGACGGCCAGGACGCCGACCGCTGGAACCTGACGCACCCGCTGGATGCGCCGCGCGTGCCGTACGTGACCCAGCTGCTGCAGGGTTCCGAAGGTCCGATCGTCGCGACGACCGACTACATGCGCCTGTTCGCCGAGCAGATCCGCGCGTACATCCCGAGCGGCCGCACGTACAAGGTCCTGGGCACCGACGGCTTCGGCCGCTCGGACAGCCGCGCCAAGCTGCGCGAGTTCTTCGAGGTGAACCGTTACTACATCACGGTCGCCGCGCTGAAGTCGCTGGCCGAAGAAGGCAAGATCGACGCGAAGGTGGTGGCGGACGCGATCGCCAAGTACGGCATCGATCCGAACAAGCCGAATCCTGTGACCCAGTAATGCTCTAAGCCCGTTGCCCCCGCCGGATAGCCATCCAGGCGGGGGCAACGTATGATTGAGCTGACAATAATACGGAGCTAACACACTATGAGCATTGTGGAAGTCAAAGTCCCCGACATCGGTGACTTCAAGGAAGTCGAGATCATCGAGCTGATGGTCAAGCCGGGCGACACCATCAAGGTCGACCAGTCGCTGATCACGGTCGAATCGGACAAGGCCAGCATGGAGATCCCGTCGAGCCATGCGGGCGTCGTGAAGGAAATGAAGGTCAAGGTCGGCGACAAGGTCGGCGAAGGCTCGCTCGTGCTGCTGCTCGAGGAAGTCGCGGGCGGCGCCGAAGCCGCGCCGGCCCCGGCACCTGCTGCTGCCGCACCGGCACCGGCTCCGGCTCCGGCTGCAGCGCCTGCTCCGGCACCGGCCGCAGCACCGGCACCGGCCCCGGCCCCGGCTCCCGCCGCCGCACCGGCCGCCGCCGCCGCGCCTGCCGCGAGCTTCGCCTCCGCCCACGCCTCGCCGTCCGTGCGCAAGTTCGCACGCGAACTGGGCGTCGACCTGAACAAGGTGAAGGGCTCCGGTCCGAAGGGCCGCATCACCCAGGAAGACGTGCAAGGCTTCGTCAAGTCGGCACTGGCCGCGGGCCCGACGGCCGCACCGGCCGCAGCCGGCGGCGGCGCAGGCCTGAACCTGCTGCCGTGGCCGTCGCTGGACTTCTCCAAGTTTGGCGAGACGGAAACCCAGCCGCTGTCGCGCATCAAGAAGATCTCGGGCCCGAACCTGCACCGCAACTGGGTCATGATCCCGCACGTGACGCAGTTCGAAGAAGCCGACGTCACCGACCTGGAAGAACTGCGCGTCGAATCCAACGCCGCGTACGCGAAAGCCAAGTCGCCGGTCAAGCTGACCATGCTGGCGTTCGTGATCAAGGCCTCCGTCGCCGCGCTGAAGAAGTTCCCGAACTTTAACGCGTCGCTCGACGAAGCCAACGGCCAGCTGATCCTCAAGAAGTACTACAACATCGGCTTCGCGGCCGACACGCCGAACGGCCTGGTCGTCCCGGTCATCAAGGACGCCGACAAGAAGTCCGTGTCGCAGATCGCCACCGAAATGGGCGAGCTGTCGGCACAGGCGCGCGAAGGCAAGCTGTCGCCGGCGAACATGCAGGGCGCGACCTTCACGATCTCGTCGCTGGGTGGCCTGGGCGGTACCGCGTTCACCCCGATCATCAACGCGCCGGAAGTCGCGATCCTGGGCCTGTCCAAGTCGTCGATGAAGCCGGTGTGGGACGGTAAAGCCTTCCAGCCGCGCCTGATGCTGCCGCTGTCGCTGTCGTTCGATCACCGCGTGATCGACGGTGCCGCCGGCGCCCGCTTCACGACCTACCTGGCCGACGTCCTGGCCGACCTGCGCAAGACGCTGCTGTAAGGAGAGCCCATGAGCACCGTTGAAGTCAAAGTCCCGAATATCGGCGATTTCAAGGAAGTCGAAATCATCGAGCTGATGGTCAAGCCCGGCGACACCATCAAGGTCGACCAGTCGCTGGTCACTGTCGAATCGGACAAGGCCAGCATGGAGATCCCGTCGACCCACGCCGGCGTCGTGCAGGAACTGAAGGTCAAGGTCGGCGACAAAGTGAGCGAAGGCTCGCTGCTGCTGACCGTCGACGAAGCCGGCGCAGGCGCGGCTGCTGCACCGGCAGCTGCTCCGGCACCTGCTGCGGCCGAACAGGCACCGGCCAACAAGCCGGCCGATTCGTACGCACCGGCGCATCCGACCCCGTCGGCACCGGCGGCACCCATCCCGAACGCGGCCAGCTACAGCGGCCCGGTCGACGTCGAATGCGAAATGATGGTGCTGGGCGCCGGTCCCGGCGGCTACTCGGCCGCCTTCCGCTCGGCCGACCTGGGCATGAACACCGTCCTCGTCGAGAAGTACGCGACCCTGGGCGGCGTGTGCCTGAACGTGGGCTGCATCCCATCCAAGGCGCTGCTGCACGTGGCGCACATCATGGACGAGACGGCGCACATGGCCGATCTTGGCGTGTCGTTCGCCAAGCCGGACGTCGACATCGACAAGCTGCGCGCGTACAAGGACAAGGTCATCAAGACGATGACGGGCGGCCTGGCCGGCATGGCCAAGTCGCGCAAGGTCAACGTCGTGCAGGGCGTAGGTAAATTCCTGAGCCCGAACCACATCGAGGTGACTGGTGCCGACGGCGCGAAGAAGGTCGTCGCGTTCCAGAAGGCGATCATCGCGGCCGGTTCGGCTGTCGTAAAACTGCCGTTCGTGCCGGAAGATCCGCGCATCGTCGACTCCACCGGCGCGCTGGAACTGCGCCAGGTGCCGAAGCGCATGCTCGTCATCGGCGGCGGCATCATCGGCCTGGAAATGGCGACCGTGTACTCGACGCTGGGTGCGCGCATCGACGTCGTCGAGATGATGGATGGCCTGATGCAGGGCGCGGACCGCGAGGCCGTCAAGGTCTGGCAGAAGTTCAACGCGCACCGCTTCGACAACATCATGTTGAAGACCAAGACCGTCGGCGTGGAAGCGCTGCCGGAAGGGATCAAGGTTTCTTTCGAAGCCGCCGAGGCAGGCCAGCCGACACCGGAAGCGCAGGTCTACGACCTCGTGCTGGTGGCCGTGGGCCGCAGCCCGAACGGCAAGAAGATCGGCGCCGAGAACGCGGGCGTGGCGGTCACCGACCGCGGCTTCATCCCGGTCGACGGCCAGATGCGCACGAACGTGCCGCACATCTTCGCCATCGGCGACCTGGTGGGCCAGCCGATGCTGGCGCACAAGGCCGTGCATGAAGCCCACGTCGCCGCGGAAGCCGCGCACGGCGAGAAGGCTTACTTCGATGCGAAGGTGATCCCGTCCGTCGCGTACACCGATCCGGAAGTGGCATGGGTCGGCCTGACGGAAGACGAAGCGAAAGCGAAGGGCATCAAGGTCGAGAAGGGCCACTTCCCGTGGGCCGCCTCGGGCCGGGCCGTCGCCAACGGCCGCTCGGAAGGCTTCACGAAGCTGCTGTTCGACGCCGAGACCCACCGCATCATCGGCGGTACGATCGTCGGCACGAGCGCCGGCGACATGATCGGCGAAGTCGCGCTGGCCATCGAGATGGGCGCGGACGGCGTGGACATCGGCAAGACGATCCACCCGCACCCGACGCTGGGCGAATCGATCGGCATGGCGGCAGAAGCCTATGAAGGCGTCTGCACGGACTTGCCGCCGCCGCGCAAGCGCTGATTAGAGCGTTACGCCGCTGTACAGGAAACCGGGACCATGTGTCCCGGTTTTTTTATCGATCCGGCGAAATCAGTGGCAGGAACCCATGCACGACGTCATCGTCTGCTGATACGCCTGGTCGTATGCCGCCTGGATCTGCGGAACCTTGCTGTACATGCAGCCTTCGATAGCCGAACCGTAGTAATTGGCATAGCAGTATGCCAATGCACTCTGCTCGGCCTGGCGTGCCGCGGTATTCCCTGCCTGGTAAGCAGCACTCTGGCAAATGGTGGTGCAGTCCGTGGCCTGGGCCGGGACTGCAATTGCCGCGAATGCGGTGGCTGCGGCGGCGATATATTTTTTATAGTGGGTGGATAAGAATTTCATTTATAAAACCCTCCAAGAATTTTCGAAATGTGAGTAAATCGCTGCCGGATATGCATCATGCATTCGACTGCGATTCGACAATGAAAAACCTGTTCGGAATCAGCAAAGTCGAAAATGAATTGTATTTCGTAAATTTCTAAAAAAGCATCATATAATTTGACAATGGAATGTCAATTTTGAGTATCTTTGCTTGGGGATTTTGTAAAGCGGCTGGAATGCTGGGAGTCCCGCCCAAGGGGTAATCCATAAGGGTGAGCGGCAAAATTTTTACCAGTTTTTTGCAAGCGATGGAATATTTGAGGTTGTCGAGAAACCGGGACCATGTGTCCCGGTTTTTTTATTCCGGATCCATGATCAATTCGTTCCGGGAAGCCGGCGTTGCAGCATGTCCTTCGCCACCGCAAGCGCCTTGTCCGGCGTCGCTGCTACATCCGGTTTGACGCCCACGCCCTCCCAGTTGGTATGGGTGATGGGACTGATGGTGCGCGCATTGGGAATCGCGGCGAAAAAGTGGTCCGCAAGTCGGAAGGGACGCGTGGGGTGGGCGCCGCCCCAGGTCCGCTCGCCGATCAGCGTGGCGCGTTTCAGTGCCTGCATCGTGTAGGCGAAGTCCTCGCCTGCCGACATCGTGCCGGGGCCCGTCAGGATCAGGACCGGCTTCTTGCCGCCATAGCGCTTGCCGTCCAGCCGGTCGACCGTCCAATGCTGCGTGGCGACGCCGGTATCGCGATCCCAGATGTCGTTGAGGCGCGTACGCTCATCGACGAAATAGCTGACCAGCAAAGCCACCCCGTCCGGTGTGCCGCCGTGGTTGTTGCGCAGGTCGACGATGAGGCCGTCGGTGTCGGCGAGCTTCTCCATCACTGCCGCATATTTCGCGGACACGAGGAAGGGCGGCGGGAAGCCGGAAATCTCGAGGTAGCCGATCCTGGGGCCCAGGTGATCGACTTTTTCCACGCCGAGGCTGGACGCGAGCACACGCTCGCGTACCTCAGGGGGCGCCCTCCGTTCCCACTCGGCCAGCGACTTCGGGGGCGGCCCGACTTCACGGTCGGGCGGCACCAGCCCGGGGTCGAATCCCACGAACAAGTGCTTGTCATGAAGGACGTCGGCAAGGTCGGCCGTGAGCTGTTTTGCCAGCTGTTCGCCATCCGTGATCCCGTCGTACTTGCCGTCGCGCTGGCGCTGGCGCAGGGCCGTCCCGGCTTGCCTGGCCTTGTCGGGAAAGACGTAGTGATCGTTCAGCTTTGCCACGAGCGCATCGATCGCTTGCACGCGCATCGCGCTGTCGACAGCAACCTTGGGCGGCGGCTCGGGCGTGACGGCATGGGCGCCGAGTGCGGTCAGCAGCAGCAAACACGGTGCGACGATCCATTTCTTTTTCATTTTTGTTCCTTTGGCAGTGTGTAGGAAGCGATTACTTCACTGTGTGAGCAATGAAGTGAAATCAGAGTAGCACAAAAATTACTATGAAATGGTAGTGTATTTGACAATTAGTCAGCCTGCATATTGGCTTGACGACAAGTAGATGGTGGCCGATGATTGCCGGGCGGCGCAGATGGCGCCGCTGCCATCGACCCTGGAGACGACACAATGAAACGATTCATCCTGGCCGCCGGCCTGCTGGCGGGCGGCCTGGCCGGCCTCGCGCAGGCAGCCGACAAGGCAGATGACGCCCAGCTGCGCGCGGCGATCGCCGGCAGCCATCGGAGCAGCACGAACGCGGCGCGCGACCAATGGCGCCATCCTTATGAAACCCTGACGTTCTTCGGCATCAAGCCGAACATGACCGTGGTCGAGCTGTCGCCGGGTGGCGGCTGGTACACCGAGATCCTGGCGCCCTACCTGCGCGACAACGGCAAGCTGATTGCCGCAGGTCCGGCCTTCGATCCGGCGAAGCGCTCCACCGTCGCCTTCAAGCAGAAGCTGGACGCCACCCCGGCGGTCTTCGGCAAGGTCGTGCAGGGCGTGTTCGAGCCGCCATCGACCTACAACTTCGCGGCCCCCGGCAGCGCCGACATGGTGGTCACGTTCCGCAACCTGCATAACTGGATCGGGATGGGCGGCGACGAAGCGCTCAAGGGCGTGTTCAAGGCCGTCTACACGAGCCTGAAGCCGGGCGGCGTGCTGGGCATCGAAGAACATCGCCTGCCGGAAGCGATGCCGCAGGATGCGAAGGCCTCGAGCGGGTATGTGCACGAGTCGTATGTCATCAAGATGGCGGAAAGCGTTGGCTTCAAGCTGGCCGCGAAATCCGACATCAACGCCAATCCGAAGGACAAGGCCGACCACAAGGGCGGCGTGTGGGCCCTGCCGCCGACCCTGGCCAACGGCGACCAGGACCGCGACAAATACCGGGCGATCGGCGAGAGCGACCGTATGACGCTCAAGTTCGTGAAGCCATAAAAAGAACCGGGACGCGTGTCCCGGTTCTTTACGCTGTTCGCATCGTTACGGCTTGGCCGCAAACAGTCCGATTTCGGCGAGATCCGTAAAGCCGGTATCGCCATTGTTGGACGTGATGTTGAGCCGGTACCAGCGATACGCGCCCGGGTTCGCGATCGTGTAGCTGTTCAACTGGAAGCGGTTGGCGAATGCCTGGCCGCTTTGCGTGTCGAGCGTCGTCCAGTTCACGCCGTCGTTGGAGCCCTGGAACTGCCAGTCCTTCGGATCGCGCCCGATCTTGTCGTTGGCGCTGATGACCGTGTAGCGCTGGACGGTCTCCGTGTGGCCGAGGTCATACTGCAGCCAGCCCATCACGCCCGAGTAGAACCAGTACGACCCCGAGTTCCGGTCGAAGGCGTTGCCGGCATTGACGGCGTTGTTCTTGCTGTCGTTGGGCGTGCCGCCGGTGGCGACGTTCACCAGCGGATGCTCAGGCGTGGCGCTGGCTTCGGGAGAATCGACGCTCGTGCCGGCGGCATTCGTCGCCGTGATGGTGTAGTAGTAGGTCGTGCCGTTGGTCACCGTCGTGTCGACGTAGCTGCCGCCCGTGACGTTCGCCGCGATGGTCGTGTAGGGACCGCCGCTGTTCGTGGCGCGCAGGACCGCATAGCTGGTGGCACCGAAGGATTGCTGCCAGCGCAGCGGAACGGCGCCATCGCCCGGCTCGGCCAGCAGCGTCGCAGGCGCGGCGGGGATGACGGCCGGCGCGCTGCCGTCGCCACCCGTGATCTGGACGTTGCTGAAGGTGGAGGTATTCAACGTGCCGTTGGCGACCGAAGAAACGACCAGGCCGGCATAAATCGTGTCGGGCAGCGGGCCGTCGATGCGGCCGACGTCGGTGGCGGCCCAGTTGGTACCGTCGGGAGACACGTAACCCGTGATCATGTTGCCGATGCGCTCGAGCTTCACCCAGTATGAGGCGGTGGAGCTCGCAATGGGGAGCACCTTGTTCCCGTAGTTATTGCCGCCGTAAACAGCGAGATTCTGCATGTTCTGTTCGGCCTGGACCCGGTTGGTGATGGCCATCCACGCGCGCGGCGCGCCCTGCGCAAGGCTCGTGCGCATCATGACGCCTGCTTTCGCGGACGGGCTGGTGTTCTGGAGCGACTCCACTTTCGCGACGATGGCGCCGTCGCCGGTGAGGGCCTGATAGGCGAAATGGCAGCTGTCGCTCGTGCCCCAGATCTCGGCGCCTCCCCCTTTCACGGTCCATTTGCCGTTGGCGTAGGTGGCCGAGCCGGCCGGGGCGGCGCCCCCGATGTCGACGTCGGTCAGGCCGGTGGTGATCGAGGCCGTTGCGGGAATCGCGAGCGGCGGCGGGAGCGTCGCCGTCGAGGTGTCGGCGTCCTTCAGGAACACGAAACTGCCGCCGTCCACCGGCATCCACTGGCGTCGCTGTGCGATGAACGGTGCCTGCATGCCCTTGCGGACGACGTAGGCGCCATGGATCTGGTTGAGCACGATGTTCCCGCCTCCCCAGCCGCCCCATCCGCGGTTGGTGTTGTCGGCGATGTAGTAGGCATCGGTGGTGCCGAACGGAAGGAAAGGCGTCGCCTCGAGCTCGTTCACCCTGGCGAAATATTCGCCCGCCGCCAGCAGGCGGTTGTCGAAATCGGAATAGACGTCGATGCCTTGCTTCCACAGCGCCTCGGCCAGCATGACCAGCGATTTCAGCTGCCCGTGGAAGTGTCCCTGGTCGCGCAGGGAGTCGCCGAGCATGCCGATGTCGTTGGAACTGCGCAGGCCGATGTGGGCGAGGGTGCGGGTCTGGGCAACGACCCTGTTCAGCAATTCGATGTCGTCATTGAAGATGGCCATCAATCCGAGCGCATTCAGGGCCAGTGCGCCCTTGTTGGCGGCGCCGAACATGTTTTCGCCATACGGGTTCGATGCCGGAATCAGGACATTGGCGAAGTACGCTTTCACCGTGGCCGTGTCGGCCTCCGTCCAGTCCGGCCACGTGCCGCGCAGGATGTCCGCGCCGCCCACGAACATGTAGGCGTAGTCGCCCAGGTCGAGCATCGATTCGCGGCCGGCGAACTCGGTCTGGACGGTCGCCCATTGCATCAGGATGTCGTGCGCCTTCTTCGCGTAGTCCTTGTTGCCGGTGAAATACCACATGCGCGAGAGGTTCCAGATCGCGACCATGTCGTTGCGCCATGGCCAGAGATTCACGTCGGGGGCGCGGCTCACGGTCGCGTACGGGCCCGCCATCACGTAGGTGAGCTTGGCCTTGCCGTCGTTCTTCAATTGGTCATAGCCCGACTTCCATGGCTGCTTGCCCTGGTCGACGTACGACTTGAGCGTCGCGAGATCGGAGAGGGTGAGGGGCGTGCCCGGGTGCGTGAAGCCGGTGACTTGCGCCGCACCGTAGCCCGGGAGCACGGCGGTGCTCACCATGAGCAGCGCGGCGGCAAGACGGGTGCGACCAAACATCGTGGAACTATTTTTCATCGGTAGCCTTCATTAATGAACATCTAAACGGCGCGCCGCCGTGATCACGACAACGCGCCCCGACAATGTCACGTTCAAGGGCATACCGGGCGTCCCCGTCGCCTTGCCCGCAGCCTCGCCGCGAGGCGAGGTATTTCGTTCGAGCGTCAAACTATTAAATTATGGCAGTCATATTGCCGTACGGCAATAGGTTTACGTATGTATGAAGATGAATGTTGCATTAATTTAACATTAATGCCGGATGGCGTGCAGTTCATCTTACAGTCGTGAAAATGTACGCATTTCTGACGGCTGTCCATCTGCTATGTTGGCAGTTGCTGTCCGTCCCAAAAAACAAGAAAGACGCGCATGGCCAACTACAAATTCGCCGTTTCCCTGCTCATGACGATTGCACTCCTCCCTGCGTACGCGTTCGGGAGCGAGCCGCCGAAGGTGGTCGTCAAGGGCAAGCACGACGCGTCCACCGTCGTCGTCAAAGGTGTGCGCGATCCGTCGGCATGGTTCCGGATCGAGAGCCAGCACCTGATCGTGTATTCGAACGACGATCCCGACGACGTCATCGAGCTGGTCAACAATCTGGAGCGGCTGGATGCGGTGTTGCGCCTGTACCTGAAGCCGTTCCTGGACGAGAGGGAGGCGTTGCCCAAGTTCACGCTGTACTTCCAGGGCCAGCCGGACTTGCCGCCGGAACTAGGCCCGATCGACAGCTCTGCCGTCGCCCTGACCAGCAGTTGTGCCGCCGGCACGCTCGCGTTCACGTTCAGCAAGGCAAAGAGCTGGAAGCTTGACAATGGGTCGCTGCTCCGTCCGGAAGACGACTACACGCTGATGACGAATTTCTGGTTGTACACCGATAATTTCGTGAACCGTCATACGCGCATCCGCGCGCCCAGGTGGTTCTTTGCCGGCTTCGACGCGTACTTCGGTGGCCTGCGCTTTACCGATAACCAGATGCTCGTCGGCCGCGATGGAGGCACATCCTACAACCTGCTGCAGCAGATCGACGAGGGCGGAACCTGGCGCCTGCGGTTCGACGACGTCCTGCACGACCGCGCACCGTCCGGCGCGTACGCGGTCGGGACGCCCTCGTATTACCGGCAATGGGAATTCCTCGGACGCTCGTTCAACCTCGTGCACTACATGCTGTCGTCCGAGGAGAACCGCAACAAGATGGGGACGTATCTCGAACGCGTCAACGAGGGCGCCGATTCCGCCGACGCGTTTGCCGACATTTTCGGCCTGTCGGGACAAGAGCTCGACGCGGCAATGTGGCGTTACCGCCAGGCGTCCATGAAAATCCTGCAGGTCGAGGTGCCCGACCTGCCCCGGGCCCATATCGAATTCACCCGCCTGAGCCGCATCGAAGGCGAATTCGTGCTCGACAACGCCGCGTTGAAGACGTGCCCCGCACCCGCCGACGGCAAGTCAATGCTGGCGCGTTTGCAGCAGAAGGCGGCGCAGGCTCCCGCCGTCGATTTCGCCCAGATGTCGCTGAGCCGTGCCCAGGTCGAGTGGGGCAATCCGCTCGATGCCATCGCCTACCTGACGCGCGCCGTCGGGAACGATCCGTACAATCCCGAGCCGCATTATCTGCTGGGCCTCGCGCACGCGAAGCTGGCGGAACAGGCTGGCCCCGACAGGCAGAATCGGCTGGAAGCTGCCCGCGCCAGCCTGGCGCAGGCCGCCTTGCTGGCGCCCGAAGCATCCGACGTATCGTATGCGCTGTTCCGTGTCGGGCTCATGGGCATGGAGGTGACCGAAAAAGACATGACCAGGGCAATCGACGCCTGGCGCCACGGACACGACGTCACCGCGTTCGCGCGTGCGGCCGCGCTGGCCCATGCATGGATGGGCGATGCCGCCGGTGCTTACCAGGTGTTCAATACGCTGGCGCGCAACACGCGGGATCCCGGGAGCGCCGCATGGGCAACGACCTGGCTCGCCAGGCTGGAAAAGGGCGTGCCGCGGGACGAACTGCTGGCTGCGATGCGTGGGGAACAGCCGATGGCGTCCGGTTTCCGGTCGTGGATGAACAGCCACCGGTAGGACCGTCTCACCCCGGCAATACGATCGTCGCCTTCAACCCCGGCTCGTTGTCGGCCAATGCCAGCCGGCCGCCATGCAGCTTCGCCACCGACGCCACGAGGCTCAACCCGAGCCCCACGCCCGGCGTCCCGCGGCTCGCATCTCCGCGATAAAACCGCTCCGACACGCGCGGCTTTTCCTCGTCCGGAATGCCGCGCCCCGTGTCGGCCACGGACAACTCGATGCTGCCGTTCCGCGCCCGCATCGCACCCACGTGGATGGCACCATGCTCCGGCCCGTACTTGATCGCGTTGTCGATCAGGTTCCCGAGCGCCTGCGCCAGCAGCAGCGGATCGCCCCGCACCGGCAGCGGCCCGTACGCCTCGCAGCACAGCGTCATCCCTCGCAGCTCCGCCACCGGTTGATAGAATTCCGCGGCCTCGATGGCGACGTGCGCGGCATCCACGTCGACGAAACCGGCGCGGCGCACGCCCGTGTCCAGTTCCGCCATCCGCAGCAGTGCGTTGAAGATGCCGATCACGCGGTCGACGTCCGCGATGGCACCGTCGATCTCGGCCCACGTCCGGTCCGGCGCAGGGCGCGTCACGGCCAGTTCTTCCAGGCGCGAGCGCAGTTCGGACAGCGGCGTGCGCAGGTCGTGGGCGATCGAGTTCGACACGTTGCGCACACCCTCCACGAGGTTCTCGATCTGGTCCAGCATGCGGTTCACGGTATCGACCAGCGCATCGAGTTCGTCCGCGCCCACGCGCGCGGGCAGGCGGTGCGACAGATTCCCCTGCACGATTTCGTGGGTCGCCTGGTTGATCGACTGGACCTGCGCCAGCAGGCCGCGGCGCATGAGGAAACCGCCGCCGACGCCGACGACGGACAGCAGCGCGGCCGCGCCCAGCAGGCCGTACAGGAAGGTGTCTTCCAGCGTTTCGAAACGCTGCACGTCGCGGCCGACCAGCAGCCGGTAGCCGCCGCCCAGCCGGCGGACGACGAGGACGGTACTCACCGGCCGGCCGTCGATGTCGATGTCGACGTGCTGCACGCCGTTTTCATCCGCCGCGCCGTCGGGCCAGGCGGGCAGGTTGCCGGCGACCGGATGGCGGGCGTCGTCGGTGAGCAGCACGAGGACGTGCAGGCGTTCGCCGTAGCGCCGGCCCACGTCGAGGTCGATCGCGTGGCGCAGCACGTCCATGCCGTCGCGCTGGTAGATCGCGGCCATGCGGTCGGCGTCGCTGGCCAGCACGGCTTCGCGTCCGCTGCCGATCGTGTGCGACCACGCGTACCACAGCGCGGCCGCGAACAGCGCGAGCGCCGCCACGCTGGCGCCGACGAATGCGAGCGCCAGGTTCGCGGCGGACAGGCGGAACAGCTTATTCATCGGCCGTCAGCCGGTAGCCCGCGTTGCGCACGGTGCGCAGCAACTGCTTGCCGCCCGTGTCGATCTTCTGGCGCAGCTTGCTGACGTGGACGTCGACCACGTTCGTTTGCGGGTCGAAGTTGTAGTCCCACACGTTCTCGAGCAGCATGGTGCGCGTGACGACCTGGTTCGCGTGGCGCATCAGGTATTCCAGCAGCTTGAATTCGCGCGGCTGCAGCGCGATCGTCCTGCCGCCGCGCGTCACCTTGTGCGTGAGAAGATCCATCGCGAGGTCGTCCACGACGAGCGTCGTTTCCGGCCGCGTTTCCTGCGCGCGGCGCACGAGCGCGTCCAGGCGCGCGAGCAGTTCGCCGAACGCGAACGGTTTGACCAGGTAGTCGTCGCCGCCGGCCTTCAGGCCCTGGATGCGGTCGTCCACTTCGCCGAGCGCACTCAGGATCAGGATCGGCGTCTTGTTGCCCGTGCGGCGCAGCGTCTCGATGATGGCGATGCCGTCTATGCCGCCGGGCAGCATGCGGTCCATGACGATGGCGTCGTACGGGCCGGTGGCGGCCAGGAAGATGCCGTCGCGGCCATTGGCCGCATGGTCCACCGTGTGGCCCGCCTCCGCCAGACCCTTCTGGAGGAATTGCGACACCCGTTCATTGTCTTCGACGATCAGCAGTTTCATGTCAGTCCTCGTATCCGTCGGATGCATGCTCGCATCAAACGGGGCCGTTGGGAACTATCGTGTGGTCGGTCCAGCCGCCGCCCAGCGCGCGGTACAGGTCGACGAGACTGGTCAGTTGCCCCAGCTGCGCCGCGACGAGGGTCGAGCGCGCGTTGTACAGGTCCGTCTGGGCCGACAGCACGGACAGATAGTCGTCGATGCCGTCCGCATAGCGCTTCTGCGCCAGGTCCAGCCGGCGCTGCTGGTCGGCGACGTCGCCCTGCAGCGCCGCCAGCTGGCCCGCATAGGTGCCGCGCGCCGCGAGGCCGTCCGCCACTTCGCGGAACGCCGTCTGGATCGCCTTCTGGTACTGGGCCACGCCGATGTCGCGCTGGACCGTCGCCGCATCCAGGTTGGCGCGGTTGGCGCCGCCGTCGAAGATCGGGGCCAGCAGGCTCGGGACGAAGGTCCACACGCCGCCGCTCCTGAACAGGTTCGCCAGGCTGCCGCTCGCGACGCCCGCGCTCGCCGTCAGGCTGATGTCCGGGAAGAAGGCGGCGCGCGCGGCGCCGATGTCAGCCGTCTCCGCGCGCAGCACGTGCTCGGCCTGCAGGATGTCGGGGCGGCGTTCCAGCAGGGCGGACGGCAGGCCGGCCGGCACGTCGGCCAGCAGCGTGTTCGCATCGAACGGTGCCGGCGGCGGCAGGTCGGCCGGCAGCGGTGCGCCCACGAGCAGCACGAGCGCGTTTTCGGCCTGCGCCCGCGTGCGCAATCCCGCCTGTTCGTTGGCCTGCGCCAGTTCGACGGCGGTGCGCGACTGGCGCAGGTCCAGTTCGGACGCGATGCCGCCGCGGTATTGCAGGTCGACGATGCGCAGCGACGCCTGGGCCGTCGCGAGCGCCTGGCGCGTCACGTCCAGCTGCGCGTCAGCCGCGCGCAGCGTGAGGTATTGGTCGGCCACTTCGCCCACGAGCAGGATGCGTGCTGCGCGGCTGGCTTCCGTGCTCGCCAGGTATTGCTGGAGCGCGGCATCGGACAGGTTGTGCAGGCGGCCGAAGAAGTCCGGTTCCCATGACGCAGTAAAACCCGTCGTGAAACGCGGTTCGGTGGTGCGATTGCCCGTGTTTTTCGCTGCGCCGATGCCGACCTGGGGCAGCAGGGCGGCCTGCTGCACGCGATAGGTCGCGCGCACCTTTTCCACGTTCAGCATGGCCACGCGCAGGTCGCGGTTCTCACTGAGGGCCAGGCCGACGAGGCGTTGCAGGCGCGCGTCGCGCAGGAAGTCGCGCCAGCCGATGTCGGCGGCGGCTTGTCCGTCGGCTTGCGTCGGACCGCCGGGGAAGGTGGGCGCCATGGGCGCATCCGGCCGGTGATACGCGGGCGCCAGCGCGCAGCCGGACAGCAGCAGGGCGGCAGCGAGGGGAGCGAGGCGGATCATGTCAGTGTCCTCCGAGAGCGGGTGCGGCAGCAGGCGCCGCCTGCCGGCCGCGCGTAAAACGCTGGCCCAGCGTGGCGACGACGACGTAGAACATCGGGATCAGGAACGTGGCGCAGAACGTCGCGGCGAGCACGCCGCCGATCACGCCCGTGCCGATCGCCCGCTCGCTCGCGGCGCCGGCGCCGTGCGCGAGGGCCAGCGGCAGCACGCCCAGCACGAACGCCATCGACGTCATGACGATCGGCCGGATGCGCATCTTCGCCGCCGCCAGCGCGGCCTGGAACGGCGTCGATCCTTCCGCCTGGCGTTCGCGGGCGAATTCGACGACGAGGATCGCGTTCTTGGCCGACAGGCCCATCGTCGTCAGCAGGCCCACCTGGAAGTAGACGTCGTTTTCCAGGCCCGCCAGCATCGTCATCGCGAGCGCACCCAGCACGCCGATCGGCACGACGAGGATCACGGCGAGCGGCACCGACCAGCTCTCGTACAGCGCGGCGAGGCTCAGGAACACGACGAGGATCGACAGGCCGTACAGCAGCGGCGCCTGGTTGCCCGACAGCTGTTGCTGCAGCGAGGCGCCCGTCCATTCGAAGCCGATGCCGGCCGGGAGTTCATGTGCCAGCTTCTCCATCTCGGCCATCGCCTGGCCCGAGCTGTACCCGGGCGCTGACTGGCCCTGGATTTCCATCGCCTCCACGCCGTTGTAGCGTTGCAGCTGCGGGGGACCCCACGTCCAGCGCGTGGTCGCGAATGCGGAGAACGGCACCATGCCGCCGGCCGCATTGCGCACGTACAGCTGGCCCAGGTCCTGCGGATTCATGCGGAACGGTGCGTCGGCCTGCAGGTAGACCTTCTTGATGCGGTTGTCCGCGTCGAGGAAGTTGTCGACGTAGCGCGAGCCCCAGGCGATCGAGAACGTCTGGTCGATGTCGGCCGCGTTCACCTGCAGTGCTGCGGCCTTCTCGCGGTCGATGTCGACCTTGAACGTGGGGTTGTCGGCCTGGCCGTTGAAGTGGACCGACGCGAGGACCGGGTCGTGGTGCGCGAGGTCGAGCAGCTTGTCGCGCGCGGCGGCCAGCGCGGCGTGGCCGAGGCCCGCGCGGTCTTCCAGTTCGAAGTCGAAGCCGGCCGCGCTGCCGAGACCGCGGATCGGCGGCGGGCTGGTCGCGAACACGGTTGCGTCCTTGTAGCCAGCAAAATGCTTGCCGATGCGCGCGGCCAGCGCCTGCGCCGTCAGCTCGGGCTTGCCGCGCTGGCTCCAGTCCTTCAGGTGCACGTAGACCTGGCCCTGGCTCTGGCCGCGGCCCGCGTTGTTGTTGCCGTTGACGGTGAACGCGGCATCGACCATCGCGGACTCGTTCTTCAGCAGCCATGCGGAGACTTCATCCAGCACCGCGCCCGTGCGTTCCAGCGTGGCGCCGGGCGGCGTCTGCACCTGCACGTACAGGAAGCCCTGGTCTTCGTTCGGCAGGAAGGACGTCGGTAGGCGGGCGAACAGCAGGGCCACGACGGCCGTTGCCGCGCCGTATGCCGCGAGCCAGCGCCACGGCCTGGCCGCGATGGCGCGCGCGCCGCTCACATAGCCGTCGCGGCTGCGGTCGAAGCCGCGGTTGAACCACACGAAGAAGCCGCCGCGCGGCGTGGCGTCGTGCTTCGCGGAGCGCAGCAGCACGGCGCACAGCGCGGGCGTGAGCGACAGCGCGACGAACACGGACAGCAGCATCGACGCGACGATGGTCAGCGAGAACTGGCGGTAGATGCCGCCGACGGCGCCGCCGGAGAACGCGACGGGCACGAACACGGCGCACAGCACGGTGGCCACGCCGATCAGCGCGCCGCCCAGCTGGCCCATGGCTTTACGCGTGGCGGCGCGCGGCTCGAGGCCCTCTTCATGCATCACGCGCTCGACGTTCTCGACGACGACGATGGCATCGTCGACGAGCAGGCCGATCGCGAGCACCATGCCGAACATCGACAGCGTGTTGATGGTGAAGCCCAGGGCCGCCATCACGCCGAAGGTGCCCAGCAGGACCACGGGCACGGTGATCGCGGGGATCACGGTGGCGCGCAGGTTCTGCAGGAACAGATACATCACGAGGAAGACGAGGACGATCCCTTCCAGCAGCGTCTTGACCACTTCCTCGACCGAGATGCGCACGAACGGCGTCACGTCGTTCGGGTAGACGACTTCCAGGCCGTGCGGGAAGTAGGGTTTCAGCTCCTTGATGCGGGCGCGGATCGCGTCCGCCGTCTGCAGCGCATTGCCGCCCGGGGCCAGCTGGACGGCGATGCCGGCCGCGGGCAGGCCGTCGTACTTGTTGTCGACATTGAAGTTCTCGGCACCGAGTTCGATGCGCGCGACGTCCGCCAGCCGCACGCGCGCGCCGTCCGGCAGCGCCTTGAGCAGCACGTTGCCGAAATCCGCGGGCGTGCGCAGCAGCGACGATTCCGTGATCGTCGCCGCGATCTGCTGGTGCGGCACGGCCGGATTGCCGCCGACCTGGCCGCCGGCGACCTGTACGTTCTGCGCCAGCAGCGCGTTGCTCACGTCGCCGGGCTCCAGCGCATACGCGTTGAGCTTCGACGGATCGAGCCAGATCCGCATTGCGTACTGCGTGCCGAACACGTTCAGGTTGCCGACGCCGGGCACGCGGCTCAGCGGATCCTGCACGTGCGAGGCGACGTAGTTGGCGATGTCGAACTTGTTCATGCCGTGGTCCGTCGACACGAAACCGATCACCATCAGGAAGTCGCTGCTGGATTTCGTCACGCGCACGCCGGCCTGCTGCACGGCGGCGGGCAGCAGCGGGGCGGCCAGCTGCACCTTGTTCTGCACCTGCACCTGGGCCGTGTCCGGATCGGTGCCGGGCGCGAAGCTCAGCGTGATGGTGGCGGTGCCCGTGTCGTCGCTGTTCGACGACATGTACAGCAGGTGGTCGATGCCGGAGAGCTGCTGCTCGATCACCTGCACGACCGTGTCCTGCGCGGTGGTGGCGGACGCGCCCGGATACGATGCCGACACCTGGATGGTCGGCGGCGCGATCGGCGGCAGCTGCTCGACGGGCAGCGTGCCGATCGCCAGGCCGCCGCCCAGCATGATCAATATCGCGATGACGATGGCGAAGATGGGACGCTCGATGAAGAAGCGGGACATGGCGTGCTCCTTCAGGGCTGGTTCGATGCCAGCGCGACGCCGGATGCCGCATCCACGGCGCGCACGGTCATGCCGGGTTTCGCCTGCTGCAGGCCGGCCACGATGACGCGTTCGCCGTCGTTCAGGCCGCCCGTCACGACCCAGGCGCCGTGCTGCAGGGTCGAGGCCTGCAGCACGCGCTGGCCGACCTTGCCGGCCGCATCCACGACGAGGACCGTGGGCCGGCCCTGGGGATCGTGCGCCACGGCCTTCGCCGGCACGAGCAGCGCGTCGTCCTTGCCCTGTTCGACGCGGGCGCGGACGTACATCCCCGGCAGCAGCAGGCCCTTGGGATTCGCGAAGACGGCGCGCAGCTTGACGGAGCCCGTGCCCGGATCGACGCTCGTGCCCGAGAACTCGAGGCGGCCCGGTAGCGGATAGGCGCTGCCGTCTTCCAGCGTCAGCGTGACCTTCGGCTGATGGGCCGGATCGGCCAGGCCGCCCGCGCGCAGGCGCAGGCCGGCGGCGCTGGCTTCCGTCAGGTCGACGTAGATCGGATCGAGCTGCTGGATGGTCGTGAGCAGCGTCGCCTGCCCGGCCTGGACGTAGGCGCCCTGCGTCACGAGCGACGTGCTGGTGCGGCCCGCGATGGGCGCGGCGACCTGCGTGTAGCCGAGGTTCAGGCGCGCCAGCGCGACGGCCGCCTGCGCGGACGCGACATCGGCCGCGGCCTGCCCGGCGGCGGCCACGGCGTTGTCGGAGGCCTGCTTGCTGACGGCGTTCGACGCCAGCAGATCCTTGTAGCGGTCGGCCTGCGCGCGCGTGGCGGCCAGGTTGGCCTCGGCCTTGCGCTCGGCGGCGAGGGCACTGTTCAACTGCGCCTCGTACTGGGCCGGATCGATGCGGTACAGCGGCTCGCCGGCACGCACGTCGGCGCCCTCGGCGAACAGCCGTTTCTGCACGATGCCGTCGACGCGCGCGCGTACCTCGGCCACGAGATACGGCGACGTGCGGCCGGGCAGGTCGGCGAACACGGGGACGCTGGACTTGTGCACGGCGAGAACCGCGACCTGCGGCGGCGCGGCGGGCGCTTTCGGCGGCGGCGGGTGGCTGCAGCCGGCGAGGAGGGCGGCGGCGAAGGCCGCGGCGGCCGTCGAACCTGTCGTTGTTTGCATGGCGGGGCTCCACTGGATGGCGAGGACCGGGAGGTCCGGACAGTGGAATGATGCGGGGTGGGGCGTTAAGCGGTGATGGGCGCCGGATTAAAAATCGTTAATCTGGCGCCGGCGGCGTATCACGGAAGCTTCCGGGACAAGACGCGTTTCAGGGACATCTGTTCAGGCCTGTTGTAGAGGACATCCGTGATCTTCCAGGTGCCGGCTACACGTGCCACGGCGAAATCTATCCGCGTCGCCTTGTCGTCGACAGGATCTTTATACACGACGGACACTTTGCCTGGCGACGTCGTCGACACCTCCAGGTCCGTAACCCGCGGATCCTGTGTATCGAACAGTAGATCGAAGTCAAGGTTGCAGATGCCCTGGGACTTCATCTGGCACGCAGCATCCTTGACCAACAAATCCGCCAGAGCAGGCGCGAAATATTTTTCGAGGGTGGATTTGCTTTGGTGGGACAGGTCTTCGCCGAACAGGTCCGTCTGGCTTGCGACCGCTTGCCATGCGAAATCCTTGTACAGCCGCGCGACCACGGTGGCCTCATTGTCCACTTTCGCGGCGAAGGCCGAGCCGCTCCATCCGATTGTCAGTGCGGCGGAGACGGTCAGGCCGAGACGTTTAACGGCGATAGACAACATAATCCGGTTTCTCCTTCGCATATGCGGTTCCCGGCCAGAAGCCGTTCTGGACGAAATCCGATATCCAGTTCTTGCCATCGTAGCCGGCAATGTGTCCGGCCGGATTGCCATGTTTGGTTGGCTGAATCACGACGATGTCGCCTTGCTGAAACGGGAACTGGTCGGGATTATCGACCGAAATGGCGTGAAAGCCGTTACTCAATAGCGTCGGGCCGTACAGGTTGGCCGGCGTAGGATGGCCCTTCGTGTCTGCGCCTCCCGCTTCGAGAGCCCGGCGCACGAACTTGGCGCAACGCGACTGGCTATGCTTGCCCGCGTGCGTGCGCAGATGAGTCGCAAACTTGTCCGTGTCGAATGGCATGGTAGCCCTCCGGTCACGCGATTTTATTTGCCGCCAGATCCCAGCCGCCGGCCGTATTGCCGCCAGAGCCGCCGCCGATTTTTTGCTGCGTGTACTTCCATTTGATCTTCGAGTATTTCAGGTTGACGATCTCGGAAAGAAAGGATTCGTCACCGCCCAGATGTGGCTTCACCATGCCGATTAACACGTTTTCAAGCTCGATGTCGAAATACTTGACCCGGACACCATCGCCATCGGCACGGAAGAATTCGAACTTCGCTTTCGGAATCGTTTTGCCCATTGCGCAGGTCTGGGCCAGGATCGGTGAGGACAGGTCCGCCAGTTTCGTGAATGAGACGTCGTCCAGTTCCGCACGTTCGGCCGTGTGGCCCCCAGCCGTCGATGACGTCGCACTCCTGGGTTGGAAGACGCCCCAATGGACGCCCGTCACCTCGATCCAGTCTTTATGCTTGTCGTCTTGCGACTCGCCCTTGATGCCGTCGATTTGCAGGTACACGTCAAATGCCATTGCTGTCTCCAGGTCGGATTGTTGAAGGGGGCAAAACGTGATTCTTGCGCGTCCCGTCAACGGGCAATTGGCTTGCCGTCAGATCGGCAAGTGAGCCGAATCAATACTATGACCGGCGGCGCCCGGTGTCGTCCCACAACCGCTCCATCGACAGATAGGTGTACGACGCCGTCCACCCGATGAGCAGCATCCCGTTCAGCGCCTGCATGCCTGCCAGCAGGCGCAGGTCGCCGTGCGGCAGGACGTCGCCGTAGCCCAGCGTCGTGTAGGTCTCGGCCGAGAAGTACAGGCAGCGCGTGAACGGCAGCGGGCCGGGATCGCCCATGTGGCCGACGCCGAACCGGGTCGCGAGCAGGTAGTAGGCGAGGCCGTACAGCAGGATTTCGATGAAGTGCGCGCCGAACGCGCCGACGATCACGAACACGAGCCGCATGCGCGGCGGGATGCGCAGCGCGGGCAGCGCCGCCGTCATCAGGCGCAGGACCTCATAGTGGATCACGGTGGTGGCGATCAGCAGGAATGCGCAGGCGACGATGGCGATGCCCATGCTCTTCTTTCCATTATTTGGTCGACGAATCGGCCCCCTCTTGTTTCAGTTGGCTCACCAGGCGCCACGCCATCCAGGCGAGGGCACCGACGCCACACAGCAGCAAGGCCCACAGCCATAATACCCTGCGTTGTGCCGTCTCCGCAGGAGCCCCATCGATGGCGTCCGCGTGTTGCTCGACCAGTTGACCGGTGCGTGCGGTTTCCAGGTGCGCCAGGTCCTGGACGCCGAAGCCCGGGGCCACCTGATCCAGGGAGAGCCGTGTGGCCGTCACGCCCGTTCTGCCGAAGGCGAGTAAGTACGGCGGGGTGCCGCCGGCCACGAATACCAGCGTCGCAGGCCGCCAGCGCAGGCGCAGGTCGGGTGGGGCGGACACTCCGCCTTTCGGACGCAGCACCCATTGCGCCAGATGGGTTTCCGGTATCGCGACGTCGCCGGCGATCCGCGCATTCCCGTTCTGGTTCAGGTGGTAGAACGTCGCGCTGGCCAGCGGCAGGAAATCCGTGACGTTGGCCGTGCGTTGCGCGTAGCGCCCGATCGTCACCGGCAGCACGACGTTCTGCCCGCTCAGGACGACGCCGACCCGCTCGGCCGGTACCGCGATCGGGGCTGTGTAGATCAGGTCTTGCCCGGTGCTGGCGCGGCGTGCCTGCAAGGTCAAGGTATCCCACTGCTGCGGCGTGTCCTGCACCTGGCTCACCTGCGCCGTGATTGCCCGGAACTCGACCGGATTGCCCTCGGCCCAGCGCACACGCGCATAACGTAAGCTCTGGGCAGGGAAGCTGATGCGATTGCTGGTCACGCTTTCGCCGCGGCCGTTGACCAGCCAGCTCACCGTCGTCTCCGCGAGCGGCTGCCAGTCCTGCAAGTCGTTGCTGGCCTCCACGATGAGCGCCGCGCTGTAGTTGCCCACGTCGGGTGGCGGGGTGAGCGTCAGGCTCGACACGGTGGCGCCGGACGGCAACTCGCCCAGGTCGAGCACGAGGCCGGCTAGGACGTTGGCCTCGCCCTGCGCTGCGCCGGGATGGGGGCTTACGGACACCACGGTGCCGTCCTTCGACAGGCGCACCTGGAGGTCGTCGATCCGTCCCGGTGTGCGGCCAGGCACGACGATCGGGAACACCTTGCACGGCGACTCGACGCTGCGTTGCTGCTGGGGCGGCGTCGTCTCGCTCAGCGCGAACGGTTGTGGCGCGCCCCCGCTGTCGAACACACGCAGGTCGGCCAGGCTCGCGGAACGCGCGTGCAGGTAGACGTCCGGCGGCAAACGCAGCTGGACAACCGCCTGTTTGCCGCTGACCTGCAGCGGCAACGCATGCGAGTAGTCCGCAGCAGTATCGGCGGCGTGGGTGGTGGACGCAACGAGCGTCCACGCGAGGACCGCGGCGCCGGCGCGGTACGGAAATTGCATTGTCATGGAATCGGCTCCGGTGGCGTCGGCGCGGTTGCTGCCTGCTCCGCGCGTTTGGGGAAGGGCGCGAGATAGCCGACCAGGAGCATCAGCAGCCCGACACCGACGAAAGACACGACCCGTGCCATGCTGCCGTGGCTGGACAGGTCGACGAAGAACAGTTTGGCGACCACGATGCCGAGCAAGCCGGCACCGGCACTCCATGTGCGGCGCCATGTGCGCCGCGCGGCAAAGCGCATCAGGACGAGCGCGCTGGCGCTCCAGACCAGCGAGAGCATCGCCTGCACGACTTGCGAGCCGGCCAGCGCGTCGACGCGATAGGCGATCGCCAGGTAATGAGAGGCGCTGCGCAGCAGGATCAGGTTGAACCAGACCCAGGCGCCGCCTGCCCAGGCGACCAGCAGTCTGCGGTCGAGGTTCGGGCTGACGGCGGCGTCGCGCGCGCGCAGCCGCGCGGCGCCGATGGCAAGCAGCAGGGCGAAGCCCGTGCTCAGGTCCAGGGGATTGAGCAGCGGCAGATACGGCAGCGGCGCCATGCCGCCGTCCTGGAACACATTCCAGCATGCGCACAGCACCAGCAGCAACGCGGCTCCGTACGCAAGCAGTACCGTGCGGTACCAGCTCGCGAGGGGCCGTGTCGGCCAGGCCTCCGCCTGGCTGCGGCGCATCAGCCACGCCAGCACGGCCATCATCGACCAGGTCGGCAGGTAGTTGGACCACGCGCTGTCGATCGCCCATCCGGTGGCGTGGAATTCGCCGAACCACCGGGCGACATGAATCGATCCTGTCGGCCAGAGCGCGAGCCACGGGCCGGCTGTACGCAATACGTGCAGCGCCCGCAGCACGCGCGGCCTGCGCTCCCATGTGACCGCGGGCCAGCGCGCAAGCAGGTACTCCGAACCCGCCCACAGGAAGCCCCAGCCCAACCAGACCGCCGGGTCGGGCAGGTCGTGCGCGGCATACAGCGTGACGAGGCAGCCGAGGGTGACCAACGCCAGCATGCCCCAGCAGGCCGAGCCCAGCCAGCGCAGGCGGTTCCATTGCAGACGGGGCGCCAGCTGCGCGAAGAGAATGGCGGAGGCGGCGACGGCGAGCGCATACATGCCGACCCAGCGCGAGTAGGGAGTGCCCAGCCCCTCGGGCAGCCACCGGGCGAGGCGTCCGGCGAGGATGTTCAGCACCGGACCGAACCACCAGAAGCCGGCCCATGCCAGCAGCAGCGCATGCGTCGACCTGACCTTGTCGAAGGTACCCGCCCGCTCGGTCATGTAGCTGCTGGCCAGCGCCGACATCGCGATCAGGATGGCACCCAGCGCCGGCTTGGTTTCATAAGGGGTTTCGATCCTGTCGAACCAGTTCCATTCGACGCCGGCGACCACTGCCAGCCCGACCGCGCCCGCGAGCTGGGCGACGAGGCCGAACCGGTGCGCGACGGGCCACGCGAGCCGCGAGCCGATCACGTACAACAGGATGGCCGTAAAGACGGCTGCCGCCGCCAGCAGGTTGGCGAGCAGGCTGCCGCTGGTACGCAGGAATGCCTCGGTCCAAGAGCCGGCAAGCAGCCAGATGGCGGCCGTCGCGAGCAGGCATGTTGCGAGCAGCGCGAACTGCGGACGTTCTTCCCTGGCGTGCCGGCGGAAATCGGAAGCCATCACGAATGCGCCGCCGGCCAGCAGGAGGAAGCCGAGCCACAGGTTGGAAGCCGCCGCCGCCGAGCGGTCGAGGCCGGAGGCAGCGGCGAGGAAGCCGATCCATGCGCCGATCTGGAGCACGAGGCCGAATATCCAGGCGCGCGCCTGCTTGCGCCTGAGTCCGAACCAGACGAAGCCGACGCCTTCCAGCGACCACGCCGCCGACGTCCAGCGTCCGTCGACGGCAAGCGGAATGGCCAGGGTACCGAAGATGGCGCCGATGGCGCCGAAGGTCTCGACCAGCACGCGCCAGCGCTCGCGTCCGCGCCGCCACAGTAGCAGCGCAAGCCCGAGATAAAAGCCGCCGAGCGCCAGCGCCGACAACGCAAGTCCGAACGGTTTATCCATGATGAGGCCCACCTGCAATCCGAACGCCAGCAGTGGCGTGCCGAGGACCAGCGTGGCATCGACGTAGTCTTTCAGGCGCGTTTGCTGCTGACGCGCGAAGGCCAGGGCGATGCCGACGTAATACAGGAAGAACAGGATCAGGAAGGCCTGGGCGGACAGGTAGTTGGCGGGCGTGTATTTGAGCCCGCCCCAGGCCGCGCCGACGACGAACGTGAACCCGAAGCCGAGCAGGTTCAGCACGCGCCACGAGCGGCGCATGGCGAGTGCGAACACGCCGGCGTTCAACAGTGCATAGTATGAGAACAGGCCGATGTGGTTGCCCTGTCCGCTCGCCACCAGCAGCGGGCAGGCGAATCCGCCGGTGATGCCGAAAACCGCCAGCCAGACCGCATCCTGCAACAGCGCCAGCACGCACGCGAAGGCGGTGAGAAGCACGAGCATCGCGAACGCGAGGCCGCCGGGTATCAGGCCATAACGCTGGTAGGCGCCGAAGACGACGAGCATCATGAGGGCGATCGCCGTGCCCTGGACGGGGAGGCCGATCTCGCGCCGCGTCGACCGCAGGCGCCAGCCCCAGGCCAGCAGGGGCAGGATGGCCAGCGCGACGCCGGCGAGCCGCAGCTCGATCGGGATGTCGAAAGTCGTGGCCACGTACTTGAGCAGGAACGCGACGCCGATGAACAGGATGACGAGGCCCAGCTTGGCGACGAGGTTGCCGGTCAGGAGCCAGCTCTTCGCCGCGAGCAGCCCCCGTCGTATCGCGATGGCGATGGGGCCGGGCGTGGCGGGCGCGGAGGGCTCTTCTCGTGCCGTCTCGGGTGCCGGGGACGAAGCGGGACGTGGTGCCGGTTCGGGCAGCGGGTAAAACGCCGTTTCAGGGAGCGGCGCTGCCTCGTCAGGCAACGGCATCGACGTTGCCGGCCTGGACGGAACCGGTGGAGCGGACACCGGCGCAGGCTGCAGGGCGTAGATCTTGTCGCGCAGTTCGGCGACCTGCCGTTCCAGCTCTTCGATGCGACGGGTTCGTCCGGCGCCAACGAGCCAGGCGACGAAAAAGGGATACGCCAGCACGGCCAGTACAACCAACGCGATTGCTTCCATATCGCACCTGTTGCTTGAAGGGACGGTATTTATATCACGCTGAGCAGCAGTGTTGGTAAAACGTCATCGTTATTGCATAGGTTTCGGAAGTTTTTTGGAAAGATATCAAGGCTATGGCGAAACCGGGACTGCGTGTCCCGGTTTCTATTACGTCAGTTGGATGCCGGGTCCATTACGGCTTCGACGCATACAGCCCCAGTTCCGACAGCGCCGTCGAGGCAGTATCGCCATTATTGGCCGTGATGTTGATCCGATACCAGCGATACGAGCCCCCACCCGCGACCGGGTAGCTCTTCGGCTGGAGGCGGTTGGCGAATACCTGGTTGCTTTGCGCGTCGAGCGTCGTCCAGCTGACGCCGTCGTTGGAGCCCTGGAACTGCCAGTCCTTCGGATCGCGCGGGGCCACGTCGCTGGCGCTGATGACCGTGTAGCGCAGGACTGTCTCCGTATGGCCCAGGTCGTACTTCAGCCAGCCGGTCGTGGCCCCGTAGAGCCATTTCGTCGCCGAGTTTTTGTCGAAGGCCAGGCCGGCGTTGGCCGCGTTGTTCGCGCCGTCGGTGGCGGTGCCGCCGGTGGCGACGTTCGTCAGCGGATGGACCGGCGTGGCGCTGTCCTCGGGGGAATTGGCGCTCGTGCCGGCGGCGTTGGTCGCCGTGACGGTGTAGTAGTAGGTCATGCCGTTGCTCACCGCATTATCCGTGTAGCTGCCGCCCGTCACGCCCGATGCGATGGTCGTGTAGGGGCCGCCGCTGAACGTGGAGCGCTTGACCGTGTAGCTGGTGGCACCGAAGGATTGCTGCCAGCGCAGCGGGACGACGTCATCGCCCGGCTCGGCCAGCAGCGCGGCGGGCGCGGCGGGGATGACCGCCGGTGCGCCACCGTTCCCGCCCGTGACCTGGACGTTGCTGAAGGTGGAGGTGTTCAGCGTGCCGTTGGCATGCGAGACGACCGCCAGGCCGGCATAGATCGTGGCCGGCAGCGTGCCGTCGATGCGGCCGACGTCGGTCGCGGCCCAGTTGGTGCCGTCGGGCGACAGGTAGCCGGTGATCATGTTGCCGATGCGCTCGAGCTTCACCCAGTAAGAAGGCACGGTGTTCGCGATGGGCAGGACCTTGTTGCCGTAGTTCGTGCCGCCGTAGACCGAGAGGTTGGGCATGTTCTGTTCGGCCTTGACCTGGTTCGTCACGAGCATCGTGGCGCGGGGAGCACCCTGGGCAAGGCTGGTACGCATCATCACGCCCGCCTTGGCGGACGGGCTGGTGTTCTGGATCGTCTCGACCTTCGCGATGATGGCGCCGTCGCCCGTGAGGGCCTTGTAGGCGAAGTGGCCGCCATCGACCGTGCCCCAGCTGTCGGCGCCCGCGCCCTTCACGGTCCAGGTGCCGTTGGCGTACGAGGACGTGCCGGCCGGCGTGCTGTTTCCGATATCGATATCATTCAGGCCCGACGTAATCGGCGCGGTCGCGGGAATGGCGAGTGCCGGTGCGGGCGCGGCCGTCGAGGTGTCGACCTCTTTCATGAACATGAAGCTGGTGCTGTCCACCGGCATCCACAGCCGTCGTTGCGCGATGTAGGGGGCCGGCATGCCCTTGCGGACAGCGTAGGCGCCATGGATCACGTTGAGCGCGATGTTCCCGCCGCCCCAGCCGCGGTTGGTGTTGTCGGCGATGTAGTAGGCATCGGTCGTGCCGAACGGGAGGAAAGGCGTGGGCGCGAGCTCGTTCACCCGCGCGAAGTATTCGCCGGCCGCCAGCAGGCGCTCGTCCAGATCGGCATAGACGTCGATGCCCTGCTTCCACAGCGCTTCGGCGAGCATGGACAGCGACAGCAGCTGGCCATGGGCGTGCCCCTGGTCGCGCAGCGAGTCGCCGAGCATGCCGATGTCGTTGGAACTGCGCAGGCCGATGTGGGCGAGGGTGCGGGTCTGGGCAACGACCCGGTCCAGCAACACGGTGTCGTCATTGAAGATGGCCATCAATCCGAGCGCGTTCAGGGCCAGCGCGCCCTTGTTGGCGGCGCCGAACATGTTTTCGCCATACGGGTTCGATGCCGGAATCAGGACATTGGCGAAGTATGCCTTCACCGTGGCCGTGTCGCTGGCGGTCCAGCCCGGCCAGGTGCCGCGCAGGATGTCGGCGCCGCCCACGAATTTATAGGCATAGTCGCCCAGGTCGAGCATCGATTCGCTGCCCGAGAACGCCGTCTGGTTGGTCGCCCACGCGATCAGGATGTCGCGCGCCTTCTTTGCATAGGCGTCGTTGCCGGTGAAATACCACATCCGCGAGAGATTCCAGACGGCCGTCATGTCGTTGCGCCACGGCCAGAGATTCACGTCGGGGCTGCGGCTCACGGTCGCGAATGGACCCGCCATGACGTAGGTGGACTGCGATTTGCCATCGCTCTTCAACAGGTCGTAGCCGGACTTCCACGGCTGCCTGCCCTGGTTGACGTAGGACTTGAGCGTCGCGAGATCGGACACGGTGAGCGGCGTGCCCGGATGCGTGAAACCGGTGACCTGCGCCATGCCATGATGCGGCAGCCCGGCGGCGCTCACGAGGAACAGTGTCGCGAGGATGTGTCGAATGCCCATAGAACGATTTTTCATCGGTACCCCTCCAAGAGTGAACATCAATGACCGGCGACACCTCAGCCTCACGACATCGGGCGCCGGAACTGTCACGTTCAAGGGCGTACCGGGCGTCCCCGTCGCCTTGCCCGTGGTCTCGCAGGATGCGAGATATGGCTTGTTATAGTTCTCATGTATATCGAGATATATAGGTTAACGATAACATAAACAGGCGTGAAGATCGTGCTGTTCAACGTGCGCGGTACGATACGATCAATCTTCCGCTGGTTTAATATCGCTTTGGCCCACAGGCGGGCAGACACCCGAACAAAGGAACACGCATGAGCATCGCATTCATCGGCCTGGGCAGCATGGGCCACCACATGGCTGCCAACCTGTTGAAGTCCGGCCAGCCCGTCCACGTCTGGAACCGCAGTCCGGAGCCCGTGCAGCCGCTGGCGGCGCTGGGCGCCAAGCCGGCCGCGACGCCCGCCGAGTGCGGCATCGCCGACGTCGTCTTCACGATGCTCGCGGACGATGACGCGACGCGCGCCGTGCTGCTGGACGGCGGCGTGCTGGCCGCGATGGCGCCCGGCAGCATCCACGTCAACATGGCCACCGTCTCCGTCGCGTTCGCGCGCGAGATGGCCGCGCTGCACGTCGCGCGCGGCGTCGGCTACGTCGCCGCACCCGTGCTGGGCCGCGTGGACGTCGCGCAGGCGGGCAAGCTGAACATCCTGGCCGGCGGCAGCGACGAATTGATCGCGCGCGTGCAGCCGCTGTTCGACCTGCTGGGACAAAAGACCTGGCGCTTCGGCAGAGAGCCGGAGCAGGCGAACGCGATCAAGCTCGCGTGCAACCTGATGCTCGCCTGCGCGATCGAGGCGACGGGCGAGGGTGCTGCGCTGGCGCGTGCGCACGGCGTGCCGGCCGCGGATTTCATCGACCTCGTCACGGGCACGCTGTTCGCCGGCTCACCCGTCTACAAGGGCTATGGCGGGATGATTGCGGAGGCGCGCTATTCTCCGGCCGGCTTCAAGCTGTCGCTGGGCCTGAAGGACGTGCGTCTCGCGGTGGAGGCTGGCCAGGACAAGGGCTTGCCGCTGGCATTCGGCGAGACCCTGAAGGCGACGCTGCAGGATGCCGTCGCGGCGGGCGATGCCGAGCTCGACCTGGCGGCGCTGGGCAAGCACGTGTGGCGCCATATTGACAACAAGTAAGAAAATAACAACAAAGATTACTTTTTGTAATGACAAAGTTCTTTTTGGAATGATATATTGACCTAAGTTAAACAAACTTAGGAAATATCCGATGAACGTGCGCTCCCAACTCGCCCTTGCCCTGCTTGCCGGCCTTGCCCTGACTGCCAACGCCAGTGTCATCACCGTACAGGTCGCGACGACGTCGCCCGCGGCACAGGCGAACGCGGCTGCGTACAAGCTGGCCGTGGACGCCGCCATCGCCAATCCTGCCGCGTACAAGGGCAGCAAGTCCGTCGCCGTCTACGACAACCTGAGCGTCAAGAATTACTTTGGCGGCATCAGCAATTACGCCTTCGAGTCCACGATCAATTTCGGCGTCACCGCGGCGCAGGCCGGCACGTGGAACTTCCGAACCGGCGTCGACTTCGGCTACGGCGGTGCCCTGTTCGTCGATGGCGTCGCGCTCGGCTACAACACCCACGACATGTGGTGGGCCAACAACTACGGGGCGGCGAACGGCAGCCTGCAAGGCGCGATCAATCTCGCGGCCGGCAACCACATCGTGAAGATCTACGGGCTGGAAGGCTGCTGCGACGGCGCCATGCAGGCCCAGTTCAAGGCCGCGAATGCCGCGTCCTACAAAACCTTCGCCGCCAGCGATACGCTGAACGCCGTGCCGGAACCGGTCAGCATCGCGACGTTCGGCCTGGGTGCCGGCGCCATCGCCTTCATCCGCCGGCGCCGCAAGCCGGCGTAACCGGCTTGCCGCGGTGCGGCATGCGATCACGTTGTTAATGGGAGTCTCTGGGCGTAACATCGGCGCTTTCCTACCGATGAGCTGCCCACAATGACAACACGATTCCGCATCCTCACCGCCGTCCTCTCCCTGTTGGCCGCCAACGCCTGCGCGGCCGACGCCGCTCCTGCGGCACCGCACACCGCGCAGACCGTGGTCCTGCGCGCCGCGCGCATGTTCGACGGCGCCAGCGGCAAGCTCGTCGAGCGTCCCCAGCTGACCATCGTCGGCAACAAGATCGTCCGCATCGCACAAGCCGACAAAGCCGAGGTGCCGGCCGGCGCCGAGGTCATCGACCTGGGCGACGCGACCTTGCTGCCCGGCTTCATCGACGCCCACGTGCACCTGTCCGGCCAGGGCAGCGACAACTGGTACGGCGACTTCTTCGACAACATGATGCGCTTCCCGGCCGAGCAGGCGCTGTACGGCGCCTATTACGCGCGCCTCACGCTGGAAGCGGGCTTCACGTCCGTGCGCGACCTCGGTTCGACGGACTGGGTGGCCCTTGGCCTGCGCAACGCCATCGATGCGGGCAAGGTGCCAGGGCCGCGCATGCTCGTGTCGAACTATGCGGTCGGGTCCACCGGCGGCCATGCGGACCAGGATCCGATCCCGCCTCATAAACTCCCGTTGGCCGGGCCGCTGCAGGGCGTGTGCAACGGGCCGGAAGAGTGCCGCGCCGCGGTGCGCTACCAGATCAAGTACGGCGCCAACGTCATCAAGTTCATGCCGTCGGGCGGCGTACTGTCGCTGTCGGATCCCGTCGACGCGCCGGAGCTGTCGCAGGACGAGATGAATGCCGTGATCGGCGAGTCGCATGCGTGGGGCCGCAAGGTCGCGGCGCATGCGCACGGCGACAAGGCGGCGAAGATGGCGGTGGCGGCCGGCGTCGATTCAATCGAGCACGGCAGCTTCATCGAAGACGATACGCTGCGCGCGATGAAGGCGAAGAACGTCTATCTCGTGCCGACGATTTCCGCCATCGCGCACGTCGAGGAAAAGATCGCTACATTCCCGCCCGTGATCGCGGAGAAGGGCCGTGCCGCCGCGGCGCACCTGCGCCAGACGTTCCGCCACGCCGTGCAGATCGGCGTGCCGATCGCGCTCGGCACGGACGCCGGGGTCGGCGCGCACGGCACCAATGCGCGCGAGTTCCGCTACATGGTCGAGAACGGCCTCACGCCCGCGCAGTCGCTGCTGGCAGGTACGTCCAATGCGGCCCGGCTGCTGGGCACCATTGACCGCGTCGGCACGCTGGAGGCGGGCAAGCTGGCGGACGTGGTGGCCGTTCCCGGCAACCCCATCGCCGACATCACGGTCACCGAGCGGCCCGTGTTCGTGATGAAGGACGGCGTCGTCGTGCGACGGGGCGCCGTCCGCTGAACGTGGTCAGTGCGTCGGACGGCCCGTCACCGCCGGCTCGCCCTCGTCGCGTTCCAGCACGGCGCGGTACACGGCACCTGCCAGCGCGCCGCCCACCAGCGGCGCAATCCAGAACAGCCACAGTTGCGCGACCGCCCAGCCGCCGACGAACAGCGCGGGACCCGTGCTGCGGGCCGGGTTGACGGACGTGTTGGTGACGGGGATGCTGATGAGGTGGATGAGCGTCAGCGCCAGGCCGATCGCGAGGCCCGCGAAGCCCACGGGCGCACGGGTATGCGTCGCGCCCAGGATGATCAGCACGAACATGAACGTCATGACGAGCTCCGTGACGAGTGCCGCGCCGAGCGAGTAACCGCCCGGCGAGTGCTCGCCGTAGCCGTTGGACGCAAAGCCGCCGGCGAGGTCGAAGCCCGGCTTGCCGCTTGCGATCGCATACAGGACGCCCGCGGCGGCGATCGCCCCGCACACCTGCACGACGATGTACGGGACGATGTGCCGCGCGGGGAAGCGGCCACCGGCCCACAGGCCGACCGTGACGGCCGGATTGAAGTGGCCGCCCGAGACGGGACCGAACGCATAGGCGCCCGTCAGCACGGTCAGGCCGAAGGCGAGCGAGACACCCGCGAGGCCGATGCCGACGTCGGCGAATTTGGCGGCCAGCACGGCGCTGCCGCAGCCGCCCAGCACAAGCCAGAACGTGCCGAGGAATTCGGCAAAGCATTTACGAAACATGGTGTGTTCTCCCGAAGAGTGAGGTGTGCGACTTGTCGCAAAAGAAATTGTACAACAACAACGTTGTCATAAGATGATGGTTGACATTGTTACATTTCGCGGCTTTTCCGACAGTGCCATTTGCTAAGCTCGGCGGGTTCAATCCCAGAAGGAGCGTCATGGAATTCAAGCAGACATGGACGATCGGGCTGGCGCTCGTGGCGGCGTCGGCAGCAGCAACCGAGGCCCCGATCCAGAGCGTGACCCTGTACCCCGGCAGCGCCATGGTGGAGCGCGTCGCGCAGGTGGCGCCCGGCGCGACGCAGGTCGAGATCACGGGCCTGCCGGCCAACTTCGACAAGGACACCGTCCGGCTGCAGGCCGATGCCGGCATCCAGGTCGGGCAGGTCGTCACGCGCGACCAGGCGCGGGCCGACAGCCCGAGCGCGCGCGAGGCGGACCTCGAGGCGAAGGTGCAGGCGCTGCAAGACCAGGTCGCCGCGATCGATGCGGACATCAAGTCGGCGCAGATCGTGCAGGGCTATCTGGAGAAGCTGGGCACGGGCGGCGACAAGGCCGCGCCGGTCGATGCGAAGAACCTGGCCGGCACGCTCGATGCGATCCGCAAGGGTGCGTTCGATGCGCTCGAGCGCGTGCGCAACGACGAGACGAAGAAGCGCGCGCTGGTCAAACAGCTCGACGCCGCGCAGCGCGACCTCGCGCAGGCGCGCGCCGGGGCGCGTGCCGGCCGGACGATCACGGTGCAGGTGGCGGCCCGGCAGGGCGGCAAGCTGGTGCTCACTTACCAGGTCGACCGCGCGGGCTGGAAGCCGGCGTACCGGGCCGCGCTGGACTCCAGCGCGTCCACCATCGACCTGGAACGGATGGCGACCATTTCGCAAAAGACGGGCGAGGACTGGACCAACGTGAAGCTGCGCCTGTCGACGGGCCAGCCGAGCCTCGTCGTGGTCGCGCCCGATCCGGAGCCGTGGCTGCTGGACTACCAGCCGCCGGCCGAGACGGCGTCGGCGTTCGTGCGTGCGCGGGCGTACCGGGCCGCGCCACCCGCACCGCCCGCACCCGCGCCCTCGGCCAAGGCGGACGATTACATCGCCCCCATCCTGGAAACGCAGGGGAACTTCACGACCGAGTTCGACGTGCCTGCCCGCGTCACCCTGGCATCGGACGGCCGCGAGATCGCCGTCAGCCTGTCGCGCCAGACGCTGAAGGCGGAGCAGCGCGTCGTCGTCGCGCCGAGGAGCGGCAACGACGCGGCGGTCCTGACGGCGCAGGCGGCGCGGCCCGACGGCGTCTGGCTGCCCGGCCAGGTGCAGCTGCAGCGCGACGGCACCTATGTCGGCGCGCTGCGCTGGGACCCGCAGGCGGGCGAGCGCTTCCGGCTGGCGTTCGGACGCGATCCGCTCGTGCGCGTGAAGATCGAGGACCGCGACCGCAAGTCGGGCCAGACGGGCTTCTTCAACGGCGCCAACCAGCGCCGCATCGCGCAGACGTATGTCGTGACGAGCACCCATCGCCAGCCGATCGACGTGTTGGTGCTCGAACCGACGCCCGTCAGCGAATCGGACAAGGTGACCGTCAAGACGGCCCTGCGTCCGGAGCCGGACGTCCGCGACTGGGAACAGCGGCGCGGACTGGTCGGCTGGACGCGGACCCTGAAGCCGAACGAGACGGCCCGCTTCGACGTCGACTACGTCATCGATTATCCGAAAGAGGGCTACGTGCAGGGCTTGCCCTGATCAGGGCTGCGGATCCCACCCCGCGCCGCCGCCATAGGCCGCGAACACCTTCGCACGCGTCGCGAAACGGTTCGCCACGTCCGCATCCGACAGCACGTAGCCGCCCACGCGCGTGCGCAGGTCGAGCGGCGTGCCGGCCAGCGTCGTGCTGCCGTACTCGCGCCACCCCGCGTCCGCGCTCGCCACGGCCGGATTCGGCGCCGGCTGGTTATTGACACCCTGGCCTGCCCAGCCGGCGGGCGCCACGTGCGCGTCCATCCGGCAGTTCACAAAGGCGATGTTGTCCCACGTGGCCGTCGTGCCGGGACTGCGCGCGAGCCAGGTGGCGCCGGCCGGCACGTCGCCGTGGTTCGGACCGGGGCCGGGACCGTGCGTCAGCGCGCTGTTCAGGAAGACGTAGCCGATGTCCGTCGCGACGGGCACGCGCGCCTGCAGCACGTAGCCGCCGCTCGACGCGTTGGCGCTGTCGCCCACGCTGCGGATCTCGCTGTTCTCGAACAGGGCCGCGTGGCTGCTGCCCCAGATGAAGTCGACGTTGCCCGCGACGAGCGTGTCGTAGAACCACGCCCAGCCCTTCAGGTTCAGCGTGTCCTGCTCGCTCGTGAAGTTCGCGTGCTTCGCGACGAGGCGCGTGTCGCTGTTGAAGTACACCGTCTCCGCCTGGCCCGAGATCGAGGCCGAGCGGATCGTCGTGTTGTTGATCGTGAGCGTGTCGAGCACCAGCATGTCCGCGTTCTCGACCAGCATCACCGCGCGTCCGCCCGCCGGCGAGCCGGCCACCGTCGGCGACTGGCTCGACCCGGTGCCGGAGTTCAGCGTCTCGTTGTTCGTGTACCGGATCACGACGCCGTCGCGGCTTTCTCCCTTCAGCGTGACGTTGTCCTTGCCGTTCAGGTACAGCAGCTCGTCGTAGGTGCCGTTCTTCACGTTGATCGTCACGGGCGCCGTCTTCGCGAAGTTCTGCATCGCGTGGTTCAGCGCGCCCTGCACGGTGCGGAAGTCGGCCGTGCCGTCGTCGTCGACGGTGACCGTGCTGGCCGTCGGTGCCGCCGCCTTCGTCGTGAACGACCAGCCTCCCAGCTTGCCGATGCCGACGAACGGCAGGCCGCCGAGGGTCGTGTTCGTGAACACGCCGTCGGCGATCGCGACGTAGTATTCGGTGCCGTAGGCGAGCTTGCCCGAGTGCGGCGCGATGCGTACCGTGTTGCCCTCGATGCGGATCGGCGCCGTGTTCACGCGCCGCACGAGCGCTTGGCCCGCGTAGCCGAGGGCGTCCGTCTCGCCGCTCGTGCGGATCACGTCGACCAGCGCATCGTCGCTTTTGCGGAAGATGCGGATGCTGCCGATGGTGCCCAGTGTGGGCGGACTGTCGAACGTCAGCTTCAGCACCGTGTCGACATTGACGGCGCCCGCCTGCGCGGCAGGGCTGCTGGCGCCCGCAAGCGCATACGTCTGCGTGGGCTGGACGAATTGCGCGCCGATGGTCGCCGCGATGGTGCGCGTAAGGCCGGGCTCGGAGCCGCTCGTGAAGACGATGCTGGCCGTGCCGGCGGACAGCGGCGTGAGCGTGACGGTATTGCCGTTTGCAGCGGCGCCGACGACGGCCGGATTGCTGGACGCGACGGTAAAACTGTCGGCCGTGCCGTCCGCCGTGACGGCCGTGACGGCGATCCGGAGTGGCGCGTCGCCCGCTTCGGCCGTGTAGGTCGTCGCAGCCGGATCGAGCGTCAGCTGCACGGGTTTCTGGCGCGGGTCGCCCACGCGCACGTCGTCGACCTGGAACGATTTATTGGCCGTGTACAGTCCGATCAGGCCGCGCTGGGCGAACGACGCATCGGTCACGCTGCCGAGGTTCTTTCCGTCCAGGTAGACGGTGAGCGTGGTGCCGATCATTTCGAAGCGGACCGTGTAGAACTGCGCATCCATCGCGATCGGCGTTTTGACCTGCTTCGGACGGCTCAGTGTCCCGTTCAGCATGCGCGCGATCTCGACCTGGGTGCTCGTCGTGCTGCTCTGGACGTTCAGGCCCGCGCCATACCAGTTAGCCGCATCGACGTAGCGCGCGACGAGGTACAGCTGCTTGTTGCCGGTCGTGCTGTTGGCCATCGGGCGGATGCGCGCCTCGACGTAATAGTCGCCTGAAGGTACGCCGCCGAACGCGTCCGGTTTCACGAGAGCCAATACGCCGCCCGTCGTCGCGGCCGTGTACTGCAGTACCTTGCTGGCGCTGCCCGCCGCTTCTTCCGTCACCCCGAATGTGCCGTTCGGGCCGGCCACCGGCAGCAGATTCCACTTGGCCGTGCTGCCGCTCTGGAAATCGTCGCAGAAGTACAGGCCGGTGGCGGGGCAGTTCAGCGCGGGGCCCGTGTCGATGGTGGTCTTGCCCGTGCCGGTGATTGCCGTCGCCAGCTTGCCGCCGCCGGCCTGCGCCAGTGCGTTCGCTTTCACGAGGGCCGCGGGGCGCGGCGTGTACGCGTACGGCGGCGTCCACGTCGTCGCGTTCGAGACCGTGCACGCGCCCAGCGCCGCGCCGTTCAGCAGCGAGCCGGTGTCCCTGAACGTACCGGCCGTGGCGTCGCCCGGATTGCGAACCACGCTGTCGCAGCCGCTCGCGCCGGCGATCTCGAACACGTTCGCGTTCGACAGGATCTTCGCGTTCGCGCCGGGGCCCACGCTGTAGCTGTTCTTGTACACGTCGGCCGTCTTGCTGCCCACGTAGTAATTGTTGAAGAGGTGGACCTGGCCGAAGCGCACGCGCGGCGCGCGCGACTGGATCGAGCGGAACACGTTGTTGCTGAAGGTGACGCGCAGCTTGCCCTCGTCCGCCGTGGCGGTCGCACTGGAGCCGACCAGGTTGTTCTTGTCGTGTTCACCGAACACGTTGTACGACACCGTCACGTAGTCGGAGGCGTTGGTGATGTCGACGGCGCCGTCGTGGCATTGCTTCACGTGCCCGTTCTCGATGGGCAGGTAATTGTCGGTGACGGGGGCGTCCGTGAACGAGTTGTGGTCGATCCAGACGTGGTCCGAGCCGGAGATGCCGATGGCGTCATAGGCCGCGTTCCAGTTGCCGGTCGATCCGTCCGTCGGGTCCCACACGGGGCCCACGTCGCACGGGTTCTGGATCTTGAGGTTGCGGATGATGATCTGGCTGACGTTCGACAGGACGATGTGGCCGTTGACGAGGCCGGAGTTCGCGCCGTCGCCGATCAGCGTCGTGTTGCTCTTGAGGCGGATGGCGCCGCGGGCCGACTGGTCGGCGGTGCTCGTGTACGGCCGGCCTTCCGTCATGTCGACGGTACCGGACAGCTTGATGATCTTGGGCGTCGTGCCGCCGTTGGCGATGGCCGCGAGCAGCTGCGCGCGGTTCGTCACGGTGTAGATCTGCTCCAGGGCGGCGTTGGCACCGGCGATCGTGCCGCCGCCCTGGCTCGCCCAGCCGTCGGCCGGCGCGGTGGCGCGGGCCGGATCGGTGGCGGCGTTGGCGCCATGGACGGCAAGGCAGAGCGCGGCGAGCGCGAGCGCCGCCCTGATACGTGCGTATCTCATGAGAGTCTCCTGGCGGACGATGGCTTAGGTGCGGCGGCGGCTGAATGCGAGACCGGCGGCGCCGGCCAGCAGCAGGGCAGGGACCGCGGGTTCGGGAACGTCCGCGGCACCGATCCGCGCCGTGATGGCGCCGAAGTCGCCATGCCACGCAAGTCCCCCCAGGTCGACGGCGATGGTGTGGCCATCGACGATGCTCAAGCCAGGCACGCCGTCCACCACGCTGCCGTCCAGCAGCGTGAAGCTGGTGATCGCTGCCGGGAGCGTCGCGCCGAAGTCGAAGGTCAGCCTGTAGTCGCCGGCGGGGACGGGCATGTTCTCGTAGATGACGAGCGTGCCGTCCGCGGCGAAATCGAAGCCGAACAGGAAGTCGGCCGTGAGGAATTCGACGCCGCTGTTCGTGGGATCGAGCGTGCTCGTGTTGCTGCCGGGTTCCTGGGCGAACAGGTGGTCGAGTCCGAGGACATCGGCCGTGCTGCCGTTGTAGGTGGCGGTGATGGTGGCGTCTTGCAGGGAAAGCGGTGCTGCCTGTGCCTGGCCGGTGGCGAGAGCCGCCACGACCAGGGTCTCCAAGATTGTAGTCGTTTTCATTGTTATTCCCGATGAGCCTGGCTGTGCCTGGCCGGATGCCGGGCCGCCAGGTCGGGAAATGTTAGCACAAGGATATTTAAATTGGTCGGGCCAATTTAAATATTTTTAGACCAGAATGAAAATTGGTTTGACCAATTAAATAAGCCGGAAAAAACAAAACCCCGGCCCGCCTGACGCGGAACCGGGGTTTTCAGAGGGCTACCGGGAGCAGGACGCTATCAGGCGCCGACGCTTTCCAGTGCCTTGTTGAAGGTCGCGCTCGGACGCATCACGGCCTTGACCTTGGCATCGTCCGGCTTGTAGTAGCCGCCGATGTCGACCGGCTTGCCCTGGATCTCGATCAGCTCCGCGACGATCTTCTGCTCGTTCTCGGCCAGTTGCTTGGCCAGCGGCGCGAAGTAGGCGGCCAGTTCGGCGTCTTCCGTCTGCTGCGCCAGTTCCTGGGCCCAGTACATCGACAGGTAGAACTGGCTGCCGCGGTTGTCGAGTTCACCGGTCTTCGGCGACGGCGACTTGCGGTTGTCCAGCAGCTTGCCGGTGGCGGCGTCCAGCGTCTTGGCCAGCAGCTTGGCTTTCGCGTTGCCGGTCTTGAGGCCCAGGTCTTCGAAGCTCACGGCCAGCGCGAGGAATTCGCCCAGCGAGTCCCAGCGCAGGTGGTTTTCTTCGGTCAGCTGCTGCACGTGCTTCGGTGCCGAACCGCCGGCGCCCGTTTCGTACATGCCGCCGCCGGCCATCAGCGGGACGATCGACAGCATCTTCGCGCTGGTGCCCAGTTCCAGGATCGGGAACAGGTCGGTCAGGTAGTCGCGCAGGATGTTGCCGGTCACCGAGATGGTGTCCAGGCCGCGGAAGGCACGCTCCAGCGTGAAGCGCATCGCGCGCACCTGCGACATGATCTGGATGTCCAGGCCATTGGTGTCGTGGTCGGCCAGGTACGTCTTGACCTTCTTGATCAGTTCATTCTCGTGCGGACGGTACGGGTCCAGCCAGAACACGGCCGGCATGCCGGAGTTGCGGGCGCGGGTGACGGCCAGCTTGACCCAGTCGCGGATCGGGGCGTCCTTCACCTGGCACATGCGCCAGATGTCGCCCTTCTCGACGTTCTGCGACAGCAGCACTTCGCCCGTCGCCAGGTCGGTGATGTTGGCGACGCCGTCTTCCTGCACTTCGAAGGTCTTGTCGTGCGAGCCGTATTCCTCGGCCTGCTGGGCCATCAGGCCGACGTTCGGGACGGTACCCATCGTGCGCGGGTCGAAGGCGCCATGCCATTTGCAGAAGTTGATGATCTCCTGGTAGATACGGGCGAACGTCGATTCCGGGATCACGGCCTTGACTTCCTTCAGGCGGCCGTCGGCGCCGTACATCTTGCCGCCGGCGCGGATCATTGCCGGCATCGATGCGTCGACGATGACGTCGTTCGGCGAGTGGAAGTTGGTGATGCCCTTGGCCGAGTCGACCATCGCCAGCGCCGGGCGGTGTTCCTGGCAGGCGTGGATGTCGCGGATGATTTCTTCGCGCTGCGAATCCGGCAGCTTGGCGATCTTGTTGTACAGGTCGGCCATGCCGTTGTTGACGTTCACGCCCAGGGCCGCCAGCGTTTCGCCGTGCTTCTCGAACGCTTCCTTGTAGAAGGTGCGGACTGCGTGGCCGAACACGATCGGGTGCGACACCTTCATCATGGTCGCCTTCACGTGCAGCGAGAACATCACGCCGGTCTTGTGCGCGTCTTCGATCTGCTGTTCGTAGAACTCGAGCAGGGCCTTGCGGCTCATGAACATCGAGTCGATGATCTCGCCGTCCAGCAGGGAGACCTTCGGTTTCAGGACGATGGTCTCGCCGCTCTTGGTGATCAGTTCCATCTTGACGTCGCGCGCGCGGTCGAGCGTCATCGACTTTTCGCCGTGGTAGAAGTCGCCGTGGGTCATGTGCGACACGTGCGTGCGCGATGCCTGCGACCATTCGCCCATCGAGTGCGGGTTCTTGCGGGCGTATTCCTTGACGGCCTTCGGCGCGCGGCGGTCCGAGTTACCTTCGCGCAGGACCGGGTTCACGGCCGAGCCGATGCACTTGCCGTAGCGGGCCTTGATCTCTTTTTCTTCGTCCGTCTTCGGATCGGCCGGGTAGTCGGGCAGGTTGTAGCCCTTGCCCTGCAGTTCCTTGATGGCGGCCTGCAGCTGGCCCACCGATGCCGAGATGTTCGGCAGCTTGATGATGTTGGCGTCCGGCTGCAGCGTCTTCTTGCCGAGTTCCGTCAGGGTGTCGGGCACGCGCTGCTCCGGCGACAGGCGGTCGGCGAAGACGGCGAGGATACGCGCCGCGACGGAGATGTCGCTCTCTTCGATGCGGATGCCGGCGGGTTTGGCAAACGTCTCGACGACGGGCAGGAAGGCGTGGGTGGCCAGCAGGGGCGCCTCGTCGGTTAGGGTGTAGATGATGGTCTGATCACTGCTCATACGCTGGTTCCTCGATGTGCGGGAGGGTTTGGAGTTCTAATACTAAAAAAACATCGGCTGTCCGGGCCACGCGCCAATGGTGGTGAACAGATCGAGGATCATACTCCGTCAAACATCGATCCGGCGGCCACAAACGTCGTATGTTGCCTTACGACTAAGTCTTATATAAGACATAGGACAGCCGCTATTATGCACGACCTTTTCGTAAAGGCGAAGCAGATCGTGAAAGGCCTTTTCGCAATGTGGGATTTACATCTGGCGGAACAGGTCGGCGTAGTTGCGGCTCACGACCAGTTGTTCGTCGCGGCCCTTCAGCTTCACCAGCAGACGGCCGCGGAAGTCCGTGCGCGTGCCGGCCACGTGGCGCGCGGCGACGATCACGCCGCGGTGGATCTGCCAGAACTGCTGCGGATCGAGCTGGTCGCGCAGCTGCCGCATCGGCGTGCGGATCAGGTGCTCGCCGTCGGCCACGAACACGCTCGTGTACTTGTCGTTGCTCTGGAAGTAGATGACTTCGTCGATGGCGATCAGCCGCGTCTCCTGGCCCTGCGCGGCGCGGATCCATTGCAGCGGCGCGGCGGGCGCCGGTGCCGGGGACGCGGGCGCCATGCCGAGCTGGCGCAGCAGGCCGGCCAGCATGTCGGCGGAGGGTGCCGCGGGGGCAGGTGCCGCCAGCGCTTCCTTGAGTCGCTCGACGGTGCGCTGCAGCCGCTCCAGGCGGATGGGTTTCAGCAGGTAGTCGAACGCGGCGTGCTCGAACGCCTGCAGCGCGTATGCCTCGTGTGCGGTCGTGAACACGACGCGTGGCGCATGCTTTTCATCGACGAGGCGGGCGGCGAGGTCGAGGCCGTTCAGGCCCGGCATCTGGATGTCGAGGAACAGGATGTCGGGCGCCAGCTCGTCCACGAGGCGCAGCGCTTCGATGCCGTTCCCGGCGCGGCCCACGATGCGCAGATCGGGCCAGGCGGCCGCCAGTTGTTCTTCGAGATAAGCCAGCAGGTGCGGTTCGTCGTCGGCAAGGAGGGCGCGGATGGGTTCGATGTTGGTACCTCGACAGGACTTATACAGGCAGGATCAGACGCGACGTGACGCCGCCGTCTTGATTTTCGATCAATTGTATTTTAGCAAGATTTCCATGCAAGGTGCGCAGGCGCTCGCGCAGGTTCGACAGGCCGACGCCGCCGCCGGGACGAGGCGCCGCCGCCGTCAAGCCCACCCCGTCGTCGGCCACTTCCACGCACAGGCCCGAGTCAAGCCTGCGCGCGCGCACGACGATGGTGCCGCCATCGACCTTCGGTTCGATGCCGTGCATGACGGCGTTTTCCACGAGCGGCTGGATCAGCATCGGCGCAATGGCCGCGGCGCGGCAGGCGTCGTCCACGTCGATGCGGTAGCGCAGCCGTGCGCCCATGCGGACCGTCAGCAGGTCGAGATAGGCGCGCGCGAGGTCGATCTCGGCGCCCAGCGTGGCGTGCTCCGCGCGGCTGGCCGACAGGCTCGCACGCAGGAAATCGATCAGGCGCTCGAGCATGTGGCGGGCGCGGGTCGGGTCCGAGCCGATCAGGCTCACGACGTTAGCCAGCGTGTTGTACAGGAAGTGCGGTTCGATCTGGGCCTGCAGCGTGCGCAGCTTCGCCTCCGCGAGCAGGCGCGCCGCTTCGGCGATCTGTTCCTGCTGGCGCGCCGTCTCGATCTCGCGCGCGACGCGGCGCTCGCCGGCCGTCAGCACGCCGGCCATCAGCAGCGCGACCACCATGGCGCCCGGCAGGTAGCGCGCCATCAGCCCCGTGTGCAGCAAGGCGTCGAAGGTGCTGCCTCCACCGAGCACGGCGTCCGTGATGGCCAGGCCGAGCAGGGCGCAACATGCCGTCAGCAGCAGTCTTGCGGCCCGCATCGCCGCGCTGTTCCGTCCGGGCGCGATGCGGCGCAGCAGGTGCACCACGCCGTGGATGAGGAAGCCGATCACGTTCGACGCGAACAGCATCTCCGTCAGCAGCGTGGCGACCGGCGCACGGGTGCCGAACAGCAGCGCCACGCACGTCAGCGCGACGCCGATGATGCCGTTCCACACGAACGTGTAGACGAGGTTGCGCAGCGGCGAAGGGCGCCAGCGCCGGAAGGGCGCGAACGATTCCAGCGGGTGCATCGAGGGCGTGATCGGTGTCGGCATGATGTCCTTGTCTTAAGCAGCCAGAAAGTTACCATGGAAACAATGCGGCGTGCGATAGGGCAGCCGGGCCAGCGCGACCGGACCGTCGGCCACGCGCGCCGCGTCGAACACGCTCAAGACGCTCGTGGCCGTGTTCGTATCCTGCGCCACGCCCACGAGCCAGCCATCCGTTTCCGATCGCGCACCCTTGCGCGGGACGAGCACGTGTTCCTCGGCGCGCCAGCCGGCAGCGAAGTGCCAGCTGTCCGCGCGGCCGCGTTCGACGTCGACGACGTTCACGGTGTCCATCATCAGTGACGTGTTCCGCGCATCGCTGGACAGCATGGCGAGACGGCCATGGCGCCGGCCGACGGCGTGCGGCATCACGCGCGGGAACTCGGCGCCGTCGAGCAGGCGGGTCGTGGACACGGTGCCGCCGGCAAGGTCGAGGCGGAGGCGCACGGCGGCGTGGAGGGCGGGCCGGTTCGGCTCGCGCTCGCCTTCCATCACGCGGCTGGTCGCCTTCAAGAAATCGCCGTCGTGCAGCACGAGGTCGACATGCGTGACGTTGCCCTCGTCCCACGCATTCCCGAAGTGGAACGCCATGCGCGGCGGCAGGTCGTAGACGCGGCGGATCGCGAGCGTGTCCTTGGCCACCACGACGATGCGCGCACCGCGTTTCGCGCCCGCCCACACGTGGCGGTCGGCCAGGCTCAGGGTCGCGTCGTCCGAGATGTCGTACGGCGGCACGACGAACACGAGGTGGCGCGCGCTCACGGCGAAATCGTGCTGCAGCGCGAGCTTCGGCACCTCGGCCACGCCGGCTTGCAGCACCCGGCCGTTCGCGCCGATGCGGTACAGGGCGAGCCTGTCGCCGCCGGGCAGGGCGCCGAAGTTCCACAGGGTGCCGTCCGGCTCGACTTTCGGGTGGGCGGAGAACGGCATCGCGGCGAGGTCGTCGCGCCACGTGTGGAGGCCGACGGTGGCGAGCGTCGCGGGATCGAGTTCCGTCGCGGAGCCGCCTTCCCACAGCGCATATAAACGGTCGTTGAACGGCAGCAGGTTCGTATTGGCCGTGTTCAGGCTGTCGTTGTCGCGAAAGCCCCGTCGCGCGACGTTCGTGCCGAAGGCGGGATACAGGAACTGGCCGGCGGCGGATTCGTCGAGGAACTTGCGGGTCTCGACGAAGCGGCCCTGGTGCGTTACCGTGCCGCCTTCGATGCGCCAGGCCTGGGCAAAGCCGTCGCCGTCGAACCAGTGGTGGTAACGCTCGCCGCCCAGTTCGAAGCGGCCGGGGCCGTTGCGGAAGAACGTGCCTTGCAGCCCGGCCGGGATCTCGCCTTCGACGTGGGCGTGGCCCTGCTGGTCGCCTTCCAGGTTCGCGTACACCATCAGCTCCTGGTCACGGGCGAGGGCGGCGTGGAAGCGCTGGTACGTCGTGCGGGCGTCGGCGCGGGCGAAGCCGGCGATGCCGAGTGCGGCGAAGCCGAGGCCGGTTTTGATGAAATGGCGGCGTTGCATGGCGGCCTCCCGGATCAGCGCAGGGTCACGGACGTGTCCAGGCCGGCGGCCGGCACGGCCAGCTTGACGGCGGCGAAGTCCGGCGGGCCCATGCGGCCTTGGGCGTTGTTGCTGAAGGCGATCGGCTCGGTCGGGATGCCCATCAGATTCCGGTCCATGCGGCCGTTGTCGTTGGTATCCTGGAACACCGCGAAGCCGTAGTCGCCCGGTGCGACGTCGTGGAAGACGAGCGTCGTGCCGGCCTTGTCGGCCTTCGCCTTTTCCGCGCGGACCGGTTGCTTGAGGAAGGCGCCGGCGTTGTCGTACAGGGCGACCATGACCTGGCCCGACGCCGACTTGACGTTGTCGACGTGGATGACGAGGTCGGCAGAATAAGCAAACTGCGGGGCGAACGGGGCGGCGAGGGCCAGGGTCAGCAGGGCGGTGCGGATCATGATGGGCTCCAGTGGTTATGTTGGTGAACACACTGTAGCCAGGGGCATCATCGCGTTGGCGGCGATACGACGAAATGCTGCGGGGCGGCGCGAAATGCAATGTGGAAGCGCCAAAAGAAAACGGCAGGCGTTTGCCTGCCGATCCCGGGTCGAGAGTAGTGCGAGCTTAACTGTAAGCAGTCCAGGCCTGCGGGATCTCGATACTGCCGCTCTGTGCGGCATCCGCATACGCGCGCATCTCGGCGACGACGGCCTCGAGCTGTTCATTGCTCGGGTTGGCGAGAAAGCCCTTCATGCGCTCGTGCAGCGCGGCCTGCTGGTCGCGCCATTCATAACGGGACGACTTGCTCATGCACCCTCCTTGCGGCGAACTGCCGTCTTGGTATTCGTATTGTTGTTCATGACATCCTCCTTCAAAGATCACAGGCTATGCCGTTCCCACCGATCAGGTCGGTGCGATGACGCACATTGTCTTTGCCAAAAGGAATTAAGTTCTTGGCGGCAGGATGCTGTGATAGAACAATTCGAGCCGGCCTTCCAGGTCGCGCATGGCCTTGTCCGGGTCGACGACGTAATGCGGGCGCATGAGGTTCATGAAGATTTCGCCGGTGATGGTGCTCATCAGGTGGCAGGGCAGCAGCTCGAGCGGCACGTCGGGCCGCATCTGGGCGCGGATCTCCGGGCGGGCGAAAAAGCGGGCCAGCATCTCGCGCGTCATGCGCGGCCCGCTGTTCCAGAATGCCTCGGCCAGTTCCGGGTTCGTCGGCGCCTCGGCCAGCACGACGCGCTGCAGACTGATCGCTTCCTGCGACGTGATCATCGCGTACATCTGGTGCGCGAAGTCGTCCACGATCTCGCGCAGCGGACGGGTGTCCGTCTCCATCGGCTGGCTGCGGAAGAAGCGGTGGCGTTTATTGGCCAGCACGGCGGCCAGCAGGCCTTCCTTGCCGCCGAATTTCACGTAGATCGTGCGCACCGCCACGTGCGCCGCGCGGGCGATCGATTCGAGGCTCGTCTTCGTATAGCCATTCTTGAGAAACAGGGTGCCGGCGATATGCAGCAACTCCTGCGTGCGCGCCTCGACGTCGGCGGCCTTGGGCCGGCCCGCGCCCTTGCCGGGGCATTCGGATGCGTCATGCATATGTTTGTCCATGGGCTCCATGCTAAGGGAATCTCTAATGAAATGCAACCGTTTCATTTCTTGACTTTGGCAAAAACTTGTCCAATAATGCGATGGACTAATTTCATTTCTTTCCGGAGTTTCACATGCCTGATACGCAAACCACGGTCGACCACAAGCCGGCCGCCGCCGTTCCACCGGCCACTGCCGCGAACGCCGCCAAGGGGCCTCCGAAGCGCGTACTGATCGTGGTGGGCCTGATCGCCGCCGCCGCGCTGGCCGCCGGCGGCCGCATGTGGTACCGCAGCCATTATTTCGTCGAGACCGAGAATGCCTACGTCACGGGCCACGTGCACCCGGTGTCGTCGCGCATCCCGGGCGTCGTGACCAAAGTGCTGTTCGAGGATAACCAGGTCATCAAGGCCGGCGACGTGCTGGCCGAGCTGGACCCGGCCGACCAGGGCGTGAAGGTCGAGCAGATCCAGGCCCAGATCGCCAGCGTGGAGCAGCAGATCGTGCAGGCCGACGCCGCCATCCAGCAGGCCAAGGCGCAGGCCTCGGCCGCCCAGGCGCAGGTCGTGCAGGCCCAGGCCAACCTCGTGCGTGCCCGCCAGGACGCCGAGCGCTACGGCCAGCTGTACAACAGCCAGATGAAGGCCGTCTCGAAGGCCGAAGTCGATGCCGCCACGGCGGCGCGCGCGAGCGCCACGGCCGACGTCACGGCGCGCCGCGACAACGCCAGCGCCGCCCAGGCCCAGATCGCCGCCGCGACGTCGGCGCGCGACGTGCTCAAGGCGCAGGTGAAAGTGTTGCAGGCGCAGTTGAAGGACGCCCAGCAGCAGCTCGGCTACAACCGCATCGTGTCGCCGGTCTCCGGCCGCGTCGGCAAGCGCAGCGTGGAAGTCGGCGCGCGCGTGCAGCCGGGCCAGCAGCTGGCCGCCATCGTGCAGGATGACGTGTGGGTCGTCGCCAACTTCAAAGAAACCCAGCTGCCGGGCATCGTGCCGGGCCAGCAGGTCAGCATCGAAGTGGACGCGCTGCCGAAGCACGAACTGGTCGGCCGCGTGGACAGCTTCTCGCCGGCGTCGGGCAACCAGTTCGCGCTGCTGCCGGCCGATAACGCGACCGGCAACTTCACCAAGATCGTCCAGCGCGTGCCCGTGAAGATCACGTTCGCGCCGGAAGACCTCAAGAAGTATGCGGGCCGCCTCGTGCCGGGCATGTCGACAGTCGTCGAGATCGACCTGCGCCAAAGCGCAACGCAACAGCAAGCTGCCGCCGCTAAATAACCAAGGAACCGTGATGTCCACGACGATCACCAAGCCGATCGCACCCCACGCCCCGCCGGCCAATGGCGCGCGCATCGACGCGCGAACCTGGATCGCGGTGCTGGCCGGCATGCTCGGCGCCTTCATGGCGGTGCTCGACATCCAGATCACCAACTCTTCGCTGCGCGACATCCTCGGCACCCTGTCGGCCACGCAGGAAGAGGGCTCGTGGATCTCGACCGCCTACCTGTGCGCCGAGATCGTGGTGATCCCGATGACGGCGCTGTTCGTGCGCGCCCTCGGCCAGCGCCGCTACCTGATGCTCACGACGGCGCTGTTCCTCGTGTTCTCCACGCTGTGCGGCGCGGCCTGGAGCCTGTCCAGCATGATCGTGTTCCGCATGATGCAGGGCTTTACGGGCGGCGCGCTGATCCCGATGGCGATGACCCTCGTGATGACGCGCCTGCCCCCGGCCAAGCGCGCCGTCGGCATGGCGATGTTCGGCCTGACCGCCACGCTGGCGCCCGCGATGGGCCCGACCTTGGGCGGCTACCTGACGGAGTTGTACGGCTGGCCGTCGATCTTCTACATCAACTGGGTGCCGGGCGTGCTGCTCATCGCCGGCATGTACTGGGGCATCGACCGCGAGCCCATGGACCTGAAGGCGCTGGTCAAGGCCGACTGGCTCGGCATCGCGTTCATGGCGACCGGTCTCGCGAGCCTGACGATCTTCCTGGAAGAGGGTAATTCGAAGGACTGGTTCGAGTCCGGCTTCATCATCACGTTCGCCTCGCTGGCGCTGGTCGGCATCCTCGGCTGGGTCGTGATCGGCTTTTCGCGGCCGGAGCCGTTCGTCAACCTGCGCCTGTACGGCCAGCGCAACTTCCTCGTCGCGACCGTGCTGTCCGCGGTGATCGGCATGGGCCTGTATGGCTCGTCGTTCCTGCTGCCGCTGTTCCTGGGCCAGATCGCCGGCTATTCGCCGATGCAGATCGGTGAAGTGATCGCGTGGGTCGGCCTGCCGCAGCTGTTCGTGATGCCGTTCGTGGCGCGCCTGTCGCAGAAGATCGACAACCGCATCCTGTGCTCGTTCGGCCTCGGGCTGTTCGGCATCTCGTGCCTGATGAACGCGTACATGGATGCGAGCACGGGCTACGACCAGCTGATGCTGTCGCAGATCATCCGCGCGCTGGGCCAGCCGTTCGTGATGCTGACCCTGTCGAACTTTGCCATGGCCGGCATCCAGCCGAAAGACATGACGTCTGCGTCGAGCCTGTTCAACATGACCCGCAACCTGGGCGGCTCGGTGGGCATTGCGCTGCTGGCGACGGCCCTCACGAACCGCGAGCACTTCCACTCGGAGCGCCTGGGCGAATCGGTCTCGCTGGTCTCCGCCGCGACGCAGGCGCGCCTCGACGCGCTGACGCAATCGTTCCTCGCCAAGGGCTTCGACCCGGCGACCGCTGCCCAGCAGGCCATCGGCGCGATCGACCGCATCGTGCGGCGCGAGTCGTTCGTGATGGCCTACAACGACGGCTTCTTCATCGTCGGCATGATCCTGCTCGTGGCGATCATTCCGCTGTGGTTCTCGGACAAGCTCAAGTCGCCCAGCGGCGGCGGTGGCGGTGGCCACTGAACCAAGGATTAGGGATAAAGTATGAAAACTGTTTATATCAAGTCTGCCGTCGCGCTGGCCGTGGCTGCACTGCTGTCCGCCTGCGGCACCGTCGGCAAGGATTTCGTCGCGCCGCAGGGCATCGAGACGCCGGCCTTCCGCCACGCCGCGGCCGCACCTGCGGACGAGGCGGCACGCCTGCCGGCCGCATGGTGGACCGTGTTCGGCGACACGGCGCTGGACCAGCTGGAACAACGCGCCCTGCGCGACAACCCGAACGTGCGCGCCGCGGCGCAGCGCCTCGTGCAGGCGCAGGCGCAGCTGGGCGTGACGCGCGCCGGCCAGTTGCCGACCGTGGGCGTCTCCGCCGGCGTGGCGAACTCGCGCACGTCCGCCGAAAGCCCGATGGGCGCGACGTTCGGCCACCAGTCGATCAAGGGCAACGAATTCTCCGTCGGCGCCAATTTCTCGTACGAGCTCGATCTGTGGGGCCGCGTGCGCCGCGCCGTGGAAGCGGCCGACGCCCAGGCGCTGGCCGCGCAGGACGACCGCGACGGCGTCATGCTGATGTTGTCCGGCCAGGTCGCGGCGACGTACTGGCAGCTGCGCGGTCTCGATGCCGATATCGCCATCCTGAACGATGCGCTGGCCACGCGCCGCGAATCGCAGCAGCTGATCGAGGCGCGCTTCAACGCGGGTCTGTCGAACGAGCTGGACGTGTCGCGCACCCGCATCGAGCGCGCCAACGCCGAAGCCGACATCCAGGAAGCCCAGCGCCAGCGCAACACGCTGGAACACGCGCTGGCCGTGCTGGTGGGCGCGTCGCCGAGCGAGCCTGTCGTGGCCCCGGCCGCCGGCACCGCGTTGCCGCAGCCGCCCGCGATCCCCGTCGGCCTGCCGGCGAGCCTGCTGGGCCAGCGTCCGGACCTCGCCGCGAGCGTCGCCACCCTGAAGGCCTTCAATGCGCAGGTGGGCGTGGCCGAGGGCGCGTACTACCCGAGCCTGTCGCTGACGGGTAATTTCGGCTATGCGTCCGAGACGCTGAGCAATCTGGCCAAGGGCAGCGCGCGCCAATTCTCGTTCGGGCCGCTCGCGCTGTCGCTGCCCGTGTTCGAGGGCGGCCGCATCGACGCCAACGTGAAGCTGGCGAAGGCGCGCTACGACGAAGCCGTCGCGAACCACGAAGGCCGCCTGCTGACGGCGCTGCGCGAAGTGGAAGATGCGCTGTCGGACGTGCAGCAGCGCCAGAAGCAGGGCGACGTGCAGGTGCAGGCGCAGCAGGCCGCCGCACGCGCCGTGCAGGTGGCGCAGGCGCGCTTCGACCGCGGCGTGTCCACGTACCTCGATGTCACCGACGCGCAGCGTTCCGCGCTGGCTGCCGACCGTGCCGCGGCGCAGATCCGCACGCAGCGGTTGCTGGCGGCGGTCTCCGTCGCGCGGGCGCTGGGTGGCGGGTGGCAGCAGGGCAAGGCGGAAGCGACGGTCGCGTCGCGCTGATTGTTCAACGGGGCCCCGAAGAGGATTACAATCCGAGGATTGTCAACCTCACAAGGGACCCCGATGAAGCACCTCCTCGCCCCCCTGGCCCTGGCCGCAGCGACCCTGTGCGCCACCGTCCACGCCGCCCCCGCCACCGCCCCGCAACTGCAGACGATGGCCAAACGCTTCGCCCCCGTCGACCTGACGGCCGACACGGCCAAACTGTCCGCCGGCGACCGCGTCGCCATCGCCAAACTGATCGAAGCGGCGAAAATCGTCGACACCCTGCAGCTGCGCCAGCGCTGGTCCGGCAACGAGGCGCTGTGGGCCGCGCTGCAGAAGGACACGACGCCGCTGGGCAAGGCCCGCCGCGACTACTTCTGGCTGAACAAGGGACCGTGGTCGATCATCGACGGCAACGAATCCTTCATGCCCGCGGAGTATGCCGGCATCAGGATCCCGGCCGAGAAGCCGGCCGGCGCCAACTTTTATCCGGAAGGGGCGAGCAAGCAGGCGCTGGAATCGTGGATGAACGGCCTGCCGGCCGCCGACAAGGAACAGGCGCAGTGGTTCTTCACCGTGATCCGCAAGGACAAGGCGGGTAAATTCACGATCGTAAAATATTCGGACGAGTACCGCGCCGAGCTGCAGAAGCTGTCGAAACTGCTGAAGGAGGCCGCGAACGCCACCGACAACGCGTCGCTGAAAAAATTCCTGAACCTGCGCGCCGACGCCTTTCTGTCGAACGACTACCTCGCCTCCGACTTCGCGTGGATGGACCTGGATTCCCCGGTCGACGTCACCATCGGCCCGTACGAGACGTACAACGACGAGCTGTTCGGCTACAAGGCCGCGTTCGAGGCGTACGTGAACGTGCGCGACCAGAAGGAAACGGAAAAGCTGAACTTCTTCGGCAAGCACATGCAGGAGCTGGAAAACAACCTGCCGCTCGATCCGAAGTACCGCAATCCGAAGGTCGGGGCGATCGCGCCGATGGTCGTCGTGAACCAGGTCTACGGCGCCGGCGACGGCAACATGGGCGTGCAGACGGCCGCCTACAACCTGCCGAACGACGAGCGCATCATCAGCCAGCGCGGCTCGAAGCGCGTGATGCTGAAAAACGTCCAGGAAGCCAAGTTCGAGGCGACCCTCACCCCGATCTCGAAGCTCGTGCTGCGCCCGGCCGACCAGAAGGACCTCGATTTCGATTCGTTCTTCACGCACATCCTCGCGCACGAGATCATGCACGGCCTGGGCCCGCATGCGACGACGCAGGACGGCAAGCCGTCCACGCCGCGCCAGGACCTGAAGGATGCCTACTCGACCATCGAGGAAGCGAAGGCCGACGTCACGGGCCTGTGGGCGCTCACTTACATGATGGAGAAGGGCCAGCTGAAGGGTTCGCTGGGGCAGGGCCTTGCTGCCGAGCGCAAGCTGTACAACACGTACCTGGCATCCGCGTTCCGCACCCTGCACTTCGGCCTGACGGATTCTCACGCGCGCGGCATGGCCATCCAGATGAACTACCTGCTCGACAAGGGCGGTTTCGTGTCGCACGGCGACGGCACGTTCTCCGTCGACTTTGCGAAGATCAAGGGTGCCGTGGCGGACCTCGACCGCGAGTTCCTGACCATCGAAGCGACGGGCGACTACGCCCGCGCGCAGGATCTCATGAAGCGCTACGTCGTCATCCGTCCGGACGTGCAGAAGGCGCTGGACAAGATGAAGGCCGTGCCGAACGATATCCGGCCGGCGTTCGTGACGGCGGCGAAGCTGGTGCCGGGCCACTGATTTCGGCAGTAAAGCCCTGTAAAAAGGCAGGTCTTAGACCTGCCTCAGCATCAAATTCGGTAGTTGTGTGCTATATTTCCAATAGTTTCCTATTGGAAATATCTATTCCCGATCCCATCACGCGAGCACACAATGACAACTACTGGACTCACGATCGGCAAACGACTGGCTTTCGGTTTCGGCAGCGTCCTCGCCCTCATGGCGGTACTGGCCGGCCTCGCCATCCACCGCGTCGGCCAGATCGACGACATCCTCATCCACATCAACGACGTCAACAGCGTCAAGCAACGCTATGCGATCAACTTCCGCGGCAGCGTGCACGACCGCTCGATCGCCATCCGCGACGTCGTCCTGGCCGCCACGACCGCGACGGCGCAGCGCCACGCCGACCTGATCAAGAAACTGGACGACGACTATCAGCGCTCGGCCGCGCCGCTCGACCAGCTGTTCGCGGCGCGCAGCGACATCCTGCCGGAAGAAAAGCAGGCGCTGGCCGCCATCAAGGACGTCGAAGCCCGCACGCAGCCCCTGATCGCGAAACTCGTCGCACTGCGCCAGGCCGATAACACGGCTGAAGCGACGGCGCTGCTGGACCAGCGGGCCGGCCCCGCGTTCGTCGAGTGGCTCGCCAGCGTCAACCGCCTCATCGACCTGGAAGAAAAGCTGAACAACGACGCGGCCGCGCAGGCGCGCGCACTGTCGCACAGTTTCTTTGCCTGGATGCTCGCGATCCTCGCCGTCGCCGCCGCGGCCGGCGCGGCCGCGGCCTGGTTCATCAGCCACGGCCTGCTGCGCCAGCTGGGCGGCCAGCCGGACTACGCCGTCGGGATTGCGGGCGCCATCGCGGCCGGCGATTTGTCCGTGCCCATCGAGACGCGCGCGGACGACCGATCCAGCCTGCTGTACGCGATGAAAGGCATGCGCGACAGCCTCGTGAACATCGTCAGCCAGGTGCGCGCGGGCACGCTCACGATCGCGAATGCGTCGACGGAAATCGCGGCCGGCAACCAGGACCTGTCCGAACGCAGCGAGCGCCAGGCCGGCACCCTGGAAGAGACGGCGTCGTCGATGGAAGAACTGACGGGCACCGTGCGCCAGAACGCGGACAATGCGCGCCAGGCGAACACCCTCGCGGAGTCGGCGTCGAGCGTGGCCCAGCGCGGCGGCGCCGTCGTGGCGCAGGTCGTGCAGACGATGGCGTCGATCAACGACTCGTCGAAGCAGATCGCCGAGATCATCAGCGTCATCGACGGCATCGCGTTCCAGACGAATATCCTTGCGCTGAACGCGGCCGTCGAAGCCGCGCGTGCGGGCGAGCAGGGCCGGGGCTTCGCCGTGGTCGCGGGCGAGGTGCGCAGCCTGGCCCAGCGTTCCGCTGCGGCGGCGAAGGAAATCAAGACGCTGATCAGCGATTCCGTCGCCAAGGTCGACGATGGCGCCAAGCTCGTCGACGAGGCGGGCAGTACGATGGAAGAGATCGTCACGAGCGTCAAGCGCGTGACGGACATCATGGCCGAGATCAGCCATGCGAGCCAGGAGCAGAGCGCCGGCATCGAACAGGTCAACCGCGCCATCGGCCAGATGGACGAAGCGACGCAGCAGAACGCGGCGCTCGTCGAGCAGGCCGGCGCGGCGGCGTCCGCGCTGCAGGACGAGGCGGCAAACCTCGCGCGCCTCGTCAGCATTTTCAAACTGGATGCGCAGGCGGCGCGGCCGTCCGCAAGCCTCGCCGTCGTGCCGGTGGCGCGCCAGGGGCGCATCGCCGCCGCGTGATCAAAGGCGTACCACAAGCTTGCCGAAGTTCCGCCCCTGCAGCAGGCCGATGAACGCGGCGGGGGCGTTCTCCAGGCCGTCGACGACGTCTTCCTTCGCCTTGATCTTCCCGGCCGCCAGCCAGCCGGCCATGTCGTCGCGGAAGGCATCGAAGCGCGTCGCGTAGTGGTCCAGGATGATGAACCCCTGCATGCGGATGCGCTTCGACAGCAGGGTCGCCATCCACGCCGCGAGCCGGTCCGGGCCCTCGGCAACGCCGCCGTTGTAGTGGGAGATGAAGCCGCACACGGGCACGCGCGCGTTCACGTTCAACAGCGGCTGCACGGCATCGAACACGGCGCCGCCCACGTTCTCGAAATACACGTCGATGCCGTCCGGGCACGCGGCCGCGAGCAGCTCGGCGAAGCGCGGATCGCGATGGTCCACGCATGCATCGAAGCCCAGTTCTTCCACCGCATGGCGGCATTTGTCGGGACCGCCGGCGATGCCGACGACGCGCGCACCCTTGATCTTTGCGATCTGGCCCACGACCGAGCCGACGGCGCCGGTGGCCGCCGCGACGACGACCGTCTCGCCGGGCTTCGGCATGCCGATGTCTAGCAGGCCGACGTAGGCCGTGAATCCCGGCATGCCGAGCGTGCCCAGCGCCAGCGACGGCCGCGCCAGGTCGCCGACGGACATCAGGCCGCTGCCGTCGGACAGCGCAAAGTCTTGCCAGCCCGCGGCGCCGACGACGAGGTCGCCCGCCTTGTAGTCCGGATGGCGCGATTCGACGACGCGGCTGACCGTGCCGCCGACCATCGTCGCGCCCAGCGGCACGGGGTCCGCATAGCCGGGACCGACCTTCTCCATCAGGTTGCGCATGTACGGGTCGAGCGACAGCCATTCGGTGCGCAGCAGCACGTGGCCGTCCTGCGGTACCGGGACCGGGGTTTCTTCGAGACGGAAATCCGTCGGGGTCGGGATGCCTTGCGGATGGGCGGCAAGGACGATACGGCGATTTGTCATGCTTATCTCCTCAGATGGATGTCGGGCGTGGCCCGTAGCGCAGGACGAGCAGGGCGCCCAGCGTGAGCGCGACGGCGGCGAAGATGGGGCCGCCCGGTGCGCCGATACGGTCGACGAGGATGCCGCCGCCGACGGCGCCGCTGGCGATGGCGATCTGGAACGCGGCCACGAGCAGACCGCCCGCGCCCTCGGCCTGGTCCGGCGCGGCGCGCACGATCCACGTCTGGAAGCCGATCGGGAACGCGCCGAACGCGAAGCCCCACGCCGCGATCGCCGCGACGGTCACGGCGACCGACGTTCCGGCGGCCCACAGCGTGGCGGCCAGCACCGCGATCAGCGCGGCACCGGCCACGATGGCGAGGCGCTCGCTGCGCTCGGCCAGGAAGCCGCCGGCGATATTGCCGAAGAAGCCCGCGATGCCGTACGCCAGCAGGGCGGCGGAGATCGTGCCGACCGACAGGTGCGTGACCTGTTCCATGAACGGGCGGATGTAGGTGAAGCCGGCGAAGTGCCCGGAAATCACGAGCAGCACGGCGAGCAGCGCGACGCGCACATTGGTCCGGCCCAGCAGTTCGAACAGAACTTTGACGTTCGGGTTGTCCTTCGGCGGCAGCGCGGGGATGGTGACGCATTGCGCGGCCAGGGTGACGACGCTGACGACGCCGGCCGCCACGAAGGCGCTGCGCCAGCCCCACAGGTCGCCCATGTACGCACCGACCGGCGCCGCGCACACGGTGGCGACGGACACACCGGTGAGGATGAGGGACATCGCCCGCGCAAACAGGTGCTCCGGCACGAGCCGCATCGCGAGCGCGGCGGCCATCGACCAGAAGCCGCCGAGCCCGATGCCCAGCAGCGCCCGCGCCGCGATCAGCACCGGCAGGCTGCCGGCCGTCGCGGCCAGCACGTTGGACAGCACGAGCAGCGACGTCAGCGCGAGGATCACCCGCTTGCGGTCGAGCTTCCGCGTGAGGATGGGGATGGCCAGCGCGGCCGCGGCGCCGACTGCCGCCGTGGCGGTAACGGCCTGGCCGGCGGCGCCGTCGGACACGCCGAGGTCGGCGGCCATCGCCGTGAGCAGGCTGGCCGGCAGGAACTCGGCCGTCACGAGGCCGAACACGCCCAGCGTCAGGCTGGCGATGCCGCCCCAGTTCGCGTCTTGCGCCTGGGCCGCGACGCGCGGCGGCGCAACGTCGATGCAGGTGGATTCATTCATCGGATACCTCAGGATATTGTGGAAATGGCAGTGTAGGGCTAAGATTCTGGACTTTCCATGTCATTCAATCCGCATCTCATGACCATTCGTCCAAACAGGGATCCCAAGACTGGGCAAGACGCCCTGACCGAAATCCTCCTCGGCCTGCGCCTCGACGGCGTCGAATACGGTCGCTGCGTGATGCGCGAACCGTGGGCCGTCGCATTCCCGGCCAAGCGCGAGGCGAGCTTTCACTTCGTCGCGCAGGGCAGCTGCTGGATGCACACGGCGACGCAGGGCTGGCTGCAGCTGAATCCCGGCGACGCGGTCCTGCTGCCGCACGGCACGGCGCACGTGATGGCCAGCAGCCCGGACCTGCCGGCGGTGGAGATCGACTCGCTGGCGCGCAAGGCCGTGTCGGAAAACCTGTACCTCGTGAACGGTGCGGGCCCGCAGGATGCGGCGGCGGAGCAGGTCCTGTTCTGCGGCGCGATGCGCTTCAATCTCGATCCGCTGCATCCGCTGCTGGCGATGATGCCGGAGGCGATGCGCGCCGCCGACCTGGGCCAGCGCGACCCGGCCGTGCACGCGATGCTGGAGGCGATGGAGCGCGAAGTGGCGCTCGACCGCATCGGCGCGTGCGGCATCCTGGCGCGCCTGGCCGACGTGCTGGCCGCGAGCATCATCCGTGCGTGGGTCGAATGCGCGTGCAGCGGTGCGAGCGGGTGGATCGCGGCCGTGCGCTGTCCGCAGATCGGCCGCGTGCTGGCGGCGATCCACCGCCAGCCGGAGCGCGACTGGTCGGTGGGCGAGCTGGCCGACGTGATGGGCGCGTCGCGGTCGAGCTTCATCGACAAGTTTTCCAGTGCCGTCGGCGAGACGCCCGCGAAGTACGTCGCCAAGGTCAAGATGTTCCAGGCGCGGCACTGGATCGCGCGCGACGGCATGCGCGTGGCGACCGTCGCCAACCGGCTCGGCTACGATTCCGAAGCGTCGTTCAGCCGCGCCTTCAAACGCGTCATCGGCCATCCGCCCAGCGAGGCGCGCGTGGCCGGATAGGCAAGATTACGCTTTTGGACAGCCGCAAAAATATTGCCGAAACAGGGGCTTTAACCGGATTTAAAATTGCCGTTAGGCATTTTAAATATCCAACGGGAAGCCCTCCATGTCCAAAGCCGTCCTCGCCGCCGCGCTCCTGTGCGCAACCCTTCCCGCCGCCGCCGTCGACCTCACGCCGCTGGAGCAGCGCTGGCTCGGCGCCGCGCTCCCCGTCCTCGCGTATTCGCGCAGCCTGAACCTGCCCATCGATATCGTCGTCCAGCCGCAGGCCGGCCCGAACGACGTGCCGATGGCGATGGGCTTCGCGGGCGGCCGCTGCAAGCTCGTGCTGTCGCTGCGCGGCAATCCGGATGCCGAGCGCCAGCTCGACGGCGTGCCGGCGGCCCAGCAGGGCGAACTGATCGAAGCGATGGCGGCCCACGAGATCGGCCATTGCTGGCGCTATGCGCAGGGCGCGTGGCATGCGCTGCCAGCCGGCTTCGTCGAGGTGAACGAGGAGACGGCGGACGATCCGTCGCTGCTGGCGGCGTCGAAGGCGATGCGCGAAACCCGCCGCGAGGAGGGCTATGCCGACCTGGTGGCGCTGGCCTGGACGCACGACCGCCATCCCGGCGATTACGGCCGCATCTACGCGTGGCTGGAAAAGCTGAGGCAGGACCAGCCGGTCGCGCGCAACGGCCACGACACCCGCGCGTGGGTGCGCCTCGCGCGCGACGGTGCGCGCTTCGGCATTGCCGGCAAGCCGTTCGAGGACGCGGCGCCGTTGTGGCGCGAGGGACTGCTGAGCGACGATTGAGACTAGCGTTCGTTGCCGCACAGAGGTCCCTGGCGTGCGGGCGTTAAATCTGGCTGTCACAACAAACAACACAGGGACAAGACCATGAAAACGCTGATTGCGACCTTGCTCGCGACGGCTGCAGGCGCGAGCTTCGCCGCGGCACCGACCGCGGCACTCAACCACGATCCGCAGACCTACCGTAATCTCACGCAGAAAGCGGAGTCGGAATACCGGACGGCGGCAGCGAAATGCGACGCCAAGAGCGGCAACGACAAGGACATCTGCATGGCCGAAGCCCGGCTGGTGCGCACCCGCACCGAGGCCGATGCACTGTCCAGGTACAACAACACGGCAGCCGGCCGCGCCCGTGCGCGCAGCAACCTCGCCGACGCCGAGTACGATCTCGCCAAGGCCAAATGCGACGCGAAGAGCGGCGCCGACAAGGACAGCTGCATGGATAACGCGAAATCCGTGCACACGGCGGCGCTGGCCGACGCCAAGGCCGACCGTGCCGCCACGACGAGCAGCGGCGCCAGCGGCGGCGGCAGTCAGGCTTCCGGCGGCGGTCTCGTGACCGGCACCGACACGCGCGATCCGGCCAAGGCGGCCGCCGTCGACAAGTGTGCGCAGATGGGTGCCGACGCGAAGACGGGCTGCCTGGTCGAAACGAAACCGTCGGCCGTGCGCGAGAATGCCGCCGATGCGGCCTCAAAGACGCGCGACACTGCCGCGACCGCGGGCGACAAAGTGAAGGCCGCGGCCGCGACAGTTGCTGAAAAGACGAAGGAAGTGGCGCATTCCGCCGTCGAGAAGACGAAGGAGGCCGGTTCGACGGTTGCGCAGAAGACCGACAACGCCATGGACCGCGCGGGCGACACCACGACCGACAAGACCCGTGACGCCGCCGGCAAGACCCGTATCGCGGCCTCGGACACCGCCATCACCACCAAGGTGAAGGCCGGCCTCGTCAAGGAACCGAACCTCGATTCGCTCGGCATCCACGTCGAGACGGAAAAGGGCGTCGTGATGCTCAGCGGTTTCGTGAATTCGAAGGAACAGGCCGACAAGGCCGTGAAAGTGGCGAAGGGCGTCGACGGCGTCTCCAGCGTCAAGAGTGCCATCAAGGTCAAATAAGCAATCCGATTCTGCCTTGTGCGGCCGGATCAGAGTATCCGGCCGTTTTTTTTGCTGATCTACCACAAGTTGTTGCGAACCCGACCGAAACGCATTTACGTTGGATAGGGCACGGTATAATCGCGGCCGTGAACAGACTCGAAGCCTTCGGAACCATCGCCGCCCAAGCGGCGCGCGGTGAGATTTCCTTTCCCACCAGCGTGAATGCCGTGCTGCGCCTGCAGCACGCGCTCAACGATCCCGATTGCCACCTGGAGGACGCGATCCGCCTCGTGCTGGGCGAGCCGCAACTGGCGGCGCGCACGGTGGCGCTGGCCAATTCCTCGACGTTCAACCAGAGCGGGCGGCCCATCACCAACGTGCGCTCGGCCGTGACGCGGGTCGGGTACCGCAACCTGCAGATGCTCGTCGCGAGCCTCGTCGTGCGCCAGTTCGGCGCCCGCATCGAGGACCCTGACTTGCGCGCCAAGGCCGAGCAGCTGTGGGCGCACACGGTGCAGGTCGCCGCGCTGGCCCATGTGTTCGCGCACCACGTCACCTTCGTCAATCCCGATACGGCGATGTTCGCCGGCATCGTCCACGAGGTCGGCGGTTTTTACCTGCTGTCGCGCGCCGACGGCTTCCCGGGCCTGCTGGACGACGATCCGGAAAAATGGGCCGAGCTGTGCGAAGACGTCGTCACGCGCGAAGTGGCGCGCAAGCTGGCGCTGCCCGAGCCGGTCGCCGAGGCGATCTTCGAACTGCGCGGCGCCTGGCTGCACATGCCGCCCGCGTCGCTGCTCGACACGCTGCTGCTGGCGAACATGTATGCCACCGTGCCGTCGCCGCTCGGCACGGTACGCCCGCCCTTGCCCGAACACAGCGAGAGCGCGCTCGACTACCTGCTGGACGAGGACAGCCTGAACCGGATGATCGACGAAGCGTCCGAGATCGCGGCGTCGATGGGCGGCGCGCTGCTCGTCTGAGCTGTTGAACCGATTAAACCCTACTTCGACGTCGCCGTCGATTCGCGCGTGACGAGTTCCGTGACCAGCCGGTTGGACTTCGGGCGCTCGCCCTTCAACTGCTCGACCAGGGCATCGACGATGGCATCGGCGGCCCGCTCCATCGGCTGGCGCACGGTCGTCAACGACGGGCGGAAATAACTCGCCAGCTCGATGTCGTCGTAGCCGGCCACCAGGATATCCTCGGGCACGTGCCGGCCTTCGCGGATCAGCGTGTTAATGACGGTCATCGCGGTCAGGTCGCTGCAGGCGAAGATGCCGTCGACGTCTGGTGTTCTCGCAAGCAGGGCCTTCGTATCGCGTGCGATCGTTTCGTTGTCGAAGCGGGTGTTCACGACGAGTGCGGGATCCGGTTCCAGGCCGCGCTCGCGATGCGCGAGCAGATAGCCTTCGTAACGTTGTTTCAGCTCCGGCGTGCCGAAGTCGCCGACGATCGCGACCCGGCGTGCTCCCTTGTCGAGCAGGTGTTCCGTGGCCAGGCGTCCGCCCTGGCAGTTATCGGTGCCGACCGTACAGTAGATCTGCTGTTCGCGCTGCTCGCCCCAGACGACGAAAGGCACCTTGCCGAGCGCCAGCTCGTTCAACTGGTCGTGGTCGAGCCATTGACCCGTGAAGATCAGGCCGGCGGCCCGGCCGGTCCAGTATGCGTCCGCGTAGTTGCTGCGCGTCGCTTCGACGCGGATCAGCAGCATCTCGAAACCGCGGTCGGTGAGGGCGTTCGCGATCGCGCTGATCAGGCTGATGAAGAACGGCTCCGTCAGGCGTTGCCGCAGGTTGGAAAAGGAGGGCACCACGACGGCAATCGTCGTGTTTTGCCGCAACCTGAGGTTCTGGGCGCCGACGTTGACCGTGTAGTTGAGCGAACGGGCCAGCTCGACGATGCGCTTGCGCGTCTCTTCGCCGATTTCCGGACTGCCGCGCAGCGCACGCGACACCGCTGATACGGACACGCCCGCCAGGCGGGCGATATCCGACATCTGCGGCCGGGCAGGACGTTCGGCGGCCGCATCGGCCCGGGAAGTGCTTGTCTTGGTTCGTGGTGCCATAAGGATTCGGTAACGGAAACGGTTGGCCTGCGGCCGCAACTCACCAGTGATTCTAGCCTAAGGTCTTGTTGCGACAGAGATATTCTTTTTGCATTATAAACGGTTTTAACGAAATCGTTTTCGTAATTTCACATATACGCCTTCTCTGCTTCGATGGCTCGCGGTTTTTGACGAGTCGGATATACAACATTTTTGCCGGGATACGTACAAAACCTGTTTACGCAATCGATTGAGTAAATTAATCTGTGCCCATCACATCGAGATACGGGGGCCGTCCAGCGGGCGAACCACCGGAGAACGCCATCGCCTGACGCCAGGCCGGCCAACAACTACAACGATTGAGGAGACAACATGTCCACCACGGGTATTACCGCATTTCGTTTGAAACCCATCGCCGCCGCGTGTTCGCTGATCGCCGCCTGTGCCGCGGCGCCGGCAGTCGAGGCGCAAAGCGTGTCCGGCGAGGCCGACCAGGCGGCGCCGGCGAAAGTCCAGGTCGTTGGCATCCGCAAGGGGATCGAGGATGCGATCTCCGTCAAGAAAGACTCGACGTCCATCGTTGAGGCGATCTCGGCCGAGGACATCGGCAAGTTGCCGGACGCATCGATCGCCGAATCGATTGCCCGCCTGCCCGGCGTGACGGCGCAACGCGTCAACGGCCGCGCGCAGGAGATCAGCGTGCGCGGCATGTCCGGCGATTTCGCGTCGACCCTCATGAACGGCCGCGAGCAGGTCAGCACGGGCGACAACCGCAGCGCGCAATTCGACCAGTATCCGTCCGAACTGCTGTCCGGCGTGGTCATCTACAAGACGCCGGATGCGACCCTGATCGGGCAGGGGCTGGCGGGCACCATCGACCTGCAGACCGTGCGCCCGCTGGCGTTCGCGCGCCGTGAAGTGGCGCTGAACGTGCGCGGCCAGAAGGAAGGCGTGGGCAGCGACGCGGGCGGCGGCAAGGGCGTGCGGGTGTCGGCGTTCTACATCGACCAGTTCCTGGGCCGGACCCTGGGCGTCGCCGTGGGCTATGCGCGCTTCCAGAGCCGCGCCGATTCGGCCTCCCGCACCGGCGATTACGCGGACGTGGTCGTGGATGGGCAGAAGGTCAGCGCGCCGGTCCATTTCAAGGACTTCATCAATCACAAGAACGAAACGCGCGACGGCCTGATGGGCGTGCTGCAATGGAAGCCGAACCGCGACTTCTCGAGCATGGTCGACCTGTACTACTCGAAATTCGAGTCACCCACCACGCGCAAGGGCTACGAGACCGTGACCAATGCCACGTGGACCGGCGGCTGCGTGCCGGACTGCACGCTCACCGATGCGGTGGTCAAGGACGGCAAAGTCGACAGCGGCGTCTGGCACGGGACCCATTCCGTCATCGCGAACAACATCGACCAGAACAAGTCGCACCTGAAAGCGGCGGGCTGGAACAATCGCCTGCGCCTGAACGACGACTGGAGCGTCGCGGCGGACCTGAGCTATTCCGAAGCCATGCGCAACGAGTCGCCCTACGAGACCTGGGCCGGGGCGTCCAAGGCGACGGGCGATTCGATCACGTTCGGCAATGGCGCCGCCGGCCTCGCCGGCCTGCAGTGGAAGCCCGGCCTGAACTACACCGATCCGAAGATCATCACGCTGATGGATGCCGGCGGCTGGGGCATGGCGGGTTACCTCAAGAACCTCGTCGTCGAAGACAAGCTGAAATCGCTGCGCCTGACGGCCGAGCGCACCCTGCCGGACGGCTGGGCGTTCAGCAAGCTGACGGCCGGCGTCAATTATTCGGACCGCTACAAGAGCCGCAGCGTGCCCGAGTACCAGATGCAGCTGAAGGCGGGCGACAACGGTGTGATGACCGGGACCGGCTCGGTCCTGGCCGGCGACTCGGGTATTCCCATCATGAGCTATAACGAACTGGGGATCGCCGGCCGCTACGACCTCGTCACCAACAACTTCTTCGACATCTACCTGAAGGCGTGGGAAGTCAAGGAAAAGAACCTCACCGGTTACGCCAAGCTGGACATCGATACCGAGATCGCATCCATCCCCTTGCGCGGCAACGCGGGCGTGCAGGTGGTGCGCATCGACCAGCGCTCGAGCGGGAATACCGTCGACACGGGCAGCGGCAGCGGCGACAGCGGGCGCCCGGTGGTCCAGCAGACCGACGGCACGAAGTACACCGACGTGCTGCCGAGCCTGAACCTGGCGGCGTCGTTCTCCCACGAACAGACCGTGCGGCTGGGCCTGGCGCGTGTCATGGCGCGTCCGCGCATGGACCAGATGAGCAACAGCGGCACCTATTATGTGGACGGCCTCGACATCGACGGGCCAACGTGGAAAGGCGGCGGCGGCAACCCGCACCTGCGGCCGTTCCTCGCGAAGGCGGTCGACCTGTCGTACGAAAAGTACTTCGACAAGCAGGCCTACGTTGCGGCGGCCGCGTTCTACAAGAAGCTCGACTCGTACATCTACACCTACACCAACGGGCAGTTCGATTTCACGGGCCACCCGAACCGGTCGCCGTTCGTGCCGGCCTCGAACATCGGCGAGTACACCCAGCCGCAGAACGGCAGCGGCGGCAGTATCCACGGTATCGAATTGTCGGCCTCGCTGCCCTTCGGCATGGTGCACAGGTATCTGGACGGGTTCGGATTGCAGGCCAGCTACGCCCGCACCGGCAGTGCCATCAAGCCGTTCGGTAACGACGACAGCAGCCCGTTGCCCGGCCTGTCGCGCGGGACCAGCAACCTGACGCTGTACTACGAAAAGGCCGGCTTCTCGGCGCGCGTGGCCCAGCGCCGGCGCTCGGACTTCCTCGGCGAGATCATCGGCTTCGCTTCCACGCGCCGGTTCCAGTACATCAAGGCCGAGCGGGTGATCGACCTGCAGCTCGGGTATGAATTCCAGCAGGGCTGGCTGAAAGGCGCGTCGCTGCTGTTCCAGGTGAATAACGCCAACAACGCCAAGTACCAGGAGTACCAGGACCGTCCGGACAACATCACCAACTCGACCAAGTATGGTTCGACCGTGCTGTTCGGCCTGAACTACAAGCTGTAAGCGGCGCGATGGACGGGCAGGCTATCAGGGACATCCTTATCGTCGGCGGCGGCACGGCCGGCTGGATGACGGCGGCGGGACTGGCGCGCATCGTACCGCACGACTGCAGGATCCGCCTCGTCGAGTCGGACGAGATCGGCACGGTCGGCGTGGGCGAGGCGAGCATTCCGTCGCTGCGCCTGTTCAACCAGTCGCTGGGCATCGACGAGGACGAGTTCCTGCGCCGGACGCAGGGCACGTTCAAGCTGGGCATCGAGTTCGTCGACTGGGGCGCGCCGGGCGAATCGTATTTCCATGGCTTCGGCGGCCTCGGCCAGGACTTGGGCGCGGCCCCGTTCCACCACTACTGGCTTAAGCTGCACGGGCTGGGAGAGGCGGGCGACCTGGCCGATTATTCGATCAACTCGGCGGCGCCGGCGCGCAACAAGTTCATGCGGGCGCGGCACGACATGCCGGGTTCGCCGCTGGCGGACCTCGCGCATGCGTTTCACTTCGACGCCGGGCTGTATGCGCGTTACCTGCGCCGCTACGCCGAGGAGCGCGGCGTGCTGCGCACCGAAGGGCGGGTGGTGCACACGCGCCTGCGCGGCGCGGACGGGTTCATCGACGCGGTCGTGCTGGCCGGCGGCGAGGTCGTGCCGGCGGACCTCTTCATCGACTGCTCGGGCTTTCGCGGCGTGCTGATCGAGGAGGCGCTGCACACCGGCTACCACGACTGGCGCCACTGGCTGCCGTGCGACCGCGCCCTCGCCGTGCCGTGCGAGTCGAACGGTCCGCTGCTGCCTTACACGCGCAGTACCGCCGGTCCGGCCGGCTGGCGCTGGCGCATCCCCCTGCAGCATCGCACGGGGAATGGCCACGTCTACTGCAGCGGCTACGTCAGCGACGACGAAGCTACGGCACAGTTGCTCGCCGGCCTGGACGGCCAACCGCTCGCGGACCCCAGGCTGCTGCGTTTCGCGACGGGCAAGCGGCGCAGGATCTGGCACCGCAACTGCGTGGCGGTCGGGCTGGCCGCCGGCTTCATGGAGCCGCTCGAGTCGACCAGCATCTACCTGATCCAGTCGGCGATCGCGCGCCTGGCGGCGCTGTTCCCGACGCGCGCATTCGCGCAGGCCGGCATCGACGAGTTCAATCGCCAGAGCGACGAGGAGTACGAACGGATCCGCGATTTCCTGATCCTGCACTACCGCCAGACGGCACGCACCGATACGCCGTTCTGGAACCACTGCCGGACGATGGACATACCTGACACGCTGCGCCGCAAGATCGCCCTGTTCGAAGCGACGGGCCGGATCGTCCGCGAGAACAATGAAATGTTTGCCGAAGCGAGCTGGTTCCAGGTGATGCACGGACAAGGCTTGCGTGCCCGCGCTTGCCACCCCCTTGTCGATGCGTGGAGCGGCGAAGAGGTCAGGCAGCACCTGCGCCAGGTGCGCGCGACCATCGCGCGCTGCGTGGAATTGATGCCCACCCATGAGGATTACGTCGCGGCGACGTGCCGCGCCAATTAAAAATAACGGAGACAATACGATGAAAGCGTTTTACCAAGGCAGCGCCCGTGCAGTATCCCTGACCGCGGCCCTGGCGGCCGCCGCCGGCCTCGCGGCATGTTCGGCGGGCGGCGGCTCCGCGGCCGCACCCGTCCAGGCGGGCACCCCGGCGCCTGCGCCCGCACCCGCACCCACGCCGGCCCCGGCCGCGACCGTGCTGGTGCTGGCCGGCACGGACAAGGCGGCCTATGCGCCCGGTGCGGCGGTCCGCATCAAGGTCGACGTCACGAACAAGGGGACGGCCGCGATCACGGGCGGCAAGGTCACGTTGACCGTGCACCACCTCGAGCAGGATGTGGGCGCGCCGCTGTCGGCCGACCTGGCCCTGGCGGCCGGCGCAGCGGCCCCTGTCGAATTCACCTGGAAGGCGCCCGCTACCGACTTCCAGGGCTACCGTTTCGACGTGACCGTGACCGACGCCGCCGGCGCGGTGATCGCGAGCGAAAGCGGTGCGATCGACGTGTCGTCGAGCTGGCTGAAATTCCCGCGCTACGGCTACGTCAGCCAGTACGGCGCCGGCACGGACACGCACGCGACGATCGACCAACTGAAGGCCTACCACATCAACGCCCTGCAGTTCTACGACTGGCAGTGGAAACACCAGCGGCCCCTGAAGGGCAGCGCGGGCGCCGTCGACGCCACGTGGCCCGACATCGCCAACCGCACGGTTTACCGCGATACCGTGCGCGGCCTGATCGACGCTGCCCACGGCGCCGGCATGGCGGCGATGGAATACAACCTGATCTACGGCGCGGGGATCGACTACCAGCGCGACGGCGTTGATCCGGCCTGGGGCCTGTACGACGCGCCGGGCGGCAAGCAATGGCAATTCAGCCTGCCGTCGAGCTGGGCGACGCCTGTGCTGTACTTCTTCAACCCGGTCAGCAAGGGCTGGCAGGATTACCTGATCGCGCGCGAGCTGGACGTGTTCAAGGCGTTTCCGTTCGACGGCTGGCATGCCGACACGGTGGGGGACAACGGCATCAAGTACGACGGCCAGGGGAATGCAGTCGACATCAAGGACACGTTCAAGCCGTTCCTGAACGCGGCCAAGGCGGCCATGGGCGGCAAGCTGCTGGTCATGAACCCGGTCGGCAACAAGGGCCATCTGCAGGTCAACACGAGCAACGTCGACGCGGTCTACACGGAAGTCTGGCCCTGGGACGGATTTCCCGACTACCTGTCGCTCAAGAACGTGGTCGACCAGGCGCGCGCCGAGTCGGGCGGCAAGTCGCTGATCGTGCCCGCCTACATGGACTACGACTACGCGAAGACGAAGTCGGACCAGGCGCCCGGCCTGTTCAACGATGCCGGCGTGCTGCTCACCGAGGCAACCGTGCTGGCCGCGGGCGGCTCCCGCCTCGAACTGGGCGACGACGGCCGCATGCTGTGCAGCGAGTATTTCCCCAACCGCGCGCTGGCCATGAGCGCGACGCTGAAGGCGGCGATCCGCCAGTACTACGACTTCGCCGTCGCCTACGAAAACCTGCTGCGCGACGGCCAGGTCGCGCTGGCGGGCGCCATCGCCATCGACGGGCAGACCGTCAGCGCCGACGGCGCCCGGGACACCGTGTGGGCATTCGCGAAGGGCGATGCGCGCTACGAGACCGTCAACCTGATCAACCTGAGGGGCCTGGCCGACGTGAGCTGGCGCGACACCAACGCCACGCAGCGGAAGCCGACCGGGCTCGGCGCGTTCAAGCTCCGGTATTACACTGGGTCGCAGCTGGACCGGGCGTGGGTCGCCAGCCCCGATACCGAGGGAGGGCGCAGCCGCAGCCTGGCGCTGGCGAAGGGATCGGACGCGCGCGGCGCGTACGTCGAAGTCACGGTGCCCGGCCTGGAGTATTGGAACCTGGTGTATTTCAGGAAGGCGCCGTAAGTCGTCATCGAGGAGACAGGAATGATTTACAAGAAGCTGTGGCGTGCCCTCGCGGCGGTCGCCATGATCCATGCGGCCGGTACGGCGGGTGCGGCCGAGATCACCGTCGCGTGCGGATCGGTCGGTACCGACATCGAGGTCTGCCGCAAGCTGATGGCAGACTGGACGGCGAAGACGGGCAACAAGGTGCGCATCTTCCTCACGCCGAACTCCAGCACCGACCAGCTGGCGCTGTACCGCCAGCAGTTCGGCGCCAAGTCCGGCGAGATCGACGTGCTGATGGTCGACGTGGTCTGGCCAGGCATCATCAAGGAGCATCTGCTCGACCTGACGCCGTACGCGAAGGGTGTCCAGGCGCAGCACTTCCCGGCCATCATCGCCAACGACACGGTCGGCGGCAAGCTGCTGGCGCTGCCGTGGTTCACCGATGCCGGCCTGCTGTTCTACCGCCAGGACCTGCTCGACAAGTACCACGAAAAAGTGCCGGCGACGTGGACGGAGCTGGGCGCGACGGCGCAACGCATCCAGGATGCGGAGCGGCGCGCCGGCAACCGCGACCTGTACGGCTTCGTCTTCCAGGGCAAGGCCTATGAAGGGCTGACGTGCAATGCGCTCGAATGGATCGCCGCGAACGGCGGCGGCACGGTGGTCGAGCCGGATGGACGGATCAGCATCAATAATCCACGTGCCGCGCAGGCGCTCGACATGGCGGCGCGCTGGCCCGGCACGATCGCGCCGAAGAACGTGACCAGCTTCGCCGAGGAAGAGGCGCGCAGCGTGTTCCAGGGCGGGAACGCGGTCTTCATGCGCAACTGGTCCTATGCCTGGGACCTGGCGCAGAAGGACGGCAGCAAGATCCGGGGCAAGGTCGGCATGACGGCGCTGCCGAAGGGCGAGGGCGGCCGGAACGCGTCGGCGCTGGGCGGCTGGCAGCTGGCGGTGTCGAAGTATTCGGCGCACCCGGCCGAGGCGGCCGATCTCGTCCTGTTCCTGACCAGCCAGGCGATGCAGAAGAAGCGCGCACTGCTGGCCGGCTCGCTGCCGACCTACCCGGCGCTGTATCGCGACCCGCAGATGCTGAAGGACGCGCCGTGGCTGGCGCGCTTTTCCGGCGTGTTCGAAGGCGCGACGGCGCGGCCGTCGACTGTCGCGGGGGCGAAATACAACGCCGTGTCGTCGGCGTTGTGGAATGCGACGCAGGCGACGCTGTCCGGCCGCACGAAGGGCGCCGACGCGGTGCGCGGCCTGGAGAAGGAGTTGACCAAGGTGCGGCGGGGCGCGGCGTGGTGAAGACGTTCGTGTCCGGCCTCGCGCGCCAGCGCCGGCGCAGCGCTGTGGCGTTCCTCGCGCCGATGGTGATCGTGCTCGTGCTGGTCGCGTTCGCTCCGCTCGCGCGCAGCCTGTGGCTCAGCCTCACCGATGCGAAGATCGACAATCTGTCCGGCCAGTTCGTGGGACTGTCGAACTACGTCGGCGCATACGGCCTGTTTTTCACCGGCGACGGCTGGATCGATCCGCGGTGGGCGACGGCGGTCGGCAATACCCTGCGCTTCGCCGTCGTTTCCGTGACCATCGAGACGGTGCTGGCGCTGGCGGTGGCGCTGATGCTCGACACCGAGTTCCGCGGCCGCAGCCTCGTCACCGCGGCGGTGCTGGTGCCGTGGGCCGTGCCGACCGTCGTGTCGGCCAAGCTGTGGGACTGGATGCTGCAGCAGCAGTTCGGCGTGGTCAACCTGGCCCTCGCCCAGCTGGGTTACGAGCGCATCGCGTTCACGACCGAATACCCGATGTGGTCCGTCGTGCTGGTGGACGTGTGGAAGACGACGCCGTTCATGGCCCTGCTGATCCTGGCCGCGTTGAAGATGCTGCCGCGCGACTGCTACGAGGCTGCGCGGGTGGACGGCATCCATCCCGTGAAAGTGTTCCTGCGCGTGACGCTGCCGCTGATCCGCCCGGCGCTGGCGGTGGCCGTGATCTTCCGCCTGCTCGACGCATTGCGCGTGTTCGACGTGATCTACGTGCTGACCGGGTCGACGGAAAGCACGATCAGCATGTCCGGCTTCGTGCGCGACCAGATGATCGAGAACGGCGACGTCGGCCTGGGCTCGGCCGCGTCGACGGTGCTGTTCATCGTCATCGCGGCGTGCACGCTGGTCTACATGAAGGTGGCGCGCGTGCGTGCCGGGGAGGGGACATGAAGCGTCTTGGTTTCCGCGCCTTCGTGGCGCTCGTCGTCGGCTTCGCGCTGTTCCCGTTCGGCTTCGCGGTCTTCACCTCCTTCCTGGGCGGGAACGCGTTGTACGACCTGCGCGACGTCGAGGCGTCCAGCTTCGGCACCGCGAACTATCGCGCCCTGTTCGAGAGCGGCCAGTATTTCGGCCAGAGCATCCTGAACTCGCTGCAGGTGGCGGCGACGGTGGTGGGCCTGTCGCTGCTGCTGGGCGTGACGGCGGCGTACGCCCTCGGCCGCATCGCGTTCCGCGGCCGCGGGTTGCTCTTGATGTCGATCCTCGCCGTGTCGATGTTTCCGCAGGTGGCCGTAATGGCCGGCATGTACGAGTTGATGCATGCGCTCGGCCTGTACAACCGCACGTTCGGGCTGGTCCTGCCATACATGCTGTTCACGCTGCCGTTCACCGTGTGGGTGCTGACCACGTTCATGCGCGAGCTGCCGCGCGAACTGGAAGAGGCGGCGGTGATGGACGGCTGCAGCCCGTGGCGCATCCTCGTCAGCGTGTTCCTGCCGCTCCTGTGGCCGGTGCTGGTGTCGGTTGGTTTGCTGGCGTTCGTCGCAGCCTGGAACGAATTCCTGTTCGCGCTGACGTTCGTGAACCAGGACGCGGGCCGCACGGTCCCGGTGGCCATTTCGCTGATCGGCGGCGGGGCCACGTCGCGCGAGCTCCCGTGGGGCAAGCTGATGGCTGCATCCGTCCTCGTGACCTTGCCGCTCGTGGCCATGGTGCTGGTATTTCAAAAGAAGATCGTGGCGGGCCTGACGGCCGGCGCTGTAAAGGGATGATGAGATGGCTGAACTGGTTTTCGACAACGTAAGCAAGCGATACGGCAAGGGCGCGGAAGTCCTGCGCGCCATCAACCTGTCGATCGCGCAGGGCGAATTCTGCGTCTTCATCGGCCCCTCGGGCTGCGGCAAGTCGACCATGCTGCGCATGATCGCGGGCCTGGAAGACATCTCCGCCGGCGAGCTGCGCATCGGCGGGCAACGCGTCAACGAGATGGCGCCGTCCGAACGCGGCATCGCCATGGTGTTCCAGAGTTATGCGCTGTACCCGCACATGACGGTGTACCAGAACCTCGCGTTCGGCCTGAAGGTGCGCAAGGCCGATCGCGCCGCGATCGACGAAAAGGTCCGCGCCGCGGCGCGCGCGCTGCAGCTCGACGGCCTGCTCGAGCGCCTGCCGCGCGAGCTGTCCGGCGGCCAGCGGCAGCGTGTCGCGATCGGCCGCGCGATCGTGCGCGAACCTCGCGTGTTCCTGTTCGACGAACCGCTGTCGAACCTCGACGCCGAACTGCGCGTGCAGACCCGGCTCGAGATCGCGCGCCTGCACGCCGACATGCCGGGAACGACGATGATCTACGTGACCCACGACCAGGTCGAGGCGATGACCCTGGCCGACAAGATCGTCCTGCTCAACAGCGGGGACGCGGTGCAGCGTGAGGGCAGCGTCGCCCAGTTCGGCGCGCCGCTGAACCTGTATCACCATCCGGCCAACCGTTTCGTCGCCGGCTTCATCGGTTCGCCGAAGATGAATTTCATCGATGCCGAATTGGAATCCGTGGCGCCGCATGAGGCGCTGGCGCGCGTCGGCGGCACGGCCTTCGCGGCGCGGGTCGATGCCGCCGGCAACCCACGCGGCGCCCGCATCGCGCTCGGTATCCGGCCGGAACATGCGGAGATTGGCGGCGTGCCCGGCCAGCCGAACACCCTGGCCGGCACGGTCGCTTTCGTCGAGCGGCTGGGCGAGTCGACCTCCGTCCACGTGCGCCTGGACGGCGGCCAGCTGTTCACCGTGCGCGAGCGCGGCGATGCGCGCCACCGGGTCGGCGACGCGGTAACCGTGACCTGTGATCCCGGCGACGTGCACGTTTTCCGCGAGGACGGCCGCAGTTTCACTCGCACCTGATTAAACCAACTACGACAGGAGACACCACAACGTGGCAACCTTTTCCCCATCCAACCCGTCGACGCGGGCCGCTCCCGTGCAGCCCGGCTTCGACCGCACCGCCGGCCCGCTGGCGATCGTGACCGTCCTGTTCTTCATGTGGGGCCTCCTGACGGCCCTGAACGACGTGCTGATCCCGCACCTGAAGGCCGTCTACACGCTGACCTACGTGCAGGCCATGCTCGTCCAGTTCTGCTTCTTCGGCGCGTATTTCATCGTATCGATCCCGGCCGGGGCGCTCATCCGCCGCATCGGCTACCGCGCCGGCGTCGTCGCCGGCCTGGCGGTGGCGGCGTTCGGCTGCCTGCTGTTCTACCCGGCTGCCGGTTCCGGCTATGCCTTGTTCCTGCTCGCCTTCTTCGTGCTGGCCACCGGCATCACGGTACTGCAGGTGGCGGCCAACCCGTACGTCACCATCCTCGGCGATCCGGCCACGGCATCGAGCCGGCTGACCCTGACCCAGGCGTTCAACTCGCTCGGCACGACGGTCGCCCCTGCCATCGGCGGCATGCTGATCCTGTCCGACACCGTCAAGTCCGACGCCGAGGTGGCGCAGCTGCCGGCGGCCGCGCAGGCCGCCTACCGCGCGCACGAAGCGGCCGCGGTGCAGGGACCGTATCTGTGGCTTGCGGCCGCACTGCTGGTGCTCGGGTTGTGCTTCGCCTGCGCGCGCCTGCCGGGCATCGTCGACCGCGAAGAGGGCGCCGCCGGTAGCGGATCGGCGCTCGCCAGCCGCCGCCTCGTGCTCGGCGTGATCGGCATCTTCGCCTACGTCGGCGCCGAGGTCAGCATCGGCAGCTTCATGATCAACTTCCTCGGCGAGGCGCACATCGCCGGACTGTCCGCGGCCGCCGCGGCGCCTTACGTCAGCTATTACTGGGGCGGGGCGATGCTGGGCCGCTTCATCGGTTTCGCCGTCATGCGCAAGGTGAGTCCGGGACGGGCGCTCGCGTTCAACGCCGCGTGTTCGATCGCCCTGATCCTGGTCGCCGTGTTCGGCCACGGCCCGCTGGCCATGGTCGCGCTGCTGCTGGTTGGTCTGTGCAATTCGATCATGTTCCCGACCATCTTCAGCATGGCGCTGCACGGACTCGGCCCTGCCACCGGACAGGGTTCCGGCCTGCTCTGCATGGCGATCGTCGGCGGCGCGGTGCTGCCTTTCGTGCAGGGCCTGGCCGCCGACGGCGCCGGATTGCAGTTGTCCTTCCTGGTGCCGGCCGCCTGCTACGTCTACATCCTGTTCTTCGGCCTGAAATATGCGGGCATGTACCGCGCCGGGAGGGCCGCATGATGACGATGAAACCTGTTGCCGCCGCCCTGGTCGGCCTCGGCGTGCTGTGCGCCTCCCACTCCAACCCTTCACAAGGAACCACCCTCTTGAGCAACGACGCCAACCCGCAGCGCAGCGCGACCCTTGCGTTCGCCGGCACCGACGGCCGTCCCGAGCATGCCGGATTCACGCTCCGCGGCGACGCGGGCGGCCTGCGCACCTATGGCCAGACGAGCACCATGGCGACGCGCGAGGATGCGCCGTCGTCCATCGTCTACAGCGAAGTCGCCGGGCTCCCCGTCGTCCGCAGCGGCAACCTGGCATTCGATGCGCTGTTCGCGCATGCCGTGTCCGAGATGAAGGAAGACTCGGTGAGCGCGATCCGCGACGGCAGCTACGACGATGGCCGCCCGATCCCGTGCGAGTGCTTCGAAACGGGGGAGAAATGGCATTACGTGTGGACGCGCGATTTGTCGTACGCGGCGGCCCTCGGCCTGGCGATGCTGGATCCGCAGCGCGTACGCAATTCGCTGCTGTTCAAGCTGTCCGGCTACCGGCCCGGTGTCGGCAAGGGGCCCCACGTCGCCGGCAACGACGACGGCCTGCAGGTGGTGCAGGACACGGGCAGCGGCGGCAGCTGGCCCGTCAGCAGCGACCGGGTGAGCTGGGCATTCGGCGCCGACGAAGCGCTCAAGTCGCTGCCGCCGGCCGAACGCGCGGCGTTCGCGGTCACCGTCCTGAAGGCGCTGTCGAACACGATCGAGAACGACAGGCTGGCCGCGTTCGATGCGCGCGACGGGCTGTACACGGGCGAGCAGTCGTTCCTGGACTGGCGCGAGCAGACGTATGGCGACGATATCGCCGGCGACCTCGCGCGCATGGCGAGTGCCAAGGCCGTGTCGACCAACGTCGCCCACTACAAGGCGCTGACGCTGGCGGCGCAACTGGCCGCGGAGCAGGGCGATGCCGCACGGGCGCGCCGCTACGGCGACTGGGCCGCCCAGTTGAAGGCCGCGATCAATACGCGCTTCTGGCTCGAGGACGCGGGCCTGTACGCGTCGCTCACCGCCGCGCATTTCGACGGCGCGCCACTGCGCAAGTTCGACTGGCTCGGGCAATCGCTGGCGATCATCACCGGCGTCGCCGATACGCGCCGGCGCGACCGCATCCTGGCGTCGTATCCGCACGGGCCGGTCGGGGCGCCGGTGATCTACCCGCAGCAGCAGGGCGTGCCGATCTATCACAACCGGTCGATCTGGCCGTTCGTGACGGCGTACGGCCTGGACGCGGCCGTCGCCGGTGCCAACGTCAGCGTCGCGGATGCCGCCTACGCATCGCTGCTGCGCGGCGCCGCGCTGCACCTGTCGAACATGGAAAACATGGAGTGGTTGTCCGGCAAGCCGCTCCTGCACCATCCGGCCGATCCGGCGCTCGACGGCCCGGTGATCAACTCGCGCCGCCAGCTCTGGTCGGTGGGCGCCTACCTGGGCATGGTGATCCGCAACGTATTCGGCGTCGGCGTGACCGACGCCGGCCTGCGCATCCGTCCCTTCGTCACCGCCAGGCTGCGGCGCGAGCAGTTCGCGGGCAGCGACGCGATCGTGCTCGAACGGCTGCACGTGCGCGGCAAGGACGTGCGCGTGCGGATCGTACTGCCGGCCGCCGCGGACGGCGACGGCTATTACGAGGTGGCGGGCATCACGGTCGACGGCAAGCCGGCCGACCGGCTCGTGCCGTGGGAGAGTCTCGGCGCGCGCAGCGCGATCGAGGTGCGCCTGGGCGCGCTGAACGCGGGACGGCAGGCCATCCACCGCGTCGACGGCGATCCGCTCGCGACCGCAGGGTCGCTGTTCGCGCCGTTCGAGGCGCGGATCGCCGCCGTCGCGCGCAACGACCAGGGGCATATCGAAGTCCGCATCGCCGATGCGCGCAACAAGGATGGCGTGCACTACCGCATCTATCGCAACGGCCGCCTCGTCGCGGACCGCCTGGACGCCGCGCACTGGATCGACACGGCGCCGTCCGGCCGGGCCAACTGCTATGCGGTCGAAGCCGTGTCCACCGCCTCGGGCAATGCGTCGCACCACAGCGCCGCCGTCTGCGCCGAGCCGGGCCTGGACATCCCCGTCACGGATGCCCGCGTCCGTTCCAGCGTAGGCATCGCGCGCGACGGCGCAGCGCGGCTCAAGGGATGGGGGGCGCCGCAGGACCGCCTGGCGATCGGCGGGATCGACCTGGACGCGCGGGGCCGCTATGGTTTCCAGCTGCGCTACGTGAACACCGGCCACGCGATCAACACCGGCATCAGCAACGGCGTGAAGGTGTTGGCCATCAAGGACGCCGCCGGCCGTCTGGTGGCGCAGCGTGTCGTGCAGATGCCGCACATTCCGCCGGAAAGCGCCCCCATGTACTCGACGCCGGCGGACGTCGAGCTGGAGCCGGGACGCTACACGGTCGAAGTGCACGACTTCTACAACATGAGCTATTTGTCCAGCAATGCCGTGTACGGCGCGGGCGGCGGCAAGACCGGGCCGCTGAATCGCGTCGATCTCTACGGCCTGCGCGTCCGACCGCTCGAATGACGCACCGTATCCAATCAGGAGCCTGGCCGCGCCTGCTGGCCGATGTGGGCGGGACCAATGCCCGTTTTGCGCTCGAAACGGGGTCCTTCGTGTTCGAAGCCATCGAAGTATTGCGCTGTACGGACTACCCCAGCCTGAGGGCGGCGGCGCAGGCCTACCTCGGCGCGGTGTCGGCCCGGGTGCAGGGCCTTCCCGCCGTCCGCCACGCGGCGATCGCCATCGCCACCGCGGTCGACGGCGACGTCGTCGCGATGACCAACCACCACTGGTCCTTTTCGATCGAGGCGTTCAGGCGCGAGCTGAACCTGCTGACGCTGGAGGTCGTCAACGACTTCACCGCGCTGGCCATGTCGCTGCCGCACCTCGCGCCGCACCAGCGCGTGCAGGTCGGCGGCGGCAGCCCGCGCCCCAGTGCGCCGATCGGGCTCGTCGGCCCGGGGACCGGCCTGGGCGTCTCGGGCCTCGTGCATACGCGGGATGGCTGGGCCGCGCTCGCGAGCGAGGGCGGCCACGCCAGTTTTGCGCCGAACAGCGATCTCGAAATCGAGCTGCTGCGCGCCTTGCGGCGCGAATGGCCGCACGCGTCGGCCGAGCGCTTGCTGTCGGGGCCCGGCCTCGAATTCATCCACCGCGTGGTCAGCGGCGGCAGGACCCGGTCCGCGCCCGACATCACCCGACTCGCGCTCGAAGACGGCTGCGACGATTGCCTGCTGACGGTCGACACGTTTTGTGCGATGCTCGGTTCGGTAGCGGGCAATGTCGCGTTGACCCTGGGCGCTACCGGCGGCGTCTATGTCGGCGGCGGCATCGTCCCGCGCATCGCGGCGCTGCTGGAGCGCTCGGCGTTTCGCGCGCGGTTCGAGGCGAAGGGGCGGTTGTCCGCCTACCTGGCCCGGATTCCGACGTACTGGATCGCCGAGCCTTACCCCGCATTCTTCGGGGCCTCCGCAGCGCTGTCGCATTCAACCATCGACTGACCAGGAAACCAGCATGCACCATCGATTCACCATCCGGACCGCCGCCGCCGCATGCGCGCTGGCGCTGTCCGTGCTCGCCGCCGCGCCCCTCCGCGCCGAGCCGGCCGCCATCGCCGCCCGCAACGACGGCATGGATATCCGCCAGGGCAGCCTGCACATCCGCGTGCTGGCGCTCACCGACGACGTCCTGCGCGTGACCTTGAGCGCGAACGGCGCGCTGCCGGAAGACGCCAGCTGGGCCGTGCCGGCCGGCGTGCGGGCGCGCCGCGTCGGCGTGCAGGCGAGTCCGACCGGCTTTGCCACGCGTTCGCTGCGCGTCGACGTCCAGGATGGGCGTCTCGTCGTGAGCGACCTGGCCGGCAAGGTGATCTCGGCCGACGCCATCGATCCCGTCAAGCTCGATGGCCATGCGTTCACCCTGCGCAAGGCGATGCCGCAGTCGGAGCATTATTTCGGCCTCGGCGACAAGACGGGTGGACTGGACCGGCGTGGCAAGAGCTTCGTCAACTGGAACACCGACGCCTTCGGCTTCACGTCCGCGGACGATCCGATCTACAAGTCGATTCCGTTCTTCATCGGCGTCGGCGGCGCGGGCGGCAGCTATGGCGTCTTCCTCGACAATACGTACCGCAGCTGGTTCGACTTCGGCCACCGCGAGGACGGCGTGCTGGCCTTCGGCGCGCCGGACGGTTCGATCGACTACTACCTGATCCACGGCCCGTCGACGGCCGAGGTGGTGCGCCGCTATACGGACCTCACCGGCAAGGCGCCGCTGGTCCCGCGCTGGGCGCTGGGCTACCAGCAGTCGCGCTACAGCTATATGTCGGGCGCCGAACTGCGCCAGGTGGTCGCGCGCCTGCGCGCCGAGCGCATCCCGACCGACGTCGTCTGGCTGGACATCGACTGGCAGGACCGCAACCGCCCGTTCACCGTCGATCGCAAGGCGTTCCCGGACATGCCGGGGCTGATCCGCGACCTGGGGCGCCAGGGCGTCAAGGTCGTCACCATCAGCGACCTGCATGTGGCGAAGGCGGCCGGCCAGGGCCATGCGCCGTACGACACGGGCGTGCAGGCCGACGCGTTCGTGAAGAACCCGGACGGCAGCACCTACGTCGCACCCGTCTGGCCCGGCGACTCCGTCTTCCCCGACTTCACGCAGGCGAGGACGCGCGACTGGTGGGCAGCCTGTTCGCCGAGCAGGTGCGGATGGGCGTGGCCGGGTCCTGGAACGACATGAATGAGCCGGCCATTTTCAATACGGCGACCAATACCAGGGCAAGGCCGACGTGCGCGCGGGCGAACGCAAGGTGGCCAGCCGGGTCGATGCCACTGCGCGCACCGTCGGCTTCCGGCTGGACGATGCTGCCCAGGGCGGCACCGTGCTGGTGCGCCGGCCCTGAGCGGAGGAACGCTTACCAGGCGTTCCAGTTCTCCCACAACTCGGCGTCGAAATCGAGACGGCCCAGCGACGTCGAGTTCCAGTTATTGCCCGCCTTGTAGATCTGCTGTCCCCCGACGCGGTAGTTCTCGAGCTTCAGCCCGCGGCCGCTGACCGTTTCGTTGCCGATCCACAGGTCGGTCGACATCCGGTGGAACTTGCTCGCCTGCGAGGCGGGATCGAGATCGTTCCAGCCGTCGATGAACAGGTTCCTGATGTGGACCGTGTCCGTGTTCGACAGCGCGTACAGCCGGATCGCGCAGTTGGTCTTGCCTTCCACGTACAAGTTCTCGAAGCTCAGGTTGGCCACCGTCGTGCCGGCATTCGGCGCCGCGGCGGGATCGGTGGATGACCAGGACGGCGAGGAATTCACGATGCAGGTATTGCCCTTCACGTCGGTCCAGTACATCTTGTTGTGGATGACGTACGTGTTGGTGACCTGGACGTTGTCCATGTTGCGCGGCGACCAGCCCCACTGGATGACGGGGCCGTTTTCGTTCTTCCAGACGACGGTGTTATCGATATTCAGGTTGCTGTGGTAGACCTTCAGCACGTCGTCGTTGGAATGGAAGAAGGTGTTCTTCATCGTGCCGTTGTTGTATAGCTCCAGCCCGTCCGTCTGCCAGTACCAGCCGCCCACCATCTTGAAATTCTCGACCCGCATCTGGAAGCTGTTTTCGTCGCCATACACGACGAAGGAGTGGTACGGCGGCTCCATGAACGTGACGCCCTGCAGGTCGAGGTATTGTTGCATCGTGGGCGATGACTGGAGGCGCAACAGCTTGACGCAGCTGCCGTGGCAGTCCGGCGCGATGCGGTGCTGGTAACCGTTGTCGGTATCGGGCTCGTACACGTATTTTTCGCCGGACACGACGCCGAAACCCGTGAACTTGTAGACGCCCTGGTTATCGTGGAGGAACTGGAAGGCGCCCTTCACGAAGGCGCCCGGTTCCAGGTACACCCATTTGACGTTCGCCGGCAGTTTGGCGTGGTAATTCCAGGGCATGTAATAGACGCCCGCACGGAAGTAGACGATCTCCTGCGTGATGGCGTCGAGATTGTTCACCATGCCGGGTGCCGGATAGTAGATGGAGCCGCTGGCGCCAGTCGGGACGAGGCGCGCCGACTCCGCGGCGGGCACCATGGGCTCGGCGAAGATCAGCAGCGCGTTGCGCGGCTCGGTGTGGATGGCGCGGCCGATGCCCTGGTCGTTCAGCCTGCCGCTCGTGCCGCTCATGTCATTGTAGGCCGTGTAGAGCTGGTTGTTGAATTCGACGGAGAACCGGTAGCCGTTCGCGGAATACGGCACCCGCACGCGGATCGTGGTGCTGTCGACCATCTCCTTGCTCAGGTTCAGCGCCGCGGGCCGGATCGTCACGTCGGCCTCGGAACCGATCGTGAGTCCATTCCTGAGGGTGACGTACACCCAGCAATCCGTACTGTAGAGAAACGAGCTCCAGCTCATTGTCAGGTTGGCCCGATCGGCGAACTCGGCGCCGTCGTCGTCGCTGTACCCCCACTTGTCGCGCCCGCCGCGGGGAATCGACATGTACGGGAATGCATCGAAGCGCGCGTTGGGCGCGGCGGCGGTCGCCACCTTGACGTCGTAGAACGTGGAACGCCGCACGGCGTCGTCGGCGACCGGGGTCGTGGCGTTGAGTTCGTTCTTGGCATGCCACCAGGTGCGCAGGCTGGGATTGTTGGCCGTCGTTTGGGCTGCCGCCGGTATGCGTGGCGCGAGCATGGCAAGCAGGAGCAGGGTGAGGGTGATCAGGGTTCGCATGGTGTCTCCGTCGTTTAATCAATCGATTGAGTAAACTGTTTCTAGTAGCGCATTCGAGTGAATGGCGCAGAAGATGCTATCGTTAACGAAATCGATTGAGTTGAAAAATATCAATCGGACACAACGGTTTGACATGGAAAAGCTAAGGCTGGTCGCCGAGCTCGCGGCAGAACTGCGCCGTCGCCTCGTCCATCGGGAAGCACGATTCGATGTGCAGCCCGTCGATGGTGATGTCGCGCGGGGTGCCGAACGTCGTGATCGTCGAAAAGAAACTCAGCGTCACGCCGCGGTGACGGAACTCCGTCGTCAGCAGCGGCGCGGGCGGCGTATCGAGGTCGCGCAGCCGCCAGCGCGACGGCACGTTCGGATACGCGAGGATCTCGTCCAGCAGCGCACGCGCCTTCATGTCCGTCGGCGCGCCCGCGACCAGCGCGTGCAGGTGGCCGATCAGCGTACTCCCGATGTCGTCCCAGTTCGCGATGGCGCCGCGCAGGTCGTCCGGGTCGAACACGGCGCGCAGCATGTTGGCATGCCTGCTCGGCCGCCCGTCCAGCACGAAGCCGTTCACCCGCTGCGCCGCTTCGTTGGTCGCGAGGATGTCCCAGTGGCGGTTCATGAGGAACGCGGGATACGGTTCCTGCTGGCGCAGGATGAAATCGATGGCCTGGTTGATCCTGCCCATGGCCGGCGTGTCGAGGCCCGTTTCCGGAAAACTCGGCGCATACCCGCCCGCGCGCAGCAGGGCGTTACGTTCGCGCAGCGGCATGTCCAGCACGTCGGCCAGGCGCATCAGCAGGGCCCTGCTGGGCTGCGCCTTGCCCGTCTCGATGCAGCTGAGGTGGCGGGCGGAGATGTTCGCGTCCAGCGACAGGTCGAGCTGGCTCAGGCGCCGCGCCGCGCGCCATTCGCGCAGGAGCAGGCCGACGGGGACGGGGGCGAGGTCGAGAGGCGTCATCCGGCGATGATAACCCGGCCGCGCGGCGCCGGGCCATGACGTCCGAGGTCATGGGGCGATGCCGAAGGACAGGCTCGAAAAGATCGTGTCGTAGTCGACGCCTTCGTCACCCTCGAGCGGCGTGGTCCACACGACGTTCAGCAGCCACTGGCCCGGCGGCGGACGGCGCAGATGTACTCGCCCCGCATCGTCCGTGACCTGCGCGGCGACGGGTTGCGCGTCGTGGTCGAGGTCCGTCAGTTTGACCAGGGCGCGGGCCAGCGGGCGGCCCCGGAAGATGACCTGCGCGGCCAGCGTGTCGCCATCCGATGGCGGCGTGGTCAGCACGATTTCCAGCGGCAGCCCGAGGCGCTTCATGGCGAGATCCTGGCTGCCTTCGCCCGGCGCGCCGGCCTGCACGAGCGCCTTCGCCACGCGCCGGTAACGCTCGATGACGTCCCGTCCGCGCGCCGCCGCCGCGGGCCGCAAGCCTTCTTCCGCGACGTACGCCTCGAAGCGGTCGGGCGGCAGGTGGCTGAGCGCGTCCGCGTCCGTTTCCAGTACCAGCAGATGCAGGCCCGGCTCGGCGGGCGCGAGCCTGCCGTCGTTGCGCAGGTCGATGACGTCGCCGGCCGGCGTCCACGCGGCGAAGCGCTGGATGCGGCGCGACGGAATCATCGACATGCGGCGCGCGTCGCCGTGGCCCACCTGCATGCTCAAGGCGGTGCTGGCGCCGACCGACACGACGAAGCTGTCCGGGTTGACCCAGAAGTCGTGCGCCTGGGCGCTCAGGTGCAGCCACAGGCACAGGATGAGGAACAGGCGCGTCCTCATAGGAACGGGAATACCGTGTCCGAATGCTGCTGGTCGTCCGCACGCACGCCGTCCGTGACGGCATCGTTGGTCCCGCCGGCGAGCAGCGAGCGGTACACGTTCACCGCGTCGTAGTGCAAGGTCCGGGCGCCGCAGTCGTGCAGTCCGAGTTCCACGCCGAACAGCTGCGTGCACGTGGTGACGGCGCTGTCGACCCACAGCCGGTCGTCGGCCAGCAGCCGTGCCAGCGGCAGGTAGCGCTGCTCGGGCGGCGCGGCACGGTCGATCATGAGCTGGTTGCCGCAGCGGCCGTCGTAGCCGTCGTACAGCGCGAGCGACCTGGCGATGACGGGCACGAATTCATCCGCAGTCTCCGGTGTCGCCGCGTTGTACATCAGCTTGTAGGCGTCGGCTTCCTCGTCGCTGCCCAGGTGCGCGAGCAGGCCGTTGCCCGTCAGCGGCCGCCCCATGCGGTCGATGCGGACGTCGGCGACGAGCGTGTCCGCCCACACGGCCAGCACGGGGCCGCCGCGGTTGACGAGGCCGAGGTCCACCTCGAGGACGATCGCCATCGGCGTCCAGCCCGCGAGGAAGTTGCGGGCCGGGCCACCGTCCGTGTGGCGCCACTGGTCGAGGATCGCCGCGGTCTGCTTCGGCGTGTACGCGGGACAGCCCGCCGCGTCGCGCGGCACGCCCTGCCGGAGTGTCGCCGCAGCGAGGTCGAACGCGGCGCGCGAGCCCTTCACGTTGTTGAAGAACGGGTCGTCGCGCAGACCTGCGAACAGCCGGCTGCGGCCGCTCGCACTCGCGAGTCCCGCCGGTTTGCCCGGGTCGCCCCGGATCGTCTCGTCGCGGCCGATCAGGCAGTCCGCCTGCGTCTTCGACGGGAAGCGGCAGACGATGTCGGTACGCGCCGTCGTGTCGGGAAAGCGCGGGCCGCTGTCGATGTGGAACGCGTATTCCGCATTCTTGTCGAGCGCGTGGCCGACGATCGTCATCACGAGGTTCACGCGGCGGCCGTCGGCGGACGTCCACGCGTAGATGTCGCCGATGTCCACGCGCGGGTCGGCGATGACCTTCGGCGAATCCAGGTGGTCGGACGCCGCCGCATGGACGGAGGGCAGCAGCAGCGCCGCCGCGAGCGCGAGCCGGGCCAGCATCATGCGAGGGCGCCGCGCGCGGCGTCTTCGAGTGCGCGCATCGCCTGCAGGTACGGGCCGGGGCCGTGGCTCAGGCGCGCCACGCCGAGGGCGCGCAAGGTCGCCAGCGGCGGCGTGCCGGCGGCGGCCATCAGGTTGACGGGCAGCGGCGACGCCTGCACGAGCCGCTCGATCAGCGCGGCATCGGCGAGGCCCGGCACGAACAGGCAATCGGCCCCGTGCGCGGCGTACACGCGGGCGCGCGCCAGGGTGGCGTCGAGCAGCGCGTCGTCGTGATCGCCGGGCGCCGCGAGCAGGAAGCCGTCCGTGCGCGCATTGATGAAGAGCGGGACGTCGAGCTTGTCCGCGGCCGCGCGCGCGGCTTGCAGGCGCAGGGCCTGTTCGTGGGGATCGCGCAGGCCGCCGGCCGCGATGCCGTCTTCCAGGTTGCAGCCGACGGCGCCGGCGCGGATGGCTTGCGTGACGGTGTCGGCGACTTCACCGGGCGTGGCGCCGTAGCCGCGTTCCAGGTCGACGGTCACCGGCAAGGTGACGGCACGCGCGATGCGTTCGATGTTGGCGATGGCCAGGTCACGTGGCAGCTGCTCGCCGTCATCGTAGCCGTTGGCGGCCGCGACGGCCCAGCTGGCCGTGGCAATGGCCCGCGCGCCCGCGGCGGCGATGGCTTTGGCGCTGCCGGCATCCCAGCAGTTGAACAGGACGAGCGGCATGCCCGGCGCATGCAGTGCGCGCAGCATGTGGGCTTTAAGGACCTGGGCCTTGAGGATCTGGTCGGACATGGTGGACTCCCTGGTTATCGGAGACCACAGTGTGGCTGTCAAGCGCGTCGCGCTCAATCACGTGCGAGGTCATGCCGGCATGACCTCGGAGGTCATGGACAATGCAGGATACCCGCCTGGTACGCGCGCGTGGCGGCCAGCAGCCGCCGGTCGCGCAGCACGTCCAGCACGGCTTTTACGCGCGCGCTGCGCATCGCCTCGCGCGATCCCGCCAGCGCGAACTGGCGCCGCGCGAGGGTTTGCAAAATGAGGGGCAACGGGAGCACGCGCACGTCGTCCGGCTCGGGATACGTCGCGAGGCGCGGCAGGATCGACCAGCCCATGCCCCGCGCCACCATCGCAGCGATGCTCGTGTCGTTGCCCAGCGTGCGTTCGGCCGCAGCAAGCAGGCCGGCCGCGCGGCAGCGCGCGAGGATCGCGTCCGCGCCCGAGCAGCCGAGGCGGATGAACGGCAGGCCCTCCAGCTGGTCCCACGTCACGGGCTGCGTGAACGCGCGCGCGGCCGGCACGACGAGCACGTAGTCGTCAGCCACGTACGGATGGACTTCGAAGCCGTCTTCCACGGGCAGCTGGGCGATGCCGACGTCGGCGCGGCCGGCGCGCAGGGCGGCGACGACTTCCAGGCGGTCGTTGCAGCCGTCGTCGATGTCGAGCACGAGCTGCGGATGGCGGGCCGCCAGCGCTTCGACGGCATACGGCAGCAGATGCGTGCCGATGCTGCGGAAGCACGCGATGCGCACCCGGCCTTCGATGACGTCCTCCTCATGCACGCTGGCGCGCAGGGCGTCTTCGAGCCGCAGCATCGCACGCGCCTTGTCCAGCACGCGCAGGCCGGCCTCGGTGGGCAGCGAGCCGTCGCGCGCGCGCGCCAGCAGGCGCGTGCCCAGTTCGCGTTCGAGTTCCGCGATCGCATGGCTGATGCGCGATTGCGTGCAATCGAGTTGCGCCGCGGCGGCGCTGAAGCTGCCGTGGTCCGCCACCGCGACGAGCATGTGAAGTTGGCTGAGCTTCATGGGCCATCGAAATCTGTCATGGATGAACCGGCAATTATCCGGCATTTCGGTAGCGTGACGGAGACGTGGCGGCGACCATGTGGTTTTTCATGAAAGGACACACATGCACACGCTGACCAACGCCGCCCTGATCGTCATCGACGTCCAGCAGGGCTTCCTTGACCCGCGCTGGGGCCAACGCAACAACCGGGAGGCCGAACACAACATCGCCGCGCTGCTGGCCGCCTGGAGAAAAGCGGGACGGCCGCTGTTCCACGTCCAGCACGGCTCGCGCAGCGAGACGGGCGCGTTTTATCCTGGCACGCCCGGCCACGCGTTCAAGCCGGAAGCGCAGCCGCTGCCGGGCGAGATCGTCATTCCGAAGGATGTGAACAGCGCCTTCATCGGCACCGACCTGGAAGCGCGGCTGCGCGCGGCGGACATCGCCACGGTCGTGCTGTGTGGCCTGACGACCGATCACTGCGTGTCGACGACGGCGCGCATGGCCGGCAATCTCGGCTTTCATACGTTCCTCGTCGAGGACGCGTGCGCCACGCACGAGCGCACGGGGCCGGATGGGACCTGGTTCAGCGCCGAGCAGATGCATGCGACCGCCGTGGCGAGCCTGAATGGCGAATTTGCCGGTATAACCACTACGGCGGCCATGCTGGGTAAATAAGAGGAAAAATTCTATCGAAAACTGTTGGAAATGATGATACCTTTGTGCATCATTAATTTCTATTAAGAAATATCATGCGCATTGCCCAGCTTTCCCTCGCCCTCGTCGTCCTCGGTTCCGGTTCCGCCCATGCGACCGTGCTGAACCTGATGGCACCGGTCGGCGGCGCCAACCTGTACGCGATTCACGACTTCGCGGCAACGTCGAGCGACGTCGAGGGTGGGGTTGTCGCGGGTGGCAACGTGACGATTTCCAGCTATTCGATCAACCACAACGACAAGGATGCGTTCGGCAAGGACGGCTATGCGCTCGTCGCGGGCGGCAACCTGTCGCTGCAAGGCGGTTCGATCGAGAACGGCAAGGTCCATGTGGGCGGCACCAGTTCTCTGATGTGGGCCGCGACGCCGCAGATGGCGGCCGGCAATCCGGTCGACTTCAAGGCGGCGGCGAGCTACTACAAGGGCATGGCCGACGCGTTGTCCGGCCTCGATGCGACGGGTGCGGTGACGCGTTTGTGGAGCGGCGTGCAGGTGACGGGCAGTGGCAAGGGCGGTGTCGACATCTTCAACGTGTCGTCGGACCTGTTCGCCAATTCCAGCAGTTGGACCCTGGAACAGCTCGTGCCGGGCGAGACGCTCGTCTTCAACGTGAGCGGCAGCGCGGGCACCTTCAACAACGGCGGCATCAGCTTCCAGCCCCTCGCCGGCTACAACGTGCTGTTCAATTTTTACGAAGCGAAGACGATCGACGTGCGCGGCGTGATCGGCAGCGTGCTGGCGCCGTATGCGACGCAGACGGCGAACTGGGGCGTCATCAACGGTAACGTGATCGTCGATACCTGGTCGTCCACCGTGCAGGTCAATTCGAACCACTACTTCAATCCGGTCGATATCGCCGGATTGAAGCTCGACAAGGGCGGCGATGCGGCATCGGGGCACGTGCCCGAGCCGGGCAGCATCGCGCTGGTGCTGGCCGGGCTCGCGGCGGCGGGTGTGGCGGGAAGGAAGCGCCGCGACGCTTAAGCCGGCACCGCCACCGCGGCCCGCCGGCCATGCGCCCGCATCGCGAGCGCCAGCACGACGCCGGACAGTGCGAGACCCGCTGCCACCCATTGCGGCGACGCGTACGAATAGCCCAGGGTCAGCGGAATGCCGCCGAGGAACGCGCCCAGCGCATTGCCGATATTGAAGCCGGACTGGCCCAGCGACGAGCCGAGCATCTCCGCTTCGCGCGAGTGCTCGATCAGCAGCATCTGGATCGGCGGGCCCAGCGCCAGCGCATTCGCGCCGACGGTGAATGCCAGCACCATCATCGCCGGCTGCGACGACGCGAACAGCGCGTTCATGCACAGCAGGGCGACCATCGTGATCAGGAGGATGATGATCGCCGTCAGCGGCGGCACGCGGTCCGCCAGCTTGCCGCCCACGTTCACGCCGACCGTCATGCCGACGCCCACCGCCGTCATGATCAGCGGGATGGTGTTGGCGTGGAAGTGCGTCACGTCCGTCAGCAGCGGGGCGATGTAGCTGAGCCAGGCGAAGAAGCCGCCCGTGCCGATCGACGTGATGCCCAGTGCCAGCCACAGGTTCGGCTTGCGGAAGATCTTCAGGTCCTGGCGCAGGCCGGCGCCCGGCGTCGCCTCGAAATACGGGATCAGCTTGTGCAGCATGATCATCGTCGCAAGGCCGATCACGGCCACGATCAGGAACACGAAGCGCCAGCTCATGTTGTGGCCGAGCCAAGTGCCGGCCGGTACGCCCAATACGTTCGCAATGGTCAGGCCGGAAAACATGCTGGCGAGCGCGGCCGCTTCCTTGCCCTTGTCCGCGAGACGCGTGGCGACGACGGCGCCGACGCCGAAGAACGCGCCGTGGGGCAGGCCGGCCAGGAAGCGGAACAGCAGCATCGTGTGGAAATTCGGCGCGAACGCGGACAGCGCGTTGAACACGGTGAACATCAGCATGAACCAGATGAGCACGCTGCGCGGCGGGCGGTGGGACAGCATGCTGACGAGCGTCGGCGCGCCGACGACCACGCCGACCGCATACGCCGAAATCAGGTAGCCCGCTTGGGGAATGGAAATGTTCAGGCCGGTCGCGATATCGGGCAGGATGCCCATCATGACGAATTCCGTCATGCCGATACCGAAACCGCCCAGGGCCAGAGGCGCCAGGCTCTTTTTGATCATGTGTGTAGTCTTTGCTGGAGGAAGCCGGACATTATGGCGGCTCGCGACAGGCGAGTCCGCTTTCGAGTTGTGATGTCCGGTATAGCCTCACATGATAGCGGTATCAGGCCGAGTCTGCTTGCGGGTCGTCGTTTTCCGCGAGCCAATGGATGCGGCCATTGCCCGCCTCGCTCAGCCGGGCGACGAGTGCCGCGGCCTTGTCGTCCGGTAAGTGAAAGGCGAACGAGACGACGTCGGCATGCTGGACGGCATCCAGCGTGGCGCCGGCACCGTCCAGTTCGCGCCGGATGAGACCTTCGAGCGGGTAGGGCGCGTCGCAGCGCAGGTGGCGCTGGCGGATGATGGCGATCTTCTGCGCGCCCAGCATCGCCTGGGCGACGCTGTCCGTGTAGGCGCGCACGAGGCCGCCCGCACCCAGCTTGACGCCGCCGAAATAGCGCACGACGGTCGCCAGCACGCCTTCCAGGTCCTGGTGGCGCAGCACGTCCAGCATGGGACGGCCGGCCGTGCCGCTCGGCTCCCCATCGTCGACGGCCGCCGATTGCCCGCCCGCCAGCAGCGCCCAGCACACGTGCGCGGCGCTCGGATGCGCGGCCTTGAGCCCCGCGACGATCTTCTGCGCACCGGCGCGGTCGGGCATCGGCTGGACGCAGGCGATGAAGCGGCTTTTCTTGATGATCAGTTCGTGGTGAACGGGGGTCAGGATGGTCTGCGGCATGGGGCAGACAGCTTACTGTATTTCCGCACGGATCGCATGACGAAGTAAAACTACAGCAAATACCCGTTATGGTTTGAATTTATAGCTCTCACATGTTACTTTACTACAAATTACTATGGAGACAACATGAAGAAGCTCGTCCTGGCCATCTCGGCCATGCTGCCCGCCCTGTGGGCCGGCGCCGCGCCGTACGCCATCCAGCACGTGGAACCGATGAACTGGTGGGTCGGCATGAAGTCGTCCGACCTGCAGGTGATGGTGCATGGCGAGAAGATCGCCGAACTGGAGCCGGCGCTGAGTTACCCTGGCGTGCGCATCGCAAGCGTCGAGCGTACGGACAATCCGAATTTCCTGTTCGTGAACCTCAAGATCGGCGCGACGACGAAGCCCGGTGAACTGAAACTGCAGTTCAAGCGCGGCAAGGACGTGGTGACGACCGTCCCGTATCGCCTGGAAGCGCGCCGCAAGGATTCGGCGGCGCGGCGCGGCTTCGACTCCAGCGACGCCGTCTACCTGATCGTGCCCGACCGCTTCGCGAACGGAAACCCCGCTAACGACGACGCGGGCATGCGCGAAAAGAGCAACCGCGGCAATCCGGACGGGCGCCACGGCGGCGACCTGGCCGGCATGCAGGCGCAGCTCGATTACATCCGCAACCTCGGGTTCACGATGATCTGGCCCACGCCGCTGCTGGAAAACAACCAGCCCGCGTATTCGTACCACGGCTACGCATTGACCGATTACTACAAAATCGACCCGCGCTTCGGCAGCAACGAGGACTACCGCAACTACGTGGCCGCGGCCAACGCGCGCGGCATCGGCGTGATCCAGGACGTCGTCGTGAACCACATCGGCACCGGCCACTGGTGGATGCAGGACATGCCGTCGTCCGACTGGATCAACCACGGCAAGACGTTCGTGAAGACGAACAACCAGCATACGGTGGCGCAGGACATCCACGCGGCGCCGGAAGACAAGGCGCGCTTCGTCGACGGCTGGTTCGATACGTCGATGCCGGACGTGAACCAGAAAAACAAGCTGGTGGCCCGCTACCTGATCCAGAACACGTTGTGGTGGATCGAGTACGCGAACCTGTCCGGCATCCGCGAAGACACGTATTCGTACGCCGACCCGGCCTTCCTGAACGACTGGAACCGCGCCGTGCGCGCGGAGTATCCGCACCTGAACGTCGTCGGCGAGGAGATGGACGACCGCCCGTACATGGTCGCGTACTGGCAGAAGGGCGTCGTCAACCGCGACGGCTTCCGCTCCGAACTGCCGTCCGTGATGGACTTCCCCCTCGTCGACACGGCCCCGAAAGCGCTGACGGCGCCGGAAGACAGCGGCCAAGGACTGATCAAGATTTACGAAACCATCGCGGCCGACTACCTGTACGCGGATCCGTTGAAGCTGATGGTCTTCCCGGACAACCACGACCGCCCGCGCGCGCTGGCGCAGGTGGACGGCAACGTCGACCTCCTGAAAACGGACCTGATCCTGATGGCGACGACGCGCGGCATCCCGCAGATGTTCTACGGGACCGAGATGCTGATCCAGGGGCCGAAGCAGCGCACCGACGGCGTGCTGCGCGCGGACATGCCGGGCGGCTGGGCGGGCGACAAGGTCGATGCGTTCACGGGCACGGGCCTGACGGACGCGCAGCGCGGCATGCAGCACCTCGTGCGCACGCTGTTCAACTGGCGCAAGACCAGTTCCGCCGTCAAATACGGCAAGCTGACGCACTACATCCCCAGCGACGGCCACTACGTTTATTTCCGCCACGACGGCAGGCAGACGGTGATGGTCGTGCTGAACAAGAATCCGCAGGCCACGCAGCTCGACCTGGCGCGCTTCGCCGGCATGATCAAACAGGCGCCGCAGGGCCGCAACGTGCTGACCGGCGCCGCCGTCGACCTGCGCGCGCCGCTGGCGCTGCCGGCCATGACGTCCGTCGTCGTCGAGTGGTGATGGATCTTTAGTCGACCTCGCAGGCGCCCGCGCCCGTGTGCGCGAGCATCTGCCCGATCTGCGCGGCGGCGCACGGACGGCCGTACAGGTAGCCCTGCGACTTGTCGCAGCCGTGCGCGCGCAGGAAGTCGTGCTGTTCCTGCGTCTCGATGCCCTCGGCCACGATCTCCATCCTGAGACTCCGGGCCATCGCGATGATCGCGCGCGTGATGGCCGCGTCTTCCGGATCCTGCGGCAGGCCGCGCACGAAGCTGCGGTCCACCTTCAGCGCGCGCACGGGGAACGTCTTCAGGTAGCTCATCGACGAATAGCCCGTGCCGAAGTCGTCGATCGCGAGCTGGATGCCGGCGTCCGTCAGCGCGTGCAGGCGGTCGATGATTTCGGTGGAGGCATCCATCAGCATGCTCTCCGTCAGTTCCAGTTCGAGCCAGCACGGGTCGACGTCCGCTTCGCGCAGCGTCGCCAGCACGGCGGCGACCAGGTTGTTTTCCTTGAGCTGGCGCCCGGACAGGTTGACGGCGACGCGGAGGGAATAGCCTTCCGCGTGCCACCGTTTCAGGTCGCGGCACGCTTCGCGCAGCACCCATTCGCCGATCGGCACGATGAGGCCCGTGTCCTCGGCGACGGGGATGAAGTCGTTGGGGCTGACCATGCCCAGCTGCGGATGGATCCAGCGGATCAGCGCTTCGACGCCGACGATGTCGCCGGTCTTGAGGTCGACCTGCGGCTGGTAGTGCAGCACGAACTCGTCGCGTTCCAATGCGCGCCGCAGGTTGTTGTCCAGCTTGAAGCGTTTGTGGGCGTCGTCGCGCATGCTGGGCGTGAACATGCGCCACGCGTTCTTGCCGCCGTTCTTCGCGTAGTACATCGCGGTGTCGGCGTATTTCAGCAGCGCGTGCATGTCGGTCGCGTCGTCCGGATACACGCTGATGCCGATGGACGCGCCGATGTGGATGTCGTGACCGTGGATGTGGATCGGGTCGGCCAGCTTGACCAGGCATTTTTCCGCGATCAGCGACGCGACGCCGACCTGGCTCACGTTCTCGAGGATGATGCCGAATTCGTCGCCGCCGATGCGCGACAGCACGTCGCCGAAGCGCAGCGTCTCCGACAGCCGGCGCGAGACGAGGCGCAGCAGTTCGTCGCCGATGTCGTGGCCGAGCGTGTCGTTGACGGTCTTGAAGTTGTCCAGGTCGATGAACATCAGGATCGTGCGCTCGTCGAACTTGCGGGCGCGCGCGAGAACCGATTCCAGCCGCTCGTTGAAGAAGTGCCGGTTGTTGAGCTGTGTGACGGGATCGTAGTGCGCCAGCCGGTCCAGCTTGACCTCGATGCGCTTGCGCTCGTTGATCTCCGCTTCCAGTTCCAGTTCGCGCTTCTGGATGCGGTCCAGCATGCCGTTGAACGTGCGCGCCAGCAGGCCGATGTCGGCCGCCTGCGACACCTCGGCGCGCAGCGAATAATCCCCCTGGCGCGAGATCTGCTCGCTCACCGCCGACAGCGCGCGGATCGGGGCCGTGAAGTAGCGCTGCAGGCGCGACAGCGCGTAGTACGAGAGGCTGAGCAGGGCCAGCGTCATCGGCAGCGCCAGCGCCAGGTACAGCGCGAGCTGGCGGTACACGCTCGTCACGCTGCTGCGCACGACCACGGTCCCGAGCAGGCGGCTGCCGACCTGGATGCGGCGCGTGACGCTGACGCCGCGGACGTCCACCACCGTCTCGCGCGCCCGTGGGTCGTGCGCGGCGGTGGGCGACTGCGGATCGCGCACGAAGCTGACGAACGCCTTGCCTTTCGCGTCGTAGGCGACGGCCGACTGCACGTCCGGCGCCACCCGTAGGGCGGAGAGGATATCGCCGGCCGCCTCGGCGTCGGCGAAGGCCATCGCGGCCGTCAGGTTCTCGCCCACCATCGTCGCCTGCGACTGCGTCTGCCGCACCAGCGCGGCGGTGAAGAAGTACAGCTGGATGCCGATCAGGAACAGCGTCGACAGCAGCATCACGCCGCCGCTCGTGACGAGGTAGGTCCATTTGAGCTTGGTGCTCAGTGCCTGCCGGTTGATCCATTCGATGAGTTGTTCCATGCTGGCCGTCCCGGTCTAGTAGATGGCGCGCGCCAGCCGCAGCACCTTGGAGCTGAGCACGACGCCGGCGCCGCGCGCCGCGGCGCCATTGAATTCGAAGGCGATGCGCCGGTCGTCCAGGACCAGTTCGAGCATCACGCCCTTGCGCGCAGCGCCGCGGGTGTCTGCGATCGTCAGCACGCCGGCCGCGCGGGCGCTGTCGGCGAGCACCGGCATGTCGTCCGTCTCGGACGCGCTGATGTACAGGATGTGGCATTGCATCAGCGCCTCCGGTCCCGAGCGCGGGTAGAGGACGGACAGGCGCGCGTTCCCGATCGGTTTGCCTTCCAGCGTGGCCAGCACGCTGCCGAACGGATCGCGCCCCAGCACGCACAGGCGCACGGCGCCGTTCATGTTCGGCAGGGTGCTGAACTGCGCGATGTTGTAGATGAACGCCGCCTTGGCCGCGTATTCATCGGCGGTCTGCGCATGCGTGCCCGCCGGCAGCAGCAGGCAGCACAGGAGCAGGAGGCGCGCGAGGCTGGGCCGCATCATCGTCAGAACCGGACCAATGCCGTGAAGCGCAGCGTGCGCCCGTCCTGCCCGATGGCGTCGAGACGGCGCGGCGGCGTGCTGTTGTCGTAGTGTTCCTCGCTGGCGGAATCGGCGTAGCGTTTGGCGAAGACGTTGAGCACGCCGCCGGACAGCTCCACGCGCGATCCCGCCAGGGTGCCGACAAGGTTCAGGTCGACGACGCCGAACCCGCCGACCTCGCCGCCTTGCACCGTGCGGCGCCGGCTCGTGAAGCGGTACTCGGCGTGTGCGCGCAGGTGGTCGCCGAGCGGCGGCAGCGCGTAGTTCAGCTTGAACAGCCGGCGCGGCGAATTGGGCAGCCATGCGCCATCGACGTCGTTGCGCGCCGACTGCACGTTCGCGCTGCCCTTGAGGGCGCTGCCGTCCTCGCGCAGCCATTCCGCTTCCAGCTCGACGCCCGTGGCGCGGGCCGCGTCGATGTTCGAGAAGACCAGCATGCCGTTGACCGGATCGGTGGCCAGCGCCAGCATGTCGCGCATGCGGTACTGGAAGACGGAAGCGGTGGCGCGGAAGCGGTCGGTCGGAAAATATTCGGCGATCAGTTCATAGGTCTTGATGCGCTCCGAGCGCAGCGCCGGATTCGCCCGGAAGTCGAACGTGTAATAGCGCTCGTAGGCGTTGGCGGAGCGGAAGGCCGTGCCGTACAAGGCCTTGAGCGTTACCTGGCGCGCCGTCTTGTAGAGCAGGGCCACGCGCGGATTCGTCGTGGCGCCGCCTTCGGAATCGTAGTCGTGGCGCACGCCCGTGTTCAGGATGAGCTTCTCGCCGAGCCGCATCTCGTCCTGCAGGTAGACGGCGGCCTGCCGCTTGGGATGGGCGGCATCGAGGTTGAGGTGGTACGGGGCGACGTCGTAGTTCGACATCTGCCGCTTGCTGTCGCGCGTGTATTCCGCGCCAGCGATGAGCTTGTGGCCGCGCAGCGCACTGCTGATGGCGCGCACCTCCGCGCCGCTGCTGAGGCTTTCGGCCGTATCGACGCTGTACGTCGCGCCCGCGCTGGCCGGCTCGGTGATGTTGACGGTCCGGTAGCGGTAGCGCGCCACGCTCACGCCGGCGAACAGGTCGAGCGTTTCCGAGACGGCGCGGTGCCACGACAGGGCCGCCCCCGCGTATTCGTCCAGCGACCAGCTGCGCGGATCGTTGAACTGCTGGCCGTATGACGCCGTCGGGATGCCTTTCGTGCGGCTGCCGAAATAGGCCTCGGCCACGGCGCCGCCCGTGCTCAGTTTCGCGAACAGCCGGTGGTAGCGGTCGTAGTCGATCCCCCGGGCGATGCCGTGGCTGACCGCATCGTCGAATTCGGGAAAATACAGGTCGCGTCCCGCGCTGTCGTACGCCGACGCGCCCAGCAGCAGTTCGGTGCCGCCCGGCGTCCCGCGGCCGTACGTGTTGCGGACTTCGCGGCCCCGGCCCGTGAACCGGCCGATGCCGACGGTCTGCCCCTTGAGGGCCGCGCCACCTTTCGTGATCACGTTCACCACGCCGAAGAACGCGCTGCTGCCGTAGATGGCGGAGCCGGGGCCGGGCACGAATTCGACGCGGTCGATGAGGGCCAGGTCGATGGGGAACTCGGTGCCGATGGCGCCCTGGTCGTAGACGACGTCGTTCAGGCGCCGCCCGTCGATCAGGATCAGCAGCCGCGTGTTCAGGTCGCCGGGATTGCCCAGGCCGCGGATGTTCGCGTAGTTGTAATTGCGGTCATAGGACACCGTCATGCCGGGCACGCTCTGCAGGACCTCCGTCAGCGTGCGGTAGCCGCGCAGGCGGATGTCCTCCGTCGTGATCACGGTCACGGACGACGGCGCCTCGCTGATCTTCTGCGGAATCTTCGACGCCGTGACGACCTCGAGGTTGAGCAATTGTTCGAGGGGTAGGGCGTTCAGGTCGGGCCCCTGCTGCGCCAGGGCACCGGCCTGGAGGCCGGCGGCCAGCAGCCCGATCGCGCGCGACAGGTGACGGGACAGAGACGTTTCCTTGTTCGACAACATGGCAGGTCCTTGAGGGAATGCTTGGCAGAGCGCCCGAGCGGCCCAGTGTAAGGACGTGCATGAGGGAATTTGTTGACTAGAACCAATTGATTGGCCGGTGCAACTAATTCCGAGGGTAAAGCTAGGAAGAATCTGACAGGAACGAGGAAAAGCAAAAAGCCCATGAACCGAAGTTCATGGGCTTTCTGGTGTTCGTGGTAGGCCGTGCTGGGCTCGAACCAGCGACCAACGGATTAAAAGTCCGCTGCTCTACCAACTGAGCTAACGACCCGACGGGCAGCATTATAGCGGCTCATCGGCACTCGGCCAAGTGCTTTCGTGAAAGTTGGCAACAATTGTTGGGTCTCCACGGGCCGCATAGGGATTGATTTCCGGTATGATAAGTTGATTTTCAGATATTTATTCAAACACTCCCACACGAAGCCGTGCCGTGATCCCGACCGACCCCGATACCGCCACCGACCTCTCCCTGCGCGCCCTGAATCTCGTCAACAGCGGGATCATCGTGCTCGACGTCCACCACAAGATCGTGCTCTGGAACGGCTGGATGGTGCCCCGTTCCGCCCGCGCCGCCGCGCGCGTGCGCGAGCGCTCGCTGTTCGAGGTGTTCCCCGAACTGCGCGGTTCGCGCGTCGAAGCGGCCGTGCTGGCCGCGTTGGCGCCCACATCGGCGCCATCGGCCGATGGCGCGAGCACGACCATCCCGCAGTCGGAAAGCCGCGCCCCATTCCCGCTGCGCGAGGCGGGCAGCTTCGACGGGCCGCGCATCGACCAGGCCGTGACGGTGACGCCGTTCCGCGATGGCGAGCAGCGCTACTGCATGATCGAGATCCGCGACGTCAGCGGCGCCGTGGAACGCGAAAAGCGTCTCCTCGACCACGCCGAATCGCTGCGCGCCCGGTCGTACGTCGACGGCCTGACCGGCATCGCCAACCGCCGCTACTTCGACGTCGCGCTGGACCGCGAACTGCGCCGCGCGCAACGCGTGAAGGGCGAGGTGTCGCTGCTGCTGATCGACATCGATTCCTTCAAGGCCTACAACGACCACTTTGGCCACCAGCAGGGCGACGCCTGCCTGTCGACCGTGGCCCAGGCCATTGCCGCCAAACTCAAGCGCCCGGCCGACGTGGCGGCACGCTATGGTGGCGAGGAATTCGCGGCGATCCTGCCGGACACGTCGCTCGAGCAGGCCAGGCTGCACGCCAACACGATCCGCGAACACGTGGCCGGACTGGCGCTGCCGCACGCACCCGCGGCCCACTGGCCGATGGTCACGCTGAGCATCGGTGTCGCAAGCTTTGATCGTGAACGCCTGCACGAGGTTCCCGCACTCATCGAGGCGGCGGACAAGGCCTTGTATGCGGCAAAGCATGGCGGCCGCAATCGGGTCGTGGTAGACGGCGACGTGAAGCCGTGACCGGCCCGCACATCGACCTGTTGCCCGTCGAAGAAACGGACGCCGAGGCGCTCGTGCAGTTGCGCATTGCCGCCATGCGCGCCAGCCTGGAACGCGTCGGGCGCTTCGACGCGCAGCGGGCGCGCGAGCGCTTCCTGTCCGGTTTCGCGCCCGCGCATACCCGGCACATCGTCAAGGACGGGGTACGGGTCGGATTCGTCGTCGTCAGGCCGGCTGGCGACGGCCTGCTGCTGGACCATCTTTACGTCCACCCGGCGTACCAGGGCATGCGCATCGGGAGCGAAATCCTGCGGCGGGTACTGGCCGAGGCGGACGCGCACCGCAGGTGCGTGCGCGTGGGCGCCCTGAAAGGCAGCGACTCGAACCGGTTCTATCTCCGGCACGGATTCGAACTGGTCGACGTCGCCGAGTGGGACAACCACTACGTGCGCCGGGTGACGTCATTCAGCACGTCGCAATGACGTGCATATCCGATCACGCAGCCGCGCATAGCGATACGGGATGCTGCCCGTCGCCGGCGGATGCGTGTCATTTCGCATCGATCTGATTCTCCGTAAATACAGACTGTTTCGTGATGCGGCCCTTTCCGCCCTTGTGGCCGGCAACCGGCGCCCTAGACTGAATTGCCGCCGCCGGCAAAGACCCGTACCGCGGCACCGTCCATCACTGAAGGAGACATCATGCGTCCGCTTCCCTTGGCACTTTCCGCATCCCTGCTGTTGTTCGCGCCCGGTGCCGGCGCGCAGTCGGTGAATTATCCGATCAATGACGACACGCCGATCTCGCGCGTCGAGGTGACCGCGCAGCCGCGCACGGCGTTCCGCATCTGGGACTACCAGGCCGAGGCGGTGAGCGGCGCGTACGAGCTGTCGAACGGCTGGCGCCTGAAGGTGCAGCCCGCGCGCGACGGCATCGTCGCCCAGATCGACAAACAGCGCCGGATGCACCTCGTCGCGCAGTCGCCCGACCGGTTCGTTTCGCGCGACGGCAACGTCATCATGGAATTCAACAAGGGCGACACCCGCGACGACATGATGATGAGCTATGTGCCGAGCGACGTTGCCGATCCGCGCCTGGCGCAGATGATCGTCGTGACGGCGAAGATGGCGCAGCGCTGACGCGGCGGCCGCTCAGCCCGCGTCGCCGGGCGGGACCGGCGGCTGGTCGATCGCGTCGGCCAGCCTGCGCATCAGCCGCACCAGATTGTCGAAATCGTCCTTGTCCCACGACGCGAAGAGGGCGCGCGCCATCTTGTCGCGCGCCGCGTCGAGCGCGTCCGTCATGGCCTTGCCCTTCGGTGTGATCGACGCCAGCCGGACCCGTGCATCCGTCTCGGAAGCACGCCGTTCCACCAGGCCCAGGCTGTCCAGCTTGGCGACCTGGCGGCTGACGGTGGTGTAGTCGCGCCCCGACCGCTCGGCCAGTTCGACGACGCCGATCGGACCCAGCCGCTCGATCCCGACCAGCAGCGGAAACAGCGCCCGGTCCAGCCGGATGCCGGCTTGCCGGATGAGCTCCTCGTCGCGCTGCGGCCGGTTCATCGCGCTGACGATGCTGATCAGCGAGCCGTGCAAGTCACGCAGTTTTGCCGATATATGTGTATCTTGCACATTATTTTTCGTTGCCATATACTCCTCTCCAGTTATGTGTATTTTACACATAAGACACTGGGAGAGTGACATGGACTTCGATACCGATGTACTGATCTGCGGCGCGGGCGCTGCCGGCCTCACCTTGGCCCTTGACCTGGCGCGGCGGGGCGTCCCGTTCCGCCTGGTCGAGCGGCAGGACGCGCCATTCCACGGCTCGCGCGGCAAGGGCATCCAGCCCCGCACGCTGGAAGTGTTCGAGGACCTCGGCATCGTCGACCGGGCGGTGGCGCTGGGTGGGCCGTATCCTCCGCAACGGGTGTACGCCGTGGACGGCAGTGACGTGCAGGCACCCCTCGCCGCAGAACCGGCCGCGACGTCGGCGGAACCGTACGGCACGCCGCTGATGCTGCCGCAATCCCTGACGGAGCAGGTCATGCGCGACCGCCTGCTGGAGCTGGGACAACGGGTCGAATCCGGCCTCGCGCTCACGGACCTGGCGCAGGAAGAGGATGGCGTCACGGTCACGCTCGCGGGCGGCGGCGGCGAGTCGCGCCTGCGTGCGCGCTACGTCGTCGGCACGGACGGCGGACGCAGCACGGTGCGCCGCCTGCTCGACATCGGCTTCCCCGGCAAGACGATGAACGTGCGGGCCCTGGTGGCGGACGTGGCGCTGAAAGGTCTCGACCGCGACGCCTGGCATCGCTTCAACGGGGACGACATGGCGCGCCGGCTCGAGGTGTGTCCGCTCGCGGGCACGGACCTGTTCCAGATCCAGGCGCCGGTGCCGCCCGACGGCGACGTCGACCTGTCGGCGCAGGCCCTGGACGCGATGGTGAAGGACCGGACCGGCCGCGGCGACGTGCACGTGGCCGGCGTGTCCTGGGCCTCGGCGTACACGATGAATGCGCGCCTGGCCGACCGCTATCGCGTGGGACGGGTGTTCCTCGCCGGCGACGCAGCGCACACGCATCCGCCCACGGGCGGGCAGGGATTGAACACCAGCGTGCAGGACGCGTACAACCTCGGCTGGAAGCTGGCGGCCGTGCTCGCGGGCGCGCCGGACGATTTATTGGACACTTACGAGGCGGAGCGCCGCCCGGTCGCCGCCGCGATGCTGCAGCTGTCGACGGCGCTGCTGGACGCCGCGCGCCGCGGCGGAGAAATGCGCCGCGGGCGCGAAGTGCGGCAGCTCGACCTGGCGTACCCCGATTCGCCGCTGTCGTTCGCGCAGCCGGCGCGGACGCACGGCGTGCGGGCCGGCGACCGCGCGCCGGACGCCGTCGTGCTGGGCGCGGGCGGGCAGCCGGTGCGGCTCTTCACGCTGTTCGCGGGGCCGCACTGGACCTTGCTGGGCCGCGATGTCGCGCCCGGCGTCGCGGACGCGCTGCGGCGTCCGGGCCTGCGCGTGCACCTGTTCGGCGCGCGCGGCGACGTGATCGACGTGCATGGGCAGGTCCAGGCCGCGTATGGGCTCGGCCCCGGCGAGCTCGTGCTGGTGCGTCCGGATGGCTACGTCGGCGCCATCGCCGCGTCTGCCCACGCCGATGCGCTGGCTGCCTACATGCGGCGCGCCGGCCTGTCCTGAACACGCGGCCAGCGCCACGCCAGCAACGCCAGCAACGCGAGCCACGCGGCGACGACGGCTTGGGCGAACGCGTCGCCGATGCGGCTGTAGACCGTGCCGCCGCGCCCCGTCGGCAGGTCGCCCACGAGCATGGCCGGCGCGTGCATGGTGCGTCGTTCGGCGACGATGCGACCGTGCGCATCGCTCAGCGTCATCAGGCCTTGCGAGGCCGAGCGCGCGACGGCGAATCCGTTCTCGACGCCGCGCACGACGGCCATGCGGCCGTGCAGGTAGGCGTCGCGGTCGAAGTCCCACGCGGGGACCAGCATCAGGCCGACGTCGCGCCGGCCGTACAGGCGCAGGTCCTGGGCGAAATCCATGTCCTTGCAGATGGCGATACCGGCGGGCAGGCCGCCGAGCCGCGTCACCAGTTCGGTCGTGCCCCGCACGTAGTCCGCTTCGTAGCCCGGCACCATGCGCTTCTTCAGGTAGACGTCGACAGGCGCGCCGGGCCGGTACAGCGCAGCGATGTTCAGCCGGCCGCCTTGCGGCGCAGGCCCCTCGAGGCCGGCGACGACGACGCTGCCCGCCGGCGGCGCGAAGTCCGTGCCGGCCGCGAGGATTTTTTCCGGCACGACGATGGCCGCCGGCGCATGCGCGGCCGCCGCGGCGATCTGGCGCGCGAACGCCGCCGCGACTTCCGGCCCCGCCTCGGGGTGATTGAACACGCGCCCGGCGTAGCGGTCGTCGCTCAGCAGGGCGATACGCACGGACGGCCCGGCCGGCTGCGCCAGCTGCCAGAGGCCGTAGGCCAGGGCCGCGAGTACCGGCACCGACCATGCCAGCGTCCCCGACACGTCGCGCGGTTGCACGTAGAGGACGGCGAGTCCGGCCGGGATCAGGGCGGCGAGAAAGGACAGGCCGGGCACGCCGGCCAGCGATGCCGTCTGCAGCAGCGGCACGACGTCGACCAGCGTATAGCCGAGGGCGAAAAAGCTGCCGTTCGGCGAGACGAGGCCGTGCAGGTAATCCGCGGACGTCATCATCGCGGCGAATCCGAGCACGGCCACGCCGGCCGGGAAGCGGCGATACAGGGCGCGCATGAACAGGGCCGAGAGCATGAACACGAGCGCCAGCAGCAGGGCGCCGCCGTACACCATCGGCAGCAGGTGCCCATAGAACCACATGGGCCCGGCCTCCGCCATCCATCCGGCCACGAACGTGAGGAGGGCCGCGTCCCGCGGACGCGGCGCGCGCAGGGCCAGCACCAGCAGCGGCAGGTACGCGGCGACCGCCAGCCAGCCGAACTGCCCCGTGTCGCGGCTCACCGCCAGCAGGGCGCCGCACAGCAGCGCGGCCAGGATGTTCCATCGTGTCATTCGTCGTGCCCCTTCAGGTAGATGCGCGCCGCCGAGCGCAGGCACAGCGCCGTGAATTCGGTCCGCGACAGGTTGAACCGTCCGGAGCGGTGCAGGTCCACGAGTCCCTGCAGCACGCCCCACACGCCCATCGCCAGTTCCAGCGGCGGCCCCGCGCGCACGAGCCCCGCTGCCTGGCCCTCCGCGAGCCGCTGCGCGAAGGCGCCGATGACGGGAGAACGTCCCGCTTCGAAGTCTTCCGGATAGATGCGTTCGGCGCGCGTCTTGAGCACGAAGGCGGCGTCGAACAGCGCCGGCTCGTCCAGCGCGAAATCGACGAACGCCGTCGCCATGGCCTCGAAGCCGGCCAGGAGCGGCAGGTCCGTCAGCGGCCGGGCACGCTGTTGCCACAGGTCGAGCGCGTGGGCGCCCACGGCTTGCAGCAGGGCGGCCTTGTCGGCGAAATGGCGGTACACGGCCATGGGTGTGATGCCGGCTTTCTGGCCGACGGCGCGCAGGCTCAGGCCGTCCAGGCCTTTTGCTTCGAGTTCGCCGATCGCGATGGCAAGGATGCGTTCTTTGGTCGTCATGTATACACCGTATACATAACTTTGCTCGTTGTCAATACAATTATTAAGAAAGCTACCCGGATTACATTGATCTCGCCAGTCAGGAAATGCTAAATTTCCCAGGATAAATATTGCAAAAGGACTAAAATGTCTCTGAAAGATCCGGCGAATCTCACGCAACGCATCCCGGAACTCGAAGCATTGGCGGCCGATCCGAAAATCCGTCGTGCGATCGAGACCGGCGATCCTTTCAAGGTCTACCGGGCCCTGACCTGGGCCAAATGGCTCAAGCGCCTGCCTGCCCATCAGGACACCCTCGACGTACTCGTGCGCCATCGGCGGTTGTTTGCCAAGCCGTTGAACGGCACACCCGCGCTGGGAACCTTCAATACGGTCGGCTTCGGCTTCGTCGGCCGTTCGGAAGCCGACGACGACGGCACCTATATTGCGACGCACGCATTCGTCGTTCTGCAACTCATTCCCGTCATTCCGCTGCGTTCCTACCTGGTGAGAAAAGTCGGTTCGTCGCTGTTTTCCTCGCAATGGAATATCTTTGCGCGCGTGCCTTCCAGCATGTTCGGCTGGCTGTATTCCAGGAGTCTCGCGCTGGGACTCGTCGCGCTGGTCGGCTGGGGCGCGGTCGGCAGCATCATCAAGTCGCGCACCCAGGATGTGCTGGTGGTAAACGGTCTCGACGTGGCGGTCAACGTCGAACTGGACGGCACGCAGCGCACGATCGCACCGATGGGACGGGACACGATCACCGTCAAGGCCGGCGACGTGCGGGGCAGGGCATCGGCAAACGGCATCGTCGTCGATACGCTGCAGCAGAAGATCGCCAGTTCCGGCAGCACGACGATGTGGAATATCGCGGGTGCGGCGCCCGTGTTCAGCGAGCAGGTGGTGTACACCAGGCAGCACGTGTCGTCCAACGCTGCACAACCCGAGCCGACGGTGTATTGCGGCCAGCGGCTCGTCGACGTGCCGCACGTGGACGATGTGTTCACGGCGCCGCCGCAGTCGGTCAGCATGGGCAAGCATACGGACAGGGTGTACCGCACGCATCTGGACTTGGCCAGGACGGAGAAGCAGCCCGGTTACATGAGCTGCATGTATTACCTGGCCGGGCACGACGCGATGAAGGATGCGGCCCGGTTCCTCGAAGCGGAAGCGGAACTCAAGGGGTGGGACAAAGACCTTACCGGGATGGCCTTGTTTGCCGCGTCGTCGGTGTCGAGTGCCGAGGCGATCCGGGTGGCGCAGCGTGCGCTGCGCGCGCATCCGGATGACATCATCCTGCATCGCCGTTATCAGATGGTCCGCGACGATGCCGGCCAGGGGCGTGAAGTCATGCAGGAATATGCGGACATGGCAAGCCGCAAGCCCGATTCCGCAGCGGCGCAATACCTGTACGCGACGCTGCAGCACGGCCCGGCCGCCGTCGATGCGCTGGAAAAGCTGGCCGCCAGATTTGGCACGGAACCGAATATCCTGCGCAGCCTGACCTGGCGCCGGATGGTGCATGGCGATTACGCCGGCACGATCGCGGGATGGAACCGGCTGCATGCGCTGTCGTCCGACGATGCCGCACATGTCGCCGATGCCCAGGTACGCGCGCTGGTCGCCAGGCAGCGCGCACCGGAAGCCGTCCGTCTCCTCGCGTCCCTCCTGAAGGCGCCGCAGGACGACAGCCGGAGCGAGCACCTGGCCGAATACCTGATGGTGGTCCGCCTCACCGGCGGCGATCCGCGCCGCCAGATCGACGACATCGCCAGGGACGCCGGCGGCGACGCGCAATTCGATCACATCCGCGCCCGCGCCGGCCTGGAGCCGGTCGCGGCTGCCGCACAACAGCCGCTGCTGGTCAAGGTCATGCTGGCGCTGCGCAGCGATCCGGCCAGCGCCGTGCGGCTGGCCAGAGGCATGACGCAGGGCGACGCCATGCAGCTCGGCCCGGAGCAATGGGGCCTGTTGTTCGGCGAGGCGGTGCGCGCCAACGACACGGCCGTCATGGCGAAACTCGAACGCTTGGGTCGCGGCCTCGACAGCGCCGACCGCAGCCTCTTCAAACGCTATGTGCAGGGCGATGCGGTCGACCTGGAGGACGCGGACCTCGAACCCGGCTTGCGTGCCGCCGCCATGCTGGTGCGTTCGCGCAATGCAGCGTTGCCGGCCGGCGAGCGCGCCCAACTGCGTGCCCATGCGGCGCAAGCCGACCTGCTGCACAGCGTCGTCACGCAGGCACTCGCCGCATGGCCGGCATGACCGCGCTCCAGGCGGCGCCGGACAACCGCTCGCTGGCGAGCCGCGCCATGCTGATGGCCGTGCTCTGGCTCGGTTTCTGGCTCCTCGCGGCCGGCCTGGTGATCGGGCTGCTGGCGATTCCCATTGCGCAGCTCCGCTTCCGCGACAGCGTCGAGTTGTCAGGCGTCGTCGCGGCCTGCGCCGGCATCACGCTCGCGTATTCGCTGCGGCCGCGGCGTGCCGGAGCAGACGCCGCGGACGTCGTACCGACGCCGTTGCGGCGCGACGAAGCGCCCGGGCTGTTCGCGTTCATCGACGGCGTGGCCGGCAGGCTGGCCGTGAAGGCACCGTTCGAGATCCATCTGGTCACGACGGCCACCGCATTCATCCGGGCGGAACGCAGCTGGACGGGCCGGGTCAGGACGCTCTCGATCGGTATCGGCATGCCGCTGTTCGCATGGTTGTCGGAAGCGGAACTGGGTGCCGTGATCGCGCATGAATTCGGGCATTTCGTCGGCGGCGACACGTTGCTGACGCCATGGGTGTACCGGACCCGCGCCTCGATCGGCGCCGCCGTGCACGCGCTCGACGATTCCGTGTTTTTCCTGGACGAGCCGTTCCGCCGCTACGGCCACTGGTTCCTCCGCCTGTCCAGTGCGGTCTCCCGGGCGCAGGAATATTCGGCCGATGCGCTGAGCGCACGGCATTTCGGACCCGGCGCCGCCAGCGCCGCACTGGAAAAGATCCATTTGCTGGAACCGATGTGGTTCGCCTACTTCCACCATGACCTCGTGCCTGCCCTGAACTGCGGCGCGCGTATGCCGGTCTTCGACGGGTATCGCCGCTTCTGCGCGGCGTCGCCGAAACGGCGCGAGGTACAGGAAGCGATCGACCGCGCCGCGGACCGCGCCGCATCGCCTTATGACACCCATCCGTCGCTGGAGGAACGCCTGGCGGCGCTCGGCGGCGGCAGTGGCGGCCTGCTCCCGCCGCCGGTCAGCTGTGCCGGCCTGCTGGGCGGCGAGGAGCGCATTGAAGCGATGTGGTACGAGCGGATCGGGGCCGGCGACTGGCCGGCGACAGCGTGGGACGCGTTCGGCGACGCGATGCTGCGGACGCGGATCCAGGAACGCTTCGCCGGCACCGACATGGCGCCCGACAACCTGCCGTTGACGCGGTTGCCGGAGATCGCGCAGTCGCTCCACGAATGGTGGCCGCGGCTCAAGCCCGACGGCCCGAGTTTCCTGTCGCCCGAGGGGCAGCGGCAGTATGTGCTGAACGTGCTGCGCGAGTGGATTATCGCCAGTCTCTGCCATGCGGGATTTGCCTTGACCACCCGGCCCGGGGCAAGCCTGGTGCTGGAGCGGGACGGCATTACGGCCGAGCCCGGTGAATTGCTGGCGGCGGCGTGCGAAGGCAGGCTCGCAGTCCACGATCTGGCACGTTACGCCATGCCGTAAAAACGAAAACGCCAGCTCGTGCAAGCTGGCGTTTTCGTTGAATGTCGTGCTGCAGGACGCGCGGAGTGTCAATCATTCGCCCACCAGAACCGGAACAGCTCCCACGATCGTACGGGTACGCTGTCGACCGTCGCCGCCACGAAATGACACTTGCGCGCGCCCGCCAGCGCAGTCTGGTCGAGAATGGGCTCGCCGCTCGAACGGGCAATGCGCGCGTCCGTCACCTTGCCATCGACGTCGACCAGCATCGCCAGGATCACCTCGCCGGTGAGCCTGCGTTGTTCGGCGCGCCAAGGCAGCCGCGGGCGCTCGCAGTTGGCCGGATCCAGCACCGCGCGCACCCTGGCCGCGGCCCTTCCGCTGCCGGTGCCTTCGCCCACGTCGCGAAGTCCGGCGGTGCCGGTGCCGTCAAGCTTGCCGCCGGCTGCCTCCACCGGCATCGTGTCGTCGACGATGGTGGTGGCCACTTCGGTGTGCGGCACGACGTCGATGTCGCGCAGCGGCGGCGCGGCGACGTTGGGGACCGGAGGAAGCGGCGTGCTGTCGTGCGGTAGCGACCGCGGTGGCGGCGGTGGGGGTGGTGGCTCGACCGTCTCCGGCGGCACGGTGGCGAGCCGCAAGACCATTTGCGGCGTCTGCAAACGCATGACGCGATCGCCGGACACGAAGGCGAACAGCGCCAGCGCATGAAGGGCAATGACAACGGCAAGCCCGGGCAGCGTTGGCCTTGGACGATCGAAAGCGGTATGACTCGGCACGGTGACCCTCTCGATTTATTCGCGGGATGAATAAAAAGACGGCGAATTTACATTATATCAATCATATAACTTTTCCAATACAGTGGCGATGCTGGACCTCGCGCAGACGCACCCGCGCCGGTTGAACCGCCGTGCCCCGCGAACTGTCAAACATCGGTCCACGCAGCTTCTGGAAGGATCTCACATGGCTAAGTTTCTGGTTGAAGCGAGCTATCTCAGCGAGGGGATCAACGGCTTGTTGAAGGAAGGCGGCACGCGGCGGCGCGAGGCTGTCGATCAATTATTCCACTCGCTCGGCGGGAAGGTCGAAGCCTTTTATTTCGTGTTCGGCGACAGGGATGTCGTCATCATCGGCGAGCTTCCCGACAACGCCACCGCCGCGGCGCTGGCGCTCAGGGTCGATGCCGCCGGCGTCACCACGTGCAAGACGACGGTGCTGCTGACGCCCCAGGAAATCGATGCGGCCGTGACCAAGACCGTCACCTATCGTCCACCCGGTTATGACATGCCCCCCGAAGTTGCCAACTGGGAAGGCGAGGGTGGGCATCTTGCGCAAGGCGGAAATGAGTGAACGGGAATATTGCAGAAACAAAAACGCCAGCTCGTGAAAGCTGGCGTTTTCGTTGAATCTTGGTAGGCCGTGCTGGGCTCGAACCAGCGACCAACGGATTAAAAGTCCGCTGCTCTACCAACTGAGCTAACGACCCGAAGAGGCAGCATTATAGCGGCTCGGCCGCCGTTCGCCTAGCGCCCGCGCCGGCCCGCGCGTACCGGGGGCGTGGCGGCGGTGATCGCGAAGCTGCCCAGCACGAAGGCGGCGGCAAACGTGGCGGCGAACAGGGTGGACAAGGTACGCATGATGGCTCCCGGCGAATGGCGGATGCGATGTTCGGTTTCCGCATTGACGCTACCAAGTATAGGTAGCCCGGGATGAGAATTGGTTGCTGAAGGGCAACAGTAAATTCTGAACGGCAAAACAAAAACGCCAGCTCGTGAAAGCTGGCGTTTTCGCTGAATCTTGGTAGGCCGTGCTGGGCTCGAACCAGCGACCAACGGATTAAAAGTCCGCTGCTCTACCAACTGAGCTAACGACCCGAAGAAGGCACGCATTATAGCGGGCCGTTTTGATTTACGCCAGAGGTAACGTAAATCGTCAGTGCGCGACTGTGGATTTCAGGACTTCCTCCACCGTCGTCACGCCTTCGATGACTTTGTAGGCGCCGGCGATGCGCAGCGGCTTCATGCCGTCGGCGATGCTTTGCTGGCGCAGCGCGGCCAGGTCCGTCTTTTCCTGCAGGCGTTGCGAGAAGCTTTCCGTCACGGTGACGAGTTCGTACAGGCCCGTGCGGCCGCGGAAGCCCGTCTGGCGGCATTCCGGGCAGCCGATCGGCCGGTAGACGGTGGCCGGCTTCGGCAGGTTCCAGGCGCCGCCCAGCGCGCGCCAGACGTCGTCGGACAGCTCGCCGTCCGGCGCCTTGCAGTGCGGGCACAGCGTGCGCACGAGGCGCTGGGCCATGATCCCGATCAGCGTCGCCTCCAGCAGATAGTAGGGCACGCCCAGTTCCAGCAGGCGCATAACGGCCGACGGGGCGTCGTTCGTGTGCAAGGTCGACAGCACGAGGTGGCCGGTCAGCGCGGCCTGGATCGCCATCTCGGCCGTCTCCAGGTCGCGGATCTCGCCGACCATGATGATGTCCGGGTCCTGCCGCATCAGCGCGCGCACGCCGTCGGCGAACGACAGGTCGATGCCCGGCTGCACCTGCATCTGGTTGAACGACGGCTCGACCATCTCGATCGGGTCTTCGACGGTGCACACGTTGACTTCGCTCGTGGCCAGCGCCTTCAGCGTGGTGTACAGCGTCGTCGTCTTGCCGGAGCCGGTGGGGCCGGTCACGAGGATGATGCCGTGCGCACGCTTCGTCAGCGCGTCCCAGCGCGCCGCGTCGTCGGGCGGGAAGCCCAGTTCCGGCAGCGTCTTGACGACGACCTCCGGGTCGAAGATGCGCATCACGAGTTTCTCGCCGAACGCCGTCGGCATCGTGGACAGGCGCAGCTCGACTTCCTGGCCGTCGTTCGTGCGCGTCTTGATGCGGCCGTCCTGCGGGCGGCGTTTTTCGATCACGTCCATGCGGCCCAGCAGCTTGATGCGCGCGGTCATCGCGATCATCACGACGGCCGGCACCTGGTACACCTGGTGCAGCACGCCGTCGATGCGGAAGCGGATCGCGCCGGCGTCGCGCTTCGGCTCCAGGTGGATGTCGGACGCGCGCTGTTCGAACGCGTAACTCCACAGCCAGTCGACGATGTTGACGATGTGCTGGTCGTTGGCGTCGACCTGTTTATTGGTCTTGCCCAGTTCGACCAGCTGCTCGAAGTTGTTGCGCAGGGCGAGGTCCTGGCCGCTGGACTTGTTCGCGTCGCGGATGGATTTCGCGAGGCTGAAGAATTGCGAAATGTATTGCGCGATGTCGAGCGGATTCGCGATCACGAGCTCGATGCGGCGGCGCGCGAGGCGCGCGATCTCGTCCTGCCATTCGGTGCGGAAGGGATCGGCCGTCGCGACGACCAGCGTGCCCGGCCCCAGTTCCACCGGCAGGATATTGAAACGCGCCGCATAGCTGGCCGACATCACGTCGGCGACTTTCGTGAAATCGATCTTGAGCGGATCGATGCGGAAGAAGGGCAGGCCGACCTTGCCGGCACACCATTCGCTGAGCACGTCCAGCGTGAGCAGTTTGTGCGGCGGTTTTGCTGAAACGATCTTGCACTGCGCGACCGCCGTCAGCGGATGCATCGACCCGACCGCATTCTTGAGGATGCTTTGCGCCTGCGCGAAGTGCGGCTTCACGGTCGATTTCTCGACGATGCCGTCGGCCAGCAGCCACGAAAAAATGGTTTGCAGGTCGAGGGCTTTGGGCTTGTGCATGTCAGTTCGCCGCAGCGATGCCTTTGACCCAGGACTTCGCCGGCAGCTTCGTCGCCGTCACGATCTGCGCGGCGCGCGCGGCGAGGCGCTCTTTGTCGAGGTCCGGCTTGTTCTTGAAGCACAGTGCGACGACGTTGCCGTCATGGACCTCGGGCAGGCAGATCACGTGGGCGAACGCGAAGCGCATCGCCTTGATGTTCTTCGCGAAGCTGGGGTGGTCGCCGAACAGGTTGACGGTCATGACGCCGCGCTCCGTCAGGCAGGCGTTGCAGGCCTGGTAGAACTCGGGCGTGTCGAGCACGGGCCCGCGCGCGGTGGCGTCGTACAGGTCGCACTGCAGGGCGTCGATCGTGTCGTGGTTGGCGTCGTCGAGCACGAAGTCCATCGCATCCATTTCGAGCACGCGCAGGCGTTCGTCTTCCGGCGGCAGCTTGAACATCGACTGACAGATCGCGATCACGGACGGGTTCAGTTCCACCGCGGTGACTTGAGCCTGCGGGAACTGGCGATAGGAAAACTTGGTCAAAGACGCTGCGCCCAGGCCCAACTGGACGATGGTATGCGGGTCTTCGATGAAGAGCATCCAGGCCATCATCTGCTGGGCGTATTCGAGTTCCGGCCAGTCCGGCTTGCGGATGCGCATGGCGCCCTGCACCCATTCGGTACCGAAATGGAGGTAGCGCACACCGTCCTGTTCGGACAGGGTGACGGGCGCAAACTTGGGCTTGCGGGCGGGACGGCGCGACGATTCGGCCTGTTCGATGGATTTGCGTTTGATGAGCATAGGATGAGCGAAAGAAGCATCCTATTATCGGGGGCGGGAATCCACAGCGCAAGAAGCGCCGTGGATGGCAGCAGAAGCTGCGGAGGAAGCCGACGGTGCGGAGAAGGGGGGCGTCCCCCGCACCGGAAGTGTTACTGGTACTGGTCCGGCTCGACCGACACGCGCAGGCGCACGCGGTTGCCCGGGTCGCGGTTCATGACGGTCGTGTAGGTATGGCCGCGGTAGTCGTAGGTCACGTCGTAGCCGTTCGTGCGCTCCTGGATGGAGTCGACGGTGCGGCAGCGCTGCACGGCCTGTTCCTGCACTTGCGGGCCGTAGGCGCGGCCGTTGTTGTCGACGTTGTCGCCGATCATGCCGCCGGCGATCGCGCCGGCTGCCGCAGCTGCCACTTTACCGTTGCCGCCACCCACCTGGCTGCCCAGCAGGGCGCCGGCGATGCCGCCGATGACGGTGCCCGCCTGGCTGCGCTGTTGCGGCACCTGGGCCTGAACGTAGTCGGTACGGCATTCCTGGCGCGGCGTACGTACCTGCTCGATGCGCGGCTGGACGCGCGTCACGCGGCCGAAGTCCTCGAAATCGCCGGCCTGTGCCTGGGCCAGCGGCAGGGCGCACACGCCCAGGGCGGAGAGAATCAGTTTGGCTTTGACGTTCATGCTCATACCTCGTTTTGGTGGTGCTTCTGATCTGTTGGTATCGAAAGGCGTTTCGCCCACAACTGAATCTTAGCGCTGGTTGGACATCATTTCCGATCCGTGTGGCAACAAAATGTAACAGCAGGTATACGTGCCAAAACGCCCGGTTCAGAGGAGAAAAGCGTGGAAAAAGCGCCAACAATGGATGAAAAAACTCGTCTTTTTTTACAAATATGAGCGGCTCGTCCATATTCGGGTTGATTCGCTTACCACAAAACGTTACCCTTAGGAGACTTAGGGTTTTATTGGCGCGTGGAAATCACACCAGGAGAAAGCGAACAAGACTGCCGCTTCCGCAAACACCGCGCGCTGGAGCAGCAGAACCAGACTGGGTGACTTGAGGAAAAAATGAGTTTGTTGATGAGAGTACCGCCGAATCTTGTGCAGTCCATCCGCGCTTACCGTGCATCGGAGCTGCAGAAGGAGGCGATGCGCCTGGGTCATCACTTTCTCTATGCCCTGTGCACGAATGCGCTGACGAAGCAGCAGGTCTGTGCCCGCATCGGCGAGCAATTTTTCTTTCCCAAGCCCTGCAGCAAGAATTTCGACGCGCTGCGCAACTGCCTCACCGAAGTCATCGCCGAAGCCGGACCGCAGCCCGGTTTCATCGCCGTGCTGGATCAATTGCCGAATACACAAAAATTCGACAAGGAAGCACGCGAAACCCTGCTCGACGTATTCCGCGACGCGGCCGAATTCTGGGCCGAGAAAAAAGTCCCGTTCCGCGTATTTTATTCCTTCGAAGAGCCGCAATCGCCCCAGCCCGTGGGGTGGGTGGGCCCTCACGCGTTCAAGTAAGCGCGGTGTTGCCGCCATTTCCTTCCTTGGGTCCGCCCGGCGGCTCGGGTTACAATGCGCGCTTATGAAAAATATCGTGATCCTTATTTCTGGCCGCGGCAGCAACATGGAAGCCATCGTGCGCGCGCAGCAGGCCGAAGCCTGGCCGGCCCGTATCGCCGCCGTGATCAGCAATAAGCCGGACGCCAAGGGCCTCGCATTTGCGGCGTCCCACGGCATTCCGACCGCCGTCGTCCCCAACAAGGAATTCCCGACCCGCGAAGCCTTCGACGCCGCCCTGCAGGAAACGATCGACCGGTTCCAACCGGATCTCGTGGTGCTGGCCGGCTTCATGCGCATCCTGACGGCGCCGTTCGTCGAGCATTACGCTGGCCGCATGCTGAACATCCACCCGTCGCTGCTGCCGCTGTTCCCCGGACTGCACACGCACCGGCAGGCACTGGACGCGGGCGTGGCGGAGCACGGCGCGACCGTGCACTTCGTCACCGCCGAGCTGGACCACGGTCCGGCCGTGATCCAGGCGCGTATCCCCGTGCTGCCGGGCGATACGGAAGACAGCCTGGCCGAACGCCTGCTGGCCGAGGAACACGTCATTTATCCGAAAGCGGTGCGCCTGTTCATCGAAGACAGGCTCAGCATCGAAAACGGCGAGGTCCGGATCGCCGTGACCCCCTGAATCCAACAAGGAACACCCATGAGATTGCCACCCGCGATACTCGGCAATGCTGAAGAGGTATTGCGCGAGATCCTGCGCTTTACTTCGCCCGCCGACGTCACCCTGTCGCGCTACTTCAAGGACCACCCCCGCCTCGGCGGACGCGAGCGCGGCGCCATCGCCGAATGCGTCTATGCCGTGCTGCGCCATAAATCCTTCTTCACCGATTTCGCCGGTACCGGCGCGTCGATGCGCCGCCTGACCCTGCTGGGCATGGCGGAAGCCATCGGCGCCGACTCGCTGGGCGGCCTGACGGAAGACGAAACGGCCCTGCTGAAGCGCATCAAGGACATCGACCGTTCGCTGCTGCCGCCGAAGAAGCTCGCGAACCTGCCCGACTGGCTGTACGACAAATTCGTCGCCCAGTACGGCGAGGAAGAGACGCTCGCCCTGGCCGCCGTGCTGAACACGCCGGCCCCGCTGGACCTGCGCGTGAATTCGCTGAAGGCGGACCGCGACAAGGTCATCGCCGAACTGGCGACCGCCCCGATCGCGGCCGAGCCGACGCCGTACTCGGCGCTGGGCCTGCGCATCTGGAAAAAGCCGGCGCTGCAGAACCTGCCGCTGTTCAAGGAAGGCGCGATCGAAGTCCAGGACGAGGGCAGCCAGGTGCTGGCCCAGCTGCTGGGCGCGCGCCGCGGCGAGATGGTCGTCGACTTTTGCGCCGGTGCCGGCGGCAAGACGCTGGCCATCGGCGCCATCATGCGCAACACGGGCCGCCTGTATGCGTTCGACGTGTCGGAAAAGCGCCTGACCAAGCTGAAGCCGCGGCTGGCGCGCAGCGGGCTGTCGAACGTGCATCCGGTCGTCATCGCGCACGAACGTGACGCGAAAGTGAAGCGTTTGGCCGGCAAGATCGACCGCGTCCTCGTTGACGCGCCGTGCTCCGGCATGGGTACCCTGCGCCGCAATCCGGACGTGAAATGGCGCCAGCAGCCGGAAGGTATCGCGGAGTTGACGGAAAAGCAGGCCTCGATCCTGGACGGCGCCGCACGCCTCGTGAAATTCGGCGGCCGCCTCGTCTACGCCACGTGCAGCCTGCTGGACGAAGAGAACGAGGGCATCGTGCGGGGCTTCCTCGCCTCGCATCCGGACTTCGAACTGGTGCCGATGCACAAGGTCCTGGCCGAACAGCGCATCCCGCTGGAAATGGGCGACTACCTGAAAATGCTGCCGCACAAGCACGGCACCGACGGCTTCTTTGCCGCCGTGCTGGAGCGCAAGGCTGCTGCTGCCAAGACCACTGACGACGCTGCATCGGAGTAATCTCAGCCGATGCCGCTGACCAACCTGATCGATGACCTGTTCGATGACCTGAGCCGCCCCGGCATGCCGTGGCAGGTCGGGTCCATCGTCGCGTCCATCCTGTTCGGCTGGCTCAGCGCGCAACTGGTGCGCGTGTGGTGGAACCGCCGCCACGGCGAGGACGGCAGCCTGCTGCACACGGGCGTGGAAAGTTTTACGCGCGTCGTGGCGCCGCTGCTCGTCGTCGGCCTGCTGTACCTGGCGCAGTTCGTACTGACCAGGACCCACTTCCACACGAACATCGTCAAGGTGGCGATCCCCGTGTTCTGGTCGCTGGCCGCCATCCGCCTCGTGTTCTACCTGCTGCGGCGCGTGTTCGCTCGGCGCGGACAACTGGGGCAGACGCTCGTCACGTTCGAAAAGATCTTCGCGCTCGTCGCGTGGCTCGCGGTGGCGTTGTACATCACGGGCCTGTGGCCGGACATCTTCGATTTCCTCGACAGTTACAAGATCCAGTTCGGTCCGAAGAAATCCAACAGCGTCACCCTGGCCGACATCGCGCAAGCCGTCGCGTCCGTCGTCGTGATGCTGATGCTGGCCCTGTGGGCCGGCGCCGCGCTGGAAGAACGGTTGATGGGCGTGCACGCGCTGCACAGCTCGCTGCGAGTGGCGCTGGCGCGCCTGGGCCGTGCGCTGCTGATCGTCGGCGCCGTGCTGCTGAGCCTGAACCTGGTCGGCATCGACTTGACCGTGCTGTCCGTATTTGGCGGCGCCCTGGGTGTCGGTCTCGGTCTCGGCATGCAGCGGATTGCCAGCAACTACGTGTCCGGCTTCATCATCCTGCTCGAACGGAGCCTGTCCATCGGCGACATGATCACGGTCAGCACGTTCACCGGCAAAGTCACCCAGATCAACACGCGCTACACGGTGTTGCAGGGTCTGGACGGCGTCGAGACCGTGTTGCCGAACGAGCTGCTCATTTCCGGCCCGGTGCAGAACCAGTCGCTGACGACGCGCAGGGTGCGTGCATCGACGAAGATCACGGTCGCCTACGGTTCCGACCTGGACCAGGTGATGCCGTTGCTGGTGGCGCAGGCCGTCGGCACGCCGCGCGTGCTGGAAGATCCGGCGCCCGGTATTTCGCTGTCGCGCTTCGGGCCGGATGGCTACGAGCTCGACCTCGGTTTCTGGATCGCGGATCCGGAAAACGGGCAGGGCGGCGTCGTGTCGGAAATCAACAAGAAAATCTATGCGCTCGTGCAAGCCGGCGAGATCAAATTGGGCTATCCCTCCGTTGATACCCGCCTCCTCGACTCCCATATCGCGTCGGTTGTGGCGCGGATCACGCAGCCCGCGCAGAATTCTTAGCCGGGAGCGCCTTGATTGCGTCACAGCGTGCCGTGCGGCACCGGTTACGCGTAAAATGCATCTTTGCGTCACGCACTAACGCGTGACACTCTTGTCATAGTGACTGTTCCATAGAAAGAACAGCATCCTCTCATCCTTAGTGGAGTATCGATGAATTTTCTCAGCAACATCCTGCACGCCGTGCTGTCCTTCCTGGATGGCGGTCTGTTCGACCTGTCGGTCTGGCAGATGGTCGTGTACACGCTGGTCGTCACACACATCACGATCGCCGGCGTGACGATTTACCTGCATCGCCACCAGGCGCACCGCGCGCTGGACCTGCATCCGATCCCGAGCCACTTCTTCCGCTTCTGGCTGTGGCTGACCACGGGCCAGGTGACCAAGGAATGGGCTGCGGTGCACCGCAAGCACCATGCCAAGTGCGAGACGGTGGATGACCCGCACAGCCCGGTGACGCGCGGCATCAAGGAAGTGTTGCTGCGTGGCGCGGAGCTGTATCGCGCCGAAACGAAGAACCAGGAAACGCTGAGCAAGTACGGCCACGGCTGCCCGAACGACTGGATCGAGAACAACCTGTACACGAAGTACAGCTGGCTGGGCGTGTCGATGCTGCTGCCGCTGAGCGTCGCGCTGTTCGGCGTTGCCGGCATCACGATCTGGGCCGTGCAGATGCTGTGGATCCCGATCACGGCGGCCGGCATCATCAACGGTATCGGCCACTACTGGGGCTACCGCAACTACGACTGCAACGATGCGGCCCGGAACATCATGCCGTGGGGCATCATCATCGGCGGTGAAGAGCTGCACAACAACCACCATACGTTTGCCACGTCGGCCAAGCTGTCGAGCAAGTGGTACGAGTTCGACATCGGCTGGGGCTACATCCGCATGATGGAAATGGTGGGCCTGGCCAAGGTCAAGAAGACCATTCCGAAGCCGAAACTGCAAAAGAACAAGCTGGAAGCCGACTTCGACACCCTGCAGGCCGTCATCGCCAACCGCTACGACGTGATGGCGAAATACGCCAAGTCCGTCAAGTATGCGTTCCGCGAAGAAGTGGAGCACCTGAAGCAAAAAGCCGAGCTGGAATCCCGTTTCCTGAAGAGCTCGCGCAAGCTGATGCAGCGCGAACCGGCCAAGCTGCAGGCGCCGCAACAGGCCCAGCTGGTCGAGCTGTTCCAGCACAGCAAAGCGCTGGAGACGATGCACCAGATGCGCGTGGAACTGGGCGCGATCTGGGAACGCTCGCACTCGACCCGCGACCAGCTGCTGCACCAGCTGCAGGATTGGTGCACCCGCGCCGAAGCGTCGGGCATCAAGGCACTGCAAGAGTTTTCGATGCGCCTGCGCAGCTATGCGTAAACGGTCGACGACCTGAGTAAGTACGGCTCCTGCGGGAGCCGTTTTCTTATCTGCACCCCGTCACGCGGGGCTGTCCGCACGCGATCATGACGCCCACGTCCGGATTCGCGAGGTAATCGAGGTGCGCCGTCATCGGGTTTTCGATCAGGCCCAGCCACGTGCTGTCGTTCGAGACGAGCACGTCGGCGACAGCCACGTCCGGCGCCGTGTAGCGGGCAGGCAGCAGGCGGTAGGACAGCAGATCGTTCGGATCGGTGAAGGCGACGACGGCGAGGCGCTGCAGGGTGTCCGCGCGGCGGTTGGGCTGGCGCCGGCGCAGGTCGAGGAAGCGCTGTAATGCGTCCCGCGTCGCGATTGCACGCTGCTCCGCCAGGCCCAGGATGGGCAACTGGTTGCCGGCCATGAACAGCAGCCCCAGCCGGCGCGCCGCCTGCTGGCCCAGTGCCCGCGTCTGCGGCTGCCACGATTCCAGCATGGCGCTCAGCGCGTCGAACAACATCTTGCTGCCCAGGCTTTCCGCGACGACGACGAGGGGTGCCTCGCTGTCCGGATCCTTCTCGAGCACCTGCGCGATCGTCCGCACCATCGCGTCGCGAATCGCGACGTGGCTTTCTCCCTGGTAGATGACGGCGTCGGAGAGGCAATCGTTCAGCAGCTTGTCCTTGACGTAGCCGTTCAGCCAGGCGCGCTTCGGCTTGCAGGCGCCGGCCGCCGTGCAATCCGTCGGCTTGTCCGTCATGTCGACGTCGAGCTGGTGCTTCAGCCCGGCCGTCAGCGGCGACCATACGAGGGCGTGGAAGCGCACCGTGCCGCCGGCGAGCCTGCGCGTGCGCTCGACGACTTCCACGCGCGGCGGTGCAGCGGCGCCGGCCGGCACCGGCGCGTGGTCCTCGACGACGCCTGTGATGCGGTCGATCTGGCGCTCGGCCCAGCCCGTATCGTGGGTGCACATGCCGTGGACGAGGAGCACGTCGACCGGCCGCGCGCCGGCTTCCGCGACCATGCTGGCGATGCCGGGAAAGGTCGCGCTGTCATGCACGACGACGGGAGGGCGATAGGGCGTGGAGCAGGCGGCCAGGACGGCCAGGGCAGGCAGGAGCGACAACCGGATGTGCCACGTCATGTGATTCTCCAGCGAAAGTGGACAATCGACTATAGCGACGCGGGCGAGCCCATCGAATGACCCGAATCAATGGCTCAGAAAAACAAAAAAGCCGCGCGCAGTGAAGCGGGCGGCTTTCTCTGAAAAGAACCAGATTACTTGATCTTGGTTTCTTTGTAGACCACGTGCTTACGAGCTTTCGGGTCGAATTTGGTGATTTCCATCTTCGCCGGCATCGTGCGCTTGTTCTTGGTCGTGGTGTAGAAGTGACCGGTACCTGCGGTCGATTCCAGTTTGATCTTGTCGCGGCCAGTTTTTGCCATGATGACTCCCTAATTAGATTTTCTCGCCGCGGGCGCGCAGGTCGGCCAGCACAGCGTCGATGCCGAGCTTGTCGATGACGCGCAGGCCGGCGTTCGAAATACGCAGGGAGACCCAGCGGTTTTCGGATTCTACGAAGATGCGGCGGTTCTGCAGGTTCGGCAGAAAACGACGCTTGGTTTTGTTGTTGGCGTGGGAGACGTTGTTGCCAACCATCGGACCCTTGCCAGTAACTTGGCAAACACGTGCCATAGCGCACTCCTTGAATAAACTTCCACAATCGGAAAAACGAGAGTATAGCTTGAAAACCGTCGAGTAATCAACAACTTGCGAAAAAAAATTGTTAATCAATAAATCGACGAGATTTAACAATCGTGAACTTTCGCAATGTTTGCTTCGTAAGGGCTTGTTTACACACTGTTATTCGTGCGCTCGACATGCGCCACGAGTGCCCGCAGCGCGCCCGTGATCGGCGCCGCGAAGCGTGGTTCGGACGCGATCCGGTCCGGATCGACGCCCGAGCCGATCACGGGAATGCGCAGGCAGGCATCGAGGACGAGGTCGGCCGACATCGTGCGCAGCGTCTCTTTCAGCGCGTCGTCCGCGTGGAACGATTGATAGGCCGGATTCAGCACGGCGACCGGTTTCCCTGCGAACGGCGCGTGGTTCACGACCCAGTCCAGCGTGTTCTTGATGGTGCCCGTGACGCCGTGCGCATACTCGGGGCTGGCGATGAGGAGGGCGTCGGCCGCCGTGATCGCCTCCTGCAGCGCGCGCACGCCGGACGGGATGTCGGTGCGCTCGGGATTGAACAAGGGGAAGTCCTTGTGGTGTTCGAACAGGTCGATGGCGACGCCGGCGGGCGCAAGGTCGCGGCAGGCGCGCAGCAGGCCGCCGCTCATCGAACGGACGCGCTGGCTGCCGCAAAGGGCAAGGATGTGGAGGGGCATGGGGGCATCTTAGCTCAGATCTGCCCATGTTCCGCGAAGGAATGGACGAGCGGCCCGGCCACGATGAAATGGTCGAGCACGCGGATGTCCACGAGGCTGAGCGCCTTGACGAGGGCGCCCGTCAGGCGCAGGTCGGCGTCGCTCGGCTCCGGCAGGCCGGACGGGTGGTTGTGCGCGAGGATCACGCTGGCCGCGTTGTAGTCCAGCGCTTCGATGACGACTTCGCGCGGGTAGACGCTCGTCTGCGTGAGCGTGCCGCGGAACAGTTCGCGGTCGGCGATCAGGCGATGCTTGACGTCGAGGAACAGGACGACAAAGGATTCATGGCGCTGGCCGCCCAGCTTAATGCGCAGGTAGCGCTTGACGAGTTCGGGCGAGCTGAACGCCTCTCCCGCCTGCAATTGCTCGGCGATGGCGCGCCTTGCCAGTTCCATCACGGCCTGCAATTGTGCATATTTCGCCATGCCGAGGCCGTGCACCTCGGCACAATCGTCCAGCGTCGCGCCGAACAGGCCGTGCAGCGAGCCGAAATGTTGAAGAATGTCGCGGCCCAGTTCCACCGCACTCTTGCCGCGCACACCAACGCGCAGCAGCAGTGCCAGCAGTTCCGGATCCGACAACGCCTGCGCCCCTTCGCGCACGAGCCGTTCGCGCGGCCGGGTCTGCTCCGGCCAGTCTTCGATTCCCATACTAGCCCTCCATCCAAGACCGTGCATTATTCGCGCGACGGGAATGGGATGGTTTGGGCGTGCGCAAGCCGGTGACGGTGACGTTTTTGCAAGTGCAACAGATCGGCGACAGAAATCACACCGGCTGAGGCGGGACGGGCACGGGTGGCTTACAATAGCGGTTTGCACGTCAACCGAACACGCAACAATGTCCTCCACTAACGCTCCCGTCGTCACCGAATCGTCGTACCTGACCCTCCATTACCGTCTTGCCACCGCCGACGGTAACGACATCGTCACGACCTTCGGCAGCACCCCGGCCACCCTGCTGCTGGGCCAGGGCCAGCTTGCCCCGTTCCTCGAGCAGCGCCTGCTCGGCCTGGCCGAAGGCACGCACACGACGTTCGACCTGACGCCTGCCGAGGGATTTGGCGAGCGCAATCCCGACCTGATCCAGGTCGTGACGAAAAAGACCCTGGACGAGAACTCGGAACCGGATGCCGATTACCAGGTCGGCGACCTCGTCGACTTCCGCGCGCCGGGCGGCGGCCGCTTTGCCGGCGTGCTGCGCGAACTGCGCGCCGACGACGCCGTGTTCGACTTCAACCACCCGCTGGCCGGCCAGCCGCTGAAGTTCGAAGTCCAGCTGATTTCCGTCCTCTGACCACAGCCCCTTACCGATACATGGAAAACGAGATCCTGTTAGCCCAGCCGCGCGGCTTCTGCGCCGGCGTCGACCGTGCGATCGAGATCGTCGAGCGTGCCCTGCAGCAGTTCGGCGCGCCCATCTACGTGCGCCACGAAATCGTCCACAACGCCTACGTCGTCAATGACCTGCGCAACAAGGGCGCCATCTTCATCGAAGACCTGGACGACGTCCCTGCCGGCAACACGCTCGTGTTTTCCGCGCACGGCGTGTCGAAGGCCGTGCGCGAGGAAGCCGAGTCGCGCGGCCTGAAGGTCTATGACGCCACCTGCCCGCTCGTCACCAAGGTGCACGTGGAAGTGGCCAAGATGCGCAAGCAGGGCGCCGAGATCGTCATGATCGGCCACGCCGGCCACCCGGAAGTCGAGGGCACGATGGGCCAGGCGGAAGAGGGCATGCACCTCGTCGAGACGGTCGACGACGTGGCGAAGCTGAACGTCGCCAACCCCGACCTGCTGGCCTATGTGTCGCAGACGACCCTGTCCGTCGACGACACCGCGGAGATCATCGCCGCGCTGAAGGCCCGTTTCCCGAACATCGTCGAGCCGAAGAAGGGCGACATCTGCTACGCGACGACGAACCGCCAGGAAGCCGTGAAATTCATGGCGCCGCAGGTGGAAGTCGTGATCGTCGTCGGCAGCCCGAACAGCTCGAACTCGAACCGCCTGCGCGAAGTGGCGGAAAAGAAGGGCACGCCGGCCTACATGGTCGACAACGCGGCCGGCATCGATCCGGCCTGGATCGCCGGCAAGAAGCGCATCGGCGTCACGGCCGGCGCGTCGGCCCCGGAAGTGCTCGTGCAGGCCGTCATCGAGCGCCTGAAGGCACTGGGCGCCGCCAGCGTGCGCGCGCTCGAGGGTGTCGAAGAAAACGTCACGTTCCCGCTGCCCAAGGGCCTGGACGGCGGCAAGGCGGCCGCTGCGGCCTGATCGATCGATGAACGTATTCGACCTGCGCCCGCGCCAGCCCTCCGGTTTCGACGCCATTCCGCTGGAATTCTTCCAGGACTACCCGGAACCGGGCGTCAATTTCATCGACGTGGGCTGCGTCTTCGACAACCCCACCCACTGGCAGCTCGCCATCGACGCGCTGACCGAACGCACGGCCCACCTCGACGTCGACTTCCTCCTCGCGATGGATGCGCGCGGCTTCATGCTCGCGGGCGCGCTCGCGTACCAGCGCGGCATCGGCTTCGCCATGGCGCGCAAACCGGGCAAGCTGCCGGGCGCCGCGATCGGCATCGATTACCGCCGCGAGTACGGCAGCGCCACGATCGAGATCCAGCCGGAGCGCATCAAGGGCCAGCGCGTGCTGATCGTCGACGACGTGCTGGCCACGGGCGGCACGATCGAGGCGGCGGCGACCCTGCTGCGCCGTATCGGCAAGGACGTCGCCGGTGCCGCCGCCCTGTTCGATGTCGCGTTTTTCAAGGACAAGCGTAACCTGACCATGCCGGTGGTGACCCTGCGCGACGTGTAAATCCGGAGAACGCATCTGTTATGATGACGTCCGGAATTATGTTGCTTGACTGGCGGCACTCGTACCACGGGTGCCGTTTTTGTTAGTTCGAAAGGAAACCACACAAGCATGGAAACTTTTGTCCAACAGATCCTGAACGGGCTGGTGCTGGGCAGCATGTATGCGCTCGTCGCACTCGGCTACACGATGGTCTACGGCGTGCTCAACCTCATCAACTTCGCCCACGGCGACGTGCTGATGATCGGCGCCATGGTCGGCCTGTCGATCCTGAAACTGCTGGACGGCGCCTTTCCCGGCCTGCCCGGCGGCGTGCAGCTGGCCATTGCCATCGTCGGCGCCATCCCCGTCACGATGCTCGTGAACGTCCTCATCGAACGCATCGCCTACCGCCGCCTGCGCAACGCGCCGCGCCTGGCCCCCTTGATCACCGCGATCGGCGTGTCGATCCTGCTGCAGACGTTCGCCATGATGATCTGGGGCCGCAGCCCGCTGCCGTTCCCGCAGCTGCTGTCGTCGGACCCGATCATGGTCGGCGGCGCAGTGATCTCGCACACGCAGGTGCTATTGCTCGTGCTGGCCGCCGCCGCGATGGTCGGCCTCGTGTTCCTCGTCGAGAAGACCCGCATGGGCCGCGCGATGCGCGCCGTCGCCGAGAATCCGCGCGTGGCCGGGCTGATGGGCGTGGACTCGAACCGCGTCATCGTCGCCACGTTCGCCATCGGCGCCGCGCTGGCCGCTGTCGCCGGCGTGATGTGGGGCGCGAATTACGCATCGATCCAGTTCGCGATGGGCACCGTGCCGGGCATGAAGGCGTTCTCGGCGGCCGTGCTGGGCGGTATCGGCAATATCTACGGCGCCATGATCGGCGGGATCGTCCTCGGCATCATCGAGAGCCTGGGCGCCGGCTACATCGGCGACCTGACCGGCGGCTTCCTCGGCAGCCACTACCAGGACATCTTCGCGTTCGTCGTGCTGATCCTCGTGCTGACCGTGCGTCCGTCCGGCATCATGGGCGAGCGCGTGGCCGACCGCGCGTAAGGAGACATATCCATGGCTCTCCTGACTTTCGACACCGTCCACAAACCCCGCCAGTCGTACGCGAGCATGGCCGTGCTGCTGGCCGTGATGCTCGTCTTCCCATTCGTCGCCGCGCAGTTCGGCAACTCGTGGGTGCGCATCCTCGACATGGCGCTGCTGTACATCATGCTGGCGCTGGGCCTGAACATCGTCGTCGGCTTCGCCGGCCTGCTCGACCTGGGCTATATCGCATTCTTCGCCGTCGGTGCCTACCTGACGGGCCTGCTCGCGTCGCCGCAGTTCGCCGCGCTGCTGGAATCCGTCGTGAACTACCACCCCGAGCTGCAGGACGCCATCGTGCGCACCTTCGGCGAGGACGTGCGCACCAACGGCATCCACCTGTCCGTCTGGTTCATCGTGCCGCTGGCCGCGCTGACGGCCGCGCTGTTCGGCGCGCTGCTGGGTGCGCCCACGCTGAAACTGCGCGGCGACTATCTCGCCATCGTGACGCTGGGCTTCGGCGAGATCATCCGGATCTTCATGAACAACCTGAACGACCCGATCAATTTCACCAACGGCCCGCAAGGCATCAACCTGATCGATCCGATCCGGATCTTCGGCGTGTCGCTGGCCGGCGAGGCGGGGTCGCGCGCGACGGTGTACATCGGCGGCTTCGGGATCCCGTCCGTCAACGCGTACTACTTCCTGTTCCTGCTGCTGTGCATCGTGACCATCTTCATGACGAGCCGCCTGCAGCATTCGCGACTGGGCCGTGCCTGGGTCGCGATCCGCGAAGACGAGATCGCCGCGAAGGCCATGGGCATCAACACCCGCAACGTGAAACTGCTCGCGTTCTCGATGGGCGCGTCGTTCGGCGGCGTGGCCGGTGCCATGTTCGCCGCCTTCCAGGGCTTTGTCTCTCCGGAATCGTTCTCGCTGACCGAATCCATCGCCGTGCTGGCGATGGTCGTGCTGGGCGGCATTGGCCACATCCCCGGCGTCGTGATGGGCGGCGTGCTGCTAGCCGCGCTGCCGGAAGTGCTGCGCCACGTCGTCGAGCCGGCGCAGCAGGCGCTGTTCGGCAAGGTCGTCATCGAGGCCGAGGTGCTGCGCCAGCTGCTGTACGGCCTGGCCATGGTGCTGATCATGCTGAACCGTCCGGCCGGTCTGTGGCCGTCGCCGGTGAAGGAAGACCGCCCCAATGCGGCCATCGCCAAAGAGGAAGAGAACGAGGCATGAGCGATATCCTGCTGAACATCTCCGGCGTCAATAAACGCTTCGGCGGCCTGCAGGCCCTGACGGACGTCGGCATCAAGATCATGAAAGGCCAGATCTATGGCCTGATCGGTCCGAACGGCGCCGGCAAGACGACGTTCTTCAACGTGATCACGGGCCTCTATCAACCGGACACGGGCACGTTCGAGCTGGACGGCAAACCGTATTCGCCGTCGGCGCCGCACGCCGTCGCCAGGGCCGGCATCGCGCGCACGTTCCAGAACATCCGCCTGTTCGGTGAAATGTCCGCGCTGGAAAATGTGATGGTCGGACGCCACGTGCGCACGCACCAGGGCGTGTTCGGCGCCATCTTCCGCCACGGCGCCGCGCGCCGGGAAGAGGCTGCGATCCGCGCCCGCGCGCAGGAGCTCCTGGACTTCGTCGGCATCGGGCAGTTCGCCCAGCGTACCGCGCGCTTCCTGTCGTACGGCGACCAGCGCCGCCTGGAAATCGCGCGCGCACTGGCGACGGAACCGAAGCTGCTCGCGCTGGACGAGCCCGCGGCCGGCATGAATGCGACGGAAAAGGTCGCGCTGCGCGAGCTGCTGGTCAAGATCCAGGGCGCGGGCGTTACGATCCTGCTGATCGAACACGACGTGAAACTCATGATGGGGCTGTGCGACCGCATCTCGGTGCTGGAGTACGGCAAGCTGATCGCGGAAGGGCTGCCGGCCGAGATCCAGAAGAACCAGGCCGTCATCGAGGCCTATCTCGGAGGTGCCCACTGATGGCCGATAACGTTCTCAAGATTTCCGGCCTGAAGGTGGCGTATGGCGGCATCAAGGCCGTCAAGGGCATCGACCTGGAAGTCAACCGCGGCGAACTCGTCACCTTGATCGGCGCGAACGGCGCGGGCAAGACGACCACGCTGAAAGCGATCACGGGTACGCTGCCGCCGTGCAAGGTCGAAGGCACGATCGCCTATCTCGGCCAGCCTTTGAACGCCAATAAATCGTTCAAGCTGGTCGAGCAAAAACTGGCCATGGTGCCGGAAGGCCGCGGCGTGTTCACGCGCATGACCATCCACGAAAACCTGCTGATGGGCGCCTACACGCGCAACGACAAGGCCGGGATCGAGGCGGACATCGAGAAGTGGTACACGGTGTTCCCGCGCCTGAAGGAGCGTTCCAGCCAGCTGGCCGGCACGCTGTCCGGCGGCGAGCAGCAGATGCTGGCGATGGCGCGCGCGCTGATGTGCCATCCGACGCTGCTGCTGCTGGACGAGCCGTCGATGGGCCTCGCGCCGATCATGGTCGAGAAGATCTTCGAGGTGATCCGCGACGTGTCGAAGCAGGGCATCACGGTCCTGCTCGTGGAACAGAACGCGAAGCTGGCGCTGCAGGCGGCGCATCGCGCCTACGTGATGGAGTCGGGCGCGATCACGATGACGGGGCATGCGCAGGACATGTTGAACGATCCGCGCGTGCAGGCGGCGTATCTCGGGGAATAATCCCGACCGCAACATAACGAACGGCCCGGAACCGCTTGCGCGGTCCGGGCCGTTCGGCTTCCTGGGAGGAGGAAGCAGCGCGGTGTGAAGCTTACGACTTAAGCAGCAGCAGCCGAGTTGGCGGCAGCGCCAGCCTTGCGGGTGGCTTGCGTGAACTGCGACACGGCGGCGTTCAGGTTCGATTCGATCGCCTCGACGGCCTGCTTGGTCGTCTTGGTGAACTGCTCGTAGCCGGCGTTGGCGTTGCTGATGGCGGTTTTCAGGGCCGAGACATAGGTCTCCGAACCGGCCGGGGCGTTCTTGGTCACTTCGTCGACCAGCGAGATCACCTTGCGGTTGACTTCGGCGAACTGGCTTTCGGCGGCTTTCGAGAATTCGGCGCCGGTGTCGGCGGCGATCGATGCCACCTGGCGGCTGTAGGCCAGGGCTTTTTCAGCAGCCGGTTGGGCTTGCGAAGCCGACACGGTGAAGAATTCCTGGGCATCCTTGACAGCCAGCAGCTGACGCGTGGTTGCCGACGAGTCTTCGATGGCGGCCTTGACGGTGTTGATGTTCAGGTCCACCAGCTTTTCCACGCCTTCGAAGGTCTTGGAGGTCAGGGCCGAAAACAGGGCGAACTGGGATTCGAGGTTGGCTTTGGTCGCGTTCGAAAACTGCTCAGGGAATGCAAACATATGGTTCTCCAGTAATGGATCGTTATGAACTTTGCTTTTCAGGCGTCTTGGGACACCTGCATGGACCAGTGAAGCGATGAAACAAGGAAAAACTCTGGACTGCTCGTAAAGCGCATTGATTGTGCGCCGCAACATGAAGTCATTTTTCCCGGTTTTCGATTATGCGTCAAGCACTTTTGATGCGTCGCACAATTCAACCGCACTCTCTTGAGTAAGATCAATAGATACAAACGTTTGCGCCGTTTTTGTTTGCGCCGTTACAACACTTTAGTGCTTTGCAGCAAGGGCAAACGGGTAAGGTCAGCCATGTTAGACTTGCCGAATGATCATTCGACCGATGCCGCTGTTTTTCGTTGTCCTCTGGAGCACCGGTTTCATCGCCGCGAAATACGGGTTGCCGTATGCGCCGCCGATGTCGTTCCTCATCCTGCGCTGCCTGGGCGCCGTCCTGATCCTGCTGCCCGTCGTACTGTTGACGGGCGCCGCCTGGCCGCGCGGACGCGTCAAGCACGTGGCGTTCGCCGGACTGCTGTTGCAGGCGGGCTACCTGGGCGGCGTGTGGGGTGCCATCAAGCTGGGCATGCCGGCCGGGCTGTCCGCGCTGATCGTGGGCATGCAGCCGATCCTGACCGCCATCGCCGCGCCGCTGATCGGCGAAAAGGTCCGGCCTCGCCAATGGCTGGGGCTCGGACTGGGCCTGTGCGGCGTGGGCCTCGTCGTGGCCGCGAAGATCCACCTGAACGGGCTGGCGCCGGCCGCGATCGCGCTATGCGTGCTGGCCCTGCTGTCGATCACGGCGGGCACGATGTACCAGAAGCGCTTCTGCCCCCAGTTCGACCTGCGCACCGGCACCGTGATCCAGTACGCGACGTCCGCGCTCGCGCTGCTGCCGTTCGCCGTGCTGCTGGAAGGCTTCGGCCCGCGCATGGCGAACATCCAGTGGACGCCGCAATTCGTAGGGGCACTGCTGTGGGCGATCCTGGCGCTGTCGATCGGCGCCATCTTCCTGCTGTTCCGCCTCATCAGCCGCAACGACGCGACCCGCGTGACGAGCCTGCTGTACCTGACGCCGCCCACCACCGCCCTGATGGCCTGGCTGATGTTCGGCGAGAAGCTGACTATCCTCGGCCTGGCCGGCATGGTCGTCGCGGTGCTGGGCGTCGTATTCGTCGTGAAAAAATAAAGGAGACTGCATGATCAGCAACGAACAACAACGCGCGGTGGACGCCGCCATCACGTCGCGGCGTTCGATCCGCGCGTACCTGGAGACCCCGGTCGCGCGCGAGGATGTCGAGGCGATCCTGGAAGTGGCGGCGCGGGCGCCGTCCGGCACGAACACGCAGCCGTGGAAGGTCCACGTGCTGACGGGCGCCGCCAAGGCACGCCTCTCCGACCGCATCCTCGCCGCCTATGCGGATCCGGCGCAGAACCGCGAGCACGTCGAGGAATACGCGTACTACCCGCGCGAATGGGTGTCGCCGTTCGTCGACCGGCGCCGCAAGGTCGGCTGGGACCTGTATGCGCTGCTGGGCCTCACGCGCGACAACAAGGCCGGGATGGCGGCCCAGCACGGCCGCAACTACCGCTTCTTCGACGCGCCCGTCGGCATGATCTTCACCATCGACCGCATCATGGAGCAGGGCTCCTGGCTCGACTATGGCATGTTCCTGCAGAACATCATGGTCGCCGCGCGCGGCCGGGGTCTCGACACCTGTCCGCAGGCCGCGTTCACGCAATTTCACCGCATCATCTCCGACGAGCTCGGTCTGCCCGAGAACGAGATGATCGTGTGCGGCATGGCGCTCGGTTACGCCGACCCCGACAAGGTCGAGAACACGCTCGTCACGGAACGCGAACCTGTCTCGTCATTCGCCCGTTTCCTGGACTAGCACGCTATACTTGCCTACGCAAGCTATTGAAAAACCAAGAGATTTCTACAACGCATCGCGTTTTGCGTTGTAGAAAAAAATGGGCGTAGATGGTACAGTCGTCGGGTGCGCACTTGCGCTCCCATCGTCATCCGCTACACTGCATTGTGTGCTCTTCAGTTCGCGTTCAAGGATTTTCAGATGCTTAAGCTCGCGTTGGCAGCCGCCATTTCCATGATGTTCGTGCTCGAACCCGCCGCAGCCGCGACCAAGCACAAGGGACATGCGGCCGCGACCAAGAAGGTCAAGGCGAAGCGCACCAACCTGGCCAAGGTCATCGCGGACGACAACCGCCAGCGCATGGTGCGCCGCATCGAGATGGTCCATGGCAAGCGCCGCGTCGTCATGCAGCGCGTCCGCCGCGCCGCGCCCGCTGTCGCGATGCTCAGCGCGGGCGACATCGCCGGCTTGAGCCGCACGCACGATCCGCTCGACCTGCGTTCGAACGTCGCGTACGTGCTGGACCAGCAGAGCTCGGAAGTGCTGTTCGAAAAGAATGCCGCCGTCGCGCTGCCGATCGCTTCCATCACCAAGCTGATGACGGGCCTGCTCGTCGTCGAGGCTAAGCAGGACCTGGACGAGGTGCTGACGATCACCGATGCCGACGTCGACCGCCACAAGTACACCAGCTCGCGCCTGCCCGTCGGCGCGCGCATGACCCGTGGCAACCTGCTGCATATCGCGCTGATGAGCTCGGAAAACCGCGCCGCCGCCGCGCTGGGCCGCAATTATCCGGGCGGGATCACGGCGTTCGTCGACGCGATGAATGCGAAGGCGCGCGAACTCGGCATGAACGATACGCAATATGTGGACTCGAGCGGCCTGTCGAGCCAGAACATTTCCAGCGCACGCGACCTGGCCAAGCTGGTGAAAGTGGCGCATGAGGAACCGCTGCTGCGCCAGTACACGACGGATCCGAACTACGTCGTCCAGGCGAGCGGCCGGGCGCTGCAGTACCACAACACCAACTACCTCGTCGCCTCGCCCGACTGGAACATCGGCCTGCAGAAGACGGGCTTCATCAACGAAGCGGGACGCTGCCTCGTGATGCAGGCCATGATCCAGGGCCGCAACGTGATCATGGTGTTCCTCGATTCGAAGGGCAAGCAGTCGCGTACCGCGGATGCGGGCCGGATGCGCCGCTGGCTCGAAGCCCTCAAGCCGGCCGCCTTGCCCGCTACGGCCGCCGCGGGCGTGCCCGTGACCGTGTCGGCGGCGGTGCCGGCGTCGGTGTCCGCCGGGGCGGCCGCGCCGGTCGTCCAGTAAGGGTCAGGCGGTCCCGCCGACCCGGTGGCCCAGCGTGGCGGAAATCTGCGCCGCCGTGTTCACCAGGTCTTCCAGCCATTCGTCCTGCAGGCGGTCCGCCGGCGCCGAGATCGACAGGCCCGCGACCAGCTTGCCGCTGTCGTCGTGGATGCCGGCCGCCATGCAGCGCACACCCAGTTCCAGCTCCTCGTTGTCGCGCGCATAGCCGCGGGCGCGCACGAGCGACAATTCGCGCTCCAGGCGCGTCAGGTCCGTGATCGAGTTCTTGTTGTGGCCCGCGAGGCCCGTGCGCGTGGCATAGGCTCGGATCGCCTTCGGCTCGTCGATCGACAGGAACAGCTTGCCGGTCGACGTCAGGTGCAGCGGACCGCGGCCGCCGATCGCGCGCACGACCTGCATGCCGGAACGCTCGGAGAAGGCGCGGTCGATGTAGACGATCTCGTCGCCCTGGCGCACCGACAGGTTGACCGTCTGCTTGGTCTTGTTGTGCAGCGCCCGCATCAGGTCGACGGCCGCCTCGCGCACGGACAGCCGGCTCTTGACCACGTTGCCCAGTTCGAGCAGGCGCATGCCGAGACGGTAGGTGCCCGGTTCCACGCGGTCGACGAAACGCGTCACGACCATGTCGTTCAGGATGCGGTGCGCCGTCGACGGGTGCAGGCCCGAGATCTTCGACAATTCCTTGAGGCTGACGGGGTCGGGATAACTGGCCAGCACGTCGAGCAGGGCCACCATGCGTTCGATGACCTGGATGGAAGTCTTCGCCGGTTCAGGATTTTCCATTTTCATGATGTGGTTGGTGCAGTGCGGTATATTTCTCTACTTTATACCATAATGTGAAAATATTAGGTAATGATGTTGCGTATGGGCCGAGCTGTATGGGCATAATGGCGTTTCTGTACAGATTGTCGAACATACATGGATCAACCGAGCAGCGAGTTCAAGAGTAAGGGTGGCCTCGGCCGTATCGCGGGCGCGTTCCGCTATTCGATGCAGGGCTTCCAGACCGCCTGGAAGAACGAGCACGCGTTCCGGCAGGAGGTGATGGTCGCGGTGCCGCTCACCGTCGTCGCGCTGCTGCTGAAGATCTCGGCGTTCCAGAAACTGGCGCTGATCGCCGTGCTGGGACTCGTGCTGCTCGTCGAACTGATCAATGCGGCCATCGAGGCCGTCGTCGACCGCGTGTCGCTGGAGCGCCATCCGCTGTCCAAGGCCGCCAAGGACCTGGGCAGCGCGGCGGTGGCGCTGGCGATCACGATGGCGGGCGCAACCTGGGCCGTCGTCCTGTACAACCGCTTTTTCTGACGTACCTCTCACACTAAGGAGAACAAGATGACTTTACGCCTGGGCGACACGGCTCCGGATTTCGAACAGGATTCCACCATCGGCCGCATCCGCTTCCACGAGTGGGCGGGCGATTCGTGGGTGGTGCTGTTCTCGCACCCGGCCGATTTCACGCCGGTGTGCACCACCGAGCTGGGCCTGACCGCGAAGCTGAAGCCGGAATTCGACAAGCGCAACGTCAAGGCGATCGCACTGTCCGTCGACCCGGCCGAGCAGCACAAGGCCTGGATCAAGGATATCGAGGAGACCCAGCAGACCGTCGTCGGGTTCCCGATCATCGCCGATGCCGACAAATCGGTATCGACGCTGTACGACATGATCCACCCGAACCAGTCGGCCACCGCGACCGTGCGCTCGCTGTTCGTGATCGATCCGGCCAAGAAAGTGCGCCTGATCATCACCTACCCGATGAGCACGGGCCGCAACTTCGACGAAGTGCTGCGCGTGATCGACGCCCTGCAACTGACCGATGGCTACACCGTCGCGACGCCGGGCAACTGGAAAGACGGCGATGACGTGATCATCCCGCTGACCATTCAGGATCCGGAACAGCTCAAGCAGAAATATCCGAAAGGCTTCAACGCGCCGAAGCCGTATCTGCGCCTGACCCCGCAGCCGAACAAATAAACCGGCACATCAAAGGCCGCATAAGCAAATAAGGAACGTGTTGTTTGTTTTGCGGCTGAGGACCATTACCCTTGGAGCCATTCTGGGGGTAAAGCATGTCCATTCAATACATTCTGTCGGGATTCGCCGTTGGCCTGCTGGTCGGCATGACCGGGGTCGGCGGCGGTTCGCTGATGACGCCGCTGTTGACGCTGCTGTTCGGCGTCACGCCATCCGTCGCCGTCGGCACCGACCTCGCCTTCGCCTCGATCACCAAGACCGCCGGCACCGTCACCCACCGTGTGCGCGGGACCGTGCACTGGGATATCGTCGGCCGCCTGTGCCTCGGCGCGCTGCCGGCCGCCCTCGTCGCCACGCTCGCGCTGCAATACTTCGGCCCGCTCAACGCGTCCCTCGGCAAGGTGATCCGCTATTCGATCGCCGTGTCCGTGCTGCTGACCGTCGTTGCCATCCTGTTCCGCGGCAAGATGCTGGCCTGGGTCAACGCCAAGCCGTCGCGCCAGCTGCAGGGCCGCAGCCTCGTCGTTGCCACGGTCGTGTCCGGCGCGGTCCTGGGCACGCTCGTGACCGTCTCGTCGATCGGGGCGGGCGCCATTGGTGCGACCCTGCTCGTCATGCTGTACCCGCGCCTGACGCCGGCCGAGGTCGCCGGCACCGACATCGCCTATGCCGTGCCGCTCACCGCGATCGCGGCGTTCGGCCACTGGTGGCTGGGCTCGATCAACTGGGCGCTGCTGTCGGCGTTGCTGATCGGCTCGCTGCCCGGGATTACATTGGGTTCCTGGGCCGCCCGGGCCGTTCCCGAGAAAGTCTTGCGGGGATTGCTGGCGATGACGCTGGCAGGAGTGGCGGTCAAGCTGCTCCACTGATGAGAAAGGCGCCGCGAGGCGCCTTTCCTGCTTTTTGGATCTTGCTAATGCGGGAAACGTCTATGCAAATGAGGAATGCTTCGTTTGTAATATGTCTTTCCGGTGAGATTATTTCGTTCCGTTAGAAGAAATTGTAATAAGGCGTAAGATGACCACTTTACTATCGAGAAACAGCGCGAACCGGGTGATTCCCGGCTTTGGGCTCTCGCTCGGGTTCACGATTTTCTATCTGGCGCTGCTGGTGCTGATCCCGCTGTCGGCCATCTTTTTGAAGACGTTCACGATGAGCTGGGACGCGTTCGTGCGCGCCGTCACGTCGCCCCGTGTGATGGCGTCGTACCGCCTGAGCTTCGGCGCCGCGCTGATCGGCGCCGCCATCAACGTCGTGTTCGGCGGCATCGTCGCATGGGTGCTCGTGCGCTACCAGTTCCCCGGCAAGCGCTTCGTCGATGCGCTCGTCGACCTGCCGTTCGCGCTGCCGACGGCCGTCGCCGGCATCACCCTGACGGCGCTGTATTCGTCCAACGGCTGGATCGGCAAGCACCTGGAACCGCTCGGCATCAAGGTCGCGTTCACGCCGCTGGGCGTCGTCATCGCGCTGACCTTCATCGGCCTGCCGTTCGTCGTGCGCACGGTGCAGCCGGTGCTGGAAGACGCGGAGCGCGAACTGGAAGAGGCCGCCGCGAGCCTGGGCGCCAGCCCGTGGCAGACCTTCACCCGCGTGATCCTGCCGAGCGTCGTGCCGGCGCTGCTGACGGGCTTTGCCCTCGCGTTTGCTCGCGCCACCGGCGAATATGGCTCGGTGATCTTCATCGCCGGCAACATGCCGATGATCTCCGAGATCACGCCGCTGTTCATCATCACCAAGCTGGAGCAGTACGACTACACGGGCGCCACGGCCATCGCCGTCGTGATGCTGATCGTGTCGTTCATCCTCCTGCTGGCCATCAACCTGCTGCAGGCCTGGGCGCGCAAGCGTGCGGGCAAATAATATGAGTGCCGTTCTCGACAACCACCTGAAAGACAAGGTTGCCGCCGTGGCGAATTCGCCGCGCAAGGCCACCAATACGCTGGAGCCGGCGTGGGTGCGCTACGCGCTGATCGCCGTCGCGCTGATATTCCTCACGCTGTTCCTGTTCGTGCCGCTCGTCGCCGTGTTCACCGAAGCGCTGAAGAAGGGCTGGGACGTGTACAAGGAGTCCGTGCTCGACCCGGACGCGCTGTCCGCCATCCGGCTGACGTTCATCGCCGCCGGCATCGCCGTGCCGCTGAACCTCGTGTTCGGCGTGGCCGCCGCGTGGACCATCGCCAAGTTCGATTTCCCCGGCAAGAGCATCCTGCTGTCGCTGATCGACCTGCCGTTCTCCGTGTCGCCCGTGATCGCGGGCCTGATCTACGTGCTGCTGTTCGGTTCGCAGGGCTGGTTCGGCCCGTGGCTGATGGACCATGACATCAAGATCCTGTTCGCCGTGCCGGGCATCGTGCTCGCGACCATCTTCGTGACGTTCCCGTTCGTCGCCCGCGAACTGATCCCGCTGATGCAGGCGCAGGGCAGCGAAGAGGAAGAGGCGGCCCTCGTGCTGGGCGCGTCCGGCTGGAAGACCTTCTTCAAGGTCACGCTCCCGAACATCAAGTGGGGCCTGCTGTACGGCGTGATCCTGTGTAATGCCCGCGCGATGGGCGAGTTCGGCGCCGTGTCCGTCGTCTCCGGCCACATCCGCGGCGAGACGAACACGATGCCGCTGCAGGTCGAGATCCTCTACAACGAATACAACTTCACGGCCGCGTTCGCGATCGCGTCGCTGCTGGCACTGCTGGCCCTCGTGACCCTGGCGGTGAAAACCTTTATCGAATGGCGCATGCACCAGGCACAGAAGGCCAGCGTGCAAGACCACACCACGGAGTAAAACATGACGATCGAAGTCCAACACATCCGCAAGCAGTTCGGCCAGTTCACGGCCCTGGACGACGTGTCGCTGAAGTTTGCCGACGGCGAGCTGACGGCGCTGCTGGGTCCGTCCGGCTGCGGCAAGACCACGCTGCTGCGCATCATCGCCGGTCTCGAGTTCCCGGACGCGGGCCGCGTGCTGCTCGACGGCGACGACGCGTCGAACCGCCACGTGCGCGAGCGCCAGGTCGGCTTCGTGTTCCAGCACTACGCGCTGTTCAAGCACATGACCGTGTTCGAGAACGTGGCCTTCGGCCTGCGCGTGAAGCCCCGCAAGGAACGCCCGTCGGAAGCGCAGATCCGCGAGAAGGTGAAAAAGCTGCTGGAGCTCGTGCAGCTGGACTGGATCGCCGACCGCTATCCGCCGCAACTCTCCGGCGGCCAGCGCCAGCGCATCGCCCTCGCGCGCGCACTCGCCGTGGAGCCTCGCGTGCTGCTGCTCGACGAGCCTTTCGGCGCGCTCGACGCCAAGGTGCGCAAGGAACTGCGCCGCTGGCTGCGCCAGCTGCACGACGAGCTGCACGTGACGTCGATCTTCGTCACCCACGACCAGGAAGAGGCACTCGAAGTGGCGGACCAGGTCGTCCTGATGAACAAGGGCCACATCGAGCAGCTGGGTACGCCGAGCGACGTGTACAACCACCCCGCGTCGCCGTTCGTCTACGGCTTCCTGGGCAACGTCAACCTGTTCCACGGCCGCGTGAACGACGGCGTGCTGGCCAGCGGCGACGCCACGTTCCACGCGCCGCAGTACGCCGACGTGAAGAACGGCGAAGGCATCGCCTACGTCCGCCCGCACGACCTCGACGTCGAGCGCTACGTGGCGGGCGGGGAGGGCGTCGCCGTCAAACTGCGCCGCGCGCATGCGATCGGCCCGCTGGCCCAGCTTGACCTGGAGCGCGCCGACAATGCCCAGATCATCGAAGCCGTCATCCCTAACGAGCGCTACCGCGAGCTGGGACTGCGCGACGGCGAGACGCTGCTGGTGAAACCCCGGCGCATGCACGTATTCGTGGACCAAGGAGCCGATATATGAATTTCCAGCAGTTGCGTTCGGTGCGCGAAGCCGCGCGCCGCAACTTTAATTTGACCGACGTGGCCAACGCCCTGTTCACGTCGCAGCCGGGCGTGTCGCGCCAGATCCGCGAGCTGGAGGACGAGCTGGGCGTCGTCATCTTCGAGCGCAACGGCAAGCGCCTGACCGGGCTCACGGATCCGGGCAAGGGCATCCTGAAGATCATCGAGCGCCTGCTCGTCGAAGCGGAGAACCTGCAGCAGGCCAGCAGCGAATACGCCGCGCAGGACAGCGGCACGCTGACGGTCGCCGTCACCCACACGCAGGCGCGCTATGCGCTGCCGCAGGTGGTGCAGGCATTCCGCACGGCGTTCCCGAACGTGCGCATCGCCCTGCAGCAGAGCGCGCCGGAACACATCGCGGAATGGGTGCTGTCGGGCCGCGCCGACATCGGTATCGCGACGGAAGGCCTGTCCACGTTCCCCGACCTCGTGTCGTTCCCGTGCTACCGCTGGAGCCACCTCGTCGTCGTGCCGGATGGCCACCCGCTGCTGCAGCAGTCGCCCATCAAACTGTCCGACCTGGCCGAATTCCCGCTGATCACGTATGACGTCGGTTTTACCGGCCGCAGCCACATCGATGCGGCCTTCGCCGCCGCCGGCGTGAGCCCGGACATCATGCTGACGGCGATGGACTCGGACGTCATCAAGCAGTATGTGTCGCTGGGGATGGGTGTCGGTATTGTCGCCTCGATGGCATTCGACCACGGCCGCGACCGCGGGCTGCGTGCGATCGAGTCGTCGCATCTGTTCGCGCCGAACGTGACGCGTCTCGCGGTGCGCCGCGGTGCCTACCTGCGCGCGTATGCCTATGACTTCATCGAGCGCTTCGCGCAGGGGTTCACGAAGTCGGATATCGAGAAGGCGCTGCATCCCGCCGTCCCGGAGTAAGTCCGGTCAGCGGGCGCGCAACGCGTCCGCGCACTCGCGCACGAGCGCGGGTCCCCGGTAGATCAGGCCGCTGTACAACTGCACGAGCTGGGCGCCCGCATCGATCTTGGCCTTCGCATCGCGTCCGCTCAGGATGCCGCCCACGCCGATGATCGGCACGGCGTTGCCGACTTCCGCCTTCAGCGCACGGATCACGATGGTCGACTGTTCGAACACGGGCGCGCCCGACAGGCCGCCCTGTTCGGCCGCATGGCGCATGCCTTCCACGTCGCGGCGGGCCAGCGTGGTGTTGGTGGCGATCACGCCGTCGATGCCGTGGCGGACCAGCGCGCCGCCGATGTTGCGGATCTGGTCGCCATCGACGTCCGGTGCGATCTTCAGCGCCAGCGGCACGTAGTGGCCGTGCTTGTCGGCCAGGCGCGACTGTTCTTCCTTCAACCGCGACAGCAGGGCATCCAGTTCGGAGGCGCCCTGCAGCTGGCGCAGGTTCTTTGTATTCGGCGACGAGATGTTGACGGTGACGTAGCTGGCGTACGGATACACCTTTTGCAGGCAGGTCACGTAATCGTCGGCCGCGCGCTCGATCGGCGTGTCCGCGTTCTTGCCGATGTTCAGGCCCAGCACGCCCTTGCGTTCCTGGTAGAAGCGCGACGCCTGGACGTTGGCGACGAAGGCGTCGACGCCGCCGTTGTTGAAGCCCATGCGGTTGATGATGCCGCGCGCGGCCGGCAGGCGGAACATGCGCGGGCGCGGGTTGCCCGGCTGGGCGCGCGGCGTCACGGTGCCGATCTCGATCGAGCCGAAGCCGAGCGCGGCCAAGCCGTCGATGTAGGCGCCGTCCTTGTCCAGGCCGGCAGCCAGGCCGACCGGGTTCGGGAACGTGATGCCCATGACCGTGCGCGGATCGGGCTTCGGCTTGCGGACGATGCCCGTCAATCCCAGCGCGGCGGCGCGGCGGAGGGCGGGGAGCGTGACGTTGTGGGCCGTTTCGGGGTCGAGGGAGAACAGCAGCGGGCGGGCGAGGGCGTACAGGAGTTTGTCGGACATGGCGGCCTAATTCAGAATTCGCGACATTTTACCTTGTGTGAGAGCAATGTCGCAGTTTCACCGTCGCTCACCGGTCCAGCACACCCCATACACCGTCAATACGGGCTTCCAGCGGCTTGAAGTTGATCTTGTACGCCATCTTCGGGCTCTGTTCGATCCAGTAACCGAGGTAGACGTAGGGCAGGTCCAGTTCGCGTGCCTGGGCGATCTGCCACATCACGTTGTACGTGCCGAACGACGCGCCGGGCACGTCCGGGTCGAAGAACGTGTAGACGGACGACAGGCCGTCCGACAGCACGTCGATGATCGACACCATGCGGAGCGTCCCGTCCGGTTCGCGGAATTCCACGAGGCGCGTGTTGACGCGGCTCTGCAGCAGGAATTGCGCGTACTGGTCGCGGCTGTCCTGGTCCATGCCCCCGCCCACGTGGCGCGTGGTCTGGTAGCGCAGGTACAGCGCATAGTGCTCGTCGGAGAATGACAGGTTGGCCACCATCGCCGTCAGGTCCTCGTGGCGCTTCCAGGCGCGCCGCTGGCTGCGGTTGGGCATGAAGCGCTCGGCGGCGACGCGCACCGGGATGCAGGCCCGGCAGCCGTCGCAATAGGGACGGTAGGTGAAGATGCCGCTGCGGCGGAAACCGTTGCGCACGAGTTCCGAATACACGTCCGCATTGATCAGGTGCGACGGCGTGGCGACCTGCGAGCGGGCCTGGCGTGCGTCGAGGTAGCTGCAAGGATACGGTGCCGTCGTATAGAACTGCAGCGTGGAAAATGGCAGATCATTCAGGTGCGTCATGCAAAGCTCTCGGAACGACGTGTGTGGAACCCATTGTAGCCAAAGACGGCGCCGCGCACCGTTAGGTGGTCAACGGTGGCGCGACTTCCCAGCGTTCGATCGGCGGTTCCTGGATCGCCTGGCGCAGGTGCTGCAGGAAATCCCGGCGCGGGATCGGCACGGCGCCCAGCGAAGCCAGGTGGCCCGTCTCCTGCTGGCAGTCGACCATTTTCACGCCGTGGCTGCGCAGGAAGGCGACGAGGTAGGCCAGCGCGACCTTCGACGCGTCCGACACGCGCGCGAACATCGATTCGCCGTAGAACATGCGGCCGATGCAGACGCCATAGGCGCCGCCGACCAGCTCGCCGTCCAGCCACACCTCGGACGAGTGCGCATACCCCATGCGGTGCAGGCCCGAGTAGCCGGCGATGATGTCTTCCGAGATCCACGTGCCCGGCCCGTCCTTGCGGGGCGCGGCGCAGGCGCGCATCACGGCTTCGAAGGCGCCGTCGAAGCGCACGACCCACGGTCCGCCGGCCTGGCGGCTGCGCTCGATCTTGCGCAGCGTTTTTTTCAGGCTGTCGCTGACCTTGAAGCGGTCGGTGTACAGCACCATGCGCGGATCGGTGCTCCACCAGAGGATCGGCTGGCCCTCGGAAAACCACGGGAAGATGCCGTTCCGGTACGCCTGCAGCAGGCGTTGCGGCGAGAGGTCCGCCCCGGCCGCGAGCAGGCCCGGTGCGTCGGTCGTCAACGCTTCGGACACGTCGGGAAACGGCGTATGGGCCTCGAGCCAGGGAATCATCGTCGTACGTCGTGTCAGTCGGGTTGGACGGGCGCCCGCATCGGACCCGCGATGTCGCGGGTGTGGAATCCATAGGTGCCGCCGGCCTCGCGCATCTGCGCGCGGTCGGCGAAGAACAGTTCGAGCGTCGTGCGGATCGTGGGGAAGGCCAGGTCGCCCCACGGGATCTCGGCTTCGCTGAACAATTGCACGTCCAGGCTTTCGATGCCCGGCGCAAAGTCCAGGTCGACGAGGCGCGCGAGGTAGAACAGATGGACCTGGTGCACGTGCACGACGTTCAGCAGGGTGAACAGATTGCCCAGCTCGATGTTGGCGCCCGCTTCCTCTTCCGTTTCGCGCGCGGCGGCCGCGCTCGTGGTCTCGCCGTTCTCCATGAAACCGGCCGGCAGCGTCCAGTAGCCGTAGCGCGGCTCGATGGCGCGCTTGCACAGCAGGACCTTGAGTTCGCCGTCCTGTTCCCACACGGGGATCGAGCCGATCACCATCTTCGGGTTCTGGTAGTGGATCGTGCCGCAATGGGTGCACACGAACCGTGGACGGTTGTCGCCTTCGGGGATGGCCACCGTGACCGGGTGGGCGCACTCGGAGCAGAATTTCATAGGAAGCGGATAAATTAAGTTGCCCTTACTTTACCACTGTATTGAGGGCGGCTGGGCCGCAATCCGCCGGCGGTTCGCGTGCCGGCGGAGGCAGCTTATGCTGCGATCCGGGGGAGTCGGAGAACTGCGATTGCCTAAAGTGCGGAAGGTGCGTATAATACGAATCATCAGACGCGGGGTGGAGCAGTCTGGCAGCTCGTCGGGCTCATAACCCGAAGGTCACAGGTTCAAATCCTGTCCCCGCAACCAGATTCCAAAGCCGCTGATCCTGTTCCGGATCAGCGGCTTTTTCGTTTTGCACTGTCCGTTCGACCCGCCTCAAGCATACCAACGAACCCCGCAACAGCCGCCGCCCAGCCCGGTCGAAGCCTTCGACTGCATTGCATGCGGAGTGAACGATGATTACTGTGGAAGACATCAACGACGCGTGGGGCTGGACCGGCCTGAACGCCGTCGAGGTGCTGGGCGAGAACGCCTTCGGCAATCTGATCGTCCGCGACGAGGACGGCATGTACTGGCGCCTGTCGCCGCAAGACCTGCGGTGCGAACCGGTGGCCGAAGACCGCGCCGCCCTCGACGCCTTGTCGTACAACCAGGAATTCCTCGACGGCTGGTACATGCCCGAGCAGGTGCGCCTGGCCGAGACGGCCCTGGGCCCGCTGACGGCCGGCCGCAAGTATTGTCTGAAAATACCCAGTGCGCTGGGCGGGCACTACGGGCGCGACAACCTGGCCATGGTGCCCTTGCCCGAACTGATCCGGTTCGCGGGCGAGGGCGCGCAGCAGTTCGACGGGCTGCCGCGCTGGCAGGACTTTCACTAGCACCTAGAACCGGCGCAGCAGGCCGACCTGGAACAGGTCGCGGTCGTTGGTCTTGCGGAAGGTCTTGATGCGGTTGAAGTTGATGACTGCACGTATACGCGGCGAGAGCGCGCGCTCCGCCTGGAAGCTGACCAGGAGATTGGTGGCCGTGCGGTCGTCGTCGCGCCGGTTCGCGGCGAAATAGGGCCCGAGGCCGGCGCTCATCGACAACCGTGGCGTCACCGGCTGCACATACCACAGCTGCGCCGCGACGCCGCGCCGGTCCACGTGCGCCCCGTCGTCGCCTTCGAACAGGAATTTGTAGCCGATACCCCAGCGGTCCGCATATTGCCTGGCCTCGAGCACGGCGGCACGCGCTTCGTGCGAGCCGGGCACGTTCGTGAGCGCCCAGCTGAGCGTACTGCCGAACCAGAGACGCCCATCCGGCACGACCTCCGGCGCCGGCTCGGCCGGGCCGAACTGGCGTCCGATGCCCAGCACGAGCGCATCCGAGCGGTGCACGTGGCGCATGGCCGTGTGGTTGTAGCCCAGGCGCAGGTGGGTCCCGGGCGGCCCGGGCACGGTCAGGCGCAGGCCGGCACTGAGGAGCACGCCGAGGCGGGCGTCGTCGATCTGGCGGCCGTTGATCGCGGTCGTGTTCATGCTCAGGTAAGGACCGGCGCCCAGCTCGCCCGTCCACGCGTGCGAAAAGCGGTGCGCGGCCAGCCATTGCAGCGCGAAGCCGTCGCGGTGGTTGTTGTCCGGATGGCCCTCGTTGTAATGGACGAAGTCGATGCGCATGGCACCCTGCTCGCGTCCGGCGCGGACTTCGAACGTGCGTCCGCGCATCCACTGGTAACCGGTCGCGTTGCCGCCGTAGATGCGGCCATTGCCGAACGCGAGCGACAGGTAGGCGCCGCGGTCGTCGGGATCCGTGCTGTCGGCGTGGGCCAGGGCAGCGTGGACCAGCAGCACCGCCGCCATGCATGTCTTCGCTTTCATGATGATCTCCGCTTGTGTCGGGCTACGAGCAGTCTGGACAAGCGGGGCGGCCGCGCCTTGTGGCGGCACAAAGCGGCGTCAGCCGGCGGGCTGGTTCAGGCTGGCCCAGAGGTAGGCGGCGGCCATCGTGCGGTGCGGGCGATAGGTTTCGAGAAACGCTTCGGCCTCGCGCATGCCGGGCCGCTCGCCGCCCGTCAGCCGGCCGATGGCGTTGCGCACGGCCACGTCGCCATGCAGCGAGCAATCCGCGTAGCCCCAGCCGCGCAGCAGCGCATAGTTGACGGTCCACGGGCCGATGCCCTTGACCGCGAGCAGGCGCTCGCTCACGCAGGCCGGGTCATCGGTGCGGTCCAGCGGCAGCGTGCCGTCGGCCACGAGACGGGCGAAGCGCAGCAAGGTCTCTGCCTTTGCGCCGGAAAATTTTCGACTGGTCAGTTGCTCGAGATCGAGGCGGGCCACGTCGGCCGCTTCCGGATAACACCACAGGCCGCTCGAATGCGGGCGGCCCGCGAGGCCGATGAACGTGCGGCGCAGGGAAATGGCGAACGGCAGGTTGATCTGCTGGCCGATGATGGCCCACGTCAGCGCCTCGAACACGGTAGCGGACTGGATCACGCGCAGGCCAGGCTGGCGCGCGACGACGGGGCCGAGCAGCGGGTCGTCCCGCACGGCCTCCGCGAACGGCGCGGGATCGATGCGCAGGCCCAGCATGTTCACGAGGGCATCCTCGATCGCTGCCTCTGCGGCCGTCCCGTCGCTGTCGACGACGCACTCGGCGCGGTCCCCGTGCAGCGTGATATCGAGCAGCGTCGGCACGCCGCCCAGCAGCACGCCTTTGCGGATGCGTCCTGCGTTTGCGTCGACGATTTCGGCCAGCGCATCGGCATCGCGGCCGTGGAACGTATAAGCGTCCGCGTGCCGATAGCCGGCCGGCAGCGCGATCGTGCGGCGGCTCATTTGGTCGATGCCGGCACGGGCGCGGCGCGGCCGAAGCGGGGGACGAACCCGGTGACGAACGCGGTGCCGACCAGCGTGATGGCCGAGCCCACGATCGTGTACCAGCCGATCGCCTCGCCGAGGAACAGCGCGCCCCACAGGATGCCGAAGACAGGGCTCAGGAACGTGACCGTCAGGGCGGACGTCGTGCCCACTTCCTCGATCAGTTTGAAGTACAGGATGTAGGCGATGCCGCTGCACAGCACCCCCAGTGCGATCACGGCGCCGACGATGCCGACGGTCGGAGCCCCCGCGGGCGGGAACAGGGGCAGGGCGGGCAGCACCATCAGCGCGGACGTCCACATCGTGCCGTGCGCGTTGGTGAACGGCTCCACGCTTTTCGCGGTGCGCGCATACAGGCTCGCGACGCTGTAGCTCAACGCGGCCACGAGCGCGGCGGCGACGGCGAGGCCGGCGCCGGGGCGGCTCGTCGCGTGGTCGAAGCCCACGAGCAGCGCGACGCCCACGGTGCCCAGCACGAGACCCAGCGCGGTGCGCGCGCGGATCGGCTGGCGGCCCCACACGGCGCCGAGGAGCGCGCCCCACATCGGCGCCGTCGCGTTCAGCACGGCCAGCACGGACGCCGGCAACGTGCGCGCCGCGAAGGCGAACAGCAGGAACGGGAAGGCGGAGTTGAAGAAGCCGAGGATGAAGTAATGCTTCCAGTGCGCGCGCAGGTCGAGACGCTTCTTGAGGACGACGCCGACGATGGCCAGGAACAGCGCGGCGAACAGCACGCGGAATTCGATGAGCACCGCGGGGCCGAGCGTCGGGGCGCTGATGCGCATGAAGAGGAAGGAGCCGCCCCAGATGGAGGCAAGCACGATGAGGCGCAGCAGGTTGGCAGTGTTCATGGTTCCCGGGAGGATAGACGCAGGGGATTCCCCGGCCTTCCCGTTTCTTGCGCTTGAATTACGCGACGGCGGTGGGGAATTGGTAATGATACAAAAAGGTAGGGAACCCTGCCGAAGGGGCATGAAAAAGGGCCGCAAGCGCGGCCCCCGTCCATCACGCGGATGCGTCGATGCTCAAGGCACCAGCGGCTTCTTCGCGGACCGTTTCGCCTTGATTTCCGCGATCGCTTTCTCCACGGCCGCCATCCGTTGCGGCAGCGCCGGATGATTCGCGGTGTAGCCGTTCAACACGCTGGGCGGGTAGTTCTCCGCGAGGCGGTTCCAGAACGCGGGCGCGTCCTTGACGTCGTAGCCGGCGCGCGCGGCGAGGTAGATGCCGAGGCGGTCGGCGGCGGCGTCCGCGTCGGCAGGCATCGCCTTGATGCCGCCGCTGCCGATCAGCATCGACGTGTCGGGCGTGATGCTCTTCAGGTTGTCGATGATGCTGCCGATCGTCGCGCTGTTGCGTTGCGAGGACGGGTGGCCCAGCATGTTGTGGGCCATCGTCTTGGCCAGCACGAACGCCAGCTCGTCGTCGTCGTGCGTGAAGTTGATCATGCCGCGCGTGACGAGGACGCGGCTGCCGTCGGCATACGCGTTGACGTTGTCCGCGTTGCCCAGTTCGATCGCGAAGGCGCAGGCCCGCGTGACGGGGATCGTCAGCTGGCGCTCGCTCTGGCGCCGCTCGATCGTCATCGGCAGGCTCGCCTGCGCCGCGAGGATCTTGCCGAACATGGCGCCTGCCTGGGACAGTGCATGCTCGCCGGCCGGCAATGGCTTGCCGGCGGCGGCGAGGAGCACGTCGCCCTCCTGCAAGCCCGCGCGTGCGGCGCCGCTGCCGGCCAGCACGTCGGTCACCTGCAGGTGCTCGCCCATGCCGAACGCGACGTGCGCCGCTTCGTTGTACTCGCCCGGATAGGACCAGCGGTTCTTCGCCGTGAAGCCGAGCAGGTTGCGGGCCTGGCCCTTGCACAATTCGGCATTCTGGATCAGCAGGGGCGCCGCGACCTTGTACAGGCGCTCCTGCAGGCCCGCCAACTTCGTCAGGGTGTCGGCTGCGGCGGCCATCTGCGGGCTCAGGGCCGGGGCTTCGACGGGGCGTTCGGTGACGCGTGGCGTGGCCGACGGGTGGCGCGGTGCCTGCGTGGCGCAGGCCGACAGCAGCAGGGCTGCGGCGATGCCCAGCGCGGCAGTCTTGATGCCCGCGGGGCGCTGACGAAGATGTCCGGTCATGTGCTCCTCATAGTTTATTGTTTGCCGGTGGAGCCGAATCCTCCGGCGCCCCGGTCGCTCGTTGCGAAATCCTCCACGACGTTGAAGCCCACCTGCATGACAGGCACCACGATCAGCTGCGCCAGGCGGTCCATCGGCTGGAGCGTGAACGTGGCCTGGCCGCGATTCCAGGTCGAGACCATCAGCTGGCCCTGGTAATCGGAGTCGATCAAGCCTACCAGATTACCCAGAACAATGCCGTTCTTATGGCCGAGCCCGCTACGCGGCAGGATCATCGCCGCATAGCCCGGATCGCCGATGTGGATGGCGAGGCCGGTCGGCACCAGCACGGTCTCGCCGGGGGCGATGGTCATGGGCGCCTCGATGCAGGCGCGCAGGTCGAGTCCGGCGCTGCCGGCGGTGGCGTAGGCCGGCAGGAAGTCCTTCATGCGCGGGTCGAGGATTTTCAGGTCGATGTTCTTCATGGAGTGCTTAAAGTGATACGGGTGAATCAGGCCAGCAGAGAACGCTGTTCCAGTCGCTTGGCGATCTCGGAGACGAGCTGGCGTGCCAGTTCCAGCTTGGTCGCGCGCGGGAGCACCGTGTGGCCGCTTTCGTCGAACAGCACGATCGCATTCTCATCCTGCCCGAACGTCTGCGGGCCAATATTGCCCACGAGCAGAGGAATGCCTTTTTTCTCGCGTTTCACCGCGCCGTATTCGATCAGGTTTTCGGATTCCGCCGCGAAGCCGACGCAATACGGCCAGCCGTTCAGCGACGTGGTCGCGGCGACGGTCGCGAGGATATCCGGGTTCTGCGCGAACTGCAGTTGCGGCGCGTCGCCGCTGCCGTCCTTCTTGATCTTCTGGTCGCTGGCATTGTCCACGCGCCAGTCGGCGACGGCCGCCACGCCCACGAAGATGTGCTGGCCCGAGACGGCCTGCATGACGGCGTCCAGCATCTGGCGCGCGCTCTGCACGTCGATGCGGCGCACGCCATGCGGCGTGGGCAGCGACGTGGGGCCGGAGACGAGCGTGACGTCGGCGCCGGCCTCGCGCGCGGCGCGCGCGATCGCATAGCCCATCTTCCCGGACGACAGGTTCGTGATGCCGCGCACGGGATCGATGGCTTCGTAGGTCGGCCCCGCCGTGATCAGCACGCGCTTGCCGGCCAGGAGCTTAGGCTGGAACGACGCGACGAGTTCCTCGAGCAGTTCGTCCGGTTCGAGCATGCGGCCCATGCCCGTCTCGCCGCAGGCCTGCGAGCCCGCGGCCGGTCCGAGGATGCACACGCCGTCTTCGCGCAGTTGCGCGACGTTGCGCTGCGTGGGCGCCTTTTCCCACATCTCGACGTTCATTGCCGGTGCCACGAGCAGCGGCACGTGGTGCGGGCGCGCGAGGCACAGGGTCGAGAGCAGGTCGTCGGTGGCGCCGTGCGCGAGCTTGAACAGGAAGTCGGCCGAGCAGGGCGCGACGAGGATGGCGTCGGCATCGCGCGTGAGGTCGATGTGCGCCATGTTGTTGGGGATGCGGCCATCCCACTGGTCCGTGAAAACGCCGCGGCCGGACAGCGCCTGCATCGTCACGGTGCCGATGAAATGGGTGGCCGCTTCGGTCATCACGACCTGCACGTGCGCGCCCTGCTTGGTGAGGGCGCGGCACAGTTCCGCGGCCTTGTAGCAGGCCACGCCGCCGGACAGGCCGAGGACGATCTTCTTGCCCTTCAGGTCCATGCTCATGGTTCCTCCGTGCTCAATGCTTGTTCACGCGGCGCAGCTCATCGATGATGAACAAAAACGCGCCGATCGTGATGGCGGTATCCGCGATGTTAAAGGCCGGGAAGTGGCCGACGCCGCGCCAGTAGAAGTCGAGGAAGTCGATCACGTGGCCGTAGGCGATGCGGTCGACGAGGTTGCCGAGGGCGCCGCCCATGATCAGCGCGAGGGCCCAGCAGAACATGCGCTGGCCCGCGTGCTTGCGCAGCAGGTAGATGATGAAGCCGACGGCCGCGATGGCGATGCCGGCGAACAGGTAGCGCTGCCAGCCGCCCTGGTCGGACAGGAAGCTGAACGCGGCGCCCTTGTTATAGGCGAGGACCAGGTTGAAGAAGCTGGTGATGTGTTTCTCTTCGCCGTGCACGAAGGTGCGCGTGATGGTGATCTTGCTGATCTGGTCGAGCAGGATGACGATGAAGGCGATGCCGAGCCACGGGGTGAGGCTGCCGCCGGAACGCGACGAGACGGCGGAGAATGTTGGTTTTTTTTTGCTGGCCATGTCGATGGTCGTAAAGGTAAAACCCCGGGCACGCGGCCCGGGGCGCAGGTACGTCAGGCGAAGCGGCGCTGTTCCCCGCTGCCGAACAGGTTGCTCGTGCAGCGGCCGCACAGGCCCGGATGCGCGTGGTCATGGCCCACGTCGCGGCGGTAGTGCCAGCAGCGTTCGCACTTGGCGGCCTCGGACGGCGTGACGGTGACGGCTTCCGCCGCCGCATCCGCCACCTGTTCGACGGTTGCCTGCGACGTGATGAACACGAACTTCAGGTCGTCGCCCAGGCTCGCGAGCGTCGCGTACTTGTCGCCGGCGGCCTTGAGCGCCAGTTCCGCCTGCAGCGACGAGCCGATCGCGCCGGATGCGCGCACTTCTTCCAGCTGCTTGGTGACGTCGGCACGCACGGCGCGCAGCAGCGTGTACTTGTCCAGCAGCGCGGCGCTGTCCGCGATCGCCGGGAAGGTCCACAAGGTTTGCGTGAAGATGGTCTCGTCGCTGTCCTTGTAGGCCTGCTCGCCCGCGAACACGGCCCATGCTTCCTCCGCGGTGAACGACAGGATCGGCGCCATGATGCGCAGCAGCGCGTGCGCGATGTGCCACAGCGCGGTCTGCGCCGAGCGGCGCGCGAAGGAGTCCACGCCGGTGGTGTACAGGCGGTCCTTCAGGATGTCGAGGTAGAAGCCGCCCAGGTCTTCCGAGCAGAAGTTCTGCAGGCGCGCGACGACCGGGTGGAATTCGTAGCGCTCGAAGTGCGCCGCCACGTCCGCCTGCAGGCGCGCCGTCTCGGCCAGCGCGTAGCGGTCGATCTCGAGCAGCTCGGCCACCGGCACCGCGTTCTTGACGGGGTCGAAGTCCGACGTGTTCGCGAGCAGGAAGCGCAGCGTGTTGCGGATGCGGCGGTAGGCTTCGGTGACGCGCTTGAGGATCTCTTCGGACAGCGCCAGTTCGCCCGTGTAGTCGGTCGACGCGACCCACAGGCGCAGGATGTCGGCGCCCAGCGTGTCGCTGATTTTTTGCGGCGACAGCACGTTGCCGAGCGACTTCGACATCTTGCGGCCATGTTCGTCGACGGTGAAGCCGTGCGTCAGCAGCGCCTTGTACGGCGGACGGCCATTCAGCATCGACGACGTCAGCAGCGACGAGTGGAACCAGCCGCGGTGCTGGTCCGAACCTTCCAGGTACAGGTCGGCCGGGAAGTGCGACTGCGCCGCGTGCGATCCGCGCAGCACGGTCTGGTGCGTCGTGCCCGAGTCGAACCACACGTCCAGCGTGTCGCGGTTCTTTTCGTACATCGCAGCCTCGTCGCCCAGCAGGTCGCGCGGGTCGAGCTTGTGCCAGGCGTCGATGCCGCCCTGTTCGATCAGCTTGGCCACCTGCTCCAGCAGTTCCGGCGTGCGCGGATGCAGGTCGCCCGTTTCCTTGTGCAGGAAGAAGGCCATCGGGACGCCCCACTGGCGCTGGCGCGACAGGGTCCAGTCGGGACGGTTGGCGATCATGCCCTGCAGGCGCGCCTGGCCCCAGTCGGGGAAGAACTGCGTCTCGGCGATGCCGGCCAGCGCGGATTCGCGCAGCGTGGGGCCGCCGTCCTTCGGCTTGACGTCCATGCCGGCGAACCACTGGCTCGTCGCGCGGTAGACGATCGGCGTCTTGTGGCGCCAGCAGTGCATGTAGCTGTGGTCGAACATCTTCAGTTCGAACAGGGCGCCGGCTTCGCTCAAGGCATTGCAGATCGGCTTGGAGGCTTCCCAGATCGTCATGCCGCCGAACAGCGGCAGCGTGCTGGCGAAGCGGCCGTCGCCCATCACGGGCTTCAGGATCTCGTCGTCCTTCATGCCGTGCGCCTTGCACGACTGGAAGTCTTCCAGGCCATAGGCCGGCGCCGAGTGGACGACACCGGTGCCGCTGTCGGTCGTCACGTACTCGGCCAGGTAGACGGGCGACGTGCGGTCGTAGAACGGATCGGCCGCGTGCAGCGGGTGCCTGAAGCGGAGTCCGCCCAGCTTCTCGCCGGTGGTCGTGGCGACGACTTCGCCTTCCAGCTTGTAGCGCTGCAAGACGCTTTCCGCCAGGTCTTTCGCCACGATCAGCAGGATCGGTTGGCCGTTGCGGTCGGCTTTCACCAAAGCGTACGTCACTTCCGGATGCACGTTCAGCGCCTGGTTCGACGGGATCGTCCACGGGGTCGTGGTCCAGATCACGATGAAGCCGTCGCCCGGGGGCAGCGCGTCCAGGCCGAACGCCTGCGCGACCTTTTCCGGTTCCGCGAACGGGAAGCCGACGTCGATCGCGGGGTCGCGCTTGTCCTGGTATTCCACTTCCGCCTCGGCCAGCGCCGAGCCGCAGTCGAAGCACCAGTTCACGGGCTTCAGGCCGCGGTAGACGTAACCCTTGTCGAGCATCGTGCCGAGGGCGCGCAGTTCGTCGGCCTCGTTACTGAAGTTCATCGTCAGGTACGGATTGTCCCACTCGCCCAGCACACCCAGGCGGATGAAACCGGCGCGCTGGCGGTCGACCTGCTCGAGCGCATAGGCGCGCGCCTTTTGTAGCACCTCGGCCGTCGGCAGGTTCTTGCCGAACTGTTTTTCGATCTGGATCTCGATCGGCATGCCGTGGCAGTCCCAGCCCGGCACATACGGCGCGTCGAAGCCGGCGATGGTGCGCGATTTGACGACCATGTCCTTCAGGATCTTGTTGACCGAGTGGCCCAGGTGGATGTCGCCGTTCGCGTACGGCGGGCCGTCGTGCAGCACGAACTTCGGACGGCCGGCGGCCGCCTTGCGGACGCGTTCGTAGATTTTCTTGTCCTGCCATTGCTTGACCCAGCCCGGCTCGCGCTTGGCGAGGTCGCCGCGCATCGGGAAGGGGGTGTCGGTCATGTTGACCGGGTATTTGCTCTCCTGCTTCTTGTTGCCTTGTTGGCCTTTCTGGCCTTGCTTGGTATCGGACATGGTGATTTCTAAAGTGGACTGCTGTTATTCGTGATGACGGGACGGCCGCTGTTACTCCGTCCTTGGCGTCGTGGGGACTGCAAAAGTCCCGGTCAAATTCGGTCGGTGGCCGTGAGGGCGCCGGCGCGCTGGGCGAACCAGGCGCGGGCCTGCTGCGCGTCGCGTTCGATGGCGGCCGTCAGTGTGGGGAGGTCGACGTATTTTTCTTCGTCGCGCAGTTTGGTGAGGAATTCCACGCGCACGAGCTTGCCGTAGCAGGGCTGGTTCCAGTCGAACACATGGACTTCCAGCAGCATGCGGCCCGCGTCCTCGACGGTCGGGCGCACGCCGAGGCTGGCGACGGCCGGCAGCGGCCGGTCGGCCAGGCCGTGCACCTGCACGACGAAGATGCCGGCCAGGGCAGGGCGGTGGGCGACGCGCAGGTTCAGTGTGGGGAAGCCCAGCGTGCGGCCCAGTTTCTGGCCGTGGATCACGTGGCCGGACATCGAGTACGGGTGACCCAGCAGGGCGCGCGTGGCGTCGAAATCGCCGGCCGCGAGCGCCGCGCGCACGGCCGAGGACGAGATGCGGGTGGCGTCGTGCAGCACGGCCGGCAGGCTGTGCACTTCGAAGCCGTAGCGCTTGCCGGCTTCGGCCAGCAGGGCGACGTTGCCGGCGCGGCGGGCACCGTAGCAAAAGTCGTCGCCGACCATCAGCCATTTCACGTGCAGGCCGTCGACCAGCACGCGCTGCGTGAATTCATCCGGCGACATCGACGCGAAATGTTCGTTGAAGTGTTCGACGATGACGCGGTCGACGCCCGCATGTTCCAGCGATTCGAGCTTGTCGCGCAGGTTGGCGATGCGCGCGGGCGCCTTCGACAAATCGCCGCTGCGCTGCGCAAAATATTCGCGCGGATGGGGCTCGAAGGTCATCACGGCGGCTTCCAGCCCGAGCTTGCGAGCGCTCGCGGTCACGTGGGCCAACAGCGCCTGGTGCCCGCGGTGGACACCGTCGAAGTTGCCGATCGTGAGCGCGCAGGGCGCGCGTGCCCTGTCGTTGGGAAGTCCGCGAAATACCTTCATTGGATGGTTCGTGCTTCTAGGCGAAATACCAGATTATACGGCAAAGGGCATGTTGCACAGCGCAATGCCTTTGTTGCAATGGATGAGGTAGCGTTGCCCCCCAATAAAAAAGCGCAGCCTGCATGACGCAGACTGCGCTTTTGTCCTGCCGGGGCAGGGGAGATCAGCCGGAGATCGGCTTGTTGATCGCCATGATGAAGTAACGGGCCACTTCCGCCGTGCCATCGGTACCGCCGACGGTCTTGAGCGTGCTGATCGCCTGCGACTTCTTGCCGGCGACGGCATAGGCTTCGCCCAGGTGCAGCTTGACGTCTTCCGGATGCTTCAGGTCCTTGGCCTTGGCGGCAGCTTCCAGCATCTTCAGGCCCTTGTCGACCTGGCCCGACTGGACCAGCGCGTAACCCAGCGATGCCAGGCCGTCGTTGTCGTTGTCCTTGACCAGCTGCGCTTCGGTGGCGGCCAGGTTCTTGTTCTGGTCGGCCAGGGTCTTCTCGGCCAGGTCCTTCAGGCGCTGGTGACGCGCGGCGTCCGGGCCGGTGCCCAGTGCGCCTGCCTTGTAGCCTTTGTCGATGACCTTCAAGGCTTCAGCCGGTGCGCCGGCCTGCAGCACGAGCTGGGCCATTTCCATGAACTCGCTCGGCTTCTTCAGCAGGCCGTTGGCCAGCTTCAGGCGGTACAGGTCCACTTGCAGGCGGCCCGAGAAGCCCGGCTTGCCTTGCACGCGGTTCAGCAGGTCGGTCCAGTACTGGGCCTTCGGGTAGTTGGCGGCCAGCTTCTCGATGGTGTTGACGTAGCCCGCCTTGTCGTTCTTCTTGAGCTGGATGTTGGCCAGCATGCCCAGCTGGTCTTCGCTCAGGCGGCCGCTCTTCTCGGCCGCGCGCAGTTCATTCTCCAGTGCCTGGATATTGCCCTGCTTGTAATAGTTTTGCATCAGGTAGGCGCGCAGCTTCGGATCGTCGCGTTCCTTCAGCTGGCGCTGGATGGCGTCATTGGCCTTGCCCAGGTCGCCCGCGCGCATGTAGATGCCGATCAGGCCTTCCGAGAACTGGGCTTTTTCGGTCGCGTTCAGCTTGCCGGAACCGATCAGGTATTCGAAGGCCTTGGCGGCCGTGTCGTAATCACCGGCGGCGGAGGCGGCACCGGCGCGGGTGCGTTCGATCAGGTACGTCTCGTTGGCCGACTTGCCGCCGACCTTGTCGAGGTCGCGCAGCTTGGCCAGGGCGTCCTTGTTCTTGCCCGACTTCATCAGTTGCTGGGCTTCCTGCAGCGGCTTGCCGATTTCGGGACGGAGGGTCTCCGCGGCGTAGACCGGGGCCAGGCCGACCACCGGAGCGGCAGCGGTGAATCCAAGTGCGGCCAGTGCGAGGCCGAGGTGTGCGAGGCGGAATTTAACCATTATCGAAATTCTCTCATTCAAAATAGACACGGCAGGGAAACCCTGCCGTGTTCATTATAGCCAAAGCGATTACTGGAACTGTTCGTTACCGACCATACCGATCTTGGTGACGCCAAGACGCTGGGCCGATGCCATCACGCCAGCGACAACCTTGTACTCGACCAGCTTGTTCGGACGCAGGTGCACTTCCGGCTGATCAGCTTGGGCTGCCACGTTCGCCAGCTTCGCTTCGAGGGTGGCACGATCCGGAATCGGCTGGTTATCCCAGAGGATAGTACCGTCGAAGTCCACGTCGATCGTGATCACTACCGGTTCCTTGGTTGGCGGCGGCGGATTGCCAACCGGCATGTTCAAGTTAACCGAATGGTTTTGCTTTGGAATGGTGATGATCATCATGATGATCAGCACCAGCATGACGTCGATCAGCGGCGTCATGTTCATTTCCATCATCGGTTCCGGATCTGCTGATTTAGCACCGGACGAACCAACGTTCATACCCATGGTGTTTCCTTTCAAATCTTGGGAAACCAGCGTGACAGCGGTGGGCCGCTGTCACGCTGGCGGGTTGCATCCTGGAGGATCAGCCCTTATCAGGCGGTTCGGTGATGAAACCGACCTTCTGAATCCCGGCACGCTGGGCCGTGTAGAGCACCCGACCGATGGCTTCGTAGCGCGTTTGCTGGTCGCCACGAATCTTCACTTCCGGCTGCGGAACTTTCACCGATTCCTTGGCCAGGAAATCGAACAGCTCGTCGGTGTTGTTCAGGTGCTTCTGGTTCCAGTACATCTCGCCATCTTTGTTGACGACGATGTTCACGTCTTCCGGCGTGGTCTTCACGACCTGGTTGGTCTCGATCGGCAGGTTAATCTTCTGCAGGTGGAGGACAACCGGGCTGGTGATCAGGAAGATGATCAGGAGAACCAGCATCACGTCCACGAGGGGCGTGGTGTTGATCTCTGACATCACTGCATCTTCATCTCCGCTATCGGAGCCAACACTCATGCCCATGGTTTAGCCAACCTTTTTAGCGGTGCCGGCGCCTTGTGCACGTGCAGCTTCCGAGGTGTGCATTGCGCCCGAGATCAGGACCGAGTGCACGTCTGCGCTGAACGAACGGACGTCTTCCATTGCCGACTTGTTGCGACGGACCAGCCAGTTGTAACCCAGAACGGCCGGAACTGCGACGAACAGACCGAATGCGGTCATGATCAGTGCTTCACCCACCGGACCTGCGACCTTGTCGATCGACGCGTTACCGGTCATACCGATGTTGGTCAGTGCGTTGTAGATACCCCAGACGGTACCGAACAGACCGATGAACGGCGAGGTCGAACCGACGGTTGCCAGGAACGACAGGCCATCCTGCAGGCGCGACTGGACCTTGTCCACGGCGCGCTGGATCTGCATGGTCACCCAGGTCGACAGGTCGATCTGCTCGAGCAGGGCGCCGTCGTGGTGCTGGGTTGCCTTGGTGCCGGTTTCAGCGATGAAGCGGAACGGCGAGCCTTCCGACAGTTGAGCTGCGCCAGCGGCGATCGACGGTGCTTTCCAGAACTTCTGGTTGGTTTCCTTCGACTGCTTGAAGATCTTCATCTGGTCGATGAGCTTGGTGATCAGGATGTACCACGAGCCCATCGACATGATAGCCAGGATGATCAGCGTGCCGCGCGACACAACGCCGCCGTTCCACACGGCCATCGGGCCGAACGGATTCTCGACTTCTTCTTTCTTGGCTTCGCCGCCAGCTGCCGGGGCTGCTGCCGGTGCCGAAGCGGCAGCGTCGGCTGCCGGTGCTGCTGCGTCAGCCGCCGGTGCCGCTGCCGGGGCGCTCGCTGCTGCCGAGGCCGGAGCGTCGGCGAAGGCCGGAGCGGACACCAGTGCCGATGCCGCAGTGACCGAGAACAGGAGAGCCGCTACGGTAGCGGACAAACGGGTATTCTTAAACATGCTTCCTCCAAAAATTTAAAATGAACAGTTCGCTGAACTAATAACAACGAAAATCATGCTTTTGAGACGATACGCTGTCTCTGGTTATTCCAGCGTCCAGACGTACTGAACCGGCTGCCAGGACTCGATGGCCTGGCCGTTCTCAGTTGCCGGCTTGAACCGGCACTTGCCCAGTGCCACCTGAGCAGCCTTATCCAGGTCGCGGAAGCCGCTCGACTTCGTGACCTGGGATCCTTTCACACTACCGTCCGTGCCGATCAGGAACGAGATAGTCGACACACCCGTTTCTTCGTTACGCAGCGACGATTTCGGATATTCCGGCTTCGAGCACGTATTGAAGTCTGCGACTGCCGGGGTCCGGGCCGGGCCTGCCGGCTTGGCGGCAGGAGCGGGCGGGGCCGACGGTTGCGGCAATGCCTTCTGAAGTTCGGTCGTCGCCGGTTTCGCCTGCGTCGTGTTAGCGATCACATTCTGCTGCGGCGGCGGGGTCTGAACTTGCACTTCCACCGGCGGGATGAACGGCGGAGGCGGTGCCTTCATTTCCGGCGGCGGCGGCGGGGGCGGCGTCTCCGGAGGTGGCGGCGGTTTTACGTCTTCAATGATCTTGGTCTCCACTGCCTCGGTCACCTTGCTGATCATCTTTTTACCGAGACCAGTCACGATCCCGTAAGCAACGATCAGGTGCAAGACGATGACAACGGCGATACCAGTCAAATTCTTCCCGGGGTTCTTCTCATGCGAAAAATTCATCCTGCTTTCTCCAATACCAACCTTTTTTTGTTGCTACTAAACCCACAAAACACGACAAAATGCTAAGAGCCGCATCCGGGACATCGGCGAATTATACCTACGAATTCTTTTTTGCACATACATTTTTACACCCTCAAAGAGAGCCTATTTGTCTGTAAAAACAGGCAAAGAAAGTGATCAAGAAAGAAGGGGCGCGGGTAGGCCGATGGAGGTGGAAGTTAGTTGTTTTGCAATGCTGTAGGGGTCCCTTTCATAACGTGTGGAAGATGAGGCAGCCAACGCCGAAATGCCGAATTTTCCATGCCTATTTTGCAGCTCAGCAAATTTCATAAGAAAGGTTCATGGCGTTTCTGCCAACTATATCGAAGTTCCAAGTGGGAGGGCGTACTGTTGAAGCGGTTTTGACCCCGGATAAGAGGGGTCGGCCATAACAAGTCCTTATGTCGATACAGGCACTTGATATGGCTCACTCACCACGTCAGATGTTAGTTGAACTACATCACAAGGGGAAGATGGTGTCAACAGGATGGAAGAAAAAAATGCCCGCGCCGAGTAGCGCGGGCAGGAAGGTCAGTAACGTGCGCGCTTCTCGCGACGGCACTCAAGACTGCTGACGACACGCCCGGATGGGTCAACGGTCTCGAGGCGCACATCGAAGCCCCACAGCCGTGCGACATGCTTCAGGACCTCATGCGCCTGCTGGTTCAGAGGACGCCGCTGGAACTGGGTATGGCGCAGCGTCAGCGCGCGGTCGTCGCGGGTGTTGACTTGCCAGACCTGGATGTTCGGTTCGCGGTTGCCGATATTGTACTGATCGGCCAGCTGCTGGCGCACGTAACGGTATCCTGCCTCGTCGTGGATGGCCGAAATCGTCAGCTTGTCGCTGCGGTCGTCGTCCAGCACGGCGAAGAAGTGGAATTCCCGGATCAGCTTGGGCGACAGATACTGGGCAATGAAGCTCTCGTCCTTGAAGTTGCGCATCGCAAAGTCGAGCGTCTTGAGCCAGTCGCTGCCTGCGATGTCCGGGAACCAGGCCTTGTCCTCGTCCGTCGGCTCTTCGCAGATGCGCTTGATGTCCGTCATCATCGCAAACCCGAGGGCATACGGATTGATGCCATTGTAATAGGGGCTCGTGGCCGGCGGCTGGTAGACGACATTCGTATGGCTCTGCAGGAACTCCAGCATGAACCCGTCGCCGACGATTCCTTCTTTATAGAGTTCCTGCAGGATCGTGTAGTGCCAGAAGGTCGCCCAGCCTTCGTTCATGACCTGGGTCTGGCGCTGCGGATAGAAATACTGCGAGATCTTGCGCGTGATCCGTACGAGTTCGCGCTGCCAGGGTTCGAGCAGCGGCGCGTACTTCTCGATGAAGTAGAGGAGGTTTTCCTCGGGCTCCGGCGGGAAGCGCGAGGGCGCCTGGTCCTTCACCTGTTCCTCGCGCCGCGGCAACGTACGCCACAGCTCGTTGACCTGCGACTGCATGTATTCCTCGCGCTCCTTCTGGCGCGCCGCTTCCTGGGCGACCGACAGCTTGGCCGGCCGCTTGTACCGGTCCACGCCATAGTTCTGGATCGCGTGGCACGAATCGAGCAATTCCTCGACGGCGTCGATGCCATGCCGCTGTTCGCACTCGGCAATATAGTTCTTCGCAAAGACCATGTAGTCGACGATGGCGTCGGCATCGGTCCAGGTCCGGAACAGGTAATTGCCTTTAAAGAAAGAATTATGGCCGTAGGCCGCGTGCGCGATCACGAGTGCCTGCATCGTCAGGCTGTTTTCCTCCATCAGATAAGCGATGCAGGGATTCGAGTTGATGACGATTTCGTACGCGAGGCCCATCTGGCCCCGTTTATAACTCTTTTCCGTCGTCAGGAAATGCTTGCCGAACGACCAGTGGTTGTACGAGACGGGCATGCCGACGGACGTGTACGCGTCCATCATCTGCTCGGCGGTGATGATTTCGAGCTGGTTGGGGTAGGTGTCCAGGCCGAACTTCCGGGCCACCCGGCGGATTTCCTCGTGCGCCTGCTCGATCAGGTCGAACGTCCATTCCGACTGCTCGGGCAGGGCGCGCGGGTTGTTGGGATCTCTTGGCATAGCGGGCCTCGCTACTTGGGCTGCTTCTTGAACAATTCGCGGAACACCGGATAGATGTCCGCCGGCGTCACGATCTTCTGCATGGCGAAGTTCTGGTGATCGGCCGCGACCTCGGCATACTGCTCCCACAGGTTCTGGGGCGGGCCGTCAGTGATCTCGACATACGTGTAGTACTGGACCCTGGGCATGATCGCATTGGTCAGGATCTGCTTGCACAACACGGAGTCGTTGTCCCAGTTGTCGCCGTCCGAGGCCTGGGCCACGTAGCTGTTCCAGTCGCCGTTGCTGTAGCGTTCGGTGATGACCTTGTTCAGCAGGTGCAGCGCCGACGACACGACCGTGCCGCCCGATTCGCGCGAGTGGAAGAACTCGTTCTCGTCGACCTCGGCCGCCGCCGTATGGTGGCGGATGAAGACGACGTCGATCCGTTCGTAGACCCGCTTGAGGAACAGGTACAGCAGGATGAAGAAGCGCTTGGCGGTGTCCTTGCGGCTTTCATCCATCGATCCGGACACGTCCATGATGCAGAACATGACGGCCGCCGTGGACGGTTTCGGGATCTTGATACGGTTGCTGTAGCGCAGGTCGATCGGGTCGATGAACGGGATCGCCAGCAGGCGCGTGTGCAGGTGGTGGATCTTGTGCTTCAGTTCGATCACCTGCGGGTCGTCGTCCTCCGCACCCTGCTCGCGCAGGTCGCGCAACTGGTGCTCGAGCGCCGTCAGCTGCTTGCGGGACGGACCGCCCACCGCGATGCGCCGGCCGAGCGCGCCGCGCAGGGAGCGCAGCACGTGGATGTTCGACGGGGTGCCGGAGATGTTGTAACCGGCGCGCTGGTTCTTGTATTCGACGACCTGGGTCAGCTGCGTCTTGACCATGTTCGGCAGCTCGAGGTCTTCGAAGAAGTAATTCATGAATTCTTCGCGGCTGAGCTCGAAGATGAAATCGTCTTCGGTCGTCTGCTCGCTGTTGCCGGCACGGCCGCGTCCGGCGCCGCCGCCACCGCCGCGGGGGCGGTTGATCGTGTCGCCTTTCTGGTATTCCGTATTGCCGGGGTTGACGGTCTCCCAGACACCGCCATGGGCGTGTCCGAAATGCGGCTCGCTCACGTCCTTGACGGGAATCGAGACCTTCTCGCCATTCTCTACGTCGGTGATCGAGCGACCCTTGATCGCCCGGCCCACCGCATCCTTGATTTGCGCCTTATAGCGGCGCAAGAAGCGTTCGCGGTTGACCGCAGACTTGTTCTTGCCCTGCAAGCGTCGGTCGATGAGGTAAGTCAAAACAGGCCTCCTGCTGAAAGTCGCGGCGGGCCGGATTCCTTCCCGGTCCTTACATAATATAACGCGCCGCGTCGTCACGTGGTTGGCGCCGCGGATTCCGGTGGCCCGTGTCGTGCCGGTCCACCGGTCCTGCCCGGCGGGCGCTCCATCGCCCGCCCCACGCTCCTGGTTTTGCGATGGCCTTTACGAGGACTTCCTTACGCGCAAGTACCACTCGCACAGCAGGCGGACCTGCTTGGGCGTATAGCCTTTTTCGACCATACGGGCCACGAAGTCGGCATGCTTGGTCGCATCTTCCGCGCTGGCTTTCGCGTTGAACGAAATCACCGGGAGGAGTTCTTCGGTGTTCGAGAACATTTTCTTCTCGATCACGGTGCGGAACTTCTCATAGCTGGTCCACGCAGGATTCTTGCCGCCGTTCGTCGCCCGTGCGCGCAGCGCGAAGTTGACGATTTCGTTGCGGAAATCCTTCGGGTTCGAAATGCCGGCCGGTTTCTCGATCTTCTCGAGCTCGGCGTTCAGCGTTTCGCGGTCGAAGCTTTCGCCCGTGTCCGGATCGCGGAATTCCTGATCCTGGATCCAGAAGTCGGCAAACGTGACGTAGCGGTCGAAGATGTTCTGGCCATACTCGGAATAGCTTTCCAGGTAGGCCGTCTGGATCTCCTTGCCGATGAAGTCGACGTAGCGGTTCGCCAGGTGCTCCTTGATATAGGACATGTAGCGCTGCTCGGTCTCGCCCGGGAACTGCTCGCGCTCGATCTGCTGTTCCAGCACGTACAGCAGGTGCACGGGGTTCGCCGCCACTTCGGTGTTGTCGAAGTTGAAGACCTTGGACAGGATCTTGAACGCGAAGCGGGTCGACAGGCCGTTCATGCCTTCGTCCACGCCGGCATAGTCGACGTATTCGTGCAGCGACTTCGCTTTCGGATCGGTGTCCTTCAGGTTCTCGCCGTCGTACACCAGCATCTTCGAATAGATGCTCGAGTTTTCCGGGTCCTTCAGGCGCGACAGGATCGCGAACTGGGCCATCATGCGCAGCGTGCCCGGGGCGCAGGGCGCCTTGTCGAGCGAGGAATTGCGCAGCAGCTTGTCGTAGATCTTGACCTCGTCCGACACGCGCAGGCAGTACGGCACCTTGACGATATAGATACGGTCGAGGAATGCCTCGTTGTTGCGGTTGTTGCGGAAGGTCTTCCACTCGGATTCGTTCGAGTGCGCCAGCACGATGCCTTCGAACGGGATCGCGCCGAAACCCTCGGTGCCCTTGTAGTTGCCTTCCTGCGTGGCCGTCAGCAGCGGGTGCAGGACCTTGATGGGCGCCTTGAACATCTCGACGAATTCCATCAGGCCCTGGTTCGCCAGGCACAGGCCGCCGGAATAGCTGTAGGCGTCCGGATCGTCCTGGGCATAGTCTTCCAGCTTGCGGATGTCGACCTTGCCGACCAGCGAGGAAATGTCCTGGTTGTTTTCGTCGCCCGGTTCCGTCTTCGCGATCGCGATCTGCTTCAGGATGGACGGATAGCGTTTGACGACGCGGAACTTGTTGATGTCGCCGCCGAATTCGTGCAGCCGCTTGACGGCCCACGGGCTCGGGATCGTGCGCAGATAGCGGCGCGGGATGCCGTAGTCCTCTTCGAGGATGGCGCCATCTTCTTCCTCGTTGAAGAGGCCGAGCGGCGATTCGTTCACCGGCGAGCCTTTCAGCGCGTAGAACGGCACCTGTTCCATCAGGTGCTTGAGTTTTTCCGCGATCGACGATTTGCCGCCACCGACCGGTCCCAGCAGATAAAGAATCTGCTTGCGCTCTTCCAGGCCCTGCGCCGCGTGGCGGAAATAGGAAACGACCTGTTCGATCACTTCCTCCATGCCGTAGAACTCGCGGAATGCGGGATAAATCTTGATGACCTTGTTGGCGAAGATGCGCGACAGGCGCGGATCGAGGCGGGTGTCGACCAGGGTGGGTTCGCCGATTGCGGCCAGCATGCGCTCGGGAGCGCTGGCGTAAGTCAGGGGATCTTTTTTGCAAAGCTGAAGGTACTCAGACAGGGAGTATTCCTCTTCCCGGGTACGCTCATAGCGGGCTGCGTAGTTATCAAAAATGGTCATGTGAATGTCCTCTAATGTGCTAACACTGATCACGTCTGGCGGCTGAATGAGATTGCCGCCCAAGCCCCGGCCTTGGCAGGTGTTCTTGTTGGGGTCGCCGTTTGGATTTTGTAGGTCAGAAGATCTGACACAAAACTAAGGGCGATGTTCTTGTTCTCATCCGGTTTTAACCGGGACCTCGTGGAGTCCGCTGTGGGTGGTCCACTGCGGTGGCGAGGTCCCTCGCCGGTTTTGTTAGCGCCCGCTGAGAGCGTCTTCTTACGCTTATGAAATTTATTATCTGCCTATTAGTTCTCGAAGTCAAAACAGTGTCGTGCACGTGTGTCCGGCCTTTCCAAGTCGTTGAAACGAATAAGGAAATAACCATTTTTAAGATCAATGCGAACCATGCCTTTACACCTTTTTTGGTATTTCCGACATGGTTTCCAACCGAGACTTTTGATCCCGTCAGCCACGATCATGTTTATTAATCGTTAAGTAAATAGTGCACCATCTTGCTAAGCAGTGGCGCACGCGTATCGTGTACTGACATATCAGGAATTCTTCAGTGGAATGAGAGGCTTGCATCCATGCGCTACACTGGCTGCCTGATTCCATTCCAATGATTCAACGCGGAGATCCCATGCTGAACGAACAGCTGCGCCATATGTTGCTGGCGATGCCAAAAGCAGAATTGCACATCCACATCGAAGGCTCGCTCGAGCCCGAGCTGATTTTTGAGCTGGCGCAAAGGAATGGTGTGTCGCTTCCCTATGCATCGGTCGAAGCGTTGCGTCAAGCGTACGCTTTCACCGATCTACAGTCGTTCCTGGACATATATTACGCAGGCGCAAGTGTGCTGCTGACCGAGCAGGACTTCTACGACATGACGATGGCGTACCTGCGCCGCGCGGCCGCGGACAACGTCCGTCACGCCGAGATCTTCTTCGACCCGCAGACGCACACGGCGCGCGGCGTGCCGTTCCAGACCGTCATCGACGGCATCTGGCGCGCCTGCCAGGACGGGCCGATCAGCGCCACGCTCATCATGTGCTTCCTGCGCCACCTGTCCGAGGAAGAGGCCATCGCCACGCTGGAAGAGGCGCTGCCGTTCCGCGACAAGATCATCGGCGTGGGCCTCGATTCGTCGGAAGTGGGCCATCCGCCGGAAAAATTCGCGCGCGTGTTCGAGCGCGCCCGCAACCTCGGCCTGCACCTCGTCGCACATGCCGGCGAAGAGGGGCCGCCGGCCTATATCGAGAGCGCGCTCGACGTCCTCAACGTGGAACGCATCGACCACGGCGTGCGCTGCCTCGAGGATGCCGACCTGACGGCCCGCCTCGTGCGCGAACAGATGGCGCTGACCGTGTGCCCGCTGTCGAACATCAAGCTGCGCGTGTTTGACGTGATGGGCGAGAGCAACCTGCGCCGCCTGCTCGACGAAGGCCTCGCCGCCACCGTGAATTCGGACGACCCGGCCTATTTCGGCGGCTACATCAACGACAACTACCTGGCCGCGTTCGACGCGTTGCCGCTCGACGTGAACCATGCGCGCACGCTGGCGAAGAACAGCTTTGCCGCCGCGTTCCTCGAGCCCGAGCGCAAGCGCGCGTACCTGGCCGAAGTCGACGCGTTCTTCGACGCCCCTAGGGCCGCGTGACCGCCATGCTGATCCAATCCCTGCGCATGACCGCACGCGACTGGCGCGCCGGCGAACTGCGTTTCCTGCTGGTGGCGCTGGTGGTCGCGGTGTCGGCGCTGGCGGCCGTCGGCTTCTTCGTCGACCGCATGCGCGCGGGGCTCAACCGCGACGCGCGCCAGCTGCTCGGCGCCGACCTGCTCGTGAACGCGGACCAGCCGCTGCGCCAGGACTGGCGCGACGAAGCTGCAAGGCGCGGCCTGCTGCTGGCCGACACGATCACGTTTCCCAGCATGGCACAGGCGGGGCAGGGCGACGCGTCGCAGGCGCTGCTGGCCTCCGTGAAGGCCGTGTCGACGAACTATCCGCTGCGCGGCGCCATGCGCGTGACGACGAGCACGGTCGATGCGAGCGAAGCCCTCGGCGACATCACCCATGACACGCCCGCGCCGGGCACGGTGTGGGTCGACGTCAACCTGCTGCCGCCGCTGCGCGTGAAGGTCGGCTCGACGATCCAGCTGGGCGACAAGAGTTTCAGGATCGCGCGCCTGATCGCGTCGGAGCCGGACCGCGGCGCCTCGTTCGCCAACTTCGCGCCGCGCGTGATGCTGGCGCTCGGCGACCTGAAAGCCACCGGCCTCGTCGACAGCTATGCGCGCGTCACGTACCGCATGCAGGTGGCGGCGAAGTCACCGAACGACCAGGCCGCGATCGCCGACTACGAGCGCTGGCTGCGCGGCCGGATCGCAGCGGACAACGTGCGCGGCGTGCGCATCGAGACGCTGGAAAACGGCCGCCCCGAGATGCGCTCGACGATCGACCGCGCCGAGCGCTTCCTGTCGCTCGTCGGCCTGCTGTCCGCGATGCTCGCCGCGGTGGCCGTCGCGATGGCCGCGCGCCGCTTCATGCAGCGCCACCTCGACGCCTGCGCGATGCTGCGCTGCCTCGGCATGACGCAGAACGAGGTCGGCGCGCTGTTCCTCATCGAATTCGTCCTCGTCGGCCTCGCGGGCAGCGTGCTCGGGGTGCTGGTCGGCTTCGGCGCCCACTTCGTGCTGCTCGAGAGGGTGAAAGGGTTGATTCCCACCGAGCTGCCGCCCGTGTCGCCGCTGCCGGCGCTGCAGGGCATCGCCACCGGCATGCTGCTGCTCGTGGGCTTCGCGCTGCCGCCCGTGCTCCAGCTGCGCAACGTGCCGCACAACCGCGTGATCCGGCGCGAGCAGGCGGCACCGAAGCCGCTCGCGCTGGTCACGTACGGGTTCGGCGCGGCCGTCTTCCTCGGACTGCTGCTGTGGCAGGCCGGCGACCTGCAGCTCGCGCTGCTCACGGCCGGCGGCTTCGTCGGCGCGTTCGGCCTGTTCGCGCTCGTCGGCTGGCTCGCGCTGCTGTCCCTGCGCCGCCTGCGCGGCGCGTTCCGCCACCAGGCGTGGCGCTTCGCCATCACGTCGCTGCAGCGGCGGCCCGGCGCGACGGTCGTGCAGATCGTGTCGCTGTCGCTGGGCCTGATGGCGCTGCTCGTGCTGACCGTCGTGCGCGGCGACCTGATGTCCGCCTGGCGCATGGCGACGCCGCCGGATGCGCCGAACCGCTTCATCATCAACATCCAGCCCGACCAGCGCGACGGCGTCGCCCGCACGATCCGCGCGGCCGGCGTGCCCGACGTCACGTTGCACCCGATGATCCGCGGCCGCCTCGTCGCCGTGAACGGCAACGCGGTGACGGCGGCCACGTACACGGACGAGCGTGCGAAAGGCCTCGCGGAGCGCGAATTCAACCTGTCCTCGACGGCCGACCTGCCGGCGACGAACGAGGTCGTGGCGGGCCGCTGGTACCGCGACGCGCCGGGTGTGGCCGAGGCCTCGGTCGAGCAGGGCCTCGCGAACACGCTGCGTTTGAAACTCGGCGATACGATGCGCTTCGACATGGGCGGCCAGATCGTCGACGCGAAGATCACGAGCCTGCGCAAGCTGGAATGGGGATCGATGCGGGCCAACTTCTTCGTCATCATCAACCCGGCCGCGATGAAGGATGCGCCGACGACGTACATGACCGCATTCCACCTGGCCGCGCGCGGTATCGGCCTGGCCAATACGCTGACGCGCGCGTGGCCGAATCTCACCGTCATCGACGTCAGCGGCATCATCCGCCAGGTGCAGGAAGTGCTGGACCAGGTCGTCGTCGCGGTGGAATTCCTGTTCATGTTCACGCTGGCATCGGGCGTGCTCGTGCTGTACGCGGCGTTGATGGGGTCAACGGCGGAGCGCACGCGCGAAGCGGGCCTGCTGCGCGCGCTGGGCGCCACGCGCGGCCAGCTGGCGCAGGCGCAGCGCATCGAGTTCATGCTGGTCGGCGGCCTGTCCGGGTTGCTGGCGGCATCGGGCGCGGCGGCACTGGGCTGGGCGTTGGCAAAATACCAGTTCAAGTTCCCGTGGACGTTCGATCCGACCGTGTGGATCGCGGGACTGGTCGTGGGCGCGGTGTGTGCGCTCGTCGGCGGGTGGCTCGGGCTGCGCAATGTGTTGCGGCAGCCACCGTTGCAGACACTCAGGGAGGCTTGACGTACCCGCGGTGCGTGCGTTGCGCTATCATGGATGGATGTCCGATACCAACGCACCCCAAGAGTCCCAGGACGCGCAGGAAGAGACGCGCAGCCTCTACGAAATCATCGGCGGCGAAACCCGCCTGCGCGAACTGGTCGACCGTTTCTACGACCTGATGCAACTGGAGCCGGATTTCGCCGGCATCCACGCGATGCACCCCGTCCCCAACGACAGCTCGCGCGAAAAGCTGTTCATGTTCCTGTCCGGCTGGATGGGCGGGCCGAACCTCTTCATCGAACGCTACGGCCATCCGATGCTGCGCGCGCGCCACCTGCCGTTCGCTATCGGCACGTCCGAACGCGACCAGTGGCTGCGCTGCATGGCGATGGCGCTGGAAGATCTCGGCTATGACTACGACTTGCGCCTCGCGCTGATGCAGTCGTTCTACCAGACCGCCGACTGGATGCGCAACCGCGCGCACTGACACTATGTCGACCCTGGAATTCATCGTGCTCGCCGTGGCGCTGCTGGCCGTGCTCGGCCTGCAGGTCGTCCTGCTGACCCGTGCACGGCGTGGCGGTGACGAACGCCACGCCTTCGAACGCCTGGAGCGCGAACTGCGCCAGGAGCTGCAGATCAGCGCCCAGTCCACGCGCCAGGAGCTGGCCGCGCATCTCGCGCAGAACCAGGCCGCCACCGTGCAGCAGCTGGACGGCATGCGCCAGCAGATCCAGTTGAATTCGCAGGGCGGCCGCGAGGAACAGGCGCGCGCGCTCAAGCGCTTTTCCGACACCCTGAACGGCGCGCTCGCGAACCTGACGGAATCGAACGCGCAGCGCATGCTGGAGATCCGTGCGACGCTCGAGGCCAAGATTCGCGACCTGCAAAGCGATAACGCCAAGCGCCTGGAAGAGATGCGCCAGACCGTCGACGAAAAGCTGCACGCGACCTTGGAGACGCGCCTGACGGAATCGTTCCGCCAGGTGTCCGACCGGCTGGAGAAGGTGCACCAGGGCCTGGGCGAGATGCAGCAGCTAGCCGTCGGCGTGGGCGACCTGAAACGGGTGCTCGTCAACGTGAAGACGCGCGGCACGTGGGGCGAGGTGCAGCTGGAGATGCTGCTCGAGCAGATCCTCACCGTCGACCAGTACGCCAAGAACGTCGAGACAGTACTCGGCTCGAACGCGCGCGTGGAATTCGCGATCAAGCTGCCGGGCTCAATCGACGGCGGCCCCCCGCTGTGGCTGCCCATCGACGCCAAGTTCCCGAAGGAGCAGTACGAACGCCTGCTGGAAGCGGCCGAGCAGGGCGATGCCGACGGCGTCGCGCGCGCGGGCGCGGAACTGGAACGCGCCGTGCGCGGCGAAGCAAAAACCATCTGCGAAAAATACGTGGCCCCGCCGGCGACGACGGATTTCGCCATCCTGTTCCTGCCCACCGAGGGCCTGTACGCCGAAGTGATGCGCCGTCCGGGCCTGGCCGACGACCTGCAGCGGACGCTGCGGGTGACGATCGCGGGACCGTCGACGCTGGCGGCGCTGCTCAACAGCCTGCAGATGGGCTTCCGCACGCTGGCGCTGGAAAAGCGTTCGTCGGAAGTGTGGCAGGTGCTGGGCGCCGTGAAGACGGAATTCGGCAAGTTCGGCGACGTGCTGGCGCAGACCAAGCTCACGCTGGAACGCGCGGCGAAGAACATCGAAAGCGCCGAGGTGCGCAGCCGGCAGATGGCGCGCAAGCTCAAGTCCGTCGAGGCGTTGCCGAGCGAGGCGGCGCAACTCATGCTGGGCTCTTCTTCGAGTACTGAGGACGAGTAGGGTGGACGGCTCCGCCGTCCACGCGTTCAACCAGGGTTTGATCTCTCGCACCTTCCGCAACACTGGCGCCCGCATACTGCGTCGATGTCCCATTTCCGCCGTGCTAACGATGGCACTACCTTTTTCTTCACGGTCATCGCATACCGACGACGTCCGATCCTGTGCGATACGATTATCCGTAGCGCACTGCGCGATGCGATCCGTGCTGTTCGTGCATCGCGACCGTTCGTAATCGATGGTTGGATTCTGCTACCCGATCACTTGCATTGCATCTGGACTCTGCCACCGGACGATACGGATTTCTCGCAACGCTGGTCACAGATCAAGCATCGGGTGTCGTACGCATGTGGGGACCGATATCGGATGCGGGGAAGCGATGCGCAGGTGCGACGAGGTGAAGCCACGATATGGCAACGGCGATTTTGGGAGCACCGCATTCGCGATGAGATCGACATGCAACTTCATCTTGATTACATCCATTTCAATCCAGTGAAACACGGGTATGCCGAGACGGCGGCAGCGTGGCCGTATTCGACGTTCGGGCGGTATGTGCTTGCCGGCGTATATGCGGCGGATTGGGGCGGGACGGACGAAGTGGCGCGGTTGGAATTCGAGTGATGTCGCGGCTGTTCAGGCGTTGAGTGGACGCGTGGACGGCGGAGCCGTCCACCCTACCTAGATCAGGCCTTCGAATAAGAGTACGTCGACCATGTCTCCGGCTTGAACCGTTCCTTGCTCGTCATGCAGCACCACCATGCAATTCGCCTCCGACATCGACCGCAGAATCCCGGACCCCTGCGACCCCGTGATCGTGACGGTCGGCTGGCCATCCGCGCCGCGGGCCAGGATGCCGCGCTGGTATTCCGTGCGGCCCGGCTTCTTGCGGATCGTCGCAGCCGAGCGCGCGCGGACGAGTTCCAGCGGCGCCTCGGCGCCCATCATGCTGAGCAGCGCCTCGCGCGCGAAGAAGTAGAACGACACCATCACCGCCACCGGATTGCCCGGCAGCCCGAACAAAAAGGCGCTGCGGCCGTTCGACGCGATGCGGCCGAAGGCCAGCGGGCGGCCCGGACGCATGCCGATCTTCCAGAACGTCACGTCGCCCAGGCGCGCCATGATCTGCTTCGTATAGTCGGCCGCGCCGACCGAGACGCCGCCCGACGTGATGATGGCGTCCGCGTTCTCGCACGCGTCGCGCAGGGCCTGTTCGAGCGCCTGCGGATCGTCGCGCACGACGCCCATGTCGATCAGGTCGCAGCCCAGGCGCTGCAGCATGCCGTAGATCGTGTAGCGGTTGCTGTCGTAGACGCAGCCCTCGTCCAGCGGCTGGCCGATCGAGCGCAGCTCGTCGCCCGTCGAGAAAAACGCCACGCGCAGCCGGCGCTGCACGGGAACTTCCGCCACGCCCAGCGACGCGAGCAGCCCGAGGTCGGCCGGCCGCACGATCTTGCCGGCGCGGAGCGCGGCGCTGCCGGCCTTGAGGTCTTCGCCGGCCAGGCGGCGGTTGTCGCCGGCGCGGATGGTGCCGGGGGCGATGACCATCGTGTCGTCCTCGACGCTGACGAATTCCTGCGGCACGACGCTGTCGCAGCCGGCCGGCATCACGGCGCCCGTCATGATGCGCACGCATTCGCCCGGCTGCGGGCTGCCGTCGAAGGCGCGGCCGGCGTATGCGGTGCCGATCACGCGCAGGCGCGCGGGCGCGTCCGCCGGCAGGTCGGATCCGCGCAAGGCATAGCCGTCCATCGCCGAGTTGTCGTGGGCCGGCACGTTGATCGGGGAGATGATGTCGGCCGCAAGCACGCGGCCCAGCGCGGCGCGCAGCGCGACCATTTCCGTTGCGCGCACGGGCGTGACGAATTCGCGGATGATGCGCTGGGCGTCGCGCACGGGCAGGGCGTCCGGATCGTACGCGGACAGGCAGCTCACCACGTCGGCGAGGCGCGGCGGTGTGGATTGCGCGGTATCGAGCTCGCGCAGTTCATCGAGCGTGTTGATGTTGCGGAAGGCGTCGGCGTCGTCGAACAGCACCTCGGTCACCTTGATCTGCGGGTACCAGCCGTCCATGCGCCGTCCGCCGCCGTCCAGGTAGGCCGACAGCACGGGTTCCAGGCTGGCCTTCAGCAGGCAGAACACGGGGTGCACCTGGCGCCGGCCGTTGTCCTCGGTGACGGCGACGGCGAGATCGGCGCCGGCCGCGCGCAGGCCCTCGTGCAGGCGCTCCGCGAGGTCGGCCGGAACGAACGGCGAATCGCACGGCGCCGTCAGCAGGTAAGTTGTCGCGCAGCGGCGCAGGCCCGCCTGCAGGCCGGCCAGCGGGCCCGCGAAGTCGGGCGTGTCGTCCGGCCACACGGGCACGCCGTACGCGGCATACGTATCGAGGTTGCGGTTGGCGTTGATGGCGACCGTCGCCACCTGCGGTTCGAGGCGCGCCAGCACGTGCGCGACCATGGTCGTGCCGCCGAAGGGCTGCAGGCCCTTGTCGACGTGGCCCATGCGCGTGCCGCGGCCGCCGGCGAGGATCAGGCCGCTGATGGATTCCTTGTTCATATTATTATCCGCCGATGTAGGACATTTCGATTTTCTGCGCGCTCTCCGCCCGGGGGGAGAGGCCCGCCGTGTTGACGGTGCGCGTTTCGGAGTAACGGTCGTCGCGCGCGCGCCAGAGCCGGGCGATGGCCGTCTGCATTTCCTGGTCCGTGCGCCCCGCGCGCAGCAGCTCGCGCAGGTCGTGGCCGCGCGTCGCGAACAGGCACGTGTACAGCTTGCCTTCGGTGGACAGGCGGATGCGCGAGCAGTCGTGGCAGAACGCCTGCGTGACGCTGGAGATCATGCCGACTTCGCCGCCGCCGTCGACGTAGCGCCAGCGCTGCGCGGTTTCGCCCGCGTAGTTGGCGACGATGGGTTCGAGCGGCATCTCGGCCGAGATACGGCGCACGACTTCGCTCGACGGCACCACTTCCGTCATGTTCCAGCCGTTCGACGCGCCCACGTCCATGTATTCGATGAAGCGCAGGATCGCAGGCAGGCCCTTGAAGTGGCGCGCCATCGGCAGGATCTGGTCGTCGTTCATGCCGCCCTTGACGACCATGTTGACCTTGATCGGCCCGAGGCCGGCCGCATGCGCGGCATCGATCCCCGCCAGCACGTCGGCGACGGCGAAGTCGACGTCGTTCATGCGCTTGAACACGGCGTCGTCGATGGCGTCGAGCGAGACCGTCACGCGGTCCAGGCCCGCATCCTTGAGCAGTTGCGCCTTGCGCGCCAGCAGCGAGCCGTTGGTGGTGAGGGTGAGGTCGAGCGGGCGGCCGGACGGCGTCTCGATGGCGCGCAGCTGTTCGACCAGGCGCTCCAGGTTCTTGCGCAGCAGCGGCTCGCCGCCCGTCAGGCGGATCTTTTCGACGCCATGGGCGACGAACAGCCGCGCCACGCGCGCGATCTCCTCGAAATTGAGCAGCGCCGCATGGGGCAGGTAGGCGTAATCCTTGTCGAAGACTTCCTTCGGCATGCAGTACACGCAGCGGAAATTGCAGCGGTCCGTGACGGAGATGCGCAGGTCGTGCAGCGGGCGCCCGAGGGCGTCGGCGAGCAGGCCGTTCGGTGTCTCCAGCGTGTCGGGGACGGCCAGCGCGGGCGCGCGCGCGTCGGCCACCATGATGATTTTTTCAGCCATGCCAATACGATAGCAGAAGGCCGGCCACGGCGCAGGCAAGGATGGTCTTGATCGTTCCGGTTCTGTAGCGCAATAACGCCACCGCGGCGGCCGTGCCGATGGCGATCGCGTCCCAGCGCGGCACGCCATTCGCCACGAAGACATGGGCGCCGAAGAACACGGCCAGGCTGGCGATGACGCCGACGACGGCCGCCGAGATCGCCGTCAACGGCGCCGTCAGCCGCACGTCGCCGCGCGTGGACTCCACCAGCGGTCCGCCCGCGAGGATGAACACGAACGACGGCAGGAAGGTGAAGAACGTGACGACACACGCCGCCGCCGCGCCGGCCAGCAAGCGGGCATCCGTGCCGAACAGCGCATGCGTCCAGCCGCCGACGAAGCCGACGAACGCGACGATCATGATCAGGGGCCCGGGCGTCGTCTCGCCCAGCGCGAGGCCGTCGATCATCTGGCCGGCGTCGAGCCAGTGGTATTGCTCGACGGCGTGCTGCACGACGTAGGGCAGCACGGCATAGGCGCCGCCGAACGTCATCAGCGCCATCTTGCCGAAGAACGCGCCCATGCGCGGCAGTTCGCCATCCGCCCCGTAGACGAGGGCCAGCGCACCCCAGCCCGCGAGCCCGATGGCGCAGCCTGCCACGCTGACGGTCGCCAGGCGCCGCCAGGTGAAACGCGCATGGACCGGCGTGGGCGTCGTATCGTCGATCAGTGCCGGCGGATGCGGGGCGCCGTCGGCCGCGGCCGCGTGGGCGCCGCCGAGGTCGAACAGCGCGGGCCGCCACCGGCCGCCGGCGAGCCCGGCCACCGCCGCACCCAGCACGATCAGCGGGAACGGCACGCCGAGCAGGTCGATGCCGACGAACGCGGCCAGCGCGACGCCGATCAATAGACCATTGCGGAGGGTCCGGCTGCCGATGCGCCACGCGGCCGCCAGCACGATGGCGACGACGGCCGGCTTGATGCCCGCCATGATGCCGGCGATGGCGGGCACCTGGCCCCACGCCATGTAGATCCACGACAGCGCGATGAGCACGACGAGCGACGGCAGCACGAACAGCACGCCGGCCGCAATGCCGCCCGGCACGCGGTGCAGCAGCCAGCCGATGTAGATGGCGAGCTGCGTCGCTTCCGGCCCCGGCAGCAGCATGCAGTAATTCAGCGCGTGCAGGAAGCGCCGCTCGGAAATCCAGCGGCGGCGTTCGACGAGCTCGGCATGCATCATGGCGATCTGCCCGGCCGGGCCGCCGAAGCTGATGAAGCCCAGCTTGAGCCAGTAGCGCAGGGCGGTGCGGAAGGAAACGGGAGCGGGCGGGGCGGACAAGGCGGATGGGCAACGGTTGATGAGTTGCCCATCTTACACGCTTCACGCAGGCGAGCGATGGCTGACTTCTACCAGGATGCCGCCCGGCGCGTGGGCGTAGAACAGCGTCGCGCCGCGCTGGGACGACACCGGCGGCAGGCCGGGCACGCCGGCCGCCTGCATGCGCGCGTGGGCGGCATGCACGGCCGCGTCGGACTCAAGGAGGAATCCGATGTGGAAGTTGTCGGGATAATCCTGCGCGCCTTCGGCGCGCCGCCGCGTGAGGACGAGCGCGAATCCGCCTTCTCCCAGCAGCAGGGCGAAGCCATTGTTGCCGCGGGTGTCAAGCAGGCGGAAGCCGAAATGGGTGGTGAAGAAGGCGGCGGTGGCCGCGACGTCGGGGACAGGAAGGTCGAGGTGATTCAGATGCATGGCATGCTCCGATGATGGGCTCGCTCGGGATGCAGGCATGCGCGAACGAACCCGTTGGGCGCGTGGCGCCGGACGGTTTCGTCGCGGGTACTCATGCGCGGACGCATGGAACAGAGCTTCGCGGAGAACCTTGTGCGAAGAGACCGTGCTTACCAAAACCGGTCCTGCCTTTTTCGACGCCGCCATCGTAGCACAGGTATAAAAAAAGGAAGCCCGCAGGCTTCCTTTTTCATGACGGCGACGCGTTTATTGGCGCGTATCGACCTGGATCAGCGGCTCGTCGACCGGCGGCGGCGCCGGCTTGCGCGTGCGGCGCGGACGTGCCGGCGGCTCCGCCTGCGCGGCCGCTTCCTGGGCGGCGCGCAGCTTTTCCGGATCCGTCGAGGCGAGCGTCAGGCCGGCTTTCTCCAGCAGTTCGTTCAGGTCGGCCGGCGCGGCGGCCGCCGGGGCCGGGACCGGGGCCGCTTGTGCGACGACAGGCTGTTCCACTTCGACCGGTGCCGGTGCCGGGGCAGGCGCTGCGGCCGGGGCTTCGACAGGCGTTTCGACCGGCTGGGCGGCGGCAACGACGGCGGCCTGGTCGGCCACGGCAGCGGCGACCGACTCGGTGGTCGGGAACGGCCACGGCGTCTGGGCAGCCGGGGCGGCCTCGACGACAGGTTCGGCCGGCGCAGCGGCCTGTTCAGCCGCAGCCGCTGCGGCAGCGGCCGCAGCCTGCTCGGCCTGGACGCGGGCCGCTTCCGCCTGCTCGGCGGCAGCCTTTTCGGCGGCGGCTTTCACGGCGGCAGCCTTGATCGATTCCGAGGTCGGGAACGGCCACGGACCCAGTGCGACGGCCTTGGCGGGCGTCGTCTCAGGCTTGGCTTTCGCAGCCTTCGCCTCGGCCTGGACCTTGGCGGCTTCCTCGTCGGCCACCGGCGTGAAGGCCGGTGCTTCGCCTTCGACGACGTCCTGCTCGGCGCCCTCGACCTGGTCACGGTCGCGACGGTTGCGGTTGCGGCCGCCACGACGGCGACGGCGGCGCGGCTCGTCGCCGTGCGCATCCGTTTCCAGTTCGTCGCCGGCAGGGCCGCCGGTGGCTACCGCCACGTCTGCCGTCACCGGCTTCAGCGCCTCCGGGATCTGCGGCTCGCCAGCCAGCGTGATGGCTGCTTGGGCTGCGACGGCCTGGGCGGCGTTCAGCTCTTCGGTCTTGGCCTCGGCCGGGGCGCGCTCGGCGCGTTCCGTACGCTCGGCACGCTCACCGCCTTCGCGCGGCGGGCGTGGCTGGCGCGGTGCGCGTTCCGGACGTTCGCCACGCTCCGGACGCTCGCCGCGTTCGGCACGCTCGCCACGTTCGGCGCGCGGGGTCTGCGGCTGGGCGTCCGCCGTGACGGCTGCCTGTTCGCGCGGCTCGCGGGCCTCGCGCGGTTGACGCGGCTGGCGCGGCGGACGTGCCGGCTTGGCGTCAAGCTCGACCGGCTTCGCGCCTTCCGCGGCGGCGTTCACATCGCGTTCCTCGCGCTCGGCGCGGTTGCGGCCATTGCCGCCGGCGGTGGCGTTGCGGCCGCCGCGGGCATTGCGCTGGCCACGGTTGCCACGCTCACCGCGTTCGCCGGCGGCCGGCGCCGCTTCAGCGGGCTTGGGCGGTGCGACGGGGGCGGGCGGCGGAGCGACCGGGACCTGACGGCCGAAGAAGAAGTTACGCAGTTTGGCGAAGAAACCTTCCTGGGCCGGCGGGGTCCAGGCTGCAGCGGCGGGCGCGGCGGCAGGTTGAGGGGCGGGCGCCTCGACCGGCTTGGCCGGCTGGCGGTCGACCATCGGCGCCGGCTGGGCCGGAGTGATCGTCTTGACGACGGCTTCCTGGCGCGGCTTCGCTTCTTCCTTCTGGCGCTTGGCGTAAGCCATGTCCGTGTCGGCCGACTCGGCCAGCGTGTAGCTGGCGCCGGCATCGTCCAGACGCGGATCGTCGTGCTTGATGCGCTCGAGCTTGTAATGCGGGGTTTCGAGGTGCTTGTTCGGGATCAGGATGACGGCGATGCGATGGCGCGTCTCGATCTTGAGGACTTCGCCGCGCTTTTCGTTCAGCAGGAAGGCGGCGACGTCGACCGGGACTTGCACGTGGATCGCGGCCGAGTTCTCCTTCATCGCCTCTTCCTGGATGATGCGCAGCACCTGCAGGGCGGACGATTCGGTATCGCGGATGTGGCCGGTGCCCGAGCAGCGCGGGCAGGTCACGTGCGAACCTTCCGACAGCGACGGACGCAGGCGCTGGCGCGACAGTTCCATCAGGCCGAAGCGTGAGATCTTGCCCATCTGGACGCGTGCACGATCATGGTGCAGGGCATCCTTCAGGCGCTGTTCCACTTCGCGCTGGTTCTTGGCGACTTCCATGTCGATGAAGTCGATGACGATCAGGCCGCCCAGGTCGCGCAGGCGCAGCTGGCGGGCCACTTCGTCGGCCGCTTCGCAGTTGGTGTTGAATGCAGTCGTCTCGATGTCCGAACCGCGCGTGGCGCGCGCCGAGTTGACGTCGATGGAGACGAGGGCTTCCGTGTGGTCGATCACGATCGCGCCGCCGGACGGCAGCGGGACGGTACGCGAATACGCGGTCTCGATCTGGTGTTCGATCTGGAAACGGGAGAACAGCGGCACGTCGTCCGTGTAGCGCTTCACGCGGTGCGCCATGTCGGGCATCACGTGGCTCATGAACTGCTGGGCCTGGTCGAAGATCTCGTCGGTGTCGATCAGGACTTCGCCGATGTCAGGCTGGAAATAGTCGCGGATGGCGCGGATGACCAGCGAGGATTCCTGATAGATCAGGAACGGACCCGGGGCCGACTTGCCGGCGCCTTCGATCGCGCGCCACAGTTGCATCAGGTAATTCAGGTCCCACTGGAGTTCTTCGACGGTGCGGCCGATGCCGGCGGTGCGGGCGATGACCGACATGCCCTGCGGCAGGTCCAGCTTGTCCATCGTCTCGCGCAGTTCCTGGCGCTCTTCGCCTTCGACGCGGCGCGACACGCCGCCGCCGCGCGGATTGTTCGGCATCAGGACCAGGTAGCGGCCGGCCAGCGAAATGAACGAGGTCAGGGCCGCGCCCTTGTTGCCGCGTTCTTCCTTTTCGACCTGGACCATGATTTCCTGGCCTTCGCGCAGGGCTTCCTTGATCGTGCAGTTGCGGACGTCGACGCCGTCGCGGAAATAGGAGCGGGCAACTTCTTTGAAGGGGAGGAAACCGTGGCGCTCTTCACCGTAGCTGACGAAGCAGGCTTCAAGGGAGGGTTCGATGCGGGTGATGACGCCTTTGTAGATATTCGACTTTCGCTGTTCGCGACCGGCGGTCTCGATATCGATGTCGATCAGTTTCTGGCCATCGACGATCGCTACGCGCAGCTCCTCCTGCTGCGTAGCGTTAAACAACATACGTTTCATTTTTATAAACTCCGCGACCCGTGGGCCGTTTCATGCCGTCTTTATGCAAGAGCGGCGAAAGTACAGGGATGTACGCGGGGAAGGGAGTGTTGGCGGTGGTATGCCCGGGGCGTGGCACGGCATGGCCGGCCACAGGGCGCAGTGGCGTCGAACGACATTGCCCCGCGCACGAACGTCCTCGCCGGCCCGGCCGGCCCGATCGGGGCGGCACAGGGGCAGGCAAGCGGTGCGACACAGCCAGATCTTCAGTGGGCGTGCATGCCGGGGAGCGGAAGGGTGTTGCCGAAACGGGCGCTCCGGGGCGTGAAGACCGCAGTGCGGATTGCGCACCTGCGTGATCTTCCCGGATGACTGTCTCCAACAACACTGCTACAGCTCACGACGGTCTAGCGGCTCCTTACTTCGGGTCGGGCGAAACGGCAAGCGTTATCGACGCCATCACCCGGCGAGCCGACCCTGCGGCCGGCTTGCCGGTACTTATCCTTACAATTCCAAACAATCCAATCCTGCATCCTGTGCGGCTACCCGATTGCAACTGCGGTGCAACCCAGGTTCGCACAGGAATGTGCGTACACGTCTAGAAATCCTTGAAATCCGCCGCTGCGCTTTCGCATTGTCGCTGCGATGCCGCGACACTACTGCCGCTTGCGACGGTTTGGGGATTCCGTTTTTTTCCATCGAATTTGCATTTTGGCGGGGCCGATGGAGACGCCCCTGTGTAAAATATCGTTTTAATTCTTACACCTGCAGAGGTTTGACCGCCGCCTGTCGATTATATATTCAAAATGAAGGACTTAGAGAGAATTTCTGGGAAGACAGAGCGAATGACCTTGCAAAACGATGTTGTTCCCCCTTCATCACAGACAGATAGCCGCCCCCCTGCCACTGCTCAGTTTGTCACAATCACCGAGGAAGAAGCAGGCCAGCGCATCGATAATTACCTGCTGCGCGTCTGCAAAGGTGTCCCAAAAAGCCATATTTACCGCATTCTCCGCTCCGGCGAAGTGCGCGTGAACAAAGGCCGCATCGATCAGCTGTACCGCCTGGCGACGGGCGACATCGTCCGCATCCCGCCCGTCCGCATCGCCGAAAAGGCCGCGGGCAGCGCGCCCGTGCCCGGTGCGGAATTCGCAATCGTGCACGAAGACAACCACCTGCTCGTGATCGACAAGCCGGCCGGCGTGGCCGTGCACGGCGGTTCGGGCGTGTCATATGGCGTCATCGAACAATTGCGCGCGGCCCGGCCGGACGCCAAATTCCTGGAACTGGTGCACCGCCTGGACCGCGAAACGTCCGGCTTGCTGTTGCTCGCAAAAAAGCGTTCCGCATTGACGAGCCTGCACGAGCAGATGCGCGACGGCAAAACCGACAAGCGCTACCTGACCGTAGTCGCCGGCGACTGGCGCAATCCGCGCCAGCACGTGAAGCTGCCCCTGCACAAATATACGACGCCGGACGGCGAGCGCCGTGTCGTCGTGCAAGCGGGCGGGCAGGAAGCGCATACCGTGTTCAACCTGCTGCGCAAGTGGCCGGAGTACGCGCTCCTGGAGGCGGAACTCAAGACGGGGCGCACGCACCAGATCCGCGTGCACCTGGCCTCAAGCGGCTTCCCGATCCTCGGTGACGAGAAATACGGCGATTTTGCGCTCAACAAGCAGCTTCAGAAGGCAACTGACGCGCGTGGGGCCCTGCGCCGCATGTTCCTGCACGCGTACCAGATCACGTTCCAGCACCCCGACACGGGCAAGCCGCTGACCCTGAAGGCGCCGCTGCCGGCGGAATGCGAGCGTTTCTTGGTAAGCTTGGGGCCAGCGCAGGAAGTCAAGACACGCACTACCAACCGATAACGCGGAATGAGGAGCCGGCGCCACGAGCGCCGGAAGACATGGCAAGAAAGCAATTCGATCTGATTGTCTTCGACTGGGACGGCACGCTGATGGACAGCACCGCCACCATCGTCAAATGTATACAGTCCGCAGCCAAGGACCTGGGCCTGGCTGTCCCGAGCGACGCCGCGGCTTCGCACGTGATCGGCCTGGGGTTGGGCGAAGCGATGCAGGCCGTCATGCCGAACATCGATCCGGCCCTGTATCCGCGCATGGTCGAACGCTATCGCTACCACTTCCTGACGAAAGACCACGAACTGGTCCTGTTCAAGGGCGTCCGGGCGATGCTCGACGAGCTTTCCCAGGAGGGGTACTTCCTTGCGGTGGCGACCGGCAAGAGCCGGGTCGGCCTGAACCGCGCCCTGAACGCAGCGGGCCTGCTGTCCGTGTTCGATGCGACCCGTTGCGCCGACGAGACATTTTCCAAACCGCACCCGGCAATGTTGCAAGAATTGACAAGGGAACTCGGCCAGGACATGCGGCGTACCGTTATGATCGGCGACACGACGCATGACTTGCTTATGGCAAATAATGCCGGCGCTTCCGGCATCGCCGTCGAGTATGGCGCCCATCCGGTCCAGCAACTTCAGGCATGTCATCCGGTTTTCACGGCGAAGAACGTGCCGGAATTGCATCAGTGGCTGGTCGAGAACGCATGAGCGATATCGAAGACGTCTACATCTGCGATTCCGCGACCGTCGAGGATGGCGGCAAGGGCGTCCGTTTCCCCGTGCTGGCATTTGGCGACGACGCGACCGGTTTCGTCGTGCGCTTCGGCGGCAGGATCTACGCCTACCTGAACCGCTGCGCCCACGTGCCCGTCGAACTGGACTGGTTCAAGGGCGAATTCTTCGAGTCCAGCAAGCTTTATCTCATGTGTTCGACGCATGGTGCCATCTACTTGCCCGAGAGCGGCGCCTGTGCGGGCGGACCTTGCCGCGGCGGCAAACTGCGGCCGATTGCCGTGCGGGAAGCCGATCAAAGGATTTATTGGCAACCGGACCAGCACATCCGTCCGCCGACAGCGGGCCTGCGCGACAGCCAGATGGGGTAACCACACCAGGTATCTATGAGCGACAACATCAGGAACGACAATCCGAACGACAACCGAACGGCCGCCCCGGCGACCTTCAGTAACTGGGAACGCGAGACCCTGGAGCGTCTCGTATTTGCCACCGTACGCGAGCAGCGGGCTGCGCGCCGCTGGGGCATCTTCTTCAAGCTGTCCTTTCTTCTGGTGGCATTTTTCGCGATCTGGGCTTATTTCGACTTCAATTTCGGCAGTTCGGATATCGAGGCGCTCGGCCGCCACACGGCGCTGATCGAGATCGACGGCGCCATCGAGGACGAAGGCAGCGGTGCCGCCGATACCGTCATCCCGTCGCTGAACAAGGCATTTTCCGATCCGGGGTCGGCGGCCATCGTCCTGCGCATCAACAGCCCGGGTGGCAGCCCCGTGCAGGCCGGTATCATCGTCGACGAAATCCAGCGCCTCAAGAAGGGGTACCCGAACAAACCCCTGTACGTGGTCGTGGACGAGATCTGCGCATCGGGCGGCTATTACATCGCAGCGGCGGCTGACAAGATTTACGTCAACAAGGCCAGCATCGTCGGGTCGGTCGGTGTCCTGATGGACGGCTTCGGCTTCACGGGCCTGATGGACAAGCTCGGCATCGAGCGCCGCCTGCTGACGGCGGGTGAGAACAAGGGCTTCCTCGATCCGTTCAGCCCGCAGTCCGACAAGCAGAAGCAGCATGCGCTCGAGATGCTCAACGAAATCCATGAGCAATTCATTGCCGTCGTGCGCGCCGGACGCGGCAAGCGCCTGAAGGAAAATCCGGAAATCTTTTCAGGCCTTTACTGGACTGGCGCCAAGGCGGTCGAGATGGGCCTTGCGGATGGCTTCGGTACCGTGGATACGGTCGCGCGCGACGTCGTGAAGGCGGAAGACATCATCGATTACACGGCGCACGAAGGCTTGCCGGAGCGTGTGCTGAAGAAATTTGGCGCGTCGGTCGGCGCCGGTGCGGTGCATTCGATGTACCGTGGCGCCGTACCCAGCTTGCGCTGAGCACGGACATTGAGTAACTGATATGTCTCAATATTGGGCTTGAAAGTTACGAACGGTGGGCTATAGTTGGTGTGTAGCTGTTTCGGCGCTAACGACATGGAAACCAGCCTGTTCCTATCGTTGTCGGAACCGCTTCAGACCCGCATCCGTGCGGTTTCGAGAGAATTCAATTCCTCAAGCTGGAGTCCCAATCGGGAAGGAAACGACGGCGTACGCCGTCGTTTTCATTTTTGGCGTCCGTCGCCGGGATTGCGTGGAATCGATTGCAAACCAGTTAATGGTGAGGACATCCGGGGCATCTCGTGGCGATCCCGCGTGGCGCCGTCACCGTCCAGGGTGTCCGCGGATGGCGTGCCCGAGGGGCGGGACATCGATCGTGGACCGCCGTGCACGACGACTTTCCTGTTGAGTATGGCGCGTTCGTCGAGTTGCTGACGCGTGTCGGCGATAACGCTATCAAGGCTGCCCGGCTCAGGTTGATGAAAGCCGCCTGACTCCAGCCAGGCCTGAAAACGGCGCTGCGCCTGTTCATACCATGCGGCGCGCATGGGAAGCTGGTGTTCAAAACAATGTACATGCGGAATGTCGCCACCGCGCGTCCAGCGCGCCAGCGCAAGCCGGGTGGGGAAAATCGCGGCATATTCCTGGGCCACCCTCGTATCGCTGCTTTTGGCTGCGAACGAAGACGGGGTGCTGTGGTTCTGTTTTTTTTCGATCTGCACGTTTGCCTCGTGGTTTGGGGTTTGATCCGATGCGCCGGATGGTGCGGCCCACCTTTAGTCCTACACTCAGTAACTGTAGGTCGATTCCTAATCAGGTTTCAGTGTATCAACGGGACATAGTCAATTCTTGAGATGTGTCAAACGAGTTCTTGCTTCGAGTTGAAACCCTGAGATAGCTGAACTTTGACGCTTGCAATCCTTCTGCTACAGTCTCGCCCCATGAGTAAACTATCCCTCGACCGCGTGCTCCAGTCGCAAGGCTTCGGCACACGCAAGTATTGCCGGGCCCTGATCGAAGACGGCGACGTGGCCATCAACGGCGAAGTCCACGACAAGTACAAGACCCTCGTGGAGACGGACGGCCTGGTGCTGACCGTCTTCGACGAAGAATGGGTGTATCGCGAACATGTCTACATCGCCCTGTACAAACCCTCCAACTTCGAGTGCTCGCGCAAGCCGAGCCACCATCCAGGTGTGCTGACCTTGTTGCCGGAACAATTCACTTGGCGCGACGTCCAGCCTGTCGGCCGGCTCGACCATGACACGACGGGCTTGCTGCTGATGTCGGACGACGGCCCGTTCATTCACGCGCAGTCTTCGCCCAAGCGGCATATCCCAAAGGTGTACCAGGCGACGACGCAAGAGCCCGTCACCCAGGCGCTCGTCGACCAGCTTCTGTCGGGCGTGCAATTGCACGATGAGCCCGCGCCGCTGGCGGCCCAGTCCTGCGTGCAGCGAGGCGATCACCAGCTGGAAATCGTGCTGGAGCAAGGGAAATATCACCAGGTCAAGCGCATGCTGGCCGCGGCAGGCAACCATTGCTCGGCCTTGCACCGCTCCCAGATTGGCGGCCTGACGCTCGAGTCGCTCGGTTTGCAGGAAGGGGAGTGGTGTTATCTGGAGCAGGCGCAGCTGGATTTGCTGGTGCCGGGCTGATGCAATGAGGCCCCGGCCTTCCGCCGGGGCAGCAACGCTTTCGTACGTCGTCAAGGAATTTGCAACTAATCGACAAGGTGCCGACACAAGCGGTGGCGGCACTCTGGCGTGCGACATGCCGCGCCGATTTCCGCGACACTCGCCACTCGACTCTTGTCAATGTTTTACTAAATGGGCAAGAGTGCAGTTTAACTTCGACGATGACGATGCCCGCCACAGATCACCGCCTCATTCTCCTGATTCCTTTTCTTGCGATAAATCCCGCCATCGCGCAGCAGTCTGACCCAGGCTTGGCCAGTTGCGCGCGCGTTACCAATGCTGCTCAGCGGCTGGCTTGCTACGACCGGCTGGCTGGAGTCGTACCGGCGTCCGCATCCACGGCCGCCTCGGTGCCGTTGCCGCCGCCGGCGATGCAGAATGCGGATCCGGTCAACGCACGGGCGACCGCGTCGGCGACTTCCGCTGTAGCGACTTCCACGGCGGCGGCCGATTCGCCGCCCGTTCCAGCTGCCGTCGACGCCTCGCCCGAAACGATGCGGGATTTCAGCCTGGCCGACCATTGGGAGCTGGACCAGGCGCACAAGCGCGGCGTATTCAATTTCCGTCCGCACCAGGTGAACTACCTGATGCTGACCCGTACCGCGCATCCCAACAACGAGCCCTACCGGCCATTCCGCCGCATCGCCGACCTGACGAGCGACCTCGCGCATTCGGAACTCGTATTTCAACTGGGTTTCAAGATGAAGCTCGTCGAAAGCGCTTTCGACAAGCCCGTCGACCTGTGGTTCGGCTATACCCAGAACAGCTTCTGGCAAGCCGGCAATCACGAGGCGTCCAGCCCCTTCCGCGAGACGAACTATCAACCCGAGCTGATGGCCGTCACTCCACTGCATTTCAGTGTACTGGGGATGAACGCACGCTTTCTTAATCTCGGTCTCGTGCACCAGTCGAACGGACAGACCTCGACATTGTCGCGCAGCTGGAACCGGGTCTATGCGCAAGTCGGACTCGAGCGGGCAGGGTGGACCGTGCTGGGCCGTGTCTGGAAACGCGTCAACGAAGCCGCGGCCGACGACGACAACCGCGACATCGTCGATTACATGGGGCGCGGCGACGTCGTCGTCACCTACCGCAGCAATGGCAACGATTACTCGGCCTTATTGCGACGCAATTTCTCCACAGACCGAGGCGCCGTCCAGCTCAGCTGGGCGTTTCCGTTGGCCGGGCACATCAAGGGCTATGCGCATGTGTTTTCGGGGTACGGGCAGAGCCTGATCGACTATAACTACTATCAGAACACCGTCGGGGTCGGATTGCTGGGCACGTTTTGAGCGTAGAGGGGATGGCCGCTCCCGGAAGGGGTGCACTACAATGGCGGCCCGACCTCGACCGTCCTCATCATGAAACTCGCCACATTGAAGGATGGCACGCGCGATGGCCAGCTTGCCGTTGTCGCGCGTGACCTCAAGACTGCCCACATCGCGGATGGCATCGCGCCCACCCTGCAGGCTGCGCTGGACGACTGGGCCTTCATCGCGCCGCAGTTGGCCGCCCTGTACGACGAGCTGAATGCGGGGCGTGCCCGCCGCCCGTTCGATTTCGATCCTGGCCGATGCATGGCGCCGTTGCCGCGGGCCTATCAATTCGTCGTTGGCGAGGCATATGGCGACCGCTCCGACGACGAGCCGCGGTTGGTCCAGTGCGCCAGCGATGAACTGCTGGGTCCGACGGACGATATCGTGGTGGCCCACGAGGAGTGGGGGCTCGATTTTGGCGCCGGCGTCGCCGTGGTGACCGGTGATGTGGTCATGGGCGCCACGCCCGATGATGCGCATCACCAGATTCGGCTGCTCATGCTGGTGAATGAGGTGTCCTTGCGCAACCTGATTCCATCGGAGCTGGCCAAGCCGGCGACAAGTTTTTCACCCGTTGCCGTCACGCCGGATGAATTGCGAGAGGCATGGCGCGACGCCAAGGCGCACCTGTTACTGCGCACGAGCTGGAACGGACACCTCGTCGGCCAGTCGGATCCAGGTGGTATGGTCTTCAATTTCGCACAGTTGATTGCGCATCTCGCGCGGACGCGCAACGTGCGGGCCGGCAGCATCGTCGGATCGGGCGTCGTGTCGAATGGGGAGGCTTTGCGCGGGTATGCATGCATTGAAGAGCAGCGCCGTTGGGAAATCCTGGAGCACGGGGAGGCCGTGACGCAGTTCATGCGATTTGAGGACACGGTCCGGATCGATACGCTTGATGAGAATGGCGTATCTGTGATGGGGCTATCGAGCAGAAAGTTAAAAGAATGGAACGATAACGTGAACAGTCTGACAGAGCAGTGCCCTCCACGCAAATTGTAACATTTGGTTAGCGAGCGGCATCGTTATGATGCGTGTCGAGCCGCCGCCTGCGCTTCGATGTGTGGCTTTAATTATCCTGAATAGTTGGCATATCCATAAACATATTTGTTCTAATTCTCACCAATAATCACGCAGTGATTACATTATTAAGACAAGCTATCTAACAAAAAGATAATTGCCGTTGCCCTCAATCAGCACTTCCCATCCTCGAGCGCTCTCAATGTGGCGCATATGCCTACGGCGCTATATTGCATAGCACAATTTATGGTCGTGAGAGCAACAAAAGGTTCCCAGTCGCCGTTGCGCTCAGTTAAAATATTAGATTGGTCCACAAGCATTCATGCTTCATTTCCCTAACGCCCAATGTTCAAGTTCAACAAGAGTTTCGCGGCCATGGCCATTACCATGGCCGTCGCTTCCGTTGCCGCTTCTGCGCAGGATGCAACCAAGTCCGATCTCTTCAATCAAGAGCCCGTTACTATGTCCACGATGCCGAGCATGGGGGGGGGCGCCTCTGCCGGTGAGGCACGCAGGATTCGTATCACGAACGGCCAGGTGAGCGAACTGGGGCCGGACGGCGCGCGTGGGGGTATTACCGCCGCAGTCGCCAACCGTGATGCGCCACGCCGTCAGAATGCAGGTCCGCAGCGCAAGGGGCAAAATGAACTCGACAACGTGCCGAGTGAATTTCAGAAATTTATTGAAGATAACACGGGCAAGCTGCTTCCGATCTTCGGCTCCGAGTTCTTTGCAAATACCCCGTCTACGTTTGCGCCGATTTCGAATGCGCCAGTGCCTTCCGATTATCCGCTTGGGCCGGGCGATGAATTGATGATCCGAGGCTGGGGCACAATCGATATCGATTACCGCGCCACTATCGACCGCAACGGCACGATTGCTATTCCGACCATTGGCAGCGTGCCGCTAGCCGGCGTGAAAGCGGGTGACGCGCAGAAGACCATTCGGGCTGCTGTCGGCCGTCTGTACAAAGGCGTGACCGTGAACGTGACCTTCGGCCAGTTGCGTGCCATTACCGTGTATGTGGTGGGGCAGGCAAATCGTCCCGGCACGTATACGGTGTCGAGCCTGTCAACTCTGGTGACCGCGCTGTTCGCCAGCGGTGGACCAAATGCCAACGGCAGCATGCGTCACGTGCAGGTCAAGCGCGGCGGCAAGGTCGTAGCGGAACTGGACCTGTATTCTTTCATCGCCAAGGGCGATAAGTCGGCCGACATCAAGGTGCTGGACGGCGACACCATCTATATCCCGCCGGCGGGCGGCTATGTGGCCTTGGTCGGTAAGGTCAACAGCCCGGCCATCTACGAACTGAAGAACAGCAGCGACAGCGTCGCCTCCCTGCTCGATGTGGCCGGCGGCCTGCCAGTGGTGGCCGATCCGCGCCGTGCCTACCTCGAGCGCATCGACCCGACCAAGAGCCACCCGCGCAGCGTGGAAGAGTTTGCGCTGAACACCGAAGGCCTGCAGCGTCCGCTGAAGAATGGCGACGTGCTCAACGTGACTTCGATCACCCCGGATTTTTCGAACGCTGTGGTCTTGCGCGGTAACGTCGACCAGCCGGTGCGTGCGCCTTTCAAGCAGGGCATGCGCGTGAGCGACCTGATTCCTTCGCGTGAGTATCTGATTACGCGTGATTCGACTCGCCGCCAGAACAACGTCGTGGCCGCAGGCGAGAACGACAGGGATACGACCGAGGATGCGGACAAGATCGCTTCGCGCATCGGCAACCTCATTGCGCCGATCAACTGGGACTACGCCGTCATTGAACGCGTCAACCGCGCAGATCTGAGCACCAAGCTGATTCCGTTCAACTTGAGCGCCGTGTTTTCCAACCCGAACGGCCTGGACAACATCCAGCTGCAGCCAGGCGATACCGTGACCATCTTCTCGCAGGAAGATGTGGCGGTGCCGATGGACAAGCGTCAGATCTTCGTGCGCGTTGAAGGCGAAGTCAAGGTGCCGGGTGTGTATCAGATGACTGCCGGCGATACGCTGCAGGGTCTGATTGCCAAGGCGGGTGGCCCGACAGGGAATGCCTATCTGTTCGGTACCGGTTTTTATCGAGAAGAAGTGCAGAAGGAGCAGGCTGCGAACTTGCAGCGCGCTGCCGACCGTCTTGATACTCAGTTGCGCAATGAGCAGTCGCGCCAAATTGCCAACCTGCGTGGCTTGTCGCCAACGGAAGCCGCAGCGATGACTGCCCAGTTCGAGTCGGAGCGTCGTACTGCGGAAGAGCGCATTGCACGCTTCCGTAAGCTGCGGCCGACTGGCCGCATCGCTTTTGGTTTGGATCCAAACGAGCGCTCTTTTGCTCGTCTGCCGAAAGTCATGCTTCAGAACGGCGACCGCCTAGTGGTGCCCGCGAAGCCAGCTTTCGTGCACGTGTTCGGTGCAGTTAACGCCGAAGCCTCGCCGCTGTGGAAACCGAACAGCCGCGTCAAGGATTACTTGAAGCAAGCCGGTACGACAGTCGATGCGGATGTCGACAACACATTCGTTCTTCGGGTCGATGGCACTGTGGTGTCGTCGGACGCACAAGGCTGGTTCTTCGGCAACATAGGTGGCCTCGAAGTAATGCCTGGAGATACGATTGTCGTGCCTGAAAAACTGGACAAGCAAACCGCCTGGACCAAATTCACGCAAGGTGCAAGGGAATGGACGCAGATTTTGGCGAACTTCGGATTAGGCGCTGCAGCAATCAAGACACTACGCGACTAATTAGTTGATTAATAGCATGAATGCGTTATGCCAAATCGAATTTAGTGATTAGCGACTGCCTAGCATGAATCAAATCCAATCAAATACCGAAATTTTGTCAAACGAGAATCGCTCGATCGGCGTGCTCGATCTGTTTATTATCCTCGCTAAGCGGAAGAAGGTAGTTTTCGGTTTCCCGCTAGTGTCGGCGATCCTCGCGGCAGGGATCAGTCTGTTAATACCCAACAGCTATCAGGCCAATACTAAGCTCCTTCCGCCCCAGCAATCGCAAAGCGGCGCCGCAGCACTGCTGTCTCAATTGGGCGGTGTCGCCGGGGCAGTGGCCAGCACTGCGGGCCTGAAAAATTCCAATGACTTGTACGTTGGTATGTTGAAGAGCCGTACCGTAGCGGATAGGCTCATCGAAAAATTCAATCTCAAGAAAGCCTATGACCTAGAGTCGGTCGAAAAGACGCGGCTGAAACTCGAAGCGAACACCGCGATTGCCTCCGGAAAGGATGGATTCATCACCATCGCGGTAGAGGACGAGAACCAAAAGCTGGTCGCTCCGCTCGCGAACGCGTACGCCGACGAGCTGTTGAAGCTGACAGGTACGCTGGCAATTACCGAGGCGTCGAAACGCCGTGTTTTTTATGAACGTCAACTGGGGCAAGCAAAAGATAATTTGGCTAATGCCGAGCTTGTGCTCAAGAAAGCCCTCGAAACACATGGTGTCATCAGTGTCGATACCGAAAGTCGCGTCATTGTCGAAACCATGGGTCGTCTACGAGCCCAGATATCGGCCAAAGAAATCCAGCTGAACTCGATGAGTGCGTTCGTAACTGCTCAAAATCCTGAATACAAGCGCGTTCAGGAAGATCTCGTCAGCCTGCGCGAGGAGTTGGCGAAGCTGGAAAATGGCCGCTCGCCCGCGTCGGAACAGTCTGCCGACGGAAAGCAGCCTGGTCTTGAAAACATTAAGATTCTTCGCGACGTCAAGTATTATCAAATGCTGTACGAAATCCTTTCTAAACAATATGAAGTGGCACGCCTGGATGAGGCAAAGGATCCGTCAATCGTCCAAGTTCTTGATCCCGCTACCGAACCGGAGCGCAAATTCAAGCCGAAGCGGCTGTTCATTGTGCTTGGCGCACTCGTTGCTTCTTTTTTGGCTGCGGCCTTCTGGGCATTTCTACGTGAAGGAGCTTTCGTTCTCCAAAGAAAAGATGCGGAAAAGTGGAATCAGGTAAAAGCGTACCTCCGCTTCAATCGTTCGTAAACGCTTCCGAAGCACCAAGGAATTTTGATTTGATAAGCACGCCGTGCGTTGTGTCCTGTCGTCGTTGCTTCATTCAAAAAGAAAAATAGATGTCAACGTTAAGGTCGAAATCTGGAGGCGGCGCCCTGGTATCTGCATTGCCCTTGGCAATACAGGCGCTCGTAAGGTTAGGAAGCTCATTCTTGACTGTGAAATTTGTAACCATTTGCTTGGCGCCTTCTCAGTTTATCGTCTACGGCCAAATCCAGACCTTAATGCAGATCTATAGCGCGTTTACGGCATCAGTTGGCTCTACAAAACTGGCCGCAGTTGTGGCTAGGAAGGATAGACAGGAGGAGAAAAGCGAGGTACTGGACACATCGATTTTCCTTGTCGTCGGATTGGCCTTCATTTTATTTGTCGGCACGGCAATATTTAATGAATCGATACAACGATATATTGGGATTTTTGATTCGGCGTCCGCCGTCCTACTTTTGCCGCTAGGAGCGCTCGCCGTCGCGTACACTGCAATCGTACAGGCGTATTACACTGGTTCTGGCGACGCATATCGGTTTAGTAAAAGTTCAATTCTGTCGGTTTCAATTATTGGTTTGTCGACGGTAGCCATGACGGCATACTTCGGCCAGGCCGGCGCCCTGTTATCGATCGGGATTTCGCCGATCGTTGCCGCTGTTGTCATCGGTGTTTTCGACAAGGCACTCAAGCTGCCGCGCCCAGGTAATGTTCGCTTGAAAATGGGTCTTGAGCTCAGCGGCTTTACGATTTCGTCGATCATAAGCTTGGTCGGATATTATTTTGCGCAATTGTATATCCGTTCAAACTATGTTCAAGAGGTTTCTGCGCATGAGGCTGGATTGTTGGTCGCCGCCGCCCGGATTTCCGATGTCTATATGGGGATCGTTTCGGTTTTCTGCGCGAATTTCCTGACGAAAGCATATGCTTCTGTTAAGCATTCGCAACGGACTTTATCACTGGTGAGATTTTATCTGTATTTTTCCCTGATATGCCTGCCGGCGTTCTTGGTATTGGCAATATGGGCGGATGTGCTTATACCGATAATATTGAGTAGAAAATATGTCGAGGCAGTAGGTCATCTAAAAATGCAAATTTGCGGCGATATTTTGAAATGTTTCTACTGGATTTCTATTTACTACGTAATAGGAAGGTTTTCAACGAAAACTTACTTTTCAATCGAAATTTTTGGCCTGGCAATCTATTTGCTGATGGCGGTTGTTAATCCATTTAATAGCATCCGCTACGCGCCGCAAGTTGCGCAAATCGTTGAATATGCTGTCCTAATAATGACGGTGAATCTTACCATCGCGCTCAAAAAGAATGATTGAGTATTTTGTCGTATATGCCGCGCTGTGGTCGCTGGCGGTCGCGCACTCGTTCAGGCCGGAGAGGAAGACAAATCTGTTCTTTTGGACCCAAGGGGCATTACTCACCTGTTTCGCGGCCTTGCGCTTCGAGACTGGCTACGATTGGCCAGTGTACGCGGCGCATTACAATGGCGATTTCAACAGTATCGGATTCGAACCTGGGTACGAATTATTGGTTTCTTTATTCGTGCGCTGCGGTGTTCCGTTTAAGTACTACGTCTCAATCGTCAGCGTCGCGATGGTCGTAGCAATCATGGCGATTTTGAAAAGAGTAACGCCGAAGTATAAGGAGCTTGCGCTTGCGATTGCATTCGCCATGCCGGATATCTTCCTTATCCCGGTATTTTCGGTGATTCGCCAGACGATTTCTTTACTTATTTTGCTGCTCGGGACGGTCTGTTGGCAGTCGAGTCGTCGCAAGGTCGGGGGGGGGCTGATTGTTTTCTCGTTTCTGGTTCACTATTCCACGGGATTCATTTTTTTCCTCGTACTGCTGTTTCGACGGTTGCGCCTCACGAATCGGACTTACGTCGCGCTGCTGCTGTTCTTTTCTCTTTGCTATGTGCTTTCTATCGATGTTCTGGGAATTTTTCTTAAGATCTTGATCAATTTAATCGTGCCGAACTATAGTTACTATCTGGATAAAGACACGTTCAATGCGTCGATTTTTTACAGATTATTCACTGCGGTAGTGACTGCATTGATCTTTGGTTTGGTAATCAAATCACAGGGCGGCGATAAGACCGACGCGGCAGACAAAGGCTCTTTCGCGCGCCACGCGGCATTGTTGGCGCTGCTGCTGCCAATCCTCTTATTTAATTTTCCGACATTTACGAGTCGTTTCCTTTTTATGGGGGCGTTCTTTATTTTAGGATACTCGCTATATTGCGTACACGAGATATTTTACGTTACCCGAATGCTCAGTTGTCTGGTTCTAAGCGCGGTGCTCGTGGTCCCATTTTATCGCTTTCTGTCCAGCCCTTTTTCGTCGCCGTATGTGCCCTACCAAAGCATGCTGGTTTATGATGAGAAGAATTCGACTGGCGGCGAGAGAACCCAGGAATTATTGGATATGCTAGATTCTTTATGGTGATGCAATGAAAAAAGTTTGTATTTTGACGACTAAATATCCGCAAGATGCCGGCAACCCATGGTTGACCAATGAGTTAGCATATTCGATGCGTGATAGTGGAGTCGACGTAACGGTTGTCGCTTTATCGTGGCTGAACGATGATCCCGCTAGTTCAGTAGGAGTCGAAAATGGCGTCAAGGTCATTCGAGTCAAGCTGCCCGCAATACTTTATAAAAAAGTATTGGTGATGACTGCCTTGAAAATATTGCTTTTTCCATTACTTGCGATGTTTCATATCTGGAGACAAGTTTCGTCCTGCGATTTGTTAGTCGCCAATACGCCGTGTGTGACGATTTTTGGGATGAGCTGGTTTTTCAAGCTCCGTTATAGAGCACGCACATTCTTGATCTTGTGGGATTTCTTCCCGTTTTACCTAAAAGACTTGAATGTTGTTCGTAACCGTCACACGTTCAATATTTTGCGCTATCTCGAGCAATTGATGTACGATTCGTTCGACAAAGCAGGATGCATGACCAGGCGAAATGAAGAATTCTTGAAAGAAAATTACCATTTCAAATCGGATGAAAAAATTGTGAAACTTCCGATCTGGGCAAAAATCAAGGCGGCTCCGATCGTCGATAAGGCCGCTTTCCGCGCAAAGTATGGCCTGCCGCAAGAAGGGGTTCTTGCAGTGTATGGCGGTGCGATGTCGATCGTTCAAGACCTGTCGAACCTGCTGGCAGTGGCACACAAGTCGCGGCATCTCAATGTAACATTCGTTCTGATCGGCAGCGGTACCGAGAGGGAACGACTGATCGAAGAGGCGAAGTCGCGCGGTCTTCAAAATGTCATTTTCTTGAATGCGGTTCCGCGGGACGAATACGAGAAGCTGTTGCAGGCCTGCGATATCGGTTTGATATTCCTATCGCACAAACTGTCAGTGCCCAGCTTCCCGTCCAAGTCGCTGGATTATTTCAAGTTATCGCTGCCAGTGCTGGCTGGACTCGATGCATTCACTGATTTTGGTCCAACGCTGACCGAGCAGGCGAAAGCCGGTTTTTATGCACAATCCAACAACACACACGAGCTTGCTCGATTGCTTGAAAAACTGGTGAGTGACGAAGCGCTGCGCTCACGCTTAGGTAAAAACGGTCGGCTGTATTATGAGGTCGAATTCGATGTTGAGCGCGTAAAAACTACAATTCTTTCTACTATCTAAAACAAGGTAAAAAATGAGCGGATCTTATTTTTCTGGCGGTACTCTCCTCATCACTGGCGGTACTGGCTCGTTCGGTAACGCAGTTCTTCAGCGCTTTCTTAAGTCGGATCTGAGTGAAATTCGAATCTTCAGCCGCGACGAGAAGAAACAGGATGATATGCGAAAACGCTACAACAATCCAAAGCTGAAGTTTTACATCGGCGACGTGCGTGAAATCCGTAGTGTTCGTGCTGCCATGCGTGGCGTCGATTATGTTTTCCACGCCGCTGCACTCAAGCAGGTTCCGTCGTGCGAATTTCATCCAATGGAAGCTGTACGTACCAATGTCATGGGTACGGAGAACGTCCTTGAGGCCGCAGTTGCCGCCGGCGTCAAGCGAGTCGTATGTCTCAGCACCGACAAAGCGGTTTATCCCATCAATGCAATGGGCATTAGCAAGGCGATGATGGAAAAAGTGATGGTTGCCGCCAGTCGCAACCTCAGCAATAGTGGTACTGTCATCTGCGGTACGCGTTACGGTAACGTGATGGCTTCCCGCGGTTCGGTCATTCCGCTGTTCCTGGATCAGGTATTGAAGGGTAATCCAATCACGGTGACCGATCCGGCAATGACCCGCTTCATGATGACGCTCGAAGATGCCGTCGAGCTGGTTCTGTTCGCCTTCACGCATGGCGAGAATGGCGATATCTTCGTGCAAAAGGCGCCTGCCGCGACGGTCGAGGTGCTCACCAAAGCGATTCTCGATCTCCTTGATATGCCTAGCCATCCAGTTCACGTGATGGGTTCCCGCCATGGAGAGAAACTGTACGAGGCACTGTTGAGCCGGGAAGAAATGGCATGCGCAGAAGACTTGGGCGGTTACTTCCGTGTACCGCCGGATGCTCGAGACCTGAACTACAGCAAGTTCGTAGAACAGGGCGAAGAGCGTCTGACCGAAAGCCTACACGGTGAAGACTATAATTCGCACAACACGACTCGACTCGATGTCGAGGGCATGAAGGTTCTGCTGATGAAGCTCGGATTTGTCGAGCGCCTTGGTCGCGGCGAACCGGCTTTCGTCGAGGGCTAAACGTGCGGATCGTTGTCACAGGCGCCGATGGATTCATCGGCAAGAATCTAAAGATCAGGCTCGGCGAGTTAGGGTATACCGAACTCGTTTCGATTACCCGCGATACAGAACTGAAGGCTGTCCAGCAAGCGCTTGACGATGCCGACTTCGTGTTCCACCTGGCGGGCGTCAACCGCCCCCAAGATCCTGCTGAGTTTGCGACGGGTAATGCTGGCCTTACTGAAGTGATTTGCAACCACCTGCGTGCCGCCGGTCGCAAGACTCCTATCTTGCTGACTTCGTCCACCCAAGCCAGCCTGGAAAATCCCTATGGCGTCAGTAAGCGCGGTGCTGAAATTGTAGTCCGAAACTATGCATCGGAAACCGGCGCTCCCGCGTTCATCTTCCGCCTTACGAACGTATTTGGTAAATGGGCGCGTCCGAATTACAATTCCGCAGTTACAACTTTCTGCCATAACCTCAGCCACGGTTTGCCGATCACCGTGAGTGCACCCGATGCGCCCCTAAACCTGGTGTATATCGATGACGTTGTCGAGGCATTCGTGCATTGCTTGTCGAAGGAGCGCATTGAAAGCGCCAGCGCCAAGGATGCCGATATTTTTGTCGAAGCAGGCCCCGTGTACAGCACGACAGTCGGCGCTGTGGCGGACATTATCCGTAGCTTCGGGAAAATGCGTACAGACTTGATTACGGCTCCCGTCGGGACAGGACTCGTTCGCGCGTTGTACAGCACCTATGTGAGTTATTTTGAGCCGAAGGGTTTTGCATACGAAGTCCCCCGTCATGCCGATCCACGCGGCGTATTCGTTGAAATGCTGAAAACGCCGGATTGTGGCCAGTTTTCTTACTTCACAGCGCATCCGGGTGTTACTCGCGGCGAACATTATCACCACAGTAAAACCGAGAAATTCCTAGTAATTAAAGGCACGGCACGATTCGGGTTTCGCCATATCGTAACCAACGAAGCCTACGAACTAATCACCCACGGCGACGAGGCGCGTATCGTCGAAACGGTGCCTGGTTGGACCCACAATATTACGAACATTGGTCAAGACGAGCTGATCGTCATGTTGTGGGCGAATGAAATCTTCGACCGCCAGCGTCCTGACACAATCTCAATGAAGGTAGAAGCATGAACAAACTTAAGGTCATGACGGTTGTAGGAACTCGCCCGGAGATCATCCGTCTGGCTCGCGTGATGGCAAAACTGGACCAGTATTGCGACCAGATTATCGTGCACACTGGCCAGAACTACGACTACGAGCTAAACGAAATATTCTTCCAGGACCTGGAAGTACGGAAGCCCGACCATTTCCTGAATGCCGCCGGCGGCAATGCAGCCGAGACGATCGGCAAGATCATCATCGCCGTTGACGCCGCGCTCGAGGAAGTGAGGCCGGACGCGCTTCTTATCCTGGGAGACACCAACAGCTGCCTGTCCGCGATCCCGGCTAAGCGCCGCAAGATTCCGATCTTCCACATGGAAGCCGGCAACCGCTGCTTCGATCAGCGCGTTCCCGAGGAAACGAACCGTCGCATCGTTGACCATACCGCCGACATCAACCTGACTTACAGCACTATCGCGCGTGAATACCTGTTGCGCGAAGGTCTGCCGCCAGACCGTGTCATCAAGACCGGAAGCCCGATGTTCGAGGTGCTCAATTATTATCTGCCGGGGATTCAAGCGTCCGATGCGCTCGAACGTCTTGGCGTCGAGGCGAACGGCTATTTTGTAGTCAGTGCGCATCGCGAAGAGAACATCGACTCGCCCACCAACTTCGACAAGCTGGTGGGTGTTCTGAACATGGTTGCCGAGACCTACGGCCTGCCGGTTATCGTGTCGACCCATCCTCGCACCCAAAAGAAGGTCGACGCGCGCGGCGCCACTTTCCACCCGCTGGTCCGACTGCTCAAGCCGCTCGGCTTCAAAGATTACGTCAAGCTGCAGATGAATGCACGTGCCGTGCTGTCGGACAGCGGCACTATCAATGAAGAGTCGTCGATCCTGAATTTCCCGGCGCTGAATCTGCGCGAAGCGCACGAGCGTCCGGAGGGGATGGAAGAAGCGGCCGTCATGATGGTGGGACTCGAAAAGGAGCGGGTGCATCAGGCGCTTGCTATTCTGGATGACCAAGGACGCGGAGCAAACCGTTCCTTGAACCTGGTCGCCGACTACAGCATGCCCAACGTGTCCGACAAGGTGGCACGGATTATTCATAGCTATACGGACTATGTGAACCGTGTAGTGTGGAAGAAGGGTTAAAGGCGCTGAATGCGGATTGTGTTGATTGCGGATGTCTTCCCGCCTCTGCGTTCTTCGGGCGCAGTGCAGCTGCGTGACCTTTCCGCTGAATTCGCACGGCAAGGGCATGATGTGACCGTCATGGTCGCTGCGCCTGAGTTGGACAAGCCTTGGCGCCTTGACACGATCAATGGCATCAGAGTCCTGCGCCTCCGCACGCCGAAAACCAAGGATGTCAGCTATATCCGCCGCGCCGTCGGCGAAATGGCAATGTCATTTGCGATGTTGCGCAATTTGAAGCGCAGCCCATGTGCACACGAGATCTGGGATGGCGTCATCTGGTATTCCCCAACTATTTTCCTAGGCCCGATTGCCAAGGCGCTGAAGTTACGCAGTAAGTGCCCGAGTTACCTGATCATTCGCGATATTTTCCCCGAATGGACGGTCGACATGGGCTTGATGGGGCGCGGTTTGCCGTATCGGGTTTTCAGGGCGGTGGCGAATTACCAGTATTCGGTCGCAGATGTCATCGGTGTCCAGACCCCAGGCAACCTTTCGTATTTCAGCACGCCGGCCAAAGGCTCGTCGGCCAGGCTGGAGGTATTGCATAACTGGTTGGCTGACGCTTCCGTGACTGGTTGCAGTGTCATCATTGCGGATACGCATTTAAAAGGACGGAAGATCTTCGTCTACGCCGGCAATATGGGCATTGCCCAGGGCATGGGGATTCTGCTCGATCTGGCAGAGAAATTGAAAGCACGGGCGGACATCGGGTTCGTCTTTGTCGGCCGCGGAACCGATGCACGTCGCCTGCGTACGGATTCCAAACAACGAGAACTGGATAATGTCCTGTTCTTTGACGAGATTGATCCCGACGAAATTCCGGGCCTTTATGCACAATGCCACGTCGGTCTGGTCGCCTTGGACCCACGTCATAAAACCCACAATATTCCGGGTAAATTCCTTTCGTATATGCAGTCTTCGCTTCCAGTGCTAGCAAGCGTGAATGAAGGAAACGATCTGGTAGGGTTGATCAAGGAAAACTCGGTAGGGGCGGCCTGCACTGACAATTCCGCAACGACGTTGGCTCAACTGGCGACCGGGCTGCTTGCACAAATCGATCGCGACGAGATGCTGCCGGTACGTTGCAAACAGTTGGCGCATAGCATGTTTGACCCGGCGGTTGCAGTAAAAAAGATAACGACAGCACTAGAGTATGAGCGCCAAAATATTTACAGCAGAAATGCTAAAAAACCTGATTTGCGCAGCGGAGCAATCGCTGCGGAAGAGGCAGCACCTGAATATTCACCAAAGCTATGAGGATACCTGTCAGCGCTTGTTCAACGCGGTAGGACCTGAGAGCTATATTCGTCCACACCGGCATTCTCTGGACCCTAAAACCGAAACACTGCTTGCGGTAAAAGGGAAGTTTGCGCTTGTCCTGTTCGACGATCATGGAACTCCACAAGATGTCATCTTGTTCGGTACTCAGCTGTTCGGCGATATTTCGGCAGGTGTCGAGCTAGCGCCAGGAACGTGGCATACCGTCGTGGCGCTCAGCGATCAATCAGTTCTGCTCGAAATAAAGGCTGGGCCATTCGATCCACAAGCCGCGAAGGAGTTCGCTCCATGGGCTCCGGAGGAGGGTACGGATCAGGGACGGCATTATCTGCAGAGCCTGCACCAGCTAATCGCCGAGCATAAACAGGCTGTTTAAGATTTCGGCATCGTTGTCACGTTGTTCGAGAACTCGGCTTCCATTTGAATGGGTGCCGATTTTTTTGGCATTTTTGATTAACGTATTACTGCGAAGCTGCCCGTTGTGATAAAAAATTATAAACAGAGCCTCAAGTATTCTTGGTACGGTTGCCTTATCCTGACAACGGCAAATGCGTTCGCATCGACGCCGGCGTCGCAAGGCCAGTCCGGGTACATCAATATGCCTAGTGCTTGGGTCGAAGCCGATGGAACGTTCTCGACAGGCTACGGCTACGATCGACCATATGGGAGCTTTTGGGTTTCGGTAACAGTACTACCGTATCTCCAAATGACCGGGCGTTACGTTTCCATCAATGGAATTCCTGGGTTTACAAATGTCAAAGGGGAGTATGGTAGTGCTTATGGCCGTTACAAGGACAAGGTCGTCGACGCCAAACTGCGTTTGCTGAGCGAGTCGGCCTGGCTTCCCGAAGTATCGGTCGGCGCCACCGACTTGCTGGGCACCGAGTTGTTTAAGGGACAGTATATTGTCGCCAGCAAAATCTTCGGCAGCGCGCGAAATGTCGAAGCCAGCATTGGTTACGGAAACAAGCGACCAGCCGGCATATTTGCCGGTGTTCGTTGGGCACCTCTGGCAACACCTGGCTGGGCTGTCGTAGCGGAGTACGACGCCAACGACTACAAGAAGGATTTTCGTGCGGCCGAGACCGCTGCAGGCGATCGCAGCAAGGGGCCTTCAATGGCACTTGAATATCGCTGGGGCTGGCTTGGCGCTCAGGTCGCACGCCACCGCGACCATTTCAGTGCCAACGCATACCTGAGCATACCGTTTTCCGAACGCGAATTCATTCCCAAACTGTACGAGCCGGCGCCGTTCGACCCGAAGAAGGCGCCGCCGCGTGTCAGCGCCGAGGAATGGCAGCAGCGGGCCAGCCATGGCGCCGAGTTGGTGCAAGCACTCGCCAAACAGGATTTCAAGAATGTCCGCGTGATGTTCGAGGACAATACGCTCAAGCTATCGTTGACCAACAGCCGTATTTCGAACCTGGGCCGTGCCGTGGGACGTGCCGCGCGCACCGCGCTCGCTTTCGCGCCGCAGGGCACACGCGCGATACAGATCACCTATACCAGGCTCGAACAGCCGATCGTCACCTACGAATTCATTGATTTGCAGCGCCTGACCGATTATCTGACGGGCTTGGCGGATCGTGACAGTTTCCTACAGACCGTGATCGTGCGTTACGCACGCCCTGACGACCTGGCGGGCGATGACCAGGGCGGTCTGCTTGCAGCCGTCCGGGACGAGGACGCCGACCTTCAGGTACAGGTCGGCCGCGACGGCAATACGGTGCAGCTGGCATCGGAAGACCGTGAGGCGAACCGCTTCAAGGTCGTGCCCAAGACGTCGTTCTTCTTCAATGACCCGAGCGGTGCGCTCCGCTACGAGCTTTGGGCTGCGGCCAACTATGACCGCCGCCTGGCACAAGGCCTGTATCTGAACAGCGATCTTAAGCTGACCGCGCTCGAGAACGTATCGGGTGTGACGCAGCCCTCAAACAGTCTTCTCCCTCACGTGCGCACGGATATTGCCGAGTACAAGCGTGGCGGCCGCTTCAAGCTCAATCGGCTGCTGATCAACAAATACATGATGCCGGCAGAGCGCGTCTATGCGCGTGTGTCCGGTGGCTTGTATGAGGAAATGTACCGCGGCATTGGCGCGCAAGTGTTGTATCTGCCGAAGGGCAGCCGCTGGGCGGCCGATCTGACGGCCGACGCGTTGCAGCAGCGTGGTTTCAAGGGATGGTTCGACAAGCGCGATTACAACACCGTCAGCGGGTTCGCGGCGCTGCATTACAAGCTGCCGTACGACATCACTGCGACGGCGCGCGCAGGGCGCTTCCTCGCCAAGGACGATGGCGTACGCCTGGAATTCAAGCGGCGCTTCCCGTCGGGCGTGGAGATCGGCGCATGGTACGCGAAGACGAACGGCAAGGACATCACGAATCCGGGCACGCCGGCCAATCCCTACAACGACAAGGGCATCTTCCTGTCGGTACCGCTGAACATCATGTTGCCGCTCGACTCGCAGGCGGCGGCCAGTGTCGCCCTGTCGCCATGGACACGCGACGTCGGCCAGATGGTCGCAAGTCCGGGCGACCTGTACGACCTGGTCGAGCAGCCGCGCCGCGACATGAACACCTTCGACGGCCTCGGTAACTTCGCCGAGCGTCGCGATGAGCAGAACCTTCCGGCCGTGAACCCGCCGGTCGAACCCATGCCGAACCTCTGGCCGTTGTTCCGCATGCGTGTCGAACAGTCGGTGAAAACGACGCCGACGCTGCCGCAATGGGCCAACGGCGCCGTCATCGGCGGCGGCGCGATCCTGGCCGGGGCATTGCTCGACAAGCCCGTCGACCGCTTCATGAAGAAGCACCGGGGCTCGAGCATCACGCGCGCCTGGGACAACGTCGGCAAAGCGTTGCCCGTGGTGCTGACCGGTGCGGCTGCCGGAGCGGTCGCGTTTGGCGATGCGCGCATGCAAAACATTGGTATTATCTCGCTGGAATCGGTCGTCGGCGCCGCGGCCCTGTCGATTGGGGCAAAACATGTCGCAGGACGTGCGCGACCGAACGAGGGACAGGGCCAGTGGAGTAGGGCAGCGGATCGCTCGAATGCATCGTTCCCGTCCAACCACGCCAGCGTGGCGTTCGCGGCCGTGACGCCGTTCGCCCAGGAATACGATGCGCCCTGGTTGTATGGCCTGGCTGCAGCTGGTTCGCTTGGCCGTGCGGCTGGGCGTCAGCACTGGGTGTCGGACGTCGTCGCCGGCGGCGTGCTCGGCATGGCCGTGGGTGGCTGGCTGTGGCAGGCCCAGCGTAACGATGTACGTTCCAGCTTTGCGGTCACACCGGGCGCGAAATCGCTTGGCGTGGCGTGGTTCGGCAATTATTGATAGTGAAATCGGGGATTGCGCGGCGCGCCGGATTCTCGGGCCGCGGCGCGGCCCGGCCGGCCCGTGCGCGACCCGTCAACCGGAGAACGTATAAATGATTTTGACGACAGGCGGCGCCGGCTTCATCGGCAGTAATTTTGTGCTGGACTGGTGCGCCCTGACCGACGAGCCGGTCATTAACCTCGACAAGCTGACCTATGCCGGCAACCTCGAGAACCTCGCCAGCCTGCGCGACAATCCGAAGCATGTGTTCGTGCACGGCGACATCGGCGACGTGGAACTCGTGCGCCGCCTGCTGCAGGAACACCAGCCGCGCGCCGTCGTGAACTTCGCGGCCGAGAGCCACGTGGACCGCAGTATCCACGGCCCGGGCGAATTCATCCACACGAACATCGTCGGCACGTTCCACCTGCTCGAAGCCGTGCGCGAATACTGGGGCGCGCTGCCGGACGACCGCAAGGCCGCGTTCCGCTTCCTGCACGTGTCCACCGACGAAGTCTACGGCTCGCTGGGCAAGGATGACCCGGCATTCCGCGAGACGAACCGTTACGAACCGAACAGCCCGTATTCCGCCAGCAAGGCGGCCAGCGACCACCTCGTGCGCGCCTACCATCACACGTACGGGCTGCCGGTACTGACGACCAATTGCTCAAACAACTATGGCCCGTACCACTTCCCGGAAAAGCTGATCCCACTGTGCATCCACAATGCACTGGCCGGCAAACCGCTGCCGATCTACGGCGACGGCCAGCAGATCCGCGACTGGCTGTACGTAAAGGACCATTGCTCGGCCATCCGCCGCGTGCTCGAAGCGGGCCAGTTGGGCGAGGTCTACAATGTCGGCGGCTGGAACGAGAAGGCGAACCTCGACGTCGTGCGCACCTTGTGCGCGATCCTCGACGAGCTCAGCCCGCGTGCGGACGGCCAGTCGTATGCAACCCAGATCACGTTCGTCACGGACCGTCCTGGCCATGACCGCCGCTACGCGATCGACGCAACGAAGCTCGAGCGCGAATTGGACTGGAAGCCGGCGGAGACGTTCGAAACGGGCATTCGCAAAACCGTGCAGTGGTACCTCGATAACCAGGAATGGGTCCAGCACGTGACGAGCGGCAGCTACCGCGCCTGGGTCGGCCAACACTACGGTGCCTGAATGAAGATTCTTCTGACCGGCAAGAACGGCCAGCTCGGCTTTGAACTGCAGCGCGCGTTGGCACCGCTCGGCGAAGTCGTCGCGGTCGGCACGCAGGATTGCAACCTGGCCGATGCCGACGCGCTGCGCGCCCTCGTGCGTCGCGTCGCGCCGGATGTGATCGTCAACCCGGCGGCTTATACGGCCGTCGACAAGGCCGAGTCCGATGAAGCGACAGCACGTGCCGTCAACGCCGTCGCCCCGGCCATCCTCGGCGAAGAGGGCGCGAAGCTGGGCGCACTCGTGCTGCACTACTCGACGGATTACGTGTTCGACGGCACGAACCAGCGTGCTTACACGGAAAGCGACGTGCCGGCGCCGCAAAGCATCTACGGGCGCACCAAGCTCGACGGCGAACTCGGACTCGCCGCGACCAATCCGCGCCACTTGATCCTGCGCACGAGCTGGGTCGTGGGTGCGCACGGCGGCAATTTTGCCAAGACGATGCTGCGCCTGGCGGGTGAGCGCGAGAAGCTCACTGTCGTCGCCGACCAGTTCGGTGCGCCAACTCCGGCCGCGCTGCTGGCCGACTTGAGTGCCCATCTCGTGCGCGAGCATGCCCGCGCGCGCGGCGCCGGCTTCCCCTACGGGACCTATCACGTCGCGGCCAGTGGCGAGACGAGCTGGCACGGCTATGCCCAATTCGTAATCGGCGAGGCGCTGGCGGCCGGCAAGGCGCTGAAGGCGACCGTGGACGCCGTCGCGCCGCTGGCCACCGAGCAATATCCGACGCCGGCTAAACGTCCCCTCAATTCGCGGCTCGATACGACCCGCTTCCGCACGACGTTCGACCTGCGCCTTCCTCCTTGGCAGGAAGGCGTGCGCCACGTGCTCCAGCAAATTCTGTGAGAGGCAGCCATGTCCAATCTCAAGCGTAAAGGCATCATCCTAGCCGGCGGCTCCGGCACGCGCCTGTATCCGGTGACGCAGGCCGTCAGCAAGCAGTTGATGCCGGTCTACGACAAGCCGATGATTTATTACCCGCTCAGCACGTTGATGCTGAGCGGTATCCGTGACGTGCTCGTCATCAGCACGCCGCAAGACACGCCGCGCTTTGCCGAGCTGCTCGGCGATGGCAGCCGCTGGGGCATGAACATCCAGTATGCCGTCCAGCCTTCGCCGGACGGCCTGGCTCAGGCCTTCATCATCGGCAAGGAATTCGTCGGCAACAACCCGAGCGCGCTCGTCCTTGGCGACAACATTTTCTACGGCCATGATCTAGTCCGGCAACTGATCAGCGCCAATGAGCGCACCGACAGTGCCACGGTGTTCGCCTACCACGTGCACGATCCGGAACGGTATGGCGTCGTCGAGTTCGACGCGGAGCAACGCGCCCTCAGCATCGAGGAAAAGCCGACGGCGCCGAAGTCGTCGTATGCCGTGACCGGCCTGTATTTCTACGACAACGACGTGTGCAACGTGGCGGCCGACATCAAGCCGTCCGCGCGCGGCGAACTGGAGATTACGGACGTCAACCGCTGCTACCTCGAGCGCGGCAAGCTGAACGTCGAGATCATGGGCCGCGGCTTCGCCTGGCTCGACACGGGCACGCACGACAGCCTGCTCGAGGCGGCAAGTTTTATCGCGACCCTGCAGAAACGGCAGGGGTTGCAGGTGGCGTGCCCGGAAGAGATCGCCTACCGTCAGGGCTGGATCGACGCCGCCAGCCTGCAGAAACTCGCGGCGCCGCTGGCCAAGAACGGCTATGGCAATTACCTTTTAAACCTGTTGAAATAATCCGAGCTCATGCCTTTTACCGTTACCCCGACCGCCATTCCCGATGTCCTGGTGCTGGAGCCGAAAGTCTTCGGCGACGCGCGCGGTTTTTTTTACGAAAGCTTCAATGCGCGCGATTTTGCCCAGGCCACGGGCATCGATGCGCAATTCGTGCAGGACAATCACAGCAAGTCGGCCAAGGGCGTTCTACGCGGGCTGCATTATCAGATCCAGCATGCTCAAGGCAAGCTGGTGCGTGTCGTGCAGGGCAGAGTATTTGACGTGGCCGTCGATCTGCGCAAATCGTCGCCGACCTTTGGCAAGTGGGTCGGGGTGGAATTGAGTGCGGAAAATCGTTTGCAGTTGTGGGTCCCGCCCGGGTTCGCACATGGTTTCGTCGTGCTGAGCGAGTCTGCCGAGTTTCTGTACAAGACGACGGATTATTGGTATCCAGAGCATGAGCGCAGCCTGCTCTGGAACGATCCTGCGATCGGCGTCGATTGGCCCATCGATGCGCCGCCGCAGCTGGCCGTAAAGGACCAGGCCGGCAAACTGCTGGCGCACGCCGAGGTGTTCGACTAATCGTTGCGTGGTAGGACAAAAGAGAACGGCCGCGTATGCGGCCGTTCTCTTTACAACTGTCTGCACTGGAACGCCTAGGCGTCCCAATGAGATCAGTGGTGCGTCGTGGTCGAGTGGTTCGTGGTCGAACCGTTGTCCGACGAGGCGACAGCCACGGCAGCGACAGCGGCACCGACAGCAACCAGCGTACCGGTCGACAGGCCAGCGATGGCGGTGGTGCCCAGGAAACCACCCGTGGTGGCGGTGCCGGCAGCGGTGCCAGCAGCTGCGCCGGTACCGGTAGCGGTACCCGAAGCGGCGCCAGCCTGGCCTGCAGCAGCAGTGTTACCGGCGTTAGCGGTAGCAGCTTCTTGAGCGAAAGCCTGTGCCGACAGCAGGCTCAGAATCGCGGTCGTGACGAGGAATTTCTTCATTTCGTAATCCTTTTGTTCAATGGACGGGGCACATGCACATTGCAATGTTGCTAGCCAATTATATAGCAATCAAACATTGCTTTGATTCATCTATGCCAGGTAGTAGCCAGCTCAGCCAAAAATGTCATTTATTTTCAACGTAAGCAATTTGCAATTTTGACAGATAGCGTGAAGCATTCCTACCACTTTTACTGATTTTTGTTGTGTGTTCGCATACCCAGGGCATCTAGGAGCCACTCCTAGCATTCAATATGCAGCAAGTTTGCCGGCCTTCTTCTTCTCTAACCCTCCTGCAAGATCTGGAATAATGCCAACCTGAACCAAGACAGCATCTACTGGAACCCAGGATGGCAGAAGACAGCGACGCAGAACGGACCGAACCAGCATCAGAGAAACGGCTCAGGCAAGCCCGCGAAGACGGCGACATTCCCCGTTCGCGCGAAGTCGCCACGTTCACCGTCCTGATGACCGCCGGCGCCGGCCTGTGGATGATGGGCGGCGGCCTCGTCAACAAGCTGTCGTCCGTGCTCGAACGCGGGCTAACGCTCGACCGCGAGCAGATCTACAACCCGAACGTCCTCATCGAACGCATTCTGGCCGACGTCGTCGGCGTGCTGCTCGCCTGCCTGCCGCTGGCCGGCGCCGTCATGCTGATGATGCTGGCGGCGCCCATGCTCATCGGCGGCTGGAATTTCAGTGCCAAGGCATTCACTCCCAATTTCGGCAAGCTCAACCCGATGCGCGGCCTGGGCAACATGGTGTCGACCAATGCCCTCGTCGAGCTGCTCAAGGCCGTTGCCAAGACGCTGCTCGTGGGCGCGGTCGGGTGGTTCGTCGTGATGAGCCAGAAGGATGCCGTGATCGGCCTCGTCGTCGAACCGTTCGGCACGGCCGCACCGCACCTCGGCAGTCTGCTCGCCAAGGCGTTCCTGACGATGGTCGGCGCCCTGGGTGCCATCGCCATCCTCGATGGTCCGTACCAGATGTGGCATTACGCCGACAAGCTCAAGATGACGCGCCAGGAAGTCATCCAGGAATCGAAGGAATCGGACGGCAACCCGCAAATCAAGGGCAAGATCCGCCAGATGCAGCGCGAAATGGCGCAGAAACGCATGATGTCCAATGTCCCGACCGCCGACGTGGTCGTGACCAACCCGACCCACTTCGCCGTCGCGCTCAAGTACGCGGACGGGCAGCGGGGCGCGCCGCGCGTCGTGGCCAAGGGTACCGACGAAGTCGCCGCGAAGATCCGCGAGATCGCGAAGGAAAACAAGGTCGCGATGCTGGAAGCGCCGGCCCTGGCCCGTGCGCTGTACAAGCACACGGAGATCGACGACGAGATCCCGGAAGCCCTGTACTCGGCCGTGGCCGAAGTGCTGGCCTACGTCTACCAGCTGCGCGCCTACAGCAAGGGCACGCTCGACCAGTATCCGGACCGTCCGAAGAAACTGCCGGTCCCGCCGGAAATGGACCCGTTCAACCCCGCGTCGCAGAAGCCGGGCGAACCACGGCATTGAAATACGGCGGTTTTTCCCGTCTCCTTCCCGCATAGTTTCCGTGGGGCATCAGCAATAATGGCGTATCCCTGAATGATGGAGTACGCATGAACGGTTTCAGATTGCCTCCCTGGCTGCAACAGATCGGTGCCCGCGGCAACGCGCTGGCGGCGCCGATCCTGATCATCCTGCTGCTGGCGATGATGATCCTGCCGTTGCCGGCGTTTGCGCTTGACCTGTTCTTCAGCTTTAACATCGCGATGTCCGTGATCGTGCTGCTGACGGCGTTGTACACCGTCAAGCCGCTCGATTTCATGGCCTTCCCGGCCGTGCTGCTCGTGACGACCATGCTGCGCCTGTCGCTGAACGTGGCATCCACGCGCGTCGTGCTGACCGAGGGTCACACGGGTGGCGCCGCAGCCGGCAAGGTGATCGAGGCGTTCGGCCACTTCCTGATCGGCGGCAACTACACGGTCGGTCTCGTCGTCTTTATCATTCTCACCATCATCAACTTCACGGTCGTCACCAAGGGTGCCGGCCGTATCGCCGAGGTGGGCGCACGCTTCGCCCTGGACGCAATGCCCGGCAAGCAGATGGCGATCGACGCCGACCTGAACGCCGGCCTGATCGGCGAACAGGACGCCAAGCGCCGCCGTGCCGAAGTGTCGATGGAAGCCGAGTTCTACGGCGCAATGGACGGTGCGTCGAAATACGTGCGCGGCGATGCCGTCGCGGGCATCCTCGTCACCGTGATCAACGTCGTGGGCGGCCTGATCGTCGGCATGGTCCAGCACGACATGGCCTTCGGCGACGCCATCAAGAACTACACGCTGCTGGCCATCGGTGACGGCCTCGTCGCGCAGATCCCGTCGCTGATCATCTCGATCGCGGCCGGTATGGTCGTCTCGCGCGTGGCCAGCGACAAGGACGTGGGTTCCCAGGTCGTCGGCCAGCTGTTCGCAAAACCGGAAGTCATGTACATCACGGGCGGCATCATCGGCGGCATGGGCCTGATCCCGGGCATGCCGAACCTCGTGTTCCTGCTGCTGGGCAGCACGCTGTTCGGCGGTGGTTATCTGCTGGAAAAGCGCCGCAAGAACATGTCACCGGAGGACATGCAAGGCGCGGCCGGCGGTGCGGGCCCGGCAGGCACGCCGGGCGGCGGCGGTGCGGCCGCCACCACGCCCGCGGAGCAGGAAGAGGCGAGCTGGCAGGACGTCATGCCGGTCGACACGCTCGGCCTGGAAGTGGGCTACCGCCTGATCCCGCTCGTCGACAAGACGCAGAACGGCGAGCTGCTCAAGCGCATCAAGGGCATCCGCAAGAAATTCGCTCAGGAAGTGGGCTTCCTGGCGCCGCCCGTGCACATCCGCGACAACCTGGAGCTGAAGCCGTCGGCCTACCGCATCACGCTGAAGGGCGTCGAAGTGGGCAGCGGCGAGGCGATGAACGGCCAGTACCTGGCGATCAACCCGGGCATGGCGAGCGGCACCCTGCCGGGCCTCGTGACGACGGATCCCGCGTTTGGCCTGCCGGCCATCTGGATCGACGCCGCGCTGAAGGACGACGCGCAGAGCATGGGCTATACCGTCGTCGACGCCGGCACGGTCGTCGCCACGCACCTGAATCACCTGATCACGACGCATGCCTCGGAACTGCTGGGCCGCATGGAAGTACAGGCGCTGCTGGACCACCTGGCCAAGGATGCGCCGAAACTGGTCGAGGACCTCGTGCCGAAGATCGTGTCGCTGTCGACCTTGCAGAAAGTGCTGCAGAACCTGCTGCAGGAAGGCGTGCACATCCGCGACATGCGCACGATCATCGAGACGCTGTCCGAACATGCGGGCGTCACGCAGGATCCGAACGACCTGACGGCGCTGGTCCGCGTCTCGCTGGGCCGCGCCATCGTGCAGCAACTGTTCCCAGGCACGAACGAATTGTCCGTGATGACGCTGGACAACCGCCTCGAGCGCCTGCTCGTGCAGGCCCTGAACGCGGGCGGCGACGGTACGGGCATCGAACCCGGCTTGGCGGATACGATCGTCCAGCAGGCGGCCAATGCGGCGCAGCAGCAGGAGGCGATGGGACTGACGCCGGTGCTGCTCGTACCGGGGCCGCTGCGCACGCTGTTGTCGCGTTTCCTGCGCCGGGCGTTGCCGCAGTTGAAAGTGTTGTCGCATTCCGAGATCCCGGAATCGAAGACGATTCGGGTGACGAGCCTGGTGGGAGCAGCCTGACGCGCCGGTGGGGCACGCAAGATGTCATCGGTTGTTGCGCCGCAACGCAGCTTCGCACCGGATGCTAAAAGTCAATTTGCAATATTGATTCGTGATAACATGAGGCGCTGAGAAATCGGGACGTCGTCCTGATTAAATTGCGCAGCTCGTCACGTCCGGGTAGCGAAGCGGCAACACATCTTCACCCCATCTGCAAACACGCGCCGAAATCATACGGTCGCGTGAAGGAAAACAGAATAATGTCGGAAATTCAGCTCTTTCAGCTCGCGTTGATCGCTTTCGCTGCAAGTCTCTTGGTTAGTGTGCTCATCGTCCGGTCGCAGAAATGGCACGGCGGGCTGTCGCACGACCATGACCTGGATGGTGTCCAAAAAGTCCATACGACGGCGGTGCCTCGCATCGGGGGATTGGGCGTTATCGCCGGCATTCTACTCGGATGCGTAATGTTCCGTAGCCAGTCCCACGACGGCCAGGCTCCCGGGCTCCGTGCCGAGATGTTCCTGCTGCTCGTCGCTAGCCTGCCGGCCTTCCTGGCCGGTCTCATCGAAGATTTCACGAAACAGGTGTCGGTCCGGATGCGGCTGATGGCGACCGCGTTGAGCGCCCTGGTCGCCAGCGGCTTGCTCGGTGCGACCGTGACCGAGCTGGACATCTGGGGTGTGGATACGCTGCTCGCGTTTATGCCGTTCGCATTGCTCGTCACGGCCGTCGTCGTCGCCGGCGGTTCGAATGCGATCAACATCATCGACGGCTTCAACGGCCTGTCCAGCAGCACGATCGTGGTCATGGCCGCAGGTCTCGCCGCGGTCGCGCTGCTTTGCGGCGACCAGCTCGTGGCGAATCTCGGCGTGCTGTGCATCGGTGCAACGCTCGGCTTCATGGCCTTGAACTACCCGCGCGGTAAACTGTTCCTGGGTGACGGCGGCGCTTATTTTCTCGGCTTCTGGGTCTCGGAAATGGCAGTGCTGCTGCTGGTCCGTAATCCGAGCGTGAACGCCTGGCAAGTGCTGTCCATCTGCGCCTATCCGGTGATCGAAGTACTGTTCAGCATCTATCGCCGTCGCTTCATCCAGAAAGTCAGCCCGGGCGCGCCGGATGCGCTGCACTTGCATACCCTCGTGTATCGCCGGCTGGTGTTCAAGTACGTCGACAAGAATTCCAGCAATCCGTGGAAGCGCAACGCCGCAGTGGCCTGCGTGATCCCGCCGGTCGTCGCCGTCTGCGTGGCGATGAGTGTGATGGTCGGAAATTCGATCGCGATGAGCATGCTGACCGTGCTGGCCCAGGTCGTGATCTACGTCGCGGTGTATAGACGTCTGGTGAGGGGGCGTTGGATGCCGAGCGAGGCAAGCAGAATCGCTGCCGACGTCAGCGTCAACGCCAAGTTGCGCTAAAACGCTCCAGAATCTGGAGCTCTACAATGCAAAACGGACCCTCAGCGGGTCCGTTGTTGTATCCACCAGTGCTGGAACCATATCGCGCACTGGAGCAGCAGGCCAGTGACGAAGAGGAAGTCGGACAATATACCCGTGCGCGCCGCCGCGGCGATCACGCCGGCCACGATGAAAAACGTCCGCAGAATGGGAATGCAACGATCCAGCGACTCGCAGACGTGCACGAGCATGGTTTCCACGTTGACGGCGGAATGACGCTTCGGGAGTCTCAGTTTCATCTGCTGGCCTTTCCAAGTCTGACCATCTCATTACTTCAAATGCAGTCTAGCATGAGATGATGCCAGTCGTTACAATTGAATAGATTTCCGTACATAAATTTGTCATTTTGGCGAAAAACATTGCCGGACCTTACACTTTTCGCACAACTGCGTACATTGTGCATGCCAAATTGACAATGCGCCACACAATTGACACTCGCGAGCATCCATTCTTCGTGAATTCCGTTGCCGTCTTTTGAGTTTGTTTGAATAGGCGGAGTTTCCCCCGCCTTTTCCCTGAATCGTTTCCTCCCGGCATCGTCAATAATCCTCTCCGTGAATGGGCCTTTGTGCCCGCGTGACCGGATAGCGAACCAAGCCAGCAAGAGCGGAGAACAACGATGAACGTGAAGAAATTTACAGCGGCGACTTCCCGTGAGGCCCTGCGCAAGGTGCGCGATGCCCTGGGGCCGGACGCGGTCATCTTGTCGAACCGCCCGGTCGACGGCGTGGTGGAAATCCTGGCGCTGGACAACGACGACGTCGCTTCGCTGGCTTCGCCCGCACCGGAATCGGAAATGGCCGCGCCGCGCCCGAACCTGCGCATCCAGGAACCGTCGTTCGACGACCTCGAACCCGCCCCGGCACCGGCACCGCGTCCGGCAGCCCGCCCCGCGCCGCGCGCATTCCAGGAAGCCCCGGCCGCCCGCCAGCCGATGGATCGCCAGCCGATGAATTCGCTCTACGACATGGACGAGCCGGCCGCGCCAAGCGTGCCGCCGACCTACGTCAACCGCCGCGCCCCGCAGCCGGAAGCACCGGCATTCGACATGGCCGCGATGACCGCGATGATGTCGGCCGCGATCGCGCAGGCGAAGGAATCCGCCGCCGCCGAAATGCACGGCATGATGAACGAGATCCGCGCCATGCGCGGCATGATGGAATCGCAACTGGCCGAACTGTCGTGGGGCACTACCCAGCAGCGTGAGCCGCAGAAGGCCGCCGTGCTGCGCGAAATGCTGGCTGCCGGCTTTTCCGCGAGCCTGTCGCGCTACCTGATCGACAAGCTGCCGGCCGGTAAGGATGCCGCCGAGTCGCTGCGTTGGGTCAAGACGGTCCTGGCCCGCAACATCACGACGATGGCCGACGAGGATGCGATCCTCGACCGCGGCGGCGTGTTCGCGCTGGTCGGCCCGACCGGCGTCGGCAAGACGACGACGACCGCCAAGCTGGCGGCACGCTGCGTGATGCGCCACGGCCCGGAAAAGCTGGCGCTGATCACGACGGACGCCTACCGTATCGGCGGCCACGAACAGCTGCGCATCTACGGCAAGATCCTCGGCGTGATGGTGCACTCGGTGAAGGACGAGGCCGACCTGCGCATCGCCCTGAAGGAACTGCGCAACAAGCACACCGTGCTGATCGACACGATCGGCATGTCGCAGCGCGACCAGATGGTGACGGAGCAGGTCGCCATGCTGACGGAATCCGGCGCCGACGTGAAGCGCCTGCTGTGCCTCAACGCCACGTCGACCAACGAGACGCTGAACGAAGTCGTGCGCGCCTACCAGGGCACGGGCCTGGCCGGCGCCATCATGACCAAGATGGACGAAGCCGCCTCGATCGGCAACGTGCTGGACGTGCTCGTGCGCCAGAAGCTGAACCTGCACTACATCTCGAACGGCCAGCGCGTGCCGGAAGACCTGCACCTGGCCGACCGCGCGATGCTCGTCGACCGCGCCTTCCGCACCAAGCGCGACGCCGCCGCCCAGATCGCCGACGCCGACCTGCCGCTGATGATGGCCGGCCTCGGCAACCTGAACAACGACCGTTCGCTGCGCGAGGTGTACGTTGGCTAGTTTCGACTTCGACCAGGCAGAGGGCCTGCGCCGGATGCTGGCCGGCCCCAAGCCGCGCATCGTGACCTTCCTCTCCGCCACGCCCCAGGACGACAAGGGCGCCATGCTCGTCAACCTGGGCGCTTCGCTGGCCCAGTCCGGCAACGACGTGATGATCGTCGACGCCTGCACGCGCGACTACGGCGTCGCCCAGCGCCTCGGCGTCGACCGCGGCCCGAGCCTGCTGCAGGTGGCGCGCCAGGAATGCGCGCTGAACCAGGTCATCCATCCGGTGCCGCAGGGCTTTTCCGTCGCCACGATGGCGCGTACGGCATCCGCCAGCGCGGACGAGGCGCGGCGCCTGGCCAAGACGTTCGACGTGCTCGTCAAACAGGCCGGCAGCATCATCATGGTCGACGGCGAGTTTTCCGACGACGGCACGTTCCCCGTCCCGATCATGGCCTCGTCCGAGATCGTCGTGCAGGTGTCGACGAGCGCCACGTCGATCACGAATGCGTATGCGCTGATCAAGCGCCTGTCGCAGCATCTCGGCCGCCGTCCGTTCGGTATCCTTGTCACGGGCGCTACCGAAGCCGAGGCGAAGGTGGTATACGATAATATGTCATCTGCGGCAACTCGTTACCTGGCGGTAACGCTGACCTCGATGGGCTCCGTGCCGGCGGACGAGTACCTGCACCGGGCCGCGCGCCTCGGGCGTGCCGTGGTCGATGCATTCCCGCTGGCCGGCGCGTCGGTGGCGTTCCGCCGCCTGGCCGGGCGTTTTGCGCGCACCGGCATGCAGCAGGGACGGGCCGCCTGAAGCGGCGAAGAATAATCAAATACAGAAACCATGTACACGGTCAAAGGGAAAGCGGACAAGAATTCTTTGCTGACGGAGCACGCGCCGTTGGTGAAGCGTCTCGCCCACCAGATGAAGGCCAAGCTCCCGCCGTCCGTCGAAGTCGATGACCTGGTACAGGCCGGCATGATGGGCCTCCTCGATGCGATCAACCGCTACGAGGAGAATCACGGCGCGCAGTTCGAGACCTATGCGGTGCTGCGCATCCGCGGCGCGATGCTGGACGAACTCCGCAGCAGCGACTGGATGCCGCGCTCCACGCGCGCCAACATGCGCAAGGTCGAGCAGGCCATGGCTACGCTGCAACAGCAACTGGGCCGTCCGCCCAGCGAATCGGAAGTCGCGAAGTCGCTCAAGCTGTCGCTGGCCGACTACCAGGACCTGCTGGGCGATTCCGGCGGCCACCAGCTCGTGTACTACGAAGACTTCCACGACGAGGAGGGCAGCGACGGCTTCCTCGACCGCTATGCCGTGGACGACGACGACCCGCTGAAGAGCCTGCTCGACACGGACTTCCGCCAGACCGTCATCGACGCCATCGACGCGCTGCCGCCGCGCGAGAAGATGCTGATGGGCCTGTACTACGAAGAAGAACTGAACCTCAAGGAGATCGGCGCCGTGATGGGCGTGTCGGAATCGCGCGTCTCGCAGTTGCACACCCAGGCCGTGGCGCGCCTGCGCACGTATCTGCGGGAGCGTTCGTGGACCTGACCAGCCTGCTCGGTCTCCTGCTGGCGCTGGCCGGCATCTTCATCGGGCACACGCTCGACGGCGGCAAGTTTTCCTCGCTGATCCAGCCCGCCGCCTTCGCCATCGTCGTCGTCGGCACGTTCGGCGCCGTGCTGCTGCAGACGAAGTCGCAAGCCTTCGTGCGCGGCGTGCGCATGCTGCGCTGGGTGTTCGTGACGCCGCCCGACCGGCGCCAGGCGCTGGCCCGCGAAATCCATCTGTGGAGCTTATCCGCGCGGCGCGACGGCCTGCTGTCGCTCGAACAATACATGGCCAAGGCCGATCCGTTCATCCAGAAGGGCCTGCGCCTCGTCGTCGACGGCATCCAGCCGGACAAGCTGCGCAGCCTGATGCACACGGAAATCAACAACTACGAATTCCGCGAACGCCAGGCCGCGCGCATCTGGGAATCGGCGGCCGGCTATGCGCCTACCGTCGGCATCCTCGGTGCCGTGCTGGGCCTGATCCACGTGATGGAAAACCTGTCCGACCCGTCGAAACTCGGCGCCGGCATCGCCGTCGCGTTCGTGTCGACCGTGTACGGCGTGGGCCTCGCGAACCTGTTCTTTTATCCGGTCGGCAACAAGATCAAGGGCATCGTCTCCGAGCGCGTGGCCCAGTACGAGATCCTGGCCGACGTCTTCCACGACATCGCCACCGGCGACTACACGCGCGTGCTCGACGAGCGCGTGGCGTGCCTGCTGGCCGAACACTGATCGCGACCATGGCGCGCCGCAAGAAGTACGAGCAGGACGTCGAGAACCACGAGCGCTGGCTGATCTCGTACGCGGACTTCATCACCTTGCTGTTCGCGTTCTTCGTCGTCATGTACGCGGTGTCCGTGGTCAATATCGGCAAGTACACGGTGCTATCGGAAGCGCTGGGCGACGCCTTCGGCGGGAGAGGATCCGCGAACAAGTCGAACACGATGGTCGAGGTGGAGGCGCTGCCGCTGTCGGCCATCCTGGCCCGCAAGCGCGCGGAAGCCGCGAAGCGCGACCGCGAGCGCCTCGAGCTGCTGGCGCAGAAGCTGGACAGCATCCTGAAACCCCTCGTCAACACCGGCAAGATGCGCGTGACGCAGACGGCGCGCGGCGTGACGCTCGAGATCAATGCCAGCGCCCTGTTCGACGAGGGCGACGCCACCCTGACGCCCGGCGCGCAGGAGACGCTGCGCACCGTCGCCGATCTGCTCAAGGGCGATCCGCACGGCATCGAGGTGGAAGGTTTTACGGATAACACGCCGATCGGCAACCCGGCGTTCGCGTCGAACTGGGAATTGTCGGCCGTGCGGGCCACGACCGTCGTGCGCCTGTTCGCGGCGAATGGCGTGGCCGAAGAACGCCTGGCCGCCGTCGGACGCGGGGCCAACCGGCCGATCGCGTCGAACGACGATCCCGTCGGGCGCGCGCGCAACCGGCGGGTGGCGGTCACGATCCTGTCAGGCGCCGGCACCTGACAGGGCCGCGGTACAATCGCTCCAGCCCGACAGTAACGAGGAGGCCGGATGAATCTGCACGCAAGCCTGAGCGTCGACGCGAGGCATGACAAGGTATGGATCACCTTCAAGGCGGAAAACCGCGGCGAGCGCCGGGTCTGGCTGCCGCGCGCGCTGACCGACGATCCCCGGCCCGCCGGCCGCGTGTTCGACGTGCGCGTGCATCCCGGCGGCGCGCCCATCGCCTACGTCGGCGCCAACGCGGCGCGCGGCGGCGCCGACTGGTTCGAACTGCCGCCGCATTCCGCCCACACGCACACGGTCGACATCACGGCCGACTACGCGTTCCGGCCCGGCGACCACACCTATGAGCTGCGCTACGCGGGCCTGGCGCTGGCCGACATCCACCATCCCGAGGTCACGACGCCGCTCGTCACCGAACCCGTGCTGTTCCGCCACATCACGCCCTAACGACGGCGCAGGTTCCGGTAGGGCGTATTCTCGCCGAAGTATTCGTGCGAATCGGCATTGTCGATCGCACGGTCGGGATTGCTGCCCGCCAGCGCGCCCGCCGCGACCTGGCCGTAGGCCCAGTCGTCCGTGCCGGCCACGACCGTGAAATGGCTCATCTCGTGCACCAGCGTGCCGCCCTTCGAATCGGTGCCCGTCATGGGCGCGGTCCAGAACGCCTTGCACACGTGGATCGTGTAGGGCTGGTCCGGATAGACGTAGGCGTACCACGACTGGGTGCACGCGCAGTCGACCTTGATGGGACGGGTGGCGAACGCGTCGTGGATGGCTACGAAGTGGCGGGAAACGGTCGCCGCGCGGGCCTCGTCCAGCGGGCCGAACCAGCTCGTGTAGCGGTCCGCCAACGCGCCTGCGCGCAGATAGGCCTCGCCATCCTGCGCCATCGACTGGGCGGCCTGGACGCTGGCGGCGATGCTCTCCTGCTGCGCGTTCGAGCAGTGATTGAACGTGAGACCGCTGCCGGCCGGTGCGGCGGCTGCGCGGGGCGCGTAGCTCGCCTCCGGCAGACCGCGCGGCAGCCGGCCATCGATCCAGACCGACGCCGACGGCGAGGTTGTCGCGCCCTGCAGCCGGTCGGTCCGGTAGCGTATGGTGTAGGCGCCCGTGATGTCCATGCGGTAGAGCGCCGACAATTCCACGCGGCTGCTGCGCGCGGCACCCGGTGCAAGGGCGACGAGATCGGCGGACGTGGGCGGCGCCCGCTTCACCTGTATGCCGAGATAGCTGACGGGCAGGCCATCGCGCGTGACGTCGAACAGCGGCGCCTCGACGCCCGCGAACGGCGTCTGCCACTTGGGCACGTATTGCCAGGTACGCGACGTGTTGCGGATCGTAACCGTCACGACGACGTTCTCGTTGCCTGCCAGGCTTTGCCGTGCCGGCGTCACCTCGACGACGAGGCCACCTGGCGTCGCCGCCCGGCTGGCGCCGCCAAACAGCAGGATGGCCGACAGCGCCGCGGCCCGGCGTCCGTGTCCGTTCATAGTTCCCCCGATGCGGTCGAAACCCTTCTTGTAACGCGGGGTCCTTGCCCCGGTCTTGCAAAATCGCAATATTTATCGTCGCCAGATTACGATCCTGACGTTCAATTTGCTGCATTAACGCAACATTTTGACCGTTAATGTAAGTATTGCTCGATCCATATTTAATAAACTGTTATCATCTATTGATTCTATGGATATGAAAGTTACATCCAAGAATCTTCTCCTTTCATGCCGGCGCGGCCTTGCCCACGGCGTCATTCGCTTCAGCACATGAATATCGAGCAAGACAGCCAGGTATCCCGCATGAGCGGACTTCGCACGCAGCGCCGCCCAACCGCAGGCATGGCGGCATGAGGCGGCACGCGCGCAAGATTCCGTCCACGGTACGGCTGTCCATCCTCACCACGCTGCTGGCGTTGTTCATGGCCTGGCTCGCGCTCGGCAATGCGGCGCGGTTGCCGTGGAATCCGCACTGGTACCTGACGGCCCACACGGCGATGGAAGTGTTTTCCGTCGTCGTGGCGATGCTCGTGTTTTCCACGGGCTGGCATGGCATCGGGCGCGACATGCCGATCCGCGTCGCGCTGCTGTCGCCGTCCGCACTCGCGATCGGCCTGCTCGACATCGGCCACCTGATGTCCGTCCACGGCATGCCGGGTGTCGCGGGACCGGGGTCGGTCGGGCGCGGCATCGAATTCTGGCTGCTGGCCCGCCTCGTCAGCGCTGCGGCACTGCTCGTCGCGGCGTTCGCGCCACGCGAGCGCACGGTCAGCCGGCGCGTGCGCGGCTGGGCGCTGCTGGCGGCGCTGGGCATCGTCGCGCTCGGCTTCTGGCTGGCCGTGGCCGATCCGCTGGTGCTGCCGACCACGTACGTGCCGGGGCAGGGGCTGACACCGTTCAAGATCGGCTGCGAGCTGGTGCTGATCGCGCTGAACGCCGTCGCCGCGCTGTTCCTGCTGCGCCGCGCACTCGTCACCCGGCTGCGTACGGACCGCTACCTCGCCGCCGCGGCCGCCGTGATGGCCCTGGGGGGCGTCAGTTTCACGTTGTATGACCGTCCCGACGACGTCGTGAACATGGTCGGCCACGTGTACAAGGTGATTGCCTATCTGTGTCTGCACCGCGCGATCTGGGTGGCGGCCGTGCAGGCGCCGTACCTGCGGCTGCAGCGTTCGGAACGGTCGCTGGCCGAGAGCGAGGCGAGCTTTCGCAGCCTGATGGAATGCGCGCCGGACGCGATCCTGCTCGTCGGCGCGGAAGGGCGTATCACGATGATGAATGCGCGTGCGGAAAGCCTGTTCGGCGTCGCGCGCGAGACGGCCGCCGGCCTGCCGCTGGACGTGCTGGTGCCGGCCGCCGCCGGCGACGCCGAGCTCGATTGCCGCCGCCTGTACGGCGCCGCCTTCCCGGCCGAGGTGCGCCGCGCCGGCATGCCGAGCGGGCAGCAGGTGGCCATCGTGCGTGATTTGTCGGAGCGGCGCCGGCTCGAGCGCGCGCTCGTCGAGCAGCTCACCCACGATGCGCTGACGGGCCTGCCGAACCGCAACCGCATCCTCGAGACGCTGGACGAGGCGATCGCCGCCGCGCGCCAGGCCGGACGCACGCTCGCCGTGCTCGTGTTCGACCTGCACGAGTTCCGCAAGATCAACAGCGGCTACGGCTATGGCGGCGGCGACGACGTGCTGCGCGAATGCGTCGTCCGCCTCTCCGGCCTGCTGGCCGGCGGCGACATGCTGGCGCGCCAGGGCGGCAACGAATTCATCGTCGTGCAGAAACAGTCCGGCGAGACCTCCGCCGCGGCGCTGGCCGCCCGGCTGCTGGAATCGATGCGCGAACCGTTCCTGCTCGACGGCCAGCGCGTGTTCCTGGCCGCCAGCGTCGGCATCGCACTGCTGCCTGCAAGCGGCTGCGGCGCGCACGAATTGCTGCAGATGGCACAGGTGGCGATGGCCGCCGCGCGCACGGAAGGTCCCACGCGCTACCGGTTCCACTCGGACGCGATGGCGCAGGCGATCCGCGAGCGGGTCGATATGGAAGCGCTGCTGCGCCATGCCATCGAGCGCAACCAGTTCGCGCTGCAGTATCAGCCGCGCGTCGACTTGGCCAGCGGCGTCGTGATCGGCGTGGAAGCCCTCGTGCGCTGGCGCCATCCGGTGCTGGGCCTCGTGCCGCCGGCGCGCTTCATCCCGCTGGCCGAGGAGACGGGCCTGATCGACGATCTCGACATGTGGGTGCTGGACGAAGCCTGCGCGCGCGCGGCCGCGTGGCGTGCGCAGGGATTGCCGCCGCTGCGCGTGTCCATCAACCTGTCGGCGCGCCAGTTCCAGCAGGCCGGCCTGGCGCAGCGTGTCCAGGCCGCGCTGGCGAAGAGCAGCCTGCCGCCGCATTGCCTGGAGATCGAGATCACGGAGTCCACGGTCATGCGCGACACGGGCGAGGCGACGAGCGTGCTGCGTTCGCTGAAGGCGCTCGGCGTCGCGCTGTCGATCGACGACTTCGGCACCGGCTATTCATCGCTCAGCTACCTGAAGCGCTTCCCCATCGACGTGCTGAAGATCGACCGCTCGTTCGTCAGCGACGTGACGACCGATCCGAACGACGCGCCCATCGCGTGCGCCATCATCGCGCTGGCGCATACGCTGAACCTGGAGGCGGTGGCGGAGGGTGTCGAGACGGCCGAGCAGGTGGCGTTCCTGCGCGAGAATGGCTGCGATGAAATCCAGGGCTATTACTTCAGCCCGCCGGTGTGGCCGGAGCAGATCGAGCGGATGTTTGCCGAGAAGAACGTCGGCGTGGTGTCTTAACCGACCACGAACCGCCGCGACGGTCCCGTTGCCATGGTCTGGCCGCCCGGGCCGTAGACGCCGGCCGCGCCGCCGCCGGGACCGCGCAATTCGGAGAGCGCCGCCTGGGTCTGGCCCAGCTGGCGGTTGACGAGCATGCCGTTGACGCGGTTGAGTTCCTTCGCTTCGCGCGTCAGGTCGAGCAGGCGGTTCCACGCATCGCGATGTTCGGCATTGCCGCCGACGGCCAGCCAGGGTTCCATCCCGGCTTCGCTTGCGGGAAAGCCGGCGGCGCCGAGCGCCTTGTGGCGCACGCGCGACAGGGTCGCGGCTCGCTGCGCCAGTTGCAGCTTGTTGGGGGTGATGGTCGACAGGCCATCGGCATCCGCACTGATCAGGAGCTGTTGCTCGGTTTTCATCAGCTCCACGATGGAACCGATCACTTGCTGTTCGTCGCGCAGGGTTGCGCCAGGGGATGCAATGGCCATTGGTTATCTACTGTTTGCGGGAATGCAGCAGATCGCGCACTGTATCCAACAGGCCGTCCGCCACTTTCTCGGAATTGACGTGGAACTGGCCATCCGCGATGGCCGCCTTGATGCGTTCGACCTTCTTGCTGTCGAACACTTGACTGGTACTGCCGGCCGCCAGGGCCTGGCCCTGGGAGGACAGGCGCACGGTGTCGGTCGCTGCGGGCGTGATGGATTTCGCGGCGGCCGCGTCGCTGCTCTTCGCAGTCGTGGCCGGCGTGTTGTTGGTCTGAACGCTCGCGTTGTTCTTGAGTGTATCGTTGATTTTCACAGCATCATCCTTCTCAGGTCGGAGCAGAAAGCCCGGGATCTCCCTTCAGTATCGGCGGCCTTGCCAAAAACTTTAGGGGATATCAAAGAAAGTGCGGCCGCATGCCACACTTTCAACGCCCTTGCTCCTGTGCTGTTATTAAAACGCCACTTCGACCATCCCGCCGCTCCGCGCCGTGCCGCTCACGACCGAGCCGGACGGCGTGCGTACCTGCACGATCTGGCCGTCGCCGGCGTTGCCGATGGCCTTGCCTTCGGCTGATACTGAAAATCCATTTCCACTAGAAACCAGACGTACGGCCTGGCCTTGCTGCACGACGGGCCGGCTGCGCAGCGTGTCCAAACGCAACGGCGTGCCGGCCACGAGCGACACGGTCGGGGTGCGGCCGATCGCCTGGGCCATGTCCGTGATGATGCCGTTCGGCATGGCGGCGATATCGCCTTTCATCATCACGAGCTGGCTCTGCTCGATCGGCTGGCCCTGGGCCAGCGGCAGCGCGGCGGCCACGTAGTCGGCCTGCACGTTCACCTGCGCCTGCACGAAGATCGTCCAGTTCGACGGTGCCGTGCAGCGCACGCCCACGGTCGTCTTGCCCCAGGCGCGCGCGCCAGGCTGCAGGAACGCTTCCGGCGCGGGGCAGGCGGCGAGGGCCGTGCGGGCGTCGATCGCGCCCACTTTCACCGTCACGGTGCCGGGCAGGCCGGCCGTCTGCGTCTGCAGGAATTGCTCGACGACGGTGCGCAGGGTGTTGACGTTTTGCCGACCTGCGGCGGGCACCGTTTGCGCGTGCGACAGCGCGATGGTGCCGAGGAGCAAGGCGGTTAGAAGCGTACGTTTCATGAATGAATCCGTGATACGGGTTTTTGCGACGGTGCCATCTTAGGCCCCGCACGCCGCCATCGAATCGCCGAATAGCCGGGTTTTGGGTCGCTTTATTGCCCGATTGGAAGAGTCCGCCGGTCCGTATGATCCATGCTGTCACCACCAGATAAATGCCTGGAGTAATCATGATCGGCAAACTCGACGACTACCTGCGTTTCAATGAAACCGCGCTGAGCCTGCGCTCGCAGCGCCAGGAATTGCTCGCATCGAATATCGCCAACGCGGACACGCCGAACTTCAAGGCGCGCGACATCGATTTTTCCGGCGCCCTGCAGGGTGCGCTGTCGCGTGCGGCGAACACGGGACCTTTGAGGACGACGGCCGGCGCCCATTATCCGAACGGCCAGGCGGCCGCCGACGGCAAGACGCTGGGCGACGGCGCCACGCCCGTGCTGTACCGCACGGTGACGCAGGGTGCTGTCGACGGCAACACGGTCGACATGGACACGGAACGCACCCAGTTCGCCGACAACGCGCTGCGCTACGAAGCCGGCATCACGATGATCAACCAGCAGATCCGCAACATGCTCGCGGCCATCCAGGGAGGCCAGTAATCATGTCCTTATTTAATGTCTTCAACGTCGCCGGCTCGGCGATGAGCGCCCAGGCCCAGCGCCTGAACACGACGGCCAGCAACCTCGCCAACGCCGACAGCGCGACGAGCGCCACGGGCGAGGCCTACCGCGCCAAGCAGGTCGTGTTCGAGGCCGTCCCGATGGACAGCGGCACGGGCGTCAAGGTGCGCGAAGTGGTCGAGGACGCTTCGCCGCTGAAGCAGGTGTACGACCCCAAGAATCCCCTCGCCGACGACAAGGGCTATGTGTCGATGCCCAACGTGAACGTGGTCGACGAGATGGTCAACATGCTGTCGGCGTCGCGCTCGTACCAGACGAACGTCGAGACCATGAACGCGGCCAAGACCATGCTGCTCAAGACACTGACCCTCGGCCAGTAATCCAATCCACCTTTCCTGACACGCTCCCATGGCGACCGTAACCGATACCACCAGCACCCCCATCACCGACCTGATGTCGACGATGAACGCGAAGAAGCCGACCAGCACGGACGGCGTCTCCGCGGACACGGACAAGTTCATGACCCTGCTGGTGACCCAGCTGCAGAACCAGGATCCGCTGAACCCGATGGACAACGCCCAGATGACGAGCCAGCTCGCGCAGCTGCAGACCGTGACGGGCGTGAACAAGCTGAACACCACGCTGGAATCGTTGCAGTCCAGCTACAAGAGCTCGGAAGCGATGCAGGCCACCGGCCTGATCGGCCACGGCGTGCTCGTCGACGGCAGCGGCGTCACGCTGTCGAGCGGCAAGGCGATCCTGGGTGCGGAACTGGCCACCGATGCCGACAACGTCAAGATCGTCATCAGCGATGCCAAGGGCAATGAAGTGGACACGATCGACCTGGGCGCGCAGAAGGCTGGCGTCGTGCCGCTCGCCTGGGACGGCGTGCCCGATCCGAAGAAGCTGGACAGCAACGGCAAGCCCGTCACGCTGGCCGATGGCAGTTACACATTCAAGGTCGTGGCGACGCGCGCCGGCGCCAACCTGACCGATGCGAAAGGCCTGTCGTTCGACAGCGTCGCGAGCGTCACCACCAACAGCGCCGATGGCGTCAAAGTGAACCTGTCCGGCAAGGGCGCGCTCACGCTGGCCGACATCAAGCAAGTCCTCTGAACGCGGCCGGACCCGCGCAACGAACGAACAACAGGAGCACAACATGTCCTTCCAACAAGGCCTGAGCGGCTTGAACGGCGCAGCGAAATCGCTGGACGTCATCGGTAACAACATCGCCAACTCGAGCACCGTCGGCTTCAAGGGCTCGAACACGCAATTCGCGGACGTGTACGCCCGCTCGCTGAACGGCGCGGGCGCCACCCAGGCCGGTATCGGCGTGAGCGTGGCGGCCATCGCCCAGCAGTTCACGCAGGGCAATATCGAGACGACGGCCAACCCGCTCGACATCGCCATCAACGGCGCCGGCTTCTTCCGCACCGAGATTTCGGGCACCGTCCAGTACACCCGCAACGGCCAGTTCTCGCTGGACAAGAATGGCTACATCGTCACGCCGCAGGGCGCCAACGTGACGGGTTACGGCGTCGCCGCGAACGGCCAGATCCTGGCCAGCACGCCGACCCCGCTGAAGATCAGCACGGCCGACATGAAGCCGGTCGCGACCACCAAGGTCGACACGTCGATCAACCTCGACTCGCGCGAGACCGTCCCGACGAACTTCCCGTTCAATGCCAACGACGCGACCACGTACAACAAGCAGGTGCCGGTCAGCGTGTACGACACCCTGGGCAACGAGCACACGATGTCGATGTTCTACGTGAAGACGGGATCGGGCACCTGGGACGTGTACGCGGGCGCCGACGGCACCGAGCTCACCAACGTCAACGTCGCCAAGGCCGCTTCGGGCGACGCGGCGGCGCAGACGGCGCGCGACGCGTGGACCGCTGCCACGAAGGCATCGCCGCAGGATCCGGCCGCCATCGCCCAGGCGCTGGCCGACTACGCGGCCGCGGCCTCCGCCGCCGTCAGCGGCGCCGCGGGCACCGCCGGCGCCACCGCGGCCACCGTCACCGCCATCCAGACGGCCGCCACCGACGCGGGCAACACGGCCGGCTATACCCCGGACCAGGTCGACAAGGACATCGCCGCCGCCGTGTCGGTGCCGTCGGTCCCGATCGGCACGCTGAAGTTCGACACGAACGGCGCGCTGTCGGCCGCCCTGATGTCGCCGCAGACGCTGCCGCTGAACGTGACGTTCCCGGTCTACCCGTCGACGGGCGCGAAGGAAACCCTGTCGATCAAGCTCGGCTTCAACGGCAGCACCCAGTATGGCTCCGACACGAGCGAGAAACTGACCACGCAGGACGGCTACAAGCCGGGCCACCTGCAGCGCTTCTCGGCCGCCGCCGACGGCACGCTGCTGGGCCAGTACAGCAATGGCCAGACCAAGCCGCTGGGCCAGATCGTCCTCGCCAACTTCACGAACTCGGGCGGCCTGGAGCCGATCGGCAACAACTCGTGGGCCGAAACGTCGGCCTCGGGCACGCCGCTGCTGGGCACGGCGGGCACCGGCGGCTTCGGCGTGCTGCAGTCGTCGGCGACGGAAAGCTCGAACGTCGACCTGACGGCCGAACTGGTCAACATGATCACGGCCCAGCGCGTCTACCAGGCCAACGCCCAGACGATCAAGACGCAGGACTCGGTGCTGCAGACGCTGGTGAACCTGCGCTAAGGATAAAGCTCAAAACCGAATCAATTCGGGGTCAGAGCACATTTAACTGAAAATTCGGGGTCAGAGCACATTATTTTCAAGTGCTTCAAGCAGTTGAACACCTTGATAAGACGAATCGCTTATCGAGAGCAGCAAGCGCCAAAAAATGTTCGCTGAACATTGTGCGAAAAAGTGCTCTGACCCCGAATTTAGAAAAAAACGTGCTCTGACCCCGAATTTGCGACAGTACTTCGGAGAACTATAGATGGACCGCCTGATCTACACTGCCGCCTCCGGCGCCAAGCACATCCTGGAACAGCAGGCCACGACGTCGAACAACCTGGCCAACCTTTCGACGACGGGTTTCCGCGCGCAGCTCGATACGTTCCGCGCCGTGCCCGTCGTCAGCGAAGGCTTGCCCACGCGCGCGTTCGTCGTCGACAACACGGTCGGCGCGGATTTCTCCGCGGGCCCGCTGCAGGTGACGGGACGCGATCTCGACGTGGCCATCAAGGGCCAGGGCTGGATCGCCGTGCAGATGCAGGACGGTACCGAAGCCTATACGCGCAACGGTTCGCTGCAGGTCAGCCCGAACGGCATCCTGCAGACCGCGAACGGCCAGACGGTGATGGGCGAGGGCGGTCCGATCGCCATCCCGCCGAACACGACGGTGTCCATCGGCAAGGATGGCTCGATCGCGTCGTTGACGACGGACACGGTGCCCGCGACGTCCACCATCGTCGGCCGCCTCAAGCTCGTCAATCCGGACCAGAAGCAGCTCGTGCGCGGCGACGACGGTTTCTTCCGCCAGCAGGACGGCACCCCGGCCCAGGCCGACCCGGCCGTGACGGTGACGAGCGGCACGCTGGAAGGCAGTAACGTCTCCGCCGTCGATTCGATGGTGAACATGATCTCTTTGGCACGTTCTCTAGAGACACAAATGAGCCTGTTGAAGAACGCGGAGAATAACGCGGCGAAAGCGACGCAGATCCTCGCTTTGACTTGATTTCTGCTGGGACATAATTTCATGGTGGGTGACGGGTTTGCCGTCGCCAAAGGAGAACACCATGATCCGTTCGCTCTACATCGCCAAGACCGGCCTCGAAGCGCAGCAGACCAACCTCGACGTCGTCACCAACAACCTCGCCAACGTCAGCACGAACGGCTTCAAGAAGTCGCGTGCCGTGTTCGAGGATTTGTTGTATCAAAACGTGCGCCAGCCCGGCGCGCAATCCTCGCAACAGACGCAGCTGCCGTCCGGCCTGCAGATCGGTACCGGTGTGCGCGCCGTCGCCACCGAGCGCCTCCATACGCAGGGTAATCCCCAGCAGACCGGCAACTCGAAGGACGTGATGATCAACGGCTCGGGTTTCTTCCAGGTCCTGATGCCGGACGGTACCACGGCCTACACCCGCGACGGCTCGTTCCAGACCGACAGCAACGGCCAGCTCGTCACCTCCAGCGGCTATGTGTTGCAGCCGCCCATCACCGTGCCGAACAACGCGCTGACGATGACCGTCGGCCGCGACGGCACCGTGTCCGTCACGACGCCGGGCACCGTGGCGCCCACGCAGATCGGCTCGATCCAGGTGGCGAACTTCGTCAACCCGTCCGGCCTGGAATCGCTGGGCGAGAACCTGTATGCCGAGACGGGCTCGTCCGGCACCGCGCAAGCCAACACCCCGGGCACGAACGGTGCCGGCGTGCTGATGCAGGGCTATGTCGAAACGTCCAACGTGAACGTCGTCGAAGAGATGGTCAACATGATCCAGACGCAGCGCGCGTACGAGATCAACAGCAAGGCCATCACCACGTCCGACCAGATGCTGGCAAAGATTTCCCAGTTATGAAAACGATCAGCTCCATCGTGTGCGCGCTGGCCCTGGCCGGCTGCGCAGCCACCCCGACGTCGATCGTCAAGGGCCCGACGTCCGTGCGCCCGATGCTGGCCGATGCCGGCACGCCGACGGAAGGCGCGATCTACAACGCGAACACGTTCCGCCCGATGTTCGAAGACCGCCGCGCGCGCCACATCGGCGACGTGCTCACGGTCAGCATCGTCGAGAAGACGGCCGCCAACAAGAGCGGCGCCAGCACCGGCAACAAGTCGGGCAGCGCCGAGCTCAACGTGCCGGGCCCGCTGCAGGGCCGCCTGGGCGGCAACCTCGCCACGAGCAGCGGCATCAAGTACGCCGACGGCGACACCCAGACCGCGTCGAATGCCTTCACGGGCACGATCGGCGTGACGGTGTCCGAAGTCCTGCCCAACGGTAATCTGATCGTCGTCGGCGAGAAACAGATCGCCATGAACAAGGGCGTCGAATTCATCCGCTTCTCGGGCATGGTGAATCCGGATTCGATCCAGGCGGGCAATATCGTGCAGTCGACCCTGGTCGCCGACGCCCGCGTCGAATACCGCACCAACAGCCAGATCGACCGCGCCGAGATGACCTCGATGATGTCGCGTTTCTTCCAGTCCCTGTTGCCGTTCTAATCATGAACTTCAAAACCTTCGCCCTCTGTGTTGCCCTGCTGGGTCCGCTGACCGCGACGACCGCCCACGCCGAGCGCCTCAAGGATCTCGCCAGCATCGGCGGCGTCCGTCAGAACCAGTTGTCCGGCTACGGCCTCGTCGTCGGCCTCGACGGCACCGGCGACCAGACGACGCAGACCCCGTTCACCGTGCAGTCGATCACGGCGATGCTGCAGCAGAAGGGCATCAGCCTGCCGGCCGGCACGCAGCTGCAGCTGAAGAACGTGGCGGCCGTGATGGTCACCGCATCGCTGCCGGCGTTCGCCCAGCCGGGCCAGACGATCGACGTGACCGTCTCGTCGATGGGTAACGCGAAGAGCCTGCGCGGCGGGACACTCCTGATGGCGCCGCTGCAGGGCGCCGACGGCCAGGTGTACGCGATCGCCCAGGGCAACGTGCTCGTGGGCGGTGCGGGTGCGTCGGGCGGCGGTGCGCAGGTGCAGGTCAATCAATTGTCCGTCGGCCGCATCTCGGGCGGTGCCACCGTCGAGCGCGCCGTCGCGTCGAACCTCGGCGCCGACAACCAGGTCAAGCTGGAACTGAACACGACCGACTTCGCCACCGCGAGCCGCGTCGTGGAAGCCGTCAACGACAAGTTCGGCCCGGGCATCGCCACGGCGCTGGACGGCCGCGTGATCCGCGTGCGCGTGCCGTCGTCGAGCGACCAGCGCGTCAGCTTCCTCGGCATCCTGGAAAACATGGACGTCAAGCCGGCCGAAGCGGCCGCGAAGATCATCCTCAACGCGCGCACCGGTTCCGTCGTCATGAACCGCTCCGTCACGCTGGACCCGTGCGCGATTTCGCACGGTAACCTGTCCGTCAGCATCGGCGCCGACACGCAGGTGAGCCAGCCGAATTCCGCTTCGCTGGGCCGCACCGTCGTCACGCAGACCCCGCAGGTGTCCGTCAAGAAGGATGCCGGCAAGGTCATCATGCTGAACGGCGGCGCGTCGCTGGCCGAAGTCGTCAAGGCGATGAACGCCATCGGCGCCACGCCGCAAGACCTGCTCGCGATCCTGCAGGCCCTGAAGGCCGCCGGTTCGCTGCGCGCCGAACTCGAAATCATCTGACCATCGAGGCCATCATGCTCGGTTCCACTTCCGACCTGTCCAGTAAATTTGCGCTCGACGCCAACAGCCTCGGCGACCTCAAGCAGTCTGCGAAAGCCGGCTCGCCGGAAGCGCTGAAAGGTGCCGCGACGCAGTTCGAATCCATGTTCGTCAACATGATGATGAAGAGCATGCGCGATGCGACACCGCAGGACGGCATGACGGATAGCCAGGAAACGAAGACGTTTACCGGCATGCTGGACCAGCAGATGAGCCAGAAGATGGCCAAGCGCGGCATCGGCCTGGCCGACGTGCTCGTGCGCCAGCTGACCGTGCAGCAGAAGGGCCAGCAGCTGATGCAGGACATGAACAAGCAGGCGCTGGGCATCGGCGGCGAACAGCAGGGAGGGAGCGCCGGTGGCGCCGCCGCCCTGCGCATGAAGGCCGATCCGGACACGATGCCGACCGACGGCGTGGCCAAGGCAGGCGCGGCCGGCGTGACGGGCGCCGCGCGCGGCACGGACAACGCGAACAAGCCGGCGCACGTGCGCGCCTTCCAGGAAAAGCTGGCGGACGCCGCCGAGGAAGCGCAACAGGCGACGGGCGTGCCCGCGAAATTCATGATGGGCCAGGCTGCGCTCGAAACGGGCTGGGGCCGCCGCGTGATCCGCAATGCGGACGGCACGTCCAGCAACAACCTGTTCGGCATCAAGGCGGGACCGGGCTGGAAGGGCAAGGTGGCGACGGCCGTCACGACCGAATACATCAACGGCAAGCCGCACACGCGCGTGGAAAAATTCCGTTCCTACGAGTCGCATGCCGACGCGTTCAAGGATTACGCCCGCATGCTGAGCAACAACCCGCGCTACGAAAAAGTGCTGGCGCACGGCGGCGACGCGGCCACGTTCGCGCACGGCCTGCAGCGCGCCGGCTATGCGACCGACCCGCAGTACGCGGCCAAGTTGTCGCGCATCATCAAGCATTCGCTGGCGTGATGGGGTGATGTGAAAAGAACAAGAATAAAGTTTTGGCGGAATTTGCCGTCAATGACATAGCAGAAAGAAAACCACCATGTCCCTCCTTAGCATCGGCAAAACCGGTTTGTACGCCGCCCAGGCAGGCCTGGCGACGACCGGCAACAACATCACCAACGCCAACGTGGCCGGCTACAGCCGCCAGGTGGCGGTACAGGCGACTGCGATCTCGATGGGGGGCTCCAACGGTTACATCGGTACCGGCACCCAGATTGCCCAGGTCAAACGCTATTCGGACGATTTCCTGAACGCCCAGGTGCGCACGGCCCAGGCATCGAGCAGCGGATTGGACGCCTACCAGGCGCAGGTCCAGCAGATCGACAACCTGCTGGCCGACACGACGTCGGGCTTGTCGCCGGCGCTGCAGGATTTCTTTTCGGCCGTGCAGAACCTCACGGGCGACGGCGCGGGCGTGTCGTCGCGCGGCTCGTTCCTGACGTCGGCCGACACGCTGGCCGCCCGCTTCCAGAGCATGACCGGCCGCCTGGAGGAGATCCGCAAGGGCGTCAACACCCAGCTGACCGCGAGCGTCACGACGATCAACACGTATGCCAAGCAGATCGCCCAGCTGAACGACAAGATCGGCCAGCTGACGGAGGCCGGGGGCCTGAACCCGCCGAACGACCTGCTGGACAAGCGCGACCAGCTGATCATGGACCTGAACAAGCAGGTCAAGGCCACCGTCGTGCCGGGCGATAACTACAGCCTGACCGTGTCGATCGGCAACGGCCAGCCGCTCGTCGTCGGCGTGAACGCCTTCGAGCTGGCGGCGACGAATTCGCCGACCGACCAGACGCGTGTGACGATCGGTTACGTCACGCACGGCAAGGTGACGCCGATGGCCGAGAGCGCGCTCACGGGCGGCGAACTGGGCGCCGTGCTGCAGTTCCGCAGCCAGTCGCTGGACCTGGCGCAGAATTCGCTGGGCCGCGTCGCGATCGCGCTGGCCACGACGATGAACGACCAGAACAAGCTCGGCCTGGACGGCAACGGCAACCCGGGCGGCGACATCTTCACCATCGCGCCGGCCGACGTGACCAAGAACGTCAACAACAACCAGACGAGCACCACGGCGATCACGGCCACGGTCGTCGACGCCACGCAGCTCACGACGAGCAACTACAAGGTCGACTTCGACGGCACGAACTACAACGTGTACCGCCTGTCGGACAACAAGAAGACGGTGATCTCGCCGTTCCCGCAGACCGAGCCGCAGGTCATCGACGGCCTCGCGTTCGACATCCAGGGCGTGGCCGACTCGGGCGACAACTTCCTCGTGCGCCTGACGCAGAACGGCGCCGCCAACTTCAAGCTGGCGCTGACGGACGGCGCGCAGATCGCGGCCGCCGCGCCGATCGCCACGAGCGTCCCGCTGACCAACAGCGGCACGGGCAAGATCAGTGCGGGATCGGTCGACAAGAACTACCTGGCCGCGCCGCTGACCGCTCCTGTCACGCTCTCCTTCGACAAGGCGACGGGCGAGTTGTCCGGCTTCCCGGCCGGCCAGGACGTCACCATGACGGTGAACGGCACGACGACGACCTACCCGGCCGGCACCAATCCGCCGTTCCAGGACGGCGCCAGCTACACGGTGGCCGGCATGAGCTTCACCATGAACGGCGCGCCGGGCAACGGCGACAAATTCACCATCGCGCCGAACACGGGCCTGGGCGATACCCGCAACGCGGGCCTGATGGGCGACCTGCAATCGAAGAACATCCTCGACGGCGGCAAGGCCACGTACCAGTCGGCCTATGCCACCTTGGTGTCAACGATCGGCAACAAGACGCGCGAAGTGCAGGCGAACGCCGAAGCCGCGGCGGCCCAGCTGACGCAGGCCGAGTCGGCCGCCAACAATGTCTCCGGCGTCAATCTCGACGAAGAGGCCGCCAACCTGCTCAAGTACCAGCAGGCGTACCAGGCGTCGGGCAAGGTGATGCAGATCGCCGACACGATCTTCAACGCGTTGCTGCAGATCGGCCATTGATTAACGGAGCCACGCCATGACCTTACGCATCAGCACCAACGCGATCTACCAGGCCGGGACCACGCAGCTGAACACGCTGCAGGGCCAGATGGCCAAGACGCAGATGCAGCTGTCGACGAACAAGCGCATGCTGTCGGCCGCCGACGACCCGATCGGTTCGGCGAAAGCGCTCGAACTGACGCAGTCGCAATCGATGAACACGCAGTTCGGCACCAACCGCACGAACGCGAAATCGTCGCTGTCGCTGGTCGACAAGACGCTGTCCGACGTGTCGAGCCAGATCCAGGACATCCAGTCGCTGATCGTCACCGCCGGCAACGGCGGCTACACGCAGAGCGACCGCGAGGCGCTGGCCACCGAGCTGGAAGGGCGCATGGCCGACCTGCTCGGCTCGGCCAACACGACGGACGGCACGGGCACCTATCTGTTTTCCGGCTACAAGACGACCACGCAGCCGTTCACGCAGACCCCGACGGGCGCCACCTACCAGGGCGACCAGGGCCAGCGCATGCTGCAGGTAGGCTCGGCGCGCAAGATGGCGATCAGCGAAAGCGGCAGCGCCATCTTCGAGGCCAACGTCACCGGCAACGGCACCTTCGTCACGCAGGCGGCCGGCACGAACACGGGCGCCGGCATCATCTCGCCGGGCGCCGTGACGGACACGACCAAGCTGACGGGCCACGATTACGCGATCGACTTCCAGGTCACGGGCACGCCGGCCGTGACGACGTACACGGTGACGGACAACTCGACGTCGCCCGGCACCGCCGTGCTGAGCAACCAGCCCTACACGGCGGGCGCGTCCATCGCCTTCGACGGCATCTCGTTCGACATCAAGGGCGCGCCGGCCAACGGCGACTCGTTCAACGTGCAGCCGAGCCAGAAGCAGTCGGTGTTCACGACGATCACGAACCTGATCCAGACCCTGCGCAGCCCGTCCGACGGCTCGGCCGGCAAGGCCGCGCTGGCGAACAACCTGAACACGGCCAGCCTGAACATGAAGAACGCGCTGGACAACGTGCTGACCGTGCAAGCCTCGGTGGGCTCGCGCCTGAAGGAAGTCGATTCGCTGGACAGCACGGGCGACGACCTGAACGTCCAGTACCAGACCACGCTGAGCGGCCTGCAGGACCTGGACATGGTCAAGGCCATTTCGTTGTACACCCAGCAGCAGCAGACGCTGCAGGCGGCCCAACTGTCGTTCAAGACGATGTCGGGCCTGTCTCTCTTCAACTACATCTCATAATTTCTTCAATTCGGGGTCAGACCCCTTTTTCTGGAAACTTCGGGGTCAGAGCACATTTTTGAGTAAGTGCTCATCGTCATGACAGTCGTCGTGCGGGCCCCGTTCCCGATCGCTGTAAGTCGATGACGGATCGCGAAGCCAGGGATGATGTGGCCTCGGAACCATTGCACAGAAATGTGCTCTGACCCCGAATTTTGCGAGAAATGTGCTCTGACCCCGAATTTATCGTGGGGCAGCGGGTAGTGGCTGCCCCGGCCGCTGGCCGCCCACGCGCGGGATCTTGCGGCCCGCCTCGATCCCCTGATTGAACAGGTTCTGCAGCGGCGTGCCGAGATACGGCAGCGTGAGGCTGATGATGAGGAAGCCGGCGCCCAAGGTGATCGGGAAGCCGATGCCGAACAGGTTCAGCTGCGGCGCCGCGCGCGTGAGGATTGCCAGCGCGATGTTGGTGATGAGCATCGCGGCGACGATCGGCATCGCGATCTGCAGGCCGGCCGAGAATACGCGGCTGCCCCAGCGCACCATTTCCAGCGGCGCGGACAGCGACATCGGCGTGGCCGAGATCGGCAGCGTGAAAAAGCTTTCCGCCAGTGCCTCGATCAGCACGAGGTGGGCGTTCATGGCGAGGAAGGCCATCGTCGCGACGAGGGCGAGGAACTGGCTGATGGCCGACGAGCGGCCGGCCGAGCTGGGATCGAAGAACGTGGCGAACGAAAAGCCCATCGTCGAGCTGGCGACTTCGCCCGCGAATTCGACGGCAGCGAACACGAGGCGCATCGCAAAGCCCATCGCCACGCCGATGAGAAGTTCCTGCGCGACGATCAGGATGCCCGCCCACGACGTCGGATCGACGGCTGGAACGGGCGGTAGCGTGGGGCCGATGATCGCGGCCAGCAGCACGCCGAGCGTCGTCTTGACGAGCATGGGCACGGCCGTGTTGCCGAACACGGGTGCCGCCGCGACGAGGCCGAGGATGCGCGTCAGCGGCCACAGGAGGCCGCCGATCCACGCATACAGCTCCGTCGTGGTGAACGAGATCATCGAGGACGCAACGTCAGCCGATCATCTGCGGGATGCCGCTGAACAGGTTGCGCATGTAGTCGGTCATGACCGTGATCATCCACGGCCCGGCGAGCACGAGCGCGATGAAGACGCCGATCAGCTTGGGGATGAAGGACAGGGTCTGTTCGTTGATCTGCGTGGCGGCCTGGAAGATGCTGACGACGAGGCCGATGACGAGCGCTACGAGGAGCAGCGGCGCCGACACCATCAGCGTGATTTCCATGGCCGTGCGGCCCATCGCGATGACGCTTTCCGGAGTCATGTCGTCCTCTCTAATAAAAACTCTGGGACAGCGAACCCAGCAGCAACTGCCAGCCGTCGACGAGCACGAACAGCATCAGCTTGAACGGCAGCGAGATCACGGCCGGCGACATCATCATCATACCCATCGACATCAGCACGGACGCGACGACCATGTCGATGATGAGGAACGGGATGAAGATGGCGAAGCCGATCTGGAACGCGGTCTTCAGCTCGCTCGTGATGAAGGCGGGAATCAGGACGCGCAGCGGCACGTCTTCCGGACCCTGCAGCGCGGGCGTGCGCGAAATCTTGACGAACAGGGCGAGGTCGGACTGGCGCGTCTGCTTCAGCATGAAGCCCTTCAGCGGCGCCGCGGCCTTGTCCATCGCCTCGCCCATCTGGATGCGGTTTTCCTGCAGCGGCACGTACGCTTCCGTGTAGACGCGGTCGAACGTCGGCCCCATCACGAACAGCGTGAGGAACAGGGCGAGGCCCACCATCACCTGGTTCGGCGGCGCCGTCTGCGTGCCGAGCGCCTGGCGCAGCAGGGAGAGCACGATGATGATGCGCGTAAAGCTCGTCATCATCAGCAGCGCGGCGGGGATGAAGGTCAGCGCCGTCATCAGGAGCAGCGTCTGCACCGGCAGGGAATAGGCGGTGCCGCCGCCCGGGGCCGGGCTCGTCGTGAAAGCGGGGATGGCGGGCGCCGCCACCGCCGCCGCCAGCGGCAGGGCTGCGAGGCCTGTCGCCAGCAGGAGTCGTTTATTCAGCATCACTTGCGTTTGTCGATCGTCTGTTTGAGCCAGTCGGCGAAGCTGTGCGCGGCCGGCCCATGGGGAGCAAGCGCGGCGTTCGTGCCGCCGTTGTCGCCATTGTGCCCGTCCTGGCGCGGCATTGTCGCCAGCGCGTTGATGCGGCCGGGTGATGCACCGACCACGATCCATTCATTGCCCACTTCGACCACCACGATGCGCTCGCGGCCGCCGAGGTTCAGCGAACCGACGACGCGCAGGTTGGCGTTGCCGCCGCCCACCTTCGGACCGTAGCGCTTGAGGAACCAGGCGAGCGCGCCCAGCACGGCCAGCACGAGGATCAGCGCGAACAGCGTCTGCAGCAGGCTGCCGGTCGACGAGCCGGCCGGCATCGTGACAGGAGGAACGGTGGCGCTGGGCGTAGCGGGGCGGGGCGCGACGACGTCCGGTGTCGTCGGGGTGGCGGTCACTGCCGGAACGGTGGCGTCCGGTTGGACGGCGGGCGCCTGCGCGGGCGCGGCGGCGGAGGGCGCGCCGGTGCCGGCCATCGCCCGCGGCTGCGCCTTCGCGGAGGCCGTCGCTGGTGGAAGGGGCTGGGTCGTCTGCTGCGCGGGTGCCGGTGCCGCCGCGGGTTCGGTCGCGACCGGCGCAGATGCAGGCGCAGGCACCTGCACAGCTGCCGCCGGCGCGACCTCGGCCGACCGTCCCGCTGCCTGCCCAGTCCCCGGCTGGGCCGCGCAGGCGGCCAGCGGCAGGGCGAGGGCGAGGGTGGTCAGCAGGCGTGCCGTCATTTGTTGAGCTTGCGGATGCGCTCCGACGGGGTGATGATGTCGGTGAGGCGGATACCGAACTTGTCGTTCACGACCACCACCTCGCCCTGGGCGATCAGGCAGCCGTTGACGAGCACGTCCATCGGCTCGCCCGCCAGGCCATCCAGTTCGACCACGGAACCCTGCGCGAGTTGCAGCAGGTTCTTGATGGCGATCTTGGTGCGGCCCAGTTCCACCGTCAGCTGGACGGGGATGTCGAGGATGAAGTCGATGTCGTTCGGCGTCTCCGGACGCGGACCCTTGTTCGAGAAATCCTTGAACACGGCGGCCGAGGCCGCTTGCTGCTGGTTGGCCAGCGCAGCGGCTTCCGCGGCGGCCTGTTCGGCGATCGCGGCGCCCCAATCGTCGTCGAGACTGCTTTGGTCGTCTTGAGTGTCGGACATGTTTCTCTCCTGTGTTGCTTACTTGTTGAAGGTTTCGCTGTTCGCCAGCAATTTCTCGACCTTCAGCGCATATTGTCCGTTGAACACGCCGTAGCTGCAGTCCATGACGGGCACGCCGTCCACGGTGGCCTGGAGCGTTTCCGGGACCGAGATCGGGATCACGTCGCCGACCTTCATGTTCAGGATCTCGTCGAAATTGGCCTTGCCGTGGCCCAGCACGGCCACCAGTTCCACTTCCGCCACCTGGATCTGCTGCGTCAGCAGGCGGATCCAGCGCTTGTCGACTTCCAGCGCCTCGCCCTGGATGCTCGACGTCAGTGCGTCGCGGATCGGTTCGACCATCGAATAGGGCATGCAGAAGTGGATCTGGCCCGACACCGAACCGAGCTCGATGGTGAAAGTGCACGATACCACGACTTCGTTCGGGGTGGCGATGTTCGCGAACTGCGTGTTCATCTCCGAGCGGATGTACTCGAATTCGATCGGGTACACCGGTTCCCACGACTTGGCATACGCCTCGAACACGATGTCGAGGATGCGCATGATGATGCGCTGCTCGGTCTGCGTGAAATCGCGGCCTTCCACGCGCGTGTGGAAGCGGCCGTCGCCGCCGAACAGGTTGTCCACGAGCAGGAACACGAGGCCCGGGTCGAACACCATCAGCGCCGTGCCGCGCAGCGGCTTCATGTGGACGAGGTTCAGGTTGGTCGGCACGACAAGGTTACGGATGAACTCGCTGTACTTCGACACGCGCACGGACCCCACCGACACTTCGGCGGAGCGGCGCAAGAAGTTGAACAGGCCGACGCGCAGATACCTGGCGAAACGCTCGTTGATGATCTCGAGCGTCGGCATGCGGCCGCGGACGATCCGCTCCTGCGTTGCCAGGTTATACGTGCGGACTCCCGAGGTGTCTTCAGGCGTCGCTACGTCGTCCTGATCGCCGTTGACCCCTTTTAGGAGGGCATCGACTTCTTCCTGTGAGAGAAAATTATCGGCCATGCTGCTCTACCGTTAATGACGTCTGCTTTACTGGATGATAAAGGAAGTGAACAAAACGTCGGTCACTTCCTGTTCGTCGCCGTGCGGCACGAACGGTTCGTTGACCGCCGCGAGGATCTCGCCGGCCAGTTGCTGCTTGCCTTCCACCGTGCTGATCTCGGACGCCTTCTTGCCCGACAACAGCAGCAGCACGCGGCTGCGCACCTTGGCCATGTTGGCCTTGATGAGCTCGACCTGCTCCGGTCCTTCGACCTGCAGGGTGAACGCGACCTGCAGATACTGGTCGCCGTGTTCCGGCTGCAGGTTGACCGTGAAGGGTTCGACGGCCACGTACTCGGGCGGCGCTTCGTCCTTCTTCTTTTTCTTGCTGCTCGAGTGTTCCTTCTTGGCAGGTTCGGCCGCCGCTTCCGCGCTGCTGCCGTGCATGAAGTACCAGCCGGCACCTCCGCCCAGGCCGAGCACGACCACGGCCGCGCCGATCATGATGAACAGCTTGCCTTTACCGCCGCTGGCTGCAGGTGCCGCCGCATCCGCTTTCGGATCGGCTTTGATTTTTGGATTCGCTTTCAAGAGTCTTCGGTCCCGCTGTTGGATCGTCCCGTCATTATGTCATTATCGGGAAAAAGTGAGCAGCGGCAACGGTCGAAAAGAGGGAGGAACCTGGGGTATCTCGTTGTTTCTTGACGGATTTGTTGTCGAGGCTGTATCCCCAGACGTCAAATGGGGTGATCGATGCGCCGCACCGCTCACCCCACCCGTTGTCAATGACGCCAAAAGTCTTTACGCGAAGGTATCGACCATCCCGCGATCGCCGATCCGTGCCGTGCGCGTGGCCGGCCGGACGGTGGCTTCGCCCGCCGTGCCGTCATCGCCATTGCCGCCATTGCCGCGTCCCCGGTTGCCCCGGCCGAAACCGCCCGCTGCGGCCGTCTGGTCCTGCTGCGCCTGGCCGTTCGACATGCCCGCATTGACGGTCGCATTACCCAGCGCGATGCCGCTCTCGCTCATCATCTCCTGCAAACGGGGCAGGGCGTTTTCCAGCGCCTGGCGGACTTCCAGCTGGTTCGACGAGAACGTCACGTCGGCCTGGCCGTTGGACACGGACAGCACCACCTGCAGCGGACCCAGGTCCGGCGGGTTCAGCGTCAGCGACGCGGTCTGGTCCTCGGCGCCGACCATGTAGATGACCTTCTGGCCGACCTGGTCGTTCCATGCATCCGTGCCGACGTGGGCCGACAGCTCTTCGCTGGCGGCGGCCGCGGCCTGGGCGGCTTCCAGCATGGCCGGCTGCAGCTGGGCGGCCGCGACGGTCGCCACCGGCGCCTGTTCCTTCTGGACGAGCAGCGCGGCGTCGCGCGCCTGCTGCAGGCTGAATTCGGCGGCGTCCAGCTGCGGCTTGACCTCCGCCTTGACGTTGCCCAGCGCGGCGCGCAGGTCGGCCGAGGCGGCAGCCGCCTTGTCCGCGCCGAGGTCGGCACCGGCGGCCGCAAGGGCCGGGTTCTTGATCGACGTGGCCGAGAAGGTCTTCGCGCCGGCCACGTCCGTGCCCGCTTCCTTGGCCACGGACTTCATCGCGGCCTGCAGCGCGGCCAGCTGGCCGGCGTCCGTGCGCTTGCCCTTGCCGGACAGCGCGTCGAAGGCCTGGGCCGCGGTGGTCGTCTTGCCCGCGTCGGCGCCCGGCTTGTGCAGGCTGGCCATCAGCGCGAGCATGGCGCTGGCCGGGTCGCCCGCCTTGGCCGTGCTGTCGTCGTCGGCCTTGTCGTCGTCGGCCTTGGCGGCGTCATCCTTCGCATCGGCGGCGTCCGTCTTGCCGTCGGCCGGCTTCGCGGCCTGCTGCGGCGCGGCGTCGTCGGGCTGCGCGGGTTTCTCGGCTTCGGCCGGCTTGGCCTCCTGCTTCGCGGCGGGCGCGGGGGCGGGTGCGGGCGCCGGGGCCGGCATGGACGCGAGTGTGCTGCGCTCCAGTTCGCCGCTCAGCATGGCGCTGAACTGGCTGCCGTCGCTGCCGCCGTTGGCCGGGTTGTTCGGGCGCTGGTTGATGCCGCTGGCCGTGTTGAGCTGGAGGGGGGAGGTCGTGGTCATGTCGCTAGTCGCTCAGGTTGGGTGGCGCGGTCAGCGCCTGGCGCGGACTGTCCGGGCCGCGTGGTCGTCCATCATTTTCTGGTCGCGCTTGTTTTCGATCGCGAGTGCCTCGGCGGCCGCGCGCTCGTTCAGGGTCCGGTACGACAGGCGCTTGCGCTCGCTTTCCTGCCAGCCCTTCTTTTCCATGTCGGCCTTGACACGCGCGTGTTTCAGCACTTCGCGCTGGCCGTCGATCGCCTGTTCCAGCTTGCCGAGGAAGGCGACGAAATTCTGGTATGCGAACGGGGTGATGCCGCCCATTTGCGCCGCGTCGAGCCGGTTCGCATAGTCGTCGCGGTAGCCGAGCAGCATCTGCAGCTTTTGCTCTCCCTCGTCGACGGCCTTCAGCGCCGCGCCCAGGCGCTTGGCGCAGGCGTCGGACTCGCGCTGGGCGAGGTCGATCAGGGTTTCGAGTGCGGATGCGTTGGCCATGGTAGATCAAGTATACCGATGAGCTTTACGGGCCAATCAGCCGAACAGCGAGGTCAATTCCCCCAAGCTCTGCAGCATGCCCACGTTGTCGTAGATTTCCTGGCACAGGAACGCCTCGATCCGTTCGTGCAAGGCGATCGCCTTGTCCAGCACGGGGTCCGTGCCCGGCGCGTAGGCGCCCACGCTGATCAGGTCGCGCGAGCGCTCGTAGCGCGAATACAGTTGCTTCAGCGTGCGTGCGGCCTGCTGGTGCTCGCGCGACGTGATGCCGTGCATCGCGCGCGAGATCGACTGTTCGATGTCGATGGCGGGGTAGTGGCCCGCCTCGGCCAGTTTGCGGTTCAGCACGATGTGGCCGTCGAGGATACCGCGCGCCGCGTCGGCGATCGGGTCCTGCTGGTCGTCGCCTTCCGACAGCACGGTATAAAACGCCGTGATCGAGCCGCCGCCCGCCTGGCCGTTGCCCGCGCGTTCCACCAGCACGGGCAGTTTCGCGAACACCGACGGCGGATAGCCTTTCGTCGCCGGCGGTTCGCCGATGGCGAGGGCGATCTCGCGCTGGGCCATCGCGTAACGCGTGAGCGAATCCATGATCAGCAGGACGTTCCGGCCCTCGTCGCGGAAGTGCTCGGCGATGGCGGTGGCGTAGGCGGCACCCTGCAAACGCATCAGCGGCGGCGAGTCGGCCGGCGCGGCCACGACGGCCGAGCGGGCCAGGCCTTCTTCGCCGAGGATCTGCTCGATGAATTCCTTCACCTCGCGGCCCCGTTCGCCGATCAGGCCCACGACGATGACGTCCGCCGTCGTATAGCGCGCGATCATGCCCAGCAGCACGGATTTACCGACACCGGTACCCGCGAACAGGCCGAGACGCTGGCCGCGGCCCACCGTCAGCATGGAATTGATGGCGCGCACGCCCACGTCCAGCGTTTCCGAGATCGGTACGCGGTCGAGCGGGTTGATGGGGCGCGCGTTCAGCGGCCCCATGTGTTCGGTGGAGATGGGCCCCTTGCCGTCCAGCGGGCGGCCGGCGCCGTCGACGACGCGGCCCAGCAGGCTCCAGCCGACGGGCAGGTGACGCGCGCGGTCCATCGGGCGGCGGCGCGGATGCGTCACGGTACCGGGCTTCGGCATGCTCGCTTCGATCGGAAACACGCGCGAGCCGGGCACGACGCCTTCGACGTCCGACTGCGGCATCAGGAACAGCCGGTCGCCCTCGAAGCCGACGACTTCCGCTTCGATCTTGGCTCCGGACGCGACCGGGATCATGCAGGCGGCGCCGACCGCGAGTTTCAGGCCGACACACTCCATCACGAGGCCGGCCACGCGGGTGACGCGGCCCGACACCTGCATCGGCTCGACGAGATCGACCACGTTGGCGCAGTCGTTCAGGTAAGCCTTCCAGCGGCCGGTGTGTGCATTCATTCGAGCCAGTCCAGGTCCTTGCCCAGCGCATGCGTCAGGCGCTGCCAGCGCGCGCCGATCTGGGCGTCGATCTGGTTGCTGGCCGTGTCCACGCGGCAGCCGCCACGGGCGATCGATTCATCTTCGACGATGCGCCAGCCGTTCTTGTCCAGCTCGTGGCCGATGCCGCTCCTGACGATCAGCGCGTCTTCGGGATGCAGCATCAGCAGGGCGGGCTGCTGCAGGTTCGGCAGGTAGTCGATGGCTTCGCGCACGACGGGGATGATCAGGTCCGGCTTCACGTCGAACGCCGTGCGCACCATGCCGCGCGCCAGGTGCAGCGCGAGTTCCAGCACGTCGTTGGAGATGGCCTCATCCGCTTGCGTGACGGCATCGCCGAACGTCGTGGCGAGCTGGCGCAGGTGTTCGAGTTCCTCGGCCGCTTCGGCGCGGCCCAGCGCGAGACCTTCTTCGTAGCCGGCGGCGTGGCCTTCGGCCTGGCCCGCTTCGAGACCTTCCGCATAGCCCTCGTCGCGCGCGGCGGCGCGGATCGCTTCGAGCTCTTCCGCGGTCGGCAGCTGGATCGCCGGCTGCGACGGAGCAGGCGGCGGCTCGTACGCGCGCACGGCGGCCGCAGCCGCGGCGGCTTCCGCTTCGCGCTGGGCACGGGCGCTGGGACGCTCGTCGCCGAACGACGTCATTTCCCAGCGTTGATATGCGGACTGAAACTCTTTTGAGATGGCCATCAGACGAACGAATCCTCACCTTTGCCGCCCAGCACGATCTGGCCTTCGTCGGCGAGACGCCGGACGATTTGCAGGATCTGCTTCTGCTGGGTTTCCACTTCGGACAGGCGCACGGGACCTTTCGATTCCAGGTCTTCGCGCATCATTTCCGCCGCACGTTGCGACATGTTTTTGAAGATTTTATCGCGCAAGTCCTGCGACGCGCCTTTCAGCGCGATGATCAGCATCTCCGACTGCACTTCGCGCAACAACAGCTGGATGCCGCGGTCGTCGATGTCGATGATGTTGTCGAACACGAACATCTCGTCCATGATCTTCTGAGCCATGTCGTTGTCGTAGTTCTTGATGTTCTCCATGACCGAGCTTTCCTGCTCGCCGCTCATGAAGTTCAGGATCTCGGCCGCGGTGCGCACGCCGCCCAGCGACGACTTCTTGATGTTCTCGTTGCCCGACAGCAGCTTGGTCAGCACGTCGTTCAGCTCGCGCAGGGCGGCCGGCTGCACGCCGTCCAGCGTGGCGATACGGAGCACGACGTCGTTGCGCAGGCGGTCCGTGAAGTGGGCCAGCACCTCGCAGGCCTGGTCGCGCTCGAGGTGGACGAGGATCGTCGCGATGATCTGCGGGTGCTCGTTGCGGATCAGTTCCGCCACGGACGGCGAATCCATCCACTTCAGGCTCTCGATGCCGGAGGCGTCCTTGCCGCCCAGGATGCGGTTCAGCAGCACGGCGGCCTTGTCGTCGCCCAGCGCCTTGGTCAGCACCTGGCGGATGTACTCGTCGGAATCGAGGCCGACGGTCGACTGCAGGTCCACGCGCTCGCGGAATTCGCCCAGCACAGTCAGGACTTCCTCATGCTGCACGGCTTTCATCTGCGCCATCGCGGCGCCCAGCTTCAGCACCTCGCGCGGGCCGAGGTACTTCATCACTTCGGCGGCTTCGGCCTCGCCCAGCGCCAGCATCAGGATGGCCGCCTTGGTCGTGTTTTCCTTGTCCTTGTCGCTCATTACTCAGTCCCCAGCCATTCCTTGATCACGTTGGCCACGATGCGCGGATCGTTCTTGGCCATGTCTTTTGCCATTTCCAGGTTGCTCTTGTAGACCTGGACCTTCTGCTGTTCTTCCTCTTCACGCTGGATGCGGGCTTCTTCTTCCGGATCCGGCTCCGGTTCCGGTTCCGGCTCTTCCGGTTCCGGTTCGGGCGGGATCGCCACGGCTTCGTCGAACTTCTTGATCGCCGGCTTGAGCAGCGGCCGCACGAAGCGGAACCACAGGAAGGCCAGCACGAGGGCGATGAAGACGTAGCGTGCGATGTCCTTCGCCAGCGGCAGGTTGGCGGGATCCTTCCACCAGTCCGGCGCCTGCTCTTCCGGCTTGTCGACGCCGTCGAACGGGGCGTTCGTCACGTTCAGCGTGTCGCCGCGCGCCTGGCTGTAGCCCATGGCCTGCTTGACCAGTTCGTTGATCTGCGCGACTTCGGCGGCGGTGAGCGGCTTGACGACGACCTTGCCCGTCTTCGGATCGACGCTGCGGCGGTAGTTCACCACCACGCCCACCGTCAGGCGCTTGATGCCGCCCATCGGCTTCTGTTCGTAGCGGATGGTCTTGTCGACTTCGTAATTGGTCGTCGAATCCTTGCGGCTCGGGCCGGTCGTCGCCTGGGCCTGCGCAGGCTGGGCGGCGCCTTCCAGCGGCGCCGTCGCCACGCCCGGCGGCTGGTTCGACAGCGCGCCCGGGATGCCGGACGGATTGGTGCTGCCCGGACCGCTCTGCTCGGACGTCTGCTGGCTGCGGATCGCCTGCGGTTCCGGCGGCGAGTTCGGCTTGTACATCTCGGCCGCGGTGTCGGTCTGGGAGAAGTCGACTTCGGCCGTCGCTTCGGCGCGCACGTTGTTCTGGCCCACGAGCGGGGCGATGATCGACTGGACCTGCTTGACGATGTTCTGCTGCAGCGCCTCGACGTACTTCAACTGGTTCGGGTCGAGCTGCTTGCCGTTCTTGTTCGCGCTGTCCGACAGCAGCGTGCCGTTCTGGTCGACGACGGTCACGTTGGCCGGCGTCAGTTCCGGGATCGACGACGCGACGAGGTGCACGATGGCGCTGACTTGCGCCTGGTCGAGGGCGCGGCCCGGCTGCAGGTTCAGCAACACGGATGCGGTCGGTTTCTGCTGGTCGCGCACGAACACGGACGGCTTCGGCAGCGCCAGGTGGACGCGGGCGGAGCTGACGGCGGCCAGCGACTGGATCGAATTGGCCAGCTCACCTTCCAGCGAACGCTGGTAGTTGACCTGCTCGACGAATTGCGAGGTGCCCAGCTTCTGGTTTTCGAGCAGCTCGAAGCCGACGTTGCCGGCGCGCGGCAGGCCCTGCTGGGCCAGCTTCAGGCGCAGGTCGTGGATGCGGTCGGCAGGCACGAGGATCGCGCTGCCGCTGTCGGAGAACTTGTACTTGACCCCCATCTGGTCGAGCGACGCGGTGATGGCGCCGCCATCCTTGTCGGTGTAGTTGGAGAACAGCACCTTGTATTCCGGCGCCGACGTCCACAGCCACAGTGCCGCGACGATGGCCACCACGCCGGCGATGGCGCCGCCGATGACGATGCGTTTACCGTTCGTCGTCTGCCAGAACTTCGGCTTCGCTTCGGCCGGGGTTGCGATGTCGCTGTCGAGGAGTTCTTCCGCTGTGGTTGCCATGTCGGGGGGAGGGGAATGGGTTTATGAACGCCATTATGGAGCCGTACGGCAACATTCAAACCCCGGAATAAGGCCCTGTTTACGGTGCTGCTCGAGGGCAAGCGTTGCCTGGGCGCTGATATTCTGACAGCCTGAATCGATTTGTTTGACAGGCACTGGGAGAACGGACATGAACATCGGCGGCATCGACAGCAGCCGGATCGAAGCGATGATGGCACAGCTGAAGTCGGCGGCACAGAAGCCGGCCGGGCCGGCGTCGCCCGCGGAAGCGCTGGGCGGGCTCGGAGGCATCGGCAAGCTGGGCGCTCCCGATGCGGCCGAATCATCATCCAAGGTCAGCTTCTCGGATGCGCTGAAGGCGTCGCTGCAGAACGTCAGCAACGCCCAGGTCCAGGCGGACGACATGGGCAAGAAATTCGCCGCCGGTGACGATTCCGTGAGCCTGTCCGACACGATGATCGCGATGCAGAAAGCGAGCATCAGCTTCCAGGCCACGGTGCAGGTGCGTAACAAGCTGGTGTCGGCTTATCACGACATCATGAACATGCAGGTGTGACGGCTATTTCACCTCCACACGCCCCTTCATCACCGGATGCAGCGTGCACAGATAGTCGAACGACATCGTCGCAGGCACCACCCAGCGCCAGGTCTTCCCGGGCTGAAGGTCACCCGACCTGATTCCGGCCGCCGTCACGTTGTGCACGAACATGTCGCGGTTCTCCCACACGATCGTATCTCCCTTCCTGACCTGCACGACCTGCGGCGTGAACTTCATGCCGTCGATGATCACATGGTGTTCCGCCGCGCCGGCCGCGACGGGTAGCCACAGCAACGCGGCAAGCAGCGTCTTCACTTGAGTTCGGCCTGGATGTGCTTGGCATGCTCCAGGTGCGCCACGAAGGCCGGGCGGACCTTGACGAGCAGGGCTTTCAGCTCGGCATTCGACGCGTTCGGGATCAGCGTCTTGTCGAGCGCGCCGAGCACGGTCTCGTGGTACGTCACCTCGTTGTCGACATAGGCCTTGTCGAACGCCTTGCCGGACAGGGCGGCCAGCCGGGTACGCGTCGCCGCGCCGTCCTTCGTCAGGCTCTTGCTGGTGTCGTTGTCCTCGGGCGTCACGTGCAGTTTCTGCACGAGCGCGACGGCCTGCTGGTTGACACCGGCGTGGTCGGCCACCATGCGCTGGGCGAAGGCGCGCACGTCCTTGTTCTGGGTTTTCGTCTCGGCCAGCTTGCCGGCGTCGATGTCGACCGTATTGGCGGCCACGACGATGGCGGCGATCTGCGCATCGTTCGGACCGGCCGCGTGGGCGGTGGCGCTCAGGGCGAGCAGGGCGGACAGCAGCAGCGGGGCGGATTTGTTCATGGCGGGCTCCTTGAATGAATGGTTTAGGTGCAACAATCCATTCGATGCACGCCAGCGCGCGCGCGTTCCCGCTTTTCGTCAGGCGGACGGTTCCGCGTCCAGCCGGCGCCGGACTGCATCCACGATCCGATCGCAGCGTGCCCCGTCGAACCCGAACGCATCCTCGATCGCGAAGTCGATCTCGCGCGCGAGCGCCTCGCGCAGCATGGCCCGCGCGCGGAAATAGCGGGTGCGGACGGTGGCTTCGGGGATGTCCAGCGTGGCTGCCGTCTCTTCCACGGTGAGCTCTTCCACGGCGCGCAGCACGAACACGGTGCGGAAGGCGGCCGGGAGCTTGTCGATGCCCGTCTCGATCAGGCGCCGCGTCTGGGCACGCAGCGCGGCCAGTTCCGGCTGCGCCGGCTCGTCCAGCCGGTCGCGGGGCAGGGTCGCATCGTCCGCGCCGACATCCGCGCCCAGTTCGATGACCTCGGCGAGCCGCCCGGTCTTACGCTGGCGCATCAGGGCGGCATTGACGACGATGCGGGTGAGCCAGGTGCCCAGCGCGGATTCGCCGCGGAACGCGGGCAGGGCGCGATAGGCCTGCAGATAGGCATCCTGCAAAGCATCCTCCGCTTCCGCATCGTCGCGCAGGACGCTGCGGGCGACCCGGTAGAGGCGGCGGTTGTAGCGCCGCATCAGATCGGTGAACGCGTCGCGGTCGCCGGCGCGGATGCGGCGCAGCAGCGCGTCGTCGTCGAGGGAAGCGGGATTCGGTGCGGCGGCCTGCATGGGATCTCCTGGTCGTATGCCTGACGATTGGATGCGGGGCAGCGACCCCGCGTTCCCACAATCAGGATACCTCCGGCCATTGCACAAATTCGGGGTCAGAGCCCTTGTGGGCAGAAATTCGGGGTCAGAGCACTTTTTCGAGTAAGGGCAAACAGGAACTATTGAGTGGCACTGAGGGCCAGTCACCAGTGCTCTACAGCCCCGAAGCGGACGGAGAGCACTGAAAGCGGGGTTGTGAACAATTGTTCAAAAAAGTGCTCTGACCCCGAATTTACCGAAAAATGTGCTCTGACCCCGAATTGCCCCGAATTGTCAGGCCAGGCCGGCCAGGCGGGCGTTGCGCTCGCGTTCCAGCTTGGTGATGTAGCGCTGCACGGCGGCAAGGTTGCCGCGCGAGATGTCGACGAACTGGCAGCCGAGGCGGCGGCTCGTTTTGTTGTTGAGCAGCGTCATGTCCATCGAGTTGCGAACTTGCAAAGAGCAGGTCACCGGCCCGATTTCCGGCAGGTCGATGCGGCAGTTGGCGAACGTGTCGCCAATGGTCGTGCCGAGTTGGAGCTTGCTGTCGTGAATCGCGATGCCGCCGCAGCTGATGTCGGCCAGCGGGAACACGGCGACGCCGCCGCCCAGCTCGGCGGGCAGGGGGACCGTCGCGCGCACGGGATTCGTCACCGGCGTCGGCATGCGGTAGAACTCGCGCCGCTGCAGCCGGATCAGGCTGGCGGGGATCGGGGCCGACAGTGCGGTGCCGCCTTCGAATTGCACCTCGCGCAGGTTCTCCAGGCCGAACACGATGCGGATCTTGTCCAGCGACGTGTCGCACCGGACCGTGCCCGCCGCTACGATGCGCGTGTTCTGCTCCGGGTCGACGGAACGGTCGATGACGACGGTGCCCGCGTCCGGATCGACGTCCAGCAGCGACGTGACGCAGACATCGGCCTCGCCCTTGATCAGCATGCGGATCAGCTGGTTCTTTTCGGCGATCTGGCGCAGCAGGGCCACGATCTCCCTGGGCGACTCGACTTCGTAGTCGTGCCAGGCTTCTAATTCGGCGTCAGTGATTGCTTGCATCTGTGTCAACCGGAGTGCTTTCTTGGGGTGGGAGGAGCCGTGCCGTGTCCGGTGCGGGCGGTGGTGTCTGCCCAGAAACTTGCGCGGATTCAATATAATAGAGCCACGCCAATAGTTCGGCAATGGCGCGGTAGAGGGTCGGCGGGATCTGGCGGTCGAGGTCGACTTTCATCAGCAACGCCACCAGTTCCTTCGATTCGTGCACGAACACGCCGGCCTCCTGCGCGCGGCCGATGATCTGTTCGGCGACGAGGCCCTTGCCCTTGGCGACGACCTTCGGCGCCGCGTCGCCGGCACCGTAGGCCAGGGCCACGGCGCTCTGGCGGTGGTTCGGCTTATCGTTGTCCATCGTCGTGGATGGTCAATGTGGAAAGCGGCGTGCCGGCCGCGTCGAGCGCATCGGCCAGGCGCGCGCGGTGCGTGTCCAGCAAGCCCTTGATAGCCTCGTCCTGGGCATCGAGGCGGATGTGCAGCTGGCCGCCGGACAGCACCACGCGCGCTCCCACCTCGCCCAACGCGCCGAAGCGCAGGCGCAGGCTGCTCTGCCACGTGCCGCCGTTTTCGTCATCGACGTCCTGGCGGCCGGATGCGTCCCGTTCGACGTCCCACTGCATGTCGCGGCCCGGCCACAACTGGCCCTGCCAGGCGACGCGGCCCTGTTCGTGCGCGTTCAGCTGCAGGTTGATGAATTGCGCCGTGTTCGGATCCGTGGGCGGCGGCATGCCGCGTGCCTGCGGCTCGGCCGCGAGGTCGGCGCGGGGGCGGGCGCCTGCGGCCCATTCGGCCACGTGCGATTCATAGAACAGCCCACTTTTACCGAGTCCATCCTTCAATGCCTGCGCGATGGCGCCCGCGTCCGTCGACGGCCCGCCCAGCAGCGGCGCGCGGCCGACCGCGGCGGTGGCCTGTGTTTCCGCTTTCTGGGCGGCCGCGATGACGTCGCCGAGCATCTTGCCGGCCGTACTGATCTGCGTGTTCGCACCATCGGCGGCGCCGCCCGGCAGTTGCGCCACGCCGCGTGCGCCGGCGAGCAGGGCGGCCGTGCGCGTCAGCGCGGCGGCCTCCTTGCCTTCCAGGTAAGCGAGCGGGGACGATTGGGGGGCGGCGCCTTCCGGCAGCGGCGGGCCGGCTTCGGCGAAGGCGGGGGCGCCCTGGCCTGTCTGGACCTGGAACGTGGGCCGCGGCGCGACCGTCACGAGGGTCAACGGCACCTGCGTGCCGACCTGCGTGCCCTGGGGCAGCGGCATGCGCGCCGCCATGTCGTTGATGCGTACGACGAAGCTGCCGTCGGGCAGTTTCGTCAACACGTCGGCCGGCATCGATTGGCCGACGAGGTTGGCGAGCGCGCGCGCAAAGGCTTGCTGGCGCGGGTCGCCGACGGGTAAGGCGGGACGGGTTGCCGCGACCGGAGTCAGCGAGACGCTATCGCGCGGCAGCATCGTTCAGCGGTCAGACGCCGTAGGCGTGCGCGACACGGCGCTCGACGGTCTTGTTGGAGATCATCGCCTGCAGCTTCGCCATCCACGGCTGGGTCAGGTCGCGGATCTTGCGGTCGGAATCGAGCATCTTGCGGATCGCGTTCACCTTGCGCACGCGCTCCTGGCCGGCCAGCGGGCTGTCGCCGTTGTCCTTCAGCTGGCGTACGCAGGCGGCGCACTGGTGCTCGAGCTGGAGCAGGCGGTCCCAGTCGGCCGCGGTGGCGGCGGCCAGCATCTGGTCGGTGATGCCGACCATGGCTTCGTACAGGGCAGCGATTTCGGTATTCGTCATCATCGTCGTGTTCCTCATCATGCGCTTGCCAGGGTCGGGGCTTTCGGCATGGCCGTGGGCGCCGCGACGGGCGGCTGCTGGACCTTGTCGCCGATCTCCACCCATGCGCCGCGCAGGTCGTTCAGCAGGCCGTGCACTTCGTCGATGATGGTCACGTCGTTCTTCAGGTTCGCGTGCAGCAGGCGGCGGCTCATGTAGTCGTACAGGGCGTCCAGGTTGGCCGCGATCTCGCCGCCGGCGTTCTTGTCGAGCGAGGCGCGCAGGCCGTTGTCGATGATCGAAATGGCTTTCGAAATGGCCGAACCCTTGGCGGCGATGTTGCCGGCGGCGATATTCGTCTTGGCGCTGAGCAGCGCGACGAGGGCGCCGTCGTACAGCATGACGATCAGCTTGTGCGGCGAGGCCGAGGCGATGCCGGTCTCGATGTTCACATTGTGATAGGCGTTGACGCCGCGTTTCATGGTTCCAAACATGTGGTTCTCCAATCAATCCCGTTACTGGTTGGCCGAGAGGGCAGCCAGTTGCTGGGTCAGGTAACTTTGCGTGGTTTGCATCGACTGCAGCATCGAGTCGAGCGAAGTAAATTGGGCGCGGTACATGGCTTCCAGCTTGGTCAAGTGCTGGTTGAACCGGTCGCGCTGGTTGGCCACGGCCTTGATGCTGGCGTTCAGGCCATCGGTCTTGCTGGCCAGCAGGCTGTTCTTGCCGGTGAAGCTCGTGGCGAGGTTCGTCAGTGCATAGGCGTAGCCTTGCGAGAACGTCACGGTGCCGCGGTCGCCCGTGGTGCCGCTGTTGACCGTGAGCTGGATGCCGGCCGCCTTCGAACCGTCGGCGGCGGTCAGCAGCTGGCCGTTGCCCGTCGCGGCGACACCGCCGATCGTGCCTTCGACGTCCGCACCCTTGACCGGCGTGGCGCTGCCGAAGAGGTCGCTGACAGGCGTGCCGGTGACGCTGGCGATCGAGATATTCGACATCTCGCCGTACTTGCTCGACGAAATGGACAGGTTGCCCGACCCGTCGATCGACGTCGTGACGGTGTCGCCGGCCGAAGAAAACGTGCTGTTGCCGTTGATGGCGGCGCGCAGCATGGACGACAACTGGTCGTTCGTGTACGTGCCGGCCGGGATCTTGATGTTCTGGACCTTGCTGTCCGTGGCCGGATCGGTCTGGTTCAGCGTGACGGTCCAGGTCGTGTTTGCGGCGATCGTCGTCGAACCCGACAGCGGGCTGGCGCTGGTCAGCGTGCCCTGCGTCGCCATCTTCGTGATGTTGACGGCGTACTCGCCCGGCTGGGTGGCGGCGCCCGACTTGTTGTACGTGATGCCGCCGTCGCTGACCGAACCGGCCGCCGCGAACAGGCCCGCGATGTCGCTGAAATTCTTCGAGATGGCCGTGCCCAGCTTGCCCGCATCGACCTTCAGGTTGCCGTTGTCGGTGAACGTGATGCCGACCTGGTTCAGCGTCTTCATGTTGCTGTTCAGGCCCTCGACGGACGTGCCCAGCACGCGCCGCAGTTGCGTCTGAATCGCGCGCACGGCCGAATCGCCCTGCAGCACGCCGCCGCTCTTGGTCTCGGGGTCGTAGGCGGTCAGTTTGGCGATCGTCGAGTTCAGGTCGTTGTAGGCCTTCACGAAGCCGTTGATCGCGGTCGTCACCGAGCTCGAATCCTGCCCGACCGTCAGCGTCGTGGAACCGGTCGCGCTCAGGTCCATGCTGACGCCCTGGATGACGTCGTCCACCGTCGTGCTGTCGCTGGTGACGGCGATGCCATTCATGGTGAGCTTGGTGTCCTGCGCGCCGCTCGTCTGCGTCATGCCCTGCGCGCCGTTCGGGTCGTAGCCCAGCAGGCTGGCGATGCCGGCGTTCACGGCACCGCCGTCGGCGCCGTCGACGCTGATCTTCATCGACGACTTCGCGCCGGTCTTGTTCGACGTGATCACCAGGTGGTACGGGTTGTCGCTGCCGTCCGACACGATGGTCGCGGTCACGCCGATGTTCGCCTTGTTGATGGCGTCGCGGATGCCCTGCAGCGTCTGGTCCTTCGTGTCGAGCGTGACGGTGCCGCTTGCCTGGTCGCCGTCCTGCACGAAGCCGGCGCCGATATAGCTGCCGGCGCTGCCCGCCGTGAGGCCGGCCGCGGCCGGGTTGTTGCCGCCGATCTCGATCTGGCTGCCGTCCGCCGAGCTGAGCGTCACGCCGGCCGTCACGGTGGTGTTCGACCCGGTGTTGGCGGCGGCGGGCGCCAGGCCGATGCCGCCGCTGACGGTGCCGGTGACCGCTTCCGTGATGCTGATGTTCGAGCCGTCGGCTGCGAAGAACTGCAGGTCGCCGTCGGTGGCCGAACCGGTCATCGTGATGTTCGCTGCCGCGAGGCCATCCTTGACGCTATTGCTGGCGAGCGCGGTATCGATCGACGCGGCCGTCACGGTCGTGCTGCCGTCCGACGACGCCACCTGCACGCCGCCCACCGACAGCGCATAGCTGCCGCTCGTGACGGTGACGTTGCCGAAGCTGCTGAACAGCGTGGCCGACGTGGTCGTCGTGCCGGCCTTCGCCGTGACGCCGGTGTTCTTGGATTCGTCGTTGATCACCTGCGCGAGGTCGCGCGCGCTGCGCGTGGTGCCGTTCGTGCTGATCGCGGTGCCGTTGATGGTCAGCGAACCGCTGGCGATGCCGGACGCGGCGATGCCGACGCCAAGCGGGTTGCCGGCCGTGCCGAACGTGCCGCCGCTGACGTTGCCGAACTGGAACGTCAGCGTGGTCTTGCTGCCGTCGCCGATCTGTTTGTTGTTGCTGGCCTGGCCGCCCGTCATGAGGCTCTGCGCCTGGGCGAGCTGGGTGACGTTGACCTTGTACTTGCCGGGTACGGCGCCCGTGCCGGCGCTGGCGGACAGGAGGTCCTTGTTGCTGGAGGTGGCGGTCAGCGCGCTGAACGTGTTCGACGAGTTCAACGTGGAAAGCGCACTCTGGAACGCACCGACGGCCGAGCTGACCTGGCCGTAGGCCGTCAGCTTGCCCTGGTACGCCCCCGTCTTCATGTCGTATCGCGAGAGCGGCGCCGACTCGGCCGCCATCAGCTTGCTGACGAGACCGTTGACGTCGAGGCCGGAACCGATACCGGGTGAGCTGATAGCCACGTGTTTCTCCTGTGAAAGCGATAATGTAAGTCATTATCGACAGAAGCAAACCGTACTTGAGAGTGGGAAATGTGCGTTATTTCCGTGCCGAGCGGAAAAAGCAAAGCGCGGGCCGCAGCCCGCGCTTTACGGAAATGCATGCATCGAACGTTCAGGCAGTCTGGTTGATGAGCAGACCCTGCTGCATCTTGTCGATCGACTTGGCGATCTGCAGCGCTTCCTTGGACGGAATCTGGCGCACGACTTCCTTGGTGCTCTGGTCGATGACCTTGACGACGATGTCCTTGCTATCCTCGTCGATCGAGAACTGCAGGCTCTGCGACGAACCCAGCATCGCCTCGTTCATCTTCTTGACGGCGGCCGACACATCCTCGTGCGACGGCTTGACGCCATCGGCGGGCTTGCCCTTGCTGGTCGAATCCGTCGCACCCACCGATGGCACCGGCTGGGCCGTGCGGTCGTCCACGCGAGGAGCGGCGGGTACACCCACAGGTTGAATGTTCATGATTATTCCCTAGCAAAAATTCCCCGGCTGAATTTCTCCAGCCGAGGAATCACGTCATACCGCTATTGGCGGGTTATCGCGAGCGATTAGCCACGCAGCAGCGACAGGACACCGTTCGGCAGCGAGTTGGCTTGCGCCAGCATCGAGGTACCGGCCTGCTGCAGGATCTGGCCGCGGGTCATGTTCGCGGTTTCCGAAGCGAAGTCGGTGTCGACGATGCGGCTGCGCGATGCCGACAGGTTCTCGTTCGTTGCCTGCAGGTTCGAGATCGTCGAATCGAAGCGCGACTGCAGTGCGCCGAGCTGGGCGCGCTGGTCGTTGACCTTGGACAGGGCAGCGTCGGCGATCTTGATGGCCTGCTGGGCGCCGTCGAAGGTGCTGACGTCGATGTCGGAGACCTTTTTCAGGTCCGACGAACCAGTCATGCCCCAGCCGCTGGCGTCGCTGGTCGAGAAGCTCGCTGCCGAGTCCAGCGTGATCGTGCCCTTGGCCACGGCGTCAGCGGCCAGGCCCAGTGCAGCGGTCGTGGTCGACGCGGTACCGTCGGTCTTGTACGCGGCCAGGGTTGCGGTGGACGCGGCGTCGGTCGAGCTGTTGGTCAGCTTGATGTCGTTGCCGCTGGCGTTCGTCAGCTTCAGGCCCTTTGCGGTGGCGTCGTAGGACGCGGTCACGCCGGTCTTGGCGCTCTGCGCGTTGAAGGCGCTGATTGCCGCTGCGTAGTCGTTGGCATTGCCGTCGTCGCCGATCTGGAACGACACGTTGACCGGGCTGGTGGTCGGATCGTTGTCCGAAGCGACTGCCAGGGTGAAGGACTTGCCGAGTGCACCTGCGTCAGCCTTGAACAGCGTGTTCGTCGTGGCGCTGGCGGTGACGCCCGTCGAGCCGGTCACGTCGTTGATCTGCTTGACTGCCGTATTCGCCGAGATGTCCGCGTCGAACGTGATCGTCTTGGAACCCGACGTACCGTTGATGGTCAGGTCGCCGCCGGTGATCGCGTTGGTGGCGGCGGTGTCGATGCCATCCTTGACTTCGGTGTTGTTGCCGTAGGTGCTGGTCGTGAAGTTCGAGCCGCTCATCGAGATGAGCTGGTTGGCGTTGGCGCCCACCTGGAAGTTGGCGGTGCCCATCGTGCCGTCCAGCAGGTTCTGGCCGTTGAACTGGGTGGTGCTGGCGACGCGGTTCAGTTCCGAGGTCAGCTGCGACACTTCGGTCTGCAGTGCCTTGCGGTCGCTGGCCGAGTTCGATGCGTTCGAGGACTGGACAGCCAGTTCGCGGATACGCTGCAGCATGTCGCCCGAGCTTGCCAGGGCGCCTTCGGCCGTCTGGGCCATCGACACGCCGTCGTTCGCATTGCGGACTGCCTGGTTCATGCCCTTGATCTGCGAATTCATACGGTCCGAAATTGCCAGACCGGCGGCGTCGTCTTTGGCGCTGTTGATGCGCAGGCCCGACGACAGGCGCTGGATCGAGGTGTTGAGCGAGGATTGCGAAGCGGACAGGTTACGCTGAGCGTTCAGGGATGCAACGTTGGTATTGATAACGGACGACATGGTGTCTCTCCAGACTTGGTCTTGCGGGGCGTGGCGACGTGCCACTCATAGTCACTTTGGTCTGTCACGCTGTTCTGTGACATTCAAACCGCTGTTGATGCAGGTAACGGTGCTCTACGGAAAAAGTTTAGAGGGGCAGAGCGAAAAAAATCGAAATTTTTGTGTCGCCGCCGGGAGCGGGGCTGCCTTGGCGGCGACGAATCGGGGAACTTTAGGGCGAAAAAAAATTTATTTTTTGTGGCCGTGGTTGTCAGTCAGCCACCACGACCCGGTTCTTGCCGCTTTGCTTCGCCTGATACATGGCCTTGTCCGCCCGCGCCATCAGGCTGGCCTGGTCCTCGTTCGGAAGGCGCAGGGCCACGCCGCACGAGAACGTGATCAGCATCTTCTCGTTTTCGTGCAGGAAGAAATGCTTCGTCAACTCGCGCTGCACGCGCACCATCGCCGCTGATGCCGATTCGACATTCGTTTCTGGCAACAGGATGAGGAATTCCTCGCCGCCGAAGCGGGCGATCACGTCCATCGAGCGCAAGGTGTCCCGCACGACCTTCACGAGGTGGCGCAGGGCGTTGTCGCCCGCGAGGTGGCCGTAGGTGTCGTTGAGCTTCTTGAAATTGTCCAGGTCGAGCAGGGCCACGCACAGCGGCGTGCCGCGGCGGTCGGCGCGTGCGCTCTCGCGCTCGAACACATCGTCGAGGCCGCGCCGGTTGAGGCTGCCCGTCAACTGGTCTTCACGCACCAGTTCGCTCATGTGCTGCAGCTTCGCTTCCAGATCCTTGATGCGCGCCTCGGCTTCCTGCACCTCCTGGTGCGCGGCGAGCATGCGGTCGCGCGACGCCATCGCCTCGGCCTGCACGATCTTCGTCTCGCGCAGCACTTCTTCCAGCACTTCGTTGAGTTCCTCGATATTGCCGGCACCCCGGATGCGCTCGGAAAAACCACCGATCTTTTCGTGGAAATCGCCCGTCGACGCCGCCACGGAACCGAGGCGGTCAATGAACGTCATCATCATGTTCTTGACGGTCGCCTTGACGTCGGCGATGCCGTGCTTCAGCTGGCCCTGCTTGTAGATGACGTCCTTCAGGCTGCGCGTGGCGTCTTCCAGCGCGCGGTGGTCGAGCGGACCGGCGATCAGGTCCTGCACGGCCGCGATCTGGCCGCGCATCCAGCTATCGTCGTCCAGCAGTTCGGACACGTTTTCCAGCAGCAGTTTAAACAGGCGCAGCAGCAGTTCCTGCTGTTCGGCCGTGTCGCCGCTCTTCAGTTCGATCTGGTAGCACAAGTCCTTCAGGCGTGTCGCGATTTCCTGCAGCGCTTCCTCGCTGTGCGCGGCCTTGACCGCGGCGCCCAGCGATTCCGCCTCGCCGGACAGGTGCGGGGTGCCCGACAGCAGCGACGCGACGGCGAACGTCAGCGTGCGGCTGAGCAGGTCGCGCAGCAGCTTCGCTTCGCCGTCCTCCGCGCCCAGCGACATGGCCGGGTGCGTGTGGCGGCGCAAGTGTTTCTCGGCCAGTTGCGACAGCGTGCGTGCATAGCCGTCCCAATCGCGCTGCTTGACGGCGCGGTTGAAACGGGCGCCGAACTCGGCCAGTTCGCCGGGCGTGTCGGCCAGCCTGTGCGCGAAACCGGACAGGACGTTTTCCGCACCGGGATCGGCCGCGGGCGGAGGCGGCGGCAGTATCTCGACGCCGGCGATCTCGTTATAGATCTCGCGATAGGCGTCGGGCGTGGGCGCGATACGCCGCGTGGCGAGCCGGCGGAATGCCTCGCGTGCGATTTCTGCCGGATTCAGGCCGGGAACCCCCGGCGGGCGTTGTGAGCTGGACATTTTGGACGTTGCAATATGGAATTCTTATTGTCGCCATGGTAAGCCGCTGCCAAAAAATCAAATTGCAGATAAAACGCGGAATTACCACTCATTCTCACAGACTGTATTGACGAAGCGCAATTCAGTCAATGAGCTGGTTGCGAATGGCGTAATGAGTCAGTTCGGCACTGGTCTTGAGTTTCATCTTGGCCAGCAGGCGCGAGCGGTACTCGCTGACCGTCTTCACCGACAGCGAGAGTTCCCGCGCGATCTCGCTGACGGTCTTGCCGGAGGCGATCAGGGTGAGGGTCTGGTATTCGCGGTCGGACAGCGTCTCGTGCACGGGGAGCTCGTGGTTCTCGCCCAGCTGGGCCGCCAGCACCTGGGCCAGTTGCGCGCTGACGTAGCGCTGGCCGCCCGCCACCTGGCGGATCGCGTTCACGAGTTCCTTCGGCGCGCTCTGCTTGGTGAGATACCCGGCCGCGCCCGCCTTCAGCGAGCGGATCGCGTACTGGTCTTCGCGGTGCATGGACAGCATCAGCACGGCCAGGTCCGGCTGCTCGCTCTTGATCTGCTTGAGCACTTCGATGCCGTTGCGGTCGGGCAGGGAGATGTCGAGCAGCACCACGTTGCAGCGCGATTTGCGGAACAGCTTGACGGCGTCAAGACCGGTCTCGGCTTCGCCCGCGACAACGATGTCGCGCTGTTCGGCGAGGATTTGTTTCAGGCCTTCACGCACGATGGCGTGGTCGTCTGCAATAAAAACGCGGATGCTGGCTTTTTCTGTCATGCTCGGGTGGATTCGCTGCGTCCGGCCGCGGGGGCGGCCAGCCTGATCTTGACGACGACCATCGTGCCGCCTCCGGGTGCCTGCGACAGGCTGAGCGTGCCGCCCAGCGCCCGGGCGCGTTCGCTCATGCCGCGCAGGCCGAACGACTGGGGCTTGAGACGGTCGGCGGGCGTGATGCCGCGGCCATTATCGCAGATGCTGAGCGTCAGGTGCTGGCGCTGGCGGCGCAGGCTGACCGTCACGCGCGTGGCGCCGGCGTGTTTCGCGATGTTCGTCAGCGCTTCCTGGAAGATGCGGAACAGCGCGGCCGCCTGGTCGGGATCGAGGTCGATTTCCTTGTCGGCACTGCGGAACACGCACGCGATGCCCATCTGCTTCTCGAATTCGCGCGCCTGCCATTCGAGCGCGGCGACCAGCCCCAGGTCGAGCGTACTGGGCCGCAGGTCCAGCGAGATGCGGTGCACGGCCTCGATCGTGCGGTCGACGAGATCGTCCAGGTAGTCCGCCTTGTCGCGCAGCGCGGGATCCTCCGGCAGGCGCGCCGCGAGCATGGACAGCGCCATCTTGATCGCCGTGAGATTGCCGCCCAGGTCGTCGTGGATCTCGCGCGCGATGCGGGCCCGTTCCTGTTCCTTCACCTGCTGGATGTGGTCCGTCAGCTCGGCCAGGCGCGCGCGCGACCGCCGGGTTTCCTCCTGTTCCAGCTTGCTCGCGGTGACATTCGTCATGATGCCGTCCCACTGCACGCCGCCGCCGTCCAGCGGCAGCGGCGTTGCGCGCAGGCTGATCCACTTGACGTCGTTCCACGCCTCGACGCAGATGCGGCCTTCCCAGTTCCACGCGGCCATGGTCGCCTGGGACGCCGCCATCGCGTCCTGGTAGCCCTTGCGGTCTTCCGGCAGGATCAGCCGCAGAAAGCGCCCGGGATCCTGTTGCAGTTCCGATACCGACAGGCCCAGCAGCGCCGTGCAGCCTTCGCTCAGGTACGGGTAGGCCATCGTGCCGTCCGCGTGCAGCACGAACTGGTAGACGAGCCCGGGCGTGTGGTTGACGACGGCGTTGAAGCGCGCCTGGTATTGCTCGAGCGCCATGCCGGCCGCCAGCTCCAGCGACAAGTCGTCGCCGATCGCGAGGATCAGGGAACGGCCGTCGCGCACGATGCGCAGGAAGCACAGCTTGATCGGATACGTGGTCCCGTCGGCCCGGCGATGGCGCGTGCGCAGGCTGACCTGGTCGCCGATCTCCTGGCCCAGCGAGGCCAGCAGCGCGACGAGTTCGCCGCGGTCGAGCTGGGGCGCCAGGTCGAGCGGCGTCATGCCGCACAACGCCTTGAGCTCATGGCCGAGGTTGCGGCGTGCAGCCTGGTTGACGTCGACGAGGCGCAGCGTGTCCGCGTCGAACAGATAGATTTCCGTGGTGGACGCCTGCATCGCGGGCGCGAGCACGGGGGCAGGGGAGGACGTGTCTGGACTCATGGTCATGTCATCGGTCTGTCGGTTGTCTCCGGCGCGCACGCCACTGGACCACGAACCGGCGCAGCACGCGCCGCGTGCGGCTGGCGTGGCGGCCGCTCGCGTCGGCCGGTCTTGCGCGCAGCCGGCGCCGCAGGCGCCTGCAGCCGACCCGCAGGCCGCGCGCCGCCCGGCTGGCCAGGTGGCAGGCGTGGCTCGTGCGCCAGTAGTCGAGGCAACGGGTCTTGGCGCCCATGAACCACCCGTGGCAGCGCGCGAACCAGCCGACCGCCAGCAGGGTCGGCAAGGTCAGCACATAGATGCGCGCCACGACGGCCGCGCCGCCCACCTTCGCCACCACGATCGTCGCGATGCCGGACAAGGCGTGGCCATGGGCGATGGCGAGCAGGGCCAGCAGCTTGACCGGAAACAGCAGCAGGCCGGGCAGCACGAAGGCGCACAGCGCGGCATACGGCGGCAGGGTGCGGACGCGGGCTTCCAGCGCCGCCAGCACGGGCCAGCGTGCGAGCGCCCGCGCCAGGCGCATGCCGGTATCCCAGCACCATTCCTCGACGAGCAGCACCAGGGCCGCCAGGTACACCAGCGGCGCGAACATCCGGCTGCGTGGAAGGGCTCGTGTCATGGCGCCATGATACGGGAAAACCTGCGCCGGACAGGGCGCGCGCGTGTTGTCGAAGGCGCTACAATAGGCGCATGAACAAGGCATTTGTAAAAGAGTCGGATAACGACGACGATGACGAGGCCCTGGCGCTCGCCCAGGCGATTCCCGCCGGGTCCAAGAATTACATCACCCCGGCCGGCCACAAGGCCATCAAGGACGAGCTGCTGCAGCTGATCGACGTCGATCGTCCGGAAGTCGTGCGCGTCGTGCACTGGGCCGCGTCCAACGGCGACCGCTCGGAAAACGGCGACTACATCTACGGCAAGCGCCGCCTGCGCGAGATCGACCGGCGCATCCGCTTCCTCACCAAGCGCCTGGATTCCGCCTTCGTCGTGGACCCGTCCGTCCATCACGGCAACGACCAGGTGTTCTTCGGCGCCACCGTCACCTACGTCAACAAGGCGGGCGAGGAGCATACGGTCACCATCGTCGGCATCGACGAGCTGGACCCGCTAAAGGGCAAGATCAGCTGGGTCTCGCCGGTGGCGCGCGCGCTCACCAAGGCGCGCGAAGGCGACGTCGTCACGTTGCACACGCCGCAGGGCAATGATGAACTGGAAATCCTGAGCGTGGAGTACCCGGAGCCGGCGGCAGACTGATAAGATGGCGGTTTGAGCTTCCCGCATCCCATGAACCGCTCCAACGACGTTGCGTCCGAAGCCGATCCGCTGACCGCCCTGCGCGCAGCCACAGCCAGCCGCCACGCGGCACTCGACGCCGGCCTGCCGATCGGCGCCCCCGACGCCTCCCTGCACGACTACATCGCCCACCTGGTCCTGTTGCGGACCTGGCTCGTGCCCCTGCATGCCTGGCTGGCCGGGTTCGCGGATGGTCCGCAGCCCGACCTGGCTGCGCGCCTGGACCGGATCGACGCCGATCTTGCCGATGCGGGATGCGCACCCCTGGTCGCGCCCGGCGGCGACGCGTGGCCGGCAGCGGCCAGCCCCGCCTACCGCTGGGGCGTGCACTACGTCGTCGAAGGCTCGCAACTGGGCGGTGCCGTGCTGTACGAACGCCTGCGCGAACGCCTGGCGCCGCACCGGCTGCGCTACCTGAAAGGCGATGACGCCGGACCCGGCCCCGGCTGGCGCATCTTCATGCAGGCACTGCGTGCCGGCGTGCGCACGCCGGCCGAGATCGCGGACGCGTGCGCCGGCGCGTGCGCCGCTTTCGACCGGATACTGGAACTGCGGGACGATGCGCGTCCCGGCGCCGCCCTGGCCGTTACGCCCGCTCGCGCTCCACGCGATTGACGCCGGCCACGCGGCGCAGGTTGCGGATCAGGTGCGCCAGGTGCACGCGATCCTTGACCTGGATCGTGAAGCGCAGCTGGGTCAGCATGTGTTCGTCGTCCTCGTCCATGCCGACATACGTGATGTTGGCGTCGGACTCGCCGATCTCGGCGGCGACGCGGGCCAGGATGCCCTTTTCGTTGTTGATCAGCAGGCGGATGCGGCAGTCGAAGCGGCGGTTCAGTTCGCTGCCCCACTGGACCGGAATCCAGCGGTCCGGCTCCTTCAGGCGCAGGCGGTTCGCCTGCGAGCAGTCGGCCGTGTGCACGACGAGACCCTGGTCGCGGCGCAGCTGGCCGATGATGTGGTCGCCCGGGATCGGCTGGCAGCACGGGGCCAGCTGCACGGCCACGCCTTCGCTGCCGTAGATCGTCACCGGATCCAGTTCGGCGCCGTGGCTCGGCTGCGCGGGGACGGACGTGACGTCGCCGCCCAGCAGGCTCACGATGTGGCGCGCCACGAGCGCGGGCATGCGCTTGCCGATGCCGATGTCGGCATACACCTCGTCCATCGACTTGGCCGACGACTCGGCCAGCAGGCGCTCGATGGTTGCCGGCGTCAGTTCGGTCCTGATGCCCAGCTGGGCCAGTGCCTGGCCCAGCAGTTCCTGGCCGAGCTCGACGGATTCGTTCAGGTTGATGGTCCGCAGGTGGTGGCGGATCGCCGAGCGCGCCTTGCCGGTGCGGACGAAGGAGAGCCACGTCGGGCTGGGGCGCGAATCGGGATCGGTCTCGATCTCGACGATGTCGCCGTTGTGCAGTTCCGTGCGCAGCGACGCGGGTTCGTGGTTGATCTTGACGCCCACCGTGTGGTCGCCGATGCCGGTGTGGATGCTGTAGGCGAAGTCCAGCGGCGTCGCGCCGCGGGGCAGGGCGATGATCTTCGACTTCGGCGTGAACACGTAGACGGAGTCCGGGAACAGGTCGACCTTCACGTGCTCGAGGAATTCGGCGGAGTCGCCCGTCTGCTGCTGGATGTCGAGCAGCGACTGCAGCCACGCGTGGGTGCGCTGCTGCAGGTCCGTCATGTTCTGGTCGCCCGTCTTGTACAGCCAGTGCGCGGCCACGCCGGATTCCGCGGTGCGGTGCATTTCCTGCGTGCGGATCTGGAATTCGACCGGGGTGCCGTACGGGCCGATCAGGGTGGTGTGCAGCGACTGGTAGCCGTTGATCTTGCGGATCGCGATGTAGTCCTTGAACTTGCCGGGCATGGGCTTGTACAGCGCGTGCAGGGAACCGAGCGCCACGTAGCAGTTCGGGACCGTGTCGACGACGACGCGGAAGCCGTACACGTCCAGCACCTGCGAGAACGACAGGTGCTTGTTGCGCATCTTTTTATAGATGCCGAACAGGGTCTTTTCGCGGCCGTAGACTTCGGCCGGCAGGCCGGCCGCGGCCAGCTGGTTCTTGACCGCGTCGAGGATCTTCTTGACCACTTCGCGGCGGTTGCCGCGCGCCGCCTTGATCGCCTTCGACAGCGTGCGGTAGCGCAGCGGGTACAGGTGCGAGAACGACAGGTCCTGCAGTTCGCGGTAGATGTCGTTCAGGCCGAGGCGGTGCGCGATCGGGACGTAGACTTCCATCGTCTCGCCCGCGATGCGGCGTTTCTTGGCCGGCGCCATCACGCCCAGCGTGCGCATGTTGTGCAGGCGGTCGGCGAGCTTGATCAGGATGACGCGCACGTCCGACGCCATCGCCAGCAGCATCTTGCGGAAGTTTTCCGCCTGCGCTTCGACGACGCTCTGGAACTCGATCTTTTCCAGCTTCGACAGGCCGTCGACGAGGTCGGCGACCTGCGGGCCGAAGCGCTCCAGCAGTTCCTCTTTCTTGACGTCCTGGTCCTCGATCACGTCGTGCAGCAGCGCGGCCATGATCGCCTGGGCGTCCAGCTTCCAGTCGGCGCAGATCTCGGCGACGGCGATCGGGTGCGAGATATACGGCTCGCCCGACTTGCGGACCTGGCCGAGGTGCATCTCGTCCGAGAAGCGATAGGCTTCCTTGACGCGCTTGAGTTCGACGGGGGTGAGGTATTCGGCCAGCTTGCCGGCCAGGTGCGTGATCGACGCGACGCCGGGAGCGGGCGCCGGTTCGGCTTCCTGCGGTTTGTTGGCGGGCCGGCCGGGCCGGCTCGCCTTGTTGTTGGTGCCCGAGTGGAGGGAGTCCGGTGAGGATAAGCTCATACGTAATGACAATCAGCCGCAGTATGGAAACAGCATAACAGAATCACGGGCTTGATCAGTGGGGTCAGAGCCCAAGCGAGAAATTCGGGCTCTGACCCCAAGGTCGAATACGCAGGCACCGCCCGACTTACATCGGGACTTTTTTCAGCATTTCCAGGCCAACTTTGCCGGCGGCGATTTCACGCAGCGCGACGACGGTCGGCTTGTCCTTGGCTTCGACTTTCGGGGTGTGGCCTTGCAGCAGCTGGCGGGCGCGGTAGGTCGCGGCCAGGGTCAGCTGGAAACGGTTCGGGACGTTTTTCAGGCAATCTTCGATGGTGATGCGGGCCATTTTCAATACTCCGGGAGACAAAATAGTTACGAGCCGTAGCGGGACGGTCAGGACTGCTGTTGAACGTGGATTCCCAGTTGGGCAAACAGCGAGGCGTTGCGGGCTGCCTGTTGGGCGAAGCGCGAACGTGTCGCTTTGACAATCGCCTGCAGCTCGGACAGGGCGACGTTGAACTCTTCGTTGATGATAGCATACTCGAACTCGGGAGCGTGAGCGATCTCACCCCCGGCGGCCAGCAGGCGCCGCGTGATGATGTGCGGCTCGTCCGTGCCGCGCTTGTGCAGGCGCTCTTCCAGCGCCGCGATCGACGGCGGCAGGATGAAGATGCCGGCCGCGTCCGGGAACTGCTTCTTCACCTGGCGCGCGCCCTGCCAGTCGATTTCCAGCAGGATGTCCGTGCCCGTCTTCATTTCCTGTTCCACGGTCAGGCGGCTCGTGCCGTAGTAATTGCCATGCACCTCGGCCCATTCCAGGAACTCGCCGCGGTCGGCGCGGGCGACGAAATCCTCGGCGGTGGTGAAGTGGTATTCGCGGCCGTCCTGTTCGCCCGGACGCGGCGGGCGCGTCGTGGTCGAGATCGACAGCTTGATGCCCGGTTCCTGCGCCAGCAGCGCATTGACCAGGGTCGACTTGCCGGCGCCGGACGGGGCGGCGACGACGAACAGGCTGCCGGAGAAAGCGTTGGTGAGCATGGTGGGTTCCTTTGTTACGTGTTAATTCGATGGTAATGCATAGAACGCCGGGACGGGTTCCCCCATCCAGGCGTCCGACACGACCTGCAGGTCGTGATTATTCCAGATTCTGAACCTGTTCCCGCATCTGCTCGATGAGCAGCTTGAGCTCCATCGACGCATCGGCCAGCTCCTTGACGGAAGCCTTGGCGCCCAGCGTATTCGCTTCGCGGTTCAGTTCCTGCATCATGAAGTCGAGGCGCTTGCCGACCTGGCCGCCCTTCTTGAGGATGTGGCGGGTCTCGTTCAGGTGCGCGGTCAGGCGCGACAATTCTTCCGAGACGTCGATGCGGATGCCGTACAGGGTGACTTCCTGGCGGATCCGTTCGAAGACTTCCTGGCGCGTGAGCACTTGCGGGTTGCCGTGGCCGGCCAGGCCCAGCGCGTCCTGCATGCGCTCGATGGCCTTTTGCTGGAACTGGGCGATCACCTGCGGGATCAGCGGGGTAATGCGCTTGACGATGGCTTCCATGGCCTCGATGCGCGAGACCAGCATCGCTTCCAGCGCAGCACCTTCGCGCTTGCGGCTGTCGACGAAGGCGGCAATCGTTTTCGCGGCGAGAGCGGCGACGTCGGCCTGCAGCGACTCCTGACCGATCTGCGCTTCCTCGATCACGCCGGGCCAGCGCAGCAGTTCCGCCACCGTCATCAGCGGCGCCGACACGAAGTGGCGCGTGACCTCGGCCTGCAGCCGGGCGAGGTCGGCCAGCAGCGTGTGGTTCAGGGCCTGGGAGCCGGTCGTGGCCTTGCGGCCGAACGACAGCCGCACCTCGACCTTGCCGCGCGTGATGGCGGCCATGATGGCGGAGCGCAGGTCCGGTTCGAGTGCGCGCAGCTCGTCGTTGATGCGGAACTGGAGGTCGAGGAAGCGCGAATTGACGCTCTTGATCTCGATTGTCAGGGTGCCGGCAGCGCCTTCGCTTGTGGCGACCGCATAACCTGTCATGCTAGAAATGCTCAATGGAGTCCCCGATTTCCGGAATCTGCTTCGCCGGCCGCAGCGCGGTGCGGGTGGCGCCGCGCGCTGTGGTTTTGCGAGATTCCCTTATTCTTTACAAAGCGGTGATTTATCCACACAATCGCCGTGTTTAGCAAGGAATACTTTCCCAAATGGCTGCCCAGAATAATGCTCCCCTGCCCGATGGGCTGGAAATTGGCGGATATCGCATTGTAAAGAAAATTGCGTCCGGCGGGTTCAGTATTGTTTATCTTGCATATGATGCCGACGGCAATGCCGTGGCGATCAAGGAATACCTGCCCAGCGCCCTGGCGCTGCGGGCCCCGGGGGAGCTGGCGCCCGTGATCGCGAAGGCCAATCTGCCCGTTTTCCGCATCGGCCTGAAATGCTTTTTCGAAGAGGGGCGGGCGCTGGCGCGCATCGTCCATCCGAACGTCGTGCGGGTGTTAAATTTTTTCCGTGCCAACGACACGGTTTATATGGTGATGGCCTACGAATCCGGCCACTCGCTGCAGGAAGTCGCCGCGCGCCTGGTCGCGAAAGGCAGCCGCGCCGGCGAACCGTTCATCCGTCAGGTCTTCAACGGCGTCTGCGCCGGCCTGCGCGACGTCCATGCGAACAAGCTGCTGCACCTGGACCTCAAGCCGGCCAACATCTATCTGCGCAGGGACGGTTCGCCCATGCTGCTCGACTTCGGCGCCGCGCGCCAGACCATCCACACCGACGCGCCCACGCTGGCACCCATGTACACCCCCGGCTTCGCGGCGCCCGAGCTGTACGCGAAGGGCAGCGCGCTGGGCCCGTGGACGGACATCTACAGCATCGGCGCCGCCATGTTCGCGTGCATGGCGGGCGCGCCGCCGCAGCCGGCCGACCAGCGCCGCACTGCCGACACGATGGACGGACAGTTCGCGAAGCTGGAAGGCGCGTACACGCCGGGCCTCGTGGCGATGGTGAAGGCATGCCTCGCCCTGGATCCGCTGGCGCGGCCGCAGAGCGTGTTCGCCGTGCAGAAGGTGCTGCAGGCGGGCCTCCCCGCGACGCCGGCGGCGCTGCCGCCCGAGACCGGGGACGCGGTGCCGGCCTCCGGCTGGCGCGGCCTCGTCGAACGCATCGGCTTCGGCCGCGGACGCGCCTGAGGATAAGCCATGCAATTCTCCGTCTACCAGCAGAGCCACATCGGCGGCCGCAAACTCAACCAGGACCGCATGGGCTACCTGTACACGCGCGACGCGCTGCTGCTCGTGCTGGCGGACGGCATGGGCGGCCATCTGCGCGGCGAGGTCGCGGCCACGATCGCCCTGCAAAGCATCGCCACGCGCTTCAAGACGCAGGCGGCGCCGTACGTGCGCAAGCCCGAGCGCTTCCTGCAGGAGGCCCTGCAGCAGGCCCACGACGACATCATGCGCTATACGCGCGACAAGGCGATGCCGGACAGCCCGCGCACGACGATCGTCGCCTGCCTCGTGCAGCACAACAGCGCCGTCTGGGCCCATTGCGGCGATTCGCGCCTGTACTGGCTGCGCCGCGGCCAGGTCCTCGGGCGCACGCGCGACCATTCGCACATCGAGTACCTGATCTCGAAAGCGCAGGCCGATGCGAGCGAGCGCGCCACGCACCCGGACCGCAACAAGCTGTACAACTGCCTCGGCGCGTCGACGCCGCCGAAGGTCGAACTGTCGCGCGCCGCCAGCCTGGAGCCGGGCGATATCCTGCTGCTGTGCTCCGACGGCCTGTGGTCCGTGCTGCCCGACACCGAGATCGCGCACCGCCTGGCCGCGCAGCCGATCACGCAGGCCGTGCCGGAGATGATCGCGATGGCGACAAGCCTCGCCGGCGCCCGCGGCGACAACACGACCGCGCTGGCGATCCAGTGGCAGGGCGCGGGCACGCCGGCCGCCGCGGGCGACCCGAGCGTCGTCTCGACGCAGATGGTGCCCGAGGGCGAGGTGACGAGCCGCCTCGATACCCCCGCCGCCGCGCCCGCACCGGACGACCCGTTCGACGAGGACGACATCGAGAAGGCCATCGCCGAGATCCGGGACGCGATCGAGAAGTCGTCGCAGATCCTGAAATAACCAACCACTCACGCAAAGGACATCCATGACCCAAACCCTCCGCCCCAGCGGCCGTGCCGTCGACCAGCTGCGCGCCATCCGCATCACCCGCCAGTACACGAAGCACGCCGAAGGTTCCGTGCTGATCGAATGCGGCGACACGAAGGTGATCTGCACCGCCAGCATCGAGGAAAAAGTGCCGGGCTTCCTGAAGGGCAAAGGGCAGGGCTGGCTGACGGCGGAATACGGCATGCTGCCGCGCTCCACGCACTCGCGCATGGACCGCGAGGCGGCGCGCGGCAAGCAGTCCGGCCGCACGCAGGAAATCCAGCGCCTGATCGGCCGCTCCCTGCGGGCCGCGTTCGACCTGGAAGCGTTCGGCGAACGCACCTTGCACCTGGACTGCGACGTGATCCAGGCCGACGGCGGGACGCGCACCGCGTCGATCACGGGCGCGATGGTCGCGGCCTATGACGCGTTCTCGAAACTCGTGGCGGCAGGCCTGGTCCCGGCCGTGCCGGTCAAGCACTTCATCGCCGCGATCTCGGTGGGCGTGGTGGGCGGCGTGCCCGTGCTGGACCTGGACTACATCGAAGACTCCGGCTGCGACACGGACATGAACGTCGTGATGACGGAGGCCGGCCACTTCGTCGAAGTGCAGGGCACGGCCGAGGGCGAGGCATTCGACCGGGCGGGGATGAATCGCCTTCTTGATCTGGCGGAGCAGGGGATCCGTGAACTGGTCACGCTGCAGAAGCGGGCGCTCGGCCTGACGGCTTGATCAGGACAACAACCCCGTCAACCACGCCGGGTGAAACGGCAACCCCGCCAACCCGGCCACGCCATAGAACACGCCGACCGCCGTCGGCACCAGCGCCGCGAGATACAGCCAGCGCTGGCGCGTCAACGTCGTGACGGCCAGCAGCGACAGGGCCAGCGCCAGCGCCGCGTCGGACAGGTCGAACTGGTCGTCGCGGTAGTTCAGCGCGTCGTACGTCACCTGGTCCTGTTTCGCCTGTGCCAGCACGTCGTTCTTCTTCTGCGCCTGGTCGTGTTCCAGCTTGTCCAGTTCCGCGATCGCGGCGGTGTAGCCCGCCTGCTCGCCCGCCGGGCGGCTGGCCGCCGCGAGGCGCAGTTGCAGGAGCGTCGTATGCGCCTGTTCCTGGCGCAGGTTGCGGGCCTGGTAGAAGGCCCAGTGGTCGATCTTGTCGGCCTGCGCCTGCTGCATCGCCTGTACGATGTTGTCGTCCTTGACCTTGCAGACGCCCATGAACGACGCCAGCAGCGCCACGGTCAGCGCGACCTTGCGATCGAGCCTGGAGTCGCCGGTGATCTCGATGCCTTCCATTCGTCACTCCTTCGTGTTGCCGGTGCCCGGCAGTTTCAGCCGGCCGGTGTGATAGTCGTATTCATAGAGTTCGCCGTAGCGGCCCCACTCGATCGCCACTTCCAGCATGCGCTTGGCCTGGTCGGCTTCCAGCGTGTCTTCCAGCAGGTCGATGAACGGGTCTTCCGGCAGTGCGCCGCCCGGCTCGTCTTCCAGTTGGCGGCGGATGCGCGCCGCGAGCGGCACGTTTTTCAACAGCTGCTGGCCGAACAGCGCCTGGCGCAGCGCCTGGCCGGCCTGGGCATAGCGCAGGCCCAGCCCCGTCAGCGCGATGTCGCCGCGCTCGACGTGCGCAAGGCCCAGCAGGTTCAATGCCTCGTAGGTCGGGAACAGTTCCTCGTCCGGCAGCTCGGCGTCTTCCGACAGTTGCGGCAGGTCGGCGCGGCCGTCGTACGGGGCGCCCGCGAGCAGGTCCAGCACGCTTTCCATGCGGCCCACGTCCGTGTCCGGCACGCGGTAGTCGATGGTGGCCGGGCGCGCCGTCGCGGGCGCGGCGGCGGGGCGCATCGTCATCAGGCCATAGACTTCGTCGACGAGGGCGCGCACTTCCGGCGCGTCGGCATTGCGCGGGCGCGGCAGGTCGATGCGGATCTCGTGGCGCACGCGGCCCGGATCGCTCGACAGGATGACGATGCGGTCCGCCATCATGACGGCTTCCTCGATGTTGTGCGACACGATCAGGATGCCGCGCGTGGGAATCCGCTGGCCGTCCCACAGGTCGAGGATGTCGCCCCGCAGCGTCTCGCCCGTCAGCACGTCCAGCGCCGAGAAGGCTTCGTCCATCAGCAGCACGTCCGGGTGCGTGACGAGCGCGCGCGCGATGCCCACGCGCTGGCGCATGCCGCCCGACAGCTCCCTCGGCAGCGCGCTGCCGAAGCCGGACAGGCCGATCAGGTCGAGCATCGCGTCCGCCCGTTCGCGCCGCACGGCGGGCGGCACGCCCTGCGCTTCCAGGCCCAGCTCCACGTTCTGCTGCACCGTCAGCCACGGGAACAGCGCGAACGATTGAAAGACCATCGCGACGCCGGACAGCGGCCCGCGGATGGGACGTCCGCGGTATTCGACCTTGCCCGCGTCGGCTGGCACGAGGCCCGCCACGATGCGCAGCAAGGTCGATTTGCCCGAGCCGGATTTGCCCAGCAGCGCGACGATCTCGCCGTCCGCCAAGGTGAAGTCGACGCCTTCGAGCACGGTGCGCGGGGCGCCGTCGGCGCTGCGGAAGGCCTTTTGCACGGCCTGCAGTTCGATCAGTTTGTCGGTCATTTCCATTCTCCCTTTCAGCGGCTGCGGTCTTCGGCCAGCAGGTACAGCCGGCGCCAGAAGAAGCGGTTCAATACCATGACGAATACGCACATCACCCCGATGCCGAGGGCGACGCGGTGGAAGTCGCCGGCATCCGTCATCTGCTTGATGTAGCTGCCCAGGCCATCGGCCACGAGCGACGTCCTGCCCCACGTGACGTATTCCGCCACGATGCTCGCGTTCCACGAGCCGCCGCTGGCCGTGATCGCGCCCGTGACGAAGCTGGGGAACACGGCCGGCAGGTACACGCGCTTCCATTTCAGCCAGCCCGTCAGGCCCAGGTTGTCGGCCGCGAGGCGTAACTCGTTCGGCAGCGTGGATGCGCCCGCGACCACGTTGAACAGGATGTACCACTGGGTGCCGAACACCATCAACGGGCTGAGCCAGATGTTCAGGTTCAGGTGCAGGTGCACGACGACGTACACGACCAGCGGATAGATCAGGTTGACGGGAAACGCGGCCAGGAATTGCGCCAGCGCCTGCACCTTCTGCGCGTACGCCGGACGCAGGCCGATCCAGACGGCGACCGGTACCCAGAACAGCGACGCCACCGCGATCAGCAGCAGCACGCGCACGAGCGTGAGGCCGCCCAAGCCCACGACGCGCAGCGTTTCGCCCCAGCCCACTTCGGCGTGGATGAACAGGAGGAAGCGCCACGCGCCCAGCAGCGCGAGCGCGAGGAGGATCCCGTCGATCGTGCGCGCCGACAGCGCGAAGCGGGACGGCCGCAGCGGCCCCTCGACAGGTTCGGGCGTGCCGAACCAGCCCAGCGTGCGCGCCAGCAGCGCCCACATGCGGTCGGTCAGCGCGCGGATCCACACGCTGCGGCGGCCCCAGTCCAGCACCCACGACTGCTGCGCGATCTCCCCCTGCGATTCCTCGAAGCGGAATTTATCCGCCCACGCCAGCAGGGGACGGAAGAACAGCTGGTCGTACAGCAGGATGCCGGTGAACATGGCGGCGATGGCCCAGGCGATGGCGCCGCCGTTCTTCTGTTCGATGGCGACGGCGATGTAGGCGCCGATGCCGGGCAGCTTGATGTCCTGGCCCGCCACCGAGATCGCCTCGGCCGCCACGAGCAGGAACCAGCCGCCGGACATCGACATCATCATGTTCCACAGCAGCGCCGGCATCGCGAACGGCAGCTCCAGGCGCCAGAAGCGCTGCCAGGCGGACAGGCGGAACACGCGCGCCGCTTCCGCCAGCTCGGGCGGGATCGTCTTCATCGACTGGTACAGGCTGAACGCCATGTTCCACGCCTGCGACGTGAAGATCGCGAAAATGGCGGCGCACTCGACGCCGAACAGGTTGCCCGGGAACAGGGCGATGAACGGCGTGATCGCGATGGCCTGGAAGCCGAGGATCGGCACCGACTGCAGCACGTCCAGCAGCGGCACCATGATTTTTTCCGCGCTCTTCCAGCGCGTGGCGACGACGGCGAACGCGAACGTGAACAGCAGCGCGGCGCCCAACGCGCTGAACATGCGCAGGATCGTGCGCAGCAGGTAGTAGGGCAACACGGCCGGATCGAGCGAGACCGGCGTCGGCTGGCCCAGCACGAAGGGGCGCGTCATCTGCATCGCGCCGTACGCGGCCAGCGCCAGCACGACGAGGACGAGGGGCAGCAGCGCCCAGTCCCAGCGGTTGGGAGTCGTCGTGAGGAACGAGCGGCCGGTGCGGCCCGGAGTGAACAGTTCGAACATGTCTCGTCTCCTCAGTATTGCCCGTGCAGCCGCACGCCGTAGACGTCCACCGGACCGCGCGCGCCGTTGTAGGCCGGGTTGGCGACGTGCTGCCAGTCCAGCGACAGGGCGGCGTACCGGCCCAGCTCGATCCTGTAATAGGTTTCCGCGATCTGCTCGGGGCGGTAGTCCAGCCGGCCGTCGCCGATGAAGGCGCCGATGCCGCCCGCCGCCAGGTAGTCGCGGTGCGCCTGCGACAGGCCATTGCGCACCAGCGCGATACCCAGCGTGTCGCTGCCGCGGACCTGCAAGGTGGCGCCCACGGACAACGACCGTTCGATCTCGGCGAACGCATAGGTTTCCGACTGCCCGTCGTTGCGGCTGGCGCGCGCGAACATGACGACGCTCCCGGTCAATGCTTGGTCCAGGCTCAGGCCGAAGCCCGTCTTGCCGCGCTCGCGCCGTACGTTGCCGACATCCGGCGCTGCGCCGGCTGCCAGCGCATCGCGGAACGATCCCATGCGGGCGCGGTCGTGGAAGGCCAGTACGCGCATGGTGCCCGGCTGGCCGAACCACGCGTGATGGTGTTCCACCTCGGCCTGATCGCCATAGTGCTTGAAGATGCGCGTGTCGAGCGGCAGGCCATTCGATTCGGCAGGCAGCAGGAAACGCCCGGCGCGCACGGCCCAGTCGCCGTCGTAGTACTCGAGCGCAGCGCCCCACGTGTAGCCGCGCGCATCCGCCGCGAAATCCCAGGCGCCGTGCGCGACGAGCGCCCAGTTCAGGAACTGGCTGCGGGCGTCGTGCGCCTGGCTGTTGGCGTCGAAGACATCGGACACGGCCAGGTTGCCGGCCGTGAGCACGACGCGGCGGCTGGCCACGCTGCCCGCGAGCTGGTTCATGTCGGAGGCGACGGTCTGCATCTCGCCATCGAGGTTCCATGTCTGGCGCAGGAACAGCCGGGCGCGATAGAAGGTCGGGCTCGTGCCGCTCGTCTTCTGCTCTTCGCCATTGGTCATGCCGCCGAAACCGTGCAGGCCGGACAGCGCCTTGCCCTGCACGACTTCCGGGTCGAAGTAGAGTTCCGCGCCCGCCCACGGACGGACGCCGAAGGCGGCGGTGGCGCTGAACGAATAGCCCGTCTCGCGCGACGGGGCGAGGCTGGCGGGGCCGGTGTATGCGGCGTCGAAAGCGGGTTTGGCCTGCCACACGTACGTGGCCTGGACGTGCGCATTCCAGGCCTCGTCGGCACGGGCGATTGGCGCCGCGAGCGTCATGGCCGCGGCGAAGTAAAACAGGGAACAACGAAACATCGGTATCTCCGTCGGTAAACGGCATACCTTTCATTCGCGCTTGGTGATTCGTGTGTCGTGGATACCATCATCCCCCCTGGGGCGAGATGACGGCAGGAGGAGATCCTGCGTTATCTTGCCGGGGCGGGACCGGCATTCAGCCGGCAACAACTGCCACTCGAACAAGTGCCCATGAAAGGGAGCTCCATGAAATGAAAACGCTCGGATTCTACGTTGCAGCGCATCAATACCGTATTACGATTTAGTAATGTGACGCTGTGTTGACATTACTTGATCGTAATTTTTAGGCTCCCGCCACTCGCCTATACTGCACCGCAGCGCCATCCGATCCTCCCGAACATGCACGACCTCGCCGACATTGCAGACTGGCTGCAAACCCACGCCATCCACCACGACACGCCCGTCCACGACACCTTGCCGGATCCGGTATTCAAGGTGAACGGCGAGGCCGCCGTGTCGTTCAGCACCAATAACTACCTGGCGCTGGCGAACCATCCGCGCCTCGTGGACGCGGCGAAGGCGGGGCTGGAGCGCTACGGCGTCGGCAACTGCGAATCGCGGCTGCTGGGCGGAGATCTGCCCGTGTACCGCGAGCTGGAACGCCGGCTCGGTGAACTGAAGCACAAGACCGACGCCGTGCTGTTCGTCACGGGCTACATGACGAACATCGGCGTGCTGTCCACGCTCGTCAAGGCCGGCCTGCTGGCGCGGCTGCACGGCTACCGGCCGCGCAAGCGCCGCAAGTACGCGTACTTCACGGACGAGTTCAACCACGTCAGCATCCGCGAAGGCATCCTGATGTCGGGCGCGGACAAGCACACGTACCGCCATGCCGACATGGACCACCTGGAGTCGCTGCTGAAGGCGGCGGACGGCGTCAGCCCGATCATCGTCAGCGACGGCGTGTTCAGCATGGAAGGCACGATCGCGCCGCTGCCCGAGCTCACCGCACTGGCCGAGAAATACGGTGCGATCCTGTACATCGACGACGCCCACGCCACCGGCATCCTGGGAGAACACGGCGGCGGCACGTCCGAGCACTACGGCTGCTACAGCCCCACCATCATGCAGATGGGGACCCTGTCGAAGGCGCTGGGCGCCATCGGCGGCTTCGTGGCGCTGGAGCGCGAGATGGCGGACGTGCTGCGCCTGACGAGTTCCGCCTACGGCTTCACCTGCCCGCCGCCGCCGGACCAGGCCAACGCGCTGCTGGCCGCGCTGGACGTGCTGCAGGAAGAGCCGCAGCGCCGCGCGCGCCTGTGGGAGAACCAGCGCCACTTCGTCGAGCAAATGAAACCGCTGGGCTACACGCTGACGTCGACGCAGACGCCGATCGTCCCGGTGCTCGTCAGGGATGCCGAGTTGTGCCAGCGCTTCCAGCGCGCGCTGCGCGCGGAGGGCATCCACGTCGACGCGATCCAGTTCCCGGCCGTCCCCGTCGGCCAGGCGCGCCTGCGCTTCATGCTCAACGCCGGGCATACGCGCGCCCAGATCGACCACGTCGTGGCCGTGATGGCCCACCTGGCCTCCATGCTATAGTCCACTTAACACCAAGAGCCGAATCATGCCGAACTGCCTCGTGATCGAAGACGATACCGAAACCCGCGACTACCTCTGCAGCGGATTGCGCGCGGCCGGCTATGCCGTGCAGGCGGAAACGAACGGCGAGGAGGGCAACCGCCGCCTGCAGGAGACGCGCTGGGACGTCGTCGTCCTCGACCGCATGCTGCCCGGCCAGGTCGACGGCCTTGGCATCCTCGAACAGATGCGCGCCCGCGGCGACGGCACGCCGGTGCTGATCCTGTCCGCGCTGAACAGCGTCGACGAACGCGTGCGCGGCCTGCGCGCGGGCAGCGACGACTATCTGACCAAGCCGTTCGTCATGTCGGAACTGCTGGCGCGCGTGGAAAACCTCAGCCGCCGCAATTCCTGGTCGCGCGAGGCCACCGCGCTGCAGGTGGCCGACCTGCTGCTGGACGTGCGCACGATGCGCGTCACGCGCCAGGGCACGACGATCAACCTGCAGCCGCGCGAATTCCGCCTGCTCGAATACCTCATGCGCCACGAAGGCCAGATCGTCACCCGCACGATGCTGCTGGAAGGCGTGTGGGAATACCATTTCGATCCGCAGACGAACGTCATCGACGTGCAGATCAGCCGCCTGCGCAGCAAGATCGACAAGGATTTCAGCCCGGCCCTGATCCACACGGTGAGAGGTGCCGGCTACGTGCTGAGCGCCGCGCCGACCTATGGCCCGTCCGCCCGCTAGCACCCGGTTCGGCCTCCGCGGCTCGATCGCGTTCCGCCTGGCGGTCGGCTACGGCGTGCTGCTGGCCGCGTCGATGGCGACCCTGTCCGCCATCGTCTATTTCGGCACGGTGGGCGTGTTCGAACACTCGATCGACAACAAGATCATGGCCGTGGAAACGCACCTGGCCGACGCGTGGGTCCGCGACGGCCGCACGGGCCTCGTGCGCGAAATCGACGCCCAGCTGCACGACCTGATCGACACCGACACGGAAGTGGTGGGCCTCGTCGATGCGAAGGCGCACGTCCTGGCCGGCAACCTGGGACGCTGGTACGGCGACCTGCCGGCGTCCGGCGACCTGGCGTTCGCCCAGATGGACCGGAACGGCGCGCCCGTCTCCGTGCGGCTGATCGCGACGCGGCTGGACGACGGCAGCCGGCTCGTCGTCGGCCGCGACCTGATCGAGCTCGACGCCATCCGCAGCGTCGTCGAGCGCGCGCTGCTGGTCAGCGGCGCCGTGTCGATCCTGCTCGCGTTCTTCGGCGCCCAGATCTTCCGTTCGCGCCTGGAAGCGCGCATCGGCCGCATCCGCCGCACGACGGCGCGCATCGCGGCGGGCGAGCTGTCCAGCCGCATCGTCGTGATGGGCAACGACGAATTCGCGCGCCTGGCCGACGACATCAACCGCATGCTCGACCGCATCGAGGCGCTGATGGAAGGCGTGCGCCACGTGTCGAACTCGATCGCGCACGACCTGCGCACGCCGCTGTCGCGCGTGCGCTCGCGCCTGGACCGCGCGCTGCAGGCCTCGGCCGACCCGCATGCGCTCGTCGCGGACGCGCGCCTGGCCATCGAGGACATCGACAGCGTCATCTCGCTGTTCGACAAGCTCCTGCAGATCGCCGCGCTGGAATCCGGCGTGCGCGCGGGCACCTTCGAAAAACTCGACCTGGCCGCGATCGCGCACGACATGACGGAATTGTACGAAGCGGCGGCGGAAGAGCAGGGCATCGCGCTGCGCTTCACGGGCACGCCCACGATCATCCGCGGCGACCGCGACCTGCTGGCCAGCGCGCTGGCAAGCCTGATCGACAACGCCATCAAGTACGGCCGCAACGGCGGCCGGGTCGACGTCGACGTGGCCACCGTGGACGGCGCGCCGGCATTGACCGTACGCGATTACGGCCAGGGCGTGCCGCTCGAAGACATGGACAAGCTCACGCGCCGCTTCTATCGCGTGGACCAGAGCCGCCACCTGCCGGGCAATGGGCTGGGGCTGTCCATCGTCACCGCCATCACCCAGCTGCACGAGGGCACGCTCGCGCTGCGCCGCGCCGATCCGGGCTTCGAGGCGAGCATGGTGTTTCCGCGGGCCTAGCGCGCGGCGGGCTGCGCGCGGCACGGGATGAGCGGTAAAATACGCAGTTCTTCGTCCAGACCGAGACAGCAATGACCCAACGCCTCATCCTTGCCTCCAACAACGCGGGCAAGCTCAAGGAATTCGCCCAGTTACTTGGCCCGATCGGCTTCGAACTGCATCCGCAGGGCGAGTTCAACGTCCCCGAAGCGGAAGAACCGTTCGGCACCTTCGTCGAGAACGCCCTGCAGAAGGCCCGTCACGCGGCGCGCCTGACGGGCCTGCCGGCCCTCGCCGACGATTCCGGCGTGTGCGTGAACGCCCTTGGCGGCGCGCCGGGCGTGGTTTCCGCGCGCTTTGCCGGCGAGCCGAAGTCGGATGCCCGCAACAACGAAAAACTGATCGCCGACCTGGCCGCGCACACCGACAAATCGGCCTATTACTACTGCGTGCTCGTGTACGTGCGCCACGCCGACGATCCGCAGCCGGTGATCGCGGACGGCGTCTGGCGCGGCCAGATCGTCGACACGCCGCGCGGCGCTGGCGGTTTCGGCTACGATCCGCACTTCCTGCTGCCCGAATTCGGCCGCACGGCCGCCGAGCTGGCGCCGGAAGAAAAGAACGCCGTCTCGCACCGCGGCCAGGCGCTGCGCGCGCTCGTCGACAAGCTCGGGAAGCTGAAATGATTCCGATCAAGCCCGTCGGGCCGGCGGCCACGCCGCGCAACCCGGCATCAGCCGCGCTGCAATACCTGCAACCGGGCGCGCTGAACCTGACGGCGCTGCCGCCGCTGGCGCTATACATCCACTGGCCTTGGTGCGTGCGCAAATGCCCGTATTGCGACTTCAATTCGCACGAGTCGAAGGAGCCGATTCCGGAACAGGCTTACCTGGATGCGCTGCGCGCCGACCTGGAACAGTCGCTGCCGCTGATCTGGGGCCGCAAGATCCACACGGTGTTCATCGGCGGCGGCACACCGAGCCTGATCTCGGCGGCGGGGCTGGACCGGCTGATGTCCGACCTCCGCACGTTGCTTCCGCTGGATCTCGACGCCGAGATCACGATGGAAGCGAATCCCGGCACGTTCGAGGCCGAGAAATTCAAGTCCTTCCGCGCCAGCGGCATCAACCGCCTGTCGATCGGCATCCAGAGCTTCAACAGCAGGCATTTGCAGGCGCTGGGCCGCATCCACGACGCCGAGGAAGCCATCCGTGCGGTCGGGATCGCCCAGGCGAACTTCGACAACTTCAACCTCGACCTGATGTACGCGCTGCCGGGGCAGACGCTGGCCGAGGCGCAGGCCGACATCGACATGGCGCTGTCGTTCTCTCCGCCGCATTTGTCGCTGTATCACCTGACGATGGAACCCAACACGGTGTTCGCGAAGTACCCGCCGGAACTGCCGGGCGACGACGATACCGCCGACATCCAGGACATGATCGCGGCGCGCACGGCCGCCGCCGGCTATGAGCACTACGAGGTCTCGGCGTATGCGAAGCCGGGCCACCGCGCGCGCCACAACCTGAACTACTGGCAGTTCGGCGACTACCTGGGCATCGGCGCGGGTGCGCATTCGAAGCTGTCGTTCCCGCACCGCGTGCTGCGCCAGGCGCGCTACAAGCAGCCTGCGTCGTTCATGGAAGCGGCGGGGAATGGCAATGCCGTCGCGGAGGAGCACGAGATCGCGCGCGCCGACATGGGCTTCGAATTCATGCTCAACGCGCTGCGCCTGACGGAAGGGTTCGACCCGAACCTGTTCGGCGAGCGCACCGGCATGCCGATCAATGCGATCGAGAAGGACCTGAACGCGGCCGAGGCGAAGGGCCTGATCTACCGCGATTTCCGCGTGATCCGGCCGACGGAACTGGGGCAGCGCTTCCTCAACGACCTGCAGGAGATGTTCCTGGCCGAGTGACAAAGAACGCATTTTGCAAACGTCATGGTCTGCTAAGGTGTCGGCTTCGACACACGCACACACCATGACGTTTCCGACACTGGCTTTCTTCCCCCTTGTACTGGGGCTTTGCGCAACCCTTGCCACCGCCACGAACCGGCGTCTGCAGATCGGCCTGTTCTGCGCCATTGCCCTCGTGCTCGCGGCGGGCCTGGCGGGCAGGTTCGGATGACGGGAGACCTTTCATGCAACGCTATCTCGCCGCCAGCACCTACATCGACTTCGACACGCCGGAAGTCCTTTCCACCGCCCGCCGGCTGGCCGGGGGCGCCTCGTCCGAAGCGGACGTGGCGCGCGCCTGCTTCGAATTCGTGCGCGACGCCATCCGCCACAGCGTGGATTTCAAAGCGAACCCCGTCACGTGCAAGGCGTCCGACGTGCTGCGCCACGGGACCGGCTATTGCTATGCGAAGAGCCATCTGCTCGCCGCGCTGCTGCGCGCGAACGGCATCCCGGCAGGGCTGTGCTATCAGCGCCTGTCGGTCGGCGACAGCGGGGCGCCGTACTGCCTGCACGGCCTGAACGCCGTGTACCTGAAGGACCACGGCTGGTACCGCATCGATGCCCGGGGCAACAAGCCCGGCGTCGACGCGCGCTTCGCGCCGCCGGTGGAACATCTGGCGTTCGCGACCCGCACGCGCGAGGAACGCATGCTGCCGGAGATCTGGGCCGAGCCGCTGCCGGTCGTCGTCGGGACGCTGGAATGCTACGATACGTGGGACCAGGTGCTGGCCAACCTGCCGGACGTTGAACTTCTCTAGAAAGGATACGCATGTTCAGTCACATCATGATCGGTTCCAACGACCTCGATCGTTCCAAACGTTTCTACGACGCCGTGCTGGGCGTCCTCGGCGTGGGCGAACCGTTCCCCAACACGAACCTGACGGGCCAGCGGCGGCTGTTCTACCGCCACGACGGCGGCTCGTTCTGCATCACCGAACCGATCGACGGTGCCGAGGCAACGTGCGCGAACGGCGCCACGATCGGCTTCAAATGCGCGTCGCCCGAACAGGTCCACGCCTTCCACGACACGGCGGTCGCGCAGGGCGGCACGTCGATCGAGGCGCCGCCGGGGCTGCGCGAGAGCAGCCTGGGGCCGTTGTACCTGGCCTATGTGCGCGATCCGGACGGGCACAAGCTGTGCGCCTTGTACCGTCCTAAATAGCGGCCGGGATGACGGAGGGAAACGTGTCGGGTTCCCTCCAGTCCGTGTGTTACAGTCTGCCTTGCATAAGTTTCAATGAAAGGCAAGCTGGCCGATGCCACCCGCACCGCCGCGCATCCTGGTCGTGGATGACGAAGAAGCCATCCTGTACGTATTCGAACGCTACCTGAGCGTCGCCGGTTATCGCGTATCCGTCGCCGATAACGGGCGCGACGCCGTGCGCCTCGCCGAAGGCGCCCCGATCGACCTGCTCATCACGGACTTCCGCATGCCGGGCATGAACGGCATCGAAGTGATCCACGCCCTGCGCGGCCTCCAGCCGGACCTGCCGGCACTCGTCATCTCGGGCAATCCCATCGAGGCCGGCACGATGCCGCCGGGTGTGCGCTTCCTGTCCAAGCCCGTGTCGATGTCCGACCTGCTCGACGTCATTCCCGCCTTGATCCGGCAGGCGGCCTAGGCCGGCCCTGCGTCTTCGTATCGGCTGAACAGACCGAAACGGCGGTACTGCGGGGCGGGACGCTCCCCCACAATACGTGTCATGAAGCACTTCGACCAACTGTTCCGCCGCCTCGTCGCCGAGGGGCTCGGCACCGCCTTGCTGCTGGCCGTCGTCGTCGGGTCCGCCGTCATGGGCGACCGGCTGGCGGGCGGCAATGCGGCCATCGCGCTGCTCGTCAATTCGATCGCATCCGGCTGCGGCCTCGTCGTGCTGATCCTGGCGTTCGGCGCCGTCTCGGGCGCGCACCTGAATCCCGTCGTCACCCTGTCCGAAGCATGGCAGCGCAACCTGCCGGGCGCGCTCGTGCTGCCTTACCTCGCGGCGCAGGTGGCCGGCGCATTCGCCGGCGTGGCGATCGCGCACGGGATGTTCGGCGAACCCGTGTTCGCGGCCGCGACGCAGGCGCGCACGGGCGCGGCGCTGTGGTGGAGCGAAGGTGTCGCCACGTTCGGCCTGCTGGCCACGATCATCGGCTGCGCACGAACGCGTCCCCACGTGACGCCGTATGCGGCGGCCCTGTTCATCGTGGCGGGGTACTGGTTCACGGCATCGTCCTCGTTCGCCAATCCCGCCCTCACGCTGGCGCGCGCGGCGACCGGCACGTGCGCCGGCATCCGGCTCGCGGACGTGCCGGGCTATGTGCTGGCCCAGCTGGCCGGCGCCGCGGCGGCGACGGTCATCTTCGGCTGGCTGTATCCGCGCGCACGGCAGGAGACCACAGCGGGCGCCACGGTGGCGGGCGGCCCGGGGATTACCCGCGCTGTCCCGCAGCCAGCGCCGTGAGCGTGCGCGCGAGGCCGCTCACCACGCGCGCCATGCCGGCAAAGATGACCTGCTCCGGTGGTGCTTCGTCCGTCAACGGCGCGGCGGTTTCCGCCTGGCGGTACGGGAAGCGTGTGAACGAGGTGTCCGTGAGGACGAGGGCGGGCAGGCCGGCGCCGGAGTGATGCCAGCCGGCGCGGTCGGACAGGGTCACGCCCTGCATGTAGGCCGGCGTCGCCAGGCCGTGCGCCGGGCCGGCCGCGACGCTCTGGAACGCCGACAGCGCGTCCTGCACCTGGCGCGACGATGCGAGGCTGCCGACGTAGGCGATGAAGCTGCCCGAACGCTCGTCGGGCGCGTCGCCCAGGCTCTCCGCGGCCGGCGGGGGAACGGCGGCTGTCGGCGCGAGGAAGAACACGAAGCGGATCTCGGTGCCGCTGCTCGGACGCACGCTGGACAGCAGCCGCGCCAGTTCCAGCACGGCCGCCGCGGTGCCCACGGTTTCGGGATCGGTGCCGGGCGCGCCGTCGTAGCGGGCACCCACGATGAACGTGCGCGCCGCTTTCTCCCCGGGGGCTACGCCGGTGAGTACGGCTTCGATGCGGTGCCGGTGGTCCGCGCCGCCGCGGTCCTGCACGGCGTAGCCGGCCGCCTGCAGCACGCCGTCGATATAGGTGGCGGCGTCGGCACGGCGCGCGGCGGCATCCGGCGCGCCGGCGGCGAGTGCCGTCACGTGCGCGCGCAGGCGCATGGCCAGCGGCGGCTCCGGCATGGCGGCGCCTGGGTTCACGGTCACCAGCGCCAGCATCACGAGCAGGACGATGGCGACGATGGCTTTCCAATGTGCACGAAAAAAATGTCGCATGGCGTAGGGCGCGGCGCAAGGGGCGACCGTGCCGGACAGGCCGGGCTCGGCGCGCGTTGCGGTCCTGGCGGACGCCGTCCGGCGACGGCTGCCGGGGCCGCCCGTGCATGCAATGGAAAACCGGGGCCGGCCTGCGATTTCATGATACCGAAATCGCGGCCGGCCCCGGTCGGGATCCTGCCAATGGCGCGCGGAAATGATTCCGCGCGGAAGGTCAGCGCGCCGCCGTCGTGGGCGCCGCTTCGCTCCAGCCCCCACCCAGCACGCGGTACAGCGTGACCTGGTTCTGCAGGCGCAGCAGATTGGCCTGGATGGCCTGCTGCTGCGCGGTGAACAGCGAGCGCTGGGCGTCCAGCAGGTCCAGGTAGCTCGCGGTGCCGTTGCGGTAGCGCAGGTCGGACAGGTTGAAGCGGTCCGTCTCGGCGGCCGCCACGGCCTGCTGGGCGCGCAGCTGTTCGCTGAACGTGGCCTGGCCGGCCAGCGCGTCCGCCACTTCGCGGAACGCGGTCTGGATCGACTTTTCGTACTGCGCGACGGCGATGTCGCGCTGGGCACGGGCGCTCTCGACGCCGGCGCGGGTGCGGCCGAAGTCGAACAGCGGCAGGATCGCCTGCGGCGCGAACGTCCAGCCGAACGTGCCGCTCTTGAACAGGCCGGAGAGCTCGGAACTGGCCGTGCCCGCACTGCCCGTCAGGGTGATGTGCGGGAAGTAGTTCGCGCGCGCCGCGCCGATGTTGGCGTTGGCCGCGATCAGCTGCTGCTCGGCCGAACGGATGTCCGGACGGACGGCCAGCAGGTCGGACGGCATCCCGGCCGGCAGATCCGGCAGGTTCGTCGTCGCGAGCGTGGCGCCGGCCGGCAGGTTGTCCGGGATCGGCTGGCCGATCAGGAGCGTCAGCAGGTTCAGGTCCTGCGCGCGCTGGCGCTGGGCCTGGGCCAGCGTGGTACGCGCCTGTTCGACGAGCGACACGGCCTGCTGCAGGTCGAGCTTGGACGAGACGCCGTTCTCGAAGCGCAGGTTCGTCAGGCGCAGCGATTCCTCGCGCGTCTTGAGCGTCTGCTGCGTCAGGGACAGTAATTCCTCGTCCGCGAGGAACGTCAGGTACGTGTTGGCGACCTGCGCGATCAGGCTGATCTGCGCCGTCTTGCGCGCTTCCTCGGTGGCGAGGAATTGCGCCAGCGCGGCGTCGGACAGGTTGCGCACGCGGCTGAAGAAGTCCAGTTCGAACGCGGATACCGAGAGGCCGGCCTGGTACACGCTGCTGATCGGCTGGTCCTTGCCCGTCGTCTGGCGCTGGCCCGTGATGCCGGCGTTAATGGCCGGGAACTGGTTCGAGCGCTGGATCTGGTATTGCGCCCGGGCCGCCTCGATGTTGAGGATCGAAACGCGCAGGTCGCGGTTGTTGGCCAGGGCCGCCGTGATCAGCTGCTGCAGGCGCGGATCGGTGAAGAAGCGCTGCCACGCGATGGCGGCGGGCGCCTCGTTCGCGACGGCGTTGCCGCTGCCGACGGTCCCTTCCACAGTGGGGAAGGCACCCGCGACCGGGGCTGCCGGGCGCTCATACTTGGGCGCCAGGTTCACGCAGCCGGCCAGCACGAGGGCGAGGGCCAGGGGAGTAAGTCGTTTCATGGTGTTCATCAGATTTTCGAGTCGATGACAGTGTTTTCTTCTTCGTGCGCGTACTTCTTGCGCTGGCGCTCGCTGCCCTTGAAGAATCCGCGGATGACCACGAAGAACACGGGCACGAAGAACACGCCCAGTGCCGTCGCCGTCAGCATGCCGCCCATCACGCCGGTACCGATCGCGCGCTGCGACGCGGCGCCGGCACCGCTGGCGACCACCAGCGGCAGCACGCCGAGGATGAACGCGAGCGACGTCATGATGATCGGACGGAAGCGCAGGTGCGCCGCCTCCAGCGCCGCTTCGAACGGCGACTTGCCCTGCGCCTGCAGGTCCTTCGCGAATTCCACGATCAGGATCGCGTTCTTCGCGGCCAGGCCGATGATGGTGATCAGGCCCACCTTGAAGTACACGTCGTTCTGCAGCCCGCGCATCGACGCCGCCATCAGCGAGCCGAGCACGCCCAGCGGCACGACGAGCAGCACGGCGACCGGGATCGACCAGCTCTCGTACAGCGCGGCGAGTGCCAGGAACACGGCCAGCAGCGCAAAGCCGATCAGCACGAACACGGTCGAACCGGCGAGGATCTCCTCACGCGACTGGCCGGTCCATTCATACGCGAATCCGGCCGGCAGCTTGGCGGCCAGCGCCTGCATCTCGTCCAGCGCCTGGCCGGTCGAATAGCCCGGGGCGGCGTCGCCCGTGATGCTCATCGACGAATAGCCGTTGTAGCGCGACGTCTGCATCGGACCCGTGATCCACTGGGTCGTCGCGAACGCGGACAGCGGCACCGGCTGGCCCTTCGTGTTCAGGGCGTTGATGCGCAGGAGGTCTTCCGGCTGCATGCGCTCCGGCGCGTCGGCCTGCACGATCACGCGCTGCAGGCGGCCGGCGTTCGGGAAGTCGTTCACGTACGCCGAACCGAGCGACGTCGACAGCGCCGTGTTGATGGCGCCGAACGTCACGCCCAGGGCTTGCGCCTTGTCGCGGTCGATGTTCAGCTTCAGTTGCGGCGCGTCTTCCAGGCCTTCCGGACGGATGCCCGTCAGCACCTTGCTCTGCATCGCCATGCCCAGCAGCTGGTTACGCGCCTGGAGCAGGGCGGCGTGGCCGAGGCCCCCGCGGTCCTGCAGGCGGAACGAGAAGCCGGTGCCGCGGCCCAGTTCCGGGATCGGCGGCGGGCTCACGACGAAGATGAACGAATCGCGCAGCGCCATCATGCGCCCCGTGATGCGGCCCGCGAGGTCCTGCGCGCTCTGGCCCTGGCCTTTACGCTCGTCCCACGACTTCAGCGGGATGAACGCGAGGCCCATGTTCTGGCCCTGGCCCGTGAACGAGAAGCCCGTCACCGCGACCATGTCGGCGACTTCCGGCTGCTTCAGCACATAGTCTTCCAGCGCGTGCAGCACGACGTTGGTGCGCTCGGCGGTCGCGCCCGGCGGCAGCTGGATGTTGGCGATGATATAGCCCTGGTCCTCGTTCGGCAGGAACGAGTTCGGCAGGCGCGCGAACATCAGGCCGACGATGCCGACCAGCAGGACGAACACGACCAGCGCGCGGCCCGAACGCTTGAGGATCTTGCCGACGATGCCTTCGTAGCGCTTGGCGCCCGTCGTGAACGTGCGGTTGAACCAGCCGAAGAAGCCTTTCTTCTCCATGTGGTGGCCCGCTTCCACGGGTTTCAGCAGGTGCGCGCACAGCGCCGGCGTCAGCGACAGCGCCATGAACGCCGAGAAGCCGATCGACGACACCATCACGATCGAGAACTGGCGGTAGATGTTGCCGACCGCGCCGGCGAAGAACGCCAGCGGCACGAACACGGACATCAGCACGACGGTCACGCCGATGATGGCGCCGGAAATCTGGCCCATCGCCTTGCGTGTCGCCTGCAGCGGAGGCAGGCCTTCCTCGGACATGATGCGCTCGACGTTCTCCACCACCACGATCGCATCGTCGACGACGATACCGATCACGAGCACCATGCCGAACATGGTGAGCACGTTGATCGAGAAGCCCATCGCGAGCAGGGTCGCGAAGGAGCCCAGCAGGGCAACGGGGACGACGATGGTCGGGATGATCGTGTAGCGGAAGTTCTGCAGGAACACGTACATCACGATGAACACGAGGATCACGGCCTCGATCAGGGTTTCCACCACCTGGCTGATCGAGATCTGGATGAATTTCGTGCTGTCGTAAGGGATCGAGTACTTCATGCCTTTCGGGAAGTACTTCTGCAGCTGATTCATGCGTGCCTTGATCAGCTTTGCCGTTTCCAGCGCGTTACCGGTCGGCGACAGCTGCACGCCGATACCGGTCGACGGCTTGCCGTTCAGGCGGGTCGACGTGGCGTAGGCCTGGCCGCCGATCTCGATGCGGGCGACATCCTTCAGGCGCACGGTGGAGCCGTCCGGATTCGCGCGCAGCACGATGTTGCCGAACTGCTCGATGGTGGCCAGCTGGCCCGTGACGACGACGGTCGCGGTGATCTGCTGGCCCTTGGCCACGGGCAGGTCGCCGATCGTGCCGGAGGCCACCTGGGCGTTCTGCTGGCGGATCGCGGTGTTGACGTCGTCCGGCGACAGGTTGAAGCCGACCAGCTTGGCCGGATCGATCCAGATGCGCATCGCCTTCTCGGTACCGAACAGCTGCGCCTGGCCGACGCCCTTGATCCGCTGGATCTCCGGCAGCACGTTGCGCGACGCGTAGTCGCCCAGCGCGACGGTGTCCCAGGTCGGGTCGTCGGACGAGAGGATCGTGAACAGCAGGAAGTTCGAACGGGCCTTGTCGACGCGCACGCCCTGCTGGGTCACCGCGGCCGGCAGGCGCGGGGTCGCGCGCGCGAGGCGGTTCTGGACGTCGACCTGGGCCAGGTCGGGATTGGTGCCGGTCTCGAAGCTGATCGTGATGGAGCCGGTGCCGTTGGCCTGGCTGGTCGACTCCATATAGATCATGCCCTCGGCACCATTCATCTCGCGCTCGATGACGGAGATGACGGAATCTTCCAGCGTTTGCGCGGAAGCGCCGGGATAGGCGACGCTGACGACGATCGACGGCGGCGCCACGGTGGGATATTGCGCGATCGGCAGCTGCTTGATGGCGACGCCGCCAAGCACCATGATGAAGAGCGCGATCACCCAGGCAAAAATGGGGCGGTCAATAAAAAAACGTGCCATTGTGGTTCCTGTTTATCTAGCCTTGCCTGCTTACTTGCCGGCGGGCGCGGCGGACGCCTGCGCATTGGCGGCGGCCGGCGCTGCCGGGGCGCCCACCGGCGTCCAGGGCACCGGCTGTACCGGCGTACCCGGCGGCAGCATCTGCAGCTTCTGGAAGCCATCCACCATCACGCGCTCGCCTTCCTTCAGGCCATCCGTGACGACCCAGTTCTCGCCGTTCTGCGAACCGATTTTCACCGTGCGCGGGGTCGGCTTGTTGTCCGGGCCGATCACCGTCAGCGTATCGCCGTTCGGGCCGCCGCGGGTGACGGCCTGCTGCGGCACGAGGATGCCGTTCGGCAGCTCGGCCTGCGCCAGGCGCACGCGCACGTACTGGCCCGGCAGCAGGGCGTTGTCCGGGTTCGGCGCCTGGGCGCGCAGCGTGATCTGGCCGCTCGTCGGGTCCACGGTGATGTCCGAGAACAGCAGCTTGCCCTTCGTCGGCAGCACGGTGCCGTCGTCCGCGACGACGGTCACGGGGACGCTGCCGCCGAGGCCCTTGTCGCCGGCGTTCTTGCGCAGGCGCTGCAGTTCGGCGGCGGACTGGGTGATGTTCAGGTAGACGTTGTCGGTCTGCTGGATCAGCGCCATCTGCGTCGCTTCCGTGGCGGAGACGAGCGCGCCTTCCGTCACGAGCGCGCGGCCGATGCGGCCGGAGATCGGGGCGTACACGTTCGCGTAGTCGGCGTTGATCTTCGCGATGCGCACCTGGGCCTTGGCCGAATTGACGTCCGCCTCGGCCTGCTTCTGGGCGGCGACGGCGTTCGTGAATTCCTGCTTGCTGACGGCCTGCGCCTCGACGAGCGGCTTGTAGCGCTCGACCGTGGCGGCGGTCGACGTCAGGTTCGCCTGCGCGCGGCCGAGTGCGGCCTGGGCGGCGTTCAACTGGGCCTGGTAAGGCTCGGGATCGATCTGGAACAGCGACTGGCCCTGCTTGACCACGCTGCCCTCGGTGAACAGGCGCTTCAGCACGACGCCGTTGACGCGGGCGCGCACTTCGGCCGTGCGGATCGCCTCGACGCGGGCCGGCAGTTCGGTCTCGAGTGCGACCGGCTGGATCTTCGTGGTGATGATGCCGACCTGCGGGGGCGGCATCTTGGCGCCTGCGGCGCCGGGACCGGCCTGGGCGTTATCCTTGGAGCCGCAGGCCGACAGCATGGCCACGGCGACCACGGTACACGTGGCGATCCTGGACAGGGTGAGGGAGGAGGAGTTGGCAGAGCGCATTCAATGCTTCCTTCTTGTGGAAAAAAGAATAAAACCGTCCAGCCACACTTCTTCGGCACGACAGGCGGTTTTACTACTGACTTTTGGGAAAACCCCGATATACTATCACGAGTGTATGTTTAATGTTTCCTACCTATAAAAACGGAGAGTCAGGCGGATGGCCCGCAGAACCAAGGAAGAGGCGGCAGCGACCCGCGACAGCATTCTGGATGCTGCTGAAAAATTGTTCGTCGAACAGGGTGTTTCTCGTACAACGTTGCAGCATATCGCAACCGCGGCCGGTGTGACGCGCGGCGCCATTTATTGGCACTTTGACGACAAGGGCGCGTTGTTCAACGCGATGATGGAGCGGGCGATCCTGCCGCTGGAGGCGGAGATGCAGGTGCTGGACCAGGTGGAGTCGGACGACCCCCTCGTCGACCTGCGCAACCACATGCTGGCGGTGCTGGACCGGACGGTCAACGACCCGGGCGCGCGCCGGGTGTTCGAGATCGCCACGCTGAAGGTGGAATTCGTGGGGGAAATGGATGCGGTGCGCCAGCGGCGCCAGGACAACCTGGCCAACTGGAAGAGCCGCGCCGAGCGCCGTATTCGGCTGGCGGCCGAGAAGGGTCTGATCGCCCGTGACATCGATGCGGCCCGCGTGGCGCTGGGGTTGTGGACCATGATCGATGGGCTGATCCGCAACTGGATGTTCAATCCGCAGGATTTCGATCTGCTGGCGCTGGGGAAGTGCGTGATTGATCCGTACCTGGACGGGTTACGGACGGGACGCGCCTGAGCCGCCCCGCCCGCATGCCACTCAGGCGCCTTTCGTGCGCGGGTGCAGGCGCGCAAAGCTGACCCCCGCACCCAGCAGCGCGATGCCCGCTGCCGCGGCGAGGGCATACGTCGTGCCGCGGTGCTCCGACAGCACGAGGCAGCCCGCCACCAGCGCGGCCCCGCAGGCCTGGCCCGTCAGGCGCGCCGTGGCCACGATGCCGCTTGCGCCGCCGGCCCGTTCGCGCGGTGCGCTGCCCATGATCGCTTTCATGTTCGGCGCCTGGAACAGGCCGAAGCCGATGCCGCACACGGCCATGCGCCATGCGATGGCGAACGTGGACGGCGCGTCCGGCATCCACAGCAGTGCCGCCATGCCGGCGCACAGGATCAGCAGGCCGATCCCCGCCAGTAGCCCGGACTCGTAGCGGTTGGATAAACGGCCGGAGATCGGGCCCATGATCCCGACCAGCACGGGCCAGGGCGTCAGCAGGAAGCCCGTCTCGACGGGCGAACGGCCGAGCACCTGCTCGAAGTGGAAGGGCAGGGCGACAAATGCGAGGCTCTGCACGGCGAACGTGCACACGGCCGTCAGCGCCGACAGCGCGAACAGCGGCCGCGCCAGCAGGTCCGTCGGCAGGATCGGCGCCGCATGCCCGCGCTGGCGCCGCAACAGCAGCGCGAAGCACGCGATCGTCGCCATTGCCTCCAGCCCCAGGCGTGCGGGTGACAGGCCATGCGCGGCATCGCCCAGCAACAGGATCAGGAAGCCGAACGCGCCCACGTTGCACAGCGCCGCGCCGGCGTCGAAGCCGTGCTTGCCGCGCGCGTTGTCGGGCAGGACCCGGCGCGCCAATATACAGGCGGCCGCGCCGATCGGCACGTTGATGGCGAACAGCCACGGCCACGAGGCCAGCGCCAGGATCAGCGAGGAGAGCGTGGGCCCGACGGCGAACGCCACCGCCACGACGAGGGCATTCAGGCCGAAGCCCTGGCCCTGCAGGTGCGCCGGATAGATGGCGCGCATCATCGCCGTCGTCACGCCCATCAGGGCGGCGGCGCCGAGGCCTTGCAGCAGGCGCGCGCCCACGAGCAGGGGCAGGTTCCACGCCAGCGCACATAACAGGGATGCGACCGTGAACAACGCCAGCCCGGCCGTGGCGACCCTCCGGTAGCCGACACGTTCGCCCAGCGCCGCGAACGGCAGCAGGGTGGCGACCATGGCCAATTGATAAATGTTGACGATCCACACGGAGGCGGCGGCGCCCGCGTGCAATTGGCGGGCCAGCTCGGGCAGGGCCGTGTTGGCGATCGCCGTGTCCAGCGACGCCATCGATACGCCCGTCATCAGGGCCAGCATCGCCCAGCGGCGGCGTGCCGCGGGGAGACCGTCGGCAGGAGAGTGCGCCGCGGCGCCGGACATGGCGCCGCGGGTCAGAACAGTTTCCGTCATATCAGTCCCTGGCCACTCCCGACGGGCCGATGCGTTCGGCGTTCGGCGCATCCGAGATGCGGATGCGGATCAGGTGGCGGCGCTCGTCCGTGTACGTGGTGCGGCCGTGCAGCATGTGGTGATTATCGACCAGCATCAGCGTATCGTCCGGCAGCTGTTCCTCGAAGCGCGCGGCGCCTTTCTCGACCACCTCGTTCATCAGCGCCAGCGCATCGCACAGGGCCGGCGTGGCCAGGTCCGGGCGGGCGTCGAGGCCCTTCAGGATCGAGTCGTAGCGCCAGCGCATCGCGAAGCGCGGCGGCGGCTTCACGCTGTAGCGCGACGCGGCGCGCGTGACCGGCCCGAACACCGGGGCCACGTGGACCTCGACGGTTTCCTCGCCCGCCGCGTACACGGCCGGGACGCGGAACGGCACCGGCGTGGTGCATAGCAAGTCGAACGCGGCGCGGCCTGCGTCCGTGCGCTGCAGCGCGTCGTAGATGTCGTCGCCGTCGACCAGCAGCGATTTGCCGCCGTCGCAGCGCGCGGCGTGCACCACGTACAGGATGAACTGCTCTTCGGGCATCGGGTAGAACGACGAATCCGTGTGCATGTCGGCATTGCCGACGCGCTCGGAAAACGTCGTGAAGCGGCTGCCGCCTTCCGCAGCGGGCCTGGCGCGCACGTCCCACGCGACGCGGCCGGTGCGCTGGTCCGTCGAGGTGGGATAGCCGAGCATCAGCGTCAGCGCGTACAGGGCCGCGTTGCGGCGTTCTTCCGGCAGGCCGGCCAGGCCGAGATTATGAATCACTGCACCATGCGTGCGCAGGCCGAGTAATCCTTCGGTGAAATGGGCTAATACCGGAACGCGCCCCAATTCGGTGCGCAATTGCACCTCATTGGGATGCGCGTAAAAGCCGTTCCCATTAAAACTATCAAAATGTTTCAATAGGATTTCTAGAATGGAATCGAGATCGGTATTCCAGTCGATTGCAGCGTTGGCGAATACGATTTTGCCAATGCGGGAAATGGATGTGAGCATGTCAAGAACTCAAAAAGTTGCCGTCGGGTAAGTTTTTAAATTCTAAAAGATGCCAATGTCTTTTCGCAATCTAATTTGCGTTTTTTAAATATCCTTATGCAGAAATGTTACGTTCTGAACTTGAGAACGAGATGTCGCAAAAAATCGACAAGAGTGAAAAATAGGGATGTGTAGACAACTCATGTCGTTTATCATGGTTGACGTACGGAAACATTGTAACATGCAGGTCAACATATTAAAACGGTCAACATGAGATATTTATCAAGCTTGCGCCTCGCTACTAAATTGGGAATTGCATTTGCCGCTGTCCTTGCGCTAACCGCGCTTGTTGGCAGTGTCGCAATATGGCAATTAGCACAAGTTAATGACACGTCGATGAAATTGTCGGCGCACTGGATGCCCGGTATTCGGGTTATCGAGGACATCAAATCGCAGATTGCGCGTATCCGTACGCGCGAATTGCAATACATCATTTCTACCGAACAGGCGGAAATGGATAAATATGACAAGGTCATCGCAAAAGACCTGGATGACCTCCGCAAAATGCAGGACGATTATGTGAAACTGCTCGAGTCGCCCGAGGAAAAACAGACGTATGCGCAGCTGCTGGAGATGTGGGACCGCTACATGGCGGAAGACGCCCGGATCCGGGCGGCGGCCCGCGCCGGCGACGCCGACCTGGCCAAGAAGCTGATCCGCGGCGAGTCGAACAAGCTGATCGTCGCGCTGCGGGGCCACGTCGACAAGATCGTCGACATGTACACGGAAGGCGGCCGCGCCGCGGCGGTCGAGGGCAATGCGCGCTACACGGCGTCGCGCACGTGGATCGTGTCGCTGGTGCTGGGCAGCGTCGTGCTGGGTGCCGCCGGCGCCATGCTCCTCACGCGCTGGCTGATGCGCCGCCTCGGCGGCGAGCCGGATTACGCGACGGAGATCGTCGCGCGCATCGCCGCCGGCGACTTGTCCGTGCGCGTCGACACGCGTGCCGGCGACGATTCGAGCCTGCTGTTTGCGATGAAATCCATGCGCGACAACCTGGCGAAGATCGTCGGCGACGTGCGCGGCGCGACGGCGACGATCTCGCAGGCGTCCGACGAAATCGCCAGCGGCAACCTCGACCTGTCGTCGCGCACGGAGCAGCAGGCCGGCTCCCTGGAAGAGACGGCCGCGTCGATGGAGGAGCTGACGTCGACCGTGAAGCAGAACGCCGACCACGCGGGCCAGGCGAACGCGCTGGCCGATACGGCGGCCGGCGTCGCCCAGAAGGGCAGCGCGGCCGTGGCGCGCGTCGTCGACACGATGGGCTCGATCCACGCGTCGTCGCAGAAGATCGTCGACATCATCGCCGTCATCGACGGCATCGCGTTCCAGACGAATATCCTGGCGCTGAACGCGGCCGTGGAAGCGGCGCGCGCGGGCGAGCAGGGCCGCGGCTTCGCCGTCGTCGCGACGGAAGTGCGTAATCTCGCGCAGCGTTCGGCCGCCGCCGCGAAGGAAATCAAGGAACTCATCGGCAGCTCGGTGCGGCAGGTCGAGGCGGGTAACCTGCTCGTCACGGAAGCGGGTGCGACGATGACCGAGGTGCTGGGCAGCGTGCAGCGCATGCACGCGATCATGGCCGAGATCAGCCACGCGAGCCGCGAGCAGAGCGCCGGCATCGAGCAGGTGAACCAGGCCATCACGCAGATGGATACGGTGACCCAGCAGAACGCGGGGCTCGTGCAGCAGGCGGCCCACACGGCCCAGAGCCTGCAGGAGCAGGCGGCCGCGCTGGGGCAGCTGGTCAGCGTGTTCCGTCTCGAGACGGTCGAGACGCCGCGCCTGATGCTCGCGCGATAAAAAAAGGCAGCCCGCGGGCTGCCTTCTTGTTTGCGCGGTCCGGATGGATCAGCGCATCTCTTCGATCATCTTCTTCAGCTTGCCGGAGTCGGCGCAGAACGCGCGGATGCCTTCGGCCAGCTTCTCGGTCGCCATCGCGTCTTCGTTCAGCATGAAGCGGAACGTCTTCTCGTCGAGCGCGATCTTCTGGATGTCCGCATTCGCGTCCGCCACCAGCTTGCGTTCGACGGTGCCTTCGGTGTCGGCCAGCTTTTGCAGCAGGTCCGGCGAGATGGTCAGCAGGTCGCAGCCGGCCAGTTCCAGGATCTGCGACGTGTTGCGGAAGCTCGCGCCCATCACCTCGGTCTTGTAGCCGAACTTGCGGTAGTACTGGTAGATGCGCTTGACCGACTGCACGCCCGGATCGTCCGCGCCCTGGTAGTCGGTGCCGGTGGATTTCTTGTACCAGTCGTAGATGCGGCCGACGAACGGCGAGATCAGTTGCACGCCCGCTTCGGCGCAGGCGACGGCCTGGCACAGCGAGAACAGCAGCGTGAGGTTGCAGCGGATGCCGTCCTTCTCCAGGATCTCGGCGGCGCGGATGCCTTCCCACGTCGACGCGATCTTGATCAGCACGCGCGAGCGCTCGATGCCGGCCGCTTCGTACAGGGCGATTAGTTCGCGGCCCTTGGCGACCGTCGCTTCCGTGTCGAACGACAGGGCGGCGTCGATTTCGGTCGAGACGCGGCCCGGCACGAACTTCAGGATCTCGGTGCCGAATGCGATCAGCAGGCGGTCGACGATTTCCTCGGTCGACGCGTTCGGGAAGTCGGCGATGGTCTTTTCCAGCAGCGGACGGTATTCCGGCTTCTGGACGGCCTTCAGGATCAGCGACGGATTCGTCGTCGCGTCCTGCGGCGCGTAGGCCTTGATCGACTGGAAGTCGCCGGTGTCGGCCACCACGGTGGTGTACTGCTTGAGCTGTTCGAGTTGGTTCATGATGCGGGGGAGAGAAAGGTCAGGCCGTTATTGTATACGGAATCAGCAGTCGGTCGCCTCGAGAAACGCCGCCACCATGGCTTCCAGCCCGGCCTTGTCCTCGTCGGAAAAGCGGTTCAGCAGCGGGCTGTCGATATCGAACACACCAATCAGCTTGCCGTCCTTGACGAGCGGGATAACGATTTCCGAATTCGACGCCGAGTCGCACGCGATGTGGCCCGGGAACGCGTGCACGTCCGGTACGACGATGGTTTCACGCTTGACGGCCGTCGTGCCGCATACGCCGCGGCCGAACGGGATGCGGGCGCACGCGGGCTTGCCCTGGAACGGGCCGACGAGCAGGTCTTCGCCATTGCCCGATTTCGCGGGCACGGTCAGGTAGAAGCCGGCCCAGTTCAGGTCGGCGAGCGTGTCGTAGACGAGCGCCGAGAATTGCGCCGCGTTGGCGGTGAGGTCGCGCTCGCCCTCGAGGACGCTGGCGACCTGGCGTACCAGCAGGTCGTAGTCGGGACGGGTGCTGCGTTCGGGATTGATGTGCATGGCGGACGATGCTGCGTTGTCGAAAGTACGTATTTTACGGCAGTAAAAATAGATTGTGCTTGACATCTATTTTGGAAAATGGATTATGATTGACATCCATTTTTTGGGGGGACCATGCGAGTCAATCGAATTCAGGCGGAGGAAAACCGCCAGGCCGTCATCGATGCCGCCAGCCGGCTGTTCCGCGAACGGGGCTTCGACGGCGTCGGCCTCGCCGAGCTGATGGCCGCAGCCGGCCTCACGCACGGCGCGTTCTATAAACAGTTCAAGTCCAAGGACGACCTGATCGCCCAGGCCTGCGACCGCGCGCTGGAAACCGGCATCGACGGCTGGCGGCGCGCCGCGGCGGACGCGGGGGAGAGCGCCTACCAGGCCCTCGTGCGCCGCTACCTGACGCCGGGGCACCGCGGCCGCCCGGGCAGCGGCTGCGTCATCGCCTCGCTCGGCCCCGACGCGTCCCGCCATGGCCCGGAGCTGCCGCGCCACTTCGAGGCGGGCGTCAAGACCTTCGTCGACATCCTCGGCGATGCCATGCGCAGGAAGAACCCGGAGGCGACGCCGGACGACGCGCTCGCCGCATTCGCCACGATGGTCGGCGCGCTCGTGCTCGCGCGGTCCGTCGACGACGACGCGTACGCCCATCGCATCCTCGACGCGGCCACGGCCCGTCTCCTCGACTAAGGACGCCCATGCTCTCCACAACCCTCGCCCGCCGGATGGATCGCCGCGGCCTGCATTACGGCTGGCTCGTCGCCGCCATCACCTTCCTGACGGCCCTGTCGTCGTCCGCCGCCCTCGGCCTGCCGGGCGCGCTGCTGAAACCCCTGAGCCAGGAATTCGGCTGGAGCGTCGACCAGATCTCGTCGGCGCTTGCCGTGCGCTTCGCCCTGTTCGGCCTGATGGGGCCCTTTTCCGCGCTGCTGATGGAGCGCTTCGGCCTGCGCAACGTGATGGTGACGGCGCTCGCGGTCATCGCGGCCGGCCTCGGTCTCGTGCGCCAGATGACGGACTTCTGGCAGCTCGTGCTGCTGCTCGGCGTGATGCTGGGCGTCGGGTCCGGCATGACGGCCCTGGTCCTCAACGCCGTCGTCGCCAACCGCTGGTTCGAACAGCGCCGCGGCCTCGTGATGGGGTTGCTCACCGCCAGCTCGGCGACGGGCCAGCTCGTGTTCCTCCCGGTCGGCACATGGCTGATCGAGCATGGCGGCTGGCGCATGGCGCTGCTGCCCGTGATGGCCAGCTGCGCGCTCGTGGCCATCCTCGCGCTGCTGTTCGTGCGCGACCATCCGCAGGAACTGGGTCTCGTGCCCTACGGCGGCGACGCGTCCGTGAAGCCTGTCGCGCCGGTACGTGCACCCGTGTCGATCCGCACGCCGTTCACGACCTTGGCCAGCGTGCGCGCCGACCGCGTGTTCTGGGTGCTGTTCGGGAGCTTCTTCATCTGCGGCCTGTCGACGAATGGCCTGATCCAGACGCACTTCATTTCGCTGTGCGGCGACGCGGGCCTGGGCGCCGTCCCGGCCGCGTCCGTGCTCGCGATGATGGGCACGTTCGATCTCGTGGGCACCATCTTGTCCGGCTGGTTGTCCGACCGTTACGACAGCCGCTACCTGCTGTGCTGGTACTACGGCATGCGCGGGCTGTCGCTGGCGTGGCTGCCGTCGGCCGACTTCACGCTCACGGGCCTGACGCTGTTCGCCATGTTCTATGGCCTCGACTGGATCGCGACCGTGCCGCCGACCGTCAAGCTGGCCGCGCAGGCCTGGGGCAAGCGCGCGCCGATGATCTTCGGCTGGGTCTTCGCGGGCCACCAGCTCGGCGCGGCCGTGGCGGCCTACGGCGCGGGCCGCATCCGCACGATCGCGTTCACGTATTCGCCGGCCGTCTACACGGCGGCTGCGGCGTGCGGCGTCGCCGCGCTGATCGTGCTGCTGGCGCGGCGCCGCGCGGCCGCGCCCGTGCCGGTGGGCGCGGTTAACTGACCGCCACGCGTGCGCGTCCCGATGCGTCGAGCTTGACGGTCACGAGGCGCTCGCCGACCCGCACCTTCGCCGATTGACCCGGCTTGCCGCGCAGCGCCACGCGTGTGGCGCGGCCACCGGCCCAGTCCAGGTCGACCTCGATGCCGCCGCGGGCGCGCACGCCTTGCACACTACCTTCCGGCCACGCGCGCGGCAGTGCGGGCAGGATGCGGATCTCGCCGCCCCACGATTGCACGAGCATTTCCAGGATGGCGGCCGAGCCGCCGAAATTGCCGTCGATCTGGAATGGCGGGTGCGAATCGAACATGTTCGGGTAGGTGCGCTCCCGGCCCAGCAGGCCGCGCAGAATGCTGTAGGCACGTTCGCCTTCGCCCATGCGCGTCCACAGCGCCAGGCGCCATGCCGTGGCCCAGCCGGTCGACAGGTCGCCGCGCGTGTTCAGCGTTGTCTTGGCAGCCGCGATCAGCTCCGGCGTGTCGCGCACGTTGATCTGTTCGCTGGGATAGATGGCGTACAGGTGCGACACGTGGCGGTGATGCTGTTCCGGCGCCTGGCCATCCCAGTCCTCCAGCCATTCCTGCAACTGGCCCTGGGCGCCGACGCGGTCCGGCGCCAGGCGTGCGCGTTTCGCTTCCACCGCCTTGCGGAAGTCCGCGTCCGGATCGCCCACGCGCTCGTGCGCGGCCAGCGTCCACGCGAACAGGTCGCGCACGATCTGCCGGTCCATCGCCGGACCCGCGCACACGGCCACGTCCGGGTGGTGCGTGTTTTCCGGCGAGATCGACGGCGACGTCACGAGGCCGCGGCCTTTCGGATCCTCGACGAGCACGTCGACGAAGAACTGCGAGGCGCCCTTCAGCAGCGGGTAGATGCGGCGCAGGAATGCATCGTCGGGGGTATATTCGTAGTGGTCCCACAGCGTCTTGCACATCCACGCGCCGCCGCAGGGCCACATGCCCCAGTTCGGGCCGTCGATGGGCGCCGCCGCGCGCCACAGGTCCGTGTTGTGGTGCGCCACCCAGCCGCGGGCGCCGTAGCTGTCGCGCGCGACGTCGGCGCCGTTGACGGCCAGTTCCTCGACCATCTTCACGACCGGCTCCACGCACTCGCCCAGGTTGGCCGCTTCCGCCGGCCAGTAGTTCATCTCCGTGTTGATGTTGATGGTGTACTTGCCGCCCCACGGCGGATAGATGCCCTCGTTCCAGATGCCCTGCAGATTGGCGGGCTGGCTGCCCGGCCGCGACGAAGAGATCAACAGATAGCGGCCGTACTGCAGGTACAGCGCGGACAGCCCCGCGAGCGCGGCGTCGTCCGTCTGCGGGACGGCGGCGATGCGCGCGTCGGTGGGGACGGCGGCGCCGGCGTCCGCGCGGCCGAGGCGCAGCGACAGGCGCGAGAACAGCGCGCGGTGCGCCTTGACGTGGTCGGCGCGCAGGCGTGCATACGGCTTGCGCGCGGCGGCGTCCATGCGCGTGCGCACGGCCTGCACCGGGTCGCCGCTGGTGTCGCGGAAGTTGACGAAGCTGGTGGCGGCGCCGATGAGCAGCGTGACCTCGCGCGCGCCGCGCACGCGCAGGCGGCCGCCTTCGACATCGACCTTGCCGTCGCCCAGGGCCTGCACGCGCACGGCGTAGCGCAGCACGCCCTTGACGCCGGCGGCGTCCGCGTTGCCGCCTTCGACGAGCAGGGCGCGCGGGCCGTCCGCGCGGATCGCCAGGCTGGCCGGCCGCTTCGATTCTTCCAGGTCTTCCTTCACGTCCCAGGGCGCACCCGTGGCGGCCGACGGGTCATCCGCGGACTTGCCGTCGTAATTGGCCTTGCCGTAATCGACCTGGCGCGGGTGACGGTAGCCGACGTCGAAGGAAAGCGTGCCGCCGCCGCTTGCCTGCAGGTGCAGCACGATCACCTGGTCGGGCGCGCTCGCGAACACCTCGCGCACGTGGCGCGCGCCGCCGCTCGTGAAGCGCGTCGTGGCGATGGCGGTGTCGAGGTCGAGCGAGCGGCGATACGACGCTGCCGGCGTGAGCCCATGGAAGTCCAGCAGCAGGTCGCCGGCGGCCCCGTAAGGCATCTGCGTGGCCGGCTTCGAGATCATCGATTTCGCCACGAGGTCGCGCGCCTCGATGAAGCGGCCCTCGTCGATCAGCGCGCGCACGCGCGGCAGCGCGGTCTTGAATTCGGGATTGTCGAAGCGGTACGGACCGCCGGCCCACAGTGTGTCTTCGTTCAGTTGCAGGCGCTCCTGCAGCGGGCGGCCGTACACCATGGCGCCGAGCCGGCCGTTGCCGACGGGGAGGGCCTCGACCCATGGACCGGCGGCGCGCTCGTACCACAGCGCCAACTGCTCGCGTTCGCCGTCCGCGCGCGCGACGACGGTGGCACCGGCCAGGCCCGGCATGCCGGTCGCGGCAGCCGCAAGGCCCAGCGTACCGAGTACGCGGCGCCGGGTCGGGTTGATCGGTTGATGACCTGCTTTGCCCACTGCTGTCTCCTGGTGATTGTTTTGTTTATTATAAATAAAAATCAATCCAGGAGAAATTCTTTGTTACCGCGCGCCGGTCCGGTAGTGCGTACGCGCCTCGCACACGTGGCGGTGATGTTCGTCGGCCCAGGCGACGAGACCCTTCATCGGCACGAGGAAGGAGTGCCCCAGCGGCGTGAGGTCGTACTCGACCTTGGGCGGTACTTCCGCGTAGACGGTGCGGCGCACGAAGCCATCCTCCTCCAGTCGCTTCAAGGTCAGCGACAGCATCTGCTTGGAGATGTCGCCGAGTTCGCGCATGAGTTCATTGAAGCGCTTCGTCTCGCCGTCGAGCGAGGCGAGCACGAGGAAGCTCCACTGATCGCCAATGCGGTCGAGCACGTCGCGGATGGGGCAGGGTTGTTCGAAGCCGCCGTCGGCGGTCAGTAAATTCGTCTTGGCCATGGTGATTTTCAAGGTAATAGTCAGTTCCGGCTGACCTGATCACGCCGCGTTGACTTCTTGTGCGGCGCATGAAGACTAGCATAAGATGCCTCGTCGGTCTCGTTTTTAGACCTATCTTCGATCCAAGACTAAGGGAGTTACCATGGCACGCATCGCACTCATCGGCGCATCCGGCAACGTCGGCACGCGCATCCTCAATGAACTGGTTTCGCGCAACCACCAGGTCACGGCCATCGTCCGCGATCCGTCGAAAGTGCCGGTACGCGCCGGCGTGACGGCGGCGCGCGGCGACGTCGCCGATCCGGCCGCCCTGGCCGAGGTGCTGAAGGGGCACGACGCCGTCATCAGTTCCGTGCGCTTTCTCGATACCGACCCGGCCGCGCTGATCGGCGCCGTGCGCGCGGCGGGCGTAAAACGTTATCTCGTCGTGGGCGGCGCCGGCAGCCTGTTCGTCGCGCCGGGCAAGCGTCTTGTCGACCAGCCCGATTTCCCGGCCGCCTACAAGGACGAGGCGACGAAAGGCGCCGATTTCCTGGACGCGCTGCGCGGCGTGAGCGATCTCGATTGGACGTTCATCTCGCCGTCCGCCCTGTTTGTGCCGGGCGAGCGCACCGGCAAATTTCGCCTGGCTAAGGACGAACTGTTGGTGAGCGAGAAGGGCAGCACGATCTCGTACGAGGACTACGCCATCGCGCTGGTCGACGAGATCGAGAAGCCGGCGCACGTGCGCGAGCGGTTCACGGTCGGCTACTGACTTTTTTCAGGCGTCCACACGTCGAGCCGCCGGCCTTCCGCGCAAGCCGCGATGAGCCGGTCGAGCCGCGCGGTCCTTGTTTCCGGCTTCTTTGCGCTCGTCACGACGTGCAGCATGCGCTTGCGGGCGCCGGGCGGGCACGACTCGAAAAACGCCCACGCGGCCTTGTGGCGCCGGAAGCGGGCGAGGTCCTCGGGCGCCAGCTCGGCGGGCGTCTCGCGCTCGTGCGAATATACGCGCGAGCGGTCTTCCGAGCGCTGCGCGAACGCCGCTTCGCCGGCCGGCGTCATGAGGCCCTGCTCGCGCAGCTTCGCGACCTTGTCGATGTTCACCGCGCTCCAGATCGAGCCGGCTTTACGCGGCGTGAAGCGGATGGTGTAGGTGGCGTCGTCCACGCGCTTGCGCACGCCGTCGATCCAGCCGTAGCACAGCGCCTGGTCCACCGATTCGGACCACGTCATGCACGGCTTGCCCGTGCCGACCTTGTGAAAGCCCACGAGCAGTTCTTTCGCCTCGTGTGCGTGGGCCGCTAACCAGGCGCGGAAATCCGATGCGTCCTCGAAGAAGACGGGGGAGGTCATCCGATGAACGAATCGAACTGCAGGTCGAATTCCTGCAGCGCCTTCTGTGCGTTCTGCATCTTCTTGCGGAACTCCGGACCGCGCTGCAGCGCGAGGCCGACCGCGAGCACGTCGATGACGACGAGGTACGCGAGGCGCGCGGAGATCGGCGTGTACGGGTCGATCGCGAACACGAGGTCGATCGGGATCAGCAAACTCGCCATGTCCGCGAGCGGCGTGCCGGACGGCGCCAGCACGATCACTTCGGCGCCGCCGCGGCGCGCCAGTTTCGCGGAGCGCGTGAGGGACGGGTTGTTACCGCGCTGGGAGATCGCGACCAGGGCGTCGCCCTCGCGCAGCAGCGCGGCCGCGATGGCGTGGATCGCCGGGTCGGTGTACGCGACGGTCGGGACGCCCGAGCGGAAGAATTTGTGCTGCGCGTCGGCCGCGACGAAGCCCGACGTGCCCTGGCCGTAGAACTCGATCTTGTTTGCGCGCGACAGGATGTCGAGCGCTTTCTGGATCAGTTCCGGCTTCAGGTTGTTGCGCAGGTCGAGCAGGGTGTTGATCGAGCGGCTGCAGATCTTGTTGACGAGGTCCGCGGCCAGGTCGTCCTGCGCCGGCTGCTCGCTGGCGCCGGGCAGCGCCAGGGCGAGGCCTTGCGCGAGCTTCAGCTTGAACTCGTGCCAGCCGTCGTAGCCGAGCGTGCGGCAGAAGCGCACGACGGTCGGCTCGGACACCTGCGCGCTGCGCGCCAGCGCCGTGATGTTCTGGCTCACGGTGGCGCTGGGCGCGGCCAGCACGGCGAGCGCCACCTTGCGCTCGGACTTGGACAGCGAGTCGAGCTGGGTACGGATCGAATCGAGCAGCACGTTGGTTCCTTCAGTCTTCGGGCAGTGCCTCTTCGCGCCACTGCAGGCCGTCGCGGCCGATCAGCGCGGAAGCGGCGGCAGGGCCCCACGTGCCGGACGTGTACGGGACCGGCGTCGTGTCGTCCTGCTCCCAGTATTCGAGGATCGGCTCCACCCATTCCCAGGCGGCTTCCAGTTCGTCGCCGCGCATGAACAGGGTCAGCTGGCCGCGCAGGACGTCCAGCAGCAGGCGCTCGTACGCTTCCATGCGCGGGGACTTGAACTGTTCGCGGAAATCGAGTTCGAGTTCGGCCTGCTTCAGGCGCATGGAGTCGCCCGGCGTCTTGGCCATCAGGTTCATCGACAGGCCCTCGTCCGGCTGCAGGCGGATCACGAGGCTGTTCGGCTGGAAGCTCGACGTCGGCTGGTTGAAGATCGAGTGCGGGATGGTCTTGAAGCGCACGACGATCTCCGCGAGGCGGTCGGCCATGCGCTTGCCGGTGCGCAGGTAGAACGGCACGCCGGCCCAGCGCCAGGTGTCGATCTCGGCCTTCATCGCGACGAAGGTTTCCGTCTTCGACTGCTTGGGCGCGCCCGGTTCGTCGCGGTAGCCCGGCACCGCCTGGCCGTCGACGTAGCCGCCACGGTACTGGCCGCGCACGATGTTCTGCGACAGCGTCGTCGGCGTGAAGCGCTTCAGCGAGCGCAGGACCTGCAGCTTGGCGTCGCGCACGGCGTCCGGCGCGATCGACGTCGGCGGTTCCATCGCGACGATACACAGCAGCTGCAGCAGGTGGTTCTGCAGCATGTCGCGCAGCGCGCCCGAGTTGTCGTAATAGCCCAGGCGGTTGCCCACGCCGATCTTTTCCGCGATGGTGATCTGGACGTCGGAGATCCACTCGCGGCGCCACAGCGGTTCGAACAGGATGTTACCGAAGCGCAGGGCCAGCAGGTTCTGCACGGTTTCCTTGCCGAGGTAGTGGTCGATCCGGTAGATCTGCGATTCGGCGAACACCTTGCCGACGTCCTTGTTGATCTGCTTGGCCGACGCGAGGTCGCGGCCCAGCGGTTTTTCCAGCACGACGCGCGAATTCGGCGTGGCCAGGCCCACGGCGGCCAGGTTCTCGCAGATCGTCGCGAACAGTTGCGGCGGCGTCGCCAGGTAGTACACGCGCGTGAGCGACGGATCCTTGCGCAGCGCTTCCGCCAGCGCCGCATAGGTCGCGACGTTGCCGGCGTCGACGGCGACGTAGGTGATGCGGTCCAGGAACGTCTGCCACGCGGCGGCGTCGACGTTTTCCTTCACGTGCGATTTCGCGTTGGTTTCCACCATCTCGATGAACGCTTCCTGCGACATCTCGTCACGGCCCACGCAGATGATGCGCGCCGTCGCGGGCAGGTCGTTGCACACGTCACGGGCATACATCGCCGGCAACAGCTTGCGCATCGCGAGGTCGCCGCTGCCGCCGAAGAAAACGAGATCGAAATCGGAAAGTGCCATGGTGTCTGTCGAGGAGTGAAATGCTGTAAATTTACTACACGAATATCGATAGCGCAAGAAATTTTACTACGAAGTCGAGTGTAGTCAGTAATGGTGCCACATCCGTGGCGGCACGGGCGCGAGAGAAAGAGGAGGGTGGGCACGTTGTGCCCACGCCAGGATCAACCGCGGTACTCGGCCTGCTCGACGCCGGGCACGTCGACGGTAAACGCCAGGACTTTACCGCTGTGCGGATACTTCGCCAGCTCGTCGTTCGAGCGGCCCTTGCTGGCGCTGGTGACGAACAGCGTGCGCAGGTCCGGCCCGCCGAACGCGACGGACGTCGGGCAGCGCACGGGCAGCTCGATTTCCTGCAGCAGTTCGCCGGTCGGCGACAGCTTGACGATACGGCCGCCTTCGAACATCGCGGACCAGTAATTGCCTTCGCTGTCCACGGCCGCGCCGTCCGGACGGCCGCCGTAGTCGGCCGCCTTCTTGTCGTCGGAGAAGGTGACGAGGTTGCGGCGGTTCGACGCCGTGCCCGTTTTCACGTCGTAGTCGTAGGCGTCCACGCGGTGGCTCGTCGTGTCCGAGTGGTACATCGTCTTGCCGTCGGGGCTGAACGACAGGCCGTTCGAGTTCGTCATGCCGCCGGCCCAGGCCAGGCGCAGCTCGCCCTTGTCCAGCACGTACATCTCGGCCTTGGGCTGGTCGCGCGGCTCGTACATCGTGCCGACCCAGAAGCGGCCCGCCGGGTCGGTGCGGCCGTCGTTGAAGCGGACGATGGACGTGTCGTACGGCGCCGGCACGATGGCGTCGATGTCGCCCGTCGTCGTGTTCAGGTAGACGAAGCCGGCGCGCGTGGCCAGCACGAGATTGTTGTCCTGGTCGACGGCGATGGCGGACGGCTCCGTCGCCGTGGTCCAGCGCGAGTACTTGCCGCTCGACGGATGCAGCCGGTGCACCGACTTGCCGTCGATGTCGACCCAGTACAGCGCGGATTCGACCGCATGCCAGACGGCCGATTCGCCGACCAGCATCCGTTCGTCATGCACGATGTGGAATTTTTCGGTCTTCATGGAACCCTCCTCAGACGGCGGCCTTGGCGCGCGCGATCAGGCCGTTGGTCGAACCGTCGTGCTGCGCCGGTTGCGCCTCGCCGTTCAGTTCCGCCTCGATCTTCTTGGCCAGCACCTTGCCCAGTTCCACGCCCCACTGGTCGTAGCTGTTCACGTCCCACAGCGCGCCCTGCACGAACACCTTGTGCTCGTACAGCGCGATCAGGGCGCCCAGCGTGGCCGGCGTCAGGTACTCCATCAGGATCGTGTTGCTCGGACGGTTGCCCGGGAAGGTCTTGTGCGGCACGAGGCGCTCGATCTCGGCGGGGTCCTGCCCAGCCAGGTCCTGGCGCACCTCGTCGGCCGTCTTGCCCTTCATGAAGGCTTCCGACTGCGCGAAGCAGTTCGCGAGCAGCGCCGCATGGTGGTTGTGGAATTCGTGCGCCGGACGCAGCGCGGCGATGAAGTCGATCGGCGTGACGTCCGTGCCCTGGTGCAGCAGCTGGAAGTAGGCGTGCTGGCCGTTCGTGCCCACGTCGCCCCAGATCACCGGGCCGGTCGCGTAATCGGTGATGGTGTCGCCGGCGCGCGTGACGCGCTTGCCGTTGCTTTCCATGTCGAGCTGCTGCAGGTACGCGGGGAAGCGGTTCAGGTCCTGGTGGTACGGTGCGATCGACACCGACGGGCAGCCGAGGAATTCGCGGTTCCAGAAGCCGACGAGCGCCAGGATCATCGGCAGGTTCTGCTCGATGGGCGCGGTGCGGAAATGCTCGTCCAGCGCATGTGCGCCCGCGAGGAAGTCGGCGAAATAGCCGTAGCCGACGCACAGCGCGACCGGCAGGCCGATCGCCGACCAGACGGAATAGCGGCCGCCGACCCAGTCCCAGAACGGGAACATGTTGTTTGGATCGATGCCGAACTTCTTGATCGCTTCGACGTTCGTCGAGACGGCGACGAAGTGTTTCGCCAGCGCGTCTTCCGAGGCGTGCTTGAGGAACCAACTGCGCGCCGTGTTCGCGTTCATCATGGTCTCGGCCGTCGTGAACGTCTTCGAGGCGATGATGAACAGCGTCGTTTCCGGATTTACGCGCGACAGCGCGGCGTCCATGTCGTGGCCGTCGACGTTGGAGACGAAGTGCATGGTCAGGCGCGGGTGCGCGAACTGGCGCAGGGCCAGGCAGACCATCTTCGGACCGAGGTCGGAACCGCCGATGCCGATGTTGACGATGTCCGTGATTTCCTTGCCGGTGTGGCCGCGCCACTGGCCGCTGCGGACGGCGTCGCTGAACGTTTTAACGCGGGCGAGAACGTCGTGCACGTCGGCCGTGATGTCCTGGCCGTCCACCGTGATCTGCTTGTCCTTCGGCGCGCGCAGGGCGGTGTGCAGGACGGCGCGGTTTTCCGTCAGGTTGATCTTGTCGCCGGCGAACATGGCATCGCGCAACTGCTCGACGCCGCGCTCGCGCGCCAGGTTTGCCAGCAGTGCAAGCGTGCGCCCGTCCAGGCGGTTTTTTGAATAGTCTAGGAACAGTCCGGCCGCTTCGCTGGAGAGGCGCTCGAAGCGCTGCGGGTCTTGCGCGAACAGGTCGCGCATCTGCCATTGCTGGGCGTCCTGGGCGTGGGTCTGGAGGGCCTGGTAACTCGTGGTGCTGGTCAGGGATGGTTGGCGCATGGTGATGGACGGTATGATGTCATTTTGTGCAGGTTATCGAATCATACAGGATACGAACGTAAATTCACTACACAAATTCGCTACGCAGAGCGACTCCCCCGTGTTCAATTCCCCGAGCTCATTGAATAGTGGGCGGGAACGCACATTTCGTAGTAAAATTTCAGAAATCTAATTCACAAGGAACAGATCATGGCGCTGCACCCCGTAGTAGAACAGGTCACCAACCGGATCATCAAGCGTAGCCGGCCTTCGCGCCAGGCCTACCTGGCGCATCTCGATGCCGCGCGCATCAAGGGCGTGCAGCGCAGCGCGCTGTCGTGCACGAACCTCGCGCACGGCTTCGCCGCTTTCCCGGCCAACGACAAGCTCAAGCTGCGTGAGTACAAGCAGCCGTCCGTCGCGATCGTGTCCTCGTACAACGACATGCTGTCGGCGCACCAGCCGTTCGAATACTTCCCGAAAGTGATCAAGGACGCCGTGCGCGAAGTCGGCGCCGTGGCCCAGTTCGCCGGCGGCGTGCCCGCCATGTGCGACGGCGTCACGCAGGGCCAGCCGGGCATGGAACTGTCGCTGTTCTCGCGCGACACCATCGCCATGTCGACCGCCATCGCGCTGTCGCACAACATGTTCGACGCCAGCCTGTACCTCGGCATTTGCGACAAGATCGTGCCGGGCCTGCTGATCGGCGCGCTGCACTTCGGCCACATCCCGGGCATCTTCGTGCCGGGCGGTCCGATGACGTCGGGCCTGTCGAACAAGGAAAAGGCCGCCATCCGCCAGCGCTACGCGAAAGGCGAGGCGACCCGCGAAGAACTGCTGGAAGGCGAGGCCGCGTCGTACCACGGCGCCGGTACTTGTACCTTCTACGGTACCGCTAACAGCAACCAGATGCTGATGGAAATGATGGGCCTGCACCTGCCGGGCGCCGCGTTCATCACGCCGGGCACGCCGCTGCGCGACGCCCTGACCCGCGCCGCTGCCCAGCATGCCGTCAAGATCTCGCAGCAGGGCGGCGACTACATGCCGATCGGCCACATCGTCGACGAAAAGAGCATCGTCAACGCCATCGTCGCGCTGCACGCGACGGGCGGTTCGACGAACCACACGCTGCACCTCGTCGCCATCGCGCGCGCGGCCGGCATCGTGATCGACTGGAACGATTTCGACGAGCTGTCGAAAGTCGTGCCGTCGCTGACGCGCATCTACCCGAACGGCGAAGCCGACGTGAACTACTTCCAGGCCGCCGGCGGCCCGGGCTTCGTGATCCGCGAACTGCTGGACGCGGGCCTCGCGCACGACGACGTCAACACCATCCTCGGCCACGGCCTGCGCGCCCACTGCAAGGAACCGTTCCTGGACGGCGACAAGGTCGTCTGGAAAGACGTGCCCGAGAAGAGCGGCGACGAATCGGTGCTGCGCCCGGTTTCGAACGCGTTCAGCGACAACGGCGGCATGGTGCTGGTGCAGGGCAACCTGGGCCGCGCCGTGATGAAGATCTCGGCCGTCAAGAAGGAGCACCACATCGTCGAGGCGCCTGCGCTGACGTTCGATTCGCAGGAAGATTTCATGCACGCCTACAAGGCCGGCAAGCTGAACCGCGACTTCGTCGCCGTGATCCGCTTCCAGGGTCCGCGCGCCAACGGCATGCCGGAACTGCACGCGCTGACCCCGGCACTGGCCAACCTGCAGGATAGCGGCTACCACGTCGCGATGGTCACCGACGGCCGCATGTCGGGCGCATCGGGCAAGGTCCCGGCCGCGATCCACGTGTCGCCGGAAATCCTGGCCGGCGGTCCGCTGGGCCTCGTGCGCGACGGCGACATCATCCGCGTCGACGCGACGCAGGGCACGCTGGAAGCGCTGGTGCCGTCCGACGTGTGGGCGTCGCGCAAGCAGGCCACCGCCGACCTGAGCTCCAGCCACATCGGCATGGGCCGCGAACTGTTCGACGGGTTCCGCAAATCGGTCACCGCGGCCGAGGAGGGCGCCGCCCACTTCCCGCTGCCGTCGCCGAAAGAAACAACCGTTCCCCTGCACGAAGGCACCGACAGCGGCGAGATCATGCCCGGTTCCGATGAAGACTTCCTGTTCCGTAAATCGAAATAAGCAAAGCGAGCACAACGATGAGTAACGAAATGACCCTGCTGGACATCATGAAATCCGCCGTCGTGATCCCCGTGATCGCGATCGACGACCCGGACCATGCCGTGCCCCTCGCCAAGGCCCTCGTCGCCGGAGGCATCCGCGTGCTCGAAGTCACGCTGCGGACTAAACACGGGCTGGACGCGATCCGCGCGATGTCCGAAGTGGAAGGCGCGATCGTCGGCGTGGGCACCCTGACCCAGCCGGAAGAATTTGCCGCGTCCCGCGATGCGGGCGCCGTGTTCGGCGTGTCGCCGGGCCTGACGCCTGCGCTGATCGAGGCTGCGAAGAAAAGCGGCCTGCCGCTGCTGCCGGGCTGCATGACCCCGTCCGAAGTGATGGTCGCGCGCGAAGCCGGCTTCAAGCAGCTGAAACTGTTCCCGGCCGTGCCGGCGGGCGGCGTCGGCATGCTGAAGGGCATCGGCGGCCCGCTGCCGGACGTGACCTTCTGCCCGACGGGCGGCATCTCGATCGAGACGGCACCGCAATTCCTCGCGCTGAAGAACGTCGCGTGCGTGGGCGGCTCCTGGCTGACCCCGGCGGACGCGATGAAGGCCGGCGACTGGGGCCTGATCACCGAGCTGGCGAAGGCGGCTTCGGCACTGAAAGCTGCCTGAGCTTTCACATGCAACGGCGCCTGGTCCGGGGCCTGACCCCGGGCGAGATGCGCATGGCGTCGCTGCTGTTCGGCGACGCCATCGACTTTGCGCGCGTGCGCGTGCACGGGCGCCGCTACCTGCCGGTGGTGCAGCCGAAAAACTGCGCCATGACGCCCAACGGCAGCATCTATTTCCATCCTTCCTGTTTCCTGCCCGACTACGCAGCCGGCGATCCGCACACGATCCACTGGTTCATGCACGAGATGGTGCATGTGTGGCAGCATCAGCTGGGCTACCCGGTCCGGTTGCGCGGCGCCATCCGCATCGGCCTGTCGTACCGCTACGAACTGCGTCCCGATGCCCTGCTTTCCGACTACAACATGGAAGCCCAGGGCGACCTGCTCGCGGATTATTTTGCGCTGAAATTCATGCGCAACCCGCGCATCATGCGCCAGCGCCGTCATGCACACCAGCTCGAGTTGTACGAGCAGGTGCTGGTCCGGTTCCTTGCCGATCCGCGCGACCCGGACAACCTGCCGCGCGGCGGCGCGCGCCGTTTTGCGCGCATGGTAACGTCTATCTCCGCCTGAGCTTGCGTAGCCTCAAAATTTAACGGCAGTGCCGTCGTAGGCTTTCGCCTTGCGTTCATTTCGCGAGGCGGTCATGTCCGTTGCCTGTCGCATTCCCCTGCTGCTGTGTGCCTGCCTGCTGGCCGCGCCGGCGTACGCCCGCGTCGGCGAGGCCGAGGTGCGCGAAGGCCCGCGCGGCGGCCCGTGCTTCACCATCACGCCGCGCGAGGAACGCCTCGGCACGCCGGAGTTCCAGGCTATCGTCGTGTGGGAGGGCGCCCGCCCCGTATGGAAAATGACGATGCCGAAGGAGCGCACGTTCCCCCTCACGTTCGGCATGTGCGTGCCGTATGGTGGCAGGGTGGCGTCGCTGCCGCGCACGACGCCCGCGCCCCTGGCGCCGGGACGGATCTACAGCCTGCGCATCGAGGCGCGGCCGGGCAAGGGCCGCGCCGCGTCCAGCTACGAGGCCAGGTTCTGCCTCGCGCGCCAGCGTGACGGCACGGCCGTCGTGCACCAGATCTGGAATGGCGACCGGGAAGGGGCGCGGATGTACGGGTGTTTGCCGCCGGATTGATTACGCCTGCTGCAGGAGCCCCACGACCATCGACGACAGGTTGTTGGTCTGCTTCAGCATCGCGGTGCCGGACTGCATCAGCATCTGGTTCGTCGTCATGGCCGACGACTCCGCCGCGACGTCGACGTCCATGATGCGGCCGGTGGCGGCCTGCGTATTGGCCGACACGTTCGTCAGGTTATTGTGGACGTGGTCCAGGCGGTTCGCTACCGCGCCCAGTCCGGAACGCAGCGCCGAGACGGCGCCGATGGCTTCATCGAGGCTCATGATGGCCCAGGCCGGGCTGGCGAAGTACGTCGTCGTGCTGTGTACCGTGATCGTGCCGCCGAAGCCGTCGGGGACGCTGGTCGTCGTGGGGATGACGATGTCGGCAAGGGTGTGGCCTGGTGTGGTGTCGAGCGGAGAGTTGTCGCCCGCGAAGCGCGGGGTAGCCGTGACCGTGGTATTCCCGCCGCTGACGGCGACGACGGTACTGGATGTCGCAGCCTGCAGCCAGGTGTCGACGTCGCGCAACTGGGCCGAGAAGTCGGCCTGCATGATTTCCGCGCTGTCCGCGCCGATCTGGAACGTGAGGCCCGCCGGGTCTCCGAGTTTTCCGCCCGTCGTCGTGGACGTGTTCAGCAGCGTGGCGCCGCCGAACATGGTGTTGCTGAAGATGTTCGACAGTTCGTCCGTCAGCGAGTCGTATTCCGCCTGCAGCGCGTCCCTGTCGGCGCTGGACGACGAATTGTCGGCGGACTGGGTCGCGAGGTCCTTCATGCGGATGAGGATGTCGTTGACTTCGTTAAGTGCGCCGTCCGCAGTCTGCAGCAACGAGATCGAGTTCTGCGTATTGCGCATGGCCACGGTCATGCCGCTGCTCTGGGCTTTCAGGCGGGTGGCGATCTGCAGGCCGGCGGCGTCGTCCGTCGCCGAGTTGATGCGGTAGCCGGTCGACAGGCGCGTCATCGACGTCGACAGCCACGCCTGGGTACGACCCAGGGCTTTCAGCGCCGACAGCGATACGAAATTGGTGTGCAGACTCAGCATTTATAAGACAGTCAATGGATCTCCTGATAACAGTGCGACCGGATGGTCATCCGTATTAAATATTGAATCGATCTTTTATCGATTTTGCAGATTCCGAGGGCAGCGGCGCCTCCGGCGGCACGAGGCCCCCGGCCCGCAGTTCCTCCCGGATGGCGGCCGGAATCTCGACGTGCATCAGCGTCGCATTGTGCCGCAGGTGTTCCGGGCGGCTGGCGCCGGGGAGCATCGCAGCGACGACCGGGCCAGGCCGAATTGCAGCGCGCCCACGGTTGACTGTCGGAATTACCCAGGCTAGCCGTTCAGGTAATTGTCCTTGACGCGCACATAATGCTCGGCCGAGTAGCGCAGGTACGCGATCTCGGCCTCGGTGAGCGCCCGCACCTTGACGACGGGCCTGCCCACATACAGGAAGCCGCTTTCCAGCGTCTTGCCCGGCGGGACGAGGCTGCCGGCGCCGACCATGACGCGGTCTTCGACGACCACGTCGTCCATCACGATGGTGCCCATGCCGATGAGGCAGTCGTTCCCGATCCGGCTGCCGTGCAGGATGACGCCGTGGCCGACGGTGACGTAGTCGCCGATGACGAGCGGCGAGCCGTTCGGCTTCGCGGGCGTCTTGTGCGAGACGTGGCCCATCGTCAGGTCCTGGATGTTGGTGCAGCGGCCGATGACGATGTCGTTGACGTCGCCGCGCAGGACGGCGTTGCACCAGATCGAGCTGTCCGCGCCGAGGCGGACGCTGCCGATGACCTGCGCCGAGGCATGGATGTAGACGCGCTCGGCAAGCTGCGGGACGGCGTCGAGGTAAGGGGAAAGCGGCATGGAATGCTCCAGTTGTTCTCGTTTCAGGATCTGTGCGCCCACAGAAATATATTTACGTTAGATTTCGACCGTCATACTCAACGATTGGAGAAACGTGTGAAATTATTGATGCATTGTGGGCTTGCCGGCGTGGTCGCCGTATCGGGATTGGCCCATGCGGCCGAAGGCGTCGGCCCCGTGGTTGCCGACGCAAAGCAAATTCTCGTATCGGGAAATGGCCACAAGCGGGACTTCCCGTGCAATGGCCGGCACCTTGTCGTGGAAGGCTCGGATCATGTCGTGACCACGACAGGGACCTGCGCCAGCGCAGAAATCGGCGGCGCAAACAATACAGTCAATGTCGAGGTCGCTCCTAAAGGAAAGCTCGTTGTCGGGGGCACCCAGCAGAAGGTGCAATGGAGGTCGAGCGGAGAACCCGAGCAAGACCTGTCCGGCATCGACAACAAGGTCCAGCGAGTGAAATAAGTTCACCTGGCCGGCGGTTCCCACAGCTCGACCTTGTTGCCTTCCGGATCGATGACCCAGCCGAATTTGCCGTATTCGCCGTCGTCCGTCCTGTCGAGCACGTTGCAGCCTTCGTCGCGCAAGGCCTGCAGCAGGGCGGCGAGATTGTCGACGCGGTAGTTGATCATGAAGGGTGCCCCGCCCGGTGCGAACTGGTCGCCGTCGGCGGGGAACACGGACCAGGCGGTCGTGCCGGAGGGATCGGTCCAGTCGAACGCGGCGCCGCCCCACGGCTGGACATCGATGCCCAGGTGGCGCTTGTACCACGCGCCCAGCGCGGCCGGGTCTTTTGCCTGGAAGAAGATACCGCCGATGCCGGTGACTCGCTTCATGGTGAACCTCCGATTTATTTGTTCAGCCGGGGCATGTCGGCCTCGCTCGCGCCGGCATCCTCGAGATTGCCGAAATAGACGTCGAGATCGCTGGTCGGCTGGAAGTTCCGCAGCCTGACCTGGTAGGTTGTCGCGTCGACCTTCTTGAACGTGCCGGGGAAGCACAGGCTGACGAGTTCCGCCGGATCGTTCTTGACGAGGTTGAGCGTGAAGTCCTCGATGCCGCGTTTCCAGGTATTGCCCGTCTTGAGGATGTAGGCCACCTTCGCGGCGGGCAGGTACCTGCCTGCGTCATTGCCATGGCGTGCCGCCAGCCTGTTCCAGCTCTTGAGAAAAGCGGCATCGGCGCAGTAGCGTTTCGCTTCGTCGGCATCCAGCACCCATTCGCCGGGTCCGGTGCCGATGAGGGGCCGGTACGCGTGGTGCACGCGCACGACCTTGTTGGCCGGAAAGCGTTGCTGCCAGACGTAGTTGAACTGCACGTCCCACAACGGGTCCGGTTCGCCCGTGCGCTCGTCGCCGAACAGGCCCAATCTGGCCAGTTGCTGGCGTTGCTGGGCGGTGAGCGGCGGTACCTTGATCCGGTCGCTGAAGAGGGCGCCGTACGCGATCTGCGCGTCGCTCAGGCCTGCCTTGCGGAGTTGCGCGGTCACATCGACCCCGTCGTGCAACGCGGCCAGCACGGTACGCGTCTGCACCGGCTTGCCGTCCACGGTGACGGAAAAGCCGCCGGGCTGGCCATAATAGGTATCGCTGACCTGGACGGAAGCCGGATAGGCCGGCATCGGAAAGACGACGGTCTCCTCCACGTCGGTGTCCGATTCGTTCACGAATTCGTAGTCCACGGTGATGCGCCGGTAACCGACGGTGAGGACTTCCTTTTTCATGGCGATGGCATCGGTCTTGCGCAACACGATGCCGCCGGCAGCGACGGTGGCAATGGCGTCGTTGGCGCCTGCCGTCAGAGGAAACAGCAGCGCGGCGGCGACAGCATATTTCATTGCGCCACCGCGACGCCCAGCGCCCCCAGCCGCTCGCGCGCGTGCGCCTGTCCGGGCTCCAGCGCCAGCGCCTGCCGGTAATTCGCGATGGCGGCGTCGCGCTCGCCGGCCGCCTCATACGCCCGGCCGAGGCCGTCGTAGAGGAAGTCGAAGCGTTCCGGATACAGCTTCACACCCAGCCGGAACACCTGCATGGCGTCGGCCGGGCGGCGTTCGCGCAGCAGCTTCATGCCCCAGTCGTGGGCTTGCAACGGGTCGAGGGCGAGGTCGGGATTCTGCGCGTGCAGGCGGTCGTAGATGGCGGCGATGTGCTCGAAGCCTTGCTGGCCCAGTTGCTCGAGGAACGTGTCCAGCGTCGGCGGCGCGCCCGCGGCGCCGCGCAGCGCGAACGAGACGAAGCCGGCCGGCGGACGGTTCGCGGCGAGGGCGTCGTCCAGCTGGCGGCGCGCGGGGGCGTCGTTGCGCAGGCGGGCGTCGAGGAAGCGCTCCACCATGCGCGCCATCGCGCCATAGGCCTGGGCCGATTGCGCGCGCGTGCGCTTGCCGAAGGCGGCGTCCGGCGCCATGCGCAGCGACCACGACGAGAAATCCATGTGGCTCGCGGCGTCCAGCGTGGCGAGGTAGACGTCGGCGTAGCGCATGCGCGCCAGCAGTTCGGAGCCGATGGCGCCTTCGTCCTGCAGGCGCGTCATGAACAGCAGCGGGATGCCCAGGCGCTCCGGCGTGACGTACTTCGCGGCGCGCGGGCCGCCGTTGATGTAGTCGTAGGCGGCGCGCAGCGAGCCCTCCAGGGTGACGAGGGCGCGGATGCGGTCGTCGCGTGTCGCGGCCAGCACGCTCGCGAGGCTGCCCCAGCTGTGGCCGACGACGGCGATGCGGTTCGCGTCGGCCTGCGGCAGCGTCTGCGCGTAGCCGACGAGGAAGCCGATGTCGCCGGCCTGCGCCTCGGCGCCTTCCAGGTCGGCCGTCATCGCATGCGAGCGCGGGCCCAGCGACGGCGTCGCGATCACGATGTAGCCGTGGCTCGCGAGGTATTCGCACAGGTCCACGTTCTCGATGGCGTAGGCGCTGTGGCTCGGCGCATAGATCACGACGGGGAATTTACCCGGACGCTCGGGCGCGTCCCGCAGGGCGCGCATGGGGCTGGCCAGGTCGCGCTGGACCTGCGGGGCGCGCGTCTCGACGAGCGCGTCGGTGGCGCGGCGCACCTGGTCCGGCATGCGGCTGAATTCCTCTTCCGTCGCCACGGTCGCCACGTAGTCGCGGTAGGTCAGCGCGCCGCCCGTGCCGATGGCCGGATACCAGATCAGCGTCTGCAGCGGACGCGCACGGTCGCCGCTCGTCGCCTGCGCCGTGACGGGATTGCGCGGATGCTGGTAGACGCGCGCCCGGTCGTATTGCTGGCGGACGTGGAGGCCGACGCGGTACGGGCCGGGCGGGGCGGACGGCGTGAAGTCGGCGGCCGTCGCGGTGTGCGCGAGGGCGAAGGCGAGCAGCAGGGTGTGCAAGGTCCGGAGCATGGGTCGTCGGCTCGTGTTTCTTTGATTGCAAGATTATATGCTGAACCGGCACGATTTTCGGTGCGACATGCGAATCCGCTAAAATGTCGGATTCTTCTTCACCTCCTTCCAACATCATGACTCAGGACGAACTCAAGCAGGCAGTGGCGCGCGCCGCCATCGAATACGTGGTCGACGGCGAAATCATCGGCGTCGGCACCGGCTCCACCGCCAACTTCTTCATCGACGAACTCGGCAAGATCAAGTCGCGCATCAAGGGCGCCGTGGCGTCTTCGGAAGCGACGGCAACGCGCCTGCGCGGCCACGGCATCGAGGTGTTCGACCTGAACGACGTCGAATCGATCTCCGTCTACGTCGACGGCGCCGACGAGATCAATGCCACCGGCGCCATGATCAAGGGTGGCGGCGCGGCGCTGACGCGCGAAAAGATCGTCGCGTCCGTGTCCGGTAAATTCGTGTGCATCGCCGACGGCTCCAAGCTGGTCGAGACGCTGGGTAAATTCCCGCTGCCGGTCGAAGTCGTGCCGATGGCCGCGAATGCCGTCAGCCGCAAGCTGACCGCGCTGGGTGGCCAGCCGCGCCTGCGCACGAAGCCGGGCAGCACGGACGCGTTCGTCACCGACAACGGCGGCTACATCCTGGACGTGGCCGGTCTGTCGATCACGGATGCGGTGGCGCTGGAATCGGAAATCAACCAGATCGTCGGCGTGATCGCCGTCGGCCTGTTCGCCCGCCGCGGCGCCGACGTCTGCCTGCTGGGCACGGGCGAAGGCGTCAAGAAGCTGACGTTCTGATCATGAAACGCCTGGCGCTCGTGTGCGCGGCCGTCGCGATGCTGGGCGGCTGCTCCATGTTTCACAGGCAGATGCCGGCCGCACCCGCCGCGCCTGTGGCTGCGGCCGATGCTGCGCCGGCCGTCGAGACGATTCCGTTCCGCACGGGCGTGTCGTCGGCGACCGTCGAGAAGATGGCGAAGCAGCAGGGGTGTACGGGCGGGCAGGGGGCCGGGCTGATCACGGAGCCGGGACCGGTCGAGGTCTATCGCATGCGTTGCGACAGTGGGAAAGTGTTCATGGCGCGGTGCGAACTGCGCCAGTGCCGGCAGATGTAATAAAAAAGGGCAGCCACGCTGCCCTTTGATGGATCAGGCGCTCGGCGGTACGTAGCCGGCAGCCTCGTCGGCGCCTTCGCCGAAGAAATGGCGTTCCATTTGCGTGGCCAGGTATTTGCGGGCACGCGCGTCGGCCATGTTCAGGCGGTTCTCGTTGATCAGCATCGTCTGGTGCTTGAGCCAGCCATCCCACGCTTCCTTCGACACGTTTTCATAGATGCGCTTGCCCAGTTCGCCCGGGTACGGCGGGAAGGCCAGGCCTTCGGCTTCCTTGTTCAGTTTGATGCAGTGGACGGTGTGGGCCATGTTCTTGCTCCTGGTTCGGTATCGGAAAACGTGATTATAAAGCGGCGCGTCGCGGCCGTCAGAGCTGCTTGATCAGGATCTGCGACCTGCGTTGCCAGTTGTACATGTGCGCGCGGTCCTTGGGCAGGTCATCGACCGTCGCCGGCACGAAGCCGCGCTTCTTGAACCAGTGCGACGTGCGCGTGGTCAGCACGAACAGCTTGGACATCCCGGCTGCGCGTGCGCGGTTTTCCATGTGTTTTAAAATGCGCTCGCCGTCGCCCTGCGTCTGCGCGTCCGGGCTCACCGTCAGGCAGGCCATCTCCGCCATCTTCGATTCCGGGAACGGGTACAGCGCGGCGCAGCCGAAGATGACGCCGTCGTGCTCGATCACGGAAAACTGTTCGATTTCGCGTTCGATCAGTTCGCGCGGACGCTTCACCAGCGTGCCGTCCGCTTCCAGCGGTTCGATGAGCTTGATAATTCCGCCGACGTCCTCAATTGAGGCCTGGCGGAGGCTCTCCAGGTTGTCGTGGGTGATCATCGTGCCCACGCCGTCGTGGGTGAACAGTTCCAGCAGCGCGGAGCCGTCCGTCGAGAACGGGACGATGTGGGCGCGGTCGACGCCGCTGTTGCAGGCCTTGATCGCGTGCTGCAGGTAGAACGACGCGTCGTTCGGCAGGAAGCCCGCCTGCAGTACGGCTTCGGCCTGGTGCGACGACAGTTCGCGGATGTCCCCGCCGCCGGCATCCTTCATCAGCGGCGTTTCCGTGATGAAGATGAGCTTTTCGGCATGCAGGGCGATCGCGGCGGATACCGCCACGTCTTCCATCGTCAGGTTGAACACCTCGCCCGTCGGCGAGAAGCCCAGCGGCGACAGCAGGACGATGTTGTCCTCGGTCTCCAGGATGGGCTGGATCTTGGCGGCGGCGACCTTGCGCGTGACGCCCGTCAGTTCGTGGTCGACGCCGTCGATCACGCCCAGCGGGCGCGCGGTGACGAAGTTGCCGGAGACGATGCTGATGTGCGCATTCGACATCGGCGTGTTGGGCAAGCCCTGGCTGAACGCGGCCTCGATGTCCAGGCGCAGTTCGCCGGCGGCTTCCTTGGCGCATTCCATCGCGGCGCTGTCGGTGACGCGCACGCCGTTGTGGAAGCGGCCCGCGACGTTACGCAATGCCAGCTGTTCGGCCACCTGCGGCCGCGACCCGTGCACCAGCACGACGCGGATGCCGAGTCCGACCAGCAGCGACAGGTCCTGCGCCAGCACGGGCAGGGCGCCGGCGGACACCAGTTCACCGGGGAAAGCGACGACGAAGGTCTTGCCGCCGAATGCGTGAATATACGGCGCGACGGAGCGCAGCCACTGGACGAATTGGGTAGGGTTTTCCATTTGCCGCATTATAATTCGCTGCGCGACTTGCGCACCAAATCCTCGTAAAAATCAATGTCTGAACAGAGTAACAAGCCTGCGCCGAAGCCGGCGCGCGCCGCCTCCCCCGACCGTTCTTCGCAACCGCCGCGCGGCGACGCCCGTCGCGGTCCGCGCCCGCCTGCGCGCGAGGGCGCGCTCGCGAACGCGCTCGCGCAGGCGCAGGTGCGTGCGCCGCGCAACGAGGCGCCTGCGCAGGAGCGCCCGGCCAAGCCGCGCGAAGGCCAGCGTCCACGCGAGGAGCGCCCCGCGCGCAACGAGGCACGCAAGGACGCGGTGCGCAATCCGCTCCCGCCGATCACCTTCCCGGAAGACCTGCCCGTCTCGGGCCGCCGCGCCGAAATCGCGAAGGCGCTGCTGGAGAACCAGGTCGTGATCGTGTCCGGCGAAACCGGCTCGGGCAAGACGACGCAGCTGCCGAAGATCTGCCTGGAACTGGGCCGCGGCGAGAAGGGCATGATCGGCCACACGCAGCCGCGCCGTATCGCGGCGTCGTCGACGGCCAAGCGCATCGCGCACGAACTGGGTTCGCCGCTGGGCGAGCACGTGGGCTACAAGGTCCGCTTCAACGACACGCTGTCGCCGGGCGCCTGGGTCAAGCTGATGACGGACGGTATTCTGCTGGCCGAAACGCAGACCGACCCGCTGCTCAAGGCCTACGACACCATCATCATCGACGAGGCGCACGAGCGCAGCCTGAACATCGACTTCCTGCTCGGCTACCTGAAAGAGATCCTGCCGCGCCGGCCGGACCTGAAGGTGATCATCACGTCCGCGACGATCGACGCCGACCGTTTCGCGCGCCATTTCGGCACGCTTGACAAGCCTGCGCCCGTGATCGAAGTGTCGGGCCGCCTGTACAAGGTCGAGGTGCGTTACCGCCCCGTCGAACGCGACCAGGAATTCGCGCCCGCCGCCGACGGCAAATCGGTCTCGAAGGCGCAGGCCGCGCGCGACAAGCGCGACCTGATGGATGCCGTCGTCGACGGCGTCGATGAACTCTGCCGCCTGGGCCAGGGCGACGTGCTCGTGTTCCTGCCCGGCGAGCGCGAGATCCGCGACTGCGCCGAGGCGCTGCGAAAGCACCATCCGCCGCACGTGGAAATCCTGCCGCTGTTCGCGCGCCTCTCGGTCGAGGAGCAGGACCGCGTGTTCCGCACGACGAACGCGCGCCGCATCGTCCTCGCGACGAACGTGGCCGAGACGTCACTGACGGTGCCCGGCATCCGCTACGTCGTCGATGCGGGTCTCGCGCGCGTAAAACGCTACAGCTACCGCAACAAGGTCGAGCAGCTGCAGATCGAAGCGATCTCGCAGGCCGCCGCGAACCAGCGCGCGGGCCGCTGCGGCCGCGTCGCGGACGGCGTCTGCATCCGTTTATATGAGGAAGACGATTTCCTGCAGCGGCCGAAATTCACGGACCCGGAAATCCTGCGCTCGTCGCTGGCCGCCGTCATCCTGCGCATGAAGTCCTTGCACCTGACGGACGTGGAGACGTTCCCGTTCGTCGAACCGCCGCAGGGCCGCGCCATCGCCGACGGTTACCAGCTGCTGCAGGAACTGGGCGCCGTCGACGACGCCAACGAACTCACCGCGATGGGCCGCAAGCTGGCCAAGCTGCCGCTCGACCCGCGTGTGGGCCGCATGATCCTGGCCGCCGTCGACAACGTGTGCCTGACCGAGATGCTGATCATCGCCTCCGCGCTGTCCGTGCAGGACCCGCGCGACCGCCCGATGGAATACCAGCAGCAGGCCGACGAGAAGCACAAGAAGTTCGCGGACGAGAAGAGCGAGTTTTTAAGCTTCCTGAAGATCTGGCGCTGGTTCGAGCAGGCCATCGAGCACAAGAAGACGAACCGCCAGCTGCAGGACAACTGCCGCGAAAACTTCCTGTCGCAGGTGCGCCTGCGCGAGTGGCGCGACGTGCACTCGCAACTGCTCACGATCGTCAAGGAGCAGGGCTGGCGCCTGAACGACGCCCCGGCCACGTACGAGCAGCTGCACATGGCGCTGCTGACCGGTTTGCTCGGCAACATCGGCTACAAGATGGAAGACGATTCGGGCGCCTACCTCGGCGCGCGCGGCATCAAGTTCCACATCTGGCCCGGTTCCACGCTCGGCAAGAAGGCGGGCAAGTGGATCATGGCGGCGGAACTGGTCGAGACGACGCGCCTGTACGCGCGCTGCATCGCCCAGATCCAGCCCGAGTGGGTGGAGAAGATCGGCGGCCACCTGCTGAAAAAATCGTGGGGCGAGCCGCGCTGGGAAAAACGCACGGCGCAGGTCACCGCGAGCGAGCGCGCGACGCTGTACGGCATCGTCGTCTACAGCCAGCGCCGCATCAACTACGCGCAGCACAATCCGGCCGAGGCGCGCGAGATCTTCATCCGCGACGCGCTGGTGGCGGGCGATTACGAGACCCGGTCTCCGTTCTTCGCCCACAACCACAAGCTGATCAAGGAAATCGAGAACCTCGAGCACAAGTCGCGCCGCCTGGACGTGCTCGTGGACGACCAGCTGATCCATGCGTTCTACGACAACGAGATCCCGTCGGACGTCGTGAACGGCGCCGGTTTCGAGAAGTGGTACAAGGACGCGTCGCGCGACAACCCGAAGCTGCTGTACCTGAACCGCGAAGAACTGATGCGCCACGAAGCGGCGGGCGTCACGACGGAGCTGTTCCCGAAGACGATGAACGTCACCGGCATCGAGATGGGCCTGTCGTACCACTTCGAACCGGGCAGCCCGCGCGACGGCGTCACGCTCACCGTGCCGCTGTTCGCGCTGAACCAGATCCCGCGCGAGCGCGCGGACTGGCTCGTGCCGGGCATGCTGAAGGAAAAAGTGCAGCTGCTGCTGAAGTCCCTGCCGCAGAAGCTGCGCCGCCACTGCGTGCCGCTGCCGGAGTATGCCGCGCGCTTCTTCGAGCGTAACGAAGACCCCGTGCGCTTCGGCCGCGGCGATTTGATCGACGCGCTCATCGCCGACATCCACGCGCAGACGGGCGTGCGCGTGATGACGACGGACTTCAAGCTGGAGACCTTGCCGGCCCACCTCTTCATGAACTTCAAGGTGGTCGACGAACACGGCCGCCAGCTCGACATGGGCCGCAATCTCGCCACGTTGCAGGCGGAGTTGGGCGGCCAGGCGCGCCAGAGTTTCCAGCGGATGGCGGAGACGACGCCAGCGGCAAGCCAGGCGGCTGCGAAACCGTTGGCCGCGCAGGCCGCACCGGCGCCTGTCAAAGGCAAGCCGGCGCCCGCGGCACCGGCCGCGCCGACCGCCCACACGAACATCACCGGCTGGACGTTCGGCGAACTGCCGGAACTGCTGGAGATCACGCAAGGGAAGATCACGCTGATCGGCTTCCCCGCGCTCGTCGACAAGGGCACGCACTGTGACCTGGAAGTGTTCGACGACCCGAACGTGGCGGCGCGCACGCACCGCATCGGCCTGCGCCGCCTGTTCGCGCTGCAGTTCAAGGACCAGTTGAAATTCGCGGAAAAGAACGTGCCGGGCCTGCAGCAGATGGGCATGCAGTTCATGTCGGTGGGTACGCCGGAAGAACTGCGCGAACAGATCGTCAACAAGGCCATCGAGATCGCCTGCCTGCAGGATCCGCTGCCGCACGACGCGGCGTCGTTCAACAAGCGCAAGGACGAGGGCAAGGGCCGCATCGGCTTGCTGATCAACGAGACCGCGCGCCTCGCCGGCCAGATCCTCGCCGAGTTCCACGGCCTGCCGAAGCGCCTGCAAGGCCTGCCGCCGGCCGTCGCGGGCGACATGCAGGCGCAGTTGCAGGGCCTCGTGCACAAGCGCTTCATCGCCGAGACGGAGTACAGCCAGCTGGCGCACTTCCCGCGTTATCTGAAAGCGATGAACGTGCGCCTGGAAAAACTGCGCGGCAATCCGGCGCGCGACGCGCAGCTGATGGCGGAGTGGCAGACGGCGGCGACGCAGTTCCAGCGCACGGTGAAAAACCAGCCGCTGAAGAACCTCGACCCGCGCATGATCGAGTTCCGCTGGATGCTGGAAGAACTGCGCGTGTCGCTGTTCGCGCAGGAGCTGCGTACGCCGATGCCGGTGTCCAGCAAGCGCCTGCAGAAGGTGTGGGAGTCGATGTTGCGCTGAACCGGGGTCAGACCCCAAAAAAAGGAAATTGCCCAAAATCGGGGTCTGACCCCGGTTCTGCTACAGTGGCGCTATCCCATCACTTTCAGTTGCTGCATCATGACCGATCTCGTACTCGCCATCGTCCATCATCTGATCGTATTCGGCATCGCCTCCGCACTGGCCGCCGAACTGGCGCTCATGCGTCCCGCCGCGATGTCGCCGCAGACCGTGCGCCTGCTGGGGCGCTTCGACGCTGCGTACGGCATCATGGCGCTGGCGATCCTGATCGTCGGCTTCCTGCGCGTGGCGTACGGGGCGAAGGGTGCGGCGTTCTACATGCATAACCCGATGTTCTGGGCCAAGGTCGCCGCCTTTGCCGCCGTGGGCATCATCTCGATCAAGCCCACGCTGCGCATCCTCGCGTGGCAAAAGCGGGCGAAGGCGGATGCGGCGTTCGTGCCGGCGCTGGACGAGGTGAGTGCGCTGCGCCGGACGATGCTGCTGGAGATCCACGTGTTCGCGCTGATCCCGATCTTCGCGGCCTTGATGGCTCGCGGGATCGGGTACTGACCCTTACGCCGCCGCCGTGCTGGCCGGCAGCATGCGGATGGATGCCAGGTCGGCCACCAGCCGGCCGATGAACCAGCCGTTGAAGATGCCGAACAGGCCGCACACGATACAGGCGAACAGCGTGTCCTGGCGCAGTTGCGGCGCGACGGCGACCGTCACCGAGGCCACGTACTTCGTGAAGAACACGGCCATCATCATGACGAGCGGCAGGCGGCTGCCGCGCACGCGCACCTGGCCCGGCACCGTGCCCGCCGCGATGCGGTCCGAACCGGCCAGTCCCGCCGCCAGCGCCATGCCGGCGGCAGCCGCGGCCCACGCGGCGAACGCCCAGCCGCCGAGACCGAATTTCGCGCTCATGTCCTGCAGCGACAGCACCAGCATCACGGCCGGGATCATCACGAGCTTGCGGACTTCCACGTCGCGGTCGCGCATCGCGGCCATGCCGCGGTAGACGAGGAAGGCGAGGATCGCCCAGACGTAGAGCGGGGTGTGGGTCAGGATCTGGATCAGCATGGTCGGCTCCGTGAAATGCGTTAAGTTGACGCCACTGTGCCAGCGCCCCCGCATGCCCGTGCGCCCGTGCGACGACATGTCGCGATCGCGGCGCGAAATGCGGCTGGACGGCGCGAAATGCAGCGTCTTTACACAGCTTTACGGCCGTTGACCGCGCTTAACGTTCTCCCAACCGACAATGCGCCTTCCGTAACCCAGGGGGAGACATGGATCACTCACACCACAGCCTTGCCGAAGACCTCGAGCGCATGCTCGCCACCCAGACCAGCCGGCGCCAGTCGCTGCGCTGGCTGTTCGCATCCGCGGCCGCCGTGCCGCTCGCGGGTTGCGGCGGCGGCGGTGCGTCCGGCGACACGGTCGCGTCAACGACGACGACGGCCACGGGGAGCACCGGCACGACGACCACCACCACGACCGGCACCTGCTCCGTCATCCCCGAGGAGACGGGCGGCCCGTACCCGGGCGACGGCACGAACAGCAACGGCAACGGCATCGCGAACGCGCTGGCGCTGTCCGGCATCGTGCGCAGCGACATCCGCACGAGCGTCGCGCCCGGCAGCAAGACGGCGGCCGGTATCACGACGACCCTGAAACTGCAGATCGTGAACGTGGGCGCGAGCTGCGCCAGCGCGGCCGGCGCCGCGGTCTATCTGTGGCATTGCGACCGCGACGGCAATTACTCGATGTACGCGAGCGGCCTGACGAGCGAGAACTACCTGCGCGGCGTGCAGGAGGCGGACAGCACGGGCACCGTGACGTTCACGACGATCTTCCCGGGCTGCTATTCGGGCCGCATGCCGCACATCCACTTCGAGGTCTACCCGAGCCTCGCGAAGGCGACGAGCGCCGCCAACCGCGTCAAGACCTCGCAGTTCACGTTCCCGATGGCGACCCTGAACGAGGTCTATGCGACGACGGCGTACAGCACCAGCTCGCGCAACCTGGCCTCGATGAGCTATGCGACGGACAACGTGTTCAGCGACGGCACGTCGCTGCAGATGGCGTCCGTCAGCGGGGATCCGGTCAATGGGTATGTGGTCACGCTGACGATCGGCGTGTCGCTATAACGAAAGGGCCGGGCCTGTATTGCACGACAGTGCCGAGATGGTTATAATTTTGGCATTTTTCCGGAGGCGCCTGTGCGCAACACATACCATTCCGGGAGTTGTCGTTGAGCGGTATCGACCTGCATGGCGTGATCGGGCGGATCGGCGTACTGGTCGTCGACGACCATCCGCTGCTGCGTGCGGGCCTGCTCGATACCATCGCGGACCAGCTCGACATGCAGGTGGTCGGCGAGGCCGCCGACGGCGCGGAAGCGGTCCGCCTGTTCACCGTCCACCGTCCCGATGTGACGGTCATGGACGTGGCGATGCCTGGCATGGACGGCGTCCAGGCATTGCGTGAGATCCGCGCCATTGCGCCGGATGCCCGCGTCGTCATGCTCACCACGTTCGGCGGGGACGTCCAGATCCGGCGTGCGATCGACGCGGGCGCTGCCGGTTTTTTGCTGAAGAACAGCGTGCGCAAGGACCTGATCGACACGATCCGCGACGTGCACGCGGGACGGCGCCGAATTGCCCCCGAGGTCGCCCAGGAGCTGGCCAACAACATCGATGCGACCCTGCTCAGCGAACGGGAAGTCGCCGTGCTGCGCAGTGTCGCACTGGGCAACGCCAACAAGCGCGTCGCCGCGGAGCTCGACATCACGGAAGAGACCGTAAAGTCCCACATGCGCAACATCCTGAGCAAGCTCGGCGCGCGCGATCGTACCCATGCGGTGACGATCGCGCTCAAGCGCGGGATGCTCGCGCTCTAGCCTTTCCTGCGGTACGCCTCCAGAGCGCTCGCCACGCCAAGGCCATACGCCTCGTCGGCCTTGCTGCAATTGCGGATGTGGCGCTGCTGGATCGACTCGGGCACACCCTGGAGAGCACGGGCAGTGTTCTCGAACAGGTGCTGGCGCTGCACCGTATCCATCAGGCGGAACAGGGCCCGCGGCTGACTGTAATAATCGTCATCCTGCCGGTGATCCCAGCGCGTCGCCGCACCCTCCAGCTGCAATGGCGGTTCGGCGAAAGCGCCTTGTTGGCGCCATTCTCCCAGCGAGTTCGGCTCGTAGCCGATCGTACTGCCATGGTTGCCGTCGGTGCGCATGGCGCCGTCGCGATGGAAGCTGTGGACCGGGCAGCGCGGTGCATTGACCGGAATGTGATGGTGGTTGACGCCGAGCCGGTAGCGCTGCGCGTCGCCGTAAGCGAACAGACGCGATTGCAGCATGCGGTCCGGCGAAAACGACACGCCGGGCACCACGTTCGCCGGGGTGAATGCAGCCTGTTCGACCTCGGCGAAATAGTTGGCGGGATTGCGGTTCAGCTCCAGCGTGCCGACTTCGATCAGCGGGTAGTCGCCGTGCGGCCATACCTTGGTCAGGTCGAACGGGTTGAACGGGCAGTCGGCAGCCTGCTGTTCCGTCATCACCTGGATCTTGAAGGTCCAGCGCGGATGGTCGCCACGCGCGATGCTGTCGAACAGATCCCGTCCGGCGCTGTCGCGGTCGGCGCCAATGCGCGCCGCGGCTTCGGCGTCGCTCAGGTTGCGGATACCCTGCTCGCAGACGAAATGGAACTTGACCCAGACACGCTCGTTGGCCGCGTTGATGAAGCTGTACGTATGGCTGCCGAAGCCGTGCATGTGGCGGTAGCTGGCGGGGATGCCGCGTTCGCTCATCACGATCGTTACCTGGTGCAGCGCTTCCGGCAGCAGGGTCCAGAAGTCCCAGTTGTTGGCGGGGCTGCGCAGGTTGGTCTGCGGATCGCGCTTGACTGCATGGTTCAGGTCGGGAAACTTGAGCGGATCGCGCAGGAAGAACACCGGCGTGTTATTGCCGACGATGTCCCAGTTCCCTTCGCTCGTATAGAACTTCAGCGCGAAGCCGCGGATGTCCCGCTCGGCGTCGGCGGCGCCACGCTCGCCCGCGACGGTCGAGAAGCGCGCGAACACTTCGCATTCGTTACCGACCCGGGCAAACAGCGCGGCCCGGGTGTAGCGGCTGATGTCGGCGGTGACGACGAAACGGCCGTACGCGCCGGAGCCCTTGGCGTGCATGCGGCGTTCCGGGATGACTTCGCGGTGGAAGTGCGCCAGCTTTTCGAGATGCCACACGTCCTGCAACAGCATCGGCCCCCGCGCGCCGGCGGTCTCCACGTTCTGGTTGTCCGCGACCGGCGCCCCGGCCGCGGTGGTGAGATTGCGGTCCACGGTCACGCCTTGAGGAAGGCGAGCAGGTCGCTGTTGAGCTGGTCCTTGTGGGTATCGGTCAGGCCGTGTGGTGCACCCGCATACACTTTCAGCGTCGATCCCTTGACCAGGCGGGCGGCTGCGCGCGCCGAGGCGTCGATCGGCACGATCTGATCGTCGTCGCCGTGCACGACCAGCGTGGGCTTGTCGAACTTCGCGAGGTCGCCGCGGAAATCGGTCTCGGAAAACTGCTTGATGCAGTCGTAGGTGTTCTTGTGGCCGGCCATCATGCCCTGCATCCACCAGGCGTTCACCAGGCCTTGCGAGACCTTGGCGCCCGGACGGTTGAAGCCGTAGAACGGGCCGGATGCCAGATCCAGGTAGAACTGTGAGCGGTCCTTCAACGATGCCGCGCGGATGCCGTCGAAGACTTCCTTCGGCAGGCCTTCCGGATAGTCGGCCGTCTTCATCATCTGCGGCGGCACGGCCGAGATCAGGCCCAGCTTGGCCACGCGCGACGTGCCGTGGCGGCCGACGTAGCGGGCCACTTCGCCGCCGCCGGTCGAAAAGCCGATCAGCACCGCGTTCTTCAGGTCGAGCTTTTCGATCAGCTGGGCCAGGTCGTCGGCATAGTGATCCATGTCGTTGCCGTCCCACGGCTGGCTCGAACGGCCGTGGCCGCGGCGGTCGTGGGCGATGCAACGGTAGCCGTGATCGGCCAGGAACAGCATTTGCGATTCCCAGCTGTCCGAATTCAGCGGCCAGCCATGGGAGAACACCACGGGCTGCCCGTTACGGGGACCCCAGTCCTTGTAGTACAGTTCGACGCCGTCGCGGGTAGTCAGGGTGGCCATGGTCTTGTTTCCTTTCTGGTTGGAGGCCGCTCGCGCGGCGGATGCGTTGGGGGTGGCGACTGCGGTCACCGCGGCGACTGCCGCGCCGGTGGCTGAGACCAGCATGTTGCGGCGGCCCAGGTTGGTCGTTCCGGTATCGGTCGTATTGGACATGGCGTGCTTTCGTATGGATGATCAGTTGTCTGCATTGCTGCACGACAGCCGACAGCATAGGTGTCGCCGCACGCGAAAGCATCGTTCGAAAGGGGGCGGAATTCCTACCTCGATCGAGGTAGGGCGGCGCGTCAGGTCGTGGCGCGACGGATCCGGCGGCGCAGGCGTGCCAGCAGACCGGCGCCGGCCGCGCCGGCATAGGCGCGCGTCGCGTCGAGCGTGACGTGGACGGATGTGCCGGTGTGCGGGTGCGAGGACAGTTCCCAGGTTGCGCCGATCGCGGCCGCGCGTTCCCGCATGCCCCCGAGTCCGAAGTGGCCGCTGCGCTCGCATGCGAGCCCGCAGCCGTCGTCGCGCACCAGGATGCGGACGGCGTCGTCTCCGTAATCGAGCACCAGTTCGACGTGGGTTGCATTCGCATGGCGTGCACAATTGAACAGCGCTTCGCGTGCGATGGCATGCAGCTCGTCGCGTACCGTGGGCACCAGTTCGCGCGGACGGCCATTGACCACCACGGTCAGCCGGTCGTGCAGCAGGACGGCGGCGTAGTCGCGTAACGCCTCGCCCAGCTCGGTGGGTCGGCTGGCCGCGCGCAGATCGAGGATGTAGTCGCGTCCTTCGCTCATCAGGTTGTCGGCCAGCTCGAGGGTCTGTTCGATCTTGCGCCGTTCCTCGGCATCGTGCGGCAGGCGGCGCGCCTGCTGGTCGAAGTAGATGATCAGGCTTTGTACGCTTTGCAGCAGCGTATCGTGCAGGCCGCGCGCGATGCGCGCCCGTTCTGCAAGGCGGGCATGCAGCAGGTCGTTCATGCGCCGCGACAGCTGGCGGATGCGCAGGCGGTACAGGCCGTACAGCGCGAGTGCCGCCAGCGTCGCGAGCAGCGCGAGAAACAGGTTGGTCTGCACGAAGCGGGGCGGAATCGCGATGGTCATCGTGGCGCCCGTGTCGTTCCACACGCCGTCCTCGTTGGCCGCCTTCACCTGGAACGCATATTCACCCGGCTTCAGGTTGGTATAAAACGCGTCGCGGCGCGTGCCGGCGTCGTGCCAGTCGCCGTCGACGCCCTGCAGGCGATAGCGGAATCGCACCCGTTCCGGCATCGACAGCGAGAGCGCGGTATAGGTGATCTGCAGCTCGCTGCTGCCGGTCGGCAGTTCGATGCGTGCACCTTCGTAGGCTCGCCCATCCGCACGTACCTCAAGGACTTGCACGGGCGGCGGCAGAGGATTGCGCGGGATGCGGCGCGGATCCATGCTCGCCACCGTACTGGCGGTGGAGAACCACAGGCGGCCATCGGTGCCCTGCACCAGCGAGGGGAGGGGAAGCAGCTGTTCCGCACTGCCGCGCAGGCCGTCGATGCCGTCGAAGCGTTCGAATGCGATAGGGCGGCCCGGTTCGCGCAGCAGGCGCCGGACATCGGCAGCGCGGATGTGCGTGATCCCTTCGATGCCATGCAGCCACAGATCGCCATCGGCGGTACGCGCCATGCCGGACACGCCGTGCAGCGGCGCCGTCAACGCCTGCCAGCGCCCTTGCTCGAAATACATCACCCCCCGCTCGCCGCCGGCCCAGATGCGCTCGCCGTCCGCCAGCAGCGACTGCACGTTACCCAGCCGGACGCCGTCGGCCGCGTCGTACACCCGGACGCGGTCGCCGTCGACACACGCGATACGGCTGTCGACATACGCCATCCACATCCGTCCCGCGGCGTCCCGCGCCAGCGCCATGACGCGGTCGACCGGCAAACCCGCGAGGCCGCCGTTGGGGCGCCACGTGTCGCCATCGATCCTGAACAGGCTCCGTGGCGGCAACGAGATCCACATGCGGCCGTCGCCGTCGCCCTGCAGCGCCTGCGGAAACTTGCCGGCCAGCCCTGCCGGATAGTCGAACCGGCGCCAGTTGCCGTCCGGTCCGCGCCGCCAAAGCGCGTTCGGATCGCCCAGCCAGATCGCGCCGTCGGACGCACGGTGCCATGCACCCACCCTCATGGGGGCCACGGATCGAATGCCTGCTGCGTCGACGCTGCGTACCGGCCCGTTGAAGTCGGTGACCAGCACGCGTCCCCCGTCGTCTGCGACGACACCCGGATGGTCCAGGGCGGTGCCCGCGTCCAGGGAGTGCACCCGGTTGCGCCGCAGGCGGTCGACCCCGGCCGACGTACCGATCCAGATGTTGCCTTCCCTGTCCTGGAACCACATTTGCGGCAGGGGGCCGCTGATCCCGCTGTTCTGCCCGAGCTGCTGGGCGGCCCGGCCGTCGTGGTCCAGGTAGGGCGCGGCGCGCCGCTCCAGCGCATCGCGCCGGAGGATCCACATGGTCCCATCCCGGTCGAAGTGCATGCCGGTGCCACCCGGCACGGCCCGGGGCCGCGGCATGCCTGGCGGTGGCGTCGTGCGTACGACGTAATGCTTGTCGTCGCCGTCCGAGGCCCACAGGGTGCCGTCCGGGGCTTCGTCCATGGCGAGCAGCTCCAGATAGGGCCAGGCGCGCCGGTAACGCCGTTCGCCCGGAGCGCGGGAGAACAGTCCGGCCTGGGTCGCGACCCAATGACGCCCGTCGCGCGTGAACTTGACCTGATAGACCGGGCGTTGCGGCAGTCCGGTCTCGGCGCCGATGGTCTCGAAACGCGTGGCGCCGGGCGCGAGATGGCCGAGGCCGTGAGGAGTCGCGGCCCAGATGGCGCCGTCTGGCCCGCGCACGATGCCTAATACCGAGCCGGCCGGCATGTCGACGCCAGGCTTGTACAGCCGCAGCCGCCCGTCCCTGACATGGCTGATGCCACCGAAGCGATGTCCGATCCAGAGGCTGCCGTCGGGCGTGGCCAGCAGGCCCAGTACATTGGTCGAGTGCAGGCGCTGGCCCTGTACGCTGTCCATGCGCTCGAAACGCATGCCGTCGAAGCGGAACAGGCCGTTCTGCGAGGCCAGCCATAACCAGCCGTCGGTGGTTTGCGCGAACTGGACGATATCGGCGGGCGCGCCCTGCTGCGGCCCCCAGGCGGTGTGGGTGTAGTCGGAAAGCAGTGGGGCCATTGCCGCCGCCGTCGGTGCCGGAACGAGTTGCAGGCACAGGCACAGCAGGGAGACGAACCGGGACAGCAGGAAAGGCGACAAGACAGCTCCGTGGGCAAGACAGCGGCCAGTGTAACGAAGACCGGGGTCAGGCAACAAGCAGGCGGCGCTTGTCCTTCATGATGCCAAGGCCTGCCGATAGCGCCGCGGCGACGTGCCCATCGCGGCACGGAAGCGATGGCCGAAGTGCGACAGGTCCGCATAGCCGCAAGCATCCGCGATCTGCTGCAGGGGCAGGGAGGTAGTCTTCAGCAGGGTGCGGGCCAGCTCGAGGCGGCGCTGGGCGATCCAGGCCGACGGCGGCATGCCGAACGAGACGCGGAACATGCGCGCGAGGTGGAACTCCGACAGACAGGCCACCTGCGCCAGCGTGCCGAGCGTGATGGGCTGCGCCAGGTTCGCATCGATGTACTCGGCCAGGCGGCGGCGCAGCAGCGGCGCGAGGCCGCCCTTGAGCCGTAGGTCGCGTCGCGGCACGCCCTGCGCGCGCAGCAGTTCGCTCAGCGTGTCGTGGGTGATCTCGTTGGCGCGCAGCAGGTCGTCGGCCCCTTCCCACGGCGTTGCGATCAGCGACTGGCACAGCCGCAGCAAGGCGGGGTTTTCGAAATAGGTGCGGTCGGCCAGCGTGATCTCGCGCGGATCGCGGTCCAGCTCCACCACGGCCCGGCGCGTGAAATGCTCGGGCATGAAGTAGACGTGCAGCAGGCGCAGATGGTCGCGCACCACCCATTCCGATTCGTGGTCGTCCGGCAGCGTGCACAGGCGCTGCGGCGCCCCGTACTGCCGATGCCTGCCGCTGCGTTCCGTGCGGTAGCCGCCGCCCAGGTAGCAGGAGAGGGTGTGGTGGCCGGGCCGGTCGTAGACTGTCAGCGCTTCGTGGGTGTCGCGCTGCCAGATCGCCGCCGCCATGCCGTCGCCCAGCCACACGAAACGTTCGAGCGTGGCGTCGGTGCCGCACATGGTGTCGAAGACGGCGTGCGAGATGGGGGCGGGGCGGGCGTGCATGCGAAAAAGTCTAGCATTCTTCCGCGGGCCGTACCGACAGGGCCGCGGAAAAGCGCAAGACCAGACAAGTCGGGGACGCCGACCGCATCCATCATGGCAGCATGAATATCTTTCTCTACCTGCTCACCGTCGTCATCTGGGGCACCACCTGGATCGCGATCAAGTTCCAGCTCGGCGTCGTCCCGGCGCCGGTGTCGATCGCCTACCGTTTCTGGATCGCCGCCGCCGTGCTGTTCCTGTTCCTGCTCGCCACGCGCCGCCCCGCGTGGCCGCCGCGCCAGGCGTGGCGCTATCTGCTGGCCCAGGGCGTTGCCCTGTTCTGCTGTAATTTCCTGTGCTTTTATTACGCCAGCCAGTGGGTCCCCAGCGGCCTCGTGGCCGTGGTCTTTTCGACGGCCCCGATCTGGAACGCGGTCAACCTGCGCCTGTTCATGGGGCGTCCGATCCGGCGCCAGGTGCTGGTCGGATCCCTGCTCGGCCTGTCCGGCATCGCGCTGCTGTTCCTGCCGCAGATGCAGGGCCACTGGAACGACCACGGCATGCTGCTGGGCCTGGGCCTGTCGCTGTTGGGCACCGTGTGCTTTTCGACGGGGAACCTGCTGTCGAGCCGCATGCAGGCGCTCGGCCTGACGCCGCTGCTGACCAACACGTGGGCCATGCTGATCGGCTCGACCATCGTGGGCTGCGGCGCCTGGCTGCTGGGCATGCCGTTCACGCTGGATACGAGCCCGCGCTACCTGGGCGCGCTGTTCTACCTCGCCGTTCCCGGTTCCGTCATCGCGTTCACGGCGTACCTGGTGCTGGTCGGCCGCATCGGTCCCGATCGCGCGGCCTACTCGACGGTGCTGTTTCCCGTCGTGGCGCTGAGCGTGTCGACCGTGCTGGAGGGATATCACTGGACGCTGCCGGCTTTCGGCGGCGTCGCGCTGGTCCTCGGCGGCAACCTGCTCGCGTTCAGGAAGCCGGCCGCCACCGCCGCGCCAGCGATCACGACTGCTTCAACTTGCCGATGACGCTCGCCACCTTGGTGGTGATGACGTCGACCGCCGGGTCGTTCGCGCCGTGGGGCAGGATGACGTCGGCGTAGCGCTTGGTCGGCTCGATGAACTGCTTGTGCATCGGGCGGACCGTTTCCAGGTACTGGTTGACGATGCTTTCCGTCGTGCGGCCGCGTTCCGCGATATCGCGCTGCATGCGGCGGATGAAGCGGACGTCGGCGGCCGTGTCGACGAAGATCTTCAGCGACATCATGTCGCGCAGGTCCGCGTCGTACAACGCGAACAGGCCCTCGATCACGATGACCGGGGCCGGTTTGACCGGAATGGTTTTCGTGGAGCGGTTGTCGATCGTGAAGTCGTACTCCGGCATGTCGATCGCTTCGCCATTGCGCAGCGCCTGGACGTGCCGGACCAGCAGCGGCCAGTCGAAGGCCTGCGGGTGGTCGTAATTCTGCTTGCGGCGGACTTCCGGGGACAGGTCGGACTGGTCGCGGTAGTAATCGTCCTGCATCACGACCGAGACCATCTCGGTGCCGAACGACGCCAGCACCTGCTGGGTCACCGTCGACTTGCCGCTGCCGCTGCCGCCGGCGACGCCAATAACGAACGGTAGGGTAGGGATTGCTTTCATCCTCGCATGATACCGGAGTGGAGCGCGGCACGTCCTGTCGCGGACACCCCGTTTTGTTGCAGGGCCGCAACCGTTACAAAATGATCTGTTGGGAAACTGCACTTGCCGCCGAAATCGCTCGACCGTTAAACCGAACTCATGGATGATTAACATTGTGTAGGAGTGGTCCTACGTTGAAATAATGTTAAGCAATACCAGTTAACAATGAACCGAGACGTACCGCAAGCAAGTGCAGACGGACCTCGTGCGTGTCGTTGCTGGACAGCCAAGGCGAGGTAAAGATGGCGATTTTCCAAGACACGTCGGGGGCGCGCTTCGACCTCGTCAGGCGTCCGAGCTGGGTCGTGCCGGCACGTGGGCGCTGGCAGGGCGTTTCCGCGTGCGCGATCGTCCTGGCCGAGGACACCGGACGCGTGCTCGTCCGGCAGTGCGCCGGCGTGGACGGCGTGGGGCTCGAGTGGGCCACCTGGACGGCGGACGTCCTTGCCGGACAGTCGCCGTTGCAGGTCGCGATCAACACGATCGTCGAGCGCTGCGCGTATGACGGCGACCTCGCGTTGAGCCGGTTGACGCCGTTCTTCGATGCGCGGTTCTTCGTGCAGCACAACTACGTCGCCGTCGCACCCCAGGAGTTCGCACCGCGCATCGGCGATGGCTGCGCAGGGTATCAATGGTGCGACCTGGACCAGTTGCCCCAGCCGTTGTCGCCGGCCCTGGCGCATCTGCTCGACAGGTCGGGCAGCGACGTGCGCGCCATGGCCGATCTGTACAAGGGCCTGCACGGTCTGGTCGATACGTTCGACCCGTTGCGGTTCGAGGACTAACGGGCGAGGGCGCTGACGAGCCGTTCCGCGCGTTTCGTGGATTGCGCATCCGCTGCCGGTAAATGCAGCGCGAACGACAAGACCTGCGGCTTGCTTTCGCCGGTCAGGTCGACTTCGTAGAACACGGGCGTACCGTCGCTCGCGGTGGATACGTACCGGACCTGGACGAACTTCCGGACCGTGAACGGGACGTTCTTACGGGCCGGTACTTCCAGCCTGATCGTGCGTCCGTTCGGTGGTTTTGTGGTCGAATGCATTGTCGAGAAACCGCCGACACGGTCATCGATTCGCTTCAGGGTCAGTGCCGTCGCCGCGGTATCGCGCGTTGCTTCCGGCGCAAAGAGGGCGGCGGCGTCCTTGAAGCGGTGATGCCGGAGTGCGGCGACGAACTGGTCGGCGATCGCGGCCGGGGCGGTGTCATCGGAGGCGACAGCGGGGGCTGCCAGCGATGCACAGAGCACGATCGCACCGAAGCGCGTGAGGCTGGATGTCATGGTCATGCTGCGTCACCCATCACCGTGACAACCACCTTGCGCCGATGCTCCCCCACCCGATGCTCCCACAAATACATCCCCTGCCACGTTCCGAGCATCAGCCGCCCGTCGCCGACCGGCACGGTGACGAACGTGGACGTCAGCATCGCCCGCCCATGCGCCGCCATGTCGTCCGGCCCTTCGGTATCGTGGCGGTAGGCCGGATCGCCATCCGGCACGAGCCGCCGGATGATGGTCTCCAGGTCGTGCCGCACGTCCGGATCGGCGTTTTCCGTGATCAGTAGCGAACAGCTCGTGTGCTGGACGAACACGTGCGCGAGGCCGCAGCGGATGCCCGAGCGGGCGACGACGTCGGCGACGGCCGCGGTAATGTCGCGACTGCCGCGGCCGAACGTGTTGAATTCGAGGGTGGACTGGTAGGACATGGTCGGCTCCTTGCAGGTCCGACCATGCTACACGATCGTTCAGGGCTCGGCGGAGAACGATGCGTGCGACGGGAAGCGCACCGTCATCCACTCGCGCGACAGGCGCAGCGTGTCGACCACTTCGGCCGGCAGGGTGTCGAGGATCGCCGGGTCGTCGCTGGGCGTGTCGGCCAGCAGGCTGGCCAGGTGGATGATGCCGCCCAGCTGGCAGAACGGGTGCGCTGCCATCGGGTCGGACGAGTTCTCCAGCGCGCGCACGATCTTGTCGGGGAAGTTCCAGCGGCGGCCCAGTTCGGCCGTGATCTGGCCTTCCGACAGGCCCAGCAGGCGCTGCTCGCGTTCCCAGCGGCCGCCCGGCAGGTGCGGCAGTTGTTCGATCTCGGCGAACGTCGTCGGGGCCACCTGGTAGATCAGCAGTTCGCCCAGGCGCAGCATCATGCCGGCCAGCCAGGCTTCGCTGCCGTCGACGCCGATACCGCCCGCCAGCCATTTCGCGTACCCGGCGCAGGCCATGCTGCTTTTCCAGAATTCGTCGGAATCCAGGCCGGGCAGGGACGGGAAGGCGTCGGAAAAGCACGTGGCCAGCGCCAGCGTGCGGATGTGGGCCATGCCCGCAAGGGAGATCGCGTCGTCGAGCGAGCTGACGTTGCGGCGCGAACCGAAGCGGGCGCTGTTCGCCAGGCGCAGCAGCTTGGCCGTCAGGGCCGGGTCGCGCGCGATGATCGCCGCCACCTTCTTGGCGGACGCGTCGTCGTCGTCGAGCGTTTCAATCAGGGCGTGCGCGACTGCGGAAATCGTGGGCAGTTTGACGTCTGCAAAAAAATTCGTGAGGCTGATCATGGGCATCTTTCGTCATCCGGCGTCGTCGATCCGACGCGACCGATTCAGTGTACGCCGCGATATAATTGCCTTCGCGAATTATTTTGTATTGACGGGCAATGTGTTGCGAATGCGCCTGCTCAGATCGTCAACCTTGAAGTTGTCATAACCGGGAAATCCATGAAACTGAAGCCTTCGTTTGGCGTCTGCGCCGCCCTCCTTGTCGCTGTCCTGAGCCTCGCCGGTTGCGGCGGCGGCGGTGGCGGCGGTTCGTCGTCAAGCGCCACTGTCGTGGCCAACCCGGCCCAGTTCAGCGCGACGGACGTCGTGCCGGGCACCGGTACCGAAGCCACGACCGGCAAGACCGCGACCGTGACCTATACGGGCTGGCTGTACAGCGACACCGCGGCGGACCACAAGGGTACGCAGTTCGACAGCGGCTCGTTCTCGTTCGTGCTCGGGCAGGGGCAGGTGATCGCCGGCTTCGACAAGGGCGTGGCGGGCATGAAGGTGGGCGGCAAGCGCACGTTGCTGATTCCGTCCAGCCTGGGCTACGGCGCGAGCGGGAAGGGGGCGATTCCGCCGAATGCGGGACTCGTGTTCGATGTGGCGCTGACGGCGGTGCAATAAAAAAAACGGGGCTGCGCGATGCAGCCCCGTTTGCATTACGCCTTCGGCTTCAGGTAGCCGTGCATCCCCAGCCAGCGCGAGAACGCATCGAACCACCCGGTGCTGGTGGTCGTCTTCTGGTACATGCCGAACCCGTGTCCGCCCTGTTCGAACAGGTGGAATTCGACGGGCCGCTTGGCCGCACGCCAGCTGTCGACGAGGCCGAAGCCGGCGTTGCCGAACAGCGGATCGTCCGCCGCCAGCCCGATGAACAGCGGCGGCGCATCGGCCGGCACCTTGACGGCGGCGAGCGGGCCGTAGATGTCGCCGATGAACGCGGGCTTCGCGTCCTGGCCGTACAGCGTCGTCGCCATCGTCAGCATCGCGCCGGCGGAAAAGCCCAGCATGCCGATGCGGTCCGGGTCCACGTGCCACGTGCCCGCCCGCGCACGCACGAGCGCGAACGCGGCGCGCGCGTCGGCGATCTGCGGCGCCAGCGTGACGGCCGGGTTGTCCGTCGGCGGACGGTTCGGACGTGCGGCACCCGAGAACATCTTCGTCATCTCGTCCGCGAACGCACCCATGTCCTGCGGCGTCTGGTTCAGGCGGTACTTCAGCACGAACGCGGCGACGCCCTTGTCGGCCAGCGCCTTCGCCACGTCCCAGCCCTCGTTGTTCATCGACAGCGTCCGGAAGCCGCCGCCCGGCGCGACGATCACGGCGGCGCCCGTCGCCTTCGCGGGATCGGGCAGGAACGGCGTCAGCGTCGCGACCGTGACGTTGCGCGCGAAGACGCTGCCGTACTGGCTGTGCCAGCTCTCCTGCGCCTTGGCACCCGGCAGCGGGCCCGTGTTCAGCACGATGGCGTCCGGTTGCGCGGGCGCCGCGATGGGCGTCATCTTGTCGTTCTGCGCGTGGACGGGTGCCGCAAGCGCGTAGGCGATGACGGTGGCAATCAACAGTCTGGTCTTCATCATGTAGTCTCCTTTGTTATGGTTATTGCGCCAGCACGACGGTCTGCTTCAACGTCAGCGTGCTGTCCTGCTGCGCCACGCCGGTACCCGGCTGGCCCGAGCCCACGGTCAGCTTGTACTGGCCGGGCGTCAATTGGCGGACGCCGTCGCGCGTGACGAAACTGAGGTCGCGCGGCGACAGGGTAAAGCTGATCGTGCGCCGCTCGCCGGCCTTCAGCGGCACGCGCTGGAAGCCGCGCAACGCGAGGCGCGGCGCACCCTCGAACGCGGGCGGCGTCAGGTACAGCTGCGCCACCTCGTCGCCGTCGCGCTTGCCCGTGTTGGCGACTTCCGTCGTCACGACGATGCCGTTCTCCGGCGCGCCGTTCACCGGTTCGATGCGCAGCGGGGCATAGCCGAACGTCGTGTACGACAGACCGGCGCCGAACGGATACACGGGCGTGCCCGCGTAGTAGCGGTAGGTGCGGCCCTGCATCGAGTAATCGTCGAACGGCGGCAGGTCGGCGAGGCTGCGGTAGAAGGTGAGGGGCAGGCGTCCGCCTGGATCGGTGCGGCCCGTCAGCACGTCGGCGATGGCGGCGCCGCCGGATTGGCCCGGATACCACGCTTCCAGGATCGCGGCCGCATTGTCCTTCGCCCACGACAGGTCGATGGCGCTGCCGTTCATCACGACGACGACGAGTGGCTTGCCCAGCGCCTTTGCCCGCTCCAGCAGGGCGCGCTGCTCGGCCGGCAGGTCCAGCGACGTCTTGTCGCCGCCGGCGAAGCCCTCGACCTTGATGGCCATCTCTTCGCCTTCCAGGTCCGACGTCAGGCCGACGACGGCGACGATCACGTCGGCATCCTTTGTGCCGGCCTGCAGGTCCTGCTCGGGGGCCGTCGAGATCCGCTTCCAGAACAGGCCCGGCACGCCCGTGGATCCCGTCTCGGCCTGGAAGCGCAGCGGATAGCGCTGGCCCTTTTCGAGGCGCACGTCGGTGAGCTTCAGCGGTTCGCCCCATTGCGAATAGGTGGACGCCTGCACGACCGGCTTGCCGCCGACCGTCAGCTCGCCCGTCACGCCCGTCACGCCAAGGCGGTACATGCCCGATTCCGGCGCGACGAGGGCGCCGGTCCACACGACCTTGTGCTTGTCCGCGACGTCCTTGAACTGGAGCGCGTGCGATTCCAGGCGCGGTTCCGTGCGGACGAGGACTGGTTTCGTTTCTCCTCCGTTGATGTACTCGGCGCGCAGGCCAGGCTTGCCGTCCGGCGTGCGCAGCGCGCTGGTCGGGACCGGGTCGCCGTCCGTGATCGACGCGGCCGCCGGCACGAGCGTCACGCGCGCCTGCGGCAGCACGCGGCGCAGGCCGTCGACGACGGAGACCGGCGGCGCGGACTGCGTCGACGAATAATTCCCGCGCAGGACGCGCGTCGCGTCGGCCAGCGGGCCGATCACGGCGACTTTTACGCCCGGCTTCAAAGGCAGCGTGCCGTCGTTCTTCAGCAGCACGAGGCTCTTGTTTGCGGCCTGCAGCGCGAGGTCGCGGTGCGCGGGCGTGTCGATGGCATTCACCGGCGTCTGGTTCGGCTTGCGCTGTGCGAGGCCCGCCAGGTCGCCGTTGCGGTAGCGCGCGGAGAACAGGCGGACGAGCGCCGTGTCGATGTCGCTCATGGAGATCAGGCCGCGCTTCCACGCTTCGCGGTAGCGTTCGCCCAGGCCCTTCGCGTCGCCCAGGGTCTTCGTGTTGCACTCGTTGTCCGTGCCGGCCTTCAGCGCGACGGCCGCCGCCGCGGCGGCATCGGGTGCGTACTTGTGGTGCTCGTCGATGTCGGTGACGGCGTCGCAGTCGGACACGACATAGCCCTTGAAGCCCCAAGCGCCGCGCAGGTGTTCCTTCAGCAGCAGGTCGCTGCCGCAGGCCGGCTGGCCGTTGATGCGGTTGTAGGCGCACATGATCGACCCGGCCTTCGCGTCGACGATGGCGGCGCGGAAGGCGGGCAGATACGTGTCCTCGAGGTCGTGGCGCGACACGAACACGTCGGCCACGTGGCGCGTCGATTCCGGTCCGCTGTGCACGGCGAAGTGCTTCGGCGTGGCGACGACGTCCGGCAGGTCCGGGTTCGGTCCCTGGATGCCCTGGATGAACGCGACGCCCAGCTGCGCCGTCAGGTACGGGTCCTCGCCATAGGTTTCCTGGCCGCGGCCCCAGCGCGGATCGCGGAAGATGTTGATGTTCGGCGACCACGTGTCGAGGCCCGTGCCGATCCTGCCCAGGTGGCCCGTCTGGCGGCCCAGCGTGTGCAGCGCGCGCACTTCCGTGCTGATCGCGGACGCGACCTTGTGCACGAGCGGCGCGTCGAACGTCGCGGCGAGACCGATGGGTTCGGGGAAGTTCGTGGTGGGCAGCGGTCCCAGTGCGCCGTGCAGCGACTCGGTCCACCAGTTATAGGCGGGGATGCCGAGGCGGGGCAGGGCGGGAGCGACGTTCAGCAACTGGTCGATCTTCTCGTCCAGCGTCATTTGCCCGACCAGGGTGCGGGCACGGGCGTCCGCATCCGATCGCGCTTCAGGGGATGTGGTGGTCTGTGCTGCGGCCGGCATTGCCGCGGCGAGCATCAGGGCGCCGCACAGGGCGGTGCGTCTGATGCCTCTCGATAAGTCTCCTGCTTGACCAATTCGTTTGGTCTTATCTTTTTGCATGGAATCTACCTTGGAAAGGTCATGCCATCGGAAGGGCTCCGTACATGATAGGTGAGTGGAAAATGATTGCGATAACAGCGCGCCCGGCGCAACCGGATTGTGTCGGGCGAGGATCAATGTAGTGCAGGAATTGTTCGGAAGCCAATAACTTTTTGGTGTGGATCGATATCGGAATGGATATCGGCCGAATCCGCGCTCAAATGTTACGTAACATGAATGTTATGCGCGAACATTTTACCAATGTTGTGCTCGCGCATCGTCCGGATTGTTTCGTTGAGGAAAGTCAAAGTTGCGTCCATAATGGCCCCAACAGACGTATTGACTTCCAGCCGGCGCATCGTCATGTCTTTCCCTCACCGCCTCGTCTCTTTCCTGCTCGTCACCGCCACGGTGCTCGGCCCGGCCGCGCATGCCGGCGCGCCTGCCGTCGACGTCCGCGCGGAAGTGGAAACGGTCTGGGAACTCGCGCAGGACTCGCCGCTCGCGGCGCTCGACCGGGTGCAGGCCGCGCGCCGCGACCTGGGGCCGGACGCGCCCTACGACGCCAGGCAGATGCTGTTGCGCACGGAAGTGGGGCTCAGGGAAGACCTGGGCCAGCAGGACTCGGCTTATACGCTGGAGCGCGAATCGCTCCAGCTGGCGCAGGCCCGGGGCGACGCGGCGGGCGTGGCGCTGGCCATGCTGGCCCAGGTGCGCGAGCTGCTCGACGCCCACCGGCTGGACGATGCCCAGGCGCTGCTCGATAAAGTCGTGGCACAGGCGCCGAAGAACACATCGCTGGCGTTCAAGGTGTCGGCCGAGCGCACGCAGGGCGACATCCTGAACCTGCGCGCGCGGCTGGACGAGGCGCTGGCGGCCTATCTGCGCGGCCTGCGGCTGTTGCAGGGCCAGCCCGGCGAAAGCGGCAGGCGCGCCGTGATGTACGCCCGGATCGCCCAGGTGTACGCCAATGCGGACAACCCCGCGAAGGCGATCGAGCATGCCGACCTGGGGCTGGCGGAAAAGAAGATGTCGCTGCGGTCGCTCGCGTCGTTGCAGTTCACCCGTGCCATCGCGCTGGTGAGGATCGGCCGCGACCGTGAAGGCATCGCCGCGTTCGAGCATGCGCTGGCGACCGCGGTGCGTGCGGGATTGCAGGGCATGGAAGCGGCGGCCCGCGGCAATATCGCGGACTATTATCTGCAGCACCATGACTACGTCCGCGCGGAAGCGGAGTCGCGCAAGGCGCTCGTCGTGTCGGAGAAGGGCAGCGACCAGAACGTCATCCAGATGGCGCGCGCCAATCTCGGTTTTGCCCTGATGGGGCAAGGGCGCATCGCCGAAGGCCTGCCGTGGGTCGACGGCGTCATCGCGCACCTGCGCAAGGACAAGCTCACCGGGGACCTCGAGGCGATGCTGGACGAGAAGGGCCGCATGCTGGAGCGGGCAGGCCAGTACCAGCAGGCGCTGGCGATCGTGCGCGAGCAGCAGTCGCTGCAGCAGCAGAGCGCCCGGGTCGCGCGCGACCGCGCGATCGCGACGCTGCAGGAAGAATTCGACGCGCGCCGCCGCAGCCAGCAGATCGTCCTGCTGCAGCGCGAGAACCGGTTGAAGGATGCGGAGCTGAACAACCGCCGCACCGTGCAGCTGGCGACGACGTTCGCGGCCGTGCTGACGGTGCTGGCGGGCGCCGTCGTGACGGTCCTGTACCGGCGCGCGGCGCGCAGCAATGCGCGCCTGAAGGAATTGAACGTGCAGCTCGAATTCGGTTCGACGCACGACGCGCTGACGGGCCTGCACAACCGGCGCTCGCTGACGAACCGGATGAGCGTCCGCAAGGACGACCGCCGGCACCCGGTGCCGGACGCCGTCGACTGCTTTGTCCTGCTGGACATCGACCATTTCAAGAGCATCAACGACCGCTGGGGCCACGGCGCGGGCGACGCGGTTCTCGTCGACGTCGCGCGCCGGCTCGCGGCGGCCGTGCGCGACACCGACATGGTCGTGCGCTGGGGCGGCGAGGAATTCATGATCCACGCGCCCGCCATGGACCCGGCCAGCGTCGCCGGCATGGCGGAGCGCATCCTGGACGCGATCGGCTCGAAACCCGTCGACGCCGGCACGTGCGCGATCCCGGTGACGCTTACCGCGGGCATCGTCGCGCTGCCGGGCGCCGGCACCGCGTTCGACTGGCAGTGCGCCGTGCGCCTGGCCGACTGGGCGCTGTACCAGGGCAAGGCGCAGGGCCGCAACCAGGCGCGCATCGTCACCCGCCTGTACGCACCGGCGGACACCGTGATGACGGCGCTCGACCGCGACGGCGACGACGTAGGGTCCTGGCTGGCGCAGGCCTGCGTGCACGGCCCGCGCCAGACGGTGGAGCGGGCGGCGCTGCCCAAACGCGACACGGGCGGCGGCACCCTGCACGCGATGGCGCGCGCCTGACCGGTCAGCCCGTCCTTATCCTCTTCGCGCCGCCTCGATCGCGGCGACGTCGATCTTCTTCATCTCCATCATCGCGTTGAACGCGCGCTTGGCCGCAGCCCGGTCGGTGCCCGTAAACGCTTCCATCAGCACGCGCGGCGTGATCTGCCACGACACGCCCCACCGGTCCTTGCACCAGCCGCATGCGCTTTCCTGGCCGCCGTTGCCGACGATTGCATTCCACAGCCGGTCCGTCTCTTCCTGGTCCTCGGTCGAGACCTGGAACGAGAACGCGTCCGTGTGCTGCACGCCCGGACCGCCGTTCAGGCCGAGGCACGGGATGCCCATCACCGTGAACTCCACCGTCAGGACACTGCCTTCATGGCCGGCCGGATAATCGCCCGGCGCGCGGTGGACGGCGCCCACCGCGCTGTCGGGGAAAGTCTGCGCGTAGAACGTCGCCGCGTCGAGGGCATCGTTGTCGTACCACAGGCAAATCGTGTTCTTGTTGATCATCGCGTCTCCCTTCGTGGTGTGAAAATGGAGCGGCAACGATAGCACGGGTCGCGGGTCAGGCGACCAGTTGCGCGCAACGCTCCGTCAATAACGCATGCAGTTGCCGCACGGCCGGCGAGAACTGCCGCCGGTGCGGGCAGACCATCGACAGCGGCGCCGGTTCGCCCGGCTGGCCGGGCAGGAGCTGACGCAGGCGGCCGGCGCGCACGTCGGCCGCGACGTCGATCCACGAACGGTAGGCGATGCCTTCGCCGGCCAGCGTCCAGCGCCGCACGACGTCGGCGTCGTCGCTCGCGAGCGCGCCCTTCACGTGCACGATACGCCGCGATTTCCCGGCCGGGAACACCCATTTGTCGTACACGCGTCCGTGCATCTGCCACAGCAGGCAGCTGTGGCGCTGCAGGTCGTCCAGCGACTGCGGCTCGCCGCATTGTTCCAGGTAGCCCGGCGACGCGACGAGCACGCGCCGGTTGTCCGGGGCGAGCGGCAGGGCGATGAAGCTGGCGTCCGCGTGCTGGCCGTAGCGGATCGCGATGTCCACGGGATCGCGGAACACGTCCGCTACCTGGTCCGACAGCTGCAGCCGCATTTCCAGGCGCGGATGGCGGCGCCGGAATTCGCCCAGCCACGGCAGCAGGATGTTGCGCCCGAAGTCGGACGGCGCCGCCAGCAGCAGCGTGCCCGTGAGCTCGGCGTCGTCGCGCCGCATGGCATCACGGCCGCTGTGCAGCAGGTCGATGATCTCGCGCGCGTACGGCAGATAGCGTTCGCCCTCGTCCGTCAGGCGCAGGCTGCGCGTGGAGCGGGCGAACAGGCGCAGGTCGAGGTCGCGCTCGAGGCGCATGATGGCCGCGCTCACCTGGCCGGGCAGCAAATTCGCTTCGCGCGCGGCCTTGGAAAAGCTGCCGCACGCGGCCGTGCGGACGAACAGGGCCAAGTCTTCGAACCGGACCATTTTCACTCCGCAAGTGAAACTGCTGACCGATTACCCCGGTTTTTTGATTGCTCGACGCTCCATATCATGGACGCATCCTTTCAGGAAACAAAGCAGTCGAGAGTCTACACAACCTTCAGGAGCCAGACATGAAACGATTGATGATCGCCGCCGCCCTTGCCACCGCGCTGATGACGTCGTACGCCGCCAGCCCGGGCAAGATCGAGCGCGTGGCCGAATTCACGGGCGCCATGCCCACCGGCGTCACCGTCAGCGAAGACGGCCGTATTTTCGTGAACTTCCCGCGCTGGGGCGACGACGTGCCGTTCACCGTGGCGGAACTGCGTAACGGCAAGCCGGTCGCGTATCCGGACGCCGCGTTCAACCATGAAGCCGCCGATCCGGCCAAGGGCCTGATCAGCGTGCAGAGCGTCGTCGCCGACGGCCGCGGCCGCGTGTGGATTCTTGACACGGCCGCGCCCGGCTTTGCCGCGCCGAAAGCGGGCGGCGCCAAGCTGGTCGCCGTCGACCTCAAGACGAACAAGGTCGTCAAGACCGTCGTGTTCCCGGCGAACGTGATCCTGCCGACGACGTATGTGAACGACATGCGCTTCGATTTCCGCGTTGGGGCAGCAGGGGTGGCCTACGTGACGGATTCGTCGCTCAAGGGGCCGGGCGCGCTCATCGTGCTCGACCTCGCGACGGGCAAGGCGCTGCGCCGCCTGAGCGGCCACGCATCGACGTCGCCGGCCCCCGGCTTCGCGGCGAAGGTCGACGGCAAGCCGTTGCCGCTCACCGTCGCATCCGACGGCATCGCGTTGTCGCCGGACGGCGAGACGCTGTACTTCTGCGCGCTGTCGAGCCGCACGCTGTACGCGGTGCCGACCCGCCTGCTGCGCGACCCGAAGGCCACCGACGCCGACATCGCGAAAGCCGTGCGCAACCTGGGAGAAAAGGGCGCGTCGGACGGCCTGGAAGCGGATGCGAAGGGCAACGTCTACGCCGGCGACTACGAACACGACGCGCTGCGCATGCTGGCGCCGGGCGGTCAATGGACCACGATCGCGCAGGGCCAGGACATGTCGTGGCCGGACACCTTGTCCGTCGGGCCGGACGGCTACCTGTACGTGATCGCCAACCAGCTGCATCGCCAGGCCGGCTTCAATGGCGGCAAGGACTTGCGCCAGAAACCCTATCGCCTGCTGCGCGTGAAGATCGATTGAAGGAGAATCCCATGGACATCGTACAAACCGCCCGCCGCCGCACCACCACGAAGGCCTACGACCGCACGCGCACGATTCCGCAAGCCGCCATGGCATCCCTGCGCGAACTGCTGCGCCTCGCGCCGTCGTCCGTCAATTCGCAGCCGTGGCATTTCATCGTCGCGGCCACCGAAGAAGGGAAGGAGCGCATCGCGCAAGCCACCGAGGCGGGCTTCCCGTTCAACACAGCCAAGGTCCGCGACGCGTCGCACGTCATCGTGCTGGCTTCCCGCGCCTTTGTGGACGACGCCCACCAGGACGCCGTGCTGGCGCAGGAAGAACGGGACGGCCGTTTCGTCAACGACGCCGCGAAGGCGGCCCAGCAGGGCGGCCGCGCCGCGTTCACGGACCTGCACCGCTACGACCGGAAGGACGTGCAGCACTGGTACGAGAAGCAGACCTATCTCGCGCTGGGCACCCTGCTGCTGGGCGCCGCCGGCCTAGAAGTGGACGCGACGCCGATGGAAGGTTTCAATGCCGAGGTGCTCGACAAGGCGCTGGGGCTGCGCGCACGGGGTTTCACCAGCACCGTGATCGTGGCCCTCGGCTACCGCAGCGCGGACGACTTCAACGCGAAGCTGCCGAAGTCGCGCCTGGCGGACGAGGTGGTGTTCACCGACATCTGACGCATCAACGTTCCGCCTGCTGCCCCGCCAGCGGCAGCTCGGGCAGGAACAGCAGCGCGATGAGCCCCGCCAGCACGATCAGCGCACCGGCGCCGAAGATGTTGGCGATGGCGTGGCGGTACACGTCGACCGTCAGTGCCTGCGCGGCGGGCAGCGCATGCGCCGCGCGCGCGACGTCCGCGATGCCGTGCGCGTGCACCTGGTGAGCGAGGATGGCGCCGGAGCCCGTCACGCCGAGCAGGCCGCCGAGCGAGCGGAAGAAGGTCAGCATCGCCGTGCCCACGCCGCGGCGCGCGACGGGGAGCGCGTTCTGCACGGCGATCGTCATGTTGGGCATCACGAGCCCGAGGCCCGCGCCCAGCATGAAGATGGCGGGCTCGATGATCCAGTAGCCGCGCGCCGTGTCCATGCCCCATGCGAGGACGGCGAACGCCAGCACCGCCGCCGACAACCCGACGATCTGCACGGCCTTGTACTTGCCCGAGCGCGACAGCACGCGGCCGTTCAACGTGGACGATGCGATCATTCCGACCATCATCGCCACCGTCATCATGCCCGAATGCGCGGGGCTGCTGCCCATCACGAGCTGGAAGAACAGCGGGAAGAACACGCTCGCGCCCATCAGGCCCATGAACGTCAGCGCCATCACGATGCTGGCGATGTTGAACACGCGGCTGTGGAACAGGTCCGGCGGCAGCACGGGTTCGGCCGCGCGGCGCAGATGCACTACCAGCCAGCCGCCCAGCACGACCGTCAATGCCGCGCACACCTGCACCTGCACGGAATCCCACGCCCACTCGGTGCCGCCCAGTGCGAGGATCAGCAGCAGCGCGGTGATGGTCGTGGTGAGCAGCACGGAGCCGAGGTAGTCGATGCGATGCGCGTGCGTCTGCACGGGCTTGCGCAGCGAGCGCGCGATGGCGTAGAACGCGACGGCGCCGACGGGCAGGTTGATGAAGAAGATCCAGTGCCACGACAGCAGGTCCGTCATCATCCCGCCCAGCACGGGGCCGAGCACGCTGGTGACGGCGAACACGATCGCGATCGAGCCCTGGCGCCGCGCCCGTTCCTTTGGCGGCACGAGGTCGCCGATGATGATCTGCGCCAGCGGCATGAAGCCGCCGGAGCCCATGCCCTGGATGGCGCGGAATGCGATCAGCTGCGTCATGCTCTGCGCGAAGCCGCACAGCACGGAGCCCAGCAGGAACGTAGCGAGCGCCGTGAAGATCATCGGACGCCGGCCGTACTGGTCGGCCAGCTTGCCGTACAGCGGCATCGTGGCGGTGGACGCGAGCACGTACGCCGTCACGACCCACGACAGATGATTCATGCCGCCCAGGTCGCCGACGATGCGGGGCAGGGCGGTGGCGACGATGCTCTGGTCGAGCGCCCCGAGGCCCAGCACGGCCATCAGGGCGAGGTAGACGGCGCGGATTTCCTGTTCGGTGACTGGAGATTCAATCTTCATGGTCGGCAAGGAAGTTGAGGGCGTCGATGGCGCCGGCCAGCGCGGCCATCTGGTCGGGCGACAGGCGGGCGATGCGTTGCGACAGCCAGTCGTGACGGCGGTCGCGCAACCGGCGCAGGGCGGTGTGGCCAGCGGGGCTGACGTGCAGGCCGCTCCTGCGCCTGTCCTGTTCCTGCACGGCGCGTTCGACGAGGCCGGCCGCTTCCAGCGCCTTGACCTGGCCGCTCATCGTGGGACTGCGCACCTGCTGCATGCGCGCCAGCTCGGCCACGCCGATGCCGGGGTGCTCGTGGATCTGGTGCAGCAGCATCGCCTGCATCAGCGACAGGCCTTGCTCCTGGCGCTCGGTGTCGCGCCGCATCTGGCGCACGAGCCCTTTGAGGGCCGTGCGCAGGTCTTCGGACAGGCGTTCGACGTGTTGGTCGTAATGGGTCATGATAAATATAGGTAGGCTACCTACCTATCTTACGCCCATCGCGTTGCGCATGCAAATGGTGTCTTCGTGACAATGCACGCATTTTTTCGGCGACACATTTGATAAGGTGGCGCCCTATGCATTTTCGAGCCCAACTGGACCGTTCCCTCGCCATGCTGTCGGCGCGCGGCCTGTCGCGTCGCCACACCGAGCCGCTGCTGTTCCGGCTGCTGTGGAAACTCGGCGTCCGCGTCCGCCCGCCGCATTTCCTCGGCTTCGCCCACATCGCGCTCGTCTACGGTACGTGGTTCACGTGCGCCTGGGGCGTGTTCATGTGGCTGCTCGTGTGGTCGCAGCAGGGGCTGGGCTTCCCGGGCGTGGCGCTCAGGTCGGGCGGCGCGGGTGCGGCGTTCGGCTTGATGATGGCGTGGTTTTATACGCGCGAACGCAGGGAATTCGCGTTGCCGGCGTGGGAATCGTTCGGCCGGGACGAACAGACAGGCTAAACGGGGGAATCATGTATCACGCCATCGTGCGACGCAGGATCACCAATGCCTTCGCCGGCCTCAGCGTGGGGAGCATCGACGCCATCACGGACGAGCTCGCCCCCGACGCCGTGCATTACTTCGTCGGCACACATGCGCTGTCGGGCACGCGCCGCACGCCGGAGGCGATCCGCGCGTGGTACGAACGCCTGTTGCGCCTGCTGCAGGGTATCCGCTTCACCGTGCACGAGGTCCGGGTGTCGGGCTGGCCGTGGCGCACGCAGGTCGAGGCGATCTGGACCGAAACGAATTACGGCACGGATGGCGTGCAGACGTCCGCCGAGGGCGTCAACCTGATCGAGGTCCGCTGGGGCAAGGTGACGAGCGTGCGCATCTACCCGGACACGGCCATGCTGGAGCGGACGCTGCAGCGCATCGCGGCCAAGGGCACAGCGGAAGCGCTGGCCGCGCCCATCACTTCCTGAAGCGTCTTACAGCGTCTGCCAGGCCAGCGCGGCCATCACTTCATCGACGCCGATCTTGTCGACCCAGTCGTCGCGCCGCGCCACGGTGACGACGGTGCTGTTGTGCTTGTCGATGGGCGCCCATTCCGGATTCTTTTGACGCATCAGGGCGATCACGGGGACGTGCACCGCGTTCGCCAAATGCATGACGGCCGTTTCGACGGAGACGATCAGCTTGCACAGGCTGAGGATGGCCGGCAGCTGGAAGAAATTGTCTTCGGCACTGAACAAATGGGTGCGCGCGAGGTCGTGGCCGGCGAACAGTGCGCGGGCGCGCGCCAGGTCTTCCGGGACGACGTTGACGATGAAGCCGGCGTCGCGCCACGCGGCGTCCCGCTGCATCGTGCGGATCAGTTCGATGACCCGTTCCAGCGGCCACGAGCGCTCGACCGATTTCGAATACGCATTCAGGAACACGACCTTGGGCGTGGTGCCCCCGGTGCCGCCGAATCCCCAGGCCGCGAACTGCCCGCGTGCGTAGTCCATCCACCGGTCGGGGATCGACAGTACGGGATAGCGGGCGGCCGGCGGGATCGTGATGCCGAACAGCTGCGTGAACCAGTCGGCGTAGATGTCGCTGATGTGCTGGTCGGGATGCGATGCCGTGCTGTACGCGGGAATGAAGGCGTCCAGCTTGCGGTAGGCGAGGTGCTTCGGCAGGTCGTAGGACCGCACGCGCTTCTTCTGGCCGACGACGAAGCCGTGCGGGCTGATCTTGCGGGCCAGGCCCGCGTACTTGTGCCGGTCCAGCACGGCGAGCGACACGACGATCGGGTAATCCTGCCGCTGGGCTTCCTGCAGCGAGGCCTTGTACAGCGCGGGGCTGTAGGTTTCGTCGTAGACCTTGTTGAAGCAGGGGCACTCGGCCAGCCAGTCGTACAGCGCGTATTTTTTCAGGTGCGGCCAGTTCGCGGCCCGGCGCGTGCGGCGGCGCTCGTCGACCCACAGGTCGATCTTGATGTGCGGGAAGGCACGCGCGAAGGCGGCGAAGCAGCTTTGCAGGTAAGTGAAATCGCCCAGCGCCAGGTGGGCGATGAACAGGATCCTGTCGGCACGTGCCAGCCGCGCGCGGTCGACCAGTGCCGTGCGGGCGACGGTATCCGCCAGCCAGTCCGTATCGAATGCGCCCGGCTGTGCGCGGCCACCCCAGCTGTCCAGTTTCAGCGTCTGTTCACTCGAGATTTTCATGACAAAAATTGTAAAGGGCGAATGGCCGGGGTAGAACGCGCGGTGCTGTAAAGTTGGGTAAAGCTTTTGTTAAGATTTAGCAGACCTGGATGACATCCGTGTTGCATGCTGTGCGACACAAAGTGGCTGATTAGTAAATATTGCATTCCGTCAGTCTGCCAGATTGCATGGAAAAACGATGCACTGTTGACGTTACAAGTTGTAACGACGTGTGTTTCTGGCCGCACCACCGGCCTTTGGCGGGCCGATGGTGCGTGGTCCAGCGTCAGCCGAGGTTGCTGCCGCGGATCTTGCTCAGGTCCGTGTCGCTGCCGGCCGTACCGGGCCGTGGGTCGAGACTCCCGCCGGCGCCGCCACCGGGCATGGCACTGCCCGCGCCCGTGCCCATGTCGGACGAACCCGCATGCCCGGCACCCATCGAGCCCATGCCGGCACCCGCGCCCGTACTGGCGCCCGCGCCGCCGCCGACCATGCCGCGCATCGCCACGTTCGGCCCCATGCTGGGCGCGCCGGAGCGCATCGGGTCGGTGCCGTAGAAGCTGTGGATGTGCTGGGCCCATTGCGCGTCAGCCATGTCGGGCCAGGCATCCTTGTCGAAGCCGGGGGCGGTCTGCAGGCGTTCCTTCTCGATGTCGAGCACGAAGCGCTTGTTGACGGTGTCCAGGTGCAGGGCTTGCCAGGGCACGGCGAACAGCTTGTCGCCCATGCCCAGGAAGCCGCCGAAGGACAGCACGGCGTAGGCGACCTGGCCGGTCTGCATGTCGAGCATGATTTCCTTGATGTCGCCGAGGTCTTCGTCGGCAGCGTTGACGACGCTGTCGCCGATCAGGGTGTCGGCGCCCATCAGCGCCGGGCCGGGGCCGGCATGTCGTCCGGCGTCCTTGTACATGCCGTATTTGTCGCGATCTGCGTAGCTCATCTGATCCTCCTGATGTCGATGATTGCAGGGCTGTCGGTGCGGTATCCATTCAGGGTAAATGGACCGCCCGGTACGCGTTTGCGTCCGCTCAATCGTGCGCAAGCGCGGTACCGCCGACGGAAGCGATGCTAGCCCCAATCCGCTTTGCCGCGCGCCCGCTACATCACGCTCAGTCCAGGTCGGATGCGTCGTGCCGCTCCAGCACCTGCTCTTCCGGCTTGCCGCGCACGCGGTTGACCTTGCGCCCGCGGATCACGGCCGGCCGCGCGCCGACCTCGTCCGCCCAGCGGCGCACCTGCTGGTACTGGTGCACGGCGAGGAATTCGCCGGCATCGTACAGCTCGCCCAGCACGAGGCCGCCGTACCACGGCCAGATCGCCATGTCGGCGATCGTGTACTCGTCGCCGGCGACGAAGCGGCGCTCGGCCAGCAGGCGGTCGAGCACGTCCAGCTGGCGCTTCGCTTCCATCGCATAGCGGTTGATCGGGTATTCGAGCTTTTCCGGCGCGTACGCGTAGAAATGGCCGAAGCCGCCGCCGACGAAGGGCGCCGAGCCCATCTGCCACATCAGCCAGTTGAAGGTCTCGGTGCGGGCCGGGATGTCCTTCGGCAGGAAGGCGCCGAATTTTTCGGCCAGGTAGACGAGGATCGAGCCCGATTCGAACACGCGCACGGGCTCCTGGCCGCTGCGGTCGACGAGGGCCGGGATCTTGGAGTTCGGGTTGATCTCGACGAAGCCGCTGCCGAACTGCGCGCCTTCGTTGATGCGGATGAGCCAGGCGTCGTATTCCGCGCCCGCGTGGCCGGCGGCCAGCAGCTCCTCGAGCATGATCGTGACCTTTTGCCCGTTCGGCGTGCCCAGCGAATACAGTTGCAGCGGATGCTTGCCCACCGGCAGTTCCAGCTCGTGGGTCTTGCCCGCGACGGGGCGGTTGATGCTGGCGAAGGCACCGCCCGAAGGCGTCGCCGGGGACCAGACCCGGGGCGGGACATACGGGGACGTGAACGGGTTCGTGGGGTCGGACATTGCACTTCTCCTTCTGACTCGGTGGAGAGGCGATGATGCCCGAAAAGCGACGTTCGTGCAGGCGACGCCGGCGCGCGAACGGTCAGCGCAGCAGCTTGAGCCCCGGCGGCAGCGCATCGCCGAACATGCGCGTGCTGCTTTCCTGGTCCAGTTCGACGACGTCGCGCACCTGCGCGGACCAGCTGGCCGGCGCTCCCGCGGACGCCAGCCGCTGCAGCACTTGCGCCCGCAGGTCGTCGTCGATGTCGCGCGTGCGGTCGCCCGTCCTGCGCGCGAGGTGGGCGGCGGCGAAGCCGGCCGGTTCGATCCGCTTCCAGTCCAGCTGCAGGAGTTCCGTGAGCCAGCGCCCGGCGGCCTCCGGCGGCGCCACTTCGTGCGCGCTGCCGTGCAGCGGTGTCCGTGCGCCCACGCGCGCGAGCGCCCACAAGTAGCGCGCATACGTGGCCGCCGTTTTCGCGTCGGGCTTGGGCGTGACCGGAATGGCCATGATGCGGCCGGCCATCCAGTCCCCGATCTCGGCCTTGTACGCGGCCGGGATGCGTTCCAGCGACGCGCCCAGGCGCAGCATGTCGTCCTCGCTGCCGTCGACGAGCGTGGCGGGACGCTTCGCGCGGTCGCTCGGGTCGGCCTGCAGGTTGAACGCGAAGTCGTCGAGCAGGCGCAGTTGCGCGTCCGTCGAGAGGCCTCCGGCCACGCGCCGCCACAAGGTCCACCATTCGGCGCGGACCTGGGTGTCCTTGACGTATTGCGCGCCGGCCGGGAACAGGGCCCACAACTGCTGGATGCGCCAGTCGTCGAGCGGATCGCCGAAGCCGGGCCGCAGGCACCAGCCGGCCAGGTTCAGCCACACGCGCTCGTGCTCGGCCGAGCGGCGCCGGCCTTTCGCGCGTTCCATCAGCGCATCGAACAGGCGGCGCAGCAGCGGCGTCTCCCACCGTTCGCGGCCGCCCAGCACGTGTTCGAGCGCGCCGCGCAACTGGCGCACTTCGCGCGCCTCCACCTGCTGGTTGCGCGCGCCGAAGATGCGGTCGATGCGTTTGACGGCCTCGTCGATCTGCGGATGCACGAATTCCGGCGCCTCTTCTTCGCCGCGCAGCTGGAATTCCAGGCGCCAGCGCTGGCCGCTGCCATCCTCGGCCACGCAGAACATCTCCAGCGTGCCGAGCTCGGACAGCGCGGCCGCCAGTTGCACGGGGATGGACGCCGTCTTCGCATCCTGCGCGTGCAGCACGGTGGCGATGGCCGGCAGCCGCACGACGTCGGCGGGATCGAGGTCGACGAGATCGCCCGCCGCGGCCGTATCGGCGATGGCGGAGACGAGGTGGAAGCGCACGGGCCGTCCCACCCGTAGCGCGAAGCTGCGTTCGGCCAGCGTGATCTCTGCGCCGGCGCGGGCGCCGCGCGGCAGCACGCACACGGCGCTCAGTTTCCCATCCTTGCGTTCGCCTTCTTCCAGGATCAGGTAGTAGCTGCGCGCCGAGCCGCTCTCGATGACGGGCGCGAGTCCGGCCCGCGCGAGCGAATACGCGACGGCGCCGCGCGCGACGGCGACGTCCGGATCGGCGTTGTGCAGCACGCGGATGGCGTCTCCGCGCCAGGCGGACAGCACGGCGGCCAGCCGCTGCGCCAGCGCTTCTCCGCGGAACACGCCGCCGTTCAGCAGCAGCGTATCGGGGACGGGCAGGCGGCCGTCATCGGCTATGCCCAGCGCTTCGCGCGCCGCCTGCGCGTGCTGGCGCAGGAAGCCCGCCAGATGGCGCGTGATGGCCGGGTCGCTCGCATACGGCAGGCCGAATTCGACGATGCCGGCGCGGGCGCGCTGCGGCCCTTCCTGCGTGTCGTTAAAAGGAAAAAAACCGTCCAGGACGATGCGTTCGACGTCGGCCTTCGCGATCGGCGCCGAGCGGCTGGCGCCGATGAGACGCGAGCCGCTGCCCAGCAGGGTGACGGTCACTTCATCCGGCGCGTCCGGCGCCAGCAACTGCTCCTTCGCGGCGCGGCAGCGTTCCGTCAGTTGCGCGAGCCGGCCGGCGGACAGGCGCTGGCTTTCGCCCAGGCGCGATTCGGCCAGGTGGGCGAGGGCGAGGTCCATGTTGTCGCCGCCGAGGATCAGGTGGTTGCCCACGCCGATGCGCGACAGCGCCGGTTCTCCGTCTTTCAGTTCGACTTTCACGAGCGTGAAGTCGGTGGTGCCGCCGCCCACGTCGGCCACGAGCACGAGTTTCGCGTCCGCGAGGTCGGCGGCCAAGGTCGTGCGGTGGCGTTGCAGCCAGTCGTACAGCGCGGCCTGCGGTTCTTCGAGGAGGCGCACGTCGGGCAGGCCGGCGAGGCTCGCCGCTTCCAGCGTCAGGGCGCGCGCGCCTTCGTCGAACGACGCGGGGATCGTGAGGACGATCTGCTGCCGTTCCAGCGGACGCGCGGGATGCTGCGTATTCCACGCCGCGCGCAAGTACGCGAGATAGCTGGCGCTCGCGGCCAGCGGCGAGACTTTCGGCACGTCGTCCGGCGCGCCCCACGGCAGGATGGGCGCCGTGCGGTCCACGCCCGGATGCGACAGCCAGCTCTTGGCCGACGCGACGAGCCGCCCCGGCGACGCCGCGCCGAGACTGCGCGCCAGACGGCCGATGGCGACTCTTTCCACGCCGCCCACGTCCGGTTCCGACCAGGGCAGTTGCAGCGCATCGGCCGCGAGTTCGCCGTCGAGCGGGTGGTAGCGGCTCGACGGCAGCAGCGGCGCCGTGCCCACTTCGCCCGGTGCCACCAGTTGCGGGATGGCGAAGGTGGCGACCTGTTCGGACCCCACGTCGGCATGGGCCAGCACCGTGTTGGTGGTGCCGAGGTCGATGCCGACGAGGGCTGCTTTGGTGCGGGTCACTGCTCGGTGCTGCGGACGTCGAACTCGACCTTCCAGCGCTGGCCTTCACGGGCCACGGCCACCAGTTCCAGCGTGCCCGCTTCCGTCGCGACGGCATGCAGTTTCACCTGCACGACGTCGCCCGGCGTGCGGCCTTCCGCCGGCAGCGTCGCCTGGATCTCGTTCAATTCCTGCAGCTCGTCCGGGCTCCACGATTCCAGCACGGTGCCGATATGGTCCTGGCGACGCACGGTGGAGCCGAAGAAGCGGAAGTGCACGGGCTCGCCCACGACGAGGCCGAATTCCTGGCCCGGCAGTTCCAGCTCGCTGCCTTCTTCCATGCCGAACGGCGCCACGCACAGCGCTTCCAGCGGCGGCTCGAAGCCGGGGATCGCGGGCATCGAGGACTCGACGCCGACGTAGTACGACCGGGCCGTGCCGCCGCGGATGCGCACGCCGCCGCCGCGGCGCGCATAGCCGTAATAGGCGGCGCCGCGCGCGACGGCGAGATCCAGGTCCGCGCCTTCCAGCATGCGGGCCGGCTCCGCGCCTTCCATGTACAGCCAGTCGTTGATGGTGTCCATCACGCGCTTGGCGAGGATGTCCGACTTGAACACGCCGCCGTTGAACAGCACGGCGCTCGGGTGCAGGAAGGTGTGCGCCGGATCGACCTTGCCGTTGAAGCCTTCCAGTTCCGCCGTCGCACCGGCCTGGCGGCCGAGGAAGGCAGCGAGATGGCGCGTGATGGCGGCGTCCTGCGCATACGGCAGGCCCACTTGCGTGAGGCCGGCGCGCGTGCGCGTCGCGGGGCGTGCGGACGCTTCCACGCGCGGGAAGAAGCCGTCCGTGATGAACGTGGTGACTTCGTCGCGCGTGAGCTCCGTGCGGATCGAACCGCCGATCAGCTTCGAGCCGCGGCTCGGCACGACGATGGGCCACGTGGTCGCGTTGGCGTCCGCCAGCAGGTGTTCCTTGGCGCCGCGGCAGGCGTAGGTGAGGGCGCGCATCTGCCACGCGTCCAGCTGCGTGCCGTTGGCCTGGAGCTTGCGCGCGACGAGGTGGGCCAGCGCGAGGTCCATGTTGTCGCCGCCCAGCAGGATGTGGTCGCCGACGGCGACGCGGTGCGGTTCCAGGTTGCCGTCGCGTTCGAGGATGGCGATCAGCGAAAAGTCGCTCGTGCCGCCACCGACGTCGACGACCAGCACGATGTCGCCCGCTTTCACCTGCTTGCGCCAGCCGCCGCCGCTGCCTTCGATCCAGCTGTACAGCGCGGCCTGCGGTTCTTCCAGCAGCGTCGGGTTGCCGTAGCCGGCACTGCGCGCGGCTTCGGCCGTCAGTTCGCGCGCGGCCGGGTCGAACGAGGCGGGGATCGTCACGGTGACGGCCTGCTGTTCGAACGGCGCGTCCGGATGCGTCGCATTCCACGCGGCTTTCAGGTGTTCGAGGTAGCGGGTCGATGCGGCCAGCGGCGACACGCGCTCGACTTCTTCCGGCGCGTCGGTCGGCAGGATGGCGGCGCGGCGGTCCACGCTCGGGTGGCTCAGCCAGCTCTTCGCGGACGACACGAGGCGGATCGGCGTGCCGGCGCCGCGGCTACGTGCCATCTCGCCCACGACCGGCGCGGCCTGGCCGTTCGTCCACGGCAGCGCCAGTTCGCCCGGCGCCAGTTCGTCCGGATGCGGCAGGTACAGGAACGAGGGCAGCAGCGGCAGCGCCTCGACGGTGCCGGGAGCGCTCAGCTGGGGGATGCCCAGCACGCCCTGGTCGGCCTTTTCGCCGTCGCTGGCCTGCAGGTCGACGTACGACAGCGCGCTGTGCGTCGTGCCGAGGTCGATGCCGATGGCGTAGCGGGCGTCGCTGGTCTGGATGTCGCTCACAGTTCCACCTCCGCCGGGGCGATGACGCTGGCGTCGTGTTTATCCGCCAGCTGCGGCAGGCGCACGTCGCGGGCGCGCCAGCCGCGGTGCGACAGGGTGCCGGTGAACGGCGCCTTGCCGACGACGTTGCCGGTTAGGCGCACGCTGGCGGCGTCGAAGTCTTCCGGCAGCGTGATGCGCGTGCCTTCCAGCTCGCCGCGCACGGGCTCGATGGTGAAGTGCTCGCGCAGCACGCGGGCGCAGCCTTCGTGCACGAGGCGGGCGGCGGCGCCGATGTCGGCGTCCGCATAGACCGTGATGTTTTCGTTGGCGAAGTCGATCAGGCGCGCTTCGCGCTGCAGCAGGCCCAGCAACTGCAGGGCGGCGTCCGGCGTCGCGATGCGCAGCGGGGCCGGTGCCGGGGCAGGAGCCGGCTTCGGTTCGGGCGCCGGGGCGGGCGCGGGAGCAGGTGCGGCGATGGGGCCGACCTGGTCGTCGCGCACGCGCGCGGCGAACTCGGCGTCGCCCAGGGTCTTGAAGAAGGCGCCGAAGGCAAGGGACAGCCGGCTCCAGAAGGATGGCAGGTTGGTCGGTTGGCTCATGTTCTTGTGGTGTCTGGTGCGTGGTTCAGAAAGGGCGCATGATACCAGTTAGACAGCATCCGGTTCAGGATCGCCGGCTGCGCTGCCCGCCAGCAGCGCACGTGCATACACGTCGAAATCGTCCAGCCCCCGCTTGATGATGGTCACCAGCGCGGGCAGCGGCGCGGCCTGGTAATCCCATTCGGCGCGGCAGAATTCGCCCGTGCGCTTGAGGTCTTCGGCCAATGCCGGCTCGATCCAGCCGTGATCCGCCAGCAGGGTGATGACCTCGCGCTCGTCGTGGGCCGGGCCCAGGCCGCGGTCGGCCAGCACGTAATCGCCCATCTCGACGGCGGCTTCCCAGGCGCGGATGACGTTCAGGGTCGCCGCGTCCTGGCGCGTGATGTCGCCCACGAACGTGGTCGGGTCCTTCTCGTATTCGTCGCGGGCACGCTTGCAGCAGCGCTCGATGGTGCCCGTCTTGCTGACTAGCAGGTCGTGATCCATGTTGTTCCCTCGCTGCGGGACGTGGAGGGTCCCGTTCCAGCTAATACGTTACAACAAGAACAACACAGCCGCCGCACAAGTGGGCGCCAGCGCACCCAGCAGCAGGCCCACGGCCCCGATCGATTCGTCGTTGAAGCCGCGCCGCAGCAGCGCCACGCCGGCCGGGTTCGGCGCGTTGGCGATGACGGTCAGCCCGCCGCCCGCCACCGCGCCCGCCACGAGCATGTATTGCGCCCGTTCGGAGAGCCCTGCGATCAGCGAGCCGAGGTAGGTCAGCGCGGCATTGTCCGTGATCGCGGTGAGGCCCAGCGCGCCGAAGAACAGGGCGGTGGGTTCCAGCTTCGCGACGATGGGCTGCAGCCACCATTGCTGCATCCCGCCCAGCACGACGAGGCCGGCGAGGAAGAAGCCGACCAGCAGGCCTTCCTTGAGGATCAGCGGGTCCTGGTAGCGCGGGTAGGCCTGCGTGATGCCGAGGAACAGCAGAAAAATACCGGTGAACAGCACGGGATGGTGGGCCAGCAGCACGATCGCCGTCAGCACGCCCAGGTGGGTGAGCGTGACGAGAACCGGCATGCGCACGGGCGCCTCGCCCTCGATCGACACGTCGAACGGGCGCAGGTGCGGGCGCAGCAGATACGTCACGACGCTGGCGTTGACCAGCACGGCGATGGCCGCGCGCCAGCCGAAGCGGGTCAGCATGTGGACGCTGTCCCAGCCCCACGCGCCGGCCACCATCAGCACGGGCGGCGCGGCGTACGACGTCAGGGTGCCGCCGATCGACACGTTGACGAACAAAACGCCCAGCGCCCCGTATTTCAGCCATTCCGGCATCCCGGTACGGAACACGGACGGGGCCAGCATCAGCGCGGCGATCGTCATCGCGGCCGGTTCCGTGATCAATGAGCCGACCAGCGGCACGAGCGCGAGGCCCAGCCACGTCTGCGCGACTTCCGTGCGCAGCGGCAGCAGCCGCGCGAGCAGGCGCACGAGCGCGCGCGCCGCTTCCAGCACGGGTCGCGATGCGGCCACCACCATCACGACGAACACGAACAGCGGCTCCGTGTAATGGCGCGACTCGGCGTAGTCGATGGCGGCGGCGCTGCCGTCGACGAAGGCCAGCGCCAGCATCAGCACGAAGGCCCAGAAGCCGAAGACGACTTCCACCTCACCCAGCAGGTGGAATAGCCCGGCGTGGCGCGGATGGCGGTGTGCCAGGCCTTCGAAGAGGCGGGTGGCGAACGTGTGCAGCAGGGCGAGCACGAACAGGATCAGGGCGATCTTGTGCATGGTCGTGGTCATGGCAGGGTTCCTCGTCATCGGACACGCTGCCATTCTCCCACGACAGGGATTATCTCAGCGCAGATGCGCGCGCAATCCGGTGACGCCGGGCGCGACGTCGTCCGCCAGCACGTGCCGGTCGGGGAAGTCGCCGCCGTTCTGCGGGCGATAGGGAATCGGCGCATCGTCGAACAGGGTGCGCATGCGCTCCGCCAGGCCGGCTTTCGCGCGTTCGACGCCCTCGGCATCGATGCGGCTCGTGCCATGCACGGCATACGTGGGCAGCACGTCCATGCCGGGGTAGAACAGGACGCCGTGCGTGATCGGGAACAGCAGTTCGTCGAGTTGGCCGTTGATGCCGCGCGGGCCGTAGTCGGCGGCCGGTCCGCCCGTCGTCACGGACAGCATGGCGCGTTTGCCCGCGAGGCCGCCTTCGCCGTAGCGGTGGCGGTTGCCGGCGCCCTGGTAACCGTAGGCGAGGCCGAAGGCGTACACGCGCTCGATCCAGCCCTTCATGATGGCCGGCATGCCGAACCACCACAGCGGGAACTGGAAGACGACGGCATCCGCCGCCATCAGCTTGGCCTGCTCGGCGCGCACGTCGTCCGGCTGCGTGCCGGTGCTGAACGCGTGGCCGGATTCGTCCACGAACGACAGGCGTTCGCGGTCCTGCCGGTCGGGGAAATCGTGTTCGTCGTAGACGGCCTTCCAGCCCAGCGCATACAGGTCGGACTGGATCACTTCATGGCCCTGGGCACGCAGTTCGGCGCGCGCGGCCTGGACCATCTGCGCGGTGAGGGAGTGCGGGTCGGGGTGGGCGTGTACCAGTAAAACGGTTTTCATCTTCGTGCTCCTTGAATGGCGATGAAGGCCATTCTGGGCATGCAAACCGCGCTTGGGAATGCCAGTTTGCTTTTGGGGTAGTATCCAAAAAATGGATATCAAAAAGCTGGACTTCAACCTGCTCGTGACGCTCGACGCGCTGCTGGCCGAGCGCAGCGTGAGCCGCGCTGCGCAGCGCCTGAACCTGAGCCAGCCCGCGCTCAGCGCCCAGCTGGCGCGCCTGCGCGAGATGCTGGGCGATCCGCTGTTCGTGCCGAGCCACCGCGGCATGACGCCCACGCCGCTGGCCCTGGGCCTGCAGGCGCCGCTGGCGGCGGCCCTCGCGCAGCTGCGCGACGTGGTGACGTCGGCCCGTGCCTTCGACCCCGCGCGCGACGAGTTCACGCTCCACGTGGCGTGCTCGGACTACGTGCAATCGGCCCTGCTGCTCGACTTCACGCTCGTGCTGCGCCGCGAAGCGCCCGGCCTGCGCATCGCCCTGCGCGCGGCCGATTCGGCCCGCCTGGAAGCGCAGATGGAAAAGGGGGAAGTCGATCTCGCGGTGCTGACGCCGGAAGGCATCGCGGAGTCGCTCCGTTCGCGCCCGCTGTTCGAGGAGCGCTACGTCTTCATCGCGCGCCGTGGCCACCCGGCGCTGCGCCGCCCGCTGGATACGCAACGCTTCTGCGAACTCGAACACGTGATGGTCTCGCCGCGCGGCGGCAGTTTCACGACGCCGGTTGACGAGGTGCTCGATGCGCAGGGCCTGCGGCGCCGCGTCGTCGTGTCGGCGTCGACGTTCCACTCCGTGCTGGACCTGGCCGAGCGCTCCGACCTCGTCGCGCTCGTGCCGGCCCGCCTGGTGGAAAGGCGTCCCAATCGCCTGCGCGTCCTGGCCCCGCCGCTGCCCGTGCCCGGCTTCGCCATCCACATGGCCTGGCATGACCGCAACCATCGCGACGCGGCCCAGCGCTGGGTGCGGGAGCGGCTGGTGGCGTTCGCGCGGGAGTCGTGAACCCGTTTGTTGGTGGACTTTCGATAATTGCTGTATCTTATGGTTGCGGGAAGCCGGATGATTGCCCGCGTTGCGCCTGCCTTTTCCTGGCGGCCCCGTTCCTTTCCGTCATCCGGCTTTCCACGCACCGAGTTGCCCGGCCCGCGCATCACACGACAACCTCAAGGCTGGAAAGAACCGCAATGAACGATGCAATCGCCTACGATATGGATGACGCGGTGGCGGCCATGGAAGCGCTTCATGCCGCGCTGACGTTCGATCTGAACGAGCTGGAAACGAAAATCCTCGCACTGGGCCATCCGGTAACGGCCGTGCCCGACCCCGACAATGAAGACCTGGCCGACTATTACGCGGCCCGCGCTTCCTTGCACAGCGGGTTGGCCAGTATTGCCGAAGTGCTTGCGTGGATCCAGTGTAAAACCGAAGACGATCCGGAAGGCGACGTCGCTGTCGCCATTCAACCGTTACCGACACTGCGTGGCTGCTCGATCCATTGAATGCGGCGACGCCGTTTCACGCATGCGTGAGCGGATACAGGATGAGTCCCACTGCCGCGGCTGCGGCAATGATGACCGGTTCCTGTAGTTTCTTGTAACGCCACAGCAGCGCGACCGTGACGGCCGCCAGCAGCACGGAAGGGATATCCGTGATGGAGCGTTTCGCCAGTACCACGACGGATCCCGTGATCGCGCCGACCGCCGCGGCGGTGATGCCGTCGACGAAGGCCACGACGCCGGGCAGCTTGCCGTAGCGCTTGAAATACGGCGCGGGGATGATCGTGAACAGGTAGCAGGGGATGAAGGTCGCGAGCGCCGCTACGGACGCGCCGCCGAACCCGGCGATCAGGTAGCCGATGAAGGCGACCGTGATCACGACCGGTCCCGGCGTGATCATCGCGACCGCGACGGCGTCGACGAATTGTTTTTCGTTCAGCCAGTGATGTTCGGTCACGACGCCGCCGTACAGGAACGGCACGATCGCGAGGCCCGAGCCGAACACGAATGCGCCGGCCTTGGCGAAGAAGATGCCGATCTGCGTCAGCAGGGAGAGATCGGCACCGCCCAGCAGGCCCGCCGCCAACGGCAGCTCGACCACCGACACCGCACCGAGTGTTCCCCTGCGCGCCCATTGCGGCGGCGCCCGCAGCAGCCACACCAGCACGCCGCCGGCGATCAGCAGCCAGGCCACTTCGGATTCCGTCACGATCGTCACCGCGGCCAGGGTCAGGTACACGGCCCAGAGCAGCTTGTCCTTGCCCAGCGTTTTCGTGGTCAGCTTTTTGGCGCTCATCGCGATGATGCCGGTCACCGCCGCGCCCACGCCGTAGAACACGGCCTGCATCCAGGAGATGCCGCCGAAGCGCACGTATGCCCAGCCCAGCGCGACGACCATCACGAAGGACGGCAGCACGAAGGCGAGGCCGGCCAAGGTGGCGCCGAGGATGCGGTAGTGCACGTAGCCGAGGTAGATGCCCAGCTGGGCCGCCAGCGGGCCGGGCGCGAGCTGGGCCAGCGCGAGGCCTTCCTTGTAGTCGGCTTCGGAGATCCAGCCGCGTTCTTCGACGAGGTCGCGCTGCATGTAGCCGACCAGTGCCACCGGGCCGCCGAAGCCGAGGGCGCCGAGGCGCAGCATGTACGCGACCATTTGCCAGAGGGTGTATTGAGGAGTCATGCCGGTTGCCTGGTCGAGAAATGGGCGTACAGCCCGTCGAGGATGGGGGTGACGTGCGCCAGCAGGTCGTCGTCGTCGCGCGCGTGCCGGCGCAGTCCGGACAGCATCGCTTCGAAACCGGCGGCTTCGGCGACGAAGCCGGTGCCGACGTCCAGCACGTGGACCAGCGCGCCCACGCGCGCCAGTCCCGCATCCTGGTCGAGGCCGAAGCTGGCCAGAAGCACTTCGAAGGTCACCTTGTCGCCGACGTGGCTGAAGGCGGCGCCGTCGAAATCGAATCCGAGCGCATCCGGCGGACAATCGCCCGGCGTCTCCAGCCACACGAACCGCGCATCGCGGTCGATGTGGCGCCGGATCAGCCAGGCGCTGGCGACACGGTCGACCCACAAATGCCTGCGCGTGGCCCATGTGCGGGCGCGGTACGCGGCCGGATCGAGCCGGGGAATCGGGACGTCGACAGCGTGCGGTTCATCCGGCGACAGCACCTTGTCGGCGAGGGCCGTGAACTCGCGCCAGGCCTGTTCGCACCGGGCGCTGGCCTCGCCGGGAAAATAGTCGATCGCGCGCAGCGCATCGTAGTCGCGCCGCAGCTTGCGCAGCTGCTTGTTGACGTCCTGCGGCGCCGATGCCGGGATGGATGTGCCGGCCTCCGCAAGCAATCCGATGAAGTCCGCGTATTCCTGCCGGCGGTCGAACAGGCTCCGGTAACGCTGTTCGTCGGCGGCGTCGACGGGGCCGGCCTGCAGCAGCCAGGCCGTGCCGCCTTCGCGGATGGTCTCGTCGCCCAGGCCGGCGAGTTGCGCGCGCAGCGTCCCGGTGTCGGGGAGGAGATAGACGCCATCGCGCAGCGCGCCGCACCCGAGCGCCTTCAGGGCGCGCCAGATGCGCATGCGTGCGGTGGCACTGCTGGTCGGCAAGGTGACGACGAACAGGATCCAGTGTGTAGTCGGGTCGCTCATGCCGGTATGCTATCACTATGTAGAGGACGTTACATAATTTGTAGATATTGATTTAAATAGAAAATCGATAATTGCACATTCGTGCATGGTTTGAAATCGAGATAAGCACGTTTATGCGTGATATTATTCGTTCATGAACGATCTTCCTCTTGCACGTCGCGACGTCATTGCCAGCAGGCTCGCTGCCGGCCTGCCCGCGAGTTCCGCCGCGCTGGCCCTCGAATTCGGCGTATCCGAAGATGCGATCCGGCGCGACCTGCGCGCCCTTGCGGCGGATGGCCTCTGCCGGCGCGTGTATGGCGGCGCATTGCCGGTCTCGCCGGCATCGACGCCGATGGTGACGCGCATCGACGAAGCACGCGAACGCAAGGACGTTCTCGCACGGGTGGGGGCGACGCTGGTCGAACCCGGCGAACTGGTTTTCCTGGACAGTGGCAGCACCAATCTCGCGCTGGTCAGGTTCCTGCCGGCGGATCACGACCTGACCGTCGCCACCAATTCCGTCGCCATCGCCGCGGAAGTCGTCAAGCGGAAGGACTTGCAACTCATCGTGCTGGGCGGCCTGGTCGACGCGCACGTCGGCGGATGCGTCGACGCGAACGCCGTGGCGAGGCTGGCGGAGATGAACATCGACACGGGTTTCATCGGTGCCTGTGCCGTGTCCGTCCCGGCCGGAGTGTGCGCGTTCCACCTTGCCGATGCGACGTTCAAGCGCGCGCTGCGGGCGGCCAGCCGCAATACGGTCGTCATGGCGACGACCGACAAACTCGGTACGCGTGCCCCGCACCGTATCGCCGCCGTTGGCGACATCCATCGCTTCATCCTCGAGAGCGACGCGCCGGACGGCGACGTGAACGCCCTCGTCCAGACGGGGACAGCGGTCATCCGGGCCGCGCCGTTGTCCTGACCAACACGATCCGCATCATCCCATCACACCAACAAGGAGACCCTGTGGCGAACGCTCTTTCGTCTGTCGGTTTTGCAGACACAAAACGCCATTACCCGATTCTCGACGGCTTGCGCGGCGTGGCCGCCCTCATCGTCGTGGCGTTCCACCTTTTCGAGGCCCATGCGGCCAGCCGGTTCGGCCAGATCATCAACCACGGCTACCTGGCGGTGGATTTCTTTTTCCTGCTGTCCGGCTTCGTCATCGGGTACGCCTACGACGACCGCTGGAACACGATGTCGACGACCGAATTCTTCAAGCGCAGGCTGATCCGCCTGCATCCGATGATCGTCGTGGCGATGATCATCGGCGCCCTCATGTTCTACTTCCAGGCGAGCCCCATCTTCCCCAGGATCCACGAGACGCCGGTCTGGCTGCTGCTGGTAGTCATGGTGATCGGCATGACCCTGATCCCGGTCGCGCCTTCTCTCGACATCCGCGGCTGGAGCGAAATGCATCCGCTGGACGGCCCGGCGTGGTCCCTGTTCTACGAATACGTCGGCAACATCCTGTACGCGCTGTTCGTCCGCAAGTTCTCGAAACTGCTGCTGTCCCTGTGCGTGTGCGCCGCCGGCGCGGCCCTGGTCCACTACTGCGTGACCGGGCCGACCGGCGACGTGATCGGCGGCTGGTCGCTGGAACCGGGCCAGATCCGCGTCGGCCTGACCCGGCTGCTGTACCCGTTCTTCGCCGGCCTGCTGCTGTCGCGGGTCGTCAGGGTGGGGCACGTCAGGCATGCGTTCCTGCTGTGCAGCGTCATCATCACCGTCGCGCTGGCATTGCCGCGCTTCGGCGGCGAGCACGACCTGTGGATGAACGGCCTGTATGAATCCCTGTGCATCATTGTCGTGTTTCCCCTGGTCGTCTACCTGGGCGCGAGCGGCGACGTCAAGTCGGGGCTGTCCGCACGGATGTGCGCCTTCCTGGGCGACATCTCCTATCCGATCTACATCATCCATTACCCGTTCGTGTACACGTACACCGCCTGGGTGCAGGACAACAAGGTCCCGGTGGCGCAGGGCTGGCCGGTCGCCGCCGCGACTCTGGCGCTGTGCATGCTGCTCGCCTGGCTCTGCTTGCGGTTCTACGACGTGCCGGTGCGCCAATGGCTAACCGCGAAGACCATGAAAAAGACAGGGCACGCCGGCGGGTACGGGCAGGGGGCCGGCGCCGGCACGTAAGTGGCCGCTTCGGTCACCCCAGGCTCTCGATATACCGCCCGTCCACCTGCGCGCAATACTCCGCGCAGGCCGCGCGTACCGCGGACGCCGCCGCATGGACCGCCACCGGCGCGTTCGTGCGGCGGCTCATCGACACGATGATCGGCGGCGGCACCGGCTGCAGCGGCACTTCCGTGAATTCGCCGTTCTCCAGGTGGCTGCTGACGAACAGCCAGGGAATCGCGGCCACGCCGAAGCCGTTGCGGATCAGCTGGATGATGGCAGCGACGGACGGCGAGCAGGTGATCCGCGTCTGTTCCAGCGGCACCGCGCTCAGGTTGGCGAGCCGGGTGACGATGTCTTCCAGCATCCTGTGCGGCTGCGTGCCGCGGCCGAACGTCAGGATCGGGAACTGCAGCAGGCGCTGGGCCAGACCCTCGCGCTGCGCCGACAGCAATCCCGCCCGCGCGATCCAGCGTACCGGGTACACGGCCAGCGGCTCGGACGTGATCTCGCTGCTGTTGACGCCCTCGATGCCGACCACGAGGTCGAGCTCTCCCGCCAGCAGACGTTTTTCCAACGTCGTGCTCATGTCCACGACGAGATCGATTTCCAGCTCCGGGAAACTGGCGTTCAGCTGGCGCACGGAATGCGCGAGCCAGCTGTGCACCACCGTCTCGATCACCCCCAGCCGCAGCCGGCCCCGCACCGCGCTTTCCGTGCGCGCCGCCTCGCGCAGGCGCCGGGTCGCGTCCACCACGGCCTTCGCGTGGTTCAACAGGTAGTCCGCGTTCGGCGTCAGCCGGAATTCGCGGGTGCTGCGGTCGATGAGTTCCGTCTGCAGTTCTTCCTCCAATGCCTTGATCCGCAGCGAGATCGCCGCCGGCGTGGCGTGCATGGCGCGGGCCGTCGCGCGGACGCTGCGCAGCTGGGCGAGGGTGATCAGCGTTTCGAGGAAGCGAGTGTTCATGATGTAAAGAATACTTTATGCATAACGGGAGTGGGGCAACGACGCGTTTAATAAAACTTAACACATGCGGTAAAAATAAGTGGCTTGGTGGAATCGGGACGACGCATCTATGCTTGTTTCCATGTCATTACCCACCGAGAAATCCATGAAACCGATCGAGTTCCGTCACCTGGTCCGCGCGGGCGAATTCCGCAAGCCGTCCGCCGGCGTCTGCGGCGGTTATGCCCAGGCCAACCTCGTCATCCTGCCGCAAGCGCAGGCCCACGATTTTCTGCTGTTCAGCCAGCGCAACCCGAAGGCGTGCCCGCTGCTCGCGGTCGGCGAGCCGGGCGCGTGGAACGTGCCGGCGCTGGGCGCGGACCTCGACCTGCGTACCGATGTCCCGGGCTATTACGTGTACCGCGACGGCGAGCTGGCGGAAGCACCGGTAGCGCTGGAAGGCCTGTGGCGCGACGACCTGGTCGCGTTCGCGATCGGCTGCTCGTTCTCGTTCGAGGAGATGCTGCTGGCCGCCGGCATCCCGCTGCGCCACATCGAGCAGGACCGGAACATCGCCATGTACCGCACGAACATCCAGAACGCGGCGGCGGGACCGTTCGGCGGGAACATGGTCGTGTCCATGCGTCCGTTGAAGGCGACGGATGCGATCCGCGCGATCCAGATCACGAGCCGCTACCCCGCGATCCACGGCGCGCCGGTGCACCTGGGCGACCCGCGCCTGATCGGCATCGCGGACCTCGCGCGGCCCGACTACGGCGACGCCGTCGAGGTCATGGCGGACGAGGTGCCGGTGTTCTGGGCATGCGGCGTCACGCCGCAGGAAGCGATCCGCGCGGCGCGCCTGCCGTTCGTGATCACCCATCGCCCGGGCTACATGCTGGTGACCGACATACCGAATGCGGCGCTGGCGACGCTGTAAAAAACAAACCACAACAACGGAGACGACATGAACACCCAAGAACTCGCGCAGGAGCGCGTGGAGGATACGAGCCATTTCGGCTGGCTGCGCCAACTCACGAAAACGGAACGCCGCACCTTCATCGGCTGCAAGGTCGGCTATGCGCTGGACGCGATGGACACCCAATTCCTCAGCTTCGTCATCCCCACGCTGATCGCGACCTGGGGCCTGTCGAAAGGCGACGCCGGTCTGATCGGCACCGTCACGCTGCTCACGTCGTCGCTGGGCGGCTGGCTGGCCGGCATCCTGTCGGACCGCATCGGCCGCGTGAAGACGCTGCAGATCACGATCCTGTGGTTCGCGCTGTTCACGGTGCTGAGCGGCTTTGCCCAGACGTTCAACCAGCTGCTCGTGCTGCGCGGCCTGATGGGCTTCGGCATGGGCGGCGAATGGACGGCCGGCGCGATCCTGATGGGTGAGGTCATCCGCGCGAAGGACCGCGGCAAGGCGGTCGGCATGGTGCAGGCCGGATGGGCGCTGGGCTGGGGCGTTTCGGCGCTGCTGTATGCGCTGATGTTCTCGCTGCTGCCGGCCGAACTGGCGTGGCGCTCGCTGTTCCTGCTGGGGATCCTCCCCGCCATCTTCGTCATCTACATCCGCCGCTTCGTGGAAGAGCCGGACGTGTTCCTGGCCGAGCAGCGCCGCGGCGCACAAGCGGAGCAGGCGAAGTTCACCGAGATCTTTTCGCCGCGCATGCTGTCGACGACCTTGCGTGCCGTGCTGCTGACGACCGGCGCGCAGGGCGGCTACTACGCGATCACGACGTGGCTGCCGACGTTCCTGAAGACGGAGCGCCACCTGACGGTGCTGGGCACCGGCGGCTACCTGGCGATGGTCATCGCCGGCTCGTACGTCGGCTACATCGTCAGCGCCTACCTGACGGACCGCCTGGGCCGCAAGCGCAACTTCATCCTGTTCGCCGCCGGCTCGCTGGCGATCGCGCTGGCCTACACCCGGCTGCCCGTGACGGACAACGTGATGCTGGTGCTCGGCTTCCCGCTCGGCTTCCTCGTCTCCGGCGTGTTCAGCGGCATGGGCGCGTTCCTCACCGAACTGTTCCCGACGCGCATGCGCGGTTCCGGCCAGGGCTTCTGCTACAGCATGGGCCGCGCGATCGGTTCGCTGTTCCCGTTCGCGATCGGCGCCACCAGCCAGTCGCTCCCGCTGGGTCACGCCATCGGCCTGTTCGCGGCCGGCGCCTACGGCATCATGGTCCTGGCCGCGCTGACCCTGCCCGAGACCCGCGGCAAGCGCCTCGAATCCTGATCCTTCCCTGATTTCACACACGACGATATTGCGCGCGGCGCGCGAGGGCACCGCTTTGCCTGCGCGCGTCCCGATTTTTGAAGAGGCAAGACCATGTACCCACAGACCAACCACGACAACACGCCGCGCCAGCGCTGGCAGTTCTGGATCGACCGCGGCGGCACGTTCACCGACATCGTCGCGCGCAAGCCCGACGGCGCGCTGGTGACGGCCAAGCTGCTGTCCGAAAATCCCGAGCAGTACCGCGACGCCGCCTTCGCCGGCATCCGCCGCCTGCTCGGCATCGCGCCCGACGCACCGATCACGCCCGACCTCGTGGAAGCCGTCAAGATGGGCACGACGGTCGCGACGAACGCCCTGCTGGAGCGCAAGGGCGAGCGCACCGCGCTGCTGATCACCAAAGGGTTCAGGGACGCGCTGCGCATCGCCTACCAGAACCGTCCGCGCCTGTTCGACCGCCATCCCGTGCTGCCGCAGCTGCTGTACGAGCGCGTCGTCGAAGTGGACGAGCGCGTCGGCGCGCACGGCGACATCGTAAAACCGCTCGATACGGCGGCCGTGCGTGCGCAGCTGGCGGACCTGTACGCCGACGGCTTCCGCTCGGTGGCGATCGTGCTGATGCACGGCTACCGCTATCCGGGCCATGAGCGCGCGATTGCCGCCATCGCCGCGGAGACCGGCTTCGCCCAGGTGTCCGTCTCGCACCAGGTCAGCCCGATGATGAAGCTCGTCTCGCGCGGCGACACGACGGTCGTCGATGCGTACCTGTCGCCGATCCTGCGCCGCTACGTGGACCAGGTCGCGGCCGAGATGGAAGGCGTGCGCCTGCTCTTCATGCAGAGCAATGGCGGCCTGACGGGCGCGCACCGCTTCCAGGGCAAGGACTCGATCCTGTCCGGCCCCGCCGGCGGCATCGTCGGCATGGTCGGCACGGCGCGCAAGGCCGGCTTCGAAAAACTGATCGGCTTCGACATGGGCGGCACGTCCACCGACGTGTCGCACTACGCGGGCGAACTGGAACGCGAATTCGAGACGCAGGTGGCCGGCGTGCGCATGCGCGCGCCGATGATGAGCATCCACACGGTGGCGGCGGGCGGCGGTTCGATCCTGCACTTCGACGGCAGCCGCCTGCGCGTCGGCCCGGACAGCGCGGGCGCGAATCCGGGGCCGGCCAGCTATCGCCGCGGCGGTCCGCTCACGGTCACCGACTGCAACGTCATGCTCGGGAAGATCCAGCCCGCGCACTTCCCCAAGGTGTTCGGCCCGCATGCGGACCAGCCGCTGGATGCCGCCATCGTGCGCGAAAAATTCTCGGAGATCGCCGCGCGCATCGAACGCGAGACGGGCCAGCGCCGCACGCCGGAAGAGGTGGCCGAAGGCTTCCTGGAGATCGCGGTCGGCAGCATGGCCAATGCCATCAAGTTCATCTCGGTGCAGCGCGGCCACGACGTGACGGAGTACACGCTGGCCACGTTCGGCGGCGCGGGCGGCCAGCACGCGTGCCTGGTGGCCGACGCCCTCGGCATGACCCGCATCTTTGCCCACCCGTTCGCGGGCGTGCTGTCCGCATACGGCATGGGCCTCGCGAGCCAGACGGCGATGCGCGAGCGGACCATGGAAACCGCGTTGTCCGACGGCGGCTTGCGCGCCGCGCTCGATGCGCTGGCGCAGGAAGCGGTGGCCGAACTGGGCGCGCAAGGCATCGCGCTTGACGCCGTGCGCGTCGTCGAACGTGCCCACCTGCGCTACGAAGGCACGGACTCCGTCATCATCGTGCAGCACGGCAGCGTGGCCGCGATGCGGGCGCAGTTCGAGGAGGCCTATCGCAAGCGCTATTCGTTCCTCATGCCGGACAAGGCGATCGTCGTCGAGGCGATCTCGGTGGAAGCGATCGGCGACACCGATGCGGGCGCCGGCCCTGCCTTTGATCCCGCGCCGCGCGCCGCGCAGCTGGCGCCGCACGAGACGGTGCCGGTGTATTCGGGCGGCCAGTGGCACGACAGCGCGCTGGTCCTGCGCGCGCAGACGCGGCCCGGCGACCGCATCGCGGGACCCGCCATCATCGTCGAGGCGAACGGCACCAACGTGGTCGAACCGGGCTGGATCGCGGAGGTGACGGCCGACGACAACCTCGTGCTTCAGCGCGTGGCGCAGCGCGCGCGCCGCAAGGCCATCGGCACCGAGGCCGATCCGGTCATGCTCGAAGTCTTCAACAACCTGTTCATGAGCATCGCCGAGCAGATGGGCCTGCGCCTGCAGAACACGGCGGTGTCGGTGAACATCAAGGAGCGCCTGGACTTCTCGTGCGCGCTGTTCGATGCCGAGGGCAACCTGATCGCCAACGCGCCGCACATCCCCGTCCACCTGGGCTCCATGGGCGCGAGCATCCGCACCGTGATCGAAGCGAACCGCGGCCGCATGCGGGCGGGCGACGTCTACATGCTCAACGACCCGTACCACGGCGGCACGCACCTGCCGGACATCACGGTGATCACGCCCGTGTTCGACCGCACGGGCAAGGACATCCTGTTCTACGTCGCGTCGCGCGGCCACCATGCGGACGTGGGCGGCATCGCGCCCGGCTCGATGCCGGCGGACAGCCGCAGGGTCGAGGAAGAGGGCGTCCTGATCGACAACTTCCAGCTGGTGCGCGAAGGACGCTTCCTGGAACGCGAGACGACGGCACTGCTGCAGTCGGGTGCCTACCCTTGCCGCAACGTGGCGCAGAACATTGCCGACCTGCAGGCGCAGGTGGCCGCGAACCAGAAGGGCGTCGAGGAACTGCTGAAGATGGTGGACCAGTTCGGGCTCGACGTCGTGCAGGCCTACATGCGGCACGTGCAGGACAATGCCGAGGAAGCCGTGCGCCGCGTCATCCGCGCGCTCAAGGACGGCAGCTACACGTACCGCCTGGACAACGGCGCCGTGATCAAGGTGGCGATCCGCGTCGACCACGCGGCGCGCACGGCCGACATCGACTTCACCGGCACGTCGTCCCAGCTCGACAACAATTTCAATGCCCCGAGCTCGATCTGCATGGCGGCCGTGCTGTACGTGTTCCGCACGCTCGTCGACAACGACATCCCCCTGAACGCCGGCTGCCTGAAGCCGCTGAACGTGATCATCCCGGCAGGCTCGATGCTCAATCCGCGCTATCCGGCCGCCGTCGTCTCGGGCAACGTGGAGACGTCGAGCTGCATCACGAACGCCCTGTACGGCGCGCTCGGCGTGCAGGCCTCGTCGCCCGGCACGATGAACAACTTCACGTTCGGGAATGCGGACTACCAGTACTACGAAACCATCGCGGGTGGTTCGGGCGCGGGCGAGGGTTTCAATGGCACCGACGTCGTCCAGACCAACATGACGAACTCGCGCCTGACGGATCCGGAGGTGCTCGAATGGCGCTATCCGGTGCGCCTGGACAGCTACGAAATCGCGCACGACTCCGGTGGCCGCGGACGCTGGCATGGCGGCAACGGCGGCGTGCGCAGGATCCGCTTCCTCGCGCCGATGACGGCCTCGATCCTGTCGAACAACCGCATCGTCCCGCCGTTCGGCATGGCGGGCGGAGAGCCCGGCAAGTGCGGCCGCAACTACGTCGTGCGCGCCGGCGGCCGGGTCGAGGAACTGGGTTTCGTGGCGACGACGGATGTGCTGCCGGGTGACGTCTTTGTCATCGAGACCCCGGGTGGCGGCGGGTATGCGCCCGCCGTGCAGGAGGCACCGGAGGCTGTCGTCGCGCTGCGTGACGGCATCCCCGCATAACTACAACGAGAAAGGACGACGATGAAAATGATTCTGTGTGCCGGCGCGCTTGCGGCACTGTGCATGGACGCCGCCGCCGCCGATGGCGCGGCGGTCAACGTGTATGGTCTCCTCGACGTCGCCGTCGTGCGCGAGACGGGCGGCAGCGGCGGCGACATCACCAAGGTCACGAGCGGCGTGGGCGGCGGCTCGCGGCTCGGTTTCAAGGGACGCGAAGAGTTGGGCAATGGCCTGGCCGCGCTGTTCCTGCTGGAGAGCGGCTTCCAGGCCGACACGGGCGCGATGGGGCAGGGCGGGCTGCTGTTCGGGCGCCAGGCCTACGTGGGCCTGCAGGGCGGCTTCGGCACGCTGACGGCGGGCCGCCAGTACACGCCGCAATACCTGACGGTGGTGATGGCCGATCCGTTCGGTTCCGGTTATGCCGGCGACACGAAGAACCTGATGGCCCCGACCGGCAACGCGGCCAGCCGCATGGACAATTCGCTGAAATACGTGTCGCCGACCGCCGGCGGCGTGACCGCGGAACTCGTGTACGGCGCCGGCGAGGTGTCCGGCGACGCGTCGGCGGGGCGGCAGTTCGGCGGGGCGCTCGACTACACCGCCGGTCCGCTGCACGTGCGCCTGGGCTACCACAACCGCAACAACGACACGGCGGCGCTCAAGGGCACGTTGAACGCGAAGAACACGGTGCTGGCCGGGGTGTACGACTTCGGGGTCGTGAAGGCGCATGCCGCGTATGCCGTCAACAAGGGCCTGAACAGCTCGCAGCTGCGCAACACGGCGAACCCGTACGGCCTGGCCGGCGTGCCGGTCGCGTCGAGCGACAGCCGCGACGTGCTGCTCGGCGCGACGATCCCGTCCGGCCCGCATACGTGGATGGTGTCGTGGATCCACAAGGACGACCGCGGCGCGCTCGACCAGGATGCGAGCCAGTATGCGCTGGGCTACCGCTACGCGCTGTCGCGCCGCACCGAGCTGTATGCGGCGATCGCGCACATCGTGAACCGGCACGGGGCCAGCTATACGGTCGGCAGCGCCATCGAAGGGGGATCGGGGAACGGGGCGGTGGATCTCGGGATGCGGCACGCGTTCTGAGTGCCGGGCGCACTGGCCGCGACGGGCCGATGCAGGCCCATCGCGTTGCGGGAGCTTAGCGAAGTTCCAGTTCCAGGACGCCGACCGAATACGCCGGAACGTTCAGCGTAAACTCGGGCGCGATGCCCTTGACAGTCTCTGTCTTCGGGGCAATGCGGGTGGGCTCGTCCAGTGAATTGCCGGCATCCGGATTCTCCGAACTCATCACCGTCAGGGTGGCCGTGGGGGCGAGTTTCTTCACGCCGGCCAGCTTGACGCGTACCGGCTGTTGCGTCGCGGCCCGGCTGGCGAATTTGATCTGGATACGGCTGGGTTTGCCAGCCTCGTCCTTGCGTGTCGCAACCCAGTGCAGCGCAGGGAAGGTCTTGCCGTCTTCGCTCGTCCAGTTCGGCACATGCTGCGCGGACGACTCCAGCACGACGTCGCCCAGGTGGCTGGAGAACATCGTCTGCACGTAGTACGACGGCGTGCCATACGACTTCAGCGCGTCGTAGCCGATCAGGTTGGTATCCCACTGCATGGATCGGTCACGGCTGGGGCCCGAAACCCGGCTGACGTTGGCCAGCAGCGGCGCGTAGGCCGTCATCCGCACCACATCGGCATTGCGCTCCAGGCTGGTCAGGTAGGCGGCGTCGGCGATGGCAGCCTTCATATTGGGCATGGGCCAGCCCTGGTGCGTGGCCCACTCGCCGACAAAGACCTTCGGGGCGGTGCGGGGGCGCTTGTCGTAGTCGCCCAGGTGTTCGTACATTTGCGCCTCGCCCCAGCCGTAGGTGTGGTCGTCGACCATGTCGGGGCGCTGCGACGGTGTCGCATCGGCCGCCATCGTCGAGATGAGGGTCAGCTGCGGATACCTGGCCTTGATCGCCTTGTAGAAGATCGCGAAGCGCTTGTCGTACGATCCCGACTTGTCGAAGACGTCCTCGTTGCCGATCTCGACATAGCGCAGCGGGAAGGGCGCCGGGTGGCCGTCCTTCGCACGCTGCGCGCCCCATTTGGTGTCGACGCCGCCGATGATGTATTCGATCTCGTCCAGCGCGTCCTGCACATGGGGCGCCAGGTCGTCTTCGGTGGCCAGCCTGTCGCCGCCGAGGGTATAGCCGGCGAATACGGCCAGCAGGGGCTCCATGTTCAAGTCTTCGCACCACAGCAGGAACTCTATCATGCCCATGCCGTCCGTCGACCAGTAATTCCAGGGGCTGCGGTGGCCGGGTCGCTGCGCCGGGTCGCCGATGGTCTTCTTCCACTGGAAACGCTGTCCAAAGATATCGCCCTCGAGATAGTTACCGCCGGGGAAGCGCAGGAATGTCGGCTTCAGCCCGGCCATCAGTGCCATCAGGTCCGGGCGCAGCCCGTTCGGGCGGTTCTTGTAGGTCGGACCGAACACCGAGACCTGCTGCAGCCACAACTTGCCCGGCCTGCTGGCGGTAAGTGTGAAGACATTGTCTTTAGAGGGCGCAAGGCTGCTGCCCGTGCGCAGCGTGATATTGAACTTCTTCCAGTCGTGTCCGATGCCGTCCACCTTGGCGGAGACGACCGTCGCGCCGCTGGATTTGGCAAGCGACGCCGTCAACGGACCGATATCGCTCTCGCTCTTGGCATAGAAGGACACGTTGTAGGTGGTGTCGGGCATCACGCCGATGCCCCAGTAGCCGCCATTACGGATGCCGGCAGGCTGCTCGGGCGAGGCGTTCGCGATCGTCAGCGCCAGGCTCAGGTCGAGGGCGTCGTTGAGCTTGTTCTTGCCATCCAAGGCGATCTCGGCCGCACCGACGGTGCTCCAGTACACGGGCTCTTCGGCCTGGTACGCATAGCCGGCTTCGGCCTTGAAACTGCGGTTGCGGATCAACTCGCCGTACAGGCCGCCTTCGTAGGCGAAATTGATTTCCTCGGTCATCAGGCCGTACATATGAGGATCGATGTGCGCCTTTACGCGATCAACGGCGATCTTCAGCTCGGTCGTGCTCGCCGCGTGCGCATGCGCGGTCAGGGCGAAGGCAATGGTCAGTGCACAGCGGGACAACAGCTTAAGGTGTGTCATGAATGAATCGATGAAAATGAGGCGGTGACTTTGCTCATTGATGTGAGACAAGCGGCTCATTTTACCTTTGCAAAATTGCAGCGGGAGTTACGAAATTGACTAGGTAGTCATGCAAAATTTATCGTGTGTAGCCTCAGGTGGCTCGGCGTAGTGACGATTTTTTTTTCGTTTTCACAGCTGTCAACCTGGCATTCAAGAAGATTAACCTTGCCAAAACCTGATGAGAATAGTACTGTATGTTTATACAGTATTTTTTCGCATCATACATGAATTGCTCAGGTTCAATATCTGCAGCGCCGGAATCGTTGCATCCGTCGCTCTGGCTTGCATCGCAGCTGGCGCGTGGTGACACGCGCTGCATCGATACCGGCCATCCCACGCTGTCGGCCCAGCTGCCCGGCGGCGGCTGGCCGACGGGGACGCTCGTCGACCTGCTGCTGCAACAGCCGGGCATCGGCGAGATGCGCCTGCTGCGTCCCGCGCTGGCGGCCGTGGCGCAGCGGCGCATCGTGCTGCTGCAGCCGCCGCATCCGCCCCAGGCGCTGGCGCTGGCCGCGCTCGGTGTGCCGCCTTCGCAACTGATCTGGGTGCGGGCGACGCGCACGGCGGACGCGCTGTGGGCGGCGGAACAGGTGCTGCGCAGCGGCAGTTGCGGCGCGCTGCTGTTTTGGCAGAACAACATCCGCGCCGAAAACCTGCGCCGCCTGCACCTGGCTGCGCAGGCGGGGGAAACCCTGTTCTTCATGATGCGGCCGCTGGCGGCCGGGCAGGACGCCTCGCCGGCGCCGTTGCGCCTGTCCCTGCGGCCGCAGGCGGGCGGTATCGAGATCGGTTTCGTGAAACGCCGGGGGCCGCAACGCGACGCGACCCTGTTCCTTCCCTTGACCTCTTACCTGCCCAATCGCCATGCGCCTGTGGATCGCACTGCACCTGCCCCGGTTACCGCTGGAGGTGTTCACACCGAACTGGTCCACTGACACGGGTAGCGTCGTGCTCGACCAGGAGCGCGTGCTGGTGGCCTCGCAGCATGCGCAGGACGCCGGCGTGCGCACCGGCATGCGCCGCGGCGGCGTGCTGATGCTGCTGCCGGACGCGCGTATCCACGAGCGCGCGCCGGCGCTGGAGACGGACGCGCGCCAGGCCGTGGCGCTGGCCCTGCTGCAGTACACGCCGCAGGTCGCGGAAGGGGAGGAGTCGACCCTGCTGATGGACGTGGGCGCCAGCCTGCGCCTGTTCGGCGGCATCCGCGCGTTGTGCCGGCGCGTGCACGCCAACGTGCGTGCGCTGGGCTTCACCGCATCGCTCGCGTGTGCGCCCACCGCGCGCGGCGCGTGGCTGCTGGCGCGCGCGAATGCAGGCCGCGCCGTGCGCATGGAGGCGCTGCTGCGCCGGCTCGACCGGCTGGCCGTGCTCCTGATGCCGCCGGCGCGGCCGTACGCGGCCTGGTTCGACGGCATCGGCTGCCACACGCTGGGCGACCTGCGCCGCCTGCCGCGTCCCGGCCTGCAGCGGCGCTGCGGGCGCGAGCTGCTCGACCTGCTCGACGCCGCCTACGGGCTCGTGCCGGAACTGTACGAGTGGATCGCACCGCCGGAAACCTTCCGCGCGCGCCTGGAACTGTACGACCGCATCGACGACGCCGACCTGCTGCTGGCCGGCGCGCAATGCCTGCTGCTGCAGTTGACGGGGTGGCTGTGCGCGCGCCAGCTGGCGGTGGAGCGCATCACGCTGCAGCTGGAGCACGAACGGGGCCGGGTCGCGCGCCCGCCGACGAGCATCGAGATCGTACTGGCCGAACCGACGTGGCGCGACGAGCACCTCGTGCGCCTGCTGAAGGAGCGCCTGGGCCGGCTGACGCTGGAGGCGCCCGTGATCGGCCTCGCGCTGGAAGCGCTGCAGGTGCGGCCGATGGCGCCGCCGAACGCATCGCTGTTCCCCGAACCGGGCGGCAGCGAGGACGACCGCATGCGCATGCTGGAACTGCTGGCCGCGCGCCTGGGCGCGGAAAACGTCCTGCAACCGCTGCCGCTGGCCGACTACCGCCCGGAACAGGCCAACGTCTGGGTGCCGGTGCAGCAGAAGGTCAGCGACAAGGCCCGCAACGCGCAACTGCCGCCCGACGTCCTGAGCCTGCCGCGTCCCACATGGCTGCTGGCGCGGCCGATCGCGCTCCTGATGCGCGACCACCGGCCGTTCTATGGCTCACCGCTGAAGATGGCATCGAATCCCGAGCGCATCGAGGCCGGTTGGTGGGACGGACCGGAGACGCGCGATTACTTCATTGCCGAGGGGCTGGATCACACGCTGTACTGGGTGTACCGGGAGCGGATCGGCATGGGGGAGGAAGGGCCGAAGTGGTATTTGCATGGATTGTTCGGGTGATGGACGAACGTCATGCTAATGGTCGGAATCCTGCCGGGCTTGCAGAAGAATCATGGCATCGAGCAGGCGGCGCGTCTTCCACAACGCTATCCCATTCGCGAACGAAGAACTCACGCTTGCGATCAGCAGCATGACGACCCATGCCGGCGCCTCGAACCTGTCGCTGCTCTGCAGATACACCCCCAGGCCGACAAACAGCATGGTGACAAGAAACGTCGGAACGATCGAGTCCGGACGATTCAGCACGGCTTGAGCGTCCGCTCTGCGTTTTTCCTTTGCCAGAATTGACCGGGCAATGTCGTCTTGTATTGGAGAAGGCATGTTGTCGAATCGAGGTTAATGTTATTTACAAGGCCGCTTGCTTCTGTCCAGCATCGCATCCATTTGCGCCTGCGTCAGCACCTGCGGCATCCGCTCCTCGACAGGATTGCCGTTTGCATCGAAGCGCAGCGGCGGACGCGGCGGCTCGTTCGGACACGCCGGCACGGCGCGCGGCAGCGATGCCGCCAGCGCGAACAACCGGTCGCGCAAGGGAACGCGCACGACGTTGGCATCGACCCACAACTGGTAGCCGCGCCGGCCTTCGAACCAGGACAGCACCGAGACCGCCTTGCCCGACGAGGTTTCCATGATAACGAGCCTGGCCGGCAGGCCGTTGATGCGTTCCGGCTCGTCTTTCGGATCGCGCCAGCTGCGGCTGCCGTCGGCGGACATGTCGTGTTCGAACAGGGTGACCTGATGCCCGTCCGGCATGAGGAAGCCGCGGTACAGGCGCGAGCGGACGTCGGTGACCGATTCAGCCCGGCCGCCCAGGCTCTCGAACTGCGCGAAGGGCGTGTGCGTCAGGTCGACCGGCGTGAACGCCAGCTTGCGGGTGGCCCTCGCCAGCGATTGGAACGCGATGTCGTAACGATCGAGATCGGTCGCGCACACGCGCTCGACACCATCCTTCCGTGTGCCGGCCTCGTGACGGGACCGTTCGACGCTGCACTGGTAGTCCCGCACGCCGGTGCGGACGATCGAGCCGCAGGCAATCGCCACGGCGATACCGGCCACGGCCAGCAATACGCGCCTGGCGGGCGAGGGCGGGGACGAGGGGGCGGGTTTCCACAGGCGCCGGCCGCCCCGGCGGATCAGCCAGGCCAGCCCGAGGACGGGGAGCGCCATCGTGGCGGTCACGCGCAGCACGTCCAGCAATGGCGCGTGCAGCCAGGCGACGCAGAACAGGACATACATGCCGGCCGCCAGCAGGGCGAGCACGTTGACGACATGTCCGGCCGACCAGAGCAGCAGGCCGGCGGCGCTTTTCGTGCCCTCGATAATGGTGGGGCGCATGGCAATCTCCCTCAATGGAACGCGCAGCATAGCAACTCCACGCTCCCGAACGCTCACGCATTCCCACCCGGGCAGGGCAATACGTAACGTGCCGGGTGAAGCGGCATCCTGGTGTATCGTCAGGGTGGCATCTTGCCGTCCCGGCCACCAGCGTCGCGCCTTTCCAGTGAGGACATCATGGACGCATCACCTGTTCTGCCACCTGCCGCAGCCGCTTTCGGTATTTCGTTCGACGGCCGCGCCTATCACTATCGGGAATACAGCTACGAGCGCCTCGCGGACGCGCTCGCGTATGCACGACAGGACCGGGCCAGGCCCGGTTTTCGCGAAGACACGACGCCGCGCCAGTGGCAGCAATGGGTCGGTCCGACGCCGGAAGAACGGCTGCACATGGCGGCGCACGGGATCGTGTACGAACACGGTTACTACTGTTATGGCCCGTATCGCTACGACCTGTTGTCCGCTGCGCTCGCGTATGCGGAGCATACGCCCGGGCTCGCCCGGCCGGGCGGCTGACGCGTGTCGCGCGGCGCCTTGGCGATTTCAAACTTCTCTTTCCGGCGCCCATTACACGAAAATACTTTTGCGGATTGACGGCGTGCGCGCCAAAAAGAGCGCATAGTAGGCCACTTGCACGCGATCTTCAGCGATCGTCATCCTTCGAGGCAGCCTTGCTGCTCCGCCCATCGAACGCCACGCCCACCGGCGCACCCACCCGGCGTTCCATCGCATTCCCGTTACTTACTTTTTAAATAAAGGTACTCCATGTATCCATTCCCGCAATCCGTCAATCCCGCCCTCCGCTCGCACATCGAGGCCCAGGTCGCTTTCTTCAACGAGATGTCCCAGGTCATGTCGCGCGCCTTCCAGCAGGCCAGTCAACTGAATATGCAGTTGAACCAGACACTGTTCGAGGAAGTCGCCAACGCCGGCCAGCGCCTGCTGACGGTCGATCGTCCGGCCGACGCGATGTCGGTCGCGGCAGCGCATGCCCAGCCCGCCACCGACAAGCTGCGTGCTTACCACCACCATCTTTCCCAGCTGGCCGCGTCGACCCAGGTCGACCTGACGCGCGTCGCCGAACAGCACGTGCAGGAGACGTCACGTACCGCCCGCGCGCTGGCCGACGACGTCACCCGCGCCGCCGCCGAGGAAACGGACAAGAGCCTGCGCCAGCAGGAGGAAACCATCAAGAGTTTCCGCGATCCGTTCGAAGGCAACGGCACGCGCGGCAGCAAGAGCGACGCACAGTACCAGGGCAACCTGCAAAGCGGCGGTGACGAAGCCAGCGCCCGCGTCGAGGCCGAAGGTCCGGCCGGCAAGGTCAGCGCCCAGGGCAATATGCAGGGCAACCCGGCCCGCCAACCCGGGAACAAGACTCCGGGCCAGGCACGCTGATACGCGTCCCGGGCTCTTTACGGCGGCGGCCTTCGGGTCCCGCCATCGACGCATGTCGTCGTCCGCCGTATTCTCTGGAATACGGCTTTTTTTATTCAGGACCGCAACTTTCGGGAAGCCTGCAACGAACCGTGGGAATGACGCTCAGGAGAGCGTCAATCAATTTTCCAAGGAGTTCACAATGACACGGTTCGGCACGTACCTGGCCCAGGCGGCAATCATCCTCGCATGTTCGGCATCCCATGCACTGGCGGCCTTGCCCGAAGGCGCCAAGGCCCCCGATTTCCAGTTGCAGGCGGCGCTTGCCGGCAAGCCGATGACGTTTTCGCTGGCGCAGGCACTCCGCCAGGGGCCTGTCGTGCTGTATTTCTTTCCCGCCGCATTCACGCAGGGCTGCACGGTGGAGGCGCACGAATTCGCCGAAGCCACGGACGAATTCAGGAAACTGAATGCGACGGTCATCGGTGTCACCGCAGGCAATGCCGACCGCGTTGCCGAATTTTCGAAGCTCGAATGCCGCGACAAGTTCGCGGTCGCGGCGGACCCCGGCGCCAGGGTGGCAGGGGAGTACCAGACCCGGTTCAAGACCAAGGGCGGCACCCTGCTGTCCGAGCGGACCTCCTTCGTGATCGCACCGGACGGCAAGATCCTGCTCAGCTACACGGACGCCAATCCTGAACAGCACATCAAGAAGACCATGAGTGCCGTCAAGGCGTGGCACGACGCGGCCAAATGAGCCTGCCCGCGACCCTGGCCGCCGCCTTCCTGGGCGGGGTGATCCTGAACTTCATGCCCTGCGTCTTTCCGGTGATTTCGCTGAAAGCGTTCGGCCTCGTCCGTCATCTGCACGACCGGCGCGCGGTGCGGGTGGAAGGGCTCGCTTTCCTGGCGGGCGTGGTCGTCACCATGCTCCTGCTGGGCGCCGCGCTGCTGGCGGCGCGGGCCGGCGGTGCCGCCGTGGGGTGGGGCTTCCAGCTGCAGTCGCCGGCCGTGATCGCCGCGCTGGCGCTCGTCATGCTCGCGCTGGCGCTCAACATGATGGGCGTGTTCGAGATCGGACTGGCCGCGCAGCATCTCGGCAACCTCGCCGGCCCCCGCCCGGGACCGCTCGGCGCGGCGCTGACCGGTGCGTTGGCGATCGTCGTGGCGACGCCGTGCACCGCGCCCTTCATGGCGGGCGCGGTCGGCGCGGCGCTGCTGCGTCCGCCAGTCGAGGGCATGGCGATCTTCCTCGCGCTGGCGCTGGGCTTCGCCGCCCCGTTCACCGTCGTCTCCCTGGTGCCGGGATGCGCACGGCGCCTGCCGAAGCCCGGTGCGTGGATGGCGACGCTCAAGCACATGCTGGCGTTCCCGATGCTGGGCGCGGCGGCATGGCTGGCGTGGGTGCTCGACCAACAGGCGGGTTCGACCGCGCTGGCCGTGCTGCTCGCCGCGGCCGTGACGCTGGGGCTGGCCGCCTGGCTGTACGGCCAGGCACAGCAGCGTCACATCGCCGGTGGGCGCTACCGGCCGCTGCTGGCCTGCTCGGTGCTGCTCGTGCTGGGCGTGGGCATATCGTTGGCCGGACTGCCTGCGACGAGCGTGGGCGGCGGGCGGCCGGATGCCGGCGTCGCCAGCCGGGCCGCCCCGGCGCAGCCGATCGCCTGGACGCCGGGGGCCGTCGCCGCCCGGCGCGGACACGGCAAGCCGATCTTCGTCAATTTCACGGCCGCCTGGTGCATCACCTGCCAGGTCAACGACCGGGCGGCGCTGTCCACGGGGGCCGTGAAGGATGCCCTGGCACGGACGGGCACGATCTACATGGTCGCCGACTCGACCAAATATAATCCGGAGATCGACCTGGCCATCAACCAGTTCGGCCGGGGCGGGCTGCCCGTCTATGTCGTCTATCCGGCCGACGGCGGCGCACCGGTGCTGCTGCCGCAACTGCTGAGCCCGGACATCGTGGTGTCCGCCCTGAACAAGGCCGCGGCAACACGGTCCTGACCAACGCAACCCGACCCGATGTGACGGATACGTTCTCAACCGACAACGATGCTTCGCGCGCGGCGTGGCCGCAGCTCATGGCACGCGCCCAGGATGGCGACCAGGCGGCGTATTGCCGCCTGCTGAAGGCGATCGTGCCCGCCGTCCGGGCCCTGGCGAAACGCAAGATCCACCAGGACGACGCCCTGGTCGAGGACGTCGTGCAGGACGTCCTGCTGACCGTCCACCGGGTCCGGCATACCTACGATCCGGCGCGTCCGTTCCTGCCGTGGCTGTCCGCCATCGTCGCCGCGCGCGCCATCGACGCGCTGCGCGCCCGCGGCCGCAGGGAAAGCTGGGAGGTGGTGGACGAGGACGCCGTGCTCGGCCACCCGGCCGAATCCGTTCCGGACGGGCCGCCGCATCGGCAACTGGATAACCTGTTGAGCCGGCTCCCCGAGCGTCAACGCCGGATGGTCGAACTCGTCCATTTGCGCGACATGAGCCTCGCCGAAGCGGCGACGGCCAGCAGCATGACATTGGCGGCAGTGAAGTCCCTGCTGCACCGCGCTTTTACCACGCTTCGCCGGCACAAGGAGGCCGACCATGAACGAGCATGACGCCCTGATCGAACAGCTGTGCCGCGACGCGCAACCCGTGAAGCGCGCCGCGCCGCCATGGCGACGGGCGGCGGCGTGGATGTTCCTCGCGCTTCCTTGCGGTTTCCTGGCATCGATGATCCTGCCGCGGGCGCGTCCGGACTGGTCCAGCCCGGGCGCATTCTGGGCCGGGGCATGGGTGGTGCTGTCGTTCTGCCTCGGCGCGCTCGCCATCCGGACTGCCTTTGCGCTCAGCATCGCCGGGCAGCGCATCCGGTACTGGCGCGGGCTGGCCGCACTGGCCGCGGCCTGGCTGCTGGCCGGGCTGGCCGGCGTGACGAATTCGACGGACCCGATCGGGCATGCCGGAGACGGCATATATTGTTACGCCTTCCTCATGGTCGTCGGCCTGCCGATGGTCGTGCTCATGGTGGCCTCGATCCGGCGCACCCGCTCGCTGCATCCATTGCGCAGCCTGGCCATGGCGGGCCTGGGCATCGCGGCGACGGCGCAAATGCTGCTGGGACTGTGTCACCCGGTGGCCGCGCAAACGATCGACCTGGCGATGCACCTGGCCGCCACGGTCACGCTCGTCGCCGTCACGGCGCTCACAGGGCGGCGCTGGGTCGGACTGTGACGGCTTCCGATGCGACAGGCGGTACCCAGCGCCGCGCGACGATGTCGAAGCGCACGTCGAGTTCGTCCTGCACCGCCAGCAGCCCGCCACCCACGGCAAACGGCGTGATGCCGAAATCGGTCTGCTTCAGGTGCGCCGTGCCGCTCGCAAATACCTGTTTCTCGTCGACCCGCACCGCGGCCGGCAGGTCGATCCGGCGCGTGGTGCCGTGCAGCGTGACGGCGACGCGCAGCCGGCCGTCCGCCGGCAAGTCGGCATGCAGCGTCACCACCGGATAGCGCTCTGCGTCGAGCACCGGGCCGAGCATGTTCCTGCGCGTGCCCGCGACGGCTTCCGGCGACGGCGACGTGGCGATGCCCGCGTCGCGCAGGAGCTGCGGTTCGTCGACCGTGAGCTGGTCAAGGCGGAACGACACGTCGGCACGGCCCATGCCGGGCGCGGCATAGCCGGTCAAGGTGTGGCTGGCCACGACGTGGTCGTGCCCGAGCCGCGCCATCAGGCCGCCGCGGCGTACCGTCACGGCCACCAGCGAGGCGCCCGGGTCGATTGCGTAGACGGCGGCGCCGGACAGAGCCGCGCTGCGATACGCGTACGGCGCCAACGCTGGGCCGGGCACCAACGGTGCCTGTGGCGCCAGCGGCTGTCCGCAGGCGGTCAGCAGCAACAGCAAGGGCAGGATGCGTTTCGTGATTCAATCCCCCAACGGCGACAGGAACATCCACCAGGGATGGCTTTTGGCGCCCTGGTAGGCGTTGCCGTCGTAGCGCAGCGTGGTCTGCTCGGTCTTCGGTTTGCCGGTTCCGCCTGCCCGCGTGATCCGCGCGGTGACGGTCAGGTCCGCGAATCCATGGGACGATGTCCTGGCCAGACCCAACGTCAGAACCGCCCTGTCGATCCGTCGATCCGCGTCGCCGCGACGGTCTTCGACGTCGTGCCAGGACGACATCGCCAGGCCCCGCAGCACGGGCTGGAGCGCGTCGCTGGTACGGACGAACAGCGTGAGCTCATCTTCCCAGCCGGCGTCTGCCCAGCTCGGACCGTGCGCGGCACTCCGGAAGCGCACGCCGAAGGCCCTGGCGTCCTGCGCCAGCTGGTAGGGCGCGGTGTCGATGCCCAGGCTGTCTTCTCCGAACCGGACGGCCGAGTCTTCGGTGACGCTGCTCTCGTAGCTGGCCACGACGCGCCCGGACCGCGCCTCCAGCATCGCGACGACCAGCGTTTTCACTTCCTCGTCGTTCGTCCGGAAGACGATGGCGGACAACATGGTCTTGCCGTCGTATGGCCACAGCTTGCACGCGGCCGCGACGACTTCGCCTTCGTTCCCATTCTTGCGGATGTCCGCACTCTGCGCGACGGCCGCCACAACGGTGCCCGGGCACGAATCCGCCGCGTGCACCGCCTGCAGCGACAGGCATGCCAGGGCGGCACCGGCGAGTGCGTGTCGAACGACCCCCGTCATGCCCGCTGCCGCAACGCCCGCTCGATCTTCTGGTCGGTCTTGAACTGGCTGAGCGCATACACGGCCCAGATGGTGGCCGGCAGCCAGCCGATCAGGGTGATCTGCAGGATCAGGCAGATGATGCCGGCGAGGGGGCGGCCGATGGTGAAAAAGGTCAGCCAGGGCAGGACCAGGGCAATGATGAGGCGCATACGATTCTCCTTCAGGTAAGCCTCCAGCATAACGGCTTCGTGGTCCCGAAAGCTCACGCATTTCCACCCGCGCAACGCGATTTCAAGCAAAGATTGCCGGCTTGTTCCACAATGCGCATTGCAACGAACACCGGAACCATCATGCTCACCGAACGTATCGACTTCCCCGGCCCCCACGGCAAGCTCTCCGCCAAGCTGGACGCCCCCACCGGCACCCCGCGCGCCTACGGCATCTTTGCCCACTGCTTCACGTGCAGCAAGGACGTGCTGGCCGCCACCTTCATCTCGCGCGGCCTGGCCAGCCTGGGTGTGGCCGTGCTGCGCTTCGACTTCGCCGGCCTTGGGGCCAGCCACGGCGATTTTGCCGACACCAATTTTTCATCGAACGTCGAAGATCTCGTCGCGGCCGCCGACACCATGCGCGAGAAATTCGAGGCGCCGCAGCTCCTGATCGGCCACAGCCTGGGCGGCGCGGCCGTGCTGGCGGCGGCCTCGCGCGTGCCGGAAGCGAAGGCCATCGTGACGATCGCCGCGCCCAGCGATCCGCACTACGTCGTGAACACGCTGCTGGGCGAGCACCTCGACACGATCGCGCAGCTGGGCGAGGCGCGCGTGAAGCTCGCCGGGCGCGATTTCAACATCCGCCAGCACTTCGTCGAGGACGCCGGCCGCCACCAGCTGCACGAAAAGATCGCCACCCTCGGCCGCGCGCTGCTCGTGATGCAGGCGCCGCACGACGACACCGTCAGCATGGACAACGCCACCCGCATCTTCGAACTGGCGCAGCATCCGAAGAGCTTCATCTCGCTCGACGGCATGGACCACCTGATCACGCGGCGCGAGGATGCCGCATACGTGGCCGGCGTCATCTCGGCGTGGAGCGCGCGCTACCTCGATGCGGGAGGCGCGCATGCGTGAGTTCGAACGGAGGCGCGACCGCTTCGATTTCTTCGACCGCATGGAAAGCCCCGCGGTCAACCTGTGTTTTACCCTGGACGTGCCGGATTTCCGGCCGTGGTGCAAAGAACAGGGCCTGGCGCCGTTCCACGTGATGCTGTGCGCCGTGCTGCGCGCCGTGCTGAAGGTGGAGAATTTCCGCTACCGGATCGTCGACGGTGAAGTCATCCGCATCGACCGCTTGGTGCCGTCGTTCACCGTGATGAACCAGCATGGCGACCTGAATTTCGCGCAGTTCGACTGGTCCGACGACGTGCGCGAATTCGTCGCGCGCGGCATGGCGGCGCGGGAAGAAGCGTCGAACATGACGGAGCTGAACGTCAAATACCGCACGATGTCGCCGCGCGACGCGAAGGACCAGGTGTTCGTCACCTGCATGCCGTGGCTGGACTTCACGTCGATCCAGCATCCGATGGCATCCATCGCCACGCCGGACATCCCGTCGTTCGCGTGGGGCCGTTTCCGCGACGGGCCGGACGGCCTGCAACTGCCGTTCTCCGTGCAGGCGCATCACGGCTTCGTCGACGGCTGGCACATCCACCTGATGGGGCGCCAGGTGGCCGAGGAGCTCGCGGCGATCATCCGCGCATCCTAGTCGCCGCCGCAGCCGCCACCGCAGCTGCTGCCGCAACCGCTGCCGCCGCCGTCGCAACCACCGTCGCCGCCGCCGCCATCGGCGCAGACCATGCCGCCGCAGGAATTCCCGTCGGCGCCGGCTTCACGCCGGCCCAGGTGGGCAGCCAGCAGGTGCCGGTCGACGACGCCCGCCGCAACCAGCACCGCCAGCGCCAGCTCCGGATGCGGCTGCGCGCGCCACATGCCGCGGCCGCGTTCGTTCAGGCGCGCGTGGACGACCTCGCCGGCCCGGCTCCAGTAACCGTGCCCGCCCGGCATGCGCAGCAGCGCGTCGAGGCCGAATAGCGCGGGCAGGCGCATGCTGCGCGGCTTGATCCCGTCGCGTTCGCGGCAGGCCGCGAACGTGTGCAGCAGGGCGTTCCCGGCGAGCGCCGCCCGTTCGACGTGTGGCACCGCCGCGCCGAAGTGGCGTACGCAGAAGCGTTCCAGCGACGCCGGATTCCAGCGCAGCCACGCGTGCCACACGGAGTCCGCCGCTTCCGACGGCAGGGCGCAGGGCCGGCCGCTGTGCCGCACCGCGTCGAAGAAGCGCAGCAGGCCTTCCGCCGCGCGGGCGAAAAAAAAGGCATCCGTCCGGATGCCTTCGAATTCGCGTGGGGCGCTCGCGCGCCAGTAACTCTGGAGTCCCGCCGGCAGGTCCGCCAGTGCGGCCTGCCAGGGCGAGGTGCGCCGCAGCCGTGCGGCGCGCAGTTCCAGGATCCACTTCATGTTGCCCCCCTGTTTGTTGTTGTCGGCAGGTCCAGCTTACGGGGCAAATATGACAGTTTGATGACTTACTTCAGTGCCGAGAAGATCGGCGTCAGACGGTCCTTCGTACCCTCGATGCGTTCCAGGCGCGGATAGCGCAGGCCGCCGCGGTAGTCGAGGGAGATCGTGCGCAGCACGTTGCCCTTCTTGACCAGGATGCGAATGGGCTTGCCGTCCTTCGCGTCCTTGATCGCGGCCTTCAAGAGTTCCGGCTTGTAGACGCGGTCGTTGACGGCCATGACGGTGGCGTTGGCGGCGAGGCCCGCGCGGAAACCCAGGCCGTCCCACACGACGTTGCGCACGGCGCCGTCCTGCGCGACCGTGAAGCCGAGCGAGTACGTCAGGTCCAGCACCTTGTTGCGGTCGTCCACGGCCTTGAGGTAATCCGTCGGCGTGTCCGTGTAGACCAGCTTCCAGCCGGCGCGGGCGAGGCCGTCCAGCGGGGCGCCCGGGCCGTGGCCGTCCAGCTTCGCGCGCAGGAAAGGGGCCCAGTCGTACGGCTGGATCTTCTGCAGCGTCGCGACGACGTCGTCGAAGGTGTAGAAGGCGGGCAGGTGGCTGCCGTTGTTCACGCCATAGAAGGCGCGCGCGAAATCGTCCAGCGATCGCTTGTCGCCCGAGAGTTCGCGGATGCGCGTGTCGACGTCCAGCCAGATCAGCATGCCCTCGACGTAGTAGTCCTCGCTGCGCTGCCAGTTCGGCCAGCCCAGGCCGCGGCGCGCGTTGAGGATCGGGTCGTAGACCGTGTCCTGCACGGCGCGCCAGGCACGGCCTGCGACGCTGTCGTAGCGCGCGGCGCTTGCGGCCAGCGCGTCGCGTGCGCCGGTGACCGAGACGAGACCCGAACGCGCGGCCAGCACGTTGCCCCAGTACTGCGTCTGGCCCTCGTATACCCACAGCAGTTCGTTGTCCATGGGCGTGTTGAAGTTGGGGACGTCCTGGCCGGCCGGGCGGCGGAACTTGCCGTTCCACGAGTGCGTGAATTCGTGCGGCAGCAGTTCGCGTCCGGCCTCGCTCTTGGCCCAGTCGGTGAAATAGCCCGGCTTGACGCCGTTCTCGCTGGACTGGTGGTGCTCGCGGCCGATGCCGCCGAATTCGTCGGACAGCGAGAGCAGGAAATCGTAGTGGTCGTAGTGATACGAACCATACAGTTTATACGCTTGTTGCACGAGCGCGCGGTGCGCCGCGATCTGTTCGGGCTTCGCTTCCAGGCTTTCCGGGCTGTCGGCGAAGACGTTCAGGCGCACGGGCACCTTGCCGCCCGGGTCGAGGTCGAAGCGCTTGCTGTAGCGGCCCGCGAACAGCGGGGAATCCATCAGCGTCTCCAGGTCGCTCGCCTTGAAGTGCACGTCGTCGCCGGCGCGGTTGTCCGTCTCCAGCGCGGTGGCGTACTGCCAGCCCGCGGGCAGCTTCAGGTTCGCCTGCACGTTGATGCCGCGCGCGACGTAGCCGGCCGGGTACAGGGTCGTCGAGATCCATTGCACGCCGAGGATGTCGTCCGTCATCGTGATGCGGCCCTGGCCCGGCTCCAGCGGCGACAGGTACTGGTACTCCGCCTCCAGGCTCGTCGCGCCCTCGGGGACGGTCAGGTGGAACGCGTACACGTGCACCGGGTCGCGCTTCCATTCCACCGGCTTGCCGTTCGCCGTGAACTTCAGGCCCGCCAGTTGCGTGATCGGGCCGTTCGGGCCGTGGTTCGCGGGCAGCCACTGCGGATACAGCAGGGTGAGCGGACCGGGCTTCACGGGGATCGTCATGTGCATGCGGAAGACCTGCTGCGACAGATCGGTCGCATCGACGTTCAGGACGATGGTGCCGGGGTAGGGCTGGTCGACGGGTGCAGGCACGTCGGCATGCGCCGGAAAGGCCAGCGCCAGCGCGAGCGCGGCGGCGGAAACGGACGAAGCAAACTTGGAAGCGGTCATTGGCTGGAACCCTGGCGAAAGAACATAAACGGCCGAGTGTAGCACTGTGCAATGGGCCGAGATTCCGTCCGGCAGCGATCCAAATAAAATTTTAAAACAGGCCTTTAAAAAGATATTTTGTACGACTTGAAAAGGGGTGAGGTGGCCATTAGATTGGTTCCAACGGATGCTCACGATGAGGTCCGTCAACTTATCGCTTGTACTTTTTAGAGGATATCGAATCATGCGTACTTTTGACCTGTCTCCCCTGTATCGTTCCGCAATCGGCTTCGACCGCCTGGTCAACCTGCTCGAGCAACGCGCCGAAAGCGCGCCGAGCTACCCGCCGTACAACATCGAACTGGTGTCGGAAGACAAATACCGCATCGTGATGGCGCTCGCCGGTTTCACCCGCAACGAAATCGAGATCACCTCCGAACGCGACACCCTGCTCGTGACCGGCCGCAAGCAAAAGGATGACGTGCAGCGCACCTTCCTGCACCGCGGTATCGCCCAGCGCGATTTCGAACAGCGCTTCCAGCTGGCCAACCACGTGAAGGTCGTCAGCGCCGGCTTCGACAACGGCATCCTGACCATCGAACTGGTGCGCGAAGTGCCCGAAGCATTCAAGCCGCGCAAGATCGCGATCGCCGATGCCAACGGCAACACCGACAACGTGCAGGTGCTGGAACAACCGGCCCAGCAACAACACGCCGCGTAACCGCGTCGTCTCCCCAAATAAAGGCGCTTCGGCGCCTTTTTTCTTTTCTGCTATAGTTGGCGCCGCAAGTTTGGCAACGTTTCCAATCTGAGGAGAGCCGCATGCAGAACCCCCGTCTTATCCTGTCCGTGCTGGCCGCGGCCGTCGCGCTGGCGTCCCCGGCCCACGCCGCCACGGTGCAAGCCTGGATCACCACCGGCGACCAGTCGCAACTGCTCGCACGCGCCGCCGACGCGCGCCTGGAGGCGGCCGCCGGCGCGCCGACGATCGTCGTCGACCCGTCCACGCGCTACCAGCAGATCGCCGGCTTCGGCGCGGCGATCACGGATGCTTCCGCGGACCTGATCCAGCACCTGGACCCGGCCCGGCGCGATGCGTTGCTGCGCCAGCTGTTCGGGCGGGAAGGCGAGGGCATCGGCCTGTCGTTCACGCGCCTGACGATCGGCGCGTCCGATTTTTCGCGCACCCACTACAGCTTCGACGACATGCCGCCGGGGCAGTCCGACCCGCAGCTGAAGCACTTCTCGATCGATGCGCAGAAAGCCACCGTCCTGCCGACGGTGAAGGCTGCGCTCGCGATCAATCCGCAACTGAAGGTGATGGCGTCGCCGTGGAGCGCGCCGGGCTGGATGAAGACGAGCGACAGCCTCGTGAAAGGCACGTTGAAACCCGAATCGTTCGACGCCTTCGCGCGCTACCTGGGCCGCTACGTCGATGCGATGCGGGAGCAGGGCGTGACGATCTCCGCGCTCACTCTGCAGAACGAACCGCACTTCGAGCCCGATAACTATCCCGGCATGCGCGTCGATCCGTTCCAGCGCGCCGCGTTCATCCGCGACCATCTCGGGCCGCTGCTGGCGCGTTCGCATCCCGGCACCGCCATCTTCGACTGGGACCACAACTGGGACGAGCCGGAGTCGCCCGCCGTCATGCTGTCCGACCCGGGCGCCGCGAAGTACGTGAGCGGCATCGCGTGGCACTGCTACGGCGGCGACGTGCGCGCGCAGGGCCGGCTGCACGACCTGTTCCCGGCCAAGGACACGTGGTTCACGGAGTGTTCGGGCGGACGCTGGGCGCCGGACTGGTCGAAGAACCTGCAGTACTTCGCGAAGACGCTCGTCATCGACACGACGCGCAACTGGGCACGTGGTGTCCTGTTCTGGAACCTGGCGCTCGATGCCAGCGACGGCCCGCACCTGGGCGGCTGCAAGGACTGCCGCGGCGTCGTGACCATCGACGCGGCCACCGGCGCCGTCACGCGCAACGTGGAGTATTACGCACTGGCCCACGCGAGCCGCTTCGTGCTGCCGGGCGCGCACCGCATCGCGACGACCGGGGATAACAACGTCGCCTTCGTGAACCCGGACGGTTCGTACGCGCTGCTCGTGGCGAACGGCGAGGCGCAGCCGCGCGCGCTCACGGTGCGCGTGGGGACGCAGGCGTTCCGTTACACGCTGCCGGCGGCCAGCGTGGCGACGTTTACGTGGCGCTAGACGCGCGCCAAACGTGGATAAATGCCCCGGCTTGCAGTATGCTTGGGCCCAAAAACACCACCAATCGGGGAGACATGTGTCAACCATCAAGGACGTAGCCCGCATGGCCGGGGTCGGCCTGGGCACCGCATCGCGCGTCGTGCGCGGCAAGGGATCAGTGTCGCAGGCCAAGATGGAACGCGTGCAGAAGGCCATCGCCGCACTCGGCTACCGGCCGTCGCACGCGGCGCGCTCCCTCCTCTACGGCACGTCGCGCATGATCGGCGTGTACATCCCCCTGTTGTCCGGCACCTTCTACACGTCGATCCTGCAGATCATCGACACGGAACTGCGCGGCGCCGGCATGCACATGATGGTGGCGTTCGGCGTCAGCCGGGAAGACGAGCGGCGTCAGGCCATCGACGGCGTCAACTTCCTCATCGAGCGCGGGTGCGACGGCGTCGTCCTCTTCACGTCGCCGCTCACCGAGGAGGACCTCGCCGCGCTGGGTCCCAAGCGCGAGCGCGTGGTGGCCCTGAACGACAGCTTCGACGGCATGCCCGGCCAGTGCTTCACGGTCGACCACAAGCTCGGCGGCCGGCTGGCGGCGCGCGCGCTGCTCGATCATGCGCACCGCGACATCGCCGTCATCGCCGGGCCATCGACGGCGGCCGACAACATCGACCGTATCGCCGGCTTCATGGACGAACTGGCCGGAGCGGGCATCGCGACGGACGACGTCTGGATCTCGGAGCGCGACTTTTCGTCGGCCGAGGGACGCGCCGCCGCGATGGAGCTGGTGGCGTCCGGGCGGCCCTTCACGGCGCTGTTCTGCGCCAACGACGAGATGGCGCTGGGCGCGCTGTCGTACTTCCACGAAGCGGGCATCCGCGTGCCGCAGGACGTGTCGGTAATCGGCTACGACGACGCGCCCGCCGCCGCGTATTCCGCGCCGCGGCTCACGTCCGTGCACATCCCCTGGCGCGAGATGACGAAGAACGGCATCGCCGAGCTGCTCAACCTGTGCTACGGCTTCAACCGGCCCGTCACCCGCACCTTCCCCGTCAGCGTGAGCCTGCGCGCTTCGGTGGCGAAGGTGGCCAGACGCCGGCGTTCTCCTCCTTAAGGGACGTCTAAGACTGCTGCGCCAATATACTCCCTACGAAAAGAGCAGTTTTCAAAACCACTTTTTCCAATCTGGGAGCACGTCAATGCCTAACCAAGGTAACGTTACTGCCATCACCGCAAAACGTCTCACGCTGGCCCTGTGCGCGGCCGGTGTCATTGGCGGCGCGGTTGGCGCGATCGCAGTCGAACACAATAACGCCACGGCCGCCGCCGCGGCAGCCACCGCCGCCGCTGCCACCCCGGCTCCCGTGGCAGCCAGCCCCGCGCCGGTCGCGGGCAGTCCGGTCGGCACAGCCCTGCCGGACTTTACCAAGATCGTCTCGCACAACGGCCCGGCCGTCGTGAACATCCGCGTCGTCGGTACGACCAAGGTGTCGCAGCGCCAGATGCCGCAGTTCGACGAGGACGATCCGTTCTTCGAATTCTTCCGCCGCTTCCAGCCGCAGCAGCCGCGCGGCGGCAACGGACGCGGGGAACTCGTTTACGGCGCCGGATCGGGCTTCATCGTCAGCCCGGACGGCGTCATCCTGACGAATGCGCACGTGGTGCGCGATGCCAGCGAAGTCACGGTCAAGATGCAGGACCGCCGCGAATACCGCGCGAAAGTCCTGGGCTCCGATCCGAAGACCGACGTCGCCGTGCTGAAGATCGACGCGAAAAACCTGCCCGTCGTCCCGCTGGGGAACACGCGCAACCTGCAGGTCGGCGAATGGGTGCTGGCGATCGGTTCGCCGTTCGGCCTGGAATCGACCGTGACGGCCGGCGTCGTGAGCGCGAAAGGCCGCACGATCGACAACAACGGCGTGCAGTTCATCCAGACCGACGTGGCGGTCAACCCGGGTAACTCGGGCGGCCCGCTGTTCAACACGCGCGGCGAGGTCGTCGGCATCAACTCGCAGATCTTCAGCCAGACGGGCGGCTACCAGGGCCTGTCGTTCGCGATCCCGATCGACGTCGCCGTGCGCATCAAGGACCAGATCGTCGCGACCGGCAAGGTGCACCATGCCAAGCTGGGCGTCGGCCTGCAGGACGTGGGCCAGAGCTTCGCCGACGCATTCAAGCTGGATTCGCCGGACGGCGCGCTCGTGTCGAACGTCGAACGCGGCGGCGCGGCCGACAAGGCCGGCCTGAAGTCGGGCGACGTGATCCGCAAGGTCAACGGCCAGCCCATCGTCAGCGGCGGCGACCTGTCGGCGATGGTGTCGGTGGCCAAGCCGGGCGACAAGCTGGCGCTGGAAGTCTGGCGCGACGGCAAGGTCGTGCAATTGAACGCCACGCTGGGCAATGCGAACGACAAGCCGGATCCGTACGACCGCGACAACCTGGCCGGCAACGACGGCGGCGCCAAGCTGGGCCTGGCTCTGCGTCCGCTGGACCCGGTGGAGCGCCGCCAGGTCGGCCTGGCTTCCGGCCTCGTGATCGAGGATGCGGGCGGCGCGGCGGAAGCGGCCGGCGTGCAGCCGGGCGACCTGCTGCTGGCCGTGAACGGCAAGCCGGTGTCGTCGGTGGCACAGGTGCGCGAGGTGGTCGGCAAGTCGTCCAAGTCCGTGGCCTTGCTGATCCAGCGTGGGGATGAGAAGATCTTCATCCCTGTCCGAATCGGCTAAGAAGTCATCGTCGTGTTTGACCGGCAGGGTTTCTGAGAATCGGGGGATTGGATGCGGCTGCTGCTGGTGGAAGACGATACGATGATCGGCGAAGTAGTGCTCGACCTGCTGAGGGCCGAGCACTACGCCGTCGACTGGGTCAAGGACGGCGAGATGGCCGACACGGCCCTCATGCAGAACCAGAACTACGACCTCGTCGTTCTGGACCTCGGCCTGCCCCGCAAGGACGGGCTCGAGGTGCTGCGCGCGATGCGTGCCCGCAAGGACCGCACCCCGGTGCTGGTCGCCACGGCGCGCGACGCCGTCTCCCAGCGTATCGCCGGGCTCGACGCCGGCGCGGACGACTACGTCCTCAAACCCTACGATCTCGACGAACTGCTGGCGCGCATCCGCGCGCTGCTGCGGCGCGCCGCCGGGCGCGCCGAACCCGTGTTCGAGTACAAGAACATCGCCGTGAATCCCGCCACGCGCGAAGTGCTGGTCGACGGCCAGCCCGTCGTGCTGTCGGCGCGCGAATGGGCCGTGCTGGAAGCGCTCGTCGCGCGTCCCGGCGCCGTGCTGTCGCGTGCCCAGCTCGAGGAAAAGCTGTACAGCTGGCGCGACGAAGTGTCCAGCAATGCCGTCGAGGTCTATATCCACGGCCTGCGCAAGAAGCTGGGCAGCGACTTGATCCAGAACGTGCGCGGCGTGGGCTACATGGTCCCGAAGGCGTGAAGGCATCCTCATGAAAGTCAGGGTCACGCACTCCCTGCGCGGGCGCCTGCTGTGGTTCCTGCTGGCGGCGATCACCATCGCGGCCGTCGCGCAGGCGTCCATCGCGTATCGCACGGCGCTGAACGACGCCGACCAGATCTTCGACTACCACATGCAGCAGATGGCGCTGTCGCTGCGCTCGCGCGTGCCGCTGACGAGCACCGAGGACGCCACCGCCGACACCCCGATCAGCGGTAACGACGACCTCGTCGTGCAGGTGTGGTCGCCGGACGGCGTGCGCGTGTTTCGTAGCGCGTCGCACGCGCACCTGCCGCAGCGCGCCGTGCTGGGCTTTTCCAACGTGCGCGCGAACGGCACGACGTACCGCATCTTCTCGATCCAGACCGATAACCAGACCGTGCAGGTCGCGCAGGATCTCGCCGTGCGGCGCAGCATGGCCAGCAATCTCGCGCTGCGCACGCTGGGTCCGATCGCCGTCATGATGCCGATCCTGATGCTCGTCGTGTGGTGGGTCGTCAGCGGCTCGCTGGAACCCGTCGCGCGCGTGCGCAAGCAGGTGGCGTCGCGCCAGGCGGACGACCTGTCCGCCGTGTCCGAAGCCGGCCTCCCGGACGAGGTGCGCCCGCTCGTGCAGGAATTGAACCTGCTGTTCGGCCGCGTGCGCACGGCGTTCGACGCCCAGCAGCATTTCGTCGCCGACGCCGCGCACGAGCTGCGCACGCCGCTCGCCGCCCTGAAACTGCAGGTGCAGAGCCTGGAGCGCTCGGACAGCCCCGATGCGAAGCGCGTCGCCGTCGCCCGCCTGACGGCCGGCATCGAACGGGCGACGAGACTTGTCGAGCAGCTGCTCGTGCTGGCGCGCCAGGAAGCGAGCGTCGCGGGCGGTGCGCCGCGCCAGCCGGTCGACATCGCCGGCGCGGCCAAGCGGGCCGTCGCGGAACTGGCGAGTGTCGCGGCCGCGAAGCAGATCGACCTCGGCCTGCCGCGCGCGGACAGCGCGGAGGTGGACGGGCAGCCGGACGCGTTGATGATCCTGCTGCGTAACCTCATCGACAATGCGATCAAGTACACGCCGGAGGGCGGCACGGTCGACGTGTCGGTGGTGGCGGAAAGCCGCGGCGTGACCGTGACCGTGGAAGACAGCGGCCCCGGCATCCCGCCGGCGGAACGCGAGCGCGTGTTCGACCGCTTCTATCGCGTGCCGGGCAGCGACGCGAAAGGCAGCGGGCTTGGCCTGGCCATCATCAAGTCGATCGCGGAGCGGCATGGCGCGACCTTGGCGCTGGGCGAATCGAAGCGGCTGGGCGGGCTCGAAGCGACCGTCACGTTCCCGGCGTGACGGCTTCGTACAGGCGGATATTCGCCCCGTTCCCTTCGATGGTTTTTACCAGCCGGTAGCGGCTTCCCAGCTCCTTCATCACGATCCCGTCCGGATCGTACAGCTTCGCCAGCCGCTCGATCAGCCACACGCGCGGATGCCCGGCCGTCAGCGCCCGGACCCGCGCCACGTCCTCGGGTGCGACGTTCGGCGCGCCGGAATTGCCCGTGTACGTGCGCGGCAGGTGCAGCGCGGGGAAGGGGCCCGGCAGATAGGCGACGGCAGGTCCCGTCCTCATGTAATACGTGACGGGCATCTGCACTTCGTTCGGGAACGCGAGCACGACGTCGCCCGGCCGGCTCTCGCGCGCGACCTGCGCCAGCATCCCGCGCCAGTCTTCCGTGTGCGAGCGATAAAAACCCGACACCGCATAGGCCGATAGCGCCAGCACGACGGCGACGGCAGGCAGCCGCCAGCGCGCCGACAACCGGACGATGCCCAGCGCCGCCAACACCATCCCCAGCGGCCCGAGCCACAGGAACAATCGCGACAGGAACACGGGTTTGACGAAGTAACTGTAGCCGGCCAACGCGAGGATCGGCAGCACGAGCACGCATGCGAGCAGCCAGAAATGGGCGCGCGCCCGCTTCCACAGCCAGGCAAACCCCAGCAGCACGAGCAGCGCGACGGGATAGTGCAGCACCTGGCCGCCGCTGATGACGGTCCACGCGGCGGTGACGTTACGCGGCGTGAAGCGGATCCAGTACGACAGGTGCGCCATTGCCGCATTCTGCTTGACCAGCATCGGGATGAACGGCGACCACACGAGCAGCGCGCCGATGCCGGCCGCAGCCACGGCCAGGATCTGCGGGCGGCGCGGGCCGGGTGTCCCTGCCAGCAGCGCGACCGTCATGCCCGTCCACAGGCCCAGTGCGGCGAACACGCCCGTGTTGTGCAGCCACATCGTCAGGCCGGCGCTGACGGCGAGGCCGGCGATCCACGACCATCGTCGGGGATCGGGTCGCACGAAGGACAGCACGAGCATGCCGGCAAAGAACACGGCCAGCGACCCGGCCAGCGCCTGGAGCGCGTACGGCCTGGCCTGCTGCGCGTACTGGATGCTGGCCGCGTTCACGGCAAGGAACAGGGCGGCCAGCAGCGCGACGCGCTCCGCTTTCGCACCGAGCCGCGCCCAGCGCGTGCAGGCGGGCAGCGCGAACACGGTCAGCACGCTGGCGAGGACGGACAGGCTGCGCATTGCCGCCTCGTGCGTGCCGAACAGCGCGGTCCAGCCCTTGAGCAGCGTGTAGTAGAAGGGTGGATGCGTCTCGTACAGCGGCACGCTCGTCCACAGTTCGCGCAGCGGGACGGCGGCGAACCACGCGCTGTACGTCTCGTCCAGCCACAACGAGCGGCCGGCCAGCGTGGGCAACCGGAGCAGCAGGGCGAGGCCCGTCACGAGCAGCGCCAGCGTCCAGAAGCGGGCCAGCGGTATGTCACGACCGACCGGCGCGGCCGCCGGGAATGGCGTCAGCGGGCCTTGGTGGCTTGAAATGTCCATAGCGAGTTGACGACATAGGTGGCGCACAGCAGCGTGCCCGTCACGAGGACCTGCGCGAGGCGATAGTCGAGGCGTGCGCCGTTGACGAGTACGGCCATCGCGGCGCCGTTGAGGGCGGCGGCGACGCCGGCGGTCGCGAAGAAGCGCGCGGCCGTGCGCCACGCGAAGTGCGAGTGCGCATGGCCGCGGAACGTGACGACGGCATTCAGCACGAAATTGATGACGGCGCCGACGAGCGCGCCGACGATCGACGCCGGCACGGGCGCCAGCATGCCCAGCGAGACGGCCGTGAGCAGGAAGGCGTAATGCCCGGCCGTGCCGGCGGCACCGACTGCGGCATATATCAGGAAGCGGCCGACGCCGCCGCGTTCAGGCATGGGCCATCGCCTTTTCGTAGCGCTTGCGCACGAGGTACACGGGCCGCCCCTTCGATTCGAGGTAGATGCGGCCCACGTATTCGCCCAGCACGCCGATGCCGATCAGCTGGATGCCGCCGAGCAGCAGGATCGCCGTCGCCAGCGACGCATAGCCGGGCACGTCGACGCCGTACAGCATCGTGCGGATGACGAGCCAGACGGCGCGCGTCAGCGCGAAGATGGCCACGCAGACGCCCAGATAAGTCCAGATGCGCAGCGGCAGCGTCGAAAAACTGGTGATGCCTTCCAGCGCAAAATTCCACAGCTTCCAGCCGGAGAACTTGGTCTTGCCCGCCGCGCGGGGCGCGCGCCGGTATTCGACGATGGCCGTCTTGAAGCCGACCCACGCGAACAGTCCCTTCATGAAGCGGCACGATTCCGGCAGCGTCTTCAACGCGTTGGCGACGTTACGGGTGAACAGGCGGAAATCGCCGACATTTTCCGGGATCGGCAGGTCGGCCATGTCGTTGTGGATGCGGTAGAAGAATTGCGCGGTCAACCGTTTCACCAGCGAATCGGATTCGCGGTCGGCCCGCTTGGCCAGCACGACGTCGTATCCCTCGCGCCATTTCTCGACCAGCTTGCCGATGACGTCGGGCGGATCTTGCAAATCCGCATCGAACGGCACGATGAGGTCGCCGCGCGCTTCGAAGATGGCGGCCGTCAATGCGGCTTCCTTGCCGAAATTGCGCGTGAGATCGACGACGCGTACGCGCGCATCCGCGTGGGCGTACGCGATGAGGGCGTCGAGCGTGCGGTCGCGGCTGCCGTCGTTCACGCACAGGATCTCGAAGCGGATGTTCGGAATGCGTTCGAGTTCCGGAATCACGCCGCTGAAGAAGTGCGGAATCATCTCCTGTTCGTTGTAGAACGGGACGACGAGCGACAGCAGGGGCGCGCCTGACGGGCCGACTGCAAACTTGTCGGGAACTACGGTTTCGTTGGGGAAGCTCATATCGATCCGTCGACAGCCATGTTATGCATCAGCGATACGAAACATAACACAGGTTTTACGGACGCGATTTTTCGTTTCGCGTGCGTTACGCGACGATGCCGTCAGGATGCGTTCAGTTCGGCTCGGAAACGATATGATGAGGAACGTCGCCCTCGGGCGAGGGCGACGTGGGGGAGATAATTAGAACTTGTGCGACAGGCGCGCGAAGTAGGCGGCGCCGTTCAGGCCGAACTGCACGCTTTCGTACTTGAAGCCGTTATCCGTCTCGTCCGGATTCTGCTGGGTCGGATGCACGTTGAAGATGTTCGTGCCGCCGACGGTCAGCTTGGTCTTCTCGGTGAACGACCACGTGAACGCGAGGTCGGCCGACGTCTTCGCCTTGTAGTACTGGTTCGGCACCGGGGGACCGGAGAACGTGCCCAGCGTCTGCGGACCGTAGTGGATGATGCGGAAGTCCGTTTCCAGCTGGCCCAGCGTGTAGTCGAAGTCCAGCGTGGCCTTGCGGCGCGGGCCCCCCTGTTCGATGAACAGGCGCTCGCGTTCGGACAGCAGCACGTCTTCGTAGCCGGCCAGCGCGGCTGGGGCGTGCACGCCCGTCACTTCGGTCTTGCTGAAGTTCATGGCGAGGTACGTGGCCAGCTTGCCGGCACCGATGTTGGTACGGTGCGACGCGGTCAGGTCCAGGCCGCGCGTGCGCGTGTCGACGGAGTTCACGAAGAACTGCGCCTGGCCCACGCCCAGGTTCTGCAGGATCGCGCCCAGGGCCGGGTAGTTGTCGGCGTCGAAGCGGCCCGACAGCACGATGCGGTTGTCGATCTGGATGTGGTACAGGTCGGCCGTGACGGAGATGGCTTTTGTCGGCGTCCACGTCGCGCCCAGCGTGTAGCTCTTCGATTTCTCTTCGTGCAGCTTCGGGATGCCGGCCGCGTTGGCGACCTTGCCGCCGTTCGGTGCGAGCACGACGTCCATCGGCACGCCGCTGACGAAGTCGGTGAAGGTCGACGAGAAGTAGACCTGTTGCAGCGACGGTGCGCGGAAGCCCGTGCTGGCCGATGCGCGCAGCAGCAGGTCGTCCGTGGCCTTGAAGGCGCCGGCCAGCTTGCCGGTCGTCGTCGAGCCGAAGTCCGAGTAGCGCTCGTGGCGCACGGCGGCCTGCAGCTTGGTGCGCGGGGCGATGTCGGCCTCGAAGTCGAGGTAGGCGGCGGAGCTGTGACGGTCGCGCGAGGTGGCGTCGCCCGGCTGGAAGCCCGGGAAGCCCTGGCTGCCGGCATTGCCGCCGAAGCCCAGGCCGTCGACGTCGTTGTACGAACCCGGCTCGCCCGCGAAGATCTGGTAGTTTTCCTTGCGGTATTCGAAGCCGAACGCGGCGTTCAGGCCGCCGAGGATGTCGTCATAGAAGCGGCTGAAGTCGGCGTTGGTCGTCAACTGGCGGAAGGAGAAGCCGCCGGCATCGAACTGCGACGGGCTGATGCCCTTGCCGCCGTTGATCAGGTCCAGGTTCGCGATCGACGCGTTGAGCGTGTGCGCGATGTTGTAGCGCATGCGGTTGTAGCCATAGGTCTGCGAGAAATCGCCGGCCCATTCGCCGATGCGGGTGCGGTAGCCGATGATGCCGTAGCGGTCGTCGATGTCGCCGTTGATGAACGGGACGAAGCCGTCCGGGTACATGGCGGCCGAGTTGCGCGACGGGATGTCGTCGGAACCGATGCCGCCGCGTGCCCATGCGGCCGACGAGGCGTCGCGCGTCTGGGCGCCGGCCGTCACGTACAGCTTGCCCGGGCCGACCGGGAATTCGCCGTTCAGGTAGACGGTCTCGTTCTTCGACTTGGTGTCGCCGATGATGCGCAGGCTGCCAGGGTCGGAGCGGTTGGAGCGGCCGCGGTCGTAGTATTCGCCCGTGATGCCCAGCACGCCGTCCGCCACGGCCACGCCGCAGTAGGCCGATGCGAGCCAGTTCTTGCCGTCGTGCTTCGAATATTCGCCGAAACCGGCAACGGCTTCGCAGCCCAGGTCCTTGCGCAGTTCCACGTTGATGACGCCGGCGATGGCATCGGAACCGTATTGTGCGGCGGCGCCGTCGCGCAGCACCTGCACGCTCTTGATGGCGAGGACGGGGATCGCGTTCATGTCCGTGCCCGTGTTGCCGCGGTTGCGCGCGCCGAACAGGTTCACGAGGGCCGTCGTGTGGCGGCGCTTGCCGTTCACGAGCACGAGGGTCTGGTCGGAGCCGAGGCCGCGCAGCGCGGCGGAGTCGACGAGGTCGGCGCCGTCGGCACCGGTCTGGCGCGTCGAGTTGAACGACGGCGAGATGTTGGCCAGGGTCTGGGCCAGGTCGAACTGGCCGCTCTGCTCGGCGGCCTTCGTCAGCGGGATGTAGTCGACGGGCACCGGGGTATCGGTGGACGACGTGTTGCCGACGCGGCGCGAGCCGACGATGTTGACGCTCTGGATGTTGGCGTCGGAAGCGGCGGGCGCGGTGGCATTTTGTGCGAAGGCGGCCGGCGCGAGAGCCAGTGCCGCGCTGCCGTACAGGCCCAGCAGGACGGACTGGCGGATCGTTGTAAGTTTCAAGGGGTGGGCTCCAGGGAAAAATTGCATATTAATGAATTTCCATGAAGGCAACCATTGGACGTATCATAACCGCAACAAGGTCATCCATATCGGCAATTCATGTTGGGTGTTAGAATTGATGAAATTGATTAAGCCGGAAGGCGGGGAGAGATGGACGACGTGGAATGGCCTTACGCCGGCGGCGACATCGCGGCCCTGATCCGCACGCGCGACTGGCGCGGCACGCCTCTCGGTCCGGTGTCCGGCTGGCCGGAGCGGTTGCGCGGCCTCGTCGACGTGCTGCTCGAAAACCCGGTGCCGACCGCGCTGCTGTGGGGGCCGGACGGCATCCTGCTGTACAACGACGGCTATGCGGTCGTGTGCGGCAAGCGGCATCCGGCCGTCCTCGGCGGCACGCTGCACGATGCCTGGCCCGAAGCCTGGGATTTCAACGGGCGCATGCTGGCCAACTGCCTGGCCGGCAATCATGAAACCCACAAAAACGTCAGTTTTCTGCTCGAGCGCGATGGCGGTCCGCGCGAATCCTGGTTCGACCTGTACTACGGCCCCGTGCGCGGTGCCGGCGGTGCCGTCGTGGCCGTGCTGGCCACCGTCATCGAGATCACCGACCAGGTCGAGGCGGAGCAGGCGCGCGCGGTGCAGCGGCGCCAGCTCGACAGGGCCACGTCGCGCTACCAGGCGCTGACTGCCGCCACGTCCGACGTCATCTACAGCATGAGCGCCGACTGGAGCGAGATGCGCCCGGTGGACGGGCGCGGCTTCATCAAGGACTTGTCGGCGCCGGTGCGCACCTGGCTGCAGGATTACGTGCCGCCGGACGAACAGCCCCGTGTGCGCGCGGCCTTCGAGAAAGCGATCGCCACCCGGTCCGTCTACGAGCTCGAACAGCGCGTGCTGCGCGTGGACGGCAGCATCGGCTGGACGCTGTCGCGCGCCGTGCCGATCGTGGGTGAGGACGGCGAGGTCGAGGAATGGTTCGGCGTCGCCAGCGACATCACCGAGCGCAAGATGGCCGAGGAAAAGCTGAAGGAATCCGACCGCCGCAAGGACGAATTCCTTGCCATGCTCGCGCACGAGCTGAGGAATCCGCTGGCGCCGATCGGCACGGCGGCCGCGCTGCTGCAGACGGGACGGCTGGACGCCGACCGGGTGCGCGCGACGAGCCAGATCATCGGCCGGCAGGTGGGGCACATGACGGAACTGATCGACGACCTGCTCGACGTGTCGCGCGTCACCCGCGGCCTGATCACGCTGGAGCGCACGGCGCTGGACGTGAAGGACATCGTGCGCGACGCGGTGGAGCAGGTGGCGCCGCTCGTCGCGGCGCGCGGCCACACGCTGGCGCTGGACCTGGCGCCGGGCGCCACCTTCGTGCTGGGCGACCGCAAGCGGCTCGTGCAGGTGGTCAGCAATATCCTCAACAACGCGGCCAAGTACACGCGCGAGGGCGGCACGATCCGCGTGACCGCCACGGCGGACGACGCGCACGTGACGGTGAGCGTCGCCGACGACGGCGTCGGCATGACGCCCGAATTCGCGGCGCACGCTTTCGAACTGTTCGCCCAGGCCGAGCGCACGTCGGACCGCTCGACGGGCGGGCTCGGGCTCGGTCTCGCGCTCGTGAAGAGTCTCGTCGAACTGCATGGCGGCACGGTCAGCTGCGCCAGTCCGGGCCCGGGGCGGGGCAGCACCTTCCGCGTGTCCCTGCCGCGCCTCGCGGGCGAGGCGGCCGCGCCGTCGGATCCGCAGGCCGTGCCGGCCGCGGAGGCGCTGCGCGCGCGGCGCATCCTCGTCGTGGACGACAACACGGATGCCGCCGACATGCTGTCCATGCTGCTGGAAGCGGCGGGGCACCGGGTCTCGGTGGAGCACGAGCCGCAACGCGCGCTCGAACGCGCGCGCGCGGAGCGGCCGCAGGTCTGCCTCATCGACATCGGCCTGCCGGACATGGACGGCAACATGCTTGCGCAGCGCCTGCGCGCGGACCCGGCCACCGCCGGTGCGCTGCTCGTGGCCACGACGGGCTACGGCCAGGCGAGCGACCGCCGGCGCTCGCTGGCCGCGGGCTTCGACCACCACCTCGTCAAACCGCTCGATTTGCAGGAGTTATACGCGATCCTCGACGCGTCCATTCCCGGCTGAGTAGAAGGCTCTGTTCGCATTAGTTCAGTAGCCCGACCGCCTAGCCGGACTGGGCTGCCGCGCACAACAGGTGCGCGGGTGTTGCGAGGCGACGTGCGTCCAGGATACGTTGCCATCCCGAGTAATTGATCAGGTAGCGGCTCGCCACGCCGCGAAACCGTACCAGCCAACTCTTGAAGCGGCTGTGCCAGCCGTTCACGTTTTGGATATGGATCGCACCGCGCGCCCGCACGCCCGCCCGTACGTTGACGGCCTCATGCGTTATGCCCGCATCCGCAGCGAAGCGCCGATAAGCGGCAGCGCCATCGCTGATGAGGAGAACGTCGGCCGGAAGCACAGGTCTCAGGCACCCGTGCAATTGCGCCGCCGTCACCTGGCCCCGTCCCGCGTGAAAGTCGAGCGTGTTGCCGTTCCGGTCGCGTGCGACGAGTAGGCAGTCGTGCTCCTTGTTGATGCCGCGCCGCGCCGCCACGCAGCCGCGCTTTCTCGCCCGCCGCGTCAGCTTGCGCGAGCCTTTTTGAGATTCCAGTCGGTACGTTTCGTCCGCCTCGACGATCGCCGACAATATCTGCGGCCGATCGCGCATGGCGCCGGGCACGAAGCGATGACGCCAGCGGAAACTCGTCGTGCGGTGTACGTTGACGACGCGCGCGGCATCGCGGACTGTGCGCGATTCGAGCACGCATTGCAGGTAGGGCAACCAGCACTCTTTCTTCCGCAACCTTGCCAGCGGCGTACCCGTCAATGCGTTATAAGTGTGACGGCAGCCGGGACAGCGGAAGCGCTGCAGTCCGCTGGCCTGGCCGCAGCGATGTCTCCTCGCACAGCCGCAATGCGGGCACGGCCGTCCTGCCGCCGCCTGCTCGATCAGGGCGATGCACTCGGCCGGATGCATGATGCTCGCGATCCATTCCCGCAGCCGGGCAAGGTCGGCGGCAGATAATCGAACCGCCGACAGCATGGCGAACACCTCGTCGAACGTCAGGCTGCGCATGGTCACACCTCATGAGTTAACTCGACGATGCGTAAGACCTCTACAACGGATTACAGTTCACATAACTACCGCGCACACAGCCGAGTAGAATGCCTGCCATCCCACAGCCCAAAAGGAAAACAGGATGAGCTCCACTCCGCTTCCCACTTACGATGACGTCGTCCAGGCGGCGTCCCGGATCGCCGGCGTCGCCAACCGCACCCCGGTGCTGACGTCGCGTACCGTCGACGAGGCCTTCGGCGCCCAGGTCTTTTTCAAGTGCGAGAACATGCAGCGCATGGGCGCCTTCAAGTTCCGCGGCGCCTACAACGCGCTGATGAAGTTCTCGCCCGAGCAGCGCCGCGCCGGCGTCGTCGCGTTCTCGTCGGGGAACCACGCGCAGGCCATCGCGCTGTCGGCAAAACTGCTCGGCATCCCCGCCACGATCGTGATGCCGCAGGACGCCCCCGCCGCCAAGGTCGCCGCCACGCGCGGCTACGGCGGCAATGTCGTGATGTACGACCGCTACACCGAAGACCGCGAGCAGATCGGCCGCGACCTCGCGCAGAAGCACGGTCTCACCTTGATCCCGCCGTACGATCACCCGGACGTGATCGCGGGGCAGGGCACGGCCGCAAAAGAACTCTTCGAAGAAGTCGGGCCGCTGGACGCATTCTTCGTGTGCCTGGGCGGCGGCGGACTGCTGTCCGGCTCCGCGCTGGCCACGCGCGCGCTGTCGCCGTCATGCCGCCTCTACGGCGTGGAGCCGGAAGCGGGCAACGATGGCCAGCAATCGTTCCGCTCGGGCGCGATCGTGCACATCGACACCCCGCAGACCATCGCCGACGGCGCCCAGACCCAGCACTTGGGCAACCTCACGTTCCCGATCATCCGGCGCGACGTCGACGACATCCTGACGGCCACCGACGACGAGCTGGTGCAATGCATGCGCTTCTTTGCCGAGCGCATGAAGATCGTCGTCGAGCCGACCGGCTGCCTCGGCTTCGCTGCGGCGCGGCGCATGCAGGATGAGTTGCGCGGCAAGAAGGTCGGGATTCTCGTCAGCGGCGGCAACATCGACCTCGCGAAGCTGAGCGGCTTCCTGGCCGGCTGACAAACCTCACCGGGGTCAGACCCCGTTTTTGGGCAATTTCCAAAAACTGGGGTCTGACCCCGATGGTGAAAAAATTTTTTTGGAGACGTTGTCGATTTCTTGATGCCCCGTTCGTCGTAGGCATGTGGCATCCACTTTTACCTAAAACTCAGGAGGCATCATGAACAAGCAGATCTTCGTCAACCTGGCCGTCAAGGACCTGGACAAATCCAAGGCGTTCTTCGAGGCGCTGGGCTATACGTTCAATCCCCAGTTCACCAACGAGAGCGGCGCGTGCATGGTGATCGCGGACGGCAGCATCTACGCGATGCTGCTCACGGAACCGTTCTTCAAGACGTTCGTCGACAAGCCCCTCGTGCAGGCGAAGGAAGCGACCGAGGTCCTCGTGTGCCTGAGCTGCGAGAGCCGGGAGGAAGTGGATGCGCTGGTGGCGAAAGCCGTGGCTGCCGGCGGACGCGCACCGCGCCCGCCGCAGGATCACGGCTTCATGTATGGCCACGGGTTCGAAGACCTCGATGGCCATATCTGGGAACTGGCCTGGATGGCGCCCCAGGCTTGAATTAATTCATTGATTTCAGTTCATCGAGTGTAAACCGATGATGTTGCCCTCGGTATCTTCGACGAGGGCGATGTGGCCGTACTGCCCGATCGAGAACTTGTCCTTGAAGATGCGCCCGCCGTTCGCGGCGGCGCGCGCTGCTTCGACGGCGCAGTCGGCGCAGCTGAAATAGACGATCGTGCTGTTGCCGCCGGCCTTGCAGCCTTCCATCTTGACGATCGATCCGGCCGCGCCGCCGGCGTTCGGGTCGCCCGTGAAGGCCCACATCTCCAGGCCGCCCGGCGCTTCGCTGCCTTCCGGTGCGAGGTTCTCCAGTTTTGCCTCGAACACGGTTTCATAGAAAGCGCGGGCGCGCTTCATGTCGTCCACATAGATTTCGAACCAGCCTACGACGTTCCGTTCCATTTCGGTCTCCTTGATGAGTGGGTTGGGGGGTACAACACCTTCGAATCAAATGGTTTCGACCGCACCGCCGACGAGGATGGCGGCGCCTTCCCTGCGCGTGCGGATCAGGCAATCGCCGCCCGTCGCGCGGCCCTGGCGCAGCCGGATGCCGAGGCCGAGCAATGCCGTCAACGCACCCGCCGCCACGCCCGTCGCGCTGTCTTCCAGCCGCGGGTCGAGGTGGTTGAAGTTGCGGCCCTCGAACGTGCCGTCATCGCGCCTGCACCACGCGTAGATGCCGTTCACGCCCGCTTCCTTGCCCCACGCGGCGATGCGCGCGAGGTCGGGCGCGAGGCCATATAACGCGTCCGTATCCGCCACCTTGACGAGCAGCTTGGGACTGCCGACCGACGCCACGCGCGGCGGCGTGGTCAACGACGCCACCGGTATGCCCAGCAGCGCGGCGGCCATGTCGGCGCCGACGTCCTGCGCTGCGACCTGCTGGGGAGACAGCCGCACGAAATAATCGTCGCCGCCGCGCACCAGTTCCAATGATTGCCCCTCGGCCGCCGTGCGCACGGCGATCGGGTTCGCGTGCGGCGCACGGGCGAACAGCACGGCCGCCACGGCCAGCGTCGCATGGAGGCACAGCGGGCTGCGCTTGTGCGGATAGTAGTAATCGACGGACAGCGCACCGTCCGCACCCGCATCGACGAAGACGCAGGTCATGTCGCGCGCACGGGCAAGCGCCAGGCGGGCGTCGGGGTCGTGGTCGCCATCCTCGATGACGAGGGCCGGGTTGCCGGTACCCGGGCGGGCACCGAAGCAGCGCAAGGAATGGGTGTGCATATTTGGCAAGGACGGGGTCGTCAGCTATACTGGGTTTATATACAGTATTTCATAATACACCATTTTGACTGAATTGCCATGGCCGATATTCCCCCACTTCGCTTGACGCCAATGAATGATTCCCACCTTGGCGCGGCGGCGGGGTTACCGGCCTACGCTGAACTGTTTTGCCTGTCGAACTTCTCGTTCCTGCAGGGCGCGTCGCATGCGGAAGAACTGGTGGACCGCGCCGTGCAGCTGGGCTACACGGCGCTGGCGCTGGCGGACGAGTGCTCGCTGGCCGGCGTCGTACGCGCGCATGCGGAAGCGAAGCGGGCGAAGCTGCCGTTCATCGTCGGCGCGCATTTTCATCTGCAGCATCCGGACGACGGCAGCCGCGCGTTGTCCCTGCTGTTGCTGGCACAGAACCGCAACGGCTACGGCAACCTGTCGGAGATGATCACGCTGGGCCGCACGCGCAGCGAGAAGGGCACGTATTTGCTGCATCCGTCCGATTTCGATGGGCCGCCCGAGGGACTCGAGCACCTGCGCGGCATGCCGGACTGCCTGGCGATCCTGCTGCCCGCGTACCCGGGCCATATGCCCGACGATGTCGACCGCCTGCACCGGCAGGCCGCGTGGCTGGCGCAGACCTTCCCCGGCCGCGCATGGCTCGGCCTCACGCTGCTGCATCGTGCGTTCGACGACGCGCACCGCGCCACCATCGAGGAAGTCGCGTGGCAGCACGGCATGCGCATCGTCGCGTGCGGTCACGTGACGATGCACGTCCGCTCGCGCAAACCGCTGCAGGACACGATGACGGCCATCCGCGCCGGCAAGCCCGTGGCGCAGTGCGGCTACCAGCTCGCGCCGAACGCGGAGCAGCACCTGCGCTCGCGCGTGCGTCTCGCGAACATCTACCCGCGCGCGGCGCTGGACGAGACGGTCCGCATCGCGCGCCTGTGCACGTTCTCGCTGGACGAGCTGCGCTACGAATACCCGGACGAGGTGGTCCCCGCCGGCCACACGGCCGCGAGCTATCTGCGCGAGCAGACGTGGATCGGCGCGCACCGGCGCTTCACGGACGGCATTCCGGCCAAGGTCCAGGCGCAGATCGAATACGAGCTCGCGCTGATCGCCGAGATGCGCTACGAGCATTACTTCCTCACCGTGTACGACATCGTGCGCTACGCGCGCTCGCAACAGATCCTGTGCCAGGGGCGCGGCTCGGCGGCCAATTCCGCCGTGTGCTACTGCCTGGGCATCACGGAAGTCGATCCGGCGCGGGGCAACCTCCTGTTCGAGCGCTTCATCTCGAAGGAGAGGAACGAGCCGCCCGACATCGACGTCGACTTCGAGCACCAGCGCCGCGAAGAAGTCATCCAGTACATCTACCGCAAATACGGGCGCACCCGGGCAGCGCTGGCCGCCGTCGTCATCAGCTACCGGCCGAAAAGCGCGCTGCGCGACAGCGGCCGCGCGCTGGGCGTGGACCTCGCCATCGTCGACAAGGTGTGCAAGCAGCACCACTGGTTCGACAGCAAGGCCGACCTGCTGAACCGCCTGGCCGAGAGCGGGCTCGATCCGGAGGCGCCGCTGTCGCAGCAATGGGCGTCGCTGGCGCAGCGCCTGCTCGGCTTTCCGCGCCACCTGTCGCAGCATCCGGGCGGGTTCGTGATGGCGCGCGGGCAGTTGTCGCGCCTCGTCCCCATCGAGAACGCGACGATGGCAGAGCGCAGCGTGATCCAGTGGGACAAGGACGACCTCGAGGAACTGGGCCTCATGAAGGTCGACGTGCTGGCGCTCGGCATGCTGTCGATGCTGCGCCGCGGACTGGAACTGGTCGGCCTGCGCCACGGCACGACGTTCGAGATGCAGGACATTCCGCACGACGATCCGGCCACCTACGCGATGATCCGCCGCGCGGACACGGTCGGCGTCTTCCAGATCGAATCGCGCGCGCAAATGAGCATGCTGCCGCGGATGAAGCCGAAGACGTTCTACGACCTCGTGATCCAGGTCGCGATCGTGCGTCCCGGCCCGATCCAGGGCGGCATGGTGCATCCGTACCTGCAACGGCGCGAGCAGAAGGAGCCCGTCGTGTACCCGAGCCCGGACATGAAGGTGGCGCTGGAACGGACGCTGGGCGTGCCGATCTTCCAGGAGCAGGTGATGCAGGTGGCGATCCTCGCGGCCGGTTTTACCCCGGGCGAAGCGGACCAGCTGCGTCGCGCGATGGCCGCGTGGAAGAGAAAAGGCGGGCTCGAAAAATACTACCAGCGCATCGTCGGCGGCATGCTGGCCAAGGGCTACGACCAGTCGTTCGCGGAGCAGATCTTCAGCCAGATCCAGGGCTTCGGCGAATACGGTTTTCCCGAATCGCACGCGGCCAGCTTCGCGCTGCTCGCGTATGCCAGTTCCTGGCTCAAGTGCCACGAGCCGGCGGCATTCCTGTGCGCGCTGCTGAACAGCCAGCCGATGGGTTTCTACAGCCCGTCGCAGCTCGTGCAGGACGCGCGCCGGCACGGCATCGAGGTGCGTCCCGTCGACATCACGATCAGCAGTTGGGAGTCCACGCTGGAAGACCTCGACGATCATGCACGCGGCCAGCCCGCCGTGCGCCTCGGCCTGCACATGCTGCGCGGGATGGGGCAGGAAGCGGCGGAGCGCATCGAACTCTCGCGCGCGCTGCGGCCGTTCGCGAATGTCGCCGACCTCGCGCGCCGCGCCGGACTCGATCGCGGCGACCTGCAGGTGCTCGCCGCCGGCAATGCGCTCGGACCGCTGGCGGGCCATCGCCGCCAGGCGTTATGGGAAGCGGCGGGCGCCGTGCCGGACAAGGATTTGTTAAAACCCACGGCGCCCGTCGAGGACGTGCCCGAACTGCCCGCGCCGCAGGAGGGCGAGGAGATCGTCGGCGACTACCGCGCGCAGGGTCTCACGCTGGGCCGCCATCCGCTGGCGCTGCTGCGCGACCGGCTGCTCGCGCAGCGCTTCCTGCCGGCCGACGTGCTGCACGATTTCCAGAATGGCCAACTCGCGCGCGCGTGCGGCATCGTCACGGTGCGCCAGCGCCCCGGCACGGCGAAAGGCGTGCTGTTCCTGACCATCGAGGACGAGACGGGCAACATCAACGTGATCGTGTGGCCGCAGCTCGTCGAACAGCAGCGGCGCGAAGTGCTGAACGCGTCGCTGCTGGGCGTGTACGGCGTGTGGCAGCGCGAAGGGGAAGTGCGGCACCTCGTGGCCAAGCGCCTCGTCGACATGTCGCACCTGCTCGGCAAGCTCGATGCGCGCAGTCGTGACTTTTGCTAGGTTTTGCTTGACACAATCGGCATAAACTTTTTATATTAAAAGAATGCTCACCGCGAACTCCACCTTTCTGACTTCCCTAGCGCTACCGCTAGTGCTACCGCACCTGGCTTGAATCGCCTGTCCCCGCAGTTCGTCTGCAGTGCCGTACCACCGAAGTTTCAGAATAGGATTCGCAATCCCATGTTCCTCCCCGTCTTTCGACTAGCGTCCGGTTGCCTGGCCACGTGCCCCGTGGCAGCCGGGCAGCCTTTCCGCCACCTCTGATTTCGTTCGGGTTCTTTACGCCGCATGCGGCGGGACCCGTCACGCCCGCGTTTTCCCACAGCCCTGAAAAGGAGTCGTCCATGTTGTCGCACCCCGCAGCGAAGTACCGCCGTTTCCCGACCGTCCCCACCACGTCCCGTGCCTGGCCGGACCGCATCATCGACCGTCCTCCCATCTGGATGAGCACCGACCTGCGCGACGGAAACCAGGCCCTGATCGAGCCGATGAGCGTGGAGCGCAAGCTGCGCATGTTCGAGCAGCTCGTCAAGATCGGCTTCAAGGAAATCGAAGTCGCGTTCCCCTCCGCGTCGCAGACGGATTTCGACTTCGTGCGCAAGCTGATCGAGGAAGACCGCATTCCGGACGACGTGACGATCGAGGTCCTGACCCAGTCGCGGGACGACCTGATCCGCCGCACCGTGGACGCCCTGCAGGGCGCGCGGCGCGCCATCGTCCATCTCTACAATCCGATCGCGCCGGCCTTCCGCCGCATCGTGTTCGGGGCGACCCGGGAAGACGTCAAGCAGATCGCGCTGAACGGCACCCGCCTGATCAAGGAACTGACCGACGCGCGGCCCGGCACGGAATGGGTGTTCGAGTATTCGCCGGAGACGTTCAGCATGACGGAGCTGGATTTTGCGAAGGAGGTATGCGACGCGGTCTCCGCGATCTGGCAGCCGACGCGGGAGCGCAGGATGATCGTCAACCTGCCGTCGACGGTCGAGTGCAGCACGCCGAACGTGTATGCCGACCAGATCGAGTGGATGCACCGCCATCTGGAGCGCCGCGACGCCATCGTCCTCTCGGTGCATCCGCATAACGACCGCGGCACGGCCGTCGCGTCGGCGGAACTGGCGGTGATGGCGGGCGCCGACCGCGTCGAAGGCTGCCTGTTCGGGAACGGCGAACGCACCGGCAACGTGGACATCGTCACCCTGGCGCTGAACCTGTACACGCAGGGCATCCATCCGGGGCTCGATTTTTCCGACATCGACGCGGTGCGCCAGTGCGTGGAGGATTGCAACCAGCTGCCCGTCCATCCGCGCCATCCGTATGCGGGCGACCTCGTGTTCACGGCGTTCTCCGGCTCGCACCAGGATGCGATCAGGAAGGGCTTCGCGCAGCAGAAGCCCGACGCGATCTGGGAAGTGCCTTACCTGCCCATCGACCCGGCCGACCTGGGACGCAACTACGATGCCGTGATCCGCGTGAACAGCCAGTCGGGCAAGGGCGGCATCGCGTACCTGCTCGAACAGGAGTACGGGTTCGTCCTGCCGCGCCGGCTGCAGATCGAATTCAGCCGCGCCGTGCAGCACGCGACCGACAGCAGCGGGCGGGAAATGGCCGCCGCCGACATCCACGCGATCTTCCGCAGCGAGTACCTGGACCCGGGCCGCCATGTCTATCGCGGTCACGCCATGTCGAATGAGGGCGAGGAGGGAACGCGGCTGGAGGTGGACATCGAGATCGACGGCGTGCGCACGACCCGCCACGGCATCGGCAACGGCCCGGTCGACGCGTTCGTGAATGCGCTGGACCTCGACGTCAAGGTGATGGATTACCAGGAGCACGCGCTGGGCCGCGGCGCCGATGCGCAGGCCGCGTGCTACGTCGAACTGCGCGTCGGCAGCGGCGGCTCGCTGTTCGGCGTCGGTGTGGACGGCAGCATCATGACCGCGTCGTTCAAGGCGATCCTCAGCGGGATCAACCGTCACTGTTCGGCCGGGGCCCGTTAATCAGGCCAGCAGGGGACGGCGTGCGACGGGCGCAGCCAGGCTGAACCCGCGCTCCACCTTGAAAACGCCGACCACCTCGGCCAGCGTCGCCGCCTGGTCCTGCATCGACGCCGCCGCGGCCGCCGCTTCCTCGACGAGCGCCGCGTTCTGCTGGGTCACCTGGTCCATCTGGCCGATGGCCTGGTTGACCTGTTCGATGCCGGTGGTTTGCTCCTGGGTGGCGCTCGTGATCTCGCCCATGATGTCGGTCACGCGGCGGATGCTGTCGACGACTTGCCCCATCGTCGCGCCGGCCTTGTCGACGAGCTTCGTGCCCGCGTCCACGTTCGCCGTCGACGCGGCGATCAGGTCCTTGATCTCCTTCGCCGCGGCGGCCGAGCGTTGCGCGAGGCTGCGCACTTCCGACGCCACGACCGCGAAGCCGCGGCCCTGTTCGCCGGCGCGTGCCGCTTCCACGGCCGCGTTCAGCGCCAGGATATTGGTCTGGAAGGCGATGCCGTCGATGACGCCGATGATGTCGGCGATGCGGCTGGCCGACGCGTTGATGGCACCCATCGTGGCGACGACTTCGCCGACCACGGCGCCGCCCTGCGTGGCGATACTCGATGCGGCGATGGCCAGCTGGTTCGCCTGGCGCGCGTTGTCGGCGTTCTGGCGCACGGTTGTCGTCAGTTCTTCCATCGACGCGGCCGTCTCTTCCAGTGCGCCGGCCTGCTGCTCCGTGCGGGCCGAGAGGTCCAGGTTGCCGGCGCTGATCTCGCGCGATGCCGTCGCGATGGTATCGGTACCGCCGCGCACCTGGCTGACGATGCCCACCAGGCTGTCGTTCATGTGGCGCAGGGCGCGCAGCAGGGCGCCCGTCTCGTCCTGCGTATGGGCTTCGATCGTGTGCGTCAGGTCGCCCGCCGCCACCGTCTCGGCCACCGCCACGGCGGCGCGGATCGGCAGCACGATGCCGCGCGTGAGCAGCCACGACACGATGGCGCCCAGCAGCAGCGCGCAGGAAGAGAAGACGGCGATCAGCCACGTGCTGGCCGTCGCTTCGGCGTCGATGGCGCCGGCGGTGGCGTCCATGCTGGTGCGCTGCATGGCGACGAGGTCCTGCAGCAGGCCCTGGTATTTCTGGGCGGCCGGCGTGAACGCCTGGTCGAGGATGCGCGCCGCTTCGTCCGCGTTGCCGTCGGCCTTGGCCTTGACGGCGCCGTCGCGCGAGGCGCTGTACGTCTTGCGCTGTTCCAGGATCTGCGCGAACAACTCATGTTCCGGACCGCTGGCCGCGATCAGCGGTTCGATCTGCTTGAGCAGCTCGGCGGCGCGCTTCACCGAGGCGGCCGCGTCTTCCTTGAAGTACGGCCCCAGCGACGGATCGTTGCTCTTGACGATGGCGGCGGTGCGGCGGATCGACGCGTAGTTCAGGCTGTACCAGTCGGTGATCAGCCGTTCCTTCGCGAGCGGCACGGCCATCATGGCCTTCGTCGAGTTGGCCACTTCGGTAAGGCGCCACGCACCGACCGCGGCGATGATCACCGTCATCGCGAGGATGAGGGCGAAGCCCAGGCCGAGGCGTCGGCCGATCTTTATGTTTGCAATGAGTCCCATCGTTATTCCTTGTGAAACGAAGGCGCGTATTGTACGCATCATATTTTCCACTTGGAATAAATAAATACTGTAAAGAAACTTCTATGCAACACTCCAGTACGTAGTTTCCACAAGTCGCCTCTGGGAATTGTTAAACGATCCATTGTCGCATTTGGACGCATCTGTTAGCGTAAAAAAGGGTGGCGGCATCGTCCACCCGTTTTTTTTGTCCACGGATCCCCATGAAATCTTCCCGCATTCTCCGCACCACCCTGTTCCTGGCGGGCGTCATCGGCACCCATGCCGCCGGCGCCGCGGCGCTGCCCGCGCCGTTCGTCGAGCAGCTGAACGCCAGCTATCCGGCCATCGAAACGCTGTACCAGGACCTGCACCGCAACCCCGAGCTCGGCTTCAACGAACACCAGACCGCGGCCAAGCTGGCCGAGCGCGCCAAGGCGCTGGGCTTCGACGTCACGACCGGCGTCGGCGGCACCGGCGTCGTCGCCATCCTGCGCAACGGCTCCGGCCCGACCGTGATGCTGCGCACCGAGCTGGACGCGTTGCCGGTCCAGGAAAAAACGAGCCTGCCGTTCGCCAGCAAGGTCACGACGAAGAATGCCGCCGGCGACACCGTCTCCGTGATGCACGCCTGCGGCCACGACCTGCACATGTCGGCGTGGTACGGCACCGCGAAGCTGATGGCCGGGAACCGCAACGCTTGGAGCGGCACGCTGATGCTGGTCGGCCAGCCGTCCGAGGAACCCGTGAACGGCGCGGCCGCGATGCTGAAGGATGGTCTGTTCACGCGCTTCCCGAAGCCGGATTACGCGCTGTCGTTCCATGACGACGCCTCGATGCCGTCCGGTACGATCATGTACCACGCGGGTCCGTTCCGCGCGTCGTCCGACGTCGTCAGCATCACCGTCTTCGGCCAGGGCGGCCATGGCGCCGTGCCGCACGAGGCGCGCGACCCGATCGTGATGGCGTCGCGCATCGTGCTGGCGCTGCAGACGCTCGTCTCGCGCGAGAACAACCCGATCGACCCGGTCGTGATCACCGTCGGCAGCATCCACGGCGGCACGCAGGCGAACATCATCCCCGACCAGGTGACCTTGCAGCTGTCCGTGCGCACCTTCAAGCCGGAAGTGCGCAAGCGCGTGCTGGCCAGCATCGCGCGCGAAGCGAAGGGCGAGGCGATGGCCGCCGGCGCGCCGAAGGAGCCGCTGGTGGAAGTGAAGCCGGGTACGGATTCGGTCTACAACGATCCGGACACGCTGGCCCGCATGGTGAAGGCCGTGCAGGGCGCGGTGGGCCCCGAGTTCGTGAAGGAGATGCCGCCGAAGATGACGTCGGAGGACTTTTCGCAGTATGGCCAGCAGCCGGGCGTGAAGGCGATCCTGCTGCACGTGGGCGCCGTGGATGCCGCCCGCCTGGACGCCGCGAAGAAGGCGGGCCAGCCGTTGCCGGGTACGCACTCGCCGCAGTGGGCGCCGGACTTCAAGCCGACGGTCGTCAACACCATCAAGGCCGAGACGGCGATCCTGCTCGACCTGATGCCGAAGAAGTAATCAGGCCGGCGAGGTGCCGTAATACGCGTGCACCTCGCCCATCCAGCGCGTATCGGCCATGTCCGGCCAGTGGTCGGTATCGAAGCCGGGCGCGCCGGCGATGCGTTCCTTGGGGATGTCCATCGTGAAGCGCTTGTGCTCCGGGTCCAGCGTCAGCGCCTGCCAGGGCACGGCGAAGAGTTTTTCGCCCAGCCCGAGGAAGCGGCTGGACGACATCACGGCGTAGGCGATGACACCCGTGCGCATGTCCACCATGAATTCCTTGATGACGCCCAGGTGCTCGTTCTGCAGGTTGTGGACGTGGTCGCCGATCAGGGTGTTCGCGCCCATCAGTTCCGGGCCCGGTCCCTTGCCGTGCTTGTTCTTGTACATCCCGTAGTCGTCGCGTTCCTCGTAGGACATTTTCCGTCTCCTCGCCTCATTTCAGTCCGGAAGCAGAAGAATAACCCGAGTCCGGCGCGCCGGTTCGGGCGCGCACGCACGGACGCGATCAGAACGTTTCCCACTCCTCGGTCGCGGCTGCCGCGGCCGCAGTGGCTTTCTGTGCCGGCTTGCGGATGCTCGTCTTCACGGGCACGACGGCGCGCGTGGGCGCGGGCGCGGGGGCCGGCGCAGCCTTCGGTGCCGTCATGGTGTTCGGATCGATGTTGAACAGGGCGACCACTTCGGCCAGCTTGTCGGCCTGGTCGCGCAGCGCGGTGGCGGCCGCGGCCGATTCCTCGACGAGGGCGGCATTGTGCTGCGTGGACGAATCCATGTCGGCGATGGCTTTGTTGACCTGCTCGATGCCGGTGCTCTGCTCGCCGCTGGCGCTGGCGATCTCGGCCACGATGTCGCTCACCTTGCGGATGCTGTCGACCACTTCGCTCATCGTCATGCCGGCCTGGTCGACCAGCTTCGTGCCGTCCTCGACCTTGCTGACGGAATCCACGATCAGGGCCTTGATCTCTTTCGCGGCCGCGGCCGAACGCTGGGCCAAGGTGCGCACCTCGCCCGCCACGACGGCGAAGCCGCGGCCCTGTTCGCCGGCGCGCGCCGCTTCGACGGCCGCGTTCAGCGCGAGGATGTTGGTCTGGAAGGCGATGCCGTCGATGACCGAAATGATGTCCACGATCTTCTTGGACGAATCGTTGATCGCGCCCATGGTCTGCACGACCTGGTCGACCACGGCGCCGCCCTGCGTGGCGATTTCCGATGCGGCGATGGAGAGCTGGCTCGCCTGGCGCGCGTTGTCCGCGTTCTGGCGCACGGTGCCCGTCAGTTCCTCGACCGTGCTGGCCGTCGTGCCGAGCGAGCCGGCCTGTTGTTCGGTGCGCGACGAGAGGTCCATGTTGCCGGCCGAGATTTCCGCCGACGCGGTGGCGATGGTGTCCGTGCCGCTGCGCACCTGGGAGACGATGGCGACGAGGCCGTCGTTCATGTGGCGCAGCGCGCGCAGCAGGGCGCCGGTCTCGCACGTGCCGCTGGCGTCGATGTGCTGGGTGAGGTCGCCGCCGGCCACTTTCTCGGCCACGTCCACGGCCTGGCGGATCGGGCGCACGATGGCGTTCGCCAGCACCCACGCGCAGATGGCGCCGAACAGCACGGCCACGCCGGCCACGATCATGATCGCGCGCGCGCTGTTGCGGCTGGCGTTGTCGATGTCTTTCGCGATGGTGTCGATGCGGCCCTGCTGCATCTTGACCAGCTCGGCCTGCTTGCCTTCATAGGCTTCCGACGTCGGGATGTATTCCTGGTTCAGGATGCGCTCGGCCTCGGCGGTGTCGCCGCCGGCCTTGGCCTTGATGGCCCGTTCCTTCGCCGACGTATAGGCCTTGCGCAGCTCCGTGATGCGGGTGAACAGCGCGCGTTCCTCGTCGCCGTCGAGCAGCGCTTCGATCTGCTTGAGCAGCTCGGTCGAGCGGGCGGCCGTCTTGACGCCGTCGGCCTTGAAGAATTCGACGAGGCTGGGGTCCGAGCTCTTGACGATGGCGGCCGTGCGGCGCACGGCGGCGAACGTCTGCATATGCCATTCCTCCATCATGCGCTCCTTGGCCAGCGGGACGGCCATCATCGCGCGCGTCGCATCCGCGATCGTGTTCAGGCGCCAGACTGCGGCGGCCGCGATGACGAGAGTCAGGCCCAGCACGAGGGCGAAGCCCACGCCGAGACGTTTCGCAATGTTCATGTTGGCGAGAAAGCCCATATGATTCTTCCTTGGTTCAAGCGTGATTATTGTGTCCGCCGGTGGTGCGGCCCGGGAGCCGTGTCAGGCGGTGTCCCCGGTGCCGATTCTACTTATGGCCAGACAAACTTTGTTACTTTCGGGAATTCTGGGCGCGGAAAGATGAAACATTATCATCATAATGTTGCCTGGTGGATACACCGTCATGCATGTCGGTTAACACCGGGCGGCGCGCCTGATCAGGCGCAATGACGAGAATGACAAGATGAGTTAGGGATGCGCCTCGCGCAGGCGCGCGATGCGTTCGTCAGTGTCGGGGTGCGTGGACAGATAGCCCATCGAGCGCTTCAGCCAGCGCGGGAGCTTGTTCTCGCCCGGGTGCGCGCGTTCCAGCGCCTCCAGGGCGTCGGCGAGCGCGTCCGGCTCCAGGCCGTTGCGGCGCAGGACCTTGACGGCGTCATCGTCCGCTCCCAGCTCCATCGCCCGCGAATACCGCATCTGCGTGAGCACGGCCGGCAGGCCGGCGGCGACGGCGCTGAAGTCGCCGAACAGTGTGGCCGACAAGGCGGCCGTCAGCGACGACCCCATCATCGCGCGGGTGGCGTGGCGCCGTTCGATGTGGCCGACCTCGTGCCCGATCACGCCCAGCAGGGCGGCCTTGCCGTCGTCGTCCAGTTCGTTGCGATCGTCGAACGCGAGGCGGACCATCCCGTCGGTCATGACGATCGTGCCGTCCGGCAGCGCAAGCGCGTTGGCGCCCAGCGTGTCGGAGGAGCGCACGAGCAGGCGCACGGGCACGCGCGGGTGCGCGGGCAGGGCGCGCGGCAGCAGCGCTTCGACGTCGGCGATGCGGTCGTCCGACAGGCGCGACGGCGCCAGCATGCCCTGTGCTTCCAGGCCGGCCAGCGCGGCGCGCCCGAGCTTGATGTCGACCGAGGCCGGCAGGCGCGCGGCGATGAATTCGGCGGCGGCCGGCACGCCCCAGACAAAGCCGGCACCGAGCAGCGCCAGCAGCAGGACGAGCGCGAGCAGGGCGGCGGGCCAGCGTGCCTGCCAGCGCTCGACGGCGCTCTTGCGGTAGTCGAGCGCGGCCAGCAGCGCCTGCCGTCCCGGGCCGTACGGCACTTCGCAGGTGGCGTCGCCGAGGCGCAGCACGAGCGGCGCGTGTTCGAACGGTTCGGAGAGTAGCACGTCGGCCAGCGGATAACTGCGTTCGAACCCGGGCGCATCGACGTGCAGGTGGTCGTTGCGCACGTCCAGGCCCACCGGTTGCAGGCGGGCGTCGTGGCCATCGAAGAAATGGGCGGCGATCATGTCCGGTTCCTTACCACGACAGGTCCACGCCGAGGAAGTCGGCGACGCCGTCGCCGGCCGCCGCCGCGGGTGGACGCCGCGCCGCCAGCACGGCCTGTTCGAACCCGTCCGGCGCGTCGACGGTGATGTGGGCCACGCGATATTTCCACGTGCGCACGACGGCGAACGGGCGGAACAGGCCGAACGTCAGCAGGGTCAGCAGCACGTTGACCGTCTGCAGGCGGAGGTAGGGCCAGGTCCGCATTGCGCACGTGATGCGGATACCGGGGAAGGACGTCGCCGACCATGCGAGGTTGTTCATGCGCACGAGGATGTACGGACCCATCAGCAGCACATAGAGATACATGGCCACGATGGCGAGGATGGCCGGGATGAACGACACGAACGTCGCCGACTTTTGTCCGCGCGCCAGGAACACCGAGAGGCCGATGGCCAGCCCGACGACCACGATCACGCCGAGGCCGATCAGGAACGCGCGCACGTACGGCTTGGCCAGCCCCGCCGTGTCGGACCCGAACGCGGCATGCTGGTCGCCCGCCATCAGGTGTTTGTGCTGGTACGCTTTCATGGCGCCATGCATCAGCGGCCAGCACAGGTACAGCAGGAAGATGGTGCCGACGAAGGGGCTCTGGGGCATCAGCGCGACGAGGGCGCCGGGCAGCACGAAAATCGCCACCGGCACGAAGTACACGATGTACGCCTCCTTGATGCCGCCCGCGAAGCCGAACGGCAGGCCGCGGTAGACCGTGTTCGAGAGGCGGAAGCGCAGCGCGGACCGCATCATGAAGGGGAGGCCCGCCAGCAGCAGCGCGACGGTGACGACGCCCACCTTGAGCGAAAAGCCGAACGCATAGTGGTACGCCGCCAGCAGCGCGACGGCGAGGATGCGCCCGCGCAGGATCGCTTTCGGGTCGCCGCGGAAGTCGAAGCCGGCGCCGGCGAGCTGGGTGTTCCGGTAAAAATACTGCAGCCGGCGGGTCTTGGCCCAGGCCGAGTAGATGCCCAGCGTGGCCACCGTCAGCAGCAGGTTGACGATCCAGATGCGGAAATATTCGGCGCCGCTGCCGGAGAACGACAGGCCATGCGAGGTCGGCTCGTGAACAGGGCTGTCGTCGGATGCGTGCATGTCGCCCAGTGTAGCGACAATCGCGCATGGTTGGCAATTGGTTATGTTGCCAAGATGGAATGAGGAAGTATTTGCAGGTTTAAGGTATAATTTCTATTTCCCGCGCGTGCCGTTCGGCACCTTCTGCACAATGACCAAATTCGTATTCGTCACTGGCGGCGTCGTGTCTTCCCTGGGTAAAGGGATCGCGGCCGCCTCCCTCGCCGCGATCCTCGAATCGCGCGGTCTCAAAGTCACCATGCTCAAGCTCGACCCGTACATCAACGTGGATCCGGGCACGATGAGCCCCACCCAGCACGGCGAAGTGTTCGTCACGGACGACGGCGCCGAGACCGACCTGGACCTGGGCCACTACGAGCGCTTCATCAGCACGCGGATGAAGAAGGTGAACAACTTTACGACCGGCCAGATCTATGAATCGGTGATCCGCAAGGAACGCCGCGGCGAGTACCTCGGCAAGACCGTGCAGGTGATCCCGCACATCACCAACGAGATCCAGGACTACATCCGCCGCGGCGCCGAAGGCGTCGACGTGGCGCTCGTCGAGATCGGCGGCACCGTCGGCGACATCGAATCGCTGCCGTTCCTCGAAGCCGCGCGCCAGCTGTCGCTGCGCCAGGGCCGCAAGGGCGCCGCGTTCGTGCACCTGACGCTGGTGCCGTACATCTCGTCCGCCGGCGAACTGAAAACCAAGCCGACGCAGCACTCGGTGCAGAAACTGCGCGAGATCGGCATTTCGCCGAACGCGCTGCTGTGCCGCGCCGACCGCCGCATCCCGGACGACGAGCGCGCCAAGATTTCGCTGTTCGCCAACGTCGAAGAGCAGGCCGTCATCTCCGTGTGGGACGTCGACACGATCTATAAAGTGCCGCAGGTGCTGCACGACCAGGGCCTGGACGACATCATCCTGGACGCCCTCGGCCTCGAGGCACCCAAGGCCGACCTGTCGATGTGGACGAAGCTGATCCACACGCTGGAGAACCCGAAGCACGAAGTCACGATCGGCATGGTCGGCAAGTACGTCGACCTGATCGAGTCGTACAAGTCCCTGACGGAAGCGCTGCGCCACGCCGGCATCCACACGGAAAGCCGCGTCAACATCGAATACATCGACTCGGAAGAGATCGAGTCGACGGGCTGCGCCAACCTGGCCAAGTACGACGCCATCCTCGTGCCGGGCGGCTTCGGCAAGCGCGGCGTGGAAGGCAAGATCATGGCCGCCCGCTATGCCCGCGAAAACAAGATCCCGTACCTCGGCATCTGCCTGGGCATGCAGGTCGCGCTGATCGAATACGCGCGCCACATGGCCGGCCTGCCGAACGCCAACTCGACGGAATTCGATCCGGAGACCGACCAGCCGGTCGTCGCCCTGATCAACGAGTGGCAGAACCACGACGGCAAGGTCGAGAAGCGCGACGTCAATTCCGACCTCGGCGGCACCATGCGCCTGGGCGCGCAGACCTGCGCCGTGAACCCGGGCACGCTGGCCGCCGAGATCTACGGCAACGTCGTGACGGAGCGCCACCGCCACCGCTACGAAGCGAACAATTACTACCTGCCGAAGGTCGAAGCTGCCGGTCTCGTCGTTGCGGCGCGTACGCCGAACGAAGACCTGTGCGAGATCATGGAACTGCCGCGCAGCGTGCACCCGTGGTACATGGGCGTGCAATTCCACCCCGAGTTCAAGTCGACGCCGCGTAACGGCCACCCGCTGTTCTCGTCGTTCATCCAGGCCGCGCTGGCCCACCAGGCCGCTGGTACCAACACGCAGGCTGCAAACACGCCTGCACTGCAAGGAGATGCAGCATGAAACTGTGCGGATTCGACGTCGGCCTCGACCAGCCGATCTTCCTGATCGCCGGCACCTGCGTGATCGAGTCGCGCCAGATGGCCATGGACGTCGCCGGCCAGCTGAAGGAAATCACCTCGGCGCTGGGCATCCCGTTCATCTATAAATCGTCGTTCGACAAGGCGAACCGTTCGTCCGGCAAATCGTTCCGCGGTCCCGGCATGGAAAAAGGCCTGGAGATCCTGGCCGACGTGCGCAAGGAAATCGGCGTGCCCGTGCTGACCGACGTGCACACCGAGGAAGAGATCCCGGTCGTCGCGAGCGTCGTCGACGTGCTGCAGACGCCGGCCTTCCTGTGCCGCCAGACCGACTTCATCAACGCCTGCGCCCGTTCCGGCAAGCCCGTGAACATCAAGAAGGGCCAGTTCCTGGCGCCGGGCGACATGAAGAACGTGATCGACAAGGCTAGAGCCGCAGCGCTTGACGCCGGCCTGCCCGACCAGTTCATGGCGTGCGAACGCGGCGTCTCGTTCGGCTACAACAACCTCGTGTCCGACATGCGTTCGCTCGCCATCATGCGCGAATCGAACTGCCCGATCGTGTTCGACGCCACCCACTCGGTGCAGCTGCCGGGCGGGCAGGGGACGTCGTCCGGCGGCCAGCGCGAGCACGTGCCCGTGCTGGCGCGCGCCGCCGTCGCGGCGGGCGTGTCGGGCCTGTTCATGGAAACCCACCCGAATCCCGCGTGCGCGCTGTCGGACGGCCCGAATGCCGTGCCGCTCGCCCGCATGAAGGATTTGCTGACCACACTGGTCGACCTCGACCGTATCGTCAAGAAGGCCGGCTTTATCGAATCCGATTTTCAATGATACGTGGGGCGTGCGCCGGCTACCCGCCGAACCGCGCCCCGACTGATCAAGCAACGGCGCGCCCTGCGGCTTCGCGCGTCGTTTCGCGCTTTGGCTTTTTTTACTTTCTGGAGATTGAATTACCATGAGTGCTATCGTTGATATCATCGGCCGCGAAATCATCGACTCGCGCGGCAATCCGACCGTCGAGTGCGATGTGCTGCTGGAATCCGGCGTGATGGGTCGCGCCGCCGTCCCGTCGGGCGCCTCGACCGGTTCGCGCGAAGCCATCGAGCTGCGCGACGGCGATCCGAAGCGTTACTTCGGCAAGGGCGTGCTGCAGGCCTGCGAGAACATCAACACCGAGATCAGCGAAGCCATCATGGGCCTGGACGCCAACGAACAGGCATTCCTGGACCGCACCCTGATCGACCTGGACGGCACCGAGAACAAGAGCCGCCTGGGCGCGAACGCGATGCTGGCCGTCTCCATGGCCGTCGCCAAGGCCGCCGCTGAAGAAGCGGGCCTGCCGCTGTACCGCTACTTCGGCGGTTCGGGCGCGATGCAGATGCCGGTGCCGATGATGAACGTCATCAACGGCGGCGCGCACGCCGACAACAACCTGGACATCCAGGAATTCATGATCATCCCGGTCGGCGCCCCGTCGTTCAAGGAAGCCGTGCGCTACGGCGCCGAGGTGTTCCACACCCTGAAGAAGATCCTGCACAGCAAGGGCCTGAACACGGCCGTCGGCGACGAAGGCGGTTTCGCCCCGTCCGTCGCGGACCATGAAGAAGCCATCAAGCTGATCATGCAAGCGATCGAGCAGGCAGGCTACGTGGCCGGCCAGGACATCGCGATCGGCCTGGACTGCGCCGCCAGCGAGTTCTACAAGGACGGCAAGTACGTGCTGGAAGGCGAAGGCGGCCTGCAGCTGTCGGCCCAGGACTTCACCAACATGCTGGCCACCTGGTGCGACAAGTACCCGATCGTCTCGATCGAGGACGCCATGGCCGAAGGCGACTGGGAAGGCTGGGCAACGCTGACCGCCGCCCTGGGCAAGAAGGTGCAACTGGTGGGCGACGACCTGTTCGTCACCAACACCAAGATCCTGAAAGAAGGTATCCAGAAGGGCATCGCCAACTCGATCCTGATCAAGATCAACCAGATCGGTACGCTGACCGAGACCTTCGCCGCCATCGAGATGGCCAAGCGCGCCGGCTACACCGCCGTGATCTCGCACCGTTCGGGCGAGACCGAAGACTCGACCATCGCCGACATCGCCGTCGGCATGAACGCCCTGCAGATCAAGACGGGCTCGCTGTCGCGTTCGGACCGCATGGCCAAGTACAACCAGCTGCTGCGCATCGAGGAAGACTTGGGCGACATCGCCAGCTATCCGGGCCGCGATGCTTTCTATAACCTGAAGTAATGCTGTAGTATCGACGCGGGCCCGGTGTGCCGGGCCCGCGTCGTCATTTCGCCCAGCCGTATTCATCCATGCGCCTCATCACCCTTGCCCTGGCAGCCCTGCTGCTGCTGATCCAGTATCCCCTGTGGCTGGGGAAGGGCGGCTGGCTTACCGTGGCCGACCTGGAATCCCAGGTGGCGGCTTCCCGTGCCAAGACCGAACAGCTGAAGGCCCGCAACGCCAAGCTGGAATCGGAAGTGCGCGACCTGAAGGATGGCCTCGGCGCCGTCGAGGAACGCGCGCGCTACGAACTGGGCATGATCAAGTCGAACGAGATCTTCGTGCAGGTGCTGCGCAAGGACGAGAAGCCGGCCGTCATGATGACGGAACCGCCGCCTCCGCCGCCGCCGAAGGTCAAGAAGGGCACGCCATGACCCCCACGGATGCTTCCCCGCCGGCGCTCGACACGCTCGAGGCCGTCGCGGGCTATCTCGCCGCCGCGTTCGATGCCGGCGATCCCGAGGCCATGACGGAAGCGCTGAAGCTGGTCGCGCGCTCCGCGGGCCTCACGCACCTGGCCGCCGCGGCCGGACTGCCGCGCGACCTGCTCGCCGCGGCCATGAACCGCGGCGAGATGGGCCTCGACAGTCTGTTGGCCATCATGAAGGTCATCGATTTGCACCGTCCGGCGGACGGCGCTCCTAACTGATTCAGTACCTGCGCCCGCCGGCGTTCGCTGCCGCTACTGATTGCAGCCGCGCACGCCGACGGTCGCCCTGTCAGGCGGCAGCCCCGATGGCGGACGGCGGCGCATAACCCGGCTCCAGCAGGCCGGCAATCGGTTCTCCTTCCACGACGACGATCTCGCCGATGCTCTGCGCACGGGCGACGATGCAGTCGCCGTTCGCGATATGGCTGCCCACGAGGGCGATCGGCCGGTTCGCATACGTCGACGCATGCCCGGCGCCCGACACGATCACGCTCTCGCTGCCGTCCGGATAACGGACCCGGTCGCCCACGCAGGCGATACGGAAATCGTCCGCCGGCTCGCCCTGCGACGCGAGCACGACTTCGCCGCCGCGGCGGGTGCGCGAGCCGATCGTGGCGATGGGGTAGCGGGCGATGACTTTGCGGGGCGCGCCCTGGGCTGTGGCTGTGTTGGTGGAGGAAGCTGCATCATTGGCACGTACTGATTTCATCCGGTTCTCCAAAAGTTTGCAAAACGGGACGCGAAAAAGCGACACATTCCCGGTGATCAGTGCACGGGTTCGTACACTGGACGCCATTGAAACGCGGCGTTGATTTATGCCAATTGATGCAACGCAAGTTGAACCTGCCACACATCCGGAATCAGGCAATTCCGACAGGGTTGGCGGTTGACTTCCGATGGGCAATAAAGAGGATGCCGCATCGGCCGGTTCATTTAACAAATGTTGCAATCAACACAATTAATGTGTGCGGCTTTGTTAGAATGCCAACCGACATGCTACTCGAGTAACTGGACCATGGGACATCTATCCGAAAGGTCGACATGGCTCCCGAACTCACCCGTATCGTTACCGGCGTCCCCGAACTCGACGCCATCCTGCGCGGCGGCCTGCTGCGCCAGCGCATCCACCTGATCGAAGGCAGGCCGGGCACCGGCAAGACAACGCTGGGATTGCGTTACCTGATCGAAGGTATCAAGCAGGGCGATCGCGGTCTCTACCTGACCCTGTCGGAAACCGCACAGGAATTGCACGCGACGGCACACAACCATGGCTGGAGCCTGGACGGCATCCAGGTCATCGAAGCGATGCCGTTGCCGTCCGACCAGCCCGCACCGCAAACCATCCTGCTGCCCACGGAGTCGGAACTGTCGGCCCTCGTCGACCGCATCGCCGATTGCGTCGACGCGGCCGGCGCCGACCGCGTCGTCATCGATTCCATGGTGGAGATCCGGTTGCTGGCGCGCGACAGCGCCCACTACCGGCGCCAGATCATCGCGTTGCGCCAGCGCCTGACCCAGGCGGGCGCGACGGTCCTGCTGCTCGACGACCTGACCTCGGACGGCCGCGAGTACGAGCTGCAAAGTGCCGTGCACGGCGTGGTGACGCTGGAACAGATCGAGCGCAGCTTCGGCGCGGCGCGGCGCCGCATGCGCGTGGTCAAGCTGCGCGGCGGCGACTTCCAGAGCGGATGGCACGACTACGTCATCCAGACCGGCGAACTGCTGGTGTTTCCCAGCCTGATCGCGCAAGAACATCACCGCGACGGCCCGCCCATCGACATCCTGAGCGGCGTCGAGCGGCTGGACGAACTGGTCGGCGGCCCGCTGGCGACCGGCAGCTCGACGATGATCCTCGGGCCCTCCGGCGTCGGCAAGACCACGCTCGCGCTGCAGTATGCGCTCGCGACGGTGCGGGCCGGCCATCGGGTCGGCTATTTCACGTTCGACGAGTCGGAGACGACGCTGCGTTCGCGCCTCGTCGCCCACATGGGCGGGGGCGAGGGCAGCAACGTGGGACAGGGACCGGCGGGTGGCGTCAAGCAGGACGGCACGCCGCGCCATTTCTTCCTGCGGCGCGTGAACCCGTCGCGCATCTCGCCCGGCGAGTTCATCTGGAACGTCAGGCGTCTCGTCGAGGACCAGGACGCGCGCCTGATCATCATCGACAGCATCAACTCGTACCTCGACGTCATCCGCGAGGAGAAGTCCCTGCTCCTGCAGATGAATGAACTGTTTTCCTACCTGAGCAACATGAACGTCCTGGCGATCGTCATCGGCGCGCACTCGGCACGGCTGGACACGTCGAAGGAACCGGACGCGCTCAGCATCATCACCGACAACATCATCTCGCTGCGCTACTACGAACAGGACAACGTCGTGCGCAAGGCCATCTGCGTGCTCAAGAAGCGGGGCGGCCGGCACTCGCACGACCTCTGTGCGATGCACCTGGCGGAAGACGGCGTGCGGATCGGCGCGCGCATCGACGCGCCGGACGGCCTGGCGGGGGAGGCTCCTCTTGAGGCATGAAGCATTGCAGGGCGTCGTCGCGGTCTTCGCACCGCTGCCGGGCGACGAGGCCGTCCTGCAAAGCGTGCTTGGCACGGAAGACGTCACGTTACGCCTGCACGCCGACCCGGCGGCGTTCTACGCGGCGCTGGACGAACACGTGCTGGCCGCCGTGGTGACGGAAGAGGGCCTCGCGCAGTGTTCGGTGGATGCACTCGACGCCGTGCTGCGGCGTCAGCCGTCCTGGTCCGACCTGCCGTTCGTGGCGCTGGCCGGCAGCGGCAGCGGGATCGATACCGACCGTTTCGTCCGCCTGGCGGGCATCGGCAACGTGACGCTGCTGACGCGCCCGACCACGCGCCAGGCGCTATTGATGGCGTTCCGTTCGGCGGTGCGGGCGCGCCGCCTGCAGTTCGCCGTGCGCGACCACCTCGGCGAACTGGAGGCGGCCGTCGCCGAACGCACCCGCGCGCTCGAGCATGAAGTCCAGGAGCGCCGCCGCGTCGAACAGGCGCTGGCCGAAGCGCGCCGGCTGGAATCGCTGGGCCGCCTCACGGGCGGCATCGCCCATGACTTCAACAACATGCTGCAGGTGATTTCGGGCGGCGAGACGCTGGTGCGCATGTTTCTCGGTCCGGCGCCCGACGCGCGTACCGCGCGCGCCCTGGACGGCATCGCGCGCGCCGCCGGGCGCGGTGCCGCACTCACCCAGCAACTGCTCGCCTATGCGCGGCGCCAGCCGCTGGCGAACATCGTGCTGAACCTGCGCACGCACCTGCACGCGACGGCCGACCTCATGCTGCGGGCAATGGGCCCCGGGACCCGCCTGCACCGGCGCGTGGCGCGCGATACCTGGCCCGTCATGGCCGATCCGGCACAGCTCGACGCGGCATTGCTGAACATCGTGGGCAATGCGCGCGATGCGATGCCGGACGGCGGCGCGCTGCTGCTGGCCGCGCATAACTGTACGCTGCCAGACCCGGCCTTCCCGGAAGCGGATGGACTGGAAGGCGATTTCGTCGCACTGACCCTGACGGACGACGGCGAGGGCATGTCCGAAGAGACGGCGCGCCAGGCGTTCGAGCCGTTCTTCACGACCAAGCCGGTGGGCAAGGGAACAGGGCTCGGTCTGTCGCAGGTGTACGGCTTCGCGATCCAGAGCCATGGCCGCGCCTTCATCCGGCGCGAGCACGTCGGCACCACGGTCGGCATCCTGCTGCCGCGTGCCGCCGCGCAGCCCGAGGCCGGGATCGCGGCGCCATCGGCCGGGGGCCATGCACGCCTGGCGGGGCTGCGCGTGCTGTGCGTCGAAGACGACCCCGACGTCGCCGGGACGACCCTGGCCCTGCTGGAAAGCCTCGGCGCCGCCGCGGCGCTCGTGGATGGCGCGGATGCCGCCATGGCGGCCGGCCTGGATGACGTCGACGTCGTCCTGTCGGACGTCATGATGCCCGGTTCGATGGACGGCATCGGGCTCGCACGCTGGCTGGCCGAGCACCGTCCCGGCGTGCCGGTGGTGCTTGTCAGCGGTTACATGCTCGATCCCATGCGCCTGCAGGGCGTAAACGCCACGTTCGTGCGTAAGCCGTTCACGATGCGGGAGCTGGCCGACGCGCTGCTGCGCGCCGCCGGCCGGCCGCCTGCACCGGCCTGAGTGCGGCTCAGGCGCCCTGGCCGTTCTCGAGGAACGAACGCAGCATCCACGCATTCTTTTCGTGGATTTCCATCCGGTCGCTCAGCATGCCGGCGCTCGGCTGGTCATTGGCCTCGTCGGCAATCTTGAACGCTTCGCGTACGGTGCGGATCAGCGCTTCCTGGCCTTCGACGAGCTGGCGGATCATTTCCTGCGCGTTCGGCACGCCGGCTTCTTCCTTGATCGACGACAGTTCAACGAAGCGGGCATAGGTGCCCGGCGCGAAGTGACCGAGGGCGCGGATGCGTTCGGCGATGTTGTCCAGCGCGTTCCACAGTTCCGTGTACTGCTCCATGAACATGATGTGCAGCGTCTGGAACATCGGACCCGTCACGTTCCAGTGGAAGTTGTGGGTCTTCAGGTACAGCATGTAGCTGTCCGCGAGGACGCGCGACAGGGCGTTGGCAATGTTCGCGCGGTCTTCGGTGCTGATGCCGATATTGATGTTGCTCATGGTGTTCTCCAGTCCGTTTGTCATTGATGACAGCTTAGCAGGAACCACCAATAGCCGCAGTTTATATTACCAATCAAAATGATAGGGGACGCCAATGGCGCCCCGTGCTCGATCAGTGCTTGACACCGGAGGCGGGCGCCACGGCGTCGGCCGTCGTGTCGCTGGCGAATAGCTGGGCGCAGTCGACGGCGTCGAAGCCGTAGTGCTTGCCGCAGAAGTCGCAGTTGATGCCCAGTTCGCCCAGGTCGTGCAGGGCGGACTCGACTTCTTCCTTGCCCAGCATCTTGAGCATGTTGCCCACTTTTTCGCGCGAGCACGAGCAGTGGAATGCCGGGTGCAGCGGGTCGAACACGCGGATCGTCTCTTCCCAGAACAGGCGCCGGAGCAGCGTTTCCACGTCGGTCGTGAGCAGTTCTTCCTGCTTCAGCGTCTGGCCCAGCATGATGGCGCGGGTCCACGTCTCGAGGTCTTCTTCCTCGCTGGCCTGCTTGACCTGGCCTTCGACGTTGGAATTGCGCGGCAGCTTTTGCAGCAGCAGGCCGCGCGCGACATTCTCGTCGGCCGCCAGCCACAGCTTGGTGTCCATCTGTTCCGAGCGCAGCATGTAGTTCTCGATGACGGTCGCGATGTCCTCGCCGACGAGCGGCACGACGCCCTGGTACGGCTGCTGGCCCGGGACCTTGTCCTGCGGGTCGAGCGTGATCACGAAGCGGCCGCGGCCATGCTGGTTCAGCAGCTGGGCGACGGACGCGTCGTCCGGCACCTCGGCACCTTCGTTCAGCTTGGCGGTGGCGCGCATGCGCAGGTTCGCGTCGCACTCGACGACGAGCAGCTTCACCAGGCCATCGCCATGGATCTGCATGACGATCGAGCCGTTGAACTTGAGGTTGGCGGACAGCAGCGCCGCCGCGGCGACCATTTCGCCCAGCAAGGCGCGCACCGCCTTCGGGTAGACGTGGCGCGACTGGATCTCGCGCCACGCGTTGGAGATCTCGACGAGCTCGCCGCGGACGGCTGCGTTGTCGAAGATGAATTTCTGGAGGGTGTCCTTGCTGGTATCAGTCGTCATTCTTTATCCGATTTTCTTGAGCTCCGCCTTGAAGCGTTTGCCGCGCGCGACATAGCTTTCGGCGCTGTGCTGCAGGCGGAGCAGGTCGTCTTCCGTGAGCGTGCGCACCACCTTGGCCGGCGCCCCCAGGATCAGCGAACCGTCCGGGAATTCCTTGCCTTCGGTAACGACGGCGCCGGCTCCCACGAGGCAGCCCTTGCCGATCTTCGCGCCGTTCAGCACCACGGCCTGGATGCCGATCAGCGCGCCGTCGCCGACGGTGCAGCCGTGCAGCATCGCCTGGTGGCCGACGGTGACGTTCTTGCCGAGCACGAGCGGAAAGCCCATGTCCGTGTGCATCACCGTGCCTTCCTGAACATTGCTGCCGGTACCGATCGTGATGCGCTCGTTGTCGCCGCGGATCGTCACGCCGGACCACACCGAGGCATCCGCCTCGACCGTCACTTTGCCGATCAGCGTGGCCGAATCGGCGATATAGGCCGAAGGATCGATCTCGGGCGCATCTTCGCCCAGCTGGTAAATCGCCATGGAGTGCTCGCGGAAGGTTGAGATGCCCGTATTTTACGCCTTCACGCTCGTAAGGAGCCCAGATGGGGTTGGCCTTCAGGATTACAAGCTTCATGCTTATAATGCGAACGGTCGTACTAATTTAACTCGCAAACAGGAACTGCCATGACACCGTCCCGCTCCGAATTCCTCACCATCCGCGGCCTGCGCACCCACGTCCGCCACTGGGGCCGCGAGGGCGCGCCCAAGCTGTTCATGGCGCATGGCTGGATGGACATGTCGGCGTCGTTCCAGTTCGTCGTCGACGCGTTGCAGGGCGACTGGCACGTGATCGCCCACGACTGGCGCGGCTTCGGCCTCACCGAGCGCTCCGGCAACGACACGTACTGGTTCCCCGACTACTTCGCCGACCTCGAAGCGATCCTCGACCATTACTCGCCGGACGAACCCGTGAACCTGCTGGGCCACAGCATGGGCGGCAATATCGTGAGCGTGTATGCGGGCGTGCGGCCGGAGCGCATCGCGAAGCTGATCAACCTGGAAGGTTTCGGACTGCCCGCCACGCGCCCCGAACAGGCGCCGGGCCGCTACGCGAAGTGGCTGGACGAGGTGAAGGCGCCGCCCGTCATGCGCGGCTACGCCAGCCTCGATGAGGTGGCGACGCGTTTGCAAAAGACCAACCCGCGCCTGCCGGCCGACCGCGCCGCCTTCCTCGCGCAGCACTGGGCCGCGCAGAACGCGCAGGGCGAATGGGAAATCCTGGGCGACCCGGCGCACAAGATGCCGGGGCCGCTGCTGTACCAGGCGGAAGAGGTGCTCGCGTGCTGGCGCCGCATCACGGCGCCCGTGCTGTGGGTCGAGGCCGAGCATACGGACATGTGGCGCTGGATGGGCCCGAAGGAAGAGGCGCGCCACGAAGTCGATCGCCGGCTCGCGCAACTGGCGAAAGTCACGCCGCGCATGATGCCCGATGCGGGCCACATGCTGCATCACGATCAACCCGAAGTGCTGGCGCGCATGATCGAGGAGTTCCTCGCGGGTTAACACCGCGTACAATGGTATCTCGAAAAGATACCCTGTCCGGATGCTGCCCATGAAAGTCGACCTCCACTGCCACTCCAACGTCTCCGACGGCGTGCTCGCACCCGCCGCCGTGGCCGCGTATGCCCGCAAGGGCGGCGTCGACGTGTGGGCGCTGACGGATCACGACGAGATCGGCGGCATCAAGGCCGCGCGCGCCAGGGCCGAGGAGCTGGGCATGCGCTTCGTGTCCGGCGTGGAGATTTCCGTGACGTGGGCCGGCGAGACCATCCACCTGGTCGGCCTGCGGGTCGACGAAGACAATCCGACCCTCGTGCAGGGCCTGGCCGCCACGCGCAACGGGCGCGACGCGCGCGGGCGCGAGATTGCCGCGCAGCTCGACCAGGCCGGCATCCCGAACGCCTACGAAGGCGCGCTGAAATATGTCGGCAACCCGGACCTGCTGTCGCGCACCCACTTCGCGCGCTACCTGTGCGAGGTCGGCGTCTGTTCGACGACGTCGGAGGTGTTCCGCCGCTATCTCACGGAGGGCAAGCCGGGCTACGTGCCGCACCGCTGGGCCACACTGGCCGATGCGATGGGCTGGATCCGCGCGGCCGGCGGCATCGCCGTGATCGCGCACCCGGGCCGCTACCGCTTCGACGCGACGGCCGAGGGTGCGCTGTTCGACGAGTTCAAGCAGCTCGGCGGCAATGCCATCGAGGTCGTCACGGGCAGCCATACGCCGGACCAGTACGCGACGTATGCCGAGGTGGCGCGCCGCTACGGCTTTCTGGCGTCGCGCGGGACGGACTTCCATGCGCCGGGGGAGTCGCGCGTCGAGTTCGACCAGTTGCCGCCGTTGCCGGGTGGGGTGGTGCCGGTCTGGCATGACTGGTTCTGAGCCGCTTGAATTTTCGGCACTCAGCCCTTATCTTGTCTGACTGATATTGAACCGACCCGGCCGGAGACCGTCCTTACCATGAAGCGCATACTGCTGTTCCTCGCCACCAACCTCGCCGTCGTGCTCGTGCTGTCGATCGTGCTGAACGTCCTCGGCGTGGGACGTCCCGTCGGCGGGCAGGGCATCAACGTCGGCGCGCTGCTCGTGTTCTCGCTCGTCGTCGGCTTCACGGGCTCCATCATTTCCCTGTTGATGAGCAAGCCGATGGCCAAGATGTCCACCGGCGCCCGCGTCATCGAACAGCCGGGCAATGCCACCGAGGCGTGGCTGCTCAGCACGGTGGGCAATCTCGCGCAGCGCGCGGGCATCGCCATGCCGGAAGTGGCCGTGTACGAAGGCGAACCGAATGCGTTCGCCACCGGCGCCTTCAAGAATTCCGCGCTGGTCGCGGTGTCGACGGGCTTGCTTGCCAACATGAACCGCGAGGAAGTCGAGGCCGTGCTGGGCCACGAGATCGCGCACGTGGCCAATGGCGACATGGTCACGCTGACGCTGATCCAGGGCGTCGTCAACACCTTCGTCGTATTCCTCGCGCGTGTCGTCGGCTTCTTCGTCGACAACGTCGTGTTCCGCCGCGGCAACGACGAACGGGGGCCGGGCTTCGGCTACGCGATCACCGTGTTCGTGTGCGAGATCCTGTTCGGCATCGTCGCGTCGCTCATCGTCGCGTGGTTCTCGCGCCAGCGCGAATTCCGCGCGGACGCCGGTTCGGCCCAGCTGCTGGGCAGCCCGCTGCCGATGCAGCATGCGCTCGCGCGCCTGTCCGGCATCCACCCGGGCGCGCTGCCGCAGTCGATGGCGGCGTCGGGCATTTCCGGCCACGGCAGCGGCTGGGGCGCGCTGTTCGCGTCGCACCCGCCGATGGAAGAGCGTATCGCCGCGCTGCAAGCCCTGCGCCAGTCGGGGTTCGCGCGATGACGCAATATTTCGAAGTCCATCCCCAGAATCCGCAGGCGCGGCTGATCCGCCAGGCCGCGCAGATCATCCAGGGCGGCGGCATCGTCGCCGCGCCCACCGATTCCGCATATGCCCTCGTGTGCCGCCTCGACGACAAGGCGGCCGTCGAAAAGCTGCGGCGCATCCGCGGCGTCGACGAGAAGCACCATCTCACGCTGCTCGTGCGCGACCTGTCCGAGATCGCCACGTATGCGCGCGTCGACAACCGCCAGTACCGGCAACTGAAAGCCGTCACGCCGGGGCCGTACACCGTGATCCTCGAAGCGACGAAGGAAGTGCCGCGGCGCCTGTCGCACCCGTCGCGCAAGACGATCGGCATCCGCGTGCCGGAAAACACGATCCTGCTCGCGCTGCTGGAAGAGCTGGGCGAACCCTTGATCGGCACGACGTTGCAACTGCCGGGCGACGACAACATGCTGTCCGATCCGGACGAGGTGCGCGAACGTCTCGACAGGCAGATCGAGCTCGTGATCGACGGCGGCGCCGGCACGCTCGAACCCACCACCATCGTCGACCTCACGGGGCCTGACGCCGAGCTCGTACGCGAAGGCCGGGGCGATCCGGCCGCGTTCGGCCTGTAGGCCGAGGCCGCCGCGCCCGCGGGCTCTGATAGAATCGCAGGTTATGGATGAACTCATACGCAATCTGGCAGTGTATGCACTGCCTGTCCTCTTTGCGCTGACGATGCACGACGCCGCCCAGGCGTTCGTCGCGAAACGCTTCGGAGACAATACCGCACACGCCGCCGGGCGTACCACCCTCAATCCGCTGGCCCACATCGATCCGATCGGCACCATCGTCATTCCCGTGGTGATGTACCTGATGTCGGGCTTCGTGTTCGGCTACGCGAAACCGCTGCCGATCAACTACGGCCAGATGCGCCATCCGAAACGCGACATGGCGTGGGTCGCCCTGTCCGGACCGGGTGCCAACTTCCTGATGGCGCTGATCTGGCTGCTGATCGGGATCTTCCTGGAATATTTCGGCGTGCAGGAACGCTTCCCGCACCTCGTGGCCAATGCCGGCGTGCAGACGAACCTGTGGCTGATGGCGTTCAACCTGCTGCCGATCCCGTCGATGGACGGCGGCCGCGTGCTGTTTTCCATCCTGCCGCACAAGGCGGCGTTCCAGTTCGCACGCCTGGAGCCGTACGGCTTCATCATCCTGCTCGCGCTGATCTTCCTGCACGTGATCGGCTACTGGCTGTACTGGGTCGGCATCATCGCGAACCTGCTGCTGCACCTGATCGTCTACCCGCTGAATTTTCTCCTGACCTGATACCGCTATGTTTCCCGACCGTGTCGTTTCCGGCATGCGCCCGACCGGGCTGATGCACCTTGGCCACTACCACGGGGCCCTGAAGAACTGGATCCGCATGCAGTCCGAACTGCCTTGCCTGTTCTTCGTGGCGGACTGGCACGCGCTGACCACGCATTACGACGACCCGGCCATCATCGAGAAAAGCACGTGGGACATGGTCATCGACTGGCTGGCGGCGGGCATCGATCCGGCCCAGGCCACGATCTTCATCCAGTCGAAGGTGCCGGAGCACGCGGAATTGCACCTGCTGCTGTCGATGGCCACGCCGCTCGGCTGGCTCGAGCGCGTGCCGACGTACAAGGACCAGATCGAGAACCTGGCCAACCGCGATCTCGCCACCTACGGCTTCCTCGGCTATCCGCTGCTGCAGGCGGCCGATGTGCTGATCTACCGCGCCACGCAGGTGCCGGTGGGCGAGGACCAGGTGCCGCACATCGAGATGATGCGGGAAATCGCGCGGCGCTTTAATTACCTGTACGGCAAGGAACCGGGCTTCGAGCAGAAGGCGCTGGACGCCGTGAAAAAGCTGGGCAGCAAGCGCGCCAAGCTGTATGCGGAACTGCGCACCGCGTTCCAGCAGGACGGCGACGCCGCCGCGCTGGAACAGGCGCAAGCGATGCTGGACGAGGCGGGCAGCCTGTCGAACATCGACCGCGAGCGCCTGTTCGGCTACCTGGAAGGCAGCCGCAAGATCATCCTCGTCGAGCCGCAAGTCAAATTGACGGAGGCGTCACGCCTGCCGGGCCTCGATGGCCGCAAGATGTCCAAGAGCTACGGCAACTCGATCTCGCTGCGCGAGGATCCCGCCTCCGTCACGAAGAAGATCCGCACGATGCCGACCGACCCCGCGCGCGTGCGCCGCAGCGACGCGGGCGATCCCCTCAAATGCCCCGTGTGGCAGCTGCACGAAGTCTATTCCGACGCTGCTACGCGCGACTGGGTGATGAAGGGCTGCACGAGCGCCGGCATCGGCTGCCTCGAGTGCAAGCAGCCCGTCGTGGAAGCCGTGCTGGCCGAGCAGGAGCCGATGCACGAGCGCGCGCAGCAGTACATCGACGACCCGTCGCTCGTGCGCGCCATCGTCGCCGACGGCTGCGAGAAGGCGCGCAAGCTGGCGCAGGAAACGATGCGCGACGTGCGCGAAGTCATGGGACTCTCCTACACGTGACGGACCGTCCATCCACCTGGGTCGCGCGCTGGGCGCCCGTCATTCCAGCCGGCGAGACGCTGGATCTCGCCTGCGGCGGCGGACGCCATGCGCGCCTGCTGGCGGCGCTCGGCCATCCCGTACTCGCGGTCGACCGCGACGCCGCATCGCTCGCGCAGGCCGCCGGTCCCGGCATCACGACCCTGCAGCACGACCTCGAAGCGGAGGCCAGCGTGTGGCCGTTCGCGCCGGGACGCTTCGCCGGCATCGTCGTCACGAACTACCTGCACCGGCCCCTGTTCGCGCATCTCGCAAGCGCGCTGGCACCGGACGGGATCCTCGTCTACGAAACCTTCGCGGTCGGGAACGAACGCTTCGGCAAACCGTCCAACCCGGCTTTCCTGCTGGCGCCCGGCGAACTGCTGGACGTCGCCGCGCGCCACGGCCTGAAGGTCCTCGCCTACGAGGACGGGATCATCGAGACACCCCGTCCGGCGCGTGTACAAAGGCTGTGCGCGGCGGGGCCGGAGGTCGATCCAGGCGCAATCCGGCTCGATATGTAACCAACCTGTAACCATGCCATTTATCTGGTGTGGAATGAACCATAACGTCAGGCTATCCGCTACAATCGACATTTATTTATTAACGGCACGGTCCACTGATTATGATTAAGGGCAGCATAGTAGCAATCGTCACACCGATGTTCGAGGATGGAAGTCTGGACAGGGACAGCCTGCGCCAACTCCTCGACTGGCATGTGGCGGAAGGTACGGACGCAATCTGCATCGTCGGCACGACCGGCGAGTCGGCCACCGTGAGCCCGGACGAACACTGCGAACTGATCAAGCTGGCCGTCGACCACATCGCCGGCCGCATTCCGGTCATCGCCGGCACGGGCGGCAATTCGACGGTCGAAGCGATCGCGCTGACCCGTCATGCGAAAGAAGTCGGCGCCGACGCGTCGCTGCAGGTCGTCCCGTACTACAACCGTCCGTCGCAGGAAGGCATGTATCGCCACTTCAAGGCGATCGCCGAATCGACCGACCTGCCCGTGATCCTGTACAACGTGCCGGGCCGCACCGTGGCCGACATGAGCAACGAGACCGTGCTGCGCCTGGCCGCCGTCGACAACATCATCGGCATCAAGGATGCGACCGGCAACCTGGCCCGCGGCATCGAACTGCTGCGCGACATCGACCGTTCGTTTGCCGGCAAGGGCAAGTCGTTCGGCGTGTTCTCGGGCGACGATGCGAGCGCACTGGCGCTGATGCTGTGCGGCGGCGCCGGCAACATCTCGGTGACCGCGAACGTGGCACCGCGCGCGATGGCCGACATGTGCAAGGCCGCGCTGAACGGCGAAGCTGCCCGCGCGATCGAGATCAACAACCGCGTGCTGGACCTGCACAGCAAACTGTTCGTCGAACCGAATCCGGTGCCGGTGAAATGGGCGCTGGCCGAAATGGGCAAGATGCCGGCCGGCTTGCGCCTGCCGCTGGCCCCGCTGTCCGCGCAATACCACGACACCGTCCGCACCGCGCTGCGCGCCTCCGGCGTTCTTTGATTACCAGCTTTAACGATATGACGAATCGCAAGATGATGACCTCCACCGCAGCCCGCACCGTGGCCCTGACCGCCATCGCGTTCAGCCTGGCCGCGTGCACGACCGTGTTCGAATCGGACAAGGTGGACTACAAGGCTTCCAAGAAAGCGGCACCGCTGGACGTTCCGCCCGACCTGACCCAGCTGCAGAAGGACAACCGCTACGCCGTGCCGGATGGCAAAGGCATCGCCACCGCCTCCGGCTTCCAGCAGCAGCGCGGCGCCGCCCCGGCCATTGCGGCCGCGTCCGGCGAACAGATCGGCCAGGTGCCCACCGACACCATCCGCATCGAGCGCAACGGCAACCAGCGCTGGCTCGTGATCAAGGCAACGCCGGAGCAGCTGTGGCCGCAACTGCTGGAGTTCTGGCATGGCGCGGGCTTCACCGTCGAGACCGAGTCGCCGCAGACCGGCATCATGGAAACGAACTGGGCCGAGAACCGCGCCAAGATCCCGCAGGACTTCATCCGCCGCACCATCGGCAAGGTCTTCGATTCCGCCTACTCGACGGGCGAGCGCGACAAGTTCCGCACTCGCCTGGAGCGTCGTCCGGATGGTTCGACCGAGATCTACATCAGCCACCGCGGCGCGGAAGAAGTGCTGACCGGTCCGCAGAAGGAACAGGCCACCTGGACCGCGCGTCCGAACGATCCGGAACTGGAAGCGGAATTCCTGGGCCGCCTGATGGCCCAACTGACCGGCACCAAGGTCAAGGAAGCGACCGCGTTCGTGACGAACGCCCCGCTGGAACCGCAGCACGCCAAGCTGGAAGGCAACAAGGTCGTCGTCGACGAAGGTTTCGACCGTGCATGGCGCCGCGTGGGCCTGGCGCTGGACCGCGTCGGCTTCACGGTGGAAGACCGCGACCGCGTGCAGGGCATCTATTTCGTGCGCTACGTCGATCCGGACGCCGTCAAGAAAGAAGGCTTTTTCAGCAAACTGTTCGGTGGCGAGGACAAGAACAAGGAAGCGCAGAAATACCGTGTGATCGTCTCGACGGTACAGGGCGCGTCCACGACCGACGTGACCGTCCAGACGAACGACGGCAAGCCGGAAACGTCGCCGACCGGCGCCAAGATACTGAAGCTGCTGGCGGACGAGTTGAAATAATCTGGTATCGCCTGAATGAAAACCGGCCGCGTGGCCGGTTTTTTTATGGCCCGGTGCGTGCAACCATGCAAAACCAATGGACGTAAAAAAACCGGCCCGCAGGCCGGTTTCTTTAGCGCGATTCGAATTACTTCGAAGCAGCCGGAGCAGCAGCAGCCGAAGCGGCGTCAGCAGCAGCCGAAGCAGCCGAAGCAGCAGCCGAAGCGGCCGAAGCAGCAGCGTCAGCAGCGGCCGGAGCAGCCGGGGTAGCGGCAGCGTCAGCAGCCGGAGCGGCCGGAGCAGCAGCCGGAGCAGCGGTTTCAGCAGCCGGAGCAGCCGGGGTCACGGTGGTTTCTTCTTTCTTCGAGCAAGCAGCCAGAGCAACAGCCAGCAGGGAAACGATCAGCAGAGATTTTTTCATGGTTTTTCCTTAATTAATTCAAAAGGGTGGTGCGATGAATAATTACCGGTAATTATCGCTCGTCAGGAATTCTCTTGTTTGTATACTTTGGAAAAAGTGCCTACAGACAACGGAACCTTCCTAACCCGATATTATAGCCAAATTTACTGAATCGCAATAGAAAAGTCGTGTCAAGACGTAACAGTTGCCAGATCGGGCAAGGTTCATCTTGTAGCAACAGCACACGCCTTGTCCGTGCGCTAGTTCTCATAGAGGAAAGCACACCAAAACAAGTATTTACAGCCCGGTAACACTGGCCTGCAAACCAGGCTGTGATTCTGCCCAAATCGCGTCAAAACGCAGGCGCGACAGCTCAGTTTGTTGCGGTGCGTCAAAGGCGGCCTCGCCGCGCAGGTGGTCGCTGTGGAAGCGCCGCACGATGTGCAGGTCGTCCGCGATGCAGAACGAATCCGTGAGCTCGCGCAGCGCCCGCGGCGTGCGCCGGCATTCGATGCCGTGGGCGTAATCCCGCAGCAGGCGCAGGAAGCGCGGCGCCTCCCGCTCCAGGTGCGCGGAATCGTGCAGCGCCAGGCGCAGGCGGCCGCCGGCGTGAAGGAAGCGGCGCAGGACGGCGTCCACGTCCGGCGCGCCCAGCCGGAACATCGTGAAGTCCGGATCGAACATGACGAGCGTCGCCCGTGCCCGCACCAGCAACTCGCCCAGCTGCTGCTGGAACGCGGCGAGGGTATCGAAGGGCAGGGGCGCGTTGTCCATCATGATCAGCCCAGCTCGATCCAGCCGTCCTGGTACCACGTGTACAGCGCTTCCAGCACGTCGTCCGACGCCTGGTCGAGCAGACTGCCGGGCAGGCCGCGCTCGTTGGCGAGCACGTCCAGCACGACCTTGTCCGCGCGCCCGACGGCAAACGATTCGCCATTGATGAACACGTGCTTGCCGCGATAGAGCATCAGGGTCTTGGGCGACAGTTTGAGGCCCTTCTTGGCAGCCTGTTCCATGAAACGGCCCACCGTCAGCGGCTTTGCCACCGGCGTGAAGAACACGTTGTGCTTCGGCTCGGACAGGTATTCGCCCATGAAGATCGTGACGTCTTCCTCGTCCCAGCGCACCTTGTTGAGTTCCTCGGTGATGGTCGCCAGCATGTCGCGCGGGATCTCGGCCGGATTCTTCGCGGGCTGCAGGCCCGGGTCGGCGTAGCGGCCCGGCAGGTCGATCGAGTCGGCCATGAACTGCAGGAAGGCTTCGCCCAGTTCCTGGAACGACGGCGAGCGGAAACCGATCGAATACGTCATGCATTCGCCCTCGGCCAAGCCGTCGTGCGCGTAGTGCGGCGGCAGGTACAGCATGTCGCCCGGTTCCAGCACGAATTCTTCTTCCGGCTCGAAGTGGGCGAGAATCTTCAGCGGCAGGCCCTCGACGAGCGTGAGGTCCTGCTGCGCACCGATGCGCCAGCGGCGCTTGCCCTGCGCCTGCAGCAGGAACACGTCGTAGGAATCGAAGTGAGGACCCACGCCGCCGCCGTCCGTCGCATAGCTGACCATCAGGTCGTCCAGGCGCGCGTCCGGCACGAAGCGGAACTGGCGCAGCAGGGCATCGGCCTTCGGGTCGTGCAGGTTGACGCCCTGCACGAGCATCGTCCATTCGCGCTGGGTTGCCGGCGGCAGTTCGGCCAGCGGGCCGTGTTGCATGTCCCATTGACCGTCGGTCAGCGTGACGAGGCGCGACTCGACGTGGTTCAGCTTGGCCAGTTCGGCCAGCTTGTCGACCTTGAGCAGCGGTTTGAAATTGGGGATCGCCTGACGGATGAGCAGGGGTTTCTTGTGCCAGTAATCGCGGAGGAACTGGGCGGGCGTGATATTGCCGAGGAGCTGTAATTTTTGCATGGACCCATTATAACCAGCGCCGGGCGGGGCAAACCGGTGGTAGGGTTATAATCGGCACCTTACCCACGAAAGGAAGTGCAATGAAGATTGCCCAGAACACGGTTGTGTCGGTCAACTATAAACTGTCCGACGCTCAGAACAACCTGATCGAAGACGGCGCCCAGCCGATGGTCTACCTGCACGGCGGCTACGAGAACACGCTGCCGAAGATCGAAGAAGAGCTGGACGGCAAGGACGTGGGTTACACGTCGACCATCCAGATCGAGCCGGAAGACGCGTTCGGCGACTACGATCCGAACCTGGTCAAGGTCGAGGACCGCAACCGCCTGCCGGAACCGATCGAAGTCGGCATGCAGTTCGAAGGCGTGGCCGAGGGCAGCGACGAAGAGCCGGTCATCTTCACCGTCACCGAAATCGCCGACGACAAGGTCGTCCTGGACGGCAATCACCCGCTGGCCGGCATGGCCCTGCGCTTCGACCTGTCCGTGATCGACGTGCGTGCCGCCACGCCGGAAGAGATCGCGCACGGCCACGTGCACGGCGCCCATGGCCACGACCACGGTCACGGCGAGATCGACGACAGCGAAGAGGGCGACCACTTCCGCAGCCAGCCGCTGCAGTAATCACCCACGCACGCGGTGCGCTCGGACCCGGCTGCGGCCGGGTCAGTCCTTCTTTGCGCCGTTCGCCGTCTCGGCCTTGCGGGGATCGACCCTGAACAGGGTCTTCGTCTCCGGGTTCACCACCACTTCCAGCGCATCCGCGCCGGCCGCCAGATGGCCGATATTGCCGCGCCATTCGATCACGGGTTCTGCCCGCACGCGCGTACCGTCGACGAGCAAGACCTTGCCCGGGAATTTCTGCGCGAGGGATAGAATCAGGCGGCGCGGTTCCGCGAAGCCGTCGTTCTCCGGCACGGCGCTGCGCAGCAGGGCGCGCAGTCCCGTCGGCTGCGACAACGCCTTCACGTCCCCTTCGGAAAACAGCACGATCGCTTCCAGCCTGTCGCGCTTCGCGATGGCGAACAGGCGATGCAGCCAGAACCGGTTCGCGACGAGCCGGTCCTCGTATTCGCTGTTGCGGCCCGCTTCGTTCAGGTAGTGGTTGTTATTGGCCGGCATGTTGACGGTCGCATACAGCACCTTGCCCACTGACCAGTGCGCATTCTCCGCATAGCTGCGGAAGCGCGGGCTCATCGACTGGCGCGTGAGGGAAAGCTTCTGTGCGCCGAGCGTTTTCGGCTCGCCGTAGAACAGTTCGCGGATGCGGTTCATGCGCTCGATCGCATTCGTGCGGCCGGCGCTGTTGCGGCATTCCGTCCAGTCGCTGCCGGCCGGCAGCACGACGACGGGCCGGCGCGCATCGTCGATCAGCTCGCGCCGCTTCTGGTACAGCTTGTCCGTGCACGGTTCGTTCGCCCCCTTGATGCCCGTGACGACCATGAAGGCGACGTCCTTGTCGTCGTTGTCGGCGAGCGCCTGCTTGAGGCGTTTCTCGCCCCCGTCGGTAAAGCCGTGGCCGATGATGGCGAAGCGGTGCGCATCGTCATCGCGTGCATCCGCGCGCGCGCCGCCCGCGAGCACGCAGGCGAGGACGAACAGGAGAAGCGAGCGGCGTCGCGTCATCGTCAGGCCGAGGCCAGGCGCTTGAGCTCGTACAGGCGCTCGAGCGCTTCGCGCGGGGTCAGGGCATCCGGATCGATGGCGTCGAGCAGCGTCAGCGCCGGCGACTCGGCGGCCGCCTGCACTGGCGCGGGCGCCGCGGTTTCGGTACCTGCTTCGGTCTCGTCGCACGGCGCCGGCGCGAACAGGTCGAGCTGCGGCGTCGCATCGAGCGCCTGCGCTTCCAGCCGCGCCAGGTGCTTGCGCGCCGCGCGGATCACGCCGGGGGGCACGCCCGCCAGCTGCGCGACCTGCAGGCCGTAGCTCTGCGACGCGGGGCCGTCCTGCACGGCGTGCAGGAACACGATGCTGTCCTTGTGCTCGACTGCCGACAGGTGCACGTTGACCGCGCTCGGATGCTGTTCCGGCAGCTGCGTCAGTTCGAAGTAGTGCGTGGCGAACAGGGTAAAACTGCGGCTCGTCTCGATCAGGTGGCGCGCGATGGCCCACGCGAGCGCGAGGCCGTCGAACGTCGACGTGCCGCGGCCCACTTCATCCATCAGCACGAGCGAGTGTTCCGTCGCGCCGTTCAGGATCGTGGCCGATTCCGTCATCTCCACCATGAACGTGGAGCGGCCATTCGCCAGGTCGTCGGACGCGCCGATGCGCGTGAAGATGCGGTCGATGGGGCCGATCGTCGCGCTCGTCGCCGGCACGTAGCTGCCGACGTAGGCCAGCAGGGTGATCAACGCGACCTGGCGCATGAACGTCGATTTACCGCCCATGTTCGGGCCCGTGATCAAGAGCAGGCGGCGGTCGTTGGACAGCTTGCAGTCGTTCGCGATGAAGCGCTCGATCTGGTTCTCGACGACCGGGTGGCGGCCTTCGACGATGGTCAGGCACGGCTCCTCGACCAGCTGCGGCATGCACCAGTTGTTGCGCACGGCGTGCGCGGCCAGGGCGGTGATCGTATCGAGCTGCGCGATGCCGGACGCGATGCGCTGCAGGCACACGATGTGCGGCGCGAGGTCGGCCAGCAGCAGCTCGTACAGCAGCTTTTCCCGCGCCAGCGCGCGGTCCTGCGCGGACAGGGCTTTGTCTTCGAACGCCTTCAGTTCCGGCGTGATGTAGCGCTCGCAGTTCTTCAGGGTCTGGCGGCGGCGGTAATCGTCCGGCACCTTGTCGGCCTGGCCGTTCGTGACTTCGATGTAGAAGCCGTGCACGCGGTTGTACTCGACGCGCAGGTTGGCGATGCCCGTGCGCGCACGCTCGCGCGCTTCCAGGTCGACGAGGAACTGGCCCGCGTTTTCCGACAGCGCGCGCAGCTCGTCCAGCTCCGCGTCGAAGCCGCGCGCGAACACGCCGCCGTCACGGACCATCGCCGCCGGCTCCGTCGCGATGGCGCGTTGCAGGAGGTCGGCGCACGCCTCGGGCACGGCGATGGCATCGTGGATGTCGCGCAGCAGGCACGAGTCGCCGGGGATGAAGCAGCGCGCCACCTGCTCGCGCAGCGCGGGCAGCTGTTTCAGGCCGTCGCGCAGGCTCGCGAGGTCGCGCGGACGCGCCGTCAGCAGCGCGATGCGCGTCGTGATGCGCTCGATGTCCGGCACGTGCGCGAGCGTCGCGGAGAGGTCATGCATCGCTTCGCGCTGGGCCAGCGCCTCGATCGCCTCGTGGCGCGCACGGGCCACGCGCTGGTCGCGTTTCGCATGGTGCAGCCAATAGCGCAGCAGGCGCGAGCCCATCGCCGTGCGGCAGCCGTCCAGCAGCGAGAACAGCGTGGGCGATTCATGGCCGCGGATCGTTTCCGTCAGCTCGAGGTTGCGGCGCGTGGACGCGTCGAGGCCGATGAATTCGCTCTCCGATTCGACCGCGAGGCTCTTCACGTGCTGCAGGCCGCGGCCCTGCGTCGACTGGGCATAGCGCAGCAGCGCGCCGGCCGCGCCGAACGCGGCGCCGAGACCGTCCGCGCCGAAGCCGGACAGCGTGGCGACACCCAACTGGTCGAGCAGCGCCTTGTGGCCGTGCACGACGTCGAAGTGCCAGTCCGGCACGCGTGCCGTGTGGCCGACCGGCGACTCTTCGAACAGGTCGGCGCCGCCGTCCGCACGCAGCACTTCGGCCGGCGCGATGCGCTCCAGCTCCTGCACGAGGCGCACGGCGGCCGCGCGGGCGTCGCCCGCGAATTCCATCAGTTTCAGGGCGCCGCTCGCCAGCGACATCCACGCGAGACCCGTCGTGACCACCTTGCGGTTCGCGACCGTGCACACGGCGAGCAGGGGACGCTCGGCCTTCTCGGGCAGCAGGTCGGCATCCGTCAGCGTGCCCGGCGTCACGACGCGCACGACCTTGCGTTCGACCGGGCCTTTGCTCAACGCCGGGTCGCCGATCTGCTCGCAGATCGCGCACGACTCGCCCAGCTTGACGAGCTTGGCGAGGTACGGGTCGAGCGAGTGGAAGGGCACACCCGCCATCTTGATCGGATTCCCGCCCGAGCTGCCGCGCGCCGTCAGCGTGATGCCCAGGATGCGCGCGGCCTTCTCGGCGTCCTCGAAGAACAGCTCGTAGAAGTCGCCCATCCGGTAGAAGACGAGCATCGTGGGGTAGTCGGCCTTGATGCTCAGGTACTGCTGCATCATCGGGGTGTGCTTTTCGGTCGCGAGGCGTTTGGCCGCGTCGGCGTTGATTTCGCGTGGAACGTTCATGTGGTCAAGATCGGGGACAGCGGGGCAAGGACTTGCCAGGTCCGCCATTTTACCGCGTTCGAACTTTGGGGGGAGAGCGGATGGTATGGTTTGGCAACATTTGCGAGGGGAGGCACGTGGGGGCGGGCCACGACATACATGGCCCGGCCTTGATGTCAGAGGAGGAAAGTACGCCGTCGCTTGCCCGGTACCGCCAACACCCTGAGCGCCGTCTCCAGTTGCACGCGCCGATACTCCATCGCCCTTGCCGCCGCATGCACACCCCGCGCCCGCAACGCATCCTGCACGTTCTCGGCCGTCCAGCGGTCGATCCGCCGTTCCCCGAGCATTTTCTTCAGCAAACCCTGGTCGTCGATCCATCGGTAAGTCATGACGTCCTCCTTGTGGTTGAGGACACCAGTTTCGCGTCAATTGCACCAGGGCAATTTACAATGCATCAAGCCTAAGACAGGCGCGCATGATTGAGGATGAGCCACGCCACCGTGATGACGACCATGCCCGTAAAGGTCACGCACGACCAGGTAAAGAACCAGGCCGACACGATCCCGGCCTGCAGCACCTTTTCGAACAGGATGCCGAGCGCGAAATCGAACGCGGTGAGAAAGGACCAGCGCCGCAGGTAGACGGGCAGGTAGCGGCTCATCTTGCGGTTGTGCTGGCGCGCGGCATGCCGTTCGATGCGGTCGCGCGCGGCGCTGACGTCGCGGAACAGCCAGTCGAAGAACAGGAAGCGGTACAGGAGGCGCCGGAACGGCATCTCGGGGGCCGGGTCGTTGTCGGCAACGGGGTGGGATTGCTTGTCGATCGTCATGGTTGCACCGCTCGCTCGAATTCTCACTCATGGTATGCCAGATGCCGCGTCTAGCCACGTTCGTTGCCTAACGTAGCGTGCGCGGCGTCCGACGTTTCTGCGCGGCACCAACAAAAAGCAAAACGGGCGCACGCGGCGCCCGTTCAGCAACAACACGACAAAGACCTTAGCCTTCCTTGACCCGCTTGGCGATGTGCGCCAGCGCCTCGTCGACCTGGTCGATGAGGATCAGCGACAGGTCGCCCGGCTGCAGGCGTTCGAGCGCCTTGTCGATCGCGACGAACTCGCCCTTGATCTCGTCGATGTGCGTCGTCCGGGGCGCGCCGGCGAGACCCTCGCGCAGCAGGCCGACCACTTCGCCTTCCGAACGGCCGCGCTGGCACTGGTCTTCGTACAGCAGCACGTCGTCGAACGCTTTACCGAGGATGCGGGTTTGGTCGCGGATGTCCTCGTCGCGGCGGTCGCCCGCGCCGGAGATCACGACCGAGCGGCGCTTGGCCGGCATCGATTCGACGGCGTTGACCAGGGCCTGGATCGCGTCCGGGTTGTGGCCGTAGTCGGCGATGACCGTCGCGCCGCGGTAGTCGAACACGTTGAAGCGGCCCGGCGCGTTGTCGCTCTCGCCGACGAACGTCTTGAGGCCCACGCGGATCGCATCCCACGAGATGTTCACGGCCCAGGCGGCAGCCACGGCGGCCATCACGTTCTCGACCTGGAAGCCGATCACGCCGCCGCGGGTGATGGGGACCTCGGCCAGCGGCACGCGCTCTTCCTTCTTGCCCTGCGCCGCGACGAGGTGGCCCTTGTCGACGTAGACGATGCGGCGGCCCTGCGCGCGGTGCTTCTGCATGATGGGCAGCGAGCAGTCCGCGGCGAAATAGGTGATGTCGCCCTTCGTGTTCTCGGCCATGCCCGCGACGATCGGGTCGGCCGCGTTCAGCACGGCCATGCCGTTCGGCGCGACGTTCTGGACGATCACGCGCTTCAGCACCGCAAGGTCTTCCAGCGTCGTGATGTAGTTCAGCCCCAGGTGGTCGCCGGAGCCGATGTTGGTGACGACGCCGACCTGGCAGCGGTCGTACGCGAGACCTTCGCGCAGGATGCCGCCGCGCGCCGTCTCGAACACGGCCGCGTCGACGTCCGGATGCAGCAGCACGTTGCGCGCGCTGCGCGGGCCGCTGCAGTCGCCGCTGTCGATGCGGCGGCCCTGGATGTAGACGCCGTCCGTGTTCGTCATGCCGGTGCGCAGGCCCGAGCTCGCGAGCAGGTGCGCGATCAGGCGCACGGTCGTCGTCTTGCCGTTCGTGCCCGTCACGGCGACGACCGGGATGCGGCCGTCGTCGCCCGGGGCGTACAGGGTGTCCATGATGGCTTCGCCGACGGCGCGGCCCTTGCCGAACGACGGCGAGATGTGCATGCGCAGGCCCGGCGCGGCGTTCACTTCGACGATGCCGCCGCCCTGGTCCTCGATGGGTTTCAGCACGCTGTCGCACACGAGGTCGACGCCGCAGATGTCCAGGCCGACCATGTGCGCGGCCGCGATCGCGCGGGCCGCCACTTCGGGATGGACGTCGTCCGTCACGTCGGTGGCGGAGCCGCCCGTCGACAGGTTCGCGTTGTTGCGCAGGGTGACGCGCTGGCCCTTCGGTGGGATCGACTCCGCGTCATAGCCCTGTTTCGCCAGCGAGGCGAGGGCGATGTCGTCGAAGCGGATCTTGGTCAGCGACGTCGCGTGGCCGTCGCCGCGGCGCGGGTCCTTGTTGACGATGTCGACGAGCTGGCGCACGGTGTGGGTGCCGTCGCCCACGACGTGCGGTGGGTCGCGGCGCGCGGCGGCGACGAGGCGGTTGCCCACGACGAGCAGGCGGTAGTCATGGCCCGGCAGGTATTTTTCGACCATGATGTCGTCGCGGAACTCGGACGCGGCGGCAAAGCCCTTGTCGAGCTGCTCGCGCGTGGTGACGTTCACGGTCACGCCCTTGCCCTGGTTGCCGTCCTTCGGCTTGATCACGACCGGCAGGCCGATTTCCTGCGCGGCGGCCCATGCGTCGTCCGGGTCGCTCACGCTGCGGCCCAGCGGGACGGGCACGCCGGCCGCGTTCAGCAGCGTCTTGGTGAGCTCCTTGTCCTGCGCGATGGATTCCGCGATGGCGCCGGTGGCGTCGATCTCGGCGGCCTGGATGCGGCGCTGGCGGCTGCCCCAGCCGAACTGCACGAGGCTGCCCTCGGTCAGGCGGCGGTACGGGATGCCGCGCGCGACGGCCGCGTGCACGATGGAACCCGTCGACGGGCCGAGGCGCACGTCCTCGTCCAGGTCGCGCAGCTGCTTCAGCGCGCCTTCGAGATCGAACGGCTGGTCGTTGCGGGCCGCCGCGCACAGCTGCTCCGCCAGCTCCATGGCCAGGCGGCCGACGTCTTCTTCGCTGTACTCGACGACGACCTGGTAGATGCCGCGTTCCAGCGTGGCGGTGGTGCGGCTGAACGTGACAGGGCAACCGGCCTGCGCCTGCAGGGCCAGCGCGGCGACTTCCAGCACCTGGGCCAGCGGGATCGTGTCGTCATGGCCGGTCGGCTGCAGCGGCCAGATTTCCGGGAACAGGGCGCGCAGGCGCGTCTCGAAGCCGGGCAGGGCGCCGATCGATTCCTCGTCGGGCGTGCACGTGACGATCGCCTCGATCGACGTGTGGTGGCTCCAGAGGTTGGGACCGCGCAGGGCCCGTACGCGTGAAACTTCCATAAATCTTTCCTTTAGGGTCTTGCGGCATCGGCCCGGTCAGTCATGCCGGGCACGTATCTTTATTTGGCCTTTTTGTTCTTGCCGGCCGGGTCGAAGGTGCGCAGCCCGGCGCAGATCAGGTCCGTCGGCACGTCCAGCGCCCAGGCGGCCAGCGCGGCGGCCAGCAGCGCATTCGGCTGCGCGGCGGTGGCGGGCTTCACTTTGTCGATACCCAGCAGCGGCATGTCTTCGCTGCCCTGGGCCAGGACGATATGGCCGTTGCGCACGAACGCGACGCGGCCGCCGCTCGCGCGGTGCGCGGCCAGGGTGGCGTCGGCTTCGTCCTGCGCGTAGAACAGCACGGCGCCGTCGCACAGTTCGGCCAGCGCGGCCACGCGTTCATCGGCGGCGTTCAGCACGGCCGCGCCGTCGGACAGCACGACGTCGACCTGGCTGCGCACGACGTTGTACAGCGCATCGTCGTCGCGCACGTACAGGTCGGCCACGTCGGCCACGTCGCCCATGTCCGTCACGATGCCGACGAGGCAGCGGTCGTACGGCAGGCCTTCGGTCAGGATCGTGCGCGCGTTCGATTCGAACACGGCGGCCTGCACGGTGCGGTTGATCAGCAGGCGCTGGCCGGCGTCGAAGCGGGTGCCGTCCTGCGCCGTGACCTGGCGGCCGTCGAGGAACAGGCCCTCGCGGTTGGCCACGCCCACGTGCTTGCCGGCCAGGTTCAGCACGGTGCCGACGAGGCGCGCGGCCAGTGCCGCGTCCGCGGTGCCCGTGACGCCCACGAGCGGGATGCGGCCCGTCTCGCCCTCGGCAAACAGGTGCTCCACGATGGCCTTGCCGACGTTGCGCGGCTCGCCTTTGGCGGGCTTGATGTGCGCGAGCAGGCCCGGGCTGGAATTGACTTCGATGATGGCGCCGCGCTGCTCTTCCAGCGGACGCGAGATGTCCTCGCACACGAGGTCGATGCCGGCGATGTCCAGGCCCACGACGCGCGCGGCGAGCGCGGCCACGTGCGCGACTTCCGGATGGACCTCGTCGGTGACGTCGTCGGCCACGTTGCCGTTCAACTGGATCAGCACTTTCTGGCCGGCCTGCGGGACCGAATCCGGCGTGAGACCCTGGCGTTTCAGGTCCAGCTTGACTTCGTCGCTTTCGGCCGGCACGACGGGGCTGAGCGGGAATTCTTCGGAATTGCCGCGGCGTGGATCGATGTTGATCTGGCTGTCGCACAACGCGGTCACGGTGGAGGTGCCGTCGCCGACAACCCACAGCGATTCGCCCTTGGCGGCCGCGACAACTTTCGAGCCGACGACGAGCAGGCGGTGTTCGTTGCCGGGAATGAAGCGCTCGACGAGGACGGCGGTCGAATCGCCTTCCTCGGAGGCGATGGCGTAGGCGGCATGCACGTCCGCTTCCGACATCAGGTTCAGCGACACGCCGCGGCCGTGGTTGCCGTCGACCGGTTTGACGGCGACGGGCAGGCCGATGTCCTGCGCTTCTTCCCATGCCGCTTCCGCGCTGCGCACGACCGAGCCTTCCGGCACGGGCACGCCGCACGACGCGAGCAGGGTCTTGGTGAGGTCCTTGTCGCTGGCGATGGATTCGCCGATGGCGCTCGTGCGGTCCGTCTCGGCCGTCCAGATGCGGCGCTGCGCGCTGCCGTGGCCCAGCTGCACGAGGTTGCCTTCGGTCAGGCGGATCGAGGGGATGCGGCGGTCGGTGGCGGCGTCGACGATGTGGCCGGTCGACGGGCCCAGGCAGTAGCGGTCGACCAGTTCGGTCAGTTCCGCGACCCTGGCCTGCAGGTCGAAGGGGGTGTCGTTGATGGCGGCCATCAGCAGTGCGTGGCCGGCTTGCAGGGCGGCACGGCCGACGGTCTCGTCGCGCGTGCGGAATGCCATTTTATAGATGCCGTGGTCGGCGGTGGAGCGGGTTTTACCGAAGCCGGTCTTCATGCCGGCCAGATTCTGCAATTCGAGGACGATGTGTTCGAGGATGTGACCGGACCAGGTGCCGTCGCGCAGGCGCTCCAGGAAGCCGCCCCGTTCGCCGACGCCGCAGCGGTGTTCGATCAGGCCCGGCAGCCAGGCGGTGAGGCGTTCATACAGGCCGGGAAGTTTATTCGAAGGACATTCTTCGAGTTCGCCGATGTCGAGCCACGTTTCGATGACAGGGCGGTAGGTCCAGATGTTCGGTCCACGCAGGTGGTTTACACGAAGAATTGCAATGTCTTTCTTATATGTCATGAAATATCCAGCCACGCGACGACCGCTCTCTCATCGCGTGGCGTTTCCTATGTTTGCACATCGATGGTCAAAGACGTTGCCGGATCGCGGCCCCGTCTTCCTCTCTTTCCATAATGCACATGTTGTATACTTGCCGGAACGAAGCTTACCGTGCCGAACCGATTTCTGCCAGTCTGGCCCCTCCGATAGAATACCGTACACTCCGGCGCTCCGCGTTTCGGAAGGTGCGCGTGTCAACGGCTACACCGCCCTCAACGTTCCATCGTACAGATCAGAACCAAAACTCGCCTTTGCCGGCGGCATCACATGACAACTCAACAACTTATTCCCTCCGGTCCGCAGGCGTCAACCGCCGGTTTCCTGCCTGAGCACTGGCAGGCGGACGTCGCGAAGAAGCTTGCGCCAGGGGAAAACGTTTTAAACAGCGTCGAGGTTGACCTCGATGCGAAATTACGTTTCACCAAAGGTATTCTTGTCGTCACGAATTATCGCCTGCTGACCCGCGCACCCGGCGACACGATGTGGCGCGACTGGCCATATCGTGCCGGTTTGACAATGCGCCACCACGATCACGCGGGTGTCGGCCATCTCGAACTCGTCGACCAGAACGGCTTGCTGGCGGCCTGGCGGTTTACCCTGGGCCAGAATCTGCAAGCCATTCGCGTCGTCGACCAGTTCCAGGACCAGGTCGAAAGCTACGTCAGCGGCGCCCCTGTGCAAGCGCCCGAGCAACATACGTGTCCGAGTTGCAAGGCGCCGTTGGAACCGGACCAGGAAGAGTGCCCGATCTGCACCAAGGTGCTGCATACGCCGCCGTCGACCTGGACCCTGTTCCGCCTGTGGCGCTTCGCCCGGCCGTACAAGGGGCAATTGCTGCTCGGATTCTTGCTCATGTTGGCAAGTACCGGCGCACACATGATTCCGCCATACCTGACGATGCCGCTGATGGACAACGTGCTGATCCCGTACCAGAACGGCCAGAACATCGACACGCGCCTCGTGTACATGTACATGGGCGGCCTGTTCGCGTCCGCGATCCTCGCCTGGGCGCTGGGCTGGGGCCGCACGTACATCCTCGCCCTCGTCTCGGAGCGGATGGGCGCGGACATGCGTTCCGAAACCTATGAACACCTGCTGAGATTGTCATTGGAATTTTTCGGCGGTAAGCGCACGGGTGACCTGATGTCGCGCATCGGCAGCGGCTCGGACCGCATCTGCGTGTTCCTGTCGCTGCACCTGCTGGACTTCCTGTCCGACGTCCTCATGATCATCATGACGGGCGTGATCCTGTTCAGCATCAACGTGAAACTCGCGTTGATCACGCTCGTGCCGCTGCCGTTCATCGCGTGGATGATCCACGTCGTGCGCGACAAGCTCCGTACCGGTTTCGAAAAGATCGACCGCGTGTGGGGCGAGGTCACGAACGTGCTGGCCGACACCATCCCCGGCATCCGCGTGGTGAAGGCGTTCGCCCAGGAACACCGCGAGGCGTCGCGCTTCCGCGAGGCCAATAAACACAACCTGGCCGTCAACGACAAGTTGAACAAGGTGTGGTCGCTGTTCTCGCCGACCGTGTCGCTGCTGACGGAACTGGGCCTGCTCGTCATCTGGTGCTTCGGCATCTGGCAGGTGAGCCACCAGGAGATCACTGTCGGCGTGCTGTCCGCGTTCATCGCGTACAGCGGCCGGTTCTATGTCCGTCTCGATTCGATGAGCCGCATCGTGTCCGTCACGCAGAAATCCGCGTCGGCCGCCAAGCGCATCTTCGACATCCTCGACCACGTGTCGAGCGTGCCGGATCCCGTCAACCCGGTGAAACTGGACAAGGTCGAAGGCAATATCGCACTGCGCGAAGTGGGCTTCCGCTACGGTAACCGCGCCGTCAACCGCGGCATCTCGCTGAACATCAAGGCCGGCGAGATGGTGGGCCTCGTGGGCCACTCCGGCTCGGGCAAGAGCACGCTGGTGAACCTGATCTGCCGCTTCTACGACGTGGCGGAAGGCGCGATCCTGCTGGACGGCCGCGACATCCGCAGCTTCGCCGTCGCGGACTACCGCCGCCACATCGGCCTCGTGCTGCAGGAGCCGTTCCTGTTCTTCGGCACCATCGCGGAAAACATCGCCTACGGCAAGCCGGATGCGACGCGCGAAGAGATCATCGCCGCCGCCCGTGCCGCGCACGCGCACGAATTCATCCTGCGCCTGCCGCAGGGCTACGACTCGATGGTGGGTGAGCGGGGCCAGGGCCTGTCCGGCGGCGAGCGCCAGCGCATCTCGATCGCCCGCGCACTCCTCATCGACCCGCCGATCCTGATCCTGGACGAAGCGACATCCTCCGTCGACTCGGAAACGGAAAAGGAAATCCAGAAGGCGCTGGACAACCTCGTGCAGGGCCGCACGACGATCGCCATCGCGCACCGTCTGTCCACCTTGCACCGTGCCGACCGCCTCGTCGTGCTGGACCGCGGCCAGGTGGTGGAAGAGGGCAACCACGACGAACTGATGGCGCGCGAAGGCGCCTATTTCCGCCTGTACGAAGCGCAGGCGCGCAACGTGGACCAGGACCCGGACGACGATGGCAGCAAGGAAGACTGAACGATGACCACATTTAATCTACGCCGGGATGCGTTCGGCAAGCTGGTACTGACGAATGCCGAGGGCGAGGAATTCGTGGGCGTGGCGCCCGTGCGCTCGTTCCCGGTGCAGGCGCCCTCGAAGGGCATCTCGCTCGTGCGCGACGGCGGCAAGGAAGTCGCGTGGATCGACGACCTCGAGACGATGCCGGCCGAGATCCGTTCGCTCGTGACGGAAGAACTCGAGGGCCGCGAATTCATGCCCGAGATTTTGTCGATCAAGGGCGTGTCCAGCTATGCCACGCCGTGCACGTGGACAGTCAAGACGGACCGCGGCGATACCGAGTTCGTGCTCAAGGGCGAGGAAGACATTCGCCGGCTGGGCACGTATTCGCTGCTCATCGCGGACAGCCACGGGATTCACTTCCTCATCCGCGACATGTTCGGGATCGACAAGGGCAGCCGGAAGATTCTCGACCGGTTCCTCTAAACTTCCTGCACCGCCCATCCAGCCGGCGTCCACTCGAGCCGGTGGGTGAGCCCCAGCTTCTCCAGAAAGCGCCCGTCGTGCGACACGACGACGAGCGCCCCCGGCCACGACGCCAGCATCGCTTCCAGCGCCTCCACGCTCGCGAGGTCGAGGTGGTTCGTCGGCTCGTCCAGCATCAGGAGTTTCGGCGCGGGCTCGCGCAGCACGGCCAGCAGCAGCGCGCCGCGCATGCGTTCGCCGCCGCTCAGTTCTCCGCTGGGACGCAGGATGCGCGCCGGGCCCAGGCCCGCGAGCGCGAGCATCTGGCGCAGGCGGCCTGCGTCGTGCGAGGTCGGGAAATGATCCAGCAGGCTGCGCGCCGGATCGAGCATGGCCAGGTGCTGGTCCAGCAGCACGCCCGGCAGGCCGTGCACGGTACCGGACAACGGGGCGATCTCCCCGGCGATCGTGCGCAGCAACGTGGACTTGCCGCAGCCGTTCGGCCCCATGATCGCGATCCGCGCCGCGCCCTGCACGCGCCAGTCCAGCGGCTCGCACGGACCGTGGCGCGCGACGAGTGCGTCGAACGCGAGCGCCGTCTGGCCGGGTGGGATGTCGATGTCCAACTGCGGAAAGACCGGCTGCTGGTGCAGGGCATCGAACGTCGCGAATGCGTCGGCCACGTCACCCTGCAGCGCCTGCCGCTCGCGCGCATGGCGCTCAAGCCGGGCGCCGTCCGTCTGTTCGGCGCGCTGGGGCAGGGCGTTCAGGACGATCTTCGGCATGCCGCCGTCCGCCTTCGCGCGCGCGCCGCGGGCGCTCTTGCGCGCGGCGCGCTCGGCCTGTTCGCGCATTTTCTGTTCGCCCTGGCGCCGCTCCGTGCGGGCGCGTTCCAGCTTCGCGCCCGCGGCGGCCAGTTCCGTCCCGCGCTGTTCGGCCACGAGCGACCATCCGCCGCCGTAGCGCCGCAGGCCGCCCGCGTGGACTTCCAGCGTGCGCTCCACGTGCTCCAGCAGGTCGCGGTCATGGCTGATGAGCAGCAGGCCGCGGCCGGACTGGCGCCACGCGCGCATCTGGTCGAGGAGGAAGGCGCGGTTGCCAAGGTCGAGGTGGTTGCCCGGTTCGTCCAGCACGAGCAAATCCGCGTCCGAGCAAAAGGCGCCGATCAGCGCGAGCAGCGTGTGCTGGCCGCCGGACAGGGCTTGCGGTGCGAGGCGCGCATCGAGACCGGCGCCGTCGAGCATCACGTCCCAGCGCGCTTCCAGGTCCCAGCGGTCGCCGATGATGTCGAAGTCCTCGTCGCGCGCTTCGCCTGACGCCAGCCGGCGCAGCGCGGCCAGCGGCGCATCGAGGCCCGCGACTTCGGCCAGGGAACACGCGGACGTGGCGCCGGTCTGCTGCGCCACGTAGCGGATGCGTCCCGGGCGTTCGATGCGGCCCGCGGCAGGTTCGAGCTCGCCCGCGAGCACGCGCCCGAGCGTGGACTTGCCGCTGCCGTTATGGCCGATCAGGGCGACCGTCTCGGCGCCGAACGTCTCGTGCAAATGGGTAAAGAGAATGCGCCCGTCGGGCAGAATGATGTCGACCCCGTGCAGGGTCGCGAAATAGGGATGCGCCATGTGGAACTCCTGAATGCCAAGGAAAGCCGGAAGGTTTCGTGGCCGTCGCGATGCGAACGGCAGGCATTACAGGCGCATGGGAAAATCTCCTTGAATCGATCCCATATTCTAGCAGGAGTTCCGCATCGAACCCCAACACTACGTCGTCGTCACGATCGGCTCGGCCGGCGACCTGTTTCCCTTCCTCGGGCTGGCGCTCGCGTTGCGTGCCCGCGGCCACCGCGTGAGCTTCCTCGCGCCCGAGCAGCACCGTCCGTGGGTGCAGCCGACCGGCTTGCCGTTCACGGGCCTGCCCGCCGACGAAGCCGTGCTGCGCGACCCCGACCTGTGGCATCCCACGCGCGGCTTCGGCGTCGTGTGGCGCGCGACGCGGCCCGCGATGGCGCAGATCGTACCTTTCGTGCAGGCGTTGCCGGCGGAGGAGCGCTGCACGCTGCTCGTGCATCCGCTCGCGCTGCCGGAGGCGGACCTGTGCCGCACGGTGCATCCCGGCGTGAAGATCGCGGCTGCCTACCTCGCGCCGGCCAACCTCATGACCGTGCACGACCCATTGATGGTGGGACCGTGGCGCGTACCGGCCTGGGTGCCGCTGTCCGCGCGCCGCGCGTTCTGGCGCTGGGTGGGCCGGCGCTTCATCGATCCCGTCGCGCTGGCGGACGTGAACGCGGCGCGCACGACGCACGGCTTGCAACCGGTGCCGTCGCTGATGGACTGGATCGCGTCCGTGCCCGACCTGTCGGTGACGCTGTTCCCCGCGTGGTTCGCGCCAACGCAGCCGGACTGGCCGCAACCGCTGGTACGCGGCGATTTTCCCTTGTTCGACCCGAACGCGGATGCAACGCTGTCGGCCGACCTGCAAGCGTTCCTGCGGGCCGGCACGCCGCCGCTCGTGTTCACGCACGGCACCGGCAACACGCAGGCGGCCGCCTACTTCCGCGCTGCGTACGCGGCCGCCACGCGGCTGGGCCGGCGTGCCGTGTTCCTCACGCCGCACCGCGAGCAGGTGCCGGCCGACCTGCCGCCATCGATGCTGTGGCAGGACTACGTGCCGCTGCGCTCGCTCCTGCCGCATGCGGCGGCGCTCGTCCACCATGGCGGCATCGGCACGACGGCGGAAGCGCTGCGCGCGGGGACGCCGCAGCTCGTCGTGCCGCTGGCGCACGACCAGTTCGACAATGGTGCGCGCGTCACGGCACTGGGCGTCGGCGCGAGCTTGCCGGCAACGCGGCTGAATGAAGGCCGGCTCGTGCGCGCGCTGGGCAGTCTGCTGGCGGCGCAGGGTCTCGACGAACGTACGCGGGCGGTAGCCGCGCGTTTCCCGCCGGGCGGCGGCATCGACATGGTGTGCGACGCGCTTTCCTGAAGCAGGCAAGAATGGCGATTGCCATCATCATGGAGACGCGGACATGCAAAGAAGCGCACTCGTCGTGGGCGCCAGCGGGATCGGCGGCCATGCCACGGCACGGGAACTGCTGGCCCACGGCTGGACCGTGTACGGCCTCGCGCGCCGTCCGCCGGCCGACCTGCCGGGCCTGATTCCCGTGCCGGCCGACCTGATGGATCCGGAACGGCTCGGCGAAGCGCTGGCGACGGCCTTCGGCGACGGCGGTCCGACGCACGTCTTCATCACGACATGGATGCGCCAGGACAGCGAGGCGGAAAACATCCGCGTCAATGCCGCTCTCGTGCGCAACCTGCTGGATGCGCTGAGCACCCGCAAGACGCTGCGCCACGTGGCGCTCGTGACGGGCCTGAAGCACTACCTCGGCCCGTTCGAGGCATACGCCAGTTCCGGCACGTTGCCCGACACGCCGCTGCGCGAATCCCAGCCGCGCCTGCCCCTCGACAATTTTTATTACGCGCAAGAAGACGAGGTCTACGCGGCAGCCGCCCGCGACCGCTTCACGTGGACCGTGCACCGTCCGCACACGGTCATCGGCATGGCCGTGGGCAATGCGATGAACCTGGGCACGACGCTGGCCGTGTACGCGTCGATTTGCAAGGCCACGGGCCGGCCGTTCCGCTTCCCCGGTTCGCAGGCGCAGTGGGAGGGCTTGTCGGACGTGACGGATGCGCGCATGCTCGCCAAGCAACTGCGCTGGGCGGCGGACCACGACGCCGCGCGCAACGAAGCCTTCAACATCACGAACGGCGATTACTTCCGCTGGAGCTGGCTGTGGCGCCGGCTCGCGGCATGGTTCGGCGTCCAGGCCGCCGGCTTCGAAGGCGAGACGCGGCCTTTGGAGGCCGAGATGGCGAACGACCACGCCGTCTGGCGCGAGATCGCCACACGTCACAAGCTCGTCGAGGCGGACCTGAACCGGCTCGTGTCGCCGTGGCACACCGACCTCGACCTCGGCCGTCCCATCGAAGTGATGACGGACATGGCGAACAGCCGCCGGCTCGGCTTTGCCGCGTGGCAGTCGACCGAGGACTCCTTCTACGACCTGTTTTCCGAGTTGCGGGCGCGATCGCTGATCCCTTGACGGTGGGCCAGCGCACGGACGGCCGTGTTCGCGTGTGCTCGAATGAGGCATGCGCGACCCATTACCGAAAACAGGCTACGTGCGCGTCCGCGGCGCGCGCGAGCACAACCTGAAGAACGTCGACCTCGACATCCCGCGCGACGCGCTCGTCGTGTTCACGGGCGTGTCCGGCTCGGGCAAGTCGTCGCTCGCGTTCGGGACGCTGTACGCGGAAGCGCAGCGGCGCTACCTGGAATCCGTGTCGCCGTATGCGCGCAGGCTGTTCCACCAGATGCCCGTGCCGGAAGTGGACGACATCGACGGCCTGGCGCCCGCCGTCGCCCTCCAGCAGCAGCGGGGCACGCCGACGACGCGGTCGTCCGTCGGCAGCGTGTCCACGCTGTCGAATTCCCTGCGCATGCTGTATTCGCGCGCCGGCGATTACCCGCCCAGCCAGGAACTGCTGTACGCCGAATCGTTCTCTCCCAACACTGCGGAAGGCGCGTGCCCGCAATGCTCGGGCCTGGGCCGCGTGTACGACGCGACGGAAGCGTCGATGGTGCCGGACGACAGCCTCACCATCCGCGAGCGCGCCGTCGCCGCGTGGCCGCCCGCGTGGCACGGCCAGAACCTGCGCGACATCCTCGTCACGATGGGTTACGACGTCGACACGCCGTGGAGAGATCTGCCGAAGAAGGACCGCGACTGGATCCTGTTCACGGACGAGACGCCCACCGTGCCCGTGTACGCGGGCCTCACGCCGGAGGAAACGCGCCGCGCGCTGAAGCGCAAGGAGACGCCCAGCTACCAGGGCACGTTCAGCGGCGCGCGCCGCTACGTGCTGCAGACGTTCGCGAACACGGAAAGCGCATCGATGAAGAAGCGCGTGGCGCGCTACATGGTCAGCACGGAATGCCCGCTGTGCCAGGGCCGCCGGTTGCGCCAGGAAGCGTTGTCCGTCACGTTTGCCGGCATGGACATCATGACCCTGTCGCGCGTTCCGCTCGAACGCCTGGCGCAGATGCTGCGCCCTTACGCGGATGGCACGGCACCCAGGCGCGCCGACAAACATCCGGAGCAGCTGATCGTCACGCAGCGCATCGCCGCGGACCTGTGCGCGCGGCTCGACACGATGCTCGCGCTGGGCCTGGGCTACCTGGCGCTGGAGCGCAGCACGCCGACCCTGTCGCCCGGCGAGCTGCAGCGCCTGCGCCTCGCCACGCAGGTGCGGTCGAATCTGTTCGGCGTCGTGTACGTGCTGGACGAGCCCTCGGCCGGCCTGCACCCGGCCGACACGGAAGCGCTGCTGGACGCGCTCGCGCGGCTGAAGGCGGCCGGCAACTCGCTGTTCGTCGTCGAGCATGCGCTCGATGTGATCCGGCACGCGGACTGGATCGTCGACGTCGGCCCGCAGGCGGGCGAGAAGGGCGGCCAGATTCTATATAGCGGTCCGCCCGACGGCTTGCGTGACGTGGCGGGCTCGCATACGCGTCGCTACCTTTTTCCGGATGCAAAGGATGCCGTGCGCCCGCCGGAACGGACCCCGCGCGAGCCGGCCGGCTGGCTGCGGCTGGAAGGCGTCACACGCAACAACCTGCACGATCTCGCCGTCTGCTTCCCGCTGGGCGTGATGACGGGCGTGACGGGCGTCTCCGGCTCCGGCAAGTCGACGCTCGTGAGCCAGGTGCTCGTCGACCTCGTCGGCGCGGCGCTGGGACAAGGTGGGGCCGAGGAGGAGTCCGAGGAAGGCATGGACCTCGAGCGCGAGGCCGACATCCCGACCGTCGGCCACATCGCGGGCCCCATGCACGGCATCCGTCGCCTCGTGCGCGTGGACCAGAAGCCGATCGGCCGCACGCCCCGGTCGAACCTCGCCACGTACACGGGCCTGTTCGACCAGGTGCGTAAACTGTTTGCGGCGACGCCGGCCGCGAAGAAGCGCCGCTACGACGCCGGGCGGTTCTCGTTCAACGTCGCCAAGGGCCGCTGCGAGCATTGCGCGGGCGAGGGCTTCGTCATGGTCGAGCTGCTGTTCCTGCCGAGCGTCTACGCGCCTTGCCCCACGTGCGGCGGCGCGCGCTACAATGCCGACACGCTGGCGATCCGCTACAACGACCGCAACATCGCGGACGTGCTGGGCATGACGGTCGACGAGGCGCACGCGTTCTTCGCGGACGAGGAAGCCGTCGCGCGGCCCCTCTCGGTGCTGCGCGAGGTGGGGCTCGGCTATCTGCGGCTGGGGCAGAGCGCGACGGAGCTCTCGGGCGGCGAAGCCCAGCGCATCAAGCTGGCGACGGAACTGCAGCGCGCCGGCCGCGGCGGGACGCTGTACGTCCTGGACGAGCCGACGACGGGCCTGCATCCGCTGGACGCGGACCGCCTGCTGGCCCAGCTCGACCGCCTCGTCGACGCGGGCAACACCGTGATCATGGTCGAACACACGATGCGCGTGGTGGCCGCGTGCGACTGGGTGATCGACATCGGTCCCGGTGCGGGCGAGGCCGGGGGCAAGGTGGTGGCGGAGGGGCCGCCGGCGCAAGTCGCCAAGGCGAAGGGGAGCCGCACGGCGCCGTATCTTCGCCGATCTCCACCGTAAATACGTCGCAACACCGCCGACTTGACAAAAAGTTACGTTCAAGCGAGCGCGCCGGTTTCTTTGCTTGGGTTACACTTGGGATATTTTTTTCACAAGAAACCACACAGCATGCCCGGTTCGAGTATCGATAGTGATCAATTTCGCCGCATCCTGTCGCGCAACGTCGCCATGCCGCTCGGCATGGGCGTGCTCAGCGCGCTCGTCTTCGTCGGTATCATCGCCTATCTCATCAATGTCCTGAGCTGGGTCGAGCATTCCGAGCACGTGATCGGCCGGGCCAACGAGGTCAGCCGCCTGTCGTCCGACATGGAGGCGGGCATGCGCGGCTACGTATTGTCCGGCGACGACGATTTCATGGCCCCTTACCTGGCGGCCAAGCCACGCATGGACGCCGAGTTGAAGAACCTCGAGCGGCTCGTCGGCGACAACCGGGCGCAGCTCGACCGCATCGAGCGGGTGCGCGCGGCGCAGGCCCAGTGGCAGGGGTTCGCGGAAGAGATGATCGCGCTGCGCGGCAAGAAGAGCGATTTCGTCGAGATCATCCAGAACATCAAGGCCGGCCGCGGCAAGATCCTGACCGACCAGGTCCGGCGCGAGTTCCTCGATTTCATCCTGGAAGAGCAGCGCATCCTGCAGGAACGCAACGCCACGTCGCGCTCCGTGATCGCGTGGTCCGTCGCCGCCTTCCTCGCGTTCAGCCTGATCGTGGCGGGCCTGCTGGCCGTGTTCGGCCGGCGCGACCTGAAGGCGCTGTCGAAATCGTACGGCGACATCCTGCAGCACGAGGAAGACCACAATACCCAGTTGATGCAGCAGGCATGGCTGCGCTCGGGCCAGACGGAACTGATCGCGAAGACGACGGGCATCATCAGCCTGGAACCGCTGGCCGACGCCGTGCTGAACTACGTGGCGCACTACCTGAACGGCGTCGTTGCCGCGATGTATTTGCGCGCCGAAGACGGGACGCTGACGCGCATCGGCGCCTACGGGTTCGCGCACGCGGACACGGACAGGGCCCGCGTCGTGCAGCCGAACGAATCGCTGGCCGCGCAGGCCGCCAACCAGAACCGCATCGTTACCCTGCGCGACCTGCCGCCGGACTATATCAAGGTCGGATCGGCGCTGGGCGAGGCAGCCCCGCGCGAGCTCCTGATCGCGCCCGTGTCGAACTTCGGCAAGATCAAGGGCGTCATCGAGATCGGCTTCCTGCACGGCGTGCGCGCGCGCGACATCCAGTTCATGGAGACGATCGCCGCGTCGGTCGGCGCCGCCATCGCCAACGTGCTGCACCGCCAGCGCCTGCAGGCCGCGCTGGAAGAGCAGCAGGCGCTGAACGAGGAACTCCAGGTGCAGCAGGAAGAACTGCGCACCGCCAACGAGGAGCTGGAAGAACAGTCGCGCGCGCTGGAGGAATCGCAGTCGGCGCTGGAAAACCAGCAGGCCGAGCTGGAGCAGACGAACGAACAGCTGGCCGAGCAGGCTGCCCACCTCGACACCAAGAACAGCGCGCTGGTGCAAGCCCAGGAGCAATTGCGCGAGCGGGCGCTGGAACTGGAGCGCGCGAGCCGCTACAAGTCCGAGTTCCTCGCGAACATGTCGCACGAACTGCGTACGCCGCTGAACTCGTCGCTGATCCTCGCCAAGCTGCTGGCCGACAATGCGGGCGGCAACCTGAACGAAGAGCAGGTGCGCTTTGCCCAGACGATTTATTCGGCCGGCAATGACCTGCTGAACCTGATCAACGACATTCTCGACATCTCGAAAGTCGAGGCGGGCAAGCTGGAGCTCGTGCCGGAAGACCTGCCGCTGCGCCGCGTGATCGAGGGCCTCGCCCGCGTGTTCGAACCGCTGGCGCGCCAGAAGCACCTGGACTTCAGCCTGACGGTCGAGCCGAACGTGCCCATCAGCATCCACACGGACCGCCAGCGCCTGGAGCAGATCCTCAAGAACCTGCTGTCGAACGCCGTCAAGTTCACGGACAAGGGCAAGGTGCATCTGACCGTGAGCGCCAACACGGATGGCTGGATCCAGTTCGCCGTGCAGGATTCCGGCATCGGCATCGCGCCCGAGCAGCAGGACAAGATTTTCGATGCATTCCACCAGGCGGACGGCTCCACCGCGCGCAAGTACGGCGGCACGGGCCTGGGGCTGTCCATCTCGCGCGACCTGACCGCCTTGCTGGGCGGCACGTTGACGCTCACGAGCGCGCCGGGCGCGGGCAGCACGTTCATCCTGAGCCTGCCGCGCAACGGCACCGTCGCCGCGACGCCGCCCGTGCTGCCGCCCCCGCAGCCGCCCGTGCGTGTGCCCATGCCGGAGCCGGAACCCGTGGTCCCGGCGCAAAGCGTGACACTGCCCGCGTTCGCCGACGACCGCGCCCAGCCCGCCATAGGCGTGCGCACGGTGCTCGTGGTCGAGGACGAGCCGGAATTCGCGCGCATCCTGTACGGCCTTGCGCATGACATGGAATTCCGCTGCCTCGTCGCGCTGACGGCGCAGGAAGGCCTGGAACTGGCGACGAACGAGAGCCCGGACGCGATCCTGCTCGACATCCGCCTGCCGGACGGCTCCGGTCTGTCTGTGCTGCAACAGCTGAAAGACAATCCGGCCACACGCCATATTCCGGTCCACGTCGTGTCCAGCCAGGAAAACGGCGGCGAGGCGCTGCACCTGGGCGCGATCGGCTACGCACTGAAACCGACGTCGCGCGAGCAGCTGGAAGACGTGTTCCGCAAGCTGAAGGACAAGTCGTCGCAGCAGATCAAGCGCGTGCTGCTCGTGGAAGACGACGAGCGCCAGCGCGACAGCGTCGTGCAATTGATCTCCGATACGGACGTCGAGATCGCGGCCGTCGGGTCCGGCACGGAAGCGCTGGACTTGTTGCGCACGCAGATTTTCGACTGCATGATCATCGACTTGAAGCTGCCCGACATGCAGGGTAACGAGTTGCTCAAGCGTATGTCTCTGGAAGAACTGTGTTCGTTCCCGCCCGTCATCGTGTACACGGGACGCAACCTGACGCGCGACGAGGAAGCGGAACTGCTGAAATACTCGCGCTCGATCATCATCAAGGGCGCGCGCTCGCCGGAGCGCCTGCTCGACGAGGTGACGCTGTTCCTGCACAAGGTGGAGTCGCAGCTGTCGTCGGAACGCCAGTCGATGCTCAAGACGGTGCGCGGACGCGACCGCGTGTTCGAAGGCCGCACGATCCTGCTCGTGGACGACGACGTGCGTAATGTGTTCGCATTGACCAGTGCCCTGGAGCAACGCGGTGCGCAGGTGGTGGTGGGCCGCAATGGTTATGAAGCCATTGCCAAGCTCGATGAAAACGAAGCGATCGACCTCGTCCTGATGGACGTGATGATGCCGGGCATGGACGGACTGGAAGCGACGCGCCGCATCCGCCAGGACAAGCGCTTCGCGCGCCTGCCCATCATCGCGATCACGGCAAAGGCGATGAAGGACGACCAGGAACAATGCCTGGCCGCCGGCGCCAACGACTATCTCGCCAAGCCGATCGACCTGACCCGGCTGTACTCGCTGCTGCGCGTGTGGATGCCGACGCTGGAGCGCATTTGAAAAAGACAATGCACAGCCTGCCGAGCGACGACATCGAGTTGCGGATGCTGATCGAGGCTGTCTACCTCAAGTACAACTACGATTTCCGCGACTACACGGGCGCCTCGCAAAAGCGCCGTGTGCTCGCGGCGATGCGTGCGATGGAGTGCGAAACGATCTCGGCTTTGCAGGCGCGCGTCATGCACGACCCTGCCGCGTTCGCGCAGCTGTTGCAGTTTTTGACCATCCCGGTGACGGAAATGTTCCGCGACCCGGATTATTATCAGGCTGTACGCCGGCTCGTCGTGCCGTTCCTGAAGACGTATCCGTCCCTGAACGTGTGGGTGGCCGGCTGCAGCACGGGCGAGGAAGTGTATTCGCTCGCGATCCTGCTGCACGAGGAGGGCCTGCTGGAGCGCACGCAGATGTACGCGACCGACATCAATCCGGAATCGCTGGAAGCGGCACGCCGCGGCGTGATGCCGCTGGATAAGATGCGCGCGTACACGGAGAATTACCAGAAGGCGGGCGGCACCCGCGCGTTTTCCGACTATTACACGGCCGCGTACGGCGGGGCGCTGTTCGACCGCGCGCTCGTCGAGAACGTCACGTTCGCGGACCACAGCCTGGCCACGGACAGCGTGTTCGCGGAGACGCATTTCATCAGCTGCCGCAACGTGATGATCTACTTTAACCGGCGCCTGCAGAACCGGGTGCTGGGCCTGTTCCACGAATCGCTGTGCCACCGCGGCTTCCTCGGCCTCGGCAGCAAGGAAAGCATCGACTTTTCCACGTATGCACAGCAATTCGAACCGCTCGCGAAGCGGGAGCGGGTATTCCGCAAGGTGGCCTCATGAGCCCCGCCGTCGACCCCGGCCCCCAGGAAGGCGCATTACGTGCCGCACTCCGCGGCCGGCGCTTCGAGGCCGTCGTGATCGGCGGCTCGGCCGGCGGCGTGGATGCGCTCGTCGCGCTGTTGCCGGCGATTCCGGCCGGCTATTCTTTGCCCGTGATCTGTATCCTGCACATGCCGGGAGACAGGGAAAGCCGCCTGGCCGAGTTGTTCGACGAGCGCCTGCCGGTGCGCGTGAAGGAAGCGGCCGACAAGGAAGAGATCGTGCCCGGCACCGTGTACTTCGCCGGACCGGGCTACCATCTGTCGATCGAACGCGACCGCACGTTCTCGATCAGCTGCGAGCCGCCCGTGCACTTCGCGCGGCCCGCGATCGACGTGCTGATGGAGTCCGGCGCGGACGTCTACGGCGCCGGCCTGGCCGGCATCCTGCTCACCGGCGCGAACCACGACGGCGCCGACGGCATGGCCCGCATCCGCGCGCGCGGCGGCTTCACCGTCGTGCAGGATCCCGCCGACGCCCAGGTGCCCACGATGCCCGTGAGCGCCATCAACCGCTGCAAGCCGAACCTGATATTGCCTCTGGCGCGCATCCACGCCTTGTTGCCCATGTTGGAGATGAATGAACCATGAGCGCACCCGACCCTAGTAAATTGCTGATCGTCGACGACCTGCCGGAAAACCTGCGCGCCCTCGACGCGCTGATCCGCGACGAGCAGCGCCTCGTGTTCCAGGCCCAGTCCGGCGAGGAAGCCCTGTCCCTGATGCTCGAGCACGATTTCGCGCTGGCCATCCTCGACGTGCAGATGCCCGGCATGGACGGCTTCGAGCTGGCCGAGCTGATGCGCTCCACCTCGCGCACGCGCAATATCCCGATCGTGTTCGTGTCCGCCGCCGGCCGCGAGCTGAACTACGCGTTCAAGGGCTACGAAACGGGCGCCGTCGATTTCCTCTATAAACCGCTGGACCCGGACGCCGTGCGCAGCAAGGTGCACGTGTTCGTCACGCTGGACCAGCAGCGGCGCGAGATGCAGCGCCAGATGGAAGCGCTGGAAGCGGCGCGGCGTGAGCAGGAAGTGCTGTTGCGCGAGCTGAACGAGACGCAGGCCGAACTGCAGCGCTCGCTGCGCATGCGCGACGAATTCATGTCCCTCGTCGCGCACGAACTGCGTACGCCGCTCAACACGCTGTTCCTGGAAACGCAGATGCGCAGCCTGCAATTGAAGCGGGGTAATTTGCCGGCGTTCAATCCGGACCAGATGAACAGCATGATCAAGCGCGACGAGCGCCAGATCAAGGCGATGATCCGCCTGATCGACGACATGCTGGACGTCTCGCGCATGAAGAGCGGCACGCTGTCGATCCGCCCGGCCAAGGTCGAGCTGATGGCGCTGCTGGAGCGCGTGGTGAACGATCTGTCGCTGCAGGCCGCGGCGGCGGGCGTCAACGTCGTGCTGGCGCCGCATCACCCGGTCGAAGGCTTCTGGGACGAATTCCGCATCGAGCAGGTCGTCGTCAACCTGCTGACCAATGCCATGCGCTATGGTGGCGGCGGCGCGGTCGAGGTGAGCGTCCATGACGAAGGTCCCAACGTCCGCATCGCCGTGCGCGACCACGGCAAGGGCATCGCGCCCGACTTCATCGAGCGCATCTTCGAACCGTACGAGCGCGGCGCGAAGAGCGGGGAGCCGAAGGGCCTCGGCCTGGGTCTGTACATCTCGCGCCAGCTTGCCGTGTCGCACGGCGGCCAGTTGACGGTCGAGAGCACGCCGGGGCAGGGCGCCTGCTTCAGCCTCACCCTGCCGTGCATGGAGACCGCGCTGCAACCGGCGGCTGCGCCTGCATGATAGTCAAAATTAATTGATAGAATCTGTTCAATCAATTTCACATGAAGGGCGTGGCAGGGTATAGTTCACACCTAAGCTTTTTTTAACCCCGAAAGAGGAGTACTGAATGTCCATCATCAACACCGAAATCAAGCCGTTCAAAGCAACCGCTTACCACGCAGGCAAGTTCATCGACCTGACCGAAGCCGACTTCAAAGGCACGTGGTCGGTCCTGATGTTCTACCCGGCGGACTTCACCTTCGTCTGCCCGACCGAACTGGAAGACCTGGCTGCTTTCCAGCCGGAATTCGACAAGATGGGCGTCAAAGTCTACGGCGTGTCGACCGACACCCACTTCGCCCACAAGGCATGGCACGACACGTCGGAAGCGATCAAGAAGGTCAACTACCCGCTGATCGGCGACCCGACCGGCATCCTGTCGCGTAACTTCGAAGTCATGATCGAAGAAGAAGGCCTGGCCCTGCGCGGCACCTTCGTGATCAATCCGGAAGGCCAGATCAAGGTCATGGAAGTGCACGACAACGGCATCGGCCGCGACGCTTCGGAACTGCTGCGCAAAGTGAAGGCAGCCCAGTACGTCGCATCGCACCCGGGCGAAGTCTGCCCGGCCAAGTGGACCGAAGGCGCCGAAACGCTGAAGCCGTCGCTGGACCTGGTCGGCAAGATCTAAGCGACGTTCGGTGGGCACAGGGTGCCCACCCTACGACTGAATTTTTGTAGCACCGTAGTACAGGCACCGGCCGCGAGGGGCGGCCGGTGCCCACCCCCTCCCCACGAGCCCACCCGGAACGGGCCCGCGCAACTGAAACAGGCGATCTCGCTAGTCGATCTGCCGGTCCAGATTCACTATTTAGATTATCGGATGCGTCCGCATGTGCGATGCATCGGCCTGAACACGACTGAACGAAACGAAAGGATACGATCATGCTCGAACAAGAACTGAAAAATCAACTCGCCGGCTACCTGCAACGCGTCCAGCAACCGTTCGAGATCGTCGCCTCGCTCGACGACAGCGACACGTCGAAACAGATGCTCGACCTGCTGCAGACGATCCAGGGCCTGCGCGCCGACAAGATCACGCTGCGCACGGATGGCAACGACGCCCGCAAGCCGTCGTTCACGCTGAAACGCGTCGGCACCGACATGAGCCTGCGCTTCGCCGGCCTGCCGCTGGGCCACGAATTCACGTCGCTCGTGCTGGCGCTGCTGTGGACGGGCGGCCATCCGCCGAAGGTCGACGCCGACACGATCGACGCGATCAAGGCGCTGGACGACGACTACGAATTCGAGATGTACATGTCGCTGACCTGCCATAACTGCCCGGACGTCGTGCAGGCCCTGTCGCTGATGGCGATCCTGAACCCGCGTGTGAAGACGACCGTGATCGAAGGCGGCGCGTTCCAGGCCGAAGTCGAGTCGCGCAAGGTGATGGCGGTGCCGATGGTGTTCCTGAACGGCGAACTGTTCGGCTCGGGCCGCATGATGATCGAAGAGATCGTTGCCAAGCTGGACAAGGGCGCCGGTGCCCGCGACGCCGCGAAGCTGAACGCGAAGGATCCGTACGACGTGCTGATCGTCGGCGGCGGCCCGTCGGGTGCGGCAGCGGCCGTGTACGCGGCCCGCAAAGGCATCCGCACCGGCGTCGCGACGGAACGCTTCGGCGGCCAGGTGAACGACACGATGTCGATCGAGAACTACATCTCCGTGCTGGAAACGGACGGCCCGAAATTCTCGGCCGCGCTGGAAGCGCAGGTGCGCCACTACGGCGTGGACATCATGACGCAGCAGACGGCAGCGAAGATCATTCCGCCCTCGAGCCCGGGTGAACTGGTCGAAGTGCAGTTCACGAACGGCGGCTCGCTGAAGTCGAGCACCGTGATCCTGTCGACGGGTGCGCGCTGGAGGAACGTGAACGTGCCGGGCGAGCAGGAGTACAAGAATGCCGGCGTGAACTACTGCCCGCACTGCGATGGCCCGCTGTACAAGGGCAAGCGCGTGGCCGTCATCGGCGGTGGTAACTCGGGCGTGGAAGCGGCCATCGACCTGGCCGGCATCGTCGAGCACGTGACGCTGCTGGAGTTCGCCCCGCAACTGAAGGCGGATGCGGTGCTCGTGAACAAGGTCGAGAGCCTGAAGAACGTGACGATCCACGTGAACGCACAGACGACCGAGATCACCGGCGACGGCAGCAAGGTCAACGGCATCAAGTTCAAGGACCGTTTGAGCGGCGAAGAACACCTGGTGCAACTGGCCGGCGTGTTCGTCCAGATCGGCCTCGTGCCGAACACGGAGTTCCTGAAGGGCACGGTGGAACTGTCGCGCTTCGGCGAGATCGTCGTGGACGACCATGGTCGCACCAACATCCCGGGCGTGTTCGCGGCGGGCGATGCGACGACGACGCCGTTCAAGCAGATCGTCATCGCGGCGGGCGATGGCGCGAAGGCGGCGCTGTCCGCGTTCGACTACCTGATCCGCATGCCGGTGGCTGTCGAAGCTGCGTAAGCGTGTAAAGTCAGATCAAAGCCCGGGCGGGAAACCGTCCGGGCTTTTTTGTTTCCAAAAAACGGGCTCTGACCCTAATGCCGTTAAGTTAAGGCGTTTTGCTTGTAAACGGGAGGGAGAGCTGTTAACGTTCAGC